>NZ_CP151945.1:0-15000 GCF_038592925.1 Brevibacillus sp. FSL K6-2834
TTGGATGCAGCGATTAGCGAGCTTTGGCGCAAAGTACTTGCCAAGATAGAAAAATCGCTCAGTAAACCAAGCTTCGATACCTGGCTGAAGGCGACCAAGGCGACCACATTGGAAGAGGATGCGCTGATTGTCGTCGCACCCAACGACTTTGCCCGCGATTGGCTGGAAACCCGTTACTCTCAATTGATCACTGATACACTCTATGAGGTAACAGGCGTCAATATGAAGGTAAAATTCGTAGCCATGCAAAATCCCGATGCCGCTTTCGCCGATGAACAGCCGGCTCCCCGCGTAAAGGTATCTGCACCTCCCAGCAATGGTGACGACCAGCCCCCGAGCATACTGAACCCGAAATACACCTTTGACACATTCGTGATCGGTTCAGGAAACCGCTTTGCACATGCGGCTTCTCTTGCTGTGGCGGAAGCGCCTGCGAAAGCGTACAATCCATTGTTTATTTACGGAGGAGTTGGACTCGGCAAGACCCACTTGATGCATGCGATCGGCCATTATGTGATTCAGCATAATCCCTCTGCGAAAGTCGTTTATTTGTCGTCTGAAAAGTTTACCAACGAATTTATCAACTCGATCCGGGACAACAAAACGGTAGAGTTTCGCAATAAATATCGAAGTGTAGATGTGCTTTTGATCGACGATATTCAATTTTTGGCGGGCAAGGAACAGACGCAGGAGGAGTTCTTCCATACCTTCAATGCGCTGCACGAGGAAAGCAAGCAAATCGTCATTTCCTCCGACCGTCCCCCCAAGGAGATTCCGACTCTGGAGGATCGCCTCCGCTCCCGGTTCGAGTGGGGCTTGATTACCGATATCCAGCCGCCTGATCTGGAGACGAGGATTGCCATTCTCAGAAAGAAGGCAAAAGCCGAAAACCTCGACATTCCCAATGAAGTGATGATTTACATCGCCAATCAAATCGACAGCAACATTCGCGAATTGGAAGGTGCACT
The DNA here is from genome assembly GCF_038592925.1 of Brevibacillus sp. FSL K6-2834. Classification (NCBI taxonomy): domain Bacteria; kingdom Bacillati; phylum Bacillota; class Bacilli; order Caryophanales; family Paenibacillaceae; genus Brevibacillus; species Brevibacillus sp. FSL K6-2834. The sequence goes on from NZ_CP151945.1 coordinate 969, forward strand.
CATCCGCGTAGTCGCCTATTCGTCCCTGATCAATCGCGATATCGATACACAATTGGCGGCGGAAGCGCTCAAAGACATCATTCCGTCTTCCCGTCCGCGAGTCATCACCATCATCGACATTCAACGTGCCGTCGGGGAAGAGTTCAATCTCAAGTTGGAAGATTTCAAGGCCAAAAAACGCACCAAGTCTGTGGCATTTCCGCGGCAGATCGCGATGTATTTGTCCCGCGAGCTGACGGACGCTTCCTTGCCGAAGATCGGCGACGAATTTGGCGGCCGCGACCATACGACCGTCATCCACGCCCATGAGAAAATCTCGCGGGCACTGGCGACCGATCCGCAGATGCAAGTAACGATTCAGTCTTTGATTGAAAAATTGAAAGCAAACCATTAACCTGTGAATAACACGAAAAGCCTATACACAACTTACCCACATGTGTATAGGCTATCTTTTACGTCGCTATTCATAGATATCCACAAATCCACAAGCCCTATTACTACTTCTGTTAAAAGATTTATCCTAATAGATATATGAATAGGCGCCGGCAAATATGCCTGAGGCTTATTACACAGATGGAACGAACAAGGGAGGTTCACGTTGATGCACATTACCGTTCAACGCGACAAACTGTCCAATGCCGTTTCGCACGTCAGCAAGGCGGTTTCCAGCAGAACGACTATTCCGATCTTGACAGGGATCAAAATGAAAGCGGATCAGGAGGGACTGACGCTGACTGCCAGCGACTCTGATGTATCCATCGAGGTTTTGATTCCGACCGAAGAAGCAGATGAGTGGGGAGTCACCGTTCATCAGCCAGGCAGCATTGTTCTGACAGCTCGTATTTTTAGTGAAATTGTCCGCAAGCTGCCAAACAGCGAGATTCAGATCCAGGTAGATGATAGACTCGTGACCCAGATTCGTTCCGGACAAGCTGAATTTACGATTAACGGCATGGATGCAAACGAGTTTCCGCAATTGCCGCAACTGGAAGAAGATAAAGTATTCAGCGTTCCCGGCGATTTGTTGAAATCGATGATCCGGCAAACGGTTTTTGCCGTGTCTACATCGGAAATGCGTCCGATCCTCACTGGCCTGATGTGGTCTTTGGATGGAGGACAGCTGAAATTTGTGGCAACGGACAGCCACCGACTCGCCAGCCGCACAGCTATGGTAGAATGTCCAGAGGAGCTTTCCTTTACCAATGTGGTCGTTCCGGGAAAAAGCTGCAACGAATTGGTAAAGATATTGGATGAGGACCAGAATCCTGTGGATATCGTTGTGTCGGACAACCAGATACTGGTAAAATCAAAGCATATCCTGTTTTACTCCCGTCTGCTGGAAGGGACCTATCCGGATACGGCCCGCATCATTCCGCAAAGCAGCAAGACGGAAGTTACCGTGAGCACAAAAGAATTCCTGCAGTCGATTGAACGCGCTTCCTTGCTCAGCCGCGAAGGAAAGTCCAACGTGGTTCGCCTCGTTACACTTCCTGACGGCAGCGTGGAAATTACGTCCAACGCTCCGGAAATCGGCAAGGTGACGGAGATCGTCATGCCAAAAGCGATGGATGGCGAAGAGCTGAAAATATCGTTCAATGCCAAGTACATGATCGATGCGCTTCGTTCTATCGACAGCAGCGAGATCAAAGCATGCTTTACCGGTCCGATGAGCCCGTTTGTCCTTCGCCCGACAGATCACGAATGGACGCTGCACCTCATCCTGCCGGTTCGAACCTACTAGCAGCCAAACAGAAAGGAGGCCTATCCATGCGTGAGGTTTCCATTCAGACTGAATACATTGCTCTTGGCCAGTTTCTCAAGCTGGCCGATCTCATTGATACCGGAGGAATGGCGAAAGCGTTTCTAGCAGAGGTTCCCATTCAGGTAAACGGCGAAGAAGAAAATCGTCGCGGCCGAAAGCTCTATCCCGGAGACGAAATTGACGTCGAGGGACACGGCCGCTACAAAGTGACTCGCCGCTGAGAGGAGAGCGCTATTCTTGTTTATCAAGAACCTTTCGCTTACCCATTTTCGCAATTACGGGCAGCTCTCTCTTTCCTTTGACAGTCCCATCCAGCTGTTTATCGGCAACAATGCGCAGGGCAAGACCAATGTACTGGAGTCTATCTACGTACTGGCTCTGGCCAAGTCGCACCGCACCCCCAGAGACAAGGAACTGATTGGCTGGGGAGCCGATTTTGCATCGATCCGTAGTGATGTCGAGCGTCGCTACGGATCGGTTCGCTTGGAACTGCAGTTGACGGGAAAGGGAAAGAGGGCCAAAATTAATGGGATGGAGCAGCAAAAGCTGAGTGCATACGTTGGAGCCCTGAATGTGGTCATGTTTGCTCCCGAGGATTTGGCGATCGTCAAGGGAGCGCCTGCCCAGCGACGCCGATTTATCGATATGGAAATCGGCCAGGTGTCTCCGACGTATCTGTATTATTTGAGCAATTACAACAAAGTATTGGCCCAGCGCAATCAACTGTTGAAGGACATGGCGATGAAAAAAAGCCGGTCCAAGGAGATGCTGGGGATTTGGAATATTCAATTGGCCGAATTAGCGGTAAAATTGTTGCGGAAGCGTTTTGAGTTTCTCCGCAAGCTGGAAGCGTGGGCCAAAGACATTCACAGCGGCATTACCGGCAAAAGAGAGATCCTCTCGCTGCACTACGTAAATTCTTCGCCAGTCACGGAGGAGCAAACTCCAGAACAGGCGGTGGATATGCTATTGGCAGCTTATGAAGAGGTCTTTGACCGGGAACTGGCGCGGGGAAGCACGATGATTGGCCCGCACCGGGACGATTTTACCTTGAAAGTAAACGACATGGATGTGCAAACATACGGCTCCCAAGGACAGCAGCGTACGAGTGCGCTGTCTATTAAATTGGCCGAAATCGAATTGATCAAGGAAGAAGTGGGAGAGTATCCGGTCCTCTTGCTGGACGATGTGCTCTCCGAATTGGATGAACATCGGCAAACCTTGCTGTTGGAAACCATTCAAGATCGGGTTCAGACGTTTGTAAGCACCACAGGTGTGGAAGGCTTAAAACATCAGGTTCTCCAGCAAGCCTCTCGTTTTTATGTGCGGGAAGGGGAAATCTCCGGGGAAAGGTAGAGGGAACAGGCATGTTTATACACATTGGTGGAGATACTGTTGTGAGCACCAAGGATGTCATCTCAATCTTGGATCATCAGACTGTAAAATCGTCTAAGAACAACAAGGCGTTTTTGCAAGAGAAAAAGAAGATGGTCGTTGACTCAGACCAAGAAGAGACGAAATCATACGTCATTACCACAGATGCCATTTATTGTTCGCCTATTTCTTCCCTGACGCTGAAGCGACGCGCTCAGTTCGTGGACAGCTTGGATCAGGTTTCCTTTGTACAAGCTGAAGTGGAGGAGTTGACTAGTAGTGGATCAAGTGACGACGAAAGATAATACAAACTATGATGCCAGTCAGATTCAGGTTTTGGAAGGCTTGGAAGCTGTTCGGAAGCGTCCGGGGATGTATATCGGCTCTACCAGCAGCCGCGGGCTGCACCACCTCGTATGGGAGATTGTGGACAACGCCATTGACGAGGCGCTTGCCGGGTATTGCGACAGCATTCTCGTCGAGATCCATCCTGATAATTCCGTCTCTGTAACGGATAACGGCCGCGGGATTCCTACGGGCATTCATGAGAAGACGGGGAAATCAACGGTAGAGACGGTTTTGACGGTTCTTCACGCCGGCGGTAAGTTCGGCGGCGGCGGGTACAAAGTATCCGGCGGTCTGCACGGTGTCGGCAGCTCCGTCGTGAACGCTCTTTCCGAGTGGATGGAAGTAGAGGTAAAGCAGAACGGCAAAATTCATTTCATGCGGTTCAATGTAGGGGTTCCCGAGGCCGATCTGGCCGTGGTCGGAGAGACCGAAGAGACCGGGACAAAGGTGACCTTCAAGGCCGACCCGACGATTTTTACCGAAACGACCGAATACGAGTACGAAGTGCTGCAAAAGCGGATTCGCGAGCTCGCCTTCCTGAACAAAGGACTGAAAATTACGCTGAAGGACCTGCGTCCGGAGCGGGAAAAAGAAGAAACGTTCCACTATGAGGGCGGCATTATCCAGTTTGTGGAGTACCTGAATAAAAACCGGGAACCTCTGCACGAGGAAGTGATTTACTGCGAGGGAGAGAAGGATGGCCTGGTGGTAGAGGTCGCCCTGCAGTACAACGACAGCTATGTCAGCAACATCTACTCCTTTGCCAACAATATCAATACGCATGAGGGCGGAACCCATGAATCCGGCTTCAAGACTGCGCTCACCCGCGTGATCAATGATTACAGCCGGAAGTTCAACTTCCTGAAGGAAAAAGATCCGAACCTGTCTGGCGACGACGTGCGCGAGGGGATTACCGCGATTATTTCGGTGAAAATTCCCGAGCCGCAGTTCGAGGGTCAGACGAAGACGAAGCTGGGCAACTCAGAGGCCCGCAGTATTACCGAGTCGGTCTTTGGCGATCGGTTCAGCACCTTCATGGAGGAGAACCCAGGCGTCGCCAAGAAGGTCGTGGAAAAGGCTCTGATGGCTGCGCGTGCGCGTGAAGCAGCACGGAAAGCACGCGAGCTGACCCGGCGCAAGAGCGCGCTGGAAGTGAGCGCATTGCCGGGTAAATTGGCCGACTGTTCGTCCAAGGATGCTTCCGAGTCCGAGCTGTTTATCGTTGAGGGTGACTCCGCGGGCGGCTCTGCCAAAATGGGGCGGGACCGTCATTTTCAGGCCATTCTGCCGCTGCGCGGTAAGGTTTTGAACGTAGAGAAAGCCCGTCTGGACAAAATTCTCGGAAACAATGAGATCCGGACGATCATCACTGCGCTCGGAACGGGTGTAGGTGAAGACTTTGACATTTCCAAAGCGCGCTATCACAAAGTGGTCATCATGACGGATGCCGACGTCGACGGTTCCCATATTCGGACACTGCTCTTGACGTTCTTCTACCGTTACATGCGGCAATTGATCGAGTCCGGCTATATTTACATCGCTCAGCCGCCGCTCTACAGCATCAAGCAGGGTAAACAAATTCACTATGCCTATACAGATCAACAGCGTGATGAAATCCTCGCTTCGCTGAAAACTACGCCTAAGCCAAACATTCAGCGCTACAAAGGATTGGGTGAGATGAACGCAGAGCAACTGTGGGAAACAACCATGGACCCTGCAGTTCGCACCCTGCTGCAAGTAGACCTGGATGATGCGATGGAGGCCGATCTGGTGTTCCAGACGCTGATGGGCGACGAAGTAGAGCCGCGTCGCGAATTTATTGAACAGTATGCGGCGAATGTGCGGGATTTGGATATTTAGGAATACTTTCTCTCAAAACTGTCTGGAAGAGAATTAAGAAAAGCTTGTCCTCTCGGGGGCAAGCTTTTTGTTATGCTTTCGTTATTTGCCTTCCTTCAAAAACTGTTCAATCCGACTTTTAATAGAATCACGTACAACGCGGAAACGATTGATTATATCTTCTTCCGTGCCGCTGGCTTTAGCCGGATCATCAAAGCCCCAATGCCATTTTACTGCGCTATTGCCGGGAACCGCCGGGCAATGCTCATCGGCATGGCCGCAAAGCGTAATCACGTAGTCGGCGCGGGCAAGCGTATCGGGATCAATCACATCGGACGTATGCGAACGAATATCTACATTGTCTTCTTTCATTACACGTACCGCAAGCGGGTTTAGTCCATGGGCTTCCAGACCTGCGCTTTTTACCTCATAACGGTCTCCGCCAAGTGATCTCATAAAGCCTTCAGCCATTTGGCTGCGGCAAGAATTTCCCGTGCAAAGGAAGTAAATCAACGGTTTTTTCTGCATGACATCGCCATTCCTTTCATGGATGAAAAGTTGGTTTTCATTACGAAATGATCTGCAGCCATAGATACAAGCCCAGCAGTGTGATGAACAATGTGGGAATCGTCAAGACAATCCCGGTTTTGAAATACTGCCCCCAACTGATCGCAACTCCTTTCCGGGAAAGCACGTGGAGCCAGAGCAAAGTGGCGAGCGAACCGATCGGCGTAATCTTTGGACCGAGGTCGGAACCAATTACGTTTGCGTACACCAGTGCTTCCCGAATTATCCCGGATGTTTGCGTCCCCTGAATAGCGAGAGCATCGATCATGACAGTAGGCATGTTGTTCATGATCGAAGACAGGAAGGCAGATAAAAAGCCCATGCCGATTGTGGCAGCCAGGAGCCCTTGATCAGAGATTTTCTGGATGACATCGCTGAGCATGTCAGTCAATCCCGCATTACGCAACCCATACACGACGACATACATCCCGATTGAGAAAATGACAATCGACCAGGGAGCCTCTTTTATGATTCGTTTGGTGGCGATGACTTTACTTCTTCGTGAGATCAGGAGAAAGATCACGGCTGCAAGTCCTGCTGTAATCGATACGGGAACAGCCAGAAGCTCGTTCATCAAGTAACCAACGAGCAAAAGCGTTAAAATCACCCAGGATAGCCGGAACAGCCGTTTGTCTCTTATGGCTTCATGCGGCTTTTTCAGTTGTGACGAATCGTATTGTCGGGGAATATCTTTTTTGAAATACCAATACAAGACAAGCAAGCTGGCTCCAAGGGCAAAGAAATTCGGAATGATCATACGGGAAGCGTATTCGACAAAACCGATGTCAAAGTAGTCGGCAGATACAATGTTAACCAGGTTGCTGACGATCAGCGGCAGAGATGTCGTATCTGCGATAAAACCGCTAGCCATGACAAAGGGCAGGACCATCTTGTCAGGAAACTTCAATGCTCTGACTTGCGCCAGAACAATGGGGGTCAAAATGAGAGCAGCTCCGTCATTGGCAAAGAAAGCGGCTACTGCGGCTCCGAGCAACACGACATAGATGAACATGAGTCGCCCGTTCCCTTTTGCCAGACGGGCCATATGCAGAGCGGACCACTCAAAGAAGCCGATTTCATCCAGGAGCAGCGATATGAAAATAATGGCTACAAAGGCCAATGTGGCATTCCACACGATACCGGTGACGGCGACAACATCCGCAAAGCTGACAACGCCGCACAGCAAGGCCAGGAGGGCTCCTCCGGCAGCAGACCAGCCAATGTTAAGCCCCTTTGGCTGCCAAATTACAAAAATTAATGTCAAAGCAAAAATCAGAAAGGCACTCCAGATAGCGAACATGATTTAATTCAGTCCTTCCTATTCACAGGTAACCAATAACCCCTGCTGCTCCAACTTTGAAAATTCTTCGGAGTAATCAGGCAGGTTACCGAGTGCATGCGCTACTTGTTCCAGGCGTGCTTTATTGAGAGTGTAAAATACCCATTGGCCTTTTCTTGACTCGATGACAAGGTCCACACTTTTCAGGCGGCTCATGTGCTTGGAAATCGCTGGTTGGGATATGCCAAAGATCGGTACAAGCTCACATACGCAGCAGCTGCGAGTTTGCAATAAGGCAATAATTTTTAGCCTTGTAGGGTCTGCTAAAGCCTTTAACATGGCTACTACCTGTTTCGTGTCCATCATTCTCCTCCAATACCTCTTCTGATTCAGATACTAATATAATCATATGGTTATTTCAATATTTATTTGTTGTGTTCTTTGCAGGAAAATTGTTTGGCCAAGAGAAGCTGTTTTCTTTAGCTTGAGCAGTGTATTTCCTCTTTGACAGCAAAAATGTCATGATCCTACACCGTTTTTCTGCCTTACGACAATGTAAGCAATCTGAAAGACAATTCGATAGCGGCCCTTTCCCGTTCCCCTTACAATGAAGTCAGAAACGACAGCAAGAAAGGGGAGAACATTTTATGAAACGGGTTATTCATATGGTTCTCATAGCCATCCGATTAGTGGTAGACGCCAAATCTACGATTCAAAACAGCAGTCTCGAAGGAATCGTCAAGCTGTGATAACTGCTCGCATGAGGCGTAAGGAACGGCGCTCATTGTGGCCATTGCCAATCTGTTTGCTCTTCAGTCCAAAGTCGGATACGTACAAACCATGTTGAATTGCATCGCCATCTACATCGAGCATATTCGTGCAACCGACCGAAAGCTGCTGGCGGATGGCCCGGTTTGCGATGGGGCCGATGGAATGGCTGTGGCGGCTCTTCACCTACGGGAGCGTCCCTGCTTTTGCAAAAAATAAGCAATAGATGCTTGTCTTTTCTTGTTTTGGGGAAAGATGTAAGCTATACTGATAAAGTAAGGTATTCATTACTGTGGTCAGAACCGGAGGGCAGTCCATTGAAAGTAGTTTTCGTTACGAATACAGCTCAACTGCATAGTAACGAAAACATATCGGGTGCTCTATAACCTTGCTTTTTGCCATGCTTGCAACGCGGCAGACAAACGCGATACGAAAGGTACCGATATGCCGGTGCCTTTTTTCTATTTCCAGTCATCTGGAGCGGGCTTCCGGCATGACGGGAGCGTTTGTATTGGAAAAAACGGAGCGCCGTATTGCGAGCGCTCTTTTTTATAGCTGCATGAAAGAGGCGAGCGCAAGCGGCGGCGTTCGTTTTTCCCAGAGGAGACGTCGGTATGTTTCGGCGTCTCTTTTTTGTTTGCCTGGTTCGGAAGAAAGTCTTGCTTTCCAACCAGGCAGGAACCAATCCAAAGGCAGCAAAGGAGGAATTTTTTTATGCTACTGCTGGAAGCGCGTCAGATTGAAAAAAGCTTTGGCGACAGAGTGATTTTTGAAGCAAAAAAACTGGAGGTATTCTACGGAGACAGGATCGGCATCGTCGGTCAAAACGGCGTCGGAAAAAGCACGTTGATGCATGTGCTTGCAGGGCTTACGCAGCCGGATGCAGGCCAAGTCAACTGGTACGGCTCGACCGCCTTGATTCAGCAGATCGATCAGGGGGAAGAAGCGGCGGAAACAACCGGGCACGCCAGACGCATGTGGGGCATCTCTCATATTCATTCGCAAATGAGCGGGGGCGAGACGGTTCGGCTAAAAATTGCCGCTGCATTGGAACAGCAAGCTCCGCTTCTTTTTGCGGATGAACCGACGAGCCATCTCGACATGACCGGGATTCGCCAGCTTGAGGAGTCCTTGCTCGCTTACGATGGAGCCGTAATCCTGATTTCGCACGACCGCGAATTGCTTGACACGATATGCACCCTTATTTGGGAAGTGGAAGACGGCAAGATAAGCGAGTACAAGGGGAATTACTCCGACTATCGCGAGCAGAAGGAAAAAAAGCGCGAACGGGAGTGGTTTGAGTACGAGGAATACCGCAAAGAAAAGGAGCGGCTGACTCAAGCGTTTACGGAGACAAAGCAACGGGCCAGCGAGATCAGAAAGGCTCCGAAGCGAATGGGAAACTCTGAGGCCCGCCTGCACAAAAGAAAAGCAAATGGCAAACGGGAAAAGGTGGAGAAAGCCGCTCTCGCCATGGAGAGCCGTCTGGCCAGGCTGGAAAAAAAGGAAAAGCCGAAGGAGCTGCCTAGCGTCAGATTTGATGTAAATCACTACGGAGAACAGCATGGACGAACGGTCATCCAGGTCGGGAAGGTTACCAGGCGTGTAGAAGGGAAAACGCTGTTTGAACAGCTTTCCTTCTCCGTCCGCCCCGGCCAAAAGGTAGCCATCATTGGGGGAAACGGCTGCGGAAAATCGACGCTCCTCTCCATGATATACAGCCAGGCGGACGGAATATCTGTATCTCCGAGCAGCAGAGTCGGGTACTTCAGCCAGAGCCTATCCATTCTTGATGAGAACAAGAGCATTTGGAATAACGTCAGGGAAAGCAGTCGCCACTCGGACACAACGATTCGCACGGCACTGGCCCGGATGTTGTTTACAAACGATGAAATTCACAAAACGGTATCGGTTTTAAGTGGTGGTGAACGAGTCAAGACCGCACTGGCGAAGGTCTTCCTCGGCGACTACAATGTTTTGCTGCTGGATGAGCCAACCAACTTTCTCGATATTCCTACGCAGGAAGAGCTGGAGCGGATCCTGCTGGAGTTTCCCGGAACGATCCTGTTCGCCTCCCACGACCGCAAATTCATCCAACGGCTAGCCGATGCTGTTCTCTGTCTTGACGAAGAAAAGCTCACACTTTTTTCCGGAACCTATCAAGAATATCTGGAACGGAAAAACAAGCCAAAACGAGGGCGGGAGGAAGAGCGGATGGTGTTGGAAACGAGACTGACCGATTTGATCGGCCGCCTGTCGTCGCCAAAGCTGGAACAAGCCGAGAAGGAGGAAATGGAGAGGGCTTACCGGGAAACTTTGAAACAATTGCGGGAGCTGGACCGTGAGTAAAGTTTGCATGTTGACATTAAAAAACTTTTAAAAGCATAATGTATAGGAAGTGTGCTTGTTACGTTTGTTTCGGCAATGCAGGAAGGGGAGAAAGTCATGACAGAAACAGAGTCCCTTTGGACGAGAAACTTTATACTCCTGGCGCTATCCAACTTTTTGTTGTTTATCGCCTTTCAAATGCTGATTCCCACCCTTCCGCTTTTTGTTACGGAGCGCGGCGGTGACCAGGTGGACGTCGGATTGGTGATCAGCATTTTTACCATTTCGGCGCTTCTGATCCGTCCCTTCGCTGGAAAAGCGCTCGATTCCATCGGAAGAATGCCCATACTCATAGTGGGACTGGCGATTTTTTTCCTGTCCGTCTCCGGCTATTACTGGATGACGACAGTAGCTCTTGTCCTCGTGGTCAGATTTATCCACGGCATCGGCTGGGGCATTGCTACGACGACCTATGGAACGATCGCATCCGACCTGATTCCGGCCCAGAGGCGGGGAGAAGGGATGGGGTACTTCGGGATGTTCGGCAATCTCGCCATGGCTCTGGGACCGATGTTTGGACTGTGGCTGGTTGAATCCAGCGGATACGGATGGTTGTTTGCCATCTCCGCGCTGCTTACGGTGGCTGCCCTGCTGATGTCCAAGTTTGTGAAGGTCAGTGAGCCTATCAAAGCTGAAAAACCGGCGGCTTCCGCACCTGCCCCTTCTGCGGTGAGCGGATTGGTAGAGAAAAAGGCCCTGTTCCCCTCTCTGCTAGCCCTGCTGTTTGGCGTTACCTACGGCGGTATCGTCAGCTTCATCACCTTGTTTGGCCAAGAGGTCCACATCGCCAATGTGGGGCTGTTTTTCCTGTTCAATGCCGTTTCCCTGATGCTGGTTCGCCCCTTTGCCGGGAAGCTGTTTGACCAAAAGGGACACGTCTGGGTGCTGATTCCCGGTGCATTGATCGCGGGCATCGGACTTGCAGTTCTTTCCTTCAGCACTTCGACTGTCGGGCTGGCGCTTGCAGCCGTTTTGTTCGGTGCCGGTTTCGGCGCTGTTCATCCTTCGCTGCAGGCATGGACGATCAACAGAGTAGAGCCGGGCAGACGCGGTGCAGCGAACGGGACTTTCTTTTCCGCCTTTGATCTCGGCATCGGGATGGGGGCGATGGTGCTGGGCGCGGTGGCGAAAACAACAGGCTTTGCCCACATGTATCGCTTCTCCACATTGTTCGTGATTCTCTTCTTGGTGATCTACTCTGTGTATGTATGGCGACGGGGGGAGAGCAAGGAGAAAGCCGACATTCATCCATCTTGAGAAACAGCCTGGTTGCGCTTTTTGCGAGACTTTGGACGAGGACCGTCCGAATATGGTATAATGACGTATTGCGATAACCAGTTGGAGGTTTACTCTTTATGGCTGAAGAAACAGCTCGGTTTCCTAAAGTTGACATTAGTCATGAGATGAAAGAATCGTTCATTAGCTACGCGATGAGTGTAATTGTGAGCCGTGCGTTGCCAGATGTTCGCGACGGGCTGAAGCCGGTTCACCGGCGTATTTTGTATGCCATGCACGACATGGGATTGACTCCGGACAAAGCGTTCCGAAAGTCGGCAAACGTCGTCGGTGAAGTAATGGCCAACTACCATCCTCACGGTGACAGCGCCATCTATGAAACAATGGTCCGGATGGCTCAGGATTTCAACATGCGCTACCTCTTGGTTGAGGGACAGGGCAACTTCGGTTCTGTGGACGGGGACCCTGCGGCTGCCATGCGTTATACCGAATCCCGCATGTCCAAGCTGGCGCTTGAATTGCTGCGAGATATCGATAAAGAAACAGTCAATTTCACTCCCAACTACGACGGGCGGAAAGAAGAGCCTGTCGTGCTTCCATCCCGTTTTCCCAACCTGATGGTGAACGGCTCTGCAGGTATTGCCGTTGGGATGGCGACCAATATTCCACCGCATAACCTGGTAGAAGTCATCGATGGCGTTGTTGCCATGATCGACAACCCCGATATTACCCTGCAGGATCTGATGAAGATCATCAAAGGGCCTGACTTCCCTACAGCGGGTGAAATTTTGGGCTACAGCGGCATCCGCCGGGCTTATGAAACTGGCCGCGGTTCGATTATCATGCGTGCCAAAACCATGATTGAGGAAGAAAAAGGAAAGCCGCGCATCATCGTAACCGAGCTTCCTTACCAGGTGAATAAGGCAAGGCTCGTCGAGAAGATTGCCGAGCTCGTTCGCGAAAAGAAACTGGAGGGCATTACGGATCTGCGTGACGAGTCCGATCGCAAAGGTATGCGGATCGTGATCGAATTGCGCCGCGACGTGGTACCGAAGGTTGTCTTGAACAATCTGTTCAAGCATACGCAGATGCAGAGCACCTTCGGCGTGAACATGCTGGCTCTGGTCGACAATCGTCCCCGCGTTCTGAATTTGCGGGATATGCTGTACTACTATCTCCAGCATCAGCGGGAAATCATCCGCAGACGGACCGAGTACGATCTGAAGCAAGCGGAAGCGCGGGCCCATATTTTAGAGGGCTTGCGGATCGCGCTCGATCATATCGATGAGATCATCAGTCTGATTCGCTCTTCGCAAACGACCGAAGAAGCGCGTGACGGCTTGATGAACCGTTACGGTCTAAGCTACGAGCAGGCTCAAGCCATTCTGGACATGCGCCTGCAGCGCTTGACCGGGTTGGAGCGGGAAAAAATCGAGAACGAATACCAGGAGCTCCTGGCAAAAATCGCCGAGCTGCGCTCTATTCTCGCCGATGAAAACAAGATCTACGCGATTGTCCGCGAAGAGCTTGAGGAGATCAAAGAGAAGTTTGGCGACGAGCGCCGTACGGTCATTACCTTTGACGAGGAAAGCATCGAGGATGCCGACCTGATTCCGGAAGAGGATGTGGTGATCACGCTGACGCATGATGGGTACATCAAGCGTTTGCCGGTGACTACCTACCGTGCGCAGAAGCGGGGCGGTCGCGGTATCCAGGGAATCGGCACCAAGGATAACGACTTTGTCGAGCATCTGTATATCACGAATTCGCACGACCACATCATGTTCTTTACCAGCAAGGGCAAGGTGTACCGGTTGAAGGGCTACGAAATCCCGGATCTCAACCGTACAGCCAAAGGCACTCCGATCATCAACCTGATTCAGATCGAAAAAGGGGAGCGGGTCAGTGCGGTCATCCCGGTAAAAGAGTTCAGCGAAGACAGGTACCTGTTCTTCGGAACGAAGAAGGGGATTATCAAAAAGACCGAGCTGGCAGCTTATGCCAACATCCGAAGGGGCGGTCTGTTTGCCGTCAATCTTCGCGAGGATGACGAGCTGATCGCCGTGCGCCTCACAGACGGCAATCAAGAAATCATCATGGGTACCCGCAACGGGATGTCGGTCCGCTTCAAGGAAAGCGACGTACGGACGATGGGCCGCAGCGCCACCGGGGTAAAAGGGATTTCGCTTGATGATGACGATGACGTAATCGATATGGACGTTATCAAGCCGAATGCGGAAGTATTGATTGTCACGGCGAATGGCTACGGAAAGCGGACCCCGGTAGAAGAGTACCGGATTCAGTCTCGCGGCGGCAAGGGAATCAAGACGCACAATGTAACCGAGCGGAGCGGGCACGTCGTTGGCCTGAAAGTCGTCGAGCCGGAAGAGGATCTGATGATCATCACCACCTCGGGGATCATTATCCGCACGGAAATGAAGGGCATTTCTGTCATGGGCCGCTATACGCAA
>NZ_CP151945.1:22500-85000 GCF_038592925.1 Brevibacillus sp. FSL K6-2834
CTGTAACGGTCCTGAAGGGGCGATACAGAGAGGAGATGAGCCAGATGGGAAAACAACCCTTCCTTTTGTGGACGAACCTCGTCCCTTAGGAATTGATAACCGTTCTTTTTGACTTTCCTCGTAGTCACACCGTGTTGAAGAACTTTGCTGTTCTGCGGATAGTCAGGATCGATGACGATGAGCCATCCCTTCAACAGATGAATACAGCCGTAGAACAGCAGCAAGGGCTTAATGGACAGGGGTGTCTTCGCGGCCGATTCATAAAACAAGCGTGCTTGTTTCCATGTGTATAGAAAACGCGTGCTTTGTTGAAAAGCGAGTCGCTCAGCCTGCGAGATACCTTTGCTGTGATAGTGTTTGTATAAAAAAGCGCGTGCCGCCGGTTCTGTTTCCAGCAAGCGCAAAGAGGACCAGGCATCCATTTCCATCACCTTTCTAACATTCGTGTATGAGAGCGCTTTCTTGTTATTTTTTTTGATTTATCTGGATAATTGCTTAGATAACCGAACATTAAAAGGTTACCTTGACAGTAAATTAAGCCGTTTGTTACACTTGCATAAAACATTTTGGCGAAAGGAGCTCATACCTGTGCGGGAAGACAAATTCGTAAAAGAGGGCTTAACGTTTGATGACGTTCTCCTTGTTCCAGGAAAATCAGAAATTTTGCCTCGTGATGTAGATACATCGACAAGATTGAGCGAAAAGGTCGTCTTGAACATTCCGCTGATCAGCGCGGGAATGGACACGGTAACGGAGTCTGCACTAGCGATTGCAATGGCCAGACAAGGCGGAATCGGGATTATCCATAAAAACATGACAATCGAGCAGCAAGCCAGTGAGGTTGACCGGGTAAAACGCTCTGAAAGCGGAGTCATCACCAACCCGTTTTCCCTCAGTTCGGAGCACACCGTCGCAGACGCGGACGCGTTGATGGGCAAGTACCGCATCTCCGGGGTTCCTATTGTCGACAGCCAAAATCATCTGGTCGGAATTCTTACCAACCGCGACCTTCGTTTCGTTCATGACTTTTCGATTCCGATTAAAGATGTAATGACGAAGGAAAATCTGGTGACAGCTCCAGTAGGGACTACCCTGCAGCAGGCTGAAGCCATTTTGCAAAAATACAAGATCGAGAAGCTCCCGTTGGTGGACGAGCATAATGTGCTAAAGGGCCTGATCACCATCAAGGACATCGAAAAAGCGATTCAGTACCCAAATGCAGCCAAAGACCAGCAGGGACGTCTGCTGTGCGGCGCGGCTGTAGGTGTATCCGCCGATACTTTCGAACGCGCAGAAGCATTGGTGAAGGCGGGCGTTGACGTTCTGGTCGTGGATACAGCGCACGGACACCACATCAACGTCAGCAACGCAGTGAAAAAACTGAGACAAGCATACCCGGATCTCACCATCGTAGCCGGTAACGTAGCGACTGGCGAAGCCACTCGCGATTTGATCGAAGCCGGTGCGTCTGTCGTAAAAGTAGGGATCGGACCCGGATCAATCTGTACGACGCGCGTTGTGGCGGGGATTGGGGTACCGCAAATTACAGCCATTTACGACTGCGCCCGCGTAGCCAGGGAATACAATATTCCAATTATTGCCGATGGCGGGATTAAATACTCCGGTGATTTGCCAAAAGCAATCGGTGCAGGCGCATCAGCGATCATGATCGGCAGCCTGTTTGCCGGAACAGAAGAAAGCCCGGGCGAATTCGAGATCTTCCAAGGCCGCCGCTTCAAGGTATACCGCGGCATGGGCTCCATCGGTGCGATGAAAGCCGGCAGCAAGGATCGCTACTTCCAGGAAAACGCGCAAAAGCTCGTTCCTGAGGGTATCGAAGGCCGCGTACCTTACAAAGGACCATTGGCCGATGTCGTCTATCAACTGATCGGTGGCCTCCGCGCAGGTATGGGCTACTGTGGTACGAAAAACATTCAGGAGCTCATCGACAATTCCCGGTTCATCCGGATTACCGGAGCTGGTTTGCGCGAGAGTCATCCGCACGATGTTCAAATTACGAAAGAAGCGCCAAACTACTCTATTTCGTAGGACTATCGAATCAAAAACCCCTTTCCGTTTGCGAAAGGGGTTTTTTTCTAGCCATTCCTACCGGGAAACTAGTGGAAACAAGCTTCAAGTGGGGTTGCTTTCTATGGTACACTTACAAATGTGTGTCCGTGCCTTTAGTGGCCAAGACCGACAGAAGTGGGAGGGTGAGAGATTCAAATGAAACCGAGAACATGGACGAAGCGATTGACGGGTCTGTTCCTTTCTGTCGCTGTTTTTATCACTGCGTGGGGTTCCATGACAGCAAATGCAGGAGCTGCCCCGCAGGCTGACTTGCAGTTGGCTGCCAGCTCGGCAATATTGGTAGAGGTATCAACAGGAAAAGTACTTTACAGCAGTAATCCAGACCAACCGTTGCCACCAGCGAGCATGAGTAAAATGATGACAGAATATCTCGTGCATGAAGCGGTGAAACAAAAGAAAATTAACTGGGACGATAAAGTTCCGGTCAGTGAATACGCGTTTTATATTGCCAAAATGCCAGATTCTTCGGGCGTCTATCTAAATATGGGGGAATCCCATACCGTTAAAGAATTGTACAAGGCAATGGCCGTCGTATCTGCCAATGATGCGACTGTACTTCTGGCGGAAAGAATAGCAGGCAGTGAACCAAACTTTGTCGCGATGATGAACAAGAAAGCCCAGGAACTTGGGATGAAGAACACGAAGTTTGTTACATCGACCGGGCTGCCTGCCAATGAGCTTGGCCCTTACTCCGTAAAAACCGACCAAACAGAAAACTTAATGTCTGCACGTGATTCGGCCATTCTGGCTCGCGCTCTGATCCGCGACTTCCCGGAAGCGCTGGAAATTTCTAAAATTCCTCGTCTTACCTTCCGGGCAGGTATGCCAAATGAGATGAAAAAGCCAAACTACAATTGGATGCTGCCGGGACTAAACCAATATTATGAAGGTGTAGACGGTTTGAAAACAGGTCACACAGATGCTGCGAGATATTGTTTTACCGGTACTGCTGTTCGTGGAGACATGCGATTAATCAGCGTGATCATGGGAGCAGGAAGTGAGACCAAGCGTTTTGTCGAAACGAAAAAACTGCTTGATTACGGCTTCAGCAACTTCAAGCTAACCAAACAACTCGACAAAGGCGTGCCAATCAAGGGGTATGAAACCGCTCCTGTGAAAAACGGCGTGGAGCTGACTGTGCCGGCAGTTACAAGCAATGCGGTAATGACTCTGACAAAAATCGGGTCAGAGAGCAAATTCACCCCAACCGTCACGTTCCAGGAGCTCACTGCTCCATTGAAAAAAGATCAGGTAATCGGAAAGGTAGCCTTTGTAGAAGAGGGAACAAAAGAAACCGACTACCTGCAGCCAGAGGACATGGCCAAGGCTGGAGTCGACCTCGTAGCTGGACAAGAAGTCGAGGAAGGCAGCTGGATCCGCCTGTTCTTCCGCAGCATCATCCAGTTCTTTAGCAATATTTTCAGCAGCTTAACCGGCAAATAAGGTTGTACCCAAAATCAAACTTGGATTACAATGGTGAATATTAAGACAGCCATTACAATGTGATGCAGGCATTACAAGACAATTGGGTAGGGGGCTTAGAAATGGTACAAGTAGGAACTTCCCGCGTTAAAAGAGGTATGGCGGAAATGCAAAAAGGCGGCGTCATCATGGACGTTGTCAATGCGGAACAGGCAAAAATTGCAGAAGCAGCCGGCGCTGTTGCCGTTATGGCACTGGAGCGCGTACCGTCTGATATTCGTGCAGCAGGCGGGGTAGCCCGGATGGCTGATCTGGGTATCGTGGAAGAAGTATTGAATGCTGTATCGATTCCGGTTATGGCAAAAGCTCGGATCGGACATTTCGTCGAAGCTCGCGTTCTCGAATCCATGGGTGTTGACTACCTCGACGAGAGCGAAGTCCTGACTCCTGCTGATGACATGTACCATATCAATAAAAAAGAATTCACTGTCCCGTTTGTCTGTGGCGCACGCGACCTCGGCGAAGCTCTTCGCCGCATCGGTGAAGGCGCGTCCATGATCCGTACCAAAGGTGAACCAGGTACAGGAAACATCGTGGAAGCTGTTCGTCACATGCGCACCATGCAGTCGCAAATTCGCAAAGTGCAAAGCATGTCCTACGATGAATTGATGGCAGAAGCGAAAAACCTCGGTGCTCCTTACGATCTGCTGGAATACGTACACAAAAACGGCAAGCTGCCAGTGGTCAACTTCGCAGCAGGCGGTGTAGCGACCCCTTCCGATGCGGCTCTGATGATGCAGCTCGGCGCTGATGGCGTATTCGTAGGTTCCGGTATTTTCAAATCGGAAAATCCGGAGAAATTTGCTCGCGCGATCGTAGAAGCAACCACACACTACACTGACTATGAACTGATTGCCCGCGTCTCCAAAGGACTGGGTACAGCTATGCCGGGTCTGGAAATCTCCAAGCTGCGTGAAGCAGACCGCATGCAAGAGCGCGGATGGTAAGGTGACCGATCATGAAAATTGGCGTTCTTTCCTTGCAGGGAGCTGTCGCTGAGCATATCCGCATGCTGGAGGCAGCAGGTGCGACGGCAGTTGCAGTTAAAAAGGTGGACGAGCTTGAAGATCTGGACGGATTGGTCATTCCCGGCGGAGAGAGCACGACCATCAGCAAGCTGATGCATAAATACGGTTTTATCGAAGCGCTGCGCGAGTTTGGCCAAGCAAGAAAACCGATATTCGGTACATGTGCGGGAGCGATTTTGCTCGCCAAACGCATAAACGGCCAAGACGACTGCCATCTCGGATTGATGGATATCAAGGTGGAGCGCAATGCCTTTGGCCGCCAAAAGGAAAGCTTTGAGGTCGAGCTTCCGGTCGCAGGAGTAGCGGCGGATTATCCAGCCGTTTTCATCCGCGCGCCGTATATCATGGAAGTAGGCGAAGCCGGTCAGGTACTTGCCAAGTATGAAGAAAAGATCGTGGCTGCTCGGCAAGGACATTATTTGGCGGCAGCATTCCATCCGGAGTTGACGGAGGATGCACGGCTGCATCAATACTTCGTCGACATGGTGAAGGAATACCGCGGCTGATTGTCCGTAAAAGATGCATGTCCAAAACCGGTACCGATAATGGTGCCGGTTTTTTTCACGATCTTTACACAGGTATAGAACCTGTAGTACAGTTAACAATAGAAGATAACAAACAAGGAACGCGATGAAGAGACTAGTACTTTGCAAGCGCTTGGCCCAGAGAGTCGGTGGCAGGTGAAAACCGACCCAGTCTGCAAGGGAATCCATCTCTGAGTGGCAAAGGATCAACTTTGCCCGGCACCGCCCCGTTACGGCGGATTCAAGCGGGTATATGCCGGGAAACGGAAGCAGGCATATATCAACAAGGGTGGCAACGCGGGTTACCAACACTCGTCCCTTACCATAGGGGACGGGTGTTTTTTCATTGCGTGCAAGAAGAATCAACGATGTTGGAGGGGTATCTATGTTAGATGTAAAAGTGTTGCGCAACGATTTAGACGGAGTAAGACGCCGTTTGGCGGATCGCAATGAGGATATTTCTGCACTGGATCAGTTTGCCGAGGTGGATGAAAAGCGCCGCCAGTTGATCCAGGAAGCGGAAGGCTTGAAGAACAAACGAAATACCGTATCCGAACAGGTAGCGGTATTGAAGCGCAACAAAGAGAACGCTGACCATCTGATCGCAGAGATGAAGGAAGTAAGCGACCGAATCAAGGTGCTGGACGAAGAACTGCGCCAGCTCGATGAACAGCTTGAGCAAATTCTGCTGAGCTTGCCCAACCTTCCTCATGAGAGCGTTCCGGTAGGCACGTCGGAGGATGACAACGTCGTTGCCTGGACGTGGGGCGAGCCAAGAAAGTTTTCTTTTGAGCCCAAACCGCACTGGGAGCTTGGTCAAGAACTGGGCATCATCGACTTCGAAACAGCGGCAAAGGTGACCGGCAGCCGATTTGTTTTCTACAAAGGACTGGGTGCCCGTCTGGAGCGCGCGCTGATGAACTTTATGCTCGATCTGCATACGACGGAGCACGGCTATGAAGAGCTTCTGCCGCCGTATATCGTGAACCGGACAAGCATGACGGGAACAGGTCAATTGCCAAAATTCGAGGAAGACGCATTTAAGCTGGAAGGACCAGATTACTTCCTGATCCCGACAGCAGAGGTGCCGGTAACCAACATGCACCGCGACGAGATCATGGATGGTGCAGAGCTGCCTCGCTACTATGCGGCATACAGCGCTTGTTTCCGTTCGGAAGCGGGATCGGCAGGCCGCGATACGCGCGGACTGATTCGCCAGCATCAATTCAACAAGGTCGAGATGGTGAAGTTCGTCAAGCCGGAAGATTCCTATGAGGAACTGGAAAAGCTGGTGAAAAATGCGGAGAAGATCCTGCAGCTGCTCGGTCTGCCTTACCGTGTCATGAGCATGTGCACCGGCGACCTCGGGTTTACAGCGGCGAAAAAGTACGACCTGGAAGTGTGGATTCCGAGCTACAATACGTACCGGGAGATCTCGTCCTGTTCCAACTTTGAGGATTTCCAGGCGCGTCGGGCCAACATTCGTTTCCGCCGCGACAGCAAATCGAAGCCGGAGTTCGTGCACACATTGAATGGATCGGGACTGGCGATTGGCCGGACAGTTGCCGCGCTGATGGAGAACTATCAGCAGGAGGACGGCACCATCCTGATTCCGGAAGTGCTTCGTCCATATATGGGTGGTCTGGAGAAAATCGCTCCCAAATAATGCAGATCAAAATGATTTCTGGCTATCTAGAAAAGCAGTTTTCTGTTCTAATACAGAAAGCTGCTTTTTTGTCTGCAAAAACAAAGAGTTAAATGAGTGGCGGAATTTTTAGAAAATGTGTTGCACAACAGAAATGACTGTTATATAATAACTTCAAACATTACGAATATTGTATTAATACAGTTGATGGGAGGAGTTAACGATGAATTGTTATCGTTGTGAAGGAAACGGTGAGCAGAATTGTCCCCAGTGCGGCGGCGCCGGGCGCGATGATCACGGGTCAGCATGCCATCACTGCCATGGTGACGGATGTATCTCCTGCAGTCATTGCAGTGGAAGCGGGCTATTGGATTAAAGCCATTTTTTTTGAACCTACTGTACTATAATACACAAAGATTAATTTACCTGTATTATAACGTTTCCTGCACAAGGAGAGGAGGAGATCATATTGACTGCGATTCAAACCAATCAGTACCCGGCAGATGTTTTGATTACAGGCGAAATGCCGCCGCAGTACGCCGATATACTTACGCCGGAAGCGATCTCGTTTCTGATCAAGCTGGAGAGCGCCTTTGGCGGCAGGAGGAGTGAGCTCTTGGAGCTGCGCAGAAAGAAGCAGGAGTTCATCGACTCAGGGCAGCTTCCCGATTTTTTGCCTGAAACAGCCCATATTCGCAACGGCGATTGGAAAGTGAACGATTTGCCGACCGATCTCCAGGACCGGAGAGTGGAGATTACCGGTCCTGCCGGAGACCGAAAAATGGTCATCAATGCGTGCAATTCCGGAGCTCGGGTATTCATGGCTGATTTTGAAGACGCCAATTCTCCCACATGGGCCAATACGATCGAAGGCCAGATCAACATGCGGGATGCCGTAAGGAGAACGATTTCCTATACCAGCCCTGAGGGAAAACAGTACGCCCTCAAGGAGAAAACAGCCGTACTGATTGTAAGGCCGCGCGGTTGGCATTTGGATGAAAAGCACATAAGGCTTCACGGAAACCCGATGTCCGGCAGCTTGTTCGATTTTGGCCTTTATTTCTTCCATAATGCCCGGATATTGCTCGATTCGGGAAGCGGCCCCTATTTTTATCTGCCCAAGCTGGAAAATCATCTGGAAGCGAGGCTCTGGAACGACGTCTTTTGCTTTGCCCAGGATGAGTTGGGCATACCGCGAGGCACTATCAAGGCAACGGTTTTGATCGAGACGATTTTGGCCGCTTTTGAAATGGAAGAAATCCTGTACGAGCTGAGAGAACACAGTGCAGGGCTAAACTGCGGCCGCTGGGATTACATCTTCAGCTACATCAAAAAGCTGCGGAACCGGCCCGATGTGATTGTGCCTGACCGGTCAACGGTGACTATGACGGTGCCCTTTATGCGGGCGTACACGACACTGGCGGTCAAGACCTGCCACAGGCGGGGAGCACCATGCATCGGCGGGATGGCCGCACAAATTCCGGTAAAAAACGACCCGGCAAAAAACGAGGAAGCGCTGGCAAAAGTGAAAGCAGACAAAGAGCGGGAGGCGTACGACGGACACGATGGAAGCTGGGTGGCCCACCCCGGACTGGTTCCGGTGGCGATGGAAGTCTTTAATCGCCTGATGCCGGAAGCAAACCAGATCTGGTATAAGCGCGAGGACGTCCATGTAACTGCCGCTGACCTGCTGGCCGTACCGGAAGGCCAGATCACCGAAGAAGGAGTCCGCACCAACATCAGGGTAGGGATTCAGTACATCGAGGCATGGCTTCGCGGCTATGGCGCCGTGCCGATCAACAACCTGATGGAAGACGCCGCAACAGCGGAAATTTCCCGCGCTCAGGTGTGGCAATGGATCAAGCACCGCCGGGGTGTTTTGCCGGATGGCCGCAAGATTACGACTGCTTTGGTCACCCAGTGGCTGAGCGAAGAGCTGCAAACCTTGAAACAGCAAATCGGCCAGGAACGGTACGAAACCGGCAAATACAAGCTGGCAGGGGAATTGTTCCTCCAGCTGGTGACGGCCGACGAGTTTTCCGAGTTTTTGACCGTTCCAGGCTATGCCTATCTTGATTAAAAAAAGGGAGTGGGAGAAATGAACAAACAAGAGGCTATTCGACAATTAGAGGAAAGCTGGAAGACAGACCGGTTTAAAGGGGTGCAGCGTCCGTATACGGCGGAAGATGTAGTCAGACTGCGGGGCTCGGTCCAAATCGAGCATACGCTTGCCCGGATCGGGGCAGAGCGGCTGTGGCAGTTGCTCAACACGGAGCATCACATCAAGGCGCTTGGCGCTTTGACCGGGAATCAGGCGATCCAGCAAGTAAAAGCGGGATTGAAAGCCATCTATCTAAGCGGCTGGCAAGTAGCCGCCGACGCCAATCTGGCCGGACAGATGTACCCGGACCAGAGCCTGTACCCGGCAAACAGTGTCCCGCAGGTGGTCAAACGGATCAATCAGGCACTGCAGCGGGCAGATCAGATCCAACAGTCCGAAGGGACGGGCGACACCTATTGGTTTGCACCCATCGTGGCAGATGCGGAAGCCGGCTTTGGCGGACCGCTCAACGTCTTTGAGCTGATGAAAGGCATGATCGAAGCGGGAGCATCGGGTGTACACTTTGAGGATCAGCTCGCATCAGAGAAAAAATGCGGCCATATGGGCGGCAAGGTATTGATCCCGACACAGGCGGCCATTCGCAACCTGGTAGCGGCCCGTTTCGCGGCAGATGTCATGGGTGTGCCGACTGTGATCGTAGCCCGGACCGATGCAAACGGAGCGTTTTTGATCACAAGTGACATCGACGACAGCGACAAGCCGTTTTTGACCGGGGAGCGGACACCAGAGGGCTTCTTCCGAATGAGAGGCGGACTCGATGCCGCGATCGCCCGCGGACTCAGCTATGCTCCATACGCCGATTTGATCTGGTGCGAAACGTCTGAGCCGAACCTCGAGGAAGCACGCCGTTTTGCCGAAGCGATTCACGCCAAATACCCTGGCAAATTGCTGGCTTACAACTGCTCGCCGTCCTTCAACTGGAAGAAGAAGCTGGATGAAGCAGACATCGCCCGTTTCCAAAACGAGCTGGGCGATATGGGCTACAAGTTCCAGTTTGTCACGCTGGCCGGCTTCCACGCCCTCAACTACAGCATGTTTGAACTGGCACGGGGCTATCGCGACCGCGGCATGGCTGCTTACTCTGAGCTGCAGCAAGCGGAGTTTGCGAGCGAGGCGTACGGCTACACGGCTACGCGCCACCAGCGGGAGGTAGGCACCGGGTATTTTGATGAGGTCGCGCAGGTAATTGCAGGAGGCACATCGTCGACGACGGCATTGACTGGTTCTACTGAGGAAGAGCAGTTTACTCACCATTAAGGTGTTTAATTAAAATAAATAAAAAGGGAAAGGACCAGGGATAAGCTCTCTGGTCCTTCGTTTGCAAAATGCGCGAAATCGCCCTATAATAGAAGGAGTGTAAACGAATATGTCCCCGTAGCTCAGCAGGATAGAGCGTCAGTTTCCTAAACTGTAGGTCGGAGGTTCGAATCCTCTCGGGGACGCCATTGGAAAAGTAGAAATGGCGCGGGTCTTAGTCGGATGGCTAACCGCGCCATTCTTCTGTAAGTGCCTGTTTGCAAACATTTTACAAACTTTTATTAAACTAAAGTGCATGTTGGTACATTACAACTGAACGGCTGAACCCGAAAGGATGTAATTTGTAGAAGATACCGGAACAACTGATAAAATACAAGTATCCCTGTCTACGGAAGACAAACATAACCGGTAATTTAAGCCCTCCTACGGATGTAATAGTCTATGATTATTCTTCATTATGATATCTCCAGTTGGTTGTTTAGCTTTACTGTCAACATTAGATACCTTGGACCGATTCTTTCAACTTAAATATTGGTATAACCGAAAACTTTGGTGTGATTGATTGGATACTTAGAAAGGAACTGTCCACCCGATGTAAAGACTAGTTGCGAAAGCCAAATATATGGATCGGTTTTATAATCGTCGGAGAAATGATACCACCCTCGAACGCTATTGGAAATTTAAAAGATGTAAAGTGACTTAGATGTAGAGCGGTTATGTAAATTAATTCGTAAAGAGAGCGAAAAAAAAGGTGAAGTGACTGTATTGGTCACTTCACCCATATATTTATTAATCAATTTCTCGGAAGTAGTCGTAAAGACCAGCGACAATTGCGAATGCCGCTCGCTCAACTTCCTCATCATCATCGTACCAGGATTGGTTGATCTTTCCGGTTTCAATTAATGCTTTTGCTCCAGCAACCTTAGTATCCCTCAATATTGCAAGGTCAGCCTCACCATACCCTGTATTACCCATAAAGGTTGCGTATTTTCTTGCAAGATTTTCAGCCAAAATCTTGGAAGCTTTTCCTTTCTCGGGATAAAGGACACCAACTCGGCTAATCAACCGCTCAGTATTTACATGAATACTAAGCAATACGTCAATACCCTTACCGGAGTACCTTTCATTAATGTATTTTACCCGCTTGTTGATATCGTCATCTAAATTTTTACCACCAAAGTCCTTATCACGAGTACGAGTCATGTAGACGGTTGCCCCTTCTTCTTCAAGCAGGTTTTCGAGAGCTTTACTAATCTTCAGAGTACAATCTTTTTCTTGTCGACCTTTATATGTCTTACCAGAAAATTCGCCGCCATGTCCTGGGTCGATAAGAATCTTTTTTCCACTCAAATCCATTTGAACTCCACCTTTATAAATGAGATAAAGTAATCTGGCCAGAAATTACTTTTCGTATATATAAAGTGAAGTTTCTAGTGATTTTACAACCCGGGATGAGTGTTTTATTTTTTTCTTATACTCTGGTAGTAATCCTCAATTTTCTTTTCAAACGTTTCCACCTTGCTAAAATCAATATTTTCTAACTTTGCTTTACCTCCCTCAAGATCACTTTTATCATAGTATGTTGTTTCTATAGTATCTTTCCATTCTTGGAGCAAATCCCCAATTCTGGTGGAATTCTGAGATAGGTAAATACCTTGTTGGTTATTTTGCACCTCGCTAAGCAAAGAGAAGACCTGTCTAAACTTATATGCTACGTTGTGAAGAGAGTCATTCCCCAAAATGCTATCAATGCTCATGGAATATCCATATATCTCAACTAGTTTCTCATCAATTTTCTTAAATGTTTGACTGTTCACATTCTCTGATCTGAGCATATCCTCAACTTCTTGGGAAGAAGTCAGTAATAGGAACAAATTGTGACCTACTGTAGATTCCAACTTTAACTCTAGATGCCTTTTGTCGTGGTGAAGGCTAAAAATATAAACGAATAAAACGAGGATTATTGCCCCCACTGTAAGCGCCATCTTTCTTATGATAATCAACTCCTTAAAAATGGATTTTTAACGTGGGTTAATCTACATGATGACCATGCAAGAGTGATTATATATTTTTTTCGATTGCCACATCAACTGAGATTTGAACTATTTACCAAAAATTGTTACTGCTAAACGGGTGTATTTTATGAGTTTAAGAGATTCCAGACTGGAGAGGTTATCAGAAAGAAGATAAGCCCTTCTCCATAAGAGGGGCCTTTCTGTGCAAACATTGCAAACCCAATTGCAAACCAACTTTACGGAATGAAAGGGAAGTTATCGGATTGAAACCGAGTCAAAATTTAACTGTAGCAAGGGTTTTGATAGACTCTCAGGTACTCATCGGCATAGTCCGGAATGGACGGTGTATAATTCCTAAACTGTAGGTCGGAGGTTCGAATCCTCTCGGGGACGCCATTGGAAAACCGCATTGTGCGCGGTTTTTTTATTTTACAATCGTGTTTTCCCACGAGACTATGAGTCACTTTGGATTATGTTGAAACCATCTTGACCTACTTTTGAAACAGAACTGAGAAGCCTTTTTCCCAAACCCATGATAATCTTGTACTGTAAGCAAAATATGGAAATCCACCCGGAATCAATCCGAGTGGCTTTTTTGTTTTCTTACCATCCGATATCTGGCTTTCTCGCTTATACGATTCAATGGGATGGTGATGCTTTCAAAGGTGACTTTATTTGTTAAATACTGAGCGTAAAAAGTAACTGTAAGCTTATCAACGATTGAGAGTCTTTTTACGTTAAATGTAAAACATTCCTGTTTTTATGCACATCTAAATTGAGAGTTGTAGAGGAATGGGTGAGGTATAGGTAGCAATTCTGGACCTGTTGGACGTAGATCCATCCAAGATAAGCGCTTCTTTTAATTTCATAGCCGAATTGAATGAAGGAGATGACATTGAAGATCAGGAAAACTGGTAAAAGGCAAACCCGAACCTTGGCCTTACGCTAAAGCCGGAAACTCTGAATGAGGAATGGGAGTCACGCAAGCACATTCCAAAAGAGCGGTCAGACTGCATCACAAAGAGGTTCAACATCTTTGTCAAACCTGATGCAGGAATCCATCCTTTCATTATATAAACCATAAATTTAAGTCGAGCTGAATAAATTGGTTGAAAATATCGAAATATGTACAATAATCAAGAACGAAAGTGCCTGTTAATGATGGGAATAGATTGATTCATCATGGAAAGCCTCAACTTCCCACTAAAAAGGAGGCTTTGAATTTTGGAAATCAATTTATTAAGGGATAATGCAATCCGAAACAATAAAGTCATCAAATTATTTTTGGAAATACCTGAGAACAAAAGTTTATATGATCAAGTAATTGAATCAAAACATAATGAGAATGCACTGAAAGAACTCAATAAACGCTTTGTTGACTTTTACTTGGAGATCAGACTTGTAAAATACATTTCGACCATAATTCATAACTCTGTAATCGAGTTGGATTTACGAAGTAGTAAAAAAGAAAAATCCCTATTGCCATATGATGAGACGATACACGACAAGCATTTCTCTACTACGAACACAGCCCAAGACACAATTCTCGACAATAAAATACCTATCGAATGTTTCAAATCACTTACTAAAAAAGAAAAAAACATCATCTATTTTATTTTTTATAAGGAGCTAAAAGAAGCAGAGATCGCACGGTACTTAAACATCTCTCAACAGGCAGTTTCAAAAACAAAGCGGAGGGCACTACAAAAGATCAGAGAAGAACTGAAGAAGGAGGAACAACGATGAAATTACTTCAATTGGTAAGTCGAGCAAAGGAACGTGACGATGAAGCGATGATGGTGATAATTCAAATGTTCGAACCAAAAATCAGGAAATCTCTGAGCGGAATAAATTACGATGTGAGAGAGGATTACAGACAAGAAGTGTGTATAAGGATCATTAGAGGGGTTAGAAAATACAACCTTGAAAAAAAACCAGATCTTATAGATTACATCAATGGGTTAAAAAATAGACGGATAGAAAAGGCTTAATAAAAAATCTCTGTTAAACAAAATCCGCCGTTGAAGTGCACCCCTTAGAATGGACATTGGATTAAACCCCTGGTAAATCCGATGAAATTTAAGGGGTGCATTTTTTATGGTGAAAAAGGGGCAAACGTTTAGAAGTTATTCTCACGAATTAAAGGTGGAAGCCATACGACTGCATATCGAAGAAGGATGGACATACCGTCGAATCATGGAGCATCTGGGGATTCCGGACCGCCACCGGCTTAAAGTATGGATGAAAAAATATAAACAGTTAGGCGAATTTGGGTTGATGGATCAACGAGGTAGACGTGAAGAATATGTTGATCAAGATCGATATGTTAAAAAGCTAAAACGAGAGAACTCGATGCTAAAAAAGTGTTTGAAAATCTGGATGCGGGAGGTGCAGCCCATAAGTATGAGGCGATCAAGCAAGTAGCTGGTGAGTATACGACTAGTGAACTTTGCAAGCTGTTTGGAGTCTCAAGAAGTGGATACTATGCATACTTGAAACGGCAACAAGCGGACCGGGACAAGCCCGTGAAAGACCTCATCAAAGTAGTTTATAAGAAGTATGATGGTAAATATGGGTATCGACAAACCCAGCTGTTTCTCTTACGAGATCACGGGGTATGGGTCAACCATAAGAAGGTACTACGTCTGATGCAAGAAATGAAGCTCCGTTCTCGAATACGCCGCAAATATCGAGGTCACTATGCTTCAACCGAAGGTGGACGAGTCGCTGAGAATGTGATGCAGCGGAATTTCAAAGCGGATGCACCTAATCGAAAATGGGTAACCGATGTCACACAGTATCGTGTCGCGGATACGTGGCTCTACCTGTCTGCTATTAAGGATTTGTTTAATAATGAGATTGTGGCTTACCACATTGGAGTTCGCAACGACAATCAGTTGGTCCTACGGACCTTTGAGAAAGCCTTTAAAAAGACGAAAGACGTGACTGGACTGATCGTTCACAGCGATCAGGGATTCCAGTACACGTCCTACGCTTACCACGACATGTTGCCGAAGGTTGGCGCCCAAATCAGCATGTCTCGGAGAGGCAACTGTTATGATAATGCCTCGATGGAGAGCTTCTTCTCGCATCTCAAAACGGAAGGGCTCTACCCTTATGATATCCGAAGTGTGGATGAGGCACAAAGGCGAATTGAGGAATATATTCAATTCTACAACCAAAGTCGACCACAACGAAAATTAAAAAGGCTGACGCCTGTTGAATTCAGACGTCAGCTGTCGGTCTAACGGTCGGGTTTTTTCTTACTGTCCACTAAATGGGGTCTTGACCATTATACGCTGGGGTGTTTTTGATACAAAAACGGAATACCTCGATGAAAGTTAATTGATAAGGTATTTACAAGATGAATATTAACTGCTTCTGCGATCACACCCTCAGAAAATAATTTTCATTCTCTACATAATCGTAGTAGGAGATGGTAAGGGTGACGAGAGATGAATGTAAGAAACTGTTGCAACGTATTGCTTGGAATCTGAATTACAGAGAAAGAAAACGTCTCAAAAAAGAGTGTCCTATTTTAGACGACTTTGGTAATCGGCAAAGTGCTTTCGATAATGTGGGAGACTCGTTTTTTGTCGATGAATTGTTGCAACAGCTTTCAAATGAAAAAGAGCGATACATCATTCGAAAAATCGTCTTAGAGGGATTTACAGGTAAAGAGATTGGTAGAGAACTTAACATGGGTGAGAGAGGAGTGATTCAATGCAAGAATCGCGGTCTAAAGAAGTTGAGGCAATATCTAACCACTCATTTAGCAGAATGATAGAACGAGCAAAATGTGGAGATAATGATGCGCTAACGATGCTTTTACTGAAGATGGAGCCAGAGATCCAACATTTAGCTGGTTTCCTGAAAATGTCGAAGGAAGATGGCATTCAAGAAATAAAAACGAAGTTTATCGAAAAGTTGAGGGGTTGAACAGATGTACTTTTTGGGGGAGTCAGAACAATCTTCAGCTTGATATGATATAAACCTCCAAAGTTACTTTGTGAAATACCCGTCATTTTTTTATGAAAGTTGTTCCGTTCTATCCCCAAAATTTTCCTAGATAGGTGAAAGCGACGATGCCCAGTTAAAACGTCGTTTATCACCAACAAAAGGGGAAATGAAGAATGGCTTATCAAGTGGCAGTTCGTGTAACAGCATTTATTCCAGAGGAATGGATTGAATTTATGCGAACCAGTAAAGTAAGAATTCTCTATAACGGGAATAATCGGTATTTCAAATATGATACACTAAACGATAAACATGCATATAAGTTGTGCTCACATGTACAGGTGGATTTTACCAATAAGAGAGTTTATCATTATCCTGGCGTAGGACCTACAATCGAGCGGACCGTCGATATTGAAACTGGTAAACCAATTCGCCCAGATATTACTGGTCAAGCATCTGATTCAGGGGTGAAATGTACTTTTTGGCAATTTAGTCCTAATGGTGAGCATGTAGACATCCTCTTAGAGGCAGCTGTAAATATTCCGACGTTTAATCCTTCACCGGATATTGACTGGAAATACAATATTCGGGTATATAGAGATGGAAAAGTAACTGTACAAGGAACACATGATGCTTATCCGGCTCATGAAATTTGGAAAAAGGTTGATAATGAAAGGCCACTACCTCTCCACACGTACGACCCAAGAAGTACTGGAGAAACCGTCTATACAGGTCTACTGAAATTCAATCAGAAAGTTAGTGTTATACGGGGTTAAAAAAAGGGATTTCACAAAAGGGTAATTCCAAAAGACAAAATCCAGAAAAGAGAACGAAAACCATCTCGTTTCACGGCCTGAAGTGGACGAGATGGTTTTATTTATCGCTTAATTACCCTGAAAGTGTGTAGGGGACAACCTCTTTTATTCTGTAAGTGTTTTTTTTGATAAAAACAACCCGATAGAAAAAGCAATGGCTGTCGCCGCAAAAAAAGAATAAAGTAATATAAACAATTCGGATTGGAAATACTGTGAATTTAAGTAAATGAAACCGAAACCACCCAAAAAGGGGACAAATGTAGATGGGATGATTCCAAACAGTATTAAGGTTATTCCCATTAATATTATTGAACGAATCTGAAACAACCGAAATAAAGACATAATAAAAAAATACGCTGGAAGAACAGTGAAAATGAAGAATAAGTTTATCCCTGTGAATAGTAAGTCGTATTCGCTCCCCTCTGGGATAGAGAGTAGGTTATACGTAGCCTTAAAAGCTAAAATACCAGTAATGTAACTGGCAACAACAATCAGTGTGTAAATTAAAAATCTCTTCATATAAAAATCAACCTCCTTTGTTAACTTCTTACAACAACACATTACCTAATAAGACGGATTTTATTGGCAAAGGTTTCAAGTGTATATCATTTAGGAAAGTTTGGTACCCTTTATAAATGTCTCAGCCCTACCCTTGAGAAGAGCTCTTTTTCTGCAAACATTGCAAACCAAATTGTTACGGAATTCAAAGGGTTACAGAGAAGTCGAAGGTTTTTATGAGTGGAAGATCACGGACCGTGGGAAACAACCGATGAGGATCACCATACGAAACGGGGAACCATACGCCTTCGCTGGTTTGTTCGACACCTGGACACGCCCAGAAGGTCAGAAAAATATGTACCTGACTGTATTAAGGAAATAATTGAATCAGCGTGAAAAAGCCCTTCTCTGTTGAAAAGGGCTTCTACACATTTTTCTACTATGGCTTCTACTATAGAAGATACAAACTAACGAGGCAGAATGGAGGGGATAAGGAGAGAACCTTGATTTTACAACGTTTTTTGAGAAAAGATAACCGCCGACAGACAAGACAAGACGCACCGCGTAAAATTCCTAAACTGTAGGTCGGAGGTTCGAATCCTCTCGGGGACGCCATTGGAAAAGTAGAAATGGCGCGGGTTTCAGCTGGATAGCTACCCGCGCCATTCTTTTGTTAATGTCTGTTTGCAAACATTTTGCAAACGTCGAAATTTCGGGCGCTTATTGAATACTTTTAAACTAATAATATTTTTCCGGTCCGTTTATTGCTTTCAGCAAACTGCACTGCTTCTTTTACGCAATGCAAAGCAAATCTTTCGGTAGGTGCTGTGAAATTAAGTTGACCATTTTGTACAAGTTCGATGACCTTCTCAAAAGTGTCGTGCCATCTAGACAAGGAAATTTGTTGAATCCAGTGTCGCAACAAGAATAATTGTGGATGAACGCTAAGTTCTTTTGAAATTCTCGCCCAATCTACTTGAGTCCCGGATAAAAGACCCAAAGCCAAGAAAGTCCCCCCGGGACGTGTTGACCGAGCCAACTCAAAACCATCTAAACCACCGATCGAATCAATAGAGGCATCAGCGCCTTGTCCATTTGTAACACTCATCGTTGCATCGTAAATAGACATTCTTGAGCTATCGATTACATACCACGCTCCAAGATTAAGCAACTCCTCTGCATATCGTGTATGACGGATGATCGCGATAACTCTGAACCCAAATAGAGAGGATAATTGAATGAATAGACGGCCAATTGATGAGTTAGCGGCATTGACTAGCAAAACCTGATCAGAAGTAATCTTTAACGTCTCCGTGCAAATAACCCACGCAGTTATTGGATTTATGTACAAGCGGCTGGCTGCATCATCGTTGATTTGGTCAGGAACCTCAATCGCTAAAACCGCTCTTGATATGACGTAATCTTGCCATGTCCCCGCACCTCGTAAGGGCAGAACACGTTTCCCTATTATGTTTATGGCAGGATAAAAGTGCAGAGAATTGCGGCGGAAAACTGCAGAGTTCCACCGCAATTCTGAGGCCATGAAAAAGGCACTTGCCAACATCCCCCTACAAAATCTACCCTTGGATTTGGCTAGAATCTGAGGGAGTGAGAGGAATGTTGAAAGTGCCACAACAACAGTATATCCGATTTTTGCGGGAAGTCGAAGGGTGTTCGATTCAGGAAATTGCGGAACGTGTCCAGGTGAATTGGCGAACCGCCAAGAAATATGCGGATCGCGACGATTGGAATGAACCGGTATGCAAGCGAAAAGGCCGCCATCCGGTGTTGGGACCGTACTTAGAGATTATTGACACATGGCTGGAGGATGATGAGCGTCTTCCACGCAAGCAACGCCATACAGCCGTCCGCATGTTTCAGCGGTTACGGGATGAGTACGGCTTCCCTGGCGGGCAGCGAACGGTATCCGAATATGTCTCCAAACGGAAGAAAGCCATGGCAGCCGAACGAGCCGAACATTTTGAGCGTTTGGAGCATCCAGGCGGGGAAGCCCAGGCTGACTTTGGGACGGTGTACGTGGTCAAGTCGGGAGAACTGGTGGAGCGGAAAGTATTGACCCTGTCGTTTCCGTACAGCAATGCCGCCTTTGTGTTCCCGGTTCCGAAAGAAAACACGGAATGCTTTCTGGAGGCCTTAGGGCGGCTATTTCAGCAAATGGGAGGGGTTCCTCGCAAGATTTGGTTTGACAACTTGTCCGCTGCTGTTGTGTCCATCCAGCAAGGCGGAAAACGAGAGTGTACGGAAGCGTTTCGGCGTTTCTGCGCCCATTACCGCTTTGAGCCCCTGTTTTGCAATCCATACAGCGGCCATGAGAAAGGCCATGTGGAAAACAAAGTGGGGTATGGACGCCGGAACTGGTGTGTTCCGCCACCGGTTATCGATACGCCGGAACAACTGGAGACGTATTTGGCGGAAGCTGCCCGTGCGGATATGCAGCGCCCTCACTATGTGAAAAAGCAAACCATTGCCGAGTTGTGGAAGCAAGAAAAATGCAAGCTGCTGACGCTGCCGACGACACCGCTGGAGATTTTCCGGCTGGAGACGTGCCACCTGAACAAATACGCTGAGCTGTCGTTTGACGCGGCTCTCTTCCCGTTGCCGCAGTGTCGGGCCATGCAGCCGGTTTTGGTGAAAGTCAAGTGGGATGTGCTGGAGGTGTTAACGGCAGACGGGACATACACCCCGATTGTGACATTGCCTCGTCCCTATACGGAGAAAGTCATTCCAGTAGATTGGAAGGCGGTATTGAAGAGATATGAAAAACGCCCGCGGGCGGTGATGTATTCTTCCTTTACCAATATGATGCCTCAGGCGCTCCAAACGTTTTTGACGGTGGAAGACATGAATGCACGAAAAGCACGAATTCGCCTGCTCCATCGATTGCTCGACACCTATACGTTGAAGGAAATCGGGCAAGTACTGGGAGAATTGTCGCATCAGCAAGAGCATCTGGCTGTTGCCTTGGAGCATGCCCTTTACGCGATAAAACACCCTGTTTTCCGCCCGGAACCGTTTTCAGAGTCGCATACACCCCCTGCCCTTCACGGGCAGATACCCATACTGGATGAGTACGACCGGATCCTGGGGGTGAGGGTGGAATGAGAGAAGAGCTGGCAAAGGTGTGCAAAACTTTGCATTTGGCGCATGTGATGGAAACCTATGAACAGGTGCCGTTTGAAGATCGGGAGAGCTTCTTGCTGGGAGTCTTGCGGATGGAGATTCAACGGCGGGAGGAGACAAAGCTGAAGCGACTGATAAAGAAAGCCGCGTTTCCCCAACTGAAGACACTGGAAGATTACGCTTTTGAGGCAGTCACCTTACCGGAAACATGTACAAAGGAGGGATTGATCGACCTACGTTTTTTGGAGCGCAAGGAAAATGTGCTGATGCTGGGAAAAGTGGGCACGGGGAAGACCCATCTGGCAACAGCGCTTGGCGTAGAGGCGTGCCGAAGGGGATATGCCGTTCGATTCTTCCGTGTTCCCGATCTGGTTGCGCTCTTGCAGGAAAAACACGCGAATGGGGCACTGATGCGGTTTCAAAAAGAACTGGCAGACTGTGAGTTGTTGATTTTGGACGAGGTTGGGTTTGTTCCCTTTCACCAAACGGGGGCTGAGCTGTTGTTTCATGTTATCTCGGCCTGCTATGAGAGAAACAGTGTGATTGTGACGTCGAATTTGGAGTTTGGGCAGTGGAATACGGTGTTTGGAGATACGCGATTGACGGCAGCCCTTGTGGATCGCCTCGTCCACCACGCCCATATTCTGGCGTTTACCGGAGAAAGCTACCGACTGCGCCATGCTCTATCCAGCATGAAGTCTTCCTAAATTCTTTTGTATTGATGTTGGCAGTGTTCTGCATAAATTGGCCGCCAAACTCTGCATTTTTGAGTTGCAAAATACACCCTATTAAAGTGGAGGAAGCTAAGGGACCTGTTTCTACAACGGTACCTACCCCTTCATATCCTGGTACTGCGGGCAGACATATTCGATGCCTATATGCACCACGAATTGAAATTAAATCAGAAGGATTAATAGGCCGAGCATCCATTTTTACCAAGATTTCATCTTGTTTCAAAGGTTCAATAATTCGCTGTTCTACTTTCTGTGAACGGCACTGTTAAAATCCTCAATAACGGCACTTGAAAATTCCCCACTTTCGGCAGAAAATCTCTCCCTGGAGGAGAGAAAATATGCTTAAGAATGGGGAGTTTTACTTGATCAAAGACATGAGACAAAGAGGAATGAATATCACACAAATTGCTGATTCATTAGGGAGGGATCGAAAAACAATTCGTAAGTGGCTGAAAAAGGATGAGCCTTCGAAATACCAACGATCTGTTAAAAAAACAAGCATTCTCGATCCATTTAAACCCTATATCAAAGCGAGAATGGAAGAAGGCTGCTTCAATGCTGTCGTTTTGTTTGATGAGATCAAAGCCCAAGGTTATCCAGGGCAAATTCGGCTCCTTCGCTCATTCATGGAACCATTGCGCCCGGTTGTTAAGACCAAGGCAACGCTCCGTTATGAAACGGCACCCGGAAAGCAAGCGCAAGTAGACTGGGGACATTTTAAGGTAGAGTGGAATGGTGGATATAAACGGCTGTACGCCTTTGTCATGGTTTTGGGATACTCGAGAATGTTGTATGTGGAATTTACAGAGAATGAACGGCTTGATACCCTCATCGGCTGCCACTTGCGTGCCATGCAATACTTTGGCGGCAGACCGGAAACATGCTTGTATGACAATATGAAAACCGTCATTGTCGGTTACGACGATCAAGGGCATGTATTGTGGAATGAACGATTTTCCCAGTTTGCAAGCCATCACGGTCTTACGCTGCGACGCTGCGCTCCCTACCGTGCACGAACAAAAGGGAAAGTGGAAAATGGAGTAGGATATGTTCGCAAGAACTTTTGGCCTCGGGTGCAGACGTTTACCAGCCTTCGTGACTTGAATCAGCAAGTACGTCATTGGTTGGATACGGTGGCTAATGTACGGGTACACGGCACCACGCATGAAAAACCAGTAGATCGATGTGTCAATATCGATTTAATTTTCCCCAAAACTATCGGTTGAAAATTCCCCATTTTTGTCGCTACTGGTTGTTTACTTCAGCAGGCTCCGGTCGAAAGAAACCTGCTTTTTTCTTTTCCTTAATGCGATAACTTTCCCCTTTGATATTGATCGTACTGGAATGGTGAAGCAGTCGGTCCAAAATCGCAGTGGCCAAAATGGTATCTCCGAAAATCTCTCCCCAGGCTCCGTACGATTTGTTTGAAGTCAAGATCAATGAACCTTTTTCATATCGTTCAGATACAATCTGAAAAAAGAAGTGAGCAGCAGTTTCGTCCATTTTGCGGTAACCAATTTCATCGATGATCAACAAGTCTGGTTTGGTGAGCGCCCGCATTTTTTGGGCAATCGTGCGATTGCCATGGGCCGTCTGAAGCGACTGTACCAGATCGTGGGCAGTGATAAAATAAACCGTATAGCGTTGCTTGATTGCTTCCAAACCAAGCGCTACGGCCAAATGAGTTTTACCGACACCGGGTGGCCCCAAGAAGATGAGGTTTTCCTGATGCTCAATAAAACCTAGAGTCGCCAAATCACGGATACGTCTTTCATCAATGGAAGGTTGGAAAGAGAAATCAAATTCGTCTAGTGTTTTTTTGAACGGAAGCCGTGCTAATCGAGTTCTTGTATGCAAAAATCGTTCGTATTTAGCCGCTAATTCCTCCTGCAGAAGCTTGTCCAAAAACTCCAAATACGATATGTTGTGTTTGGATGCTTCTTCGGCGTGATCGTGGAGGATCTCGGGGATGCGTATCCATCCAAAATGACGGGACGCTTCCAACAGGCGTTCTTGCAAGATCATTGCAGCGTCACCTCTTCTTCCGCCAGTTCTTCATACGCCGTAAGAGAGCGTTCCAACACTTCGGGTGTTGAATTCGCCATATAACGAGGTGTAGGTTGGGGAACCGGTTTGCTCGTAGATGTGCGAATTCCTTCGAAGTGTTTTTTTATGCTTACGGTCTGATGACGCCCCCACTGTTTGGAGTGTTCAGCGATTAGATGGCCATTGCAATAAAATCGCAAGACTCCATTTTTCTCATCTTGAATTTCTACTACTCGACCGATGTGCTCCCATGGAACAGAGTAACGATTGGCTTCAAAAGAAACATAAGCATCACTCATCACCTTCCGGTAATGCCGGTCCACAACAGCAAAAGGCACGTGGTTCAAAGGTTGGAGGTCTTCTACTTTCCATCGTTCATTCGGCATTTGATGGGTGGTTCCGTGAAGGCGACAATTTGCAACGGTGTCCAGCCAATAGCGTACTTGTTGATTGAGATCTTGTAGCCCGGTAAAAGTGCCGATGCGAGGCCAAAAGTTCTTTCTGAGATAACCCACCCCATTCTCCACTTTTCCCTTCGTTCGAGCCCGATAGGGCTTGCAGCTCAGCAGCTTGCACCCATAGTGGCTGGCAAAGCGGGCGAAACGCTCGTTCCAGATCACCCTACCATTGTCATCTCGACCAGAAACAACTGTTTTCATGTTGTCGTACAAACAACTTTGAGGGACACCCCCAAAGTACTGCCAAGCCCGAAGATGACATCCGATGAGAGTTTCCAGCTTTTCGTCCTCGGTAAATTCTACATACATCATGCGTGAATAACCCAGCACCATGACGAAAGCGTAAAGACGCTTTTGTTTTCCGTTGACATTTGCTCGAAAATGTCCCCAGTCTACTTGCGCTTGTTGTCCAGGTTTCGTTTCGTATCGTACGGTTACTTTTGAACGAAAGTGGGGACGCAGC
The DNA here is from genome assembly GCF_038592925.1 of Brevibacillus sp. FSL K6-2834. NCBI lineage: Bacteria > Bacillati > Bacillota > Bacilli > Caryophanales > Paenibacillaceae > Brevibacillus > Brevibacillus sp. FSL K6-2834. The sequence goes on from NZ_CP151945.1 coordinate 46,777, forward strand.
GGCTTCATGAAGTCTCGTAAGATGGTGTCCTTTCCGGTATAGCCACGGGCTTTTATTTCTTCGAAGATGATGCGGGCATTTTGACAGCCCTCCGCCATACGAGTACGGATGAAATCCTTAAAAGGATCCAACTTGCTGGGACGTGGTTTGCGAGTAGGAAAGCTCTCTGGCGTATCTTTCAGGAGCCATTTTCGAATCGTTTTTCGATCCCGTCCCATCTCTTCAGCAATTTGGGTAATACTCATACCTTTCAGACGCATTTCTTTGATCACAAAAAACTCCCCATTTTTCACCATATTTACTCTCCTCCCGGAGAGTATGTCGGCTTTTTCTGGGGAATTTTAAACCGCTGATATTGGGGATTTTACAACCGATTTTGACAATGGAAACACGAACAGTTGAAGCCACTTAACCCGATCCCATTCGAAGAGGTAGAACGCCATACTCGAAGAGTATCGAATGATTCACTCGTTTCTTACGGAGGAAGCCGGTATTCAGTCCCCTATGTTTATGTAGGTCATACGGTAGAAGTACAAGATCTCCAGAATGGCCATATCCGGATCTATCAGGGCAACATGATCATCGCTGAACATCCTAAAGCTACTCGTACCAAGCAAGTCATAACCAATAAAAAACACTTCGAGGGGATTCAAAACCAAATTGGCGCGAAGGCTCCCCAACCTATGCCGCGTTTGGTTCCCAATCCAAGCCCCGAAGTGGTGGAACGTGATTTGTCTGTCTATGAGCAGTTTGCTGACGAGGAGGTAATCGTACAATGATACTCCAGGCCCGTTTAGAAGAAGCCTTTGTACAGATGGGATGGGTACGAATCCCGGAAATTATTCACCACCACGCAGAAGAAGCTGCTGCTCAGAATATATCGTATTTGGAGTTCTTGGACAAGCTTTTGCAAGAAGAAATCATGGCCAAGAGGGATCGGTTTATCCGCATGAAAACGCGATTGGCTCATTTACCCTACCATAAAACGTTGGAGCAATTCGATTTCAGTTTCCAGCCCTCCATTGATGAAAGACGGATTCGTGATTTGGCAACCCTCCGGTTTGTACAACAACAAGAGAATCTCATTTTACTTGGTCCGCCAGGGGTCGGCAAGACTCACTTGTCTGTTGCTTTGGCTCTCGAAGCTATCAAACAAGGGTTGACGGTTTACTTTACAACTGCTCATGATTTGGTTCAGACGCTCCAGATTGCTCATCAAAACAATAGCATCAAACAAAAAATGCGAGCATTTATAAAACCGAATGTACTCATCATTGATGAAATTGGATATCGCAAAATGGATGAAACCGCAGCTCACTTTTTCTTTCAAATTGTATCAGAACGTTATGAATCCGGCTCAATTATCCTTACTTCGAACAAATCCTATGGTTCGTGGGGAGAGATATTTGGGGATACAGTACTTGCTACAGCCATCCTTGATCGATTATTGCATCACTCCCACACGATCAACATTAAAGGGGAAAGTTATCGCATAAAGGAGAAGAAAAAAGCAGGTTTCTTTCGACCCGAGTCAACCGAAGATAAAACAGAATAAACGGAATTTTGGTCGCCACCCGCCCCCCTCAGAGGGGGCATCATTCAGATAAACCTATTGCCTATAATGGGGAAAATTCGAGTGCAGATAATGGGGAATTTTCATTTGCAGTTGACATTTCAACACGTTTTGGGGATCGCCAAATTGATAGTACCGTACAACCTGAGCATACATGATTTATTTTGCCCTCCCTTCTTCGACATAAACAAGGGTATAGGACACGAAGTCAGTTAGCAAGTGGAGGGTCTATTTAACAAAATCATTTATTATTCCGAGCGTGATGCTCCCCTACCTGCCGAGAAGGTAGCGTGCGAACCACCGGAAGGCTGATTTAACAAAGCAATCGATTTGTAATGGGGGGAACAAGAGCGGAGAAACAAATCATAGTTCGAGTCTTTTAAACTGCTGTCGATTATCAAATCCAACGCTCTGTTTTGATATCAGAAGGGCTGTTTACAGTAATTTTTACTGCCCCACCTGTCGGATATTCGGCGAAACATCTGCTCCCCCTTGATAAAAAGCAGCTTCCCTACGGTTTTAGCCGACCCACCGACGATATAATCTTGATCTACTTTTGAAACAGAACTGAGAAACCTTTTTCCCAAACCCATGATAATCTTGTACTGTAAGCAAATATGGAAAGCCACCCGGAATCAATCCGAGTGGCTTTTCTGTTTTCTTACCATGAATGTCCGGCTTTCTGGCTTATAACGATTCAATGGGGTGGTGGTGCTTTCAAAATAGTGAGCGTAAAAAGAGAAGCTTATCAATGATTGATTTTACCGTTAAGGACGAGTCCGGTATTCTCTGGATTTGCGAACGTCTCATGCCCTAAGTGACATGGAAAATTGCATTATGTTTACCGAAGAATGATCTGAAAAAGCGTGTTTTATGAAAAAATGTTAAGGAGAGATGTATATGAAAAAGATTCATTTGGTAACCTTTAAACACCATAACCAAGGCATGAACAAGACAAAACTTGAAAACCATGTGAGCAAGCATGCCGCGAATGCCGTCTCGAAAGGATTGGCTAAATGTCCGAATATTAAAAGTGACCTCCCAAATCTCCCCAGTGTGTTCATCATTGAAGATGCTGAGAACGCATTGTTGGACGAGCTTCGTAAAGATCCAGATGTAGTTGCTGTGACAGAGGACATACTTTACAAACCTGACATGGCACAATCTACAGAATGGTCACACGGATCAAACTTTATGGTTATTAATGACTACAGAACCCGTGGTTACACGGGTGCAGGGGTTAAGGTAGGTATTATTGATTCCGGTTGTGCGAATCACGAGGACTTGGTCTGGGCAGGACGCTACAATGCATATACGGCTGTTTATGGTGGTACTACACCAGCGTCTGCTGATTTTTTGGGCCACGGTACTGCTGTTGCAGGTATCATTGCCGCAAAAAACAACAGTGTTGGCTATCAAGGCGTTGCCCCAGATGTATCCTTGTATGGGGTAAAAGTAGACGCAAATAATGGTAAGGGAGGTTTCAATTCTTCCGCGATCATTAAGGGTGTAGAATGGCTTGTGTCTCAAGGAGTGAAAATTATAAATTGCAGCTTTAGTGGTGATCTGTATGATCCTGCATTGGAAGCAGCTTTCAGAAATGCTCACGATATTCATAATGTCTTGTTCATCTGCAGTGCTGGGAATAAAAGGGCAGAGGAATCCAACCCGAACGACAGTGTAGGTTACCCGGCTCGTCATGATTTTGTAGTGGCCGTAGCTGCTCTGAGACCAAGTAAGGAGCCAGCCTACTACTCCAGTCGCGGTCCAGAGGTTGACTGTGCGGCTCCGGCTGATTCTGTAATGACAACAAGACCAAGCGAGAATAACAAAAATGGAACGAACTTTAATGAGGTAAGTACCCTTTATACCTCCTTCAATGGTACTTCTTGTGCTGCACCACATGTGACTGGAATCGCTGCTTTGAACAGACAAGCTGATCCATCACTAACCCTCCCCGCTGACTTGAGAGCATCTTTTGAGATTACTGCGGAACGATTGGGTACAGGTACTAAGAATGCTGACTTCGGTTATGGTATGGTGAAGTCCCCTTGGACTACTCATCCTAACTACCCCGGTAAGCTAACGACGAACGCAATAACGCTGCCTGAAACAGGAATCACCGAGTCAGTCTCAAACGGGTTGGGGAAATTCTTTAAATTTGTACCTACTAAATCAACTCGTTACACGTTTAAGACTACCAGTTCGCTAAACTTATACATGCGATTGTACGACGCAGACTACAACCAACTTAGTCAAGATGATGACTCCGCAGGTAGTGGAAACCCGTCCATTACTCATTTCCTGAGTGCAGGCCAAACCTACTATGTCAAAGTTAGCGGATATAGTGGAAGCCAAAATGGCTCTTACTCGATTAATGTCATTGCTACAGAGCAAATCATCAGAGAAGACTTTGAGGATACCGTTTTTACTATCCCTTTCACAGGTGACTGGTACCGTTGGGCTTTCCCAGTCGGTGTTAACGACTCTGCCTCATTCAGAAGTAAAGCTTCTCTTGGCCACGGTCAGACTTCTCAAACATCCTTTAAAGTTACTGTACCATCTGGTAGAACAGCCAAGCTGAGTTTTTACTACATGACAGCATCCGATGTTAATGACAAATTCTACGCTACCGTAAATGGAACTGTCATCGTTACAGCGTCCGGAACAAACAACAATTTGACGAAGCACGAACATACCCTGAGTGCTGGGACTCACACCGTTGTGTTCAAGTTTGTAAGAGACGCAAGTGGTGACGGAGGTAGCAACCTTGCACTTGTCGATGATGTTGAGATCATTGGTAACGGTTGTACAGTATCGGCAGGATAATTTCGGGCCCTAATAATCGTTAGGGTTTTTATTATTTGCATTTTTGGAAGTTTCTTTCCCAAAAGTGGCCCAATAAAATAAAAATCTAATGTGAATGTCAACCAAAATGTTGACCACAGTGCTCATCAAAAAATTGACCACCATGGCAAAAATCAATCCACCCGTCGGGTGGGTAACTTTTTCATGATCACGATCTTTGAATGCTCTGCTTAAAGCGATAGCTGTCTCCATTCATTGCAAAGATATGGGCACGATGGGTAAGCCGATCAACCAGGGCTGACGTCATTTGCTCATCTTTGAAAATCTGTGTCCATTCCGTAAATTCCAGATTACTGGTAATGATCATGCTTCCTTTCTCATAGCGGGCCGCACAAAATTGGAATAATAACTCCGCCCCGGTCCGACTCAGAGGGACAAACCCGACTTCATCCAAAATAATCAAATCTGTTTTCAACCATTGCCTCTCTAGCTGGAGGATTCGCTTTTGGGACTGAGCTTCCATAAGCTCGTTACATATTTTAGCGGCAGTCCAAAACTGAACGGAATAGCCATGATGGCAAGCTTCCTTCCCGAGTGCAATGGAGAGATGAGTTTTGCCAGTGCCAGAGTTTCCGATAAACATGATGTTCTCTGCCTTTTCGATGTACTCACAACGAGCCAGTTGAAGCAATTTGGGCTTATTGAGGGACGGAATCGCCGAGAATTCAAATTGATCGAGCGTTTTCATAGAAGGGAATTTGGCGTGCTTGATGCGACTCGCGATTTGGTTAGCATCCCTTTGCTGAACTTCTTGCTCTAGTAGGGCTAAGAGGAACTCCTCGTAGGGAATTTGCCGTTCAGCAGCATCATGGGCGATTTCCTTATAGACACGTTTAATCGCAGGTAAGCGAAGGCGTTTCGCGTAGGTTTCAAGCAGGAAACTCGTACTCAATGAACCACACTCCTTTTCTGTAACAAACGATTGTACTGGCTAAGATCTGGGGCCTTTACCTGAATACGTGGAACAGAGCTATCCTCCGCCAACGAGAGTTGGGGCAAACGGTGTTCCGGCAATGTTCGCTGAAACAATAATTGCCTTACGGCATCATACTGGAACATCCCTTTTTGGCAGGCCTCCCCCAGTGCTTCTTCGACGAGAGAAGTATCGAATTCACGGTGCAAAAGCAAGAGTCGAACGAACTCCTTCATCCCTCCTGGTCGGTTACGGCACTTGTCCAAGAACTTTTGGTAAATGGCGGGTAATCCTGCCTGATGCAATGGTCTAGCATAAAGAACTGCTCCTGGGCGAATAAGAAGTAAATCCAGATAATGATCGTATTGCAAAATCTCCTTTCCCTTTTCCAAACACCGCTCATGCGTCGCAATCAGGCTTTTTCCGTGATACACCTCAACTTTTTCAGCAAACACTCGGCAAGTAAGCTGGGTCGATGCATAGGAAACGGGGACGGAATAGGCATTTTTCTCAATGTGGATCATGGATAGCGTATTGCTTTTCACGGGTACAACACGGAAACAATCCAATGGCCGTGGAGGCAATGGAAGCATGATAGGCAACTCTTGAGCAAATGCTTCTCCAACCGTTAGTGAAGACCTTGGAACGGTTGTATTCTCGTAAGAGATACATTTTTCGAGGAGGATTTGATTGAGCTCCTCCAGAGAAGAAACACTGGGTACAGGGGTAAAAAATTGCCTCTGAGCAAACTGTACGAGGTTTTCCACCTGGCCTTTTTGATGCCCTTTTCCGGGATCACAGAAATAGCTTTCAAACAGGTAGTGGGCACGTAGCTGAGTAAATCGCTCTTGTTCCTCGCGATTTTTACCCTCCAATACCTTCTTAACGGCTGTTGTCAGGTTGTCGTATGTGATGACTTGGGGAACAGCACCGAAAAATTCAAAAGCATCTACATGACCTTGGAGAAGAGCCTCTTGCTTCTGATGAGCAAATGTTTTGATAAAAATCTTTCTGCTGTATGTGCAACGCATACAAAAGACTTGAACCTTTACTTGTTTCCCTTGTAAATGAACCGTAACCTCACCCCAGTCAAATTGAGCAAAGCGCCCTGGCGGGAAATCGAGAGGGACAAATGCTTTAGGGGGAGAAACCCGCAACTCTCTGACGTAGCGTCGTACAGTAGATTCACCGCCGGTGAATCCATGTTCGTCAACGAGTCTCTGGTAAATGCGTTTGGCAGTATGACGCTGCTTCGGGGGAGCTTGTTCATCTTGATGCAGCCACTCCAAGATGATGGGCTTGACAGAATCAATGACTGGCTTTGGCTTCGGTTTTGAAAGCTGATACACAGGAATCTCAGAGGATTTCAAAGCCTTTCGTATCACTTGACGGGAATAGCCGGTCTCTCGAGAAATTTGGCGAATCGACTTTCCTAGCAGAATGTGTTGTTTCCTGATAAACTCGTAATTAGCCATCTGAAGCATTTCCTTTCCTCCTATATCTTGTGGTCCGACAACTTCAAGATACAGGAAAGAGGTGCTCAGGTGGTCAACTTTTTTATGAGCAATGTACCACTAGGTGGTCAATTATTAGATTAGCATTCACAATCTAATAAACACAGAATGCTCGGGATAATATCCGGGCATTCTGTGCTATGTATGAACGATACAAAATAACTTATGCCTATTGTGCAGTACTAAATACATTATCAATATCTAACTCGGGATTATTCAATATTTCATAAACAACAGTTTCCTCAGTACTATAGCCATATAGTTTAAATAGATTTCCAGAGAGATAAATCATTTCTACAAGATCACCATTATTGTCTTCCAGTTCTATAAAATACTTTTGCTTATTACCACTGCTATTAGACTTTTTAACATCAGACGCCAGTCTTCTTTTACTAAATTCCATCTTGGTGAAATCATTCAATACTTTGTCTATAATGTTTGGATCTGTTACATGTATTTCTTTACTGCTATTTCTAATGTAAATTGAAGAGATTTTTTCTTTATCAAATGTGATAATTTCATCAAAAGACAAATTTTTAAAACCTGGGAAGTAAATGAAATTGTTGAGAGCAATAATAAACACAATAATTAGCAGAAGAGAGACGACTAGGGTTATTATTTTTTTCATAGAGGACACGTCCTAAAAATAAGTATGGAACTGAACCCCATTATAAATGAATTATGGGAATTGATCTCCATTTTTCAATATAGTAATTCCGAATATCAGCCTAAAAAGTAACCTTTGGCGAAAACATCCATGTCATTCACATCGACCGGAGAAATCCCTTCCATATAAGAACCACTTACATTTTTTGTGCCGTATTTGAAAAATATAGCTCCTGTTGATTTATCTACAAGGATTTCATAAGGTCCACTCAATATCCAGTATCCCGCTGTCTCATCCTGGTAGGAGATACTGTTTATCCTTTGTTTGATTTCAGCCAATGTCTTATTGGAAGTATAGCTGCCATCTGCATATTTCCCGTTTTTCAAAAATGTTGCGAATGCCTGGATCATGGCGTTGCTGGCTAATTGGATCGCCTTTTCCTTCGTCACATTTTTCGCTCTGGTATCAATCGATAACAAAGGATTTGAAAAAGGCATAATCCCGACAGTATAGCTGATGTCTGCCCCAAATGCTTCTGCGACGGTTCTTGAAGGGACATAAACTCTATTGTCAATCAATTGTGGAGCAAATGGTAAAACGACCGGTTTGCCATTGATGACTGCATTTCGATCTCCTGCTTTTAGTACTATTTTTTTGCCTATAGTGCCTGAAGATTCTATGACTACCGTATTGTTCATCGTATCCCAGTTCACCCGGCCCCCTAATTCTTCGGTGACCAGTCTGATTAGAACCAGGGAATATCCATTTTTGATGGCAATATCCGCGTTAGGTATAAAATTATTGTTTAACATCAGGAATGGAAATGTATCTCCTTCATTAATCGTTGTCGTTGCCCCATTTTGATACGTGATTGTTTGTACCCAATGTTTCCCGTTTTCAAAATCGGTAAGGCTTGGATCAATCGTACATTGATACTAATAGTTGTTTTGCGTTTGTCCAAAAGCCATAAGCGGCACAAGTAAACTGAACACTACGATTAGTAGAATTGTTAACTTCCTCATTGCCTTTCCCCCTCCTCAGGGCATCTCTTCTCAGTGGTCAAGTCTACACTCAAGGGCTGTGTACAGTAATTTTTTACTGCACCACCTGTCGGGATATTCGAAGAAACATCTGGCTATCTTCACTATGGTTTAAGTAAGTCACCGATGATTTAATCATGATCTACTTTTGAAACAGAACTGAGAAACCTTGTTCCTAAACCCATGATAATCTTGTACTGTAAGCAAATATGGAAAGCCACCCGAGTGGCTTTTCTGTTTTATTACCATCTGATTTGTCACCGCCGGGTTAAAATTGACCCAGGTTCGCCGGAATGAAAATGACCCACCCCTGTAGAATACCTCTCTCTGAAATTACCGACCAAAGTAGCTTCAGAGGGGAGACATATGCTAAGGAGTGGGACTGTGATCAGATTACACGAACTTCAAGTGAGCGGCAAGAGTATCCGCGAAATCACAAGGGAAACGGGTCATTCCCGTAATACCATACGAAAATACCTCCGCGCAGAAGGAATTCCGGAACCTCGTCCGCGTAAGAAGAGAGTCTCAAAACTCGATCCGTTCAAAGCCTTGCTGGATCTATACCTCGAAAAGGGAATTTTCAATTGTGAAGTGCTGCTGCGTCTCTTGAAAGAGCGAGGTTACACGGGGGGCATTACGATCATCAAGGACTATGTGAAGCCCCGTCGACCTCCAAAACAGGCACCTGCGGTGCAACGCTATGAGACAAAAGCCGGACACCAAGCCCAAGTGGACTGGAAGATTTGCGAGTACATCGATTTAAACGGTGAAGTGCGTAAAATCCCCGTTTTTACGATGGTGTTGGGTTACTCCCGAGCGATGTACATCGAATTTACAAAGCGCTGTGACATCCACAGTTTCTTACGCTGCTTGATGAACGGTTTGGAATACTTCGGCGGTGTTCCAAAGACCATGCTAACCGACCAAATGAAGACCGTTATTCTTGGCATGGGCGATGATCGAAAGCCGAGATGGCATCCGTTGTTTGAAGATTTTGCTGCGGCTATCGGCTTGATCCCCAAAGTTTGCCGCGTACGACGTCCCCAAACGAAAGGAAAGGTCGAGAGAAGCGTTCAGTTCATCGAGCAGAACTTCATGCCAGGGCGATCATTCACCGATCTTGGTGACCTAAATCGCCAAGCCAGACACTGGTGCGATGAGCAAAACCGTCGTATCCACGGTACAACTGGGGAAAGACCGATCGATCGCTTGGCACAAGAGAAGCTCGGTATGCTTCCGTCTCCGGAACGATGGGCAAAGTACCGGTTTGAACCGAGGAAAGTAAGCCGTGACGGATTTGTGAGCTACGACGGCGTTCGTTATGGCGTTCCATGGCGGTATAGCGGACGTGAAGTAAAGGTACGAGAGGTAAACAGATTCGTCGAAATATACTGCGAGAAGCAGCTCATCGCCCGGCACGAGAAGCAGTACCAATCCCGAAGGCTAGTGATGTGTGAGGACCAATACACGAATTTGAGTACAGCTCAGGGATATGCTTATCCAAAGCCGCAAGGCGTTCAGATTCCTGTACAAGACGTGGAAGTGCGTCCGTTGGACGTGTATGAACGTCTTGTGGAGGTGGGCGCATGATTGAGCTCGAACAAGCCCGCCAGCGTCTGGAGGAACTTGGTTTGGGTCAAGCCGCCCAATCGCTTGATGCCAAGCTGGAAGCTGCCAGCCGGAGCCAAAGCACGTATCTCTCTTTCCTCAATGATCTACTGGACGCTGAGATTCAGGATCGCCAGCGCCGAAATGTAGAGGTCCGCATGAAGCTGTCTCACCTCCCTTATCGGCGTACGCTCAACGAATTCGACTTCTCGTTTCAACCGGGGATTGATGAACGACTGATTCGTGAACTGGCTGCGCTGACGTTCGTTGGGAGGCAAGAAAACGTGTTGTTTCTCGGGCCTCCCGGCGTGGGGAAAACGCATTTAGCCGTTGCTATCGCTATGGAGGCCATTGGACAAGGATTGCCTGTGTATTTCGTCTCTCTCGCGCAGCTCGTGGGCGATTTACGAAAAGCTTATGAAGAGAATCGCCTGGACAAACGAATGAGGGTATATCTCAGGCCACGCATCCTCATCGTGGACGAGGTGGGCTACCTCCCCCTCGATCCGCTCGCTGCAAACCTGTTTTTTCAGTTGGTTTGTGCACGCTACGAGAAAGGAAGCATGATTCTGACTAGCAACAAGAGCTTTGGCGAATGGGGCGAACTCATGGGCGATCCCGTTCTTGCTACAGCTGTTCTCGACCGCTTATTGCATCACTCCCACGTCGTGAACATCCGGGGGAACAGCTACCGGCTCAAAGAAAAACTAAAAACCGGAATCTATTCGACACCAGGCGCACAGGTGGGTCAAAATTATACCGGCGCTCGTGGGTCAAATTAATTCCGGCGTTGACAGATTAAAACGATTTTACTGGGGTGGTGGTGCTTTCAAATGGAAGTCGTTCTTGTTTGGATATAAATCCGAATTGATAGTCGTTTAGGAATTGACTTGGTATGAAAATCAATTCTGGTTGAAGTTGTTTGAAGAATGAACGGAAGGTAAAAATTCCCCTGTATAGAATACTCTCAACTAAGGAGGGGATTCTTTCTATATGGACATATTTGGAGGAAAGAAAGAAACAAGTAATGAGTCTCGCATCTTAGTGATTACCTCTGATCATTTAAACAGGGACTATGAACCATTAGGGACTGTTATTGTAACGTCTGCAAAAGTTACAAATGACTTTAATTTTATCGTTGATTTAATCGGGGAAAAGGCAAAAGAGCAAGGTGCAGATGCAGTAATTTGTTTTAGGTATAATCTAAATGGGGCTTTGCACACAGGCTACGGTACCGCAGTTAAATTCAAGTAAATGCGGTAAGACGCTCTTCATACGAGGAGTGTTTTTCATTGGAGGCAGGTGAGATGAAAAACATCATCTTGAGTTTTAGATCACCTAGAACGACAACACGGACAAGCTTCATCCACCTGCCATTCACGGGGAAGAATATCAAGCTCCGCACAAGTTGAACAACAATAGCGAACGCCATTCCTCAACTACGAGTGAAGGCGTTTTTTTATGGGGAGCTGCGGCTCCCCGACTTTTTTTCCTAAGGGAGGGATGATAAGCATGAAAGACTCAATCATATCTGGTGCAGCTGGCGCCGCTTGTATCTCGGCTTTTCATTTTTTATACGGAGAAAATCCCGTGAGGATGTTAATCATGACATGGTACGTCTTTCTGATCGCCATGGACTGGATAGCGGGATACAGGGCCTCCAAAATTGATGGTTCTTACGCATCCGAATACGGAATCAACGGGGCTTTTCGGACAGCATTCCTGCTCTTCATGCCGGCAGTAGGTCACCTGATCGATACGGTAATCGGAACACCGGGGATTGGCTTTGGTTTTCTGATTGCGGCATTCGGCTTGCACATTTGGAAAAGCATGACGGCCAATGTGGTTCGAGCTGGTTGGGAAAAGTGGGTACCGGAGTGGGCGATGAATGCCGTTTCGGATGAGATCGAACACAAGCTGGCCAGAGCCATCAAGCGGAGACAGGAGAAGGAAAAGCATGGGGATGGTGATATGTCGTGAAGATAGCGATAGATGCAGGACACGGCCCGGAAACACCGGGAAAGCGAACGCCGGACGACAGCATGCGGGAGTTCCACTTCAACAGCGTGGTCGCCCGTTATGTCCGTGATGAATTGAAACAATACGATGGGGTAGAGACGCTGTTTACCCACGCTGACGACGGCAGCCGGGACGTGCCGTTACAGGAACGCACAGACAAGGCCAACGCCTGGAGGGCAGATGCATTCGTCTCCATTCACGCAAATGCCTTCGGGAATGATTGGAACGACGCAAACGGCATCGAGACGTTTGTCTACACATCGCGGCCTCCCGCAGCCGTAAAGCTGGCCGAAGCCGTTCAGCGTGCGCTTGTCCTCGCTACCGGCCGGAAGAACCGCGGGGTCAAAGCAGAGAATTTCCATGTGCTGAGGGAAACAAACATGACCGCGATCCTCGCGGAGTGCGGGTTTATGACCAATAGGGAAGAAGCTGAGCTGTTGAAGAGCGATACGTACCGGCGTGCGTGTGCAAGAGCGATAGTAACCGGGCTTGCTGAAGTTTATGGGTTGAAAAGGGCAATCGCTGCAGGTACGCTGCCTCAGAAGGTAACGATTGAAATAAACGGAGTTCAGCTTTCGGCTCAGGGGTATCTCCAAAACGGAGTTTCCCTCCTGCCTGTTCGAGCGGTTGCGGAAGCGGTTGGAGTGGTTCCTGCATGGAATCCAGCGGCGAAGCAGGTCAGCGTAAATGGGCTTGCTTTGAACGGAACGATTGAGTCCGGGACGGCATATGCTCCCGCTCGAGAGCTCGCCTCGGCACTTGGCTTGAAGGTGGAATGGGACGGAGCCACAAAAACTGTAAAACTGTCGAAAAGCTGCATATGTCGATGAAAAAATGAGAAGAGCCCTCCTGCGGAGCCATCCGGGGAGGGCTTTTTGCCGTGGCAGCTGCTTGCTCGGCTTGTCGTAAAGCCGCGTACGTTCTAAACTGGCTCCTTCTAAACCACCCGCCTTTCAAAAACAACAATTTCAAAACGATTTGTTAATGCTTTTGGCGAGGCGACGTATTAACATACGTAAAACTTCCCTATACAAGATGGACAAATGGGAAGGGAGAAAGGCAGAAAGGAGGAAAGGAGTTGGAAAGTGCCAGAGTACATATGGAAATCTGCCACGATCAAAAAGACAGGCTCCGTGAGGGTGTTTTATCTACAGAGCAGTTTTCTCAAATTTACGAAATATACTTCGATCGCGTGTACAAGTATATCTGCTACCGGATTCACAATCAGTACGAGGCAGAAGATATTTGCAGTCAAGTTTTTGAAACGGTCATCTCCAAATACCACAGTTTCTCGGAGGAAAAAGCAAAATTTGATGTATGGCTGTTCGCGATTGTCAGAAACACTGTGACAGATTACTATCGCGCCCGGAAAAAAAGATTCCACTTTTCGCTGGATTCCATAACAGAGCTGATCATGCCCAAGCCGTCTCCCGAAGAGCTGGCAATCCGGGACGATGATCATCAGGCACTGTTTAAAGCACTGGCAAAGCTGCGCGATAAAGAACGCAATATTATCGCAATGAAATTCGCTGCCGGTCTGAAAAATTCAGAAATAGCCGAGCTAATGGGTGTAAGCGAGTCCAATATCGGTGTCGTGGTCTACAGGAGTTTAAAAAAGCTACACAAAATCTTGGAGGCAGGTAGGTTCAAGGATGAGTGAAAAACATGATCCGAAGACATATGGAAACGTCGTTGAATTGCTTGAAAAGGCGGAGATCAATAACAGCTTGGCCAAGGAGCGCATTTACAAGCGTCTGGTAAACAAAATCGAGACGGGAACCATTCAACTCCAAAATACGAAAAAGGGTGGGAAAGCTCTGATGAATAGAAAATGGAAAACGGCCGCTGCGGCTGCTGCTGTTATAGTTCTCATTGGCGGTGCGCTTTCGACGACCTCCTACGCGCAAGGCATGATCCAGTCAATCCTGGCACGTTTTCAAGTTGGGAATATGGAAATTGTCCAATACAAGGAACTGCCGGTTTCTGAAAAGAGTGTATCGGCCGGGCAGGATAGGGGAGCGGATTCCGCAGTGACAGAATGGCCGGCATCTCCAAAGCTGACTCTGCAGGAAGCTCGCTTGGCAACAGGCATGAATTTCCCCGCGCCCTCCTGGATCGCAGATTATGAATACGTCAACACTGTCATTCACGGAAAAACCATGGTGGAAGTACAATACAGTCACGGCGAGAAAACGGCTGATTTCTTGATCTCTCAGGGCGGTGAAAATGGCATCGGCACTACTGACCCGGTCAAGACTGAGGTTATTGAAGGGGCCAAGGTCTATTTCGCGAACGGTATCGTGATTTGGGAGCATGAGGGATTCACGGTAGAATTGTACACTCGTGATGATTTTGACACTGCAACGCTCGGAAAAATAATCAAGGGCTTTGCGGTTGGAGCGCCGCCTACGCAAGAAGAAATCGATATGGCAAAATCAAAAGGGGACAGTATGACGCAAACAGAAAAAGCCGGCCCTGCCCCTGCCCCAGCGTCTAAGAATTAATCGGAGTCTGATGTCGGCTTCGTCTCCCCAAACAGTGTTCAAGCTTTTATGTTATGGACGAACCCGGTTCTCTACGTTTTTGGAGAACCGGGTGTTCATTTTTTGATCGTTATAAAGCAACAAATTGAGGTCTTTTCCCGCAAGACGCAAATGTTGGCCTAGCGTGTTAATGAAAAAGGCACTGGCGGTTCGTTTGCGATGATGGCTAGCCTGCCGCTATATCGAGGCAGCGGCCGGACGCGCGCCTTTCGCGAACACATTGCGGCGCTGCACGGCGGTGGTCGGACTACATGCTTTGTTGCAAGACAAGTATCTATCCTGCTCTTCCCCACATAAGGTATGCATAGGCAATCATCCAGAAGGGGAGTAATTTTGATGGGCTATTACGTTGCGGTTGAACAAAATGTAAATCTTTACGTGGAGGATCTCGACCCGGGCAATGGAAAACCAGTGCTGTTTATCCACGGCTGGCCGGTTAATCACAAAATGTATGAATATCAGTTCAACCAGCTTCCCCAAATGGGGTACAGATGCATTGGAGTCGACCTGCGCGGATTTGGAAAGTCGGACCGTCCCTGGAGAGGGTATTCCTACGATCGATTGGCAGATGATATTCGGGTGGTCATAGACACCCTGGAGCTGGAGAATATCACTCTCGCCGGATTTTCCATGGGAGGAGCCATCGCGATCAGATACATGGCCCGATACGGAGCAGATAAGGTTTCCAAGCTGGCTCTTTTTGCGGCGGCAGCCCCTCTGTTTACCAGACGTCCGGATTACCCGTACGGAATGACAAAGGAGCAGGTCAACAGTCTCATCCAGGCAACCTATACAGATCGGCCGAAAATGCTGAATGACTTTGGGGACATGTTTTTTGCGAGCTACGTGACGGAGGGTATCAAAGACTGGATGCACGGACTGGGTATGGAGGCATCTGGTCACGCAACGGCAATGTGCGCCGTCTCTCTGCGAGATGAGGACCTGCGCCGGGATTTGTCCGCTGTTTCCGTTCCAACCGCTATTTTCCATGGCGTTCAGGACAAAGTATGTCCGTACCCCTTTGCCGAATTTATGCATGCCGGTATCCAGGGCTCGGAGCTGGTCCCATTTTTGTACAGCGGGCATGGGTTGTTTTATGACGAGTTAGAGAAGTTTAATCGGGAGCTTGTAAGTTTTTTGGCAAAATAATAATTGGTCATTTTCTTTGTCAGAAGTAGCATTAGTAATGCTCTAATTCCTATAATCAAAATCCCCCTTGGAGGCAGACTCCTCGGGGGATTTTCTTTATTCAAAAATCTCACGAGACTCTTTTACGGTAATAATGTTTTTCGGAGTACCCAATCCATTCAAATTCGCATTGTGATGGGCAATGATATCCGCCGCCTTCAGGACGGCGTCATCGGTCGTAGAGTGACAATCACCGGCAAGGGTGACTTCGTAGCCGTGCGAGACTGCCGTTCTGCATGTCGTATCAATACAGTACTCGGTCTGAAAGCCGACGATCACCAAATGATCGATGCTGCGAGCCTTTAATTCGTCTTGCAAGGAAGTTTCGAAGAACGAATCGCATGCCGTTTTTTGAATGATCGGTTCATCCGGATGCGGGCAAAGGGTGGGATGTATCTGCCATCCGGGGGTGCCAGTGGCGAGCGGGCTGCCTTCGGGCTCGTTATGCTGGACAAAAAGGACGGGAATGTTCGCATGCCGTGCTTTTTCGAGAAGCGTTTGAATCCGTTCCACCACTTTATTTCCCTGATAGCAGTATTCCACGATCGAGGATTGAACATCGACAATAATCAGTGCCGTTTGTGTGCTCATTCGAAATTGCCCCTTCCGGAATGGTAGGATTTCTTTTCCATCATACAACTATTCGGAAAGGAATTTGATAAGCTCTTCACCGTAAAACGTGCTTGATCTCCCTCTATCGCAGTTTTTCGTAGTTATGTAGCCGGTTTACACTCCAGTCTAATGCGAATCTTGAATCTCTCTAGATTGCGGTAGCCGTAGGCTCTTCGTTTGATCACCTTCACTTTGTTGTGTGTCCCTTCAATCTTGGCATTCGTTACCCGAAAGGAGAAATAATTCTGAATGGGCTCTCGCCACTGGACAATCGTTTTGGCAATGGAACGAACCGCAGGAGTCGGAGAATAGAGATGGTCGTCAATCCATTTCTGAAGTGCTTCCTCGCCTGCCTCTTGGGTTTGAACGGCATACACGGTTCTTATGTCTTGAAGCGCAAAGTAGAGTCGTTTGAGGTGTGGATCTTCTGCTAACCAATTCTTCAGTTCCTGAAGCTCTTCGGGCTTCAGCTTGTCAGGGATCGTATGGAGCAGGCGTTGCTCATGTCTGCCCCGACGATGTGTTCCACGAGCATGAGTGCGTTTTCGGGTAGCTTCCAACGCTTTCGAGAAAAGCTGGATCACGTGAAATTTATCTGCTACCACAAGGGTATGCTTCCAGACTTGGCGTACTGTTTCAGCCATTCCTGGAGCCAAATCCGTGACAACTACATGGGGAGCCTTACGAAAGGGCCATTGCTGCAGGGCGTTTCGTACCTGTTCACGTGAACGTCCTTCTGTGACTTGCCAGATATGACCGGTTTGAGCATCCATGAGGTTCACGCCGTACTTATGTCCTTTTTGCAACGCAAACTCATCCAGACAGACCACTTCAGGAGCTTCATGTTCTTTTGGTTGAGCAAGGCGTTGGGGGGCCAGTTGGTAGTACCAGCGTTCGAGTGTCGAGTAGGCCACACTCAATTGCTTGGCAACCGAGAGCAAATCCCGGCCGCGGCACATATCCACCGCCATCTCTTGAAAAGCAGAGGTGACCAATCCTCGAGGCGGGATACCGTTCCATTCCACTGTCCATGTAAGCCCACAACTCGCACAGCGCTGGCGATACACGGGAACGGATACCCAGACGGTCCCCCAAGAAGGAACGAAACGATGACGAAGAATACGCCGTCCAGGACGGGCATGGTTGGTACTGGCTCGGAGACAGATCGGACAAAGATAACAAGCAGAATTCGGTTCCAGAACAGCGATCCAATCCGTTTCCGTTGTTTTTTCCCAATGAGTGAGATGGAATGATGGAAGTCTGACAAAGTCTGTGCTAAAATCAAGGCACAACGCAGATTTCCTCCTTTTCAGTGGTTGTCTCGACAACTCCCACGATAGAGGAACATCTGCGTTTTTTCAATGTCTAGCACGGGTTATGGTGATGAATCATTTGATAATATTTTTTGCAATACTTGGGAAACCATTTCTTTTTGTTAACGAATATGGTTAGCCCATAGGGAGGAAGAAATGAAAAAGTCGTTTTTTGCTGTATTGAGTATGCTGTTCGTCGTTCTTAGCCTTGGTGGTTTTGCCTCCGCTCAAACCGAAGGTACCCATGCTTCAACGGAAGAAGAGAAAGTTGTTGTTGAGGACCTAACTTACGAAGAAGCAACACAACGTATTGCCAAATATAGTGGAAGGCCGTTGGAAGAAGTGAAAAAAGAACATCCTCAAAAACTGCAGTCTTTAGACGCTTTAAGCGCTGCATGTGGATACGGTGAAGTGTCCCAAAGGTTAAAAGTCTCGGATACTTATCGACCCAGATTTATTGCTATTGTAAACAAATGCAGAGATGGCAGTGTGTCGCAAATGCTTTAAAACATTACCGATACTTCTATAGTGGATACAAGTATCTTTCTGTCACCGGAAATTACATGACACAAAGGGGCATTCCAAAGTCAAAAGAATGACGAGGGATAGCCCCTTTTTCGGCGTAGTTATTAAACATTTATAAGCTAGTTCGTTTTTCTTAAGACAAATTCATTTATAATTAAAAATATTTGTGTACAAAGCTTTAAGATTCTCCTCTGTCTTCTCTCCATTTTTTAAACCATACTCAAATATTTTAATCTGTCCATCCTCATAAATCATCCCAGTTGCATACATACCTGAATGTGTTGAGGGAGCATTGGAATAAGTTAAAGTTTCCTCTGTGAATGGGTAATATGACTTTGTAGATCCGATAAAGAATACGGGGTATTTTACACTTTTCTAGAGTTTGGCATATTGCGCATGTGATGCTTCTTCGAGTTTCTCCGGCATGATAAATAGAGCATCGAAATCCGTATCAGTGGCGTTACTCAGCTTTTCAAATGTTGTTTCTGTGAAAACAATATTTGTTTCAGTAACGGCGGGAGACTGTCCAATGACTCCAATTTTTAACGTTTGCTCTTTTATTGAGTCATCGGGTAATAAGTTGTCGTTTTTAACACATCCAGCCGTCACGAATAAGCAGGTAAATATGAAAAATAGGAACAAATTCCGCAAATCATCAACTCCTTTCAAATATATTTTACATATAATACCATCCCCTTTGTCTTCCAAGCAAATTTATTGGATAGAGCACTTTTTTCTACAATTATTCTTGGCTTGGAGTATGGCCCCCAGCCATCGATTGGATGTTGAACTAGTTTGCCTTTGTTGATCTACCTCAGCCTATTCCTGACGAATCTGCACTGGCGTACCAATGGGAACCAGCTTGGCCAAGCTCTCTACATCTCGGTTATGCATGCGTATACAGCCGCGTGAGACGTAATGGCCGATCGATGATGGATTATTGGTGCCGTGAATGCCGTAATGAGGCTTGCTCAGCCCCATCCAATAGGTGCCGAAAACGGACAATGGACCTCCGCGGTAAGAATTGGGGTAGGGAACCTTGTTGATGATCGTGAAGTTGCCGCGCGGGGTAGAGGTCGCAATTTTGCCCAGACCGACGGGATAAGAACGGATGAGGCGATTGCCGTCAAAGAGATAGAGGCGGAGTTTATTGATCGAGATGCGTATGCGGTATGCCGGGATGAAAATCACCTCCCTTTTTAAAGAACCGGGATTGTGCTTCTATTGCATCGTATGCGGTTGGGAAAAAGCGGTCCCCGCCGCATGTGGCGATCCACACAAAAAACCTGCCGTGCAAAGCGTAGCGGCAGGTTCCTGTTTTGGCTGTAATGAATCCGGTAAAACCGGGAAAGATGGGAGATCACGGAGCAGGATGCGGGAGAGTCGGGCGCAGGAGGTCCAGACTTTTGAATTCGTACCCTTGCGCTCGTGCGGCGTCAATAATCTTGCAAAGCGCCTCGGCGTTATCTCTTGAAACCGAGTGCAACAAAATAACCGCTCCGGGATGAAGCTGGGCGAGGACACTGTCATAGGCGTACTTCCAGCCCTTTTGCGCTTTCGTATCCCAGTCCTTGTAGGCTATCGACCAAAAAACATTCGTATACCCCAGTTTCTTGCTGACCGCCAGTGTACGATCACTGAAAATTCCTCGCGGCGGACGCAAAAAGGCCATCTCTTTTTGCCCGGTAACTTCGGCTACAGCTTGTTTTACCTTATCCAATTCTTCCTTGATCCGCTCATTGGATATCTGTGTCATATCCGGATGGCTCCAGGAGTGGTTCCCGATGATATGCCCCTCAGCGGTCATCCGTTTTAACAGCTCCGGCTGATCCTTTACATAATGCCCGGTAACAAAAAAAGTGGCGGGTACCTTTTTTTCTTTCAAGATATCCAGAATACGAGGGGTGAACCCGTTTTCATAGCCATTGTCAAACGTAAGAAACAGCTCTTTTTTGGAGGTATCCCCGAGAAAAATGGCTTCGTGCTTATCGACGATGCCTTTAAAGCCCTCCTGGTCAATCGAGGGAAGCTGTCCACCCTTGCTCTTCTTGAATCCAAAGTGGTAGGGGACATCCTGGTTGGCTGCGGCATGGACAGTGAACAGGGACAAAATCAGGACAAAAACGGTGAGAAAGGTTATGCGTTTCACAGCGAAAAGTCCTCCTATTGTTGATGGGATTGCCTGAACATCGGGTAGGGATTTGATCGCATCCTTAAAACGGTATGTAAAGCTCCTCAATCCTCTTGCCAAGGAACCGGATGTGCGCGGGGAATCGGATACTGCTCGTCTGGTTGGGATCTGACCACTTTCCGCTTGTCAATCGAACCTGCGGGCACCTCGGTTTCAGGGTGGTAGATAATGTTGCTGCGCTTGTTTTGGTTTGGCATCAAAGACTCACCTCCTCATCGTTACTATCATGTGTACCCGGGCCCAAGAACATGCCGCCTGCAGAGAAGTTCCGGTCAAAAGTTGGTGACTGAGCGCAAAAAAACCGAATGCACCGGATTGTCCCGGCACCATTCGGTTTTTGCAATATGCTGCGGTCTTTATTTGCTTGAACGGCGTTGAAACAAAAGGCGGTCGAGGGAATAGAAGGACGGTCCGGAGAGAACGAAAAGCAGCAGGATAAAGAATAGAAGCAGATCCAACTCATATCCAGGACCACTTTCCCCACCGAGGAAGCCCATTGCAATTTTCACCTTGATCGTAGCGACGGCCATCACGACTGCCAACAGAGCTGCCAAAATTCGGGTGCCAATGCCCAAAATCAAGCCAATTCCGCCCAAGAGCTCAAGAAACGCGACGACATAAGCGAAAAAGCCGGGAATACCCATGCTGCCAAACCAACCGGCAACCTGATCGAGTCCCATTTGGAATTTTGACATTCCGTGCATGACAAACGCTATACCTGCAACTACGCGCAAGAGCAAAAGCCCCCACTCGGTACGTTGATCAAATTGTCTTTCCATAAAGTGACCTCCTACGGTTATTCAATATAGTAATTAGGTTACATTTCGTTAGTAAGTATAAATTAATAATTATAACACGTCAACACTTTGAAGGATTTTCAAAAGAGCGTTATACTGGAATTGAATCGAGGTGATTACTATGAAGCAGTCCTCTCTCTGTCCGAAGTTTGAAAAAGGAATGCAGCTCTTGGGCAAGCGGTGGACTGGTTTGATCTTGTATCAGTTGCTTTCCGGACCGCAGCGATTCTGTGCCATCGAAGAGGCGCTTCCGATCAGCGGAAGGCTTTTGTCTGAGCGGCTGAAGGATTTGGAGAAAGAAGGCTTGGTACATCGTCACGTGTATACAGATTCTGCCCCGGTACGGGTGGAATATTCGCTAACGGAAAAAGGGCTTGCTTTGGAACCGGTCATACTGGGGATCGAGAAATGGTCGCAGGCCTGGATCGAATTAACATAAAAAAAGTGTCGGATTATTTTCTCCGGCACTTTTTATTTGTTTGCATACATCGCGGTTTCTCATTGAGCACTTTTCCTTTTCCTCGTTTTTCCTCCCCTTCGTATTCCCTCAGAAATAATTCGCCGTTTAATCTGGGCAATACGCTTGTCAGCCAGTTCCCTTGTCACGCCAAATTCCATCGACAAGACCGAGGACGGTACCCATTCACGGTAGGCGAGAAGCAGGGGCGCCAGGAGAAAGAAAGGCATGGCCGCATAGAGAACAAATTGCTCGGCTTGCGCCTCCTGCAACTGACGAAAAGCGGGATTCATCTGGTGCTGCTTCCCGGTATGCCCCCGTAAAATATGGCCCAGCTCATGAAAAAAATGTTCGCGCTGAACAGGCCTTGGCAGGGTTGAATTGACCGTAATGCTGCGGTAATTGCCGGATTCATAACGCATCGAGGGGCAGGGACGGTAGTACAATTCGATGCCAAGCATCTCGGCCAGCGGCCTTTCTTGCAGGTCGCCACAATGACTGATGCCAACATCCGCATATATTTGGGTCAACCAGCGTTCCAAATCCGTTTGCCGGTAATGAGAGAGCATGTGGTGATTCCCCCTTCCGAAACAACAGAGAACGTATGTTCCTTTTTATGGTGTAAAAAATGCCGCAGGGTGCAATGTTGCCTGGCACAGAAATAAGGCGGCCATCACAACGAAAAATGCTTGCGGCTTTTTCCAGCTTTATATTCGAGCAGAGCAGGACAATTGTGGATGACCGCTGCTACTTGTTTGTTCCTTTGTTACCGTGCAGCGCCTTCCACCTGAGGTACTCGATATGCTTCTTCACTTCATCAATTTCCGTTTCGGATAGCCCCTCCAGGTCAAAAAAGGAGATGTGCTCATCTGACCCGGTTGTTTGCGATGTCCCATTGCGAGTAGGGTTTTCCGTTTTTCCGAGCAGAAAATCAGTCGTAACCGAAAATACGTCAGCAGCCTTGGATATCAGGTGATTATCCACGCTTTTTTTCTCGCCCGATTCGATGCGGGAAAGAACGGTATTGTGAATGCCCAATTTTTCGGCCAATTGGATTTGGGACCATTTATGTTTTTCCCGAAGGTATCTGATCCGTTGACCGACGATTGACATAGTGTCACAACCTTTCCATCATAGCAATACTATTCTACCAATTTTCCATAATGGAAAATAGCGGTTTGTTGAAATGACAAGGATATGCTTGACTTTGCTGAAAATGAAAAGGTAAGATATGGATAATAACATTTTGCTTATTTGGCAAAAAAAGGGGGTTTACCGTTGGAGAGGATAAACCTGAATTTCATTGCACGAAGAAGGATGGAAATCGGCATTACCCTAAAGGAAATGGCTGCCGCTTTAGGGTTCAAGAATGCGTCTACGTACCTCAAGTACGAAAAGGGGGAGTACGATTTTAAAGCCAATCACCTTCCCGTGCTGACACGTATGTTGAAATGCCAGCTGCGAGATTTATTTATCTGTCTGACTTTGCTGTTATAGCAAAATGGAGTGGCGATTGCAGGAAAGAGATTTCGTTAACGATGTAGCGAGGGGTGGGAGAGGTGGACGTTCACGAAGCGAATCGGAAGCAGCTGGATATATGGAAACGAACAATTGCGTATGAGCTGGCCATGATGGCACCGAGGAGTGAATCTGCCTGCGGAGAATTTCTAAGCCGTCTGGAGCGGTTTGAAAAGCAGATAACAGGAGGACCTGCAGATTGTCCAAACATCGAGCGGAAAAGAGAGTGTATCCGAACATAGAATGGATGTCAGTTTACAGAAAAAAGCGGTTCTCCCCGTGAAAGAACCGCTTCGGCATGCTTCGGCGTGATCAATCGCTGCCTGTCGTCTTGCATCTGTTTTTAGCAAGCTTTCATACGCTGGGCCCATATCGTTTAGCCGAAAGCCGAGTTACCGCAATACAGAAGAAGCCATACGGACGTAAGTGTGGCGCTTGCCGCGCACGGTAATCGAGTAGTGCATGATATTTTCCGGGATGGCGATTCCGTTGTACCCGGCATCCCCGATATGGTATAGGTCGGCACCTGCCATCTTGCTGGCAAGCGCGATCTGCCGGATCGTGGCCTCATCGGAGCCTTCCTGGCTGGTTCCTGTCGCGAGCAGAGCCAAAGCTCCGTGGGCATGAACTGTATCGACCATGGCCTTTGCCGAGTCGAGAGTGATGCCGGGAATTGTGCCGGGGGAAGGCAGCAGGATAATGTCCGCTCCTGCTTCGATAAAATCGATGATCGTCTGCTTTGCGACCAAATCACCGCCAGCTTCCCCTTCCACGCCGGCTCCATGCATTTTTCCCGCGATAATCAGCATCTCTGCTCCCATCACTGTCCGGGCTGTTTGAATTGCCTCCCGGATTTCCCGGTTGGTAACCCCTGTCTTGGGGTTTCCGGTCAAGCAGATGAAGTCAAAACCGAGATCTTTGGCAGCGGCAAACGTTTTGGCAGAAGCAAGTCTGCCAGGAGGCAGGGAGTGGAGCTGCTCCGCTTGTCTGGCGTCTGGGTCGACCGGCTCCAGATTCAGCCCCACAGGCCTTCCGATCAGCCGCTTGAGGTCCTGGACTATTTCTTCAGGCTTTGCGCTTGTCAATCCCTCGACATGAGGAGAAAAGACGTCAAAGAAATTGAGCAGGATCATGTCGGCCCCAAAAGAAGCTGCCAGCTCAGCATTGCTCACGCTCGGATACAGCGGAGTGAAGGCGGAAATGACCTCGGCTACCAGGACACGGCCTTCAGAGGCTTTGATCGACTGCTTCAAATCCTGTCCCGACATCCGCGCAAAGTCGGACGCCGTGCAATCCAACAAACGTTTCATTGGCATTCTTCCAGCCCTTCATCTGTTTTACAGTTTCTTGATTTCGTCCTTCAGCACCTCGGACTGAGTGCCAAAAACCACTTGCACGCTGCCCTGTCCCAGCTTCATGACACCGGCAGCCCCCAGATCCTTCAATCCCTTTTCATTGACGATCTTGTCATCCTTCAGCACCAGACGCAGACGTGTTATGCACGCGTCGACGCTGACTACGTTTTCCTTGCCGCCGATCAGAGAGAGAACGGCCTGGGCTTTATCATGCATGGACGTATTCCCCGCCTTTTTCTCAGTCTCTTCCTCATCATCTTCCCGTCCCGGCGTTTTCAGGTTGAATTTGACGATGATGAAGCGGAACAGGAAGTAGTAGACGACCGCAAAGGCAAGACCGATCGGGATGATCAGCCACGCGTTTGTAGAGAAGTGGAAATTGACCAGATAGTCAATGAGACCGGCCGAGAAGCCGAATCCGTGCTTGATGCCCAGAGACGTCACGATGAAACCGGAGAGTCCGGTCAAAACAGCATGCACCAGGTACAGCAATGGTGCCGCGAACATGAAAGCAAATTCAAGCGGTTCCGTGATTCCTGTGAGAAAAGAAGCGAGCGCCGCACTCATGAAAACCGAGGCGATCATTTTGCGCTTCTCTTTTTTAGCCGTATGAATAATGGCAAATGCTGCGCCGGGAAGAGCAAACATCATGATCGGGAAGAAACCGGCCATAAACATCCCGGCTGTTTTGTCACCGGCAAAATAGCGGTGCAAGTCCCCGTGAGCCACGTTGCCGGCCGCATCGGTAAACGAGCCGATCTGGAACCAGGCAATCGCGTTGAGTACGTGATGCAGGCCAAACGGGATAAGCAGGCGGTTGAAGAACATGAAGATTCCGGACCCGATCGCACCCAGACTGACCACCCAGTTTCCAAACATATCGAGAACGTTCTGGATCGGAGCCCAGATCATCCCGAGAACGAGGCCGATCACGACCATGCTGAGCGAGGTGATGATTGGCACAAAGCGTTTGCCGCTGAAAAACCCGAGCCAATCCGGCATCTTGATGTCGTGATACCTGTTGTAGAAGAATGCCGCAATCGCACCGGCCAAAATACCGCCGAGAACGCCCATTTTCAGCACGACGTTATCGTCGATGAAAGGCATCGCAGCCGGCACTTTAGCCAAAATGCCGACCAGCACCTGATAGGCCATGACCGCCGCCAATGCCGCGACCGCATCGCCTGCCAGACCGATGGCGACACCCACAGCGAATATCAGGGCCAGGTTGTCGAGGATGGCCAAACCTCCCGCATGGAGAAACGGAGCTACGTATTGATTGAGGAAGCCTCCCACCGTCGCACCGAGCGGAATGTTCTTCTCGTAGTCGAGAAGCCCGAAGGAAACCAGAAGTGCGGCCGCCGGCAATGCCGCGACTGGGAGCATGAGCGCTTTCCCAATCCGTTGCAGAAAAGCTAGCATAATAATACCTCCTTGTTGAATGTTGTATATCAGAAAGCCGTTCTCCGGTGAGAAAGTGATAATGGATGGACAAAAGCAGGGCGTACCGGAGAATCGGACTGCCTGACGAGACGAAAAAGACAGCTACAGGAACATGCATATGACTGCAAGCGCTTACAAGAGGCAGGGACAAAACAGGTTATTCTGTTTTGTCGCGTAGATAGGAGTAGACCTCCTCTGTGCTGGAAAGCGAGAGTACGTGCCGTGCTACCTGTTTAGCCTGATCCATCGTGGTGCTGCGGATGCGCGCCTTTACCTTCGGCATGACGGCTGCTGCTCCGCTAAACTCATTCAGCCCCATTCCCAACAACAGCTCGGTTGCCAGCGGATCACTGGCCATTTCCCCGCAAAGCCCGGTCCAGATCCCTGCCCGGTGGGAGGCGTTGATGACGTGTGAGATCAGTCTCAGAACCGCCGGATGGTAGTAGCTGTACAGGTGGGCGATGTTCTCATTCATGCGGTCTACAGCCAGTGTGTATTGAACAAGATCATTGGTTCCGATACTGAAAAACTGCACCTCTTTGGCAAAGGCGTCCGCCTGAAGGCAAGCGCCGGGAATTTCCATCATCATCCCGATGGCGATCTCCTCGTCAAACGGGGTTCCGCTCTTCCGCAGTTCTGCTTTGACCTCCTCCAGGAGCCGCTTGGCTTCGCGAAGCTGTTCCAGATGAGAAATCATCGGGAACATGATCAGGAGGCGGCCGTACGCGCTCGCCCGAAGCAAGGCTCTTAGCTGGGTGCGGAACAGCTCCGGCCGAGCAAGCGAGATGCGGATAGCCCGGAAACCGAGAAAAGGATTGTCCTCCCGGGGCAGAGCCAGTGCAGGCAGATGTTTGTCTCCCCCTACATCCAGCGTCCGAATGATGACAGGCTTTCCTTGAAACGCGGAGACCACGCGCTGATAAGCGGTAAATTGCTCTTCTTCATCCGGCAGATTGGACCGGTCCATAAACAGGAACTCGGAGCGGAACAGTCCGACGCCGTCGAGACCGGAGGCGACCAGTGCCTCTGTTTCCTCGGGAACCGCCATGTTGGCCACGACATGCACGCGATGACCGTCCAGTGTGACAGCCGGCAAATCCTTCAATGCCTCCAGCGTTTCCCGGTCGGCCGCTTCCTGTTCCGCCCTTTCCCGGAAAGAGGCGAGCTGTCCCTCATCGGGATCGAGAAACAACTCCCCTGTAGCGCCGTCGAGAATCATCAGCTTGCCTGTTTCCGCAGCAGTCAAAAATGCTTCGCCGCCGCCCATTACGGCAGGAATGCCAAGCGAGCGGGCCAGGATCGCGGCGTGAGAAGTGGGGCCGCCTTTTGCAGTGGCGATGCCTTTGACATGGCTGAGCGGGAGCTGAAGCGTTTCCGAAGGGGTGACATCCTCGGCAACCAGGATGAACGGTTCTTCAGGATAACCGATGGAATGGCTGTCACCGCCCGACAAGTTTTTCAGCAGGCGGCGGCTGACGTCGCGAATGTCATCCGCCCGTTCTTTCATATAGTCGTTGTCCATGCCCTCAAACAAAGCGACAAACTCCCCGGCGACCTGCTGGACTGCGGCCTGGGCCGAACAGAGTTGGTTCTCGATGCGAGCTTTCATTTCGCCTGTAAATGATGGATCATCCAAGAAGGCGATATGGGCAGACAGGATTTCCGCCTTCTCAGGCCCCAGCTGATCCAACGCTTTTTCCTTCAGTTGGGATAGCTGTTCTTTGGCCAGCTCGATACTTTGCTCCAGGCATTGCCATTCTTCCGTTTTGCGGCTGGGATCAATCTTTTCATCGTTTGCCGCGACCGCAGGCTGGGCCGTCAGTCTGGCGATTGGAGCTATCGCGATGCCGGCCGAGACCGGGATTCCTTTAAACATACTGGTTCACCGTCCTGGCTCATCAATTAGCTTTCGAATTGCTTGTCGAACAGTTCCTTGAGCGCGGCAGCGGCTTGCTCTTCGTCCGCACCTTCAATTTCAAATGTCAGCCGGTCTCCCAGGGAAGCACCCAACGTCATGATGCCGAGAATGCTTTTCCCGTCCGCCTTCTTTTGATCT
The DNA here is from genome assembly GCF_038592925.1 of Brevibacillus sp. FSL K6-2834. Lineage (NCBI taxonomy): Bacteria > Bacillati > Bacillota > Bacilli > Caryophanales > Paenibacillaceae > Brevibacillus > Brevibacillus sp. FSL K6-2834. The sequence continues at coordinate 74,917 of NZ_CP151945.1, forward strand.
TTGATCACCGTGACTTTGGATTGAAACTGTCCTGCTTTGTTGACCAAGAGGGCTGCAGGACGAGCGTGCAGGCCACCCTCGGCTGTGACATGTACGTCAAAACGAATCATGATGCTCCTCCTTTGACGATCACCTGCATGAGAGGCTCCTGGCCTGCCCGCACGCTGCCGGTTGACACGACTTTTTTCTCGGCGACCAGATCGCCGTTGGTAATCACGACCGGAGTAACGATCGGGCAGCCCGCTTTCTGGAGCACATCCAGGTCAAAGCTGATCAGCTTGTCGCCCGGTTTTACCTGATCTCCGGCTTTGACATGGGGAGTAAATCCCTCTCCTTTCAGCTTGACGGTATCGATGCCGATATGAAGCAAAATTTCCAAGCCGCTTTCGCTTGTCAGCGCGATGGCATGATGAGTCGGGAACAAGTGAGTGACACTTCCTGCCAAAGGCGATACCAACACGCCTTCAGTCGGAATAATGGCTGCACCGTCACCCACCACCTTCTGGGCAAAAACGGGATCGGGCACTTCGGTCAAAGCAACGACCTCGCCAGTCAAGGGGGCCAGTAGCGTCACTTCCTGCTGCTGTTTTTTACGAGAGAACAAACCGCGTAACATAAGCTCCTCCTTTTGCGTCTGAGAGTACGAAAAAAGGCATGAGTCGGGAAACATACGGCATCCTTACTATGCCGTACGATATCACCGCTCATGCCTAGTCGAACTAGTAACACGCTGGTTTTTCATGCTATTTTGCTTTTCTTAAAGACGAAGGCTTATTCGGTCGGCTGATTGGTCAGCCGGAATACATGCATGGCCATGTACCCCACTTCGTCATCCGGCACGGGGGAATCCAACCGGGAAGCAATGTGCCGGGCCAGCTCTTCCGCCAGCTCGTAGGAATCGGGAATGGTGGCTTTGACCCGATCCAGCAGGGGGTTTTGAATGGATTTTTGCTGGCGGATGCGTTCACAGGCATAACGCAGATGTGTGATCAAGCGGACGTAATCCACTGTACTTCGCTCAATCGTTTTTCCCGTACGCTCTTCGATAATGCCGACGAGCTCCGTAATCAGATTGGTAAACTGGACGGCTTTATTAACCGGCATATAGCTGATCGCAGAGTGAATGTGCAAGGCCAAAAAGCCGATCTCGCTCTCGGGAATATCCAGCGAGAAGGAGGATTTGATCATGTCGGCTGCCCTTTTGGCCAGCGCAAACTCTTTGCTGTATAGCGTTTGGATTTCAAATAAAAACGGGTTGACGATTTCCATGCCGTTGCGCAGGCGGTAGATGGCAAACTGGATGTGGTCGGGCAAGGCGACATGGATATGCTCGTTCAGCTTCGGAGTAATTTCCTTGGCGATCAGCGCGATGATTTCTTCGGCAATGCCGACGACAGCCGGGTCTACCTGACTCAGCACCGTTTGGTATTGCTGCTGGTGACTTTCATTTTCCAAGCGGAAGCGTTTTTCCACACGTGCGTCATGGGGAAGAATGGTGTTCCCGGGTTTGGCGCCAAATCCGATCCCTTTGCCGAACAAGACAATTTCCTGTCTGGAAACAGGCTCTTCGGCAAGCACGACGTTATGATTCAAAACGCGCGTGATTGTATGAGGTTTTTCCTGTTCACGGGTCAACATCCACCACCTACCTTATAAGACAAAAAAGAGCCGAAAAAACCTTTTTGTGTAAAAAAGATCTTCTCGGCTCATGCCTGCATGACCAGTAACACGCCTTTTGAAAACGCTTCAATTAATCATTATCATAATGCACGAAAAAACGAATGTCAATTCATTTGCAAATGCGCTCCGGGAAAGGAGCCGCGGCAGGAATGAATGGGCCGATAAACGAATATGTCAAACAGGGAGGGCCTCATTCTTTCCGTAAAAAAAGCGGAACGCATCAGAGCGAACCGCATGGAGATTGAGTAGCTCATCCTACTTGGTAAACTTGTCGGCAATCGTTGAGGCGCAAAACGAGTACGGCTTGATTTCGGCCCGGAAGTGATTGGTTTCCGCTAGGCTTAGCAGTTGTTGGATAAACTTTCGGGTAGGGCCGTTTTTTCCAATGTCAAAATGGAGGCGAATCGGTAAGTCGATTTCGTGCTCACGCAAGTATTGGCGCAGCTCGGAGGCGAGGTTTACCGCGTACATCGCTTCCTGAAAAATGCGCTGCTGCAGTGACGTATACCGTCGCTCCTGAAATTTGTGGTAAAAAAACATGCCGCCGCGCCCTTGTTGAATCAGCGTAATGACAATCGCAAAAAACGTCCCCCGGCTGCGCAACTGGGAGTCCGCTCCGACAATCAATTCGTAGGTTCCGCTATTTGTGGATACGGTTTGCTCGATGTTGGAAAACACGTCAGCCTTGTCCAGAAGCCCCCGCGATGGACTGTGAAATCGGTCAAACAGAACGGGGCTTTCATAGGTTAATCCCACTCACATCCCCCCTCGGTAGAGGTATGATTACATTCGTTCGCTTACACTGTTAATGTATGTAATCATGCGGAGAGTATGTGAGTGAGGAAGACCAAACTGTCATGGATCATCAAAAATAAAGTATGGAGGGACAAAAAATGACGAAATCTCATTTCCCTGAGGTCGCCGAAAACCGAAGTGCGGCGTATGAAATTGACCCTGTTTTCCTTAACAGATGGTCTCCGCGGTCTTTCAAGGAAGATCAGGTGCCGGATGACGTTTTGTTCAGCCTGTTTGAAGCAGCGCGCTGGGCACCGTCCGCGAGCAATGAGCAGCCGTGGCGATTTATCGTTGCCCGGACAGCGGAAGACAAACAGCGGTTTTATCCGTTCATCGCCGAAGGGAACCGCATCTGGTGCGAAAAGGCTCCTGTATTGGCTTTGATTCTGTCCAAGACTGTAAGCGGACGGGGTACTTTCAATCGCGCCCATGCTTTCGATGCGGGAGCAGCCTGGGGCTATCTGGCGCTGCAAGCAACCAAACTAGGCCTGATCACCCATGCCATGGGCGGCTTTGACCCGGAAAAAGCGAAAGAGGTACTGGGAGTTCCGGATGACTACGAGCTTCATGCCGTGATCGCCATCGGGTATCAGGGGGAAAAAGAAGCGCTGCCTGAGCAGCTGCAGGAGCGGGAAAAGCCGTCTGGCCGCCGGGAACTGTCGCAAACCGTATTTGAAGGAGTATTTGAAGAAAAGTGAATAAAGAGCAAAGCATACACGAAGGCGATCATGAAAAATACATGAGAGCCGCAATGCAAGAAGCGGAGAAAGCGGCAGCACTGGGAGAGGTGCCAATCGGGGCGGTCATCGTCCGGGATGGAGAAATTGTCGGACGGGGCTTTAATTTGCGCGAGACCAAAAAGGACCCGACACTTCACGCTGAGATGATCGCGATCCGGGAGGCGAGTGCCCGCTTGGGAGGATGGCGGCTTATCGGATGTACGCTGTACGTCACGCTGGAGCCGTGCCCGATGTGTGCGGGAGCGATTGTCCAAAGCCGGATCGAGCAGGTCGTATACGGAGCAAGGGACCCCAAAGCGGGCTGCGCGGGGACGTTGATGAACCTCCTCGACGAGCAAAGGTTCAACCATCAGGTGCCTGTTATTGAAGGAGTGCTGGCCGAGGAGTGCGGCCAAATGCTCAAGAGCTTTTTCCGTGGATTGCGCAAAAAAAGGGGGCTCCCTCAGGATTGAGCGGGCCCCTCTTTTTGTGTATAGGCTTTCAGGAATTCCATTTCCTCATCGGTTAATTCGCGGTACTCGCCTGGCTTGAGTGATTCATCCAGCCGGATGGGGCCCATGCGAATGCGCTGCAGGTAAATAACCTCCAGGTCAAAGGCGGCAAACATCCGTTTCACCTGATGGAATTTTCCCTCCATGATCGTGACGCGGATTTCGGAAATTTCCCCGGAGGAGAGCACCTCCAGCTTGGCGGGAAGGGTCGTAAAATCCTCCAGCTCTACACCGCGGGCGAATTCCTGGACATGGGTCTCGGTCACACGTCCTTGGATGCGGGCAAAGTACTCCTTGTCCACCTTCTTTTTCGGCGAGAGCAGATTATGAGAGAGCTGCCCGTCGTTGGTAAGCAGCAGCAAGCCTTCCGTATCGATGTCCAGACGGCCTACCGGGAAAACCTTGATCGCCCATTCATAAGGAAGCAGATCGACAACCGTCTCATGCAGATTGTCTTCCGTTGCGGAGACGACGCCTGGCGGCTTGTTCAGCATGATGTAGAGCCAACGCTTGTAGTTGATGGGTTCGCCGTCTACGATGATCTCCTGTTCCTCCGGTACGACATGCATGCCGGGATCGGTCGCAACGGTGCCGTCGACGACAACGAGCTTTTGTTTCACCAATTGCTTGACTTCCTTGCGGGTACCAATGCCCATGTTGGCCAGTACCTTATCTAAACGTTCTCGCTTCATGCGAATTCCCCGTTTCTGTTCGTGATCAACTGTGCTTTTCTTATATTGGCCCAATGACCTCAGCAAATCAAGGGGTGCCAATGATTTACTCTTGCACATCAAAAAAATTTCTGCTATATTTATTTTTGTTTCCTGACATAGTGGAGAGATACCCAAGTGGTCATAAGGGGACGCACTCGAAATGCGTTAGGCGTCGTGAGGCGTGCGTGGGTTCGAATCCCACTCTCTCCGCCTTTAATAAGAATTCGAATCGGTCGATGGATCGATTGTTATAGAAGGAAAGCATAAAATGGTCGCAATGGCTGTTTTATGCTTTTTTATTAGTAAAACGGCTTGATCTGAAAAGAGTCAGTAAATATTTGGGAATTGTTACAAAACGCGGCGGAGACCGTGATAAAGACCGCGATAATGGCCGTGATAAAACGGATGAAGGTCACTTCGGCTTCTTCACGGGTAGCAACTCCGGTCAAACGGAAGTAAAGCCTAGCGAGCCAACCAGCCCGACCAAGGGTGAAGTAACTGGCGACCGCACAGGCTACTGAAAGGCTTTCCAATCGGAAAATTCGACCCAGCCATGGATGTTTCGGCAGATCACTGGGCTACACAGATCATCGCTGCGGTAAGCAAAGCAGGTTTGATGACGGGGTACCCAGATGGTACATTCCATCCTGAAAAGACCTTGACGCGAGCAGAAACGGTTACTATCATCAATCGCTTGGTGAACGGTACACAATTAAGCGCCGTAAGTGGACAAAGCTGGCCAGATGTACCTCCAACTCATTGGGCATACAAGGATATTGAAGCAGCAACCAAAAAGTAACATACTCAGAAACAAACACGAAAGAGGGTGTCTCAAAAGTAAACTCTGGAACACCCCCATCAGCAAAAATTAGATGAGTTTGTAAGAAACCAAGGAGCTAAGCGGCCTGTTCTCGCTTAGCTCCTTGGTTTTTAGCGTCTACCGCTGCTTTCTTGAGCAGATTGTGGGCAAGGGAAAGCCACCCGACCTCCAGACTTACTTTTGGTAAGCCTCGAAGCAGGAACCTTTTAAAGCCTCGGTTGTTCTTCATATCGCCAAATACGGGCTCCGGCTCGATCATGCGTCTCACGGCCAGGGCATAGCCTTCTTCGCTGCGGAGTTTTTGCCTTGCTTGGTTCTTTAACCGCAAATACTTCATGCTGACTTTGATCTCACGATCTCCTTGGGCTTTCGTACACTGCGGCTTTAGCTGGCACCCCTCACAACCGGCACTTCGGTAATGTCGGTATTCGATTTCATACCCACTTTCCGTTTTCTCCCTACTCATCCGGCGGAAATGGAGCGTTTGACCCGCCGCACATGTCCACGTATCCTGTTCGCTGTTGTAGGTCCAGTTGTCCATCTTGCTGATGTCCTTTTGCCATGCCTTACTTTTTTCGTGGTGGTACGTGCTGTATTTGACGATGGCTTCGACTTCATTCTGCTCCAAGTAGTCATAATTCTCCTCACCGCCATAGCCCGCATCAGCAATGACGGTGTTTGGCAGCTTGCCGAACTGTGATTTTATTTTCTCCAGATGAGGGATGAGGCAGCGTGTATCAGTTGGCCGCTGGTGGACACTGTAGCCGAGAATGAATTGATTTTCGGTACCGATCTGAACGTTGTAACCCGGCTTGAGCTGGCCATTTCCCATGTGGTCCTCTTTCATCCTCATAAACGTAGCATCATGGTCCGTTTTGCTGTAGCTGTTTCGCTTGCCTAAAATCGATTCATGCGCCTCATACTTATGGAGGCGAGGAAGCAGATCCTTGCGGATTGTGCGAACTGCCTTCTTTAGTGGCTTGTCTTTCGGCGTCTGCTGCAGACGTTCTTCCAATTGTTTCACAGCATACTCTAGCTTTTCGCTGGTGATGGTAGAAGACTCGCCTAATTCACGAAGATCCTTGCCCTCGTGTGTTCTTTCATCATGCTTCTCGGCTTCCTCAATAGCGGCGAACAAGGTTTGGACTTTCTCCTGAAGCTTGGCTTTCTGCTTCACGACAGCCTTTCCCCAAACAAACGTATACCGATTGGCATTGGCTTCGATCTTGGTGCCGTCCACAAAGTAGTGCTCCAGCTGCACGTAGTTCTCCTCAACCAGAAATTGAAGCACCGCGGTAAAGACGGTCTCCAGAACGGTTTTCATGCGCTCTGAGCGAAAACGGTTGATGGTACGAAAGTCTGGGCGCTGCCTGCCTGCGATCCACATAAACATGATGTTTTCACGGACGGCCTTGGCAATTTGGCGAGAGGAATAGATACGCTGCGTGTAGGCGTAAATGATAATTTTGGTGAGCATCTTGGGGTGATAGCTGTCTCGTCCGCCACCGGGGTAAGCCGCATCGAAGATGGCGTCGTCGAGACGATTGACGGCGGCATTGACCACACGAACGAGGTGATTTTCGGGAATGTCTTCTTCTAAATCCATTGGTAAGCAGAGTTGATTCATGGTATATTGAATGTACAAAGAAACCGACTCCTTTTTGTAAATGGTGGGTGGTACTTCCATTTTAACAAAGAGCGGTTTCTTTTTGTTTACCTGAATGAAAAGAGGGCCGTCCCTCAGTCATTTATGATGACTTTTGGGACAGCCTCTTTTCTATGTCCATATATCAAGCCTTTTGTTCAACCTCGACCAATCCCAATATCCAGTCACTATGAGTCGTCATGGGCTGTTTATTTCAATCAGCGGAGCACACGAAGGGCGATTATTAGCCCGTCGATCCGGTTAGTACAAGTCAAACATATTGACGTCATGTCCAAGCAGCTTCAGATAAGTAAATAGCTGACTGCGATGGTGTTGTGCGTGAGTTGCAATTTCAATCAGCCATTTTGCTTGAACAGAGCCGTTCTCCAGGTAAAACGGCGTCGTCTTTTTCTGCAAAAAATCCTCGTCTGACAGCCCTTGCATGTAATCCTTCAGATCATCCAAGCCGCTCGTCATTTGTTCAATCAGCTCTTCAGGAGCAGAAAGCGCGGATATTTCCGATTCCAGCTGGCGAATAACTTCTTGGGGATTTTCTTTGAGAATGAGCAGATCGACAGAGGGGATCGCTACCAGATGTTCAACCAGCTCCCTTAATGTCCGCATCTGATCAGTTGGCTTGTACTCCCATTGATCTTGTTCGATGCGGCGGATGAGATTTGAAGTCGTTCTGACGATCAGCTCCAATTCCTCGAATAACAGTCCCTTGATCTCGTTCACTGCGTTCATTTTTCTTCCTCCCATCGGTAATCGTATTTTTACATCAATGTCTATGTCTGAAAAAGTTCGCTATAGGAGGAAGTGTAACGTATAATAGTGACAGGTTTTGTCACCATTATCATTTTATTTTGTTCAGGAGGACAGCATGCCAAAATCCAAACGGCTTATGGAGCTGATGATGACGGTTAACCGCAAACGCAAGTTTACTGTCAAGGAGCTGGCCGATCAGTTTGAGGTATCTACGCGGACGATCTTGCGAGACCTTCAGGAGCTTAGCGAACTGGGTGTCCCGCTGTACTCTGAGGTAGGACCGCATGGCGGCTATCAGGTGCTAAGCGAGCGGGTGCTTCCACCGATTGCATTTAAGGAGGATGAAGCGGTCGCCATGTTTTTTGCCAGTCATGCGCTGCGTCATTATTCCTCTCTTCCTTTTGAAACACAAGCGGCTTCCGCCTTGAACAAATTTTATTTGTACATGCCCGGGGATGTACGAGATCGAATCGACCAGATGAAAAACCGCGTCGACATAGTGGCTCCTACCCGGCAAAAGCCGGTCCGGCATCTGTCTGTTCTGTTGGACGGAGCCATTTGGCAAAAAGTGATTAGCATCGACTACGAATCTCGGGAAGGCGGATCTATTCGTCATATTCAGCCAGTGGGAATATATGCACGAAACGGCTACTGGTATTGTCCGGCGTACTGCTTTTTGCGGGAGGATTTTCGCTTGTTCCGAGGAGATCGCATCCGCTCAGCGGAATACAGTTCGTCAGATGTGGCACCATTAGATTTAAAGCATGTGCATCTGGGGAATTGGGAGGAATTTACCCGGAAAAAGATCGAATGGACACGGATGTATGTGGTTTTGAGCAAAGAAGGTGTTCAGAGGTGTGAGGCGGAGCTGTGGAAAGTGCCAAACCTGCACATAGCTGAAGACGGCTCCGGCACGATTGACGGGATGATTCCTACGAGTGAAATCTCCTTTTTTGCCGATTTCTTTCTCGGATTAGGCAGGAATGCTGTAGTGAAAGAACCGGTAATAATGGTACAGCTAATAAGAGAGAGGCTTCAGGAGATGATAGAGATGTACGATTCCGATATTCAATAGGGTTAAAAATTAAGCAAATCAAAGGGCAGTCAAGTTTTCTTGGATTACCAGCTTTTTTATCTTGCTTTGTAGGTTTTCAATTTGTATAATAATAGAGTTGACGTTCACATGAGCTACAAACTTTAAACTTCTTTTAAAAAATCTATTGATTTCTGATAAAGAGTGTGCTAACATAGGAATTCCGTGAGGGGTTAAAAGTTCAAAGCGAATGCAAACCTTATCTCGGATTTACAATCTATTTTGATTCTATATGGATGGATGTCCGAGTGGCCGAAGGAGCACGATTGGAAATCGTGTAGACGGGGATGACTCGTCTCGTGGGTTCAAATCCCACTCCATCCGCCATCATGGCCCGTTGGTGAAGCGGTTTAACACAGCAGCCTTTCACGCTGTCATTCAGGGGTTCGAATCCCCTACGGGTCACCATAATTTGGAGGCTTAGCTCAGCTGGGAGAGCATCTGCCTTACAAGCAGAGGGTCGGCGGTTCGATCCCGTCAGCCTCCACCATATGCTTTATTCGTAGCTATCGGTAACGGGATCTCACCGTTCCGGTTCACCCTCGAAGAAGCGCAAAGGAGTATTGCTCGGGCACTTCAGATCTTGCTCGCATGTGAAGAGTAATCGACGCAGTGTCGCAAGTGGAAGCGATCCCGTCAGCCTCCACCATTTATATAAAATATATAAAAATCGTCGCGGGATGGAGCAGTCTGGCAGCTCGTCGGGCTCATAACCCGAAGGTCGCAGGTTCAAATCCTGCTCCCGCAACCAAATATGGAGCTGTGGTGAAGTTGGAGTTCACGCCGGTCTGTCACACCGGAGGTCGCGGGTTCGAGTCCCGTCAGCTCCGCCATTTATCCCTTGAGGATAGCGTTTGCGGATTAACATTATTCGGCTCGGTAGCTCAGTCGGTAGAGCAGAGGACTGAAAATCCTCGTGTCGGCGGTTCGATTCCGTCCCGAGCCACCATTATGAAATACAACACCATGCCGGTGTAGCTCAATTGGTAGAGCACCTGACTTGTAATCAGGGGGTTGTGGGTTCAAGTCCTATCGCCGGCACCACTTTTTTGGGGAGATAGCGAAGAGGCTAAACGCGGCAGACTGTAAATCTGCTCCCTATGGGTTCGGCGGTTCGAATCCGTCTCTCCCCACCATTTTAGTTTGAGCCATTAGCTCAGTTGGTAGAGCATCTGACTTTTAATCAGAGGGTCGAAGGTTCGAGTCCTTCATGGCTCACCAGTTTCTTTCATTCATATGCGGTCGTGGCGGAATTGGCAGACGCGCTAGATTCAGGTTCTAGTGGTGGCAACACCGTGGAGGTTCAAGTCCTCTCGACCGCACCATATGCGGACGTAGC
>NZ_CP151945.1:92500-242500 GCF_038592925.1 Brevibacillus sp. FSL K6-2834
TCAGTCCCACTACAATCAACTGACATCCAATCGGATTGGGAACATGTTTGACGGAGTTTATTTGGAAAATAGTAATTTCAATACTATTGAACAAAATTTCGTCGAAAAGTCTCGCTATGGGTACCACTTCATGGGGACGGCCGATACCAAGCTCCTTGGCAATACGGGAAGCGCTAATGTTACGGGAGCGATGCTGATGGAAACGACGCGAGCCACAGTCAAGGAGAACAGGTTCGTCAAGCAGAGAGAGAACCCCAATTCGCAAGGAATCCTTTTGTTCGACGTCACCCAGTCACAAATCGAGAACAACTTGATCGAGGGAAATCGCGTCGGACTGTTCATGGAACAATCCAGCGAAAATCTTTTTAAGGGAAATCAGCTTGAGAAAAACTTTATCGGCATGCAGCTAAAAGAGGCGGCCCACAACGAGGTAACAGCCAACCAGTTCATCTCCAATGTCATTCAGGGTCAGGCGCAGGCAAGCAAAGAGAATCTTTTGGAGGGGAACTACTGGGATACGATGCAGGGAATTGACCTTGATGGGGATCAACACAGTGATATCCCGTACGAGATGAACCCGTTTTTTCTTGCGTTGACGGGAGCTGTCCCGCCGTATCAGCTGTTTTTTCAAGCGCCAGGGTTTGTCTTTTTAGAAGGATTGTTTACATCCGGTACAGGTACGGCCATCCGGGATCCTCGTCCACTGATGGCACCTGCTAAAACGGTACTGGTGGCTACCGACGGGATTCTGCCCGCAGAGCAGACCGAGGAGCAACCCGAGGAGCGTACCTGGGTGATGAGTATCAGTGCATGCTTACTGGCGCTGACGAGTTTGGGAATCTATATGGGAGTGAGACAAAAATGAAGAAATGGACAATTGCAGCAGGCGCGATGATGGTAGCTTCTGTACTGATGATGGGCTGTGGCAAAGAGGAGGCACAGCCGGTAGAGATTGTGGAGGGCGTGGACAAGTGCGATATTTGCCATATGGAGGTCGCCAATAACCAGCACGCGACCGAAATTGTGCTCAAGGACGGAAAAGCTTTGAAATTTGATGACATCGGCTGCATGTACCGCTGGACGAATGAAAACGGAACAGAGCAAGTGGATGTCCAATTTGTTCGCGACTACCTTTCCAAGGAATGGGTGAAATCCGATCAGGCCAGCTACGCTTATGACGAGAGCTATAAAACGCCGATGGGCTATGGCGTGTACTCCTTCAAAGAGAAAACGGCTGCAGAGGTATTCGTACAGGAGCAGCAAGCAGGCAAAGTGATGAGTGCGCAAGATTTGAGCAATCACAGCTGGGAATCCAGTATGAAGAAGCATAAGGAAGAGCATGGGGGAGGCCACAATGGTGACGGCCAATCCGGTACCCACGGCGCGAATGCGGACGCAAATGGCTCGCACACGCCAAGCGCCGAAACGCAAGGCAAACACAATTGATCAGGGGAAGTGGCAGAAGTGCACATCGATAAAATTGCCAAACGGGAGATCAAGATCGGTTTTCGCAATCCGTGGGCATATTCCTTTATGGCTCTTTTTTCTCTGTTCAGCCTAGCCTTGCTGATCATCCAATCCCAATCGTTTATGGAAGGGTACACGTACACGACAGGGACTATGCTGAACCTGATTCTGTACCTCCTTCCCCTGATGACGATGCTGCTCGCCTCCTTTTCTCTTACCGCAGAAAAGGAGGAGGGGAGCTGGCAGCTGCTTTCTACATACGCGATCACCACGCCCGCTTTTTTATGGGGCAAATATTTTGGATTGGCGGTGGTGCTCGTTTCGATCGTCTGCTTCGGTTACGGCGTATCCGGGCTGCTCGGGTCGTTTTTAGGGACTGGCTTTACACTTTCCGCCCTGCTTTTTTTCCTGTTCTTCTCCGTTTGCATTGTTTTGCTGTTTTTGGGAATCGCGATCGTCGTCGGTACATTGAGCAAAAACCGCTGGCAGGCGCTCACGTTCGGGGTGAGCATCTGGTTCTTCTTTATTCTCGCATGGCCGACGATACTCATCTCGGTAGTAAGCTTTTTGCCTTATACATGGATCAAGCCAATCCTGCAAATCGCCACCTGCCTCAATCCGGCCGAGTTTGTACGGATTTTCTCGGTAGTCAGAATGGGGGGCGGCTCCATCTTTGGTCCGGAATATTATAACTGGGTCACCTGGATGCAGTCTCCGTTTGGCATTGTCGGGTTTATCGCTCTCAGTATCGGGTGGATTGTCTGTACGATGGGGATTGCCACATTCATCTGGGAAAGAGGGAGATACCGTGATTAATATCGGGTTGGAAATGGTGCAAGTGACGAAAAAAATAAAGGGAAAAACGATTGTCCACCCGTTTGATCTTACCATCAGGCCAGGGCAGGTCGTTGCGCTTTGCGGCGGCAACGGGGCAGGAAAAAGCACGATTTTGCGAATGATTGCGGGACTAACCCAGCCGACCTCTGGCACCATTGAGCTGAATAGACTGGACCGGAAGCTTGACCGCGAGTATTATTTGCGGCAAATCGGCTACATGCCTGATCACTTCAACTTTGGTGCGGGCTTGACCGCCAGCGAGACAATCCGTTTTTTTGCCTCCCTCAAGGGGCGTACTGCACAAGAGGCAGAGGCCGCGCTAAGAGCTGTCGGTCTGGAGGAAGCCCGCAACAAACGGGTCTCGGTGTTTTCCAAAGGGATGCAGCAGAGACTGCTCTTTGCTCAAGCTATTCTGGACAAACCTGCATTGGTTGTTTTGGACGAGCCTACAAACGGTTTGGACCCGTATTGGATGGATACGTTTGTCAGTCTGGTCAAGGAAGTGAAACAGGCAGGGCAAGCCGTCATCTTCTCGACGCATCAGCTGCAGGTGGCTGAGGAAGCGGCCGACCGGGCCATTTTTCTGATGGACGGAAAGATGGTCAGTACGGGAACGATTGAGGAGTACCGCGCCCAGTACGGAACATCCGGCTTGCAGGGGGCCTTCGCCAGTCTGGTTAGCCGAAAGCCTTCCGATGGCGAAGAGGACAGGTCTGCCTCGCCAGTAAAAATTACAATCAGAAAGCGTGAGAATGAGCAGCATGATGAATAACAAAAGGATTTTCTTCCGTTTCCTGTTCGGAGGGGCAGCAGCACTGGCCGCGGTTGTCCTGGCAGCCAATTTTACCAAAATAACAGCAGCCCCTCCCGACGATACCCGAATGATCCTGGAGCATACTCATCGCACCTATATCTCTCCGCCATGCTACGAACAGGCGCAAAAGACCAATCATATCGCCGAATCTACCCTTGGAGAGGCTCGGACGCATTCCTACAGCCCAGAGTCAGCCTGTACCGAGCAGTCCTTGCAGCCGATTCAAATAACGCTTTCCGCCTGGCTGCAAGAAAAACTGGGCATTCAAAAAGGAAAGTGGGATTGGTAAGGGAAACTGGGACTGGCTACAGGGAGCATCAAGCGCAGGAACAACAGCAGGTTTGCGGTGCCGAAGCGATAGTGGCGCCGCTTTTTCCCGCAAGTAAACGCGCCTTTTGCCAAAGCGCAGAAACGGCAATCCGCCTGATAGATTTCTGCTTGAGATACTTCAATGCATGCCGAGAAATGAAATCCAGCTCCCGCTGCCTTTCCATAACCTGCATCTCCGCTACATAAATATTGTCCATCCTATCTCGTCTCCCTTGTTTATTTTTGATTGCAGCAAACAGTCGCATCTTTGGAATGAACATCGGCGTCCTCTTTTGTATAAAAGAACTCCCACTCATTGCCGTCGGGGTCTACTACCCAAAATTTGTCCTGTACCGCATAACAGCAGGTGGTATCGACCTCTTCCTTTTCGATGGTGAGTCCGGCTGCTTGCAGGCGCTCGCGATGTTCGGCCACTTCCCTCGCGCTGTCCACTTGAAAGCCGAAATGGTTGACCTGATTGCCGCCTACCTTGGACCGGGCATTGAGTGTAAAATTCAGGCGGACAGCCTCGACCAGAAACTTGGCGTAGTCGTCCTTTGTCTTGACCGGGTCAACACCGAAAAGACGGGTATAAAAGTCAACCGATTGATCAAGCCGTGTGCAATTGATTCCGACATGTGCATATTTCATGAAAACAACCTCCTATATCAAAAATATTTGATGGATATATCAAAAAAAATTGATGAATAGACGAAAAAGAAATCAGCAGCAATCGCTGCTGCAGCGAAATACACAGCACAGCTCTTCGGATAACAAGCGGTTGACCTCTGCGTGATTCAGCCAATAGTAGTTCCAGACGCCGTCGCTTTCCTTCTGGATCAACCCGGCATCGAGCAAAATTTTCAGGTGATAGGAAAGCTTAGACTGCGCCATCTCCAGCACTTCCGCCAGGTCGCATACGCAGACCCGGCCGTGCTTGGTCAGCTCGTGCATGATCTGCAGTCGTTTTTTATCTGCCAAAGCCTTGAATTTACTTTCAAAGAGGTCAAAAGCTGGTTCTGTAGATGCTGTGTCCGACGGAGCTGTTTCAGAAACTGTGCTGATTTCTTTCATGGTCCGTTCCTTTCATCAAAAACTTTTGATATAGGCAATCATATGCGAAACGGATGTTTTTGGCAATCCATAAAATCAAATTTTTTTGATGAAGGCTATCGTTCGCCCTGCGTTACCCGACCAAAGCGCCAATGATCGGATAGGAGAAAGGACGTCCGCCGAGCGAATACAAAATACCTTTGATCGGGTAGTACAGCGCCATCAGGCCAAAAACGACAAAGAATGGAATGCCGATCAGGATGAAGACAAACGGCCAGGATATTGCAATCAGAACCCCGATAATCACGTGAAACAGCAATGCCTGAAGCGCCGTATTCTTAACCTCTCGATCGGCCATGAGCAGCCAGACGAGCAGCGGCACCAATACAGGTGCGAAAAAAGCGCTGGCGTGCGTGATAGCTTTTACTCCCTTATGATCCATGATAGATCCTCCCAGATAACGAAATAATAATGTCTATGTCCTTATAATACGAAACAGCACCTGCTTTCGTAACAGCCAAAAGCTTGAACAGGAGATCCACCTTGAGACGGAGAAATTGATTGGAAAAATCAGTCACATCCGTTATCATGAACATCACTTGTTTCGCTTATCCATTTAATCATGAAAGGGCTTGTTAAGAGGGGGATAACGTTGGGGAAATTGACCTTGTGGCAATTGATGAAAAAAGGCAATAAATCTTCTGCGGCGGCAGCACTGGGTAACACGGGCCTGGCGATCATAAAAGGCATCGCGGCTGCTTTGAGCGGCAGCGGGGCGATGTTTGCTTCGGCCATGCATTCTGTCGCCGATGCCGTCAACCAAGGATTTGTCTATGCGGGAAGTGTGCTTGCGGAAAAGGAGCCAACTCGTCGATTTCCGTCCGGTTTTGGCCGGGTCATCAACATCTTTTGCATGGTGGCTGTAATTGTGGTTACGATCATGGCGTATGAGACGATCCTGGAGGGCTTCCATCTGCTGGCCCACCCCGTACAGGCTGGACATTTTATACTCAATCTTGTCGTATTGCTCCTGGCTGTTGGCGTAGACGGCTTTATTCTGGTGAAAGCGATGAAGGAAATCGCCCGAGAGACGAGGACGGAAGCAAAAGGAATGGCTGTTATAAAAGTCGCATTTCAAAATGTTGGGCGTGCGGCGCCTCCGACCCGGCTGGTGTTTTACGAAGATCTGGTTGCGACATCAGGGGCTTTGCTCGCGTTGCTAGCGGTCATCGTCACCCAGTTGACCCCTGTGAAGGCACTGGACGGCATTGCGACGATTCTGATCGGAATCCTGATGGTCTTGGTGGCGTTTAAGGTTGGCTACGACAATATGGTGGGCTTGATCGGCGTGGCCGCTCCTCGCGAGGTGGAGGATCGGGTGGCGCGCATTATTTTTCAGGACCCTTCTGTAACGGATATCAATCGGATGAGAATTATGCAAGAAGGGCGCTTTTACCATGTTGAAGTTTATCTGGAGCTGGTAAAAGGTCTGACGCTTGCGGATGCAGACGATATCAAATTCCGGGTGCGGGACGAGCTGTTGAAGGACCCGGACATTACGGATGTCACGCTGGGCATTCTGGAGGACAACGACGTCCGCGACTGGCGGCCGGAAAAAGAAGAGCCCCAGCCGGTTCAATAGAAACGAAGACCCGCCCTGCCGTTCACAAACCTTCCACGTTTGATGTGATTCCAGTCACAGATGCGGAAAATGCCCCCCTTTATACTGAGAGTTGTCAAAGAAATTGACCTCAGGAAAGAAGGAGGGCCTAGCATGCTTAGTCCACAAACCATTGCGATCATCAAATCGACTGTGCCTGTCCTCGAGGTGCACGGCAAAGCCATTACAACCAGATTTTACGAAATGATGTTTGCAAGCCATCCCGAACTTTTGAACATATTCAATCACGCCAATCAAAAGCAAGGCCGTCAGCAAACAGCCCTTGCCAATGCCGTTTATGCGGCGGCTGCCCATATCGACAATCTGGAAGCGATCCTGCCGGCAGTGAAGCAAATCGCCCATAAGCATCGGAGTCTGGGCATCAAGCCGGAGCATTATCCCATCGTCGGGGAGAATCTGCTTGCCGCTATCAAGGATGTCCTGGGCGATGCGGCGACCGATGAAATCATCAATGCCTGGGCCGAAGCATATGGTGTCATCGCCGATGCCTTTATCAGCGTGGAAGAAGGCATGTACCGGGAAGCCGAGGCAGCAGAGGGGGGCTGGAGAGATTTTCGCGATTTCGTCGTGGTCAAAAAGGAGAAAGAGAGCGCTGTCGTAACATCTTTCTACCTGAAGCCAAAGGATGGCGGACCGCTTCCTCCCTTCCAGCCTGGCCAGTACATCAGCGTGAAAATGACAGTACCCGGTGAGACTCATACGCATATTCGCCAGTACAGCCTGTCCGACAGTCCCGGCAAGGAATATTACCGCATCAGCGTCAAGCGTGAAGACGGAGGAGAGGAGAAACCGGCTGGAATCGTCTCCTGCTATCTTCACAGTCATGTGCAGGAAGGCGATATCCTGCAAATCAGCGCACCTGCCGGCGATTTCATTCTGGATACGGAAGCCGACACGCCTGTGGTGCTGTTAAGTGGCGGCGTTGGGCTTACGCCGCTGGTGAGCATGCTTCAAACACTAGCGCAGCGTCAACCGAAAAGGCCGGTCATGTTCATTCATGCGGCTCGCAACAGTCTGACTCATGCGATGAAGGAGCAGGTAACTCAGCTTGCACGTCGTCATGAAAATGTACGGTCATATGTTCTTTACTCTGAGCCGACTGAGGAAGACCGCAAGCTCGGCGGCTTTGACAAGGAAGGCCATGTCGATCTGCCATTGCTGCAGTCACTGCTCCCCGATAACCGGGCTGATTTTTATTTCTGCGGCCCCGTTCCGTTTATGAAAACCGTTTATCGCGCGCTGCAGGAATGGGGAGTACCGCATGAACGCATCCACTACGAGTTTTTTGGTCCAATGGGTAGCTTGAATGAATAATTTTTAGTATAAATAAAATGTCCATTGTCTTTTCGCCCTCCGCTGCAAAGCGGAGGTATTTTTTTTCTTGCAATGCAAGCTTGCTCTCTCATCTCTCACTTATAATGGATGATTATGGGAGGCGTGATAGTGTGCATACAAAAAAACAACTTCTTTGGGCAGACTTGTCGTTACTTTTTATAGCTCTTGCCTGGGGCTATACGTTTATCCTGTCCAAGGATCTGCTGACGGAGCTGACACCCTTCGTTTTCACCGGAACGCGCTTCCTCGTCGCGGCTTTGATCCTGTTGCCGTTTGTTTGGAAACGTCTGAGGTCCGTTAGCCGGGAGGTGTGGATACAAGGAGCGGTTTGCGGAATTGCCTTGTGTGCCGCCTACACCTTGCAAATCCTGGGGATCGAGAGGACGACACCGGGCAAGGCCGGAGTTATTACAGGAACCAATGTGATTCTCGTTCCATTTTTGTATTTCCTGTGGAGAAGGCTGCCGGTAAAAAAGGGGGCAGTCATAGGCTCTCTGCTCGCTTTCTCAGGTCTGCTTTGTTTGTCGGGGGAAGGGGAATGGGCCGGGCTGTCGTCGGGCGATCTGCTCGTGTTCCTCTGTGCCGTCTTTTTTGCGCTGCACATCCTGATGGTCGACCGAGCCTATGAAAAGCACCAGGACATCGATACGCTTGCCTTTGTGATGATTCAGCTGATGGTTGTGGGCGTGATCGATACGGCGATTGCTGCCGTCAGCGAGCCGATTCCTCATCAGCTCAGCGGGTACGGCTGGTTTGCTTTCTGGTTTGACTGCCTGATCGGGACGCTTTTGGCCTATGTCGTTCAAATCAAGGCACAGCAATTTTCTCCGCCGGTTCACGTGAGCATCCTGCTCTCCTTGGAAGCGGTTTTTGCCTTTCTTTTCTCCTGGCTCCTGTGGGGAGAACCGCTGACCACTGTCGTAGTGATCGGGGTGGCTCTCATGCTTGCGGGAATCTACGTGACGGAGCTGTCAGACCACAAGGAAAAGGCGGATGAAGTGGGCCGCATTTGATCAAAATACGTGTATCCATCCTTTATCGGAGGGAGACAAAGCGCAATTTTTGCCGTTTTTATCTGGAGCTTTGAAAAATCGGATATACAGGAGCAGCTCTGCACATGATCAACCAGCGCAAGTGGACCTGGAAGCAGGAAGTGATCGCAGGTCTTACGACTTTTTTTACGATGGCTTACATTATGGTGGTAAACCCGCTTATTTTGGCCGATGCCGGTTTGCCGTTTGAACAGGGCTTCACCGCAACGATCATAGCCACTGTGGCGGGAACCTTGATCATGGGCCTGTGGGCCAATTACCCGATCGCTATCGCGCCGGCTATGGGGCTTAATGCGTATTTCGCCTACTCGGTTGTGAAAGCGGAGGGCGCCCTGACGTACACTGTCGCCTTTTCGGCTGTCTTTGTCGCCGGAGTGGTGTTTGTCCTGTTGTCTTTGACGCCGCTTCGCTCCAAGCTGATCGAAGTGATCCCCGATAATCTCAAATACGCCATTACGGCCGGGATCGGTTTGTTTATTACTTTTATCGGTCTGCGCTTAACAGGGCTTGTCACTGATCACCCGACCAATCTGGTCGCGTTGGGCGACCTTCACTCTCCGCAAGTTGTCCTGGCCTTGATCGGGCTCGGTGTCACGCTTGTATTTTTATCGCTCAATCTGAACGGTGCGCTTTTTTTCGGAATGGTGGTCACCGGACTGCTGGCTTGCCTGAATGGGCAGCTAACTTTTGAAAAAGGACTCATTTCCACTCCTTCACTGCCGAATGGTTTGATCGTTTTAAGCCCGATTCAGGCTTTTTCTGATGTGGCCAGCTACGGATTGTACGCCGTCGTTTTCTCCTTTTTGCTGGTTACCTTGTTTGATACGACTGGAACTGTGCTCGGAGTGAGCAGGCAAGCGGGATTACTGGTGGACAACAAGCTTCCCCGGGCAGAGAGGGCGCTGGTTGCGGATTCCGCTGCTACACTGACCGTATTCGGAACCAGTCCGACGTCCGCCTACATCGAGTCGGCCTCAGGGGTAGCGGCAGGAGGACGCACGGGAGTCACAGCGGTAGTGGTGGCGCTCCTGTTTGGAATCGCAGCGTTTTTTGGCCCTCTGGTGGGTGCCGTATCAGGGATTTCTGCGATTACTTCTCCGGCGCTCGTCGTGGTAGGCTCCATGATGCTGGGCAATGTCCGCTATATCGATTGGGATGCGATGGACGAGTCTTTCCCCGCCTTTCTCGTCATCGTCAGCATGCCGCTCACCTCCAGCATCGCGACGGGGATCGCGCTCGGGTTTATTTCCTACCCGCTGATGAAGGTGTTGAAAGGGAAATGGAGAGAAGTGCATCTCCTTGTTTATATTTTTGCTATCCTGTTTATTTATCAGCTTGCATTCTTGCCGCATTAAGGCAGATGCGAAAAGCGCCCTCTTCCTGCTCAAGACAGGGGAGAGGGCGCTTTGCTTTTTCCGCGGTGGCGTGCCCACTCAGGCAGCACCATTCCGAGCAGGATGACGACCACGCCAAGCCATTGCAGCAGGCTGACAGACTCCTGCAGGATGAGGTAGGAAGAAAAGACGGCCGTCGGCAGCTCCGCAGCTCCCAGGATTCCGGCCATCCCCGGACCGGTGTGCGGGACTCCGAAAGTAAAGCAAACAGTCGGGACAAACACGCCGAACAAGGCGAGCAGAAACACATATCCAAACAGGCCTTCCCACAGCACGCCGCTGGTGAGAAAGGCTGGCGGGTAGATAAGAAATATGAGCAGCATAGAGCCAGTCGACATAAAAGATGTACGAATCCAGGGATTCACGTCGGCAGCCGCTTTTCCGCTAAAAAAGATAAACAAGGTGTACGAAACGGCAGCCAAAAGCCCAAAGATGACACCGACGAGCGAAAATTCGCTGATTCCTTTGTCCAGCACACCCCCGGCCAAAAGCGTGCCCGCGAGCAGCAGAACGAGTGAAAACAAGGTGGGCGCAGAAGGTTTTTTGCGTGTGAGGATGGTCTCCAGCAAGACGCCCATCCAGGTAAACTGAAACAGCAGAACAATCGCAATAGAAGCGGGTATATGCTGCAAGGCGTTGTAGTAGAGCAAACCGGTGGAGCCGACCGGAAGTCCAGCAGCCAAAAGCAGAAGAATACGCTTGAGAGGCGGCTTATGGCGCAGGGCAAAGAGGGCCGGTATCCACGTTAGTACGAAACCAAAAAAGATCTGCCCGCCTACTACTTCCGCCGGTGAATATCCTTGTCCGTAGGCCAGCTTGACAATCGTCGACAAAATTCCATAGCTGCATGCGCCCAAAAAGACAAGCAGAATGTATCGCATAGGTATGTAACTCCTTACAGTGTGTTTGTACTTTGCTAGGATAATACGAATATTTCCTTTTGTCTATGTATGGAAAATTTGATGGCAAAAAAATCCGTTCAATCAACAAATAACAGGTTTATTGTCCACTCCAAGGTGGAAGGTATTGAAGTGTCACCGAATATTGGCAGCAAACCAGATTCAGTTTGTCAAACAGAGCGGGCATCTCCTTTTCATAGCGTATGCTTGGAGGACAGGAGATATCCTTTTGCCAAAGTGTCGTCGCAGCCAAAAAACTGACTGAGAAGGGGGAGGCTCATGTTTTCTAAAGCAAAAGATCGAATATTTGCAGCCTTGCTGTTTTTGTGCCTGATCCCCATCATCCTCGTCAGCCTGGTCAACTATCATGCGGCGAAAAAGGCGCTGTTTGAACAGTACTCGACAAACATCCGGGAACACATGCGCCGCCTTGACGACCAACTTTCCCTCTATTCGATGGTAGGGCAACGGGAACTGGACAAGCTGGCGGAAAAATTGTCAGCCCCGATCAATTCCGGCAAGCTCATCATGCCTCCAGGCAGAGGCCATCCCCCCTCCACTCCGACTGCTGAGACAGCGGCCGTACTTGAAGCTTTTACCGAAATTCAGAAAAAACACGCAAACTCGCGAAATATTTGTCTGATCGGCATTGATGGGACCTCCCTCTTCTTGCTGCCGAAAAACGGGGGAAGTGAAAGCGACCCGCGAGGATGGGATGTTTACCATCATACGTTGAGGGACGGGCAGGGCCATTTTCATATTATGAAGAGCGACGGTCGGGAAGGAGAGAGCTGGTGGACCTCCCGTCTGATAAAGGATGACCAGGGCAGGCTTTTTGGGGTTCTGGCGATAGAGTGGAATGCCAAACAAATCAACAAATGGCTGCAGAAAGATATCCGACCGACCAATACGACGCTGCTCATCTTTTCCAGAGGCAATATGCTGCTTTTTGGAGACAAGGACGGAACCGACAGGGAAGACTGGACGGGTCAGGAATATTCCTCTGTGCTCCAAGCGCTGCAGGAAGGTACCGGAAAAGAAGTCATTCCGTTCATTCATGGAAATGAAGAAATGCACCTGTTTCACTACACGTCGCCTGTATCGGGATACACCTACGTAGAGCTCCTGCCGAACAGTGCGATTGACCAACAGCTAAATCCGCTGAAAGAGATCTTTTGGGTGGTCACGATTCTGGTGGTGTTGTTGGCGGTGATCATTACCCGGCGTGTGGCCAAGTGGATTGACAGACCGATCCGTTCCCTGGTCGAGGCGACGGAAGCCTTGCAGCAGGGCGATTTCTCCATACGGGTAAAAAAACACGGGCTGCAGGAGATATCTCAGCTTGAGGATAAATTTAATCAAATGGCCTCACAGCTTCAGACGCTGATCCAACGCGAGCGGGATTACATGCAGACAGGGCTCGATCAAATCGTCCGGAGCTTCTATCTGGCCGTTGAAATGAAGGACCCATATACCGCGGGGCACAGTGAACGCGTCACGGAATATGCGCTGATTATCTACGATCATATGGACGAACGAAAAAAAGCGGAATTTTCCCGTGATGACCTTCGTTTTGCAGGGTTGATGCACGATATTGGCAAGGTGGCGATACCTGATCGCGTCCTGCTCAAAGACGGAAAGCTGACGGACGAGGAGTATGAATTGATCAAGCTGCATGCCTCGATCGGCGCGAATATCGTCAATCAAATCGTAAGTCTTGCCCACGTGAGCCCTGGTGTCCGCCATCATCATGAGAGGTGGGACGGCAGGGGGTACCCGGACAGGCTGGCGGAAAAGGATATCCCGCTGATGGGGAGAATTTTGGCAGTTGCCGATACCTTTGATGCGATGACTTCAACTCGTTCTTACCGAAAAGCGCTTTCCATGGAGGAAGCTCATGCCGAGATCCTCCGCTGCGCCAGCACCCAGTTTGATCCGGAAATCGTTCAGGTGTTCAGCAAGGCTTACAAAGCAGGTTGTTTCCATAGAAACAAGCTTCCATCCTACACCAACCAAAGCGATCTGCCGGCAGCTGCACAAGCCTGAGGGGGAGATTCCCTCTTTTGGTTGGCTTTACGCCTTGCGATTACACCTTATCTTTGGTATGCTTATGCTACCGTGCTAGACGGGGAGGTTGCGGTGCCCTGTAACCTGCAATCCGCAATAGCAGGGTTGAATTCCTATCAGAGGTCTTCTCATGTGAGGCTGCCTTATGATGGCGGTGTTGAGGAGCGGGTCCTGTGCAACGTGAACCCATGAACCTGGTCAGGTCCGGAAGGAAGCAGCCATAAGTGGATCATCGCGTGTGCCGCAGGGTAGCCTGTTCTGAGCTGTAGTCATAAGTAACGCTTGGATGGGGACGATCGACGATAGGTGCACGGTATATAATATAAATAATGAAGAACAGACGGTATGTTCCTGAGCGGATCGTACCGTTTTTTATTTAGCCATAGACTGCCATGAGCCGTTCATGACAATTTTTGTTGCTTTCTGGCGATCTCTAGCGAAAACATTTCCGGTAAAAATCGGTTGTTCCGGAAGGTTATTCCCATTTTTTGACGAAATTGTACGTGAACGGCAGACGCTTGAAAAATGCTAAGGTCAGGGGGGACAAGCTGTGGGAGAATCAATGTCGTTACATCTCGTCGGCTCGTCCAAAAGATTGCAACAGTTTGTCCAACAGTTGCCAACTGCTATTTTCCTGGTAGATCAAGCGGGATGTATCGTAGAGGTGAATGAACAGCTGTTGCGTGTCACAGGCTATCGATACGAAGAGCTGATCAACAAGCCCTTTCACCTTCTTTTGCCGTACGACGGTACGATAGAGCAGTTGTATTTGGAACTAATGGGCCAGGAAGCTGACCAAACGCTGGATGTGCTCTGGCAGGACAGTCAGGGCAGAACTGGCAAAACGCCAGCGATAATTATGATGCAGCCCGGAGAACATCCGTCTTATGTGGTCCACTTGTTTGAGCTGGGCAAAGAAACGGAGAACACGCTCTCCCAAAGGCTGATTGACAAACTTACGAATGACAGCAGCCTGGGTTTGTTTGTGCTGGATGAGCAAGGACGTATCGTAGAAGCGAGTCAAATGGCTTGCAAACTGCTGGGAAAAAACCGCATGGAGGTCATCAATAAGCACGTAGACCAAATCTTCGCCGGGATCCCGGAGGATCATCGACTCATCAGACGCGAACTGTTGGACGGTGTCAAACTCTACAACATGGCGACGTCATGGAGCAATGACAACCAACGCTATGAACTAATTGTCGACGCCAACACGCTTCAGGATGAATCGGGTAAAACCGTAGGTGCTTTCTTTCTCTTTAAGGATATAACAAACCTGCGCTCCTTCGAGCAAAAAATAGAGCGGAACGAAAGGCTGGCCATGATCGGGCAGATCGCTGCCGGCACCGCACACGAAATCCGCAATCCGCTCACGTCCATAAAAGGTTTTTTGCAAATGTTTTTGCAATCGTTTAGCGAAAACGGGATGGATCGCGAACGAACCTACACCGAAATCATGTTGACGGAGATCAACCGGATCAACTCTCTTGTCAGCGAGTTTTTACTGCTGAGCAAGCCCCG
Organism: Brevibacillus sp. FSL K6-2834; assembly: GCF_038592925.1. Taxonomy (NCBI): domain Bacteria; kingdom Bacillati; phylum Bacillota; class Bacilli; order Caryophanales; family Paenibacillaceae; genus Brevibacillus; species Brevibacillus sp. FSL K6-2834. The sequence goes on from NZ_CP151945.1 coordinate 106,930, forward strand.
TGATGTGCAGTACGCGATCGTCGATTTGAATACCGTTTTTGAGGAAATCCTGCCGATCGTGGAATCGCAGGCTTTGCTCTACGGCGTTGAAGTCCAGTTTTCGTCCCGAGGCAAATTGCCGCTTGTCGTGGGGGATACCGAACTATTGAAACAGGTTTTCATCAATATTTGCAAAAACGGGATTGAGGCCATGGGAGAACAGGGGACCTTGAACATCTCCCACCACATCGATCCAGACGGCGACAAGGTCAGCATTGATATCAGAGATTCCGGACCGGGAATACCGTTGTACATTATTGACAAAATATTCGACCCTTTCTTTACCACAAAAGAAGAGGGGACCGGCCTGGGCCTGTCTGTTTGCCAAAAGATCATTCACGATATCGGTGGACAGATTCGCGTTTCCACCAAAGGATATGGCACGACCTTCCACATCCTGCTCCCCTATTTGTAAACAAGACCTTCTACGAGGCGTCCCGCAAGCAGTACGGGGCGTTTTCTTTGTACGATGCGGAGCAGATGTTGTATAATAGATGAGATTCGGAAGAGGACTGTGCAGATTGGAGTGTCACACAACCATGGCTTACACCGCGCTGTATCGCGTTTACCGACCGCAAGCCTTTCAAGACGTGGTAGGACAAGAGCATGTGACCGTCACCTTGCGCAATGCGTTGCGCGAGCAAAGGCTGTCTCACGCCTATTTGTTCAACGGTCCCCGAGGTACAGGCAAGACCAGTGCAGCCAAAATTATGGCCAAGGCTGTAAACTGCGAGCAGCCGCAGGATGGCGAGCCGTGCAATCAGTGCGATACCTGCAAGGCAATCACCGACGGCTCCGTCACCGATGTACTGGAAATCGACGCCGCCTCCAACCGGGGGGTTGAGGAGATACGAGACATTCGCGACAAGGTAAAATTTGCTCCCAGCGATGTCAGGTACAAGGTGTACATTATTGACGAAGTGCATATGCTGACGACGGAAGCGTTTAATGCGCTGTTAAAAACGCTGGAGGAACCTCCTCCCCACGTCATTTTTATTTTAGCGACGACTGAACCGCACAAACTGCCTGCTACGATTATCTCTCGCTGCCAGCGCTTCGATTTTCACCGCATCCCGCTGAGGGAGATGGTCAGGCGTTTGTCATATATTTGTGAAGCGCAGCAGGTGCGGGTAGAAGAGCAAGCCTTGACGCTGGTGGCAAAACTGGCGGAGGGCGGCATGCGTGATGCGCTGAGCCTGCTGGATCAAGCGATCAGCTACTCCAAGGATCAGGTAACAGCTGCTGACATTATGCAGATAACGGGAACGGTGTCACAGGGGTACTTTTCCGTATTGGCCAAACATATCGCCGAACGCGATGTAGCTCCGGTCATGGAGCAGTTTGACAAGGTGATGGTGCAAGGGAAAAACCCTGAGCAATTTTTAAACGATTTTCTCCACTACTATCGAGATATGCTGCTCCTGAAGACAGCACCTCACTTGGAAGAAATCGTGGAACGGACAACGATCGACGAACAGTTCGCCCAAGTGGCAAAGCTGTACGAGATAGCCGACCTCTACGAGGCCATTGAGACATGCAATCAGGCACTTACCCAATTGAAATGGTCTACCTACTCTCGCGTACTGGTGGAACTGACGCTGGTGAAATTATGCCAAGTGCAGGGGAAAGCTCCGGCAGCACCCGTACAAAGTGCTGTGGGGAATGACGACCTGGCTGCACTTGTCAATCGCGTCAGAGTGCTGGAAGAGAAGCTTGCGCAGCTCGCCCAGGGGCAGGCCATGGAAGCCGGTCAACCGAGAGCAGAGGAACCGCGAAAAAGTGAAGCGCGCCGTCCGGCTGCTGCCGGTGGGGGTTCGCGGACACCGATGAACAAGGTGCGGGAAGCGGCAATGGCCATCGATGAAGCGATGTCCCGTCAGGTCCGTGGCCAGTGGAGCCAGATATTGGCCGAGGTCAAAAAGGTCAAAATCCAGTATCAAGCCTGGTTGGTTAACGGGCAGCCCGCTGCAGTTGGCGGCGATTCGATCATCGTTACCTTTACCAGCCCGATTCACTGCGACAAGACGATGGAGCCGGAATTGAAAAGCGTGATCGAGCGGGCCATTTTCGCTGTAATTGGCAAGCAGCTGCAGCTTCTCTCCGTCATGGAAGAAGAGTGGCAGTCGGTTCACCAGCAAGCGGCGCAGGGAGAGGCTCAGACGCAAGAGGAGCAGGACCCGTTTGTGGCTGAGGCCATCCGTCTGGTGGGCGAGGGACTTGTTGAAGTGAAAGAATAGATAACCACACATCCGATTAAGGAGGACAACCACGTGAAAAACATGCAACAAATGATGCGTCAAGTAAAGAAAATGCAGGAAGAGATGCAAAAAGCCCAGGAAGGCCTGAAGGAAAAGGTAGTGGAAAGCTCTGCTGGCGGCGGCGCCGTAATGGTAAAGGCCAATGGTCATAAGGAAATTATCGACATTACGATCAAGCCGGAAGTAGTGGACGCCGATGATGTGGAAATGCTGCAGGACCTCGTTTTGACCGCTGTCAACGATGCTCTGCGCAAAGTCGATGAATTGGTCGGCAAAGAAATGGGACGCTTTACCGGAGGGATGAACATTCCGGGATTGTTCTAGTCGCGCACGTCGGAGCCTTTTGAAGGAGTAGAAGCGATGTTTTATCCCGAACCGGTCTCAAAACTGATCGAAGGCTTTATGAAACTGCCAGGCATCGGTCCGAAAACGGCAGGACGCCTGGCCTTTTTTGTACTCAATATGAAAGAGGACGATGTCCTGGACTTGGCCAAGGCGCTGGTCAATGCCAAGCGCCAATTGCAGTATTGCTCTGTTTGCAACAACATCACCGATCTCGATCCGTGCCATATTTGCCGCGACAAACGTCGGGACGGCTCGATCATCTGCGTCGTACAGGAGCCGAAAGACGTGGTGGCGATGGAAAAGACCCGGGAGTTCGAGGGGTATTACCATGTGCTGCACGGAGCCATCTCCCCTATGGATGGGATTGGGCCGGAGGACATTCGCATCCCTGATCTGCTCAAGCGGCTGGGAGACGAGCAGGTGAAGGAAGTCATTTTGGCGACGAATCCCAATATCGAAGGAGAAGCGACGGCGATGTACATTTCCCGTCTGATCAAGCCGTTCGGTATTCGGGTCACGCGGATCGCCCACGGATTGCCGGTTGGCGGTGATTTGGAGTACGCAGACGAGGTTACGCTGACCAAGGCATTGGAAGGGCGACGGGAATTATAAGAGAAAATGCAATACCTCAAACCCAGACAGGCTTGCCTGTCTCAGGTTGCAGACAAACTCCCTCGCTGAACGAACAGCAGAGGGAGTTTGTTTAATAATTTGATGAAAATACCGAAGGTGTTTTGATCGTTCACCTTTTGGCGACCTGATTTCCATAGCCAGGTCGCCATTTTTTTCAAGTTCATGGCAGCGAAAACAAGCATCGCCTGCATCGTGACCTTCTCCAGTCCTCGTAAGGTCGTCCAACGCATGCCATGCTTTTCCTTCATATCAGCGAATACACGTTCAATCGTTTCTTTCCGTTTGCTATAGATTTGTTTGTTTTCCTCGGTATGCCGGAGGTGGTCTACCTCTTCGAGGTAATCAGCCCAGATGTGGCGACTCACTCTCTTTGTGTAGTCTTTACTTTCCGTGCATTGTTTCAAGAACGGACAACTTCGGCAAACTTGAGAATTTGATCGATAGATACGGTACCCATCCTTGTTTGTTGTCTCATATGTTAAGATTTGCTCGTTCGGGCAGATGTAGCAGTCGAAATATTCATCATACACATATTCGTGCTTTTTAAAAAAACCTTCTTTGGTGCGTGGTCTTGTGTAGGGCATAACGGGGCGAATCTGGTCATCAAGGAGTGTTTTACTGATGTAAGGCGTCTTGTATCCCGAGTCCACTGCCACAGCTTGAGGCTGTGCAAACGTCTTTCGCACTTGATTCAAAACATCCTCAAAAACCTGACTGTCATGCACATTGCCTGGCGTTACCTTGGCACCAAGCACAAATCCATTTCGATCACATGCTGTATGAAAACTATAAGCAAATACACGTTCCTTTTCCCCTTTTACAAACAATCCGCAATCCGGGTCAGTTGTGCTGACTTTCACCTCCTTCTTCGAAGTTTCTGTCTTTTTTTCAAGGGGCTTCTTTCCATGTGCAATACGATCCTGATTGATTTCTTCGTCCAGCAGCTCTTGATATTTCTTCGCTTGTTCTTCAACGATTTCTTTCACGTATTTATGCTTATTCGCACTGGCTTTTACATGCGTAGCATCAATGAAAAGCACATCAGGCTTCACGAATCCATGATGAACCGCCTCCTCCAATATTCGAAGGAAGATCGACTCGAAGAGTTGAGTATCCCGAAAACGGCGAACATAGTTCTTGCCTAGGGTCGTGAAATGGGGAATGGGCTGACTGAAATCATAGCCAATAAACCACCGATAGGCAACATTGGTTTCGATCTCTTTAATCGTTTGTCGCATGGAACGAATTCCAAAAATATATTGGATGAAAGCAATTTTAACTAAGACTACAGGGTCAACACTGGGTCTGCCATTGTCATGACAGTAAAGGCTTTCCACCAAGTCATAGATGAACGAAAAGTCGATTGCATTTTCAATTTTTCTTACGAGATGATCTTCTGGCACCAACTCATCTAGCGAGAATGCAGATATCTGATAACGCCCTTCGGCCTCTTGCTTATTAAGCATAATGCCACCTCTAAAAAATAACTTTTGAAAACGTAACATGTTCTATATTCAACAAAAAAGCCTGCAGACCCTGTTCCTTACGGAACTTTGTCTACAGGCTGAGACAGGCTTGCCTGTCTTTTTTTTTCAAAAAACTACTTTTTTGCTAGGACGAGACATAAAGTGTAACGGGGAGAGTGAGACAATGCTGAATGGACCGGGGCTGCTGCTCTCGGAAAGGACACAGAAAGACCGGACGAAGAGCTGGGCGATCGTCCTGTTTATCGGCTATTGGGTCATGTTTGCAGCGGAGTTGTTCATGGTCCGCTTTCAGCGGGGAGCTGACGGCTTGTGGGTGGCGACAACTGCTGAGGAGCCGGCAGCGTGGCTCGTTATTCTCATATTGAGTGTCACAGGGATAAGTCTGCTGGTTTCCATCGTGTATGCGGTGCAAGCGGCGAGAAACCGGGGGAGAGGGGACTGGCTGTGGACCCCGTCCGAAGTGACGGGCAGTGATGTGCTGCACGTAGTCGCATGGCTTCACGTGTTTCAGACATGTACGCTGGTGTTGTATGGATTGGTGGTGCCTGCCACGCTTTTTCCCGCAGGGTCGATTGGCAGTTTTGTTGAATCTGCATCCTTTCAGCTTTTTATTTTGGTGCTTGTGCCGCTGCTGCTGCGAGGGCGCCTGGATCAGATAGGCGTTTGCAGGCCGCGTCAGTTGGGATGGATGATCGTCAGTTTGATCCTGTTGTTTTTGGCTGTCATGCTGCTGCTTGATGTGGCAGTGACCAAACCGGTCGCTGAATGGTTTGGACTGGCACTCGACTCGGAGAGAGAAAAGCAGATCGAACAGGAAATCGTCCATGCGCGCGAACGCAACGGATGGGCTGTCTTGACCTCGCTAGTGATGATCGGGGGGCTGGTTCCGCTTGCGGAGGAATTGCTGTTCCGCGGTGTGGTGCAAACGTTCCTCGTGAGCCGGCTCGGTGCCGTGATCGGCATTTTTATCAGCAGTCTGTGGTTTGCGTTGATACATGTGGATATCGCTTTGCTTGCACCGCTGTTTGCGATGGGCGTATTCCTCGGGTATCTGCGCCATCGTTTCCAATCAATATGGGGGGCCGTACTCCTGCATGCACTCAATAATATGGCCGGTGTTCTTTATTACTTCCAATAGGGAGGATGGGCAATGGGCTTTTGGAGGCAGGAAAAACCATCAGTTACATGGGGAAGCAACGGAATTGAGGAAGCGGTCAACCGCGCTCGGCTCGACTGGCAGCACGCCAGCCATCTGATGGAAATCAGCGAGCCGGACAACGGGCTGGAAGATGCTATTTACTACCTGCAGCTAACTGAAAAACGCTACATGTATCTGCTCTCCCATGCGAAAAGGGAGCGGGAACACCAACAAGCGTAAGGGGGATTTCCATGACATCAGGGTGGTTGATTGCCCTGCTCGTTGCGGGGATGTTGCTGTTGATTGCGGCCAGCAAATCAGTATGGGGGCCGATCCGCTGGCTTGGATTCGGTGTCATGCAGCTGGTCATTGGCGCCGTTTTGCTGTTTTTCGCCAACCTCGTCGGGGAACTGGCCGACTTTCACATTCCGATCAACCCTGTTACGGCTCTACTGACCGGGTTGTTGCGATTGCCGGGTCTGGCCGCTCTGATCGTGATCAAAATGTGGATGATCTAAAAGCTGACAAAGTCAGCCGTCGGTCAGCAGAAAGGCGACACTGCGATTTTCGTATTTGACGCGGCAATGCTTAGGCAGGCGGAGGGAAACAAGCAGGGCCAACAGCCTTGGCAGCGCAGCAATAATCGCACCGGCAAAAAGTGTAATGCCATAGGGAACGGGCAGCCAGACGTACAGGAATGCGGTCAGAAACAGGCTTCCTGCCAGAACGGTCGCTTCCGCACCACGATAGGCCGAGAGCGGGACAGGCAGTCGATAGCCGGCTCCCCACCAGGGTGAGAACAGCATGTCTGGAGTCGTCTGAGGAGCATGCCCCCGCAAGTGAACGTACATGCGAAATAAACAGAGATGGATGATCGCTATTCCCGGCAACACAGCCAATGAGACAACCAGGGCTGGAGCCGGGATTGCCAGCAGGCGTGCAGCAGCCGCAAAAACCAGTCCGAAAAGCAAGAGCTGTAACAGTGATCCGGCCAAGCGCCAGCGAAAACGGCGCACCAGTTTATAGCTGTAAATGGTTTGGTTTTCCATATGCCACATCCATTCGTTTTACGTACTCGAGTGTCATCATTTACTACTACCCTCGGATAATCCAGCCGTAAACCGGGAAAATTATTCAAAAATGCCCGTCACTTTACGTGCTGGCTGCACGGGGTACATCCCTATTATGGCATAGCCTCTCTTTGCGAGGAAGACGGGCATGTCTTGGCAGAGGACGACGAAACAGGAGGCGGAGAACGATATTGCCAGAGGATATGATCACACTCAGGGAAATCTCCGGTGTGACTCTTTCGGAATCGCGGAAGGCCGAACTGCGCAAGCTCGGGCTGGAGATATGCTCCGGGGAGGAAAGCGGAGCAAGCATTCAAGCGGACGGCATTCTGGTGGGCGGTCAGCCGGACAATTATGTAGAGGATCGGATCCAAATTGTTGAGGCGGGGGATGGTCCCCGTCTATTGCTCGTCTATGGGGACAAAATCCGGGCGGGGCTGGCAGATGAATGGTCGGCTGCCCATCCCGGGTGGGAAGTGATCCGGATGTTCCGTTTTTCGGACGGAGACAAAGTGCTGCTGGGCGGAGAGCCGTCTGGCAAATGGATGCGAAAGCTGAGTCGGCAGCTCGCCCGGCGAAACATAATTTCGCTCCTATGCCGCAGAGGTGAGGTTGACGAGGCTGTCCGTCAGCTGGGACTTTATTTGACGTGGAAAGAACGGTTTTTTATGCGCCTTGGCGAGGTATGTGACGAAGAAGGCTCGCAGCTGCGAATCCAGGTGCTGGCGCGTGCACTCGGCATGGACAAACGAGTCGGACAAGGCTGGCTGTACCCGGAGCGGAAGAGCCAGACACGGCTCTGCCGCTGGTTGGACCAGCAGCTTCAGCAAGTGTTAAAAAGAACAAATGTACATAGGATTACACTGTGGGGAAATATTTCGTTTTGGCTGCAGTTTCCTGCAAGCGGGTTGCTTGGAAAGGAAGTTCGGCTGTTCTCCCCCGCAGTCGATCACGCCAAAGCCGAAAACGTACCCGCCGAATGGTCTGTATACGAGGATTGGCGTTCAGCCCTGTCCCAGTCTGATCTGCTGATGATTGGGACCGCCGATCCAGTTATTTCGGAGATGCCGCTACCTGTGCTCGCCAGGGAGATGGCCAAACCGATTGTCATCGATGCTTGTTCATGCTTTCCTATAGAAGAAGCAGAATCATGCCGGATAATCTACCGAGCTATCGGCGAAAACACGAACGTTTGGGAATGGAGCCGATTATAATGGGGTATAATGGTTGGTAGATTGAGGGAAAAGGGCAGGCGTTTACTATGGAAAGAGTTGCTCAGCGATGCATCGTCTGTGAGGAAGAACGATTGGACGGGATCGCGATCTGTGAGCAGTTTATCTGCCAACATTGCGAGCAGGAAATGGTGCACACTGACGTACAAGATGCCAAATATCCATTTTTTATTCATCAGATGAGACGCATCTGGCTCACAAAAGACGCGTAGCTACGTTCAAAAAAGGCATTGGCCAAAGGGCCCGTGCCTTTTTCCGTTTTCGCCGACTTGCGGATAAAATCATGCTACAATGAAAAAAGTTGAAAAAAAGGACGTGAAGCTCGTGCGGGAAAAAAGCCCTGGCTACGGGGAGAGGCAGCGGCGCGCTCCCTTGTACGAACAGTTAGTCAAACACGCAAGCAGGCATCCGCATCCTTTTCATGTGCCTGGACATAAAATGGGACACAGCTTTGACCAGATCGGCAGGGAAACATTCGGTCCCTTACTGGAGCTGGATATGACGGAAATAACCGGGATGGACGATCTGCACCATCCCGAAGGCGTGATTGCGGAAGCCCAGGAGTTGGCGGCGGAAGCATTCGGTGCCGAGGAAACCCGGTTTTTGATCGGGGGCAGCACAGTCGGAAATATGGCGTTAATTATGGCGGTTTGTCGCCCCGGTGAGAAAATTCTGGTGCAGCGCAATTGCCACAAATCCGTTTTTCACGGCATGATGCTGGCTAGAGCCAATCCGGTCTATATTGTGCCTGCGGTCGATCCGGCCAGCGGGGTTGCTGCAGGCTTGCGCCGGGAGGACGTAGAGCGGGCTCTGATTGCCCATCCGGATGCGAAAGCCGTCTTTTTAACCAATCCAACCTATTACGGCATGGGCATCGACCTTGCCAAGATGGCCGCCACGGTTCACCGCTTTGGCGTGCCGCTGCTGGTCGATGAGGCGCATGGCTCGCATTACGGCTTTCACCCGGCTTTTCCGCAGTCGGCCATGGAAAGCGGGGCGGATGCTGCGGTGCAGTCCACGCATAAAATGACGACGGCGCTCACGATGTCGTCCATGCTGCATGTACAGGGCAACCGGATCGACCGGGAGCGTTTGGCCCGCAGCCTCGCGCTGCTGCAATCATCCAGCCCGTCCTACCTGTTGATGGCCTCGCTGGATCTCGCCAGACGCCATCTCGTTATGGAAGCGGCCCAGGAGTGGGATGAGCTTCTCCCGTTACTGGACGAGCTGAGGGAGGCTGTCCGCGAAATGTCATGGCTGGAGCTTGCGGGAATCGAGTCCACGAGTGTATATAGCACGATGGATCCGCTAAAGCTGATGCTCATGCCGCGGGCTGCCGATTTGGACGGGTTCGGGCTGCAGCAGGTTCTGGAGGATTTCCGGATTTACCCCGAGCTTGCAGACACAGGGCATGTTTTGCTGGCAGCCTCGTCAGGTACCAGGCCGGCGGATATCGATCAACTGCTGCATGCACTGACATCGATCCCGGAGAAGCCAGATCGTCAGCCAAAACGCATTCTGCAACCGGGAATCGTCTCCTCCAGCTTTTTGCGCGAGCAGGCGATGCCGATCCACGAGGCGATGGACGCCCCGCTGGTCAGTGTGCCTCTGGAGCAGTCGCTGGGGCGGATAGCGGGAGAAATGATCATTCCTTACCCGCCGGGAATTCCGTTGTTGACCCCGGGCGAGAGGATCGATGAATCCTTCCTTGCCTTGCTGAAAGAACTGAGAAAAAGCCAGGTCAGATTTCAGGGAGTCCGGGATTCCCGGCTCGATTCGATAGTAGTCGTCCGGTAACCGCACTTTGATGCGGAAGCGCCGGGCAGGCAGCTTCCGGGCTGCTCATTTGAAATGTGGAGGGAGCAATTGTCGTGACAACGAGAAAGACTGGTCGGTTCATCACCATAGAAGGAGCAGATGGGGCCGGAAAATCGACCGTGGCAGCCCGCCTGTATGACGAACTGCGAACAAAGGGCTGGGATGTCATGCTGACGCGGGAGCCGGGCGGCATTGAGATCGCTGAAAAAATTCGCGAGATCATCCTCGATCCAAAGTACGTCAATATGGACAAACGGACCGAAGCCCTGCTCTATGCAGCGGCGAGAAGGCAGCATTTGGCGGAAAAGGTGTTTCCTGCGTTGGCAGAGGGTAAACTGGTTCTATGCGATCGTTTTATAGATAGCAGCCTTGCCTACCAGGGATACGCCAGAGGGCTGGGGATTGACGAGGTATTTGCCATCAACAAGTTTGCTGTAGAAGACTGCATGCCGGATTTGACGCTGTATTTTGACGTCCGTCCCGAGGTTGGGCTGGCCCGGATCAATGCCACAAAAGGGCGGGAGGTCAATCGACTGGATCTGGAAGCGCTGGAGTTCCATGAGAAGGTCAGGGAAGGGTACCAGATTGTCAAAGACCGTTTTGCCGATCGGTTTATCGTCATCGATGCGGAGCGGCCGGCAGATGAGGTGTTCGCGGAAGCATTAGTGCAGCTCGAGGCGCGTTTGTAAGGTTGGGGTACCGTAGTTGCGTGTACATGCTGTATACTATGAATAAGAAGAATATCGTTACACTGCCCCAGCTTTCTTCATATTATAGAAGGAAGACAGGTATTCGACTGTAAACCAAAACTACGCGGAAAGGGTGAGCGCCGTATGAAAATGGTGGTTGCTGTCGTTCAGGACAAAGACAGTGGTCGTCTGTCACAGCAGTTGGTGAAGAAGGGTTTCCGAGCCACAAAATTGGCAAGTACCGGAAGCTTTTTGCGCGCAGGCAATACGACATTTTTGATTGGTACGAATGACGAAAGTCTGCCGGATGTCATTGATATTATTCAACAGAACTGCAAATCACGCAAACAGATGGTCACCCCTGTCTCACCCTTGAGCAATGCCGTCGACTCGTTTATGCCCTATCCGCTTGAGGTTCAGGTGGGTGGCGCTGCGGTCTTTGTTTTGGATGTCCAACAGTTTCACTCATTTTAACAACGATGCGTACAAGGCATCTCCTTTTTGCGGCTGCTTTCGTATATACTGAAACAAGGCGGCAAAGGAGACTTGTCGGAGGTGCCGGATGAAAATCAGCGAAGGATTCAGACCAATCGCGGATATGGGCAAAGCTTCAGACATGCGGAAGACTTCAGAGACGGGGAAAGCAGCCTTTGCTGAAGTGATCAGGGAAGAAGAGCAGCGCATGTCCCGAGACCAGCTGATCAAGCTTTTCAACGACATCGACAAGCAAGGCCAAATTCTCGCTCGTTCCCGCTCCATCCGCGATTTTTACCGCTATAAACAGCTGATCAAGGAGTTCATGGAAGAGGCAGTCAAATACGGAATGGCCCTCGATGACCGGAGTGGGACGAATCGCCGGGGACAAAGCAAGCTGTATAAAATGATCAAGGAAGTAGATGCACAGCTCCTTCGGCTTGCCGATGAAATCGTAGATGTCCATTCGCCCATTATCGACATGCTGGGACGGATCGGCGAAATTCGCGGGATGCTGATCAATATGTATTTTTAGGTGAAAACCATGACATGGACAACATTTTCGCAGCAGCCCCGTGCGGCTGAGCTGCTCCATCATAGCCTGCGCAATGACCGGCTGGCACATGCCTACCTGTTTACCGGACCCAAGGGCGCGGGAAAAAAACAGATGGCCCTGCATCTGGCAAAATCCCTCTTTTGTCAAGAGAAAGAGGCGGATGCCTGCGGGGCCTGTCTCTCATGCAGGCGCATTGAGGCCGGAAACCATCCGGATATTACGGTCATCACACCGGATGGGGCTTCCATCAAAATCGATCAGATTCGCCATCTTCAAAAAGAAATGGCAATGCGCGCCGTAGAATCGATTCACAAGGTGTACATTCTTGAGCATGTAGACAAAATGACGACGCAGGCAGCCAACAGTCTGCTGAAATTTTTGGAGGAACCCCCTGCCGGTGTGATCGCCATGCTTTTGACAGAGCAAAGTCACGCCATTTTGCCTACCATCCTGTCACGCTGTCAAATCATTCACTTCTCTCCACTTTCTGCCGAAGCCATCGCCGAAAAATTGGTCTTGGAGGGCGTCTCCGCAGGAATGGCCAGGATCGCGTCCCACATTACGTCAAATTTGGAAGAAGCCCGTGTGCTTAGTCAAGCAGAATGGTTTGCACAGCTAAGAAATGTAATGATACAATTGGTGCAGGAATGCAAACAACACAACTCCTCAGCACTCTATACCATTCATGATATGTTGCAAAAGAGCGACAAATTAAAGGAGGAACTGCCCCTCTTTTTGGATTTGCTCATCCTTTGGCTGCGCGATATCCTGTATGTGCAAGTAGACAGACATGCCCATCTCATCAACAGCGACCAACAGGATGTGCTGCAAGGACAAGCCTTGATTTGGACAAAAGCTGAGCTCTTGCATGGGATCGATCTGGTCATGGAAACGAAAAATCGGATAGAGCGAAACGCCAACGCACAGTTGGCCCTTGAGCGGTTGGTTCTTCAAATCCAGGAGGGATAACCTTGTACGAGGTTGTAGGTGTCCGTTTTAAAAAAGCGGGCAAAATATATTACTTTGACCCTGACCAGCTGCCGATCGAGCGGGATTCTTCCGTGATCGTCGAGACGGCGAGAGGGGTAGAATACGGCAAGGTTGTAATCGGTCGCAAGCAAGTGGCTGACTCCGACGTGGTTTTGCCGTTGAAAAAAGTCATCCGGATGGCAGATGAGCGGGATGCGAAGCAGGTGGAGGAAAACAAGCAAGCCGCCAAAAACGCGTTTTCCGTTTGCCAGACGAAAATCAAGGAACACAAGCTGGAGATGAAGCTGGTCGACGTGGAATACACCTTCGACCGCAATAAAATCATCTTTTATTTTACAGCGGATGGACGAGTCGATTTCCGCGAGCTGGTCAAGGATTTGGCTTCCGTCTTTCGCACGCGCATCGAGCTTCGCCAGATCGGCGTTCGCGACGAAGCCAAAATGCTCGGCGGGATTGGCCCCTGTGGACGTCTTCTCTGCTGCTCCACGTTTTTGGGCGATTTCGAGCCCGTGTCGATCAAGATGGCCAAGGACCAAAATCTTTCATTGAATCCGGCGAAGATCTCCGGGTTGTGCGGACGGCTGATGTGCTGTCTGAAATATGAAAATGATAACTACGAAAGCACGCGCGACGAGATGCCTGACATCGGAGCATCGGTCACGACGCCGATGGGCGTAGGACGAGTGGTTTCCTTGAACATCCTGGATCACTCGATGCAGGTGGAGCTTTCGGAGAACAGACGGATTATGGAATTTGCGTTGGATGAAATCGTCGTGGGGCAGCCTACGTTTGAGTAGTCGATAGAAAAAGAACAGGTAGCGGGGATGAGGTGAGCAAGTGGACAAACGGGAAATCTTCGTCAAGATGGCCAGTATCGAGGAACGAATCGGCGATCTGTATCAAGAAATTGGCGAATTAAAGGACGTCATCGTCGTCTTGATGGAGGAGAACGCCCAATTACTCGTTGAAAACCAGCACCTTCGCAACCGACTGGACAAAAAGACGACCAAACCCGCACCGAAGCAAAAACGGTCCGAGCAGGTCAAAACCGAAGAAGCCAAGAAAAAAGTAGTCGGAGAAGGATACGATAATCTAGCGCGTTTATACGCGGAAGGATTCCATATCTGCAATGTGCATTTTGGCAGCTTGCGCAAGGAAGGGGACTGCTTGTTCTGCCTCTCTTTCCTCAGCGGGGTACAGAAATAAAACCAGAAATCATGAAGCAATGCGACAGAACTGAACAAGGAAAGAAAGCGACCTGGGCCCAAATGACAGGTCGCTTTTTCAGACCTGTATGAGCAAAAGACGTGGCTTGCAAAAGCAAAGGAGTAGAAAGTGACGAATGGATTCGGGGAAAAACGTGCCGCTTTACGAGTCGGAGCGGATCGATGACCTGCTGACTCACGAAATGAAAATCATTCAAAGCCATGAAGTGTTTTGTTTTTCGATGGATGCTGTGCTGCTCGCACGTTTCGCCTCCGTGCCCAAGCGCGGCAGAGTGCTGGACATGTGTACCGGCAACGGAGCGATTCCGCTGATTATGACGACGCGTTCCCCGGAAGCTGTATTTGAGGGTATCGAGCTTCAGCCCCGTTTGTATGACATGGCCAGTCGCAATGTTCAATTAAACAATCTGGGCGATCGGCTGACTATGCATCTCGGCGACGTAAAAGAAGCGGTGCAGTTGTTTGGCTACGGGAAATTCGACCTGATCACCTGCAATCCGCCGTACATGCCGGCGGGAAGCGGAGAGCATAACTTGAGCGAGCATTTTGCGATTGCCCGTCACGAGATCCGGTTATGCTTGGAGGACGTCATTCGGGTAGGGAGCCAACTGTTGAAAAATGGCGGAAAATTGGCTTTGGTCCATCGGTCCACACGTCTGATCGACATCGTGACCTTGATGCGCCAGTACGGAATCGAGCCCAAACGGATGCGTCTCGTCTATCCAAGACGCGATGCCGAGCCCAATATGGTGTTGATCGAGGGAATCAGAAACGGCAAACCGGAGCTTCGCATCCAGCCCCCGCTGATTGTTTACGAGAACGGGGAGGAATACTGTGAAGAACTTCAGGAGATCTACTTTGGAAAACGCGATTCCCTCTCATAAAAGCCACTTTGTCTATATTCTGCGTTGTGCGGACGGGACGTACTACACCGGTTACACAACCGAGCTGGAGAGAAGAATCCGCGAGCACAACGAGGGAAAAGGAGCGAAATATACGAGAGGAAGGGGCCCTGTCGAGCTGATGTACATGGAAGAAGGTGTGGATCGTTCGTGGGGGCTGAAACGGGAGGAAGCAATCAAGCGGCTTTCCCGCCTTCAAAAGGAAGCGCTTATCAGTCAAGCGAAGGGAGGATGCGAGTGAACATCCAGCGAAGCTTTGCAGATGAACAGAAGGGTGTGCTGTATTTGGTAGCGACACCGATTGGCAATCTGGACGATATCTCCGTCCGCTGCCTGGAGACACTCCGCTCTGTGGATGTAATCGCCTGCGAGGATACACGCCAGACCAGAAAGCTGCTCACCCACTTTCAGATCGAGAAGCGTACGGTCAGCTACCACGAACACAACAAGGAGGCAAGCGGAAGCGGGCTGCTGCAGTGGTTGGCTGAAGGCAAGCAAATCGCTCTGGTAAGTGACGCCGGGCTTCCGGCCATCTCCGACCCGGGAGCCGATCTGGTCAGGGATGCCGTAGAGGCAGGGTATCCGGTCGTGCCCGTGCCTGGGGCGAATGCAGCGCTGACAGCACTGATTGCGTCCGGTCTGCCTACGGACCGGTTTGTGTTTTGCGGATTTTTGCCGCGGGAAAACAAGGATCGGCGGAAAGAACTGGAGCGGCTCAAATTTTATCCGGAAACGCTTCTGTTTTACGAAGCGCCGCACCGGATCGCAAAAACATTGGAAGCGATACGGGAAGAGTGGGGCGACAGACGGGCGGTTTTGGCCCGCGAGCTGACCAAGCGGTATGAGGAGTTTGCCCGCGGAACGCTGGATGAGCTGATCCGGCATATTCGAGAAGGAGAAGCCCGCGGAGAATATTGTCTGGTCGTTGAGGGGTTCACCGGGCAGGCCGAAAAAAATCCGGATGAAGATCAATGGTGGATGCAGGTCAGTGTCGTGGAGCATGTGGACCGATATTGTGAGCAGGGCTTTAGCAAGAAGGAAGCGATCAAACAAGCGGCAGATGACAGAGGCGTGTCGAAAAGGGACGTATACAACGAATACCACCGGGAGATGCCGCTCTAGCCGCCATACATAAAAAAGAGACTGGTTTCTCGCACCAGCCTCTTTTTTATTCATCCAATCATCATAGATGCAATTGTTCCGATCAGGAGGGCCTAGCGCTTAACTGCAGGCATCTCAGACAGGCAATCTTGGCATACAATCTTGCCTTTAAAATGGGATACGCGGTCCGCATTGCCACAGAAGATACAGGCAGGCTCGTACTTCTTCAGAATGATGCGCTCGCCGTCCACGTAAATTTCCAGCGCATCTTTTTCAGCAATCCCCAAAGTGCGACGCAATTCAATTGGAATAACGACGCGACCCAGCTCGTCCACTTTTCTAACAATACCTGTAGATTTCATCATGTCTAGCCTCTCCTCTCAAGATGTTTCAAAATGTCGTTTATTGTTTGAAACGGATTTATAGTCGTCAATATTCGACAATTTCCGGTGTTTTCATTATACCAGCGATTCCCAAAGGTGTCAACATTCATTTTACATTTAATTGAAGATGAATGTGTTTTTGGCATTGTAAATCCATACAGGAGCATCAATTACATGTGATGTTTGTATATATGGCTGTGTGCATGGAAAAAACTAACTGGGATTTTTGTGGGGGAAAGCAGTCAGTTAATGTCGAATGCCAAGGATATTATTCGACAAATTTCGATGATATCCATTTGTTGTTCGACAAACTGATGCAAATTTTCGAGAGAGTAGGCAGGCGCGATTGTTTCTAGGCAATGGTTTACAAACAAAACCCAATGTGTACAATAGAATAGTAAAGAAGCATAAATGATCGACCATGACGGGAAGAGTAGGCTTGCAAACTTATGACAGAGAGCCGGGGTAGCTGCGAACCGGTATAAGCGACCAAGCCGAACATGGACCCTGAGTTTCACGGATGAACGGGCACCTTGGCACCAGTAGTTCGTGACGTAAGCCTACGTTACAGGTGAAGTCAGCAGCACTGACTTGCCAAGTCCGCCATTCGCGAGAAGGCGGAGCATTTGGGTGGTACCACGAGATCAAAGCTCGTCCCAATCCGGGGCGGGCTTTTACTATTTTATCAAGGGGGGCACTTGTCTTATGAAACCGACGTATTACATTACGACGCCGATCTATTATCCCAGCAACAAGCTGCACATCGGAAACGCCTACACGACCATTGCGGCAGATGCCATGGCCCGCTACAAAAGACTGCGCGGTTATGATGTCTACTATTTGACGGGTACGGACGAGCACGGGCAAAAGCTGCAGGAGAGAGCAGCAGAAGACGGCAAACAGCCGCTGGAGTTCATCGACCCGATCGTCGACTGGATTCGCGATCTATGGGAAAAGCTCGATATTTCCTATGACGATTTCATTCGCACCACCCAGCCTCGCCACAAAGAGGTCGTCCAGAAAATTTTCCAACGCCTGCTTGACCAGGGAGACATCTATCTGGGAGAGTACGAGGGCTATTACTGTGTGCCGGATGAAGCCTTCTGGACGGAGACACAATGCAAGACAGACAAAGGGTATTTCTGTCCGGACTGTGGGCGTGAGGTCAAAAAAGTGAGGGAGCAAAACTACTTCTTCCGCCTGTCCAAGTATCAAGACAGACTGCTGCAGCACATCGAAGCCAATCCTGATTTCATCCAGCCGGAAACCCGCCGCAACGAGATGATCAACAACTTCCTCAAGCCGGGTCTGCAGGATCTGAGCGTTTCCCGCAGCACATTTGACTGGGGAATCAAGGTTCCGAGCGATCCGAAGCACGTCATTTACGTCTGGATTGACGCATTGACCAACTATATCTCCGCGCTCGGCTATCTGTCCGATGACGACAGCAAATATTTGCGCTATTGGCCCGCTGATGTTCACCTGGTTGGGAAGGACATCCTTCGTTTCCATACCATCTACTGGCCGATCCTGCTGATGGCGCTTGACCTGCCGCTGCCGAAAAAAGTGTTCGGCCACGGTTGGCTGCTTATGCCCGATGGCAAAATGTCCAAATCAAAAGGGAACGTGATCGATCCGAAGCTGCTGATCGACCGCTATGGTTCGGACGGTGTTCGCTACTTCCTGCTCCGCGAGATTCAATTCGGACAGGACGGCGTCTTCACCCCGGAAAGCTTTGTTCAACGACTCAACTACGATCTGGCCAATGACATCGGAAACCTGCTCAGCCGTACGGCGACGATGATTGAAAAATACTTTGACGGCGTCGTTCCCGCACCGCAGGACAAGGGAGAGCCTGACGACAGCCTGATCAGTCTGGCGACCAGGACCAAAGCACTGGTGGAAGAGCATATGGATGAAATGCGCTTTAGCAACGCTCTCGCCCACATCTGGGAATTGGTCGGACGCGCCAACAAATACATTGACGAGACCATGCCGTGGAATCTGGCCAAGTCTGACGAAACCAAAGGACGGCTGGCGACAGTCATGTACAACCTGGTGGAAAGCATCCGGATTTGCTCTATCCTCATTCAGCCGTACATGACCAAAACACCTGCGAAAATTTGGGACCAATTGGGCATTCTCGACAAACCGGAGGCATGCAGCTGGGAGTCGGCTGGCGTCTGGGGAGGCCTTCCGGCTGGAAGCAAAGTCAGCCGCAAAGAGCTGCTGTTCCCGCGCCTGGATGTACAGGCGGAGCTGGCTTTCATCGACGAGTCGACAGCAGAAGCCCGCCGTCAGGCAGAAGAAAACAAGAAGAAGCAGGACGCATTGAAAGGAGAACCAACCGTGAGTGAAGCAACGAACCAAACCGAGGCACAAGCTGCAGAAAAACCGGCGGACGCAAAAGAAGAGATCGGCATCGACGACTTTTCCAAAGTCGAGCTTCGCGTTGCACAGGTAGTCGAATGCGCGAAGCATCCAAACGCGGATAAGCTCTTGATTCTCCAGTTGGATCTGGGCTACGAAAAACGTCAGGTCGTCTCCGGCATTGCCAAGTACTACACGCCGGAAGAGATGGTTGGGAAAAAAGTAATCCTCGTGGCCAATCTCAAACCGGTCAAGCTGCGTGGGGAAATGTCCCAGGGCATGATTCTGGCGGCATCCGTCGGAGACCAGCTGACGCTGGCGACTGTAGACCCGACCATGCCAAACGGAGCAATTGTGAAATAAGGAAAGGGAGGACGCACACGTGTTATTTGAAACGCACGCGCACCTCAACGCCCCGGAATTCGATGAAGATCGCGAAGAGGTGATCGCACGTGCCCGGGAAAATGGCGTAAGCACGATCGTCAACATCGGGTTCAATGCAGAAACGATTCCCACCTGCCTGCAGCTGGCTGAGAAGCACGATTTCATTTATGCGGTCGTAGGCTGGCACCCGCAGGACGCCAAAGACATGACAGACGAACATCTGGAATGGCTGGAGGAGCTGAGCCGTCACCCCAAAGTGCTCGGTCTCGGGGAAATGGGACTTGATTACTATTGGGACACTTCACCCAAGGACGTCCAGGCGGAGGTGTTCCGCAAGCAAATCCGTTTGGCCAGGAAGGTGAACCTGCCGATCATCATCCACAACCGCGACGCTCACCAGGATGTGATCACGATCCTGAGAGAGGAAAAGGCGGCTGAGGTCGGCGGCATCATGCACTGTTTCTCCGGAAGCTGGGAAACGGCAAAAATGGCACTGGATATGAACTTCTACATCTCCTTTGGCGGTCCGCTCACGTTTAAGAACGCGAAGCAGCCAAAGGAAGTGGCGGCGAAAGTGCCGCTTGACCGCCTGCTGATCGAGACCGATTGTCCGTATCTGACGCCGCACCCGTTCCGCGGAAAGCGAAACGAATCCGGCTATGTCCGTTATGTCTGCGAAGAGATGGCCAACATCCATGGCATGACGTACGAGGAGATGGCCAAACAGACTGCCGAGAATGCTCGGAGGCTGTTCCGGCTGGATTGACAGTCGAGGCAAAAAACAAATGAAACGAGCTTGTCCCCTGGGGGCAGGCTCGTTTTTTCGTGAAGCGTGCCCAGCAAGCCGTTAATTGCTAGTTGGTGAAAGTCCAACCGAGGCAGGAGCCAAGTCACCTCGTAGCTGACAGGCAACTGGTGGAGAAATCCTAAGGTTGAAGCCCTGTGACAAAGTAACTCGAAAGAGTGCGAGCAAATCAGCAGGCCGTAACATAAAGTGAATCCTGCAGCCTCGTTAAGAAAGACCACCGAGAGGTGGACAAAGGGAAGCCGAGCTTGTTTCATATGGGCGAAGGCCAAGGACGGTGTGGAGAACTTGGAATACAGCACCTATGAATCCCTCGGGGTATGGGGAGCGGTATGTTGAGAAAGTAGTTAACGGAACTGGGGAGACCCTACTCTGCACGCCCCGTCAGGAGCGTAAAACGGAAACCTATAACCGTAAGGGAAGTGGTGGATGGCAGAGAGGGAGTCGGAGGGGTTCATAGTACCGATGAACATAAGGACAACACAACCTTATGGAGGGAAGGAGCCCTGCTTTGTTCACGGGTCGAAGGAGGTAAGAGTGAGTGAATGCAAGTAAACTTGCTAACTACACCGATGTAAAAGCTCGACAACTTTGGACAACCCTATATCTTTGTGCCAAGGCAAACTCAAAACGGCGATTTCATGCCTTGTATGACAAAATCTACCGCCCGGATATTCTAGCGACAGCTTGGAGGAGAGTAAAAGCAAATAAAGGGAGCGGAGGAATCGACGGACAATCCATCGCACAGATTGTGGAGGAGTATGGGGAGAGCCGTTTTCTTAACGAGATCTATCTAGATTTAAAAGAAAAGCGGTATCGTCCACATCCGGTTCGTCGAACTTACATCCCTAAACCGGATGGCAAGAAACGTCCACTCGGCATCCCGACGATCAAGGATCGGGTGGTCCAAATGGCTACTAAGCTAGTCATTGAACCGATCTTTGAAGCTGATTTTCGGGACTGTTCTTATGGCTTTCGGCCAGGAAGAAATGCTCACCAGGCAATTGCACAGATACGCAAAGCAAGCAAGAGGTGTTATTGGGTCGTAGATGTTGACATTAAAGGGTATTTCGACAACATCAACCATGAGAAGTTGATGAAACTGGTCGAAATGAGAATCAGCGACAGACGTGTTCTGAAACTTATCCGACAATGGCTGCAGGCTGGGGTCATGGAAAATGATCAATTCCATGAAACAGAACTGGGAACTCCGCAAGGAGGGGTAATCTCGCCTCTTCTTTCAAACATCTATCTAAACTACATGGACACCATTTGGGAAAATCAATTCTCCCATCTTGGCACACTTATCCGCTATGCGGATGACTTCGTTATCATGTGCAGAACCAAACAAGAAGCATTGGAAAGCATTCAAGTGCTGATGGCTATTCTAAACAAGCTGGAGCTTAGTCTCAGTAAAGAGAAATCTAGACTCGTTAATATTTGGGACAATTCCACTGGGTTTGACTTTCTTGGGCTGCACCATCGCAAATTCCCCGTGTTCAACAAAGGGGGGAGCAAGGTATTTGCTATGTCTCATGTACCAGCTAAGAAAGCAATGAAGGAAATGAGACGTAAAATTAAGGAATACACTGCACCAAGGAACAAACTGTTTCTGTCTCTAGAAGAGCTAGTGAAAGGGCTAAATCGCAAGCTAAGGGGGTTCAAGAACTACTACTTCATCTCGCCCATCGCCAAACGATGGGCAAGACGGATAGACTGGTATGTGATTGAACGCCTTACAATCTTCTGCAACAAGAAAAGAAGCAAGCGGAATAAACATGCCGGAAAGCTGAAGGTCATACAAAACACGCAGGGTAGTTTATTGAAATTAGCCGGATAAAGTAAGCCGAATGCCAAAGAAAGAAGAACATCGGAAAGCCGTATGAGGGAAAACCTCACGTACGGTTTGATGAGGGGGAGCTGAAATGAGCAAGGCGACCATACGGTCGCCCGAAAGTTTCAGTTCTCTACTCTACAAAGGCACGTGCAATCGGATGCCGTAAACGCTTGCTGCTACCGGGTTTTGCAAAAGCCAGGTGCGCTTTTTGCTAGAAGCAGAAACAAAAAACCTGTTCTTCCAAA
Source organism: Brevibacillus sp. FSL K6-2834 (assembly GCF_038592925.1). NCBI lineage: Bacteria > Bacillati > Bacillota > Bacilli > Caryophanales > Paenibacillaceae > Brevibacillus > Brevibacillus sp. FSL K6-2834. Next base: position 128,912 of record NZ_CP151945.1, read on the forward strand.
GGACATCCCGCATAGCATTAAAGTATGTGTCGAACGATTATTGCGGAATCGACATGCACCCTCGACAGAAACCCGCTTCCATTCGCCAAACGGTTAATGCTAGGCTGGTAGCAATCAAATCCTCAGTCCGGCAGGGGGAATTTGACAAAGAGAAAAAAGTAGAATACAATCAAATCCGACCTTGTTCAGAACTGGCCAATTTCCAAAATATTGGTGCGATTTCATCAACCCTTGCCTGGCTAGACTCGAAAAGCTTTACGCTTTTCAGCAAAAAAGGAGTGTGGGAAATGGAGTTACGCACGGTGTGGGAAAGGCAAAAGAACCGGGCGATTGTCGTTCTCGGCAGCCTGGCTCTGGTGCTCGTTCCCATGATTGGCTATTTCTCTGCCCAAGCAACCCAGCCAAAACAGATCACGTTTTCGATGGACGGAGATACCCGCAAAGTGGGAACCAAAGCCTCGACCGTCGAACAGTTTTTGGCAGAACGAAACATCACGGTAACGGAAGATGATCTACTACAACCAGACATTCACGCGAAAATAAAAGACGGAACAACCATTACCTTACATACACGCTGGACAATTCCGGTCCAGGTGGACGGGCAGACCAAAGTAGTAAAAACGCTAAAGCGCGATGTAGCTGGAGCTCTGCAGGAGGCTGGCATCGCATTAGGCAAGCAGGACCGGGTAAAACCGGCTCTCACAGACTCACTTTCCAGACAGACGACAATCGTCGTTACCCGAGTCGAAGAGAAAGTCGTGCAGCAAGAGGAGCGCCTGGCCTTCCAGGAGCTGCGCAAAAACGATTCCGTATTGTCAAAAGGGACGACGCGCGTCATGCAAGAGGGCCAAGAGGGAAAAGCCATCGGTCATTATAAAGTCATCACGGAAAACGGAAAGGAAGTTTCCCGTGAGCTGATCAAGCGAGATGTAATCACACCAAAGAAAGATCGAATTGTAGCGGTAGGAACAGCCGTTGCTGTTCAAATCGATGACAAATCGAATCGAGTCGTAGCGTCCGCAGCGGGGATGGTCTCCCGGGGCGGAAAAGTGTTCCGGCCAAAACAGGTCCTGAACGGGGTTACTTTGACCGCCTATTCACCGGCAGGTGGAGGCAAACATCCAAGCTCGCCAGGCTACGGGCGTACAGCTACGGGCGTAAAGGCAAAAGCAGGGCACACGATCGCGGTTGACCCGAAAGTCATTCCGCTCGGGTGGTGGGTGTTTATTGACGGCATCGGATACCGTCGTGCAGAAGACGTAGGTGGAGCGATCAAAGGCGCGAAAATCGACGTTTTCGTCGGGACCGAGGCGGACGCGGTTCAGTTTGGACGCAAGCGAAACCGAACTGTCTATATCATCGGGCCGCACAAGCCATAGGACAGGAGCCATGCTCCTGTCTTCTTTATTTATCATCGACCTGATCGCAGATAGCAAAAAGCTTCGTTGAAAGCTTTCGCAGCCGAGTTTCCTAATCCGGCGGGGTTGTGTTAAGCTGAGTTATTAAGTAAGACGAAAGCGAGCCGAAAATGTTTCACCCAAAAACGAAGGAATTCCTGTTTTTTTGGCGCAAACTATAACTGTTTTGACTATCCTCAAAACCGTCGTTTTCGACATTTTATGAAAGCGGGAGCATCGACATGAAGATCAAGGAAGTCATCGTCGTAGAGGGACGAGACGATACAGCTGCCATCAAGCGGGCAGTCAACGCAGATACGATCGAAACAGGCGGATCTGCCATCAATCAAAAAACGATCGAAAAGATTCGCCTTGCTCAATCCAAGCGCGGCGTTATTATCTTTACCGACCCTGATTACCAGGGAGAGCGGATTCGCAAAATCATCAGCAAGGCAGTACCCGGCTGCAAGCATGCTTTTATCACCCAAGCGGACGGAACAAAGAAAGACGATATCGGCGTGGAAAATGCGTCGGTAGAGACGATTATCCGCGCGCTGAGCGACGTCCGGACCGAGATGGCGGAAAGTGCAGGAGAAATCACTGCCGATGACATGCTGGCCTACAGACTTACCTCAGGGGCTGATTCCAAGGAACGGCGTATCAAGCTGGGGGAAAGCCTCGGTATCGGCTACGCCAATGCCAAACAGATGCTCTCCCGCCTCAATGCGTTTCAGATAAGCCGTGAGGAATTTCTCAAAGCGATAGAAGCACTAGATCAGGAGGAGGGGAAGTCGTGATGCACGCCTCAGGGAAAGATATCGCAACACCGACCAGAACGAAAGAGGTTCTGGAGAAATACGGCTTCTCTTTTAAAAAGAGTTTGGGACAAAACTTTCTGATCGACACGAATATCCTCCATAACATCGTGGAAGCGGCCGATCTGGACAGCTCGAAGGCTGCCATCGAAATCGGCCCCGGTATCGGTGCGCTGACCGAGCAGTTGGGGAGAGCCGCAGGGCATGTCCTCGCCATCGAGATCGACCAGCGGCTGTTGCCGATCCTTGAGGATACGCTGGCCCCCTATGACAACATAGAGGTCGTACATGGTGATGTGCTGGAGCTGGACCTTGCTGCTCTCGCGCGGGACAAGCTAAGCGGGTATGAAAAGGTGAGCGTAGTAGCCAATCTGCCCTACTATGTGACCACGGCGATATTGATGAAGCTTTTGGAGAGCCGATTGCCGCTGGAGAACATCGTTGTCATGATTCAAAAGGAAGTGGCTGAGCGGATAGCGGCAAAGCCGGGGAGCAAGGATTACGGCTCGCTGAGCGTAGCTGCTCAGTTTTACGCGGAGACGGAAGTGGCGATGATCGTTCCGGCCAGCGTTTTTATTCCTCGACCCAATGTTGATTCGGCAGTGATCAAACTGAAAATCCGGGACCGTCCTCCCGTGGAGGTAGACGATGAGAATTTCTTCTTCCGGGTCGTTCGGGCATGTTTTGCCCAGCGCCGTAAAACGCTGCTGAACAATTTAATGAGCGGGCTGTTTGATAAACAGCGAAAAGACGAAGTAATACAGATGCTAAGCGACCTTGAGATCGAACCGAGCCGCCGAGGCGAAACTTTGTCGATCGATGAATATGCAAGCCTGGCAAACGAGATTATTCGACGTCAATTGCTGGGTAAATAACAAGCGAAAAATCCCCTGCTATTTGCGACAAATCAGCAAAAGCAGGGGATTTTTGGTGTTATATTGGGAATGTAGGAAAAATCGACAAATATCAACGCATTTATCGAAAAAAAAGGCCGTTGACAAAAACTCGGCCGGATTGCTATAATTTTTTATTTCTTTGACAAAATAAGCGTATGCTGTTATAATGGGATCAAGCGAGGTGGATGGAACAATGGCAAGAAACGCGTTACTTGACATTAAGCGCAGTTTAGACGGGCACATTGGCGAACGCATCCTACTAAAAGCCAATGGCGGTCGACGCAAGACCGTCGAGCGGACGGGCATCCTCGAAGAAACATACCCATCAGTATTCGTAGTAAAGCTCGATGACGACCAATTGTTCGAACGAGTTTCATACAGCTATGCTGACATCTTGACGGAAACCGTTGAGTTGACTGTCTGCAGAGAGAACGAGCACATTCGCATTACTTTTGTTCAACAATAGAGCCATTTTCGGCTCTATTGTTTTTTTTGTTCTCCGCCGTACATACTAAGCCTGTCAACGAGAAAGGGAGGGTGTTATGGGTCGCAGACGAGGCATTATGTCTGATGAGTTCAAGCTGGAGCTGGCCAAGGAACTGGGGTTTTACGATACAGTGAAAACCGAGGGATGGGGCGGCATCACTACGCGTGACGCCGGAAATCTGGTGAAACGCGCCATTCAGATTGCCGAAGAAGCGCTAGCGAAGCAAAATACCACAGACACTCGTTGACAGGGAAGGCCGGGGAGACCCGGCTTTTCTTTTGTGCCAAACTCTTGACCCGATAAAGACTATTTTCTGCCGGACTGTATTTGGTGCGAATAGTATGGTTATTTTCCCCTCTACTGGCAAGGCAGAATACCCCTGTGCTACAATAAGAGACTAGGAAAACAGATCGTAGGCAGAGGTGAACAACGTGCGTATCTCGGTCAAAGCGCCCGCCAAAATTAATCTTACTCTTGATGTACTGGCCAAACGCCCTGACGGCTATCACGAAGTGGAAATGGTGATGACGACAGTAGACTTGGCGGACCGGGTTGATCTGACCTTGCGCGATGACGGGCGCATTTCACTTGATTGTTCGGCAAGCTTTGTACCGGATGACATTCGCAACCACGCTTACAAGGCGGCGCTGTTGCTGAAGGAACGCTATCAGGTGCCCTATGGGGTGCATTTGTACATAGATAAACAAATTCCCGTCGCTGCCGGGCTGGCAGGAGGAAGCAGCGATGCTGCGGCAACGCTCAGAGGGCTAAACCTTCTTTTGAATTTGGGGCTTAGCCTGGACGAGCTTGCAGAGGTGGGAGCGGAGATCGGCTCAGACGTACCGTTTTGCGTCTATGGCGGGACGGCAGTGGCCCGTGGACGCGGAGAGCAGATTACCCATCTGGCGCCGCCTCCCCCGTGCTGGGTCATCCTGGCGAAGCCGCCGATCGGCGTTTCCACGGCAGATGTGTACGGCAATTTGCGCGTGAAGGGGATTGAGCGCCATCCCTCCACGGAAAACATGCTGCGTGCGATACAGGAGCAGAATTTCTCCCTGATGTGCCGCACCCTGGGCAATGTGCTGGAAGAAGTGACGTTGAATATGCACCCGCAGGTACGGCAGATCAAGGACCTGATGGAGGCTTCGGGAGCGGACGGAGTCTTGATGTCGGGCAGCGGCCCTACCGTTTTCGCCCTTGTCCAAAAGGAAGCAAAAGTGCATCGCATCTACAATGCCTTGCGTGGATTTGTAAAAGATGTGTTTGTGGCCCGTATGTTAGGTGTCCCTGAAAGGGGAAATGCTTGCACAAACACGTATGGAAATGATACATTAGCACCATAATATTCGGTTTTTTGGAGGAAGAAACATGAAGAAATTGCGCAGAAGTGCCCGTCTTGTCGATATGACGCAGCACTTGCTTGCCGAGCCCCACAAGCTGATTCCGCTTACCGTGTTCGCCGAGCAGTACGGGGCTGCGAAATCGTCTATCAGTGAGGACCTGTCGATCATTAAAGAAGCGTTTGAAAGCCAGGGTGTAGGCGTATTGACAACAGTGGCGGGAGCGGCCGGCGGAGTCAAGTACATTCCCAAGGTCAAGACGGACGATGCGCTTGCCTTCATGAACAATTTAATCGGCCACTTGGGCAATCCGGAACGTCTCTTGCCCGGCGGATACTTGTACATGTCAGATATATTGGGCGACCCCGCGACCATGTCGAAAATCGGCAAGCTGTTCGCTTCCGCTTTTGCGGACAAGAACGTCGAGCTGGTCATGACCGTCGAGACCAAGGGGATTCCACTCGCGTATGCGACGGCCGTCTATTTGAATGTACCGGTTGTCATCGTCCGGAGAGACAACAAGGTGACCGAGGGTTCGGTTGTGAGCATCAATTATGTATCCGGTTCCAGCAAGCGGATACAAACCATGTCGCTGGCTCGCCGCGCCTTGCCTGAGCAGTCCCGCGTTTTGATCGTGGACGACTTTATGAAGGCGGGAGGAACGGTTCGCGGCATGATCGATCTTTTGCAGGAGTTCCGGGCTACAGTGGTCGGCTGCGGTGTCCTTGTGGAAACGGCAGACGTATCCGAGAGACTCGTAGATGAATACGTCTCTCTGGCAAAGCTTCAGGAAGTAGACATCAAAGGCAAGCAGATCGAACTGGAATTGGGCAGTTATTTTCAAAAATAGAGAGGAGTAGAAGGGCATGGCAATCTCATTTGTGTCGACAAGCCAGGCTCCGGCAGCGATCGGGCCATACAGCCAGGCGGTAAAGGCAGGTTCCTTCCTGTTTGCATCCGGCCAGATTCCGCTTCGTCCGGACGGTACCTTGGTGGAAGGCGACATCGTGGAGCAGACTCACCAGGTTTTTGCCAACATCAAAGGCGTTTTGGCTGAGGCGGGATTGACGCTTTCCGATGTAGTGAAGGCAACGGTGTTCATCAAAGATATGAACGAATTCGGACGCCTGAATGAAGTGTATGGCGAATATTTTGGGGATCACAAGCCAGCCCGCTCTACAGTAGAAGTCGCAAGGCTCCCGCGCGACGTACAGGTGGAAATCGAAGTGATTGCGTACCTGGGAGAATAACGGACAGACAAGACAAAAATAGCTACGACAGCCCGACACAACTCGCGTGTCGGGCTTGTTTTTTGCTAGTAATTGGAGTATGCTGGATAAAATTATAGTTTTTTTTGCAAAATTTCGGTAAACGTAGCAGGAATATTTACCCAGTGCGTGGAAATACTCCTAAACGCTTTTTATAGATAAAGGGAGTGAACTTGATGGAAGTAACAGACGTCAGACTTCGCCGCGTGAATACGGATGGTCGCATGAAAGCCATTGCATCTATTACCATCGACCATGAATTCGTGGTTCATGATATCCGTGTAATTGACGGAAACAATGGCATGTTCGTAGCTATGCCGAGCAAGCGTACCCCAGACGGGGAATTCCGCGATATCGCTCATCCGATTTCCTCGGCGACACGCGAAAAGATCCAAGCTGCTGTACTGAGTGAGTACGAGCGTGTAGGTCAGGAAGAAGAGAGCACCATCGAAGCAGGCGCGTAACTAATGAAAAACAGGCACCCCGTCCTATGACAGGGTGCCTTGTTTTATTCATAACAAGCTTCTAGATCCCGGATGATTTTTTCCTTGTCCAATCCTTCGCCGATAAAGACCGCTACCATTTTGGGGCCAAAATTTTCAAAGGGGAACAAATGGACCTGGTTATCGGTATGCTGAAACGAGATCAGCTCATCCCGCCCTTTAAACAGCACGTAGCCTTTTGCCCGGTACACATTTTTCGGCAGGTCCCAGAGAAAATCTTCAAATTTTTCTGGATCTACAGGATAGGTAAAATGGTAGGAAAATGTTTCGATGCTGTTGTACAAAGAAGGTTCGGAAGCAGAAAGTCCTAGCGATTGCTTGACCTTTTCAATTGCAGACATTTTGCCTATGCTTTTTTGCACAAAAGGACCTCTCGTCCGGTCGTCGGCCCGTTCGGAAGCGACCTTCTCGGCGATTCTCTTTACCTGCAGCAATTGATCCAGGTCCATATCGCCCTGTATGGTGACGTGAATGGGAGCGTATGGGTTTAGCTCGACCAACTTCGCTTTTACCTTTTCCAGAGCGTCCGGTGCGACCAGATCGCTTTTATTTAATAGAAGCAAGTCGGCGTATTTCACCTGATTGCGGACTGTTTTTACGAGCGAGCTTTTCGATTGGAAGCGGGAGTTCAGGTCCCGGAAGCGGGAAGCGTCCACGACGCTGACAATGCCCTTCAGCTCCATCCTGTCGTAAAGCTCGGGGTGCGTCAGGGCATCGACGACATCTACGGGATCAGCGACCCCGGTAGTTTCGATCAGGATATGGTCGGGGTTGATCGTGGAGAGAATTTCCTGCAGCCCTTCTGTCAGCTCGCCTTGAATGGAGCAGCAGATGCAGCCGTCCAGCAGCTTTTTTACGGGAAAGCCGTAGCCTTGCAGTTGTTCCCCGTCGATATCTTCTTCGCCCATTTCGTTCATCAGCACGACGACCTGTCCGTCTTGCTTGCGCAGATAGGCTAGCAGCTTTTGCAGCAGCGTCGTTTTTCCGCTGCCAAGATAGCCCGTCAAGATGTACACGCCGGCACTCATCGCATCCATCCTCCTTTGCCTTGCGTTCATTTGTCATCTTTTCCCTTTCCATCATAAGATAGGTGCAAACAGGCGTCAAACGTGGCAAAAGCGAGTCGTTGATTTGTTACGAAAATAGAATACTGCGCCTATTATCTTGAAATCCTTATATGATTTAAGATATAGTCATTGTGGAACTTCTACGCTGGAGGGTTGACATGTCTAAGATCCATGCCGTGGTATTGGCGGCAGGCCAAGGAACACGGATGAAATCGAAGCTGTACAAGGTTCTGCACCCTGTTTGCGGAAAGCCGATGGTCCAGCATGTAGTGGATACACTGGCTTCCATGAGGGTGGAGGATGTCGTTGTCGTCGTTGGTCACGGTGCCGACACCGTTCAGGCCACTTTAGGCGAGCGTGTCGCATACGCATTGCAAAAAGAACAGTTGGGAACGGCACATGCTGTGCAGCAAGCAGCGTCGTTTTTACAGGCGAAAGAAGGAACTACGTTTATTTTGTACGGAGACGTACCTCTGTTGTCAGAGGAAACGTTGACCGCTCTTTTGCATTTCCATGAAGACCAGAAGGCAGCCGCAACGGTATTGACCGCTGTCCTTCCGGATCCAACCGGTTACGGGCGTATTGTCCGCAACGATTCCGGAGAAGTGATGGAAATCGTTGAACACAAGGATGCGTCTGACGAGGTTCGGGCAATCAAAGAGATTAATACGGGAATATACTGTTTTGACAACCAAAAATTATGGAATGCGCTGGCCCAGGTGAAAAATGATAACGTGCAAGGAGAATACTATGTGACAGATTGCATTGGTATTCTGCGCCAAGCCGGCGAGAAGGTTGTTGCCTTCGAAGCCGCAGACCCCGATGAGACAATGGGCGTCAACGACCGGGCACAGCTTTCGGAAGCGGAAGCATACATGCGCAAGCGAATCGCTGTTCGGCACATGAAAAACGGCGTTTCTATCATTGATCCTCTGTCCACGTACATCGAGGCGGATGTGACAATCGGTTCCGATACGATTCTCCAGCCTGGTACGTATCTTCGCAGAGGGACAACCATCGGCAGCGATTGCGTCATTGGCCCGCAAGCTGACCTGAGCAATACCAAAGTGGCTGACGGGGTTACCATTTCATACTCGGTGCTGGTAGACGCAAAAGTGGATGAGCAGGCTACAGTCGGCCCGTTTGCTTATGTACGGCCGGGAACAGAAATTGGTCCCCAGACGAAGATCGGCGATTTTGTCGAATTGAAAAACGCAAAAATCGGCAAAGGAACGAAAATCCCCCATCTCAGCTATGTAGGCGACGCGGAAATTGGCGAAGGTGTCAACATTGGCTGCGGCACGATCACGGTAAACTATGACGGCGCTGTCAAACACAAGACTGTCGTGCAGGACGGTTCCTTTATCGGATGCAATACCAATCTTGTGGCGCCGGTGACCGTGGGCAAAAACGCATACGTGGCAGCGGGCTCGACGATCAATCAGGATGTGCCGGACGACGCCCTGGCGATTGCCCGCGAGCGTCAGGTGAACAAACCAGGATACGCGAACAAACTGCCGCGAAAAAGCAAAAAGGAATAACAACGGGAGGTTCTTGAAAGATAATGGCTAATTACCGCGACCCCAAACTGAAGGTCTTTACGTGTAATGCAAATCGGGAGCTGGCAAGAGAGATTGCCGAGCATATTGGCGTTCCTCTGGGCAATTCGGAGGCGATTCGCTTCAGTGATGGCGAGTGTCAAATCAAATTGAACGAAAGTGTTCGGGGTTGTGATGTATTCGTCATTCAGCCGACATCTGCTCCTGTAAACGAGCACCTGATGGAGCTTTTGGTTATGGTGGATGCCTTGAAACGCGCTTCGGCAAAGAGCATCAACGTGGTTATTCCTTACTACGGCTACGCTCGCCAAGATCGCAAAGCGCGCGCCCGCGATCCGATTACTGCCAAGCTGGTAGCCAATCTGATCGAAACAGCCGGTGCTCACCGCGTCATCACGATGGATTTGCACGCGACCCAGATCCAGGGATTCTTTGATATTCCGGTTGATCATTTGCTGGGTGTACCCATTTTGGGCAAGTATTTTTCCGAGAAGGGGCTGAAGGACATTGTTGTCGTCTCCCCTGACCACGGCGGTGTCACGCGCGCCCGCAGACTCGCAGAGCGTCTGGAGGCTCCGATCGCGATTATTGACAAGCGCCGTCCGGAACCAAACGTCGCGGAAGTTATGAACATTGTCGGTAACATTGAAGGCAAAACGGCGATCATCATCGATGACATCATCGATACGGCCGGTACGATTACACTGGCGGCAAGTGCCTTGATCGAGGCGGGTGCAAAAGATGTTTACGCATGCTGCACGCATCCGGTCTTGTCCGGCCCGGCTATCGAACGCATTGCCAACTCCAAAATCAGCGAGCTGGTCGTAACCAATTCGATTCCGTTGACCCAGGATCGAATGATTGACAAAATCAAGGTCCTGTCGGTTGCGCCTATCATTGGGGAAGCGATTATCCGCGTTCACGAAGAACTTTCCGTAAGCAAGCTGTTTGACTAGAAGCCTGACGTGATCTAGGCGTTGAACACTGCATGGGGATGGAAAAGACCTCCACTGGACAAGCTAGAAGGAAGAAACTTCTAATCTAGCTGCCAGAGGAGGTTTTTTTGTGGAAGCAATTCAGGCGATGATCCGTCGCAAGGGAGAGACCGCGAAGACGAACAATGAATTGCGGCGAAAGGGATGGATTCCTGCGGTGATCTACGGTTCGGAAACCCCCAACCTGTCGATTCAGGTAGAAGGACGTGTCCTCGACCAAGCCCTTCGCCAGCAAACGACAAACAAACCGTTTACACTGGTCATAAACGGAAACAAGCATACCGTGATGGTTTACGAGCTGCAGCGCCATCCTGTGATGGGAAACATCCTGCACGCCGACTTCAAGCAAATCAATATGAATGAAAAGGTGCATACGAGCGTACCGATTCTGATGACGGGAGATCCCGAGCTGGGCGTCGCTACTCTGGTGCGCCACAGCGTGGAGGTATCCTGCCTCCCCGGCGACATCCCCGAATCGTTCACAGTCAATGTCGACGGACTGCAGATCGGAGATGTCGTCCTCGTAAAAGACTTGGATATTCCTGCGACAGTCGATCTGGCATTGGACGAGATGGAAGTCGTCATCAGTGTCCTGCCTGTGAAAGCAAAATCAGATGAATCGATCGACGCCGAGCAGGCTGCCGAAGCGGTCTCTGAGGATGCCAAGGCCCAGACCGAGGAAGCGAAGAAAGTATAGAACAACGAATAATGAAAAATGAACGGTGAACAATGAACAATGAACAAAGAAAACAAGCCTTCGACCCGCTTGTGCAGTGGGATTGAAGGTTTGTTTTCTTTTCCTATCCTTCTATTTCTCCTTTGAATTTGCTAATAAAGCTCCGGTAAAAGGAATAGCCGTAGAGATGAAAAAGGGAGAAAAAAGCGAGGGTCTTTGGGACACCTCCCAGGCTTTCTTTTCCAAGCGGAACCGTTTTTCGCGTCCAACTCTGAGAAACATCCCCGAACAGGCTGCTTTTGGACGCGGTTCCGCTTGGGAAAGAAAGCCGGACAGGCCGACCCCATGCAAGTGTCCCACCGAACCCGAGCATTTTTCTCCCTTTTTCATCTCCTCCCCCCAAAGTCCCGGCCAAAGCGCAAATGAAAAGGCACCCCCGTTCCTTTTGTTCCGCCCTATGTTTTAGTACAATGAAGAGAAGAACGAGGAGGGAACAAGCGTGAAAGTGATCGTCGGACTGGGCAACCCCGGCAAAAAATATGAAGATACAAGACATAATGCCGGTTTCATCGCCATAGATAAGATTAATGACAAATGGGGCATTCCCGTCGTGCAAAACAAGTTCCGCGCACTCATCGGCGAGGGACGGATCGAAGGGGAAAAGGTGCTCCTGGTAAAGCCGCAGACGTACATGAATCTCTCCGGCGAATCCATCGCGGAAATCTTGAAATTTTACAAGCTCACTCCGGAAGATGTCGTCGTTATTTACGACGATCTGGACTTGCCGCCCGGACAACTCCGCTTGCGGGAAAAAGGCAGCGCCGGCGGCCACAACGGAATCAAATCGTTGATTTTGCATATGGGTACACAAGAGTTTAAACGAATCAAAATCGGCATCGGTCGCCCGGAGCCGGGACGGAGCGTCAGCGATTATGTCCTTCATCCGTTTTCTACGGCAGAGCGCCCCTTGATCGATGAAGCTGCAGAGCTGGCTGCTGCGGCAGCGGCGATGTGGACAAAAGAGCCGTTTGTAAAAGTGATGAACCAGTACAACGTCTCCAAAAAACAAGGGTAGGCAAGGCTTTTCTCGCCGGTTCTACAAGAGTTGACACGTTAGTATGTTTTTCCACTCCCCCGGTCATACTAAGCCTAGGAATGACTGGGGGGTATGCGTGAATGAGCATTCGTTACGAGTGCCGCTGCTGTGGAGCGAGGATTGCGGAATTTGACGAAACCAGAGTGACGGAAGAACAACTGGGGTTGAACTCCTTGACCGCAGAAGAGCGTGCTCTTATAATATCCAAAGAACTAGGGGGAGACACGGTTGTGAGCATCACGTGCGGGTATTGCCGCGACGCGCTGCAATTAAACCCGGAGCTCTCACTTGTTGGCAACCCGCTTCAATAAAGGGGAAACGCTTTCGAAGGCTTGCAAATACAAGGCCTTGGCTTGATGAGCTAAGGCTTCTTTTCGCATGGTCGACTGGTGGCGGCATGGTCAGCATCTGATCTGCCTCGCCGACCGCCCGCAAAAGGAAAATCCAATGCACTGCCGATTTTGGCGAAACCAGATTTTCGACACAGAAAAACCTGAGAGGGGACTAGTGAATGCAAGTCATCATTAACCCGATGAAACAGGACGCCAATGTCGGGACAATCGTCGCTGGTCTGGAAAGAGGGCTGCACGAGCAGCTCGTTTCCGGACTGGCTGGCTCTGCGCGACAAGCGCTAATGGTCGCCTTGAAGCAAATGAGCGACCGTCCCGTCTGCGTCATTACCCATAACATGTTTCAGGCGCAAAAGGTGTACGAGGATTTGATCGAGCTCGTTCCTCCAGATGACGTCTTGCTCTACCCTGGAAACGAGTTGATCGGATCGGAGCTGGCGATCGCGAGTCCCGATATCCTGGCACAGCGCATTCATGTATGCAACCGTTTGGCCAAAGGCTTTACGGGTTTTTTGGTTGCGCCGTTTGCCGGTTTGCGCCGTCTTGCTGTTCCGCCTCATGTCTGGAAGGAAGCGCAAATCGAACTGAACGTAGGAGAAGAATTGGACATTGACGCCTTTTTGCTCCGATGCATCGAGCTCGGATATGAGCGAGTGGACATGGTGGAGAGAAAAGGCGAGTTAAGCGTGCGCGGCGGAATTATCGACCTGTACCCGATCGATTCGGAATGGCCGGTGAGAATCGAGCTGTTTGATGTGGACATCGATTCGATCCGTACCTTTGATATGGCTACACAGCGCTCGCTGGAATCGATCCAATCCTATACCATCGGCCCGGCGAAAGAAATGATCGCCTCCACAGCACTGCTGCAGGAATCGGCTGTCCGCCTGGAGCAGAAGCTGGGAGAGACTGTCGCCAAGCTGAAGGATGGGGCTGCAAAAGAAAAAGTGGTGGAATACATCGGCGGAGACGTTGAGCGCCTGAAGCAGGGACAGCGCTTTGCCCATCTGTACTCGTACATCTCCGTTATTTATCCGGCGAACGATACGCTGCTTTCCTACATGCCGTCCGACACGCTGTTGATCGTGGACGAACCGTCGCGTGTGCTGGATACAGCTGCACAACTGCAAAAGGAAGAAGGAGAGTGGCTGACTGGCCGAATTGCCGAAGGGGAGTTCATGGCGAATTTGACCTTGTCCCGTTCGTATGACGAGACCGTCGCCTCCAAGAAGCGCCAAATTGTGTATCTGTCGCTGTTTCTGCGTCAGGCCCCCAAGACCCAGCCGCAAAACATCGTCAACCTGACCTGCCGCACCATGCAAAATTTCCATGGGCAAATGAATGTTCTGAAAACAGAGCTGACCCGTTGGAAAAAGTCGCAGGACCAGATCGTGTTCGTGGCTGCCGATCTGGAGCGGGCAAAGCGGCTGGAGCGTGTGCTGCACGATTACGAGATGGAAGCCGATCTGCTGACGGATGAGGTGGAAACCGTTCCGCCGGGCAGGCCGACCATTATTTTGGGGAATCTGCAAACGGGCTTTGAGCTTCCGTTAAACAAGCTGGTCGTCATCACGGAGGGCGAGGTCTTTACTGCCAAGCAGCGGAAAGCGCGCAAGGTGCAAAAGGCGATCACCAACGCGGAGCGGATCAAAAACTACCTGGAGCTGAAACCGGGAGACTACGTCGTTCATGTCAATCACGGGATCGGAAAGTATTTAGGGATAGAAACGAAAGAAATACTCGGAATTCATAAAGATTACCTTCATATTCAATACGCGGGCGGCGACAGTCTGTTTGTTCCGATCGAGCAGATTGACCATGTTCAAAAATACGTCGCCAGCGAGGAAAGCCAGCCGAAGATTTACAGCCTGGGCGGCAGCGAATGGAAGCGCGTCAAAACAAAGGTACAGTCATCCGTAAAAGACATCGCCGAGGATTTGATCAAGTTGTATGCCGCGCGCGAAGCAGCGGTCGGCCATGCCTTTTCCCGCGATACTGCGGAACAGCGCGAGTTTGAAGCAATGTTTCCGTACCAGGAGACGCCTGACCAGCTTCGGGCCATTGCCGAGGTCAAGTCCGACATGGAGAAAAGGCGTCCGATGGATCGTCTGGTCTGTGGAGACGTTGGCTACGGAAAGACAGAGGTGGCCATTCGTGCAGCCTTCAAGGCAGTCATGGACGGCAAGCAGGTCGCCGTGCTGGTTCCTACAACGATCCTCGCTCAGCAGCATTACGAAACCTTCCGCGAACGCTTTGCCGACTACCCGATACGGGTGGAGGTATTGAGCCGGTTCCGTTCCCGCAAGGAGCAAAACGCGACGATGAAAGGGCTGAAGGAAGGTACGGTCGATGTCGTCATCGGGACGCATCGCCTCTTGTCCAAGGACATTCAGTTCCGCGAGCTGGGCATGCTGATCGTCGACGAGGAACAGCGTTTTGGGGTCAGCCACAAAGAAAAGCTGAAGCAGATGAAGACCAATGTCGATGTTCTGACATTGACGGCCACACCGATCCCGCGGACTTTGCACATGTCGATGCTCGGTGTGCGCGACTTGTCTGTCATCGAAACACCTCCGGAAAATCGCTTTCCGGTACAGACCTATGTCATGGAGTACAGCCCGGCGCTTGTTCGGGAAGCGATCGAGCGGGAAATGGCCCGGGGCGGACAAGTATTTTTCCTCTACAATCAGGTCCAGGGGATCGAGCAGATGGCCGAGCAAATTTCCATGCTGGTTCCCGATGCGCGTATCGCGGTAGCTCACGGACAGATGAACGAAAGCGAGCTGGAAACGGTCATCCTCGACTTTTTGGAAGGCAACTACGATGTGCTGGTAAGTACGACGATTATTGAAACAGGGGTGGACATCCCCAATGTGAACACGCTGATTATTCACAATGCGGACAAGATGGGTCTGTCCCAGTTGTACCAGCTTCGCGGACGTGTCGGACGTTCCAACCGGATCGCCTACGCGTACTTCACCTACCAGCGGGATAAGGTGCTGACAGAGGTGGCGGAAAAGCGTCTGCAGGCCATCAAGGAATTTACCGAATTGGGCTCCGGTTTCAAAATTGCCATGCGCGACCTGTCCATTCGCGGTGCGGGGAATCTGCTCGGGGCCGAGCAGCATGGCTTTATCAACTCTGTCGGGTTTGACCTGTACAGTCAGATGCTGAAAGACGCAATCGATGAGCTGAAAGGGGAAGTGAAGCAGGAAGCGGCTTCTCCGGTGGAGATCAACCTGCAAATCGATGCCTATCTCCCGTCCATGTACATTACCGACAGCCGGCAAAAAATCGAGATGTACAAAAAATTTGTCGCCGTATCGTCACTGGAGGATGTGGATGATTTGGCGGAAGAACTGTTGGACCGTTTTGGACCGTTAACCAAGCCGGTTGAGAACCTGCTGACCATCTCCCGGCTGCGGGTATATGCCCTGGAGCATCGGATTACCGAGATCAGCCAGAAAAATCCGGACGAGATCAAACTGGTCTTTCACCCGAGCCAGAACAACAATATTGATGGCGGTGCGTTGTTCGCTCTTGCCAGCAATTGGAGCAGACGGGTAGGCTTGTCGGGTGGACAACAGATCACCATAACTGTTAAAGTAAAGGGGTTACGAGAAGACGAGGGCATACAGCTCGTCGAAAAGCTGCTCCGACAATTTCATTTGGTGCGTAAAGACACCAATACGGAAAGACCCGTTTCCTGATGGTGACGGGCTTCCTTGAGAAGGGAGAACCAAAATGAAACGATCTGTTGCTTTATTGTCATCAGCGGTACTGGCTGTATCTCTGTTGACCGGGTGTGGCTCAGCAGCGGAAAAGGATTCCGCAGCGAAGCCGGCTGATCAAACACAGCAACCTGCGAACAACGGTGAACAGGCATCCCAGTCTGATGATGTGCTCGACCAGTTTAAAAAACTGACGCTGCCATATTCGGTTGATCCCAAAACCGCTATTGTGGAGTATCAGGGTGGAGAGTTGACTGCGCAAGAATTCGAGACGTTCCTGCGTGTGATCAATTTCTTGAACCCGATGCAAGGGGCTATGATCGAAAGCGCCGATCAGGAGTCGCTGAAAATCTTTGCCCGTGAGTATACGGCTACGAAGATTCTCGCTTCCCGGGCAGATGCGGCGATGGAAAAAGAGTCTCAAGAGCTTGCGGAAAAGACCTTTGAAAATCTCAAAGGACAGTACTTGGGATTGCTCGGCAAAGACGAGTCCAAGTTTGCCAAGCTGATGGAAAAAGAAGCAATCGACAAGGACACAGTCGTCAAGCAAATGGCATTGATTAACAATTCCATGGCCGTGCTGAGAAAAGGCATTGATGACGCCAAGCTGAAGAAGGAATACGAAGGCTTGGACAAAGAATCCATTACCGTTGCCTCCGTCCGTCACATTCTGGTTTCCTTTGAAAAGCACAACAACAACCAGGAGGAAGCCTTGAAAGTGGCCAACGACCTCTTGGCCCGCCTGAAAAAGGGTGAGGACTTTGCGAAGCTGGCGAAGGAAAACACGGACGACCCAGGCAGCCAGGAAACCGGCGGTCTGTACGAAAACGCCGATGTAAGCCAGTGGGTGCCGGAGTTCAAAGAAGCGGCACTGAAGCTGCCGCTCAACCAGATCAGTGACCCGGTCAAGACTTCTTACGGCTACCACATCATGAAAGTGGAAAGCCGCAAGGAAAGAACATTCGAGGAAATGAAGCCTGAGCTGCAGAATAAAATGCTGGAGCAGGAGTACGACAAATTTAACAAAGAAGAGCTGGACAAGCTGATTACGAAGTACAATATTCCACAGCCAAAACCAGCGTCTTAATCGGCAAAACAGGGGACCCCAGGGTTCCCTGTTTTTTCGTTTTCTCGCATATATTTGAAGTCCGGGTGAATACTATAGTCACTCGCTACCGCCCGGGGGAGAGTACAGAAACAAGCTGGAAAATGTTGCAGCCGATGGTCCGTAGTTAAAATGAGAATCTGAGGAAAAAATACAGCTAACCACCAACTTAGTCACAACCCACTTCTCAGGAAAGCGAGGCAACATGACATGAAAGCAACTGGTATTGTTCGTCGAATTGACGACCTCGGTCGGGTCGTGATACCAAAGGAAATTCGCCGTACACTGCGCATTCGTGAAGGTGATCCGCTTGAGATTTTCGTGGATCGCGACGGGGAAGTCATCCTGAAAAAGTACTCCCCGATCGGCGAGCTGGGTGATTTCGCCAAGGAATATGCGGACTCTCTGTATGAGAGCTTGAACCATACCGTGCTGATTTCCGATCGCGACAGCGTCATTGCTGTATCGGGTGCATCCAAAAAGGAGTACATGGAGAAAGCAATCGGCAGCATTGTGGAGAAATGCCTGGAGGAAAGAAAAACGCGCCTGGAGAAAAACGCGGGTACTTACGAAATCTGTCGCGATTACAGCGAGAACTACGGTTCCTTCGTGGTTTCCCCGATCGTAGCTGGCGGCGACCCGATCGGGTCGGTCATTCTCCTCACCAAAAGCGAGACGACGAAAATGGGCGATCTGGAAACAAAAATGGCAGAAACCGCAGCAGGTTTCCTGGCCAAGCAAATGGAGCAATAGCCTGACCCAAACAGCCTCGATGCGGGGCTGTTTTTTCTATGCGCGTGCGGGTGTTTTCAGCACCGAGAATGAGGGTTCATACAGGCCTGATCCCGCAAAGGGCCCGGGTGCATGGCGATTTTTTTGTGGAGAGATGGTTGTGGTATAATGTACGCAGTTTGTGTTTGGAGAGGGGAACGTTCACACACATGGCTCAAGAAAAGGCATCCGTACAATTTGTGAAAGGCGCCGCGATTTTGGGAGCGGCTGGTCTCGTCTCCAAGCTGCTGGGTGCGGTGTACCGGATTCCGTACCAAAACATTGCCGGGGACATCGGCTTGTATGTGTATATGCAGGTGTACCCGTTATATACGACCTTGTTGATTTTAGCTACTGCGGGCTTTCCGATTGCCATTTCCAAAATAGTCTCCGAGCGCATCGCTGTCGGTGATGCGGCGGGAGCGCGCAAGGCGTTTCGCGTAGCCAGTATCACACTGGTGATTCTCGGTCTGTTTTTCTTTGCGTTGCTATACGGGGGAGCGGGTCTGATCGCGCGGTTCATGGGTGATGAGCATTTGACACAACCGCTGCGGGCCGTAGCCTGGTCGCTTCCGCTCGTACCGATGGTAGCTATTTTGCGCGGTTATTTTCAAGGACATCAAAACATGATGCCAACCGGCGTGTCCCAAGTGATGGAGCAGCTGGTCCGGGTCATCTTTATCCTGATCGCGGCATTCTGGGCGATGAATGCATACCAGGACGCGTATCTGGCCGGAACAGGCGCTGTATTTGCGGCGTTTCCCGGAGCGGTTACAGCCGTTCTCGTTCTGCTGTGGTACTGGAAAAAGGACAAGCAGACGGGACCGTTATCCGTGGCCGGTGAGGATCAGTCCAGCCGATCAGGCTGGTCCAACCGTCAGGTGATTCGGAGCTTGCTCTATTACGCTTTGCCGATTTGCCTGGGGGCATTGGTGCTTCCGCTGGTTCCCCTGGTCGATTCGCTGACCGTCGTCAATATGCTGCAGTGGAGCGGCATGCATGAAGATGGGGCCAAGCTTTTAAAAGGGGCATTCGACCGCAGCCAGCCGCTGATTCAATTCGGAACGTTTTTTGCCACCTCGCTGTCGCTCGCGCTTGTCCCGGCGATCAGTGAAGCTGTCGCCCAGCGGCAGCAGCGGGTCATTGCGGGAAGGTCGGAAGTCGCCATCCGCCTGACTTTTTTGCTCGGTCTGCCGGCGTCCTTCGGTCTGGCACTGCTGGCCGAACCGATCAACGTCATGCTGTACGGTGACGATAAAGGCACCCAGGCCCTGGCGATTCAATCCTTTACGATCCTGTTTGCTACCTTGAGCATTGCCAGCGCGGGCATCCTGCAAGGGCTCGGGCGAGTCATGAGACCGGCCCGCAACCTGTTTATCGGCGTGATGGTCAAGCTGGTCCTCAACCTGGCTCTGGTGCCGCTTTGGGGCATCTCCGGAGCCGCTGCCGCGACCGTACTGGCGTATTTCGTTGCGATGGGACTGAATGTGCTGGCTGTGCGGAAATATACCGGAGCCCGGATCGGACTTAAGCGGATCGCGTGGAGACCGTTTTTATCGGTCTTGGCGATGGCCGTTGTCGTGCTAGTCGTGGAGTGGGGAATGCTGTTCCTGCTGGAGGGCGTTGTCGGATCCAATCGGATACTCCATACAATTGTCGGCCTGGTTGCCGTAGCGGCGGGCGGTGCAGTCTATCTCGTCGCTTTGCTCAAAACAGGCGGTCTGACGCAGGCCGACATCCGCTTCTTGCCAAAGGGTGAGCGCATCGCCTCTTTGCTCGTTCGTCTCAAGCTTTTGCGCAAATAGTTCACTTGAAAGAAGGAGGCTACGCGCCTTGATGAATCCAAAAGGTACGATTACCGTTGTTGGCCTCGGCGCAGGCGATCTCGACCAGCTGCCGTACGGCCTGTATCGCACGCTTAAAGAAGCCGGCCACTTGTATGTACGGACCAGTGAGCACCCTGTTTTAGCGGAGCTGGCGGGAGAGGTTGCGTACACCGCATTTGACGATATATACGAGCGGCACGGCAGCTTTGACCGGGTATATGCAGAGATTGCCGAAACACTGCTGGCCAAAGCGGTCGAGGAAAAAGAGGTCGTGTATGCGGTTCCCGGGCATCCGCTGGTCGCGGAGCGTACGGTTCAACTGCTGCTGCAAGAGGGGCCTGGCCGCGGCGTTCAAATCGAGGTTGGGGGCGGACAGAGCTTTCTGGACCCGCTGTTCGCCCGGCTGCGCATCGATCCGATCGAGGGATTCGCCCTGCTGGATGGTACGGCTCTGCAAGCCGGTCAGGTGCACCCCGGCCTACATACGATCATTGCACAGGTGTACGATAAGCTGGTTGCCTCCGAGGTCAAGCTTACGCTGATGGAGGTGCTGCCGGACGAGTATCCGGTGACGGTAGCGACGGCTGTAGGCGTCAAAGACATGGAGCGGATCGATACGGTGCCGCTGTACGAGCTCGACCGGCTCGATCACTTCGGCAATTTGACGCTGGTCTACGTACCGCAGGCCAAGGATGAAGCCGTTTTGTACCGGCAATTCTCTTTCCTCAAGGACATTGTCGCCACGCTGCGCAGTCCAGAGGGCTGCCCCTGGGATCGGGAGCAGACCCACCAAAGTATCCGCAAGAATTTGATCGAGGAGACTTACGAGGTCTTGGAAACGATTGACGATGAAGACCCGGACGCCATGTGCGAGGAGCTGGGCGACCTTTTGATGCAAATCATGCTCCATTCGCAGATGGCTGCCGAAGAGGGGTATTTCACGGTAGATGACGTCGTGGCCGGCCTAAACCAGAAGCTGATTCGCCGCCATCCGCATGTCTTTGGCGACAAGAGCGCCGATGATGCCGGAGAGGCGTTGGCCAACTGGCAGGAAATCAAGGCACAGGAAAAAGCGGCAAAAGGGATCGATCCGGACCGACAGTCCAAGCTGGCCGGCATCCCCCGTGATTTGCCTGCTCTGATGTACGCCTACAAGCTGCAGAAGAAAGCAGCTCAGGTCGGCTTTGATTGGGACGATGTCGCCGATGTGTACAAAAAGATCGAAGAGGAATATCAGGAGCTGCGGACAGCGCCGGAAGAAGAGCGCGCCGGTGAACTGGGCGATCTGTTGTTTGCGGTCGTCAATCTGGCCCGTTTCCTCGGGCTTGATCCGGAAGAAGCGCTGGCCCTGACCAACCGGAAATTTACCAGCCGTTTTGCCTACATCGAGAAAAAGCTGCAAGAAGCGGGACGCAGCTTCGACGACACCAGCCTCGAAGAGATGGATAAGTGGTGGGAGGAAGCAAAACGCATGGGACGAGGGGAGAAATAGAAATGAGACTGGACAAATACCTCAAGGTATCGAGATTGATCAAACGGCGGACACTGGCTAAAGACGTGTGCGACCAGGGGCGTGTGGAGATCAATGACCGCCCGGCCAAGGCATCCAGCTCGGTAAAAATCGGCGACAAGCTGGCTATCCGCTTCGGACAGAAGATCGTGGTGGTAAAGGTGGAAGACATCAAGGAAAATCCGCGGAAGGAAGAGGCGGCTACGCTCTACTCCGTAATCGGCGAAGTACCGGTGCCGCGTGACGAAAAAGAAGAAAACGAATATTTGAAGGGATAGCGGGCCAAAGCCCGGCTCTCTTGAATCGGAAAAGAGGACACCTGGCTGAAGGTCGTCCTCTTTTTTGCCATGATTTGACAACCTATTTGCAAACTTCGTATAGTTTAGTAGATAGAAAGAGTATCTGAGACGCAAAGGAATGAGACCGTGGGAAAAGTGATGCTGTTTTCTTTGCTGTGGTGGATAACGGGAAACCCGTTCGTGGCAATTCTGATCATCCTGATCGTTCTCTATGTACTGGATATGCGCTTTGTCCGGCTTTTTCCGGATGTCACCAAGCCGTTTCGGCGGAATCGGCGCCTGGCAGCTCTCAAGCGGACGCTCCAGCTGAACCCGCATGACTCATCTGCCAAGATGGAGGCAGCTCGCCTTTTGATGGAAAAAGGGGAGTACAAAGAGGCGCTGGACTATCTGGATCAAATATCACAAGTGATGCAGGAGTCGGCGGAGTACATCAGCGAGCGGGGTGCGTGCTTGTTGAAAACAGGACGGATCGCGGAAGGGGAAGAGACTCTGCTGCAAGCTCTAAAGCTGAATCCGCGGGTAAAATACGGCGAGCCGTATTTGCGTTTGGGGGAGGCTTTTGCCAAGGAGAACCGGCCGGAAAAAGCGCTCTCCTATCTGGAAGAGCTGGCTGGCATGCACAAGTCATCGGCTGAGGTGTATTACAAGCTCGGCAAGCTCTACGAAGACCTGAAGCAAAAGGAAAAGGCAAAGCAGGCATACAGGGAAGCCGTAGACGTATACCGGGGGTTGCCCAAGTACAAGAGACGGACAGAAAGGCGCTGGGCATTGCTCTCATGGTTAAAGGGCATGGGCTAGCAGAAACGAGAGCTGATCCCACAAATGCCAGGATCACGAAAAGACTGCGAAAGTGTGCAATCTTTTTACTTTACTTTGGTGCTGAGGCCATGTCGCTGCCTGGCAATGGGCATTTCGGGCATACTGCTTTTTTACCGCACCATGCCGCACCTTGCGGGAAGCGAACAGGAGACGCCGGTTAACAAATCGTTACCTGTTTGTAACGATTTTTCCCTAGCCTTTTCCTATGATGGAGAGAGTTGCATGGAAAAGGAGGCGTTTGTGATGCACAAAAGCGCAAAAAAAGGTCTGGCTGCGCTGATGGCAGCCACGGTATTGACAGCACCGTTAGCCATGAGCCCGATGGCGGCTTATGCACTGTCCGTGGACGATGTATCCGCCGACAATACAGATACGGATGAAGAAACCGAATATACAATTGAATTTGAAATCGAGAAGGATTTGAAAAGAGGAGACACGATTACCGTTTCATTTCCTTCGGGGTACTCGCTGAAAAAAGTGAGGGAATCCGACGTCACCCTAAAGGATGACGACAAGAGCAAGGTCGACATCGATAAGGTCGACGTAGGTTCCAGAGAAATAAAAATAACGGTCGATGAAAAAATAAAAGCGGACACCGGGCTTATTCTCTACATCGACAGGGTCGTCAACCCGTCGAAAAAAGGCGATTATGCGATCAAGGTCAAAACAAACCGGGAAAGCTACGACGACGAAGACATCACGATCGGCAAAAGCTCTTCCTCCAAGGGCAGCTCCAAGGATTTTGACGTAAGCCAGGGCAACTACGAGGAAGGCGCAACCACTTCGATCACGCTGGGTAAATTCAGCCTGTCCAAGTCGGACAAATTGAAAAAGGGCAAATACATCTACGTCGATTTTCCCGACAAGGACATGCTGCCCAAAAAGATCGACAACTCCGATGTGAAGGTAAACGGATCGAAGGCGGATGACGTACGGATTACTGACAGCGACTCGATCAGAATCGAGATACCGAAAGGGGCAGACGGTGACGATTATATCAAGCTGGAGTTTTCCTCTTCGGCTGAAATCAGAAACCCGTCCTCCGCAGGCAGCAAGTACACGTACAAGGTTTCTTACAACGACAGGGATTATGAGTCCAAAACCTTTGAAGTAAAGGGCGGCAAGAAGAAAGCGTTTGATGTTAAGCTTTCGGACAAGGGAGTAGGAGCGCGCACCGGCTACAGCTTTGACGTCAGCCTGAACGAAAAGGTGTATGCCAATACGCTCGTTACGGTCGACTTCCCACGAGCAGAGATGGTCCCGCCGGTCTTGTCCAACCTGAACGTGAAAGTAAACGGCTCAGAGGTCATGTCGCTCGGCGTCAACGGCAGCCGGGTATCGTTCCGTACGCCAAGCGGTTTTGGCAGCAGCAGCAAGCTGAATATCGAGTTTGGCTACGATGCTTTCCTGCGCAACCCGAATACGCCGGGCTCTTATGAGATTGTCGTGACTGTTGACGGAAGAAAATACTACTCGGAAAGCTTTGAAATCTACGGGGCTCCGATCACCAATCCGACAAATCCTACAAATCCTACAAATCCGACGAATCCGGTAACGCCGGTGCCAGTCGACAACAGCACAGCTACGCTGACCTTGAGCAAAACGACTCCGCAAGCGGTCACTGGCATGCAGGTGGCGATCCGATCGCTCGGCGTTCCGCTGGTCAGGAACAGGGATTTTGTCGAGATCGTCTTGCCGGTCGGTTTCCGTGTGCCGGCGTACATCGCTCCACAGACGGTAACGGTTAACGGCGTAGCGGCAGCGTTTGTCGGCGTTCGCGGGCAAAACCTGATCATCGTTCCGTCGCAGGACATCCCTGCGAGATCTGGCGTGAACATCAATCTGCTGGAGACGGCCGGAATAGCCACGCCGGCTGCAGGAGGAGTCTACAGCATTGGCGTGTATTCTTCCGAAGAGCCGGGCCTGCTGTTTGCCCGCCCGGTAAATGTCGTACCGCCGAATTCCGTGACCTTCCAGGCGAGCGTCGGTTCATTCATGAAAAACGGCAAGAAAATTGCCCTGCCGGCAGCGCCATTTGCAGTAAATGGCCACACCTTGATGCCGGCGCCGTTCTTCCGTGACGGTCTGGGTGTCTCGACCACGTATACCAATACCACCGCCAAGATCGTGGGCAATGGCAAAACGATTCAATTCAAGGTAGGCTCCAACGTTGCGACGGTCAATGGAAAAGCCGTTACCTTGCCGGTAGCGGTGCAAGCGAGAAACAACGTGCCAGTCGTTCCGCTCCGTTTTGTGCTGGATCAGTTGCAGTACAAGATTTCCTACAACAACGGCAGCTACGCAGTATTTAAATAAAACCTCCAACATGACAGGGCCGCATCGATGCAACCGGCTCTTCATGCAGCAATACAATCATCTGGAAGGGGAGTATCTTTCGGCAGAGGCCCGGAGGATACCCCTCTTTTTTTCTTGTCCCGGGAAAGAAGCTCGACAATCGTGAAGGCTTGTTGTTCTAAAAGGACATCCCCCTCCATATTTATGGTACAAGAACGAGGTACCGTGAGGAGGGCGAAAACGATGAACGACCACGTGAAGCGGCCACGTCACGAAGTCGTAATGATCAATCGCCGAAGTTTGGCGATTTCCGGTGTGAAGAACGTCGAGAGCTTTGATAGTGAAGAGTTTCTTTTGGAAACGGAAGGCGGCTTTTTAACCATACGTGGACAGAACCTGCATATGAAGAACCTGAGCCTGGAGACCGGTGAAGTGGCGATTGAGGGCTTGGTACACGAAATGGCTTATCTGGAGCAAGGGCAGGCTACAGACCGGTCGAGAGGATTCTTCGGGAAGTTATTCAAGTGAGTATCGCGGTTCAGCTGCAAACGGTTCTGGCCATGTCGGTTTGTGGGGCTTTAATGGGGATGGGGTATGATACGTATCACGTATTCACAGGAAAGGGCAGGCTTCCGGCTTGGGTGACCTTCTTTCTCGACATTTTGTTCTGGGTAGGCAGCATGGGTGTCGTCTTTTGGGTCCTCGTCCGGGTAAATGACGGGATTGTCAGATTGCCCATCTTCATCGGCATGCTTCTCGGAGCATGGGTGTATTTTGTCATAGGCAGTAAGAAGTATGTGCAATTTCTTCACGCCGTGATAAAATTCATACGGTGGTTATATCGAACCATAGTAGCAATAATCAATACGTTAATCGTCCGCCCTGTATTGCTTTTGTATAAATTGGTTTTCATGCTGGTCACTTTTCTGCTGACAATTGTGACGACCATTTTCGGCTATGGATGGAAGATCATTCGCACGCTTACGTCTCCTTTTGCCAGATGGGGTCAGCAATTGGGGAAAAATATATTCGGGAAATGGGCAGGGTTTCGGAGTCATTGGAAGAAATGGTTATTCGGGAAGAAGCAGAAGTAACAGCAATCGAGGTGGCAAACATGCGAACCGTATCCCCCCCTCAAGTGAATAATCGAAAGGGACAAAAGCGGAGAATCCGCCTTGTTCTCTTCTTCGTCCTCTGCCTGTTTGTTTGGGCCGGCTATACGCTTTATGTGCAAAGCGAGGATCTGGCCGGAAAGAAAGCCGAACTCGAAGCTCTCAAGCAGGAAATGAACGCCGTTCAGGCCGAGCAAGCGGAACTGACGTACAAGGCAAGCCGCCTATACGACCAGGATTACATCGCAGAGCTGGCACGAAAGCAATTCTTTTATACAAAGCCGGGCGAAAGTATATACGTGATTCCGGAGTAGACGTTCAGGGATATCTTCACCAAAGGGAGGCCTTTCACGTCCATGGGAGTCGAAGTAGGGAGCAAACTGGAAGGGAAAGTGACAGGCATCACAAAATTCGGTGCTTTCGTAGAATTGCCCGGTGGAGAAACGGGGCTTGTTCACATCAGTGAAATCGCGTCCACTTACGTAAAAGACATTAACGATCATCTCAAGCTTGGAGACAAGGTCACCGTCAAGGTGCTGAATATCCGTGACGGAAAAATCGGTCTTTCGATAAAAAAAGCGCAGGATAAAGAAAGGTCTCCCCGACATATGCGTGATCGGGCAGAAGGATTTGAAGACAAGCTCAACAGGTTTATCAAGGAAAGTGAAGACCGTCAGACAGCTCTCAGGAAGAAAAGGGACAAGAGAGGGCGGGGCCGTTGACCTGCAATAATGTCTGAGTATTGCGAGTTTTCTTATTTACAAAAATGCGCAAAATGACGAGAGAATGAGGAAGGGCATTTCAAAACGATGACGAATCTATAATGACAAGCCCGTTTCGCTAAGCGCGAATCACCTGTCAGCCGACGTAGACCGCCAAAACGTCGGTTCTTTTTTTTATCCAAAGCAATTCATCCCATGGCTTCGGCAAAAAGCTTGTCGAAGCCAAGTTTAATGGGGCCAATTGCGTCAATGATTTTGTCGCACGATTTTAGGAATACGCCTTGGTTTTTTGACAAATTTTACAGCACTGCCTCCGTATAATGGGAACCATTGAATACGTTAACGGGGTGGTGTAGCAAGATGATGATAAATAAAAACGTAACCAGTACAGGCAACATGTGGTCGAGGCGGGTTTCGGAGCAATGGAATGCCGCAACGGGAACATGGGGAGAACGCATTGCAGAAACAGCCGAGAAATGGAAGCTGCTGCCCTTCCTGATGGGTTTTTTACTGGGACGAGCTTTGATCCTGGAGGAATTGACTCCCTTTATCGTTCCGTATTTTATGGTCATGTACTACCTACGCAAGGATAGCATCCTCGCATGTGGGGTTGCTCTCGTTTTCGGGGCCTTTACCCATACCGTTCCGATGGGCTTGCAGGCCGTCATGAGCGTGGCGCTGGCACTGGCTGTTTGCAAATGGAGCGAGCGGCTGCGGCGCAAAGACTTCTCCAGGACTCCTCTGTTTGTCCTGATCACGGTTTTTGCCAGCCACCTGTTGTTTGACGCCATCACCAACCAGGTAACGACCTACAAGCTGGTTATGGTGGCGGTAGAGTCGGTGCTGAGCTTTGTCCTCACCTTGATTTTTATCCAATCCTTGTCCATCATCCATTTGGCAAAACCGTATGAGCCCCTGAAAAGCGAAGAGGTCGTCTCACTGGTGATCCTGCTCGCCTCATTGATGACGGGCACGGTAAACTGGACAGTTGAAGGCCTCTCCATGGAGCACGTCCTGTCGCGGTATTTGCTTCTCTTGTTTGCTTTTGCCGGGGGAGGAACGATCGGGGCCGCGGTCGGGGTGGTAACAGGCCTGATCCTCAGCCTGGCAAATGTAGGCGCGTTAATGCAAATCAATCTGCTCGCCTTTTCCGGTCTGCTCGCGGGCCTGTTGAAAGAAGGCGGCAAGGTTGGCGTATCTGCGGGATTATTGATCGGTACAGCCATCCTGGCCATTTACGGCGGAGCGGAAGAAACCCTCTATTTGTCACTGGTTGAGACCGGCCTTGCGATCATCTTGTTCTTGCTGACTCCGGCCAGCGTATGGAAAAACGTCTCGCGCTTTATTCCGGGGACAACAGAAAATCTGCAATCCCATCAAGAGTACATGCGGCGTGTCCGCGATGTGACGGCTGGCAAGATCCAGCAGTTCTCCGAGCTGTTTACCCAGTTGTCCCGCAGCTTTGCCCAGACGGCCGCCGATACGGAAGAACGCGATGAAGAAGCCGATGCATTTTTGAGCCGGGTGACCGAGTTTACTTGCCAAAAATGCTGGAAGCGCGAGCAGTGCTGGGAAAAGGATCCGGAGGCGATCTATCAAGGCATGCGCTGGATGATCGACAAGCTGCAGGAGACCGGCTCGCTCGCCCATGTCACCCCTCCGCGGGATTGGGAGAGAAAGTGCGTCAAAACGGAAAAAGTGATGACCGTCATGGAGCAGGAGTACGATCGTCAGCTGGCGTTTGAGCTTTTGAAAAAGCAAGTGAAGGAAAGCCGCAAGCTGGTGGCGGATCAACTGTCCGGAGTATCGCGGGTCATGAGCGATTTTGCCCGTGAGATTCAGCGCGAAGGGATGGAGCTGAGCCTGCAGGAAAAACAGGTGTCCCAGGCGCTGGAGGGATTGGGATTGTCTGTGCGGCGGGTGGAGATCCACAATTTGGAGGAAGGGAAGGTTGACATTGAGATCAGCCAGCCTACCTGCTATGGAAGGGACGAGTGCGCCAAGATCGTCGCGCCGATGCTGACGGAAATTTTAGGCGAGAACATCGTGGTGAAAGAGCGGCACTGTGAGGCGCAGAAGGACGGTAGCTGCACGATGTGCCTCGCTTCGGCAAAAACGTTCGAGGTCGACATCGGCATCGCGGGAGCCGCAAAGGACGGGAAGCTGCTATCGGGAGACAGCTTTCGGACGATGGACTTGGGGAATGGCAAGATGGCGCTTGCGATCAGCGACGGAATGGGCAATGGCGAGCGGGCGTTTCTGGAGAGTCAGTCCGCTCTGGACATGCTGCAACAACTGCTTCGTTCGGGCATCGATGAAAAGCTGTCGATCAAGACTGTCAACTCCGTTTTGGCGCTTCGCTCCACGGATGAAATGTTTGCAACGGTAGACCTGGCTTTGATTGACCTGCAAACGGCCCATACCCGATTCATAAAGATTGGATCGACACCGAGCTTCGTCAAGCGCGGATCAGATGTCATCACGATAACGGCCAACAACCTGCCGGTCGGCATTCTGGAGGATATCGAGGTCGATGTCGTCTCCCGCACCTTGAAGCCGGGCGACCTTTTGATCATGATGTCAGACGGAATCTATGAGGCACCACGGCATATCGAAAATCGCCAGGCCTGGATGAAGCGGATCCTTTCCGAATTTCAGACGAATGATCCCCAGGAAGTAGCCGATCTGCTGCTGGAGCGCGTGATCCGGCAGCACTCCGGCCAGATCGTCGACGATATGACTGTGCTGGTGGCGAGAATTGACAGATTTGTCCCGCAATGGTCGTCGATCCAGGTACACGGGATGCCCAAGCTGGAGCGGCCGAGAATTGTGAGTTAAGGAGTTCTAGGGAATAGATAAGGTAGCTGCTGATTCGAGCAAGCTGCCTTTTTTGTGGTTTGTTTTGAAAGAACATGACAGATTTCGTTGTGTTTTCTGATTGATAATGATTAATTGTGATTGTTTATGATCGTTTTTTGGATTATAATCGAGATGTAACAGCATCATGCTTTTTCTTTTCTGCTACGGAGGAAAGGAGGTTGTCATGCTAACCCCGGAACGTCATGAAATGATTTTGAAGGCACTCAAGGAAAAGGGTGTTGTCCGCATTCTTGAGCTGGTGGAGATGACCGGCGCATCGGAGTCTACGGTGAGGCGGGATCTCAGCGACCTGGAGGAACAGCGCCTGTTGAAGCGCGTCCATGGAGGCGCGGCTTTGCTGCAAAGCAAGATCGAAGAACCCTCCATTCAAGAAAAAGCGGTAAAGCACGAGAAAGAAAAGGTGGCCATCGCCAAATATGCCGCAAGCCTGATCGAGGAAGGCGATTCTATTTTTATTGATGCGGGAACAACGACTTACCAGATGCTCGCTTTTATTCCTCATGAAAATATTATCGTGGTGACAAACGGAATCGACATCGCGCTGCAACTGAGCCAGCGGAAGATCAAGACCATTTTGCTCGGCGGTGAAATGAAAGCGGCTACATTGTCGCTGGTGGGCCGAGATGCCGTCAATACGATCAGCCAATACCGTTTCGACAAATGCTTTCTAGGCATGAACGGGATCGATAAAAAGCACGGACTGACCACTCCCGACCCGGATGAAGCGTATGTCAAGCAGTTGGCGCTTCACTACGCGGACGAGTGCTTTGTTCTGTGCGATTCAAACAAGTTTTCCCGCGTGACTTTTGCCAAAGTCGGGGACATGGATCGCGTCACCGTCATTACTGATGACGGTTTGCCCGATGAGGAACAGCGGGAATACGCAAAACTGACACAACTAAAAGTGGTGAAAGCATGATTTATACAGTGACCTTGAATCCTTCGATCGACTATCACGTCTGGATTGACTCTTGGGAAGAGGGACAGATTCACAAGGCACAAAAGGACAGGAAGGTTGCGGGAGGCAAGGGCATCAACGTGTCCAAGGTGCTTCGCAATCTGGAAATGGACAGTACGGCCCTGGGGTTTGTAGGAGGCTTCGCAGGAGCGTTTATCGCTGATCAACTGGAGCGGGACGGTATCCGGCACGAGTTGATCAAAATCGAACAGGAATCTCGGCTAAACATCAAAATCAAGGCCCATGTCGAGACCGATATTAGCGGAGTTCCGCCGGAAATTCCTGCAGAAGCGCTGGCCAAGCTGCACGGCCGGCTTGACCAACTGACGGATGAAGACTGCCTGGTTCTGGCCGGCAGCGTGCCACGCGGGGTTCCGAATGACATCTATCAAGCCATCATGAAGCGTCTGGTACCAAAGGGTGTCCGCATTTTTCTGGACGCGAGCGGAAAAGCGCTGGCAGACGGCTTGGCGGAGCGGCCATTTTTGATCAAGCCAAATCATCACGAGCTGGGCGAATTGTTCGGGGTGAACATTTTGTCGCCGGCTGACGCCATTTTTTACGGAAAAAAGGCGCTTGAGGCGGGAGCCCGGAACGTCATCGTCTCGATGGCGGAACAGGGCGCTGTCTTTGTCAACAGCAAGGCGGCTTTTGCGGCCCGTATCCCGAAGCAGGACCCGGTTAATTCCATCGGTGCCGGAGATTCTGTGGTAGCCGGCTTTTTGTACGCATACGAAAAGGGCATGGAGCTGGAAGACGCATTCCGCTTCGCCGTGGCGGCGGGGAGCGCCACAGCCTTGTCGGAAGGATTTTGCACACACGAGAAAATCAAAGCGTTTTCTCCGAAGATAACCATCAGCAGAGTGGAATGATAAGGGGGGTCACATATGTCTGATCAGATTCGCATTGGGGATTTGCTCAAAGAAGATACCATTATCCTATCGCTTGCGGCTTCAACAAAAGAAGAAGTCCTGGACGAGTTGATCGCCAAGCTGGATGAGGCGGGGCGATTGAACAGCAGGGACGGGATGAAAGAAGCTATTCTCGCCCGAGAAGCGCTCAGCTCGACAGGTATCGGCGAAGGCATTGCCATACCGCATGCAAAGACAGCGGCTGTGAAGACGCCCAGCATCGCGTTTGGCTTTTCCAAACAGGGAATCGACTTTCAGTCATTTGATGGAACCAAAGCCCATCTGTTTTTCATGATTGCGGCAACGGAGAATGCCAACCAGGCCCACCTGGAAACGCTGGCTCTGCTCTCCCAGATGCTGATGGATGAAGACCTCCGCAAGCGGCTGATGGCGGCCGGTTCAAAGGAAGAGGTGTTGGAGATCATCGCCGTCAAGGAGCGGGAGATCAACAGCGCGCAGGGGTCAGACGGAACAACAGCGGACGAATCAACGGGCAGCCAGACAACAGGGCAAGCCGGAGCAGAAAACGCTGCGGTGCACAGCGCCGAAGCGGGGGCTTCGCCAGATGCTATCCCCGCTGGCGAAACCGGGGATTCGCTCCCGGCACGGCCAAAGGTGGTCGCAGTGACAGCGTGTCCGACCGGAATCGCGCATACGTATATGGCTGCCGATGCCCTGAAGAAAAAGGCCGGAGAATTGGGGATACCCATCAAAGTCGAGACGAATGGCTCGGGTGGAGTTAAAAACAAGCTCACACCGGAGGATATTCGGGACGCCGCTGCCGTTATCGTCGCGGCCGACAAGCAAGTCGAGATGGAACGGTTCAAAGGCAAAGTGGTGATTGAAGTGCCGGTAGCCGAAGGGATCCGGCAACCGGAAGCCCTGTTGAATCGGGCAGTCAAACAAGAAGGAAGGACCTTCGAGGGCAACAGCGGTCAGAATGGCGAATCCGCCGAATCCACTGAAGAAAAGGGAGCAAAGCAATTCGCATTTTACAAGCACCTGATGAATGGCGTGTCCAACATGCTGCCATTTGTCGTGGGTGGCGGGATCATTATCGCGCTGAGCTTCATGTTTGGAATCAAGGCGTCTGACCCGAACGATCCTACCTTCCATCCATTCGCCAAGGCTTTGATGGACATCGGCAGCGGGACGGCGTTTGCACTGATGATTCCCGTCCTGGCCGGATTTATCGCCAAGAGCATCGCCGACCGTCCGGGCTTTGCGCCGGGTATGGTAGGCGGGATGCTGGCGGCTGCCAGCGGCGCCGGATTTTTGGGCGGACTGATCGCCGGTTTTCTTGCCGGGTATATCGTGCTCGGATTGAAAAAGCTGTTTGCAGGACTTCCTCAGTCCTTGGAAGGGCTAAAGCCGATGCTGATTTATCCGCTGCTCGGGATACTGCTGACGGGTCTGGTCATGGTCTACGTCATCTCCGAGCCTTTGGCGGCAATCAATACGGGTCTTAGCGACTGGCTGAAGAACATGAACCAGGGAAATGCGGTTATCCTCGGGGTTATCCTCGGAGCGATGATGGCCTTCGATATGGGCGGGCCGTTTAACAAAGCGGCGTTTACGTTCGGGATCGCCATGATTGCCGAAGGAAACTTCGGTCCGCATGCGGCGATCATGGCAGCAGGGATGACACCGCCACTTGGATTGGCGTTGGCAACCACGCTGTTTAAGAAGAAATTTACTGCCGAAGAACGACAAGCAGGGAAAACCGCATACGTTTTGGGGGCATCCTTCATTACCGAAGGAGCGATCCCGTTTGCCGCGGCTGATCCGACGCGCGTCATTCCGTCGACGATGGCCGGTTCGGCTGTGGCTGGCGGTCTGTCGATGTTCTTCGGGTGCACGCTGCCGGCACCGCATGGGGGCATATTCGTTCTCCCCGTTATCGGCAATGCCGGAATGTACGTAGTGTCGATTGTGGTCGGTACGATTGTAACGGCACTGATGATCAATCTTTTGAAAAAAGAAGCAGTCAAATAACTGGACAAGGAGTGAATCACGATGTTGACTCAAACTTTTACTATTAAAAATCCGACCGGGCTGCATGCCCGTCCTGCGTCCCTGTTCGTCCAAAAGGCGACAGCCTACGCCTGCGAGATCAATGTGATCAAAGGGACGAAAAAGGTAAACGGAAAAAGCATTATGGGTCTGATGACGCTTGGTGCGGCAAAAGGCGACGAGATTACGCTCGAAATCAATGGCGAAGGGGAGCAGCAAGCCATGGAGGAATTGGGAGGCCTGCTCGAAGCGGTCCATGAATAAGTAAGGGGCGATCACATGGTTATCCAGGGCATTGCGGCAGCTCCGGGAATCGTCATCGGACGTGCGGTGGTCAAAGGCAGCGAAGAAATCCGCTATGAACGCCGGACCATCGGTGAAGAACAGAGAGCTGCAGAAGTGGAACGGTTTCAACGGAGCATACAGGAGGCTCATCAAGAATTAGAGATGATCAAGGAAAAGACGCGCAAGGACATCGGGGAGAAAGAAGCGGCCATTTTTGAAGCCCACCAGCTGTTTTTGCAGGACCCCGACTTCATCAGTGCAATTGAGGCGAAAATTGCGAGCGAGGGGCTGAATGCGGAAGCCGCTGTGGAAGACGTTCGCGACAGCTTTGTCGTGTTATTCGAAAGCATGGATAACGAGTACATGCGGGAGCGGGCAGCCGATCTTCGCGATGTAAGCCAGCGTGTACTGAGAAAGCTGCTAGGCATCTCTGAACAGTTGGATACAAGCCTGGACGGCCCGATCGTTCTCGTCGTGCATGATCTGACCCCATCCGATACGGCACAGCTTGACCGCGACAAGGTGAAAGGCTTTTTGACCAATATCGGAGGCCGTACGTCTCACTCGGCAATTATGGCTCGCACGATGGAAATCCCGGCCGTAGTCGGGCTGTCTGCGATCACGGAGCAGGTTCAGACCGGGGATACGGTGATCGTCGACGGGCTGGAGGGAAAAGTGTTTATCCAGCCGGATGAGACAGTCATCCGTACGTATGAGGAAAAGCAAAAGGCCTACGCTGAGCAAAAAGAGATGTGGGCCCGTCTGGTCAAGGAAGCGACGATAACGAAAGACGGCAAGCGGGTAGAACTGGCTGCCAATATCGGCAATCCGCAGGACGCCGTGCAAGCGCTTCAAAACGGAGCCGAGGCGATCGGGTTGTTCCGCACCGAGTTTTTGTACATGGGAAAAGCACAGTTTCCGACAGAAGAGGAGCAGTTTGAGGCTTACAAAGCTGCTGCGCAGGCGATGGGCGAAAAGCCTGTGGTGATCAGGACGCTGGATATTGGCGGGGACAAGGAGCTTTCCTATTTGGAGATGCCAAAGGAGCTGAATCCGTTTCTCGGCTATCGGGCCATCCGCCTTTGTCTGGACCGTCCCGAGCTGTTCAAGACACAGCTGCGTGCCTTGCTCAGAGCGAGTGCGTACGGGGGCATTAAAATCATGTACCCCATGATCGCGACGCTGCGAGAACTGCGCAGGGCAAACCAGTTGCTGGACGAAGTGAAAACGGATTTGCGCAATAACCACATTCCGTTTAACGAGAATCTCGAAGTGGGAATCATGATTGAGGTTCCGGCGGCTGCCATGATCGCCGACCAGTTGGCCAAGGAGGTCGACTTCTTCAGTATCGGCACGAACGATCTGATCCAGTATACGATGGCCGCCGACCGGATGAACGAGCAGGTCTCCTACTTGTACGATCCTTTTCATCCCGCTGTCCTGAGACTGATCCGCCAGGTGATCAAAGCGGCTCATCAAGAAGGGAAATGGGTAGGCATGTGCGGTGAAATGGCCGGAGAAGAGCTTGCGGTACCGATCCTGCTGGGCCTGGGCCTGGACGAGTTCAGCATGAGCGCGACCTCCATTCTGCGCACCCGCCATCTTCTGAAGCAATTGGACGCATCTGAGATGGTAGCCGTCGCCGAGCAAGCGCTGGCACTGGAGAGCGGAGAGGATATCCGGGCGTATATCCAGGAGCATGTGATCAGCAAGCTGTGACGATGAAGTGAACGATAGATGAAATGATGGATAAAAGAAGGGTTGCAGCGGGCTTCTGACAAGCCTGCGGCAATCCTTCTGGTATGTTTCCCCTTTGCACTGTCGATACTGGTTACCAATACAGGCAAGACAGAATGGGGAGATGACTAGTGAAAGAAGCAACCTTACGACAAATTTTGGTGGTGACGGACGGCTGCTCCAACTCCGGCATTAGTCCGGTTGCGGCTGCGACCCTGGCGAGGGAGCAGGGGATCACGGTAAACGTCATCGGCGTGATTGAAAAAGGCGATATGGGCGAGCAGGGAGAGAAGGAAATTCGCGAAATAGCAGAAGCGGGCGGCGGTCTGTTTGACATCGTGTACCCCCAGCAGTTGGCCCAAACCGTACAGATGTTGACACGCAAGGCTATGACGCGGACGATCCACCAGGTAGTAAGCAAGGAATTGAAAGAGATTTTGGGCGATTCCGCCATGGAGGGATTGGTTCCCGAGAAAAGAGTCCAGGTCGCCGGGATGGTGGACGAGCTGGGCGAACGCAGTCGTCTCGATGTAGTGATGCTGGTCGATTCCTCCGGAAGCATGAAGCCGAAGCTGGCTGCTGTCCAGCAAGCCATCCACGACTTCAGCATCAGCCTTCGTTCGAGAAGCGGACAAAGCCGGATGGCTGTTTGTTCATTTCCTGGGAAACAAAATCACCTCGATGTCCGCATCCCGTGGACTGAGGAGGTGGATCAGGCTCATCAGTTGACTTCCGGACTGACGATGAGCGGGATTACACCGACTGGACCGGCGATTATCGAAGCGATTGCACTGTTTGAGCATGTCAAGCTCCCAACCGGCTTGCGCGATCGCTACGGGCATAATGAGCTCGAAGACGGTGACCAAGGCAGTTTGAGAGACCATGTCTTTTAATCGCGCCATTCCCAAGCTGCCTCCCCAATTTCGCGGCAAATGGAATCAGAAAACGTACCATGTCCTGCGGGAGCTGGGGCGTGGTGCCAACGGGGCGGTCTATCTGGTGTCCCAGGACGGGGTTCGGCGAGCCGTGAAAATCGGAGCGGAAGGCATGGATATTCTCATGGAAGTTCATGCGCTAAAAAGCGTTCAGCAGGGGCGGGATGCGCGGGTAACCGTCGCTCCGCTCCTCTGCGACGTGGATGACCTCTATATTGACGGGCGGTCATGCACCTTTTACGCGATGGAATACCTCGATGGCGAGCAGCTGGATCAGTTCGTCCAGCGCACGGGAACGGATTGGGTGCCGGTTTTGATCATCCAGCTTTTGGCCAGACTGGCCGTCCTCCATCAAAGAGGATGGGTTTTCGGCGACTTGAAGCCGGAAAACGTGATTGTAACCCGTGCAGACAGTCAAGTGAGGCTGATCGATTTTGGAGGGGTTACGAAACATGGCTGTGCGGTCAGGCAATTTACGGAGGAGTATGACCGGGCTGCCTGGCATGCGGGTGACAGACGCGCAGAGCCGGCCTATGATCTCTTCTCGCTGGCCGTGATGACCGTCCGTCTGGCAAGCAGCCCGGAAGTTTGGAAGAGTTCTCGAACGGAGCCGCGTCAAACCAGTCTGCTCTGTGATATAATACGGAACAACGACAGCCTTTACCCATTTCGGGTTCCGCTCATCAAGGCTTTCCACGGACAGTACGCGGGAGCGGAAGAAATGAAAAGCGATATGCTGGCGATCGTGCAAGGCCGTACGACTGCAGTTCAGCAAAAAAAGGCGTCAGGGTCCGGTTCATCAGGCATCTGGATAGGCGGGTTGTTTGTCGCATCCATGCTGCTATTGGCCGGAACATTGTATTATGCATGGATGATGTAAGGGGTGTGACAATAGGTGTCCCCAGATCTTGTTATGGATACCTGCTTGTTGGCAGGCGAAATTATGTTGAAGAACGGCGGGGAAACGTATCGTACGGAAGAGACGATGTCGTGGATTGCCAAGGCGGCCGGCATGGATTCGGTTAACAGCTCCGCGACCCCGACCAGCATCATCTTGTCATTTCGTGCGAATGGACAAGATCATACACGCATGATCCGCACACCCAGCCGGACGATCAATTTGAGCAAGGTCACCTTGGCCAACGACGTCTCGCGCCGGTTTGTTTCGGGAGATATTACCATCTATGAAGCCTACAACCTGTTTCAGCAAATCGATCAGGGAAAACCGGTTTACCCCAAATGGATGCTGCATACGGCGGCTGGCGTTGCCAGCGGCTCTTTTGCCATGCTTGCGGGCGGTACTTGGTATGATCTGCTGCCCTCCGCATTGGCGGGACTGACGGTCAACCTCAGTCTGCAATTTTTTGAAAAGTTTCTACGGATCAAATTTTTTACTGAATTTGTATCAGCTTTGCTGGGCGGATTGTTTGCGCTCCTGTGCGCTACCTTTTTTACGGAGCTGCACCTCAGCATCCTGATCATCGGTGCCATGCTTCCTCTCTTCCCGGGGATCGCCATCACCAATTCGCTCAGGGATCTGATGGCCGGAGATCTCGTCGCGGGAGTCTCACGCGGGGCAGAAGCGCTTTTGACAGCACTTTCCGTTGCGGTAGCGACGGCTATTACCCTGTGGTTCGTGAGGTGAGAGACGAATGGTATTGTTGAAAGGATTGGGCCTCAGTCTGTTGTCTTCGATGGCGTGGGGATTGCTGTTTAATGTTCCGGTGCGCACCTTGCTGGCATGCGGCTTCGCCGGTTTGACCGGATGGCTTGTTTTCTCCATTCTCCCATATTTTGGGGCTGAGGTTATTTTATGCACGTTTGCGGCAGCGACAACCGTTTCCATATTAAGTCAAGTTTTGTCCGTCTGGCTGAGGGTCCCCTCCACCAACTTCAGTGTTGCCGGCATCATCCCTCTGGTGCCGGGATCTCTTGCTTACAAAGCGATGCTTGCCTTCGTAAATGGACAATATATGGAAGGAATCATGCTGGCCATGCAGACTGCGATGGTGGCAGGAGCGATCGCGTCCGGTCTGATCCTGGGAATTTCTTTATTTGCCATCTGGAGGGGAGCGCGCCATGCTAGAAAGCGTGCGCAATAACATCGAGCGCAGCAGGCTCCTGGAGCCGGGCGAGACAGTCGTGGTCGGCATCTCTGGCGGAAATGACTCGACTGCCCTTTTGCATATCTTGTGGGCTCTCAATTCACACTATCAGTACGGCTGGAAATTGCACGCTGTACACCTGAATCACGGTTTCCGCGGGGAGGAAGCGGGCAGGGACGCGGACTATGCCGGAGAGCTGTGCCAATCCCTCGGGGTTTCTTTTCACTTGTTTGAACGGAGCATTCCAGATGTCATGAAGGAGACCGGCATGGGGGCTCAGGAAGCGAGCCGCGCTGTGCGCTATGATCTCTACAAGCAGGTCGCGCTTCGTACAGGCGCTGCCAAAGTAGCCGTGGCGCATCATGCCGACGACCAGGTGGAGACGGTCTTGTTTCGGCTGTTGAGGGGAACGCGCCTCTCCGGTCTGACCGGGATGCCAGCCAGGCGCTGGCTGGTGGAGGGCCAGGTCGAGCTGATCCGGCCGCTTCTGCATGTGAGCAGAGCGGAGCTGGAGCGCTACTGTGAGGAAAACGCGCTATTCCCGCGAGAGGACAGCAGCAACCGCTCGCGCAAGTACGCCCGCAACCTGATCCGGCTGGAAGTAATGCCGCTGTTGGAGCAGGTAAACGAGCGCTACCGCGAGCACATCCTTTCCCTGTCAAAGGCCGTTCAGGAGGATGAAGCTTACCTGCAAAAGCAGAGTCGCGATCAGTTAAAAGCGGTTGTGATCAAGCAGAAAAAAGGCGACGTGACGATCGACGCCGACAAGTTTCAAAGTTGTGACGTTGCTTTACAAAGGAGAATGATTACTCTAATATTAAGTTATCTCTCAAGCCAAATCGAATGGTCTTCGCAACATGTGGAGGCCGTTTTGCGCATGATAGAGGGAAATCGTCCGTCTGCTGAACTGGATTTGCCCGGTGCCGTGACAGTGGCCAGGGCATATCGGCAGGTTCGCTTTCAGACGAATGGCCAGAAATTATATCGTCAGATTTTCTGCTACCAGCTTGCTGTTCCGGGAACAACACTGATTACGGAAAGTGGAGCAGCGGTACATACGTTTTATCGTGATGGCCCCATCGATTGGGCACGAGTTCCCGATCACGCGGCGGCTTTTGATGCCGATCGCCTTCCTGGGCCTTTATGCGTTCGCAATCGAAAGCAAGGTGACCGCATGCCTCTATGGGGAACAGCGGGGAGCAAAAAGCTGAAGGAACTGCTGATCGACGCCAAGGTGCCGCAGAAGTGGCGGGACAGACTGCCGATCCTGACTGCGGGCGACCAGGTGATCTGGGTTCCGGGCATCCGCCGATCCGCCATTGCGCCTGTAAGTGAACGGACCAAGCGGGTATTGTATGTGGAAGTGGAGTTTGGAGAAGAGTGGCGGGAGGTATTAACGTGAACCAAGACATCAAGGAGATTTTGCTCACCGAAGAACAAATTGCCAGCAAGGTTAAAGAGCTGGGCTCTATCTTGAGCGAAGAATACCGGGACAAAAACCCGTTGGTCATCTGCGTTTTGAAGGGCGCTGTCGTATTTATGGCCGATTTGCTTCGCCATATGGACATTCCCTGCGAAATGGACTTTATGGCCGTATCCAGCTATGGAAGCGGAACCGAGTCTTCCGGGATGGTGAAAATCCTGAAGGACCTCGACACTTCCGCCGAAGGCCGTCACGTCCTCGTTGTCGAGGACATCATGGACAGCGGTTTGACGCTGAGCAGGCTGATGGAGCTTCTGCGCCACCGCCAGGCGGCTTCCGTAAAGGTCGTGACGCTTCTCAACAAGCCGGATCGCCGCAAAGTAGACATCTCGCCAGATTACAGCGGATTTACGATTCCAGACGAATTCGTAGTCGGCTACGGTCTGGATTTTGCCGAGAAATATCGAAACCTGCCATTTATTGGCGTACTAAAACCGGAAGTTTACACGAACTAGCTTTGTTGTGAAGAACTGACTCCATATGGTAAAATGTGAAAAGTGTCTGTTCGTGAGAGGAGGTAAGGAATGAATCGCTTTTTTCGTAATACCGGGTTCTACCTACTAATCTTTCTTGTCACGGTCGGGATCGTGAATTTTATCCTCTCCGGTTCTGATAAGGTTGGGAAACTTACATATCAGGAATTCCGGGTACAGCTGTTAACCGATAACGTCTCCGAGCTTACGCTTCGTCCTGAGGGAGGAACGTATCGGGTAGACGGTATCCTGAAAGCAGCGAATCCGGGACAGGAAACCAAGTTTGTAACAAATGTACCGCTTTACGATTCGGATATCATCAAGCTGGTTAACGCGAAGATCGATGAGCAAAAAGTGAAAAGGGTTGAGGTCGCTCCGCAGGAAGGCAACAGCATCTGGCTGACGTTCCTGACATCGATCATTCCTTTCATCATCATCTTTATCCTGTTCTTCTTCCTGTTAAACCAGGCTCAGGGCGGCGGCAGCCGAGTGATGAACTTCGGGAAGAGCCGTGCGAAGCTATACAACGAAGAGAAAAAGCGCGTTACATTCAACGATGTTGCAGGAGCAGACGAAGAAAAGGCGGAGCTGGAGGAAGTGGTCGAGTTCCTCAAAGACCCGCGCAAGTTTGACGCAGTTGGCGCGCGCATTCCAAAAGGCGTGCTGCTCGTGGGTCCTCCTGGTACCGGTAAAACCTTGCTTGCCCGTGCTGTTGCCGGTGAAGCGGGTGTGCCGTTCTTCAGCATCTCCGGTTCTGACTTTGTAGAGATGTTCGTCGGGGTGGGTGCGTCCCGCGTGCGTGATTTGTTTGAAAACGCAAAGAAAAACGCGCCTTGCATTATCTTTATCGACGAGATTGACGCAGTCGGTCGTCAGCGTGGAGCAGGTCTTGGCGGCGGCCATGACGAGCGCGAGCAAACGCTGAACCAATTGCTTGTTGAAATGGACGGCTTCGGCGGCAACGAAGGCATTATCATCGTCGCTGCGACGAACCGCCCGGACATTCTGGACCCTGCGCTGCTGCGTCCAGGACGTTTTGACCGTCAAATTACGGTAGACCGCCCGGACATCAAGGGCCGCGAAGCTGTACTGAAGGTCCATGCCCGCAACAAACCGCTTGGCGAAGACGTGAAGCTGGATGTCATCGCACGCGGCACGTCGGGCTTCACCGGTGCCGATCTGGAGAACCTGCTGAATGAGGCAGCTCTTCTGACAGCACGGAAAAACAAGAAGCAAATCAACATGGCTGAAGTCGATGAAGCCATCGACCGCGTCATCGCCGGTCCGGCGAAAAAATCCCGCGTAGTGAGCGAAGACGAAAGACGTCTCGTGGCTTACCACGAAGCGGGCCATACGATTATCGGATACTACCTCAGAAATGCAGAAATGGTACATAAGGTAACCATCATTCCGCGCGGCCAAGCTGGTGGATACACAG
The DNA here is from genome assembly GCF_038592925.1 of Brevibacillus sp. FSL K6-2834. Taxonomy (NCBI): domain Bacteria; kingdom Bacillati; phylum Bacillota; class Bacilli; order Caryophanales; family Paenibacillaceae; genus Brevibacillus; species Brevibacillus sp. FSL K6-2834. The sequence goes on from NZ_CP151945.1 coordinate 170,772, forward strand.
TGATGCTGCCGAAAGAAGACCGTTTCTTTGCAACGAAGACCGACTTGCTCGACAAGATTACCGGTCTCTTGGGTGGACGCGTTGCAGAAGAGCTGGTGCTGGGCGATATCAGTACCGGCGCTCACAACGACTTCCAGCGTGCAACGGCGATTGCGCGCAGCATGATTACGGAATACGGGATGAGCCGACTGGGGCCAATGCAATTTGGCCGCAATCAGGGTCAAGTATTCCTGGGCCGCGATATTGGCCACGAGCGAAACTACTCCGAACAGATCGCTTACGAAATCGACCAGGAGATGCAAAGCATTATCAACGAGTGCTACGACAAGTGTAAAGAGCTGCTCACGAAGCACCGTGATCAGCTGGAGCTTGTAGCTACCACACTGCTTGAAGTCGAGACGCTTGACGCTGATCAAATCAAGCAGTTGATCGAGCACGGAAAGCTGGATCCGCATCCACTCGAAAACAAAGACGTGGTTGTGAATATCCAGCCAAAGAAAGACGAGCCGACCATCAGCGAAGCGACGGAAGCCAAAAAGGAAACCGTTGAAAACGCGGAAAGCACGACGGAAGGCAACACTGACAACAAAGCGGAAAACACTGCGGAGACGCCGAACAGTGGGTCCGAACAGGACGAGAAGAAACAATAAAATGATTATAGGTTGATCAAGTCGAGTTTGAATACGGTGATCGCTTCTGGGTGCTACCAAGGAGAGATCACCGTATTTTATTTGGAATTAGCGTATAAAAGTGAGGCAGTCAAAATTAATACCAGTAAAAATAACGAATAGTTAGTATAGTTTGACAAATAAATCTCAATATTTTATTATTGTATATAAATACAATTTATAGGAGGTATTAGGGTGAGAAAGATTATTAGCAGTGTTATCTCAGCGATCCTCTTAACCATCTCTGGTCAGTGGAGTTGTAGCGAAAGAATCAAAAACTTCATATGAAGTGACTTTTCAAGCGGAAGAAATTAATGATTTGAGTACATTGTTTATAAGGGCGAAAAATAATATCACAGATTATAAAAGTACTCCAAGTGCTGAGGCTAAGTTGCAAACTGATGGGGGTGTTGAGAAAAATTTGAAAGTTTATCATACGACACAACGTTTAAAAACCGAAAGAAATATTGCTACAAGTGAACAGAAAGAGAGCTACGTAACTTATTACTTCTATGGTATTCCTAAAGAAGTACTGGATAATAAATCAATATCCATTTTAGGGTCAACTTCTGATGAAGATTGGGATTCAAGTTATTCGGTCAAAGCATATTCTACATACTACTGGGATAAGTACAAATCTACTAACGGCGATGGATTTAAGAAATTGACCAAAGTAACTGGTGGCTGGACGATTAGTGATAATAAAGTGTCGATAACAAGCAGAGAAGTGAGATACGGCGCTTCAGGAGGAGCTTTGCGTGATGATGGAACACACGGAGGGTCTGTGATCCAAGATAGTGGACCTTTATACCCATCATCAAATTCTTTCTCATACGATGCCCCCAAAAACTGGAAGCCAGTTTCTGATTGGGCTAGTACAATTGGCGTCAACACAAAGGCAACGCTAAAATTGGGAACTGAAACTTGGACGTTAAAACTGGATAATTATAAGACCAATTAGCTCTGAAAAAGTAAAGCGAACACCAATATTGTCATAAAATTGGTGTTCGTTTTCTAATTGGGTTATTAAGGGGGGGCTTACTTGATTAAATCTTTATCAATCGGGATTGTTCTTGTCTTGTTATTTTTCGGGTACGCTCTTTATCAGGGAGATCTGATTGGTGTATGGATAAGGTTATCAGGTTATGCTGGCTTTGGATTGATCGTACTTGCACTTCTTATGCTGGGATCAACATTAGGAGTAGACAGGATTAATTTGGCGACACCAGATGTGAAAAGGGATTTTGTAGTGGATGATAACAACGAGGCAATGAGAAAAGAAAGAAAACTGGAGCAACGATGGGCACTCTATGTTTTATTGGCAGGGCTTCCGTCATTCGTGACGTGGATCATTCTTTATTATGGGAGGTGATTCTTCTTCCAGTCCCTATTTCCCGGCTGTCTATACGTGTAGTGTAAAGAAGATGATACTGTTTTTACCAAAGAGCCGTTTTCTATTTGTGCCTGGAATGAAAACGGCTTTTTTAATCCTCATAAAACCTACTTTACACATCGGAATTATATGTATATAATCATTTCCAGATGTTGCTTTTTTAACATGACGTTTTGAGGAGGATGTACGAATGAAAAAAGGATTGATTAGCGCGTTGCTGCTGATCCTGGTCGGAGCTGTATCCGTCTCCGGCTGCTCCACCCAGGAAAGCGCAAGCGACAATCAGACGCCTGCTGCACCGCAAGAGACGAGAACGGTCCAGAGCATTCCGGATTCGTTCTTTCCTGCGACGGATAAATCTAAATCGCCGGAAGCGGCAAAAAAGCGGACGGATACGGTTGTGGCTACGCTTACGGAGCCGGGCGGAGTATTTAACCCGTACTTTTACAAAAACGGCTACGACGGAAACGTGAGCGCGGCCATTTTTGCGCCGCTGGTGAGCGTCGACAAAAACGGCAAACCCATTCCCCGTCTGGCGGAAAAATGGGACATCTCGGACGATCAGCTAACCTACACCTTCCACCTGCGGCCAAACCTCAAATTCAGCGACGGCTCGCCACTGACAGCGGAAGACGTCGCCTTTACCCTGACGATTCTCCACGACAAGGCGTACGACGGAGACGAAGACATCTTTGAAACGCAGATCAAAGGCGGTCGGGCTTACAAAGAGGGCAAGGCAGATACCGTCGAGGGGATCAAAGTCATCGACCCGCAAACGATCCAAATCACGACGGAGAAAGTGAATGCCCGTTCGCTTCTCATCCTCGGCGGACCGGTGCTATCCAAAGCTTACTATGGCAAAGGCTATAAACCGGGCAACCTGGAGTATCTGCGGACGCTGCACGGAAAGCCGCTTGGAGCAGGCCCGTATAAGCTGGAGAAATACATCACCGGCCAAGAGGTCCGCTATCTGGCCAACGAACACTACTACGCTGGCAAGCCGGCGGTTGAGCACTTCATCTACAAGACGACAGAAGGAGATGCCCTGCAGTTTTTCCAGACAGGGGAGACTGATTACAACTCCTTTACAGCCAACGAGGACAATCTGGAGCTGCTGAAGAGCTTGGGCTACGCAAACATCAACGTGTACACGTCGACAGCTTACAGCTACATCAAATTCAACCACAGCAAGCCGTACTTCAAGGACAAGCGGGTGAGACAAGCGCTGATATACGGTCTGGATCGGCAAAAAATTGTCGACACGGCTTACCAAGGCTACGGCCAAGTAGCCAATGTCCCGGTCTCGCCTGTCTCCTGGGCATATACAGAGGAGGTCAATCCGTATCACTACGATCTGGAAAAAGCGAAAGCGCTGCTGGATGAAGCAGGCTGGAAGGTCGGGGCGGACGGCATCCGCGAGAAGGACGGCCAAAAGCTGAAGCTGTACTACTTGACGACCAAAGGACCGCTGAGCGATGTGCTCATCCCGATCGCAAAAGAAAACTACAAGGAACTGGGCGTACAACTGGAAGCGGAGCTGATGGACTACAATGCATTGCTGGCCCGCACAGCAAAAGGGGACCATGACCTCGCCTCCTTCTCCACGACGATGCTGACCGATCCGTCCGACGGCGTGATTCAATTTGGGTCGAACCGTTCAAGCAGCTTTACCGGCACGAACGGATACTCCAATCCAAAGGTAGACGAATTGCTGGAAAAGGGGATCAGCACGCTCGATATTGAAAAGCGGAAAGAAATTTACAAAGAGCTGTACAACGAGCTGAGCGACGATCCGCCGTACATTTTCCTCACCTATCGGAAGCTGCTGACCGCCCACAACGCGAGAGTGTCCGGATTTGATCCGAACGGATATACCGGCATTTCCGGCAATTTGCCCGATCTGAAGATTGAACCGATTCAATAGATCGAACGAAGATGCTCAGCCTCCGGGCTGGGCATATTCCTTGGGAGGCACAAGATGAAAGCCTATATCATCCGCAGACTGCTGTACATGGTCCTGACTCTGTTTGGGGCATCCGTTTTGATTTTTGGCCTGTACGCCCTGACACCGGGTGATTTTGTCGATAACAATCCGAAGCTGACTGACGAGCGAAAAGCGGAGCTAAAACAGATGTACGGTCTGGATAAACCGGTCGTGGAGCGCTATTTCGTCTGGCTCGGCAATGCCGTCCGGGGCGATTTTGGATATTCCCTTCAGTATCAGCAGCCGGTCACCTCGCTGCTCAGTCAGTACATCTGGAATTCCTTTTTGATTGCGTCCGCCTCTACCTTGTTTACTTGGCTGATCGCGATTGTGATCGGGGTCATCTCGGCGACCAGACAGTACTCATTCTTTGACTCAGCAGTGACGATCGGGGCATTTGCCGCGATGTCGTTTCCCTCGTTCTTCGCCGGGCTGTTGATCATCAAGTTTTTTGCGGTGGACCTTGGCTGGTTCCCGCCCGGGGGGATGATCACGACCGGCAGCAATGCGACCGGACTTGCATACGTGTGGGAGGTTATCGACCATATGTTTTTGCCGGTGCTTGTGCTCACAATGCTCGGGGTCGGCTCCCTGACCCGCTATTTTCGTACAAACATGCTGGAAATCATCCGGCAGGATTTCATTCGCACAGCAAGGGCCAAAGGCTTGAAGGAAAAAACAGTCGTCTACAAGCACGCCCTGCGAAACGCTTTGCTTCCCGCGATCACCCTGCTTGGCTTTGAGCTTCCGGCCTTGTTTGGAGGCGCGATCATCACGGAGAAGATTTTCAACTGGCCAGGGGTTGGGCAGCTGTATATGCAGGCGTTCAGCCTGCGCGACTACCCGCTGTTGATGGGATTTACGATGTTTTTGGCCATTTTGACCGTCGTCAGCAATCTGCTTGCCGACCTTTTGTACGGCGTGGCTGATCCGCGAGTGAGATTGAAATAGGAGGAGTCGACATTGTCATCCATCGTCACGGAGACAGCGGGACTGGCAGGCACGCGGACCGGTGCCCGGCGGTCTTCGCTCTGGAGAGATACGTTTGCCAAGCTGAAAAAGAACAAGGTCGCCATGTGCGGACTGGTGTTTCTGGTCATTATGTTTTTGTTCTGCTTCATCGGGCCGTTTTTTTCGCCCTACGCATCCGGAAAGGTCAATACGGTGATGATCAACAAGCCCCCCAGCATGGCTCATTGGCTGGGTACGGACAACCTGGGGCGGGACATATTGACCCGGCTGATGCAGGCCGGCCGCATCTCGCTGACGGTGGGACTGGCCGCCATGCTGCTGTCTGTCTTTATCGGCTCGGTTCTGGGAGTAGTAGCTGGCTATTACAGAGGGGTTGTCGATCAAATCGTGATGCGCTTTGCAGACATTCTGATGACGATTCCGGGACTTCCGCTGCTGTTTATTATCGGGGCGATCCTGTCCGAGTGGAAGGTGCCCACAGATTACCGGATCTACATCGTCATGCTGATGCTCAGCCTGATCGGCTGGCCGGAGCTGGCGAGACTGGTGCGAAGCCAGATTTTGAGTCTGCGCGAGCGGGAGTTCATGCAGGCCACCGAGTCTCTGGGGCTGCGCGATCACCGCAAGCTGTTTTTTCACCTGTTGCCCAATACAATCCCGATCCTGATCGTGGTAGCTACGCTGCGGGTCGGGGGAGCGATTCTGAGCGAGTCTGTACTCAGCTACCTGGGCCTGGGGGTCGTTCCCCCGACGCCGACGTGGGGCAATATGATCGATGCCGCGAATACGCTGATCGATTTTCAGAAACGGCCGTGGCTCTGGATTCCACCCGGCTTTGCCATATTTGCCACCGTGATTTCGATCAATCTGCTCGGTGACGGCCTCCGTGATGCGCTTGATCCGAAAATGAAGAGGTAGGAGAGACGGTTATGACAAACGCTTTGCTTACAATCGATCATCTGCAGACCCATTTTTTCACCCCGTCGGGAGTCGTCAAAGCGGTAAACGACATCAGTCTTCGCGTACGGGAGGGCGAGACGGTCTGCATCGTCGGGGAATCGGGCTGCGGTAAAAGCGTAACGGCCATGTCCGTGCTGGGGCTTGTAGCGGAGCCGCAAGGAAAAGTGGTTGGGGGAGACATCCGGTTCGATGGCGTAGACCTGCTGCAGCTCAGCCCACTGGAGAAGCAGCAGCTACGCGGCAATGACATCGCGATGATTTTCCAGGAGCCGATGTCTTCGCTCAATCCGGTCTTGACCATAGGCGAACAGATCATGGAGCCTCTGTGGGAGCATCTTCTTCTCTCCAAAAAGGAAGCCAGGGCGAAAGCGATTGAACTGATTTCGCTGGTAGGCATCCCCCGTCCCGAGGAGATCATGAACGCGTACCCGTATCAGCTAAGCGGAGGCATGCTGCAGCGGATCATGATCGCCATCGCGATCAGCTGCAATCCGAGACTGCTGATCGCCGATGAACCGACGACAGCTCTGGATGTGACGATTCAGGCGCAAATTCTCGATCTTTTGCGCGAGATCAAGGAAACGTACAACACGGCGATATTGCTCATCACCCATGATCTGGGCGTCGTTGCCGAAATGGCCGACTATGTGGTCGTCATGTACGCGGGCAAGGTGATTGAAGAAGGGCCTGTCCTGGAGCTTTTCAGCAATCCCCGGCACCCGTATACCCGCGGGCTTTTGCAAGCAAAGCCGGTGATCGGCCAGCGGAAAAAACGGCTGAACTCCATCCCGGGCCAAGTACCGAATCTGATTGGTCTGGCTGATTCCTGCTACTTCCATGACCGCTGCGAGAGCTGCATGTCGGTTTGCCGACTGAAGCAGCCGGAATTGAAGCAAATCGACGACGGGCACAGGGTGGCGTGCTGGTTATACGAGGAGGAGAGCGGGCTTGCGTGAGGCATTGGTGGAAGTCAAGCAGTTGAAAAAGTACTACCCGATTACCGGGGGCATTTTTGGCAGGACCATTGGTCACGTCAAGGCAGTCGATGACGTCAGCTTTGCCATCCGGAAGGGAGAAGCCTTCGGTCTGGTCGGCGAGTCCGGGAGCGGCAAAAGCACGACGGGACGCACGATTTTGCGCCTTACCGATAAAACGGCGGGCGAGGTCAAGTACAAGGGAGTGGATTTGCATGCAGTAAGCAAGCAAGAGCTTCGTCGGCTTCGGCCCAGCATGCAGTTCATTTTTCAAGACCCGTACAGCTCGCTCAATCCCCGGCTTCGGGTAGGGGATGCGATCGGAGAAGCCCTCATGGACCACGGGCTGGCCGACAAGTCGGAGATACGGGAAAGGGTGCAGGAGGTGCTCGCTCTCTGCGGGTTGGCTCCGTATCACATCGACCGGTTTCCGCATGAATTCTCCGGCGGTCAGCGGCAGCGGATTGGTATTGCCCGCTCGATTATCCTGCAGCCGGAGTTTATTGTGGCCGATGAGCCTGTTTCTGCGCTGGATGTCTCCATACAGGCGCAAATCATCAATTTGTTTAGCGACCTGCAGGAGAAAAAAGAGCTTACGTACCTGTTCATCTCGCATGATTTGAGTGTGGTGGAGCACCTCTGCACCCGCATCGGCGTGATGTATTTGGGCTCTCTGGTGGAAATTGCGCCGCGGGATGAACTGTTTGCCCGTCCCTTGCACCCGTATACGCGGGCGCTGTTGTCGGCGGTGCCTATCCCCGATCCGCGGCTCAAGCGGGAGAGGATCGTTCTGCGCGGAGACATTCCGAGTCCGGCGAATCCGCCGAAGGGCTGCAAATTCCATACGAGATGCCCGCTCGCGACTGACCGATGCAAGGAGGAAGTACCCGTTTTACGATTGGCGGACAGCGATCATCAGGTAGCTTGCCATCTCGTATAGCGGACTTTCGATTATGCAGGCGGAATGTCTGGCCCCGTATTGAATAACCTGGGCGAATAGGGTACATTGAAGGTGGAAGAATTCATAGTGATTTGGAAATAAAGTGCAGGATGTGGCGCCTGCGCTTTTCTTTTCATCAAAGGAGGAGATCGCCTTGTTTTCTAGGCTCCGTCTGGCAGCTTTTGATATGGATGGGACCCTGCTGAATGAACAGTCACAGATGACAGAGGCAACGAAGGAAGCCTGTAGGCTGCTGCAAGCCAGCGGCTGCAAGCTGGTGTTGTCGACCGGCCGCACCTATGCATCCGCGCAGCTGCCGATCGGCGGATTCGCGTTTGACGGATATGTATGCAGCAACGGCGCGACAGTTCTGGAGGCGGACGGAACATTGGTTCAGCATGCTGCTTTGCCGCTGGAAATGATCCAACAGGCTGTGCATACACTAAGGCAGGAACCAATCTACTATGAGCTGCACGACACCGAAAGCAATCGCTGGATGGTTCAGGAAGACAGGGAACGGATAGAAACATTGATTGAAGAAGATGCTTCGGTCGAAGGAGTGTCGCTGCGCCGCTTTTCCTTTTACGAGTGGTCACGGGTCGTTCCCTTGGCAGAAATGATGCAGCGGATCGCCACCGGCGAGTCGAAGATCGTCAAGCTGTTCGTCTGGCACCCCGTCCCGGAAGCGCTCGTGCCTGTCCGGGAACAGCTTGAGCGTTGGAGTGATCAGGCTGACATCACATCTTCAGGGAAGCACAATGTGGAGGTGATCCCGAAAGGCGTCTCCAAATGGGAGGGGCTCACTTATTTTTGTCGGAAATGGGGAATTGCGCCCGAACAAGTCATGGCGTTTGGCGATGCGGAAAATGACCGGGAAGCATTGTCCAACGTAGGGTTTCCTGTCGTCATGGAAAACGCCAGTCCGGCGATAAAAGAGCTGGCCCGTTTTATCGCTCCGCATCACGACGAGGACGGAGTGGCGCGCTTTATTCGCGAGCGCGTGCTGGCGGATGGGTAAATACAGCAGTCTCCCCAGCGGATATGCATTGACAAGCAAGTGGGTTGGGATTACAATGGCCCTAAATTATGACACCTACGTAGGGGGATAATATACATGGAAGCCTTGGCGTTAGAAAAAAAGGCCCAGCGAAACGCTGAGTTGCGCGAACGGCTGATGCAATTGAAAAAAGAACGCAATGCCATCATTCTGGCCCATTTTTATCAGCGGCCGGAGATTCAGGAAGTGGCTGACTATATTGGAGATTCGTTCGGTTTGGCGCAAAAAGCCAAGGAAACCGACGCGGACGTCATCCTGTTTTGCGGCGTACACTTTATGGGGGAAAGTGCAAAAATTCTCAATCCCCAAAAGACCGTCATCATCCCGGATGAACGCGCCGGCTGTCCGATGGCCGACATGGTCAACGTGGAAGGCTTGCGCAAGCTGAAGGCGCAGCATCCGAATGCAAAGGTGGTTGCGTACATCAACACGTCCGCCGATGTGAAAGCGGAAACATACATTTGCTGTACGTCCTCCAACGCGAAACGGGTCATCGAGTCGATCGATTCCGACGAGATCATCTGGGTCCCGGATAAAAACCTGGGTCACTACGTTTCCCAGTTTACCGACAAGAAGATGATCATCTGGGAAGGGTACTGCAATACGCATGACCAGCTTTCCGTCCAGGACATCATGTCGCTGAAAGCGCAGCATCCAAATGCGCTCGTCGTCGTCCACCCCGAGTGCCGTCCGGAAGTAGTGGCGCTGGCCGATTACGTCGGTTCTACGACAGGCATTCTCAAATACTGCCGTGAATCCTCCCATAAAGAGTTCATCATCGGTACGGAAGACGGCACCCGCTACATGCTGGAGAAGGACAGCCCGGACAAGACGTTTATCTTTGCTTCCAAGTATCTGGTCTGCCCGAACATGAAGGTCAACAACCTGAAAAAATGCGTGGAAGCGCTGGAGAACATGAAGCCGGAGATTTACGTGCCGGAGGATATCGCGGACAAAGCACGTGCTTCCCTGGAGCGCATGCTGGCCGTGGCGCCAGCGTAATGCTGGAGCGGCCTGTTTTTCAGGAATCTGGTGAGAACGTGAGAAACAAGTAAAAACCCGAGATACAAGCAAAAACCTGCACCTCTTTTGTCAAAAAGGGGCAGGTTTTTATTGTGAAGCGTGCCCAGCAAGCCGTTAATTGCTAGTTGGTGAAAGTCCAACCGAGGCAGGAGCCAAGTCACCTCGTAGCTGACAGGCAACTGGTGGAGAAATCCTAAGGTTGAAGCCCTGTGACAAAGTAACTCGAAAGAGTGCGAGCAAATCAGCAGGCCGTAACATAAAGTGAATCCTGCAGCCTCGTTAAGAAAGACCACCGAGAGGTGGACAAAGGGAAGCCGAGCTTGTTTCATATGGGCGAAGGCCAAGGACGGTGTGGAGAACTTGGAATACAGCACCTATGAATCCCTCGGGGTATGGGGAGCGGTATGTTGAGAAAGTAGTTAACGGAACTGGGGAGACCCTACTCTGCACGCCCCGTCAGGAGCGTAAAACGGAAACCTATAACCGTAAGGGAAGTGGTGGATGGCAGAGAGGGAGTCGGAGGGGTTCATAGTACCGATGAACATAAGGACAACACAACCTTATGGAGGGAAGGAGCCCTGCTTTGTTCACGGGTCGAAGGAGGTAAGAGTGAGTGAATGCAAGTAAACTTGCTAACTACACCGATGTAAAAGCTCGACAACTTTGGACAACCCTATATCTTTGTGCCAAGGCAAACTCAAAACGGCGATTTCATGCCTTGTATGACAAAATCTACCGCCCGGATATTCTAGCGACAGCTTGGAGGAGAGTAAAAGCAAATAAAGGGAGCGGAGGAATCGACGGACAATCCATCGCACAGATTGTGGAGGAGTATGGGGAGAGCCGTTTTCTTAACGAGATCTATCTAGATTTAAAAGAAAAGCGGTATCGTCCACATCCGGTTCGTCGAACTTACATCCCTAAACCGGATGGCAAGAAACGTCCACTCGGCATCCCGACGATCAAGGATCGGGTGGTCCAAATGGCTACTAAGCTAGTCATTGAACCGATCTTTGAAGCTGATTTTCGGGACTGTTCTTATGGCTTTCGGCCAGGAAGAAATGCTCACCAGGCAATTGCACAGATACGCAAAGCAAGCAAGAGGTGTTATTGGGTCGTAGATGTTGACATTAAAGGGTATTTCGACAACATCAACCATGAGAAGTTGATGAAACTGGTCGAAATGAGAATCAGCGACAGACGTGTTCTGAAACTTATCCGACAATGGCTGCAGGCTGGGGTCATGGAAAATGATCAATTCCATGAAACAGAACTGGGAACTCCGCAAGGAGGGGTAATCTCGCCTCTTCTTTCAAACATCTATCTAAACTACATGGACACCATTTGGGAAAATCAATTCTCCCATCTTGGCACACTTATCCGCTATGCGGATGACTTCGTTATCATGTGCAGAACCAAACAAGAAGCATTGGAAAGCATTCAAGTGCTGATGGCTATTCTAAACAAGCTGGAGCTTAGTCTCAGTAAAGAGAAATCTAGACTCGTTAATATTTGGGACAATTCCACTGGGTTTGACTTTCTTGGGCTGCACCATCGCAAATTCCCCGTGTTCAACAAAGGGGGGAGCAAGGTATTTGCTATGTCTCATGTACCAGCTAAGAAAGCAATGAAGGAAATGAGACGTAAAATTAAGGAATACACTGCACCAAGGAACAAACTGTTTCTGTCTCTAGAAGAGCTAGTGAAAGGGCTAAATCGCAAGCTAAGGGGGTTCAAGAACTACTACTTCATCTCGCCCATCGCCAAACGATGGGCAAGACGGATAGACTGGTATGTGATTGAACGCCTTACAATCTTCTGCAACAAGAAAAGAAGCAAGCGGAATAAACATGCCGGAAAGCTGAAGGTCATACAAAACACGCAGGGTAGTTTATTGAAATTAGCCGGATAAAGTAAGCCGAATGCCAAAGAAAGAAGAACATCGGAAAGCCGTATGAGGGAAAACCTCACGTACGGTTTGATGAGGGGGAGCTGAAATGAGCAAGGCGACCATACGGTCGCCCGAAAGTTTCAGTTCTCTACTCTACAGCCAAAGTATTCACTGTAAAAGCTTTAAGAGGAGAGCGGCTGTCTCACGTCCTTTTGGCGGTAAATTCCAAGGACCAGACCCAGTATTGCCATGTGACTGATGAAGGTAAGACCGCCGTAGCTGATGAGCGGTATGGGTGCGGAAAAAAATGGGACCCACCCGATTGCCATCAAAATCCCCCAAAAATACTCGGTAAAAAACATGGCCGCAAGTCCACACATAAGCAGTGCTCCGTAACGGTCGTTCGTTTGCTTGGCGGCTCGAAACAGTTGCATCAGCAAGAGCATGCCGATCAAGAGGACGCCGACCCCTGCAGCCAGCCCGAACGCGTACACCAGATAAACAAAAATGAAATCGGACCCCAGTGCTGCGGTATAACCCAACCCCTCCAGCTTGGTACCGAAACCATGTCCCCACAAGCCTGCGGATCTGATTGCCTCCAGGGACCGAATCAGCATATATCCTCTCCCCATAGGTTCTTCATACGGGTTGACCCAGTACAACAAGCGGTCTAGCTGATAGCGTTCCATCGTCAGAAGGAGTAATGCCACGGCTCCAATCAAGAGTGTGCCTAGGCTGATGCAAGCTTGACGCCTACTCGCCGGCGAGCGGAAAAGCAGAACGAAAAAACCGACGGAAAAAAGGATCCCGGCAAACAAGTCAGGTGCCTTGACATAAAACAGCAAAGGAACAAAATACAGCCCCAATACCAGCCACAGAGAGAGCTTCCTTTGCCAGTTCCAGTCTGAAAATATTCCCGCGAGCGAGATGATCAGCAAAAACGGACTCAGTCTGACAATATCGATGGGTATGCCGATATCCAAGTACGGTTTTCCTGACAAAGTCTTTCCTTGTGTAAACGCAAAAAAAACTGCGAGGAGAGTACCCATATACATGAGCAGGCCGTAAGCTTTCATTTTGCTGTAATTGGCGTAAAGCAGGGCGACAAACGCAGCAATTCCAAAGCAGATAAAGACGAGCTGTCTCTTCAGGAACTTGATATCTTCGGGATTGCCCGCAATAAGTGAGAGCAGAACGAGGAGTCCGATCCCAATCAATGCCGCCACCATCCCGACGACACTCCATTCCATCCGGGGCTTGTGTGCTTCATGCAGATGTTTTCCCACCGCGAACGGATCTCCCATTTCCGCCAGGGCTCGTTCGACAGCCTCGGCTTCCGTGCTGCCGGACTCCATCAAATCCTCCACCTTGTCGGCGATGTGGCTCTCCAGCTCCAGCGTTACGGCTGGATGCACGTCCTTGCAGCGAATCTGAGAGCAGACCTGCCGTATGTATGCCTGAATCTTGTCGTTTGGCGTCATGCCCGTCCCTCCCCAAGTACCTGATCAACAGCGGTGCGGAACGCGACCCACTCCTGTTTCTTTTCCTGCAGCCGTGCTTTTCCTTCTCTGGTGATCCGATAGTATTTCCGCTTCCGCTCGCCTTCGCCATCGCTCCAGTACGATTCGACAAGTCCCTCCGATTCCAGCGTGTGGAGGATAGGGTACAGGGTTCCTTCCTTCAAGGAAAGGATGCCGTTTGAGCTCTTTTCCATTTCTTTGCTCATCTCGTAGCCGTACATCGCTTTTCGTTCGAGAAGGGTCAGAATGAGGATGACTGTGCTGCCCTTCATCAGCTCCTTGTTGATTTTCATGATAGCCTCCTTTTGCATTGGAATTCGATACATCGAATATCTAGGTATAATCATACAAGAAGCCAGCCGCATTCGTAAAGGGGGAATGGCAAGAATCGGTCGAAACGTTTTTGGTTCCTTTTCGTCAAACTTTATGTTGGATAGTCTCCATTCAGTCGCCTGAACAAAAAACAGCAGCCCCAGATGGCCGCTGTCTGAAATCGCACCTGCTCTGCCGGGATGACGGTCATTCCCCTGTCGGGAGTCGCAAGGCGAAATCCCCTGGACAAACTGTCAGAACATCGATCCGTTTGCCATCATATCTCCGGGTATTCCTTCGTATTGGATGTAAAAAATCGGAATGTGCGCTTCTTGTGCTTTTTCGATCAAGGTTTGAATCACCGCAAAGGTTTCTTCGGTCTTGTAAGTTCCCCAAAGTGGTCCAACCTGCAATTCAATGAGGAGCAACGTGATTGCTGATCCGTCATGGGCAATATCCCCTTTTTATCTCCAGTGGACAGAGAGTTACTTCCATTTTATCAAACGCTTTGCAATCAACATACCGTATAGCTGTCGAAGTATGTTTTCGAGCTTTTACGTGGGGTTTAACATTTTTGTCGATTCTTTTTATCTTGCGGAAAAAAATAACTTTTTTCTTTTTAACGATTTGTAAATACATTTGCGATTGTACTTCTTATAATGGGAACGTACATAGGAAAGCTCTTCATATGAGGGACGGAAGGAGCGTTTGTCTTCGTGTGAAAACAATGTCGTTTTTTGGTGAAATCGCCTCAATCGAGGATTTTCCTTTCATATATACAAGTACACTAGAGGGGAAGGCAGACTGATCATGACAAGAGGGCAGCAAGAGTCAATTACAGCAAGAGCAGCAACACGCAGAGGGGGTGGACGAGATGCCTAAGCCGATCAAGGCAAACGGCCGCTACATGGCTGGCTTGGATGGGCTTAGAGCTTTGGCAGTGCTGGCCGTTATCGCTTACCACCTTCATCTGGATTGGACACCCGGAGGACTGCTGGGGGTCGGTGTATTTTTCGTTTTGTCCGGATATTTGATTACGGACATTCTCATCGCCGAGTGGAAACGAAGCGGCAGGCTCCATTTGGGCGATTTCTTGCTGAGGAGGGCGCGCAGGCTCCTGCCGGCGATGCTTGTCATGATGGCAGCGGTAGTTGGATGGCTTGCCATTAAGGATCCCTCCCGACTTTTGGCGATGAAAGAAGAAATCGGATCGGCGCTGCTCTATGTCAGCAACTGGTGGCTGATCTTTCATGAGGTTTCGTACTTCGAGAGCTTCGGTCCGCCTTCTCCGCTGGGCCATTTTTGGTCATTGGCTGTAGAGGAACAGTTTTACCTCATCTGGCCGCTGGTGCTCGTACTTGGGCTTAGCCTCCTGAGAAAACGGGGAAAGCTGCTTGGACTGACGCTGGCGGGAGCCGCCGCTTCAGCACTGGCGATGGGGCTGCTTTATGAGCCGGGGGCTGATCCGAGCCGGGTGTATTACGGGACTGACACCAGAGTTTTCGGTTTGCTCATCGGGGCTGCGCTCGCGATGGTATGGCCGAGCAGGAAGCTTTCCCACAACGTCTCGGCTGGCGTACGGTTGGCCCTCGATCTGGTCGGGGGAGCAGGTCTTTTGGTCGTCATTTCGATGATCTTCCATATAAATGAGTATGACGAGTTTCTCTATCAAGGCGGATTGGTCGTACTTTCTCTGGCAACGGCTGTCGTAGTAGCTGTGCTTGCCCACCCCGCCTCTTTGCTTGGCAAGCTGATGGGCGCAAAGCCTCTGCGGTGGTTTGGCGTTCGCTCGTACGGCATCTACCTGTGGCATTATCCCGTCATTGTGCTGACCAGCCCAGAGGTAAATACAGGGGGAGTGAACGTCCCGCTGGCATTTGTTCAGGTAACGGCAAGCGTCCTGCTCGCTGCCCTGTCGTGGAGATTCATTGAAGAACCGATTCGCCACGGCGGGTTGGGACGGTTGTGGAAACGCATCAAAGGACGGTCGGGGAGGAGCAGACGCGTCGCATGGATTGCTTCGATTGGGGCCTTGCTCGTGATCAGCCTTTCCTTTGCCGGGATGACGCATCTGTTCCCGATAGCTACCGCGAGTTCGTCTACTCCTGACAAGGTTTATGGCAAAACGGAAGCAGATCCAGCGTCCCTTGATCAAGCGCATGGGTCTGGAGCTGCTGCGGGAGCACAAACGCCCGGCGATGGAAAGGGACCCCAAACCCCAGGCAGTGCAGACAGTGCTGCTGCTGATAAAAGCGGACATGCAACAAAGCCGGCAGGCAATCAGGCAGTGAATGGAAAGCAAACCAATCAGCCCGGCAGTGGAGAAAGCGCGAAGGATACGGTGGCGGCCGGAAAGAACGGCGCCAAGGACGGCAAGCAATCTCCTGCTGGTGGAAAGAATGCGTCAAAGGAGAAGCAGACCCCTTCAGCAGCAGACAAATCTCCGAATGCTGATGCCGCAACGGGCGACAAGCAATCAGCGGGCAACAGCCAAGGCACGAGCACAGACCAACCCGACGGTTCGGCTGCGGAACAGCAGAAAGGCCAGGAGGGAAAAGCGGAAACACCTGTCATCGGGAACGGCCATGGCATTACCGTCATTGGGGATTCCGTAATTCTCGACGCGGAGCCTTACTTAAAAGAGATGCTGCCGGGAATCGTCATCGACGGAAAGGTTGGCCGACAGATGTCCCAAGCGCTGGAAGTGGCCAACCGCCTCCATGCGGAAGGGAAACTGGGCAAAACCGTGGTGCTGGAGCTTGGTTCAAACGGTGCTTTCACGAAGAAGCAGATGGATTCACTCTTGCACACACTCGGCAAAAACCGGCAGATCGTCCTGATCAACACCCGTGTCCCTCGTCCATGGGAGAGTACGGTCAACGAAGCACTGAAAGAGAGGGCCGACAGCTCTCCGCAAATTTCGCTGATCAACTGGCATGAGGCCAGCGCCAACCACGATGAGTATTTTGTAAAAGACGGCGTTCATCTCACCACCGAAGGAGCCAAGGTTTACGCATCGCTTTTGGCAAATGGCATCAAGAACCTCGGCGAAGAAAACTAGCGGAAAACAAGAACCCCTTCCTGCGCTTGGAAGGGGTTTTGTCATATGCTCCTGCAACCGAATCTTACGACGGCATGGGAGTCGGAGTCGGCTTTCCATAGCCGTCTTTATACGTATCGTCGATAAACGTGCGGATTTCTTTATCGGTTTTTCCATCCAGTTTCATCTTGGCAGAGACGACGGCGATTTCCATACATACGCCGCAGCGGGTGCCATGATCGTCCCAGACGATGGAGCCGTCTTCTTTTTCCTCTTTAATAAAGCAGTTTCCATTGTGCTGGTGGCCGGCACTTTCACCGCAGCCGCAGTAGCAAGGAATCACCTTGAGAAGCTCGCGATTGGCTGCAGCGACTTTATAGGCTGCGACGATTTGCGGGTCTTGGTTGTCCAAAAAGCTGGGCAGTTGATCCACCGAAGCGGTCATCTCCTGCAGGTCTCCATTTGGGGCGTGCTGCTGATGCGCTGCATGATCGCCCTGGGCTTTGTCTTGAGAGGCACAGCCGGAGACAAGGGCTGCAGCCAAAAGACCAATTACAAAGAAATGTTTCCGTTTCATCCTGGACAGACCTCCTTACCGGTATCATATCATAATGCGATGAAGAAATTGTGAAGAAACCGGCGCAAATCGGAATAAATCCTATTTACTTTATGGGCAGCTGCCCGTATAATAAAAAACGGTTGAGATACAAATCGGAATGATTATGAATTGGAAGAGGAGTGGAAGAAGGATGAAAAAAACGATGCTGGCTACGCTGACGATTGTGACCGCATTGGCTATGGCTGGCTGCGGCACAGCAAATACTGCCAATACGTCTCCGCAAACGGATGAGGGAACATCCAAAATAAAAGTATATACGACGCTTTACCCGCTGGAGTATGCGGCCAAGCGGATCGCTGGCGAATATGCCGACGTGGCGAATATCGTACCAGCCGGAGTGGAGCCTCATGATTTTGAGCCGACTGCCAAGGATATGGTCGCTCTGAGCAGTGCCGACCTGTTCATTTACAACGGGAGCGGGTTTGAGGCATGGGTGGACAACGCGGTAAAAGGCATGGACAAAAACAAGACGACAGTGGTCAATACAACGGAGGGACTTTCCCTGCTGGAAGCTGCGGGGGGACATGACCATGATCACGGACACGAGGGCGAGGCAGCCGAAGCAGGACATGACGATCACAAGGAAGACTCCGGTGCTCAAGGACATGAGGAACACAAGGAAGGTTCCGAAGCTCAGGGTCACGAAGAACACAAGCAGGATGCCGCTGCTGCCACTGGCTCCACCGAGGAGCACGCCCATGAGCACGAGCATGATCACGGCGGTACCGATCCCCACGTGTGGCTCGATCCGACCATGCTGAAAGCACAGGCGGAGAAAATCAAGTCCGCTCTGGTTGAAAAGGACAAGGCGCATGCTGATGCCTACGAGAAGAACTACCAGCAGCTGGCCGCCGATCTGGATCAGCTGGACAAAGACTTTGCGGATATGGTAAGCAAATCCTCCAAAAAAGAGTTTATGGTCGCCCACAGCGCCTTTGCCTATCTGGCCAAGCGTTACGGACTGGAGCAGGTAGCAATCTCAGGGATTGATCCAGCCGACGAGCCGTCGCCGTCAGAGATGAAGGAGCTCGTCGAGCATGTGAAGGAACACAACATTTCGTATGTCCTGTTTGAGACCCTGGCGTCGCCGAAGGTAGCCGAAGTGATTGCCAAAGAAGCAGGCGTCCAAACGGGAACGCTTAATCCTCTGGAAGGCTTGACGGAGGAAGAAGCGAAGGCGGGGAAAGACTATCTCTCTATTATGAAAGACAACCTCGAAATGCTGCGTGCGGCATTGAAATAGGAAACAGGAACGGAAGCTGTCCTTGGCGATCCATAGAGCCAAAGGGGCAGCTTCCTTTTTTCTATCTTTTATATCCGGATTTTACTGTTGCGGGGGCCAGACAACTCCACCGCTTCGATCGATATAGCCCCATGCTGTACCCGTTTGCACGTTAGCCAGGCCATGATGAAAGTCGTAAGCAAAATCAAATTGAGCCGGAATGACGATTTCTCCGCGTGCGTTGATAAACCCCCACTTTTCGTTAAGCTTTACTGCGGCAAGCCCCTCGGAAAAGGAACCCACCTCCGCAAATTGCGGGGCAATGGCTGTCTTTCCCGTCTTGTCGACAAATCCCCACCCTTGCCCTGTCTTGACCTCGGCCAATCCTTCGGAAAAAGCATGGGCCAATTCGTACGCGGGGGCTATTTTCATCGTACCCTGTCGATCGATAAATCCCCATTTGCCGTCGAGCTTCACCGCTGCGAATCCCTCTTGAAAAGAATGTGCACTCTGGAAGGTGGGCGGGATGACTGCCTTTCCGCTTTTGTCCAAAAAGCCGTATAGATTCCCTGTTTTT
Source organism: Brevibacillus sp. FSL K6-2834 (assembly GCF_038592925.1). Lineage (NCBI taxonomy): Bacteria > Bacillati > Bacillota > Bacilli > Caryophanales > Paenibacillaceae > Brevibacillus > Brevibacillus sp. FSL K6-2834. Next base: position 189,924 of record NZ_CP151945.1, read on the forward strand.
ATAAAAGCCAAGCCTTCGGAGTAATCCCCCAGTTCTTGTACATTCGGAAACGGGATCTCGAAAGCCGGTTCTCCAGATCGGTTGATAAAGCGGAAGGAGTCGTGATCATGGACAGCAGCCAGCCCCTCGTGAAAGCTTCCGGCGAATTTAAATTGCGGTGTGATGACGACTTTGCCGGTCCGATCAATATAACCCCATCCTTCTCCGTTCGGGACCCGTACCGCAGCCAGCCCTTCCGAAAAATCCTGTGCATCGGGAAATTGAAAATCGATTCGAACGCTTCCTTGTTTATCGATGTACCCCAGCTTCCGATCGTCATTTTCTACAATGGCGAGACCCTCTGAAAAGGCAAAACCTTGGAGAAATGACGGCTCGATAACGACCTGTCTGCTCCGGTTGATATATCCTGCATGGTCCCTTTGTCTAATGGGGAAAAGCGCGTCGTCTTCGCTTGAGGGCTTGCCCTGTTTGACTTGCCCGGCAGGAGTTGAATGCGGGGGTGCATGATCTGGCATTTCCGTTTGCGGCTTTGGGGGAGAGCATCCAACCAATATGACCAGCAGTAGCATTCCAAGAGTATATAGGCGAAATATACTCACAGCGAAATCTCACCCCATGTATTTTCGAAATTTTACGTTTTGTTTTACGGATGGTTATTGTCGCCAAAACACCTGTTTTATATAACAAACAAAGGGGAGTTCATTTTTACGATAATCACCTTTGTTCGATAATAATCCCTCAATTCTGGTATTTATCCCTGTATTTACAATTAGTATGACGGTAATTACACCGGTTTGTTTCGCAAAAGAGAGATAAATAATCCTCAAAATTTCCTGATTCACGAAGGATGGGCTTGTAGAGCTGCCAAGCACAAAAAAACCGGAATCGGTTCGGCCCTCCTGATTCCGGTTGTATTCGTTTATTCGTTTGCTTGAGCCATCTGCTTTCCTTCACTCATCCGCAGCCTCAACAGAAACGCTGCAAGGATCGCCAGGACCACTCCGATCATGCCGAACCATGTAACCGATGACAACGACACTTGATCGATAATGATGCCTCCCATTCCTGCACCAGCCGCCATGGACAATTGCATCATGGATTGGTTAAGGCCCAGCATGATTCCCGAATAGTTTGGTTCAATCCGAACCAGATTAAATTGCTGCGTAGGACCGGTAGACCAGGCCGCAAACGACCACAAAACCAGTAAGCCAGCAACAAGAAGCCACGAATGGGGCAAGGAAACGGAAACGGATAGCAAGATGAGGGCTGCTGCGTGCAGGAGCATGCCCCCGGTCAGCGTCGGGAACACGCCCCACTTGTCCGTGCTGAACCCGCCGAATTTGGATCCGGCCAAGCTGGCGATTCCGAACGCCAATAAAGCTGCGCTCAGCATGTCTTCCTTCAAGCCGGCGACATCGAGAAGATAAGGCGAGATATAGGTATAGGCGATGGAGTATCCGCCCAACCAGAAGAAGGTAATGGCAAGCCCTAGCGCTACTTTTCCGTTTTTCAAAAAAGCAAGCTGCCTGGACAAGGGAACGGGATCGTCTCCTTTGACTCGAGGCAATACTGTGTAGAGAACAAACATCGCCAGCAAGCCTGCCAGTGCCAGGAAGCCGAACACAGACCGCCATCCGAACGCGGCCGCTGCAACTCGTCCAAGAGGAACCCCGATAATCAACGAAGCAGTAAATCCCATAACCACTGTGGCAAGGGCACTTGCTTGTTTGCCCGGGGCGGCAATTTTAGCGGCAATATCCAAGGCGGTGACAACCACCATTCCCGCGCCTAAAGCCATGATGACACGGGCTGCAACAAAAAGCTCGAACCCAGGCAGGACAAAAGACAAAACATTCCCTAACACGAAGATGCCCATTGCAGAAACCAGCAGCTTTTGCCTTTCCCATTTTGCCGTCAAAGCCATGAGTAGCGGCGTGCAGACAGCATAAACAAATGAAAAGATCGTCACAAGCTGCCCAGTCAAAGTGACGGAGATACCCAGGGTCTCCGAAATCTTATCCAAGATGCCTGAAATGACATACTCGGATGTGCCGACTAAAAAACTGACTAATGCCAAAAAGTAAACCTTCCACGTACTGGTCAATGAGATCACAACTCCTTTGTCGATTTTAGATCGATAAATTGAAAAATGTAGATACAAAAGACAAAACTATATGATAATACATATCGCGATATGTCGATTTGACAAACAAAACAAAAACCGAATACATTTTCGGCATTCAGTTTTAGAATTAGAGCTCACTATTGAAAAAAGCAGCGAATTCACGTATTTTCTCTTCATTCCTTTTATAATACGTAAATTTTCCGATCCGCTCTGTTTTTATCAGACCGGCTCGTTGAAGTATGGACAAATACTGGGAAACCGTTGATTGAGTCATCTTCAGCTTCTCTGTGACCTGACTCACGCAAACCCCGATTTTTCTCATATCAATCCCTTCGTGGGGCACAAAATGTTTTTCCGGTTCCTTTAACCATTGCAAAATTTGCAACCTCGACTCGTTAGACAATGCTTTAAACACTTCGATTGGCTCCATAATCATCATTATATCGACGATTTCCGATATGTCAACACGAATCAGTTGACCGTTGATTCTGGCGGCTTCTAATGCCTGCTTGCCGTACTGTGTTTGGCGTTCGCTCTGCGACCCGCCGTCAGAACGTGCGGGTCTTTAAGAGCGGAGAGGATGTTCTGGGAGTTGACGGCGGAAAAGCGGAATGCCGCATTTGACTTCTTGAGATTTTTGCCGAATCGTAGTACGATGTAACGTAGTAAATCAGAATAAATCCGATTTAAAGGAAGAAGGATGGCGTCATGGAAGCGAAACATGAGGATGCCGTAGTCAAGCTGACGTCGGTATTCTTTCAATATGAAGAGAAAGTCGTGCTGGAAAACATAAACTTCTCTCTGGAACGCGGAGACTTCGTCGGCATTGTCGGACCGAACGGCTCGGGCAAATCGACGCTGATGAAGCTGCTGCTCGGACTGCTTCCCGCCACGAAGGGGACGGTGGAGCTGTTTGGGCAGCCTTTGTCCAAGTTCCGGGACTGGAGCAAGATCGGTTACGTGGCCCAGCAGGTCGCTCACGGGGCAGGCGGCTTTCCGGCTACCGTACGGGAGGTAGTTGCTTCCGGTCTGGTGGGAAAGGTCGGTTTGTTCCGCCGCCTGCAAGGCAAGCACCATCAAAAAGTCGAGGAAGTCGTCGAGCGCGTCGGCTTGACGGAAAAGCTGGACCAGCGGATCGGCAACCTGTCCGGCGGGCAGCTGCAGCGAGTCTTCATCGCCCGGGCATTGGTGGCGGAGCCGGAGCTGTTGATCCTCGACGAGCCTACCGTCGGTGTGGATCAGGAGTCAATTGAACAGTTTTACGAGCTGCTACGCTCGCTGAAAGAAGAAAACGGCATGACGATGATGATCGTCAGCCACGATGTAGGCGTGATGACGCAGTGGGTCAACAAGGTAGCCTGCCTGCAGCGGAAGCTCCACTTCCACGGCTCCGCGCACGACTTTGCCCACAATCACGACAAGATTTTACAGCAGATGTACGGTGATTCGATCAAAATGCTCGCTCACCACCATTGAGTAGATTTGGAACGAAAGAAGGAGTAGAACCATGCTGGCTGACTGGTGGCAGTATGACTTTTTGCGGTATACCCTGTTTTCAGGGATACTGATTGGACTGATTTGTCCCATTCTGGGGACCTTTTTGATTGTGCGCCGCCTGTCGATGATGGCGGACGGCCTTTCGCATGTAACGCTCTCAGGTGTAGCGGCAGGCATGCTGATCTCAAAAAAGATTGCGCTGTTTCAGGCTGTTAATCCTCTGTTTTTCGGGATGCTGTTCTCGGTGATCGGCTCTCTGTTTATCGAGCGGCTGCGCAAGGTGTACAAATCGTATCAGGATTTGGCGATTCCGATCATCCTTTCGACCGGACTCGGGCTGTTTACTGTTTTGATCAGCATCGCCAAAGGCTTTAACACCGACCTGTATTCGTACTTGTTCGGTAAAATCGTGACGGTCAGCAAGGAAGATTTGTACGCCCTGATCGGCGTGGCGGCAGTCGTTCTCGGCACCGTTTTCCTCATTTACAAGGAGCTGTTTGCCGTATCGTTTGACGAGGAATTCGCCCGCGTCTCCGGAGTGGCACGCCGCTCGATCAACCTCTGGTTTATGGTTCTGGTGGCGCTGACGATTGCCGCCTCCATGCGGATCGTGGGCGTGCTGTTGATCTCCGCCCTGATTACGCTGCCGGTAGCAGCCAGTCTGCAGATTGCCGGAAGCTTCCGCCAAACGATTTTGTACGCGATTGTCTTCGCCGAAACATCCGTTTTGGCCGGACTCTATTTTGCCTATCTGCTAGATTGGGCATCTGGTGGTACAATTGTATTGGTAGCCGTAAGCATCTTGTTGATCGTGCTCGGTGTGAAGAAAATCAAAGCGGCTCTGCGATAGCATGTGACCAATGCGGGAAGGAGCAAGGATGATGAAGGTAGAAGAAGCGTTGCAGATATTGAAGGAAAAAGGATATAAATACACGGGTAAACGGGAAAAGCTGATCCGCATCTGCGCGGCAGAGAGACGGTACCTGTCAGCCAAGGATATCATGGAACGGATCAAGGACGACTACCCCAATCTCAGCTTTGACACCGTTTATCGCAACATCTCGACATTCGTCGATCTGGGCATTCTGGAGGAGACGGAGCTGGATGGGGAAGGAAAATACAGGCTCGCTTGTTCGGCAGACGGCCACCATCACCACCACGTCATCTGCACCGAATGCGGCAAGACCTCCTCACTCCCCGGTTGCCCGATGAACATCATGTCGTCGATCCCCGAGGACTTCCAGGTCACCGGCCACAAATTCGAAGTATACGGCACCTGCTCCGACTGTGCGTCCGTGCCGTCTCATTCATAAACTTTCTACAGACTCCCTTTCAGCCTTTGCAGCGATGACAAGTTCATCGAAGCAAAGGCTTTTTTATCTTTTGCTTTTAGGAAGACCGGGCGAAAACAATCGCTGTAGAGATGAAACAGGAGAAAAAGGCGAAGGTCTTTGGGACACCGGCCCAGGAGGAATGGAAAAAGGGGAACACGCTTTTCGCGTCCAACCTCTGAGACGCATCCTCGGGCAGGCTGCTTTTGGACGCGGTTCCCCTTTTGGAATGGAGCCGGACAGTATAAGCTTCCAAGCAAGTGTCCCACCGAACTGGAGCCTTTTTCTCCTGTTTCATCTCCGCCACCGCAGCCCGGACAACGCCGCCCAAAACCCGAAAGCCTCGTAAAGCTTGCTAAGACTCGCAAAGCTTCAGGCTTACAAAAGAGCTGCGCCAACTCATTTTGCTACCAAGACGTATTTGTTATAATGGGTGAAACATAGATTTGATCACGGATGAGAGAAGGGACACAGGGAATGATCCCCCGCTATATTGCTGACTTTGATTTGCAAACATTGCCGCGGATGAAAACGGAAGTGGCGGTCATCGGCGCTGGCATCGCCGGGCTGTATACGGCCCTGCAAGCCAGTGAACAAAATGAAGTGGTATTGATCAGCAAAAAGAAACTCGACGACAGCAATACGCGCTGGGCGCAGGGCGGGATTGCCGCGGTCACGGCCAAGTCCGATTCGCCCGCGCTGCACCGTCAAGACACCTTGATCGCAGGAGCGGGCCTGTGCTCGTACGAAGCGGTGGAAGTCCTCGTCCACGAAGGGCCTGAACGCTTAAAAGAGCTGATCGCCTACGGTACAGAGTTTGACAAGGACGCCGAGGGGCGGTATGAGCTGACCAAAGAAGGGGCGCACAGCAAACGTCGTATTTTGCATGCCCACGGGGACGCAACGGGAGCGGAAATCGTCCGCGCCTTGTCCGCACGCGTTCGGGAGAAGTCCAACATCACCGTACTGGAAGACCACTTTGCGATTGATGTTGTGACACAGGACGGCGAATGCGTCGGAGTGATCGCCATGAAGCCGGACGGCGAACGCTTTTTCCTGGAAGCAAAGGCGACGGTGCTCGCGACCGGGGGAGCGGGTCAGCTCTACCGCTACACGACCAACCCGGAGATCGCGACAGCGGACGGAATCGCGATCGCGTATCGGGCCGGAGCGCGGATCAAGGATGTGGAGTTTATCCAGTTTCACCCGACAGCGCTGTATTATCCGGGTGCGCCGCGCTTTCTCATCTCGGAAGCGGTACGCGGGGAAGGGGCGATTCTCCGCAATACGAGCGGGGAGCGCTTCATGGAAAAGTACCATCCGCAAAAGGAATTGGCGCCGCGCGACGTCGTAGCCCGGGCGATCGTTTCCGAGATGGAGCGCACACATTCGGCTTATGTTTATCTGGATATCACGCATGAGTCGGAGGAGCTGATCAAGCATCGCTTCCCAAACATTTACCAGTTCTGCCTCCAATACGGGCTCGACATGGTAACCGACTGGATTCCGGTCGCGCCTGCCTGCCACTATATCATGGGCGGAGTTCAGACCGATCTGAACGGAGAGACCTCTACCAAGCGCCTGTTTGCCTGCGGCGAGGTATCCTGCACGGGTGTGCACGGAGCGAACCGCCTGGCGAGCAACTCGCTGTCGGAAGCGGTTGTGTTTGGCCACCGAATTGTTCATCGCATCCGGGAGCTTCCGCCGTTGCCCGAAATACGTCCGTTGCAGGCAAAGGCAGAAAAACGGGGGAATCGGACCGTCAACACGAGAGAGCAGCGGGTCAAGCTGCAAAAGCTGATGCTGCGCCACGTCGGCGTAAAGCGGCAGGAAAAGGGACTGCAAAAGGCGTTGGAAGAGCTGGAGCGCATGCAGCGGTTTTACGCCTGCGAGCACCATGAAATCGAGGCATTCGAATTCCTCAACCTGCTCGGTACGGCCGTGCTGACGACACGCGCGGCATTGCGGCGGGAGGAAAGCCGGGGCGGACACTATCGCAATGATTTCCCGAACAAAGACGATTTGATTTGGCGCAAGCACATCATCCAGTCGATGGATGAGGGTGTACGTGAGGAGAGTGACCAGTACGATGTGGAATAAGCGGGAATTGCAACGCAAAATTGAAGAGTGGCTGCAAGAGGACATCGGCTTCGGAGACGTGACGACAATGAGCACGATTCCCGGGACGGAGACAGGGACGGGCATTCTGTACGCCAAGGAAGCAGGGATTATTGCCGGATTGTCCGTGGCGGAGCAGGTGTTTGCGACCGTAGATCCAGCCTTGTCCTTTACAAGCCGCGTCCAGGAAGGGGCGCGTGTCGAGAAAGGAGAGCAAATCGCAGACGTCAGCGGTTCGGTTCGCTCGATCTTGAGCGGTGAGCGTCTGGCGCTCAATCTGCTTCAGCGCATGTCCGGCATCGCGACGCTGACCAGGCAGTATGCCGACGCAGTCGCAGGAACGAAGGCGCGGGTGGTGGATACGCGAAAAACCACCCCGGGCCTGAGAATGCTGGAAAAATACGCAGTCCGCGTCGGGGGCGGACACAACCACCGCTACGGACTGTACGATGCCGTGATGGTCAAGGATAACCACATCAAGGGAGCGGGCGGAATTGCTCAGGCAGTCGCGGCGGCCCGTGCCGCCATTCCGCATACGATGAAAATCGAAGTGGAGGCGGAGTCGCTGGGGCAGGTGCAGGAGGCACTGGCTGCCGGAGCCGATATCATCATGCTGGACAACATGCCAAACGAGACGATGCGTGAAGCCGTCGCCATGATCGGCGGCCGGGCTGTCGTGGAAGCCTCCGGCGGCGTCACGCTGGAGACGATCGGGGGCATTGCCCAAACTGGGGTGGACGTCATCTCGGTCGGAGCGCTGACGCACTCGGTAAAAGCGCTCGATATCAGTCTCGATTTAAACACCCGGAAACGGTAGGAGAAGCCTTATGCTACTGGTGATGGACATCGGAAATTCCAACATCGTGATGGGACTGTATGAGGGAGAAACGCTGCGTCATCATTGGCGCGTGGCTACGGATCGCAACAAAACAGAAGACGAATACGGCATGCTCGTCCGCAGCCTGTGTGACAGTGTCGGCCTGACGTTGGACAGCGTGGACGGTGTCATTATTTCCTCAGTCGTGCCTCCGATCAAAGTGATGATGGAGCGGATGTGCGAGAAGTACTTGCGCCATAAGCCTTTGATCGTGGGACCCGGAATCAAGACCGGCCTCAACATCAAGTACGAGTATCCGCGCGAGGTCGGGACAGACCGCATCGTGAATGCGGTGGCCGCGATTCACGAGTACGGAACCCCGCTGATCGTCGTCGATTTTGGCACGGCCACCACCTTTTGCTATGTGGACGAGCGCGGACAGTACTGGGGCGGTGCCATAGCCCCGGGGATCGGCTCTTCCACGGAGGCGCTGGTAAGCCGCGCTGCCAAGCTGCCCCGCATCGAGATCGCGAAGCCTTCGTCCGTGGTGGGGCGAAATACGATATCAGCGATGCAGGCCGGGATTTACTACGGCTTTGTCGGTCAGGTGGAGGGCATTGTCCGCCGGATCAAGGCCGAGTACGGCACACAGCCGACTGTGGTCGCGACAGGGGGCTTGGCTCCTTTGATTGCAAACGAAGCAGAGTGCATCGATGTTGTTGATGGCGACTTGACGCTGAAGGGCCTTCGTTTGATTTACGAACGGAATCAGTGAGATGTTAGCTTGTTCATAAAAAGAGAGCAGTTCTCTTGCAGGGAAATCGGCAGGAGGGTTGCTCTCTTTTATAATGGGAGCCTTTAAGATTCATCGAGTCCTACTGCTTTTCTTGTTTTCGCCTCGACCGAGGAGACAGGCGCTCGAAACTCTTTCTTTGTTTGCCGGGGGTTATCTCCAACAAAATGAGAAGATATGTTAGGAGAAATACTTCCACTAGTTTACCTCTATGTGTATCATATGGTAAAATATAGAAATATCAAAAAGATATCTCTTTATCAAGAGTGACTTAACGTACTGAATAGTAATCACTTTGGGAGTAGGGGGAGTGTTTTTCTATGAGGCTGCAAGAGACGGTGCAACGGTCGTTGCGGTCAGAGATAGAAACGCATCAGAAGCAAAACGGTTATACATTAAGCAAGCTCAGCGAATTGTCCGGTATAAATCACGGACACCTTAGTGATATTTTACGTGGCAACCGCCCGATGACGATAGGACAATTGGATGCGTTGACTAAAGTTTTTGGGAAGCCTTTAGGGTGGCTCTATGAATTGTACACAGAAGAGTGTTTCGCAAAAGAGAGGGTATCTCGCCCGCGAGTGATTCCCTACCTGATCCGGTGCGCAGAAATTGGCCTGAAGGATTGTATTCAACAGATCGTTTCCAAATTGCTGGATGACCCCAAAAATGTAGGGATCCTTTTTTCAGTGGCAGAGCAGCTCTTTGAGAGCGGGAAGCGGAAGGAGTCCGTTCCTTTCTATGAGTTCGTGATTGAAAATGAGAAGGACAGTCATTCCGACCGTTTTTTGATCAGTCAGTACCGGTTGTTCCGGGCAGCGCAAGGGACAGATGCCGAAGAGAACTGGAAGGCGGTTATTCGGTTTGAACCTTATCGGAAGCGTTTGCCGGAAAATTTTCAGTTGGACGGGTTGCTGCAATTGGCGAATGTGTGTTTTGTGTTGCAAAGATGGAGTGAAATGGAAAAGTATGCTGACGAATTACGAACACTTGCCATGAAGGTCTATCAGGACGAGCTGCGTAAACGGAAAAGCAACAAGAACTGTGAGCCGTTAAAAACAGAGCGTCATTTGGTTACGTACTATGGACAAGGATTTCTATTAAAAGGCGCCGCATTACAAATGCAAGATTTGCATGAAGAAGCAAAAAAATATGTTCATGGCTATGCTGATCTTGGGTGGTTTGAACTGTTAGATGATGTGGGACAAAGAGAGGTTGAGAAGTTTAAGACATGGGCAAAAGCCAATTTTTATACGTATGATTTGCTGATGGGTGAAGTTACTATTTTGCCCGAGTATCTGAAGTTTTTGGCCAAGCATCCAGCGGAAATACCAGCGGGGCTTTTGACTCTCATGGAAGCGGCCAGTAAATATGACATTTTTATCGAACCTATTTTGGAACAGTATTCAGTAGAAATAGAACGTTTTTATAAATATGAAGATCCGGTTAATATTGGCAGACATTATAATTTCAGGTATAATAAAGTCGTCTATGAGTTAAAGAAAGGGCGCATTACCAATGCACTTGAAGAAATATTATGTTGTTTGGACCTAGCCGATAAGTTGAAGAATCAAGAAGCATTTAAACGATGTACTGCACTGTTTTGGGAACATCGGCATCATGCATCGGAGCAGCATGAACGAATATATCAAGAAATAATAGGGAGGTTCAAAGAATGAAACGAAAGTTGGTATCGTTATCACTCGCGTTAATTGTTAGCCTGTGTATCGGTATTGCAAACACTGAAACATCATCTTCTACAACAATTCAAACAGTGCAGACCTACACTCATGGAGTAGGTGGGTAAAACAAAAGGCCAGTACCTTCAAACGGGTGCTGGCTTTTTATATTTCCTTATTTTTTCAAAGCGGCATTTATTGGAGAATCTAGTATAGTTATAAATGTCCTTGTATTACATAATAAGGAAGGTGTGATATCCGATCACTGTGAAAATTCTAGAATGGGACGTTCCCCTTATGTGCCCGTTAAAAGGAATGCCTACAAAAGGGGAATCGCTTGCTCCTAAAGGCAGGTGCATGATCCGGTTGGTAGGTGAACAAGAACAAAATCGGCATAATGAGAAGGACTTAATAAGGATTATAGAGAGCTTGCGGGGACAATTAGTTGAACTTGTTCAGGAAAAAGGCTTTGACAACGGGGAAGTTGTAGAGTTGAGCCAGCGCCTGGACCAGTATATTGTCCAGTATCAAAACAGAATGAAAATTAAGTCAATCAAATAAAAAACATGCATGAGTCAAACGTAAGCAAAAACAGCCCAGCACGCCACGGTGCTGGGCTTGGCTTGGTACGCTCGCAGATGTTTTTCTCAAACGGATTAATGCCCCACCTGCCACGGACGGCTGGGTGCGTGCGAACGATAGGCCGGCTTGCCGGGACGAGAGGCATGGCCCGCATGGCTGTGTCCATGCGATCCGCAAGCATGCCCGTGAGCTTGAGCGCTGCCGCGTCTCTGGCCTTCCCCGGAACAGCCGGGAGTCTCCCTTTTTACCACTTTCGGCACCGCGCTCTGCTCGATGCGGGTCCGCAGCGCTTTGGACGACGTGATCAACCCGGTGGGCAAATAGAGCCGGACCGCAAGCTTTTGACATTCCGGACAATGCCCGGGGTCCCCGGCTTGTGCCATGCTGCGGTACAGATCAAAGACGCCGCAGGTTTCACATACAAACGAGTAGGTCGGCATGACTGCATCCTCTCCTAAAAAGAAAGTGAAGGTTTGTTATTTCGGTGTGATATCACGGTCAAAGATCGCCGTCGGTATGGCGAGCGTGCAGCACGCGTTCGGAATGTCGACGATGCCGCTGATCCGCCCTTCCACAGGTGCGGTGGAAAGCAGCATGTAGGCCTGCTCGCCGGTATATCCCAGCGTTTTCAAATACTCGATGGCGTTCAGGCAGGCACGACGATAGGCGAGATGAGCGTCAAGGTAGTGCTGCTTGCCGCTGAATTCGTCGACGGAAATGCCCTCAAAGACAAGGAATTCGGAATAGTGAGGCTCGACCGGACCTGGTTTGAAAACAGGATTGTTGACGATGCCGTATTTGGCCATGCCGCCCTTGATAATGTCCACGTGCAGATCGATGAAGCCCGCCATTTCGATCCCGCCGCAGAAAGAGATTTCGCCATCGCCCTGGGAAAAGTGGATGTCTCCCATCGACAGCTTCGCCCCTTTGACAAAGACGGGGAAGTAAATGCGGGAGCCTCTGGACAGGTTTTTGATATCGCAGTTTCCTCCGTTTTCCCGCGGCGGCACGGTACGGGCCCCCTCGGCTGCGATTCGCTCATACTCGGCACCGGTAAGCGAACCGAGCACAGTGCTCGTCGGATCGGGAAGAGTAGCCAGCTCCGGCACGCGATGCGGGTCTGTCGCGACCAGCTCCCTCTCACGCTTGTTCCACTTCGCAAGCAGCTCGTGGGAAGGGGCAACGCCGATCAGTCCGGGGTGGGTAATCCCGGCAAATCTGACTCCGGGTATGTGGCGCGAGGTGGTGTAGATACCGTGGAAATCCCAAATCGACTTGGCTGCCTCGGGATAATGCTCTGTGAGAAAGCCGCCGCCGTTTTCCCGGGCGAAAATGCCGGCAAAGCCCCACTCCGCCCCCTGCAGCGGGCCGATGTCGAGGATGTCAACGACGAGCAAATCGCCCGGCTCTGCCCCGTTTACCCAGATCGGTCCGCTGAGCACGTGGACGCGCTTTAGATTGACGTCGCGGATGTCGCTCGGATCGTCGTTGTTCTGGATCTGTCCATCCGTCCAGTCCTTGCACTCGATGCGAAACATAGCCCCCGGGTTGACCGCAGCCACGGCAGGAATATCGGGATGCCAGCGGTTGTGTCCGGGTAAATCCTGCTCCTCCATCGGTTTGGTCAAATCCACCTTGAACAGCACTTCAGGCATTTTGTCTCCCCCTTGTTTTCCTCATTTGCTCACCTGGTTTCACCTGTCCCCCCTTTGTTAAGTCCATATGCGTGAATGGTTCGATTTAAGCCTGTTATAAAATAGAAAAGCGTCTGTTTGTTTTTAAAGACAAGTCTACCTTCTTTTAATTTCGCCAAGGAGATTGTGAAAGATTTATTGATAGATGACAGACGAATGCAAATATATAGGCATTAAAAACCGACACAAATAAAGAACGCATAGCTTGCGTTCGAGAGCATTGTTAAGCACTCAGAAGGGCAGGGAATGTTACGATTGCAAAATATTGAAGGATCTTCCAACGCAGGAACTACATAAGGCTGGGGAAGCCCTTTACGGACTCCGTTTGCGAAGAGAGAGCGAGACATAACCGATGTTGTTTGCAATTACTTTGCGGATGGCTTTAGGACCAACTAGCTATTGATCTCGGAGTAAGGTTTTAAGGGCACTTTAGCGATATGTTCTTAGTAAGCAAACTATAATGTCTCTCGATTATTATTTGCGTGTCCAGCCTCTAAAAAAGGGTGGTTTGTATGGAAATTGGAAAAAGAGTGCACGTAAAATACCTAATGTTTTTATCCATAATCCTTCTGCTAATATCATGCCAGAGTAATCATGTTAGCAGTAATTCAACAGTTATAGACATCGACAAATTTAACAAAAGGTATCTGGATATTAAGACTAATTTTTCACTAGATGGTTATATTGAAATAACCGAAGACTGGGCTATTACGAATCTCGTTCGTAAATTTAAAGACAGTTCCGATTCAGAGCATAGCCTTTTTCAAGAAAACAACAAGACTTTAGTATATAAAAATGAGAGTGAAGGAATCGTTGTTATGGTTGGGCTTTCTCCCGGTATGGAAGAAAAATTCCAATGGAAAAATGCATTATCCTATTCATCTGGTTTTTATAATGCGACGAATGAAGATAGCGGAATCACAAAAGGATACAGTGAGATATATCCAAATACTGATTTTCTTATCTATAATTTTTCAGGTAAAGAACTAAATGCGAGTATTGTACTTATCGCAGACCACTCCAGAGATTTACATAACACTGAATTTTTACCCGAATTTATTAAATACCTTGAAAATATAAACTAGCTTGATCCTATATACGGTAATGAAAGAGGCGCATGACATCCATGCGCCCTCTCTGTTACCCGCAAAAAAGCTACCGAATAAACTCCACTTTATAGCCTTTTTGCTTCAATTGATCAATCACCATATTCTCGACCACAAAATGCCCGGCACCAATGACGACAAAGACAGTCGATTTGCCTTCCTTTTCAAGCAAGGAAGCCAGCTTCGCGGCCATGTTCTTGTCCCGTTCTCCGAACAACCCCTTCGCAAGAGCGCTCTCCATCATTTGCGGGGAGGAAGTAAATGATTTCGTAAAGCCGTCCAGATCCCCTTTTGCCCATAGCTGCTGCCACTCGATAAGCTGTTTCGCCGTGTTCTGCGAGGCGGCATCCGGATTCAAAACCGAGTCCAGCAGTTCATTCAATTCTTTTTCCTGCAGGTCAGGCGGTGCGTTGTTGAAAAGATCGGCTTGCAGCTTTATGCCTTCCAACTCGTGTATCGGTTTCCCGGAAAGAAGCGCGCTTTGCAGGAAGTACATGTCGACCCCCAAAGCCGAAGACTGAGGCTGCTCGCTTGGCGAGACTCTGGTGGAATTCAGGGACAGGCCGGTGGATACGGCCCAAGGCTTGTAGGAGTCGAAGGCATCCCGGGGAAGTTTCAGCTTGTCGGTAACCTTCTGCAGCTTCTCATACGTCGCTTTGGATACGTGATCCTTCAGTGTTGTGCCGTCGGTGTACATCATGGATTCTTTAAAGTATTCCAACGCCTCTTCATCGTCAGAGAGGAGATTCAGCTCCACCCAAAGGGTATCGGATGCGGCGAACGCGTCCCTGACGTTTTTTTGCATCGGGTACATATCCGGAGTGCCATAGTGAATCGAACCGAGCAGGTAAAGCGTGTTGCCCCCCTTGGTGGCCTTCCAGAGCAGCCCTTTTGCCCCTCCCTGGGCGGTATCGTATGTATAGGTTACAAGCCTGCTTGCAAAGACGGCGGCTTGCTCGACAGTGCATGGCTGGTTCAGTCCCAGGCTTTTAATGGTTCCGCTCACGATGCCTTTCTTTTGCAAATAATCAATCGGGGAAAGCTTGCCGATTTCGAAAGCTTCCGGCAGCTCGTACTGTGTGAGGACGCCGTACAGCGAGTTCAGGACCATTTCTCTCGTTATTGTATCTGTTGCTTTCGGGCCGCTGAAATCAGTCTTCTTGCTGAAGCCCAGCTTATCCAGTTTCGCTGCCGTGCTGGTCAGCAAAGCTTGAAATTTGTCCGTGGTAATCGGCTGCTGAAAGGTGCCGTCTTGATACCAGGCAAGCGGATAAATTCCGTATTTTTCGCCTTCGTGAAGGGTCTGGACGGCCCAGGGGCTGATTGCAGGCGCTGCGGCAGGCGCTTCGTTCGCCTGTACGGTCAATACGCTTCCGAGTAACGCGGTTATGCCGAGCAAGCCGCTGGCGAGCAAGCGATGCAGTTTGCTCCATTTACTTTGTTTCATCTAAGAATGTCCTCCCCTGAGATAATCCAACTAATTATATCCCAGTATATGGATACGGGCAACGGCCTGAGGATATGCATTTGAACCTCCTCTTTTATTTGAAGAAGGCACACGAATGCATGGATCGCACTGATGTGCCTTTATTCACATTCTGTTGCCTGGATAGAAAAAATCCATCTTATTCCATACCCGACACAGCCAGGTTCTCGCAAGGTTTCCTTGCGTTTTGCAGCATAGCCAGTAAGACCGGAACCGAGTAAGGTTAAAAAATAATTACGATTGGAATGGTAGGTTACTGTACTGTTCCTTTCTTGGTTTTTTAATAGCGGCGAACAGGAAAGCGATGAACATGACAAATGGCAGCACAGCAAGATGTGGTTCGCCGTGAAAAAGGTGTGTGAGGGAAGCACCGAGCGTTATCACAGCCAATGCGAAGGCTGCGTAGCGGAAAAGCTTATGAAATAACAATCCGAGGCCCCCCAGCACTTCGCCAGGACCGATTATGATCTGAAACCAATAAGGATATCCATACTGTTGAAAAGCGAGTGTAATGTCCGGATTTCCATTTAATTTAAAGAAACCAATGAAAAGAAAATAAAAGCAGGTTACAGATAACAGAGTCCATTTTGCAATACGAAGCCATTTTTTCATACTGAATCCCCCATTCATTCCCTAGATGGAACTAAGTGTAGCTTCCAAGGTATGACATCTAATGTCATATATGCGAAGCAAAAGTCCGAGGAGATAGACTCGTCTTTCCCTATTGCTGGAAAGCCGGCTTTTTTTGTCCCGTCCATCCTTTGTACGCTGGCAAAAACAGAGAAAGGAGGCAAAGGCATGTCCATCCATCCTCTGCGGCTGGTTGCCATCCTGCTCTTGGCTGCTTGCGTGGCGGCGGGAGCGTATCACTTTTTGCAGCCGCAAACCTTTGTCTTTGTCAAGCTGAGGGGAAATGTGGCGAAGGAGAGCGGAGAAAAGCTGACTGCATCCGATCTTGAGCGCGGCGAGATTCAGGTGGGCGGCCTTGCCCGGGAGCAGTCTGCGGAGGCTTTCGGCCTGATCCCGTGGGAAGAAGCTCCGCGTTATCTGAACCGCCCTTTGTCCCGCAGGGTAGAAGGAGGAAGACCGCTTTTGCCGGGAGACGTAGAGCAGACGGGGGAAGTTGCGAAAGGGCGGGAGCTGGAGCGGTCGATGACGGGCATCAGCATTCCGGTCAACAACGTCACGGGCATTAATCCGCATGTAGCGATTGGCGAGCGGGTGCATGTGTACGCATCGTTTGAAGACGACAGCGGCGCGCATACCGGATTGCTCCTGCGGAACATGCCGGTGATCGGGGTGCAGAGAGAGATGGACGGCGATATTCCCAGACTGGAGGCGGTCACGCTTTCGCTGCAGCTGAGGGAAGCCGTTTTGCTTACCCACGCCCTTCATTACGGAAAGATCCGCTTGGGAAAGGCGTCTTTCCTGGAGGAAGAAAACAGTGCGGGAGTCGGTGACGCGAGCTTTGCAGCGGCTCTGATGAAAACGAAAAAACGGTGGGGAGAGGAGGAGCAGTAAGTGAAAAAGCGATTGCTGATCGTGGATGATGATCCCGCTGTCGGCGCAGCCTTGCAAACACAGACGGCCGGAAGCCGGTGGCTGGAGGTGTGCGGACAAACGACAGGGGTAGAGGAGACGTGGCGGGCCCTTCATGAAAACAAACCGGACATCGTGCTGCTCGGGGGAGTGCAGGAAGCGGAAAGAGGGGTTTTGTGCCAGCAGTTCAGACTTGCTTTTCCGCACCTGTTGTTTATCGCCGCTTGCAGTGAACAGGAGCTGATATGGGAGCCATTTTTCCGCAATTTGGGCATGTGGGTGATCGCCAAGCCGATCCATTCTGGTCAATTGGAAGCGCTCGCGATGCAGCTCTCTTCCATGACAGCCATGTCCTCGATGCATGCCAGCATGCCGGCAGGCAGTGCGGCGATGGGAGGAATGATCGGGACGGGAACAGGTCTGACCGGTATCGGAACGACAAGCAACGGTATGGGCGGAGCGGCTTTTCCGGGCGTGGAAGCAGGTATGCAGGCGGCTGGATTTTCTGGAGTCGCGGAGGCCAAGCCCCACCACCCCTATGTTGCAGGAAGCGGCCAACAGGCAAAAAAACGGCTCATTACCGTATACGGTCCAAAAGGGGGCGTCGGAAAAACCTTTCTTTCCCGCGAGCTCGCCATCTATTTTGCACAACGGAAGCTTGGCGGAAATCCTCTGAAGGTTCTGGCTGTCGACTTCAATTTGGACCTGGGAACCTTTGCGACTGCATTGAATTTGCCGCGTACTCCCAATCTGTATTCGTGGGTCCAGGATATCGACGAGCGGCTGCATGACTGGATTCGCTCCCAAGGCCGGGAACCGGGTGATTTGAGCCAGGAGGAGTGGCAGGTCCAGATCGGTAGTGTACAGCTTTCGCCGCAGGAAGTGGACAGGCATATCGTTGTCCACGAGGCAAGCGGCTTGCATGTTTTGACCTCTCCGCGCGATATCCGGCACAGCTTTGAGATCAAAGACTACCATCTGTATTTGATCCTGGATGCGCTCAAGAACAGCCACTATGATGTCATCCTGATCGATACGGCTCCAGATACGACGGATGCAACGATCCAGGCGCTGTTTTTTGCCGAGCAGGTCGTGATGGTCGGGAATCCCGTAGTTGATTCTATTGAAAATATTCAACGTATATTAAAGCTCTTGCGGGAGGCGGATTATCCGGAGGAACGCATTTCTCTGTGCATGAACCGTTTGCAGCGAAAAGAGATGTTTACCCTCGATGAGATACGCGCCTATTTTCAACTCCATCCCAGCAAAAAGATATTTCCAATCCCCGATGACCAGGAAGTGAAAAAATCGATCAACACGGGCAATCCTGTCATGCTGCATCCGGGAAAGCTGGCGGCCAAGGATGCCATTGAAGCGCTGGGCAAAGCCCTTTTGCCTCTGGAAGAAGAGGCCGACGGTTCGGGAAAAAAGAAGGAGAAGGAACGCGCCTCCCTGTGGAAGTGGTTGAGGAGATAGGAAGGAGGAAGAGAGCTGGATGAACTTTGACAAAAAGACTCTGCTCGGAATTCAGGCTGTCACCCGTGAACGCCTTGATCTGCGAACACAGGCAAAGGAATCTGCTCGTGAATCGCAAACGCTGCAGGAGAGAATGCAGATGAAGCAGCATGCTCCTGTAGATAGAAGGCTGACTTTCGAGGCAGAGGCAGCCATTCGAACGCAGATCGTGGAGAAGCACGGAAAGCGTTTGTGGGAGGAAAAAGGACAAGCAGCCTATCTGCAAGAGCTGGCACGGGATATTCGCCTCCTTTTGGAAACGGGAACTCCGCTCGCTTCGGTTCAAATTGAGGCGGAGGTAGAGCGGCTGATCCGCTCCCTGACTGGCTGGGGGCCGCTTGATCCGCTGCTGGAGGACCCCGATATTACGGAAATCATGTTTCATCGCTACGATCACCTGGTCGTCGAGCGAAAGAGCACGGGGCGTTTGGAAGTACCGGATATACCGGTCTTCCGCGATGAAGAGGAGATGCTGCGGCTTCTCGAACAGATGGCCGCCACTATGGGCCGCGAGTTTAACGAGACAAAGGCAGAGCTGAATACCCAACTGCCGGATGGTTCCAGGGTAGCGGCGACCCATCGCTCTATTTCTCCGGATGGCCACATGCTGACGATTCGAAAGCACCGCGATTTGCTGACAGAGGCGGATTACCTCGCATATGGCTCGATCTGCGAGCCTATGCTTACGTTTTTAAAATGGGCGATCAGTCTCTCTCGCGCTTCCGGCATCGTAAGCGGGGGGACCGGTTCAGGGAAAACGCACTTGCTCAACCTGATTTCGCAGTACGTCCCGCATCACCTCAGCATTATTACAATTGAAGACGTGCTGGAAATGAAGCTGCAGCATCCGTTTGTCCGGCGCTTTTTGGCCAAGCCTGCCAACTATGAGGGCAAGGGAGGCTTCTCTATAAAAGATTGCGTGCGGCTTTCTCTGAGAAAACGGCCGGATGTCATCATCGTTGGGGAGACGCGAGGAGGAGAAATCGTGGATATGCTTTGGGCGATGAACACGGACCACCCGGGCAGCTGGAGTACCGCTCACGCCAACTCCCCGCGGGCATTGATCGATTCGACCTTGCCGATTTTGTTCGCCAAGGCGGAGGAGTCATACAATACGACGGAAAGAAATCTGATGATCGGGTCGGCGCTGGACCTGATCGTCCAGGTGAAGCGATTCGAAGAAGACGGGAGCCGCAAAGTGGTGGCGATTACCGAAGTGATCGGGACGGGCCAGTCACATGAGGACCGCATCCGCCAAGCCTGCAACGTAAGGCAAATCCATCCGGACCGCGTTTACTTGCAGGATATTTACGTATACGAGCCTACGGGAGTAAAGGACGGACGGGTAGTAGGCCAGTACAGGTGGACAGGGTATAAACCGGAGAAACTGGTGCGGCGCTGGGCGGAAAAAGGACTGCAGCCAGAAGAGTGGGAACGGGTTTTCTTTTCGACGCCGATTCCGATGTAGGAGGTAGGTTGCGCGTGGCATTGGAGAGTGCATTGGTTGCGGCAGGGCTGGGAGCGGGAATTGTGCTTGTGGCTGTGCCGCGCTCTTTTATTTACCGGGAGCATCAGGACGAGCACGAGATTGTCCACCAACTTCGGCGGGACCGACAGACGATCTGGGACAGGCTTGGCGTCAGGCTGCAGCAATCTGGCTCCGGATTAGGCGTCAATCACTACGTTGGACTTGCGTTTGTGCTGGGACTTGTTTCCTTTGGCGTGACACAAAAGCTCCTGCAGTCATGGATTCTGGCGCTGCCCGCTTTATTCGCCGGTGTTCTTTTCGTAGAGCGGATCGTCAGCATTCTGGGGGCAAGGAGAAAAGAGAGATTTGAGGTGGACAACGTAAAGGCGATTCGTTTGATGGCCAGTTCTCTGCGGACATCGCCTTCTTATCTGCATGCATTTGAGCAGGTGGCAGCGAGTCTCTATTTGGACAAGTCCGTAACGACGGAATACAGCAGAATCGTGGAGCTGTTGCGTGCTCAAGTGCCGCTGGAGCGAGTCATGAACATGTTCTACGAGCGAACAGGTTCAGCAGATGTCCGCTACCTGGCGACGATCGTCTACATCCAGCGAGAGATGGGCGGGGACATGGCCAAAACGCTTGATCTAGCTTCATCGACTATACTCCGAAGGAAGCAGGCGCTGCGAAGACAGCGAGCCGCCATGGCGCAAATTACGGCCCAGGTGAATCTGCTCAGTGTGATGCCGTTCGTGTTTATCATCGCTTTGTACGTGAACAACCCAAGTCATTTTGACCCGCTGACAGCCACCCTTTCCGGGAGATTTTTGATATTGGCGTCCCTCGGGTCGATACTGATGGGCGGAGAGGTCGTACGCCACCTTGCCCATAAAGGCATTCATAGAGGAGGGTGAAGCCATGTGGTGGCTGGGAGCGCTGGCCGGGATCGCGGTATTGTTCTGGGGATTGCCCGCTTGCTTGGAAAGAAGGGAGGAGGGTGTCCCGACTCTTTTGGGACGGATTGAGCAGGAACGTCACTCACATCTGGAGAGTGCATTCGGCAAGACGATCTCCCCCTGGAAGCTGGCCCGCTATCTGGAGCAGCATGATGATTTATTGGAGCTTGTCTGCAAGTGGACCGGAATCAACCGTACCCATACAGCCGATATCCTCTTCCGGCTGAATTCGCGCTATTCCTTGGCAGAGGTCGCGTTGGCAAAGGCGGTTGGCGGAATCGTGATGCTGGCGGTCGCGATCCAACTGGCGATTGCGTACACAGGGGGTCAGTCATTGAATACTACGGCTTATTTGCCGCTGATCATCGCGGTTTTATTGTTTCTGCTGCCGACGATGCTGCTGGACGTGGCAGACAAACGGGCCAAGGCTGAGATTCGCGAGCAGGTTCCGATTTTTTTTGGCATTGTACAGTCTCTGGTCGAGGCGGGCATGCCGATCCAGGCAGCCGTAAAGCAGACGGCACGCCGTTTTGACGGAAGACTGGGAAGGGAGCTGGCGCGGCTGGAAGTGGAGGAAAGACGCTACGGGACCTGGAGAAAAGCGCTGGAGGAATTGGCTTTTCGTTGGGAGGTAGATACCCTGTCGGCGATCTCGATGGAAATAAATGAGGCGATGAGCAAGGGCGTCAGCATCGCCAAGATGATCGCGGCGCAGGTGGAGGAGCAGGTCCGCCAGCAGGAGGACGAGGCATCCGATCACATGAATCGGCTTAATGTGCGTCTGCTTCCGTTCGTGATCGTTCTGATGGGGGTTCCGTTGCTGTTTCTGGTCATGGGCCCTATTTTTATCGGAATCGGGGAACGCTTGTAAAGTTTTTTTGCCGAGGGCTCTGTCTTTTGACAAAGTAAAAGTACAAATTGAAAAGGAGTGATTGCCATGACCTTGATCACTGATTACATCCGTCGGTTTGCAAAGGAGGAAGACGGTGTGACGATTGTGGAGATGGTGATTATCATCGCCATTATTCTGATCGTCCTGATTCCGACACTGCAAAATCTGGGCAGCGTAGAGGAAGCGAGGATTCAGGAACTGGAGACCCAACTCAGCAAATGACGGAAGCTGTAATCTTTTTGCTTCTGGGTATCGCCGCATACTTTGATTGGAAATGCCGCAAGATTCCAAATACGGTAACGTTTCCGGCCTTGGCTGCCGGCCTTGTTTATCAATGGCAGGCGGGGATGGGGTGGACAGCCGTTGCAGGAGTTGCGGGAGCCTTTTTGCTGACGGTGGTCCCGGTTGTTTTGCGCGGCATGGGGATGGGCGACCAAAAGCTGCTGATGGCGGTAGGGGCTTGGGTGGGCTGGTCGGGAGTGTACCCGCTTTTTTTACACTCGCTCTGGGTTTGTCTGGCGGTGGTTGTTTTTCTCCCTGGAACCTGGAGGCGTTTAGGCAGAAATATGCATGCAATCTTTGCAGGCTGGGTCGCACATCGGAAAATCTGGCTTCCCCGAAATAAAGAAGCAGCCCTGTCCTTTCCCTATGCCGTGCCCCTTTTGGGTGCGTATCTGGTGCAGCACTTGTGGAGGTAGCAAATGAAAAGAAATTGGTTCGGCTTGATCCGCAATGAGCGAGGGACGCAAATATTGGAGCTCATCCTTGCACTACCCCTGCTCTGGTTTGTGTTTATCTTTTCATTTGATCAATTTTCCATCCTGTACAACCGGCAAAAGGTTTTGGCTGCAGCCTATGAGGCAGGAAGAATCGCTGCCGTCCAGCCGAATTTCGGCTTAGCCAACTATCACGCGGCAGAGATGGGCCAAGCGGAGCTGAAGCAGGGGATCGGTATGACGGATAGCCGCGTTCGCCTCTATGTGCAAGGGGGATGGAAGAAAGGGAATCATTTTGAAGCTGAGGCGACAATGAAGTTTCATCTGCTCGCTACCGGAAAGCCTTTTGAATTGAAAGAGAGCTATCATCTGATGATTGAAAATGCGGAGAAGGGTGGCAGCCAATGAGGAGAAAGGGCGAGGAAAAGAAAAATTGGATGATACAGCAGCTGGCTGAGGAGCGCGGGACAATGACGGTTACCGCGCTCTTTTTTCTCATCTGCATGGGAGGATTATTGTCGATCATGCTCATACAAGGCCAGGCGAGCCTGGCGAGCATGCGCGTCCAGCAGACGGCTGACATTGTGTCAAAAGGAGCGCGAGCGGCGGGAGCATGGGAGTACCAGGATGCGGACGGGGAAACGAAGAAAATACTGGTCGCGACTAGCAGCGAGGCCAAACGGTACGAGGCCGATATTGTCCGGGGAGCTCGCGAAGAGGCCGGACTGCTATGGGAGTTGAATCGCCCGGCAGTGGAGCGGCAGGCGGAGTCAGCGACCGTGGTGCATCAGAAGGGCGAACGGAAAAGCTTGTATGGACAAGGAATCTACCATGTAAAAATAGAGGCCAGACAGAAGCTGCATCATCTGTGGGGAGAGTCGGATGTGACATTCCGAAGGGTGTCGCAATCCGGAATGTATGACTTTTAGATTGGTCGATATTGTAAACCCTGTTATTTTTGTCCTACCTTTTCATGGTAATTTGGATTCAAATTCCAAATTACAAAAGTGTGGGAGTGAGTGAGCCGTGCCGTCAACAATCGTCGAGCGGTACAAGCGCATCCTGAGTGGAGCACAAAAGCGCTTTTCGCCGTACGAATTTGAGGATATGCAGTATCGCAAACAAAAAGTTCAGCTAGTCATTCGATATGCGATAGAGCAAGTAAAAATGTGGACGCCGGAACAGGCACGTCGTGAGATGAGCATAAAAGATGTAAAGGAACTAAAGCTCCATTTGATTCGGGAATATGTTGAACCTCCTATTGAAGCGAAGGCTCAGGATGTCTACTACCTCGTGGAATACGCCTACCCGTATCTTCCGAAGCCGTCGGAGGAGCAAAAAATACTATGGGTTTACGAGGAGGTTCTTGCGGGCATTCGGCGCCATTTCCCCCCGCTGTACTTTCAAAGCGTAAAGGGGGAGGAGAGGGCAAAAATTTGTTTTGACTATATGTGCAACAAACTGATGAACATTAAAGACTTGCGCGAATTGCCGCGAATATTTGGAAAAACGGAGCAGGCTTACCACTATTTGCGGAAATACAAGCTCAAGATTCTTGTAGATACGCTGTACTTTTCCCCGTTTGACATGATTACGGACATGTACCCGGAGCTTGCCGATCCCCGCCTGTGGGAAGATGGATAAATTTATTTGCATCCATACGCTGTCTTTTTTTACGGTAAGGATAGTTTCATGAGCTTATAAGCGTATGAAACGGCCGTAAAAAATTGGTGAGAAAAGGAGGAGTTGCAATTGGCAACAGTTGAAGCTCACCAAGACCGCTCTACAGGAGTGGATGTGCTTTTGGGACGTCGCGTGCGTTACCAAAAGCACAAACCCGGCAGGCATCTGTCAGTGGACCGCATGCCTCAGGGAACCTTTCGGATCGAGTCCGTAAACCGATTCGGAGAAAGGATTGTCCTCAATGACGGGATCGTGGTTATGGAGAGTGCTCCGACTGTCATTGAGCGCGGGGGAAGAATTGCTCTTCTGCTCGCAACCGGGGAAGAGCTCTACTTTTTCGTAGAGTAACCCGCAAGCTCGCCTTGTACGGATGCGTCCAAGGCGGGCCCCTATCATTGAAGCAAAAATGGTTTGACGTATGGTGAAATATGTAGCAAAATGTCTACTAATGTATAAATATGTAATAATTGGGGGTAATTTGAAGTGACAGTGAAAAACGCAAGAGAACTGGTTAATCGCTGCTACGAACAAACGAATTGCCTAATGTCAGTAGAGGAATTAAAAGAAAGATTTATCCTGTTTGTCTTCGGTCCCTATCAAGATGAGATTGTTTCCCGCTATGGACTGGAGTACTTTTACAAACATTTGGACAGCATCAATCTCACGAATTGCCGAAAAGACTTTGACCGGGCCGTCGAAGAGTGGTACACGCACGAGCACGGCAAAAATGAACAGCAGGCCGATTACCATGATCTCCTTTTCACTTTGGTAAAGGATACGATCGTACATTATCAATCCGGTGATCGCAATATCCTCGTTCGTGATGTAACGAAAATGTTAACCTCCCCGACTGGTTATTATCGCCGCTGGAGATCTGGACAGCTCGGTGAGCGAAACCTCCCCGCCTACTTTAAATACCTGCTCCGGCTGGGAATACGTTCATTGGCGGATATTGAATCATTGGTAGATATGTGGCTGGTGGAGCAGCCCCATGCGTTTTGCAAAAAACAGCAGCAGCTGTTTGCCAAACCTCCACGAAGAGGCAGACCAAACAATGCCGAGCTGGCCCAATTGCAAGAAATGGTCGGCCAGATCAAGCAAAATCTCACCTTTCAGGAACGAGAAAGGCTGCGGAAAATATACTACTACCATCGTAAAAATCTCACGATGAAAGAGATGGTAGAAAAATTCAAAGAATACCTGCGAGCAAAACAAAACGAAAATGACACGCAGGCAGGCTAATGATGTTTCAGCAAGTAAACCGATTTGTCAGCAAGTTTCGCGAACTGGAGCAAAGAGATTTGATCCGTACCACGGAAGAAGAGCGACGCCTTGAAGAGCTGAAGGAGAAACTGACGAGCGTGGCAATCGAAGAGACGCGTAGACAGGATCGCCGATGCATTGCAGTTTTGAGCTTGTATCCTCAAGCTGGCGCCAGTTTTTTGGCTGGCAATGTCGCCTTTGCTATGGCAGGCAGCGGATCGGCTGTTACTCTTTGCGAACTGCCTGGCACAAGCTCCTACCTGTATTTTGCTCTCGACTTTGAACGGAGGGCACATCAAGCTGCACAAGAAGACTTGTCCTCCACTCTCTACATGCAAAATGATTGTCTTCGCATCCATGTTGATACCCCGCTGAAAAACAAGGATTCCTGCAGCGATGCTGTTGATTGGCTATTTCGCTTGAGCAAGGAGAGCTCCACTGTCCTGATCGATATATCCTCATCTTGGAAAAATCATCAGATTGAGCGATTGCTGACGATGCTTGATGAGATTTGGGTCGTATTTGACTCTGATATAGCACGGCTCACCCGGATGATTTTGACGGAAAAAGCTCCGAGCTGGTGGAAAGGCAATCAAAGCAAGATCAGGATGGTTGCGAATAAATGGAATGAAAAGTGGAATCGCACAGCCATTATGAAAAAAGTGGCTGGAACCCTGTCTCTTTGGAACGAGGGCAATTCTGCTCAAGTCCATACAGTAATCCCGCTTTTTGATGGTGATAAAACCTTTGCAGCCCACTCGAAGGCTATGCTGCTGCTAGAGCAGTTTCCAGAAGAGGAGAGCGGTTTTGCCTCACTTTTACATTAGCGAAGGAAGAGGGCTATGAAAAAACAGACGTTAATCATTATTAGCATCATATCTTTTATACTGGCTGGCTCTTGCTTTTATGCGGCTACTCGATATATTGATGCAATTGCTCTCAAGCGATTGTTTGCCCCGGTGGTAAAGGTAGCCCCAGGCAAGGTAATTGCCCCGTACGAACCGATAACCAGAGCTGATCTCGTATTGGTTCAGGAGGGAATCGACAACATACTGCCCGATGCAATCAGGGACTTGGAGAGTGTCCTTGGAAAACGCAGCACGCAAACGATCTTTTCGGGTGAACAGATTTTACAGAGCAAGCTGACGGACAATCAGCTTCTCCCGGAAAAAGGAATGGCCCGCTATGAATTTCCTCTCACTTTTTTTAATCCCGTCACAGAATTGAGAAAAGGCGACTATGTGAAGGTATGGGTCACGTATAAACCACCTTCCGAATTGGAACATTTGCCTGAACCAAGTCATTTCAGGAAAAGCAATGGAACTGCGGATTTACTGTTCACGACCCAGCTGGCAACGGTGAGAGACAGCAATGGTACAGAAATTTATACGATCAGGCCCAATCCCCTTCCATCTCCCGACCATATGGATGCGATCTTTAATGGGTCACGAGAGAAACCGTTGCTAAACGGTGAAAAGCGTTACCAAGATTACCGTTCACAGCCGACTGCGCTTGCATCCTTTATCGGTTTGAATCTGACCGATCAACAATTTACCGCGATTAGTGAGGCGTTTTTATACGGGATCGTCCAGATTGGTCAATTATCGAATCAGGAGGTGGAGATAACATCATGAAGACGATCGTCTGCTATCCGGTAAAATCTCTTGTTCACACGTATATGCCCATGGGTTGCCAGGTTCTGGTGTCAGAGTCTTCTGCCGATTTTTATCGTTTGGCTAAACTGTATCAACCAGAAGCAGCGGTACTGTTTGCCGAGATGTTTGAGACACCTGTCTGGGAGTGGCTGCCCTTGGCAAGGAGTACGTTGGATCCTCAAACACCGATTGTTGTCGTACCACTTTACCAAAATGAAAGCTTGATTAAGGAAGTGGTACAGAAGGCTGATCTGAGCGGTGTTTACATACTTTCCGCCAATCTGACCCAGGATGAGATACGAAAGGGGATTGGACAAATCCTGAGCCTGGACGATGAAGACGATACGGCTGGCCCATATGAAGGCCGGGGCATGATATACGCTTTGATGAGTCACGGAGGTGCAGGGGTAACGACCTTTTGCATCAACTACCCGATTTTATTGGCGAAGCAAAACCCTGATAAACAGATTCTCGTTCTTGATATGAATGTTCACAAGCAGGATTTGACCCGGTTTTTCAAGCTGCAGCAACATCAACTAAGCCAGTTCAGACCGGACCTGTTGGATTTGCGTACAGCTCGTTTGCGAACATGGCGAAAAATTTGCAAACAAAGCAACCAACTGCCCAACCTGTTTTATGCAAACGCCACAAGCAATTGGAGAAGCATGGAGATATCCAATTTGATGTCATCGCTGCGGGAACAGTTTGACTACATCTACATTGACTGGGGCTACAGCTTTCCCGAGACAGATGCGATGCAGAGATTGATTTACACCGCCGATCGCAATTTGCTGTTTGTCCGATCGGACCCTTTTAGCATCGAGGGAGCAAAAGAATGGATAAAAAGCTGGGAGAAGCGGGGGGTAGAGTATCAGGTCATGCTTAGCCATATCGATAAGGGGCAGAATCATCGTATCGGTGAAGGTATTTCTGTATACGGAGTGGTTCCACGCATTTCCGATGATCGTCTGCGGCAGTCACACCGAACCCATAGTGTGTTGGTAGAGGAATTTCTTCCTCCCAAGCCTTATGTCATGAGCCTGCAAGCCATTATGGAAACTGAAAAAATGGTAAGAGGAGCGGTCGTGTGTTGATGAATAAGGCGATCAGACAATGGAATCCATCGGAGATAAAGACCATCGAAGATATCAAACAGGCGGCACGCGATTATTTAAACCACTTTGGCTCTACACGTGAAGAAAAGGTTGAAATGCAGCGAATTTTAACGTTAGCGGAAAAAGGCGACCGTGACAGCCATAGTCATATTATCCTTCGTCTGCAACACTACTTTGAAGAAGTGCTGAAACGCCCCGTCAAAGAAGAAATTCTTCCTCATGTCAATGCTTATGAAGGGCTTGCTTTCTCGACATACGGGTGGGGAATCATCGACGCAACACTACATCTTTCTCCGTGGGTAGAGGAAGTGAGGGTTTCTGCGGGCCGCCAGGTTGCCTATATTGAGCAGGGAGTGAAGAAGACGTTAAACTATATGCCCACATGGCAAGAGGTAGAGACGCTTCAACAGAAGCTGACTAATACGGCAGGCCTTTCTTTCCATGAAAAGAAGCCGCGCCTTAGTGGTTACCTGGAGTCTTTAAAAGCGCGGCTGACCATGTTTACCTTCCCGTATTCCCGAGTCCCTGTCATCATTGTACGGCGTTTTGCGACTCTTGCCTTTTCGCTGGATGATCTCCGCAAACAGGAGATGCCAACCTTTGATGAAAAGGTACAACTGTTGATCGAGCAGCAAGTGCACGGCCGGGGAAATGTGTTGGTCATTGGTCCTATGGCAGCCGGAAAGACGACCTTAATGCTGTGCATGCTCAAACTAAAGGACCCGCGAACCGAGTACATTACGATTTTTGAAAGCGAACATGAAATGAGATTTGGAGACGTGTGGAGCGGGGAAGTCATTGAGCTGCAAAATGTTGAAGAAATCGGTATCGAACTTGCGAATTCCTTTAAGGATATGTATCGTTCTACCGCCAATACGATCCTGATTGGAGAAATCAGGGAGCCGATCGAGGCCTATCACTTTATCAATGCAGGAGTGCGAGGAACAGACGCTACGATCGCTGCGATGCATGAACGGTTTCCCCATAAAGCCCTAAACGATTTGACCGATCTGGTTTATCAGTACGGCGGGCGAAGTGTCGAACTGACTCAGGAGAGGATCAGCCGTGCCGTCAATTTCGTGAATTCGCTCACTTATCGAAACAACGGACATCGCTTTATTGATGCCATTCACGTGACGGAATGGAATGATCTGATGAATCGAGTCGAGTCCGTACCGCTCGTATATCGCAACAGGATTAGCGGAGAGTACGAATGGACAGGGAAGCAGCTCGATGGGCACCTGGTCGAATACATGTGCTATGTAGGAAGGGCCGATTTGGACACCCTGAAAGAGCTGCGCCTGACGGATATGGGAAGGTTGATATGAAGCTATTTTTGTTCATCCCCATGTTTGTTTGCCTTTTGATCGGGTTTTACTTGCTAGGCTTGTATCTGTATCAGAAATGGTCCGCGCCCCCCGTGTTTTTTTCCAAAACGGTAGCAGCGTGGCGGGAAAAAATGCTTCAGCGAAAAACCAATCAATTCATATACAACCAGTACGAACGATGGTGTCAGGTGGCAGGGGGAGTTCCAGAAGTATACCTGATTCTTTCCGTGGTTGGGTCTGCGGCGGGCTTTGCTTCCGGCATCCTCCTTGGAAATATCGTCGTCTCACTCTCGCTGTTTGTTTTGCTGTTATTGCTTCCAACTCTTTTGCTGTACGCCCGTTATACCGTACTTATCAACCGAAAAATCATGTCATTTTGTCGCTTTGTCGACCTGTTCTCTCGCTATTACAGCAGCAGAAAAAACATTATTCTCTCTTTTCGGGATATGGTTGAGGAATGCCCGAAAGACTTATTGCCGGACCTTTTGCTGTTGACCAATAAGCTGTCGGATGGGGGAGATCCTGTC
The DNA here is from genome assembly GCF_038592925.1 of Brevibacillus sp. FSL K6-2834. Taxonomy (NCBI): domain Bacteria; kingdom Bacillati; phylum Bacillota; class Bacilli; order Caryophanales; family Paenibacillaceae; genus Brevibacillus; species Brevibacillus sp. FSL K6-2834. The sequence goes on from NZ_CP151945.1 coordinate 219,809, forward strand.
CTTGCTTTGAATCAGTTTGCGGAACGGTTGGACCATCCGTGGGCCTCTGATTTCGCAACCTATGTGGCAAGCGGACTGGAGGGAGAAACCGAAGATATTCAAACCGCGTTAAACCGGCTTACGAATGAAATGTTTATACAACAGGACGAAAAAGAGGAAAGAAACAGCGAAATTCATGCGATCTGGATTAGTTTGATTGTGGTGATCATCATTTGTATTTGTTTGATTCCTTACAATCAGAGTCTGCTTAAAGATTCTTACAGACTATACTTCTTTACCAATGATGGACAAGCGATTTTATCGCTGGCAGTTACCGTCTGGTCCATCTCCATCCTGCTGGCATTCATCTGGGGAAGGAGGTATCGCTAATGCCACAGGTTTACATGTATGTCACTTTGACCTTGGGTGCAGTCTTTGTCTTTATTGGTTGTCTGTTTATAGGGAGGTGCTTGATTGGCCTTCAACGTCCCAAGCTGTTTGTCTCCGTTCCCTGGAGAGATATTTGGACAAAAACGGTGAACGCAACTGAAGATCAAGCATGGGAGAAGCTTCTCGAACGCGCCGGACGGCCGTTTGGATGGGGCAAGCCTGAGTGGGTGTTCTCCCAGTTGGTCAGTGGAACAACTGTCTGCTTATTGATTCTGTTCGCTGCAATGTTTAGCCGCTCGCAGTCGTTTCCACTATGGACGCTGCTGATCGCTTCTACCCTCAGCTTTATGCTGCCGTATATCGGATTGAAAGTGTGGGCCGGGTACCGGGAGGAGGTGCTGAGTACCGATATTGCCCGTTTTATCAACAGATACGTCAATTTGTTGGAGAATCAGGTCCCCGTATACAGTGCCATGCTAAAGGCGGCACGGCCGACCCGTCTGTTAAAGGAATATGTTCCTAGTCTTTCCGAATGGAACAAGGATCCTGATGAAGCTTTGGAAACATTCAAGCGAAAACTGGGAGTTGAAGATGCGGTTATTCTGGTGTCCAGTATGAGAACTGTTGAAAACTTGAGTGAAAGTCAGGTTGCCCTGACCATGCAGCGATTGGAGTGGGCTGTCGATCATCGACGGATGTTTCGGCATCGAAAGAAAATCAAATCACTGGGGATCGGCTACAGCGTCATTGTTTATCCGGCATTTTATATGGGATTACTCGTAGCTATGTTTCCCTGGTATAAGCTGCTTACGGAAATTTTGGACAAATACCTGACTTGAGGAAGGGATAGGTATGAGCAAGTTGTTTTCGATTCTGATGTGTATTGTTTTCACACTGGGAATCATCGTAGCAAGCATGTCGTCGGTTAACGAGTCAATAGTCAGCGATGGCGGTTTGCGCGATCGAGCGGTCAACTGGATTGATCAAGCTATTCCGTAAGTGAAATGCGATTAAAAAACAGATGTGTTAGGTATGGCCAAAATTTTGATTGCTTCAAACAAAAATAAACAAGGAGAGTGTCTGTTATGTCAAAAATGTTTTTTATCTTTCTTGCATGCGTGATGGTTCTGGGGATCGGAGTGAGCTCCTACGGCAATGAACTAAGTCCCTCCGCGATCCAATCCGCCGAGAACATTCACAACTCTGTGACTTCCCTCAACTATGACACAAAAGGCGAAAACGTTCAGTTCAAGATGCAAAACGGCAACTCCTACTCAAGTCGATAATCTACTCCTATCGATTATGCTCCAACTACAAGTTTTTTTAATCATATTGGTCATGGTAGGGAGTCTGTGCGCTTTTTTATGGGGGAGCGATCCCCAGGGTCAGTTGAAGCAATCCCACAAGGAAAGGGTGTACAAGGCGGCGACCGTCAGCTTTCATTAGCCGAGTCTTATGATGGGCAGCGTTGGTCGTTGCCGGAGAAAACATGCTGAAATTGAAGGTTTTTCTCATCTGCCTGGCTGTTATGCTGATCCTTTTCTCCGCTATTGGGGCATACGAGATGTATGCCATGGAACGAGCCATTGCCCGCAGCATTTACGCGGACGCCTTTGATGACATGCAGGATATTGGCTATCTGGAGCCGCAACTGGCTGATTATTATGTTCAAAGGATGCGAGACTTGGGGTGGGACGTCTCTGGGGACGCCTTCTCCGGGAGTCATCCGCGGATGGAAGGCATACGGGCCCGAAAGGAACGAAACGAAATGGTCACCCTCTCGCTTTCTGTTTATCCATCACGTCTTTCTCAGTGGATGAATCGGTTTGTGGAGGGGGAGAAGGCCTTTACGTTTACCGGAAGCCGTCCTTCCGAGTATTTTGACCCGGGGTGGTAACTATGAACAAAATCCTTGCAATCCTGGGACTGATGGTACTGGTACTGCCGCTGACCGTCCACGTATTAATGACAGGTCCCGATAATCTGTTGGCTGTGAGTATGCAGTTTTTCGAAAAGCTTCTGCATAATGTGACAAGGTTCGGTACCGAGTGATGGGACAAGTCATCACAGTATTTTTGCAGGTGATGGTGCTGCTATTGGTTCCGATGGGCATTTTGCAGGTCCACACAGTGGTTCAAACGCATAACGAATTACTGGAGGTAAGCGCCGCCGCAACAAAATACATCAGTAATCACGGAGGCCGAGGGGATGCGGAGGTATTGGGGAAAGTCCGTGCCTTTATGTCACAGGAACTCGCAGAAAAATCGTTAACCCTTTCAGAAGAGGAATTGATCATCCACATTCAGCGGAGTCGGGCAGCAGACCCTGTTCTGTGGAGCCACGAAGACGAATTTGTCCTTCAGGCAGAGCTTCCGTTTCCTCTCTTTGTATCTTGGCTTCCCGTCGAGAAAACGATGAGAGTTGTGCGGCATGGGACGGTGAACATGATGGACTATGATTTGTAGTCACTCTGTACACTTCAGAGCTTTACGGCGTTTGATCGTGGTCGCTGATCGTTTCACTGAATGAAACATCGACCAATAGATTGTTTGGTGATGCTAGATCTGCGGCGTATTTTGCATACGATTCCGGAGGGGATTTGTACGGGAATAAATATATTGTCCATTTCGGCGCTGCTGTTCTTTCTATTAATAGGTGTATTTGTGGTCGATGCCGATCTGGCGATGCAGAAAAAAACGGAAGTCAAAATGTTGTTGGAACTGTCCAATCATCACGCCACTTTTGCGATAAATCCGGTTTTGAAGACCGAAGGCGTCATTGACTTACTAGAAAAAGAAGCGTTAGATCGGTTCGACAGGCGCATGCTGGAAAACGGCGGATATCGTCGGGAAGGCAACAAGTATCTTCCGTCCGGGCACAGCGTTACGACGGATTCATTGTCATTTGTACGGCATTACATCGATTTTGTATCATGGCGAAACGACCACCAGCTATTTCTCCGTTTCAATGGATCGGACTTCTCGCTCGACAGGGTTGTTACAGGAGCCAGAAGGCCAGCGGGAGGACTCCTGCAAATCACGGTAATGACGGAAAAAGGAGAAGAGCTCCGGCTGGCCCCAAAAACGATGGTAGGCCCCTCTCATATCGTCGTTGCCTATGTGAATGAACGCCCTTTTGTTCCCGTGCTGCCAGCACATGCTTTTCCGGTGGTCAGCGTAGAGGAGGTCAAATGGTGAAAAAAGAGTTGGCGAGAGAGAGCATTTCCTGATCCAAATCATATAGAGCTGGCTCCATTTTAGCGACTGCAAAACAAATGCGGTCGCTTTGTTTTTTCATCCGAGGTTTTTATCTGACCAATCCAACTACGAAGTACCCAACACCAAAATCCCCAGTCTGAGGTCCCCCTTCACAAGGTATTCAGCACGAAGACCCAGCCACGAAGTACCCAGCTACAAATGCTTCCAACCACGAAGTACCCAGCTACGAAATACTCAGTCACGAAGTACCTAGTCACGAAGTATCCAGCAACGAAGCATCCAGCACGAAGCACCCAGCACGAAGCACCCAGTCACAGAGTACCTAGCCAGGGTCCCAGCCCAAGATCCCGTCTTTGTCCCGCTACGAATCTATATCCTTTCCATATACCATAACAAGGAAATCAATACTTCTGAGAACGGAGCCCCTGTGTTAGCATAACGTCATAGTATCGCTGTCATGATGTATGGCTGATTGCGGAGGCGGTGTTCATGCTCGTTAAAAAGAAAGAAGCTGCCGTAACCCTTTTGTCCTCGGTGCAGTGGCTTTTTTTTATTTTTGCCAACACAGTTGTCGTGCCCATAACGGTCGGAGCGGCGTTTCAGCTTTCTGCGGAAGCGATTGAGGCGACGATCCGGTGCTCTTTTTTATTCACCGGCATCGCCTGCATTCTGCAAGGGTGGATCGGACATCGCTATCCGATCCTGGAGAGCCATTCCGGCCTGATGTGGGGACTCATCCTCAATATGGGTCTGTCCGCATCGGCGCTTGGAATGGATATACATGCGGTCGGGGGAGGAATCGCGACGGGGATTTTGCTGGCAGGTGCCACGATCATCCTGCTGGCTGTATTCAACCTCCTTCCGCTCGTACAAAAAATCATTACACCCATGGTGATGAGTGTCTATCTCTTCCTGTTGACCTTTCAGCTCATTTTTATTTTTTTCAAAGGAATGTTTATCACAACCGCGCAGGGCACCGTGGACATTCCAGTCGCGCTGTTCTCCATCGGGGTCGTCGTTTTCGTGAGTGTCTTGAAGATCAAAGGCAAAAAAGGATTGGGCAATTTTTCGATACTCATCGGCATGGTTGTCGGTTGGGCTCTCTATCGGATGCTGTTTCCGTCCGATCTTCCGACTCCGAGCAATGCGGACGTTACTTTCCGCATGTTCCCCTTCGGCTTTCCCAATCTGGAGTACGGAATCATTGCTGTCTCATTTTTTGCGGGACTGCTGAATCTGACCAATACGTTTGTTTCCATACAAGCTGCTGCCGACATTTACAAGGAGCAGGCGGACAATCGTCAATACAGGCGATCTACTCTCGTTACGGGCATTTTTGCTTTGATTTCGGCTATTTTTGGCTTGGTGCCGTATACTCCTTTTACGTCTTCCATCGGATTTCTGCAAAGCACCCAGCTGCTGAACCGAAAGCCGTTCATTATTAGCGGAATCATGTTTGCGTTTCTCGGGGTTATCCCGCCACTCAGCGCTTTTCTCGGAACGATGCCTCTGACCGTGGGCAATGCGGTCTTATTGGTTGCTTACCTTCAATTGTTCGGGACAGCGCTGCATACCATCAAAGGTACGATCTTTACGTCGGAGACGATCTTTCGGATTGCCGCTCCGGTGTTGATTGGCGTCAGTATCATGAATGTTCAGCCAGCCTTTTTCGGCAGCCTGCCTGTTTTGCTTCAGCCCGTCATCTCCAATGGTCTGATCATGGGCGTGTTTTTATCCATCCTGATGGAAAAGCTGGTCGACTGGGACAAATTGCTTGCCAAAATCGAAGTCAAACAAGAAGCAGGCCGCTCGTAAGCGGCTTCAGCCTGTAGACAAAGTTCCGTAAGGAACAGGGTCTGCAGGCTTTTTTGTTGAATATAGAACATGTTACGTTTTCAAAAGTTATTTTTTAGAGGTGGCATTATGCTTAATAAGCAAGAGGCCGAAGGGCGTTATCAGATATCTGCATTCTCGCTAGATGAGTTGGTGCCAGAAGATCATCTCGTAAGAAAAATTGAAAATGCAATCGACTTTTCGTTCATCTATGACTTGGTGGAAAGCCTTTACTGTCATGACAATGGCAGACCCAGTGTTGACCCTGTAGTCTTAGTTAAAATTGCTTTCATCCAATATATTTTTGGAATTCGTTCCATGCGACAAACGATTAAAGAGATCGAAACCAATGTTGCCTATCGGTGGTTTATTGGCTATGATTTCAGTCAGCCCATTCCCCATTTCACGACCCTAGGCAAGAACTATGTTCGCCGTTTTCGGGATACTCAACTCTTCGAGTCGATCTTCCTTCGAATATTGGAGGAGGCGGTTCATCATGGATTCGTGAAGCCTGATGTGCTTTTCATTGATGCTACGCATGTAAAAGCCAGTGCGAATAAGCATAAATACGTGAAAGAAATCGTTGAAGAACAAGCGAAGAAATATCAAGAGCTGCTGGACGAAGAAATCAATCAGGATCGTATTGCACATGGAAAGAAGCCCCTTGAAAAAAAGACAGAAACTTCGAAGAAGGAGGTGAAAGTCAGCACAACTGACCCGGATTGCGGATTGTTTGTAAAAGGGGAAAAGGAACGTGTATTTGCTTATAGTTTTCATACAGCATGTGATCGAAATGGATTTGTGCTTGGTGCCAAGGTAACGCCAGGCAATGTGCATGACAGTCAGGTTTTTGAGGATGTTTTGAATCAAGTGCGAAAGACGTTTGCACAGCCTCAAGCTGTGGCAGTGGACTCGGGATACAAGACGCCTTACATCAGTAAAACACTCCTTGATGACCAGATTCGCCCCGTTATGCCCTACACAAGACCACGCACCAAAGAAGGTTTTTTTAAAAAGCACGAATATGTGTATGATGAATATTTCGACTGCTACATCTGCCCGAACGAGCAAATCTTAACATATGAGACAACAAACAAGGATGGGTACCGTATCTATCGATCAAATTCTCAAGTTTGCCGAAGTTGTCCGTTCTTGAAACAATGCACGGAAAGTAAAGACTACACAAAGAGAGTGAGTCGCCACATCTGGGCTGATTACCTCGAAGAGGTAGACCACCTCCGGCATACCGAGGAAAACAAACAAATCTATAGCAAACGGAAAGAAACGATTGAACGTGTATTCGCTGATATGAAGGAAAAGCATGGCATGCGTTGGACGACCTTACGAGGACTGGAGAAGGTCACGATGCAGGCGATGCTTGTTTTCGCTGCCATGAACTTGAAAAAAATGGCGACCTGGCTATGGAAATCAGGTCGCCAAAAGGTGAACGATCAAAACACCTTCGGTATTTTCATCAAATTATTAAACAAACTCCCTCTGCTGTTCGTTCAGCGAGGGAGTTTGTCTGCAACCTGAGGCCGCTCGTAAGCGGCTTTTCTTTTTTTACAGCCCGGACTGAAGGGACCGAAATAGACAGTCTGTAGGAGCGAATAACCAAGAGCGAGGATTATAAACAGTCTGTAGGAGCGAATAACCAAGAGCGAGGATTATAAACAGTCTGTAGGAGCGAATAACCAAGAGCGAGGATTATAAACAGTCTGTAGGAGCGAATAACCAAGACCGAGGATTATAAACAGTCTGTAGGAGCGAATAACCAAGACCGAGGATTATAAACAGTCTGTAGGAGCGGATAACCAAGACCGAGGATTAATAAACAGTCTGTAGGAGCGGATAACCAAGACCAAGGTTAAATAAACAAGCCCATGGGAGCCAATAAACAAGACTGAGGATCAAAATAAACAACTCTGAGCGATCGAACGAAGCACCTGCAAGCAAGCCCCAATATGATATGGTAAGGAGAGAGAATAGAAGTGATGGGTAAAAGGAGAAACGTAACATGGATGTCAGGCAGCTGCGTTACTTTATTGCCATTGCGGAGGAAGAGAATCTGACTGCTGCAGCGAAGCGGCTTCATATGTCCCAGCCCCCGCTCAGCCAACAGCTCGCGCAAATGGAAGAGGAGCTCGGGGTCCCCTTATTGATTCGCAAGGGAAGGAGGATGGAGCTGACCGAAGCGGGTGCGGAACTATACCGGCATGCCTTGCAGATCGTCAGGCAGATGGAGGAATCTGCTGTAAAAGTGAAGGAAGCGGGAATGGGTGTAAGAGGAAGGCTGCGCATCGGGGTAAATACATTGTCCGTGCCGGAACTGCCAGGGCTTCTGATGGACTTTCAGAGAGCCTATCCATATGTCACCTACAAAATTCAGCAAAATGAGACTACGCATCTATGCCAGTTGTTGCGAGACAGAGTGATCGATCTTGCGTTTATTCGTTTTCCGATCGATCTTTCTGATTTTTCTGTCCTGCATTATCAAACAGATACGTTCTATTATATTACCTCTAGTGAAGAAAGCCGTTTACATGAGCGAACCGGTCACGCTGGAGGCCATCAGGGCTCAGCCGCTTATTTTGCCGAGCACCTCCGGCTCCGGTCTCTTTCATTATATTATGGAGCAATTTGCGAAACAGAATATCACTCCGAATGTACGCTGTGAATGCTCAGATATTCTGTTGCTGGGAGAACTGGTTGAAGCGGGCTTCGGAAGCTCGATCGTCCCCAAAAGCGTGTTTGAGTACTTGCAGAGAAATCATATTCATGCGTACGAAATAAAGGAGACCGATTTGGCAGCGAGCTACGGGATTATCTGGAACAAGGATGCCTATCTGGGGAAAACCGCCGAACAATTCATCAAAATGGTATCCGGTATAGGCCCTGGAGGGAGGGCACAGTAGCCTCACTCTATAAACAGTGGAGATCCACTCTGTTTCTACAGGTTTCGTCATGATTCGACGGATTGTTCTGCCCCTCTCAATCTCTTGAGCAGAAGCTATTTTGATGGAACAAACACAGATGAGCCAACGCCTGATAATGGAAGCGCTACCAGCAATAATTTGCTTACATTTCCGTTAATATTCTGTAAACAGGCAGGAATGATCTGCTTTTTGTCGAAATACGTTTACAGTACCATCGTGTAACAGCATGATCTTTTTTGCAAGCATTCAACAGGCTGAACCTCATCGTGGAAATTCATTCAAAAGAGTTTGTTCAAAAGGCTGACCACGCTTTGCTTTTTGAATATTCTCTCAGAGAAGTGAGGGTTGCATATGACTGTGAGTACATCTACTTTCCAGTCCACTCCCCGTCGCTGGCGGGAAGTTGAAGCTCAGTTGGGTATCGCCGTGCCGCGCTCCTTGCGGTCAGACACGTCGGCTCTGCTGTTTCTGGAAGGCGTCGCTGCAACACCCATGCTGGACAAAGAAGAAGAGTTGGACTGCCTGATTCGCTATCAGCGTGACGGAGACCTGGCTGCTCGTGAGACACTCGTGCGTGCCTATCTTCGGTACGTAGTCAGCACGGCTTTGCGCCATCTTCGAAAGGGAATGCCCTTCCTGGATTTGATACAGGAAGGAACGATTGGTCTGTTTACTGCCATTGACAAATTTGACGTGGAACGCGGTGTTCGCCTTTACCATTATTCGCACTGGTGGATCTCTCAGGCGATTACCCGGGCGATCAATGACAAGGGTGCATTGATTCGGATTCCTGTGCACATGCATGAGCAAATTCGGCAGTACCAAAAACAGGTGCTTCAGTTGGCCCATCTGCTCAGCCGTACGCCGGACCGACAGGAGATTGCCGCCTTGTTGGAGCTGCCTCTTGAAAAAGTGGAGGCGATTGAGTTTGCGTTGATGCTGAAAATGGAGTCGATTGATGACGAGCCGGATTCCGACAGCTTATGGGCAGAGCATGAGGATGAATACCTCAGCTATGCGGAAATTGTCGACGACCCGGAGACGTCGCTGGACGACTGGATTGAAAAGGTCGATCTTCGCTCCCAGATGCATGCCGCGCTGGAAAGGCTCAGCCCGCGCGCACAGGAGATTATCGCCATGCGCTACGGACTCTACAACGATCAGGTGTACACCTTGGAAGAGGTCGGGAAGATGTTTGGCCTCACCCGCGAGCGGATTCGCCAGATCGAAGCGACGACGATTGATCGTCTGCGCAAGCAAAAAGGCTCTCGCGTCCTGAAGGATTATTTGACCTGACGAGCTTACTTAAAAAACACACTTTGCATATTCACCCCCTTGTCTGGAAGAAGGGGGTTTTTTTGCGTGTTGGTAAAAGGGGTACACTTACAAGCAGGGCTCGCTTGAGAAGTCCGGCCCTTCTTGTGGTAAACTGGTAGGAACATACTCTTCATTTCATCTATGAGAAGGAGGATCGCTTTATGAGCGATTATTTGATAAGAGCAACCGGATTTAACGGACATGTCCGCGCTTTTGCTGCTCGGACGACGAATGCCGTCGAGGAAATGCGCAGACGCCACGACATGTGGAATACGGCAGCTGCTGCTGCAGGCAGGACCTTGACCGCAACGCTGATGATGGGGGCGATGCTGAAAGGCGAGGAGCGAATTTCTGTAAAAATCAAAGGCGGAGGTCCGATCGGGCAGATCGTGGCAGAGGCCAATGCCCACGGGGAAGGAATTGCCTATGTGACGAATCCCCACGTGCACTTTGAGCTGAACGAGAAAGGGAAGCTCGACGTAGCCCGCGCGGTAGGAACAGATGGTTTTCTCAATGTGGCGAAGGACCTGGGCATGAAAGAACCATACCGCGGCAGCTCTCCGATCGTATCCGGCGAGATTGGCGAAGATTTCACCTACTATTTTGCGAGCTCAGAACAGACGCCTTCCGCGGTCGGCGTAGGGGTGCTGGTCAATCCGCAAGACCGCTCCGTACTGGCTGCGGGCGGCTTTATTCTTCAGCTGCTGCCGAACACGCCAGATGATGTGATCGCGCAAATCGAAGAGCGCTTGGGCCAAATCCCGCAAATCTCCCGGATGATCGCGGATCAGCTGTCACCTGAAGAAATTCTGGCAAAAGTGTTGGATGAGCCGAAAATTCTCAGCCGTACCGAAATTCACTTTACGTGCTCCTGCTCTCACGAAAAGGTAAAAAGCGCGTTGATCAGCCTCGGAAAAGATGAGATGGACAGCATCATTTCCGAACAGGGCGAAGCAGAGGCTCACTGCCATTTCTGCAACGAGCGATACCTATTCGAGAAGCCGGAATTGGAGGAAATTCGCAGGAACATGTAAATGGCAGCCTCATTTCTGGCACTCCGGGATAGAGAAGCAGTCGGTCCCGAGGTACAGGGGTTGGTGACTTCGTGCGTTTGCGGTCCGTCCTCTTTGTCCTGCTAACTTTGTCCTGCTTGCGCTCCGCTGTATCCGTTTTGCGGCGGTACAAGTCTCAGCTCTGTTTTTGAATCGTTTGGAAAAGCAAGGGAGGAGATGGCGTGAACAATACAAAGACGCTGTGGGGATTGATTGCCGCCCTGGTGCTGCTGCTTTTGGCAGTGAGCTGGTCGTGGTACCAGTCCGCTGCCAAGCTGCATACGGCAGCCGTGGTGGGAGATCGGACGATCAGCGAGGCCGACTGGATCGAGATGTTGAAGGAAAAGCACGGCCAGCAGGTGCTTGCTGATATGATCAATCGGGAGGCCGTCTTTCAGGAGGCGAAGCGGCTGGGAATCACGATTGATCCCAAACGAATCAGCAAAGAAATGGACCAAATCCGGGAGAGCTACGGAAGCCAGACAGACAGCGAGTTTCGCGATGCCCTGAAGCAGCAGGGAGGCACGACTCCAGAAGCTGTAGAGCAGGAAATCACCTATCAAATGCTGTTGCAGGAGCTGGCTATCCAGGATATTTCCATTTCCGACGAAGAACTGCGGACGTACTACGCCACCCACGCTGACCGCTACACCCATCCGATGAAAGTGAGATTGTGGCAAATCGTCGTCGCTTCCCGCGAGGAATCCGAGCAGGTGCTGCAGGAATTGAAAAACGGGGCCAATTTTGCCACGCTCGCCAAGGAACGCTCCATCGATCCGCTCACGGCGCCAAACGGCGGGGATGCGGGCTGGGTCTCGCTTACAGACAGCAGCCTCACCGACGAGGCCAAAACCATTCTCTCTTCTCTGGAGCTGGAGAAAAACAGCCCTCCGGTGGAGAGCGGCGGGAAATACTACATTTATCGGCTTTCGGACCGGAAAGAAGCGGAGCAGATTACATTCGAGCAGGCGAAGGAAGACATTCGCAGGGAAATGGCATTGGCACAGGTTGAATCCCTCGATGCCGTACTGGAGCGATTGCGCCAATCCGTCGGGGTGAAGAATGGGCAAATGCCCAATTGACCTGATGGGCTTTCATTGATATAATTAACCAATAAAACCTACCAATTTACTCGGTTATTAAAAGGGGGACGGAGACATGCGTGTTGCCAATTCGATTACGGATTTGATCGGTTATACACCTCTGGTAAAGCTGAACCGGGTTGTCAGCGAAGACATGGCAGACATTTACCTGAAGCTGGAGTTCTTCAATCCGGGCAGCAGTGTCAAAGACAGGATTGCACTGGCCATGATTGAGGCAGCCGAGGCAGAGGGGAAACTGAAACCGGGCGATACCATCATTGAACCTACGAGCGGAAATACCGGTATCGGCCTGGCAATGGTAGCAGCTGCCAAAGGGTATCGGGCTATTTTGGTCATGCCTGAGACGATGAGTATGGAACGGCGCAATCTGCTCCGGGCGTATGGAGCTGAGCTGGTACTGACGCCTGGCGCAGAAGGAATGGGCGGAGCGATCCGAAAAGCGGAGGAGCTGGTTAAGGAGAACCCTTCCTATTTTATTCCGCAGCAGTTTAAAAATCCGGCCAATCCAAAGGTTCACCGTGAGACGACGGGACAAGAGCTGCTGGAGCAGGGCAAAGAGATTGGCGGCATCGACGCATTTATCTCCGGTGTCGGGACCGGTGGTACGATTACGGGCGTAGGTCAAGTGCTGCGCGAGAATTTTCCGGGCGTGCAGATCATCGCAGTCGAGCCGGCAGCTTCCCCTGTTCTCTCTGGAGGCAAGCCAGGTCCTCACAAGATTCAAGGAATCGGTGCCGGTTTTGTCCCCGATACGCTGGATACCGAGATTTACGACGAGATTATCAAGGTCGAAAACGAAGAAGCCTTTGAAACGGCCCGCAATGTAGCCCGCAACGAAGGAATTCTCGGCGGTATTTCTTCGGGGGCGGCCATTTATGCTGCGTTCAAGGTGGCCCAAAGGCTGGGCAAGGGGAAAAAGGTAGTAGTCGTCATTCCGAGCAACGGAGAACGCTACCTCTCCACTCCGCTGTATCAATTCGAAGAATAAGGACATCACAAAATGGCAAACAGAACGTCGGCTTCGGCCGGCGTCTTTTTTATGTACCGAAAAGGCTCTGTTTGGAAACAGTGGGGCGGGCTTTCCCGTGCAAAGTGACGACGGCAACCGCAGCCTAGAAGCAAGCCGTTTGGCAACAAACAGGAGCCAAGGACATTGGCAACAACAAACAGCTAAGGACGTTGGCAACAAACAGCTAAGGACAAGGGCAGCGGTTATGATATGCTAGTGCTAGATGTTTTTAGTATGCATACCGGAGTGTGAACCTTGTGATCGTGCCTTCCTTTTCCGATCTGACCCAATATGCAGCTTCTTATCCTTACGTCCCGTTAGCAAAGCGTGTGGCATGGCCGGACAGCCTGGACCCCTGGGACCTTCTGCAAGCTCTGCAGCCATCCTTGGAGGGGGCTGTACTCCTGGAAAGCGGCCGTGCAGGACGCTACACCTATCTCGCCTGTCAGCCGATCGCAACAGTCAGCAGCAGGAACAACCATACGGTGGTTGCTTATGCGGACGAGCGGACTGAGGCTCTCGAGGGAGAAAATCCGTTGGATGCGCTGCGGCGCTTTTTGGCCCGCTACCGGACACCGGCCATCCCGGACTTTCCCGACTTTTACGGAGGAGCAGTCGGCTACCTCAGCTACGAGATGAACCGCTTTTTTGAACCGGGCCTGCCGCAGATTGCCCTGGACGACTTACAGTTGCCCGATCTGTATGTTATGATAATGCAAGACGTTTTTGTCTTTGATCATGCGACACGTGAATGCTTTTGTCTGACGCATTTGCCCTCCGGTTCATTGACGGAAGATTCGTACCACGCTGCGCGGATTCGGCTGGAACGGCTGGCCGAGGAGCTGGATCGCGTTGCCTTGGCGGAAAAAGGCGAGGACGGCAGCGATTGGGATGCCTTGCGAAAACGCCCTCTGGAGTCCAAGGAACCTGTGCAGGTATCGTTTGCCCAGGAGCAGTTTGAGGAAGCGGTACGCCGGGTCCAGTCCTACATTTCGGCTGGCGACGTCTTTCAGGTGAACCTCTCTGTACGCCAGAGCAAGCCGATGCAAGTGTCGGCCCCGGAAGTGTACGATGTCCTTCGCAAGCTGAACCCGTCCCCTTACATGGGCTACCTCCATTTTCCCGAATTTCAGCTGGTCAGCGCCTCGCCGGAGCTGCTCATCAAGGCGAAGGGCGGAAAGGTCAGCACGCGCCCGATCGCCGGGACAAGACCCCGCGGGAAAAATGAGGCAGAGGACAACGCGCTCGTGCAAGAGCTGGTCGAAAACGAGAAGGAGAGGGCCGAGCACGTCATGCTGGTCGACCTGGAGCGAAACGATCTCGGGCGGGTCAGCCGCTATGGCAGCGTGCACGTCAGCGAGTTCATGGTCGTGGAAAAATACTCGCATGTCATGCATATCGTCTCTCACGTGGAAGGGGAGCTGGCAGAGGACAAGGATGCCTTTGACGCTGTGGCAGCCGCTTTTCCGGGCGGGACAATCACAGGAGCGCCCAAAGTCAGGACGATGGAAATCATCGAGGAGCTGGAGCCCGTCAAACGCGGCGTCTACACCGGTTCCATCGGCTGGTTTGGCTTTCACGGTGACGTGGAGACCAACATCGCGATCCGTACGATGGTCGTCAAGGACGGTATGGCGCATGTACAGGCAGGTGCAGGGATCGTCATTGATTCCAAGCCGCAGGCGGAGTATCTCGAGTCGCTGAAAAAGGCGGAAGCGTTGTGGAAGGCTTTGGAGTTGAGCGAGAACAGAAAGAAGAGTCGAGAGGAGAAGAGCGTATGATTCTGATGATTGACAATTACGATTCCTTTACGTACAACCTGGTGCAATATGTAGGCGAGCTGGGGCAGGAGCTGCAGGTCCGCCGCAATGACAAAATCACGCTGGAAGAAATCGAACAACTGGCCCCCGACTATTTGATGATTTCCCCCGGGCCTTGCACGCCCAACGAAGCGGGCATCAGCATGGAGGCGATTCGCCATTTCGCCGGGAAAATTCCGATCCTGGGCGTATGCCTGGGCCATCAGTCGATTGGTCAGGTGTTCGGAGGCAAGGTGCTTCGCGCGGAACGTCTGATGCACGGCAAGACGTCAGAGGTGTTCCACGACGGCCAGACGATCTTTGCCGGCATTCCGTCGCCGTTTACTGCTGCGCGATACCATTCGCTGATCGTGGAGGAAGCGACGCTGCCTCCCGAGCTTGAAGTGACCGCGAGAACGGCAGAAGGGGAAATCATGGCCCTGCGCCATCGCGAATATCCGATCGAGGGCGTGCAATTCCACCCGGAGTCGATCATTACCCAACACGGCAAGAAGCTGCTGCAAAACTTCCTGACAGCATACGCAAAGGAACCTGTGAAATAGAGTACAACAACACGATAGTCCAAGACTGCTCGTAAATTGCGAGCGGTCTTTTTTGTTTCTTTACAGAACATACAAACAGTTTTACGCATTCTTAATCATGCTTTCACAGTAACTAGACGAACGGCTTGTACAATCGGGAGGTGAGTAAAGAGACAAAGGAGCGAACGCGAATGGACGTGAACCGTCGACAATTTTTGACCTATCTGGGTGCAGGTACGGCAGCCCTTGCCTCTCTGGCTACAGGCATTCCTGCATTGGCTGCAGGGCAATCGATCTCCGGGAAAACGGCTGATCATCTGTTTGGGCTGGAAGACAAGAAGCACAAGTTCAATCCGAAATTCAAGCCGATTGAGCCATCCACCAAGGACGATGTTGTGCTGCCTAGCGGGTACAAGTATGATGTGATCGCAGTCTACGGAGACAGGATCAATCAGAACGGGGATACATTCGGGTTCAATGCTGATTTCACCTGCTTCCTGCCGATCGACGGCAGCGCCGATCACGGCCTCCTCTGGGTCAATCATGAATACTTGGGCGAGCTGGAGTACTACGTTACCGGCTACGATGTGCTGAATGCCGATCCGAAGCAAAACAAGCGCACCGCAGAGCAAGTCCAGAAGTATCTGTACGCACTGGGCGGCTCGGTCGTAGAGGTAAAACGCGAGGGCGGCAGATGGAAGCTGGTTCCAGACTCCAAATACGGCCGCCGTGTGAGCGGGCTGACCAAGCATGAATTGACGGGCCCCGCCGCTTCCCTTGCCAAAGAAGTAATCGGTACCTTCGCCAACTGCTCCGGCGGAGTGACCTTGTGGAACACGATATTGTCCTGCGAAGAAAACTTCCAGGATGTCGTCGACGATTGCAGACTGAAGGATAATCGCCACTATGGCTGGGTTGTCGAGGTCGATCCTTTTGATCCCGCATCGACACCGAAGAAGCACACGGCCCTGGGACGGTTCTCTCATGAAAATACAGCGATGGTCATCGCTCCTACCGGACAGCTTGTCGTGTACATGGGCGATGACGCCAACGACCAGTACGTCTACAAGTACGTTTCCAAAGGAAAGTTCAATCCAAGCGACGGCAAACAAAACTCCAAGCTGCTGGAGGAAGGCACGTTGTATGTAGCCAACTTCGGCAAAGGAAAGTGGATCGCACTTGATTTCGCCTCCAACGAAGCGCTGCAAAAAGCGACCGACAGTGACGGCAAAGCGTTGTTTGCCTCTCAGGCGGATGTGCTCGTGAATTGCCGCGAAGCTGCAAAAGCAGTGGGAGCGACTCCGATGGATCGCCCGGAGGACGTAGAAGTGCATCCAATCGACGGCAGTGTCTTTATCGCCATGACGAACAACTCCAAGCACGGAAATTTCTACGGCCAAATTGTCCGCCTGTTTGAAAAAGACGGCAACCATGCCGGTCTGGACTTCACCTTTGAAATCTTTGCCGCCGGCGGACCGCAAAGCGGATTTGCTGCTCCAGACAACATGGCGTTCGACAGCGCAGGCAACCTGTGGGTTGTGACGGACATTTCTTCCTCGTCCATGAACAGCGGCATTTACAAATCGTTTGGCAACAACGGCATCTTCTTTATCCCGACAACCGGGGCAAACAAAGGAGAAGTGGCACAATTTGCTTCTGCGCCAGTAGGAGCGGAAATGACCGGACCGTGGTTTACTCCGGATGAAACGACCCTGTTCCTGTCCGTCCAGCATCCTGGTGAAAACCTGAAATCCTACGATCAGCCGACCAGCCACTGGCCAAAAGGCGGCAATGCTGTCGCCATGCCGGGTGTTATCGCTGTTACCGGCTTCTAAAAAAGGGAGTGTAGCCAGCCATGTTGTCCAGCATCGGTATTCCCGGGCTTATCCTCATTTTGATCATTGCCCTCGTCATCTTCGGTCCGAGCAAGCTTCCTGAGATCGGGAGAGCCTTTGGGCGCACCCTGACCGAATTCAAGTCGGCTGCCAAAGATCTGACCAAGGACGAGGACGACGAGAAAAAGCAGAAGGACAAGGATACGCCTGACAAGGCAGTCGTCCTTGCCGGCAAAAACGGTGAAGAATCCTTGAATCGAGTTAACTAAACCATCTGCAGGGAGAAGGGTGGTGTGCCGCGCGCGCACTGCCCTTTGCCGCTGCCCGGCAGGATATATTGAGAAAACCCGGTCGTTTTAAGCCGCATTGTGCCATTTTTACCGGGCTTTGTGTACTTTTTCACGAGGAGGAGGAGTGAGCCATGGGGCGAGCCATGCCGTTTCTCGAACACCTGACCGATCTGCGCCGCCGACTGATCATCGTTCTGGCTTCCTTTGTCATCAGTCTCGTGACGTGCTTTTTGTTCGTAGATCACATCTATCATTTTTTGGCGAGCCGTTCGGAGGAAAAGCTGGCGATTCTCGGTCCCAACGACATTTTGTCGATCTACATCAAGCTTTCCGCAGTCGGAGCGATTGCCATCACCATCCCGATCATCGCTTATCAAGCCTGGCGTTTTGTCGTGCCGGCACTGACCGAGCAGGAGCGCAAAGTAGCCATGCTGTATATACCGGCGCTCTTTTTCCTGTTTTTGATCGGGCTCGGCTTTGCCTACTTCGTATTGTTTCCCTTGATGTATCAATTTGTGCTCGGATTGTCCAACGGCAATTTCGATCTCGTCATCACGGCGAATGACTACTTTACATTCATGCTCAATATTTGCGTTCCGTTTGGACTTTTGTTCGAGCTGCCTGTAATCGTGCTGTTTCTCAGCCATCTGGGCATTCTCAATCCGCACCGGCTGGCCAAGCTGCGAAAGCCGGCGTATTTTCTCCTTTCGGTCATTTCCATCACGATTACACCTCCTGATCTGGTCTCCGATGTGCTGGTGATCGTCCCTTTGATCGCTCTGTACGAAATGTCGATCACCATCTCCCGTTTCATCCACCGCAAACGGCTGGAGGAGACCGCGCAGATCGGCTGAGAAATATGGTATGATGCTCTCCAAGAAGGATAGCGGGAGAGAATGCCATGTACGTGTATGTGAATGGACAGATCGTCCCTGCCGAGCAGGCGGCGGTGTCTGTTTTGGACCATGGATTTTTGTACGGGATCGGCTTGTTTGAGACTGTGCGTGTCTATCAGGAACGGCTGTTTCTGTGGGATCAACACTTCGCCCGGTTATCCGCCGGGCTTTTGGCGTTGCACATAAGGAATGCCTGGAGCTCCGCAGAGCTGGAGGCGGCCATCCTGCAAACAGCCAAAGCGAACGGCCTTGCGGATGCATACGTGCGGATCAGCATAACGGGAGGCAACGAGGGTGTAGGACTGGTGACGGAAGGATATGCTCGTCCGTCCCTGTTTATTTTTGCAAAAAGCGTTCCGCCGATCGCGCTGCCCCCTCGTCCGAAGCGGCTGCAAGTATTGTCGATTCCCCGCCAGACAGCGGAAGGCCCGGTTCGCTTCAAGTCGCACAATTACTTGAACAATGCCCTGGCCCGTCTGGAGGTCGGGAACCAAACCGACGTCGAAGGCCTGTTTTTGACCCATGACGGCTATCTGGCCGAAGGGATCGTGAGCAATCTTTTCTGGATTCGAGACGGCAGCATGTTTACGCCCGCAGTCGAAACGGGCATACTGGACGGGGTCACGAGGAGGCACGTGCTGAATCTGGCCCAAAAGCTGGACATCCCTGTGCAAGAGGGCTTTTATCGCCTGGAGGAGCTGGAGGGTGCCAGCGAGGCGTTTGTGACGAATTCCGTCCAGGAGATCGTTCCGGTATCAGAGGTGAATGGAAAGGTACTTCCTGCCGCTTATGGAAGCTATACGCAGGCGCTGCACCTGGCGTACCGTGAGTCTGTAGCGTGTGGTGGGTAATTATGGTATGCTATCAGACAACATGTCAACGAGAGATTCAAGACGCGAAAGGAAGCAAGGCTCATGATTCATAATCCATTCGTGATTCACGCCCAAAACCGCATGGAAGTAGAAGAAGAGCTCGCCTGCCAAGGAGTCAAGCCTGCCGACAGGGAGCGTTTTGCCGATGCGGGAGAGCCATTGCAGATTCATGTCGAGAGGCTTGCTTTTGAAGAGGCGGCATTGCTGCGAAAAGAGATGCAGCTTCTCGGCGGAGACGCTGTCATGCACGACAATCCGGCTCTTCCCGATTTAACCGACCTATATATGAAGGGTACATACGGACAGTGGCAGGCATTGCTCGAACGCATCCCGGATCAGACAGACGGACTGCGGGTAGCGGCTGCGGAAGTGCGGGAGCTGCTCGCGATGCGTCGCCAGCTTCGGCAAAGAAAAGCCATTCACTGCAAAGGCCATGTGCTGCCGCTCGGACAAAAGACGCTTGTCATGGGGATTTTAAATGTCACGCCTGACTCCTTTTCCGATGGCGGCCGCTATACGGACATCGAGCGGGCGATAGCCCAGGCGCGTGCCCTGGTAGAAGCAGGCGCGGACATCATTGATATCGGCGGAGAATCGACCCGTCCGGGATCGGCTCCCGTAGAGCTGGCCGAGGAGCTGGACAGGGTGATTCCGGTTGTGCGTGCGCTGGTCGAGGAGCTTTCCGTTCCGTTGTCGGTCGATACGTACAAGTCCGAGGTAGCCGATCAGGCGATTCGTGCCGGCGCCCATATCATCAATGACGTCTGGGGAGCCAAAAAAGACAGAAGAATCGCAGAAGTGGCCGCCCAGCATGAGGTGCCGATTATTCTCATGCACAACCGCGAGGATACCGCCTACACCCACTTTTTCAGCGATATGGTCAGAGATTTGCGTAAGTCCGTCGCGATTGCCAGGGAAGCGGGGGTCCGTGACGAGATGATCATTCTCGATCCGGGCATCGGCTTTGCCAAATCGCTGGAGCAAAATCTCGAGGCGATGCGCCGATTGGATGACCTGGTGGCGCTTGGCTATCCGGTCCTGCTGGGAACATCGCGCAAATCGATGATCGGGCGCGTCCTGGATCTACCGGTGGAGGAGCGCCTCGAAGGGACTGCCGCCACGGTAGCTTTAGGCGTAGCGAAGGGCTGCCAGATTGTTCGTGTCCACGACGTCAAGGAAATGAAGCGAGTGACCGCCATGATGGACGCGATGTTGAAAGGGGGCGGCCTAATTGGATAAAATTTATTTTAATGGAATGGCGTTCTACGGTTATCATGGAGTGTTTGAAGCCGAGGCCAAGCTGGGGCAGCGATTTTATGTCGATCTGGAACTGTCTATGGATTTGTCCCGGGCAGGAGCAAGCGACGACCTAAACGATACCGTGAATTACGCCGATGTATTTCATTGTGTGCAACAAATAGTAGAAAAAGAGCGTTACAACCTGGTGGAGGCATTGACCGCGCGGATTGCGGATCGATTGCTGCAGGCGTTTCCGTTTTCAGAAGTAAAAGTCAGGGTGACAAAGCCTGATCCTCCGATCAACGGCCACTATGATTCCGTTGCCATCGAGATGAGCCGCAAAAGAGAGGGTAGTGCCTAATGACGGTGCGTGCGTACTTGGCGCTCGGCTCCAACATGGGCGATCGGGCGGATAATTTGCGACAAGCAGTTGAAAAGCTGCACGGACGAGAAGGGATTTCGGTCGTCCGCATTTCACCTGTATACGAAACCGCTCCGGTCGGCTTTGTCGATCAGGAGGCGTTTCTGAATATGGCTGTTGCTGTAGAAACGGATCTGACTCCGGAGAAGCTGCTGGAGAGTGCACTGGCAGTCGAACAGGAGTTGGGACGTGTGCGAACGATTCGTTGGGGGCCACGGACCATTGACATCGATGTGCTGTTGTACGGAGACACAGCGCTGGATCAGGAGCATTTGACCATCCCTCATCCTGCAATGACAGAGCGGGCTTTCGTGCTCGTTCCTTTGCGCGACGTCTTGGAGGGTGGCTTGCTGCCTGTATTTAACCGGCCTTTAGACGATTTCCTCAGGTTGTTGCCGCAAGATGACAAGGGGGTACAAAAATGGGGAACAATCGTCTGGGAAACCGGATCCGGTCATTCCGCAAACTGAAAGGCTTGACACAGCAGTCGCTGGCAGAAAAGATGGGCGTCTCGCTCTCTTTTGTCGGATCGCTGGAAAGAGGAACGCGAATGCCGACCGAGCCTGTGCTGCGGAAGATCGCCAGCACTTTACAGGTTGATTATGAGGAATTATGTGCTATAAATAATAAATAACTTTTTTCTTGGGGCTTAGCCTCTCCATCCACTCGTCGGGCCGTGGTGTGTGTATGACTCCCTGCGGAACTGCGGGAAAAGGAGGTTGAATGATAAATGAAAATCGGAAACATTGAGTTGAAAAACAACGTCGTTCTTGCTCCGATGGCAGGGGTATGCAACCCTGCATTTCGTTTGATTGCAAAGGAGTTTGGCACAGGTCTCGTTTGCGCTGAAATGGTAAGCGACAAAGCGATCGTGCACGGAAACAAGAAGACGATGGATATGCTGTTTGTCGATGAGCGCGAAAAACCGCTAAGCCTGCAGATTTTTGGCGGCGACAAGGAAACGCTCGTAGCGGCGGCGAAACATGTCGATCAATATACAAACGCCGATATCATTGATATCAACATGGGGTGCCCGGTTCCGAAAATCGTCAGCTGCGATGCCGGTGCAAGGCTCCTGCTGGACCCGAACAAAATCTACGAAGTGGTTTCCGCTGTAGTGGATGCCGTAGAGAAGCCGGTTACCGTCAAAATGCGGCTTGGCTGGGACGAGGAGCACATGTACGCGATTGAAAACGCCCAGGCGATAGAACGTGCAGGGGCCAAGGCCGTTGCCGTTCACGGACGCACCCGTGTTCAAATGTACAAGGGGAAAGCGGATTGGGATTGGATTCGCCGCGTCAAGGAAGCGGTCTCCATTCCGGTCATCGGGAACGGTGACGTGGCTTCGCCGGAAGACGCTCGCCGCATGCTGGATACAACCGGCTGCGATGGCGTAATGATCGGTCGTGCAGCTTTGGGCAATCCGTGGATGCTGTACCGGACCGTCCAGTATCTCACCCGGGGAGAATTGCTGCCTGAGCCGACTCCGCGTGAAAAGATGGAGATTTGCATGCTGCATGCCGAGCGGCTGATCGCATTGAAAGGGCCGCGAGTAGGCGTGCTGGAAATGCGCAAACACGCCGCCTGGTACCTCAAAGGCTTAAAGGGTTCTACCCATACGAAAAACCTGATCAACGCTGTCGAGACAGAAGAAGAGCTTCGCCGCGTCCTGACGGAGTATGTGGAATGGGTCGAAAACCATGCAGACGATGTGGATGAAGAAGCAGCTCTGCCCCAGGAAGAAGCAGTGAGCTACTAACGGTATCCTAAACATTGACAAGGGTTCCTTCATATCCTATAATACGTCGTATTATCGGGACGTAAGCTGCCAGTTCACTCTGGCAGCTTTCCCTATGACAATTGGAGTCGACAGCTTGGCATTCACGTTCTGCCTGTATATTGTATAGAGCATCTACATATAATCCTTTGTACTTTACCCAGTGCGAAAGGAATTATTTTAA
>NZ_CP151945.1:250000-347500 GCF_038592925.1 Brevibacillus sp. FSL K6-2834
AAGTTTGAGGAGAGCTGTCCTTAGTACGAGAGGACCGGGATGGACGCACCGCTGGTGCACCAGTTGTCACGCCAGTGGCACAGCTGGGTAGCTATGTGCGGAAGGGATAAGCGCTGAAAGCATCTAAGCGTGAAGCCCCCTCCAAGATGAGACTTCCCACAGCGTTAAGCTGGTAAGACCCCTCATAGACGATGAGGTTGATAGGTTCGGTGTGGAAGCGCGGCAACGCGTGGAGCTGACGAATACTAATCGGTCGAGGACTTATCCACACAAATCCTTGCAGCATGCATATCCAGTTTTGAAGGCGCGAAGCAAGCCTGGTTACCGATTGGTAGCTGGGCTTTTTTGATTTTTGGAGGTTGCAGTTTCTGTCAAATAACGGATAACGTTTCATACAGAAGCACAGAATGAGGAAACCTGTCGAGATATTATCAATCTGCGCCGACAACTTCCCCCTTGCAGAGCGGAGAAGGGTACACTAACATGATAATGGATCGAATCTAACGTTGAAGAAAGCAAAGAGTGAGGAAATGAAGGAGATATATCATGAAAAAGATCTTGATCTTTTCTGCTTCCATTGGCAACGGGCATAATCAGGCAGCCAGAGCCATGCAGGAAAGCCTAGCCGAGATCGGCTACACATCGATGATTATCGATACCTTGGAATACATCAGCCCGACGTTTCACAAGATCTTGCTGGAAAGCTACATGAACCTGCTTCGTTTATCACCGAAAATGTGGGGACGCATTTACCACAACACCGAGAAAACCAGATTTTTTGACATGAACGTGTTAATGAACAAATTGTTGGCCAATAAACTAAAAAAACTGATCAACAGTGTGCAACCAGATGCTTTTATTGCGACGCATCCATTTGCCAGTTGCATGCTCTCCGTACTAAAAGGCCGAAACGATTGGAGAGAACCGATCTATACCATTATCACGGATTATACGATTCATCCATCATGGATTAATCATCACATTAACTATTACTTTATCGCTCATGAACAGCTGTACTATCTGGTGGACATTTATCGGCACAACCATGCCCAGTTCATTCCGATGGGCATACCCATCATGCGCAAATATAGCCAGCCTCTGGAGAAGGATAAGGTTCGGGAAAAACTCCAGGTACCCTCCGATCACTTGAGCATCATATTGTCAGGCGGGGGATTGGGCCTTGGATCAATGGAACAAGTTCTTGCCGGTCTGGAGCATATTGATATGCCAATAACCGCGTTTATCCTGACAGGGACGAATGACAAGCTGTATCGCAAGGTAACCGAGAATACGTATCGGCACAATGTGATACCGCTGCGCTTTGTCAACAACTTCCATGAGTATCTGGAGATTGCCGACCTGATTGTAACCAAATCAGGCGGCTTGACCTCGGCTGAGGTTATGAGCAAGCAGGTTCCCATGATTATTTACAACCCGCTTCCAGGACAGGAGGAGCGAAACAGCCATTTCTTGTTAAACAATGGATGTGCCGTTCACGCCCATGTATCCGAGCAGCTGATCTACTTTATTCACGAGATGCTCCATGATCCCACGAAGGTGGAATACATGAAGAGGATGGCTCAAAAAATAGCAAAACCGAAAGCGGCACAAAATATCGCTGAGTTTATCCGCAACGACATGCAAAGCTCGGCGGGAGAAGAAGGATAGGAGGACATCATGAGCATTCCCTGTGCAGTTCTTTTTGACATGGACGGTACGCTGCTGCAAACAGAGCGGCTCTCCACACCCGCATTCCAGAAGACATTTGAGGAGCTGCGAGAGAAAGGGCTCTGGAACGGAGCCACCCCCGATGAGCAGGAACTGACCAATGTATTGGGGATGACGATCGAACAACTGTGGGAGAAACTGCTTCCAGGAGCAAGCGAAGAGATCAAGAAAGTAGCAGACAAGCTGATGCTGAAGAATGAACTGATCTTGTTGAAACAAGGGATTGCGGACTTGTACCCGGGAGTTCGCGAGGTCTTGCAGGAGCTGCATGCCAACGGAACAGCACTTTTTGTCGCCAGCAACGGGTTGGAGCGCTATATCGACGAGATTTGCGAGCACTTCGGGATCAAACCATTGTTTACTGATCTTTACTCGGCTGGACGTTTTGGCACCCGATCCAAAAAGGACCTCGTGGCCAAGCTGCTTCAGGATTATCAGGTAAAACAAGCGGTCATGGTCGGGGATCGGCACTCCGATGTGGAGGCGGGGCTGGCTAACGGGTTAAAAACGATCGGGTGTGACTTCGGATTCGCCAAGCCAGGCGAGCTCGATGGTGCTGATGTGATCATTACACGATTTACCGATCTTTTGACCCACATACCTGATCGGCAGCACACATAAAAATAGACGTCTTGCCGGTCAATAAAAAAGCGTAATCGTTACAGCCATTCCATGAGGGATGGCTTTTCGTTTTGGTTTCAACTCCGTCCATTTTGCCAACACTAGAAAGTGTCTCCCCCTCTTGCAAACCCCAAAAAAACGCATTATAATTAAAGTCAAAGATAGTCAAAGTCAATAATTAAAGAGCAAACACTGTGAACAGGAGGCGACTAATGCGTAACATCTCGGACATCATAGAGCAGCATTTAAAGCGAATTTTAACGGAAAGTCCAGACGGCTCTATCGAGATCCAGCGTAGCGAGCTTGCCGACATCTTTCAGTGTGTGCCTTCTCAAATCAATTACGTCATCAATACCCGATTTACTGTAGAAAAGGGATACGTCGTCGAAAGCAAGCGTGGCGGCGGAGGCTACATCCGGATTCGAAAGGTACAGATTGTCAGCAAAGCCAAACTGCAGGAGCTGCTCACTGAAGAGCTGATTGGCGAAAGCATCACGCAAGGTGTCGGTTATGCGATCATCGACCGCCTTTTGGAGGAAAAGTTGGTCAGTCAACGGGAGGCGGCTCTCATGAAGATCGCTACTTCGCGCAGTGTGCTTTTAGTGGATGCTGAATTGAGAGACCGTTTACGGGCTACCATGTTAAAGCAGATGATCGCCACGATTTTATTGCGGTAACCAATGCATTGGCAGGAGGGACGATAGGATGAACTGTGAAGAATGCGGCAAACGACAGGCTACGCTTCATCTGACCAAGATCGTCAACGGTGAAAAAACCGAATACCATATTTGCGAGCAATGTGCCCAGGAAAAAGGAGACGTCTTTCCCGGTTTTCATAACTTCAGCATCCATAATCTCCTTTCCGGCCTGCTCCATTTCGATCCGGCACAGAAAAAAACACAGGACACTCCGGCAAACAAAGCGCTGCGCTGCGAGACCTGCGGACTGACATACGCCCAATTCAGCAAGAGCGGCCGCTTTGGCTGCAGCGACTGCTACACGTTTTTGGGTGACCGCCTGGATCCGCTCTTCCGACGGATTCACGGGAATACGCAGCACATCGGCAAGGTTCCGGAACGTACCGGCGGCCAACTGAAGCGGCGCAAGGAGCTGGAGCAACTGAAACAAGCGCTTCAACGGCATATCGCCAGCGAAGAGTTTGAAAAAGCTGCGGAAATTCGCGACCGCATCAAGGCACTTGAACAAAAGCTGGGTCAATCGTAAACAGGGGAGGTGAGGAACATGTCCCAACAACAGTTTATGCAAAACCCTTGGAGCAACTGGATGAAGGGCGAGGGCCCTGATTCCGACATCGTCATCAGTACAAGGCTTCGGATCGCACGGAACCTTCGCCAGCATCCCTTCCCGCTTTTGGCTACTGACTCGCAGGCAGAGGAAGTGGTTCGCAAGGTGACAGAAGTGAGCGAGACCGAGGCGATGAAAAAGCTCGGACCACTCGAGCTCATCCAGATGGAACAGGTAAATCCGCTGGAAAAGCGCGTCCTCGTCGAGAAACACCTGATCAGCCCTCATTTGGCAGAAGAATCTCGAAAGGGAGCCGTGCTGTTAAGCAATGACGAATCGATCAGCATCATGGTAAACGAAGAAGACCACATTCGCATCCAGGTGCTGATGCCAGGCTTCCAACTCCAGCAGGCGTGGGATATGGGAACAAAAATCGACGACATTTTTGAAAAACATGTAAACTACGCATTCGATGAAAACAGAGGCTTTTTGACGAGCTGCCCGACCAATGTGGGAACAGGGATACGGGCATCGGTGATGCTTCACTTGCCGGCGCTCGTGATGACACAGCAGATCAACCGGATATTGCAGGCGATCAATCAAGTCGGATTGGTCGTGAGGGGCATCTACGGGGAGGGCAGCGAAGCGCTGGGCAACTTGTTCCAGCTCTCCAACCAGGTGACGCTCGGGATGTCCGAGTCGGATATCCTCTCCAACCTGTACGGTGTGGCAAGGCAGATCATCGAGCAGGAGCGAGTGGCTCGCCGGTACCTGGTTGAACACTCCAGAATCACTTTGGAGGACCGGATTCTCCGGTCGTACGGCATTCTTCAGTACGCCCGGACGGTTGAATCCAAGGAAGCAGCCCAAAGGCTTTCCGATGTCAGATTGGGGATTGATCTGGGGATTGTGAAAAACATTTCCCATCTCGTCTTAAATGAATTGCTCGTGACGACTCAGCCGGGCTTCCTGCAGCATCACGCAGGTCAAAAGCTGTCGCCCGACCAGCGGGACGAACGCAGAGCAAGGCTGATTCGGGAGAAACTGTCTGCTCGACAGTAAACAAGAATTTTCGCTGTCCATCATCGCTGTTATACGCAAAAATATAAGGAAACAACGCATAGAATATAAAGATGGTTACTGGAGGTGCAGAAGATATGATGTTTGGACGTTTTACCGAACGCGCGCAAAAAGTGTTGGCACTCGCCTTGGAAGAGGCCGTTAGATTGGGTCATAAGGATATCGGAACAGAGCATGTGCTGCTCGGTCTCATTCGTGAAGGAGAGGGGATTGCAGCCAAGGCGTTGCAGTCGCTCGGACTTGGTCTCGATAAAATTCAAAGTGAAGTAGAATCCTTGATTGGCCGCGGGACTGAGCAAGCGGGCGGAAACTATACCCCAAACTACACACCCCGTGCCAAAAAAGTGATTGAGCTTTCCATGGACGAAGCCCGAAAGCTGGGGCACACGTATGTGGGCACCGAGCATATCCTGCTTGGGTTGATTCGTGAAGGAGAAGGCATTGCCGCACGAATCATGAACAATCTGGGTGTAAGCCTGAACAAAGCCCGCCAACAAGTCCTTCAGCTTTTGGGAAGCTCGGAAATGATGAATTCCCACCAGCCGTCAGGCAGCAATCCTGCGGCCAATACGCCGACCCTGGACAGTCTGGCAAGAGACTTGACCGCAATCGCCCGTGATGGCGGACTTGATCCGGTGATCGGACGCCAAAAAGAGATTGAGCGAGTGATCCAGGTGTTGAGCCGCCGCACCAAGAACAACCCCGTGTTGATCGGGGAGCCTGGTGTCGGGAAGACGGCAATTGCCGAAGGACTTGCGCAAAAGATCATCAACAACGAAATCCCTGAAACGCTTCGCGACAAGCGCGTGATGACGCTGGACATGGGGACAGTCGTCGCCGGCACCAAGTATCGCGGGGAATTTGAAGACCGCCTGAAAAAAATCATGGATGAGATTCGTCAGGCCGGAAATATCATCCTCTTTATCGACGAGCTGCACACCTTGATCGGTGCAGGCGGAGCAGAGGGTGCGATTGATGCATCCAACATTTTGAAGCCAGCTCTGGCACGCGGTGAGCTTCAGTGTGTCGGCGCAACCACGCTGGATGAATACCGCAAGTATATTGAAAAGGACGCAGCCCTCGAGCGCCGTTTCCAGCCGATTCAGGTCGATCAGCCGAACACAGAGGACGCGATCAAAATCCTGCATGGCTTGCGTGATCGCTATGAGGCGCATCACCGTGTGAAAATTACCGATGAAGCGATTGAACAGGCGGTAAAACTGTCTGACCGTTACATTACAGACCGCTTCCTGCCGGACAAAGCAATTGACTTGATCGACGAAGCGGCGTCCAAAGTACGTCTCCAATCCTTTACTGTTCCGCCTAATCTGAAGGAACTGGAAGGGCGTCTGGAAGAAGTGCGCAAGGAAAAGGACGCGGCTGTCCAGTCTCAGGAGTTCGAAGAAGCAGCGTCTCTGCGCGACAAGGAGCAGAAGCTGCGCGAAGAACTGGAAAAAACGAAGAAGGACTGGAAAGAGCGTCAGGGCCAACTGAACATGGAGGTCACTCCTGAAGATATCGCCCACGTAGTGGCCAACTGGACCGGAATTCCGGTCGTCAAGCTGAAAGAAGAAGAGACAGAGCGCCTCTTGAAAATGGAAGAAATTCTGCATGATCGAGTGATCGGGCAGGATGAGGCAGTCAAATCGGTTGCTCGCGCCGTCCGCCGTGCTCGTGCCGGCTTGAAAGACCCGAAACGTCCGATCGGCTCCTTCATCTTCCTTGGCCCTACAGGGGTAGGGAAAACGGAATTGGCCCGGGCGGTTGCCGAGACGCTGTTTGGCGACGAGGACGCGATGATTCGGGTCGACATGTCGGAGTACATGGAGAAACATTCCACGGCGCGTCTGGTCGGAGCTCCTCCGGGATATGTCGGTTACGATGAAGGCGGTCAACTGACAGAGAAGGTCCGCCGCAAACCGTATTCCGTCATCCTTTTGGACGAAATTGAAAAGGCGCATCCGGATGTCTTCAACATTCTCCTGCAGGTGCTGGACGATGGACGCCTGACCGACTCCAAAGGCAGAACCGTTGATTTCCGCAACACGGTTGTGATTATGACATCCAACGTCGGAGCCAACCTGATCAAGAAAAACACAACGCTCGGCTTCACCGCCGGCAATGAAACAGAGAAGAAATACCAGGACATGAAAGACAAGGTCATGGAAGAACTGAAGAAAAGCTTCCGCCCCGAGTTCCTGAACCGGATTGACGAAGTCATCGTCTTCCACTCGCTGGAGCAGGAGCATATCGAGCAGATTGTTTCCTTGATGACCGAAGATCTTCGCAAGCGTCTGAGAGAGCAGGAGATCGATTTCCAACTTACCGATGCTGCCAAGAAAGTGCTGGCCAAGGAGGGCTTCGATCCCGCTTACGGGGCAAGGCCGCTGCGCCGCGCTATCCAGCGCAACATCGAAGACAGATTGTCCGAAGAACTTTTGAAAGGCAGCATCAGCAAAGGCGACACTGTTTCGATAGATGCTGAAGATGAAAAGCTTGTAGTAAAACGTCTGGAGAAAACAACCTCATAACCAGAGGTTTAGGCAAACGTTTAGAAAGGGTACCTCCTCAATATACAGGAGGTATTCTTTTTTTGTTTTCATCATGTATGATAATCGTATAGAGGAGAATCCCAAAACGAGGTACAAACTATGTCCAAGTATAAAACGAAATACGCGTGTCAAGAATGTGGCTATGAATCGCCCAAATGGATGGGGAAATGTCCTGGATGCAACAATTGGAATACGATGGTGGAAGAGGTTGCGGTAA
Source organism: Brevibacillus sp. FSL K6-2834 (assembly GCF_038592925.1). Classification (NCBI taxonomy): domain Bacteria; kingdom Bacillati; phylum Bacillota; class Bacilli; order Caryophanales; family Paenibacillaceae; genus Brevibacillus; species Brevibacillus sp. FSL K6-2834. The sequence continues at coordinate 257,444 of NZ_CP151945.1, forward strand.
AGACCGCCTCCCGTCATGAGAGTTTGCGTGGCGGACAGCGGCAAACAGCAGCCCTTCCGCTGACAGAGGTGGCCGGCGAAGAAGAGCCGCGGATGGATACAACGATAGGTGAATTAAACCGGGTTCTGGGCGGAGGGCTCGTTCCCGGCTCAATGGTTCTGGTCGGCGGAGACCCGGGGATCGGGAAGTCTACCTTGCTGTTGCAAACGTCGTTCGCGCTTGCACACGGGGGAATAAAGGTCTTGTACGTATCCGGCGAGGAGTCCGCCAAGCAAATCAAATTGCGTGCCGATCGGCTCGGAATGAGCACGCCGCCGATGTATGTGCTTGCAGAAAACGATTTGGAGCTCATTGAGCAGCACATTGCCCAGGTCGATCCCCAGGTCCTGATCATCGACTCGATTCAGACTGTCTTCCATCCCGCTGTCCAATCAGCGGCGGGGAGTGTCGCACAGGTAAGGGAAACAACCTCTCAACTGATGCGAATCGCCAAAGGAAAAGGAATCGCGACATTTATCGTCGGTCACGTGACGAAGGAAGGCGCGATTGCCGGGCCCCGCATGCTGGAGCATATGGTGGATGCGGTCTTGTACTTTGAAGGGGAACGGCATAATACGTTCCGCATTTTGCGAGCAGTAAAAAACCGCTTTGGCTCGACGAATGAAATCGGCATCTTTGAGATGAAAGAAAAGGGGCTGGAGGAAGTTGGAAACCCTTCGGAAATATTTTTGGCAGAACGTCCGGTCGGCGTCGCTGGCTCGACTGTAGTGGCCAGCATGGAGGGAACTAGGCCGGTTCTGGTAGAGCTTCAGGCGCTGGTTGCACCGACCAGCTTTGTGACCCCGCGTCGGATGGCTACCGGCGTGGATCACCAGCGAGTCGGCATGATCATGGCAGTGCTTGAGAAGCGCATGGGTCTCATGCTGCAAAATCAGGATGCCTATGTCAACGTGGCTGGCGGTGTTCGTTTGGATGAGCCCGCTGTCGATTTGGCGATAGCTGTCAGCATTGCCAGCAGCTTTCGCGATCACGCGACCAATCCCCATGATGTCGTGATCGGGGAAGTGGGATTAACGGGTGAAGTCCGCGGCGTGTCCCGGATTGAACAGCGGATTCGCGAAGCGCACAAGCTAGGATTCAAACGGGTGATCATCCCTTCCAAAAATATCCGCGGTCTTGACGTTCCATCGGACATCGAGGTAGTCGGTGTAAGCAATATTTCGGAAGCATTAAGCGAAGTGCTAAGGGGGTAGGGGCACCTGTATGCTTGATACAAACAAAAGAGAACCTGTCTACAGCGATGTGCTTCGTCTTGTTGCTCCCGGAACCCCGCTCCGAGAGGGATTGGAAAACGTGCTGCGGGCCAAAACCGGCGGTTTGATCGTTGTCGGATTCGGTCCGGATATGAAGAACATTGTCGACGGGGGGTTTTCCATTAATTGCGACTTCACTCCGGCACATTTATATGAATTGGCCAAGATGGACGGGGCGATCATAGTTAGTGAGGATGCAAAAAAAATCTTGTATGCCAATACCCAGTTGTTTCCTCCCGCTGCGATCCCTTCGAGTGAAACAGGGACCCGCCATCGAACGGCGCAAAGAACAGCACTGCACACAAACTATCTGGTCATCGCCATTTCCCAGCGCCGCAACGTCATTACCTTGTACCAAGGTCCATTCCGCTATGTCCTGAACGAGATCAGCGTGATTCTGGCCAAGGCCAACCAAGCGATTTCCACGCTGGAAAAGTACAAGGCTGTACTCGATCAGACCCTAACCAACCTCGGAGCGCTGGAGTTCGAAGAGCTGGTGACGCTCCATGAGGTAACCTCTGTGCTGCAGAGAATCGAAATGGTGCTGCGCATTAAAGCAGAGATCACCAAATATATATACGAATTAGGGACGGAAGGCCGGCTTGTCACCATGCAGCTGGAGGAATTGGTCGGCAATATCGAAGAAGAAGCGCACATGCTGATCCGCGATTACGCCAAAAATCCTGCCGTGCAGCCAGAGCAAGTCTTGAAGGAGATGAAAAAGCTCTCAGCAGAAGAGGTGCTCGAAATGGGGGCTTTTTTACGGATTCTCGGTTATTCGGCCAACCCGAACATGCTGGAAGAGTCTCTCTCGCCCCGCGGGTATCGGATCCTGCACAAAATTCCTCGCCTTCCCATTTCGATCATCTCAAATCTCGTTGAGCATTTTCACAATTTGCCCCGAATCATGATGGCAACGATCGAAGAACTGGACGAGGTTGACGGCATTGGAGAGGTTCGCGCACGGGCGATCAAAGACGGACTGAAGAGAATTCAAGAACAGGTGTTCATTGACAGACACATTTGAGTTAGAATAGGATAGAGACATTATTGTTTTGATATTGCCAAAGGATTACAAAGCAAGGGCTGGCAGAATTGCCATACCCGTTTCTCCTTTGCGCAGGAAACCAGGAGGTAGTCTATGTTCGTTAAATCGTTACCGAACATGCTAACCGTGAGCAATTTGTTCTTGGGTATCGTAGCCATCATTCTCGCCTTTCAGGGCAACCAATATGTGGAGTATGCTGCGATTACGGTAATTATTGGTATGTTGATGGATGGTCTGGATGGACGCGTGGCTCGCATGCTGAATGCACAGAGCGAATTTGGCAAAGAATTGGATTCTCTTTCCGACGTGATTACATTTGGAGTGGCCCCGGCTTTTATCATGTACGTGGTGGCCCTGCAAGATCTCAATTTGATCGGCATTTTCGTGACAGCCGTTTTCCCGATCTGCGGTGCTCTGCGACTCGCCCGTTTTAACGTACAAGCAGGTGTGCCAGGCTATTTTATCGGGTTGCCGATTACGGCTGCAGGCGGGGTGTTGGCTACGCTTGCGCTGTACCATCATGTGTTTAATGTAGCGTTGCTCGCGGTCAGCATGCTGCTGCTCGCTTTTCTGATGGTATCCAACATCAAGTACCCCAACTTCAAAAAAGTGGGGATTCCCAAAGCAGCGTATTGGATCACACCCATTATCGTTGCGATCGTAGTCGTTTTCGCGGTCAAATACCCGCAGCAGTTCCCGAAAATTGTCTTCTTGCCATTGGCATTTTACGCACTTTACGGGATAAAAAAAAACGTTGACCTACTCCTGAAAAAATTGCGAAAAGAAAAGAAGGAAGAAAACGAATCGCTGCCATTTGAATAACCGCGCGCAAAAAACCCGCTCTATGGAAGCGGGTTTTTTCTGTGAGCACGCAACTTTTTTGTTGTTTCATTCGTAATACCAAATGGGAGCTTTATGAAAGGTTAAATACACCAAGGGTATGTAACCGCTCCGATTCCTTTTGGATGACATCTTCGAGCCGGATATCAGTAATATTGCATAGCGCAGTGAGATAAAAGAGATTTTTGCCCAGTTCAGCGGTAACTACGTCACGGCAATGCTCGCACAAAGGGCCGGAAAAATGTGTGTCCAGCAGTGTCTGGTTATCCTGCAGGCTTTTTTGGGGATCGTAGGTTTGCTTTCTGGCCACTACTTCGACACAGCCGCATTCGGTGATGGCTTTGGTGAGTGAACGGTTGATGCGGGCTGCGCTTTCTTGAACTTTGGACATAACGTCCAGAACGCTGCGATGTCTGATCAGCAGCTCCGAAACTTGGGATTGAAAGTCGTCCACGTTTCGCTTTTCCATATGATTCACCTCTGCTTTAGGCTGCTACCATCTTCAGAATTTTTATTCAATGCATTACTGTCATTATAAGAAGGGAATCCGGCTGCTGTCAATTTGAAACCGAGGGAAACGGAAGTTCTCCATTGACGTTAAATTGCCATGTATGTTAAAATTTTTGGCTATTTGACACTAGAATTTAACTTTTGTTATAGTGAGGGAAAGTCTCGCAGCATATTCGTTAGCATTATGTTTTTGATAAGCAGGGTTTTTCAGCAAAGCTTCTGTCTATATTAATATCAAGGAGGTGAAAGCATGGTTCGCCGATTAGGGAAAATTTGTTTTATACTTGTCGGAGGAGGTTTGGGCTTCAAGTTTGGTCCTGATCTTTTTAACCTCTTGAACACGCTTTTAAATTTTGGTGACTTTAAGTACACAAGCTACATCGGAGCTGTTTTGGGAGCCGTGCTGTTCTTCTTCTTCGCCAACTGGTTTGTCGATTACACATTGAGAATCGTCCGCTGGGGTGAAGAGACGCTGTTAAAATTGCCGATCGTGGATGTCATGTTTGGAGCTTTGGGGTTGATTATTGGTCTTATCGTTGCCTTTTTATTATTTCTCCAGCTCAGCAACATCCCGATACCGGTAGTCAGCGATTTGCTGCCGCTGATGGTTTCCGCATTACTCGGCTATCTCGGCTTTCAGGTGGGATTCCGCAAGCGCGACGAGATCATGTCCGTCTTTTCCATCGGGCGCAAGGACAAGTCCAAGAAGGAAAGTGGCGGGTCTCCGTCCAACGTGGAGTATAAAATCCTGGATACAAGCGTGATTATTGACGGACGAATCGCCGACATTTGCCGGACCGGCTTTCTCGAGGGCGTACTCGTTATCCCCGGTTTTGTGCTGGAGGAGCTGCAGCATATCGCAGATTCTTCCGATGTACTGAAAAGAAACCGCGGACGTCGCGGTCTGGACATTCTAAACAAGATTCAAAAGGAAATGAAGGTAAAGGTTCAGATCTACGAGGGAGACTTTGAAGAAGTTTCGGAAGTGGACAGCAAGCTGATCAAGCTGGCGAAGGTGATGAACGGCAAAGTCGTCACCAATGATTTCAACCTGAACAAGGTGTGCGAGCTGCAGGGAGTGGCTGTCCTGAATATCAACGATCTGGCCAATGCAGTGAAACCGGTGGTGCTCCCGGGCGAAGAGCTGACTGTGCAAGTCATCAAGGACGGCAAGGAGCATGGCCAGGGAGTGGCTTATCTCGACGATGGCACGATGATCGTCGTTGAGGGCGGCCGCGACTACATCGGGCACGATCTGGAAGTGCTCGTAACCAGCGTATTGCAAACATCGGCTGGAAGGATGATCTTCGCCAAGCCGAAGCTTTTGGAAAAAGCGTTGTAAGGGATGAAGCGAAGGGGAGGGATGCAGCCTCCCTTTTCGAACATCCAGAGCAGAGAGACTGGAGAGGAAGTAACGTGGAAACGGGAGTCGTAATCGTTGCGGCTGGTTCCGGGAAGCGCATGGGAGCAGAACGTAACAAGCTTTGGCTGCCGCTTGGCGGTGAGCCGATCTTGACTCGTACGGTACGCCTGTTCACCAGCCATCCCGAAATCGGGGAAATTGTACTGGTGGTAAGCGCACAGGATCATGAAGAGGTACTGAAGTGGAAGCGCCAGGAGAAGCTGAAGCTGACCGTTGTGCTTGGCGGAGCCGAAAGGCAGGACAGCGTCAGAAACGGCTTGGCTGCTCTTTCCTCAGACTGCTCGTACGTGCTGGTACACGATGCTGCCCGTCCTTTCGTAACTCGTGAACAAATCAGCGAGATGATTCGGCAGGTGCGGCGTGATCGGGCTTCGATCATGGCCGTTCCCGTCAAGGATACCATCAAAGTGGTAGGGGCTGACGGAGTAGTCCAGTCGACCCCGGCACGCGAGAGCTTGTGGGCGGTCCAAACCCCACAAGCTTTTCTCGTTTCCTTGTTGCGAGAGGCGCATGAAGCGGCATTGCAGGCAGGCAAGACAGGTACCGACGACGCGATGCTGGTCGAATGGCTGGGGCATACCGTCAGTGTTGTCCGGGGAAGTTACGAAAACATCAAGATCACCACGCCGGATGATCTGTGGTTTGGAGAAGAAATCTTGCGGAGAAGAAAGGGAGAGGGATCATGAGAATCGGACAAGGCTTTGATGTGCATCAATTAGTGGAGGGACGTCCCTGCATTATTGGCGGAGTAACGATCCCGTATGAAAAAGGGCTGCTCGGCCACTCGGACGCTGATGTCCTGCTGCACGCGATCAGCGACGCATTGCTCGGGGCGATTGGCGAGGGCGATATCGGCCGTCACTTTCCCGATACGGACCCTGCCTTTAAAGATGCCGACAGCGTCAAGCTGATGGAGCATGTGTGGGAGCTGGTTAAACAAAAGGGATACCGTCTGGGCAACCTCGACGCTACGATCATTGCGCAGGCTCCCAAAATGGCCCCTTATATTCCGCAGATGCGCGAGCTGATTGCCAGAGTGCTTGAAGCAGAGGATTTGTCGCAGGTTAACGTAAAGGCCACCACCTCGGAAAAATTGGGCTTTACCGGACGAGGAGAGGGAATTGCTGCCCAAGCCGCCTGCTTGCTTGTCAAGTAATGCGGACTGGGTGTAAGATTAACCCGTAGATACGAAGTGACAGAAGGAAGCGATTATTGCTTCACGAAAGGATGGCGCAATCATGGCTAAAGAAATCCGCACACGGTATGCTCCAAGTCCGACTGGACATTTACATATTGGCGGTGCGCGCACTGCACTTTTCAACTATTTGTTCGCCAAGCATCACGGAGGCTCTTTCATCGTTCGGATCGAGGATACGGATCAGACCCGGAACGTAGAAAACGCCGACGAAGAACAGATGAAAAATCTGAAGTGGCTGGGCATCACCTGGGAAGAGGGGACGGACATCGGCGGCCCGTACGGACCTTACCGCCAGATGGATCGTCTCGACATTTACCGCAAGTACATCGATCAGCTTCTGGCTGAAGGGAAAGCGTACTACTGTTACGCGACCAAGGAAGAGCTCGATGCGGAGCGTGAGGAACAGATCGCCCGTGGAGAAACGCCGCGCATCCTGGAGAAGCATCGCCATGTTACACCGGAACAGCGTGAACAGTACGAAAGGGAGGGCCGCACCCCATCCATCCACTTTATGGTGCCGGATGACAAACAGTACGTGGTCAACGATTTGATTCGCGGGCAGGTTACGTTTGATTCCAAAGAGATGGGCGACTTTGTCATCTGTCGACCGGACGGGATCCCGACTTACAATTTTGCTGTTGTCATTGACGACTACCTGATGAAGATCAGTCACGTCTTCCGCGGGGAGGAGCATCTGTCCAATACGCCTCGCCAGCTGATGATTTACGAAGCGTTTGGCTGGGAGCCGCCTCAGTTTGGCCATCTGGCGCTGATCCTCAATCAGGAAGGCAAAAAGATGTCCAAGCGCGACGAGAGCATCATCCAGTTTATTGAACAGTATCGCGAGCTCGGTTTCCTGCCGGACGCGATCGTCAACTTCCTGGTGCTGCTCGGCTGGTCTCCAGGCGGAGAAGAAGAGATCTTCTCGCTGGACGAGCTGATCAAGCTGTTCTCGGAAGAGCGCGTGAGCAAATCGCCGGCAGTGTTCGACTCCACGAAAATGAACTGGATGAACAACTTCTACATCAAACGTCAATCGGTTGATCTGATTACGGAGATGTGCATTCCTCATTTGCAAAAAGCCGGCTTTATCGATGAGGAACTGAGCGAGGAGAAAAAGGCGTGGGTACGCAGCATCGTCGCCCTCTATCAGGAGCAGATGTCGTACTGTGCGCAGATTGTGCCGCTGGCCGCTCTTTTCTTCCTCGAAGAAGTGGTGTACGATGAAGAGGCAAGAGCTGTACTCAAGGAACCGCAATTGCCGGAGGTATTGACTTCCTTTGCCAAACACCTTGAGGCGGCTGCTGAATATAATGCAGATACGATCAAGGCCATTTTGAAAGACGTGCAGAAAGAAACAGGCCATAAAGGAAAGGCTCTGTTCATGCCGGTCCGCGTTGCGGCCACCGGTCAGGCGCATGGCCGCGATCTGGCGGAAACGCTCTATCTGCTGGGACAACAGACCGTGCTTGAGCGTGTAAAGCGCGTATTGGCAAACGGCGAGTAAGGAAATGAATACTGCAAGGGCGGACGTTTTTGATCGCCTGATGCAATATAGCTATGACCAGGAGAGTACTGCAGCAAGTCTCGTCCAAAGAGAGGATGGAAAGGTGAGAGCCGTCCGGCGAGACCTGTCAGGAAATGCACCTGTGAGCTGTGACCCCGAACCCGGCGTCTATCTGTATTGACAAGACCGGCAGTAGGGCAATCGGTGGCCCGCCGTTATCGGGAAAGAGCGAGATTTGCCGTGTTCGTTCATTTTGACGGACAATTGGCGATCTAAGCAGAGTGGAACCGCGGTTCAACCCGTCTCTGCCTCCTTCTGATTCGAAGGCGGCAGAGGCGTTTTTGTTTTTCTACAATCATTTTTTTCAGCAATCATTTTTGGAGAGGTAAACGAAGCAGGAGGTGAAACCCTGTGCTTTCACAGATGAGGGATGACATTCAGGCAGTATTTGAGCGTGATCCGGCAGCACGCAGCACATTCGAAGTGGTGTTGACGTATTCCGGACTTCATGCGATATGGGGACATCGCATTGCCCATAAGTGCTGGAAAGCCGGTTGGTTTACGCTTGCGCGGGCTATTTCGCAGTTTTTCCGCTTCATCACCGGAATCGAGATTCATCCAGGGGCCAAGATCGGCAACCGGCTGTTTATTGACCACGGGATGGGTGTCGTGATCGGGGAGACCTGTGAGATCGGTGACAATGTCACCATTTATCAAGGGGTAACATTGGGCGGGACAGGCAAGGAAAAAGGGAAGCGGCATCCGACTGTAGGCAATAATGTAATTATCGCTTCAGGGGCTAAAGTGCTGGGTTCCTTTAAAATCGGAGATAATTCCAAGATCGGGGCAGGCTCGGTCGTGCTGCAGGAGGTGCCGCCCAATTCTACGGTCGTAGGTATTCCGGGCCGCATCCGCATACAGGACGGAAAAAAGGTCACGAATGATCTGGACCACGTCAATTTGCCCGACCCGGTGGCGGACATGATTCGGACCATGCAGCAGGAAATCGAGCAGTTGCGCAAAGAAGTGAGCGCTTTGAGGGAGGATAAGAAGGATAATGAGCATTCAGTTCACTAATACGCTGACCAAACAAAAGGAAGCGTTTGTTCCACTGGAACCCGGCAAAGTGAAGATGTACGTGTGCGGACCGACTGTGTACAACTACATCCACATCGGCAATGCCCGTCCGGCCATTGTGTTTGATACGCTCCGCCGCTACCTGAAATACCGGGGCTACGAGGTTACTTTTGTGCAAAATATTACAGATGTCGACGATAAGCTGATCCGGAAAGCCAACGAGGAGGGCATCACGGTAAAAGAGGTGGCAGATCGGTATACAGACGCCTTTAACGAAGATCTGCGTTCCCTCAATATCCTGCCGCCGGACATCCAGCCCAGGGTCATGCAGACCATTCCGGAGATCATTCAGTTTATCGAAGGACTGATTGAAAAAGGATATGCCTATGATAGTGAGGGTGACGTTTATTTCCGCACTGGCCGTTTCACCGAGTACGGCAAGCTTTCCCATCAGCCTCTCGATGAGCTGCAGGCGGGCGCTCGCGTAGAGATCAATGAAAAGAAAGAAAACCCGCTTGATTTTGCGCTGTGGAAGGCAGCCAAGCCGGGTGAGGTAAGCTGGAGCAGTCCGTGGGGAGAAGGCCGTCCCGGCTGGCATATCGAGTGCTCGGCAATGGCATTGAAGTTTCTCGGAGACCAGATCGATATTCACGCGGGGGGAGCCGATCTTGTTTTCCCTCACCATGAAAATGAAATTGCTCAATCTGAGTGCTACACGGGAAAAGTATTTGCCCGCTACTGGCTTCACAACGGGATGCTCAACATCAACAATGAAAAAATGTCCAAGTCGCTCGGAAACTTCATCCTTGCACGCGACCTGATCCAGCATTACGGCGGAGAGCTGATCCGATTTTTCATGCTGCAGGGTCACTACCGCAATCCGATCAACTTCAGCGATGATCTTCTCGAACAGGCTGCCAATGGATTGGAGCGCATTAAGACGGCTTACGCCAATCTCCGCCATCGCCTGGAGACTGCCCGGCCGCAGGAGCCGAACGGGCTGGCCGAAGAACAGGCCCGCACGATCAGTCAGCTGCGGGAACAGTTCATTGCCGAGATGGACGACGATCTGAATACGGCCAATGCGATTACGGTCGTTTACGAGGTCGTCAAGGAAGCCAATCTGTACTTGCGCAATCAAAATGTCGGTCGGGAGCAAGTCGAGCAGTATCTCTCGCTGCTGACGGAGCTGACGAGCGTACTCGGCGTGCAGCTTGAACAGGCGGAGGAGCTGCTGGACAGCGAGGTGGAGGCGCTCATCGGAGAGCGTACGGAAGCGCGCCGCTTACGCAACTTTGCTCGTGCCGACGAGATTCGCGATCTCCTCAGCGAAAAGGGAATTGTACTGGAGGATACCCCTCAAGGTGTTCGCTGGCGCAGAAAATAAAGGGGCATAACAAAACATGCAAAAGGAAGAGCTATCAAAAGACCCGCATTTGTTAAATCCGCTGGTGCTCGCTTTTTTGGGCGACGCTACGTATTCGCATTGCGTTCGCTACCATTTAATCGCAAAAGGTCTGGTCAAGCCAAATGTGCTTCACAAGACGGCCAATCAGTACGTCTCTGCAAAAGCGCAGGCTAACATCCTGCTGACCCTGATGCCTCTGTTCACGGAAGAGGAGGCAGCGGTGGTGAGGCGCGGGCGCAACGCCAAATCCGGCTCCAGCGCAAAGAATGCCGATATTATCGATTACCGGCACGCTACCGCTTTTGAGGCGCTCGTCGGCTACTTGTATCTGTGCGGGAAAGAAGAGCGGCTGGCGGAGATTATGGAGCAGGCATTTGCCATTGTGGAAGGAGTATACGGACATGAGTGAAGAGTGGATTGTCGGAAAGAATCCGATTATCGAGGCGTTGCGGTCTGGCCGTACCATGAACAAGATATGGATAGCGGAAGGGACCAATAAAAATTTGATGGGACCCATTTTTTCCCTTGCCAAGGAGCAAGGGGTGATTGTCACCACGGCCAACCGCAAAAAGCTCGACCAGCTTTGCGGCACCGACAATCACCAGGGTGTGATTGCCTCAGTCGCCGCCTATGACTACGTCGAAGTGGAGGACATTCTGAAGAGAGCCGAGGAACGCAATGAACTGCCGTTCCTCATACTGCTCGATGAGCTCGAGGACCCCCACAACCTGGGGTCCATCATGCGGACGGCAGATGCGGTGGGAGCGCACGGAATTGTCATTCCGAAACGGCGTTCGGTCAGTTTGACGGCGACTGTAGCAAAGGCCTCCGCCGGCGCAATCAACTACGTCCCCGTAGCGCGGGTGACCAACCTGGTTCGTACGATGGAGGAACTGAAGGAAAAAGGCGTCTGGATCGCCGGGACGGACGCCAGTGCCAAACAAGACTTCCGCCAAGGCGATTACTCGATGCCGCTGGCGATCGTGATCGGCAGCGAAGGCAAGGGCATGAGCAGATTGGTAAAGGACAACTGTGATTTCCTGTACAGCCTGCCCATGGCGGGAAATGTCACCTCGCTGAATGCCTCAGTAGCTGCTGCCCTTCTCATGTACGAAGTTTACCGCGCGAGGAGTCCTTTGTCGGCACAGGTGAAGTGACATGGCAAAAAGGAAAGCCAAGCAACTTTTGATTGTTGACGGCTATAACATCATCGGAGCCTGGCCCGACCTGCGCGTTCTCAAAGAGGAGGAGCGCATGGACGAAGCCCGTGATCTGTTGATCTCCAAGCTGGCAGATTACCAGAGCTTTACGGGCATAAAGGTCATGATCGTATTTGATGCCTACAATGTGCCGGGTATCGGAAGACAGATGAGCGATTATCAGATAGACATCTATTTCACCAAGAAAAAAGAGACGGCCGATGAAAAAATTGAGCAGCTTGTGGCAGAACATTACGCGAAAAATCGACAAATTTATGTAGCGACCTCGGACTATACATCCCAGCGTGTCATTTTTGGCCAGGGAGCCTTGCGCAAGTCAGCGAGGGAGTTGCTTCATGACATGGAAAGTATCGGCAAGGAGATCAAAGAGCAGGTGGAGAAGACTCGTGAAGAACGCTTCTCCACGCGTATTTCCTTGGATGGGGAAATAGCGAAAATATTCGAAAAATGGCGAAGGGAATAACCTGGATTCGGTTGACGCTTTTTTACGGCGCATGTATAATAGCCCTATCTGTGGAATAACCGGATGGCGGGGGGATCATTGTGAGCGTTGACCTCAAGGAGCTGAAGCATGCCCAATATGAGTTAATGTCCGACGAAGAGGTAGTTGATCTGGTTCGTGACAATGATGCCGAAGCCTTAGAGTACTTGATCAACAAGTACAAGAATTTCGTAAGGGCAAAAGCGAGGTCCTATTTTCTCATTGGGGCAGACCGCGAAGACATCGTCCAAGAAGGCATGATTGGATTGTACAAGTCTATTCGCGACTTCCGAGGGGACAAGCTCACGTCGTTCAAGGCGTTTGCCGAATTGTGCATAACCCGTCAGATTATTACTGCGATTAAGACAGCAACCCGGCAAAAGCATATTCCGCTCAACTCGTATGTATCGCTGGACAAGCCTATATACGATGAAGATTCTGACCGCACCCTGCTCGATGTGATTTGCGGGACGAAGGTGACTGACCCTGAAGAATTGTTCATCAATCGCGAAGAATTCGACGACATCGAAGGGAAGATGAGCGAAATTCTGAGCGATCTGGAGCGTCAGGTATTGATGCTGTATTTGGACGGCCGATCCTATCAGCAAATTGCTGTAGAACTCAAGCGGCATGTCAAATCGATAGACAATGCCCTGCAGCGGGTAAAACGCAAATTGGAAAAGTATTTGGAAGGCAGAGAGATTCATCTGTAGCATCGCAGAATCTCTCTTTTCTTTTGGAACAAAATGCTTCCGCTTTGTCAAGACGTTTTGTTGACATGGGTTGACTGGTATGATAAATTTGTTTAGGTAACCATGGCCACATTTCTCTCTTGCCTATGGTTGCTTTGTTAAAATGGTCAGGAAAAAGTAGCGGTTTTCCCGTACTATTTTATCCTTGTTCTTTTGAATACGTAGGTTTGAAATGAGATGGAGGTGGCAATAAATGCGAGTAAACATCACGTTGGCGTGCACTGAGTGTGGCGAGCGTAACTATATCTCCACGAAAAACAAGCGCACTACTACTGAGCGTGTCGAGCTGAAAAAGTATTGCTCCCGTGACAAGAAGCAGACCCTTCATCGCGAAACGAAGTAATGAACGGAAGCGACGAAGTCAGGGGGTGGCAGTGTGGGTTTCCTAGCAAGAATAGGATCTAGTTTTCGCCGGACCGGTGAATTTTTCGGCGATGTGAAATCAGAACTGAAGAAGGTCCGCTGGCCAAACCGAAAGGAATTGACCACCTACACGGTCGTCGTTCTCATTACGGTTACGCTTCTCGCTGCTTTCTTCTTTGTCGTTGATCTGGGTATCTCGCGCCTTATTGATTTGATTTTAGGAACGTAATTTTGCACGCCTAGGAGGGACGGACGGATAACGTCCTTGTGGATATGGAAAAAGCATGGTATGTGGTTCATACGTACTCGGGTTATGAAAACAAGGTAAAGACAAATCTGGAGAAGCGCGTCGAGTCGATGGGCATGGAAGACAAGATCTTCCGCGTTCTCGTACCCACGGAAGAAGAAGTGGAGACGAAGGACGGCAAAAAGCGCACCGTCACGAAAAAGGTGTTTCCAGGATATGTCCTTGTTGAAATGGTGATGACCGACGACTCTTGGTATGTCGTGCGCAACACCCCTGGGGTTACCGGCTTTGTCGGATCCACGGGCGCTGGTTCCAAACCGACAGCGCTTCGTCCTGAAGAGGCCGATATGATCCTGCGTCAGATGGGGATCGAGATTCCCAAAATCAAAGTCGATTTTGATCTTCGTGACATGGTGCGCGTGACTGACGGTCCGTTCTCCAACCGTACCGGAGAAATCATCGAGATTCATCCTGACAGACAAAAGGTTCGCGTACTGGTCGATATCTTCGGTCGCGAAACGCCGGTCGAGCTAGACTTTACACAGATTCAAAAATTGGATTAGGATTCATCTTGAAAATGACCACGCTATGTGGTACATTTCATGTTGTTTCTTATTTCCCCAACCATAAGGGGTTTCTTGCACTCTCACTATAGATGGAAAGTCTACATAGGACTTTCGGCAAAACAGTGGGAGGGGGCATTCCCCCGTAATAACCACATGTGAAGTAAGGAGGTGTCTTACGTGGCTAAGAAGGTTATCCGCGTAATTAAATTGCAAATCCCGGCAGGTAAAGCGAATCCTGCACCTCCAGTAGGTCCGGCTCTCGGTCAAGCTGGTGTAAACATCATGGGATTCTGTAAAGAATTCAACGCTCGTACTGAGAGCGAAGTAGGAATGATCATTCCAGTAGAAATTACTGTTTTTGAAGACCGTTCCTTTACTTTCATTACGAAAACTCCGCCGGCTGCTGTTCTGCTGAAGAAAGCTGCTGGTATCGAGTCTGGTTCCGGCGTGCCGAACAAGACGAAAGTTGCTACCCTGAAACGCGATAAAGTTCGTGAAATCGCTGAACTGAAGCGCCCTGACCTGAACGCAGCAACCGTGGAAGCGGCTATGCGCATGGTGGAAGGTACCGCTCGTTCCATGGGTATCGTGATCGAAGACTAATTGTCTTTGTTGCAATGAGGGGTACACGAGCTGTGCCCCTTGTTTGTGGGAGGATCAAACCGCTACGACCACATTGAAGGGAGATTTTAAAACATGGCAAAACGTGGCAAGAAGTACCAAGAGGCTGCGAAGCTGATTGACAAGAACAAAGTATACGAAGTAGCAGAAGGTATCGAGCTGGTTAAAAAAGCAGCTTCTGCTAAGTTTGACGAATCCGTGGAAGCAGCATTCCGTCTGGGTGTAGACCCGAAGCGTGCTGACCAACAAATCCGCGGTGCAGTTGTTCTGCCGCACGGTACTGGTAAAGTACAGCGCGTTCTCGTTTTCGCGAAAGGCGAAAAAGCGAAAGAAGCAGAAGCAGCTGGTGCAGATTATGTCGGCGATGCAGACATGATCGCAAAAATTCAAGGCGGTTGGTTCGACTTTGACGTAGTCGTAGCTACCCCTGACATGATGGGTGAAGTAGGGAAACTGGGTCGCGTGCTCGGTCCAAAAGGCCTTATGCCAAACCCGAAAACCGGTACCGTTACATTTGATGTAACCAAAGCCGTTAACGAAATCAAAGCTGGTAAAATTGAGTACCGCGTTGACAAAGCAGGTAACATCCACGCTCCAATCGGTAAGGTTTCCTTTGATGCCGAGAAGCTGGCTGAAAACCTCGCTGCGCTGACTGAAGCGCTGAACCGTGCGAAACCAGCGGCAGCAAAAGGCGTTTACATGAAAAACGTATCCATCAGCTCCACGATGGGTCCTGGCGTTCGTGTAGCTGTAAAATAATGATAGTTGACTTCCCTGGTGGAAGTTGATAAGATAGTTCCTGTTGATGAAAAGAATATGCCATGCCGTAGACAGAAGGTGCAGAGCCCAAAAGCCCTGCTTAATATCCCTCCGAGGCGTGTAATGAAGCGGATAGAGGAAATGCTAGATTTCCTTTGACGATATACATTATGCCCTCGTAGATGCTACGAGGGCATTCTTTTTTCCAGGATAGAGCACGGGAGGTGTAACCATTGGCAGAAATTCGTCCAACCGTTATTCGTGAAGAGAAAGTACAAGCGGTAAATGAAATCGCTACAAAACTGCGCAATAGCCAAACAACAGTAGTCGCTGATTACCGCGGTCTGACTGTAGCGCAAGTAACTGAGCTGCGTAGACAACTGCGTGAAGCAGGTATCGAATTCGTAGTTCTGAAAAACACACTGACTCGACTCGCTACAGCGAAAGAGAACCTGACTGAACTGGATCAGTACCTCACCGGTCCAAACGCAATCGCGTTCTCCACTGAAGATGTAATCGCTCCTGCGAAAATCATCGCTGAATTTGCGAAGAAAAACGAAAAGCTGGAAATCAAGGGTGGCGTAATCGAAGGAAAAGTAGTGGGCGCTGATGAAATCAAAGCGCTGGCAGCACTGCCTTCCCGCGAAGGTCTCCTGTCCATGCTTCTCAGCGTGCTGCAAGCTCCTGTGCGCAACTTCGCACTGGCAGTCAAAGCCGTTTCCGAGCAAAAAGAAGGCCAAGGCGCGTAATCGCCTGAACGGGTTACAAACCCAACTGGTTGTGTGAGCAACCGAACCAATACACTTATCCATGAATGGGAGGACAATAAGATGAGCAAAGAGCAAATCTTGGAAGCGATCAAAGGTATGTCCGTTCTCGAACTGAACGATCTGGTAAAAGCAATTGAAGAAGAATTCGGCGTAACTGCTGCTGCTCCTGTAGCTGTAGTTGCTGGTGGCGGAGCTGAAGCTGCTGCTGAGCAAACTGAATTCACTGTAAACCTGGTAAGCGGCGGCGCTTCCAAAATCAACGTTATCAAAGTTGTTCGCGAGCTGACTGGCCTGGGTCTGAAAGAAGCAAAAGACCTGGTAGACAACGCTCCAAAAACACTCAAAGAGGGCGTTTCCAAAGAAGAAGCAGAATCCCTCAAAGCAAAACTCGAAGAAGCTGGCGCAACTGTAGAAGTGAAGTAAGTTAGCTTCCTGAAAGTGGAATATATCCCCTTGCCTGCGGCAGGGGGATTTTCTGTAAGAAGGAACCAAGCCTATCGAAGAGGAAAGGTGGACCATACGTGGCAGATCACTACTACACGAGCCGCCCGGGAGCCAAGCATGACGAGCAGCAGTTTACGTTCACACTGCGGGGGCATGAGCTTCGTTTTATTACGGATGCGGGTGTATTCTCCCGGGATCGGGTTGATTTTGGCAGTCAGCTGCTAATCGAGACGATGGAGTTCGATGAGCATGCCCGCGTGCTGGATGTTGGCTGCGGGTACGGGCCGATGGGGCTAACTGCAGCCAAGCTGGCCAACAAGGGGCAGGTTACGATGCTCGATGTCAACGAGCGTGCAGTTGAACTGGCCCGTCGAAATGCTCAATTGAACGGGATCACGAATGTGGAGATCCTTGTCAGTGATGTGTACAGCGCTGTTCAGGGGCGGGTGTTTGACGTCATTGTAACCAATCCGCCGATTCGGGCCGGCAAGGAGATCGTCCATCGCATTTTTACGGAAGGGTACGAGCTGCTTGCTGAAGGCGGCGAGATGTGGGTAGTGATTCAGAAGAAACAAGGGGCGCCTTCCGCTTTGCGAAAGCTGCAGGAAGTCTACCGCGAAGTTGAAGAGGTAGACAAGAAAAAAGGGTATTCCATTTTTAGAGCGAGGAAGTAGCAGAACGCACATCTGCGCACGGCAGGCAAGAAATAAAAAATAGTCCCTTGACGTGCATATTTCAATATGTTAGCATTATAAAATGTCAATATGGGATTAATGTCTATTTTTTTAGCAGTTCTCATTATCAAAACGGCTTTCCTGCTTTTTTATCAAAGGAGGAATGACGGTGTAAAAAGATGGGAATTCTTATAAAATAGATTTCCTTTGGGTTAAAAATGGTAACGCTGCTTTAACCCATTTTTATTTTTGCTCGCACCAAGGCATTCGTCTGCTGAAAAGCTTGCCGGATGCCCAGTTTTCTATGTGTGAAAACACAACCTGAGGGGTGAATAAGTTGGCAGGTAAAGTGATTCAAAGTGGCCGACACCGCCAGCGTCGTACGTATTCGCGTATTAACGAAGTGCTGGGCCTTCCAAATCTGATCGAGATTCAGCAAAAGTCTTACCAGTGGTTCCTGGATGAAGGCTTGCGTGAAATGTTTCAGGACATTTCTCCGATCCAGGACTTTACGGGTAACCTTGTGCTGGAATTTATCGATTACAGCCTGGGTGAGCCCAAGTATGACGTGGACGAGTCGAAAGAACGTGACGTCACCTATGCAGCGCCTCTGCGCGTGAAGGTCCGCTTGCTTAACAAAGAGACGGGCGAAGTGAAGGAACAAGAAGTCTTCATGGGGGACTTCCCGCTCATGACCGAAACGGGAACCTTCATTATTAACGGGGCTGAGCGTGTCATTGTCAGCCAGCTTGTTCGTTCCCCCAGTGTATATTACAACACCAAAGTGGACAAAAACGGCAAGCAAACATTTACCGCTACCGTTATTCCAAACCGTGGCGCGTGGTTGGAGTTGGAGACGGACGCGAAGGATGTCATTTACGTCCGTATCGACCGTACCCGGAAGATCCCGGTAACGGTGCTTTTGCGCGCTCTCGGCTTTGGTTCCGACATCGAGATTCTCAACCTGCTGGGTGAGGACGAGTATATCAAAAATACGCTGGAGAAAGACAATACCGACTCTACGGAAAAGGCGCTGATTGAAATCTATGAGCGTCTGCGTCCGGGTGAGCCGCCGACAGTCGAGAACGCGAAGAGCTTGCTCATTTCCCGTTTTTTCGATCCGAAGCGCTACGACCTGGCATCCGTTGGTCGCTATAAAATGAACAAGAAGCTTCACCTGAAAAACCGTCTCTACAATCAGCGTCTGGCTGAGACGTTGGTAGATACGAGCACAGGTGAAATTATCGCAGAAGCAGGTCAAATGATTGACCGCCGGATTCTTGACCGGATTTTGCCGATGCTGGAAGAGAGCGTAGGGTTCGTAGATGTACGGACGCACGGCGGTGTTCTCGAAGAGGATATGATCCGTCTGCAATCCATCAACATCTTCTCTCCGCTTGACGACGGCAAAGTGATCAAGGTCATCGGCAATGGAAACGTCGATAAGACCGTTAAGCACATCACGCCTGCTGATATCGTTGCGGCGATCAACTATTTCATGAACCTGCTTCATGGAGTCGGTTCTACCGATGACATCGACCATTTGGGCAACCGTCGTCTGCGTTCCGTTGGTGAGCTGTTGCAGAACCAGTTCCGCATCGGTCTTTCCCGTATGGAGCGCGTAGTTCGCGAGCGGATGTCCATTCAGGATCAAAACCAGATCACGCCGCAAGCGCTGATCAACATCCGTCCGGTCATCGCAGCGATCAAGGAGTTCTTCGGAAGCTCCCAGTTGTCGCAGTTTATGGATCAGACCAACCCGCTTGCAGAGCTGACGCACAAACGCCGTCTGTCTGCACTCGGTCCCGGTGGTTTGACTCGTGAGCGCGCGGGCTTTGAAGTGCGTGACGTTCACCACTCTCACTACGGCCGTATGTGTCCGATTGAGACGCCGGAGGGTCCGAACATCGGTTTGATCAACTCGCTGTCTTCCTTTGCCCGGATCAATGACTATGGATTCATTGAAACGCCGCGTCGCAAGGTAGACCCGGAGACCGGTTACGTTCTGGATGAAATCGCCTATCTGACGGCGGATGAAGAAGACGTGTTCAACGTCGCTCAGGCCAACCAGCCTTTGGACGAAATGGGCCGCTTCATCAACGACATGGTTATTTGCCGACGCAAGGGCGACATCTTGAGTGTCCCGCGCGACAAGGTTGACTATATGGACGTATCTCCGAAGCAAGTCGTTTCGGTTGCGACCGCTTTGATTCCGTTCCTGGAAAACGACGACGCCAACCGCGCGCTGATGGGTTCCAACATGCAGCGGCAGGCTGTTCCATTGCTCATTCCGCAAGCGCCGTTTGTCGGTACCGGTATGGAGCATAAAGCAGCGCAAGACTCCGGCGTGGCGATCGTTGCCAAGCATCCGGGTCAGGTAGAGCGCGTGACAGCCCGCGAAATTTGGGTACGCCGCTATAAAGAGATCGACGGCAAGAAAGTAGCCGGCGATATCGACAAATATAAATTGCACAAGTTTATCCGTTCCAACCAGGGTACCTGCATCAACCAGCGCCCGATCGTCAGAAAAGGCGACTGGATTGAAAAAGGCGACATCATCGGTGACGGTCCGTCCACAGAAAAGGGCGAATTGGCACTGGGCCGCAACGTTATCGTTGCGTTCATGACCTGGGAAGGGTACAACTACGAGGACGCCATTCTCCTCAGCGAAAAGCTTGTAAAAGATGACGTGTATACGTCTATCCATATTGAAGAGTACGAGTCCGAAGCCCGTGACACCAAGCTCGGTCCGGAAGAAATCACCCGTGATATTCCGAACGTCGGCGAAGACGCTCTGAAAAATCTTGACGAGCGCGGTATCGTTCGCGTCGGTGCGGAAATTCAGGACGGCGACATCCTCGTCGGTAAAGTAACGCCGAAAGGGGTTACCGAGCTGACGGCGGAAGAGCGTTTGCTCCATGCCATCTTTGGTGAAAAGGCACGCGAGGTTCGCGACACATCCTTGCGCGTACCGCATGGCGGTTCCGGTATCGTTGTCGACGTGAAAGTGTTTACCCGCGAGAACGGCGACGAGCTGCCGCCGGGTGTCAACCAACTCGTCCGCGTCTACATCGCCCAAAAAAGGAAAATTTCCGTGGGTGACAAAATGGCCGGTCGACATGGTAACAAAGGGGTTATTGCCCGGATCATGCCAGAGGAGGATATGCCGTTCTTGCCGGATGGCTCTCCTGTGGAAATCGTTCTGAACCCACTCGGGGTTCCGTCCCGGATGAACATCGGTCAGGTACTGGAAACGCACCTTGGCATGGCGGCGAAAATGCTCGGCATCCACGTAGCGACACCGGTATTTGACGGAGCTCGTCAGGAAGATGTGTTCGAGACGCTGGAAGAAGCCGGCCTCGACCGCGACGGAAAAACGATTTTGTACGATGGCCGCACAGGTGAACCGTTTGACCGCCGTGTAACGGTAGGTTGCGTGTACATGCTGAAGCTGGCTCACTTGGTGGACGACAAGATCCACGCTCGTTCCACTGGTCCATACTCGCTCGTTACGCAGCAGCCTCTGGGCGGTAAAGCTCAGTTTGGCGGACAGCGCTTCGGGGAGATGGAGGTTTGGGCACTCGAGGCTTATGGTGCCGCCTATACGCTGCAAGAAATTCTTACTGTCAAGTCGGACGACGTCGTTGGTCGGGTGAAGACCTACGAAGCGATCGTCAAAGGGGAAAACGTACCGGAGCCAG
The DNA here is from genome assembly GCF_038592925.1 of Brevibacillus sp. FSL K6-2834. NCBI lineage: Bacteria > Bacillati > Bacillota > Bacilli > Caryophanales > Paenibacillaceae > Brevibacillus > Brevibacillus sp. FSL K6-2834. The sequence continues at coordinate 278,366 of NZ_CP151945.1, forward strand.
GTGTTCCTGAGTCCTTCAAGGTTCTCATCAAGGAACTGCAAAGCTTGGGTATGGACGTGAAAATCCTGTCCGAAGACGAGCAGGAAATTGAAATGCGTGAAATGGAAGAAGAGGACGAGGGCAGCGGTGAAAAGCTGAATCTCGTACTTGAAGGCGGAAGCTTGGACGAAGAGTAAGATTCCGGTACAAAGGGAGGTAACGCCCTGTGATAGACGTGAACAACTTCGAATATATGAAGATCGGCCTGGCTTCCCCGGACAAGATCCGCTCCTGGTCTTTCGGGGAAGTGAAAAAGCCGGAAACGATCAACTATCGTACGTTGAAACCGGAAAAGGACGGTTTGTTCTGCGAGCGTATTTTCGGTCCGACCAAGGACTGGGAGTGCCATTGCGGAAAATACAAGCGCGTTCGCTACAAAGGTGTCGTGTGCGATCGATGCGGCGTGGAAGTGACCCGCGCCAAAGTACGCCGTGAGCGGATGGGGCACATCGAGCTGGCTGCCCCAGTCTCTCACATCTGGTACTTCAAAGGAATCCCGAGCCGCATGGGCCTTGTTCTTGACATGTCCCCGCGTTCGCTCGAGGAAGTCATCTACTTTGCATCTTACGTGGTAACCGATGCGGGCGATACGCCGCTCGATAAAAAGCAGCTGTTGTCCGAAAAGGAATACCGCAATTACCGTGAAAAATACGGACATTCCTTCCAGGCGATGATGGGAGCAGAGGCGATCAAACGCCTTCTCCAGGAAATCGATCTGGAAAAAGAAGTAGAGACGCTGAAGGAAGATCTGAAAACGGCACAAGGCCAACGCCGCAACCGTGCGATCAAGCGTCTGGAAGTACTGGAGGCATTCCGCAATTCCGGCAACCGTCCTGACTGGATGGTTCTGGATGTACTGCCGGTCATTCCGCCAGAGCTGCGTCCGATGGTTCAGTTGGATGGGGGACGCTTTGCCACCTCCGACCTGAACGATCTGTACCGCCGCGTAATCAACCGCAACAACCGTCTGAAACGCCTGTTGGAACTCGGCGCACCGGACATTATCGTGCAAAACGAGAAACGCATGCTGCAGGAAGCAGTAGACGCGCTGATCGACAACGGTCGCCGCGGCCGTCCGGTGACAGGTCCGGGTAACCGTCCGCTGAAATCCCTCAGCCATATGCTGAAAGGGAAACAAGGACGCTTCCGTCAAAACCTGCTCGGTAAGCGTGTTGACTACTCCGGCCGTTCCGTTATCGTGGTTGGACCAAACCTGAAGATGTATCAGTGCGGTCTGCCGAAAGAAATGGCGCTGGAGCTGTTCAAGCCATTTGTAATGAAAGAGCTGGTGGCAAAAGGCCTCGCTCACAATATCAAGAGCGCAAAGCGCAAGGTAGAGCGCGTTCAGCCTGAGGTGTGGGATGTACTGGAAGATGTCATCCGCGAGCACCCGGTGCTTTTGAACCGCGCCCCCACGCTGCACAGACTTGGTATTCAGGCATTCGAACCTGTACTGGTTGAAGGCCGTGCGATTCGTTTGCATCCGCTCGTTTGTACGGCATACAACGCCGACTTTGACGGTGACCAGATGGCGGTTCACGTTCCCCTGTCCGCTGAGGCACAGGCAGAAGCCCGTATCCTCATGCTGGCAGCACAGAACATCTTGAACCCGAAAGATGGAAAACCGGTTGTAACGCCTTCTCAGGACATGGTTCTCGGTTCCTACTATCTGACGCTGGAGCGTGAAGGGGACATTGGCGAGGGTACGGTATACCGTGACTCTCACGATGCGATTGCCGCATACCAAAACGGCTTTATCAGCCTCCATACGCGCATTGCTCTGCCGGCGAAGGAATTGAACAAAACCAGCTTTACGGAAGAACAGCGCAACGCTCTGTTCGTGACGACGGTAGGGAAACTGATCTTCAACGAAATCTTCCCGCCGGAGCTGCCGTTTATCAACGTTCCGACGAAAGCGAACCTGCAAAAGGGCGTACCAAACGACTTCTTCATTTTTGATAAAGGCGTAAACGTAAAAGAGTTTATCGCCAAGCTGCCTGACCAGGGAGCTGTGAAAAAAGGTTTCTTGGGAACCATCATCTCCGAGTGCTTCCGCCGTTTTGGCACAATGGAAACCTCGAAGATTCTGGACAAAATCAAGGAACTCGGCTTCACGTACTCTACGAAAGCCGGTATTACGATCGCTGTTGCCGACATCGTCGTGCCTGAAAAGAAAAAGGAAATCCTCGAAGAAGCTGATCAAAAGGTACAAACCGTTATGGCGCAATACCGCCGCGGTCTGATTACCGAGGATGAGCGATACGACAGGGTTATCTCCATCTGGTCGAAGGCGAAGGACGAGGTAACCGAAGTGCTGATGAAGTCCATGGATAAGTTCAATGCGATCTTCATGATGGCGAACTCCGGTGCCCGCGGTAACGTGTCGCAGATCACACAGCTGGCTGGTATGCGCGGTCTGATGGCAAACCCGTCCGGTCGAATCATCGAGCTGCCGATCAAATCGAACTTCCGGGAAGGCCTGACCGTATTGGAGTACTTTATCTCCACGCACGGTGCGCGTAAAGGTCTTGCCGATACCGCTCTGCGTACCGCTGACTCGGGTTACCTGACCCGCCGTCTGGTTGACGTTGCGCAAGACGTGATCGTCCGCGAGATCGATTGCGGAACCGACAAGGGCATTCGCGTCACAGCGATCAAGGACGGCAAGGAAGAAATCGAGAAGCTTTCCGATCGCCTGATTGGCCGCACATGCTTTGAGACTGTGCGCCATCCGGAGACCGGCGAAGTCATCATCGGCCGCAACGAGGAGATTACAGAGGAAATTGCCGAGGTCATCGAAAAAGCTGGCATTACCGAGGTTTATATCCGCAACGTGCTTGCTTGCCGCACAAGCCATGGCGTCTGCAAGCGCTGCTACGGTCGCAACCTGGCTACCGGCGACGAGGTGGAAATCGGCGAAGCAGTCGGAATCATCGCCGCTCAATCCATCGGTGAGCCGGGAACCCAGCTGACGATGCGTACCTTCCATACCGGGGGGGTTGCGGGAGACGATATTACCCAAGGTTTGCCGCGTATTCAAGAGCTGTTTGAGGCGCGCAATCCGAAAGGGCAAGCAGTTATTTCCGAGATCGACGGTGAAGTCATCGATATCCGCGAAGGCAAAGACCGTCGTGAGATCGAGGTTCGCGGCGAGGCGGAAAACAAAGTGTACGCCGTACCGTACGGTTCCCGCATCAAGGTAGCCGTAGGCACCAAGCTCAGTGCCGGTGACGAGCTGACAGAGGGTTCCGTTGACCCGAAAGAAATGCTCAAGGTACGCGGCCAACGCGGCGTATCCAACTACATCCTGCAAGAGGTACAAAAAGTGTACCGGATGCAAGGGGTAGAAATTAACGACAAGCACGTCGAGGTCATGATCCGTCAGATGCTTCGCAAGCTGAGAGTCATCGACAGCGGCGAAACCGATCTCTTGCCAGGCTCCTATGTCGAAGTGCATGAGTTTGAGCAGGCAAACGCCAAAGCCTTTATGGAAGGAAAGAGCCCTGCTGTCGGTCGTCCAGTCCTCTTGGGGATCACCAAGGCTTCTCTGGAAACAGACTCCTTCCTGTCGGCAGCATCCTTCCAGGAAACAACACGTGTCCTGACCGATGCGGCGATCAAAGGCAAGGTGGACCGCCTCCTCGGCCTGAAGGAGAACGTCATCATCGGAAAACTGGTTCCAGCCGGTACCGGTATGTCCCGCTATCGCAATATCAAGGTAGCAAGCCGTGCAGACTACGAAGCGCAAGCTAGCGAGAACAACGAGCAGCGCGAAGCTGTGTCGGTAGAGTAGCGCCAAAGCAGGTCGGCGCAATAGACGCAACAAAGCAGGAAGTGCCCGTCCTCGTGATGGGCACTTCCCTTTACTAAATAAATAATAGAAAAATAATAGCATCGGGCGTTGACATTGACGGGCCCAGCTGATATTATATTCAAGTGTGCCTGACATCTGTACTTTGGAGGATATGATTCTACATGTCTTATGAAAAAGTAGAGCGGGCCAAGGAGCTCACCATTGGCGTCAAACAGACGATGAAAGCCGTGGAGCACAATCAGGTTGAAGCGGTTTACATTGCAGTTGATGCTGATAGACGATTGACCCAAAAAGTCGAGCTTCTTTGCAAAGAGAAGGGTGTACCAGTCATCCGCGTCGATTCCATGCGCCGATTAGGCAAAGCGTGTGGGATAGAAGTGGGAGCGGCAACTGCCGCGATAAAGAAAAGTGGTTAACGATGTTTTTGTTTCCGGCCAACTTCGCGTTGGTTGTGTGGCAAAGACTTTCTATTTGACCAAAGATGACTCACCTGGATCTGTGGTCTTGAGATTGGGTAATAAGAAGGGAGGTAACATCCATGCCTACAATGAACCAATTGGTGCGCAAAGGTCGCAAGGACAAGGTTGTGAAGTCGAAGTCCCCAGCTCTGCAAAAGGGGTACAACAGCTTCAAAAAGGCTCAAACCAACCAAAGCTCTCCTCAAAAACGCGGTGTCTGCACTCGTGTGGGTACCATGACTCCGAAAAAACCAAACTCCGCGTTGCGTAAATACGCTCGTGTGCGTTTGACTAACGGTATTGAGGTTACTGCTTACATCGGTGGTATCGGCCACAACCTGCAAGAGCACAGCGTCGTGCTGGTTCGCGGCGGCCGTGTAAAAGACTTGCCAGGGGTTCGTTATCACATCGTTCGCGGTGCGCTTGACACTGCTGGTGTGAACAACCGCAAACAAGGTCGTTCCAAATATGGTACGAAGCGTCCGAAGCCGGGCCAAGCAGCAGCAAAAAAATAATCGCCTAGCTATGATGGCGTAATCTTAAATCTATACAGAAGGAGGGAATACGATGCCACGGAAAGGTCCTGTAACCCGTCGTGACGTACTGCCTGATCCGATTTACAACAGCAAGTTGGTCACTCGTCTGATCAACCGCTTGATGCTGGATGGCAAACGCGGTGTTGCGCAGAACATCCTGTACAATGCATTCAACATTATTCAGGAGCGTACTGGTCGCAACCCTATGGAAGTGTTTGAAGAAGCACTGAAAAACGTAATGCCTGTACTGGAGGTAAAAGCTCGTCGTGTTGGTGGTGCCAACTACCAAGTACCGATCGAGGTAAAACCTGAGCGCCGTACCACTCTCGGCCTGCGTTGGTTGGTTAACTACTCCCGCACTCGCGGTGAGAAAACCATGGAACAACGTCTGGCAAACGAGATCATGGACGCTGCGAACAACACAGGTGCAGCAGTGAAAAAGCGTGAAGACACGCACAAGATGGCTGAAGCAAACAAAGCGTTTGCACACTATCGCTGGTAGTAATAAGAGCGGGTGTTCGGTTTCGATACCCGCATATTCTTACATTCGAGTATGGAAGGAGCATACCCAATGGCTCGCGAGTTCTCTTTAGCGAATACGCGGAACATCGGTATCATGGCACACATTGATGCCGGTAAGACAACCACCACTGAGCGTATTCTGTTCTACACCGGTCGCGTGCACAAAATTGGTGAAACGCACGAAGGTGCGGCCACCATGGACTGGATGGAACAAGAGCAAGAACGCGGTATTACCATTACCTCGGCTGCTACCACGGCTCAATGGAAAGGCCATCGAATCAACATTATCGATACGCCTGGACACGTAGACTTCACTGTTGAAGTAGAGCGCTCCCTGCGCGTTTTGGACGGTGCCGTAACCGTTTTCGACGCGAAAGGCGGCGTTGAGCCTCAGACCGAAACCGTTTGGCGCCAAGCTGACCGGTATGGCGTACCTCGTATGTGCTACATCAACAAAATGGATATTATCGGCGCAAACTACGATATGTGCTTGGAGCAAATTCGTACCCGCCTGGGCGCAAACCCGGTAGCTGTTCAATATCCAATCGGTGCGGAAGACCAGTTCAAAGGTATGGTTGACCTGATCGAAATGAAGGCAATCATCTATACCGATGACCTCGGTAAAACCTCCGATGCTGTTGAAATCCCGGCTGAACTCAAAGACAAGTGCGAAGAGCTCCGTCTTGCACTGGTTGAAGCAGCTGCGGAACAAGATGAAGAATTGATGATGAAGTACCTGGAAGGCGAAGAGCTGACCAACGATGAAATTCGCGCAGCTCTGCGTAAAGGTACCATCGAGTGCAAAATCACGCCAGTCATGTGCGGATCTTCCTACCGTAACAAGGGTGTTCAACCAATGCTGGACAACGTAGTGGCATACCTGCCATCTCCGATCGATATTCCAGCAATCAAAGGTACGCTCCCTGACTCCGAGGATGAAGTAGAACGTCCGGCTGACGACAACGGTCCGTTCTCCGCTCTGGCGTTCAAAATCATGGCTGACCCGTACGTAGGTCGTCTGACATTCTTCCGCGTATACTCTGGTGTTCTGAGCTCCGGTTCTTACGTACTGAACTCCACCAAAGGCAAGCGCGAGCGTGTCGGTCGTATCCTGCAAATGCACGCAAACCACCGCGAAGAAATCCAACAGGTTTACTCCGGTGACATTGCAGCAGCTGTAGGTTTGAAAGACACTACGACTGGTGATACCCTCTGTGATGAGAAAGCTCCAGTAATTCTGGAGTCCATGACCTTCCCAGAGCCGGTTATCCACATTGCGATCGAGCCTAAATCCAAGGCCGACCAAGACAAAATGGGTGTTGCGCTTTCCAAGCTGTCCGAAGAGGATCCAACGTTCAGAACTCACACAGACGAAGAGACTGGTCAAACCATCATCTCCGGTATGGGTGAGCTTCACTTGGAGATCATCGTTGACCGCATGAAGCGTGAATTCAAAGTTGAAGCGAACGTAGGTGCTCCGCAGGTTGCTTACCGCGAGACATTCCGCAATGCAGCCAAAGTGGAAGGTAAATTCGTTCGGCAGTCCGGTGGTCGTGGTCAATACGGTCACGTTTGGGTGGAGTTCTCTCCACTGGAGCCGGGCAAAGGCTTCGAATTCGAAAACAAAATCGTCGGTGGTGTAGTACCGCGTGAATACATCCCTGCGGTACAAGCTGGTATCGAAGAAGCTATGAAAAATGGTGTTCTTGCCGGCTTCCCACTGGTAGATATCAAAGCAGCGCTGGTTGACGGTAGCTACCACGATGTCGACTCCTCCGAGATGGCATTTAAAGTGGCTGGTTCCCTCGCACTGAAAGAAGCTGCGAAGAAATGTGGCGCTACTCTTCTCGAGCCAATCATGAAGGTAGAAGTCACAATTCCGGAAGAGTACATGGGCGACGTTATGGGTGACCTGAACTCCCGCCGCGGTCGTATCGAAGGTATGGAAGCTCGTGCAAACGCACAAGTGATCCGTGCAATGGTACCACTGTCCGAGATGTTTGGTTACTCCACCGTACTGCGCTCCCGTACGCAAGGACGCGGTACGTACGCAATGGTACTCGACCATTACGAAGAAGTACCGAAGTTCATCGCTGATGAAATCGTCAAGAAGTCCAAAGGCGAATAATTGGCGCGCTTGACTTTATCTTGAAACGAGAAAGGTTTACAATATGATAGGGTAACCGTTGATAGGGTAAACCTTTCTTTACTCTAATAAAACCCTTATTAATGAGGAGGCTCACTCTCATGGCTAAAGAAAAATTTGAGCGGACGAAACCGCACGTAAACATTGGTACCATCGGTCACGTTGACCACGGTAAAACTACTCTGACTGCTGCTATCACCACTGTTTTGGCTCAAGCAGGTCAAGCGAAAGCAATGGCTTATGACAGCATCGACGCTGCTCCAGAAGAAAAAGAGCGCGGTATCACAATCAACACTGCTCACGTTGAGTACGAAACTGCAAACCGTCACTATGCACACGTTGACTGCCCTGGACACGCGGACTACGTGAAAAACATGATTACCGGTGCTGCTCAAATGGACGGCGCTATCCTGGTAGTATCTGCTGCAGATGGCCCAATGCCACAAACTCGTGAGCACATCCTGCTGTCCCGCCAAGTAGGCGTACCTTACATCGTAGTATTCATGAACAAATGCGACATGGTAGACGATGAAGAGCTCTTGGAATTGGTTGAAATGGAAATCCGCGACCTGCTGTCTCAATATGAGTTCCCAGGCGACGATATCCCAGTAATCAAAGGTTCTGCAAAAGAAGCTCTTGACAACCCATCCGGCGATTGGGCTAAGAAAATTCTCGAGCTCATGGAAGCTGTTGACACTTACATCCCAACTCCTGAGCGTGCAACTGATAAACCATTCCTGATGCCAGTTGAGGACGTATTCACCATTACTGGCCGTGGTACTGTTGCTACCGGTCGTGTAGAGCGCGGTGTAATTAAAGTTGGTGACCAAGTAGAAATCGTTGGTCTGGCTGAAGAAACAAAAACTACTACTGTAACTGGTGTTGAGATGTTCCGCAAACTGCTGGATCAAGCAGAAGCTGGTGACAACATCGGTGCTCTGCTCCGTGGTGTTGAGCGCAAAGACATCGAGCGCGGTCAAGTACTGGCGAAGCCAGCATCCGTTAAACCTTACACCAAGTTCAAAGCAGAAGTTTACGTTCTGTCCAAAGAAGAGGGCGGCCGTCACACTCCTTTCTTCTCCAACTACCGCCCACAATTCTACTTCCGTACAACTGACGTTACAGGTATCATCCAACTGCCAGAAGGCGTTGAAATGATCATGCCTGGCGACAACACTGAGTTCACCGTTGAACTGATCGCTCCAGTAGCGATGGAACAAGGTACTCGCTTCGCTATCCGCGAAGGTGGCCGTACAGTTGGTGCAGGCGTAGTTTCCTCCATCACTGAGTAATTGCCAAAAAAGCAAACCCGACAGCATAAAGCTGTCGGGTTTTTTATTTTTCATGCGGCAAATTGCTGCTGCCTGTCACAACAACCAGTCCCTGATCGTCTTGTGAGTAGAACAGAACCCGAAAAGGGGAGACGCCAAGTGGAGCATGTTGATGTGTGTGTAATCGGCGGCGGACTATCCGGATTGGCGTCGGCTGTCTGTTTGGCAGGGGCGGGTAAAACGGTTATGCTGGTGGAACAATCAGAACGGCTTGGCGGCCGTGCTTCCTCTGATGTTTATGAAGGGTGTTTTGTAAACCGGGGACCTCATGCCTTATGCCAAAAAGGGATAGGAATGAAGGTGCTGGGCCAACTGGGAATCGTTCCAAAAGGGGGCACGTTGGCTTTAGGTGGCACGCTAACAGAGCGGGAACATGAATATGAGCTGCCAATGACACCGCTCTCACTGCTGAAAACCAATGTTTTTACCTGGAAACAAAAGAAGGAATTTCTCAGTCTGTTGTTTCGCTTGACGAGGCAGGATTTGGAATCAGTTTGTCAAATGACACTCTACGAATGGGCTAATCTAAACATAGCCGATGAACGTGTGAGACAACTGCTTTATACGCTGGTTCGCTTGTCCAGCTACTGCGATGATCCCGAGCGAGCGAGTGCAGGAGTACTTCTTCGGCAGCTTCGACTATCCGCAGTAGGTGGTGTAGCGTATCTCCACTACGGTTGGCAAAGCCTCATTAATGATTTGAGGGAACAGGCATTGAAGGCGGGTGTTACGATTCGGCTGAGGCAGCATGTGGCAACGATCGAAGGAGAAACGCCAGCGATAAAAGTCGGCCTGACAGAAACGAGATTTCTATCTGCGAAATACGTCATATCTTCGGCGGGCCCAGCGGCTACCTATCGTATGGTGAAACATGCAGAGAAGACGGTGTTGGCCAGGTGGAAATACACGCTCATACCGGTAAAAGGCGCCGCCCTGGACGTTATCGTCAAGAGGCTGCCGAATCCGGACATTTCCTTTGCCCTGGATCTGGAGCAGCCCCTGTATTTTTCGAATCATTCAGCCGCAGCAGTCTTTACGAATCATCCGGACTACCAGGTGATACACACATTCAAATATCATCGTGCTTCGGAAATCCCTGATTCCGACCAGGATCGCGAGCTGTTGGAAGCCTTTCTCGACAGGCTGCAGCCAGGCTGGCAAAACGAGGTTTTGAAAAAGCGCTATTTGCCAGCGATGACGGTTTCCCACAGTCTGGTGACACCGGAGCGAGCCGCCATGCTGTCCAAAGAAAGTCCGGCTATCAAGGAAATTCCCGGTCTTTACGCAGTTGGCGACTGGTTTGCACGCGAGGGGCTGTTGGCGGATGCGGCATTGGCTAGCGCGTATGAGGCTGTGCAAGACATTTTGAAGATGGAAGGCAAGTGAGGATGAGCCATGATGGATACACAGCAGCTCTACGTAACATACAAGCCGCTGCTTTTTTCGATTGCCTACCGCATGCTCGGAACAGTAGCGGATGCAGAGGATATTGTTCAAGATACGTTTTTGTCGCTTGAAAGATTTCAAAAAAAGAATGTCGAAAACATCAAAGCGTGGCTTTGCAAGACTTTGACAAATCGCTGCATTGACTTTTTGAGGTCTGCTCGGAAAAAGAGGGAAGTATACGTAGGACCTTGGCTGCCCGAACCCGTTGTTTTTCGGGATGAACAGCTTGGTCCAATGGAGCAGGTGATCCGGCAAGACCAACTGTCGATTGCGATGCTGGCCTTGATGGAAAGTCTCTCGCCTGTAGAAAGAGCCATCTTTATTTTGCGGGAGGTCCTCGATTTTGAATATGACGAGATTGCCGAGATAACGGGCAAGGAGACGGTGAACTGCCGCAAGATTTTCAGTCGGGTAAAACAAAAGCTCTCCAAAGAGCTGCCAGACAAAAGGATTGATTACGAGCAGCAGAGGATGCTGCTGGAGTCGTTTTTACAGGCGATTCATACGGAGGATTCGGCCACATTGCTGGAGCTGCTGTCTCCGGATGTGGTCCTCTACTCCGATGGCGGCGGAAAGGTAAAGGCCGCTCTCAGGCCTATTTTGTCGAGCGAGAGAGTTGTCGCGTTCTTGCTGGGAGTCACCCGAAAGCAATCTACAGATTATCGTGTGGAAATCGCAAACGTAAATGGCGAGGCTGGCATCATCGCCTATGAGGGAAATGAGGTTTACGGTATAAATACAATCAAGCTGGTAGACGGAAAAATCGCGGCCGTGTATATCATCCGGAATCCGGATAAACTCAAAAACGTTTGATGACTCAAGGTTAGTGCGCGCCGGTGGTCCTTATCAAATTTGCAAATGACGGCGATCAAAAAAAGGAAATTATGTGACGGCCATTCCTGTGCTACAATTACGAATGCGATTTGTAATGTAGAAAGGGAAGAAGGGCCAGTCATGCAAAACAATGAACGATGGTTGTATCTGATGCTTGCCGGTGTGGTCACACTGTGGGGCCTGAATGTCGTAATGGTAAAGTACCTTACCATGTTTCCGCCGCTCTACGTGGCAGCGATCAGGATGACTGTAGCAGGCCTTTGTTTGAGCCCGATTTTATGGATGTATCGGCACCAGTTGAGATTGAAAGGGACTGACTGGCTGCTCATCGTGGGAGTAGGCGCCAGTTCGATAGCGCTGCACCAGTTGACACTCGCTTTGGGAGTGCGATTTACGACTGCAGGAAACGCATCTCTGATTTTGGGACTCAATCCGTTGGCAACAGCTCTGCTTGCCATGCTTCTTCTGGGCGAAGGAATGTCCTGGCGGAAGGGGCTCGGGATCGGGGTTGGATTCAGCGGTGTTTTGATTGTCGTTTTGTCCCAGCATGGTTCGATCGAAATGAACGGCTGGGGAGACTTGATTATGTTCTCCTCGATGCTGATGTATGTCACGGGCGGACTATTGATTCGGAAGCTGACGACCCGGGGCGTTCCCGTTTTGTTGATTACAGCCGCTTCGCAGATGTTCGGGGTCCTCTTTTTATGGGGGGCGGCTCTGGTTGAACAGCCATTATCCTACTATGTATCACTGGAAGTAACACCGTTCCAATGGCTCGTCATTTTTGTGTCAGGCGGACTCTCGACGGCTGTAGGTTCGATGGGCTGGAATTACGGCATTCGCCAGTTGGGGGCAAGCCGGACGGCTGTATTTTTAAATGGAATGCCGCTCGCCAGCCTGTTTTTTGCCGCTTTGTTTCTCGGGGAGCGATTGCAGCTTTTGCATTTGCTCGCTCTGGTGATGATAGTCGCTGGCGTTTATTTGGGGTCGCGGCAGATTTCGGCAAGAGGGATCAAGCCAAAAACGGATGTCATGACAAAAGCGTAGGGGAGCTCCCTACGCTTTATCTGTTTCCCACTGGTTGACCATATGGTAGGCGGTCAGGCGCAAGCGCTCAAAGAACTGATCTCTGAGCTCGCCTTTCAGACCGATGCGATCCATAGCCTCGCTCATGCAAGAAAGCCATGCGGCTGCTTGCGTAGTGCCGATCGGAAACCGCATGTGGCGGGCGCGGAGCATGGGATGGCCATGCTTGTCGCTGTAGAGGGTGGGCCCGCCTAGAAATTGAGTGAGGAACTGATACTGTCTCTCCTTCACTTCGGTAAAATCGTCCGGAAAGAGCGGAGCGAGATCGGGATGCTTCGCTACGAGATCGTAAAACGTATCTACCAAACGGGTGAGAGTCTCGGCCCCGCCAATTTGTTCATAAGGTGTGACAAGCTTGTCGGACACTGCCGGTATCCTCCTTCTTTGCGAGAGTACGTTACCAGTATACCGTGTTTCTTCTTATATATATAGCCGGGAAGAGAAGGTTCTGTTTTTGCGCGGGCAGATAACAAAAAAACAAGCGAGACTGAGAGAGAAAAAATGAGTTTGGAAGTGAATCCCGCTTGCCTTTGGCCGGATAAATCAGTAAGATGGACAAAGTGAGCCAAAAAAGGCCGCTGTGTACGAAAAATGTGTGGAAAACCAAGAAAAAACTTGCGTTGCCCATTTCATTTTAGTACAATATTGAATGTTGGTCATGGACTTGCGATGATGTGGGAGGTTGCTGACACACCCGGCCCCTTTGCCATGACCGGGGTGCAGGATATTTCCACGGAGAAATGTCCGTTTCAAAAAATGGGCGAAAAAGGAGGGACTAAAATGGCAAAACAAAAGATTCGTATTCGTTTAAAGGCGTACGATCACAAAATCCTCGATCAGTCTGCTGAGAAAATTGTGGAGACTGCCAAGCGTTCCGGTGCCAATGTATCGGGTCCAATTCCGCTTCCGACGGAGAAAGCAGTTTACACGATTTTGCGTGCTGTTCACAAGTACAAAGATTCTCGTGAACAATTCGAGATGCGCACTCACAAACGCTTGATCGACATTTTGAATCCGACCCCACAAACGGTTGACGCGCTGATGCGTTTGGATCTGCCGTCCGGTGTGGACATCGAGATTAAACTGTAAGGTTCGAGTACGATACACGCGTAGGCGTTGTCTTAATAAGCGCTATCTATCAAGTCTTCAAACCCCGTAAACGGCGCCCCTGCGCATCGGCAGGGACCTTGATACAACAGTATGGTAAGTGGATATAAGCACAGGAGGTGGCACAAATGACCAAAGGAATCTTAGGCAGAAAGCTTGGCATGACCCAAGTTTTTGGTCCGAACGGATCGGCAATCGCTGTTACCGTCATCGAAGCAGGTCCTAACGTAGTACTGCAAAAGAAGGATCAAGAGAACGATGGATACGAAGCTATCCAGATCGGTTTCGAAGACAAAAAGGAACATCGAGCTAACAAGCCGGAAAAAGGACACGCAGCGAAAGCTAACACTGCACCTAAGCGCTTCATTCGCGAAATTCGCGGAGTAAACCTCGCAGATTACGAGGTAGGTCAAGAATTGAAAGCTGATATTTTTGCCGCAGGAGAGTTTGTAGACGTTGCCGGCGTAACCAAGGGTAAAGGTTTCCAAGGTGCGATTAAACGTCACAACCAAAGCCGCGGTCCGATGGCTCACGGTTCCCGTTACCATCGTGGTCCTGGTTCTCTCGGGGCTATCGATCCAGGCCGTGTATTCAAAGGCCAAACCCTGCCAGGTCAAATGGGTGGCGACAACGTAACCATTCAAAACCTGGAAGTAATCAAAGTTGATGCTGATCGCAATCTGATTTTGGTGAAAGGCTCCGTGCCTGGCCCGAAAAACAGCTACGTTCTAGTATCTACGGCAGTCAAGAAGAACTAGTTAAGGAAAGGAGGAACTGACATGCCAAAAGTAGCTCTTTACAATCAAGCTGGTTCACAAGTAGGCGAAATCGAACTGGCAGACAGTGTTTTCGGTATCGAGCCTAACAACGCTGTTCTTTTCGATGCTATCGTTATGCAGCAAGCGTCCCAACGCCAAGGCACGCATGATGTAAAGAACCGTTCTGAGGTTCGTGGCGGCGGCCGCAAGCCGTGGCGTCAAAAAGGTACCGGTCGTGCTCGTCAAGGTTCCATTCGCGCTCCGCAATGGAAGGGTGGCGGCGTAGTATTCGGTCCGACTCCACGCAAATACGGATACAAACTGAACCGTAAAGTTCGTCGTCTGGCGCTGAAATCCGCGCTGTCGACAAAAGTACAAAACAACGAACTGTTGGTATTGGATGCACTGAACTTCTCTGCTCCAAAAACCAAAGAAATGGCTGTTGTACTGAACAACCTGAAAGTAGATCGCAAAGTGCTGATCGTAACCTCCGAGTTCGATCAAAACGTAGCGCTCTCTTCCCGCAATATCCCAGGCGCTAAATTCGTAGATGCAGCTGGCATTAACGTTCTGGACCTGGTTGCGCACGATAAAGTAATCGTAACGAAAGATGCGGTTGCGAAAGTAGAGGAGGTGCTCGCCTAATGAAGAGCCTTCACGACATCATCAAGCGCCCTATCATTACGGAGCGCACCACTGACATGATGGCTGAGAAGAAGTACGTTTTTGAAGTGCCGCTCAAAGCCAACAAAACCGAGATCAAGCAAGCCGTTGAAAAAGTATTCGGCGTAAAAGTAGAAGCAGTAAACACTTCCCGTGTTCCTGCGAAGCCAAAACGCTACGGCAAATACTCCGGTTACACCTCTGAGTGGAAAAAAGCGATCGTTAAGCTGACAGAAGACAGCAAAGAGCTGGCTTTCTACGAAGGCGTATAACCCCGACGACTACCGAAAAGGAGGGAATTTTAAATGGGTATCAAAAAGTTTAAACCGACTTCTCCTGGTCGTCGCCAAATGACGGTTTCTACTTTCGAGGAGATCACAACTTCGACTCCCGAAAAATCCCTGTTGGCGCCTCTGAGCAAGAAAGCTGGACGCAACAACCACGGGAAAATCACCGTTCGTCATCAAGGTGGCGGTCATAAACGCAAATATCGCATCATCGACTTCAAACGGAACAAAGATGGCATCGTAGGTCGCGTAGCTACTATCGAGTACGATCCAAACCGTTCCGCAAACATCGCTCTGATCAACTACATGGACGGGGAAAAGCGTTACATTATCGCTCCACACGGCCTGAAAGTTGGCGATGAAATCATTTCCGGCGCAGATGCTGACATCAAAACCGGTAATGCACTGCCACTGGCTAACATTCCAGTTGGTACTACCATTCACAACATCGAGCTGAAACCTGGCAAAGGCGGACAATTGGTTCGTGCAGCAGGTACTTCCGCTCAATTGCTCGGTCGCGATGGCGATTTCGTAATCGTGCGCCTGTCCTCCGGTGAAACTCGCCGCATCCATAACGTTTGCCGCGCTACCATCGGTCAAGTAGGCAACATCGACCACGAGCTGTTGAACATTGGTAAAGCTGGTCGTTCCCGTTGGTTGGGTATTCGTCCAACTGTACGTGGTAGCGTAATGAACCCGAACGATCACCCACACGGTGGTGGTGAAGGTCGCGCTCCGATCGGACGTAAAGCACCAGTTACTCCTTGGGGTAAACCGACTCTCGGTCTCAAAACCCGCAAGAAGAAAAACAAATCCGATCAATATATCATCCGCCGTCGCAAGAAGTAAGGCAGGGTGAGACAATAACCGAACGCCTTTGGCGAAGGGAGGTTCACACATGGGTCGCAGTTTGAAAAAGGGTCCTTTCGTAGATGATCACCTGATGAAAAAAGTAGTTGAACTGAACGAAAAGAACGAAAAACGCGTGGTGAAAACCTGGTCTCGTCGCTCCACAATCTTCCCTGATTTCGTAGGACACACGTTTGCTGTATATGACGGCCGCAAACATGTACCGGTATACGTTACAGAAGATATGGTAGGTCACAAACTGGGTGAATTTGCACCAACTCGTACCTTCAAGGGTCACGTCGATAACGACAAGAAATCCAAGAAGCGCTAATTTTCTCTTGACAGAGAGGAGGTACAAAGATGGAAGCTAAAGCAGTTGCTCGCTATATTCGCATTGCCCCTCGCAAAGTTCGCCTGGTGGTTGACTTGATTCGAGGCAAGCAAGTGGGTGAGGCGCTGGCGATCCTGAAACACACGCCGAAAGCGGCTTCTCCGGTAGTGGAGAAACTTCTGAAATCGGCGATCGCTAACGCTGAACACAACTATGAAATGGATCCGAACGGACTCGTTGTTGGAAAAATCTTCGTGGACCAAGGTCCAACACTGAAGCGTTTCCGCCCGCGTGCTATGGGTCGCGCAAGCCGCATCCATAAGCGCACCAGCCACATCACAGTGGTACTAAACGAGAAATAAGGAGGGATTACGTGTGGGTCAAAAGGTAAGCCCGGTTGGTCTTCGTATCGGCATTATCCGCGACTGGGAGTCCAAATGGTACGCTGACAAGGACTTCGCAGCTCTGTTGCACGAAGACCTGAGAATCCGCAAATTTGTAAAAGGGCGTCTGAAAGATGCTGCTGTTTCTACCATTGAAATCGAACGTGCAGCGAACCGCGTAAACGTTACGATTCACACCGCTAAGCCTGGTATGGTAATTGGTAAAGGTGGCTCGGAAGTAGAAGTTCTGCGCAAATCCTTGACCGAACTGACTGGCAAGCGCGTACACATCAACATCAACGAAGTGAAGAAGCCTGATTTGGATGCTACTTTGGTAGCTGAAAATATCGCTCGTCAACTGGAAAACCGTATTTCTTTCCGCCGTGCTCAAAAGCAATCGATTACTCGTTCGCTGCGCGCAGGTGCAAAAGGAATCAAAACTCTGGTCAGCGGTCGTCTTGGCGGAGCTGACATTGCACGTTCCGAAGGTTACAGCGAAGGTACTGTTCCGCTTCATACGCTCCGTGCTGACATCGACTATGGTACAGCCGAAGCACACACCACTTATGGCCGCATCGGCGTAAAAGTGTGGATCTACCGTGGAGAAGTCCTTCCTACGAAGAAGAACGTAGCGACTGAGGAAGGAGGCAAATAAACATGTTGACGCCAAAACGCGTGAAACACCGCAAACAGCACCGCGGAAAAATGGCTGGTAACGCAAAAGGCGGTACTACTGTTGCTTTCGGTGAATTCGGTCTGCAAGCTCTCGAACCGGCTTGGATTACCAACCGTCAAATCGAGGCTGCCCGTATTGCGATGACTCGTTACATCCGCCGTGGCGGTAAAGTATGGATCAAGATTTTCCCTGACAAACCAATTACACAAAAGCCGCTTGAAGTACGGATGGGTTCCGGTAAAGGTTCTCCTGAGTACTGGGTAGCTGTAGTGAAACCTGGCAAGATCATGTTTGAACTTGCTGGCGTATCCGAAGAAGTCGCTCGCGAGGCTATGCGCCTGGCAATGCACAAACTGCCTATTAAGTGCAAGTTCGTGAAGCGGGAAGAAGTGGGTGGTGACGCACATGAAGGCTAATGATTTTCGCAATTTGACCACTGCCGAGATCGAACAAAACGTTAACTCCTTGAAAGAAGAGCTGTTCAACCTTCGCTTCCAGTTGGCTACCGGTCAGCTCGAAATCACATCTCGCATTAAACAAGTGCGTAAGGATATTGCTCGTGCGAAAACCGTCCTGCGCCAAAGAGAATTAGGGATCGGCTAATTACAGGAAGGAGGTTCGAACATGACCGCAGAACGCAAAATGCGTAGAACCATGGTAGGTCGCGTTGTATCCGACAAAATGGATAAAACCATCGTTGTTCTGGTAGAGACCTACAAAAAGCATCCGCTGTACGGTAAACGTGTGAAGTATTCCAAGAAGTTCAAGGCTCACGACGAAAACAACTCTGCGAAAACAGGCGATATCGTGGAAATCATGGAAACTCGCCCGCTGTCTAAAGACAAGTGCTTCCGCTTGGTTCGTATCGTCGAAGAGGCAGTAATCGTATAACTCAGATTTTCGGGTAATTACATCCGAAAGGAGGAACAGTAAATGATCCAAACTCAGACGAGATTGGCTGTTGCTGACAACTCCGGTGCAAAAGAACTCATGTGCATCAAGGTTCTGGGCGGTTCCGGTCGCAAAACGGCGAACATCGGTGATGTTATCGTGTGCTCCGTTAAATCCGCTACACCCGGCGGCGTTGTCAAGAAAGGTCAAGTAGTTAAAGCGGTTGTAGTACGCAGCGTGCGCGGCGTTCGCCGTCAGGATGGTTCTTACATCCGTTTTGATGAAAACGCAGCAGTAATCATTAAAGAGGATAAATCACCTCGTGGTACCCGTATTTTTGGACCGGTAGCACGTGAACTTCGTGAAAAAGACTTCATGAAGATCATCTCCCTGGCTCCTGAGGTAATCTAATTGAACGGAAATACTCTGGTAGTTTGCTCGATAGGAGGTGCACCAAGCGATGCACGTTAAGAAAGGCGACACTGTTATCGTAATAACGGGTAAAGACAAGGGTAAAAAAGGTCGCGTTCTCGCTGCTTACCCGAAGAAAGATCGCGTCCTGGTTGAAGGAATCAACCTGGTGAAAAAACACTCTCGTCCGTCCCAATCCAATCCGCAAGGCGGCATTGTAACTCAAGAAGCACCGATTCATGTATCCAACGTATCTTTGATCGATCCGAAGTCCGGCAAAGCAACACGTATCGGTTACAAGGTACTGGATAACGGTAAAAAAGTTCGGTACGCGAAAAAATCTGGCGAAGTTCTCGACAAGTAGTCAGATCGGAAAGGAGGATGTCCTAGATGGCAGCAAGATTGAAAGAAAAATATACTAGCGAAATCGTGCCTAGCCTGATGAGCAAGTTTGGTTACTCTTCCATCATGCAGGTTCCGAAAGTAGAAAAAATCGTGATCAACATGGGTGTTGGTGAAGCGGTAGGCAACGCCAAGGCTCTGGATTCCGCGGTTGAAGATTTGCAAATTATCGCTGGTCAAAAGCCGGTTGTAACTCGTGCAAAGAACTCCATCGCTGGTTTCAAACTGCGTGAAGGTATGGCAATCGGTGCGAAAGTGACACTGCGCGGTGAGCGTATGTACCACTTCCTCGACAAACTGATGAACGTATCTCTCCCACGTGTACGTGACTTCCGCGGTGTATCTTCGAAAGCTTTCGATGGTCGCGGCAACTACACGCTCGGTCTGAAGGAACAGCTGATCTTCCCTGAGATCGAGTACGATAAAATCGACAAAGTTCGCGGTATGGACATCGTAATCGTCACTTCCGCGAAAACAGACGAAGAAGCTCGTGAATTGCTGACTCAAATGGGTATGCCATTCCGTAAATAAACCCCACAAACAAAGTAAGGAGGGAAGAATGTGGCAAAGAAATCGATGGTTATCAAGCAACAACGGAAACCGAAGTTTGCGGTTCGTGCTTACACCCGTTGTGAGCGCTGCGGACGTCCTCATTCCGTTTTGCGCAAATTTAAACTCTGCCGTATTTGCTTCCGTGAACTTGCTTATAAAGGCCAAATCCCTGGCGTGAAAAAAGCAAGCTGGTAATTTGAAACGGGAAGGAGGTTCTCTCTCATGGTTATGACTGATCCAATCGCTGACATGCTTACGCGCATTCGTAACGCCAACATGGTTCGCCACGAGAAAGTGGAGATCCCGGCGTCCACTATCAAGAAAGAAATTGCTCGCATCCTGAAGGAAGAAGGTTTCATTCGCGATGCTGAGTTCGTTGAAGATAACAAGCAAGGGATCATCCGTGTTTTCCTGAAATACGGTGCGAACAACGAGCGCGTAATCACCGGACTGAAGCGTATCTCCAAGCCAGGTCTGCGCGTATATGCGAAAAACACAGAGATCCCTAAAGTTCTTGGCGGTCTGGGTGTAGCCCTGATCTCTACGTCTGCTGGCGTAATGACCGACAAGCAAGCTCGCCAAGCTCATGTAGGTGGAGAAGTTCTCGCTTACGTTTGGTAATCACAGATTTGAAAAGCACAGGAGGTGCACCACATGTCTCGTGTCGGTAGAAAACCGATCGTGGTCCCTGCAGGCGTTACCCTCACTCTGAACGGTACTGAGCTGACGGTAAAGGGCCCTAAGGGTCAACTCGTTCGTAACTTCCATCCGGATATCAAAATCAATATCAACGATAACGAAGTAGTCGTTGAGCGTCCTAGCGATAACAAGCTTCACCGCTCTCTCCATGGTACGACTCGTGCGCTGGTTGCCAACATGGTAAAAGGCGTATCCGAAGGCTTTACTCGTACACTGGAGCTTGTAGGTGTAGGTTACCGCGCTGCGAAAGCAGGAAAAGGCGTAACTCTTTCTCTCGGTTTCTCTCACCCAGTTGAGGTAACTCCTGAAGAGGGTATTGAAATCGATGTACCAAACCAAACCACTCTGGTGGTTAAAGGTATCGACAAAGAGCGCGTAGGCCAAATCGCGTCTGAAATTCGCTCCCTCCGTAAGCCTGAGCCATACAAAGGCAAAGGGATTAAGTACAGCGACGAAGTTGTTCGCCGCAAAGAGGGTAAAAAAGGTAAATAAGCTTCGTAGTTTTATGAGAAGGGAGGCCGCGTAATGTTTACGAAAGCTGATAAAAACAAAGCTCGGAAAAAACGCCATCTGCGCATTCGCAAGCGTCTGGTCGGCTCTGCTGTACGTCCACGTCTGAACGTATTCCGTTCTTCCAAGCACATCTATGCTCAACTGATCGATGATGCTACAGGCACTACTTTGGCACAAGCATCCTCTCTGGATAAAGAGCTTGGCCTGAAAAACGGTGCGAATGTAGAAGCAGCGACTGCTGTGGGTACACTGATTGCTAAGCGTGCACAAGAAAAAGGTCTGAATGACGTAATTTTCGACCGTGGTGGATATATTTATCATGGACGCATTAAAGCACTCGCAGAAGCAGCTCGTGAAGCTGGCCTGCAATTCTAACAACAAGGAGGGAAAGGAATGCGTATCGACTCTAGCAAATTGGAGCTGGAAGAAAAAGTAGTCGCCGTTAACCGTGTTGCGAAAACGGTTAAAGGTGGACGTCGCATGAGCTTCAGCGCTCTTGTGGTAGTCGGCGACCGCAACGGTCACGTAGGCGCTGGTATGGGTAAAGCCCAAGAAGTGCCGGACGCGATTCGTAAAGCGATTGACGATGCAAAGAAAAAATTGATCCGTGTACCGATGAAAGGAACGACCATTCCGCACGAAGTACTGTGCCACTTCGGTTCCGGTAAAGTGCTGATTAAACCTGCTTCCGAAGGTACCGGTGTTATTGCTGGCGGACCTGTCCGCGCGGTTCTGGAGCTTGCTGGTGTAGGTGACGTTTTGAGCAAGTCTCTCGGTTCCAACAACCCCATCAACATGGTCAACGCTACGCTGGAAGGCCTCGGCCGTCTGAAAACAGCGGAAGACGTCGCGAAACTGCGCGGTAAGACTGTTGACGAGTTGTTGGGTTAATAAGGAGGGAATGGACATGGCAAAATTGCAAATTACCCTCAAGCGCAGCGTGATCGGCCGCACAGTCGATCAAAAAGATACAGTAAAAGCTCTGGGTCTTCGCAAAATCAACCACACTGTGGTGAAAGAAGATAACGCTGCAATCCGCGGCATGATCTTCAAAGTGAAGCATCTCGTAGAAGTGAAAGAAGTAGAAGCGTAAACGTTGATTTTACACGGTTAGGAGGTGCAAGGAATGAAATTGCATGAACTGAAACCTGCAGAAGGGTCCCGCCATACTCGCAAGCGCCTTGGTCGCGGTATCGGTAGCGGTACTGGTAAAACAGCTGGTAAAGGTCATAAAGGTCAAAACGCTCGTTCCGGCGGCGGTGTTCGTCCTGGATTCGAGGGTGGTCAAAACCCACTGTTCCGTCGACTGCCTAAGCGCGGTTTCACTAACATTAACCGTAAGGAATACGCGGTTGTTAGCTTGGATGCGCTGAATCGTTTTGAAGAAGGCACTGTGGTTACACCTGAACTGTTGAAAGAAACTGGTGTAATCAGCGCTATGCGCGACGGTGTAAAAGTTCTTGCAAACGGTGAACTGACTGTGAAGCTGACTGTGAAAGCTCACAAGTTCTCCAATGCAGCTGCTGAGAAGATCGCTCAAGTCGGTGGAACAACCGAGGTGATCTAATGTTAGGCTCATTAACTAACATTTTTAAGATAGGCGACCTGCGTCGTAAGATATTCTTTACGCTGATGATGCTGGTCGTCTTCCGAATCGGGAGTTTCGTCCCTGCCCCTAACGTGAATGTCGAGTTGTTTCAGCAGAATACGAACCACTTGCTGGGATTGTTGAATACCTTCTCCGGTGGCGCACTGCAAAACTACTCGATTTTTGCAATGGGAATCATGCCGTACATTACGGCATCGATTATCATGCAGCTTCTGTCCATGGATGTTGTGCCTAAGTTTACGCAATGGGCTCGTGAAGGAGAAGTGGGACGCCGCAAAATCGCGACCGTCACGCGCTACTTCACCATTGTGCTTGCTTTGATCCAGTCTGTGGGGATGACGATCGGGTTTAACAACATGGCTCCAGGACTGCTTAACGATACGTCGATTGGCAGTTACGCATTGATCGCACTCACTCTGACAGCAGGAACCTCGTTTCTGATGTGGATGGGTGAACAAATTACAGAGAAGGGTATCGGAAACGGGATTTCGATTATCATCGTTGCTGGTATCGTTGCCAATATTCCTAGTGGGATTACGACAATTTACACGACGCAATTTGGCGACGCTTCTCAGAATCTGTTCTTTTCAATCGTAAAATTGCTGATTGTCCTTTTGGTGATCATCGCTATTATTGTTGGGGTCATCTTTATGCAGCAAGGTGTGCGCAAGATTCCGGTGCAATATGCAAAGCGTGTAGTTGGTCGCAAAATGTACGGTGGTCAATCCACCCACATTCCGCTCAAAATCAACTCTGCTGGTGTAATTCCCGTTATCTTTGCAATCTCGCTCGTAATCTTCCCTTCAACAATCGCGCAGTTCTGGGTAGATGGTTCCGGAACGGGTATCGCCAACTGGATCTACACACATTTCCAACCTAGCGCAGCGCTTGGGATGACGCTATACGCAATCTTGATTATCGGTTTCACGTATTTCTACACTTTTGTACAGATCAACCCTGTACAACTGGCGGAGAATATGAGGAAAAATGGCGGTTACATTCCTGGTATCCGACCCGGTAAAAACACCGAGGTGTACATTACCCGTACGTTGAACCGTCTTACATTGGCTGGCGCCTTGTTCCTGATGACAATTTCCATATTGCCATTCTTCTTCAGTAAGCTGGCCAACCTGCCTCAACAGATCTACATCGGCGGAACTTCTCTGCTGATCGTGATCGGTGTCGCTCTCGACACGATGAAGCAGATCGAAAGCCAGATGATCAAGCGCCATTACCAAGGGTTCATTAAGTAACCGAGGTAGTTGAAAAGCTTTCTGGTCGGGGATACGGCTCCGATTCAGGGTGCGTGAGAAGCTTTTCGGATGGGACGGAGGAATGAACGTGAATATAATCTTGATGGGACTGCCTGGTGCCGGTAAAGGCACACAGGCAGAACGAATCGTAAAAGAGTTTGACATCCCGCATATTTCAACCGGTGACATGTTCCGGGCAGCGGTCAAAAACGAAACGCCGCTCGGACTGAAAGCCAAGTCCTATATGGACCAGGGGCAGCTTGTTCCTGATGAGGTCGTCATCGGAATTGTGCGGGAACGCCTGGCAATGGAAGATTGCGAGAAGGGTTTCCTCCTCGATGGATTCCCGCGTACTGTTCCTCAGGCTGAGGCATTGACGGCGACAGTGAAGGAGCTGGGACGTGAGATTGATCACGTCATCAACATCAATGTTCGCCGTGAGCTTCTGATTGATCGTCTGACCGGCCGCTGGATTTGTCCAGTGTGCGGGGCGAGCTACCACACCATGTTCAATCCTCCGAAAGAGGCAGGAATTTGCGACAAGGATGGCGGCAAGCTCTATCAACGCGATGACGACAAGCTGGAAGTTGTTTCTCAACGCCTCGATGTCAATATTGCCCAAACACAGCTGCTGATCGATTACTACACGGAGCAAGGCCTTCTGCGTAGCATTGACGGCGAGCAGGATATCCAGGTTGTGTTTGAGGAGATTAAGTCTTTGTTGCGAGGGTAAGTGAATGATCATCCTAAAGTCGAAAGCAGAACTTGAGGTTATGCGCGAAGCTGGTCGGATCGTCGCACTCACCCATCAAGAACTGGCTAAGGTGATCAAGCCTGGCGTAACGACAAAGCAACTGGACGAACTCGCCGAAACCTTTATCCGCAGCAAGGGAGCGATTCCATCGTTTAAAGGCTACGGAGGCTTTCCAGGAAGTATCTGTGCTTCAGTCAATGAAGAACTCGTACACGGGATCCCAGGAAAACGGGTGCTGCAAGAAGGGGACATCATCAGCATCGATATTGGAGCTCAGTATCAGGGCTTTCATGGTGACTCTGCTTGGACGTACCCGGTCGGCAATATTGCAGAAGAAGATCAACGTTTGCTGCGAGTGACGGAAGAGTCGTTGTACAAGGGCCTGGAAAAGGCACTACCTGGTGCGCGGCTGTCCGATATTTCCCACGCGATTCAGATCCACGCAGAAGCTGCTGGCTTCACTCTCGTTCGCGAGTATGTGGGGCATGGGATCGGGCAAAACCTGCACGAAGATCCTCAGGTTCCCAACTACGGGCCGCCTGATCGAGGTCCTCGGTTGAAACCGGGAATGGTGTTGGCAATCGAACCAATGGTCAATGCCGGCGAACGTTATGTCCGCACTTTGGAGGACAATTGGACGGTTGTAACAGTGGATCGAAAAAGATGTGCTCATTTTGAACACACCATCGCGATTACGGAAGATGGCTATGAGATTTTTACAAGAGCGTAGCTGAGGCACAACGGTCGCTTCAGGATTGTCGTCCAACGTGTCGACGATAAGTTCGTTCCGTATTTCATATACCAAAAACTCATGGTCTGACTGAAGCTGCAGAAGAAAGGAGAGTGTACGATGGCGAAAGACGATGTAATTGAAGTGGAGGGTACGGTAATCGAACCTTTGCCCAACGCGATGTTTCGGGTAGAATTAGAGAATGGGCACAAAGTGCTCGCTCACGTTTCGGGAAAAATCCGCATGCATTTTATCCGCATTCTGCCAGGGGACAAGGTAACCGTTGAACTGTCGCCTTACGATTTGACTCGCGGACGCATTACGTACCGCTATAAATAACAAAATGCTTCCCAGCGTTTTGTAACCGCAGCGCGGTCTGATTATAGTTTTATGAAAAACGTCTCGACGTTTTTCACTACCCTAAAGAGGGAGGCAAGAACCATGAAAGTGAGACCGTCGGTTAAACCGATTTGCGAAAAATGCAAGGTTATCCGTCGCAAAGGTAACGTAATGGTTATTTGTGAAAACCCAAAGCATAAGCAAAAACAAGGATAAGTAAACAAGGAGGTGCTTTTGACACATGGCACGTATTGCAGGCGTTGACTTGCCTCGCGAAAAACGCGTGGAAATCGCTCTTACCTACATTTTCGGTATCGGCCGTCCCACGTCCCAAAAAATCCTGTCCGCTACCGGTGTTAACGCGGATACTCGCGTTCGTGATCTGACAGAAGAAGAAGTGGCAAAACTGCGTGAGTTCATCGATAAGAACATCAAGGTGGAAGGCGATCTTCGTCGTGAGATCTCTCTGAACATCAAGCGCCTGATGGAAATCGGTTGCTTCCGCGGAATCCGTCATCGTCGTGGCCTGCCTGTTCGCGGCCAACGTTCGAAAACAAATGCACGTACGCGCAAAGGTCCTCGCCGTACTGTAGCAAACAAGAAGAAGTAAAGGAGGGTAATGGGACATGGCGAAAAGAAAACAAGCGACGGCTACTCGTACCCGTCGTCGTGACCGTAAAAACGTTGAAGTCGGCGTAGCACATATCCGTTCTACGTTTAACAACACGATCGTGACTATCACTGATCCGCACGGCAACGCGATCTCTTGGTCCAGTGCCGGTGCCCTCGGCTTCAGAGGCTCCCGCAAGAGCACACCGTTTGCTGCGCAAATGGCTGCAGAATCTGCTGCCCGCGTAGCAATGGAACACGGCATGCGCTCTCTGGAAGTGCTGGTAAAAGGTCCGGGTGCAGGTCGTGAAGCAGCGATCCGTTCCCTGCAAGCAGCAGGTCTGGAAGTTAACATGATTAAAGACGTGACGCCGATTCCGCACAACGGTTGCCGTCCACCAAAACGTCGCCGCGTGTAACGGGTTTATAACGTTCAGAACATGTCCATACTAGAATGGTAAATTCTGATTTTAGCTTGTCATGCACGCAAACGGTAAACCGCCGGGGAAATTCATGAGTGGGCGGAACGCTTGCCCACCCAAGAATTTCGACGTTTTGAAGGAGGGTTTGTTTAATGATAGAAATAGAAAAACCGAAAATCGAGGTTGTGGAAGTAAGCGACGACAACTCGTACGGGAAGTTCGTTGTAGAACCTCTTGAGCGCGGATACGGCACCACTCTTGGCAACTCACTGAGACGGATTCTCCTCTCGTCCTTGCCAGGCGCGGCGGTACGCACCGTTCAGATTGACGGGGTCCTTCACGAGTTCTCTACGATTGAAGGCGTCGTGGAAGATGTAACAGAGATTATTCTCAACATCAAGGGCCTGGCACTTAAGATCCATTCCGATGAAGAAAAAGTCATCGAGATTGACGCTGAGGGCGAAGGCGTAGTCAAGGCGGGAGATATCCGCGCAGACAGTGATGTGGAGATCTTGAACCCTGATCTTCATATTGCAACGTTGGCAAACGGCGGTCGTCTGCACATTCGTATGACAGCTGGACGTGGACGTGGATACGTACAAGCAGATGGAAACAAGTCGGAAGATCTGCCGATTGGCGTGATTCCGATTGATTCGATCTATACGCCCATCAAGCGTGTCAACTATCAAGTGGAGAATACTCGCGTTGGTCAAATGACCAACTATGACAAGTTGACTCTTGAAGTGTGGACGAACGGCAGCATTAGTCCGGAAGAAGCCGTTAGTCTAGGCGCAAAAATCATGACCGAGCACCTCAACCTGTTCGTTGGCTTGACTGACGAGGCGAAGGATGCAGAGATCATGGTAGAGAAGGAAGAGGACAAGAAGGAGAAAGTGCTCGAGATGACAATCGAAGAGCTCGATCTCTCTGTCCGTTCCTACAACTGCTTGAAGCGTGCCGGTATCAACACCGTGCAAGAGCTGACGCAGAAGACCGAAGAGGACATGATGAAAGTGCGCAACCTCGGTCGCAAATCCTTGGAAGAGGTGCAAGAGAAGCTGGCAGAACTCGGCCTCTCTCTTCGCAGCGACGACTAGGGCACCTGCAGCATGTCTGGCAAGAGGCACCCAGTGGGCACTGCAGATCTCGCTCGACCTAAGCAGCAGAATCGACGTAGTGCTCGCGAGTAAGAAGCACCCGAGGGCACTGCAGATCTCGCTCGACCTAAGCAGCAAATCGACGTAGTGCTCGCGAGTAAGAAGGAGGTAAGAACATGGCATACCGTAAATTGGGTCGTCGCAGCTCTGCTCGCAAAGCGCTGTTCCGTGATCTGGTAACTGACCTGATCATCAACGAGCGCATCGAGACGACTGAGATGAAAGCGAAAGAACTGCGTTCCATCGCTGATCAAATGATCACGCTGGCAAAACGCGGTGACCTGCATGCACGCCGTCAGGTAGCTGCTTTCGTTCGTAAAGAAGTAGCTACAGAAGAAGGCCGCGATGCGGTTCAAAAGCTGTTTGATGACATCGCTCCTCGTTACAAAGAGCGCAATGGTGGATACACTCGTGTCCTGAAGACAGGTCCTCGTCGTGGGGATGCTGCTCCGATGGCTTACATCGAATTGGTGTAATATATCTGATCAAATCCGGGTTGTGTAAAAAGGCTATCTTTTTAGACAACCTGAAAAAGGGTGGGGGCAGACTCTGGTCTTGGGACTGGACTCTGATTCGTGCCCTTTTTCTTTATTTGTTTGTAAATCCCCTGTTTTAGCTGGGAGGATGTGGACACCTGATGACGGAGGAACGCCTACTGGCATTGCAAGAAGTCTCATTTGCCTACGAAGGCGAAGGAGGCCAAAAAGAAACGGTGCTGAATCGCATCAACCTTGATATTCACAAAGGGGCCTTTGTATCCGTTCTCGGGCATAACGGTTCAGGGAAGTCGACGCTGGCCAAGCTGATGAACGCACTATTGCTGCCGAAAGAGGGAACTGTTCTCGTTACCGGTATTGATACGCGTGACGGCGAGCTGATTTGGGAGGTTCGCCGGCATGTCGGCATGGTTTTTCAAAATCCGGACAACCAAATCGTTGGAGCAACGGTTGAGGACGATGTGGCGTTCGGTTTGGAAAACATGGGAACAGACCCTGCCGAGATGCGTACACGCATTCGGGAGTCGCTGCAAGCGGTCGGCATGGAAGCGCATCTGTATGACCAGCCGCATCGCTTGTCCGGGGGGCAAAAGCAGCGTGTCGCGATAGCCGGCATCATGGCGATGCGGCCCTCTGTTCTTATTCTGGATGAAGCGACAGCGATGCTTGACCCAATGGGGAGACGAGAGGTGTTGAATCTGGCCCGCCGTCTCAATCGGGAAGAGGGAATAACGGTTGTAAACATCACTCATTTTCCGGAGGAAGCAGTCTTCTCCGATCGGGTTATCGTCATGCGGGCCGGTCAGGTGGAATGGGATGGTACTGCAGCCGAGGTATTTGCTGATCCGGACCGGTTGCAGGCGTTGGGGCTCGATGTCCCGTTTGCCGTTCGTGTTCGTCATGCATTGGCCGCGGAAGGTGTATCCCTGCCGTTCATCCTGCACCAAGAGGAGCTGGTGGAGCACTTATGCAAATTACTTTTGAAGAGGTAAGTCATGTGTACGGGGTGGGCACACCATTTGAACGCCTCGCGCTGCAGGATGTTTCCATAAACATTCCATCCGGCTCTTTTGTGGGGATCATCGGACAGACTGGCTCGGGAAAATCCACGTTGATTCAGCATGTCAACGGTTTGCTTCAGCCGACGAAAGGAACAATCAGGCTGGGCGACGTTACGGTGACACCGACTCGAAAGCTGCCGCACGAAAGCAGACGCAACATAGGACTTGTTTTTCAGTACCCCGAGCATCAGTTGTTTGAGGAGACTGTCGCCAAAGACGTGGCTTTCGGGCCGCTGAACTTTGACATGCCTCCAGAGATGGCCGAGCTGCGGGTACGTGAAGCTTTGGAGATTGTCGGACTGGATTACCAGGAGATGAAGGATCGTTCCCCGTTTCTCTTGAGCGGCGGTCAAATGCGGCGTGTAGCTATAGCCGGTGTCCTGGCGATGCAGCCCAAAGTGTTGATATTGGACGAGCCGACAGCAGGACTCGACCCGGCGGGGAGAAAAGCGATTTTGGAGGCCATTTATCGCATTCACCGCGAGCAGTCGCTGACGACCTTGCTGGTGACGCACAGTATGGAGGAAGCCGCTCGTTATGCCGATCGGCTGATCGTCATGGCAGGAGGCAAGGTAATGCTGGAGGGAAAGCCTGATGAGGTATTTGCGCAGGCGGATACTCTTCGCGAGCTCGCTTTGGATGTGCCGGAAACGGTCTCCCTGATTTCACAGTTGAACAGGAAGCTGCCGGAAGAACAGCGCCTTCCATCTTCGGTTTACCGGGAAGAAGAACTGATCAGTCATCTGCTGGCACGGATTTCGGACCGAGGGGAGCGGTGACAGATGCTGCAAAATATTGCGATCGGGCAATACGTTCCGGGAACCTCATTTCTCCATCGGGCTGATCCGCGGAGCAAGATGCTGTTTATCATTCTGTTTGCCATCCTGGTCTTTCTGGCCAACAACGTGATCACCTACGCGATCTTGATTGCCTTTACGGTCATGACTGTAATGCTCTCACGCTTGTCGCTTGCCTATATTTTGAAAAGTTTGCGGCCTGTTTGGATCCTGGTCTTGTTTACCGTCATTCTTCACGTGTTGATTACCAAAGGCGGAGAGGTCTACTTTCAGTGGGGCTGGTTTTCCATTGAGGAGAAGGGCGTCACCCAAGCGATCTTTATCTCGCTTCGGGTCAGCCTGTTGGTGCTGGTCAGTTCGTTGTTGACGCTGACGACCTCGCCGATCGATCTGACGGAAGGGCTGGAGCGCTTGCTTGGCCCGTTTGGACGAATAGGCGTGCCGGTTCACGAAATTGCACTTATGATGTCTATTGCACTGAGGTTTATTCCCACGCTTATGGAAGAGACGGACAAGATCATCAAGGCGCAGACAGCACGCGGCGCAAATTTCACCAGCGGCAATTTGATCCGGCGTGCACAAAATTTGATACCGATCGTGATTCCTTTGTTTATCAGCGCTTTCAGGCGTGCCGAGGAGCTGGCTTTGGCCATGGAGGCGCGGGGGTATCGCGGCGGTGTTGGACGAACGAGACTGCGGACGTTGACGATGAGCTGGCGAGACGGCTCGATCGCCCTCGCTGCATGCGTCTTGCTGCTCGTGATCGGATGGTGGCGTACATGAGGCGGTTAAAGTGTGTGGTCGCTTATGACGGTACAGATTTCAGCGGCTTTCAGGTACAGCCGGATCAGGTCACGATCCAGGGGGAAATCGAGGCTGCCCTGCACCGGCTTACGGGGGAGACGATCCAGATTTCCGGTTCCGGCCGGACAGATGCTGGCGTCCATGCCCGCGGCCAAGTTTTTCACTTTGATACAAAAAGCGGCATTCCGCTGGACAAATGGCGGTTTGTTCTGAACAATCAGCTTCCGGATTCCATAGTGATACGATCCGTCGAAGAAGTATCATCGGAGTTCCATGCCCGCTTTGATGTCAAGGTCAAGGAGTACCGTTACTGCATCGACAACGGTGCTGTCCCGGATGTATTTCGCCACCGCTATGCCGATCATATCCGCTCTCCCCTGGATGTGGAAGCGATGCGCCAGGCTGCCCGGCATCTTGTCGGCAGGCACGACTTTACTTCCTTCTGCTCAGCCAAGACCGTTGTGGAAGACAAGGTGCGAACGGTGTACGATGTGAGGGTCGAGTCTGAAGGACAGGTGATCTGGGTGATTTGCAGGGGGAACGGCTTTCTGTACAACATGGTGCGCATTATCGTCGGAACCTTGGTAGAGGTAGGCCAAGGAAAGCGCCATCCAGATGAGCTGCGGACCATTTTGCTCGGGCGGAATCGCGAGCTTGCGGGGAAAACAGCCCCGGCCAAGGGTCTTACCATGTGGGAGGTTTCCTACGAGGAATAATGGTCTTTTTTGCGGATGATGATCCCGCAAAAAAACAGCCGTGCCAATGTTTAACATGCATGAGGGCACTTGACTCAAGAACTTCTATGTAGTACGATATTCCTTGGTATTTTCATACCCGCCTAGCCCCACTCTAGCCCCGGGATTGAAAAACAAGTTCGTTTTTTTTTGAAACACCTGGAGAAGTTGCTCTCCGTTACAAGACAGCTTTTCCAAACTGATTTTCCATGATTGTAAATGGATGTGTAAGATATTTAGGAGGGACAAACATGCGTACCACATATATGGCGAAACCGCTCGAAGTCGAGCGTAAATGGTACATCGTTGACGCAGAAGGTCAAACGCTTGGCCGTCTGGCTAGCGAAGTTGCTTCCATTCTGCGCGGCAAATTGAAACCGGAATTCACTCCGCACGTTGATGCTGGTGATTTCGTAATCGTAATCAACGCTGACAAAGTCAAGCTTTCCGGCAACAAGCTGCAAGACAAGAAATACTACTCCCACTCCCTCTATCCGGGTGGTCTGAAAGTAACCTCTGCAGGTGAAATGTTGAAAAACAAGCCAGCCCGCATGTTTGAAATCGCTGTTAAGGGCATGCTGCCTAAAAACAGCCTGGGACGTCAAATGTTCTCCAAGCTGAAAGTGTACGCTGGTACTGACCATCCACACGCAGCTCAAAAACCAGAAGTATGGCAAATCCGCGGTTAAGGTAAAGGGAGGAAAGACACGTGGCACAAGTACAATACTACGGCACAGGTCGTCGTAAGCACTCCGTCGCACGCGTTCGCCTGGTTCCAGGTGAAGGTCGCATCGTGATCAACAAGCGTGATATGGACACTTATTTTGGTCTGGAAACACTGAAACTGATCGTAAAACAACCACTCGTACTGACTGAAACACTGGGTCGTTACGACGTATTGGTTAACGTAAAAGGTGGCGGTACCACTGGTCAAGCTGGTGCGATCCGTCATGGCGTATCCCGCGCTCTCCTGAAGGCAGATCCGGAACTGCGTGGCGCTCTGAAACGCGCTGGCTTCCTGACTCGCGACCCTCGTATGAAAGAGCGTAAAAAATACGGTCTCAAAGCTGCTCGTCGCGCTCCTCAATTCTCCAAGCGCTAAGAGCCTGCTATATCAAGGATTATTGCCCTTGGCCTTCATTGGTCAGGGGCTTTAATTTTTTCTCCAGAACATCGTGATCATATTTTGACCATATTTGTGTGGTCATTTCTCTATGAATTTTTCAAATCGAGTTGCGGTTTCCTCTTTGACTGTTCTGGTCACATGGGTGTAAATGTTCATCGTCATCTTTATATCAGAGTGTCCTAAACGTTCCTGCACCTTCTTGATTCTGGCCAGCTTCAAATAAGAGAGAAGCGTGCATATGGCGTAAACCGTGAGCAGTGATAGGGTGTAGATCATGGGATTTGAAAATCTCACTTAATTTATCGTTTGGGTAAGCAAGGCACAGGGGAGATCCATCTTCGCGGGTAAACAACAGATCGTTTACTTTTGCATGGATATGTACCAATGACCGCCCAAATTGCCCTGTACGGATTTTTTTTAGTAAGCCTAATGTTTGTCAACTGCAAATGAAAATTTCTCATTATCTGCACTCGAATTTTCCCCATTATAAGCAGTTCATTTGTTTGAATATTGCCCCCCGAAGGGGGCAGGTAACGGGAAAACTCCATTTATTCGGTTTTATCTTCAATTGACTCTGTCCGAAAGAAACCAGCTTTTTTCTTTTCTTTGATACGAAAACTTTCCCCCTTAATGTTGATGGTATGGGAATGATGCAATAATCGATCAAGGATAGCGGTAGCAAGTACCGCATCGCCAAATATCTCTCCCCACGAACCATAGGACTTGTTCGAAGTGAGAATGATCGAACCAGATTCATAACGTTCGATACAATTTGAAAGAAAAAATGAGCTGCCGTTTCATCCATCTTGCGGTAGCCGATTTCATCAATAATAAGCACATTCGGCTTAATAAATGCCCGCATTTTTTGCTTAATACTGTTGTTTTGATGGGCAATCTGAAGGGTCTGAACCAAGTCATGAGCGGTTGTAAAGTAAACTGTCAAACCTTGTTTAATGGCCTCCAGAGCCAAAGCGACAGATAAGTGATTCTTACCAACGCCTGGGGGACCTAGCAAAATGAGATTCTCCTGTTGTTGTACAAACCGAAGGGTTGCCAATTCACGAATTCGTCTTTCATCAATGGAAGGTTGGAAAGAGAAATCAAATTCGTCTAGTGTTTTTTTGAACGGAAGCCGTGCTAATCGAGTTCTTGTATGCAAAAATCGTTCGTATTTAGCCGCTAATTCCTCCTGCAGAAGCTTGTCCAAAAACTCCAAATACGATATGTTGTGTTTGGATGCTTCTTCGGCGTGATCGTGGAGGATCTCGGGGATGCGTATCCATCCAAAATGACGGGACGCTTCCAACAGGCGTTCTTGCAAGATCATTGCAGCGTCACCTCTTCTTCCGCCAGTTCTTCATACGCCGTAAGAGAGCGTTCCAACACTTCGGGTGTTGAATTCGCCATATAACGAGGTGTAGGTTGGGGAACCGGTTTGCTCGTAGATGTGCGAATTCCTTCGAAGTGTTTTTTTATGCTTACGGTCTGATGACGCCCCCACTGTTTGGAGTGTTCAGCGATTAGATGGCCATTGCAATAAAATCGCAAGACTCCATTTTTCTCATCTTGAATTTCTACTACTCGACCGATGTGCTCCCATGGAACAGAGTAACGATTGGCTTCAAAAGAAACATAAGCATCACTCATCACCTTCCGGTAATGCCGGTCCACAACAGCAAAAGGCACGTGGTTCAAAGGTTGGAGGTCTTCTACTTTCCATCGTTCATTCGGCATTTGATGGGTGGTTCCGTGAAGGCGACAATTTGCAACGGTGTCCAGCCAATAGCGTACTTGTTGATTGAGATCTTGTAGCCCGGTAAAAGTGCCGATGCGAGGCCAAAAGTTCTTTCTGAGATAACCCACCCCATTCTCCACTTTTCCCTTCGTTCGAGCCCGATAGGGCTTGCAGCTCAGCAGCTTGCACCCATAGTGGCTGGCAAAGCGGGCGAAACGCTCGTTCCAGATCACCCTACCATTGTCATCTCGACCAGAAACAACTGTTTTCATGTTGTCGTACAAACAACTTTGAGGGACACCCCCAAAGTACTGCCAAGCCCGAAGATGACATCCGATGAGAGTTTCCAGCTTTTCGTCCTCGGTAAATTCTACATACATCATGCGTGAATAACCCAGCACCATGACGAAAGCGTAAAGACGCTTTTGTTTTCCGTTGACATTTGCTCGAAAATGTCCCCAGTCTACTTGCGCTTGTTGTCCAGGTTTCGTTTCGTATCGTACGGTTACTTTTGAACGAAAGTGGGGACGCAGCGGCTTCATGAAGTCTCGTAAGATGGTGTCCTTTCCGGTATAGCCACGGGCTTTTATTTCTTCGAAGATGATGCGGGCATTTTGACAGCCCTCCGCCATACGAGTACGGATGAAATCCTTAAAAGGATCCAACTTGCTGGGACGTGGTTTGCGAGTAGGAAAGCTCTCTGGCGTATCTTTCAGGAGCCATTTTCGAATCGTTTTTCGATCCCGTCCCATCTCTTCAGCAATTTGGGTAATACTCATACCTTTCAGACGCATTTCTTTGATCACAAAAAACTCCCCATTTTTCACCATATTTACTCTCCTCCCGGAGAGTATGTCGGCTTTTTCTGGGGAATTTTAAACCGCTGATATTGGGGATTTTACAACCGATTTTGACAATATAGGGTTTATACGGATCGAGAATGCTTGTTTTCGTAACGGATCGTTGGTATTTTAAAGGTTCATTCTTATCCAACCACTTACGAATTGTTTTTCGATCCCTCCCTAATGAATCAGCAATTTGTGTGATACTCATTCCTTTTCCTCTCATGTCCTTAATCGAGTAAAACTCCCCATTCTTTAGCATATTTCTCTCCTCCAGGGAGAGGTTTTCTGCCAAAAGTGGGGAATTTTCAAGTGCCGTTATTGAGGATTTTAACAGTGCCGTTCACATGTTTTTGTCGTCTACACTAATAAAACGCCTAGAAGCGGCCGTTTTGGAGGTCAGAGGGATATGTTGACCATTTTCATAAAACAAAGTTTTGTTTAAGCAAATGGTTTTCGTTTTAAAGTCAATGTCTTTCCAGCGCAGCGCTAAAATCTCCCCCTTACGCCCGCCGGTATAAATTAGGAGATGGAACAGGGGAACTGAGGTTTTCAAGGCCATGTTTCCGGATCAGATCCGCGACAAGGCTACCTATGTCACATCCATTTTCGTAGGCGTTTTATTGGCTTTCGCTTTCAACCTAACCGGGCCAGGTGGTTACATAGCGACAACAGCAGCAGGCCTTTTGGCGTTTCGGGGAGCCAACTATCTGAACGGTTTTTTGAAGAAGCTGGGGATTATCAAAACTCTAAAATAAAACAATAATGATGTATGGTGTATCGACTTTGATTACCCTATAAAGATAAAGCGGGTGTGAAGGGGATGGCATAGGATATAATAAGGGATGAGAGTGTAAAATCGCCCGAGCGCATTCCAGAGCGGTTTTGTATTTGTCTCCAAAAGAAAAAAGACCTGGCCGCACTCAGGCATGCCCAATTCCTCTACATACTATATTAAGTATATAACTCATTTGCTAAATTTCTCACTCATTCTGATTTGAAACTGGACAAGATATTCGTCCAGGCGCTGGCTTAACACTACAACTTCACTGTCGGAAATACCCTTTTCTTGGACCAGTTTCACTAATTTTTCCCGCATTTCCTCGATGGTTTCCGACAAGTCTTCTTTATTTCGATTATCGTCTGTCAGGCCCGAAGATGGATCGCCTTTTCTTTTTCCCGTATCTACTATGATCAACTCCCTATTTCTGTAATATAAGAGCATATATTACCATATAATATTCTGCCAAAAACAAGTAGTTGGGAAATATTGCATAGGAGATCATCAGGATACTATACCAATAAGGGGTATTGCGCAAAAAATATGGACTTCATTGCAATGAAGCCCCATAAACAAAGTTATAAAAATTTTTTGTGCGGGAGATAAAAAAATGGACGATCTAATCATCGAACCTGGGAAGGGCTGTTTATTGCACAATAGAAATGCCTAATATTGCAGCGTAAAAATGCTCAAAACAAATACAAAAAAGGCACTTGTCAGCATCAATAATTCCTCCTACCGTTAGGTTTGGGACAACTTAGCGAAGGAGAATGGAAAGGATGCTGAAAATGCCTCAACAACACTATATCAGGTTTTTACGCGAAGTAGAAGGATGCTCGGTAAACGAGATTGCAGGACGCGTAGGTGTTCACTGGCGGACTGCCAAAAAATATGCCGATAAAACCGATTGGAATGCCTCGATGACAAAACGAAAGGGCAGAAGTCCTGTCATGGGTCCATTTATGGAGATCGTCGATACCTGGTTAGAGGAGGACCGTTTGGTCCCCCGTAAGCAGCGACACACAGGTGTGCGCATTTTCCAACGTTTGCGCGATGAGCATCAGTTTACAGGTGGACAACGTACAGTATTGGCCTATGTGCAGAGACGAAAAAGTGAAATGGAACTGGACCGTGCCAAAACGTACGAACGGCTTGAACATCCACCGGGTGAGGCACAAGTGGACTTTACAACCATTGAGGTATGCCGAGATCATCGATTGGTCACATACAAACTGCTGGTAATGTCTTTTCCGTACAGCAATGCCGCTTTCGTCTATCCGACACCAGCGGAGAATCAGGAATGCTTTTTGGAGGCGAT
This sequence comes from Brevibacillus sp. FSL K6-2834, assembly GCF_038592925.1. Classification (NCBI taxonomy): domain Bacteria; kingdom Bacillati; phylum Bacillota; class Bacilli; order Caryophanales; family Paenibacillaceae; genus Brevibacillus; species Brevibacillus sp. FSL K6-2834. The sequence goes on from NZ_CP151945.1 coordinate 315,668, forward strand.
GAAGCTGTGCTTTGAACAAATGGGAGGTGTTCCTCAGCGAATCTGGTTTGACAATCTCTCCGCTGCCGTCGTTCATATCGAGAAGCAGGGCGAACGGCAATTAACGGATGGCTTCCAGCGATTCTGCGCTCACTACCGGTTTGAAGCTGTCTTTTGCAACCCATACAGTGGTCATGAGAAGGGGCACGTGGAGAACAAATGCGGGTACTCCAAGCGCAATTGGGCAGTGCCGATTCCCATCTATGAAAGCCATGAACAGTTAGTTGCCTACTTCGCCGAGCAAGCTAGCCGTGATCGTGGTCGTCAGCATTATGCCCTAAATCGTTGCATCGCAGATCTATGGGAGGATGATCGCCGTAAATTGCTTACCTTGCCGGAGCATGGATTTGAGGCTTTTCGCTTGGGTGCTGCAGTGGTGAATAAGTATGGAGAGATTCGGAAGGATGAATTGACGGTTCCGTTGCTGGGGATGGCAACGCCAGGCAGTGAGGTACTGATCCAAACGTTTTGGGATCGCCTTGTCATTCTAAACGGCCAACACCAGCTAATTCGGGAAGTACCCAGACCTTATACGGGACGAAATGTAGACATTCCGTGGTCACAAGTATGCGCTGGATGGCTGAAAAAACCACGTAGTGTAACGCACTCGCAGTTTCTCCGTATGCTACCGGAGATCTTGCAAGGGTATGTAACCGTGAAGGATCTAACAGAGCGAAAAGATCGTCTTCAGGCAATGTCGCACTGGTGTGATATTTACACCATCGAACAGATTCAAGAGGTAATTGCTCTACTAGGCCAAGACACACCGATTACGCGCATCACGGCCGTGCTAGGCGTAAAATATGGCAGTCGTGACCTCCCTGTCACGTGGGAGGAGACGTTGTCCCCTCCGGGAACTCGCGTAGAAGGTTCTCTCCAACGCTATGATCAACTTGTGGGGGTGAGCTGAGATGCCGACGGCATTGGGAGATTTGTGCCGACAACTCCGATTGGCGCATGTCGTGGACTACGTATCCGTTCAACAGAATGAGCAGATTCGTAGCATTGTGGAGCAAATCCTTGTTGCGGAACTGGACGGCCGCCGCCGTGCCAAGTTAGGTAAGCTTGTTCAGCAGGCGGGGTTCCCGCATATTAAGACTTTCGAGGGGTATGTGTATGACCATATCTCTTTCCCTAGTGGCAGTAGTCCGGAGCTGCTCCAGGAATTGGATTGGCTCGAACGCAAAGAAAATTTACTCTTAATGGGTGCCGTCGGCACAGGGAAAACCCATATGGCAACGGCACTGGGCGTGGAGGCTTGCCGCCGGGGCAAGGCGGTACAGTTCTACCGGGCTTCCGATTTTGTTTCTGTACTTCAGGAAAAATTTGTGGCGGGAACACTCAGCCGATTTCGCGAGAAATTGAAAAAGATAGATTTACTTATTCTCGATGAAGTCGGCTACGTGCCGTTCAGCCAAACCGGTTCTGAGTTATTGTTTAACGTGATTGCGGATTGCTATGAGCAACAGAGTGTGATCGTTACATCTAACCTGGAGTTTGGCCAATGGACATCGGTGTTTGGAGACACGAAGCTCACGTCGGCGCTCGTTGATCGTCTGGTACACCACGCTCATATCCTCTCATTCACAGGTGAGAGTTTCCGCTTCAAACAGGCAATGGATAGGATTCCTTTGTAGTTTCAAACGGCTGGCAAGTGCTTAGGCAATTTTGGCTGCAAAGCTGAGCATTTTCTACTTGCAAAACACAAGACAAAAGCCGGACACCAAGCCCAAGTGGACTGGAAGATTTGCGAGTACATCGATTTAAACGGTGAAGTGCGTAAAATCCCCGTTTTTACGATGGTGTTGGGTTACTCCCGAGCGATGTACATCGAATTTACAAAGCGCTGTGACATCCACAGTTTCTTACGCTGCTTGATGAACGGTTTGGAATACTTCGGCGGTGTTCCAAAGACCATGCTAACCGACCAAATGAAGACCGTTATTCTTGGCATGGGCGATGATCGAAAGCCGAGATGGCATCCGTTGTTTGAAGATTTTGCTGCGGCTATCGGCTTGATCCCCAAAGTTTGCCGCGTACGACGTCCCCAAACGAAAGGAAAGGTCGAGAGAAGCGTTCAGTTCATCGAGCAGAACTTCATGCCAGGGCGATCATTCACCGATCTTGGTGACCTAAATCGCCAAGCCAGACACTGGTGCGATGAGCAAAACCGTCGTATCCACGGTACAACTGGGGAAAGACCGATCGATCGCTTGGCACAAGAGAAGCTCGGTATGCTTCCGTCTCCGGAACGATGGGCAAAGTACCGGTTTGAACCGAGGAAAGTAAGCCGTGACGGATTTGTGAGCTACGACGGCGTTCGTTATGGCGTTCCATGGCGGTATAGCGGACGTGAAGTAAAGGTACGAGAGGTAAACAGATTCGTCGAAATATACTGCGAGAAGCAGCTCATCGCCCGGCACGAGAAGCAGTACCAATCCCGAAGGCTAGTGATGTGTGAGGACCAATACACGAATTTGAGTACAGCTCAGGGATATGCTTATCCAAAGCCGCAAGGCGTTCAGATTCCTGTACAAGACGTGGAAGTGCGTCCGTTGGACGTGTATGAACGTCTTGTGGAGGTGGGCGCATGATTGAGCTCGAACAAGCCCGCCAGCGTCTGGAGGAACTTGGTTTGGGTCAAGCCGCCCAATCGCTTGATGCCAAGCTGGAAGCTGCCAGCCGGAGCCAAAGCACGTATCTCTCTTTCCTCAATGATCTACTGGACGCTGAGATTCAGGATCGCCAGCGCCGAAATGTAGAGGTCCGCATGAAGCTGTCTCACCTCCCTTATCGGCGTACGCTCAACGAATTCGACTTCTCGTTTCAACCGGGGATTGATGAACGACTGATTCGTGAACTGGCTGCGCTGACGTTCGTTGGGAGGCAAGAAAACGTGTTGTTTCTCGGGCCTCCCGGCGTGGGGAAAACGCATTTAGCCGTTGCTATCGCTATGGAGGCCATTGGACAAGGATTGCCTGTGTATTTCGTCTCTCTCGCGCAGCTCGTGGGCGATTTACGAAAAGCTTATGAAGAGAATCGCCTGGACAAACGAATGAGGGTATATCTCAGGCCACGCATCCTCATCGTGGACGAGGTGGGCTACCTCCCCCTCGATCCGCTCGCTGCAAACCTGTTTTTTCAGTTGGTTTGTGCACGCTACGAGAAAGGAAGCATGATTCTGACTAGCAACAAGAGCTTTGGCGAATGGGGCGAACTCATGGGCGATCCCGTTCTTGCTACAGCTGTTCTCGACCGCTTATTGCATCACTCCCACGTCGTGAACATCCGGGGGAACAGCTACCGGCTCAAAGAAAAACTAAAAACCGGAATCTATTCGACACCAGGCGCACAGGTGGGTCAAAATTATACCGGCGCTCGTGGGTCAAATTAATTCCGGCGTTGACAGGCCCGAAGATGGATTGCCATTTCTTTTTCCCGTATCTACAATGATCAGCCCCCTATAGTAATATAAGGACATATATTACTATAGGATATTCCGTCAAAAACAGGAAATCGGGAAATGCTGCATAGGGAAGCACCTGGATACTGTATCCAATAATGGGGATCGTAAAGAAGATAGACTTCATTGTAATGAAGTCCCAGAGAGGAGACAAACTCCCTGGCTGAACTAACAGCAGAGGGAGTTTGTCTCCTCTCTGGTCCAGTTCTATATGATTTGGACCAGAAAATGATTTCTCTCGCCACCCCTTTTTCACGATTTGACCTCCTCTAAGCTGACCACCGGAAAAGCATTTACAGGCAGCCAAGGAAGAAGGGACGTTCGTTCACGTAGGCAACGACGATATGCGAAGGGCCTACCATTTTCAGACATTGTTTTTTGTTTCGACTTTACGCTTATTACCTTTACATGTTTAATACAAAATTGAAATTTTGCACTTCAACAACATTCTATGCAAAAGCAACAGTTAAAAAATTTAATGATGCGGCAACAAAGTTCCTCCCAAGTACCATCTCCCTCATAAAATATATTCGGGTCAAACTATCTAAATCCAAAACTCAACCCCATTTTTTTCAATTACCTCCTTAAGCCACTCCGAAAAGGACAAATTAATATCGATAGGGTTTTCCGGATCCATTGACTGAATCCAGGTAAGATACCCGTTTCCGGAATTAATCCTATCTTGATCTACACATATACACCCAAGAGAGTGACTACTCCATGCAATAGGATAATACGGATGATCAATACTATAAGCTTTCCAGTACTCTATTACATTTTGAGGACTTAAAATTTCGTAACCCCCTCCGTAATAGGAGTCCTTAAATAACCTTGCGCTGGAGTAATTTTCTAGGAAGGCTCTATAATCGATAGGTAACTCAAACCTATTTAATGTTTCGTCAATTTGTCTAGGATTAAATGACTTATTAAACAAAAATTCAATGTCGCCACATTTTATTAATAGCATTTCTTCATGTTCTTCTCTTACGCCTTTTATTAAGTTAATTATTTCTTCAAATTTATGTTCCATAGTATCCCCCTCTAGTCAATTGTAAGGACTATCACTTTTGATAGCCCTTTTTTACATATTTAATAATTATTCCACCAATCTGTGATTTCATGATGATACAAAATGTACTTATTCTTTCTATCTTTTTTTAGTAAAGGAATTAAGTTATCTACATCATTTGTACCGTAGTATTCTAATGGAATCATATGATGAATTTCAACGTCATCCCAATCAAAATATTGGGGCTTTCCGTAGTAAGACTCGTAATGTTTCTCGAAATTTTTTCTATAATTGGAACTCCTGTCTCTCGTTAGTTTAACCAAGTTTGCATCCGGCTTAATTAGTTCTATATTCGATTGAGGATCAACATAATCAGGATATATCTCTCCTAAACGATTTGTTAAAATTTTTTCGGGCCCATTAATCTTATTAATTGGAACGACTCCTCCTTGTGCTGTGGTAGCCGTTCCAGACATATCACCAGACCACCAAAATGTATCAGCGTTTGCTGATACATATTCCGTCCGACCTACCCGTGGGTAGGGAATTCTTGCAGTTTTATAGTTTTCGTATCGATAACTCCCTCTTTCGTACACTGATCTAGTGATTTCGTGTCTGAACGCAACCGAAGTTATACTACCTAAAACAGCTGAAACCCGGACATTTGAAGTTACCTCGCCGTTTGGATAATCGCTAGTCATATAGTGGTCAAAAGCAATAGCGGCAAATTCCGGTAGTTGCCCCATGGTTCTTTTATCAGATGTTGTTGCGGTGGTTGCTACAAAATCAAAAGGAGTTTCATCTGGTTCCGATTTAGCACCAAAAACCTTTTTTCTCTCCCCACTATTAATAGCCAAACTGCTTAATTCCTCGTTATCGATAACCGTTACATTTTTACTCTGCAGTATACGAGGTTCATTAAGCACTTCGGCAAGATCTTCCAAACTCACTCCCTCAGCAAGCTGAATAGGTAAATTCTCGAAGTCAATATTTTCTTCTGCTAAAATAGTTGAAGATAAGTATGATGTGGGTAAAAGCAAAGAAAGTGATAGTAAGGGAACTAGAAGCTTCTTAAAAAGTTTCATTGTTTTATCCTTCCTTTTCTATATTAATTCATATTAACCATAATGCAAAAAAAATGAGAAAGTTGTCGTAATTTGTAAGACACACAAATTTAACATTATTAAATTCTCGCTATTTAATCCTCAATACTGGGCACTCCCCCGTTCCTTGCCTGGTACAACTCATATTCGATTCGCCAATCCCATCCAAAGTATCAGACGAGTACTTTTGTCGAAAGCAGGGACAAAATGGCTTGCTGTTGTCTATCAGGATTAGATGCACCACCCCCTAACCTTAGAGCCAAGCAAGATAATGATTGAGTTCGTAGCGGATGCCCCTACTGAAGGAATTAAAGGAACTGGATCAGAACCTTTCCGCTTGTCGAATAACTAATCATAAAGTAAAGACTATACGGAGGAGATCGAGGAACTGGATTTGTATATATGATCATCTTGGATGACTACTGCTCATTTAATTTCAAAATTCTGCCTTCTCCATTGTAATTACAAACTTCATGATTTCTGAGAGGGATATTGAATACAGTCGTAATAGTAGGCAGTATTTACTTGTTTACTATTTTGCTAAAAGATGTAGGTCTTGTATCTGAAGCTCTAAAGAGCTTTTAGCATGCAGACCCTGTTCCTTACGGAACATTGTCTACATGCTGGACTTCATTGTAAGTCCATAATAAAAATTGTAAAAAAAACATTTTGTACAGGAGATAAAAAATGGGTAATTTAATCATCGAACCTGGGAAGGGCATCGGTTTAATAAAACTTGGCATGAACAAAGATGAAGTTGAAAAATGCATTCAGAAATATACTGAAAAGTACATCAGAAGGAATATCATATTCAGGACTATTTCAAGGGCTTCTTCATGGTGGAATATGATTCTGAAGGTAAGGTTGACTTTATAGAAATTCCTGAGGTTCTAAAGGAAACATTTAACTGCTTATTGCTAGGCATTGATGTATTCAACACGAAAGCTGAAGATCTTATAGAGAAAATTGATAAAATTGCAGAATATGATCGAAATCAATCTGATGGCTACACGTATTTTTTCCCGTCATTAGGGCTATCTTTATGGAGATCAGATATATTCAAAGAGGAGTATATGCTCGAAGACTCGTTTAAAAAGCTGAGTCCAGAAAATCAAGAGGACAAAATAAGACACTTATATTTTGAATCCGTGAGCATAAGAAGATAATATTAATGCAGGTGTGAACGGCACTGTTAAAATCCTCAATAACGGCACTTGAAAATTCCCCACTTTCGGCAGAAAATCTCTCCCTGGAGGAGAGAAAATATGCTTAAGAATGGGGAGTTTTACTTGATCAAAGACATGAGACAAAGAGGAATGAATATCACACAAATTGCTGATTCATTAGGGAGGGATCGAAAAACAATTCGTAAGTGGCTGAAAAAGGATGAGCCTTCGAAATACCAACGATCTGTTAAAAAAACAAGCATTCTCGATCCATTTAAACCCTATATCAAAGCGAGAATGGAAGAAGGCTGCTTCAATGCTGTCGTTTTGTTTGATGAGATCAAAGCCCAAGGTTATCCAGGGCAAATTCGGCTCCTTCGCTCATTCATGGAACCATTGCGCCCGGTTGTTAAGACCAAGGCAACGCTCCGTTATGAAACGGCACCCGGAAAGCAAGCGCAAGTAGACTGGGGACATTTTAAGGTAGAGTGGAATGGTGGATATAAACGGCTGTACGCCTTTGTCATGGTTTTGGGATACTCGAGAATGTTGTATGTGGAATTTACAGAGAATGAACGGCTTGATACCCTCATCGGCTGCCACTTGCGTGCCATGCAATACTTTGGCGGCAGACCGGAAACATGCTTGTATGACAATATGAAAACCGTCATTGTCGGTTACGACGATCAAGGGCATGTATTGTGGAATGAACGATTTTCCCAGTTTGCAAGCCATCACGGTCTTACGCTGCGACGCTGCGCTCCCTACCGTGCACGAACAAAAGGGAAAGTGGAAAATGGAGTAGGATATGTTCGCAAGAACTTTTGGCCTCGGGTGCAGACGTTTACCAGCCTTCGTGACTTGAATCAGCAAGTACGTCATTGGTTGGATACGGTGGCTAATGTACGGGTACACGGCACCACGCATGAAAAACCAGTAGATCGATGGAAACACGAACAGTTGAAGCCACTTAACCCGATCCCATTCGAAGAGGTAGAACGCCATACTCGAAGAGTATCGAATGATTCACTCGTTTCTTACGGAGGAAGCCGGTATTCAGTCCCCTATGTTTATGTAGGTCATACGGTAGAAGTACAAGATCTCCAGAATGGCCATATCCGGATCTATCAGGGCAACATGATCATCGCTGAACATCCTAAAGCTACTCGTACCAAGCAAGTCATAACCAATAAAAAACACTTCGAGGGGATTCAAAACCAAATTGGCGCGAAGGCTCCCCAACCTATGCCGCGTTTGGTTCCCAATCCAAGCCCCGAAGTGGTGGAACGTGATTTGTCTGTCTATGAGCAGTTTGCTGACGAGGAGGTAATCGTACAATGATACTCCAGGCCCGTTTAGAAGAAGCCTTTGTACAGATGGGATGGGTACGAATCCCGGAAATTATTCACCACCACGCAGAAGAAGCTGCTGCTCAGAATATATCGTATTTGGAGTTCTTGGACAAGCTTTTGCAAGAAGAAATCATGGCCAAGAGGGATCGGTTTATCCGCATGAAAACGCGATTGGCTCATTTACCCTACCATAAAACGTTGGAGCAATTCGATTTCAGTTTCCAGCCCTCCATTGATGAAAGACGGATTCGTGATTTGGCAACCCTCCGGTTTGTACAACAACAAGAGAATCTCATTTTACTTGGTCCGCCAGGGGTCGGCAAGACTCACTTGTCTGTTGCTTTGGCTCTCGAAGCTATCAAACAAGGGTTGACGGTTTACTTTACAACTGCTCATGATTTGGTTCAGACGCTCCAGATTGCTCATCAAAACAATAGCATCAAACAAAAAATGCGAGCATTTATAAAACCGAATGTACTCATCATTGATGAAATTGGATATCGCAAAATGGATGAAACCGCAGCTCACTTTTTCTTTCAAATTGTATCAGAACGTTATGAATCCGGCTCAATTATCCTTACTTCGAACAAATCCTATGGTTCGTGGGGAGAGATATTTGGGGATACAGTACTTGCTACAGCCATCCTTGATCGATTATTGCATCACTCCCACACGATCAACATTAAAGGGGAAAGTTATCGCATAAAGGAGAAGAAAAAAGCAGGTTTCTTTCGACCCGAGTCAACCGAAGATAAAACAGAATAAACGGAATTTTGGTCGCCACCCGCCCCCCTCAGAGGGGGCATCATTCAGACAAACCTATTGCCTATAATGGGGAAAATTCGAGTGCAGATAATGGGGAATTTTCATTTGCAGTTGACACAGGAATGGAAGGTATTAATTTGACACTTTCGTATTAGGCGAGAATATAAAAGGAGGAGCCCCCAGGGAAAAGTCGCTTACAAGGCGCTCCTGGGGGCTTGCGTTTTACTACCCAACCTCAAGACAAAAAAACAGGGAGGCTAAGAAACCTCCCTGTTTTGCGACTTTCAAAATCCCTAATTGCTGATTTGGAGAATTTATCAGCCGCCTACACCATGCTCATATTGAATAATGCCAGGCTTTGGTTTAATTTTGGCTGTTTGGCCAGCCTCTGCCGCCACTACATTACTAAACAGTCCCAAGATCAAAGCCAGAGAAAGCAGCAATCCTTTTTTCATCATTTCGTACCTCCTCTAAAATTTGGTGATACTCTTGTTTCTGCTCGTCTGTTGCATAGTTTCTATATGCTTCAAAGGTTGTGACACAGTGTAAGAAATCCTTTTCATTGTTCTTGACTATGGATAAAGTCAAAGCCTGTAGTGTTTCGTCAATTCCAATTAGATGTTGACCATTATTGAATCGGTAAATAGCCAATCCATATCTGAAACGAAAATTACGGTCTATATTGAGTGGATCCCGATAATGAGTAAAAAGTTTGATCTCCTCAGAGAAGTCATCGATAATGCGATCGACCGTAAATCCATGCTTGTTAGCCGATTCAATAATAGTTATCAGAGCAGGTAATATTTCAGGGGGATTATGTTTCAGGAAGTCGAGATATTCGGGCAAAACCTCAACATTCCCCAGGAGAATTTCCAAGGTGTACATATTCGCTTTTGCCCATAACTGAAACTTCTGAACTTCATAATGGCCAACTTCATCTAAAAGTTCAAACCAACTGAGGTCAGCATACCCTTCGACATATCGTTTGGCCTGTTCGTAAAGCCCCTGTTTTTCTAAAGCTGCTGCTTTTAGCAGGTATCCTTGTCCATAGTATACAACAAGATGTCTTTCTGTGTTTATCGGATCAAAAGTTTTTTGGGTTTTCTTTTTGCGCAGCTCATCCTCGTATAAGATTACAGCCATTTCGCGCAACTCATCAGCATACTTCTCCACGTCTCTCCACTGGTGTAAAGAGAAACAGGTGTTAGCTAAATGAAGCAATGCATCTAATTGATAATGTTCTAGGAGCCTTTTCCGATAAGGTTCAAAGCGTATGACGGCCTTCCAGTTTTCTTCGGAATTTGACCCCAACACCGCCCGAAATAAACGGTATTGAGCCATGATAAAATGATGGGAGTAGCTATCCTTTTCGTTGTCGACCACGAACTGATAAAAAGGCATTGATTCCTTCAGTTTCCCATTTTCAAAGAGCTGCTCGGCTACTGAAAATAGGATTCTTATATTTTTGGGATTCTCCAGCAGCTTTGAGACAGTCTCGTTAATACAATCCTGTCGGCCAATTTCAGCACAGCGAGCCAGATACGGGATAACACGTGGACGCGAAAATTTATCTTCTGTTACACACTCTTCCGGATACAGTTCGTATAACCATCCCGGCTCGTGGCCAAACGCGATGGCCAGTTGATCCAGTTGGTATACTGTCATGGGACGAGGAGGATTACCATTGAGAATCGTGCTGAGAGTCCCTGAATTAATGCCGGTTAATTCGCTGAGCCTACTAATTGTAAACCCTTTCAGCCTTAAATTCCTTTCGATCTCTGATCGCAATGACGGCTGGACCATTACCCCCATAAGAAACCCCCCTCTAATACACGAATTACTAAATTCCTCCTGGCAGATTCTTTGCTCCATAGAAAACTTTATATCCTTAAACTATTCCTCATATTACCACAATACGCAACAAAAGTAAATATATGGTTATTGATGGGATTCTAGAATAGGAGAGCGGCCAATCAAGTTATGCTGCAGGGAAATAAAAGAATCTCCGAATGTTTTTGAAATCGGCGTTACGCCCAAATGGGTGCTGGAGACGAAGCAGGTCCGTGTGAATGGCAAAGACCTGACAGAGACAATCGAAGTTGGCGTGGCATATGCTCCCGCCCGAGAGCTCGCAGCAGCCTTCGACTTGCAGGTGGAGTGGGACGGTATTTCAAAAACCGTCAAATTCTCAAAAAGGTGTGTCTGAAAATGACAATGTCCCTCTGACGGCAAAAAAGCCGTTGGAGGGGCTACTTTTGTTTCTAGGCAAGTTGTATGATAGTGGAAAAGAAAGGTAAAGTGAAAGGTTAAATGAACACATGCTTGCGCGGTCAATTCAAGTCTCCATCTTGAATTGCTGGCCCGGGTGAAAACAACTGATTTGAAGTATATGAACCAAGGCCCCACTCAAAAGTGGGCACTTTCCTTTTTTTACAGAAAAAAACACCTACGGTATTCCGACTTTAGGTGGTATCTTGTTCAAAAGGCTTCTGTAAGCCTTCCTGAGGCGTTTTCAGAACGAGTGGCATCATGTTTGAAAAAACTAAAGAACGATCCTATATTTCTTCACAACGCTTTTTACCACCGGGTAGCCAACGCCGCCGCCTTCTTCTTTGGAGTACCAAAATCAAATAAATGTGGCAAATCCTCTTCCAATTATAGTCGGCCCCGAGTTTTCAACGTAAATGTTAGAGCAGGCGAGAGGTAACTAGGTAGTAGCCTGCAGCTAAGGCAACTGGAGGAGTAGGTCAGAATCGGTCTTTTGTATATCTACATAAAGGGATATATTTACATAGTTAATATCTGATGTTATATTTAGTTATGCTTGGGTACATTGGGATTATATGTAATAACAGGGGTTCAAAAGGGAGGGGAGTAATAAGGATTTGGTTGCTGCTATCCAAGCAATTAAAAATTAATGGAGGAAGGTTAGATGATTAAGAAGCGACTACTCTCACTAATATTGACGTCATTAGTATTAATCACGAGTTTTTTTGGAATCTCTTCAAATGTTAACGCGACAAATAACGAAGAGTTCGTATTTGAGACAATTGACATTAAAGATCTTGATGAGCATCCTGATGTAAAAGAAAAAATCGTAGAAGAGGGCTTCGAAGATTACATCAAAGAAGAGAAATCGTACAAAGAATTATCAGAACTTTATGAATTGGACGATCTGAAATCGGATGACCCGATAGAAATTGAAGGCGTTCCGGCAAAAGAGGTTGAAAGAATAATAAAGCAATACAACATTCCTGAACCTGAAATCCTTGTAACAGAGGATAGTCAAGTTCTCTTGGTTAAGCGAAACGTAAAAACTAACTCAATCGATGGAGTAATTGCGTTTAACCTTCTTGTTTCTGATAGTGGAGCTAAGTTAACTATGGTTCATTTACAAACAGGGGTTGATCCAGTTGACGTCGTAAAAGGTGAAATAATGAAGTATAATGCGAGTGGAACTAAGTGGGTACTTGATGACACAAAACGAATTAATAAGACTAATGTACGAAGCGGTACCCTGGTTACGTGGTCAGAAGATATTAATGCTGTTTCGGATTATTTTGAATACGAGCTGACGATAATAGATAATGGTGTATCTTGGTACTTTAGTGGTGGAGGTAAAGATAAGAAGTGGCAACGCTACAATTTTGAGGTAGACCGGTACAGAGATTTAGACGCTTTGGGTGGTCAAAGACATCATTTTGTATCGGCAACACCTTTAAGGAGAGCTGGGTTCGATTCCAACTATGCACCTTGCATTAGGATGTTAGCAAGAGACCACCACAAAACACCAAGTTATGGCGGTGGAGGAGAAAGTCATAGAGATCAAGAAGAAGAATATTTAAAAGAGCAGCGTTATCAAGCAGTGCTTGATTTTAACGTTGAAGGATTTAGGAAAACCAATGATCCAGAGGGGTACTATAGCAGTCTACTTCACAAGTACCGTAGTGCAGTTGTTGAAGCAGTTTATCAATATGAGGGATACTTTGGTATGGACAACTAAAATATTGAACAAAATAATGGAGCAATCGGTATTATCTCTCTTCTAAGATTACTCGATTGCTCCATGGATTCTATAGGTGAAACCGTTACATATAACGAGGGGGATAATATGGACGTGTTATTAATTGAATCAGGCAAGGGAATTGGGGACATAAAGCTTGGTATGACCAAAGATGAAGTTAACGAATGTATCGAAAAATATACAACTAAGTATCAAAAGCCAAATTATATGAAAAATTACTTTAAAACTGCATTTAATATCAAATATGATTCGGAAGGAAAGGTAGAGTTTATAGAAATTCCTTCAGAATTAAAGGATGATTTTCAATGCTTATTTATGAACATTGACATTTTCAATACTAAGGCCGATGAGTTGATCCGACTAATTGATGAAATATCCCCTTATGATAGGAGTGATACGGAATTAGATACTTGTTTTACTTTTCCGGGACTAGGTTTGATACTTTGGAGACCAGATGTTCTTAAAGAAGAGGATTTGGAAGAAGACTGGTTTAAGGAATTGAAACCATCTATTCAAGAAGATACAAAGAAAAACTTATACTTTAGTTCAGTAAGTTTAAAACAACCAAAATAAGGCACTCCTTCGACGGGAATTTGCGTTCTCGTTAAGAGGCCTTTTTTTAGACCGAGTCAAATTAAATAAAACAAGGAGATTCTGGTCGCATCGATCCGCAAAAAAAAGAAGCCGGTGGGTGGCATCCGGGTATTCGCCTACGGCAAACAGACACAAATCAAATTCGAGTGAACAGCCAAGACCTGACGGAGACAATCGAAGCTGGCGTTGCCTATGCTCCTGCCCGGGAGCTCGCCGCAGCCCTAGACTTGCAGGTGGAGTGGGATGGTATTTCAAAAACAGTGAAATTCTTGAAAAGATGTGTCCGCAAACGATAGTCGATCAAATAAAAGGATTTGTGCAGGAGAGGGGCGCGCTGATCGCTTTGCTCCTATTTATTTTGCTCTTTATGGCAGATGACCTTTTCCCTCGCATCTTCGGGTTTATCGCCCAAATCGAGAGCCTCTATTCAGGATTCGAGTTGTACGTGCTGACCAAGGAACAAGAACTCATCGATCGATATGAATTTCTGGCTGCTCGTATCCAATATGGATTTAAACTATTCGGCGGAAAAATAGCATGGGTATGGCTGGTGACGTTGATGTATCGTTATTTACGCAGAAGAATTAAGAAGGTGTAAGAACGTGCGAAGCCCTCCTGTGGATTTGTTCCGGGGAGGGCTTTTTGCTATAAAAATTCAATCTCAAAGAAAGAGAATTATTCTTGCTGTTTAATAAATTTTTCAATATTGCCAAGTAATTCATAGTCAAACGAAAGCGATGATTCTTTTTGTTTTTTGTAGATTTTATTCAAATAATTAGCTAGTTCATCCATAAGTGGATTGCTATCAATGTGCACGTTTCCTTTATGGCCATCAAAGCTTTTGATAAAGAAATGCCCGGATTCACACCTGAATATGATGTGAAGGTTACCTTGTGAACGGAATTTGTATTCTACCTTTGCGGGGATTCGATATTGATGATTGATAATGAATTCGGTTGCTTGATAGTTGTCATCATCTTTGACTTGAATTGTTCCCATGATATGAGTGTAATCGTGATCACAAACAGAGCAAAGAACATAATTCCCCATGTTTTCATCCTCCACTTTTCTAAAAGGATTGTCAACTCTTGCTAATTATACCATACCTTGTCGAACTTCGGAGGCATGTATTCGGAGGCATGTATTCGGAGGCATGTAAACTTACGCCTTCCATTTTGACCTCAATTGTGAGATACCCAGTTGTAGTGACTTTGGCAATCCATTCGTAGGTTGATTTTACCGCTGTATTTTCTCTTATATCGGAGAGTTTTTGTAATATGCTCTTTTGAACAGCTATAATTGGGTATAATTTTTTGAAATAACCTAAGTAAGGAGTAGTCAAATGGGTGGATTTTTCAATGAGCGAGTCGCTTTAGAAAAGACATTGAATGCTCTTTTGGAACAGAGAGCATCTTGGCGAAGTGATTATGTGGAACGGGATAGTCAGTTTGCAGCGGAGATTAAAGAGGTACTGAACCGTATTCGTGAATTGGACGAGTTGCACGAGTTACACGGTTCCCAAAGCAGATTGGAGAAAACAGAGACAAAGCCGATCGAATCAGAAGTTTCCAACAAGAAATTTGCTAAGAAATCACAGAAAACAAGGAGGACATACCAGTATTATGATTATCCTCGGATTTCCCAAGAGGTCGAGAGCATTCTGGAAGAGTCGTCTCCAGTGACGATGTCGGAATTGTATCAGGAATTACAAAAACGACTACAAGTCGACTGGTCAAACCCATACATTATCTTACACAAGGCTTTAGCTCTTTCCGAACGGGTCCATGTTCAAAAGCTTGGAAGAAATTTAATGTTTTCTTTACGAGAGTTTAAAGATACATAGGGTTTTCCATACCGGAGGACATTTTATTTGCATTTTCATTTCTTGATGTCTCTTTCGAATTATGATGAGTAGCCTATCGGCAACATCCAGATGATCTAGTGGTTGAGGGGAGCGAGAGATCTTTCATGGAAACGGGTTATTCATCAGATAGGAAGAAGGTTTTGGTGCTAAATCCGAACCAGATTAGACTCCATTTGATTTTCTAGTCACCACCGGAACGACATCCGATAAAAAAATACGTGACAACTGCCGTTAATTGCTGCTATTACCTTTGATCGCTATATGACTTGCAATTATCCAATCGGTGACAGAATGGCATAAAAGTTTTTGAAAAAATGGGATTCAGTTTTGGATTTAAGATATGATTACTGCTGAGCTACAATTCCTTCTTGTTCCCTAGGATGTGAATGCTAATCTAATAATTGACCACCTAGTGGTACATTGCTCATAAAAAAGTTGACCACCTGAGCACCTCTTTCCTGTATCTTGAAGTTGTCGGACCACAAGATATAGGAGGAAAGGAAATGCTTCAGATGGCTAATTACGAGTTTATCAGGAAACAACACATTCTGCTAGGAAAGTCGATTCGCCAAATTTCTCGAGAGACCGGCTATTCCCGTCAAGTGATACGAAAGGCTTTGAAATCCTCTGAGATTCCTGTGTATCAGCTTTCAAAACCGAAGCCAAAGCCAGTCATTGATTCTGTCAAGCCCATCATCTTGGAGTGGCTGCATCAAGATGAACAAGCTCCCCCGAAGCAGCGTCATACTGCCAAACGCATTTACCAGAGACTCGTTGACGAACATGGATTCACCGGCGGTGAATCTACTGTACGACGCTACGTCAGAGAGTTGCGGGTTTCTCCCCCTAAAGCATTTGTCCCTCTCGATTTCCCGCCAGGGCGCTTTGCTCAATTTGACTGGGGTGAGGTTACGGTTCATTTACAAGGGAAACAAGTAAAGGTTCAAGTCTTTTGTATGCGTTGCACATACAGCAGAAAGATTTTTATCAAAACATTTGCTCATCAGAAGCAAGAGGCTCTTCTCCAAGGTCATGTAGATGCTTTTGAATTTTTCGGTGCTGTTCCCCAAGTCATCACATACGACAACCTGACAACAGCCGTTAAGAAGGTATTGGAGGGTAAAAATCGCGAGGAACAAGAGCGATTTACTCAGCTACGTGCCCACTACCTGTTTGAAAGCTATTTCTGTGATCCCGGAAAAGGGCATCAAAAAGGCCAGGTGGAAAACCTCGTACAGTTTGCTCAGAGGCAATTTTTTACCCCTGTACCCAGTGTTTCTTCTCTGGAGGAGCTCAATCAAATCCTCCTCGAAAAATGTATCTCTTACGAGAATACAACCGTTCCAAGGTCTTCACTAACGGTTGGAGAAGCATTTGCTCAAGAGTTGCCTATCATGCTTCCATTGCCTCCACGGCCATTGGATTGTTTCCGTGTTGTACCCGTGAAAAGCAATACGCTATCCATGATCCACATTGAGAAAAATGCCTATTCCGTCCCCGTTTCCTATGCATCGACCCAGCTTACTTGCCGAGTGTTTGCTGAAAAAGTTGAGGTGTATCACGGAAAAAGCCTGATTGCGACGCATGAGCGGTGTTTGGAAAAGGGAAAGGAGATTTTGCAATACGATCATTATCTGGATTTACTTCTTATTCGTCCAGGAGCAGTTCTTTATGCTAGACCATTGCATCAGGCAGGATTACCCGCCATTTACCAAAAGTTCTTGGACAAGTGCCGCAACCGACCAGGAGGGATGAAGGAGTTCGTTCGACTCTTGCTTTTGCACCGTGAATTCGATACTTCTCTTGTCGAAGAAGCACTGGAGGAGGCCTGCCAAAAAGGGATGTTCCAATATGATGCCGTAAGGCAATTATTGTTTCAGCGAACATTGCCGGAACACCGTCTACCCCAACTCTCGTTGGTGGAGGATAGCTCTGTTCCACGTATTCAGGTAAAGGCCCCAGATCTTAGCCAGTACAATCGTTTGTTACAGAAAAGGAGTGTGGTTCATTGAGTACGAGTTTCTTGCTTGAAACCTATGCGAAACGCCTTCGCTTACCTGCGATTAAACGTGTCTATAAGGAAATTGCCCATGATGCTGCTGAACGGCAAATTCCCTACGAGGAGTTCCTCTTAGCCCTACTAGAGCAAGAAGTTCAGCAAAGGGATGCTAACCAAATCGCCAGTCGCATCAAGCATGCCAAATTCCCTTCTATGAAAACGATCGATCAATTTGAATTCTCAGCCATTCCGTCTCTCAACAAGCCCAAATTGCTTCAACTGGCTCGCTGTGAGTACATCGAAAAGACAGAGAACATCATGTTTATCGGAAACTCTGGCACTGGCAAAACTCATCTCTCCATTGCACTCGGGAAGGAAGCTTGCCATCATGGCTATTCCGTCCAGTTTTGGACTGCCGCTAAAATATGCAATGAGCTTATGGAAGCTCAGTCCCAAAAGCGAATTCTCCAGCTAGAGAGGCAATGGTTGAAAACAGATTTGATTATTTTGGATGAAGTCGGGTTTGTCCCTCTCAGTCGGACCGGGGCGGAGTTATTATTCCAATTTTGTGCGGCCCGCTATGAGAAAGGAAGCATGATCATTACCAGTAATCTGGAATTTACGGAATGGACACAGATTTTCAAAGATGAGCAAATGACGTCAGCCCTGGTTGATCGGCTTACCCATCGTGCCCACATCTTTGCAATGAATGGGGACAGTTATCGCTTTAAACAGAGCATTCAAAGATCGTGATCATGAAAAAGTTACCCACCCGACGGGTGGATTGATTTTTGCCATGGTGGTCAATTTTTTGATGAGCACTGTGGTCAACATTTTGGTTGACATTCACACTAGGATGCTGATCAGTTGCGAGCGAATCCATCAACAATGGTGGGATACCCAAAGAATGATGTGCCCGACTGTTTAAACGGGAAATAACTGAACCGACATGAAAGAGCCCTTCTCATCAGAGAGGGGCTCAGGTTGCAGACAAACTCCCTCGCTGAACGAACAGCAGAGGGAGTTTGTTTAATAATTTGATGAAAATACCGAAGGTGTTTTGATCGTTCACCTTTTGGCGACCTGATTTCCATAGCCAGGTCGCCATTTTTTTCAAGTTCATGGCAGCGAAAACAAGCATCGCCTGCATCGTGACCTTCTCCAGTCCTCGTAAGGTCGTCCAACGCATGCCATGCTTTTCCTTCATATCAGCGAATACACGTTCAATCGTTTCTTTCCGTTTGCTATAGATTTGTTTGTTTTCCTCGGTATGCCGGAGGTGGTCTACCTCTTCGAGGTAATCAGCCCAGATGTGGCGACTCACTCTCTTTGTGTAGTCTTTACTTTCCGTGCATTGTTTCAAGAACGGACAACTTCGGCAAACTTGAGAATTTGATCGATAGATACGGTACCCATCCTTGTTTGTTGTCTCATATGTTAAGATTTGCTCGTTCGGGCAGATGTAGCAGTCGAAATATTCATCATACACATATTCGTGCTTTTTAAAAAAACCTTCTTTGGTGCGTGGTCTTGTGTAGGGCATAACGGGGCGAATCTGGTCATCAAGGAGTGTTTTACTGATGTAAGGCGTCTTGTATCCCGAGTCCACTGCCACAGCTTGAGGCTGTGCAAACGTCTTTCGCACTTGATTCAAAACATCCTCAAAAACCTGACTGTCATGCACATTGCCTGGCGTTACCTTGGCACCAAGCACAAATCCATTTCGATCACATGCTGTATGAAAACTATAAGCAAATACACGTTCCTTTTCCCCTTTTACAAACAATCCGCAATCCGGGTCAGTTGTGCTGACTTTCACCTCCTTCTTCGAAGTTTCTGTCTTTTTTTCAAGGGGCTTCTTTCCATGTGCAATACGATCCTGATTGATTTCTTCGTCCAGCAGCTCTTGATATTTCTTCGCTTGTTCTTCAACGATTTCTTTCACGTATTTATGCTTATTCGCACTGGCTTTTACATGCGTAGCATCAATGAAAAGCACATCAGGCTTCACGAATCCATGATGAACCGCCTCCTCCAATATTCGAAGGAAGATCGACTCGAAGAGTTGAGTATCCCGAAAACGGCGAACATAGTTCTTGCCTAGGGTCGTGAAATGGGGAATGGGCTGACTGAAATCATAGCCAATAAACCACCGATAGGCAACATTGGTTTCGATCTCTTTAATCGTTTGTCGCATGGAACGAATTCCAAAAATATATTGGATGAAAGCAATTTTAACTAAGACTACAGGGTCAACACTGGGTCTGCCATTGTCATGACAGTAAAGGCTTTCCACCAAGTCATAGATGAACGAAAAGTCGATTGCATTTTCAATTTTTCTTACGAGATGATCTTCTGGCACCAACTCATCTAGCGAGAATGCAGATATCTGATAACGCCCTTCGGCCTCTTGCTTATTAAGCATAATGCCACCTCTAAAAAATAACTTTTGAAAACGTAACATGTTCTATATTCAACAAAAAAGCCTGCAGACCCTGTTCCTTACGGAACTTTGTCTACAGGCTGAGCCCTTCTCATCAGAGAGGGGCTTCTAGTATAGAAGCTACAATTTATCGAAACGGGATAGAGATGGTAAGGGATATTCTTGATTTTACAGCATTTTTTTGAGAAGAGATAACTTCAGGCGTACCAGACAAACGTACCACGTACAAATTCTTATAATGACTATTCAGGCGACAGCAATAAAATTCTGAAGAGCGTTCCTACTTCGCCAACAACGACAAGGGGTCAGAGCACATCAGTATCTGACTCTTTAATACTGGCGTGCAGGTAAAAAACGAGATGATTAATCTGAGACATTTAAAAGAACAGTCAAGACAGTGGAATTCGGCATTTGCCGGAATGGATAGCGGAGACGATACGTCCGGGTGAAAGGGAAAGACCTTATTATAGAAACAATCCAGGGGGTGTGTTTGGCAATCGAAAAGTGCCGAATTTTGCTGCGATGATTTTTTATCAATATGCAGAAGTAACTTTTATGCATAGGTTTGACATGGAACCTCTATGGGTATGAATCATTGCGAAGGGGCGAAGCCAATGGCTTCGTAACGGCTGACAAGCCTATCACACCCACCTCTCCATGTCAAACCCAGTCACTTTAATCTGCATAAGTAATTGCTACAAAATTAAGCACTTTTACTATGCAATATACACAGGGGTAGTGTTTGATCCTGTCCGAGAAACTGCTGCAGCGCTTTACCTGCAGGGTAAGCGGGACGGGGATCGTAAAAATCATAAAACTACCAAAGGGTAAAATCAAAAGCGTTGAAGCATGGATTTCGTAAAAATCAGTAAGTAAGGGACTTTGTATATTTATCTGAGAAAAATGTCGAAATATGTAAATCGAATTTGGTAGAAATGCAAAACTTCTTTATATATCATGGGAATATACAAATAAATTTGTAAATATTTAGGGAAATGAGGTGATTTGGAGGATTATCAATTTATATCACACCATTACCATTTTCACGACCAATTTTTATTAGGAGGTTGCAAATGCGTATGAATGTGATTAGTAGATTACTCACTTTTTTCCTCGTGGTAGTATTGCTAGTTAGTCCGATAAACAACTATGCCTTTGCTGCAAATTCCAAAAATGTAGCACAGCCAGAGTTTGACGTAGATAGAGTTGCGGAAGTAATCCTTGAGTCACCTGAAGGGGATCAAATCTCTACAACTATGTTCTTGACGAACGGAACAGAGTTAGATGAATCTGATTTCGAGTCCTTGGGCGAAGGTTATCAGTTAAAAGAACTAAAAATTAGAGACTTAGATCCTAATGAATTCGATTTTCAGGAAGTTGCCGAATCAAACCTATCCACTCTAGCCGCTGATAAAAAAGATGGTGTAATTAAACCTCAATGGGTTGAAACAGCTTTTGATGTAGGCAACTTTATGTTGTCTTTGGCTGACTACAGGGCTGAACCTACGCTTTGGAATGGATTTAAAGTAGTATTTGATGGTGCGTCAGTTGTCTTTCCGGGTGTTCCAGCAATTTCTGGCGTTGAGCGGATGATTAGAGCCAATAAGACATTAAAGAAGGCACTTGAGATTGGGATTGATGTCTACGATAATCTAAAAAACATACCTTGTTTTTGGCAAGTAAGAAATGTAGCAAATGGCAATTAAAAATGTACCACTTGCCAACCCCTAAATTATTTACCGTGTAATAGCGATTCTTTGTATCGATGGCTTTCGCCATTGAAGACGATCAAATGAGAGTGATGAATCAAGCGATCAATAACTGCCTCTGTTAAAATTGGATCACCAAATATATGATTCCATTGGCCAAACTGTAGATTGGTCGTGATAATAATACTTTTTCTTTCGTAGCACATGGAGATAATCTGAAATAGCAGTTCTGCACCTTGTTTATGCAGAGGAATATACCCCAGTTCGTCGAGTATTAACAGATCTAGCTTCTCAATATGGTTAAAGAATCGGCTCAACGAGCCAGTCTCGTGAGCGTCTAGCAGCCGATTGACTAATCCAGCGACAGTAAAGAACTTTATCTTTTTCCCTTGCTGCTGAATGGCATTTAAGCCAATCAGAGTGGATAAGTACGTTTTCCCCGTTCCCACACCGCCATAAAAGATCAGATTTTCTTTCTCCTCTATAAATCCACCATGAAGGATATGATCCTGCGTGAGACCTTGTCCCATCTGAATATGACCCCATTCAAATGGCTTTCCTGTTACTCTTGGCAAGGAAGATTGTTTAAAGAGCAGATTGATTTTCCGTACTTCTCGTTGTTGTATCTCGTTTTCTAGTATTTTGAGTAAGTACTCTTCATTTGTAGTAGCTTCAACCTCATGGAAATGTTGCCGAACCCAACTCAACTTGAGACGCTTTGAATATTCTTTTATCAATGCATCCACTAGTGATGACCTCCCGTTCCCTTAAAAAATTCATTGTAATGGGCTAATCCTCTAGTGGCTGTTGGAACGGCAGGAACAAAACCTTTCGGTTGGATGGTATCCCTTTGTCCACGGCCATTCATGAGTTGATAATAGATCTGCTTAATAGAATCAACGGCTGGGTGACCATTCTCAGAGGCAAGCTGCAAAGCTTGCGTGGGTATTTTCATATCATCGTTTTTTAAAATGAGGGTCTGTCAAGATTTTTGTGTAAACTCAATCAACCGATATATGAACAGGTTTCATCCCCCTAATTGGGACATCTTTTTCGGAGCCAATAGAGTCAAGGGCGTGAGGCGAAGCGAACCCTTGACGCGTTGGTGGAGAAAAAGATAATCCCTTCGGGGATGAAGCCTTTCATTTGCTAACGGATGTACGGCTGTACCCGATCTTCAAAGAAAACGGATAGCTGTAAGAGAATCTGGCCCCAGTTCTGAACTCGTCCCGTCCACTTTCGTAGAACATCCATGGTTACGAGATATAACATCTTCAAAAGGGCATCATCTGTGGGAAACATGGCTTTTCCTTTTGTCACCTTTCGAAGCTGTCGATGATAACTCTCGATCACGTTAGTTGTATAAATCAGCTTTCGAATCTCGGGAGGATATTTAAAGAAAGTGGCAATCTCGTCCCAGTTATTCCGCCAGGAACGAACCATCAAGGGATATCTACTGCCCCAGGTTTGTTCAAACTGATCGAGTTCTTCCAACGCGGCTTGCTCCGTTGGAGCCTTATAGATAGGTTTTAGCTCGGACGTGATCTTTTTGAGATCCTTATAGGAAACATACTTGATGGAATTTCGGATTTGATGGATAACACATTTCTGAATCTCCGTCTTCGGATAACATGCAGAGATGGCTTCTGTAAAGCCACGAAGATTATCGACGCTTGTAATGAGAATATCCTGGACTCCACGATTTTTCAGTTCGTTGAGGACATGCAGCCAGAATTTTGCCGATTCATTCTCCCCAATCCAGATCCCAAGCACATCTTTATGACCGTCAAGGTCAATACCAATGACCATATAGGCGGCTTTATTGACGATAGCTCCGTCCTGTTTTACCTTAAAGTGAATGGCGTCAAGGAAAACAACAGCATAAACCGCTTGCAAGGGGCGATTTTGCCACTCTTTGATCATCGGTACAATCTTATTGGTTACATTCGATATGAGCGTTGGTGAGACTTCGATGCCATAGAGCTGCTGCAGATGGTCTTGGATATCGCGTGTGGATACGCCTTTGGCATAGAGGGCAAGAATTTGATCTTCGATCCCTGTCACGTTGGACTGATGTTTCTTTACAATGTTTGGCTCAAAATCACCCTCTCGATCTCGAGGGACTTGGATGTCGACATCCCCGTACTCAGAACGGACGGTTTTCTTGCTATACCCATTGCGGCTGTTGGTTGTCCGCTTGTTTTTCATGTCATGCTTGGCGTATCCAAGAGAGGACTCGATTTCAGCTTCCAGCATTTCTTGGATTGTGTCTGCGAATAGATCCTTTAACGCTGACTGTACGTCGTCCACTGACTTCATGTTTTTCTCTTTGATCCACTGCTTGATCTGCTCTTTTGACATCATAAAAATCTCCCAACCTTTCTACTCCTAATTGTAGTTTAGAGGTTGAGAGTTTACACAAAATATTTTACAGACTCTAAAATGACGGATAGTAGCTGGAGAGCTTCTTGCTTCTCTGGGACCGTGCAATTCGAGAGATAGACTTGCCATTCGATTGGCAATTGTTCATAAAAACTTGTGTATTTAATAGCAGTTGGCCGTTTTGCCATCAATATCAAATATGGCTGCCAAATCACTGATTTTGGCTCTTTGCCATACAGCCTGGGATGCTGTACGATCAGCTCATATTCTTCAGTTAAAATATCGACTCGGTCAAATGAGATCTTTGCCAAAACCATACATTTGGCAAAACGGGGAGACGTTGAGTAGAGTTTATTTTCGACTCGGATATATCCGTATTTATCCGCTTTTACTCGTTCATATCGGATACAATCAAACTCTTTGGCAGGTAATTGAAGAAGGTGTTCCTTGTCTGCCAAATATAGTTCGGAAAGCATGGTTTCTTTCACATAATGAGGTCTCTCCCGATCTTTCTCGGCTTTTTTCCAAAGGGTTTCGTTTAGCTGATCAAGATTGTGTATCTGCAACTCAGGAAGCAGGAAGTTGTTGCGAACGTACTTGACCATCGCCTCTACGTGCCCTTTTTCATTGCCACTACCGGGATTGCAAAACTCGTATTCAAAGTCATAATGAAAAACGAAGTTTTGAAATTCCTCCGTCAGTTCACGCTGACCATTTGGCATGATCTTTTTCACCGCTGGTGATAAATTATCAAATCGAATGACCTTTGGAACTCCACCTATATAGTGAAAGATACGCTTTAATCCCTCCAGAAAGCATTCTCGATTCTGAGACTGGAAAACTTGAAAGTAGAACGTGTTGCTATAAGGAAACGAGAGAACGAGGAATGGCAAGGTAACACTTTCTCCCTGATATTTGAATGGTGCTTCTCCAAAATCAACTTGAGCTGATCCAGGTCTCGTTTCCAATGGCAATGCCGCAGCATCACTTGTCTCCGCTAACTGGTGCTTACGTTGGGAAACATATTGTCTGACAGAGCGAGATGATCCTGTAAATTGGTATTCCTCCACTAATTGCGTGAACAAGCGTTGTGCTGTTCTTCGGAACTTCTTTTTCTTGTTCAAGTCCTCTTTGATCCATTGATCAAGAATAGGTTTAACGGGCTCCATGACTCTAGCTTTTCGAATTTGCTTGGGCTTTTCTTGTAGATTGAAATCATCCATTTCTGCATACTTCTGAACCGTCCTTGAATCACGATTCATTTGTTTGGCAATCTTGCTATAAGCTCGCCCTTTTTTGTTTGCCTCATGCCTGATATAATTAATTTCTGCCACTGCTAACATCTCCTAACTTTATACCTCCCGTCGTCTGTAATGCCCAACAGGAGTGTATTTTGATAAGGGGATGTTGGCAAGTGGTTTTTTAATTTATGCAGCCCCTACGGGTCTGCATAAATTAACTGCCATAACCTACATTTTTAGTCTGCCATAAACACATACCTTCTGGTTGGCATAGACATCACATATTCGAGAAACGCTTTGCAAAAAGATTGGGAACCCATGAAGATGATATGTTTTGTATTGCAATACCTAAGGAGTACCACGATCCAATCACTAAAGCGATGAGAAAAGAGATTCCCTACGGCATTGATTATAATCAGTATTCTCGCGCTGAAATATTGGAGACTCATATTGACGTATATCGTAAACTATGGAGAGACACTGATGATGAAGTTTACGAATTTTTGTATAAATTTGCGAGGGAAAAGCAACATAGTATCCGTTAAGGATTTAAAGAACTCCACACCTTTGGTGTGGAGTTATAGTATTATTATCTAAATAATGAGGTGAGTTAATGAAGATAAAAGTTCATTTTTCGTTTCAAGTGTATGATCTCAAAATCAAGTATAAAATTGATCAAATTCTTAATACTTTAATACAAGATTTTGTAATACCAGAATCAGATATAAAAAATGATGATGTTTATGTCCGGTATAAATTTGAGGTAGCGTACGATATCAAGTTATTCACAACGATATTAGAGAATCTGAACTCGATTTATGAGGAATCATTAGGAAGTAAAAGTATGTCATCTACTTTTCGTTATTTTCGCTATATATATGAGTATACTGATGATGAGAGAAGAAACGCCGAATTATATAGAATCACCTCAATAGGTAACAAGTCGGAATTATATCTCTCCAGTAAATCGAAAGATGAATTAATAACATTTTGCCCAAGTTGCTTAAGAAATAAGAAAGTTACAAAAAACGAACTAATGTTTAATACATCAGTCATTAAAAAAAATCCGCTAATATTTGTCGACGAACATATGGTTATTTCCCAGGATCTTGCGGATAAGTTTAGTGAGTGGAATCTATCAGGATATATATTACGAGAGGTAAGGCATAAAGGATCAACAACAGGACAAAATGCCTTTCAGGTTATTCCCACTAATATCTTGCCACCACAAAATTTGATCGGCCAACTAAGTAGTGATCCTCAAGTCAAGATGCGAACATGTCCTGAATGTGGTGTTGTAGAGCATTTACAGTTACCCTATAGCTATGATAGGAAAGTAAGTCAATTGATGCAGGATTTTAATTTAACTTATGAATATTATCCTATCAATGAAGAAACAGTTATTCGGCACATGTTAGTTAGTAAGAAGGTAATCACGTTATTAGTTGAACATGGAATTGCCCATAATAAGACATTCTCTGATGATACTAAATGGTCTCTTGTTCCGGTATTGACAAACAACACTGTTTAAAAACTTTTGGAAAGGCAATTGAGTTTCCGCTAGAGGCCACCGTATATGAGTTTCTGTGGAAATTTGCTCAAACTCGCCAACACACAATTAATAAATAATAAATGATTGCATAACTGACACTTTGTATTTCATATATAAAGTGTCAGTTATTCGTTATATAAGTTTGATAGGGGGGAACAGAGTGAAGAAAACAGCCGTTATGAAGTTTACAGTTGAAAGTTTAGAACTAAAGCCACGAGTGGATAGAGTATTAAAAGATTTTGGAATTTCCTATTCTCCGCCAGAGCCGTTTATAATCAAGGGTGGATATGTTGTTATTGATTACGATTTACGTATACCATATGAACCTGCTATTTTAGAAAGCCTAATGACAAAGCTTTCTTTTGTAGAAGATGGGGAACTAGATTTTAGATTAGTATTTCAATATACGGAACACGAATTGACCACTTCCCCACTCTTCCGAGTACCTTCTATTGGAAACATTGAGCAACGTTATACCACTAACAAAGGCAGGTATCAAATTAAACCTTTTTGTGATACATGTGGAAGAGCCATCTATGAAAAGGTGGGGGCATTGAAAATCAATACAGCAAATGTAGAAAAACAAAATTTCGTATACGTTGATTCGAGGTTGGTTATATCTGAAAAAATAGCTTCACTATTTAATGAATGGGAACTTACGGGATATCAACTGGAGCAAGTTGAACATTATGGAGAAAGAGCGAAGAAACGAAATGCCTATGAAGTAATACCAACAAATATTCTTCCATCACAAAAAATACCCGATGAAATTAAAAATGATCCTATTGCCCGAAAATTGAAGTGCCTAGCTTGTGGAACAGGGGGGCATTTGATCTTCCCGTATCATTATAGTAAAAATGTTTCAGAGGTTATCGCGGATTTTAATTATTCGTTAGAATTTCAAGCAGTGAGTGAAAAAAGAGTAAAGCGGAATATGCTTATAAGCAGAAAAGTAAAAGAGTTATTAATTGAAAGCGGATTTACTGATGAAGAATGGGATTTTGAGCCGGTCATTCTTATTTAATATTTGTTAGAGCGAAATATTCTCAATTCATAAGTGATTGGTGATATTGACCGGTTTAGGCTTCTTTAGTACAAAAGTGGAAAAAGGGCAATGACGTAATGAAGCAGCTGACATGATGTAAAGAAGACCCGGCACCATGAAATAACGGAGCCGGGTTTTCGTGACCATATTTTGACCATATTCTTATCTGAACACATCCTAAGATACCGGATATAAAACACGAAACTTCCTATATAATACTAGGTAGTCCTAGCGTATCCTAAGCATTCATTTAAGAACGTAAAAAATACGGTCTCAAAGCTGCTCGTCGCGCTCCTCAATTCTCCAAGCGCTAAGAGAGGCTTTATGCAAAACCCCTTGTTCTTTGTGTATGCAAAGGCAGGGGGTTTTTGTTTTTTCGCCAACGGATCTATTGTAGGGACGGATCAAGGTTTGGTTTATTGGGTAAGCGAACTCGAACAAGCCGTCATATTTGCGGCCCTTTGTCCATAAGATGAAACGAGAATGGACAAAGGGGACGGTGCAAGGTGGCTCGAAAAGTAACGGGATACATCTTATCATTTCTTCTGCTCGTGCTGTTGCTCACCTATGAAGCACCAGATCGTTCCTCCTGGACGACCTGGTCATTGCCCTTGGCAGGGACAGTCATCGCCATCGATCCTGGACATGGAGGAAAAGACGGCGGAGCTGTTTCGTCAGATGGCAGTGTCATCGAGAAAGAAGTGACATTGGCAATCAGTCTGTACTTGCGTGATTTTCTCCTGCAGTCAGGGGCGCACGTCATTATGACGCGGGAAGAGGACAAGGATCTGGCTTCCCCTGAGGCAGAACGGCTGCGGAAACGAAAATCAGAGGATATCCGAAACAGGGTCAAGTTTGTCAACGACAATTCCCCTGACTTTTTGGTAAGCGTTCATGTAAACTCGATTCCATCGCCAAAGTGGAAGGGGGCCCAGACGTTTTACTATCCTGCTTTCAAAAAGAGCGAGGAAATTTCCTACCTCATTCAGGATGAGATCAAGCGGGTACTGGAGAATACGGACCGGGTGCCGAGCAAAACGGACGACGTATTTTTGATACGCGAGGTAGATTGTCCCGCTGTATTGGTGGAGGTTGGTTTTGTCAGCAATGAGGCGGAAGCTAAACGCCTGCGCTCGGTTGATTACCAAAAGGCTATGGCCAATGCGATTTATCAAGGGATACTGCGGCATTACGCCGGGGAAAAGCCGCCGACTGCACCGTGATCAGCGTTTCCTTGCTGACGGTCTGACTGTTGCAATTTCGAAACACCCGCAGCCGTGTATGGTCCCGTCGGATATGCTATAATGGACGCGCATACCCTAAAGAGCTTCTGTTTACGTTTGTATCATATAAGATAGAGGTGGACGCGATGTTGACCAAAGAAAGCGTGCTGGAAGCGCTTCGTGATGTAAAAGACCCGGAAATCAACCGCAGCCTGGTCGAATTAAATATGATTCGGGACATCCAGATCGAGGGAGAAACTGTCAGTTTGACCGTTGTTCTCACGATTTCCGGCTGTCCGTTGAAAGCCAAAATCGAACAAGACGTGATTGCTGCCGTCAAAGAGCTGGGTGCCAAAGAAGTCCGTCTGCAATTCGGTTCCATGACCGATGAAGAACGTGCAGCGTTAAGCGCACAGTTGCGCGGAGGACAGGCGTCATCTCCGTCACCGGCAGGACAAGCGCCCGTTCTCAATCCGATTTTGGCAAAAGACTCGATGACCACGTTTATTGCCATCACCTCCGGAAAAGGGGGAGTGGGCAAATCGACGGTCACCGTCAACCTGGCCGTCTCGCTGGCGCGTTTAGGCAAAAAAGTCGGGATTATTGACGCCGATATTTACGGGTTCAGCGTGCCTGACATGATGAACATTGAGCAACGCCCAACTGTTATTGGCGAGACGATCCTGCCCGTCGACAAGTTTGGGGTAAAGGTCATGTCGATGGGATTCTTCGTGGAGGACAATTCCCCGATCATCTGGCGTGGACCGATGCTGGGCAAAATGTTGCGGAACTTCTTTACAGAAGTCCATTGGGGCGAAGACCTCGATTATCTCTTGCTTGATTTGCCTCCGGGTACGGGCGATATGGCCCTCGACGTCCATACCATGATCCCGCAAAGCAAGGAAATCGTTGTGACGACTCCGCATGCTACCGCTGCCTTCGTGGCCGCCCGTGCCGGCGCCATGGCGAAGAAGACGGGGCATGAAATTCTCGGTGTCGTCGAAAACATGGCATGGTATGAGGCGAAAGACGGTTCCAAGGAATACGTATTCGGCAGAGGCGGAGGAGCCAAGCTCGCCGAGACGCTTGCTACGGAATTGCTGGCGCAAATTCCGCTCGGTCAGCCGGAAAATCATCCAGCCGAGGCTGACTATTCTCCATCCGTTTACCGGCAGGATTCGGCGATTGGAAGCATTTATATGGATATGGCAAAGCTTGTGGCCGAGAAATGTGAAGCCACTGTCAATCAATAAACGCAACTATGGAAAAAGGTGGGCTCTTATTGGAGCTCACCTTTTTTATTACGATTGACCGCCGCCGCCGCTTTCGCCGCCACTTCCACCGCCACCACCGCCGCCTTCGCCCTGACCGCCTTTTTTCTGTCCTTTTTTCGCTTCTTTCGGCTGCATCATGTCTTCGGTGGCTTTTGTCATCAATTTCATGAGCTCTTCCTGGAACAGCGGGCTCTGCAGGGATTCCTTCATAATTTGCATGGTCTGCTTGCGATAGGCGGAGCTTCTCATCATTTCCATCAGATTTTTTTCAAATTCCGGGTCTTTCATTACGCTGATCAGCATTTTTTGATACTCGGGATCCTTCATCAGGTCTTTCATCAATGTTTTATGCTCATTTTTCATCGACTTAGCCAGGGTGCTGGCAAACTTCGGGTCTTTGAAGGCTTCTTTGATATGCCGGTTTTCCGGGTTGGTAATGCTTTGGATCAGCGTTGTCTTCACGGTTGACTCGTCCATGATGAGGTTCTGTGTAAATTTGTCGTCCTTCATCATTTTCGCAACGGAGTTTTTGGCCTCTTCCGTTTGCAGGATGTCGAGCACCATATCCTTTACACTCTTATAATCAGGCTGTGCCGGGCCCTGGGCTTGCCCTCCGTTGCCGCAGCTTGTCATGATCAGGCTGACCGCCAGCAACAGCCACAAAGAAACACTTTTCTTCCACATGAGGCGGTTACCCTCCTTTACCCTGTCTAATGAGTAACGTGCGCATTTTGTTTTGTTCTTACGCTAGTATTTTCTTGCATGGGTTGGTACAATCATAAGCGATGCAGATTGGAGGGACGTTCGGTGAGCTTGCGCAAGTACGGCTGGCTGTTTTTCACTACGTTGCTGCTTGGTGGATTGGGCGGCATTGTGGTAGGTCTTATCTTTGCTTCCGATAAATTGCTGGAAGGCACAATGGCCAACTTTTTTATGGGAACCTTTATGCAAATGCTGTATGGGATGACGATCAGCATTGTGGCTCAAATGGGCCTCTTTGCTTATATGACGATCAGTTACTTTGCCAGAGGACTTTTCAAGAACCCAGGCTTGTGGAAAAATATACAGATTTTCCTGGTGCTGTTCGCGTTTTTCGATATGGTTTACTTGCGGTATACGATGCTGGGAGAAGGAAAAGGGATATCGGAATTTTTCGTTGAGCCCATTCTCTTGCTCGCGATTGCCATTGTAACGGCATATGCAAAGGCGAAGCTGACGAATCATAGCGCGTGGGTGCCGACATTGTTCTTTATGTTTGTTTTTTCTGCCATCGAGTGGATTCCAGCTCTCAAACAGCATAATTTTTATGCCACGATGTCGATGCTGGTTCCCTTATTGTTCTGCAATGTCTGGCAAGTCATGCAACTTCATCGAGTGGTAAAATAGGAAAAGCTGACCGGATCTGGTCAGCTTTTTCAATTAACCTCCTGGCTTTTTACCTGGGAGCCGGCAATGAGATCCGACACAGTGACGAATTCGTACCCGTCCGCACGAAGCTTATCGATGATTTTGGGCAAGGCCAGATGGGTCTCTTTGCTCGTGTCGCTGGCGTGCAATAGGACGATGTCGCCTGGGTGAGCCTTTGA
>NZ_CP151945.1:355000-465000 GCF_038592925.1 Brevibacillus sp. FSL K6-2834
GGACCCCCGCAAAGTACTCGGAATATGCTGCCAAGCATACCGTCACTTTGTGGGGATGATGGAGGCTTAGCTCAGCTGGGAGAGCATCTGCCTTACAAGCAGAGGGTCGGCGGTTCGATCCCGTCAGCCTCCACCATTTATTATTTTGTTCACAGATATCGGTTACGGGTTGTCACCGTTCCGTAATTACTCTCGAAGAGCAAATGCGATGGGGAGATAGCGAAGAGGCTAAACGCGGCAGACTGTAAATCTGCTCCCTATGGGTTCGGCGGTTCGAATCCGTCTCTCCCCACCACTTCATATATATTGGGGTATAGCCAAGCGGTAAGGCAACGGACTTTGACTCCGTCATTCCTAGGTTCGAATCCTAGTACCCCAGCCACTTGTTTGAGCCATTAGCTCAGTTGGTAGAGCATCTGACTTTTAATCAGAGGGTCGAAGGTTCGAGTCCTTCATGGCTCACCAGTTTTTTTATTTTTAAAGTGAACGAGATGTGCCCTTAGCTCAGCTGGATAGAGCGTTTGACTACGAATCAAAAGGTCGGGAGTTCGAATCTCTCAGGGCACGCCATTTTTCCCCTAAAAATAATGCGAAGCTTTGTTCATCGCATAGTGTTGACACCGGGGATTAGACAATTGATTTTGTGTCGGGAAGTAGCTCAGCTTGGTAGAGTACTTGGCTTGGGACCAAGGGGTCGCAGGTTCGAATCCTGTCTTCCCGACCATTTCTTCTTATGATCCCGTGTATTCCATTGGGATTATATGCATTTTCAAGCGATTATTTCTTATGCGGGTGTAGTTCAATGGTAGAACTCCAGCCTTCCAAGCTGGTCGCGTGGGTTCGATTCCCATCACCCGCTCCATAAGTGTAAAGGACATGCCGTTGGCAGTCCTTTTTTATTTTTAGCGGCAGATCGTTCTTTCTTTTTCCTAGGACCCTTTTCCTATCGGTTTATTTATGCAGATTTGTGTCGAGTTGAGTCATTTCTTCTTTCAAGGCTACAATAAGTAACAAACAACAAGGTAACCGAGAGGAAGGGGTAACGAGTATGAACAAAAACATCAGTATCGTTGGTGTACCGCTTGATCTGGGAGCAGACCGCCGCGGTGTCGATATGGGACCGAGTGCGATTCGTTACGCTGGAGTGATTGCCCGTCTGGAGCAAATGGGTTTGAACATCCAGGATAAAGGAGATATTCCCGTTACACGTCCTCGCAATTTTACAGAGACAGAGAACCATAAGTATTTGGACGAGGTAGTTGAAGCGAATCAAAAGCTCGCTGAGGTTGTAAGCGGTATCATGCAGGAAGGACGTTTTCCTTTGGTGCTGGGAGGGGACCACAGTATCGCTCTCGGGACAGTAGCAGGCGTGGCCAAGAACGTGAAAAATCTGGGGGTCATTTGGTTTGACGCTCACGGTGACCTGAATACGGGAGAGACCTCTCCATCGGGGAATATCCATGGCATGCCTCTGGCTGCGAGTCTAGGCTTTGGCCATGAACGTCTGGTCAATATCGGAGGCTTTGCACCGAAGCTGAAACCAGAGAATGTGGTGATCATTGGTGCGCGGGATTTGGACAGAGGGGAAAGAGAATTGATCAAGAGGATCGGGCTCAAGGTGTTTACCATGCATGAGATCGACAAGCTGGGAATGGCTCGCGTAATGGAGGAAGCCATGGCTCACGTGTCCAAAAACACGGATGGGGTGCACCTCAGTCTGGATCTGGATGGTCTGGATCCTCATGACGCTCCGGGCGTAGGTACCCCGGTCATAGGCGGGATATCCTACCGGGAAGGACACCTGGCCCTGGAGATGCTGGCAGATGCGGACATACTCTGTTCGGCTGAATTTGTAGAGGTAAACCCAATCCTCGACCGGGAAAATGTGACGGCACGTGTAGCAGTAGCACTCATGAGTTCCGCTTTTGGCGACAAATTGTTATAAGGGCAAAAGGAGAGGGAAACAGGCCTCTCCTTTTTTGTTTCCACATCTTTACATGCGCCAGGGAAAGCGTTACAGTGACTAAGGATGGAAATGCAGTTGGTTAAGGAGATTGTCGAGGCGTACGCTCAGCTCGACCATTTCCGGAGTTATGGCTGCCAGTTCTTTATACCTGTCGTTTAACTCTTGACGAAGCTGTTCGATTTGGAACAGAACATCATCCTGACTCATTTAAACCACGCTCCCTTTACACCATCAGGATAAAAGAGGTACCATCACTACTATATAGAGAGAACCTTGATCTTTATTCCACTCATTCCCAGAAAATTGGCGGGATAAACATAATCAAAACTGAAACCATTTGAGGTATTATCCGTATATAAGGATTACGGTATTGCGGGGAGGATCGCATGGATTTTGTAGAAAAACGGTTGACTCAGCGCGCCAAACGCGGAGATCGCGAGGCTTTTGCTGAGTTGATCGAAATATATAAAGACAAGATATTTCAACTCGCATACCGGATGGTAGGTAACCGTCAGGATGCGGAGGATATCGCGCAGGAAACCTTTTTGCGGGTCTATGCCAATCTGCACACCTACGACGAGAGCTACAAGTTCTCCACGTGGATTTACAGGATTGCAACCAATCTGTGTATTGACCGGGGCAGAAAGAAAAGGCCTGACTTTTCCCTGGATGAAGAAGTAGAACCCGGACAGGGAATGGACTGGTATTCCCGCCTATCCTCAAACGAAAAGAACCCGGCAGACTCGCTTGTCACGCAAGAGCTGCAGGAGACCGTACAGGATGCCTTGTCGCATCTGGCACCAAAGTATAGGTCGATCATGATTTTGCGCTATATTGAAGACCTGTCGCTTCAGGAGATTAGCGATATCGTCAAATTGCCAGTCACAACCATCAAAACCCGTATCCATCGCGGTCGGGAAGCATTGCGCAGCAAGCTGCGATTCATGTAGGAAAGGAGAAAGTCACGATGGAATGCCGAGAAATGTCTGTTCTCATTCATGAGTTTCTGGACGGGGAAATTGACGAATTGTCCAATCAGAAATTACAGACCCACATGAGAACATGTGCCTCCTGTCGTCAACATCTTCAAGAGCTGCAAAGAGCGATCGCTTTTGTACAAAGCGCGTCACATATACAAGTATCTCCGGATTTTACAGCCCGGGTATTTGCGCAACTGCCAACGCCGACGAGGAAAAAACGTTTTTCTTCTTGGCTGCGCAATCATCCGTTTCTTACAGCTGCAGCTGTCTTTCTCTTCCTGATGACGGGGAGCACGATGGCCAACTGGTATGAACGGGACAATACACTGCAAATTGCCTCGTCCAACATGGATAAACTGAAGATTGACCGTACGCGCAATGTCGTCGTGGTTCCGGCCGGCACCACCATTGATGGAGATCTGGTCGTACGCAACGGCAATGTCGAGGTACAGGGCGAAGTGCGAGGGAACGTTGTGGCAATTGAGGGGAAGGTCGTTCTGGCATCGACTGCACACGTGGCAGGAAGCGCTGAATCGATCGAAGCCATTTTCGAATGGATTTGGTACGAAGTGAAAAATATTGGAAATGACTTGCTTCCCGTCTTCCCATAGGAGAAAATAAAGGGTACAACAATAATGAGCACGGCGCCAGAAGCCGTGCTTTTTCCGCAGGAATAAGAGCGACCGCATTGAGATGGAGCGAGATATGGGGGCTTCGTTATGATATCACTGGAATATGGGGATATATTGCGGTATGTGATCGATATTTCGCTCGTCACATACGTGATCTATAAATTAATTATGCTGATCCGGGGGACGCGGGCGGTCCAGCTGCTGAAAGGGATCATGGTGATTATCGTCACTTGGCTGCTGAGCAAGTACTTCGAGCTGAAGACCCTGCACTGGCTGATGTCCCAGGCGTTTACCTTCGGGGTACTGGCTATCGTGATCATCTTTCAGCCGGAGCTGCGGCGAGCGCTGGAGCAGTTGGGACGCGGGAAGCTGTTTTCTCGCACCAATACGATTCAGGATGAGGAAATGGTCAAGCGGGTCGTACAGGAAGTGTGCAAGTCCGTTACGTACATGGCCAAGCGTCGGATCGGGGCCTTGATCGTCATTGAACGGGAAACGGGCCTGAATGATTTTGTGGAGACGGGAATTGCCATCAATGGACGAGTCAGTTCAGAACTGTTGATCAATATTTTTATCCCAAATACACCTTTGCATGACGGGGCGGTCATCATGAGAAAAGATATTATCTTGGCAGCAGCGAGCTATTTGCCCCTCTCCGAAAACAATTCGATCTCAAAAGAGCTGGGAACCCGGCACAGAGCTGCGATCGGAGTAAGCGAGGTTTCCGACGGTATGGCGATTGTCGTTTCCGAAGAGACTGGACAAGTTTCCTTTACCGCGAACGGGCAAATGAACCGGAATTTGACCGAGGAGCAGTTGGCTGAATTGCTCACCGAGCAACTGCATCCGGCCCTGAAGAGCAAATCCATGGGAAGTCGTTGGCAATGGAGGCGAAAACAACATGGATAAATGGTTGAACAGTCACTGGTTTGCGCGCATTGTTGCTCTGTTGTTGGCCGTGATGATGTGGACGGTGGTCAATGTGGAAAGCGACACAACGCCGACCACGGATTCAGCGCCGCCGCTCTTGATCGACAGCGTCAACCTGCACGTAAAGTATGACACGGATCGTTATTACGTCGCCAAAATGCCGCGTACCGTGCAGCTTGCTCTGGAGACAAACAATCCGTTTTACAAGCATAATCTCGTGCCCCAGGACTCCAGAGAGGTGTATGTCGACCTCATGGACAAGGGGAAGGGGACACACCGTGTTCCGGTCCAGTACAAAGGATTTCCCGACGATGTGAAAGTCGGAATTATTCCCAGTATTGTCGAAATTACGCTCGAGGAAAAGAAAACCGTAGAGCGGGAAGTGACGGTCGAGCTGCTCGGCCAGGTCGCCCCCGGCTACAAAGCCGGAGAGCCGCTGGTCAAGCCGTTCCGCGTACTCGTCCGGGTACCGGAGAGTCAGGCCGACAAGGTAGCCGCAGTAAAGGCTCCCGTCGATCTGGAAGGGGCTACGTCTCCGATCAAGACGACAGTGCCGTTAAAGGTGATGGACAAGTCGGGGAATACGCTGCAGGGCGCGGAGGTTATCCCGCTCACGGCGGAGATCAGCGTGCCGGTGACAAGCCCGTATGTACAGGTGCCGATCAAATTAAACTTGACGAATGAATTGCCCGATGGATATAGTTTGGCTAGTGTGGATACGAATGTGGATGAGGTCACCGTATACGGTCCGAAGGAAGTCATCGATGCGATGAAATCGGAGACGTATCCGGGGCCGGAAATCGATCTGAGCGATGTGACCTCGGATCGCGTCATCGAACGAAAGATGCCGGTATTGGAGAACATCGTAAAGGTGGAGCCGGATTACCTGAAGGTAGCCCTGAAGGTCGTGCCGTCCGAAACCAAACGCTTGGAGAAGATTCCAATCCGCATCAGCGGTCTGGCCGAAGACATGGAGGCGCGCGTACTGTCCGGAACGGGGCAAGAGATGTCCACGATGGACGTCGACACGGTTGGAGCGCCGACCATACTGGAGAAACTAAGACCGGAGGATGTGCAGGTCGTGGCAGATGTCAGCAACATGCCGGCGGGAGTGTATGAGGTGCCGATCACCTACATCTTTAACCAGCCGGATTACGTCAAGACGGCCAAGAATGCGATCACGAAGGTTACTGTGGAAATCACCAAAAAATAGCGCTGGGCATAAGCTGTTTTGTACAAGGAAAGAAATGAGGGACAAACATGGGGAAGTATTTCGGAACTGATGGTGTGCGCGGTGTAGCCAATGCGCAGTTGACGCCGGAGCTGGCGTTTCGAATCGGGCGCGTAGGCGGTTACGTTCTCACCAGACATAAACAGGAAGGCAAGCCCAAGGTAGTCATTGGACGCGACACGCGCATTTCCGGTCAAATGCTGGAAAGCGCGCTGTTGGCCGGTCTCCTCTCTGTTGGAGCAGAAGTAGTTCGTCTGGGAGTAATCTCTACTTCCGGCGTTGCTTATTTGACACGAGCGCTGGGAGCAGATGCCGGTGTCATGATTTCCGCCTCGCACAACCCTTACCCGGACAATGGAATCAAATTTTTCGGGAGCAACGGGTTCAAGCTTTCCGACGAGGTGGAAGCAGAGATCGAACAATACCTGGATGCGGCTGAAGACACGCTGCCGCGGCCGACTGGGGAGCACATCGGAGCGGTGCTGGACTTCCTGGAGGGTGGACAGAAGTATCTCTCCCATTTGAAAAGCTCAGTAACGGAACGTTTTGACGGGCTGAAGATCGTGCTGGATTGTGCCA
This sequence comes from Brevibacillus sp. FSL K6-2834, assembly GCF_038592925.1. NCBI lineage: Bacteria > Bacillati > Bacillota > Bacilli > Caryophanales > Paenibacillaceae > Brevibacillus > Brevibacillus sp. FSL K6-2834. The sequence goes on from NZ_CP151945.1 coordinate 361,319, forward strand.
ATGGTGCCGTTTCCTCGCTGGCTGCAAGGCTGTTTGCGGACGTGGAAGCAGAGGTGATCACCATCGGAGCGAATCCGAACGGGGTCAACATCAATGAGCAGTGCGGGTCCACGCATCCCGAACGCCTGCAGGAGGAAGTCGTCAAGCACAAGGCTCATCTGGGACTTTCCTTTGACGGCGATGCCGACCGCTGTATTGCGGTAGATGAGAACGGTGAAATTGTAGACGGCGACTACATCATGGCGATCTGCGCCCGGGCTCTCAAGGCAAAAGGCAAGCTGAACAACAACACGGTCGTGACGACGGTCATGGCGAACATGGGCTTTTTCAAAGGCATGGAAGAATGCGCGATCAATACGACCAAAACTGCGGTGGGAGACCGCTATGTCGTGGAAGAGATGCTGCGTGGCGGCTACAATCTCGGCGGCGAGCAGTCCGGACACATCGTGTTTCTCGATTACAACACGACGGGAGACGGCCTGTTGACCGGCCTTCAGCTCCTGAACATCATCAAGGAATCGGGCAAGCCCTTGTCTGAATTGAAGCAGGTTATGACCAAATACCCGCAGCTTTTGGTCAATGTCCGCGTAGAAGACAAGACCAAGCTGAACGGAAACGAAGCGATCGAACAGGCGATCCGTGAAGTGGAGGCCGAGCTGGCTGGCAACGGCCGCGTGCTCGTGCGTCCGTCCGGCACGGAGCCAATCGTCCGTGTCATGGCAGAAGGCCCAGACGAAGCGCAACTGGATGAGCTGGTGAACCGCATCGTTGAGGTCGTGAAAAAGGAACTCGTGTAAAAAGTCAGGGGAGTGGTACGGTGCCACTCCCTTTTGCATACAAGTATAAGACAAAAGAATGATTGTGAAGGACAGGGATCTATGATAAAGTTTGGTTTGTGCCTGGGCTCACAATGAAAAAGGGGGAATGCAGCGAAAAGAGACAATGACATAGCATCGATCTTGATGGGAAAGCGCCAGCACTGCAGCTGCCCGACGTGGAGTGCAGTGGACGAGGTGGAGGTTTATCGAAGCATTCGGCGGATGCCTCCCGGCCGAGTATCGCGGCCGCGGAGCGCGGGGGCAAAACAACAGGGCGACTTGTTGCACAAGACCCGCGCATGATACAGATGATCGTTTTATGGAATGGTTTTATCGAAAAAATCAAGCTGACCACATATACAAATGGAATGGCGGGGGAGCAACCCCCGTACCATTGACAACTGGGTTGTGTCCTCCGTCATAGGGAAGGGGACAAACACACATGTGCGGAATTGTAGGATACATTGGCGATAAACAAGCGCAAGAGGTAATTATCGGAGGTCTTCGCAAGCTGGAGTACCGCGGGTATGACTCGGCCGGAATCGCGGTATTGACCGAGCAGGGGCTGCTCGTAGACAAGGCAAAAGGACGCCTCGCTGTTTTGGAAGGAAAGCTGGCAGCACAGCCGCTGGCCGGAAATGCAGGGATCGGACACACGCGTTGGGCGACGCACGGAAAACCGTCTGACGAAAACTCCCACCCGCATACGGATTCGAGCCACAAGTTTGCTGTCGTCCATAACGGCATCATCGAAAACTTTCTGCCGATCAAGGAAGAGCTGATCGCAAAAGGATACGCCTTTACCTCGGAGACGGACACCGAAGTAATCGCGCACCTGCTCGCGGATCTCTACGACGGGGACATCGTGTCTACCGCCCGCAAGGCCGTACAGCGCATGCGCGGTGCCTACGCATTGGGAATCATGACGGAGCACGAGCCGGATAAGCTGGTAGCAGTGCGTCTCGCAAGTCCGCTCATCGTCGGAATCGGAGAGGGCGAGAGCTTCATCGGCTCAGACATCCCGGCTCTCCTGGAGCACACGCGCGATGTCTATATCCTCAATGAAGGCGAAATGGCGGTATTGACCCGGGAAGGCGTTCAGCTGATGGATGCCCAAAGCGGCGAGAAGATCGAGCGCGATATCTTCCACGTAGACTGGGATCTGGTCCAAGCAGAAAAAGGCGGGTACGATTCGTTCATGCTCAAGGAAATCTATGAGCAGCCGCAAGCCGTACGCGACACGATGGGCGCACGGATCGACCAGGAGAAAAAGCAGGTCATCCTGCCTGAGCTGAATATGAGCGATGCGGAGCTGGCCGCTTACGACCGCCTCTATATCGTGGCGTGCGGAACGTCCATGCACGCTGGACTGGTCGGGAAGGACGTCCTGGAAAAGTGGACCCGCGTACCGGTAGAGGTGGCCGTCGCGTCGGAATTCCGCTACCGCGATCCGATCTACACCGACAAGACGCTGATGATCGTCATCAGCCAGTCCGGTGAGACGGCAGACACGCTGGCCGCGCTCCGCGAGGCGAAGAAGAGCGGGGTCAGAGTTCTGGCGATCACCAACGTCGTCGGCAGCTCCGTAGCCCGCGAGGCGGACGAAGTAATCTTTACCTGGGCCGGCCCGGAAGTGGCGGTGGCCTCGACGAAAGCCTATACGTCCCAGGTGATTGCCCTGTACCTGTTTGCGCTGTACTTCGCGCAGGTAAAAGGGACACTGGCGGCTGCAGAGATCGCAGAGGTAGTCGAGCATCTGCAGGAGCTGCCGGCGAAGATCGGCGCCATCCTGGCCAACGTCGAGCCGATCCGCCAGTTTGCCCAAAGCATCCAGGACGCGACCAGCCTGTTCTTTATCGGACGGGGACTGGACTATGCGGTCTCCCTGGAGGGCTCGCTCAAGCTCAAGGAGATCTCCTATATTCACTCCGAAGCGTATGCGGCGGGAGAACTGAAGCACGGTACGCTTGCGCTGATTGAAGAAAACGTCCCGGTGGTGGCGCTGGCTACCCAACCGGACATTTACGAAAAAATGGTCAGCAATATCGTGGAAGTCAAAGCCCGCGGCGCCCATGTGCTCGGCTTTGCTCTCGAAGGAGACCGCGACCTGGCCAAATCGGTGGACGGCGTCATCCACGTCCCAGCCACCACGCCGATGTTAACGCCAATTTTGACCGTCATTCCATTGCAATTGCTGGCGTACTACACTTCTGCTGCGCGCGGGCTTGATGTTGATAAGCCGCGGAATCTGGCGAAGAGTGTTACGGTGGAGTAAGTTTTCTAAGTTGGGTTAATGTGCATGCAAACAGCAATTTAAACTTGTATTGAGAAATTAAAAGTCGTGTCGAAGCCGAGCAGATCGGAATTATTTTCCGGTATTGTTCGGCTTTTTTCATGTTCTGCTCTCAGCCTTAAGACAGAAACCTGTTAGGGACCATTTATTGCTTTTATTCCAATACTCCGCAAATCTGTTGATACTGTGGTATACTACAATAAAACTAGTCCAATAAATTACAAATTACCTAAGATTTAATATAGATTGGAGCAAAGCACAATGCTAACAGGAGAAATTCGCAACAAGGTAGATAAAATATGGACCGATATGTGGGCTGGCGGGATTACCAACCCGTTGACTGTTATCGAGCAGCTTACATACCTGATGTTCATTCGTTCTTTGGATGAAAAGGAACTGGAAACGGAAAGCTTCGAAGCAGTAAGCGGTCAGGAAATGCCAAAGATCTTCCCGCAGGATGAAGACGGACAGTCCATGCGCTGGAGCAAGTTCAAAACCAAAGATGCTCGTGTAATATACGACATCGTCGGCACGAAGGTTTTTCCGTTCATCAAGTCCATGAACGGTGAAAATACGTCTGCCTTTTCTCGCTATATGCAAGATGCAATGTTTTTGATTCCGACACCGCAGATCCTGCAAAAGATCATTACCGGATTGGATGAGCTTTACGAACACGACATCAAAGATTTGGATATGCAAGGCGACCTGTATGAGTATATGTTGGGCAAGCTGGCTACAGCGGGTCAAAACGGGCAGTTCCGTACTCCGAAGCACATCCGCGACATGATGGTGCGACTGCTCGCTCCAAGCCCGGATGACAAGATTTGTGACCCAGCATGCGGTACAGCGGGCTTTCTGGTCTCGGCAGCGGAGTACATCCGGGAAACCTACGAATCAGAAATGACCAGTGAGCAATGGGAGCATTTCGCCAGCACCATGTTTACTGGTTTGGACACAGACCGTACGATGCTGCGTCTTTCCGCGATGAACCTGATGCTTCACTCCATTACGAATCCGCATATTGATTATGTAGACAGTGTTTCTAAGCAAAATGAGATTACGTCTGCCTATGATTTGATCCTTGCCAATCCGCCATTTACGGGAACCGTGGACACGGAGAGTATCCATGATAACCTGAAAACTGTTTGCGATACGAAAAAGACGGAGTTGTTGTTTGTCGCGCTCTTTTTGCGGATGCTTCGTAAAGGTGGGCGTTGTGCGTGTATCGTACCGGATGGGGTATTGTTTGGAACTACGAAAGCACATAAGGCGTTGCGCAAAGAGTTGGTGGAAAACCATCAGCTGGAGGCTGTCATCTCTATGCCGAGCGGAGTATTTAAACCGTATGCCGGGGTGAGCACGGCAGTATTGATCTTTACCAAGACCGGTGCTGGCGGGACGGACAAGGTCTGGTTCTATGATATGAAAGCGGATGGATATTCTTTGGATGATAAACGCTCTGCGATTGAGGAGAATGATATTCCTGACATTCTGGCGCGGTTTCACAATCTCGCAGGTGAAGTGGATCGCAAGCCGACAGAGCAGAGTTTTTTGGTGGACAAGGCTGCGATTGAGGAAAATGGGTATGATTTGTCGATTAATCGGTATAAAGAGGTTGTGTATGAGAAGGTGGAGTATGATGCTCCCGGGGTGATTATGGAGCGACTGGATAAGTTGAACCTGGATATTGCAGCGAAGATGGAGGAATTGAGGGGGCTTATCGGTGAGTAAGTGGGAAAGTATGAAGCTCGGATCACTCGGTGACTTCAGAACGGGTGGTACACCTACTAGAACTAGACCAGAGTATTTTGAAGGAGAAATACCATGGATTACAACTACATCTCTTGGGAAACCGCTTATAGACGAAAGTGATGCAGTTGAATACATTTCAATGGAAGCTATAGAAAATAGCTCGACAAAACTGATATCACCAAACTCTATTATGGTAGGAATAAGAGTTGGAGTGGGGAAAGTTTCAATTAATTTGGTTCCAATGTGTACAAGTCAAGATATTATATCAATTGAAAATATAAACGAAGAAATAGTATATAAGCCGTTTTTGGTTTATTGCATAAAAAGCTATAAAAATTATTTTAGTTCCCATAAACGCGGCGCAACCATTCAAGGTATCAGTTCTGCAGTATTAAAGTCAATTAATATTCCCCTCCCCCCACTCGAAACACAAAAACAAATCGCCAAAACCTTGGACACCGCAGCAGAACTGCTTGCGATGCGTAAACAGCAGCTTGCGGAGTTGGATAATCTTATCAAGTCTATCTTTTATGATATGTTTGGCAGTGAGAGTGATTTTAATAGATGGGAATGTACTACCATTGAAAATGTTGCGAAGGTAACTGTTGGAGTCGTTATTAAGCCTGCACAGTATTACACGCAGGGACCTAATGGGGTAAAAGCATTTCGTTCCCTAAATGTCGGTGAAATGTATGTCCGTGAAGAAAGCTGGGTTTATTTCACGCCTGAAGGTCACTTGGTCCACAATAAATCAGTTTTGAAAACGGGGGATGTTCTTATAGTTCGATCAGGGGCTCCAGGGACATCATGCGTCGTGTCTGAAAAATATGCGGGTTGTAATGCAATTGACATCATAATTGCCAGACCGGACATTAATAAAATCAAACCCTTATATCTTTGTGCTTTTACAAACTTTCCGCATGGTAAAAATCAAATAAAAATGAAAACTGGTGGTGCTGCTCAACAACACATTAATGTAGGGGCATACAAGGCTATGACCATTCCTTTACCGCCTCTTGAACTCCAAACCCAGTTCGCCGATATAGTCACCAAAATTGAAGAACAAAAAGCCCTCGTAAAAAAAGCAATCGACGAAACCCAATACTTATTCGACAGCCTGATGAGCCAGTATTTCGAATAACCGTAACTGAGGTGAAAAAATGACTGCAAACTTCGATTTCTTACAGGGACAAACAGCATATAAGCTGTTTGCGTTAGCATGCATTGAGGCGGAGCGTGTACTTGCTACCTCTCCAGCCATGGCTGCTGTCGGAAGCCGCAAAGCGCTTGAGCTTGCGGTCAAATGGGTATACTCCGCAGATAACACCATCACGATGCCCTACAAGGACAATTTGCAGTCATTAATTCACGAACCCTCTTTCCGATTCGCCATGGAAAACCAGACATGGGGAAAGCTGCCTTTTATCATCAAGCTGGGCAATCTGGCGGTCCACACCGATAAGGCGGTCAGCCGCAGCGATGCGATTCTTTCCCTGGTCGGTTTGTTCGAATTCGTCCAGTGGATCGACTATTGCTATGGCTCCAGCTACGAAGAGCGCCAATTTGACGAAGCAAGGATTCCCGCCGAGAAGGTCATTTTAGACGAAGCGAAAATCAGGGAGAAAGATAGTCTGATCGAGCAAAAGGACTCGGAGATTGAAGCACTGCGGGCCCAGATTGCCGCGATGAGCGACCGTCTGACCGCTGACAAAGAGAAGCATAAGGAAGAGCGCCAGTTCACGCCTGAGGACATTTCCGAATATCTGACTCGGAAAAAATATATTGATGTGGACCTAAAACTCCTTGGCTGGGTATTCGGCGATGACGTCAGAGAGGAAGTAGAGCTGTACGGCATGCCCAATCCTGAGGAAAAAGGTTATGCCGATTATGTACTCTACGGTAAAGACGGACTTCCCCTGGCGGTCATTGAAGCGAAGCGGACCTCCAAGGACCCGAAAATCGGAACACAGCAGGCCAAGCTGTACGCTGACTGTCTGGAACGGATGACAGGCAGACGACCGATGATGTTCACGACCAATGGATTTGAAACGTATCTATGGGATGACGCCACTTCTCCACAGCGAAAAGTAAGCGGGGTTTTCTCAAAAGCGGATCTGGAAAAGCTGATGAACCGCCGAAAAGAACGCAAACCATTGGCTGATGTCCCGATTGACGACAAAATCACCGACCGCTATTACCAGAAAGAAGCGATTCGTGCGGTCAGTGAAACGATAGAAACAGGACACCGGAAGGCATTGCTTATCATGGCTACCGGTACAGGCAAAACGAGAACGGCTTCCAGTCTGACCGATGTGCTCTCTCGGGGCGGACATGTGACCAATACACTGTTTTTGGCAGACCGTACAGCTTTGGTCAAGCAGGCGAAGGATGATTTTAAAAACTACCTGCCGGATATGTCGCTCTGCAATCTCCTGTCCAACAAGGATGATAAAACGGCGAGGATCGTCTTTTCTACCTATCCTACGATGCTCAACGCCATCGACTCCGTGAAAAGCGATGACGGGAAGCGTCTATTTACTCCTGCCCATTTTGACTTGATAATCATCGACGAGGCACACAGAAGTATTTTCAAGAAATATCGAGCCATCTTTGAATATTTTGATGGCATTATGGTTGGTCTGACCGCTACGCCAAAGACCGAGGTCGATCGCAATACATACGAATTCTTCGAGATGGAAAACGGCGTGCCCACGTATGCGTACGACTATGAAACCGCTATTGAAAAAGATCATGTGCTGGTTCCCTACTACAACATTGAAGTAGAGACGAAATTTTTAGGGCAGGGCATTGTTTACGATGATCTGTCAGAAGAAGACAAGGCACGTTATGAAGAAGATTTTGCTGACGAAGATGGCACGATGCCAGAGTTCATTCCTTCCCCTGCCGTAAATGAGTACATCTTTAACCAGGCAACGGTAGATATGGTGCTGGAGGATTTGATGACCAAGGGGATCAAAGTTGCCGGTGGTGACAGACTAGGGAAAACGATCATCTTTGCGCAAAATAAAAGGCATGCCGAATATATCGTTGAGCGGTTTAACAAACTGTATCCGCAGTACCGCGGAACTTTTGCCAAGCGTGTCGTCTCCGAGGACAACTATGCCCAGACGATTATCGACGACTTCAAGGTGCCTGACAAAGAGCCGCATATCGCGGTGTCGGTCGATATGATGGATACAGGAATTGATGTGCCGGAAATTGTGAATCTGGTATTTTTCAAACGGGTTCGCTCCAAAGCGAAGTTCTGGCAAATGATTGGACGCGGGACAAGGCTTCGCAAAAACCTGTTTGGGGATGGACAAGATAAAACGCACTTTCTTATCTTTGATTACCTTGGAAACTTCGAGTTTTTCCGTACAAACAAAGAAGGTCTGATGGGCAATGAAGTACAGAGCCTGTCGGAAGCCATTTTTTCCAAGCGGGTTCGTTTGATCCATCACTTACAGCATGCCAACCTTGTGGATGATTCGTATCAGGACATTCGGAACAATTTGATTCAAACCGTACATCATCAAATCAATGCGTTGAATACAGAGCTGGCAGCGGTCAAATTGCAGCTGCAACATATTGAAAAGTATAAGCATCGGGAAGCCTTTGTTTGTCTTTCCGATACAGATAAACACAACCTGATCACGTACCTGGCTCCCCTTGTCTATATGGATGATCCTGATGAATATGCCAAGCGCTTTGATAATTTCATGTACGGGATCATGATCGCTCAGATCGAGGGAATGCCGCAATTCAAAAAAGGGAAAAAGCAACTGATTCATGTTTCCTCTGACCTTTCCAAGCGAGCGACGATTCCACAGATTAAAGAGAAGTTGGAGTTCATCAACATGATTGGAACGGACGAGTTTTGGCAGAATCCAGATATCCCTGTTTTTGAGAAGGTACGCATGGAACTGCGGGGATTGATGAAGTTTATTGTGGATGAGGGCGGAAAGAACCCGGTTTACACGAACCTTTCCGATGTGGTATTGGCTGTCAAAGAGGGCGAGGTACTGTATCAAGCCTATGATTTTGAGGATTACAAGCTGAAGGTCAACCGGTATATTGAGAACAACCGTGATCATTTGACTATTCATAAGCTGCGCCATAATATCCCGTTGACTGCTTCTGATTATGAGAGTCTGGAGCGTATTTTCACAGGCGAATTGGGGACCGAAGAAGATTACAAGCGGGAATTTAAAGATACGCCATTTGGTTTGCTTGTGCGAAAAATAGCCAAGATGGACCATGATGCGGCCATGGCTGCGTTCTCCGCGTTTATTAATGACCAGTCGCTGAATCAGGCGCAGATTGTTTTTGTGAAAAAGGTGGTAGATTATGTCGTTCAGAATGGGTACATCGAAAATGTAGCTGAACTGATGAAGCCGCCTTTTGATAAGCCGCAGAGTTTTATTAAGTTGTTTGATGGGGTAAGGCAAAAACAGTTTGTGGAGTTGATTTCGCAGATTAAGGAGAATGCGGTGAAGATTGTGGGATAAACAGTTATAAATTAAATAGCAACTAACATCAGGGCGTAGCTAAAAGGATTTTATTTAAGCTATGCCCTATTTTATATTTTTGATGAAAGTCTGGTGGCGCAATATGATTAAAAAAATAAAATACATTAAGGATTTTGGAGTGTTTAAAGATTTTACTTGGCATTCTGGTTTGAGTGAGTTTAAAAATTTTAATTTAATCTATGCTTGGAACTATTCTGGGAAAACGACTTTATCTAGGATTTTTCAATCATTTGAAAATCGAAAAATTCACGATGATTTTCTAGTGGGGCGATATGAACTAGAAATATCAGATGGATCAAGTGTAGGAGTAAATGATTTAGCGAATCCAATTTTGAATATACGGGTATTCAACTCAGATTTTATTAGCAAACAATTAAAATGGGAAAACTTCGATGGTATTGATCCAATATTTATTCTTGGCGAAGAAAATATAGAATTGCAAAGGCAATTAGAGGAATTGAAAAAAGACATTGAGAAAGTTAAAAAGAATTATCATGTCAACTGTATTTTGCAACTCAAAAATGCAGAGTTTGGCGGCCAATTTATGCAGAACACTGCCAACATCAATACAAAAGAATTTAGGAAGACTTCATGCTGGATAGAGCATGGCGCAGTCGGTAGCTTTCTCCGGTAAACGCCAGAATATGGGCGTGGTGGACGAGGCGATCCACAAGGGCTGCCGTCAATCGCGTATCTCCAAACACCGTATTCCACTGCCCAAACTCCAAATTCGACGTCACAATCACACTGTTTCTCTCATAGCAGGCCGAGATAACATGAAACAACAGCTCAGCCCCCGTTTGGTGAAAGGGAACAAACCCAACCTCGTCCAAAATCAACAACTCACAGTCTGCCAGTTCTTTTTGAAACCGCATCAGTGCCCCATTCGCGTGTTTTTCCTGCAAGAGCGCAACCAGATCGGGAACACGGAAGAATCGAACGGCATATCCCCTTCGGCACGCCTCTACGCCAAGCGCTGTTGCCAGATGGGTCTTCCCCGTGCCCACTTTTCCCAGCATCAGCACATTTTCCTTGCGCTCCAAAAAACGTAGGTCGATCAATCCCTCCTTTGTACATGTTTCCGGTAAGGTGACTGCCTCAAAAGCGTAATCTTCCAGTGTCTTCAGTTGGGGAAACGCGGCTTTCTTTATCAGTCGCTTCAGCTTTGTCTCCTCCCGCCGTTGAATCTCCATCCGCAAGACTCCCAGCAAGAAGCTCTCCCGATCTTCAAACGGCACCTGTTCATAGGTTTCCATCACATGCGCCAAATGCAAAGTTTTGCACACCTTTGCCAGCTCTTCTCTCATTCCACCCTCACCCCCAGGATCCGGTCGTACTCATCCAGTATGGGTATCTGCCCGTGAAGGGCAGGGGGTGTATGCGACTCTGAAAACGGTTCCGGGCGGAAAACAGGGTGTTTTATCGCGTAAAGGGCATGCTCCAAGGCAACAGCCAGATGCTCTTGCTGATGCGACAATTCTCCCAGTACTTGCCCGATTTCCTTCAACGTATAGGTGTCGAGCAATCGATGGAGCAGGCGAATTCGTGCTTTTCGTGCATTCATGTCTTCCACCGTCAAAAACGTTTGGAGCGCCTGAGGCATCATATTGGTAAAGGAAGAATACATCACCGCCCGCGGGCGTTTTTCATATCTCTTCAATACCGCCTTCCAATCTACTGGAATGACTTTCTCCGTATAGGGACGAGGCAATGTCACAATCGGGGTGTATGTCCCGTCTGCCGTTAACACCTCCAGCACATCCCACTTGACTTTCACCAAAACCGGCTGCATGGCCCGACACTGCGGCAACGGGAAGAGAGCCGCGTCAAACGACAGCTCAGCGTATTTGTTCAGGTGGCACGTCTCCAGCCGGAAAATCTCCAGCGGTGTCGTCGGCAGCGTCAGCAGCTTGCATTTTTCTTGCTTCCACAACTCGGCAATGGTTTGCTTTTTCACATAGTGAGGGCGCTGCATATCCGCACGGGCAGCTTCCGCCAAATACGTCTCCAGTTGTTCCGGCGTATCGATAACCGGTGGCGGAACACACCAGTTCCGGCGTCCATACCCCACTTTGTTTTCCACATGGCCTTTCTCATGGCCGCTGTATGGATTGCAAAACAGGGGCTCAAAGCGGTAATGGGCGCAGAAACGCCGAAACGCTTCCGTACACTCTCGTTTTCCGCCTTGCTGGATGGACACAACAGCAGCGGACAAGTTGTCAAACCAAATCTTGCGAGGAACCCCTCCCATTTGCTGAAATAGCCGCCCTAAGGCCTCCAGAAAGCATTCCGTGTTTTCTTTCGGAACCGGGAACACAAAGGCGGCATTGCTGTACGGAAACGACAGGGTCAATACTTTCCGCTCCACCAGTTCTCCCGACTTGACCACGTACACCGTCCCAAAGTCAGCCTGGGCTTCCCCGCCTGGATGCTCCAAACGCTCAAAATGTTCGGCTCGTTCGGCTGCCATGGCTTTCTTCCGTTTGGAGACATATTCGGATACCGTTCGCTGCCCGCCAGGGAAGCCGTACTCATCCCGTAACCGCTGAAACATGCGGACGGCTGTATGGCGTTGCTTGCGTGGAAGACGCTCATCATCCTCCAGCCATGTGTCAATAATCTCTAAGTACGGTCCCAACACCGGATGGCGGCCTTTTCGCTTGCATACCGGTTCATTCCAATCGTCGCGATCCGCATATTTCTTGGCGGTTCGCCAATTCACCTGGACACGTTCCGCAATTTCCTGAATCGAACACCCTTCGACTTCCCGCAAAAATCGGATATACTGTTGTTGTGGCACTTTCAACATTCCTCTCACTCCCTCAGATTCTAGCCAAATCCAAGGGTAGATTTTGTAGGGGGATGTTGGCAAGTGCCTTTTTCATGGCCTCAGAATTGCGGTGGAACTCTGCAGTTTTCCGCCGCAATTCTCTGCACTTTTATCCTGCCATAAACAGTCAACGCCGGAATTAATTTGACCCACGAGCGCCGGTATAATTTTGACCCACCTGTGCGCCTGGTGTCGAATAGATTCCGGTTTTTAGTTTTTCTTTGAGCCGGTAGCTGTTCCCCCGGATGTTCACGACGTGGGAGTGATGCAATAAGCGGTCGAGAACAGCTGTAGCAAGAACGGGATCGCCCATGAGTTCGCCCCATTCGCCAAAGCTCTTGTTGCTAGTCAGAATCATGCTTCCTTTCTCGTAGCGTGCACAAACCAACTGAAAAAACAGGTTTGCAGCGAGCGGATCGAGGGGGAGGTAGCCCACCTCGTCCACGATGAGGATGCGTGGCCTGAGATATACCCTCATTCGTTTGTCCAGGCGATTCTCTTCATAAGCTTTTCGTAAATCGCCCACGAGCTGCGCGAGAGAGACGAAATACACAGGCAATCCTTGTCCAATGGCCTCCATAGCGATAGCAACGGCTAAATGCGTTTTCCCCACGCCGGGAGGCCCGAGAAACAACACGTTTTCTTGCCTCCCAACGAACGTCAGCGCAGCCAGTTCACGAATCAGTCGTTCATCAATCCCCGGTTGAAACGAGAAGTCGAATTCGTTGAGCGTACGCCGATAAGGGAGGTGAGACAGCTTCATGCGGACCTCTACATTTCGGCGCTGGCGATCCTGAATCTCAGCGTCCAGTAGATCATTGAGGAAAGAGAGATACGTGCTTTGGCTCCGGCTGGCAGCTTCCAGCTTGGCATCAAGCGATTGGGCGGCTTGACCCAAACCAAGTTCCTCCAGACGCTGGCGGGCTTGTTCGAGCTCAATCATGCGCCCACCTCCACAAGACGTTCATACACGTCCAACGGACGCACTTCCACGTCTTGTACAGGAATCTGAACGCCTTGCGGCTTTGGATAAGCATATCCCTGAGCTGTACTCAAATTCGTGTATTGGTCCTCACACATCACTAGCCTTCGGGATTGGTACTGCTTCTCGTGCCGGGCGATGAGCTGCTTCTCGCAGTATATTTCGACGAATCTGTTTACCTCTCGTACCTTTACTTCACGTCCGCTATACCGCCATGGAACGCCATAACGAACGCCGTCGTAGCTCACAAATCCGTCACGGCTTACTTTCCTCGGTTCAAACCGGTACTTTGCCCATCGTTCCGGAGACGGAAGCATACCGAGCTTCTCTTGTGCCAAGCGATCGATCGGTCTTTCCCCAGTTGTACCGTGGATACGACGGTTTTGCTCATCGCACCAGTGTCTGGCTTGGCGATTTAGGTCACCAAGATCGGTGAATGATCGCCCTGGCATGAAGTTCTGCTCGATGAACTGAACGCTTCTCTCGACCTTTCCTTTCGTTTGGGGACGTCGTACGCGGCAAACTTTGGGGATCAAGCCGATAGCCGCAGCAAAATCTTCAAACAACGGATGCCATCTCGGCTTTCGATCATCGCCCATGCCAAGAATAACGGTCTTCATTTGGTCGGTTAGCATGGTCTTTGGAACACCGCCGAAGTATTCCAAACCGTTCATCAAGCAGCGTAAGAAACTGTGGATGTCACAGCGCTTTGTAAATTCGATGTACATCGCTCGGGAGTAACCCAACACCATCGTAAAAACGGGGATTTTACGCACTTCACCGTTTAAATCGATGTACTCGCAAATCTTCCAGTCCACTTGGGCTTGGTGTCCGGCTTTTGTCTCATAGCGTTGCACCGCAGGTGCCTGTTTTGGAGGTCGACGGGGCTTCACATAGTCCTTGATGATCGTAATGCCCCCCGTGTAACCTCGCTCTTTCAAGAGACGCAGCAGCACTTCACAATTGAAAATTCCCTTTTCGAGGTATAGATCCAGCAAGGCTTTGAACGGATCGAGTTTTGAGACTCTCTTCTTACGCGGACGAGGTTCCGGAATTCCTTCTGCGCGGAGGTATTTTCGTATGGTATTACGGGAATGACCCGTTTCCCTTGTGATTTCGCGGATACTCTTGCCGCTCACTTGAAGTTCGTGTAATCTGATCACAGTCCCACTCCTTAGCATATGTCTCCCCTCTGAAGCTACTTTGGTCGGTAATTTCAGAGAGAGGTATTCTACAGGGGTGGGTCATTTTCATTCCGGCGAACCTGGGTCAATTTTAACCCGGCGGTGACATATCAAAATAACCGAAGTCAATATGACATAATATTTAATTTAATTGATAAAACAATTCGAAGTAGAGCACAGTCTATGAAAAAAGAGTTACAGTTGCTCGACTACAATAAAACAAAACTAGAGAATGGTATTAATTCAATTAAAGATTCCTATATTTCACATATATTAACCGATGTTGAGTACCAAAAAGAACTACAAATATCTATAGATATAAATAAAAAAGAGTCCATTGAGGAAATACCAGTACTTAATTTTCAGTTGGAAAGGTTATTTTCTACTGCAAGTGAAATTGTGGGGAGAAAAGTTATTTCAAATGTAATTAAAAAGCTTGAGGAAAATCCGAGATTGAACGATTGGGTTCGTACGGGAAAAGAGTTGCATAAATCGGAAGATATTTGTCAATTCTGCGGAAACAAATTACCTATAAATTTAATGGACAAGCTCGAACAACATTTTACAAGCGATTTTGAAAGATTGTTTCAAGATATCGAATCACATGAAAGATTAATTAAAAATAATATTAATTTAATTGATGACTTTTCGACCAAACTCCCCCATTCGACTAGGTTTTATAATGATTTTGAACAAACCATTGAAACGTTAAATAATAAAATTGATGATATTTTGGGGGAAATCCGAGACCAGCTAAATGCACTGATAACTCTACTAAATCACAAAAGAATTAATCCATTTGAATCTTATAGTATTGAGAGTGATTATGCGGCAGCTACATCTACTGGTATACCTCAATTAGATGATTTAGAAGATGTTATTTTGGAAATGAACAATATAATAAAAAAACATAATCAAAGATCAATTGAGTTCGAAAGTCAAAAGAAAAATGCTAAATTGAGAATCGTAAACCATCATATTGCGCAATTTATTCTTGATTTTGACTATTTTGCTAAACTGAGCGAACTTGAAGAGATGCAAAGTGTAGCATCGAGTTTGCAAATCAAACTTAGTGAACTGAATAACAATACTAAAGGAATAGAAGCACAACTTCTCGATGCCACTAAGGGTGCAGAAAGAGTAAATGAATATCTTAATACCTTTTTTCATAGCAATCGCCTGAAAATTGATATCCGAGAAGATGGACGTTTTATTCTTAAGAGGAATGGCAAAGTGGCCAAAAATCTCAGCGAGGGTGAAAAGTCTGCCATTTCATTCATCTACTTTATCACGCAACTTGAAAATAGAGAAACAAATCTCAAGGAAACGATTGTTGTTATTGATGACCCTATCAGTAGCTTGGACCATAATCACATGCATAGCATCTTTGCAATTATAAAAGCAAAGCTTAATCCACTATCGTGTAAACAAATATTTATTTCCACCCACAACTCAGAATTCTTTAATTTGATGAAGGATTTAGCGATTTCAGATATACCGAGGTTTTTTAGAAAGGGAGAAAAAGAACATGAACAATACGTTTCATTTTATTTCATTGAAAGAAAAGTATCAGAAGATGAAGTGGTATCAACCATAATACCATTGCCACAGGAGTTAAAGAGATTCAAATCGGAATATGTTTTTCTATTTTCAATATTAGAAAGGTTTATTAATGATACATCTTCTGATATAAGTTCTAGGCTAATCATACCAAATGTTGCTCGGCGTTTTTTAGAGGCATACTTAAACTTTAGGAATCCTTCAACTAAACAAGGTCTAATTCAAAAAATGAATTCGATTTTTACTAATGATAATGACAGGTTTTTAGTATTTAAGTTTACTAACGAGTATTCGCATAATGATCAAGTAAATAACCGTACCTTCTATTTACCGGAATTAGAGGAATGTAAAAAAGTTGTTGCAGTAATTTTTAAGTGTTTGGAGGAAAACGACAAACTTCATTTTGATGCTTTAATGGATAATATATCCTGAGTGGGTTAGTCTCGGAAAATTAGAAGATCCAGTCTAATACTTTATTATTTCGTCCAAGGCAGGCAATTTACGAAGATGGATATTAGTCTAAAACTTATTTTTCAAAAGTTGACGACCTATCATCTTAAAAAACGCGTAAAATCAATAAACTGAGTCTAAAACTTTATTATCCCAAGACAATAAGTGCAAAAAGCAAATAAAGTCCTATACCAGCACTTTAAACTTGTGCTGAAGCAATAAAAAAGTCGCATTGAAACCGGGCAGATCAGGATTATTTCCTGACATTTGCTCGGCTTTTTTCATGTCTTGCTCCCAGCCATAAGGCAGGAGAATGCAGGGGATATCTTAATTTTTTTATCCAAAAAAGAGAATCCGGGAACGATAACAGTAGAAACGCTCGTTCATTCTCCCGTTGAAACACCGTATGGGAATATTGGACGGACCCGAAGCATATCACGCAATGGAATAAGACATCGGATGACTGGCACACGAGTATGAATCGAAAGACGTGTTTATGGCAGGATAAAAGTGCAGAGAATTGCGGCGGAAAACTGCAGAGTTCCACCGCAATTCTGAGGCCATGAAAAAGGCACTTGCCAACATCCCCCTACAAAATCTACCCTTGGATTTGGCTAGAATCTGAGGGAGTGAGAGGAATGTTGAAAGTGCCACAACAACAGTATATCCGATTTTTGCGGGAAGTCGAAGGGTGTTCGATTCAGGAAATTGCGGAACGTGTCCAGGTGAATTGGCGAACCGCCAAGAAATATGCGGATCGCGACGATTGGAATGAACCGGTATGCAAGCGAAAAGGCCGCCATCCGGTGTTGGGACCGTACTTAGAGATTATTGACACATGGCTGGAGGATGATGAGCGTCTTCCACGCAAGCAACGCCATACAGCCGTCCGCATGTTTCAGCGGTTACGGGATGAGTACGGCTTCCCTGGCGGGCAGCGAACGGTATCCGAATATGTCTCCAAACGGAAGAAAGCCATGGCAGCCGAACGAGCCGAACATTTTGAGCGTTTGGAGCATCCAGGCGGGGAAGCCCAGGCTGACTTTGGGACGGTGTACGTGGTCAAGTCGGGAGAACTGGTGGAGCGGAAAGTATTGACCCTGTCGTTTCCGTACAGCAATGCCGCCTTTGTGTTCCCGGTTCCGAAAGAAAACACGGAATGCTTTCTGGAGGCCTTAGGGCGGCTATTTCAGCAAATGGGAGGGGTTCCTCGCAAGATTTGGTTTGACAACTTGTCCGCTGCTGTTGTGTCCATCCAGCAAGGCGGAAAACGAGAGTGTACGGAAGCGTTTCGGCGTTTCTGCGCCCATTACCGCTTTGAGCCCCTGTTTTGCAATCCATACAGCGGCCATGAGAAAGGCCATGTGGAAAACAAAGTGGGGTATGGACGCCGGAACTGGTGTGTTCCGCCACCGGTTATCGATACGCCGGAACAACTGGAGACGTATTTGGCGGAAGCTGCCCGTGCGGATATGCAGCGCCCTCACTATGTGAAAAAGCAAACCATTGCCGAGTTGTGGAAGCAAGAAAAATGCAAGCTGCTGACGCTGCCGACGACACCGCTGGAGATTTTCCGGCTGGAGACGTGCCACCTGAACAAATACGCTGAGCTGTCGTTTGACGCGGCTCTCTTCCCGTTGCCGCAGTGTCGGGCCATGCAGCCGGTTTTGGTGAAAGTCAAGTGGGATGTGCTGGAGGTGTTAACGGCAGACGGGACATACACCCCGATTGTGACATTGCCTCGTCCCTATACGGAGAAAGTCATTCCAGTAGATTGGAAGGCGGTATTGAAGAGATATGAAAAACGCCCGCGGGCGGTGATGTATTCTTCCTTTACCAATATGATGCCTCAGGCGCTCCAAACGTTTTTGACGGTGGAAGACATGAATGCACGAAAAGCACGAATTCGCCTGCTCCATCGATTGCTCGACACCTATACGTTGAAGGAAATCGGGCAAGTACTGGGAGAATTGTCGCATCAGCAAGAGCATCTGGCTGTTGCCTTGGAGCATGCCCTTTACGCGATAAAACACCCTGTTTTCCGCCCGGAACCGTTTTCAGAGTCGCATACACCCCCTGCCCTTCACGGGCAGATACCCATACTGGATGAGTACGACCGGATCCTGGGGGTGAGGGTGGAATGAGAGAAGAGCTGGCAAAGGTGTGCAAAACTTTGCATTTGGCGCATGTGATGGAAACCTATGAACAGGTGCCGTTTGAAGATCGGGAGAGCTTCTTGCTGGGAGTCTTGCGGATGGAGATTCAACGGCGGGAGGAGACAAAGCTGAAGCGACTGATAAAGAAAGCCGCGTTTCCCCAACTGAAGACACTGGAAGATTACGCTTTTGAGGCAGTCACCTTACCGGAAACATGTACAAAGGAGGGATTGATCGACCTACGTTTTTTGGAGCGCAAGGAAAATGTGCTGATGCTGGGAAAAGTGGGCACGGGGAAGACCCATCTGGCAACAGCGCTTGGCGTAGAGGCGTGCCGAAGGGGATATGCCGTTCGATTCTTCCGTGTTCCCGATCTGGTTGCGCTCTTGCAGGAAAAACACGCGAATGGGGCACTGATGCGGTTTCAAAAAGAACTGGCAGACTGTGAGTTGTTGATTTTGGACGAGGTTGGGTTTGTTCCCTTTCACCAAACGGGGGCTGAGCTGTTGTTTCATGTTATCTCGGCCTGCTATGAGAGAAACAGTGTGATTGTGACGTCGAATTTGGAGTTTGGGCAGTGGAATACGGTGTTTGGAGATACGCGATTGACGGCAGCCCTTGTGGATCGCCTCGTCCACCACGCCCATATTCTGGCGTTTACCGGAGAAAGCTACCGACTGCGCCATGCTCTATCCAGCATGAAGTCTTCCTAAATTCTTTTGTATTGATGTTGGCAGTGTTCTGCATAAATTGGCCGCCAAACTCTGCATTTTTGAGTTGCAAAATACAAGACGTGTGTACTTATCAGTGGATACTCTGTTCAAGCGGAAAAATCGAAATCCTCGCGAAAAATCAACCCATTTTTCCTTACGCCATTTGTAAGTGTTTCTCGTCTTTCGTACTGACTATAATGTGTATAGCTCAATTCGATTCTAGTTGTTGAAGAAAGGAGCCTTATACAGTGGTCAGACAAGGAAAATTACTAGAGGTTCAAGACTTGCAAAAAAACTACGGGAAGAAGAACAATATAACAAAAGCTTTAAACGGTGTCAGTTTTGATGTTCTCCCCGGAGAATTCTTGGGAATAATGGGACCAAGCGGTTCTGGCAAAACTACGTTATTAAACTGCATTGCAACCATACTAAAACCAACATCTGGGCGTGTACTTTTACATGGAAAAAATATCAGTGCTTTCGACAGTAAGGATTTAGCTGAGTATCGCGGCAGTCGGATTGGATATTTGTTTCAAGACTTTGAATTGCTGGATAATCTAACGGGACAAGAAAATATACTATTGCCTTTATCGATTCATGGGGTGGATTTTACAAAAGCACGAGTTAAATTAGATGAGCTAGCCGGTTTTTTAGAAATTACGGATATCCTTCATAAATTCCCGTCTCAGATGTCTGGGGGACAGAAGCAAAGGGTAGCTGCCGCACGTTGTTTCATTACTGATCCAGATATCGTTCTTGCGGATGAACCGACAGGGGCATTGGACACGCGCTCTGCAAGAACTTTAATGAATAAGCTGGAAGGTATGAATAGAACGAGCGGAAGAACTATTTTAATGGTCAGCCACGATCCTAATGCAGCAAGTTTTTGCTCAAGAATCCTTTTTATTCAAGATGGTGTGATATTTCATGAACTGCGTCGCAAACATGATGAGACTCGCGAGAAATTTTATGAAAGAATCTTGCAGGTACTAGCTCAGCTTGGGGGAGGAAGCGCAAATGTTCTCTAAGCTGATTTATCGCAATGCGAAACGAAGTCGCAAGGAGAATCTCATTTACTTTGCAACACTTGTAATCGCAATAGCGTCGTTTTATATCATTCTTTCACTGGGCAGACAAGATGTTATTTTGTTCTTAAAGGAGTTTGAAAGTGATTCGATCGACAAGCTTTTAGCTCAAATGCCCATTGTGTATCTATTTGCGTTATTTTTATTGTTTTTCTTGATTTTATTTGCGAATCGGTACCAATTAAATCGAAGGAGTAAAGAGTTTGGCCTCTATCTCTTGTTGGGAATGCGCAAGAAACGCCTTGTTCTTCAACTATTGGCAGAGGGGTTCATTACTTCTATTTTGGCACTCATTGCAGGGCTCTTGATTGGTGGATTCTTAGCAGAAATAATCAGCTTGACGGTTTCTAAACTAGTCGGACAGGGCATTATCGGTCATCAAATAAGCTTGTCGGCAGGTGCGATTTTCTTTACCATCATCGGTTTTTTATCCATTCAGTTTATAGCACTGGCCATTCTTGGCGGAAGGTTGTTTAAACAAGAGGTGCATCAATTACTTTATGAGCAAATGGATAAGAAACAAGATATGGGGCATTTTACGGGCAATGTACTCACTTTATTGGCAGGCGCTGTTTTCCTGGGTGTCGCATATTGGGTTGCTTTATATCGTTTCACGGATATTGCCGGACTGCTTCTGTTTGTGGCAGTGGCTCTCGGAAGTTTAGGTACGGTCCTTTTTATGAGGGGTTTTGGGAAATTGCTAGGCTTATTGGCAAGCTTGTCTAAAAATAAATCTACAAAAGGTCTGCACACATTTACAGTAAGGCAGTTTCAAGAAAACGTAGCCAATAGATCTACTTCTGTTGCAGTAACATCTATTCTAATCACGTTGTCTATCATTTTGATAGCAGATGGTGCTTCAACTTTTATAGGGTTAGAAAATGTTTTTGCTAGGAGTTCCTCTGTCTATGATTTTACTGTTAATGGAGATAGTCAAAAAATTGAGCAATTTCTTGCTTCGGAAAAAATGGAACCATATGTAGAGGACTTAAACCTGCTGAAAATTGGGAGAATGAAATATAAGGATGAACGCGGCGAAGACGGCATCCCTTTGTCTTTGGTAGACTGGTCTGCATTGAGAGAACAAATGATTATGGCTCTGCCAGACAACTATAAAGAGCAAGTTTTATCGGGAGAAATACAGAATTACAGTTTCAGTTCGGAAAACCCTGAAGCACTTAATCTTTTTGGGGTTCTGGAGACGGATACAACAGCACCTTACCTCATTCCAGAATCATCTTATAATGGTCTTTTAAAAGCCGTAGGAAAAAAACCGTTGAACCTGCATTCAGATGAAATTGCTTTATACTTTAATCCGGATTTTATGCCGATGGATAATCTGGAAAGCATGCCTGTACTAGATCATATTCTTGAAAAGGCTGCCAAAGAGGGCAAGAGCTTGATGAGCATTCATGGTCAGGCGGTATATATACACCCCTCAATTCCAATGAGAGGTTTAGTAGCAGACCGCTCCGTACAAATTTTTTCAGCATTTATCGTCCCTGATCATATGTTTGAACAATTAATGAATACGGAAACCTATGTGGCGTATTGGAATTTTCGAATCCCGCAAAAGCTGCAAGACCAGGAAGGTTTACTGAAACCAATGATGGAGGCCAGAGATTTATTAAAAGCTTCAGGCTTCACGTTTGAAAGTTATTTGCAAAACTTTGGACGCAAACTCTTCTATGTTGTTGCTGGGAGTTATGCAACACTATATATGGGATTCTTGTTTTTGATTATTGCTTGTACGGTATTGGCTTTACAATTTTTGACACAGGTGAAACAGACTGGACAACGCTATGTAACGCTTTCCATGTTGGGGGCAAAACGTAATCAAATGAAGAAATCCATCCACAGACAGGTGTTGCTGACTTTTCTGTTACCTGTATCTCTTGCATGCGTGAGTGGAGCTGTTGGCATAAGGGCTATGATTGCATTTGTTATGATTCACATCGATGACAAAGCGTCCCTTTATCCGATTGCCCTTGCCTCTGCCTGTATTGTAATCGTAATTTTGGGGATTTATGGAGTAGCAGTTGCCCGTTCAGCAGATCATGAACTAGATAAATTGCGTTGGAAACCAAATATAGAGTAAAAAACAGTTGCAATTTACATCGAAGGGTGGTGCTGAAGTGGCGAGGATTACTATTGTTGAAGATGATCCGCTGATGAGGGAAGAATTAATCGATATACTGCAAAAAGCTGGTTATGAAGTGGCTGCCATTGCGGACTTCCAAGATATAGTGGCTCAAATAGCCACTTTGGCACCAGACTTAGTCTTGTTGGACATCAATTTACCGGGACAATCGGGATTTGAAATTTGCAAAAGTCTAAAATCACAAGGAACTGGTCCCATATTGATTCTTACATCTAGAGATAAGTTGCAGGATGAATTGCATGGTCTTGATTTAGGTGCAGATGATTATCTCACAAAACCGTGCAATCGAGATAGATTGTTGGCTCGCATTCAAAACCTGCTAAGAAGATTTGAAGGACGACCAGGCTTGATAAATGGCGGCAGTTTTTTCCTAGACCCCAATACCTTTACCTTGTATAAGGGATCTCAATCGATAGTATTATCAGCAAATGAAGGAAAAATTTTATTGACTTTAGTGCAGCATAGACCTGAGATTGTATCCAAGTCTGCATTACGTGAACTTTTATGGGGAACAGACCAATATATCGACGAAAATGCACTTCAAGTAAATCTGACTCGCTTGCGCAAAACGCTACGACAGTTAAACCTGGAAGATCAAATTGAGACTATAAGAGGTCAAGGTTATCGACTTAGGGGTAGGTGAAGGCATGAAATGGATAAAGCAAATCTTTGATTGCTTTCATGCTTATAAACAATGGTTTCTTATTTTCATTACTACAGATCTTCTGTTTATCTTTTTCGCTTGGCTGGCCTACCCGGAAACCTTTAAGGTGTTAGTAGGACTCATGATTGTTTTTACTCTAGCAATGATATCGTTGTCAGTATTCATTATCATCAGAAAGCAAAAAATAATCGAAGCGGCCATTGAAGATTTTTTGGTAGAGGCGAATGAGACGAACGAAGAAATATTATGCAGGCTATCTCCGAAGACATATTGGCCGTTTATCCGTAGAATGGGGAGCGTCATAAGGTCTTATCAGGCGCAGCTTAATGAGCAAGTTATTGAGTTGACCGATTATGAAAACTATATAGAAGGATGGGTTCATGAAATTAAAAAGCCTCTGTCACTAATGACATTGGTATTAGATAACCGGAGTGATGAAATGTCTCCCCTTGTTAGACAGCGTATGATTCATATTAGAGATCAAATGCTTGGAGACGTAGGGCGAATTTTGTATTTTGCAAGACTAGGGGCTACTCATAAAGATTATTTTTTTGAACCTATCGACTTACTGGCTTTTTGTAAACAGACAATTGAAGATCATCAAACGCTACTGGATGAATCCGGTTTTCAAATACAATTCATAGGTGAGGAGCGGGAAATTCTTTCCGACCGCAAAGGGCTAGCTTTTATATTGGAACAAATAATCGCTAATAGTACAAAACATGTTGCACAGAATCAGGATAGTCCCATTTTGAAGTTTGAAACGGTTTACGACAAAGGGAGTGATCAGACTATTTTACATATTAGTGATAATGGGCCTGGTGTACCTCAAGAAGATTTGCCATTTATATTTGATAAGGGCTTTACCGGAAGGCGAGGTACTTGTACAAGGCAAGCTACGGGGATGGGACTCTTTTTGGTAAGCAAGATGGCCTATGATTTAGCCATTCAGTTGGATGCAAAATCAGCGCTTGGTTCAGGTCTGACCATATCACTAATATTTCCGCATGTGAAACAATAAGCTATGCATCGTGGAGAAAGTTTATCAAGCTGAATAGGCAGGCTGGCCGCATTCGTATGCAGCCCTGATGCATCCGCATGTAAAGGTTCTCCAATCCGTATGGATGGGGGCATGGTGCCTACCATTTTTTAATAGGAATTCTATTAACGTTCCGTACGTCTATAGTACAAGGCATGCGGCATCACCGGAAGGACCAGGCATCGTTCAACGATACAAAGCCCTTCCGGCTTTTCCCATCAGGCCAAGCCGAGTGCCAGAGCCAGCGAGGCGGCTGCTACGCCGCCAGCAAGCGATCCGGCGACATTGACGGTATCGTTGCTCCAGCCGGAGCGGCCGCGGATCCGCTCGGCTGGCCTGCCGCAGTGGCGGACCTGCTCGATCTCCCGGCCGCAAGCGGGGCAACGGTACATTTGCTGCCATGTCGCACCGATCCACGAATCGGCCAGCGATCCAATGATGCCCGCCAGACCGGCTATTCCGATCCAGGCCGCCGGTCTAAGAGCCGCCGAGGTCGTATCCGGTGCGGATTGGCCGGGCACCACCACAAGCAGCATCCACGCTGCAACGCCAATAAATAGGCCGCCAGCCAGCGAAGCGACCATACCGAGGCCTGAGACGCCTCCGGACGTGCCGGGCGGAACGCGCCGACCCGTCTTGATCGATATTGGAGGCGTCCTGCTCAAGCCGCCGATTTCTGTCGCCCACGTATCGGCTGTGACCGCCGCCATTACGCCGAGGAAGGCGTACCACCAAAGCGGATGCGGATACGCCCAGTTTGCCGCGCATAACAGCAGCCCCACTCCTCCATTCGCCAGCACCTGGCCCGCATCGCGCCTCCCGGTTTTCTCGTAACCGCTCTCTGCCGCTGCCTTTGCATGCTTTTTCCACTTGGACCATAACGTCGACGAAACAAAAAAAGCGATAAGGGAGCCGAACCAGACCGCGCTGCCGAGCGCGTACATCACCGTGCCCAGCATCACCGCCGCGAAAAAGCCGGAACCGGACAGCGACCGTTTTGCATAAGCCGCTCCAGCAATCCCGGCGCTGCAGGCCAGACCTATTAACCACTCCACCGCTCTCCGCCCCCTTTGCTTACACTATTATACATTAGCTCAGCGGGCTTTCGAAAATGAGAAGGGAATGAAACGTAGATACCGCTGGACGTTTGACTTCTCCTTTATGACGCCTCCTAGGTTATCCATTTTTTGCGGATGAAAATCTCTGCCAATCCCAGATTGAGCAGCATGCTCCCCCATACGGCGAACGCATACGCAGAGGCGTACGTAAGCCCGATTACGTGCTGGCCGAGCGGGAGCAGGAGATGAATGGCCAGATTCGCGTAAGTAAGAAAAAAGCTGCGTGTGATCCACTTGGAATGCTCGGCAATTTGCTTGCGGCGAATATGGAGATATCCGAGCCAAGCGGTCCCGAGCCAGAGCAAATTCAAGAGGAGGAAACCGGCAACTGTCAAGCCTCCCGCCGCAAACCACGAAACGTAAAGCCCGGGAATGAAGTTCAGCAGGATAGAAACGACGTAGATTCGCCCATTCCATCGATGCCAGGCGATTGACCGGGTACGTATGTTTCGCAGCATGCCGACAGGCCCCGTAATCAAAGAGACAATCGCAAGCACAATATGCGCCCTCAGCATAAACAACCACAATGCCCGGTCGGCGGTAAAGGAATCCCTGGTTGCAAGAAGCTTGATGAATTCGGGATCAGACACGAAATTTTTGGTTACCGTATGCATGATCCACATCAACGCGACGACTGACAGCAGAATAACAACGCCATTCTTTTCTTTCGTTCGATTTTTCACACTGGCAAACCATCCTTTGCTGTTTTTATGTATAATAGATCGGACCGGACCGTCCGGTCTGAACGGTTTCATTATACGGTGTCTTCTGCTAATTTAAAATAGACAGCTTCTCGTAATTCGTGACAATATGAAGAAGTCGCGGAAGGTTCTAATGAATAGGACTGCCTGCCAGGGGGATGAATCATATGAAGAAATCAGATGAGATAAAGGAAAAGATCGTTAATGCCGCCATGCTTTTGTTTAATACGAAAGGCATTGCTCAAACGTCGATACAAGAAATCATGCAAGCAACCGGTTTGCCGAAGGGAGCCATTTACCGGCGGTTTGAAACCAAGGAACTGATTGTGCTGGCTGCCTTTGAGAGAGCGGGGCAAATCATGCAGCAGTTTTTTACACAGGCTGTGGGAGAGGGGACGAGTACGCTCGATAAATTGCTGAAAATCTCGGCGGTTTACCAGGATGCCGTCCACAACCCGCCCATACCCGGCGGATGTCCGCTGCTGAATACGGCGGTAGAAAGCGACGGAACGTTCCCCGAACTCCGTCAGAAGGCCGCAGGAGCTTACGCGGGCATGGTCAAGTTCGTTCAATCGATCATTGAGCAAGGCATACGCAACAAGGAGTTCCGTCCGGATATGGATGCTGCCGAAATGGCCGCTTTTTTGATCGATTCCATGGAAGGGGCCATCATGGCGAGCCGTTTGACGGGCAGCAATGCCCCGATCGAACGCAATATGAAGTATACGGAAAGGCTACTCAAGAGCTACTTGATTGCATAGCCGTTGAACAACAAGCTTGTGACGAAAAATGGAGCCAAGACAGACGGTTGAATCTCAACTGCCCTACAAATATCTTGGCGAAAGAAAATCACAAAGTGAAAACGGGACGTTACCGTTTGGGGGCTGCCGAGAAAACGATCGGCAGCCCGCTTGGCAAGAAAGAGATCAATCACAAATGCGATCCCCTGCTAGCATCGATGCACTGTCCAGTAATCCACCGGCTTTCCGGAGAGGCCAGGAAAGCTGCGACATCCGCAAATGTTGCTCTCCTATTCGGCAGGCGTATCGGCATGAGACAACCTAGAGAGGCAGCAACTCTTTCAAACACAAAAAAATCCTCATTCGCCAGATGAGGATTTTTTCAACGCATGGCTTCATTTAAAGGAAATGGTTTTCTTATGTTGCACGGCCGTAACCCATTTTGCTTGAAGCAACGTAAGTACAAGTGCGATCAGCAAAAATCCCGCGATCATACCGACGACTCCGCCCCATCCTTGGGAAGACCAAAACACGCCGGCTGTCGTCCCTCCGATACTGGAGCCTATATAGTAAAAGAAAAGGTAGAGCGAAGAAGCTTGCGCCTTATCGTGATGAGCGCGGTATCCCACCCAGCTGCTGGCGATGGAGTGGCTGCCGAAAAATCCGAAAGACACGATCGGCAAGCCCAATATTTTGAGCCACACATGGGAATCCAATGTCAGAATGACTCCGGCCAAGGTAATCAGCAAAGAGAGCAAAAGCACCTTCTGTCTACCGTATTTGCTTGCCATTTTTGCCATCCAGACGGAACTGAACATGCCTACGAGATAGACGATAAAAATCCAGCCGATCACCGTCTGGCTCAATGAGTAGGGTGGCGCGGTCAGGACATACCCGATGTAGTTAAACAAGGCAATGTTGCTGCCAAGGATGAGAAACCCGATGACATAGAGCGAAAGCAATGCCGGATTTTTCAAGTGATCAACCAGAGACGCAAGCAGCTTGCCAATTTCAGGAGAACGCGGGTGAAAGTTTTGGGACTTGGGCAAACTCGCAAAAAATATCAGGCTGGCCACAATGCTGATGACGCTAATGGTTCCCAGCGCTGCGTGCCAGTTGAACATGTCTGTCATCATTCCGGCAATGATTCTGCCTGCTACGGCTCCCAGCGAGTTTCCACTGATGTACAGGCCCATCGCCACACCGAGACTGGCTGGTTCCATCTCCTCTCCCAAATAGGCCATTGCGATGGAGGGGAGTCCGCCTAAAGCGAATCCCTGAATCACCCGGAAGACCAGCAGGCTTTCATACGTTGTACTGAAGGCAGTCAAAATGGACAAGACGGAGGCGGATAGCATGGAGATCATCATGATTCGCTTGCGTCCCCATACTTCCGATATCGAGCCAAACAACAGCATACTAACCGCCAGAGATATGGTGGTCAAAGAAAGGGACAGGCTGGCCATTGCAGGGGAGATGTGAAATTCCTTGGTGAATTCCGGCATTAATGGCTGCGTGCTGTAAAGAATCGCAAACGTGTTGAATCCGGCTGCAAAAAAGGCCAGGTTCGATTTGCGAAAAGCAGCGGTGCCTTGTTGAATGTAACCCATGACAAGAACCTCCTTACCTTCTTCCGTACGCATTTTTATACTATCACCGGCAACTCATGATGTATAATTCATTGTAATTATGTTTTTCATGCACACGGGTAATAGATAAATCAGCACACGATGTTTACAGAAAGGAGGATTCAAACATGGAGTGGCAACAGCTCGAATACTTTCAAACCTTGGCTCACTTGCAGCATGTGACGCGTGCGGCCGAGTACCTGTCCATTTCCCAGCCAGCCCTCAGCCGTTCCATTGCCCGACTGGAGGAGGAGCTTGGGGTACCGTTATTCAACCGACAAGGGCGTACCATTGTGCTGAATCGATATGGCCAGCTCTTTTTGAAGCGGGTGAATCGCATTTTGATGGAATTTGACGTTGGGAAGCGGGAGCTGCACGATATGGTGAATCCGGAGCATGGAGAAGTCGCGTTAGGGTTCTTGCATACGCTCGGCACCAGCCTGATCCCTGACTTGCTTGGCGCCTTCCGTGTCCATTCCCCGGCGATCCGTTTTCAGCTGACCCAAAATCACAGCTACTCGCTGTTAGAGCAGATGAACGCCGCCAAGCTCGACCTTTGTCTTGTAGCAGAGCCAACCGAAACAAAAGTGCCGATCCAATGGAAGCCTCTCTGGAGCGAGGAGATTTTTGTGATCCTGCCCACGAATCATCGGTTGGCTCATGCCCAGAGCATTTCGATGGAAGAAATAGCGGACGAATCCTTTATCTTTTTGAAAAAGGGGTACGCGCTGCGTGAAACTACCGATGGTTTGTTCCGGCAATTGGGAATGAATCCGAAAGTTACGTTCGAAGGAGAAGAAGTGTCTACCGTTGCAGGGCTGGTCGCCGCTGGTCTGGGCCTCTCGCTTCTCCCCGACGTAGGGTTGGACAAGAGCAAAATCGTGTATATCCCGATCCGGCAGCCAAAGTGCAGACGCGTGATCGGGATCGCGTATGTTGAGGATCGGTACTTGTCGCCTGCCGCCTTGCGATTCAAGCAGTTTGTGATCAACTATTTTGGCAGGATGGAATCGATTTGACGGTACGGTATCGATCTTAGTACGGCATTGGGCTGAAGCTTCCATCAGCCCGCCGCTTCAGGCTTCTCCACATACATTCTGAATAACTGAATGTATAGCGCGGTGCTGATCAAGGCGAGCGCCAAAATGAGGCTGAATATTCCCATAGGCGGCATCCACCCGGACAGGAAGACGGTGACCGGGGCCAAAAATTTCCCGATCGTGGCCTGCAAGCTGTCAGCACCCATGTATTGCCCCCTGGCGTGCTCCGGGGCATAGCGGCTGATAAAGCTCTGTGTCACGGGTGAGCGCACGATCTCGCCAAAGGTGAAGATAACCGTAACGAAAAACAGGAACCATATATTCGTGCTGATCCCGACGAGGAATGTGCCCCCGCCGGCCAACAGCGTCGACAGAATAAAGACATTGCGCTCCTGCCAATGGTTGAACCACTTCGTGACAGGCAGGATGAAGAGGACAAACAAAAGACCGTTAAATCCCAGCAGCCATCCATATATCTCCGTACCGGAAAGCAAAAGGGTATCGCCATTCCACGGGAACAGTGGCTGGGCAGGGACTTCATTGATCACGTATACTGACAAATACAGATCCAGCTGCATGATCGGGATCAGCGCAAAGATGCCTGCCAACGTATACACCAGAAACACTTTGTCGCGAAGAATAACGCCGTAGCCTTTCCATTGTTCCTTGAAAGCGCGGGAAATCGAAGCCGGCGCTTCCAGGTTTTTCGCCGACCGCGGCAATGTTTCATGGACGATTGCATACATGGCAATGAAATACAGCAGCAAGACCAGTGCGCAGGTCCACAGCAGCTCTTGCCGGTAATGAAAGAAGAAAACGGCTCCGAGTGCAGGTCCGAGAACCGCTCCTATGTTGTTGGCCGTCGCAAACGTTGCGAATACTTGGCGGCGGGATTGTGCGGGAACCAGATCGGCAACCATAGCGGAGCTTGCCGGCCTGTAAATGGCTCCTCCCAGACCAAGACCGATGAATGCGATATAATCGATCCAATGGGACCAAGACACGGCAAACAAGGCAAACATCACCGTCTGAAGAAAAGCGCCCAGCAGCATGACAGGACGCCTTCCCCACCGGTCGGCCAAAGCTCCTCCGAGCAGACTCCCGATCAGGCTGAAGATCGGAGGGACCGTCATCAAAATGCCAGCGATGTGATTGCCCAATGCCGCACCAAAATATACAGTGATAAACGGAAAGTACATCCAAAACAGCATGTTAAACAGTGCTTCCCCGATTAACCGGGTTTTCAAATTGTTATTCCATGAACGTATTTTCATCCATATCCTCCTCATTATTGTCAAAGCAGGCATGTTCCTGTTTACAAACAGATACACACCACAAGTTTTCCGGCCGGGTATACAAACTTTAAAGCATTTTTTCAAGTAAATATAGACTTATAATTCAGAATGGTTTATACTACTAATATGAAGGTCGAATATACGTCTGGTTAGTTTGGATGTTTCAAAAAAAGAACACATGTTCGGAATGCTAAAAGACGCTCCTCACGGAAGCGTCTTTTTTGATGCCTGCGCCGCGGCCATAAGCGATTCGAAAACTGGTAAAACGAGTACTTGCGGCAATGCCAAATGGGCAGGCAAAGGAAAGGCTGACGGGAATAACAGGGCAGGCAAGCTATGAAGCCAACTCGCCAAAATGTTATGATGAATGGATAAGTGAGCTTTTGGAGGAGAGTCTATGTCAGAAATTACAGTACATAATCACAAAATGATATTTGGCTGGGAAGAGGATAATGGCTTGGGCGAGAGATTGATTCAGCAAATCCTCAGGGGGGAGAAAACGGCTACTTGTGCACCCAAAGAAGAATATTCCGCGGAAGAATTGCAGCAAACATACGAGCCGGTCGGAAAAATTGTCACCGTCTATGACAAGCATGGCAATCCCAGATGCAATGTGAGACTGAAGGAGGTTTTTGAAACGACGTTTGGAAACCCAGATATGCGGCTTGTCCAAGGAGAAGGAAACGGAGACGATGTCGCTCAATTCCAGGAGGACCATCGGCTTGCTTGGAAAGATATCGGGATTACGTTAACAGATGATACGGTTTTGATTGTCGAATTATTTGAGTTAATCCATGAATAACGAGATGGTGAAGCCGACGAAAAAGATGGAGGGCCTGTGTTTCAACACCAACCAGACTAAGCCTCTTGGCATATCGCTTTCGATTCAAGAATAAAAAAGGATGCCAAATCGGCACCTTTTTTTCTTGTAAGATAACACGATGAGAAGGTCCTTTTTACATAAAAGACGAGAGGATCCTTTTTACCTGGCGCCGATTTTTTACAATACGTCTTTTGTTGATGACCTTGTTCCGCTTTGAGCGAAATTTGCTTGTCGTATTGCCCGAGTGGATGACGTGCACATAGTTGCGCAAACGCAATTTGTCATGGCGCAGGCGGATGACGGCGGGATGTCCCCCGGCAA
This sequence comes from Brevibacillus sp. FSL K6-2834, assembly GCF_038592925.1. Taxonomy (NCBI): domain Bacteria; kingdom Bacillati; phylum Bacillota; class Bacilli; order Caryophanales; family Paenibacillaceae; genus Brevibacillus; species Brevibacillus sp. FSL K6-2834. The sequence continues at coordinate 393,201 of NZ_CP151945.1, forward strand.
GCCGATACCGTTTTCCTTTCAAATAATCTTTTACTTTATAGATTAACGTATAGAATGCCGGCGACTTTGCATACATCGGCGCAATTCGCTTCTTTTTCGAGTCATACATGTAGCCAAATTGGTTGATCACCGCGGACGTTCCCTTTCTTCTGCGGTGATTCTTGAGCTGCTGGATATAGCTTCGGCGGTACAAATCGTCTGAATCCAACCGCACCAAATACAAATAATGATAGCCCTTGAGGCGCTTCCTGATACTTTTCTGGTACTTGCTTTTGGGGATGAATTTGATATTTTTAGGGAGCTTGCTGTACTTGCGCAGCTCTTTTTTTATTTTCCTTCGGGAGCGGTCCTCATACTCCACGAGAGCGACAAAGCCTTGATTGGTCTGTCTTTGCAAACTTCTCCGCGTATACCGCATAAATATTTTCATCCGGCTTTTAATCCATTTCGTCGTAAATCTCTTCTTGCGGTTGTACTTTAGCTTTTTGGAGTTAAAGGCAATCCGGACGATGATCTTCTTTCGTTTTGCCAAGAAGTCCTCACTCTCCTTTACCAAGCAAAGCTGTAAATATTACATGGTATTGGAGTTTTCCAGGTTTTGCTGTAGTCGGATACCTCTCGGTGATATCCGCACACAAATGCCCCTGGTCTTAGCTGAAGAGACTCTCCCGGTTTCGCCCTGAAAAAAGGAAGGGATATAATGTATGCAGGCCACGGCATGCAAAGCAAAAAGCGATGCATCCAACAATCCTGATTCGGGAGGCAAGCGATGAAAATACTTTTAATAGAAGACGATGTGAAGCTGATCAAATATATCAAGCAGTATTTGACCGCATACGATTATGAAGTTTTCATTGTCGGGGATTTTGAGCGGGTCGTGGAAACAGTTGACCGGGTAGAACCTCATCTGATCATTCTGGATATCAATTTGCCGACGTTTGATGGTTTTTATTACTTGAAACAAATCAGGAAAACCCACGCCGTACCGATCATCATATTATCCGCCAGGAATGAAGAAGGAGAACAAATCAGAGGAATGGAGCTAGGGGCGGATGACTATATCACCAAACCGTTTAGTGTCGGGATTCTTATGGCCAAAATTAACGCGGCCTTGCGGAGGTCCATGCAATACTCGGATGGGGTCAGGATCGAAGAGGGGAAGCTGGTGCTGCTGGAGGACAGTTTAAAGCTGCAGTATGAAAATCAAACCGTAGAGCTTTCGAAGAATGAGTATAAAATCATCAAATTATTGATGCAAAACAGAGGGAAACTGGTGAGCAGAGATGATCTGTTTGATGTGCTGACCGATTATAACACCTTCGTGGCGGAAAATACGCTCAATGTCAATATGTCCAGAATAAAGGGAAAGCTGAGGGAATTGGGGCTTGAGGATGTCATCTCGACGAAAAGGGGGTTGGGATATGTCTTTCATTCCGTTACTGATTGAAGTGATCCAGGACAAGAAAGTGACGATCTTCGTGTACACGATGAATACGTTCTTGATCATTTTATTTTATATGCTTTTGCTGGATAGCGCGGAGTATGTATATCCGATCCTGTTGAGCAGTACTCTGCTCATTCTTTATGTAGGCTACGAAGTATACAAATATCATCAATTTGTAAGCGAGATCGAGGACGGAGGGAAGAGTCCGGACTACGCCAAGCATGTCTCGAATCACAAAGACAAGCTTGTTTTTCAGACGCTCTCCAAACTCCATCGTCACTATAACGCAAGGCTTTATGATAACAAAGTCAAACAGAACAATAAAAATGCCTTGTTTTCACAATGGATCCACAACATGAAAACATCGGTTTCCGTCATCCACCTGGCTTGTGAAATCGGACTTGCGGAAAGAGAAAATGATGAGTATTTGGAAGACATCAAGGAAGAGAATGAAGGATTGAAAAAGAACCTGGAGGAAGCTCTGAACTTGCTTAGAATCGAAGAGTTTTCCAGGGATTTTATCGCTCAGCGCATGCCGTTGAAGCAACTCGTCTATCAAGCCTTGAACGAAAGAAGAAGAGAAATCAGGTATAAAGGAATCGAACCGATTGTGGATATACCGGAAGAATTTGAAATCTTGACCGATAAAAAATGGGCACAGTATATGCTTGAGCAAGTCCTGTCAAACGCCATCAAGTATTCCATAGCAGAGCGGAGCGAATCAATCATGATTCGCGCAAGAAAAGAACGGGACAAGGTGATTCTATCGATTATTGATGAGGGGATTGGGATTGACGAAAAGGATCTCCATCGCGTATTTGATCCATTTTTTACGGGAGATGGCGGGAGACGGGACAGAAATGCCACAGGAATCGGGCTTTATATGGTCAAGCTTATTTCGGATCGATTGGGACATCACATTCACATTCAATCACAAAAGAATAAAGGAACGACGGTCGACATCGGTTTTCTTTCAAAACTGTAAGACTTTGAGAGCAAAATCGATATTTTGTTATCCATTCCTCCTATAAACTTCTGCTTAGAACAGAACAAACGTTGCGTATTGGAGGTTTTCTTTCTGATGGAAGTATTAAAAGTAAATGACCTGTCAAAAGTGTACAACTCGTTTAAAGGAGCCAAAGAAGTTACGGCTTTGCATGGAATAAACCTCAGTGTGAGGAGAGGCGATTTTGTTGGCATTATGGGGCCGAGCGGTAGCGGCAAAACCACTTTGCTGAATTTGCTGTCTGGTATCGATCAATGCACGTCGGGAGAAATCTTTATCGAGGACAAAAACATCACAAACCTGTCGAAGGAGGAAATGGCGCTTTTTCGGAGGCACAGTGTAGGCTACGTATTTCAGGACTTTAACTTGCTGGACAGCCTGACGATCTCGGAAAACATCTCCCTTCCCTTGATACTGGACAAGATCGACCCGGCAACAATTAACGGAAAAGTTCAGGAGCTTGCAGCATTTTTCGAAATCGAGCATATCCAAAATAAATATCCTTATCATATATCGGGTGGACAAAAGCAAAGAGCAGCTGTGGCCAGAGCGTTGATCAATGACCCCGCCATCGTATTCGCCGATGAACCGACGGGCAATCTCGATTCAAAATCCTCCAAAAATATTATGAATACGCTGAAAAAGATCAATGAAGAAAGAAACAGCACGGTTTTCATGGTCAGTCATGACCCCTTTGCTGCGTCTTTTTGCAAAAGAATCATTTTTATCAAAGATGGAGCGATCAAGATGGAAATCGCATCGAATGGCGACAGAAAGGAATTTTTTGACCGCATCCTGGAAGCTGAAAGCATGATTGGGGGAGAGCTCCAATGACGTTTTCCGCGATTGTATATAAAAATTTGAAGTACAACCTCGCCCGTTATATCTCCTTTTATCTCGTAAACAGTTTTATTGTCGCTGTTCTATTTATGTATGGAACCTTGTTTTTTAACGACAGCATCCCGGACAACACGAAAAGTGTGTTCAATTTTTCGTTTGTGGCGATCGTGCTGTTCTGTATCGTTTTTATCTCCTACACGCAAACGTATTTTGTAAAATTCCGAGGAAAAGAATTTGGCGTCTATTTGACATTGGGGATGACTGCCAGAGACCTCAAAAAGATGACGCGACGAGAAAATATCATCATTATCTCCATCTCATTGCTAACCGGAATTACGGCAGGATTGCTTTTTTCGAGGATGTTTTACCTGATTCTGGGCAAATTGCTGAAAACTATCGAATACAGCATCGGCTTTGATTCTTTTTTGCTGACGATCGGTGTCTTTTTGCCGATTTATATCATCAGCACATTTTTTACAGAGAGATATTTGACCAAACTGTCCATCATTGAAGTCATTCAATCCAGCTCGAAAAAAGAAGTAGCCACTGCCAATCCCTTCGTCGGCTTGGTATCTATCCTGTTATTTGGACTAGCCTTGTACCTATTGCCGAAAATTTACACGGATGAAATCTTTGATGGTAGCAAGGCGATGCTTGCGCTTTGTGCAATAGTGGTATTAGCTAGTCCATTCTTCATTTTCGGTACATTGATCAGCACATGCCAATTGTTCATTCGTAAATTTCCGAGGGTGTACAATAACAACTTGCTGGTTCTGTCTAATCTTGCACACCGTTTTTTATCCTACCGGACGATTCTTTACGTGGTTTCCCTCATGGTGTCACTGGGTGTTTTTCTGATCGGAGTCGGTTACACGATCCATAAAAATGCCGTTACATTCAATGATTTGGAGAGACCGTATGACTTCATGTTCGTTGAAGATGGTATATACAATCATGTTTCGCCAGATGAGATGCGGGAAGTCATTGAAGATAGCGGCGGAAAGATCGAGAAATATGCGGTCTTGGAGTATCTTTCCTTACCGATTTACAAAATGAAGGATGGCAAAGTGAAAACGGGTGAGCGTACGTATTTCAACGGTGTCCTTGTTAGCGAAAGGAATTACAACAAGCATATGGCTGCAAACAAGGACGTAAAACAAGGCTACATGCTGGATGTATTTCTTGATGGCGGAGAGATTCAAACGAAACCTGCTGAAGATGTCATGTTTTTGATGAATAAAAAAAGCGTGCAAAGCCCAGGCACATCATTCGATGAGGCGAATATAACAATGAGCTCTTCAGACTTCTTTCGTCAGGTCGACCCTGCCGATGTATTTACCGTCTCGAAAGATCGGATTCAAAGTGATATGGCTCAGTTTGCAAATTTAGAGTATACCAATGCGTATTCAACGTATCACATCTATGTAGTCGATGATGCAGACTATGAAATGATCCGCAGAAAGAGCGGCTATCCCGATACTTCCAAGTATCATTTGATCAACCTCGCCAGCGGTGATAAAAACAAGATATTTGCTGAGATGCTCCGCACTTTGCGGGAAGCGAATCACGCTGATGAGTCCATCTGGAAGGACAAAACCTTTTTGGGTGGACCGAAAAACGAAAGGACCTTGCTGGAAGCATATCGCCCTTTCTCCAAGGCCGAGAAAGTAGAAATAGATGTACAAATAAATGGCGTCTTTTACTTCTCCATGGCGTTTTTGGGAGCGTTGCTCCTGATCTCCTCAAGTATTGTGCTGTTCTATAAAATTGTTACAGATATTGCGGAAGAAACGCAGAGAATCACGATACTGAGAAAAATCGGGATCACCAACCGCGAGATGACGCAAAATCTGACGAAACAGTTGAAATTGATCTTTTCGGTACCAGCCATCTTTGGTGTTGCTATGGCTTTGTACTATATCGCATTGGTGAATACCAACTACTCAAAAATCCATTATACGATGCTGCAGGCGTTGTATGTGGTGGCCGTGTACCTTTTCTTGCAGGTTCTTTTTTACTTCGGGTTAAAGAGAAAGTATCTTTCCAGTCTAAACGACTAGTCAAATTCTGCCGTTCTGGCTGCCTGAAGAAGGCTCTTTCAACTTTCCAGCGTGAATGAAAGTTGAAAGAGTCTCTTGCTTATCTGCACTCTTCCTGTTCCCAAATAGCCAAGAGGGGTTCCTTACATCACCATGATTTGGTATGGGACTGCCTTTTTCCTATAGACAAGTGGAAACGAGAATGGTAGAAAAGAGAGAATAAGCAAGTCCTTTCGTTCAACGGGAGAGGGAAAGAGAAATAAATCCTGAGAAATTATCATAAGATGCAAGATGGCGTGAGCTTGAAGCCGGTTCCTCCTGTAGGGTCATTTACTCGGTCAAGTAGTCCGAATATTCAATTTTGCAGAAAGAAGGTGAAGCTTATGGATACACACGTGATGCCCGTCTTCGGACAATGGATGGCATTCGCACAATCTCCCCCTTATGCGTCCTGAAGAGGACAACCGAAAATAGGGGCTGACCACCCCAACACAACAGGGGGAACCAATCATGATAAAGAAGTTTTTTTCAAGCCCGGTAACGGTTCAGTATGCCGTTTTCATGCTGGGCCTGGCTGTGATGGGCTTTGGAATCGGGATGATGATCGAAGCGAATCTCGGTGTGGCTCCGTGGGATACATTGCACATTGGATTGCAAAAGACATTTGGACTGACCATCGGCAGTTGGTCGCAAATCGTTGGAGCGCTCATCATACTCGCGTCTTACGCAATCGGAAAGATCAGGCCAAACGTGGGCATGTTTTTAAACATGTTTTTCTTCGGGCTGTTCATTGACTTATTCTTGTGGCTGGAATGGATTCCTACCGGAGAAACCTTGACGGAGCGCGTCGTCTTGTTCGCGGGCGGGCTTCTGATCTATACGTTCGGAACAGGGATGTACATTTCGCCGCGAATCGGGGCCGGACCCCGCGACAGCTTTATGCTGGCGCTGCATGAACGAATGGGCTGGGGGATCGGCAAAGTCAGGGTCGGGATCGAATGTACAGTTGCGCTCGTGGGCTTTCTCTTGGGAGGGCCGGTTTCGATCGGTACACTGGTGACGGCAGTAGCGATCGGGCCGTTGATCAAGCAGTTTATCCCGATGTGGGAGCGAATGATGGCCGTCCCGTACGGAAGAGCGCCAAAGAAAACAGCGGTTTAACCTGGCACAAAGCAAAACCACCACGCAAGCATTTCGTTTCCGTGGTGGTTTTTTTAAAAATACGGTTTGATGGTCGAAAGGAGAGATGTACGATGAAAGTGGCAGCACTTTATGACATCCATGGCAATTTGCCAGCCCTACACGCTGTGTTGGATGAGCTTGAAGACGTGAAACCGGACTTGCTTGTCATTGGGGGAGATATCGTCTCTGGGCCAATGCCTGCACAGACGATCGAGCGTCTTTTCCGGCTGGAAACGAAGGTCCGCTTCATACGTGGCAACTGTGATCGCGAAGTCGTCATGGCTTTTGACGGTGAGCCGCTTCGTCCCGGAATGTCAGCGAAGGGGCGTGAAAAGACGGAATGGGTCGCCAAACAGTTGACACGCGCTCAGCGCGATTTTTTGTCGCAGCTGCCGCAACTGTTTGTCCAATATATCGAAGGGATTGGGGAGGTATTGTTCTGTCATGCGACCCCGCATAGCGACGAGGTGATTTTTACACCGCTCACGCAGCAGGAAAGGCTGGACGCTATCTTTCAGGGAGTTGAGCAAGGAACGGTTGTTTGCGGGCACACGCATATTCAGTTTGAACTGCTTGCCGGAAAAACTCGCGTCATCAATGCAGGAAGCGTGGGTATGCCCTATGCCGACCAGCCCGGTGCCTATTGGCTGCTGCTTGGCCCGAACGGATGCGAGTTTCGGCGGACGGCTTACGACGTAGAGGCTGCCGCAAACGAAATTAGAAGAAGTGACGATCCACAAGCCCATGAGTTCGCAGAGGAGAATGTCGTCCAGGTTCCCACGGCTGCTCAAGCAATGGAAGTGTTTGAGCGTATGTCTGGATAGCCGCTTTTTTAGCGAGGCATGAAAGCGCAAAGGGGTGTGTCCGGCGCTGCACATTGAGCATTTTTTCGATAAGGCATTGATATCGGAATGGGAAGGGCTGCAAAAGCCAGACCCGGCGATTTTTCTTCGGGCGCTTGCAAAGCTTGGCGTTCCGGCAGAAGATGCTCTATTTGTAGGGGATCATCCGGAGAACGATGTCAGAGCCAGCCGGGCTGTCGGAATGAAGGCGGTTTGGAAGAGAAATGAACAGTTTGAAACTGTAGCAGAGGCGGATGCTGTCATTGACGATTTGGGGGAGCTAATCCATATTGTATGGCACGATCATGTTCATCCCTTATTTCCGTATAGATGATCACAAACGCCCAACCCTGCATTTGACATGCTGCCCCCTCCCATCAGGGGAAACCTATTCTTCCTCACGAGGGGGCTGGAGCATGCTTTGCAGCGCTTTTCCAAATAAATCGGGAGGAGCGGCGTTTTCCACAATAGAAGAAAAGATAGCCATGCCATTTTCCAGCGACAATAGAGTCCACGCCATTTCTTCCGCAGATAAAGACGCCTCGCAATGCTCCTTTGCCATCATTTCCTCGATTGTCTTTGAGAGTTGTTCTGCCGATTCCAAGATCATGCTCGACCACTTCTGGCGAACCGATTCCTCTCGCATCGCATATAAAAGAAATTCCATGTTCAGCATGCTCCAGGTCCGGGTTTGCTGTCTGGCTGAATGGAAATAGCGGTTCATCGTCTCATGAAAATGCTCAAGTGAAGGCTGTTGGCTAATAATTTTATGGATAGTGTGCACATGCAATTTCATTTGCTGTTCCAATATAGCAAGAAACAGCTCTTCCTTGGACTGAAAATGGGCGTAAACGGCTCCTTTGCTAAACCCGGCAAACTCCGCGATTTTATCGACAGAGGCCCCGTGAAAACCGAGCTGGGCAAAAGTCTTCGCTGCCGATTCCAGAAGCAATTGCCGTGTTTCCTGCTTGCGCTCCTCTTGGGTCAATCGTCGTCTCGTCACCGCTCGTCCTTCCTTTCTTGACTGCCGTCCCATATACTATTAATATACCGATTAGTATGTAAATTCCAATGAGTATATAAGGAAACATCTGTATTTTTCTACTTTAAATCGTTATTTGCAGCGTCTTTCGGGATAGTCATTTCCCATTTGGCAGGTACTGGTGTGTGCCAATTGTTTGAACTCGCAACATAATGAATGATAAATTGATATACTAGGTAGGAGTAAAAAGAGCTGGTCACATTTCGGGTAGATTAGAAAAGGAAGATAGGGAAAATGCAAAAGGACGAAAAAATCGATACGAACATACAACAAGCCCTCTCAACGGCTCCGAAACAGACATTGTCAAAGATTTTGGCGCAAACCGTGAAGACGGGGATTATCAAGTCGAATTTGATTCCGATGTTTGCGGGATTGACATTGGCCTTATATACGTACAAGATCAGCCCGTTTGAAAAGCTTCCGGAAATCATCTTGGCTTTCGTCGGTTCGAGTCTGGTAATGGGGGCGGCGGGGGCTTTTAATAACCTGTATGACCGCGACATTGACTCTGTGATGGAGAGGACCAAAAACAGACCTACTGTAACAGGGGAAATAGAGCCGAAGACGGTATTGTGGCTGGGGATTGTCATGACGATCCTGGGACTGGCGGCTCTCGCATGGACTACTCCGCTTGCGGCATTGCTGGGGTTTTTGGGACTGTTTTTTTATGTCGTCCCTTATACGATGTGGACGAAACGAAGGACGATCTACAATACAGAGGTGGGAAGCATCTCTGGAGCAGCTCCTCCGCTCATCGGGTGGGCAGCGATTCATCCGGATATCACGCATCCGGCGATCCTGGGCCTCTTTGTGATCATGGTAATTTGGCAAATGCCCCATTTCTATGCAATCGCGATCCGCAAGCACGATGAGTACAAGGCAGCGAAGGTTCCCATGCTGCCTGTAGTCAAGGGCGTCCGCAGAACCTATATCCAAACGAATGTGTATTTGGTCGTATTGATCGCGACCAGCTTTCTGCTTGGCTCGCTTAGCCTCGGACTGATGCTGGTGGCTCTTTTGTTGAGTGTCGCATGGCTGATTTTAAGTGTGTATGGCTATAAAAAAATGGACCCGGAGAAGTGGGCAAAATCGCTGTTCCTGTTTTCACTGCTGCACATGACCGTCTTGTTTTCTACCGTGATTCTCTATTCGCTGGTGGGCGTCTTTCTGGAATTGTAAGCATACCAGTCCGACAAATTCATATGTTGGCGGGTATTCGCAATGGCAAAGGCAGGCTCTGAAAAGGGGCTGTCTTTTTCTATTCCCGGATAAAAATTGAGCTGCCCGATATAAAGAGAAGGACTTAGGCAGCAGAATGGACAAATAGTAAGTATTCCCTGGCGGACTGCAACTATGGAAGGCAGCGGCTGCGCGAGCAACATGCCAGAGGGGATGCAAAAGAGTGGCTGATTCCCCCAGGCCAAATCCGCGCCCTTGATGGTTCGGCACAAGCCGTCGTACCAAAGCTGGGCGGCTTGTGCCTGTAGCCTTTCGGACAAGAGGCTGGATCGCCTATTTCGGCGCTTCTTTTCCCGCATCCTCGGATTCTTTGTCCAGATTGGTCCGAATGCCAATGATTGGACCTTGGGGGAGGCGGGGCGATCACGCGGTCGGTCAACTGTTTAAAATCGGGCAAATGGTCCTCGCGGTGTGTGTCGATGGGGAACAATCCTCCTTTCATGTATGGACAATGAATTTGGACTTAGTATATCCAAAGCAAGGCTGTCCATTTAGAACAAAGGGAGAGTAGCTGGATTGTCGGTCTTCTTGTGGGGGCCAGTTAAGTACGGGAGGAAGACAATGAATATAAAAATAGCGGAACTGAAGGACGCTCACGGAGATTACCGCGTGGATAGCATCGATGGCAGCTTCCTCGTTGATTCCGAGCTTGTCCTATCCGTAACCGATGGGCGAATCGGGTATACAGTCAGAGAAGTGCCTGCTTATCAGAAAAGCTATTTGGAAGAGGAAGACGTGGACTATTCCGAATACATCGGCAATCCCGATCAAATCATCTATGTCGCACTGGCAGACGATAAAGTCGCGGGCCTGATTGTGTTGAAGCGGAATTGGAACCATTTCGCTTATATAGAAGACATCAAAGTAGACAAAAGCTGCAGAAGGTTTGGTATCGGCCGCAAATTAATCGAGCAGGCCGTGCTTTGGGCGAAGGCGGGCGGAATGGCCGGCATCATGCTGGAGACGCAAAGCAACAATGTAAACGCATGCAAATTTTACGAGAGCTGCGGCTTTGTCATAGGCGGCTTTGATTTTTTTGTGTATAAAGGCATTCCCGAAAGCAGCGGCGAGACTGCGCTGTACTGGTACCTTCATTTTGATCGGGAGCGAACAAATCGCCATGGAAAGGAATGAGAATATGGCTGTAGTGCCTTATTTTTCGCAATGGGAATCTCGGGAGCTGGTGCCGGATTTTTTGTCCGGGCGCATGCTTCCTGCCGATGACCCCCTGTGGCATCTGTCCGGCGCCTCCAACCGGGAGGAATATGCGACCTGGAGCGCTCACATCTGCGGCATGGCCTGCCTGAAAATGCTGCTCGCCCATCGGCAAAAGCAAATCATTCCAACCATCGAGTTAATGAAACAATGCCGGGAATACGGAGGGTATGTCGAGAACGGGGACGGGACGATCAAAGGCTTGTTCTACCGTCCCTTTGTTTCCTTTGTCGCGGACAAATTCGGGCTTGCAGCCGAGGTCAAGGAGCATACACCGATTGAAGAGATCGGCGAATTGCTCGATCAAGGCCATGTCTTCTTTGCTTCTGTCCACCCGAGTATCCGCACGCCTGAGGTGACGCCGCCCCGGCAAGGCGGGCATCTGGTGTATGTATTTGGCGGCAATGCTCAAACCTGGGAGGTCGTTTTTCACAATCCATCCGGGGACACGCCCGCCAGTCAGGAAAATGTCCGGTTAAGCCTCGAGGTCTTCGCCCGTTTTTACGCCGGGCGGGGGGTATTGATCAAGCCTTCGCAATAAAGGTAATAGAAATGGATAGAGCTTCAGTTGATGCCTGAAACTCTATCCATTTTTTGTTTGTTTCAGCTAAACTTGTTTACTGCAAAATTCATACGGAGGGACAGTCCGGGATTTGCTCTCCGGCGCCAATGCGTCGGTCGCCTGCGTTTTTATTTCGCCAATTCCAGAGCTATGGCCGCGGAATCCGCTTCGGAGTACACATAGTCTGCGGCGGTCTGGCACTCGGTACCGTCCCAGCCTTTCTCCACAGCGATCCGGTAATAATGCTTGGCGCGCTCCTTCTCGCCGATCCGGTAGAACAGGCAGGCCGCATTCCAATACAGCGAGGCCATGCCGTCCCAGTCCCAGCCTTTGTCAAGGGCCTGGGCGTAGTTCCATGCGGCGCGGGCATAATCCTTTTGAGTGCCCACAGTCCCGTCTCCTTGCATGTAATAATTGCCGTTTACGAGAAAATTGTTCAGCGGATTCGTCCACCCGAACAGGACCGGGTATTCGGCAAGCGGCTTGAATCCGACAGAAAGGGCCGTTCGTCGAGAGGCTGCATTGCTGGACCAGCACTGCCAGCCTGCTCGTGTGAGGCCCCGTTTCCGGGCCAGTGCGAGAGCGCCTGCGGCTGTCTTTTTGGCCCAGCCTTTTTCCCGGTAGCCTTCTGCGGTTTCAACGCCCAGCTCGCACTCGCTGCCGACCACCCAATCTGTCAGGCACCAGCTGACAATGACCGGTCCTCGCTCTGTTTCCTCAATGCCGACGCATCCGAAACCTTTGTCTAGAAATGCCTCCAGCGAAGGCCATTGGTTCGAGATTTCCTCCAAAACGTCGTCCACACCGATGCAATCCTCGCGTGCCAGCAGCTTTTGATCCACAGGGATGACACCGTCGGCAAGCGGTGCATCCGTGTTGCCCAGATCGTGAGAAAAGGTCATTCTGCCGCTTTTCATCGCGTACAGATCTTTCATCACGATATCCATTTTCGCTTCCCACAGCGGGCTTTGCGGGTAATAGACGACATAGTCCAGCACATCGTCGGCGTCAAGCTTGGGAAAAATCTCATGTCGTAACAGGCTGTTCATCTCCCGTAAAAACAGATCATTATCGGGATTGCCGCCCAGATATATTCCTTCTGTGCTTGCCACCATGGCCGTAGCAGAATCATCCGCCATAAAAATTCGGCCGGGTATGAGGCCATGGATCACTCCGTGAATACACAAGTGGTTCTTGCAATCCTGAAAAATGTCCAGGGCCTTTGTATAGTTTTTGCTTTGCAGCTCCATGAAGCAAAACCTCCTTTTGTTTGGGAAAAGCATAAAATCGCATAACGGCTAAAACGCTGTTCCATGACGGCAACTGCCTTGCTTGCGCATCGCCCGGATTTTGATAAAATCGCGGCCTTTTCGTTCCGTAATCTCTGCGTACGCCTGTTTTTGGGCGCAAAAAGACCGCAGACAACGCCTGCGGTCTCTATCGGCCTATTGTTGCCGGGTTTATCTGCAAAGCAAATAAACCCCCTTTTTATAGGAGCCATGAGCAGCGATATCCTTATAAAACTGCAGAGGAAGCACCATCTGCACTATTTAGTTCATCATCATTCCATAAGGAAAATAAGCCCGGCGTTTCATGCCAATCATTCCCTTCAAAAGCGAGATGCCATTAGAATAACGCAAATGGATTGCAGATACAACCTGTATTTTCCAAAAAAGGGTACAGCTTCAGGCTTACAGCAGCAAAGATGGTCTGGAATGAAAATGATCCTTTTTCCCTTGAAGAAAGACAATGCACCGGGCGATTTGTTCGACCCCGCGGCCAATCTGCTCCTCGCTCACCTGGGAGATGCAGAGGCGCAGCATATTTTCCTGGCGATATTCAGGCAAAAACATGCGCACCGCGTCATCGACGTAGACATTTGCCCGGAGCAGCAAATCGGCCATCCGCCCGGCCTTCACATGTTCAGGGAGAGAGACGGCCAGATAAAAACCGGAAGTCGGCCTGGAGATGGAAGCGCCGGGGGGCAAGTGGATGTCGCAGGCTTCTTGAAGCAGCTTCATCTTTCGTTGATAAAGCTTTTTTATTCTTTTGATGTGTCCCTGGAACATGCCGCTCTTCAAATAAATTTCCAAGGCTCCTTGAGAAAGTGCGGAGCTGTTGAAATCTGCACTGAATTTATGGCGCGAAAATGTGTGGATCATGAGCTTGGGCAGGACGACGGCGGCAAGTCTTAGTCCGGGCAGCATGATTTTCGAAAAGCTTTTGAGATAGATCACTCGCCCGGAAGGATCGTAGGAGAACATGGGGTCATGCCTGGGGTTCGGATCAAGATCGCCCAGAAAATCATCCTCAACGATGTACACATCGTATTTTTGCGCCAGCTTCACAATCTGTTTTTTCTCTTCATTTGTATAGCTGTGACCAAGCGGATTGTGAAACCGCGGGACGGTATAAAAAAATTTGATGTCATTGTTTCGGAACATATATTCCAAACGGTCGAGATCAAGTCCTTTCATTGTCCGTTCGATGCCCAATGCCGTGGCGCTCTGAAGCTCCACTGCCTCGATAAACCCGAAGTAGGTTGGCTGTTCCATAAGGATATTCCTTTTGCCGTTGGGAAATGGCATAGACACCAGCAGATGGAGAGCCTGCTGCGCTCCCGACGTGATGAAAAGCCTCTCCGGGTCTGTAAACACCTGCAGATTTTGCAAGTATTTGATGAGCTGGAGGCGCATGGAATAAAAGCCTTGGCGATCGGAATAACTGAACAGCTCTTCTTTGTAAATGTCGATGGCCTGGTTGATGCAATGCTGAAACTCAATGTAAGGCATCGCTTCCCTGTCCGGACCGGCGGAATAAAAATCAACCTTTTTGTTTGCAAGCTCATCATGCGGCGAGCGGTATTCGTTCACCACATAGTACCCGCTTTTCGGAACGGAATACACCAGATGCTCTTTTTCCAACTCGCTGTAAGCCTGAATGACGGTATTTTTGCTGCAGGAAAATCGGTCGGCCAGCATGCGGACCGAGGGAAGCTTGCTTCCGGGACCGATTGTTCCGTTTGCCACCTGCTGCTTGATTACGCTCATAATCATCTCGTATTTTGCGGCCACAAGGTAAACCTCCCGATTCTGTACCAGGACAGATGAGGAAAAGCGCGATTTCAATCGCTGTCTGTCTCCCCTATAGTGTAATTATTCTGACATGTCTTTGGAAGCAATGTATGAAAATTTGGAGTGGTACAGTTCATTTATTTCGCTTGCAGCTTGGGCAAACGGGGGACAGATGCCTGACCCCCGGCTGCGAGCAAAAAGTGGGGGATTGTCATGCTGGGAGAAAAACAGGAAAAGAAAGAACGGCTAGGGTTGTTGCTCGGTGTAATCGGGGTGTTTTGCTTTAGTTTAACGCTTCCGACCACGCGAATAGCGGTCGAATATTTCGGCCCCACTGTTGTCGGGCTGGGAAGAACGGTGATCGCTTCGGTCCTGGTTGCGATTGTCTTATTGATTCGGAGGGAGAAGCTTCCGTCTGCCAAACAGTTTAAAGGACTGATTGTCGTCGCTCTCGGTGCTGTCCTGGGCTTTCCTTTACTCACATCCTGGGCGATGGAGAGATTGCCTGCTTCTCACGGAGCCGTAGTCGTCGCCTTGTTGCCATTGGCTACTGCAGGCTGCGCCATGCTTCGCGCAAGAGAGCTTCCTTCCTTCAAGTATTGGGTGGCCAGTGTGGTAGGCTTTCTGGCGGTTATCGCGTACGCCTTCCACCTCGGATTCGGCCAATTGCAGTATGCGGATTTCGCGCTGCTTGCGGCAGTCATCCTCCTCGCCTTCAGCTATGCCGAGGGAGGGCTGCTGGCACGGGACTTGGGCGCTTGGCAGGTAATAGCCTGGGCACTAGTCATTGCGGTTCCGTTTATCGTCGTCCCTGTCCTGATGAACGTCACAGGGGAAATACTGCATGCCCCCCTGAAAGCCTGGATCAGTTTTATCTACCTTGCCGTCGTCAGTCAGTTTTTGGCATACGTAGCGTGGTATAGCGGCCTTGCCATGGGGGGAATTTCGCGGGTGAGCCAGATGCAGTATTTGCAGCCCTTTTTGATGATTCTGTTCTCCGCTCTTTTGTTGAACGAATCGATCACGCTTTTCACGATAGCAACCTCTGTCATTGTCGTGCTTTCCGTAATGGTAGGGAAGAATGCGCCCGTGAGAAAGGTTCAGGCCACATCACATTCCAAATCGATGAAATAGTCGGCAGAGGGAGCGGGGCTTGTGCGATTGGTTCAAACAGAAACCGGGCAAAACCCGGGCAAAACCCTGGTAAAACGAAGACCAAATCGTGCATTGCTTGTTATCAGCCGCTTTTTGTGAGCGGCATGATACCTAGCCTATGTGTCTGTTCTATTTTCAGGCCGCGTTTTCTTTTGCTGCAACGGACCTCAGTACACCGCTGCTTGCCCACAAGAGCAGCGAAAGGGCGAAGCATATCGCTGTAAACCTGCTGTGGCAATTCCCATCGCCTTCATGATGTTTTGAGGGGAACAAGCGCGGGGATAGCCGCCCAGACCTGCGGGGTGACGAAAGCGGCAGAAATCCCTGCCAGCGCCCGAAACAGGATCATCGACCAAAAGCCCGTGAATAGGTCAGAAAGGAATAACAATGATGAAGAAACTGTATGTTTACCTTCTTGCATTCGGCGTTTTTTTCACAGCGACTTCTGAACTGGTGGTATCCGGAATCCTGAATGTCATCGCCGAAGAATTGCATATATCCACCGCTCTGGCGGGGCAGCTGATCACCGCTTATTCGCTCGCGTTTGCGATTGGAACCCCGATCATTGTGTCGTTTACGTCCCGTATGGAGCGCAAACAGGTTCTGGTTGGTTCACTTGCTGTGTTTATCCTCGGGTGTCTCGTCTCGTTTGCTAGCGCCCAGTATGCGACCCTGATGGTATCTCGAATGATCCTGGGAGCAAGCTCGGGCGTATATCTTGTCGTCGCACTCGGCTCTGTCGCAAAACTGGTGCCTGCCGATAAAATGGGCGGCGCGATTGGAACGGTCATCCTTGGGTTCAGCAGTGCGATGGTATTGGGAGTGCCGATCGGGATAGCCATTGCCGGCTGGCTTGGCTGGCAAGCCATTTTTCTCATATTGGGCCTCTTCAGTCTGCTTGTCATGGTTGTCATTTTCCGCAGGTTCCCCAAGATTGAGGGAGACGCTCCCGTTTCGTTCAAAGACCAGTTGAAGGTACTGGGGAATCTCGTCATCGTAAGCGGTTTGTTCCTGACTTTTTTCAGGGAATCGGGAAATTCCGTCATGTTTACGTATTTGACGCCGTTTTTGCAGTCCATTTTGCAGATGAAGCTCTCTACGGTCGGTATGCTGATGCTCGTGTTTGGCATATTTGGCGTGATCGGGTCGCGATTGGGCGGATTTGTCGTCGACAAGTGGGGAGTTGTTCGGATGATTTTGATCGGATTGGCTGTTCATGTGGTATCATTGGCGCTCTTGCCTCTGTTTTCCTCATTGCCGGCAATCGGTTGCCTCCTGATAGCCGTCATCGTGCTTGCCATGTTTACGACCGCTCCTGCGATTCAAACGTTCTTTATTCAGCAGGCTCCTCAGTCAGCGAATCTTGTACTTTCCTTGCAAACATCGATCATTCATTTGGGATTGGCGGCTGGAGCGGGAGCAGGGGGAGTCATGGTCAATGCGGCTTCAACCGTCCTTTACAATCCGTGGCTGGCGAGCTTGATTGTAGGGCTCGGATTGGTTGCCGCCCTCGCTTGTGTTTCACTGAGCGGGAGAAATGATGCAAAGCCGGCTCAAAATAAAAAATATAGATGATCAAAACTTCCCTGACCGCCGATGTCAGGGAAGCTGTTTTATGATGGCTACATACTGATGCAGACGATGGGTTTCCGAAAAAGGGAGGAACTATTATGGAAAAGCTTGTATTCAATATGTACGACTACCATGTATGGGCAAATCAAACCATTTTCAATCACTTAAAACAACTGCCCCAAGACGTATACACGATGGAGATGCAAAGCGTCTTTCCTTCCGTTTCAAAAGTAATGTCCCATATTTATATGGTCGATCACTGTTGGTATGACATTCTTTCCGGCAAAAGCATGAATGAAGCGCTGGCATCTGCCAATCAGCTGATAGAACAGGCGGAAGCCAAAAGCATCGAGGAGCTGGACGCGTTGTTTTCAGACTTGTCGGAGCGGTACAAAGCATTTTTCAGCAGGCAGGACAACATGGACCAGACGATCGAGCTTGACAATCCATATGCAGGGTTCCGGAAAACGAGCTATGCCGAAATTGTTTTGCAGGTCGTAAACCATGGCACGTATCATCGCGGCAATATTTCCGCCATGCTGCGGCAAATCGGCCACGCCTCGGTCATGACAGAATTTGCGCTTTTTTGGTACGCGAAGCAGGACGAATAGGTTGATCGAGTTTGGCGGCAGCGTTTAGACGGCTCGGTTTGGACGGCTGCGTTTGACTGGTGCATATGACAAGCTCCGGCGTGTTTGCCACTTCCGGCATTTGGGGAGGAAGCGGCCAACAGAAAAATGTAATGCAATTCCTTTGAAGGTCGACCGGATTGTACCGGTTGACCGTTTGCTTTTCTGGAAATGAGCATACAAATTTTCGGTTAGAATATTCTGAATAGTGTGTTGTACGTGCTTTTGAGGAAGCTTATAATAAAATCCTAGCCAACGGAACAAGAACAAATGCTGCTCGATACTGTCGTACAAAAAACGTCGCTATCGATTGATATTCTTCTTTTCCAACTGACAAAAACTCGCGGAGAGGGGAGGTGCCTGAATGGCAGCAGAGCAGCTACGCAGGCTGGTCGACGAGATTCAGATGGAGGTCATCGAATGGCGCAGGTATTTGCACCGGTATCCAGAGCTGTCCTACCAGGAGGAAAAAACAGCCCAGTTCGTCTGCGACACACTCACCTCATTTGGAGGATTGGAACTGTCCAGGCCGACCCAAACAAGCGTAATGGCCCGTTTGCGCGGAGCACGGCCGGGACCGGTCATCGCCATTCGGGCCGATATGGATGCCCTGCCGATTGCGGAGGAAAACACGTTTGATTTTGTCTCGCAAAATCCTGGCGTCATGCATGCCTGCGGTCATGACGGCCATACGGCAATGCTGCTGGGCACGGCCAAAATACTGTCCGGAAGCAAAAGCAGGCTGAACGGTGAGGTCCGTTTTCTCTTTCAGCACGCGGAAGAGTCGCCGCCGGGCGGGGCAGAAGAGATGGTTCGTGCAGGAGTGCTGGACGGAGTAGACATGATCGTCGACGCCCATCTATGGTCCCCTTTGGAATACGGCAAAATTGGTATTCTCTACGGTCCGGCTATGGCCGCTGGCGATTCTTTTACGATCAGGATTCATGGAAAAGGCGGCCACGCTGCAATGCCCCATCTGTCCGTTGACAGTATCGCGGTTGCCGCCCAAGTCGTCAGCAACCTCCAGCAGATCGTTTCCCGCAATACCGATCCGTTGGAAACGCTGGTTCTGTCGATTACGAAGTTTCAGGCTGGAACGGCTTTTCATGTCATCCCCGGCACGGTCGAAATTTTGGGGACGGTGCGGTATTTTCAGCCTGAGTTTCGCGAACAAGTCCCTCCGCTGATGGAGCGTATCGTAAAAGGGATCGCGGAAGCCCACGGCGCTTCTTATGAATTCCGCTACGATTTTGGATACCGGGCAGTCATAAACGATGAGGAGGTGACCAGGCAGGCAGAAGCTGCTGTACGAGAGTATTGCGGAGAAAATGCGATCGAACGGATGGCACCGGTTATGGCAGCGGAAGACTTTTCTTCATTCCAGCAGAAAACCCCCGGCTGCTTTCTCTTGATCGGGGCAGGCAACAAAGAGAAGGGCATCACTTTTCCCCATCATCATCCGCGCTTTACGATTGATGAGGATGCCTTGGCCGTAGGGGTCGGCATATTTGCCCGGCTCGTTGAGAGACTGTGCCTTGCTTCCTGACAACTGCCGAATAGGAGGTGGATTCATGCCAATAGTACAGATTCAGGTATTGGAAGGAAGAGACAAACAGCAAATCGCCCGATTGATCGCGAGTGTCACCGAAGCTGTCGTCGAAAGCCTGGAGGTCAGACCTGAACAGGTGCGCGTAATTGTGTCCGAAGTTCCGCCCACGCACTGGGGTGTTGGGGGCGTCACCAAAGAGAAGCAATCTTGAGTTCACATTAGATGCTGCAAACGAAGCATGAAAAGATGAAAGGAGGGCCTTATCGCGAATTCAACGTTACCCGTGACCAAATGCTTTGCCGAAGAGCTCTACGCCCGGAAGATCATGCGCATTGAATTTTGCGAGAAGTTCGGAAAACGTGCAATGTGGTTGCCTAGTGCTTGGAAAAAGGGGGAGCTGCGATGTCGGAGAAGAACGTTCATTTTCAAGATATTATGGAGCGGGAGAAAGGGCTGCAGCGCGGGTTGACGACCCGCCAGCTCACGATGATTGCCATCGGCGGAGCGATCGGAACCGGGCTCTTTCTCGGAAGCGGGATGGCAATCGGCTTCGCCGGTCCCGGTGTCATCGTCAGCTATCTGATCGGCGCAGTCATTGCTCTGCTATTGATGGGCTGCCTGGCTGAAATGACGGTCGCTCATCCCACCACAGGCTCATTCGGAGCACACGCCGAGCGGTATATCAACCCGTGGGCTGGCTTTACAGTCCGGTATTCGTACTGGTTCAGCCTGGTGTGTGCGGTCGGAACCGAGGTATCAGCGATGTCCGTCTACATGAAATACTGGTTTCCCGCTGTGCCGGGAGTTGTCTGGATTTTGATTTTCTCCGCCGTCCTCATTTATGTAAACGCAACCAGTGTCAATTTGTTCGGTACTGTTGAATACTGGTTCTCTATGATTAAAGTAACGGCTATTATCCTGTTTATCGTATTGGGAGCCTTTGTCGTATTCGGGAGCAGCAGCCATCCGGAAATGGGCATCCAGAATCTCACGGCCAACGGCGGGTTTTTCCCCAATGGATTCTGGGGCATGTGGATTGCCATTTTCATCTCGCTGTTCAGCTACCTCAGCATCGAAATGATCGCGGTCAGCGCCGGGGAAGCAAAGGAACCGGAGAAGGCCGTACCCATCGCATTAAAATCAGCTGTTGTCCGGCTGGTGCTCTTCTACATCCTGACGCTTGCCCTGATGCTGATGATCGTGCCCTGGAACGAGACGGGAAGCGATCGGAGCCCATTTGTAAAGGTGTTCGAGCTCATCCACATTCCGGGCGCAGCAGGAATTATGAACTTCGTCGTCCTGACGGCAGCTCTCTCGGCAATGAACAGCCAGCTGTATATCTCGACCCGGATGGTATTCTCGCTGTCCCGTGGAGGCTTTGCCCCGAAAAAATTGGGCGAACTGAGCAAAAAAGGCGTTCCGGTAAAGGCGCTTGCTTTGTCTACGATCGGGATTGCAATTGCGACGATCGTAGGCATGGTGGTGCCGGACAGCTCCTTTGCCGTCATGATCTCGCTTTCCAGCTTCGGTGCGATGTTCGCCTGGTTCATGGTATTCGTGACGCACCTGTTCTTCCGCCGGAAATGGGAGCAAATGGGGGGGCGAAAGCTGCCCGTGAGGATGATCGGCTATCCGTATTTGAGTGTCCTGGGAGCCGTTTTGCTTGCGTCTGTCGTCTTGTCGACCTGGTTTCAGCCGGAGTTTAAGGACACGCTGAGGCTCGGTTTTCCGTGGCTGATCCTGATCACGATTTGTTACTTTATTTGGAAGAAGGCCAATCCGACAGCCTTTCAGCAACCGACAGATCCAATAGACAAAGAGATCTCGTCGTAGCAGCTGCCCGGATACGCTAGAGCCATCCAGCGCTGCGTGCCATGAAGGGGGGCGAATCCGCTATGGAGCGTCCTCTTTTTTGGATTGTCTACCTCACAGCAAGCGGCTTTTATATTGCAGAAGGTTCTCTCCAAAGCGAGTGGAATCGTTTCTTCATGGAAATGCTATGACAGATAGTTAGAGTGATCGAATGTGGGGGAGTCGTCATGGAATGGTACGAGCGTTTAAGCGAATATTTTCCTGAGCAGGAGATGAAGGACCCGCGCCAGCTGCAGGCTCTGATCGAGGACAAGGATGTTTACCACAAGGAAGAGACAGAGGACTACCTGCTGTTGTATGCGGAATTTCCGACCTTTCTCTTCATCGATTACCTGCTGATCAACCCGGAGACGAGAGGGAAAGGGATCGGAACCAAGCTGCTCAACCGGCTGAAAGAAAAAGGAAAGACGATCATCCTCGAAGTGGAGCCGATCGACCGGGAAGACGAGGACACGTGGAAACGGGTCAACTTTTATCGGAAAAACGGGTTTGTAAAGGCGGACCGGATCCAGTACCGCCGGGAGGATGACAGCGGCGAGACGTACGAGATGAAGATTTACTACTGGAGTCCGGATCAGGACGAGCCGCAAGAGGTCATTTTGGAAAAAATGGCGAAGGCTTGCCAGGAAATCCACAACTTCCGTGCCAAGCGATATTACGGGCGAGACGTGGCCGATCCGGATGAAGTATTGGATTTGAAGCAATAAATACGGGACTGAACATAACTGAATACGCGAATAAAACGTATAGAGAGATAAAACAGAGGAAAGCGGGTTGCCGATGATTCGGCAGCCTTTTTGCCGTGGCACTGACCAGAAGCCAATCGCTCCCCTTTTCAAAACTGCCAGCCGAGAACTCCATTTTCAAATTTTAGGAAGATTGGTATGATAGCATGTATCGCAAAGGTAACGAAGCAGGAAGGAAGTGATCCCGAATTGATCAAGCGCTTTTTCTCTTATTACCGTCCCTATAAAGGACTTTTTTTGTTGGACTTCTCGTGTGCGGTGATCGCCGGCTTGCTTGAGCTTGGCTTTCCGCTGGCTGTCAATCAGTTCGTCGACAAGCTCTTGCCCGGCAAAGACTGGTCGCTGATTCTTTTGGCATGTTTGGGTCTGCTTGCCATCTATGCGCTGAACACGGTCCTCCAGTATATCGTCACCTATTGGGGACATATGCTCGGGGTCAACATCGAGACAGATATGCGAAGAAAGCTGTTTGAGCATCTCCAGAAGCTGTCGTTTCGGTTTTTCGACAACAACAAAAAAGGGCATTTGATCGGCCGCATCACAAATGATTTGAACGAGATCGGAGAAATTGCCCACCACGGACCCGAAGATATTTTCATCGCGGTCATGACACTGATCGGCTCATTCGGACTGATGGCATACATTCATCTGAAGCTGGCGATTTTAACATTCCTGGTCGTTCCGCTGATGGCTGTCGTTGCGACCGTTTACAGCAAAAAAATGACCAAGACATACCGCCGTTTGTTTGGCGATGTGGGTGAGTTCAACGCGAGAGTGGAGGACAATGTCAGCGGCATTCGCGTGGTTCAGGCATTTGCCAATGAAGCCTACGAAAAAGAGCTGTTTGCCGTCAATAATCAGCAGTTCCGCCAGACAAAGCTGCTCGCATACAAAATCATGGCCAAAAGCTTGTCGATCAGCTACATGATGATGCGTCTCATCTCCCTGTTTGTCATGATCTGCGGTACGTGGTTTGTGATCAGAGGCGAGCTGTCGTATGGAGAGTTTGTCGGGTTCCTGCTGTTGACCAATGTCTTTTTCCGCCCGATCGAGAAAATCAACGCGGTGATTGAGAGCTATCCGAAGGGAATCGCCGGGTTTAAACGCTATGTAGAGATTCTCGACACAGAACCGGATGTGGCAGATGCGCCCGATGCGATTGAAGTGGCAAACCTGAAGGGGGATATCCGCTACAACGGGGTGACGTTCGGATACGAAGAGGGCCGGAGCATTTTGCGAAACATCGACCTGTCCATTCGCGCCGGAGAAACCGTTGCTTTCGTCGGACCATCAGGTGCGGGAAAGACGACGATCTGCAGTCTTTTGCCGCGGTTTTACGAAGTGAATGAAGGCAGCATTACCATCGACGGAATCGATATCCGCAAGATGACGCTGGCTTCGCTCAGAAAGCAGATCGGGATTGTTCAGCAGGATGTATTCCTGTTCTCGGGGACGATTCGAGAAAATATCGCGTACGGCAAGCTGGATGCCAGCATGGAAGAGATATGGGAAGCAGCGAGACGAGCCCGTCTAGATGACGTGATCCGGAACCTTCCGGAAGGGATGGATACCGTGATCGGAGAGAGAGGCGTGAAGCTTTCCGGCGGACAAAAACAGCGGTTGGCTATCGCCCGCATGTTTTTGAAAAATCCGCCGATCCTCATTTTGGATGAAGCCACCTCTGCCCTGGATACCGAGACGGAGCTGGCGATCCAGCAGTCGCTTTCCGAGCTGTCCCAGGGACGTACGACCCTCGTCGTAGCGCATCGTCTGACGACGATCAAAAACGCGGACAGAATCGTCGTGGTCAATGAAGACGGTGTGGCAGAGCAGGGAAGGCACCAGGAGCTGATCGCTGCGGGCGGAATTTATCACAGGCTGCATCAGGCTCAGTTTGGTGCGGTTTACCAGTAAGAAAACAGCAAAAAGCATAAGCGAGTTTCATAAGTCCAGGGGAGTTTCATAAGTACAACAGAGATGGCGTTGTCTATAGACTCCCCCAGAAAGAAACAAATAAAGTATAGGTAAACAAAGTAAAGATAGAAAAAACGAGAAGAACGGCATTCCCCCAGATTCCTATGAGTCGAAGCATTCCTTTTTCACCAAGGTAGACTCCGACTAACGACAGCCCCAAACCCAAAGGCGGCACCAAGATAACGTAGAAGACGGAGACTGTGGATTTCGGAAACAAAGCCAGTGACACCACGAGCGTAGACAAAAATAATAAGCTGGATAACCTGCTAAAGAGCTTTTCGGCAAGCATGCAATCACTCCTGAAAAAACCAGTATCTAGTACTATAATAAAAGAGCACCATCGAAATGTAACGAAATTCCATTTGATCCAATGCGGCAAAAGGGGGAGAGGTACATGAAAGCAGTTCTTGTCACAGCTTTTGGCGGAACCGAGGGCATGGTGTATACGGAAGTCGAGATGCCGTCCATACACCCAAAGCAAGTGTTGATCCGGGTAGAAAAAACGAGCGTCAATTTTGCGGATATCAAATCGCGCTACGGAAAAAAGGGCGGAGGAAATCTGCCGTTTATTCCCGGTCTCGACGCAGCCGGCGTGATTGAGAGAGTCGGTTCCGAGGTGCAGTCGCTGCATGTGGGCCAGCGCGTCATCGCATTCCCTCACAACGGCTCTTACGCGGAGTATATCGTTGCCGACGAGAACCTCACGTTTGCTATTCCGGACCAGCTCGACTTTGACACCGCAGCAGCTTGCCCGATCGTTTCGTTTACATCCTACAAGCTCCTCGCTGATGTAGCGCGGCTGGAAAAGGGAGAAACCGTCCTGATCCACGCCGCGGCGGGAGGCATTGGTACGACCGCAATCCAGCTAGCGAAGCTGCTGGGGGCAGGGAAGGTCATCGGGACAGTGGGCAGCGAGAGCAAGGCGGCGATCGCGCTGGAGGCCGGTGCCGATCATGTGATTTGTACGGATAGAGAAGACTTTGCCGAAAAGGTAAACGAATGGACCGATGGGGAAGGCGCGAATGTTATTCTGGACTCGATCGCTGGCCGGGTCACGGAAAAGAGCATGGAATGTCTGGCTCCATACGGACGGCTGGTTCACTTTGGAAATGCGAGCGGGGAAGTCGGACAAATCAGAACAATTGATTTGCATACCAGTTGCCGCTCCGTGCTGGGCTTCAGCCTGGGAACGACCCGCAGCAAACGGCCGCAGCTTTTGCGCGAGACAGCGGAGCGGGTGCTGCCGTATTTGGCGGATGGGCGCCTCAAGATCAAAGTCGGGAGACGCTTTGCTCTCGCCGAGGCGGCCAAGGCCCACGAGTGGGTAGAAAGCAGGCAGAGTACGGGAAAAGTGTTGCTGGATGTACGCTGAGAGGGGGGGAGCCCTCTCTTTTTTTTCTACGACTGACCAATTAACATACAGTAAGCATTTTCGGCCTGTTCCAGGTACACACTTGGATTCGTTCGGAATCGTCTGCGTTTGGTAGCTTCACTCAAACGAGCAGACCAACGCAGGCGTTCATTTTTAAAATCAAGGTAGCTTACAGACTGAAGTCTACTTAACACATTACTCTGGTGAAGTGCGTCATCGACAAATACGACCATTTCACCACTTCGGAGGATATATTCGTTCCAACTTCTCAGACCCGTCATCCGTCGATGCCGGGTCTTCGTCTGGCGGAAGAAACGCTCATGGTCGTTGTTCGTTCGTGGGACATGCGGATGGTCGTAACACGTAAACAGGCCTTTCCAAAACCCTCGGGAGTAGCTTTTCAGATTTGCAACCATTGGCAAGTCGTCTTTGCTGGTGTACGTCTGTTCAACCCAATCTAACAGATGCTGCATATGAAATCGAACCGTTTCACTTCGTTTATCTATGCTTGGATTCAAGATCCCGGCAACGTGGTGAATCGGTTTGGACCAGCGCATCACGGTAGCATATTGCTCTTCAAAATCATCCAATTTATCGAAAATTCTGATTAGGTTTTTGAGCAGAGAGGGCCCCTTTTTTACTCAGGCATCGTTCGAGGGAAGCCTGAATGGCTCTAGCATTTTCATAAACACGTATGCCCGGTAGATCGAGTGGGGGATTGCCGTCTTCGAGGAGCACAGAACGAATGGCCGCCACGTAATCTTTTGCCACCTCTGCTTCTGTAGAGGCATCGTTTTCGATTCGCTTCTCGACTTCGCGAATACCACGGAGGCTCTTCTTGATTCCTGTCTTGAGCTTGCGGTCTAAATCGACAACAGGCTTTGCAATGTCCTTTAGATAGTGGTATTGGCAGTATTGGTACGGCACGTCCGGCAGTAACGATTCCATGGCCATTCGGATGGATTGTTGACCATCCGTAACGATCCCGATGATGGGAAATCCCAGTTCGATAACAGGCAGGATGAGTTTCTTAAGTTCTTCTGCGGAGCTACTCTTTAGATTTTGTGCAGACAGGATCGTTCCGCTGAATACTTCTCGTATGACATAGAGCGTCTCATTGCCTTTCTCGGGCTGAACACCGTCCATGGAAATCATGATACCGCCACGGTCCTGAACAACTTGCTTGAGTGCTTGCTTGACGTGATCCGTCACGCTAGCGCGGAGCAAGGTAAGATAACGTTCGTACAACCGCTGAGAATTGCGTTCTGACGTGGTTACCCCGCGCTGATTCAACGTTTCCGTAATTTCGCCGATTGTCATATGTTGCTTAAACCGAAGCTGACCAACCAACGCTAGCACGTCAAAACCGTAGGAAGTGTGTTTCATGCTGAGAAGCTCAGCTTCAGCGGATTTGTAATAGGTTCTGGGGTATGAGCAATCTGCGTTGCTGCAAGCATAAGCCATACTCCAAGCTTGGATAACACCGGCAAGTGTGATGACATTCTTTTTCCATGCGGTATGATGTCGCCTGAGTTTCGTGCCACAGTGCGGGCAATGCTGTATCTCTGGCCGAAAGTATATTTTCTTTTCAGGAATGACACGATTCTTGGGTAAAGGCATGAGAAGACCTCCGTCAAATAGGCTAATGACTAACTTCGACAGAGGTCTTGGAAATCCTTGTTAGTTAATTGGTCAGTCGTAGTTTTTTTTGCCTACACTTGCTGCATTGATCTATCGGGATATAAAGATATAATAAAGGGCATGGATCCCCTTCTCATTTTCAAGGCTTTATCTAATGAAACGCGTTTGCAAATTCTGGACTGGCTGAAGGAACCGGAGAAACACTTCCCCCCGCAAGAAGGAGGAGATTGCCGAAAAATCGGGGTATGTGTAAGCCACATTCAGGAAAAGGCTGGCTTATCGCAATCGACCGTTTCCCAGTACCTTTTGACACTTCAGCGGGCAGGCCTATTGGAAGTATACCGATACGGCCAGTGGACCTACTACAAGCGAAATGAGCAGAAGTTGAAAGAGTTGGCTGCGTTTATCCAACACGACTTGTAGCTGCCTGTCCAGACAGCCGAAATGTACATGGATGTGTTTCCCGCGTTGCTGCGAGACCCAGCCATGTATGCGGATGTTCTATCATCTATAAATCTAGATATTCAGATATGTAATTTTGTAAGAATGATCAGGGGAACGATCTTCTCATAGCAAAGGATGAAAACAATGGCCAAGCAGACTGAAAGAAACAAACAGCTTCGCGACATCCCGCTTTCCGTACTGGATCTCGTGCCTGTCCTGGAGGGAGGGACACCGGCCGATTCCTTCCGAAACACGCTGGATCTGGCCCGGCATGCGGAAAAGTGGGGGTACAACCGCTACTGGCTGGCTGAGCACCACAATATGCCGGGAATCGCCAGCTCTGCGACCTCCGTGGTGATTGGATATGTGGCGGCAGGCACCTCGACGATCCGGGTCGGTTCCGGCGGCATCATGCTGCCCAACCATGCCCCGCTCGTCGTCGCCGAGCAGTTCGGCACACTGGAGTCCATGTTTCCGGGCCGCATCGATCTTGGACTGGGGCGAGCGCCGGGTACGGATCACCTCACGGCCCGCGCGCTTCGCCGAGACAGCAAGAGCGGCGGTGAAGACTTCCCGGAACAGCTAGCGGAGCTGCGGGAATATTTGAACCCGACTTCCACAGAGGGTTCGGATGGGCCGCGCGTTCGGGCTGTTCCCGGCGAAGGCATGAACATCCCGATCTGGCTCTTGGGCTCCAGTCTGTATAATGCCCAGTTGGCGGGTCTTTTGGGCTTGCCCTTCGCTTTCGCGGGCCAGTTTTCGCCGGACAATATCTTGCCGGCGCTCCGGCTGTACAGGAGTGCCTTCCGCCCATCCGAAGTGCTGGAGGAGCCGTATGCGATGGTCGGGGTAAACGTGATCGCAGCGGATGACGATGAAACGGCGAAACGTCTGGCAACCTCGCAGCAACTCAATTTCCTCAGCCTGGTAAGAGGCCGTCCGCAAAAATTTCAGCCGCCGGTCGAGAGCATGGAGGGAATTTGGGCCGATTATGAGAAAGCGAGCATAGATGCCCAACTGCGGGCGTCGATTATCGGCAGTCCCGCGGTCGTCAAAGAAAAGCTGCAGGAGCTGCTGGATGCCACGCAAGCCGACGAGATCATCATCAACGGCGCGATTTACGATCATCAGGCTCGCCTGCGCTCCTTTGAGATCGTAAAACAGGTTGCAGCGGAGTAAAGGCTGGATCCCAGGCAAGAATATGATGGGGAGACTCGGGCATACCTGAAGGGACGAGATACGCGAGCAGTGATTGGGGAACAAAAGCCAAATTGGACACAATAGCGAAATATGTTGGGAGTGTACGGTACATGAAAGAAAAATATACGCCTTTGTTTGAACCCTTTACTTTTCGCAGCGGAATCACATTGAAAAACCGGATCGTCATGGCTCCGCTGACCAATTATTCTTCGAATGACGACGGGACCGTTTCCGATGCGGAACTTCGCTACTATTCCCGTCGCGCTACCGGCGTGGGCATGGTGATTACCGCCTGCATCTATGTGACAGAGAACGGCAAGGGCTTCCCCGGCGAATTTTCTGGAACCAGTGACGAAATGATCCCGAGCATGCGCCGATTGGCTTCGACCATTAAGGAAAAGGGAGCGCAGGCAGTCCTGCAAATATTTCATGCCGGACGAATGGCTCCGCCGGAGCTTGTTCCCGGAGGAGAGATCGTCAGCGCAAGTGAAGTCGCTGATGACAATGCGCCCATCCCCCGTGCGCTGACGGATGAAGAGGTTCAGGAGATCATTCGCGCATACGGAGAAACGACCCGCCGCGCCATCGAAGCCGGCTTTGACGGTGTAGAAATTCACGGCGCCAACTTCTACCTGGTCCAGCAATTCTTCTCCGGCCATACGAACCGCCGTACGGACCGCTGGGGAGGCAGCCTGGAAAAACGCCTTGCCTTTCCGCTCGCCGTCGTAGACGAGGTAAAGCGAGTGGTGGCCAAACACGCAGACCGCCCGTTCCTCGTAGGATATCGCTTTTCACCGGAAGAGCCATATGAAAAGGGAATTACGATGGACGACACGTTCGTTTTGGTGGACGCTCTCGCAGATAAGGAACTCGACTATCTACATGTGTCGCTGCAGGATTTTTGGTCCAAGCCGAGACGGGGCGGCGATTCGGCCCGCACGCGAATCGAGCAGATACGAGAGCGGATCGGTGATCGCACGGCGGTAATCGGCGTCGGTTCCTTGTATACGGCAGACGATGTGCTGGCCGCCAGACAGACGGGAGTGCCGCTGATCGCGCTGGGACGCGGAATCATTATCGAACCGGAATGGGTGGAAAAAGTGATAGACGGCAAAGAGGACGAAATCGCCACCACGGTGGGTCCAAACGACCAGGAGAAACTGGAAATTCCCGATCCGTTGTGGGAGCGCATCATGACCGTCGAAGGCTGGTTTCCGGTGAAAAAAGAAACGCCTGTCAAGTAAGCCGGCTGTCACTGATCGCGGGCAGCTGATCTGCGCTTTGTATTCGCCAGCTTTTTGACCGTTTCCGCCAGGCGGCAAATTCCTTGGTCAATATCCTCGTCCTTTGTGTTCGACACATTGATCTTCAGGAGATTTTCTTTTGGATAGGCAGTCAAATAATGCTTGTCGATCGGCTCGATTACGACGCCTTTCTTTTTCAGAAGGGAAATGACTCTCGGGACGGAAATGCTCCGATCCAACGCAACATGGGTATGAATCATCGGCTGGCTGGCATCGCAGATAGCGGAAATGTCGCTCAATGGCCCGAAATGATGTTTGATCGACGCTGCCAATACGTTCGACCTCCTGGCGTAGGACGCGCGAATTTTGTGCCGGTGCCGCTCAAACATCCCGCTTTTGATGTAGATCTCAAGCGCTGCTTGGGACAGCATCGAGGTATCGATGTCCAGTAATCGCTTGTACCGCTGAAAGACATCGACCAACTGGTCCGGGACAACGGCGACTCCCACCCGCAGGCTGGGCAGAAGGATTTTCGAATAGCTTTTCAAATAAATGACGCGGGCGGACCTGTCGTAGGCAAACAAAGGGTCCGCCTTGCTGTCTTGTTCAAAATCGGCCATGTGGTCGTCTTCTACGACAAACACGTCGTATTTCTCGGCCAATTCGATGATGGCGAGCTTTTCCCGTTTTGTATAAGACGTACCCAAGGGAGAGTGGAATCTCGGCATCGCATAGAAAAATTTGACGTCCCCTCCGCGAAAAATTCTCTCCAGCTCCTCCAGGTCCAGTCCTTTTGCGGTTCGCCCTACACCTACGACCGGGATGTTGTGCGTCTCAAGGTATTCAATCAACAAGTGATAGCCGGGCTGCTCGAGGACGACCTTTGACTTTCGGTTGGGAAAAGGCATCCCAGCGAGAACGGCCAAGGCTTGTTGAACGCCCGAGGTAATAAAGATCTGTTTCGGGCTGGCAAAAACCTGATAATCGGCAAATTGCTTTTGGACAACCTGGATCAGGGTATCCAGTCCTTGCGGTGTCCCGTACACGAACAGGTCGCCGCTGTAAGTGTCGATGGCCTTGTTGATGCAGTGCTGAAAATCGAGATAGGGAAAGACGCTGCGATCCGGAGCGGAAGTAGCGAAGTCGATGACGCCAGTACCTTCCTTGGGTGAGGCAAGCGCCCCCTTCACTACATAGTAGCCGCTTTTCGGGACCGAATAGATGACGTGGCGCCTCTCCAGTTCATTCAGAGCGCGGATAACTGTACTTTGGCTGCATCCATACCTGTCTGCAAGGACCCTGATGGAGGGAAGCTTATTTCCATCTGTCCATTGGCGGCTTTCGATTTTTGATTCCAGCTCGCTTAGCAACTGCAAATATTTGTGCATCATCTCACTCCAGAACAAATCTGTACCGATACAGATTTGTTTTTTTTGAATTGTAGCACACGTGCCTGCCATTTACGATAGAGCCATGACCGGTCATGAAATCACAGTTACGCCATGCATGAGGAGGCAATCATATGACACAAAAGACAATTCAAAAAGCGTATCTGGCGGCGGTGTTGAACGCTCTTATCGTCGGATTGTCGTTTTTGTTCGTGAAGGTGGCGCTTGCGATCAGCGATCCGCTGGATACGTTGGCTCACCGGTTTACCCTGTCGTTTCTGGCGGCTTCGATTCCCGTTCTGCTGGGCTGGGTCAGGCTGCGGACCACGCTGCGGGACATCGTTTCATTTTTGCCTGTGGCACTGTTCTATCCCGTCATCTTCTTTGCTCTGCAGGCGTTTGGCCTGGTCTATACGTCGTCATCGGAGGCAGGGATTATTCAGGCTACCGTACCGATCTTCACCATGATCTTGGCCGCTTATTTCCTAAAGGAGTATACGAATGGGATGCAAAAGGTGTTTACGTTGTTGTCCGTAGCGGGAGTGGTTTACATCTTCGCCTCCAAAGGGGTCGACCCGCAATCCGCCAATCTGACGGGAACCGTTTTGGTGTTTTTGTCCGCTCTTTCCTTGTCCGCTTATGGCGTGATGGCCCGCAAGGTTGTGAAGAAACACCACTACATGGATGTCACGTATGCAATGACCGTGTTCGGCTTCCTGTTTTTCAACGGCATGTCCGTTGTCAGCCATATCTCGGCGGGGACGCTCGCCGCTTTCTTTCAGCCTTTGGCGAATCCGTCCTTTCTGGTCAGCGTCCTGTACCTGGGCGTGCTGTCGTCGCTCGTTACCTCCTTTTTGTCCAATTATGCCTTGTCGCATATCGAAGCCTCCAAGATGAGTGTATGCAATCAAATATCGACGCTGGTAACGATAATTGCGGGTGTGATCTGGTTAAACGAGAGAGTGGAGATTTTCCATGTCGTTGGCGGCGCTTTGATCCTCATCGGGGTTGTCGGGGCGAATGTGTTCTCGTCCGGCAGAAAGAGTGCGCTTTCAGGTGATAAAGCTTTGGACCAATGAATGGTTTGGGTTCATACCATCCGACCCTTGTGAAGGAGCTCATCATTTTTTGGTTGATTTATAAACTAAATGATTGAAATAGTATAGTAAGTTGCCTATACTGTATGTATAGCAAAGTTTGATCCAGGCTGTTTTCTGTTTGCATAGAAGGCGCATTCCTCTCTGGTACGTCCACTTGTCTCCCAGAAGGGCCTTTTCATGGGGAAAACAGCCGTCTTCTTTTTCTGCATCACCTATTCCATCGGCAGCCTTTTGCCGAAAGGGGCGCTAGCGCATGAAACTAACAGTTACACAGTCGGCACTTGCCTGGTTCGAGGAGGAGTGCGGCTTTCAATCGGGGGACTACGTTCGTTTTTTTGCCCGCTATGGCGGCAGCAGCACGATTCAGGACTCGTTTTCCATGGGATTCACCAAAGAAGAGCCGGACAATATCGGTCTCTCCACTGAAGTGAACGGCATTACCTTTTACATCGTAGAGGATGAAATCTGGTATCTGGACGGCAAGGACATGCTGGTGGATTACCGGAAGGACCGGGATGAGATTGTATACTTGTACGCTTGATTCGCTATTGGCTTTTTTGTTTAAAAGCGATGAGTGGAATTTTTTGTTTCGTCGATGATCGGATACGCTGGAAGATTTGACGGGATTTGACGGGGAGAGTTTAGAGGGTGTCTCAAAAGTAAACTCTGGAACACCCCCATCAGCAAAAATTAGATGAGTTTGTAAGAAACCAAGGAGCTAAGCGGCCTGTTCTCGCTTAGCTCCTTGGTTTTTAGCGTCTACCGCTGCTTTCTTGAGCAGATTGTGGGCAAGGGAAAGCCACCCGACCTCCAGACTTACTTTTGGTAAGCCTCGAAGCAGGAACCTTTTAAAGCCTCGGTTGTTCTTCATATCGCCAAATACGGGCTCCGGCTCGATCATGCGTCTCACGGCCAGGGCATAGCCTTCTTCGCTGCGGAGTTTTTGCCTTGCTTGGTTCTTTAACCGCAAATACTTCATGCTGACTTTGATCTCACGATCTCCTTGGGCTTTCGTACACTGCGGCTTTAGCTGGCACCCCTCACAACCGGCACTTCGGTAATGTCGGTATTCGATTTCATACCCACTTTCCGTTTTCTCCCTACTCATCCGGCGGAAATGGAGCGTTTGACCCGCCGCACATGTCCACGTATCCTGTTCGCTGTTGTAGGTCCAGTTGTCCATCTTGCTGATGTCCTTTTGCCATGCCTTACTTTTTTCGTGGTGGTACGTGCTGTATTTGACGATGGCTTCGACTTCATTCTGCTCCAAGTAGTCATAATTCTCCTCACCGCCATAGCCCGCATCAGCAATGACGGTGTTTGGCAGCTTGCCGAACTGTGATTTTATTTTCTCCAGATGAGGGATGAGGCAGCGTGTATCAGTTGGCCGCTGGTGGACACTGTAGCCGAGAATGAATTGATTTTCGGTACCGATCTGAACGTTGTAACCCGGCTTGAGCTGGCCATTTCCCATGTGGTCCTCTTTCATCCTCATAAACGTAGCATCATGGTCCGTTTTGCTGTAGCTGTTTCGCTTGCCTAAAATCGATTCATGCGCCTCATACTTATGGAGGCGAGGAAGCAGATCCTTGCGGATTGTGCGAACTGCCTTCTTTAGTGGCTTGTCTTTCGGCGTCTGCTGCAGACGTTCTTCCAATTGTTTCACAGCATACTCTAGCTTTTCGCTGGTGATGGTAGAAGACTCGCCTAATTCACGAAGATCCTTGCCCTCGTGTGTTCTTTCATCATGCTTCTCGGCTTCCTCAATAGCGGCGAACAAGGTTTGGACTTTCTCCTGAAGCTTGGCTTTCTGCTTCACGACAGCCTTTCCCCAAACAAACGTATACCGATTGGCATTGGCTTCGATCTTGGTGCCGTCCACAAAGTAGTGCTCCAGCTGCACGTAGTTCTCCTCAACCAGAAATTGAAGCACCGCGGTAAAGACGGTCTCCAGAACGGTTTTCATGCGCTCTGAGCGAAAACGGTTGATGGTACGAAAGTCTGGGCGCTGCCTGCCTGCGATCCACATAAACATGATGTTTTCACGGACGGCCTTGGCAATTTGGCGAGAGGAATAGATACGCTGCGTGTAGGCGTAAATGATAATTTTGGTGAGCATCTTGGGGTGATAGCTGTCTCGTCCGCCACCGGGGTAAGCCGCATCGAAGATGGCGTCGTCGAGACGATTGACGGCGGCATTGACCACACGAACGAGGTGATTTTCGGGAATGTCTTCTTCTAAATCCATTGGTAAGCAGAGTTGATTCATGGTATATTGAATGTACAAAGAAACCGACTCCTTTTTGTAAATGGTGGGTGGTACTTCCATTTTAACAAAGAGCGGTTTCTTTTTGTTTACCTGAATGAAAAGAGGGCCGTCCCTCAGTCATTTATGATGACTTTTGGGACAGCCTCTTTAAATAGCAGTACGGATATAATTGTTAGAAATATCGGACATTTTGAGCGCTGAAAACGAGGAAAGGTATCAGAAGCTGCCAAAGGCAAGGCAGTTTAGCTGGAGTAGACATCTGGAGCAATGTAATGACAGTAAAGGAGTTACTACATAAGTAAAAGTGAGGAAAAATCGTGAAGCGCAATCTTAAACTGCTTTGGTTTCCAGATGCTTCGTCTATTTTCGGCACATCGGTCTATACGCTTGCACTGACACTGCTGTCCCTGCAATACAGCGACAGTGCACTGGGAGCGGGAGCGGTGCTGTTTGTCTCCGTAGATTCCTTATTTTTTTCTCGGAATCATAGGCGGTGTCATTGTCGATCGAGTAGACCGCAAAGCGATCATGCTGTTTTGCGGTTGGACACGGGGATTGCTTACCTTGTCCATTCCCATTGCTCATGCTGCCGATGTGTTGACATTGGAGCACATCATGATCGTCAGCTTTGTCATGACCTGCCTGCGGGCCTTTTTCTTTCCGGCCATTCAAGCGAGCATCCCGTTGCTGGCTGTTGACAAAAAGGATTTAAACATTTCTATCGGCGTTGATCCAAGGCTTTGGAAATACGATATCCGGCACGACATTGACGACTGTTCTGCAGTTGAGGACCCCCAACGAAATGTTGGGAAAGGTGATGGCCCTCCGCTCCAGCGTCGGCAATGTGTCTGATGCCTTTGCCTGCCTGTTGATTGGCGGTCTTTTGTCCGCATTCTCACTGCCTCTCGCTTTTACGGCAGTGACCGTGTATGTGTTTGGGACAACGGCAATGTTTTACGGCCTGCGGTTGCGGCATGCAAGGCAGCAAACCCGAATGGAGACAACGGGACAATCTGTTGGAAAGTAAGGCGGGAGCTGACTTGCGGTATCTGAGCATCAATAAGAGAGGAGAATGATCTGATGCGAATTTTGCTCATATCGGGAAGTGTAGCGGAGCCTGCGCATACAACGGCTTTGATTGAGGAGATCGCCGCACGGCTGCGGGAAAAAGGCTGTGAAGCGAATGTCTGGGATTTGCGGGTACGTCCGCTGCCTATCGCCGATCCGAAATATCACTATGAACCGGAAAAGCACCCCGATGAAACCGCTCGCGAGCTGATCCGGCTGGCCGGGCAAGCAGATGCATTTGTACTCGGGTCGCCCAATTACCACAATTCGTATTCGGGTGTCCTGAAAAATGCGTTGGATATTCTCAATATGGATATGTTCCGGGACAAACCGGTGGGGCTCGTAGGCAATGGGGGCGGCATCCGCAGTACGCAGCCGATCGATCATCTGCGCATTGTCGTGAGGGGACTGTTGGGCGTGGCGATCCCCATGCAGGTGGCGTCTTGCAAAAGCGATTTTATACTTGAGAATGGACGGTACGCCGTTACAGCCGAGGATTTGAAGCAAAGGCTGGACGCATTTGCTGCCCAGTTGGTTGCGTACACCGAAAAGCTGAGATAGGAAGATGTAAAAGGATAAAGCCCGGGGCGCCGCTCCGGGTTTTATCATTCATGGACGCATCAAGAGCACATCCGCCACTGAGAATTCTAATCATTCTCATTGACTGTATGTAAATGAATGGGTATAATACTCAATGTAATCAGATGATAATGAATATCATTATTGGATGCCGGAAGTACATATTCTTGTGCTTCATAGGCATTTTGACTGAGAATCTTACCTGACCACAAAGGAAAGAGCCAATGAAAATCGGATATTTGTTTCTTGCACTGCTTCTATTCTCATTCGGGTCTGTCTTTATCGGTGTAAAGGACATTTCCCCGCTGGATGTATTCCAGCTGACAGACGACCAGGTCGAAATACTGCTCGTGAGCAGGCTTCCCCGTCTGATCAGCATTATTATTGCAGGCGTCAGCATGAGTATTTGCGGTCTGATCATGCAGCAGCTAAGCCGGAATAAATTTGTTTCTCCCACGACAGCAGGGACGCTAGATTCCGCCAGATTGGGGATTCTCGTATCGCTGATGCTGTTTACCACGGCAAGTCCGTTGGTCAAGATGCTGATTTCTTTCGTCTTTGCCTTGCTGGGCACTTTTGTGTTCATGAGAATCCTGGAGAAGATCAAGTACAAGGATACGATCTTCATCCCGCTCGTCGGACTGATGTTCGGGAACATCATCAGCTCCTTCGCTACCTTTATCGCGTATAAGTACGACCTGATCCAGAACATGTCGGCATGGCTGCAGGGCGATTTTTCCATGATCATGAAAGGGCGCTACGAGCTGATGTACATCAGCATTCCGCTGCTTGTTATCGCATACCTGTACGCCAACAAATTTACGATAGCCGGGATGGGCGAGGACTTTTCCAAGAATTTGGGCCTGAATTACAGGCGGGTGGTCAACATTGGATTGGTGATTGTTGCCCTGGTCACCGCGTCCGTCGTGTTGACTGTGGGGATGATTCCGTTTCTGGGCCTGATCATCCCGAACATCGTTTCGATCTATCGTGGCGACAACCTGAAAAACAGCCTTTCTCATACCGCTTTATTGGGAGCCGTATTCGTACTCTTCTGCGACATCCTTGGCCGGGTCATCATCTACCCATACGAAATTTCCATCAGCCTGACCGTCGGGGTGCTCGGAAGTGGTATCTTTGCTTATTTACTGATGAGGAGAAAGGCATATGGCATATAAAAAGAAAATGGTCTGGTTGGCAGCGGCGGCCCTCGTTTTGATCGCCATTTTTATGACAATCAAAGCAGGGGGCAACTGGGATTACATCCTTCCCCGGCGGAGCTTGAAGGTACTGGCGATTATTCTGACGGGAACAGCCATCGCCTACTCGACACTGGTGTTTCAGACGATTACGAACAACCGAATCCTGACACCGAGCATCATGGGCCTGGATTCGCTTTATATGCTGATCCAAACCTTCGTCATTTACGTATTCGGCTCCAAGTCGCTCACCATGGTAGACAACAATTTGAACTTTCTGTTGTGCGTGGGCCTGATGGTTCTGTTCTCGGCTGTTTTGTACAAGATCCTGTTTAAACGGGATCAGCAAAATATTTACTATCTGCTGCTGATCGGCATCATCTTCGGGACATTGTTCCAGAGCATGGCGACGTTCATGCAGGTGCTGGTCGATCCGAACGAGTTTCAGGTCATCCAGGACAAGAGTTTCGCCAGCTTCAACAACATCAACAACAATCTGATCGGCATCGCCGGTATCCTGATGGTGCTTGTATTCGCTTATTTTTGGCGGTTCAATAAATACCTCAATGTCCTGTCATTGGGGAGAGATCAAGCCATAAACCTGGGGGTTGATTACGACTATGTAGTCAAAAGGCTGCTGGTCGCCGTAGCGATTCTGATCTCGATCTCGACTGCTTTGGTCGGGCCGATCACCTTCCTGGGACTGCTTGTGGTCAACGTCACGTACGAATTCATGAGAACCTACAACCACAAGTATTTGATTCTCGGTTCCATCTTCATCAGCGTGATTGCACTCGTCGGAGGGCAGCTCATCGTAGAGAGGGTGTTTACCTTCTCGACAACCCTTAGCGTCATCATCAACTTTGTCGGCGGCGTGTATTTTATCTATCTACTATTGAAGGAGAATAAATCATGGTAGAGGTAAGAAGCGTGTCCAAAAAATACGGACAGAAAAAAGTAGTGGAAAACGTCTCTGTAAAAATCCCCAAAGGGAAAATCACCTCCTTTATCGGTCCAAACGGGGCAGGCAAAAGCACATTGCTGTCGATGATCAGCCGCTTGATCGCCATGGACGAAGGGGATATCTACATTGACGGTCAGGAAGTCGGCAAGTGCAAAAGCAACGACCTGGCCAAAAAGATTTCCATTCTGAAGCAGTCCAATCACATCAATCTGCGGCTGACGGTCCGCGAACTGGTTTCCTTTGGACGCTTCCCCTATTCGCAGGGACGGCTGACAGAGGAGGATTGGAAGCATGTCGACGAAGCGATCCGCTATATGGAGCTTCATGACATGCAGGACAAATATTTGGACCAGCTCAGCGGGGGACAGAAGCAGCGCGCCTATATCGCGATGGTCATTGCTCAGGACACCGAATACATCCTGCTGGATGAGCCGCTCAACAATCTCGACATGAAGCATTCCGTACAGATCATGAAGATTGTCCGCAGACTGGTGGATGAGCTGGGGAAAACAGTGGTGATCGTCATCCATGACATCAATTTCGCCTCCTGTTACTCCGACTACATCGTGGCGCTCAAGGACGGAAAGATCGTCCGGGAGGGAACGATCGAGGAGATTATCACGTCTCCCGTGTTGAAAGAGGTCTATGACATGGACATTCCGATCCAGCACATCGATGACAATAAAATCTGTATTTACTTCTCTTGATGAAAATCTATTGTGTCAGGCATCATTTCGATGGTGTCTGAAAAAGAGAAATCCCGTTTTTAAATGGGCTGGCAGCAAGCCAGACTCTTTTCCAGAC
Source organism: Brevibacillus sp. FSL K6-2834 (assembly GCF_038592925.1). Lineage (NCBI taxonomy): Bacteria > Bacillati > Bacillota > Bacilli > Caryophanales > Paenibacillaceae > Brevibacillus > Brevibacillus sp. FSL K6-2834. Next base: position 432,455 of record NZ_CP151945.1, read on the forward strand.
AATCATCGATGCAATATAAAAAATCCCTTTTAGAGGTGACGACATGAAGAAGGTAGCAGTATATCTCATGATTGCCGTACTGGCAGTCTTTGCAGTAGCATGCGGTTCGGGCGGTTCCAGCACGACCGGCAGCACTAATAGCACGGCAGAGCAGCCGCAAGCGCAGGGAGCGCAAGGAACGCCGGCAACGGAAGCGCAAGGCGAAGAGCTGACGATCAAACACCAGCTGGGCGAAACCAAAGTGAAGAAAAACCCGAAAAAAGTTGTTGTCTTTGACTTCGGTACGCTGGATACGCTGGATAAGCTGGGCGTTGAAGTAGCGGCGCTGCCAAAAACAAGCATTCCTACTTACCTCGAAAAATACAAGGATGACAAGTATGTGAATGTAGGAAGCCTGAAAGAGCCTGATTTTGAGAAAATCAACGAAGTGAAGCCTGACCTGATCATCATCTCTGGCCGCCAACAGGCTATGTATGAAGAATTCAAAGCGATCGCACCAACGATCTACCAGGGCGTGGACACCTCCCGCTATATGGAGTCCTTTACCGAGAACGCAAAAACGATTGGCCAAATTTTTGGCAAAGAAGCAGCCGTTGAAGAAGAACTGGCGAAAATCAATGAATCGATCAAAAAACTGAACGCAGAAGCAACAGCCAGCGGCAAAAACGCGCTGATCATTCTGGCCAACGACGGCAAAGTAAGCGCGTATGGAGCAGGCTCCCGTTTCGGCATTATTCACGACGTGTTTGGCTTTACACCGGCAGATAAGAACATCGAGGTATCCACTCACGGTCAAAGCATCTCTTTTGAATACATCGTGGAGAAAGACCCGGACTTCTTGTTCGTCATCGACCGCACCGCTGCAGTTGGGGGAGAATCCTCCGCGAAGGGTGTAGTTGAAAACGAACTGGTGAAGAAAACGAAAGCCTTTAAAGAAGGGCACATCGTTTATCTCAAACCGGACTTCTGGTATCTGTCCGGCGGCGGACTCGTCTCCGTCGACGCAATGGTAAAAGAAGTAGAGGGCGCTTTGAAATAATAGCGTCAGGCTATGAGTACTGATAGTAGAGGCGCTATGCCTTTGGCGCAATACAAAAGAATAGTGGGAAAAACAGCGGGGCCTTCTTTATGAAGGCCCTTTCTCAGTGAGTTACAAGCCGACAGAAATCCTGTATAATGCCCATAAGGAGGGGAACAGCGGAATGGAAAAGCTCCTGTTGGAAATCGCGGAAGGCATGAAGCGGATGGGAGAAAGGTTCGATCAGTTGGAGGGACGATTCGACCAGTTGGAGGGACGATTCGACCAGTTGGAGGGACGATTCGACCAGTTGGAGGGACGATTCGACCAGTTGGAAGGGCGGTTCGACCGGCTTGAGGAGAAGGTAGATCGACAAGAGGAACGTTTTGATCGGCTGGAGGCAAAGGTGGACCAGTTGGAAGGGCGGTTCGAGCGACTTGAGGAGAAAGTAGATCGACAAGAAGAACGTTTTGATCGGCTAGAGGCAAAGGTAGACCATTTGGAGGAACGTTTTGACCGACTGGATACAAAGGTAGACGAAATAAAAGTCGCGCTTCACTCCCAGCACATCGCCAATATTAATAGCGATAATTTGGTACTGTCCGAGATTCGCGACATGAAAGAGAAAGTACGGTATGTAAACCGAAGGGTTGCAGACGTGGAACTGGATATGATCGGAAAGCATGCGAAGGACCCGAACTGACGTGGTCTTTTTTTTTTGTCTCTTGAGGTACGAGAACGAAAGTGTTTCCGTTAAAGGCGTCCGATGGCTGTTGGTTGGGGAAAGTGGCTTATCGCTCATCCTCGGCCTGTAGCGGATTCAAGGCTGCAGCATCAAACGGCTGATTGCTTTTATTACAACTGCTTTTTCATTCCTTGATAGGATTCCCCATAGGCTCTTCTATGTCTTCCACATGGTTTTTCGGCCTGATTCTAACAGATAGGAAATAGACGTCCTCGCTTTCTGTATCGAATACATGTATTACATAGCGCAAAGCTCCATACCGATAAGAAGGAATATCCGTTTTTATCTGTTCGATGGGAACATTGTATTTGTTATGAATGTAGGCAATGGCTTGTTGTCGTACTTTGACTCTGTCTGGTATGGTCCCAAAGAATTCAGAACAGCCTGCCACAAAAAGGATGACGAAGCCAATTGTTACAATAAACCATAGGATTCGCTTTATCATGAGCGACACCTCCCTGTTTTTTAGGGGGACGAGACGTGCCTCAGAATAGGGTTCCGATCATTTCTATGGGACTACATCGGCAATGGAAAGCATCATTCCCAAAATAACGGAGAACGGGAACGATGCTTTTTAGCATGAACGAATGGAACAAGCCAGCAGGTTTATGGTGCCTTCATGGATAATTGTATATCAATTCCACATGAAAAAAGAGAACCGGATCTTAATGCGGTGAACAGAAATAACGATAACCTCGCCAACAGGAAAGGAGCACTTCATAACATGTCAAAAGCCGACAACATGCTTTCCATCTTGTGGCTCTTGAAAACAGGGAGACGGATGACGGCCAAGAAGCTGGCAGAGACGCTGGAGATTCATATCCGGACCGTCTACCGTTACATCGATGCCTTGTGCGCGAGCGGCGTGCCGATCATCGCCGATTCCGGTCACAATGGCGGATATACCCTGCCCGATCACTTCATCGAGGCTCCTTTGTTTTTCGACCTGGACGAGCAGAAGGCGCTGATTCATGCAGCCATTTTTGCGAAAGAGGCCGGTTATCCTTTTGGCGAGGCGTTGGACAGTGCCGTGTCCAAGCTGAAGAGGTACACCAATCAGGAGCAGTTGCATCATATTCAGCGGAATGAACGCGGTTTCGATGTGATTAACCCGCCACCGAATCCTGCGATAGAGTCAGTTTTGCAAGAGCTGCAGCGAGCGGTAGCGGATGGGTATACGCTGTCCATGGCCTATCAAAAGGGCCGTGATCCGTCTCCGCAGGTCCGCGATGTCGATCCATACGGGCTGGTTTACTGGAAGAACAAGTGGTACGTCGTCGGCTATTGCCATCTGCGATGCGAGATCCGCAGCTTTCGCGTAGACAGAATTCATCACGTATCCCGGACTGATGCTTTGTTCCAACCACCCGACGATTTTTCCGCAAGGCAGTTTTTCATGCAAAACTTGCTGCCCGATGCGGAGAGGAAAAAGCTCATTGCCGTTCGGATCAAGGGAAAACCCCATGCCATACGCGACCTTTGCGAACATTGGCTGTTCGGACACGCTCTGGTGGAGCGGTCGGAGGGTGAGGCCCGCTTTCAACTGGATGAAGAATCGATCTCGGGTTACGTACCGTACTTTCTGCTGCCGTACGGTGGAGCGATTCAAGTGCTGGAGCCGAAGCTGCTTCGGGAAAGAATGGTGAGTGTCACGAAGGCATTGCTTGTGCATTACGAAACGTATTCATCTTGACTGACTGTATTTGTCAGTGAATCTCGGTTATGCTGTGGACATGAAAAGGTTAGGCGAATGGAGGCGTATCTGAAATGAAGCACCACGCAGTACAATTGTACGAATACCACATATGGGCCAATGAGAGGATTTTTCAACAACTGAAGGAATTGCCCGAAGAAGCCTGCCGTCAAGAGATTCAGAGCATTTTTCCTTCTGTTTACAGTGCACTGGTTCATATCTATACGGCAGATCATATTTGGCTGTACGCGATGGCTGGCGAAAGCTTTGAGAAGATAAGAGAGGCGATCGGGGGCATCACCGAGGAGACGAATGGCAAAAGCGCAGAGGAACTCCAGCAGCTGTTCCGCACTGCCTCCGAGAGGTACAAGGAGTTTTTGGCGGGTTTGCCAGATCTGGACGCGACGACTCAATACCGCCATCCTACTTACGGGGTGCTGGAGGCCAGGTATTCTGATATCGTGCAGCACGTCGTCAACCATGGCACATACCATCGCGGGAATATTGCGGCGATGCTCAGACAGCAGGGGTACGCAGGCGTGCCGACGGACTACGTGTTTTATTTGTATGAGCTTTCTCAGCAAGCACAAGCATAAGAACAGAAAAACGGACTTTGCCCAAGTCCGTTTTTTTGTTCAAAAAACGCTCTTAATGATAGGCGGCAGGAGTAAACTGGACCGGCAGCTCCTTTACGCCGTAAACAAAAGTGCTGGGGATCGCCTCCAGCTTCGTTCCCTCGGGCAGCCTCATGTCGTGGAAATGAGCGAGGATGAGCGGCAGGGCGATCAATGCCTCCAGTCTGGCGAGCGGGGCGCCCAGGCAAAAATGGATGCCCTGTCCGAAAGCGAGATGGGCATTGGGCGTGCGGTCGACGATAAAACGGTCGGCGTCCGGGAATTTTTCCTCATCCCGGTTGGCGGAACCGATCCAGGTCACGACGAGGTCGCCCTTTTTCACCTGCTTCCCGCCGATTTCCACATCCTTTGTCGCATAGCGGTTCATCGCCAGAATGGGCGAGTAGTAGCGCAGAACCTCTTCGATCGCCCCCTTCATCAGCTCCGGCTGCTGCCTCAGCTTTTCCTGGAGACTCGGCTCTTCCATAAAGATGCGAACAGCATTCGTAATCAGGTTGGTCGTCGTCTCGTTGCCGGCACCCAAAAGCAGAATGCAGAACTCCATGATTTCCTCGTCCGTCAGTTTCTCCCCGTCTACTTCTGCTTGCACCAGCTTGGTGATCAAATCATCCTCGGGCTGTTTTCTCCGCTCCAGCGTTACTTTCATGAAATAATCGTCAAGCTCGCGGCGTACCTTTTCTTTATCAGCGAGAAATTTTTGGATGGCTGCTTCGGAGTCGTCCTCGACCGACTCGGCGATTCGATCCGACCAGTCCTTGAACAGCTGGCGATCTGCCGCAGGAACGCCGAGAAGCTCGGCGATCACGATGACAGGCAGCGGGATCGAAATGCTTTGGAGCAGATCGATCTCGGTTTTCCCTTCTGTTTGTGCGATCAGCTCACCCATGATCTCTGTAATGCGTGGCTCCAGTTCAGCGATTGAACGGGGTGTAAACGCTTTGCTCACGATATTTCTCATCTGATGGTGCTTCGGTGGGTCCATCCCCAAAATACTTCCCAACAAAACAGGGCCCTGCTGCGGCCTCACCGATGAAAAGGCAGCGGGGTCCTTGAGAACGGCCAGAATATCGTCGTAGCGGAAGAGGTCCCAGGAGTTTCGCTTGGCATCAAAGGAAACAGGGGATTCCTTCCGCATTTTTTGAAACCAGGCAAAAGGCTGCAACCGCTCTTCCGGGGACTTCAATCCTTCCACCGGTATGACAAAACCAGAGACTTTTGATTGGGAGGACAGGTCCATAAGTAATCTCCTTGGGCTAGTTTTTTGCTTATTTTCCCGTTTTCCTCCAGTTCTTATGTACAGGTATTCCCATTGAATCCATCAGGATATGCGACAATGCTTAGAAAAAACACCCAATTTTTTTCATAAAAAATGGTGTTTTTTTCTTACTTTTTGCAACCAATCTTTGGGTTTTTCGGTCTATAGAGGAAATGTATTGAAACGATGGCAATGTCATAGCAGGAGGAACTCATATGTTTGCGAAAGTGGGCTGGCGTATTTTCTTTATTTTAGTGAGTGCAGGAGCTATCGCATATTCCGTGTACGAATATTTGGATTCGTTGCGCCAAACGACGGTGGTCATTGTCGCGGCCAAGGAAATTCCGGCACACACGCTCATTACCGAAGACATGGTAAAGCCCGTCGAGGTAGCGGCTGACTCGGCACGATTGCTGATTACCAAGCCGGTTACCGTCAAGGAAGATGTCGTAGGCGGCATCACCCTGCAAAAAATCGAAGCGGGCAAACCGATGGAACTGGACCCCAAAGCGCTCATCTTTCCTGAACAGCGAAGCATGTATTTGCGCAAGGACGGCAGCGTGGATATGACCTACTTCATTCCAAAAGAAAAGCGCTTGATATCCGTCGCGCTGCCACCGGCTTCCGTGGTGGACAACAGACTGAGCAAAGGGGATTGGGTCGACGTGATCTACACCTCCAAATCAGACTCGAAAGCGATAGGAGAATCTGTTTCCCACATGATTCTGCAGCAGGTCGAGGTGTTTGACATCGAGCGTGTGAATGTGAAGGGCGAAGGAAGGGAGAGCGTCATGCAGCACGTCACGCTTCTCGTTTCTCCGCAGGAAGCCGTCAAACTCTCGCTCGCCAAGCACAAGGGTGATATCGATCTGATCCTGAACCCTTGGAACGGAGACCGGGAGAGGGTTGCTCCGGTAACAGATTCGCTGCTGCTGAAATAAGGATCGCAAAAGAAGGTGAAAAGAGATGGAGTACGACAACACGACTGCAAGCGCAACCTCGTTTATCCGAGTGGCTGTAGCGGATACGGATCGTGAGCATACACAGGACATTCAACACTATTTTGAACAAAATCACCCGACCATTCGCGTGGTTGCGCAAGTCCGTTCCCTGGCAGAGCTGTATGCCTACTGCGGGGCCCATGATGTAGATGTGGTATTGATCAACCTGGATTTGATGCCGAACCCGCAAGAGGAGATCATTCAGATCAGGAATCGCCGGGTAGCCAAGATCATGATTTGGACGGACCAGATGGAAAAGCTGCGGAAGCTGCAGGTGGATCTCCACGGCGGAACCGTAGAGTTCGTCTATAAATACATCCCGTACGATTTGCTGGCTCCCCGGATCTATTCTTTTACGCCGGGACATACGCAGCCTGTCCAAAGCAAGGCGGCGGTGAACGAGTTTCTGGGCAATCAGGAAACGCGAAAAGTATTGTTCTTTTCTCCGAAGGGAGGGGTAGGGAAGACGACGCTGGCGATCAACACGGCCTGCCAGCTGGCACTAAAAGATAAGAAGGTGCTGCTTGTCGACTTCGCTACCTTCGGACAAATATCTGCCTATCTGTATTTGCCCCGGACCCGGGGATTGACAGATGCGATCAGGATGATCGAGCAGGGAATCGGACAAAAGGATGACCTCGTGGCGACTCTCAAAGAGTCGGTTCACCAGGTCGAGGTAGAGGGGAAAAAGCTGCATGTTCTGAGTGCGGCTACGCATTTCAAGATGAGCAACATGACGCTGGACATGACCGACAAAATATTGGAGGGATTGGAGGCGCTCGACTACGAGGTAATCGTCATGGATACATCGACCGACCTCTCCCCGAAAAATATCGCTCTGCTGAGCGCAGCGACCGATCTGTTCTACGTGACGACGACGGATGTGGTCGCCAACTGGTCGCTCTTGTCCACCTTTGATATCGTCGAAAAGCTGAACCGGCCGCTCCAATCCCGTTATTTGGTGCTCAATCGCTACCATTCGTCGATCGGGTTCCCGACCTCGGAGCTGGAGGAGATCCTCTCCATGCCAATCGCGGAAACCATCCCGGATATGTATCAGCAGATACAAGGCTTTACGAACCGGGGAATCTCGCTCGTCGAGAGACCCCATCTGAAGATCAACAGGTACTACCGGCGTATTGCACACTTCATCTGTCCGGTTTTTACAAAAAGAGAGCTGGGCAAGGGCTTCAGCTTGCGGGGGGTGTTTACACGTGCGGGTAGAAGAGGCCATTAGGCAAAAGAAGGCGGGTGCGACCGGCGAGGGCCCGGCAGAAGGGCGTGCGCAGGAAACCGTCCAGCTTCCCGAGCTGAAACAGGCTGTCCGCGAGCGAATCATCGAGCAGAACAAAAAGGATCAACAGCTGCTGAGCCAGCCGGAGCTGCTTCGCCAGGTGATCTGGAAAGTGCTTGAAGAGGAGAGCGAGTCCCGCTTCGGCCATGCCCTTCTCACCTTGGAAGAAAAGCGGACAATGGTCGAAGAAATTGTCCAGCAGCTGGTCGGCTACGGAATTATTGATCCGTTGGTGAAGAACGAGCAGATCACAGAGATCATGATCAACGGAATTGAACGGATTTTCATTGAGGAAAAAGGGAGAATGCGCCGGGCGATGACGGAAAAAGGCGCCCCGCTGCAGTTCGAGTCCGAGTCGGAGCTGCTGCACCTGATCGAAAAAATCGTGGCCCCGATCAACCGCAAAGTGGATGAAAGCGATCCGATCGTGGATGCCCGGCTCGCCGACGGTTCGCGCGTAAACGTAGTCATCCGTCCGATCTCGCTGTCCGGGCCGATCGTAACGATTCGGAAGTTTCCTGAAAATCCTTACACCATGCAGGAGCTGGTGGAGCTGGGGGCCCTTTCCCCTCAAATAGCAGAGTGGCTCGAAAAGCTGATTTGTGCCCGGTACAACATCGTGGTTTCCGGGGGAACCGGCTCGGGGAAGACCACGTTTCTCAATGCGCTCAGCATGTTCATTCCGCAGACGGAGCGGGTGATTACGGTAGAGGATGCGGCCGAGCTGAAGGTCACTCATATTGAAAACCTTGTCCGCCTGGAGACGCGGCCGCCCAACGTAGAAGGGAAAGGCGCCATCGCCATTCGCGACCTGGTACGGACAGCGCTCCGGATGCGTCCTGACCGGATTGTCGTCGGGGAGGTCCGCGGAGGAGAGGCCGTTGACATGCTGCAGGCGATGAATACGGGCCACGACGGCTCGCTGACGACGGGCCACGCCAACTCGGCGCGCGACATGCTGTCTCGTCTCGAGACGATGGTACTGATGTCGGGACTGGAACTGCCTCTCCCCGCCATCCGCAGGCAGATTGCCTCTGCGGTAGAGATTATCGTTCACCTGGGCCGCCTTCGCGACGGCTCCCGCAAGGTCCTGCAAATCTCGGAAATCCGTGATTACGTCGATGGCGAAATCGAGTGCGTCGACCTGTTTCGCTGGAGGATGGAAGGCATGGATGAGGACGGTCGGCTGCGGGGGGCTCTCGTTCCGACCGGCGAGCCGGTCATGCAGATGGAGAAATGGCTGTCCAGGGGATACGGAGAAACCATGTTTGAAGCGGAGGAGTTGAGATGCTAGGGACATATGTAGCGGTCATGGTCTCTTTGTACGTATTGCTCCGTTCCTTCATCGAGCTTTTGTACGTGCTGATTTACGGGGAATTTCCGCAAAAAAAGTGGCTGACCCGGCAGTTTGACCGCTTGCGTCATATTGAAACAAAGAAGGAGCGGGCCGGGCTGTCGCGATGGCTGCAACTGGGATCGTCGTCGGATACGAAGCTGCTTGACTATCTCTTGATCGCCGTTTCGGTCGTGTCGCTGTTTTTCTTTGGCATGCTGCTGTTCCAAAACGAGTTTTACGCAGCCTTGTTTGGCGTACTTGGGCTTTTCGTTCCGCGGGCCATAAAGAAAAGAAGGCAGGAAAAACTGCGTCAGATCATGGTTCTCCAGTTTCGCGAGGCGATTTTGTCCATCGCAAGCTCGCTGAAGGCAGGTTCCTCCCTGCAGGTCGCGCTCCTGCGCAGTCAGCAAGACTTGGCGAAGCAGCTCGGCCATAAAAAGGATCGCCCCATGCTGGATGAACTGGAAAAGCTCAATCGGGACATCCATTTTGGCGTATCGCTGGAGGAAGCGCTGCAAAAATTCCGCGATGCGGTCAATCAGGAGGACGTCACGCAATTCGTCAACGCGGCCCTCATCACGAAATCGCGCGGCGGCAACCTGGCCGAGGTCATTCAAAATACGACGATGATGATCACCGACAAGATTACGGTCCAGCAGGAAATCATGGTGGCGACAGCTCAAAAGCGAATGGAGGCAAAAATGCTCACATTCATGCCCCTCGGTATTGTGCTGGCGATCATGGCGCTCAATCCGGGCTATATGCAGCCGATGTACGATTCCTGGGTCGGGTCGTCATTGATGTTCCTAGCCGCTCTGATGCTGGTCGCCAACTACTTCCTCGGCCGCGCCATCACGAAGATCAATATATAGTGGGTGAATGTTTATGCCGACGCTGATTGCCTGCTTCACATTCGTACTGGTCGTCATGCTCTTTTTGCCGACCAAATGGCTGCAGGTGCAAAAAGTAAAAAAGGGCTTTGTCTTTATGTCATCCTACGTGACTTCTTCCACCACTCGAAAAACCGGTCTCGTACACCTCATCACTCCTTTCGTGATGAGCATGATGGCTGCTTTGCGGCTTCGCATCCGTCCGAAACAGCGCAAGGATATCCAAACCAAGCTGATTCACGCAGGGTTGGCCGAGAACTGGACCGTGGAGAATTTCGTAAGCGTCCAGGCGGGATCGGCTGTACTGGCCGGCTTGTACTTTCTGTTTCTGGGCTGGGCAAACGGGAATTCCGACTATTACCTCATCGCCATAGGAGCCGTACTGATTGGATACTTCCTGCCGCAGCAATGGATCAGGCAAAAGATCAAAAGCAGGCAGGAATCGATACGCCGTGAGCTTCCGCATCTGCTAAACGCTGTCGCTATCATGTGCGAGGCGGGACTTCATCTCTTTCCCGCTCTCCGCGAAGTAGCGACTCGCCAAAAGGGAGTGCTCGCCCGGGAGCTGTTGACGGTCGTCAATGATGTGGCCTACGGCGTGGGACAAATCGAGGCTTTGGAGCGGATGGCCGATCGCTGTCAGGTAGAAGAGGTAAGCCGGTTTGTCTCGGCCCTGTCGCAGACGATCGAGCGGGGGGCTTCCGGGATCACCGGCGTGCTTCGCCAGCAAGCCTCGGAGGTGTGGGAGGACCGCAAGAAAAAAGCGCAAAGACTGGGTGCGGAAGCTTCTTTGAAGCTGTTCCTGCCTTTGCTGCTGCTTGCCTTTCCGGCGATGACCATATTTATGCTGGGACCTGTGTTTATTGAGTTGGCTCGGTTTGTCATGAATTAAGCGATTTGTCCATGTACGAACAAGGAGGACTGACAATGAAATTGCTATGGATCATGTCGCCGGCAAAGGGTGTTTTCAAAACAGCGCTGTCCCCGTTTAAGCGCGGCTTGCAGCAGATATACATGAGCTCGGAGATGGTTGTGGACGGCGAAGCTTATCGTCTGGTGGGCATCTATCCAATGTCTGTGCTGCTTCGGATGGAAACGAATTTTGAGAAATTCGCCATCGTGGATCAAACAGGCCGGTTGGTCCCAGACCAGAACGTGACGCAGCGCTGTCTGCGAATGTACCAGTTGATCGTGACACTCGACAACAACGCCGGTTATCTCAAAAAAAATTTGGCTGTCGATCCTCAGTCGTTTGTGCCGATCATCCGGCACGTGGAGGAATTGGGAAAGAAGGTGCTGGATCGTCTCGGGGAGGAGCAGGGGAGAGCGGCACAGGCTCACCTGGATGGCTACAAGCAGTACCTGAAACAAGGAGCACAGCTCGGTGAGCGCATTAACTCATCGGGAAGAGAGGTTTTGCGGCGGCTCGAGCCGATCAAGGCGGGCCAGCCGCTGAGGGAGCAAGAGGTGGCTCAGCTTGACAAAGCGATGCTGGATTTCATGGATGACTCGCGGAAAAGAGTGCTGGTCCTTCTGGAGTCGCATACAGCCCGCACGGAAACAAAGCGACTGCTCTCTGAAGCGCTGGCCCAGAAATGGCTTGGTGCCGGTGAGGAGAAGCTAGCTCAGAACATCGTCGCTTTACTGGAGAATTCCTTTCAGGTGGAGCGGGTCTCAATAGCGGAGCGCGGTGCGCAAACACTTGAGCAGGCAATCTGGACAGCCAAGAACGAAACAAGGGATTTTATCGGCAAGCATACCGCTGATTTGCTGAGGCAAAAATGGCTCCTCGGAGCGGAAGGAAGCAGCATACAGGCATGACTGACCATCCGAGAGGAGCGCGTAGAAAGGGGGGTGGTAGCTGCGATAACAAATACAAAATCTGTTGGAGGAGGTGGATCTCTCCCTATACGACCGCATAAAAACCTTCCGGCAAAGCGCTATTCATTCATCCTTGCAAAGTCTTCGATGGAGGTTTTTTTACTAAGCAGGAAGGAAGGTAGATCATGTACAGGTGGTTCAGGAAAAAACAGAGTAGGCGTCTGATCGCCGGTGTGTCTGTTTTCCTCATCGTGCTGCTCAACTTGCTATGGTTTGCCGTGCCTTCAGAGATGGTGTCGGCAAACGAGAAACCCACTCCCAACATGATCAAGGCAGATGAAAAGAACGACGTAAAGCCGGGATCTGGAGCAAACGGGGCAGCACCCGGAGCCTTGCCGGATGGAAAGGGACAGGACGACACTGCCTACAAGGCCGGAAAGACATTCAATAATACATTTACGTATGTACTGGAGGTCGCCAAGGCAGTAGAGAGCATCAGCAGCTCCCCGAGCGGAGGAAACATCATTGTGGGAACCCTCGGCGTCGTAGCCTCCGGGTCAAAGATTTTCAACGAAGCAGGAGATACCCACTGGAGCGTGCAGCTGATCGAGAAAGGGATAGACCCTGCTCTCAAGGCTGTGGAATTCCGGGCAGCTTTCAACTATCAAACCGTGTTTACAGGCGCAGTCAATACCGCCGCGAATGTAAGCTGGTGGACGAAGCTGAAAAACGAGTTCGCCTGGACGACGCTGCAAAACGGGCCAGCCAGCGTTTTTCTGGCCAAAGTCGGGGCGCCGTTCGCCGCGATTTCCGCTGGATTCGGTGTGTATGATGTCGTTCAGGGAGCGAAGAACAACGACGGCTGGAAAATCGCAGAGGGCTCCGTCGATATCATCGGAGGTCTTGCCGGAGTGGCGTTGCCGTTCCTGCTTGCGACGCCTGCTGCACCGATCGTGGCGGGGATTGCACTTGGAGCGGCAGTCGTGTCCACAGCTCTGAAGTATCGGAAAGAAATTGCCGCAGCCGCCAAATGGGTGTGGAACAAAGGCAAAGAATTGGGCCGATACGCATGGAACGCGACGAAAAACTTTGCCGCAAATACGTGGTCCGCAATAAAGAAGACAGCGAGCCAGACTTGGAGTGCAACAAAGCAGGCTGCAAGCAGGGCGTGGGCCGCGACGAAGAAGACAGCTAGTCGTGCTTGGGCCGCGACGAAGAAGACAGCGAGCCGTGCTTGGGCCGCAACGAAGAAAACAGCGAGCCGTGCTTGGGCCGCGACGAAGAAGACAGCGAGCCGTGCTTGGTCTGCAACGAAGAAAACAGCGAGCCGCGCTTGGTCTGCAACGAAGAAAACAGCGAGCCGCGCATGGTCCGCAACGAAGAAAACAGCGAGCCGCGCATGGTCCGCAACGAAGAAGACAGCGAGCCGCGCATGGTCCGCAACGAAGAAGACAGCAAGCCGTGCTTGGTCCTCGACAAAGAAGACAGCAAGCCGTGCTTGGTCTGCAACGAAGAAGACATCGAGCCGTGCTTGGTCTGCAACGAAGAAGACATCGAGCCGTGCTTGGTCTGCAACGAAGAAGACAGCAAGCCGTGCCTGGTCTTCGACGAAGAAGACAGCAAGCCGTGCTTGGTCTTCGACGAAGAAAACCGCCAGCCGCGCGTGGAGCTCGACACGCAAGGCAGCCAGCTCTGCACGAAACGCAATCGGAGGCTTCTTCAGCAATGTACGAAAGTCATTTGGTTGAGTCGACCGGATGATGGAAAGGACGTTACCATGCAACTGAAAAAGATAAGCAGCATCATGATGGCGACGTGCCTGCTCCTCTTTCTCGCCGCTTGCGGCGGGGAGAGCAGCACGTCCGCCCCTGCTACCGGACCGGAGAACGGAGCTGACCGGAAGCTTCAGTATCGCGCTGAACAACTGGCGAATCTGCAGCAAGAAGATCTGGAGGAGCGGATAAAGCAGTTGGAAGCGGTAAAGGATCAGCTAAAAGCAAAAAGGGATGAAATCATCGGCCAAGGCGGAAAGTGGGTCGAATCGAAGCTTTCCGTATTGGAGCATCAAGAACCATTTCGAACAGAGGAAATGAAAAAATATTTGACGACACTGATGGATCTCTATCTGCCGCTGGCTGAAGGCAGCGTGGATGTCGTTCCAGTGACGGCAGCCTACCAGGAGGACGGCTCGCTTCTCGCGGTGATGCTGCTGAGAAATGGCGTACCAGGGAAAACACTGACGTCTGCCGATCTTTCGAAAGCTGTGCTGACGATTTACCAAGCAGATGGACAAAAGGTAGTCGAGGTTCCGTTTGCTCCGAATGCTCAGGACATTGGCAGTCTTTCGACAGGGGAAGCACGTCCGCTCAGCATCGTCGTTGACAAGAAGGACGTTCTGAACAGCAATTATTCATTTCAGCAGGAAGGGTATGTTTTTACACTGCAGGGCTTCTAAATCAATCAACCATTCAATGGAGGGATTCGCAATGAAACAAGCACTGGTGAAATTTTGGAAAGAAGAAGAAGGACAGGCGCTCAGCGAGTACGGCTTGATTCTCGGCATCATCGCGATTGCTGCCATCGCTGGCCTGGTCGCCATGAAGGATAAGATTGTCAAAGTATTTAAAGATATTGCTGACGGTCTTGGCAAGGGCAGCTGAGTTTGGAAATGTTCACATACGGCCTTTGCCTGTTCGGTCTGACGATCGCGCTTATCTTTGACGTGTGGAAATATCGAATCCCCAACCTGTTGACGGTATCGCTCGCGCTGGCCGGACTGGCAAACGGTACCATTCTGTACGGCTGGTCCGGCTTCGTGGAGCATCTTTTGGGCTTGCTGGCCGGACTTGGAATATTTCTTGTCCCTTACCTGATGGGAGCCTTTGGCGCCGGAGATGTAAAAATGATGGGCAGCATCGGTGCGGTCATGGGTCTTCCCTTTATCGTCACCAACAGTTTTGTCGTGATCGCAGTCGGCGGAGTCATCGCAGCCGGGATCGTTGTCGCTGCGCGAGGCTTTAAAGGGACATGCGAGTTGCTCTATCTCTTTATTGTCTATTTGTGTAGCGGAAAGCTGAAGGACTTTTTACATGTGCTGAAAGATCGCTCCCAGCCGGTATTTCCGTACGGCATCGCAATATTTATCGGAACGGTGGTGACCATGTATTGGGGATCCGCAATCGTCTGAGACAACTTGTCAAAAGAGAAGAAGGGCAGGCCATCACGGAATTTGCGATTGTCCTGCCTGTCATGATCCTGCTGATCACGGGCATCCTCGTTTTTGGACATATGATGTACGCCAAAACCCTCGTGGTCTTGTCTGCCAGCCAGGGAGCGCGGGTGGGCGGCGCTGTCTGGGATGATGAGGGGGCAGGAGCCGCGCGGGCCAAAATCCGCAACACCGCCCTGTCCATTCTAACGAACGGCCTGAGCGGGTCTCACGATGTCCAGATCCGGGAAACGGGAAATGACATCAGCGTGACAGTCACCTATGACTACCCGGTGACGATCCCGATCATCAGCGCGTTTTTCTCCAATCCTGTTGTAAAGCTTGAGCATACGGCTGTCTATAAAGTGCTATAGCGGTGGGACAAAAATCCTGAGCAGGAAAGAATGAGGTCAGATGAAAATACCAGCGAAGTGGAAAAAGGAATGGAAACGAAAGTGGGGCCGGTGGAAACGGGACGAAAAGGGCGGCGCCCTGGTGCTGTTCGCCGCTTTTCTTCCTGTCCTTGTGGCTGTGGCCGGGCTGGTCATTGACACCGGGGTGATCGCCTATCATCAGGCGAAGCTGTCCGAGGCCACTGACGCTGCTGCCTGGGCGGGACTGGATTCGTATGACCGCGATCTCTGGAATGTAGAGCCGCCCGAAGAACCGCGGGTCGTGCTTGTACCGGGCGAAGCACGGTCGCTAGCAGCCAGCTACCTGGCGATCAATTATCCCCAGGCTCAACTTACCGGTGTAGAGGTGAGCGGTGGCACCATAGTCGTGAAAGCGGAAGCGGAGTGCCAGTTTTTCTTCATGAAAATGTTTGGCATCCAGGGGACCACCTTGTCCGCATCTGCGGAGGCGAGGATGGAAGAGTAAAGGACGGCCACCCGCGACCGTCCGTACAAGATACGGTATTACATTCTGCTGCTCTCCTCTTGGTATACGTCGAAATCGAATGCTTCTTTTCTTGTGCGAAGCTCCAGGTACAGCAGGTAGTAGGCGGCGCCCTCAAACGGCAATATCAGCATTTCGCGTATGAGGAAGAGCAGGAAGGCTATCGCCGGCTGACTGGCAATTGCCGGAAACAAAAAGCCGGGCAAGTATTGCAGGACTGCTCTCACGACGGCAAAGATCAGGATGATGCCCAGGACGCGAAGTGTGGAGCCCTTTACCAAAAAGAGACTTCGCTTCAGTGCCGCGATCGCCCCCATCCCTTCAAAGGCGATCACCTGAGGAAAGACGGTAAACCAGATCATGAGCAAAATGCCCGGAATAATCAGCAGTAGCGTACCCAATGCCACCCCTGCAAATTCAAGCAGGCTGGCAAGGATAACGACGGGCACCAGGCTGCCAAAGGCCGTCAGCGCCTGAAGCTGCTGATCCCATTGTGTTCCCAAATGAGATCGTTTCAAAACGATTCCCATGTAGACGAAATAGAGGGACAGCAGAATGCCGTTGACCGGCGTCATGATCAGCGGGCTGAACGCTTCCTTCAACTGCTGGGACTGTGCCCATCCTGTCAGCGCTTGCTCTGACCAAAAGAGAAGGGAAACGATCAGGAACAGGAAGGGAAACTGGCTGAGCCAGATCCGTTTCCCCGTTTTCAGACTATGGCCCAGAAGAACTGAAATGGGCTGAGGTTGGATATTCGATGGCTGAATGATCATGGTCACGATTCCTTTCGTTAGCTTGTAATTTCCAGTCGATCGCCTATTTCAGTCTGCGTGTTGCGGATCGTATGGGCAGGCAGTTCGATAACATAGGCCGCCCTTTTTATAAACGGAGTATACCGCCATGGTTGCAGCTCCTCCATGAGATGGACGATCTCGCCGTGTTGATCGACAAACAGACAGTCAATGGAAAAACGCATAAACCAGGTATGGACAGCCTTGCACGGGTTTATGATCAATGCCTGTCCCTCCGGGAGCGTGCTTCTCCCGAGCAAGCCGAGCATCCTTGTGACCGACGTGTCGGCACATTTGGCCTGCTGTGCGATCATTCTGTTTTTCGTTGCATTCCAAATCTTCATAAACGCCCCTCCGGGCTGGATATTTTGCCCAATCTGGCATTTGTTCTACATCATAACAATTCTGGATTTTTCTATCAAGCCCATTGAGACGAGGCGGGATGACGAAAGGAAACGATTCAGACATGGCATGGAAAAAGTGGATGCGCATTCTCTTTCCGGAGCTTCAACTGCTTGACCATATACGGGAGCGAGGGTTTTCGGGGAAAAAGGCAGAGCGTCAGCAACAGCCCGAAACATCGCCATTTCGGCAGAGCGGGATGGCCGGGCAAAGCCAATCGCTAGCCTCGTCTGCGGGAAAAGAGACCTTTGGCCCTTTGGCCAGCGGAAGAGAGGCAGTGGCAGATACCGTCCGGGGGTGGAACAAGCATGCCTGGGTCCGGTCCCGGGCCGAGCTGGATGATCTTTTCCCGGCCATCATCGAAGAGGTTAACGGGCAAATCAACCGGCAGGAGCCGTTCGTCTACGAAGTGGCGATCGCCTACAAAAAAAGCTTTTTGCTTCGGGAAAGCGGAAAAGTCCAGCACAGGCTCCTGCTGGCCGGACCCGAAGGGACGGGCAAGCTGCGAACATTATCTTTGCTGCTCGATCAGTTTTGCCGAAAGCGGCTGTTGCCGTACGGCCACGTCACGACGGTCGATTTGGACAGATATGGTGAGCGGGAGGCACATACGCTGTTTCTCCTCGACTGTGCAAATGCCTTTCGGGACGGAATCGGGACGGTTTGCTTCAGAGGCATTGAGCGGGCTGGCCCGGAAATCGTCCAGTACGTTACGAAGCTGTTTGCAGATGGCTTGATCCGGACTCCGGAGGGGGGACAGATAGAGGCCTCCGACTACTTCCTGGTCCTCCATGTGGACCAGCCGTCTCCCAAAAGCGAAACAGCAGGAGCCGCTGAACAAATGGAGCGAAGGACGCTGGAGAAAATGATTTCGCCAGCCGTTCCGCAAGCCCTGGTAAAAAGTCTGGATACGTGCGCGTTCACTGCTGCCCCCGGCCTTGATACTCTGGCGAAGCTGCTGGGAGAAAGGTGTCTGGCGCAAGCAGAAAGGCTCGAAGCGGATATCCGGCTGACCCTTTCTTTTGAAGAGTCCGTTTTTCAAGAGCTCGCCAAACAGGTAGAACAGACAAAACGGTACGAGAAGGCGATTGAGGAATGGGTCACACATGTATTTACCCCGCAATTGCTGGACTGGAGAGCGAGAGGAGTGCTTCGTTCCGATCAGGAGGCGCTGGTGGCTTTCCGGGAGGGAGAGCTCGTTCTCGTCAGCGGAGCGGTCAGCTTGCCGCTGCCGGGTTTGGCGAGAGGGCAGGAGCAGGAGCTTTCAGAAGCTTTGCTGGAGCTGGAGCAGTTGACCGGATTGGACGCCGTTAAGAAATTCGTTCGAGAATGCCTGGATGTCGTGACGGCTGAAAAAAAGCGAAGCCTGACAGGCCAAACGAAGCTTCCCATGTCGATGCACATGGTGTTCTCAGGCAATCCGGGTACCGGAAAAACAACCGTAGCCAGGCTCGTGGCCCGCATCTGGAAAAGCATGGGGCTGCTGTCGGGCGGTCAGTTGGTCGAGGTGACCAGACAGGATCTCGTAGGCGAGTATATCGGCTCCACAGCCGCCAAAACCGCAGAAAGGATAAAGGAGGCGATTGGCGGCGTGCTGTTTATTGATGAGGCGTACACACTGTCCCGGGACCCTGCCGATCTGTACGGCCGGGAAGCCATCGATACACTGGTCAAAGCGATGGAGGACCACCGGGACCAGATGATCGTTATCCTGGCCGGCTATACACGGGAGATGGACGCCTTTCTGAAAGTGAATCCCGGTCTTCGCTCCCGCTTTCCGCTGCAGATCGAATTCCCCGACTACACGCCGGAAGAGATGGCGGAGCTTCTGGAGAGAATGGTAATCGGCCGCGGGTACGAAATCCATCCCGATGCCCGTCAGCATTTGCTCGGAATGATTGAAGGCAAGCAGGTAAGGGGCCGAAGCGATACCGGAAACGGGCGTCTGGTTCGCAACCTGTTTGAGGAAGCTGTGAGGAGGCAATCAGCTCGTCTGGCCCAGTTGGAAGCGGGGGCGGAAGAGTGGAGGTGGCTGCGAGCTGAAGACTGGGGCATCGGTGATAAGGAGCGCGGTACTGCAGAGAACATAATGGCCGAGCTGGAGGAGGAACTGGCTGCCGTCGTGGGATTGGAGCCGGTCAAATACATGGTCAGGTCTTTGGCGGCACAAATCCAGATCGCACAGCGGCGGAAAGCGGCCGGAATACCCGATGCGGCGGGACAGACGCTGCACATGATTTTCCAAGGGAATCCCGGAACAGGCAAGACGACGGTGGCCCGGATCATTGCGCGGCAGTTGTATCGATTGGGCGTAATCAAGCGGGATGAGCTGATTGAAACGGATCGCTCCGGGCTCGTCGCCGGTTATGTGGGGCAAACGGCACTCAAAACGCGGGAAGTCATCGAGCGTGCGCTGGGGGGTGTGCTCTTTATCGATGAAGCATACGCACTGGCGGGGGCCGAAGGTGACTTTGGCCGGGAAGCGATCGACACGCTGGTCAAGGCGATGGATGATTTTCGCGACAGTCTCGTCGTCATTCTGGCAGGCTACGGCGAGGATATGACCGGGTTTTTGGCAAGCAATCCCGGCTTGCGTTCACGGTTTCCGACGATCATTGAGTTTCCGGATTATACACCTGATGAATTGCTGCAAATCACCCGGCAATTGTTGGCGCAGCGAGGCTATGAGGCTTCTGCTGCGGCAGAGCGAGCCATGCGGCAGCAGTTTGTTCAGACGCAAGGGGACAAGATGGCGGGGAACGGACGCTTTGCCAGGAATCTGTGTGAACGGGCAATACGCTCGCACGCCATGCGCCTGAGCCGAAACAAACACGCAACCATACAAGAGCTGACCATGTTGGAAGAATGCGATGTGGTGGAGGAGGCTATCTATGAAAGCAGCTAAGGCGATGTTCGCGGTCTGTTTCTATCTGCTCCTGCTCCCCTGTGTACTGATCCTGGTCACCATGCCGCTGTTCTCTATCCTCGACATGATCGAGGTAGCCAAGTACGAGGCTCCCCGTCTGGGGTATCCCCTGATTGTGCTGGGAGTGATCGGCGGACTGCTGTTCGCATCCGTCCGGGTGGGAGCCTTGCGAACCTTGTACCGAAAATACCCGGTTTTGCTGCCTTTCCTGCATATCGCTTACTTTATGGCGATTGGAACATCTGCAGGTCTGGAAGTGATGAACCAGTGGGCAGACAGCTTGTTGTTTCCGAAGTGGCTGGCGATAGGAGGAGCGGTCGTGATTGTTCTGGTGACCCGGGTCTTCTTGTCTTACTGGTACTGCAAATATCCGATTAGTCTCACCGTGAGAAAGCAGGGGTGATGCAAGTGGAAGAGTCGCGCCGCATGTCAAGCAAGTCGGAGACGAGGGGAGATGCGCCTCGGTCATACGCTCCGGACAGCAGAAGCAAACCCGAGCCCCATGATGCGGTCCCCGGCGAAAAAGGAATCGGAAAATCATTTTTGCTGGCAACCATTTTGATTGCCGCGGCCGTCTTCTTTACGGGGGGACAGCCGGAGGGGGATGCCGCTCAGATCGTCAATAGCCGGGTCAGCACGTCCGTCGCAGCCGGTGAACAGTTGTTTGCCGAAGAGAATACGGCCGGTTTGGAAGCGAAGGATTTTGTCGTAGAGAGCCCTGCCGACGAAGCGGGGGAGGCAACCATGCTGATTTGGGATTTCAACGCCGAAGACGGAGATCAGATCGAGATCCTTGTCAATGGAAAGTCGGTATACCCCGTACTTACTTTGACGAATCAGCCGGCAGCGATCAGCGTTCCCGTCCCGAGCGTAGTGACGGTAAAAGGCCTAAAAGATGCCGGAGGAGGCATTTCGTACGCTGTGAAGCTTCCTCAGTCCGGTCTTGCTTACTTTAACGCCGTTTCTGTTCAAGGTGTAAATACCTATACGATAAACCTGAAGAATTAGGGGGTGCCACCATGTCCATACAATCGAATACCGGGGAGCCTACTACCCATTACATCAAAGTCGTACCGGCTGAATTGGAGCTGCATCCCGGTCAAACCGCACAGTTGAAGGCGTACCTCGTCTGGATGGATGGACGGGAGGAGGACATTACTGAGCAAGTACGCTGGAGCACAGATCAGCCACAGATTGGCACAGTAACCAAGGCAGGTGCTGTAACTGTAGGTGTGGTCGGAAACATGGTCGTCCTGGCCCAGTATGAGGGGCAGCGGACGGAAACGCACATCCAGGTGACGGCCGCCGCCGGACCAGTCAAAAAAAAGAAGAGCTGGGGCAATCGCAAAAGCCTGATCATCGGAGGAGCGATCGTGGCAGTCACGCTGATTATTAACGGCGTCGCACTGTCCCAGATGAGCGGCGGAAAAGGCGATTCGGCAAGTGCCCAGCCAGAACCCGCTCCGGCCAGCCAGACCTCCGAGAGCAAAGAACTGCCAGCAGAGGAGACGGAGGAGTTCAATGCCTACAGCCCGGCAAGTGACGGAGATAGAAAAGATATGCGCTCGTCCCTGTTTGGATTTGCCAAGGAAAAGGCAGTTGCAGCCATAGAGACAGCGTCGAGTCTCAGCGGGCAGGGGAAAGAGCTGGTTCCATCTGTTCCCCCAATGCCGCAGCCAGAGCTGCCAGCGGAACAGGCGGTACAACCGCCAGCAGAAGCGGCAGCGACGCCCAGCCCGGCGGCGACAGCGGAGACTGCCGCAAAAGCCGCTCCTCCGACAGTCGCAAAAAAAGAAGCCGCCCCCAGACCGAAGAAAGAAAGCCCAAAAAAGCAAAGCAAGCCGACTCCTAGCGTACAGCCGCAACCACAACCAGCAAAGCCCAGTCAGGTTGCAGCAAAGCCCGCCCAGCCAAAGCCGCAGCCAAAAGCCGCACCAGCCCCTGTGCTTGTACCGGTCCAGCAGAACGGGAAATGGGGCTATGTCAAACAGATCAATCCGTTTGACAAGGAGCTGGCGATTGCGTATCAATTCGACCATGCGACAAGCTTTTCCGAAGGGCTCGCTGTCGTGAAAAAGGGCGGGAAGTTCGGGTACATCAACGCCGAGGGAAGCCTCGTCATCGATTATCAGTACGAGTACGCCACGCCTTTTAAAAATGGCGTCGCCACAGTCAAACAGAACGGGAAGCTGATCCAGATCGATAAAACAGGAGCAGTCCACAAGTAAACGGAAATCCGATAATCGCATGGTATTCCCGTCCGTCAGCATCAGCACGATCACTTACCTAGGGAAAATGTTGCCCGAAGCATTATTTGGAAAGGAGTACTGAGAAATGTACAAACGTTATCTTGCCTGGATCGTTATGTTCGGTCTGTTCGTCCAAAGCTTTTTTGTCCCCGGCGCTTCTGCGGCTCCCGCATACTATGAGGATATTCAGGGGCATTGGGCCCAAAAGGAAATCGAGGAACTGAGCGCACTGAATGTTTACCGCCTCAAGTACGGGTATTTTCATCCGGACAATCCGGTTACCAGGGGCGAAGCGCTGGCTTTGCTGAACCGGGTGCTGGAAGGCATCTATGGTCCCTTGGAAACAGCCAAGCCAAATACGCATGTGGATCAACGGTTCTCTTATAAACAGGAAACGGAACAACTCCTTGCCAATATGCGCGCCATGCTAGACATACAAACCGGATTTGTCAATTCCTTCGATCCGGGAGAAAGCATGCTGTACTACCTGCACTTATCCGAACGTGGAGGTATGAAGCAGCCACAGAAGAACAACATCGACTGGTGGCTGTCCTCCGATTATTTGCAAAAGCCGTTGACCAGAGAAGAAGCGAGCATGATCCTGTTCCATGTCCTGGCTCCTTACAAAATGCGGGCGACAACCCTCAAGCTGGATGAAGTGAAGCCTTACTATACGGGCTACTATCTGTGGAAGCACGATCCCAAATACGAGGATACGGCATCGCCCTATGCGGCAGCGATTTCCGAATTCTATCTCTTTAACGCAGACAAAAATTTTGACCCGAAAAAACAAATGACACGAGCGCAGTTTGCCATCGTCCTGAAACGCTTGCATGATCTTTGGAAACGCGATACGCCTCAGCAGTTCAAGGAAACGCAGCTTCGCCAGAAAAACATCGTCAACCTCTTCCTCACCGCCGCCAATCAGGCGTATGTCCAGAAGGACCCGTCGCGGATCGGGCAGTTTTTCAGCAAGGACGCCCAAGAGTCACTGGAAGAGATCGCTCCGCTCCCTCTGCATGATTACAGCGGCAGCCTGGTGGTCAGGAAAGATGACAGCAATCCGAAGCGATTGTGGGTGACAGGAAGCTATCAGCATACGCTGACAGGAAATTATCAGGTGGAATACTCTTTGGAACAGGAAGAATCAAGCCCGTATGGCTGGAAGATCGTAAGAGTAAATTACCAGCAGAAGTAGTTGGGAATTTGTGGGGGGATTGGGTCAGGCGCTGGCTTTAGCAGTTGCAGTCCAGGTGAAAAATGCAATGGCTGCACATCCAACTAAAGCGATAAACAGCGATTGACCCGTAAAGCGAGCAAAAGAAGCGGACGGCCCATTCGAGAGCTGTCCGCTTTTCATTTTTCATCTTCTGCGGGAAACCGGGATGATTTGATCACGGGGATAGCGAATATTCCGGAAAAGGCAAAGGAGAGGTGCAAATGACAGAATCAACGGAAAGGGACTGCTTTCAAAGATTGGTTCAAAGGCTTGAACCCCAAAGCAAGCTGGTTCGCTCCTGGGAGTTGAAAGGCGGTGTCTCAGCGCAGGTGACGGCGCTTGAAATCGAGCAGCTTGACGGCAAAAGGAAAAAAATGGTTGTGCGCCGGCACGGTGCGGCAGACATTTCACAGAATCCCCATGTGGCGGCAGATGAATTCAAGCTGATGGAACTCCTGAAGTCTGTGGGGGTGGCCGCGCCAGTGCCATTTTTCCTGGATCAATCAGGCGAGATTTTTTCCACGCCGTACGTCGTGATTGAATACATCGAGGGAAAGACTGAGTTCACTCCTGCCGATGTGACCGACCACGTTTTCCAGCTAGCTGCGCAGCTTTCCAGGATTCACAGTGTGGACGTCTCGAAGCTGGATTTGTCCTTTTTGCCCAAACTGGAGAAGGCATGTACCGAGAAAATCGAAAAACGGCCGGCAATCACAGATGAATCGCTGGGTGAGGGACGCATTCGGGATGTGCTGGAGGCAGTCTGGCCATTTCCTTCGCGGAATCCATGCGTACTGCTGCATGGAGATTTTTGGCCAGGAAATGTAATGTGGAGGGACGGACAGCTTGCTGCAGTGATCGACTGGGAGGACGCGCAGCTCGGAGATCCGCTCGCGGATGTTGCCAACGCCAGACTGGAGATTCTGTGGGCATTCGGCATCGAGGCGATGCTTCGTTTTACCGGTCGCTATCAATCCTTGACGAAGTTCGATTTTACAGACCTGTCTTACTGGGATCTGTTCGCAGCTTTGCGCCCGGCTTCCAAAATATCCGACTGGGGACTCGATGCGTCTACGGAACAAAAGATGCGGGAGGAGCACAGTTGGTTTGTCGCCCAGGCATTTGAAAAGATAGGGACAGGGAAGGGGAAAAAATCCTAGTTGACAGGTTTGAAAGCAGCCATTATATTCTGTATATACAAAAGGTTTTGATATGAGAATATGAACTCTTATCCAGAGAAGGCTGAGGGACTGGCCCAATGAAGCCCGGCAACCTAGCGCAAAGGAACACGTTTCTTTTGAGCCAAGGTGCTAACTCCTACAGGTAGCGATACCTGACAGATGAGAGGCGAAAATCCGCTGATTTAAGCCTCTTTCATCTGGAAAGAGGCTTTTTTGATGGAGCAAATGGATGTCGATTCCGGTTCAAAACCGCAGAACAGCGTACCGTGTTACTTTAAAAAGGGGGTTTTCCGATATGAAAAAGAAGTTTAGTTTGATTGGATCGCTTATCCTTTCTGCGTCTCTTTTGCTGACAGCTTGCGGCGGGGGCAACAGCGCGTCTTCCGGAAACGGCGGAGCGGGTGGCGGCTCCGGCGAGAAAGCAAAACGGATCGCGCTCGTGATGCGGCAAAACGTAGGCACATTCTCGGCTCAGTACATTGCCGGCGTCAAAGCCGAAGTAGAAAAGAACGGCGGAGAGCTGACTGTTTTCAACGCAGATACCGATCTGTCCAAAATGGCTTCCAACCTGGATGCGGCGGTCAACCAGCGTTTCGACGGCATTCTGATTGACCACGGCACTGCAGAAGCACTGCAGCAAGGAGCAGAAAAGGCTGTGAAGCAAAACATCCCGCTCGTGCTGTTTGATACAGACATCAAGCTTCCCGGGGTTCCGGTAGTAGAGCAGGATGACCAGAAGCTGGCTGAGCTTAGCCTGGAGAAGCTGGCTGAAGATACCGGCGGCAAAGGAAACATCGTGAAAATTTGGGTGGCTGGCTTTGCACCGATGGAAAAACGCCAGATCACGTACGAAGCCTTTTTGAAGAAATATCCGGATATCAAGGAGGTTGCGGCTTTCGGCAGTGCCACCAACAACACCGCGCTGGATACGCAATCGCAGATGGAAGCCATTCTGAAGAAGTATCCAAACAAAGGAGATATTACAGCGGTCTGGGCTTCCTGGGATGAGTTCGCCAAAGGAGCGACCCGCGCCATTCAGCAAGCCGGCCGTACCGAGATCAAAGTATACTCGATCGATTTGAGCGACGAAGACCTGCAGCTCATGCAGGATCCCTCTACCTCGTGGGTAGCGACTGCAGCGGTAGACCCGGGCAACATCGGACGGATTCAAGCCCAAACCGTCTTCAAAAAAATCAACGGCGAGCAGGTGCCGGACAGCGTCAAACTGAATCCTGTGCTGGTCAAGCGAGACGATTTGCCGACGGACAAGAAAATCACGATGGGAGATCTCTCCCAGTACGTGAAAGAATGGGGCAAGTAATCCTGCATAGATGGTGTAGCGTAATCCCGTTGATCATCCATCAACGGGATTCTTCCTTAATAAGGGGGGACAGAAAATGACGACTTTGCAGATGAACGGCATCATGAAGCAGTTCTCTGGCGTACCCGCGCTCCGTTCCGTCGATTTCGAAGTGAAAGCGGGAGAAGTTCACGCTCTGCTCGGAGCCAACGGAGCGGGGAAGAGCACGCTGATGAAGATTTTGACGGGAGCCTATGTGGCGGACGGAGGCTCTATTGTGATTGATGGCAGGGAGGCCGCGATCCAGTCGCCGCAGGATGCCAAAGCGCTCGGGATTCAATGCGTCTATCAGGAAGTGGATACGGCGCTGATCCCGTACCTCAGTGTAGCGGAAAACATATTGCTCGATCGCCAAATCCAAGCAAAGGGCTTGATCAGCTGGCGCCGCTTGTATGAAGAGGCGGAAGCGATTCTCGCAAGGTTTGGCTTTTCCATTCCTGTGAAAAAGCAGGTGGAAGCCTGTACGCTGTCCGAAAAGCAGCTGATCCTGATCGCCCGGGCGACGGTACAGCAGGCCCGATTCATTATTTTTGACGAACCGACAGCTCCGCTCAGCAACACGGAAACAGAGCGGCTGTTTCAGATCATCGAGCAGTGCAAGCAAGCGGGGTTGGGCATTATCTACATCTCCCACCGGCTGCCGGAAATTTTTCAAATCTGCGACCGGATCACCGTCATGCGCGATGGACAACGGATCTCTACCAAAGAGACGGCGGACACAACGATGGACGAGGTCATCGCCGCGATGCTGGGCAAGACATTCTCCGAGGAGTTCCCGAAGACCCAGGTGCCGATCGGCGAGACCATCCTGGAAGTGAAAAACGCCAGAGGAGGCAAGGTTCGCCGAGCGGACCTGCATGTGCGCGAGGGAGAAATCGTCGGTGTCGTCGGCCTGGTTGGAGCAGGGAAGACGGAGCTGGCACGTCTGCTGTTCGGCGCGGATGAGTGGGAGGATGGCAAGCTGATTGTAAACGGCAGGGCTTTGCGGCTTCGCACGCCGAAAGAGGCAGTCCAGGCGGGGATCGTCCTCGTGCCGGAGGAGCGCCGCAAGGAAGGGATATTCGTAGAGGAGTCGGTCGCCCGCAATCTGTCGGTGGCTACCCTGGCCAAATGGTCGCCAAGGGGCTTTGTGAAGCAAAGACTGGAGTCGGAGCAAGCCGAGAAGATCGTCCGAAAACTGGGGGTAAAGACAGCGGGCATTCGTCAGCCTGTCGGCCACTTGAGCGGGGGAAACCAGCAGAAGGTCGCTATCGGAAAATGGCTGGATACGGATGCGCGCATCTTTATGTTCGACGAGCCGACGAAGGGTGTGGACATCGGGGCGAAAAGCGACATTTACCGCCTGATCGGCTCGCTCGCCGCGGAGAAAAAAGGCATCCTGTATTTTTCCTGCGAGTTTCCCGAGGTGCTGGGGATTGCGGACCGGATCCTCGTCATGTTCGAGGGACAAATCGTAAAAGAGCTGAGCCGGGAAGAAGCGACCCAGGAGTCAATCATGTATTACGCAAGCGGGGGTGAATAAGATGGAAGCAAAAAAATACAGCTTGTTTGATTTTGTTTATAAATACGGAACGGTTGCCGTGATCGCCATCGTCATCCTGCTTTTTAGCCTGACCAATCCTTATTTCTTTACCTATGCCAACATCACGGATATTTTGCGCTCCATCTCCATCGTCACATTTGTGGCCGTCGGTGTTACGTTTTCCTTGATTGTCGGCGGATTCGACCTGTCTGTCGGTTCGACCGTCTCCTTGACTACCGTTGTCTCCGCATCGATGATGGTCTGGTACGAACAAGGGGCGGTCGCGACATTGGCGGTTCCGATCGTTCTGGCCGTTCTGGTGGGCTTGATCAACGCGCTGTTGGTCGTGAAGATTCGGATTCCCGACCTGTTGGCGACCTTGGCGATGCTGTACATCGTAAACGGCGTCCATATGACCTATTCAAAGGGCTACTCGATCTACGCCAATATGCCGATGGAGGACGGGACGACTGCTCCGGGCAAATTTCAGGAATGGTTTCTCTGGCTGGGGCAAGGCGAGATTCTCTCCGTACCGGTGCCTGTGCTGCTTACCTTTTTGCTGGTGGCGGTCACGCATATTTATTTGACCTATACGAGACAAGGGCGCATGCTTTATATGACCGGAGGGAATGTGGAAGCGGCACGGCTCTCCGGAATACCCGTGAACCGGTACCGGACGCTTGCTTACGTGCTCTCTGCCCTGTTTGCCGGACTCGGAGGGATGCTCTTGGCTGCGCGAATCGGAACCGGTCAGGTGAGCAGCGGAGGCTCCATGCTGATGGATGCGGTGGCCGCGGCGTTTGTCGGTTTCTCTGTATTTGGCGCAGGCAAGCCCAATGTATTCGGCACCTTCGTCGGGGCCATCCTGATCGGTGTCCTGCTGAACGGCATGACGATGCTGAATCTTCCTTATTATGCGTATGACATCATTAAAGGAATTGTCCTGGCGCTGGCATTGGCAGTCACGTACTATCAATTGCGCAGAAAGCGGGCGTAGGAAGGATTGGAGTCAATCCTTTGCTGACTTGGAAGCCAAATGAAAGTCGCTACATACAGGGCGCAGCAGAAGAAGCCAGTTTTCAGGCTCACTTTAGGCTGTGCCCTGTAGCGGTTTTGCCGACCAACATCTCCAGAGTGTTACACATTCGTATGTGGCATGAAATTCCCTCTCTAATGGTTTCGCAGGCAATTTTTGCATAAAGCTACCCCCGCAGGAAGATATTACATATGTGCAACCAAAAAACGTGCAAGCAAGCTATTTGACTGAAAGCGGGGGAATGCAATGAGTGATGTTCATCAGGAACGAGGAGCGTCAGCGGAAGGAGAGAACGGGACCTCGGTAATGGGTGCCGGCGGCGTATACGACAAAAGAATGACTGCGGGGGAGGGCGAAGATTCTCTCACCAACCGGCAAGGACACCCCATTACGGACAATCAGAACATGAGGACGGTGGGCAGAAGAGGCCCCACGACACTGGAGAACTACGATTTTCTGGAAAAAATCACCCATTTTGACAGGGAACGCATTCCGGAGAGGGTCGTTCATGCGCGCGGGACAGGTGCCCATGGCTATTTTGAAGCGTACGGCAAAGTGGGAGACGAGCCTATAGCCAAGTACACCAGGGCCAAGCTGTTTCAGGAAGCGGGCAAGCGCACACCCGTGTTTGTCCGGTTTTCCACGGTCACCCACGGCATCCACTCGCCGGAGACATTGCGCGATCCGCGCGGCTTTGCCGTCAAATTCTATACGGAAGACGGCAACTGGGATCTGGTAGGCAACAACCTGAAAGTGTTTTTCATTCGGGATGCGATGAAGTTTCCGGACCTGATTCACGCGTTCAAACCGGACCCGGTGACCAATATTCAGGACCAGGAGCGCATCTTTGACTTCATCTCCAACACCCCGGAAGCCATGCATATGATTACGTTTCTTTTCTCTCCGTGGGGCATCCCGGCCAATTATCGCCAGATGCAGGGCTCGGGCGTCAATACGTACAAGTGGGTCAACAAAGAGGGCGAAGCCGTTCTGGTGAAGTACCATTGGCAGCCGCTTTCCCAAGGCATCAAGAACCTCACGCAAAAGGAAGCCCAAAAAATTCAGGCACAAAATTTCAACCACGCTACTCAGGACTTGTACGAAGCAATCGAGCGAGGCGAGTACCCGGAGTGGGAGCTCTGTGTCCAGATCATGAGCGATGACGAGCATCCGGAGCTTGATTTTGATCCATTGGACCCGACCAAGCTTTGGCCGGAGGAACAATTTCCGTTTCTCCCTGTAGGCAAAATGGTGTTGAACAAAAATCCGGAAAACTACTTTGCGGAGGTAGAGCAAGCATCCTTCGGGACGGGCGTACTGGTCGACGGACTGGATTTTTCCGATGACAAGCTGCTGCAGGGGCGGACGTTTTCCTACTCTGACACACAGCGTTATCGGGTAGGCGCCAATTATTTGCAGCTTCCGATCAACGCTCCGAAAAAACGCGTAGCCACCAATCAGGAAGGCGGTCAAATGCTCTACCATGTGGACAGGACCAATCCGCATATCAACTACGAGCCGTCCACGATTGGGGGACTGCGTGAGGTCGTGCAGGAAGAAAAGGACCACGAGCCGTACGTAGCGGGAAATGTGGTGCGGCAAAAAATTGACCGGACCAATGACTTCAAACAGGCCGGGGAGCGTTACCGGATGTTCGAGGACTGGGAGCGGGACGATCTGATCGAAAATCTGGTAAACGCCTTGCGCGTCTGCAGGAAGGAAATTCAGGACAAGATGATCGAGATGCTAACAAAATGCGATCCCGATTACGGCCGTCGCGTCCGGGAGGGTCTGGAGCAGGCCGGCAGCAAGGATTCGGGAAAATTGGGGACGGGCGGTCCGATCGGCACAGAAAACGCTGGAGCAGCAGTGAAGGAAGCCGAAAGAAAAGGGCATCAGGCTGATCCCTATTAAGGATGGAAAGGCCGTTTCGCACGAGAGCGTGACGGCCTTTTATATTGTTTATCAATAATGGAAGTATTTGTAT
Source organism: Brevibacillus sp. FSL K6-2834 (assembly GCF_038592925.1). NCBI lineage: Bacteria > Bacillati > Bacillota > Bacilli > Caryophanales > Paenibacillaceae > Brevibacillus > Brevibacillus sp. FSL K6-2834. Next base: position 462,921 of record NZ_CP151945.1, read on the forward strand.
CGGGTGTTTGTAATAGCCAAGACATCAAAACAGAACAGGGAATGGTAAGAAAGTCCCGTTTTCGCTGCTTCTTTTGCCCGAATACCCACATAAAATAAAGAAAAGGACAACCCGCAGAAATCGTCACAATCCACCATGTTTCTTGAAGTTTTTTACATTTGATGTAGAATGATGAGAGGTTGCAAACGAATATCCGAAACTGGATGCACGCGTCAAGATAGAAGACCATGGATGAATGGCGGTGAACACGCTTTGGAAAAAATACAATGGCTGCGTCAAATGGCGGCAAAGCATCCCGAGGACGCCCAAACGCACTTCTGGTTAGGAAAGGAACTGGCCGAAAACGGTTTGTGGCTGGAAGCGATCAGTTCATATTCTGCAGGACTCACATATTGCGAGAATGAGGAATTGCGCAATGACTTTATTCGGGAGCTGTCACTGGCCACACAACAGCTGCAGCAACAGGCAACGGGCAGTGCTGCTGCCCCGGCTGTCCAGAAGAACTCCTCCGCCGCCTCGGCTACAGGGATGAGCAATGTCGCGCCTCTGGCCAAAGGGATGGAAACAGAAAACATCGGAGAGAAAAACGAGGCTCCCCCCCAAGAAACAGATCATAAAAGAGATGGCCGCAACCATTCGCTGCAAAATGATTTCGGGGAAGACGATGAGAAATACGATGAAGCCGATGACGACAACAGCGATTACGAGGATGACCGTTATGCTGGCAGCCAGGGAACTGGAGCGGGCAGACAAAACCACTCCTACAAAGTAAAGAACCATCCGGGCCTAAAAATTATCGATGGCGGCCAACGGGAGAAAAAAGAGGAACTGCCAACGTTAAACAAGGTCACGTTTGAGGATGTGGCAGGCCTGCATGAATTGAAGAAAACGATTCGCTTGCGGATAATAAGCCCGTTTTTCAATCAAGGCCTGTTCTCCAAGTTCCGCAAAAAAGTGGGCGGCGGCGTATTGCTGTACGGCCCTCCCGGTTGCGGGAAAACGTTCGTGGCGAGAGCGACTGCAGGAGAATGCAAAGCCACCTTCGTCCCGGTGCACATCACCGATATTCTGGACCCGTATATCGGAGTGAGCGAGCAGAATCTGAAAGCCATGTTTGACAAGGCGCGTCACCATAAACCGAGCATTATGTTTTTTGATGAGATCGATACGATCGGCTACAATCGTTCAAAATCTTCATCCAATTACATGCGGGGCGTGATCGATACCTTTTTGTCGGAAATGGAAGGCATTGATACCAGCACCGATCAGGTTTTGATCATTGGAGCTACCAATCTCCCTTGGGATGTAGACAATGCACTGAAGCGGCCGGGGCGGTTTGACCGGTTGATTTTTGTTGCGCCGCCAGATTTGGAAGCGCGTGAGCAAATGTTCACGCTGAAGCTGCACGGACGATTTGCCAAAGGAATCGATCCCCATTGGCTGGCCAAGCACACGGAGTTCTTTTCCGGGGCTGACATTGAAAATGTGTGTGAGCGGGCAGCGGAGCTTGTTCTGGAGGAAATCTTGGAGACCGGCGTGGAGCGCCCGATCATGATGAAGGATTTGGAGACGGTTTTGAGCGAGGTGAAGCCGACCACCCTGGACTGGCTGCGCACGGCGAAGAACTATGTCAAATATTCCAACCACAGCGGGCTTTACAACGATATAGAGGCGTATTTGCGCAAGTTTGGCAGACAGATTTAATTTTCACCCAGGAGTTGAGAGAGATGGAAGAAAGGATACAAAACGATTCCGAAGAGCTAGTGGAAAGACTGGTAGACAGCATCGAGTACCATTTTGACAATGACAATTATGAGACGGTGATCGCGGAGGCCAAGGAGCTGCTCGCGGTGGAACCTGACCATTTTTATGCACTGCTGCAAATGGGCTACTCTTATTTGAATCTCGACAGAATGGATGAGGCCAAAGAAACCGCCCAATACATGCTGGGATTGTGGCCTTCCCACCCGAGGGTGTTTCACCTTTACGGATGTGTGTGCAGATATAGCGGGGATTACAGCCGGGCTGTGGAAAGCTTCAAGCAGGCTATCGAGCTGAGACCGCTCAATATCGTCCATTA
>NZ_CP151945.1:472500-662500 GCF_038592925.1 Brevibacillus sp. FSL K6-2834
GAACGTTTGGTAACGGGCATTCAGACAAATACAGAAAGACTGAGAACCTCCGGACACGGATTGGCGCTGGGGGTACTCGCTCTCAAAGCGTTACGGCAACGGCCGGAACTCATTACAGCCGAGATCGTGGACGGCCTGGTCCATGTATTGGAATTGACTACGCAGGACAGACAGAACCGATATTGGGGCATCGATAACTACTTTGAAGTAACCGAACCGGATGTCCGGCCATTTGTTCCCCCCTATCGAGACACTGTCGATATGGCGCAACGTGCATTTGAAGAGCTTCATACAGTATCAGCAGGAAGAAAGATCGATGGCGTCATGTACCATTTCGCCGGAGAAACCGAGCACAGCATTACGTTTGCGCAAGCACTTACCGACCTGGAACGCTTCGGTTATAAGGACTTGGTCGATGCAGGCATGATTAACCACCGCATACAAATGTACCTCAATCGCCAAATGCCTGAGGAGGTACGAAGGGACCAAGTGCATGAACCGGAGTTTTCATCTGTTCTTGCACCGGAATATTGGGAGAAGACATACGAAGATCCGCATGCGTTAAAAGTGCCTTACGCCGCGCTCGATCTGTTGAAGCGAATTCCCGAGGGGGACAGGGAGAAGGCTGAGTATGGGGTTTGCAAATTGTTGACCATCATGAAATAATAAGGTGTACGGGATGTGCTGCGGAATCGGCACATCCTTTTTCGATGGATAAAAGCTATGAAGGACTTTTGCCTGCCTATCAGAAAAAGCGCTTTTGTTTTTGCAAGGATCACCCGATGCCGGTATTTAAAAAAGCCTCGGAAATCAAAGGAATGTATCGGAAAGCAATGGAATGCATCGGATTGTACCAGAAAATCCAGCCCCATCCTGTACTGGAGAATCATACTATGGCGGCATGACTTATGCAGGTCCACAAGCAAGCTATTATATGTTACCATGATAAAAATTTATGCTTTTCTGCTTACGGATGGCAGGCACTGTCCACAGAAGGGAGGTTGTTGACCATGATAAATACGAAAGTGTTAGTCGCGGACGACGATCCAAATGTGTGCGAAATTATCCGTCTGTTCTTTTCCAAACAACAAATTGATTTAGTCGTGGCAAACGACGGGAAGCAAGCCTTGGAGCTTGTGGAAAAGGAGATTCCCGATCTCATCGTTCTCGATGTGATGATGCCCCATATGGATGGCTTTGAAGCGTGCAGAGAAATCCGCAAGAAATGGGATACTCCGATTATCATGCTGACGGCCAAAGATGAAGAATTCGACCGGGTGCTTGGCCTCGAGCTGGGCGCCGATGATTATGTAACCAAACCGTTCAGTCCCCGGGAGCTTGTGGCCCGGATCCGGGCGATCTTGAGACGGACGCAGCCGAGAGAAAAGCAGGAAGAGGATACGGCGAAGGTACTTACCTTTGATCGGCTCATGATTGATATTGAAAAACGGGAAGTGCTGGCTGCAGACGAGAAAATCAGTTTTCGTCCAAAGGAGTTTGACCTGCTGGTGCACATGGCGAAGTCACCGGGCACCGTGTTTTCACGTGAGCAATTATTGGAACAGATATGGGGTTTTGACTATTTCGGAGATGCCCGTACGATTGATGTGCACGTCAAAAAAATCAGGCAAAGGCTCCAGGTGCTTCCTTATGAATGCATACACACCGTGTGGGGGATCGGCTACAAATTCGGAGTGGATGAAGCATGATGGGGATGTCAAAAAGCATCTTCCGCCGTCTGCTGTTCAGCTTTTTGGCTACGGTCCTCATCGGCTTGGGCTTTTCCGGCATCCTGATCTCCTTTCTCGCAAAGGAGTACATTTACGGTGCCCAAAAAGAAGAGATGCTTCGTCAGGCGAAGCGAGTGAATGCCGCCATCCAAGACAGCAATGTAATCAACCCGGCACTGCTTGGAAAATTGGCCTCGCTCGATGAGTCCTTTAACATGCGCATCTGGCTGTTTGACCAAAAAGGCAAGATTGTGGCGACTTCTATGAAGGATGAGGTATTTACGGGAAAAGCGGTTGCCCACTCCATTGCCGATTCCGTATTAAAAGGAAAGAATGCGGTTACGGAGTTAAAGATGGAAGGCTTGGAAGATCCGATGCTATCCGTATCTATCCCTTGGGGCAAAGGGGAAAAGGTGTACGGGGGGATCATTCTGCATGCGCCGATTGAGGGAGTGGAGCGGACCTTTGCCCAGATGAGGGAAACGATTCTCTGGGCGACCTTGTTTGGCGTGCTCTTGTCTACGGCGATGGTTTCGTATTTGTCCTGGTCCATTTCCAGGCCGCTCAGAAATATCGAACGGACGACAGCGGAGATCGGACGGGGGAACTACTCCGAACGTGTACAGGTAGACACTGCCGACGAGATTGGCGACCTGGCCCAGACGATCAATACGCTCGCCGGCAAATTGGAGCGTGTAGAACAGGAGCGGCAGCACCTGGAGCAAGTTCGGAACGATTTTCTTGCGAATGTCTCGCATGAATTGCGGACGCCGCTGACGGCGATGCAAGGCTTTTTGGAGGCGCTGCAGGACGGGCTGGTCGAGGAAGAGGAATCCCGTCAGAAATACTACGCGGTCATGTATTCGGAGACCTTGCACATCAGTCGGCTGGTCGATGATCTGATGGACTTGATGAAACTGGAGAACAATGAAGTAACGCTGGCGAAATTCCCTGTTGATGTGGAAACGCTGATGAACAAGGTGGCGTTTTCCTTCAGCCCGGAAGCCGAGGAAAAGGGCATTGAGATCATCGTAGAGCAGCCGAAGGGCCTTCCCAAGGTGTACGCCGATAAAGACAGGGTCGCACAAATTTTGAAAAACCTCGTGAAAAATGCGATCAAGTTCACCGATGAGGGGACGATTCGCCTCTCGGCCCGAAGCAATGGACAGTGGGTGGAAATCTCCGTCAGCGATACGGGGATCGGCATCTCGCCGGACGATCAGGAGCGGATCTGGGAGCGCTTTTTCAAGGTTGACCGCGGCCGTTCCAAAAAGAACAAGGGGACAGGGCTTGGACTTGCGATCGTCAAAGAATTGGTTGAGCTGCACGACGGACAGGTAACACTGGAGAGCGAGCCGGGGAAGGGAAGCGTGTTTATCGTCCGGCTGCCGGCACTGAACTGCGAACGGTCGGTTTCCTGACAGTCTGACAGTTTGAGAAGGTCATCGTTTTTTCATATTTTGTTCATGGTTTTTTCCCACTCTCCTCACAGGATGATCATCTTTCCCAGCTACGATATACATGTGGCCGAAAGAAGTCACAAAGTAAAGACAGGAAAGGGGAGTTCAATCATGAACAAACGATGGATATCCTTAGCGGCAGTCGCACTTCTTCTGTCCGGCAGCTTGGTGGCTTGCTCCAGCCCGACCAGCAACCCGGAACCAGCGACACAACAAGACGGAAGCGCAACGACCCCTGGGTCTTCCTCCACAACCGAAACTGATCAGTCTACAGATAGTTCTGTTTCCCAAGATCAATCGACTCCTGACGCGTCGACGGGAGCTTCGGATTCCACACCGGGGTCTTCTGATGCGTCGACTGGATCGGATTCCACAACCGATTCAACGGATGCGTCGAAAGGTTCTTCCGATGCATCGACAGGTTCGGCTGATTCTCAGTCCGGAGATGCTGATGCAAGCAAAACTGAAGGTGGTACAACCGACCCAGCTGCTTCAACGGGTTCCGGCAACTAAGCTGTACATCTAGTACGACATAACGTTCAAGTCGCGTCTGAGTGCTTTCAAACTACTTCCCTCCCACATTGATATACGGGGTGGCCTATGCCACCCCTTTTTGTTGTCTTCATAAACGAAGAGAGGGCACCTGTGAGATTTATCACAATCTCCTGCTCCAAATTCAATTACCATGAGGGTGTAACTTCCTCAAGGAGGATGAGTGCTCATGGTAAAGAAAATACAATTGCCGCTGCAGACCGCCAGTCTGGTCGTCGGGTTTATGGTCTGGGTGATCCTATCATCATTGATGCCATTTATGAAAGAAAGCTTGTCGCTCGAACAGGGGCAAATCGCCTGGATTACGGCCATTCCGGTTTTGCTCGGTTCCCTTTTGCGGATACCGGTCGGCTATCTGGCGAACCGTTACGGGGCGAGGCTGCTGTTTGCCATCAGTTTTTTGATCCTGTTGGTCCCCGTGTATTACATCAGCGAGGCTACGAGTGCAGCCGACCTGATGATCGGAGGACTGTTTCTGGGCATCTCGGGAGCGGTCTTTTCAGTCGGGGTGACGTCGCTTCCCAAGTATTATCCAAAGGAAAAGCTGGGCTCCGTCAACGGGATATACGGAATGGGCAATATCGGGACAGCGATCAGCTCTTTCGGGGCGCCTGTCATCGCAAGCTATTGGGGATGGTCGGCAACGGTTCAACTGTACATGGTGCTGCTAGCCGGATTTGCGGCGCTGAATCTCTTGCTCGGCGATAAAGCGGAACCGCGGGTAACCGTTTCCTTGAAGGAGCAGATCAAAAGCGTCTACAAAAACGAAAGACTCTGGTTTTTAAGTCTCTTCTACTTCGTTACGTTCGGCTCGTTTGTGGCCTTTACCGTCTATTTGCCTAACTTTTTGGTCGCCCATTTTGAACTGGACAAAGTGGATGCGGGGCTGCGCACAGCAGGATTTATCGTCCTCGCTACGCTGGCCCGCCCGATAGGCGGGTGGCTCGGTGACCGCTGGGATTCGTTCAAGGTGCTGCTGGTCGTCTTTGCCGGAATGACCGCTGCGGGCATACTGCTGTCCTTCTCGCTGTCGATCCATTTGTATACAGTAGGCTGTCTGGTGATTGCGGCCTGCGCGGGTATCGGAAACGGAGCCGTCTTTAAACTGGTGCCGATGTATTTTTCCAAGCAAGCGGGAATTGTAAACGGAATTGTCTCCGCCATGGGCGGTTTGGGCGGTTTTTTCCCGCCGCTGATGCTGACCCTGTTGTTCAATCTGACCGGACATTACGCGATCGGCTTCATGGCGCTTTCCCAGGTGGCGCTCTGCTGCTTCATCATGGTGATGTGGATGTACTACCAGGATCGGCTTACGCTCGCCCTCAGCATCGTGGAAAACACGGTCGAGGCGATCGTCGTTACGGATAAAAAAGGGACGATTACGTTTGTGAATCCTGCATTTGAACAAGTGACCGGTTACAAAAAAGAGGAGGTCATCGGCAAGAACCCCAGCATACTCAAGTCCGGCAAACAAGATCGGGCGTTTTACGACAGGATGTGGAAAGCGATTGAGGAGCAGGGATATTGGGCCGGGGAGATATGGAACAAGCGAAAAGACAACGGTCTGTTTTTGGAATGGCTCACGATCAGCGCGATCCGCAATGACGTCGGTGAGGTGAAATACTATGCCGGGATGTTTAGCGATGTGACGCAGCAAAGAGCAGAAAAGGCTTCCGGGTAGAGGCGGCAGGTGAGGACAGAAGGTGAGGACAGAGGATGTGTAAAGCTGGGCGAAAGAACGATACAGCTTCCATGGAAGAAAGATAAAGCGGTGACAGACAAACAAACAAACAAATACAGGCAGGCGCATACAGGCGGTCGTATGTGCCTGTCTTTTTTCATGTACGGACTTGCAAGTACGAGCCGACCGGTTTGTGAAGAAGTGATGACAAAACGAGCAGGATTCGACAAAAGAGGCCGTCCCGGGCCGACGCAAGTGACAAACATCACAACCGGCAAAAGGCCGGGTTGATAGAATGAAGCCGTCAAGAGAACGAACGCTTTCCCGAAAGAGAAGGAGGGTTTCCCGTGAATCACGCGTTTGCTTCCACATTGGCTCAAAGGGCATTTGTCATCGTCTGTATCCTGTTTGTGTTGAGCTATCTGGGATCTCGATTCTTTACGCATATCGACCTGGCCCTGTACGGCTACATCGTCGGGACGCTGGTATTTATCGGCGGGTTTCTGTACCGTTTCTCCGCCTGGGCGGAGCGGCCGCCCACCAAGCTGATCTTGAAAAAGGGCTTGAAGCTGCTGTTTCGCCGCGGTACGAGCAAAACGTCGGCGGAGCATCTGCTCACGTACCGCTTCATCTGGAATCGCGGCTGGTTTCGCTGGACACAGCATTTCCTGGTGGGGTGGGGCTGCATCCTCTCAGCGCTTGTCACATTCCCGCTGGTATTTGGCTGGATGTACTTCACGATGGAAGACAACGGCTATTACCACGTCGTCGCGATGGGCATCGACGTGATGAAAATCAAAGCAGACGGTCTGCTCGCCTACCTGTTTTACAATGCGCTGAATATTTCCGCCTTCATGGTCATTGCCGGCGTATGCATGGCTCTGTACCGTCGCCTCAAGAACATGCAGGCTCGGGCGGAGCAAACCTTCTTTTACGACTTCCTGCCGCTTTACATGCTGCTGTTCGTCAGTGTGACCGGACTTGCGTTGACCGGCGTCAATATGTTTGCCGGAGGGTTTGGCCATCCGGTGCTCACGATCATTCACCAGTTTGCCGTGATCGTGACGCTGATCTACCTGCCGTTTGGCAAACTGGCGCACATCCCGTTCCGTCCGATGAGCGTTCTCGCCCGCAACTACCGGGAGCATTACGGTGCGCTGGAGCAGAAGGCGTGCAAGGCATGCGGCACAGGCTTCGTTTCGGCCGAGCAGTCTGCCGATGTGGTTGAGGTGCTTGCGAAAAACGACCTTTCATTTCGGACCGAGCACGGGTACCATCTGGCCGAACTGTGCCTCCCCTGCCGACGCAAGTACCGCATGTTCCGGTTTACCGGTATTCCGACACACCAGATAGACGCCAAGGAGGCGAACCAGCATGCAAACGGATAAATTTTTCAAAGAGATACAAAATGTCGTGCATCCTCATGAAAAGCTGGTGTCCACGCATTGCTGCTACTGCGGAATGCAGTGCGGGATGAAGCTGAGGGTGGATACGAATACAAATACGATCGTCGGAGTGGAGCCGCGCTACGACTTTCCGGTCAACCTCGGCAAAATGTGCCCCAAAGGCGTGACGGCTTACCAGCAGGTAAACCATCCGGATCGGATCAAACGTCCGCTTGTGCGGAAGAATCCGGCTTTAAAAGGAACGCCGGATGGCTTCGAGGAGGTCTCGTGGGAAGAAGCGCTCAGCCTGATCACAGACCGGTTCCGGGACATGCAGGGGAAATACGGCAAAGACACCCTGTCTGTCTTCTCCGGCGTTTCCATGACAAATGAAAAGTGCTATTTGACAGGAAAATTCGCCAGGGTCGCGCTGCAAACCCGCTATGTCGATTACAACGGGCGATTTTGCATGTCGTCGGCAGCAGCAGGCCTCAACCGCAGTCTGGGCATTGACCGGGGCTCTACCGTTCCCTGGACCGACCTGCATCAGACAGACTGCCTGTTTATCGCCGGCTCCAATGCAGCGGAATGCCATCCGACCAGCATGTTTCGCATCTGGGAGGTGCAGAATCGGGGCGGCTACCTGATCGTCGCCGATCCGCGCGAGACTCCGCTTGCCCGCCGGGCGGACATCCACCTCGATCTGCGTCCCGGAACCGATCTGGCCTTGGCAAACGGAATCGTCCATCTGCTGATCAAAAACGGCTACGTAGACGAGGAATTTGTGCGCAACCACACCAATGGCTTCGCGGAGACAAAAGAGCTGTTGGAAGCCTACACACCGGAATACGTCAGCGGCATTACCGGGATCGCCACAGAGAAAATCATCCGGGCTGCCGAGATCTACGGCAAGGCACCGGAAGCGATCGTCATGTTCTGCCGAGGAGCCGAACAGCAATCCAAGGGGACGGACAACGTATCGGCCTACACCAACATGGCGCTCGTGACAGGAAAGATCGGCCGGCCGAAATCAGGCGTGGCCACGTTTACCGGACAGGGAAACGGCCAGGGCGGACGCGAGCACGGGCAAAAAGCGGACCAACTGCCCGGGTACCGCAAGATGGACAACCCGGAGCACGTAAAAGAAGTGGCTTGCGCCTGGGGGATCCCCGTGGAGGAGATGCCGCAAAAAGGAGTTTCCGCCTACGAAATGTTCGGGCTGATGCTGGACAAAACGATTCGCGGGCTGTACCTGCTCTGCTCCAATCCGGCCGTAAGCGCGCCCAACCAGAACCACGTCCGGGCCGCACTGCAAAGCCTCGACTTCATGGTCTGCTGCGACTTCTATTTATCCGAGTCGGCTGAATACGCCGATGTGGTGCTTCCTGTGACGACATGGGCCGAAGACGACGGCACGACGACCAATCTCGAGGGACGCATCATCCGCCACGTAAAGGCCCAGGAGTGGTACGCCGAGTCAAAGCCGGACTGGTGGATCCAGATCGAGATCGCCAAACGAATGGGGCGGGGGCAGTATTTTGAACATCTGAAGGACCCGCGGGATATTTTCGACGAGCTGCGTCGCGTCTCCAAGGGTGGGGTGGCCGACTACTCCGGCGTCACCTATGAGAAAATCGAGAAAAACAACGGGGTCTTTTGGCCGTGTGTCTCCGAGGAAGACCAAGGGATGCCCCATCTGTTTTTGGACAAAAAGTTCTACCATCCGGACGGAAAGGCGAAGATATGCGCCCTGCCGTACCGTCCCCCCGCCGAGGAGCCGGATGAGGACTATCCGCTTCGCCTGACGACTGGCCGTGTCGTGTACCATTACTTGTCGGGAAACCAGACGCGTCGCATTCCGTTTTTGCATGCCATGTACCCGGACCCGCTGCTGGAAATTCACCCCGAGACCGCTGAACGCTACGGCCTCCAAAACGGAGAGACGGTTTTGCTGAAAACCCGGCGGGGAGAAGCTCCCTACAAAGTGAAAGTCATCGCGGCAATCCGGCCGGATACGGTCTTTGTCCCTTATCACTGGGGCAAGCATGAATCGATCAACTTATTGACCAATCCAGCGCTTGATCCGTACAGCAAGATGCCGGAGTTCAAGGCATGCGCCGCACAACTCATCAAGCTGGGGAGGGAGGAGCGCCGCCATGGGTAAGCAAGTGCTCTACATTGAAATGGACAACTGCATTGGCTGTCGAAGCTGTCTGGCTGCCTGCACGCAGTGCGGAGGTCATGACAATCGCAACCGCAACTACGTAATGGACGTCGATCCTTTTCACACGCGGCAAACGATCCCGCTGATGTGCCTGCATTGCGTCAATCCGGCTTGTGCCCGCAGCTGTCCGGCGCAGGCAATCCAGATCGCCGACAACGGCGCTGTCCTCTCGGCGCTGGTCGAAAAGTGCATCGGCTGCCAGAATTGTACGATCGCCTGCCCCTACGGTATCCCGAAATTTGATCAGGAGCAAAACCTGATGTACAAATGCGATCTTTGCTACGACCGTACAAAGGACGGCATTCCGCCCATGTGCGCATCTGTCTGCCCGACCAACACCCTGCAGTGGATCGACGAAGCGGAGCTCGCACGGAAACAGGAGCAGCACCTCCTGTCCAACGGCAAATGGGTTGCAAGCCAGCCGTTCAATCCGCTTGAGGGCGAAACAAACGTGAGGATCAGCTTGCCAGGCATTCTGCAGGGAAGGGAGAAGCTCTTTTAGCCGCATGGTGCGGTTCGCGGTATAGGCGACAAGACGACAAGCGCTGCTTGAAGTCCTTGAGTGCGGCGGCTGCCAGGCAACAGAGCCGAACGGAACGATTGCTTTGAAAAGGGGGAAGGACAGGATGAGTGACGACAAAAGAAGGAACGTGCCGGAGCGGGACGACAATTATACGCACAATATCCATCGGTCGAATGAACGTTCGCTGGACCGCAGGGCTTTTATGAAAACGGTGCTGGGCGGTGTCGGATTGTTCGCAGTCTCCACATTGCCTTGGGGGACGCTGGCTGCCAAACAATTGCTGGCGCCGGGAAGCGGGAAATACCCCCGGAAAAAGATCGTCGAAGCGGAAGCTGTGAAAACAGGGGAGGCAGTGGAATTCTTCTATCCAAGCGACCACGAAGGGGCATTGCTTGTACGGGTAGGAGAGGACGAGTGGAGGGCCTATCAAAATGCCTGCACTCATTTAAAATGTCCGGTTTTCTGGAGTACAGAAAAAAACGAGCTGCTTTGCCCGTGCCACCACGGCAAATTTGACGTCATGACCGGCGAGCCGTTAGCCGGGCCGCCGAGAAGGGCGCTGCCCGAAATAGAGCTGGAGATCGAAGGGGGAAGTATTTACGCAATCGGGGTGAAACCGTATGAAACATAATGTCAGAGGCATCATCCTGCTGGCTTTGGTGCTTTTGGGTAGCATCATTTGTACACAGTATACGGTGAATATGTACTTCGCCGAGCGATATGAAGTGAGCGTTATGCTTTCAGTTGTCAATCTTCTGCTGTTTCCGCTTGCATATATGATTTATCGGCGAGAGCGGGGGCGGGAGTAGGAAAAAGAGTCAGAAGTGAGTCAGTTTAGTGAGTCAGAACTGAGTTAGAATAGGTCAGAACTGAGCCGAAAAGTGCGTCAGTAGAGAGTCGCAAGAGACAGACAGCGGCTTGCCAGGCAATCGAACACCCTGCCAATGGAGACGGCAGGGTGCTTTTTGCTTGCAGCTATATTTGGCAAATTTCCGGCGGGCAATCGTCACAGCAAATCGTTTCCTTCAGATAGGTCAGATCCTTGATCAGGATATGTCCATGCGGCAGCAAATCAATCACTTGCTGCTTCTTCAGGTCTGACAGCATCCGGTTTACGCTTTCTCTGGTCAAGCCGATAAAATGAGCAAGGTCACGGTTGGTCAAAGAAAGATTGATATAAATGCCCTCGGACCGCTCTTCTCCGTAAGTATTGCACATGCGAATCAACGTGGAATACAAGGCGCCGACTTTTCCGTTCAACAACAGGTCGCGGAATTTTGATTGCATGCGCCGGTTCATGATTCCCATCCAACGCATGAAGTCTACGCAATACTCCCCGTTTTTTATCAGAATCTGTTCCAGGCCAGCGCGCGGGATCACTCGGACCGCTCCGTCTTCCAGTATGGCCGCGCTGGCAGTGTGGACCAGCTCTGCTTCAAACAAGCCGGCCAACCCGACGAGCTCGCCTGAACCGAATACTTGCAGGGTAAGCTCTTTTCCATCAACCGTGGTCTTCGTCAGCTTTACTTGCCCGGACGAGATGAGATAAAGGTATTCAGCAGGGTCGCCATCCATGTAGAGAACGGCTCCGGCCGGGAAATTTCTCTCCGTGGCGAGAGTATACAGCCTCGCCAGGAAGTCAGGCGAGATCTGCTGGACAAAGGTAAGGCTTTTAGCCAATCGCGCTCCCCCATTTCATACGAGCAGACGTCGATACTTGTTGAGTAGTCCAAACCATTCTATCGGATGGAGCTGTGGAAATGCAGTGACTACAGTCACATTTCAAGAAAAATCATGTATTTTTGAGCAGATTGTGACGATCCTCACTATGGAGGCGAGGAACGGGGTCTATCATGAATGTTGTGGAAAGGGGGGAATGTGCGACATTGCTGCGATATTTTCGCGGGGAACACGACCATTTGTTGCAGCAGCTAGAAACACTGAAAAAACTCCTATACTCCGGTTCCAATTGGGATGCGGAGAAGGAAGAGCAGATTGTGGCCCTTACAGCCGACCTGGTGCAAAATATGCTCCACCACTTTACGGAAGAGGAAGAGATTTTGTTTCCTCTGATCACACAAGCGAACCTTACCCTTGTTCACCCGGTCTCTGCAATGAAAAAGGAGCACGAACGGATTCGCGCCACCCTTCTGCAGCTTCAATCTGAAACGGAATGCTGTCAAAAGACCAAACAGAGCAGCCACCGGCTGATTGCCTTGATGCGTGAGGCGTGGCAGCTCGTTTTGGACCACCTGAGCAAAGAAAATCTGATGTTAATTCCGATGGCCAATCAATTGCTGCATGAAAACGAAAGGGAAGCCGTGTTGAAAAAGGTAGGCAGAAAATAACGTGAGATGATACAGGTTGAATCAGCCCGTACCGGTTATGCAAGGGACGGGCTTTTTGCCGTTATTCATAAGAGTCGCAAGCAGGGTACAGGAGATTGTCGGAGCTGTTCGAAGAAAATAATGTTGCAGACTCGGAAAGATACTGGCGGAACCGAGGAGTAAATGGTATGGCATTATAAACGAAAAGTGCAGACAAAGGCCTTCATAACAAAATGAATCATCCAACATTTTGTGATAATGAAAGCGCAAGATCTTGAAACGTAAGTTCCCCTATACTAAAAATGCAAATTTGAATGGCAATGAGTTGTGACGAAAATGGGGGAACGAGCATGAGTAACAAGGCAGAAGGATTGTTAACGAACACAGATTTTCGCAGGCTCTGGATTGGGCAAACTGCATCACAGTTTGGGACTCAGGTAGCATTATTAGGAATGCCATTAGTGGCAGCTCTCTATTTAGGGGCCAGTCCCATGCAAATGGGGTTGCTTGGTTTTGCCGAGTATGCGCCATTTATCATTTTCGGTTTGCTCGCTGGTGTATGGATAGACAGATTTCCCCGGCGACCCATTCTTGTCGCCGCTAACTTTTTCAGGGGTGCATTACTGCTCATTGTGCCGCTGACAGCCTTGATTGGATTCCTGAATATGACAGTTCTATATTTGGTAGCCTTCATAGTGGGTATCTGTACTGTCTTTTTTGATGTTGCCTATACATCCTTTTTGCCTTCCGTCGTGAGCAAGGAGCAGCTTGTTGATGGAAATAGCAAACTAGAGACAAGTAAATCTGCAGCACAAATTGCTGGGCCGGGTTTATCAGGTGGATTGGAACAGGTAATCACCGCTCCTTTTGCAATATTGTTCACGTCGGTATTCTTTTTTGTATCCGCTGTGTACATAGCCCGGATTCGCAAGTTGGAGAAAGTCGTGACAGATGCGAAAAAACCAAAAAACATGTGGCTGGAAATGAAAGAAGGGCTGCATACGGTTTACACAAAACCGTTGCTGTGGGGAGTGGTGCGCTGCTCAACAGTCTTTAACCTTTCCTGGAATGTTATTTTTAGTGTTTATGTTCTATATGCATCGCAGGAACTCAAAATCAGTGCGAGCATTCTCGGCATCATTTATGGAACGCTAGGAGTAGGGTACCTATTTGGCTCTCTGCTTGCCCAAAGGGCTGTACATCGTTTTGGAGTAGGTCCGACAATTGTGGGTTCCGCTACGATCGCAGCAAGTGGCGGTTTGCTTGCTCCATTAGCAGTAGGATCAGAATTAAGTATTGCGTTGATTATGATGCTCGGACAGCTTCTTTTCGGAATGGGGGTCTCAATGTTTAGCATTAGTACCATCAGTTTACGTCAAGTAATTGTACCCGATGCCCTGCAAGGTCGCGTGAACGCTACATTTCGATTTATCTCGTGGGGTTCTTTACCTCTTGGTTCGTTAATGGGAGGGATGATCGGGGGAGCAATGGGTTTACGGTTCGCTTTATTTGCGGGTGGCATTGGATTGTTAGCTTCGGCTTGTACATTATGGTTCACCCCATTTTTACAGCTACGCGTGAAATCATTTCACGAATTAACATTGGAAAAAGATGTGTCTATAAAGAGCCAAGGAGTGACGTAAGAAGTATCCAACCAACGGGATCGATAGCTTTAATAAAGCTGCGGGAGTCTGGGACTTTGTTTTCTGGTCCGTGGCTTCCGCTGTTTTATTTGGGAGCAAATCAACGGATACAGTCTAAAACTTTATTTTCTGCGAACAGAAGCAGAATACAACAGCTCCTGCCATAATTTAACATGGTCAAACTTTGCCTATATCCTTTATAATATGTTTTCGTATTCAACGGCCCCGACTTTCTTGCGAGGAGAAAGTCAATGTGTTTTTCGGCAAAATCAAAAGCTTGAACGAGACTCGGAAAATTTAGCAGAAAAGAGGTCATGCATTGATTACTTCACAACTGAAAAAGACTTGGCTATGCAACCTGCGGGGTGATGTGCTCGCGGGAGTGACGGTAGCTCTCGCTTTGATTCCTGAAGCGATCGCCTTTTCGATCATCGCCGGAGTCGATCCGATGGTGGGTTTGTATGCGTCGTTTTGCATCGCCTGTGTGATCGCATTTACGGGTGGGCGTCCAGGGATGATCTCCGCTGCGACAGGCGCAATGGCGCTGCTGATGGTGACGCTGGTCAAGGACCATGGCATCGAGTACCTGTTTGCCGCGACTGTGCTGACAGGGGTTCTCCAGTTCATCATGGGCGTGTTCAGGATCGGCCGGTTTATTACCTTCGTGCCGCACTCTGTCATGATCGGCTTCGTCAATGCGCTGGCGATCCTGATATTTATGGCGCAGCTTCCTCATTTTGTCGGCGAATCTTGGATCATGTACGCAATGGTCGCGGGAACATTGGCCATTATTTATTTGCTGCCTCTCGTCACGAAAACGGTGCCGGCTCCATTGATCGCGATCATCGTGATGACGGTTCTGGCCATCTGGGCAGGTCTGGATGTGCGGACAGTAGGTGACATGGGGGAAATAACGCGGACCCTGCCGGTATTTCATGTTGCAGATGTCCCGTTTAGCTGGGAGACCTTGACGATCATCTTCCCGTATTCCTTTGCACTTGCTCTCGTCGGGATTTTGGAATCGCTTTTGACAGCGACCATCATCGATGAGATGACGGAGACGAAAAGCGACAAGAACCGGGAAGTAAAGGGCCAGGGCATCGCCAATATCGTGACCGGATTTTTTGGCGGAATGGCCGGATGCGCGATGATCGGCCAATCGGTGATCAATGTGAAATCGGGAGGCCGCGGAAGACTGTCTACACTGGTGGCTGGACTGTTCCTGCTGTTTTTGATCATGGTGCTGGGCGACGTCGTCAAGCAGATCCCTATGGGAGCGCTCGTTGGCGTCATGATAATGGTCTCCATCAGCACGTTTGACTGGAAGTCTCTCGTCAATTTGCGCCGCGTGCCTTTCAGCGACGCAGTCGTGATGATTGTCACCGTAGCGATTGTGGTCGCTACGCACGATCTGTCCAAAGGCGTTATCGCCGGAGTGGTCATTAGCGCTCTCGTATTTGGCTGGAAGATGGCTCGCTTGAAGACAAATGTCCTGTACGATAAAAACGGTGTGAAGGTATACACCGTCTCCGGACAGATGTTTTTTGGAACGATGAGTCATTTTGTCGAACAGTTCGATGTCCAGTCCGACCCTGAGCGGGTGGTAGTGGACTTCCGCCATTCTCATGTGTGGGATCAATCGGCGGTAACGGCCATTTCCAAGGTAGTGGCTGCTTATCGGCAGGCCGGCAAAGAGATTGTGCTCGAAGGACTGAATGAAGAAAGCCAAAAGCTGATTGAGCGGATCGGGCTCGCTTTGCCGTCTGGGCACTAGGAAATGTATCAGGACGTAAACGAATTTGGAAAAGCTTTGGAAGAAGCTAAGATCACGAATAGTTCAAAAAACCGGCTCTTTGGCCTGCACTATAACCCACAAGACGGACACTTTAAAATGTGCACCTCTTGCGGGTTATTTTTTTATTAAAGTGCCTGTATTAGTCGTAATGGAAAATTGATGACTTATGTTTAGAAAAATTTATGAAACGGTGTGGTTACTCATTCCGTCTTTTTAAAAAAGAGAGTTAGGTGAAATGGTTCATAAATAATATTTTAAAATAATAGTAATAACTTGAATTATATGGTATATAAATGTATCTTTTATGGGAATAAAACAACCCTTTTTTTAGGAGGAGAAGTTTTGTGAAAAAAACTGCTATTTCGACATAGCTATGTACTCTGGCCTTTGCAGCTACGACATACACAGCTAATGCGAATTTTACCCAGTATGATCCTAATAATTACCCTGATCCATGGGGAGACAACAATAGAACTGTTACTGGTGAAAGAAAAACTTATCCGGAGTTTTACGCTGAAGGAATAACAATCATCTCAATATAATGATTTATACGGTATGGTTTATGTTGGGATCTATAGAGATGGAGCTTATTACCAACGGAGAGTCGAGCAAGGTGAATCTTGGGAGGGGAGATGCAACAAAAAAATATACGCAGCTAAGTCATCTAAAGGTGACAATGAAATTACGGCTTTCTCTTACCATAATGGTGGGACGACTCAGGGAAGTTAGTTGCAGATGGGGATACATCTGATTGTTACCCACATTAATCATACGGGAGGATTTCGATATGATGAGTAAATAATCCATCGCATCTTTTCTGGTTTTGAGTGCAATAATAACAAGCTCAACCGGCGCCTATGTCTATGCCAATAAAGACGAACACAAAGTCAATCTTGTTCAATCTAAGGACAGCATCGTGCACAAACGCTCTGACAAATTGAACAAGAAGCTGACAGCTTCATGGGAAGAATCAGCTAAAAAGTTCGATGTTGACATGGAACAATACACTCAGTACGATTACTTCGACCAAGGCATTTTGCTTGATAAATTTCCTTTAGATGATCGGGCGGAATACAGGGACGTCATGTTGCATACGCTCAACAGCGTCAGAGAACCCGGGGATTTGGTGCCGATCCTTTTTTGTAAAAGAAGATTTAAGTGAAACCATTCTCCTTTTTCAGCGAGACGAGGGTAAGGGGAAATCAGTAAAGGTAGTCATCAAAGAAGTAGAGGAAAATACCGCCAAGAAACAGTTATCCTCTCCGGAAGGTATATCCAATACCTCTCAAAGGGATTGGACAGTAGCTTCAGTTGAAGAAAAATAAACCAAATCGGTCACTTGCAGATGGTTCTGCGGGGACTGTTTTTTGTTTGCGCTCACAAGGAGTGGCTCGTCGGAAGAAGAATTGATTCTAAAAAGAGGATACCCTCTAGCTGCATTGAATCCTGCATTTTAGGCACTTCCTGTATTGCTGATGAAACTACTGTCCTTTCTTTGCTGGCATTAAAATTTGTACCCCCTAAAGTCATCATCGGTAAAACGCGGGGGTTTTTCCAATGGGGGACATACATGTGTCGTTATGCAACGATTCCCCGTTCCAGAATGAATTGAACCGCGAATTTGTCAAAGAGGAACCACTGGAAACCGTTGTGAGTGATTTGACTTACGTTCGGGTTGCAAACAAATGGCACTATTTTGCTTGCTCGTGGACTTGTTGAACCAAGATGCAGTCGTGGAGGCTACCTTTAGGCTGATCAAAGCTGAGTTTGTAAAGAATCGACAGTTTGAGTTGTTGGCACAATTAAAGCTAGAACTAGAAAAATCAAGTATATAATTACTTTTTCACCCAAGCACAGAATAGATGACTTGTCGTGTCTCGTAATGAGTTTTGAAGACGATGACTTCATTAATTTGATGTTCAGGATTCAAATTATATAATTCAGTATGAGAAAGATGTTGTTATTTATTCACTCTATTCGGAGTATTAAGTGTATTTTTATGATAAATAACAAGCTCAATACCTCAAGAGGTACTGAGCTTGTTCCTTTGCAAAACTCTAGTAATATAGACGTTTTTTTGTGAAACCGTTTAGTCTTTTGCCTATTTAACGCTGTAACGAAGGCCCATTTCGATAGCTTTGCGAGCGTAGTACTCCCATTCTTTAGAACCAGTGTATGAAACCTCAAATCCGGCTGCGGTTAGTGCCGATGCACTAAAAGATCCTGATGCACTTGAAGAATTAGTACTTGTATACGTAATTGTAGCACTTCCGCTAATCTCAACTGTGTGAGTTGGGAATTTGTCGGTAGTTGAGATTGCCACTACATCTTTGTCTTCTAGCGTAGCTGAATTAGAATTGGTGATCTTCATCTCTGTACTCTCAATTGAATTAATTTGTTTAAAAGAGCCATTAGTGTAGATTTTCAACTTTGCGGACAATTGCGTATTTACTGGACCATCCTTTCTTTCCTTTTTAGTAGTTACAATAGTATAAGTTCCATCAGATGCAAGGACATTCTTTCCTTTGCCAGACGCGGGGATCACTTCTTCGATTACCTCAGAATATGAAGTAGTTACTTCACCAGTTTGTTTGTCAATTAATTCAATTGTTGCAGAGTTTTCAGTTTCGCTCCGAACCATTTCAACTTCAGGGGTCAGTTCAATTTCAACAGAGGTCAATTTAAGTTGGACTTTTTGAACACCATCTGCTGCATGAGTAGATAATCCAGCAGCAGATAAAACTAATGCACCACACAACAAACTTGCAAAAAGCGATTTGAATTTAGTGAGTCTCATAATGCAATACACTCCCAACTTTTTTACATAATTTCCACTCATATGGTATAATTTGGTGGTAGCCCGTGTCAACGAAAATTTCAAATAACTCCCAAATTTTTTAAAAAAAGGATGGTTATCATGGGAAAAAACGAGATTGATTTTACAAACCTACACCAGTATTTGAACGCTTTTTCTGCAA
Source organism: Brevibacillus sp. FSL K6-2834 (assembly GCF_038592925.1). Taxonomy (NCBI): domain Bacteria; kingdom Bacillati; phylum Bacillota; class Bacilli; order Caryophanales; family Paenibacillaceae; genus Brevibacillus; species Brevibacillus sp. FSL K6-2834. The sequence continues at coordinate 490,799 of NZ_CP151945.1, forward strand.
GTATTCGGGAAGCAGGAGACAAAACAAGTAATTCGTTATTAGAAGTTAAAAGTGAAATTGCTTCTTTGAATTCGAACTTAAATACAACGAATTACTTGCTCATTGGATTGCTTATTTTAAATACTGCTTTGCTTATTTTCACTTTGTATAAAAATAAAAAAAGATAAAACTCCAAGGGGAGTTGAATGATCAGTAGCGTTTTGGCATAGTAAAAGAAGTAGCCGCCTTGATCTGAAGATCTAGGCGGCTAACTTATTTATCTATTCTGTTGAAACCCAAAGTTTGTAAATGACTTCATTGTTTACTTCTCTTCCGGGTAAGTGAATGAAGTGAATTCGATTTCAGGTACTCTACGACTTTTGATAGTGCTGAGAATGGAGAAAACGTAACAAACCGCTTCTATGCTTCTATAGACTGAACAACATATTTTTTGTTAACTGAAAACATTTTCAGTTGTTAGAATATAGTCAATATTTTATAATTAAACAAGATCATATAATTGTTATGAAGAGGGGGTCATTTTTTGGAGGCGTTCGTTAACTGGTTAAACGGCATTATTTGGAGCCAGGGATTGATTTATCTTTGCCTGGGAGCCGGCTTGTTTTACTCGCTTGCAACCCGCTTCATGCAGGTCAGGCACATCAAGGACATGGTCAAATTAATGTTCGATGGAAAAAGCTCAGAGGCAGGGGTTTCTTCCTTCCAGGCTTTGTCCATGGCCTTGTCCGGACGTGTCGGTACCGGTAATATCGCCGGTGTTGCAACCGCTATCGCTTACGGGGGTCCAGGGGCTGTCTTCTGGATGTGGCTGATCGCCTTCCTCGGGGCCGGATCAGGCTTTGTCGAAGCGACGCTCGGCCAAGTGTACAAGACAAAGCAAGACGGACAATTCCGAGGCGGTCCTGCTTACTACATTGAAAAGGGTCTCAAGCTGAAGTGGTACGCAGTGTTGTTTGCCATCGTGACGGTTTTTGCTACAGGCATGCTTTTGCCTGGCGTTCAGGCGAACAGCATTGCCGCAGGGATGGAAAACGCTTTCGGGATTCATCCGGCAATTACAGGCATTTTCCTCGTTGCTGTGCTTGCCTTCATCATTTTTGGCGGTGTGAAACGGATTGCAAACGTTGCCCAGATCGTAGTGCCTTTCATGGCTCTCGGGTATATTTTGGTTGCCTTAATCATTGTCATTCTCAATATTTCTCAATTGCCAGCTGTTCTGTCTTTGATTTTTTCAAGCGCTTTCGGAGCGGACGCGGCCTTCGGCGGCATCATCGGTTCTGCTATCGCCTGGGGGGTAAAACGCGGAATCTACTCCAACGAAGCCGGACAGGGAACGGCTCCTCACGCAGCGGCTGCGGCGGAAGTGTCGCACCCGGCGAAGCAAGGGCTTGTTCAGGCTTTTTCCGTTTATGTCGATACCCTTTTCGTCTGTACTGCAACCGCTTTCATGATTCTTTTTACCGGGATGTACAACGTAACGCCTGAAGGTGCTCCCGCGATTGTAAACAACCTGGGCGATGTGGAGCCGGGGCCGGTTTACACCCAACAGGCTGTCGAATCGGTGCTGCCCGGATTTGGGGCTCCGTTCGTCGCGATCGCCCTGTTGTTCTTCGCATTTACAACGATTATGGCTTATTACTACATGGCCGAGACCAATCTGGCCTACTTGAACCGCACGGTGAAACGAATCTGGTCGGATTACGCATTGAAGATCGTGATTCTCGGCGTCGTTTTCTACGGAAGCGTGAAATCGGCCAGTCTTGCCTGGACGCTTGGCGACATCGGGGTAGGAAGCATGGCCTGGCTGAACGTCATCGCCATACTTCTTTTGACGAAGCCGGCGCTGAAGGTGCTGAAGGATTACGAGGATCAGAAAAAACAAGGAAAAGACCCTGTGTTCGATCCGGTAAAGCTGGGAATCAAGGATGCGGATTTCTGGGAAAAGGAATACAAATACCACGATGCGTCTGAGCCGAAGCGGAAATCTTCCTGATGGTTTAGCACGCGAAAAACTGCTCGCTTCTTTGCTTGGGAAAACATCGAATCGTTTGCTGGCATTGCCTCGTGCGATGCCAGTTTTTTGGTGCGCCCAGCATGGGCGATAGCTATAGGGTGAAAGTCCCGAACGGGGGTTGGCTGTACCAACCGTTAGCTCAAGGCAAGGGTGTCGACCGCGAGGTCGAATCTGAAGGAAGCCGGCGGCAAAATCCCGACCTGAGGTACACGAACCCAATTTGAGGCTGTTGTATCCGGGCGAGTCTGCCAAACAAGACAAAGCCCCATACAGCCAAGGGATACAGTAGTAAACTTGGGCAGGTACATGGGATGAAAGTTATCGTTCTTACCTGGGGAGGTCTGCATGAAACGCCTTCAACTGTTGGTAACCGTCTCCGTAAGGAGACGCTGAACATGCAGAAGTCAGCAGAGGCCATAGTACCCGAGTAGAGGACGCTTGAATGGGGAAGGGCCGAACATCAAGCCAGCATGCGATCCATGTCTTTTGATACGGTACGTCGAAGCAGAATTCTGTCAAGGAACTACTTTTGAAGAGCAGGGGTGAAGCCCCGAGGGTACAAAAGAGGGCTGAGTATCGTACAGCAAGCACGGAGTCCGCATGTGCGAAGGAAGGAACATCATTATGGATTTGCTGGAAAAAGTCTTATCACGGGAAAACTTACGGATGGCACTCCAACGAGTGGAGGAAAACAAAGGTGTCGGTGGAGTCGATGGTGTTTCAACCGAACAACTACGCGATTATCTACGTGAACACTGGCAAGCCATCCGCGAGAAGATGGAAAGGGGAACCTATAGACCTTCACCTGTTCGCAGAGTCGAAATCCCGAAACCTGACGGTGGTGTAAGGTTATTAGGCATTCCCACCGTGGTAGACCGCTTTATTCAGCAGGCCATCCTCCAAGTGTTAACGCCGATCTTCGACCCCACCTTCTCGGAATCTAGCTATGGGTTCCGTCCAAAACGTAGCGCTCACATGGCAGTAAGGAAAGCGCAAGCGTATATCTCCGAAGGATATCGTTTCGTGGTGGACATCGATCTAGAGAAATTCTTTGATCGCGTAAATCATGATATTCTAATGAGCCGTGTGGCTCGAAAAGTTCAGGACAAGAGAATTTTAAGACTGATTCGTTCCTACTTGAATGCGGGGATCATGATAAATGGCGTCTGTACAACATCAAGTGAAGGAACACCGCAAGGTGGGCCGTTAAGCCCACTTTTGGCAAATATCCTACTTGATGATTTGGACAAGGAACTCGAAAAGAGAGGCCACCGTTTCTGCCGCTACGCAGACGATTGTAATATCTACGTGAAAACAAAACGGGCAGGGGAACGAGTAAAGAAGAGTATTCAAAACCACTTGGAGAAGGTACTAAGGCTAAAAGTAAATGAGGAGAAAAGCGCGATAGACCGACCATGGAAACGAAAATTCTTGGGCTTTAGTTTTACCTTTGCAAAACAGACAAGGATTCGCATCCACCCCAAATCCCTCCTCAAGCTAAAAGAGAAAATCCGCACGATCACGAATCCGGTGTGGAGCATCTCGATGGAGAAGCGGATTGAAAGAATAAATCAGTACCTCATGGGCTGGATTGGATATTTCGCCCTTGCAGACGCGAAGGGCATTCTACAATCCATTGAGGAATGGACAAGGCGCAGGCTCCGTCTTTGTTTGTGGATGCAGTGGAAACGCGTGAGAACCAGATATCGAGAACTTCGTTCTCTTGGCATATCTCACGTAAAAGCCATTGAAATTGCAAATACCCGCAAGGGTGCATGGCGTACCACAAAGTCTCCGCATATACACAAAGCCCTCGGCATTGCCTACTGGCAACAACAAGGGCTGAAAAGCTTAGTGCAACGATATTCTCAAATTCGTCAAGCTTGGTGAACCGCCGTATACCGAACGGTACGTACGGTGGTGTGAGAGGACGGGGGTTAGTCGCCCCCTCCTACTCGATTGTCTGATTTTCCAACAGAATGCAGCTGTGTCATTTCCGTGTCTCGTGCTCACAGCGGGTAAAATTGTGGTTTAATAGAGATGAGAAACAGGATACAGAGGGATGATCTATGGAGAAAACATTGGTGCCCGAAGTACTGCAAATGATCGGAGAGGTAATACCGGACGGCGTTTCTGTTGCGATTTCGGAAGGCGGACGCTATATCTACTATCAGCCGAGCGCAAGCATTGATCTGAAAATCAAACCGGGAGATCAGGTGCGAGAAGGGTCAGCGACGTACAGAGCGTTGACGGCCAGGCAAAAAGTATCGGAGTATGTGGAAAGCGGTGTTTTTGGCATCCCGTACTACGGGGTTTCCCTTCCGTTGCTGCGCAGCGGCCGCGTAGAAGGATGCATTACAGCGATCTACCCCAAGCAGTTCATGCCGCAGCCGAAAGTGCTGATCGGCAAAGGAGAGGATGGCTGGCTGCCCATTCCGATATCCGATATCATGTACATCCGCTCCCAGGAAGGGAAGACATTGCTGCATACAGCGACGGATTCGTATGCAAACCGCTACAGCCTGTCAGAGCTGGAGCAAATGCTGTCACCCGCCAGCTTTATTCGCTGCCACCGCTCTTTTCTGGTCAATCTGGAGGCGATCGGTTATATCCACCCTCACTTCCATTCAACCTTTCTATTAGAGATGAAAGATAAGCAGCGCACCCGCGTGCCTGTCAGCCAGTCGTATGCGAGTTCATTTCGACAAATATTGGGATTTTAAACGGCAAGCCGGTCATCGGCTTGCTTTTTTACATTCAGGTTGAGGGTGCCTCTCTCGCTGATATCGCTGCAGAAGTGGGGATTAAAAAACCGTCTATTTATAATCACTTCAAAGGCTTATCTGCTGTTGCCGGGGGGATTATTTTTAGCTTCATTTGTTTGACTTTTTCAATGAGAAGTCTTCCTATGGGTACGGCTTACGCGATATGGACGGGGATTGGTACTGTGGGAGGCGCTTTAGTTGGCATGCTTTTCTTCGGTGAATCAAAAGAATGGCGTCGTATCCTGTTCATGGCCATGGTGCTAGCTGCTGCCATCGGACTGAAACTCATCTCTTAAACGTTTGTTTTTCTCTGATTGAAGAAAGCATGAAAGACAATACAAGCTGTAGAGATGAAAAAGCAGAAAACGCGAAAGTCTTTGGGACACCGCCCAGGCGGAACGGAAAGAGCGGAACACGCTCTCAGCGTCCAACTCTGAACAGCTTCCCCCGAAACCGCTGCTTTTGGACGCGGTTCCGCTTTTGGAGTGCAGCCGGACAGTGTTACCCGCAGCAAGTGTCCCACCGTACTGGAGCGTTTTCTGCTTTTTCATCTCCTCCACTAAAGTCCGACCCACAGGCAATAAATGAAACAGCAGAGAGTAATGACAACCAGTTCCGGAATCTATCATTCACCAGCCGAACAACTAACTGCCAAATTTTCTGTTTCACCGCGAATTCTTCTGCTTCGACCCAAATCGAGTGCCCGCTCAGCGACCGTGTGATACTGTAAAGAAAACAAGATCGAAAGTGGCAGGTGGTCATACATGGTATGGGAGCGCTTACGCGATAAACGCCTTCACGATAAAATTGTTCAAGCAGAAGAAGCAGCAAGCTGGATCGAAGACGGCATGACATTGGGTTTGAGCGGCTTTACCCGGGCGGGAGATGCCAAGGTAGTTCCGGTCGCGCTGGCCGAACGGGCAAAGCGGGAAGGAAAACCGTTTTCCGTCAATGTATATACAGGGGCATCGCTCGGTTCCGATGTAGACGCCGTTATGGCCGAGGCAGGCATTGTTCGCAAGCGGCTGCCGTTTCAAGCAGATCCGGTCATGCGCAAAAAAATCAACAGCGGCGAAATGATGTTTATCGATCAGCATTTATCCCACACTGCCGAATGGATTCGTTCCGGCGTGCTGGATCCGATTGATTACGCCATTGTGGAAGCGGTTGCAGTAACCGAAGACGGATACATCATTCCCGCCACGTCGGTCGGGAACTCCAATATATTTGTCGAGTACGCCAAGCATGTCATCATTGAATTGAACATGGTGCAATCTGCCGCTTTGGAAGGCTTGCACGACGTGTATACGCCGGGAAAACAGGGCGAGCGCGAGCCAATCCCGCTGACCAAGGTAGACCAGCGCATCGGCCAAATCGGCATACCGGTAGATCCGGCGAAGGTAAAAGGAATCGTTATCACCAATCAAATGGATTCTCCGTCTACCATCGTCGAACCGGATGAGGAGACGGCGGTCATGGCAGGCCACCTGATCCGCTTTTTGCGCGAAGAGGTGGAAAAGGGCCGCTTGCCGCGCAATCTCGCTCCGCTTCAATCGGGGATCGGAACGGTTGCAAACGCGGTGTTCAACGGATTTTTGGATTCCGAGTTTTCCGACTTGACGGTGTTTTCGGAAGTGCTGCAAGACGCTGTATTCGACCTTCTGGATGCGGGCAAGATCGCTTTTGCCTCGGGCTGCTCCATCACGCTGACGGCTGAAAAAATGAATCACGTCATGGAAAACCTGGACCAGTATCGCGACAAGCTGCTGCTTCGGCCGCAGGAGATCACCAACCATCCCGAACTGATTCGCCGCATGGGCTTGATCTCCATCAACACGGCTCTGGAAGTGGATATCTACGGCAACGTCAATTCGACCAACGTATCCGGCACACGCATGATGAACGGCATCGGCGGATCGGGCGATTTTGCCCGGAATGCCCGCCTCGCCATCTTTGTCACCAAGTCGATTGCCAAAAACGGACACATCTCCAGTATCGTTCCGTTTGTATCCCATGTGGACCACACCGAGCACGACGTAGACATCATCGTGACCGAGCAAGGGCTGGCTGATCTGCGCGGACTGGCTCCCCGCGAGAGAGCCCGCCTGATCATTGAAAACTGTGCGCATCCGCTGTACCGGGATCAGCTCCGCGATTATTTCGAGGAAGCGCTGACCCGCGGCGGCCATACACCGCATGTACTCGAAAAAGCCTTTTCCTGGCATACGCAATATGCCCAGGAAGGCAGCATGCTTGCAAAAGAGACAGCTTCCTCCCGTTAATCGGGGGGAGGCTTTTTTTATGCCAGAAAAGACGGAGCAGACCCCACGCAGGTTATTTTTGCTGAATATACTGTTCATCTTTCATAAACATCCGCCAGAAGAAAACAAACCCGGGGATGAGGATGGCGAAGCCGACCAGATAGCTCACGAACAAAGCCCGGAACGTGTTGGGGTGAGTAAAACCGGATTCGATCGTAACGGTAGGGTACACGATATAGGGCAGACGGGCGGCTCCGTAGGCGTAGCTTGCCAAGAGATATTGAATAATGACGCCGACAACGGCAAGTCGCGGCGCATAGGCAAGCCGTTTTTGCTCCGGCGGGATCAACAGAGCGATATAACCGACCAAAAACCACGCGACGGAAGCAATCAGCCACGGGAGATAGGCAAGCAGCCTCTCATAGAGCCAGCTCGCCTCCGTTTTCATCGTGACGACTGTCAAAACGGCGGCAAGCAAGGTGAGGGGACCGATGAGAATGGCGTCGCGACGGTAGACGCGAAAGGCTTGCTGTGCGTTGGCTACGCGGGAGTAGTCCGCGAGCAGCAGCGAGGAGAGAAAGAGGGTGCTGCTCACAGCCAGTCCTACATAGGCGTATACATGCGGACTCGTCAGCAGCGCTCCCCAGTCCAGTCTTTCCACCCCATCGATCGTTTGAATAAATCCGCCCTGCGTCAGCGGCAGGACCAGGATCAGCAGAGCCGGGATGAAAAGGCCGCTGATTCCGGAAAAGAAGGCGAGCGTTTTATCGTATTTGCGGACGAGATGGGAGAAAACCATAAAGGCGCTGCGGATCAAAATCAGCAGGAGGATGAGGCTTCCGGGGATGAGCAGCACGGTGCCGAGCGTGTAGGTGGCTCCGGGAAAAAACGTGACCAGCCCGACGACGATCAGCACGATAAATACGTTGACAACCTCCCATGACGGGGACAGGTAACGGTTGGCGATGCTTGTCGCCTTTGTATCTATGCGGTTTACATAAACCATCGACCAGAAGCCGGCGCCGAAGTCAAAGGATGCGGCTACTGCGTAAATCACCACAAAGATCCACACCAGCGTAATCGCCAAAATCGTGTCCGTCATGAACAGAAGCCTCCTTGGATCAAATTAGGGGGCTGTTTCTCCCGACGGCCGGTCCGTTGGATGAAGCTCCAGCGGGTGGCGGCCAAAATAGCTGCGAAAGACCAGAATGGTCACGATGCCGAGAAACAGGTAAACGGCGAGAAAGGTGAAAAACAGCGGGCCGATCCCGGCTGATTGGGTGACAGAGTCGGCCGTGCGCATCACCCGGTAGATGACCCAGGGCTGGCGGCCCGTACAGGCAAAGATCCAGCCGAATTCGATGCCGAGCAAAGCCAGCGGGCCGCTAAGGACAAAGATGCCCAGCACCCAGCGCGGAAACACGGAGCGGCGCAGCAGTTTTTTCCAGGCAAAGCCGAGCAATCCGACGACGATCAGAAGGGAGCCGATTCCCACCATGCCGTTAAACAAGGTGTGGATATAGAGGGGAGGCCAGTACTCCCGAGGGAAGTCATTGAGCCCGACCACCACCTCGTCAAAGCGGTTTCCCGCCAAAAAGCTGAGCATCCAGGGAATTTCGATTCCGTATTTCACTTCCTGGGTTTCCGGATCGGTAAAACCTCCGACGGCCAGCGGGGCATAGGCCTGGGTCTGGAAAAGACCTTCGGCTGCCGCCAGCTTCTCAGGCTGATAGCGGTGCAGCAGTTGGGCCGATTCGTGGCCGTTCAAGGCGGTGAGGAGCGAGAAAGACCCGCCGACGATCAAGCCGAGGAGCAGCGCTTTTTGGTGGAAGGCGTATTCCCGGCTCTCCTGATCGGACTTGATCATTTTCCAGGCAGCGACGGATGCGATGGCAAAAGCGCCTGTCATAAAGGCGGAGACGACGACATGGCCCGCAGTGACGAAAAAGCTCGGATTAAAAAATGCCGCCCAGGGGTCCACATCCACGACCTCTCCGTTTTCAATGCGAAAACCGGCGGGCGTACCCTCAAAAGCATGGACATTGGTGATGAGAACCGCTGAAGCAGCAGCCCCAAGCAGGATCATAAAAACGGAAACGAGCCGCATCAGCGGGGTCAATCGATCGGCGGCATAGACGTAGATGGACATGAAGAGCGCCTCCAGGAAAAAGGCGAAAATTTCGATTTGAAACGGCAGGGAGATCACTTTCCCGACTACTTCCATAAAGCCGGGCCACAAAAGGGACAACTGTACACCTGCGATGGTGCCGGAGGGAATGGCCACACCGAGCAAAATGGCCTGTCCTTTTGTCCAGCGTTTGGCCATCAGCTCGTAGTCGCGGTCCCGGGTGCGCTGGAAGAGAATTTCGGCCAGCAAAATCATCAGGGGCAGCCCTACGCCCAAAGTGGCAAAGATGATGTGAAAGGCCATCGTAGTGCCAAATGTGGCTCGCGCCAGTACAAGATCGTCCACCGTATAACGTCCTTTCACTGTGATGCTTTGTCAAACATTCCCTTTTATTGTCTCTTGGGAGGGGCCGGAATATGCAAAGGCAAACAAACAGGCCGCTCCAGTCAGCGGAGCGGCCTGTTCAATCGTACGGTTTGGAAGGTTGCCTAGTTGTTTACTTTCGGTATAGCGGGTAGTCCACCTCTGACGGCACCTGAATCGCAACGAGGCGGAGCGATTCACCGGAAGGGGCGCTAAACCGGAGCTCTCCGGCCTGATCCGAGGACACCACGGCAAAATCGCCGCCGTGAAGGCCACTCGCTCCTTCTGCCAAATGCAGCTCCCCTTTGCCCGAAACGACAACTGCTGCCAGGGAATACCCCTTTGGAAGCTGCCAACGATAGGAATGATTGGCCGGGATGATGATATCTCTCATCAAAGAGTCGGTCACGAGAGAAATCGGCGCATCCGTACCGATCACCCGTTTCACCTGTACGCCGTCAATCACATCGAGCGGAAACTCTTCATGATTGTACTGGTTGTAAGTGGGCGGCACCTTGACCGCCTGGGAGAGATGAGGCTCAAACCAGATTTGAAACATTTCCGTGCCTGTACTCATTTCTTCGGCGTGATAAGCTCCTGATCCGGTCTGCATTACTTGCGCTCCGCCGGTGGATACTTGCTGCAAATTGCCTAGTGTATCGCGGTGACCAACCGTTCCGTTTAGCACGTACGAAACGATTTCAAAGCCGGAGTGCGGATGCAGCGGTATTTCAAACGTCGTCAGCGATTTGGCCCAAGCCCAGTAAAAGAGGGGGCCGACGCGCTTGACAGCCGTTTCCTCGTGGGGAAAAGCAATCGGTTTGCTCTCCACGATTTCGCCATTGCCGAAATGGCCTTTTCCTTGTTGGTCCGGTGTATAGATGGAAATGTGCATAATGGCCTCCTTGTTATGGGACATATATGACATAGAAAGTAGCTTCTATGCTAGCTGTTGTTTTGCATAAGGGCAAGGCATAACATGCTGATTGTTTTTGATTAGAACAGCGTATAGGCACCAGGACCGATCAGAGCAACGCCCAAAGCGACAGCAATCAGGGTCAGATTGTATTCGTAGCCGTTTTGTGTTGCCCAGTATCCGTTAGGGCCGTGGACTTTTACAATCGCTACAAGCATCGTGCCGATGATCAGCACAGCGCCTACCCAGGTGCCGACTCCGGCAGCAAACAGCAGTCCGCCAATCAGTTCACTCAAACCAGCCATCAGAGCCATGGCGACGCCGGGCTTCATGCCGATGGATTCAAACCATCCGCCCGTACCCTTTAATCCGTGACCGCCAAACCAACCAAACAATTTTTGTGTACCGTGAGCTGCAAAAGTAAGACCGACAACAAGACGAATGATCAACAAACCTACATCTACCATCATACATTCACTCCTTGTAAAATAATTTTAAATTAGAGTATTTTGAATTTGAGATATTAGTCCAAAAAAAGGCCGGCGGGCCTTAGAAGGACTCCGCCAGTTTTGCAGCCTTTTCAATGCCTTCTTGAATAAGTGCTTCCGCTTTGTCAGGGGACGCATTGTGGCCTTCTACGATGACAGTGGACATGTCTTTCACGCCCAGAAAGCCCAGAATGGTTTGCACGTATTTAACAGCCATTTCAACATTGGCAGCAGGACCTTCGGAGTATACGCCGCCGCGTGCGTTCAGCAGAGCCACTTTTTTGTTGTTCAACAGCCCAACTGGACCTTCTGCAGTGTAGCGGAATGTTTTGCCTGCTTGGCACAGGTAGTCGAAATACGTGTGAAGGACAGCAGGTACAGTGAAGTTCCACAGCGGGAATGCGATCATCACTTTGTCGGCTTCGATAAACTGGTTCAGATATTTGTTAACCAGCTCAGCTGCTTTTTGATCTTCAGCAGTCATTTCCATTCCTTTGCCTTGTTTGAACATGGCATTGATTTTTTCTACATCGTAGTATGGCAGGTTTTCTGCGAACAAATCCAGTTCTACGATCTCGTCTTGTGGATGGGTCTCCTTATAAGAGTCCACGAAAGCTTGGTACAGCTTTACGCTGACTGCTTGCTCCACGGGACGGTTGTTGGCTTTGATAAATAATACTTTACTCATGCTTTTCTTATTCCCCTTTCAAAAGGAAAGTATATAACCTTGAAATAGTAAATCTTGATTTTAAGATTATTACGTATCGAGGATCTTGTCAAGAGTTTTTACACTTCCATGTTTTTTTATTTATGAAAGCGCTCTTGAGCAGAATGCCCCAACTTTTTTAACAGCTCGATTGCGCTTCTCTTTTCCTCCGGATTGAGGCCACTGACGGCTTGCTCAATGGCTATTTTATGGGAGGGAAAGATGGAAGCCAGAAACTGTTGACCTTTTTCCGTCAGTTCTGCGTAAATAACCCGCCGGTCTTCGGCACATGGCTTGCGGACCAGAAGCTGCTTCTTTTCTAGTTTGTCCACGACGTACGTAATGTTACCGCTCGAGATCAGGATCTTTTCGCCAATTTGCTGGAGAGGCTGGGGACCTTTATGGTACAGCACCTCAAGTACGCCAAACTCGGTGGGATTCAACCCATGCTGGCGGATTTCCCGCGTGGTATGTGCCGTTACCCAGTTATAGGCACGGGCCAAAACCACCATCAGCAAAAGCGAGTCGTCACGATGTTGCTGTTCTTCGGGCATGCGTGCACCCCCTGTAGGATTTAGTTCAGTACATATCTCAAATTTAAGATAATTATACACCTCTTAGTGGTGCTTGTCAAAGAAGCGGACAAAACGGCAGCAACGTATCCCGCATCGCAATGTAGAAAGGGAAAGCAGGAAAAAGCTCCGGCCATTTGTTTTCATAGCCGGAGCCGGTTCCAGGTTGATTTTAATATTCCACTTTTGTTACCTCTTCCAGAGGTCCAAGAGGATTTTCGTGACCTTCCTTCAATTCCTTTTCCAAGAGCTTCTCATGGTGCTCGTCTGACAGATCAAAGTAGAAGAACTCGCCTTCCTGCTTGTCTTCGCCTTTTGCCTGCGCGTTGTTGTATCGTCCGTCTGTTTGATTCGACACCATCATCCCACCCATTTTTTTCGGTAGTATGTGCCGATGGACAGCAAATCATCCTTTCGCCGGGGGAATCGGCAAGCGGGGACAGCTTCCAAGACTTTTTCAGCAAGATGCAGACAGAGGGCGTTCAAACATGACCATGTCCCATGCCCGGATCCCGTTTTCAATCACGGGCTCGGGATAGGAACAGAAAAAATCCTTGCGAATTTCTGTCATGCGGAAGCCCGCCTTTTGGTAAAAAGCCAGATTGTCGATGCTGGAATTGGCGGTGCCTACTATGATCCGTGAAAAGCCTTTGGAGGCGAAGCGGCTGCAAAGCTCTTCAATTATGGCCTTCCCCACTCCCTGTCCGCGGAATTCCGGCCGGACGGCGAGGTTCTTGATCTCCGCTTCCTCGGGGGACAAAGCGTGCATCAGACAAACGCCCAGCACTTGGTCCTGCTGATCCTGGGCGATATACAGCTCTCCTTCGTACATGTACTGGTCAACGGCCTCGGCCCAGTCATCTGCCAAAAGCAAAAGAGAGCGGTATGCCTTTCTTTCTTCATTCGACTCAATCAGGGAAAGCTTTAGCGAGGGTTTATTCATCAGTCGTCTCCTTTGTTTGCTTTTTCCAGTTGGCGTGCTACCTCATGCATGGGTCTGAGCCAGTTTTGCGTCATCGCTTCGACAGCGGCCGCCGCATTTTTGTCGCGGAGGGCCTGAATCAGTAGACGATGCTCTTCTACTGAAGTGCGGGCAGGCAAAAAATGCTGGAAGAAGACAAATTTTAACCGGCGCAAATGCATGTGCAAGAGGGAGGTAAAGGATGATATGTACGTATTTCCGGCCGTTTCGTGGATCAGCTTGTGAAACGCCTCGTCCAGCTCCATGGCGGCATATGACTGGCTTGTCTCGATCGCTTCGGAAAACTGCCTGTTCAGCTCGGTCAATTCGTCCAGCACCGCATCGGTGATCTTGGGCACGACCAGCTCCGCAGCCAGCGCTTCCAAGGCGATGAGCGGCCGGTAGATGTTGGGGACGTCTTCGGGAGCCAGCTTGGTCACTCGCGTCTCCACACCGGGCTGCATCTCTACAAAGCCCTGCAGCTCCAGGATTTGCAGCGCCTCCCGTACAGGCGTCCGGCTGACTCCTATCGCGTCGGCCAGCTCCGTATCCAATATTTTTTCGCCCGGCTGCAGGGTACCGTCTATGATCCAGGTCTGCAGCTGCTGCAATACCTTGTTTTTCGCGGAGGTTCGTTCGACCTTTCGCAAATTGGGGGGAAGAGGCATGGCAAGTCCTCCTTAGAAGGCGTTTTGGTAAAAGAAGCATCTTCTTGTATTTTACAGCAGAATGCGATATATTGCATAATATATTGGATGGGAGAGGAGAAAAAACACCATGTTTTCTTCATTGCGCGTCCGCGGCTTTACAATGGTGATTGTCGCTTCGATCTTATGGGGAGTCTCAGGCACCGTGGCCCAATCGCTCATGCAGCATTATCAGTTTCAAACGGATTGGCTGGTAGCGTCACGGTTGCTCGCCTCCGGATTGATCCTGCTCGCGCTGTCATTATGTGGGCCGCATCGTCAGAATGTTTGGCGGATTTTGTTCTCCGGCGGTGATTTGGCCCGGCTCCTGCTGTTTTCGATCGCAGGCATGCTCGCGGTCCAGTATACGTATTTTGCCTCGATCGAAGCGGGCAATGCGGCGACTGCGACGCTGCTGCAGTATTTGGGGCCCGTTTTTCTGGTTGTGTATCTCGTCATCAAACTTCGGCAGTTGCCTTCAGCAGCACAGGTGACGGCTCTGATCCTGGCTCTCGGGGGGACGTATCTGCTCATCACGGGAGGAAATCCGGGGAAGCTGACGATTTCCGCTGCCGCCGTTATTTGGGGGCTGGCCTCGGCGCTGGCGCTTGCTTTTTACACCGTATACCCGAAGCCGCTTTTGGGGCGCTGGGGGTCTACAGTCGTCCTTGGCTGGGCGATGCTGATCGGGGGCATCGGTCTTTGCCTGGCAAAACAGCCTTGGCAAGCAACTGACATGATCTGGTCGGTTCCATCGGTTCTGGCTGTTGTCTTCATCGTCTTGTTTGGGACCTTGATTCCCTTTTATCTGTACGTAGACAGTCTGAACTATATCCGCCCGACAGAAACCAGCCTGCTTGCCTGCGCGGAACCATTGTCTGCCGTGATTACGACCGTTGTTTGGCTGCATGTGTCGTTCGGGATGTTTGAGTGGATCGGCGGTTTGTGCATTATCGGGACGATTTTTGCCCTGTCCCGCCATCGGGAAAAAGCGAAGGAGCCGGCGCTGCAGAATGCCGTAGGATCGTAAAAAAAGGCGGGCATAGAGGTCGGAAAATGCAGGCGATCAAAAGCGATCAACCATGGATTAGCAAAAAAGCAACATAACACAGCATAGCCGTTATAGAAGCGCATTCTTGTGACCATCTTTTCGCGGATGGTCAAAGAATGCGTTTTTTCTTGCGGCACCATTATTTTCTCTTTGAAAACTTTTGTCTATGTGATAAACTTTTGTTTGTAAAGAGAAGCAGTTCGAGTTGCAAATGCTACTAAGGCAGAAAGGAGGAGGGCCGTGGACAAAGAAAAACAAATCCTCCGCTACATTCGTGAAAATCCGTTCGTCAGCCAACAGGAGCTGGCTGACAAGATGGGCATTTCCCGGTCGGCGGTGGCTGGCTATATCGCGCAGCTGACCAAGCGCGGCGAAATCAAAGGACGGGCCTATATTCTTCGCGACGAAGAGCTGATCGTCTGCATCGGCGGAGCCAATCTGGACCGGAAAGCGCGGGCCAAGCAGCAAGTACGGCTCCACTCATCGAATCCGGTAACCATCTCTGAATCATGCGGAGGGGTCGGCCGCAATATCGCGGAAAATCTCGGTCGGCTTGGCTGCAATGTCTCGCTGATCAGCTGTGTCGGGGAAGACAAGGAAGGCGACTGGATTTTGCAGGAAACGAAAAAGCACGGGGTCGATATCAGCCAGGTGTGGCGGTTGCCCACTCAGCGAACCGGTACGTACACGGCGCTTTTGGACAAGGAAGGCGAAATGGTCGTCTCCCTGGCGAATATGGATATTTACGATACGCTCACGCCGCAAATGTTTGCGGAACGGTGGTCCCATATCGCAGCCGCCCGGGCCGTTTACCTCGATACGAACCTTCCTGCAGACTGTTTGGCATACGTGATCGGACGCTGCCGGGATGAGGGCATCGCGCTGTTCGTCGATCCGGTTTCTTCTGCCAAGGCGGAAAAACTGCCCGAGCGTTTGGACGGAGTCGAAGCAATCCTGCCGAATCGAGAGGAAGCCGAGCTTTTGTCAGGCATGGAGATCAAAACCATGCAGGACTGCGAAGAAGCGTGCCGGAAAATCAGGGCACGAGGCGTGAAAAGTGTCGTGGTGACGCTCGGCGAACAGGGCATTTATTATCAATCGGAGGACCAGGCGGAGAAGCTGGCCCCCTACCCGACAGAGGTAGTGGACGTGACGGGAGCGGGCGACGCTTTTGCCTCCGGTCTTTTGTACGGGGTCGTAAACGGTGAGCCGCTGGGCAGAGCGTGCCGGCTCGGCATGGCTGCTTCGGCCTTGACGCTGCAGACCGAGTATTCGGTATCGCCGCTGCTGAAGCCGGAGGAACTGGAACAAACGATAAACCAATACGAAGAGGAGCGATAACGGATGAAACAATACCTGACTTTTACAGATGAAGTGCGCCATGCATTGGACAATAACTTGCCAGTTGTAGCCCTGGAAACAACAATCATTTCCCACGGGATGCCGTATCCGCAAAATATCGAGATGGCGAAGGAAGTCGAGCAGATCATCCGTGACAACGGCGCGGTACCGGCAACGATCGGGATTATGGACGGAAAAATCAAGATCGGGCTGTCGGAAAGTGAACTGGAAGAGTTCGCGACGAACAAATCCGTTGAAAAAGTAAGCCGACGCGATTTCCCGTACATTCTCGCCAGCGGCAAAATCGGGGCGACGACGGTAGCCGGTACGATGATCGCAGCCCAGCTGGCAGGCATCCGCGTTTTTGCCACAGGCGGCATCGGCGGTGTTCACCGCGAAGGCGAAATCACCTGGGACGTGTCTGCTGACCTGACCGAGCTGGCGCAAACGGGCCTCGCAGTCGTATGCGCCGGATGCAAGTCGATTCTCGATATCGGCCGTACCCTCGAATACTTGGAGACACAAGGGGTGCCTGTCGTCGGCTATCGCACGGATGAGTTCCCTTCCTTCTTCGCAAGAGAGAGCGGCTTTGGCGTCGATTTCCGTCTGGATGCTCCAGAAGAAGTCGCAACCGTGATGGATACGAAGTGGAAGCTCGGTCTGGACGGCGGTCTTGTCATCGCCAACCCGGTACCGGAGAAGGATGCGCTTGATCACGGCAAGATCGAGGCAGTCATTCTGCAAGCGCTGAAGGAAGCGAAAGAAAACGGAATCGCCGGCAAAAAGGTAACGCCGTTCTTGCTCTCGAAAGTAAAAGAACTGACAGAAGGCAAAAGCCTGCAAACCAATATTGCCCTGGTGAAGCACAATGCAGCCGTGGCTGCGCAGATTGCCGCCGCTTATCATAAAAAGCAAGGGTAAATAAATACGCAAGGCTAATGAATATGCAAGGCTCAAAAGCAAATGCGGGAAGCCCTGTTCCGAATGGGAGGAGCAGGGCTTTTTGCCATTTCAAAAAGGTGACAAACTGACAACAACGGGCTTGCGATTTCAAGGAAGAGGGTCCGAAAACATTTACAAGTGAACCTTGCAGCTTTATGATGTAGCGGAGTACGTCTGCCATGCTGATCGCCCGTGACGGGGTCGCATGTGGCATACTAAGAAAGCAGAAGGCGTGAGAGTGTGTTAAAAGATTTCGGTACCAATCTGGCTATCTTGATTTCGTGCTTCTTGATCATCGGTCATATTTACAAAGGAAAGCTGGTCGTACCCCAGTCCCCCATCCGCATCCGTCTGGTGTATGGCGGTTTGCTTGGCATGGTAGGTGTCTTGCTGATGCTGTATGCGATCAGAGTCTCTCCTTCTGTGGTGGCGGATTTGCGACATATAGTGATTGTGTTGTCAGCTTTTTTCGGAGGGATGCCTGCGGCCCTGGCTTCAGCCGTCATCATCGCGGTCGGACGGGTGGGATTGTATGGTGTAAGTGCCGCCTCGCTGACTGCTGCATTTTTTGCCATCCTGATCGGAATCGGGTGTGGCGCCCTGTCCTATTTCCGAATGCAGCCCTGGAGCAGGATTATCCTTTTGAACTTCTACGGCATTGTCGTGGCCACATCTTCTCTGTACATGAATCTTCCCGATACATCTTTGTTAATGCAAGTGGCGATGTATCAGTGGCCAATATCCCTCATGGGGGGGATCCTCAGTTATTTGGTCATGACGTATATTCGCCGGACCAATCACCTGCTTTACGAGCTTGAGGAGAGCGAGGAGCGCTACCGGCGCTTGGTGCAGCTCTCTCCAGACGGAGTCCTTGTGGTGTCGGAAGGCAGAGTTGTGTTGACCAACGACGCTGCTTTAAAGCTTTTGGGACTGGAAAAAAGGGAGCAGCTGCTGGGAAAACCGCTGTATACCTTTACGAAAGAGGAGTGGCGAGCCGAAGCCTGTCGCGATACGTATGCGCATAAGCATATGGAGTCTGTCACGGATCTGATCGAGACAAGGTTTCGCCGCCAGGATGGCAGCGAGGTCGATGTCGAGACGGCGAGTACATGGATTTCCTATCGAGGCGAGCCGGCCCAATTGATTCATTTTCGCGACATTACGCTTAGGAAGCGGGCAGAGGAGCAGCTGATGTCAGCCAACCAGCTTTTGCGCGATTTGACCAATATGGACGGATTGACTGGCGTAGCCAACAGGCGCTGCTTCGACGAGCGAATTCGCGCGGAGTGGGAAGCATGTCAATCGAGTGGGGTTCCGTTCTCGCTCATTATGTTTGATCTCGATTATTTTAAAATGTACAACGATACCTACGGGCATCAACCGGGAGACAGGTGTTTGCGGGAAGCAGCAGGAGCAGCTGCAGCAGCCGTATCTGCGCTGAAGCTTCAGGGAGCGATGGTCGCCCGTTATGGTGGAGAAGAATTTGCGGTGCTGCTGCCGGGTACAGACGCAGATCGGGCCCTTGGAATAGCGGAGGATGTGAGGGAGCGAATCGTATCTCTGGCCATTCCGCACAGCGGCTCAAAGGCAAGCAGTGTGGTGACGGTGAGCGTAGGCGTCTCAACGCTCCTGCCTGCCGAGGCAATCTCCCCGGAAAATGCCATAGAGCGAGCCGACCAGGCTCTTTATGAAGCAAAAAAAGCAGGGCGCAACTGCGTTCGGATGGCTTCGCAGACCCCGTTTTGCTGAAATGGACAAGCGGGGAATTTTTTTTTGAAAAAAACGCTTGATATACCCTATGGGGGTACTGTATACTGAAGTTGCGATAAGAAAAGACGTAAGGGGAATACTAATAAAAATATACCCCATATGGGTATTTGGTTCGGAGGAATCAACATGAGCGGCAAAGTAAAAGAAGCGACAGTCGCCATATCCGGCATGACATGTGCAGCGTGTGCCATTCGGATCGAAAAAGGTCTGCAAAAGCTCGAAGGCGTCGAGTCCGCAAGCGTCAACCTCGCCCTGGAAAAATCGACAGTTGTCTATGACGCCGAAAAAATGAGCTTTCAGGACATCCAGAAAAAAATCGAGGATTTGGGGTACGGAGTGATCACCGACAAGGTAGAGCTCAACATCTCGGGAATGACCTGCGCTGCCTGCGCGACCCGGATTGAAAAAGGGCTGCAAAAGGTACCGGGCGTCATCCAGGCGCATGTCAACCTCGCCTTGGAAACAGGCTCTGTCGAGTACGACGCGAGCCAGGCGAGCGTCGCCGACCTGATCAGGCAGGTGGAAAAGCTGGGGTATCAGGCCGTACGCAAGGATGAGCAGTCCGAGGCGGAAACGGCGGACCGCCGGGCCCAGGAAATCGAACGGCAGACCGGAAAGTTTCTCTTTTCCCTGATCCTTTCCCTGCCGCTTCTGTGGGCGATGGTGAGCCACTTTTCCTTTACCTCGTTCATCTGGCTGCCCGATATGCTGATGAACCCGTGGGTGCAGCTGGCTTTGGCGACACCGGTTCAGTTCGTTGTCGGTAAACAATTTTATGTTGGAGCATACAAGGCTTTGCGCAACAAAAGCGCCAACATGGATGTGCTGGTCGCACTCGGCACCTCGGCCGCTTACTTCTACAGTTTGTACATGGCGATCCAATCCATCGGCACAGGGGCCCACATGATTGAGCTGTATTTTGAGACCAGCGCGGTATTGATTACCTTGATCCTGCTCGGCAAGCTGTTCGAAGCCAAGGCAAAGGGCCGCTCCTCGGAGGCGATTCGCAAGCTGATGGGCTTGCAGGCCAAGACGGCAGTGGTCATACGGTACGGAGAGGAAATGACGATTCCGGTAGACGAAGTGCGCCCGGGGGACATCGTCTATGTAAAGCCAGGAGAAAAGGTGCCGGTAGATGGCGTCGTTTTGGAAGGACAGTCGGCTGTCGATGAATCGATGCTGACTGGTGAAAGCATTCCGGTGGATAAGACTGTCGGAGACAACGTGATCGGCGCGACACTGAACAAAAACGGTTTTCTCCAGATTCAGGCGACCAAGGTCGGAAAAGAAACGGCACTGGCTCAAATCATCCGCGTAGTCGAGGAAGCGCAAGGCTCCAAGGCTCCGATCCAGCGCCTGGCGGACAGCATATCCGGCGTGTTCGTTCCGGTTGTAGTCGGGATTGCCGTCCTTACCTTCGTGATCTGGTACTGGTTCGTTTCGCCGGGCGATTTCGCCTCGGCATTGGAAAAGGGAATCGCGGTGCTCGTCATTGCCTGCCCGTGCGCATTGGGACTGGCTACGCCTACTTCGATCATGGCCGGTTCGGGCCGCGCGGCAGAGCTGGGCATCCTGTTTAAAGGCGGAGAGCATCTGGAAACGGCGCACCGATTGGATACCATTGTACTGGACAAAACGGGTACCGTAACGAAAGGCGAACCCGAGCTCACGGACGTCTTTGCTTATGACATGGACGAAAGCGAGCTGCTGGCACTGGTCGGAGCCGCCGAGAAAAATTCGGAGCATCCGCTGGCCCAGGCGATTGTCAAAGGGATTGGCGAAAAAGGAGTTTCACTGGGGGCTGCTGAAGCGTTTGAAGCGATTCCCGGATTCGGGATCCGCGCGGTCGTAAACGGCAGGGAGGTTCTCGTCGGAACGCGCCGCCTGCTTGCCGAAAAATCGATTTCCTATGAACAGGCCGCAGATGTCATGTCTTCCTTGGAGAAGGAAGGAAAAACAGCGATGCTCGCTGCTGTCGATGGACGCCTGGCTGGTATGGTCGCCGTGGCAGACACGATCAAGCCGACTTCCCGCGAAGCGGTAAAGCGGATGAAGGAAATGGGCCTGACTGTCATCATGATGACCGGGGACAACAGGCAGACGGCAGAAGCGATTGCCCGTCAGGCGGGGATTGACCAGGTGATTGCCGAGGTGTTGCCGGAAGGAAAAGCGGACGAAGTGAAAAAGCTGCAGCAGCAAGGCCGCAAAGTAGCGATGGTGGGAGATGGCATCAACGATGCGCCCGCACTGGCTACAGCCGACATCGGCATGGCCATCGGCACCGGAACGGATGTGGCGATGGAAGCGGCGGACATCACGCTGATGCGCGGAGAGTTGACCAGTGTCGCCGACGCGATCGTGATGAGCCACAAGACAATCCGCAACATCAAGCAAAATCTGTTTTGGGCATTCGCCTACAATACAGTCGGGATTCCGTTCGCAGCACTCGGTTTTCTCGCGCCGTGGCTGGCCGGGGCCGCAATGGCCTTCAGCTCTGTCTCTGTCGTGCTGAACGCCCTGCGCCTGCAGCGGGTGAAATTGTAATGGGAAAGGGGAAACGAGGATGAATCTCAAAACAAAATGGGCGCTCTCGGCAATCGTCTATCTGCTGCTCGTCATCGGCGGCTATCAGCTGTACACAGTCTGGGCCGGTCCCGACGAGGCTCCTCACCAGCAACCGGCTGGCCATGCCATAGAACAAGGCAAGACCCATCTGTCTCATCCCCAGGGTTGACCTTGGGAGCGGTGAGGCGGCATGGTTATCATATAAAAAGGAAAATTGAGAAGGAGAGATCATGATGCAAAACGTAACGCTGAAAGTAGAAGGAATGTCCTGCAACCACTGCGTAAACTCGATTGAAAAAGCGCTGAAGGAGCTGGGTGCGGCAGGCAAAGTTGACCTGGCGGCAAAAACGGTCGAGGTGTCTTTCGACGAAGGCAAACTGACTGTGGATGCGATCAAGGAAGCGATTGAAGATCAGGGCTACGATGTTGTAGCGTAAAACGGTTTTTGGAAGTAAAGAAGCCGCGTATCGGGTGATGGCAAACGTCACTCGCATACGCGGCTTTTTTGTATTTTTGGGGTGGATGAACGCTGCTGTGACAAACCTCACTTGCTTCCATTGCCATCTTCCACGGGAATATAGGCGTCATAACCGATGCTGTCCACAGAATCGGAAATAAGCGTCTGCCGGTCATACTTCCGCAGTGTCCACAGGATGTAAACATCGCCAAAGCTGCCGGCTATCATAAAAAAGCTCCACAAGTACCAAAAAAGCGAATGTCCCATAAGGGAAAGACAAAAAGGGACCAATCCCAAGATCAAGCCGGGCAGCAGTACTGCGAACCGGTAGCGGGATACCGCAATCGGTTTTGCGCAGCAGCAGTAGAAAACCAGTTTCTTCGGTACAAATCCAAAGCGGATGTCGGAGAACGAGACTTCCCTGCTGAGCAAAAAGCCAATCCCGTGCAAGCATTCATGGACGACAATCCCGGCGACCACCAATAGCAGAAAGAGAAAAAGACCTTGGATCGACACGGAAAACGTCACCTCGCCGCCGTACAGGAAAAGGGCAGCGATGAAAAAAGCGATGGAAAAGAAGATACTGTAAATGTTTGCTTTCAGAGGATCGAGCACCACCTGCTGCCTCCGATACTTTTCGTTCAAGCTTTGTTCCCTCCAAACGGCGATGACTCACTAGAGTTTAGCTTTTCATGTCCAACAGCGCCTTCTCCAAATCCTTGTTCAGCACGTAAACCTCGATCCGCTCGCCCATTTTTGTGCTGATATCGCTGTGGCTGGAAAGCACCCTGCAGCCGGTGATGGTTTCGACGATCTCCTCGCACTCCTTGCTGTACATCTCGCGCAGGACCTCTCGCATTTCCTTGACCACGCGGCGTCCCTTTTCATGATGAGCCAAATGCTTTTCCTCGACAGTGAGGACGCCTTTGAAGCGGCAGATCACCATATCGCCGACGATGTACGATTTTCCTTCCTGCGGGCCGCGTCCGATCAGTTCGCGCTGAAACTTGATAAACGCTTCGCTGATCTCGGCTTCCATTTTCTTCTTGTGGGAAACAGCCAAACCAATTCCTCCCTATCTTGTCATTGAGCCCTATCTTACTGAGCGCCAGAGAGGCTGTCAACGCGAGAATGGAGAAAAAAGGAAACGGGAGATAACGGGCAAAATAATTTGATCGCTTGAGAGAATGAACGATTTATCCGTTTTCATTCCGATTTTTCTCCCAAAAGAATCGGAAATCGGTCAAAATCAGCCGTTCACAACCAATCGCGTCCGACTTATAATGACACATAACAACCAATTGCAAATCTGGCCTAGTCCCGGGGCGCCCGGGAGCGGAGGACCCAATCAGTAGGGGTTAATTCCACGGTTTTTGTGGAAGGGATGAGAAACTCTTTCGCCATCCTACCCGTCAGCTAACTTCGTCGGCTAAAGCGAGGGAGGTCAAAAGACCGCCTGTTCGAGGAGGCTTTTTTTGTTGCCCAAATGCGGCAGCAATCCGCCTGTTCGATCTGATTTGCAGGTCTTTTCGTTTTTCTGTCAGTAAAAATCGTCTGTTTTGGAAAAAGGAACAGGGAGACAGAGCGCAAAGAGGGCAATGGATTGCCGGCTGGGCGTTAGGTAGACCAATGAGTACTTTTTCCCCGACAAGGCAAAGCAAGAGACACAACCGGCGGATCGAAGGGAGAAGCGATTCTGGATGAATCGCCGTCCGGCCCGATCCGTTTGCGAGCGGCTGTTTTTTTGGCTGCCCGCAGTGGCCTGTGCTTGTTTGTCGCCTGGGGAAGGAGTAAGCATTGGTCTATTTTTTTACCCAAAGGCACCGCTCCGGGCATCGCTTGGGAGAGGGGCAGAGGCGTAAGCGAAAGAGTCCGCTCGGCTCATACACGACAAGTCAAAGGGAGGATGAAAGCAAGCAAGTATTCCGGGTGGATTGGACTATAAGCAATTTCCTGAGCATGGAGGGAGGCTCGAAGATGGACGCGGTTTCCGTATTGCTGATCGCCTTGTCGTTTGCGATTTTTTACGGCGTCGTCAAGTTTTGCGAGGCAGTAGCAGAAGAGCAGGAGGGGAAGAAGGAATGAGCGTTTTGCTGTTGATCGCCGCCGGGCTGATCGTATACCTGTGCCACGCCCTTGTTTATCCGGAGAAATACTAGAGTCCGTCTGTTTGAAACATGTGAGGAGGAGCTTGTTGTGGACTTCATCCAAATTTCGTTGTTTTTGGCCTTGCTGCTTGCGGCCGCCATCCCGATGGGCCGTTATCTGGAGAGGGCCTTTGCCCTTGAGAGGACCAGGATGGACAAAGTGTTCGGCGGCGTAGAGCAGGCCCTCTATAAGGTGTCCGGCATTCGGACAGGGGACATGAACTGGAAGCAGTATGTTGTGGCTCTGCTGGCCAGCAACCTGGCGATGGCCGCCATCTGCTATCTGATTTTGCGGCTGCAGGGGATTTTGCCGGGCAATCCGGCGGGCATCGGCGCGATGGAACCGCTGCTGGCATTCAATACCGTCACATCCTTTCTGACCAATACGAACCTGCAGCATTACAGCGGGGAGACAGGACTTTCCTATCTGTCGCAAATGGCTGTCATTATGTACCTGATGTTTACTACGCCAGCGACGGGAATCGCCGCCGTGATGGCATTCATGCGGGGAGTGACCGGCCAAAGTAGCCTCGGCAACATTTACGTCGACCTGGTGCGTGCCCATACACGGCTGCTGATCCCGCTGGCTGTCGTCGTCACGCTGGTACTGGTCAGCCAGGGAGTACCGCAGACGCTGGAGCCGGCGGCGACCGCCCATACGCTCGAAGGCGTGGAACAGCAGATCGCGCGAGGGCCTGTAGCTTCCCTGGTTGCGATCAAGCATCTGGGAACGAACGGAGGCGGCTTTTTCGGCGTCAACTCGTCCCATCCGTTTGAAAACCCGACGCCGTTTACCAATGTGCTGGAAATGCTCTCGATGTTTGTCATCCCGGCCGCGCTGCCGATTGCGTTTGGGCACATGGCGAAAAGCAGCAAGCAGGGGTGGATTTTGTTTGCCGCTATGGGGCTGATGTTCCTTGCCTTTTTAACCATGGCGTACATCAGTGAAACGAACGGCAACCCGGCTCTGGCAAAAGCGGGCCTCTCTCAGGAGATGGGCAGCATGGAAGGAAAGGAAGTGCGCTTCGGCATCGTGCAAAGCGCCCTGTTTACCGCAGTGACCACAGCCGCCACGACCGGCACGGTCAACAACATGCACGACACCCTGACGCCGCTGGGCGGCCTGGTTCCGCTCGCGCAGATGATGCTCAACTGCGTCTTTGGCGGCGACGGAGTCGGCATGGTCAACATCCTGATGTACGCCTTGCTGGCGGTGTTTCTGGCCGGGCTGATGGTCGGGAGGACGCCCGAGTTTCTGGGCCGCAAGATCGAGGCAAAGGAGATGAAGCTGATCGCGCTCACGCTTCTCGTCCACCCGTTGATCATTTTGGCGCCGTCCGCCGTGGCTCTTGCCACCGGGATGGGCAGCACCGCCATCTCCAATCCCGGCTTTCACGGCATTTCGCAGGTCGTCTACGAATTCACGTCCTCGGCTGCCAACAACGGCTCGGGCTTTGAAGGGCTGGGGGACAACACGCCGTTTTGGAATATTTCGACCGGCTTGGTCATGCTGTTTGGGCGGTACATCTCCATCATCACGATGGTTGCGGTAGCCGGGTCGCTGCTCAGAAAAACGCCGGTGCCGGTGACCTTGGGCACGCTACAGACCGACAGCAGCGTCTTTTTGCTTATTCTCTTGGCGACAGTCCTGATCGTCGGGGCGCTGACCTTTTTCCCGGTCGTTGCGCTGGGTCCAGTGGCCGAGTGGCTGACGATCCGATAGACACGTGTATGTAATTGATATGGCTGACCTTGGATTATTGCCGACCCGGAGTATAAACAAAGCGGCTCCGGGGGAAGGAGACTTTCGATGAGTACACAGCGCAAAACCGCGCTTTCCCATGATTTGTACAAACGGGCTCTGCTGGATTCATTCCGGAAGCTGGACCCGCGCGTGATGTGCAAAAATCCGGTGATGTTCGTCGTCGAAGCAGGATTTTTGATCACGCTGCTCTTGGCTTTTTTTCCGACCTCTTTTGGCGGCCAGTCCGATCCGGGCTACAATGCGGCCGTCAGCTTGATCCTGCTGTTCACGATCCTCTTTGCCAACTTTGCCGAGGCGCTCGCCGAAGGCCGGGGCAGGGCGCAGGCGGACAGCCTGAAAAAAACGAAACAGGATGCGGTGGGCCGGCTCGTCCAAAAGGATGGAAGCGTCAAAGCGATCCCGGCCACCAAGCTGCGAAAGGGCGATCTCGTCATCGTCGAGGCGGGCGAAATGATCCCGGGCGACGGCGAAATTGTCGAAGGCGTCGCGTCGGTGGATGAATCGGCGATCACCGGAGAGTCCGCCCCCGTGATCAAGGAGGCGGGCGGGGATTTCAACTCGGTCACCGGCGGAACGCGGGTCGTCAGCGACACGATCAAGGTGCGGATCACTGCCGATCCGGGCGAATCGTTCCTGGATCGCATGATCAGTCTCGTAGAAGGGGCCAAGCGGCAAAAAACGCCGAACGAAATCGCATTGAGCACGCTCCTCGTCACGCTGACGCTGATTTTTCTGATCGTCTGCACGACGCTTTTGCCGATCGCCGGTTACGTGAATGCAGCTATCCCCATGGCGACGCTGATCGCGCTGCTGGTCTGCCTGATTCCTACCACCATCGGGGGGCTTTTGTCAGCCATCGGCATCGCCGGCATGGATCGCGTCACGCAGTTCCATGTGATCGCCAAATCGGGGAAAGCGGTAGAGGCCGCAGGCGACATCAACACGATTATTTTGGACAAAACCGGAACGATTACGTTTGGGAACCGGATGGCCGCGGCCTTTTTCCCGGTCGGGAATGCGAGCGAGGAGGAATTGAGCCTGGCTGCGGCGCAAAGCTCCATCTTTGACGAGACGCCGGAGGGAAGGTCTATTATCGAACTGGCAAAGCGGCAGGGAGTTTCTTCGCCTGTTCTGGATATCCCTCGGGCAGTGGGAATCGAATTTCGGGCGGAGACGAGAATGAGCGGCACGCTGCTTCCGGACGGGCGTGAAATACGCAAAGGAGCTGTCGATGCGATCAAGGCGCATATCGCAGAAAAAGGCGGTCAGATTCCCGCGGAGCTGGAGGAGAAAATGCGGCTGATCGCCACAGAGGGCGGCACGCCTTTGGCTGTAGCCGTGGACGAACGCATCCTCGGGCTGATCTATCTCAAAGATACAGTCAAGCCGGGTATGCGGGACCGCTTCGAGGAGCTGCGGCGGATGGGCATCCGCACCGTCATGTGCACGGGCGACAATCCGCTGACGGCGGCGACGATTGCCCGTGAGGCGGGGGTAGACGACTTCGTTGCGGAGGCGAAGCCGGAAGACAAGATTTCCTTGATCAAAAAAGAGCAGGCGCAAGGGAAGCTGGTCGCTATGACGGGAGACGGCACCAACGACGCTCCGGCGCTGGCCCAGGCGGACGTCGGGCTGGCGATGAACAGCGGTACCGTGGCGGCGAAGGAAGCAGCCAACATGGTGGATCTCGATTCCGATCCGACCAAAATCATCGAGGTGGTAGCGATTGGCAAGCAGCTTTTGATGACCCGCGGAGCATTGACGACGTTCAGCATCGCCAACGACGTCGCCAAGTATTTCGCGATCATCCCGGCGATGTTCATGCTGGCAATTCCGCAGATGTCGGCGCTCAACATCATGCAGCTGGCTACACCGCAAAGCGCCATACTGTCCGCGCTGATCTTCAATGCCGTCATCATCCCGATCCTGATTCCGCTGGCGATGAAAGGGGTCAAATACGTCCCGATGAGCGCAAGCAGGCTGCTTGGCCGCAATCTTGCCTTATACGGATTGGGCGGAATCGCCGCTCCGTTTGTCGGCATCAAGCTGATCGACTTGGCGCTGGTCTCGCTGAGCCTGGTCTAAATCGTCACGACACCCATAATGGAAAGGAATAGGTGAATGTCCATGCTGCAAAATGTTCGTCTCAGTGTCGTTCTGCTTTTGATCTGCGGGCTTGCCTACCCGCTGGCGATGACCGGCATCTCCAAGCTGGCGATGCCCGCCAAGGCGAGCGGCAGCCTGATCGTGGATGACAAGGGAAACGTGATCGGTTCAGAGCTGATCGGCCAAGCGTTTACAGACCCGAAGTATTTTGCGGGACGCATTTCTTCTATTGAATATAATGCGGCAAGCTCCGGCTCCAACAACTACGCCCCGTCCAATCCGGCTTTGGCCGGGCGGACGACAAAGGACATAGAGGCTTTTCTGAAGGCCAATCCGACAGTCAAGCGGGAAGAGATCCCCGCCGATCTCTTGACCAACTCCGGCTCCGGGCTGGACCCGCACATTTCCCCCGAGGCGGCTCGCGTACAGGCAGAGCGCATCGCAAAAGCGAGGAATCTCGATCAGGCTAGGCTGAACGCCTTGATTGACGAGTATACCGAGGAGCGGAGTCTGGGTGTCTTTGGACAGCCCCGGGTGAATGTACTCAAGCTGAATATTGCGCTCGACCGGATGAAGTAGAGGGCAGGCCAAAGGAGCTGGCAGACCAAAATGAACTGGCAGATAAAAATGAGTGGCAGGCCAAAATGAGCCGGCAGGAAAAAAGGAGCGGGAAAGACCGTGAAGTCTGCTTCTTTTTTCCTTCAGGAAAGCAGGCTTGCCAGTGACTTGCCGCAAGTCAGCTACCGTGTGCATTCCCGGAAGCTGACCCGGAAAGGAGCGCCAATTAAACGATCGATTAACAAGGCGGTAAGAGGCAGGCGGCGTTCCTCCATGATCGTTTCGTGAACAATTGCCGGTGCCACTCGCGCAGCCATCCAGCTTTTGCTACACTGGATATATTAGCGTTCGTTTATTTGATAAGGAGGAAACCGTCATGTTCAAAAAGTTGATGGCCAAATTCGGCGTAGGCGCAGCAACCGTGGATCTTCGGCTGGATCAGCCGGCTTATCGCCTGGGTGAAACCGTGACCGGACACATTCATATCGAAGGCGGGAACGTGGAGCAGCGGATTACAGAGCTGAGCGTTCTTTTGATGATGAACGCCCGGGTCAAAGGGCAAATCGTAACCCGTCAGGTGCATTCCGTCCAGGTTGCCCACAGCTTTAAGGTACTGCCAAAGCCTTACACAGTGGACATCCCCGTTTCCTTTGAGCTTCCGCAGGGGCTGGCGATCTCG
Source organism: Brevibacillus sp. FSL K6-2834 (assembly GCF_038592925.1). Taxonomy (NCBI): domain Bacteria; kingdom Bacillati; phylum Bacillota; class Bacilli; order Caryophanales; family Paenibacillaceae; genus Brevibacillus; species Brevibacillus sp. FSL K6-2834. The sequence goes on from NZ_CP151945.1 coordinate 520,040, forward strand.
TCGCCGTCTATCCAGTACGGCTTGCAGACAAAGCTGGACGTGGAAATGGCGCTTGATCCGACTGACATGGATCGGGTGGAGGTGCTGCCGCCGGAGCCGGTGGAGCGGGTACTGAACGCCCTGAACCGGCTGGACCTGCGGCAAAAGCCGGACTCCGGCGGTCTGACTCCTTATGGACAAGAGTTTTCGTTCTTTACAGGGCAGTCGCTGGGGATACCGCTGCGCGAGCTGGATGTCGTCTTTTTCTCCACGCCTGGCGAAATGCGGCTGCTGCTCGAGCTCGACTTGACCGTGCCGGGCATGCTGATGGGACGCCAGAAGGAGTACAAGGCAGAGCTCATCGTGCCGCAGGAGCTGCTTGCCGCAGAGAAGGAAGAGGAGCTGTCCCGTTTTTTGCTGGAAAAACTGCGCGAGTACGCGGAAAATCCGCAAGCCATCCCGTATGTTTCCATGGCTTCCTATGGGCAAATGCATGGAGGTCGTTCCGGCATGGGCGGCATGATCGGCGGAATGGCTGCGGGCCTCCTGGGAGGAATGCTCTTGGGCGAGCTCATGTCGGATGCGGGTGAGCTTGCCTTCGGGGAGTCGGGCGAAGAGTCCGGCGGCGATGAAGGCGGAGACGATTTTGACTTTGGCGGCTTTGATGATCTGTAAACACGCAAGTTTTTGGCCCGGGGCATACCCTCCGGGCTTTTCTTTTTGCTTGAAACATATCGTGTTTACAGATGAGCGAAAGCTGCGGGAAAACGCCCCTGGTCAAAAAGGGCACATCGGATAAGCGCGGAGCGTATTCTAAAGGGCAACGGGAAAGAGAGGTGATGGCATCATGAGCGGCTGGCTCTCGCTTCTTCTTGTGTCCCTGGCGATTAGCATGGATAGCGTCACCGTTGGATTGACATACGGTCTTCGGAATATGCGGATTCCTCTGATATCCCTTGCCGTCGTCGCCGGTTGTTCCTTTGCCGTGGTGTATACGGTAATGGCAGTAGGTTCGACGCTTGTATTCTGGCTGTCACCGGAGTGGGGCAAACAAATCGGAGCGGCTGTACTGATCGGGATGGGCTCATTTACCTTGTGGCGGCTGGTCTCTGCCCGTTCAGCCAAAAAGGACCAGACAAGTGCAGGCGAGTCTGAACAAAGCGGCGATCCGGCGCTCGTATCCCAATTCCGCATTTTTGGGCTGATCATCCAGATCCTCAGAGACCCCTCTTATGCGGATGCCGACAAATCGGGGCATATTACGGGCAGGGAAGCGGTTTTGCTGGGATTGGCGCTGTCGCTGGACGCTTTTGGCGCGGGGATCAGTTTGACATTCTTAGGCTATTCTCCCCTGACGGTAGCTGCATGTATCGCCGCGATGAGCGGTGGCCTGCTGTATCTTGGCGTGGTATTGGGGCAACAGGCCGGAAGGTGGAAGTGGCTGTCGCGGCTTACCTGGTTTCCCCCCATCCTGCTCATCTGTATCGGTTTGTTCAAAAGCTTCACGTGAGATCGTAAATCGACCCGTCCTTTCTGCAAGCAAGGACGGGTTGTTTGTGTGTTCCCCGGACAAGTGGGTTATTTTGGGGCCTGTCTGCATACATATGAGATGAAGTGTGAACGGGATGGAGGAGATTCAGGTGGACACAAGGCCCAATCAAAAATGGTACACGCTTGCGGCTGCTGATGTGACGAGAGCGCTGAACAGCGACGCCAGAGAAGGACTGTCCCAGAGTGAAGCGGAGCGCAGACTGGCCAAGATCGGCGCCAACCAGTTGGCCGCGAACAAGCGCAAGCCGCTGTTTACGGTCTTGCTTGACCAGTTTAAAGATTTCATGGTGCTGATTCTGTTCGTTGCCACGTTGATTTCTTATTTTCTCGGAGAGTATCTCGATGCCATCACGATTATCGCCATCATTTTCATTAACGGGGTGCTGGGCTTTATTCAGGAAGCCAAGGCAGAACGGTCCCTGCAGGCCTTAAAGGATTTGGCCTCCCCGATGGCCCGCGTGATGCGCGACGGCCAGCTTTTCCTGATCCCGGCATCCCGGCTCGTTCCCGGCGATCTGGTGCTGCTGGAAGCAGGGGATCGGGTCCCGGCTGACCTGCGTCTGTTTTCAGCCAATCGGCTAGAGATAGAGGAGTCGGCATTGACAGGGGAGTCTGTTCCGGTTTCCAAAACCGCGGGGGCGCTCTCGGCTGTGTCCGATGATGCGGTGCCGCTCGGAGACCAGAAAAACCTTGCATTCATGGGCACGATGGTGACCGGAGGGACCGGGCAAGGGCTGGTCGTCTCCACAGGAATGGATACCGAGATCGGAAAGATCGCCCATATGATGAATCAGGCGGAGATAGCCGAGACTCCTTTGCAAATCCGCTTGGAGCAAATGGGGAAAATCCTCGTAGTCGTCGCCGTTCTGCTCACGCTGGTCGTGATCGGAGCAGGGGTATGGCATGGGCATGAGCTGTTTACGATGTTTCTCGCCGGTGTGAGTTTGGCGGTCGCCGCGATCCCGGAAGGTTTGCCGGCCATCGTGACTGTTGCCTTGGCTTTGGGGGTACAGCGGATGATCAGGCGAAACGCAATCGTCCGCAAGCTGCCGTCCGTAGAAACGCTTGGATGTGCCTCAGTCATTTGCTCCGACAAGACAGGAACTTTGACGCAGAACAAAATGACTGTCACCCACATCTGGCATAGCAACACGACCTATCAGGTAACCGGCAGCGGCTACGAGCCGCATGGCGCCTTTCTTCTGCAGGGCAAGCAAATTGCTCCCGACCGCGATCAGGCGCTGGTTCAGTTGCTGCAGATCGCCCAGCGCTGCAACAACGCCCAGCTCTCCTGCGAAGAGGAGAAGGCGCGCAGACTGCTTGGCATGGGGAAAGCGGTGAAGCGGTGGCAGGTGGTGGGAGATCCTACGGAAGGCGCACTCAAGGTACTGGCGGCCAAGGGCCTCGGCTTCGATCCGGAGACAGGCAAAGGGCGTCAGGAGGGTGTTCGCGTAGACGAACTGCCTTTTGACTCCGACCGCAAAATGATGTCGGTCGTGGAGCAAAAAAGCGACGGAAGCTATGTCCTGTTGACCAAGGGGGCGGCGGAAGCGCTGCTTTCCAGATGCAGCCACATCATGTGGAACGGCCAGGTGCAGCCCCTGTCCGCCACGATGCGCCACCGGATTTTGGACCAGACAGAGGAAATGGCCGCCCAGGCTTTGCGGGTCCTGGGATTCGCCTACAAGCCGCTGCAAGGCTATCGCAGGGGTCAATCGGCCGAAATAAAGGAAAGCGACCTGATCTTTGTCGGACTGGCGGGCATGATTGATCCGCCGCGCGAGGAAGTGCGTCCGGCGATTAACCTGTGTCATCAGGCCGGCATCAAGACGGTGATGATTACCGGCGACCATCGCATTACCGCTGAGGCGATTGCCCGCCAAATCGGGCTGATGCGCGGCTACGGAGAGATCATGGAGGGGCGCGAGCTGGATCGATTGACCGACGAAGAGCTGGCCGAACGGGCCGAGCGGGTCGCGGTCTATGCCCGGGTCTCGCCGGAGCACAAGCTTCGGATCGTCCGCGCCTTGCAAAGCAACGGGCATGTAGTGGCGATGACTGGCGACGGCGTAAACGACGCGCCTGCGATCAAAACGGCAGATATCGGGATTGCCATGGGGATTACCGGTACCGATGTGACCAAGGAAGCCGCCGATCTCGTTTTGCGTGATGACAATTTTGCCACGATCGTTGCTGCGGTCGAAGAGGGCCGCAACATTTACGACAACATCCGGAAATTTATTCGCTATTTGCTCGCCTCCAACGTGGGTGAGATTCTGGTCATGTTCTTCGCCATGATTTTGGGGATGCCGCTGCCCCTGGTGCCGATCCAGATTCTCTGGGTGAACCTGGTGACGGATGGGCTGCCGGCGATGGCGCTGGGGGTCGATCCGCCCGAGGCAGACACGATGTACCAGCGGCCGCGCAACAAGCATGAGAACATTTTCGCCAGGGGATTGGGATGGAAGATTGTCAGCCGCGGCTTTTTGATCGGCCTCATGACGCTTCTGGCCTTCTGGCTGACCTGGCGGGAGAACCCGGATGACCTCGTCCACGCGCAGACTGTCGCATTTGTCACACTCGTCATGGCCCAGTTGATCCACGTCTTTGACTGCCGCAGCCAGCACAGCGTTTTCCATCGCAATATTTTTGAAAACAAGTATCTTGTATGGGCCGTGCTTTCCTCGATCGTGCTCGTGCTTGGGGTCGTGTATCTGGATGCGCTGCAGCCGATTTTCAAAACGACCGATCTGTACTTCCGCGATTGGGCACTGATTATCGTAGCGGCCGGCATACCTACATTCGTCGCGGGTATGGGAGGTGTGCTGCGGCGCGGACGTCCGCGCCCAGCGAACAAATCGACTGCAGGGACAGTGCGTTCCTGATCCCTCTGCAAGGCAGATGTCAAAAAGCCGGGAGAGAGCGAAATCGTGGTTCGCTATAGAAAAGGAGGCTGGCGGCGGAGGGGGAGACGATTCTTCCTGACGCTTGTCGCGCTGCTTATCGCGTTTATGGTCCTGTTCGTGATCGTCGAGAAACGGATCGAACCGACCTTGCTGTTGATTGCGACCCAGAAAGCGGATCAGGTGGCGAAGCTCGCGATCACGGACGTGGTTACCAAGCGGCTGACCCAGCAGGGAGTGGACTTCAACGAAATTATCGTCATGGAAAAGGACAACGAGGGAAACGTCAAGGCGATGAATTTCAATTTTGAACAGTACGCCCGGATTGTGGGGGAAACGACCACCCGGATTCAAAACCGGATGAAGGAGTTCGAGGAGGAGAACGTCAAGATTACCGTCCCGCTTGGCCTGGCGACCAAAAGCGTGTTTCTCGAGCATTACGGTCCTGAAATCCCTGTCTCTTTTGTCCCGGTTGGTTCGGTAAAGACCAGGCTGGAGACGGGGATGAAGCAGGCCGGAATCAACATGGTGCTGGTCACGGTCTACATCCAGGTGGAGGTTACGCTCAGGATTGTCATCCCTTTTGCCACCGAGGAAAAAACGGTAGTGACCCAGATCCCGATCACGGAAGCGCTCGTCGTGGGCAAGGTGCCCGATTATCTGTACAACAACCCCGCCGGCAAGCCGGATGTGCCGTATCCGCGGGCTCCGCAGGGCGTAGCAAACCCTTAAATCAGGGGAGAAGCTTGAACTATAAACACTCCGTTTTCAAAAATCGTGAAACGTTTTTTTCTTTGCTGTCGTCCCAATAGCAGGACAACATCCAAACAAGAGATGAATGGGAGATGACAGCATGAAAAAAATGAAATCTGTTTCCATAACTTTGTTGGCAGCAGCAGTCCTCACGATGAATGGAGTCAGCGCATTCGCTACGTCTGAGCCCGTACGCGAACTGTCCGTACAGGTAAAAGGACAGGAAATTGGCAAGCTCGCCATTGACGATAAGCAGCAACAGACGATTCTGGTACCGCTTCGGGAAGTAGCGGAGTCGCTCGGATATGAAGTAAGCTGGAACAGCCAGACCAAAGCGGCTGAAGTGAAAAAGGGGGCCGTTTGGAGCTATGCCAAAGCTGGCGAGGACCGTTATCCCTTTGCCCGCATGTACAAATCGGTGGGAGCGACGCCAAAGCTGATTAACGGCAACACCTATGTGCCGGTCGCCTTTGTGGAGCAAATTTTGCAAACACCGGTGCAGGTGTCCGGAAACTCTGTCAGTGTTGCGGCAGAAGAGGAGCAGGATTATACAAAGAAGGCGGGAACGATCACCAGTATCCGCAACACGGACGGCAAAGTATCGATTTTGCTGAATGGCTATCAGCGGGGCATCCTGCTGTATGTAGCGGATGAAACGAAAATCGTCACAGCGGACGGCAAGGAAGCCAAGGCAGCAGACTTGAAGCTGGGCATGGAAATCGAGGTTGTCCACGAGAAATTCATGGCGATGAGCCTGCCGCCGCAAACGGCGGCGAAAGAGATCGTCATCAAGAACAGCATGCAGACCGAGGACGTTCTCGGAACATTCGGGTCTGTCGCCAGTGTCGAGGACAACAAGGATGGCGGAGTGCGAATCGCTGTCGAGGGCGAGCGTCTGACCGACAATTCGTTTGAAAAGATCCACCTGCTCGTAAACGACCAGACGAAGATTGTCACTACAGATGGCAACAAGGCGCTTGCGATCGCGGATCTGAAAAAGGATGCGAAAGTATTTGCTTTCTACAGTCCAAAGCTGACCCGCAGCGCCATTCCGCAGGGCGTGGCAGAGAAAATCGTCGTGGAGCCGGCTGACAACCTGGTGACCGTGGAGCCGGCGGCAGCTGATGAGCCGAAAAAATAAGAGTGAAAACAAAGAAGCGGTCCAGCTTGTCATGCTGGCCCGCTTTTCTTTTTGGGGCTGAGAGGGCTTCCCGGTACGGTTTTTGAGTCGGATCAGTTAGGCACTGAAACCCCGCCAGCTAGGCACGTCTTTGCTGAGGAGCATGCCGACAGTATTGCCGATAAATTCAAACACAAAGATAAACAGCTCCATGCATCCCACCCCATTTTTTCCATTTGATGGAGAATGCGGAGGCCGCAGAAAATAGTTTCGGAAAATGGTGCAAGAAGCAAGATCGGTGATTGCAACATCGATTTTTCATACAAGGGCTACAGGGCTAAAGCCATGTAGTCTTCGTCCGAATAAACGCCGTTTTGCTTGAGGGCATTCTTTTCCGTGCCGAATACTTGAAAGCCCAAGGAGAGGTAGAGATGGCGCGCAGCCTCATTGTCGCTGGCTACGGTCAGATTGATCTGTTCAAGACCGTCCAGCTCTTTTGCCTTCTCGATAATGGCTGAAATCAGCTTTTTGGCGATGCCCTTCCCGCGCTGGGCAGGGGTGGTGTAAACGCCTGCCAGAGAAGCCTTGTGCCGCAGTTTTACATACGTTTCCCGTTTGAGCGTGGCTACAGCGACCAAGGTATCGCCGACAAATGCGCCCATCGTGAACAAATCCAGGGTGGGGGTCAAGCGGGTTTTCCATGTGTCCAACAGGTTTTTGTCCTGGATCGTTTCTTCATAGGTGGTCGAGAAAGCTTCCGGATTTGCTTTCAAAGCCTCCAGGCGCAAGGCTATGAATCGTTCGGCATCTTCTGGTCCGAGTGTTCTGATCGTGATATTATGTAACTCGCTCATCGATCTTCCTTCTTTCGAAAAGAATTTGCTAAATTATAACACGCAAAATACAGAAAAACAGATTTCATTTTTATAGGTGATCAGGGGGCGCATTCCTCACCTGTTTGCCTACAAATCCCATGCTCAACACTCCGGCCCCCAGCGCAAATCCTCCGCAAATCAGCGCCAGCGCAGTAAACCCCCATAGCTGATAAACCGGTCCGCCCAAATAAGAACCGAGCGTCATCCCGATGTACATGCCGGTAATGTTCCAGGACATGATTCTGCCCGTTTCGCCCGGATACTCATTGGACAAGCGCGATTGGTAGGACGGCACGAAGGCATACCCGACCAACGCCCACAGAAACAGGAGCGGATAAAGCCAATTTGACGAGGGAAGCGTACCGACCAGAGATAGAAAGGGGACGAGCACAAGCAGGCTGGCAGTAGAAACGGGACGCTCTCCAATCCAGTCGGCGAGCCTTCCGCCGCTCAAGCTCCCCAGCATCGCTCCGACTCCGTATGCCGTCAGCGATACGGCAAGCTGTGCGGACGTAAACTCGTTCTGCTGGGCAAGGGCCGTTCCCAAAAAGGTATACACCCCGTACATCGCCATCGACCACAATATGGTTACCACGACAGAGCGCAGGACATCGCAGAGAGGGCGGCGCTTTGTCTGGGGCATCAGAGTGTTTTTCCGCATCTTTGGCCATACGCGCCCATTCAGGAGTGCAAGCAGCAAGCTTCCTGCGGCTATACAGAGAAACGGCAAGCGCCAGCCTTCCCAGCCTGCAAGCAAAGTGCCGAGCGGCGTACCGACCCACAAGCCGGTGAGATTGCCGGAGACGACAACAGACAGCCATGCCGCCCGCCGGTTGGCAGGAGCGAGACCGCTGACAAAGGCGTAGACGGAAGGGGCGATAGCGGCCAGCGAAAGTCCGGCTGCCAACCGGCTGCCGAGCAGTAGCAGAAAGCTGTCGGCAAGCGCTGTTCCCAGATTGGCAAGCGCAAAACAGACTAATCCTGCCACCAATACATAGCTGCGCCTTTCCTGAAGCCTGTCAAATAATGTACCGGCCCAGGGAGAGCCGCATGCATACATGACCGCCATGACCGTTACCAGCCAGCCCGCGGCAGCCGGTGTCACACCAAATTCAGCGGATATAGCAGGCAGCAGCGGCGACATGATAAAGACATCGGTTCCGACCAAAAACAGAGTAGCGGCTCCAGTAAACAGCCAGATTGCTTGATTCCCTGACATGCATAGCTCCCCCGGTGTGCCAACGCACAGTTGTTTTTATCAGCTATATGGCGTGCAAGGAAGGAGGTGCCGGGTTGCTCATGTTTTCCCGCAAAGAAAGCCGCCCAGTTTTTGCTTAGGCAAGACAGTGGAGCGTCGCCCGGTGCATAAACCGTGCCTCCAGTCCCATTAACAGGTGGATGGAGGGCGGAGGTTAAGGGAATTCCCTGATACACTTTCCCCGGCCCACAGCCTACAATAGCAATATGGATGTTTGTCTGCGAGGAGGAACAAGGTGAACGCGTGGAAGGAAGAACGGGGTACGTCTCAAGAGACCGTCTCGCTGCTGCAGTCGATTTTTACGAACATCAGCGATGCTGTTCTCGTCGTCGATCACAGCGGGATGATCGTGACCGTCAATGCCGCTATGGAACGGATATCCGGATGGTCGCAGGACGAACTGGTCGGGAAAAAACATATATGCGAAGTATGTCTGGGCATGGCGACATGTCAGGAGGAGAGCACCTGTACAGACTGCTTTTTCAAACGCTCGCAAATGCCTTCCTTTGAGATGCGGCTCAGGACAAAAGAGGGCCGGGAATATCCCGTGGCTGCCAGTTCGACCAGACTTCCGGAAGGGGCGCCAGGCAAAATGGTGATGATCCTCCGCGACATGACTGATCAACAGCGGGCGGAAAAAGAACGGTACCAGCATAAGTTGACCAATTTCGTCATCCAGGCTCAGGAGGAAGAGCGGAAACGCATCTCCCGGGAGCTTCACGATGGCGTAGGGCAGGCTTTGTACAGCATTCTTGTCGGCTTGAACGTCCTTGGACAGAGCAAGCTGAGCGGGGCGATGAAGCAGCATGTCGCGGATGTCCAGCAACTGACGGCCAAAGCGATGGAAGAGGTAAAGCGGATGGCTCTGGAGCTGCGCCCCTCAGCCCTGGATGATCTCGGGCTTTTGCCGGCTCTGCGCTCCCTGATCAAACGGGTGGAAAAGAGCTTTGGCCTCACCGTGGATCTCCATGTGCAGGGTGCAAGGCGCCGCTACCAGGCAGCGATGGAAACAGCTCTCTACCGCATCGTCCAGGAGGCGATGACGAATACAGCCAAATACGCCCAGGCGGAAAAGCTGGGTATCGTCTTTGAAGACAGAGAAAAAGAAGTGGTGGTTACTATCGTGGACGACGGTGTCGGCTTTGACGTGGAAGCAGCCGAGCACAGAGGCTCCGGGCTGGGATTGTTCGGGATGAAGGAAAGGGCCCAACTGCTGGGAGGAAGCGTCGATGTCCGTTCTGCGATCGGGGAAGGCACCACTGTCATTGTTCGCATACCATTGCCAAAGGGGGAAGCAGAACATGGGGATACGCGTCCTGATCGCTGACGACCATGCCGTGGTCCGCTCCGGTCTGGGCATGCTGATCGACGCCCAGCCGGATTTGGAAGTCGTAGGCTATGCCGCAGACGGGAAAGAGGCTTTTGACAAGGCCTTGGAAATCAAGCCGGATGTGGTTTTGATGGATCTCAGCATGCCGCCGGGCGAGAATGGGCTTTCTGCCACGGGGAGATTGAAGGAGGCCGCTCCCGACATCCAGGTGCTCGTGTTGACCATGCATGACGACGAAGAGTACCTGTTCCGGGTGCTGCAGGCAGGGGCTGCGGGCTACATTTTAAAGAGCGCTCCCGATCTCGACCTGATCGCCGCCATCCGGACCGTGTCCAAAGGGATGGCGTACCTGTATCCGTCGGCGACCAAATCGCTGATCGAGGAATTTTTGCAAATGGTGAAAAACGGCGAGGAGCAGGCAAAATACGAGATTTTGACGGAGCGGGAAAAGGAAGTCCTGATCCTGATCGCCAAGGGCTTCAGCAACAAGGAAATTGCCGAGCAATTGACGGTTTCTGTCAAGACCGTGGAATCTCACAAGGCTCATATTATGGAGAAGCTTCATTTGCGCACCCGGCCCGATCTGGTCCGGTATGCGATCAAAAAGGGATGGCTTGATTTTGAATAAAGTCGGGCCAGCGACCAACAACGGAAGCAAGCAACCGAAGGGACAGGATCCCAGGAGTCGAAGCTTGACAGAGGAGACAGGGTGTAGAAAAAGCACGCTGGTATAGACAGCCAAAAGGTAACTTCTGAATGGTACCAGAAGTTACCTTTTTTATTGACTATTGAAAACGTCAAGAGGTATAGAGAATGGTAGTTGAAAAAAGTTATGATCATCGACAAAAATAGACAACATTCTCATTTTAATATATTTATAATAATATTATAAAAAAAGGGAGGGGTGGAATTATTAGGAGGATCCTTTTGATTATCGTTCTTGGGCTTCTTGTTTTCAGTTTTTTTGATCTTGACATCAGCTTAGGCATAAGCAGGAAGGTCTCCGTTGGAATTACAGTCGCGTTGGTTTTTTGGCTTACTTACCTTGAATATAGGATTGGAGGAATTAAAAATGAGAAAAAATAAATTAGTTCATTCGTTCTTGTCCGTTGCAGTAACGACTGCTTTCCTTTTTACCGGATATTCCTAAGTATTAGTCCCAAGTGTTCATGCTGAACAACAAAAAAATGATTATGATTTAGAATTGCTCCTAGAAATTGCTAAATCCAATTTAGAAGAGCAGACTACGGTGCAAAACGGTGTAATTGTAAACGGCTTTAAAAACCATAAAGAAGCAGGTGTAAGCAAAGAAGCTTTTGAAAAATTTGAAGAGATTTTGAGTTTCGCAAATAACGAGATTAGAAAAGGAAATATTGCTATCGGAAAAAACATTTTAGATATAAAAGCGGATATAATAACAACGAATTCTGATTCAGCTTGCAAGAATAAAAATTCCTCTGCAAAAGTTCAACCAGCAGCCATTTTTGATGAATACTATGTAAGTGCAAGCAAAGCTTCTAAAATTGGTAAAGCGTTAGCTGCGGGTGCTGGAGCTGCTGCATTAGCATCTGAATTCGGTCTCCCGTTGGTTGTAGCAGCTGTATTAACTGCATTGTATGGAGCAAATGAATTATGCAATTGGAATAATGGTGGGTATACGATTTACTACAGAACGATTCCTGTTGGACCTGTTCCGGTAGTAGGGTATTGTGTTCCAGATTAATCACTCGGTTCAAGAAAATTAAAGAAGCATACTGATCAGTAGCAAACCCAATGATGGGCATGTCAGATGCCAGGCTGGAAGTTGGCGCCGGGATTTCAACCGGCGCCAGCTTTTTTGTTGCAACTTCGCCATTGTTGTACAAAATGTGTCAGGAATCGGGGAATATCGGGAGGTTCCCGGAGCATTTTAGGGGTTTTCCCTGAATTACACCGCAACTGGCCGGGGGGTAGAATGAAGGCGTAAAAAGGAATAACGCCGGTCACGGTTTCAGGAAAGGAGGAGCGAGCCGTGGAGACGAGAACAGATACGCAGCGTCAGATGGACAAGGCGAAGAAGCCGCAGCCTGAGTCGCAAAACCTGAAAGGGACATTTATCGCTGTATTGCTGGTAGGCGCAATCATACTCCTAAGCTGGTTTGGTGTGTTCGGACTATTCCTGGGTCGTGCATAGAAGAGCGAGTTCAAAGAGAAAGGAGAGGAAACGATGCATCTGCACCGTTATGAAAAAATCTGGCTGTCCCTGGGAGCAGGGGGCCTCGCGTTATTCATCGTGCTGCTGTGTGTGAATGCCTTCGCGATGGGAATGGCTCCTCCGAGCAACATGGAAATGATCGATCCGGCCAAAGTGACAGAAACGCCTCCGTTCGACAACCCTGGCCTGAAAAAGCTGAGTGACAACGAGTACGATGCGTACATGACGGCGTTTGCTTTCGGCTTTGCGCCCAATAAAATGGAAGTTCCGGTCGGTTCCAAGGTGAATTTTCACGTCACCAGTCCGGATGTCGTCCACGGATTTCAAATACCGGGAACCAACGTCAACTTCATGGTAATGCCGGGCCATATCAACTCTGCATCCTACACCTTTGACAAACCGGGAGAATACCTGATCTTGTGCAACGAATACTGCGGCGCCGGCCACCAGGTGATGGCGACCACCATTATTGTAAAATAGAGGCAGGTGAATAACATGAATCATACAACAATCGGGCAGGCGCAAGTCGACCGTCCTACGGCTCGTCTCAGTCTGGCTTTCGTTTGGGTCGCCTATGCGGCGTTTGGATTGGCTGCACTGGCCGGGATGCTCCAAGGGATGGTCCGGGGCGGACTGATCGAACTGCCCAGCTGGACGAATTACTATCAGATTTTGACCGCGCACGGAGTGTTAATGGCACTTATTTTTACGACGTATTTCATCATCGGATTCCTCTTGTCCGGGGTAGCCAAAACGACGGGAGGCTCTCTGCACGGAACTGCCCGCGGGCTCGGCTGGACAGGATGGGTGCTGATGACGGTCGGGACGGCAATGGCTGTCGTGACGATTGTTACGAACGACGCTTCCGTTCTCTACACCTTTTACGCGCCGCTGAAGGCGTCGCCGTACTTCTACATCGGCGCTGCGCTCCTGGTTGTCGGGAGCTGGTTTGGCGGGTTTGCGATTTTTAGCAGCTACCGCAAATGGAGACGGGAAAACAGAGGCAAGCTGTCTCCGCTGTTCGTCTACATGTCGGTCACGACTTTTGTTCTGTGGTTGATCGCAACCGTTCCGGTTGCTGTCGAAGTTCTGTTCCAGCTTATTCCCTGGTCTTTGGGCTGGACACCGAGCATTAACGTCATGCTCAGCCGTACCTTGTTCTGGTTCTTCGGCCATCCGCTGGTGTACTTCTGGCTGATGCCTGCGTATATCGCCTGGTACGTCTGCGTTCCGCGCGTCATCGGCGGCCATGTATTCAGCGATTCGCTCGCTCGGCTTGCTTTTATCTCGCTGCTTCTGTTCTCCATGCCGGTCGGATTCCACCATCAGCTGATGGAGCCGGGTATTTCCGCAGGCTGGAAAATGATACACGTCATTTTGACGCTGATCGTTGTCGTACCGTCGCTGATGACTGCCTTCTCCATGTTCGCCACCTTTGAAACAACGGGGCGGAAAAAGGGAGGAGTGGGACTGTTCGGCTGGTTTAAAAAGCTGCCGTGGTCCGATGTCCGTTTCTTCGCGCCATTCGTCGGCATGCTCTTCTTCATCCCGGCAGGTGCCGGCGGGATCATCAACGCCAGCAACCAGATGAACGCGGTCGTACACAATACGATCTTTGTCACCGGCCATTTCCACATTACAGTAGGTGCCGCTGTCGCTCTGACCTTCTTCGGTGTCAGCTACTGGCTTATCCCTGTGCTGACCGGGCGGACATTGACCCGTACAGCCAACCGCATGGGGATGGTGCAAACCGTATTCTGGTCGGTGGGAATGTTCCTGATGTCGTTTGCGATGCACTATTTGGGCCTGCAAGGAACGCCTCGCCGGACGGATTATACCACCTACATGGATCATCCGCTGGCGCTCGGCTGGATGGATTACCAACGCGTCATGGCGTTTGGCGGCGGGCTGCTGTTCGTAGCGGCTGTACTGCTGATCCTGATCCTGGGCTACCTGACCTTCTATGCCCCGAAAGGAAAGACCGAATACCCGATCGCGGAAACAGAGGCGGAGCAGCATACGCCCCGGATTCTGGAACGCTGGCCGGTATGGGTGGGCGTACTGCTCTTCCTGATCGTGATGGCATACGGCATTCCGATCGCCGATCAGCTGACCCACAATCCGCCTGGTTCGCCACCAATTCGCACCTGGTAAACGTTGGGACAAATGTAAAAAGCAAAGGCAGAAGCAAATGCAGAAGCAAATGCAGAAGCAAAAGCAGAAGCAAATGCAGAAGCAAAAGCAGAAGCAAATGCAGAAGCAAAAGCAGAAGCCACAACAAAAGCCACTCGGTTTTACGCCGAGTGGCTTTTCAATTTGAGTGAAGAAATTTTTGTCCATAGAATTTGTACATAGAAAGAAAAACCGCCTTCCTGCATATGAAGAAAGGCGGCTCAACGAAATAATCGAAAGCGAAGTTCGTTAGAGAGCGAAGTCAAGGCAGATAAATCATTTTCCGAGTCATGCCCCCGTCGAGGACGAGCTCGGTACCGGTGACAAAGTCGTTCTCGTCGTCGGTCAAAAACAGGCAGGCCCGGGCGACGTCTTCCGGACGTCCTACGCGGCCGGCGGGATGCTGCTCATGATCCTCCGGACGGAGCGCTTCTTCGTCGCCCGTTTCGATCCAGCCAGGGGAGATGGCGTTGACGCGAATACGGTCCGGACCGAGGGAAAGCGCCAGAGCGTGAGTCAGAGCAAGAATGCCGCCTTTGGAAGCGGCGTATGCCTCGGAGTGGGGCTCGGACATGTGGGCGCGCGTGGAGGAGAGGTTGACGATCGCGCCTCCGCCGGTTCTCCGCATCAACAGTGCGGCTTCCCGCGAGCAGAGAAAGACACTGCGGAGATTGGTATTGATCACTTGGTCCCATTCCTCTACGGACAGCTCATACGGAGACTTCCATGTGGATACCCCGGCGTTGTTAATCAGGATGTCCAAATGGCCCCAGCGCTCCGCGACTTCCTCCATCAGCCGAATAATATCGGCAGGAGAGCTAACATCCACTTGCTGAAAAAAGACGTTTCCTCCGGCATGGCTGATTTTTGCCGCAGCCCGTTCCCCCAATTCCCGGTTTTTTTCGGCAATGCAGACTCTTGCACCCCGGGCGGCATACATGGCGGCGACAGCATAGCCGATACCTTGTCCTGCACCGGTAACGACGACAACTTTTTCGGAAAACGGCATAACGGAACCCTCCTAATGAAGTAGATATAGCGGTGCATGAAATAGCAAGGATAGCTGAAAACTGAAAGCGAAGCGTACCTTCATACATACAACTGCAAGATATACAAAAATAGGCTGGAAATGCAGTATGTAACTATAGTAAAGTAAGTATTGACTTTGCTACTTGATGAAATAAAGGAGGATGTATATCATGCAAACAGACATGAAACTCACTGCTGAGCAAGCTATGGAAGCGCGTCACAGCGTCCGAAAGTACGATCCCAATGAAGCGATTCCGAGAGGAGTACTGAATGAAATCCTGCGGTTAGCAGCTACAGCTCCATCCTCCTGGAATCTGCAGCACTGGCGCTTTCTGGTAGTAACGGATCAGGCTCACAAGGAACGCCTGCTGCCGATCGCCCACGGTCAGGAACAAGTGGTGAAAGCTCATGCAGCGATTGTGATTTTGGCTGATCTGGAGGCCGACAAGTCGGCTCGCCCCGTTTACGATGGAGCTTTGGCTCAAGGCTACGTAAGCGAGCAGGTGCGCGACACGATGATCAGCCAAATCGAGAACGCATACCGAGACAACCCGCAGCTCGCCCGCGATGAAGCGATCCGCAACTCTTCCCTGGCAGCCATGCAGCTGATGCTGGCCGCCAAGGCAAAAGGCTACGACACTTGCCCGATGTGTGGATTCGACAGAGAGAAGCTGATCCAGGCTTTCAATATTCCTAGCCGCTACTTGCCTTCGATGATCATTACTTTGGGCAAGGCGAGCGCTCCTGCCCATCCTACGCAGCGATTCGGACTGGATGAATTGGTGATTGAAAACAGCTTTTAATACGGATGAAAGAAGGAAAACGCTCGCGTGGTCGGGCGTTTTTTGTTGGCTGAATTTGTTTGTTGGTTGGCCAAATATCGGCTATACGCTTTTCTCCTCAGGGGTGAGGCTTTGTGCCAGCGGCAGCTCGACCGTTACCGTCGTTCCTTTGCCCAAGGTGCTCGACACGGAAAATTGGCCGCCGTGCAGGTGAACGATGTCTTTGCAAATGGCAAGACCGAGACCGCTGCCTGATCGCTTGGATTGTCCCTTGAAAAACCTTTCCGTTATATGGGGCAAATCTTTCGGGGCGATGCCTTCCCCTGTGTCGCTGACCAGCACTTTTACATGCGTCTCATCCGTCTGACATGAAATCTGGATAGAGCCTCCGCGTAAAGTGAATTTGAAAGCATTGTCCAGCAGGTTTACGAAGATCTGCTTCATCCGATTGGGGTCCACCTGCACGGGAACAGGAGAGGGCGGGATATGGACGAAAAAGTCAATGCCCTCGTCCTGTGCCCGAAGGCCGAATTGAATCCGCACATCCTCTACAATATCGCGCAGATCGAGGCGCTCCGTCGATAATTTCAGTTCACCGGACTGAAACTTCGAGAAATCGAGCAGCTCTTCTACCAGACCAATCAACCGGTCCGTCTCCTTGGAGATGACCTGCAGCCCCAGCATCGTCTCTTCCTTGTCCTCCAGCCCTCCGGAAATCAACGTCTCGCCCCAGCCTTTGATCGAGGTAAGCGGCGTCCGCAGTTCATGGGAAACCGATGAGATAAAGTTGTTTTTCATCTGTTCATTCTTGCTTATCTCCGCTGCCATGTAGTTAAACGCCTCGGCTAAAGTACCGACTTCGTCATTAAATTGCTTTTTTGCCCGCGCGGAGAAATTTCCGGTCGCCATCTGTGTAGCCGCCCGGGTCAGCTCCTGAATCGGGCCGACGATGCGCTTGGCGATGATCAGGCTCAACGTGAAGGCGAATAACACCACGATCACCCCGACTCCCGCACCGTACATCGCAATCCGGTATACGGCAGCGTACAGCGGCTCGGCTGAAATCGAGTAGCGCAGGACACCTACCTGCTCTCCCATGTAGACAAGCGGATTGGATACCGCGACGACTCTCTCCCGCGTGTACGGAGACTTGCCGACATACAACCCCATGCCGGTTTGCAAGGCATTGAGCACATCTGGCGTTTCGATGACCTCTGCCGTCTGAAAGCCGTAAGAGTTGAGAATGACTTTTCCAGTCAGATCAAGGACTTCCACTTTGGCGGTTTCTTCTTTTGAGACGTTTTCCAATATATAGCGGGCTTTGTCTCTCAAGTGGTAGCTGTCCGCGTACTTGTTGATAAAGTTGGTGAAGGTCGTCGATCTCGTCACCAGAGTCTCTGTGGCCGTGCCGAAATAGTAGGTATGCACAGCCCAGTAGAACAGCCCCTCAAGGACGAGGACGATCAACAGCAGGATCAGGCCAAAATGAATGACGAGCCGCGCTCTAATTCCCCTCATCAGCGGTTTCCTTTCGCCATAAATAACCATAGCCCCAGACCGTCTCGACGTATGCGGGATGGGCCGGATCGTCTTCGATTTTTTGCCGGATTCGACGGATGTTCACGTCCACTACCTTTAGATCGCCGATATAGAACTGTCCCCACACTTCGGTCAAAATGTCGTCGCGGCTAATTGCTTTGTTGGCGTTCTCTGCAAGCAGCTTGATGATGGCAAATTCTTTCGGCGTCAAATCGATTTCCTGTTTGTGCTTGATCAGCTTCCGCTCGTCGAGAAGCAGTTGGAAAGGAGGAATGTCGATAATGCGGGAATCTTCCTCCTGCACCTCGAGCGCAGTAAGCCTGCGGTGCAGGGCTTTTACCCGGGCGAGCAGCTCTGCTGGGCTGAATGGTTTGACGACGTAGTCATCTGCGCCAAACTCCAGCCCCATCACTTTGTCCAGCTCCTGGCTCTTCGCCGTCAGCATAATGATTCCCATGCGGGGAAACTTGCGGCGGAGCTGTCCGCACACTTCAAATCCGTCGATTCCCGGCAGCATGACGTCCAGGATGGCGATCTCGATATTCGGTTGGCTGTCCGCAATGGTCAACGCCTCTTCGCCAGAGGCGGCCTCGATGACGTCGCATCCCTCGCGCTTGAGATTGATGCGGACAAAATCGCGGATTGATTTTTCATCTTCTAACAGCAGTACTTTCATGTTCTCGTCTCCTTAGAAAACCGAACCGGCCGAGCTTAGAGCTGCATTTTCAACGGTCGGAACAACTGTCTGATTTCGTCCGAGGTCAGCAGCATGGCGTTGTATTCGCGCAAAGCGGCACTGCTCAGATTGTCAGGCTTTTGCGGCTGGATCGCCACGAGCACTTGCTTGCCCTGTTCTGACAATACCAGATACGGCGTCTGCTTGCCCTCAGAGGATTTTTCCATTTTCGCCCACTCCTGCTGAGGGATCGATTGGAAGGTGAGGAGGGTCGCTTTCTGCTCGCCGTTCTGACCGTAGTAGACCATGTGGGCCACGGTCGAATTGGAATCGGGATTTCGCTCAACCGTAAACTTGTCCTTCCATTTATCCGGGATGCGAAAATCGATGCCAAGCCTGGTGCTTTGGAAATGATCCTCCATATGCTTTAGGCCGCTTTTGCCATCCCACTGATAGTAGGAAGAGATCCAGGGGATTTCCGCCATGGCCATTTCGTCCGTGCCTGGCGGCTGTGTATGAATTCCTATTTCTATAATCCCGTCATCGTTAATATCTTCACTATATAGGCTGTATGGTTTAAAAGTCAGTTCCATTTCTTCCCGGGTGCCAGCCAATGGACGGAGCAATTGGCCATTTTCCAGGATCAACAGCTCGGTCATAGCGGAATGGGCTCCGAGGCCGGCTTCGATGAAAATGCCATTTTTTGTCGGGGACGCCTTGCCGATGACTGCCTGCTCGTAGCCGTTTACATTGCCGTCCAGTTGGATCTCCGTCCATTTGGACAGTTTCCCGTCCGTTGGGCCGTACACCTCTGCTTTGGATACCAGATTGTTGTTGTCGTGAACGACGAGGGCCAGCTCTTGCTCCTGATTTCCGGCAAGATCTCCTACCGCCATGACCGAATAAGGCTGCTTCAGCAGTTCCACGGGCTGATTTTCTTTTAGGGAATAGACGGAAAGCTCCTTGTTCAGGCCGTCTCCGCCGCCCCATCCGATCAGCATCTCGGGAATTCCGTCGCCGGTCATGTCAACGTAATCGACATAGTCCAATTCCCGGCCGATCCCGGTGAAAGAGGCAGTCTTTTTCCAGTTTCCGCCACTCTGTGACAAGACCAGGACGCCGATCTCGTAGTCGGTTTTTTCCGTCTTGTAAAAGGCGATCACCTCAGGCGAGCCGTTGCCTGTCAAGTCGTGAAGGGCGACAGCACTAGACTCTGCCGGGTTCAACGGCACGGTCAGCTGTGAGCCGGGGGGGAGAAACTGCATGACCGCCTGATTGATCGACTGCTGGTTGACGTCGGCCGCAGGCGCACGCATCAGTTCGTTGGGAGTATCGGTAAAGCCGCAGCCGCCGCCGGTCAGCGCGACAGACAAGACAGCCAAATACAGCCAGATTTTTTTCATCTGTCTTTTCGTTCCTTTCTGTTGGTGCTCAAATAGACGCATGATTTCATTCCCACTCTATTGTAGCTTGCCCGAGAGGTGAATTTGTTGCAAACCGGTAAAAAAAACAGACCCGCTTAAAAAAAGAATGGGCATGGAGAAACCTGCCTGCAACAATTTAGAAGGTTATACCGTTTATGATTACAGAGAAATGAAACCCATCCATTGCGAAATATGGCGGATAAGTGGATGGGACATACATGAAAAGAGGCATGACTCTGGACCTGTGCTAATGATAACAGGAGAAAAAGAGCAGGAAAGCCTGGGTACTAAGGGAGGAAGAAAGAAATGAAAGCATGGCAACGAGCGTTATGTACAGTTGTTTTGGGGGGAGCAGTCACATTGACCTCTACGTGGACGGGAGCACCCGTTCAGGCACAAGCAAGTCAGCAGACAGCAGTTCAGATCGTACGGATTGCGCCGGAGGAGTCGATCTTGTTCACGATCCAGTTCATTGACGGATTCCGCGCCAAAGTCGTGGACAACAAGACGAGAGCGACGACCTATATCGATATCAAGGAAAACAAAGACGAGTACCTGCGCAGAGGGATTTATAACAAGCAGGGGAAAGTGACGCAGCCGACTAACGGATTTTCCGACAAGCTGGCTGAGCTGGTTCCCTATGTGACCGAGAACGGGTCGATTCAATACGTGGGGCGTCAAAGAATGTGGGGACTGCACGGAAACGACCAGATCGCTCACGCTACAAGCATTTGGAAGCTGGAAAACCAGAAGCCGAAGCTTGTCGGCCTGACTGTAAGCCCGGGGGAATCAGACAACTTTCCGTCTCCTGATGTGTTCCTCAATACGGGAATCTCTCTGGATAAAGACATCACATTTGTACTCGACACCAAGTATGCCGATGTGAACGGTGACGGCATCAAAGACCATGTCATGCTGGTCGGACACAAAGAGGGAGCTGCGTTTGGCCTGCCGGTCGATGATCTGCGCATCGTCGTTCGCGAAGGAAGAAGGGGCCAGCATTTCTTTGCTTCCGTAGGCAAGCTGGATGCCGGATACCTGCCGAAGCTGAACATCGGCTATATCAACTCGGACAAAGTAAAAGACATCCTTGTGACCATTCCGACCAAAAATGGCCGCGTATACAGCGCCCTGACGTGGAAGTATACCAAGTTTGTACCTTTGATCGATCAAGCAGCGCTCAATAACCCGAAACAGTACAAGGTAACATTAGATGGCCAAGGAGTCGGGACTTCGGTTCAGAGCGTTCGGTCCGCAAAAAAATAAACATGTGAGCTTGCAAGAAAGCCGAAGATAGGAAACAGCTCCTGTCGAGCACTTTTTCATTGAATACTGACGGTTAAGGGCTGTCCCTTGTCTATCGCAGACGGGGACAGCTTTTTTGTTTCCAGCAGAGGAGGAGCAAATAGATTCAGGCAGTTGTTAAATCGTAATGAATACGATTTATCTTGACAACTTTTGTTTGCGGGGTGTAGGATGATTGTTAAATCGTAATTGTTACGATTTATTTGTTGCGCATCACAATCCACAAACAGGGAGTTGTACATAGGCATGAGTGACAATCGGATTCCGGTAACAGTACTGAGCGGGTATTTGGGAGCAGGCAAAACAACATTGCTCAACCACGTGTTGAACAATCGGGAAGGGATGCGAGTCGCGGTCATCGTGAATGATTTGAGCGAAGTGAATATTGACGGGGAGCTGATTGCCCAGGGAGGCGGGCTGTCCCGGGTCGAGGAAAAGGTAGTGGAGATGTCCAATGGCTGCATCTGCTGCACATTGCGGGAGGATTTGCTGACAGAGGTGGAGCGTTTGGCCACTGAAGGGAAGTATGACTACATTCTGATCGAATCGACCGGGATTGGCGAACCGGTGCCAGTTGCCCAAACCTTCACGTATGTCGACGAGGAAATGGGCATCGACCTGTCCCGCGTTTGCCGGCTGGACACGATGGTGACGGTCGTAGACGCCAACCGTTTTTGGCACGACTTTTCCTCCGGAGAAAGCCTGCTGGAGCGCGGTCAGGCTGCTGCAGAGGAAGATCGCCGCGATGTCGTGGATCTTTTGATCAGCCAGATCGAGTTTTGTGATGTGCTGATCCTAAACAAGTGCGACCTGGTGGAGCCGGAACAACTGGATGAACTGGAAGCGGTCCTGCGCAAATTGCAGCCGGATGCCAAGCTGATCCGGACCAGCCGGGGGCATATACACCCGAGGGATATCCTGAATACCGGCTTGTTTGACTTTGAAAAAGCAAGCCGTTCTGCCGGCTGGATCAAAGAGCTGGAGCAGGGAGAGCATACGCCGGAAACGGATGAGTACGGCATCTCTTCCTTTGTCTACCGACGCAAAAGACCGTTTCACCCGGAGCGCTTTGCGAGCTGGCTGGAGGACTGGCCGGAAGAGGTGGTGCGGGCCAAGGGCTTTTTCTGGATCGCGACGCGCAATGACCTGGCCATGACGCTGAGCCAGGCAGGAACTTCGATTGAAATCGGCGCCGCCGGGTACTGGGCCGCAGCTCTGCCTGAAGCGGAGCGGGAGGCCATCCTGGCAGAAGATCCGGAGTGGGCGAAAACATGGGATGCCGACCATGGAGATCGCCAAACCGAGCTGGTGTTTATCGGCATGGAGATGAACAGGGAAGAGATTGAGCAGAAGCTGGATCGGTGCTTGCTGACTGAGGATGAGTACCGCGGAGATTGGAGCGCGATTGCCGATCCGCTCCCGACAGCAGATACTGTCGTGGAAACAGCGCTGTGAGAAACAGCCGAATCATCAATGGGCTTTCAAGGGATGCAGCCCAAAAAGGAGGAGCGTAGATGCGCGTACAGGTAACGCTGCAATGCACAGAGTCAGGAGACCGGAACTACATCACGACGAAGAACAAGCGGAATCACCCCGAGCGGCTTGAATTAAAAAAATACTCTCCCCGCTTAAAAAAGCACACTTTGCACTGCGAAACTAAGTAAAGCTGCGGCATCCATGAAAAAACTCTCTGCCGGTTCGTCCCGGGCAGAGAGTTTCTTTGTATGCTGAAGCCAGTTGGTTCTTGGCAGATGCATTGCATGCAGCTACGCTTCTTTTCTCAGGGCAATTTGCTCTTTCCCTGTCTCTTTTTCAGAGAAGAAGATCTTCATCATCGGCGGGGTCACGATCGTGGTCACAAGGACGACGACGATCAATACAGCAAACATGCTGTCAGCCAAAAGCCCCGCCTCAAGTCCAATCGATGCAATGATCAAGGCGACCTCACCGCGAGACACCATCGCGGACCCGATGCCCCACGAGCTGCGCCAGCCGAATCCGGACACCTTTGCGCCGAGTGCTCCGCCGATAAACTTCGTCAGGACGGCCAAAATGCTAAGGCCGACAATCAGCCAGAGATGATCGACAATGCCGTTGAATTGGGCCGACACCCCGATTGAGGTGAAGAAGACCGGTACGAAGATGGAATAACTGATCGTTTCCACTTTTTCCGTTACTTCATGGCGATAATTGGTCAGGCTGATGGCGATGCCGGCGATGTACGCGCCGATAATGGCGGCCACTCCGGTGTATTCCGCCAGGTAGGCGAACAGGAAACAGATAATGAGGGCGGCCGTTACGACCGCTTCCGTCACTTTCAACGGAGCAAATTTCCGCAAGACCCACGGAACGACTTTCCAGGAGAGCAGGATGACGACCGCGAAGAAGGCCACTTTCTTGAGTACGACCATTCCCAGATTGACATCACCGCCCGCAAAGCTCATGACAAATGCGAGTGCGATGATGACCAGCACGTCGTCAATGACGGCTGCCCCCAGGATGGTTGCGCCTTCTTTTGATTTCAGCTTGCCGAGCTCCTTCAAAGCCTGGACGGAGATGCTCACACTGGTGGCAGAAAGCAGCAGACCCAGGAATACAGACTCCAGTGTGGGCAGTCCCATGGCCATTCCGGCAGCGTATCCGAGAGCGAGCGGAACGACGATGCCGACGACGCCGACATTCATGGAGGATTTTCCGCTTCGTTTAAATTCGTCTATATCGGTCTCCAACCCGGCAATAAACATCAGGAGGATGACACCGATTTGGCTGATCTCTTTCAGAATCTCCGTATTTGAGATCAGGCCGAGCACAGAAGGGCCCAGGATAATCCCAATCAGCAATTTCCCGAGGACGGAAGGCTGTCCGAGCTTGGAGCTCACTTCTCCGGCAATTTTGGAGGCGAGCAGGATCACAGCCAGTTGGAAGATTAGCATACAGTATCCCCACCTTTTTCTAAATTGTTTGCAAATGGAAAACAAGCAAAAAGAGCCTGCCACCACTGGCTCTTTTGCGAAAAAAGGCAAAAGAAAGCCACTGGTGACAGGCTCCTCCTAAAAGTTCGTGCTTTTTAAATTATATAATCATTATATCCGAATGCCGAGGTAAAGTAAAGACGTATTCCTCATTTTGCGAATGGGAAAACGTGGGATTTGGACGAGAAGAAAAACCAGCCTGACCGTAATGCTGCGGCCAGGCTGGTTGCCTATTTCCAATAATATGTTCATTTAAAGTAATCGGTCATCTGAGCAAACACATCAGCGAGAGCGTGCAAGCTTTCTGCTGTCTGGTAAGCAAACAGCGGGAGTGCAATTACAGCCAACAAAGCTTCTCCGATATACTTGGCGATCATACTGATCAACCTCCTTATTTACGACAGATTTTCTGATCATGCCGGAAACAGGAGTGCCGAGCCGTCGTTGTCGCTGTCTGCATACCGCAAGCGTCGCAGAATCAGTCTGCGCTGCGGCTGCCTTGCCGCCGTCGGATACGTCTCGACCAAGCAACGATTGATAGAAGGTTCGTAAGTATCGCTAGAACGCCAGCCATTAGGCAATCTCTGCGGACGACACCAGTTCTGTATGTAGGAAACAGAGGTGTAGCAGCCCGCGAACAAGGCGAGCAAGGCGAAGAAATCATCCAGCGAAAACAGAAGAATCAGATCTTCCATCGGTGATTTCCCCCCTTTTGATTGGCGCTGGCAAGAACCTCGGTTCTTGGTACCCCATATTGTAACTCCGTTCCGGGAGTGGGTGCAACCCACAAAATCTGGAGCAGCTTTATCACTGGCTGATACATGGATTGCAAAAAAAGGCCTTTCCACCATTTGACAAAAGGGAGATTCACGTAATAAAATATTTTTACGTGAACAATAAGTTTTCCGAGGTGTATATAATGGATCAACAAGTATTGGAAACGTATGTCGTCGAGTCGCCGAATCAGGCCATGGCTCTGCTCAATCCGCTGCGGGCGGAAATCCTCGGCCGATTGACCGAACCTGCCTCCGCGGCCGAACTGGCCCGCGGGATCAACGAAATCCCCCAACGGGTCAATTACCATCTCAAGGCGCTGGAAAAGGTCGGTTTGGTACGCCGGGTCGGTACGCGGCAGGTGAGAAATCTGGTAGAGGTGCTGTACCAGGCTATCGCCCGGACCTACATTTTGTCGGAGACGCTTAACTGGCCGAAAGAGACCGTCGACCGGATCAAGGATCAAGGGTCGCTGTCCCATCTGATCACGGCCGCCGAACGGATCAAACGGGATGCCCTTACACTCCTGGAGAGATCGGATCAGCAGGAGGAGGTCCCGAGTGCGACGGTCGATACCAGTATCCGGCTGGCAACAAAGGAGCAGCGCAGCGCTTTTGTGCAGGAGTACGTGCAGTTGGTAAGCCAGCTTGTCGAGAAATACCAAGCACATGACGAGACAGAGGAAGCGTATCAAGTCGTGCTGGCTGTTTATCCCCAAATCGCCCAGGGAGGAGAAGAGAAATGATGCCGGTAATGAAAAAGCAAGCAGTGGTCATTTGGGAAAGTGAAGTCAGGCAGCAGGATCGTTCGGTCATTCCCTTTCCTACGCGTGAGAGCGGCCGTGGAACAGTGGAGCAGGAAGCGACGGTAACCAGTTGGACAGTCGGGCCCAAAGAGAATCCCGCTACTGTCACCATCGTGTCGTCCGGATTTGAAGCGGCTGAGCGCAAACAGGCAGCCCCTCAGGCTATGCTGGGCAGGAGAGCTGCCGCGTAACTCTTCGTTGTGTGGAAATGAGTAAACAAGAAGACAGGAGGCATGAACATGAATCTGATACCGGTTGTAGTGGAGCAAACCAGCTATGGAGAGCGTTCTTACGATATTTACTCCCGTCTGTTAAAAGACCGGATCATCTTTTTGGGCAGCGCCATCGACGATCAAGTAGCCAATGCGGTAGTCGCCCAAATGCTGTTTCTGACAGCGGAGGACCCGGAAAAGGATATTCATCTGTACATCAATTCCCCGGGGGGCTCTATCACGGCAGGAATGGCCATTTACGATACGATGCAATTCATTAAGCCTGCGGTTTCTACGATATGCATCGGGTCTGCCGCCTCGATGGGCTCTTTCCTGCTGCTGGCAGGAGCTCCGGGTAAACGCTACGCCCTGCCCAATGCAGAGATCATGATTCATCAGCCGTGGGGCGGGAGCCAGGGACAGGCAAGCGACATCAAAATCCAGGCAGATCGAATTCTGAACCATCGCCGCTTGCTGTTTGAGATTATCGCAAAGCGGACCGGGCAGCCGGTTGAAAAAGTGGAACGGGATGCTGACCGCGATTATTTCATGACCGCAGAGGAAGCAAGAGCGTACGGAATTGTCGACAAGGTGATCGAAAAACTGTAGCGCGGGGGAGAGATGGGAGATGAAAGTCCTGGTGTTGGGAGGGACTCGTTTTATCGGCCCGCATGTGGTCAGACAGCTTGTCTCGGCCGGTCACGAAGTAGCGGTGTTCAACCGCGGCGTGTTGAGAGCAGATGGTGGATTTCCTGATGAGGTCAGACGAATCATCGGGGACCGAGTGCAGCTGCAAAGCTATCGCCAGCAGTTTGCCGAGTATCAGGCAGATGTCGTGATTGACATGTTTCCTTATACCGAGTCCGATGCGACGAGTATAATGACTGTTTTCGACGGAATTGCCGATCGTGTCGTAGCGATCAGCAGCTGTGATGTATACAGGGCGTTTCAGATCCTGAACCGGATCGAGGACGGCCCTGTCGAGCGCGGGCTGCTGACGGAGGAGTCGCCGCTGGGCGAGAAGCGGTATCCGTTCCGCGGCATGAGAGAAGACAGACAGGATTACGACAAGGTGCTCGTAGAAAGGGTCGTCATGAGCAGCCCCAGCCTGCCGGGAACAGTACTCCGCCTGCCGATGGTATACGGCCCCGGAGACTATCAAAACCGCATGTATCCGTATCTGAAGCCGATGCTGGACGGCAGACGGTACATCCTGCTGGAGGAGGGGCTGGACAATTGGCGCTGGACCCGCGGATACGTGGAGGATGTGGCGGCAGCCATCGTTTTGGCAGCGGAGGACGATCGGGCAAAGGGGGAAATCTTCAACCTCGGGGAGTCGGACAGCTACTCGCTGCGTGACTGGATCATGGGCATCGCGGCACAAGTTGGCTGGCAGGGGAGTATCGTAACGGCAGCTCCCGACATGCTGCCCCCCTCCATGCAACTGGGGATAGAGACCAGCCAACACATCGAGATCGATACGGGGAAGATTCGCCGTCTGCTCGGTTTTTCCGAAAAAGTTTCACGCGCAGAAGCTTTTGCCCGGACGATCGCCTGGGAATCCTCCCATCCTCCCGCAGCAGGGGGACCAGACTCACGTTTATATGCGATTGAAGATGAGATTCTCACTGCTTTGGGGAAACTTGCGTAGAGGGAAATGATGGCGATTATCGTGGAGGGTGAAGATCTCCAACCCTCCATGGGCAGCAGGGAATAAACGGATGAAACAATAGAGAAGGGCTTCCCCGTCCAGTAGGTTCCTACTTTTCGGGGACAGCCCTTCTTGCGGTGTTATCGCGATTCTTCTCCAGCTTCCAGCTTCACTTTTACTTTCACTTTTTCAGTTTGATCCGGGTTGTCTTTGGATGCAATCGTAACCCAGAGTGTGACGGTTTCATTGCCTTCTTCCGGCAATGCAAGCAGTACGCCCGCATTGTCGATCAGCTCGGGATGGGAGCTTTCGGTGACGGCATAGGTCACTGCATCAGAGTCTTCCGGCAGTTCCAGAACAGCCTCGCCTACTTTGTCAGTATTGACGACATTGCCTTCAAATTCCTCAGCCGCTTGCTTCAGGCTATCGTCGTTCTTCTCCGTTGTCCGCTTGCCTTTTTCCGTTTCGTTGATTTCCAGCTTGAACGACTTCCAGATCTCATACGTTTCGACGACCTGTTCGCCTCTCGGCAGATCAGGGTCGACTACTTGTGCCACCAGGCGCAGCTTGTAGACGCCTGGATCCAGCTTCTTCGGTATGAGAGAACCGTTCACGTACGTGCCGTCGATGTTGGAGAAGGTGATCGGGCCGGGAGCAAATGGTTTGTAATCGTTAAACAGAGCAGCCATCGTACCGATGTACGTGTCATCCATGCTCCAGGCTTCCAGCTCGATCACATTGACGCCTTCAGCCTGGAGCAATGCTTCTACAGTGATCGTATCGTTTTCGCCGTCACCGTCCGGAGACAGGATGGCGCTGGACAGCTTCATATTGTCGAGGCCAAAGTGGGTATCCTCCGGCTTGTCGCCCACGTGGATGACGAACGGAAGATGGAGCTTGGGAATGCTGCGATCGGAGCTGCGCAGGACAACTTCACCTTCGTACACGCCTTCCTCCGCATCCTCCTGCGGCTCTACAGTCAGGGTAAAGGTTTCGATCTCGCCGCCGTCTACGGTGATATTCTTGGTCGACAGCTTGACATCGATGTTGTTCGGGTCCGGTGTATCCTTTGGACGATAAGGATCGGTGGTTACCGAGCTGTGCATGTTGACCTCGGCTCTGTAGCTCACTTCTTTATCGGACGTGTTCTTGACTTGCAGCGTTTGCGAAACAGGCTTGCTGCCTGCTTTCAGCAGACCGAAGCTGTAGTTGGAGCCGTTGTATTCGATCGTCTCCGCTTCAAAATCTTCGTTTAAGATGGTGAGCTGCTCTACTGTCTGCAGCAGGGCAGGAGTTTTCATCGCCGCAAATCCATCGACGCGGCCTGCTCCCTGGGAGTAGACATCGTAGAGAACACCCTCTTCCTCATACAGCGGCTTTGCTGTATTGGACAGAGCGGCTTTTACGTCAAAGGGAGTCCATTCCGGATGGGCCTCCTTCAACAGGAGAGCAAGGCCGGCAACGTGCGGGGTCGCCATGCTGGTTCCGTTGGAGCGAGCGTATGCCTTCTCGTAGCTGGCACCGTCGATCAGCTTGGACCATGCCGGATAAGCGGACAGAATGGAAACCCCTGGGGCGCCTACATCCGGCTTGATCGAGTAATTGTCGCCAAGCACGGGACCGCGGGAGCTGAAGCTGGCTACCTTGTCTCCATTGTCACTGGTGGTCGGATAGTCGCTGGAGAAGGTAAGGGTGACAGGACTGGACGGATTGTTCAGGAGCTGCAAGGCGAGAGCCCGTCCTTCCGTTCCCTTCATGTCAAAGGTAGGGATAGCATCCATCTGGTCGCCCAGTATGGTGTCCACATAACCGCCGCGATCTTCCGGCGGGAGATTGAGGTCTGCCTGTCCATCGCCGTCTTTGTCGTTTCCATTAAAGACGATTACCGCTACAGCGCCAGCCTTTTTCGCGTTGATGATTTTGTCAGTGAAGGCGAGGGTGCCGCGGGACACGAGAGCGACCTTGCCAGCTACGTCTACCTTCTCAAAATCTTGAACCGAGCCCAGGTTGGCGTACACGACAGGGAGCGGATTTGTGCCGATCAGCTCGCTGAAATTGTCTTCCCTGATCTGCCAGGCCATGACGTGGAATTGGTAGTCTTGGCCGAGAGATGAGCTGGCGGAAGCGTCGTACAGAATGCTTGGAGAATTCACTGCCGCGACAGAGATCGGCAGCTTCGCTCCTGCCGGGGAGCCGGCCGTGTAGTAAAATCTGCCCGGCTCGTCGGAGGCGGCATTGCCGTTGGCTACTACAGTGATGACGCCTGCGCGCATCGCGTTGTTGACCGCAATCGAGTCGGGGGAGTCGGCATTCTTTTCGATGTCTGCCCCGAGTGACAGGTTGATTACGTCCATGCCGTCTCTCACCGCTTTTTCGATACCGTCGATCACCTGTGCGGAGCTGCCGCCTTTTCGTCCGAGTACCCGGTACACGTAGAGATCGGCCTCATAGGCGATCCCCTTTACCTGCACATCGGACGTTTTGTTCTTGGCGCGGCCCACAATCGTCCCGGAGACGTGCGTACCGTGCGAGGAGCCCTCGTAGCCGCCTTCGCCTTTTGCATCGTCATCGGGCGAGATGGGCGCCTCTTCATACGGGTCCTTGTCATTGTCGTAGGAGTCGTAGCCGCCTTTGTAGGCATCCTTCAGGTCAGGATGCAGATAGTCGACACCTGTATCGATGACACCGACCTTCAACCCTTTTCCGGTGAGACCTGCATCCCACATATCCAGGACGCCAATCTGCTTGAGGGGAGCGATATCGTACTTGAATTCGCGGCCATTCATCGCGTCAAGCTCGACATCGGGGATGGTGTAGATCGTGTTTTCATAAACTGCTTTTACCTGCGGCAGGCTGGCCAGACTCTCGATTTCGTTGGCAGGCAGCGTCATTTCCATCCCGTTGAAGACATGTGAAAAAGTGCGTTCTACATGTAGATCGATATTTTTCTTGCGCGCTTCCTTCAAGAAGGAGGTTTGTTCGCGGGAGACACGCGATTCAGCCGAGCGCGTGGCAGAAGAGCGCGAACCGCGTTTGTAGGACGCTTCGCTCGCGGCAGGTTCTCCTTGCAGCTGCACGATGACGCTTACCTCTTTCCGCGATGTTGTGTTCAGGCGGGGAGAGATTTTGGCTGTTGCTGCTCCCTGCTCCACTACTGCATTGGTGACGCTGTTCAGCTTTGACAGCTCCCGTTTGCTCAGATCCTCGGAAGCGTAGACACCGCCGGGAGCAACGCTGAACAATAAGGCTGCGGAGAGGGATAAGGGAATGAACGATTTCGCTTGTTTTTTCACACATTCTCCTCCTGTCATTTGATAGAATTCTAAATATTGGTAATTATTCGTCTGGAGAAACTGTATTCCTTCAAAGGAAAAGTAATTTTTTATATTCATTGCAAGGTTTTGCCATTTTTTTATCGACAAAAAAACCTCTTTCTTCAAAAGAAAGAGGTTTTTTGTCGAATCATCCGAACGAAAGCCCGGGTTTATTGCATAGGAGGCATGAACTCTTGGAACAGCTCCATGTTTTTCATCATAAACTGTTGGGCAGCAGTGCCTACTTCCTGCTGAATCTGCATCATTTCTTCTTCTGTCACAGTCGCGACGTTGACCGCATTGTCAGCGCTCAAGCTCGGCATGGTAATTGCCTTGCCGAATTCTTCCTTGAACTTGAGGTTCATGCTCAAGCTCTTTGGCATGTCAGGAGTGGATTGTTCAAAGTTCACCTTGAACGTGCCGTCAGTATCGCGTCCGTTTTCTGTTTTGGTTACGGCTGATGTCACTTGGCCGGTCAGGGAGATCGTCTCTGGATCAGAATCGGACTTGGCTTTCAGCGTGAAGTCGTACGTGCCGTTTTCCTTGTCGGCTTGCTTCGTTGTCTCGAATTTGGTTGTCAAGTCGAGCAATACGTCCGGCTGGGCGTCAAACAGGAAAGCTACCGTTCCTGTTGTTTTGTCGCCTTGTTTGTTTGCTTTGTAGCTGAGGGTCATTTCGCCTTTTTCGCCGCCATCCTCAACGAACAGGGAGTAGCGTTGGTACGTATCTGCTCCGTTTTTGAAGCCTACGCTGGACCAGATGTTTTGTTCTTTTTGGTTCTCTTCGACAAATACCAGCTTGCGGGAAAGAATCTGATGGTCTCCATCTACGAGAACGATCATTTTCAGCTGTTCTTTGGAGTTTTTTGTATCTTTCAGATCCTTCAGTGCATCGTCGAAAGCTTTTTCGTATTCCTTCTTGAACTCATCCTTGGAAAGCTCCTGTACGTCAGGGTATCCGCTGTCGATGAGCAGTGTTGATACGTTGTGGTAGCGGTTGTAGATCAGGTCGAACAGCTTTTCATCCGCTTTTGCCTTTTCGGCCATTTTCGTAAACAGCGCTTTCGCTTCCTCGGCGTTGAAGGTGACAGTGATTTCGCGTGCGTCTGTCTTGTAGCCTTCCTCGGAGAAAGAGGCGTTTTTGTTCATCGCGATCTGGGAGTCTTTCAAGCTTTCAGCGTACATCAGCGCATACGGAGCGAAAATGCTGGATACCTCTTCGCGGCTGAATTTGATCGCTTCATACATATCTTTGTTGGTAACCAGGCGCTTCGGCAGCTCTTCGCCGAGCTTTTCCTTGATCACATCGCGGTCTTTCAAATCAACATAGCCGTACTTGGGGTAGAAGTCAGGGAAACGGAAGCCCATCTTCGTATCGTCGACAAAATACTCCATGTTGATCAGCTTGTTGTCTTTGAGATGGATTTCAAAGTTGCCGGACTGCTGCCGCTTTTGTTCATCCGCATTCGCTTCAACGACAAGCTTGGCGCTCTTCAACAGGTCCAAAACCTTTTGAGCCTGCGGGTCCGGAATATCTGCGTCAATGTTGAATTGGCTCAGTTCCATCGTGGAGTGAACAGGCTTCTCCAGGTAAGGCTTGATATATTTTTCGTATTCTCCAAAGGACTGGGAGGCATCGTCTGCCAGTTGCTTGACATTGTTGGCCTCTGCCTCTAAATAAATCGTTTTGGCACTTTTGAACAGGTCCAGCTTGGCGTACGCAGTACCCAATCCGCCTAGAATCGCAACCCCGACTGCACCGGCGATCAGCAGCGCCTTTTTCGAGCTTTTGCGAGGCGGGGTCACGTTTGTGGTGGTCTCCATTTTCTTCCTCCTCAAATATTTTCTCTCTGTAGGGGCAAAAAAAGACGTTTCTCGCCCCGATTTCGTATTGTACCACATAAAGAGGGCAAAGATGTCGAAAATTGGTAATATGTTTAAAAAAGAGGAAGATGGAACCAGGAGAAAAGGGGGGGTATCCTGTCCGTTGGCTGGATTTCCTGTCGTGTTTCGTGATAATGGTAGACAAGAGAACGGCTGACAAGACGGCAAAAGTCCCGGATATTTCCGGTCGGTGGACACTGCCTGTGACAAATGTGGCGATGGCTTGCGCAAAAAAAGGAGTCTTCCCTTCCTGTACGCCTGTCTGCATGGCAAAATAAGAAGTGCCGAGCCTAAAGCAAGTAGCAGGTGCTTCGCAATATTGGCAGCAGCATGGGGACGTTTTTCTTTGCGATATAGAATAGAATGGTGAGAACCCGGTACGACCCGATCATATATACAAGGGTCAAGCCTGCAAGGATAAAGGAGGGGGACCTTTGGATTTTCGCGTTTTGCAGACGTTTGTGATGGCTGCAACCACAGAGAATTTCCATCAGACCGCGGAGGCGTTGTTTATCGCGCAGCCAACAGTCAGCCAACATATTCGCATTCTCGAGACCGAACTGGGGTTGAAGCTGTTTGAACGCGTCGGAAAGCGGGTCCGCTTGACGCCCGCAGGCAAGCGCTACCTGCCGCACGCAAGAGGACTATTGGAGCAGTGGCATCACGGATTGGAAGATCTGATGGCGTGGCGGCAGGGCTACCGCGAGAAGCTTCAATTGGCTGTCTCGCCGATCATTGCCCGAACCCGGTTGTCCCATTTGATTCATCGCTACACCAAGCTTTATCCGGATGTGGACTTGTCGATCAAGCTGGCTGATTCCGTCGAGATTGGGCCATTCGTTCAGAGTGGACAGGCTGATATCGGATTGACGCGAATGATTCCGGGTGAGCTGCAGCTTTCCGCCTACAAACTGTACGAAGACCCGGTCGTATTTGCCGTGCCGCATTACGGTGGAGACATGGAGGCACCGCTGCCTGACTGGGAGCAGGAGCTGCAAACGAAGCGGCTGTTGACCCACAATCACCCCGGCTACTGGGACGATCTGCTTTTGCTGCTCAGACAGCGGGGCTTGTCGCTTCGGACCATGGCCGTTTCCCAGGTCGATATTACCAAATGGTTTATTGAAGAAGGTCTCGGGGTTTCCTTTTTGCCACGGTCAGCGATCAGCCGGGAGCTGTTTGAGAACCGCTTTATCGAGCTGCCCACTCCCGGGCTGACTGTTCCCAGTGCGGCTTCCTACCTGCTCGTTCCGAAAACAGGCTTGAGCGAGGCCGCACAGCACTTTGTCGATATTTTGGAAGCCTTGTACTCACCGATGGAGACTGTGCATTAGCGTGCCCCGGTAGAGAAAAACGAACAGAGATTACAAAGCTGTAAGCAAACTGTAAGGAATATCGCTGGAACAGCTTTCTTTTCTTTTAGTATACTCCTTTTTGTTTAGTGTGATTAAACAAAGGAGTTGAAACCAATGGGGGCGGAACCCATCGCTAAAAGAGATCGGATCTTTTCCATCGACATCGTCAGGGGGATTGCTCTGTTTGGCATTTTGATCGTAAATATGCCCTCTTTTCTTATTTATACGGAAGAGATGCCGATGCCGGAAGAGACGGGGATTAATGCGCTTTTGAGACTGCTGTACGATGTAATGATTCAGACCAAGTTCTATAGTATTTTTTCATTCCTGTTCGGCCTGGGATTTTTTATTTTCATGTCTCGTGCTGAGCAGCGGAGGGACAAAGTGTATTGGCGCTTTACCCGGAGGCTGCTGGCCCTGCTTTTGATTGGTATTGTGCATATGGTGATTTGGTTTGGGGACATTCTGACCGTTTATGCTGTCATCGGATTTTTGTTGATACCGTTTTATCGGAGAAAGACATCAACCATCCTGGCTTGGGCGGGAGGCACAGGGCTTCTGTACACGGTGGCAAAGGCGATCGTGCTTTGGCAAACGCTGTCGGGCGTGGAAATAAACACCTGGGCAAGCGCTATTGGCAGCGACATTCTCGCCATTTTCACGATGTTCCTGCTGGGCTTGTATGCAGGGAAACGAGGCCTGATCAGTGCTGTGGCTACGCACGTTAAGCTTTTGAAAAGCGTCTGTCTGACCGCACTGGTGCTAAGCATTCCAGTAGAATGCGCCATGATTTGGACTTATGTACATCCGGGAGAAACGATGGACGCTGCCCGTGAAATTATGGTCAATCTGGGAACCCTGCCGACTGCCTTGTTTTTTATTGCGGGCCTGTTTGTTCTGTTGACGAAAGAAAGGATCCAGCGCGTGCTGCGACCTTTTGGATACGCAGGTCAAATGGCGTTGAGCAACTATCTCGGGCAGACATTTCTCGTGATGACGATCATTCATTTCTTCCACATCCAGCCGATGCCGCTTGTTCAGTGGCTGTACCTGGCTATCGGCATCTATGTCTTTCAGTTGGTCGCAAGCACGATCTGGATGAGATATTTCGAACGAGGTCCGATGGAAACCGTCTGGCGCTTCATGACGTATGGGCGTCGAAGGACAAAGCCGGCGACGCCTGCCAATTGATTGCAGAAAGTGATCAAAACCCCTGATTTCTTCTATTTCCCTTTGTGTTTTTTAATCGATATACTTAAGGGAAAGATACGGAGAAAAAAGGAGTGGTGATCATGACAACACATACGTTAGCAATCGGTTTAGACGGGATTGCCGTAGCCGAAACGGATTTAAGTCTGGTGGATGGCCAAAACGGACTCCTGGTTTACCGCGGCCACTGGGCGCGGGATCTGGCGATTCATCACACCTTTGAGGAAGTCGCTCACCTGCTCTGGTACGGGCACCTGCCGAGCGCACAGGAGCTTGCCGAGCTGCAAGACAAAATGAAGGCCAACCGGGAACTGCCTGCACATGTAAAAGGCATTCTCGATCTGATACCTGCGGATGTCGATATGATGAGTGTGCTGAGGACCGGCGTCTCTGCGCTGGCTGCTCCCGATCACGCATGGCCGCCAAGCCTCGATCAGGTGATTTCTCTGACCGCGAAAATGCCGACAATCGTCGCTCACCGCTTTGCCCGCCTGGCTGGACGCGAACCGCTCAATCCCCGCCAGGACCTGAATCATACAGCCAACTACCTGTATATGCTGAAAGGTCAGGAGCCGAGTCCGGCGCATGTCCGGGCCCTGGATGCCTACCTGATCCTCACCCAGGAGCATGGCATGAACGCATCGACATTCTCCGGACGAGTCGTCGCCTCGACTCAATCGGACCTGATCTCTTCGATCACAGCGGCAATCGGCGCATTGAAAGGACCGCTGCATGGCGGCGCTCCTTCTGAAGTAACGGAAATGATCGAAGCCATCGGCACGAAGGAAAACGCAGAGCCTTGGCTCCGCGCCAAGCTGGAAAACGGCGAGCGTTTGATGGGCTTTGGCCATCGCGTTTACAAGACAATCGATCCACGGGCGACAGCGCTTCGCGTGGTAGCTTCCCAGCTCTCTGCCGACGATCCGTGGTTTGACCTGGCGACCCACGTGGAACAAGTCGGCTTGAAGCTTTTGGACGAATATAAACCGGGCCGCAAGCTGCATACCAACGTAGAGTTTTTTGCCGCAGCAGTGATGCGTGCCGTGGGCCTGGATGACTTCCTGTTCACGCCGACCTTCGCCGTGAGCCGTGTGGTAGGCTGGAGCGCTCACGTCCTGGAGCAGGCGAGCAACAACCGGATTATCCGCCCGCAGTCCAACTATATCGGTTCCATACCGGAATAAAGGAAATAGGAAAAGTTTTTGACGACCCCCGAAAGGCGGCCATACAGGTTGCCCAAGGGGGTTTTTTCGCTTCCTGTAACGAAGAATCTGCTTCTTCGAAGAGCTTCAATGGAAGCTTTTTTTATGTTTGTCTATGATATTTATTTACAGAAAATAGTGAATTCAGCTCGGATGGCGTATAATGAAGGGGAGGCGGAAGGGGGTTGTCATGAAACAGATTGCATACCTAATAGTGGCTATCGCAATTCTAGCGGGCTGTACCACAGAGAAGACGCAGCCTCAGGATGTGTTTGATCAAAGGACCGCATCCGTCCAGGGACAGCAGGAAGCAAAGGAAACACCCGTACCGGATACTGCTAAGCCGGGTGCCAATCCAGAGCAGGGCACGGGGGCTGCCGCAGCCGGCAGCGAACCTGGTCAAATTGAAAATGCAGCAACGGGACTATTTGATATTACATTAATTGCGGGCAAGACGGAAGAAGAGGTTTCCGCAGTACTGGGGACACCGATTCAATCCGAGAATGGCGAAAGGATACTGACGTCCACAGAAAAGCAGATGCCGTACAGACAAAATGATTATACGGTTGGAATCGGGACGATCAGCGTCATATTTATGGACGGGAAAGCCGTGCGGATTAAGCTGTCGATAGAGAAGGGAGCGCCTTACAAATATCCGGATGATATCATGAAGGTGATGGGAGCGTTGGGGCTGACGGTCAATTCGGCAGGCGTGCCGGCAAAAAAGGACGCCGTCTCCGCTTCCTTTACATATGTGGACGGCTTTTATCTGCTTGAGATGAAAAGCGACTCTCCTGACAATCCAGGCCACCTCGGCGAGGTTGTTCTCATTACAGAAGATCTGTATGAATGAGGAGCACTGGACTGCCCGCAAGTCGGAACGCTTCGGCTTGTGGGCTTTTGTTTTTCTTGATTGAGGAAAATGGCGGGCCATCAGAGAATGGCGGAAGGCCGCACCAGTTGTATCGGGTGTCTCTTCCTGTCAAAACTGCAACGAAAGTGTCAAGAAGCTTTGCCAATCGGGGGCGCTTTTGAGATGATAAACGTACCGAAAGAAAAGGAAGGAGCTGGAGCTAACAGTATGGCTATGATCAAGCTGGATTCCCCATTTCAGTACAAAGGGTTGTCGCTCAAAAACCGTATCGTCATGCCCCCGATGTGCCAGTATTCCGTAGAGGCCAAGGACGGCGCGCCGAACGATTGGCATTTCGTCCACTACGTATCCCGGGCTGTCGGCGGTACCGGACTGATCATCATGGAAATGACCGATGTGGACCCGGACGGACGGATTACCGATTACGATCTCGGCCTGTGGTCTGACGAGCAAGTTCCCGCCTTCGCAAGAATCATCTCCGAAGTGCAGAAATACGGAACGAAGATCGGCATCCAGATCGCTCATGCTGGACGCAAGGCGCAGGATGCGGAAGTGCCTGTCGCACCGTCGCCTATCGCATTCAGCGATCAGTTCAAGACGCCGCGTGCCCTCACCACGGACGAGGTGAAGGAAATGGTCGGGCTGTTCCGCGATGCAGCGCGGCGGGCTGTCGAAGCTGGCGTAGACACCATCGAGCTGCACGGGGCGCACGGCTATTTGATCCACCAGTTCCACTCCCCGGCTACCAACAAGCGGAGCGACGAGTACGGCCAGGACCCCGCGCTGTTCGGCATCGAAGTCATTCAGGCTGTCAAAAGCGTGCTGCCGCCGGAAATGCCGCTGATCATGCGGATATCGGCAGTCGAGTATATCGACGGCGGCTACGGATTGGAATACAGCACCGAGCTTTGCCGGCGTTACCGGGAGGCGGGCGTGGACATCTTCCACATCACCAGCGGCGGAGAAGGCCCGATTGGTTCGGGTGGCCGCCCCGGCATCCATCCCGGCTACCAGGTCCCGATGGCCCGTGCGATCAAGGAAGCGCTTGACGTCCCGGTCATCGCCGTAGGCATCCTCGACGACCCCCATCTTGCCGCAGCGACGCTGGGCAACGGTGACGCCGATCTGGTCGCCGTCGGCCGCGCTATGCTCCGCGACCCGTACTGGGCGCTGCACGCGATCAAGCAGCTAAACGGCGAACTCGTGCCTCCAAAGCAATACGGACGGGCTTTTTAAGGAATGCTGTTTTGTCTCAGTTAGATAAACAAAGCAAAAACGATTGGCGTGACCGACCCGTTGCGATATCGGAACGAAGCTTTGTTTCCACAAGCAGATGAATAAAAGTCTAAAGAAACAAGAAGCAAGGAAAGGCCTTCCCAATAAGAGAGTCCTGCAAAAGTCCACCTAATATCTGTAAACCGTAACCCTAGTGCCCTTAGGTACTGGGGTTTTAAGTATCGAGAATGTAGCTGTAGTGGGGAGAAGCATGTTTCCGATCTGCGCTCCGGTCTACGTCCTGCAAGGATGTGAAACTGTCCGCTCCACAGCGATCCCGGGGGAAGCGCAAAACGGCGCGCAGCTCCGAAGGTTACTCATGGATTGCGCTTCTGTCTCCCCGGGCTTCGCTGTTCCGCTCGGCTGGACTCCGCTAGTCGCTCCGCCTGGAAACATGCTTCTCCTCCGAAACAGTAGGTTTTCAACAGGCTGAAACCCAGTGCCGCTTCGACACCGGGTTTTGATGTACAATAAAAAGAAAACGAAAGAGTTGGAACCATTGCTACAGCCCTCTAAACAAATCACGGCATCCTTCCATGCCGAATTATATAAACTAATTCCCGCGGATCACCCTTTACGTAAAATCAATGAAATCGTAGATTTCACATTCATTCATGAGTTGGTTCGTTCCTCTTATTGTGAGCATTACGGAAGACCTGCTAACGAACCCGAACTCCTGTTTCGTCTATTGTTTTTACAAGTTCTCTACAATCTTTCGGATGAACGCATCATTCAGGAAACGCAGGTAAACCTCGCTTATAAGTGGTTTTTAGGTTTAAATCCAGAAGATCCCCTTCCTGACCCCTCTCAATTATCCCGCTTTCGTAATCATCGGTTAGGGGCCGGAGCCGTGGATGAGGTGCTTAAATCAGTTGTACGTCAGTGCATCGAAAAAGGACTTGTGAAGTCAAAGACGATCATCATGGATTCCACCCATACACTGGCAGCTTCACAAAAACAAAAGCCGCTTGAAGTACTGCGGGATGCGGCGAAGCGCTTATTCCGTGTTGTGGTGAAAAAGCATCCAAAACTCGAAAAGAAACTCCCACGGTTACCGGAGTTGAAGAAAGATCAAGAGGATGCTGAGAAGATCATGCTTCACTACTTGGCGGAACTTGGAGAGACTGTCGAGACTTTGTTACCCGATCATGAGGGTTCCATCTCGGAGAAGGTCAAGATCGCCAAGGCCATCGTGGAAGACGAACGTCTCCTCGCCAATAAAGGTATTATGTCGGCCATTGATCCAGATGCACGCTTTGGATGGAAGAGTAATACGAAATCCTTTTTTGGCTACAAAGAGCATATTGCCATGACCGAAGAAGAAATCATTACGGCTGTGGAGGTCACCGGAGGAAGTACGGATGACGGAAAACAATTCAAACAACTTTTGAACCAATCGCTTGACGTAGGAATAGAAGTACAAGAAGTGATTGCTGACACCGCATATTCGGGTAAAGATAACTTGGACGAGATGAAAGCCAAGAAGATTCAACCCGTCGTCCCACTAAACCCAATCGTACATAACGGAGGGCTAAGGCAAGAAGGTTTTGAGTACAACAAGGATGCAGACTTTGTTATTTGTCCGGCAGGACAACATAGTATCCGAAAGGCTGTCCAAGGAAGCAAGAGTGGCAAAAGTCGTTCTCTCGTTTTCTACTTCGATACGGAG
Source organism: Brevibacillus sp. FSL K6-2834 (assembly GCF_038592925.1). Lineage (NCBI taxonomy): Bacteria > Bacillati > Bacillota > Bacilli > Caryophanales > Paenibacillaceae > Brevibacillus > Brevibacillus sp. FSL K6-2834. The sequence continues at coordinate 560,125 of NZ_CP151945.1, forward strand.
AAATGTAAGACATGCCCACTTAGGGAAGGCTGTTTCAAACCAGGAGCGAAGAGCAAGACCTACTCCATCCGGATCGTGGCGGAAACCTACAAGGCGCAAATCGAGTTTGAAAACAGCGATACGTTCAAAGAACGTATTCGTCGCAGATCGATTATTGAGCACAAAAATGCTGAATTAAAAAGGTATCATGGGATGACCAAGGCCAAGTACCGTGGTCTCTTTCGTATGCGAATACAGGCAATACTTACGACTTTCGTCGTAAATGTAAAACGGATGATAAAATTGGCAGAAAAAATGCAGCCCGCCTCTTAAAGGAGAATGGGCTGCATTTTTCGTTAAAGTCCTTTTTTGTAAAAAATAGTGTGGGTTACCCGATCCGCAAACCTCAAAAGAGGTATTTTGCAGGCCTCTCCCAATAAGAAGGTCTTTCTTTTTTGCGTCTTCCTTGATTCTCCTTCTAAAAATACCGGTAAAAACGAAAAGCTGTAGAGATGAAACAGGGAGAAAACAGCGAAGGTCTTTGGGACACCGCCCAGGCTCCATTCCAAAAGCGGAAGCTGCCCTTAGCGTCCAACTCTGAATCGCATCTTTGAAAATACTGCTTTTGGACGCGGCTTCCGCTTTTGAAATGGGGCCGGCCAGTACAGCCCCCCAGCAAGTGTCCCACCGAACCTGAAGTGTTTTCTCCCTGTTTCATCTCCTCCACTATCGCGCGAACACCCACCATTTTTAAAAGCACGAAACAACGATGAATTGCAATTAATTACCAGCGGAAACAGTTCACACCACAAACAGCCGTTGACAGGCAACAACGAACTTTTTATAATGATGTAAAAACCTATAAAAATACTTGGAATTACGCGCGAACACTGCGAAACCGACTGGACAACTGGAGGTTTCCCCGCAACCAAGGGGCTCTGCTTGTCTTTTGACGATCAGGAATACACGAGAACAGCAAGCGAACAGAAATCACGAACGGATTGTACGGTATTGAAAAAAGGAAAAGGTCTGGAGGGAGAAGCGATGTCAGCAGTTTTGGTCATTGGCGGAGACCGCTTGGGCAATATCACCGATGTGCTCCACGGACGCGGTTACCGGCAAATTTATCACGTCACGGGACGCAAACATTCCCAGTACAAAGTGAACATCCCCGCTGATACGAAAATGATCGTAGTGTTTACGGATTTCGTCAATCACAATCTGTCTTGTCACGTAAAGAGCCAGGCGAAAGCCAAAAAGCTTCCGATTGTCTTTTGCAGACGCTCGTGTACGATGATGGAAAAGGTGTTGTAGTACTTTTTTGGCCTTTAAATCCGACTTATATGATATGAATAATGCAGATTATTCATTTCTTTAATCGCGCCAGGTCCGGATAACCCGCGACCATGCAATCGAGAAAGCAAATCAAATCGGGCATAAACAGGAGTGGAACGTATGTCGAACAAAGGACATGGAAAATCCGTTGACACCCGTCTGGAGATGATTTTGCAAGCTCTTGAGGGGCTGGAGTACGGGACGCTGAACATCATCGTGCACGAATCGCAGATCACCCAGATCGAGCGGACCGAGAAAAAGCGGTTTCCGCTGGAAAAAACGGCCACGCCCAAGGAGAGGCTGCCGGTCGGACGCACACGGCAAGGCGGGTGATTCGCACAATCGAAAGAAAGCTTCCTTACATACAAAAACATAGGCAGGATAGCTCTGCTTCTTGGCTAAGAAATGAGCTATCTTTTTTTGTTCTCGTCCGCAGTGGTAATATGTGGCAACCTGTGTCAGGAAGGAGCCATACCGTGATCATCGCCAAACAAGTATCTTACGTAAATGGGCTGCATTATACGATTCGATCCGCCGTCCATTCCCGTGGAAAACCGCCCAGTCTCTACAGCCACCACCGTGTCTGAGAAATAAGCTTCACATCAGATTTCTCATCGGCGCCCAGCGCTTCCGCTTCACGCATTCGGTCGACCACATCCCCGCAGCCGGGAACGATGGCAATGCACTGAATCTTCTCTCGCTGTTTCCCTCAAAGTCAACGCAGGAGATGGCGAAAATCGATGTTAAACGATCGATTAAACACGGGGTATCCGTCTCTTTTACCCGGCAAATCATGCCGACATGCCCGTTTCCTTCCCGCCAGAAAGGCTGCATAGTTTGGGCTTCCAACGCTTCCATGATCGCACCGCCAGTACTGATGGGCCGGCTGGTGTCCATGGGCAAGTGACAGGTAAAGACCGAGAGCTGCTTCTTGCGGATTGCCTGCAAGAGCTCGGGGCGGATCGGGAGAAAGCTTCTTCCCCACACCCCGCGAGGATCGCCGCATTCCATCAGGAGCGCATGGGATTTTAGATAGAAAAAGGGAACGGCGAGGTGGATGGCGTGCCCGTATTTGTGAGCCATGACGGCAAGGGACAGGATCGCGTTTTGTTTCGGAAGGAATTCCGGTAGCTGCTATGCCAGAAAAAAGCCCGAGCAAATGAAAGAAAACAAAGCAAACAGCCACCGACTCTGGTGGCTGTTTTGTCTGAAAAAAACGGAGGGCAAAGTAAAGGCAAAGGCAAGGCTATACGGCTCATTTGCGGCCTTTTCATCGCAGCTTGAAACCACGGCTGCTTTCGCGCACCCGGCCGATACGGGAGGTGTGGTGGTCGGGATTGGCGAGGACGTGCAGGCTGAGAAAAAGCGCTTTTGCGGGAAGGTAAGAGATTGTCACCCGCTTGCCAAGCCACTGCTGCAAGCCCTGCATGATTTCCTCTCCTCTTCCATTAACCATTTGGTTCATTCATTTTTAAAAATGGCAAAAGCGAAGACAGACATTATTCACGGGAAGGGGGGCTGTCAACGGAAGCCTTGCGAAGCTGCGGCGGGAGATGAGCAGCATGCGAACGAGCCCAGGGCATGAACAACACTTGAGCGAGCCCAGGCCCTGAGCAACACGGGAACAAGTCCGGGACATAAGCAACACGTGAGCGAGTCCTCGACCTCGAACAACACTTGAGCCAGTCAGTCTTGATAGGGTGATAGGTGGAATAGATAAAAAAACGTTGAAAACTAAACCGTCCAGACGGTACACTAATGATGTGGACAAAACAGGGGGGCATGACATATGCGTTCATCTAAACGCGTTGACATAATCGAGGCCGCGACTCGCGTCATTCTTTCCGAAGGAGCAGCCCAGCTCACTTTGGATGCCGTTGCCAAGGAGGCCCAGGTAAGCAAGGGAGGCCTTTTGTATCACTTCTCAACCAAAGAAGCCTTGATCGAAGCCATCGTCATCTATGCCAAGGAACAAGTCGAAAAGCAATTCCAAGCCATTTACGATGAAGACGATGACCCTCGCGGAAGATGGACTCGGACGTACTTGAAGCTGACGGGCGACGACAAGTCAAAAAATAATGAGCTGTATTCGGCATTGTTCAGTGGAGTGATGGAGAACCGAGAGCTGCTCCGTCCTTTGGAGGACTGTTTTTTGCAGTTCTACGCCAAGACCGGAGAAGACCAGATCGACCCTGTGTTAGCCAATATCATCTACCTCGTCGCGGATGGACTGTGGTATAACGACATGTTCCAGTTCAATCCTGTAAATGACGAGATGAAAGCGAAAGTCATCGCGAGATTAATCCAGCTCACCAAGGGAGAATCGGATTGAGCGGAGCTGGCCTGGAATTGCACGTACACAAATGAGAGGGGAAAAGAATCATGGCCTATGTATTTCTGGGGGCAGCGATTGTCCTGGAGGTATTCGCTTCTACCATGTTAAAGCTGTCCAACGGTTTTTCGCGCTTTTTGCCGAGTGTCGGCGTGGTGATCGGTTACGGAGCGGCTTTCTATGCATTGTCCCTGGCGCTGAAAGCACTTCCGCTGGGGCTTTCGTATGCGACCTGGAGCGGCGTCGGGACGATTCTGACCGTGCTTGTGGGCGTGTACCTGTTTAGAGAAAAAGTAAACAAGCAAGCGATCGCAGGCATTGCCATCCTGATCATTGGCATTGTCCTGCTGAATCTTGCGAAATAAGTGGGAGGTTATCGGTTGTGACAGGTGTGATCTATTTAAGCTTGGCGATAGCGCTGGAGACGTTCGGCTCTACGATGCTGAAAATATCGGAAGGCTTTACGGTTCTCTGGCCCTCCATCGGTGTGGCCATCGGTTTTTTGGCCTCGTTTACGTGTCTGAGCTTTGCCCTCAAGACGATTCCGCTCTCCACGGCCTATGCAACCTGGTCAGGAGTAGGAACGGCTTTGACTGCTTTGATCGGGGTGTTCGCTTTTCAGGAAAGCCTGAGCCTGATCAAGGTTGTTGCGCTCGTCCTTGTTATCGTGGGAATTGTCATTTTGAACAAAGCGAAGGAAAAATCGGATGGAGAGGCAGAAGAAGCCGCCTAGATGTCACTTCCGGTTTGGCGGGGAAAAGGAAAACCCCGCGTGAGGAAGAGAGGCGTATTCCTTGCTTCATTTGGCGATTAGTCCGGTATACTACGGTGCGAAGACGCATGAAAGAGAGGGTGTCCCAGTCGGGCACCCTCTTTCCTATTCCATAGTCTTTTGTATCGTTTCCACACAATCCCGCAGGTCGGCCAATTCCTCCGAAGACAGCGGCTTTTCCAAATACCGGTACTGCTCATAGTACCGCGTGATGCGTCCAGCCAATTCGAGCGCGTCCGGATGAGGCCACTCTCGGCGCAGGCGTCGCAAATACTCCTGGCTTGTCTCGAAGGGCTCGATTCGCAAGCCGGCATCTGCCATGTGCAGCAAAAAGCGGTAGTAGCTGTAGCGAACCGGGTCTTCCTCGGGGCCTGCCGTCTTTTTCCGCAGCTCGTCCAAATTCCAGATCGGCCGTCCTTCATTGGCTCCTTCATCGGTCAGTTCCTGCAAGGCGGTTTCAGCCTGGACGGGGATGTCAGCAGCGCTCAGACTTGCAGTCCGCCGTCTCCGCTTCCAAATCGCCCAGCCCACCGAGGCCGCCACAACGACAACAATACCCCCGATGAGATACGGCTCCCAAAGCGAAAATAATGGCTCTCCGGCAAACTCCATCTCGTCCAGCGGGAGTTCATCCGTTGCTTCCGTAGACTCGTTCATCAGGTCATTCACTCTTTGGTTGTTCCCCAGAGCGCCTGCTAGCTGTTCTATCAAATTTCCGGCCGCTCGCAAAGCAGGCCCGAACAACCAGTAGAGCGCGTCGCCGAGCGGCTTTTTGGCAACCCCCCAAAGGAAGCTCAAGACAAGCAGCAAAAGACCTGTCACCGCCGTATAGCCAAGGGCCAGCAGCAGGCGCGATCCGAGCAATTGCCCGCCCAGAGATGCAGCATACGCTGACGGCGGAAAAGCTCCCTTCGTGTCCTGCCGCGTCAAATACTCACCTATACTGGAGAGCAAATAGCCGCCGAGTATCAGCACCAAAACGGGGGACAGCTGCTTTGCGTCGTAGACCGCGTCTTTCATCATCGACCCGAACAAGGCGAGAATCGCCAAATGGAAGAGCGAGATGCAGAGCGCGATCACGAACAGCCGCTGCAGTGTGGCCCGGGTATATGTGAGCGTCGAGAGGGCATGGACCCGCCAGAAAAATAGCGCTGCAGCAAGAGCGGCAAGCAGCAGGGAGCCAAACAAATAGTACACGAGAACACCAGCCGCAATCACCAGCGGATAGAGCAAAAAGTGAAGCATGATATGACGTCCGCCGCCCTCGTACAGCCAGAGGCCCAGAGCGAGAAGAGCAGTGGCGCCGCAGGCAAAGCCGGCTACGCTACCCGGCAGGGAGGGAAGCCAGCCGATCAGCATCAACAGCACAGCGGCCAGGACGGATTCCTGCCAGAAGAGAAAAGACTGGCGGATCAGAAAGGATCGGCTCATCGGCAGCTCACCCTCCTTTGATTGGCAGCAGCAAGTCCGTAACGGCGAATGACAGGCTGGTCCTGCGACACGTCCAGCACCGTGATGTGATGGCCGCGCCGAGTCAGCCGCTCGATCATTTCCAATGCCGGTTCATCCAGCCGGGGGGTCACGATGACGATTCGCGCTTCTGCGGCGCTTTGCTGCTCAAGCCGGTGCAGGACAGCGGCGAGGGATGTCGGCGCGTACTGGTGGAGCTTGGCCAGATGGGTCATGATCTGGATGTGATGCGCCTTGCCGCTTCCGGCAGTCTGGTGGTAATGCTCCCGGCCGCGCTGCCGGACCGTCAGCAACAGCTCGTAGGACAGCGATTGTCGGCGGCAAAGGACGGACAGCGCTGCCAGGCCGGAGATAGTCCGTTCGTTGACGGCATCGTTGTGTTTCTGCAGAACCGGCTCGTAGGAGGGCAGGATGTGACCGATCACGATCCACTTCGGATTTGCCGTCGGCTCGAACAGCCTTGTTTGCAAGAGTCCGGTTTTGGCGCTCGCCTTCCAGTGAATATGCTTCAGGCGATCGCCGGGGGAATACGCTCTGACGCCCCGCAAAAAGGTAACGTCCTCTATCGGGTGGCTTCGCGTGACACGGCTGCCCTCCGGCTCGCTTGTCCCCGTATCCAATGGGGGAATGGGCAGCGGCAGCGGATACACGAGCACCGAAAAGGAGAAGGGGAGCACAAGAGCCTCCGCTTCTTCGCCAAACAGCGGAATGGTTTCAAACTGGGCTTCGCCAAGCCAGAGCACGCCTCGTTTGTGCGGAGTGATCACGAATGTCCGCTCCGCGGTTTTCCGCATCGGCAGATGAAAGCGAAAGCGTATCCAGGTTCGCGCATTTCGCTCCACCACCTCGTCTGCCTGCTCTGGGACAACATGGTCGGGCAGGGAAAATTGGACCAGCGTACCCGGAAGCGGCAGCCAGGAACGGTTGTGAAGCCGCAGCCGGACGGTGATCGGCGTGCCGGGCATGACCCGGCTTTGATCAGCAGACCATTCCACCTGCACCCACCGGGTCAGGTTTCTAGCCCACCAGCTAGCGAGCCCGGACATAAAAAAGAAGAACCCGCCGAACAGCCAAAGAAACCAATTGCCTGAAAACAGGGCAAAGATCAGAAGTATAAAGCCCAAACCGTGGTACGTCTGCCGCGTGCTCATGCTTTAGACGCCCTCTTCGACCGGCGCGTGGACTTCCCGGAGGATTTCCTGGATGATTTCCTGTTCGGTGACGTGCAGCTCCGCTTCCATCGACAGACGGATGCGATGGACCGCCAGGGGAGGAAATACTTGTTTGACGTCATCTGGAAGGACATAGCTGCGGCCGTCGAGCAGGGCAGCGGCCTGGGCGGAGCGCAGGAGCGCGAGCATGGCGCGCGGACTGAGTCCCACTTCCACTGAGCGGTGATTCCGGGTCGCTTCCGTCAGGTCGATGACGTATTCTTCGACAGCGGGACTGACGTGGATGGCCGTCGTCTCCCGCTGCAAGGCCGCGATCTCGTCGGGGCTGACGACAGCATGCACCTGTTCCAGCGGAGACTGGCCGCGAAAACGCCGCAGAATTTCACGCGCATCCTCTCTGCTTCCGTATCCGAGCGCCAGACGGAACAAAAAGCGGTCCAGCTGCGCCTCCGGAAGCGGATATGTACCCTCGGATTCAATCGGGTTTTGGGTCGCGATCACCAGCAGCGAGGACGGCAGCGGCAGGGTCACGCCCTCGATAGTCACTTGACGCTCTTCCATGCATTCCAACAGACCGGATTGTGTACGGGGCGTCGCCCGGTTGATTTCGTCCGCCAAAAGCACATCGGCAAAAACGGGTCCGCGGCGCAGCTCAAATTCATTGGTGCGGGGGTTGAACACATGCAGACCGACGACGTCCGAAGGCAAAAGGTCTGCGGTAAACTGCACGCGGTTGTAGGTGCCGCCAATCGCTTGGGCCAACGTTTTGGCCAGAACAGTCTTGCCCATCCCGGGCAGGTCCTCCAGCAGGACATGGCCGCGTGCGAGCATAGCCGTCAAAAGGAGTCGAACCTGATCCTCCTTGCCTACGATCACTCTGTTTATTGTATCCAGCAAAGATTCCAGCTTTGGATGTGTCATTCTCAGAAAAACCCCTTTTTTATCCGATGTTTTTGCAAAAAAACAACTCGTCATCCATTATACAATAAAGTATCCTGATATCGCCAAATTTTCATAAAATTTTATAGATTGATCAAGGGGTGTTGACTGTTCTCTCGCATTGTCCGGCTTCGAGCAGGCGGGCCCGGAGAGGCAGCAGCACAGTGGCGATCACGATCAAAAGTCCCATACCTGCATAGACGAAGCGAATCCCCGCCTGTTCCCCCAGCAGTCCGCCCAGCCAGACGCCGAGCGGCATCGTGACGCGAATAATCAGCAGGCGGACAGAGAGCACACGTCCCAGCAGTTGCCGGGGAACCCTTGTCTGGTACAGGCTGGTGTTGTGCACATGGAAAAAGGGAGCTGTGATGCCGGCGATGATTTCGATGCATACGGCGAGCCAGATCGAGTGGACCAGTGCCAGCGCGACAAAGCTTGTGCCGCCCAGGAGCAGGGAGAGCATCATGATGACAGAACGCGGCCACCGTTTGGACAAGGTTGGAACCAGCATCGAACCAAAGGCGTAGCCCAGCGGGAAGCCAGCCAATAACAGACCGGCGTGGGAAGCTGTTCCATGCAGCTCGTCCACCACATAAGGCAAGGTCAGCACCATCTGGACCCCCACGGCGAACTGGACAAATGACAGCAGCACTCCGAGACGCAAAAGCAGCGGCTCTTTGCCAAAAAAACGAAGACCCTCGGCAAACATCGAGATCCAGGCCTCCCGCTTCGCCCGTTCACTGACAGACCTGCTCTGGCAAAAAGCCAAAAGAGTGCCGCTTGCGGCAAAGGCGGCCGCAGTCAGAGCGAGTGCTGCCGTACCGCCGAAAATGCCGATCAAAAGCCCGCCGAGCGACGGGCCGCCGACCATCGCCAGACGCAAGGTGCCGTCAAGCGTGGCATTGGCCCGGGTCAACGCCTCCGGCTTTACGACAGAGGGCAGGAGCGACAGGCTGGCAGGGACGTACAACGGTTGAACCAGGCCGTTTACCAAAGACGTGAGGTAGACAGGCCAGACTCCGCCCAAGCCCGTCAGCGCAGCCGCAAAGCTGCACGCAAACGCTGCGCTTCTCGCCAATTGGGAAACTATCATGACTCGCTTCGGGTCCCAGCGGTCCAGATACGGTCCGATAAACAACTGTACGGCGAGCGAGGGGAGAAAGTACAAAAGCCACATGCTGCCCACTGCTGCGGGAGAACCGGTCGCCTCCAGCAGAAGCCAGCTGTTTGCCAGCGTTCCCAGGCTCGCCCCCATTTCGGAGACGGCTTGTCCCGAGACAATCAGCCAAAATGAAGGGTTCGCCCCCAGCTTCCAAGACCTCATCGGCTGCAGTCCTTGTCCAGATATTCCGACAGGAAAAGCGAGAACTGGTCGACATGAGTCCGCCGAAGCTGGTATTTGGAGGCGTCCATTTCGATCAAGCGGGCCGAGCGGAGCATGGAGAGATGGTGGTGGAGCGTCGACTTCGCCATGTCCATCCGTACCGCCAGCTCCTGCAGGCTGTGAGCGCGCTCTGCCAGATGCTTGACGATGCGCAGGCGATGTTCATCGCCCAATGCCTTGCAGGCCTGAACGAGCAGATGCGGCGGCTGGTACGGATCGACCTGCTCTGCCATGTTTTCGTCTGCGACCGGGTAATAAAACACCTTGGTGTCGGGAGCGTCAGCCTGGATCGTCCACGGACGGTACAGCGTATGGGGAACCAGCAGGACGCGAGCGACGGAAGGCTCGGGCTCGTATTTTCCCCCTGTCGCCCATTCGACGAGCGCTTCCGGAGAGAGCTTTTGCTGCATGGCGCGCTTCTGATCGCAGTCGCGCTGCAAGAGACTGTCCAGCTCCGTTTCTTGCGGGCGTACGTGGATGCTGTACCAGCCACGGAAAAGCGTTATCAAATGGCGTCGCAATTCATTTGCATCCACCTCGGAGACATGGGAGATGTACGCGGGGAAAAACTTGTGGCCCGCACAAGCCTGCAGGAGTTCTGCCACTGCTAGGCGGTTTCCTGTTGACGCAAGATAGCGCGCATCCTCGCGTTCTCTCCCGAGGTAGGGCAATGCTTCCAGACGAAGCTGCTGCCCGGGCAATCCTTCCAGATAGGAAAGGAATGCAGCGAGATCGGGAAAGGGGCGAGCATGCAGCAGCTGCAAAAGCGTTTTCCATGTATGATGCTGCTGCGCGTAATACAGCTCTGTTTGAACGTCAGGCGGGAGAGCGTCGATCATCGCCAGCCAATGCTCCCTCGGCTTTTCCAGAGTAGGATGGATTTCATCATAAGTAGCAGCCGCGATCCCCAAGGCTGCTTCGAACAGAGGAGAAGAATGCAGTGTCACCTGATAGCTGCTGCGGCCATAGCTCATATCCAAAAGCTTCATCGAATGGACATCCTTTCCGAATCGTAGTTGTTTATATTCTATATTTACCGAATGAATTGTTCAATAAAAACCGAATACCGAAATTTGGCCGGATCTTTTTCGTCGAATCTGTAAGGTTCCGTCGAAAAGACTGGAAATATCAGCAGATGTTCGACATTTTACACTTGTTGTAAATGACTGGAAACTGGGATACGATTAGGTCGTCTGCATCATATCAGTCGATATTTACTCTGACGAAGCTTTTGAGGGTAATCGGAATGAACCAATTGTTAAAAGAAATTCGTCTGATGCTGTATCTTTTGCAGTGGGTCTTGTTTCTCTCCTTTTTTTCCTTCTACATGCAGTCGTCAGCCAATCACGACACGTTTTATTTTCTCCTTTTGGGGCTGGTTGTCGTCTATGCAGGGGTGCTCTGGTACGCGCTCCCCCGGAAGTCGTGGTTCTTTCTGGGATTGGTCGATCTGGGAGTGGCGCTGCTGTTTATCGTCCTGACAGGAAAGTCGAACAGTCCGTTCATGCTGTATGCCTATACAACGCTGCTTTGGCTGACGGCTGTTTTGCGATTGGAACAGTTTCTCCTGGTCGCCGCCCTTTTTCTCCTCGCTTACTTCGTTCTTCAAGCATGGATACCTCACGATTTGCTGCTGCCGCAACCCTATCTCGATCACCTTCGCTTGCTGCTTGACATATTGCTTTGGATCAGCCTGTCTTATTGGGTCTTTACGATGATCAAACAACTGAAAGGGGCCTATTCCAAATGTTTGCAAATATATCTGTTTATGAGACGGATGTCGGAGAAGGAGCAGAATATCTATCTTACTAATGAGGCGGAAAAGACGGTCAAACGGATGTTTCGCGCGGAAAACGCCTATTTATGTCTGTTTGAGGAGCGGGAAGGAGATGGGAACTGGCGGAGAGACTACTTTGTTCAGCGCTTGCTCGATCTGGGAGCGGAAGGGCTGGAGCATTTGACCCTTTTGCCTTTGCATGACTTTACAGGCAGAGAAGACACGTATGCTTGCATGCCGCTTAGGCAGGACGGCCGTTCCGTGGGATGCCTGTTGTTTTCGGTTTCGCCCAAACGGCAAGTGAGCCGCTATGAATGCCTTCTGCTGCGGATGATGGCTGTCGTCATTTGCCAGCACGTGAAGCAAAATCGCGTCCGCTATGAAATGGCGCGTTCCCTCCATCGGGAAATGCGGCGAAAGCTGGCCCAGGATATGCATGACGGGCTGGCGCAACAACTGTTTTTCCTGTCTGCCCAATTGTTTCAAATCAAGCAGACGCTGCCTCCGGAGGCGAGGGAGAGCTCTCTGGAAAGGCTGCAGCAGATGGAGGAGCGAATCCAGTGGTGTCATAGCGAGGTCCGCGAGTACATTACACACCTGCGGGATGCCCGGCCGACGCAAAGGATAACCGAGGCTGTCCAGCAATTGCTGAAAAGAATTACGGTGGGGACCGGGCTTGACGTGGATTTTGTGACGCGCGGCAGGCTGGGAGAGGAACCTCTGCCGATCCTCGATGCGATTTACCGACTGGTGGAGGAGGCTTCGGCCAATGTAGTGAAACACGCCGCCGCGTCCCGTCTGGAGGTGACCGTCGAGGCGTCCTCCCTGCAAATCACAGTGCGCATCAAGGACGACGGGATCGGTTTTTTGCCGGAAGAAAAGGCCGACCTGAAGAACAGCTACGGGCTTCTGGGGATGAGAGAGCGGATTGCTGAAGTGGGTGGGACCTTGCACATTCAATCCAGACCGAATGAAGGAACCGAAATTGTGGCGATTGTACCGAAAAAGGGAGTGGAAATGTATGGATAAGGTAAGATTGCTGCTGGCGGACGACCACCGGATCGTCCGGGAGGGCCTGAAAATGATCCTGGAGAGTTCGCCCCGATATACAGTGGTTGAGGAAGCCAATAACGGAGACGAACTCGTGGCAAAGGCGATGAGCAGCAAGCCGGACTTGATCATATCCGATCTGAAAATGCCGGGCATCTCCGTAATCGACAGCTGCAAATCGATGAAGGAGAAGCTGCCTGAGCTGAAAGTGATGATTTTGACTGCCTATGATGAAAGCGAGGACGTTTTTCGGGCATTGGACTCCCATGTAGACGGGTACGTCATGAAGGACACGGGACCAGAGCAAATCCTTCACACCATGGACATGGTCATGATGGGCTATTCCTGCTTTCAATCCAAGCTCCAGCGGAGACGCAAGGAAGAAGCCGATGTCGTATTTACAGAGCGGGAGCAAGAGATTTTTGAATTGATTGTCGAAAATCTCAGCAATCAGGAAATCGCTCACCGGCTATACATATCAGAGGCGACCGTCAAAACCCACGTCAGCAGCATTCTCAGAAAGACGGGCCAGCCCAATCGATCGCAAGCAGTGCTGTACGGTTTGAAAAAAGGCATGGTCAGGGTGCCGCGGTAGATAAGCAAATAAAGCCGATTGTAAAAACGGTAAAGAGGGTCTTACATGGAACTGCGAAAGAGGAAAGGAAATCATACCGAATTTCTGGCGGACAGGATGTTTTATTGGCTGGCTGTGCTGGTCACGGTCGATGCGCTGATTGCAGTGCTTCTGGCAGTAACCAATGCCATCTCTTCTCCATGGGTACATGTTATGGGCTTGGTCATCGGTGGAGCGGTATCCTGGACCGTCTACCTGCTGCACAAGCGCTATGTGCTGCCGGACGCCAGATCACCGCACGTGTCCGCTTTTCTCGTCATCGCCTTGCTGTTGTTTCTTTGTCTGTCCAACCGGCAGTATGATGCGGGATTGTGGAACATTTTTCTGATTTATCCGCTGTATCTCACATTCTTTCACAACCGGATGTTGCTGCTTATATGGGGAACCGTGAGCTGTTTGATCTACGCTTTTTCACTCGGTGTAAAACTGGAGCAAGCTTCTGCGATGGATGTGTTTGCCCACCTTTCGCTCGCGGCTGGAAGCGGCATCTGCGCTTGGCTCGGGTACTACTCCCTGAACAGATGGGTCGGCGGTGCCAGGCGGGCGGCAGACGAGAGGAAACGCGAATACGCGATGACCCTGCTAAACGAGCTTGTGCCCACGGTCGAGCGAAAAACGCGGATCAGCTCCCGGGAGATCGAGCAGATGGGCAGGCTGATCAAGCGGATGCTCCGCGAGTTTCCGGAGGAGAAGGTGAGCGATTGGGAGGTGAATTTGCTGTCCCTCCTGCATTACGTCAGCCGGATCAAGTGGCCTGATTATGTATTTGAAAAGGAAGGCAAGCTGACCACTTACGAATATCAGGTCATTCAGGAGCACTGCTTCATCGGGACGGAGCTGTTCAAGGACGATCCGGCCTGTCAGCGCGTGGTTGCTGCGCTGCATTCGCATCATGAGCGCTACGATGGCACCGGTTACCCCACTCAATTGAAGGCGAATGAAATTCCAGTGCTCGCACAGGCTTTAGGGATTGTGGAATGCTATCTGGCCATGACCACCTTCCGGTCCTATCGCGAGCCGCTAACGGTGGAGGAAGCCTGCGAGCAAATCCGCCTGATGGCAGGAACGGTATACGATGAGCGTGTGGTTTGCGCTTTTTCGCGCTCGATACAGATGCCCCTTCCCGTCACCGTTTCCAATGTCCCGCCGATGGTTGGCTAAATCTCCGCCTGAAGGATAGGAGAAAACAGCCTGAAGCCTGATGCAGATGGTGTAAATAAATGGTAATCATAACGTATGAACTGTCGGTCAGGAGGGAAGGCAAGTGTGGCAGAAGAAATGCGGGAAATGCCAAAAGCGATCGTATAGCAGCGCAGAACGGTACGAATGGATCTGCCCCTATTGCGGCAAAGACCTTTCCCGTATCCGTGCCGCTCCGGCCACCCTCTCGTATGTTCCCATTCGTCCTGTGCAGCCGCCCCGAAAAATAGAAGAAATTGAACTGACAGCTTGCCGAACACTCCCCGAGAGGTGAGATCTGCAAGCTTTTTTGTTTCCCTCATCCTTCAGTCTGAGATCGTCTCATCCCGGCGAATAAAAATCTTCCTCCCAATGTGTATGCGCAGTCCTTCCGGCGATGGAAGATGGGCCCCTGACTTCCGCGTAAAATGAAAAAAAGAGGTGATCGGCGTGGCAGCTCGCTGGGGAAAGAGAAGCGGTATTTTTATCCTGATCGTCTTTGTCATCCTCAATCTTTTTTTGTTCGCAACCAGCCGCTTAAACGATGACCGCATGCCGGGGATCGGCAGCTGGCGGGTGCTTTCTGTGCTTACGGGAAGCATGTCCCCCGCGATAAATGCCGGCGATATGGTCATCGTTCGCAGGTACGGGGAAGAGCAGCCGCGCGTGGGCGATATCATTACGTACTGGCAAGAGCAAAATGGCCTTTCCCTTACGACTCACCGCATCGTGCATCGAATGGAAAACGGTTATCTGCAAACGAAAGGAGACGCCAATCAAGGTGAGGATGGAGGGTGGACCGATCCGGACCGCGTTGTCGGCAAAGTGGTCGTCACCATTCCGTACGCGGCTGCAGTCCAGGAGGGACTTCGGAAGCCGCCTGTCTTGCTCGCCGCATTGGCTGCCTTTATCGTGGCTTTGGCGTATTCGCATCGGAAGGGCCAGAGTCGGTCGAAGCGTACGCAAACTGAGACAATTGAGGGGGAACTTTCATGAAGTGGGAACAGGTCAAAAATTGGCCGTGGAAGCGAATCGCGATGGGGACGGCTGTTCTGACTTCCATCGTAGCCAGTACCAGCTTTGGCACGTACGCCTACTTTACGAGCCAAGTGGAAGATTCCAGTACATTTGCGGCAGGAAAGCTGGAAATTTCCCTCGGAGAGACGAAAGCCAGGTTTCAAGCCGCCGACGATCAGCCGTTTTTGCCCGGAGTCCGGTTTGAAAAGACGCTGACGGTCCACAATCAGAGTGATGTCCCGGTGAAATACGCGCTTTTGGCTGAGAAGGAAGGCGGAGACGACATCGTGTACGATCGGCTGGTCGTGGAAGTGCGAAGGGAAAATGAAGGCGGCGAGCTGCTTTACCACGGGCGGGTCAGCCAGCTTACTTTGGCCAATGTGATCATTCCGGAGCTGCCCAAGGATGAAAGCGACGATCTGCATTTTTCCGTATACCTTCCGGAGAGCACCGGAAATGAAGTGCAGCAGAAGTCGGCCGATGTGACCTTTGGTTTCCTGGCTACCCAGCAGGATAATGGCCATTACTTTGCTCAGGGCGGTCCTGTCATGACGTTCACACCGCAGGATTTGAACGGCACCAAGCTGGTGGAAACGCTGCGGATGGCCAGCAAGGAAGCGGAAAAGGACAGCGTGACGGGATTGACCTTTATCCTCGAAGAAGGAAGCTACGATCTTTCCGACATGAAGCTGCCGGAAAAGGTGACGTGGAAAGCGGCTCCCGGCAAGGAAGGCAAGGTCGTCGTCCGGGCAGATGAGCTGCAGGTGAGCAACGCCGCTTTTGAAGGCATTCGCTTTGAAGGCAGCGGGACAGGCTTGTACGTCGGCTCCAACGTCAGCTTCAGCGGCTGCACGTTTGACGGCCGGTTCGACGCGGCAATCCGGACGATGCCCGATCTGAGCGGAGAGAAGACGCTGGAGGGGCTGACGGTAAAAGACAGCACATTTGCCGGAGCCGAGGCAGCGATCTTGCTGGATCAGACGATCAAAGGGGCATTCATCGCAAACAATTCGTTTTCGGGCGTTCAACACGCTGTGGTCGTAGCAAACGACCGGGAGACCGAAGTGCAGATCGTCGGCAATGACTTTGCCAACGTAAATAAATACGCAGTGGACAGCGGCGGCGTTCAAGTGGGCGATGGCATTGAAGGATTCAAGGAGACAAGCGAGGAGAACGGGGATGCGAAGAAACTTGCCCTCCATCTGTTCAAGGCAGACCTCTACCTGGAAGACAACAAATATGATTGAGCGGCGAAGCGGACAAAGACCCAAAAAGGAACGCCTGCGGCTTGCCGAACAGTGGGCAGGCGGTATTTTTCTGCTGGGGCTTACCGCCTCGCTTTGGGTACAGCCAGCCGGCACCTATAGCTGGATGTGGAAGGGGGTCAAAGATACAGGCAACCAATTTGCCATCGGGCTTTTGGACATTACAAGCAGCGTGTTTGGCGAAAAGTGGCGGGTGATTGAAGGGGGCAACCAGGCAGTCGACTTGTCCCGGATGATCCCGGGAGACGCCCGCCAGCTGGAGGCGACCCTTTCCAGCGGAGAGAGCGATCTGGAATTTATCTACAAGATTGTGGCTGAGGTGAAGGAAGCGGGCAAGCCGGAAGACGTGCAGAAGCTGGAGGAAGTTCTGCGCATCCGGATTGAAAGCGGCGGCAGCGTCATTTATGACGGGCTGGTCCGGGGGCTGCATCAGGAGCAGCCCGGGCTGAAGCATGTGAACGGAACGGAAGAGCATTTCTCTCCCCATCAGCGAAGCAAGACGTTTGCGATCACCGTCTATTTGCCAAAGGAAGGCGTAGATCACAGCTTTCAAGCGCTGAAGGGGAACCTGGAAATACGCTTCCTGGCCAAACAGGCCACGCTGGATGCCATTTTTGCGGAATAGGGGGGACGAATGGTGAAAAAGCTGGTGTCGGGCCTCATGGCTTTCGCATTGATCTTCGCGCTCCTCCCCCTCGAAGGTACAGTTGCCTTTTTGACCAGTGAGAAAAAGCAGACAGTCCCTGTCAGTCTGGGAACCAATGAAGACGTCTTTACAACGGAAACGGAAGCGATTCGCCTCGTGACAGAGGTGGAGAAGCACGTAACGATTACCAGAGTAAAGACGGAAGCAGGAAAAAGCACGGAGGAACGCGATGTAGACATTAGCATCGACGAGGGCACCTTTACGCTCGTATTCAAGCCGCAGCGTCCGCATCTCGATCTGGACGTGGAAAATCTGAAAGTGACGGGTGAGCCGGAGGGGCGCCTCGAGATCAGCCGGGAAGGCGGCGGGAACGGCATCGAGTTTCGCATCGGCCATATACGGGATCAAGTCAAGCGCGAACATGAAACACTGGAAGGGGAACTGCACATAACAGCCTTGGGCGGTTTTTACCGGCACGTGATTCCGTTGACGGTCGTTACGGAATACAAGGAAAGCTCGAGTGTCGTGGAGGTGAGCCCGCCACCTCCGCCCGCCAAACCTGGACCGGGGACTGGCACGCCGGGCTCTCCGCCGCCGGGGACGGAAACCCCTGTACCGCCTCCGCCGGGTGCAGGGGGAGAAGCACCGAAGCCGCCGGGAGCAGGAGGAGATATTCCGCAACCGCCGGGAGCAGGGGGAGAAGCACCGAAGCCGCCGGGAGCAGGAGGAGATATTCCGCAACCGCCAGGGGCGGGTGGAGAAGCACCGAAGCCGCCGGGAGCAGGAGGAGAAATTCCGCAGCCACCGGGAGCAGGGGGAGAAGCACCGCAACCGCCGGGAGCAGGGGGAGAAGCACCGAAGCCGCCGGGAGCAGGAGGAGAAATTCCGCAGCCACCGGACACAGGAGAAGAACCTCAGTCTCCGAGCACAGGGGAAAAGACGCCGCAGCCTCCAGGCGGAGAAGGCGAGGATCAGCCGCCTCCGAGCCCGGGAGAAGACAATACTCCGCCGTCGAACCAAGACGGCGAGAGTCTGCCAGCCTCGACAGGCTGAGTGCTTTAGCAGCGTGCATTCAAACAAAGTGTAAACGGATCAAACAGAAACGGATCAAACAAGACCGGCGGGTCACCACTCGCTGGTTTTTTCATGCCAAAAGTCGTTTCCGTCGTTCCACTGCACCATGAAAAGCTGAGATAAGGTCATCCCTCGGTATGAAAATGCAGCCATACTTTCCGGTGCTTCGGATCATCCCGGACAGTCAGGAAGTTCACCCTGACGCAGGAAGATGGGAAAACGGAAAATCCGTAAGATGAGAACTGTGAACGGCATACAGCCGAACGCCAAGGAAAGCGGGGAGATCATCCAGTGGTCCTGTTGAAAAAGTGCATATCCATTCTGACGAGTCTGTTTTTAATCGCGGTCATCGCCATCACGGGTCTTCTCTTCGTCAGCAAGATAAACGGAGGGAAAACGGTTCTGTTCGGCAACCAGATCATGGTCGTGCTCAGCGGATCGATGGCTCCCGCCTTCAACACGGGAAGCATCGTCGCGGTAAAGCCGGTCGACTTCAAGGAGGTCAAAGAAAAGGACATCATTACCTTCAAGGACCCGGAAGGCCTCACGATTACGCACCGCGTCATCGAGAAACGCGATGGCCAGTTGATTACCAAGGGCGACGCCAACGACGGAAAGGACACAGCCCCGGTCACGCCAGACCGGTTTATCGGCAAAGTGCAGTACTCCGTTCCGCTCATCGGTTACTTTATCGAGTTTGCCAGATCGGGACTCGGCATGCTGCTGATGCTGGGCTTGCCCGGACTCTACCTGATCGTCAGCCAGGTCTGGAAGCTCTTGCGAATGATCAAGGAAGAGGAAGCGAAAACGGCGGCAAAGCCGCAGCCGTAAATCACCCTCGCGGTGATACCTTGGGGGCTGATAGCAGTTCTTTCTGGTATCAGGCTTCAAGTCATCATAAATATCATGAATGCGTGGGAGGAAGAAAAACATGAGCTTGAAAAAGCAATTTGCGGTAACCTTGGCATCCGTAGGACTTGGCGCGGCACTGATCGGCGGAGGCACCTTCGCATGGTTCAATGCCACAAGCGAAATCAAGGACAATACGTTTGCCGCCGGTAAAATGGAAATCGGCGCAACACCAGCCGAGTCCGTCTTCCAAGTGGAAAACATGAAGCCCGGTGATTGGTTTGAAAGAACATTTGACATCACCAACACAGGGACTATCGACATCAATAAACTGCTGATGAGCGTAGATTACACGGTAGCCGACAAAAACGGCGACAACGGCTCTGATGATCTCGACAATCACCTGAAGGTTTACTGGCTGTCCAGCGCAGATCCGAGCATCCCGATCTCCGAGCGGGTCATCGTCCATCCGCTGAACGGCAAATCGCTGAAGGAACTGAAAGACAGCGGTCAAGTGGATATCAGCAGCTGGGCTACCAAGCTCCTCACGCTGCCGCCTGACACGACAGACCGCATTTACATGGGTATTGAATTCGCAGATGACGGCAATGATCAAAACCGCTTCCAGGAAGACAGCGTAAACCTGACGCTGAAGCTGGAAGGCAAGCAAACAGCCGGCGAGCCGAAATAATTGGTTGGCTGCCGCAAAAAGAAATCCTCACTCAAAGACGAGTGGGGATTTTTTGGCAAGTACTACTGACCGGGACGGACGACATTTGAAGCGGTGTGGAAACGAATCCAGCCAACCCATGCAGAGACGGCGATAAACAGCCCGGCAAAGCCAAATTCCAGCCAGCTGTCCCCCAGCTTGAACAGGAAGGCACCGATTACGGGGCCCGCCGCCATCCCTATGTAGCGGACAAAATTGTAGCAGCCGATGGCTGTAGCCCGTTCATTGAGGAAAGCCTCGGACAAAAGCGTCGTATGCAAAGGCATGCCGATCCCCAGCGTCAAAACGTACGCCATGCTGCCGAAAATCAGGGCGGTCAGCGATATGTTGGCCAGCAGCATGAAGAGAACGGTGGCAGCGGCATTCGCGATGGCGGTCATCAACAAAGCGCGCTCAAGCCTGAAGCGCTTCAACAGAAGACGGCTCATTTTGCTGCTTGCAATGAATACGAGCGAAATGCACAGAAACAATACGCCGATCTCATTCGGATCCAGTCCAAAGGAGTGAGTGGCCTGCACAGGCAGGAACACGAGGAAACTGTAATAGGTGAACATTTGCGCAAAAGCGATAAAAATGATCGCTCCTCCCACTGGATGGGTCAAAATAGAGGCAAACGGTCGCCCCTCTTTTTTCGTCGCCAACAAGCCGGACGGCCTGGTTTCCGGGAGCAGCCAGGCGTTGGCGCCAAAAAGAATCAGCGAGCTGACAGCGAGAAACAGAAAAATGACCGGATGTCCGCCAAGTCCCCCCAGCCAGCCGCCCAGCAGCGGCCCAAGCGCCGGGCCCAATCCCAGCATCATTTGATAGGTGCCCATCGCTTCTGCTCTTTTTGCCCCCTCAAACAGGTCCCCGATGACCGTCGCAGCTGCGATCGGAATCGCGGCAAAGCCGATACCCTGGAGCGCCCGGAAGAACAGTAAATAGGCAAGAGAAGGGGCATAAGCGCAGCCGATGGAGGCGGCCACAAACAGGAGCAGGGCAGGAAGCAGGACTCTCCGGCGGCCGAGGCGGTCAACCAGAGGGCCGTACACGAGCTGCATCACGGCAAGCATCAGCGTAAAAACGGAAACGGTCAGATTGATCGCAAAAGCGGAAGCATGGAAGGTTTGCTGCATATCGGTCAAAATCGGCAAGAATAGATTTTGGGCAAAGGTACCGATTAAAATCGTAATCCCCAGCAGGTATAAAATAGTAGACGAGCCAACCGTTTGTTTTTGTATCATGGTTGTTTTCCTCCTTTTTTGTTTCCGAGGAAACAATATGTTCAAAAGTAATGCGACGAAGATCGAATGTCATTCATCGCGTTGTTTTTGATCAGCCAGTTCCAGTGCATCCTGCAGCAAGCGGTGCAAAAAGGCGAGTTCCTCTGCGGTGTACCGCCCCAGAAACGCCTTCCACTCGCTGCTGATGTTTTGATGCTGCTGCTCATGGATGGAGAAAACCGCTTCTCCCTGTCGTGAAAGCCGAAAATAGACTTCCTTTTGATTGCCGTGAAGCTGGTAGCGCGTGATGAGTCCTTTTGTGAGCAGCTTTGCCGTGATTTTGGAAACAGCGCTTTTCGTCACCCCGATTTTTTGAGAGATCGCCGTCACGTTTGCATCGCCGCCGAGACCGATGCATTGAATCACGTGCAGCTCGGTGAGGCTCAAATTTTTGCATGGCGCACAGTCGGGAGCAAGTCGGTTGATTTCATCGAGCAATCGGTCGTGTCTCTGTTTTCTTCGCTCCTCCTGCTTATGAGACAGAACGAGAATTTGCTGGAAGATGCTTTCCTTCACATCCAATGTCGAGCAGCCTCCTCCTCAGTATTGTTTCCAAGGAAACAATACCAATGTACCACAAGCTTCGGTAGCATTGCAAGCAAGCCGACGAAATTGTCGTTCTGACAGAGTCTGTTAACATACGTCGTCTGTTAAAAGTACATCGCTTGTTGTAAGAAAGATTACCCACAGCGTATAGTAGAAAGAATAGATTGGCCAAAACCAGCAGTTGGGGGTGTCTGCTATGTTTCGTGAAGTAGAGGTTGAAGAATGCAATCGCATTGCCGAGCATGTTGAGAGGCTTTCGGAGATTTTGGTAAAGGTTGTCGAGGATGGTGCGTCTGTCGGTTTTCTCCCGCCGATGGAGCAGGCAGAGGCAAGGCGGTACTGGGAGAACGTATTGCAGCCCGGGGTCATTCTGCTTGTGGCCAAAATCAACAATGAGATTGTCGGAAGCGTCCAGTTGCATGCATCCACGAAGCAAAACGGCAGACACAGGGCGGAAATCGCCAAACTGATGGCCCATCCGGATTATCGCCGCAAGGGAATCGGCCGCAGATTGATGCAAGCAGCGGAGGCGAGGGCGAAGCAGGCGGGGCGGACGCTCCTTGTTCTCGACACGAGAGAAGGAGATCCTTCCAACCTGCTCTATGCCTCACTCGGATATAAGGAAGCGGGCCGCATCCCTGACTACGCCAGATCGGCGGATGGGGAATTGCATGCAACTGTTTTTTACTATAAATCTATTTGAGCTCACCTTGGCCCCTCTGCCAAGGAAAAGGAAAAAGGGAAGACCATCGTCCGCGTCATTCGCGACAGAGGGTCGTCCCTTTTGCTATGGCGGGTTCAGGAAAAAGGCTGTTCCCGGCTCGTTAAATGTTCAGCTACACCTTGCTGACCGCTACCGCCGCATGGAGTGCCTGCTCCAGATCAGCGATGATGTCGTCGATGGCTTCCGTACCGACGGAAATGCGGATCATGCCAGGGGTCACACCGGCAGCAAGCTGCTCGGATTCGTTCATTTGCTGATGAGTGGTGCTAGCCGGGTGGATGATGAGCGACTTGGAATCGCCGACGTTTGCCAAATGGGAGAACAGCTTCACCGACTCGATCAGCTTTTTGCCCTCGGCAACACCGCCGCGAATGCCAAAGGTGAGGATTGCTCCCGCTCCTTTCGGCAGGTACTTTTTCGCGAGTTCGTGGTAAGGACTGTCCTCCAGGCCAGGGTAGTTGACCCACTCGACCGCGGGATGCTGCTGAAGATAGCGGGCTACCGCCAATGCGTTTTGGCTGTGGCGTTCAATCCGCAGGTGAAGCGTCTCCAGCCCTTGCAGGAACAAAAAGGAATTGAAAGGAGCCACGGCCGCGCCGATATCGCGCTGGAGCTGCACGCGCGCTTTGATAATGTAGGCAAGCGGTCCGACAGCCTCCGTGTAGACGACGCCGTGGTAGCTCGGGTCCGGTGTGGTCAACCCGGGGAACTTTCCGTTGTTCCAGTCAAACTTGCCGGAATCGACGACGATTCCTCCGATCGCGGTGCCGTGTCCGCCAATAAACTTGGTCGTGGAGTGAACGACAATATCGGCACCGTAGTCAAACGGTCGGCAAAGCAGCGGCGTGGCAAACGTATTGTCTACGATCAGCGGAACTCCGTTTTCGTGGGCGATGGCCGCAATCGCTTCGATATCGGCGACGTCAATTCGCGGATTTCCGATTGTTTCGGTGAAAAGAGCTTTCGTATTTTCGTTGATCTTGGCCCGGAAATTCTCCGGATCGGACGGATCGACGAAATGAATCTTGATCCCCAGTCTGCCCAGTGTATGGGCAAACAGATTGTAGGTGCCGCCGTACAGGTTGCTGGAGGAGACGATCTCGTCACCCGCCTGGGCGATGTTCAGGATGGCGAATGTAATCGCAGCCTGGCCGGACGAAGTGGCAAGTGCCCCGACCCCGCCCTCCAAAAGGGCAACGCGCTGTTCAAATACATCCTGCGTCGGATTCATGATCCGCGTGTAAATGTTGCCTGGCTCCTTGAGGCCAAACAGGTTGGCCGCATGCTCCGTATCGCGGAACACATAGGACGTCGTCTGGTAGATCGGCACTGCTCGCGATCCTGTCACAGGATCGACGGATTGGCCGCCGTGCAGGGCAAGGGTTTCCGGTTTCCACTGTTGCTGGTCTGACATGGGCATCTCTTCCTCTCGTCAAAAGATATAAAGAAAACGAAGCCTTCTCCTGAGAGGGGAAGGCTTCGGACATGCCGGGCGGTTTCATCTCTCAGAATCAGCGATTCTGCAGGATTTGGCACCATGCGTCCTTGCGCAGGTTGCCGGGTTTCATCGGGCCTGTCCCTCCACCACTCTTGATGAAATGTTTGCAATTTTCTTATAGCGCTTATTTGGTATTATAAGGGGACAATTTCGGAAGGTCAATCAAATTTCCGACTAAATTGGTGGTTTTTCTGTGATTTCGAGAACGCTGCTATCGTATGGTCTTTTCTCTGCATCTGGAGGGTGGGGAGGAGCTGTTTCGGGTGGTGTACGCTCTTGGGCTTTTTGTTTTTCCTCACAGCAACAATAAGGAGGAAAGGAAAGAGCCATGGAAAATGAGTTTGCAGTAGGCTGGGAAACCTTGTCCTTGATCAATGCGGGACTGGCGCAAGGAAAAAATCGGAGCGGAAGCACAGGCCTCCGGCTTTTTTTATTGCTTTGAATATATTCAGTTGATTTTGGCGAATCCGTTACTGCAAGGTTCCTGTTCGAAGTGGGCGCCCTAGTGATGGATGCTTTTCCTTGCGCATTTTTGCACCGGTCGATGGCTGCGTACGGGCCATAACGAGAGGCAGGTATAGGTATACATATGCACAATATCCTGTGTTGAGGCTAGGGAGTAGCTCCCCTGGCCTATTGGTGTTGTTCTCGTGAAGATGGCCTGCATAGCTCTTGTCTTTTCATGATATCTTCAACCCTAACACGAAGGTCCCTGATAAATTTGTCGTTTTCTTCCTTCTCTTTTTCCAGTTCCTCAGAATAATGCGGTAGCTGAGTTTTGGAGGGGAACATGACTAATTCACCTTTATTCCTCACTTTTTTCCCCTCACGTCGATCAATTATTCCACGCCAATCCCTTACCTGTTCAAAAAAAAGAGTGAGCAAATTTCCTTGTATTTTACCTAGTAAGTGAAAGCGACAAGATGACCGGTCAAAAAGTCGTTTATCTCTTACAAAAACAAGGAGGACTTTGCATTATGATAGCACTGAACCGCATTCGAGGATTACACATTTATACAGGCGACGGTTATAACGTAACTACAAGTATGCTTAACGCACTCGACGGTCGAAGGCTTAACGTGTATATTATTCACCTCGGACATCCGGATGATGCAAGCACGAGGTTTGACCGTCTGAAATCTAAATCACATCGAGCGCAAGTCATTTCGAAATCCATTAGCTATTTGGAGGATTTTCTAAGAGTGTGGAAGCGATCAGACATTGCTGGAGAGGAAATGTACATTTCCCTCCCTATGCTTCACAACAATTCATCTACTATCGAGAAGGCGGACGAATTCTATTCTGACTATGTAGATTATATGAAACAAGTGAAAAGTACAATCGTTGATCGGTTGGGACAAACATATTGGGATAAGGATTTTGCAGGTTTTTACTTCAGTACAGAAGCCATTTATCCGATTCAGGAGAAACTTGACAGTTCCAGACCAACCTCAAATCCGATGGTGAAACTGTTGAATGATCTGTCTTATCGTATTCGCAACACTTATGAAAGATACTTTATGTGGTGCCCATACTATGGCTATGGTGCAAACAGGGAAAATATTGCTCACAATATAGGAGTTATCGCTAATCGCACCAATATTTTTGATGTTATTTGTATTCAACCAGCAACATATTATCACTCGGCTCCTGATAAGAATGTGAACTTGGTTTATAGGAGTGCCCGTAATGATGAAGTCGTGGACGTATATGGAGATCCAGTTGCTGGTGGTAAACGCTCATCCGCTACGGCCTTCATCGGTGTGAACATGGAAGGCGATAGCGATTTCAACAAGAGCAAGAGGGCAATCTTTAATGATTACATTGACACTTTTAGCCCGCTTATCAATGATGTGCCAATCGTGTTTTACGGAAATACGCTTGAAGTTGTGACGGGAACTCCGGGGCTGCTAGATGCAATTGAAGATTTCTACCGATCGTAATAAAAAAGGCGCGAGAAATCGCGCTTTTTACTTTTCCTCTATAAACCTGTCACCTATTTCATGAACATAATCAAAAAAGTATAGATAGACCGCCATAACTTCGTTATTGCTGTTATAGTCCTCTACTTTTATTGGCATACCAGTAGATTTGTCGATATAGGCCATATGGTAAGCAGGGTTACCCTTTGCATTATTATTCGCCTTTAACACTTCCACTTGTTTTCCGTTCAACTCTACAGCCTCGACGGATGTCCAACGCTTATCTTTATAATTGTTAGCTGTTCTTTGAAACAAAGAAGATTCCTCGTTACTGAATCTGGTATCTTTCTTAATATCCCTAGTATCCTCATAGAAGTAAAGATAGTCGTTTCGTTGCGATCCGTTCTTTGGATTAAACCAAGTATCATATACGGCAATGGTAACTCCATCAACTCGTACTACTTTCATATGCTCAATAGTGCCTTGTTTTTGTGCAGCTTGTGCTGGAGCAACCGTTTCAGCAAAAACGGGGGAAATTGATCCTGACCATCCAAGTGTAACGGATAAAGCAACAGGAAGAACGAACGCTAGTTTTTTCAAATGAAACACCCTCCATATCCTTTTTTGTAGCCTCACCTTTTTAGACGCAGGAAAAGGTAAAAAGTTACAAATGAAAAGAATTGTTTTATGTGACAATTCGAATTGTTTACAAACCAATATTCCCCAAAAATATTCTACTAGTGACAGGAAAAAGGTCTCGGTTAATCACATAAAATTTGGTAAAATAGAACGTGTGTTCCTGCTTTTATAAAAATTTATAGAGAGAAGGTGAGCAAAAACCCCCCTTTTTGTACCTAGTAGGTGGGGGGATTCTATGCCAAAACAGACATGGACAAAAGTTCAATTTCTTCAGCAGATCAAACGGACGGCTTGGAAGTTACAATACCAAGCCAAAAAGCAGTATCGGCGGGAAATGTTCCTTGACGATCACAAGGAAGTTCCGTACCACGACTCGATTGATTCCCAGTTATTTGTCGAAGAACTGCTCAACAGCTTACCTGAACGTGAGAGGTTCATCATTCAACGAGTGGTGATTGAAGGGAGAACGGAACGTGAAGTAGCGCAAGAACTCCGTATCTCCCGTTCTCGACTCCACGCCTGCAAAGTACAAGGATTACAAAGACTTCATAAAAAAATTGTCTTTGCCTAAAGGAGGAACGTAATGCTGGAAGATGATGTCTTTTGCAAATTGGTGCATGATGCGCAACGAGGAAATCGGGAAGCGCAGGAAGCCTTACTAAAATACTTACAACCCGAACTAGAAAAAATGACGTGGTTTATACGTATGCCACTCGAAGATAGTCTGCAAAGTTTACATTTAGCAGTTTTGGAACTGATCTCATCATGATCAGAGAAAAGGAGGAGGAAGGATGAATGAAACAACGATCACCATAATTGCTGGACTTGTTGCAGTTTTAGCCATCTGCATTATTTACCGACATGTAAGTTTAACCATTCAAATACGGGACATAGTAAACGTGTCCTTACAAGCTAACAAAGAGCAAGAAAGTCAAAAAAAAGAAGAATCCGAAGTATCCGATCCTTCCCTGGAAAAATAAATAGCAGAAAGAAAATGGCGATTTCTTTCTGCTCACAATTATATCAAATGATAAGGAGGAAATGAACATGGCCACAATCATAACAGTTTTACTTCTTCTGTCAGGAGCTACACTGTTTGGAGTATTGATGAGTCAGCAGCGTTTGTGTAAAGAACTGAAAACCATGAAGAAATGACTAATCCCCCCTTTTTGAACTGTGACCCGCAAGAGGGTCACTTTTTTAAAGTGTCCATCTTACGGGTCACAGTTCAATCTCTATTGACAAAGGGGTTTTTTCAAAAGCTTCGCTATGCTGGATCTTCTTACATAAATTTGTGTCAGTTACGCTAGGGTGCTGAATAAATATCGGTATTATGTCACCTTGTGTTCGAATCTCCATTTTCGGCCGTTTTTTGCCGTTTTCGGCAATTAACGCCCTGGCGATCGATAAGAATTGTCCGCCAGGCGTGAACAAAATGGGTTTTTGTCAAAAAAGTGCGATCTCGCTCTAGCTCCGTTTTTCTTCGTTTTTTGTGGCGTAGAAATTGCCAAGCGCTTGGCAATTTGGGCGCTTTTTTTGGAACCGATCGCCACGCTAAACATCGTCATCTGGGACAAGTTGCCTGAGAAAAAAGAGGAGAGCTAGAGGCTTTCCCTTTGTCTGTTACAAACAGCGATCATCTCAGTCGATTGAATCGCTCTTTTGCATCACGTAAAACACGTAGCCGTAATAGCTGGAATACTTTCGGTACAGCTCAACTTCCCGGCTGGCTTCTTTCAGCGTCGCGAGCGCGTCCCGGTCGTTCTTGTACCGATCCTGCAGATGACTGATCCGCTCACGCATCGGTTCATAGTAGTCATCCCACCAGGCCGAATCCGGCAGAACAAAATGCTCCTGCAAGGTGTAGCCTGCCTCAGCGATTATCCGCAGGTTTTGTTCAACCGTTTTCATGCTCGGGTAAGCCTCAGCCCAAAACCGCTCCACTTCGTCAGGACGTTCATCCCGAAGCCAGCAAAGCTCTGTTGCAGCCAGGTATCCTCCTGATTTCAGCAGAGGACGCCATGCCCGCAGCCCTTCGCCAAAGCCCATGATGTAGATCGCTCCCTCCGACCAGATCACGTCAAAGGAAAGAGGCTCAAAGGGCAACGCAAACATCGAGGCATTTACAGGCGTTATCCGATGGGAAACCCCTGCTTCCGCAGCTCGCCGGGCCAGTTCGTCCAGAAACGGCTGATGCGTATCGACTGCCGTTATCGGGCCGTCCGAAAGCTTTGCCAGCTCCATGGTCTGCATGCCCGGACCGCAGCCAACATCGAGAATGCGAGCATCGCCCGGAATGTTTTTGACATACGAAAAAGCTTTTCGGGTCGAATCATTGTTTCCGGGGCCTTCCCGGGGCAGATTGCTGTGAATGTCAAAGAAAATCTCCATGCTCATGATCAAATTCCCCCTGTTTGTCCTGCTTTCTGTTCATTCAGATGAAGAGGGGACAGGGAAACAATTTTCTGAATGAAGACAAGAAGTTATGATCCCCATCCCTCTTGAATACGAGTAAAAGAGCACGTGCAAAATGCGGACATCCCAACCACTCCTTTTCCGTTTCGTTGCTTCAAATCATACCACAGCAGAGGCGCTTTGGCCGATGACCGAGCATCGCCTTATTTTCGTAACCAATTCGCCGTTTTTCCGTAACCAATTCGTCCTTCGTTGTTCACAGCATAATGCATGCACAAGCCATATGATAAAGAGGATTGTGATCACATTCACATATAACCACTGTGAAAATGTTGTTTTCGGGAGGGGAGACAACGTATGGAACTGGACAACACGATGCTGGCTCGTATCTTGACCTCGTTGACGCTTGGGTTTCACATCATTTTTGCCGCTATGGGCGTAGGCATTCCCGTAATCATTTCGATTGCCGAATGGCTGGGCATCCGGCGCAAAGATCCAATGTACACGCTGATGGCCCGCCGCTGGGTAAAGGGCTTTACCGTGACCGTTGCGGTCGGTGTCGTGACAGGCACCTGTATCGGGCTTCAGCTCAGCCTGCTTTGGCCAAGCTTCATGAAGGTGGCCGGCGAGGCGATTGCGCTGCCGCTGTTTTTGGAGACGTTTGCCTTTTTCTTTGAAGCGATTTTCCTGGGGATCTATTTGTATACCTGGGACCGCTTTAAAAATCCGTATATCCACTGGTTGTTCTCGATCCCGGTCGTGATTGGCTCGACGGCCTCTGCCTTCTTCATCATGACGGTGAACGCGTTTATGAATGCGCCGCAGGGCTTTACGCTCGCAAATGGCGCTATCGTCGACGTGCAGCCGCTCACGGCCATGTTCAACCCGGCTACGCCGACAAAGGCGGGGCACATGATTCTGTCCTCGTATGCAACTTCTGCTTTTATCCTTGCCGCCATCGCTGCATGGAAGCTGCTCAAAGGCAACCGTCACGAGTACTACCGCAAAGCGCTTCACTTCACGGTGGCCCTGGCGCTGCTTTTTTCCTTCGGGACGGCCCTGTACGGCGATTTTGCCGGAAAGTACCTGGCCAAATACCAGCCGGCCAAGCTGGCAGCAGCAGAATGGCACTTTGAGACGAAGCCGCAGGCCGAGCTGATCTTTGGCGGCGTTCTGGACCGGGAGACGCTTGAAGTGAAGGGAGCCGTGAAGCTGCCCTATGCGCTCAGCATTCTCGCGACCGGTTCGCCAAACGGCGAAGTGATGGGGCTGGATCTAATTCCTCGCGAGCTTTGGCCGCCTCTGGTTATCCACTACTTCTTTGACGGCATGGTGGCGATCGGGATGTACATGCTGGTTGTGCCGCTTCTCTATTTTGCTGTTCGCCGCTGGAAAAAGGGGAACGTCCCGAGGCCGCTGTTGCATGCGATTTTCTGGGGAGCGCCGCTTTCAATTCTCGCCATCGAGCTGGGCTGGATTTTTTCGGAGATCGGGCGGCAGCCGTGGATTCTCGTCGGCTACATGAAAACGCAGCACGCGGCTACGACGGCGGACAACGTCGGTGAGATGCTGGTGATGTTCAGTCTTCTGTACGCATTTTTGGCCATCGTTTGCTCGCTTGTGTTGAAGCGGATGTTCAAGAACAAGCCGATTGAAGCCGAGCTGAAGTAGCGGGAAGGGAGGGTATGCGACATGGCTCTGGAAACATTGGCCATTACGGTGCTGTGGATCTTTTTGTACGGCTATATCATTATTGCGTCGATTGACTTCGGAGCGGGGTTCTTCTCGTTTTTCTGCAAAGTCACGCGGCGGGATCATATCGTCAACGCGATCATTGAACGGTATTTGTCGCCTGTGTGGGAAGTCACGAACGTCTTTTTGATTTTCTTCATGGTCGGGCTCATCGGGTTTTTCCCGGATACGGCGTATTACTACGGAACAGCCTTGCTTGTACCGGGCAGCATCTTTCTCGTCCTGCAGTCGCTCCGGGGGTCGTTCTACGCCTTTGCCCATTACGGAGCGCGCAACAGCACGGCCTACTTGTTCGTCTACGGCGTGACCGGGCTGTTTATCCCGGCTTCCCTGTCCACGGTCCTGACAATTTCCGAAGGGGGCTATATCGAGCAGATGGCTGGCGGAGAAATCGTCCTGAATATGGGCAAGCTTTTGACCAGCTCGTATTCGTGGTCGGTCGTAGCCCTTGCGCTGGTGAGCGTGCTGTACATCAGCGCGAGCTTCCTGACCTTTTATGCGGACCGGGCAAAAGACACAGCCGCGGTCAAGCTGCTTCGTTCCTTTGCGATTGCCTGGAGCCTGCCGACGATCTTCGCCAGCTTCCTGGTGTTCCTTTCCATTCACCGGCACAACCCGGAGCATTTTGACAAGATGATGGACATCAGCTGGCTGTTCCTTTTGTCCTTTGCCTGCTTTTGCGGTGCGCTTGCCCTGCAGTTGCAAAAGCGCAGCTACGGCTGGGCGTTCATTCTCGTGATGCTGCAGTTTGCCTTCGCGTTCTTTGGCTATGGAATGGCCCATTTGCCGTACCTGCTCTACCCGTACATTACGATCACGGACAGCATCAACAGCCCCGCGATGGGCAAGGCTCTGGTGATCGGACTGATCGCCGGTCTTTTCCTGCTGATTCCGTCGCTTTTGCTGCTGCTCAAGCTGTTCCTTTTTGACGCCAAGTACGTGCAGGGTCGTCCGATTCAAAAATAGCGTCCGCATATGGTATGATGGGAGACAGTGAAAGCAAGGTGAAAACCTGAGCATACAGGAGGCTGTTTGCAGATGAGCGATCAAGGCGTAAAGGAAATGACCCCGCAGGAGCTGATGGAGAAGCTGGCGGCGAAAGAAGAGCTGCAAGTCGTAGATGTGCGTGAAGTAGAAGAATGGAATGCCGGCCATATCAAGGAGGCCAGGCTGATTCCGCTCGGCTTTTTGCCGCACCGCGTAGACGAGCTGGACAAGGACGTGCCCGTTGTGCTCGTCTGCCGGAGCGGAGCACGCAGCCACATGGCGACCGAGTACTTGACCAATCTCGGGTTTGACGCGGCCAATATGGTAGGCGGAATGCTGGCTTGGCCGGGAGAGACAGAGCAATAGAGAACAGGTAAGCAACAATTGATAGGGAGAGGATTGTCGTGAGTGAAGGAAAACGGGAGCAGGCGACCTTTTTGCAGCGGCACTGGTTTACGCTGGTAGCTGCAGTGCTGATCCTGCTGATCGCCGCCGTGTTTGGCTACCAATACTGGCAAAAGAACCAGCTGCCTGTATTGAAGCAAGTGAATGACTTTTCGCTGGACAACATCGACGGCACGAAGTACACGCTGTCGGAGCACAACGGCAAGGTACGGCTGGTGGAATTCATGTTTACCCACTGCCCGGATATTTGCCCTGCGACCACGTTCAATATGTCCAAGCTGCAGGAGCAGCTGAAGGAAAAGAGAAGCTTCGGGAACAAGGTGGAATTCGTCACCATTACGTTTGACCCCGAGCGCGATACGGCGGACGTGCTGAAAAAATACGCCGAGCAATTCAACGTCGATTTCAGCGGCTGGCAATTCCTCAGAGGAGAGCAGGCCGACATCGACAAGGTGACAAAAGACTTCGGGATGGCGACCCTGAAACAGCCGGACGGCTCCTACGTCCACACCGCCCGCATCTTCCTCCTCGATCAGGACGGAAAAATGCGCCGCGCTTACGGAATGGCGTCCGATATGGACATGGACCAAATCCTGAACGAAATGATTCAACTGGCTGACTGATAAAAATCTAAGGGCGAGCATCAATATCGTCCCGACATGAACAATCCCTCCCGTGCAGTGCGTGGCTTGCAGCCGTGCCCTTGCAGGGGAGGGATTGTTATTTATGAAAAGACGATTTTGTTCAGGAGCGGAGCAGCTCTAGTATTCTTTTCTTCTCCTGCCCCCCAAAGCCCGACCCAGCAGGCCTTTCAAATTCATGTCTCCAATAGTCAGTCACCTTCCCCCCAAAATAAAAGAGCCCATCCGCATACGCAAACAGGCTCACCGACTATCGCTATTCTCCGCGCTTCTTTTTCTTCCACTCCAGCTTTTCCACCCTGGCGACCGCCCAGTCTCCGCCGTTCTTTTCCAGAACATGCACATAGGAAATGCCGTCCTCCGTCGTCTCCAGCACATACCCCTCATCTTCATCGTCGCTTACGTAGAGCGAGGTAATTACGCTGTTCTTTTGTTTGCTTGCAACGACTGAACGAACAGCGTCTTCATACGCTTCCGTTTTGTCATTGCCCATGATGATCCGCACGGGAATGGCATTGTAGTTCAGGAAATTGGGGCTGATCGGCCGGGAGTCAGAATCCTTGCTTTTGTCATATGCAAATCGTTCCAACGGCAGTTCTCCGGTAAATTCTTCTTCTGCAGCACTGGTTGTCGAGTGATTCCAGCCGAGTGTCCCGGCTACCAACAGGGTACATGCTCCTGCCACAGCAATCCTTTTCATCACGCTACCACCCGCTTTTTTTGACCGGATATGTGGGACTTGCATCTTTCGCTGATCCATGGAAAAAGTAAGCAAGCACCCTAAATAGGATATCATGAAAACGGACATTTGTAAATTTATTCCAGCGCCCCGTTGTTGGATCAAAGCTTATGTCTTGCTTGGGTTACTTATAATACTTATGTAGGATGTGCAGGTGGTATGCTTAAAGCGTGTATGCAAACGTAGAATCCAGACGGACCGACTTTCCTTTCGGATGCATTTTGGCTAGACTGAATGAAAAGAACGTGCTGGGTTGTGATACAATAAATATGGCATGCATTGGTTCGGGTTTCCAACAAAACATGCACGTTGAGGTAGGAGGAAAGAAGTTGAGCGAAGTTAAGATTTTCGCGATGGGCGGTCTCGGCGAAATCGGAAAAAATATGTACTGTGTCGAGTATGAAGACGAGATCGTGATCATCGACTGTGGGGTGAAATTCCCCGAAAATGAGATGTTTGGGATCGACCTGGTCATTCCGGACGTTTCTTACCTGATCAGCAATCAGCACAAAATCAAGGCGCTCTTGTTGACACACGGCCATGAGGATCACATCGGCGCCATTCCGTACATTCTGAAGCAGATCAAGATGCCGATCTACGGCGGACGCCTTACCCTGGGCTTGGTCAAGGCAAAGCTGGAAGAGCACCGCATGCAAAACGAGGTCCAATTGATCCCGATCTCGGAGGAAACGGAGATTCCGTTCCAAAACATGAAGGCCACATTCTTCAGAACCAATCACAGCATTCCGGATTCGCTCGGAATCGTGCTGGAGACGCCGGAGGGCTTGGTCGTTCACACGGGTGACTTCAAGTTCGACATGACCCCTGTCGGAAAAACAACCGAGTACGGGAAGATTGCCAAGATCGGCAGCTCGGGAAATGTGCTGGCGCTGCTCTCCGACAGCACGAACAGTGAGCGCTACGGCTTTACAATGTCCGAGCGCACTGTAGGCGAAGGCATTCTGGACGTGGTGAGAAAGGCGCGGGGCCGTATTATTTTGGCTACGTTCGCGTCTAATGTGCATCGTCTGCAGCAAGTGGTCGATGCCGCCGCCGAGTGCAACCGCAAAGTGGCGGTAATCGGGCGCAGCATGGAAAAGGTGTTTTTGATCGGACAAGAGCTGGGCTACATCACTATGCCGGAGGGCATGCTGATCGACATCAAGCACATCGACAACTACGCGGACAACCAGGTGCTGATTATTTGTACAGGCAGCCAGGGTGAGCCGATGGCAGCCCTAACCCGGATCGCGTCCGGCTCTCATCGCAGTGTTTCGATTTACCCGGAGGACACGGTGATCATTTCCGCGTCGCCGATTCCCGGCAATACGGTCAACGTGAGCCGCACGATAGACAAGCTGTACCGGGCAGGAGCCAATGTCGTTCTCAACTCGGCCTTTGACATTCACGCGTCGGGCCACGGAAGCAGCGAAGAGCTGAAGCTGATGCTCAACTTTATCCGGCCGAAGTACTTCATCCCGATTCACGGGGAGTACAGGATGCTGAAGACTCATTCCAAGCTTGCCCAGCAGGTCGGCATCGAGGAAAGCAACATCTTTATCATGGACAACGGCGATGTGCTGAACTGCACCCGCGAGAAGGCGTGGTTGAGCAAGGTTCCGGCCGGCATCGTCCTGATCGATGGCAGCGGAGTGGGCGACGTGGGCAACATCGTGCTCAGGGACCGCAAGCATTTGGCCGAGGATGGCTTGATGGTCGTCGTAGTCAGCCTGGATATGAAAAACTTCAAGATTCTCACCGGCCCCGACATCGTCAGCCGCGGCTTCGTCTACGTGCGCGGATCCGAGTCGTTGATCCAGGAGGCGACCGTTCTCGTCCGCCAGCGCCTGCAGGAAGCGCTGGACAAGAAAATCAAGGAATGGTCCGAGCTGAAATCCCAGATCAACGAAGTGATCAAGCCGTTCATTTACGAAAAAACGGGCCGCAACCCGATGATCCTGACGATCCTCATGGAAGTGTAGGAAAGAACATTCTAGCGCCAAAAGGTTGTTCAATAGGAAAGGCCATTGTCATTACACTAACTTGACGATGGCCTTTTCAACATGCGGTCCGACGATGGCAGTCTTTCATACGTTGTTTTCATCAACACGTACTCTCGAAAAAAAGCCCGTAAACTGCATTTCATGATGGCAATTTCAAATTCAGTCAATTATAATAACTATAAATTTTTTTATTATACATAAACTAAGGAGTGCTACAAGTGGAATCGTTAGAAAAGTTAAGCAATTTCGTCGGCAAAACATTTGCCATCTGGGTGCTGTTGTTTGCGGCCCTTGCCTTCTTTTCCCCCGACGCATTCAAATGGATCGGAAAGTACATTACGCCGTTGCTCGGCATTATCATGTTCGGTATGGGGTTAACCGTATCGCCGTCCGACTTCCGGGAAGTGTTCCGCCGTCCCAAGGACGTAGCGGTCGGCGTACTCGGACAGTTCCTGATCATGCCGCTGCTCGCTTTCGGCTTGGCGAAGGGATTGCAGCTTCCTCCTGAGATCGCTGTCGGCGTCATCCTCGTCGGCTGCTGCCCGGGCGGTACTGCCTCCAACGTCATGACGTATCTGGCAAAAGGGGATGTCCCGTTGTCTGTAGCGGTTACTTCTGTCACCACGCTGCTGGCGCCAATCGTAACGCCTGCGCTCATCCTGCTGTTTGCAAGCCAATGGGTACCGGTGGATGCGCTGGCCCTGCTCTGGTCCATTCTGCAAATTGTCATCATTCCGATCGTTCTTGGATTTATCGTCAAAACGTTGTTCAAAAAACCGGCGGAAGCGGGAGCAAAGGCACTGCCGCTGGTCTCCACCATCGCCATCGTTGCGATCGTAGCAGCTGTCGTAGCCGGAAGCCAGCAAAAAATCGCGACGACCGGTCTTGCTATTTTCGGCGTCGTCATGCTGCACAATGGTCTCGGACTTTTGCTCGGCTACTTGTTTGGAAAACTGTTCGGCATGAACAGAGCGAAACAAAAAGCGATCTCCATCGAGGTCGGCATGCAAAACTCCGGCTTGGGCGTAGCAATCGCCACGGCCCATTTCTCCCCATTGGCTGCAGTTCCGAGCGCGATCTTCAGCGTTTGG
This sequence comes from Brevibacillus sp. FSL K6-2834, assembly GCF_038592925.1. NCBI lineage: Bacteria > Bacillati > Bacillota > Bacilli > Caryophanales > Paenibacillaceae > Brevibacillus > Brevibacillus sp. FSL K6-2834. Next base: position 596,353 of record NZ_CP151945.1, read on the forward strand.
CACAACATCTCCGGCCCAATCGTGGCGACGATCTTCAGCCGGATGAAAAACGAACAGCAAAGCCTGGACAAAAACACCTGATCAAGGTGTTTTTGTGTTTTTGCACTTCCGACATTCTCCTTGGGCACAAGAGAGGGTATAATAGGGATAAGTGAATCGTGATCCACAAAGGAGAGAATGCCAAATGATGTCCTATGAGGCATATATGAGCCAAGTCATTCAACCGATGCGTGACGAGCTGACACGTGTAGGTTTTACCGAATTGAAAACGGCGGAAGAAGTTGAAAAAGCCTTTTCAGAAATGAAGGGGACGGCTCTTGTCGTCGTCAACTCCGTATGCGGCTGCGCGGCTGGTCTTGCCCGTCCGGCTGTCGCTTATTCGATCAACCACGAGAAAAAGCCGGACCATCTGTACACGGTCTTCGCGGGCCAAGATAAAGAAGCGACGGCAAAAGCGCGCGAGTACTTCGAAGGCTACCCGCCATCCTCTCCGTCCTTTGCTTTGATGAAAGACGGCAAAATCATGACCATGATTGAGCGCCATCAGATCGAAAACAACGATTTGCCGACCATCGCCAAGCTGCTGACCGACGCATACGACAAATACTGCGGATAACGTGCAGCACATCATAACAGACTGTCAACAAGACGCTCCGAAGGGGGCGTCTTGTTAAATCGTAGCCCCTTTTTCACTTGGAAAGGATGAGAACAATGCTTACCCGTTCGTTTGGACGAGACTCCCACCAGGTTTCCTTGCTTGGCTTTGGCGCCCAGCGGATTGTAGACGAGCATGATTGCACGGAGGAACAGGCGATTGCGATCATCAGGCGCGCTGTAGAGCTCGGAGTCAATTACTTTGATACAGCACCCAGCTACAGCGACGGACAGTCCGAATCGCGGGTCGGGCTGGGCTTGCGCGGATTGCGGGACAAGGTGTGGATCGCCACAAAAACCGGAGGCCGTACGAGGGATCTGGCTTTGCGAGACTTGGAGGGCAGTCTGAAGCGGCTCGGGACAGACTACGTGGATGAATGGCGGGTGCATAACGTCATGCAGCCGCATGATCTGGAAGCCGTTTTTGCCAAAGGCGGGGCGCTGGAAGCGCTGATCGAGGCGCGGGAACAGGGAATGGTCAGAAAGCTCAGCATCAGCGGACATACCGACCCCCGGCTGCTCGCCGAAGCGATCCGCCGTTTTCCGTTTGACAGCGCTTTGGTCGCTCTATCCGCACTTGATCATTTCATCTACAGCTTTGCCCATGAGTTCGTGCCGCTGGCGGTGGAAAAAGGGGTCGCTGTGATCGGCATGAAAGTAATGGCGCTGGGACAGTTGGCCCCCTGGACCGAGCAGGCGCTGCGCTATACGTGGAGCTTGCCTGTATCGACTGCCGTCTTGGGCGTCAGCAAAATGAACGAGCTGGAAGCCGATGTAGCCGCAGCGAATCGTTTTGTTCCGATGACGGACATCGAACGGGTCAGCTTCTTTCAACAGATCATGCCGCTGGTCCGTGCGGATGTGCTGCGCTGGAAAGCAGGCGAATGGATGTCCGGAGAGTGGTACCGGCAGCCGAAGCTGGCGTGGGAAGAGTAGAAGAGAAGCAAGCTTGACTATAAATACACAAAAAAGAACGCGGGATTGTCATTGAACTACTCCTCATTTGTTAGACATATCGAAACAAATGGAGAGGCAGTTTATGATGCCGCGTTCTTTTGCTTTCATGAATCAGTTTTGCCGGAAGCCTCCACACGTCCCTTTCGCTCCCGATGGAACGATGCATGGATCAGACACAGCACGACTGCAGCCGACGAGACTACTGTCGCCAGCGTAAGCGCAGGAACAATCCCGCCCGCGTCGTACATCTGCCCGAAAAAAAGCGGTCCAAGCAAGCGGCCTCCTGATGTAATGGCCCCTACGGCTCCGAGATAAAACGGGGCCGATTCCCCGGTTTTCTCGCTGATAAAAGTCGGGACAGTAGGAGCGATCAGCATTTCTCCAAAGGTCGTAATAATCATACCGATGATAAAAGCCGCATAATTGTCATGAAAGAACAGCATAAACCCGAATCCCCCGCCGTAAGCGATGGCACTGGCGACAAGCTGGGAGGACAGATTTTGCTTTACCAGCCTTTTCAACCAGGAGGTGACGGGCTGTCCGGCAAATATGACGATGCCGTTGATCGTCCACAGCCAGCTGTAGGCAGCCAGCGGCATGCCTGACGAGGTGAGGTGGGGAGCGACGCCCGTGTTCCAAACGGTCGTGGAGAAGAAAATGAAGGTAGAACCAAGCGCCATAAACAGGTATATTTGATAACGCAGAAGCAGCCGCATCGAGCCTTGGCTCCGTTTTTCCGTTTTTTCGCTCATCGAGCCGACCAGTTCATCGTGAGACATGTTCCGCATGAAGAAAAAGAAAAAGCCGGCAAAAAGAAACGTGCTCACACTGTTGAACAAAAACGTAAAGTGAAAGGAAATGGCCGCAATCACGCCAGCCAGCGCGGTACCTACGGCCATGCCGAGGTTGTTGCCCACATACACGATGTTGAACAGTTCACGCCGCTGCTCCTTCCAGCGAAAGCCGATAAACGCCTGGATAGCGGGATTCGACACGTTAAACAAAAAGCCAAGACCGATCATAAATCCGATGTATAGATACCAGTTGCCCAAAAGCAGGATTCCGAGCATACAGCAAGCCTGCAGCAGGAGTGAGCCTACGATCAGCCGCTTGGCTCCGACCCGATGAAACAAGGATCCTCCGGTAAATTGACCGACGATGCCTGCCAGCGATTGCAGCATGAGCACAAAACCGGCCTCGGTCATGGAGCGGTGCAGCTGGGTATGGACATATAAGGTCGTCAAGGGCCACATAAAGGCACTGCCGGAAGAGTTGAGAAAGCTGGCGGCAAGAAACAGCCAGGCTTCCCGGGGATAGCGGTGGAGCCATGCCCTTGGTGAAATCATGCTGGGCCTCCCCCTTTGCGGTACGTTTTGGAAGTAGTATAGCTGAATTATTAAATATTGTAAATCAAAAAGTTTATAAAGTAGCTGCCATCAGGCAAATAAAGGCTGCCCCATCTCGACGTGATTCGAGTATACTAGACAAAGTGGGAGTTGACCGCATTCAGACAGAAACAAAGGTGGAGTTATGCTTGATTCGTACATTAAAACGACTGTTGTTTATGCTTCTCCTCGTCGTCATTGTGGCAGGAGGTTATTACGGATACGCATTTTATCAGTTTGCTGAAGACATACAAGCGCCCAACGTCATCGAACATCGGCAGGAGCCGGGGGAGACGACCAAGGCAGCGGAGATGCCTGTATGGGATGGAAAGGACCGGGTCAATATTCTCCTCATGGGGGTAGACCGGCGCGGCATGAAGAACAATGGGCTTCCCCGTTCAGACTCCATGATGCTTGTGAGCGTTGACCCGGTGACCAAAAGATACGATTTGTTTTCCATTTTGCGCGATACGTATGTAGAGATACCCGGTCACGGCAGTTCACGCATCAATGCTGCTATCGTAGAGGGCGGACCGGAATTGGCGATGGAAACGGTCAGCCAACTGACGGGTCTTTCCGTTGACAGATATGTCATTACTGATTTTGAAGGCTTCAGGCACCTGATCGATGCTGTCGGCGGTGTGGAGATCGATGTGGAAAAAAACATGCGCTACCGCGACCCGACAGACAAAGGCATGTATGACATCGATCTGAAAAAAGGACTGCAACGGCTTGATGGAACCAAAGCGCTGCAATACGTTCGTTTCCGCCATGACGCTACTTCCGACTACACCCGGACAGAGCGGCAGCGCAAGCTGATGGCTGCTCTTGCCAGCCAGATGAAAAACGGAACGACCCTGATTCAGCTTCCTTCCATTTTAAAACAGATCACTCCATACGTGCAGACGAACATCAGCTCTATGGATATGTTGAAGCTGGCCGGATTGGGGCTTTCGCTGGACACGCAGCAGCCGGGGCAGTATCAGCTGCCGCCGATGGGAACTTTCCGTGAATCTCATCGGGCCGGCTCGGTATTGATTCCCGACGTGGACAAGGTGCAAGCGTTTATTCAGGAAGCGCTGCAGCCTCCGCTCAAAGAAGAAAAAGAGACGTCTTCCATTCCGCAGCAAACAAGCAGCGACACGCAAAGATAAGCGTGTCGTTTTTTTTTGCCATCAATCGGAGAGATTGGGGAAAACTAGCCGTATCCCATGTGTTAGGAGGGGAAGTGGTGGCTTCCGATGTCATCCGTGACTGGTTTTCCCATACAGCAGACCTGATTGTCGAGCATGTTGACGAACAAGAAGGCCGTGTACGGATTTATTTTCTGTCCAGCATGGCTGACAACAAGGTTGTCTACACAAAGGTTTTGCCGGAGCTGAGGCAGCTCGATCTCCAGAACGCAACGATCAGCGAGGTGGAAAATCGGCTCGGTGTCCCGGCCTCTCAGCGGATAATCCCGGCAGGAGCAGGTCATCAACCAGTTGCTCAAGGGTGCCATTTACATTCATGTAAGCGGAGCTCCCTATGGATTGGCGATACCTGCCAGCGGGGTGGCAACACGCAATTTGCAAAGGCCGGAAATCGAGACCAACGTACTTGGCCCGCAAGTAGCGTTCGTTGAAGATCTTGATATGAATCTGTCGATCATTCGCAAATACCTTGCCTCCCCTCAGCTATTTCACGAGCAGCTATGGGTTGGGAAAAGCGTGCCGCAGGAAGTCGCCATCCTGTACATGGAGGGAACGGCGAATCCGGAGCATGTTCAAACCATCCGTCAACGGATACAAGATTTGGAGGTGGATGGACTTGTTGAAGTCAACATTTTGGCTCAGTACATAGCGGACAATGAAATTACCGTTTTTCCCACATTGCTGCAAACGGAGCGGCCGGATCGCGTCTCAAGCGCTTTGCGGAAGGGTCAGGTGGCCATATTGATGCAGGGAAGTCCGTTTGTGCTGCTTGGGCCAACTGCGTTAATCCACTTTTTTGAGTCGCCGGATGACTATTACTTCCGTTGGAGCATTGCCACGTTTAACCGGGTTCTCCGTGTCTCCGCGATGATCGCTTCCCTGCTATTTACACCGCTTTACGTGGCGGCACTCACTTTTCACTACGAAATGATTCCGGCTGATCTCCTTTTGTCACTCGCACAGTCCCGGGCCAGAGTCCCATTTCCGCCTCTGTTTGAAGCTTTGATGATGGAGATTATTATTGAACTCTTGAGAGAAGCAGGGGCAAGGCTTCCTACCAAAGTAGGACAGACGATTGGCATCGTTGGCGGTATCGTGATTGGGCAAGCATCCGTGCAGGCGGGCTTTACCAGCAACATCTTGATTATCATTGTTGCGCTCGGAGCCTTGTCATCCTTTATCGCTCCCAGCTACGTGATCGGCTCTACGATCCGCGTGATTCGCTTTCCCATCATTTTGATGGCGGGGCTGCTTGGTCTGATCGGAATCATGATGGCGGTCAGCTTCCTCATCAGCCATCTCTTGCGGCTGACGAGCTTGGGAAGACCGTACCTCTCCCCGCTTTATCCGGTTCGCCTCATCGACTGGAAAAACAGCTTCATCCGGGCTCCCTTTGCGTTCCTTGCCAAACGTCTCGAGTTTTTTCAAAACGGCAAGCCTTATCGCTACAACAAGCAACGAGCACGCCAAATCCATAATTTTGATGAAGATGAGTAGGGAGGAGCCATGAAGATCAATGTTCAGCCCAAACCAACGACGACCATAGCTCCTTACATGACCGGCTTCGTTGTCATGTCGACGCAAATAGGGGTAGGAATATTAGGCTATCAGCGGGTGGTCGCAGCCGAATCCGGCCATGACGCATGGATTTCCGTAGCCATCGCGGGACTGCTGTCGCATCTTACGATTTGGATCATATGCCGGACACTGAGGCACTACCCGTCCGCAGATTTATTCGGGATACATCGGGATGTGTACGGGAAAATCATCGGCAACCTATTCAGCCTTCTGTACATCCTCTACTTCATCGCAATGGCGATGGTCATCCTGCGGGGGTACATAGAAGTCGTACAATCATGGATTTTTCCAGGGATTCCGATCTGGATACTTGGCTCGATATTGTTATTTCTTGCGATGTACACTGTCCTCGGTGGTATTCGGGTGATTACCGGCTACGCGATCATTTCGGTGTTTATCACGATCTGGCTTTTTTTTGATCTCTACTTCACGTTGGAATACGCCCGCTGGCACTATCTTTTGCCGGTTATGGAGGCAGATTTCAAGCAGCTTCTAAAGGGGGCACTGATCATGGCCTTTACCTCCGTCGGGTATGAAGTGTTGTATTCGATTTACCCCTACGTCGGAGATAAAACGCGTTTGCATCGGCATGCCCAGTGGGGAGCGTTCATTACCAATTTCATCTACGTCGTCCTGATGATCATCTCGCTCATATTCTTCAGCGAAGGCCAGCTCATACGAACGATATGGCCAACGCTGCAGATCAAGACCGTCGTGTATTTCCCGTTTCTGGAGCGGTTCGAGTACCTTGCCATCTCCCTGTGGATGCTGATCATCCTGCCCAACGTCATGCTGTATATGTGGTCCGCCTCCAGGGGGTGCAAAAGAATGTTTGGCTGGAACCAGAAGCGGGTTTTGTACATCATCGGCGCGGTCATCTTTATTGCGATGCAATTTTTTGTCTCGAGACATGCAGCCAATTACATCATCGATCGCATGTCGTACGTTAGCTTGTACATGGCTGTGATTTACCCTTATGTCCTATTGTTGGGAGTTCTGATCAAACGGCGGTGGAACAGGAGGGAGGATTCATCGTGCCGAGATCCGGAAATAAGCGGCTCCTGAGAGCGGGAGCCGTGCTCCTTCTATGTTCTGTTCTGCTCAGCGGCTGTATCAGGACGCAAATTTTTGATGAGCTTGGAATGATTACGGTGGCGGGATATGACCTGTTAAAGGACGGGAACATACGCGGAACGGTGGTGATGCCCTCCATCAATCCCGAGGCTGAAGAAAAAGTGCAGGTGATGTCCGGCATCAGTCTGACGAGCAAGGGCATTCGCGACAAGGCCAACCTGCAGTCAGACAAAGAAGTGCTGGGCGGGCAGCTTCGGGTCGCGATGTACAGCGAGGAGCTGGCCAGAAAAGGGATAGGCAGCATTGTGGACACTCTGTACCGCGACCCCTCGATTGGAAGCCGGGTTTATTTAAGTGTCATTGAGGGCCAAACCTACGATTTGCTGACGTACAAATTCAAAGAGGAAGGCAATATTGGCATTTACCTCTACCAATTGATCCGGCACAACGTAGAGGATGACAAAATTCCGTCTCCTACTCTCCATGAGTTTTACCGCTCCTACTTCAGCGAGGGAATCGACCCTTACGTCCCTTTTCTTGAGAGGAAAGGGGATGAGGTGAGGATCAAAGGCGTGGCTCTGTTTCACAAGGACAAATATGTCGGCTGGATTCCTCCAAAGGAAGCCTTTCACATCAAGCTAGTTCATGATGCTTATCGAGCGGGAACGTACGAAACGTCGGTAGATCCGGAGAGGATGGGGGTAAAGCCGAAAAAGAAGAACACAACCGGCCCTGACATCCAAATGGTATTTGATACGCTGAGCAGCAAGGCCCACGTCGATATTGTCAGTACGAATCCACTGACCTACAAGGTCGATGTGAAAGTACGGACACGCATTCTGGAAATGTCAATACCGTTAAAAATAGAACAACCGGAGGTACTCAGAAAAATGGAGCAGGCCTTGTCTGAAAACATGAAGCAGGATTTGGCCAAGGTCGTCGCCAAAATGCAAAAATGGGAGGTAGACCCCTTTGGGTTCGGGGAATTATACCGGGCAAAATTCCGCGGGGCGCGGAAGCTGTCTCACGATCAGTGGCATGAGATGTACAGGAAGTCCCGCTTCGATTACAACATCGATGTAGAAATTGTCCGCAACGGCGTGTTGGATTAATTGCCCATTGACTTTCTATTTTGGTATAGCATATAATCCGTTTTGTATCATAAAAAGAAATAAAGTTCTTCAAACTAAATATACGTAGAATTCTTCTTATCCAGAGCGGCGGAGGGACAGGCCCTATGAAGCCCGGCAACCGGCTCATCGATTCTGATGGGTGGCGCGGTGCCAATTCCTACAAGATTGTAGAATCTTGACAGATGAGAAGGGTGAATGCGATCGTATAATGCGGTGCAGCCCCTTTTTCGCCTGATGAAAAAGGGGCTGTTGATTGTAATGGGAGGTGAACCGGATGATTCGGTTGCAGAATCTGAAAAAAGACTACATTGTAAAAGGCCATAAAACACCTGCGCTGCGCGGAATTGACCTCTCGATCGAGAAGGGGGAAATTTTCGGCATCATCGGACATTCCGGTGCCGGCAAAAGTACGCTGATTCGCTGCATCAACCTGTTGGAACGTCCGACAGCAGGCAGCGTCATTGTAGACGGGGTTGATCTGACCAAGCTGGATGAAGGCAAGCTCCAGGAACAGCGGCGGCATATCGGAATGATTTTTCAACACTTCAACCTGCTCTCGTCGGCTACAGTCGGGGAGAACGTCGCGTTTCCGCTCAAGCTGGCCAAGCGGCCCAAGGCGGAGATCGACAAAAAGGTGAAGGAAATGCTGGCGTTGGTAGGGCTGGAACAGCACCGCGACAAGTATCCAGCACAATTGTCAGGCGGACAAAAGCAGCGTGTCGGCATTGCCCGGGCGCTGGCGAGCGACCCCAAGGTGCTGCTGTGCGACGAAGCGACATCCGCTTTGGACCCGCAGACGACCAACTCCATTCTGGCGCTTCTTTTGGACATCAACCGGAAGCTGGGCTTGACGATCGTCCTCATTACGCACGAAATGCACGTCATCCGCTCCATTTGCGACCGGGTCGGTGTCATTGACGGAGGGCACATCGTAGAAATGGGCAATGTTCTGGATGTGTTCTTGAAGCCGCAGCATCCGACGACACAGGAGTTCGTGGAGCAAGTAGCAGACTCCAGCGAGCTGCGGGCTGCCGTTGCTCATGAAAAGGCGTCAGGCGAACGGACGATCCTGCGGGTCACGTTCCTCGGAGAACAAACCTACCAGCCGATTCTGTTCCAAACGATGCAGGAAACAGGTACGGTGTTCAGTATCCTGCAAGGAACCATTTCGCGTATGAAAGACACCCCATATGGCCAGCTCGTGATCGAGTTGGGCGGGGATGCGCAGCAGAACAGGAAAGCTGTCGATACGCTTCGTCAGCGCGGCCTGGAAGTGGAGGTGATTTAAAATGGGATTCACGCTTAAAAATATAGACTGGGCGGAAATTTGGAAGGGAACGCAGGATACGTTGACGATGCTTGGCTTTTCCACCTTGTTTACCGTCGTTATCGGGCTGCCGCTGGGCATTTTGCTGTTTCTCACATCCAGAGGCCAGCTTTTGGAGAATCGCGCGTTTTATTCGATCTCATCCTTTGTCGTAAACGTTTTGCGTTCGGTGCCATTCATCATCCTGATGATCCTGCTGATTCCTGTTACCAAAATGCTCGTCGGCACCTCACTCGGGGTAAAGGGCTCGATTCCTCCGTTGGTGATCGGGGCGGCTCCCTTTTTCGCCAGACTGGTGGAGACCTCCCTGCGCGAGGTTGATCGCGGCGTGATTGAAGCGGCGCAATCGATGGGTGCTTCCAACTGGCAAATTATCCGCAGCGTGCTCTTGCCGGAATCCCGTTCGGGGCTGATCGCCGGGATTACGATTACCACGGTGTCGCTCGTGTCCTACACGGCGATGTCCGGGGTCATCGGCGGCGGAGGCTTGGGAGACCTGGCGATCCGCTACGGGTATCAGCGCTTCCAGACAGACGTCATGGTCGTGACGGTATGTATTTTGCTTGTGTTGGTTCAGATCCTGCAGATGGTGGGCGACAGGCTCGTCATCAAGTTCAGCCGGAAGTAGGATCTTGTCCATAGAGAATGTTCAAAATAGAAAGGGGAAATCATCTGTGAAGAAATTGGTCGTATCTGTACTGTCCACTGTACTGGCACTGTCTCTGGCTGCTTGCGGCAGCCAAAATGAATCGGCTCCCGCGCCGTCTGCCGGCGGTTCCCAAGGCGAGCAGAAAGAAGTAACGCTGAAAGTGGGCGCAACGCCGGTCCCGCAGGCTGAGATTTTGAAGTTCGTCGCGCCGAAGCTGAAAGAGCAGGGCGTAATTCTGGAAGTCAAAGAATTTACCGACTACGTTCAACCTAACGTGCAAGTAAATGAAAAGCAGCTGGACGCCAATTTCTTCCAGCACAAGCCGTACCTCGATGATTTCAACAAAGGACAAAACATGAACCTGGTAGAAGTAGTACCTGTTCATATCGAGCCGTTTGGCGCATATTCCAAAAAAGTAAAAAGCGTGGATGAACTCGCTGACGGTGCAACCGTTGCTCTGCCAAACGATGCAACGAACAACGGCCGCGCACTTGCTCTGCTCGAAAAGCAAGGCCTGATCAAGCTGAAAGACGGCGCAGGCATCAGCGGTACTGTAAAAGACATCGTAGAAAACAAGAAAAACCTGCAGTTCAAAGAGGTAGAAGCTGCGATGCTGCCACGCGTCCTGGATGAAGTAGACCTGGCTCTGATCAACACCAACTATGCGCTGGAAGCGAAGCTGGTACCGACCAAAGACGCCCTGTTCATCGAAGACAAGGATTCTCCATATGCAAACTACCTGGTAGCTCGTCCGGACAACAAGGATTCCGAAGCGATCCAGAAGCTGGCGAAAGAGCTGAATACGCCAGAAGTGAAAAAGTTCATCGAAGATACGTATAAAGGAGCAATTGTGCCTGCATTCTAATGCCAGGCTTCAAGCTCTACGATAGGCTTCTTGCTCAAGATATCGAGAGGGTGCCCCACAGTCATTTAGACGTGGGGCACCTTCCTTTTTTAGGAGAAAACAAGCGGAAAATACGGAACGTGAACACCGTACCTGCTCATCCCCCTGGCTCTCCTCCTGTCCGAACCAGGATTGACGGAGAGGATCGTTCAGTACTATCATAACCACAGCCTTGTCTTCAGGCAGGACGATGCAAGCATGGACATACAAAGAAGCGGAAGGAGACAACGCAATGTCCGAGGATCTCGAATATGCAAAAGCGCCCCACGGCAGTAGTCGCCTCAGTCTGCAAGCTGACTGCGAGAACTGCTTCGGCTTGTGCTGTGTCGCGCTGCCCTTCGCTGCTTCGGCAGATTTTGCGATTGACAAACATGCCGGACAGCCCTGTCAAAACCTGCAGGCGGACTTCCGCTGCGGCGTTCACAACAGCCTCAGACAGATGGGCTTTCGAGGCTGCACGGTTTATGACTGCTTTGGCGCGGGACAAAAGGTCTCCCAGGTCACTTACGGAGGACTCGACTGGCGCAAGTCCCCTAAGTCCGCGAAGGAAATGTTTGAAGTGTTTCCGATCATGTGGCAGCTCCATGAGCTGCTCTGGTATTTGTCCGAGGCGCTGACGCTTCGGCCAGCCCGTCCCATCCGGGATGAGCTGAGCCAGGCTCTCGACAAGACAGAGCGCCTCACGAACCTCGATCCAGACTCGATCTTGAAGCTGGACGTGGCAGCACACCGTGCCGATGTCAACAAGCTGCTCTTGCGGACCAGCGAACTTGTGCGAGCCGATTTTTTGCGCTCGCAGAGGGGATCCGCAGGCAAGCGCAAGACGTACAGCCGGGGAGCCGATCTGATCGGAGCCAAACTGAGAGGAGCCGATCTGAGAGCCGCCAATTTGAGAGGAGCCTACCTGATTGCCGCCGATCTCAGAGGAGCTGACCTGAGAGGAGCCGATCTGATCGGGGCTGACTTTCGGGACGCTGACATCAGGGGAGCCGATCTGACGGAAAGCATCTTTCTGACGCAGCCTCAGATCAATGCGGCAAAGGGTGATGCCAGTACAAAGCTGCCGCCGTCCCTTTCCCATCCGATGCACTGGTCCTCACCTGAGGCGTGAAGCGGGAGGGCGACGTTCATTTAAGTGCTGTGGCAAAGGTTCGCAATGCGAAGTATATGAACCCGTTTTATTCCGTGCAAACAAGAATACCGGGAATCTGGCATACAGAATTACCGGTATTTTTTCTTTTTCATATCTATCTTTATATTTTTTTACTAATAGATAAAATATTCGTAAAATTTAATTAAATCTAAACAAAACCCATTCCCAACACGGTATTTTGCAGGTATATTTTGGTTGCATTGCCATTGATAGACAAGGGGGAATTTTCAGATGAAGAAGCAAATCTCAGTACTGGCACTGGGGTTGTCGCTTGTAGTCGGCGCGGCTCTCGCCGGGTGTTCGGCAGGCGGCGGCCAGTCAGCATCCGGGAACAAGTCGGCCCCGAATGCTTCCCAGGAACCGGCACCGGCGGCCAAATCAGGACCGCAAGTGTTTCGGGCCAATTTGACCAGCGAGCCGTCCACAGCGGACCCGGGCCTGGCCAAGGATGCAACCTCCGGGGCGATCGTTCGCGCCACCTTTGACGGCTTGACCCGCCTGGACAAAGACTCCAAGCCGATGAATTCGATCGCAGAGGATGTAAAAATATCCGATGACAGGCTGACGTATACGTTTACCCTGCGAGATGCGAAATGGAGCAATGGCGACCCTGTCACCGCACACGACTTCGAATTCGCCTGGAAGCGCGTGCTCGACCCTAAGCTGGCAGCGGAGTATGCCTACCAGCTCTACTACATCAAAAATGCGGAAAAGGTGCACGCCAACAAACTTGGTCCTGAGGAATTGGGCGTAAAAGCCTTGGACGACAAAACGCTGCAGGTCACATTGGAGAATCCGACTCCGTACTTCCTGGAGCTGACCGCTTTTTATACCTACTATCCGGTCAATAAAAAGGTCGTGGAAGCCAATCCGAAGTGGGCCATGGAAGCGGCGACGCATGTGGGGAACGGACCGTTCAAAATGACCGCTTGGGAGCACAAGGACAAAATTGTGCTGGAGAAAAACGAAAACTACTGGGAGAAGGACGTCGTCAAGCTGGATAAAATCGAGTTCTTCATGATCGAAGACGACAATACGGCGCTCTCCATGTTCGAAAATGATGAACTGGATTGGGCGGGTCAGCCGTTCAACGGACTGCCGACGGACGCCATTCCGGCACTGAAGGAATCGGGCCAACTGGTCGTCCATCCGAAAGCGACCATGTACTGGTACAAGATCAACACCACGAAACCTCCGCTTAACAACGTGAAGATCCGCAAAGCCTTGGCGCTCGCAGTGAATCGGCAGGCCATCGTGGACAACGTGACACAGGTTGGCCAGGTCCCGACGATGGGTCTGTTGCCGCAATCGATGATTCTGAAGCCGGATGGCTATTTCAAAGACAATGATGTTGAAACCGCGAAGAAACTGCTGGAAGAAGGCATGAAGGAGCTGGGCGTGACAAAGCTCCCGCCGATCACCCTTTCCTACAACACGTCTGACCGCCATAAAAAAATCGCCGAGGCCGTTCAGGATCAGTGGAAACAGGCGCTGGGCATCGATGTGAAGCTGTTGAACAAGGAATTCAAGGTCTATCTGCAAGACCTGCACGAGCTCAATTACGACATTGGCCGCCTCGGCTGGAATGCCGACTTCAACGATCCGATCAACTACCTGGAGATGTTCCGCGAAAAGGATACCGGAAACAACGATACAGGCTGGGAAAATAGCCGCTACAAGGAGCTGTTGATCCAATCTTCTTCAGCGAAGGACGCCGAGACCCGCAAGCAAATGTTTGCGGAAGCGGAGCAAATCTTTATGGATGAAATGCCGATCATTCCGCTGTTCACTGACGTAGACGTCTGGGTGCAAAAAGAAAAGGTGAAGGGCGTGCAGGTGGACGGTCTCGGATTTGTCGACCTGAAATGGGCGGAGATTAGCGAATAAAGAAAAAGGGCCTTACTGCCAGATCAGCGTCCCGGTCAGAAAACTAAGAATGGCAGTCCAGAACAGGGAAAGCGGGTTCCAGACTGCCATTCTGCCCACCTTCTGCCCACCTTCTGCCCAGCATTCCGCCCACCATTCTGTCTGCCATTCTGCTGCCATTTTGTCCGCCCATCACAGACTTTCCAGATATGATCTCACCCTATTGATGCCTGGCATCCTCCTCGGCTTCCCCGTACCGGCGGCTTTCGTCCTTCGGGATTTGCTCAATCTTCAAGCCGAAAATTTGCGGAGGGTCAATGTGGTTGGCTTGCATATAGGCAGAGAGTTGACCCCGGTGATGAATCTCGTGTTCTGTCATGGCCATGATCATTCTCCATGCACTGACTTCGTAGCCGAGGACATTTTTCACTTTTCCCTTCAGCATCTCTGGCTCCAACTGGCGAAGACCGGCAAGTACAGTAGCATGACACTGCTCCAAATAGTGAATTGCTTCCGCTAACGTTTTGCCTTTCTCAGGCCCATGCCCATCGTACTTCCATTCATTTTGCGTGATTGCATGGAAAAACATGAGCTCGGCTGAGCCCAGATGCCGAATGATATCGCCGATCGAAAACTTGCCCTCGTCGGGACGCCAGTCGATTACCCCTTCAGGCAACTGTCCCAGATACTTCAAAGTTCGCTTCCGAACGCCTTCAAAATGGGAGATCAGTTCTTCTTTCTCCAGCATGTAATTCATCCTCCAAACGGCAGAGTAACATCCTTTGCACTTCCATTTTATATAAAATATTCTAAAAATTCATTAAATAAACGCGATACCGGTCTCGAATTTACTATCGCTTGCGTATCGTTTAAGCAAAAGATAACGATTAGGGGGAAGTCCATCATGAAAAAAAGGATAGGCGCTCTTGTGGCCGGCATGGCCCTCGTTTTGACGACAGTGCTCGCAGGCTGTACTGGCGGAGGGGGACAATCCGCTGACACCGGGCAGCCGCAGCCATCTGCAGGTCAGACCAACCAGAATACACCTGCTCCATCAACTGAACCTAGCGTTTTTCGTGCGAACCTGCACAGCGAACCGTCGACAGCCGATCCGGGGCTGGCAAAGGATACGACATCGGGTACCGTGGTACGGGCGACATTTGACGGGTTGACTCGTCTGGATCAAAATGCCAAGCCGATGAACTCCATGGCCGAAGAGGTGAAAATCTCGGAGGATGGCCTGACGTACACCTTTACGCTGCGCGATGCCCTCTGGAGCAACGGCGATCCAGTCAAGGCAAGCGACTTTGCTTTCGCCTGGAAGCGGGCGCTCGATCCGAAGCTGGCTTCCGAGTACGCCTATCAGCTCTACTACATCAAAAATGCGCAAAAGATAAATGCAGGGCAGGCTTCGCCGGATGAGCTGGGCGCAAAAGCTTTGGACGACAAGACACTGCAGGTCACGCTGGAAAATCCGACTCCTTTTTTTCTGGAGCTGACAGCCTTTTACACCTATTATCCAGTCAATCAAAAGGTGGTGGAGGCAAATCCGGATTGGGCGCTGGAAGCAGCCACGCACGTTGGAAACGGCCCTTTTAAAATGACAGCCTGGGAGCACAAGAGCAAAATGGTGCTCGAAAAGAACGAAAACTACTGGGACAAAGAAGCGGTGAAGCTGGACCGCATCGAATTTGCCATGATCGAGGATGACAACACGGAGCTGGCAATGTTTGAAAAGGGCGAGCTTGACTGGGCAGGGCAGCCACTCGGCGGACTCCCGACCGATGCGATTCCCTCGTTGAAAGAATCGGGCAAACTGGTCATCCATCCGCAGGCATCGATGTACTGGTACAAACTGAATACGACCAAGCCGCCGCTCAATAACGCCAAAATCCGCAAAGCGCTCGCCTATGCGATCAATCGGCAGGATATCGTGGATAACGTCACCCAGGTAGGACAGGTGCCGACGATGGGAATACTGCCACAGACCATGATCTTGAAGCCGGATGGGTACTTCAAGGACAATGATGTAGAAACGGCCAAAAAGCTGTTGGCAGAAGGACTGCAAGAACTGGGGCTAAGCAAGCTTCCTGTTCTGACACTTTCCTACAATACGACCGATCGTCACAAGAAAATCGCCGAGGCCCTTCAGGATCAATGGAAGAAAGGGCTGGGGATCGAGGTCAGGCTGCAAAACAAGGAGTTTAAGGTCCACCAGCAGGACTTGCACGAGCTCAATTTTGAAATCGGGCGAATTGGCTGGAGCGCCGACTTCAATGACCCGATCAACTACATGGAAATGTATCGCGACAAAGACGGCGGGAACAACGACACCGGGTGGGAGAATGCCAGATACAAACAGCTGATCAAGCAGGCTGCAGCGGAGCTGGACCCGGAGAAGCGGAAGCAAATGTTTGCTGAGGCTGAACAAATTATTATGGATGAGATGCCGGTCATACCGATGTTCACGGATGTGGATGTCTGGGTGCAAAACGACAAGGTAAAAGGCGTCCAGGTTGATCCGCTTGGTTTTATCGACCTGAAATGGGCTGAAATCGTGAAGTGAAATGTCAGAACCGTTCCAAAAATGGGACGGTTTTTATTTTCTTTTACGTAAATAAATGTTTAAATAAAGTAAAATTAAACTTAGTTAAAATCGCTTCAATATTACTAAAAGTACGGTATATTAAATGAGGTGAGTTATAGGTTATAAGGGGGTAACAAATCGTATGAAGAAAAGTGTATTTGCAGCAATGAGTTCTATTCTCGTACTGAGTGCGGCGCTGGCCGGTTGCGGCGGCGGCGACAAGGCAGCTGACAATGCCCAAGGAAATACAACAACGAAAGAAGAGAGCACAGGTCCAAAGGTTCTGCGCTTGAACCTCCACTCTGAGCCGCCTACAGCAGATCCTGCATTGGCTGAAGATTCTACCTCTGGTGCACTGCTGCGCGCTACCTTCGACGGTCTGACCCGTATCGGCGAAGACGGAAAGCCGCATGAATCCGTAGCAGAAAAAATCGACATTTCCGAAGATGGACTTACCTATACATTCCACCTGCGCGACTCCAAGTGGAGCAATGGCGACCCGGTTACCGCGCACGACTTCGAATACGCTTGGAAGCACGCGCTGGAGCCTTCCGTAGCAGCCAACTACGCCTACCAACTGTACTACATCAAAAATGCTCAAGCATTTAACACCAATAAAGCAAAAGCGGAAGATGTCGGCGTAAAAGCGCTCGATGACAAAACGCTGGAAGTGAAGCTGGAGAACCCGACTCCGTTCTTCCTGGAGCTGACCGCTTTCTACACATACTACCCGGTTAACAAGAAAGTAGCCGAGGCAGATCCGAAATGGGCGACCGAAGCGAAGACTCACGTGGGCAACGGTCCGTTCAAAATGGAAACGTGGGAGCACAAGAGCAAGCTGGTTCTCGTGAAAAACGAAAACTACTGGGATAAAGATGCAGTAAAGCTGGACAAGATCGACTTCTCCATGGTTGAGGACGAAAATACCGAGCTGTCCATGTTTGACAACGGCGATCTCGACTGGGCCGGCGCACCGCTGAGCGCGCTTCCGACAGACGCGATCCCTGCGCTGAAAGAATCCGGCAAGATGCAAGTGCATGCCATCGCCGGTACCTATTTGTACAAATTCAATACGGAGCAAGCGCCATTTAACAATGCAAAAATCCGTAAAGCGTTTGCCTATGCGATCGATCGTCAATCCATCGTTGACAACGTGACTCAGGCAAACCAACAACCGGCTATGGGTCTCGTGCCGCCGACAATGGCTGTAGCGTCTGAGCCTTACTTCAAGGACAACGACATCGAAACTGCGAAAAAGCTGCTGGAAGAAGGCATGAAAGAAGAAGGCCTGACCAAGCTGCCGACTATCACGCTCTCTTACAACACCTCCGAAGGTCACAAAAAGATCGCGGAAGCTGTTCAAGACCAGTGGAAAAAAGCGTTTGGCATCGATGTCAAACTGGAAAACAAAGAGTGGAAAGTATACCTGGACGACCTGCACCAAGGAAAGTTCATGATCGGACGTTCCAGCTGGAGCGGAGACTTCAACGACCCGATCAACTTCCTGGAGCTGTTCAAGTTCAAAAACGGCGGAAACAACGATACGAAATGGGAAAATCCGAAGTTCCAAGAGCTGCTGAACCAATCCGCACTGGAGAAGGACGAAGCGAAACGCAAGCAAATCCTTGCAGATGCCGAGAAAATCTTCATGGACGAAATGCCGGCAGCACCGATTTACTACTACACACACTCCTACGTGAAAAACGACAAGGTAAAAGGTGTCGTACTCGACGGTCTCGGCTTTGTCGACTACAAGTGGGCAACAATCGAATAATCGCTCCGACTGGATCTGTCTGGTCTGAGATCAAAAAAGAAGGGCCGAGCGTCCTTCTTTTTTATTGTCCAAAGCGGCAATTTGTCGTTTTAGGAGGATAGTCTCGGGAAAGCATTGAAAAAATGTCGAAAAAATCCACCCTTTGACTCACCGCCAAATACAGCAAGTAGTGTTATGATCTGGGTAGATTTGGCAAGATATAGGGGGAGAAAGTAATCGTGAAGAAAAAGTCGAAATTGGGATTTTTGTCAGGATTTCTGTTGGGGTCCATCTTCTTTTCCAGCCTGACCTATGCAGCTACGCAATCTATTCCGGTCGATTTCAAGCCGATCAAGTTCATGGTAGACGGCAAGCTGCGTGAGACCAACGACGCGTTTTTATATAAGGGAGTACCTTATGCGCCGGTCGCATTTGTAGGTACAGCCGCAGGCAAAAATGTCTCATGGGATGCAAATGCAAGTACGGTGACGATCGGCGGCCCCGCGGCATCAGTCGGAAGCGAGACGAGATTGTCCTCACTGAAGTATTCCATGCCGTATGGACTGATTAACACAAAATCCTATGTCGACAACTGGGATAAGGGCTCTTTTTCAGCAGGGGGAACGGTTTACGATCACGGATTGGGTTATACGAATGTCGATAAGATCGCAAATGACAAGCTGCCCAACACGACCAGACAAGTGTTTAAAATCGAGCTGAATGGAAAATACAAAGCGCTGTCCGGTGTTGTAGCAGCAGATGACAATTCGCCGAATAAAACGGATTTGATCATCTGGAGGATCAAGGGAGACGGAAAAGTTCTTTTCGACAGCGAAAGAATGAAGGCTGGACAGAGCCAGTTAATCAATGTAAATGTAGCGGGCGTCAAAACCTTGGAGTTGGAAATTCGCAAGGTAGCCGGCAATGATAAAAAAGAAATTCACGCCTTTATCGGCAACGCGCTGTTAAAGTAGAGGGGTTACGACAACACAGCAATTGCTGCTAAAAAGCAGACTCTTTTGTTGCGTGCAAATCGCAGCGAAAGCGGTCTGCTTTTTTCTGTATCTTAAGCTTTTTCTCAATAGATTTGCCAATTCATTGGCTGTTTTCACGGAAATATTCCCAGCCGATACCGTTGCTGCTTCGGATCGTTCATTTTTGATCAATAAATATTTTTTTATTAATTTATAAATTTCTTTATAAACAAATAAAATTTTATTAAATCAATCTAAAACTTATTTAAAAAGAATATAAAAGGATGTATATTGATTAAAGATTTAGACAAGGGGGACAAGTGGCATGAAAAAGAATATTTTTGTAGCAATGAGTTCCATTCTCGTGCTTGGCGCTGCACTTGCAGGCTGCGGCGGCGGAAATACCGCTCAACCGGCTGACGGACAAAAGCCAGCAGAAAACCCGCAAGCGGCTGCTCCGGAAAAAACCGGTCCGAAAGTTCTGAAATTGAACCTTCATTCCGAACCGCCTACGGCTGACCCTGGCCTCTCTGAGGATACGACTTCCGCAGCGATCATCCGTGCGACCTTTGACGGTCTGACTCGTGTTGGTGCAGACGGACAACCTCATGAATCAGTGGCAGAAAAGATTGAAATATCTGAGGATGGCTTGACCTATACATTTAAACTTCGCGATTCCAAGTGGAGCAATGGCGATCCATTGACCGCAAAGGATTTTGAATACGCGTGGAAACGAGCGCTCGATCCGAAGACTGCTTCCAACTACGCATACCAGCTCTACTATGTGAAAAACGGGGAAGCGTTCAACAAAGGAAAAGTTGGCGCCGATGAAGTAGGCGTAAAAGCGCTCGACGAAAAAACACTGGAAGTAAAGCTGGAGAACCCGACTCCGTTCTTCCTGGAGCTGACGGCATTCCCGACCTACTTCCCGGTTAACCAGAAAGTAGTCGAAGCGGATGCAAAATGGGCTGGAGAAGCAAAAACCCACGTGGGTAACGGTCCGTACAAAATGGAATCCTGGGAGCACAAGAACAAGCTGGTTCTCGTGAAAAACGAAAACTACTGGGATAAAGACAGCGTAAAACTGGACAAAATCGAGTTTGCGATGGTAGAGGACGAGAATACCGAGTTGTCCATGTTTGACAACGGTGAAATTGACTGGGCAGGTTCTCCGACCAGCGCTCTGCCTACCGATGCGATTCCTGCATTGAAAGAGTCTGGCAAAATGAAAACCCAGCCGATCGCGGGTACGTACTGGTACAAGTTCAACACGGAAAAGCCGCCGTTTAACAACGTAAAAATCCGTAAAGCGTTTGCTTACGCGATCGACCGTCAATCACTGATCGATAACATCCTGCAAACCGGTCAGCTTCCGGCGATGGGCGCTCTGCCAATGTCGATGGCTGTCAACAAAGACGGCTACTTCAAAGACAACGATGTAGAGACAGCGAAAAAGCTGCTCGAAGAAGGTCTGAAAGAGCTCGGCATGAGCAAGCTGCCACCGATCACCCTGTCCTACAATACGTCCGAAGGTCACAAGAAGATTGCAGAGGCAATCCAGGACCAATGGAAAAAGAATCTCGGCGTAGATGTCAAACTGGAAAACAAAGAGTGGAAAGTATATATCGAAGACTTGCATCAAGGAAACTACCAGGTAGGCCGCATGGGCTGGCTGGGTGACTTCAACGATCCGATCAACTTCCTGGAGCTGTACAAGGAAAAAGACGGCGGCAACAACGATACTCGTTGGGAAAATGCGCAGTACAAGGAACTGCTGAACAAATCCGCAACCATCCAAAATCACGAGGAACGTTTGAAGGTTCTCGGCGAAGCTGAAAAAATCCTGATGGACGAAATGCCGATCATGCCGATCTACTTCTATACCCAATCCTGGGTACAAAAGGACAACGTCAAAGGCGTAGTTATTTCCGGTCTCGGCGACGTCGACTGGAAATGGGCAGATGTCGAATAAAAGATTTCCAAATAAAAAGAGGGCACAGGCGTGCTCTCTTCTTTTTTTTGCAACCATGGACAAATGACCAAACCCCCAGCCCTCCGCAAACATAGAGTAAAAAGGAGTACCACCACTTTGGGAGGGAAAAGCGCGTGGATATTGGAAAACTGCTCGGCATTGTCAAATCGATTCCAAAAGATAAGCTCAAGACAGACGCAGGTCTGAAGGAGGTCATCCGTGAACTCGGCAAAAAGTCGGGCAAGAAATTTTCCGACCAGGAGCTGAACAGCTACGTGTCCCAGTTCCGGAAAATGGCCAAAACGGAGAACGTCGGCAGCCTGATGAACAAGCTGGCGCAAAAAGGCGTCAATCCCAACGATCTCGGTGCCTTAAAGAAGAAATTCAAGAAATAACGACGGTGCAAAAGGAAGGGGGAGGTGGGTACGATCGCTGCAAAAACAAAGGCAAAGCAAAAACCAAAGAACAGCTTTTCACAAGCGAAAATGGCAGAAGCGATCCATCGAATCGCTGAAGCTCATACGACAAGCAACGAGCAAGTGATGCGCGAGATGCATCAGGTACGCCAGGAAATCCAGGAAATGAAAGCTACGCTGGACCGTTTGAAAGTGAGGCAGCCCTCACAGAGGCGAAGAGGGGGACTGTTTGGCAGGAGGCGTTCCATTCCCATTGAACTGGAACCGCCAAAGTCAAAGCCCGCACTGCCTTTGGAGGACCTGCTGCCGCTCTTGCCCCAATTGGGAAATGTTATTCCCCAGTTGAAGAATCCCAAGGTGGCCGAATCGGTGAAGGTGTTGTCCAACCCGGCTGTAATCGCCATGATTCAACAATTTCTGGCAAACGGCGGTTTAAAAGGCAGGACTGTCACACCCGTAAGTCGCAGGGAAAGAAGAATTTGGGGATAGCGAAAGAGACGTTCGAACTAAGAACGTCTCTTTTTTTTGCAAAAAGCGGCTATTTTTATGTCGGATGTTGCGTGAAATTGTCTGACGATTCAGTCTACACATTTTGCGCAATAGCCAAGATAATGGACATAGTTCGTGAATTCATTACCACAAGGAGGAGAATTATGCTGAAACACAAGGTCATTCCGATTGCTTTACTGGCAAGTTTGGCATGCAGTCTCCCTGTTTATGCGGCACCGCATCCGTCTGATGGCGCTTTTGACAACAAAATTGTAAAGCGAATCAAGGTTGACAACATTTATGAGACAATCGACTACCTTTCCAAGCAGCCCCGGGTAGCCGGGACAAAAGCGGAGCATGATGCTGCCAAATACATCGAGAAACAGTTCAAATCTTATGGGTATGATACCGAACTGCAGCCATTTGAGTTTTCCAGCTACAAGGAGCCGGACCGGGTATCCTTGTCTGTCAGCGGCTATGAAGATACCGAATGGGAATTGGGCAACTTTACATACGGAGTGAGCGGACAAGCCTCCGGGGAATTGGTGTATGCAGGCTTGGGCCGCGAGAGCGATCTGGAAGGCGTGGACTTGACCGGGAAAATCGCTCTCATCCAGCGCGGCGAAATCAGCTTCGGTGACAAGGTGTTGAATGCCGCTCGGGCAGGAGCTGAGGCCGTACTCCTGTTTAACAACAGCTCAGGGGTGATCAACGGCACGCTTGGAGGTCCAAACGACGACTTCGTTCCTGTGTTGGCCCTGACCAAGGCACAGGGGGAGGAGCTGCTTGCAAAATTGGAAGCGGGCGAGTCCTTGACCGCTGCTGTCGAGGTAGAGGGAGCAAGGATCGAGGACAGCACCTCCTACAATGTAATCGCCACGAAAAAGCCGGACAAGAAGAAAAGCACGGGTCAGATCATTGTGGTGGGAGCCCATCACGATTCTGTTGAGGGTGCCCCTGGAGCCAATGACGATGCCTCCGGTACGGCGACTACACTGGAGCTCGCCAGAGTGATGGCCAACATGCCGATCGATACGGAACTCCGTTTTGTTACGTTTGGAGCGGAGGAGAATGGGCTGCTCGGGTCTTACGCCTACGTGGAGTCTCTGTCAGAAGAAGAGATCGAAAGCACGGTCAGCATGTTCCAGATGGACATGGTCGGCAGCCGCGATGCAGGCAAGCTGATCATGTACACAGTGGATGGCGAGAAAAACATCGTCACCGACCTGGGTGCAGCGGCCGGATCACGCCTGTCGGAAACCGTTAACTATGGACGGGAAGGCCGCAGCGACCACGTTCCGTTTGCTGAGGTAGGCATCCCGGCAGCGCTCTTCATCCACGCTCCGGTTGAGCCATGGTATCATACGCCAGAGGACAGCATTGACAAGATCAGCAAGGACAAGCTCCAGGAGGTAGCGGAAATCGTGGGAGCAGCCGTTTACCAGATTGCCCGCCCAGATACGCCTGCCCTGGAAAACGCCCGGGTCGCTCCGAAAAAGGTTGAGTATGATTTCGAGGAAAGAGAGCTCGAATAGGTAGATGACTCGTCGCATCAGGCTGCCGGAATCTTTCGGCAGCCTTGTTTCGTCTAATCGATGACTGCTTTTGCCGTTCAGCAGTCGAATTGACGATGGAGAGGATTTGTTCGTCTCTTTCCGAAAAGGGATCTGTTCCCGTTTCGGGAATATGAATAGAAGAAAAACACGTTTTTGGCTTCAAATATTTGCGGGACAACCAGGTCGAAAAATAATCAAGGAACAACTACTATTTGGAGGAATACACAATGAGTGGGCTAAATGCTTTGTTTCGCAAAAGAATCGGTATTCCGGAGGACGAACAGATTATATTTGAACACTTGGACACCGTTCTCGAAAAAACGGCAAAAAACATCCCCTTTGAAAACTTTTGCATCATTGGAAATAAAACGAGCGAGATTACGAGAGAAAGCCTGGTAAACAAAATGCTCGTAAAAAAAGAAGGCGGCCTTTGTTACGAGCTCAATTCGATTCTGTACTTCTTTTTGCTTGAAAATGGCTTTGATGCAGTCCTGGCCCGCGGAGTTGTTTACAAAAACGAGACGCGAGAGTACCAGACGATTGGAAGAACGCATGTAACCATCCTGGTCGTTCACGAGGAACAGACGTATCTGGTGGATACGGGCTTTGGAGCGAATTTGCCGTTAACACCGGTTCCTTTGACCGGAGAGACTGTAGCCTCCGACAATGGAGAGTTTCGGATCAGACAAGTAGATAGCGAACACGGAGACTACGTTCTTGAGATGAAATTGAAGCATAAGGATGCCGACTGGAGGATCGGATACGCTTTCGATTCCAAGCATCCTGTCACCGACGTATCGGAATGGAATGAGATTCAAAGGATCATCGCCGAGCACGAGGATTCCCCGTTTAACAAATCTCCGTTGATCACAAAGATTACAGATCAAGGAAATATAACCTTAACCAATACCTCATTTACACAATGGCGGGATGGAGTCGTGACGAAGGAGAAGATTGACGATGCGAGATTCAAAGAGCTGTTGAAACAGTATTTTGGACTATAACGAACGAATCACGTATTCGTCCAAAACATCACTCGGGACCACGAAAATACTTAGTTTGCACTCTTTTAAAAGTAGCCATCGGAAAACGCTCTGCTGTTAAAAAACGATGAATACTTTAAAGAGTGTTTTTTTGTGAAAAAAGGACAAAAGTTTGAAGCGCGTAGTTTTTTAGATGAAAAGAGGCGATTGAGATGCATCGTCAAGAATAAACAAGCTGACCGCTAAAAAAGATTTCAAGGGTAAACGAAAAAAGCCCAGCCCTGCACAATGGTGGCGGGGAAAGGCTTTCTTTTTGAGTGACACCAGCCCTGCGTAATGGTGGCGGAGAAAGTGAACACTCATCCGTATTTTAAGCTTAAATCAATTATAATATCCTTGAGGAATAACGTCAAGTTGACATTTCCAAATAGATGAAATGTATCAGTAGGGGGGAGAAGAAATGGGATACTATATTTTTTTTGACGAATCTAACAAGCTCGATCAACCTAATGGTGCTTACTCTTATTACGGGGCATTTGGGACTAATGAAGCGACAATGAATGAGGTTGTTGAGCAGATCGAACGAATAAAAACACAACTTGGAACTACCAGAGAAATGCATTTTGCAGAGTATACAAACGATAAGGACTTTGGAAAATACTTTGAATCGATGAACTGTGTCATAAACTATGATATCCATATAAACATTTTTATTGTAAATTAATGAAGATGCAAAACGTATTGGTAGCCAAATGGCTCTGACCATTACAGAACTGCGAAAGTTATTTTACGTAAAGATACCTGAGCGCCTCTTTTATGGTATGACACGTTATTTGAATAATGGCGAGACAGTAAAGATTTTCGTGGACAATAACCAAGAATATAGTGATTTGGAGGTATACAATAGGTTAGAGGAACAAATGAATGCTCACTCTGCTTACAGAAACAAAGGCTATCGAGTGGATACTGTTATTCCTCAAACATCAGATGACTCAATACCATTACAAATCATCGATGTGTTTATGGGGATAATTGTTTTTTTAATGGAGAAACGTTATAAAAACGTGAATGAAAAAGAAGATGATGTTACTCTTAAAGTAAAGAGTGATTTAATTTATCGTTTTCTTATTCAAGACGATAACATAAACAAAATTCAACGCAAGGTCAATCTTTACAAATGGGAAGGAAACGAAGAACACGTTTCAGAAGTGAACTTAGGTGACTACATATCAGAATTTATGGCTTATAAAACACAGTTTGATATTAAAGAAATGATTCGTCTTGAAAAATTCAGAAACGAATATCCAAGGCAGACCACTAAGTTATATCGAGAAGCCATGGGGTATAAGAATAGCCAGTTAAAAATGATACAAGGCTATATAGATGAACTAGACGGTAAAGGTAGGAACAGCTATTTCTTAAGTTGAAACGAGTATGAAACGAAAGTCTGTAAAAGGCAAGATGGTAGGGTTTCAAGTACTGAGGAGCTGGTAGTTGACAATATTCGGATAGGAAATGTGGAAACAAATCGAATCGTTTTATTGACAAGGTCAAATCCCCCTGTTAAAAAAGCTGACATTTATTACTTGGAAACATCATGCGAAGACTATTTGTGTATTTAAGTGCCGAATTTCGGCACTTTTTTTCAGTATTCGACCGAATTTAGTACCAAAAGACTACAAACTTTGCAGGTGGTGCTGCGTCTAACTATACGGGGCAATTCATTCGCTCGGCTTCTTTTGCCAGAGGAAAACACAACATGAAGGAGGTCAGGATGAAAACACGTTTGTTACCGCTGTTTGTATTGTTGTTCCTGCTCATCATCCCCGGGTGGGCGTCAGCTGCAGGAAGCTCTGCGGCCCCATCGGTTCATCTGATGATTGGGGGACAAGCCGTACAGCCGGATGTACCGCCGATCATTGAAAAAGGCCGTACTCTGGTGCCAGTCAGAGTCATAGCGGAAGGTCTCGGAGCCAAGGTGGACTGGAATCAGGCCACGCGAACGGCCGTGATAACAAGAGGCCCGCAAACATTGCAGCTTACGGTCGGATCCAAAAATGCACTGGTGAACGGAAAAAAAGTGCAGCTGGATACTCCTCCTGTCATGCGGAATCAGCGAATGCTGCTGCCGCTGCGATTCGTCGGGGAATCGCTTGGAGTGACGGTAGGGTGGGACAACGCTTCGCGTACGGTCATTGCCAATGAAACGCCGGAAATGCGCTACAATGGCAATAAGCCAACACTGTCTCTCAAAGGCTTCCAGTACGGGGACAAGCTGTACATATCTGCCCAAGCCGCAGCCGAACAGGTAGGGAAAAAGGGACAGGTATGGAAGCATCCGGACCGCGGACTCACCATCGACGGCGAATTGGCTCTGCCATTGGAAGAGCTGGAGGCTGAGCTGGGTGGACGTTTCACCTGGGATCAGGGGAAAAACCGGGTGGAGATTGAACGGCTCGCTTACTTCACGGGAGTTACCCATGATGATGAGGTTGTGCGCATTGAAACAAGCCTTCCTGTGACGGCCAATGCGTTCGTCCTGCAAGGACCGCATCGGATTGTCCTGGACCTGCCCCAGACAGAGTTGGATCAGGATTTGTTGGACAAGCTGAAGAAAAGCAGCAACTCTGACGACTACGAGGGCGGGGAAACAAGTGTGGACGATGAAGATCAGGATGCTGACGCTGACGAGAAAAAGAAAGGCAGCGATCAGGATGACGACGACAAAGAAAATCGCCACACGGACGCTTCACGGGAGTCGGACGAAGCAGATGACCAATCCGCAGCTGCTGAGCACGAAGACGAAGAAAAAAGCAAAAAGGACACTCTGGTGCAAGACGTGCGCTACAGTCAGTACAGCGCATCGCCGCAAACTGTGCGTGTCGTCATTGAGCTCAACCAGAAGAGCAAGTATAATCTGGAGTATACGGAAGACGGCATTGAAGTAAAGCTTTCGCCTGTTCCGAAAAAGACGGGATTCCTCATCGTAGTGGATGCCGGTCACGGAGGCAAGGATCAAGGCGCCAAGGGCGTGAACGGAAATATCGAAAAAGACTTCACGCTGGCTGTCGCCAACAAGCTGGTACAGCTTTTGAAGCAGTATCCGGAGTTTCAGGTAGAAGCAACACGCTCTACAGATGTGTATTTGACACTTGACGAGCGCGTTGTTTTTGCCAATGAGCGGCACGCCGATCTGTTCCTGTCGGTCCACGCCAATTCATTTACGAAGCCGACCACCGGCGGGACGGAAACCTTTTACTATAACGCCAACAGCAAGAATCTGGCCGAGGTCGTTCACCGTCACCTGCAAGGGGCGACACAGTTCCCGAATCGCGGGGTGAAACAGACAGGCTTCTATGTCATCAAGCATACGACGATGCCTGCCGTTTTGACGGAGACAGGGTTCCTCTCAAATCCGGGGGAGAATGCCAAATTGACGTCCCCGGCGTTCCAGCAAAAGGTGGCGGAAGCACTCGCGGCAGCCATCCGTGAATACTATCAGTCCTACCACTAAGAAATTGCGAAGGGCATGGATGAGAAAGGGAGGTTTCCGATGAAAAGACGCATGACGTTTTGGGTGACAGCAGCTGCAGCGATCCTTCTGGTCACAGGATGTGGTCAGGGAAAGGCGCCGCAAGCGCAGCCGCCCGCGGAACAAACGGAGACGCCCGGCTCCGCTGCTCAGCCGGAAACAGAGCAGCAGAAAACGAAGCAAACGATCGCTCTTTATTACACCGATGACAATCTGATGGAATTGAAGAAAGAAGAGCAGGAGATTGCTTACACAGATGATCTGGACAAGTACAAGCAGGCGATAGCCCTTTTGGAAAAGCCAAAGGATGAAGCTCATGCGCCGTTGTGGAAGGACTTTCACTACCACTCTGTCACATTCGACAAAGGCACGCTGACGATTGATGCAGACGGCAAAAACGTCTACAACCTTGGCTCCAGCGGGGAAGGAATGGCGATTGATGCGTTGAAGGATACGCTCTTCCAGTTTGACGAGGTACAGAAAATCGTTATCCTGGTCGATGGAAAACCGACTGAATCGCTGATGGGTCATGTAAGCATCGATGAGCCGTTAACCAGACAATAAACCGATAAATCGTAAAAAAGGCACGTCCTGGATGGTCAGGATGTGCCTTTTTTATTGTTCCGGAAAGCTTCACTCTGTCAAGCCCGTTCCCGGTCGCCTACCAAAAACTTGATCGAGTAGATGCCAGCAAGCCCAACCAGAGTATATACGATTCGGCTGACAAGCGAATTCTCTCCGCCAAACAGGGTAGCGACGAGGTCAAACTGGAACAAGCCGATCAATCCCCAGTTGAGAGCACCGATAATAACGAGAATCAATGCCAGTTTATCCATCGTATGTTTCACTCCTTGAAAAAAGTAGTAATAGTCTGCCCACTTTATCAAGCGATTACTCAACGAAATGGCCAATCTTTAAGAAAGCTTTACAAAGCCAAAACAATAGAACAACATTCCGCCTGTATCATCTGTAAGTGGAAAGAGGAAAACAAACCGATTTTAAGGAGGATTTTCATCGTGAAAAAACTCGGTAGTTTGATGCTGGCACTATCTCTCGCAGGTTCCATTCTCGCCGGATGCGGCAGCAACAGCGCAACATCTGCTCCAAGCTCCAATGGCGCTACAGGTTCTACCGGCGGCACGGAGGCAACGACTCCTGCAGCTGATAACAAAACAGCCAGCAATCTGTCGGGAACTGTTAAAGTAGATGGTTCTTCCACCGTATTCCCGATCACGGAAGCGGCTGCGGAGGAGTTCCAAATAGCAAACCCTGGCGTACAGGTAACGGTCGGGGTATCGGGTACAGGCGGCGGCTTCAAGAAGTTTGCAGCCGGCGAAACGGACATCAGCAATGCCTCCCGTCCCATTAAAGAAAAAGAAGCGGCAGCAGCGAAGGAAAAAGGAATTGATTTCGTTGAAATCCCGGTTGCCTATGACGGTATCTCCGTCGTCGTCAGCAAGGAAAACGGCTTTGTTGACAAGCTGACAGTCGATGAACTGAAAAAGATTTGGGAGCCGGACAGCAAGGTGAAAACATGGAAAGACGTTCGTCCGGAATGGCCAGCTGAAGAAATCAAGCTGTACGGGCCGGGAACGGATTCCGGAACATTCGAATACTTCACAGAAGCGATTGTAGGCGAGGCTAAAAAGAGCCGTCCTGACTACACCGCCAGTGAAGATGACAACGTGCTGGTACAAGGTATTGCCGGCGACAAAAACAGCTTGGGCTACTTCGGTTATGCGTACTTCGAAGAAAATGCAGACAAGCTGAAGCTGGTTCCGATCGACAACGGCGATGGCAATGCGGTAACGCCTACTTTTGACACGATCAAAGACGGTACCTACAAGCCTTTGGCTCGCCCGATCTTTATCTATGCAAACAAAAAGTCCCTGGAAAAACCGGAAGTAAAAGAGTTTGTGAAGTTCTATCTGGAAAACGCTCCTGAACTGGTCAAATCGGTATTCTACGTACCGCTGACCGATGACAAATACAAAGAATCGCTTGCCAAGATCCAGTAATCCTGACAGCGGGTGCACGAGGAATGTGGCGTTATGATCGAGATAACGCCACTTTTCCCTCTGTCCGCGAGAGGAAAGGGGATGTTCACGTTGGGTAGACAAGAAATACTAACATTAAATCAGGAAGTACGCTCGAAAAAAAGCCAGATTGTCGTCAAAAACGAGAAGAAAAATAGAGAATTCGGCATCCGCACGTTTTTGATCGCGTGTGCCTTCGTATCCGTTTTGACTACAGTCGGCATCGTCATGGTGCTTTTGTTTGAAACGATCAGCTTTTTCAAAGAAGTGTCGCTCTTTTCCTTTTTAACGGACACCAAGTGGACGCCGTTGTTTATACCGCAGCACTTTGGCATTTTGCCCCTCTTGTCCGGGTCTTTGCTGATTACGCTGGGGGCTTGTCTCGTTGCCCTGCCGTTTGGGCTGATGACAGCGATTTATTTAAGCGAATATGCGCATGAAAAAGTTCGTCGAACGATTAAACCGATTTTGGAGGTTCTCGCGGGTGTTCCGACAATCGTTTACGGCTACTTTGCCTTGACGTTTGTCACGCCGCTCATCCGCAGCATTTTTCCCGATACCGGGGTGTTCAACGCCCTTTCCGCCAGTATCGTGGTCGGTATCATGATTCTCCCCATGGTTGCTTCCTTGAGTGAGGACGCGATGGTGGCCGTTCCCCGTTCGCTTCGGGATGCCGCCTACGCGCTGGGAGCGACCAAGCTGGAGGTAGCGACCAAAGTCGTCGTGCCTGCAGGCCTGTCGGGGATTATTTCATCATTTGTACTTGCTTGCTCCCGCGCGATCGGAGAGACGATGATCGTGACGATTGCGGCCGGAGCTACGCCCAAGCTGACGCTCAATCCGCTGGAAAGCATCCAGACGATGACATCCTTTATCGTTCAGGTCAGCGGCGGAGACATCGAGCATGGCTCGATTGAGTACAGCACCATTTTTGCTGTTGGCATGACTCTGTTCCTTCTTACTCTTGGCATTAACATCATTGCGCAGTGGATTACGCGCCGCTACAAGGAGGAGTATTGATGTCGGCAGGAAATCTGACTCGTCGAAAAATCTATGACAGGGCCTCCCGCGTAGTGTTTTTGCTCGCTACGCTGCTAGGTGTAGCTGCCCTGGGCATATTGCTATATCGCATCCTTTCAGATGGTCTTGGCTGGCTGGACTGGCAGTTTATCTCCAGCTTTGCCTCCCGTTTTCCGGAAAAGGCGGGTATCTTGTCCGCGCTGTTCGGCAGCTTGTGGATTATTGGCATAACCGCGCCAGTCGCCTTTATTTTGGGGATTGGAACGGCGCTGTATTTGGAAGAGTACGCGAAAAAGGGCTGGTTCACCAACCTGATTCAGGTCAATATCAACAATTTGGCCGGCGTACCGTCGATTGTCTTCGGGATTTTGGGTCTCGGTTTGTTCGTGGAAGGCTTTCTGTTTGGCCGCACGATTCTGTCCGGTGCGCTGACGATGGCTCTCCTGGTCTTGCCGATCATCGTCGTCGCTTCCCAGGAAGCGATCAGGAGCGTGCCGCAGCATTTGCGAAATGCTTCTTATGCGCTGGGGGCGTCCAAATGGCAGACCATTCGGGGCGTCGTGATTCCCGCTGCATTTCCGAGCATTTTGACCGGCTTTATTCTGGCCCTGTCCCGTGCGATCGGAGAGACGGCGCCTTTGATCGTAGTCGGAGCGGTTACGTTTATCGCTTTTGTACCGAGCTCTCCGCTCGACCAGTTTACGGTCCTGCCGATCCAGATCTACAGCTGGACATCCAAGCCGCAGGATGAGTTTAGGGCGATTGCCGCCGCCGGTATTATCGTGCTGTTGATCGTGCTGTTTACACTGAATGCGACCGCGGTTTACCTTCGCAATAAATATCAGAAGCGCTATTAATAGAGGAACTTTTACAAAGAGAGGGGTCTGGCAACCGTGAGTATCATCGAGGTACGCGATCTGAACCTGTATTATGGACAACACCAAGCCCTGCACAATATCAATATGGAGATTGAAGCGAACAGCATCACTGCTTTTATCGGACCTTCCGGCTGCGGTAAATCGACGTTCCTGCGGACGTTGAACCGGATGAATGACATGATTCAGGGCGTGCGAATCGACGGCAGTGTGAAGGTCGTCGGCGAGGACATCTACGAGTCCAGGGTGGACGTAGAGATTTTGCGCAAAAATATCGGCATGGTTTTTCAGCAGCCCAATCCGTTCCCAAAAAGCATTTACGAAAATATTACCTTCGGCCCCAGATTGCACGGCATTACAGACCGCAACAAGCTTGACGAGATCGTGGAGAGCAGCTTGAAAGCAGCAGCCCTGTGGGGGGAAGTAAAGGATGTTTTGAAGAAACCGGCCTATGGCTTGTCCGGGGGCCAGCAGCAACGCCTCTGCATTGCTCGCGCTCTGGCCGTGAATCCGCAAATTTTGCTCATGGATGAACCGACATCGGCCCTGGACCCGATTTCTACGGCAAAGATCGAGGAACTGCTCGATGAGCTGAAAACGACCTACACCATCGTCATCGTTACGCACAACATGCAGCAGGCAGCCCGCATCTCCGACAAGACTGCCTTTTTCCTGAATGGAGAGCTGGTTGAATTCGATTCCACACCGGTCATTTTTCAAAATCCGTGTGACAAGAGAACCGAGGATTACATTACAGGACGTTTCGGTTAAAAAGAATTTGTAGTATCGTAGGAGAGCGGACACAAAAGTCCGCTCTTTTTGGTGTGTCCTGACAGGGAAGGTCTTTGGCGGCTGCTTCTGCCAGCTGTCTTCGCCAAAAAGAGGAGAGCTTTTCGTCATGTAATGAATACACGACTTTAGCATGTGCAGAACAGAGAGGAGAAACACAACCGTGGTCTGGCTTTCATTACTCATTTTTGCAGGGACACTCATCCTCGTGGTCTGGCAGCCCCGGGGATTGTCGATCGGTTACCCGGCAGTGGGAGGGGCGCTGCTCGCATTGGCGACAGGTATCGTCACGATGGCGGATGTCGGCGAGGTGACGGGAATTGTCTGGAACGCCACGATTTCCCTTGTTGGCATCATCGTTATTTCCCTGATTTTGGACGAAATCGGCTTTTTCGAGTGGTCAGCCCTGCACATGGCGAGGCTGGCCAAAGGAAATGGCCGTCTGATGTTTATGTATGTGATTTTGCTCGGCACGCTTGTCTCGGCGCTGTTTACCAATGACGGGACTGCGCTGATTTTGACCCCGATTGTGCTGGCGCAGGTGAGAGCGTTGAAGCTGCAGCCGCAAATGGTGCTTGCTTTTGTCATGGCGAGCGGCTTTATCGCCGATACGAGCTCTCTTCCTTTTGTGGTAAGCAATCTGGTCAATATCGTCTCCGCCGACTACTTCGGGATCGGCTTTGCCGAATACGCCGCCAGGATGCTGCTGCCCAATCTGTTTTCTGTTGCCGGCAGCTTGCTTGTTCTGTTTCTTTATTTCCGTAAAAGCATCCCGCGTCGCTATGAAACCAGTGTGCTAAGGGAGCCGCGAGAAGCGATCAGGGACGTGAGGATGTTTCGGCTGTCCTGGCTGATTTTGGCTGTGCTTCTGACCGGTTTCTTCGCGAGCGAGTGGCTGGATATTCCCGTATCGCTGATCATAACCGGTGCCGCCCTTGTCTTTTACCTGACGGCGAGGAGAAGTCCCGCCATCGAGACAGGACGTATCTTGAAAGGGGCTCCGTGGGTAGTGGTCATCTTCTCCATTGGCATGTATGTGGTCGTATGGGGGCTGCACAATGCGCAGCTGACTGAAGTCGTCAGAGGATGGCTGGAACTGTTTGCGGCCCACGGACTGTACGCCGCCACATTGGGCATGGGATTTGTCGCCGCGGCACTTTCTTCGCTCATGAACAATCTGCCGACAGTCATGTTCGACGCTCTGGCGATTCAAGGGTCAGGGGCCGAAGGAATCGTCCGGGAAGCGCTGATTTACGCCAATGTCATCGGCTGCGATCTGGGGCCAAAAATTACGCCGATCGGCTCGCTCGCGACGCTCTTGTGGCTGCACGTATTGAACAACAAAGGTGTCAGGATTACGTGGGGGCAATATTTTCGGACGGGCATCGTCCTGACTGTCCCTACGCTGTTCATCACATTGACCGGTCTGTATTTGACGTTGCGGATATTTGGATGAAAAAATGGACGTCGGGCAATGGAAAAAACTGCAAAAACCGCTTCCAAGAGAGCGCTTTTCTTTTTCACTGCGGTAAACAGTCGGATACATCCACGAATGGCGCTGATTTCAAGTGCTTGCTCCGATCACGGCCGGAGCGAATTGACCGGGAAAAAGACAAGCGTTCACCGATCTGTCGACATCATATCTTCCCTGCCTTATGTCCGTGTAGTATACTTGTAATCAGAAACGCAAGGCAAAGGGTGGGTTTTTATGGACACAGATTTGATGCAGGTGTTGTATTTGTCTGAGATTTACAAACTGCTCGGCGACAAAACACGCTTGACGATCATGGCTCTCTTGCAGGTACAATCCTTTTGTGTACGAGATCTCGTGGAGATTCTGCAAACGTCCCAACCATCTGTCTCTCAACACTTGGCCAAACTGAAGACACACGGTTTGGTTAAAGAAAAACGCAAGGGACCTTGGGTGTTTTATTCCCTTAACACGGAGTGTTCACCCGCCATTCGGCAGATTTTGCAGCATTTGCCGGATATGTCGCCAATCGTAAAGGACAAAAAGGCTACAGCAGCGCATTCGCTAGGTTGACGTATAGGAAAAAAGCGTTGGATCAGGAAAGATCCAACGCTTTTTTTAGTTGTTCCTTGTCAAATCCGTGGATGACAATACGGTCGCCGCTATCTTTTTCGATCAGAGTAACCGGTGTCATGCTGGCCCCAAGTCCAATCGCTTCCTGAAAATAAGCGTCATTTTCACGTATGTCGCGATCCTCAAAGGCAACGTTTTGTTGCGACAGCCACATTTTTTCTTCCTGGCAAGGGCCGCAGGTTTTTTGTGTATAAATAATAACGGTTTGAGCCATAGTCCATTTGCTCCTCTCATGCTTTTACATTGAACGTACATATTCGCGGCAGGCGGCAGCTCTTCCTGCTTCTCGTTATAGCATAACCAAACGCGGCTTGATTAGCGGCTGGGATTTAACCCCCTGTTGTCGAGGTGAGGAAAAAACAGGCGGGGATACGGGGGCATTGCTCAGCACACATTATATTCAGTGACGTCGAGGAGGTGAAAAGACCATGCCGAAACAAAACAAGCAAGCAGGTATGAACCAAGCGATGCGCAACCAAACCGCTACGAACGCAACTGAGTTTGCGAGCGAAACCAACGTGTCGGAAGTACGCCGCCAAAACCAGCAATCCGCTGCGAATGCGGCTCAACAAGCGCAGCAACAACCGACTGAATAACAAACCCTTTAAGAGCGCTTTCTCCCCCCCGCAGCGATTGCGGGGGGTGTTTTATTTGTGTGCTTGCCAATAATGGATCGTAAGTGTTATGTTGGCAGCAAAATAAGTCGGGGAGAAATGATTGGTATGATAGTTGGCATCGGCATTGACATCGTTGAAATTCATCGCATTCAAGCGATTTTAAAGCGCCAGCCGCAGCTGCTTCACCGGATTTTTTCGGAAGCGGAAAGGAAGCTGCTAGAGGGGAAACCAGAGGGAAGGCTGGCTGAGTACGTAGCAGGGCGCTTTGCAGCCAAAGAAGCAGGAGCCAAGGCGCTCGGGACCGGCATCGGTGGGGCTGTAGGTCTGCATGACCTTCAGATCGCCCCAGGGACGACAGGAAAACCGGAACTGACGATTACCGAGGCGGCATG
The DNA here is from genome assembly GCF_038592925.1 of Brevibacillus sp. FSL K6-2834. Classification (NCBI taxonomy): domain Bacteria; kingdom Bacillati; phylum Bacillota; class Bacilli; order Caryophanales; family Paenibacillaceae; genus Brevibacillus; species Brevibacillus sp. FSL K6-2834. Next base: position 632,321 of record NZ_CP151945.1, read on the forward strand.
CAACCGGATCGGACATGACCCCTCCAAGCTGCGAATCCATGTAAGCATTTCCCACAGCAAAGAGTACGCAGTAGCGCAGGTGGTCATCGAATCGAAAGAATAGAGGACAACTGCAACTTGTCTGCATATTGGGACGAGATGGGACATAGATTTATATCGCGTAGATTAGGAGGGACTACCTGCTCTAGCCAGAATGGGAAGTTTGCTGAAAATCAGCGATAGACTAACACCTGCGGCCCATCAGAGGATGACAAGATATGCGCTGATCGGATGAAAGAATGACAGATTTCCCAGGAAATAGACAGGGGAGCCCTTCTTCGTCGAAAAATGCAGACAAGGAGGAGTTCTTTGAATGAAACGGGCAGCACTTCCATTGGCGCTCTTGTTGGTCTTTTCTCTGCTGCTCGGCGGCTGCTTCGGTCAAAAGACACCGGAGGACATTGTCGATGATCTAGGCAGTACGCTGGACAAAATGGGGGGCTACAAATCACAAGCAGTTTTGACCATGCAAACCAGCTCGACTCCCATGGAGTACGATGTGGAGGTCTGGTACGAGAAGCCGACCAACTACCGGGTAGCCCTCACCTCCAAGCAGCGGGGAATCACACAGATCATCCTGCGAAATAACGAAGGTGTGTTTGTGCTTACGCCCCATTTGAAAAAAAGCTTCCGTTTCCAAAGCGGATGGCCGGAAAACAATGGGCCGCTGTATCTCTACGAAACGCTCGCCCGCAGCATTATCGACGATACCGAGCGTAAAATGAACATGGACAACAAAGACTACGTGTTTGAAGTAAAAGCGAATTACAGTGGAAACCGCTCGCTCACGAAACAAAAAATTTGGCTGACAGAAGACTTGAAACCAAAACGCGCAGAGATCATGGATTCCAATCTGGATACGCTGGTCAAGATCAACTTCACGGAATTTGTGTTTAATCCGACATTTGATCAAGATGCCTTTGACAAAGATCGCAACATGACAACCAGCTCGATGTCTGTCATCCCGACGATGGCACAGGCATCTCAGCCAAGCCAGCAGCCGAACAGCCAGTTCGGGGTCATCGTTCCAACGTACATGCCTGAAGGTGTGAAACAGGGAGACATTGAGCCGGTTACCCGGAATGGTCAAAAGACGATCGTCCTGCAGTACAACGGAGCGTATAACTACAAGCTGATCGAGTCCCGTCCGACCGAGGCCACCGTTTCATATGAACAGGGAATGCCTGTCGACCTCGGATTTACGATCGGGGTGCTGACCCAAACGGCAGATAATCAGCGTTATCTGACCTGGGAGCTGGACGGCGTCGAGTTTACGCTGACGGGAGACCTGCCGGAGGTTGAAATGGTTCAGGTAGCTCAATCCACATACGGTTTGGGCGGAAAATAAGGACGAATCCAAGCCGCCGCAGTTTCAGCTTTGAGCGCAAGAGAAATGTCCGCATCACACTGAGATTCCGTTTTCCTTTCTCGCAAATCAAAGATGTTGCAACAAACACGCCCGGTCCTATGCAGGATCAGGCGTGTTTTTGTTTAAATTCTTACGGTAGTGTTTTCCTAGGAAAGTCCCTGTATCCGATTGTGATCACAGCCTAGTTCTATGGATTTTCAGCGGGGCAGGGGAAGGGACAGGGGCCTCTTCGCCTGACGTTATTGGGCCCCTTTCCAAATCGCAAAGTGTCCGTATTATATGAAAAAAACCATACATTTGTGCTTAACGAATTGACACCTTCTGTCCAAAAGAGATAAAGTCAGAGTAACTATGCTATGAGGTGAAGCGGTATTCATGAAGAAACAGTCGAACGACATTTTGTATCAAGAGGAATCGGGGTATAAAGACCTTCTTTTGCGGAAAAGCATGAAGATGCGGATTATGGAAACGCTAGCCTTTGTCATCGGAATGCTTTTGTTGTCGCAGTTCTTTGACTCCAGAACGGACGCATTCAAGATCTTTGCTTTTGCCATCGCGATTGCGGTGGTTGGCTTGGCCCCGTTCCTGTACAAATTCACGCTGCGTCCCTCGTATACACTGACAAAGACTCACCTGATCATTCGGATGAGCGGACAGGAAACCAGTTATCCGCTTTCCGAGGTGGAACCGATTTTTGAAGGGCGCCATCTGTACAGAGTGGGCGGAAAGCGCCAGTCGCTGATGGTTTCCAGGCAGTTTCTCAATCACTTGAATGAACGCTTGTATCTATACCAAAAGGGCAAAAAGAGGAGATAGCAAATGAAACCGTTTTGTCGCGACACGTGGGTAGAGGTAGATCTGGACGCCATTTCGGCCAATGTAGCAAGCTTTCGTCGGCATATTCCTGAAACAACGGGGATTATGGCCGTAGTCAAAGCGGATGGATACGGGCACGGGGCCGTGCATGTAGGCCAGCAGGCATTGCGGAGCGGCGCCGATTCACTGGCGGTAGCCATGCTGGACGAGGCAGTCGTGTTGCGCGAGGCGGGAATTACTGCCCCTGTCCTTGTTCTCGGCTATACCCCGGTCGACTCTGTCGAAACTGCCAGCCGGCTCGGAATTGAACTGACCGCTTACCATGCCGACTGGATCATACAGGCGAACGAGCGGATCGAGCAAGCCGGTGCAAAGCCGATCGGGATCCATATCAAAACGGATACCGGCATGGGAAGACTCGGAGTGCGTACAGCCGAGGAGCTTCTTCACGTCGTGAGAGCCTTGGAGCAAAGTCCGTTCCTTGATTGGACAGGAATATTTACCCACTTCGCCTGTGCGGATGAAGAAGATACAACACATGTCAGACGTCAGCACCAGCAATTTCAGGAGCTGCTGGCCGCCCTTCGCGAGGCGGGAAAAACGCTTCCGCGCGTGCACTGCTGCAATACGGCCGCCGCGATTGTCTTTCCTGAATGGGGGTATGATACGATCCGTTTGGGCATAGGTTTATACGGGTTATATCCTTCTCCGTTTTTGAAGCAGCGGGCACAGGTGAAGCTGGTGCCGGCGTTGTCCCTGAAAACTCGCATTTCCCATGTGAAAACGGCAGCGGAAGCAATGACGGTAAGCTATGGAGCTACGTACACCGCCAAGCCAGGTGAAACAATCGCCACGCTCCCGATCGGCTATGCAGACGGCTTCTCCAGGTCGTTGTCCAATCGCGGCTTTGTTCTGCACGAGGGCAGACGTTCTCCCATTGTCGGCAGGGTGTGCATGGACCAGATCATGGTCAGGCTGAATGGCGCTTCCGCGAAGGTAGGCGACGAAGTAGTGCTCTACGGTCGCCTGGGAACGGAAGAAATTTCATTGGACGAAGTAGCTGAGCTCGTGGGGACCATCAATTATGAGATTCCGTGCATGCTGAATTACCGGCTTCCGCGTGTTTATCGCAAAGACGGGAAAGTGTCGGAGGTGTTTCATCCGTTGACGATGACACATGCGCCAGCACAAAGTGTCAATAACTAGCAGCAAAAAGCAGGCAGGAATTTTGGAGCAAAGCACGAATACTAGTAAAGCGCAAAATCGGGTTATTCCCGAAGCGACCGGACAGGTATATTTTTGCAAATGGTTCGACATAATGGTAGTGACCCATACTGGTAAGTGGTAACAAGCACTGCGGATGTTACGGTCATGGTTGGAGGTGGATTTGTCTTGTCCAAGTCAAACACGAAACGCATCATGATCAGCCTGCCACAACACTTGCTTCAGGAAGTGGACGGCGTAATTCAAAAAGAAAAATCCAATCGCAGCGAGTTTATTCGCCAAGCGATGCACCTGTATCTGAAGGAGCGCAAAAAGCGCGTCATTCGCGAAACCATGCAAAAAGGGTACATGGAAATGGCGAAAATCAACTTGAAAATGGCATCGGAGGCATTCGGCGCTGAAGAAGAGGCTGACCATACTCTTGTCCGCTTAGTTAGCGGGGTGTGACATGTGATTGTCAAACGGGGCGATGTATTTTTCGCTGACCTGTCACCGGTCGTCGGCTCCGAGCAGGGAGGCGTGCGACCCGTATTAGTCATCCAAAACGATATTGGCAATCGATTTAGTCCGACGGTCATCGTCGCTGCCATCACAGCGCAGATTCAAAAAGCAAAACTGCCGACGCATGTAGAGATTGACGCAAAAATGTATGGATTTGATCGTGACTCCGTCATCTTGTTAGAACAGATTAGAACCATTGACAAGCAAAGACTGACCGATAAGATCACTCATCTGGACGACGAGATGATGGATCGAGTCAATGAATCGCTGCAAATTAGCCTGGGAATCATTGACTTTTAAATAAGGAATGGTAATATTACGAGCAGGAAAGAAAAACCACTTGGATAGCCAGTGGTTTTTTTGCTGTGATTGCAGGGATTTTGCGCCCTGGCATCGAATGGTGTACAAGAAAAAAGACAAAAAGTGACACGTTTTGCATGTTTAACCGACTGCTGAAAAGCTCGTCGATGGAAGGAGTTTCTTGTTGTGACAGGGCTTCATTCATATAACATAACGATATATTCAGAGGCAGATATAGTCACAGCTAGACAAATAGGTCGAAACTTGTCGAAAAGCCTGGGGTTTGGGACGATCATGCAATCGCGGATTGCCACTACGATTTCCGAGCTGGCACGGAACATTTTCCTTTATGCCGGTCACGGAAACGTATTGATAGAGCCTCTCGAGGAGGGCGAACGTGTCGGACTTAGGATCATCGCATCTGACTCTGGACCTGGCATAGAAGACGTGCGAAAAGCGCTGGAGGACGGGTACTCCACTTCCGGGGCGCTCGGAGCAGGATTGCCAGGCGTGAAACGTATGATGGACGAGTTTTCTTTGGAGAGCAGTCCGGGAGAGGGGACACAGGTTGTCGTCATTAAATGGCGGTAAGGGAACGAGGGGAGATGACGCCTGTTCATGAGTCAGGAAAATGAGGACATATACACGCGGATCGTGCGCGATTATCTGAAAGGAAAGCGAGAAGACCAGCTATACCTGGCTCAACAACTGGGAAAGTGGCTGCTCTCACGGAATATTTCTCCTGAGGAAGTAACCGATATGCACGCAAACGTTCTGGAGCATTTGGGAGATGTACCGGAGTTTATACAAGATTCCTTTCAAATTCTCACCGAAATCATGATCGAGTACGGCAATGCCTACCGCTCCTTTGACAGCTGGCGAAGCCGCCATCAACAGCTGCAGGCTGAAATCGCCATCGCGACCGCAATGCAGCAGACGCTGCTGCCAGAAACGCTTCCGCAATATCCGAATGTAGACATTGGCATGATCAGTATTCCGGCCAAGGAAATGAGCGGAGATTTTTATCATTTCCTCTGTGAAAGCAAAAGTGAGTTCACTGTTGCCATTGCGGATATCACTGGAAAAGGCATCCCCGCTGCGATGTGTATGTCGATGCTCAGGTACGCGATGGACAGCCTGGGAGAGATGAAGCTTGCTCCGGGCAACATGCTGAGACATTTAAACAGCGTTGTTGAACGAAATATCGACCCATGCATGTTTGTAACCATGCAATTTGGCCGCTATAACACGGCTCAGCACGTGTTTCGCTACGCTACAGCGGGCCAGGAGCCCGGATTTTTGTATCGGGCTCGGGAGAACCGATTTTTCGATCTGGAGGGTTGCGGGACGGCTTTAGGCATTGCGGCGGGCAGCGAATACGAAGAACGTGAGATTTATTTGGAGCCCGGAGATTTTCTGATCCTTCTGACAGATGGTGTAACGGAACGAAAGATTGGCCGATATTACATACAAAGAGAAGAACTCGTCTCTCTCCTGGAGGAGGAAACGAGTGCGTCTGCACAGGAGATGGCTAACCATCTGTACCGCAGACTGTTGCTTCTCTCTCAATTTGAACTGCCGGATGATTACACCATGATTGTGCTTCGGAGAACGTAAGGCAAGCAAGGGAGGAGAAACAGAATGGAGCTTATGATCAGAGAGAACAGCCAGGACGGCCAACATTTGCTGTACCTGGAAGGGGAAATCGATGCGTATACCGTATCGAAGCTGAGGGACTTGCTGCTCTGTTTGGTAAATCGGCCAGAGGTAAAGCGGGTTGCTGTTGATCTGAGTGCGGTAGAGTATATCGACAGCACGGGAATCGGTACCTTTGTTGCTGCAATGAAGGCCTGCAAGCAGACAGGCTGTGAGCTTGCTGTGCAGAATCTGTCGCCTCGTGTGGAACGGCTTTTTCGTATAACCGGCTTGTATGAAAGAATGGTGCCTCACAAAGGAGAGAGCGAATAATGGGTCAGAGACCGGAGGCAGATGTGATTACATTGACGCTGCCAGCTCGAGCGGAGTATGTCAGCATTGCCCGCCTAACTGTTTCGGGGATTGCCAACCGGATGGGATTCCCGTATGAAGATATCGAAGACATCAAGCTCGCGGTGGCGGAAGCGTGCACCAATGTAGTCGAACACGCCTACGATTGCCCGCAAGGAAATGACCAACTGCGCCTTTCATGCTGGCTCCTTGCTGATCGGCTTGTGGTGGAAGTAAGGGATAAAGGAAAGGGCCTCCCGTTGGAGGATAGACAGGAAGCGCCGGCACCGATCCGTCCTGACGTGGATATTGACGAAGTGAGGGAGGGAGGCTTGGGACTGTATCTGATTCACTCCGTAATGGACGAAGTGCAAGTGAGCAGCAATGATGGAGTGACAGTGACAATGACCAAGTACTTGCAGCGGGATGAGGTGTCTTGCGATGACCGGGCAGTCTCGGAAGCCTAAGCATAGTCGAGATGAGTTGGTCAGGCTGGTCAATGAATATCGCGAGACGGGAGACAGTGTCCTTCAAGGAGAATTGGTCGAAGCCTATACGTCTTTGGTAGAGTCCCTTGCCAAAAAGTTTGTTCGGGGACAGATCCCTTATGAAGATCTGGTTCAGGTAGGGATGATCGGACTTTTAGCTTCTCTCAGGCGGTTTGATCCCGCATTTGGCCGCTCCTTTGAGAGCTTTGCTGTTCCGACTATTGTCGGAGAAATGAAACGATTCATACGGGACAAGACCTGGAGTGTCCATGTTCCCCGCAGGGTAAAAGAGCTGAGCCCGAAAATCAAGCGGGTGGTGGACGAATTGACCATCAAGCTCCAGCGCTCCCCGCAGATTGCAGATATTTCGGCGTATTTGGGCGTCAGCGAAGAAGAGGTTCTGGAAACGCTGGAGATGGGACGGAGCTATCATTCCCTTTCCATGGACAGCGAACTGGAGGCGGATAGCGACGGCAATACCATTACCCTGTTTGATTTGATCGGTTCGGAAGACAGCGGCTATGATCGCATCGATCAGCACATGCTGCTCGACCGGGCGCTTCATGCACTCGACCATCGGGAAAAAGAAATCATACATCTTACTTTTTATCAAAATTTGAGTCAAAAGCAGGCGGGAGAACTCCTCGGCATGTCCCAGATGCACGTCTCCAGGCTGCAGCGGAGGGCACTGGGCAAGCTGCGGGAAGTTCTTCGGACCGATCAGCAGGAATATACAACGTAAATGACAAGCGGGGGTGCATGCATCCTCCGCTTTTTTTGTCAGCTTCACATCCCGGGATTTTTTGCATTGCGCTGCCCGGAATAGCCGGTGAATGTCAAAGGGGCACCTGTCCTCCCGAGAGCCGGGAAGAGCGGAGATGCCCGCTTGGTTCCAGACATATTTTTGCCGGTGGCGAGATGGGTGTTGTGGTACAATAACCACGTAGATGAGCGCAGGAGGTAGAATATGGACCTAACGTTGATGATCCAGACGATCGCTCAGGAGACGGAAATCAAGAGGCATCAGGTAGAGCGGACCATCGCCCTTTTGGACGAAGGAAATACAGTGCCGTTTATTGCCCGTTACCGCAAGGAAATGACCGGACAATTGGATGAGACCCAGATACGGGCGATTGAGGAGCGCGTTCGCTACTTGCGCAACCTGTCAGTGCGAAAAGAAGAGGTAATCCGGCTGATCGAGGAGCAGGGCAAGCTGACCGAAGAGCTGAAGGCTTCGATCGAACGGGCGGCAAAGCTGCAGGAAGTGGAAGACCTGTACCGGCCATATCGCCAAAAGCGCAGGACCCGAGCGACGATGGCCAAGGAGAAGGGACTGGAGCCATTGGCTTCCTACCTATTGACCCTTCCGAAATCGGGAGATCCGGCGGCGGAAGCGGAAGCGTACATAAACGCGGAAAAAGGGGTGGAGTCGGCGGAGCAGGCGCTGCAAGGAGCGATGGACATCATCGCCGAGCAGGTGTCGGATGATCCCCAGATTCGCCAGTGGACCCGTGAGCGTACCTTTCAAAAGGGGACGATCATATCGGAGCAGAAGGCGGTCGAAGCAGACGAGAAGAACATTTACCAGATGTATTACGCATACAGTGAACCGTTGAAAAAGGCCGCGCCTCATCGCGTGTTGGCGATTAACCGCGGAGAAAACGAAGGTATCCTGAAGGTGTCGGTTGAGGCTCCTGTCGATGAGATTCTGCTCTTTCTGAAAAGGAAGCTGATTCCGCGGGAGACGGTAGCCCGGCCGTGGTTGGAGGCAGCGGCGGAGGATGCGTACAAGCGCTTGATCCAGCCTTCTGTCGAGCGGGAGGTAAGAAACGAGCTGACAGAAGTCGCCGAAGAGCGGGCGATCCACATCTTTGCGGAAAACCTGCGCAATCTGCTCCTGCAGCCGCCTGTGAAGGGCAAGGTTGTGCTTGGGGTAGACCCGGCCTATCGAACAGGCTGCAAGCTGGCTGTCGTCGATGAGACAGGCAAGCTTTTGGAGGTAGGCGTCATTTATCCGACTCCTCCGTTAAACAAGGTAGCCGAAGCTTCTGCCAAGGTAAAGGAACTGATCAATCGGTACGGGGTACAGATCATTACGATTGGAAATGGAACGGCGTCTCGCGAGACGGAACAGTTTATCGCCGGCGTGTTGAAGGAAGTGAAGGGCGAACTGTCCTATATCATCGTGAATGAGGCAGGGGCCTCCGTGTACTCCGCTTCTGCCCTTGCCAAGGAGGAGTTCCCCGATCTGGACGTCGCGGAACGAAGCGCGATTTCCATCGCCCGTAGACTGCAGGACCCGCTGGCCGAACTGGTCAAAATCGATCCCAAGTCGGTCGGCGTCGGACAGTACCAGCACGACGTTTCCCAGTCGCGCCTGGCGGAAAGCCTGCAATTCGTCGTCGAGTCGGCGGTCAACCACGTAGGCGTAGACGTCAATACGGCGTCGCCGCAGCTTCTGCAATACGTGTCCGGCATCAGCAAGCAGGTGGCGGCGAACATCGTCAAAAAGCGGGAAGAGACCGGAAAATTTACGAGCCGGGCCGGACTCAAGGAAGTTCCCAGACTGGGAGCGAAAACCTACGAGCAATGCGTAGGCTTCTTGCGGATTATGGACGGGGAAAATCCGCTGGACAAAACGCCGATTCACCCGGAATCATACCCGGCTACACACAAGCTGCTGGACCTGATCGGGCTGTCTGCCGAAGAGATTGGCAGCGAAGCCTGCCGAGAACGGCTGCAGGGACTCGATGTGCCGACGGTTGCCCGGCAGCTGGAAATCGGGGAACCGACGCTGCGAGATATCGTCGACAGTCTGCTGCGCCCGGGCCGTGACCCGCGCGACGAGCTGCCCAAGCCGCTTTTGCGCAGCGACGTGCTTCAGCTCTCTGACCTCAGCCCGGGGATGAAGCTGCAGGGAACGGTAAGAAACGTGGTCGATTTCGGGGCGTTTATCGATATCGGTTTGAAAAATGACGGCCTGGCCCACATTTCCCGCTTGCGGAAAGGGTTTGTCAAACACCCGTTGGACGTGGTGACCGTCGGAGACATTGTGGATGTATGGGTAGTCGATATCGATGAAAAACGGCAACGGGTCGGATTGACTTTAATCCCGCCACAGGATTTATAGAACAAGCTGTTGTAAGCATATAAAAGGCGGCCACCCTATTGAGGGCGGCCGCCGTGTTTTTCCCAGTATAAAAACCAACAGCTGTTGAGCAATCGAATTTGCCGGACGTCCTTCCCGAAGAAGGCACGCTGCAATTGCCTGCGCATCCATTGTGGCATGAAGGGTACCTCCTGGTGTCATTCCTATATTGGCAATGTATGCGGCAAACACACAGGAGGTACCTATTTTCTTTGCACGACTCGGAAAGGCAACTTGCAGTTGTTCGTATATGGCTACAAAGCAGAACTGTGAAAGCACGTGAGAAAGCGGAACTTTCGGCCTCTGGGTACTAGAGGCTTTGCAAAGCCCTCGAAAAGAGATTACTCATCTTCCAGCAGGAATTCAAGCTGTGCCTGCAAAGCGCGAATCTCCGTCAACAACGAGATCAGCGGATAAACCGTTTCCTGCAAAGAGGAGAAATGGCTCTCCAGCCGGCTGACGTACGCCAGACCATCTTCTGTTTGAAACGCATCGGAGAGAAGCTCTAGCTCGGCGCATTCCGCGATGACCGTCGGAAGCTGCGGACGCTCTGCAATGGTCAGCTTGTCGATCTCCTTTTGAAGCCGTTTCAGAAGAGCGACCAGTTGATACATATGGGATTCCGGCATGGCGACAAAGCGCAGCCCAGTTTGTTCCTGCAAGATTAAATAGCGCATCAGTTTCCCCACCAATCTCATGATCTCATCAAATAAGTGTACTGTATTGCTCTGGCACTTTTCAACCAAAACTGCTATCGTCGAGGTACAAGCTTCAGCTGGGGAGAGAAAAACAATGACAGATCAGGAGTTGCAAGCACTGGTCGAAGCGGTCTCTGCACAGTATTTTGCCAGGCCGTTCCGTCACCAGGCCAGGTTCAACAGCAGGCTGCGGACGACAGGGGGACGTTACCTGCTTCGTTCCCACGACATCGAGATCAACCCTCGCCATCTGGAGCAGCACGGAGAGGAAGAGCTGATCGGGATCGTAAAGCATGAGCTGTGCCACTATCATCTTCACCTGGAAAAGAAAGGGTACCAGCATAAAGATCGCGACTTTCAGGAGCTGCTCAAGCAAGTGGGGGGAAGTCGCTACTGCCAGGAGGTCGGCGGCGGAAGAACCCGGCTTCCGTATCGCTATGAGCTTGTGTGTGAAGCCTGCCAGATGCGGTACAAACGAAAGCGAAAAATCAATCCGGCCCGTTACCGCTGCGGCCGTTGTTCAGGAAAGCTGCGGCTGTATGAGCTGGAAACAGCGGCAAAGCAGCAGGGCTGATGGCAGCCGGAGAGCAGCGGCAGCACGGAAAAGCCTGTCCGGGCTGTGCGCCCGTTTCCTTGCGTGCTTTGAAAGCAGGGCGGTATAATGAAGGCACTGTAAACTAAAGGAGCGGTAGTAGTGACGTACGACGAGTTTTCCCTCATCAGGCGGTGGACGAGCCGCTCCGCCGGCCAAACAGGCGACGGGCTCAGCGTAGGGATCGGAGATGACGCGGCGGTGTTTTCGCTGCCAGCAGACAGGGAAGTGGTAGCCTGCTGCGACGCCATGGTAGAGACTGTCCATTTCCTCAAAGAGACGATGAACCCGAGCGACATCGGCTACAAAGCCGTCATCAGCAACATCAGCGACGTGGCCGCCATGGGGGGCATTCCCAAATACGCGTTGATCAGCATTGCCGTCTCGCCAAATTGGACAGCAAAAGAGTGTCAGCAGATTTACGACGGCATTTACGCTGCGTGCGAGGCCTACGGCGTACGTGTGATTGGCGGCGATACGGTGTCCAGCCCCGCCGCTCTTTCACTGTCTGTTACGGTGATGGGTGAGGTGGAAAAGGGACGGGCGTTGCTCCGGTCAGCAGCGAAGCCTGGTCAGCTTGTATTTGTGACAGGGCATGTAGGCGGGTCGGCAGCCGGCCTGGATCTGTTGTTGCAAACGGCAAAAACGGGAAAAGCTGTAGAGGAGATGTGGCAGCCGTTGGTTGCTTTTCACCAGAGACCGGTGGCCCAGGTTGCCGCAGGACGCATTTTGGCAGCCTCTGCGAATCCAGGAGCGCTAAACGACGTCAGTGACGGACTTGCTTCTGAATTGTGGGAGATTTCCGAAGCCAGCGGTGTTTGTCTGCGGATCGAAGCGGAGTTGATCCCGGTAGCGGAAACAACCCGCATGTATGCGTCTCACAAGGGAAAAGATCCTCTCCATTGGGCATTGTACGGAGGAGAAGACTATCAGCTTGCAGGAACGATTGAAGCGGTGGAAGAAGAAAGGATCGGAGCGCTGTTTGCGCAGCAGGGGATCCCGTTTACCGTGATCGGGCGGGTGGAAGCGGGCGGACCATCGGTAGTGATGAACCGCAATTCGCGCTGGGAGCCGGTTGCGAAAGCGGGATTTAACCATTTTGGCAAGGCCGATGCCAGGAAAGGGTGACAGGATGAAGTACGAATGGAATGCGTCAGGCGTAGAAGAGACCTTGCGCTTTGCGGAAAAATTGGGTGTCCGCTTGCTCCCCGGCGACTTTCTCGCCCTGGAGGGGGATTTGGGGGCGGGCAAGACGACCTTCACCCAGGGACTGGCTCGCGGCCTTGAGGTGAAAGGAACAGTCAACAGCCCCACCTTTACGATTATCAAGGAATATGAAGGGCGTTTGCCGCTGTATCATATGGACGTCTACCGGGTGGGAGAGGACGTGGACTCGCTCGGGCTGGACGATTATTTTTTTGGGGAAGGCGTCACTGTGGTGGAGTGGGCTTCTCTGATCGAGGACGTGCTGCCGCCGGAACGGCTGACTGTCATCCTGCGGTCGGAAGGCGATGATGCCCGGCGGATTCAACTGATTCCCCGGGGGGATCGCTATGTGAAATTGTGTGAGGAGATTGATTGGTGATGCGGGTACTTGCAATGGATACATCCAATCTCGTGTTGAGCGTGGCCGTAGTCGAAGAGGACAGGATCTTGGCTGAATTGACGACGAATCAGCAGAAAAACCACTCTGTCCGCCTGATGGACGCGATCTCCGAGTTGATGGATGAAACGGGAACATTGCCGGAACAGCTGGCTGGCATCGGAGTTGCAAAAGGGCCAGGCTCTTATACGGGTGTACGGATCGGTGTGGCCACGGCAAAAAGCATGGCCTGGTCGCTTCAAATACCGGTGATCGGCGTCTCCAGCCTTGAGGCTGTCGCTATGAATGCGCGAGGCTTCTCCGGCTTGATCGTCCCGCTCTTCGATGCGAGGCGCGGACAGGTCTATACAGGGGCCTTCCGGACAAAAGACTGGGCGGAACTGTCTGTAGTAGCCGAAGAGCGGTTGGTGCTGCTTCGCGATTGGCTCGCTTCGTTAAAGGAACAGGCTGGGAATGAGCGCGTTCTGTTTATGGGAGAGGATTTGCGCATTCACCGGGAGACGATCGCGGAGCAGTTGGGTGAACAAGCCCTTTTTGCGCCTGCAACCCACAATCATCCGCGAGCTGCCCACATCGGTCTTGCTGCTCTGGGCAAGCTCGCAGAGGGTGGTCATCCGCACGAAATGGTTCCCGAATACTTGCAGCTGGCAGAGGCCGAAGCCAAGTGGCTGGCCCAAAACCCCGCATGCGGGGTGAAGGAATAGCAATGACTGAGCAGATCGATATAGAATTCCGCTTTATGACACTAGAAGACGTAGACGCGGTCTGGGAATTGGAGCGTTTGGCGTTTCCGACACCTTGGCCGCGTGATGCCTTTGTCAATGAACTGACGATCAACCCAAATGCCCGCTATGTCGTAGCCGTGATGAATGGCCAGGTCATCGCTTATTGCGGGATGTGGATTGTACTGGACGAGGCTCACATTACAAACGTGGCCGTCCATCCCGATTGCCGCGGGCAAAAGGTAGGAGAGCGGTTGATGCGGCAGATGATGGGGCTCGCCTATGTATTCGGAGCGAGAAGCATGACGCTGGAAGTGCGCCCGTCCAACACCGTGGCGCGGAATATGTATACCAAGCTGGGCTTTACAGAACAAGGACGTCGGAAGCGTTATTATTCCGATAACGATGAAGATGCTCTCATAATGTGGGTGACATTGCATGAAGAATAGAAAACCATCACGCTATGAAGAACGGGTGCAGCAGGCGTATCTGGCTCAGCAGCAGTCTGGTCGTCCGGTAAACATTTTGGGGATCGAGACAAGCTGCGACGAAACCTCGGCCTCCGTCGTTCAGGACGGCCGGACAGTCCTGTCCAACATCATCGCTTCGCAGGCAGATATACACAAGCGGTTTGGCGGTGTCGTGCCGGAGGTAGCCTCGCGCAGGCACGTGGAGAACATTACCCTGACGATTGAGGAAGCCTTGCAGGAGGCGGGGAAAACGCTGGATGACATCCAGGCCATCGCCGTCACCTACGGACCGGGCCTGGTTGGCGCCCTGCTGGTAGGGGTAGCTGCCGCAAAGGCGATCTCGTATGCCCGCGGAATCCCCTTGATCGGGGTGCATCACATTGCCGGCCATATTTACGCCAACCGGCTGGTCACGGAGATGGAGTTTCCTTTGATCGCTCTGGTCGTGTCCGGGGGGCATACAGAGCTCGTCTGGATGAAAGAGCATGGACATTACGAAATTTTAGGTGAGACGCGGGATGACGCTGCCGGGGAGGCGTACGACAAGGTTGCGCGCGCCCTCCAGCTGCCGTACCCGGGCGGTCCGCACATTGACCGCTTGGCACACGAAGGAACTCCCAGCATTCCGCTTCCTCGCGCGTGGCTGGAGCCGAATTCCTATGATTTCAGCTTCAGCGGTCTCAAATCGGCTGTACTCAACACGCTGCACAATGCGTCACAGCGCGGAGAAAGCATCAGTCCGCAAGACCTCGCTGCAAGCTTTCAGGACTCTGTGACAGAGGTGCTTGTGGAAAAAACAATCCGTGCGGTAAAGGAATACAGAGCGAGACAAGTATTGCTTGCAGGGGGAGTAGCAGCCAATCGCGGGCTGCGGGAAAGACTCTCGAAAAGATGCGGGGAGGAAGGCCTTCCACTTGTCATCCCGCCGCTCTCCCTATGTACCGACAACGCGGCGATGATTGCCGCAGCGGGATACATTTCGTATCAAAAGAGGCGCTTTGCACGGCTGGACTTAAACGGTGTGCCGGGCCTGCCCTTGTCATAAAACGCATAATCCTGACTGCTCACTTGGGGGAGCAGTCTTTCTTTTCCTCATCGTTATCCACAGCTTCTGGATAATTTTTGAGGTTTGTCTTCCCCACACCTGTGAATACTGGTGATAACACGAGGCATTTACCGGGAAAATCACGTTTTTTCTGTGGATGAATCTGTGGAATATGTGGATAAACAGAAAATTTTATCAACAGTGGGGGAAGATTGATGAAAAAATGGTTGCTGCTCGCCGCACTATTTGTCCTGCTATGGTCGTCGCAGCTCGGACAGGATTACGCAGGTGCTGCTGTGGAGTCAAAGAAGAATCTCCAAAAGCGGCAGGTGATAGCGCTGTTTGTGGAGGGGCTCTCCTTTCAGGATGTTGAGCGGCTCAGGAAGTATCCACATGTGGATAATTGGCTGAGAAAAGCCGAGGCCGGAGCGCTGTCTATCCGTTCGCCCGGAGCGAGATCGGCAGCCAACTCCTATTTGTTGATGGGCAGCGGCGGACAGGCTCTTTACACGGACCGGAGCGGCACAGCCTACCACCCGGAAGAGTATCTTTCCAAGTACGAAACAGCCGGCGAGCGGATGGTGGAAGTAAGCCCGCCTGAGGTGGAGCCTGTAGCGCGCTATCGCATCGTTTTTCCCGGCATTTACCGGCTGCAGGCAGAGAATCGAGACAAGCCGTTTACCTCCCGAATCGGCTTGCTGGGAGAGACACTGGCTCGGCACAATCTGTCTGTAATCAGCTACGGGAGCGGAGACTACGATGACATCAGGACCCGGCACGCCGTTCTGTTCGCGATGGACGAGCGCGGTGGGGTGCCGTTTGGAAATCTTTCGGACAAAACGGCGATACAAGCGCCTTCTTATCCTTACGGGGTTAAAACGAACTACGATTACTTGCTCCAGAGCATCGACAGGGAGACGGCCTCTGGATTGATCTCGATCCAACTGGCTGATTTGGCGCGCTTGTATCAGGTAGCCGACGATATGGCGCCGGAGCGGTTTGCCAAACAGTACGAGCAGGTGCTGAAGGACTTGGGCGGGTTTCTTGACCGGCTGCTTTCGTCGCGCAAGCCCGGACAAATGGTGATGCTGCTCTCGCCGGTCCCCAACCAGAAAGCGGTACAAGCCAAAATGCTGCTGCCGCCTGTGTTTGTTTGGAAGGGGGGAGAGGCAGGGCTGCTCACCTCTGCGACAACGAGGCAATCCGGATTGGTCAGCGGGCTTGATATTCTCCCGACAGTGCTTGCCTTTCTGCAGGTTTCCGTGCCGGATGGGCTGGCTGGACATGTCATGAAAAAGGAAACGGGAAAAGGGATCGGCGAGCTCGCCTATGAGGTGGAACAAATCCACCATATTTACGCCAATCGCAGTTCTGTGCTTTACACCTACGTCATGCTGCAGATCGTCATTTTGGCGGCAGCGGCCGCTCTCTGGGTTTGGGGAAGGGGGAAAAGCGGAGAGAGCCTGCAATGGGGGCGCAGGGCTATGCGTCTTGCTCTCCTCTCCATGCTGTGGTTTCCCCTGCTGTTCCTGCTCGAAGGCTTGGCCGGTTGGCGGGTATCTCCGCCGGTCATTCTCGGCGAGCTCATTTTGGCAGCGATGGCGGGTGCCTGGCTGATGGAGGGAAGGCCGCTGCCGGCAGCGCTTGCGGTCGTGGCCGGGTTGACAGTCGCCCTGCTGTTGATCGATGGCTGGAGCGGCGCCCCGGCGATGCGCCGCTCGTATCTGGGGTATGACCCGGTAATCGGCGCTCGTTTTTACGGATTGGGGAATGAATACGAAGGAGTGCTGATCGGATGCACCATCCTTTTTGCAGCCGCCTTGTACCAGTGGAGCGATTCGAAAACAGCCGAAAAAGCGCCAGGCCGGGAGAATAAGTCTGCTCTGTGGGTAATCGTGCCTCTCTTTCTGCTCGTCCTTGCCTATATGGCCGCTCCGGCGTGGGGGGCGGACGCGGGCGGTTTCTTGGCGGGACTGATCGGTTTTGCTGTCGTGCTCATTCGGCTGCAGGGGTGGCGCCCAGGCAAAAAAAGCCTCCTGCTGCTCGCAGGAGGCATGCTGGTCGGTATTGCGTTGCTCGCATCTGTCAGTCTCTTGTCCAGCCAGCCGCCGACTCATATTACGAGAGTCGCAAGCCAGCTTTTGTCCGGTGACTGGAC
Organism: Brevibacillus sp. FSL K6-2834; assembly: GCF_038592925.1. Lineage (NCBI taxonomy): Bacteria > Bacillati > Bacillota > Bacilli > Caryophanales > Paenibacillaceae > Brevibacillus > Brevibacillus sp. FSL K6-2834. Next base: position 649,480 of record NZ_CP151945.1, read on the forward strand.
GGAAGTGATGCATATCGTGGAACGCAAGCTGGAGATGAATCTCAGGCTGATTCGTATTTCCGTGTGGAGCCGGGTTTTTGTCGTGTCCCTGCTCGTTTTGGGGCTGCTGGCGCTGCGCAGTGACAAGTATCTGCGCCATTTCGCCAGCGATTATCCGTTGCTGGTCAAAGGCTTCTCCGGAGTGATCGCCGGTTCGCTGGCCGGCCTGCTCCTGAATGATTCCGGCATCATTACCGCAGCCACATGCATCATCTACCTGGTCGTACCGACTCTGTACACCGCTTTGTGCGAGCCAGTCGAGGAACGCTATTCCAGCTCTTGAGAACGTCTTGCTTTTACGGGAGCCGGGAGCAGGCTAACTCTCTGAAAGCTCGCTCCACTCATCGTACAACTGCTCCAGCTCCACCTTTGCCTGCTCGATCTTGTCGTTGCGCTCCTTGGCCAGGACGTGGTCGCTGTAGATTTCCGGGAGACACAGCTCCTCCTGCCAGGTCAAAATGGCGGCCTCCCGCTCCTGTATCGCCGCTTCGATTTCCTCCAGGCGGCGCAGTCTTTGACGCTCGCGGCGCTTGGCCTCCTTGTCGCGCTCATAGCTCGATTTCTCCTGCAGGTCTGCAGCAGAGGAGGCTTGTTTCTTCGTGCTTTGCGCTTGCTGTTCAGCTGCCAGCTCGGCCAGCTCCTGCTTCTTTTCTACGTAATAATCGTAGTTGCCGAGATAACTGGTCACGCCATCCGGGGAGAGCTCCAGTACCCGGGTGGCGATTTTATTGAGGAAGTAACGGTCATGGGAGACGAACAGAATCGTTCCCGGGTAGTCGTACAAGGCGTTTTCCAGCACTTCCTTGCTGAAAATATCAAGGTGGTTGGTCGGCTCGTCGAATATCAGAAAATTGGCTTGCTTCAGCATCAGCTTGGCCAACGAAACACGTGCTCTTTCGCCGCCCGACAGATCGGAAATGCGCTTTTGCACGTCGTCGCCGCTGAACAAAAAGTTTCCGAGCAGGGTACGGACATCCCGCTCCAGCATCAGCGGATAGTCGTTCCAGATTTCATTGAGCACCGTATTTTGGTCATTCAGATTCCGATGCTCCTGGTCGTAGTAGCCGATCGTGACATTGCTGCCGAACTGGATGCTGCCTGTAATAGCTGGCAGTTGCTCCACGATCGTCTTCAGGAGAGTCGATTTTCCGATTCCGTTGGGACCGACGAGAGCGACGCGCTCCTCCCGTTCCAGCTCAAAGGTGAGGTGTCGGGACAGCACGGCGTCCGGGTAGCCGATGCTGACATTGGCCGCCTTCATCACGATGTTGCCGCTCATTTTGGCGACATCGAAGGAAAAGTTGACCGACTTGTTGTTCATGATCGGTTTCTCCAGCCGGTCGATCTTCTCCAAGGTTTTTCGACGGCTTTGGGCCCGCTTGGTCGTTGTCGCCCGAGCGATGTTCCGGGCGATGAAGTCCTCCAGCTTGGCAATTTCCTCCTGCTGCTTGTCGTAGCGCTTTAATTCCTGCTCCAGCCGGGCCGCCTTTTGGTCGAGAAACTGACTGTAGTTCCCCGTGTACCGGGTCGCACGGGTGCGCTCGATCTCGTAGACGACGGTGACGAGCTTGTCCAGGAAGTATCGGTCATGGGAGACCACGAGGATGGCGCCCTGGTAATTTTGCAGGTAGCCCTCCAGCCAGGTGAGCGTCTCAATATCCAGGTAGTTAGTCGGCTCATCCAGCAGCAGGATCGAAGGAGCCTGCAAAAGCAGCTTCGCCAGGGCAAGCCGGGTCTTTTGCCCGCCGCTCAGGGTGAAAATCGGCGTCTGATAGTCCATATCGGCGAATCTGAGTCCATGCAGGACGCCGCGAATCATCGCCTCATAGCCGTACCCCCCGCGTTCCTTGAATGCCTCGGAGCGGCGGGAATAATCCTCCAGTATCTGCTGGTACCGTTTTTCGTCAGCCAGAACGGCCGGATCGCCCATCAGCGTCTCCAGCTTGCGAAGCTCCTGCTCTTCCTTTTGAAAATGAGTGAAGACGGAGAGCATTTCCTCCCAAATGGAGCGTTCGGACTCCAGCCCGCCGTTTTGCGCCAGGTAACCGAGCGTGACATCCTTCGGAATTCGGACGGTTCCACTGTCATAGCTGAGCTGCCCGGCCAAAATCTTCATTAGTGTCGATTTTCCGGCCCCATTGACTCCGACCAGTCCGACGCGCTCTCCTGTTTGAATTTGCAGCGAAATGTCCTGTAAAATGGTCTCAATCCCGTACGTTTTTTGTATATGTTCAGCTTGAAGTAAGATCATTGCTTCCACCTCTTTATCAATACCGTAAACGATCTGTCGGCCTGCGTGGCACAGATTGCTGATCCTGGCGCTTCTGCAAGCGGCCAAGCATGCTCTGCTCCTGTCTGTATCAGTGTAGCTTAGAGACCAGAAAGGGACAACCCCGACCGATATGGGAGTGGCCGGGAGAAAAGAGAGGGGAAAAACACATGGAGCTTCTCGATCAAAAGAGGGAACTTCGCAGAGAAATTCTCGCCCAAAGAGCATCTGTCAGTCCGGAAGAACGCCAGGCCCGCTCCGAACAAATGTGCCGTCATTTGCTTTCCTTTGACAGACTGCGCCGCTGCCGTACGGTCATGGCGTACTATCCGTTTCGCGAAGAACTGGATATCGTCCCGTTCCTGGAAAAAGCGCTTGAGCGTGGGCAGGAGATATGGCTGCCGCTGACGCTTCCGGCGGAGCGGCGAATTGTTCCCTACATCTATACGGGGCCTGATATGCTGAAGCGGGGAACGTACGGCATACTCGAACCCGATCCCGGCCTGGCTGCGGAAGGAAAAGCCGAAGACCTGGACGCTGTGCTTGTTCCCGGTGTCGCTTTTGACCGCAGGGGTGGGCGTATGGGGTACGGTGCCGGTTATTACGACCGCTTTCTTTCCTCCCTCCCGCACAGGCCGCTGTTGATCGGCTGTTCGTTTGACCTGCAGGTACAAAAGGCGGTGCCGATGGAACCTCACGACATTTCGCTCGATTTTCTTGCGACGGAGTCAGGGATCAGAGAAACAGGCCAGCCAGACCTTTCGTAAATGTGACTGCTTTGTGTCGAGATTGCGTCATTTGCCCCTGCCCTATCTACATGTGAAAAAAAACAGTGTACAATACAGTAGCAAGAACTATTGGAGGAATGGGCTGTGACCAACTGGAAAATAGGTGTAATATCCGCAAGCGATTCCATTGCAAGGGGAGAGCGCGAAGACGATCGCATCCCGATTATCCGCACGCTTGTAAAGGAATGGCTGCAGGTTGATGTATCTGTCTACCGTGCTGTGTCTGATGATATGGAAGATTTGAAGGAAAACATGATCGAGTGCGTAGATCGTGAGAAATGCGACTTGTTGATTGTGACAGGAGGCACGGGTTTGAGCCCGCGGGACGTCACTCCCGAGGTGACAGCGTGGGTCATCGACAGACCTGTTCCGGGATTGGCCGAGGAAATGCGCCGCGCCGGCTTGCAGCAATCCCGCCGCGCAATGCTGACCCGTGCAGTAGCCGGAACGAGGGGAAATTCGCTGATTATCAACCTGCCAGGCAATCCAAAGGGCGTCGAGATTTGCTTCAACGCCATCGGGGACATGCTGTCTGACGCCTTGCACATCTTGCAGGGAACCGGAGGAGCCAATGAAGATTGGGGAGGATTGGGTTGGTAGAAAAACCGAAGCTGAAGGAAGTGCCTGTTCGAGAAGCGATCGGCATGATGCTCCCGCACGACATGACGCAGATTCTCCCAGGAGAGTTTAAGGGACGCTTGTTTAAAAAAGGACATGTCGTCACAGAAGCGGATATCGAGCCGCTGCTTTCCATCGGCAAAGAGCATATTTACGTCCTTGAAATGCCGGAAGGGTTTATCCACGAAGAAGAAGCCGGCTTGAGGATTGCCCGTGCCGTTTCGGGAGGAGGGCTTGTCTTGACGGAGCCCTACGAAGGCAAAGTGTCGATGAAAGCCAAGCATCTGGGGTTGGCCAAAGTACATGAAGAGGCTGTTCACGCGCTGAATGAGCTGGAGGGCATCGCGTTTTCCACCATTTACGGCGATCAGGTGGTGCAACCGGGGCAAACGGTGGCCGCTACCCGAATCATCCCGCTGATTATGGAAGAAGCGCGAATTGAGCGATTGGAGGAACTGGCACGCCAGTTTTCCGGCCCGATCGTGGAAGTGAAGCCGTTCCTGAAAAAGCGTGTCGGCTTGGTGACTACAGGTGGCGAGGTCTTCTCGGGCAGAATTTCCGACAAATTCGGTCCTGCCATCCGATCCAAGGTAGAAGCGTTTGGTTCCGTCGTGGTCGAACAGCGGTTTGCTCCCGATGACAAAGAACTGATTGAACAAGAGATTATCCGTTTTCTTGACGAAGGAGTCGATCTGATCCTGGTGACAGGCGGCATGTCTGTGGATCCGGACGACCGCACTCCGGGAGCGATCGCGGGAACCGGTGCAAAAGTCGTACGCTACGGCACACCGATGCTTCCCGGTTCGATGCTGATGGTAGCGTATAAAGGAGACATACCGATCCTCGGTTTGCCGGGAGCGGTAATGCACGAACCGTTTACTTCATTTGACGTCTTCCTGCCACGCATCCTGGCCGGAGAAAAAATTGCCGAACAGGACATGACCCGTTTGGGATATGGCGGATTGCGCAAGTGTTAGCTGGTTACACTGTCAAATGACAGGAAAAAAGGAGTGAAGTGCATGAGTACGATTGGAATTCCTGGTCTTATTTTAATTTTGGTGCTGGCGCTGGTTTTGTTTGGGCCCAAAAAGCTTCCGGAGCTCGGACGGGCAGTCGGTCATACCCTGAAGGAGTTCAAGAATGCGACCCGCGGCCTGACAAGAGACGATGACGAGGAAGAAGAGGCTAAGCCTAAAGATCAGCAGCAGCAAGCAAAAACAGCTGTCGTCACAGAGAAGGATGCCTTTGACCGCGAGAAAATGGAGCGGGAAATTCGCGAACGCCTCGAACGTGAGCGCCTGGAAAAAGAAATCCGGGAAAAACTGGAGCAGGAGCGCCTGCAAGCAGAGAACGCACAACACAAGGCGTAGCCGGACAAGGTGGGTGCCATGTTGGAAGATCGCGAAATGACGGTAGTAGAGCACCTGACCGAGCTTCGTACACGGATCATTTGGGTGCTGGCAGTATTTTTTGTTGCTTTGATCGCCGGATTTTTTTGCGCCGGCCCGCTGATCGAATACTTGAAAGAGAAACCGATCACCGAAGGAGTTCCGCTTATCTCCCTGCATCCGTCCGACACGCTGCGCGTCTATATGCAGTTTGCCTTTCTGGTGGGGGCGGTGGTGACACTGCCGGTCGCATTGTTTCACATCTGGAGATTTGTTTCCCCGGGCCTGCAAGTAAATGAGCGCAGGGTGACGCTGTATTTTATCCCTGCCGCTTTCTTCTTGTTCATCATCGGGGTTTTGTTCGGGTACTATGTCGTCTTTCCGATGATCATGCTGTTCGTGACAGGCATGTCGCTCGGGATGGACGTCAAGCCTAGCTACGGGATCGCAGAGTACTTCGGCTTTTTGTTTAACCTGGTCATTCCGTTTGGGATTTTGTTCCAGTTGCCGATTATCGTCATCTTCCTCACGCGGCTGCGGTTATTGAATCCGATGCGTTTGGCCAAAATGCGCAGATTTGCCTACTTTGGACTTGCGGTTGTCGGCATTACCCTGACGCCGCCGGAAATTGTCAGCGACATTCTGGTCACAGTCCCGCTGCTGCTTTTGTACGAGGTGAGCATCTGGCTCTCCAAGATCGTGTACCGTAAGCAGCTTGCGGAAGAAGAGAAGTGGAACAACGAATACAACATGGAAGCGGATGAGGCTGTCCGCTGAACGTGAAAAATCTCTTGCCCCCAGGGCGGGAGATTTTTTTTTGCTTGGACATACTAAACGGGAAAGTTTGGGAGGTGACGGAAGATGTGGAAAGCTGCCTTTTTGATCGTGGCGCTATTTAGTTTTTTGACGGCAATGCCAAGCGCTTCTTCAAATGCTTCTGCCGAAGGCGCAGGGATCGGATTCCTGCATGACTCTGTAAAAAGGGCCATTACTTTGAATCAAGCGGAAAACGGCGAGATTCAAAAGGGGACTGAAGCTGCTGACCCATTGGCAGCCGAGCAGGTAGAGCTGTTTGATACGGACAAGGAGCGCGTCATCAAAACTCTCGAGAATACGAGCGAATTTCAAACCGAAGCGCAAAGTCTCCTGAAAAGCGTCAGCGGGCGGGTGCAGGACCTTCAGCCTGCTCTGTCCCACGCCATGATTGTCAAAATCCCGCTGGCGCCGCCGCAAAAGCTGCTTCATAAACAGGCGGGAATCGATACGATGATCGCCAACATGTTCGTCGTCATGCCAAAGGATAGCAGCCGCCGGCCCTGGATGATCCTGCATACGAAGGAAGCGGAAACATTGGTTGTTGAATTTTCGGGGGAGATCGGCAAGTTGAAGAAGCTGCTTCTCCTGCCGTAGTGCCAGTACAGGGGAGCAGCGAAGTAGAAAGGAAGCGGAAGGGGAAGCAAAACGCCCGGCCGTCGCAAGGACTGGTCGGGCGTTTTTGTGGCGTTGAAAAGCCATTTTACCGGTTTTATTGCTTGGGAGTGACAAACGCTTGGGTGTAGTAGTCGGCAACGACCCCGACGCCAAGCTGGGTAAAGTTCTTTTCCAGGACGTTTTTCCGGTGGTCGGGACTGTTCATCCAGCTTTCATGGGCTTCGATGGAGTCGGGATAGCCAGCCGCTATGTTTTCGCCCGCCATGCTGTAGGAAAGTCCCGCTTTGCGAAGCCGTTCAAACGGGTCCATCCCGGTCGTAGCGGAGACGTGGTCGAAAAAGTCGTGGTTTTCCATATCGACGCTATGGCCTCGGGCTACCTGTGCAGCCTGCTCATTCCAGCGAAGCGGGGAAAGCTTGTAGCGGTAACGGATGACATTCACCAGGTCGAGTATTTGTCTCTCTCTGGCTGCATCCACCTGTTCCTGCTCCTTGATGCTCAACGGAGGCGGGTCAAAGTCGGGGGCTGCCCCGGAATAGGTCCAGCGCGTTTCGTAAAAACCGCCCCGCAGCAGCATCAGCGTATCGATCAGCCGAATGGCCGTTACCTTGTCGCTGTTCTGGTTGTCCAGATAAAAGATACGCGGAGTGCCGTCCTGAATTACCAGCGGACGCTGATTTTTTTGATTGGTAATCTGGACGCTGGCCTTTTGATAAGAGAAAGAGACAGTGTGCTGCAGCTTGTACATTTGGCTCAAAGAAGAGAGGCTGGTGCCGATTCCCACCTCGCCGAGCTTTGCTTCCGGGGCATTGGAATACAGGTCGACCACTTTTCCGTTCGCAATCCCTACCTGGAGGTAGCGAGCCGGATTTTGGTTGTAGATGTACCATTGATAGCCAAGGCCGCTCGGCTCCTGCCGTCCCGGTTGGCCGAGCAGTTTTGTCACCTGGGCGACAGGCATGCCCAATTTGATGCCAAACAGGCTGTTTGCGGACTTGTTTGCCGTTTGGGCGGAAGCAGCAGCCGATGCTGGCACCGCTGCAGCCGGAGAACCCGGAGGTGTTTGAACGGCCTGCTGCTTTTGCGGCGGCTTGTCCTCCTGCCGGCTGCCAGCAGCTCCCCTTGGGGCCGGAGCTTGTCCGACAAAAGCAGCCGAATTGGTTTGATCGAGGTGGACCGGCTTGCCTTCAAGATAGCCGGCAAGCGACAAAGGGATATAGGTGGTGCCTTTGTATTCCAGCGTAGCGGGCCGGTATCCGGTTTTGTCCCGATAGTAGCCGGGCTTGTCCGCATCGGTTACTTCCTTTCCATCCCAGTAGAGCTTCACCGGTTGGACCGAGGCGAGGATAAAGGGCGAGCCAGGAGACAAGAGGCGGCCGATTCCTGCCACAGAGAGAGCGAACACGCCGATCCAGAGCCATTTCCGCATGCAGTATTCCTCCTTCAGAGTGGATCTGATTCTACGTTCTCTCTATTTATATGAACGAGCCGGATTGATAGAACAAAGAAGAAGGGCCAGGCATATCTGGCTAGTGACGAGCCTGGAACAAGAGATTGGAAATTTGTGAGGGAAAATACTTGCAAAGTACATAGCGATTCATTATTATAGGAATTGGGTGTTAGCACTCCCTTTGATTGAGTGCTAACAACGCAAAACTTCTTGAACCTACATTTTTGAGGAGGGTGTTTTTTGTGCTGAAGCCATTGGGTGACCGTGTAGTACTCGAACCAATTTCCAAAGAAGAGACGACCGCTAGCGGTATCGTTCTCCCTGACACTGCGAAAGAAAAACCGCAAGAAGGTCGTGTAGTCGCAGTCGGTTCTGGTCGCGTTTCCGACAACGGAGAGCGCATCGCTCTGGAAGTAAAAGAAGGCGACAAGGTTATTTTCTCCAAATACGCCGGCACCGAAGTGAAAGTGGATAACAAAGAATACCTCGTGCTTCGCGAATCCGATATCCTGGCGATCATCGGCTAAGGCTCTTTCACATAAGGCAAGACCGGTACGAACCGTAAACACATAACGCAGGAGGTTGAGTTCTGATGGCAAAACAAATCAAGTTCTCTGAAGATGCTCGCCGCGCGATGCTTCGCGGTGTTGAAACACTGGCAAATGCCGTTAAAGTAACCCTCGGTCCAAAAGGCCGCAACGTGGTTCTGGAGAAAAAATTCGGTTCCCCGCTGATCACCAACGACGGTGTGACCATCGCAAAGGAAATCGAACTGGAAGACGCATACGAAAACATGGGTGCGCAGTTGGTTAAAGAAGTAGCAACCAAAACCAACGATATCGCTGGTGACGGTACGACAACTGCAACTGTTCTGGCTTATGCCATGGTTCGCGAAGGTCTGAAAAACGTAACTGCCGGCGCTAACCCGATGGTAATCCGCCGCGGTATGGAGAAAGCTGTTCGCGCAGCTGTTGAAGAAATCAAATCCATCGCGAAGCCGGTAGAGAGCAAATCCGCTATCGCACAAGTAGCAGCGATCTCCGCTGACGACCAAGAAGTCGGCAACCTGATTGCTGAAGCGATGGAAAAAGTGGGCAAAGACGGCGTAATCACCGTTGAAGAGTCCAAAGGCTTCACTACTGAGCTGGATGTAGTAGAAGGTATGCAGTTCGATCGCGGTTATGCTTCTCCTTACATGATCACTGATACCGACAAGATGGAAGCGGTTCTGAACAACCCTTACATCCTGATCACTGACAAGAAAATCTCCAACATCCAAGAAATTCTGCCTGTTCTGGAGCAAGTTGTACAAAGCGGCAAACCGCTCCTGATCATCGCAGAAGATGTAGAAGGCGAAGCGCTGGCTACTCTCGTAGTAAACAAACTGCGCGGTACCTTCACAGCTGTTGCTGTAAAAGCTCCTGGCTTCGGCGACCGCCGCAAAGCTATGCTGGGCGACATCGCAACCCTCACTGGCGGCGAAGTCATCACAGAAGAGCTGGGTCTCGAACTGAAATCCACCAAGCTGGAGCAACTCGGCCGCGCTGGCAAAGTTGTTGTTACCAAAGAAAACACTACGATCGTGGAAGGCGAAGGCAACAAGGCTGATATCGATGCACGCGTTGCTCAAATCCGTCAACAAATCGAAGACACCACTTCCGAGTTCGATCGTGAAAAACTGCAAGAGCGCCTGGCAAAACTGGCTGGCGGTGTAGCAGTGATCAAGGTCGGTGCAGCTACCGAAACCGAACTGAAAGAAAAGAAACTCCGCATCGAGGACGCCCTCAACTCCACTCGCGCTGCTGTGGAAGAAGGTATCGTGCCTGGCGGTGGTACTACCCTGATCAACGCTATCAAAGCGGTAGAAAAAGTTGTAGCTGAAGGCGAAGAAGCGGTTGGTGTTCAGATCGTTCTGCGCGCTCTGGAAGAGCCAGTTCGCCAAATCGCTGCCAACGCTGGTCTGGAAGGCTCCGTTATCGTTGAGCGCCTGAAGAAAGAACCTGTGGGCATCGGCTTCAACGCTGCTACTGAAGAGTGGGTAAACATGCTCGAAGCAGGTATCGTAGACGCTGCGAAAGTTACTCGCTCCGCTCTGTCCAATGCTGCATCCGTAGCGGCTATGCTGCTCACTACCGAAGCAGTTGTGGCAGACAAACCAGAAGAAAACAAAGCGCCTGCCGGCATGCCTGACATGGGCGGCATGGGCATGATGTAAGAAACGGCCATCCGTTTCGCAAAGAGACAGACTTGCGGGTCTGTCTCTTTTTTGTGCGTTCAAGGCATGTGCTCTCCATGTGGCACATCCTTGTTGTCGTCCTTCTTTTTTTCGGAAAGCGTCTCCTCGTCTCAAATGTTTTTTGAAAAGTGTAAATATTTATATTGAAAAAATATTTCCTAATTTTATAATAGATTATAAAATAATACTCCAAGAGCAAGCGTGCACGAGAAGGACAGACAAATGGAAAACGTGGAGGAGATTTTCGCGATGAGAAAAGTAGGGGTTTGGCTGTTTTCTCTTTTGCTGGTATTTTTCCTGGCTGCCTGTAGCGGCAGTCCTCCGGCAACGACTTCCGGCGGAGAAGGGGGAAAGACTCAACCTGCGGCTGAAGCGCCAAAAGGGGAACAGGTTGAGCTGACGATGTACAGCTGGCGTACAGAAGACAAAGAAGCGTACAACAAGATTATCGCCGAGTTTGAAGCGAAGCATCCAAACATCAAGGTAAAGTTCAAACCGTTCAAGTCAACCGAATACAACACGATTTTGACCAATACGCTGACATCCGGGACGGGAGTGGACATATTGCAGCTTCGTCCTTACCAGGGAGCTACCTCTATTGCAGATGCAGGCTACCTGATGCCCATCGATGATCTGAAAGGGGTAAGCGATATTCCGAAGGCGTACCTGGATGCCGCTCGCGGCAGCGATGGCAAAGTCTACGGCGTACCGTTGTCGATCAACTCAGCCGTCATCTTCTACAATAAAAAGCTGTTTGAGGAGAATGGCTTGGAGGCTCCGCAAACGTGGGACGAATTTATCCAGGTGTGCAATGCTTTGAAGGCGAAAGGCATTATCCCGATTGCGCAATCAGGCAAGGCAGCTTATCTGCTGTCCATTACCCACAGCGTTTTTGCGCCCAGCTCAATCGGCGGAAACGAGTACATCGAGAAAATGCTGAAGGGCGAGGTCAATTTCAAAGACCCGGCTTTCATTGACTCGATCAAAAAGATGAAGGAACTGGAGCAGTACTTCCCGCAGGATTTCATCGCGCTCGACGACAAGGATGTCCAGGCGCTGTTCTACACCGGCAAGGCTGCGATGTATATCAACGGCAGCTACCGTCTGGAAACGTTCGAAAAGCAAAATCCGGATATGCCGCTTGACATCATTCCCTCTCTGGCCAAGGAAAAGGGAGGAGATACTCCGATTGTAAACTGGGTGGACGGCTCGTACGGCATCTTCAAGTCGACCAAACACCCGGAAGAAGCAAAAATATTCATGGAGTTCCTTGCTTCCAAAGAGTTCGGGCAATTGTTCAGCGACGAATTAAACAGATTCAGCGCGATCCCAGGGGTAGAGCCGAAGAATCCGCTCGTTCAAAAAATGACGCAGCTCAGTGATAAGAGCATGGTGCCGTTCCTGATGCTGGTCCACTTCGGCGATGGGACTCCAACCACGAAAACATTGTTTGAGAACTCTCTGCAAGGGATGTACATCAACAAACTGACAGTCGAGCAGGTAGCTGAGGAGACCCAGGCTTCCGCTGATAAATGGTTTAAGCCAGCCAAGTAAGGCAGAAAGCGTACGGATTGTTGATTGCAGCGGTACAGTCAGGCCGACTTGCTTGACTGTACCCTTTTTGATGAGTACAGCTTAGGAGGAGGTTGAAACAGCGTGCCTGAATTGGAAAAAACACTGGAAACAAAGAGACAAACGTCGGTCAAACGGGGAGTGAACTGGAAAAAGCATCTCGTTCATCTGTTTCTGCTGCCTGCCTTGATATTCTATGTATGGTTTCAGGTGTTCCCGATCTTTTCCGCGTTTTGGAACAGCTTTTACTCCTGGAACGGAATGCAGCGGGGCTCGTTTGCCGGATTGGAAAACTTTGTCCGCCTGTTTACGGAGTCTCCGTTTAAAGAGATGTTTTACCGCGGTTTTGGACATAACGTCATTTTCTTTATCCTAACAGTTGTTTCCAAACTGATCGTCGCGTTTTTCCTGGCGATGCTGATTAACAGCAAGATTCGCGGAAAGGAATTTTTCAAGGCCGTTATTTTTATGCCGAAGCTTTTGTCCGTTATCGTTGTCGGGTTTTTGTTCAGCCTGATTCTGAACCCTACATACGGGGCGCTCAATACCTTTCTTTCCTTTATCGGGTTGGAAGCATTGGCCAAACCATGGCTGGGCAGCCCGGATACGGCTTTGTATACGATCATCCTTGTGAACAGCTGGTACGGCCTCGGGTTTGCTGTCTTAATCTTTTTGGCGGGCTTGCAGGCGATTCCCTCGGAAATCTATGACGCCGCCAAGATGGATGGGGCATCCGGTTTGACTATGCTGCTTCGGATTACATTGCCAATGGCGATGCCATCCGTGATGGTAATGACCATTTTGACATTTATCGGCGCCTTCGAGGCATTTGAACTGATTTTTGCCATGCAAGGCTCTCAGGCGGGGCCGTACTATTCCACAGATGTGCTGGCAACGTATTTTTATCGGCTGGCCTTTGGATCGGTAGAGGGCGGAGAGTCGATCGGACTTGGCTCCGCGCTGGCAGTTGTGCTGTTTTTGATGATCTCCAGCGCAACGGCTGTACTTCTTTTCTTCTTCAAACGAAAGGAATTCGAACAGTAGGAGGACATCCATGACTATAAAGATCGGGCGAGTGGCCAAGTATCTGGTATTGCTGTTCTTTTCATTTCTGGCGTTGTATCCCATCTTCTTGATGATCAGCTCCTCATTCAAGACGAACCTGGAGATTCTCACATCACCGCTGGCACTTCCCACGTCTTTTTCGTTTGACAACTACACGATGGTCTG
>NZ_CP151945.1:675000-1270000 GCF_038592925.1 Brevibacillus sp. FSL K6-2834
AGACGATGAGGTTGATAGGTTCGGTGTGGAAGCGCGGCAACGCGTGGAGCTGACGAATACTAATCGGTCGAGGACTTATCCACACAAATCCTTACAGCATGCATATCCAGTTTTGAAGGCGCGAAGCTGCATGAATTGCGTTAGTGCCTTTATCATTGTTCCTCGGTAGCTCAGTTGGTAGAGCAATCGGCTGTTAACCGATCGGTCGGGGGTTCGAGTCCCTCCCGAGGAGCCATATACGGAGAGTTACCCAAGAGGCCGAAGGGGACGGTTTGCTAAACCGTTAGTATGCGTAAGCGTAGCGAGGGTTCGAATCCCTCACTCTCCGCCATGTTTAACCTTTATAAATAGTGGCGGTGTAGCTCAGATGGCTAGAGCGTTCGGTTCATACCCGAAAGGTCGGGGGTTCGATCCCCTCCGCCGCTACCAACCTAAGTTGCGGTCGTGGTGGAATTGGCAGACACACCATCTTGAGGGGGTGGCGGGGCGACCCGTGCGAGTTCGAGTCTCGCCGACCGCACCATGAAAAAATATGGCCCGTTGGTGAAGCGGTTTAACACAGCAGCCTTTCACGCTGTCATTCAGGGGTTCGAATCCCCTACGGGTCACCATACAAGTGCTTCGCAAATTTTCGGTAACATCCGGGTTTTTTGCGAAGGATTCTGGAGGCTTAGCTCAGCTGGGAGAGCATCTGCCTTACAAGCAGAGGGTCGGCGGTTCGATCCCGTCAGCCTCCACCATATGCTTTATTCGTTGCTATCGGTTACGGGATCTCACCGTGCCGGTTCACCCTCGAAGAAGTTCAAAGGAGTATTGCTCGGGTACTTCAGATCTTGCTCGCATGTGAAGAGTAATAGACGCAGCGTCGCAAGTGGAAGCGATCCCGTCAGCCTCCACCATTTATTTATTAAAATCGTCGCGGGATGGAGCAGTCTGGCAGCTCGTCGGGCTCATAACCCGAAGGTCGCAGGTTCAAATCCTGCTCCCGCAACCAAATTTTCTACTTGTACTACCTCGATATACTTTCCGTTCAAGTAGGATCAAAGTGCTCTTGGGTGCAACCAAATATGGAGCTGTGGTGAAGTTGGAGTTCACGCCGGTCTGTCACACCGGAGGTCGCGGGTTCGAGTCCCGTCAGCTCCGCCATTTTATCCCTAGCGGATATCATTTGCGGATTAGCATTTTTTGGCTCGGTAGCTCAGTCGGTAGAGCAGAGGACTGAAAATCCTCGTGTCGGCGGTTCGATTCCGTCCCGAGCCACCATTATTGCCAACAATATCATGCCGGTGTAGCTCAATTGGTAGAGCACCTGACTTGTAATCAGGGGGTTGTGGGTTCAAGTCCTATCGCCGGCACCACTTTTGGGGTATAGCCAAGCGGTAAGGCAACGGACTTTGACTCCGTCATTCCTAGGTTCGAATCCTAGTACCCCAGCCACTTGTTTGAGCCATTAGCTCAGTTGGTAGAGCATCTGACTTTTAATCAGAGGGTCGAAGGTTCGAGTCCTTCATGGCTCACCAGTTTTTCAAAAATAACAGTTTCTCAATGTGCATGCGGGTGTGGCGGAATGGCAGACGCACCAGATTTAGGTTCTGGCGGGCAACCGTGGGGGTTCAAGTCCCTTCACCCGCACCATAGGCGTCAAACCCTTGAGAAATCAAGGTTTTTTTATTTTCGCCAGAAGTTGGTGTGGGAGAAAATAGTCCCCGAAAGTGTCGTTGGGGACGAAATGGGGACGAACACCTCAAATCGACTGTTTTTTGGGGTCGAACTGGTCGAATTTGTCCGCGAGGTCCCGACTCACTTGTTTGGTAACGTGTGCGTAGATATCTGCCGTCGTTTGGTGTTGCTTATGCCCCAGACGCTCCTGGATCGCTTTCAAAGATGCACCCTGATGGATGAGCAATGTAGCTGAGCTGTGTCGTAGATCGTGGAACCTGATGTATCGCAGCCCGTGACGCTTTACGAATTTACTCCACCACTCGGAAGGGTAGGTAAAGTATAGCGGCTTTCCGTAGCCGGCGTGAAATACATATTCACGGTCACCCCCCTCCCATCTGTCCCGGATTTTCATCTTTTCTTCTCGCCATTGTAAATGGTATCGGCGCATTTCCTCCATATACCAACCTGGCATCTGTACGATGCGATCTTCACCGTTTTTCGGATCTTTTTCATATACCTTACCATCTGCTGTAAGTGGAATACTCTTTTTGATATGGATCGCATTTTCAGCGAAAAGTACCTGCGGCCACTCTAGTGCAATCAATTCACCGCGTCTAAATCCACCGATTATTGCCCCGAGGATGAGTAGTCGCCACATCAATGGCTCTTCATTCAGCGCTTTGATCACCTCTTGTGCCTCATCAGCTTCGTAGAATTGAGCTTTTTTCTTTTCTGCCTTTGGTTTCTTAATTTCCTTTATCGGATTAGATTTAATGAGTTTCCAACTTTCCGCTTGGGCGAATATATTCCGCATGACCGAGTAGATGTATTGAATGGTACGTCCAGATAGCATTTGGCCGCGGTCGTCTTTCCTTGATCCAGGATTGGAGAGACGATCCAAAAGGGTGATGATGTGCATCGGTTTGATTTCATCAAGTCTTTTGTGCCCGAGTGCTGGCAGGATGTGATTCCGAATATGACCCAAGTACTCTTTTAAGGTTTTTGGGGCAAGCTGCTTTTCAGCGTACTTGGTTCTCCACTCTTCAATAAAGGCGGCGAAGGTCATCTTCTCAGGAGTGATGTACTCACCGGCCTCAACCTCAAGCTTGAATTTAAGCCACTCACTTTCCAGATACTCTCTAAGTTTCTTTTTTGTTTTCAATAACGCTGGATCTTCAACCTTAATGACTTTTCTTTCACGCAACCGTTCTCCATTAGGTCCATACCCCAATTCAACGGTTAAACGCCAAGAATTAGCGCCGCGCTTTTCAATACTTGCCATGTTTGGTTCACCTCCATGGATTCATCTGCAGGATTTCTTCGAGGTCTGCCACCTGCAACATCAGAAATTCGGCATCCCAATAATCTAGCATGTTTTCCGTCGCACGCCTACGGAGAGGGTCAAGCCGAATCCCGAACTTCCCTGGTTTATCTTCGCTCACGGTCAGATCTGCAAGCGTCACCGTTATCCCCATGCTGTCCGACGAGAAATCTTCCGCTCCCTGTCGTTGGAAGGGAGCAGCTATGGGGATATAGGCTATATCTTTGTTCCAATCAAGTTCCCCCTTCCGAAAATTGATGACGTACCAGAGCGGGGCCAGCTCCCCCTCGAAATAATCGTAAAAAACCGCAATTTTCATCGAATTACAACTCCTTGTCCTTTTTGAAATTTTCTTTTTATTGCAGTCAGAAAGAGCCTTTTTGTTTCGTCTGACCAGTTTGTGGGATCTGCTTTGCTGTACTGACTCTGAAGATAGGTAGCAATCCTCTGACTGTATTCTTCCTGGCTGATACGGCCTCTTATCTGATTGAATCGACGGGTCGCCAAAGAAACGGGAACATTGAACGTATGAGCCAAATAGAAAGGAATTTCATTCTCGTAGACCGGCAAAACAAGTTCCTGGACCATGAAGAAGGGAATTGCTGCATACTGCTGGAACAGGGAGGCTTGCATCTCCTGTAGGTCCCGGAAAGTCTTGGGGAGAGTCCTCTGATCACCTACGTGACGGAGTGGATGGCATAACTCATGAAAAAATTCACTCCGCAAAGAAGGCTCGTCCAAACGAGAGTCGAGAATGATCATAAAGTCATTAGAGCCATCGTCAATCCAACGGGCATGTGATCTTGTCGGAAAATAGGAAATTTCACCCCCAAAAATGTTTGCAATCCGGTGAATGTCAAGGTCTTCTGGCGTGAAGATGGAATGTGCGAGGTATTTTTCAGCAATCCATTCCTCAAGTGGTGTCATTTTGTAGAGTGTTAGATTCATTGAATACCCCTCCTGACAAAACGTATGTTCGTATATATAGGTGAAAATAATAGCCCAAAGGGCTATGAAGGCTATACCAGAATAAAGGATTATTTTTCCCGTTCCTTCGCTCGTCTTTCTTTCATCCTACGGAACAGTTCCAAACTCTCTTTCAAATACTCGGCTTCCTCTTCGGTAAGATCTTCCCCGCCAGTAATGAAGGCAAGGCCCATGCGTGCGTTTTTATCGTCCTTTTTGTCGGAAGGGGAGGGGTCATCAGTACGCCCAGTAATCAAGTAATCCACATTAACATTATACATTTCAGCCATTTTAGCTAGGGTTTCGTTATCAGGCTCTGAGTGGTTATTTTCGTACTTCGATATCGTGGAGTAGTCAAGGCCGAGCATTTTTGCCACCTGCTCTTGTGTCAGTCTTGCTTTTTTGCGTGCCTGTTTTAATCGCTGGCCAAAAGACATTCCTATCACCCCACTTTTCTCCCACTCATTATATAACTATTGAATAATTTTCAAAAGGCATGTGATGAAACTTCAAGTTTTTGTTGACAACTTGAATTTACTTCAAGTAATATATGATCAGAACATGAAAAAACTTCACATGAGGTGGTGAACAAAAAATGCCCAACCCGCAGATTTTGGAAAAATACCGCCTGAAACGGAAAATGTCCGTGAAGCAGCTTACTGAAAAAATGGGTAAAACCCCAGGTTGGTATTCAAAAATCAAGCGCGGTCACTTCCATTTGCCAAGTTACCATATTCCCAAGATGGCAGAGGTGCTTGGGGTGAAACCTGAGGTACTTGCAAAGGAGTATTTTTCTGAAGTCAAACTTGAAAAAACGTCAAGTTTTGATGAAGACGAACCACAAACCGCCTAAAATGGCGCGGAAAGGAGGAAATCCCATGGGACAAGGGATACTGACCCCCGCTGAATGTGCGAAATACATCGGCGTCCACCGTGACACGATTTACGCGATGGTTCGCAAAAAGGAAATCCCGCATTTTCGGGTTCGCTCCCGCATTTTCTTCCGAGTTGAGAGCATCGACGCCTGGATGCGTGAGCAGGAACAGAAAAACACCAAGTCTTCGGCCTAGTAACTCAACATCTTTTTGAATATTCTAGCTGTTTCTCTTTCTTAGTTCTATTCCTGCTTTTTCCTACTCGCTGTTTTCATTATCTCCACTTTACGCGATTGTCATGCTGCACGGAGGAGTATGATGCCCGGTATTTGATCACAGATCTGTCACCCAACAACGGAATCCGAGGAGGGAGATCCATATGGAACGTTCCCTGGTAGAGGAGGCATTCATCGAGCTGCAAGATGCTCAGTCCAATTTGAAGGAAACAGGTTTCTCGTCACCCTTTTTGCTTACGGAACCTGGATTAAAAAAAGCTGAATCCATATGCACAGATACCAAAAAGTAGTGGTTACTCAGGGGAAGTTAGTCTTCCCTATCGTTTTTCTTACAAGTTGAAACTGAGTAGTAACAAAAGGACACGATCATAAAGGCGCTTGTCCATTTGTTAGTGGTCAGATTCGGAAAAAAGTGAGGAGGGGTTGTTATGCAATACGTTGAGCTGATGGTTTTGAGCGGTCGGGAACACAACGTTTTGAATCTTCTCAAGAAGAAAATTGAAATGCTGGTTGAGGCCGATGATTCATACGCGTTCCTGAGAGATGTGGTTGTATGCCACTTCCGGAAGGGGGTCTCTCAGGTTTCTCACCGCGTCAAATATAGCTATGAGAAGGGGGTGAAAAGCTACCTGTTTATCGGTGCCGATCTGATGAATTGGACCACCGATCAACTGGAGAAGTTGTATTACGTTTTAACAAGCGGCATCCCATTTGT
This sequence comes from Brevibacillus sp. FSL K6-2834, assembly GCF_038592925.1. Taxonomy (NCBI): domain Bacteria; kingdom Bacillati; phylum Bacillota; class Bacilli; order Caryophanales; family Paenibacillaceae; genus Brevibacillus; species Brevibacillus sp. FSL K6-2834. The sequence goes on from NZ_CP151945.1 coordinate 680,776, forward strand.
GATCGGGTTGGTTCGGAAGTGGCAGCAGATTCAACAACGGCTGTTTACTTCTCAGGAAGAGATTGAACGTATGGCTCGTAACCTCGGGACAGAATTGGAGCCGGAGATTCGCCTGGTGTTACCTGAAAAAGAGACTGACACTGTTCAGGCGGTTGAAATCCAGGCTGCAGTTGAAGAAGCCAAGGCTGAAAACGTGGTTCGTAAGCGCGTGTCTTTCAAGGAGATGGTGGAGCGCTTCAAACAAAAAGTGAGTTCCATTGGGCAGAGGATAGAGGAAAGGGAGATCGGTCGGAAATCCAAGCGGGTTCTTTCTCTTTCTTACGACTTTGTTCTTAATTTGATTAAGCGACACTTGCCCCAGGCGATCCAACCCAACGTGTTCATCCCGACAGAATGGCTAATCAAGTGGCTGCCGGTACTCATTGAAGAAGAGATGAAACATCAAGGCTCAGTGGCTTAACGGCGGAAGTGAGAAGAAGAAGGAGTTGAGACAGTGAAAAACGGTAAAAACCTGACGCGAACGCAAAAACTCGTACTTCTTAGCCGCGACCTAAATCCGAAGGAATGGCTAATAAGCAAAAAGTTGCCCGATATGTGGCTGCTCGTTCATCGACGGACAAAACAAACATTAGCATTATCGCTCAATAGTAGTTCATATGCGAGTTAAATTCCCCTGTAGACAACATTTCATCAGCTTGTTGGATATTCTCCTGACATTGTTTAATCTGTACAGCTTTTTGAGGAAAAAACAGTGGAGGGAGATAACAATGGATTCCTTTAAACCAGCGAAAATAATTGCTAGCATCCTTTGGCTTGTTACTGTGATCATTATGTTTTATTGGGGGGAGAGATGAGGACATGTTGTTTGATCCATAGTGTAAGCCTGTAACCCGAGTTGATTTCGTTACCAAACTTAAAACTACTATATCAAAAAAGTGACACAACGAGGAGGTGTAACATTGAGTGGGAAAACCGGAACATTAGTCCGTTATAAGTTTCGGCAACCGAACAACGACTTCATTGTTGCCATTCTTAAACAAGACGATGGCGAAGAAATTACCATCATCGGGACTATTTATGGGGTAGAGCCAAACGAGAAAATCACGGTTTACGGCGATTGGTTTAAACATCCCCAGTTTGGCGAACAGTACCGTGTCGAGCGTTGGGAACGTCCGATTCCGAAAAGCAAGGAACAGGTAATTGCTTTCCTTTCATCGTCCTTGGTGAAAGGCTGCGGGGAGAAAAGAGCCAAGCAGATTGTTGATGTCCTGGGTGAGAACGCATTAGATATTATCATGAAAGAAGGAGAAGCTTGCTTGCTGCCGATCCGTGGAATTGGTCAGCAAAAGGCATCTTCTATTGTCTCCAGTGTGCGGGCATCGTTTGAGGTTCAACAGATCATGATGGAGCTGTCACAGTACGGGATAAGTACAAGTATTGTCGTGAAGACCTACAAAGATTTTGGCTCCAACACGCTGGACATTATCAAGCGGAATCCGTACCAGCTCACCAAACTGGATCTCATCGGCTTTCTTAAGGCAGACGAAATCGCTAAAAGGATGGGCATTATGCCCAACTCAATGTTCCGGATTGAATCCTGTGTGGATTATGTTCTGAAAAAGATGTGCTTCGATTTTGGCCATTGCTTCATTCCAGAAGCAGAGTTGATCGATGAGGTTCTGAAGGTTCTCAACCACAACTCGGACGTACACATTACACGGGAAGAGGTTGAACAGGGGATTTTTCAGCTGGAGGAAAACGGCCGCCTCATCATAGAGGAAGAGGGAGTCTATCCTCCTTTTTTGTATCGCTCCGAAAAGAGACTGGCCCAACTCCTGCTCAAATTTATGCGAAGCGGCAGTAACAACGTAAACATGGCTGCTATCGATACTGCCATCAAAGACTACCAGGTACGTTCCAAAATCGTATTGGCGGAAGGACAACGTGAAGCGATCCGGAAGTTGTTCACGGAAAACCTGTTGATCTTAACCGGTGGTCCAGGATGTGGGAAAACCGCAAGCGTAAAAGCCGTCATTGATGTGTATCAACGGCTTAACCCAGTGGCAAGTATTGCTTTGGCTGCACCGACAGGACGAGCCAGCCGCAAACTGACGGAGGTAACCGGACTGGATGCGGCCACCATTCACAGGCTCATTAACTTCCGGCCGGGAGAGGAGCCTGAATTCAACGAGAGCAATCCGCTTGAAGCAGATTTACTCATCGTCGATGAAATATCCATGATGGACATACAGCTGGCCGATCTGTTGTTTAGAGCGATCAATCCGAACAAAACGAAAGTACTACTGGTAGGGGATCAGGATCAGCTCCCTTCCGTGAACCCAGGAAATGTACTAAAAGATATGTTGGACGCTGGCGTTCCGCACGTGCGGCTCACAGAAGTCTTTCGCCAGGCGCAAAACAGCCAGATTGTTACCAATGCTCACCGGATCAATAAAGGCGAGTCAATTGTCATTGATCCAGCGAAACAAGACTTTTACTTCATCCAGCGGGAAAAGCCGGAAGAGATCGCTGCAACGATTCGGAACAGTGTGGTGAGGTTTACACAGCTTGGATACACCGCTGCAGATATTCTTGTCCTCAGTCCCATGAAAAAGGGACCCATTGGAACAGAAGAGCTGAATCGTGTGCTCCAGGAAACCCTCAATCCCTCTGCCCCCTATAAAGAAGAAATCGTGGTCGGGAAAACAGTCTTTCGAGTCGGGGACAAGATCATACAGACCAAGAACAACTACACAAAAGGGGTTTTCAACGGCGATATCGGCACGATTAATCGGATTGATTACCTGCTGGACAAAGAAGGGCACGTAACGGAAGAGAAAGGTCTGTACTGCACGATCAACGGCCAAGCGGTGACATACACAAAGGAAGAATTACATGAGCTTCAACTGGCCTATAGTATCACCATACACAAGTCGCAGGGAGGGCAGGCTCCCATCGTCATCATACCGGTATCGACCAGTCATTACATCATGCTTGCGAGAAATCTCATTTACACCGGAATCACCCGGGCCGAATCCAAAGTAGTCTTGGTGGGAACCAAAAAAGCCTTGCAGATTGCGATTAAGAACAACAAGATTGTGGCACGTAATACGAGACTAACCAAACGAATCGTTGAGGACATTCAGCTATATGGACTGAACAAGGCAGCCCCGACTCTTCCTAATTGGGAGGAGAGAAGGGCTGTTGTTTTTTCCTAGTTTATAAAGCTTGGGATGCCATTCATTACAAGAGGGGGTTAACTTGGATACCGCCGGCCAGCATTGCCGAGCAACTCGAAGACGTGGCGGTACTGCCTGATGGGGAGGTCAGGGAATACAAAGGCTATTTCCCCAGCGGCCAGTTCAAGACGATCATCCTGTTCGAGGACAAACGGAATCTCCAGAGCGGCCAGGGCCTCACGAAGGTAGCTGACCTCCGACCAGGGTACCGGATAGTAAAACGACTTTTCCATATGATCACGCTCCTTGTGGTGAGCGTAGCATACCGGGTTGGGACAAAAAAAGGTTTTACACAATCAATTATGTTAAGAGGGGGACAAATGATGAACATGCAATTGTCTGTCACCAAAGGGGAAACCAGCGACTAGGGGAACTTCTGGACAAAGCACAGAGACGTGAGGAACAGTGGATAGGCGCTTACAACAAAGCCATAGCACGTGAGAAAAAGCTGGTCGAGGCGTTGCAGATCATAAAGGAGAGAAGCACTGATTACTGTGCTGTTGGTGTCGCCAACACACGCTGAAAGAGTTGGAGTTGATTTAACAAAAGAGAAAAAGAGGACAGGAATATTAAAACAGAGTGTTATAAGTCTCTCCAAATTTTTGCCAAGCCTTCACAAAAGCATAGGCGAGTACACATAGACCAAGGAAAATGATACCCAAAGAGTCTGTCAAGATTTTTGTGTAAACGTGAAAACGATGCTTCATATGTCGGGCTTGACATGGAGCCACTGGCGGGCATGAGTTCTTGCGATTGAGCGATGGAGAAGATCACACCATCGCAAGGCAAAGTAGCCTATCATGCCCGCCCCCTCCATGTAAAGCCCTTCATCGAATCTGTACCCGTTCTGGGAAATGTACAGTCAACTGGAGAAGGATTTGCCCCCAATTTTGGACCCGCCCTGTCCACTTCCGAATGACATCCATCGTCGCCAAATATAGCATTTTGAGTAGCGATTCATCCGTCGGAAAGATACTTTTTCCCTTTGTCACCTTCCGGAGTTGTCGATGGTAGCTTTCGATCATATTCGTTGTATAGATGAGCTTGCGCAACTCGGGGGAGTATTTGAAAAAGGTCGCCAGTTCATCCCAGTTACTCCGCCACGACCGGACAATCAGGGGATACTGTTTTCCCCAGGTCTCCTCAAATTGATCCAATTCCAGGAGAGCCGCCTCTTCCGTTGGGGCCGTATAGATCGGACGCAAGGCCGTAGTAATCTTCTTCAAATCCTTGTACGACACATATTTGATGGAATTGCGGATCTGGTGGATGATACATTTTTGAACCTCCGTTTGCGGATAGCTGGCTGCAATGGCTTCGCTGAAGCCTTTTAAATTGTCTACACAGATAATCAAAATGTCCTGAACGCCACGATTTTTCAGATCCGTCAACACATGTAGCCAGAACTTGGCTGACTCGTTTTCTCCGATCCAGATGCCAAGAACGTCCTTATAGCCTTCCAAATCAATGCCAATGACCATATAGGCGGCTTTGCTGATAATTTGCCCGTCCTGTTTTACCTTAAAATGAATGGCATCCATGAAAACAACGGAATACACGCTTTGCAGCGGGCGATTTTGCCATTCCTTGATAAGAGGTAACAGTTTAGCTGTTACGTTGGAGATAAGGGTCGGGGATACCTCAAGTCCATACAGATTGTGCAAATGATCCTGAATATCCCGTGTGCTCATGCCTTTGGCGTACATAGAGACGATTTGATCTTCAATACCCGTTACATGTCTCTGGTGTTTCTTGACAATCGCAGGTTCAAATTCTCCAAGACGATCACGGGGAATCGTGAGATCCAACTCCCCATACTCAGACGTAACCGTTTTTTTGCTATAGCCGTTCCGACTGTTTTTCGTCTGCTTCTGCTTGCTGTCATGCTTGGCATAGCCCAATTCGGTATCCAATTCGGCCTCCAACATTTCTTGCAGTGTTTCTGCAAAAATGTCCTTCAGGGCTTTTTGAACATCCTCCATGGTTTGCAAGTTGTGTTCTTTGATAAGTTGGCGCAGCTGGTCTTTTGGAATGAGTCCCATGTGTTCTCTCAACCTCACTTTGTTTCATTGTAATGGAATGTGGAATGAGAGTTTACACAAAATATTTTACAGTCCCTACCCAAACAGCCGTGCCTCATGTAACAACCTCTTTCGGAGAAAAATTTTAGAGACCAACTAGTTACTATACTACAACAGATGGACAAGTTGTTTAAGTTGAAAATACGGAGCTGGTGCCCCCTTTATCGGGAACACCAGCCGATGGGTTAGTCTTGTTTTGACTCGCCATCTGTACCAAACAAATGCCTCAAGACGATCTGGGTCACGTCAGATACCCGCTCGAAGACGAATGCGACCCCTGTCTCATGAGGCTGAACATGGTAACGAGTCACACCGAACTGCGACAGTTCCTGACTGATCCGCAGAGCGTCAGAGAGACTTACAAAAAAGTACAGACGCTTGGTCATAGTATCACCCCCTTCCGGGCTAAAAGTAGCAGAAGGGGGTTGGGACAAAAAAGAAAAAGCCCCCGAGCAGGGAGCCGAATCCAAGTTTGCAACCATAATTATATCATGGCTATCCGCATGGGTGTGTTTGGCAATCTAAGAGTGCCGAATAATGCCGTATATTCATACGCAGCATGCACCGCTTATGCAGCAGCTTGACATGGAGCCTCTACGGGTATGATACAGGCAGAAAGGGCGATATCAATAAGATTTGGCTTGGCGATCCATCCTATCATACTCGCCTCTCTATGTAAAGCCACGATTGTATAAATGCATTGCAAAACTCAGCATTTTTAAATTGCAATATACATCAGGATCATCTGAGTGTTGTTTTATTATACAAATGCCCAAATTAGTTCAATTGTATGGTAATGTATAATATAGTAATAATATGCATTTTGTTAAATAGTCATTTTTTATTAAAGGAGTGCTGCGGATGGGTTTTAAATCGAAGTACCGGGGTGGTTCAAACATTGAGAGTCCAGAAGCGCTATTTTATGATTTGCGTAATCGTAGCGTCGAAGGATTATTGTCGCATCAAGCAGACGTTTTAAGAGAGTACAAAAAGGACCTAGTAGATTACCCCGAGGTTGCAATGGAGTTGCCAACTGGCAGCGGTAAGACGCTGATCGGTCTGCTAGTTGGCGAGTGGCGGCGGCGTCAGCTGAAGGAACGAGTCGTATACCTATGTCCGACGAAACAACTTGTTCACCAGGTAGTTGATGAAGCACGAACAAAATTTGGGATCAATACTCTTGCATTCACCGGATCGCAACGTGATTACCACCCAAAAGCGAAAGCAGAGTATAACCAGGGTGAAGCGATCGCTGTGACGACTTACAGCAGCCTGTTTAATACAAATCCGTTCTTTTACAATCCAAACTTTATTGTGTTGGATGATGCGCATGCATCAGAGAACTATATTGTCAAACATTGGTCGCTGAATATTTCGAGATATGATTTCCCTGTTATTTATGCGCAACTGCTCGAAATTTTAAAGGACGGCTTGCCACCTGAGCAGTATCAGCGGATGTTATCCGACAACGCCTCTCCTAATGATAAAGCATGGGTCGAAAAAATACCGACCCCTAAATTCGTTTCGCAATTGAGGCAGGTGATTCCGTATTTAGACGAAGCCGTACAGGGTCAAGAAACGCTTAAGTATAATTGGTCCGTTTTAAGGGAACACCTTCGAGCCTGCCATGTCTATGTGAATTACGGGTCAATATTGATTCGACCGATTATTCCGCCTACTCTCACGCATCCGCCATTCTCACATGCAAATCAGCGACTCTACATGTCTGCTACACTTGGACTTGGTGGTGAGCTAGAGCGAATTACGGGCCGCGACAAGATAAAACGTATCAAAGCCCCCGAAGGATGGGAAAAACATGGTGTTGGAAGACGTTTATTTTTCTTCCCAGGTGTTGCTTTGAACGATGTGGAATCAAATAAGCTTGTCCATTCGTTAATAAAGGAATCTTCCCGTTCACTTATTCTGGTACCGGATCAACAGTCAGCAGACGATCTTATCGCGGAAATTTCTCAAATTGGAAGTAAGGATATCTACCAAGCCAGCGATATTGAGCATTCCAAACATGAGTTTACTAAGAACACTAACGCCGTAGCTGTCCTTGCAAACCGTTATGATGGCATTAATCTCATAGGGGACGAGTGCCGTCTCGAAATTATGCAGGGGTTGCCATCAGCTGCGAACCTACATGAGCGATTTCTGGAAACTAGAATGGCCGCCTCACTGCTACTCAGGGATCGGGTTCGTACTCGCATTGTACAAGCAGTAGGCCGTTGTACACGGAGCGCAACGGACTACTCGGCTGTTTGTATAGTAGGAGATGAACTGCAAGATCGTTTGCTCCAAAGAGAAAATATTCAACTTTATCATCCAGAAATGCAGGCTGAGCTGCTTTTTGGTTATGATGAATCTAAAGCTGCAACAGGTATTGACGACTTCTTGGACATGTACCGAATTTTCTTGGCCCAAAATGAAGATTGGAAAGATGCAGATGCTCAAATTCTGATGCGACGTCAAGATTATGAACGGAAGCCGGATCCGCTGATGGATAAACTACAGAAAGCAGTGTCGTATGAGCTTTATTATCAGAGGGATATGTGGGCAGGCGATTACCAAGGAGCGTTGAAGCATGCTAACAGCGTTGCTTCACTGCTGGATGGTGACGAGTTAAAGGGTTATCGTGGTTTTTGGTATTATCTGGCAGGTAGTACAGCATGGCTTGCGGCACAAAATGATGAAAGCTTTGCCGCAACGGCACGTAATAAGTTCAATCAAGCAGCGCATTGCACTAATTCTGTTTCTTGGCTTCGTAATCTAGTGCCAGCACCCTCAAAGAACAACGATAAAACAGAAGACGACAAACACCTTGCATTTCTTATCGAGCGTTTAGAAGGCCAACTCTCCAAATTGGGCATAAGTAGTGATAGGAAATTTAATTGTTTAGTCCAGGAAATCCTGAGCGGGCTGGCTTCAAATACGGATGGGAACGCATTTGAACAAGCCCATGTGAAACTCGGAACACTGCTAGGGTATGATGCCGGGAATACTGAGGATACAGGTGGTCCAGACCCATGGTGGATCTGTGGAAACGACTTTTGTTTGGTGTCTGAAGACTATACGGAAACGGATGGATCAAAACCAATACCGTTATATAAGGTTCGTCAACTTACAACGCACCCGACATATATACAGAACCATGTTACAGGTCTTGCTGCAAATACAGAATATGTAAGAGTATTTATTTCCCCGTCACAGACAATTGAAGATTCAGCGGTGACGTATGCACAAGAACTCACTTTCTGGCATCAACCAGCATTCCTTGATTGGGCAAATCAAGCGGTTCAGGTCGTACGAAGTTTGCGGTTGGATTTCACTGAGACTGGGAATGAACTATGGCGTTCGAAAGCAATGGAAGCATATCGTGATGCAAGGTTGGATCCTAAAGGAATAAAGTCCCTTCTTTCGCGATTATCCGACCTCACTTCTACAATAGGTAAGACTGAATCATGCGACGACAAGGAAGGAAAATAAAGGACGGCAAAAAAACGGCACCTTTGCCCGCCAGGGGAATCAACAACTTGACATTGGAAAATATGTCACCACCTTTAAGGTGGTTTTTTGTATTGCGTGCCCAGCAAGCCGTTAATTGCTAGTTGGTGAAAGTCCAACCGAGGTAAGAGCCAAGTCGCCTCGTAGCTGACAGGCAACTGGTGGAGAAATCCTAAGGTTGTAGCCCTGTGACAAAGTAACTCCGAAAGGAGTGCGAGCAAATCAGCGGGCCGTAACATTAAAGTGAATCCTGTCGACTCGTTAAAAGAGACCGCCGCAAGGTGGACAAGGAGGAGACGAGACTGGGGTACATGGGCGAAGTCCATGGAAGAAGAAAGGAGGAAAGAAAAAGGGACTATATGCAGCTAGTCCCTTTTGAATCCCGATATGAACACAAACAAATTATACCAACTTTATGTGTATTTGGTCAACCATTCCTTTGTTCGTTTCAGTGATGTTGCAGATGTTTTTGCAGTTCACAGAGCTACCGTTTGGAGGAATATACGGAAACTTGAAATTGCCAATCTGATCCAGACACAACGGACATGTGAAGGGGTCAAAATCGAAAAGGTGGGTGAGTGGCGGCAGGATGCTTCTCAGGTCAAAGTAGTCCCACGGAAAGCACGCAATAGTAATGTTGCATTAAAGACAACTCTAAGAGAAAAGAAGAGGGTTCGGGGCTTGAAAAAGAAGGAGGGCAGAGGAAACGCCAATAAGGAGCAGTTCGTTGCTGATGTTGCAGCGGGAATGGAAAGCGATGTTGCATTTGTCCCCAGCTGCAATTGCATGGATAAAGCAGGTAATGTTGCATTCCAAGAACCGGCAGCCGCTAATGGAGTATATATAAAAAAGTATATATTACCCCAGTTGGTTACGCGCGCGTGTGTGAATCCTGCAACATTGGTCAATCAGCAGGCGGGGACCACGGCTCTAAAACCAATTGATTGTGACAAGGGGGAAATCACTGCGATCTCTCTCGCGAGTGTATTGATTTTGCCTACGAGAGTTTCCACTGATCAAGTACGAGCTGCTGCAACATGGATACGAGAATGGATAGACCTCCCGGTATATCTCCGTCATCTTGGGATTACGGTTCAAAGAGAAAACCGATCGGGTGAACATCCTTGCTTGTGCCCGCTCCATGGGGATACCGAACCAAGTATGTATGCCAACAGGGAAAAAGGCATCTGGTACTGCCATGCCTGCTCCATTTCTGGCGATGCTGCGGAAATGGTTCGACACATGTACGGAATGCGCTTTGGAGACTCGGTACGGAAGGTGCTAAAGGACGTCCGTCAGCTATTGCTGAAAGGTGATACCCGAGTGCTTTTAGCAAAACCAGGGGAGGCTTATCGCGCTTGGCTTGATTGGGGGAAATCCAGACGAGTCCGTGGTCAAACTTCACGCAAGCAGGAGAAGGCCACTGTTTCAAACAGGCTCCTTAAGATGCAACGACGGAAACAGGCCCATCAGTACGCTTTCGATCTTTGTCTTTCTCAGGTTGCCCAGAACTATCTAAGAGAAAGGGGATTGGATGCTAATACCATCCGAACGTATGGCATTGGATGGGATCAGAAGACCAACAGTATCGTATTCTCCAACCGAGACGCAGTAACAGGGGATGTGCTTGGGTTTACGTACAAATCCATTGCACCCACTTCCAAAAAACGATACCGCAATACGCCTGACGACAGCCTCTTTCAAAAAGGGGCTGTTTTGTTTGGCCTTTATGAAGTGTTGAAAGAGGCAAAACGCAGCAAGACACTTTACTTGGTAGAGGGGGGATTTGATGCAATCTTAATGCGCCAAGAGCTTCGGGTACCAGCTGCGGCCATGCAAGCTTCACATCTATCAATCGAACAAGCGTGCCTGATAGAACGGGTTGTTGGAAAAGATGTGAAGATTTACGTTGTCCGAGATAATGACGAGGCGGGCGGAAAAGGAGTTGAACTGACCAAAAAGACGCTACAAAGTAAGGGGTTCGAATTCAAAGTGTTGAGGCCGAAGGACGTTTTTAAAGATATTGCAGAACAACTTCAAACCGAAAAACAAGAGAGGATGAGGAACATGGACGAAATCAATCACATGAAAGTTTTGCTGGGAAAACTCCCACTATCGGTTGCTGTTCAGCAGGTAAATCGATCCCTCGAAAATATTGAGCCGAGCGTATTATCTGCAGACGAGCAACTGGAATATCATCTGCTGAACAGAGTAACAGAACACTTGGAAGCAGCTTTGTATGATCTTAGCTATTTGAACAAGAAGGTTACCGCTCAGGGACGTTTGTACAAAAACAGCAGCGGCAGATATGCCATCAATGAGGATCATTACTTCACCTGCGGAGAGACCATCGAAATATTGGTGAACGAAGAAGAGGACGGTGGATATTGGGTACGAACCAGGATTGAACATAATGGGGAAGACTATTACGCGGTAGATCGGCCAAAGATCAGTCTCCAAGGTACGATGGCGAGAGTTCGATATCGGCAAGGATGAAAAAAAGGATGGTGCAGACAAGATGTATACAGGTTGCTTTGACATTACCCGAAACAAGAAGAATTTGTATGCTATTGCGTGGTTAATTTCTCCAGAAGGAGAAAGGGTGTGGCAATTTCAAGAGCGTGTTGAAGGACTTGATCGGAACGAGGCGTACTATCATGCGCTCCAGGTGTTGCTTGAAGAAATACTCGCCCGTGGCATTACAGCGGTAAAGTTACTCGGTACAAATTCCCTTGTCATGAAACAGGCAAGTGGCCAATGGCAGGCCAAAAAAGCACGTCTGTTCAACTATTGTGTAAAGGTAAGAAGCATGCTTGCAAATCTTCAACATTTTCGGTTTGAGCGGTTGGACCGAGAGCAACAGGAAGAGGAACAGGGGATGTCATTCGATTCTGTTACTCGTGTAGGAGGGGAAAATGAGGTGGAACAACTTGTCATGGTGAGTTTCTGGTAACTTGGTACTTGAAAACATTCCCATGATGATTTATGCTATGTATTGACAATATGAAAGTGCTTAAATTATACGCACATTCCGAATCGCTTGGAAAAGCGATATTTTTATTCCTTTCGTCGCTTAAAATACCCATTTTTGTATGATGATTGGGGGTTTTGTGGTTGAAATTAATACCCGTTACCTTACGTGACTTTCCGTATCTACAGCCGGTGGAGTGGACGTTCAAGAAAAAGGGGTATCAAGGAAAGGTTACATTTCGCCGTGATACCCAAGCTTACGTTTTTGAGATTGAATCTCCAAAAAAGTATCGTTCATTGGATGACGGAAAGGAATTCACATCACTTGAGGAAGCAAGAAAAGCGGCAGAATCCAAAATTGACATGTTCGATACCGTATTTGGTCGGTTACTAGCATTGAAGTAAGAGGCCCTGTTGCAAAGGGCTTTTTGTTTTGGGCACGTTTTGTGAAAGGAGGATTAAATTGGTTGGGAGTTCTGTTTGAAATCAACAACCATGTGCAACGATTGCTTTCGGAGCGAGCCAAGTTGAAACGAGAGTTGCGTACATGTCCTCCCGAACGAGTGGCGATTATACGAGAAAAGTTAGATGACATCAATAAACAGTTACTCAACCTGAAGGAGAGCCTTCCATGCTAGGACGCACACATATGACTGTTGCGGTTGCTGCGTACTGTACGTACAATCTACCGCGTCAATGGGATGAATTGCCGCTGTGGGCCATGGGACTGGGAACAGCGATTTTTTCGTCGTTACTACCTGATATAACGGAGCCAAGAAGTCGAATGGGTGGGATGTTGATGCCCTTCATTCCTTCCTGGCTCCGTCCTATTGTGTTTTTGGTTTTAGGAGGGATGCTGGTCTATTACGGATGGGTGAATCGAGAACCGTTATTCATGGCTATTGGGGTTGTTCTGCTTTTGCTGGTACTTGTAAAAAACCGGGAAAGCCCTACACATGGCTTTGTGGGAATCGGAGTCGTTGTCGCATTTGCTTGGTTGTATCAACCTAACTTGTGGATTCCGGCCCTGATTGGGTACGGTTCTCATCTCGCCTTGGATTTCATATCTGAAAAGATTGCACTGTTTTCTCCGTTGAGCTCAAGGCGCTTCGGAGTAACGCTTTTTCAAACAGGTTCAACCGCTGAACGGCTGCTTGTCCAATGGGGGGCCACTGTCTACACAGCGTGGATTATTATACAGTCATATCTCCCTGGTTAGGAGCGCTACATTTTGAATGCCCTGGTATCCAAACGGTACCGGGCTTTTTCTATTAGTGAGAGGCTTAGCAATACATGCTTGAAGGGAGGGAGGAATTTTGCGCAGCTAGCCTCGAGATTTTCCCAATTGCTGAAAAAGGAAAGGTGAATTAGCATGAGCTGGACTGTCAAATCAGTCAAGATCCTGATGCTTGTTGCCATTTTGTTCTCGTCACTGTTAGTCCCGATTACTCAGTCCCAAGTGGCGTATGCAAATGTAAACAGCAAGCCAAATTTTGACCCATTTGGACTTGCCGAAGGAAATCCCGAAAATGATTTTAGCCAGTTGATCAACAAAATCTTCAACTGGGTGATTGGGATATCATTGTCTGCATCCGTCATTTCCGGTGCATTGCTGGGGTTTTTTCTAAATTTCATTGCCTTCGGGCAAAACGCCAGACAGACGGCCAAAACATGGGGGTTTGGCATTATCATTGGACTGCTGTTGATTGCAAGCCTGGTTACGTTAGCCAAGGTGATCTACAACATGCTTTTGACATAATAAGGATGGTGTGAGTCATGCGTGCCCGAGTACCGAAAGGGATAAAGAATGACATCCCCCTCTTTGTCTTGTCTAACACACAATGGATCATTTGCATTGTTTCATTTACCGGGCTGCTTGTCTCCGTTTCCATTGGTTTGTACGAGATTGTCCCCTTGTTTCCTATTGCAGGGGGCTATCTCATGTTTCGAAAAATCAATGGGGAATCTCCATGGATCGTGTGGTGGCGACGGTTTTTGTTCCGGTTGAGACCGAAAAGAGTGACCCGAAGGGAAAGGAGAGGATACATTGGACTCCAGAAAGAGCATTAGTTGGCCGGAGTATCTGGAACTGGAAGATGTCCTGGATGGACTTGTAATCTTATCAAACGGCCGCTATCGGAAGTATTTAGAGATTTTTCCCATTCCGTTGACCCACTGTTCGGAAAAAGAGATGCGGAATGTGTACTTTGGCTGGCAGGACTTTTTGCGGACGTTGGAGATTGAAATTGCTTTGTACATTCAAAGCCGTCAGGTCGATCTCGAAGAAGTCATGAAAAGACAAAAAGAAAATCGGTTCAACTTTATCCGTACCTATAACGCTTCCGGTTCAACAACGGAGGCGTTTTTGATGGAGCAAGAACACTTCAATCGGGAGTTGCTGGCATCGAGAAACCTGCCGGTTCGCCGAAACTTTCTTGTGTTTCCTTTAGATGACCCAACCCGCTCTCCGGAAAAAGCCAATGACTTTCTCAGTGATCGCATCGAGGAGTCTTTGGGGCGTATCCAACGGTTTGTACGGCGATACAAACGTCTGGAGACACCGGAAGTTTACGACATTCTGCATGCTTGGTGCAATAAAAAACAGTCCAAGTACATCTCGGGTGTTGATCTCTATGAAAAGGGGTTTGACAGCTTGTTTGTGAGAGGGGTGCCCGCGTTTGCTTAACCTGAAAACAAAAGTCAAGTTCACTTGGTTGGCCAAGAAGGAGAAGGATGATGAATATCGTCCGATCCACGATTTTATTGAAGTGTTGGCTCCAAACTTTGCTGATCTCTCACCTGCTACGTACATTCAGGTAGGAGAGAGGTATATCCAATCGTTTTTTGTAGACGGGTGGCCGTCTGAAATTGACTTTGGATATCTGCACCCACTTGTGAGTTTCCCTGGGGATATTGATTTCATCCAATATATCGCCCCTGTTGACAAAGACAGGATTTTGTCCTGGCTAACGACCCGTATTGAGGGAATCGAATCCAAACTTATTGATCGTGCCAAACAAGCGTCCAGCCGTGGTGTGCTGTCCAAACAAGAGGAACTGGCCATGCTCCAGCAATTACGTTCTGATATTGATAACAATCGAGATCGCATAATCTACTTCGATAACTTTATCATTCTGGCTGCCACAAGCCAGGAAGAGCTAGAAAAAAAGGCAGACCGCCTCATGTCAAAGTTCGGCGGGACCAAGGACTGCCTGAAGCCAGCAGACCATGAGCATGACCTGATGTTCAAAGCGGTCAGTCCTCTGGCCATCAAGCGAAAAGAAGCGTGGAAGGAGATGAATTTGGCTGCGGGAACCAACCTGTATCCCTTTACCGTATCGGATTGGCCGCATGAGGATGGCCCGATATTGGGATTAAACTACGACGTTGGTTCTCCGGTCCTTTTCGATGGTTTCAATAAACAGCACGTCAACAATTTTGGTATCTCCCTTATTGGTGTTTCGGGTACCGGAAAAACCGCTATGCTTCAAAAGATCATTACAGGAGAGGTTCCTTTCGGCGTTTACCATGCGGTGATCGATCAGGAAGGAGACCTGAAAAGAACCATTGAAACCTTGGGAGGTATCTATCTGCCGATCAGCCGTTACTCCGATTTACGGTTCAACCCAGCAGACATCGAAGTAGAACACCACAAGGAACGCGGCTTCATTGTAGACCTGCAGGGGAAGGTCGAAGATATGGTCAACCTGTCAGCTGCAATGGCGGGTCTGACGGATAGTGCCGATCATAAAGTGATCGCAGCATATATGGATCGGGCGTGGCGCAGGGCTTATGAAAAGTGTGGGATTACGGAAGATCCACGCAGTTTGTATCATGACGCATATTTTGATCCTCAGAATAACCAATTCGTCACAAAGCAAAAAAAGAAACCGCCGCAATTTGGGAACTTTTATCATGAGTTTTGTTTGCTGGCGGAAGGGATCAGCGAGTTGCAAGGTACCGTATTAACCCTTGAACGATTCACGGATAAGGGAACCCTTGGGATTTTTGATTGTCAAACCAATGTGGAACTTGGAAAGGCACCTTGTGCAGGATTTGGTTTGAGGGATCTTCACAATTCGGAATTATTACCGATTGCCAACATTGTGGTTCTTTCTTATCTGGAGAACCGCTTTTTGAAAAAGCGCGATTTGGATGATGGCTCTTTGTTCCGCGTTGATGCGGACGAGTGCCAGGAACTGTTCAAAAACCTGTATTCGGCCAAGGCGTTGGAAACCTATTTCCGGCGGTTCCGCAAGAGAAAGGGAGGGCCGATTGCGGCAACTCAGAACTTCCAAAAGTTTTATGAGAATGAGCACGGCAGGGCAGTCATACAGAACAGCGACACGAAAATTATCTTTGCTCAACACGAAGGCGATCTGCAGAGATGTGCCGAGCTGTTCAAACTAACCGAAGGGGAACTGGAATTTTTGGGAATGGGATTAGCTCACCACGCGATCATCAAGCAGCCAAAATACAGTGTGCGTGTGGTGACGCAGTTCTCTCCTTGGGAACAGGAGATTTTCTTCCCAGAGCATGGGGGGTGAGCAAACATTGTGGAGACGAGTCGTAATCCTTACTGTGGCCATTGTCATGCTTACCGGTGTTGGCCTGACGACATTTGGTGTGTATAAAGCAGACGCCGGTAAAGGTGGAGCTGTAGGGAGCTGGATCGGAAATCTTTTCAAAGACGGTTGGTTTGGAAAAATTTCAGATAAGGCAACGAAAGTGGGGGAAAAAGCGAAGAAAGTTTATGACAAGGCAAAATGGGGAGCGATCCTCACCGGTATTGGTGTTTCAGCGTATGATATTGCCTTTAATGACGCCAACTTCCTGGGGAGTAGTGTAGGTTTCGTGGTTCAGAAGGTAGCCGCATGGCTCGAACTCTTGATTCCGCCGCCGGAGCGGCAAATCTTTAACTTTGAAATTGTGAAGAGCGAAGACGGTACGGAAGAGGTGCGATTTAAGGACAAAGACCGTTTTGCCTACTATCGCTTTGATGAAAGTACATGGCAGATCATTAAGTACATCTACTACTACATGATGGGAATCTTTTGGGCAGGAGCTGTCATTATCGTAGGGTATCAGGCAAATTACCTGATGTTTCCGAGCGGTGTTCAGGATCGCATTACTGCCCGAAGCATTATCTCCACCATGGTTCTTTCAGCGTTGGCAATCCTGTTTATCCCCTTTCTTGTCGGGATCTATTCCGATATTGCCATGCTATTTGTCGCCCTGTTCGCCAATTTGGTCGATCCGGAAATTGTCGTGCAGGGGTTATTGAATTACAGCATTGAGGACAAGTTGACGGAAGCATTGCTGAAATTGATCTCTCTGGCTCAGCACGGGATGATCTTTTTTATTTACTTCATGCAGAAGATTGTCATCATGGGGTTATTGGTGCTGTTTCCGATCATTGCGATGCTGCAAAATTTTCCCTCCAAGCGTCACCTGTTTGGATTGTGGAATCGGGAAATGCTGACCAACCTGTTCACGCAGCCGGTTCATGCCTTGCTCTACTGTTTTGCCTTCAATCTCATGCAGGATGCCCCTGATGTGGAGAAGATTGCCTATTCAGTCGTATTATTGCTTGCGATTATTCCAGCTGGGGCTTTTGTGCGGGAAGTATTTCAAGGTAGTGGATTTGCTCAAGAGGGAGCAGGGTGGATGCGGAAGATGGCCTATCTGACTCTTTCGGGTCTTGGAATTGCGGGTGTCATGAACACAGGGAAGTTAGCCATGCAAAGCTTTCACGGGATGCGTGACGCTTATCAACAAAGCGGCTTGGCTCAACCCGGCGAAAGTCTAAGGCAGTCCATTGGAAATACCCTGCGGCGTGGATTCCAGTTTAGTGCAGGCGCTTTTGGAGGATTAGCGGGAATGGCATTGGCCGGTGCGCCCGGTATGTTAGCAGGAACGAAAGTGGGTACCAGACTGTCCGGATATGCAGCCAACCAAATCACCGCGGCAGCGTCGTCACCGGAAGTACGAAAGGGTCTCCACAGCGTAGCATCTCGGCTTCCGTTTTTGGACCGTGATTATCATCGCCAAAAGGCAGCAGCCTACCAACAGATGATGGAATTACCACAGAAGTGGGCAGAAGCCCGTCAGCGTGAAGAGGAAGCAGCATTTGCTCTCCGTCAGGTTGACAGCCAGATTAGCCCGGTTTTTGCAGCGAAGCAGGATCACCTGCAGGCCAAACGTAACCTTGATGCTTTGTATCAACAAATGGAGCCGGAAGAACGCGTAAAAGCAAGAAACCTGTTGCAGCAGCATGAAGGGGCGTATCATCGTTCACGGACGCAGCTGATTCATGCCAACCAGACGGTTCAGGATGCCAAGCAAACGTACGAAAGGGCGTTGGCAGATTACCAAGCCATCAAACCAAATACACCGGAAAAGAACATGGCCCGCCAGCAGGTGGAACAAGCCTACAAGCAGTTACAGCAAACGAAACAGGCTGTAAATCCCGTTTATCGAAGCGAAGATGTTCAATCAATCATGAAAGCAGGTTATCGCCCTGGTTCTTCCCTTGCTCAATATTGGGAAGCAGGCTATCAGGTGAATCAGGCTGCACAGAGAGTACAGCGAGCAGAATCTCATGCAGGTGCTCGATACGAGGAGTTGGAACGAACCTATCAAGGAGCAGCGGAAAACTATCAACAAGCGTTGGCTGGAAGGATGAACGCGGAGGGGCAGAAAATGCATCTTGAAAAAGTTACCGGGAAGGTGATTCCTTTACCCTCTTCTGGTCCATCCGTTCCTGTGAGGAAGTACCGCATTGAACCGGTATTTACGCCAGCGCCGCAGCAAACAGCTCTCCGGCCCGTATCTCAAGGGAAAAGTTCACTCCAACATTCATCGGGGGAGGCATTTCGGCAGCCCTATCGACAAACGTCTGTGAACGTTGAACCCGCATGGTTCGCTGATCCGGTTACCGAAAAACAAGCGTACACACTAGAAAAATTGGGGGTTCCAGCAAGCACAGTAAAGAACAAGGGGGAGGCACACTTGATTATCAGCAGTTTCAGAAAAGGTGAAGAGGGATTGGAACTCCAAAGGAGATTCCGTAAAGAATGATGGAACGGTTGAAAAAGGTGGGCGCGCTCATGGCCCGCCTTCTTTTTCGTTATGTCAAACGAATGGTGTTCTCTCTCATTTTGAGCATGATACCACTGCTTTTTATTGTGCTTCTCGTGATGTTAACCCTAGACTCGATGTTCAATCTCACGGGGGGAATGCTGAACTTTACCGGAAGAGATGATTTTGATCCGAAAATCGGTCTGGAAATCAAAGCGGCGTATGAGCAGAAAGCAGCTACATGGAAAGAAGGATTGACAGAAGAGGAAATTGACCAGGTCTTCCAGCATGATCATCAACTTTCATGGGGCATCATGGCTGCTATCGACAAACTAGCCTACAACTTCGACGATCTATCCCAAATGGAAAAGTATCTGAACCAAACCTACGAGCTGGTCAAGCCGGAGTTTCGCTTCCGAATCGCTTGTGATGGCAAAACCCTTCTTGATTTTGCTCATACCTACATCGGGACCTATCAGTATCATTACCAACCCGTTTATGAGCAGCATTCGGACGGCACCCGAACATGTCGTGAGGAGTTAACACGCGTAGACACGAACTTCACGTATGAAAAGTTGAAACAGGCGCTTCGACACTATGGCTTGGAGGATAACCAGAATATCGACATCGTTATTTTCCAAGCCTATGGATTTGATCGGGATCTGAAAGATCCCCGCGTGAAATACCTGTTTCCTCCGGAAATGCAACAAGTGATTGCCCGATCGCCAATTGGTTCTGCCCCCAGAAATGAGATGGGAGAAATCGACTTGTATGCTCTCCTGCCGGAACGAACGCCAAAAGAATTTATTGAATCCATGATTGCAAAAGTTCAGGTCTACGACAATTCGTGGCGTATCAATAAAGGCAGGACACCGCTTGGTACACTGCCACGAAGAGGAAGTGATACACGGTTCGGAACGATTGCGGTTGCCGAAGATAACCCATACGGTCTTCAACTCGGCATGAAAGTGTATATTCCGAGGTACGGCTACGCGATTGTGGAAGAATACTCAGAAAACATCAATGATGACATTCTAGCGGATCGTTTTGTCGATGAGGTAGCCAAGTTTTTATT
The DNA here is from genome assembly GCF_038592925.1 of Brevibacillus sp. FSL K6-2834. NCBI lineage: Bacteria > Bacillati > Bacillota > Bacilli > Caryophanales > Paenibacillaceae > Brevibacillus > Brevibacillus sp. FSL K6-2834. The sequence goes on from NZ_CP151945.1 coordinate 700,728, forward strand.
TATATCCTATGATCTCCTCACTTCCTGGATAGACGACATCACCAATCGAACCAAGAAAGAGGAAGTCGTTTACCTTTTCATGGGTGGAGAAGATACAGTCGAGGAGAAGTTGGTCAAAGCTCAAGTTGCCCTAGGTAGTGGATTCACGTATTACTACCAATCAATCCCCATCTACATTCTCGACCCTGGCTTTCAAATTGAGCCGCCAAACTATGAAGTGAGGGGAAAAACATTTTGGGATGGCAGTACATGGCCCATTACCAGCTGTTTTTGTTACCGAGAACTATTTGGCAAGCGAGAGTTTCACGATGGGGTTGACTGGGGAGTACCCGAACAAATTCCAGTTTTGGCGATTAACTCAGGGATCGTGCAGGTTGCGAAAAGTTCGGACTCGGCCGGAAATTACGTTGCGTTAAAACTGGATACACAAGTTCATGAAAAGAATCGTATACAGGACATTGTTGTACGGTATCTGCACCTAAGTAAGTTCGTGGTTTCTTCCGGTCAGAGAGTCCGGCAGGGAGAATTGATTGGGTATGTTGGCAGTACGGGGAGAAGTACCGGCGCCCACCTTCACATGGATGTCACCATTGGAGGGAAACGGCGGGACCCACTCAAGTGGATCGACTTTTTAAAAGCAGACGGTCTTCTGGATGTTTACGGGGAGCAACCTGATTTTGAAGGAGGCGATATTTTAAATCCTGATGATGAATAGAGAAAACGGGTCGGTATTCTAAACGCCCGAGCGAGATGCCTTTCATTTTGGAAGACAAAAACGTCGGGTCTGGATCATCAAACATTAGGAGGGACATATGAAAAAGTGGGGATGGTTTCTCATGATTGTTTGGTTGCTGTTTAGCTCGGTCGCATACGCCGAGCAAGGACAGCAGCCCCAAAACGACGTCGCTAATCATATTTTATCTGGATTGGAGGAAAGTCAAAAAGGGACGTTTATCATTAAGGAGTCGTCCTCCTTGGAAAACGATGCGTTCCTGGATTGGTTGGAGAAAAAAACGGAAGTCATTCTGTCATGGTTAACAGAACTATCTCTGTTACTATCGGTTAAATTTCTCTTGATGGTAGGACCGTTTCTCGTTTTGGGATCGGTGCTGCTGTTTTTTTTAGGACTAAAAAAAATACTGGCATGGATTTGGTCCTTTCTTTTCTTTGTCGCACTAGGATTGTTTTTAACAATCCATGGCGTCCCATTATTACGCAAATTCATTGAATTCCTCCAGTGAGGTGATGGTCTTGAAAATTGTTTTTGCCACAGGGGATGAAGCGCTGGAAGATTATGTGAGCAAAAAGGATGGCATTTTGGAAGTCGGCAGGGCATTGTATGCGGAACAGCTTGTCACCATGGTTCCTTCATTGAAACCAGACGTTGTATTGTTCTCGGAAACCATTCCGACTTCCCGTTTTGATCAGAATGCGGGACATGTGGGGGCGGAAGCAAACATTCTCAAAATAATGGAGTCAATTGTCGAGGAAGGGATTCGTGTTGTCATGATCCTCAATGAACGCCCGCCAGGTCATCCCTTTTTGGCAAGGCTGATTGGATTGGGAATCTACGATTTGATCATGGGGGATACCATCAAGGTGGATCAGGTGATTGCCGCTCTTCACTATCCTGGTACTCGTAAACAGGTGAAACACCTTCTTCGTCAGGAAGAGGAGCTTACATCGGAGGATACCTACCGAGCAAAAGAAATTAAGCTGGTAGCGACTGAAGAGAAAAATCAGGAAGGTTCTCAACGTCCGATAAACCAACGGGTATTCCGATTTTCCAAGTCTGTGACGGACGTTAGAGAAAAGCTGCGAGAGAAATGGGAAGCGCACGGGAAAGAAAACAAAACCGCTCCCGAAAGATCAGCGATGGCCGAGAAATCAGCTGTAGAGGCTCGTAAGAAAGAACCAGAAGCGACTCCGGAGAAAATCATTGTGCTGTATTCACCTGAATCGACTGGAAAAACATATGTCGGCGTGAATACGGCTATAGCTGCAGCCAAACGATTACGTGTTCCCGTTCTATACAAGGATTGTACGCCGACATGCAAGACGAAACTGTGGTTTAACGCGCCAACGTTTCCGTTTACGCTATCCGACATCCCCCTTACGGTTGCAGGTAGGGATGCTAAGCCTTCTGCCAAGATTGGCGTACTGATTGTGGAAGCAGCAAAAAAGGATGATATCCCACCAGGGGCTGTTGTGTATGTAATCGTAGATTCAGATTACGCCCGGCAGGTGATCATCAGCAAGGCGCTGGATGGAATTCAACCCGCCGGAGTGATATGGAATATGGCACATGATGGGGCTTGTCACCCTCAAGAACTGATTCCTCTCCTCCTTGCGTTGGCGCTTCCGTATGACCATGAAGCCCATCTGGACATTGCGAACGGCATCCCCCGAGCGTTTTCAGATGAGAGGCTATGCGATCAATTGGTCAAGATCGTTCAAATGGACCCACTCCATCAGTACATGAGAAGTGGTATCGGATGAGGATGCACGAGATGCGTGTATGGCAGAAACGGGATTATCGGTTGTTCAATGGGATGATGGCAATCGCTGTCATCTGTTTTTTAACCCACTACTATATAGGGATGTTACTTTTGTGCCTGGCTGCAACTCTGTATGTGGGAGCCGTTGTTCTAGTTTTTTTCGGTGTCGCCAAACGGCAGGCGATCAAGAAGGAATACTATCGTGAAGCCAAGCAAATGGGCCTGGAGAGAACATTTGTGATCCCCTACAACGAGTCCGACGACGAAATTTGGTTTGAAATTCACTTGATAGAACCAGGTGAAAAGCGAAGAAGTACACCTGTTCGGGTATTGAGACAGTACACCCGTGATTTGCAGCGGTTGTACAACTTCGCTAAAACGTATCCGAAAAAGAGGGTGGTTTTCGTCGGAACCACCCATCAAACGTTGACGATTGCAGCCATGAAGGAAGCCAAACGGCTAGGTCTTGCTTATGAAGTAGCGCCCATCATACTTGACCAATCAGCTCCGATGACAAAAAGAGAGTGGAGAGGTGTACTACGGAAGATGTATGGCGACGAACAAAACATACGAGCCCCGGCGAAAGGGGAGTGGCGCACACTCATTGTTCGTGTGGAAAATCCTTGATGACTGAAAAAACGAAAGGAAGATGATTATGCTCGCTACTCAAACACAGCGTGTATTTTCTACAGTTCCCTTGAAAAATAAAGACGTAACGGTTGTTTCACCCGATCAGTTGCTGTCCCATGTGCAGGAAACTCCAAATGCCATCGTGTATCTTCTCTGGCCAGAGGATAAAGTTCTGCTCCCTCTTCTGCGGGATCATGCAACGGTGTATGTCCTTGGGAATTTTAAGAGCGAACAATACGTCGAAGAAATGAAGGATGCCATGCGGAATGGTGCCCACGACTTCCTGGATCGTACGGATCATGTTTCCACCGCTTCATATGATACAAACGATTCGGAAACGGAAACGAAGCCTGTTGAACACGTCATTCGCTTGGTACCCAGGACAAGACCATCTTCTTCGGTTCCCCGGAGCAAAGAACAGTCAAAGTTTTCGGAACCGATTGAACATGAAGAGCAGCAAAGGAAGGAAGAAAAACAAGAGTTCCATCCTCCGATTGACCAGCAACCTGAGACTGTATCCGTCAACTTCTCACGTCTGGATGAACTTCACATTCGGCCCATCGGGGGACGACAGATGTTTGTGGTTACCTCAACAAAGGGGGGGATCGGAAAAACAACCATCGCCATGAACGTGGCCCGGCTGTTGCATGATCATGCAAACGGTCGGGTCATTCTTGTTGACTTGATGCACCCACACGGCAACGTGACAACTAGAATGCGAATCAAGTCGGAAGTAAATGTGAAAACGTGGGAGCCGTACTTCGAGAACAACGCGCTTGTAACGGATCAAGTAATTCTCACCAAACTGGTGGTTAAGCACCCCAACGGCCTGTATGTACTGCCTGGTGTGAATGTAGGCCAATCTTGCTCTCCCGAGCTTGTCGGCTACATTTTGACCCATCTCACTCGGACATTTGACTACGTGGTGATTGATATCGGGCCAGAGCGGCAAGACCTTCTCAGTGTGGCAATGTCGATGGCGAACAGGACCCTGCTGGTCGTTGACTACGATTTGGCAACCATCAAGGATTCACAGGAATATCTGGATCTTTGGAGCAGACGGCAACTATCCTTGGAAAAAGTCAGTGTGTTGGTCAACTTTGAGCCGACGAAGAAAGACCGGAATACCCTGACGAGGGAAAAATGCAAAGCCTACCTCAACGGGTTGTCCATCATCGGGTTTCTGCCGGAGGCGGCCGGCATGCGGGCCATTCACAATGAGGGGAAGGTGCTGGTACAAGAAGATAAATCCCATCCCTTCTCTGTTGCCCTCATTGGAGTGATGGAAACTCTCGTATCTGGATTCTCGGTGAAAGAAAAACGCGGATTTTTTGCGAGACTGTTTGGAGGGAAATAATGATGAAAAAGTTGTTCGCAATTGTCGTGGCGCTTTCCTTAGTGGGAAGCGCCCACTCTTTTGCGTTCGCGGAAAAAAAGGCTACGGTATCCATTCCGGAAGGGACGAGCGCTTATAAAATCGTGGACAAGGAGGGGAATTTTGTAGATTTGGAGTTTACGTACAAAAAGGATGAAATAACGGTGGTGGTTACGGTTCCCAATACCGAAAACGATCCCCAAATTATAACGGTTCCTCTTGAAAATACTGAAAAAAGGGACGAAGACAGTGCTGACAGTACCGGCGGAGATCTGAAGAATGATTCGATATTCAGTGTACCCACGGATTCTGTAAACCATTGGGCGAGAAACGACATTTTGTTAATGACCCAACTCGGGTTACTGAAAGGTTATCCAGATGGAACGTTTAAGCCGGAAAAAACCATCACGAGAGCGGAATATGCTGCGCTCTTGGAGCGTGTGTTAAAAATGGCATCAACAGTTCCGAAGCCAGTGGAAACAACGGTCTTTTCTGATGTAAAACCAGATGATTGGTTTTTCGGGCCGGTTTCTTCTCTGGTAGTCCGTAAGAACATTAATCCGGAAGTATATTTGGAAGGGCATTTCTTCCCTAATGCTGCGATCCCGCGTGAAGAGATTGCCCTCTGGACAGCCGTAGATGTTCCTGAAATCTCTTCGCAAGATGTGAAGTTCAAGGACGAGAGTGCCATGAAGTATCCAGTTGACGTGAAGAAAGTGGCTGCTGCTGGGCTCTTAAAGGGCTTTCCGGATGGATCGTTTCGACCCAACGGTAACACCACTCGTGCAGAAGCCGCGACTATGATGGTTCGTTTTTTGAAGATGAAAGGAATTATTAATGAACAAAATGAGCGGAAGATGTAGAGAAGGGTAGTGAGACAATGAAAAAATGGATAAAGCAAGCTACGGCTGCAATTACCGCTGCAGTATTACTGTTCTCGTCTATGCCTCTGAAAACGGAAGCTGCAACGCAGACGATCAGTTTTCCTTCCAGCCCAAGTAGATCACAGTCAAAAACCATTACCATCCCTAACCTTAAGAGTGTTACCAGTATAAGCGTAGATACAGGGACAGTTTCATACACGGTCAATGGAAATAATGTAACCATTACCGTGAACAATGGGGCTCCGACTGGAAGCCACACACCGTCTAAGACGGTGACTGACTCATTGACGAATACAACTGGTTCGTTCCCTAGTAGCATCTCTTACAATTCAGGAGGGTACTCGGGAACACTTTATAAAAGCGGAAGTGTAACCCAAGTCCAAACAGGAGGGACTTATATTCCCGCGGACTCTTTTGTTGCGGAGGAAACGAGAAGCTTTTCAAGGAGCGGTGATCCGTGCAATTTACCTCCTTTTAATGCGCCAGATAATATCCCTTATAACTCGGGAGGCTACACGGGAACACTTAAATGGGTTGAGAAGACGAATTTCAATTATGTAAGATGTCCGGAAACTGATGGAATTGATACGTAAGCGTCAAATAGCCCACACCTTGTCGCCAAGATGTGGGCTGATCTATGCTGGAATCAAGATTTGAACAAACGGCAGGTCAAGGGTAGCGATGGAGACCAAGGGAGTAAACTGTCCAACGCTTCTGGATTTTTCGGATCGGGAAGCTGCGGGAGTTGTTCGAACAAGAGCATCAAGTACTTGAAGGGGTTCAACCCATTCTCTTTCGCTGTTTCAATCACACTATAGATGATCGCACTGGCCTTTGCACCGCGTGGCGTATTGGCGAACAGCCAGTTCTTTCTTCCGATCACAAAAGGCTTGATGGAGCGCTCACTGCGGTTGTTATCAATCTCCAGTCGCCCGTCCTTCAAGAACGCCGTCAGCTTGTCCCATTGATTCAAGCTGTAAGCAATCGCTTGTCCAAGCAGACTTTTCGGCAAGGTACGGGAGCGCTGCTGGCGCAGCCATGCCAAATAAGCATCCAGAACAGGGCGACTGCGCTCCATTCGGATGGCATAGCGTTCCTGGGGAGCGGCATCCTTGCATTCTCGCTCGATGGTAAAGAGCTGGTTGCAGAACTGGAGTCCCTCCCAGGCAGCTGTTTCGGTTTTGTCTTGCGAAGCAGGCAGCGCCTTCAGCGCCTCATCGAACTTGCGGCGCGCATGTGCCCAGCATCCGACCAACGTCACACCGGACACTTTGTGGTAGCCAGGGTAACCGTCCACGTGCAGGTAGCCATTGAATCCCGCCAGAAACTTTCGGGGATGTTCGCCGCCGCGCGTTGGCTGGTAATCGTATAGAACGATGGGTGGTCCCATGCGTCCGGTTCGGTACAACCACAGATAGGACTGTGCTTGCGCTGACTTGCCCGGTTCACACAGCACCTGCAATGTCGTTTCGTCGGCATGCGCGATGTCCTGGTTCAGCAGATGCTCGTGCATACGGTTTGTCAGTAGCGAAAGCCACTGCTCTGCGCCGAAGATCATCCAGTTGGCTAGTGTCTGCCGCGAGAGGGTGAGACCCAGACGAGCAAACTGTTGCTCCTGTCGGTATAGCGGCTGGCTGTCCACATATTTCTGGCTCATCACATACGCGAGGATCGAAGGGGAAGCCAAGCTTCCCGGATAAACGGGCTTTGGCATAGGAGCCGTCACGATGGGTGTGTGGATCTCCTCACGCTCGCAGTGACGGCACGCATACACCTGACGCACATGGCGCAGCACTTTCACTTCCGCCGGAATGACCGTGATTTCGTTTCGCGTCTCCGTACTCATCACATGAAGCGCACCGCCGCAGCACGCACAAACTTGTTCAGCCTCCGGCAACTCATACAGAATCGTTTCCACAGGAAACGATTCCAGCTTGGCCTCGCGGCTGCCAGCCGTCTTCTTGCGGCTGTATGTGACTGTCTCGATAGCTGGTTCCTGTGAGACAGGGGTCGCCAACACTTCCGCTTCGTTAAACAGCTGTAGTTCCAGTTGATCCGGATGCGTCTTCTCGCTTGAAGTGCCGAAGCGTTTCTGCTGGGCAAGTCGAAACTGCTCCTCATACCATTTCAACTTGGCTGTGAGCTCGGCAATTTGTGCATCCTGTTTGGCAATGATTGCGGCGTACTCTTCTGTTGGAGAGGTTTGCATTTCCGTTTGATTTTTCATATCTTACATATTCGCGGAAGAAGCAAGAATCCCTGCCGCCAAGGTTGCCGAAATCACAAACGATGGCCGTTAAATGACCGTGCGGGCTGCGACTGGCGGATGCGCTTGCCTCTGGCTCAGGGAAAGTCCATCCAGCAACCAACGCAGTTCGCGGCTGGAGACCGCTACCGGTTCTCCATTGCCCGTTGGCCACTGGAACGTACCGCGTTCAAGACGGCGGTAGAAGAGCCAGAAGCCGTTATGCTCCCAATACAGGATCTTGAGCTTGTTGCGTTCACGATTGCAGAACACGAACAGGCACGGAGAGAAGGGATCCAGTTTGAAGCCTTCTTGCACGAGCGCCGCCAGACCGTCGATGGATTTTCGCAGATCGGTGAAGCCGCAAGCCAGATAGACCCGATCGATCTGGAAGGAGTTCAGCATAAGGCCTGGAGCGTCCGAACTACGTCGGACAGGAGTGTGGGATTGTAGCCGGGACGGATTTCAATCACGGCCGCACCAACTTTGACCAGTAACAGAGATTCTGTGTTCTCCTGCGGTTGGTGCACGTTGACTGGAACCCACTGCGGGGGACGAACAGAGGATTCTTTTGAATCCCGAAATTTCCGCAGCCAATACCATAGCTGTCTGGTGGTAACTTCATTTTCAGCACACCATTTCTCAGCGGTAAGGCCGCTGGCGCGATAATCCTTGATTCGTGCCTCCCACTGTTCACGGAGATCCGTTTGCTTCATCTACATCCTCCTCACTTGGTTCTGAGGAGATTATCTCAAAGTGCGGTTTGTGTTTTGAAGGTGGGATTTATTTGACGCTTACATTGATACGTTATATGCAACATCTTTGACGATTAGGTACAAGGGAACAGTTACTAGACCTGAAATCGATACACGAACGTATTCCTATACGCAGAACTATAGTGGGACCGTATACGGATCAACAACATATTATTATTCCTACAATGTAACACTCACTTATGTAGATAACACGAAACCAACTCTTACGCTGACAACGGTGGACAATCTCACCTTATCTGAAGTTTCCGGGTTCAACACTTACACAATTTCCGGGCAAATGAATGATGCCGATGTTGGAGATGTGATCACGACGAAGTATCAAATTGACTCGAATCCCGCGCAAATCATTGCTACAAATCCTTCTACTGGATCACCACAGTCATTTAGTAAAACCATCACGATTGACTCAACAATCCCGGAGGGAAATCATGTGTTGAAGGTGTGGGTTGAAGACGATAAGGGCGGAAATAGCAGTATTGAATCAAGGAATTTTGTGGTGGACAAAACCCCTCCAGCAGCACCAACTTTTTCGGAAGATCCGATCGGACAGGCAGTCTCCAAAACAGTCACGATCAACTTTCCATCGGATGCAAATGTAAAAGAGTACAAGATTGACGATGGAAATTGGACGACCTATACCGAACCGCTCACGCTGACAAAAAATGCAACCATCTACGCAAGAGCAATCGATATAGCGGGGAACGAAAGTGTCGCTTCACATTCCGTCACGTCGATCGGCCCGCCCAATCCAATTGTGAATGTCGTGGAGTTGTCGGAAGACAGCGTAAAAGTAACAGACACCCAATCATACCCTGAACCAGTAGAACGCCAGTTTAGCATTCTAATAGATGGTCAGAATATCCAAAATTCAAGCTGGACTGAAGAAGAGGAATATACCTTCTCAGGGCTTGCCCCTAACACCATATACGATGTTCAAGTCGATGTCAGATTCAAATGAGGAGTGTGGTTATTGTGAAAAAAGTACGTCAGATGGCAATCCTAACGCTGTTAGGTTGCTTTTCTTTTGCTCAACTTTCTTTCGCTGCAAGTGCGGTTTCTACGACGATTGTTAACGTGGTAACTTTGGCAAAGACTCCTGCTAACTTGACATTGGATACGGAGGCAGCGACAGACGCGTCGCTGCCTTTGCGTTGGGATGCGAATGGAAACCCTTCAAATACCGGGTATACTCTCGAAATGTCTGAAGATCAAACCGACTGGACGGTTGTGCTGGACAAGGGCATTGACGATATGGAAGAAGCGGTTACAGGGTTGGTGGGTAATAAGATGTATTATTTTCGGGTTTCGTCGTTCAACCAGGATTCGCCTCCAAAAACAAACGGAGAGTACCTGACCGGTCAATTCCTGACAAAACCTGCTAAACCTGCAACACCGACCGGAAGTGTCGATGGCCAAACCATCACGGTCAACTGGGAGAACGAGCCTGGTACGACGACCAAGCTGTTTGACAGCAACGATCAGCAGCTCACGATCGATGACGGGGACACAAGCAAAACATTGGCCGACTTAACACCGGATACCGCCTATGAGTTTTATATTGTTCATTCCAATACGACAGGTGATTCAGTGCCATCAGATAAAGTGAAGATCTGGACGGATGCCAAGGAGCCAGCTAATTTACGAGTGACTGACAGCACTGAAACGTCTTTGACCGTTGCGATTGATGCAAACGGGAATCCGTCTACAACCCAATACAAATATCGTATCATCACAATCGATGGTACGGCTATTGATGAAAGTGACTGGACTACAGACCTGACCTACAACTTTGGCTCTTTATCTCCCGGAAGGTATCGGGTATACGCAAAAGCCCGAAATAACCCGCAAAACCCGAATGCGAAGGAAACGGCCGAGATCGAGCTGGTGACGGGGACTGTACCAACTGCACCTACGGTTAATACCGTTCCGACGGAAGACTCGATCACAGTAACGCTTACACCGAATTCAGATTCGACGAATGTTGAGTTCCGAATTGTCTTGCAGGATGAGAATGGCCAGGAGGTTGCGACTACAGATTGGGCTCAACAAGGTACGGGATGGGCTGCCTCCGAACTGACGTACACGTTTACCGGTTTGCAGCCCAATCGAAAATACAAGGTGCTTGGGGAAGCACGATATGCAGAGTAAGGAGGTTTCATGATGAAACAGCGCTGGAGAAAGGTTGGCTTGGCCCTTGTATTCCTTGCAGGCCAACCTGCTCATACGATTTTTGCGGCCAATTCGTCTGTAGTGGCTGAGCAAGAGGAATGGACACTGGCAACTGTACCTAAGTTGTCTGTAGCCGGGGTGTCTGGAAATACACACACTGTTCAAATTGACACGAATAACCCATCGGGAACGGAAATGAAAATGGAGAAGTCGGGATCTCCCGACTTCTCTGTTTTTGATGTCGTGCAAGATTGGACCCCACACAATGACGGAGATACGTTTACCCTTGACCTGCAAGATGCGGAAACCGTGTATATCCGTATCAAAGCACGAAATGGGAAAGGGCTTGAGACTTTGTACTCGGAGCCTCTAACACTCATTCAGGCTCCAGCCATGCCTACCTTGGCTTCTCAAGATAGTACGGATCGTAGTATAACCTTGGTTGTCAACCCTGTACAGGGGGCACATGTTTACAAAGTGAAACGCTCCGATTGGGATGAGGCGAAAGTGTTTACAGACACGACTTTTACAGATGACACGGTTTCACCAGGAAGGCCGTACACGTACGAGTTTTGGGCTGAAAATAGTGTCATGAGCAACAAGAATATGATTACCATTTGGACCAAGCCGGCGCCGCCGATCTTGAAGGTCCAAAACGTGACCGCAACGAGCATTACGTTAAAAGTTGACCTCAATGGGAATCCGGATGATGTTTTAATAGAGGCTAAACGTGAAGGAGGAAACCCTGTTGTAAATGGAACCTTGATCGAAGAAACCGGACTCAAGGAGAATACGGAGTACACCTATGAGGCCCGGGTTGAGTCTTCCAATCACGAGTATTCCGAATGGGTTTCAGAAACATTCCGAACGGGAATGATTCCAGTTACTTCTGATCCCGATCAGGAATTTGACAAAGCAGCGGAGGACATCTTCTCCGAGGTTGTGTACCAGGTGGACGCTGACGATACAGGGGCATGGGTCGATGTAATTGTGAAAAACACACGTGGAATGGATGTTCAGGGGACAGTCAATGGGGTTACTCAATCCTTGGGTGACGAATCCGTTCGATTTGGTGATCTTGAGTGGAACCAGGATTATGTTCTGACAATTGTAGTCAGTGACGGTACCAGAAAGAGAGAAAGGCAATTTACAATAAAAACCCCGGAAAAACGTACATCAGAAGAGGAGACATTCAGGAAAGAGGCAGCACAGATTATCCAATCCATCAACCTGGTCGCCGATGGTCAGATCAACTCCGGAAAAGCCTGGATTGACGTTGAGGTACCACAATCCAAATACGCTGTGGTCGCAACCATCGAAGGGGTTTCCCAAGAGATTACGAAGAAAGCACGCTTTGAAAATCTGAATGACAAAACCGCCTATGTCGTTTCTTTCGAGGTACGTAATGGCAAATACTCGTATCGTGCACAACGGGAGATCACCACTCCGAACCGGACAGCTCCAGAGGTGGTAAACATCTCGAAGAGCGGCGGTCATTTGCAGATCGAGGTTCTGACCCATTCAGAGCTGAAGAATTGATCGACAGCGCCCTTGTCAGAAAATGACAAGGGTATTTTTTAATCAATAAAAGAAAAAATGATTGCAAACATTGGTTGGATATGGTAATGTGAGTATTGACAATAAGTAAGTGCTTGAATTGCGCTTTTATATTGATTGTGGTGTCCACAACGAAAAGCTCTCAGGATCGTAAAAGCAGATTACCCGGTATATCAGGTGGAAGGGTGATCTGCTTCTACTCTCGAGTGTTTTATGATATGCTAATTACAACAGTAATTGTACACACTAAAAAAGACCAACAGCGCGGCAACGCTGTCGGTCCTGCACAATAGTCGTTCCCCGCAAGGGGCGGCTCAATACTTGGTGTGAAATAGACCGCTGAGCTGCTAACTCAAGGGCGGTCTATTTCCTTTTGTGGAAAGACAGTATGGCTACGAGCAACATGCCAAAGGCAAGCATCAAAGAAAGAGCTTCGTATACTGTCATTGTCTCACCCCCTTCCCTGATGGGGTAGAGAGTGAGCCGACCACCCTTGAGGAGCCGTTTCTATTGTGCAAGAAAATTATACCATACCGGAACAAGAAAATGGCTTTATCTGGAACGTCAAAATGGACTTTTGCAACAAAAAGAAGTATAATAACCACCAAAGAGGATCATACAATAACAAAGACCGCAGGTGCTCGCAACACCTACGGTCATGCACAATAGACGTTCCCCACAAGGGGGCGGCTCAAGTTCATTTCGGAATAGACCGCGCGAGTTGCTAGCTCAAGGGCGGTCTATTTCTTTTTGAGGTAAGTCAGCAAAGCCAAGATGAACATACCAAACATGAACATCAATGACAGTGCTTGATAAACCTCCATCAGCCTCACCCCCTTTCATGAGGGGATGAGCCGACCACCCTTGAGGAGCCATGCTATTGTACAATGAAGATTATACCATGGATTGAGATTTTGAGTACCAGCCTCTGGCAAAACGCCAGGGGCTTTTCATTTTTATAGAAAGAGTTTTCGCAACTTCCAGAGGAGGGAAAAGTATGAAATAATATAACGCTAGGAAAAAATCGGGAGAGAACAAAAAAATGAGGTGATTTCATATGAAAAAGATTCGTTTTGTTAAGTATCTCCTTGGAGCAGCTCTTATGACCGCTGCCATCAGTCCGGTCACAGTTCTTGCGGACAGTAAGGACATTCAGGTAAAGGTGGACAATGTCTCTGTCCATTTCCCAGACGCAAAGCCTTTCATTGATCCATCTACCAGTCGGACGATGATCCCGGTTCGCTTTGTTAGTGAAAAACTGGGCGCCTCAGTAGACTGGGATGGAGCAAATCAAACCGTCACAATGACAAAGGATGGCAAGCAAATCTCGCTCAAGATCGGGGAAAAGAAGGCAGTCGTAGCCGGTCAAGAGATCACTTTTGATGCAGCTGCCACGCTGCAAAACAATCGCACGTTTGTTCCGCTGCGATTTGTCAGTGAAGCCTACGGCGCAAAAGTGGATTGGGTGGCAACTGAACGACTTGTACTGATCACCACAAACCTGTCTGATGGGACTGGAACCCCAGATACAGCTACACCAGACACCGGCCAACCAGGAACAACCAATCCGGGAAGTGGGAATTCTTCAGTTACGCCCGGCAGTTCAGGTGTAGGGTCGAAAGTTGGTCTGGATGAGCAGTTTACGGTTGTAGCTCCTTCTTATCCTGACTTTCTTCTTCCCAAACATCCAGAAACAGAGCCTGCTATTGATGCTTTCGTAGCAAGTTTGAAATACGAAAACGGAAAAATATCCGGTGTTGTTCCCGATCTGCCGGAAGGTTATTTGATGGGGCTTCTCTATACCGACAAGGTAGATAAAACAATGACTAAAAATCTAACAGGCACCAAAGAAGGTCAGGCGTTTTCCATTCCCGTCGGCAGGGGAACGCTTAGCTTTGTGATCTATCAAGGGAACGAAGGTAGGAATGGTGTTTATGTAACTGTTCCACAAATGGAAGTAGAATGGGGGACAAAACGCTGATGAAGTTAGGAAGAAAGGTTCTTGGTTTTGCATTAGCCTTGTCTATTGGGGTCACAACGACAGCTTTAGCAGCAGCGACATACCCGTATGGTGATCATGAATATGGAGTAAAGGATATTCCTTTGCAAGGAGATTTATCCTATTCCGGTCTATCTGGAATCCAAATTCGGCCATCTATCGCCTATCGGCACGATCTGAAAATCAGGAACGTTATTACCGGAGTGCAAACCCCAACTAACGGTTACTTGCAAACGGTCCAATTCGACATCCAACCACTTCCTGGTATAGAACCAGAAGACAAGTTTAAAGACAAATCTGGGTATCACTTAATCCCACTTGAGGAAGAACTCATCAAAGACCTATCAGCAAAGGCAAATGGAAATTCACAATGGGTTTGGGAACAAATCAGTAAGGCATCTCCCCACCCAATAGTAAAAACATACCTTGTCCAACAAACCCCCTATGTAAACATAGGGGCTGTTTTTTACCTTTCTGGTGGCGGCGCACCAGATATGAAAAGGGCCGAAGGGGACGGTATTACGGGGCCCCTGTTCCGTACCACATATTTGACGACACCTTGGCCCTCAATCCCGATCCTGGAACAAAACTCGAATGGAAGTCTGCACATCAAAGCGTTGGCCCACTCGATTTATGATACGGCGATCACTGGAGTAATCACCGTCAACGGAACGGATACGAAGGAGCTCTTTTCGAGAAATTCGCCGGTCAACAACTACACTGTTACCTATGAGGGGAATGTTCCCTTTTCTGAACTGCCCGGTTTAAAACAGGGGCAAAACCAAGTAACACTGACGGTCAGTGACAAGTTTGGGAGAACCGCTTCCAAATCGGTTGTTATCCAAAATGGAATCACACAGGGCTGCCAACCCGTGCTTGTGAAGATGAGGGATACGACGCAGAGAATTTACTTCCCGGATGTATCAGATGGATCGTCCATCAAATACGGTGGGCCGCTCGTCTGGGGGATGCAGTATAACTCTGCAGTTTGCTCTGTACTTGAGTCGATTAACAAGAACAATGGGATTGGCGAAAAACTGAATCAACCGATTCGGGTGTCGGACATTCAAACCAGCATCTTTTTGAATCGTTGGGAATTTAAGATTGGCAAAAGCAAGAATGGGGTCATCCTGGAAAATCTCTCGAAAGAGACGAGGCCATTGGTAGCCTACCTCGTTGAGACAAAGGGAGAGAAGTTCTTGAAACGATATGAGGTGAATAAAGGCCAATCGGTGGAGATCGTTCTTCCTGAGAAGAAGTACAAGGGTGAATATTCCATCCAGTTCCCGTCCCCATTGGTTGACAGCGGTTTTTGGGCTAAGGCTACTACAACGAGTGAAGGACTGCCAGCCAGCTACACTTATCCAGATGAGGTAAAGGGAGCCATTCAAGCGATTGTTAATTTCCAAAAATGAGAGGTGGGATAGTTGAGGAACAGAAGGAAAATCCTGCTCCCGTTAATCGTAATTGTGTTCCTGCTGGGTACGATTTTCCCCGCGTCAAGTTTTTCAACAAGTCGGCCACCTGTGATCTACTCGCTGACGATCAATGGGCAAAATGATTCGACAGTGTATGTAGACATAGGGGAAGTCAGTTATTCAATTTTGTTGGAAAGCTTCTCAGCGAACAAGAAGGCGATAGTCTCCCTGGAGTACAGGAACACTGAGACCAATCAAACGACAACAGTTTTTGAAGAACAATGGCTTGAAGAAAAGGCAAACTCCGGGACTTTTTCTCTTCAAAAGGGGACGTATGAGGTCACACTTCATGCGAAAGATGAAGAAGGGTATATAGCGCAACCTTATACGGTAACGGTTATTGCAGGCAGCGAAACGAACTTGAAGCTGCTTGAGGTGAGTCCCAATCCGATCCTGATCAAACGAGATAAGGAGACGCGAGATGTTTCGGTAATCGTGGAAAATCAATCACCAAGTCCGAAAACAACGAATGTAGCATGGAAATGGGAGGGTGATCCACAATGGCAGGAAGTCAAGCAAGTAACTTTGCCGGGGAGGTATGAGAATCTGGGGCGCCAAACCATACCGTTTTCCATCACGTTTGACATGCAGGGGAAAAAGGAAAGAGCGATTGAATTCGTAGTGAATCCCGATCACAATCCTTTGGAACAAGACTACGGGGACAATCACGCGAACATGATTGTTCAGTTTGACTTCGCGGATTTAGAAATCGGGGAAGGCATTTTGACTGGTAAGACAGCCACTGGAATCACAGTCGAGTTTCCTGTGAAGCAAAAAGATTTGCCGGGACGTACTCAAACGCTGGTCACATCCATGGAATATGGGTTGGGGGCAGAAGCAACAAGATTGGGCGAGGTATCGAATATCTCACTCGGGGTTGGAGAAGAAAAATTCATTTCGGCAACGTTTCCGCTGCTAAATACCGTATATGCTCTGCTCAATCCACATGAAAATGCGCCTCCGGTTGAGTTCTATGGGTTCCATAACAACTTGGAAGTCACTACGCTTGATTTGACGAAGAACGTGAATCTGTACGTCAAATCAGTCAAAGGTGGGGTCTATCGTCAGGGAGACAATGTTACGACAGTCGTACAGGTAGGGAATATTCCAGATAGTGTCATGCCCGAAGCGGTCGATCTCGTTCTGCGTTTCGATGGAAAGGAGGTTGGCCGACGAACTGTTCATCTGAATCCGGGCGAAGAGCGGGAAGTTCCTTTCGAGTGGAAGACGCCGGTAACTGGAAGATCTGATAGGGTGACATTGAAACTGGAGGCCGAGATCCATCCTGTACCACGGAAGTTTGACGAGATCACGTACACGGACAATATCAAATCAGCAAGTGTGGTATTGCTTCCTGAAGAAGTGGTCGGGGCTGCTTGTCGCGGGACAGTGATCCAGACGACAGCGGTATCAGGCACCTATGAGTATTATTGCAATTGTACACCTGTTGGCTGCAGCATCTGCATCGGAGAGTATTATGAGTCCATAGTTGTTACACCAGAGTATCAGACGGCAACCGTAAAAGCTGGAATGGGTTTTGCCTACAAGTTGAAAACAGAATACCATAACTCCAATCCGCACAATGGAAGAAAACATGATTTCTCTCGGATCATGGCGGAATTCGATTCAGAGGAGCATCAGGGGGATACGGTTATCCTGCCGGCAGTCGAGTTGGTTCCTCAAAACCCACCACCCGAATCATCGAACATCTGGCAATTTCCACGGGCCAAGATTGAACGGGGACAGAAGGACATAGAGGCCATCGAATACCTTTACACACTCGATCCTTTGGCAGTCGATGAAAGTCAGTACGTGGATGGGCAAAACAAGTATTACACCAGCTTTTATCAAAAGGATGGCACGTATCCGTTTGCGGTGAAGGGGGAAGGGGCTGGAGTGACCTTTACTACTCATACGGATATTGAAGGCAATACGACGGTAACGCCTGTCTCACCACGTCTTTCTACATGCATCGACGAGCAATACAATATCCTTGGGAGCCCTCACGATGACTACATTTATCGACGAGTTGATCCAAACAATCCATATCCCCACAATATTCAACCGGGATGGGATTGGCAAGGATACGAATGGTACTTCGATGAACTGGCTCCCTGGTACAACAGCAATGGAAAGGACCATTCAAGCGGATTAGGGGTTGAGGAATTCTCCGTCTACCCACAAGAAGAACGAAGGTGATCACTTTGACTGGGATACCCAAGATGGTAGCCTTTTTTATTTGCTTGGCTTTTGTGATTGCGTACTTTCAAGACGTAACCATCGTTGTATTCGGAAAGGAAGACTTTCGAAGTGCGGCGATTGCGGCGGCACGGCAAGCCATTATCAAACATCAGGACTGGGCCGCTCTTCGAGTAGGTGATCCTCCTTATCTGATGCGGGAGGGGTTGGAGGATACCATAAGCCGGGTACTTCAAAACAACCTGAATGTGGGAGCGAAAGAACTACATGTGCGGATGAGTGCACAAACGTCGCCCGCGCTTCTTTCTCTTGCCATAGATGCTGACTACAGCAGCTCTCTTCTCAAGCTGATGAAGGAGAATAACATATTGGTAAACGTCCCGGTGCAGACAACAGAGATCATCGAATCGAAGTACGACGTAAAAAACTATGAGTAAACAGAAAAGGTGGTGAATGGGCGCGCTTCAAGCGCCTTTTTCTTATGCAAAGAACAGTGAGGATTGTCATCCTTCTTATGCTTACTGCTTTGGTTGGAGGGGGTGTTTACTTCGGATATACAGAGTATGAAAAACGACAAAATGCATTGGTTCCGGTATTGACTGTCTCACAAGAGATTCCTCCCCGCACCATGATTACCCAAAAGATGTTTGACGATGGGGTGATCAAGGTGAGTATGCACCCAGCGAAGATTGTTCCGCCAAATGTGTTCCGAAAACCGGAAGACGTCCTGAACAAGTTTACAGCCACCAACTATACGGTGCCTCCGAACAGCTATTTGTACGTCGGCAAGGTATTGACGGCGGAGGAAATGAAAGATGGAGCGGCAATGCTCCTCAACGAAGGGGAGAAGATGATTGCGATCAACACCAATTTGCGCTCTTCCTTAGCAGCCCAGATTACGGAAGGCAGTTACATTGACCTGTGGCTGTCAGCCGTGGCTAAAGAGGACAAAAAGCCAGTAATTGGTCCGTTCCTGGAAAAAGTAAGGGTGATCGGGACGTATGCGACCAGCTCTCAAAAGTCACGGCCAACGACAGATACCGTTACCCGAAACAGCAGTGATGAGCAGCAACCGGTGACCATCGGGGCAAATGTTGTGCCGCAAACGATTCTTCTCGCGGTCAATAATGAGCAGATCGCTTTGATCCAACTGGCTGAAAAACTCGGAACCATACAAGTAGCGGGAGTGAGTTACAAGGACTATGGCAAAACAACATCAGCTACGGATAACGGGCTTTGGTCAGTCAAGGGTATGCGGGAATGGATGATGGCGGAATTGAGTAACACGTTTCAGGTTCACGAAACTACAAAGGGGGATGACCGATGATCATCAACGCAAGCAGCTATGAGCAGATTACTCTGCTCGCACGCGCTTATGGGATTGTGTGCGAAGAACGCTATGATCTTGGAGATGCACAATCACCTGTCATTCTGTCAGATACCACAGACCCGACCGGCGAAGTGGCGAATACGCTCGCGAGCCAGGGGGTTCCTGTTCTCTATTTGGCGTACGATCCTCCCGTCAACTTGTCTCCCTCGATCTCCATTTTGAAAGGATGGGAAGTGAGATGGGAGCAAATTTACGCCTGGATTCAGTCTTCCAATCAAACCCAAGAGCAGAAGCAGCACATTGCCCATTTGAACGTGAAGCGAACGGTCGGGTTTTTTGGAATCCAACCGGGGGTAGGAGCTGGTTCGATTGCTCGGGCCTTGTCTTTATATTCGGCCATGAATGGGAAGAAAACGCTGTACATCGACATGGACATCCGATTTCCCAAGGCTCCGTATCTGATCGGGTATAAAGATTCGCGATACACATTGGAAGGACTGTTGGAGGCACTTCAAAGCAAGGAACGGCCCAATATGGAACCCTACTTTTTGCATAAGTCCAAGATGGGGCAAGTCTCCAAACAACTGGCGGAACACTTCAAGAAGCTGCCGGATTTGTTGTACGTGCTGTCTCCGTCGGCAGACCTTGGGTTCGAGTATTTTCCAACCTTGGGGACGGACCTCAACGAGATTACCGACTACATGAAAAAAATCGTGGAAGGTGCCAAACCATTCTTTGAAAACATCATTTTTTCCATGGGAAGCGACCCGGATGAGCCGTTACACTTGGCTATACTCAGGGCTTGCGATCAACGTGTCTTTGTTATGGATACCAGTCCGTCTGCTGTGCGGTTGTTCCCGCAACGAATCAAACTGCTGGAGAACACCGGTGTTCCAACGGACGGTGCCCAGGTGATTCTCAACAAGCTTCCTGAAAAGATGGACATTAACGTATTCGAGGAGTTCCTGCAGCGCAGCGTCACCTATACTGTTCCGTATGATCCGCAGATGATCACCGAGGTTCACAAATTAAACTTGCTTGGTGGAAAGTCGTTTGAGTCAGCCATCGGTGAAATCGCTGAAGGGTTATTGGGGCTAGAGAAGGAAACGAAAAGACGGGAAGCCGGTTCAAAAAAGACAGGGCGTGTCAGCCTTCTTTCACAATTTTCCCTGTTTCGAGAAAAAACCGTGTGAGGAGGGTCAGCGATGCAAAATGAAAAAATCCTGTTAAATAGAGGACGTGTAAACCTGCAACAACTGCAAAGCCAGCAGGCTGCTACGAAGTCTTCTCGGCTAGACGAAGAACAAAGTGTGGAACACACCAGTTCCGACTACGAATTGGTGCGAAATGAAGTGCGAAACTTTCTCATGAACGAACATAACAAACTTGTCCAGGATGCGCTGTTCAATAAAAAACGAAAGCCGGAGGTAGAGCGGACTATCCGCAACTACCTGCAGATCGAACGAAAGTTTGTGGCTGGCATGAGCATCGATGATGTCGTTCTCCGAATTTGGAAAGACATTTTTTCATTGGGGCCGCTGGATGATGCGTTGGAGGACAACTCCATCACGGAGATCATGATTAACGGGTACGATCAGCCGTGGGTAAAGCAAAACGGAAAAGACCGCCCAGCAGGGGATCTGATTCAATTTGACAATCAGAAGCACCTGGAGACCATCATTGTCACCAAAATCCTGAATTCATGCGGGAAGTCAGTATCGGATAAGAATCCGATTGTGGATGCGCGGATCGGTGAATGCAGGGTAAATGTGGTATGGCAACCCATCAGTCAAATGAAAGGGCCCATCTTGACCATCCGAAAGTTTCCTCCGATCACGTTGACGGAAACGGAATTTTTGGAAAAAGGAACAGCGTCGCCCGAGATGTTTGAGTTTATCAAACTAATTGTTCAAGGGGGCTGCTCCATTTGCATGGGCGGGAGTACCGGGTCCGGAAAAACCACAACCTTTAAGCTGATGGCAGGCTTCATCAAAAAAGGCGAACGAGTCGTTGTCATTGAAGACACCGCCGAAATGCGATTGGAAAAGTTGTATCCCTATGAGGAAGGCTATCACTTTATTTCGGAAGAGTGTCGGATCATGGAAGATGAGTCGTTGGACATTGTGATCCAAAAGTTGGTCGTTACCAGTTTGCGTCAGACACCAAAGCGGTTGATCATCGGGGAGATTCGCAAAGAGAAGGATCTCTTGGCGGCGATTGAGGCTGCCTTGATTGGGCACCCGTTGTGGTTTACCATGCATGGCCTCAGTGCTTCAGAATTGGCAGAACGGATTAGTATGCTTTTGGCACGGTTTATGACCAAACAGGACGCCAATCGGCTGTTATCCAAGTCGCTTAACATTATCATGATGCAGAAGCATTTTGCTGAAGATGACCGCCGCCGCGTGTTTGAAATCGTGGAGATTGTTGGCGTTGACAAAGACGGAGAATTGATCCTCAACCCGATCTTCGAGTATGACTGGGATCATAAAAAGTTTGTTCGCAGCAACCCCATTTCTGAACGTCTGGTCAAAATGTTCCAACATGCAGAAATTCCAAGAATGAGATACGAAAAGTATCTCCAACCCGCTGGATGAGGTGGCAACGATGAGCATGGCGATTTTGTTAGCTGTAGGAGCCACGTTATTTTGCTTCCTTCTCTTGCTATGGTTTGAGTCCGGGAAAAGAGAGACGATCAAGTGGATTGAACTGCACAAGCCAGCAAAAAGAGAGCGCAATAGTTTTCTTGCTGAGGGAGAAAGGCTGGGGGTTTCAGTTCAGAAACAAGTCATATGGTGGGGACTTGCTTTCGGAATCGGAGTTGGCTTGTCTTTTCTTTTTCTCAACCCATTTATTCCAATACTCGTTTTGGTCGCAAATTACTTCTCAATCAAGATGTTTTACTTAAATAAAGAACGCCATATTCGGGATCTGGCGAAAGAGCAGTTGGGACCGGCGCTTCAAAATTTGGGCGCCGCTTTTCGCATTCAAAAAAACTGGAAACGTGCGTTGGAGACCACAATTCCGAGCCTGGACGAGCCGTTGAAAAGCGAGTTCATGCGTGTGTACCAGCTCCACAGCAGTGATGTTTTGATTGGGGAAGCCTTACAGGAGATGATGGAACGGCTCAAAGTACCCGAAATGAACTTGTTTGTGAAGATGGCCGAGATCAGTCAATCGGTTGGCGACAGCGCAGCCGAAGGCGTATTGGTTGCGGGTGCCTTCTTTCAAACCAAGCGATTGGCAAGAATGGAGCTGGCCAATGCCATGCTAAGTGCTGTTCGAGAGAATCGTTGGCTGTCCTATTTGTTCATTGCTGCAGTGGCATTTTTCCGGTTCTTTCAGCCAGAAATATTTGCAGTGTACACAAATAGTTTGGTAGGCCAATGCTTGTTAACCGTGTATCTGGGGATTGCTCTTTTTGTCCCCGTCGTGAGTTATTTCATTATCCGAAAAGAGGTGTGATCGTTGATCTTTCTCGTTTTTGGGGGAGGGTTACTGGCCTTCCTCCTTTTTCTAATCCTGTTTTACCTGTTTCAGCCCTCGTCAACCTATCGGGCATCAATTCTTTTAGAGGAAGCCAAACCCGATCAAACATGGCACCGGTCATTCGAGTTTCTTTTTCCTCTGACCAACAAGTACTTGCGGCGAACCAGAGCTGCGATTGAGCAAGAACTACTGGATGCTGATTCGAGGAAGACACCTGAGCAGATTGTCGTTGAACAATTTGTGTACATGGTCGGTGTGTTGTTGCTGTTTCTTATTGTTCACTTGTTCGTGAAATCTTGGTTCATACTCGTTCTGGGTATCCTTTTAGCCGTATACTTTTTCTTCGAGCCGAGGAGAGAGCTTAAAAACAAAGCGAAGAAATTGCGGGAAGAGATACGAAAGGAAACGCCCAACTTTGCATTGACGGTCAGACTCTTGCTCAAGGGGCAAAAGACCCCAGCAGATGCGCTGCGAATTGCTTGCGAACACGGAACAGGTAGTGGGCTGAGAGCGTATGCGGAAGTACTCAAACAAGACTTGGAGTTTCTGTCACCGCAGGAGGCAGTTCAAAAATTTGCCAGAAGTACAATGGTGCCGGAATTGATTGAATTCAGTACAGCTCTTTCTCAATACATGACAGTAGGGCCCGGTAAAGATGGTCAGGAAATCTTGGGGCAAATGGAATCGACGTTTCGGGAGTTGGACAAAAAACTCATGGAGCGCGAAAAGCAAGTACGTCCTGCCAAGGTAAAAGCGATGAATATGATCATTGCCTTGGACGGTATCCTGTTTATTGCCACCCTGATGGCGTTGTATTTGGTTAGCATGCTGTCCAAAGGACCGGCTTTTTAAGGGGGGCGAGCAGTTTGAGAGATCCCCCTATGGAGTAGATGCAATCTCTAAGAAATCAAGCCAAAAAAATATGTAGGAGAGGATTACGATGTGGAAAAAAATGATTCAAAAAGGAAAAGTCCTGTTTAAACCGCTCCGCAACGATCGTGGTACGGTGCTGATGGAAAAGAAAATTCTGTTGGTCGTCATTGTCGTAGGTGTTTTTGGATTCAGTTCCCTTGGCTATACGTTCTTAAAAGACTATTGGAGCCAAACATCCGACAACATCAAAAACAACAGCCAAATCAACGAAGAAGTAAGCTGGTAAAAGGAGGCCGGGCAGAAATGCCCGGTTTTTCTATTTATGAAATCAATTCCGAAAGGAGAGGGTGCGAATGCGAAGGTTTCTCCGCCAGTGGTGCCTTGATGAATCGGGTACGGTCTTGATGGAAAAGAAAGTGATTTTGGTGGTCTCTGCAGTGATGATCTTTGGTTTGGCCTCCATGGCCTTACCTTGGATCAATTCGTATTTTTCCGACTATACCACCAGTGTACGACATGCCGGGAAAGTACATGAATTTCGGAGCGTGATCCTCCAATGAAAAAACTACGAAATCAAAATGGGTTTATCAGTATTGAGTATTTGATCATCTTCTCCCTGATTTTTCCGTTCTTCATCCTTATGGGTGATTTTGTTCAATGGGGAGGAAAATGGCTCAATGCTCAGGTTTGTATCAATGACACGGCTCAAAAGATGGGGGAGCATGGCGGGCTGTTGGATGGTACTATCCCCTATTTGCAACAGCGGTTTGCTGATGCCGGACTGGACCCTGCTGAATGGGATTTGACGGTTACAGTTGGTCCATTAGCAAAAGGGGAGGAAGGCGTGATTGCCGTTTCGTCCACCTACACATTTCAGTCTTTGAAGATCATCGGAATCACGGCTCAAGTTCCCTTACGTGCATCTGCCACGTTTACATCACAAGTCTGGATGAGGTGAGGACGTGATACTCATGGGGTTCTCTCTCATTGTTCTGTTGATCGCCACTTTCACGGATTGGAAATGGCGGATCATCCCGGATTGGTTGACGTATCCGTCTATGGTGGTTTCGCTCCTGTTCCATTACTTTCATGACCAATTGGGGCATTCCGTATTTGGTGGTCTTTTTGTGTTATCCATGCTGCTGGGACTTTCATTTTTCGTACAAGACGGTATTGGGGGAGGGGATATGAAACTCCTTACCTTCTTGGGATTTGCACTTGGGTTCCCGCTCGTAAATGGGGTGATCTTATTGTCTTTTTTGTCGGGGCTCGTTTTTTCTAAAGTGATGAATCAAGTTCATGTACCGTTTGCACCGTTTATCACGTTTTCATTCATGATCCTTCTGCCGACGATTTCGGTGGGGTAATAAGGAGGAGGTGTCGATGGATCTGCCGGTAATCCAGCACGCCAAAGAAATATGCGAACAAGAATTACGAAAAGCGTTGGCAGCGGGAAAGCAGGGAGGGATTGAGATTTTTTACCAACCATTTGTTCACGTTGGGACAGGTCAGGTTATTGGAGCGGAAGCTCTCACACGATGGGTACACCCATTGTTGGGGGAGATTTCGCCACGAATTTTTGTTCCCCTAGCTGAATCGAATGGTCTGGTTGCCGAATTGGACCGATTCGTATTAACAGTTGCTTGCAGACAGGCGAAGAGGTGGCTAAATACTTATGGGCCAATACGAATCGCTATCAACATTTCCCCGCATTCCTTCCAACATGCCGACTTTGTTGCGGTTATCTTGAATGTTTTGCAAGAAACTCGGTTGCCCCCAGAGTGTTTGGAGATTGAACTGACGGAGAACATTGCGCTTCGACAAGAACATACCCTTTCGACATTCGCCAGGTTGAAAGGGATTGGAATAAAGATCGCGATTGACGATTTTGGTACAGGATACTCTTCGCTTAATTACCTGCGCATGTTTCCAGTTGACACATTGAAAATCGACCAAGTATTTGTGCAAGATGTGGAAAACAGCCAGCAGGAAGTTCCGATTACTTCAGCCATCATTCGTCTCGCTCACGAATTGAATCTGCAGCTTGTAGCCGAGGGAGTTGAATCGGAAGAACAGAAGAATTATCTCATGCAGAAAGATTGTTTTGTCATGCAGGGCTTTTTTGTTCAGTAAACCGCTGCCGGCTGATCAGTTTGAACAATTCTTACAAGCCGATGTGCATTCTGGATTAAGGAGGTGTTGACGATGACAGAAAACCAGTTGCTAGATAAATTGATGAACGGAGTTTCCGAAAAATATGGCCTAACTCCCCAAGAATCAAAAGTGCTGGCCATGCTGTTGCAAGGATACTCCATCCCGCAAGTTGCGGTTCATTTGGAGGTTTCTCCTTATACAGCGGAAAAACATAGCCAGACCGTGCTGAGAAAGCTAAACATTATGTACAAGCGAGAGTTACCATTTTGGCTTCTAAAAGAAATGGGGACAGATAAAGGAATGGTGAAACTATGACCCGATTGTACGAGTCGAAACACTATGCTTTGTTCTCTGCCCGTTTGACTGAACCCATGAAGGAAGTTCTTTGCATTATCGGAGAGAGTGGAGAGATCAATAAACAATCGATCATTGACACGAGCAGATACAGCAAAACAGTCGTCCATGCTTGTGTTGAAGCGTTGTATTTTTCAGGACTTCTCAAGTTGAGGACACCAAGACGAGAAACGCTCTACTCACTCTCCGAGGAAGGACAAGCGTTTGTAGATTATTTGTTGCTGACTTCAAACGAGGGGGGATACTATGAGCCTGATGAACAGTAAGGAATTGGAGTTCATGACAAGCAACGGCCTCATCCAAGATGTGTCCTTGCGATTTGGTGTGATAGGCGCCGGTCAAAAGGGGAACAAGGATGCGGATATCTTTGCTGGGTATCGCTTTGCGGATGGGACACAATGTTACCCAACGTTGGCAATCAACTTTGCCCAGGCGGATATGATTCACCTGAAAAACATCCCGGAAAAGGATCGCATTCACTTTGACGGAATGAAAGGAGCTGCCCGTACTCCTTCTCTTGTGGTCGAGTTATTCGATCCGACGTTGAATCCCAAGGCGAATGAATTGAGAAGCCAGTTGGCTGCTGCCATGGAAAAGAAATTTGCAAATGTGGAGCATCTGATCATTTCACTTGGCGCCGGGGGTGGCGTGGGAACCGGTTGGGGCTCTTTAACCCTCAATTTGATCAAGGAAGGATTCTTTCCTGTTCCGATCACCTTACTCATTTCGCTGCCGATTGACGATCCTGATGAAATCGCAAATGCCTTGCTGCTGTTAAAGGAGATTCAGGATTTTCTCAAGATACAGGAAGAGTTATTTGAATACTCTGACACAAAGCCGTTAGCCAGCGTGATTTTAACCGACAACAAAAAGATTTACCATGATTTTGAATTGAAGAAGGGATCGCGGACACTCCAACATACGAACCTGTCCTGGAAAGACGAGGGGAATAATGCGGTCATTAGTACCATCCACGAAGCCAATCTCATCCCTGCCAATTTTGGAAGCGACAACGTAACCTATGACCCTTCAGACTTCATCAAGCTGATGCAGCTCTCCGGCAAGCTTCTTACGATGGCGAAAGCGCGGTTGGAACCGGATTTTACCATCGAAAAACTGGAAGCAAAGATGAGATCGAGTATCGAGAAGGGATACTTTGCTTGCGGGCACCAGTACCAAACGGCGACGATGTATGGCGGTTTTATTTTGCGACCGTCCAATGCGGACTTTTTCAAGGATGTCATCACGGAACGGACGATCAAGAAAGTGATCAGTGACTACAATCCGATTACGCAAATGAGAGGTAAGTTTGGCGACCCGATCTGGAATGAAAATTACGCGGTCATCTACACTTTTTTTGCCGGGATGGGGATGCCAAGCCGTTTCGCCGAGCTGGCGACAGAACTTCAACAGATCAAGGAAAAACAAGAGCAGGTTCAACAAGAATCGGAACTGGATGTTGATGTGTCTGCCGCTATCAAAAATGTGAAACAGTCAACGTTCAACCCCTATCAGCCGAAAACGAACAAATTCGGAGGGGGTGGTTTTGGGGGAGGATTTCAGTCAGTGTTCAGTCGATCACAGTCAGCCGTCACCAAAGACGATGAGAATCAGAAGGAGAAGAAAGAGGAGCAGCCGAACCGCTTTGGCCAACGACCAGGAAACCGTTTCGATGCGCTGCGGAAGATTCGTCTGCATGAAAACCAGTAATAGCATTCAACGGTATCCCTACGGATACTGTCGGTATCCTATACCAATTGCAACAGAGAGCCGAGAATACAGCATTTTAGGGTGAACGGTATGTATGCCGATAGTATCCCAACGGATGGTGACGGTATTCTCTGCCCAATTTATTGAGAAGGTGGTTTTATGTGGGAACGTACAGGGGTGGAACAAGCCTATGAACTTCTCCTGCAAGCGCAGTATCAGCTAAAGGAATGGATGAAAGAAAGGAATCCTGTGGAAAATCCATGCTCTTTTCAACCGGTGTTGGAACCATTGGAAGACCATTGTTTTCGGTTGGTCTATCCGGAATTGGCTCCTGTGTTCAGTCGATTGAAGAACCACGCACCAGGGTTGCGAGAGCAGATCAAGCAGGAGTGGTTGGTAGGAACAGAAGAAGCCTTGCGAGCATACTGGCAGCCGGACCGCAGGAAGGCTTGGGATGGTTTTAATACGAGGGATGGAGTGGGAAGTTACTACTTCCAGGAGCCCGTGGCGGTCTGGATTCGGAACCATTATCCCGCCAATCTTCTCATTGACCTGGACAACCACGTGTACAAGTGGATGATCGATGCGTTGGTAAACGCCTATTTCATCCCCGACGACAACAAAAGTCGGGTGTCTCTTTTGTTTGACTATGAACCAAACGTCGATCACCCCCACACGGAAATGTACGTGCTGCCCAGACGAAAATTAATGGATTTCTTGGCGGTGTAAAACCCGAAAAACAGCGGTGGCATACGTATGGAATCAAAGCGCTCTTTCGTATTGAATCAAAAAAATCGACAGAAATTTCCACATGACGTTAGCGGCTATCGTATGGATTCAAATTAGAATCCATACGATACAGAGGGTGAAAACAGGGGTTCGTCAGATTTATTTGATTCCCTATGTTTAAACGGTGCTATTTAAGGAAAGCAAAATTCAGATGCCGGGTGTTGTGAAGTTTCTTTGGTTCCATATCTGTCTTTCGGGGGTTAACTACAGGGAAGGAGTAAAAAGACAGATTCCATATGAAAAAAGTGATCTTATCCCATGTCCGTCTAAGGGGTTTGGAGATTGGGGGTCGGGGTTGTGCAATCAAAGGGCAATTCCGGTGGGATTAGGGGCTAAGGCCGGAGGCTGAAGCCCCTAATCTGGCCATGTGACCAGCAGCCGGGAGAGGTCAAAATGCAGGTGGAAGAGCTGCAATTCCACAGGGATAGAAAGAGGGAATGTTGGGTGTCTGAAAGTTGTTCGGTAAACGAAAACGGGCGAGCAAGTGAGAGAGTGCCCAGCACTCGACGGTTGCGAGCCGTACAGCAACGAAAAAGGGGGAACACTTGTGAGAACACCAGAGATCACGTCAAATGACATTGCGCTGTTTCGGATGATATGGGCCTATCGTGGTTGCACCTCAGATGTGTTACGAGAACGGATTTTCGATGGCCGAAGATACGGGTATACACGAATCGCAACGTTACAAGAGCGCGGATACATTGCCAAACGAGCAATCTACAACCGGGAGTGGCCGAGGGGATACTGCTGGTATCTACTAAAAAAGGACTGGAAGTGTTGGCTGATGTAGAAGGGTGGAGCCTGGAACGATTGGAGATTGAGATTCGCCGATGGGAAGAATGGCGGAATGACAGCAAAGTAGCGCAATGGAACCGCCTATGGATTATGAACGTCGCGGTAGCGTGCGAAAAAGCAGGATGGGTGTGGATACCGAAGTATGAATTTGTCGGGTGGGGCCGCCAAGATCGAGAGCAATCTCGTATTGGCGGCATCCTTATTTGGGAAGAGCAAAAGTATGCCTTGTTCGTGATCGAACCGCAGGGAGGGAGATTGCCGATCTACCGGGCGAAAGAAGAATCCCGTCGGGTGCGAGGCGTTGTAGACGGCGTAATCGTTCTCAGCCGAAATGGGTGGTGCATGGAACAGTGGGGCCTTCCTGATTATTGGGAGTACGTTCTTCCCTACGATGAAGGAATTGCCATTTTAAGCCTTGGAGCAGGATGGGAAGCAACCATGAGAAAAGCAGGGGGGAACGTCTGGAAAGCGGAGGGGGCCTTGTGATGGGAGAAGGAAGAATGTCGTTTCTCGTCATCGTGGTAGCGGGTTTCATTCTTGCGAATGCCCTCCCCATGACCTGGATTCCTCTCTTGCTCTGGTTTGGGATTTTGTGGATATTGTTGGTAACACTGTGGATTTGGAAGAAACAGGAGACGTATTCCGGCTGGTGGATGGGGGCAGCCTATTGGATTCTCATGGGATGGAAGGGAGATGAAGTCCGTCACGTCTTGTACCAGGTAGCCTTGGGGTATTGGAACGGGGATGGGGCAATGAACTGGTTGTTGATTACGTTAGCGGTGACCGTCTTATATGCCGTGGTCGGCATCAAGATGTGTCACCGCTTTGCGGTTGCCCTTCCCAAATGGGTAACGTCGTCCATGGGGACGTTGACCCGCTCGGTAAAGAAGGCCATGGGCCAAGATTGGGAGCTCATCGAATTCCAGCTGGGGGTTGATCGTACAAGCGAGATCACAAGCGAACCATTTCGTCCAGGAGGGGAATAGGGGGGGAGAATCATGCTTATTCGGGAAAAAGTGGAGTATCGGAGGGTGGAAGAGTTAAGGGAACATCCACTCAATCGGATGCTCAATTCCCCATTGGGTTCCATGGAGGCTGCTCTGCTTGAGAACAGCATCGACGAAATGGGGATTCAGGAGCCTTTATGGGTAACGGGGGAAAACGTCATAATCTCCGGTCATGAGCGGTGGAAGATTGCAAAACAGAAGGGAATGGGAGAGGTACCGGTACGAGTCGTGGAATCTGTCACGGAAGAAGAAATGCTGTACCTGCTTGTCATGGCCAATGATGCACGCCGCGGGGATGAGAAAGATCCAATGCGAAAAGCCCGCAAGATTAAGGTCTTGTACGACTATTGGGGAATCACGGTGGGGAGGCCCAAAAAGGGACACGATGACCACAATGCGAGAAAAACAAGACATGACGTGGCAAATCTAGTAGGGGAGGGAGAAAGAACGGCAAGACGATTGCTCAGACTCTTGGATTTGATTCCAGAACTACAAGAGCTGGTTTCCCGTGGCGTTATCGGCGTGGTGGCTGGGAACGAACTGGCTGCCTTGTCGGAAAAAGAGCAACGCCAGCTGTACGAGGCCATTACCCGTTCCAATGTCAAAGAGGTACGATCCCAAGAAATCCAGGCCATACGCAGCGAACTGGAATATCTCCGGGAGCGCCGGTCGCAGCAGGTGGATCTGCAGGAAGAACAATTGGATTTGCTGGACATGAAAGAAGACGTATTGGCAGAAATGGAGGAGCAAGATGCAGCTGATGGTGGACAGAAGAATGAGTTGCCGGAAGAGGACAGGGAATGGCACACCGAACTGGAGAAGGAGATCCCCAAGACGGCGATTGATGCCGTTGCCCCCACGTTGGAAGCATCCAGTGCCCGAAACTTGCGGCGCCGCTTGTTAATCAAAAAACTAGACAAGGCGGAAAAGCTGATTGAACGACTGGAACAAGATCTCCTCCCGTTTTTTGATAACCTGATGGACGCCGTGGTGCGGGAACGCGTCCATGATATAGTAGGGCAGTTGATGCGCGTATCTGAAAGACTGGACGAGGCGGTGTCGGGAAGGTGATTTTTGTAAACGGCCAGTTGATAACCGAAGATGTGTATCGCTCCGGTACAGATTACGATCAAACCGTTTTGAAACAATGGCATGAACAAAAGCCGCGGATACAATGCGCGTGTCAGGCATATGCCATGCGAGCGGAGATGCACGTGCGAAAAACGCCTCATGGACGCTATACGTTGGTAAACAATCCCGAAAACTCCGACAAACATACACCTGCTTGTCCTTACTACGGGGAGGTAGAACGGTCCCGAACAGGGGAGAGGCGAGCAGTCGAAAAGATTGGCGATCGCTTGATCGTTCATATCAAGTTGTTCCCGGAAACAGGGACACAAACAGGGAAAAGCCGGGAGACAGGGAATCAAACCGGGGTTAAAACGGAAGAACAAACGCATCGTCATCGCTTGTTTCCTTCATTCGTCTTCGACTGGTACAAGTTGGCTGTTGAGCAGCTGCAGGGAATGGGCAAGAAGATGACTCCAGCTTCCGTCCTGTACCACATGTGGCATTGCATGTCCCATCACCGAATCTGGATAGGGACGGAAGATTTTTATTGGTTTGGGTACGTCCCAAACGAGCGTTTTCAGCTCCCAAAACGGCGAAAGGTGGTGCTAGGCTGGCTGCGGGAGCGGGAAGAAGTGATCGGGGGAGAGCGGTGGGGGATTGAGGGCATGAAGTCGTGTTTGATTCGTGTTCTTGTTCCCGAAAGTCATATCCCCCGCTACCGAGTGGATGGCAAGCTGGTAGTGCTCCGCGTCAATTTCGACCATCAGGAACCACGTTCTATTGCTCCAGCTGTGGGATGGCATATCACGGAAGAGGGCTGGTGGCTGCACAGTGGCGCTGAGCGGGAATTGCTCATGCTGTTGCGGGAACGAAAGCATACGATCCTTCGTCCGATTGAGCCGTCAGAGGAATGGTTGGGGTATCAGCCGGATTTTGTTCTACCGGAGCGAAGTCCTCCTGTGTATGTAGATGTGTTGGATGAACCGGATGAGCTCTTGGAAGATCGGTCACCTCAAAAGAGGAAAAAGCAGGCGGAGATTTACCGAGCAGCGGCACGAAACCGGGTGATTCGCTATGTGCAGTGGCAGTCCGGTGATCCGGTGGAACTTTGATGGGGAAAGGAGGGATCACATGATCGTCACCTATGGCGGATTGGATGCGTTTTTGCACACCTTAGTTGTGGGACCAACCGGGAGCGGGAAAACAAGTTACTTGCTCTCTCCCATGGCCATGCAGATCCTGGAGTCGTATAAGCGTGGAAACCGTGTCGGGATGCTGATTTTGGAGCCAAGCGGCGACTTTGTGGAGGATATTTACCAAGGGTGCCTTGCCTACGGTATCCCGGTTTGGCGAATCGATCCAACGTGGGACGGAAGCGATGGTTTAAACCCGCTTTTGGGCGAACCTCAAGTCGTCGCGGAAATGACGAGGACCGTATTGAAAAGGCTTTTTGGCAAACAAGAAGCCTTTTTTGCATTGGTGCAGGAAATGGCTGCACGAAATGCGGTCTTGCTTTTGAAGCGTCTGTACGGAGACGATGCCGATCTGCTGCATATTGTCCGCGCGCTCCGAAATCTCAAAACGCTGAAGGAACACATCACGGATTATGAACGAAAATACAGGAGAGATGACCTTGTGGAGTTTTTTCAGGTTGAGGTTTTCGACAGTGAAAACTTCACCAAAATCTCTACGGGCCTTCGGATGCAGCTGGAAGACTTGGTTGGGAACGAGCTGGTGTTGAAACTGCTGACGAAAAAGAAGGACGAGAGTGTCCGGTTTGAGGATCATTTGGCAAACGGAGGGGTGGTTCTCATTAACTCCGCGTTGGGAGAGTTGGGAAATCTCAGCAGCATTTTCGGTCAGTTTGCCATCATGACCTTTCAAAACGCCGTGTTCCGGCGGCCGGGGAACCAATGGACGAGGCGCCCGCATTACACCTTCATTGACGAACTGCCCGAATACCTCAATCCCGATTTTCGCCGACTATTGACGTTGGGGCGGAAATATCGAAACGCGTGTACAATCGCCATCCAAAATATTTCCCAGCTAAAGGTAGACGGATATCCCGGCTTGGAGGATACCATTATGACCAACTGCCGGAACAAATTGATTTTCGCTTGCGAACACGAAGCGGATGCGAAGAAGTTCAGCGCCTTATTCGGGACGGAAAAACGCGTCAATCAGACCAAAATGTACGACACCCATATGGGAATAAAAGCAATCACTGCGGACAAAGTCACGCAGACGGAAAAGGAAGTACCGCGGTTTACTCCGACACAGCTCATGGAATTGCCTGCCTATCACTTTGTCGCCAGGCTCGTAAAGAACGGGCAGTTGCAGGTACCCAAGCTCGTGAAGGGGGAACTGGTTCGAATACCAGAAGGGAAGGAGGAAGAAGAAAAACGGAAGCCATTCGCGTGGTTAGAAACAGTGAAGAGAAAACGAAAGGAGGAGATGATCTCGACAGATGTTCCGAGTGAATCAGAGGAGGAAAAAGCAGCAGTCTCACAAGAGGGGGGGGATCAGCCGACAAAGAAGATCACGATTGTGTTTCCAGAACAGTCCAATGTTTCCGGGGAAGTGAAATGGTTTACGTTACGAAAAGCCAAACGAAAAACGGGATAACGTGGCTTCCCTTAAGTGAAGTGGGGTATCCAAAGAATGAAATGGCGATTTTGGTCCCTGGTTTTGGCAGGAATCACGATAGTATCGGGTTTAACCCTTTGGGAAGCGTTCTCCTAGCGGGGGCTTCAAGCATATTTGGTAAAGGTGGAGTATGACATGGCAAGACAAGCAGCTGTCAACAAGCAACGGATAGTGGCTACCAAGAAGCCAACAACCCGGAAGCAGAGATCAGCAAAAGTCAGCGAGGAGGTACCGTTCGTTCCATTTCTCCGAGTGGACATAAAAACGGGAGCATTTATTCTGGACGAGCGAGAAGAGCGATATTGGAAGGTATGATCATAGCTACTCTCCCATAAGGATGAGGGCTATTTTTATTTTCTCACATTCATGTGAAAAAGGAGGGATTATTCATGTTGGCAAACATTTTCGAGCGCAAAGGGGATCAGAAAAACTTCTGGGCGGAGCTGTTCGCCGCCAAACAAAACAACATGGCCATTCAGGCCAATGTTGTCGGCTTGGAAACACACAAATTGAACGGAGAATCGGTTCGCTGCTGGGTATTGGAAGTAGAGCCAACTGGGACTGTGAAAGGCATCGTTCCGCGAATGGAAACAGGCGTGGAGAAATCGTCCGAGATGAATGAATTCCTGGGGCAGACCATTCCGGTCATGATCCTGCACATTGACCAGGACGCCGAACAAGTACTGTGCAGTCGTATCCGTGCCATTGAACTGATGCAGGAAATTGCCTTGCGGCGGATGAAGGTAGGGGATCAATACACGGCAACGGTAACAAAAGTGTCGCAAAACCGTATCGTGGCAGAAACCTCCGGGTTTTCATTTACGTTTACCAATTCCGACTTGAAATTGCCATTTAAGGATTTGCGAGACGTGTATCAAGCGGGTCATACAATCACCGTTGAAGTCAAGGAGATCGTCAGAGACGAGCAGTCGGAGGGACAGAGTGAAGCCGCTGACGAAGGAGAACAACAGCCAAACGAAACCATTACCGTCTCATCCACTAAACTGATTGTTTCCCCTGTTCTCCAGGATAAATGGGATTTGATTGGCACAAAGTTCAATCTCCGAGGCGTGTACAAAGGCGTGATTAAACGCCAATTCGACGCTGGGTATTGGGTCGAACTGGTTCCTGGATTGGATGTGTATTGCCTGCATCCGAAGCGGAGCCTGCATAAAGGCTTGCTCAAAGAGGGACAAGTGGTGTTCATCCAACTGCAGCGGATCAACAACAAAGAGCGTCGGTTGAGCGGCGAAATTACCCGTGTGATCGGGTGAGAAAACATGTTCGGGAAATCATGGACATTCAACTGGGAACCTACGCAAACCTCATCTCTGGAGGTTCAGTCCCCGCTGCTGGAATGGGTGAAAACCATCGGGATCATCACGGCCACTTCCGCAGACTGGTTTCATGCCACCAAGAGAGAAACACGGGAAACGATCAAGCAGCTTTTATCCGCTGGCATCATTATGCGCGGCCAAGCCCAATCCGAGGATAACCAAAAACTCACCGTTTACGCTATCGAACCGGTTGCCGGAGACGAGGCCGTAAAAAAGCTGATTCTGGAGCGTGTCTTGGATCACTGGCTGGACTACGTGGAGCCCATTGATATTCAGACAAACCCAAGCGGGGGCACGATCCGGATTGGAGAAGAACTGGTGGACATTCGGATTCTGTATGGGGATGTCCACCCTCCCGAACGGGAGCAGGTCTTATGGTTCGGAGCAAATTGGGACGAGTTTCAATCTGTCATTCAGCCGGGACACTTTGCCGCAACTCTGGACGTATGGGAAAAGGGAATGGTGATGAAGTGGGAAAACAATTGGACGCCCGTCCCTCTGTCCCTCTTGACGAAGAGATAGAGCATTAGGTAAAATATGGGCAAACCAAGTCCAATATACGAATCATCAGAGGCTTTTTCCGTGAAGCGGATAGGGGTTCGTATACAATCCACCATGTTGAGCATGGGAGATTGCGAAGAAACGGGATACCTCATACCGTTGGGTAGTTGGCAATACCTTTTCCCTATGAGGTGAATGGTCTGTGTTGAGCGCAGTACCTGATGGACTATGTGAGGCTTTGACCCATGGTGCGCCTCTTCCAATCCTGCGAAGGGAAGCAGATTGGACAACATGGGCGGAAAAGATGTCGTGTTTGTCATTACCTGGCAAAGACAAGACGACATGGTGGTTACGAGAGAGCTAGGCACGGACTCGTAACTGGTGCAAGCTGCGGACGTGTTGGGCATGACCGTGGAACTTGGCGCAAGAAGATTTTTGTATTGAAGCATAGGCGTAGTGCGCTTTTTGCAGGATTGTTTCGTGCAAAAAGAGGTACTACGCCTTTTTGCGTTTTCAGAACATCTCCTCTGAGATACAATGGGTAGAAAGACGTTGTATCGAAGGAGGTGAAATACACATGCAAAAGGAGAGAAGAAAAATGGATTGGAAGGAAAGTTTGCAAAAAGAATTTGAAGCGTGCCAGAGAGAGTATGCCGATGCTCCGCCGCTCAGCGATGAAGAACTGGATCGTATTATCAAAGACATTCGAAGATCGATTCGGAAGGAAGAGGTACAATGAGAGTGATCATTGATACCTCTTCTTTTATTCGAGCGATTATCGAAAATGATTTGATTGCTTGGGAATGCCTCCAGATGATAATGGCTTACCATCAACAAATAGCATCAGCAGAAATGGCCAAAGAGTTGCTGGTTGCAATTTATCAGGTAAGTGGGCGAAAGGGGAAAAATCCTTTACCCGCCTTCCGAATGGCGGCATTGTATTTGCTCGGAGCCGAACAGGTTGAACCCGATTATAGCTATTCATGGTGTTTTGACCCAGGCGATGCTATGTTCATCGAATGTGCGATTTGCGGAGGTGCAAAAGTAGTCATCTCCAATGATCGGAGTTTAACGACACTTCATGAGTACGTCACCGATGAGGAGGGGAAAAGACTCATCCAGGAGATTGAGTTTTTGACCCCGGAGGAGTTTGTAAGGAAATACAGCCTGTCATGATTGATTTATCAGGCACAGGAAACGGAAGACTTTTCAACCGCTCAGGTTAGGAAGTCTTTTTTATTTTTGTCCTTCATGCGGGCGTACCAATAGCACGGGCCGAGAAAATGAATCATGTAAGTTTAATTGGTCGTTTGACGAGAGACACAGAAATGCGTTATACGTAAATCGGGGTAGCCGTCACGACCTTTACACTTGCGGTAAATCGTCCGTTTACCAATCAGGATGGACGACAATAGGAGGTGTTGCTTGTGGAGATTTCAAAGTATAATGGCTTTGAGGTGGTCTGTATGACAAAAATCGAATCCATCTTAAAGTCCATTATGGAATTGACCGAAACCGAAAAAAGGGAATTATTTTTTCGGTTATACTCTGAATTGGAGGAGATGGGATTCCTGAAGCTGAGTGAATCTTCACTTGCTGAATGGAATAGTAAGGAGGACGATATATATAATGAACTATGAACAAGGGAGCATCGTCCTACTTCCCTTTCCTTTTTCCGATCTGGAAGGAATGAAGAAACGTCCCGCTCTGGTTCTGTCGAATGCAGACAGCCAAGAGAAAACGGGGCGTTTTATTTGTATGATGATAACTTCCGCTATGCCAGTTAATGAATACGATATCGTCATTCAAAACTGGGAAGCGGCAGGGTTATTAAAGCCTTCCGTTGCCAAAGTGAACAGAGTGTTTACCATCAATCAGGAACTGGTTATCAAGGTATTATGGAAACTGGAACATTCCGATTTCTACACGATTTTTCAAGCGTTTTTTCGATTATTTCAGGAGCGCTTCACAAAATTTCAGGAATGATGTTGATTCATTCAGGAACGAAAGACTTTTCTACCGCTTTAGGAAGGAAGTCTTTTTTATTTTGCCCCCGTGCGGGCGAAACAATAGCACGAGCCGAGAAATCGGCGGAAAGGAGAAATCATGAATCGAGTAATTTTGATTGGTCGTCTGACGAAAGATCCGGAGATGCGCTACACGACAAGCGGAATCGCTGTTACGACGTTTACGCTGGCCGTGAATCGCCCGTATGCCAATCAAGAAGGAGAACGGCAAGCGGATTTTATCAACATCGTAACTTGGCAAAAACTTGCCGATCTGTGCGCAACCTACTTACGCAAGGGCCGACAAGTTGGGGTGGAAGGAAGGCTGCAAACCCGGTCATACGAAAACCAGGAAGGACGAAAGGTATACGTGACGGAGGTTGTGGCGGACCGTGCTTATTTCCTTGAGAAAGCAGAGGAGACTCGTACGGGTAATCAGCAACCAAGCCATGATCCTTTTGCCCCTGGAGATCCATTTGCCGATCCGTTTGCTGGCTCAGGAAAACCAATCAATATTACGGATGACGATTTGCCGTTCTAGGGAATGGGTCATCGCAGGACAAAAAAGACTTCTCTCTGATGGATCGAGAGAAGTCTTTTTGTATACACCAAATCCCTCGTGCGGGAGAAAACAATAGCACGTAGGCTGAGAGGCGAAGAAAGGAGATTCCATGAATAACCAACTGTCGGTCATCGATGGGCAGGAAGTGCGCCTGATGGAGGGTTACAGCTCCCAAGAGATGCACGCTGTGTTGCAGGAGATGAAACAAAAACTCAATCTGACGCAGCAGTTCTTTAAGGAGGTTATGATTGAGGGGCAAGATTACGGTGTCATTGAAGGAACCGCGAAACCAACGCTACTAAAAGCGGGTGCTGAAAAGCTATGCGAGTTGTATGGCTTCTCACCGATCGTAAAGATGATCGAAGAAACGGCGGAAAGAGATACCGGCTACTATCGGGCTCGCGTAACGATTAGCCTGATCCATCGCCGCAGCGGGGTAACCATTGCCGATGGAGTTGGGGAAGCCAATACCATGGAAAGCCGATATCGCTGGCGTTGGGTGTTTGAAAACGAGTTACCAAGGGGGATCGATAAAAACTCTTTGGCACAAAAGAGTTTTCCGAAAAAGAACGGAAACGGGACCTACATCAAATATCGGATCGAAAATGAGGATCTCCACTCCTTATGGAACACCGTTCTGAAGATGGCGAAGAAACGCGGCCTCATTGACGCGGTTCTTTCAGCAACCCGTTCTTCAGGGATCTTCACGCAGGATGTTGAGGACTTGAAGGATTGGGCAGAAGCGGCTCCCTCGGAAGAACCCAACCAACGCCGTGAGAATGGAACCCCCGCTCACAACAGGAACGAAAGCAGAAGGGGATCGAACCAGCCGAAAGGACAAGAAGAGAAGCCACAAAATCAACCTGCTGCTCATAAGGGACACTCAGCCATTACACCGTCAGATACGCCCCGTTGGATCACGGGCACCGTAACGGATGTACAAGGAACAGCTATCAACGACACGCCTTGCTTTATTCTGTTCCTGCATAACGGCAGCAAAGTCTTGATCCCGGAAGATCATCCGGTGGCCCAACAAGACTTAAACAACTTGATGGGAGGACAATTGTTAAAGTTCCTGACTCGCACGATGGGAGATTTTGAGGCAATTGCCGGCCGCAGCGGACAAGAGATTCAGGAGGTGCGCAGTGCATGAGCATTTTTCCTGAAATCTTTGACGTAGCGAATGGTTTCCATCTCTTGGCACAGCAAAAGGCTGCGCCGAGAGGTGAGATTCGCATCCATTGCCCGTTTTGCGCAGAGATTGTCGGTACAGCAGATCGCGGGTTCCATCTTTATTTAAATCCGGTCAAGAATACGTTTCACTGCTTCCGCTGCCAGGTAAAAGGGGGCGTGGCTAAATTTATCGGTCTTCTGCAGGGAAAAGGAGAACAAGAAGTGATCGATGAATATAAGGCCAAACATGAAGCCGCCAGGAGGGAAAAGCGGAAGAAGAAGAATTGGGAAGAGCATCCGGCCATGAAACTTTCCGCTCACCAGTGGAAACTCATGGGCTTCCTTGGAAAGATCGACGGGAAAATGTTTCACACCAACCCGCATTATGCACGCGCTGTTCTTCAGTGGGCATGGCGGGAGTGGCAACTATTCACGTCTGAGAAATCGAAGGAAGCCTTCCATGTCCTTCTGCTTGGCAAATACCTGGACGATGAAAAAGCTGCAGAGGAATTTGTTAGGAAAACCGAGAAAGAAACCGGTATTGAAAGTCTTTGGGAGCGGGCCGTGAAAATGCATCAGCTCCCCAAGGATTTGTGGGCGGAATGGGCCAAACGAGCTGATGTCATCGTTCGTGAGCTTGTAGAAGCAATTCGGAACGAAGAGAAAGCGGCGGATTTGGAAGGTACCATTCAGCGAGAGCTGCAAAAGATGAAGGAGAGAACGGCGTGACCTGGAAATGGAGCTACAGCCGACTCTTCAAATATGACTCCTGCCCCCACGCGTACTATTTCCGGTACGTGTTGGGGAGGCCGGAGAAGGAAACGGAAGCAATGGCGATCGGGAAGCAATTCCACGAAGTCATTGCTTCTTCTGTTTTACGGCAGCCTCCGCCGGTGGGAATTCCGAAAGACGTACAGGAGTTGGCAATAAAGGCGTATCGACTGTTGCAGACCCACATTTTCAAAGGGGAAATTGTAGCGGTCGAGCGTGAAATCATCACTCCCATTACGGAAACGGATCTGTTCCATGTGGTGATTGATCTCATTGTCCAGTACGATTTGTTTTCCCTCACAATTTACGATTGGAAAACATCCTGGGCAGTCTATGAGGTCATGCAGAAGCCCAAGCAATTGCTTCTTTATGCTTGGAGCGCGTGGCAATCCGGTCTTTACGCTTCGGAGGTCGCTTATCTGTTTCCAAGGCAGAATGTCATCAAAACCGCACAGGTAACGCCTGAAGCGATTGCGGAAACCCTCGAATGGGCCAAGTTGAAGATTCACCAGGCGAGAGCCGCCTATCAGGAACTGAAAAAAGGGACACCACCGGAGATAGCTTTCCCGCCCAAATTGGGAAGCAGCTGCACCAACTGCAGCTTTATCCGCGAATGTCCCATGACGAAAAAATACCAAGTTCATTGAGGAGGAATGAATGATGAATTACATGCACAATGCAGGAGAAAATTTCAAGCGGATTTTGGACGAACTGAACCGTCAAGCACAGCAAAAAGAAGATTTCGTTGTACCGGCTAATCAGGTACGGATGCGTGACGATGGACACTTTACGTTCCAGACACTTTTTACGAATGCGGTCGCCAGCCCGGCAACTGAATGGGCGGAAAACCAGATGTATCAAAAACTGGAGTTGCCGGCTCGCTTCATGCGCCGCTGCCCAAGTGATCTGAGGGCAACGAACTTTAACTACTTCGCAGAGCGGCTGCCAGGGGAGGAGGAATGGCTGTTGCGTACGTATCGGTCACGATCCGAACAACTGGGCCCCATGATTCGTGGTGCCTTGTCCAAGGATTACAGCCGGTTTGATGATGATCAGTTCTTGGGCATGATCGAATCCATGATCGGGACAGAGGAAGACCATCGGATTTCGTATTGGTACCGCGATGAACGCGGCATGCACCTGCGGATTGTGTTCCCTGATCTGACAAGAAACATCGGGAGAACACTGGAGGGTCGGCCGGATGTCCACATGGTTGGGGTCCATTTGTCCAACTCCGAAGTGGGGGCTCGCTCGGTTACGATCCAACCGATGGTATACCGCCTGGTTTGCTCGAATGGATTGATGCGCTGGACCCATGACGGGGACGTGTTCAAGCAGCGTCACATTCACCTGCGGGAGCGGGAGATGTACGCCCGGGTAGCAGAAGCGTTTACGGCTGCCGTCAAAGCTGGGGATGACATGTTGGAACGGGCTTTGGCTGCCAAAGAGGTCAAAGTGGAAAACCCGCTGGATTTCATCAAAACGCTCGCCAAGGACAAAAAATACAGTCAATCCATGACGGATACCATCACCAGTAATTACATGATAGAACCTGGTGACAGCCTGTTTTACGTCATGCAGGCCATGACCCGTGCCGCCCAAACTCTTCAAGGGGATGCTCGGGTGGAGCTGGAACAAGATGCCGGCGAACTGCTCACCAAAGTGGCTGTTTAACAGAACGAAAACGAAGAAGCCGATCTGCATGGGTCGGCTTCTCCCATGATCAAAACGGAGGAGGAATATTGCATGAACATGAACGGTCAAACGGTGATTTTTCCATGGGATGAACCGATGGGTATCGAAGCGGCAGCATTGGTTGATGAAGGAACAATACCAGTGGATCTTCCGGAAGAAAACAAAGAAGAAAATCACAACCAGGCTCAACAATTGGCGGCTGAGATTCTTCATTTGGAAGCGATATTGAAAGCCAAGAAGGAAGAGCTGAAGCAGTATGTTGAGCAAAACGGAAAAGTCGTAGTGGGAGACACCCAATTTGATTTTGTCCCGTCGTATTCGTGGGAAGGGAATTGGGAAGCTCTTGCCCGACATATCCGGGAAAAAGGGTTGAATCCGTTTGATTTCTTCAAGCTGGGATCAACGGAGGCAACGAAGCTCATGAAAAAGACGGGATGGGACGAAGAGCAGATGAAAGAACACGGTGTCTTTCGTGTCATGTCCGGTAAGCAATTCCGCTCCTCCAAAGTGAAATAACAATAGGATGAAGTCAAGAGCTTTCATCCGTGTACCAAGGGAAGAAATATCCAAAAGTGTAGTTGTCATTGTAAACGGCAAAGGACTAAAAAGCCAGTAACTCTTAGAAGAGCTGCTGGCTTTTTCATTTTTCCAAACCGAAAGGGTGGCTTTCATGGAAAAAGACAAACAGCAGCGGGAAGGAATCGATATTTCATCCTTCGCGCAAGAAATGGGGATCAAGATCCCGGTATTCGTATCTCCTGATCTATGGAGGACTTATATCGAACCGGAAGAGGCGATTTCCGTTGGCCAAACCAAGAATGGAAGAATCTGGGACATGTTGGTGAAGCTGAAGGATTACATCATGGGTCGCGTATTGGTTGATTCCGAGACGATTCACTTTTCTGTTCATTTCGTGATCAACGGAAATTTGACCATGGTTTCCCTCAAGACCACCTTTCCCAGAGACGCAATAGGAAAAACGGCCATCTTTATCATGCTTCCGGATGAAGAGATAAAGGAGATTGCCATTAGTTAAACCAGTTTGGCTAGGATATTGACCACTCCAATTATCAAGCAACTTTCGCCTACCACCGTGGCGGTAAACGTGTGGCTCAAACTTGGGCCACACGGCCCGGTTTGAGTAGGGAGGGTAACGTGAAACAAATGGACATGTTTCAGTATGAATGCTTCGCAACGGATTTTGTCCAAAAAGCCAAGGAAAGCGTATCGTTCTACGGGACGAAGGAAGCGAATCTGAACGATCTGTTGACCATCATTATCGGAAACGAAGCGAATGATAAAATCATTCAGAAGCTAACTGGCAACGGGATTCAACAACTCTCTCTGATGTCTGCCCATGAAATCATGGAGCTTGTGCCCATCAGTGAAATGGCAGCACAGCGGATCGTCGCCTCCTTTGGATTGGCACACAAATATGTAACCAGCCCAAGAGAGAAAAGGATTTCCATTCGTCTCCCGCGTGATGTAGCGGAACTAATGATGCCTGAAATGAGGTACTTGACACAGGAACATTTTATATGTCTGTTTCTGAATACAAAAAATCGTGTAATCGGTAAGCAGACAATCTTTATCGGAAGTTTGGATGCATCGGTTGTCCATCCCCGAGAGGTTTTTAAAGAGGCGATCAAGAGGAGCGCAGCAAATGTGATTTGTCTGCACAATCATCCGAGTGGTGATCCCACGCCCAGTCGAGAAGACATAAAAGTAACAAAAAACCTAATGGAAGCAGGAGAAGTTGTTGGCATCCCATTACTGGATCACGTCATTATTGGGGATGACAGATACATGAGTTTAAAGGAACAGAGGTACATATAGTACCTTGAGGTCACGATTTGTACAAATCAGTACCTTCCACAGGGGGAAAAACGTGTGGCTCGAACGATGGGGCCACATGGCCCCGGTTCGAGGAAGGAGAAAATATGAAGAAAATTGTGATCAAGGATTCAGAACGCTTAATTGCTGATCTTTCGAAAGCGTACCGGGCCGTTGCAAAACAGACGACGATTCCGATTCTAACCGGTTTTCATCTCCAATTCACGGGAGAATCTTTGACCATTACCGGCTCGGATACGGATAACACCATCCAGATTACGGAAGAAAACAATTGCTCATCATCTAACCCGTGCGCGATCGTCGTACCGGCTCGAATATTCCTGGACATTGTGCGTAAGCTGCCAGCTGGTGAAATCCAGCTGAAAATAGGAGCAAATGAGATCTCCATCTCTGCAGGGAAATCAACTTTTGAGATTAAGACAATGGAAACGGAGGAGTACCCTTCTTTTCCCTTTGACGATACTGGCGTTTGGGTTGAGGTCCAAGCATCGGATTTGGCAAACGGGTTACGTTTGGAGTACGCGTGCGCGGTATCGACTACGCGTCCCACTCTGCAGGGAATCCATATTTTTGGCAAGGAAAAGGCAGTAACGTTCGTTGCAACGGATGCTCATAGGCTGGGGTCGTGGACCGTTCAGTTGGAACAAGAGATCTCGTTACCCAAGATGATTCTACCAGCGAGAGCTGCTGAGGAGATGATCAAGCTGATTGAGAATGCGACCGATAAGGTCACCATCCACTGCACAGAAAACTCGTTACGATTGTCTCACCAAAACGTGACATATGTGTCACGACTGATTTCGGGTACCTATCCGGATACATCCAGGGTAATCCCGACCAATTTTTCCACCAC
The DNA here is from genome assembly GCF_038592925.1 of Brevibacillus sp. FSL K6-2834. Classification (NCBI taxonomy): domain Bacteria; kingdom Bacillati; phylum Bacillota; class Bacilli; order Caryophanales; family Paenibacillaceae; genus Brevibacillus; species Brevibacillus sp. FSL K6-2834. The sequence goes on from NZ_CP151945.1 coordinate 745,508, forward strand.
ATTTGTGGCAAATCGGGATGAGTTAGTCAAGGTGCTGGAGCGGGTGAGTATCGTCTCCAAGGAAGGAAAGACCAATATGTGTCGCTTGCAGGTGATCCCATCCGCAATGCCTTCTTTGCTCATTTCGGCCAGCCAGGAGGGAATGGGAAAAGTACAGGAGGAAGTGTTTATCTCGGATCTCGAAGGCGAAATGTTTGAGATGAAGTTCAGCACGAAATATCTCCTGGATGCGTTGCGCCATATGAATGTGAAGGAAGTTATGTTTCATGCATCTGGAGTCAATGCACCGCTCATTATACGGCCGACAGGTAATGAACCAGGGTTTGCCCTGATACTACCTGTACGGTCGGTATAACGCACAAAGCAGAAGGGGATTTCTTAGTCCCCTTCTGTGCTTTTGAAAGGATGTATGGAATGAGGAAGAAAAGATTCTCGACCCACGTATTTTTAGAGCAGCTTCAGAAGCGCAACATGCAATCCAAAATGCATCGAAAGCAAACTCCTGGAATGTTTCGCATCATCGAATACCTGTACGCAGGCGTCGATGCGTCCAAAGTCGATTTTGACAGCTTTACACTGGACGAATTGGAATACGTCTACAATGAAGCCCACGCTTTGTATTCGATGGAAGACATCTATGATGAAGAGATCGAGCGGGTCAATTGGTATAACGTGATCTATGAATATGTCAGGAGTACACAAAACATATACACACTCCTTCATTCCAGGAAGAAGCAGTATGCAGGAAAAGACGACTTTATTTAGTTTGGAAAGGAGAATCCCACATGTTTAGTGCTGAAGATTGCCATATCATCCAATGCTCTTTGGATAATTTGCTTGCCCTCAAACTCTTGCATGATGCGGGTTACAGAGTATCCGACATGGGGCACTGGGGAACGGATTACGCCTATGAGAACGTCGGAGGCGATATCTTTTTTATGGCAATGGAGCGGCTGTTTGGTGCCTGCGCGGAGGAACAAGATGAAGAAGGGGCATATGACATCAGGAAGTTCGTTATCCTTTGTCCAGACGTCGAAGAACTTCTTGGAATGTTTACAAAGGAATGGGTTGAACGACAGCTTACCTGGAACAAGAGGGTTATCTGCGACTGGACCGGGGCTGAGATGATGATTGAACTGACAAAAGTAGGTTTCCTTATAGAGATCCACGAAAGTCCGTTCTTTTTCAATCAGTTCGTCCAAGAGCTCATCCAGATCAGGAAGTCAATCGATAAGTTGTTGGTGTATACCCAATATCTGAAAGGAAACAGAGGTGCGAGGTATGCTGCATTTTACCGTGAGGTTCAGTGATGACTTTACGCAGCACACACCGTATTGTACTGTCTGCGTAACCTCATCAGAGGGTGTCCAGATTGACGAATATGTAATGAGTTTTGATGATTTTGTCGAGTCCATCCGGAATTCTGAATCGGAGCTTTTAAAGCCAATGAGAATTCTTGGGGTTCAGAAACGGAAAAGGCTGCGGAAAATCATCGGAAAGAAACGGATCAAAAACCCGGCGAGACGTATGGAGACCCCTACGTTACCTCCCAACTGCGTCAAACATATCTGGATTGATCGGGTGCAGAAGATTCAGATGGTGTTTATCGAGGTGCCGAAAGGAAAATGGGACATTGCCTATTATAACACCGCTTTTGAACAAGTAGGATTCCCGCGGATGTTGTTTGGATACCGAATTCAGGATGGTCGAATTCATCACCATAACCCGTGCTAGACATTGAAAAAACGCAGATGTTCCTTTATCGTGGGAGTTGTCGAGACAACCACTGAAAAGGAGGAAATCTGCGTTGTGCCTTGATTTTAGCACAGACTTTATCAGACTTCCATCATTCCATCTCACACATTGGGAAAAAACAAAGGAAACGGATTGGATCGCTGTTCTGGAACCGCATTCTGCCTGTCATCTTTGTCCGATCTGCCTCGGAGCCAGTACCAACCATGCACGTCCTGGACGGCGTATTCTTCGTCATCGTTTCGTTCCTTCTTGGGGGACCGTCTGGGTATCCGTTCCCGTGTATCGCCAGCGCTGTGCTAGTTGTGTGCTTACATGGACAGTGGAATGGAACGGTATCCCGCCTCGAGGATCCGTCACCTCTGCTTTTCAAGAGATGGCGGTGGATATGTGCCACAGTCGGGATTTGCTCTCGGTTGCCAAGCAATTGAGTGTGGCCTACTCGACACTCGAACGCTGGTACTACCAACTGGCCCCCCAACGCCTTGCTCAACCAAAAGAACATGAAGCTCCTGAAGTGGTCTGTCTGGATGAGTTTGCTCTGCAAAAAGGACATAAGTATGGCGTGAACCTCATGGATGCTCAAACCGGTCATATCTGGCAAGTCACAGAAGGACGTTCACGTGAACAAGTACGAAACGCGCTGCAGCAATGGCCTTTTCGTAAGGTTCCCCAGGTAGTTGTCACGGATTTGGCTCCAGGAATGGCTGAAACCGTACGCCAGGTCTGGAAGCATACCCTTGTGGTAGCAGATAAATTTCACGTGATCCAGCTTTTCTCTAAAGCGTTGGAAGCTACCCGAAAACGCACTCATGCTCGTGGAACACATCGTCGGGGCAGACATGAGCAACGCCTGCTCCATACGATCCCTGACAAGCTGAAGCCCGAAGAGCTTCAGGAACTGAAGATTTGGTTAGCAGAAGATCCACATCTGGAACGACTCTACTTTGCGCTTCAAGACATAAGAACCGTGTATGCCGTTGAAACCCAAGAGGCAGGGAAGGAAGCGCTTCAGAAATGGATTGTCGACCATCTCTATTCTCCGACTCCTGCGGTTCGTTCCATTGCCAAAACGATTGTCCAGTGGCAAGAGCCCATTCAGCATTATTTTTCCTTTCGGGTAACGAATGCCAAGATTGAAGGGACACACAACAAAGTGAAGGTAATCAAACGAAGAGCCTACGGCTACCGCAATCTAGAGAGATTCAAGATTCGCATTAGACTGGAGTGTAAACCGGCTACATAACTACGAAAAACTGCGATAGAGGAAGATCAAGCACGTTTAATGGTGAAGAGCTAAAAAACTCTTGATTTCCCCAGAACAGGCAGCCGCGAATTACCTGAAGGTACATCCGCTTGAATTGCGGTTAATCAATCAGGTGTATGTATATCGTCCGCAAATGGGGCGGGGAGATCAATTTGTTGATGCGATTACTGGACAGGTGATAACTCCGTAAGGGAACGATAAATAGGAGCGACTACTCTCTTAACGATCAAGGAATAGTCGTTTTTTCCTTTCTCCTTTCCATAAAACATCCCCGCCCTTACCAGCTACCAACAGCGCGCCTTTCAGGTCCAAAGTCATCCAGAAACCCAAGCGAAATGCCCAGACTGCACAAGGCACTATCACTACCAAAAGTCAATCCAAATACAAAATGATATAATAAATGCGACTATTCATAATAAAGACTATTTCGATCAGATTTACAAATGCATAAACGAAGCCAATTAGAAATGAACGAGCTAGAAAAAACAATAATGCCCGCAACACTCTCTTACGAAACAGTATGATCTTGTGAAGCTCGCCTAATCAACGAATCAGGAAAGGTATCTTATCTACTTCTAGGAAGGTTAGGCCGAGAGGAGGATCGAAAATGGGGATCACGGTGCAGGAGATGCTGCGGTTGGACGCGCTGCAAAGTTTACGTGTTATCGCCGGTTTCGATGGTTTGGACAGGATCATCAATCAGGTAAATGTTTTGGAAATGCCCATAACCGAAGTGGAGCATTTGGTTTTGGGAGGCGAGCTTGTGCTGACCACCTTTCACAGCTTGAAAGATGATCTGGAGGCACAAGTGAATACGATTAAAAAGCTTGCTGAAAACGGGGCAGCAGCTTTGGGGATTCATCCGATGATTGCTGACAAGATCATGCAGAAGGCGATCGTGGAGGCAGCGAATATTTCTGGCCTTCCTGTCATTTTGTTGCCTCCTGCGATGCCTTATGCTACGGTTTTTTCTGCCGTGTTGGGGACGATCCTGAATCGGCAATCACAGTTGTTGAAACAATCGGAAGAGATTAACCGGGAGATGACCCGTGTCATACTGTATGGCGGTGATGTGAATGCGATTGCCAAGACGTTGACCGGATTAATCAAGCAGCCGGTAATGATTACCGACGATATGTTCGAAATTTTGGCTTTAGGGTCAAAAGAAGCGGCAGAACATTCGTTTTTAAAAAAGTGTTTGCTTATGACAGAAATGTCGGAGCGGATTCAGTTTGATAAAGCTGGAAACTGGACACACGATTCTGCGATGGAGATGGTGTTTCACTCCAGCTTGTTTGAGATAGAGGGGCAGTCTGTACGGCTGATCGTTATGCCTGCAGGAGTAATAAGCGATCCTCTGGGGTACATTTTTACCTTAGAGATGGGGGCTCCCTTACAAGAGCTTGATTTCATTGCTATCTCGCACGCTTCTACTGCGGTCGCTCTGGAGATTGCCAAGCAGCGGGCGATTACCGAAGCGAAAAGGCGAATGCGAAGTGACTTTTTGACGGAAATGTTCGAAGGGAAATATGTTAGAGAAGAGGATTTGTACGAGAGAGCGAGAGCGGTCGGGCTCAATCTGGTGAAAAAACATATGGTGCTGGTCATGCGTTTTGACTTCAGCGATGGTCTTGAAAAAGAGATGGGTAAATTGGAAAGCCGCATCCACGCGGCGGTCCGGTCAACAATCAATCAGCATGCTCCCAAATGCAATTTTGTGGTAAAGGGGGACATGTTGGTCATTTTCATTCATTTTGACAGGCAATTTGACAAGCAACATTCGCAACAAGAGGCGAAAAATCTTGCGGTCCTCTTAAAAGATGCTATCGAAGCGGGAAGCGGCAAAGCCCGCGCATCTGCTGGGATCGGCGGTTTTTATCCGTCGCCGTTGAATTTGGACCAAAGCTACAGGGAAGCGCTGCAAGCTCTTGAGCTCGGCTGCAAAATGTTTGGGACAGGCAGTATTACAGTAGTGAATGAGCTGGGGGTATTCGGGATTCTGGGGGAAATATCCGGCAAGTTGTTAGACCGGTTTACAACGGGGCTTCTCGATCAGCTCTATCAATATGATGCCAAAAATCAAACGGATCTCGTAAAGACGGTGGAAGCGTATCTGGATGAAAAGGAAATCTTTACAGATGTCGCAAAGCGGTTGTTCGTACATCCCAATACGGTCAAATACCGGATTGAAAAAGCGAAGGAGATTCTCGGGTTTGATCCATTTAAAAAGCCTGAGGAAAGATTGAATTTCCATCTGGCGCTGAAGGCCAGGAAGCTATTGCCATAAAAGAAGCGCAAAACAGCTCGTTTTGTCTGCGATAGACAAAGAAACGGGCTGTTTTTTGTTTGTTTGAAATATTAAGATTATTATTTTTGTGTGAAATAATGTGAACAGAAACAAGCAGTATGACTGAAAGCTATGCAGGAGAGGGGGCTGTGGGCTGCATGATGGACACACAAGATTGGGAAAAACCAAAACCGATGAGGGGGCATTCACATGGATAAAAGAATTTTGTGGATCAATCCGGTCACTACTGATTTGTTCGACACCATTTTCAAGAGCGAGTTTGACAGGATCAAGCAGGCGGGGACGATTGTGGATGTGGTTTCCTTGACCCTGGGGCCTGGACCGACTCATCTGGAGTACAACTGCTACGAAGTGATGCTGATGCCCGAAATCCTCCGCGTGATTAAAAGAGCCGAAGAAGAAGGCTACGATGCGGCAATTATCGGCTGCTTCTATGATCCTGTCTTGAGGGCGGCTCGAGAGATTTCGAAAAAAATGGTCGTTACGGCTCCGGCTGAAGCCAGCTTGCATATTGCGTCGACATTGGGAGAGAGTATCTCGATCATTGTCGGGCGGCGCAAGTGGATACCCGAGATGAGAGAAAACGTCCATAAATATGGCTTTGCCGACAAATTGGCTTCTTTCAAGTCACTCGATATGGGCGTGCACGATTTTCAGAAAGATCATCAGGTGACCATGCAGCGAATGCGTGAGGCAGCGCGAGAGGCTGTCGAGAAGGATGGAGCCAATGTGCTTGTGCTGGGATGCACTATTGAATTTGGCTTTTATCGGGAAATTCAGGAGGAGCTGGGTGTTCCGGTTATTGATGCAAGCCTTGCACCTTTTAAATACGCCGAATTTTTGATAGAGCTCAACCAAAAATTCGGTTGGAGCCACAGCAAGCTGGATGGCTACCAATCGCCGCCTGATGAAGAAGTGGCCTGCTGGAAGCTGTTTTAAAAAACGAGTTAGCGGCTGTGAGAAGAGATAAGGGGGGCCATTATGAGAGCAGAAAGCGGAGTGGAGGTACTGCAAAAGCGATCAGTACCCGTTGGAGCGCTGTTTGAAAACATGCCGGTTACCAGTCAGCATTGGCAAGCGGGATTGGTGCTTTTTTTCTCCTTTGTGATTGAATCGTGGGAAATGATGATTGTCATTCTGGCAAGCGCTTCAATTGGCGGCGAGTTTCAACTGGACGGCACTCAAATCGGATCGCTCATCGGCTCCATTTATCTTGGGATGATCCCGGGATGCCTGCTATGGGGAAAGCTCGTTGATAAAATCGGCCGCAAGCAATCAATGATTTTCAGTTTTGGGCTTTATGGAATCATTTCGCTTATTAGCGCATTCTCACTCACCTACGAAATGCTTTGGTGGACCCGCTTCTTGTCCGGTGTGGCGCTCTCTGGGGTTTTGGTGGCAACGTTCCCCTACTTCGAGGAGCTGCTCCCCATGAAGGTGCGTGGGAAGGCCGCGGTGTATCTGGCTTCTGGATGGCCTGTGGGCTATTTGCTTGCCATTGGCACGACCTACCTCTTTATGGAGCTTGGCTGGCGCTGGATTATTGGCGTCAGCTCGCTTACGGGTTTGTGGTTCCTGGCAATCGCGGCGTTTGTGCCTGAGTCGCCGTACTGGTTGGCCGGAAAAGGTCGCCATTCGGAGGCGAAGGAGGTTATTGACAAACTTTCCAAAGGCACGATGCAAAGAGAGATTAACAGCGTCGAGCTTGCTGTGGAGAATGTGAAAACAGGTTCTTTCCTGGAGATTTTTAGAGGGCAATTCCGGCGTTCGACAATTTTGCAGCTCCTCATCAACTTTAGTTTTTCCTGGGGATATTGGGGACTGTCCTCCTGGATGCCGGCACTTTTGGCGAAAAAAGGATTGAGTGCGCCGGAAGGAATGGGCTTTATGGCAATATCTGCCCTCTTCATGTTTCCCGGTTACATGGTCTCCTCGTATTTGACGGGCAAATATGGACGCAAAAAGGTAATGGCGCTGTTCGTCTTTTTTGCAGCGGTCAGCGGGTTTGGCTTTGCCAACGCAAATACCTTGCAGGAAATGTATATCTGGAATTTTGCCCTTTCGTTCTTCAGTTTGGGGGCGTGGGGAGTATGGGATACATGGATGGCTGAGCTGTATCCGACAGAGGTCCGCGGTGTCAGCTATTCTGTAGGGATGACCGGCCAACGGGTAGCCAACGCGATTGCGCCAAGTGTAATCGGAGCTATGCTGGCGATCAACAGCAGCTTTTTGACTACGGTTTCCTTTATCTCCGCTTTTCTTGTCGTTACATTTGTGGCTTCGCTTTTCCTGAAGGAAACGGAAGGCGAGATTTTGCATTAATGCTGTAACAGTCCATTACTCCTAGAAGGGTGGTTCCTATGCGTGTAGCTACAGATATTGGAGGAACGTTTACTGACCTGGTGTACCTAGATGAGAACGGTAAAATCGGTACCGCTAAAAGCGATACAACACCGCCCCATTTTGAGCAAGGGGTTATCCAAGTGATTCAAAAGGCTGGGATTGATCCTTTGGAAATCGCGACTTTTATCCACGGAACGACGGTAATTATCAACGCATTGACGGAGCGCAAGGGAGTAAAGACCGGGTTAATCACGACAAAAGGGTTCCGCGATGTGCTGGAAATCGCCCGAGGCAACCGTCCCGATTTGTTCAATGTTCGCTATCAGAAGCCGACCCCGTTTGTCGCGCGCTTTCTGAGGAAGGAGGTCAGCGAGCGGATCAACTATAAGGGGGAAGTCATGACCGAATTGGCGGTGGAAGAGGTGAAGGCCACTGTCGAGCAACTGCGGGCGGAGGGAGTCGAGGCTATTGCGGTGTCATTTCTGCATGCCTACGCCAACCCCATTCATGAAAAGCTGGCGGTGGAAGCGATCAGGGAAATTTGGCCGGAGGTAGCAGTGACGGCTTCCCATGAGGTGACCAAGGAATGGCGCGAGTACGAGCGGACCAGTACGGCAGTGCTGAACTCTTATGTCAAGCCGATTGCCAAGTCCTACATCGACAAATTGAGTAACCATCTTCACGACATCGGGCTTGATGGCAATAAATATATCATGCAGTCCAACTCTGGCACGACTACTTTTGAGCAGTCAAAAGAAACGCCGATCAACATGGTCGAGTCGGGGCCAGTAGCCGGGATTTTTGGCTCAGCCATCTTGGGGCAAATTCTTGGGGAAGAAAACATCATTGCTTTTGATATCGGAGGAACGACGGCCAAATGCTCCCTGATCGACAAGGGGGAAGTAAAGGTTACGACGGAATACCGGATTGAGAAAGATGAACGAAATGCTGGATATCCGATTAAAGTACCCGTGGTCGACATCGTGGAGATCGGGAATGGCGGAGGTTCCATTGCCTGGATCGACGGTGCCGGCTCATTAAAGGTGGGGCCACAGTCGGCCGGGGCGTTGCCAGGGCCGGTCGCCTATGGACGTGGCGGTGAAAGTCCGACTACAACCGATGCCAATTTGGTTACAGGGCGGTTATCGCCTGCCAATTTTCAAAACGAGGTAAATATGGAAGCGGTCAAGCAAGCGATCCACGAAAAGATCGCAAAACACTTCGGCATCTCCGTGGAAGAGGCGGCGCTGGGAATTATCCGCATCGCCAACTCCAACATGCTGAATGCGTTGAAGCTCATTTCCATCCGCAAGGGTTACGACCCGCGAGAGTTTTCCCTGGTTGCATTCGGAGGGGGAGGACCGATGCATGCGCTGGCATTGGCCAAGGAATTGGGTGTGAAAAAAGTTATCATCCCGATTGCGTCTTCGGTCTTCTCCGCATGGGGCATGCTGATGACTGACTTGCGACATGACTACATCCAGACTTATATTCGCCGAATGAACGGACTGAATCAGGAAGAACTGAATCGTGAATGGAACCAACTGGAAAAAGAAGCGATTGACCAATACGAGCGCGAAGGAATTGCAGCGGATCAGGTACTGTTTGTACGATATGCGGACATCCGTTACGTCGGACAGGAGCATGCTGTCAAGGTTCCCGTGCCAAATGGACTGATGGATGCAAAAGCGATTGAGGAAGTGATTGATCGTTTCCATGACCTGCACGAGCAGCATTACACGTTCAAACTAGAGCATGCACCGACGGAGATTGTAAACCTCCATCTAACGGCGTTCGGCACAGTGCAAAAACCACGGATAGCCAGTCTGGGAAGACAAGGGGACAATAGCGAGGAAGCGCGCAAGGAAGTGCGTCCGGTTCTGTTCGAAGAGTATGGATGGATTGACACGACAGTCTACGATCGCGAGCTACTGAATGCCGGAAGCGCGGTGAAGGGTCCGGCAATTGTCGAGGAAACCTCTTCTTCAACGGTCATTTATCCTGGACAGCATCTCATTGTTGATGAATATGGCAATCTAATCATTACTACGGGGGTGTAGTCAGATGAGTGAGACAACGTTGAAACATGACCAGTTTACGCTTGAGATTGTGAAAGATTCCCTGATCGCCATTGGGGAAGAAATGTTTCATACATTGGCGCGCACGTCGATGAGTCCGATTATTTACGAGGTGCTCGACTTCGCCAGCGGCTTGACAGATGCAAAAGGTCAACTTCTGACTCAAGGCAACGGTGTAACCGGATTTATCGGGATGCTGACCTTTATGGTGAAGGAAACCTTGAAAAAGTTTTCCGCCAATGGGGAGCTAAAGCCGGGGGATATCATCATCATTAATGATCCTTACGGTGGAGGAGGTTCCCACTTGTCTGATGTAGGTCTTTTGCTGCCAATCTTTTACGAGGGCGAGCTGATTGCCTTCTCGGCCAATAAGGCCCACTGGACCGAAGTAGGCGGAAAAGACCCGGGTTCCTGGACGACCGACTCTACGGAGATTTTCCAGGAAGGTTTGCAATTTCCTTGCGTCAAGCTATTTGAAGAAGGCAAGCTGAATCAGCCGTTGGTTGATATCATTGCAGCAAATGTCCGTTTCCCTGATCTCTCGCTTGGCGATATGTGGGCGCAGGTTGCAGCATTGCGAACAGGGGAGAAGCGCTTTCGCGAATTGTGCGATAAGCATGGAAAAGCGGTAGTGAAGGATGCCATTGACCATTTGTTAAGACATGGCGAACAGTTGGCAGTAAAGGAAATTGCCAAGCTGCCGAAGGGCACGTATGAAGCCATAGATTTTATTGATGATGACGGAGTTGGAAACGGTCCATTCAAGGTACAGGTGAAGGTCACCATTACCGATGACGAGTTTATTTGTGATTTCCGCGGTAGTCATCCGCAGGTGTTGGGGCCAGTCAATTGCTCCTATACCGCCTTGGTTTCCGCCGTTCGCGTTATTTTCCTTGCGGTGACGAACCCGTGTCAGGATGTAAACGATGGCGTTTTCCGCCCGCTCCACATTCTTGTAGATGACCGCTCCATTTTCTCTGCGGAACGCCCGGCAGCCGTATCAACCTACTGGGAAACCATGATGTATGGAGCGGATCTCGTCTGGAAGGCACTTGCACCGGTCGTTCCCCATCGGTTGAATGCGGGGCATCTGCTTTCGGTGTGCGGGGTGGTGCTATCCGGCATCCATCCGGATACGCACGAACCGTTCCTTGTGGTTGAACCTTCAGTCGGAGGATGGGGGGCAGGAGACGGACTGGACGGGATGGCCGGACAGTTTTGCATCGGCGATGGGGAAACGTACAACGTGCCGGTCGAAGTAGCCGAGACACGTTATGGCATCATGGTCGAGGAGTACAGCCTGCGTACGGATGGTGCTGGTGCCGGTAAATATCGCGGCGGCTCAGGAGCTATCCGTTCGTACCGCGCGATGTCTGATGGTCAGACGATCACGGCAACCTTTGGCCGTCACAAATATTTGCCATGGGGCTTTAACGGGGGGCATGACGGCTCCCGCAATGAATTTGAGATCGTCAAAGCAAATGGCGAAGTGGCTGGTCCATTTGGCAAATATGCACGCTTTCCGCTTAATAAAGGAGATGTCGTGCGCCTTGTTACCGCAACAGGTGGAGGATATGGCAATCCGCTGGAACGTCCGATAGAGAAGGTCGTCCTAGATGCCAAAAATGGCTATATTTCCGTAGAACAAGCAAGAGACTTGTACGGAGTAGAGCTGGACAAGGCAACGTATCGTGTAGAAGGGGTGACACCACAGCGTCAGTCTTTTGAACAGGAGGAACAGCAATGCTCATTGTAAATGCCAATGCGATTCAGCCGGAAGATCGTCCAGGTGTAACCCTGAAAACCTTGTTTACCGAAAACCAGGTAGAGAACGGAAAAGCTACTTTTGGTGTCGTCGTCGTTCCGCCTGGTGCGCGTATTCCTTTAAGCGGTTTGGGGAGTCATGAGCAGGACGAGTATTCAATCGTCGTAAAAGGAACGATTCTTGCCGGTACTAAAGAGCGAGAATATCGTATGTCAGCAAATGATGCGTCTCTTATTCCTGCTGGTGAGGCCCACTGGGCATACAACGACGGGAGCGAAGAATGCGAAATCGTCTGGGTGCTTGTAAAGCGATAGGCGAAATAGCGGCATAAATACGGAGAGCACGAAAAAAGAACCTGCTAGAATTGGCGATCTCAATGTCACCGTGAATAGAGCATAGGCTCATATAGGCTCATGCGCTCGGATAGGGCAGAGCAACATACCTTGAATCTACGGACAGGCTGTCGACTTTCTCGACAGCCTGTCCGCTTGGTTTAGCGGTGTTTTTGCATGCGGATAATAGTTTTTGGATAAGTTGTTTCGTTTCTTTTTTACAATAACAAATTCGCGGAACATCCGTTGCACGAACTGTTTTCGGGCGATGTCAGCACAAATAAGACTACAGATAGAGTGGAGGGCCTCTTTACCGAGATTACATTGCTGCATAAACACATCGTCGATTCCGATCTTTGGGGCGATCTGTCATCCCTCGTGTGTCGATTTATCCAATTTCATTTTGCTAAAGTGCCATTTACATAAGTTAATTGGGGAGACGTGGGAGCTTCAGCTTTGTCGCAACAGCGCCGACCCAAGACAGGATTGAACCAAAAAACACCGCGCCATTCTCAGGAAGCTGCTTTTCTGCGCCGAGGTCGGTAGCGTGGTAGATTGAAAGGTGCAGGTGATAGGCCAATCAGCTACCGTTGGCCCATCACTACCTCAACCGACAAGCCATCAGCTTTTCAGCCGAGCAACCCCGCAACCCAACCTATCCCACCCGCCTTCAACGCACCAACTCCCTCGTCGACCTCCTGACAACCAGCTCCGGCCGAAGCTGGATTTTTTGTTTGTTGCGCTGCATCCCTTTGATTTCCTCCAGCAGCAGGTTAATAGAGAGACGCCCCATGTCTTGAATGGATTGCGCCATGGTCGTCAATGGCGGGTTGGACATGGCGCTGAGCACAGTGTTGTCGAAGCCGATGACGGACAGGTCATCCGGAATAGACAGCCCCAGCTCCATAGCTGCGTGGATGACGCCGAGCGCCAGAATGTCGTTTCCGGCGAAAATAGCAGTCGGGCGCTGGGGGGCGGAAAGAATCTCCAGCGAAATTTGCTTGCTCTCCTCGATTGTGGCATTCGGAGAGCTGAAAAAGGTCAAGGTTTTCTCGTATTTCACCTCAAATTCCTCGAGCGCGTGCTTGTAGCCGCGCAGCCGTTCTTTCCCCAGCAGCAGCTCCCCCAGTTGAATCGTACCGATCCGGCGGTGCCCAAGCTCCAGCAAATGCTTCGTGGCCTCGTAGCCGCCGATAAAATCGTCGACCGAGACGCTGTCGATCGGCAGCGGTGTCGTCAGTTCTTTGTTCACAATTACAGTAGGAATTTGCTTGTCGAGCAACTCTTTAATAAACGACTCGTCCTGCGAGCCGGAAATGATGATGATTCCATCGACCTTTTTGTCGATCAAAAAAGCGCTGTGCTTGAGTTCATTCGCTTTTTGGAAGTCCGTGCTGCAAATCAGGATGCTGTAGCCTAATTCGCGGCCACAGTCTTCGATGCTTCGGGCAAATTCAGCGAAGAACGGGTTCGCCAAGTCCGGAATCAACAAGCCGATCGAGTGGGAGAGCTTCCCGCGCGGCGCGGAAGCCACCGTCTTGGGCTGGTAGTTCAACTGCTCCATCACGCGCAGCACCTTTTCTTTGGTCTTGTCGCCAATTTTCCCGGTATTATTGATGACTTTCGATACGGTAGCAGTCGATACTCCCGCTTCTTTTGCCACATCGTATATCGTCGGTTTCATGCATGTACCCCCAATTTTTAAGCAAATAAGCGGACAGATGATCCATCCCCAGCGGAAACGCCGTGTTTTGCGCTGGCGCAACACGTGTTTGCCGGATGGCTTCGGGTGTTTGCGGGCGAGCGGATTGTTTTTTCAGGTGATAAGCCCAGCCCAACGCCGCCCCGCGAAAAACTGCGTGAGCCACAACCGCTCTATGTAAACTATACCATAGCGAAGAGGGAAACTTAAAGGTAAAACAGCGAAATTTAAGGTAACAAAATCAAGTTTGTTACCTTAACTAAACTCACGAAAAAATTATTCAGAAAATTAATTAACTTTCTTGTTGAATTGATAAAACAGAGGGTTTATACTGAGTTACAAATGGAACAGCCCACTTTTTACAGTGCGCTACCAAACAAAACGCGAGGAAACAAAAGGGGGTAACGAAAAGCGGTTAACTAAATGAAGTGTTTTGTTTCTTTCGTTTGTTACCTTGCTGCTTTACCAGCGCACGCCGCGAAGCCATACCCGTACGCATCTGGGAAACTACGTGTTCAACTCGCGCATGTGCAAAAGCGGTGTTCAATTGCCATTTTAGGAAAGGGGTTCGAGTGTCGTGGATCGGAAAGTGCGATGTGCCGTTTTGGGGTTGGGGAGATTGGGCAAAATTCATGCCGAAAATATTGCAGGGAAGATAAAAGGAGCGCAGCTCGTAGCTGTCTCCGATGTGATGCCGGGCGTAGCGGAAACATTCGCCCGGGAGCATGAGGTGAAATACTGGTCCACAGAGCCGGATGCGATCATAGCGCGCGATGACATTGACGCCATCATCGTTGTGACGCCAACCAGCACGCATGCCGAGCTGGCTCGGAAGGTGGCCCGGTCGGGAAAAGCGCTGTTTTTGGAAAAGCCGATTTCGACAGACATTCAGGTCGCGAGAAGAACGGCGAGCGTGATTGAGGAAGCAGGGATTACGTGCCAGCTTGGGTTTATGCGGCGGTTTGATCCGGCTTACGCGCATGCCAGAGACAGAATTGCGGCAGGAGATATCGGGACGCCGCTCTATTTCAAAGGCGTTACGCGGGACCCATTTGTCGCGCATGAAGAGTACGTGGCGACATGCGGCGGCATTTTTACCGATTTGAACATCCACGACTTTGATATCGCCCGCTTTTTGATGGGCCAGGAGATCGTGGAAGTGAATGCGATGGGATCGGTCCTGGCTTCGCCGATCGTGGCCAAGTATGACGATGTGGACCAGGCGTTAACGTATTTGCGGTTTGCCGATGGGGCCGCAGGCGATGTGGAAGGGTACCGAAATGCCAAATACGGCTACGACATTCGCGCGGAAGTGATCGGGACGGAAGGGACATTGGTCATCGCCGGCTTGCGCAATCATAACGTGACGCTTCTCGGGCCGAATCAGGGCAGCTTTGACATTATTCCGTTTTTTATGGAACGGTTTGAGACCGCTTACTTGCGCGAGCTGGAGCATTTTATCGAGTGCTTGCACCGCGATGCCAAGCCTGCTGTCGGCATCAAAGACGGATTGATCGCGCAGGAAATCGCCCATGCGGCCAAAACCTCTTGCCAAACCGAACAAAAAGTGCGCGTAAATGTGCACGGACTGAGAAACGAGCATTTTTCTTCATAAATGGAGGGATTATTATGACGAAATTGAATATCGGAATGTTTTTGATGCCGCAGCATCCGCCGGAGCGATCTTTGTACGATGCGACCCAGTGGGATCTGGAAATGATTGAATATGCCGACAAATTGGGGTATAGCGAAGTGTGGATCGGGGAGCATTTTACCGCGCCGTGGGAGCCGATTCCATCCCCGGATTTAATCATCGCGCAGGCGCTGTTGCGGACAAAGCAAATCAAGCTGGCGCCCGGTGCCCATTTGCTGCCCTATCATCATCCGGTGGAGTTGGCGCATCGCGTCGCCTATCTCGACCATCTCGCCCAAGGCCGCTTGATGCTCGGGATCGGGGCAGGCGGAACCCAAACAGACTGGGAGCTGTTTGCTGTCGACGGAAAAATAAACCGGGAAATGATGATGGAAGCGTGGGAGCTGATGCAGAGATTGTGGTCAGACGAGGAGTCCTTTTCGTTCCGGGGGAAATTTTACAGCGCCAACCAGCCAAAGGCGCGGCATGACGGGATTCTCGGACCGCATATCAAGCCGTTCCAAAAGCCGCATCCGCCTATCGGGATTACAGGGTTCAGCGCGGGTTCAGCCACATTGAAAATGGCGGGCGAACGCGGATTTATCCCGATGAGTCTCGGCTGGAACAGCGAGTATATCAAATCGCACTGGAATGCGGTGGAAGAAGGGGCGCGCTCTGTAGGGAAAGAAGCGGACAGAAGCAGTTGGCGCATCACGCAAGACGTCTTTGTCGCGAAAACGGATGAAGAAGCAATGGCCGGAGCGTTGGGAGGCATGATGGGTCGATTCTTTGACGAGTCATGGCTGCCGCTGTTTAAAAAGCAGGGCGACATCAAAAACTTGAAGCCCGATCCGGCGCTTGCCGACGAAGAGGTAACTGCCGAATTAATGGCCAAAACCGACTGGCTGGTAGGATCGCCGGAAACGGTCGCGAAAAAGCTGCAAAAGCTGTATGACACGGTCGGCGGTTTCGGGACTTTGCTGATTACGGGCTACGACTACAGCGAATCGCCGGAAATATGGAAAGAGTCCATGCGCTTGCTGGTCGAGGAAGTTTTGCCTCGCCTGCATGTAAAGCCGCAGACGGTGTAGCCGAAAAGCGAGCTGCGCTGTTTGCAGCTAAGCAGAAGGGAGGGGCTTATTATGAAGCTGTTGGGAATTTCCGGGACGGTCACAGGCAGGAAAACAGCGGCTGTCGTCCAGGAGGTTTTGCGTCACGTAAAAAAGCAGGACGACAGCATAGAGGTGGAATTGCTGGATTTAAGCGAGTACCAGGTGCAGTTTTGTGATGGCCGGGACCCTGGGACCTATACGGGCGACACCAAAAAAGTGATCGAGCTGGTAACGGCTGCGGATTGTTATGTCATCGGAACACCGATTTTCCAAGGTTCGCTCACCGGAGCGCTGAAAAATTTGTTTGACCTGATTCCCGTCTCTGCCCTGCGCCATAAAGTGATGGGGTTTGTCGCGACAGGCGGAACGTACCAGCATTACCTGGTCATTGAAAATCAACTGAAGCCGATTGCCGGTTATTTTCGCGCATTCACGGCTCCAGGCTACGTCTATGCGCATGCTTGACCATTTCAATGCGAATAACGAAGTAGTCGCTCCGGACGTCTTGGAGCGAATCGCCCTTTTGGCGCAGGAGATCGTGTTCATGCAAAAGGCGCTCAAAGGAAACTGAGCGAGCGGAAAAGGACGATGCAGCGTGTGGGGGTTCTGGCAAAGCGAGTCCGTGCTTCGGGTAGGTGTGCTTGGAACGCCGCGGCTACAAACCGCGGCCACAAACCGCAAC
Organism: Brevibacillus sp. FSL K6-2834; assembly: GCF_038592925.1. NCBI lineage: Bacteria > Bacillati > Bacillota > Bacilli > Caryophanales > Paenibacillaceae > Brevibacillus > Brevibacillus sp. FSL K6-2834. Next base: position 762,482 of record NZ_CP151945.1, read on the forward strand.
AAAGACAATTGGAGCGACCAATACGCTACGGAAAGAGGGGAAGAAGATAGAGCAGCCCCTTTGTACTTTGCACGGCCAGGTGGTGAGCGGCAAGCAAGTAGGCAGAACGCTCGGCTTCCCGACCGCGAATCTGTCTCTGCTTCCCCCGCATCCCAGGCTGGAGCAGGGCGTGTACGGGGTGACGCTTTTGTGGAACGGACAGACGCATGCGGGCGTGATGAATGTCGGCCGCAGACCTACTTTTCACGATGGAGTGCAAATCAGCCATGAAGTGCATTTGTTTGAGTGGGACGGAGACCTTTACGGAGCGTGTGTATACGTGGACGTACATTTCTACGTCAGGCCGGAAATGGCCTTTTTCGATCTCACTCAGTTGCAAAAGCAGATCGAGCGCGACGTAAACAGCGTGAAGGCAGCGTTTCGGCTGTCCGGGCAAAAAGGGCGGACAAGCAGAGCGGAACAGGAGGCGATGATCGGCTTGTGACAGCAGCGAGCATTGTGCATTTGCCGGACTTGACGTTTGCGCAGCATCTGCAACGGGAATTTGGCATCAATCGCGGCGTTTTCAATACGATGGATGCGTGGTTTTACGAGCACGGGTACGTGGAGATCACGCAAAGAAGGAAGCTGTTGATCGAGTTTCTCCGCATCGCTCGCGAGCAGAACAGGCAGGGGAGACGGATGCGATTTGGTCACGGCGGTCTGGCTGCCAAAATGAATGATTTTCTCATGCAAAACAACGCGCATCAACGGTTCAGCTAACATCCTCGACGGGGGCCTCGTGCCTCCGTTTTTTTGTTTTGCAGGGCAGCAGCATAGTGTGGCTCCAAATGAAGGGCCAGGGCCAAGACCACGGCCAAGACCAAGACCAAGACCAAGACCAAGACCAAGACCAAGACCAAGACCAAGACCAAGACCAAGACCAAGACCAAGACCAAGACCAAGACCAAGACCAAGACCAAGACCAAGACCAAGACTTGTGCCCTTTGGAGACAAACTCTTCGCTCATGACTTGACTCCGCGCCAGCGCTCCAATGGACTCATGAAATCCAGAGAAAGCCCAGACGCAAGCCTCCCCCTCCCTCGAAGAAACCGCTTAACCTGCTTTCGTTAAAATACTCACATTTTTTCGATAAATACATTTACACCGGAATTGATCGTAAACTATAATACTAGGGTAACCGCTTAATCTAGCGTCAATTCGCTATTTTTTATGAATGCTGTCCGCAGCGGGGACGCCGGAAGCGCGAAAAAGATTTCCTTGTTATTCGATGCGATTAGTAATGAACACGGGTGTATAAACGCCACAATCCAACAACAATGCAAGCGATTGCGAAAGGAGAAACGTATGACGAAATTGTACAAAATTGCCGTCATCCCGGGAGACGGGATTGGCCCTGAAGTGATCCAGGAAGGGGTAAAGGTGCTGGAAAAGGTCGTAGAGCTGACAAATGTTCGATTCGATTTTCATTACTTTCCGTGGGGCTGCGAGTATTACCTCCAGCACGGAAGGATGATGGCAGAGGATGGCATCGAGCAGTTGCGGCAGTTTGACGCCATTTACCTGGGCGCAGTCGGCTTTCCCGGCGTTCCCGACCACATATCGCTCTGGGATTTGCTCTTGAAGATTCGCAAGGAGTTTGACCAGTACGTGAACATTCGCCCGATCACGCTGTTGGATGGAGCGCCGTGCCCGCTGAAAAACACGGGGAAGGAACAGGTCGATATGCTGTTCATCCGCGAAAACAGCGAGGGCGAATATGCGGGAGCGGGGGACTGGCTGTTCAAGGGAAAAGACAACGAGACCGTGCTGCAAACGAGCGTTTTCTCGCGCAAAGGGACGGAGCGGATCATTCGCTACGCGTTTGAAACGGCGCGCAAAACGGGCAAATCGCTGACCAGCATCAGCAAAGGGAACGCCCTGAACTACTCCATGGTGTTTTGGGACCAGGTGTTTGCGGAGGTGGCGAGCGAATACCCGGATGTCCCGACGCACTCGTATCTCGTAGATGCAGCCAGCATGCTGATGATTAAGCAGCCGGAACGATTCCAGGTAGTCGTTACCTCCAACCTGTTCGGGGATATTTTAACCGATTTGGGGGCAGCGCTCGCCGGAGGCTTGGGCTTTGCCGCTGGAGCGAATATCAATCCGGAGCGGACGCATCCTTCCATGTTCGAACCGATTCACGGCTCAGCGCCTGACATTGCGGGAAAAGGGATCGCGAATCCGTTGGCGGCGATCTGGTCGGCCAGTCAGATGCTGGAGTTTTTCGGCTATGAAGAGCTGGCAGGCAGCGTCTTGAAGGCGATCGAGCAGGTGATGGTCGAGGGCGCAGTACTGACGCCCGACATGGGCGGAAAAGCTTCGACCTCCGAGGTTGGCGATCGGGTAGTCGAGGTTTTGGCGAGCATGCACGCGGCAGCCAAGGCACAGGCGTAAAAGCAGGAGCTGCAACGAACAATAAAACGAGCAAGCGACAAAATACCATTTTTTACTATAGGAGGATTCAGATGCCACTCGTATCCATGACAGCGATGCTGAACAAGGCAGTACAAGAAAAGTATGCAGTCGGACAGTTCAACATTAACAATCTGGAGTTTACGCAAGCGATTTTGCAGGCGGCAGAGGAGGAACAATCTCCGGTTATTTTGGGAGTCAGTGAAGGCGCGGCTCGCTACATGGGCGGCTTCAAGCTGATTGTCGGCCTGGTGAAGTCGTTGATCGAGGAGTACAAGATCACGGTTGACGTCGCCATTCATCTCGACCACGGCTCTTCCTTCGAAAAGTGCGTGGAAGCGATTCATGCCGGGTTTACTTCCGTCATGATCGACGGCTCGCACCATCCGCTGGAGGAGAACATCGCGATTACGAAAAAGGTCGTCGAGGTCGCTCATGTGCTCGGAGTATCCGTAGAGGCGGAACTCGGGCGAATCGGCGGGCAGGAAGACGATCTCGTGGTCGATGACGCCGAAGCGATGTACGCCATTCCGGCCGAGTGCGACAGGCTGGCGAAGGAAACAGGAGTGGACTGCCTGGCCCCGGCGCTCGGGTCTGTGCACGGACCGTACAAAGGGGAGCCGAAGCTCGGCTTTGACCGTATGGAGGAAGTGCAAAAGCTGACCGGATTGCCGCTGGTGCTGCACGGAGGGACGGGCATCCCTACCCAGCATATTCGGCGAGCGATTTCTTTGGGCACAGCGAAAATCAACGTCAACACGGAAAACCAGATCGCCTCGGCAGCCGCCGTTCGCAAAGTGCTGGCCGAAAACCCGAACGTCTACGATCCGCGCAAATATTTGGGCCCTGCCCGAGAGGCGATCAAAGACGCGGTGAAAGGAAAGATGAGAGAGTTTGGCTCCTCGGGAAAAGCGTAGACGGCCGCTTTTTGGCACAAACATGTTTCAAGACCGATTTTTCTTTACAAAGAGAGGGTAGAGATGAAGCCGACCATTTACGATGTAGCAAAGAAAGCGGGGGTGTCGATTGCTACTGTCTCGAAAGTCATCAACAATACCGGCCGAATCAGCGAGAAAACGAAAAATAAAGTATGGAAGGTCATTGGCAGCCTGAACTATCAGCAAAATGTGATCGCTACTGCACTGACCGGGAAGCATACGTACACCATCGGACTTTTGATTCCGGATTTGTCGAACCTGTTTTTCGCCGAGCTGGCGCGCAGCATCGAAGACCGCGGGAATGAGCTAGGGTACAACCTGGTCATTTGCAGCACGGACTACAACCCCGACAAAGAAGCGAAGTATATCGAGCTGTTGAAGCGAAAAAATGTAGACGGGTTCATTTTGGCCTCGGGCTTCGAGAACACCTTGGAGGTGGAAAAGCTGATCGCGGAAAAGTATCCGGTCGCCATCGTCGCTCGCGACGTCCCAGCCTTCAATGTGAACGCGGTGTGCATTGACGATTTTCAGGGCGGGTACGATGCGGCCTCCTACCTGATCGAGCTGGGCCATCAAAAAATCGCGATTATCGCCCGCGACGTCTGGAGCAACCGGGAAAGAATCCGCGGCTTTCGCAAAGCGCTGGAAGATCATGGCGGGATTCGCGAGTACGCTTTCAGCCAGTTTACGCTGGAGTCGAACGTCCCGTGGGGCAAAAAAATCGCGCTCGATTATTTGAACTCCCCCGACCCGCCGACTGCCTTTTTTGCCTGTAACGACCTGCTGGCAATCGGGGCAATCGAGGCGATCCGTGAGAAAAAGCTGCGCGTCCCGGAGGATATCTCGGTCGTAGGTTTTGACAATACGGTAATTGCGACGATCATTGATCCGCAGTTGACGACGATTGCCCAGCCGATTCAGAACATGGGGCGCGAAGTGATGGACCTGATCGTGGCCGAGATCAAAGGGGAAAAGCAATACAAAAGCAGAATCGTGCTGAATACGAAACGCATCGTCCGCGACTCGACCACGCGGCTGAAAAAAGAGAGAAGTATAAGCAAGCAAAAGTCAAACGCCTAGCGGTTTTCTGCTACGCGTTTTTTTATTGGCGGCGGCCCAACCAGAAGCCGTGACGCGGTCGGGGATGCCCCGTGTCCCCTCTGTGCTTGCGCGAGCGCGGATATGGGTTATTGCTTCGCGATTATTTGTTCTTTACAATAAATATAAGCTTAAAGCGCTTAATCACTTGGAATGAAAACGAAGTTCATCCCGGACGTCAGATAGATCGCCATCACTATGATGGGAGGAAACTACAATGAAAAAAACCATTTATGATGTGGCAAGGGAAGCGAACGTGTCTATTGCAACCGTGTCCAAGGTCATCAACAACACGGGGCGGATCGGGGAAAAGACGCGCCAAAGAGTATTGCAGGTCATGAAGGAGCTGGATTACCAGCCGAGCCTCGTGGCTTCCGCCTTGACGGGCAAGTCGACGTACTCCATAGGCCTGTTGATTCCCGACCTGGCGAACCCGTTCTTTGCCGAGCTGGCGCGAAGTATCGAGGACCGGGGCCACGAGCTGGGCTACAGCATCGTCATGTGCAGCACGGACTATCGCCCGGAAAAGGAGTCGAAGTACATCTCGCTGCTTAAGCAAAAGAGCGTGGACGGGTTTATTCTTGCGTCCGGATTTCAAAATGATGCCGTGATCCGCGACTTGCTGAATCTGAAAATTCCGATCGCCGTACTGGCCCGCGACGTCTCCACTGTGTCCGTCGATACGGTAACCGTGGATGATTTCATCGGCGGCTACAACGCGACACAGCATTTGCTCGACCTGGGCCATCAGCAGATTGGCGCAATCCAGCTCGATCTGGAGGTCGGCCGGGAGCGCACGCGCGGTTACCGCCACGCCTTGCAGGAAAATGGTTTGGAATATGATGAAAAATACGTCCTTTTTGGTCCGTCGTCTGTAGAAGGCGGCAAACAGATGGGCTTGAAAATGCTGCAGGCTGCTGAACGGCCAACCGCCATTTTCGCAGGCAATGATTTGGTCGCGATTGGGATTATCCAGGCGGCGAGAGAGCTGGGGCTGTCGATTCCCGATGACGTCTCAGTAGTCGGCTACGACAACACGATTCTCGCTGCTATCTCCAATCCGCCGCTAACGACGGTCGCCCAGCCGTTTCACGATATGGGCCGGCAAGTGATGGACCTGTTGATCGAGGAAATCAAAGGGGAAAAGAAAGGGAAAAAGCGGGTAGTGATGCTGCCGGAACTGTGCGTGCGCGAATCGACCAAACGAATCAGAAAATGAAGCGAGAAAGCACCGGGGAACAGGGTGCTTTTTTTACGTCCGCCAAAGCAAAAGGAGCGAAAGAGCGCCCATTGTTTGTTCAAGCGAGCCGTGTTCAATGGTGCGGACGGAGGCAAAAGCGAGGATGCGCCTGTCCAGCGCATCCAAGCCGTCCAGCGCAACAGGCGGTTAATAGTCTAACAATTGCGTTGATTTGTGCATTTCAGAATTAATTCTTTACACACGCGCGGAGCATCCCCTATAATAGAGTTAGGGAAAACGCTTAACCAACATGAAGTGACATTTTGTGCGAAAAGGCGATGAGCAAGATGCAGGCACAGCAGCTCGAAGCAAAGGATCATATCGTATTTGTCTTCGTCACCTTTATGTACTGGGCTTCTCAATATTTGTACACGCCGATACTGTCGCCGTACCTGGAGTACAAGGGCGCCTCGTACATGCTGATCGGGGTTGTTTTGAGCAGCTACGGCGTGACCCAGCTTCTTTTGCGCTTGCCAATCGGCGTCCTGTCGGATTACAGGCAGGTCAGACGGCCGTTTATCTGGCTTGGCATGGTGACCAGCCTGTTTAGTTGCCTCGGCTTTGCTGTCACCGATCATGTCGGATGGGCGCTTTTTTCCAGGGCGGTCGCCGGGATTTCGGCCTCGGCCTGGGTTGTCTTTACGGTTTTGTATTCGAGCTATTTTACCGGGGCAAACGTTACAAAAGCGATGTCGACGATCCATTTTATTACCGTTTCCGCTCAATTGATGGGGATGGGGGTCAGCGGCTACCTGGTCAGCCGCTGGGGGTGGAATGCCCCGTTCTGGATCGGGGCAGGAGTGGCTTTCCTCGGCCTGGCGCTCTCCTTTTTGATTCGCGAGCCGAAGCCGGAAGCATCCCGGAAGCCGATCGAGCCAAAAGATTTGGCAAACGTGATGAAAGAGCCGATTTTGCTGAAGGTATCCATTTTGTCCATTATCGCCCACGGCATGCTGTTCATTACGATGTACGGCTTTACGCCGTTGCAGGCATTGAAGATCGGCGCAGACAAGGAGAGTCTTGGCTGGCTTGTCGTCGCGTTCATGCTGCCGCACGCTGTGGCCTCTATCGTGGCGGGGAGATATTTTGCCGTCCGCTTCGGACATTGGCCCACGCTCGCCATCGGGTTTGCGGGCAGCGCCGCTTTTACGGTCGTGATCCCGTATGCGGACACGATGCTCACGCTGTGCCTGACGCAAATCGGCAACGGCTTTACGCAGGGAATGGGTTTTCCGCTGTTTTTAGGAATGGCGATTCAGTACATAGAAAGTGAAAAGCGGGCAACCGCAATGGGCTTTTATCAAGCGATCTATTCGTTGGGCATTTTCTTGGGGCCTTTTCTTGCGGGCTGGCTAAATTCAGGCGGCGGATTGGCAACTGGCTTCATCTTCGCCAGTTTGTCTGGATTGTTGGCTGCAGGACTATCCATATATTGGAGCAAGGCAGAAAAAAGATCACTGACGACAGGCGTTTCTTTGGACAGGAAGTGACGGCCTGCCTTAACCGGAAGAGGAGAGATCACGATGAGCAAAGTAAAGGTTGGAATCATTGGAGCAGGGCGCATCGGGAAGCTGCACGCGGAAAATCTGGTCAAACTGCACCGCGTCGAATTGAAGGCGATTTCGGATATTTTCGCAGAGCAAGTGCGAGAGTGGGCTGGCAGCATCGGGATTCCCCATGTCACCGATGATTACAAGGCGATTTTGCAAGACCCGGACATCCAGGCTGTCTTGATCTGCTCGCCCACCGATACGCACGTCCCCATCATCACGGAGGCAGCGAGAGCGGGCAAGCACATATTTTGCGAAAAGCCGATCAGCTTTCAGTTGGAGCAGACGAGAGAGGCGCTCGAAGTCGTCAAAGCGGCCGGAGTGAAGTTCCAGGTGGGCTTTTGCCGCAGGTTTGACCACAGCTTGAAAAAGGCTCATCAAACCGTTAAAGAAGGGGGAATCGGCGAACCGCACATTTTGCGCATCACTTCGCGGGACCCGCATCCGCCGGGCAAAGACTACGTAGCAGCCAGCGGCGGTCTGTTCTTCGACATGGCGATTCACGATTTTGACATGGCAAGATATTTGATTGGCAGCGAAGTCGAGGAAGTGTTTGCGCAAGGGGCGGTACTCGTGGACCCGCTGTTCGCAGAATGCGGCGACGTGGATACGGCGATTACGACGCTGAAATTCAAAAACGGCGCGATCGGGGTCATTGACAACAGCAGAAAAGCCGTGTACGGCTACGACCAGCGGGTAGAGGTGTTGGGGGCGAAGGGATGTGTGACCGTCAGCAATGTCACGCCGACCACCGCAGAGATCAGCACAGCCGAGGGCGTTTTCCGGGATAAGCCCAAGTATTTCTTCCTGGAGCGGTACAACGAAGCTTTTGTTCAGGAAATCGAAGACTTCATCGACAGCATCCTGTTGGACAAGGAAGTTCCGGTCAGCGGTTATGACGGCTTCCAGGCTGAATTGATCGCCATGGCGGCGAAGAAGTCGTTTGCCGAAAACAGGCCGGTCAAGCTCGAAGAAATCAGCGCAGTCCAGTCTGTGTAAGGCCCAGCATTTTTGTTCCAAATTTTTTTACGGATTAGGTTAAGCGCTTATCTAAATGTTCAGGGGGGAGAAGAAATGGAAGCAGTGAAGCAAGTGCAACGTTTGTTCATCGACGGGGAGTGGGTAGAGACAGCGAAGACGCATCCGATTTACAACAAGTACACAGGAGAGCTGTACGTGCAGGTGTGCAAGGCGGGGGAAAAAGAGGTGGATCGCGCAGTAGAGGCAGCCGAGTACGCTTTCTACCATACGCCTTTTTCCGCAGAAAAGCGCTACGACGTGCTGGTGAAAGCTTCCCAACTGATTAAGGAAAACGTCGAGGAGTTGGCCAACTGCATTGCCCAGGAGGGCGGCAAGCCGATTCGCGATGCGAAAGTGGAAGTGATTCGTTCCGCGACGACGTTTCTTTTGGCGGCGGAGGAAGCGAAAAAGCTGAGAGGGGAGATCATCCCGAGCCAGGCTTCCCCTGGAAACGAATCGCGCCTGATCTATACGATCAAAAAGCCGATCGGCATTGTGTGCGCGATCTCGCCGTTCAACTTCCCGCTAAACCTGGTTTCGCACAAGGTGGCTCCGGCCTTGGCGGCAGGAAATCCGGTGATCGTCAAGCCTGCTACGGATACGGCCCATTCCGCTCTGCTGCTGTGCAAGCTGTTGCAGCAGGCAGGCGTGCCAAAAGGGTACGTGCAATGCGTGGTCGGCGGCGGTGCGACGGTTGGCGAACAGTTGCTGAAAGACCAGCGGATCAAAAAGTATTCGTTTACAGGCTCGCCGGAAGTAGGCAAGCACATCCAGCAGACGATCGGCATGCGCAAAGTCACGCTGGAGCTCGGGTCCAACTCGGCGACGATTGTGCATGAAGACGGCAATGTCGAGCAGGCGGCAAACAAGTTGGCGAAAATGGCTTTTGCCAATGCGGGGCAAATCTGCATTTCCGTACAGCGCATTTTCGTGCACAAGGCAGTGGAAGCGAAGTTCATGGAGCTTTTCCTGGAGCGCGTGGCGCAGCTCAAGGTGGGCAATCCGCTCGACCCGGATACGGACGTAGGGCCGATGATTAGCGAAAAAGAAGCGCAGCGGATCGAGGCATGGGTAAACGAAGCGGCAGCGAAAGGCGCGAAAGTGTTGACCGGGGGCAAAAGGGAAGGAAGCGTCTACTATCCGACGGTCATTACCCAGGCGAAAAAGGGCATGAAAGTGTACGACGAGGAAGTATTCGCGCCAGTAGTTACAGTGGCGTCCTACGAAACGATCGAGGAAGCGGTGAAGCTGGTCAACGACTCCAAGTTTGGCTTGCAGGCAGGCGTGTACACCAAATCTCTCGTCCTGGCCCACAAGCTGCCGCATCTGCTGGAAGTGGGCGGCGTGATCGTCAACGATACGTGCTGCTTCCGTGCCGACCAGATGCCGTACGGGGGCGTCAAGGAAAGCGGAATCGGGAAAGAAGGCCCGGCATTTGCGATTGAGGAAATGGTCGAGACGGTGGCCGTTGTCATCAACCTGGAAGAGTAGATGAATCATGGATGGAGAGTGTGGAAATGACCGGAAACTGCCTGATCGCTCAATCCGGTGGACCAACCGCTGTTATCAACAATTCATTGTACGGAATCATTGAGGAGTCTCTTCAATCGCCGCAGATCCGGAAGGTTTATGGGGCGAGAAGAGGGGTGTACGGTCTGCTCAACCAGGACTACATTGATCTGGGTCAACTGTCCAAACCGCAGCTAGAGATGCTGAGAATGACGCCGGGCGCGGCGCTCGGCTCCTGGCGCTACAAGCTGAGCGCCCACGAGATCGAAATCATCGTCGCCCACATGCAGGCGAACGACATTCGCTACTTTTACTACATCGGCGGGAACGGGTCCATGCACGTCGCTCATTTGATCCATCAGGCTGCCCGGAAAAAAGGGTACGAGCTGAATGTGATCGGGGTGCCGAAGACGGTAGACAACGATTTGACGCAAACCGATCATTCGCCCGGCTTTGGCAGCGCAGCCAAATTTCTCGCTACCTCCATCCTCGACATGTCCATGGACATTATGAGCTTGCCGAAAAGCAATCGCATCACGATTGTCGAGACGATGGGGCGCAATACAGGCTGGCTGGCGGCCTCGTGCGCGCTGGGGCTGCAGCAGGAAACAGGCATTCCGCTGTTGATTTACATTCCGGAATCGCCTTTTTGCGAAGAAACGTTTTTGCGCGATGTGCAAAAAAAGTACGAGGAACACGGTTCAGCCCTGGTCATTGTCTCGGAAGGCATCCGCGACAAAGAAGGCAGGCTGATTGCCGACAGCGCTCTGGCGCGGGATGCGGTCGGGCGTCCGCAGCTCGGCGGCGTGGCCGGCTATTTGAAGGACGCCATCGCCAATCAGGGAGCGGGCTTGTCCGCGCGATATATTTTGCCGAGCATTTGGCAGCGCAGCGGGATGATGTTCTCGTCCGGGGTGGATGTCGAGGAGGCGTATTTGGCGGGAAAACACGCTTGCTATCACGCCAGGCAGGGGATCAACGGAGCGATGGTCACGCTGCAGCGCAAAAAGGGGCCGTTTTACGCCGTGGAATACGGCTCCGTCCCCCTCGCGGAAGTAGCGGGAAAAGAAAAGCTGTTTCCGCTGGAGTGGTACGACGCCGACAGCCATTTTGTCAAAGCCGAGTTTTTCGACTATATATATCCGCTCATTCAGGGCGAGGTGTCCATTCCGATGAAAAACGGCCTGCCTGCTTACCAGCACTTTATTTCCTGAAGGGCGGCGCAGTCGGGCGCGGACAAGAGGGACGAGGAAGCGGAAAAAACAGAACGGATGCAGCTTAAACAGCAGAAGGGAGCGAATGGGTCATGTTAGCTGGCGTATTTGAGCAGGCAGGGAAATTTTCCTTGCAGGAAAGGCCGGTTCCGGTCATACAGAAGGCAGATGAAGTGCGGATCAAGGTGGAGGCAGCCAGCATCTGCGGCACAGACGTGCATATTTTGGCTAATCCTCCTGGACATCCGGCGACGGCAGGCGTGATTCAGGGACATGAGTACGTCGGAAAAGTGGTAGAGGCAGGAGCGGATGTCACGAACGTCAAAGTGGGCGACCGGGTGGTAGTCGATCCGACGCTGACGTGCGGGTACTGTGATTATTGCCAGATGGGATACGTGAACATGTGCGAGCATATGTCGACGATGGGTATTTTCGTGGACGGGGGCTGGACTTCCTACAGTGTCGTTCCAGCCAGAAATGTGCACAAAATCGCAGACTCGGTTCCGCCGGAGATTGCCGTCTTTGCCGAACCGCTGTCCTGCGTCATCAACGGCATGGACAAAATCAAGGTGCAGCCGGGCGAGAGCGCTGTCGTGCTGGGCGCAGGGCCGATGGGACAAATGTTCATCCAGATGTTGAAAGCGGCGGGAGCCGGAACGATCGTGGCCGTTGATTTCTCGGATTATCGCCTGGAATACGCCCGCATATCCGGGGCGAATGTGACGGTGAACCCAAAAACAAGCGACGTGGCGAAGTCTGTACAGGACGCGACGAAAATCGGGGCGGATGTCGTCATCGACTGTGTTGGTTCGCTGTTCGATCAGAGCCTGACGCTGGTGCGCAGAGGGGGACAAATTTTGCTGGTGGGCATGAATCAGCACGCCTTGCCGCCGATCAAGCAAAACGATATTACCCGCTATGAGGTAACCGTAAAAGGCACGTATATCTCGAACCACACGTTCCCGAAAGTAGTGAAGGTCATGGAGGCAGGGCTGCTGAATCTGGAGCGGCTGATTACCCATCGGGTTCCTTTGGAGCGCATCACGGAAGGAATCGACGTGATGAAAAAAGGAGAAGCGATTAAGGTGATCGTGCAGCCCGCGTAATCGCCTGCGATCCGCGAGCGGTAGTCTGCACGCGTCCAGCCAACTGCCGGAAAAGACAGAAAAAAAATGAAAAAAAGGGTTTGTGGAAGCTCGGGAATCGAGTATAATCAAGGAAGAGAAAGCGCTTAACTTAACAGTTACGTGGAGAGAAACATCGAAGCTGAGGGAGGATAACATGGCAAAAACAATCCGCTTAACGATGGCTCAGGCATTGCTGCGATTTTTGGACAATCAATACATTTCCGTGGACGGTCAGGAACGAAAATTCGTCAAAGGCGTCATGGGGATTTTCGGACACGGAAATGTGACAGGGATGGGCGAAGCGCTGGAGCATTTTCAGGGAGAGTTGACCTACATCCAGGGGAAAAACGAGCAAGGAATGGCGCATGCGGCCATTGCCTACGCCAAACAAAAGAACAGGCTAGAGATTTTTGCCTGCACGTCTTCGATTGGGCCCGGCGCCTTGAACATGGTCACAGCCGCCGGGACAGCGACGGTGAACCGGATTCCGGTGCTGTTTTTGCCAGGCGATATTTTTGCCTGCCGCCAGCCTGATCCGGTCTTGCAGCAAATTGAAAACCCTGCTGACTACACGATTTCATCCAACGATGCGTTCAAGCCGGTCAGCAAGTACTGGGACCGCATTACACGTCCCGAGCAGTTGATGACGGCCGCCCTGAACGCGATGAGGGTGCTGACGGACCCGGTCGACACTGGCGCGGTCACCTTGGCTCTGCCCCAGGATGTGCAAAGCGAAGCGTACGATTACCCGGCTGAGTTTTTTGAAAAGCGCGTCCATTTCGTCGAAAGAAGAGCGCTGTCGGCTGCTGCGCTCGCACGGGCAGCGGAAGCGATCCAGACAAAAAAGCGGCCGCTGATTATCGCCGGGGGCGGCGTGCACTACTCGCTCGCTACGGCAGAACTGATTCGCTTCGCCGAGGAGTTTGGCATTCCGGTAGCGGAGACGCAAGCGGGAAAAAGCGCGGTGCCATGGGACCACCCGCTTCAAGTAGGCTCGATTGGCGTCACAGGCTCGCTCGCCGCAAACCGCCTGGCCAAAGAGGCCGATTTGATTATCGGCGTCGGAACGAGACTGACTGACTTCCCTACCTCATCCAAAACGGCCTTCCAAAATCCAGATGTGGAGTTCGTCAGCATCAATGTCAGCTCCTACGACGCGCTGAAAATGAACGGAAAGGCCGTGGTAGCCGACGCGAAGGAAGCGCTGGTCGCAATCACAGGCGCACTGCGGCAAGCGGAATACAAGTCCGCCTACTCGCCGGAAGCGATTGCTGCTCTGAAGAAGGAGTGGGACGAAGAAGTGGACCGGGTCTGCTCTGTGGAGCGGGCGGAAGGCTTGTCGCAAATGCTCGCGCTGGGCGAGATCAACCGCTTCCTGGGCGAAAAGGACATCATTGTCGCTGCTGCCGGAAGCCTGCCCGGAGATTTGCACCGCCTGTGGAGATGCAAGGCCCCGAAAACGTACCATATGGAATACGGCTTCTCGTGCATGGGCTACGAGGTGTCCGGCGCGTTCGGCGTGAAGATGGCAAGCCCGGATCAGGAAGTGTACGCCGTCGTCGGGGATGGCAGTTACTTGATGCTTCATTCGGAGCTGGTCACGAGCATTCAGGAAGGGCAAAAATTTACGATCCTGCTGTTCGACAACAACGGGTTCGGCTGCATCCACAACCTGCAACGCGGTCATGGCAGCGAAGGCTTCGGCAACGAGTTCCGCTATCGCGACGAACAGACGAACCGGCTGACGGGCGAGTATTTGCAGATTGATTTTGCCAGCCACGCCAGAAGCATGGGCGCGAAGGCGTATACGGCCCGCACTGTGGAAGAGCTGAGAGCGGCCTTGCAGCAGGCGAAGGAAGAGACTGTCACGACGCTGATTGACATCAAGGTGCTTCCCGGAACGTGCTCGTCCGGCTACGAGTCGTGGTGGCGGCTCGGGGTAGCGGAAGTATCCGCGAGCAAAAAGGTTCAAGCCGCTTATGAAGCGATGAACAAGCAGATCGAGATTGCGAAAAAAATGTAAGCGTTGCCGACGTTTTTATGCAACAGGCAAGAATGGCTAAAACTCTTGTCCAGCAGGAGGGCAACAGACGAGACTTCGAGTGGAATGAGCAAGCAACCGCTGTGCCTTATAGGTACGAAGGCTCCGCCAATGGCGTGGCGCAGCCAAGTTTCTAAACGCGTCGAGTTAAGCGCTTAATCAAAAGGGGCGACAGTCATGACAGATAAAGGATACAACTTCAAGCTGGGGGTTCACCCGATCAACTGGGTCGGGGAGGATGTCAAAGAACACGGGGATCACTATTCCTACGAGCAGGTCATGGATGAGATAGCCAGCCTTGGCGTTACAGGTGTGGAAATGAGCAGGAAGTTCCCTGCCGATCCGGCTGTTTTGCAGCAGGAGCTGGGCAAACGGGGGCTGCGGCTGACATCGCAGTGGAAGTCCGTGCTGTTCTCGGATGCGCAGCGCCGCGACGAGGAGCTGCAGGCTTACCGGAAGCACGCGCAATTCCTCAAGGCGATGGGAGCAGAAGTCGTCAGCACGGCAGAAGTTGGCGGCTCGCTGCATTGGGACCCGCGCCGCTCCCCACATGAAAAGCAGGTCGCACACTTGACAGATGAGCAGTGGAAAAGCCTGGCCGAAGGGCTGAACCAGGCAGGGGAGATTTGCCGCGAATTGGGCATGAAGCTCGTTTACCACCATCACGGCGGGACGGTCGTGGAGCAGCCGGAGGAAATCGACCGCCTGATGGAAATGACCGATCCCGGGCTTGTCTACCTGCTGTACGATACAGGCCATGCCTACTACGGCGGCAACGACCCGTTGAAGCTGCTGCAAAAGTATTACGGGCGGATCGGCTACGTGCACCTGAAAGATATTCGCCAAAGCGTTCTCGACCAGGCAAGGGCGGAACAGGCTGATTTCGTCACCTGCATCCGCAGAGGGGTGTTCACTGTCCCAGGTGATGGAAGCCTCGATTTTGCCCCGATTTTCAAGGAGTTGGTCGAGCGGGATTATCAAGGCTGGGCCATGCTCGAAGGCGAGCAGGACCCGCTCGTTCACAACCCTTTTGCATACGCGAAAAGATCCATTGCCTTCATCGAGCAAACGATATCATCAACCAGAGGTGAGAAAGTATGAAGACGGTTTCCGCTCAGGAAAAAATCAATTGGCTGCAAAAGAAAAGCAGCGAGACCCGGAGGCTGATTCTGCAAACGGTGCACCACGCAGGGGCAGGCCATGTCGGCGGGCCGCTGTCTGTGACCGATCTTTTGGTCGCTCTTTATTTTGACGTGATGAACATCAAGCCTGACGAGCCACTGTGGGCGGAGCGGGACCGCTTTGTGCTATCCAAGGGGCACTCCGCGATCGCCCTCTATACGGTGCTGGCGCTGCGGGGCTACTTCCCGGTGGAGGAGTTGAAAACGTTCGACGATATCGACTCCCGTCTGCAAGCCCATCCGGACATGAAGCTGCTGCCCGGACTGGACATGTCCACAGGCTCGCTGGGGCAGGGGATTTCTGCCGCAGTCGGCATGGCGCTGGGCGCAAAGCTGAAGCAGCAAGCGTTCTCCACATACTGCATCATTGGCGACGGCGAATCGCAGGAAGGGCAAGTATGGGAAGCGGCGGACGTAGCGGCCAAATACGAGCTGGACAATCTGGTAGTCATCATGGACTACAACAAGCTGCAGCAATTCGGCTGGAAGGGAACGGAAGGCCGCGAACGGGAAATCCCGATCTTTTCCCCGGAAGACCGCTGGGCGGCGTTCGGCTGGAACGTGCTTGCCATCGACGGCCACGATGTGGAACAGATCATCGAGGCGTGCCAGCAGGCGAAGCGCGTGCAAGGCAAGCCGACCGTCGTAATTGCCCACACCGTCAAAGGCAAGGGCGTAAGCTTCATGGAGAACAACTACACATGGCATGCGAAAGTGCCGTATGCGGAAGAGCTGAAAGCAGCCTTGGAAGAACTGGATATGGGGGTGTAGAAGATGCAATTACAGCTTGATAAAAAAGTAGCCATGCGCGATGCGTTTGGCGAAACATTGCTGCAATTTACGAAGGACGATCCGCGAGTGTACGCAGTCGATGGCGACCTGGCGACCTCCACCAAGCTGGATAAAGTAGCGGAGGGGAATCCGGCCAAATTTTTGCAGATGGGCATCGCCGAGCAGAACATGCTCGGAGTCGCTTCCGGTCTGGCAACAGTCGGCTTGCAGCCGTGGGTGTGCACGTTTGCCGCTTTTATTGTGAAACGCTCTCTGGACCAGATCGCCGTGGCGATTGCCCAGCCGAAGCTGGACGTGAAAATGATCGGGGCCTACAGCGGCTTGCTGACCGGATGCACGGGAAAAACGCATCAAGGTCTGGAAGATATCGCGATCATGCGCAGCCTGGCCAACATGGTCGTCCTGGCTCCGGCGGACGCGGTCGAAGTGAAAAAGGTGATGGAGTTCGCCCGCGACTACCACGGTCCCGTGTACATTCGGCTGGCGCGCGACCCGCTGCCGACCCTTTTTGCGGAAGAAACGCACACGTTTGCGCTCGGCAAAGGCGTCAAGTTGATCGCAGGACAGGATGTGACGATCATTTCAACCGGGACGCAAACAGGCCGCGCCGTTCAGGCTGCGAACCTGCTGCGCGCGGAAGGCATTCAGGCGGGTGTCCTGCACTTGCCGTCCATCAAGCCGATAGATGTGGAAGCTATCGTGGAGGCCGCTGAACGGACAGGGGCGATTGTCGCCACAGAAGAACATAGCATCTACGGCGGGCTGGGCAGCGCTGTAGCTGAGGTGCTGGTAGAGAACAAGCCCGTGCCGATGACAAGAGTCGGGGTGCGCGATCTCAATTCGGAATCCGGGCCAAACGACGCCCTGCTGAAAAAATACCAGATTGCCGTCGAGGATATCGTCCAAGGGGCAAAGGAAGTTTTGCAGCGAAAGGAGAAGGAAAATGTCTAAATTGATCGTTCCGAGCCAGCAACCAAACCAGGAGAAAAGCGTGGTCAAGGTCACACCGGAATCGGCAAACTGGGGCTATGTAGGCTTCGAGGTGTACACGCTTGCCAAAGGCGACAAAATCAGCATGGACACAGGGGAGCAGGAAGTGTGCATCGTGCTTCTCAGCGGGTATGCCAACGCGAGAACAAAGCAGCAGGAGTGGAACAACATCGGGCAGCGCATGCACATTTTCGAAGAAATCCCGCCCTATGCCGTCTACGTGCCATCTGGCGATCAGTATGAGGTAGAAGCCTTGACAGATGCCGAGATCGCCGTGTGCACAGCTCCGGGCAAAGGCACGTACGAGGCGAGACTGATCGCGCCAAAAGACATTCGGGTAGACATGCGCGGCTCCGGCAAAACGCTGCGCCGGATTCATAACATTTTGCCTGAGGATCAACCGGCGGACAGCCTGCTGATTGTCGAAGTCTACACGCCAAACGGAAACTGGTCGAGCTATCCGCCGCACAAGCATGACCAGGAGAACCTGCCCAACGAAGCGTATCTGGAGGAGACGTACTACCATCGCATCAAACAGGCGAACGGCTTTGCCTTGCAACGCGTGTACACGGACGACCGCTCGCTGAACGAGACGATGGTGGTCAAGGACGGCGATGTGGTGCTGGTGCCAAAAGGCTACCATCCCGTATCGGCACCTCCCGGCTACGACCTGTACTACTTGAATACGATGGCGGGGCCAGTGCGGACCTGGAAATTTACCAACGATGCCGACCATGAATGGATGATGACTCAAACGGTGTAAGCGAAGCAAGCGGGCCATGGGGATTCCTATGGCCTGCTTGAAACGAAGGGGAAAGCAGAAGGGGAGTGGAGCACAGATGAGTCAAAAACGCGTGCGCTGGGGCGTGTTGAGCACAGCCAGAATCGCGGTAAACACGATGATTCCGGCGATTCTGGAGGCGGACAACGCCGAGGTTGTCGCCATCGGCAGCCGGAACGAAAAAGTTTCGGAAGTTTCTGCGAAATTCAAGATTCCCAACGTCTATAACAGCTATGAAGAAGTGCTGGATGATCCCGAGGTGGATGCCGTGTACATTCCGCTTCCGAACAGCATGCACAAGGAATGGGTGCTCAAGGCGGCAGACAAAGGAAAGCATATTTTGTGCGAAAAACCGATCGCGCTGAATGCGGCGGAAACAAAAGAGATGATCGAGCATTGCCAAAGCAGGCAGGTGCTGTTGATGGAGGCGTTCATGTACCAGTTCCATCCGCAGCACCAAGTGGTGAAAGCGCTGCTCGCGGCCAACGAGATCGGCACGCCCAGGCTGATCCGCGCCAACTTTACCTTTCGGATCGAAGACCGGAGCCGCGATTACCGTCTGGACCCGCTGCTCGGTGGCGGCAGTTTGTACGACATCGGGTGCTACTGCATTCACTCCATCCGCAATATTTTGCAATGCGAACCGAAACGGCTGTATGTCCACTCCCCGCGCGATCCGGAATTTGACGTGGACATGTCGGCTGTCGCGATGCTGGAGCTGGACAACGGGATGCTGGCGACGTTTGACTGCAGCTTTGACATGGTGCGCCGTGAACGGTACGAGATTGTGGGGACGCATGGGACGATCCAGGTGCCGCGCTCTTACAATTTGCCCGAGTATTTTGACGGGGAAGGCATCGTGATTGTGGAAAAAGAAGACGGCGTGTCCAGAGTGGAAAAAGTGCGCGGGAACGAGTACAAGCTGGAAGTCGAGCATTTTTCCCAATGCGTGCTGGACGGCTCCCAACCGCTTTATTCCGGGGAGAGCATCTTGCAAAACATGAAAGTGATTGAAGCCTGCTATGAATCAATCCGCTCGGGCAAGTGGGTAAATCTGGCGTAATAAAAATGATCGAATTAAATATTTTTTCGAACAAATTTGAATTGAAAATCAACTGAGCCTCATTTAAACTTAAGGTAAGCGGTTACCTTAAAACTCTGAGAGAAAACGTTTTAGCAAATAGCGATGATGGAGGAATAAATATGAGCGGCCAAGTGCGCACGGCAGTAATCGGATTAGGAAGACTCGGATATTGGCATGCAGAAAACCTTGCGACAAAAGTGAAAGGCGCCCAGCTAGTAAAGGTAGTGGACCCGTTGGAAGGCCGCGCGGAGCAGGTAGCAAGAGAGCTGGGAGTTCCAGGCTGGTCCAAAGACCCTCGCGAAGTATTTGAGGACGCAAATATCGACGCGGTAGTTTTGGTCACACCTACGAGTACTCATGCGGAGATGATTACCCAGGCGGCGACGCACGGAAAACAAATTTTTGTTGAAAAACCGATTACCCAAACCGTAGAGGAAGCCGACGAGGTTATCCAAGTGTTAAACAAACACAACGTGTTCTGTCAGGTAGGCTTCATGCGCCGATTCGATCCGGCTTACGCGGAAGCAAAAAGACGGATCGCGGCCGGGGATATCGGCAAGCCGCTCTACTTTAAAGGAGTGAGCCGCGACGGCAACTGCCCGCCCGCAGAATTTATCAAGCACAGCGGAGGACTGTTCCTCGATGTCGCCATTCACGACTACGATATCGCCCGCTTTTTAATGGGGACGGAAGTGGAAACGGTTACAGCGACGGGGAATGTGCTCTTGCACACTTTTATGAAAGACTATCACGATGTCGACCAGGCGGTGACCACCCTGACCTTTGCTTCGGGAGCGGCGGGAGACATCGAAACAATGCGAATCGCCCCGTACGGCTACGATATCCGCGGCGAAGTCATCGGCACGGAAGGCTCCATTCAAATCGGATCGCTGCGCCACCACGATGTTCTTTTGCTGACTGCCAATGCCAGCACGCATGACATCATTCCTGACTTCCCGACGAAGTTCAAGGACGCCTACCTGCTGGAAATGATTCATTTCATTGACGCGGTGCAAAAGGGAGAGCGGCCTGCGTGCACGGAAACAGACGGAAAAATCGCCCTGGAGATCGCAGCGGCAGCGACCGAGTCGTTTCAAACAGCGAAGACGGTAAAGCTCGATAAAAAAGTGTCCATTTAATCAATCCAAATTGAAAAAATGGAGGTGACTACCTTGGCGTTGCTGGAAATGAAGGGCATTAGCAAAGCATTTTCCGGTGTGACGGTCTTGCACGACGTTCATCTGGACGTTCGGCAAGGAGAAGTGCACGTCCTGCTCGGGGAAAACGGCGCAGGAAAATCAACGATTATCAAGATCATGACCGGAGCCTACACGAAAGACCAGGGCGAGATTCGCTGGGACGGCAGGCCAGTCGAGATCGCAAAGCCGAGCGATGCGATTGATATCGGCATTGCCACGATTTATCAGGAGCTGAACCTGATTCCGCATCTTTCGGTCGCAGAGAACATTTTTCTGGGCCACGAAAAGAAAAAGCACGGCCGCTACTCTTTTCTGGATCGGAAGTACATGCGAGAAAAATCGAAGGAACTGATGGCGAAGCTGGGGCAAAGCATCGACCCGAACGCATTGGTGAGCAGCTTGGGGGTCGGACAGCAACAATTAGTGGAAATTGCTAAAGCGCTTTCTTTGAATGCCAAGCTGATTATTATGGACGAACCGACATCGAGCCTGAGCGCCCAGGAAGCCGAGCAGTTGCTGGCGACGATCGAATCGTTGCGGGAGCAGGGCATGACGTTCATTTACGTGTCCCATCGGCTGGAAGAGATCAAGCGCATCGGGGACCGGATCACGGTTTTGCGGGACGGGGCAAAGATCGAAACGGTAGATGTCAGCACGACGTCCATTGACCGGATGATCGAGCTGATGGTCGGCCGCTCGCTGCATAACAAGTATCCGAAAAAGACGTTTACCCGGGGACAGGAAGCGTTGCGGGTGGAGAACCTGAAGCTGAAAGGGGCTGCCCACGCCATCAGCTTTGCTGCCTATCAGGGCGAGATTCTCGGCTTTTCCGGTTTGGTCGGCGCTGGCCGCAGCGAGCTGATGAAAACGATCTTCGGCGCGGAGCCGAAGGAGACGGGCAAAGTCTACGTCTTCGGAAAAGAAGCGGTGATTCGCCAGCCGCGCGACGCCATCGAGGCAGGATTTGCGTTCATTACGGAAGACAGGAAGACGGAAGGGCTGTTCCTCGATCAGTCGCTTATTTTCAATATGTCCATCGCCAATTTGCGCGAAGTCAAAAGCAACGGGCTGCTGAGTCCGGTGAAGATGAAGGAAGTAGCGGAAAAGTACGTGCGCGAGCTGCAGATTCGCCCGAACAATATCAATCTGATGGGGCGGAACTTCAGCGGAGGAAACCAGCAAAAGGTCGTCATCGCCAAGTGGCTTTTCACCCAAGCGCGTATTTTTATTTTTGACGAGCCTACTCGCGGCATTGACGTGGGAGCAAAGGTAGAGGTCTACAACTTAATCAATGACCTGGTGGACTTGGGCGCATGCGTGCTGATTGTTTCGTCGGATTTGCCGGAAATTCTCGGGATGTGCGACCGGATTCTCGTGATGAGCGACGGACGGATCACCGCCGATCTGCAGCGGGAGGAAGCGACGCAAGAAGTAATCATGAAAGCAGCAACAGGAGGTTGATAGAAAATGAAGGAACAGTCCAACTCTGTGACAGTCACCACAGGGACAAGTGCCAGCAAGACACTGAGCTTGAATTGGAAAACGTTTGTCGGCAAGTTTGGGGCTTTGTTCGGACTCCTCATCCTTTCCGCGTGCTTGAGCATTCTTTCTCCGAATTTTCTGCAAGCCGAAAACTTGATGAATATCGCCCGGCAGTCTTCCATCAACGCGTTGCTCGCCATCGGCATGCTCTTGCCGATTTTGACGGCGGGAATTGATTTGTCTGTCGGCTCCCTGCTGGCATTGGCGATCACAACGACGGGGATTTTCGTGGTGAACTGGGGGATGCACCCGCTGCTTGGGATTTTGCTGTGTCTCGCGATTGGAGCGCTCGGCGGATGGTTCAACGGGGTTTTGCTCACCAAGCTGAGATTGCCGCATCCTTTTATCTCTACATTGGGCACGATGAATATTTTTCGCGGGCTGGCACTCATCATCACAGCCGCCTCTCCGATTTTCGGCTTCCCGCTCATCATCAACTACGCCGGCTATGAAAACATCGGGATTTTCCCCGTGAGCTTTATTCTCGTGATAATTACGTATATTCTTTTCCATCTGTTTCTTACGCGCACAGCGACGGGACGGTATATTTACGCGATCGGCGGCAACAAGGAAGCAGCCCGGCTGGCTGGTATTCCTGTGGACCGGATTCTGATTCTCGTCTACACCTTGAGCGGCTTGATGGCCGGTCTGGCGGGCCTTGTCCTGATCGGAAGGACGGATTCGGCGTCGCCGATTGCCGGATTGTCGTATGAGCTTGACGCGATTGCAGCCGTCATCATCGGTGGCGCCAGCTTCTTCGGCGGTGTGGGGACGGTATGGGGCACATTGATCGGGGCGCTCATCATCGCCGTGCTGCGAAATGGCTTGAACTTGCTCGGGACGACCTCCGATTTGCAAGTGGTCGTCATCGGCTCTGTCATTATCGCTGCCGTGTACGTCGATGTCCTGCGCCAGCGTTCGGCCAAAAAATAGGAAGGCGTCGAGGAGGAGCGGACGATGAGCAGGAAGATTTGGAAAGCCGTTTTTTCAAGCATGGTCCTTTTAAGCCTGGCAGCATGCGGGCAGCAGCCTGGCAGTCCTGAAGGCTCTTCGACTCAGCAGCAGCCACAGACGGGTTCCGGTGAACAAAAGCCGAAAATCTACGTCGTCTTGAAGACGTTGAACAGTGAGTATTTCCAATTCATAGAAGCGGGGGCAAAAGCGGCGTTCCAGGATTTCAACGTGGACGGGACGATCATGGCCCCCTCGAACCAGACACAAGTGATGGAGCAAGTCAACATGATTGAAGACTTGCTGAACAAAAACCCCGATGGGCTGGTGCTTACTCCCAGCCAGCCTGTTGCCGTCGTTTCGGCGTTGGCGAAGTACAAAGCAAAAGACATCCCGGTTGTGTTGCTGGACAGCGATGTGGATTGGGAGGACAAAACGACTTTTATCGGCAACGACGATGCGCTGAGCGGGCAAAAAGCGGGCGAAACATTGGCAGCGAAGCTGAGCAGGGGAGACAAAGTAGCGATTCTCGAAGGGATTTCCGGCACTCCGACCAGCGCCAAGCGCGTACAAGGAGCGAGAGAGGCACTGGAACAGGCGGGAATGATCGTTGCCGCTTCCGAGGCTGCGAACTGGGATCGGGTGGAAGCGGTATCGGTCATGGAAAACGTCTTGCAAGCCCATCCTGATATAAAAGGCGTGGTCGCCGCAAACGATGAAATGGCGCTCGGCGCGATTCGCGCGAGTGAGGCGAAAGGCAAGGATATCGCCGTCGTCGGAATGGACGGCATCATCGAGGCGATTGAATCGATCCAGAAAGGCTCGATGGATGCTTCAATCGCGGTGAAAACGTATGATATGGGCTACAAGGGCGTTGAAAATGCGGTAAAAGCTATTCGCAAAGAAACCGTGCCTAAGCAAATCGTGACAGAGATTGACGTCATTACGCCGGACAATGCCGAAGCAAAGCTCGCCCAAGCGAAAGGGCTTCTAGGGAAATAAAGGAAGGAGCTATCAACGCTACAAAAGCTACGAAGCTCGGCGCGGTCAGGCTGTTTGTACGAATCGCCTGTCTTGAATGCGAGCTGCTCAAGGGCCGGATGGCTGGCCTCAGCCGATTCTCAGGGGGAGTAGTTTTTCGCTCTCTGGGCGAAGCGGCAGCTCCGGCACTCGATAACAAAAAGGGGGACTGACGGATGGCTGAAACAGTCCGTTGTGCCGTAGTGGGACTTGGTCGGGCTGGTTTTTCCCATGCCGAAAATCTGGTCAACAGCGTAAAAGGAGCGGAGCTTGCTGTCGTTGCCGCTACCCGCAAGGAACACGCCGAAGCTGTAGCGAGCAGGCTCGGGGTCAGGCACGCGACCAATACCGTAAACGAAATCTTCGAAAATCCCGAGATTGACGCTGTCATCATCGCCACGCCGACTGCCACGCATAAACAACTGATCCAACGGGCGGCAGAGAGCGGCAAGCATATTTTTGTCGAAAAGCCGATCACGCGAACATCGGAAGAAGCAGAGGAAACGATCCGCATCATCCGCGAGCACCGCGTCATGTGCCAGGTCGGTTTTATGCGAAGGTTTGATCCTGCCTATGCCGAAGCGAAAAAACGGGTGGACGCAGGCGATATCGGCAAGCCGATCTACTTTAAAGGCATCGGCCGTGATCCCGGCTCTCCGCCTCTTGACTACATGAAGCATAGCGGCGGGATTTTTCTGGACTTGTGCATACACGATTACGATATCGCCCGGTATCTGATGGGCGCTGAGGTCGCTTCGGTCACAGCGTTTGGCCGCATTTTGGCGCATCCTTTTCTGGAGGAATGCCGCGATGTCGATCAGGCGTTGACTCATCTGACTTTTCACTCCGGGGCAATGGGAGACATCGAAGGCAGCCGCAACGCCTTTTACGGCTACGATATACGCGGGGAGATCATGGGGACAGAAGGGACGATCCAGATTGGCTCGTTGCGGCACCACGATGTGAAAATCATGACGGCTAAAGGCAAAACGCACGATCTCATTCCCGATTTTCCGACCAGATTCAAAGATGCCTTTTGCCTGCAATTGCAAAGCTTTGTGGACAGCATCCGCAACCGGCAAGCGCCAGCGGTATCGGCAGCCGATGCCAAAATCGCCCTGCAAATCGCGGAGGCGGCTACCAAGTCGTTTCGGACAGGTACGACTGTGCAAGTAGCGGCCGATCAGCCGGAGTGAAATTCAGATTATTCAGTTACATCAGGCGCAGGAAGCCGTACCTGCCGGGCTGCCAGCGTCCTGACGCTTGTCTCGATTTGGGGGAGGCGTGTCAGGATAAGTAGTCTTTCGATTTTGATTTTTCAAAATGAAAGTGTTTACACTCAGGAATGGTCTGTATTATAATGCCATTAAGAAAACGCTTAACCAAACATACGAGACAACTTCATCGGCCAAAAAGCGCTGAAAAACGGGAATGTTCGCCTGTTTAACACAGCGCAATCTATGTTCTATCCATTTTTTTATGAGAATTGGTTAAGCGCTTATTCAATCCGCAAAAGGTTGAGAAGGAGGGAGCAGGCCGGTCGAGGTTTTCCAAAAACGTATGTGGGCTATAGCAAAAAAGAATGAGCACACGGGGGGTTCCTATGAAAAAGAGAATTGCGATTCCATTGATTTTGATGATGATGTTCTCCGTTCTGGCCGGCTGCGCTGGGCAAGCAAACAATAGCACCGGAGCGACGGACGGAAATCAGCAAGGGTCTTCAGACGGTAAGCCAAAAGTCACCGTTGTCTTGATGGAGCTGAGCGCGCAGTATTTTAAATTCATGGAAGCGGGAGCAAAAGCTGCTTTTCAAGAGTTTGGCGTAGATGGAAAGGTGATTGCTCCTTCCAACCAATCGCAAGTCATCGAGCAGGTAAACATGATCGAAACGACGCTGAATGAAAAGCCGGATGCGCTGGTCTTGATGCCTTCCCAGCCTGAATCCGCTCTCCCGGTATTGAAGAAGTACAAGGAAAAAGGCATCCCCGTCCTGTTGATCGACACAGACGTGCCGAACTGGGAGGATAAAACCTCTTATATCGGAACCAATAACGACGAAGCAGGCTATACAGCCGCACAGCTTGTCGCCAAGCAGCTTAACAAAGGGGACAAGGTCGCCATTCTCGAAGGAATCGCCGGAACTTATGCCAGCGAGACGCGGATTGCCGGAGCGAAAAGAGGGCTGACGGAAGCTGGGCTGGAGATCGCAGTTTCGCAGTCGGCTGACTGGGATCGGGTAAAAGCTACTTCGGTAATGGAGAACATTTTGCAAGCGCATCCAGACGTCAAAGCGGTCGTTGCGGCCAATGACGAGATGGCGCTGGGAGCCGTGCGCGCTACGGAAGCAAAAGGCTTGAAAATCCCTGTCGTCGGCGTCGACGGAATCATTGAGGCGGTTGAGTCCGTGAACAAAGGCGTCCTGTTCGGCTCGGTTGCGCAGAAGCCGTATGACATGGGCTACCTCGGCGTGAAAAATGCGTTGGCGGCGATTAAAGGCGAGCCGGTGGAAAAACGCATCGACAGCGGACTCGATACGATCACCAAAGAAAATGCGGAATCCAAGCTGAAGGATCTGAAAGCAAAGCTGGGGCAATAAAAAGCACATGGAATAAGCGACGGAGGAGGAAGGTCACACTTCCTCTTTCTGCTTATTCACTATCCTTTCCACGACAAGGTGAAGCAGCGTGCAAAGTTCAATTGGAAAACGATTAGTCGGCAGTTTTTTGTTCATGGCCATTTTGCTCGGGGTGACGAGCGGCATCGCTTATTGGGCGTTAAGCAAGGTCAACCAGTCTTACCTGGATGTTTTGAATCACACGGTCGTTCTCGAAGGCCATGTGAAAAATATGAAGTACTACGTGGTCCAGCGCAACCAGCATATCGATCATTACTTGCTGACGTTCGATCAGGACTACCTGTCTTTGTTGCAGCAGGATAGCGAAAAAATCAGCGAGCTGTTGGAGCAGTCGGCTGCCTTGATGGATAGCGAAGAAGGCAAGTCCAAAATTGACTATTTGCGGGAATGGAATACGATGTTCGGGCAGAAGGTGGAGCACGTCATCGCGCTGAGCGCGACAGACAGGGAAAAAGCCAAATCAGAAGCGGTCCACAGCGTGATTCCGTTTGGGAACATCATGCTCGACATGGCAGAGGAAATTACGGCTCAGCTCGAACAAAAGGTCGAGCTGGAGCTGGCAGACAATCAACAGCATGTCGCCTCGACGCTTTTGACGATGATTGCGATCAGTGTCGGGGCGGTTGTGGCCGCTGGCTGGATCGGAATCAAAATCGCCCGCTCGATCTCCAGGCCGCTGGAATCGCTGACCAAGGCGATTGAGGTCATCGCTTCGGGCCATATTGCCACAGAAGACGTCCACACACAGTCCAAGGATGAAATCGGCCAGCTCGTGCGCGGCTTCAATGCCATGAAAAACAACCTGCGGCAGTTGGTGCAGCAACTGCAGGAAAGCGCCGAGCGCCTGGCTGCCTACTCGGAGCAGCTCATGACGAGCGCGGAGCAAACGAGCCAGGCAACGGAGAGTATAACCGAGATCGTCCAGGAAGTAGCGGTCAGCTCAGACCAGCAGTTGCATCAGATTGAGGAAAGTGTCAGTTCCATCCATCAGCTTTCCGCGCGGATTCGCGATTTTGCCAAGGAAGCCGAAGAGACGGCTGCGCTATCTGCAGAGACTGCGGAAAAAGCGGTGCGCGGCAACGAGGGGGTACAGGGGAGCAAGGAGCAAATGAACGCGATTCACGCTTCGATTCAGCAACTGGCCGAAATGGTTGCCACGCTCGGCCAGCATTCCAAGGAAATTGAGCAAATTGTCGAGGTGATCTCCAACATCGCTTCGCAAACGAATTTGCTGGCCTTGAACGCAGCGATCGAAGCAGCGCGAGCCGGGGAGCACGGGGCCGGGTTTGCGGTTGTGGCGGATGAGATCAGAAAGCTGGCAGAGCAATCGACCTCATCGACGAGGCGGATTGTGTCGATCATCCATAACGTTCGGGAAATGACCGTCAATGTCGGGGAGTCCATGCAAGCGGGGAAACAAGAAGTGGCTGCCGGGATGGAGCTTGTCCAGTCGGCAGGAGACGTGTTCGTGGAGATCGAGCGATACGTGCAGATGGTTTCGCGGCAAATCGAAGCAGAAACAAGCTCGTTGCACAGGCTGTGTGATCGGGTACAGCTCGATGTTGCCGTCGTACAGGATGTGCGGAATATGTCGGAGAAAGTGTCGGCAGGAATGCAGCACGTATCGGCTGCCACCGAAGAACAGCTTGCGTCGATGGAAGAGATCGCAAGCTCGGCCAAGCAGTTGTCCAGCCTCGCGGATGAATTGCAGGCGGCGGTCGGGAAGTTCAGGCTGTAAGCGGCTTCTGTCCGGCGCATTGCCGAGGAAAAAGAGCAAGCTGCGAGTCTACGGTTTGCTCTTTCTTGCGGGGATGGTCTTGTTTTACATCGTAGCAATCAGCGCAGCAGCGATTCGTCTGCTGAAAACATCCGATGTGGTCGCGTGAGCCTGGAAAAGAAGGGTTTTTCTGGACAGCAGCGAATAACGGTGTAAAAGTCTGATAATTCGACCTGATTAGGAGGCGGCGGCGATGGTTCAAGGCGGCAAGTACGTGAAGGTGGAGCCAGGGGTCGAAATTTTTGTGCAGGACACAGGACAGGGCAAGCCGATCGTGTTTATTCCGGGCTGGACGTTTACTACCGAAGTGTTCCACAAGCAGGTCGAGCATTTTCAAGAGACGAACAGAGTCGTCGTGCTCGACCCGCGAAGCCATGGCAGATCGTCCGTGACGATGCACGGAAATGACTACGCGACACACGGCGCAGACCTGGCAAAAGTGATCGAGGCGCTGGAGCTGAAAGATGTCACGCTGGTCGGCTGGTCTTTTGGCTGCCTGACGATGTGGGAATACGTCAGACAGCACGGAACGCGCGATTTGAAATCATTGGTCTTTATCGACCTGTCGCCGAAGCCGCTGTCGACCAATCATGAGCAGGACTGGGTGGAAGGGCCGCTCGACGAGATTGCCGCTGCCTACAACTATTATTTGCGGGATTCCGAAAAGCAGCGGGAATTTATCGAAGCGTACGCGACCGGGGTTATGGTACAAAGAGAGTTGCAGGCAGAAGAGCTGCTCTGGATTATCGAGCAGTCCATGAAAACGCCTCCCTACATCGCGGCGAACTTGTTTGCGTCCGGGATGTTTTCCGATTACCGGGCAGAGGCGAAGCTTGCGAGCGAGTCTGTGCCGACGCTGACGGTGGTGGCGGAGCATTGGGCAGAGACGGCCAAACGGTTCCTTGAACAGCATGCGCCGAAGTCCGCGGTGGAAGTATTGGGCGGGCACATGATGTTTTGGGAGCATGCCGACAAATTTAACTCACTGCTGGCTCAGTTCATCCATACTGAAAAACATGTGGGCTAGAAAAAGGAAAAGGCAAAAGGCTGTCCGTTGGTGCACTTACCCCTGTCAAGTAGACACACACTAAAAAGCCTAAGCAGCCAGTTTGACTCGGTATTCAACCGGGGCACACTGGTTTAATCTTTTCTGGAAACGTTCATGGTTATAGAACCATATGTATTCATCAATGGCTTGAAGAAGCTCTTCCTCTGTTTTACACTGAGAGAAGTACGACGTTTCCGTTTTCAGATGGGAAAAGAAGGACTCTATGCATGCGTTGTCTAGGCAGTTTCCTTTGCGAGAGTGGCTGCCTAACATACCTAATTCTTCGAGTCGCTTGTTGTACTGCTGAGACGTGTATTGGAAGCCCTGATCCGAATGGAGAATGGCCCCTTGCACGTCTCTTTGTTTGTGAAGGTCTTCTACGGTGTCCATAACCAGTTGTAGATCATTTCTTTTGGAAACTTTCCAGGCAACAATCTCGTTATTAAAAAGATCCTGTATGACTGACAAGAAATAGAACTTGTCCACCACAGCAATGTAGGTAATATCCGTTGCAAACAGTCGATTAGGTTGCTCCACCTTGAAATGACGTTCCACTCGATTCGGCTGGACTACGGATGCCTTTCTGCTGTAATAACGACGTTTCTTCCGGATGGTTGATGGAATGTTGAGTTCTTTCATAAGACGGTATGCTCGCTTGTGATTGACAATGAATCCCTCTTTTTTCAAAGCAATTTGCATCCGTGGGTAACCGTAAAAGGGACATTTCAGATGGATGGCTACGATGTGCTCCTTCAGATTCATCTCTTGTAGATGTCGCTCTCTGCGTTTTTCCTCGGTGTTTCGCCACTTGTAATATCCTGCACGAGATACCTGTGCGATTTCCACCAACCAGGTAATCGGGCACATGTTCTCCAGTGAGGATATGATTTCAAAGCGGTTTACTTTCGGAATGATCCCTCCCCGAATAGATTTGGATTGCGCTTTTTTAGGAACGCTACCTGCGCTTTCAAATAATCTCGTTCTTCCTCTACACTGGAAAACTTCGTACGAGGCCGACCAATAAAAGGATGAGAAGCCGCATGCTTCCCACGCTGATCCAGTAACGTTTCGTTGTTACGGAATTTCCCAACCCAGTTCTTTATTTGAGTAGAACTGCGAATCCCAAGAGCATCGGCTACAGCTTGATAACTAAGCCCACCTTTTTCGTAAAGGTCGATTGCTCTTTGTTTCGTCTCCTCAGAATGCCTCATAAATGTCTGTCCCTTTTTAGCCAAAGAAAATCCCCTCCACGTATCAGTGTACCATCCAAGCCAATATGCTTGGGCTTTTTTCACTGTCTACTCAAAGGGGATAATATCATATCAGCGGTTTAAAATTCCCCAGAAAAAGCCGACAGACTCTCCGGAATGAGAGTAAAGATGGTGAAGAATGGGGAGTTTTTTGTGAGCAAAGAAATGCGTCTGAAAGGTATGAGTATTACCCACATTGTTGAAGAGAGGAGACGGGATCGAAAAACGATTCGAAAATGGCTCCTGTAAGAAACGCCGAGAG
The DNA here is from genome assembly GCF_038592925.1 of Brevibacillus sp. FSL K6-2834. Classification (NCBI taxonomy): domain Bacteria; kingdom Bacillati; phylum Bacillota; class Bacilli; order Caryophanales; family Paenibacillaceae; genus Brevibacillus; species Brevibacillus sp. FSL K6-2834. The sequence continues at coordinate 793,189 of NZ_CP151945.1, forward strand.
CTATCCTATTCTCAAGCCATGTCCCAGCAAGTTGGATTCTTTTATGGATTTCATCAGTACTTTTACGCTTTCGTCATGGTGCCGGGTTAATTACGCATGATGTATGGAGAATCTACGGAGGACGAAAAGCTGGAACCTCTCATCGGATGTCATCTTCGGGCTTGGCAGTACTTTGGGGGTGTGCCGCAAAGTTTTTTCTGGTCGAGATGACAATGGTAGGGCGATTTGTAACAAGGGTTTCGCTGGCTTTGCCAGCCACTGTGACTGCAAGCCCTATCGGAATCGAACGAAGGGAAAAGTGGAGAATGGAACGGGTTATCATCTCGGAAATCACTTTTGGCCTCGCAGTGGCACTTTTGTCGGGCAGCAAGATCTTCAATCAAAAAGTATAGAGTTTTGCGATTTTCTTGCAATGACCATCTAATCAATGAACACCACTAAACAGTGGGGCGTAATCAGAACGTAGCATAAAAACCACTTCGACGAAATTCGCACATCTACGAGGAAACCGGTTCCCTAACCTACACCTCGTTATATGGAGTTCAACACCCGACTTGTTGGAACGCTCACTTACAGCATATGAAGAATTGGCGGAAGAAAATGTGACGATGCAATGATCTTGCAAGAACGCCTGTTGGAAACATCCCATCATTTTGGAGGGGTACGCATCCTAGATCCTCCACGATCACGCCGAAGAAGCAACTAAACACAGCATATCGTAATGTATATAAACAACAAGAATGACTATTCTAGTCTGTCGTAACGCGAAGCCACACGGAGTGGAACTAATGTGAACGGCACTGTTAAAATCCTCAATAACGGCACTTGAAAATTCCCCACTTTCGGCAGAAAATCTCTCCCTGGAGGAGAGAAAATATGCTTAAGAATGGGGAGTTTTACTTGATCAAAGACATGAGACAAAGAGGAATGAATATCACACAAATTGCTGATTCATTAGGGAGGGATCGAAAAACAATTCGTAAGTGGCTGAAAAAGGATGAGCCTTCGAAATACCAACGATCTGTTAAAAAAACAAGCATTCTCGATCCATTTAAACCCTATATCAAAGCGAGAATGGAAGAAGGCTGCTTCAATGCTGTCGTTTTGTTTGATGAGATCAAAGCCCAAGGTTATCCAGGGCAAATTCGGCTCCTTCGCTCATTCATGGAACCATTGCGCCCGGTTGTTAAGACCAAGGCAACGCTCCGTTATGAAACGGCACCCGGAAAGCAAGCGCAAGTAGACTGGGGACATTTTAAGGTAGAGTGGAATGGTGGATATAAACGGCTGTACGCCTTTGTCATGGTTTTGGGATACTCGAGAATGTTGTATGTGGAATTTACAGAGAATGAACGGCTTGATACCCTCATCGGCTGCCACTTGCGTGCCATGCAATACTTTGGCGGCAGACCGGAAACATGCTTGTATGACAATATGAAAACCGTCATTGTCGGTTACGACGATCAAGGGCATGTATTGTGGAATGAACGATTTTCCCAGTTTGCAAGCCATCACGGTCTTACGCTGCGACGCTGCGCTCCCTACCGTGCACGAACAAAAGGGAAAGTGGAAAATGGAGTAGGATATGTTCGCAAGAACTTTTGGCCTCGGGTGCAGACGTTTACCAGCCTTCGTGACTTGAATCAGCAAGTACGTCATTGGTTGGATACGGTGGCTAATGTACGGGTACACGGCACCACGCATGAAAAACCAGTAGATCGATGGAAACACGAACAGTTGAAGCCACTTAACCCGATCCCATTCGAAGAGGTAGAACGCCATACTCGAAGAGTATCGAATGATTCACTCGTTTCTTACGGAGGAAGCCGGTATTCAGTCCCCTATGTTTATGTAGGTCATACGGTAGAAGTACAAGATCTCCAGAATGGCCATATCCGGATCTATCAGGGCAACATGATCATCGCTGAACATCCTAAAGCTACTCGTACCAAGCAAGTCATAACCAATAAAAAACACTTCGAGGGGATTCAAAACCAAATTGGCGCGAAGGCTCCCCAACCTATGCCGCGTTTGGTTCCCAATCCAAGCCCCGAAGTGGTGGAACGTGATTTGTCTGTCTATGAGCAGTTTGCTGACGAGGAGGTAATCGTACAATGATACTCCAGGCCCGTTTAGAAGAAGCCTTTGTACAGATGGGATGGGTACGAATCCCGGAAATTATTCACCACCACGCAGAAGAAGCTGCTGCTCAGAATATATCGTATTTGGAGTTCTTGGACAAGCTTTTGCAAGAAGAAATCATGGCCAAGAGGGATCGGTTTATCCGCATGAAAACGCGATTGGCTCATTTACCCTACCATAAAACGTTGGAGCAATTCGATTTCAGTTTCCAGCCCTCCATTGATGAAAGACGGATTCGTGATTTGGCAACCCTCCGGTTTGTACAACAACAAGAGAATCTCATTTTACTTGGTCCGCCAGGGGTCGGCAAGACTCACTTGTCTGTTGCTTTGGCTCTCGAAGCTATCAAACAAGGGTTGACGGTTTACTTTACAACTGCTCATGATTTGGTTCAGACGCTCCAGATTGCTCATCAAAACAATAGCATCAAACAAAAAATGCGAGCATTTATAAAACCGAATGTACTCATCATTGATGAAATTGGATATCGCAAAATGGATGAAACCGCAGCTCACTTTTTCTTTCAAATTGTATCAGAACGTTATGAATCCGGCTCAATTATCCTTACTTCGAACAAATCCTATGGTTCGTGGGGAGAGATATTTGGGGATACAGTACTTGCTACAGCCATCCTTGATCGATTATTGCATCACTCCCACACGATCAACATTAAAGGGGAAAGTTATCGCATAAAGGAGAAGAAAAAAGCAGGTTTCTTTCGACCCGAGTCAACCGAAGATAAAACAGAATAAACGGAATTTTGGTCGCCACCCGCCCCCCTCAGAGGGGGCATCATTCAGACAAACCTATTGCCTATAATGGGGAAAATTCGAGTGCAGATAATGGGGAATTTTCATTTGCAGTTGACACTAAAAACTGGAATAAGCTTATTACAAAAAATATGTAACTTTTTGTAAGGAATAATCGACTCTATACAATAGGTAATTCCATTTTTTTCAACAAAAGGGATTATAAAGAATTTTGCCGACCGTTTGTGTTCATGTTGAGGATTCGAAAAGTTTATTCCAAGGAGATGAGCCCGTTTGAGAAATGTTCTTAAAAAGTCACTAACACTTGTGTGCTTAGCATCCACCTTAGTAACTGGACAAGCGATGGCTGCAGAAACTTTGTTTACCAATAGTTCCTCAACCAATAAAGATTATGATCGTAGCGGAGCAAAAAAATATGCTGAAAAGTATGCTGAGCGACCTGGAAACAAAAAATACGCAAATTACGGGAGCAACGGCGATGGCGGCGATTGCACAAACTTTGTTTCTCAGGTATTGAATGAAGGAGGAGGGTTGGATTTCCATGGTACTGTTGGGTATAATAGGAACCAGAAGGATTGGTATTATTACGGTCCACATGTTCCGAAAAATACGAATGATAAAAAATCGCGTACATCATCTTGGACTGGAGCCCATCAATTTCGGGAGCACTGGGCTGTAGTGAATGGTTCCGGAGGGAAATTTGCTTATCAAGCCAAAAAATATTCAGTTCAGGACGCACAAAAAAATTTTGATGATATTTATGAACTCAACTTTCGCACCTAGAAAATCAATGTAAAACCAATTGTAGAGCGGGCTTAAGGTCTGTTGGATAGACAGCTTGCTAAAATAGAAAAACACCGCTTCGTTTGGTAAAGTGAGAGTGATGAGCAATCACTACCAGACAGAAGAGGTGTCTTCCATCATGATAGACCATCAGCCCGATCTGAATCAACTGCCAAACGAATTAAAGCCTGCTTTTCAAGAACTGAAAGTGATGAAACATCTTCAACAAGCCGGATTCCGTAAGCGATTTGGCTTTAGCTGTGCTCGGCTGTTCCAACTCGTCTTTGTCCTTCTGTTTCACCAGAAGAATTGGTTTCGACTGCTCGAGAGCAGCAAAGTGGACTCGTTTCCCGGCAAGGATGCCGTCTATCGTTTCCTCAACCACGCAGGCTTTGCTTGGCGTCGTTTTCTGACATCGCTCAGCGTCGCGACGGTGCAGAAGGTCAGCGTGCTTACGTCGGCAGATCGGGACACCGTCTTCATCGTCGACGATTCCATGTTTGAGCGCAACCGCAGCAAAGCCGTTGAGTTGCTGGCCAGGTTCAAAGACCATGCCACCGGCGCTTATTACAAGGGATTTCGCATGCTCACCATGGGATGGTCCGACGGCCATACCTTCCTGCCGCTGGACTTCGCGCTGCTCAGTTCCAGCAAATCTGCCATTAACGGCATGAACGAGAAGATCGACAAACGGACGAACGGCTATAAGAGACGTCAAGAAGCACTTCTGTCGGCTCCGCAGGTGATTGTATCGATGTTGGATCGTGCGCTTACCGCTGGAGCCACGGCCTCCTACGTCTTGATGGACAGTTGGTTCACGCACGCGCCCCTCATTGGTGAAATCGTTTCTCGCGGGCTCGACGTGATCGGCATGGTCAAGAACGACAACAAGCGTTTCCTTGTTCAGGGCCGGAAGCTGTCGCTAAAAGAACTATACACAGCAACGTCTCCGGTGCAAAGCAAGAAACGAGGCATTCTTCGTTCGATTCGAACCGAGCTTGCCTCCGGCATACCGGTTCACGTGGTATTCGTTCGTCATCGCACGAAGAAGAACGAATGGCTCGCAGTACTGACGACGGATCTTTCCCTCTCCGTGGAGGACGTCATTCGAATTTATGCGATCCGCTGGGACATAGAGGTCTTCTTCAAGTGCACCAAGTCGCTGCTTCGTTTGCAGAAGGAGTTTCAAGGCCGCTCCTATGATTTACTGATTAGCCATACGACGATTGTATTCTCTCGCTATATTCTGCTGGCCTGGCAGCATCGGCAGAGTACGGATGCCCGCTCGTTCGGCGGTCTGTTTTATGTGTTGTGTGACGAGGTTGGCACATTGGACTGGGCCATCGCCTTGCAGCAACTGCTCGATCTGATCAACGAAATCGCTACGAAAGCAGGAAAAAAGCTTTCGGCCCTGATTCAACGTCAACTCCAACAATGGATTGCCGCTTTACCCAGCTACATCAAGGCCTGTTTGCCCATTTCATGCTGCGAAAGTTGAGTTAATAAGTAAGAAGGTAATTAGGTTACTAGTTGAACAAGGAATTGCGAATATTAAAACATCGTCTAATGATAATAATTGGACTCTTGTTCCAGTTTTGACGAACACCACACTTTAAACAACCGTTTATTCTATACGATCCGTCTTCGTTATTAGAGACTGGACTGTAAAAACTTTCGTATTAGGTGGTCAGCCAGAAAAAATCTGGCTGGCCGTTTTTTGTGAAAATAGCTGTAAGATGACGATAGCCGAGTAGAACGATCCATAGTTAGGGCTTGCTGAACGAATAAAAAATTGAGAAACGACAAAGGTTTTGCCCCGTTTTCATTGAAGTCATGTGCAAGGAAATCGACGATTTCCCTTCAAATTCCTTGCACATGGAGCGGATCTGAATGTACGAATTTCTCTCTCATCGTGAAAATCAATTGCTTCTCCCTGATGATTTTTTCTTGCCGTTTGGCGGTAAGTTGAGTAAAGAAAATCGCTGGGTCAAACTGGCTCAGTTGGTGCCGTGGGTATATGCGGAGAAAAAGTATGCCAAATCCTTTCGCAAATCATTTCGTGGACAAAAGGCCGTTTCTATCCGTGTCGCCCTCGGGGCACTCATCATTCAGGAACGTTTGCAACTGTCGGACCGGGAAACGGTCCAGCAGATTGTCGAAAACCCGTATCTGCAATATTTCATCGGGCTGGAAGGCTATCAGGATCATCCACCGTTCCACCAGTCGCTCATGACGCATTTTCGCAAACGTCTGGGCGAGCAAGTTCTCCGCGAAATCAACGAGATCATCGCGGTCGAGGCCGCGAAATCAACGAGATCATCGCGGTCGAGGCCGCCAAATCGACACCAGATTCCGACCGTGACGATGAACCGAAATCCGGTAGAAAATCCAAAGGTAAACGTACGACCAAGCGTCGCTCAACAACCGAAGAAGATCCGAACCAGGGTGTCTTGTTGCTGGATGCCACATGTACCCCGGAGGATGTGGCGTACCCTACCGATTTGAACTTGCTGAACGAGGCGCGTGAGAAACTGGGGGAGATCATCGATACGTTACATGCTCCACGGATTGGTCGTTCCCGCAAACCACGAACTTATCGGGATAAAGCGCGAAAGGAGTACCTGGCCGTGGCCAAACAACGTCGTGCAAACGGCAAGGTGATTTGTCGAGCGATCGGCAAGCAGCCCCTAAGTAGATATTTGGTAAGATGATAGGGAAGGAGGGAGCAAACCGTGATCATAGCCACGAAACTTCATATTCCCCGATCACGAAGCCCGCTTGTTGTTCGTTCCAGACTCACCCATCGTTTGCATGAAGGGCTGGATCGTGCACTTACCTTGATCACAGCGCCTGCCGGGTATGGCAAAACCACCCTGCTGGGCGAGTGGGTGACGACGCTGGAAAAGCCCGTCGCCTGGGTCTCTCTTGATCAAGCGGATAATGATCGCATGCGTTTCTGGGCACATACCATTGCGGCGCTTAAACAGGCCTATCCGTCTTTTGACGAACAGGCTGTGCTTCGTCATGCCGTGGAAGATCCATCGGGGTTCTCACTGATTGCCACGCTCGTCAACGGGCTGCATCGCATTCCGCAAACGAAGGTGCTCGTTTGGGATGACTTTCATCATATCGAAGAAGCGTCAATCTTGAAGGGCGTCACTTATCTGCTGGAACGTTTGCCACTACATGTCCATCTCTATCTTGCAAGCCGAAATTCTCCAGCGCTTCCTCTTTCCAGACTACGAGCAGAAAATAGGCTGATCTGGTTGGATGCGCGCGATCTCCGGTTTGCGCCGGACGAAACGACCGAATTTTTTGCAAAGTGCGGCGGTATACAATTATCCAACGAAGATGTGGCGCACATCGGCATACTCCGGGTTTTCCAATGTACATCCATATCCGCTCCATGTGCAAGGAATTTAAAGGGAAATCGTTGATTTCCTTGCACATGAGTTCGATGAAAACGGAGCAAAACCTTTGTCGTTTCTCAATTTTTTATTCGTTCAGCAAGCCCTAAATAGGGCAGCAACATCAGTTTTTTGTCTCTGACCTAAAACTAAAGAAAAAAGCTTCTGGTTTCCAGAAGCTCAGGCTGTCGACTTTCTCGACAGCCCCATTATGTTTACTCATTGGCTAAGCGTTTCTTTGTCACCCATTCATTCCAATATTCTACTTCCTCTACACCTTCTCCTATTGCTTGAATTTTGCCAGTACAATATTCGCATACTAAAAAAAGGATCTTCTTCACGGATAATGGAGCACTGTTTTGGGGTTAATTTATCTAGTTCCCATAAGTAGAAATGTTTATTACAATGATCACATTTTACGATATCATTGTCATCTGCCATTTTTTCCTCCCTGATTATCCTTAAGAAGTCGTTATTTATATGGTACAACAGATCTCCTTCCATTCCTATCCTTCAGCAAATTTCTATCTTTCTTTGCTTGCTTAGATTTTTTTTCATAGTCTAATTGATCTCTTGTGGTTTTTTGTAAATGCTCGTTATAACTGGGGTTGTAACGAACTTTATCAAAAATTTGAAGTCAAAGTTACCGAGATAACGCTGATGTTTTAGCTCCTTTGTTCTATCAGCCTGGGGAACAAAGTGGGCATGGAATAACCGTTGATCTTTGTGACTAAAAATTAGGAATACAGTATAGCCACTTAGATTTAAACTTTCATTGCGGTATGATGAATTTGCAATTTTTGACCCATCTACATAATTACCAAGATGCCTATTTACGGTTGTTCTAAGAGTAGAATTAATGTCGTACACCAAAAGAACAGATCCTCTGATATCTGTAGTGCTAACAAAGATCTCTAGGTCCCCATCATTATTTCTATCTCGATTTATTCGATTTACAATTTCGTTAACACCTGCTAATTCAATATGTCTCGTAGCCGAGGTTGCTCTATCGTTAGGAATTTCAGTAAAGTCACTCCAATTATCTACATAAGTATCCCTTGTTCGTACCTCTGCGGTTTCATCTGATGTTTATGGCAGGATAAAAGTGCAGAGAATTGCGGCGGAAAACTGCAGAGTTCCACCGCAATTCTGAGGCCATGAAAAAGGCACTTGCCAACATCCCCCTACAAAATCTACCCTTGGATTTGGCTAGAATCTGAGGGAGTGAGAGGAATGTTGAAAGTGCCACAACAACAGTATATCCGATTTTTGCGGGAAGTCGAAGGGTGTTCGATTCAGGAAATTGCGGAACGTGTCCAGGTGAATTGGCGAACCGCCAAGAAATATGCGGATCGCGACGATTGGAATGAACCGGTATGCAAGCGAAAAGGCCGCCATCCGGTGTTGGGACCGTACTTAGAGATTATTGACACATGGCTGGAGGATGATGAGCGTCTTCCACGCAAGCAACGCCATACAGCCGTCCGCATGTTTCAGCGGTTACGGGATGAGTACGGCTTCCCTGGCGGGCAGCGAACGGTATCCGAATATGTCTCCAAACGGAAGAAAGCCATGGCAGCCGAACGAGCCGAACATTTTGAGCGTTTGGAGCATCCAGGCGGGGAAGCCCAGGCTGACTTTGGGACGGTGTACGTGGTCAAGTCGGGAGAACTGGTGGAGCGGAAAGTATTGACCCTGTCGTTTCCGTACAGCAATGCCGCCTTTGTGTTCCCGGTTCCGAAAGAAAACACGGAATGCTTTCTGGAGGCCTTAGGGCGGCTATTTCAGCAAATGGGAGGGGTTCCTCGCAAGATTTGGTTTGACAACTTGTCCGCTGCTGTTGTGTCCATCCAGCAAGGCGGAAAACGAGAGTGTACGGAAGCGTTTCGGCGTTTCTGCGCCCATTACCGCTTTGAGCCCCTGTTTTGCAATCCATACAGCGGCCATGAGAAAGGCCATGTGGAAAACAAAGTGGGGTATGGACGCCGGAACTGGTGTGTTCCGCCACCGGTTATCGATACGCCGGAACAACTGGAGACGTATTTGGCGGAAGCTGCCCGTGCGGATATGCAGCGCCCTCACTATGTGAAAAAGCAAACCATTGCCGAGTTGTGGAAGCAAGAAAAATGCAAGCTGCTGACGCTGCCGACGACACCGCTGGAGATTTTCCGGCTGGAGACGTGCCACCTGAACAAATACGCTGAGCTGTCGTTTGACGCGGCTCTCTTCCCGTTGCCGCAGTGTCGGGCCATGCAGCCGGTTTTGGTGAAAGTCAAGTGGGATGTGCTGGAGGTGTTAACGGCAGACGGGACATACACCCCGATTGTGACATTGCCTCGTCCCTATACGGAGAAAGTCATTCCAGTAGATTGGAAGGCGGTATTGAAGAGATATGAAAAACGCCCGCGGGCGGTGATGTATTCTTCCTTTACCAATATGATGCCTCAGGCGCTCCAAACGTTTTTGACGGTGGAAGACATGAATGCACGAAAAGCACGAATTCGCCTGCTCCATCGATTGCTCGACACCTATACGTTGAAGGAAATCGGGCAAGTACTGGGAGAATTGTCGCATCAGCAAGAGCATCTGGCTGTTGCCTTGGAGCATGCCCTTTACGCGATAAAACACCCTGTTTTCCGCCCGGAACCGTTTTCAGAGTCGCATACACCCCCTGCCCTTCACGGGCAGATACCCATACTGGATGAGTACGACCGGATCCTGGGGGTGAGGGTGGAATGAGAGAAGAGCTGGCAAAGGTGTGCAAAACTTTGCATTTGGCGCATGTGATGGAAACCTATGAACAGGTGCCGTTTGAAGATCGGGAGAGCTTCTTGCTGGGAGTCTTGCGGATGGAGATTCAACGGCGGGAGGAGACAAAGCTGAAGCGACTGATAAAGAAAGCCGCGTTTCCCCAACTGAAGACACTGGAAGATTACGCTTTTGAGGCAGTCACCTTACCGGAAACATGTACAAAGGAGGGATTGATCGACCTACGTTTTTTGGAGCGCAAGGAAAATGTGCTGATGCTGGGAAAAGTGGGCACGGGGAAGACCCATCTGGCAACAGCGCTTGGCGTAGAGGCGTGCCGAAGGGGATATGCCGTTCGATTCTTCCGTGTTCCCGATCTGGTTGCGCTCTTGCAGGAAAAACACGCGAATGGGGCACTGATGCGGTTTCAAAAAGAACTGGCAGACTGTGAGTTGTTGATTTTGGACGAGGTTGGGTTTGTTCCCTTTCACCAAACGGGGGCTGAGCTGTTGTTTCATGTTATCTCGGCCTGCTATGAGAGAAACAGTGTGATTGTGACGTCGAATTTGGAGTTTGGGCAGTGGAATACGGTGTTTGGAGATACGCGATTGACGGCAGCCCTTGTGGATCGCCTCGTCCACCACGCCCATATTCTGGCGTTTACCGGAGAAAGCTACCGACTGCGCCATGCTCTATCCAGCATGAAGTCTTCCTAAATTCTTTGGGATTGATGTTGGCAGTGTTCTGCATAAATTGGCCGCCAAACTCTGCATTTTTGAGTTGCAAAATACACCTTTTGGTGGGTGTTACACGATACTTGGAGGGGAGGTACAGTTTACCTTGAATTGACATCGATAATTACGACTAGTACCATTGAACTAGAATGGTAAAGCGAAATGCTCGTTTTGGGGGACAGCATGACAGTATGATTGAAAATTCTAGATTACTACCTGCAAAAATAAACCTCGCTCTCCATCCAATCCGTTCCGAGGATGTTTCCCTTCAATCCTTTTATTTACACTTGCTTCATGCAGCTATTCAGGGGCTGGGCGAAAGAGGCAGAGTCGCCAGAGATATCCTGGCTGCCTATCAGGAAGCCTGGAACATACCTCTTGAAAATAGGAAACCAACTTTGAATCTCGACCAGATAGTGGGCATGCTGCAAAAGAGGGAACATTGGAGGGAATTCTGGAAGTTTCACGAGAGAGGTTACAAATATTTATTGTTATTTGAAATGATGTTTATTTATTTGGATGAATTCGAGTTTATACATAATTGCGATTTTATTCAGGAATTTCAGCGCCGATTAGCCATTGGACCTGTTTCTCTTCACCAACTGAGACATACATTACGCTTGCTTTTGCAGGGGAGGATCGGGGAGGCTGAGAAGCACGCTCCAAACGTTGGTGATTTCCGATTCTTCTTTGATACTTTCCGGAACGAAGAACAATTCGCCTGTCTGCCGGAGAAAAAGATCGCGGTAGTCGCAACGATGAGTTCGGGCAAGTCAACCGTACTAAATGCCCTTTTGGGAAGAAAAGTATTTCCCTCGGCGAATCAAGCTTGTACGTCAAAAATCGTACGATGGACACATCGTCCAGGCTTATCTAGACTCACTGCTTATGCAAGAAATACAGGTGTCGACATTCGCTGGCAGTTGACGTTAGATGAGATGCGCCAATGGAATTCGGACCCCTCCATTCCTTCTGTCTATATAGAAGGAGGGGACGGGCCCCTGTCTTCTTTTAGATCCAGGAAGGTAGTGTTCATAGATACACCAGGGACGAACAATTCTCGTGATGATAGGCACGGTCGCATTACCCAGGACTTCCTGCATGGCGAAGATTACGATGCGGTTATGTACATACTGGATGCGACCAATTTGGCTACAGAGGATGATCAAACGCTCCTTCATCAGACGCTGGAAGCGGCGAAAGGGAAGCAGATGGTTTTTCTTTTGAACAAAGTAGACGCACTTGACATGGAGGCGGGAGAGACAATCACCGGCATGCTGGAGATGGCGGTTTCTTACTTGCGTGAGAATGGAGTGCCAAATCCGTTCGTCATTCCGGTTTCGGCTTATGCGGCGCTGCTATTCAAGTTAGCTTTAGGAGGACAGGAATTCAGTCGCAAAGAAACAAGAGATCTGGATCGATTATATGCTCTCTATCAAGACGAGAGTTATGACATGAATCGCTATGTTCGCATGGGCCATCCACAAGAGACGTGGGATGGGGACAGCGTGGCTGAAGACAATGGGGTGCCTTATCCTCGTGAAAGGCTCCAACTTGCTCTTTACCGGACAGGACTTTCCCTGCTGCCAAAAATATTCTGAATCGCGAAAATTGAAAGGTGATTACAATGACAGAAGTCTATTTGAAATATAATCCGTATAAAGTGGAAACACAAATCTGGATCGATGGCGAGGAAATCGGTGAGGATAGTCAACTGTATGCTTTTCGTAAGGATCGCTTGCAGGTGTGGCTTGATCAACTAGTGGATATCCTCATGGAAGAAGTAAACGAGCCAGAGTTTAAGCTGGTCTTCCATGGAACGACGTTTGACTATGAAGATGTCGTAGCGGAGTGTACGAAACACAACTCGATGGGGAGTTCCCGAATCACCCTGGCTCATGTACCAGCGGAGAATACGGAGGACAAGATCAGCGAGCTTCGCGACCTCGTCGAGCATATGATGCAAGGCCCGTTTGAAGAGTTGCGCAGCGAGGGAATTCGCAAAAACTTTGAGAAGGCTCTGAGCTCAGAGTTTGAGATAGCCGTTATTGCAACCGTTAGTTCAGGGAAGTCGACTTTGATCAACGCGCTCTTAGGACAAGAGTTGATGCCATCCAAGAATGCGGCATGTACGGCTACGATTGTTAGCATAAAAAATGTCGATCATCGCCAAGAGTTTGTCGCTCGGTGTCTAGACCATAATGGCAGGGAGGTCGAACCTCTTCAGCCCATTGATATTGAGAAAATGAAGGAATTTAACGAAAGTGAAGATATCAGCCTGATCGAAATGGAAGGAAAAATTCCTGCCATCTCATCGCAGAAGATGAACCTTGTGCTTCTTGACACACCTGGACCAAACAATTCCCGAAATGCTGCTCACAAGGAGCATACTTTCCGGGTAATCAAAGGTGAAACAAAGCCTATGGTGCTCTATGTCCTCAATACAACGGCGTTGAGTACGAATGACGACAGTTCCCTATTGGATAGTGTAGCCGAACAGATGAAGAGCGGTGGCAAGCAGTCCAAAGATCGCTTCATCTTTGCCGTAAACAAAATTGATGAACTGGATCCGGATACCGAAACGATAGAGGATACTCTGCGAAATGTCAGGGAGTATTTGTACGAGAAAGGGATTGAGAATCCAAACATTTACCCGGTTTCTGCGGAAATGGCGAAACTCATTCGTATGGCCCAAAATGGACACCCGTTAACGAAAAAGCAAAAAGGGACCTTGCTTCAACACGAATATTTCATTGATGAGCCAAGAATGCATTTGAATCCATTTACTTCGCTTAGTGTAACGAAAAAGAAGCGGCTACAGCAGCAGATCGAGGAAGCGAGACGAAAAGGTGACACCTATCAGGAGGCGCTCTTGCATACGGGAGTCCCGGCCATTGAGGAAGCGATCAATGAGTATCTAGACAAATATGCGGTCACGGCCAAAATTACTTCAGCAGTCAATGCGTTTCGAGATGTTGTCGAAGGGAAAAAGCTAGAACAAAAGTTGCATGCGGAAATGATCGAGAACGAAGAACGCCGGCACAAGATTCACGAGCAAATGAAAAATATCCAAAAGGAGATCCAAAAGGGGCAGAAAGCTGCAGCGCTGAAGGAGCGCATCCAGCGGAAAAATTATGACGCACATGAAGTAATCCGAAAGATTGAAGGAAAAATTGAGACAAAGATGGACAATCTCTCCGAGCTGTTCCGTAGTGAAGGGCGGGTAGAAGAGTCTCGTGCGATGAAGATCGTCAATAAATTACGAGAGGATATCCAGTCTTTACAAAGCGATATCAAGACCGACCTTGAACTGATTATTCTGATGACATTACGAAATGATGCCCGGGAATTATTGGAAGAATACAAGAGTTATGTAAAAGATCTGCTGGACGTAAGTGGAGATGGGGTGGAGATCACTGAGTTTCAGATGTTCACTTCAGAGCTTCCAGATGTGGAATCACTCATCGATCACTTGAAATATACGGACAAAGTGGAATCCGGGAAAACCTGGGTATCCACCTCGAAATGGTGGAACCCGTTTAGTTGGGGCAATGGGTACTACAAGACCACCTATATTGAAAAAACATTTGTTGATGTGGACGAAATCATTGAAACGGCTGTGTACCCTGCCAAATTGGAATTGTTGGAGAATGTGGAAAGGGCGCAAGCATACATGAATGCCGAAGTAATGCGATTGAAGAACTTTTTTTATAAGGAAATCGACCGTCTGGAGAAACTGCTTCTCCGTAAAGTGCAAGAAGTGGAGGAATTGTCCGGAAGCAGTGAGCAATTAACTCGGAAGGTTCACGAAGATAAAGAGAAGATTGAGTGGTTGAAGGATTTTGTCATCCGTATGGATCGGATATTGGAAATATAGACAAGGGGCGGAAGAGGCAATGACACGATTTGTACCACAAAGTTTTCTTCAAGAGGCTGTAAGTGAACGAAACATAAAGAAAATTCGGGTGGCTCTCAGCTCTTATTTGACCAAAAATCCTTCGAATGAGAATAACGAAGTCTTGAATGCTGTGCATTATGTAGAAGAGCGAATCACCGAAAGTTTGTGGGAACCGCATGATTGGAGGAAGATGGAGGAGGATCGCAGCAAATGGACGAAGGACTACCTGGGTCTGTTAAAGAGTGATCTGCGCAATAACTTTTCCAAAGAGCGATTCCATTTCATCATCGAGGTGGGGAAGGTCGTTCGCCCAAGTACACGCAGCGCGGCTTCGCCCTCGGGAAAGGTGACTACTACGGATCATAGCCGAAGACTGGAACAAGATGGGAGCGATCGTGCAGAACGTCGTACAGATTTGGGAAAGAAACAAAAAATATGGCTAGTGATAGCGGGTCTCGGAGGTTTCCTACTGCTCTTGACATGGATGATCAGAAAGTAAAACAAGGAACAGCACATTCCATGGTTGGCTTTGCAGCGGCACCATTACCTGTGAGAATTGAGGGGAAACAGCCTCCCGAGCAAACGGATTCCGTGAGTAGAAAACCGACCGATCCTTCTATCACGATTGGGGAGAGTAATAATTTCATTCGTCGATGGAAGGATCGTTTCAAACAAAAACGGAAAGGTTCCCACGGCAAAAAAGGCTTGAACAAGCCTGGGGAGAGGCCCTTTGAAACGGAATATCGAAACCAGGCTCGAAACAGCCTGATACAACCACAGAACAAACGAAGAGAGGATCGATGATCGAAACATGCAAGTGAGTGAACTGGATGGACGCAACTATCAGGACCTGGAAGATGCATTTCAACTTTCTCTGAGTCTGGTTGAAAAGAAATATCTGCGTGAGATTGCCCGTCATCCTGTTGTTCCAATCCCCAAGCACATTCAAGAGCTGTCCTTGCGCCACAACATTCGTTTGTTTAAGCTGAACAAGCTGGTTTATGACAAAGGCGAGAATAATCTCGACAAGCTTGCAAGTGTCTATCATGCCATCCGCAATGTGGATGGATCACTCATTATGATTATCGACAGTGACGGGACAAAGACGGACTTGTATCTGGGGACTTGCACGAGATCACGCGAAGAGACAGTTGGAGCGGCTAAAGAAGCATTAGAAAAGAGTTTCCTCGGAAACTTCCCTGGCAGTCAGTTGGAAAACCTAACCAATTCACGGATTGAAAGTGTCATGCAGGGATTGTTTCAATCGGAATTGACGAATAATGACAAAGTGATTTCCGCCGTTTCCGGTATCCCCTCGTTCAAGGGCGAAGACAAGATGAAATTTGTTCAAGGACTGGAAAAATTAATTGACGCGATGAAGGATGAAGCATTCTCAGCGATCTTGATTGCTGACCCGGTAAGCCATGGACAAATGGAAGAAATCAGACGAGGGTATGAATCGTTGTATTCCCAACTTGTTCCATTCGCAGGCTGCGAACTCGGCTTTGGGCTTAGTGACAGCATCGCTTCGACAGAAGGATGGACACAAGGAATTACAGAAACGGTCACGGAAAGCTTGAGCAAGACCCAGAGCTATACGCGTGGAGCGACAAACACAAAAACGGAAGGAAGGGGAAGTTCTCTTTCTTTTTCACCGAATGCTGGATTAACAGCCGTTGGAGCAGGCGCCGGTTTTCTCTTTGGCGGACCGATCGGTGCGGCCTTGGGAGGGGCGGTCCTAGGCGGAGTCAGTGCTGCCGTTCCTTCTTATAGTCGAAACCGCTCCACCAGCACGTCTGAAACGACAAGTGAGTCCACTACAGATGGGTCAACAAACACAAAGGGGAGATCAGAGTCAACATCCAGTCAAGAAAGTCGGTCGGAGACGGTCACGGAAGGGCGTTCCAAAAACTTGACTGTTACGTTCGAGAATAAAACAGTGACGAACTTGCTTGCCAAAATTGAGGATCAACTGACTCGTCTGCGAGGGGCAGAAGACTTTGGAATGTGGAATTGTGCGGCTTATTTTATCTCTTCCAATTCGCAAACATCGCGCGTTGCCGCCAGCACATACAAAGCGCTCATGCGCGGAGAGAATTCTGCAGTCGAGCAGGCTTTTATCAATACATGGGATAACAGTCATCGGGAGAACTTGCAGGAAGTACGAAAATATTTGCAGAAGCTGCATCATCCCTTGATCGATCTTCAGGTACCAGTGCCACTAGATCTACCGTATGTGACACCGGGATCACTTGTCAGCGGTAAAGAACTGACGATTTCTTTTGGACTTCCGCAAAAATCAATCAGCGGCTTGCCTGTCATTGAGACGGCTGAGTTTGGACGAAACGTCATTACCTATGATGGTTTTCGTACCTCCCCTACTTTTCGGCTCGGGCATATTTTCCATCGGGGGAAAAAGGAATCTACATCCGTTGATATCGACATCAACAGCCTAACGATGCACACATTCATTACCGGGTCTACCGGTACCGGAAAATCGAACTGTATTTATCAGATCCTGAACGAATTGCATCGCAAGAATATCCCTTTTCTTGTCATTGAACCAGCCAAGGGGGAATACAAGAATGTTTTCGGATGGCGCAAAGGGGTTTCCGTTTTTGGTACAAACCCTGCTTATTCCCCCTTGTTACAGATTAACCCTTTCCGTTTTCCAAAGAGAATCCATGTCCTCGAGCATATTGATCGACTCGTGGAGATCTTCAATGCGTGCTGGCCCATGTATGCGGCTATGCCAGCCATCCTGAAAGAAGCCATCGAGCTCGCGTATGAGAAGGCTGGTTGGGATTTGGAGAATTCTTTTTGCTTGCGGGAATCTCAGCCATTCCCGACCTTTGACCATTTGCTGGAAGCATTGCCGCTGGTCATTAACCACTCTGGATATTCGGAGGAGGTGAAGAGCAATTACATCGGAGCGCTGGTTACACGCGTGCGTTCTCTCACCAATGGACTGGCGGGCAGAATGTTTGCAGGTGTGGAAGTGGGCGATGAGGTTCTTTTTGATCAGTCTTGTATTATCGATTTAAGTCGCATTGGCTCCATGGAAACAAAGGCATTGCTGATGGGGATTCTGTTTATGCGTTTGCAGGAGTATCGCATGTCTGCGAAGAACGGGATGAATAACGAATTACAGCATGTAACGGTGTTAGAGGAAGCACACCACCTCCTCCGTAAATCCAATACGGATCAATCCGCGGAGCATGCCAATCTCCATGGCAAGTCCGTTGAAATGATCGCTACTGCGATCGCAGAAATGCGTACCTATGGAGAAGGATTTATTATTGCTGATCAAGCCCCCAACTTACTGGATTCCTCGGTCATCCGAAATACCAACACAAAAATTGTCTTACGGCTGCCCGATGAAAGAGATCGCATCGAGGTTGGAAAAGCAGCGAATCTCAATACGGATCAGATGCAAGAGTTGGCCAAACTGAAGACTGGGGTTGCTGCTGTTTATCAAAATAATTGGTTGCAACCCATACTTTGCGCAATGGAGCCTTTTGTTACAGAGCAAGGGCGTGTATACACTTACGAGGGAAACAACCAAATGGAACAAAACAAGGTCCTTCTTCAACAATGGCTCTCTCTTCTCTTGAAAGGAAGGGTCGGAGAGTCGCAATCAGTCAAAAATGAGCGCATCGATCCGGAACCATTGAAAAAATGGTTGCTTACTTCCCGAACGGAGCCTGCTGTTCGAGAGCGGTTGTTGGCAGAATTAGATCGTCTAACCAAAGGTCAATCCCTTGAACTATGGAAGCAAGAAAATTTTTCTGATTTAGCTCAAGTGATTTCGAAGATAGTACCGGCTCACCGTATTTTGCAGTCAGCGAGAGACGCTCATAATTTCAACGAGTGGGATCGGCAGTACCGCTTAGCCCTTCGACATTATGTGAATTACGAAAATGCCCCCGAATACGAACTGGCGCTCATTCAATGCCTGCTTCGTCATCAGGCAGCAGAGCGAAAAGAGTCAGAAAACTTCTATTTTTCCTGGGTTGAGCATGTCAAAGGAGGATCCTCGTATGTTTGAAACACTCGCATCGCCAATGCTGGAGGTGGCTCGTGAAAGGACAACCGAGGATCGACGATCGGATCTCCCCGCTTTCGCGCGAGAACTAACCCCTCGTACGATTACCTCATTTGAACAAGCGGATGAGCCAATACGCGTAAGGACCATAAACGAAGAGTACAATGGGAAGGAGCATCCGGATACAGGAATCCGTTTTGTTGAGAAGACAGTCTACATCGGAGATAAAGTTGTCGTTGGAGTTTTTCCTGAATTTCCTTCTGTTTTTGAGATGAAATTGGATGAGTCCCTGTATCTCGAATCAGATGCAAAGCAGTTTCGACGAGCGACAGAAGCGCTCAGAGAAGAGATTGCGAAAAATCCTGAACTTCGATCAAAGTTTAGCGACCAACAGATTGAACAAATACATGCTGGTCGAGTCCCTGAGGGGTATGTCTGGCATCACAGCGAAAGACCTGGTGTCTTACAGCTCGTTGACAGAGAATTTCACGAAGAGACGCGCCATACCGGAGGCAGATCGCTTTGGGGTGGCGGACAAAGTATGCGTTAGAGGTGAGGGGTGGAAGCATGACGACAGAAGTTTCGTGGCTATTTCCAAAGCGACCACTGGACACGGAGGAAATCAAATCGATCGAACAGCAGTTGGGGATCATTTTCCCGAAAGATTACGTGGACTGTGTAAAACAAAACAACGGGGGACAACCGGATCCGGATACCTTCTACGTGGGGGATAGAGAGGCTGTTTTCTCTAGTCTTATCCCGTTAAACCAAGAAGAGAGCCGAAACGTCCTCACGGTAAAACGAAAGTTAGCTGAACGACTTCCGGAAGGTGTAGTCCCATTTGCTGATGATCCTTTTGGAAATTATCTTTGTTTTGACTATCGCCGGAATCAGGAGCCCAAAATTGGGATATGGGATCATGAGAGAGGAGTTTCAGATAAAGAAAAAGCTCTGACTCTAATCTGTGATACATTTACAGAATTGGTTGGGATGCTTACAAAAAGTGACTCCGAACACATGTGAGATCAGGCCCGAAAACACAGGCAGAACAGGTTTTCGGGCACTCATGGAAACTAAAGGAAAAGAACTTTCCAATCTTGACAGGGAACGCTGGTTCGAACTCAGTGCGTATCACCATACAGAAGACGTTGGAGGGGCTGTCCAATAGGGAATGTAAATTTTTTTGTGTAAATGGGTTTTTAACAGGTGAATGGTTACGTGGGCGGCTTTACATGGAGGGGCGGGCATGATAGGCTCGCTTGCCATGCGATGCATGTTTTACTGGTATCTCGAATAAAACCTCGCAGTTATAGATACCTTCTTGAAGCCGTTCCTGCAGGAACGGTTTGAATGGATCAAGCTTGGAACCACGAGATTTACGGGTTCCCTTTTCGGGGGAGAATTCACCCCGGAGATATCGGCGAACTGTATTTCGAGAATGCCCCGTTAGACGGGCAATTTCACGAATACTCTTGCCTTCTGCTCTCATGGTATGTAACGATATCACTATCCCACTCCTTAGCATGTGTCTCCCTCCGAAAATTAACTTGGCTGTTAATAC
The DNA here is from genome assembly GCF_038592925.1 of Brevibacillus sp. FSL K6-2834. Classification (NCBI taxonomy): domain Bacteria; kingdom Bacillati; phylum Bacillota; class Bacilli; order Caryophanales; family Paenibacillaceae; genus Brevibacillus; species Brevibacillus sp. FSL K6-2834. The sequence goes on from NZ_CP151945.1 coordinate 813,277, forward strand.
CGAAGGGGATATATTCGCTAAGGGTGGGTCATTTTCTTTCCGGCGTGATCTGACCCTGATCTGACCCCCATTTTGTGGACTGATTGATTTTGACCCATCAGGCACTTTGGAGGAAAAGGTTTCGGAATTCGCTTGGCGACATGCCGTTCAATCGCATTTGTGGCCTTTCGTGGTTATAAAATTCAATATACTTCTTGATTGCTGTTCCCACATCGACGGCTTCATCAAACAAATGCGGGCGCAGTTCTGCTTTCAAGTGGCCGAAAAAGGATTCGATGCAGGCATTATCCAGACAATTCCCTTTTCGAGACATACTCTGAATAATCCCATGCTTTCGCAGCAAGCGGTAATATGCTTTTGTTGTGTAATGCATTCCTTGATCACTGTGAATCAGCAGTTGATGCGTCGAACGGTTTTGGACGGCCTCTTGTACCGTCTCTAGCACAAACTGGACGTCAAGACTGTCACTTAAGCGGTATGAGACCACTTCATTGTTGAAAAGGTCCAAGATGACGGAAAGAAAATATCGTTTTTTTCCAGCTTGCAAATACGTGATGTCAGTAACCCACTTTTGATTGGGATGAGCTGCTTGAAAATGCCGATCCAGAAGATTGGGCGCCAGGGTATGTCTTTTGTATTGAATCCGTGGATAACGTCTACGCCGTATGATCGCCTGCATGTTCATTTGCTTCATCAGCCGATACACACGCTTACGATTGAGATGCAAACCGTATTTTGTGAGCAGTATAGCCTTCATACGACGATAACCATAAATGCCGCCCAGTCTTCGATGCTCAAAGGATATGATTCCACAAACAGCAGCATCTTTTTGCTTTATCCCAGTTTTAAGCCATTTATAATAGCTGCTCCTGGCAATTCCTGCGGCAGCGCACAGCAAAGATACGGGGAATTGGCTGCTTAGTGCTTGAATAACGGCGTATTTTCCGTGTCTGGAGCATCTCTCCTTTCGGTTTTCAATAACTTTTTTAAAAATGCATTTTGAGCTCGTAGCCACTTGTTTTCCTGTTCCAAAGTGAGATTAGAAGGGATTTTTGACAAAGCCTTTTTAAGCCCCTGTCCTCTCCCGTCCTTCAATCCTTCTACTCCATGGATTTTGTATGCATGTACCCAATTTTTCACGTTAGAGTGAGTTTTAAAGCCAAACCGTTTGGCTGCCTCTCGATAGGACAAACCTTCTTCCAATATAGATTTTACAACTTCCAGCTTACATTCAATCGTATGATTTTGATAAGTCATTACCACTCACTCCCCTTTAAGTCGAAATTCGACCAAATGGGTCAATTTCCTCTGTCTACCATTTGGGGAGCAGTTCAGCGAACCTGGGTCAATTATATCCCGGCGGTGACAATTTTATATAGTAGACAATCATCTTTAACCATAAAAAGCAGGATTTCAGAAGAGGAATGTTGAAATCTAATACGATATGTCGAAATTTGTTTCAGGGAAGGTTTAATTCGAATGAATAAAAAGCCAACAATCTTTTCATTTTTCTCAGGTGCAGGCTTCTTGGATCTAGGTTTTGAGAAGAGTGGCTATAATATTGCTTTTGTAAATGAATATCATAGACCATTTATGGAAACCTACATACACTCAAGAAGGGTTTTAAATTTTGCTGAACCCGAATTTGGATATTATTTAAGAGATGTTACAGAATTTACTCAAGAAAATGAGCCTGAAAAATTGGCTGGGTTAATACGTGAAGTCAGAATGAATGGTGAATTAGTCGGGTTTATTGGAGGTCCTCCTTGTCCCGATTTTTCAGTTGGAGGAAAAAATAGAGGTCACGAAGGCGAAAATGGAAAACTGACAAGAACTTATGTTGAATTAATTTGCCAACAAAAACCAGATTTTTTTCTATTAGAGAACGTTAAAGGGCTTTGGCGTACTAAAAAACATAGAGTTTTTTATGATGAAATGAAAGCCAAGCTGCATAATGAAGGTTATCTGACTACCGAACGTCTGATAAATGCAATTGAATACGGAGTTCCACAACAAAGAGAGCGAATTATTTTAATCGGTTTTCAAAAGACAGTTTTAGACGATTTAGGAATTCACCTTAACGGGAATGAAACGCTTTCTGAAATTTTCCCTTGGGAGAAACACATAAAATACAGACTTGAAGATATAGCATCGATACCTTGGGTGCAAACAACCCCTTTTGAAGAAGACAGCGAAATTCCCCTTCCAGAAGGCATCCCTGTTGAGTTGACGGTTGAATATTGGTTTAGAAAAAATGATGTCTATAATCATCCAAATTCTGAACAGTATTTTACTCCAAGAGCTGGTCTTACAAAATTTCAATCAATCCCAGAAGGAGATGATTCAAAAAAATCATATAAGAGACTTCACCGTTGGAGATATTCTCCGACAGCGGCATATGGCAACAATGAAGTTCATTTACACCCATATAAAGCCCGTAGAATTTCTGTTGCAGAAGCGTTAGCGATACAATCTTTACCAAAGGAATATACTTTACCCCAAAATATAACGCTTAGTGATGCCTTTAAAACAGTTGGGAACGGTGTTCCATACTTGGCTTCAAAAGGTATCGCTGAAACCATTTTAGACTTTTTGAAGGTGAAATTATGACCAGGCTGACCGCTGCCAATATTGTACACGAAATCGGAAGGTTGCCACGCAATCAGATTTATCAATATGTTCATAGCAGAACACCTGGATTAATCAAAATTGTAGATGTCGTTTATCCAGAAGGACCAATAATTATTAAACGCATTAACCCCAATAAAGGAGAAACGTGGGCTGCCGTACCTGAAGAGTCAATTTCAACACAAATGATTTGGAGAATTGCTAATGCATTTTTTCCGAATCACCCAATTAACTTTGACAGAGTGCTTGGTGGCAGTTATAATACCCGCTCTGTTCTTGAAGCATTAATGGCTCATACACCGCAATTTTATTATTGCTATCCTGGGCGAATTGAAAGTATCAGTTCCAATACCAAAATTCGCAGAGGGCATAAGCATCTTATGTGGTGTCCTGATAACCCTCACCCAGCTGGAGCAATGTATGAATCAAAATCTGATATTGTCATTTCAGAAGTTCCGTCCGTTGAAGTATTGTACGATGCTTTGGTTTTGCCTGATGAAGTCAAAACAGAAATGGATATAGACGTTAAAAGACGGCATTCCCAAATGCAAATTGCACTTATTGAAATTGGTCAACAGCTCGGTTTTCGTACTTGGGTAGCTCAAAATGATAAGGGGATTGTATATAAGAATAAAAAAATTGGGGAAATGGATTGCGTAGTAAGTTCACTTCGTAATGAAAATCTAATAGCACCTTTTGAAGATGCATACCGAGCTGCTTTGTTAATTGACTGTATTTGGTTCAAGAACGGAAAACTTATGCCAGCAGTAATGGAAGTAGAGCATAGCACAGGCGTAACAAGCGGTTTAACCCGTATGAAAGGATTACAGGACGCATTACCTCCATTCCCGACACGTTATGTAATAGTAGCGGCGGATGAAGACCGTGATAAGGTATTTAAAGAAGCAACCAAACCGCAATTTCAATCACTTAATACTAGATTTTTTCCATATTCAGCTGTGGAGGAACTTTATGCTCTCTGTAAAAAAAGGAAAATCAGGGGTGTAACCGAAGAGTTTTTAGATTGTTATATGGAGCCAGTTTTGGCACAATTGGCTTAAACTTTAGTGTTCGGGAATTGTCTCTTGTTCATATGCGAATATGGTTGGGTAATTTTAGTGCAGGAAATCGAGCAACCTGATTGCGGAGGCATTATAAATTTTGATGAAAACCACCCCGAATCAAAATAATTTTATGTCATATAGATTAGTGACGGTCAGCGAAATCAATACAAAATGTTGGTAATTTCAATCCAATAACGAGTTGCATTCTTGATACAATATTCAGTTCTTGAATAACCAAAAAAACTAAGTCCATTTGGATTTAGCTTTTTCTTATCGGTTGTTTCTTTTGCCTAAAATTAATGGAAGTAGTAATAAATTCGATAATTCGGTGTATAGTCCCTTGAAAGTTTTCTTTTAAATCGTGTTCCCAAACTCTTAAGACATTCCAACCGTTTTCAGTGTAATATTTAGTTGTTTCAATATCCCTTTGCTTATTACGTGTCACCGCCGGGATATAATTGGGGGCTGCTGAACAGATAAAAAATCCGGTAACCACAAGGGTTTCGCCTCGTTTTCATCGAACTCATGTGCAAGGAAATCAACGATTTCCCTTCAAATTCCTTGCACATGGAGCGGATCTGAATGTACGAATTTCTCTCTCATCGTGAAAATCAACTGCTTCTCCCTGATGATTTCTTCTTGCCGTTTGGCGGCAAGTTGAATAAAGAAAATCGCTGGGTCAAGCTGGCTCAGTTGGTACCGTGGGCATATGCAGAGAAAAAGTATGCCAAGTCCTTCCGCAAATCGTTTCGTGGACAAAAAGCGGTTTCCATACGTGTCGCCCTTGGGGCGCTTATCATTCAGGAACGCTTGCAACTGTCGGACCGTGAAACGGTCCAGCAGATTGTCGAAAACCCGTATCTGCAATATTTCATCGGGCTGGAAGGCTATCAGGATCATCCGCCGTTCCATCCGTCTCTCATGACGCATTTTCGTAAGCGTCTGAGCGAGCAGATCCTCCGTGAAATCAACGAGATCATCGCGGTCGAAGCCGCCAAAACCACACAAGATTCCGACCGTGACAATGAACCAAAATCAGGTACAAAATCCAAAGGCAAGCGTACGACCAAGCGTCGCTCAACAACCGAAGAAGATCCGAACCAGGGTGTCTTGTTGCTGGATGCCACATGTACCCCGGCGGATGTGGCGTACCCTACCGATTTGAACTTGCTGAACGAGGCGCGTGAGAAACTGGAGGAGATCATCGATACGTTACATGCTCCACAGATTGGTCGTGCCCGCAAACCACGGACTTATCGGGATAAAGCCCGAAAGGAGTACCTGGCCGTGGCCAAACAGCGTCGTGTAAACGGCAAGGTGATTCGTCGAGCGATCGGCAAGCAACTCCGGTATGTAGCACGTAACCTTCACATTATCCGCAAACTGGCCTCACGGCAGCCGTTGACACTTTTGAGCCGGAAACAATATCGCGACTTGCTTGTGATTCAGGAACTGTATCGACAGCAACGCATGATGTTTGAACGCAAAACGCATCAGATCGAAGATCGAATCGTGAGCATCCACCAACCGCACGTCCGCCCCGTCGTACGCGGCAAAGCGAAAGCGCGAGTAGAGTTTGGCGCCAAAGTGTCGGTCAGCATGGTGAACGGCTATGCTTTTCTGGAGCGTCTATCATGGGACAGCTTCAACGAAGGGGTGACGCTGATCGAATCTGTAGAAGCATACAAGAGACGCTTTGGTTGTTACCCGAAGGCGGTACTTGCCGATCAAATCTATCGCACCCGGCAAAACAGGGCATTTTGCAAAGCGCATGGCATTCGTTTGAGCGGTCCGGCGCTTGGCCGTCCCGTACAAGGCGAAGAAGCGACAGAACAACGGCGAGTCGCAAGACAAGATGCACGAAAACGCAACGCCATAGAAGGCAAATTTGGTGAGGGCAAGCGCAGGTATGGGCTTGGCCGTATTCGAGCATGCCTTGCGAAAACAAGTGAAACCGTCATCGCGCTTCAGCTCCTGGTGATGAACCTCGAGCGTAGGCTGCGGGATTTTTTTGTCTCCTGGTTAAACCGTCTTCTTTCCTATAGAATTCCTGCTTTTGGAAACATTTTTGAAGTTTGAAAACCGTTCAGCAGCCCCTACGTATCCGAATGATATTATCCCCTTTAAGTAGACAGTAAAAAGAAAGACCATTACTGTTTAATTGGAGGGGATATTCTTTATGGGGAAAATGACATACTCGCTTGAATTTAAGACACAAGTAGTGGAATGGTTTGAACAAGGAGCTACGTATAAACAAATTCAAGAAACCTACGGTTTGGATTTACGGATGTTCCGTAGATGGGTTAGAAAATACAGAGATCACGGCGTACAAGGATTGGTAGACCAAAGAGGCAAAGCCAGAGGGATGAGCAAGGGAAGGCCTCGTAAAAACCCCATGACTTCAGATGAAAGAATTAGGCGTCTTGAAGCGGAGGTAGAATTCTTAAAAAAGCTCTTAGAAGCCAGAAAGGGGGAAAGAAGAAGGATCAGGGAAAAACAGTAATTTTTCGGATTATTGCTGAGATGGCGGATCGTTATCCAGTTCTGTTACTATGCAAAATTGCTCAAGTATCAAAAAGTGGTTATTATAAGTGGCTGCACTTACAGAAGAACCCGACGAGAAAATACGCGGAAGACCAGGAGTTAAAAAAGCTGATTTTGCATTGTCATCAACGGGTCAATGGAATATACGGATATCCTCGAATTAAGATGTGGCTATACCGGGTCCATGGCATTCGAATTAATCATAAGCGTGTGTACCGACTGATGAAAGAGGTGGGGATCCAATCACGTATTCGCAGGAAACGAAAGTATTATGGACGCAAAGAGCTGTAACCGTCAAGTAGTTTTGAACACTTTTTGCTCATTAAGATTGAACACTTTTTTCTCCGAAAATAGAGCTCCTGTATTTGATTCTGTAGCTGTCTTCGTTTAGTTGGATCACTTCCACTCTGTGAAGCAATCGATCTAATATAGCCGTCGTAATTCCTTGATCACCTATTAATTCTCCCCACTGTTCGGGTCCTTTGTTGGATGTTAATATGATTGAACTTCGTTCATACAGGTTGTTTATGAGGTGGAAAAATAGGTTTGCCTCCCTTTGATCCATTGCCATATACATGAGATCATCAATAATGACCAAATCGGATTCGTTTATTCTTTTAAGCTGCGTTTGTGATTTTGTGAGGTACTCTTGGGTTTTCAATAGATGGATCAACTCTCCCATGGTTGAAAAGGTAACTTGAAAACCCTTTTGTATCGCTTCTAACCCAAGTCCAATTGCAATGTGGGTTTTGCCCACTCCTGGAGGACCAAGAAGGATCAGATTGTACTGTTGTTCTAGCCAATTCAGTTCCTTCAACTGTTTGATTTGGCGGGAACTGATTGACTTTTGCTCATCGATCTGAAATTCATCCAAGGTCTTTTGATAGGGAAACTTGGCCCATTTCAATCTCCTCTCCGCATTTTTTGCTTCTCTCCGTTTCAATTCATAGGTTAAGAGTTCTTCTAGAAATTCCTGATAGGTCCAAGAGAATTTTTCAGCTTTACGAAGGAATTCAGGCAGTTCATTGGCTGTCTCCGCCATCCGAAGATGGCGGAAGTAATTTTGCATGGTCTGTACGGTGCTGTTCAACGTCAAATGCCCCCTAGTATTTTTAAATATTTATCCATTTCCCTCGTTGGTGAAGTGGCTTGTAATGCGGAGAGGTTGCGGAAGTTGCTTGGTATTGCTTGATCGAAACGAGGTTCTGAGGAGGGCTTGGTATCTTTTAGTCGGGAAAGGTGCTGTGCAACATCCCGGAGGTCATTTGCACTCCATAAATGGTCTTTTACACATACATCCAAGGCTTCCTCAATATCAGGTTGGAAATGGGTGATGGCATATTGAACGATTTGCAAATGATCACGTACATACCTCGGATACCGAACGCTTATCTCATGAATAAACAGCATTGCTTTTTCTTGATCGTGAAATTGGCGGATAATGGTCTCCTTATAAGCATGAATCCCTTTAGATCGATCACGTGAGTGCTGTCTACTTTTTATAAGCTCTCCTTTTCCGTGGCAAAGCTGATGTCGTGCAAGAACTTCTCCTTGCGGAGTTGCTCTGACAATCAGTTCCTCTTCATGAATCTCGATAAATACTTGATTCTCTCCCCTTGGACGGTATGTCCCTAAAGGAAGGGAGTACCGATTGGATTTATATTTAATCACATTGTCCTTATGGACAGTTCTTGTTATACTGGATCCACGGTTGCTCTCGAAAGAGAGCAGGGGAGAGACTGGCTTCAAGTGTTGCTTTTCGAGGGCGTGCACTTCAACCGGTCTCTTTTTTGTTGTATGGTGCACATTGTAATTGCCTGTCCGTGATAGCCAGGCCAGAGACCGTTCGTTCCATGCATCGATATTGGAGAAAACCCTGTGTTTGGCAAAGTTTCTTTTCACGAATTTCACTACGTTTTCTATCTTGCCCTTACTTTGCGGATCTGCCTTGCGGCATAAATAAAGGCGAAATCCACGTTCTTGCTTATAAGACTGAAATTCACTCGTCAGGATAATGTCTCCTGCATTTTCACTTACGGTGATCAGGTGATCTTGGTCATAAACCAATTCCTCTGGCATTCCTCCGAAAAATACGAATGCGTTTTCATGGCATCTGATTGCATCCCTTGTGGTAAAGGGTCTGCTTTGCCACTCTACATACTTGAAACGGGAGTGGGAGAGAACAAAAGTGATGAAGTATAATCTCACGTCCTTTTTTTCCATATTTTTAACCGTGACTTCTCCCCAATCCACTTGAGCCTGTTGGCCCATTGGCAACTCGTCCACTGCTTCGTGATCACGAATATGTACAATTTTCGGAATATGGTATATTTCCCTTAGCTCACTAACATAGGATCGAACTGTGCTTCCTCCAATCTTAATGGAAGGATATTTCTCCTTTAACCAGTCCTCGACCTGAGAAGAAGACAGATCTGGATGTTCATGTAACCAACTGAGAATCCTATCCCGGTAGGGATTCAACTTTTTGCTTCTGTTACCAAGGGAATTGACCCAATCTGATGCCTCCTCAAAAGTCATATCTAGATATTTATAGACCGTGTTCCTCGACAGATCCAATTTCCTTGCGATGGCTGCCACCTTAAATCCTTGCTCTTTTAATTGATGAACCTGAAGATACAACAGTAATTTTTCCACCTTTCCCATCCCCCAGCCAAGCTATGTTGAACAAGTAATCATAGCTTAACTGGGTTACCAAGTGAAAGAAAAAAGTGTTCATTTCTATTTGGCGGATACTGTTGAATTTAGTTTAGCAGTTACAAGAGCCAATCGTGATAACAGAAAACAAGTTGAACCGTGAGTTTGCTGCGTCACGACCTACTGAAAAATGGGCTACAGATATTACCTATATCATTTTTAACGGGAGACGGCTGTATCTGTCTGTCATTTACGACCTTTTCAATAATGAGGTAATTGCCTATAAGGTCAGCAAACAGAATGATTTGTCCCTCGTCTTAGATACTGTGAAGGCAGCGACACAAAAAAGAGACGTGAATGGCGTCCTGCTACATAGCGATCAGGGAAGCCAGTACACGTCCAGAGCATATCAGAATCTATTACAAGCGTATAACATAACTCCAAGTATGTCGAGAAAAGGAAACTGCCTGGACAACGCTTGTATCGAAAGCTTTTTTAGCCACCTCAAAACAGAATGTATATATTTGGATTCCTTCGGAACCGAAGAAGAGGTGAATAAAGCAATCGAACGTTACATTCATTTTTACAATCACGAACGGATTCAAGCTCGTTTACGCAGCCTCAGCCCAGTTCAATACCGAGCTGAGGCTGCGTAAAGCAAGGGCTTGTTTTGAACTGTCCACTTGACGGGGATAAGACCAAATCGTGGAGGGCATTTTTTATCTCACTCGTACCATCCGCGAACGATATGGTGATTGTGCGCGGATGATTTTTTTCTTGAATACCGAACATTTGTTTTTATATAATACAAACAAATGTTCTTATTTTGGGGGCGATCACCATGGTTAAAGAACTGCTGCGAGCAGTCAATCAGCAGCAAGATATCCAGATTATTTACATAGACAGCACAGGCCAGACGACTCAGCGAACCATACGGCCGCTTACAATTACGGACGCCAGGCTAAAAGCATACTGTTACACTCGAAAAGCGCCGCGAGTGTTTATTATCGACAGAATCCTCGCTGTCCAGTCGGCGGTGATCAGACATGCTGTCTGATATCGAGCGAAAGATACTCCGGGTAATTGCAAACTATTCTGCCGGCCGTCGCCGGACACCAACGGTAGATGAACTGTGCATCAAAACCGGGAGATCCCGGGGCGGAATCATGGAGGTGCTAGAAGTCCTGAAGCGGGAAGAATATATCAATTGGGACCGCATGCAGCCAGATAAAATCGAACTGCTGGAAGCATGGGAAAGGGGAGTCCATCATCCATGGCGAGCAAAATAGACAATATGTTTGCAGCATCCCGATTTGTGCTGCCAGAGCAGCGCGAGCTGTACCTGCAGCACCGGGAAGAACAGAAGCTGGAAAAGATGCCAGTACTCGAGGAAGATGAGCTGGCGAGTTTCCAGTATCTCATAAGGGATTCCGCCCGCGAGGATTACGCGATTACCATCACGTGGTGGCAGCCAGTCAAAGAGGACTTGGGCAAAACCTACAGCATGTGGGGCGTGATCAAGTGGATGGATCAAAACAGCCGGCGGGTTAAACTGGTGAACGATGAGGAGAGCCGGTGGATTCAGATGGATGCAATCATTGACGTAATTCCATAAAGGGGAGAGCAACGTGTCAAATGTACTTACCTCATTAGATTCAATGGATGTAAGAAGTAGGATCATGGGAGCCATTATTGTTGTTTTTAAAAAACCAGAAGCGATAGCACAATTTGTAGATGAGAGTACTGGGACCACGTACGTTGTTACTTACAACCGAAAAATATTGAAAATTTCGGTTGGTAACGGTGATTACCAACAGTTCGACAACTTACTCGTATTTTTGACATCTCAGATAGGGCCCCCAGATAAAATTTACACCAAAGAATCAAGGCTTGAACCCGGACAGATGATTTCGTATATGGAGTGGCTCAACAAATAAGAAGCTGTAGACCCGTCACTGCATTAAATCGGAGACGGGTCTTTGCTGTCAATATCGATCCAAATAATCCGCTGTATGCATATTTAATATAGAAGAAATCCGACGGACACTTGGGGACGCGGGGACGAATTGGGGACCAAATCGAACAGTAGGTTTCATTTTTTGCCCTTCCTTACCATAAACAGTTTGCACAAAACCCTTGACCCATCAGCATTCGACATGATACACTCTTATCTGTCAGATGGCCTCGACCAGATTTAGGTTCTGGCGGGAGACCGTGGGGGTTCAAGTCCCTTCACCCGCACCATAGTGACCTTGAGACTGTTTATACGTTTTATATGTAATCACGATTATGCGGACGTAGCTCAATTGGTAGAGCGTCGCCTTGCCAAGGCGAAGGTCGCGGGTTCGAGCCCCGTCGTCCGCTCCATTTTGTGCCCTTAGCTCAGCTGGATAGAGCGTTTGACTACGAATCAAAAGGTCGGGAGTTCGAATCTCTCAGGGCACGCCATATGTGTAGATTACGACAACAGGGTAGGAATGCATCCTACCCTTTTTTTCATAGTTCATTTCACAATTTTACAAATATTAACGATTTTTTCCTTGTAACTTCAAGCGCATTATCTTACTTTAGGAATAGGTTTCCTCTCCACTGGATGAAGGTATCAGATAAAATGAAGAGAGAGTCGACCATCGGCCGTTCCTATTTGATGAAAAGGCCCTTATTACACGTGATTGCCGAAAAGGTAGAATACGTTGGAACAGGAGTTGTCATCCATGAACTCGATTAAACTCGATCATCCACATCCCTCTGTGGAAAAGTTGATTGCTAATATTGAAAAAGTACTGATTGGAAAGCGCTCCATTATTGAACTATGCGTGGCAGCCATATTGGCAAATGGCCATGTTTTGCTGGAAGATGTCCCTGGAGTCGGTAAAACCATGCTGGTTCGGTCTTTGGCGAGATCGATTGGCGGCGAATTTAAACGAATCCAGTTTACTCCCGACCTGCTGCCGACAGATGTAACAGGCGTAGCGATTTTCAATCAAAAAACGATGGAATTCGAGTTCCGTCCCGGACCGATCTTTGCCAATGTCATTTTGGCTGACGAGATCAACCGTACCTCTCCAAAGACACAGTCATCGCTGCTTGAGGCAATGGAGGAGCGTTCCGTTACCGTTGACGGCAATACCTACCGATTAAACAGCCCGTTTTTTGTAATGGCAACCCAAAACCCTTTGGAGTACGAGGGTACGTTTCCTTTGCCGGAAGCGCAGTTAGACCGCTTTTTGATGCAGCTGCGTCTTGGCTATCCGACCTTGGAGGAAGAGGTGCGGATGTTAAACAGGTTCTCCGGGGAAAACCCGCTCGACAGCCTGGAGCCCGTCGTTACAACAGAAGAGCTGTCTCAAATCCAAAAGCAGGTCGCCACTGTCCGAGTGTCTGAAGGCGTTCAGGAGTACTTGGTACGCTTGTGCATGCGGACGAGAGAACACCATCAGGTGTACCTGGGCGTCAGCCCACGCGGGTCACTTGCCCTTTTCCGTGCGGTCCAGGCGTTGGCTTTCGTGCGTGGGCGAGATTATGTGATTCCGGATGACATCAAAGAACTGGTGCCGGTGACATTTGCTCATCGGATTATTTTGAAACCGGAGGCTCGGCTGGAGGGAGCTACGATCGACCGGATCCTATCGGCGATTCTATCGGAAACGCGTGTTCCGGTTAGCTGAGGCGGTGAACGTGCATGAAACAACAACGCTATGGGAAGATCAAAACCGCTGCACTTGTCCTCATTACGTTTGTATTTGCCATGTTCCAGGGCGGGTTTGCCAGTTGGTTTTTGTTTTACAGCAGCCTGGTGTTTCTGGCTTATGAATTGTGCGTGTTTTTCATGATGTTCCGCTCGCTAGAGGTCGTCAGGGAAATCGACCGAAACCGCCTTCAGGAAGGCGAAGACGTCGTTGTAACGGTGCGTTTGCGCCGCCGTTTCTGGTTTCCTTTGGGCTGGAACGTAGTGATAGAACCGTTGCCAGACCGGCTGGCAGGTGTATTTGAGCCGCATCGGCAATTAGTCTTTCCTTGGTTTAAAAGAGAAATAGAGTTTAAATACGTCATACCCGGCCTGCCGCGGGGTTATTATTGCATGACCGAATGTGTGGTGGGCGGGGGAGACTTTTTTGGATTTGTTGAACGGAAAAAGACGGTCCCGGTCTTCAATGATTTCCTCGTATACCCGTCGTATCGGGAAATGACGCATTGGGCACTGGGTGACGGGAGCTTTAGCGGGACTGTACACGTCGCTCATCGCCGTTCTGATGACGTAGCGGCAGTGCGAGGTGTCCGTGAATATCACCGTGGAGACAGACTGAGCCAAATTCATTGGCGCGCATCGGCACGCGGGACCGGTCTCAAGACAAAAGAATTTGAACACCAGGCGATGAACCAGGTGGTCTTTTTTCTGGATGTAGAAAAGGCTCACTACCAGGATCAAACGCCGCAATTGTTCGAGGCCGCCGTAAAACTGACCGCAAGTCTCGTCGCTTATGCCAATCGCAATCAGTATCATTACGGTTTGACGTACAAGCAAAAAGAGCGAATCGCGATACAACCAGCCTGTTCGCATACGCATTTTATCCGGATTTTTGACCAACTGGCACGGGTGATGGCGGAAGGTGTGGACAGCTTTGCCCGGATTGTGGGGCGGGAAGCGTTGGAGCAGCCTCCAGGCGTCACACTGGTCGTGATCACGCCACGCGTCGACAAGGAACTGGTAGCCAGGTTGGTACAGTTGTCTCAAAAAGGGCGGCATGTCCATCTACTGCGGATTCATGCACATGCGGTTCCGGCACCGGAGGAGAAGCAAGCTATTCAAATGCTGGTGGCGAGCAAGGTAACGTGCAAATCGGTGCACCTGGATGATGTGGAAGACGGGAAGCGGATAGGAGGTGCCTCGTAATGAGTGTTTGGAGACGCCCCAAAGGAATGGAATGGCTTGCTGCCTTGTTTCTTTTTCTCATGCTGAGGGAGTGGCTGCTGCCTTTAAGCGAGCTGACCGATACCGGAACACTTTGGCCATTCTACATGATCGTTGCAGGTGTTTTGTTACTCGATCTGGTCGTTCCATACCGATGGCTGACCTTTCCTTTCAAGCTGCTCGGTATTTTATGGATCATTCATTCCGACTTTTTCACATCGTCGTTTTTGAGTACGGAATGGCTTTACAACATGTATGCAAGCCTGGTGCGCGATGTGCCGTTGGCTTTTCAGCAGGATTGGATTTCGATGTCTCTGATCTCCCGCAACCTGCTATTTGATCTCATGCTGGCCATACTGATTTCGATGGTCACCTATCTAGTTTTGGAACAGCGGCAGGGCCTTTGGTTTGTCTTTTTGACAGAGCTGTACTTGGCAGTGCTGGATACGTTTTTGCCTTATGAGGCGGACGGTGCGATCATCCGAACGCTGATCTACGGGTTTATGCTGCTGGCTGTCGCCCATCTGACAGCCATATCCAAGCGGGCCCCGATTGCGGGCAAAAAGCGTTGGACGCTGTGGAATACGTTGATCGCCCCGGTATTGATTCTGGCCATCGTAGTAAGTGTCGCCTACGCCGGCCCGAAAAAAGATGCCGTCTGGCCGGATCCGATCGCCTTTTTAACCGGAGGCGAGGAAGGGCCAGTTGGCACCATGAAAAAGGTCGGCTACGACAATAATGACGAAAACCTCGGTGGCCCCTTCCAACAGGATGAGGCGCTAGTCTTTGTTGCTATCACCAATGAGCGGACGTACTGGCGCGGCGACTCCAAGGATATTTACACAGGACGCGGCTGGCAAAAGGGAGAGCGGGAGTATGAGCCTATTTTGAACCTGCAAACCCATCAGTGGAAGCAAATGCTGTTTCATGGAACGGAAACAAAGGAAGTGCGGGCTACAATGGATTTTTCCAGAGGGGAACCGTATTTTACGATGTTTTATCCAGGGCAGTTGAAAAAGGTTGTAAGCATCGAGCCTGATAACGCCACGATGGTTTATGACAGAGCAAGCCAGCAAGTGGAGGTACGGGCCGGCAGAGTAGATATGAGAGCTCCGAGGGAGGAAGCCGAGCCAGAAGAGGGAGGCGTGCCACACCCGGGAGAAGCTCCGACCGGGCAGCCCGCAGGTGGCCAGGCCGTACAGCTGGGAGAAGCTCCGACCGGGCAGCCCGCAGGTGGCCAGGCCGTACAGCCGGGAGAAGCTCCGACCGGGCAGCCTGCAAGTGGTCGGGCAGTACAGCCGGGAGAAGCTCCGACCGGGCAGCCCGCAGGTGGCCAGGCAGTACAGCCGGGAGGAGCTCCGACCGGGCAGCCTGCAAGTGGTCAGGCAGTACAGCCGACAGAAGAACAGGGTGAACAAGCGACAGAATCTCAAAGCACAGGACAGAAGCGATCACTGCCGAGCCGTTTTCTGCTGAAGCCGGAGAAATATGAATTGGAAGCGGAAGTGCCGATTGTCAGCGAAAAGGCAATCATGCAAGCAGGTTCCACCTATCCGATTGACATCAAGCAACGCTACCTGCAGCTTCCTGGCGAGTTGCCCGACAGAGTGAAGGAGCTGGCTCTGGATGTCACCAAGAACGCAAACACTCCGTATGAAAAAGTGCGCGCGATCGAGAATTACCTCCGTACGAGAGGAGATTATAAATACGAGACCAAGGATGTGCCCGTACCGGCACCGGGGCAGGACTTCGTAGACCACTTTCTGTTTGACAGCCGCAGGGGCTACTGCGACCATTTCTCGACCTCGATGGCGGTCATGCTGCGATCGATCGGGATACCGGCACGCTGGGTCAAGGGATTTGCTCCGGGCAGCCGCGTAGGCACTGACAGCAATGGCAACGATGTCATCGAAGTTCGAAACAAGGACGCTCACTCCTGGGTAGAGGTCTACTTCCCTGGACAAGGCTGGATTCCGTTTGAAGCGACCAGCACTTTCTTGTCCCCTGTTCGCATCAAATACGATCTGAACTCATCGGAACAATCGGTAACCCTGCCGGTTCCGAATCTGCAAGAAAATACGGCAGCCGAACGGAGAAACAACCGACTAGACGAGCTTGAGGGCGCCGACAGCCCCACACAGGCAAGCTGGAAAATGCCGTGGCAAGCAAAAGCGGCAGCGCTTGTGTTGCTGGCAGCCGGTGCTTATCTGGCCTGGAGGAAGAAACGGGTTATCACGTATTGGTGGCTTCAGCGTCAAATGAGAAGTCATCCAAACGAGCACTACTCGGATCGATATAAACTGCTGCTTCAGATGATTCAGCATCTGCATTCACGCCGGGAACCGGGTGAGACTTTGCGGGAGTACGTGAAGAGAATTGCTCTGACCGGTGACAAACGTCAAGACCTGCAGTACCTCACTCACCTGTATGAGCGTCTCTATTATGGGTGCAGGGAAATGGAGGAAAAGGCCCGTTCGATTGCACAGCAACTGATTGATCGGCTTACCCAGCAATTGAAGCCTTGAACTATTACCTTCAGTCTGCTAGAATTTCCTTCGAATACTCGTATAGTATCAGGAATTGGCCTGACAGTTTCTACCGCTCGACCGTAAATCGGGCGACTACGAGGTGAGGACTTCGGATTTTTGTACATGCAACCGCAAAAGTGTACACAAACTGGGACTCTGCCTCCGTTTTGTTTTATCGGAGGCAATGGTCCCGGTTTTTTTACAACCTTGGACGGTTGGGAAACGAAAATGCGTTTACGTTCCCAATCTCGCGGTGCATGAGCTTGGCCAAGGTGAAATTATCGGTAACAACCTGGCGGAAACAGGAGAAGGAGGATCACATGAGCAAGCCAATGGAAATGGTCGTCGTACTGGATTTCGGGGGACAATACAACCAGTTGATCGCCCGTCGCGTACGGGATCTTGGGGTGTACAGCGAGCTGGTCGCTTACAATACACCTGTTGAAAAAATCAAGGAAATGCAGCCAAAGGGGATTATTTTCTCCGGCGGACCTGCCAGTGTGTATGAGGAAGGCGCACCGAAAGTAGATCCGGCTATTTTTGATCTGGATGTGCCGGTACTGGGGATTTGCTACGGCATGCAGCTGATGAGCCACATGCTGGAAGGAAAAGTGGAGCGCGCCGGCAAACGGGAATACGGAAAAGCCGAGCTTCGTCTGCAGCAACCGCACAGCCTGTACGAAAAATGGGGAGAAAATGAAGTGGTCTGGATGAGCCACTCCGACAAGGTCGTGGAGCTGCCGGCCGGTTTCCGGATCGATGCAGTCAGCGACAGCTGTCCCGTGGCAGCCATCAGCCATCCTGAGCGCAAGCTGTACGGGGTACAGTTCCATCCGGAAGTGCGCCATACGGTAAAAGGAAACGAGTTCATCGCCAACTTCCTGTTTGAGATTTGCGGTTGCGAAGGCAACTGGAGCATGACCACGTTTATCGACGATGAGATCAAAAAGATCCGCGAGACGGTTGGAGACAAAAAGGTTCTGTGCGCTTTGAGCGGCGGGGTCGACTCCTCGGTCGTAGCGGCTTTGATTCACAAGGCGATCGGCGATCAACTGACTTGCATGTTCGTAGACCATGGCTTGCTCCGCAAGGGAGAAGCGGAAGGCGTCATGGAGACATTCGCGAATAAATTCTCGATGAATGTCATCAAAATTGACGCTCGCGAACGTTTCCTAAACAAATTGAAAGGCGTAACCGATCCAGAGCAAAAACGCAAAATCATCGGTAACGAATTTATTTACGTGTTTGACGAGGAAGCAAGCAAGCTGAAAGACATGGATTTCCTTGCCCAGGGCACACTCTATACCGACATCGTGGAAAGCGGTACGGCTACTGCCCACACCATCAAGTCTCACCACAACGTTGGCGGGCTGCCAGAGGATATGACCTTCACCTTGATCGAGCCGTTGAAAACACTGTTTAAGGACGAAGTCCGCAAGCTGGGAACAGAACTCGGATTGCCGGATGAAATCGTATGGCGTCAGCCGTTCCCGGGACCAGGTCTTGGCATTCGTGTATTGGGCGAAGTTACAGAAGAAAAACTGGAGATCGTTCGTGAATCGGATGCTATCCTGCGCGAAGAGATCGCGAAAGCAGGTCTGGATCGAGAAATTTGGCAATACTTCACGGCACTGCCGGATATGAAAAGTGTCGGAGTAATGGGTGACGTTCGTACGTATTCCTACACAGTCGGGATTCGGGCCGTTACCTCCATTGATGGAATGACTGCAGACTGGGCTCGGATTCCGTGGGATCTGCTGGAGAAAATCTCCACCCGGATTGTCAATGAAGTGGAGAACGTGAACCGAGTCGTGTACGACATCACGTCCAAACCGCCAGCAACTATCGAGTGGGAGTAAATTTTCGTTCGGAATTGGGGACAAGCTGTGAGAATGGCAGGAAGGTCCTCATCTGAAATGCAATAAAACCGGATATTGATTGATCAGAGATTTTTAACGTTCGTATTTTCCGTTGACAACCTCTTTTCTTCCTGCTAAACTTTTCGTTGTGAAAAGGTAAATAAGGAAGGTTCGTATATTCTCGGGAATAGGGCTCGGGAGTTTCTACGAGGTCGCCGCAAACGACCTGGCTACGAACAAGACATCAACGGGGATATTGAAACGTTAAGGTACTCATTTTATTTATGGTTTCCCGTCTGTTTTGTTCGGTAGTCGAGGTGTATGGTTGCGCCTCGGCTTTTTATTTACCGAAAAATATCTGGGGGGACATTCCGGTGCGGAAGTACTTCGAATTTGACAAGCTAGGCACCAATTATCGTCGTGAAACGATTGCAGGTATCACTACATTTCTCGCAATGGCCTACATTTTGGCTGTCAATCCGTTCATCCTCAGCGGGGCCGATCTGCCGCCTGAGCTGAAAGCGAACTATCCGGAATTTGGAGCCATTTTTACAGCCACAGCGCTGGCAGCAGCGATTGGTACACTCGTCATGGCGTTTGTCGGCCGTTTGCCGATCGCCCAGGCGCCGGGGATGGGACTCAACGCGTTCTTTACGTATACAGCTGTTCTGACGATGGGGATTCCCTGGCAGCAGGCCTTGGCGGGGGTTTTTGTCTCCTGTACGATTTTTTTGCTCCTGTCGCTCACTGGCATTCGGGAAGCGATTGTAAACTCCATCCCTCAGGGGCTAAAGTACGCGGTGTCCGCTGGGATTGGGCTGTTTATCGCATTTATCGGTTTGAAAAACGCGGGTATTATTATCGCCAGTGACGCGACAGTCGTGACACTCGGCCATTTGACCTTCCATCCGGATATGGATGCCGCGCAGGTATTGGCTGTGAAAAATGCTTTGCTGGCTGTTTTCGGTCTGGTTTTGACGGCAGTCCTGATGGCTCGCCGGGTAAATGCCGCGATTTTCGTCGGGATGGTTGTGACGGCGATCGTGGGGATGATTTTCGGGATTGTGGAACTTCCGAAACAGGTCGTCGACACGCCGCCAAGCCTTGCTCCAACCTTTGGTGCAGCTTTCCAGTATCTTGGCGATTTTTCTACGTTGTTTAGCGCGAAAATGCTGATTGTCGTTTTCACTTTCCTGTTTGTTGACTTTTTCGATGCGACAGGAACACTGCTTGGAGTAGCGAGCCAGGCAGGCTTGCTGAAGGATGGCAAGCTGCCTCGTCCGGGAAGCGCACTGGCTTCCGACGCGATTGCCGGTATGGCGGGAGCGATCCTCGGAACGTCGACTACGACCAGCTACGTCGAATCGACGGCAGGCGTCGCAGCGGGCGGCCGGACAGGCTTTGCCTCAGTTGTAACCGGGATCATGTTTCTTCTGGCTCTGTTCTTTTTCCCTCTGCTCTCCGTCGTGACGGAAGCTGTGACAGCGCCAGCGCTCGTGATCGTAGGTGTACTGATGGCGTCTCACATGGCCCAGATCGCGTGGAGCGAAATGGACGAAGCGTTCCCGGCGTTCCTGACGGTCCTGATGATGCCGCTGACCTACAGCATCGCTTCCGGAATCGCGGCAGGCTTCATCACTTACCCGGTGATCAAGGTGTTGAAGGGCAAAGGTCGCGAGGTTCATCCAGTCATGTACGCGCTGTTCTTCGTCTTCCTGGCGTATTTTATCTTCCTGAGAGAATAGATGGACAAAAGGTCAACCGGTTGTCGCCTGAGTGGCGGCAGCCGGTTTTTTATTGTGCAGGGGACAAGCTTGATTCTTGCGCCGCGGCTACTGCGTGTTGTATGATAGGAAAAATTCTGCTCAGGAGGGATGGACCGATGATCGGTCTTCGCACATTCCTTCAACTGCATCACCATCATTAGAGCGTTTGTATCTACGGAAATGAAATTTTCCGCAGGTGCAAGCGCTGTTTGTGCTTGGTGCCTGCGGTGGCAGAAGGAAAGCCATGCGGGCATTTGATGTCTCCGCATGGCTTTTTTGCCGTTTCCGGAGAAGGAAAAGAAGCAGACTGGGAAGCAAATGAAAAGGAGGAACAGTTTATGGAAGGGATTTTGCGCAATGTCAAAGGGACAAGGGATTTTATGCCGGAGGAACAGGGGCTTCGCAATACGATCCGGAGGACGCTGGAGGAAGTATTTGCCTCGCACGGCTGCAAGCCGCTGGAGACGCCGATGCTGCAGCATTACGATCTGCTCGCTTCGAAATACGGGGGAGGGGCGGAAATCCTCAAAGAGGTGTACAGGCTGACCGATCAGGGGGAACGCGATTTGGCGCTGCGCTATGATTTGACCGTCCCTCTCGCCAAAGTCGTCGGGATGAATCCTGAAATGCGGCTGCCGTTTAAACGGTATGAAATCGGCAAGGTGTTTCGCGACGGTCCGGTCAAGCCGGGGCGGTTCCGCGAGTTCATCCAGTGTGATGTAGATATCATCGGGACGACCTCCATGCTGGCGGAAGCCGAGTTGATCAGCATGACATTTGAGGCTTTTGCGCGGCTCGGTTTGGACGTGTACATCCAGGTGAACAACCGCAAGCTGTTGTCCGGCTTGCTTCAGGTGATGGGGATCGCGGAGGAGCAGGCAGCAGATGTGATGCTATCGCTTGACAAGCTGGAAAAAATCGGCGTAGATGGCGTCTGCGACGATTTGCGGGAGCGGCAAATCGAGGAGCCGGTAATAGCGAAGATCGCCGATTTTTTGCGCAATGGGGAACGGAGTCTCGATGGATTGGCAAACAGGTACGACGAGCAATTGGTACAGGAGGGCGCAGCCGAGCTGCAGGAGCTGTTTGCCCTTTTGCAAGGAGCGGGTGTGGCCGGAGAGGTTCGGTTTACCCCCTTTTTGGCCCGGGGCCTTAGCATCTACACGGGTACGGTGTACGAAATCTTTTTGAAGGACGGCAGAATCACCTCCAGCATTGGCAGCGGGGGGAGGTACGACAAGATCATCGGCCAGTTTCTGGGGGACGGACGGGAGTATCCGGCCGTGGGCATCTCATATGGACTGGACGTGATTTTGACGGCACTCACGATGGGCGACAGCCCTTTTGAAGCCCGCAGTGCAGATGTTTTTGTCATTCCGCTCGGGACAGAAGCAGAGGCGTTGGGACTGGCAAACCTCATTCGCAAATCGACCAGTCTGCGGGTAGAGGTAGAGCTCATGGGACGCCGCTTGAAAAAAGCGCTGGACTACGCCAACAAGGAGCGAATCCCGTATGTGCTGATTTTCGGGGAAAATGAGCGGGCTGCCGGGACGGTGGTCGTTAAGAATATGATCAGCGGCGAGGAGCGGACAATTCGCATCAAAGATGAAAAGGACTGGCCCTCCATTTTTACCCAAATGCAGGCTTAGCGAAACAGTGGAGATCGTGTAGGATAGAAGACAAGAAAAGGGGGAGATGCGGTGAGAAGCCGGGTGGAGAGGCTCGTTTCGGTGAAAGCTGTCTATGTGGTATTGGTCGTCAGTATGAGTTTTGTGGGTATTTTTCCTGCCGGAGGAGCGGCTTTTGCAAAGCGGGCCGCGGCTTCGGCAGGTGCGGGAGATACTCCTGGAGGCACCAGGCTTGCTGCGGCAAAAAATAGCGGTATGAGCGAGAGCGAGAATGCTGCCGACAGCTTGGAAAAGAGCGTTGCCGTGTCCCCGACGGCGGGGCAAGCGACGGAGGACATGACTTCTTATGCGGCTGATGTGAAAATCGATCCGGCAAGCAAGACAGCAACCGGCAGCGTCCACATCCGGTTTGCGCCGAGAGACCCGGATTATGTGTATTTGCACCTGTATCCTTTGGCGTTTACCGAGAAAAAATCAGGGGGGCTTTGGCTAGAAATTTTAGGAAAAAATGCCGTGCCCGGAACGTATCATATTACCAAACTGGTCGTCCAAGGAAAGCCTGCTTCCTATCAGATCGACGGAACGGTCGTGAAGGTAGGGCTCGGAAAGGCTGTCAGCGCTAAAGAAGGCGAACTACAATACGCACAAGCAAGTACACAAGCAGGTTTACAAGCGACTGCCCAAGCGACTGCCCAAGCAACTACCCAACCAATCGACCTGGAGCTGGATTTCGAGATGACGCTGCCCCTCAACATGGGGCGGATGTCGTATGACGAGCATGCGATCTGGCTCGGAAATTGGCTGCCGGTACTGGCGGTGTACGATGCCTCTGGCTGGCATCTGGACCCTTATGGACCGGTGGGTGATCCTTTTTATACGGAAACGGCGAATTACCAGGTACAACTGACGATCCCTGCCGGGTACCAATTCGTCAGTACGGCGACGGACCGGAATATAGCGGGAAAAGAGCTTCAGACGGGTGAAATCACCTACAGCTTGCAGGCAAAGCGGGTTCGAGACTTTTCGCTCGTCATTATGGACAACACCTATCAGCATGCGGAGACGCCTGTAGGGAATACATGGGTACGCAGCTGGTGGCGTCAGGGTGATTCGGCGGGACAAGTGAAGCGGAACCACGAAGCGGCGGTGAAAGCCCTCGCATACTTTCAGGCTCAGTTTGGCGCCTATCCGTATCCGGAGTACGATACGGTGAGAATCGGCGGCAATATCAATGGCATGGAGTATCCAAGCATCGTTTTTCTGGACGGCTCCCACTACCAGGGCGATCACCTGTCATCGATCCCCACAGTTGTTCACGAGACGGCCCATCAGTGGTTTTATGGTCTCGTGGGGAACAATCAGGTAGAAGAGGCATGGCTTGACGAAGGCTTGGCAGAATACGCCTCCCTCGCCTTTATGGTAAATGCCTATCCGGAGCTGGCCGGCGAGCAGGTAGTGGGCCGAATGGTCAGAGGGACGACAGGCTTTTATGACAAAAAAGGGCTCAAGCCGTGGATGGCGCTGTCCCGTTTCCCTGATAACGAGAGCTACAGCAATCTGGTCTATTCCCGGACGACGACCATGCTCTGGCTGCTCCGGGAAGCGTGGG
Source organism: Brevibacillus sp. FSL K6-2834 (assembly GCF_038592925.1). Classification (NCBI taxonomy): domain Bacteria; kingdom Bacillati; phylum Bacillota; class Bacilli; order Caryophanales; family Paenibacillaceae; genus Brevibacillus; species Brevibacillus sp. FSL K6-2834. The sequence goes on from NZ_CP151945.1 coordinate 836,470, forward strand.
GAGAACAGCGTCTTCACGCAATGCTGAGGCGCTTTGTGGCTGCCCATCAGCACGGGATCGCGACGGGGAAAGGATGGGTGGAAGCGCTGACGGCAGAAGCCGGTGAAGATGCCAGCCCATTTATCAAATACTGGCTGCTGCTGGACAGAAGTCAAGAACAGGCGGCGGAGGCCTGGCTGGATCGGCAGCGGGCAGCAAAGCGGTAAGATATGAGGGGGATCGCTCATGAGACGGAAGGGATGGATGCTCCTGGCAGCAGCAGGGGCAGGTTTGACGGCTCTTCTGTTGGCACAGCCGTGGAAGGATCAGGCGAGGGCCGATACCGTGAAGCCGGAGCAGATTCCGGCGCATACGACGTACACCGGAGACGTCCGGATTGATCCGAAAAATCACACCGTTTCCGGGAAGCTGTCTGTTCGATTTTTTTCAACGGACAGTCAGGCGATGTTTCACCTGTACCCCAATGCGTTTCATCCCCAGGCAGATTTGAGCGATCCCAACTGGCAGCAGATTCTCGGAAAGCAGACAGAACCGGGAAGAATGCGGATCATGGATGTCCGTGCAGATGGAAAGACTGCTGCATTTCGGACGGCGGGACCGACGGAGAACATTTTGCAGGTAGCGTTGCCTGAGACTTTGCAGACCAATGGCGGGCAGACGAATGAAAAGCGGCTGACCAATGAAGAGCAGCAAAGCAATGAAGAGCAGACCAACGCCAGGCAGACCAGCGATAAGCAAATTACACAAGAGCAAGTAAACCCGAACCAGTCCGATGTCAGGTCCGCTGGAACGGTTCAATCCGGCAAGCAAACCTCCCGCCTGAGGGAAGTAGAGATTGAATTTCAGCTCAAACTCCCTCGCAACAATGGGCGCCTGTCCTACAACGGTCACGCCATGTGGCTGGGCAATTGGCTGCCGATGCTGGCAGTGCGCGAAAAGGGAGAATGGCGGTTGGACCCGTACTATCCGATGGGCGACCCGTTCTATAGCGAGATGGCTCATTACCATCTGAAGGTCCATCTGCCGGAGGGCTACCTTTTGGCGACGAGCGGGACGGAAAGCCAGGCTGTCGTCACGCGGAAACGTCCGCAAAAAGAAGCAGCCTACGAGATTGATGCCTGGAATATCAGGGATTTTGCATTGGTCGTGATGGATGACAGCTACAGGCAGACGACCAGTCAGGTGAACGGGACCACCATCCGGACATGGTGGCAGGAGGGGGACGATCCGGAAACAGTAGCCCGTCTTCACGAGACAGCGGCCGAGTCAATCCGCTATTTTGGCCAGCAGTTTGGCAGGTACCCGTATTCGGAATACGACGTGGTCAAGACAGGAGGCTTTTTCGGAGGGATGGAGTATCCCGGGATTTCCTTTATCCAGGGGGACTTTTTTGCTTCACAATATGGTCCAAACGGGATGGGGACAGCGGTAGTGGCGCACGAAACGGCCCATCAGTGGTTCTACGGTCTGGTCGGGAGCGACGAGATTCGCGAGGCATGGGTAGACGAAAGCCTCGCCGATTATGCCACGATGGCGTTCCTGGAGGATGGTCCGGTGTCTGGCGGCGGAAGCTATTTGGCCTACCGGAGGGAACGGGCCAGGCAGTCGGATGCCTACGCAAAACAAGGATTGGATGTCTGGCTGCCGCTGGACCGTTTTCCCGACTGGAAGAGCTACAGCGATCTGGTCTATGCCAGAGGCGGGATGATGTGGTGGACGCTGCGGTCGGAGTGGGGGAAAGACCGGCTGCATCAAATGTTGCGCGAGTACGTCCAAAACCATCAATACAGCCAGGCAACTGGAGGGGAGCTTGTCAAAATGCTCTCAGAAGCTGCCGGAGAGAATGCGGCGCCGTTTGTCGACTACTGGCTCAGGCTGGATTTGGAAAAAAAGAGCGAGGCGGATGCCTGGATGAAAAGAGGAAGGCTTTCTCGGATGTTCTAAAGGCGAATGTTATTTCATTTACCATTGTTTATCGTTCGGTTTGTCTGTTGACAGTCCAGCTTTTCCCCTGTTACACTAAACATGTTGAAAAAGATAGCAAGCCCAGGCGCTCCTGTTCATGATTGTGAAAGGATCGGTTGGGTTTTGTCGTTGAATGGGCGTGAAACGAGTGGCCAAAGTTCATTTCTATGTGAAGCAGTGGCCCCGTTTTCTATGATAAGATAGGACATTGACGGAAGAGGGGCGAAGTAGACAATGGTCAAACCGTTGGTTGGTGTCATCATGGGCAGTACGTCGGATTGGGAAACGATGCAGGATGCCTGCGCTATTCTGGAGGAGCTGCAGGTTCCGTATGAAAAGAAAGTGGTATCCGCTCACAGAACGCCTGACTTGATGTTTGCCTATGCCGAAGGGGCGAAGCAGCGGGGGCTGGAAGTCATTATCGCGGGAGCGGGCGGTGCGGCCCATCTGCCCGGCATGGTGGCAGCGAAGACCGAACTCCCTGTCATCGGCGTTCCGGTCAAATCGTCTACCTTGAACGGACTAGATTCTCTGCTCTCGATCGTCCAGATGCCGGGCGGTGTACCAGTGGCTACCGTTGCCATCGGCAAAGCCGGTGCAGTCAACGCGGGACTGCTGGCCGCGCAAATTCTCGGGATCAAGTACCCCGAAATTCAGGAGCGCTTCGTGGCCAGAAGAGAGGCCGTGCGCGACAAGGTATTGGGGGATAGTGATCTGGCATGATGAAACGAACCGAGACACTACCGAAACAGAACAATCCGATAAAGCCCGGAGCGACCATTGGCATTTTGGGCGGAGGTCAATTGGGACGCATGATCGCACTTGCTGGACGAGCCATGGGCTATCGATTCGTTACGCTGGACCCGACGGAGGATGCGCCGTGCGGACAGACCGCAGACAGACAAATTGTCGCCCGCTACGACGATGTGGAGGCGGCTTTGGAGCTTGCCCAGGCGAGCGATGTCATCAGCTACGAATTTGAAAACGTGGACGCGCAGGTGGCCGAGGTGCTGGAATCCCGTTCCTATGTGCCACAGGGAAGCCGCCTGCTGCGCATTACGCAGCATCGCATTCGCGAGAAGACAGCGATCCGCGATCTGGGCATCCCGGTCGCGCCGTTTCGCGTCGTCGACAGCGCAGACAGCCTGCGGCAGGCCGTAGGGGAACTGGGCTTGCCAGCGGTGATGAAGACGGCAACCGGCGGATACGACGGGAAAGGACAGTGGGTATTGCGGTCCATGGACGAGATTGACACAGCGTACGAAACGCTTTCCAAAGCAGGGACAGAGCTGATCGTGGAAAAATTCGTCCCCTTTGTCATGGAGCTGTCCGTCATCGCCGCCCGCAATCCATCCGGCGAGCTGGCTGTATTCCCGGCGGCGGAAAACGTGCATGTGGACAATATTCTGCACCTCTCCATCGTACCGGCCCGCGTTCCCGGAGAGGTGCGCGTACGGGCTGAAGAGATCGCCCGCACCATCGCGGAAAAGCTCGACGTGGTCGGACTGATCGCCGTCGAGATGTTTCTTTCAGCAAACGGGGAACTCTATGTAAATGAACTGGCGCCTCGCCCGCATAATTCCGGACACTATACGATGGACGCCTGCGTCACATCGCAATTCGAGCAGCATGTGCGGGCCGTCTGCAATCTGCCGCTGGGATCGACGGAGCTCTTGTCACCGGTGGTCATGGCCAATATACTGGGAGAGCACCTGGAGCCTGTGCTGGAGCGGATCGAACGCCTGCCCCGTACCGCCAAGCTGCATCTGTACGGCAAAGCGGACAGCAAGCCCAAGCGGAAAATGGGCCATATCAACGTACTGGCGCCCACAGTGGAAGAGGCGCTGGCAGAAATCGAACGGCTGGAAATATGGACGAATAAAGCGGAGGGACAACAATGATCGAACGTTATTCAAGACCGGAGATGCGTGCCATCTGGACAGAGGAAAACAAATTCAAGGCATGGCTGGAAGTAGAGATTCTCGCTTGCGAAGCGTGGTCCAAGCTGGGCGTCATCCCCGCCGAAGACGTGAAAAAGCTGCGTGAAAACGCCGGCTTTGACATCAAGCGTATTTATGAAATCGAAGAAGAAACCCGTCACGACGTGGTGGCCTTTACCCGTGCGGTGTCGGAGACGCTGGGCGAGGAGAAAAAATGGGTCCACTACGGCCTGACCTCTACCGATGTCGTCGATACGGCACTCTCCTATCTGATTCGCCAGGCAAACGAGATTCTGGAAAAGGACCTGGAGGACTTCATTCAGATTTTGGCAGACAAGGCCCGGGAGCACAAGGATACCGTCATGATGGGCCGCACCCACGGCGTCCACGCGGAGCCGACTACGTTCGGGCTGAAGCTGGCGCTCTGGCACGAGGAAATGAAGCGGAACCTCGCCCGTTTCCGCTCGGCGAAAAAAGAAATCGCGTACGGCAAAATCTCCGGCGCTGTCGGCACCTACGCCAACATCGACCCGTTCGTCGAGAAGTACGTATGCGAGCAGCTTGGCCTGGAACCGGCGCCAATCTCCACCCAGACCCTGCAGCGCGACCGTCATGCGGAGTACATGGCGACACTGGCTTTGATCGCCACCTCGCTGGACAAGTTTGCCACCGAGATTCGCGGTTTGCAAAAAAGCGAGATGCGCGAGGTGGAGGAGGCTTTCGCCAAGGGCCAAAAAGGCTCTTCCGCGATGCCGCACAAGCGCAACCCGATCGGCTGCGAGAACATCTCCGGTCTGGCCCGCGTGATTCGCGGACATATGCTCTCCGCCTACGAGAACGTTCCGCTCTGGCATGAGCGCGACATCTCCCATTCGTCGGTCGAGCGCGTCATTTTGCCGGATGCAACACAACTTCTGAACTACATGCTGCGCCGCTTCATGAACATCGTGAAAAACCTGACTGTATTCCCGGAAAACATGAAGCGCAACATGGACCGCACATTTGGCCTGATCTACTCGCAGCAAGTAATGCTGAAGCTGATCGAAAAGGGCATGAGCCGCGAACAGGCTTACGACACCGTACAGCCGCGGGCGATGCAGGCATGGGAAGAGCAGCGTTCCTTCCGAGCGATTTTGGAGGAGGACGAGACCGTGACCTCGACGCTGAGCAAGGAAGAGCTGGATGATTGTTTCGATTACCGCTACCATTTGAAGCATGTGGATACGATTTTCCAGCGGTTAGGCTTGATTTGAAAAAGAACAAAGTGATTTGAAGACCTGACATAATAAAGAAGAAGGATAAAGACACTCCTGATCAGCAGCCATTGGGTAACCAGTAAGCCACTGCTGCGTTAAGGGGTGTTTTTCATGTTTTAAACGTTCTCTGGCAAAAGGATTTCATCCCGTACATGGTGGGATGATTAAAATCTAGCAAGGATATGTCGAAAAATGATAGAAATAGCTCTTCACCGTAAAACGTGCTTGATCTCCCTCTATCGCAGTTTTTCGTAGTTATGTAGCCGGTTTACACTCCAGTCTAATGCGAATCTTGAATCTCTCTAGATTGCGGTAGCCGTAGGCTCTTCGTTTGATCACCTTCACTTTGTTGTGTGTCCCTTCAATCTTGGCATTCGTTACCCGAAAGGAGAAATAATTCTGAATGGGCTCTCGCCACTGGACAATCGTTTTGGCAATGGAACGAACCGCAGGAGTCGGAGAATAGAGATGGTCGTCAATCCATTTCTGAAGTGCTTCCTCGCCTGCCTCTTGGGTTTGAACGGCATACACGGTTCTTATGTCTTGAAGCGCAAAGTAGAGTCGTTTGAGGTGTGGATCTTCTGCTAACCAATTCTTCAGTTCCTGAAGCTCTTCGGGCTTCAGCTTGTCAGGGATCGTATGGAGCAGGCGTTGCTCATGTCTGCCCCGACGATGTGTTCCACGAGCATGAGTGCGTTTTCGGGTAGCTTCCAACGCTTTCGAGAAAAGCTGGATCACGTGAAATTTATCTGCTACCACAAGGGTATGCTTCCAGACTTGGCGTACTGTTTCAGCCATTCCTGGAGCCAAATCCGTGACAACTACATGGGGAGCCTTACGAAAGGGCCATTGCTGCAGGGCGTTTCGTACCTGTTCACGTGAACGTCCTTCTGTGACTTGCCAGATATGACCGGTTTGAGCATCCATGAGGTTCACGCCGTACTTATGTCCTTTTTGCAACGCAAACTCATCCAGACAGACCACTTCAGGAGCTTCATGTTCTTTTGGTTGAGCAAGGCGTTGGGGGGCCAGTTGGTAGTACCAGCGTTCGAGTGTCGAGTAGGCCACACTCAATTGCTTGGCAACCGAGAGCAAATCCCGGCCGCGGCACATATCCACCGCCATCTCTTGAAAAGCAGAGGTGACCAATCCTCGAGGCGGGATACCGTTCCATTCCACTGTCCATGTAAGCCCACAACTCGCACAGCGCTGGCGATACACGGGAACGGATACCCAGACGGTCCCCCAAGAAGGAACGAAACGATGACGAAGAATACGCCGTCCAGGACGGGCATGGTTGGTACTGGCTCGGAGACAGATCGGACAAAGATAACAAGCAGAATTCGGTTCCAGAACAGCGATCCAATCCGTTTCCGTTGTTTTTTCCCAATGAGTGAGATGGAATGATGGAAGTCTGACAAAGTCTGTGCTAAAATCAAGGCACAACGCAGATTTCCTCCTTTTCAGTGGTTGTCTCGACAACTCCCACGATAGAGGAACATCTGCGTTTTTTCAATGTCTAGCACGGGTTATGGTGATGAATCATAGAAATTGTAAATAGATGAATAGATTCAATTTATTTACAATTCAGTATTTTTGTACTAGTATAAAAATCAGGGAGGTGAATCTCATGTTCCAAAAAATTTCCAATCTGTTTGGCGTGTCGCCAATGTACGTGCCTTGCGCTGACTCCGGCTTCATTGCTGGCCCGAAGTATGTTTGCGAGTATGTCACTTGGTCCGGTTGCCAAACTACGGGAAACAAAACCTACATCAAGTACACATACGACACCAGAAATGGCGAACGGTGTTCGGAGTCAAAGGTAAGATGCTGCTAGATTTGATTGGATGAGCAAGAGTTGACAGATTTGCTTTCATAGGGAAATTTCATAAGTTGCATTGCTGATGAAAAGGAGAGCCTTCAGATGTGGCCTCCTTTTCATCATTGGCAAGTGGCAACAGCCATTCTTTTGGGGGTAGACATGATCGCTGCGTATATAGGTTTAGCCTTGGGATGGACTCTTTTATCGATGAATATCTTAAACTATGTAAAAAGATTGAAGCTGGAGATTTCCTACCTTCCGGAACCTGCACAGCAAACGAAAACCGTGAATCACTCTGTAGGCATGCCGATCCATGACGCGATTGAGCTGCCTGATGTCGTAAAAGATACGTACGCGGTCCTTTTGGTTTCATCGCCTACCTGCCATCCTTGTCATGAGGCGTTGGCTGAATTTTTGAAAGAGAATCGGAGTCTGCAAATTCCGTTTGTCTGCCTGGCGGAAGCAGATCAGGCTGATTACTTTGAAAAATTCCGGGCCGACTATAGCAAATGGGCCGAGATTGTTCCGGTCAAGGAAGCGGTTCTAAAAAGATTGGGCATCACGAGGTTTCCCACTTTCTTTGTCATCGATCCAAAAGGGGTTATACAGCGCGAGTTTCTGCTGGTTCATTTTTTGGTGAAGTATGTCGAACAAATTCGCGTCAGCCTTGAGACAGGTGGAAAAGATGGACAATAAATATCTTGCCAAGGCATTACGGTACGTGTGGCAAAAAGGAAAGTGGTGGCTCTTCCTATCTGTCACACTGAGCGTCGTAACCGGTTGTTTCCCGTTTCTCACCTTATGGGTGTCAAAGGAACTGATCAACGAGGTCACACGGTTTATTCAAAGCAGCACGAAGGAATACGCACTTTTGCTCTTGTTGTTGGTTGGACAATTCATGCTGAGTATTCTATCATCAGCAGTTAAAAATATTCGGGAATACCTGGATAAGAAAATGGAATGCACGTTGGATTTCGACGTGCAGCAGATGATTTTGGACAAAACCTCGTCTGTTCCGGTCATGTATTTTGACCTGCCCGACTACCATGATCATCTGCAGCGCATCTCGGGCGGGGGAGCCAGATTTTTATCTCCGGTGCGAAGTGTCATTGATATGTTGCAAGCCGGCATCAGCTTGTTTTCCTACGCGTTTTTTTTGATTGTGATCGATTGGCGCCTGGTGATCCTGAGTCTGGTGGCTACGATCCCTATCTTTTATATCCAGGCGAAGTTCGGCCAGAGGAGATATCGCCTGCATCTCAAGCAAAGCCCGGTAGCCCGTGCGGCAGATTACTACAAGTATCTGTTGCAGGATCGCAAGTCGGCAAAGGAAATCAGATTGTTCGGCCTGGCTTCTTTTTTTCGCGAGAGATGGGCGGAAAAATTTATGCAGAACACGGGAGAAACGCTTCGCCTGGAAAAGAAGCAGCAGGGCTCCGAAGTGGGCTTGGAGGCGTTTTCCGCTTTCTTTTACATGGGAATCGCTGTCTCGGTCATATGGCTGGCCCGGACAGCAAAAATGAACATTGGCGAATTCGTCGCAATCATACAGGCGGTCCAGGGGGCGCAGGAAACGTTCACGAGAATTTCCATGCTGTTTGCCAAACTATATGAAGAAAAGCTGTTTATCAAGGACTTCTATCAATTTTTTGAGCGCGAGGATGAGAGAATCCTGATTGCTGCCGGAAACGAGCCTTTTCCGTCCACGATCCGGCAGGGGATCACATTCAATCAGGTCTCCTTTCGCTATGTACAGGGTGATAAAGAGGTTCTTTCCGACATTTCCTTTCATATCCACCCGCATGAAAAAATTGCGATTGTCGGTCAGAATGGCTCGGGGAAAACCACATTGGTAAAGTGCCTGATGGGGCTTTATCCTCCTACGAGCGGGCAAATCAAAATCGATGGCAGAAGCATTGCGGACATCGACGAAAATGAGCTGCATAAAAATATCACTGTAATTTTCCAGGATTTTATTCGCTATGATCTGTCGGTTCGCGAAAATATCGCGATTGGCAACATCGCGGGGATAGATGATCTGGACCGCATCCGAAAAGTTGCAGAGCTGAGCGGGGCGGACGCCTTCATTCGCCAGCTTCCGGAAGGGTATGAGACTTACTTGGGCAGGCTGCTCGCCGACGGGGAAGACCTCTCCGGCGGGCAATGGCAGAAGGTGGCGCTGTCGCGGGCGCTTTTTCGTGACAGTCAAGTAGTCATTCTGGACGAACCGACAGCGGCGCTGGACCCGATCGCGGAAATGGATATTTTCAACAAGTTCAAGCTGCTCACGGAAAACAAAATCGCCATTTTTATTTCCCACCGGATGGCCGCCTCGAGGATGGCTGACCGAATCATTGTCATGAAGGAAGGGAAAATCGTCGAAATGGGCACCCACGAGGAATTGATGGCGCTTGGACAGGAGTATTACCGGATGTACCAGATGCAGGCGCAATGGTTCTCATCGGAAAGGGAAGGGGAAAGGGAGGCAGTCGGGTGGACGAGCTGATATTTGTGCTGAGAGTGTTTCTTGGCACGCTTTTTTTAAGTACGGGTATGAGCAAGTGGAAAAAAATGCAGGAGCATATCGCAATCGTGAAAGAATATCGCATTCTTCCTGCCTCTTCCATCCCTTTATTCGTTCGTGCGGAGATAGCGGTGGAACTTTTGACCGGGGTATTGCTGTTTCTGGGGTTGTTTCAAACGTTTGGCGCTTCTCTTGCCAGTCTGTTGCTGATCCTCTATTCGTTTGCGATTGCCCTGAATTTGATTCGCGGACGAAGAGAGATTTCATGTGGCTGCGGCGGTGTGGCTGGCAATCATCGGATTTCGTGGCTTTTGGTTGTTCGAAATCTGCTGTTGACGATGCTTGCAGCGTGGGTGTTTTTTTCACCTTCCCAATGGGGCAGCATCGAAAGCTTGTGGATAGGCGAGGGTAGCCAGTTCCTTAGCCTCTCCGTTATCCAAAACGTGCTGGTGGCGTGGGTGGTCTTGTTATTTCTTGCGATGATAAACGGGGTTTGGGAAATATACGCCAAGGTTCGGCTCTTTTTGAGGAGGCAGTAAATAGAGAAGGGGGATCAAAATGAATAGTCTGGCGATCTCGAATGTATTGCTGTGGGTTGTCGTTTTTGTTCAATCCGTCATCTTGTTTTTCTTTATTCGTTTGGTAGTTCAATTTTTAAACCGGTTTCGAATCAGCGACAAACAGGTAGAAATGGCGTCCTTATCCATTGGCGGTTCAGCGCCGTTCTTTCGGGAAAAAAATCAGCAGGGAGACATCGTCGAACTGAGTGATCAACAGACAGAACAAACGTTGTTGCTTTTTACAAATGATCATTGCGGGACCTGCAAGGCTGTCATAGCGGAGTTGCAGCATGCAAGAAACCGTTACCCGCATGTGAAGGTTATTGTGGTGGCAAATCCGATCTACTATGAAAAGGGCATGGAGATTCCGGAGGGTATTCATCTCATCCGTTCAGAGGAGATCATGCAGAAATACCAGATTCATATCGTTCCGACTGCTATTCTGGTCGATGAAAACAGAATGATCAGGGACATCAAGCAAGTGAAAGACTATCGGGATATCGAATCAATGTTCAATATGCCAGTCGTTAAAGTGGGTTAGGAAGAGCGGCCGCGGACTTACCTAGCTGTTGCATGGGTGAAAGGAAACAAGGTGGATCAACTTTGCATAAATGAGAGGCGCTCCCGACTACATTCTCGGGAGCGTTCACCGTTTCTGCCACATCAGCAGGACGAATAAGGTATTTACAATTTCTGGGGATTGGACTACTCTGCTATTACATGGAAATGAAACATGTAGAAAACAGGTTCCGTATTCGAGCTGTACCTTTGCTTACAGCAATGCAATGAACCGATGATGAGCAGCAATTCGCGCGATAAAACACGCATCGGCTTTCCGGAAAATGCGGCTTGAAAGCTACAGTTGAAAAAGCAGAGGAGTGTGACGCCATGACTATGACTATCCAAATCAAAAACCTTGCCAAAACCTACAGTGGTGACGGAGTAGCAACCACCGCGCTCCACGATGTAAATCTTACCCTGCATCATAAAGAGTTTACGGCCATCGTCGGTCCGTCAGGCTCTGGAAAATCCACCTTGCTGCAATTGATCGGAACTCTTGACGTCCCTTCTGCAGGGACCATTACCTACGACGATGTAGATGTCAGCAAGCTGAGAGGAAAAGCGCTGGCCGACTTCCGTTTTGCCCAGATCGGCTTTATATTCCAACACTTTCATCTGCTCCCGACGCTTACGGCTTTGGAGAATGTCATGTCCCCCTTGTTTCCGCGAAAAGTCGGCTACGACAAAAAGGGCAGGGCACAGGAGCTGCTTGATTGGGTGGGCCTATCGCATAAACAGAATGCCTTGCCCTCTCAATTGTCCGGTGGCGAGCAGCAGCGTGTGGCAATCGCCCGTGCTCTGGTCAATCGGCCGAAATGGCTGCTGGCCGACGAACCGACAGGCAATCTCGATTCGAACAACGGGGAGATGGTCTTTCAACTGTTGCGAAAATATCAGCAGGAGCATGGAAGCGGGATTGTCTTTGTCACCCATGACGAGCATTTGGCTGGCCGGACCGACCGGAGGATCGAAATGCGGGATGGCAGCATGATAGCCGACACGATGAGGGTGAGCTCATGATTCGTTATATATGGAAAAACTGGTGGCGCCACCCGGAGCGCTTTCTTTTGCTGCTCGTCGGCATGCTCATCATCAGCTCGACGCTCAGCTATTTTGTGGGTGTCACCGAGAGCAGCAACGGGACAACCCAGGAAATTTTGCAAAAGCGCTGGAAGGCCGCGTACCATATCGTGGTTCGGCCGGAAGGAACACGCAGCGTGACGGAACAGGACCAGCTGCTGGAGCCGAATTATTTGAACGGGTTGTACGGGGGGATCAGTCTCGACGACTACGCCTGGATCAAGAGTTTGCCGGATGTGGAGGTTGCCGCTCCGCTTGCGCCGATTGGCTATTCGGGGACCACATTTACGTATGGAAAAGTAATTGAAAAGCCAAAAGAGCCGGGGATTTATCGCCACGTTATGGTAACCTACAGTAACGACGGAGTGCATGTCATTCCTTCAGTTGAACGTACCCGATATTATACAAATGGACTTTGGAGTATGCCCGGTGACGAAGAAGAAACACGCCGACTTTATGGTGTAGAGTCATGGATCCTCGATCTCTGGGGATTTTTCAATCAACTTCTGGTGGGCATTGATCCCGTGGAAGAAGCGCGTTTGGTCGGATTAGACCAGGCTGTCATGCCAATCGGGGAAAGCCGCTATTTCACAGAGAAAGACAAAGCGGAGACGGACGATGCCGGGGAAGGGCAGAAGGTGACCAAGCTCCCTATTTTGATGAGCAACCGGATAGACGCCGATTTCAGTTTTGTGAGCAGATATGAACGATTGAAGCTGCCGTTTTCCACCAGGGAAGAGGCCGACCAGACCATGAAGGAGGTCGCGAGCAAGGGCGGCGCGTCGTATCTGGATCAGTTAGAGACGGAAGGAGAGCCGATCGAATACGCCTTCGGTTCCAAAGAAGCCCATGCACTGCTGTTCGCAAGTCTTTCGGGAGTTGACAGCCAAACGGGAAAACCGTTTCTCCGCTATCAAAATAACAATCGCTGGGCCTACATGAGCAACACGCTAAATGATAAGCCGGGCCCGCTTGCATTTGAAAAGACAGCCAGTCCCTATCCGGAGCGCTGGAACTACGCTTATGGCGTAAAAGCTGTCAAGCCGGAGATTCCCAAGGACATACAAGAGTTTTACGGGTACATGCCGGACGATTTCCGCTATTCCTTTCGCCCTTTCCGGTTCGTGGACAATTGGAACTGGAGCCACCTGATCGAGCCGTATTGGGTAGGCTTTTACGACCCGGAGAAGCTGGCCATTTCCAAAGATCCGATTGACGAGCTGCCGATGGAAACGTATCGGCCTGCGGAGGCTCGCCTGGTCCTGGACAAAGACGGAAGGCCGGTGAATCCGCCTGTTTCCGTTCGTCCTTCGCTCAACCCGTTTGGTTTGCTCACCAATCCGCCCCTGATGCTCACGACCATTGATGCAGCGGCACAGCTGATGGGAGACAAGCCGATCGCATCGATTCGGATCAAGGTAAAGGGAGTGGAGGGTGTCAGCGAAGCCAGCCAGCAAAAGCTGGAGGAAGTGGCCAGGGAGATTGAGCAGCGAACCGGGCTGATCGCCGACATTACGCTTGGTTCCTCGCCGCAGCCTGTCCTTGTGCATGTTCCCGCCAACGGCAGCTATCCGGCAATGGGCTGGATCGAGCAATTTTTTGTGAAGCTGGGCAGCGTGTTTACGCTCTTTCGCGAGGTTTCGCTTGGCTTCTCCGGCATCATGGGCATTGTCATGCTGATGGCTGTCACCTACGTTTTCGCGACCAACCTGGTGACGCTGTACGCCCGTACCAACGAATTCGGACTGTGGCTGGCAGTCGGGTGGCGTCCCGGGCACGTGGCAGGAATCCTGTTTCTGGAGGCTTGCCTCTTGGGAGGCATTGTGACTCTCATCAGTTGGGCCATTGTCGGGACGATTGTTCTGCAGCAGGGAGCAAACGTTCCATTAGAGCGTGTGATCGGCATCGGTTTGTGCGGGATCGTTATTTACGTACTGGCTGCGATTCCGGCTGCTTTTTTCGTTAGCAGGGTATCCCCGTTGGTGCTCATGCGGACGGGAGAGCTAAAGCCGGGTTCACGCCGCCTGATTCGGGTGCAAAGCAGCTTCTCGCTGGCGCTTGGCCAATTGCTGCTTCGCTTTCGCCGCAGCCTCCTTTCCGTGTTTGCCATCGCGGTGCCGACCGGTCTTTTGGTGTTTTTCGGCTTCGTCACTTTCCGCCTGCAAGGGATGATGTATACGTCATGGCTCGGGCAATATGTGGCAGTGGAGATCGGGCAGGAGCATTACGTGGCGATGGTGCTCGCGCTGGTGATCGCCGTGTTGACGACAGCGGAAATCATTTGGCAGAACGTCATGGATCGAAAAGCGGAGCTGCTGCTGCTCAAAGCGATGGGCTGGCGCAATGGAGCAATATTCCGCCTGATTCTATCGGAAGGGCTGCTCTGCGGGCTATTGGCTGCTATCGGCGGGATCGGGCTGGGAGTGCTCGTGATTGCCGTACTGTACCGGCAGTTTCCGGCGGAAGACATGTGGCTCTTGCTCAGTGCCGGGCTGATTCCCGTCCTGGTAGGGGTGCTTGGAGCTATATTCCCAGCCGTCATGGCCGTGCGGTTCCGTCCGGCAGAAGGGCTGCGCGGTTCCCAGAAAAACCGCAGGCGGACAGAGCGTGTGCTGCGCGTCATGATGGCAGTGCTCCTCATCGGCAGTGTGGCCGGGGCGACGGTCAGCGCGGTTCGGCTGTGGCAAGCATCCTCGACTGAGCAAGGGGCCGCACCCGGGCAAGCACCCGGTGAACAGCCAGTGCCATCTGCAAATCCAGACCCGGCACAGGGAGGGTCCAATCAGGGGAAAGAGGGAACGGGGACGCCTCCTAAGCAGGAGAAAGCAGCTGGCGACCTGACCGGCTTTGCTCCCGAGCCCGTACCGGAGGGCAGCAAGGCCAGCTATCAACTGTCTTTCCGCATGGACAAATCAGGAAGGTTTGCGGCGAAAGCGGACATACGGGTGGAGAACCTCTCCAAAGATAACTGGGATCAGCTGGTGTTTTACTTTATCCCCAACGTTTTTACGAAACAAAACAAGCCTGAAGCGGTGAAGGGCACTACCGATGTGAGCATTGACAAGGTCGAGCTGGATCAAAAGCAGGCGGCATACCAGCTTTCCTCCGATACACTGGCGATTCCGCTGGATAAGAAAATGGCTCCGGGCGAAGTCAGGACGGTGCACGTATCGTACTCGTTTACTGTGCCGGAAGAAGGACTGCGCTTCGACAAAATGGGGCAGCGCTATTTTCTGGCCCAGGCTTATCCGATGCTCGCCACGTACCGCAATGGCTGGAACAAGCAAGAGTACCGGATCAACGGGGAGTCTTATCATACAGGCTACTCCGACTTCACCGTTTCCTACGAACTGCCGCCCGGCTATCAGTTCGTCAGCTCCTCGGACGAAGACCCGGCGGAAGCGCGGCAAAGCGGCGAGGTTGCCATTTCACGCGTCCGGGAAGCATTTGCTGCCGTGGTCAAAGATGTCACGTCCATTTCGGAAACGGTGGATGGCGTACAGATACGCGTCATCGGCGAGGAGGCAAATCGGCAGAAAATGGAGGAAGCCCTGCGGACAGCGGCGGAAGCGGTTCCGTTTTTCTCAGAGAAAATCGGCAAGTACCCGCACAAGCAGCTGGACATTCTGCTCGATGGCAGGGTGGATATGGAGTATCCCGGAGTGGTCGCGGTAGCCGCGAACAAGACCGGCTCGTCGCTGGAGCATACAGTCGTCCACGAGATCGGGCACCAGTGGTTCTACGGCATGATCGCCAATGACGCCTATCATGACAGATGGCTGGATGAAGGCTTGACCGAGCTGGCTTCCGCGATGTTTTTCCTCGACTACCGGAAGCAATCGGAGGACGAAGTGTTTGCCGCCATGAAACAGGCCGCCCGAGCTGCCGTTGATAAACCGTCAAACCTGCCGCTGGACCAATACGAGGGCGAAACCTATGCTTATTTCTACTCCGTGCCGCCCCTGCGTCTATGGGAGCTGATCTCCACCTATGGCACTGCAGAGGACGGCTGGCGTTTTCTGAAGGCCTACTGCGAGCGGTATTCCTACCAAGAGGTGGATACAAAGGAGTTTGTCCGGTTCGCCACAGCGTATTTTCCGGTGACGGAGACGTATTTTGCGGAGTGGCTCAAGCTTTGAGAAGGTTGTCTTAAGGCAATGTGAAGGAATAAAAGAAAAATATAAACACCCCCGGCAAATGTCGGGGGTAATGTTGACGTTAATACCAGTATGCTTTGCAATTGTTGGAGGTGTCTTTGGTACCAAGGGACACCTCCTTTGCTTTACATTCTGGCGTTGCTATGACAGCTCAAAAAATTGGTTGCAGGCACTAATCTGTATTGTTCTAAAAGGGTGCCTCTTCTACAACAAACCAGTTATCTTTGCCTAGTATCTGTAAAATCGGCTCAATAGACTCTTCTGTAAATTCCTCCAGATTCAACTCCTTCACTACTTCAAAGGGCTTGACATAGAATCGGCCATTCTCATCTTGAACGTATGCTAGGTATTTTCTATCTACTACCTGTTTGCCAATTTGATATTCGAAGTCATACCATCCAATCTTCTTAATCTTTTGAGTAAGAGTAGTAATTTCTGTGGCTGTTTCCAACCATTGGAGCATACTTTTTTTCTCATTTTCTTCAAACCATATCGCGGCTAATTCCGGCTGGGCTTTTATAGAGTCTGAATTGTAAATATGCTCCTGTATGGCGTGTAAGTTTGTCCCCGGAAATTGACTTGCCAAGGATTGGGCGGGTGTCTCTTGTGGGGCATTATTTGGTGTAGTTTCTTGGGAAGTGCAGCCCGATAGGAACAGTACGAATATGAAAATTAGCAAGAGCTTACTTTTCACAGATATTACCTCCCTCATATTGAAAACACCCCTCGCTTATAGCGAAGGGCATGCCTTATTAACTCAATCCCAGTCTGCTCCCCAATATGATTTGAAGAGACTCTGGAACAAATAGTTTCCTCCTTTAATATTTGGAAGTTGCTTAATATCCAGGGTATGAGGCGTGTATTTATAGAGAGCCCATGTTCCATAATTTTTAACCCAGATGTAGTTTTTATAAGTGACACCATTGGAGGTTTTGGTGCTTCCGTAATTGATGTTTTCAAACAGAACGGGGTAACTACCGCCTGGAGATTGATACCACAAATCCTTAAACAGTTTTGTTCCTTTATCGATCTGAATATCAAAACCGCTGGTTCCCTTCAAATCTCCACCATCCGTGGCACCGTACCCCATCGCGTAGTAAAAACGGCGAGACGAGTATGGTTCGCTTCCGGGCTTTGCGGAAACAAGGCTTTGCTCTTTTTGGAGGGTGACAATAACCACTTTCGGATTCATTCTGTGTGTTTGCGCAGCGTCGTAGATAGCTTTGGATGGAAGGATGGTTTTGTTGGTATTATAAACTTTTCCGTTGGAATCTTTCCTCCAAATTTGCACAGGATCCTTCAAAATGGAACCCTTCTCTTCAAAAAACGACTGAATCTCCCTTTCTGTCATAGAGTTATGGTTGATAAATTTGTCTGATGCACCTGATGAGCAGGGGCAAGAACCAGGAACTAGGTTGTTCATAAGGACTCCATTCACAAAATAATCTTCGTAGGTGGTTTTACTTTCGATATGTAAGGAGTCTTCATCGTTTGGTTTGTTTTCCAGATTGATCTGGTTGTCCAATTTTTCTTTCTCACGGTCTTCGTGATCGAGGGTTGTAAATTCCGGAAAATTATAATCGCTCTGAGAAAGACTATGAGTAAAAAGTTCCTTTCCGTTTTCATACTCGGTTATTTCGACGAAGTTGTCCCGCTTTTTGTATCTTTGTGTTCTCCCTTTGTTATCCACGGATTCAGTCATGATCCCGTTTTGATAATGATAAGTCACTTCAAGCCCATCGGCATGAAACTCTTTTTCGATTTTTCCGTCTTCATCGTAAAGCATAATATTTACGCTTTGTTTCGTTGCGAATTGTGGGAGATCCTCAAATGTTGAGGGGGTATCTTTGGCTAGAATCGGTGTACTGCTAAACAAGGAGCTTGCGGAAAGGCCCACTGCTAGTAAAGAGAGTAACGATGCTTTCAAAAAGTTATTTCTCATTAGTACCATCCTTTCAAATATTTTACAAAAATAAATTAACATATTTGCATCATAAAAGAATGTCGCTTTTTGTCATTCACACAGATTTCACGTTTGCGTTTTTAAGCTTCCTCAGCTTAACAGTGATTTCTTTAAGCCCCATGCAAGCGAGTGTCCAAGGAGAATCCCAGTTTGTGAAGTGGAATAACTCTCCGGCCTTCAACGCAGCTCCCACCTTACAAAACTGTAAGGAAGATGAAATGTAACTCGATGGTTCCAATCTCCCGGGCCTTTTACAATAAAGACAATTCATACGAACCTTCATACAGGAAAAAACGAACATACGGGAGCAAGGACCATGAATACTGTGAGAAAACTTGAGTCAACCGACCACGGGCACATATATGAAGAATATTCGGCGAAAATTTACCGCTATTTCCGCTACCGCGTCCGCAATGTTTGGGACGTGGAGGACTTGACGACGACTGTGTTTGTCAAGGTGTACTCCAAGCTCGACCAGTACGACGGACGCCATCCTTTCGGGGCATGGATTTTCCGGATCGCCCACAATACATTGATCGACTACCTTCGCAAAAAACGGGAATATCCGGCGGACCAAGAGGTGTTCTCCAGCCTGGTCACAAGCGAAAAGCTGCCGGAGGAACGGGTATTGAACCAAGAGTCTCATGAAGACCTGTGGAAAAACGTTAAGACGCTGACAGCCGACCAGCGAAATGTAATTTCACTTCGGTACCTGGCCGATTTGAGGATGAACGAAATTGCCGAGATTCTCGGAAAGACGGAAGCGTCAGTAAAAATTCTGCATTTCCGCGGGATCAAAAAGCTGCAAAAAATGATGTCTCGTGTATGAGAGAACGGGAGGCAGCATAGAAAAAACGGGATGGATCACAGGATCTGTCCCGTTTTTTTGGTATAGTAAAAAATAGAGATGACGGAAGTGAGGCGGATGATCAATGTCGACAATCATGATCGTGGAAGACGATCCGAAGATTAACCAGCTGCTTCAAGGGCAGTTGGAAAAATACGGGTACCAAACGATAAACGTGGACCATTTTGACCGGGTGATGGATGTATTTGCCCAGGGCCAGCCTGATTTGGTCCTGCTGGATGTCAATTTGCCCAAGTTTGACGGGTTTTACTGGTGCCGCCAGATTCGCCAGGTGTCGAACTGTCCGATCCTGTTCATTTCCGCGCGGGAAAGCAAGATGGATCAGGTGATGGCATTGGAGAATGGAGCGGACGACTACATTACCAAGCCGTTTGATTACGATGTCGTACTGGCGAAGATTCGCAGTCAGCTGCGGCGCGCTTACGGGATGTACGCTCCCCAGGAAACGGAGCGAACCGTTGAGGTAGCAGGCTTGCGGCTGTTTTTGGAGCGGATGGAATTGATGATGGGGGACGAAAAAGTAGAGCTGAGCAAAAAGGAAGCACTGCTTCTGGAGGCGCTGCTCAATCAATATCCCCGGGTGGTCAGCCGCGAGCGCCTGTTGGAAAAGCTGTGGGATGAGCAGTTCGTCGATGAAAATACGCTCAACGTCTACATCACGCGTGTGCGCGGCAAGCTGAAGGAGCTGGGGCTGGACGGGGCGATTGAAACTGTCCGCGGCTCCGGGTACCGCCTGAAGGTCACGTGGGAGGATGCGGAATGAAGCTGTTCTTGCGCGACCAATGGGCATTTCTGGCGATGTTTTTCATTCAGCTCTTCCTCTTGATCCTGATTTTCGGCCTGGACGGCTACTGGAATCCTTCTTTGATCAGCTATGCGATTTTCCTGTGCGTTTTTTTCGCCGGGTGCTTTTTAGTGATCCGCTATCTGGCCAACCGGTACGTATACAAGCGGCTGAGCACGCCAATTCGAAACCTCGAGGAACTGACGCTGACGCATGGCAATGCTCCGCTCGGACAGGCGATGGATCAAACGTTCCAAAACCAGTACCGGCTCTTCAAAGAGCAGCTCCATACGTATGAGACCAAGCAGCGGGACCATACGACCTTTATCCAGCAGTGGGTCCATCAGATGAAAACCCCGATTTCTGTCATTCACCTCCTGCTGCAGGACGATGACGATTCGCGGATTGAAAGCGTGCGTGAAGAAGTGGACAGGATCAAAAGGGGGCTGGAGACGGTTCTGTACAGCGCCAGGTTGGACCGTTTTGAGCAGGATTACCTGATCGAGCCGGTGTCTCTCAGAAAGCTGGCGCAAAGCGTTGTGTCGGAGAACAAGCGGCTGTTTATACGCAATCAGGTGTATCCCGAGCTGGCTGTAGCTGAACACTTGGTGGTAGAGTCGGATGAAAAATGGCTCTCCTTTGTGCTAAACCAGCTGTTGACGAATGCAGTGCGCTACTCGGACAAAAAGGGCAGCAAGGTGACGATCCGCTCGTATACCAGGGGACAGCTTGCAGTCCTGGAGGTAGAGGACAGCGGTATCGGCATTCCGCCGGAGGATATCCAGCGCGTGTATCAACCGTACTTCACCGGAGAAAACGGCCGCAAGTACGCGGAGTCGACCGGTATGGGGCTTTACTTGGTGAAGGAGATCTGCGGACGCCTTCATCATTCCGTAGAGCTGGAGTCGGAGGTTGGTGTGGGAACAAAAGTCCGCATCGTCTTTTCGGCTGTTGTGCCAACCTTACAAGAACGTAAGCTGGATGAAAGCTAATTCGATGGATGAACATGCGCGCTTTCCGTATAGTGGTAAGCAGTAAAGGATGCTACCTATCTATAAGATCAGGCATGAAATGAAAGGAGAAGCGCACATGGATATGCTGCATGTAAAGCGCCTCAGCAAAATATACGGCGGCAGGGTCACGTATCGGGCGTTGACCGACATCGACTTTACAATTAAAAAAGGGGAGTTCGTCGGCATCATGGGTCCGTCCGGAAGCGGGAAAACCACGCTTCTGAACATGATTTCGACGATTGACTCCCCGACGTCGGGCGAGGTGCTGCTCAATGGCACCAATCCGCATGAATTGAAACGGAACCAGCTCGCCTTGTTCCGCAGAAGAGAGCTGGGATTTGTCTTTCAGGACTTCAATCTGCTCGATACGCTGACAGTTGGCGAAAACATCGTGCTGCCGCTGACCCTCGACGGCAAAAGCGTCGCTGAAATGGACGAAAAGCTTCAGACCGTCGCGGAAAAGCTCGGGATCGTGGACATTCTGGAAAAGCGGACGTACGAAATATCGGGAGGCCAGCGTCAGCGGACAGCCATCGCCCGGGCGATTATTCATACGCCCTCCCTCCTGCTGGCTGACGAGCCGACCGGCAACCTAGACTCCAAAGCATCCCGCAACGTGATGGAAACATTGGAGACGATCAACAAAAACGACGGCACGACGATGATGATGGTCACGCATGACCCGCTTGCGGCCAGCTATTGCCACCGCGTCATCTTTATCAAGGACGGCCAGCTACACAACGAGATGTATCGCGGAGAAAGCAGACAGGCATTCTTCCAGAAAATCATCGATGCGCTGTCGCTTCTGGGAGGGAATACGCATGACCTTTCGTCAATTCGCGTTTAACAACGTTTCCCGGAACAAGCGAACCTATGCCGCATTTTTTCTGAGCAGTGTGTTTTCGGTGATGATTTTTTTCATCTACGCGATGTTCATCTACCATCCTGGCGTTGAAAACGGCGAGATTCACCGCTTTGTCGCCCAGGGGATGGTGGCGGCGGAGTACATCATTTTTCTGTTTGCCTTCTTCTTTCTCTTCTATTGTGTCGGAGCGTTTTTGAAAAAAAGGGAAAAAGAGTTCGGCATTTTAATGATGCACGGCATGACGCAAGGCCAGAGGAACAAGCTGATCTTCATGGAAAACATGATGATCGGATCGCTGTCCATTGTATTTGGGATCGGGCTCGGGATGGTTCTGGGGAAACTGTTTTTCCAATTTGCCGGGTTCCTGCTTGATGTAGAACCGCTGCCCTTTTATCTTCCGTTGGACGCCATGCTGCTGACCATTGTTTGCTTCTTGTGCCTGTTTGTGGCGATCTCCGTCTTTACGGTGCTGTTTTTGAAACGAAGCAACCTGCTGGAGCTTTTGCAAGGAAGCCAGCGTCCGAAGCAGGAACCAAAAGCATCGGTTTTCTTGTCTCTGCTCGCAGCTGCTCTCCTCGTGATGGCGTATGCGCTGGCGATCTGGGCCAAAGGCGCGTTTGTGATGGTCCTGATGTTTCCAGTCATCGCGCTGACGATCGCCGGGACCTATCTGCTGTTCACGCAGCTCAGTGTATTTTTGATCAGACTGATGAAGCGCAACCGACATTTTTACTGGAACAAGACCAACCTGGTCACCTTGTCTGACCTGGCTTATCGGATGAAAGACAACGCCCGCATGTTTTTCCTCGTCTGCATCGTCTCTACCGTGGCGTTTTGCGCGATCGGGACACTGGCTGCACTGGCGTCCTCGATCACGGAGACAACCGTGAGGACGAATCCGTATGCGTTTGAATATGTGACGAGCGCAGACGCGAACCAGCGGGAAGCGACGGCGGCCAGGATTGAGAACGCGCTCAAGGACGGCGGCTTCCCGTTTGAAAAATGGGAGGTAACAACGAAGTATCTGTCCTTTAACAAAGAAGAGCATCAAGGGATATCCATTGTCGGGGTCACCGAGTACAATCGCGCGGCCCGTGCCGCGGACGCGGATGAGGTGCAGGTAGGCGACGGAGAAGCTGTCTACTATCAACGCTGGCCGGGCGAGGATGTAAGCGGTGCAGAAGACGGCTCGTTGACAGTCGCCGGTCAACAATTGAAGCCCAGAGGTATCGAAGGGTTTTCGGTAATAAGATCCTTGAGCGGCAATCAGTTGGTGATTGTGGCAGACAGCGTTTATGCCCAAGCAAAAGAGAGCAATTTTGAACACAACTATTTCTACCAAGTGGACAGATGGAAAGAGACGAAAGAACTGAGTGAAAAGCTGGAAGCAGAAATTTCCGAGGAGCATGACGGGGCGTATTCCTTCGGAGCCCGCGCTCCGATCTATCAAGAGTTGAAGCAAATGGCCAACACGAGCTTGTTCATCGGATTGTTTGTCGGCGTTCTGTTTTTCGTAGCGGCAGGAAGCTTCTTGTACTTCCGTTTGTACACTGATCTGGAGAGCGACCGCAGACAATACGGCGCGATAACAAAGATTGGCCTTTCCGAGAAGGAGCTTTCCCGCATCGTGACGACGCAGATCGGGCTGCTGTTCTTCGTTCCGATCATCGTGGCCATCGTACACAGTGCCGTCGCGTTTGTCTCGCTAAACAGCCTTCTGAAGCTGATGATGATCGCGTCCGTGGTAAAGCCGACGGCGATCGTGCTGGCGAGCTTTGTTCTCGTACAATTTGTCTATTTCTGGATTATTCGCAACCGCTACTTGTTCAACCTGAAGCGGTCCATGCAGTAACGTCCAAGAGCTACGATATGCAGGCGTCGCAGCGGAGAGAGGCTCCGCATGCGGCGCCTGCTTTCGTCTGTTCAGGCAGGCGGGCTTATCAGAATTTTAGGGAAAATATTGCGCTTGGGCAGGTTCCATATTATGCTAACTAAAAATCTGATTATCGTCCTTGTCCGGCGCATATCTTCGTGTGATAGGCGCTGATCAAGCGAAAACGAGTAGAAAAAGGCAGGGGGAGCATGTCAACGAGTTTGGAAGGTTCACGATATTTTGAGTTGGACGATTTGGATTACGGTATCGCCAAAGCTTTGCAGGGGAATGCGCGGCTGCCGTTTACCCAGATCGCCAAGGAACTGGGGGTGACAGAGAAGACAGTTCGGATGCGGGTACAGCAGATGCAGGAGGAAGAAGTGCTCAGTCTGATCGGCGTACTGAATCCGGCCAAGGCGGGACTGATGCTGTCATCGTTGATCCAGTTGGCAGTCGAGGCAGGCAGGCTCGATGAAGCGGCAGCCGAGCTGCAGGCTATTGACGAGGTCCGGCAGATCGTCCTGACCTCGGGAGAATATCAGATCATGATCCAGGTATTGCACAGGGATTACGAGGAGCTGTCCGGCTTTTTACTGGGCAGGCTGAACAAGATTTCCGGTATTGTCCGCATGAATGTCATTCATGAATTGAAATTATTGAAATCATCTCATACATATCTTCGTTGAAATGGAAGGCAGAAAACAGAAAGGGAGGACAGCATGATTTATTGGAAGTTGTTTCTTGCCTTTTTTCGAATCGGGATTTTTGGCTATGGAGGAGGACCGACGATGGTCCCCTTGTTTTATACCGAATGCGTGAAGAAATACAAATGGGTAAGCGAAGAGGATTTTACCGACAACCTGGCGATGGCAAACGCGCTTCCAGGCCCGATCGCAACCAAGCTGGCCGCATATATCGGCTACCGCGTAAAAGGCTGGATGGGCGCGCTGGTCGCCAACTGTGCGGTGGTGCTGCCCACTGTGCTGGCGATGATTGCGCTGCTGCAGGTGATCTATCAGTGGAAGGATTCCCCGGGCATATACGGCATGATTCAGGCGATCCAGCCAGTCATTGCTGTGATGACGGCCGTACTGACCTGGGAGTTTCTGCAAAAGGGCTGGCAGGGGAGCAAGAACAAGAGCGGAGCCGCTGCCGCTTTGCTTTTATCGGTAGTGGCTTTGCTGTTTCTTGATCTGCATCCAGGGATCGTGGTGGGCATCGCCCTGATCTTTTCCTTCGGCTACGCCACCTGGGCGGTCCGCAAGCAGCGGAGCGGAGGGGAAGGAGAGGGAGAAGCATGATCTACCTGCAGCTGTTTTGGGCGTTCTTCATCTCCAACATCCTCGGGTACGGAGGCGGGCCGCCAAGCATCCCGCTGATTCAGAATGAAGTCGTCGACCACTACGGCTGGATGACGATGCAGGAGTTCGGCGAGGTGCTGGCCGTCGCCAATGCGCTTCCAAGCCCGATCGCGACCAAGCTGGCGGGCTATGTCGGCTACCAGGTGGCAGGCGTCCCCGGAGCGGCGGTCGCCCTTCTCGCTACCGTAGCTCCGACAGCTATCGCCATGATTGCGCTGCTCGGCGCTCTCAACCTGTTTCGCGATGCCCCCCAGGTAAAGGCGATGACGCAATCGGTTCGTCCGATCGTGACGGTGCTGCTGGGGATCATGACCTACGAGTTCCTGCTCGGAGCCGTCGAAGGGATCGGGTGGATGCAGACCGCTATCCTTTCGGTCGCCGCTTTTCTCCTCTTGGAAAAGTGGAAGCTGCATCCCGCCCTGGTTATTCTGCTCGCGATGGCGTACGGGTTTTTCTTTATCAACTGACCAGTTGAAAGGAGCACGTCTTATGACATTCTTTGACCCGATGGAATACCCGTATGCGTCCCGCCGGATGACAGCCTATGCCAGAAACGGGATGGTGGCAACCTCGCAGCCGCTGGCGGCCCAGGCGGGACTTGATATGCTGAAGCGAGGCGGAAATGCCATCGATGCCGCGATTGCCACCGCCGCCTGTCTGACTGTCGTAGAGCCCACCTCCAACGGGATTGGCGGCGACGCGTACGCGCTTGTCTGGACGAAAGGCACGCTTCACGGCTTAAACGCAAGCGGCCCGGCGCCAAACGGCATTTCCATCGAGGCCGTAAAAGCGGAGGGGCATGAGAAAATGCCGACGTACGGATGGCTTCCGGTAACAGTACCAGGTGCGCCGGCAGCATGGGTCGAGCTTTCCAGAAGATTCGGCAGGCTTCCGCTTGCAGTCGTGCTAAAGCCGGCAATCGACTATGCGGAACAAGGCTATCCGCTGTCGCCGACACTCGCTCATTTTTGGGAAGTGGCCTATCACAAATTCAAGCAGCTCTGTACGGGCCCGGAATTCGCCCATTGGTTTTCCACGTTTGCTCCCGCAGGAGGTCCTCCGAAAGCAGGGGAAATCTGGCGCTCGCCCGGACACGCAAAGACGCTTCGGAAGATTGCCGAGACCGAGGGAGAAAGCTTCTACAGCGGGGAATTGGCTGAGCGGATCGACGCCTTTTCCCGCGAATCTGGCGGGTATCTTCGTCTGGCCGACTTGGCTGCGTACCGGCCCGAGTGGGTCAAGCCGATCAGCGTCAACTACAGAGGCTACGATGTGTGGGAAATACCGCCGAACGGTCAGGGGCTGGTCGCGCTTTTGGCGCTGAATATGCTGAAGGGCTTCGATTTTGACGCCAGGGATTCGGCCGAAACCTGCCACAAGCAAATTGAGGCGATCAAGCTGGCTTTTGCCGATGGACTGCGCTACATCACGCAGGAGGACAGGATGAGCGTCAGGGTGGAGGACCTGTTGGCCGAGGAGTATGCAGTGTACCGCCGCAGCCTGATCGGGGAGCATGCCGGAATACCCGAACCCGGCAAACCGGTTGCCAGCGGTACGGTTTACCTGGCGACAGCGGATGGCGAGGGAAATATGGTTTCGTTTATCCAGAGCAACTACATGGGATTCGGATCAGGGATTGTCGTTCCGGGTACGGGAATTGCTCTGCAAAACCGGGGGAACAACTTCTCGCTTGATCCCGCGCACGACAATCGGCTGGAGCCGGGGAAAAAATCGTTCAATACGATCATTCCCGGCTTTTTGACCAAAGACGGGAAACCGGTTGGACCATTCGGGGTCATGGGCGGATACATGCAGCCGCAGGGTCACGTGCAGGTGGTGATGAGCACTGTCGACTTTCATTTGAATCCGCAGGCCGCCCTGGATGCTCCGCGATGGCGCTGGGTGGAAGGAAGAACGGTGGAGGTCGAGCAGCATTTTCCCGAACAGATCGCACAGGAGCTGAAGAAAAAGGGCCATGACATCAAGCGGGTGACGGGCTTCGGCGGATTTGGCCGAGGCCAGATCATCTGGCGGGATGAAAACGGCGTCTTGATCGGCGGGACCGACATGCGGACGGACAGCTGCATCGCGTCGTGGTAAACAAAGTAAAAGGGAGGGGGCGCGAGCAGTCGCGTCCTTTTTTCTGTACAGGATGCGTAGTGCAGAGGAGAGGTGATGAGACTTTGTGGTAAATGCGCTTATCGAGCCGTGGATTTCAAAAAAATAGGATCGCTATTGGAAAGTGAACGACTGACGGCCCTCCGGGAGCCGTCAGTCAAACGTAAAGGTTACGATCTGCCGCGATTCTGTATCAACCCCGACAGCCACGGTATACTGATCGTCTGTAAAATAAAAGTACTGCTTCCGGTCGCCCGTGCTGACGGGAGAAGACTTCACCAATTTCACGGCTTGCGGGCTCAAAAGCGCCCGAGAGCGGACGTAATCAGCCGCGATCCGCTCCAGCTCTTCGGTCGACAGCGATGTTGTCTGTGTTGTCTGTTTGTTCATTCGATCTATGGAAAGGGAAAGGATTTGCTTCGTCTTTGGGTCTATAACCGCATGGAAGGCCGCGATTTCTCCGTCCTGCGGCTTTCGCTTGAGAACGGCATGGACGGGCACTCCTCGGTAGATAGGCTGGTGCGTATCGCTGTCAATCAAGGAGTCGGGATCTTCCAAAGTCACTTCCCGGTCCTCTATATCTACTTCGGCTTGAAAGAATTTCTTCACCGCCGCTTGGGCGATGGCGGCAGCCTCAGCCTTTCCAAGGCCCTGGACCTGCTCAGGGGAGGACTGGCGCCCGCAGCCGGTCAGCAGCAACAATACGATACTTATTACGACAATCCCCAACTTCTTCATTTCTTTCGTTTCCTCCACCAAGTGTCAAACTTTCTCTACTAACAAAGGTACTATACAAACAGCCGACAATAAATCGATTTACCTTTCCCTCACCTTACATTTCTGTAATGTGCATATGTTTTGGCATCATCCCGTAATTTGTGGGGAAGAAACAGGTTTTTTGACTAACATTGCAGAAATATTCAAAAAAAGCGACCGGAGGGAAAAGTTATGAGCATACAGCAATTGCGTGAAGCCATCCAATCGTTTATTCGTCCTGACACTTTTCCGGTGGGGATTAAAATTGTCAAAAGCCAGAGCGAGCTGCCTGCAAAAGCAAAGCGCCCGTCACAGGATCTGGGCTATCTCATCACCATCTGCCAGGCGGTCAGCTTTTCCCGACGCTACGGCTGGACGATTGCCATGAACGGCGACGATCTCTCCTGTCCGATCGCCCAGGTGGCATTCGGCTATGAGGAGCAGCTTCCGTTTTATTCCGAAGGTCATCTCGCCTGTGGCATGTACACGGATTCTCTGGAGGCTGGCGCCAAAAGCGAGCAGGATGTACCCAAGCTTTCGCGGGAAGAGAGCGGGTATTACGTCTCGTTTCCGCTGGAGCGGGCTCCTTTTGACCCGGACGTGGTCGTCATTTACGGAAACTCCGCCCAAGTCATGCGTCTGGTGGCGGGAATGCTGTACAAACGGGGCGGATCGATCCCGTCGACGTTTTCCAGCCGGGCCGACTGCGCCGATATTGCGATCAAGCCGCTGCAGACCGGAGAGCCGCAGGTGATCGTTCCTTGCTATGGCGACAGGCTGTTTGCGCAAACACAGGATCACGAGATGGCTTTCAGCTTTCATTTCCGCGACGCGGCGGAGCTGGTCGAGGGCTTGGAGGGTACGAACCGGGGCGGCATTCGCTACCCGATTCCCACCTACCTTCGCTACCAGGCAGAGTTTCCGCCGACCTATCAGAAGCTGGCAAGCATGTTTCCCGGTGCGGTGTCAGAGGCAAGCGCGGGGGAGGAGCAGGTAAGTCAAGGGAGCAAGCTGGTTCAGACGGAAGGGAAGGAATAAAGCAAAAGTGGCCTTAGCGGGCCTCAAGGGCCAAAAGAGTCAAAAGAGCCAATAAAGCTAAAAGAGCTAAAGAAGCTAAAAAAAGGCAAAGGACCCCCCGAAAAGGAAAAAGACCCCAAAAAAGAAAAAGGCCTCAAAAAAGCAAAAGGCCCGAAAAAAGCCAAAAGAAACGGAGAAGAAAGAGAATAAGAAAGACTGCACGCCACCTCAAGCGAGCAGTCTTCTGCTGTGTAAAAAAGTTTTACACCAAATTCTCCGGATTCAGACCTTCCAGCTCCGGCAAGACAAACCGTCCGTCTTTGCGGATCAGTACATCGTCAAACCAGATTTCACCGCCGCCGTACTCTGGGCGCTGGATTTGCACCAAATCCCAGTGAATCGAGGAGCGGTTGCCGTTGTCTGCCACGGTGTAGGCATTGCCGGGGGTGAAGTGGAAGCTGCCGGCAATCTTCTCGTCGAACAGGATGTCGAGCATCGGGTGCAGAATGTGCGGGTTAAAGCCAATCGCGAATTCGCCGATATAGCGGGCACCGTCATCCGTATCCAGGATTTCGTTCAGGGCCTTCGTGTTGGAGCTGGTGGCCTCGACGATTTTTCCTTTGGAGAACGTAAACTGGACATCGGTAAACGAGATGCCGTGGTAGTTGGAGGCGGCATTGTAGAAGATGGTTCCTTCCACAGAATCGCGGATCGGTGCGGTATATACCTCGCCGTCCGGAATATTGCGCTTTCCGTCGCACTTGATCGCGGGGATGCCTTTGATCGAGAAGGACAGGTCCGTTTTCGGTCCGGCGATCCGGACGCGGTCTGTGCGCTCCATCAGCGCTTTGAGCGGGTCCATCGCCTTGGACATTTTGGAGTAGTCCAGGTTGCACACATCAAAGTAGAAGTCCTCGAAGCCTTCGAGACTCATGTTGGACAGCTGGGCCATCGACTTGTTCGGGTAGCGGAGCACGACCCAGCGCTTGTTCGGTACACGCTCGTTCGTGTGAACCGGCTGATACCAGTGACGGGAATACAGGCCCATCTTTTCTTCGGACACGTCTGCGTATTCATTGATATTGTCGTAAGCGCGAACGGCGATGTAGGCATCGACGTCCTTCATACGGGCGAGCTCATGCTTGGCGATCAGCTCCATGTGCTCTTTGCTTGTCCCTTGCTTCAAGGCACGCAAAATCTCCTGATCCTTCAGCGTTACCAAAGGGAGTGCGCCTACAGCGAACGCTTCCCGCACCAGTGCGCGCACCAGCGGCACCTGGATGCCGGTATTTTCAATGAGGACTTTTTCCCCTTTTTGCAGGTTGAGCGAGTAACGGATGAGGCGACTGGCTAGCTCGTTAATGCGCGGATCTGCCATTGTGTGTAACCTCCATAGTAAAAAAATTTTTATCCATCATATTATCGCATAGCCGAAACAGCCGTGCCAGTCGTTAGGACGAGCATATTTACGATTTACCGGGCCGCTAAAAAACCGATCGTGAGGTATGCATAGCGAAGCGGCCCTGGTCCGAACGCCAGCGTCAGGCGTTTACAAGCATGCTTCGTAGATGGAGATTACATCCTGCTCGGACAGAGGGCGGGAGCTTGGGAGATAGCCGGCTCCTCTGCCGCCAATGACGATCGACTCGCGGGCGAGCTCCTCCAGAGCATGTTTGTCGACGCCGAAATCGGACAGACGCTGTGTGATGCCCATCGCCTCATACCAACGTTGTACGGCCTTGATCGCTGCCCGCGCTGCTGCCAGCTCATCCGTTTCGGATACGCCGAAGCATTCCCGTCCCATTCGCGCCAGCCGTTCCGGACGGTCTTGCAGAATGATCTGCTCAAAATAAGGCAGCGACAGGATCGCCAGCCCGCGTCCATGAGCCATGTCGTAATGGCCGCTCAGGGGATGCTCGATCTGGTGGAGCGGCATGCCTGCCCCGCGTCCGCCGATGGCAAAGGGGCTGATCCCAAGGGTGCTGGCCCATAGCAGCGTCGCACGGGCCTCTTCGTGATCCGGCTGGCGAATCGCTGTCAGCGAGTGCTCGACGACGAGACGGATGAGCGACTCGGTGATCCCATCCTGCACATGTGTGCCCGGAGCGCTAATCAAATACGATTCAAACATGTGCGAAAAAATATCGGCGCACGCTTCAGCCGTCACATGCGCGGGTACGGTGTACGTCAAGGCGGGGTCCAGGATCGCTACCCGCGGGTACAGGGCAGGCCCGTTGATCGACGATTTTTCATGTGTGTCCCAGTGCGTCAGTACGCTGATGTTGTTGGCTTCGGAGCCGGTCGCCGCGACTGTCGGGATCGCCATGAGCGGCAAGGCCTCCTGTACAGGGACCAGATCCTTTGCGGTTCCGCTCGGATTTCCGCGCATGTAATCGTAAATCGGGCGGCCGGATAAAGCGGCAGCCGCGATCGCCTTCGACGCGTCCATCACCGAACCTCCGCCGAGGGCAATGATAAAATCACAACCGTGCTCGCGGGCAAGGGAAGCTCCTTGATCGACGGTCGAAGTACGGGGATTCGGTTCGATTTTGTCAAAGAGCACATGGGAAACGTGCTGTTCGTTCAAGAAGGCCTGCACTCTGTCCAGCAAGCCCGTTCGCTTTGCGGAGCTTCCGCCGGTGACGAGCAGCGCCTTTTGCCCGAGACTCTTTGCTTCCTGTCCAACCTTTGCGATTTCCCCGGTTCCAAACAATATGCGAGTCGGAAACGACAATTCAAACGGCAACATGACAAATCCCATCCTTTCACGCATTCTTTCTATTAGATAGTGTATCACAAAAAGGGAGCGGGCTTGGAGAACGATGGCACTCAATCATTATGAGGGCGATTATGAGTCGGCTCTTTCTCACACGTGAAAGGCAGCAGAGTTGTCGCCGGACGATCCGGAGCTTCTGGAATATCTCCTGCTGTTTCACGAGCTGCCGGGACAATACATCAGTGGCGAGGAAGCCATAGAAATTCGGAAAAAATTCTGGAGCATGATTCTGGTAACGGTACAGCTTTGGATATCGTGGGACGCAATCGAAACAGATAGGTCGCCAGACTTATCGCAGGGGCTCATTTCAATTCGGAATAAATTAATAGAAGGGGAGATGAAAAAAATGAACAGCTTCAAAGGCTTCCTGCTAGTGGCTTTGATCCTGGCAGGAATCAGCGGATGCGGGGATGCCTCTGAGACGAAGGAAGAAAACAGTGCAGTCGTTGAGAATCCAGTCGGGAAAGAGGCAAAAAATATAATGATCGGAGAGGATACTTTTCCCTTGCATGATTTGAAAGGTGTACAAAATTTCAAAGACCAATTCACATTTGCGTTTGATCCAACGGTTCATCCAGAGATTGCATACTACAAAAGCGGCGAGACAGTTACCATTGATTTTGGCGGTACAGAATTCGATCATATAGCGATTTTGGACGTTCTCCTCGATTCAGAGGGGAAACAATTATATACGGATAAAGAGATCAAGGAGGTGCCCTATACCCATGAAGACAATCACTATCAATTCAAATTAGAGAAGCACTTCGCTTCTGCGCTGGATTCGAATCCTAAGAAGAGTAAAACAGTTTACAGAGGTTTTCGAATCAATGCCTATAAGGATGATCAAGAACACCCATTTGGATTTGTAATCAAAACAGATTCATACTAAACCATTGAAAAGCCCCGTTTCATCCGAAAGGGGCTTTTTGAATCTGACGCGGGAAATTCCCCGCGTTTTTTCTGTTTGCTAAAAAAGCGCATGATCCCCCTGGCCCGCAGAGTCGGTCTGAACGGAGCGCTCAGGCACATACCGCCCGTAATCGGGAAGCGCTATGCTGTCAAAGTCGCGCACCAACCGCGCCAGTCCTTCTGCCAGCTCTTCACCCGAGACGGGCAGACCGTGACCCGTGATGGCTATCGACGGACGCAGCGCTTCCAGCTTTGCCACTGACTCCCGGGCGGCCTCCCAGTCAGTCGTAAAGTACCGGGGCGGGCCGGTAATCTCGGTCATTTGCGTCAGCACTTTATAGAGAGAATCCTGTCTCACTGTGACAAAAGCATCCCCGGCGATCAGCACCCGGTCCTGCTCCCGAAACAAAGAGACATGGCCGGGGGAGTGGCCGGGCGTATGAATCCAGCGCCACCCCGGCATAAACGGAACGGTTCCGTCTGCCGGCAAGGTCTGCAACCGGCTGCCCAGATCGATGCCTCCGTTCGGGAACAGCGGCGACAGCTTCGCGACCAGACCTCCTTCTACGCCCGGATCCGGTTCGGGATAATCGGAGGTGCCATCTAGATAAGGCTTTTCCAGCTCGTGGGCATATACAGGGACATCCCACCGATCGGCCAGATCGATCACCGCGCCGACGTGGTCAAAATGGCCGTGGGTCAGGACGATTGCCTTTGGTCGCGCTCCCGAGCCAAAGCGTTTTTCAGCCGCAGCCGCAATGTCGGGAGCCGACTTGGGCATCCCGGCATCGACGAGCACCCACTGCCCGGACTGAGGTTCTCCGACAAAGCAGAGGTTTACGACCTGTATGCAAAGGGCAAACACGTCAGAGGCGATCTTCTGGCCGATGCCGCTTGCCGCCGAAGTAACCGGAATATAGGTATCCCGCAATGATATTCCCTCCCGATCTGTCCATTTTCCCTCTTACTGTTTGCAGTTGGAAGCGAAATTATCATGACGCAACCCGAAACTTGTCGCTCAGCTCATGCAGGCGGCCAGACAGGGCCAACAGTTCGCTTGCCAGTCTGCGCGACTTTTCGATCGAGGCCAGCTGCTCCCTGGACGTGTGCAGCATCTCTTCCGTACTTGTCCTGGTCTCCTGGGAGACAGCGACGAACGTTTCGAGTGTAGCATCGACTTCATCCAAATCATCTGAGATACCGGACAAGCCTTTGCTTGCAGCCTCCAGTTGTACGGCGGTCCGGTCGATCGTCTGCCTGAGCAGAAGAAAGGCTTTCTCCGCTTCGTGCAGCTTTTCCATGCTTTGCTGCAATTGTCCGGCAGCCTCTGTCGTTTCCGCAGAAACGGAGTGCGCTTCACCCCGGATGCTTTGCATCATGTGGGAGATTTCGACCGCTGCTGTTTCCGACTCCCCGGCCAGCTTGGCTACTTCGTCCGCGACGACGGCGAAGCCCCGGCCGTATTGACCTGCCCTTGCCGCTTCGATCGTGGCGTTCAGCGCCAGCAGCTTTGTCTGCTTGGAAATGTTTTGGATCAGCCCGACGACGGCTCCAATCGATTCAGACTGCTCCCGAAGGGCGGACATCCGGTTGTAAAGCTGCTCGTATCTCCCGGAAAAGCGGCGGATCATGGAGGTTAGATCGTCGATCCTTTCCTGGCCGTTGAGCGCCACTTGCTCCATCTCTTTTCCTGATGCAAGGACAGAGGCGATCTCCTTAAACAGTTCATCCATGTCCGTCTTCATCCGTTGAAAAGAGGCGGTGGCAGATTCTGTGGAGCTGGCCGTTTCCTCGACGCCCTTGTTCACCGTATCGAGGCGCAGGGCCAACAGCGAAGAGCGCTCTCCGGCCTCCTCGGCAGCGAGCCGAATTTCATGACCGTCTCTGTTTAATTCGACAATCATCCGCTTGATCTCGGTCACGATATCCGCCATCTGTTCGACCATGTGATTGAAGCTGTCTGCGATGGAGCGGATTTCCGGCCCTTCATGGCTGAGGTCGGTCCGTTGGGTCAGATCTCCGGAGCTAACCCGGCGCATGTTGGCAATCAGAGTCTGAAAGGGTGCCGTGATGCCGCGAACAATGAACCAGCAAAGAATCAAGGAAAGGATCAGGCAAACTGCGATGGTAAACAAGATAAATTTCCCTGTTTGGTCCAGGGGAGCGAGGTACTGCTTTTGCGGAACGGCAATGATGTAGATGAAATTTTCTTCGGGCGAGTGACTGAAAGCCAGTGTATGTACGGCCCCGCCTGCATTTATATGGGTAACGCCAAAGCGCTGGGCCTGTATTTGCGCGGCGAGCTCCCCGGGAAAGTCAATCGCCCTTTTCGTAATGTTTTCAATCGGTTCGAAAAGGCCGTCACGGACCACAAACTGCTGGATGTCCAATCCTTTTTGGGCCAGACCGGCCTGCTGCTGTCGCAGCTCGTACTGCAGCCGTTTTTTGTATGTTTTGTCGTCGGAGGCAAACGTGAACTTCATCAGCGCGATTTTTTCCGTAATCTTTTCGGTTTCAGAGTCCAGTCTTGCTTCCATCTGGGAGATAATCATCTGTTTGGCTTGGGAATAAAACGCGCCGCCGATGATAATGGAGGAAAAAAGC
Source organism: Brevibacillus sp. FSL K6-2834 (assembly GCF_038592925.1). Classification (NCBI taxonomy): domain Bacteria; kingdom Bacillati; phylum Bacillota; class Bacilli; order Caryophanales; family Paenibacillaceae; genus Brevibacillus; species Brevibacillus sp. FSL K6-2834. Next base: position 871,242 of record NZ_CP151945.1, read on the forward strand.
AGCAGGCACAGCAGCGGAACGGTGATCTTTGTCTGTAGCCGTATGTTCCTGTGCAGGCGGGCGAATGGAGCTGCGAGAGGCGTAAAAACGGATTGTCTCTTGATCATGTTTGTCCCCCTGAAAAATTGCGTAGTCAGATAGTCCCGTTTCCATTGTAGTGAAGGAATGTAAAGCTGGTGTGGATGTAATGTAAACGAATATTAAGAGAGAAAATGATGTTTTTATACAATAATTCCCGAACGTTTGTCGAAGGTATATTTGTTAATTTCCGTTGATAATGGCGTATAATTATGTTTAAATGAAATTGAATCGTTCGTGAATTGGTTTGATCAAACCCATATCATCGGGGGAAGGTGGCTCCGGAAGTGGAAAAACGAGAACAACTTTACGAAGGCAAGGCAAAGCGTATCTATCGTACGTCTTTGGACAATCAGTATTGGGTGGAGTACAAGGATGACGCCACTGCTTTTAACGGAGAAAAGAAAGCGACCATCACCGGCAAGGGAGAACTGAACAACCGGATTACCGCAATCTTTTTCACGATGTTGAAACAGCGCGGCATCGACAATCACTTCATACGCCTGTTGTCGCCCACGGAGCAGCTGGTACGGCAGGTGGAGATCATTCCGCTGGAAGTTGTCGTGCGCAACATCGCCGCCGGTTCTCTGGCCAAGCGCCTGGGCATGAAGGAAGGCACTGTGCTTCCTCAGCCGGTCGTCGAGTTTTACTACAAGGACGACGCGCTCGGAGATCCGCTCGTCAATCCTTCTCACATCAAGGTGATGGGTATCGCCAGCGAAGAAGATTTGGCTGCACTGGAGCGTTTGGGATTGATGGTCAACGACGTATTGCAGCCGTATTTGCGGGAGAGGGGCATCCTTCTCGTCGATTTTAAATTGGAGTTTGGTCGTACACCGGAAGGAGAGATTCTCCTCGCCGATGAAATATCGCCGGACACGTGCCGGTTCTGGGATGCCGAGACGGGAGAAAAGCTGGACAAGGACCGTTTTCGCCGCGATCTCGGCAAAGTAGAGGAAGCGTATCAGGAAATGCTCAAACGATTGGGAGGAGAGGCACATGTATAAAGCTGTCGTCTACGTTACATTGCGTCAAAGCGTATTGGACCCGCAAGGCCACGCAGTAAAAGGAGCGCTGCATTCGCTTGGATTCGACGAGGTAAAGGACGTGCGCATCGGAAGGTATCTGGAAGTGGAGCTGGATACTTCCGACCTGAGCAAAGCGGAGGAACGGGTTTCCGAAATGTGCGAGAAGCTGCTTGCCAACACTGTCATCGAAGACTATCGCTTCGAGATTGTGGAGGGCTGAGCGATGCGTGTAGCCGTTATCGTATTTCCCGGTTCCAATGCTGACGTGGATTTGTACAATGCAGTGGAAGACGTGATGGGAGTGCCGGTCGACTACGTATGGCACGCAGAAAACGACTTGTCCCGCTACGATGTCATTTTGCTGCCGGGCGGCTTTTCCTACGGCGATTATCTGCGCTGCGGCGCCGTCGCCCGTTTTTCCCCGGTGATGGAGCAGGTCATCAAGGCGGCCGAGCAAGGCAAGCTGGTCATGGGCATCTGCAACGGCTTCCAGATTCTCACCGAAGCAGGGCTTCTGCCGGGAGCGCTGCTGAGAAACCGTTCGCTCAAATTCCGCTGCAAGCTGTCCGCGCTCCGCGTCGAGAACAATGACACCGCCTTTACCCGCGATTACGCGGCGGGCGAAGTCATCCAGATCCCGATCGCACACGGCGAGGGCAACTACTACTGTGACGAAGAAACACTGGAAAAACTGAAAGCCAACAATCAGATCGTGTTCCGCTATCACGGGGAAAACCCGAATGGCTCACTGGAGGATATCGCTGGCATCTGCAACGAAAAAGGCAACGTGCTGGGCATGATGCCCCATCCGGAGCGCGCTGTTCACGAATGGATGAGTTCTGCTGACGGACGGCGCATGTTTACCTCGATTCTACAGACATGGAGGGAACGAAACAGTGTCCAAGCTCACTCATAAAGAACCGACTGCCGAGCAAATTGCCGAAGAAAAGCTTTATCGCGAAATCGGTCTCACAGACGAAGAATACAAGAGCGTCGTCAACATTCTGGGACGCCAGCCCAACTGGACGGAAACAGGGCTCTACAGCGTGATGTGGTCGGAGCACTGCTCGTATAAAAACTCCCGCCCTGTCCTGCGCCGCTTCCCGACGACCGGCCCGCGCGTCCTGCAAGGACCGGGTGAAGGCGCCGGCATCGTCGACATCGGCGACAATCAGGCTGTCGTTTTCAAGATCGAAAGCCACAACCACCCTTCTGCCATCGAACCGTACCAGGGAGCGGCAACAGGAGTAGGCGGCATCATCCGCGATGTGTTCTCGATGGGAGCGCGTCCGGTCGCTTTGCTCAATTCGCTGCGCTTCGGGGAACTGACAACCCCGCGCGTCAAATACTTGTTTGAAAACGTAGTCGCCGGGATTGCCGGCTACGGCAACTGCATCGGGATTCCGACTGTAGGCGGCGAAGTCAACTTCGACCCTACGTATGAAGGAAACCCGCTCGTCAACGCAATGTGCGTCGGTCTGATCGACCACGACAAGATTCAAAAAGGGGTGGCCAGCGGCATCGGCAACCCGGTCATTTACGTGGGAGCGAGCACCGGCCGTGACGGCATTCACGGGGCTACCTTCGCTTCCGAGGAATTGAATGAAGAATCGGAGAAAAAGCGCCCCGCTGTGCAGGTAGGCGATCCGTTCATGGAAAAGCTGCTGCTCGAGGCATGCCTGGAGCTGATCGACACCGGAATCGTCGTCGGCATTCAGGATATGGGGGCGGCCGGCCTGACCTGCTCCAGCGCGGAGATGGCTTCCAAGGCGGGCAATGGAATCGAGATGAACCTCGATCTGGTGCCGCAGCGGGAGGCGGGCATGTCCGCGTATGAAATGATGCTGTCCGAATCCCAGGAGCGCATGCTCGTCGTCGTGGAAAAGGGCAAAGAAGCAGAGGCAATCGCTCTCTTTGACAAATGGGGATTGGCTTCTGCCGTCGTAGGAAAAGTGACGGATGACGGCCTGCTCAGACTGCTCCATCACGGCGAGGTGGTCGCAGAGGTGCCGGTGAAAACGCTGGCGGATGACGCTCCTGTGTACCATCGCCCTTCCAGGGTTCCCGCCTATTACGAGGCGAATGCCAAGGTGGACCCGGTGGCGGCGATCAGCGAGCCGAAGGATTTGAATGAAACGCTCAAGGCTTTGCTGGCCCAGCCGACGGTCGCGAGCAAAGCATGGGTTTATGAACAATACGATCACATCGTCCGGGCAGGCACAGCCGTCAAGCCAGGCTCCGACGCCGCTGTCGTGATGGTGCGCGGTACCCGCAAGGCGCTGGCGATGAGCACGGATTGCAACGGACGCTACGTGTATCTGGACCCGCAGGTGGGCGGTGCCATCGCCGTGGCGGAAGCGGCGCGCAACGTCGTTTGCTCTGGTGCCGAGCCGCTCGCGGTCACAGACTGCCTGAACTTCGGCAGCCCGGAAAAGCCGGAAGTGTTCTGGCAATTTGAAAAAGCCGTTGACGGCATGAGCGAAGCGTGCCTGGCGCTGAATTCGCCTGTCATCGGAGGAAACGTCTCCTTCTACAACGAGCGGAGCGGCGATGCGATCTACCCGACCCCGACGATCGGGATGGTCGGTCTGATCACGGATGTGGATCATATCACCACGCAGCATTTCAAGGCTGAGGGAGATGTCGTCATCCTGCTCGGCGAAACCTTTGCCGAGCTGGGCGGAAGCGAGTATCAAAAATATGCGACTGGCGCGATTTCCGGCCGTCCGCCTCAGCTGGACTTGAAAAAAGAGGCGGCTGTGCAGAAGCTGGTGCTGGACGCCATCCGCAACGGGCTGGTCAAATCGGCACACGACTTGTCGGAAGGCGGCCTCGGCGTGGCTCTTGCGGAAGCGTGCTTTGGCGAAAACATCGGCGCGACAGTTTCCCTGTCCTCTGATCTGAGAGCGGATGTGCTGTTGTTCAGCGAATCGCAGTCCCGCATCCTGATCAGTGTCGCCACGGAAAAGGCCGATGAGGTGCTGGCTCTGGCCGGCGAAATGGGCGTGCCTGCGCAGGCAATCGGACAGACTGGCGGAGAGCAACTGGTGGTGAACATCAACGGGGTCGAAGCTGTACACGCACCGCTGACAGCTTTGAAGGCCGCATGGAAGGATGCGATTCCATGTTTGATCGGGTAATCTGGGACAAACTGAACGAAGAATGCGGCGTTTTTGGCATCTACAACCACAAGGAAGCGTCCCCGCTGACGTATCTGGGGCTGCACGCCCTGCAGCATCGCGGTCAGGAGAGCGCAGGCATCTGCGCCTCCGACGGCGAGCGCTGGTACAAACACCGGGGGATGGGGCTGGTGGCGGAAGCGTTTGCCGGTGTGGATCTGCAAACCTTTCGCGGCAACATTGCCATCGGTCATACACGCTACACCACTGCGGGTTCGAGCAAGATCGAGAACGCGCAGCCGCTCTTTTTCCGCTACGCTCACGGCAGCATGGCTGTGGCTCACAACGGCAACCTGGTCAACGCTTCGGTTCTCAGAAAGGAGCTGGAGGCAAAAGGCTCGATCTTTCAGACGACCAGCGACACTGAGGTGATCGCGCACTTGATCGCCCGTTCCAAAAGCAGCGATTTGACCGAGGCTGTCCGCGAGGCGCTGCAGCATATCAAGGGAGCCTACGCACTTCTCGTCATGAATGAAAAACAGCTAATCATCGCGCTCGATCCCAACGGCCTGCGTCCGCTTTCGCTGGGGCGTCTCGGCGATGCGATTTGCGTGGCGTCGGAGACGTGCGCGTTTGACATCATCGGCGCAGAGTACTGGCGGGACGTTCAGCCGGGCGAATTGATCGTGGTCGACGAGGACGGCGTCCGCGAGTCCACATTTGCCGAAAACACCAAACGCTCGATCTGCACATTTGAATATATTTACTTTGCCCGTCCGGACAGCGACATCGACAGCATCAACGTCCACATGGCCCGCAAGCGTCTGGGGAAACAGCTCGCTCTCGAAGCGCCTGTGGAAGCCGACGTCGTGACCGGCGTTCCCGATTCGAGCATTTCTGCCGCAATCGGTTTCGCGGAGGCGACGGGAATTCCTTACGAGCTGGGCTTGATCAAAAACCGCTATGTGGGACGCACCTTTATCCAGCCGACCCAGGAGCTGCGCGAGCGCGGCGTGTACATGAAGCTGTCAGCCGTTCGCAAGGTGGTCGAAGGCAAGCGGGTGGTCATGATTGACGATTCGATTGTCCGCGGGACGACGAGCAGCAGGATCGTGCAAATGCTCCGCGACGCGGGGGCAAAGGAAGTCCACGTCCGCATCAGTTCGCCGCCGGTCATGAACTCCTGCTTTTACGGCATCGACACCTCGACGCGCGACGAGCTGATCGCTTCGTCCAAATCGGTGGAAGAAATCCGCCAATTCATTGGCGCCGATTCGCTCAGCTTTTTGACAATCGAAGGCATGATCGACGCGATCGGCCGCGAGGATGGCTCTCCCAACCGCGGTCACTGTCTGGCATGTTTCAACGGAGACTACCCGACAGAAGTGGAATACGAAGCGGCGCTGCCTGCAGATAAGTGCTGACAGGCAAGCTGCGTGTTTTTGCAAAGCGAACAACCAACCTCTACCGATGGAGGAGAAACCATGAGTGATGCATACAAGCAAGCGGGAGTAGATATAGAGGCGGGCAATCAGGCGGTCGAGCGCATGAAAAAGCACGTCAAACGGACATTCCGGCCGGAGGTGCTCACTGATCTGGGCGGGTTCGGCGCTCTGTTTCGTCTCGATACGACCAAATACAAAAAGCCGGTGCTCGTCTCGGGAACGGATGGAGTCGGCACCAAGCTGAAGCTGGCTTTTGCCATGGACAAACACGACACGATCGGGATCGACGCGGTGGCCATGTGCGTCAACGACGTAGTGGTGCAAGGAGCGGAACCGCTCTTTTTCCTCGACTATCTGGCGTGCGACAAGGTCGTTCCGGAGAAAATCGAAGCCATCGTCAAGGGGATTGCCGACGGCTGCGCCCAGGCAGGCTGCTCCCTGATCGGCGGCGAAACGGCGGAAATGCCAGGCATGTACGCGGAAGGCGAGTACGACATCGCCGGGTTTACGGTAGGCGTGGCTGACGAAGACAAGCTGATTACCGGCGCTTCGGTGAAGCCGGGCGACGTGCTGATCGGGCTGGCCGCAAGCGGAGTCCACAGCAACGGCTTTTCGCTTGTCCGCAAGGTTCTGCTGGCTGACCGCGGCCTTTCTCTGAGCGACCATATGGACGTCCTCGGCAAAACATTGGGCGAGGAGCTCTTGACTCCTACACGCATCTACGTAAAACAGATGTTGTCGCTGCTGGATGCGGTCGAGGTGAAAGCGATGGCCCACATCACCGGCGGCGGCTTTACGGAAAACATTCCGCGCGTATTGCCGGAAGGGACGCAGGCGGTCATCGACGTCGGGACGTGGCCGGTGCTGCCGATCTTTTCCCTGGTGCAGGAATCCGGGAATATTTCCTGGAGCGACATGTACCGCACTTTCAATATGGGGATCGGCATGATCGCGGTCGTCAAGCCGGAGGATGCCGAGCGGGCGATGGAGACGCTGAAGCAGTCGGGCGAGCAGCCGTACCGGATCGGCCATATCGCTGCCGGGGAACGAAAGGTCGTATACAACGGGGTGGCGTGGTGAAGCGGATAGCCGTCTTTGCATCTGGCAGCGGCTCCAATTTTGAAGCGGTCGTGCAAGCGGCAAAAAGCGGCCGTCTGGCGGGAGCCGAGATTGCCCTGCTCGTATGCGACAAACCGGGCGCCGGCGTTTTGGAACGGGCTGCTCGGCTTGGCGTAGATGCGTTTGTGTTCGATCCGAAAGCATATCCGGACAAGGCCGCTTTCGAGCGGGAAATCGTCGCCGAGCTGCAGAAGAGAGAAGTAGAGCTTGTCGTATTGGCCGGATATATGAGGCTGGTCGGAGATACGCTGCTTCAGGCATACGAGGGGCGCATGATCAACCTTCACCCGTCGCTGCTCCCCGCGTTTCCGGGCAAGGATGCCGTCGGCCAGGCACTCTCCTACGGGGTAAAGATAACGGGGGTAACGGTGCATATGGTCGATGCCGGACTGGATACCGGTCCGATCATCGCGCAGACACCTGTAGAGGTGCTGGAGGATGACACAGCCGAGAGCCTGAGCGCCCGGATTCATCAGGTGGAGCATGGATTGCTCGTTGACGTCATCGACAAATTGCTCACAGGCCGGGTAAAAGTGGAAGGGCGTCATGTACGACAAGGAACGAAATAGTGTTTCACTGTACAGTACAATCTGAATAAAATGGGTGTCCCACAAGTCAGATCTGACAATGGGCACCCATTTTTGCGTTGCAGAAGGGGGAAGATGAAAGGGCAGGCTCTTATTCTATCACCATTTGCCACGGGCCCTTCAAGAGGTAAAAAGAGCAAACAAGAAGAAGCGGAATGTTCAGTCTTTCCGGTATAATCAAACAAAGTACCTGGAAGGAGAGGAATAACATGGATAAGGTCATACATAAAAGCGTAAAGCTATCTTGCGGCCCTGCGCAAGCCTTTCAATTCTTTACCGGGAGCGAGCATCTGGCCAGCTGGCTGACCAATGCGGCGGAGGTGGAGCCTGTGGCGGGAGGCAAATACGAGCTGTTCTGGGCACCGGACGATCGCGAAAACGACAGCACTATCGGCTGCAAGGTGCTGGCCATCGAGGAGAACAAACTGCTGGTCTTTGAATGGAAGGGGAAAAGGCAGTTTGCCTCACTGATGAACGAAGCGCGTCCGCTCACCCATGTCGTCGTATCCTTCATTCCGGACGGAGAAGGAACCAACGTGCAGCTTGTGCATAACGGATGGGGCAGCACAGAAGAATGGGACGCTGCACGCGGCTGGTTTGAGCAGGCATGGAACATGGCGTTGGCCGGGCTTGAAAAGTACGCGAGTGCGCAGCCGGTCGCAAAGTGCTGTGAATAAAAAACGGCGATCCTCTCAGAACGGTTGGACCTATAAGCTGTCCCCCAAAAAAACCGAGCGTATAGACGCTCGTCAACAAAAACTTTTCGCATGCCCCGACATACAGTAAAGGGAAGGTGGAAATAAGGAGGGGCCAAATGAACGGGGACTTCGTAGCCGATCTGTTGGGGAAGCTGAGTAAACGAACGGGTCGGGAGTGGACGCTGACCGACATTATGAAGCTTGCGGAGAAACTCCCTAAAAACGGGAACGGAAATATTGAATCCGTCTTGAGTGAGCTGTCGGATATGGGACTTGATCTTTCGGACGAAACGAAAGACAAAGTCAGGCAGCAGGTAAAAGACGGCAAATCCCTTTCCGCGGATACAATCGGGGAGCTCATGACGACCAGTCAGAAGAAGGAATCGGGAGAAAAGAAAAAATCGTCCCCGAAGGGCAGCGGAAAAGTGAAAAACCTCTCTTTGGCGGAACGGATCAAAAAGATGCAAAGCCGCAAAAAGAAGCGGACATGACAGGATAAACGCTGTATCGATAACGAGAACAAAAAAGATACGCAGCCGACTGTGCCCCGGCACCGAAGGCTGCGTTTTGTTTTGTCCGAACAATCTTGATAAAAACGTACAATTATGTTTTAATGTATATGTAATGTTCGTGTTTTTACAACCTTTTTGAAAAAAGTCAGGAGGTTCTATTCGTGAGTGTGAAAAAAGCACTGATCAGCGTTTCGGACAAAACTGGGTTGGTACCTTTTGCGCGCCGCTTGGCTGCCGCTGGGGTCGAGATCATTTCTACCGGCGGGACAGCTTCTCTGCTCAAGGAAGCAGGCATCCCCGTCATTGGCATTTCAGATGTGACCGGTTTTCCAGAAATCATGGACGGACGCGTCAAGACGCTGCACCCGAATATTCATGGAGGTCTCTTGGCTGTTCGCGACAACGAGTCGCATCTTCAGCAGATGAAAGAACTGAACATCGACACGATTGATCTGGTCGTAGTCAATTTGTATCCATTTAAAGAAACGATTGCGAAACCCGGCGTTACTTATGCCGACGCAATTGAAAATATTGATATCGGCGGTCCGACGATGCTTCGCTCTGCCGCCAAAAACCACCAATTCGTCACAGTGGTTGTGGACGCAGCGGATTACGAGAAAGTGGCCGGAGAAATTGAAGCAGCCGGCGATACTACATTGGAAACACGCCGTCTATTGGCTGCCAAGGTATTCGGGCATACGGCCGCGTATGATGCCCTGATCGCGCGCTACCTAAACAATCAGGTGGGAGAAGCATTTCCGGAAAGCCTGACCGTGACGTATGAAAAGGTACAGGATTTGCGCTACGGCGAAAATCCGCATCAGCGTGCAGCTTTCTATCAGGAACCGCTTGCGGGGCTGACTTCTGTCGCTGGCGCTGAGCAATTACATGGAAAAGAGCTTTCCTACAATAATATTAATGATGCGGATGCGGCTCTCGCTATCGTCCGTGAATTTACAGAGCCGGCAGTCGTCGCGATCAAGCACTCCAATCCGTGCGGTGTCGGCATTGGCGGCGATGTCCGCGAGGCGTATCAAAAAGCGTTTGAAGCCGACCCGGTTTCGATTTTCGGCGGGATCGTCGCTGCCAATCGGCCGATCGATAAAGAGACGGCCCTGTTGATGAAAGAAACCTTTTTGGAAATTATCCTCGCTCCCGATTTTACCGAGGAGGCATTGAATGTCCTGACTGAAAAGAAAAACCTGCGCCTCTTGCGCCTGCCGGATCTGGCGCCTGTCCAAAAAGATGCCGCAGCTGTTCTCCGGGTAGCGCCGGTAGCGGGCGGAGCGCTGGTTCAGGATTACGATCTCAAGCAGCTCGCCGATGAGGAGATTCGCGTCGCTACCGACAGAGAGCCTACAGCCGAGGAGCTGGCGCAGTTGAAATTCGCCTGGAAGGTGGTCAAGCACGTCAAATCCAACGCGATCGTACTGGCCGCAGATAACATGACCATCGGGGTAGGAGCCGGTCAAATGAATCGTGTCGGTTCTGCCAAGATTGCCATCGAGCAGGCTGGTGAAAAAGCCCGCGGTTCCGTAATGGCTTCCGATGCTTTTTTCCCGATGCCCGATACCGTCGAGGCAGCGGCAAAAGCGGGAATTACGGCGATTATCCAACCAGGCGGCTCTGTACGGGACCAAGAATCGATTGATGCCTGCAACCGTTTTGGGATTGCCATGGTCTTTACTGGTGTGCGACACTTTAAGCATTAGAAGAGAGAGAATACAGGAGGGAATACGATGAACGTACTGGTAATCGGCAGCGGCGGCCGTGAACACGCCATTGTCTGGAAGCTGGCGCAAAGCTCCAAGGTGAAAAAGATTTTCTGTGCCCCCGGCAATGGAGGAACAGCCCTGCTGGCGAAGAACGTGCCGATTCCCGTTCATGATTTTGCCGCACTGGCACAGTTTGCCAAGGACGAAGGCATCGATTTGACGATTGTAGGCCCGGAGGACCCGCTGCTGGGAGGCATTGTCGACTTTTTCCTGGAGCGCAGCCTGCCGATCTACGGACCGACTGCCCAAGCTGCGAAAATCGAGGGAAGCAAATCGTTTGCCAAATATCTGATGAAGCGTTACAACATACCGACAGCGAAGTATGAATCCTTTATCGACTATGAGTCTGCACTTGCTTATGTGCGTGAGCAGGGAGCGCCGATTGTGGTAAAAGCGGATGGACTTGCCGCAGGCAAAGGGGTCGTGGTGGCGGAGACGCTGGAAGAAGCGGAGCGGGCGTTGTACAGCATCATGGAAGAGAACGCATTCGGCCAGGCAGGAGCCCGTGTGGTCATCGAAGAGTGCATGCGCGGAGAAGAACTGTCCCTCCTCTCCTTTGTCGATGGAGAGACGGTCAAGCCGATGATCACCTCCCAGGACCACAAGCGGGTGTTTGACAACGATCAAGGACCGAATACCGGGGGAATGGGCACCTATGCGCCGGTACCGCACATGTCAGCCAAGCTGGTAGATGAAATCGTGGCAAAAATCGTCCAGCCGATGGCATCCGGCATGGTGCGGGACGGCATTCCGTTTCGCGGCGTGCTGTACACCGGTTTGATGATCACTTCGGAGGGGCCGAAGGTTGTGGAATTCAACGCCCGCTTCGGCGATCCGGAGACGCAGGTCATTCTGCCGCTCCTCAAGACCGATCTGGTGGATATTTGCACGGCGACGGTCAACGGCGAACTGGCTTCCCTGGATGTTGAGTGGAAGCAGGAGAGTGCGGTTTGCGTCGTCATGGCTGCTCCCGGCTACCCCGGTGAGTACCCGAAGGGCTCGCTCATCACCGGACTGGAGCAGCAAGCAGAAGGCGTAGCCGTCTTTCATGCCGGCACCAAGCAAACGCCAGAGGGCACAGTCACGAGCGGCGGCCGCGTACTCGGCGTGACCAGCATCGGCAAAGACCTGGAGGAAGCGAGAGCGTCTGCCTACGAGGCGGTACGTTCCATCTCCTTCGAAGGCGCCCACTACCGCACCGACATCGCTGCCAAGGCGCTGGGAAACCGGTAAGGTAAGGGGGTACGAGAAGCGAGAACGGGTCTGTTCGAATGGGCTTGACCTGCTTCCAAAAAGCTGCTGCAAAAGCAAACAAGCCTCCAATCCCGAGAAGCGGATTGAAGGCTTGTCTTGTTTTGTGATAGTCCGGCAAAAGCCAAAAGCCGTAGAGATGAAAATGGAGAAAACGCGAAAGGTCTTTGGGACACAACCCAGGCGGAATGGAAAAAGGGGAACACGCTTTCCCGACCCAACCAACGCTATTAAACGCCAATCTCCTCCCGGGAAGCCGCTGCCTTTGCCCGTCTCTCCAAAAGCTGAGACAGTAAATAAACGACGAGAAACAGCACCATGCACCCTGCAGACAGGCGGTACATCACTCCATAGCTGGATGCCGAAGCGACGGCTCCCAGCAGCATGGCCCCCAGCGCAATTCCCAAATCAATCGAATTGAGAAAAAGCCCGTTGGCCATCCCGCGCTTTGCCGGAGAGACCTGCTTGATCATCCAGGCCTGAATCGACGGCTGAATAATTCCGTAGCCGAGACCGTAAAATAAGGCGGCTGTCAGCAGCGTCGGGACAGAGGATGCTTGGGAGACCAGTACAAGCCCGATCACGGCCAGCAGGGCTCCGGGAGGAAGAACGGCCCAGTGCCCCTTTTTGTCAAATATTTTCCCTGAGACAGGCCGGATCAATACCATGGCAAAGGCGTTGCAAAGAAAAAACCAGCCGACGTTGTCGATATGAACCTCTTTTCCGAACAGCGCCAAAAAGCTGATCAGGCCTCCGTACGTGATGGAGAGCAAAAGATTTAAAAAGGCTGGAAGCCAAATGCCCCGGCCGGAAGCTCCACTGGTACCGCTGCCGGTTGGAAATGGCTGCTTGCTGATCTGTTGCTTGCTACTCGGAATCTGTGGCGTGCCGGTTTGATTCGCCTGCCCCTCTTTGTTTTCACGCATGGCATGGACCGGTGCCGCCGGCTGTATGATCCGCAGCATAGGGATGATGGCGATTACGAGCACAACAGCCGAAGCGGAAAGGGCGACAAACCCGAATTGTCCCAATATCCAAAGTCCGATCACGGGCGCAATCGACATCGCCAGACTGGACGAGAGGCCAAAGTACCCCATGCCTTCCCCCATCCGTTTGGGCGGGATGACATTGGACGCAAGAGTAGGAAAGGTCGTGCTCGTCATCCCGAATCCGACGCCGAATACAATACGCATGACAAGCAGAAAGGCGATTGTCCCTGCCCAAACGTAACCGGCTGTCGCAAGAATAACGATAGACAGTCCGAGCAGCAAAATCGTTTTGCTGTTTTTCGGTTGCAAAACCTTGCCAGTAAAAATCCGGGCGACCACAGCCGCAAAGGCAAACAGGCTAATCACCAGGCTCACCGTGAAATCACTTGCGCCGAATTGTTCCTTTACATACGCCGGGAATGATGGCGTCATCATTTGCAAATTCAAAAACAACAGCAGGTTGCAAAGTGTCAGGAGGACAAACTTGCCCGTCCATAGCTTTTCATTTGTCTCTGGTTTCTCTTCCACCTATTCCACTCCTACTCCATGATGACTTGGTTGACATTGTTTTGAATGGTCAAAAGAGTGTCCTTCAACAGCTCAAGCCGTTCCGGGTCTATGCCTGCAAGCATTTCATCAATCGCTTGTTTCTCCAGAGGTATGGCCTGCTCGACAAACGATTTTCCTTTTTCGGTCAGATAGATTAAAAAAGCGCGCCGATCAGCAGGACTCACCTTTTTCTCGATCAATTCCTTCCGCAAAAGAACATCGAGTATCCGGGCAGTCGTCGGTTGATCCTTGGCTGTGCGGATGGCGATCTCCTTCTGGTTGATGCCGTCCTGCTCGCACAGCCTGAGCAACACAGCCAGCTGTTCCGGTGTAATATCCAGCTCCTTGAGGCGGATGGTGACAAGATGGCTCACCCGCCGATAAGTGATACCGAGAAGAAATCCGATTGATTGATAGTGAGGCGTAGAAACCATGAGGGACAGCTCCTATCCAAAATGATTGTCATAACAATTATATGTATAACATATTTTCTTGTAAACCAAAATTAACAAAAGGAGATACGCCTGTTATTGGCGGTATCTCCCTTTGTTTTTGCGCGTGTTGTAAAAAAAGTATCCCATCGCCGCCACGCAGGCTATGATGATGGCGATGACAAACACATTGTGGGAAAACCATTCGTACAGGGGAGGGCCGACAATCGTCATAAAGCAGTCCTCCTCTTATGAATAGGTAGGGTACAGATGCTCGTCCCGACTGTACCGTTCCGAAGGTTTTTTCTCCAGATCGCTGTCTTCGTCTTCCATGAACTGATCGGCTGTCGGATAGGTGACGTGTTCTCGCAGGGCTGCTTCCAGTTGTTTATCCTCCTGGGACAGCTCCCTTGTGGCAGTGGCTGCCCCTTTCTCAGGCGACATCCCGGCTGCCATCGCTTGAGACATCTCGGAAGTCATGGCCGCATTCTCGCCTTGCTTGCCGCCTCCCTTTGACCCCGTCATTTGCCGCATGGCTGCGCGGACGCCGGCTTCGGTCATTTTTCCGACAATCTTGTTCATTCCCTTTTTGGTAACTGTATCGGTATTCATCGCATACAGCATCGGACAAAATCGGGTCGCACCCTCCGCTACCTTCATGGCCGACATGGTCATGAGCAGCCAGGGGGTACGATAGGGGCGACGGCTCATTTTGCCGACCCCGTATGCAAGTCCAACAAGTCCGGCAGTGATGCGAATCATGGCATCTACAGTTCCGACGTTCCTTCGCATGTGGATTCCTCCTGTCCAACTTGTATCTACCGGTTAGTGTGTGCGGGTCTTGGGAAAACAGCCAAGGAAAATGTTTCTAAGATGGCGAAGCTTTAAGGTAACAAGAAGGGCATCAGAAGAAATGACTGAAATCGTTTTTAAAGGGAAACAGGAGGGATATTCATGCGAGTTCGTTCGATAGATGAGGCTGCTCATCGAAAGCTTCTGCGGGTGGCAAGAAGGGAAGAGCCGGCAGATATGTGGATCAGGGGAGCAAAAGTATTGCATGTCTATACAAAGGAATGGCGGGAGGTCCACATAGCCGTTTCCGGCGAGAGGATTGCGTATGTCGGGGAAAAAGAGCCGGTGACTTGCGAGGGGACGACGATTGTGGAGGCCGATGGCAAGTGCGCTGTTCCCGGATACATTGAACCTCATGCGCATCCCTTTCAATGGTACAATCCGTTCACGATGGCGGATTTTGCTTTGGCGCGCGGGACGACGACGTTGATATCGGACTCTTTGATGCTTATGACGCTGCCTTTTGCGCAAGTGGCTGACATCATGGAAAAACTGGCGGAGCATCCCGTAAAGCAATTTTTCTGGGCAAGGCTTGATCCCCAGATGAGACGCACAATGGCATCGCCGCCGTTCGACAGAGAAGGCATCGACCGGATGCTGGAGCACCCCCGTGTCATTCAGGGCGGAGAGTTGACCGACTGGCAAGGCGTATTGGCCGAGGATGAAACCTTGCTGTACGGCATCAAGCGAGCACTGGATGTGGGCAAGCGAATGGAGGGGCATCACCCCGGCGCCTCTGTGCAAACGCTGAATGCGGCAGCGGCTCTGGGCATCACTGCCTGCCATGAAAGCATTACGGCCGAGGATGTGCTGGAGCGGCTGCGAGTGGGGATGTACGCGACCCTCCGCCATTCATCGATTCGCCCCGACCTGCCGACTTTGGTGCAAGGGTTGCTGGAAGCAGGGATTCCCTGGTCATCCCGGATGATGCTGACCTCAGACGGCAGCACGCCGCCGATGTACCGCCATGGCCTGATGGATTATACGATCCGCGTGGCGATTGAAGCAGGCATGCCGCCAGTCGAAGCGTATGCGATGGCCTCGCTCAATCCGGCCGTCTACTACGGGATCGACAGCGAAGTGGGCGGCATAGCTCCCGGACGGCTGGCCGATATTCTGCTTCTGACGCAACCCGGGGAGCCGACGCCGGAAGCGGTCATCGCAAACGGACAGCTCTCGGGGAAAGATGGAAAGCTGCTCGTCCCGACGGTCCAGCCAGTATGGACAGACTACGATTTTCCGTCCGTCTCCCGGGAAATGAAGGAAATGCAGGTGAAAACAGAATGGTTCCGCATGAAGGACAAAGGAGTGCCGGTCCCTGTCATTTGCATGCTGAACGCAGTCATCACCAAAATGGAGCAAGCGAGCTTACCCGTGGATACGCAGGGATATGTTTCGCTGGAAAACGACCCGGAGCTCGCGCTGCTCTGTCTGATTAACCCTGTGCAAAAACGTTTGACCCGGGCAGTCGTCAGGGGATATGGCAGGGATCTAAAGGGGCTGGCCAGCACCTATACGGCATCGAGCGATTGGCTGGTGATAGGACGTTGTGCCCAGTCTATGGCGCAGGCGCTGCAGAGGGTCATGGAAATGGACGGCGGGGTAGCCATGTACGAAAAAGGAAAGGCAGTCTTGGAATGCCCGCTTCCGCTGGGAGGCAAGTTCTCCCCCGCACCGATGGAGGAAGTGATTGACATGGCTGAGAGGTTTACGGGATTGATCCGGGAAAAAGGCCACGAGCATCTGGACCCGCTCTATTCCCTGCTGTTCTTTACGGCTACTCATCTGCCGTATGTGCGGATAACAGCAGAAGGAATCGTGGAGGTAAAGTCGGGGAAGATCCTCGTTCCTTCTGAGTTCTTGTAATGGAAAATACTTACATTCTTTAATGTGACATAGCATTGATATATTCTTTCCTCGCTTGCTTTTTACGATTATGTATTGGAATTATATGTAGCGTAAAAAAATAATTTTTTCTCTTGTAAATTTTCTAATTTCTTTTAAAATGAAAAAGAATCAAGCTGCGTCAATGATATAGGCTGATTGATCCGGTGTTTACATAGGTTCAAACTGGCAGATCAGACAGCTTGATTGATGATGAAGAAAACATAAAGAGAAATAAAAGGGGGATTCAATTGGCATGAAGGGAGATACCGGTAATTCCAGGTAGCGAGCTTACTGAATCTTTTGATATGATAGTGGTAGCTGATTTTTCAGTCAAATCACACTATTTTGCGGATAGAAGCAGGCCATTCGTAATAGGCGAAAAGAAAGGCGACTGTTGCGCAAATGGACAAGATTCGCTTTCGGACTGTATTGGTTCATAGGGCGCGAGGAAACAGCATCATAGACGCATCTGACGAGCCTCATTCAGCAAAAGGGGCGGCACATTCCGTGCGGTCCCTCTTTATTGGCGTTGTCGCATGCAAAAAATTGAAATTCACCACAAGTTTACGAAGGAATGAGGGATGGGAAGCATGCTGCTCAACATTTTGCCTCAGGTGTTGGTTGACGGGTTGACACTGGGATTCATGTACGCCGTCGTCGCTCTCGGCTACACCATGGTTTACGGTATTCTGGAATTTATCAACTTTGCCCACGGGGAAATTTTCATGGTGGGTGCCTTCGTAGGGACAGAGGTTTTGTTGATCTCCGACTCCTTGGGCGCTCTTGAAGGAATGAACCCGTACGTGGCTTTCTTCCTGACGCTCGTCATCGCGATGGCGCTGACAGGGGGACTCGGTGTGCTCATAGAACGGGTCGCTTACAGGCCGCTTCGGGGTGCGCCGCGTCTGGTTCCTCTGATTTCGGCGATTGGCGTTTCCTTTTTGCTGCAAGACCTGGTTCGCTTTACCGAGGCGATTGCCCGCAACGAATTTTATCTGAATACTCCCGCACTTTTCTCGGGCAGCATTTCTCTCGGGATCGCTTCGATTCCGACAAAAGGCTTTATCGTTATCGTTCTTGCCATTGTTATGATGATTGCTTTGACGCTGTTCATCAACAAGACGAAGTGGGGCATCGCAATGCGGGCGGTCGCTCAGGATCAGTCGACGGCATCGCTGATGACAATCAACGTGGACAAAGTCATCATGCTTACCTTCCTGATCGGTTCGAGCCTTGGCGGAGCAACGGGTGTTCTGTTTTCGCAAAACTACGGTACGATTGACCCATACATCGGCTTTATCCTCGGCCTGAAAGCCTTTACCGCTGCGGTTCTCGGGGGTATCGGAAACCTCCGCGGAGCGATGGTGGGCGGCGTGCTGCTGGGCCTTCTGGAATCACTGTCCGGCGCGTATATGGGACCGTTGACCAACGGAGCCTTCGGTGCCGAATACAAGGATGTATTTGCGTTCAGCATTTTAATTCTCGTGCTTCTGTTCAAGCCGGAAGGTCTGTTTGGCGAAGCAGTGAAAGAGAAAGTGTAGGTGAGAATCATGGCAAACATCGGATGGAAGTCGATGAAAGGAATCCCGCTGGTCGTTACACTGATCTGGATCGCTGTCTCTGCAGCAGCCCTGCACTTCATGGAAAAGTCCGTCATCGCGTTTCTGGGAATTTTGTTCTCGATTATTCTGATCTACTATACAAACACGGACAAGCGGGTTCGCCTGATCCTGGGTGCCGCCGTTTTGCTTCTGATCATTCCGCTGGTGGCGGGGGACAACCGCTACTATATGGAAGTGGCTTCGCAGGTGGGCATCTATGTGGCGATGGCGCTCGGCCTCAACATCGTAGTCGGTTTTGCCGGTCTGCTTGACCTGGGGTATGTCGCCTTTTTTGCAGCGGGTGCTTACGCGTATGCAATTTTCTCCACCTCTCAGGCAAACGAGTTTATTCCTGGCGGATTGTTTCCGTTGTCAGGAGACTGGTTCTGGCCATTTCTCATCGTCGGCCTGATCGTGGCGGCTATATTCGGGATTTTGCTCGGTTTGCCGGTACTGCGGGTAAAAGGCGATTACCTCGCCATCGTTACACTGGGCTTTGGTGAAATTATTCGGATTATTTTTAACAACCTGGATAAGCCGATCAATATTACGAACGGTCCCCAAGGGATTACGCCGATTCCGTCTCCGGAGCTGTTCGGGGTCAAGATGGGGACGCCGTTTTACTTCTACTTTATCGTCCTGTTCGTGATCATTTTCATCGTTATCGCCAACATCCGCTTTGAGCACTCCCGTCTGGGCCGCGCGTGGGTGGCGGTGCGGGAGGACGAGCTGGCCGCGCAGTCGATGGGTATTTCCCTGTTGAACACCAAGCTGGCTGCGTTTGCGACAGGCGCCTCTTTTGCCGGTGTCGTGGGAGTCATCTTTGCTGCCAAACAGACGTTTATCGATCCGACGTCCTTTACCCTGATGGAGTCGATCGGGATTCTCGTGATGGTCATTCTCGGGGGCAGCGGCAGCATCCCTGGGGTTATTCTCGGGGCCGCCTTTGTCACAGTGCTTCAGGTACAGCTCTTGAAAGAGTTCTCCAACTTCCTGCATTCGCTGCAGCAATCGGGAGTCATCAATCTGCCCAACCAGCTTGACCCGTCCAAATTCCAGCGTTTGATTTTCGGGATTATGCTGATCCTGGTGGCGCTTTACAGGCCAAACGGGTTGATCCCGGCCAGGCGCAAGAAGAACGATCTGGAGGCCATCAAAGGAAGCAAATACGCTGGAGGCAAGCTTGGCATCTTGAGCAAGCTTACCCAGGGGAAACAGTCGTAGCGAAGAAGGAGGGAGCACGATGGCATTATTGGAAGCCAATGGGTTGACCAAGCGTTTCGGCGGTCTGGTTGCCAATCAGGATGTGACCGTAAAAATCGAACAAGGAACGATTACCGCCGTCATTGGCCCTAACGGTGCGGGCAAGACGACCTTCTTCAATATGGTGACGGGTTTTTACGAGCCGGACGAGGGAGATGTTTTGCTGAACGGAAAAAGCATCAAGGGGCTGCGCCCCGATCAAATCGCGGAGCGCGGGATTACGCGGACCTTTCAAAATATTCGCCTGTTCAAGGAGATGACAGCCCTGGAGAACGTCATGGTGGGCACGCACAGCCGCCTGTCGGCAGGGATCCTGGGCATTATGTTCAATACAAAACGCGTTCGCGAGGAAGAAGAGCGGGCCAAGGTTGAAGCCTACCAGCTGATGGAATACGTCGGCATTGCCCATGTGGCGAACGAAGCGGCAGGCAGCCTGCCGTACGGACTGCAGCGCCGTCTGGAGATCGCCCGGGCGCTTGCGACCAATCCGCAAATCATTTTGCTCGACGAGCCGGCAGCCGGGATGAACCCGCGCGAGACGGTAGAAATGACTGAATTTATCCGCAAGCTGAAGCATGAGCTGGGCCTGACGATTATTTTGATCGAGCACGATATGAAGCTCGTCATGGGATTGAGCGAGTATATTCACGTCCTGGACTACGGACGCAAGATTGCCGAGGGTACGCCGGAACAGATTCGAAACAATCCGAACGTCATCGAGGCTTACCTGGGCAAAAGCGCGACGGAAGTGTCGTAAGAGGGGGAGGAGAAACAATGCCGTTGCTTGAATTGCAAAACGTTCACACCTATTACGGCGGTATCCACGCGTTGAAAGGATTAAGTATTGAAGTAAACGAGGGGGAGGTCGTGACGCTGATCGGCTCCAATGGCGCCGGGAAGTCGACCACCCTGAAAACGATCTGCGGACAGACCCGTGCCCGGGAAGGCCGGATCGTGTTTGACGGCAAGGACATTACGCAGATGAGGACGCACGATGTCGCAGCGATGGGGATCGCCCATGTGCCGGAGGGACGGCGGATTTTTCCCAAGCTGACGGTTCGGGAAAACCTGGAGATGGGTGCATTTTCCGTAAAGGACAAACAGATCATTGAAGAAGGCATCGAGCGTGCATTTCGCTATTTTCCCCGTTTGAAGGAACGGATCGATCAAAAGGGCGGAACGATGTCCGGCGGTGAGCAGCAGATGCTCGCGATTGCTCGCGGTCTGATGATGAAGCCGAAAATCCTGATGCTGGATGAACCGTCTATGGGTCTTGCCCCGATTCTGGTGGAACAAATTTTTGACATCGTGACAGAGCTGAACCGCGAAGGCATGACGATCCTGTTGGTTGAGCAAAACGCCAACCAGGCCCTTTCTGTAGCGAATCGCGGCTACGTCATTCAGACAGGCGAAATCATTCTGCAGGATGAAGCGCAAAATCTGCTGACCAATCCTCAGGTGCGGGAAGCGTATCTTGCTTGATGGAAACGAAGAAAACCCGATGGAGTGTATGGACTTCCGTCGGGTCTTGTTTTTTCTAAAGGGAGTCGCTTCCGGCATACTGACCGACGGCTTTTGGAGGAAAACGAATGTGCAACAAGAATGCGCTCTCCCCATATCTTTATGTTTTTGCTACTATCATCATAAGAAGTAGCTGACCTTCTACGAATGGTCAGATTCCAAAATAGAAAGCGGGTCAGCCTGGAGGTTATTGATGGAGATTCACCCGAATTGGACGAAGGCCGGATCAGGAAAGCTCTACCTGCAGCTCTACGCATACTTTCGCGAGGAAATCCAGACTAGACGGATATTGCCGGGAACCCGGCTGCCCTCGGTTCGATCGATCAGCCGCAATCTTCAACTGAGCAAAACAACGGTAGAAACGGCCTACCATCAGTTGCTGGCGGAAGGATACATCGAGAGCAGGGAAAGAAGCGGTTTTTACGTGGTGGAGTGGGAAGAGGACGAGGTAGCCGTTCCATCCGGGAAGCACGGAGGAAAAGCGGCCGCGAACGGCGCTATGAACGAGATTGGGAATACGGCCGGACAAGCAGCCGAAGCGGAGCCAGCAGGAGTCGGATATAGAGTTGGGGCTGAGGATACAGCCGGAGCCGGATATACGGCTGGAGTCGGGCATACAGCCGGGGCCAAGCATGCGGCTGCACATACGTTACCTGGTACAGGCACGACTCCACTTCCCGAAAAAGCGATCGCCAAAAGTGATACGGCCGGTCTGCCAGCGGGGAAGAACCCGAATATTCTCTACGACTTTCATCAGGCCCGGGTCGATGCCGAGCATTTTCCGTACGGATTGTGGCGCAAGTACAGCAATCAGTGCATGCGGCCGGAAAACAGGAATATTCTCAATTACGGGAACCGCCAAGGGGAGCGCGCCTTGCGGGAGGAGATTGCCCGTTATTTGCAGCGGGCCCGCGGGGTTGCTTGCACGCCAGATCAGATTGTCATCGGGGCAGGAACGCAGGTGCTGGTCCAGGTGCTTTGCTTTTTGCTCACCCTGGAGGAACGCGTGGTCGCAATGGAGGAGCCGGGATACGACGGGGTGCGGACTGTTTTCCAGCATCTCGGATATAAAATAGCCCCGATTCCATTGGACGAAGACGGCATCGATGTAGAGGTGCTGGAGGCAAGCGGAGCGACGCTGATTTACATCACGCCCTCCCATCAGGAGCCTACCGGAGCCGTTATGCCTTACGCAAGGCGAATCAGACTGCTGCAGTGGGCGGCCAGATCGGGCGCGTACATCATTGAGGACGATTACGACGGAGAATTTCGCTATCAGACGAAACCGATTCCCTCGCTTCAGGGACTGGACACGCATGAACGAGTCATTTATCTCGGCACGTTTTCCAAATCACTGTTGCCGTCGATTCGCATGAGCTATATGGTTTTGCCCCCGGCGCTGCTGCAGATCTACGGAAGTCAGCTGTATGAATACGATCAAACCGCATCCCGCATCCATCAGGAGACGCTGGCTCTCTTCATGAAAAGCGGGGAATGGGAGCGGCATATACGCAAAATGCGGACTTTATACAGCAAAAAACATGAGGCCATGCTCAAAAGCTTGCATACGTATTTCGGGGAGCGGATTCATGTGACCGGACAGAATGCCGGATTATCCGTGACGGTGGAAGCAGTATCAGACCTCTCGGCAGAGGAGCTGGCGCAGCACGCGTTATCAGTGGGAATCCGCGTCTATCCTACGACCCGAAAATGGCTGCATCAGCCAAAGGACAGCTTGCCTGCCTTTCAATTTGGCTTTGGCGGCATGTCCGCCGAAGCTATCGAGCAGGGGATATGCCTGCTTGAAGAAGTGTGGAAGCCGTATTTGACCAGCCATGAAAGAGATTGACGCACTTACGCTGATTGAGTCTGCCCGGTATCCCGGACGAAGGTGACAAATGAGCTACTCGTACTCATGGACGATTCCGTACTTGTGGACGATTCGGTACGAAGCCGAGATCCATCCGACCCGAACCCGATCGGCATACAGGTACAGGAACAAGCAGAAGCGCCTTTGCACAGTAATTGACAGAATGTACAGACAATAATAGAGTGGGTGTGTCAGGAGGGTGGACTGCTTGCATTCATCGAAAAATTTGTTCGTACAAGGGATGAAACAAATCCTGCCCGTTGCGTCTGCAGGTATCATTGACGGGTTGGTATTCGGGATCTTGGCCAGACAAGCAGGGCTGGGAATTACAGAGGCCATGCTTTTTTCGTTGCTCGTGAATGCGGGCTCGTCCCAGTTTGCGGCAGTAGGCCTGATCTCTCAGGGAATCGTAGGGTGGCCGATTTTGGTTTCAACCGCACTATTAAATGCAAGGCATCTGTTATACGGTTTGTCTCTCGGTCCCTATTTTCGCGAAACCCCTCCGTGGAAGCTTTCCTTGATGGCAAGTACATTAAATGACGAGACCTATGCCTTGAAAATTACGTACCTGACAGCGGGAAACAAGCCGAGCCTTCCGTATTTTGCCGGAGCGAGCATCGCGGATTACGTCATCTGGAATGCCAGTACCCTTGCTGGTGCCTGGTTCGGGACAGTATTTACAGAGACCGAGGCGTTTGGTCTCGACTTTGCCTTTATCGCGACGTTTTTAGGGTTTCTTGCCGTAAACCTGATCTCATCCTTTCACGTGAAGGTAGCCGTATCCGCTTCATTGGTTGCTTGTCTGGCCTACTGGCTGGGAGGAGGGGTGGCCGCGGTGATCGGGGGTACGCTGACGGCTGTAGCTATAGGGGCGGTGAAGCGGGATGGATAATGTCGTTCTTTACATTTTGCTGATGGCTCTCGTTACGTATTTGACGCGTTTCCCGATGCTGCTGATCAGTACCCGCTGGTCTGTGCCCGATTGGTTGAAAAGAGGGCTCGCGATGGTGCCGGTCGGGGTGTTCAGCTCGCTGACGGTACCGCCGATCCTGTTTCATTTGAGAGACGGGCAGTGGAGTCCCGAGTATCTGGCAGCCGGAGTCATTGCCTTGGCGGTGGGATTGTGGAGGAAACACATCGTCTGGGCGCTGCTCGCGGGAGTAGCGGCGCTGATTGGCTGGCGGCTTTTTTTGGGATTGTAGAGGGAAAGTAGCATAAGCAGGTGTTGCAGAGGAAAAACCTTTGCGATTCCTGCTTTTTTCGTTGCCTTTTGCAAAAGGGGATCGTTTCCAGCCTGAATGTTGAGAATAATGATTGAAATCGGCAAAGTCATTCAATATAATAAATTTATAAAAAGGTACAATGGTTCGATTATCGGTACAGTGTGCGAAGGGGGTATGAAGTCGTTGTCTCTGAAAACGTTGGAAAAATCTTTGGAACTGCTCAGATGCTTTTCTGAGGAAAAACCAGCCTGGGGAGTCAGGGAAATCGCAAAAGAGCTCGACATGAGCCATACGATTGTCCACCGCATTTTGGCGACCTTTGAACAGTTTGGCTACCTGAGGCAAAATCCGGAGAACAAGAAGTACGAGCTGGGACTGGAGTTTTTGCAGATCGCCCAGAAAGTCAAGGCACGCATTCAGCCCGGGGATGTTTTGGTTCCGGTTATGAAAGGGCTTTCAGAACAGACGGGGGAATCCGTCTTCCTGAGCTGGCTGGATGGCCTCGAAGGGGTCTATGTAGAAATCGTGGAAAGCTCTCATGTTTTGAAGTATTCCGTAACCGTGGGCAGAAGATTTCCGCTGTACGCCGGTTCGATTGGCCGGGTTATGATGGCGCATCTGCCCGAAGACAAGCGGGAAGAGATTATCTCCAGAGGATTAAATCCGCTTACATCCAGGACGATCGTAAATCCCGAAGTCTTGCGGCAACAGTTGCAGATGATTCGCAAAAACGGCTGGGCCTATTCGGCAGGGGAGTACAACGAAGGGGTTGCGGGGCTGCATATGCCTCTGTTTGACAAAAATGGCAAAATCCTCGGCTCCCTGGGAATCGCCGGCCCGGATCACCGGCTGGCTGAAGAAAAAGTGCCCGAGTTATTGGACCATCTGATGAAAGCACGAGACGAGATTCAACAACTGCTGAATGATTACTCTTTCCGTTACTTGTAAGCAGCTGCATCAACCCAGATAAAAATGGTTCCGTACAACACTTAATCAATTTTGGGGGTAAAAAATATGGAAAAGCAGCCGGAAAACAAAAAGCATCCAAGAGCTCTGGAACCGTTTACGCTTCTCCTTACCATCGGTTTGTCCGTAATCGGGGCCATTATCGGCATGCAGCTGATCGTGACACTCGGCATATCAGCGAACACGGCCATTATCGGGGCACTGATCGCCATGGTCATCTCTCGCATCCCGGTAACTCTCTTTCGCAAATACCGCTCTGTCCATCGACAAAACCTGATCCAGACGGCGATCTCCTCGGCGACTTTCGGGGCCGGGAACAGCCTGATGATTCCGATCGGCATCCCGTTTATGATGGGCCATCACGAGCTGATCATCCCGATGCTGATCGGCGCGGTCCTGGCGATGTTTGCAGACGCCGCCATTTTGTATCGCCTCTTTGACTCCAAAGTATTTCCCGCCAGCGGAGCATGGCCTCCGGGCATTGCCACGGCTGAATCGATCAAAGCAGGCGATCAGGGAGGCAAGCGCGCTGGCTGGCTCGGGCTGGGCGCCCTCGGGGGAATCGCCGGTTCGGCAATGGGCATCCCGATGTCAGCGTTTGGCGTAGCCTTCATCGGAAACATCTGGGCTCTGCTCATGTTTGGGGTCGGTCTTCTGCTTCGCGGCTACTCCGTTCCGCTGTTCGGCGTAGACGTAAACAAACTCTACATTCCCCACGGCTTTATGATTGGTGCCGGTGTTGTTGCACTGATTCAAGTAACGACGATCATTTTAAAGAAAAAGAAAACAGACGCAGCTTCTGCAGTGGAAAAAGAAGAGCCGTATACGCGTACAGAGAAAGATACCTCGCGAGCGCTCGGATTTGGATTTATCGCTTATCTGGTGATCGCCCTCATCATCGCGATCATCGGCGGCGTGATTACAAAAATGTCCTTTGGCATGCTTCTTTTGTTTCTCTTGTTTGCCGCCTTTGCCGCATTTGTCCATGAAGTCATCGTCGGCATTGCCGCCATGCACTCCGGCTGGTTTCCGGCTTTCGCAGTCGCGCTGATCACCTTGATCATCGGGATTTTGATCGGCTTCCCGCCGCTTGCTTTGGGCCTTCTGGTCGGCTTTAGCGCCGCTACGGGTCCGGCATTTGCCGACATGGGCTACGACCTGAAGACAGGCTACATTCTTCGCGGCAACGGAGAGGATATGGCGTATGAGCTGGATGGACGCAAACAGCAATTTATCGCCGGGATGATCGCATTTGGCGTAGCGGCGATCGCTGTACTGATCGCATACAAAGGCTACTTTGCCCAAAACCTTGTGCCGCCGGTCGACAAGGTATATGCGGCGACGATTGAGGCAGGCGTCTCCGGCGACATTGCCCGTCAATTGTTCCTGTGGGCGATTCCTGGCGCGATCCTGCAAATCGTCGGCGGTTCCAAGCGTCAGATGGGCGTCCTGTTCGCGACCGGATTGCTGCTGCTCAACGTGCCGGCAGGCTGGGCCGTGCTGGCGGGCATCGTCATCCGCGCTGTCGTGCTGAAGGTGAGAGGCAAGCAGGCTGAGACGACCATGAGCATTCTCGCGGCAGGGTTTATCGCCGGAGATGCGCTGTACAGCTTCTTTAGCTCCGTATTTAAACTGAAAAAACTGTAGGCGGGGGCGGCAAGTCCCTGCAACAACGAACAGGAGGATGAGGAAAGATGTTCGATAAAAGACAGCAAGCTCTGGCAGGAAAGATTCGGGAAGCAGGGGTGGACGCAGCCGTACTGGTTCCCGGTCCCAACCTCTACTACTTTACCGGCCTGCAGCTGAAGCAGAGCGAGCGGCTTACACTCGCCATTGTGACGGCGGAGGGAAAATGGCTGTTCGTGACTCCGCAGGTGGAGCTGAGCAAGGTCCAGTCCACGGTAAAAGGAGATATTTTCTGGTACACCGATGAACAAGGCTCCGCCAAGGCGCTGCAGGAGCTGGTCGATGCCAAGGGCAAGCTGGGCAAGGTCGGCGTCGAGTTCGGTACGATGCGGGTTGCCGAGCTGAAAGCGGTAGAGCAACTGGGCAGCACGGACACTCAGGATGTCAGCAAGCTGTTCGATTCCTTCCGCATGTGCAAGGACGAAGCGGAAATCGAGTATTTGCGAAAAGCGGTAGCAATCGTGGAAGAAAGTCTGGAAGCGACACTGCCGTACATCAAGCCTGGGGCAATCGAGCTGGAGATCGCTGCGCGGCTGGAATACGAAATGCGCAAACGCGGCTCCGAGGGCACGCCGTTCGGAACGATTGTCGCCTCCGGCTATCGCGGAGCACTGCCGCACGGACGCGCTGCCTCCAAGAAAATCGAAGCAGGCGAGCTGGTCGTTCTTGATTTCGGCGCCATCTACGGAGGATATGTGGCGGATATTACACGCACGGTCGCCGTAGGAGAGATCTCGGACGAACTGAAGCTGATCTACGAGACGGTCCGGGAAGCACAGCAGGCTGCCATTGACATTATCAAGCCGGGCATTACCGCTCACGAGGTAGACGACAAGGCGCGGAGCATCATCAAGAGCAAGGGCTTCGGCACCTACTTTACTCATCGTACCGGCCACGGAATCGGACTGGGAGCGCATGAGGCGCCGTACATGATGCAGAACAACCAGCTCGTGCTTGAGCCGGGCATGGCGTTTACGGTCGAACCGGGAATCTATTTGCCTGACAAAGGCGGCGTACGGATCGAAGACAACATCATCGTCACCAAGGATGGTTATCTCAATCTCATGACCTCCTCCAAGGAACTGATCACACTGTAAACGCCCAATAAAGAGGGAGTGGAATCATGAATATCCAACAGATCAGACAGGATACGCCTCTGCATGAACGCTATGCATACCTGGACACTGCGGCAGCATCTGCACCTCCACGCCAAGTGATTGAAGCCATGACCGACTATTTGCGCAAAACAACAGAGCTGGGCCCCTATCTGCCCTCTTTTCGCAAGGAGACCTATGACCGGGTGGATGCCATCCGCGAGGAGGCGGCCCGCTACATCGGAGCGGGGGCCAATGAAATTGCCTTTGTCAAAAACGGAACGGAAGCGATCAATTTCGTCGCCAGCGGCCTGACTTGGTCGGAAGGAGATGAAGTGATCATCGCCGATCTGGAATTCCACAGCAATTTTGTACCGTGGCTGCGGCTGGAGCGCGAGGGCAAGATCAAGCTGAAGGTTCTCAAGACGGACAGAAGCGGGGTTATCTCCCCAGCCGCCCTGGAAGAGCTGATCACTCCCCGGACGAAATTGATTTCTGTTTCTCACCTGCCCAATGCTTCAGGCGCCCTCCAGCCGATCGAAGCGATCTGCGAAATGGCCAAGAGGCACGGCGTGCTGACGCTCGTAAACGCCTCGCAAAGCCTGGGGATGGTCCCCATCGATGTGAAAAAGGTGAAATGCGATTTCCTCGCCGCATGTGGCCGCAAAGGACTGCGCGGCCCGGAAGGCTCAGGGATTCTCTTTATCAGAAGCGAATGGATCGAGTCCATCACGCCCGCCTTGATCGGATGGGGCGGAACGAGCTGGGATTTTGACACCAACGAGTACAGCTTCCTGCCCATCGCCAAGCGGGTCGAAGCCGGCTGCCCGATCGTTCCTTCCATTCTCGGTCTGGGAGCGGCTCTGGAATACGCTTCAGCGATCGGCGTCGAAGCGATTTACGAGCGGGTTCGCAAGCTGACGGCGTACGCGGTGGGACAAATGGAAAAGATTCCGGGCATGGTCATCTACGGACCCGAGCGGCTGGAAGACAGACTGGCGCTGATCCCGTTCAACGTAAAGGGCTTGTCGCCCGACCGGATTACACAGTATCTGGAAGAGAACGGCATCATCATCGAATCCGGCACCTTTATGGCCAACACGATGCTGCAGCAGTACGGCATCAATAAAATGGCCCGCGTATCGCTCCATTATTTCAACACCGAAGAAGAGATTGACAAAACGGTGCAGTTGATTCTGGACCTTTTGCAGAAGGAGGGGCAGCAATGAATAAATTCATCATTCAATCTGCTTTCAATGTGATGAAAAACGGGCTGAAGGTGAAGCGGGGCGAAGAGGTCGTCATTGTCGCGGATGACAAGCAAAACGAGCAGCTCGTCGACGCATTCACCACAGCGGGAGCGCTATTGGGAGCGAAAACGGGCAAGGTGATCTATCCGGTTGTCTCCACGCAAAACGAGGAACCGATGGGAATCGTAGCAGAGAGTCTGAAAAGCGCCGATGCGGCCGTGGTGCTGCCCGTTGTCTCGATTACGCACGTCGAAGCCATTCGCCAGGCGCGCAAGCAAGGGACACGCGTGCTCGTCTGCAGCGGTCTGGATGAACGGATGATGACGGGAGCCGTCAACGCCGATTACAAAAAAATGAGCGAATTGACCAGCCAATTCGTCGCTATGCTCGAATCCGCCGAGACCGTTCGCGTGACCTGCCCCAACGGGACGGACATCACCTTCCCGATCAAAGGACGCTCCACGATGGCGGTAGACGGCATCTGCGAGGAAGCAGGCCAATGGAATTTTGCCCCGGCCGGAACGACTGCGACTGCGCCGCTTGAAGGAGCCACCAACGGAACCATGGTGTTTGACGGCAGTCTGGCGCCGTTCGGCATTGTCGACAAGCCGGTCGTGCTGAAAGTGGCAGACGGCATGATCACGGAAATTGAGGGCGGCAACACAGCGGTGGAATTCGAGGCTCTCTTGCGTTCCTTCAACAACCCGAATGTTTACAACATTGCCGAGATCGGTATCGGTACCAATGACAAGGCTGTACTGAGCGGAAAGCTGATCGAGGACGAGCGGATTCTCGGGGCCTTCCATGTCGGGATTGGCAAAAGCTTGAACATCGGTGGGAATGTCGATGCGCCTTTCCATACTGACGGGATGATTCTGAAGCCGACTATGTGGATTGACAATCGGTTGGTTGTGGAGAACGGGACGATTCTGGTTTAGCGAGCCAAGCGGCAGAGACGGCTTGGGAGCTTGAGTGTTTCCCTATGATTCAGATTGTTTGGAAAGCCCTGCGTGCTAGCGGGGTTTTTCGTTTTTCAGGGAATAGGCTTCTTTCTTTCGCAGCCACTTTTTTTGGTTTTTGTGTTGTTGGACAGGCTTTGGGGGAGGAGATGAAAAAGGAGAAAACCGCTCCAGGTTCGGTGGGACACTGCGCGGCGGATTGACTGTCCGGCTCCATTCCAAAAGCAAAACCGCGTCCAAAAGCAGCCTGCTCTAAGGAAGCATCTCAGAGTTGGACGCTAAAGGCGTGTTTTGCTTTTTCCATTTCGCCTGGGAGGTGTCCCAAAGACCTTCGCGGTTTTCTCCTTTTTCATCTCTACAGCTGTTGGTTTAAATCAAAAAACCGTTCGGCCCGAACGGTTTGGGAGAGGCTGCCATGAACCTTGGCCAGCCTTGAAATATCCCACATGCTTTTTAAAGCTGGAAGAAGCAATTCCGCTCGACAGAGAAGCCTGTTTCCAGTCGAAGCGACTAGCGAAGTCCAGCCCAGCGGAGCAGTGATCCCGAGGAAACAGAATCGCAACCCATGAATCCACTGCGTAGCTGCGCGCCGTTTTGCGATTCCCTCGGGATCATTGCGGAGCGGACAGTTTCCGCATCCTTGTGGGACGTAGACCGGAGCAGAGAATGGAAACAGGCTTCTCTTCACCGCAGCAGCTTTTTTTTGGCGGTTGGACAGGCTTTGGGGGAGGAGATGAAAAAGGAGAAAACCGCTCCAGGTTCGGTGGGACACTGCGAGGGGGATTGACTGTCCGGCTCCATTCCAAAAGCAAAACCGCGTCCAAAAGCAGCCTGCTCAGGGTAGCGTCTCAGAGTTGGACGCTAAAGGCGTGTTTTGCTTTTGGAATGGAGCCTGGGAGGTGTCCCAAAGACCTTCGCGGTTTTCTCCTTTTTCATCTCAACAGCTGCTGGTTTCCATCAAAAAACCGTTCGGACATGAGCCCGAACGGTTTGGGAGAGGCTGCCATGAACCTTGGCCAGCCTTGAAATATCCCACATGCTTTTTAAAGCTGGAAGAAGCAATTCCGCTCGACAGAGAAGCCTGTTTCCAGTCGAAGCGACTAGCGAAGTCCAGCCCAGCGGAGCAGTGATCCCGAGGAAACAGAATCGCAACCCATGAATCCACTGCGTAGCTGCGCGCCGTTTTGCGATTCCCTCGGGATCATTGCGGAGCGGACAGTTTCCGCATCCTTGTGGGACGTAGACCGGAGCAGAGAATGGAAACAGGCTTCTCTTCACCGCAGCAGCTTTCGGAGTGGAAGTGAGAAAAATGCCCCAGTGTTTGTTCAAATGCAGCTGCCCGGTTAATATCTTATTTCATGGGCGTAAGCAACACTCGCAAATCCTCAGCAAAAGGGATCAATTGACATGCGCCAAAACCTTTTTCCCCACGGCGAGCACCAGAATGCTGACAATCACCGCAACCGCCCCCGCATAGAAAGGCACATGCGGCGAATACCATTCGGCCAGCTTCCCTGCCAGCCACGGTGCGATCGCTCCGCCGGAAAAGCGGACGAAGCTGTACGCTGAGGAAGCGACTGCCCGTTCGACCGGGGCTACATCCATCACCGCGGTAGTCAAAACCGTATTGATGATGCCGAGTATGGCGCCGGCGATGACGATGGCGACGACCAGAGTCGTTTGCGATTCTACGCCGAATCCCATAACAGCAAGGACGATGGCCAGCAAGAACAGCATCATGTTCAGCGTCGGGATCGATCCGTATTTCCTTTGCAGCAGCGGCGCTATGATCACCGAGGTAATCGCGAGCATTACGCCCCAGAAGAAAAAGACGAAGCCGAGGCTGTGTTCATCCATGTGCAGGACAAACGGAGAGAAGGCCAGCAGAGTAAAAAATCCGTAATTGTACAAAAGGGCAGTGGCGGCCAGGGTAAACAGTCCCCGGTGAGTCAGGGCCCGCAACGGATCGGCAATCGAGCTGCGCCGTTTGGGAGCTGGGACTTCGTTCAACAGGACAAAAACAGCGAGAAAAGCGATGGCCATCAGTACGGAAACGCCAAAGAACGGTCCCCGCCAGCTAATGCCGCCAAGCAATCCTCCGAGCAGCGGCCCGACGGACATGCCCAGTCCGATCGCCGCTTCGTACAGAACGATCGCTCCGGCCGTACCGCCGCTGGCTACACTGACGATCACGGCGAGTGCGGTGGAAATGAAAAAGGCATTTCCCAATCCCCACCCGGCGCGGTACCAAACGATTTCCGTAACGGAATTCGACATTCCGCCCATAAAGGCAAAGACGATAATCGCCAAAAGACCGAACAACAGCGTAGGCTTTTGGACCGATCCGGCTGGATACCCACCCGGTTACGAGCATCGTAATCCCGGTCATCACCATGTAGCTGGTAAACAGCAGGGATACCTGGCTGGGGGTGGCGTTCAGCTTTTCGGCAATCGCCGGCAGGATCGGGTCGACCAGACCGATGCCCATAAAGGCGACGATACAAGCAAAAGCGACAGCCCAGGCCGATTTGGGCTGTTTAAACAAGGTTTGGAAAGAAGCTCCATGACTGCTCACTGATGTTCACTCCTTGCTCTCTTTTTCCAATTCCCGCTTCTTATTCGTAATGCGAGTCAGCTTTTCATCGTATCCCTGCAGCATCTCCGTCAGCTTGTTCAGCTTTTCCTGCAGAACGTCCCGCTGTGCTCTCAGCGTTACCTCCAGCTCTGTCAGCAAGCGCAGCTTTTCGCCCACATGCTGGTCATTCGCATGCTTATCGGAAAAGTAGTCCTGCTTCAAAAGCTCGTAGCGTTTGCCAAGATCCATGATTTCCTTTATTTCCTGCAGGGAAGCGCCGAGGAGATCACGGGTGTTTTTGACGTGCAGAATATGGGTGACGTCTTCGTCCGTGTACAGGCGGTACCCGCTTTCCGTTCGGCCGGACGGACTGACCAGGCCCAATTCTTCATAGTAGCGGAGGGCCCGTTTGGTGAGATTGGTTTTTTTGGCGACCTCCTCGATTTGATACATGAAAGGTTCCTCCAATCACAAATAAAAAATGACATCTCCTATCTTAACAGACATTAACGTTGACGTAAACGTAAAACTATGGGAAAGGTTATGAAACGTGTACTTTTCCTAGTTTTCCTAAAAAAAGAAGACCAATCATAAGACTGGTCTTGTCAGTTGATACCTGTATCCCAACTCGGCAGACATCTCCTGTACGGTTGTAAGCAACTCATTGCGAATCACATCTTGCTGAGGAAGCACGCGATCTGAAGGTCCAATTACGCTGATCGAGGCAACCACCTCGCCAGTCGAATCGAAGATCGGCGCGGCCATGCCGGTTACTCCGACGTTTCGCCGGTTAGAGCTGAATTCATAGCCGCGCTCCCGGATGTCCTGCAAATTTTGTTTGATTTCTTCGACGGAGGTAAAAGAATGCGGCGTGTAGCCCTTGATCTCCTCCCGCAAAATTTCATCCTGAAATTCTGGCGTCCGGTATGCCAAAAGCACGCGGGAGGCGGAAGTCGAATACATGGGAAAGCGCCGGTAGGTCTCGAGCGTAAACCGGATCGGATGGGGCGAATCCGCTTTGCTCACATAGATGGCGTCTTTTCCATCCTGTATGCAAAGGACAACGAGCTCCTGGGTGCGGGCCAGCAACCGTTGAATATACGGCGTTGAAAATGCGACGATGTCATGGTTTTTGATCACTTTGTCCCCTAATTCCAGCAATGTATAGCCAAGCGTGTACTGCTTGGTTTTTTCGTTTTTCCGGATAAATCCCTCCGACTCCAATGTGGTGAGCAGCTTGTGCACAGCCCCCTTGGAAAGCTGCAGCCTTTTGCTGAGCTCTGTCACTCCCATCTCCGGGGGACCGTCCAGGAACATTTTCAATAGCTTGCAGCCATTTCGTACTGAAGACAAAACCTGATCCATAGGTCATTCCTCCGTAACAGGCATTGATAGTAGTCAAGCATAATCGAAAAGCTTTCAAAAGGAAAGGGGAGAATCCTCCCTCTACTCAGACTATCTTGAATTGTCAGTATACTTATGGTAGTATAACACTAATGTTCTTGAATAGCAAACATCGTTCTCTATTCGTGAACAACAATTAGAGATACGGGGGATGAAGACAAGTGAAGAAAAAGACATTATCGCTGCTCTCTGTTCTTGCATTGACAGGTTCACTACTCGCAGGCTGTGGTTCGTCCACTTCTGCACCGCAATCATCTGCGCCACAGGGCCAACCGGCAGACAACAAGAGTGCCGGACAAGCCGAGGCTCAATTGGAGGACACGCTGGTCATCGCGGGCAACGGGGCCACTGTCGAAAAGCTGATGAAAGACGTGATCTTCAAAAAGTTCAACGAGAAATATCCGAATGTCAAGCTGACGTACGTGTCTGGCGTTTCCACGGAAATTGTCGCCAAGGTGAAGGCGCAGAAAAACTCGCCTCAAATTGACATGACCGTCATCGAGGGCGGCGAGCAGGAAAAAGGCCGCCAGGAGGGGCTTTGGGAAGCGATCTCCGAAGCGGACATTCCGAATATGAAAAATGTCCCGGATGACTTGAAGATCGCGGAAAACAGCGGCGTAACCGTCAACTTTACCCCGATGGGCATTTCCTACAACAGCGAATTGGTCAAAGAAAAAAATCTGCCGGTACCGGCTTCCTGGAATGACCTCGCCAAGCCGGAAGTAAAAGGCTATATTACGATGACTGATGTAGCAAGCAACTTCGGCCGCTCCGCGATGATCATGATGGCCTATGCAGACGGAGGCTCCGAGAAAAACATCGAGCCCGGCTTTGAAAAAATGAAAACGATTGCGGGATATATGCCTACCTTTGCGAAGAGCGCGGCCCAGCTGCAGCAAAACCTGCAAAACAAGAGCGCGGCGTACACTACCTGGACGATGGCTCGCAGCCTGACCCAAAAAGACGCCGGACTTCCGCTGGAATTCGTCTTCCCGCAAGAGGGCGGAAACATCGTTCCGAACGTAGCGACATTGGTAAAAGGGGCCAAGCATCCGAATGCGGCAAAGGCATTTATCGACTTTTTGCTGAGTGACGAGGTACAGACCATGTACGCGACGGAGCTGTACTACAATCCTGCCACTGCTGTGAAGCTTCCGGAGGATGTGGCGAAGCAATTGGAGTTTGACCGCAGCAAGGTCGTAAACTTCGACTACGATGTCATCGGGAAGGAAACGGCCAGTTGGCTGGACCGCTTCAATAAAGAAATCGCACCCATTACAGGAAAGTAGGTGTCTGTTTGAGCAAGGTGATTGATGTCGAACTGCGCAGCCTCATGAAGAAGTTTCAGAACAATATCGTGGTTCAGGACTTCAACCTGCAAGTGGAGCAGGGAGAGTTCGTCTCGTTTTTAGGGCCGTCGGGTTGCGGCAAAACGACCACGCTGAATATGATCGCCGGTTTCCTTGACCCGGATGGCGGCGATCTGCTGATCAAGGGACAGCGGATGAACGGTGTCCCTCCCTACAAGCGTGAGCTGGGAATGGTGTTCCAGACCTACTCGCTCTTTCCGCACATGACCGTAGCGGAGAATATCGCCTACGGGCTGAAGCTGCGAAAAATCAGCAAATCGCAGATCCAGGAGCGGGTGGGACGCGTGCTTGATCTGGTCAAGCTGCCGCATGTCGCAGACCGCTACCCGAAGCAGTTGTCCGGAGGGCAGCGGCAGCGCATCGCCATCGCCCGTGCGCTGGTCATCGAGCCGTCTCTGCTCTTGCTGGACGAGCCGCTCAGCAATCTCGACGCGAAGCTGAGAGAAGAGCTGCGCGATGAGTTGAAACGGCTGCACCAGGAAATCGGCGTTACGACCATTTTTGTGACACATGATCAGGAAGAGGCGCTCTCCCTGTCAGACCGGATCGTCGTGATGAACCACGGCTTCATCGAGCAGATCGGCACACCGAAGGATATTTACAACCGGCCTGCTTCCGAATTTGTCCATACGTTTATCGGCAAGACCAACCGTCTCGAGGGAGAAGTCGCCGGGCATGAAGGCGACTCCTTGATCATCCAGACAATCGGCGGTCTTCTCGTAGAGGCAAAGTCTGCAAACCTGATGCTTCTCCCCGGGCAAAAAGCAACCGTTTTTATCCGTCCGGAAAAAATCAGACTGTCTGCCGATACGGCGCCGGAAGGAAGAAATCGGGTCAACGGTCAGTTGAAGCTCAGCTCGTTCCTCGGTTCCTATACGGAATGCGAGGTGCAGGCAAACGGGCACAGCATATCTGTCAAGCTGCAAACGGTCGATAAAGGCGTGGAGCTCGTCCCCGGCAAGGCTGTCTCTTGCAGCTGGGATGCGGAAGATGTGCTGGTCATGCCGGCGGAGAGGGGATGACGATGAACAAAAGGCTGTCGATTCTTCTTTTGACGGCACCGAGCATGGTCGTTCTGCTCGGCGTCTTTCTTCTCCCGATGCTGCTCATGCTGCTGCTCAGCTTTCAAAATGACGAGCAAGCCTTCAGCGTGGAAAACTACTTGTTGTTTGCAAAGGACCCGTATTATGCGGAGATCATGTGGAGGACGATACGGGTCAGCCTTTGGACCGTACTCTGTTCGCTGGTCCTCGGCTTTCCGGTGGCGATGTTTATGGCTCAGGCGACGGGAAAGATGCGGGGCATCGTGACCATGCTGATCCTCGCTCCCCACCTGATCAGTGTCGTCATCCGCAATTTCGGCTGGGTGGTCGTGCTCGGGGAAAAGGGCTGGATCAACGAGGTTTTGCTTGCGCTCGGACTGATCAAAGAGCCGCTCCGGTTGCTGTACAACGAGCTAGGCGTCGTAATCGGTCTGACGGACTCCTTTATCGCCTATATGGTACTGGCGATTGCGACCAGCCTGTATGCGATTGATCCGTCCTTGTCCAAGGCCGCCTCGATCCTCGGGGCATCCCGGGTGCGGACCTTTTTTACCGTGACACTGCCGCTCAGTCTGCCGGGGCTTGTCGCCGGGACGACACTCGTTTTCAGCCTGTCCATGAGCGCATTCGTCACACCTGCACTGATGGGGGGAACGTCGGTGAAAGTCATGCCGGTAATTGCTTATGAACAGATAATGGCTACGCTGAACTGGCCGCTGGGAGCGGCGCTGGCATTTCTGCTTTTGGGCAGTACGATTTTGCTTGTGACTCTCTACACCAGGCTGATTGAGACCAAGCGATACAAAGAGGTGTTTTCGTCATGACAAAACTGAAACCGCTTGGCCTTATCACCTTTTTGGTACTCATCCTGGTAAACCTGCCGTTTCTGGTTATCATACCGAGTTCATTTACCGCGGCGGGATATCTCTCTTTTCCTCCCGAAGGCTTTTCCTGGCAGTGGTACACGATGATTCTCGAACGGCCGGAATTTATCGAATCGTTCTGGTTCAGCATCAAGCTCGCGGCCATCACCGCTGTGCTGGCAACCCTGATCGGCACGCTGGCAGCGATGGCCCTGCACAGATACAAGTTTCGCGGAAAAGGAATCATCAACGGCCTGCTGCTGTCTCCTTTGACCGTTCCATCGCTCATTATCGGGATTGCCGCGCTGCTGTTCTTTACGCGTATCGGGATAGCCGGTACGTTTACCGGGCTGCTGCTTGCGCACATACTGATTTCCATTCCGTATGTCGTTCGTCTCGTGTTGACCGGATTAAGCACGTTTGACTATACGCTGGAGAAGGCGGGCTACATGCTGGGAGCGCGTCCGCTGCGGGTGTTCTGGGACATTACCCTGCCTCTGCTGCGTCCGGCTATTGTGTCAGGGATGATTTTTTCCTTTTTGACTTCTTTTGACAACGTGACGGTATCCCTGTTCTTAGTGGCGCCTGACACGACAACGCTGCCGCTGGCTATTTTCACCTACATGCAGGAGACGCTCGATCCTTTGGTTGCGTCCATCTCTTCAGTGGTCATCCTGCTCAGTCTTTTGTTTATCGTCATCCTGGAAAAGGTGTACGGACTGGAACGGCTGTTTGGACTCAATTCTCAATCCCACTAAGGAAGAGGCACAATGGACATCCACTTATTATTGCAACAGTATCAACAGCAATTGATCGAGGATCTCAGGCAGTGTGTCAACATGGATTCGCCTTCGCGCAGCAAAGCGCTGGGGGACCGGATGGCAGACTGGTTTGGCAAAAGGTTTGTCGAGCTGACAGGCGGGCAAGCGGAGCGTATCGCCAATGAACAGTATGGAGATCAGCTGCGCTGTGTGCTCGGAAACGGCGAGAAGCGGGTGCTCGTCATTGGACATTACGATACCGTTTGGCCGGAGGGAGAGGCGGACCGCAGGCCATTTGCGATAAAAAATGGCAGAGCGTACGGCCCCGGCGTGTACGACATGAAGGCAGGCGTACTGCAGGCGTTCTACGCTTTGCGGGCCCTGCAGGAGCTGGGGCAATTCCCCGCTGACAAGCAGGTCGTTCTCCTTCTGAACAGCGACGAAGAAATCGGCAGTCCGACCTCGCGACGGTTGGTAGAACGGGAGGCGGAAGGGGCGGTAGCCAGCTTTGTTCTGGAGCCGCCAACAGAACCGCACGGCGCTCTCAAAACATGGCGGAAGGGGAGCGCCCACTTCCAGCTTCGCGTGCACGGGGTCTCCTCGCATGCCGGTGTCGATCACGCCAAAGGGGTATCGGCTATCGAGGAGATGTCCCGGATCATTCAATACTTGCACACCTTTACCGATTACGAGGTGGGCACGACGGTGAATGTCGGGCTTGTCAAAGGAGGAATCGGCTCGAATGTCGTGGCGGACTTTGCCGAGGCAGAGGTGGATGTACGGGTGATGACGCTGGAGGCTGCAAGGCAGATGGAACAGCTTTTCCACTCCTTGCAGCCGAGTCTTCCCGGTACCCGCCTGACCGTGACCGGAGGCATGCGACGACCGCCGATGGAGAGGACAGACGAGATCGGCAGGCTGTTCGCTTTGGCAAAAAGCATTGCCGAGCAAGAAATCGGGATCGAGCTGGAGGAGTCCGGTACGGGCGGTGTCAGCGACGGCAACTTTGCTGCCGCATGCGGTGTCCCAACGCTTGACGGGCTGGGGGCCAAAGGGGGCTATGCCCATTCCCCGGACGAGTTCATCGAGATCGACCAGATCCCAGTCCGGTCGGCTCTCTTGGCGAGATTGATCGAAAGATGCTGATAACAGTCCGGTCGGCGCTTCTGGTAAGATTGGCTGAAAGATGAGGGACAGACGAACCCCTCATCCTGGCGACAAGGATGAGGGGTTTAGTTTTGGCGGCAGAGGGCCGTTTCGTTCCATAAAAAAAGAAAAGCACCATGTCTTTTTTTTCAAGACAGGTGCTTTTTCGTGTGTCCCCTTAATTTCCTGCTTCGCCCAAAAATTCGGCTTTTTCTTTTCCGTATTGATAGATGTAAACCTGGGAGTGCTTGTTGTCGCCTTTTTCGTCAAAGGTGACCTTTGTAAACAGACCGCTGAACTCGTTCGTGGCGCGGATTGCATTCATGACCTGCTCGCGGGTAGGCTTTTTGCCCCCGTTTTCTTGAATCGCCTTTTCCATTCCGTTCAAGGCGACCAGTGTAGCGTCATAAGCAAAAGGAGAGAACGCGCCTGGCTCTTTGTTGAAGGCTGCCTTGAATTTTTCTACCCATTGCTTGCCTTGCTCCTGCGA
Source organism: Brevibacillus sp. FSL K6-2834 (assembly GCF_038592925.1). Classification (NCBI taxonomy): domain Bacteria; kingdom Bacillati; phylum Bacillota; class Bacilli; order Caryophanales; family Paenibacillaceae; genus Brevibacillus; species Brevibacillus sp. FSL K6-2834. Next base: position 910,647 of record NZ_CP151945.1, read on the forward strand.
ACGGATGTCGCTTACGACAGTCGCATAAACGATCCCTTCCGCAGCGGGTCCGGCGATTTTATACATATCCGCCGACTCCAATCCCTCGCCGCCCATGAATTTGCCGGTGAAGCCCTTTTCGCGGGCTTGCTTGGCGATGATGCCCATCTCCGCGTACATGCCGCCGTAGAAGACAAGATCGGGCTTTTTCGCCACCAATTGGTTGACGATTGCGCTGTAATCCTTTTCGCCTGCGGTGACCCCTTCGTAGCCGACTTCGGTTACACCCAGGTCCTTGAATGCTTTGCGGACCTCGTCGGTCAAGCCTTGGCCATAGGCCGTTTTGTCGTGAGCGAGGTAGACCGTTGCGGCTCCCAACTTGTCTTTTGCGTATTTGGCTGCGGCAGGAGCGATCTGGTCGTTGCGAGCGACGATCCGGTTTACGCTCTTTCTGTTCGCTTCCGTCAGCTCGACCCCGGTATTTGCAGGGGAGATCATTGCGAGCTTGCCTTCTTCATACTTGACAGAGGACGGGATGGCGACGCCTGTATTGTAGTGGCCGACCACCGCGTACACGTCCGGGTCGGAAATCAGCATTTCCGCGTTGGATACGCCGATTTTCGGGTCTGCCTGGTCGTCCTGCGGGAAGAGCTGGATCTCAAAACCAAGCTTTTTAAACGCTTCGGCACGCTCTTGCACGGCCATTTGCGCCCCGAGCTTGATGCCGTCGCCTTCGAGCGACTGGGCTCCGGACAGCGGACTTTGGGTGGCAATCTTGATCACGTTCGAGCTTCCGCCTCCGGCCCCTCCTTCGGAAGACGGAGCTGATGGAGCAGAAGATGGAGCGGTGGAAGGTGACGAAGCGGTATTCCCGCCGCCGCCCGTACCACATCCGGCAACGAGCGAACTGGTCAGTAGAGCGGAGAGTAAGAGCATCGTTTTCTTTTTCACAATGAGACCCCCAAGTAATTTGTGAATAATATATATATTTTATAAACATATCAACTGATAGTGGCCGCGTCAACGAATATTCTTTCTAGTTGAAATAATAAAAAAATACAAAACGATAAAATAGAATTATTCCATGCAAAAACAACTCGGCCGCCCCCGGTTACATAAATGTAAGACCCAAAATAAATGAAAGGCCAAAAAGCTCCGGAGGTCCGGAGCTTTTCTGCTGGTTTGCTATCTCTTTACGGGTAGCGTAATCGTAAAGCAGGGGCCTTCCGCTTCATTGCGGACAGCGATGCTGCCTTTGTGGGCTTCAAAGACAGCGCGGGCGATGGCCAGACCGAGTCCGTGCTTGCCCGATTTCCCCTTGCGGAACCGCTGGAACAGTTGCGGGAGCAGAGCTTCTTCGATCGGCGGACCGTCATTTGCGATGGTGATGACGACCCTGTCGTCCGCTTGCCGGCCGGTCACGACCAACCGGCTTTTTGCGTAGCGCAGCTGGTTTTCCAGGATATTGACAAAGGCAGTGCTCAACTGCTCGCCATCGCCTTCGAGGATGAGGGCGGGCGGCAGATCAAGCTGCCAGGAAATGTCCGGGTTCAGCACGGAGAGCCGCTGCTCCAGCAATTGAAACATCTCCGTCACATCGACTCTGCCCATCTGCATCATTTGCGAGACGGATTCGATTTTGGTCAAGTACAAGAGCTGTCCCACGACCTTTTCCAGTCGCTTGCTTTCCTGCATGATCGTTTGCAATCCTTTTTCCGCCTGCGGGCCCTGGAAGACTCCCTCCAGCAAGCCCTGCGTGTAGCCTTGTATCGCCATGATCGGTGTCTTCAGCTCGTGGGAAATATTTTGCACAAAATGGCGCTGAGATTCGTCGTGTTCCTTCAACTGATCCTTCATCGTTTCAAAGGAGCGCGCCAATTGGCCGATCTCGTCCCCGCGATCCAGCGTGAGCGGCGTATCAAACTGTCGCCGGGCGATTTTCTGGCAGGATTCGTCCAGCGATCGGAGCGGTTTGCTCAGGTAGCGGCTGAACCAGACGGCCAGCAGCCAGCTGATCAGGAGCAGCACGACAAAGATCATGAGAAACTGCCTGGTCAGCAGCGAGTTGATTTGATTCAGCTCGCGTTCTTTGGAGAACAGCACCATATAGTAGGGAAAGCCGTGGTAGTCCATCAGCCTGCTGACGAACAGATAGTCTTCTCCCCCGCGCTCCAGGGTCCCGTGCTGGAGCTTGTTGCCGGGATAGGAGGCCGCTTTCTTGTAGAGTGCGGCCGCGTCGTTATAGGAAAACCGTTCCCTCTCCGTAATGCGGCTGCCCAGCTCTACGCCGTCGGTCGAAAAGACGATCATGTCAAACGAGTATTCATAACGAGACAGCAGCACCTGCAAAAAGTAAGGGGCGGCTGCCGGTACCGGTAACAGCTCGTTGTGCTCGTTAAAGGAGATGTGGTCGGACAGGGTGTAAAACTCCTGCTCCAGAAGCGAATACGTATTGTTGACCAGGTACTGCTTGACGGCAAAAGGAAAAACAATCCCGACTCCGATCCCCAGCACGCTGGTCAAGAGCATGAACAGGATGAGGATTTGCCGGGAGAGCGGCAGGTTTTTCAGTCGGAATTTGCTCATGTGCGGGTCATCCGGTAGCCGAAGCCATAGACAGTCTCCAGCGGAAACTTGGGCATTTTCTTGCGGATGCGCTTGACCAGATCGTCCACAGCCCGATCGGAACCGATGTAGTCCTCTCCCCAGATTGCTGTCAGGATTTGCTCGCGATTGAGCGCCAGGCCCTGATTGTGGAGGAGGTAGACGATCAGCTCAAATTCTTTAGTCGTCAGCTCGATCTGGTTCCCGTTTTCTTTTACCTGCCGTCCCTTTTCGGAGATCTGGTACGGCCCGATCGTCACCCAGTCCTCGTAGGAAGCCTGAATGGGAGCAGGGACTGCGGCCCCTCCTTTTTCATAGGTGCGCTGCAGCAGCTTTTGCACGCGAATGACGAGTTCACGCGGCAGAAACGGCTTGGCGAGATAATCGTCGCTGCCCAGCTCAAGCCCGATGATTTTGTCCATGTCCTGATCACGGGCGGAAATAAAGACGATGGGCACGTCGGATTTGCCCCGGATCAGGCGCAGCAGCTCATAGCCATCGATGTCCGGGAGCATGATGTCGAGAATCCATATATGGGGCTGCTCCGGTTCTTCCAGGACGGGGAGAACCTCGGCGCCGCTTTGAAACGCGCGAACCTGAAAACCGGCGTTTTGCAGATACGATTGCAATAGCTCCAAGAGGCTGGTTTCGTCATCTACCAGATAGACGAGGTAGGGAGTTTGCATGGCTTACTTCCTCGCTTTTCATCTGAGTTTGCATAAATTGTAGCACAGTCGCGGGCCGGATGTGTGGGAGCGGCGTATGAGAATCGTGGAAAACGTGTGGAAGCAGGATTCTGTTTTCCTTTCAGAGAAAAAAAGAGGGTGCGAGAGAAAACCGGAAAGGAGCGCTTTCATGCAAAGACGCATCACACGAACTCTCATGTTGCTTTCTCTGGCGCTGCTTGCAGCGTGTTCGAACAAACCGGCTGACACGACGCCGCAGCCCGAGCAGCCGCCCGCTCCGATTGTGCAGCCGCCCTCGGCGGAACCGCCAAAGCTTCCTTACACTGCGCCGTTTACCGGCCTGGGCAGCCAGACAAGGCTGGACCAGCGGCCGATTATGGTCATGATCAACAATGCACCGCAGGCCCGCCCGCAATCAGGGATTAACAAGGCGGATCTGGTATACGAAGTGCTGGCAGAAGGGGAAATGACCCGCCTTCTCGCCGTTTTCCACAGTCAAAGGCCGGAAGTGATCGGACCGGTCCGCAGCATCCGTCCCTATTTTATTCAGCTTGGAGTTGGGATCGATGCCATGCTGGTTCATGCCGGCGGCAGTCCGGATGCGCTCAACACGCTGGCTCGTTCCGATTACAGCCACCTCGACGAAATTCCCAACGGCCGCTATTTTTGGCGGGAGAAGTTTCGCCACGCCCCGCATAATCTGTATACCAAACCGGAGCTGATTGAGCAGGCGATGCTGGACAAAGGCATTCGCATGACAGGCGAGCTGCCGTACTTTCCGTTTTTGCCGGAAGATGCCGAGATCACGGAAGGGGAGCCGGCGACAAAGGTCGATCTCGTCTTTCATTCGCTCAACAAAGCAGGCTTTGTTTACGATGCAGAAAAGAAAAAGTACATGCGGCTTACAGAGGGCAAACCGCATCTTGATCTGACGACAGACGAGCAGCTCTCGACGACCAATCTGCTGGTCATTGCCGCAAAGCATCGCGTGCTGGATAGTGAAGGCCGCCGTCAGGTGGACGTCGTCGGTCCGGGAGATGGATATCTGTTCCAGCAGGGCAAGGCGAAAAAAATCAAATGGAAGCGGGCTGGCGGCGTCATCCGGGCTTACGAGGACGCTTCCATGACCAAGGAAGTGCCGCTTTTGCGCGGCAATACATGGGTTTCGATCGTGCCGAATGCCCCGGCGATGACGAGCTACCTCAAGTTTGAATAGGTTTCGGAGAATAGGGGCTTGCAGGGTGGCCCTGTTTCTTCTAAGATAATCTTGTAAGCTTTAACGCTTAAAAATTTTACAGTGAAAAAACTTCCCTATGACGGGGTGATCCTGATGCAATTGGAAAAACTAAAAGGAAAAGGGATCGAGCAGCTGTTTGAGGCCGTTCTTTCCTTGGAGACGATGGAAGAGTGCTATCAGTTTTTTGATGATCTCTGCACCATCAATGAAATGCAGTCGCTCGCACAGCGTCTGGAAGTGGCACGCATGCTGCGCAAGGGCTACACCTACAATCAGATCGAAGCGGAGACGGGAGCGAGCACGGCGACCATCTCACGCGTCAAGCGCTGCTTGAACTACGGCAACGACGGTTATCAGCTGGCGCTTGAGCGGATCGGAAAATAGGCAGGAGGCAGCACCGTTGATTGATTATCGCAGTTGGCGCCATACCTTTAAACTGGACCCGGATAAAACCATCGGAGACGATGAGCTGGAGGCTTTATGCGAATCCGGTACGGATGCCATTATTGTCGGCGGCACCTATGGCGTGACATATGACAACACGCTTGAGCTGATGTCTCGGATCCGGCGTTATGCGGTACCTGCAGTCCTGGAAATCTCTTCGCTGGATGCGGTTGTACCCGGCTTCGATTCGTATTTTATTCCGCTGGTGATCAACGCGGGGGATGCAGATTGGCTGTTTGCCCCGCACGTCAGCGGCCTCAAGGCTTTCGGCCAGTACATACATTGGGACGAGATCATTGCCGAAGGCTATCTGGTAGCCAACCCTGATTCGGGTGTTGCCAGACTGACAAAAGCCCGCCCGATAGAAGGCGCTGCGGAAGCCAAGGCGTATGCGCAGACAGCCGCAAAAATTTGCCGCCTGCCAATTGTCTATCTGGAGTACAGCGGGGCCTATGGAGATCCGGCTGTAGTCCGGGCATGCAAAAGCGGCGCCGGGGAAGCGCATCTGTTTTACGGCGGCGGCATCCGGACGGCGGAGCAGGCAGCGGAAATGGCGGCCTTGGCTGATACGATTGTCGTGGGCAATGTGATTTACGAAGACTTGCAGGCGGCTTTGTCTACCGTTCGCGCTGTGAAAAGGTAGGCGGAAGGGCTGTAGTTGGAAACAGGCATAGTGTGTTCAGCAGGAGAGACTCAGAAACGGGTCTCTCCTGTTTTGTTGGGGAGCATGTGTTTGAAATTGGAAGCGTACATGTTTCGCTCCCATGCAAAAAACGGCCTTGCGTCCATGTGTACAAGGACGAAGGCCGCCAACTATAATCGGCTGACGCGCTCGGTTCAATCTGCCTTCCGTGACAAACAGGCGCGTTCAGACAAATGAACGATCTTTTGAACAGGTTTTACTTGTGCTTGTTGCGCGGCACGTAATCCGGGTAATCCGTGATAATGCCGTCAACGCCGGCGTCCAGCAGCGGTTCCGCTTCTTCCGGCTTCCGCACGGTCCAGACCGACATTTTCATTCCGCGTTCGCGCACGCGTTCCAGCAATTCCGGGGAAAACATTTTCAGGCTGGGATTCACATAATCTGCATAAGTGGCAAATTCGTCGAGCATCTCATCGGTCAACTGCTCTGGCTTGTTGGTCAAAACGCCGACAGGAATGTCCGGCAAAAGCTCGTGGAATGTTTTCATCGAGTCGAAGTTAAACGATTGCACGATGATCTTGTTATTTGCGGGCTTGTCCATGTTTCGCTCGCGCAAGGCATCCGCTACCATCTCTTCTACGCCCGGATACAGCTCAGGAGATTTTAATTCGATCAAGATGCCGGTTTTGCCGCGGAATTCATCGAGCACCTCTTCAAAAGTGGGGATTTGTTCGCCCGCAAATTCCGGATCGAAGTAACTGCCAGCATCCAGCTCGCGGATTTCTTCAAAGGTCAAATCCTTCACTTTTCCGGTGCCGTCGGTAGTGCGGTCCACGGTATTGTCGTGTATGACGACCATTTGCCCGTCCTTTGTCACTTGCACGTCGATTTCGATGTAGTCAGCCTTCATTTTCACTGCCTTGCGAAACGCCGCCATGGTGTTCTCGGGTGCATAGCCGGAAGCGCCACGGTGGGCGACGGTGTCTACGCGGTGGGCATGTTCATTGGGTGCTGCCATAGCTGCCAGCGGCTGGAGCAATCCGGCAACAAGTACTGCGGCCATCAACGTTTTTCCCAAGCGAATCATGTAAATCTCCTCCTCGACGTTTTTTGGCTCCCACAGGCGATGACAAAGAAAAGAGGGAGCATGGTCTGCAGGCTGGAATATGCGATGGTGTTTTCGGGGCCCCAAAAACAAAAAATCACAGATTCCCCCCAGCGTGTAAGCTGAATGGAATACTGTGAATCTCCTGTTCTCCATCACAATATTCAAAATATTCTGCTGAGTTCCAGTTTACACGAAGTCTTCCCTCAAATCTACACGGTTTGGAAAAATCATCCTTATAGCCTAAACTCTCATGCTGCTGGCATGACGGAAGATAGGGGGGATGCAGGTCTTTTGAACCTGTTCATCAACAAAAAAGGAGGGGCTCCATGAGACCGATCAAGCGCAGCCGCTGGAGATTGGCAGCGGGTATCTGCTATTACCGCATCAAACGTTATAGAGAATGGCTCTTTGGCCGAAAAAAGTATGCCAGACTGAGAAAACCGGAGAGACTTCCTTGCCTGCATAAACATCATCAGACCCCTTTGCTAAGGCAACTGCAAAACGTCGAGATGTGGATGCAGCACAACAAAGTAACGAACCTCCGCATTGCGTCGGAGCGATTGGATGGAATCGTCGTCCGTCCGGGAGAGACGTTCTCGTACTGGAAGCTGATCGGAAAGCCGACGCGGCGCAAAGGGTATCTGGAAGGGATGCTGCTGTCGCATGGGCAGGTGCTGGCTGGTGTGGGGGGAGGCTTGTGCCAGCTGTCCAACCTGATCTACTGGATGACGCTGTTTACACCCCTTACCGTGACAGAGCGCCACCGGCACAGCTACGACGTCTTTCCTGACGCGAGCCGCACGCAGCCATTTGGCAGCGGAGCGACGTGTTTTTGCAACTACCTCGATCTTCAAATTGCCAATCAGACGAACCAGGCCTTTCAGTTGCGTCTTTCGCTTGGGGGTGGCTGCCTCGTCGGAGAGTGGCTGGGCGAGTACCCGCCGACGCGGCGATACGAAGTATATGAAAAGAAACACGCGATCACTCCAGGGCTCTGGGGCGGCTACGAACGCCGCAACCTTCTGTACCGGCGCGTGTATGACCTGGAGGGCGAACTGATTGGAGACGAGTTTATTGCGGAAAACCGCGCGTATATGATGTATGAGCCGCTTTTGCCCGGCCGCGAGCCTGCAGGGTAAGACTTCAAATGTTTACTCTGTTTGCCAGCAATCCCTCCTCTGGTTTGACTGGAACTCTCCCTCGATCTGTGAGAAAATAGGAACATATGCTTTCGTTCGGGAGCGTTTTGAGAGGCAGGAAAGGTGGAAGTTATACATATGTCTACAGTTGACCGAATTATCGCCGGACTAAATCCGCAGCAGCGGGAAGCGGTCCTCACAACAGAAGGGCCGGTTCTTATACTCGCAGGTGCAGGCAGCGGCAAGACCAAGGTGCTGACCCAACGGATTGCCTATCTGATCCAGGAAAAGCGCGTGGCCCCCTGGAGCATTCTGGCGATTACCTTTACCAACAAGGCGGCCAGGGAGATGCAGAACCGCGTGGCCGCCATCATCGGCCGCGAAGCGGAGGACACCTGGATTTCTACATTCCACTCGCTCTGCGTCCGCATCCTGCGAAAAGATATTGACCGTCTGGGCATAAACCGGAGCTTCTCGATCCTCGACTCCGGCGATCAACTGTCCGTTATCAAGCAATGTCTGAAAGAATTGAACATAGATCCGAAGCAGTACGAGCCGCGCGGCCTCCTGGCGGCGATCAGCGGGGCCAAAAACGAGCTGACAGATCCAATCCGTTACTCGAATCTTGCCGGCGATGCCTACTCGATGGTCGTCGCGAAGGTATACGAGCTGTACCAAAAGAAACTGAAAAACAACCAGTCCCTGGACTTTGACGACCTCATCATGACAACTGTCCGGCTGTTTAAGGAAGTGCCGGAGGTTCTCGAATACTACCAAAAGAAATTCCGCTACATCCATGTCGATGAGTATCAGGATACGAACCGGGCCCAGTACATGCTCATCTCCATGCTCGCGGACAAATTCCGCAACGTCTGCTGCGTCGGGGATGCCGACCAGAGCATTTACAAGTGGCGCGGGGCGGATATATCCATCATTTTGAACTTTGAAAAGGATTATCCGGAAGCGAAATTGATCAAACTGGAGCAAAACTACCGCTCGACCAAAACGATTTTGCAGGCAGCCAACCAGGTGATCGCAAACAACGTCATGCGCAAGGAGAAAAAGCTCTGGACGGAAAACGAAGCAGGGGAAAAAATCACTTGCTTCCAGGGGGATTCCGAGCACGACGAAGCGTATTTCATCGTAGATACGATCCGCAAGCAGATGCCCATTTACAAGCGGTACGACAAATTCGCCGTCCTTTACCGGACCAACGCCCAGTCCCGCGTGGTCGAGGAAGTGTTCATCAAATCGAATATCCCTTACACGATCGTTGGCGGCACGAAGTTCTACGACCGCAAAGAGATTAAAGACATTTTGGCTTATTTGCGGGTGATCTCCAATCCGGATGACGACATCAGCCTGACGCGGATTATCAACGTGCCGAAGCGAAATATCGGCGATACGACGGTGGAAAAGCTGCAGGCTTACGCGAATGCCCATGGCCAATCCCTGTACGGCGCGATCCAGGAGGCGGGCTATATGGGACTGCCGGCACGTACGACCAATGCGATCCTTTCATTTAACGACCTGATCACCAACCTGATGCAGATGACCGACTATCTGTCCGTGACCGAGCTGGTGGAGGAAGTGCTGAAGCGAACCGGATACCGCGAGATGCTGAAGGAAGAAAAAACGCTGGAGTCCGCGGCGCGGCTGGAGAACATCGAGGAGCTTTTGTCCGTTACCCAGGAGTTTGAGCGGAAGAACGAGGACAAGAGCCTGCTTGCCTTCCTGACCGACCTCGCTTTGGTAGCCGACATTGACACTTTGTCGGATGACGGCCAGACCGAGGAGGAGGTATCCGCTGAAGGCCAGGTCGTCCTGATGACGCTGCACAGCGCCAAGGGTCTGGAGTTTCCGGTCGTCTTTCTGGCGGGAATGGAGGAAGGCGTATTCCCTCATAGCCGTTCGCTGTTCGACGACGCGGAGATGGAGGAAGAAAGACGCCTCGCCTATGTAGGGATTACCCGGGCCGAGGAGCGGCTGTATTTGACATCGGCGCGGATGCGGACCTTGTTTGGCCGTACCAATGTGAATGCGCCCTCGCGCTTTTTCAAGGAGATTCCTGCCGAGCTGTTGGAAGGAAGCCCTGTTCAAGAATCAGGCGGGATGCAGGGAGGGTCCTTTGGACAGCGCGGTTACGGCCAGCGAGACGGGTTTGGCCGCTATGGAGCGGGTCAGGCGGATGCGGGGACAAAGTCCGCTTTTGGACAGCGCACCGGCACTACAGGCACCTCTGCCTTTTCCCGTCCGGCCATGGCCGCTCCGACCAAATTGCAAGGCCATGGCGGCGGCTCCGGCATCGATTGGAAGGTAGGCGACAAGGTAAAGCACGGCAAGTGGGGCACCGGTACGGTCGTCAAGGTGAAAGGAAGCGGAGACGATACGGAGCTGGATATTGCTTTCCCGAGTCCGACCGGAATCAAAAAGCTGCTGGCAAAATTTGCTCCGATCGAGCGGGGATAGTATTCTATACGGTACAGAATCTTTTGCAAGCAAGCTGAATCACGAAAGCGATTTGCCCGGGAAGCGCTCGGGCTTGATACGGAATAGCAAAGGATGAACGAAATGGATCGATTGACGGCGGAAGCACGAATTCTTGAATTGCGGAAACAAATTGAGCATCACAACCGTCTGTATCATACAGAAGACCGCCCGGAAATTACCGACCAGGAATACGATAATCTGGTAAGGGAACTGCAAGGCTTGGAAGACCTTTTTCCCGACATGGTCACGCCCGATTCTCCGACGCAGCGGGTGGGCAGCGCACCGCTGGCCGCTTTTGAAAAAGTGGTTCACAAAACGCCGATGCTCAGCCTGGGCAATGCCTTTGGCGAGGAGGATTTGCGCGATTTCGACCGCCGTGTGCGCCAGGCGGTAGGCAATCAAAACGTCCGCTATGTCTGCGAATTAAAGATTGACGGCTTGGCGATTTCCTTGCACTATGAGGACGGAGTATTTGTCAAGGGAGCGACTCGCGGCGATGGGACGACAGGCGAGGATATTACGCAAAATCTGCGGACGATCCGTTCGATTCCGCTCCGGCTGACCCGCCCAGTGACTATCGAGGTGCGCGGTGAAGCGTTTATGCCGCGTGCAGCCTTTGAGAAGCTGAACAAGGAACGGGAGGAACGCGGAGAAGCCCTGTTTGCCAACCCGCGCAACTCCGCAGCCGGATCGCTTCGTCAGCTCGATCCGAGGATTGCGGCTTCCCGCCAGTTGGACACCTTCATCTATGCCATCGGCGATTTGCAGGGAGTCGATGTCGAGTCCCACAGCGAAGGGCTGGATCTGTTGGAGTCGCTCGGCTTCAAAGTAAATAAAGAACGGCGCACATTTGACAACATTGATGACGTGATTGATTTTGTGAACAGTTGGGTGGAAAAACGACCGCAGCTCGCATACGATATCGACGGTATGGTCATTAAAGTAGACAGCTACGTTCAGCAGCAGGAGCTTGGCTTTACGGCGAAAAGCCCGCGCTGGGCGGTGGCGTACAAATTCCCGGCAGAGGAAGCGATTACCGTATTGAAAGGGATCGAAGTATCTGTCGGACGCACTGGCACGGTTACTCCTACCGCGATTTTGGAGCCGGTCAGTCTGGCTGGCACCACGGTAAAGCGGGCCTCGCTGCACAACGAGGACATCATCCGGGAAAAGGGACTGTTGATCGGCGACCATGTCATGGTCAAAAAAGCAGGCGACATCATCCCGGAAATTATCGCTGTCCTGCCAGAGAGACGCGACGGAAGCGAGACGCCTTTTGCAATGCCCACGCACTGCCCTGAGTGCGGCAGCGAGCTGGTGCGCCTGGAAGAAGAGGTGGCGCTCCGCTGCATCAATCCGATGTGTCCGGCGCAAATCCGCGAAGGCATCATTCATTTTGTCTCCCGTCAGGCGATGAACATCGAGGGCTTGGGAGAAAAGGTCGTCGCTTCCCTTTTTGAAAAGGACATCATCCGCAGCGTAGCCGACCTGTACTATCTGCACCAGCAGCGCGACGTTTTGCTCGGGCTGGAGCGGATGGGGGAAAAGTCGGTTGACAACCTGCTTACCGCCATCGAGACCAGCAAGGAAAATTCCCTGGAGCGGCTGCTCTTCGGACTGGGCATTCGCCTCGTGGGTGCCAAGGCGGCGCGCGTACTTGCCGAGCACTTTGGCGAGATGGACGGCATCATGGCCGCAAACGAAGAAGATTTGACCGTGATTGATGAGATCGGACCGAAAATGGCGTCCAGCATCGTAGGCTACTTCCGCCAGCCGCAGGCCCAGGCGGTAATCGAGCGGCTGAAGGCTGCCGGTGTCAATATGAGCTACAAAGGCATTCGTGTCGAGGCTGGAGCGGATTTGCCGCTTTCCGGCAAGACTGTCGTATTGACTGGTACGCTTGCGACGATGACGCGGCAGGAAGCCGAAGAAGCGATTGCCCGTTTGGGCGGAAAGGTGACGGGCAGCGTGAGCAAGAAAACGGACCTGGTCATCGCCGGTGAAAAGGCAGGCTCCAAGCTGGAGAAAGCGGAAAAGCTGGGAGTGTCTGTCATGGATGAAGCAGGCTTTAGAGAATTGCTGGAGAGTCAAGGATAAGACCTGGCTAGTGGGAGAGAACGGGAAGGGGTGTAGTCGGCATGAAAGGCTTGCTGCGATGGGGAATGATCTTGATGGCAGGGGCACTTTTGGCAGGTTGCGGCGAAAGCGGGCGGAGCAAGCCGATACAGCCGCCCGTAACTGCCGCGGCTCTGCCCGGAGATTTGACCTATCAGGATGTTCTGCAAAAGGGCGAGGTCGTACACAACTTATCCATGACTCCGGATGCCCAGCACATCTGGGTAGGAACACATGCCGGACTTTATCATTCGGCAGGCGGAGGAGTCTGGGGACTATTGTCTCCCGAGCTTGAGCAGAAGGACGTGACAGGCTGGTTTGTCGATCCGAATAATCCCCAGCACATTTTTGCCGCTGGAAACAACGGTGTGCTGCGCTCGACTGACGGCGGGAAGAAGTGGGCCAAATTGGGGAAAGGCTTGCCTGAGCCTGCCGAAATCCGCAGCTTTGCAGGCATTCGGGAAGGCGATCAGATCCGCCTGTTCGCATTTGTAACGGGTGAGGGGATTTACCAGTCGTCGAACGGGGGCAACGAGTGGAGCCTATGGCTGCCGCTTGATCAGGAAGTGTATGCGATGGATTACGATCCGATGGAAAACCGCCTGTATGTGGCTGCCCAATTCAACCTTCTCTATCATGAAGATGGGCAGTGGAAAACAGAAGTCGTCCCGAATGCCCAGCAGGTATATTCGCTCACGGTGGACAGAACGAGCGGAATCCTCGCTGTCGCAACAGATCAGGGGATTATGGAAAAAATAGATGGCAGCTGGCAGCAGCTGGATGCCAAGTCTCCTGAGACGCTGATCGTGATCTCTCCCGGCGCCGGTGATTACAGGTGGGTCGGGATCGGTGAGTCGGCCTTTGTCTATACATTGTCGAACGGCAAATGGAAGAAATGGAATTGATAAAACATGAAGAGGCTTCGGCCTCTTTCGTTGTGTAAGGAGTTTGGATGGATGAAAGCAAAACGATGGATGTACATGTTGCCGCTGACGTTGATTTTGGCCATGACGGCTGCAGGCTGCTCGCTTCTGCCAGGAGGAAAAGGTCAAGAGGAATCGCAGCCCGCAAGCCCTTCGCTTTCCCCTGTTGTGGAAGTTTCGGAGGATTATTACGGCAGCATTCCGCCCTACCAACCAAACCAAACGCGCGGAATACTGGCCAGCACGATTTATCGGATCGACTTCAGCCACCTGGAGCTCGGACTGATGGAGATTGCGCGCGATACCTTCCCTACGTCCGATTATTTGTTCCAGGAAGGCCAGTTCATCACAAAAGATCAGGTAAGGGACTGGATCGCGCAAGAAAAGGCCGGGGGTCCCAACGGCAAGGGGAAAACCAGCAGCCTTGTTCACGTGCTTGAGCACGATTATCTGAGCAAGGACAAGCAGCAACTGGCCGGAATGGTACTCGGACTCTCCCTGTCCCCGGTTTACCAGGATGCGACGGGGCAGGAGAAAACCTATACGACGGACGAACTGCGGGCAAAGGGACAGCAGTTGGCGTCAAAAATCGTACAGAGTGTTCGAGCCAACTCTACAGAAGTCCCGATTGTAATCGCTTTGTTCCAGGTGCCAGAGCCAAATTCCACGCTGATTCCGGGCAAGTTCATCATGTCCGGTACGGTGAATGCAGGTGAGTCTTCAATCGGAAAATGGCAGCCCATTGACGAAGAATTCTACCTGTTCCCGAGCAGCGACGCCGAAAAAGCATATCCCCAGCAAGCCCTGCAGTACGACAAGCTGAAGCGTCAAACGCAGTCTTACTTCAAAGAGTATATCGGAATGACCGGAATCGGCCGTTTTATGGGCGGCAGACTCACCGAGTTGACGATTACGGCTACGGCTGAGTACGATTCCCGGACGCAAGTCCTGCAATTTACGCAATTTGCAGCTTCCGCAATTGAACAGACCTTTGACAAGAACGTCCACGTCAATCTGTATGTTCAGACGATTAATCAGCCGCTGGCCTTGTATGTTCGGCCAACCAGCGGGGAACCATACATGCATATTTACAGAAAATAACAAAGAGCAAAAACGCCCTTTCCTTTTCATTCGGAACGGAGAGGGCGTTTTTTCGCGTAGAATGACAGATGATATGAACACATTTGTTTAGAAGTGTTCAGTGATTTGGACACGAATGTTCATAACCCGATACATAAGAAACCCTGTTGTTTTTCGAGAAAAATGCAAACACTAACACGGCGAAAAGAATCCAGCCAAATTGGTATGATCCTTGCATATAAATTTGGATGACAAGAATGGAAGAATGATAAGGAGGTTTTCCAGATGCAAGTCGAATTCAAAAATGAACCGTTTACCAATTTTAGCTTGCCGGAAAATAAAAAGGCATTTCAAGAGGCGCTCGCAAAGGTAGAGAGCGAGCTGGGCCGTGAATACGACATCATCATCGGCGGAGAGCGCATCAAAACCGAAAAGAAATCCCGCTCCATCAACCCTTCCAATAAAGAGCAAGTAATCGGCGTAGTATCCCAGGCTGACCAAGCCCTGGCTGAAAAAGCAATCCAGACTGCCGCTCAGACATTTGAAACCTGGAAGGCTGTACCGCCGCAAGCGCGTTCCCGCTATCTGTACAAAGCGGCTGCCATCCTTCGTCGCCGCAAGCATGAATTCTCTGCTTGGCTGGTAAAAGAGGCAGGCAAAAGCTGGGCGGAAGCAGATGCCGACACGGCTGAAGCAATCGACTTTATGGAGTACTACGGCCGTCAAATGGATAAGCTCGCCGAGCGCCATCCGCTGACCCGCATCCCGGATGAAGACAACGAGCTGTATTACGTGCCGCTTGGCGTAGGGATTGTCATTCCGCCTTGGAACTTCCCGCTCGCGATCATGGTAGGGATGACGACTGCAGCTCTGGTAGCGGGAAATACTGTCGTGCTGAAGCCGGCGTCCACCACTCCGGTAATTGCTGCGAAATTCATGGAGATCCTGGAAGACGCAGGCGTACCTGCAGGGGTTGTCAACTTCGTACCAGGCTCCGGCGGCGAAATCGGCGACTATTTGGTTGAACATACGCAAACCCGCTTTATCAGCTTCACAGGCTCCCGTGACGTCGGTCTGCGCATCAATGAACTGGCTGCGAAACACCGTCCGGGTCAAAAATGGATGAAGCGTCTCGTAGCGGAAATGGGCGGAAAAGACTCCATCATCGTAGACAATGACTGCGATCTGGAAGCGGCTGCTCAAGCAATCGTTGCTTCCGCATTCGGTTTCTCCGGCCAAAAATGCTCTGCTTGCTCCCGTGCCATCGTTCACCAGGACGTGTACGACAAGGTCCTGAACCGGGTGGTTGAGCTGACCAAGCAGCTGACTGTCGGCGATGTGGTAAACCCTGATTTCTACACCGGTCCGGTTGTGGATGAAAAGGCGTACAACAAAATTCTCGAGTACATCGAGATCGGGAAAAAAGAAGGCAAGCTGATGGCAGGCGGAGAGAAAGGGCCAGAAAACGGCTACTATATCATGCCGACCGTATTTGCTGATGTAGAGCCGCAAGCCCGCATCATGCAAGAAGAGATCTTCGGACCAGTCGTGGCCTTCTGCAAAGCAAAAGACTTTGATCATGCGCTGGAAATCGGCAACAACACCGAATACGGCCTGACCGGCTCCGTGTTCAGCCGCAACCGTGCACATCTGGAGAAGGCACGCAGCGAATTCCACGTAGGGAACCTGTACTTCAACCGCAAATGTACAGGCGCACTGGTGGGCGTGCATCCGTTCGGCGGTTTCAACATGTCCGGTACGGATTCCAAAGCTGGCGGCCCGGATTACCTGCTGCTGTTCACGCAAGCAAAGCTTGTTTCCGAAAAACTGTAGTTCGTTCTGCTTTACAAAAAGCTGCCTGTTTTACGGGCAGCTTTTTTATGTTGCGCCTGTGACCCAATCGCGATTTGCATCGCTATTTCATCCCGTTTTTGTTCACACTAAGCAAAAATGGTCTAGGTGGGTGAAAGGCATGCTATCTTATTTGGTCCCGGGGGTAGCGGTGTTTTTTCTGGTTTGGCTGCTGATGCCTGCAGCCAGAGCCATAGCATGGAAGACAAAGCTGCTCGATATTCCCCAGGGACGGAAAGGTCATACCCGGCCAATGCCGTTGTCCGGGGGACTGGCGATGTTCGTCGGAGTCGCAGTGGTGACCATTTTTTTTGCAGGACTGCAAAAATTGGTGGCAGTTTTGATCATTGGCAGCTTGCTCCTGATGGCGGTCGGCTGGGCGGATGACGCGTATAAGGCGCGTAGAAAGGAATTCCCTGCTCTGCCCAAGCTGTTGGTACAGGTATTGGTAGGTTTGCTGGCTTTCGTCTGCGATATCCGTTTTCGCGGCATATCCTTTCCGTGGCTGGGCGGTGACACGGGTGACTATTATCTGTTTCCCGTCTGGCTCTCCTGTCTGGCAACAGTGATCTGGATTACGGGCTTGATCAACATGGTCAACTTCCTGGATGGCGTTGACGGTCTGGCTTCCGGAGCGACGGTCTTTTCCGCGATCACGCTGTTTTTTCTCGCATATGTTAAAGGACAGGGCCTTACAGCTTTGATTGCCGTCGTTCTGGCAGGTGCCGCGCTTGCCTTTTTGCGATTCAACTTTTTTCCTGCACAAATGTTCATGGGGGATATGGGCTCGATGTTTCTCGGATATGCCCTGGCTCTGATTTCTCTGGAGGGTGCGATGAAGGGAGCGACTCTGATCACACTGGTCGTGACGGTCCTCGCATTGGGACTGCCGGTCGTTGATACCGTCCAAGTGATGATCAGCCGAGCATTGGCAGGGTCGCCGATGTACCAGGCCGACCGTAGGCATGTGCACCATCGTTTGATGTCGCTTGGCTTGTCCGCCAAACAAACGGTTGTCGTCCTGTATGTGGTGAGCTTTATCTTTTCTGCGCTTTCGCTGCTGTTGTTCTTCTGGATTATTCCGTAGGAGCAGAGTAAAAACAAAATTGGTTGCGTCCGGCTTCCTTGGCTCGGTAAAGGGCTTTGTCTGCGTGGCGGAGGAGCTGGGAGGAATCTGGGCCGTCATTTGGAAAAAGGGCAATGCCGATGCTCATCGTCAAGTGAAAACGATGCTGCTGAATCAGAAAAGGCTTTTTCAACGCCTCCAGTACGCGGCTGGCCACTTTGGCTGCCTCCTCGGCCGTATCCAAAGAGGTGAGCAAAAGGACGAATTCATCCCCGCCCAGCCTGGCAACAGTATCCACATCCCGTACACACGAGGTGAGCCGTTTGGCGAGTACGCGAAGAAACTCATCTCCCACGTCATGTCCCCAGGTATCGTTGATTTCTTTAAAGTAGTCGCAGTCCAGGTAGAGGACGGCGAGCTGATTGCCTTTTCGGGTCGCCTGAGACATCGCCTGCTGCATCCGATCCAGCAAAAGGCGGCGATTGGGAAGGCCAGTCAAAACATCATGGTACGCCATGAATTCAAGCTGGGTCTCCAACTGCTTGCGCTCTGTAATATCCCGGGTCACAGCAAACACATGGGTACAGACACCCTCACTGTTATAGATCGGGGTGAGAACGGACTCGCCAATGATTTCGTCGTAAGTCGTATAATGTGTCGGTTTGCCGCTTGCCACTGCCTCCCGATACATGCTGTTCAAATTGGCTGCTTTTTCGTCGGAATACACTTCTTCGATCAGCCTGCCGTAGGCTTCTTCTGTCAGCCGGGCGGCCTGCATGGCAGGAGGGTTCATCAGGACGTAGCGAAAACGGGTTCCCTCTTCTACCGACATAAGAAAAACCATATCGGACATATATTGAAAAAAGCAGGATAATACATCGCCGTATTGATGGATGAGGTTCTCAATATCGCGCTTTGTCATGATTGTCTCTCCTGTAAGTCATGCTGTATTTCCATCTTAGTATAGCAAATGAAGGACAAGAAAATGATGAGGCCATAGTCGGAGTGGGCTTTACTGGCGGTACCCCGAGATGGTACAGTATGGATAGATTTTGAACGGAAAGAACAAGGGGATGCTTATGAACAAGAAAATCCTTCCCGGACTCATTCATCGGCTGCCGCAGAACGTCATGTCGCGGACCATGGGCAAAATTACCGCTTCGCGTTTCAGCCGGTTGGCGATCCGCCACTATATACGACATTACAATATCGACCCCTCGATCGTTGAAAAGCCGATACGTGAATACAGATCGTTAAAAGAATTTTTTGCGCGCAGGCTGAAGCCCGGAGTCCGGACGATTGCTCTTGGCGACGACGTAGTAGCCAGTCCCGTCGACGGTACGGTTTCACAGATGGGAGATATTCACGAAGGTACCTTGATCCAGGCAAAAGGAAAACAGTACAGTCTGGCTGATCTGCTCGGAGATACGCCGGAGGCGGCCAAGCGCTTTTACGGCGGCAAGTTTATTACCATTTATTTAAGCCCGCGCGATTACCATCGGATTCACATGCCGGTGGAAGGAGACCTCATCCGTTACACGTACGTGCCGGGCCGACTCTACCCGGTCAATCAGCTCGGCATTGAGCACGTCGACAAGCTGTTCGCCCGCAATGAGCGCCTCGTCACTCACGTCCAAACAAGCGAGCTGGGGCGAGTAGCCGTCGTCAAGGTCGGCGCCCTTTTTGTCGGCAGCGTCAAGGTCATGTACAACAAAGCGACGACCAACGTCAAACGCGGCTGCAAAACCAGCGAGGACATCCCCGGAACCCCACACTACCAAAAGGGAGACGAGCTCGGCTGGTTTGAATTCGGCTCCACCGTCATCCTGCTGTTTGAATCCAGACAACTGGAATGGGCCGACGACGTAAAGATCGGCAGCCCGGTTCTCATGGGCCAAAAGCTGGCACAACTGAAACCAAGCGAATAACCAGGCGTAAACGTTAACCGACAACCAGAGGGCCCAAGCAAGCAATTTGCGCTTGCAAAGGCCTTTTTGGTTCCACAAAATATGCAATGCAAAGCGCATGCCAATGATGGCATGCGCGCTTCTATGACTAAAACGTCCCTATTTACTTTTCGACCGACTCCGCATACTTTTTGAAATTGTCTAAAATCGCTTGCCAGCCGGCTTGCTGCATCTCGATTGTGTGGGTTTCTTCCGCATCGAACGATTCGATGATTAACGTGTCGTTACCTTGGCGAACAAAAGAGATCTGCACTTTTCTGCCGTCGGGCATCGTATAGGCTATACGCTCGTTTACGCTCACTTCGTCGTATACCCCGCTGAAATCAAATCCAACACTGCCGTCTTTCGCTTCCATTCTCGAAACAAACTTGCCGCCGGCCTTTAGATCATTCTCGGCATATGGCGTGTGCCAGTCATCCGAAGCCGCATTCCATTGCGTGATATGCTTCGGGTCTGTCCAATACTCCCACACCAATTCCACGGGGGAATGAACGACCGCTTCTACTGTTATCGTTGCCGGATTCACATTTGCCATGAAAAAAGCCTCCTTTATATGGAAAGTGTAATAATGCCTTCCGTAATAGATGAAGAACAATCTGCCTACACCTATCATAACCGAAAGCCGCAAACGAGATTTCTTTTCGATTGCTATTCTGAAAATCAGCCCGTAAGAAGGCAGGGACACTGAACGATCCGCAGGCAGCTTTGCTTGGGTTGTCTGAATGAATATCAGCGTACTGCGAAGCGGCAAACGGGTTGTAAGCAAACTGTTTTCCTTTACATTCCGCACGAGCCTCAACTATCCTGCAGTCACGTGTCAAAAATTTTAATATCTTCGGCTACTGGCCAGGCCGGTGATCCTTAACAAGGAGTATCGGCACGCAAATCATAATGTAACGTTGTTCGGCTACTAAAGGCTTTAGAGATTGTATCCGCTTTGACTATGCTTTCTTTCATCGAGATCGAATAAAACCAACCAGTGTAGAGATGAAACAGGGAGAAAAACAGCGAAGGTCTTTGGGACACTCCCCAGGCGTAATGGAAAAAGCGGAACACGTTTTCAGCGTCCAACTCTGAGACGCCTCCTGAAAGATCTGCTTTTGGACGCGGTTCCGCTTTTGGAATGAAGCCGGCCAGTCCAGCTCCCAGCAGTGTCCCACCGAACCTTGAGCGTTTTCTCCCTGTTTCATCTCCTGCACTATAGCTCGACCAACGTCACAACCGAAGCCCGATAACATCACGCAAAGAACCGGTCTACGCAAAACGTAAAACCCGACCAGCGTTATACGAAAAGCCCGACCCACATATCACCAAAGGAAGAAATCCCCCCGAAAATTGACTGCACCCGCTCTTTTCAAGTAAGATCAAAATTATGTGATAGATTCGGAGGTGGAACCATGAGTGCGATCAGCCGCAAGGAAGTAGAGCACGTAGCCAATCTCGCCCGCCTGAACCTTACAGAAGAAGAAGCGGAGCGGTATACCAAGGATTTGAACTCGATTCTGCAATTCGCAGCCAAGCTGAATGAGCTGGACACGTCAAACGTCGTCCCGACCAGTCATGCAACAGACGTGAAAAACGTCATGCGCGAAGATGTCAATCGTCCAAGCATTTCCAATGAAGAAGCGTTGAAAAACGCCCCAGAGCATGAGGAAGGCCAGTTTAAAGTACCGGCTGTGTTTGAATAGACGAAACGGTTATCACCTGAAGGGAGGACACCCACGTGTCGCTGTTTGACAAGCGATTGTCGGAAATACATAGCGCACTGCGCTCAAAGGAGCTGTCCGTTGCTGAACTGGTGCAAGCGTCCATCGCCAGCATCAAGGAGCACGACGGCGAAATCAAATCGGTCCTGCATGTGGACGAGGAAGGCGCTCTTTCCCAAGCAAAGGCATTGGACGAGCGTCTGGCAGGATCAGGCGAAGAGATGGGGCTGCTGTACGGTTTGCCTGTCGGTTTGAAAGACAACATCGTAACCCGCGGTCTGCGTACGACCTGCGCCAGCAAATTTTTGAGCAATTACGATCCGATCTACGATGCGACCGTCTCCAAGAAGCTGAAGGACGCCGATGCGCTGATCGTCGCCAAGCTGAACATGGACGAGTTTGCCATGGGCGGCTCCAATGAAAACTCCGGGTTTTACCCGACCAAAAACCCGTGGAATACCGAATACGTGCCAGGCGGCTCCAGCGGCGGCTCTGCAGCTGCGATGGCTTCCCGCCACTTCTTCTTTACGCTCGGCTCCGACACGGGCGGCTCGATCCGCCAGCCGGCAGCTTTTTGCGGAGTCGTTGGATTGAAGCCGACATACGGCCGCGTCTCCCGTTTTGGTCTGGTGGCGTTTGCCTCGTCGCTTGACCAGATCGGTCCGATCACGAAAAACGTGGAGGATTCCGCTTACGTATTGCAGGCGATTGCCGGACACGACGAGTACGACTCCACGTCCGCCAAGGTAGACGTTCCCGACTACCTGTCTGCTTTGACCGGCGATGTCAAAGGGCTGCGGATCGGCGTTCCGAAAGAGCTGATCGGCGAAGGAATCGACAGCGAGGTGCGCGATGCCGTGCTGGCCGCTTTGAAGCAGCTGGAGAGCATGGGCGCCACCTGGAGCGAGGTGTCGATGCCGCATACGGAATACGCGGTACCGGCTTACTACCTGCTCTCGTCCTCGGAGGCATCCTCCAACCTGGCCCGTTTTGACGGGGTGCGCTACGGCGTACGTGCGGACAACGCCGAGAACCTGATTGAAATGTACAAGGAATCCCGCAGCCAAGGCTTCGGACCGGAAGTAAAACGCCGCATCATGCTTGGCACGTACGCGCTGTCGTCCGGCTACTACGATGCGTACTACAAAAAGGCACAGCAGGTACGTACGCTGATCATCCAGGATTTCAACGATGTCTTTGCCCATTACGACGTCATTTTGCATCCGACCACGCCGACCACGGCTTTCAAGATCGGCCAAAACGTCGACGATCCGGTGAAGATGTACCTGGAGGATATTTGCACCGTTCCGGTCAACCTGGCGGGCTTGCCAGCCATCAGCGTTCCGTGCGGATTTGCGCAAAACGGAATGCCGATCGGCATGCAGATCGTCGGGAAGGCGTTTGACGAATCCACGGTATTGCGCGTCGCTCATGCCTATGAGCAAACGGCTGGATTTTACCAGCGCAAGCCGGAATGGGTGAGGGGGTAAGAGTCATGAGCCAGTTTGAAACCGTCATCGGCCTTGAGGTTCACGCCGAGCTTTCGACGAATAGCAAAATCTTTTGCGGCTGCCCGACCGAGTTCGGCGCGCCGCCAAATACACATGTATGCCCGATCTGCCTCGGACATCCGGGCGTTTTGCCTGTGACCAACAGGCAGGCGGTGGAGTTCGCGATGAAGGCGGCGCTTGCGCTCAACTGCGAAATCTCCAGAGAGACAAAATTTGACCGGAAAAACTACTTTTATCCGGACTCGCCAAAAGCGTACCAGATCTCGCAGTACGACCAGCCGATCGGCTATAACGGCTGGATTGATATTGAGGTCAACGGGGTGACAAAGCGGATCGGCATTACCCGCCTCCATCTTGAGGAAGATGCGGGCAAGCTGACGCACAGCGATTTCGGCGGCGAATCCCTGGTCGATTTCAACCGTGTGGGCGTGCCGCTGATCGAGATCGTTTCCGAGCCGGACCTCCGCTCGCCTGAAGAGGCTCGCGCGTACCTGGAAAAGCTGAAAGCGATCATCCAGTACACCGAGGTATCCGATGTCCGAATGGAGCAAGGCTCGCTGCGCTGCGATGCCAACGTATCGATCCGTCCGGCAGGCCAAGCGGAGTTCGGTACCAAAACCGAGCTGAAGAACATGAACTCGTTCCGCAACGTACAGGTGGCATTGGAATATGAAGTCGAGCGGCAAAAAGAGGTGGTGACCTCCGGCGGAAAAATCGTGCAGGAGACACGCCGCTGGGACGAGGCCAACAAAAAAACGATAAGCATGCGGTCCAAGGAAGAAGCGCACGACTACCGCTATTTTCCGGACCCGGATCTGGTGCGGATGCAAATCTCCGAGGAGTGGGTCGAGGCGGTCCGGGCTACGATTCCCGAGCTTCCTGACGCCCGCCAGGCCCGCTATGTCAACGAGTACGGCTTGCCGCAAAGCGATGCCGGCGTGATTACGATGTCCAAGGATACGGCCGACTTCTTCGACGAAACCGTCAAGACAGGGGCTGATCCAAAAGCGGCAGCCAACTGGCTGATGGTCGAGCTGCTCGGTTATTTGAATGCTGGCAACCTGACGTTGGCTGATGTAAAAATCACGCCGCACGGCTTGGGCGAAATGATCAAGCTGATCGAAAACGGCACGATCTCCTCCAAGATTGCCAAAACCGTTTTCAAGGAAATGGTCGAGACAGGCAAAGAGCCAAAGCAAATCGTCGAGGAAAAGGGGCTCGTCCAGATCAGCGACGAGGGCGCTCTGCTCGCCATCGTACAAGAAGTGGTGAACAACAACCCGCAAGCCGTGGCCGACTACAAGGCAGGAAACGACAAAGCAGTCGCTTTCTTCGTCGGACAGGTGATGAAGCAAACCCGCGGAAAAGCCAATCCGCCCATGGTGAACAAGCTGCTTGTAGAAGCACTGAAAAATATGTAGCAGAAGCAAAAAATCGCAACACGAAAGCCCGCTTTGCCAAAGATACGGCAATGCGGGCCTTCTTTCATTTGGGCCAACGGCCAAAGCTTTTGACTTGCGGCTAAAGCCTTTAACTTACGGCTAAATCCTTTAACTTGCAGCTAGAGCCTTTAACTTGCGGCTAAAGCCATTTCGTATTTGATCTGCTGTGCAAATTTTTTTGCATATGCGTATGACTTGCTGCGTGGCTATCTGGCGTTCGCCTTACACCGAAAGCTTCTCTTGCATTTGCTCCAGCACAGCGACAGCCTGTTCCTCCAGCTTTTTGATCCTATCCAGCACCTGTACGGCTTCCCGGGACTCATCGGGATCATTGGGGTTGCCTCCAGTTGGAAACGGGAACCTATGGGCAAGAGTGGCGTATTCATCCGCGATTTGGGTGTAAAGCTCACCGGCGTCCTTTACTAGCGGGCGAATCTTGTCAAACTGGGCGTCGGTCCAGGTTTCCGCGATTTCCTTCCAGAAAAGCGAAGCGTGACGGCGAGCGTCTCCGACCACAGCGGTCGTGTAGGCGTTGCCGTTTGGCTCGATGCCTTTTTGCAGGTACGCTTCCCGCCAAGCATCGTAGGCGGCCAATCCGTGAGCGCAGGCAGGCCCGCTCGTCTCTTGACGATAGTGATGCAGGATCGTTCTGAGTGCGTTTGCCAGCATCGTCTTTTGGTCGATGTCCAGCTGCTTGTCGATGGCCAGCACAAACAGTTCTTCAACCAGACCGCGTCCGAGATGGTCGTAGGCAATGGGCTTATCATGCCCGCAGTTGTCTCCCGCCTGAAATTGGCGGGTCTCGGTGTCATAGCCGTAGATCAGGCCGAATTCGGGTATGAACAAATCCCAGGAAAGCACGGCATGTCCCCGGTCGATGGCGTCGTGGATGAGCGAAAGAGCTTCAGGCAATACCTCGGGAAGCTTTCTTTTTTCACGCGCCGCCGCCGTCAACAAGGATGGGTCCGCCTGATTGGCATTAGGACCGGGGGCCATTTGCGTATGCTGTTGAACGACTTTTACCTCAAAGCCGAGATTCCGCATTCCTTCCGACAGCACATTGTCAAAGTCGAACATGGTTGGTCCGGCAATGTGAATCTCGCCGGGAACGACATTGATCCGAAAAGCGTGCCCGGTAAGTCCCATCACCATGGGCAGGGAAAAGCGTTTTTCCGTGTATTCCGTCAGTCCATACATCGCTGCTGCAGCAGTCGTCCATACGCGCTGCGAGAATGCTTCGGGCTTTTTCAACGTGACCTTATTCATGAGTCCCTCATCCTTTCGATTGAGTACGTATTGGTCAACAGCGAGACGAATTTTTTCCCGCAAGAGCTTTTTCCGTGAGCGGGACAGAATCTGGTAGACATTGGCCTGCGACATGCCAAATACTCCGGCAATCTCCTGTGGGGAGAGATGGTCGAAGAAATGGGACTCGAAGATTCGCCGCTCCTTTGGATTCAAGCACCGGAGCATGTGCATGATCGTCTCCAGCAGCTCCCGACGCATCAAGGTCTCCTCTGGAGCAGCCGTTTGCCCGCGGAGCGACTGGGCATGCTGCCGGCCCAACCGGTAAAGGATGCTGTCGAGGCTTTGCCAGTCCGTTTCTCCCTCCTCCTCAGCAGGTGAATGCCAGGAAGAAAATACCTGCTCCTTGGCTTGAGGCGCCGCCTTCAGACGGGTGTATGCCTGATTGCGGACGATCCGGTGCAGCCAGGGCAAAAACCGGCGGCTGTCGACCAGTGTGCCGAGATGGAGGAACGCCCGGATGAGCGCATCCTGGACGATGTCCTCCGCCAAAAACGGCTCCTTTGTAAACGAGCGGGCATACCCGTACACCTTGGCCCGATGCCTTCTGACAAGCTCACCGAAGGCTTCCCTGTCCCCATTGCGGGCTTTTTCGACCAAAGCCGAATCTTCCTGTTCCTCCCGCGCCTCAATCATTTCGGATTGGAAAAGCTCCTTTT
Source organism: Brevibacillus sp. FSL K6-2834 (assembly GCF_038592925.1). Lineage (NCBI taxonomy): Bacteria > Bacillati > Bacillota > Bacilli > Caryophanales > Paenibacillaceae > Brevibacillus > Brevibacillus sp. FSL K6-2834. The sequence continues at coordinate 936,602 of NZ_CP151945.1, forward strand.
GCAAAACAAACACCTCGCAAGTAAGTTGACCTACGACATAGACTCCTCGAAAGAAGAGTTTCTGACAAAATGACTGCGTTCTATCAAAAATAATGAACAAAATCGTGCGTGTTTTGTCATTTACAGAAACTTTCAGTTCTGACATGATTGTATAGGAATTCATCACAGGATGAAACAGGGAGGTATGGCTCGATGAGTCATGGTCCAATCAAGCTTGTTTCGCTCAATGTAGGAAAGCCGGAGCGCTTTTTTTACCAAGGCAAAGAGGTTTTGACGGGAATGTTTAAACAGCCGGCAGCGGAGACACTCTTCCTCTCGGCTGTAAACCTGACGGGAGACGGACAGGCTGATCTCGTCCACCACGGCGGACCGGAAAAGGCGGTCTGTGTATACGCTCATGAGCATTATGCGTACTGGGAGGAACGCTTGAACCGCAAGCTGCCATACGCCGCTTTCGGAGAAAATTTGACGGTTGCAGGCATGCTGGAAACGAACGTGTGCATCGGAGATACCTACCAGCTTGGCGAAGCGATTGTGCAAGTAACCCAGCCGCGACAGCCCTGTCACAAGCTGGCAAAGCGCTACGATTTGCCACAGCTGGCCTTGTGGGTCCAGGAGACGGGATATACCGGCTTTTATTTTCGTGTACTGCAAGAAGGAAACGTATCTCCGGCCAGCGAGATCACGTTGATCGAACGCCATCCGGCGGGCATCACCGTGGCGGAGGCAAACCATATCATGCATCGGGACAAGAATAACCGGGAAGCGGCCGAACGAATCCTGGCAGTGGCGGAGCTGTCCGAAAACTGGCGCAAGACCTTTCAAAAGCGCCTGAACGGCGACGAAACAGACCCGGCCAAGAGACTGTACGGGTGAGATTGTTTCGTTTGTAAGAATGGAAGTGCTCCCCTATAATGGAAAGTAGATTGCGTGGAGGAGGTTTCTAAAGCATGAAAATCCTGTCTGTGGCGGGAGAAAGCGTGCCGCCGAGCAAGGGCGGATCGCCTGCCGATACCTTTGAGCGTTCGATGGCCAGCTATGAAAAAGACGGCCAGCAAAAAAGCATAACAGTCACGTATGTGCGTTACTTTGAAAAAGTGTTGGCGGAAAAAGGCATCTACGACCAGGAAGCCGAAGGGGTGCCGGTCAACCGACTGGTGGCCATCCTCTATCTGGAGCACCACGGCGAGGCCAGGGAAAACCGCCATTACATCAATGATACAGAAGCGTTTTTGAAGCTGTTCTCCGGCTTCTCGCTAAGCAAATGGAAGGAGAAATACCCGGTTCTCTCCCTCGCTTAGGGAGGAGAAATGAAAGTGTTTGCAAGATTCTGATTTTGTTTGGATATGGGTAGACTATAAGAGCAGGATCTCCTCTTTCGGGAGCGAGATCTTTCTTTTTGAACCTTGACCAAAAAGGGCGGGAGGAATACAGGTGATCGAAGTAGACCGGGTAAGCAAGCGGTTTGGACACCTGACAGCGGTCGATGACGTCTCCTTTTTCGTGGAAAAGGGAGAAGTGTACGGGCTGCTCGGAGAAAACGGAGCGGGCAAAACGACGACGATGAGGATGATGGCTACCATCCTCCGACCGACGTCAGGTGATATCCGGATTCGCGGTTACTCAGTTCTGAGCGAGCCGGTGGAGGTCCGCCGCCGCATCGGGATATTGTTTGGCGGAGATGTGGGCCTTTACAGCAGGCTTACGGCTCGGGAAAACATTGCTTATTTTGGCAAGCTGTACGGCTTGGCCGACGATGCCCTCGAAAAGCGGGTCGAACAGCTGGGCGAAATGCTGCATATGAGCGAGTTTATGGATCGCCGGGTGGGCGGCTTTTCACGCGGGATGAGGCAAAAGGTAGCCATTGCCCGCACGCTGGTGCACGATCCGGATGTCATTTTGCTGGATGAGCCGACGACCGGCCTTGATGTGACTGCCGCCAACATGTTTCGCCGGATGGTGGCCCATTTGCAGGAGGAGGGCAAGACCATTCTGTTTTCCAGTCACAACATGGGGGAAATCGAGAGGCTGTGCAATCGGATCGCCATTATGCACAAGGGCAGGCTGAGCTATGCGGGGACGATTGACGCCCTCCGTGACCAGGTGAAGATGAATGATCTGGACGATATCTTCATGACCATGGTAGAAGGAGGGGGGCGGTAGTGGGAACGAACATCGTCTGGACCGTTTTCCGCAAAGAGCTGACCGATCTTCTTCGCGACCGCAAAACCTTGATTGGCACATTTGTCATACCCATGGTAGTTATTCCTTTTGTCTTTTTTTTATTGGGCACGTCTTACAACAACGTTGAAAAGGAAGCACGCTCCTACGTACCGATTTCGATCAGCGGTCAGTCTGTGCTTGTCGACTACCTGAAACAGACTCCTGGTGTGAAACTGTTGAACTCGCCGAATCCGGAAGCGGACTTGCAGCAGGGCAAGCTGCGGGCCATCATCTCCATCCCGGACGGCTTCGATCAGCAGGTAAAAGCGGGGAAGCCCGTAAAGCTGGCGGTCGCTTACGATTCCACCAACCAAAAATCAGTGTACGCCCGTTCCATCATTGAAGAAGCGGTAAAAAAATACAGCTCCGAGATTGTGGCCAAGCGGTTGCGCCAGGCGGGCTTGTCCGAGCAGGCGATCAAGCCGATCGAGACCGTATATGACAATACGGCGTCCAAGGACCGTCAGGCGGGCGGCATGCTGGCCGGGATCATCCCCTTGATGCTGGTGCTGTCGCTGGCCTCTGGCGGAATCGCTGCTGCTACAGACCTGGTGGCGGGAGAAAAGGAACGCGGGACACTCGAGGCGCTGTTGACTGCTCCCATCGCGGCGAATCAACTGCTGACAGCGAAGCTTCTCGCGGTCATGGTCATGAGCTGTATCAGCGCGACAGCATCGCTGCTTTCCCTCTCGTTTGTGTTTCGGATGGGCCCGCTGACCAAAGCGGAAGCGGCGTTTTCCTTCAGCTTTTTGGAGCCTGGCTCGCTCGTGGTTTTGGCGGGAACCATTCTCTTGCTGGCGGCGATGTTTGCCGGTCTGGAGCTGACTTTGAGCACGATAGCCAAATCGTTTAAAGAAGGACAGACCTATATGACTGGTGTGGTCGTTCTGGCCATGATCCCCTCCTACATGATGATGCCGCTCAATCCCGTGGACATCCCCGAGTGGTATTACGTACTTCCCGTTTTCAGCGGTGTTGCGTTGTGCAAAGAGGTCTTTTACGGAGCGATTGACCCTTGGCACGTGATCGTCGGATTAGGGACCTCGCTGTTGTATGTGGCTGGCATTCTGGCCTTGTCCGCCCGCCTCTTCCGCCGGGAGGGTGCAGTGATTAAAGGATAGGCAGGCTGTTCGGCCTACGCCGCTATGCAGTGCCCCAGCGTAGGCCGGGAGAGGTGAAACGCTCAGAAAGGCCAAATGACGGGCGACATCGCTCGGATATTTTTCACAAGCTGGATCAATACGCAGAAAGCTGGTGACAGAAAATGAACGCGCTCTATGCAGGAGTGCTCTACGTATTTGCGTCCGCAGCAGGATTTGGCGTCATGTCCATCTTTGCGATCTACGCCTACGAGGCAGGGGCGTCGGTGTCTACCCTGTTGTTCCTGCGCTTTTTGCTGGCGGCGCTGCTGTTTTTTGTCTGGATGGCGGTAAAGCGGGAGCCGCTCAGGATTAGCAGGCAGCAGGGATTGGCCCTGTTTTGCCTGGGAGGAGTCTTGTACACGCTGCAGTCACTGAGTTTTTTCTCGTCAGTGCAGTACATTCCGGCCTCTATGGCGGCCCTGCTTTTGTACACCTTTCCCGTCTATGTGGCGGTCTTGAACTATTTCGTCAATAAAGAAGCGCTGCGAAAGCAGACGATCGGTGCCATGGCTTTATCGCTTGCGGGACTTGTTCTGGTTCTCGGCCTTTCATTTGACGGCATTCAGCCGCTCGGAGTCGGACTGGCTCTGGCTGCGGCAGTACTGTACTCCGTCTACTTCATCGTCGGCAACCGCGTCGTGACAGGTCTTTCTCCATATGTAACGAGCGCCTATGTGTCGTTGTTTGCGGCCATCTCTACCTTTGGGCTGGCGCTCAAGGACGGGGAGCCGGCATTGGATTTCAGCGGTCAGGGGTGGCTCGCATTGGGGGGCATCGTTCTCTTTTCCACGATCCTCGCGATGGGCTGCCTGTTTCGCGGAATTCAGCTCATCGGCTCTACGCGGGCGTCCGTGCTCAGCACGCTTGAGCCCGTGGTGACAATCGGTTTTTCGGCACTGCTGTTCGGGGAGAGACTGGGGTGGCTGCAGATGCTGGGCGGGTTTGCGGTTCTCCTCGGAGCCGTTCTGATCGTGCGCAGCCAAAACAGGCAGGCAGGCCAGCAGACGGAGGAAGCAGATGCAAAACAGATTACGTGATTGGCTGGGGGATATTGGTTAGCTGGAGAAAAGGCCTTGTACGAATTTTGTTTAACAGATTTCCCCTGCTCCCTAGGAGTGGTATGGTCCGTTTATCGGTGTTTGCGAGGGGCTAGAGGTGGGCCAGAGGCAGTTTAAAGGTGTTTGCCGGGGCTAGGGGCTGGCCAGTTCGGTTTATCGGTGTTTGCCGAGGCTAGTGACGGGCCAGTTCGGTCTATCGGCGTTTGCCGGGGTTAGGGGCTGGCCGGGGCATTCAGTGTATCGGCATCTACCGGGGCTTGGGACGGGTCGGCGAATAGCCGTGCTGCTCCCGGTATGCTTTTCGCTCCCCGGTAAAATCCCACCACTGTTTATCGCTTCCCGGATTTTCCGCATGGTGGATGACACAGCGGAGCTGGTCCTCGACGCACGGATCGATCTGGCAGCCGTATTTGCCCTCCAAGGCGTCGATGAGGTCGGCGCCTTTTAGACCGTGCAGTTCGCTTAGGCTGTAGTAGCCGAGCAGCACCAAATCCTCGGCCAGTTTCGGGCCAATGGAGGGAACGGACTGGAAGGCGGCGAGAGCGATCAGCTCCCTTGCTCGTTCAAAAGAAGTGCCGAGCTGAGCCGACAAGTGTTCGGGATGCTGTGAACCGACCTCTGTCAGCAGCAGCTTGGCGCGGCGCAGTTGGGTTCGTTCTGCCTCGGTCAGCGGCAATTTTGGCGTTTTTGTTTTTGCTTGTGAACGGATCGGCATGGGAGAACTCTCCTTTTTTTCTATTCATCATTTATTGTTCATTATTCATTGTTAAGTGCCAAGTATCGCGGGCCAAACAAAGACGGAGGCAAGAAAGAAGACAGTCGTAAAGGGAAGGACTAGCTTCCTATGTATGCAAAGGACGCCGGGAGAACAGAAGCCCTCGAAGCGTCCTTTTTTCGTTCCCGGGAACAGTTACGTACGGGAACGGATCAGCCAAGCCGCGCCAATCACACCGGCGTCATTGCCCAAGGTCGCGGGAAGAATCTCCGTCGCCTCCACGACATATGGGAACGGCACAAAGCGGCAGAACGACTCGCGAACGCGGGCAAAGAGAAAGTCGCCCGCAGCCGCAACCCCTCCGCCAATAATCAGCTTGGCCGGGTTCAGCAGAATCGCCAAATGGGACAATGCCAGCCCGAGATAAAGTCCCGCCCGGTCAACGATGGCAAGCGCCCCTTTGTCTCCTGCCCTGGCGGCATCCAGAACGTCTTTAGCCTTGACCTCTCCGTTGCGGGAAAGCAGCTCGGCCAGATAAGGGCTTGTTCCGTTTTCAGCCGCTTCTCGTCCAGCGCGTATGAAAGCAGTAGCTGACGTGTAGGTCTCCAGACAGCCCGTTTTTCCGCAGTTGCAGAGCGGACCGCCCTCCGGTGCCATCGAGATGTGGCCGATCTCTCCGGCAATGCCGTTGATGCCTTCGACGATCTGGCCATTGCAAATGACGCCGCCGCCCACACCTGTTCCGAGCGTAATCATCACCAGGTCTTGAGCGCCTTGGCCGGAGCCTTGCCACATTTCGCCCAAAGTGGCGGTGTTGGCATCGTTTTCTACAGCTACCAGCAGTCCTGTACAGGCGGCCAATTTGTCGCGCAGTCGAACAGGGCTGCGCCAGTTCAGGTTGACCGCTTCCCGGACGATTCCGTTTTTTCCGTCTACAGTGCCAGGCACCCCGACGCCAATTCCTGCCACGTGCTCTCTATGCAACCCTTGGCCTTGCAGCAAATGATCCATCATATCGGCTACTTTTTGGACGATTCCGTCTTCGCCTTCTGCTACCGGCGTAGGCTCCTGTGTTTTGACCAGCATAATCCCGTCCATGTTCAGCAAAGCCATTTTGATTGCAGTGCCACCGATGTCGACGCCTACGATGACCGTATTCACATCAAGCTCCTCCATTCATACCCGAAGGTTATCTTTTCCTATCTTATCATGCCGCCAGCAGCATAGCGATTCCCAAAAATGGCTATACAGGATATGATGAGTAGAGAGAATACCAAGAGCGTGACAGGAAGAAGGGAATGCGTTGAAACGAGCCAGATTGATATACAATCCCAGCTCCGGGCGGGAAATCATTCGCCGCCGTCTTCCGGAGATACTGGATCTGCTGGAATCGGCTGGATATGAGACGTCGTGCCACGCGACAAAAGGAGAAGGCGATGCCACCGAGGAAGCTGCTCGTGCCGTTTCCCGCGGTTTTGACGTCATCATCGCTGCAGGCGGAGACGGTACCATTTACGAGGTCGTCAACGGCATGGCCGAGAAAAAGACTCGCCCTGCCCTCGGGATCATCCCGTGCGGCACCAGCAACGATCTCGCCCGAGCCCTCGGCATCCCCCGCTCTGTTGGCAGAGCATGCCGCATCATCGCTTCTGGAAAAAAGAAAAAAGTCGACATCGGACGGATCAATAACCGTTATTTTATCAATATTGCCGGCGGGGGATCATTGACCAACCTGACGTATGAAGTGCCGAGCAAGCTGAAAACCGTCATGGGCCAGCTCGCCTATTACGTCAAAGGGCTGGAAAAACTGCCTTTTCTGCACCCGATTCACGTGCGGCTGGAGACGAAAAATGAAGTCCTCATCGACGAAGAGATCATGGTCTTTTTGATCGCCAACAGCCATTCGTTCGGCGGCTTCGACCGCCTGGCGCCAAACGCCAATCTCAGCGACGGCAAGCTCGACCTCATCGTCGTGAAGAAAACGAACATCGCCGAGTTTATCCGTCTGGCGACGCAGGCTATGCGAGGGGAACACCTGAAAGACCCGTCCATCCTGTATTTTCAGACCGACTACCTGAAAGCGACCACGCCGGGAGGACAAACGGTGCAGCTCAACATGGACGGCGAGCTCGGAGGACAGCTTCCTTGCGAGATCAAGGCGCTGCCGGGGCATTTGGAGTTGTTTGTGCCGTAGCGGAAATGTCAGGGAAGAAGAGAATATGAACAGTGAACAAGGAAAAGTGAATAGTGAACAGAGAAAAATGAACAGTGAACTAGCAATAATGAAGCAGTAACAGGCATGTGGGTCAAACGTGCAAAAATGACGGGGCGTCATGCAGCGAAATGGCGCCGCTTCCGTTTTCTAAAAGGAGAAAAGATTTGTGGCTAAGACAGCAAAGGATCAGCGTGGAAAACAGGCGGCAGCCAAGGCGAAACAGCCGAAGCAGCCAAGGCAAATAGAGCAGGGGAGACTAAAGCAGCCGAAACAGCAAAGCGATGCGAAGCAGCAAAACCAGAGGAACCAGCACAATCCTGCAGAGCAACGAAATCAGGCAAAACAGCCAGCGCGGCCAAAGCACCCCAAGCAGCTAGCGGGATTGCCCGTGCAATTGGGGCAAATCGTAGACGTGGACATTACCGGATTGAGCCACGAAGGAGCCGGTGTCGGACGGGTGGAAGGGTACACCTTGTTTGTGCCGGGAGCACTGGCGGGAGAACGGGCTCGCGTCCAGGTCAATCACGTCAAAAAGAATTTCGGTTTTGCCGAGCTGCTGGAAGTGGTGGAGAAGAGTCCGAACCGGGCTCTCCCGCCCTGTCCGGTGTACGACCGCTGCGGGGGGTGCTCGCTGCAGCATCTCGCCTACGAGGAGCAGCTCGTCCACAAGCAGCAGATCGTCAAGGACAACCTGCGCCGTATCGGCGGCTTCTCCGTAGAAGGGGAGGGTGCTGTGACGGTTCATCCGACACTGGGGATGAGCGATCCGTGGAGATACCGCAACAAGGCACAGGTCCCGATCGGCGAGCAGAACGGGGCTTTGGTCGGCGGCTTTTACGCAGAGCGCTCCCATGAGATCATCGATATGGACGAGTGCATGATCCAGCATCCCGCCAACGACGAAGCGGTAGCGGCCGTCAAGAAGCTCGCAGCAAGGCTGCAGATCAAGCCATACGACGAAGTGAACCATACCGGACTTTTGCGACACGTGGTCGTCAAGGTCGGCGCTCGCACAGGCGAGGTCATGGTCGTCCTGGTGACGACGGAGGAATTTATCCCGCAAAAGGAAAAGCTGGTCGCGTCCATCCGTGAGCAGCTTTCCGATGTGAAAAGCATCGTGCAAAACATCAACCCGGCCAGGACCAATGTCATTTTCGGGGACAAGACGGTTACCCTGTGGGGAAGCGAGGTCATCTACGACTATATCGGTCCGATCAAGTTCGCTATCTCTGCCCGCTCGTTTTATCAGGTGAATCCGGTGCAGACCGAGGTTTTGTACAACAAGACGCTGGAGTATGCCGGGGCTACGGGAACAGAGACCGTGATCGACGCCTACTGCGGGATCGGGACGATATCGCTCTTTCTGGCGCAGAAGTCCCGCCATGTGTACGGGGTGGAGATCGTGCCAGAGGCGATTGCCGACGCGAATCGCAATGCCGAGCTGAACGGGATTGAAAATGTGACGTTTGAGACCGGACCAGCCGAGGCTGTCATCCCGGCCTGGAAGGAGCAGGGCATCCGCCCGGATGTGATCGTGGTCGACCCGCCGCGCAAGGGCTGTGACGAGGCGCTGCTGACGACGATCCTGGAGATGAAGCCGGAGCGTGTAGTGTATGTGTCCTGCAATCCGTCGACGCTGGCGAGGGATTTGAAGGTGCTGGCGGAGTTGTATGAGGTGAAGGAAGTGCAGCCGGTGGATATGTTTCCGCATACGGGGCATGTGGAGTGTTGCTCGCTGTTAGTGCGGAGGGATTGTAACAAGCAATTTCAGTGATCTCAAAGCATAAACAGTCGTACGAAAGCTTAAATAGTCGTGCCACCAGCCGAGCGAGATGCGGGTATCCACTCCTGTTTTTCCTCGGCTTTTTTCGTAAATCAGGGGAGAGGATTTATTATGAGGGGAGAAGAAGGAAAGCCTTGTGGGGCAAGGACTTCGAACATTTTTCTCCTGTTTTTTCTCGATCATTTTCTCCGATAATCTTTGGTCCTATCCCCAGGCTCTTCCTGTTTTTTCCCCTGCTCTTCGTTCGACTTTAATTGCTTTTTTGCCCCCGATTTTGCTCGTCCTGAACTCGATTTTTACCCGTTTCTCATCACGACTATAATTGCAGGGAGGATTTGGGGATAGGGGGTAGGGAGAGAGGGAAAAGCCTTGGGGCTGTAAGGCGGAGCGGCGTTGGGGGAAAGGTGACATGGGTAAGATGACTTTAAGTGAAATGCACAGGGATATTGCTGTAAACTAAAAAATATATATTCCCCACTATAAAAAAGAGGCATTATGGGCTGAGCAGAACAGGAGGTAAACGATGACAAGAGATCGTTTAGCAGAAGCCATTCGCCTGCGGGAAGAAGGGCGGGCCAAGCAAGACCAGGTGATTCTGCAGGAAGCCAGAACACTTCTTTTAGAGTTGGCGGCAGCATACCCCGATGACGCGGAGATACTCTTTCAGACCGGAGTGGCGCATGACAACTCCGGGTTGGGGGCACAGGCCGTTCCGTACTATATACGTGCCCTTGAATTGGGACTCTCGGGACCGGACCTGGAGAGATGCTTGCTCGGTCTGGGCAGCACCTGCCGCTATTTGGGAAACTACGAGCAAGCGGAGGAGGTACTGCGACGAGGTGTGAAAGAGTTTCCGCATAACCGGGCGATCCAGGTTTTGTACGCGATGGTTCTGTACAATACGGAACGTTACAAGGAAGCAATGGAAATCGTTTTGACTAATTTGCTGGAGACCACAAATGATGAGAAACTTCAGTATTTCAAACGAGGACTATTATACTACTCAACGCATCTTGACGAAAGATCATCATGAATGAGCAACCAAGTTTAAACGTACTGTTAAGTTTGACGAGATACATTTCTAAACTCCACCATACGTATACATAACGCAGCCAATTCGGCTGTGTTTTTTTTCGCAGTTCGTGGAGTTGATGAAGGGGCAGATCGGATGCTTCGTTCCACACGTAGTTTGCCTGGCAGGACGAGCAAGACAACGAAATTGTCGATGAAATTGCTGGGTGCAACAATACGAGACGATCCAGAAGTCAGAATTACTCATTTACATACATTCTGTATGTATGTATAATGAGCTTACCATACCGAAAGGGGTTTTATCATGAAAGTATCCAGCTTTTATCCCGTCGTTCTAACAGAGCAAGTTGCAACCACGGCCGCATTTTACATAGAACACTTCGGATTTGAGAAGGTCTTCGAGGCGGATTGGTATGTAAGCTTGAAAATGTCCGGCAATGACATCCCATTCGAGTTGGCAATTCTCGACGCAGCTCATCCGACCATTCCCGACGAGTATAGGAAGAAAGTAAAAGGGTTAATCCTTAACTTTGAAGTTGACGACGTTGATGCCGAATACGAACGTCTGATACGGGGAGCCAAGCTTCCCCTCGAGCTTGAGATCCGAAGCGAGGATTTTGGACAGCGGCATTTCATTACTTCCGACCCCAACGGAGTCTTGATCGATGTCATAACCGTCATTCCTCCGACAGGTGATTTCAACAGCCAATATGTCGAAGAAATCTGGAAATAAGGGGCCGCCAACATTGGGAGTGAGCAGGGAATGTTCACTGAAGGTTACTTCCTGATGCCTGTCGCCAATTTCGTGGAACAATATGGGGTGAGCATTTCCAGATTTCAATGGACGCCTTGTATGAAATTACAAAACGCCATACCGCGGAATATGCAATCCGCCCTTATCTCTACTGCTATCCGGAGAAATGTATGGAGACACTTAAAACCTGGTCGTACGATCCCAATTTTCATGTGCGTCGTTTGGTCAGTGAAGAAACTCGACCTCGTCTTCCTTGGGCGAAGCGGATGAACGCACTCGGCGGAGATCCCTTGCGAAATCTTGACTTGCTTGAGCCTTTGTTGAATGACGGTTTGGGCTATGTCAGACGGTCTGTGGCCAATCATGTGAATGATTTGACGAAGGATTACAAACGGGTCACTATAACATGGATAGCCGATAAGCTGTGCAGGGGGTGGGAACATGGTCCGAGCGTGGTCCGCCTTGCATTAAGGTCGCAAGTGAAGTCCGGAGATCCGGATGCGTTGGCAATAATAAAGGAACTGTAGTAATCTTGGGAGCATATGTGCTGATGAATGGAGAAGTTGTTTAACATGAGGAGAAGCAAAGCGGAGACAACGGAAACGATACGTAAATTGATTGAAATCGCCAGAACCCATTTTACCGAGTATGGTTATGCGAATACGGTATTGGAATCGATTGTCCATGAAGCGAAACTAACGCGAGGCGCGGTTTATCATCATTTTCGCAGCAAGAAGGAATTGTTTCGAGCCGTATTGGAAGATGTCCAACGAGAAGTTGCCAAGAGAGTGGAAGCGGAAGCCTCGACGAGCGAAGATCCATGGCAGCAGCTCTACTTAGGTTGCCGGGCATTCATTATGGCTGCTGTTGAAGAGAGCAATAGGCGAATCATGTTGGTAGACGGTCCGGCGGTTCTCGGTTGGGAAACCTGGAGGGAAATGGACCAGAACCACTCCATGCGTTTATTGAGAGAGCAGCTTGCTATCATGCAGAAACAAGGACATTTTCGAATGATTCCCCTCGATGTCCTGACCCATTTTATTTCGGGCGGTTTGAATGAAGCGGCCCTCTGGCTTGCCAATGAATCCGCGCAGCCGAAAGCTTTGGATGAAACAATGGAGGTTCTTTCTGTTTTCTTGGAAGGATTCAAGCAAAATACAATTCACTCCCCCGGTGCGACGTGAACCAGCTTATGGTAGTGAAATTGGTGAGCTGTATTTTGCAACTCAAAAATGCAGAGTTTGGCGGCCAATTTATGCAGAACACTGCCAACATCAATACAAAAGAATTTAGGAAGACTTCATGCTGGATAGAGCATGGCGCAGTCGGTAGCTTTCTCCGGTAAACGCCAGAATATGGGCGTGGTGGACGAGGCGATCCACAAGGGCTGCCGTCAATCGCGTATCTCCAAACACCGTATTCCACTGCCCAAACTCCAAATTCGACGTCACAATCACACTGTTTCTCTCATAGCAGGCCGAGATAACATGAAACAACAGCTCAGCCCCCGTTTGGTGAAAGGGAACAAACCCAACCTCGTCCAAAATCAACAACTCACAGTCTGCCAGTTCTTTTTGAAACCGCATCAGTGCCCCATTCGCGTGTTTTTCCTGCAAGAGCGCAACCAGATCGGGAACACGGAAGAATCGAACGGCATATCCCCTTCGGCACGCCTCTACGCCAAGCGCTGTTGCCAGATGGGTCTTCCCCGTGCCCACTTTTCCCAGCATCAGCACATTTTCCTTGCGCTCCAAAAAACGTAGGTCGATCAATCCCTCCTTTGTACATGTTTCCGGTAAGGTGACTGCCTCAAAAGCGTAATCTTCCAGTGTCTTCAGTTGGGGAAACGCGGCTTTCTTTATCAGTCGCTTCAGCTTTGTCTCCTCCCGCCGTTGAATCTCCATCCGCAAGACTCCCAGCAAGAAGCTCTCCCGATCTTCAAACGGCACCTGTTCATAGGTTTCCATCACATGCGCCAAATGCAAAGTTTTGCACACCTTTGCCAGCTCTTCTCTCATTCCACCCTCACCCCCAGGATCCGGTCGTACTCATCCAGTATGGGTATCTGCCCGTGAAGGGCAGGGGGTGTATGCGACTCTGAAAACGGTTCCGGGCGGAAAACAGGGTGTTTTATCGCGTAAAGGGCATGCTCCAAGGCAACAGCCAGATGCTCTTGCTGATGCGACAATTCTCCCAGTACTTGCCCGATTTCCTTCAACGTATAGGTGTCGAGCAATCGATGGAGCAGGCGAATTCGTGCTTTTCGTGCATTCATGTCTTCCACCGTCAAAAACGTTTGGAGCGCCTGAGGCATCATATTGGTAAAGGAAGAATACATCACCGCCCGCGGGCGTTTTTCATATCTCTTCAATACCGCCTTCCAATCTACTGGAATGACTTTCTCCGTATAGGGACGAGGCAATGTCACAATCGGGGTGTATGTCCCGTCTGCCGTTAACACCTCCAGCACATCCCACTTGACTTTCACCAAAACCGGCTGCATGGCCCGACACTGCGGCAACGGGAAGAGAGCCGCGTCAAACGACAGCTCAGCGTATTTGTTCAGGTGGCACGTCTCCAGCCGGAAAATCTCCAGCGGTGTCGTCGGCAGCGTCAGCAGCTTGCATTTTTCTTGCTTCCACAACTCGGCAATGGTTTGCTTTTTCACATAGTGAGGGCGCTGCATATCCGCACGGGCAGCTTCCGCCAAATACGTCTCCAGTTGTTCCGGCGTATCGATAACCGGTGGCGGAACACACCAGTTCCGGCGTCCATACCCCACTTTGTTTTCCACATGGCCTTTCTCATGGCCGCTGTATGGATTGCAAAACAGGGGCTCAAAGCGGTAATGGGCGCAGAAACGCCGAAACGCTTCCGTACACTCTCGTTTTCCGCCTTGCTGGATGGACACAACAGCAGCGGACAAGTTGTCAAACCAAATCTTGCGAGGAACCCCTCCCATTTGCTGAAATAGCCGCCCTAAGGCCTCCAGAAAGCATTCCGTGTTTTCTTTCGGAACCGGGAACACAAAGGCGGCATTGCTGTACGGAAACGACAGGGTCAATACTTTCCGCTCCACCAGTTCTCCCGACTTGACCACGTACACCGTCCCAAAGTCAGCCTGGGCTTCCCCGCCTGGATGCTCCAAACGCTCAAAATGTTCGGCTCGTTCGGCTGCCATGGCTTTCTTCCGTTTGGAGACATATTCGGATACCGTTCGCTGCCCGCCAGGGAAGCCGTACTCATCCCGTAACCGCTGAAACATGCGGACGGCTGTATGGCGTTGCTTGCGTGGAAGACGCTCATCATCCTCCAGCCATGTGTCAATAATCTCTAAGTACGGTCCCAACACCGGATGGCGGCCTTTTCGCTTGCATACCGGTTCATTCCAATCGTCGCGATCCGCATATTTCTTGGCGGTTCGCCAATTCACCTGGACACGTTCCGCAATTTCCTGAATCGAACACCCTTCGACTTCCCGCAAAAATCGGATATACTGTTGTTGTGGCACTTTCAACATTCCTCTCACTCCCTCAGATTCTAGCCAAATCCAAGGGTAGATTTTGTAGGGGGATGTTGGCAAGTGCCTTTTTCATGGCCTCAGAATTGCGGTGGAACTCTGCAGTTTTCCGCCGCAATTCTCTGCACTTTTATCCTGCCATAAACAGTGAGCGGGAGATCGCATCGCTGGCAACGATACGGTTTAGGGTTAGATTCTCCCTTGTCTCACCACACAGACCAAAGATATAGGTAATTTCCCAATATTTACGTACACAAGTCATGTGGGGAGTGTGGCGCTACTATTTTGATGTTCTATTGCCCAAACCTAAACGAAAACATCTTTACTAGAATCAGGCTATTTTATTGGACAGGACGCTTCAATTGTGTTGTTTACTATGCGTCAGGAATGATTCATAACAAGTTCTACCGGTGCGAGCCCCTTCCAACCATTGGAAGGGTTTTTGTCTTTAAAATGGAATAATAGTCCAAGTCAAGCCGATTGAACGGAGGAGTACAATGGGACACCGAGCGAATCTGATCATTGTGAGAAATCATTCATACGAGTTGTATTACAGCCACTGGTGTGCAAACACCTTGCCAAAAAATATATTTTGGGGAGAACAATACGCTATCAAATTTATCGAAATGCAGACGAAGGTAGATGAGTCTGGATGGTTGAATGATGCTTGGGCTGAAGGCGGAGCCATTCTTGATGCAGATAAAAAAAAGGTAATGTTCTATGGGGGCGAAGATATACGCTACAACATTCCGCTAAGAGATCTCTATGTAAAACTTATGGGATACATTTGGGAGGGGTGGGAAATCAAATGGGCTTACGAAGGTATTGTAGACCTGGCAGCCTACGTAGGTTACCCAAAGGAAAAAGTGCTAACGGGTCGTAAAAACGATTGCGCTCATACGAGCTTAGCTCCTCCGGAGGAGAAAGACTGGGTTGATACAGTGGCAAGCGTAAAGTTTTCTCCAAACGAAATGCTACTGTTTCCATTATGGGGAGGGATCGATAATTATTTGCCATATGGACCTGATTTGGTAAATCGAATAGATAAAGCCTATGGGTATCCACGTATATCTTTAAGTGAATGGTCCCATGATTTTCCGATCGGAGGCTTCCATATTGATATGGAACGGAGAAGATTGGAATTTTGGCATGCAAATGTAATCCCAAACATCTCCCAACAACTTCAAGAGAAATGGTCTGATTGGGAGGTTGTCAATCATTATGGAGATTACGAATCGCAATGCAGGTGTACAGACGGGCTGTTGCAGTTCCAGGATATGAGCCACCATCACTTGCTGGAGACCTTGAAGACTCAACTGCTGAAAGAATCATCGAATCCAGTGGATTCATTAGCTCTCTTCGTTCAAAAAGAGGCAGAGGCAGGAAAAAAGGTAGAAGTAAACCCTTACGCTTTGAAGCATGACACATATGAGCTGTCCAGGAATGTGAAAGAACAAATACTAGACGAAGCTATGGAGAAGCTACAATTCTAGTACACGGAGCCCTCCCAACAGAGTGTATTGCTGAATGATCGGGTCGACAAATGGGATAACTGAGAGGTTTACACTACAGCAGGGGAGAAAGCGGGGGAACTGCTGGTCTGAAAGGCAGCCGAAAGTCCCTCGAAAGAAATTATGTTTCAAAAAAACTGCCCGACCAAAAGCGGGCAGTTTCGACATCAAGCAATGGATGTGATCGGATGTTTAACGTATGGGGGGTAGATGTTACCCTCATTTGCTCTTACAAATAAACCGCCATCATAGATCTCGCTTTTTACTTCGATCCCCTCATAGTCAGGAGTGAAATGGAACGTTACTTTTTCCGTATCGCTGCCTGCAATCTTGGTCAAAATATCGTGAATGTTGACTTCCTTCGTGCTAATGACATCGAAAAGATCGAGGTAATTGTTTTCCTTTTTATAGATCGCAAGAACGTCCTCGTTTTCCAAGTAATACAGATCGTCGCCAAATACGTTCAGGCAATAAAACATGAAGATTCCTTGAGCGCCATCCGTTCCAAAACGCTGAGAAACAGGCAGCCTTTCTGAAGCAAGCCTGTAAATGAAACGAAGATCAGCTTCATCCTTTACAGTAAGCTTTCGAATGCCTGTATCCGCACTAGGGCTCGGACTTGGCGTAAAATCCATCGAAAAGAGATGCTCTTCTGCCGGTTTGAATCCAAACCGGGGATAAAAATCGAGAACCGTTTTGTTCGCAAAAAGGTACATGAAATCATACTGATTTTCATATTCCTCTAAAACCTTGTTCATCAACCTTGCAGACAGTCCCTGTTTTCGATATTCCGGATGAGTCATGACCGTTCCGATTTGTATCGCTTTTTTCTTCTCGCCATCCATAATGAGCGAAAGCAGGTTAACAGAAACATTTGCGACAACGGTTTCTCCCTCAACAAATGAAAAGGGTATGTACCGTTCATTCCAAAACCCTTTTTGATACCACGTTTCAAATTGGATGCCAAAAGTGCTGGCAGCAAGTTCGGATAAACTCCTTCGAAGTGCCTCGTTGGTTTTATAATCCTTCATAAATGCAAGTTCACGCATTTCAGTTGCCCCCTGAATTAAAAAGTTGAGGATAAACAGGCAGTTCGAGCAAGCTTCTCTCCTAGCTTACCACTGTCACACCTCGCCGGCTTATGAAGATTGACGATTACTTGCGTGGAATATAGCGTGTTGCAGCAAAAAGGAAAAGGGTAAAAGTGGAGAGTGAGCGAAAGTAACATTATCCCAATCAGCCATTTCACCGTAATTCTCGGGATGATCTTAGGCAATTGCGAAAAGCCTGCTGTTTCAATACTTGTAGCACGATACCAACGACGCCGAAAGGGAAGGATCACGTATGGATACGAATGCCGTTTTCGATGAGTTTCCGATCATAAAATCCGACCGTTTCATCCTGAAAAAGATTGATGCCAATCATCTGGAGGATGTATTTGAGATTTACAGCAATGACAAGGTGTTTGAATATTGCGGAATCATCCCGAAGCACAATAAAGAGACGGTGAAGTCGATGATCGGGCATTTTGAGAGGGACTTCAATAAAAAGTCTCGCGTAAAATGGGGCATATTCACTCATGTTGAAAGCGACAAACTGGTTGGCATCATCGAAGCATTCGATTTTAACCAGAAGGTGAATATGGTGACGATCGGGTACTTTTTGGCGGAAGCGCACTGGGGGAAAGGGATTGCTACAGAGGCTGTGAAAGCATTGGTACGATTTCTGTTTCATGAAGTGAACGTAAACCGAATACAGGCCGAAGTCATGCCTCCAAACGAAATTTCAAAGAAGGTATTGATAAAGAATGGGTTTGTCAAAGAAGGCACACTGCGACAAGCAACCGTATGGTCGGGGAAGGGCGTAGTTGACCTGGAGATCTACAGCATTCTAAAAAATGAGTATAAAAATGAATAAAACAAAAGGGTTTGATATGTATTTGACACAAAAAAACGGAAAGCGGGGAAAAAAGGGCGCGTACCAATTCCCTTCCCGTGCTGATCAGGGTCGACGAACAGCATCTCGAATTTCGGCCCATTCAGTCCAATAAATCCGGTTGGTTCTTGAAGCTCGTTTACTGCCACCCAGACCTCAAGTTCTTTCATTGCTTCGTTTTGAACGATGTTTTTGTAAAACTGAATATCTTCTTCTGTCAGGAAAGTGTGGGTGGAACTACAGCCCGATACCAAATATCTACCAATCTTTCATGATCCTTTTCTTGGCAGCCGGCAATTTCACCCTCCCATAATATGCTGACAAACAAATCAGCCTCTTCAAACGAGAAGAGGCTGAATCCTTTTTTCCTGCCATCGTATTTCCTTCACATTGCACATCTTGCGAGTAGCGAAGCGGCATAAATCCAACGTTCAGATTGTTTGTCTCAAAATGCTTGAACTGTTATACGAAAAGATAATCCTACTCGTCTTTGAACAATTCAACAATCTCCCGGAAGACCGTAATCTCTTCTCCCAAATCCTCTTCAGAAGAATTCACGCTAGTCTTCACGATAATCATATTTTCATTCTGGTTGACGTAAATATTTTGTCCATAAATGCCATTGGCCAAAATTTCCTTATTGTCCGGGTCGGGGCTTGGCGGAATCCACCATTGATACTTGTAGAATGGGAAGCCTTCACTGCCGATATACGTTTCTTTTACCCAATCCTCGGAGATGATCTGTTTTCCGTTCCAGTTGCCGTTATTCAAGTACAGCCGGCCAAACTTGGCGTAATCCCGCAGGGAGGCATTCAGATAGGCAAACGTCATGTCATCGCCGTGCAGGTCGGTGTTCCAGTATGCGGAGTGTTCCATGCCGAGCGGCTTCCAGATTTTTTCCTCCAGATATTTGGATGGCTGCTTGCCTGTTGTTTTCTTGATGAGCATGCCAAGCACTTGCGTATCGGACCCTTTGTAGGTAAAGGTGCCGGGGGATGCGTCCGAAGGCAGGGTCGTCATCATCTCATTGAAGGATTCCTTCTCCACAAATAGTCGATTGTACCATTCGGTGATAAAAGGCTCTTCATAGACCGGATATTTGACGCCGGAAGCCATGTTGAGAATATCCTTGATCGATACGCCGTCATAACCGGAATCCTTCAGCTCCGGAAGATAATCCGTGATGGGATCATCGACGCTGTTTATGTAGCCTTCGTCAATGGCGATGCCGACCAGCGCAGAGGTAAACGACTTGGACATGGACCAGGATGTATTCAATGTTTTCTGGCTATTTCCGTGGTAATATCGCTCGGTAACGATTTTATCGTCTTTGATGACAAGCAGGCCGGTTGTTACCGTTCGCTTCAGCAGATCTTCAAATTTGTGCTGCTGCTTGTTGTAGGTATAGGTGAAATTGGGCAAATCGCGGAGCTTCTTTTTGAACGTAAAGGTGTTCTTCTTATCGTTTTTGATCTTGTGGCTGGGAAAAATTTTATTCATGGATCGGAAGTTTTTAATGATTTTATCTTTGTCAAAAAGTGTTAAAAATTTGGTGTGATCATACTTGGAACGAACGGAAGACTCGTTATCCTCTTCGATAACAGAATCTTCGAGATTGCCCTCTTCGGTAACAGAATCGTCGAGGCTGCCGTCCTCGATAACGGAATCTCCGACGCCATCTTCTTCGGTAACGGAATCTTCCAGGCTGTCTTCTTCAGTAATGGAATCTCCGAGACTATCTTCTGCGGTATCAGAATCTCCGACACGATCATCCTCTTGGTCGAGGTCTTGTCCGATCTGAGAATCAGGATTAGGTGTTTGTGCAGATGCATGCGATGGCAAAAGAAAAGAGTGAGTGGTGAGTACACCTACCAACAAGGCGCTGACTGCCAGTGGCAACAACTTCTTTTTCTTTGACATGAATAGAAAACACTCCTTTTTATTTTGTAACAACATCACAAATATGTATATATATTACATTGCAATTCCGGTAAGAACAACAATTTATTTGAAAATATAAAAACTTTTAAAAAATTCTTTAAAAAACCGTTAGACTTCTGGCCACTGGAGTGTTCTTGAAATAGAGTGGAAACTCTTGCTTCTTGAGATAGTTGCATGAAAAAAAGCGACCGCCAAGAAGCATAGAGGACATTTCTTGGCGGTTGTTTCTGTTTGGAGTATGGAATGTGTGTTCATAACAGGCCACGAGACTTCTCGCTTTTCGGAAATACGGTATACGACAGAGCGAATATGCTGTCGATGACAAAAATCAAGGTCCAAATCCTGCTGAGGTTATTGACTGTCGGATTGGCAAAAGGCAGGAGGCCTTCCTTGGCTGAGAAAAATTCACGGAAAAAATCGCCCATACTTGTTATTTCGTAGAACCGTGAGGACAGCCCGAACAAAAAATAGAAAACCAGGTGGGCTATTGCATAGACAGAGAAGTGAATGTAAAAATGTTTCCGTTCTTTTTGGGCGTGTTCCCTTCCCACCAGCTTCTTCGGCGGTTCGATATTGGGAGCAGGCAGTCCCTTCCACTTGGCAACATAGATTTGGATATAGTAATCAAGCTTTTTGAAGTCGCTTTTTCCATACGTGATGGCATATACAAAAACAACCAGCACAACGATTTGATAACTGGAAAACTGCCCTGTATGCAAGTAGTCAAAAAAACCTAAAGAAGCGATCCATAGGTCATTGACGATAAACAGCAGAAAAAAAACAAAGCTGAGAGTTTTTTTGCCGAACCAATATCTGGCGATCAAGAACGTGATGATGGAAACCCAAAAGATGACTTCCGCGACAATAAGGAAAGCCCATTTATGCGTTAAAATATAATCCATTTGCTGCCTCCTTTTAAAAAAAGTGTGCGAGTACATGCTGTGTTTATTCAACATGCTGATATAACCAGGTAAACAATCCCTCCCATCCTTTTTTCCCTGAACATAGATGAACTTGCCAGGAAGGCACTGTTCCTTTTTTCAAGGAATGGAGCAATCCTTTCGCCATTCCCTACTGAATTGTATGTGGCCGGGCTTTTTGCAGTAATCATTGGCTGTTGCTCACGATTTATATACTGAGAGTATACACCACATGGTGCTTTTATCAAGAAAATAATGTAAAAATAGGGATTTAGATACTTTGTATGCTCCCAGCTATGGGATGAATGAATTACTTCCCTTGCAATCGTTGGGTTGTGAATTGTTGCGGGATTTACGGATGTCTGAGAAAACCTCCCTTTGTATGATAGGTGTAAATTGTTGGAATAAAGGGGACTCATCATGAAAAAACGTGTAGTTGTTACCGGGATGGGTGTCGTTACGCCAATAGGAGTAGGTGTCAAAACTTTTTGGGAAAACGTTGTACGGGGCGTGAGCGGGGTTGACTACATTCAAGCTTTTGATGCCGAAGGGTTTCCGACGACTATCGGTGCAGAAGTAAAAGGCCTTGACCTCGATGAATGGTTTACCCCAAAAGAAAAAAACCGGATGGAAACTTTTACACAGTATGCGATCGTGGCTGCCAGGCAAGCTATCTCCCAGGCAAAATTGGACATGCGTCAACTAGACCCCTACCGCGTGGGAGTGATTGTCGGAACAGGCATGGGTGGAACGAGGCTCATTCTGGAAAACTATCAGGACCTGCTTCAGCACGGGTATCGAAAAGTCAGCTCTTACTTGGCATTTGCCTCGCTGGTGGATGCCCCGACAAGCGAAGTTTCGATCATGGTAGGGGCAAAAGGCAAAAGCGGGGCCTGGGGTTCCGCATGTGCAACAGGAAACAACTGTATTGGCGAAGGCTGCCGAGCGATTCAATACGGAGAAGCAGATGTTATGATTGCCGGCGGAACGGAAGGCCAATTCACGCCTATTGACTTGGCCTCTTTTTGTAAAATAAAGGCTTTATCCACTCGGAACGACAATCCGCAAGCGGCCAGCCGCCCTTTTGACAAGGACCGGGACGGCTTCGTGATTGGTGCGGGATCGGGAATTGTTGTGCTGGAGTCGGAGGAGTCTGCCAAGAAAAGAGGAGCCACGATCCTCGCGGAAGTAGCCGGATACGGCTCCACTACAGATGCCTATCACGTCACGGCACCTGATCCGGAAGCGAAAAGCGCGATTATGGCGATGAAAAATGCAATTGCGGATGCCAATCTTGCACCTGCTGACATCGACTACATCAATGCCCACGGTTCCAGTACGCGATTGAACGACCAAATCGAAACGCTGGCGATAAAGAAGCTGTTTGGTGAAAAGGCCAGGTCCATTCCCGTCAGCTCCATAAAGTCGATGACAGGGCATTTGCTGGCAGGGGCCAGTGCAGTCGAGCTGATTGCCTGCATCCTGACTCTGCAGCATCAAATCGTGCCGCCAACGATTAACCTCCACGAGCCCGATGAAGGATTCGATCTCAACTATGTGCCAAATGAGGCGCAGGCGCATCGAGTACGGGCCGTTTTGAACAACTCGTTTGGTTTTGGCGGGTACAATGCTTGTATCGTTGTTAAGGAATGGCAAGGGTAAGTTGTGGGAGGGAGAGCTATGAGCGTGATTCATATACAAGAAAATCGCATGAAGCTAGAGCAGTTTTCCAACATGGACGCATGCATTCATCATTTGATCGAACAGCAGGCGGCGATGACACCCAATCAGACAGCAGTCATTTATGAAGCAAGTGAGCTCAGTTATCAGCAGTTGAATGAAAAAGCCAATCAGTTTGCTCATTACCTGGTACAATGCGGGCTGCAAATTGAAGAGCCTGTCGCTGTTTGCATGGACCGCTCTCTGGAGATGGTCATTGTATTGCTGGGAGTGCTAAAGGCCGGAGGCGCCTACGTTCCCATTGACCCGAACTATCCGAAAAAACGTTTGGAATATATGTTGACGGATGCGAAGGCCCCCATCATTGTTACGACGCAGAGCAGAGAAATGATCTTTGCGGATCAGCAATTGGGAGATGCAAAGCTTGTTGTTGTCGACAAAGGGGAGGAATGGAGCAAGCAGCCCTCCCGTAATCTTGACATACCAATGACAGGCGACAACCTCATCTACATGATTTATACGTCGGGCTCCACTGGAAATCCCAAAGGGGTCATGAATACACACCGGGCTTTAAACAACCGTCTGCAGTGGATGCAAAAAGAGTTTCAATTAAACAGTTCTGATCGCATCCTGCAAAAAACGCCGTTCAGCTTCGATGTGTCAGTCTGGGAATTTTTTTGGCCGTTGCTTGCCGGGGCAACCCTTGTCATGGCCAGACCAGAAGCGCATAAAGATCCCGAATATCTGATCCAAACCGTTCAAGCGATGAACATTACGACCATGCACTTCGTACCGTCCATGCTGCAAATTTTTCTCGATACGTATCAAACAGAAACGCCGCTCCCGTCTCTCAAGCGGATTATTTGCAGTGGGGAAGCACTGACGAAGTCGATGGAGCTCGCCTTTTTCTCAAAATTTGACAAGGTTGAGCTGTACAACTTATACGGTCCCACAGAAGCGGCTATCGATGTCACCTACTGGAAGTGCACAGGCGATAAACGTGAAAAGGCAGTGCCCATCGGGTTTCCGATCAGCAATATTCGCTTGCATATTATCGATGGGGAAAACCTGATAACGGAGCCAGGGGTCGCAGGCGAACTGCATATTGGCGGAATCGGACTTGCAAGAGGCTACCATAACAAACCGGAGCTGACCGAGGAAAAATTTATTGCTGATCCCTTCCACGAAGGCGAGCGTCTGTACAAAACGGGCGATTTGTGCAGATACCGCGAAGACGGTGCCATCGAATATATCGGCAGGATCGATTTCCAAGTAAAAATACGCGGATACCGGATTGAACTGGGTGAAATTGAAGCAGCCATGGAGCGCTTGCCCAATATCAAGCAGTGTGTCGTTACTGCCGTTCGCGAAGGCGACCACACCTTCCTTGTTGCTTATGTGACCGTCCTGGACGACGAGAAATGGGAAGAAAATAGCGTTCGTAAACAAATGGAGGAGCAGCTGCCTGATTATATGATTCCTTCATTTTTTGTCCGCTTGGATGGGTTCCCCTTATCGTCCAATGGAAAGGTTGATCGAAAAAGTCTGCCTGCTCCCCAGAAAAACAGGATTGTTCCTGCAGAGCGTCAACCACAAACGGAGACCGAAAAAATAGTGGCTTCATTTTGGAAAGAGCTTCTGTTTTTAGACGATGTAGGTATTGATACACCGTTTCTCCATGTGGGGGGCAACTCGCTTTTTGCTGCCCGTTTTGTGACTCGCTTAAAGCAGCGGCTGCCAATCCATCTTACGTTGAAAGATGTTTTTCAGCATCCTACCATTCGTCAATTGAGTGCATTTATCGATTCACAATCTTTTATCTCGGAAGAGCAGACTTTGCTGCCGGCGAAGAACGACGAGAAGAAAAGAGAGTTGTCGTTTGCGCAAAAGCGGCTCTGGTTTATTAATGAATGGCAGGGAACCAGCTCCTTGTACAACTTGCCTACCTATTTCGAAATAACAGGACCCTTGCAGTACGATGCTTTTCTTGCCAGTCTGGAGCATTTGCTTGCGCGGCATGAAGTATTAAGGGTCAACTTTATCGAAGAGGACGGTCGTCCTTTCCAAGTGATTGATGATTCGAAGAAAAGCAATTTGGAACGGATCTCTTTATCTGATCAGCCGTATGAGTTAGCGAAACAAACAGCGCTGCAAGCGATGGAAGAAGACGCGAAGATTCCATTCGAACTGACATCCGACCCGCTGTATCGGTTTAAGCTGTATAAGCTGTCTGATAACCAGCATCTCTTTTATTACAATGTTCATCATATCGTCTGGGATGGCTGGTCGAACTATGTTTTCCAATCAGACCTTCTCAAGAAATACAACGAAATAGTAGGCGGCACAGACTGTGAAGTACAGGAAGCTATGGAAGGGCAGGTCCAATATAGTGACTACGTGACCTGGCAGAATGCTTTTATTGATTCCCCGGTTTACCGGGAGCAGATGGACTTTTGGAAAACACAACTGGGCACCGAGGCTCCTTCTATCAAGTTGATGGCGAATCAGAAGAAGACGCATCCGGATGGTCATAATGGGGCCGTCAGCACGTTCCAGATTCCGAACCAGGTGTTAGAGCAACTGAAAGCGTTTTGCAAACAGAACAATACGACCCTTTTCATGGCGATGCTTTCGCTCTTTAAATTGTTGATTTATCGCTTGTCACAGGAAAAGGACATTGCGATTGGGACAACGGCTGCAGGGCGAAATCACGCCAAACTGGAAGGGTTGCTCGGATTTTTTGTAAACACATTGGTGATTCGAAATGAAATTCGCGAAGGCACCAGCTTTGTTGAACTTGTCCAGCAAGTAAGCGATACGGCGGTAAAAGCGTTCTCCCATGGAGACGTTCCTTTTGACAAAGTGGTGGAGGAGCTTCAACCGCATCGTTCAGTCAACCAGCAGCCTCTGTTTCAATATATGTTCACCTTCCAGGATTTCGCGTTTGACCCGGCGCAGGGAAATCAACTGGCGGTCAGCGAACCGATTTCGCTCCATAACGACACCGCCAAGTTTGATCTAACGCTGTTCATGGAACGGAGTGGCGAAGAATATATCGGAAAATGGGAATATCGGACAGACCTGTTTGAGGAAGAGACGATCAAACGATTTAGTTCGCATTTCCTGCAGCTATGTGAGCGAGTATTGGCACAGCCATTTACTGCTGTTGAACAGCTTCCCGTGCTGAGCGAGAGAGAAAAGGCGTTCATGATTCACACGTTAAATGAGACAGCATGCGAATTTCCGGATGTTGCCTTGCATGAATGGTTTGAAGCCCAGGCGATGAAAACGCCGGACAACATCGCCGCCGAGTATGAAGGGGAGTGCCTGACCTACAGGGAGCTTGATGAGAAGGCGAATCAACTGGCTCACTTGCTCCGTGAAAAGGGCGTAGCTCCCGACACGCCGGTAGGCTTATGCATGGAACGGTCTTTGGAACTGGTCGTGTCCATGATGGGAATCCTGAAAGCGGGCGGTGCTTTTCTGCCGATTGATACGGAAGTCCCTTGGGAACGGGCTTACGCCATTTTGCGGGATGCGGGGGCTTCGATTTGCATAACGCAGCCAGGGACAAGGCTGCAGGAAACAAAAGATATCGAGCTGCTTTCCTATCTGATGCAGGAGAGCCTTTTGGAAGGATATCCAGTCACGAAACCGGATGTTCAAGTCACCCCTGACCATCTCGTTTCGATCTATTACACATCAGGCTCAACGGGAAAACCCAAAGGCGTCAGCAACACGCATAAAGGCTGGGTTAACCGGATGAACTGGATGCAGAACAAGCATCGTCTACAGGCACACGAAGTCGCATTGCAGAAAACAATCCTGACGTTTGATGATTCCGCCGTCG
Organism: Brevibacillus sp. FSL K6-2834; assembly: GCF_038592925.1. Taxonomy (NCBI): domain Bacteria; kingdom Bacillati; phylum Bacillota; class Bacilli; order Caryophanales; family Paenibacillaceae; genus Brevibacillus; species Brevibacillus sp. FSL K6-2834. The sequence continues at coordinate 962,881 of NZ_CP151945.1, forward strand.
AGATTTTCTGGCCGTTGACAGTCGGAGCGAAGATCGCGTTTCTGCCCAAAGGAGCGCACCGGGACCCGGTCAGTATTATCGAATATGCAATCAAGCACAACGTTTCCTTGCTTCAGTTTGTTCCGAGCATGCTGAAAATGGTGCTGGAGCAAATCACACCGGTTCAAAGACAGCAGTTGACGAACCTGCGCATTGTCGTATCCAGCGGGGAAGCATTGCATGCCGACGTGGTCCGCTCGTTCTATGAAAAGATGCCAGGCAAGCTGTTCAACACATGGGGAGCTACGGAGGTCTCGATTGATTCCACATGTTTTGATTGCGAGCCGGATGTGGAGAACAGCTCTGAAATTGTTTCCGTCGGACGTCCGATCGACAATAACCGCATTTATGTACTGGACAAGTTTTTAGAACCGGTTCCGCCTGGCGTCCCTGGTGATTTATACATTGCCGGCATCGGCCTGGCCAGAGGCTATATCAACAATCCGGAAAGAACGGCTCAGTCCTTTATTCCCGATCCGTTTTATCCGGGGGAGTTCATGTACCGAACCGGTGATAGAGGGTACTTGAAACCAGATGGAAACATTATGTTCCTCGGCCGCCAGGACAATCAAATCAAGCTAAGAGGAATGCGTGTCGAACTCGGTGAGATCGAAACCACGCTGAGGGCTATCGCGGGGGTTTCCGAAGCTGTCGTCATCGTCCATAAAACCGAGTCTGACATTCAATATTTGGCTGCCTACTATACGTCCGCAGAAGGCGACATTCAACCCGGCGTATTAAAGCATGAGCTGAAAAAGGTGCTGCCTGATTATATGGTTCCCAGCTATTACGTTCAACTGCAGGCGTTCCCGTTAAATGCGAATGGGAAAATCGATCGGCACCAGCTGCCAAAACCATCCGAGCAAAATCTTGCTGCTGTTGGCGCTTACGTTGCCCCCAAGAACGACAAGGAACAAGCTATTTTGTCCATTTGGCTTGAGAAATTGGGCGTACAAAAAATAGGAGTCCAAGATAACTTCTTCGAGTTAGGCGGACATTCCTTATTAGCGGTTCAGATTATCTCGGAAGTAAATAAAAAGTTTGAGTCAAGGCTTTACGTGAAAGATCTGTTCGAAAATCCAACGATTGAAACATTGGCTGGCGTTTTGGAAAAGCGCAAGAACAGTGATGCGAGCAGCCCGGTTATGGAATTGGCTGATCGCAATCAACCGTTCCCTCTTTCGGATGCCCAAAAGCGGATTTGGTTTTTAGACCAGCTCTACCAAGACACAAAACATAATATGCCGCTCGTTTTAAAATTCCATGGATCTGTCGATTCAGAGAGATTGCAGGATTGCCTGAACCAACTGATTGACAGGCATGAATCATTGCGCACCGCTTTTCTCAATAAAAACGGCGAGCCAATCCAACGCATCTTGCCCCACGCCACAATTTCTTTGCAGGTGGAAGAGTGGGGAGATCGGGAATTGCAACAGATCGTGCGACGAGAAATGTCCATTCCGTTTGATCTTGCTGCGGCACCCTTGGTCAGAGGCACTCTGGTGAAAGGGAAGTCGGCGGATGTCCTGGTGCTTACCTTCCATCATATTATCAGTGATGGCTGGTCTCTAAAGGTTGTGAAAGAAGAGCTTCTGAAGCTGTATGCGGGTGAACGGACATTTTTAGAGGAAAAGCCTGTGCAATATGTGGACTACCTGTTAAGACACAACGATTTTATCAATCAGGCGGAATATCAGGAGCAGCTTTCCTATTGGAAGAAAAAGTTTGACGGAGAGATTCCCTTGCTTCAGCTTCCCATTAGCAGAAGCCGGCAAAGGGAGGGCAAGACGGGAAATGAAACGCTGAGAAAATCTTTGTCCATGCAAGTATCAAGCGACATAAAAGCTTTCAGTCAGGAACAGAGAGTCACACCTTTTATGACGCTGCTATCCGTATTCGGCGTACTGCTGTCCAGACTGTCCCAGCAAACCGATTTGATCATCGGCACTCCCGTAGTCAATCGGAATACCTCAGAATTGGAGAAGTCCGTAGGTCTCTATTTGAATACATTGCCATTGCGGATGGAACTTGATGCAAATGCGACATACAGAGATGTGTTGGATCAGGCAAAACAGACGGTGCTGGAGGCGTTTGCCAATCAGGATATTCCTTTTGAAAAAATTGTGGAAGAAGTGAATCCGAAGCGGAACCTTAACCGCAATCCGTTATTTGATGTGTCCATTAACTATCGCAGCTTCGATGAACCTAAGACATACGCAGCCGATAATGTGGTCGTGGAAGAGATCGAAGTGGATGAAATTGAATCGAAGTTCTTCATGACGCTCTATATTGAGGAAGCCGCAGACGGATTCCATCTAACGCTCGCCTATCAAAATCAATTGTTTGAAAAAGAGCGGATGGCTGAGTTTCTGAATCAGTATATCCACTTGTTGCAGCAGGCGATGAAACTGGCAGATCAATCCATCCAATCCTACTCATTGGTCACTGAACAAGCCAAACGCATTTTGCCTGACCCAACCGCGAGACTTCAACAGATCGATTATCCACGTATTATTGAACAAGTGAAGTACTGGAGTGAGCAGGCTCCCCATCAGGTTGCCGTAGAAGATAACGAAAAATCGTATACCTATCGGGAATTGTTCCAAGATTCCCTGCGGATTGCAAAAGGTTTGCGCCGCCGAAATGTACATTCCGGAGATGTAGTAGCTCTATATGGAGATAGAAGCTATGAAATGATTATCTCGATGATGGGCGTACATTTGGCAGATGCCATTTTTATGAACATGGACACGCAAGTACCGGAAAAAAGATTCGAGTCCATGCTACAGATTGCAAACGCACGCGTGATCGTAACGAGCGAGACACTGGGCCAAACATACAAAGACGCACTGGCAGCAAGTGGAGTCCAATCATTTGAAGTGAGCGACCTGCTAAAAGAAGAAGCGGAGACGGGCACTGATCTGCCTCCAGCGTATACTTGTCCGGATGCCTATATTTTCTTTACATCAGGAACAACGGGAGAGCCGAAAGGAATCCTGGGTACGCACAACAGTATCTCTCACTTCTTGAACTGGCAGCGGCAAGAATTCGGTGTCACGACTAAGGATCGCAACGCGCAGCTCATTCACATTACATTTGATGCGTACCTGCGAGATGTCTTTTTGCCATTGACAAGTGGAGCGTCTCTCTTCATTCCTTCGAAGCAAGAAACAGATATGCTCGATTGGCTGGCGAAAAAAGAGATTACGATGCTCCATACGGTCCCATCGCTCGCGGGCCATTGGCTCAAGCAACCAGCAAAGACAAAGTCATTGCCGTCATTGCGACATGTATTTTTTTCAGGAGAACCTTTGCTTGCCAGTCTCGTTCATGCTTGGCGTGAAATCACGGATGCCCAAATGAATAATTTCTATGGCCAGACAGAGACGACTCTGATCAAGTGCTTCTATGTAGTTCCAAAGGAGCTTGCCGAAGAGGTCCAGCCGCTAGGCAATCCAATGCCAGACACGCAATTGCTGATTGTCAATCAGGAAAAACAGCTATGCGGGATTGGGGAACCAGGAGAGATAATGGTTCGCACTCCTTATCGGACGAAAGGATATTTGAATAAGGAACTAGAGGCGTTTATCCCCAACTTTTTTGATCCAGAAGATGATATTTACTTGTATCGCAGCGGTGACATGGGACGCTATCGACCGGATGGAAGCTTGGAAATCATAGGTCGAGCAGACGATCAAATCAAAATAAGGGGCGTCCGTATTGATAAAAACGAGATTGTCGCAGCTATTCTGAGACAGCCATACACGAAACAGTGCATCATTTTAGATGCAAAACAAGCAGATGAGATCCAGTTGAATGCCTATATCGTAATGGAGGACGGCCACAAGCTCTATCCGGATCAGCTGCGGAAAGTTTTGCGCAATGAATTGCCACTGGTTATGATTCCGAACCGATTTATCCAGATTGATGAGGTGCCTGTAACCTCCATAGGCAAAATCGATCGAAAAAAACTGGCGGCTCTTGAAGTTTTTGAAGAGGCAGAATCAGATGACGTTTTCCAAACTCCTTTGGAAATGGAGCTGGGAAAAATTTGGACAAAGTTGTTGCCTGTGTCATCCGTAGGGCCCAACAGCAATTTCTTTGAATGCGGGGGGCATTCTCTGCTCATTGTAAAAATGATATCACGCATAGACAGCCTCGGTTATGAGATCAGCTTAATGGATGTCTTCGAATATCCCACGATCAGAGGCTTAGCTGCCCTCATGCCAGAGAGAAAGAAAAAGGATCTATCTATTCGAAAAGTCACACGGATTAAGCAAAAGTTATAAACTTCATTATGAATGAAGGCAGGGATAACATGGGTTCGCTATCCGTAGAAAATGAAGTCTATCTGCTTCCGTCTTCCTATGGTCAAAACCGAATTTGGTTTTTTGAACAAATGCTTCCAAATAGTCCTACCTACCATATACCGATTCTCCTGAAAATAACAGGAGATCTACAGCCAGCCGTATTAGAGAAAACGATTCAAAAAATAATAGAACGACATGAAGTTCTTCGCACTACTTTTTTAGAAGTCGAAGGGGAACTGAAACAAAAGGTTTCCCTTCACTTCCCTTCTTTTAGATTAGACGTGAAGACAAAAGAGGAGCTGGAAGAAGAGAAGCCTTTGACGGAGCATCTCAAGGAATTTGCTCTTGAGCCATTTGATTTGGAAAAAGGTCCGTTAATCAAATTCCAGCTTGTCCAGCTAAGCGCTGACCAATATTATTTGCTAGTGAATATTCACCACATTATTTTTGATGCTTGGTCCTTGGAAGTATTGCAGAAGGAAATTGTTACCATCTATACGATGGTTGAACAAGGCCGAGAAGCTGAATGCGGGGAACTTCCCCTCCAGTACGCAGACTACGCAAACTGGCAAAAGGAAATGTTCGAGGGAGAAACGCTGCAAAAAAAGTTGAATTTTTGGCAACAGCATTTGGATAATATCCCCTCCTTGCTGGAGCTTCCAACGGATCGGCCGAGGCCTAAAGAAATAACTTACGCAGGAGACATTGTCAAATTTGACTTGCCATTGGATGTAATTGAGCCCATAACGACTTTTTGCCGGACCCATCAAGCTACCCATTATACATTCTTTCTTGCCACGTTTAATGTGTTGCTTTACCGGTATACGGGACAAAAAGATATTGTGATCGGGACACCGATCACCAATCGACCTAATCAGATGATTCAAGATTTAATCGGTTTTTTTGTAAATACACTACCGGTGCGGACGTTTATCAGACCGTATAGCAGCTTTTTGAATATCTTGAAAACCACGATCAAATCATTTCTGCAGACCTATGAAAATAGCGAGGTTCCCTTTGAAAAATTAGTTCAGGAGTTAAAACCTGATCGGGACAGCAGCTACCATCCCATTTTTCAAGCGCTGTTCACTCTCCAAGACTATCAGAAAAAGGAAGTAGAAGTTCCGTTTACGATGGAATATGAAAAAATCAGCACAAATACTTCGAAATTTGATCTCGTGCTGTACATGTCATGCAGCAAACAAACGATGTCGGGTGAGATCGAATACAGCACGGATTTGTTCAATCGAAAAACAATGGAGCGTTTCGCTCAACACTATATTACGTTGATCCGAGAAATCTTGAAAAATCCTGACAAGCCCATTTGCAAATTGAACATTTTGACAGAGGAAGAGAAAAACCATGTTATTGAAAATAACGTCATTCTTGCCGAAATGGGAACAGATCTCATACACCATCTAGTAGATAAACAAGCCCTCAAACACGCAAGCAAGATTGCAGTAAAGGGACATGATCATTCGTTTACGTACGAGGAATTGTATAAAAAGTCGAACCAAATAGCCCATGAGCTGATTCGACGCGATATTCAGCCGGGGAGCATCGTGGGAATCCGGTTGAAACGCTCCCCCGACCAAATTGCTTGTATATTGGGTGTTTTGAAAAGCGGCTGCGTGTATATGCCGATTGATCCTTCCTTGCCGGTTGAACGGGTTGAAATGATGGTAGATGATTCCAAAGCGGCCGTAATTATTACAGACGATCTTTCATTCAATGAATGGAAAGAGAAAACAATCCTGGAACCCGATGTGGTTTTTAACAATCAGACTGCCAAAGATGCAGTGGAACTTTCTCTGCCGCCGGAAGAGGCAGTTGCCTACGTCATCTATACTTCGGGAACAACAGGCAAACCCAAGGGTGTCAGCGTTACGCATGCGGCCTTAATCAACCACGTTCAAGGATTTATTCAGGAGTTCCAGATCGGGGAAGGCGAGATGTTTCTGCAAAACATCAGCTCCAGCTTCGATCCATCCATGAGTGAGATTTTTTGCTCGCTGGTAAGTGGGGGAACATTGGTAATTACTCATCCCGACAAGCAATTTGACATTGATTATTTAGCAGATGTGATAGCGCATGAAGCAATTACGGTAACACATTTGTTCCATAGCTTGATAGAAAAGCTGTTGGATCTTCCTTCCTTCAGGCAAAATAAAACCCTCAAGTATATATTTACCGGGGGCGAAGCATTGCCTAATCAGCTTGTTCGGAAATTTTATGAAAATATGAAAGGGGAGGTTGCATTCGTCAATTTATATGGACCAACAGAAGCGTGTGTGGCCGCAACCTATTGGAGATGTCATCCTGAGCAACAATACCCTACCGCTCCAATCGGCATCCCCTTCCCGAATTATCATCTCGTTGTGTTGGATGAAAACTTGCAGGCAGTCCCACAAGGTGTCGTCGGGGAGTTGTTTATTGGCGGGCATAGTGTTGCCAAGGGGTATGAGAACAATCCAGAGTTGACGGCTGAGGCCTTCCCCCTATTAGACGTGGCAGGTGTGACACGTCGATATTATCGCACGGGAGATTTGGTTAAACAGCTGGATACAGGAGATTACCTCTTCATTTCAAGGAAGGACACGCAGGTTAAGGTTCGGGGTTTCCGTATCGAGCTAGATGAAATTCGTCATGTATTGCAGCAACAGCCTGAGATTGAAGAGGCCGCTGTTCTTGTTGAAGAGGTAAAAGGGGATAAAAAGATCTTTGCTTTTGCCGTGAAGGAGCCCGGCGTGGAGATTTCTGCGAATGAATTGAAAAAACGCCTGGCCAAAAAGCTGCCTTATTATATGGTTCCGCATGTAATCAGGTGGCTCACGGAATTGCCGGTTTCCATTAATGGAAAGCTGGATAAAAAGCGGTTGTCATTTGACGTCAGCGACTTGGCAAGTGGCGAGAAAATACCGCCTCGCAATCAGATTGAGCAACAATTAGCTGATATTTGGAGGGAAGTTCTGGCTATCGACGACATTGGAATAAACGAAGACTTTTTTGATTTGGGTGGGCATAGCATCAAGGTCATCGAGATCGTGGGTCTAACGAGAAAAAGAATGAACATTCAGCTGTCCCCTTCTCAATTATTTCTTTATCGAACAATCGAAACGTTAAGCGAGTTTATACAGAGTGATCAATCTCAAGCTGGCAGCGGACTGATTCTCAAATTAAAAGAAGGCCGTTCCGGTGATCCCCCACTGTTTCTTGTTCATCCAGGGGGAGGGGGAGCAATCTGCTACGTTCCTCTTGCAAGAAATATAGCTCGGGATATCAACATTTACGGCATTCAATCACTAGGGTATGAAAAAAATGTTGAACCTCTGCAAGATATACGGGAGATGGCAAAGCTGTATGTCCATGAGGTACAAAAGATTCAACCGAAGGGCCCTTATCAGTTGGCAGGGTGGTCTTTTGGAGGAACAATCGCGGTTGAGATGGCGAGAATTTTTGAATCAAAAGGGGAAAAGGTGTCGTTCCTGGGATTGCTGGATGCCTACCCGTTTGATCAAGTAGCGAAAAAAAAGCACCGCTTGGATCCGTTAAGCGTGTGGGCAGACAGCTTGTCCATAGAAATCGAGCAGTTTAGCAGCAAACCGAAATTGGAAAAATGCCAGATTATTTTGGAAGCTGCCAAACAAAAAAAGCTATTGCCTCGAACGGCTGAATTGGAAGACGTATTTCGAATTATTACGGTAATGGCAGCAAATAACATGGCAAGCGATCACTATACATTTTCTGCTCCGATTAAAACAGATTTACATGCCTTCACTTGTCAGGAAGTCGATCCCAGAAAACTCCATGAGCTGGTGGATGTTGATAAATGGAGAGGAAGAACAACAGGGAAAGTGTACACCTACCCGATAATGGGGCATCACAATAATCTCATGTCGTCTCCTCAAGTCGAGTATCTCGGACAGAAAATCTCAGAAACTTTGAAACGGGGATAAGCTCATGAAAACACAGGTGACCGGGCGCGTGAAAAAAGCACCGCATGACACGTATACAGCAGCTGTTCTTTACCCGCAGTTTGAATATGAACTGGAAAACTACACAGAGCATTATATCCACATAGAAAAGGCTCTCTTGCAGTCTTACGAGAAAGCGAACATTCTCTCAAAGGATGAGGTCCGTTCCCTCTTGCAAGCAATAGACAGGATTGAGCGAGATGCTTTGTTGCAAAACTCGAAAGAAAATCTAACGGACATCGCCTTGACGTTGGAAAGAGCGATAGAGAAACAGTTGGAACAACCCGTGGTGAAATGGCATATTGATCGAAGCCGCAACGATTTTCAGGCATGTGCCCAACTGATGTTTGCCCGGGAGCAATGGATGCATCTGATTGAAAGAGTTGAAATACTGCGGGATGTCATCCTGGACAAAGCCAAGACATATGATTCCGTAATCATGCCCGGGTACACACATTTTCAGTCAGCTCAAATTATTAGTGTTGCCTTTTATCTTACGGCAGTCAGCAAACACCTTCTTGAAACAGAAAAGAGGATGCTGGGCGCATTAGAATCAATGAACAGGTACTGCCCACTCGGTTCCGGGGCTATGTCTGGTCAGGAGTATCCAGTGGACAACCTGCAATTGGCAAATGCTTTGGGATTTTCATCATACATAGGTCACGCCTTGAGCGGGGTTGCTTCGCGGGACTGGTTATTGGACATTGGAAGCTGCCTGACTTTCTTTGCGAACAATATGAGCCGCTTCTTGACTGACCTGATGAACTGGGGGAGCAGCGAGTACCAATTTATTGATTTTCCTGATGAACTCGCTGGCATTTCATCATCGATGCCACAAAAACGCAATTTTCCTATCTTGGAAAGAGCGAGAGGAAAAACGAGCCATCTCATCACCTACCATGTGGATTTTTTGCTGGGACAACGAAATACGGCCTATAGCAATCTGGTCGAAGTTTCCAAAGAATCAAGCAAAAATCTCCTCTCCCTTTTCAATGAGACGCACGTATTGTTTGATTTACTGATGCTGGTGTTTGAAAACATTTCTTTTCAGAAAGAAAAGATGCAGCAATGCTGCACAAAGGATTACTACGGAGGTTTTTCACTGGCAAATCGAATCACTGAAAAAAGCGGGATACCGTATCGCCAAGCGCAGGTGATAGCAGGACGATTTATCACACAGTCCATCCAAGCCGGACACTCCCCTCAGCATGTTTCGGTTGAGACCTTGCAAGAGATTTGTCATGAGTACGGCTTTGAAAACCAAATTACACAGCAAGAGTTGCAAGCGCTCTTTGCGGTCCATTCTGCCTTAACCATGAAGCGATCAACAGGGTCCACAAATCCGGATGCCGTAAAAGACATGATTGCCTTGCAAATGCAGGAGGCCGCCCAATGCAAGCAGGTATTCAATGGGATTTCCACCGAGGTCAAACGGAGATTGGAAGAATTGGATAGATGGATGATGTCTGAAGGTAAGGAGTATAGCCGATGAGACTGAAAGTAGGCAAAGGGGAAGCTCATGGCACATTTGGTGAGTTGTTGCAAGGCGTTTTGCCAAGCGGTCAGGACTTTTTGGTAACGTTTCCTGTTGACAGGTACTCGACATGCCAGTTTGTCTATTCCGCTCAGGACGAAGATCTGTGTGTACATCCTTCCTGGAAGAGGAAATCTCTGTATTTTGGCCAGAGAATTCTTGATTATTACCACTTGCCCATCAAAGGCACATTGTATCTGGAAAGCCAGCTTCAACAAGGAAAGGGATTGGCGAGTTCTACAGCAGATATGATGGCGACTGTGAAAGCAATTGAATCCTGCTATGACATAAACGTTCCTACCGAGGTGATCGAGGAGATCCTTCGCGATATCGAACCATCCGACGGCATCATGTACCCGGGCATCGTCTCTTATTATCACAAAGAAGTGAAACTGAGAGAATGGATAGGAGAATGCCCACCGTTGACTGTGATTGCTTTGGATGAGGGAGGAGAAGTAAATACAGTCGATTTCAATTGCAAGCCCAAACCATTCACTGATGAAGAGAAGCAAGAATATGGCATGCTGCTTGAGAAGATAACAGCTGCCATACGTGCTCAAGATGCAGAGGCAATTGGCGAGGTCGCTACCAGAAGCGCGGAATTAAACCAGAAGCTGCATCCGAAAAAGATGTTTGCCGAGGTGAAAAGAATATGCCGTTCAATTGAAGGAACGGGGATTGTAACGGCTCATAGCGGAACATTTATCGGGATCCTCCTTTCTGAAAACGACAGTGCGTATTCTGAAAAAGTAAAAGAAGGACTGTCTTTGTTGAAACAGCTTGGCTGCCCGACAGAAATATTCCATTCCATGTCCACTATAGAAAGAAAGAAGGTTCTGGTGTAATGGACAAGAGTCTGATCGAACTGATTGGAACAACGCCGTTAATTCGGCTGCGGTTGGACGAGAACAGCAAAGCCCCTGTCTATGCGAAACTAGAGCTGCTTAATCCCTACGGCATGAAAGACAGGGTAGCGAAAGAAATGATTATGGATGCCAAGAGAACCGGGCAGCTGCAAGAAAATGCACCGATTGTGGAAAGCTCGTCAGGAACGCTGGCTTTGGGCATAACCATGATCGGCACTTATTTGGGACATGAAGTCCACATTGTCACCGACCCGCGCATCGATGAACTAACGTTGGCAAAACTCAGAGCATTGGGAGCGCAGGTCCATATTGTAGAGAAAATGGAGCAGGATGGCGGCTGGCAAAAAGCAAGGCTGAACTACTTGCAAGGTTTGCTGGACAAATATCCAAATGCCTATTGGCCAAAACAGTACGAAAATCCGCAAAATCCGCTGGCCTATCAACAACTGGCCGATGACCTGGTTAAAGAGCTGGGACGCGTCGATTATCTTGTCGGATCGGTTGGAAGTGGAGGCTCCTTATGCGGGACTGCCAAAGCGTTGCGGGAAAGAAATCCCGACTTGACGGTCATAGCTGTAGATGCCGTAGGCAGCGTTATCTTCTACCAAACAGACAATCCGAAGCGTTTGCAAAGCGGCCTGGGCAACAGTTTGCGCTCACCCAATGTTGATTTTTCCGTAATCGACGAAGTTCACTGGTTAAACGATGAAGAAGCCTTCACATGGACACGTGAGCTCGCCAAACAGGAAAAAATCTTTGCGGGGAACAGCTCAGGCAGCGTGTACGCCGTATCAAGGTGGCTCAGCAGCCAGGTATCCGAACATTCAGTGATCGCGTGCATCTTCCCGGACAGGGGGGACCGATATATTCACTCGATTTACAACGATGATTTTTTCAATGTCCATCATCTGAATAAGGACAACCTGCGTCTTTCACCCAATCGCATGGAAGAATTAAAGGATGTCTCCGATTGGACCTACTTTCACTTTAACAAGGGGAAATTTCGGCATGAAGAGAAAACTGCTGTTTATTGAGTCAAATACGACTGGCACAGGCATGCTTGCTTTGGACAAAACAAAGGAATTGGGATATGATCCCGTGCTGTTGACCAATAAGCCGAGCCGCTATGAGGGCTTGTCTGACCAAAGCTGCGAAATCGTCATCTGCGATACAAACGATACGGAAAAGCTGGCTGATACAATTCAGCTCCGTTTTACCCTGGAGGATATCGCAGGAATTACGACGACAAGCGAATATTATATTTATACCGTTGCGCTTCTGGCTAAGCGATTCGGTTGGCGTGGCAATTCTCCCGATACGGTGAAAACGTGCAGGAGCAAAGCTGCTGTTCGCGCATTGCTGAGGGACACTCCCGAGCTTTATCAGCCCTGGTTTTTTACAGTCGACAACGTGCAGAAACTAGAGGAGATCAAGCAGCAGATACGATTCCCGTGCATCGTGAAGCCAGTGGATGACAGTGGCTCCAATCAGGTGGTAAAGTGTCTCTCCTACGAAGAGCTGTATCAGCGGGTGACGGACATATTGGCTGTGAAAGAGAATGTCCGTAGGCAACCGGCGGCTGGGGTTGCTTTGATCGAAGAATACGTGGAAGGACCTGAGTACAGTGTCGAAGTTTTCTCTTATGAAGGCCGACATTCGATCATCGGAATTACAGATAAAAGCATTGGGGGAGAGCCTTACTTCATAGAAACAGGCCATATTTTCCCATCCTTGTCTACCGACCAGATCAAAACAATCGTGGAAACGGGTGTGCTGTCCCTGCTGGAAAAGCTGGATTGGCGTTTTGGCCCGTGTCATCTGGAAATAAAAATCGTCAATCAAAAGGTTTTCCTGGTTGAGTGCAATGGACGATTGGCCGGGGGGATGATTCCGGAACTGATCCGGCATGCGACCGGTATGGACGTGTTGAAGGATCAGCTCAAAGCAGCGGTTGGCTTGTCCCCCGAGCTTGGCCGTCCGCCTATTCAATATGCAGGGATTCGCTTTCTGATCCCGCAAGAAACAGGCGAAATTGAGGAAGTGACCGGTATCGAACAGCTTCAGCAAATGCCAGGTGTGAAGGAAGTCGTATGCAGGGCAGAGCCGGGAAAGCTGGTGGATAGAATCGTAAATGCATACGGACGCTTGGGTTACATAATCGCAGTGGAAGCAGACGCAAGCAAGCTTCATCAGCTGCTGAATCTAATTGAAAAAGTCGAACTAAAGATGAAGGAGCGTGTGTCTGTTGCTAAACTTTCTGAGTGACACGGTTACCTTGCCGACGCAGGAAATGATGGATGCCATTCAACATGCCATGCTGGGAGATGACGTGTACGGACAGGATCAAACCGTAAATGAATTGGAGCGATTAGCCGCCAGCATGCTGGGGATGGAAGCTGCTTGCTTTATGCCCAGCGGCACAATGGCGAATCTATCATCGATCATGGCCCATTGCCCTCGTGGATCAAAGGTTTTGGTAGGCAATGAATCAGACATCTACATTTATGAAGCAGGCGGCGCTTCCGTATGCGGCGGGATTGTTTATGAGCCCATACCGACTCAAGCGGATGGACGCTTGTTGCTGGAGGATCTTGAAAGAGCGTTCCCCGTTGATGAAGAGGACCCTCAGTTTGCTTTGCCTGCTTTAATTTGTCTGGAAAATACCCACAATCGCTGTGGTGGAAAAGTTTTGCCGATCGCTTATTTGCAAGAGGTAAAGGAATTTGCAACAGAACGCAATGTTCCTGTCCACATGGATGGTGCCCGCATTTTTAATGCGGCAGTTGCCCTTGATGTGGATGTCAGGGAAATCACACAATATGCCGATTCGGTTCAATTTTGTTTATCAAAAGGATTGTCTGCCCCAATTGGTTCGATTGTAGCGGGAACTCAGTCCCATATAAACAAAGCGAGAAAAGTAAGAAAGATGTTGGGCGGAGGAATGAGGCAAGCGGGAATCGCCGCAGCGCCTGGTATTGTAGCTTTGCAAACAATGATTACGAGGTTGGATCAGGACCACAGGCATGCGAAACAATTGGCCGATGGATTGGCAAAGATAAACGGAATCGAATTGAATGCCCAAGAAGTGCAAACAAATATCGTCATCTTTCGCGTAACAGATCCTCGTTATACATGGAATTCATTTTTGCAGATGGCCAAGTCTCATGGCGTGATTTTTTCAGAGATGGGCTATGGGAGGATTAGAGCAGTTGTTCACAGGCATATAACGAGTGATGATATTAATAGAGCGGTTCAATTAGTAGAAGAGATGATGAAGAAAGGCCCGTCATAGCATACTGATTCTCGGTATGCTCTATTTTTTGTTCCCCTTCATCCAAGTGGTTTCGATCCGCAAGACGCTTGCATATTTTCTGGGTTTTTTGCAAAATGATGCGGCCTTCTTCTTTTTCTCCAAGCTGGAAATGGATTTCTGCAAGACTTCTTCCTGCTCGGGCGTACAATCGCTCGCGAAGCTCATATTTGAAGATGGAAACAGCATGCTCCAGATATTCTCTGGCATGTTCAAGGTTGCCCGTATGGCCATAAACAATGCCCAGCATATGATAGATTTCTCCTGCCGAATAATGCAAGTGATGAGAATATAAGTAGTTGAGCATTCGATAGCCCAGCTCCAGGCAGAGATCAAATCGGTTTTGGTGGTAGTGCATGTAGGCCAAGTTGTAGCCCAATCTGGGGAAAAGGGTTTTGTCCTCTACAAAAGGGAGGTTCTCCAATACATGCATGCTGCTTGTTAACAGTTGGTATGCCTCCGCTTTTTGATCCATTTCGATCAGTAACAGCGCAAGCGTGTTGGCAATATTGATATCCAGCTCATTGACGATTTTGTTGTTGGAAATCAACTTTCGAAATGTTTGCTCCGCTTTTCGCGGATGGCGGTCAATCCGGTAATACAGAATGCCCTTTTGCCATTCGATAAATCTCAGGAAGCTGCTGTCTCGAAAGTTTTGGTTCTTTTTGATAAAAGCGGTAGCTTCCTCGACGAGGTACTGGAGAGTGGTGTAATCATGAAAATATAGACTTTCCCGGCACAACCGATGAATCTTTGCAACAAAATGAATGAGCGTCTCGTTTTCATAAGAAAGCAGATAATCCACGGGAATCTTTAGTTTCCGGCATATGCTCTGCAAAATGTCCAAACGTGGTATATGGCTCCCCTTTTCAATCCGAAACAGAGTGGACTCGTCACAAATGTCTTCGGCGACATACTTTCTGGAATAGCCTCGTTTCTCTCGAAAATACTGAATTTTATCCCCAAGCGTTTTCATGACCAGTCTCCCTTGTATATCCTCTTTTACCAAATATTGCATGTTTGCATATACATTTTAACAGAATTCTCCCGTATATTTGAAGTATAATTTTTCAAAAATGGGAGGAATAAGATGGGTAGGAAAAAAATACTAGTAAATTCGCTTCAGTTATTCCCGTTGTTTCAGCAAACGCCTGTTTGCGGAACCGACATCAGATTACTAGCTACAATCAAGTAGAGGTGAATAAAGAATGGGTGTCCGAAACATCTTAATCGTAGATGAGAGAGAAGGAAAACAGCCATTTTATTCAAATTTACTGTCCGAAAATAGATATGACTGCCATTTTTTGAACAATGAATATTTGCTCTCGGATCCCGTTTTTTTGGAAAAATTCGATTTGGTCATTTTGAGTCTCACGAAGGATAATCTCTCGTTCCATTTAAAAAATAAGCACACTCGGACGATTATCCTGCTGAGCAATAAATATAAGCACTACGTAAAATATATACAAGGCGCACAAGCCATCTTGATGAAGGACTGCCCCAGTGAACTAATGATCGCGATCAATGCTGTGGAAAGAGGAAGCTGCTATTTTTCCAGTGAGTTCATGGAATCTCTCTTTTCTAGCTGGGGAAGAGAAGGGATCGAAGATGATATCGAGATGGATCTCCATTTGCCGGAAACGTTGACAGAAATGGAACTTCGTGTGGCTGAGGAATTGGCGAATGACAGAACCAATCAGCAAATAGCAGATACGCTCTATCTCAGCAAAAGAACGGTGGAGTACCATATTGCTGCATGCATGCAAAAATTAGGGGTAAAAAGCAGGGTAGGGTTAGCTGTGAAAATGACAAAAGCCAATTTGTTTAGACAAATATTGAATAAACGAATACTTTAACAGGTTTCGCAAAGTAGCGGTGCCGACGATGAACAGCTCTGTCATGAAAAATGGCAGAGCTGTTCATACTTTGCGGGAATTACGGGGGCACTCTCCGGGTTGCTTGTTTATGATGAAGATACGACTCTAAAGCGGAGGAGAAGAATCGATGAGGGGTAATTTCGTTAGATTGCAAGCTCTCGAAGAAGAAGATTACAAGCTCTTCTCTCAATGGGTTTGCCCATCCAAAGTCAGTGCGTTGGCAAGAGGGGGGCAAGACTTTGTGACTGAGGAAGAGGTCAGAAGAGATATCGCAAACGGAAATACACGCTACGCCACAGTGGTAACCCACGACGGGAAAAAAATCGGGTTCGTATCTTGGCAAACGCTGAGATACGAGGGGAGCTACATGCTAGGCGGCGTGATAGGAGATCCGGAATTATGGGACATGGGCTACGGTGCGGAAGCTTCGGTATTGCTCATGGACTACCTGTTCCACTTTAAAAATGCGCATAAGATTCAATTCATTAACGGTTTATTCAACATGAGATCCATCCGCTTTTTGATCAAGAACAAAGTGGTGATTGAAGGGATCCTGCGCGATTACTTCTTTTTGGATGGAGAATACCATGACGCGGTTATTTCATCCATTTTGCGCGAGGAATACTACAGTTACGGTGAGCCGCAACCAGAAGATATGATTCCGAAAAGCGAAAAGCAGCAAATCCGGGAGGAGCTGTACGAGTATCTTCAAGGGTATTGGAAGGAAGTGTGTTTGCCAAATTTGTTGAGGCAAGGTGAGAAGGTTGGAAGCTAAAAAAAATGTCGTGCTTGTAACCGGCGCTTCGAAGAGTCTTGGCAAGGCGATTGCAGAGCATTTCGCCGAGTCCGGAGATCAGGTCATCTTGGGATACAGGAGTTCATTGGAGGAAGCTGCCCAAGCAGTTGAAGAGATTAAGGCGAAAACCGGCAATGAGGCAGTTTCATTCGTCAAACTCGACGTAATTGACAGACAGCAAGTACAGGATGCCGTGAAAGAAATCATTGGGCAATTTGGAAGAATAGACGTTCTTGTAAACAACGCGGGAGTCAGCTACGGAGGGGCGCTGATTCCGAGCAATCCTCTCGAAAAATGGGAGGAAATCGTCCAGATCAATGTCATGGGGACCATCAATTGCATCCACGCCGTTTCTTTTCACATGCTGCTGGAACAAAAAGGAGCAATCGTCAACATCGCATCGGTCGCTGGCTTGATCGGGGTGGATCGTTTAAGCGCGTATAGCGCGAGTAAAGCAGGGGTTGTCGGGCTGACGCGTTCATTGGGGAAAGAGTACGCCCCGTACAACGTGAGAGTGAATGCGGTTGCTCCCGGCTATACGGAAGATACAGGCATGGTGGATCGCATTCCTGAAGACCAGATGAACAATTTCAGGAAGCGCATTGCCATGGGAAGGCTGGGAACTGCCAAAGAAGTAGCAGAGGCGGTTTCCTTTCTAGCATCGGACAAGGCCAGCTATATAACTGGGCAAACGCTAGTCGTCGATGGAGGCTTTATGTAAAGAAGGAGCGTGAGAAACAATGAAAACGGCACTGATCTTTCCGCCTTTGGTGAAATTGAAGCAGGGGAGCTTTTTGGACCTTTACGAGAGCTTTCCCAGCGTAAGGGCCAAGTTTGAAGAGGCAAGCGAAATTATGGGAGTCGATCTTGCCGCCAAATTCTTTTTTGAGAGTGAAGCGATGACGAATTTCGGCGTGATTGCCAGGCCCAGCATCGTCACAATCAGCACGGCTCTGTTTGAATTGCTGCGGGAGGAGATCGGGCAGCCGGCGTACTTCCTCGGTCCAAGCCTGGGTCAAGTAACGGCTATTCATTGCGCAGGGGGATTGCCCTTCCCGGAAACGCTTCGCATGCTGAAAAGGATGTGTGAAATGGAGGAAGAGGAGTTTCCTGACAAGCGATACGGCGTCTACTTCTTCTACAACATTGATATCGCTATTCTGGAGCAATCGATCCAAGAGCTTACAGCGATGGGCAGATTTGTCGAGCCCTGTGTGACGGTAAACGCCACGCAAATGATCGTGAACGGTGATCAGGAGAGCTTGGAGCTGCTTCACCAAAAAATAAGTCCTTACGGTGGTCTGGGTGTCACGATTCCGTATGGCCCGCCTGGACATTGCTCGCTTCTTCAAAACGTCAGGATGCGTATGGAAAAAGAGGTGCTGCCGCATATTACCTTCCGCTCTCCCGACGTTCCCTTGATCAGCAATGTGAATGCCGAGGAAATTTCCGATGCTGCCGGCCTGGCAACCGAACTGACAGAGCAATATACCAACAGTGTCTGCTGGTATAAATGCCTGCAGCAATTGTGGAGTAAGGGTGTGGAAAAAGTAATCATGCTCGGTCCCGGAAACTTTATTCACAAATCTTTGGGATTCACGGATATACCATTTGCCGTTCAGAAGCTGCTGGACAGTCATGATGTTGAAGCAGCCCTGACAGCAAAGCAGAAGTAAGGAGGCCCGTACATGATTGGATTGGTATTGCCCGGTCTAGCTCCTTCAAGCTATGAAGAAGTGAAGGATTTTATTGAAACAAACCCGTTTGCGAAAAAGCGTTTCCAAGAAGCAAGCGACATCATCGGGTACTCCTTGGCCGAGGCGTTTCGAGAGGCGACAGAAGACCAGCACGAAGTGATTGAATCCGCCTTTTTGGCGAACTCGATTGCTTTGCTCGATTATTTTTACGAACGATACGGTTTGCACCCGGATTATTCGATTGGAGCAAGTTTTGGCGGCATGTCCGTTGCCGTTCAGTCAGGCGGCTTGACCTTTGGGGAATGTTTGTGGCTGACACACGAAAGCGCAAAACATTCAAAAACCTACTTCCAGCAAATGGATGCGGAGTATCACACTCATTTTATTTTCAATTTGTCCCTTGAGGAGACGGAGGAGTTAATAAACGACTTCCAAGCAAAGGGAATGGAGCTGGAGTTGGTCGGGCATCTGGAAAAAGTCGTTTGCTTATGTGGCGAGAAAAGCGTTGTCCAATCTCTAAAGGAAGTCATCAATCAAAGAAGCAAGTGCTTTTCGTTACATACGATGAAACAGCCCATTCACAGCCGATTGCTGACGGAGCTCAAGCACCAGCTGCGGGACAAATTCTATAGCCAGGTTGTCTTCAAGCCGCTGCAAGTCCCTATTATTTCCGATGTTGACGGACATATTTACAAACAATCCGAAGAGCTGAAGCAAATGCTTCTGGATGGCTACGACCATCCCGTCAGGTGGGATCTCGTCAGCAAATCCATGAAGCAAGAGCATATCGAGACCGCGTATGTGGTTGGTCCACGGAATTTGTTTACACAGTTGTTGAAATACGAATTTGAAACGATTGGAATATCGCCTGACACCGTCATGCATCAGGTGGGAATTTCATGAGGTGCAATCCATGGCTCATATTATAAAGTCGGATGAGACAAGCTGCTCAAAGGAAAGGTTTTTGGGGGATGTACAAAGCTGTGTCGCCCAATTGAGAGGCAGTCATATCACTGATGAGGACAGGGTAATCGTCACAGCCGAGAACTCCTATGAATTTTTAGTCGCCTTTTTCGCCCTGGTTGAAATAGGCTGCTCCATTGCTTTGGTTGATTGTATGGCAGATGCGCGGGAAATCAATGAAATTGCCCTGGATTCAGAGAGTCGAATATGCATTTCCGACCGTCCTTTGCTGCTATCGGATCCGATCAGGACGTTTCTGCTTTCGGAAATCGTGAGAGACGGGGGAGGGGATCCAGCCAGCGAACTGTCATTTTCGACTTGGTCAACAAGAGAAGATGCCCTCATCCTTTATACGTCCGGTTCGACCGGCAAGCCAAAGGGGATTGTAAAGTCCGGCCATTCTTTTCTTTCCAACCTGGAGGAAAGCATGGAAGTCATGAAATACAAAAGCGAGGACGTGCTGCTGCCCCTTATCCCGTTTACGCATTTTTACGGATTGTCGATCGTTTTCATCTGGTGGTTTGCGGGATGCGACTTGATTTTATGCAATTACAAAAACATCCGCACCGTTCTGAAAGCAGTAACGGAAAGAGGAGTTACCGTTGTAGACGGCATTCCTTCGACCTATTATATGCTGACCCAAATGTGCAAAAAGCGGGAAAAGCTGTGTGCAAAAGTAAGGGATTCCGCGGTTCGCATGTGGTGTGTGGGCGGGGCGCCGCTATCCGAGGAATTGGCTGTAAGCTTTTACGACTTGATAAAACAGCCGTTGCTGGACGGATATGGTTTGTCCGAAGTCGGCAATGTCGCTCTAAACACGGGAGATTATCGGGATGGCTGCGGAAAACCGCTGCCCAGCGTGAAGATCAAGGTGGTGGACAACAGGGGAAATGAGCTTCCATCAGGGGAAACAGGCGAAATCTATGTCAATAGTCCGGGCGTCATGAAAGAGTATCTTCATTTGTCTGAAAAGACGGAAGAAGTGTTGGCCGATGGTTGGTTCAAAACCAACGATTTGGGATACCTGGATGAACGCGGAAATCTGCATGTTTTGGGGAGAAAGGGAAATGAAATTGTCCGCAAAGGCTATGTCATCTACCCGGCGCATATCGAGACCAGGCTGGAGAATGAACTGAAGCTGCGGGCGAGAGTTGTATCTCTTCAGGATGAGAAAAAGGGCGCATACATGATCCTTTTCGTTGAAACCCGGCAACCATTTACGCAGCAGATCGAGAATGCGATCAATGAGGCACTCGGATCTATTTTAAAACCGGACAAAATCATGTTTTTGCCCGCTTTTCCCTATCGTCGAAACGGAAAGGTTGATTTTGTGGCATTGCAAAATCAGGCAATTCAATGGAAGAACGCTAGAGAGGAGGAAGGGAAGTGCATGGTACAACAGTAGACCTGGAGCTGTCTATCCCGCTTGGCCAGCGCAGAGAAGCGATCATCCGCTGCATTCATTTCATCGAGTCCAATCCGGAAATGATCAGAGAGATCCTGACGGAAATCTCGACGTACCAGACGGCGGAACTGGAGATTCAAGCATCATTGGGGGCTTTGAAAAATGCCTTCAACGAGGTGCACAACAATCGGCCTCCCCTCATCAATCGAATGTCCGTATTTATGCCTTCAAATGTTATTCTGTATTCTTACGTTTTGTATTTGCTGATTCCCTCGCTGTATACCGAGAGTATTGAATTTCGGAGTTCTGCTTCGGTGCTTCCCCAAGTAAGGAAACTTCATCATTTGCTGCAAAACATACACCAGTTGCCATTGAAACTATTGGAACTCTCCCACAGAGAATATATGAAAGCGTCCGTCTTGCATGCAGATGTCGTCGTGTTTACCGGTACGTATCAAAATGCGGAAAGCATCAAATTCCAATTGGCCAAAACGCAAATGTTTATCTTTTTTGGTCAGGGAATCAATCCTTTTATCATATCCGAAACGGCTGAATTGGAAAAAGCGGTTCACGATCTCATCCAAGCCCGTTTGTACAACACAGGACAAGACTGCATGGGACCGGATGTCATTTATGTTCCGGAAACCATAAAGGATTCGTTTCTGTCTTTATTGACAGAGAAGCTGGACGCGCTCAAATACGGCAGCAATGTGGACAAGGACGCGGCATACGGTCCCATACACTATACCGGAACGCTGGAAATGGTAGGTCAGCATCTGACCCAATACAGCGAAAATATTGTGTACGGGGGGAGGATCGATTACCGGGATAGGATCATTCAGCCGACAGTTCTCGTAAGCACAATTGCAGAGAAATTGAAAATCCTCGAGTTTTTTTCGCCGGTATTTAATGTAGTCATCTATAGCGAGGAAGAGGATGTAAAACGGATCGTAACCCAGGAGTATTTTGTGGAAAGAGCATTGGGGGCTACCTTCTACGGCCGATCAGACAGCCCGATCATTGAGCTTCTTCGGAAAAAACATACCGTTTCCGTCAATGAAACACTGTTTGATATTGAAAATGGCAACGCTCCCTTCGGAGGCTACGGTCCCATGGCCAACTTTGTGTACTACCAGGGGGAATTGATCATTAAACCCATTTTGATTTCGCAAATCTTGCATGAATATTGGCAACGAGGTGACCAATGAACCAAATCAGTGTATACGACGCAATAGCGCAGGGACTGCGAGCGTATGGAGTGGAATTGGTGTTTGGGCTTCCCAATGACGAGCTTTACATGATGAATGCCATCGAGGATTGCGGGATTGAATTTTTGGTTGCCAAGGATCAGCGCAACGCCGTGTTTATGGCGACAGGCTACGCATTAGCCTCGCAAAAAACGGGCGTTTGCATCGTGGGAAAAGGCCCTGCCGTTTCCAACGCGATCACAGGCTTGTTGGAGGCAAACTCCCAAAGCTGCCCGCTGTTGATCATTTCATCAGGCACTCCAACGCGCTCCTATGGAAACCAAAAAGCATTTCAAGAAGCAGACCAAATGGCGTTCGTTTCCCCACTGGTGAAATGGAGTCATCGCTTGGAGAACAAAGACGCGATCGGATGGGTCTTGCGAAAAGCGGTATTTATGGCTGAACAAGGAACACCCG
Source organism: Brevibacillus sp. FSL K6-2834 (assembly GCF_038592925.1). Taxonomy (NCBI): domain Bacteria; kingdom Bacillati; phylum Bacillota; class Bacilli; order Caryophanales; family Paenibacillaceae; genus Brevibacillus; species Brevibacillus sp. FSL K6-2834. Next base: position 985,316 of record NZ_CP151945.1, read on the forward strand.
GTCCGGTATACGTCGAGATTCCCGAAGATATTGGCAGCCAGCTGCTTGATGAGGCAAAGCTGAACTTTTTTCCTCTTTCTGTCTTAAGGCCGTTGCCAGAACCATCTGGCATCAAGCGGGCTTGCGAAAAGATCATGCTTGCCAAAAAGCCGGTGTTATTGCTGGGCGGAGGATGCAAACGGATCAAAACCCGCGGCGTCCTGGAAGCACTCGCCGAACGATTGGGAGCTCTGGTTCTTGTCACTGCTTCAGGCAGAGGCAGTTTTGATGAAGAACATCCGCTCTTTTGCGGGCTGGCGGGGCTGTATCTGCACCGGCGTGTCAAAACGCTATTGCACGAGGCGGATCTGGTGATTGCCATGGGCAGCAAGCTGGAGGAAACGGCTCTGTTTGGCTGGGAGGAGAAGCTCCAGGCCATAGACAGCATTCAAGTGAATCTAAACGAAGAGCATTTTCATCTGGACTACAGCAGCATGTACATGGTTGGTGATGTGGAAGCAGTCGCAAATGAGCTCCTCGCGCAAGTTCGGGAGCAGCCGGCTAATCGCCAATGGCGAGCGGAGATAGAGGGCTGCAAGCGAGACATGTTTTTGGAAAAGGCGGAAAGGCAGCGAGATTCCTCCCGGTTGAGAATCGCGGATATTCTCGATGAACTGCAAGCCCGCCTTCCTTCCAACAGCATCTATGTGCATGAAAACGGGTTGCAGGACATGTGGTCTTATTTCTTTCCGTATCTCGGGCTTGGCAAAGAGCAAAATGCTTTTGTCCCGAGTGAACAGACAAGCCTGGGCTTTGGGGCATCTGCCGCCATCGGGGTAGCCAAGGCCAAGCCGCGGCAGACTGTCGTTGCATTCGTAGGAGATGGCGCATTCAACCTGTTCCGAAGCGATCTGCCAACAGCGTTAACGTACCAGATTCCACTCATCTATGTCGTGTTGAAAAACGGCGGGTACGGGTGGCTTGAATTCCAGCATATCAATATGGGAAGACAGGGGAACCCCCGATTTTTAAACCAGACCTTGCAGATGATCGACACTCTTCATCCACATTTGACAGTGATACCGCTGCAAAAAAGCGAAGAGATCACACATGTTGTTGTGCAAGCTCTGGAAGCGTATGAGAAAAATCAAATCGTCGTGATCGAAGCGATTGTGTCGCTTGATGACGTACCCGATCCCATAAAAAGACTACATGGGGATTTTCCCGCAAAGGAGCTGGTGTGAATGAAGACGGGAACGTTAACGAAGCCATCCACTGTCAACCAAAGTGGGCTGGCCACTTCCTTTAGCATTCAAGGATCAGGCTTTTACGTACCAGAAGACATTGTGACAAACGAAATGCTCACGCGAACCTTGGACACGACTGACGAATGGATTCAGGATAAAACCGGGATTCGCGAGCGCAGGTACTTGCAAAGCGATATGGCCACATCTGATATGTGCGTCCATGCCAGCTTAGATGCGATAAGTGATGCAGGCATTACTAGTGAGGATATCGATGCGATTGTCCTGTGTACCACGACTCCGGATCAACAGATTCCTTCTACCGCGCTGATCGTCAAGGAAAAAATAGGTGCAAAAAACGCGATTCCCTTTGATTTAACGCAGGGGGCTTGTGCAGGAGGCATTTACTCCATCCTTTTTGCTTCCCATCTTTTGCAGAATCAGTTCATCAACAATGTGCTGGTTATCGGGGCAGAAGTCCTGTCGCGATACATCGATCCGACGGACCGGATTACCAAGACGTTTTTTGGGGACGCTGCCGGAGCGATCCTCCTTCAAAAAACAGGTGAAGGCAGCGGACTGCTGGCATGGGATCTAGACTCTTATTTAAATCTGGCAGTCACCCTGCACGGCGGAGGTACTGCACGGATGCCAGAGGGAGCAGACCTCAAAACCAGCCATTTTATCAGGATGAACGGCAGAGAGGTCTGGAAGACGGCCACCCGAAACTTGCCCCTCTCGATTAAAAATGCCGTGCATAAGGCCGGATTGCAAGTATCGGATATTGATCACTTTATTCTGCATCAAGCCAACCTGAATATCATCAAGAAAACGATGGCGGCATTGGACGTGCCGATGGAGAAAACGACCGTAACCATTCAGGACTATGGAAATACGGGGGCTGCTTCCATTTTTTCCGCTCTGCATAAATCTTTGGAGGAAAAAGCCATTAAACCAGGGGATTATCTGGTGATATCCGCCATTGGCGCCGGATTTTTATGGGGTTCACTATGTTTGCAATATACAAAAAACGAGTAAAGGAGAATGGGTTATGATTAAACAAACGGTAAGAGAAAAATTTTTGGAAACATATAAATTGAACGTTTCTTTGGAAGAAGTGAAGGATGATCAGCCATTGTTTGGTCCCGACTCGCCCTATGGCCTTGATTCCATGGATGTTCTGATGTTCATCAATCTGATCAAAAAGGAATATGATCTGGACATTGGTGCTGTCAATACAGACACGTTTAAAACGATTAACAGCATTGTGGCCTTTATTGAAAAGCAAAAGGGCGCACAATTGTCAAAATGATCGCAGAAAGAAGGGGGGCCTCCCCCTTTTTTTCATGGATGCGGATAATTGCCGGGTTAAGGAGGCAAAGCCGTTTCAGATAAAGAACGCTTCTACATGCAAACTATCGTGAAGGAAGTCGGGAACCAATGGAAAAGAGGGTTGAAATCTATTGGCTTCATGTCGATGAAGAAATGCAGCCTGCACATCTGAAGAGCTGTTTGGAAGTACTGGACCAAGAAGAAAGAACGGTGTATGAGAGATATCTCGTCGATTTCAAAAAAGTAGAGTTTTTGCTTGGACGGATGCTGCTCAAGAGCATGATCGGACAAAAAAGGGGAGTCCTCCCGGAAGAAGTCAGGTTTATCAAAAATGAATACGGGAAGTTGTTCCTGGACAGCCGCCACGTGGCGGGTAGCATCAAGCGACCGTTGTTTTTTAATTTGTCCCATTCAGGTAGAATGCTGGTATGCGCCTTTTCCGAGATCGAGAAGACGGGGATCGACGTCGAAGCGGTCAAAAAGGATTGCTGTTTTGAAGTAATGCGGACTGTTTTCGTGCCAGAGGAAATAGCCTACGTCGAGCAGCAAGAGACACCTTCCATGAAGCGAGAGGCATTTTATCAGGTTTGGACGAGAAAGGAAGCAGTGATGAAGGCGCTTGGGAAAGGCTTCTCGCTGCCGCCTCTGTCTTTTTCCGTGCCGCTTGCCCGGGGCAGAGTCGACGAGCAGCCGTTTTCCTATTATACATGTGCACCTTTGGAAGGGTATATGGTTTCGGCAGCGGTAGAGCGAGAGGAAGGAGCGGACATTCGGTACGAGGTCCAAAAAGTCGGGTTGGCCGAATTGAAGGCAAGCGTACGGTCCCGTACACCCAGCAGTGCATTCTACGGATAAAATATCTATAGACGCGGTTCACATCGATCTTATCGTATACCAAAATCCAGAAGATACCACTCGAATGAACAGGTCTCCAATTGTTGAACACAGGTCTTGCGATTGGGGGGCTTATGATTCGGGCAGGTGTCTTTTTTGTTGCAATAGCTTTATCGTCTGTCAGTGTCATTGCTATTGCCATATAAACAGGAAGCTGTTGAAAAGAAGCTAAGAAAAACTCAGCAATAGGAAAAGCCAAAAAAATTTACGATAAAAGTGAAAGATAGTCGGAAGGCCCTCCGTCTATACAGTGACAAGGAGGTGGAACCCAGTTGGATGATAATGTCGGCGCACGTATCGAGCAATGGTTTCTGGCATACAGCAGCGATATTTATCGCTTTCTCGTTTACTATACCGGACGCACGGATATAGACGATCTTGTACAAGAGACCTTTATTCGCGCCCTGAAATCACCTCAGCAAACAGAGATTGCAAACCCGAAAACATGGCTGTTTGCCATTGCCAGAAATGCGGCCATTGATGAGAGGCGCAGAAAAAAACTGATCAGCTTGCTGCCGGAAACATTCCTGCAGCATCTTATTTCCCGGGACAAGACACCCGAAGAGTCTTTAGAGTTGAGCGAGAACAAGCGCATGCTCTACGACATCATCAATCAGTTGAAACCCTCTTACAGAGATGTGTTGATATTGCGCGGGATCAAGGGATTGTCCAGCAAGGAGACTGCGGAGATATTGGGATGGAGCGAAGCCAAAGTGAATCTCACTATGCATCGGGCGATGAAAGCTGTTCAGAGCAGCAGGCAAGTTTCTGTTATGGAGGCGATGAAAAATGCCGTCACGAGATGAACAGAGAATCTGGGAGGATTTAAGGAGTTTTCCTGATCAAAAACTTTCTTGGGAGCGAAAACAAGTGATGTTGGAGAACATTCGCGAAGAGCGAAGAAAGATCAGCAAGCAGCAAAAGCGAGCAAAATACGTATGGGTGGCGAACGGGCTTGTCGCATGCGCAGCGGTGTTTTTCGTTATCTGGATGAAACCATTCTCTACTCCGGTAGAAACATCGGCGAGTCATGCTTCTATCGACCCGGCCTATGTTGAGGCTGCCCAAAAGGCAATTAAATCGGCAGGAATCAACAAGGAAATTCTCTTTGATGAGTTTGAGAAAGATGGAGATTACGATATTATCCGGAAAGCGGATCGAGAGGCCATTGTGACATTTTACCCGAATACGACAAAAGTTCGTACCATCTTGGTAGAGTGTGCGGTCAATGAGTTGCCGACGAGTTATCAAAAATATGTCGATACCGCCCAAAAGGCATTCAAAGAGGCCAATCAACAAGTCGTTTTTCAACAAGCCCGTTTCTTTAAAAGCGATGAAGGAACAGACCTGTCATTTTATTTAGAAAATCAACAATACGTCAGCGTCGATGTGAATACAAACAGAGTGACCGATTACTCCCTGGATTACAAGCTGGATGATGTGGATAAAAAGTATGTGTATCAGGCCCAAAAAGCGCTCATGCTCCTAACGGGCAAGCAGAGCTTCTCATTTTCGCATGCCAATAAACGTTCGGGTAAAGTAGAAGAAGTGTGGACACTCAAGAATGAAAACGAGCGGTATACTGTCCGGATCGGTGCGAAATCCTCCCGAATATACAAGGTTGACCACGTAACGGACCGATATAAAATAAACTCGAAAGAAGAAGCGATCTCAGTGACTAAGCCGCTGATTGCAAGCATATTTGGAATCGATATCGCCGGGTACAAGGCGGATGGCGGCAAAGATTGGGGAGGCTATGTGTTGACCAGCGAAGGGAAGCCGGTTATCAGGGTTATCATTCATGATTTACATATCGGCGATATCTCAGGCATTTACGTTGAATGGGACGAATGACGGGAAAAGCTACTGACTTGTTGCATGGTCGGTAGCTTTTTTGTGTCTTGGTTTTGATCGGCAGCATTTATCCCCCTTTGCCAGCAACCGCCAAAATGGTTTATACAGCTTGGACATCTCATTGACCTATTGCTACAATAATATGGGAGAGTTGTTAGCGGCTGTTGTCCCAAAAATAGTTACAGCTGAAGCAAAATAGGAGAGATATGCTTGAAAGCGATTATCGTAGACGATGAGAGGCTTGCATTGAGAAGAATGGAAAAGCTCCTGAAGGAACAGAACGCGAACACTCCCATTCACTTGATGGGGTCTTTTCAAGATCCGCATGCCGCATTGGAGGCCGCGAAGCAAGAAAAACTGGATGTAGCGTTCCTGGATATTCAGATGATCGATATGGATGGATTTGAATTGGCTGAGCACTTGTTGAACATTCAGCCGCAACTTCACATTGTTTTCGTTACCGCCTTTCAAGAGTATGCCGTGAAAGCCTTTGAAATGAACGCACTCGACTATTTGTTGAAGCCTGTCCATCAGGGCAGATTGGCTGTGACCCTGCAACGGGTGGCAGAATCCGCCGGGAAGACCCCGGTCAGCTACAGCAGCCAAAAACATATGACACTCTGCTGCTTGCAAAGCTTGCATTATCTCGATCAACAAGGCAACGAACAATATCTTCCCTGGAAAACACTGAAGGGGCAGGAGCTGTTTGCGTATCTGGTACACTATCGGGATAAGACAGTGAGCAAGCAGGTTTTGATAGATTTGCTCTGGCCTGATTACGATTCAGTCCGGTCGAGGACACAACTGCATACGGCCATTTATCAGATTCGGAAAATGATTAAGAGCATTGGCTTCGATTTGGAGATTAAATACAAGGATGAAGGGTATCGGCTGGTGTGGGGAGATGTGAAGCTGGATGTTGAGGAATGGGAAGCCTTGGTGCGAGATGCTCCCAAAGTTACAGAAGAGACATTGGAACAGCACTTGTCTATCATGGCCAAGTACACAGGCGATTTTCTGGAGGAGCATCCGTATTTGTGGGCAGAGTACGAGCAGGAGCGCTTGCGGTTGCTCTGGTTGAACCATGTCAAGCAAATTGCTGAATATTACGTATCGGTTGAACAATATACCGAGGCGATTTTGATTTATCAAAAGATACGTGAAAAGTTTCCAGTAATGGAAGAGGGCTACTTCTATTTAATGAAGATATACGCCATGTTGAACCACCAAGGCGAGGTGAGCAAGCAGTTCAAGCTGATCTCGACCAAGCTGAGAGAGGAATTCGATGTTGCTCCCAGCAAGGAACTGACGGAGTGGTATGAACAATGGAAAAAAGGGGATCAAACCTAAAACGGACAGGGACGGGCAAACCATGAAAATGAGACTGTTATCAATGCTTCTGATCGTGGCCGGAATCGTTGTGCTGAGCTATCCAACACTGGCTGAAGAGTATCAGGACTACCGGCAGCAAAAGCTTGTCGAGGAATGGCAAAACAGTTTGCAGAATATTTCCAATGGGGAAGAGGCCGCTGGATCAAATCCTGCACCGGCAATTCCTTCCTCAACAGAAGATAGCGAGACAGCGATAGAAAGTGCCGATGTTGCGACCGAGAAGGAGAACGGGAAAAAGCCGGCACCGGACTTTGGCAGCTATAAGAATATGGAAGGTATTTTGACGATTGAAAAGATTGGTCTAATGCTGCCCATTTTGCACGGTGCATCAGATAACAATATGAAAACGACGGTTGCGAGCATCGAAAACACCGGGAGGGCCGGGGAAGTCGGCAATTATGCCATCGCTGGACACAGAAACTTTACATACGGTCGAAATTTCAATCGATTGGATGAGATGGCTGCAGGAGACAAGATCGAGGTTGACAACGGCAAGAGCAAATTTTCCTATACCGTTACAGAAAAATTGTATGTAAAGCCCGAAGAGGTGTGGGTTTTGGAAGGGAACGGAAAAGATAAGGAGATTACGCTCATCACCTGCCATCCGATGCACAATCCGACACACCGACTGATTATTAGGGGAAAAATGACAGAGTGATTGATATTTTTCAAGAAAAGATAGGATGAGGCTCCCTTTTCTAGTAAAGTTATGCTATTATTTTTTTAGTATATTTGATTTTAAAACTTTCAAACGATAATGGCAAATCTAATGAAAATTAGAGACGCAAAGCTATAGGGCCTTCCTTGTGTATGCAAGATGGCAGCCAGCTACCGAAAGGGGAGTTTTTTTGTGTTTTTTCGACGACTTTCGATGACAGTGGTAGGCATGTGTTTGCTGGCGGCTCCAGCGACTGCGTGGGCGAGATCCGCTCCTTCCTTTATTGATGTAAGCGAGCTCAATAATGGAATCGTCAAAGTTCAACACCATCATTCGGCACAGCCAGTCAATGAAAAAGTAAAAATCACGAAAGACAACCAGAACTTCTATTATAGCGTAAAAGACAACAACCGTTTCCCACTACAGCTAGGAGATGGCAAATATACGATTACACTCCTGCAACACGTTGCGAACAATAAATACCGTTCGATAGAAAGCAAGGAAGTGAACCTGACGGCATCAAGCCCGCAGGCCGTTTTCCTGCAACCGATCCAGATGATCTACTGGAACGACAAGACGAATGCGACCGCAAAAGCCAGAGAGCTGACCAAGGGCTTGAAGACCGACAAGGAAAAGGTACAAGCTATCTACAATTATGTGATCCAAAACGTCCAGTACGATTACGCAAAAGCCAATCAAGTTACGAGTGAATACATCCCTTCGGTAGATGCGACATTGACTGCAGGGCAAGGCATCTGTTACGATTACGCATCGCTGTTTGCCGCCATGCTGCGCAGCCAGGGGATTCCTGCCAAGCTGGTGATGGGACGGAAAAACGACATCCCGCAATACCATGCCTGGAATGAGATTTACTTGAAAGAGACGAACGAATGGATTACGGTCGATACAACATATGATTCGATTATGGTAAAGGGAACGAAAAAGCCGGCCATGATCAAGAATAAAAGTGAATATGTCATAGAAAAGCAGTATTAGGACACGATGCAGGAACTGCTCAGAAGCCGCTCCCTCTCATAAAAGAGGCGGGCGGCTTTTCGTTTTCTCCTATTCAGAATAAATTCAGAGTGATCTTTTATAGTGTGTTTTGTGGCTTAACAGCCAAAACCATACAAATTTTGATGTAAGTCGCCACCAAGAAAGAACAGCTTTAGACACTTACAAATAAAGAACAATGGAGAGGAGGAAGCAACGAAAAAAACATGCTCTCAGGATTGTGCAAGGTGTCATATTCTTCTTCCCCGGCGAAAAGGGGACTGGCAGCATTATCAAAACTTCATATGGGTAATCGCTGCTAGAGTCGTACGACCTTGCCAATTTAAACATGCGAGGTGAACGTAGTTAAGATGTGGCAGCGAAAGAAGCTTTTATCTGTTTACTTAGTATTCGCTTTGCTGGTGAATCTCTTCTTGCCATCCGCGTTTGTCAGTGCCAATGAAGTACCGATGAACGCAGGAATCACCAGTGAAGAAGGTGCCCCAACAAGTGGCGAGGTGTCCGAGCCGGGAACGGATCAAGAACCAGGCGCGGAGAATCCAGAGCCAGGTGCGGAGAATCCAGAGCCGGGTGGGGAGAATCCAGAGCCGGGCACGGAGAATCCGCAGCCGGGCACGGAGAATCCGCAGCCAGGTACGGAGAATCCGCAGCCAGGCACGGAGAATCCGCAGCCAGGCACGGAAAATCCAGGAACCGGAACGAATCCGGTGCCAGACCCGCCACCGCCACCACCGCCACTACCCCCAGCACCACCTGTAGAGCCCGAAAAATCACCAGAGAACATCATAACAAAAGTGGCGATGAAGGATGAGGAAGGTAATAACATTACCGAGATTCGTCCTGATCAGGGATCAATGGTAAAGATCATCTTCGACTGGCATCTTCCGGAGGGGCACACCTATAAGGGTGGCGACACTTTTACCTTCGATCTGCCGGACAAATTTAAGGTAGACCGACTTTTGGATGGACCTCTCACGGGGGACGTAGGGACATTTGAAGTAACACCGGAAGGCACCGTTACCTTCACTTTTAGCGAAGATGTGGAGAATGACGAATTCGTCGGTACGTTTGAGGTTTGGCGAACCTTTGACGAAAGCAAATTTTCCGGGGGAACGAAGCAGCAGATCGAATTTCCGTTCGGAGAAACGATCAACGTTCATTTCAAAGCCAATATCCGGGAAGAAATGGACAAGCAAGGAACAGCCAAGAAAATGAACCCAAGCGAGATCGACTGGGTTGTCGATTTTAACAAGGGCGAGCAAAAGATTACAGGCGCGACCTTCCAGGATAGCATACCTGCCGGACTTGAACTCGTTTCTTCTTCTGTCGAGGTATATGAGCTGGAGGTCATGCTGGACGGAAGCGTAAGGCAGGGAAGTGCTGTGACGATACAGCCAACAGTCTCCGGCAATCAGTTCCAGCTGGTCTTTGGAGATATCGATAAAGCGTATCGCGTCAAGTACAAAACAAATATCCTTGAGGCCAAAAATACGACATACACCAACAATGTGTCGGTTACGGGCGGTTCGTACGCAAAGGACGATTCAGCATCCGTCAGTGTGGCATTCAGCGAACCGCTCGCGAAAAAGTCTCTTGATTACAAGTCTTCTACACAAACCCTCACTTGGTCCATTGAGTACAATTACAATGAGCAAGTGATCGCACCGGGAAGTGCCTGGATTGTCGATACCTTTGAAACTGAGCAGACTCAGGAATTCCTCAAGGACACACTGAAAGTCTACGAGGTTACCATCGACGAAAACGGTAAGGCGACCCGGGGAAACCAAGTGGCTTCTAATGAATACATCATAGACGATACGGTTCCAAACGGCTTTAAACTGGACTTTCCGAACGGCGTTCAGTCTGCCTATGAAATCATTTACGACACAAAAGCGAAGGACCGTGTTCGCAAGAGTGTCAATGTGACGAACAAGGCAGAGATGTACGATGGCACGACTAAACAGGCAACGAAAGGGATGTACCAGGTCATCTTTTGGAAGGACGCCAAAAACGAGGACATCAACTACAGCACCAAGACCATTCTCTGGAAGATGTATCTGAACTATGACAACTATCAAATGGACGAAGTTGTCATCACCGACCACTACAAGGGCCAAGGGATTGAGCTTGACAAAGATAGCCTGAAAATTTCCGGATTGACAGAGGGGACAGATTACACGATCGAGCCCATCAACAATTATCGCGAAGGGTTTACGATCAAGTTCAATCATCCGATCAGCACGAAAGTGGACATCGAGTACAAGACAAAGTTTGACCCGAACTACTTCAATGCCCATGACATTACCAACCATGGAAAGCTGACATGGCTTGAAAACGGAGTGTCATACGAGAGGGAAGATTCGGCAACGGTTTCCTCGGACCGTTACACCAAGAACAACGGGAATAAAACGGGGACGTATAACCCTAAAACGAAAACCATCACCTGGATCATCGATGTAAACTACAATCTGCAAGAGATTAACCAGGCGGTGATCAAGGATTTCTATCAGGGAGAGCAAACATTTGTCAAGGAATCCCTGAAGGTGAATCGTTTGAACCTCCAGGGTGGAGCCGACCAGGTAGAGGTTAAAGAAGAGCTGCCTAGCAGTGCGTATTCGTTTGAAGGCGGGCTGAAGAACAGTGAAGGTCACGAAGGCTTTGCACTGACGTTTAAAGATCCCATCGACTCTGCATATCGCATCACGTACCAGACGAGCCTGAAAGGCCATGAGGTCTTGGCAGAATACATGAACGATGCAACCATGAGCGATGGCGGCGGGCCGGCGTTGTTTGCCCAATCCGCTTCGGTGAAGCCAAAGCATGGTGGGGAGTATATCCTTAAACAAGGCAAGCAGGGAACAGGGGCAGATGCAGAAAATGCGTTCTGGACCATTTACCTGAATCGAAATCAGTCCTGGATCGATGCCGGTGCGAAAGTAACGGACAAGCTGTCTGACAATCAAGTGCTCCTTCCGGAATCCTTCCAGCTCTATCAGACGGTGGTGGATGCCAACGGGGTAGTGAGCAAAGGCGAACCAGCCGATCCCGCGGACTACGAACTGAAAGTTCTTACGCCAGCGGATGGGGAGCATAGCTTTGAATTGATCTTCAAAAAGCCGATTGAGAGCGCCTATATTTTGGAATACAAGTCGTTCATCATCGCGGAAAATGGAGAATACATCAAGAACAGCGCCGCTTTTGCCGGAAGAACGTCCCTGGCTGACGATGGCAGTGGACAAGGTGGAATCAAAGTCAGCTTGTCAGGAGCTGGCGGAGGGGCGTTCCCTGCTGGGAAAGCATTCATCAAAATCGTGAAAACGGATGCCGCATCAGGTGAATTATTGGCAGGAGCCACATTCGAACTGTATGACAAGACAGGCAAAATGCTGCTTGAAACGCTTGTAACCGATGAACAGGGAGTAGCAGTAACAAAGAAAAAATACAGCTTTAAAGAGTATGTACTCAAAGAAAAATCGGCCCCATCTGGGTATCTCGTCGATGAAGCGTACGCAAGCGGCAAATTGATTGCTTTCAAAGAAGACAAAGAAATTTCGGTTACAAACCAAAAAGGCGACTGGAGCTTTAAATTGACGAAAGTCGATTCGGAGGATGGCGAGAAGAAGCTCGAAGGCGCTGTCTTCAAACTCCAGCGGAAAAACGGCGATAAGTTTGAAGACGTTGCTGACCACACTTCGCTTGTAACTGACGCAAACGGAGAGCTCTATCTCGCGAAATTGGAGCCTGGAGATTATCAGTTAATCGAAACAAGTGCGCCGAAAGGGTACAAGCTGGATGAAACACCGATTCCTTTCACGATTCGGCCAAATCAGACTGCCGTGATTCCATGGACGATGAAGAATGTTGCGAATCGCGGTTCAGTAGAACTCGTGAAGGTAGACGAGTTTGACCATAACATTACGCTGGCAGGAGCGGTATTTGAGCTCCGCGATGCAGACGGCAAAACGCTGCAGTCGAACCTTTCAACAGATGAAAATGGCAAACTGGTGATACCAGACCTGAAGGCAGGAAAGTATCAATTTGTCGAAATTACAGCTCCAACTGATTATCTGGTCAGTCAGGAAACATTGGAGTTCGAGATCGTAAATGAAGGCGAAGTCGTACAGAAAATCTTTACGAACAAGCTGATCCCGGGTTCTGCAACACTGACCAAAGTCGATTCCAATCGACCAGACGTCAAGCTGGAAGGTGCGCAGTTCAGAGTGTTGGACGAGAACAAGAAGCCGATCCTGAGCGGACTGTCCACGGACAAAAACGGTGAATTGCACGTTCCAGATCTCAGACCTGGCCTTTATTATTTCGAGGAAACACGAGCACCCAGCGGTTATGTCATCAAAGACAGACTAACTGAATTCGAGATTAAAAAGAATGAGATTACAACCGTAACGATCGGGAACGTCCGCTACTCTGGCGGAGGCGGCGGTGGAACGCCACCGGTAGACCCACCCAATCCACCAGTAGACCCGCCAAATCCTCCGGTAGATCCACCGAATCCACCGGTAGACCCGCCAAACCCACCGGTTGATCCGCCGAATCCGCCGGTAGACCCGGAGAAACCGGAAAAGCCTGAGAAACCAGGCAAGGACAAGCCGGACAGACCGGATCGGGACGAGCCTGAAGAGAAACCAGAAATACCGGGCGTTCCGTCCAAGCCGTCCAAGCCTGGCGAGCCTTCCATGCCGGAAGTGCCTGTCACGCCAACTCCGGTAGAACCAACACCGGAAAAACCTGTAGATCCAGCGCCGGTGACACCGGTAGATCCGGAGCCAACTACCCCAAGCCCGAGCGTGCCTACGAGTCCAACGAAGCCCGTTGAGAAAGTAGACAAGCCTGTCGGCTCGGTGAAAGTGCCAGAAGGCGGAACGGCAACCATCGGCAAACAGCCTAAGCATGGTACTGTCACAGTCGATCCGAGCGGCAAATGGGTATACACGCCTAACGGCGGTAAAAAACAAAAAGATTCGTTCTCGATTATTGTCAAAGATAAAGACGGCAATGAAGAGGAAATGCTGTATGAGGTAGATGGAGATGTTCCGACTGGCGGCATCCATCCGGACAAGGCAGCCAAAAAGGTCCTGCCGAAGACTGGAGAAGAGAGCCACCTCCCGCTTCAGTTGGCGGGAGCCGGCCTCATTGTTCTTGGAGCGTGGCTCTACAGAAGAACCCGTTCCATGCGCAACATGTAACGGAATTACGCACATTCAAACGGACATCAATAAACCATAAGCCTGCTTGGGGCTGTCTCGCAAGTAGTTGTACTGCTGGCGGGGCAGCCTCTTTTTATTTGCGGGAATGCTACGGCTTGAAGCATATGGATATGGAATCGCGCGGCCAATGCAATAAACAGGGCGACAAAGGAAAACCTATCCTCATGAAGGGGGATGGAATGATGGATGTAACAGAAAAGCTCTGGGCAGAGCTCGAAGAAGTGATCGATCCGGAAGTAGGTGTGAACATTGTCGATCTGGGCCTGGTATACGACATTGCGGTCGATGAGGAAAACAATGTGACTGTCACTATGACGTTGACCATTCCCGAATGCCCGCTTCGCGATATGATCGTCAGCAATGTGGAAGCCAAAGCCAAAAGCATTCCAGGGGTAGGGAACGTTCATGTCAACCTCGTTTTTGAGCCAAGATGGAGTCCGGCCCGAATGAATGACCGTGCGAGGGAAGAGATCAGAAATCGAAGGGCCCATGTGTAAGCGGCCGGGAAAAGTCTGAACAACAAGCTCCAAACAGCATGACAAAAAGCTCAAGCCTGACATACTTGAGCTTTTTGCCGCTTCACCAAAACGGGCGGTCCGATCAGGAGCCAACAGCAGCAGCGGATCAGTGAAACCCTGAAGATTTCTACACGCACCCTTTTTTGCACAGTGATATGCAAGATTGCTGGCCCGCGGAAGCAGCATAGAAAATAAATCGGGAATTCAAAGGAAAGAATAGACTTGTTCTTTCCCGTAAGTTACTCTATAACTTGAGTGCGCCCCGAAAAAACTGCACTCATGTAGAACGATGTTGCTAACCGATAGATGTACATCCTTTATGAATTCCCATTAGGGAGGACCCGATTTTATGTGTTGCATCGCATTCATGCGTACAAGGTAATGTAAGGTACAGAACATGTATAACCTGTCCATTTTTTTAGAAATGGTCCAGGTTTATTTGTGCTGTGCCTTTTTCATTCCCTACTACGAATGAATGAGGTGCTTTTTATGCCCAAAAATAGACGGACATCCAGGGGAAAATCCCGGATCTCCTCAAACTTCTCTGCACAACATTTGTTGATTAATAAACAATTGAGCAAAGACATGATCGACATGGCGAAGATAACGCCGAATGATACGGTAATAGACATCGGCGCCGGCAAAGGGGCGATAACATTCCCGTTGGCAAAAAGAGCGGCAAGAGTCATCGCTGTGGAGAACGATCCGGTTTTTGCCGAGAAGCTGCTCGATAAGATGCAAGGAGTAGCGAATATTCGGATGAACAGGCAAGATTTTTTACAGTTCAACCTTCCCAAAAGTCCGTTCAGTGTCGTGGCCAATATTCCATTCTCCATCACCACGCCGATACTCGGGAAGCTTCTGGACGACCCTGCTGTTCCGTTGCAGAGAGCCGTGCTCATCATGGAAAAAGGGGCGGCCAAACGGTTTACCAGTGTGCGGATTACGAATCCACGAATCCTGAAATGGCGGATGTGGTTTGATCTCAGGCTCGTCCGGACGGTATCGCCAGACCATTTCTCACCGCCGCCAAAGGTCGAGTCAGCAATAGTAACGATCTTCAGAAAGCAAAGTCCATTGGTTCCACTGCATGCTCATGCAAGGTTTATGGCGTTGGCCACTTATATCCTCCAGCAGCCGCAAGCGCCTGTCTTTGCGGCCTTACAGGGAATTTTTACCCCTTCCCAAATCAAGCATGTGGTAAAAGCGTTGAGACTGGAGCGGAATCAAGCGGTGTCTTCTCTAAATGAGCAACAGTGGGGGGAGCTCTTTCACTCGATGCTCCGGTATGTTGACCCAAGCCGATGGCCGAAGGTGCCAAAGAAGAAGATGCCGAAGATTCCGAGGGCGAAGGCGCCAAAGATGCCAAAGCCAAAAATGCCAAAGATATCAAAGCCAAGGATGCTAAAAAACCCAAAACAAAAGAAATAATCTTTAAAACAAAGCAAGAAAAACACGAAAAGCGATAGAGATGAAAAAGGAGAAAACGCGAAAGTCATTGGGACACCTACCTAGGCGAAATGGAAAAAGCGGAACACTCTTTTAAGAGTCCAACCTTTGAAAAGCACCGGGAACCGGCTGCTTTGGACGCGGTTCCGCTTTTGGAATGCAGTCGGCCAGTACAACCCTCGAGCAGGTGTCCCACCGTACTTTAAGCGGTTTTCTCCTTTTTCATCTCTCCACCCAAGCTCGAACAAAGTTTTCCTTACAAAACCGAAAGCAAAATGTAAGGTAGATCAATAGCTACTTGTCTGGAAACTGGTTACAGTTAATACAACGAGAAGCAAACCGACTGCCATTTGAGTTTCGGGAATAAGCTTGGGAGGAATAAATGTGAAAGCATCTGTACTTGAAGTCAGAGACGTTCAAAAAATATACGGAAATCGAGGAGAAAGTCAGTCGCATGCGTTGAAAGGAGTATCGCTGACTATCCAGGAAGGCGAATTTGTCGGAATCATGGGTCCTTCCGGCTCCGGAAAAACGACGCTGCTGAATGTCATTTCCACACTTGATCGCCCCACGGACGGATTCATTCAGATCGCCGGAACGGACATCACCCAGATGAAACAGAATCAGCTTGCGGACTTCCGTTCGCAAAAGCTGGGCTTCATTTTTCAGGATTTCAACCTGCTGGAAAACTTGACGGTGTATGAAAATATCGCCCTGCCCCTGTCGCTGCAAGGCGTCTCTTCGAGCGAGATTGCCCCCAAGGTGCACAAGGTGGCGCAAACGCTGGGGATTCAGGAGATATTGCAGAAGTACCCGGTCCAGATTTCCGGCGGGCAGAAGCAGCGGGCTGCGGCCGCACGTGCGCTGGTGCATGATCCGGCCATTCTGCTGGCTGATGAGCCGACCGGTTCGCTTGACTCCAAAAACGCGAAAAGCTTGCTGGAGACGATGACCGATCTGAACGAGAACCACGGCGTGTCGATCATGATGGTCACGCACGACGCTTTCAGTGCAAGCTATTGCAGGCGCATTCTCTTTATTCAGGACGGAAAATTGTATACGGAAATTCACCGGACACAAGACCGTCAGCAATTCTTCAAGCAAATCCTGGATGTACTTGCCGAGCTGGGTGCATCGCATGATGTGCGCTAGGAGGGAATGCACATGCTGTTGAAGCTTTCGCTTTCAAGTATGCGAAAAATGATGAAGGACTATCTGGTTCTCCTGATCGGTCTGGTCATCTCGATTACGATCTTTTACATGTTCCAGACGCTGGCGCTGAATGGTGACTTTACGAAACAAAATTCGGTGATCAGCTCGATCCAGCTCGTTTTTAATGTAGGCTCTGTTTTGCTGGCGTTCATTACCTTCTTCTATATCTTTTACGCCAACTCGTTCTTGCTGTCGCTCAGACGCAAAGAACTCGGGATGTATATGATATTGGGCGCGAAGAAGAGGAAGATCAGCCAAATCCTGTTTTTGGAAACGCTTGTGCTCGGGATCATTTCCCTGGTCATCGGCACCATCGCGGGAGCAGGGCTGGCGAGCGGGGTAGGGAGCCTGCTGATGAAGCAGCTCGATATCTCGCTTGAAGGCTACCAGCCCTTCTATCTCCCTTCCATCATGATGACGTGCGGGTTCTTTTTGGTGCTCTTTCTGCTGACGTCATCGGTCAATGCAATCAAGCTGGCCCGTACGACAGAGCTGGACCTCATCCGGGCCGAACAGCAAAATGACAGGGTACAGCGAAAGGGCTTCGCTACGGTTCTGCTTGCACTGATCGGCCTTGCCGGACTCGCAGCAGGTTATTATGCGCTTGTCCATATGGAAGAGCTCAGGGAAATCGGACTCTTCATCGCGGCATCAGCTACCACCATTGGAACCTATTTGATTTTCATCACCCTGCTGCCGGTGTTTGTAAATGCGTTGAAAAAGAATCGGGTGTGGAATGAGCGTAAACTAAATGCTTTCACATTCGCGCAGCTTCGCTTTCGCGTAAACAACCTGACAAAGGTGCTCGGAACGGTAGCGATGCTGATCGCGCTCGGCGTTGGGGCAATGGCTGGGGGCATGGCTTTTCAGAAAAACGTGAGCCTGATGGCGGAAATGGGAAAAGTCTATGACGTCATTATTCACAAGCCTGTGCCTGCAGACTATGAAGCCTTGAAAGCAATGACGGTCGAGGAACAAAACACGTACCGATACAAGGTGGATGATGCGGGGATTTACTACCTGAAGGACGATTTGCTGGCGGATCCGCCGCTAATCAACACGATCGGATTGGAGGACTACGATCCGGACAACCGGGTCAAGCGCGTGTCAACGTCTCTCCCGTCCAAGGTGTACAGCGTGTATGATCATCCTGAGGAAAACCTGGGGCCGGACATCGAGTCGATGCCCCCTGACTGGCAGGAAGCGGTCACGGGCGAATTTATCAACAGCTACGAGATGATCAACGGCAAGGCAGTCCGCATCGTCGATCAAACGACGTATAGCGGTATCCAGGGAGAAGAGCGCTCGGTCGTGCTCGCCAGGGTGGATGACTTTTTAAAGTACAAGCAGGAGCTGAAAGAAATCGATGAGCGGCAAACCCGGTTGTATGCTGATGAGACTGGAGCCGAGGGTCCCCAGCTTTATTCGAAATACACCACATATGCCAGCCTCTATGCCTTTACGAGCGGGACGATGTTCATGGGCTTCTTCCTCGGAATTGCCTTTTTGGCGATGATGGCTAGCTGCCTGATGTTTAAAATCCTGTCCGGGGCTACCCGGGACAAAGACCGCTACAGCATGCTTCGCAAAATCGGAGTTCGCCAGGAATGGCTTGTCGGTTCGATTTACAAGGAGCTGTTCGTCGTCTTCGTGTTTCCTGCCCTGATCGGTCTGGTTCACGTTCTCGTAGGGATGAACATGTTCTCGTTTATCCTGGAAGAACCGTATGTGGGCATTTGGGTACCGATCAGCATTTTCCTGGTCATCTACACATTTTACTATTGGATTACGGTACAGCTTTACAAAGGAATTGTCCTGCCGAAAGAAGCATAAGCGAAAATCCCCCGATTTCCCGGGGGTTTTTTTATGGAGGGAAGCGGCCTACTGCCAAAGGCTCATTCCCTCCAACTCCCCGGTTTTATAAGCAATTTCCCTGATCTTTTCGACATCTGCAATGCGAATCGCACCGCGGTTGGAAAGCTCGATCAGCCCTTGCTGCCGCCATTTTTGCAAAATCTTGTTTACGGTAATGCGGGAGGTGTCGATGTAGCGGGCAAATGACGTTTGATCGATCGGGACGTTTTCATTTTCATGAACGGTGTATAGTCTGATCAAATAATGGGCCATCTGCTGTTCGACCGGACAGTCCTGGAATGCGATGATTTCAGCCAGCAGCCGAACCTTGTATATTTGCGAATTGGTAAAAAGGACGGCGGCCTGGGGGTGATCTTTGCATATATTGGACAGCGCTTCATCGGAGAAGAAGTACAAAACGGAAGGGGAGGTGGTGATGGCGGAAGTCACGTAGGGCCCTTTAAAGGCCCCGTGCTCGCCAGACAATCCGCCGGTTGGCACGTAGTCGATGGTGCGCTCGTGTCCGTTCGCGGATAAGAGGATGATTTTTAAACCGCCGCGATCCAGGTAGTAAAAACCGTTTCCCTGTTCGCCCTGTCGATAGACGGTGGCGTTCTTTTTATACTCCAGCTTTTGGCCATACATCAAAAACGGGGCCCATTTGTAGCGCAGATTGGTCATGGCGATCTCCTTTTCTCGTGATCTGCCTTGGACAGCGGAAGCTAGACAGTCAACGCCGTCTGGGTGTATCGATACGGATAGCGGAGCAATTCCGGTTTCTGGATGACAAAGGTCCGGTTTTTGATCTCGATAATTCCGCTTTCTTTCCACTGCTTCAGAATCTTGTAGACGGTGATCCGCGTCAGACCGGCACAGTCGGCCAGGTCTTGCTGGGTGAGCGGAACCTCGTAGTTCTTAAAATCATCGCAAAGATTCAAAAGAAGGGAGGCGATCTGTTCTTCCGAGGTAAGCGCTTTCATGTTGATGGCAAAAAGGAGAATGCGCAGTTTCTGGCTGACAGTTTGTGTGAACAGCGAGAGCAATTCAGGTTGAGCCTTGAGCATTTCTTGAAATTGGGCACAGGAGAAGTGGTAGACGACCGAGTTCTTTACGGCAACGGCTGTGGTGAAGTGCGTATGACGATCCATGGATTGGACGCCCATGATCTGGCCGGGAACGACGATGTTTAACAGACGGTCATTTCCTTTTGCCGTTGTGGAAATGATTTTTACGAGACCTTTATGGAGGTAGTAAAAACCTTCTCCCATCGTGCCTTGCTTGTATATGATCGTTTTTCCTTTACAAAATTGCCGGGTCCCGTACTTCAGGAACGATTCCCATTTCACATCGGTTTCAAACGGAGATACCATATCGAACACTCCTTACAATTGGAATTGTGGATGCTCGAAAAACGGGCTCGGTTGGCGGTTTCGACTACCCGGTCGGGGAGCTTGAGTGAATTTTTGACATCTGCTGGAGCAGGGTGGCTTCCTGGTTTACTTCCTGTATGGCCGAAGCCAGCTCTCTTATGCCTTCTGTCTGTCCCTGGGTCAGATTCTTCGAGTCCAGGACCATTTCCGAGATCGAGGCCATTTCTGCTTGGAGTGAAGAGAGGTTCTGAGAAATCTCTTTGGCAAAATCTCCGGACATCGTTGCCAAACGGCGCATTTCTCCGGCGACGATGTTGAAGCCTCTGCCGTGTTCGCCAGCCCGTGCGGCCTCAATCGAGGCATTCAGGCTGAGAATTTCGGACTGCTTGGCAATCTGCGAGATCGATTTCAATACGGTAAAAGTCGTTTTCAACTGCTCCAGCATCCCGGTCGTGACGGTATGCAGTTTTTCGCTGTGCAAGGATAAGACTTCAGAGCCTTTCTGCATTTCGATGGATTGTGCAGAAACCTCTTCGACGATCGACGACAAATGCCCGGCGATCTGTGTCAGCGTATTTTGTCGATCCAGGCCGACTCCAAAGACAAGGACACCGGCAATGATTCCATTTTCCTTGATGGGAAGTCCGCCGGCCAGATAGGCAATCCCGTATACGGAGGAATCCATGACTTTGCTGACGGGCATGCCTTGCTCCAGGATGTGCTTGGCAAGACTGCCCTCCTTGATCGGAGCGTGAGGAGACAAGCCAAACTGCAGGGTTTTTCCAGGAATATAGGTTATAAATTTTTCCCGATCCGTTACTCCCAGCGTAAAGTCTTCTTCAAAGCATAAGACCATTTTATGCATGAGAGAAGAAACGCGGACGACATTTTCCAACAGGCTCATTGCCTTCAAACCCCTTCACCAAAAACGTTTTCCGTATCGTTTTGCCACACCAATTCTAAATTTTCAGAACCTTCCACGGATATTATAGATGAAGAAAAAGAGTATTTTCAATCTATGGAGCATGGACAAAACAAAAAAACAGAAATCATGTTAAATGGTTTACATTCAGATGCGATATCAAGCCGTTTTTTGTCAAAAAATGTGGTTGAAACGTTAAGCGCTTTACAATACTCCAGCTTCCCATTTAGTAAAATCATAGCACCGTCCTTTTTGCCTGAAACGGAAAGCGGGCACAAAATTATCGAAACATTCCGATATTGGATAGGGGGTAAGGGAACTATCCGGCGAAACGATCCGGCAGGTTAGACGAAAGCAGCTTGTTCAATGATTCATGAATGGGTTCGTACATGAAAAAATGGAGGGGTAGTCAATGAAAAAGGTAAAAAAATGGGGGGCATCCCTTTTGACGGCTTGTCTGATGATTGTCATGACTGCAGGCTGCGGCGGAAATGCGGCGCCAAGCGGTACTTCCAATCAGCCTGCGGCAGCAGGCGGCGACTCCAAGCCGAGCTACAACTTCAAGCTGGCCCATATTACGCCGCCTACACACACATGGCATTTGGCGGCGGAAAAGTTTAAAGAAGAGTTGGACAAGCGTTCCGGAGGCCGGATGAAGCTGGAGATATATCCGTCCAGCCAGTTGGGAACGGAAGCTGACATGGTTCAGCAAATCGGTGCCGGTTCGGTCGATTTCGGCTTGATTACAGCGGCCTATCTCAGCTCCAGGTCTCCTTCATTTTCTGCCTGGTTTACGCCTTATGCATTTCCTGATCTGAAGGCGGCAAATGAAGCCAGGCATACGGACGTAGCCAAAAAAATTCTCGCGACACTGGAGCAGCAGGGATTGGTGGGCCTTGATTATTTATTCGCCGGGCAGCGCGTGATGCTGTTTAAAGACAAAGAGGTACTGAAGCCGGAAGACATGGCGGGACTGAAGCTGCGGGTCACCCCGAGCCCTCCGCTGCAGGATTTTTACAAGTTTGCAGGCGCATCGACGGAAGGACTGCCGCTGCCCGAGGTGTATTCGGCCGTTCAAACCGGCGTGATCGACGGAATGGATATGGACCTCGATGCGACCATCACCAACAAATACTACGAAGTCGTGAAGTACGGGGCTGTGACCAATCATATGGTGTGGCCTGCGGTCGCGATGGTCAGCAAAGGGACGTTCGACAAGATGCCGGATGAGGACAAGCAGATTGTTCGCGACGCCATTGCCGCGGCGGCTGATTTTTCCGCAACGACCAGAGCGGGGCAGGAAGAAGAGTTCAAAAAAACGCTCAGTGACAAAGGAATGAAAATCTATGAGATCGATCCGGCTCTGTTTGGTCCCATCATGAAGGAGTTTGACCAAAAATACGGACCGACCAACCCGCTCATCCAAGAGTTTATCGATACATTCCGCAAATAGGCAGCCAAAGGGGAACAGACCATGAAAGCATTGAGCGACCTCATTTCTACGGTGGAAAAGTATTTAGCCATTGTCCTCATGTTTGCGATGGCTGTCATTGTTGCACTCGCAGTCGTGTTTCGCTACGTGCTGAATGCCCCCCTGTCATGGGCGGGGGAGGTGTCGATCTTTTTATTGATCTGGAGCAGTTTTATCGGCGGCAGCCTGGGACTGAAGTACAAGTCTCAGGCCGCCGTTACCATTGTCCTTGAGTACGCGACGGCGAAGGTAAAGAAAATGGCAGGCATTGCCGGGCATATCCTGATGCTCGTATTTCTCGCGGTGATGCTCTATTACAGCTATACATGGGTGCTGTCGCCAGGCGTTGCTTTTCAAAAGTCGACAGCCATCCTCCTCCCGATGTGGATTCCGTTCAGCGCGGTGCCGGTCGGCTTGACGTTTGCCGCCATCCATCTGTTGTCCAATCTGATCGATCTGATCCGAGAGGAGGAATTCCGTTGACCACATTGGTAATCCTGCTGTTTCTGCTCTTTTTATTGATGGGCATCCCGATTTCCCTTGTCCTGGGCATGATCACGATCGTCTATTTCTTACTCATGGGGAACACAACACTGCTCACATCTACACCGATGCGGCTTTACTCCGGTCTGGAGAATTTCGGCTTGCTGGCGATCCCGCTGTTTATGCTTGCCGGGGAGCTGATGAACGGAGGCGGCATCACGACCAGGCTGGTCCAGTTCGCGAAGGTGTTCGTGGGGCATGTTCGCGGCGGGCTGGCTTATGTGACAGTTGTGTCGAACATGTTTCTGGCTTCGATTCTCGGATCGGCCAATGCGCAGGCTGCGATGATGAGCAAGGTGATGGTTCCGGAAATGGAAAAGGAGGGCTATGACCGGGAATTCTCCTCGGCCTTGACGCTGGCGTCGTCCATCGTCGCGCCGATTATCCCGCCGAGCATGATCTTTATTATTTACGGGACGCTGTCAGGGACCTCGATTGGCGGGCTGTTTATGGCGGGGATTGTTCCCGGCATTATTTACGGGATTGGCTTCACGGCTCTGATCGCTTATTTGGGGTATAAGAACAATTTTCCGAAGAGCAAACGCGCCTCGGGAAAAGAGATGCTGAGGAGTACGGTTCAAGTTTTGCCAGCGCTGCTGGTGCCCTTTATCATCATTTTCGGGATTTTGAGCGGGGCGTTCACGGCGACTGAATCGGCGGCGATTGCCTGTGTCGTCGCATTCCTTGTCGGCACGTTTTTGTACAAGGAGCTGCACGTAAAAAAGCTGCCGCAAATTTTGATCAATACCGTCATCAGCACGGCTACGGTCACCTTTTTGATCGCGATGGCCAACATTTTTGGCTGGATGATCGCTTTTGAGCAAATCCCTCAATTGATCGCGGGTACGATGCTTTCCGTGTCCGACAGTCCGTTTGTGTTTCTGCTGCTGGTCAATCTGCTGCTGCTCTTGCTCGGGATGATCCTGGACGGCATTGCCGCGCTGATTATTTTGGTGCCGGTGCTGATGCCGCTCGTCACTGCATTTCAGATCGATCCGATCCATTTTGGCGTGATCATCTGCATCAACCTGACGATCGGTCTGTTGACACCGCCGGTGGGTACGGGACTCTTTATCGTCTCCTCCATTGCGGAGGTCAAATTTGAGCGGCTTGTAAAAGCGACAATGCCGTTTTTGGTGATGGCGATTGCCATTTTGTTTGTGATCACCTATTGGGAAGATGCCGTCCTGTTCGTGCCGAAAATATTGGGCTTGTCCCAATAACCTCCCTTTGTATGGCTGATGCCAAATTTTCATCTGCCCGCCAAAAAACGGTGAAAAACGTTAAATGCGCTACAATATTCGAAAAAATTCGATATTATAATCCGTTTCAAGGTGAAAAAACAACATTGCCAGGGGAGGATTGTTTATGGGAATTCGTTCAGGTGCTGAATACATCAAAGGTTTGCAATCCCGGCAGCCGGAGATTTGGCTGCAGGGGCGCAGAGTGACAAGTGTGTACGATGAGGCGGTTTTCAAGCAGCCTATACTCGAAATCGCCAAGCTGTACGACATGCAGCATGATCCGGAGTATCAGGACAAGATTACGCACATTTGCGAGGAAACCGGTGAGAGAGTAAACAACGCCTTCCTCCCGGTAAAAAGCGCGGAGGATCTGGAAGCAAGGAGAAATCTGTATGAGGCGTACGCCAAGGCAACGTTCGGCCTGATGGGGAGAACGCCGGATTTTCTCAATATCGTTCTGACTTCCTTGTACAGCAATGCTTCGTTTTTGGAAAAGTACAACCCACAATGGGCGGAAAATGTAAAGAGCTACTACCGGTACATTCGCGACAATGACCTGTTCCTTACACATGCGATCATCAACCCGCAAAATGACCGGAGCAAGACCTCGCATGAACAGCAGGACATGTTTACGCATTTGGGTGCAGTCAGAGAGACACCGGAAGGGCTGATCGTCAGAGGGGCGAAAATGCTGGCCACGCTGGCGCCGATCACGGATGAAGTGATCATCTATTCGTTCCCCGGCTTCAAGCCTGGCGACGAGCGTTACGCGCTTGCGTTTGCCATCCCGATCGATACGCCGGGACTGCGCATCCTGTGCCGCGAGCCGATGCAGGACGGAAAGCGCTCCGTCTACGATCATCCGCTGGCGTCGCGGTTCGAGGAAAGCGATGCGGTGCTCGTCTTCCACGATGTGCTGGTTCCATGGGATCGCGTCTTTTTGTACAACAACGTGGAAGCGGCGAACGGGCTCTATCCGAAAACGGGAATCGCCCAGCAGCCGGCGCACCAGACCGGAGTGAGAGGGCTGATCAAGCTGCAGTTTGCCACGGAGGTGGCGGTCCGCCTGGCTGACTCCATCGGGGTAGACGTGTATCTGAACGTCCAAAATGACCTGGGAGAGCTGATTCAGTCCGTCGAGTGCATCCGGGCGCTGCTGCGGACAGCCGAGCGGGAGTGCGATGTGCTGCCTTCGGGTGAAATGATGCCAGGCTGGGTGCCGCTCGAGACGATTCGCGGACTGCTCCCGAAAATGTACCCGCGGGCGATCGAAGTGCTGCAAATCATCGGCGCAGGCGGATTGCTCATGTCTCCGACGGATGCCGATATGGTTCACCCGGAACTGGCCGAGGACATGGAGAAGTACTACGCCGGACGGGCGGGCATCTCCGGATCGGAGCGCGTCCGACTGTTCAAGCTGGCCTGGGATTTGTGCGGCGAAGCGTTCGGGCAGCGGCTGCTCCAGTACGAGCGCTATTACACGGGCGACCCGATCCGAAAAAGGGCGATTTTCTACAACAACTACAAACGGGAACGTTCTTTTTCCCTTGTGGATGACGCTCTCAGTGTGTTTGAGGGGAAAAAGACAGCGGAGTCGGTGCTTCCGGTCAAGCGGGCAAGCGGAGCTGACTAAGCGGCGAAAGCGGTAAAAGCGGCGAAAGCGGTAAAAGCGGCGAAAGCGGCGAAAGCGGTAAAAGCGGTAAAAGCGGTAAAAGCGGCAAAAACCGCAAAAGCCGCAAAAGCCGCAAACGTAGTGTAAGTCTACCGAAAGAATCTGCCTGAAGGGAGGGTTTCCGGTGAAAGTGCTGGGTATATCCGGAACCATTATCGGAGCAAAGACGAGCATCCTCGTGCATAAAGTCTTGGAAGAAGTGAAAAAGGAAGCCCCTGAGCTTGAGACAGAGCTGCTGGACCTGAGGGACTTCAAAATGTCGCTGTGTGATGGGCGAGATCCGTCCACCTATCCCGATGACACGAAAAAGGTAATTGATCTCGTAACGTCGGCTGATTGCTACATCATTGGAACGCCGATTTTCCAAGGGTCGCTGACCGGCGCCCTGAAAAACTTGTTTGACCACATTCCGCCGCAGGCGCTGCGCAACAAGGTGATGGGATTTGTCGCCAATGGCGGGACGTACCAGCATTACCTGGTGGTGGAGAACCAGCTGAAGCCTATCGCAGGATATTTCCGGGCCTATGTGGCCCCGGGCTTCGTCTACGCCCACCCGGACCATTTCAATCAGCAAAACGAGATTGTGGACGAGGATGTTCTGAGCCGCATCAGCCATCTGGCAAAAGAAGTCGTACTGCTGCAAAAAGCGCTGAAGGGCGCGGCCGATCTGTCAGCGCAGCGGTAATCCGCTGAAAAGCAACCATCAAAAGCGAACGGGAGTGATTTGCATGAGCATCCTGGCACCGATAAATTTGGCGAAGTTCATTGAGGAGAACAAAGACCAGCTCAAGCCGCCGGTCAACAACAAGGTGATCTGGAAAGACGCCGAGCTGATGGTCATGCTGCTCGGCGGCCCCAACAAACGGCGCGACTTCCACGTGGACCCCTCGGAGGAGATTTTCTATCAGATCAAGGGCGACTGCTATGTGGAGATCATCAACTACGAGGGAAAACGCGAAGTAATTACGGTCAAGGAGGGAGAGATGCTCCTGCTTCCTCCCAACGTTCCGCATTCGCCGCACCGGGTAGCCGATACGATCGGGCTGGTCATCGAGCGAAACCGGGCGGAAGGAGAGCTGGAGGACTTCGTCTGGTTCTGCGACGAGTGCGACAGCGAAATGCATCGCGCCACCGTGCAGCTGACCAATATCGAGGTTCAGGTGAAAGAAGCGATTCACGGCTTCAACAGCAATCTGGAGCTGCGGACATGCAAAAATTGCGGGCACGTCATGCCTCCGGAAGCGAGTGAGTGGAAATGCGAGTAGACTTCCACACGCACATCATTCCGGAAGACCTCCCCAATCTGGCTGAGAAATTTCAAGGCGAGCGCTGGCCCGTCCTGCAGCGGACCTGCGCGTGCGGCGCCAACATCATGGTCGCGGGCAAAGTGTTCCGGGAAGTGACCGATCAGGTGTGGGACCCTGCCAAGCGGATTTCTGACATGGAGCGGGAAAAGGTCGACATGCAGGTCATCTCGCCGATTCCGGTCACGTTCTCCTACTGGGCCCCTGCTGAAGAAGCGGAGCTGATGGCCCGCATCCAAAACGATTTTATCGCGGACACGGTCAGGCAGCATCCCGAGCGCTTTCTCGGGCTTGGGACCGTGCCCCTGCAAAATGCGGAGATTGCGATTCGTGAAATGGACCGCTGCATGCATGAGCTCGGCCTCAAGGGGATCGAGATCGGTACGAATGTGAATGGCAACAACCTGGACGATCCGTCTCTGATTCCCTTCTTTGAAATGTGCGAGAAGTGGGAGGTGCCGCTGTTTGTCCACCCGTGGGAGACACTCGGCCGAGAGCGGATGCCGCGGCACAACCTGATGTATACGGTGGGGATGCCGAGCGAGACGGCCTTGGCTGCTGCCAGCCTGATTCTCGGCGGCGTGATGGAAAAATTCCCTCGGCTGAAGATTTGCTTTGCCCACGGCGGAGGGTCATTTCCTTACATTCTTCCCCGCCTGGACCAGGGCTGGAAGGTATGGCCGCATCTGAGGCTGACCGAGCAGCCGCCAAGCCACTACGCCAAGAGCTTTTATTTCGATTCGCTGAACTACGATCCGCTGAACATTCAATACATGGTGGACCGCTTTGGCGCCGACCGCATTTTGATGGGGTCGGACTACCCGTTCTTGCTGCGGGAAATTCCTCCGGGCGAGGTCATAGACAATGCGCTTTCGCTCACCGAGGAGCAGAAGCGGGCGATGCTGGGCGAAAACGCGCTGCGCTTCCTGAATATGAGCGAGGGCAGGTGAGAGGGAGATGACTACGCATGCGGCTACACCGGAACAAAGATTGCAGGAATTGGGGCTATCGCTTCCGGCCCCACGGCAGGCAGCAGGAAACTACGTAGGCTGTGTCCGCGCAGGCAGCCTGTTGTTTACCGCCGGACAAGGGACAGATGAATACCGCGGCAAGCTCGGCGATGATGTGTCGGTGGAAACAGGCTACATGGCAGCCAGGCAATGCATGCTCAACCTGCTGGCTGTCGTCAAGGCGGAGATCGGCGAGCTGAGCCGCGTAAAGCGGGTGGTGAAAATCCTCGGGTTTGTCAACAGCGCCCCCGATTTTACGGATCAGCCCAAGGTCATGAACGGAGCGTCCGATCTGCTGGTGCAGATTTTCGGGGAGAAGGGGAGGCACGGGCGTTCCGCCGTCGGGATGGCCCAGCTTCCGCACAATAATGCGGTGGAAGTCGAAATGATTCTGGAAATCGAAGAGTAGGAGGCTTTCACATGAGTCAGACTACACAGGCAAATCAGCGAAAGTTGAAGGACGCAAAGCTGTTTATCGACGGAGCATACGTGGACGCGATCTCCGGGGAGACATTTGACACGCTCGATCCCGCGACCAATCTCAAGCTGGCCTCGGTGGCAAATGCGGGCGAAGAGGATGTGAGAAAGGCGATCGAGGTAGCCCAGCGCACGTTTGAAAGCGGCGTCTGGAGCAGGATGCCCGTCGAAGAAAGAGCGAAGATTCTCTGCAAAATGTCCGATCTCGTCATGGAGCGGGTGGAGGAATTGGCGCTGGTGGAGACGCTTGACGTCGGCAAGCCGATCAAGGAGAGCTGCGGCTTTGACATCCCCAGAGCCGCCTGGAATTTGCGCTTTTTCGCCGAAATGGCCAAGTATCTCGTACATGAACATTACGAAATGAACGGCTTCATGTCCTACGCCAAATACGCTCCCGCAGGCGTGACCAGCCTGATCATTCCGTGGAATCTGCCGTTTATGCAGATGACGTGGAAAGCGTCGGCTGCACTGGCGGCGGGCAATACGGTCATCGTCAAGCCCGCCTCCTATACGCCGCTGAGCGCGGTCATGATGGGCGAAATCGCCAACGAGGCAGGCTTGCCGCCGGGCGTTTTGAACATCCTGACGGGGCCGGGCGGAACAGTCGGCACCGCGATGACCACACACCCGCATGTCCGCCGGATATCGTTCGTCGGGGAGACCACGACAGGCAAAACCGTAATGCGGAACGCTGCTAGCCAGCTCATTCCCGTTTCGCTCGAATTGGGCGGCAAATCAGCCAACATCGTCTTTGCGGACGCAGATCTGGATGAGGCGGTGAAAGGGTCGATCGAGGCGATTTTCCGCAACCAGGGCGAAATTTGCCTGGCCGGATCGCGCCTCTTGGTCCAAAAGAGCATCTACGATCAATTCCTGGACAAATTTGTGCAGGCGGTGAAAAAAATCAAGGTTGGCAATCCGCTCGACCCGGATACCGACATGGGGGCGCTTGTCTCCCGCAGCCACCTGGCCACGGTGGATGAATACGTCCGGATCGGACTGTCAGAGGGAGCCAAGCTCGCTTTTGGCGGCAAGCGCATCACCAGTCTGGGGGACGGCAATTTTTACGAGCCGACCGTGCTCTACGATGTGGACAACAAAATGAGGGTAGCCCAAGAGGAGATTTTCGGTCCGGTCATCGTCATCATTCCGTTTGAAACAGAAGAAGAAGCCATCCAGATCGCCAATGACTCCATCTACGGGCTGGCCGGCGTCGTCTGGACGAACGACCTCAGACGCGCTCACCGCGTGGCGGATCAGGTGCAGTCCGGGCTGCTGTGGATCAACTGCTGGTATGTGCGCGATTTGCGAACGCCTTTTGGTGGAGCAAAAGCGAGCGGAATCGGCCGGGAAGGCGGACGGCACAGCTTCGAATTTTATACGGAAGCCAAGACGATCACGATGAAAAGATAGCGGTCGGAAACAACGTGCGGGAGGGATACGGCAATGGACGAGGAAAAAATCAAGCGGCTCGCCGACCATCTGGCGGAGGCGGAGAGAAGCGGCCTGGCTGTCGAGCCGATTACGAAAATAGAGCCGGAGATTTCGGTCGAAGACGCGTATCGCGTGCAGCTTTTGACCGTCGGGCGGAAAGTGAATGCGGGCGATGTGATTACGGGTAAAAAAATCGGTCTAACCTCGCTGGCGATGCAAACCCTGCTCGGGGTAGACCAGCCGGACTACGGCCATCTGCTTGACAGCATGGCTGTGGAAAATCACGGTCACATCTCCTGCAAAAAAGTGCTGCAGCCGAAGGTAGAGGCGGAAATCGCCTTCTTTCTGAAGCGCGACTTGAAAGGCCCGCGCGTGACGGCTCTCGATGTCATGCTGGCGACCGAATATGTGGTCCCAGCACTCGAAGTCGTGGACAGCCGCATCGCCGACTGGAAGATCAAGCTGGAGGACACCGTTGCGGACAATGCGTCCTCCGGCTTCTACGTATTGGGCGGGCGTCCGGTGAAGCCAGACCAGATCGACCTCGTCATGGCCGGCATGGTGCTGTACAAAAACGGCGAAGTTATGAATACGGGTGTGGGCGCGGCGGCATTGGGCAATCCGGCTGTATGCGTCGCCTGGCTCGCCAACAAACTGGCCGAATTCGATATTCCGCTCAAAGCGGGGGAAGTGATTCTATCCGGTGCTTTGTCTGCGGCCATCGCGGCGGAGCCGGGCGATTCGTTCCGCGCCAGGATTGCCCATCTGGGCGAAGTCGGTGTCCGGTTTACAAGCTAAGTGTCAAGGGAGGGAGAGCCATGTCCAGGAAAAAGGTTGCGATCCTTGGATCGGGGAACATCGGCACGGATTTGCTGATGAAGCTGGAGCGTTCCAAATATTTGGAGGTTACGGCGATGATCGGGATCGATCCCGACTCAGACGGACTGTTGCGCGCGAAAAAAGCGGGGTACGAGGTGTTTGACGGAGGGCTGAAGCAGTTTTTGGACAATGCTCCGGAGCTTGCCGACATCGTTTTTGACGCGACCTCGGCGAAAGCGCATATCCGTCACGCCAAGGCGCTCAAGGAGGCCGGAAAGCTTGCCATCGACCTGACTCCGGCAGCAGTCGGCCCGTATGTCGTTCCAAGCGTCAATCTGGGAGAACATCTGCATGAATGCAATATCAATCTGATCACCTGCGGCGGGCAGGCCACGATCCCGATCGTCCATGCGATCCACCGGGTTTGCCCTGTCAGCTATGCGGAGATCGTCGCAGCCATCTCCAGCAAAAGCGCAGGTCCGGGCACCCGTGCCAATATCGACGAATTTACCGAAACGACCGCCCGCGGTCTGGAAGTGATTGGCGGGGCCAAGCAGGGCAAGGCGATCATCATTCTCAATCCGGCCGAGCCGCCGATCATGATGCGGGACACGGTGTACGCGCTGGTGGAGGGCGAGGTGGACGAACAGGCAATAACCGCTTCCATCGAGCAGACCGTTGCCTTTATTCAGTCATACGTGCCCGGCTATCGCCTCCGTACAGAGCCGCTGTTTGACGGCAACCGCGTAACGGTGGTACTGGAGCTGGAAGGCGCGGGAGATTACCTGCCCAAATACGCAGGGAATCTGGACATCATGACTGCGACTGCGGTCAAAGTGGCGGAGGAATTCGCCAAGCCTCACGTCGGGGCGGCGTCTGTCTGAAAGGGAGGGAAGAGAAATGACTGATAAACGGGAGATTCTCGTCACCGAAGTAGCGCTTCGCGACGGAAGTCACGCGATCAACCACCAGTTTACCGTCGAGCAGGTCGTCCGTGTGGCTCGTGCGCTCGACGAAGCAAACGTGCCCTTTATCGAGGTCTCTCACGGAGACGGGCTGGCCGGTTCTTCTCTGCAATACGGCTTGTCGCGTACAAATGAGATGGAATTGATCGAAGCGGCCGTCTCCGTCTGCAAGCAGGCGACCATCGGCGTTTTGCTGCTGCCGGGGATCGGCACGATCAAGGATTTGAATGCCGCCGCGAAGCTTGGTGTAGGCATGGCACGGATTGCCACCCATTCCACCGAAGCGGACATTTCGGCACAGCACATCGCCCGTTCCAAGGAGCTGGGGCTTTTAACGGTCGGCTTTCTGATGATGGCCCATATGGCCCCGCCCGCCAAGCTGGCGGAACAGGCAAAATTGATGGAAAGCTACGGAGCAGATGTCGTCTATATCGTCGATTCCGCAGGAGCGCTGCTCCCCGACCAGGTCGCGGAGCGAGTCCGGGCGCTCAAGGAAAGCCTGGAAGTCCCGGTCGGCTTTCACGCGCACAACAACCTGTCTCTGGCGATGGCCAATACGCTGGCCGCGATCAAGGAAGGCGCTACCCGCATCGACGGCAGTGTCCGCTGCCTCGGGGCCGGGGCAGGCAACACGCAGACAGAGGTGTTCGTTGCCGTGATGGAGCGGATGGGCATCCATACCGGAATCGATCTGTACAAAATGATGGACCTGGCGGAAGACATCGTGGCGCCTCTGATCCAGGTGCCCCAGGAGATTACGAGAAACTCGCTCGTGCTCGGCTATGCCGGCGTCTACTCCAGCTTCCGCCTGCATGCGGAACGGGCGGCAAAGCGCTTCGGGATCGATTCCCGCGACATTTTGATCGAGCTTGGAGCGCGAAAGGCTGTCGGCGGGCAGGAAGACATGATCATCGATGTCGCCGCCGAGATCGCGAAGCGACAGGCAGCGGTTGAAAGCAGATAGGAGGGAAGCGGCATGCTCGCGGAACAAGTATGCAGAGCGCTCGCGCAAAAGCTGGTCGACGCCGAGCTTGGCAAGCAGGAGATCGTGAAATTGACGGCAGAGTATCCCGAGCTGTCCGTTGAGGACGGCTACCTGATTCAGGAAGAGCTGATCAAGCTCAAGAACGAGCAGGGACACAGTGTACTGGCGCTGAAAATGGGCCTGACCAGCCAGGCCAAAATGAAGCAGATGAACGTGCATGAGCCGATCTGCGGCGTCATTTTCGATTATATGGCGATCGACAACGGCATTCTCCCATTGGGCGAGCTGATTCATCCAAAGGTGGAGGCGGAAATCGCGTTTGTTCTGGGCAAAGACATCGCGGGACCGGGCGTCACCGGAGCGCAGGTGCTGGCCGCGACGGAGTATGTGCTGCCGGCGCTGGAGATCATCGACAGCCGGTACAAAAACTTCGAGTTCACGCTTCCCGATGTCATCGCTGACAACACGTCGTCATCCCGGGTCTTTTTTGGCTCCCGCCTGAAAAGGCCGGACGAACTGGAGCTGGACCTCGTCGGAGTGACTCTCTCGATTAATGGACAGATGAAGGACTTGGGGGCGGGAGCCGCTGTACTTGGGCACCCGGCCCACTCTGTCGCGATGCTGGCCAATATGCTGGCAAGAAAAGGGGAGAAGCTCCGGGCGGGGCAGGTCATTTTATCCGGCGGCATTACAGGCGCACATCAGCTGTTTGCAGGTAACGTCGTATCCGCACACTGGGACGGACTGGGCGGTATTGATTTTGTGGTGAAAGAGTAAGCGCTTTGCCTGCTGCGGCGAAGCGGAATGGACACGAGTTTGCGCTGGTTTGGGCGGGCTCGTGTTTTTTGTTTTTTTCTGCGACTAGCCAGTGGCCCGTTCCGGCTCATCTGTATTTTCGTCTGCTTCTTTGCTGTCATTTATACTATAATAAAATGAAATTAGGAATAATGTACTAGGAGAGACAGATCGTGGCTTATATGGTACCGGAAACAATCCCAAGGGGAGCGACGGCTGGAGAGAGAATGTTATTTGAGTGCCTGAAAAACCATTTACCAAGTGATTATATCGTTTACTACGAACCGGAGATACGGGGAAGAAGGCCGGATTTTGTCATAATAGGGCCTGACCTTGGTCTTGTAGTTTTAGAAGTGAAAGATTACAAGAGCAACACCATCTATCAAATAAATCACGATGACTGGATACTGCACAAAGAGGGCGGTGGGATGGTCACAACGAAAAGTCCCTTAAAGCAAGCGAGGGACAATGCCCGTTTGCTTACTGATCACTTGAAAAAAGATCGGAATTTGCTACAGGACAACAGCTCATATTTAAAATTTTCCTACGGCTATGGTACGGTTTTTACCCGCTTAAAACAGGAGTATTTTTTGAAGCATAATCTTTATCATGTGATTGAACCACAGTTTGTTCTTTGCCAAGACGAGGTTGACCCTGATGAGGACGGATTTTCTCCTGAAATACTATTGGAGAAAATACGCGGGATGTTCACTGTTCGCAACACGAAGAGATATATATTGACCAATGAAGACATTCAGGCAATTCGTTTCCACCTGTTTCCCGAGGTTCGAATTGGTGCCGAGTTTACATCACCGGTTCGCCATCAGGACCAACTGCTTTTATCTCTGCACAATATCAAAACAATGGATTTGCATCAAGAGAACCTAGCAAAGCAGTTGGGAGATAAGCATCGTTTAATCCGCGGGGTCGCTGGCAGCGGCAAGACACTTGTCTTGGCTAGTCGAGCCAGGCTGCTTGCGAAAGCACATCCTGATTGGCGAATTCTCGTTCTCTGCTACGGGATTACATTGTCAAAAAGTTTAAAGCAAATGATTGAAAAAATGCTGAATGAACCGGAAGATCTGTATGAGATGATGAATGCCCCAGGAACTCCTTCCGCTGCCAATATAGAGGTTTACAATTTTCATGAATGGCTCACCCAGCATCTGAAGATGAGCGACACTGATATTCCCATCCTTTTGGAAAAGGCGCAGCGTAAAGAAGCGGTCCTTCCGATGTACGACGCAATATTAATCGACGAGGGGCAAGATTTTGAGCCTGATTGGCTGAAATTGTTGTGCCAATGTTTGAACCCGACCACACAGTCTTTGTTGCTGGTAGAGGATCGCGCCCAATCTATTTTCAGGAGAAAAACGAGTTTGGCTCAAGATGTTGGCCTTGATTTTCGTGGGCGGTCAAAAATACTGACGATTAATTATCGAAATACGGCTCAAATCGTGCAATTTGCTTGGAACTTTTTTCAGGCACACTCCCATCTGCAGAACAAAGTAAAAAGCGGGACGACAGAAGGTGTGGAGATCATTCCTCCGCAGTCAACCAAAAGGAAAGGTCCCGAACCGATCATCCAACGATTTCAAAACATTCAAGAAGAGATGAACTTTGTTTCCAAGTCCATTAACTTTCTAACACGAGAGAAAAAAATACCGTATAGTGAAATTGCTATATTATACCGTGTAAAAAATACCCATCGAGTCTCCTATATAGATGAGATCAAAAACAGTTTAGAACAACACGGGCTGCCGTACACATGGGTTACAGAAAATGCCGAAACGAAAAGAAACTTCTCGCGTGAAGAAAACAAAGTGAAAATATCTACCATAGATAGTGCCAAAGGTCTCGATTTCCGAGCGGTTTTTATCGTGGCAGTCGAAAATATGCCATTCCCGCTGGAAGAAATAGAAGAACGAGAGGTATCACTGCTTTATATAGCCATGACCCGAGCTTTGGAATGGTTATTTTTAACTTACAGTGGCCATTCAACCTTTACGCAATTTTTGGATGAAGTGGCGGAGAAAAAGAAGCTGTCAAACCCGAAGGTAAAAGAGCTAGGATAACGAAATGACCAGCCTCGGAGGTTCCTTTAATGAAAACGATCAAATCAATCAAACGAGCGGTCCGGCGTTTTCTGCTGGAGACGCAAATGCTGCTCGGCAGCCCGGAAGCGGAGAAGGGCACCTCATTTGACTCGGCACAAGTCCTGCAAGACCGCGTGCGAGACGCAATCCGGCGGCTCGAATGCGTGCAGATCGATCCGGTGAATGCCGTCCGCCCCAATCAACATCTGGTCTTGGCAGCGCGGATTCCCGGCTACCGGCCAGAGGTTCTGGATGAGCTGCTTCGGGCCGGAGCTTTTTTCGAATACCTGGCGAATGCCGCCTGCATCATTCCGATGGAGGATTACCCGATCTTTGAACCGACTCGCCAGCGGCTGCGCGAGCGCGTGCAGCCTCAGCTCGACCAGTTCAAAGCGATTGCGGACGGCGTCCTGCAAAAGCTGGGCGAGGAAGGCCCGCTGCCGTCCAAAGCATTTGAATCCGATCAGCGAGTTCATGGCTATTGGGACAATGTGAGCGCCAAAACAAAGGCGACGTCCCATGTCCTCAATCTGCTTTTGGATGCGGCGCATATAGCGGTCGTGGGGAGAGAAGGGAACCAGCGCCTGTTTGATCTGTCCAGCCGGATCGTTCCTGGCGAGCTTCAGGGCCGGAAGATGGAAAAAGGAGAGGCCCTAAGCGCGCTCCTGGACAAGTATTTCCGGGCGTACCGGGTATTCGAACCGAGCGATCCGCGGCTGGGCTGGCAGCGGCTGAGTGCGGGAGAACGGCGGGAGGCGATTGATCGGCGAATTCAAGCGGGTGAAGTGGTGCGAGTAGAGGTGGAGGGACTTGCCAAGCCGTATTTTATCCTCGCTTCTGACAGCGGCCGCCTCTGTTCTCACATCGAAGCAGAGCAGGACGGGATTGCCGATGACGACAAAGACATTTCCGTTTACTTCCTGCCGCCGTTGGACAATTTGTTATGGAGCCGCAAGCGGTTGGAAGACCTGTTTGCATTTGAGTACCGCTGGGAAATTTATACGCCGGCCGCAAAGCGAAAGTACGGTTATTACGCGATGCCGATACTGGCGGGGGACAGGCTGATCGGCCGCATGGACCCCCGGCTGGATAAAAAAAGCCGCCATTTGACGGTTCAATTGCTGCAAATCGAACCTCATGTAAAATTCACCGGACCACTGAAAAAACAGGTATTGAACGCTTTGCAGACTTTCGCCGTCAGCCATGGCGCAGATACCTTCTCCATTGAACAGACAAGGCTGAAATAGACAAGCGTCTCTTCGTCATGCATGCTTTCTCGCTCAAAAATAAAAAGGAACGGCTCTGCTCAAAACCGCAAACCAGCAATTAATTCCACAACAGGAAATAAAATCTGAAAAACCATGACAAATGTCATATCCTCAAGTTGACGTTTATGACTACAGTGAACAGGATGCGCTTTCTATAATGAAAGTAAGAAAAATTTGCGCCCTACGTTCCTGAACGTTTTCTAAGCGTCAAATCGAGGAGGCAATACGCAATGCACGAATCCAACATAGCTACTCTGAAAAAGAATGTCGCCCCCTATGAGAAGAACGATACGAAGTCGAGTATCAGACAGCTTTTCAACACCCTGGTTCCTTTTTTGTTGTTATGGTTCGCAGCGTATCAAAGCCTGGCCGTTTCGTATTGGCTGACGCTTCCTCTTTTGATTATCGCTGCCGGATTTGTGATTCGGACGTTCATTATCTTTCATGACTGTTGTCACCAGTCGTTCTTCAAGAATCGCCTGGCGAACGATATACTTGGCACCATTACAGGTGTGATCACGCTCTGTCCGTATGAGCAGTGGAAGCATAGTCATTCGATCCACCATGCGACGAGCAGCAACCTCGACAAACGGGGTGTCGGCGACATCTGGATTCTCACCGTCGAAGAATACCTGTCGTCCCCGCTGTGGCTCCGGATCGCTTATCGGATCTACCGCAATCCGTTTGTCATGTTTGGGCTCGGTCCGATCTACGTCTTCGTGCTCCAGTACCGTTTTAACCGCAAAGGAGCGAGAGCCAAGGAGCGGATGAACACGTATTTGACCAATGTTGCCATCATCGCTTTGTATGCACTGATGATTTGGGCGGTGGGCTGGCAAGCGTTTCTGCTCATCCAAGGCCCGATCTTCTTCATCTCCGGCCTGCTCGGCATCTGGCTGTTTTACGTGCAGCATCAATTCGAGGATTCCTACTTTGAAAACGAGGAAGAGTGGAGCTACGTGAAAGCGGCCGTGGAGGGGAGCTCCTATTACAAGCTGCCCAAGCCATTGCAATGGATCACGGGAAACATCGGGTTTCACCACATCCATCATTTAAGTCCGAAAGTTCCGAACTACAATCTGGAGAAGGCGCATAATGCCACGCCTCCGCTGCAAAAGGCCACAACGATTACACTTGCCACCAGCTTGAAATCGCTTCAGTTCCGGCTGTGGGATGAGCGCAACAAGGCGTTTGTCAGCTTTAAGGAGATCAAGGACTTGCTGGATAAAACAGGATCTGCTCCAGAGCCGTTGCCAAGAAGAAGTCCCAGTCTGGAAGGAAAATAAACCTGCGAAAACCTTTCTCTTCATATACACTTAATGTAGACAGTGTAGTGGAAAAGGTGGGCGATCATGCAGAAGTGGTATCAAATTCTTCACAAAAACACCGGTCTTAGCCCTTATGTGTGGGTCGTCTTTTATATCCTTCCGTTCTATTTCATCTTCCGCTCCTCCTCTACACTTGAGGTTGTGAGCGGAATTGTGATGATTCTCGTGTTCTTTGTCTGCTACGTGTTTTCGTTTCTCTCCAAGGGATGGCTGATCTACTTCTGGACGAGTGTGCAAATCATCATTTCCATCACGATGACGCTGCTGTTTGGCTATGTATATTTCTCGCTGTTCCTGGCGTTTTTTATCGGGAATATTCAGAACAAGGTCGGTTTTTATACGCTGTACTCGATTCATCTCGTCAGTACCGTGGTCACGATCAATCTCGGGTTTATCATGAAAAACGCGCAGATGATCAACCAGCTGCCGTTTGTGCTTGTCAGCATGATCGCCGTGATCCTCCTTCCCGTCACCACCTACAACCGGAACAAGCGGGAAAAGCTGGAGGGACAGCTGGAGGACGCCAATAAGCGGATATCGGAGCTGGTCAAGCTGGAGGAACGCCAGAGGATCGCACGCGATCTGCACGATACGCTTGGACAGAAGCTCTCTTTGATCGGGTTGAAATGCGATCTGGCGGGCAAGCTGATCAGCAAGGACCCGGACCGGGCGAAAGTTGAAATCAATGAAGTTCGCCAGACGGCGCGGATCGCATTGAAGGAAGTCAGGGAAATGGTAACCCAGATGCGCGGTACGCGGCTTGAGGAAGAGATGTTTCGCATCAAGCAGATTCTCGAAGCGGCCCAAATTGATTTTCAGCTAGAGGGCGACCCCAACTTGACGAAAACCTCCCTGATGACCGAGACGGTGCTCTCGATGTGCATAAAGGAGGCAGCGACGAATGTGGTAAAGCACAGCAGTGCGTCAGCCTGTTCGGTCGTAATCGAGCCATCGCGGACCGATCTGGTGGTCAAAGTGAAGGACAACGGGATCGGCATCGCCGACGAGTCGGCTTGCTACCGCGGAAACGGTCTGCGGGGAATGCGGGAGCGGCTCGAATTCGTAAACGGGAGCATGGAAATTGTTTCAGACGGCGGGACGACGATCGTCCTGCGTGTGCCAAACGTCTTCAAACAACCGGAAAAGGAGGCGGGGATATGATTCGGATCGTCATTGCCGAGGACCAGCGGATGCTGTTGGGTGCTCTTGCGTCCCTGCTCGATTTGGAAGAGGATATGAAGGTCGTTGGCAGAGCCAGCAATGGCGAGGACGCTGTGAAGCTCGTCCATCAGCATCAGCCGGATATTTGCATCATGGATATTGAGATGCCGGTGAAGAGCGGGCTGGATGCGGCGGAGGAGCTGAAGACATCCGGCTGCAAGGTCATGATCCTCACCACGTTTGCCAGAGCCGGATATTTTGAGCGTGCATTAAAAGCGGGAGCGGACGGCTATCTGCTGAAAGACAGTCCCAGCGAGGAGCTGGCCAGCTCGATCCGCAGCATCATGGCGGGCAGACGCATCTACGCGCCGGAGCTGATGGATGAGGCGTACGGTCAGGAAAATCCGTTGACCGAGCGTGAAAAGGAAGTCCTGCTGCTGATCGCCGACGGCAAAAATACGAAGCAAATCGCGAGCCAGTTGTACCTGACAACAGGGACGGTCCGCAATTACATCTCCGTCATCCTGGATAAGCTGGGGGTCAGCAACCGGATCGAAGCGATTATGCATTTCAAGGAGAAGGGCTGGTTTAAATAACCGGCCAAAGCGGATATTTCATGAATACGGTATGGACCAGACACCGGAGCGGGAGCCGGTGTCTTCTTTTTTTGGCAAGGCGTCCATTGACAAAGAAAAAACGGTGGTTTACTATATCGTTAATGGATATATCCTGAATGGATGCATTGAAAATGGATATACGATAGGAGGTGCTTTCTTGTCGCGGAATAATACGTTTGCCACAGAGCAGCTTACCGACTCTGCTTACTATATCCTGTTGTCCCTGCTCACTCCCAGGCATGGTTACGGCATTATGAAATACGTGGAGGAGCTGACAGAGGGAGAGGTTACGATCGGACCGGCGACCCTGTATACGCTGATAAAAAAAATGCAGGAAGCAGGCTACATCGTTCTCGGCGAAGGCGAGGACGAACGGCGAAAAACCTACACTGCCACAGAAAAGGGAAGGACCATCATCGAAGGCGAGATCAACCGGCGTTCCAGGATGGTGGATCACGGGAAAGCAGCATGGAAATCAGCGACGGAGGGGATCAATCATGAATAGGACAGGCAAAACGCGCTACATGAGTTCGATGGGCCTCGCATTTGCCGAGGAAAAGGAAATGAAAAAGCTTGGCGAAATGGCTGAGCAGGGGTGGCTGCTTGAATCATTTGCCTTCTTGGGGTACAGGCTCCGGAAGGGTGAAGCGCAAAAACTGCAATACAGCCTGGACGTCCATGAACTCAAGCCGTCAGAACAGAACGAGTACTTTGAGCTGTTCGAAGCGGGCGGCTGGTCCCACGTTTGCACGCAAGGGAAACTTCATATCTTTTCAGCGCCTCCCGGAACAGTGCCGATTTACTCGGATAAAAACACGATGTATGAAAAGTACAATCGGGTAATCGGTGTCTGGAGGATGCTCGCTGCGGTTTTCGTCATTTTCAGTATCGTTTTCCACCTGATCTACCGTCAGATTGTCGAAGCGCAGGGGATTACACTGTTGTCAAATGTGTTTCTCGTTCTGGCGACACTGTGCTTTGCTTTGGCTGTCCCTTCCCTGATGACATTTACGGCGTTTCTTGTCAGGCGCAGGAGATTCCGATAAAGCAGGCATTAAAGACACCAGACCGGTACGGTTTTTCTCCATACATGCTGATCGTGGTATTTTCATGGTAAGGCGGGGTATCCTACCAAATAATGTGTTTTTTCGGCAGACAGCAATGGCCACAATCTGGACGGAATATCAACCGCAGCCATCAGATCAGTCAAAGGAGCAAAAACATGAATCTGACACCTGAGCAGCGCGTTACTTTGCATGGCTTCAACAATCTCACCAAGTCGTTGAGCTTCAACATGTACGATATTTGCTATACAGAAACGAAAGAAGAGCGCGAAGCCTATCTGGCGTATATCGATGAGCAGTACAATGCCGACCGGCTAACGACGATTTTGAACAACGTAGCAGAGATTATCGGGGCCCACGTTTTGAATATCGCAAAACAGGATTATGTTCCCCAGGGAGCGAGTGTGACTTTTCTTGTATCGGAAGGCCCTGTCGTAGAAGTCCCTGAGGAGTCATTCGAGGAATCGCCGGGCCCCCTCCCTGAATCTGTCGTCATGTCGCTGGACAAGAGCCATATTACCGTTCATACGTACCCGGAGTACCACCCGGATGAGGGGATCAGCACATTTCGCGCCGATATTGACGTATCTACCTGTGGGGAAATCTCGCCGTTGAAGGCGCTCAACTACCTGATCCACTCGTTTGATACGGACATCATGACGATTGATTACCGCGTAAGAGGCTTTACGAGAGATATTTGCGGCCACAAGCTGTTTATTGATCACGACATCAGCTCGATCCAAAATTACATACCGGATGAAGTAAAAAGCTTGTACCACATGATCGACGTCAACGTGTACCAGGAGAATATTTTTCATACAAAATGCAAGCTGAAAAATTTTGACCTGAACAACTACCTGTTCGGACGGACAAAGGAGCAGTTGAGCGAGCGGCAACAGGAGGAAATAACCAATCGTTTGACAATCGAGATGGATGAGATTTTTTACGGAAAAAACATCCCGGCCAATGGAATATAAACTCATAAGTTAATCAGAAGAATGGATGAAAAACTCCCAGTCTGTTTTCAATCCGGTGATGGAGCAGGTTGGGAGTTTTCAGCGACGGCTGTACTTTTTCATGTTGCGTTGAGCCAGCACGATGTATTTGTCCAACTTCTGACTCAGTTCAATGACGGCTTCATCCTGAAGTCCCTTGTTTTTGACCAAATGAAGCAGTTGTTT
Source organism: Brevibacillus sp. FSL K6-2834 (assembly GCF_038592925.1). NCBI lineage: Bacteria > Bacillati > Bacillota > Bacilli > Caryophanales > Paenibacillaceae > Brevibacillus > Brevibacillus sp. FSL K6-2834. Next base: position 1,027,667 of record NZ_CP151945.1, read on the forward strand.
TTTTAAGTCCTCAATGATTTTACTAATCTTTACTTCATCTGTTGTATCCATATCGTCACTCTTTACAGTTTTAGATTTGGAGGTTTTGCCTGTTTTCATCTCGCTAATTTGGTTAAACTTGCAACAAAATGAGACGTTTCTTTTCTGCGTGGCGAAATGAGGAATGTCTCTTTCATTTTTTCATTGATACATCGAGCGGTCATAGGATCATCCCCTTTACAGAAATAAATGCATCTTCTTTGCCAGTATACAAGCCGTCGCACATTTATTTACAAAAATTGGAGATGGGTGATTGTTTACAATATTCGACGAGAATCTACAAGGGAGTAAATCAAAAAGGAACGCATTGACAAGCGTTCCGTAAAAAGATAGTTGAATGAATAACCTAGGTGCCGCCCAACAATCGGTACTACATTAGCAGGAAGAGGGACAACAATTCTCGTCTACTTTCCCGGTTTCTACCCTATATATAAAAATAAAGTAAAACTCCCTCAGTTATTGGTACACCGAGGGAGTTTTACCTACATTCTACGGAACGTTCGACAATCGTTTCGTCTAAAAACTGTTTCGCATTAATAACCTGGGTCTGCTACATTTTTAACAATCGGTGCAGAATTGGCAGGAGGGGAAACGACAATTTTCCCCGCGGTGAACGAGCCTACCGTTACCATCAGGGCTAGAGATAAGAACATAGTCATCAGTGCTTTTTTCATTTCACTTTCCTCCCTACTTCCTAATTTTACCTGTAATACTATTATACACATTGCTTAGTTCCGTGACATATTGAATGTCAATAGATATGGAATTTTTCGAGAAAAAGGAGAAGATGTCATTTATGCATTTCATGATCTCCTCAAGCGCATGAATCTCTCCGTATGCTCGTAGGCTTTTGATGAAGCTTTCCATTCCTTCGGGAATCAATCCGGTTTGTACCTGGTAGGAGCCTTTTCTCTGGTAATATATCCCTAGTGACAAATGCTTGTAGGGTGTCTCTACTTTTCTTGGCAGTAGGTCCTTCTCTTTTTTTATTAACTCGGTGATTTTATCCAAGTTTCCGGTCTCTAAATAAATATCAAGCAACTCGTTCGCCATATGGATTCTGTTTTCTTGTGCCAGCTCCCACAAGTACGTTTTCAACATTGGGATCGCTTCGTCATACTCTTTCTTTCTTACCTTGGTAGCGGCACGATTGATCTTGGTCGAGTCGCTAACAAAGTCGTACTCAAATTTTTCAAATACATCCAGATGTTTTTCTACGGCATCAAATTGATCCAGGAAGTAGTAGGAGTTGATCATAGCCAGATAAGCTCTAGCTTTGAGCTCAGTATCATTCGTTTCCAGTGCAAGACCCGATTCGCATAATTTGATACATTGCTTGTATTTTTTGATTGCAAAGGCTTGGAGCGCCATTCTGAAGTAATAATTAATTTTTTGTTCTTTGGAAAGAAACTCAATATAATGTAATATCTCTTCTCCATCTTTATAGGATTCGTCCATGCGCTTCAGATCAAGGCGCTCGATCATATAGGTTTGCAGCAATCCCTTTGCAATAAATAGAGGGATTCCTCGTTCGCGAGAGTATCTCACAATCAATTTAAACAGCGCTAATTTCGAGTCAGTATCGGTAAGGGTATCAGCTAGATCGTACAGTTGCTCAATTGCAGTATTAGTATCTTCTAGAGGCGATTCGAGGAGTTTCAGAGCCACCTTTGAAATCAATGTCTGGTTCGAAAAACGAATGACCTCCAATAAAAGCTCACGTAGCACATCGACCCGCCGCTCTACTTCGATGTATTGCTCGACTATTTCCGGAAAGGGGATTCCCAGAACATTTGCAATGGGTTTGATCGTTCTGAGTTCAGGGCGTTTCGTGTCGCCCAATTCTATTTTTGAAATTACACCTTTGTGAACTCCGGATAGATTGGCAAGTTGTGTGATAGTCAGTTGTTCCCGTTCACGGTATCTCTTTATCATATCACCGATGGTCGTATAGTGAAGTACGCCTACACTGTCCCCCATGATACTTTCACCTTCCGATTATACCTTTTGATTTCCTGATTTTTCCCATTTATGAAAATAGCACATTTCTCATAATTTGTAAAATTTTATAAAGTTCTTTTATCCTATGCAAAGCCACAACTCCCTCAACGCTTGATCCACAATTTCGAAAAGTCTACCCAGCTGAACGACTCAATGGACAATCCTTTCAGTGCAGGGTGATAGCGTGCTTCTTTCTGCTTGTGAAAGCCGTACAGGAGCCAGTTTTCATCCCGGATCAGCTGCTCGATTCGGTCGATGATCCGTGCTCGCTCCGCTTCCTCAAGCAGCGCTTTGGCTTTTGCCAAGGAGGTTTCCGGGTAACGGGCCTGTTTGCTTTTTTCCGGCAAGAAGCTGTCGGCCGGTGCTGCATGGCGATAGTCGAACCACAATCACAAATAGCAAATGCATCTCCTCCCTTGTAAATCAATGGGGGAGTTTTTCCTTTAAGGAGTTCAATAAAGGTGAAAACAAAAGAAAACGTGAGAAATCACGAGAATGATAGAACTAAAACAGCAAAAAGAAGATATTTTAGTATATTATCGAATTAGCAATTTACCGTAATAAAGTATACACTCTTAAACGTGAAGCACTTAAAAATGTTTATAACTACTAAACACGGTCCATTATTCAGGGGGTATACAAGATGAAGAAAATAGGAGCACTGTGGCTGGCATGCGGGATCATCCTCTCGCTGATCACCGGATGTTCCGGCGCCAATTCCGCCAATGGGGACGACAAGACGTTGGTGATCGGGATTGACGACAAGTTTGCGCCGATGGGTTTCCGCGATGAGAAAAACGAGATTGTCGGCTTTGATATTGATTACGCGCGGGCGGCAGCAGAAAAGATGGGCTACAAGGCGACCTTCCAGCCGATTGATTGGAATGCGAAGGAATCGGAGCTGAACAGCGGACGCATTGATCTGATCTGGAATGGATATACAATTACGGACGAGCGAAAACAAAAGGTGCTGTTCACCAAGCCTTATCTGAAAAATGCGCAGGTGGTAGCGGTTCTGGCGAAATCCGATATCAGCAAGCTGGACGACCTGACAGGGAAAAAGGTCGGCCTGCAGGCCCAGTCTTCTGCCGCCGATGCGCTGAATGCAAGCGCGATTAAGGACAAGCTGAACAGCGTCACGGAATTCAAAGACAATGTACTGGCGCTGAGCGATTTGAAGATCGGCCGCGTCGATGCGGTCGTCATCGACGAAGTGGTGGCGCGCTATTACATGTCCAAGGAAAAAGACACCTTCAAACTGCTGGATGAAAGCCTGGCGCCTGAAGAGTACGGAGTCGGCGTGAAAAAAGGAAACGAACAGCTGCTGGAGCAGCTTCAAAAAGCGCTCGATGCCATGAACCAGGACGGTACGGCAGCAAAGATTTCCGAGAAGTGGTTTGGCGAGGACAAGGTTTTAAAATAATAGGGAAACCGGATTGTTTTTCAAATCCGGTTTTGCCATTTGTACGAACGGAAGATTTCGCGCAGTCATGTTTCTTGAAGGGAAAAAGAAGGCGGGCTGCGTATCGCAAGGAGCCAATCAAAGATGAACATCGATTATCTAATCAATATTACGGTGCCGATGCTGGAAGGGGCACAGATGACGGTTTTGCTGTTCTTCATCGCGATCATCGCGTCTTTGCCGCTCGGCTTTGTACTGACGCTCATGGCAAACAGCAAGAGCAAGCCGCTTGCCTGGTTTGCCCACACGTATATATACGTGGTCAGAGGAACGCCGCTGCTGTTGCAACTGTTGTTCATCTGCTTCGGGCTGCCGATCATTCCCGTCATCGGCGACTACCTCGTCATGGATCGCTTCGTCGCCGCTTGTCTCGGCTTCATCCTGAACTACGCGGCCTATTTTGCCGAGATTTTCAGAGGCGGGCTGCTGGCGATTGACAAGGGGCAGTATGAGGCTGCCCAGGTGCTCGGCTTGAACAGATGGCAAACCACTACCAAGATTATTGTTCCGCAGATGGTTCGCGTCGCACTGCCGGCGATCGCCAACGAGTCGATTACGCTGGTCAAGGATACGGCGCTTTTGTATGCCGTGGCTGTGCCCGAGCTGCTCTATTTCGCGCAGACCGCCGTCAACCGCGACTTTACCATCGCTCCCTTTTTCATAGCCGGCATTATCTATTTGCTCATGGCTTTCGTATTGACACTGTTTTTCAAATCGCTGGAGCGACGGTTCAAATTTGAGTAAGGGACTGGAGACGAATGGGGATCATCGAAGTAACCAATTTGAAAAAATCATTCGGTACGCTGGATGTGCTGAAGGATGTTACCTTTGAGGTCGGCAAAGGCGAGGTCGTCGCTGTGATCGGTCCGTCCGGCTCGGGCAAGAGCACCATGCTCAGAAGCCTTGTGAACCTGGAGCAGGTGAACGGCGGGAGCATCGCTGTGGAAGGCGAGTACCTCGTAAAGGACGGCGTTTATGCAAATCCTCAGGGGATCAAGCGCATCACATCGAAAATGGGGATGGTATTTCAGCACTTTCACCTCTTTCCCCATCTGACGGTACAGGAGAATCTTGAGCTGGCTCCCCGGCTTGTGAGGGGAGAGCCGGCAGAAGAGAGTCGCCGCAAAAGGGATGAGCTCCTGCGGAAGGTAGGCCTGACCGACAAGAAAGAGGCGTATCCGGCCAAGCTGTCAGGCGGCCAAAAGCAGCGGGTGGCGATCGCCCGGGCGCTGATGATGAATCCGGCCATCATGTTGTTTGATGAGCCGACTTCCGCCCTCGATCCCGAGCTGACAGGCGAGGTGCTGCAGGTGATCAAGCAGTTGGCCGAGGAACATATGACGATGGTCGTGGTCACGCACGAAATGGGCTTTGCCAAAGAGGTGGCGGACAAAATCGTCTTCATGGACAACGGCGAGATCGTCGAATCGGGCTCGCCGGACGAGCTGTTCCACAATGCCAAACACGAGCGGACAAAATCGTTCCTGCACCGGTCATTAAAGTAGCGGCTATTGTAAAATCCGCTCAATCTCAGGGCAACATGGCTGGAACTTTTACCCCGGAGATGGTAAAATTTCAGACATATGGCACAAGAACCTTGAGGTGAAAAGTAGATGGAGCAAAACGACAAATCGAGCGTTGCCGGAGCAGGAGAAGAAGTGAAAAAGGTAAGTCTGGCCGAAGCCGCAAAGCGCATGCTGGAGCAGAAGAAGCAAGCGCAGCAAGGTGCGAAAGGCCAACAGAAGCATCAAGCGGCGGGCAATCAAATGATGAAGAGCCAGCAAACAAAGAAAATCAGCAATCAGCGCAGAAAAATGGGCGTATAAGGAACAAAATAAAGTTTGACAAGGTCAGTTGGGAAACCAACTGGCTTTTTTTATGCACAATTTCGGATTGCGAAACAAAAAAACGAGAAGAATTGAAAGGACTGGAAGGATTCACTAATGTGATAGAGAAGAATAGAAAATTGTCAAAACCTTTACACATTTCGAGGAAGAGAGGAACCTTCCATGAAATATAAAACGAAGCTGCTGATTGGCTTTGGCTTCTTGCTAGTGCTCATGCTGGTGCTTTTGGGCACCATTTCCAATGCGCTGACACACCTGACTCAAAACATCAATGAGATAGTCGATGACAGGTACATGAAGCTGAAAGCGGCCAATAATATGCAAAATCATGTCAACAACATGAGCAGACTGGTAGCCGGGATCGTCATCGATGAAACGCCGCAGAGCATTAATAAAGACAAGCGGGCTTTGGAAGAATCGATTAGCAAAGCGTCCGCCGCATTCGATGTCCTCACGCAAAAAACGGAACATGACCGTACAAAGGTATTGCTGAGCCAAATTGCATCCGAATATCAAATCTATACGCAATTGTCCAGAAGGATCAGCGAACTGGCAGAAGCCGGACAGAAAACAGAGGCGATCGCCCTGATCAACGCTGATATGAAAGGTCAGAAGGACGAGCTATTCCATATGATCGACAACGTAAAGGCCCTGCAGGAATCGCTCCTGGACGACGCTTACGACCGCTCCATGGAACAGTACGAGTTTATCAAAAAGCTATCCTTTTACCTGATGATCTTCGGACTGCTGTCGGGGAGCGCTGTAACGGCCTGGGTCATACGAGGGATCAGCAAAAATCTGACGGGAATCACTTCCATTATTTCGTCAGTCGGGTACAGGTCAACGGACAAGTTCCCGCGCATTCCCGTCACGAGTCGGGATGAGATCGGAGACATAGCCAGAGCTTTTAATGAAATGGCCCAGACGCTGGAAGAGCATGCCGAGCAGGAAAAAGAATTCACGTTGGCCATGCAGGAGCACAGCTGGCTGAAGACACAGCTCGCCGATATCACAGCCACCTATCAAGGCGTGCACGACATCAATAAGCTGGCGGAGCTGTTGATTCGGAAGCTTACCCCCTTGGTCGGAGCGAGTTACGGCGTATTTTACATCAGGGAAGGACAGTCCGATCATTGGCGTTTTGTAAAGGCGGGCACTTTCGCGAGGGATTCACAAGAAATCGGGAGCCTTGCTTTTGAGGAAGGCGAAGGGCTGGTAGGGCAGTGCGCAGTGGAGAATAAGGTCATCCAGATCTCCAAGCTGCCGGAGCATTACGTGAAGATTTCATCCGGACTGGGCAGCTCGGCCCCCAGTTCGCTCATCCTGGTGCCGGTCTCACACGAAGGACAAGTGCTGGCTGTTCTCGAGCTCGCTTCGTTTCTCCCGTTTACGGAGCTGCAAAGAAATCTGCTGGAGGAAGTCGCCGGTACGATGGGAACCGCCATCAACAGTATTTTTGTTCACATGCAGGTCCGCAAGCTGCTGAAGGAGTCACAGACGTTGACAGAAGAGTTGCAAAGCCAGTCCGAGGAGCTGCAGCTGCAGCAGGAAGAGCTGCGCAGCATCAACGAAAAGCTGGAGGAACAGTACAAAAATTCCGAGTTGAAAGCCAGAGAGCTGGAGAAGGTGAAGGAAGAGCTGGAGAAGCAGGCCGAGCAGGTACAAAAGGCATCACGGTACAAGTCCGAATTCCTCGCCAACATGTCCCATGAGCTGCGAACGCCTTTAAACAGCCTGCTGATCCTGTCGCAAATCCTGTCCGAGAACAAGGAGAAAAACTTGACAGACAAGCAAGTAGAATATGCCACCACCATTTTTACCTCAGGGAAAAACCTGCTTACCTTGATCAACGAAATTCTGGACCTGACCAAGGTCGAATCGGGAAAAATGGAGATCAACAGAGGCGAGGTGTCGATCAAGTCGATTGCCATTTATGCCGAACGCGGTTTTCGGCCGCTCGCCATTCAAAAAGGACTCGGGTTTTCCGTAGAGATTGCTGACGATGTGCCAGACAAACTATGGGCCGATGAGCAGCGCCTGCAGCAAATCATCACCAACCTGCTGTCCAATGCGTTTAAATTTACGTCTCAAGGCGAGATTCGCCTCAAGCTATCGCGGGAGGAAATCGACGACATTGCGTACGTCTCCATCGCGGTACAAGACACGGGAATCGGCATACCTGCGGAAAAACAGGAAATTATTTTTGAAGCGTTTCAACAAGCTGACGGTACCACCAGCCGCAAGTATGGAGGGACGGGGTTGGGACTTTCGATCAGCCGGGAGATGGCCAAGCTGTTGGGCGGCTTCATCCAGGTGGAGAGCGTCGAAGGGATGGGAAGCACGTTTACCCTGTATCTGCCGATTGAGGAGCAAATCAGTACCGGCTCCGACCCCTATTCCCTGCCGCCAGTCGCGGCGGGGATGACCGCGGCGGAGGATCAGCCGCCTGTCAGTGTTGATGGCGAAGGGCTGATCGGGAAAAAGGCACTGGTGGTCGACGATGACATGCGAAATATATTTGCGTTGACCGCCGCTTTGGAAGAGCGCAAAATGACGGTCATCTATGCGGAAAATGGAAGGGAAGGCATCCAGGCTCTGGAGGACAATCCCGACGTCGACATCGTGCTGATGGATATCATGATGCCGGAAATGGACGGGTATGAAGCTATCGAAGCGATCCGCAGAATGCCTTCGATGGAGAAGCTCCCGATCATCGCCCTGACAGCCAAGGCGATGAAGCACGACAGGGAAAGATGCATCGAAGCAGGGGCTTCCGACTACATCAGCAAGCCAGTTGAAATGGAACAGCTGATCTCGCTTATGCGAGTATGGCTGTACAGTCCAATGGAAGGAAAGGAGTGAGTATCCATTCTTGGCGAAAGTCATCCGGATCTGAAACCAGACGAATTTGAAGAATTGGAGAAGATCGAGATCAACCTGCTGCTGGAGGGAATATACCGTCAGTATGGATACGATTTCCGAAATTACAACTACTCATCGATCCGGCGCCGGATTTGGCACCGGATACGGATCGAACAAGTCCCCACGATCTCAGCCCTGCAAGAAAAGGTGCTGCATGACCCGAAGATGATGGATAAGCTGTTATCGGACTTTTCGATTAACGTCACGGAGATGTTTCGCGATCCGCTCTTTTTTCTCGCATTTCGGCAAAAAATTGTGCCTGAGCTGCGGAGACTTCCGTTTATTCGAATATGGCATGCTGGCTGCTCTACCGGACAAGAGGTTTTTTCGATGGCCATTCTGCTGCATGAAGAAGGACTGTTGCCGAAAACGAGGCTGTATGGAACCGACATCAATGAAAAGGTGCTGCAAAAAGCGAAAAAAGGCATCTTTCCGATACAAAAAATGCAGCAGTACACAAAAAACTATATGCGTGCCGGGGGGAAGCGGGCTTTTTCCGAATACTACAACGTGATCAATGGTTCCGTCCAGTTTAAGCCCTTTTTGATGGATAACATGGTATTTGCCCAGCACAATTTGGTTACGGACCGTTCCTTCAATGAGTTCCACGTCATTATTTGCCGCAATGTCATGATCTATTTCAATGAGACTCTTCAGAACCACGTTCACAAGTTATTTTATGAAAGCCTTTGCGCCAATGGTTTTCTCGGTCTTGGGGATAAGGAAGGAGTTGTATTTACAACCCATGCGAACTGCTACGAGGAAGTTTTCGGAACGGAAAAGCTTTATCGCAAATTGCCATGACCCTTTTGCAAGCATGCTTGTCAAGCAAAGTGAGGGAGCGGGGGAGCCGGAAGACAAGGTGAATATCCTGCTCGTGGATGATCGGAGAGAGAACTTGCTGTCGCTGGAGGCCGTGCTTGATTCTCCCAGGTATCATCTCATCTCTGTCCAGTCCGGAGAAGAGGCGCTTCGCTGGGTACTGAAGGAGGACTTTGCCTGCATCCTTCTCGATGTGCAGATGCCGGGGATAAACGGCTTTGAGACAGCGAAGCTGATCAAGCAGCGGGAGCTGTCGAGGCATATTCCCGTCTTGTTCATCACGGCGATCAGCAAGGCGACCGAGCACGTCGTCCAAGGATACGAAGCAGGAGCGATTGACTACATTTTCAAGCCGTTTCACCCGGACACTTTGCGCATGAAGGTAGAAGGATTTATCCAATTGTACCGGAAGCAGAAGCAGATCGAGTACCAGCGGGAAATGCTCCGCATTCGCACGCTGGAGCTGCAGGAAGCGAACAAGAGCCACCAGCACACCATGCTGGAGCTGCAAAAAAGCGAAGCGCTTTCCCGGACGATCGTCGAAACGTCTGCCGACACCATTCTTACCTTTGATCAGGAGAGGATTGTTTTATCTGCAAACCCGATCATCGAGAGCATGTTTGGCTATCGGGTGGAGGAGGTTGTCGGAAAGCCGATCGGCCTTTTGCTATCCGCTCTCGGAGGGGCCGATGAGATTCCGGTAGACAATATCGTGGAAACTGTTGCCGGCAGGAAGGATAAAAGTGTCTTTCCGGTTGATGTGCAGATCAGGAAGGCGACGATTCAGCAGAAGCACGTCTACGTTTGTTCGATTCGGGATATTACGGAGAGAAAGCAGCTGGAGATTGAGCGGAAACAGCATTACCAGCACCTGGAGGCACTGGTGAGCGAACGGACACAGGAACTGGTGCTCTCGCAGGAGCTGTTTCAGAAGATTTTCCAGTCGAGCCCCTGTCTGATCGCGATCCGGTCATGCGAGGACCGCAGATATATCGATGTCAACAAGAGCTGGCTGGCTTACACCGGCTATGATTATCAGGAAGTAAAGAATGTCTCTGAAGACCGGCTCGTTTTGGCGGGGGACTTGCGCAAACGGGAGCGGGCCATCGATCTGGAGGACGCGATCCGAAACGAAAAAATTACGTACATGACAAGAACGGGTGACATCCGGGAAGGATTGTTGTCTACCGAGACGATCAAAATTCAGGGTGAACGGTGCATCCTTAGCGTGGTCACCGATATTACCGAGAGAGTCTATTTGGAAAAAGAGATCGCTCGCCTGGATCGCTTGCATCTGATCGGCGAGATGGCAGCCGGGATTGCCCACGAGATCCGCAATCCGATGACGACTGTCCGGGGATTTTTGCAGTTGGAAAAAGGAAATCAGGAGAAAGGGTCGCTCCAATACGTCGATATTATGATTACCGAGCTGGATCGTGCCAATACGATCATTACCGAATTTCTTACTCTCGCCAAAAACAAGACAAGCGATCTGAAAAAGCAGCATTTGTTCCATACGATTGAACCGCTGCTGCCGCTCGTTCAGGCGGAAGCGGCTCTGAGCGGAAAAAACATGCAGACGATGCTGGAGGATTGTCCCGAGCTTTATTTGGATGGCAAAGAAATTCGCCAGCTTTTCCTCAATCTGGCATTGAACGGGCTCGAAGTGATGGAGCGTGGCGGCACCTTGACCATCAAGACATATGTGCAGGGCAGAGAAGCTGTTTTGGAAGTCGCGGATCAAGGACCTGGAATCCCGGAAGACCTTTTGGACAAAATCTGGACTCCGTTCTTTACGACAAAGGCGGAAGGCACCGGCTTGGGGCTGGCTGTTTGCTACAGCATCGCAAACCGGCATCAGGCGCGAATTGATGTGGAGACAAGCAAAGAAGGCAGTACGTTTTATGTCCATTTTCCGCTACCTGATTAATATACAGGCAAGGCCGGAAGAGACCGCTCCATTTGGCCCGACTGCCGCCATGGAGCGCTGCAATGCGGGCCGGGAGAGGCACACGTCCGAATATGGTTTGCTTGCCATAGTGAAAAACCGTCCCACTCTAAAGTCTGGGACGGTTTTTTCGTCAGGTGGAACGTACTGGCATTTCGGACAGGGCTTGCTCCCGCAACACATGCTTCATGACTTTTCCCAGTCCGTTTTTAGGGAGGTCAGCGACAAACACCACCTCGGGGATTTTGTATTCCGCCAGCTTTTCCTTGCAAGCGCGAACGATGTCCGACTCCGTCAGCGGACTGTTTCCGCTTTTGATTACGTACGCCCGGGGCGCCTCGCCCATCGTCTCATGCGGGACTCCGATGACGGCCACTTCCATCACGCCCTCGATCTGGTGAATCACTTCTTCGATTTCAGCCGGGTATACATTGTCTCCCCCGTAGAGAATCATCTCCTTGTACCGTCCGGAGATGTACAAAAACCCGTTTTCGTCGAGTCTGCCGGCATCGCCCATACGTACCCAGCCGTCGATTAAAACCTTTTGTGTAGCTTCCGGATTGTTGAGATAGCCCTTGAAAATATAGGGGCTTTTCACCATCAGTTCTCCTGTTTGTCCCGGTGGCAGCTCTTCGCCTGTGTCGGGATGGACGATCTTCAGCTGGACGCCGGGAAAGAGCTTGCCCACGGATTCTGCCGTATCCAGCCCCATTTGCAAATTCCAGTGACTGACGAAGGATGCCTCCGTGCTTCCGTATCCTTGCCCCATCGGGATCCCCAGTTCGGCATAGCTCCGGATGAGCGAGGCAGGAACACGCGTGCCTCCCGATGCCACGTGGACAAGAGAGGAGAGGTCCCACGTATTTTGCCTGATCTCCTCCAGCAGATAGGTGTATACGGAAGGAAAGGCAAACATCGCGTTGATCTTTTCCTTTTCGATTGTCTTCAGGATCGAAACCGGAGCGTCGTCGTCGAGAAACACCATCGTATTTCCCAGGTAGACGTTGAACAGGATCATGGACGTACTGCTCATGTGAAAGAGCGGATGAACGGCCAGAAAGCGGAAGCCGGAACGCAGATCGGGATCAATGCACCGCAAATAAGCGTCGTAGCATCCGTGGGAAATCATGCAGCCCTTGGAAATCCCGGTCGTTCCCGAGGTGAACAGAATCAAAGCGAGATCTTCATCCGAAACGGGAACGGCAGGGGGCTCGGGAGGAGGAGAATTTTCAAAAATAGAAGCGAAAGCATCGGTCAGCTCGCCGCCTGCCTCGACAGCGATCGCAAACTCGATCATTCCTTTGACATGAGACAGAGAATGGGCAAATTCCTCGTCGTAAAATAAAACCTTGGGAGCTCCTGTCTGAATGATTCCTTCCATTTCGTAGGCGGTAAGTCGCCAGTTGATCGGCATCGCCACCGCTCCTGCCTGCAAGACGGCGAACAGAATCGTCGGGAAGGGGTGATTGTTTTTGCACAGGATTCCGAAACGGTCTCCTTTTTGCACTCCAATCGATTGCAAATACATCGAAAGCTGGTTTACACGCTCAAAAAAAGCTTGATAAGTAAAACGTTTGTCGCCGGAAACGACTGCCTCCGCATCAGGCGTTCGCTCGGCACGATCGCGCAAATAAACGTGCAGGCCCCCCATTACGTAAACCTCCTGGCAGGAAAAATAGTGTGAGACTCTCTCCCCCAAGTATTTGCTTGAGTCAGCCTCGTTATAAATTCTTTCTATTTTATGATGGAATAACTTTATTAGAATGCGCATTGACGCCGAAAAATGGCGCATGTATAGTTACAATCATAATTCCTATATAACCTATATGAATTTATGGTTATAATTACGACAGCTTCCAAGCGAAGACTCCTTTTTCGCGGGTCTCAGGCAAAGCATGGACGAAAAGAGGAAGGGTGGGTGTGACAGATGGGCGGTTCAAGTCAAATTCGTGTTCGCGTCGCCGCTCCCGGGGACCGGGAAGCAATTCAGAAGCTCTTGGTGGAAGCGTATGAAGAGTATGAGCACCTGTTGCCGGAAGGAAGATGGGAGGAGTATCGGGAAGAGCTGCGCGAGTCGGCGGCAGATGACCGTCCGCTCGCGCGCATCGTAGCCGAATACGATGGAGAGATCGTTGGCGCCGTGCAGTTGTACATGTCAGCCAAAGAGGCATATGGCTTGCCGGAGCTGCAGATCGACACCCCGATTATTCGCTATTTATCGGTTCTGCCAAAAGCGAGAGGAAAAGGGGTAGCCACTGAATTGATCAAGGAGAGCGTCAGGCGTTCGCGCAAGCTGGGTGCATCCGCACTGCATCTGCACACGACAGACATCATGGCATCTGCCATCAGCCTGTATGAACGCCTCGGTTTTGAGCGCGCTCCCGAAAAGGATATTCAAAGCGGTCCGACCTTGGTAAAAAGCTACCGGCTGCCCATAAAAGAGGCGAGTATTCTGTGATTCTGCAGGCATTCTGTAATTCCGAAGGCATTTGGTGATTCTGCAAGCTTTCTTTGCTTGTGCAGGCATACCTTGCATGATCACGTCAAACAGGCCTTTTTTTCCTTTATGCATTACACAGCTTGCTCGCGCTGCTGCTTTTTTTCTTTTCGATCGCGCAAGAGCTGCCGAACGATCATGAAAATGGCAAACGGCGCGTAGAGAAAGCAGTTCAAAAGCCAATGCGAGTAGACAGCGAACGAAAAACCATCCGGCACTGACACACTGACGAGAGTCCAGAGAAGGCCGACAGTCAAACCGCCAAAGAGCACCAGCATGTCAACTAACGGGTCGAACCACCGGCTCGACTGCGTGAAGAACCTGATCACAAGCAATCCGATCAAAGTGAGAAACAAGACCAGGGTATCATCCGCTTTATCGCTAAAGACAGATTCGTCTACAACGCGCCAATCGATAAACCAATAACGGACCATCAACATTTGCAAAATCCCCAAGCCGATGAGAAAGCCGCGCATTCTCTTCCGGTTTTTTTTCTTTTTCTCCGCCTGCTGTTTCTGCTGCTCTTCTGTCAGGAACACGTTGTCGAGCTCTTTTGCTTCCGAGCCGATCCGAAACGGGAGGGTACCCTGGTATGGAGCTTTCGGTACCGCATCGATCCCTTCTTTTGTATAAGGAACAGCGCTCAATGCTTTATCTGTAACAAGGACCGGGACTTGATTGGCTTGAAACACGTTCACCCATTCGTCAAGCGTAGGCTGATCACCGATGGGAAAGCTGACCACTTCATGCTTCCTATCTGAACTGATGCCGCTTATCATGAGTTTGACGACCCGGTAAAAAACAACTTTGCCGCCGGGGCCAGTAGAGCGGGGGGTTGCCTTCACCGCATACTGATAATCCATCCCCAGCAAAACGTACTCCATCCCGGCAAACGGGAGAAAGATGGTCTGCTTCTCGTTCGTTTTTTGGTTGGAAAAAGACGTAAAGTACCCGTCCTCCCGCAGCTCCACGATCAACCGCTGCTGCGTATATTGAAGCAAATTTTTGTAGCAAAAACGCCCGAACCAGAAAACCCCCCCGCCGATAATGCCCAAGAACAGAAAAATAGACAGGTCGTCCTCGGTAAACAAGGCGATCAGGCTGAGTACGCAGAGGGGGACGGCAATAAGAAAGAGAAGGGAAATCATCACCTTATGTACGATGAGGGCCCATTTCGGAAGTTCATTGGTAAACAGGCGGTTTGTTTTTCGCTGCATTTCGATCAAGGAAATCACCTCTTTGTGACGACTTGCGAAAAAAAATCGGAAGTTCATGATAGGAGCCTGCAGCCCGCATTACCATGAAGTATACGGGTTTCTTCCAGCGAAAATCATCAATTTTTTCCTGAATCTGATGAAAATTGGGAAATAAGTAGCATGTTTGGTTCCATGTTGACACCCTTCGCGTTTTCTATCCATTTTTTTCAGCCATTTCAAGCAACAAAATCTTCCTTGGTGCGTCTACTAGATTGATAGATAAAACAGACAAGCTCGTATAGTACATATCGGGGAATTTTTTTGGCTGTTAGGAGGATTAGAAATTGAAGAAACAAGGCTTTCTCATGGGTTTGTTCGTACTGCTGTTAGGGCTTACGCCAGTCGTTGCAGCAGCTCAGCCGCAAACGGCGGCAGGCGCTTCCATCGCCGCGTCTGCAGCGGGCAATGTACAGCTGGGTCTGTCTGCAGCACCGCCTGACATCGTGAGCAATGGTTCTGTAGTAGCTCCAGCTCCTGCGATCAATGCTGGTTCTGGCGCTTCGGCGAACGGAACAAACACCGCACCAATCAACGCAGTAGGTCAGCAGCAAGAAATGCGTGCAGCATGGGTAAGCACGGTGTTCAACATCGATTGGCCGTCAAAAGCGGGCCTCCCTGTAGAGCAGCAAAAAGCGGAGTACATCCGCATGCTGGACGAGCTGAAGGCGACCGGTATGAACGCCATTATCGTCCAGGTAAGACCGGAGTCAGACGCGATCTACCCGTCCAAGCTCGTTCCATGGTCCAAGTGGCTGACTGGCACACAGGGGAAAGACCCCGGCTACGATCCGCTCGCGTTCATGATCGAAGAAACGCACAAGCGCGGCATGAAGTTCCACGCCTGGTTCAACCCGTTTCGGGCCAGCACTACGGTAGCAAAGGAAACCCTTGCGCCACAGCATCCAGCCAGGCTCCATCCAAACTGGGTCGTCGCTCACAACAACTTGCTGATTTACAACCCGGGCATGCCGGAGGTTCGGCAGCATATCATCGACACCATTATGGAGGTCGTAAACAACTATAATATTGACGGCGTGCATCTGGACGATTATTTCTATCCGTACGGAAAAGAAGATTTCAAGGACGCCGCCACCTTTGCCGCCTACAACCAGGGGCGCTTTGCCACCAAAGGAGATTGGCGCCGCGATAACGTCAACGCTTTTGTCAGAGACCTGTATGCGTCGATCAAAAGCGTGAAGCCGCAGGTGGAGTTCGGAATCAGTCCGTTTGGCATTTGGCGCAATGCAAAAGATGATCCAACCGGCTCGGATACAAACGGTCAAAGCTCCTACGACAACCTGTATGCCGACGTCCGTACATGGATTCGCAGCGGCTGGCTTGATTACGTGGCTCCGCAGCTCTATTGGAGCATCGGCTACAAGCCGGCAGCCTATGACAAGCTGGTTCAATGGTGGTCTATGGAGACGAACGGTACGCCGGTCAAGCTCTACATCGGGCAAGGCGCGTACAAGGTCGGCACCAACACGACAGATTGGGCGTCGAGCAACGCCATCATCCAGCAGCTCCAGTTCAACAAAGCCTTCCCGCAAGTGCAGGGCAGCATTTTCTTCAGTGCAAAAACGCTGATGAAGGATACCGCCGGAATCCGCTCCAGCCTGAAGCAATACTATTCGGCAGAGAATCAATAACAATCCGGGCTAGGATGCCGTAATCCAGGCCGGTCATACGGAAAAATGCAGAATAAATGCTTCTTGGCCGCAAACAGCGAATCGTACCGCTGCGCCAAGAAGCATTTTTCTATGTGATCCACTGTCGGAATAGCTTTTTCTATAATCTGTTTAACAAGAAAAGCGGATGAGGGGAGTTGCTCAAATGAAAATAAGCAAACACCGTGCCGAACATTATATTTGGGGCGATAATTGTGACGGCTGGCATTTAGTGAAAGGCCAGGATCTAAGCGTTATCCACGAACGGATGCCAGCAAATACTTCGGAAGTAAAGCATTACCATGAAAAGGCTCGCCAAGTTTTCTTTGTCCTGTCGGGCACAGCAACGATGATCATTGGCGACAAGGAGTTTGTTCTCAATCAACAAGAGGGAATCGAGATTGCACCACTGATTTCGCATCAAATGTGTAACAATTCAAACGAGGAAATTGAATTCTTGGTAATCTCGCAGCCAACCAGTAAAGGTGACAGGATCACAGTAGAGTAACGACAAGTATGGAAGCGCTGCATGAACCGCCTATCTAAATAAAGGGCGGTTTTCTTTTTGAGCAAAACGAACATGGCGAACAAACTTGTTCCTGAGTAGTAATGGAGCAGCTTATCTCTTACTGTTCATACGGCGGAAACCCGTTTTTTCAATCGGCTGGTGGCATGGTTCTGACACCGGAAGCAGCATTCCTTTCGTTTCCCGGATGGGCTCAAAAAAGCCCGTCCAACACGCTTTTTCCAACCATAAGCACTAAACATCAAACGAAGCGAAGAACAAAACCGCCTATCTGTGCCAATGTACTTTGTCACACATAGTAATATATGTTATGCTATACTCAGCAACTGATTGGAGGCGTGTGCGATTGGATGAAACCTTAAACAATAGCGATCTAGTCCGTGGAAGTATTGATACGATCATTTTGTCTGTGCTTCTGACGGGCGATAACTACGGCTATCAAATCATCAAGGAAATCTATAGAAAAAGCCAAAACCGGTTTGAGCTGAAGGAGCCGACCCTTTACTCAAGCCTGCGCCGCCTCGAAAAACAGAAAATGATCGAGTCCTATTGGGGAGAAGAAACGCAGGGAGGGCGCAGGAAGTACTACAGCATTACGGAGCTTGGCCGGGAGCTGTACCGCACCAATTGCGCGGAATGGGAGCTGGCCCGCAATCTGATCGATCGTCTGATTCGTGTGGAAAAGGATGTGGAAGAGCGATGAAAGAATTACGGGAATACGTAGACAGACTGTTCGCTGCCCATAAAGAGAGCAGAGAAACCCGTGAGCTGAAAGAGGAGATCATCAGCAATCTGGAAGCGAAGGTAGCAGACTTGATGGAAGAGGGACTGCCCTTTCCCGAAGCCTTTTCGCGTGCGACAAGAAGCTTGGATACCGTTGATTTTCTCGTGGACGGCAGCCAGCCGATCTATGTCAACCGCTACAAAGTCGAGCTTGCCCAGTCCGTGCTGCTTTACATGCTGGTCGTCTGGATTTTGTCGATACCGCTTCGGTTTACCCTGTCGGGCATGTGGTTCAACAATATGGCTACGATGGCGGTGCTGCTTTGCGGGGGCATCTACGTTGCGGGTTTGCTGAGAAAGAGCCACGATCTTCAGGCCGTCGCTGTCATGAACGTTGCCAGATTGGAAAAAACGAAGAAAGCGGCATGGATTGTATGGGGGCTGTATGCAGCAATCATGACCCTGTATACGACGGCGATCAAATTTGGCAGCCACCTCTGGTTTGGCCGCCCGATCAGTATCGACGGGCCGTATCAGTTTGGGCTTCTCATCGCGGATTATGCGCCTCCTTTCCTTCTGATTATCGTGCCGCTGATGTTTTGGAAGGCGTCCCATTTGGCGGAGAAATGCGAGGTGAAAGAGTGAGATGAAAAGCAAAAACGTATGGATTGTGATTCTTTTCCTCGTAGGCGCCGTTTCACTGACAATGGTAGAAGGCTACCTGAAGCCTGAAGCAGAAGCAAAGGAAGAGCAGTACAGAATGGAGCAGAAGAACCCTTTGACTCATGATTTTGAAAGTGTCCTGCCCTATAAACATAAATATATGGGGGACGCGGGCAATCTGGGCAACTTGAACTACCATCTTCCGCTTTCCGACATACCCAAGACCTTTCAGCTTTTTCCTGAGGAATACAAGGTGGAGCTTATTTTCGAACTGGACGCCGCCAACATTGATGAAAGGCTGCTCAAGCAAGCGCTGCTTTACAATGCGACAGCCAATTTTGTCCTCATCGACAACCTGCAAACGTATCAAATGAGCTTTACCGATGGTGCCTATTCCATCTCGAGAGATGCGGCAGAAAAATGGTACGGGGTTTCCTTTGCCGATCTTCAAGAGAAGGAAAAGTGGAACCAAATCGTACGAGATCCTTTGGCAGATGCAAGCTATGTGGAGCGCTTCTTTACGCAGGTTGTAAAGAAAGTGGAGTGAAGTTTCGAGAGGTCGTGATCTTTTGGTCGAAATGAAAAGTGAATGCACTCATAAAAAAAGTCGTACGCAACTGCTTTCATGTCGTGTACGGCTTTTTTACGATTCGAATTTTTAATGGTCAATATATGATTATTGTTCATTGTTTACTCGTAAAAGCTCCTAATCGGTTATACTATGCTGTTTGCTACGGTAACAATGGGTCATCAGAACATGTTTTTCAGAGTCCACTCATACTTTTTAAAAGTTTTCCCATCTTAGAGTAGAAAAACTTTACTGACTATTACAAAAGCAGGAGATGTTCGATGTTAAAAGGCAGATTTAGAGAAGTATTGTTTCGTTCTTTTTTCATGGGAGTGAAACTAATACAAGTTGGTGAATAAAAATAATTTTTTAAAGTTGTATAAGGGTTAAAAATCAAAAAATAAACTTGAAAAACCGATTTATTGTTGGTAAAATTTGTCTAATCACTTCCAATAGTTACCACTTAGGTAAAGGGGGCGAATGTCTTCTATAGTTCTCATAAAGGAGGTGTTTGAAATAGAGTAGATTTTTTATTATAACAAAAAAGAATCAAAGGAGGCTTAGTATTTATGAAAAAAAGTATCTTTATACTTATGGTTTTGACACTTGCTTTAAGTCCAGTTACGGTTTTTGCAAAAACTCAGAATGAATCTGAGGAAACAAAAATTAAATCAAAACTACAGGAGTATTTTGATTTAGAACTATCCTCTATTAAAGATAAAGACAAAGATGCTCTACAGGATTTGGGCAAATTGTTTAATAATGATGACATTATTAGCCGGAAATTCTTAGAGTATGAGATCAATCGTTCCGAATTTCTAATTAATTCTCATGAAGAGGATGGGACTGAAATTAGTAGCTTCAACAATAAAATTGACATCTTGTCAATTAGTATTAAGGATAAGGAAGCAAGCGTTGAGCTTTCTCTTAATCAAAGTATTGATTACAACTTTTTAAAAGAGCCATTCGAAAATGAAATAAATCATAAGGTGAAATTAGTTAAAGAAAATGACCAGTGGCTAATTTCACAAGATGATTATTCGGATAATTTAAAAGAATTGTTCGGCTTTGGAACAGATTTTAATAGTATTAGTAAGTTAGGAAATGAGGTGATGTCACAGGCTGAAGATGCGGATGTCCCTCAAACATGGGAGGAAAAAAGATTGAAAATTGAAGGAAACGTATCAGGACATAGGTCATCTGATAATGTATCAGTATTAGGTGTCCCAGGAGATAAGTGGGATAGATTTGACCAATCTGCCCGAGAGGATGCTGTTTATTATGCGAGAAAATATACAGATGCAACAAATTCAACATCAACAAAAAACTACAATAATAGTCAATTTAAAGCATATGGAGATACCGACTGTCAAAATTATGTTTCCCAAGCTATTTGGTATGGCTTAGGAGGCAGAGATAGCTCTTCTAAGGATTACCCAATGAGAAGAGATTGGTGGGCAAATACAAAAGGGGAAACAAATACTTGGAATTGGACAGGGACTAAGTATTTTTTCAATTGGATAACTTATAATGACGCTAATGAGGATTATGGAATACATGGACGGGAGTCAAAAAAACCAAACTTAATTGAAATTGGTGACTATATTTATGTACCAGGGCACGTGATGTTCGTTACACGGGTTGATGACGACAATGATAATTCGATAACTGACTATGAAGAAATTTATATTAGTGCTCATACAAATAACCAAAAGGATAAAAATCTAAAAGCACTCTATGGGGGAGCTTCTCCAGACAAATTAGGTATGAAATTCGTGTTTATTTACGGAAATAAGTGGAATGTAGAAGAGTATTAAACAATATATAGTGTCGAGGGTAACCTTGACACTATATATTGTTTAATTAGGGAGGCGCGAAACTGTGAAAAAAATGTACGGGATATTAGTATTGATTGTTCTACTTGGGGCTGTTTTTTATCTAGTGATCCCACGAGATAATAATACTACTGCTGCCACTCCTGCTTCTGTCGAAGCCGCAGATTCCGACAATGTAAATGATGAAATAACCCAAAGAATAATCCTGCAATATATGGATGAAGTGGATTCCATATTCTCTGAAATCCACGACGTTTTGCCAGCAGTCAAGCTTGCCGATAAAAAGAATGCTGAACAAGTAAATATTGCAAAAGAGTGGTTGCGAAAAAATGGTGAGGTAGTTAAAGACAATCAGATCGTGCTGAGCATTTCGGATGATGGTGAAGGGAGCGACCATAGTTTTCTAGTGGGGGCAAAACTTTACACAAAACAGTCAAAGACTCCGTTATCTATCAATGATGTTGGCATGGAAAGAATAAGCTACGGACAAATTATTTTAGTAAAAGAAAAAGACAAATGGGTAGTGAAAGAGTTCAAAAGGAAGTTTTGATAAAGTATCCCCAGCACCGCCGATTCTGGGCATTACAAGAGAAGAGTCTGTAAAATATTTTGTGTAAACTCTCAACCTCTAAACTACAATTAGGAGTAGAAAGGTTGGGAGATTTTTATGATGTCAAAAGAGCAGATCAAGCAGTGGATCAAAGAGAAAAACATGAAGTCAGTGGACGACGTACAGTCAGCGTTAAAGGATCTATTCGCAGACACAATCCAAGAAATGCTGGAAGCTGAAATCGAGTCCTCTCTTGGATACGCCAAGCATGACATGAAAAACAAGCGGACAACCAACAGCCGCAATGGGTATAGCAAGAAAACCGTCCGTTCTGAGTACGGGGATGTCGACATCCAAGTCCCTCGAGATCGAGAGGGTGATTTTGAGCCAAACATTGTAAAGAAACATCAGTCCAACGTGACAGGGATCGAAGATCAAATTCTTGCCCTCTATGCCAAAGGCGTATCCACACGCGATATCCAAGACCATCTGCAGCAGCTCTATGGCATCGAAGTCTCACCAACGCTCATATCGAATGTAACCAATAAGATTGTACCGATGATCAAAGAGTGGCAAAATCGCCCCGTGCAAGCGGTTTATGCTGTTGTTTTCCTTGACGCCATTCACTTTAAGGTAAAACAGGACGGAGCTATCGTCAATAAAGCAGCCTATATGGTAATTGGTATTGACCTTGACGGTCATAAAGATGTGCTTGGGATCTGGATTGGGGAGAATGAATCGGCAAAATTCTGGCTGCATGTACTCAATGAACTGAAAAATCGTGGGGTCCAGGATATTCTTATTACAAGCGTCGATAACCTTCGTGGCTTTACAGAAGCCATTTCAGCATGTTATCCGAAAACGGAGATTCAGAAGTGTGTCATCCATCAAATCCGAAATTCCATCAAATATGTTTCCTATAAGGATCTCAAAAAGATCACGTCCGAGCTAAAACCCATCTATAAAGCTCCAACGGAGCAAGCCGCGTTGGAAGAGCTTGAGCAGTTTGAACAAACCTGGGGCAGTAAATATCCCTTGATGGTTCGTTCCTGGCGGAATAACTGGGACGAGATCGCCACTTTCTTTAAATATCCTCCCGAGATTCGAAAGCTGATCTATACAACTAACGTCATCGAGAGTTATCATCGACAGCTTCGAAAGGTGACAAAGGGAAAAGCCATGTTTCCCACAGACGATGCCCTTTTGAAGATGTTATATCTCGTAACCATGGATGTTCTGCGAAAATGGACGGGACGAGTCCAGAACTGGGGCCAGATTCTCTTACAGCTATCCGTTTTCTTTGAAGATCGGGTACAGCCGTACATCCGTTAACAAATGAAAGGCTTCATCCCCGAAGGGATTATCTTTCTCTCCACCAACGCGTCAAGGGTTCGCTTCGCCTCACGCCCTTGACTCTATTGGCTCCGAAAAAGATGTCCCAATTAGGGGGATGAAACCTGTTCATATATCGGTTGATTGAGTTTACACAAAAATCTTGACAGACCCCAAGAGAACGAACTAACCGGATCATTCAACTATTGTGCCGACCTTACATGGAAACGGGCATGATCAGCAAGCCATCATGCCCGTCTCTCCATGTAAAGTCTCATCAGTTATACCCGCGCTCACCGTACGGCTGAAGCTCTTCCAGCCATTTCTGCTCCAGCTTTTTCAACTCGTCGGCTTCATCAAAATAGCCCGTTTCTTTCTTTTTCAACACTTCCAGCACTTCAAAGACAAAGGCGTCCTCGCCGTACTCATTCCAATCCTTCTGGAGCTGTTTGTTAAAATGGCTGCCCGCCTTCAGTTGAAACTTTTTGCCGTTTATCGTTTTTAAGTTTTTCGTGCTCTCGATCAAAATTTTGTTGTTTTTAATGTTCTTGATCTGATAAACGCCTGCTTCCGTCTTGATTTCTTTAAATTGCTGCTTCAATTCCTCTTTGCGGTTCATGGGAAATACCTTCCTTTCTTTCTGTCGACTACTGCCATGCAGCGCCACAACGTGCACAGGGAGATCGTCATTTCTTCAGCCAATACTGGCTGCCATCTGCTTTTCGGTCCAAAAAACCGTAATCAACCAAATAACGTCGGACGGTTACATAATCGTCATAAACAGCCTTCAAAATTTCATTGACTTCCTTCTCGGTATAGGTGCGATCCGCCTCAAATCTGGTGGCGATTTGCCGGAGAACGACTGCCCGCTGCTTTTCCCTCAGTCTGAACGTCTTGAGAGGTCCGTCCGTGCCTTCGGGAAAGTATTTTTTCAAAATGGCCTGGCTTTCTTCCGCGGTTACGTTGTACCGATTATCCACCATGGTGGCGGTCTGATGCACGTCGATAAAAGCGGGAGCGTGCTTGTCCTTTTCCTTCAGCAGCTCCATCAATGCGAGGAATACCTTGGCCTGCCGCTCTTTCTCCTTCAGGACAAAACGGTGGTTGCGGATTGTGGAGGCGCTGCCGATGCCCAGCTCCTTTTGCACCTCGGCGTCGCTTTTACCCTGGTAAAACAGGTGAAGCAGGCTGTTTTGGTGCTCGGTCAGACCGGTCAGCTTTTTATCGAGCTTGATCAGGTAGTCAAACACCGATTGATGCGTTTTCCCAATATGATGGCGCACGTATCTTTCTGTTTCATACAAGACACCATCTTCCGGATAAATAATTCCCTTCTCAAAAGCCTTTCCGCAGAGCAGGCAAACAAAGCGATCCTCCTCTTGAACATATCCGCGCTTCAGCTCATCCAGTGACGCATTCCAAAAGCGTTCGGAAACAGTCATTAAATAAACACATCCTATTTTTCGTTTGTATTAATATAAACATTTTACTAAATCGTCTATTGTTTGTCGAGTGTCGGAAGTTGATTCCACCGGTTGCGCTGGTACCACAAGAATTTGGTACTGCTTTATTTTTGTTTGAGGAGATAAAATTTGTGAAGATACATCTGATGCGGAAATGGGTGGTGCTGGGATGAAGCTGTTGCTGCTGTTGTGCGGACCTGCTGTCATGATCTTGATTGGACTGCAGGGAGTGGGGAGCGTGCCGGTTACGTTTGTCCTTTTCTATAGCTGGCTCCTGCTGGTTCCTCTCGTGGACATGCTGCTGAGGAAGGAAAAGAAGCTTTCGCAAGCGATGAGAGACTGCGGGCTCGTGTTTAGACGGAAAAATATGTATAGTGGAATGAGTACGGGAATCTTCTTTTTTTTTGGCTATTCTTTTGGGAGGTTATTTCTTTCACTCGCATGTTTTCCATCGGGAGAAGCTGCAAAGCCTGCTGATCGAGTGGAATTTTTCAGGCGATCATCTCATATGGCTCATTTTGATTCTTTTATCGGTGAATCCCTTTCTGGAAGAGCTGTACTGGAGAGGGTACATATTTCATAGATTAGCAAATACATACAAACAGCATACAGCGATTTTCTTTACGGCATCGTTTTACACCTTGTATCACTTCCTGTCCGTCATTCCTTTGTTTGCCTGGCCGTATAACGTGTTTATGGTCGTTCCGGTATTTGTGGCGGGCTTGATCTGGGGATACATGCGGGCGAGAAGCGATGCTGTGGCAGGAGGGATTGTCAGCCATATTCTGGCCGATGGCGGCATTATGGCTGTTTATCTTTTGTTTTTATCTTAGTTTTGCTGAAGCAAAAAGGAAGGAAAGAGGAGTAATGGACATTCGAAAGCCAACCGGGAACGAGCTTGCAGCGATTCTGGAGTTATCTGTGCAAGCGCTGTTCGATGGAACCATCGGGAGAGCGAGACCGACAGAAGAGAAGGTCAGACAGCTGGTTGAGCCGCTGCTGGCCAAAGGAGGCTACTACCTCATCGCGACAGAGGAAGATCGGCTGATGGGCTGGGTTTTGCTCGGGACGAGCAGGGATCAGTTCACCGACATTCCGTTCGGATTTATCTACGAGCTGTATGTGATCGAGGAGTACCGGGGAAGGGGAATCTCCAAGCAGTTGATGGAGCGGGCGATCGAGCAGTTGAAAGAGGCGGGGTTGCCGGAGGTTCGCTTGAGCGTTTTTGTGGAAAACCACGCTGTCGGGCTTTATCGGAAGCTGGGCTTCACAGAAAGAAACGTCACGATGAGCATGCCGCTAAAATAGGCGGCGAAGTGGTCGGCGTACCACTCTTCGTGGCTGCGTTACAGCTCAAGATGTACTTGTCTGCATTGCCCGCAGGTAAAGAAAAACAGGCATGCAATTTCGCGCACGCCTGTTTTTTGTTGCCTGTTTGTAAGAAGGATCGCCAGCCGGGAGCAATATTGCCCGGAAAATGTGAGCCAATACCTGAGAGCCGATACCCGGGGGTCAATCAACAGAGGGTAAATCGCAAGCTGACAATCACAGAAGGCGCTGAATGTCCTCCAGGGCAAGGTCAGCCGACAAGATGCCGTTCCGGTAGTTGCCCGCCGAGGCTTCGCCGAGATGATATTCGTGCAGAGCATCGGTATCCTTGAGCATGTTGCCGGTCAGGATGCATACTGCTGTCTCGTCCTTGTCGATGATTTGCTGTGCGACCAGCTTGCGCAGTCCGGCTACAGTCGCAGCAGAGGCCGGCTCGCAGCCGATTCCGCTCTGGTCTACCTTCGCTTTGGCGTCGAGGATTTCCGCGTCGGTCACGGAGCAGGTCACGCCGTTTGTTTGCTCCAGCGTGCGGAGCGCTTTTTTCCAGCTTGGCGGATTCCCGATGTTGAGGGCGGACGCGCGGGTATACGGGCTTGGCTCGGGAGTCAGCTCCTGCTTTCCGGCAGCCGCCATCTTGTGGAACGGGCTTGCCCCCTCAGCCTGGATCAGGGCTACTCTTGGCACCTTGTCGATCAAGCCGAGCGTTTTCAGATCGTGCAGCCCTTTGCCGAGTGCCGTTACATTGCTCAGCGCACCGCCGGGGATAACGACCCAGTCGGGCAGGCTCCACTTCAGATATTGCGAGATTTCGTAAATGATGCTCTTTTGTCCCTCGATGCGGAACGGGTTGATCGAGTTGCAAATGTACAGCTCCAGCTCCTTGCTGTACTGTTCATAAAAGCGGATGCCGTCGTCGTAGGTGCCGCTAAAGCTGATCACCTTTGCCCCATAGGCCAGTGTCTGCAGCACTTTGTTCAGCGAGATGTTCTTGTTCGGAACAAACACGTAGGATGAACCCTGCGCAAGCGCGGCGTACATCGCCAGAGAGGAAGACGTGTTGCCTGTCGAAGTGCAAGTAAAGCGCTTATAGCCGAGCGAGCGCCCGTGCGAGACAGCCACGGTCATGCCGTTGTCTTTAAAGGAGCCGCTTGGATTCTCGCTCTGGGCCTTCAGCCAAATTTTGCGAATCCCTGTATAGGCTTGCAGCAGCTCGGAGGAATACAGCCCGGTATTTCCCTCGTATTTCGTCGTGATAAACTCTTCGGGAAGCTCGGGGAAAATCAGCTCCTTGTAGCGCCATACTCCGCTTGCGTAAGGGGTCATGCGTTCTGAAAGGCGTTCGTCAAAAACGCGCTTCAGTCGGTCGGCATCCAAGTCTTTCATATCGTGGACGATGTCGAACAAACCGCCGCATCCGCACTGATAATCGAACGCATCCAAAGCCACTTCCCGGCTACAATTCACGCATACCAGTTTCATTTGTTGCGAGATCCCTGACCAGACGCAGCAGGGCTCTCTCCACCTCTTTTCGGAATATATCTACAACTCTGTCTTATCAATTACTATACGTCAAAGGGTCAAGTCCGGCAAACCCAGGAGATGGGCCATCAGGTAAAAAACGGATGAGCGATATGTTACAATAAGTGGAAGACTGCGCTTGCGAGGCTCATCGTCCTCATCATGAAAAAACGGAGACAAAGCAAAAACGTGAAATTTCCTTCCAAGGTAGATATGTGGCTGGCTGTACTGATCGTGGGAACGATGCTGTTGGTCATTTTAGAGGGACTGCGGACCATGTTTGCAGGAGGCTTGATGAGCACGGGTGAAAGAGCAGTGCTCTTCATCGTTCATTTTGCCGTTCCCTGCTTTATCCTGTGGCTGTTCTCCTCCACGTACTACGTCATCGGGGACAAGGAGCTGCTCATCCGCTATGGCCCGTTTCGCCGAGCAGTTCCGCTGGACAGCATAAAAACAGTGCGAAAAACCTCCAATCCCGCTTCAAGTCCGGCTTTGTCCCTGAAACGGCTGGAAATCTCATACGGGAACGGCAGCATAGTCCTGATTTCACCGAAGGACCGGGATGCGTTTTTGACGGAGCTGCGCCGAAAATGCCCCGGGGCTTTCATTGAGTAAAGGGAGGTAAGAACGATGTTTATCTATGACAAAACATTGCCGCTCAGTTGGGAAGAACATTCTGTTGCGGAAAAAGAAGGGTACAGCGTACGGGATATTTCCTACGACAGCCCCCACGGAGGGAAGGTTCCTGCATATTTGGTGACACCGGACGGAAGAGGGCAAACACCGCTCCCGGCTGTACTGTTTCTGCATCCGGGACAAGGGAACCGCTCTTCGTTTTTGCCGGAAGCGGAAAGACGTGCGGCCCAAGGGATCGTTTCTTTGTTGATTGACGCTCCGTTTTTACGGCAGGAGCTTTCCTCGGAGCTGTCTCAGGCGGAAAGAGCTGTGCAGCTCGTCGAGATGATGGTAAAAAAAGAGTTGTATATCCAAACCGTGGTCGATTTGCAGCGAGCGGTAGACCTTTTGACCAGCCTGGACATCGTCGATGCGGATCGGATCGGCTATGTCGGCCACAGCTATGGAGCGACCTGGGGCGGTGTCTTTGCAGGTGTGGAAAAGCGGGTCAAGGCCTTTGTCCTCATGGCTGGCTACTCCAGGTCCACAGTCTGGCACAGGACGAGCGGGCACCCGGTAGCCGATCTGGTCCGGCAAATTTTGCCCAAGGAGCGGTTTGAGCAGGTTTTTGCCGAGCTGGAAGCGCTGGATGCGGTCCATTACATAAAGAATGCGGCACCAGCTTCTGTCTTGTTTCAATTTGTGCACAATGATGAATTTATCGACAAGGAGCAGGCGGATCAGTATATCGCTGCCGCCAGCACTCCCCGAGAGGTCAAATGGTATGAGAGCGACCATCTTTTCACAGGCTGCGGGGAGGCCGAGGCCGATCGGAGAGACTGGCTGCTCAAACAGCTGGGGTAGACGCGACTAGACGCGACGAGAGTGCGTGCAGATAGAGGAGCCCAGTCCTGCTTCTTGTCTGAAAGACCTGAACAACCAGACAGCAAAAGGAGGAGTGTTTTTCACACTCCCCCTTTTTAAGAAGTCCGCAAATCAACCGAGTAGGCCCGCGCCGTCTTCTCCATATACGCATCCAATTGTTCAACTGCATTCATGACGGGCCCACCGTGGCATACTTCCAGACGGCGAGGGGCCAATTCCCTGACGATCGCGCTGCTTTGAATGGCCTCGCCCATATCAGCCGTGAACATCGGCATTGGTCTGTGAAGCTTTCCTTTCTTCGAGGTAAACAAATCGCCAGCCAACAGCACCTGGTCTTCTTCGTGAAAGTAGACGACGTGTCCGGGCGAATGCCCCGGGGTGAGATACGGCCGCAGACCGGCTACGGTCATTAACTGTCCATGCTCGTTCTCGCCGAGCGCTTGCGCGAGGCCGGGGGTTACATTTTTCTCCGCTTTCTTGCGGCGCGGATACGGAAGCTGGCCTTCCATGTACGGAATCTCCGTACGGTGAGCGTAGACAGGAATGGATCGGCGCTCCACGAGTGCCTTGACGGAACCGGTATGGTCGGAATGCCCGTGAGTCAGGAGAATTCGCCGGAGAGGTCCCGCCCCCAACTGATCCACGACGTTTTCAATCCCTTTTGCCATAAACGGCATCCCCGCATCCACCAGCGTTACCCCTTCTTCATCCGCTACGGCCCATACGTGTACGGGAATCAGCATCCAGGAACGGATGCTCCAGATGTGCTCCGAGATTCTCTCCACTTTCATTTCGCAGCAGCCTCCTCATGTGCAATTTGCTTGCAGCCAGCCAGAGCGACCCGCAGAGCCAGCTCAAAGGTGGGAGCGAGTCTTTCCATCAGCATGTCAAATGTTTCGTCCGACTGGGAATACGTGCCGATCACGCCGTGCAGCGTGAAAAAATAGACGCGGGCATAGGCCCATGACTGCTCTTCTGTAAGGTGGGGCGGAAGGCAAGCGATCACGGCGTCTTTCAGCAGTCCAAACAATTGGTTTCGCAAATGCTGGAGTTCAAGCGAAGGCTCTTTTTCGTCCACGCGGGAGGACTTGGCCATGAAAAAAAGCGGATACATGCTTCGATTCAGCAAACAAAAACGAACGAAGCTGGTACTGACAGCCAAAAGTCTTTCGTCTGCTGAAAGCAAGTGATTTTGCACGCCCGCCTCCATTTCCGCAAACAAGGCTTGCAGAGGCTCCATAGCGAGGTGGTGAAGCAATGCTTCTTTATCCTTGAAGTAAATATAGATCGTCGTATGTGAGCATCCCGCCGCTTTGGCGATTTCCCGCATGGTCACCGCGTCGTAGCCCCGCTCCGCGAAAAGCCTGCCCGCCGCTGTCAGTATCGATCGCTTGGTCTCCTCCGAACGCTGCTCCTGTTTGTTTGTCATATGATCACAATCCCTTTCGAAGTCCATTTCATAAGAGAAAGACAAAATTTATAACCAACGGTTACTAACCGTTGGTTATAATGTAACCGATGGTTATATTTTTTGTCAAGCAGCTTTTGCCCAAAATATGGTTGGAGGATTTTTGTTCATATAAATGTGAGGATTCCCAAGAAAGACAAAGCTCGTGTGTGAAGTGTACAATATCGTATAGATAAGTATAGATAAGATACATAAGGCAGATAAGGCTGATAAGGACAGTGAACGAACCGCTGTAGTCGTTCTCGAAAAAATGGACAGGAGATTGGATATGACCCAACAAGCACCCCGGATCGGCGTCGGCGCCGTCATCCTCGATTCAGACAACAGGCTTTTGCTCGTCTACAGAAACCGCGAACCGGAAAAAGGGACCTGGAGCATTCCGGGAGGGAAGGTAGATCCCTACGAACCGTTGGAGCAGACAGTGGTGCGGGAAATCAGAGAGGAAGTAGATTTGGACGTGCAGGTAGAGAGGCTGCTCTGCATGGCGGAAACGATTCGACCGGAGCGAGGCGAGCATTGGATTTCCGCTATCTATGTGACCCGCATCGTATCAGGAGAGGCGCGGAACAGGGAAGAGGGCGGAGCCATCGGGGCGATCGGCTGGTTTGCACTGGACGAGCTGCCGGAAAACCTGGCTTGCTTCACAGTGCCCGCGGTCGAGAAGCTGCTCGGGGAAGCGCGGTCTCAAGCTTAGCTGCAAATGGCGGCCCCCTTCTTGGCATCCTGCCGAATTGCACCTGGAGCAAAGCTGTCCGCTCGTATATGATAGGAATATAGTACTACTGGCAGTATGTGAAAATAATAGAAAAGGGAGCGGCAGAAATGACGGCAGGGACGATTGATGCAAATAAAGAGATTCTGCAGAAAATCTTTTCAGAGGATTTTTGGTTTGTCATTCCCGAGTACCAACGGTCTTACGTATGGCAAACAGACAATCTGACCGAACTGGTCGATGACCTCGTGTTTGCGTTTGAAAACAAACCGGACAATGATTACTTCCTGGGGTCGCTCGTACTGAAGCGGATCAAGGCGAGTTCCTATCCGGAGTACGAGGTGCTGGACGGGCAGCAGCGGCTGACCACTTTCTTTATCATGATGGCCGTACTGCGCGATTTGATCGGGAGTGATCAATTCAAGCAGACGCTGCAAAAGAAGATTTATCAGGAAGAGAACCTGCTGGAGAACGTTCCGGCCAGGATGAGAATTACATACAAAATCCGCGACAAGGTAGAAGACTTCATTCAATCGCATCTGATCGCCCACGGCGGAACAGCGAAGGAAGAAGAGCTGCAGGCCTTGCGGGAGAGCGAAAACGTCTCTTTGGAAAACATGGCGAATGCCACGCTCGTGCTTCGTGCCGAACTGCAGGACAAAATTGCGGCGGGGGACTTGCCCCAGTTCGTACGCTTCATTTTTAACAAGGCGTTGTTTATCTACGTCTCCACGGACAATACGGAAGATGCGTTTCGGATGTTTACAATCCTGAACAACCGGGGCATTCCCCTGACCAACGCGGACATTCTCAAATCGCAAAACATCGGGGCTCTCGCATCGGAAAAGGAAGTAAACAAATACGCCAAGGTCTGGGAAGAGATCGAAGGAAAGCACGGAGAAAATTTTGACCGCTTTCTCCAGTTCATCCGGACGATTCTGGTGCAAGAAAAAGCGCGCGCGAATCTGCTGGAAGAGTTCCACGACCACATTTATCACCCAAAAGCGCCGAAGCAGCCAAGCCTGAGGATGGGGAAAGACACGTTTGAACTGATTGAGCGATACAATGCGATTTACGAAGAGATCATCGAGCTGCAAGGCTCAAACCTGAGCAATGGCTACAAGAACCTCATCACTGTCATGCGGATCGGCCTTCGCTCGGAGGATTGGATACCGCCGCTCATGCACTACTATTCCAAATTCGGTGCCGCCGATCTGGAACGATTCCTGAAAAAGCTGGAGCATAAATTTACGGGCGACTGGGTGTGCGGAATCACACCGACGCTGCGTCTGGAAGCAATGAACAGCATTTTGAAGGCCATTGACAGCACCCCTGCGAATCAGGTGGAAGAGTTGTTCAAGAAAAAAGAGCTCTTCGAGATTGATGAGGATGAATTTGTCCGGAACATTGAAGGACATGTGTACAAAAAGCAGTTCGCCCGTCATCTGCTGCTGAAGCTCGAATACCTTTTGAGTGACAACACCGTGCATCTCTCCGGACACAGCTACATAACAGTGGAGCACGTGCTGCCGCAAAACCCGGCTGATTCGAGTCAGTGGAAACGGGATTTCACGGATGAAGAGAGAGAATATTGGACCAATCGCCTGGCCAATCTCGTACTCATCAGCCAGAAGAAAAACAGCGCGCTTGGCAATCACGATTTCGAGGACAAGAAGAAGCTGTATTTGCAAAAGAGGATCGACGCTTTCCACGCCAACAAGGTATTTATCGAGCAGCATGCAAAGTGGACGCCTGATGTATTGCGGGACAGACAAGCGAAAATCATCGACCTGCTGAAGAAGGCGGACTAGTTCGTTCTCGGCAGGAAAAGCACCCCTGTTACAAAGCTGGCAGGGGTGCTTTTCCCATCATTTTCGAGGCGGCATGGTGGGGGCGAGGTTTGTGAGTCAGGCAAAAAACGAGTGTTGACATCGTGACTTACCGCCCATATAATTGGGTTACGATGGGAGTAAAGCAATGGAGCTTTACTGATGAATTTTCAGAGTATATGAAGAAGTATAAATTATGCGTACCGCTTTTATTTTTTTGCCTGATTGTAAGCGGTTCCAGTTTTGTCCCGCTTGTTCACAATTCACAAGTGTATACGAAAAAGCAAAGGCGCTTGGGTAATCTGCTACCAGATTACTAGGCGCCTTTATTGTTAATTTTTTCCATGCCTTTGCGAAGGAGGAGAACCATGAGGGAGAAAGCAAGCAGCCGCTGTCCAAGTCCGTGCGGCTTGCCGACGGAAGCCCCCGACAGCCGGGGAAGCCCGCAGGCAAATGGGGTGTCACGCTGGTTTAGGATCGTTTTATGCCTGACAGACGATAGAACGCGCGAGAAAAGGTGGGGTTGATACATGGACCAAATCGGCAGTTACGTCATTTACTTTATCATGATTTGTGCGGTGATCGGCGCAATCGCAGCGATCCGCAACAGTGATGAAGGGCTCGGCAAAGAATTTATGGAAGGTCTTCATTCCACCGGTTATATCTTCGTACCGGCAGCAGGTATCATGGCCTCAATTCCGTATATTTCCTGGTTTATCGACAAGGTCTGCGGGCCGATTTTCAACAAGATCGGAGCCGATCCGGCGCTTGCGGCCACCGCTATTTTGGCCAGCGATATGGGCGGCTACCAGTTGGCCAACGTGCTGAAAAGCTCCTATGAGGGCTGGATCATGGCGATGATCGTCGGATTCATGGCGGGAGCTACCATCGTGTTTTCCATTCCGATGGGCCTGGCGATGCTCGACAAACGGGATCACAAATACATGGCGCTTGGCGTGATGTCCGGGATTTTGACGGTTCCTATCGGCGCCTTTATCACCAGTGCTATTCTCGTAATGACGAATACCAAGGTGCGCGAAACAATCTCGACTGATGCGGAATCCACCTACGCCTTTGCCATCGGATACGGAAAAATTCTGATCAATCTGTCGCCGATCCTGGTGTTTGTGGTCGCCATTGCGCTCGGTCTACGCTTCCTGCCCGACCTGATGATCAAGGCATTCATGATTTTCGGGAAGACGATGGATGCAGGCATCAAGCTCGTCCTCGTATTCTCGATCGTGGAATACTTCACAGGCGTCTTTTCCAAGGTATTTGGCTCCTGGGGCTTCGATCCGATCATTGCCGATCCGACCGATCAGTTCCGCGCCCTGGAAACGGCCGGTTATATCGGTATCATGCTGGCGGGTGCTTTCCCGATGGTGTACATGCTGCGGAAATACGCGGCGAAGCCTCTGCAGGCGATGGGCAACCGGATGGGCCTGAGCCCGACGGGAAGCGCCGGTTTGCTCGCGACGATCGCCAACATCCTGGCGATGTTCCGACTCGTTCGCTCCATGCCGCCAAAAGACAAGGTGATCAATATCGCGTTTGGGGTATGTGCGGCGTTCTTGCTGGGCGACCACCTGTCGTTCTCCGCCAACTTCCAGCCTACGATCATCCTGCCTCTGATTATCGGGAAATTCGGTGCCGGCGTGATCGCTATCGGTCTGGCCTACTGGCTGTCCGTGCCAAAAGCGCTGGAGCTGGAGAAACAGGATCGTGAAAAAGGTATTATCGGTCCAACGGAGTATCTCGAGGGACAAAAAGAGGCTGCCGCTGCGAAGGATGTTGCGGCGTCGTAAATAAAAGAACTTCCTTCCCCCTGCTATTCATCGAAAACTCACGCGGTTTTCATGAATCCAGGGGGATTTTTATTGCGTTTTTTCAAAAGGGCGCACTATGGCTGGCCAAATCGCTTGCAGCTCAGTCCAAAAAGTGGTATTTTATTATCGACATACTTGTAGGTCTAAAAATAAGGAGGATATCCATGTCTCCGCGAACAAAGGAACAATGTGAAGAGTTGCGGGAAAAGCGCATTCAACAGATCATGGAGGCTGCAGGACAGATCTATTTTGAGAAAGGCCTTCTCTTTGATATTCGCGACGTCGCCAAAAAAGCGGGACTCGGTTATGGCACTGTCTACCATTATTACAGCAACAAGAACAGTCTCGTCAGTGATTTGCTGGATAGAGGCTTTGAACTGTCGGAAGCTTTGACAAGCGCTTTCTTTTCTCGGCAAGAAAAGTCGGCGGAACTGCTGGATGAGTTCTGTGCCGGGCTTTTGCGGCTGTGGCTGGAGGCACCCGCAGCGTTTATCGTCTACAAATGGGCCGCGGAAAACTTCGTGGGAATGGAAGAGCAGCTTCGCCGCACAGCCAAACAGAGATTCGACGATACCCTGTATCAGCCTCTGCTGGAGTGTATCACGCAGATGCAGGTTCAGTCGGAAGCGCTCGCGACGGGGACCGATCCCGGCCGAATCGCCAATTTTATCATCGGCACCCTGGTCGGATGCTTCGGCATTTCCATGTACCACAAGGATGCAGACTTTTCACCGGAGGGAGTGCTGCTGATGATCCGAAAGAGCGTAAGTGAGCGCCGCCTCTCAGAGAGCGGAGAGAGCAAAGGGAGGAGCCGGGCGTGATTTACTTGAAGACTCGCGAAGAGATCGAGCAGATGAGACCGGCAGGCCGGATCGTGGCGACATGCCACAAGGAAATCGCCAAAAGAATCAAGCCGGGCGTCACTACGCAGGAGATCAACGATTTTGTCGAAAAGCTGATCAGGCAGCAAGGTGGAGGGACGTACACGGACGGTTACAACGGATTCCCGGCAGCGATCTGCGCATCGGTCAACGACGTCATTGCACACGGCTTCCCGAGCAGAAAGCCGCTTAAAAACGGGGATATCGTCAAAATCGACATCGTCGCCACGTACAACGGCTGGGTAGGAGATTCTTGCTGGTGCTATGCGGTGGGCGAGGTTTCCGACGAAGCGAAAAGATTGATGCGGGTGACCAAGGAATGCCTGTACAAAGGGATCGCGCAAGCTGTGCCGGGAAACCGGATCGGAGACGTGATGCACGCGGTTCAGAGTCATGCCGAGGAAAACGGGTATTCTGTCGTGCGTGATCTGCTGGCGCATGGAGTAGGCCGGGAGCTGCATGAGGAGCCCAACTACAATCACGTCGGAGTGCCAGGCAAAGGATTCCGGCTGAAAGAGGGAATGGTGCTAACCATCGAGCCGATGCTGAATGCAGGAACCCATCGGATGAAGATTGACGCGGACGGTTGGACAGCCCGGACGCTGGATGGCAAGCTGTCAGCCCAGTACGAGCATACGATTGCGATCACGAGCGACGGACCAATCGTGCTGACGGATCAAAACTAGATCAAAGCGAAAGCCTGCTGGCGAACGGATGCGATGGCGCATTGTCGTCCGGCAGGCCTTCTTTTGCATTTCAAAGCTATACCTTGTCATCGACAAAGGCTAAAATAGAGAGAAGTATTCATGCGTTTTTCGTATACGCCAGATTCGAGGAGGGCGTCCAGCGCCGCGGTGTCCGCCGGTTTTCCGCACAGGCGCTGCAACAACAGGAGGCGAAGCAGCTTGCTTTCACCAGGATTGGCTTTACATACAGACAAGTATCAAATAAACATGATGTATGCGCATTGGATCAATGGCACCCACAATCGCAAAGCGGTTTTCGAGGCGTTTTTTCGGAAGCTTCCGTTTGGAAACGGTTACGCCGTATTTGCGGGCTTGGAGCGGATCGTCAAATACGTGGAGGATCTTCGCTTTGAAGAAAGCGATCTGGATTATTTGCGCGAGCAGGAGGAAAATTACGATCCCGGCTTTCTCGAGGAGCTCCGCAATTTTCGCTTCACGGGGACGCTCCATTCTGTCAAGGAAGGTTCGCTGGTGTTTCCAAACGAGCCGTTGGTTCGCGTGGAAAGCAGAATTTTTGAAGCGCAGCTCATGGAGACAGCGCTGCTTAATTTTATGAACTACCAAACGCTCATTGCCACAAAGGCGTCGCGGATCCGTCAGGTAGCCAAAGACGATTTGCTGATGGAATTCGGCATCCGGCGCGCCCAGGAAGCGGACGCTGCGCTCTGGGGAACGAGGGCTGTCTATCTCGCCGGGTTTGACTCTACGTCAAACATGCTGGCAGGAAAGCTGTTTGGCATCCCGACGGCAGGGACGCATGCCCATTCCTGGGTCCAGTCGCACGAAAACGAGGAGGAGGCGTTCCGCCGTTATGCAGCCGCTCTGCCTGACCAAGTGACATTGCTGGTGGACACGTACGATACGCTGGGGAGCGGGGTGCCGCATGCGATCAATATCGGCCTGGAGATGCAGCGGCAGGGCAAACGGCTGCGGGCTGTTCGTCTCGACAGCGGCGATATTGCCTTTCTTTCAATCAAAACGCGGGAGATGCTCGATCAGGCAGGGCTTTCCGACGTGAAAATCGTCGCGTCCAATGATCTGGACGAGCATACGATCTTGAGCCTGAAGGTGCAGGGGGCGAGGGTCGACTCCTGGGGAGTGGGGACGCAGCTGATTACGGCAGCAGATCAGCCTACCTTGGGCGGTGTGTACAAGCTGGTCGCCCGAGAAGGTGACGACGGCGAGTACATCCCGACGATCAAAATATCGGCCAACCCGGAGAAAGTGACGACTCCGGGAGCGAAAGACATTTACCGGCTGATCGACAGAAGCACCGGAAAAGCGATCGCGGACTATCTCTGTTATCCGTCAGAGACGGACATCCAGGAGCAGGCGCCGATCAAGCTGTTTCACCCGAGCCACACGTACTTGAGCAAGCTGGTGGAAAACTACGTGGCCGAGCCGCTGCTCGTCCCTGTCTTTGTGGAAGGCAAGCGTGTGTATCAATTGCCTGATCTGGCAGAAATCCGCCGTCATCACAAGGAGCAGCTGCAGATGTTCTGGCCGGAGTACTTGCGGATGATGAATCCCGAGCATTACCGGATTCATCTGAGCGACCAGGTCTGGCTGACCAGAGCGAGCC
The DNA here is from genome assembly GCF_038592925.1 of Brevibacillus sp. FSL K6-2834. NCBI lineage: Bacteria > Bacillati > Bacillota > Bacilli > Caryophanales > Paenibacillaceae > Brevibacillus > Brevibacillus sp. FSL K6-2834. Next base: position 1,065,179 of record NZ_CP151945.1, read on the forward strand.
TGATGCAGCGCTATATCGACAAAGGAAAATAAGTTCTTGTCATAGCGATGAAAGGGTCCGCATACACTTGTGAAAAAACTAGCGGGGTCTCGTCGGCAGGTTTTCATTGACAGATGGACAAGAATCGCAGATAATTCCAATGAACTAGATACGGTACCTTTAAATCAGTCCCGTGAGGCTGACAAGGTAAGTCGGAAATCCGCTGATGGCAGGCTGGGAATCTTTGTGTCCCTTTCTGTCGTTGTGGTGAAAGAGGCCTCTTGTCAGGAATTACGGCAGGAGGCCTCTTTTTGGTTGGGTGCCGGTCTACAAAATAACAACAGGGGTGGTACAGATGAGCACTTCATCCGTCGATAAGGAATATTCACTCGAAGCGGTTCCGAAATCGCAGCGCAGCAGTTTTTGGCACATTCTCGTCGTGATGCTCGGCTTTACGTTTTTCTCGGCCAGCATGTGGTCGGGCGGTCAGCTCGGGACGGGGCTTACCTTTACCCAGTTCGTACTGGCCGTACTTGCAGGAAATCTGATTCTTGGCATCTACACCGGGGCATTGGCGTATATGGCCGCTGATACGGGCCTGTCCACGCATCTTTTGGCCCGCTTTGCCTTCGGGGAAAAGGGCTCGTACCTCGCTTCGTTCATGCTGGCGGCGACGCAGATCGGCTGGTTCGGCGTTGGGGTAGCGATGTTTGCTTTGCCAGTCAACAAGGTGACGGGGATCGATACGCTTTTGCTGATCGTGGTGTTCGGTATTGTGATGACGGCTACTGTCTACTTCGGCATCAAGGCATTGGCCATACTGAGCTTTATCGCGTGTCCGTCCATTGCCGTACTGGGCATGATTTCGGTTACTGATGCAGCGAACTCTGTGGGGGGACTGCAGGGACTTTTGCAATATCAACCGGCGCAAGCGATTTCCATGGCGACAGCCCTGACGATCTGCGTCGGGTCTTTCATCAGCGGCGGAACGCTGACGCCGGACTTTACCCGCTTTGCCAACTCCAAGCGAAACAGCGTGATCGCGACTGTGATCGCCTTTTTCATCGGCAACTCGCTAATGTTCTTCTTCGGGGCGATCGGGGCCATCGCGACGGGACAGTCCGATGTTTCTGAAGTGATGTTCTTGCAGGGAATGATTCTGCCGGCCATTATCATTCTCGGTTTGAATATCTGGACGACCAACGACAATGCGCTCTACGCTTCAGGCCTTGGCCTGTCCAACATTACCAAAGTGAAAATCAAAAAAGTGGTCATTTTCAACGGCGTGGTCGGGACCGCCTTGGCTTGGTGGCTCTACAACAACTTCGTCGATTTCCTGACCTTCCTCGGCTCCACGCTGCCGCCGATCGGAGCCATTATTCTGGCGGATTACTTCTTCGTCAACCGGGAGAAGTACAAGCATTTTGAGACAGCAACATTTGCCAGCGTCAATGTAGTCGCAATCATTGCCTGGGTAGCCGGTGTCCTGCTCGCGACATTCGTGCCGGGGATTCCGCCGCTCAATGCAATCATCGGCTCGGCGCTGATCTATGTCGTCGTCATGCGAGCCATGGGAGCGCACCGTTCAGCGAATCTGACGGAAAACAGGTAAAATAAAGCAGACACAGAAGCAAGCGACAAAAATGAAGAGGTGAAAGATTGTGCTTATTACCAACGCAAAGCTTCGCGGACGCGAAGGGCTGTGGCAAATCGCCATCCGTGACGGCAAGATCGTCAAAATCGCCACGGAGATCACAGGTTTTGAAGGAAAAGTGGTGGATGCGGGTGGGGCGCTAGTTCTGCCGCCGTTCATCGAGCCGCACATCCATCTGGATACGACTTTGACAGCAGGAGAGCCTAGCTGGAATGTGAGCGGAACGCTGTTTGAAGGCATCCAACGCTGGTCGGAGCGCAAGCAGACGCTGACCAAGGAAGATGTCAAAGAGCGGGCCAAAACAGCGCTCAAATGGCAGGTGGCACAGGGGATTCAGCATGTTCGCACGCATGTGGACGTCACAGACCCCAGCCTGACCGCGCTGCACGCCATGCTGGAGGTTAAGGAGGAGATGGCTCCGTACGTCAATCTCCAGCTCGTCGCTTTCCCGCAGGAAGGCATTCTTTCCTACGCCAACGGAGCGGAGCTGCTGGAAGAGTCGCTTCGTCTCGGCGCTGACGTTGTCGGAGGAATCCCGCATTACGAATTTACCCGCGAATACGGCGTCGAATCCATGCGGCTCGCTTTTGGCCTGGCTGAGAAATACGACCGTCTCGTAGACATTCACTGCGACGAAATCGACGATGAGCAGTCCCGCTTCGTCGAGGTGGTAGCCGCCGAGGCACTCCGTCTGGGGATCGGGGAAAAGGTGACGGCTTCGCATACGACGGCCATGCATTCGTACAATGATGCCTATGCGTCGAAGCTGTTCCGTCTGCTCAAGCTGTCCGGCATCAACTTCGTGGCCAACCCGCTGGTCAACATCCACCTGCAGGGGCGGTTTGACAGCTATCCAAAACGCCGCGGCATCACGCGCGTGAAAGAGATGGTGCAGGAGGGCATCAACGTCTGCTTCGGCCATGACGACATTTTCGATCCGTGGTATCCGCTCGGTACCGGGAATATGCTGCAGGTGCTGTTCATGGGCATTCACGCCTGCCAGCTGATGGGCTACGAGCAAATCGTCGACTCGATTGATCTGATTACCGTCAACAGCGCGAAGACGCTGCATATCGAAGCGGAGTACGGCATCGAGGAAGGAAAGCCGGGCAATCTGATCATTCTCAACGCACAGGACGAATACGATGCGATTCGCCGCCAGGCTACCGTCCGTTACTCGATTCGGCACGGGAAGATCATCGCCGAGACGGAGCCGAGCCAGCCTGTTCTCCGGTTTGGAGATACGAGTGAAATCGTGACGTTTAAAAAATAGGAAAAGCAGTTTGCTTTTGCGCCAGAGAAACATGTTCTACGACAGATAAGCAGCCTGATGCGATCAAGCCGCTTATCTGTTATTTTTATTTTAGTTCGCTTTGAAAGCCGGCCTGGACGCGGACGTCTGCCGATGCTGTTGATACTCTAGACAATGAACGGATTGCCCGGTATCTGAATAGGGCCCATCGTATGTCTACAAGGGGGTGCTTGTATCCACCAATTACTCTTGCTTCAAAAAGCAATCGATTATATCGAAGATCATATTAAAGATGAAATCGATCCGGAAAAGCTGGCGGCGATGGCTGGATATTCGCCCTACCATTTTTATCGGATTTTTCACAAGCATACCGGTTTCACGATCATGGACTACGTTGTCAAAAGAAAGCTGCAATACGCGATGTATGAATTGGCGAACGGCGAAAAGATCATTCAAATCGCGATGGATTATGGCTTCGAGACCCATTCCGGCTTTACGAAGGCATTCAAGAAATGCTTTGGCAGCCCTCCAAGCTTATACAAGCTGCATTGTCCGCTATCGCTGCCGCAAAAATTAAATCTCTTAAGCCTCCATGAAAAAAATACAGGCGGAATCATTATGCAGCCGAAGATCGCGAAGCGGAGCGCGTTTTATGTAGCGGGTAAAGCGTTCGAAGGCGCTTTTGAAAATGTCCGTTATACGAGGGACGCCCCGGCATTTTGGCAGCAACGAGGGTTAACCGATGGCTCGATAGAACGGTTTCTCTATCAATTATTATCCCCTGAAAAGCATGGCGAGTACTGCATCAATATAAGCAACGAGCAGGACAAGGACCGATTTACGTATTTATTTGCCGTACATTACGATAACGATCGCCCTCTTCCAAAGGAACTGACGGCCTTTCTCATCCCGGAAACCACGTACGCAATCTTTCGGACGCCGCTCGTGGAACCCGCACAGTTCGTCCCCTCCATTAAAGGAACGTGGCAATACATCCTTGAAGATTGGCTGCCGCAATCGTCTTACGAAATAGATGAAGCCGGCTTTGATTTCGAATACTACGATGAACACTGCCATTACTGGGATTACGAAAAAATCTATATGGAAATCCATATTCCCATTATCGAAAAAGAAAGAGGGTGATCGATTCACCCTTTCCGTTTTTTCAAGAGCTTATGGTAGAAAACTAGAACAGGGGTCAACAGAATGGCGCTTGCCACAATAGCCGTCCTGATGGTAAAGCTCGAAGCGATATAGCCGATTACGGGTCCGCCGCTGATTTGCCCGATGGCGTCGACTTGCCCTTTGACGGAAAAGAAGGTCGCACGCGTGGACGAGTCGGGAATGATTTTATTTAACCAGATGTCCTCCAAAGGATGCATCACAGATCGCGTCACCTGGATGATGACGTAGAATGCGATTAAAACAGCGCCAAGCGAAGAGAACGCAAAACCGAGCAATGAGGCGATAATCACGCTGCTCCCGATAAACAGCGATACATAAATCAGGCGCAGATGCTGATGGATCGGGCTTCGACTTACAAAGTGCAGGATCACGTAGGAAATGAGCACGATGATGAGCTGAATGCTGCCAACTACCGCCACGAAACTACCATCCATTACGTCCGATAAATGGGATACGTTCAAAAACTGGGATATCCACAGCCGGTCGAATCCTTCACTATAAAATCCGACAAACAAGGCAATGAGAAATAGGATGCGGATGATCGCGCTTGTTTTCGTAAAATGAATGATCGTATTCATATTCACCTTGATGCTCTGCCAACTCGATTTTCGTTCCTCGCGATCCGCAGGTTTGAAATTTTCTTCTCTCATGGCAAAACTCAAAAATACAGCAAGCCCAATCATACAACTCCCGCCGATAACGATCGGCAGATTAACCATAAAAAAACCTGTGGCCATACTAAAAGGGATCGCGATGATTTCCCCAAGCCTGTTCGCTTTAGCCCCTTTCATAAAGGCAAGTGAAGCGCGATCCTCCCCTATTTCATCGGCAATCCAGGCTTGTTGCGAGCCGCTTGTACATGTATAGCCGAGCCCCCAAAGGACTTGGCTCAACAGCACGGGTATAAAATGCGGAAAGAGCCCCTCTACCAGAAAGCCAATGCCGATCAACGCATAGCCAATGATGATAGAAAGCTTCCGGCTTTTTAAATCTGAAACAACTCCCGTTGGAATCTCAAAAAGAAAAACGGATAGTTCCAATACCGTTCCAACGAGAACGAGCTGAAACGGATCGAGCTTCACGACTTGTACTTGATAGAGCAGATTCACCGTAAATACAAAGGTGAAAAATAGCTGTGACAGGAAACACGTATAGATGTATACGTGAAATGGATCTCTTGTTTGCAATGGCTTCATTTCTTTCCCTCCCGGCTTGATTATAGAGGGGGAGGAAAATGATTTCTGTTCCAAATTTGCGATCATGGGAGACATTGCCGGGACCGGCTTGGGATGTTTGACAATCTGGTTTTGATTGCGGAGGAATGGCGTGTGAGGGACGCAAACAGGAGGACGAATACGCTCTACATGGCAGGCACAGCATTAATATCTTTTGCCGTTATGTGAAAAAAGCGTCCTGACTTTGGCGTAAACGCGCACGGGCAAGCTCGGAAATACAAAAGCCAGCTCTCCCGGCACGAGAGAAGGAATCTCTTCAGGCGTTTCAATGATATGTTCGATACCAAGCTTTTTCAGTGCGTCCGAATACTGCTTGGCGTCCGCCCAGCTAACGACGAAATAAAGTGATTTTTCCACGGAACAGACTCCTTTTTGCTCTGATGATAGGCTCGTCGTGACAATGAATGAATCCTCCCCCAAAAACAAGGGGAGGATTTGCATGTTAGCCCAAGTAATATTTGGCGGCCAGCAAACCTGCCACCACGAACCCGATGAAGATGACAAATATTTTCAAATCTTTTACGGTTCTCCGAATCATTTCGGCATCTTGTTTTGTATGTTTCATGTTCCGCTTTTCCCCTCTCTGGAATGTAATGCGTTCCAAAAGGGGAGCTGCCCACGAAGATCGACCCGTATCGGATCGGCATTAGCAAGGTCCATTTTAGCAGCGTCTGGATCACAAACAGGAATGTCACGAGCGGGGCGGCGTACGTTTGCTGCAAATTCCGCAACTGGTCCATGAACAGGGAGCCTTGCAGCTTTTGCTTCAAAAACTTGACCGTAAAATGAGGCCGGTAGCTGACAATCTGGACGGCTTCGCTTTTTACGGACGTGTACTTGGCCGTTGCATCGGAAGCAAATGTATCGGCTGGCGAGGGGGTCGCCGGGAACATGCACAAGCAAGCGATGATTATCGCGAGAATCCATTTATATATCAACCATTTTGAGCGGGGGGCCATTTTGTCTCCCTTCTAGCAAAAGATCATTACCCTCTATCATACGCAAAAAAAAGGGTGATTTCCAGATTGGAGCCACGCTGGCCTCATTTGGCAGGACTCTTTCCCGCATGCTTTCGGTGGAGCGTATTTTCAGAGCTTTCGGGCATGCATACCGCCGTCAGCAACATAGCAATCGGTAAGAAATCTGTGCAGGCATTTCAGGCTAGAATAAGGTTCTAAAAACGAAGCGGGAGGGCGGCAACGGTTCAAGAGAGTCCATGAAACAGGGCGCATTTGCCAAGGAGAGGAGAGCGATTGTGGAAAAACGCGAAGTGCAGCATACAGGAGGGACTTTCGGGAGCAGAGGCAATTTTGTCGTGGTCATGGTCATGATTCTGGGCGTGTTCGTAGCCATCTTGAACGAGACCCTGCTCAACGTTGCCTTGTCCAAAATCATGGCCGACATCGGCATTTCACCAAGCAAAGCGCAATGGCTGACGACCGGGTACTTGCTCGTGATCGGAGTCCTCATACCGATTACCGCCTATTTGCTCCAGCGGTTCACGACAAGGAGCCTGTTCCTGTCGGCGATGGGCTTGTTCACAGTGGGAACATTCATCGCGGCGATCTCGCCAGGGTTCGCCTTGCTGGTAACCGGCAGGGTGCTGCAGGCTGCCGGGACTGGACTGTTGTTTCCTTTGCTGACCAATGTAGTATTTGCCATCGTCTCTATTGAAAAAAGAGGCTCAGCGATGGGGACCATCGGGATTGTAATCACCTTTGCCCCTGCGATCGGACCTACGCTGTCCGGCATCATCGTCGAGCATTTCAGTTGGAGGGTGCTTTTTTACGGTGTGCTGCCTATCGCTTTGTTTGTAATTGGCTTTGCCTATGCCAAGCTCAAGAATGTGACAGAGACGACGAATCCCAAAATTGACGTCATCTCGCTTCTTCTCTCGACCTTCGGATTCGGAGGGATTGTGTACGGTTTTAGCAGCGCTGGCGAAAGTCACGGGGGATGGACGGGCAATGGCGTCCTCATTCCGATCGTCACCGGGGCCGTTTCTTTGGGGCTGTTCGTATGGAGACAGCTCGTCATTCCGCAGCCGCTGCTGGATCTGAGGGCGTTTGGATACAAGGTATTCCGCATCTCGACGCTGATCATGATGATCGTCATGATGGCGATGTTCTCGGCGATGCTGCTGCTGCCGATTTTTCTGCAAAACGCGCTGGGATACAGTCCGCTGGAAGCGGGTCTGGTCATGCTGCCCGGCGGAGTGGTGATGGGGATCATGTCTCCGATCACCGGACGGTTGTTTGATAAATTCGGCGCGAGGTGGCTGGCGGTCATCGGCTTGGCGCTGATCGGAAATACGCTCTGGCAATTTGCCATCATTACGCTGTCTACCTCTTACGGGATGATCATGCTGTTGAACACGCTGCTCATGCTGGGCATCTCCATGCTGATGATGCCCGTGATGACCAATGCCCTAAATGAACTGCCGCCGCCGCTATACCCCCACGGCACAGCGATTATCGGCACGCTCCAGCAGGTATCGGGTGCGGTCGGGACAGCGCTTCTCGTGACGGTCATGACGAATGGCTCCAAGCGGTTTCTGGAAAGTCCGTCAGGCGCGCAAAATGATGCTACGGGAAAAATCCTGGCTATGCTTGCCGGGATGAAAAGCGCGTTCCTGCTGGCATTCGCGCTGATTGCCGTCGCTTGGGCCTGCTCGCTGTTTCTCAGACGGGCAGCCGCACCGGAAAAAGAGCCAGGCGGGAAGCGAGTATCTGTGCACTGACGGCTGCGGATGTCTGAGTCTGATGAAAAGCGGACGGCGGAGAAATGAAAGCGATAGGGACGTACGCGGAAAATATGCAAGCCAAAGCGAATGCCTGCCTAAGGCAGTACCCCCTGTAGTCCGTTTTCCTGCTATAGTAGAGACAGAACATTTTGAATGCAGGGAAAAGTGAAGCAGGAATCTTAAGTAGTCATGGCGAATTAGTCGGATTATTGTCTGGCGACAGCGTTGTGACGGACTGAAAGGGGGAGAAACATGCCAATCAAATTGCCTGATGAGTTGCCGGCGACAGAGATATTGGAGAATGAAAACATCTTTGTGATGAAGGAGAGCAGGGCGTTTACCCAAGACATTCGCCCGCTGCGCATCGTCATTCTCAACCTGATGCCAGTGAAACAGATTACGGAGACCCAACTGCTCCGCCTTTTGGGGAATACCCCGCTGCAAGTGGAGGTCGTTTTGCTGCACCCGTCCAGCCATACCTCCAAGAACACGCCGGAAGAGCATCTGGCCACCTTCTACAAGACCTTTGAGGAAATCAGGCACGAGAAGTTTGACGGAATGGTTATTACCGGAGCGCCCGTGGAGCAGATGGATTTTTGCGAGGTGAACTACTGGGAGGAGCTGCAGCAAATTCTCGACTGGAAGATGGCCAACGTGACGTCGACACTGCATATTTGCTGGGGCGCACAGGCAGGGCTGTACCATCATTTCGGCGTTCCGAAGCATCCGCTTCCCGAGAAGCTGTTCGGCGTTTTTCCGCACACCTTGAACAAGCAGAATGTGAAGCTGTTCCGCGGGTTTGACAACGTATTCTACATTCCGCACTCCCGTCACACGGAGAATCGGCGGGAGGACATCGAGAAAGTGCCGGAGCTGGAGATATTGTCCGAATCGGAGGAGGCGGGTGTGTACATCGTTGCGACGAAAGACGGCAGGCAAATTTTCGTCACCGGACATTCCGAGTACGATCCGTGCACGCTGCGGGAAGAGTATGAACGTGATGTGAGCAAAGGCCTCGAGATTGCCATTCCCAGAAACTATTTCCCGGGGGATGACCCGAGCCTACCGCCAGTGGTCAGGTGGCGCGCTCATTCCAACCTGCTGTTTTCCAATTGGCTCAACTACTATGTGTATCAGGAAACGCCCTACGATTGGAATTCGATCAAATAAGGCTTGCCAACCATCCGCATTTGCCGGGTGGTTTTTTCTGCGGTCAAGAGAGGAAAAGACGCGGTCGGTCGGCTCAAAATCAAGTATGGGGAGGGATGGCGTGAGAGGCATTTTCAAAAAAATAAAAAGCGTCGCACCATTTGGAAATAACAGTTGACTTCATACAGGATGCCAGATAAACTCATTATTAACACCAATGGAGAAATTAAAAAAGCTATCCGACCGAAATAAAGCAAAAATCGTCTGCTCCTCGTGTTTGATCGGAGTATTATCCATCTTTTATCACACAATTTATAACACTGTTGGATAAATAAACCTTGAAACGCGAATATGTGGAAGAGGAGCATGTCCGTGATGAAAAAAATCGTAAAGCAGGACCAGGACGTCATCAAGCAGCACAACAAGCAGATGATCCTGGACATCATTAAAAAGCAGCGTCCGATTTCCCGGGCCGAACTGGCCAAGATCACCAAAATGAGCGCCACCTCCGTCGGCCGCTTTGTGAGCGAGCTGTGCGAGGAGGGCTTGGTGCAGGAGACGGATTTGACATCCTCGGGTGTCGGACGCAAGGCGGTCCAGCTGGACATCATAGCGGACGCCGTTTATACCGTGGGAGTCGAAATCGAAAAAAAGCGCATCAAATTCGGGATGATGGATTTCAGCGAAACGGTGGTAGAGCATCACCGCGTCGCTCACACGGCATTGGAGTCCTCGCCTGAGGAAACGGCAGCATTGATTGGCCGAGAGATTTCCGGCCTGATCAAGAAATGCAAGATTTCACCCGAGAAAGTCGTAGGCATCGGAATCGGTGTCCCTGGCGTGATCGATTACGAAAAAGGGATTGTCCAGTTTTCCAGTACGCTCGGTTGGAAAAACGTGCCGTTTGCAGCTCTGGTGGAACAAATCCTCGGGATCAAGACGGTGATCGACAACGACCTGAAAGTGAAAATCCTTTCTGAATACTTGTACGGTTCGGCCAAGGGGTCGACGAAGACGACCTTGATCGGGATCGGTACCGGTATCGGTTCGGCACTGATTATCGACGGGGAGATCTTCCGAGGAGGATCGAACAGTGCCGGGGAGCTTGGGCATACGACCCTGGACCCCAACGGCAATTTGTGTGAATGCGGCAAGCGCGGCTGCCTGCAGACCTATGTAGACGAAAACGCCCTCATCACCGAAGCGCGGCGCGTCAAGGAGATCACTGACATCGGCCAAGTGTTCGAAGCGGCGCGTGCCGACGAGCGCTGGGCCAAGGAGATCGTCTCTCGCACAGCCCTGTACATCGGGATTACGATCAACAATATCGTCTGCATGTACAACCCGGATACGGTGATTCTCAGCGGAGACTTGATCGAGAACTACACAGAAATCGTGGATTTGGTTCACGAGCACTGCGAGCAAGTGATCTGGGAGCCGTTCAAGGGAACCTTCCGCATCATCGCTTCGGAGCTGAAGGCAGAAGCCATCGTGATCGGCGCGGGCGCTCTGGCGCTGCAGCACTTCGCCCCGCTGGCCGGAGCCGATTTTGCCTAGGGCAGTCGGTTCCCTAAGGCAGTTGGCTACATGAGGCAGTCGGCCTGTTTCTCTCCTGCTGATCGTCTGGCTTTCTCCGCTTGAGAAAAGAGCCGTGCGATGCTGTTACTCGTGTATGAGACAGCGCTTCGTCATGAAAGTGAAAGCGCCGTCTTTATGCAAATATACTTCTGACACCAAAAATAGGGGGACAGATCAATGAAGAAGAAGTGGTCCACATCCTTGCTATGTCTACTGATGCTGGTCAGCCTCGTCGCCACGGGATGCAACTTCAGCGGCGATAAGGGATCGAGCAGTGCTCCCGGAGGAACAGCACCTGCGGCAGACGGTCAGCAAGCGAAAAAAGAAAGCGTTATCAACCTTTCCTTTGAAAACGAGATTAAAGACCTGAACCAGTTCTCTACCTCGGACAACATTTCGTTCTCCGTGCTGAACAACGTCAGTGAAGGTCTGTACCGCCTCGATGAGAAGCACGAGCCGCAGCCTGCATTGGCAAAAGGCGTGGAAGTCTCTCCAGACGGCTTGACCTATACATTTACCCTGCGTGACGGGATCAAGTGGAGCAACGGCGATCCGATCACCGCAGCCGACTTCAAATTCGCCTGGCTCGGAGCGATGAACCCGCAAACCTCCAAAGGCGGCTATGCTTTCATCCTGTCCGACTACATAAAGGGCGGCGCTGAATACGCATCCGGAAAAGGCAGCGCGGATGCTGTCGCAATCGATGCGAAAGACGACAAGACACTGGTGGTTACGCTGAACCAGCCGACACCGTACTTCCTGCGTCTGACTACCTTCATCCTGTACTTCCCGCTCAACGAGAAGTTTGTAACAGAGAAGGGCGCGGATTACGCACTGAAACCGGAAAACATGCTGTATGCAGGTCCGTACAAGCTGACCTCGTTTGACCCGGCTTCCGGAGCGACGCTCGTGAAAAACGAAAACTACTGGGACAATGCCAATGTAAAAGTGGAAAAAATCAACCTGAAGGTCATCAAGGAGCAAAGCACAGCGCTTAACGCTTACAAGGCAGGCGAGCTCGACCGCGTAATGCTCTCTTCTGCAGACGTTGACACCTTCAAGAACGACCCTGAGTATACGACAGACATCGAGTTCCGTACCAACTACATCCAGTTCAACACCAAAGGGGAAGGCACGTCTAACCTGAACATCCGCAAGGCTCTGCAGCTTGCCTATGATGCGACCATTTTGGAGCAAGTGATCTTAAACAACGGCTCCAAAGCGGCAACCGGCATGATTCCGGTCCAGATGAGCGGTGTCGACCACAAATCGTTCCGCGACCTGCAGGGCGATCTGATCAAGGCCGATGCGGCGAAAGCGAAAGAGTACTGGGAGCAAGGCGTGAAGGAATTGGGCAAAGCGCCGCAATTGAAGCTTCTGGTACCGGATGATTCCCTTTCCAAGGACCTGGGTACCTTCCTGCAAAGCGAATACAAGAAAAACCTCGGGATTGACGTAACGGTTGAAACGAAAACCGTAAAAGCACGCAACCAGCAAATGGACGAAGGCAACTACCAGTTCGGCGTAACCGGATGGGGAGCGGACTACGACGATGCGATGACGTACCTCGACCTGTGGGCGAACCATACGCCTTACCGCGGCAACTACGAAAATCCGAAGTACGATGAGCTGATCGCATCCGCGAAAAAAGAAGTCGATGAAACAAAACGGATCAACATGCTGCTGGAAGCAGAAAAAATCCTCCTGGCCGAAGACGCGGTAGTTTCTCCGCTGTTCTACAGAGGAAACTCCTTCCTGCAAAAGCCGCACGTGAAAAACCTGATTTTCCATCCGTACGGTTCCCCGGTGGAATACAAGTACGCAACTGTGGAATAACAGCTTGACTTGCGGGAAGAAGAGAAGCCCCTTCTCTTCTTCCTTATCTTTCTGCTACAGGAGGTGTACGCATGAAACGATATATCGGCATGCGGCTGGTGTATCTCCTCATCACCCTGTTTGTCATCACGACGGCTACATTTTTTCTGATGAAACAGCTTCCCGGTACGCCGTTTGACGAGGAAAAACTGAACAGACTGCCCGTAGAGGAGCGGCAGCTCTTGTACGCCAGCTACGGTTTGGATCAGCCGGTGTACGTTCAATATGTGCGCTACCTGGCGAACGTCGTTCAAGGCGATTTTGGTACTTCTTTTACCTATAAAAACATGCCCGTCAAGGACATTATCGTAAACCGGATCGGGCCATCCGCCCTGATCGGTCTGCAGGCGGTCGTACTCGGTTTGTCGATCGGCCTGATCTTGGGAATTATCGCAGCCTACCGGCATAATTCCGCCTGGGATTACTTCACGATGTTTATCGCCGTGCTGGGGGTCTCGGTCCCCAACTTCGTTTTGGCAGCACTCTTGCAATACTACGTCGGTCTCAAGTGGGGGCTGTTGCCTGTCGCTTTCTGGGACAGCTACGAAAACTCGATCCTGCCGTCCGTCGCACTCTCCGTGGGCGTAGTCGCGATCATTGCCAGATTTGCCCGCAATGAAATGCTGGAGGTACTGCAGCAGGACTACATTACGACGGCAAAGGCGAAGGGATTGACCAATATGGCAGTAGTCATGCGGCACGCCGTTCGCAACTCGCTGATTCCTGTCGTCACCATTTTAGGTCCGATCGTCGTCAATCTGTTGACCGGATCACTAGTTATCGAAAACATTTTTGGGGTACCCGGCATCGGAAGCCTGTTTGTGGATTCAATCAAAATGAACGACTATTCCACGATCATGGGTATCACCATTTTCTATAGCGCGTTTTACGTGTTCATCATGCTGATCGTCGATATGTTGTACAGCGTGATCGATCCGCGAATCCGTCTGGCTTCGGGAGGGGAGTGAGAACATGCAGCAGCAAGAAAAAGCGAGTCTGGACCATTTATTTCGACCCGCCAGCGTCAGCGCGAAAGAACCGGAAAAAATTTCACGGCCCCCTCTCACAGCCTTTCAGGACAGCTTTCGGAGGCTGCGGAAAAACCGGGCGGCCATCGTCAGTCTGATCATCCTGATCCTTTTGGGGGTGCTGGCCATCATCGGGCCGTGGATGACGTCCTATACGTATTACGATACCGACTACAGTGCAGTGTACAAGGCGCCGAACGCCGATCACTGGCTGGGGACGGACAAGTTCGGCCGCGATCAATGGGCCCGCATCTGGGAAGGCACCCGCATTTCGCTGTTGATCGCTGTGCTGGCAGCGGTGCTTGATCTGGTGATCGGTGTCGCGTACGGAGCCATCTCCGCCCTGATCGGCGGCAGAGTGGACAATGTCATGCAGCGGATCGTCGAGATCATCATCGGGATTCCGAGCCTGATCATCATCATTTTGCTGATGATGGTGATGGAGCCGGGGATCATGACGATCATGCTGGCGATGGTCATTACCGGATGGGTAAACATGGCCCGTCTGGTGCGTGCGCAAATCCTCAAGCTGAAGGAGCAGGAATATGTGCTCGCGGCTCGCTCCCTGGGAGCATCCAATACGCAAATTATTTTGAAGCATTTGATTCCCAACACGATCGGGATTATCGTGATCAATACGATGTTTACGATTCCGTCGGCGATCTTTACCGAGGCGTTTTTGAGCTTTATCGGCCTTGGCCTGCAAGAGCCGATGGCTTCACTGGGCGTGCTGATTCACGACGGATATCAGGCGATCAATACGCAGTACCATTTGCTCCTGTATCCGGCTATCGTGATCATCGCCATCATGGTTACCTTTAACATCCTGGGCGACGGTTTGCGGGACGCGCTTGACCCGAGAATGCGCAAATAGCATCATGACGAGGAGCGAAGCGACATGAACAAACTACTGGAAGTCAGGGATTTGGAAGTGTCCTTCTCGACGTATGTCGGGGAAGTGAAGGCGGTGCGCGGCGTCAGCCTGGAGCTTGACAAGGGAGAGACGCTCGCCATCGTGGGCGAATCCGGCTCAGGCAAGTCCGTCACCTCCAAAAGCCTGATGCGTCTTTTGCCCAGCCCGATGGCACGGATCAAGAACGGAGAAATCCTGTTCGAGGGCAGGGATGTGGCCAAGCTGTCGGAAAAGGAGATGCAGGACATTCGCGGCGCGGAAATCTCGATGATTTTCCAGGACCCGATGACCTCGCTCAATCCGACGATGACCGTCGGGAAGCAGATCGACGAAGTCATTTTGAAGCACCAAAAGGTAAGCAAGGCAGAGGCGGCAAAAAGGTCGGTCGAGCTGCTGGCGCTGGTCGGCATCCCGCAGCCGGAGACGCGGTACAAGCAGTATCCCCACCAGATGTCCGGGGGCATGCGGCAGCGTGTGGTGATCGCCATGGCGCTGGCCTGCAACCCGAAAATTCTGATCGCGGACGAGCCGACGACCGCACTCGACGTTACCATCCAGGCGCAAATTCTCGACCTGATGAGAGATTTGCAGGAAAAGACGGGGACGGCCATCATCCTGATTACCCATGATCTGGGGGTCGTCGCCAACATGGCCTCGCGCGTGGCGGTGATGTACGCGGGAAAAATCGTCGAGGTCGGCACGGTGGACGAAATCTTTTACCAGCCAAAGCACCCGTATACGATGGGACTCTTGGCCTCCATGCCCAAGCTGCACATGCAAGAGGAGCAGTTGATGGCGATTCCGGGTACGCCGCCGGACCTCTTGGACCCGCCGAAGGGCTGCGGATTCGCCTCGCGCTGTCCGTACGCGCTGGAGATCTGCCTGTCGTATCAGCCGGAGCACATGCGCTGCTCGGATACGCATCAGGCGGCTTGCTGGCTTTTGGATGAGCGGGCGCCGAAAATGGATGACACGGTCGGCTGGAGAGAACGAAGCTTGACCTGACAGATAAAGGGAACGAGACGGAAAAGGGTGAAGAGCATGGACTGGATGGATGAGGTACAACGGCGAAAAGAGGAGCTGCTGGAGGATTTGGGCGGCCTTTTGCGCATCCCGAGCACGTACGACCTGTCGACGGCAGGACCGGATCAGCCGATGGGGGCCGAGGTGGCGCGGGCGCTGAGCTATATGCTCGAGCTGTCCAGCCGGGAGGGCTTTCGCGTAAAAAATGAGGCGGGCTACTACGGCTACGCCGAGTACGGCCCGGGAGCGCCAGATGACGACTATATCGCCGTCCTCTGCCATCTGGATGTCGTACCGGCGACCGGAGAATGGACAAGCCCGCCGTATGAGCCGTCCATCCGCGACGGAAAGCTGTATGCGCGCGGCACTATCGACGACAAGGGACCGACGCTGGCTGCTTTTTACGCGTTGAAAATCGTCAAGGAGTCCGGGCTTGCCCTCAAGCGGAACATCCGCCTCATTTTCGGGACCAATGAAGAAAATCAGTGCCGCTGCATCGAGCACTACAAGGTGATGGAGAAGAAGCCGCTGACCGGCTTTGCGCCCGATGCGGACTTCCCGATCGTCCATGCGGAGAAAGGGCAGATCAACACGAGAGTGGTTTTGCGGCAAATAGGGGCAAGCGCCTCGGCAAATGAAAACGACCGATCCGGGCTTTTCCTGGCATCGTTTTTTGCAGGCGGCGTTCCCAATATGGTGCCGGAAGCGGCCCGGGCCAGGGTAGCAGGTCCAGAGGAGAGGCTGGAGGCGCTGGCAGAGGAGTTTCGCTCCTATCTGGCTGCTTGCGGCCGCCCCGGACAGGTGCTGCTGGAAGACGGAGAAGCGAGCTTTCATTTGGAGGGCAAATCAGCCCACGGGATGGAGCCCGACCAAGGGATCAACGCGGGCCTTCTGCTGATTCATTTTCTCAAGGACTATTCGTTCCAGGAGGATGCGCAGCGCTTTTTGGCCTGCACGGATGCCTATCTGTTCGAGGATTGGCGGGGCCGGGCGCTGGGAATCGCCAGCGAGGACGAGATTACCGATCCGCTGACAATCAACTCGGGGATCATCCAGTACGAGCCGGAGGGCGAGTCTTTCTTCCATATCAACCTCCGCTTCCCCGTCTGCGACGATGACAGCCGCATCCTGCCGCAGATCGAAAAGAGCGTCGGCAAGTACGGCTTCATCGTTGAGCCGCCGATCATCAAAAAGCCGCACCACGTAGACCGCTTGCATCCGGTCATCCAGGTGCTGCAGCGCGTCTATCGTGACGCCACGGGCGAAGAGCCCAAGCTGCTCTCCACCGGGGGAGGCACATATGCCGCCCACATTCCGAACGGCGTCGCTTTCGGACCGCTGTTCCCGGGCAAAGTGTCGCTTGCCCACCAGCCGGATGAGTTTATCGGGCTGGACGATCTCTTCAAGTCTGCGGCGATGTATGCGAGGGCAATGTATGAGTTGGCTAACGAGGATTTGTAAGTTGAGAGGGAATAGGTAAGGTAGTGAATATTGAAACCTTACTACCATATTGAAACGATAACTACCAAATTGAAATTTTTATTGTTATAGTCAACTTGCTGCAACTTTTTTAAGAATTGCATGTGATGCGACTATCTATCCGTAAAATGAGAGACTGTTCCGCGAGTAGAAATTTTCTATTTCGGAGCGGTCTTTTTTACAAGCATGTTAAATTTGTCATGTTCGTTTTCATCAACTGGTCAAAACCAGCCAAAGCATTTCTGATCCACCGCTCATGTATGGTAAGCTGGTAACAACGATACCTGCAAAAGGAGGAACAAACCATGCATAACAAGGTCATCCTGCTCGCTTCCGACCAATTCGGAAAAGGAGAGCCCGAGCTCGGAGAAATCGTGATGGAGACCTTTCTCGTACACGTCAAACAGGCAGAGCAAAAACCGGCCGCCATCTTCTGCATGAACCGCGGCGTCTTCAACCTGACAGAGCAATCGCTCGCCCATCTTCATTTAAAGGAGCTGGAGAAGCAGGGAGTCCCCGTGTACGGATGCAAGACCTGCGTGGAGCATTACGGGGTGGCGGACAAGCTGAAAGCGGGACAGATCGCGGGCATGAACCTCTTTGTCGAGCTGTCCGGCAAGCATGAAGTGTTCACCATCTCCTGATCGGAGCTATTGTCATGGACATCAAGCAGCTTCAGTACTTCGCCGAGGTGGCGAAGCAGAAAAGCTTTACCCGGGCGGCAGAGGTGCTCCATGTCTCGCAGCCGTCCATCAGCAAAATGCTCAAGAGCCTGGAGACGGAACTGGATGTTATCCTGCTCGACCGGACCGAGCGGAAAATCGAATTGACCGATGCCGGACAGCTCGTCTTTGAGTACGCCCAGCGAGTCCTGCAGATCATGGGCGACTTGACGGCTTCCATCGAAGAGCTGCGCCAGGTGGAGCGGGGATTCGTCAAGCTTGGCTTGCTGCCGACGGTAGGTGCGTTTCTGCTGCCGGCGGCTATTGCCGGCTTCAAAAAGCGCTACCCGCATATCGAGCTTGAAATGAGGGAGTACAGCGCGAGGCCATTGGAAGTACAGGTCGAGCAAGGCCATATCGACATCGGCTTGACCGTGCTGCCCGTGGACGAGGGACGCTTCGAGGCAATCCCGCTGCGGTCCGAGGAGATGGTCGCCATCGTGCACCAGGAGCACTGGCTGTACGGGAGAGAGAGCGTCGATCTGAAGGAGCTTGAAGACGAGTCATTCGTCTTGTTTACAGAGGAGTACGCGATGCATGACGTGGTCCGGCAAGCGTGCTTGCGGGCCGGCTTTGAGCCGAAGGTCGCCTACATGAGCTCGCTGTGGGATTTTGTCGGGGAGATGGTCGCCGCGCAGATGGGCATATCCCTCGTACCGCGGTCCGTGGCCGAGCGCCTGAACAAAGGCCGCCTTCACGTCGTCGCCCTTTCCTGGCCGCCCATCGATTGGACGTATGCGCTGATCTGCCGCAAAGATCGTTATTTGTCCCACGCCGCCCGGGCGTTTATCGGATTTGTCCGCGAGCACGCCTATGTATAACTTTTTTGCATAGATTTGATGATGTTTATATATTGTACGAATAGCAAGAGGGCCCCTTACAATGGTGCTATCAGTTAGCTGGCACCGGGGGTGGTCTCGATGAAAAAATGGCTGACGGCATTGCCGCAGATATTGATTTTATTTGTGTTTGCCTGGCTGGGAAAAGCGGCAGCAGCGTTTTTCCAGCTGCATATACCTGGCAGCCTGATCGGCCTTGGCCTGCTGTTCGCGGCCCTGCAATCGGGCCTGATCCGCCTGAAATGGGTGGAAGCGGGAGCGGCTTTGCTGCTGTCCGAAATGATTCTGTTCTTTATCCCCTCGATTGCGGGCATTGTCCAATACCCGTGGATGCTGGGTGTAAAAGGGCTTCTCGTTTTGGCCGTGGTCGTCAGCGGAACGGCCTTGGTGATGATCTCCACAGGAGTTCTGGCCCAGCGGCTGTTCCGATGGAGCGGGGTGAGCGAGCAGCGTGATTCTGTGGAAAACCTGTAGCGTTGCTGTTACCCTCGCCTTGTATTGGGGAGCCAAGCGCATCAGCGCCAAAAAGGCGGGTCTGCTCTTTTCTCCGGCCATCCTGGCACCGCTGGGAATCGTCTTGCTCGTTTTGCTGTTCGATCTCCCCTTTGCAAGATACAAAGAAGCGACGTCGTTCTTTGCAGACATGCTCGACGTGGTGACGGTCGCCTTCGCGATCCCGCTCTATCGGAACTGGCCGATACTTGCGGCAAATTGGCGGATGATCGTCGGCAGCCTGGCGCTCGGCTCTCTGTCGGCTGTATTGGCCGGGGTGGTGAGCACCTTCTTCCTCGGATTGGGGAGTGAAGCCGCCGTCAGCGTCATTCCTCGCTCGATTACCATGCCGGTAGCGGTCAATCTATCGAAGGCGTTGGGCGGAGAGCCTGAGCTGACTGCAGCATTTGTCATGCTGACCAGCTTTGCCGGTGTCTTTCTCGGACCGAAAATCATCAAGCGCATGCGTCTCCGGCATCCGCTCGCCGTCGGGCTGATGTACGGGATGGGCGCCCATGCGCTCGGCATGGCAAAAGCGTTCGAGCGCGGTGATGTTGAGGGAAGCAGCGCCACGCTGGCGGTCATCGCCGGGGCGATGATCACGGTTGTTTGGGCGTACGTGTTTTTCCCTGTCGTGCAGTCGTGGTTGTTGTGAGGGATGGAAAAAGATAAGAGTAGTTAAGGATAGAGAGGCAAGGGGAAAGTTCTTGCTGCTCTATCTTTTTATTTTTTAGGATTGGAATGATAGTTTTCATTTCTATACTTTTGCTTTACTGAACTTGGGTAATAAAAGAAACCTTCAATTTACAAAACAAATGCACAAATGTTAATATTTGGGTGAAAACTGACTGTTAGAGAAATGGGAACAGTTTATTGGAAGGTGGCAGTCGTGAAGGAAAGTGTACATACACTTGAATTTGCAACCATCGGAGATGTCCTAAAAAAATATAGAAAACAGTCTAACTTAAGTATTTCACAACTAGCTAGATTGACGGGTGTTCACAAAGGAGTCATTGCAAAGATTGAAAACGGAAGTACCAGGCGTCCGGGATTAAAAATAACAATGCCCTTAGCTAAGGTATTGAATATTCCGACTGATAAGATTGTTGAACTCTATATTGAAATCGATAAACGTCCTGAGGTGCTATTTGGACTGCTTAATGAGGCAATTCGGTTGTTCAATGTTCCACTGGCCGCAAGAGTTGCTCAGCGGATTCTTGAGACACCTTATGAGGAAAGCTATTCCTTAATGGAACGACTGTACAACTTTGTTTCCTCTTTATCAGATCTAAGATTTCAGCTGCCGCTATACCACGTAATTATAAAGTATGCCAGAGAACGTGGAATGCAGCGGTTTCTGGCAAAAGGACTATTGAACAAATACCTGATAGAAAGAGATGATTTCAATCGATTAGAAGAGACCTATTACACCGGAGAAGAAATCTTGCACTATGTTGATTTTTTGAGTAATGAGGAAAAGGTAACCATTTATTACAAAATGGCTTTTCATGCTCATGCTATGAAAAAGTATGAAAAATGTATTGAGTTCGGAAAGATGGGACACGCCGCAGATCTTACACACAATGAGCTAAAAGAGCGAGTAGCCTTGGCAATCTGCAATTCATATATGTTCCTTGGAGATTATAGGGCTTTAGAACAACACCTTGATTTATTTGAAAAGCTAAATTACCGATTTATCATTGAACGGATTAAATTTTTTCGCGGGACTGTTTATTCAAGAACAGGCAAATATGAGGAAGCTATTCCCTTGTTAAGGGAATGTCTGGTTGAGACCACAGAAGTTAACCGGATATTTAGACTCACCGAGTTATTTGATGCACTGTGCAAAGTGAGTGACCTTAATTCGATTAAAAGTTTTCTTGAGGAAGAGGAGAAAAAAATTCAGATTTTCGATAACGACCCCTATCAATATTCTGAGTTAGGGAGATTTTACAAGCTAAAAGGTAATTATTTCATGACGAATGGACTTATTGATGAAGGGATGGAAGCCTATATGCAAAGCATCTATTACTTTGAGAAGATCGGTGCCCTGAAATTAATAATGTAAGCATAGTGTTTCCCTATAAAAAATGGATACCCCTCTCGATTAGTGGTCAAGACCCCATTTAGTGGACAGTAAGAAAAAACCCGACCGTTAGACCGACAGCTGACGTCTGAATTCAACAGGCGTCAGCCTTTTTAATTTTCGTTGTGGTCGACTTTGGTTGTAGAATTGAATATATTCCTCAATTCGCCTTTGTGCCTCATCCACACTTCGGATATCATAAGGGTAGAGCCCTTCCGTTTTGAGATGCGAGAAGAAGCTCTCCATCGAGGCATTATCATAACAGTTGCCTCTCCGAGACATGCTGATTTGGGCGCCAACCTTCGGCAACATGTCGTGGTAAGCGTAGGACGTGTACTGGAATCCCTGATCGCTGTGAACGATCAGTCCAGTCACGTCTTTCGTCTTTTTAAAGGCTTTCTCAAAGGTCCGTAGGACCAACTGATTGTCGTTGCGAACTCCAATGTGGTAAGCCACAATCTCATTATTAAACAAATCCTTAATAGCAGACAGGTAGAGCCACGTATCCGCGACACGATACTGTGTGACATCGGTTACCCATTTTCGATTAGGTGCATCCGCTTTGAAATTCCGCTGCATCACATTCTCAGCGACTCGTCCACCTTCGGTTGAAGCATAGTGACCTCGATATTTGCGGCGTATTCGAGAACGGAGCTTCATTTCTTGCATCAGACGTAGTACCTTCTTATGGTTGACCCATACCCCGTGATCTCGTAAGAGAAACAGCTGGGTTTGTCGATACCCATATTTACCATCATACTTCTTATAAACTACTTTGATGAGGTCTTTCACGGGCTTGTCCCGGTCCGCTTGTTGCCGTTTCAAGTATGCATAGTATCCACTTCTTGAGACTCCAAACAGCTTGCAAAGTTCACTAGTCGTATACTCACCAGCTACTTGCTTGATCGCCTCATACTTATGGGCTGCACCTCCCGCATCCAGATTTTCAAACACTTTTTTAGCATCGAGTTCTCTCGTTTTAGCTTTTTAACATATCGATCTTGATCAACATATTCTTCACGTCTACCTCGTTGATCCATCAACCCAAATTCGCCTAACTGTTTATATTTTTTCATCCATACTTTAAGCCGGTGGCGGTCCGGAATCCCCAGATGCTCCATGATTCGACGGTATGTCCATCCTTCTTCGATATGCAGTCGTATGGCTTCCACCTTTAATTCGTGAGAATAACTTCTAAACGTTTGCCCCTTTTTCACCATAAAAAATGCACCCCTTAAATTTCATCGGATTTACCAGGGGTTTAATCCAATGTCCATTCTAAGGGGTGCACTTCAATTAGGAGATGGGGTATTTTTTTATCAATTAGACGAATTTTGTTGAATTTTGTAAAACGTCTATAATTATCCGATTGTTAAATGAATTTTGCGACAGAATTTATAATAAAAACTAAGTATGTCCTAGAACCTATGAGAAGACTCCAATTTTGGGGGAATTGAAATTGGAACAGAATAAACTAATATTCCAAATAGAACAGTTACGAATGCAATTATGCAACCTTGCAAAGGAAAAAGGCATCTCCCATCATTCTGTAATTGAATTAAGTCAAGAACTTGATAACTACATTGTTCAATATGTTCGACAATATGGGGGGAGAAATTCAAAAGCTGGGGAGCAGTCATTATCTCGATCTTCCAGTTTACCGGATTAGATTTCTCTTTCCGTGACTTCTGCCTCTTCAGAATCAAGTTCCCATAGCTCAGAAAATCACGCTAAAAAATAGGAATCAGCTTCTTATTCCTGTATTTGTACATGTCAGGACTCGAGTCTGTCTCTTGACGCACTTCAAAGAAAAGGTCATCGGTTACGCGAACACTATCTGCCCCATGAAGTTGTTTATTCAGGTCAGTAAAAAGCAGATGTCCGTCTTCCATTCTGTACAAGGTTGTATGGAATGAGGTGGTTGCCACAAAAGAACCGATGATGATCTCATCTCCGTCAAGCTTCCCTTCATAAACCGTACCATTGTGATCACCCGAGCCTTATTATGCCGCATCTACGATTAACCAAACGAGCGGAATAAAGTCTAAAGTCCCTTCTATTCCAAACCTTGGCCGATAAGCCGCCAAAATTTGTAGTATAATCATTCAATATTTCAAATCTTCCACCAAGGTGATGAGACGATGGACATTCGTTCTTTCCAGATGACAGACTATGAGGCGGTAGTAGAGCTATGGATGCGTGCAGGGCTGACCCTGTCGCCCTCCGACAGCCGGGAAGCGATCGAAAAAAAACTGCAGCGCGACCCGGAGCTGTTTCTGGTAGCCACCGAGCAAGACCAGTTAATCGGTGCCGTCATGGGTGCTTTCGACGGTCGCCGGGGATGGGTCTATCACCTGGCCGTCGATCCAGAATCCCAGGGCAAACAAATCGGACGCCTGCTTATGAACGAGCTGGAGGAGCGGATGAGGGCAGTCGGCTGCGATAAGATGAATTTATTGGTGGCGCAAGATAACGTGCGAGTCGGAGCGTTCTATCAAAAGCTAGGCTTCACCCGCGATGACGTATTTTTCATGGGAAAGTGGATCAATCGGCTGTCATAAACCTAGAAAACACCAAACGCTGTAGAGATGAAAAAGGGAGAAAACAGCGAAGGTCTTTGGGACACAATCCCAGGCAGGTCAGCCCCATGCGGTGTCCCACCGAACCTGAAGCGTTTTCTCCCTTTTTCATCTCCTCCACTGCAGCCGGAACTACGAACGTTTTTCCCAACGCCGAGCCAGAAAAGTGATAATCCCGCCCAGCCTGCATACAGTGTAGCAATGCGTCAGGAAGGGGGAATATCAGGCGTGATCAGTATCGCAGGAATGCCAGTCGACCCGGCGGCATTGGCCAGCGAATGGCGTTTGAACAGCGTCCAGCGCGAGACTGTCGACAGAATGGCTCGGGCGGGGGAAGTGTTTGACTATCCAAATGCCGAATTGCTCCGCTACGAGCTCAGACTGCGCAATCAAATTGTCGTTTCCTCCCTGCAGCTGTTCCGGAGCGGCCTGGCTTTTGCCACCTTTGAGGAGACGAGATGCAACGAAAGGTTTTGGGTGCGGACGGATTACGGAGGGTGCATGCTCCGGCCCGAGGTGCCTCCGTCCATCGCTATCGAAGACATTTTCCGAAACGGCCATGCCTATGCGTTTGAATGCGCGACCGCAATGGTCATTATTTTGTATCACGCAGTTTTGCAGACGATTCGCAGGGCAGATTTTGACCAATTGTTCAGAGGCATTTTGCTTTATGACTGGAGGTATGATCAGGATCTTCGGCTGACTACAGAGCAAACGCGCACCTTTTTGCCAGGGGATATTCTCTACTTTGAAAATCCCGAGTACCGGCTGGATGAGCCGGAGTGGCAGGGGGAAAATGCCGTCGACTTGGGCAATGGCAGATATTTTGGGCATGGGATCGGTGTCGAAACCGCGGAGGGGATCCTCCATCATCTGAACGGCAAGCGCAGACCCGGAGCGACGAGACGCGCCCAACTGCTGAGCCAGGCGACGCGGCCTGGTTTTGCATACCTGGCTGCTTTTGAGGATACCGGGGGAATCCGCTTCATGTCTGGAAGCACGGAGACAGAAGCCGGGAAAATCAGGGCGGAGATCGGGTCGGCAGTATGGGAGCTGTGATGAAAGCCGTTACGAAAGCCGTTATGAAAGCCGTTATGAAAGCAGGCCGGTAGAGGTTTCTACTCTTCCCGGCCTGTTGTTGTTATGGGGCGCCTACCAGCGGCCGATGGCAAAACGGGACAGGTCATGGACCGCAGTTCCGCTGGTCAACAGCTGACTGGCAGCCTCTCCGACCGCGCTTGCAAACTTGAAGCCATGTCCGGAAAAACCGGCGGCAATGACGATGTGCGGGTACTCTGGATGCTTGTCGATGATGAAATCCTCGTCCGGAGTAAAGGTGTACAAGCATACCTTGCCTTGACGCAACGGCCCGGCTGCCTGCGGCATGAATTTTTCCAGAAACGAGCGGGTATCCGCTTCGTCGGAAGGACACGTCCCAAACGTGCGGTCGAGTTGATCGGGGTGCACCGGTTGGCCGCCGTCATGGCGCCCAATTTTGACACCAGCCCCGTCAAAGCTGGGGAAGCCGTAAAAGATCGAGTCCGGCAAATCAAAAATAAATGCGGGAAACCGGTCGGAACGGTACAGGCTCTCGTCTGCTTCAAACCAGGAGACCGTTTTTCGCGTAGGCGTCAGTGGCAGGGAAAGGCCGAGAGAAGTCAGTACATCCGGGTTCCATGCTCCGGCGCTGATCAGCAGCCTGTCGCAGGCGTAGGTGCCATGTTCGGTTGCGACCACCGCTCCATCCGGCGCCGCAGAAATTTCTTTTACCCGTTCGTTGACCAGAAGCTCTGCACCGTGGAGAAGCGCTTGCTGGCGATAGGCCCGGATGCAGTCTTCGCTGTAAAGGACACCGGAGGTAGGCTCGTAGCACCCGGTGAAATCGTCTGGCATGTGTATCCCCGGCCAACGCTTAGCTGCCTCTTTCGCGCTGAGAACCTCCAGCGGAAGCGAATAGCGCTCTGCACTCTTTTGCACATTTTGCACGAAGCGAGAGTCGCGAGGACCGCCGCTTAGTACGCCTGTCTGTACAAACAGGCGCTTTCCTGATGCCTCCTCCAGCTCCTTCCACAGCTCCATGGCCCGAATCGTCAATGGCACATACAGCTCGCCTTCTCCGTATGCATGACGGATGATGCGCGTGTCGCCGTGGTGGCTTCCCATCTGGTGCGGCGGGTCGCCGGCGTCGATCAGCAAGGTATGGACCCCTTGCCTGGCCAGGTAGTAGCCGGCTGCCATTCCCATGGAACCGGCCCCGACAATAATGACATCATAGTGTTTCACAGTGGCTTCCTCCTCTTCCCACAGTGCTGACTCATACTGTTTTTCAAACTATTATCCTACAGATGCATCGCGAGGTCGAGGCGGCATTGTTGGTACTTTCAGAAAGTTTTCTCCCTCTGGTTTCATTTGTAAAAAAATCGGGAAATACATAGCAAGCTAAACCAAAAAATTTAACCGAACGAAGCGGGTGGTTGCATGAAAATGACCATAGGGAAATAATTAAGCGGGGCTTTTTCGATCTTGCTTGTCATCATGATCCTTTCCGGTTTTTTGGCCGTATACAAAATGCACAAGCTGAACGAGAAGGTTTCGGAGTTTACCGACGGCTGGATGCCCGGTCTGCAGGCGGTGCTGGAAATAAATGCCGCACTCCAGACGATCTACGCCTACGATCAAAGCCTGTATGCCACAGTAAATGCGGCCGACAAAGAGAAAATCGTCAAACAAATCGAAGAGCAGTTTCTCTATGTGGAGGAAAAAACCAAGGATTACGAAAAGACGGTTCAAACCAGTGAAGATGCTGAAATTTTTGGGAACCTGCAAAGAACCCTTGAGGTTTATAAGACGTTCAATAATCGCATTGTCGAGTCCGGGAAGGAAATAGACGTGTCCACCGTGGCTACGCCGGAGGATTTGAAGCGGTTGGAAGAGCTACGCCTGCAAGCCGACATGCTGTTCAAGGAACGGCAGCAATACGTGGATGAATTAAAGAAACGAAACAGCGAGGGGGCCAATCAAGCGGTCGCGGAAAGCTATCAGCTTTATCGGGACGGCATGCGGGATACACTGCTCCTGCTTGTCATCTCGCTCGCTGGCGGGATTCTTCTGGCGGTTGGTTTGACCAGAAATATCCGCAATCCGCTCGTTAAGCTGGTGGCAAACGTAAAAGAGGTGGCGTCTGGAAATTTGCGCGTGGAACCGTTGATCATCAAGAATCGGGACGAGTTTGCCAGCCTGACGCAGTCCTTTAATGAAATGACAGCCAGCTTGCAAACCTTGATCCGTCAGGTGAGCACGTCATCAGAGCAGGTGGCGGCGTCTGCCGAGGAGTTGACGGCAAGCGCGGAACAAACGAGCAAGGCGACAGAACAAATTGCCGTGACCGTTCAGGAGGTAGCAGCAGGAACGGACAGGCAGGTCAGGAGCGTCGATGAAGGCTCCAGAGTGGTTCGTGAAATGACAGCCAGCATCCAGCATATCGCGGCCAATGCGCAGAGTGCGTCTTCTACAGCTGTTCAGGTGGCGGAGCTGGCAGGCGAAGGAAATCAGGCTATTCAAGCCGCGGTACAGCAAATGAGCGCCATTCACGATTCCATACGCAATCTGACGGGGGCTGTAGAAGGACTGGGCAAACATTCCCAAGAGATCGGCCACATTATCGAAGTGATTACGGGAATTGCAGAACAGACCAATCTATTGGCATTGAATGCGGCGATTGAGGCGGCCCGCGCCGGTGAGCACGGAAGAGGCTTTGCCGTCGTAGCGGACGAGGTCCGCAAGCTCGCCGAGCAGTCTTCCCAGTCGGCCGCACAGATTGCCAAGTTGATCAATACGATTCAGGAGGAGACCGTGCGGGCAGTCGATTCCATGCAGGCGGGGAATCGGGAAGTGCAGTCCGGCATCGCGGCCGTTCATCAGGCAGGAGAAACCTTCGGACAAATCCAGTACTCGATCCAGGATGTCACCGAGCAGATCCGGGATGTCTCCGCCGCAGTTCAGCAGGTGTCAGCCCATACCGATCAGGTAGTCGAAGTGATCAGCTTGATCGCCGAAGGATCCGACGTCACGGCAGACGGCACGCAAAATGTCTCGGCCGCTACGGAAGAGCAACTGGCTTCCATGGAGGAGATAGCCGCTTCCGCGACATCGCTGTCCAAGCTGGCGGAGGAGCTGCAGGATACTGTCTCCGCATTTAAAATATAGCGCCAGTCGTTGGTTGAAGAGCTGGATGGATGCAGATTGCTGCATAGAACGCGAATAGTTTGATGAATAGTTTGGTGTAAGGCTGTAGGGCGGTAAGTCTCTACGGCCTTTTTCATGTAAATCCGGATGATAACAGCTTGTTTCAAAAAACAACAGAAGGCGGAGCTCTTGCAGACAGGTACAATCGGCAAGATCTTCAAGTTTTTTTCGCAAACACTTGTAACCGAGAAGACGGAGGCATATAATAAGTTGTAACTGATAATGAAAATCATTGATAACGGCATGAATCAACACAGTGGAAGGATGGAACCGATGGGAACCGATTGGAATACAGCCGTACTTGAGCAGAAATACCGCATCTCGTTTGCCGATGAGATCAATGCTCCGCTTGTCTTTTCAGCCGAAGGTCTGCTTCGAAAAGAGACAAGCATGATGTTTCTGCGGCAGGTAGGAGAACAGATCGGATCTCCCGGCAGCGTTGTGACGGCATCCCTCTTCTTTAAACGGTTCCTCGCTCTGATGACCGGCGCTCTGCATGCCATGTCCCATGATTCGGTGGGCTTGCAGCTTTCTCTTGCCAATGTTGTGTTAACAGGAGAAAAAAGCTGGAGCATTCCGCGATTTGTCCTGCTTGATCAATCCGTCAGCAGACCGGAAGACGGAAGCCGCGCACAGTGGCGGGAGCAGGTCGTCCGCGAACTGTTTGCGGGTACGATCCAGCCATTGATTGCCGCGCTTTGTGCAGCTACTTCTGTTAAAGCCCATGTTCTGTGGGCCCACGCTTCGTACCTTGTGCATTTTTACTACAAGCGCTGGCAGGATGCGGCGGAGTCTGCAGAGCTCAAGAGGCAGATTGCCGACGACTATCACTACCTGACCAAAGCAGCCGATCCGTCCGTGTTTGGCCTGAAAAAAGGCCAGCCCCTCGACACTTCCTATACGATGATTCCCCATCCGTCGGGCAAGGGAGAGCCGATCCAGATCCGGCACCAATGCTGCTTCCAATACCGGCTGGAGGGCGGGCGATGCTGCTATACATGTCCGCACCTCAATGAAACCCAGCGCGTCGAGCAGATTCTCGCGCTCGGCCACTAAGCATTGCCACTACGATCATAAACAGTGCTGTCTGATGACGGCACTGTTTTTAGTTTTGTTCACTGATAGGTCCCCGACATGTATAAAATCGCGATTTCGTCGTATAAGTACAGGGATGGCAGTGCAGGACCTTGGCATATTCGCAAGTTTTTCCACGGACTTGTGCATCCGTGATATGATGTTGGAATCATCGTACTCGGCCCTGGGGGTATATTCATGGAACAACTGGTAGTGGGCAGTTTATTATCTGCATTGGCAACGGGAGCAGGCGCTCTTCCCATTCTTTTCTTTAAACAGGTTACCCATCGCTGGCGGGATATTTTATTGGCGTTTACAGCCGGAATCATGATGGCTGCTTCTACGTTCAGCCTGATCCCGCAGGCATTGGCAAATGAACGCTTGATCGTCGTCTGTCTCGGGGTGTTGACGGGAACCATCCTCTTGACGCTGCTTGAGAGCGTCATTCCGCACATCGATCTCGAACACACGCGGGCGAATATCTCGATGGACTCGCAGTCATTGCTCATTTTGTCGGCCATTACGCTGCATAACATTCCGGAGGGACTCTCCGTCGGCGTCAGTTATTCATCCGAACAGAGCGGCCTGGGCGGCCTGATCGCCTTTGCCATCGGCGTCCAGAATGCGCCGGAGGGCTTCCTCGTAGCCTTGTTTTTGATCAATCAGCGGGTCAGCCGCTTTAAAGCCTTTTTGCTCGCGACTCTGACGGGATCAGTCGAGATTGTGTCTTCGTTTGCCGGGTATTACCTGACGTCCTTCGTAGAGGGATTGGTGTCTTACGGACTGGCGTTTGCGGCCGGAGCGATGCTGTTTATCGTGTACAAGGAACTGATTCCCGAAAGCCACGGAGACGGCCATGAGCGCTCCGCTACCTTTTCCTTTATCGTCGGACTGCTCGTGATGATTTGCCTGATCAGATGGTTTGGATGAGGTTTTTCACAAAACTGTCCCGATTTTCCGCAACTTTCTCTCACAACCGACGGCAGAATTACCGAAACCATATATAGAGATATTTTTCGAACACGGTAGTTAGGGAGTGTCACAATGGAAAAATCGACCTTGCTCGGTATTGTATTAGGGATTATTGCAGTTGTCGTCGGGATGATCTTGAAACACGCGAGTCCGAGTGCCTTGCTGAATCCGGCAGCCTTCATGATTATTATCGTCGGTACGGTTGCGGCTCTGATGAACGCGTTTCCCCTTTCGGAAATCAAACGGATTCCTGCACTCTTCAAAATTTTGTTCACCGAACAGAAGCTGCCGTCCAAGCGGGAGCTGATCGACCAGTTTATGAACTGGGCTTCCATCGCTCGCCGCGAAGGCCTGCTGGCGCTGGAAAACACCTCGGACGAGATCGAGGACCCGTTTCTGAAAAACGGCATGAAAATGATCATCGACGGCGGAGAGCCGGAGTTTGTCCGGGACGTCTTGAATGAAGAGATTTACGCCATCGAAGAGCGGCACCAGTCCGGCGCACTGATCTTCAGCCAGGCGGGAAGCTACGCGCCGACGCTCGGGGTATTGGGTGCGGTAGTCGGCTTGATCGCCGCCCTGGGGAACCTGAGCGATATCGATGCTCTCGGCGTGTCGATTGCGGCGGCATTCGTGGCGACGCTGCTGGGGATTTTCACCGGGTACGTTTTGTGGCACCCGTTCGCGACCAAGCTGAAGCGCAAATCCAAGCGCGAGATCGAGATCAAAAAAATTATGGTGGAAGGACTCCTTTCCATTCAAGCGGGTGTTTCCCCTGCGGCTATCGAGCAGAAGCTCCTTGTCTACATTCCTTTGCAGGAACGTGCAGCAGTGAAGGAGGAGAAGAAGGAGGAGGAGGCCGCAGTAAATGGCTAAGCATTCCAAACGTCACGGCAATCATGAAGAGCACACGGATGAATCCTGGCTGATTCCTTACGCGGACCTGCTGACCTTGCTGCTGGCCCTGTTTATCGTATTGTTTGCCTCCAGCAAGATGGACGCGAAAAAATTCGACCAAATGGTTCGTTCCTTTGATGTGGCGCTGAATGGCGGGATCGGCGTGTTTAACCAGCCGAGCCCCGTGCCGCTCGACCCGTCGCTGCCCCAGCAGACCTTGCATATGGGCAAGGAGACGGACGACAAGGAAAAGACCGAGGAAGAAAAGAAGATGGAAGAGGCCATCCGCAAAGAGACGGAGGATCTGAAGAAGCTTCAGCAGCGCATGGAAGACTACATCAAGGCAAACAATCTGGGAGACAAGCTGCAGACTCAGCTGACGGACGAAGGCCTGCTGATTACGATTTTGGACAATGCCCTGTTCGATTCCGGAAAAGCAGACCTCAAGCCGGAGGCCCGCAAATTGGCCGCAGAGATGGCTTCCATGCTGGTGCCGCATCCGAAAAAGGTGACGGTTACCGGCCATACGGACAACGTTCCGATCCATCGTGCCGAATTTCCGTCCAACTGGGATCTCAGCGTGAAGCGCTCCGTCAACTTTTTGAAGGTCCTGCTCGAAAACAGCAATTTGGACCCGTCCAAGTTCAGCGCGACGGGAATGGGCGAGTACCATCCGGTGGCATCCAATGCGACACCGGAGGGAAGAGCGAAAAACAGGCGCGTAGAGGTGGCGATCCTGCGTGATCTGGCATCGCCGCCAAAGAGCAGCCCTCCGCCGGCGACCGAGTAGATGAAAACAAAAGACCAACTGGCTAAAGGACAGCGGTTTTTCGCCGCTGTTCTTTTTTCTTGAAGGGCTTGGCTGACCAGGCAGGAAGCCTTGACAATCAAAGAGGAAAAAGGAATAATACAGATGTATAACAAAGTAAATTAATCGGAATACTTTTAATAAAGAGGGGGAGTTCAGGTGAGATATGTAGAACGGTCGGTTCGGATTCCTTTTGACCAATATGAGCTGGCTGCCACTATTCATGAGCCTGAGCTGGTACGGAAAGACGACAGCCTTGCTGATACAACATTGTTGATATGTCACGGATTTGTGGGCAACCGGATTGGGGTGGACCGGCTCTTCGTCAAAGCGGCCCGCGATCTGGCAGTGTCTGGTCTGACAGTGGTCCGATTTGACTACGGCGGATGCGGGGAAAGCGAAGGAGATTACGGTGCCGGAGGACTGGAGCTTTTGGTCAGACAGACTCGTGAGGTGCTTGCTTATGTACGCTGCCGTGAGCAGGGCCGTGCTGCCCGCAGAGTTATTCTGCTGGGACACAGTTTGGGCGGAGCCGTTTCTGTCATTACGGCTTCATTGGAGCAGAACATCGACGGCTTGATCCTCTGGGCCCCTGTCCCGCGTCCGTTTGAGGATATTGTGCGGATTGTGGGCGAGCAAGGGTACGAGGAGGCTGTGCAATACGGCCGGACCGATCACCGGGGGTACTCCTTGCAGGAGACATTCTTCCAGTCGCTCCATGCCTACGACCCGTTGCAGCAAGCGGGTCAATTTGACGGTGATGTCCTGCTGCTTCACGGAAACAGGGACGAAGTCATCCCGCTGGACTCTCTCTTTCACTATGAACGCGAATTTCGTCTCCGCAAGAGCGGACACTGCGAGACGGAGATTATCGTACGGGGGGATCATACTTTTTCGGCGCAAGACGCCTACCAGCGGCTGGTCGGGAGAACGAGCAGCTGGCTGAGCGTATTTGCCGGAAGCGAAACCGTGGCGATATAAGCAAAGGGCCAGGGGTTTGGCTGAAGAGATTCTGCCTTGGCACAAAAGATTTTGGTACAAAAGAGGTTGACACAAAAGAGAAAGAGACAAAGATCGCAGGGAACGGTCTTTGTCTCTTTGTTTATAATCCTCTTTGTCTTCAGTACCAATCTGGAAAGAGCTTCTCTCTCGAGTGAGGTTACTCTTGTTTTTGTTCGAGCAGACCAAGCGCTCTCTGAGCCATCTCCATGTGTTCTTCTTTGCCCGTGTGCAAGGCGAACATGCCGATCAGCACCGGATAGGCGGCCCATTGCTCGGCGATATGCTCGCGCATGCGGGGCCACACTCGGCCGCCAAAAGCCTGGTACTGGTTCAACAAGACATCAAGTCCGCTTTCTCCAAACAGCGCGTAATAAATGGTGAAATCCGTTCCGGGGTTCGTTACTTCTGCTTCTGTCCAATCCAGAAGTCCCGTCACCTGATTACCCTCGTTTATCAGAATGTGCGGCGGGTGCAGGTCGCCATGAACCAGCACGGAATGCTGAGGCCAGTAGCTATCGTCAGCTATCCATCTTTGCCACCTGTCCCACAGCGTATCAGACACTCCGATCTTGCGCTTGATGTCATCCATATTTTTAGCGAAGGTCTCTCGTGCTTCGGCTGGACTCTTCACGCGGATACCGGCAGAAGCCGCCAGATCATGGTCAACCCCATGCAGGGTGGCGAGTGCCTGGGCCAGAGAGCTGACAAAAGCGGCGGGCAGCGGGTCGTGCTCCATTTTCCAAGCGTATCCATTGGACACCGGATCTACCGTTGCAGCGGGAGTTCCCTCCAGCAACGGATAGGCGATCAGCTCAGACGTGTATACACGCCAGTTCGGAACGGCAACAGCCAGATGACGTTGGAGTAGCTGCAGAACCTTGTATTCATTATCCGCTCTGTCCATTACGTCGGGCCGTCTTGGCTTGCGTAAAACCCAAGGCTTGCCGTCTTCATCGGTTACGAATGCGACTTGAAAGTCCATGCCGGACTCATTGATCTCTACGCGACTCGGATCAATCCGAAGACCGTTGTTTTTGGCGATACGCAGCATATCAGCGACAACTGTTTCATGATTTGTTGGTTGAATGGGGTTCATAAGGGCGAGTCCTCCTTTTATTTTGCTCTTGTCTGGCAGTAAAACTTGCTCTCTTGGCTGCCCGAGAACTGCGCCAAAACGAAAAAACACAGGCTGCTGCTGCCTGTGTTTGGGATAATCGGAAGGGATGGGACAGCTACAGGAGGAGTCGCTTGTTTACGGAAAGCGAAAAACACTCCTGACGGCTGACTGATTGGCCGAGATCAAATGAAATGAACAGTAACCACCGACAAGTGCGGTATGTTGACAGGCACGATTCCTCTGACGTCCACACCATCCCTACTGCGATGCGAGGTGCAAAAAAGCGATGAGGACACAAAGCGGCCTTCAAGACCAAAACCTGGAATTGTTCAATTATTCGATCATGCGTGTAGAAACAATGAGTACAAAGAGGAGGCTGCAAGGCCATCTCATTTTGCAACTTAGTTAGATTAGGTTACGAAAAATAGGCAGACCAATCCCGATTACCCTGCACACAGGCAGAGCCTTTGAGCACTATGATTTTTTAGTGGCGCAAAGTTCGCAAGCGGGAAAAATGGTCTAACACACGTAACCCTCCGTTCCTGTAAGATTGTTTAATTCTAACAGATTTTCGTTCCAGTTGCAATACTTGGAAAATGACGTCCATTATGTTCGTGCATAGGGAAAATATCATACAATTTTACTTGTGCATTGAGGAAGGCGGTGAGGTCATGTATGACAGGCTGACAGCTTGATCTCCTCGATGGAAGAGATGGAAAAGATCAAAAAAGGCCAGGAGCCCGTATTGGATCAATATATGCACTGCCGGTCCTGATATGATCGGGAGAAAGAAGCAGTACGCATTCCTTTTACTGACACAGGGTACAGATTTAATCCGTTACATGGAGGCATTTCGCAATCTGAAGCCGCTCGTAAATGTGATGTCTGGAGCTCAAGACCTGGACGTTGTTTTAGATGGTGTTTCAGAGGAAGAAATGACGGGGTTAGCCGCTGAAGTAGCCTTCCTTCTCCAGCCGTTCAGCCAATGGATAGATATGCTTGCGGAAAATGTATCCGTAAGCGGCCAAGATGATGCCGTAGGTCAGCCAGCTTCCGAGGGATAGCGCCGATAGGTACACGCCGTAGCCCTCGATGCCGAACCGGCTGATGAGCAGCGCCCGGATCCCGGCTTTGACAAAGACCGGTAGTCCCATAAGGAAGGTAAGCAACAAAAACCAGCGATATGCCTCCGGGTGTCGAAATAACCGCAGGCTGCTCTGAACGGGATAGCCTATGGAAGCAGCGACATCAACAGAAAAGAGCATAGCGGCGGGTTCTTTTTACTGCAATCGACAGAAAAAAGAACAGGCCGAGTGCTGCATCGGTGTATATATTGTTCCGCAGCAGCCATTCAGGGGAATCGGAAAGTAGGTCGAGGAAACGGGGGATAAGCAGTGTCGCGAGCAAAAAGACACCCGTAAACGTGAAGCGCCGGTCTTTGAACAGCACGTAAAGGCCATAGCAAAAGCCTGGCAGCCCTGACAAGAGAATCGCGCTGTAGTCCCCGAGGACAGGCCTGCCGTAAGACCACACGAGGAGAGGCAGCGCCAGAAAAAAAGCAGCTTCCAAAAAGACTCTTTTCATCTGTAACACTCCACTCCCGAAAAACAGCCTTGAAGCTACAGGATTTACCACATGATTATAGACAAGAAGCGATACCTATGCCAAGTGAAATCTCTCACTTAGCCGGGGTTTCGCTCTTTTTGATTTCCTCCAATAACCCCCGGCATCCAGCTTCCACTAGCTGATATACATACTCAAACCGTCCGGTATAATACGGGTCCTCGACGTCTCTCTCCGGCAAATGTGCGGCAAAGTCCATCAAGCGGTGGACATGCACTCCTGGAGGGGCCATCCGCTTTAGAGCGGCCAGATTTTCTTCATCCATGCAGACGATGTAGTCAAAGGTGGAAAAGTCGTCTTGGGTGATCTGACGAGCTTTCAGGCTTTCGTGGGCGATTCCTTTCCCGGACAGAACCTTGCGCGTACCGCTGTGGGGTGGCTCACCGGCGTGCCAGCCCCCGATACCCGCCGAGTCGATGGAGATCTGGCCGCTCATCCCTTCCGACGCGACCATATGGCGAAAAACGGCTTCGGCCATCGGAGAGCGGCAGATGTTGCCCAGGCAAACAAATAGGACATGTGTCATGGCTGTTGCTCCTTTCCTTGCAAAACGTTCTCGAAACTTCTGTATGATAGAATACCATAGAGAGGGACAAAAAGAGAGGGACGGGAAGGTTATTGTGAAGTCATATGTGTACCGCATCCGCTTTATCGTGTCCGTCATCGCCGTTACCGTTCTGCCCATCATCGTGACAGGAGTTGTGCTGTTGAAAGCGGCGGAGCAGGCGCTCTTGCAGGAGAAGGAGAAAAAGCTGCTGGCGATCACAGAGCAGCTTGATTTTGCCCTGTCGCAAGATTTTGAAAACGTATTGCGTGAAGAGGGGCTGCAGAACGCCTCGCGCGAGCAGCAGATCGCAGCGCTGAACCGGAAGCTTGAGCAGCTAACCGATCAGATCGCAACCGCTCATCCGGGCATCGGTGTCGGCTATTATGCGAGGCGGCTGGACGCGATCATTACATACGGCCCCAGCCGGGAAATGGGCCAGCATGTGGGCATGCCCATCGCGCCGGATCATCCGGGAAGACAGGTGATGAGCCGGCGGTCAGCCGATGTTGTCGTCGGTCCGCAGGTGCGCGGCGAAATTATGAATGCGATGTATCCGATCGAACGGAACGGAGAGGTGATCGGCTACGCATGGGCAAATGAACTGATGCAAAGCATTGATATACAGCTCGCCGGAATGCGCCAAGGCATCTACTCCATCGTAGGGATTGGCTGTGTGATTGCAGCCGTAGCCAGCGGACTGATGATACACAGAGGCGAGATTATTTTGCAGGAAATCAAAGAAGGCTTGCGGCGGCTCAGTCTCGACCTTTCCTTTCGGATGAAACCGGCGAAGGGCGAACCGGGCGAGATATTCGAGGCGATCAACAAAATGGCAGGCGACCTGCAGGCGAGCCGCAGCCATACGGAAACGATCATTCACAGCATGGAGAGCGGTGTCATCGCACTGGACCACCGCGGCCGCGTCACGGCATGGAATGAAGCGGCGACCCGCATTACAGGGGTCAGTCTGGAACAGGCGATGGGCCGGGACTACGAGGATGTGTTTCGCGGAGAAGAGGAGATTTTGAAAGCGCTGTCCGATGCGCTTGGCGAGGGAAAAACGACACGGGATGCGGAATGGAGCCCTCGGGGCGCGGGCAGAGCCAGACTGTTCGTAAAAATCGGCACGTTTATCTGGAAGAGTCCGATGGAGCAGGTGCTTGGCGCGATCATTGTGATGGATGACCGAACCGAATGGAAACGGATGGAGTCGAGTCTGGCTCAGGCCAAAAGGCTGGCGGTGATCGGGGAGCTGGCGGCCAGCATTGCTCATGAAGTCCGCAACCCGCTCACCTCGATCAAGGCTTTTGCGCAAATCATCGAGGAGGAGCTGCCTGCTGGGCATGACAGTCGGGAATACACGGGGATCATCGTCGACGAGGTGGAACGGCTGAATCGGTTTGCCGATGAGCTGCTGCTCTTTTCCCGGCCCAATGAAGAGCATCATGTGCCCTCGCGTGTCGGAGAGGTGCTCGATCAGACGCTGCTGCTCATCGAGCGCCGCGCCGTCAGCCAAGGAGTCTTCTTGCAAAAGGTGTATCGGGATGCGCCTGCAACTGTTCTGGCTTCACCCGAGCTGCTCAAGCAGGTATTTCTCAATATTTTGATCAATGCCCTGCAAGCATTGAGGGACGGGGGACTGCTGCTGGTGGAGACAGAGGCAGTGGATGGACATGTTTGCATTCAGATCACCAACGAAGGACCGCCTATCGCGGAAGAGCATCTGTTGACCGTGTTTGAGCCGTTTTTTACGACCAAAAAGTCGGGAACCGGGCTCGGCCTTGCCATATCGCAACGGATCGTGCAGGCGTACGGCGGGCAAATTTTCGCCCGCAATGTGGACATGGGCGTGCAGTTCACTGTGGTGCTGCCCGCCAATAAGGAGGAGGCATTGCGATGAAAAAACGAGTGCTGCTGGTCGATGACGAAATCAATGTCCGAAAAGCGCTGACCACGGCGCTTCGGAAGGTGGGATATGAGACGAAAGAAGCATCCAGCGGAAGAGAAGCGCTGGAGCTTTTGAAAGACTTCCGCCCTGAAGTCATGCTGCTCGATTTGCGCATGCCGGAGCAGGACGGAATGGAGACATTACGGCGGCTCAGAGACATGCAGCAGATGGAAGACGCTTGTCCCAGCGTAGTGATGATGACGGCCTACGGCACGGCCAAGGACGTGATGGAAGCGATCAAGCTGGGCGCATTCGACTACGTGCAAAAGCCGTTCGATCTTGGACGGGTCAAACAAGTAGTGGCACAGGCGCTCCGCCAGCGGGAAAGCGACCAGGCCAACCGGCTGAGCGAGGCATCTCTCGACGAGCCGTGGGAGGGCCCCGGTCTGGTCGGTCTCAGCCCGGCCATGCAAGAGGTATACAAACTGGTCGGACGGGTGAGTATGACAAAGTCGACGGTCCTGATCCAGGGCGAGAGCGGCACAGGAAAAGAGCTGATTGCCCGAGCGATTCACAGCAACAGTCCGCGGGCAGGAAAGCCGCTGATCGCCGTCAATTGCGGCGCGATTCCGGAAAATTTGCTGGAGAGCGAGCTGTTTGGGTACGAGCGCGGCGCTTTTACAGGAGCGACGGGGCAGAAGCCGGGCATGGTCGAGCTGGCGGATGGCGGGACGCTGTTTTTGGATGAGGTCGGCGAGCTCAGTCCAAGCCTGCAGGTAAAACTGCTCAGAGTGCTCCAGGAGCGCACCTTCGTCAGGCTGGGCGGCATAGAGCCGGTATCCGTAGATGTGAGAATTATTGCTGCGACCAATCGCGATTTGCAGGAGCGTATCCGCCAGGGGCTGTTTCGTGAGGATTTGTACTACCGGCTGAATGTCGTTCCGATCCACATGCCTCCGCTGCGGGAGCGAAAAGAAGATATACCGCTGCTTGCTGAGCACTTTTTAGCCAAATACGGGCGGGAGATGGGCAAGGGGCCGTGCTATCTGTCAAAGGCTGCGATGGAGTCGCTGCTGTCCTATCATTGGCCGGGCAATGTCCGCCAATTGGAGAATACGATTGAGCGGGCATTGGTCATCGCGGGCGGCTCCGCTATTTTGCCTGAGCACGTCGAGGGTCCTTTGCAGGAAACAGAAACGGCAGAGACGGGCAGGATGGGGAGCATGCTCCGTTGGGAGGATCGGACGATGCGGGAAATTATCCAGGAGGTAGAGCGGGAGGCGATTGTCAGAGCGCTGCAAAAGGAGGGGGGAAACAAGCTGCAAACGGCGAAACGGCTGGGGATTTCCAGACGGGCGCTGTTGTACAAGCTGGAGATGTACGGATTGAACGGGACAGACGGTGTGCAAAATGGAGGCGAAGTGCGCAAAAAGTAGCCAGTTCGTTGTCAGATGCTTTATGAAAGCGCATACATGGCGTGGGGTTGGCTCTCTGAAAAGACTGGCACGCCAGTTGCATTCTCCTGACAAAGAAGTCATCAATCTTTTTTGGAGAGGAGAATGCCTTGTGTTTCAAGCGTTGACCAACGCCTCCGTCCGGATGGTGCAGCGTTATTTGCCTGACGCCTTTTTATTCGCGGTCATTCTTACTTTTCTCGTTTTTGTGGCAGGTATTGTCGTCAACGGGAAATCGCCTCTGGAAATGGTCAGCTTCTGGGGAGACGGCTTCTGGGGACTGCTCAGCTTCACCATGCAGATGGTGCTGATTCTGGTCACCGGACATACACTGGCCGAGACAGACATTTGCAAAAAGGGCCTGCGGGCAGTCGCTTCCATGGCCCAGACTCCGGGACGGGCGATTGTTCTCGTCACGCTGGTTTCCTGTATCGCCAACTGGATCAACTGGGGCTTCGGACTTGTCGTCAGCGCTCTGTTGGCCCGCGAGATCGCCAAGCGTGTGGAGAAAGTCGACTACCGCCTGCTGGTAGCCAGCGCATACGGCGGATTTGTCGTCTGGCATGGCGGCCTTGCCGGCTCGGTTCCGCTCACGGTAGCGACGGAAAAGCACAGCCTTCAGGATGTGATCGGCGTCATTCCTACGTCCGAAACGATGTTTTCCGCGATGAACCTGACCATTGTAATCGCGATCATGGTGATTTTGCCGCTGGTCAACCGACTGATGCTGCCAGCCGAGAAGGACAGAATCGTCTTCAAGGGCGCAGACCTGGGGCGTGAGGAAACGGCTGCCACTGCCGCTCCGGCAGCGGATGAAAACAGCCCGGCAGTAAAGATGGAGAACAGCCGCATCATTTCCTATCTGATTTCGGCCATCGGCTTTGTGTATCTGATCTCTTATTTTGTGGAAAAGGGCTTCAAGCTCAATCTCGACATCGTCAGCCTCGCCTTTTTGTTCCTGGGAATTTTCCTGCACGGGACGCCGCGCAAATTCCTCGATGCGATGGGAGAGGCGATCAAGACCACGACCGGGATTGTCGTGCAGTTTCCGTTTTACGCCGGCATTATCGGGATGATGACCGCTTCGGGACTGGCTGCAAGCATTTCCCAATGGTTCATCAGCATTTCGACTCCGACCACGTTCCCGCTCTTTACCTTCTGGAGCGCCGGTCTACTGAACGTGTTTATTCCTTCGGGCGGCGGCCAGTGGGCTGTACAAGGGCCGATCATGATGCCCGTAGCGACGGAGCTGGGCGTATCGCATGCCAAGGTAGCCATGGCCATCGCCTGGGGCGATGCATGGACCAACCTGATCCAGCCGTTCTGGGCGCTGCCCGTCCTCGCTCTGGCAGGACTCGGGGCAAGGGATATTATGGGTTATTGTCTGATGATGCTCTTCGTCA
The DNA here is from genome assembly GCF_038592925.1 of Brevibacillus sp. FSL K6-2834. Lineage (NCBI taxonomy): Bacteria > Bacillati > Bacillota > Bacilli > Caryophanales > Paenibacillaceae > Brevibacillus > Brevibacillus sp. FSL K6-2834. The sequence continues at coordinate 1,106,020 of NZ_CP151945.1, forward strand.
CAGGAGCCATCATCAGCCTCGGATTTTTGCTATTCTAGTATCAACGTTTGAAAGAAAAATGCCGCAGGCGGCTGGAAGCTGAGCGATGCTCGTTTCCGCCGCCTGTTTTTTGAAGACAAGCCGTCTATTTGGTCAAAGTTCAATCGTCTTCGTCGCTATTGTTTTGCAAAATTCACTGTCGTGCTCCACAAACAGAATGGTAGGCGCGTATTCAAGCAGCAGCTCCTCGATTTGCATGCGGGAGATGACGTCGATAAAATTAAGCGGCTCATCCCAAATGTGCAAATGGACGTTCTCGGAAAGGCTTTTGGCGATCAGCACTTTCTTCTTTTGGCCGCCGCTGAAGGCTGCCATATCCTTTTCAAATTGATCCCGGGAAAAATCAAGCTTTCGCAGCAGGGATTTAAACAAGCTTTCGTCTATCCCGTTCATTCGGGCATAGTCCTTTAAATTGCCCTGCAAATGCGAGGTATCCTGGGAAACATAGGAGATTTTCAACTGGCTTCCCTTGTTGAACGTCCCCGTATAGTCGATGTTCTCGCCGCAAAGCAGTTTGAGAATGCTTGTTTTGCCGGAGCCGTTCTTGCCTGACAGGGCAATTCGCTCCCCTTGCTCAATCGTAAAGCTGACATCGCTGCACACCAGCTTTTTGCCATAGTATATCGAAACGTCTTTGAGCTCGGCAAGCTGGTTTTTATGATAGGGCAGCTGCGTTATTTTCAAGCTGTCTGCGGTCTCGATATTTTTCAGGAGCCTGCTCCTTTCCTCGATCGCAGCTTGCTGCCTCTGCTCAATTGCTTTTGAGCGTTTCATCATTTTGGCTGCCTTGTGGCCGATATACCCTTTATCCACCTTTGAACCGGAATTCCTAGTGCCGTTTTTCGTCTTTTCCACTTCATGGGACCAGATGCTCGTTCGTCTGGCGGCGTCGGACAAGCGCTTGATGTCTTTTTTCAGCTTTTCGTTTTCTGCAAGCTCAAAGTGATCCTGTCTCTTTTTATTTTCCCACCAATCGGAGAAGTTGCCTTTTTGAATATCGATGTTAGTCTTGTTGATGGAAAGGATGTGATCCACGCAGTTATCGAGAAATGCCCGGTCGTGGGACACCAGAATAAAACCGCTCTTTGTACCCAAATAGTCGCTGACCAGTTTTCTTGCAGCCATGTCCAGATGGTTGGTTGGTTCATCAATCAGCAAAAAGCTGTTTTCCTTGAGAAACAGAGCAGCCAATAGCACCTTCGTCTGTTCCCCGTTGGACAATGTGGCAAAGGGCCGGTACAATACATCCTCTGAAACCTGCAAAAGTGAAAGCTCGCGCATGAGCTGCCAGTTCTGATAGTCGGGAATCATCTCGTTGATGACATCGAGCGTATGATGTTCCTTGTTGTCGACGTGGAAAGGAAAGTATTCAAAGCTGACAGCGGCGGAAATGGTTCCGCTGTATTCATATTTTCCGAGCAGCAAGTTGAGAAAGGTCGTCTTGCCTCTGCCGTTTCTTCCCGTAAATCCCAATTTCCAATCGGTATCGATTTGGAAGCTTACGTTTTCAAATATGTGATCGAAGCTGCCGTCATGGGCAAACGTCAGGTTTGCCACTTTGATCAATGACATGAACATATCCCCCTGTATGGAAAATAGAAAAGCCGCAAGAAAGTTACCTTCTTGCAGCTCAAAAAACATACAGCAAATCCAACCCGCTTCGGAGTCGGATGAGGATATATGATTTGAGTGAAAAGATATCGTAACTTTCTTGCACATACGAAATAAAACATGCGAAACATGATTCGCTTTATTGTTTTCATTTCATAAGCAAGAAAAATTACATTCTTTTCAACTCCATATCAGTAAATTACATGTATCATATCATGCGTTTCTTTTCATTTCAACAAAAACGAAAGGGGTGATCGAGGCCGCCGTCCGGCACGCACAGCTCCCAACAGGAGTTATCCTCCAAATCAGCAAGTTGAAACGTCTGTTTTGTCTCCGCCAACAAAATATGCTCGGACCGGAAAATTTGTTGGATGAATCTGGATGGTCTGCTAATATACATAGAGAGACGGCAAACATAGGCGTACGGACATGGAATCAAATGATGGGGGTACAAAACCATGAGCCCTAGTGCAAAACCGCGGGTATTTGTCGGCTCCTCGGTCGAGGGGTTACCTCTGGCGCAAGCGATCCAGGCCAATCTCTCATACGTTGCACAGGTTACACTCTGGTCACAGGGCGTATTTGCCCTGAATCAAACGGCGCTTGCCAGTCTGCTGGAACATTTGGAATCAACCGATTTTGCCGTGTTTGTCTTTTCCCCCGACGATCAGGTTCGTCTGCGCGGAGAGGAGTGGACAACGGCTCGCGATAATGTATTGTTTGAGCTCGGGCTGTCCATGGGCAAGCTGGGACCGAACCGGGCCTTTTTTGTAAAGCCTCGCGGGATGACGATGTTCCGCATTCCCACCGATCTGTTCGGCATCCAGGCAGGAGACTACGAGGCCGACCGGGATGACGGGAATCTTTCTGCCGCGCTGGGCGTTTTCACGGGCGAGCTGGCCCGGATTATCAAAAAATGGGGACGCAGGCAAGAGATTCGTGATATTATTGAAAGAAAAGAGAGACTAGAGGCACAATTGCACTTTTTGTATTCACTGATTAAGTACAGCAAGCATACCGTGGAGACGAGAAATCATGTCAACCGGATTCTGGATAAAATGCTCGGCTCCTGTCACATCCCGGAGACGTTCAGTCCTTCGGCAGCCACGCTGTTTTCTCTGGTCGACCGTGAGCTTGTTCAGATCGGTCATGCCCGGGACGTCGATGAAGACCACCGCTTTCGCCTGGATCACAATGAACTCTTCCCGCAGAACCAGAACTGGATGGTAGCCGCATTTTTGTCCAATGAGTCAGTGATGGGCTGCAAGGGACAGTTTGGTCTGCTTGGCGAATACGAGTACATCATCTCCATCCCCATTGCGAAAACATACGTGATCACGTTCCATCTCGTAACACACACGCAGATAGCCGAGTCCGAGTACGATCACTTTCTCGAACAGTTTACGACAGTGAATAAGCCACTTCTTGATACATTCAATGTATTTCTGGAGAGGGGGGTGGAATTGTATGCTAGCCAACAACCATCCACGCAAAAGAGGTAAAACCATGCGATTGACATTGACAGGACACCCGTTTGGTCCAGACGAGACGGATGTGACATGGAAGCGCAAGAAAACAGTAGAGATCGCCGAAGTCGCTCGCGAGCAGTACGCCCAGGAGGCGGAGACCCTGCTGGACGAAGTGTTTCCGGAGGGACCGAGCGTCTTGAAATCAGCGGAAGGCGTACGGATTGTAGCGACGCGGAGAATCAACTTTGACGAACCGACTTTCGGCTGAGGACGAGGGAGCTCCCCTCGTTTTTTGTTGGCTGAAAGGCATGAATCCATCGCGGGTGCACGGTCATTGCGTGGTCTCGGAAAAAGAGAGACAGAATATACGGAAAGACAGAGAAAAAGCCGACAGCCCCAGAGGAGGCGTCGGCTTTTTCAGCAATGTTGAATGATTGGCACTTATTTTATATGGTAACGCGATTGAACCATATCGTGGTCGCTGTTACACAGCGCTCATTTCCGGTTCTTCCTGTTTTTCGGCCTGCGGGCGGACCAGTTGTTTGATCGTGACCCGGGTGACGCGGTGGTTATCCATTTGAGCGACTGTGAACACGTGATCCTCAAGCTCGACGGACGCTCCGACGGCGATATCCTCTTCCAACTGGCTGTAGAGCCATCCTCCGACAGTATCGACGTCTTCGGAAACGAGCTCAAACGGCAAGTGGTCATTGAGTTCGCTCAGGAGCATTTTGCCGGCGACAGACAGGCCGTTTTCCAGCTTCTCAAGCTCAGGGCGTTCGTCGGTATCGAATTCGTCTTGAATGTCGCCGACGATTTCCTCCAAAATGTCCTCCATCGTCAACAGGCCGGCAGTGCCACCGTATTCATCGATGACGATCGCCATCTGCGAACGTTTTTTCTGCATCAGACGGAGCACATGGCTGATTTCCATCGATTCGGGAACAGTCAGCAAGGGACGAAGCATATCCTCCAGACGAGCGGTTTCATCCTGCAGGGCAGACAAGTAAAAGTCGGTCGCATGCACGAAACCGATCAGATTGTCCTTGTCCTCTGCGGCCACAGGGAAGCGGGTGTGACGCTCCGTGCTGATAATCTCCAGGTTTTCTTCAAACGTATTCGTCGTATATAGACACACCATATCGATCCGGGGGATCATGATCTCCCGTGCGAGGGTTTCCGAAAAATCAAATACGTGCTCCACGAGCGACAATTCTGTCTGATCGATATGGCCGCTCTGGTGGCTCTGGTTGACCAGCAAGCGAATCTCTTCTTCCGTATGGGCCGCTTCATGTTCGGATACCGGTTCCAGGCCTACCCATTTGAGCAGTCTGTTGGCGGTTCCGTTCAGCACCCAAATAGCCGGGTAAAGCAATTTATAGAAAAGCATCAATGGTGCAGCAACCCACAGCGAAGTTGTTTCTGCTTTTTGAATAGCGAGTGATTTCGGAGCGAGCTCACCGAGCACGATGTGCAGGAAGGTGATGATCGCAAACGCCACGCCGAAGGAAATCGTCGACACAAGGTAGGAAGGCAGCTGGTACGAACCGAGCAGCGGCTCCACGATCATGTGAGCGATCGCGGGTTCACCCACCCATCCGAGACCAAGCGATGCGAGCGTAATCCCTACCTGACAGGCAGACAAGTACGCGTCCAGCTTTTGTGTAACCTTCTGGGCAAAAGCGGCTCGCTTGTTCCCCTCGTTTACGAGCTGAGTCAAGCGTGTCTGCCGTACTTTGACGAGTGCGAATTCGGCGGCTACGAAAAAGCCATTCAACACAACCAGAAACAATACAAGCAGCAGGTTAAGCACTATCGGAATACTGTCCAAGCAAGAAGTCATCCTCTCTGGAATTATTTTGAATGTATACTACTATGGTACAGCCTTTTCCCTATTTGCTCAAAGGCGATTTCCGTCCATTGTGAGCAATTCACCCCCATTCCGACCGAAAAACGGCAGTAGGGTGTCCGGCTCACACGTTTTTGAGCGCTGGGGTGGCCAGAGAGGTCAAAACAGAGTTCTTTAGCCTCATCGAATCTGAAGCAGCTGCTGCGCGTAAACGAAAAAGACCGACAGAACGGCTGCCAATCCGAGATAGGCGGCCAGTACCTTCCACTTGGTAGAAGCGGGCGCCTCGTAATAGGTCGTCAGACGGTGCAGGAGCTCATCGATCTGGGCAATCCGTTCCCGGGCCTGTTTTTCGGCCTCGGTCAGCAGGCGGGAGGGAACAGGCTGCGTCCGTTCGTAGTCGTAGAATTCCATCGGTTCCCGCTCCCATTTGCGGAACAGCTCCCAGGTTTGTTCCGCGAACAATTTGTCCAGGCGTACCCGATCCTTGGCAAACCGTTTTTCGTCCTGCAAAAAGGGAATGGCAAAGCCTTCCGGTGCTTTCTTTTTAGCAGCCTCCAGATGTTTGGCGTTCAGGCTTTCCCGCGTTTCCCATGTCGATTCAAGCTGCGGCCAGCCGGCCATCGTCTCCAGCAGGGTGTGGAGCTTCTCTTTTTCGTATGCCAGCACCTGTTTTTTATACCCTTCCCGGGCGCGGTTCCACCAGGTAACCAGGCCGAGGATAAAGATAAAGACCATGATCGGTCCCGGTCTTGCAAACAGCATGGCTCCCAGTCCGATCAGTCCGATCAGCCAGATTTTTGTCGACAAGACGGAGACGATGCGTCCGCCGTCCAGCGGGGAGACCGGAAGCAGGTTGAACAGGTTCAACAGCGCCCCCAAATAAATCACCAATGCCCAAAACGGATCCTGTGTCCACCAGTACAGCGGCAGAGCGGGAAGAAAGGCTAGCATGCCTGCCAACGGCCCGCCGTAGGCCAGATACGCTTCGGTGCTCGCGTCCCGCGGATGATCCTTCATCGCAATAAAGGCACCGGCAAACGGAATAAAGACGGCCGGTGAGGTAGCAATTCCTTTTTGTCTCGCGGCAATCACATGGCCCATCTCATGGACAAAGATGAGGTAGACCAGCGCAGCGGCAAACTTCCAGCCGTAAAACATCGCATAAGCGCCGAGGCTGAGAGCCATCGACAAAAGCGTGGTTCCAAATTTGGAGAATTTCAACAAACCCAATACCCACTTGAGGTTGGTCAAGAGAAAAGCGCCGATGGCCAGCAGCGCCGACCTGGTTTTATTCATGCCATTTCCTCCTGTACGGTTTTCAAAGCTGCCCTCCGGGAAAAACGTGCATGTGCAAAAAGGAGGATAAGCAAAGTGCCGATCATCCTTTTCATACGTACAGAGCAGCGGAAAGTTTCCTATTCGTCCAGCAGACGAGGGTTGACAAAGGAGAAGCCGTACTCCCCGTATCTTCTGTCGTAGCGCAGCTCGCCGCCGTCAAAATACCAAAAATCGTTCGGGCGAATGACGAACCGCATCCCTTCTACTTCGAAAACAGCGTCGCCTGGCTCGACCTCGTCCTTTTCAATCGCGAAAAACAGGCCTCCTGTTCCCGGGCCTCCGGTGCGTACGTACAGCCGAAGTGTGTCTCCGGGACGAAAGTCGGCGTATTGCTGATAGGCGAGGGCGAATGCCGGTTGAATTTGCAGGTGAATACTCATGACGAGACTCCTCTCAAACATCTGTCTATCCGTCTAGTTTACCATTAGAAAACGCGGTTCCGCCAATTTCCGCCTGGAAAAAGGGAAAAACGCCGCTGGTGGTGGCGGCGTTTTCTTTGGTCCACGTTTGGACAGCTTCAAACGAATTCCTAATCTTTACCTTTGCTTACATCCAGTGTCGGGTGCATGAATCGGGCCCGATTGGGCGGAACGTCCTCAAGCAGCTCCCTGTTCTCCGTCGTGTTCCACCCGATGTCGTTGGTCGGATGGACCCAGCCGTCCCCAGCCATGACGGATGGGTCCGTGTCTGTGCTCCACTGGTTGAGCGGAGAATCCTCGGAGTTGTAGTAGCTGTCCCCGATGACCACACCGTGCTCGTTTACAAATGGCTTTTGCATGGTGCGGGAAGAGTCCTTGTAGTCGGGGGAGCTGATTTGATGGGGGAGCGTGCCGTCAAGGGACACGTCTTTTACCTCTTTGGAAGTATGATCAGCCATGCAGGTGCCCTCCTTGGTGGAGTTACCGGTTTTCTTTTAGTCTCTCTTGTGGTTCACTATTGATGGAGCCATCAGAACGAACGGCCTCCGACTGGGCTTTGGGACCGCGAATCTCGGCAGTTTTCCCGAAATCCTTAGCTTTGTTTCGTACCATTGTCTGCCCTCCTCTATTGTCACATGGGCTTAGTATGGCCCAATCGGGCAGATTCGATCATAGCATTGTGAAAGGAGCACGTATGTATGGCAAAGAAACAGCGCAAGCAAGAACGCCAGGCGCCGAAATTCGCCAAGGCGGAAACCCCTGAAAAAAACGGTGTGAACGTAAAGGAAATGTTGAGTGACGACGCGCTTGGAAAATTGAAGCAGCTGGAGCGCCAGATGAAGGAAGAACTGGAAAAAGCGGAGCAGGCAGCCGCCGAACGGAAGCGGCGTGAGCAAGAGGAGCGGGAGCGAAACAAAAGCTTTGGCGAGCTCCTGGAAGAGTATGAGAAAAAAGGCGGAGGCAAGTACAGCTGATGACCGAGGAAAAAAATCAGCGTGAAGGCCGGCCCGACACGTCAAAAAACGGCATGCTGAAGCGCCGGGAGCTTCACGTCAAGGACGATGCCGTCAAGGAGCGGGGCAGAGCAATCCTCTCCCGTCTGGGGAAGAAGAAAACATAAACAGGGATTTTTACTCCTCTTTTCCCATATAGCTAGTAGAAGGGGAAAGGGGGAATGACCGTGGGGACCATCCTGCTCTTTGTCAGTGTCATCTGTGTAACGGTGGGTACCTGGCGGTTGCTTCGCATCTACAAAGCGGGCAGACCCGGTGGAAAAGTGTTGTGGTGGGCGGTAGCCAGCTTCGGCATTACGCTGTTCTTTGTCCTGAAGCTCGTGGCGGATACCCCGACCTTGTCATGAGAAAGCTTTGATGGCCGATCCAGTCTTTGTGCCGGTTGAACGATGATACAGGTTGGCAGACGTAAAAAAGCAGCTGCTCAATCGTGAGGTGATTGATCAGCTGCTTTTCATGTTTGCAAGTAAAGTTAAAGTTTACTCGTAGCGCAGCGCCTCGATCGGATCAAGCTTGGCCGCTTTGTTTGCGGGGTACAATCCGAAAAAGATCCCGATGGCGCTGGAAAAGCCAAATGCGATGAAGATGCTGTTCCAGGACAACAGCGGCGGGAGCTGGGCGAAGTAAGAAACCAGCGCTGCGGCTCCGAGCCCGAGCAGTACCCCGATCAGGCCGCCGATCAGACAGACGATCAGCGATTCGATCAAAAACTGCATCAGGATATCCCGGCGGCGGGCCCCCAGTGCTTTGCGAATGCCGATTTCCCGCGTTCGTTCTGTAACGGAGACGAGCATGATGTTCATGACGCCGACTCCCCCTACGACCAGGGAAATGCCGGCGATGACGCTGAAAATAATCGTCAGCGTTCCGGTCAGTTGATTGAACTGATTGACCTGCTCCTGCATGCTAAAGGAGCGGTAATGATTCTCCTTTTGATGCTTGCGGGACAAATATTGGGTAGCCTGCTTCATCGCGGCTTCGACCGACTCCTTGTCTTTTGCCTTTCCGATCAGCGTGCTGACAAAAGGCTCCTCTTGAAAACTCAGGTCGTAGCGGATCGGGATATAGGCGCCGCACGTTTGACTCATGTCAAAGCGGAACTTTTCTTCCTTGTAGGTGCCGATTACGACAAGCGAGTTGTCTCCCATCCGTACCCGCTGGCCGAGCGGGTTCATTTGTCCGAACAGCTTCTTTGCCAATTCATCCTCAAGCACGATGACGGCTCGCAGCTCCTTGTCGTCAGCTTCACTGAAGAAGCGTCCCTTGCTTATTTTTACCGTTGGTTGAATCTCCAGGTAGTGAGCGGTTGTCGAATAAACATTCACCCGCTCTTCCTTTTTCGGACCCTTCACGATCGAGTTGGATTGATTGTACGGGACGAGCCGCTCGATGTAGGGACTGATACGGCTCAAGGTTTCGGCGTCTTCCACCGTCAGGTCGTCATTGGAGTGCTCTTCCTTGCTCTCATAATCGGTATAGATGTTAAAGCTGTTTTGCCCGAATTTCTCCATCTCGCTGGTGATGGCCCTCTGTCCGCCTTCGCCAAGCGTGTTGACGGCGATGACGGATGTGATCCCGATAATGATGCCGAGCATGGTCAGTCCGGAGCGCATTTTGTTGGCCCAGATGCCATCGATGGCGGTACGCAGCGCTTCCAAAAAATTCATGTCAGAATCACCTCATCGGACGGGACGGCGGTCAGGCGCTCTTCCACGCGCTCGTCCTTCATAATGACACCGTCCTTGAAGGTGACGATGCGCTCTGCATGCTGGGCGATATCCAGCTCGTGGGTAACGAGAATGATCGTTACACCCTGCTCATGCAGCTCCTGAAACATGGCCATGATCTCCGTACCGGAGCGGCTGTCCAGATTTCCCGTAGGTTCGTCTGCAAGCAAAATGGCTGGCCGGTTTACGAGCGCACGGGCAATTGCCACCCGCTGCTTCTGTCCGCCGGAGAGCTGTGTCGGCCTGTGGTTCATCCGCTCGCCCAACCCGACTCGCTTCAATGCTTCCATCGCCCGCTTTCTTCGTTCGGAGCGGCTGATGCCCGCGTACATCATCGGCAGTTCGACATTATGCAAGGAAGTGGAGCGAGGCAGCAGATTGAACGATTGAAACACAAAGCCGATTTTCTGGTTGCGGACGAGAGCAAGCTGCTGGTCGTTCTGCTTGCTGACCTCGATGCCGTCCAGCACGTAGGTTCCTGAATCCGGCCGGTCGAGACATCCGAGCATGTTCATGAAGGTTGATTTTCCGGAGCCGGACGGTCCCATGATGGCGACAAATTCCCCTTTTTCCACGGAGAGGTTTACCCCTCGCAATATGGGCAGTTCCGAATCGCCCGTCCTATATGTTTTCGTCAGGCCTTCCACGTAAAGCATGGGCCGACCTCCTTTTTTGCAAAGTAGTTACATTCCTGCCATGGGGGACGGGGTGACCGGCGCATTCTCCTGGATCGCATCCAGAGGACTCAGGATGATTTGCTCATTGCCGGTTAGTCCCGACTTGATCTGGGAGGAAAGCTCATTTTCCATGCCGACCTCGACGTTTACCTTCTTGGCCGTGCCATTGTCGGCTACCCAGACAAATGTGCTGCCGTCCGCCTCCTGTTGAATCGCTTCGATCGGCACCTGCATGGCATTGTCGATTTTCTCCGTCAGGATATTGATGTCGACGTGAAACCCGGGCTTGAGAGCCGAGACGTCGCCATCAGGCTGGAGAGTGACTTTGACGCGTGTTTTTTCACCTTGCCCGGAGCTGTTTTGCGTGGTTACGGCAATCGGGGAGATTCGCACCACTTTGGCATTCAGCTTCTGCTTTCCAAGAGAGCTGCCCTCGATGACTGCCGATTGACCGAGCTTTATTTTGCTTACGTCGGACTCGCTGATATCGGCCTGGATGAGCAGGTTGTTCAGGTTCGCGAGTGTAAAGATCTCCGTTCCTTTGTTTACGTACTGGCCGTTGTCTGCAGCCAGGCTGATGACGGTGCCGTTTTCGGGAGCGACCAACACGCTTTGGGTGCGCTCCTTCTCCAGTTGCGCCTTCTCCACCTGAAGCTTGTTGATTTGCGCTTGCAGAGAAGCGAGCTCCTCTTTGCGCGGTCCCTTTTGCTTCAATGCCAGCTGCTGCTTGGAGACGTTCAGTGACGAGAGCGTAGAATCGAGCTGGCTTTTTGCCTTGTCCACCTCTTGCTGCGTAGTGGCCCCGGATGCGAACAGCTGCTGCAGCCGATCGTATTCCTTTTGAGCGGCATCGTGCTCGCGCTGGGCTTGGGCGACCCGTTCTTTTTCCTGTGCCAGCTCTTCCGGTTCATTTCCTGCTTGCGCTTTGGACAGATTCGCTCGTGCCAGTTCAATCTGTGCGTCCAGCTCCAGGAGTCGGCTCTCTACGTCAGAGGTGTCAATCTTCCCGATAACCTGCCCTTTTTTAACGAGATCGCCTTCTTTGACGGAGAATTCACGCAGCGTCCCGTTCACATTTGCGTACACCCTGTATTTATCCTCCACGACTACACTGCCGGAGGTCAGGATGCGGCTTTCCAGCGCAGATGTGGCTACTGTCCCGATCTGGACAGGCATGCCCATCGCCTGACCGGGACTCAAAAGATTTACGCTAACGGTTCCGATCACCAGTACGGCGGCGACGGACCCGATCATCCACCATCGTTTTTTCATGTCTTCTAATCCCCTTGCCAAATAATGTATACCTTCTTTACGAAACTGTTTTACGGGGGGCAAGTAAAAAAGTAACAAGGTAACCTTTTTGTTCATGGAATGTTCACAATTTCACAAAACCATGGGAGCAGGGAGAAGTGAAGGAAAAATGGGGCGCTGTCTTTGTCGAACCCTTGCCCGGCCGAAGCGATAAGATGTAGGGAGCATAGCAGGATTTCCAAGGGAGGGAGCTATGAACCAGACGCTTCGTTTTGACTACTCCCATGCGTGCAAATTTTTCGAGCAGACAGATTTAGACCAGCTAGCTCCTGAAGTATTGCGCTCGCACATACAGCTCCATCAGGGGACGGGAGCAGGGAGCGAGCTTCGCGGCTGGCTGGACTTGCCGATCAAATGCGAGAAAAGTGAACGGGAACGTATCGTCCAGGCAGCGACGAGAATCCAGGAGAATTCGGATGTGCTCTTGGTCATCGGCATTGGCGGGTCGTATCTTGGAGCCAAGGCAGCGCTGGAGATGCTCGGGCATCACTTCACCAATCTTCTGCCTGCGGGCAAACGACGGGTACCGGAGATTTATTTTGTCGGCAACAACATCAGTCCGGTCTACCTCGCTCATCTTCTGGAGCTGCTGGAGGGAAAAGAAGTCTCTTTGAATGTCATTTCCAAATCGGGAACGACAATGGAACCGGCTATCGCTTTTCGCCTGTTTCGGAGCTGGATGGAGAAAAAGTACGGACGACCAAAAGCCCGCAGCCGGATTTACGCTACGACAGACAGAGCGAAGGGAGCGCTCCGCCAGCTTGCCGAGAGCGAGGGGTATGAGACCTTTGTCATTCCCGAGGATGTGGGCGGACGCTTTTCGATTCTTACTCCCGTCGGTCTTTTGCCGATCGCTGTCGGCGGAATCGATATGGATGAGCTGATGCAAGGAGCGGCAGATGCCAGAGAGCGGTTTTTGTCGCCGGTGCTGGCAGACAATCCTTGCTACCAATATGCCGCTGTCCGCAATATTCTGTATCGAAGGGGCAAGCTGATTGAAGTGCTGGTCGGCTACGAACCCCGGTTCCGTTTTTTCGCGGAATGGTGGAAGCAGCTCTTTGCCGAGTCGGAAGGGAAGGACAACAAGGGGATTTTTCCTGTATCCGCAGAGTATTCAACCGATCTCCACTCCATCGGCCAATATCTGCAAAGCGGAACACGGCACTTGTTTGAAACCGTCTTGACCGTGCATAAATCTGACGTTGACGTCACCATCGGAGACGACCCGGCCAATCTGGACGGCTTGCAGTATCTCTCTGGAAAAGGGATGGATTTCGTCCGCCAAAAGGTGCTGCAGGGAGCGATGCTGGCCCACGTAGATGGGGGTGTTCCGAATCTCGTAGTGGAAATTCCCCGGCTGACAGCGTATCATTTTGGTGAGCTGGTGTATTTTTTTGAAAAAGCCTGTGCGATCAGCGGCTACCTCTTGGGGGTCAATCCGTTTGACCAGCCCGGGGTAGAGGCCTACAAAGCCAACATGTTTGCATTGCTCGGGCGGCCCGGCTTTGAAAAAATGAAAGAAGAATTGGAAGCGAGAATTCGTGGAGACGACTAAAACCTACCTGACTGTAGCCGAAACATCCGAGTATCTGGAATTGCCGGAGACGTTCATTCTGGAAAAAATCCGCGAAGGGCGAATCCGTGCCGTTCACAACGGGGAAGAGTATCTGATCAACAAGGAGCAGTTTCAGCATCATCTGGAACAGATCCGAAAGCTCCGGGAGTTTGAGGATGAACAGAAGCATGAGCCGATCCCGGAGAGCTACGACGTGAAGGACGAAGATTAAGTTCAGCCCTTGTCAGATTTGCGGCCAGAGGACTATACTGAAGAAGACAACTGATAGAATGAAAAGTAACTGGGGGAGTCCATCTTGCTGGGCTGAGAGGACGGAAGCGATGACCGTCGACCCTTTGCACCTGATCCAGATCATGCTGGCGCAGGGAAGTGGTTACAGGCGGATATTTTTTCGCCCGTTGATGCGTTGGATGCGTGTTGTGCCCACCTTTTCCTGCCGGAGAGGGTGGGCTTTTCCATTTGATAAGGAGAGGAAGCAGCATGACCGACTGTTTACTTGTTGGCGGAGGCATCATCGGACTCAGTCTCGCCTATGAATTGTCCTGTAGAGGAATGGCCGTGACTGTAGTGGAGCAAGGAGAATGGGGAGGCCAGGCTTCATCGGCAGCAGCGGGAATGCTGGCGCCGCTGAAGGAATTTTCGCAGCCAGGGCCGATGCTGGAGCTGGGCATGAAGTCGCTGGAGCTCTATCCGAAATGGGCAGAGGAGCTGGAAGCGAGGACAGGCATTGACGTGCAGGCGTGCAAATCCGGACTGCTGACAGTAGCTCTTACCGAGCCGGAGTCGGGCGAGTTGCTGGAAAAATACAAGTGGCAAAAGGCATCGGGCTATGCGGTTGAGTGGATGACAGGGGAAGAGATGCGGAGAGTCGAGCCGCTCTTGACCGAGCAGGCGATCGCGGGGATCTACTCGCCTGAAGAAGGGCACATCAACAACCGCATGCTGCTGAATGCTCTGGTAGCCGCTTGCAAAAAAATGGGAGCGACGCTTCTTTCCGGCTCTGTTGTAACCGGAATGGCAAAAGAAGGGGGCAGGATCGTCGGTGTAGAAACGACCACGGGGCCTCTGCGAGCCGGGCATACCGTGATCGCATCTGGCGCATGGGCCGGGATTATGGCCGAATGGCTCCATTTTGCTGTGCCCGTCAGACCGGTACGCGGGCAGGTGGCATCGGTATCGTCCAGCGGAATCCCTTTGCGTACCGTCATCTTCGGCACATCCGGGTACATCACGCCCAAGCTGGATGGGAAGATCGTCCTTGGAGCGACCGAGGATGAAGCGGGCTTTCAGCGGCATGTCACGCTGAGCGGTCTTGCGAAAGTATTGGACGGTGTGATGCCGTATGTGCCCGCTCTGCATTCAGCAGCCTTCCAGCAGGCGTGGGCAGGCTTGCGTCCCGCTACAGCAGACAGCATGCCGCTGCTTGGACCCGTACCGGGATGGCAGGGCGTTTCCATTGCGGGCGGCCACTTTCGGAACGGCATTTTGCTTTCTCCGGTCACAGCAAAGGTGATGGCGGATTATGTGGAGAGCGGACGCGAAGATGCGCTGCAACCCTTTTTGCCATCCCGGTTCCTCGGGTCGACAACAAACAGATAAGGCTCATGGGTACGGCCTGATCGGAAAATGGGCTGGTCCCCTCTGGAAAATAGACACCTCCCCATAGGCTGGCGTATATGGTAATAAAGAAACACCAGAGGGGAGGAGTCAAATAGATGGAGGAGTCTAAGAAGCAATTGTTTCATGTTGACACTGCCGCTGTCAGCATGATCAAGGATATCCGCCATACGGTCCAAAACGTTTGCCAGGAGCATGCCCGGCAAAAGGTTCGGATCGAAGCGCTGGATGGACAGATATACGAAGGAGAGATCGTAGACTGGGACAACGACCACGTCTATCTGGAAGTCGAAGAAGAGGTGGATGACGACGAGGCGGAGGAAGTAGACTGGGATGGCTATGAGCTGGATGTAGAGCAAGTGTCCTACAGTTCCCCGTACGACCCGGCCGATCCCAATATGCGTCCGCCCTTTACAGCGGTCAGCCCATTTGCGAGCGGAGGGCCGAACGCCCGTCCGTATCCCGGAGTCAGCCCGTATACAGCAGTCAGTCCATATGCAACGGGACCCAATTCCCGACCGCATCCGGGGGTTAGTCCATATACAGCAGTCAGTCCATATGCAACGGGGCCCAACGCCCGACCGTATCCAGGGGTTAGCCCGTATACGGCGGTAAGCCCGTATGAAACAGGGCCCAACAGTCGTCCTTATCCTGGCGTAAGTCCGTATACAGCAGTCAGTCCATTCGCGACGGGACCGAACGCCCGTCCGTATCCCGGAATGATGCCTTATTCTGAGGTCAGCCCCTACACAGCGGTTTCTCCGGAAAGTGTCACAAGACCATTCCCTTTTGTACAGTCCTTTGTACAGTCTTTCATACAGCCGCCTGTACAGCCTTATTGCATACCGTGCGTTCCCTTGGTGGCGCCATTAGAAAGACCGACACGGGTAAGTCCGGCGGAAACGGAAAAACCGAAAGATCAAAGGGTCAGTCCGGCCGAGGATGTCCGCCCGGGTGTCAGTCCTTTCCCGCCATATCCACCGTACCCTCCGTACCCATTTCCTCCGTATCCGCCATTTCCGCCGTACAGACCGATCGCACCAGCTCCGCCGCCACCGCCGCCACCCGTACCATGTCCGCCCGTCGTAAAAACGTTGGAATCATCCTGCGTGGCACCGATTCCACGTCGCCGCTGCCGGAAAAGAGTCATTCCTTTGACGCTGTTCTCTCTGCTGTCCATCGCGCTGATCTAGGCGAGTGTACAGGTGTGGGCATCCAAGTGCAAAAAGCCTCCAGGCAAAGCCGCCTTGAGGCTTTTTTTGGTCCAACTGAGGCTGCGCCATAAAGCCTGGCAAAGCCAGGTTTTCCAAACGTCCTTCAATGACTACTTCTCCCCCATTTGTCACACACTAACGGCAAAATGTCGGAAAGGCAGGGATTGGATGCAAACCATTCAAAGCAGTTTGCCGGGAACGAGAGGGACGTATGGTTTTTTTCGGGAAGCTCTGGAGCCGGACGGCTTTACCTTGGCAAACTGGGATTACAATGCGGGTTATTTGGATAAAAAGCTGGACGAAGCGGGCATGGTCTTTCTGCGGATTCCCGTTCAGGTGCAGGAGGGCGAGCTGGACAGCGAAGACGCCTGGCTGGAGCTCGGAACGCCGTTTGTCCTGAAGCACGTCTACCGAGAGGGGATTGAATCGGACATCGGCTACTACTCTGCCGTTGCGTCTGCGGCCATGAATCAATTTCAGGAGCCGGTAGACAAGGATGCCGCAGTCGATGAGCACTGGATGCGAAAAGCGGAAGCCATGGTAAGGGAATTGGAAAGAAGATTTGCGTGAATCGCAGACATGCGGCGGGCCATCGACACGATTGGCCCGTTTTCTTGTTCGATGTGACGATTTCTCCAAGGGCCCGACGTTTTTTGTTGCTTCTGTCCGCATAGCAGGGAGAA
The DNA here is from genome assembly GCF_038592925.1 of Brevibacillus sp. FSL K6-2834. NCBI lineage: Bacteria > Bacillati > Bacillota > Bacilli > Caryophanales > Paenibacillaceae > Brevibacillus > Brevibacillus sp. FSL K6-2834. The sequence goes on from NZ_CP151945.1 coordinate 1,122,566, forward strand.
GAAAGGTAATGTAAAATGGTGACAGATGAAAGCAAGTTTTCAAAGACAGGGAGTGTGGAGGACCGTGGCATGGTATCATTCGCTGCTTAGATGGTACTGGCGTCTCAGAAAGCCTCTGACACTGGGAGTGCGCATCATCGTGACAGACAGGGACAAGGGTGTACTGCTGGTTCGCCACACCTATGTCCAGGGATGGTACTTGCCAGGGGGAGGTGTCGAGCGAGGGGAATCATTTGCCGATGCGGCGAGACGCGAGCTGTGGGAAGAGTGCCGCGCAGAAGCAGAGTCGCTGTCGCTATGCCATTTGTATTACAGCGAAAGAGAAGGAAAACGGGATTACATTGCCCTTTTTCATGTCGGGGAATACCGTTTGCACGAACGCGACACGAGTGACCCCGAGGTAGAGGAAATGCGCTTTTTTACGTGGGATGGGCTTCCCGAGGAGCTGACGCCGGCGACAAAACGGCGGCTTCAGGAATTTTGCCGACAGCAATACACGACAGACCGATGGTAAAGCTGGAAAGAACATGCATCCCGGCATCAGCTGTGATATAGTGATAGCGAGCGTAGGCTAGTAACGACAAATCAAGATGAGGATATCCAAAGGGCCTTTTTGAAGAGGCTTTTTGTTCTATGTAAAGCGAGGGTTTGCACCATGAAAATAGCTACCGTACTGCGGAAAGATGATTATACAAGGGAAGTTTGCCGTCAATTGCGGGAAAAATTGCTGCAGCCGGACTGTCCATTTCGTTTCGTCGAAAGTCCCGAAGAAAAACCGGATATGGTGTTGTCCATCGGGGGTGACGGAACGCTTCTGGAGGCCGTCCACCAATACGGCTTTGAACCGGCCTATGTCGGCATTCATACCGGTCATTTGGGCTTTTACGCGGATTGGCACCCCGATGAGCTGGACGAATTCGTACAGGTGCTGACACAGCGTACGGAGCCGGTTATCGTCGAATATCCGACGGTTCAATGCCGGATTCATACCAAACAGGGCATCACCTATGACAAATGGGCGCTGAACGAATTGGTGATCCGCAATGCCTCGCTCTCTACGTTGGTTGCCTGTGTGTACATAAACGGGGATGAGTTTGAGACCTTTCGCGGAGACGGCCTGATCGTCTCGTCTCCGTCAGGCAGTACCGCCTACAACAAAGCAGTCAACGGGGCGCTGGTGCATCCTTCTATCGAGGCTATTCAGTTATCGGAGATTGCTTCTATCAACAATCAGGCTTATCGGACGGTAAACAGCTCGCTCGTCCTGCCCAATCATCACGAAGTAGAATTGATTGTCATGAACCCGGAGATCATGATTGGGCTGGACAGGGAGCAAGGGGTATGGAAAGACGTCCGCTCGATTACTTGTCGGGTAGGGGGAGAGAAAGTGAAGTTTGCCAGGTATAAGAAGCTCACCTTCTGGAGTCGGGTGAGAAAATCGTTTATCACCGGATAAAAAAAGAACGCTTGTGGGGAGGAGTATGGGGATGAAGAGAGTCGGGGCAGTAACGAACATTTTCCGTCATCCTGTCAAGGCGATGAAAGGCGAGCAGCTTCAGACCAGCCTGGTGGACAGATTCGGCTTGTACGGTGACAGAGGATATGCTTTTCTGGACGAATCCCGCAACGGAAAATACTTGAGTGCGGATATCATCCCCGGATTGCTCGGGTATTCAGCACGTCTGCTGGGCGAGTCTGGTGAAGACGCCTATCCCGAGGTGCGGATTCAAACGCCGAATGGGGCGGAGTACGGCTGGGAGGAAGCGCTGTTCGCTGATGTCGCGCGTACTGCCAATCGCCAGATCACGCCGTTGATGAGCACGCCGCAAGAAGGCGGGAAGAACTGGGAAGACCATATCCTGCTGGTGACGGACGCTTCCCTGAGGGAAATCGCCAGACTGATCGGCTGGGAAAGTATCGATCCGAGACGGTTCCGGGCCAATCTGGTAGTCGCATTGGACGAAGACCGTCCGTTTGCCGAGGACGAATGGATCGGCAAGCACTTGCAGATCAACGATGTTGTCCTGCAGGTAAACAAGCACTGTGAGCGCTGCCATTATGTCAACATCGATCCGGATACGCTCCAGATGAATCCGGCTGTATTAAAAACTTGCGTAAAACGGCATGACAATCATTTCGGGGTGTATGCGTCTGTCGTTCGACCGGGGCAAGTGACCGAAGGGGATGTTGTATTTTATGTCTAATCCATTGGAACGCGTGTCCCGTTTTGTAAAACAATATGATCCCGCTATCGAACCTCTGATCTTTCAGGAGAAGCTGAACACAACGGAGGAAGCAGCCCAGGCATTGGGTGTGGAGGCAGGCCAGATTGCCAAATCCATCCTGTTCCGCTGCAGTGACCGCTACGGACTGTTTGTGGCGGCAGGCGACGTGAGAATTCACCCCAAGCGGGTAAAAAAGTGTCTGGAAGGCGGTCAGCCGAAGATGGCTTCGCCTGATGAAGTAGCAGAGATAACCGGTTTTCAGGTGGGGGCGGTCTGCCCGTTTGCATTGCAAACAGAGGTGCCGGTGTTCGTCGACTCCTCTCTGGAGCGGTTTCCGGTCGTCTATACGGCTGCCGGGATTGCGGAATCGCTGCTGCCGGTCTCTTTTCAAGCTCTCGTCGAGATGACGGGAGCCCGGGTCATTGACGCTCAGTCTGCCGAGTAACAAGTGTATGTTTTAAGACGTTGAAAAGCAGAGGGACCTTCTCTCGTGTCTGGGTGTGAGACGAGAGCGGTCCCTCTTTTTAGCGCAATGCTTCATAGACCTGCCGCAAATCCGTATATCCGTTTTGGCGGGCTAGCGACAAGTAGATTCCCCAGAGCGAGGCTGCAGCGAACGCATCGCAGTAAGCATGATGCCGCCGGGAGATAACAATATTGTGTCTGGCGCATAAAGCGTCCAGCGATCCGTTGCCAATCACCTCGCCCGACAGCCGGATGAGCAGCATCGTGTCCAGCAAGCGATGGGTAAACTTCCGCCTGCTCGTCTTCCAGAGCGCCGCCCGCAAAAAATTGCGTTCGTGGCGAGAGTGATGGGCGACCAGCGGCCGGTCGCCGACGAATTGGAAGAAGCGAGTCAGCACGGTAGCCAAATCGGGTGCCGAACGCACCATCTCCTCGCGAATGCCGGTAAGCGAGGAGACGTGCGGCGGGATAGGACGGCAAGGGTCGATCAGACTGTAAAAAGAATCGCCCAGTACAAGCCGGTCACCTCGCATGGCAACGGCGCCGATAGACAAGATCGCATCACCGCGGTCAGGATCATAGCCAGTCGTCTCCAGATCCACCACGACGACCTCCAGATTGGCAAGCGGCAGATCAATACATTTGCGAGCGTGCTCTTGTTCTCTTTCCAAAAAACGCAGAAAGGCATGTGCCCCCAGATCTCCGCTGTTTTCCCACCAGGAAGCAACTCCCTTTCCCCAGGTTCGGCCGCTCAGGTGCCACAAGCGGCCGAGGCCATTCCATTTTGCCATGCAGGTGCCCCCCTATTGACGATAGACATCGAGCAGATTCTTCGTCTTCCCGTGCAGCTTCAAGGCCAGCTTCATCGCCCGGCGCAGCATCGCCAAAGTGTCCTGGGACAGCTCCCCCAATTTGACATAGCTGTTGCTGCCGTATTGCCCGTCTCTCCAATGCAAGGGGGTGATCAGCCGAAGTCCCATCAACAAGCGGAAGTGCTGTTCGACATCCCGGCAAAACGCTTCTGGCCAAATCCTGCGCGTACGCAGCGCAAGCAGTCTTTCCAGCGTTGAGGTGACGTAAATTCCATGGGCGAGGGAGAAATGGCGGACGCAATTGACGAAAGGCAGATAGACGCCCTCCTTTACATTGACGGCCCCCTGATACCGTCCGCTCTGATCAGGCGCCAGCCGTCCAAGCCAGGTGAGCGGGATGCGATGGTACAGCGTATTGCTCACCAGCCTTTCGATCAGAAGAGGATTGTTGGTAAGCAGGGTCCGGTAATAACCGGCAACGGTGGCGAAGGCGGAAGGCTCCCCCCAAATGACGCGCGCATCGCTGAAAAGAAGGAGATAGCGGGAATGTTCCCAGGTAGGGTGAGAGGCCCAGTGCTCCAGGCGCTCCATCCATTGCTCCGTACTTCCGCGCCAGCGGGCGGAGACACATGTGACATTCCCGTGGCAGGGGGGATAGCCTACCTGCTCCAGCCCCTGTACAATGACGGCTCCCAGAAGATGAAAATAGCCTTCGATATTTTCCCGTTCTTTTGTCGATAAGCCATGCGGCAATTGATAAACGAGTCCATTGTCCTGATCGCTTGCGACTGCCTGTTCACACCGGCCGCCGCTGCCGAATTGCAGGTAGGCAAAGGGGACGGGCGGGGTACCTACGCCCATTTTTGCCAGCTGTCGGACGGCGAGGAGAACACCCTGCCGGATCAGACGCTCGTGGATGAGATTGACGAGTACGGCAAACGGAGCCAGCTCGGCAGCTCTCCGGATGCCCTCCAGCCGCGACGTTTCCAGCAGCTCCCCGCACAGGAGGGCAAGCTCGCGAAAAGTAGAGGCTTCGCTGATCCGGTGGACATCATCGGGTGAGAGAATGAGAGCCGTTTCGTTTGAAGGAGGAGATATGTTCTGCGGGAAGCAGCTCGGGATATCCGTATCCCCCGTGTTCGCTAAGGTCAAGACCGATCACCTCTTCTTCCTCGGTTACTCGCAGGCCGATAGTCGCTTTTAAGGCTGCCAGAATGACATACGAAACGATAAAGACGTACAAGAGGGACCCGACCAGACCAAGCGCCTGAACGCCGAGCTGGTGCCAGCCGCCGCCGTAAAACAGGCCGGGAGCGCCTACGCCTGCCTGTTCGACTAATTCGGGAGTGGCAAAGAATCCAGTGGACAATGTCCCCCAGATACCCGCCACGCCATGGACGGAAAAGGCGTAAACCGGATCGTCAATTCCTTTTCTGTCAAACCAGATTGCAGTAAAGTATGTCAGAATACCTGACACAGAACCGATGACTACGGCGGCCCAAGGCTCCACAAATGCGCAGGAAGCAGTAATCGCTACGAGTGCGGCGATGACGCCGTTCAGCATGGTCGGAATATCCGCCTTGCCCGTGACGGACCAGGCGATCGCCATGGCGGCAACAGCCCCGGCGGCAGCCCCGAGATTGGTCGTCAATGCGACATACGCAAAAAAGCCCGAGGTGCTGCCCAGTGTCGAGCCGGCGTTGAATCCAAACCAGCCGATCCAGAGGAGAATCACGCCAAGTACGGTGTACACCTGGTTGTGTCCGGGGATCGGGTTGGAGCTGCCGTCTCGGTTGTATTTGCCGATCCGCGGTTTCAGCAGGATGGTGGCCGCCAGAGCCGCAACGGCACCCTGGAGATGAACAACGGTAGACCCGGCAAAGTCCTGCATGCCGAGTTCTGCCAGCCAGCCGCCGCCCCATACCCAGTGGCCGATGACCGGATAAATGACAATGGTAAACAAAAAACTGAAAATGACGTAAATGGAGAGCTTTGCCCGCTCGGCAAAGCCGCCCCAGGCGATGGCCAGCGACACGGCTGCGAAAGCGAGCTGGAACAGAAAAAAGAGGGAGATGGGAATGTCGGCGGCAAAGGCATTGCTGAAGGAATCAGCAGCGTTTTCGCCGGAGGGATCGAAGAAAAATCCGCCAAGCCCGATAAATTCATTGCCGTTTCCGAAGGTAAGTCCAAAACCGAGGGCCCAAAACGCAAGCGTGCAAAGTCCGAAGGTGAGCACGGTTTTTCCTGCTACGTGGCCGGCATTTTTCATCCGGGTCGAGCCTGCCTCCAAAAGGGCGAAGCCGGCTTGCATCAAGATTACCAGTATGGCTGCGACCATGACCCATGTAGCATCAATCGCAGAGGCAAGAGAAGCGAATGTCGGTTCCATCCTTTCCACTCCTTTTATGTCAGTTTATCTGACATTGTATATTTGTGTCAGATTATATGACATAAGAAAAAAGAATGCAATCCGTTTTTTCTGAAAACTGCAAAAAGAAAACACCAGCCCCCGGCTCATGCCGAGAATGACTGGTGTTTGTCCTGTCTGGCCTTCCGCTCAAGTGCCAATCCGAGCGCACACATAATGGCCAGGAACAATCCGCTTGCGAAAAATAGCTCTTTGACGGGCCATGTTCCGAGCCACAGGGCCCCCATGCTGCTGGAGAGCATGGAAAATCCGGTGAACATCAGCATATTCAGCGCATAGATTTTGCCGGTGTTGGAATCGGCCGCCTTTGTTTGGATGGCGGTAACGGTGGGGATTCCGATCAAAGGTCCGCCAACGCCCGCGATGGCGGCTGCCAAAAAAGCGAGCCAATGGAGGGCGAGCCCCTGCGTCAGCAGAAGAAATCCGACCGCCTGAACAAGCCAACCGGCGATGATGACCAGCAGGTGGCGCTGATACTGGAGGCGGGCCATAAAGAGACTGCCCAGCAGATTTCCTATCCCGTAGAAGCCGATCAGGACTGCGAGCATACTGCTGTCGCCTTGCCCCATCTCGTTTGCGAGAAAAGGAAATCCTACGTTCCAGCACACCTGCCAGACGAGGAAGCCCATATTGCTGAATAGCAGGATAACGAACAACAAGCGATTGGTTTGAAGCTCTTTTAAGCCATATCCGATGTCGCGAATGTACTGCCCCGCAGATAAACGGCTCGTCACCGTTTCCTGACCGCTTCGCGGGATTTTCCCCAGGGCATAGAGGAAGCATGCGGACAGCAGATAAGCAAACGCATTGATAAAAAACAGGGTGGACAAGGGCACCCACGCTGCAATTACACCGATCGTCATTGGCGCGGCGATACGCACGGTCGGAAGGTGGTATCCAGGATGGCGTTGGAACGGCTTAACTGTTCAATAGGGACGATTGCCTTCAATGCGACCGTACGAGCTGGGTGGAACAGGCTGGAGAAAACACCGATCAAAAATTGGGCGGCCAGGAAAAAAGCGAACTGCTTGACGCCGAGTGCTGTCATGATTCCAACGAGGACAGCGACACTGATGCGGGCCAGGTCAGCTCCGACCATGAGCGAACGAGGATTGTATCTGTCCGCCAGTACGCCTCCGATTAAATAGAACAACAAGCCCGCTGTCATTTCAGGGATGGCCAGCAGACTCAGCGCTGTCCCTGATTGGGTGGCTTGCAAGAGATACCACAGCAAGGCAAAGCTGTAGCACTGGTCGCCGATATTGGCAGTCAGCTGAGCCAGCCACAGCAGCAGAAACGAACGGTTTTTCCACAATGCTGACGATTCCACACCCATCTCTCCGTCCTGCGAATATTCAGACAAAATATTTTTACCAGATCAGAATAGCAGGCAGCCTAGATAAAGTAAAGGAATATCCGCAGACGCTGCTCATCGCTTTTTATTCACGGTTCGCTTGCTGGGCATAGGTGGGTGAAGCCGCGTCTATACGGCGGTAATTTATGAAAAAGCAAAGGAGCCTGTTTGATAGCAGGCTTCTTTGCTTATGATCGGTTTATTCAGGTTCCGTCAGGCTCCTTCAGCCAGCAGTCCCTGCTACATGGGACGATTATCGTTTGTACGATCCGCTTGATTATGCGCTTTGGAATGGCCCTGATTGTCTTCTGTATGCGTGTCGTCAGCTACTGTGCTGCTCGTCAAGCCCGTGACTGCCAAGCCTTTTTGGTTCAGGTTTTTCGCGCTTTTCCACTTTGCCATGTGGCACTCATTCCTTTCCGGGGTTCATCTCACTGTTACGTTTCCATCCCGATCACCTCGTTACTCAGCCACTTTTTGCCGCAATATCGCTCCCGCTTTACACAAGTAAGGTATACTAAGTCTATAAAATAACTTGTGGAACAACCGGGAAAGGAGGCCTCCGGGATGGATCACGAACGGGCTATTATCGTCGAGGGAAAAACAGACCGGGAAAGGCTCCGAAAAGTATTGGCGGAGCCGGTCCTGATCGTCTGTACGTACGGGTCATACAGCGCCGAAAAAGCTGCCCATCTGGAAGAGCAATTGGAAGAGGAAGAAGAGATCTACATCTTTACGGACGAGGATGACAGCGGCAAGAAATTGCGCTCCCAGTTGCAGGAGGATTTTCCGAATGCCACTCACCTGCATACCCAGGCACTTTACGCCCAGGTGGCGCACACTCCGCTGGACGTGCTGGCAAACATCCTCGAGCGGGCGGGCTTTTCGGTGGTTGGGGGAAATGAGGAAAGTGATTATGGGCGGGGATAACTTCAGTCGGGAACGGCAATAACAACAAGAGATGCTCTTGTTGGAGGTGTCGTAGTTTGCACAGCCTGGCGTCCTTTATAAACCGAATGAATGTGTTCGTCTGGTTGATCGGCATCTTTGCCGCTCACGCACTGCTGTATCTGTTTCTGGGAACGGCGACCTGGCTCGCTACCTCGCTGTTAGCCACGGCGTTTTACGGGATTGTCCTGCTTGTAGCCAAACTGGTCGCCAGCCGTTATGACGACAGGGAAGAAAGCAAATGAAGGAGTCGGTCGGCTTAGGGCCGGCTTTTTTCATGCCGTTTCGAGGCCGTTTTGATGCCGTTTTTCAGGCCGCTTGATGCGGTTTCGATCCGTTGCAAGGCTGTGTGGCGGCGCTGCATGGCGGTCGGACAGACAGGTCGGACCCTGTTACACGGCCACCTGTCTGTCCGATCAATGTCCCATGAATTGCATGGCAAGGATGACGGCTCCCAGTATCCATACGTAGACGGCGAAGCCCTTCATCGAACCGTTGCTGATAATTTTCAGCATCCAGCGAATGGCTACATAGCCGGCAATTGCAGCAAATCCCGTTCCTACAATCATCGGTATGAGATCGATTGTTTCCAGTGGAGTTTTTATCAGCTTCACCGTTTGCAAACCCGATGCCCCCAAAATAGCCGGGAGCGACAGGAGAAACGAAAAACGGGCCGCATCCGCACGGGCAATCCCGCGCATCAGTGATCCTGCGATAGTCAGTCCGGAACGGGAGATGGCAGGCAAAATGGCGGCACCCTGCAGCGTTCCGATTATCAGGGCGTCGGCGTAGGTGATTTGTTCAAAGGTGCGGGTTCCTCTGCGCATGGATTCTACCGCCCACAGGATCGCTCCAGTAGCGAGGAACTCCCAGCCGATCGTCAAACCAGTCCGTGATATTTCTTCAAAGAAGTCCTCAAAAAGAAGACCGATGGCGGCCGTAGGAATCGTTCCGACGAACAGCAATCGTGCCAGCTTGCCGGTCGGATTCAATAAAACGTGTCGAACCTCGGACCAAAAGACGATCACCACCGCGATGAGGGTGCCAAAGTGAAGCATGGTATCAAACAGCAGCCCGGCTTCCTGCATATCAAACAGCATCCGGAACAAAACCAGGTGGCCTGTACTGGAAATCGGCAAAAATTCGGTTAAGCCCTGTACGATTCCGAGAAAAATATGCTCAAGCAAAACCAACATCGTCTGTTCGCTCCCATCCTTTACATGTACATTGTTGTTAGGGGGAAAAGGACAAAATACTGCCCCCTTGTACACCATATGTATGTGGGAAAAAGGGAGACTTGCCTCTTTTCACTGGATCGTGCTTGTCTGTTGTAAAAAGTTGTGGAATTTACCAAAGGAAAATAGGTATAGTTAGGGTGCACATGCACGGAAGCGAGGATAAACGAAAATGAACCAACGAAACCCAAGGAATCAAAGGAATCGTCCAGACCAGCGGAGTCAACGAAATAAACGGCCGCTGCGCGATTTGAGCGGCAGGCTGATCAGCTCAGCGGCAAAAAAGAAGGCCTACACGCCTCCCGCCGGATTGCAGGCAGGGATGCTCTTGACCATGACCGTGGAAAGGGAGATCGAGCCGGGTTACTTTCTGCGAGCCGGAGAAGATGAAGTGTTCCTCCACCGCAGAGAAGCGGAAGGAAGGCTCTCCATAGGCGACACAGCAGAGGTTTTTCTGTATCATGACCACGAGAATCGGCTGGCGGCCACCATGGACATGCCCTATGTAGGCTTGAATGAATACGGCTGGCTGGAAGTAGTGGATATTATGCCGCGGATGGGCGTATTTTTGGACAACGGCATCGAAAAGCACTTGCTCCTGTTCACAGATGATCTGCCCAAGCTGAAGGCGGAGTGGCCGCGGATCGGCGACAGGCTGCTGGTCACATTGAAGCGGGACAAGCTGGGGCGCCTTTTGGCCAAGCCGGTCACAGAGGAAGAAATCACCAAAATCTCGGTACCAGCGACGAGCGAGATGCACAATCAGTGGGTCGAGGGAACAGTCTACAAAGTAATTGCGGCCGGGGCGTTTTTATTCACCGAGGAAGAGCACGTCATGTTCATTCACAGGGACGAAATGACAGAACCCCTCCGCTTGGGCCAGTCCATCCGCTGCCGAGTCAGCTACGTTCGCGAAGACGGACGGATCAACGGATCGATGCGCGTTCGCAAAGAAGTGCAGTACGGAGAAGATGCCGACAAGCTGCTTCAGTATTTGAGCAATCGGGATGGCGCTATGCCGTACACAGATGATACGCCTGCCGATGTCATCAAGGAGAAGTTTGGCATGAGCAAATCCGCCTTCAAACGAGCGCTGGGAAAATTGATGAAAGAGCGGAGAGTAGAGCAGGCAAATGGATGGACGAGACTGGTGGACATCCCCACACCGCCTCATTCTTGAAAAACATATCTCACACGATACGGGCCCCCTTTCTAAAAGAGGAGCCCGTTTTCTTTTGGAATCGCGGCGTTGCCTATTGCTGTATTTGCCAAGTCTCGATAGCTGAATCTGGACATAATAATGGTCCCGATTTCAAAAGCTAGGCATGGAGGAGTGGTGGTCGTACGCATGATTATCTTTCAGCTGGCGATTATTTTGCTCGCATCGAAAATAGCCGGTGATCTCGCTGCCAGAATCGGACAGCCATCGGTTCTCGGAAAGCTTCTGATCGGGATTATCCTCGGCCCTGCTGTTTTGGGCATCATTACAAGCACAGAAATTATCGATGAGCTCAGCGAAATCGGCGTTATTTTGCTTATGTTCCTCGCTGGCCTCGAGACGGATATTGACGAGTTCAAGCGGACTGGCAAGGCATCCGCCTATGTGGGGATTATCGGAATCATCGTCCCTCTGTCGCTGGGGTACGCAACCGGACTGTTTCTGGATATGTCGACATTCGAAGCGATCTTTCTCGGACTGCTGCTCTCAGCGACAAGTGTCAGCATTTCCGTGCAAGCCCTTAAAGAGATGGACAAATTAAAGTCCAGGGAAGGCATGACCATTCTGGGTGCCGCTGTAATCGATGACGTTCTGGTCATTATCATCCTGGCGTTTCTCATGAGTGCGGCGGGCGGCGAAGTGAACCTGGGCATGCTGATTGCCAAAAAAGCAGGTTTTTTTGTGGTCGCCATTTTATTGGGCTGGATCGCCGTTCCCTGGCTGCTAAGAAGATTTGCCCCTCTCCGCGTGACAGAAGCGGTGATTTCGGCAGGCCTGATCATCTGTTTTCTCTATGCCGCATTGGCGGAATACGCAGGTGTCGCAGATATTATTGGAGCTTATATCGCGGGAGTGGCGATCAGCTTGACCGATTACAAGCATGAAGTGTTCGAAAAGGTGGAAACGATTGGTTACTCGGTATTCGTACCTGTTTTTTTTACGTCTATCGGGATCGCGGTCGAAGGACTTGGCAGCTACATATGGGTCATTGCAGCGCTCAGCCTTTTGGCGATATTGACAAAGCTGCTTGGCTCGGCTGTCGGCGCCTTTTTTGCCGGATTTGACTGGAGAAGCTCATTTGGCATAGGCTCGGCGATGGTCTCCAGAGGCGAGGTGGCATTGATCATTGCCGCAATCGGATTGGAAAGCGGGCTATTGGCGGAGCAGTTGTTTCCGGTCATCGTGATCGTTGTGTTAGTAACAACGGTGGTAACCCCGCCGATGATGAAGGCGTTTTTCAAGGCATGAGAAAGTGAAGGCCGTAGAGAATGAAGCCCTGAGAGAATGCCGGGGTGATAAAAAACGGCTGCTGATGATCAAGCTTTGCCAGACCTGATCATTTATGCTCAACTTGATACGAAAAACGGGCCCCCTTTCTAAAAGAGGAGCCCGCTTTTCGTAAACATGCAGTTGGTTTATTCGCTTTTTAGGCAGATGCAGTAACCTGCTTTTCTTTACGCCCTTTGTAAATGGAATAAGCGAAGACTGCTGCCAGAAGAGCGAGACCGGCAATGTCCGTGGTCAATCCAGGAATGACAGCCAGAATGCCGCCGGCTGCTGCCAGGATGCGCTCCAACGGATTCAATTTGGACATCCAGAAACCGATAATTCCGGCACCGACACCAATCATGCCGAGTACAGAAGTAATCATTACCCAGAGCGATTCCATAAAGGTGGTATCAATCAACAGCAATTGCGGTGAGACGACGAAAATGTACGGAGCCATAAAGGCGGCGATCGCCAGCTTTGTCGATTGTACCCCGGTCTGCATCGGCTTTGATTTGGCTAAGCCGGCGGCGGCGAAGGCCGCTAAGGCGACAGGCGGCGTAATGTCCGCAACGATACCGAAGTAGAACGTAAACATGTGAGCGGCGAGATCGGGAACACCCATCTGGATCAAGGCAGGTGCTGCGATCGTCGACGTAATGATGTAGTTGGCTGTCGTTGGCGTACCCATACCGAGAATCAGCGAAGCGATCATCGTGAAGAACAGGGTCAGGAAGAGAATGCCGCCTGCCATATCAATCAGACCGTTTGCCAGTTTGAGACCGATACCGGTAAGGGTGACTGTACCTACGATGATTCCCGCACAAGCGGTAGCGGCAACTACCCCCAACGCCGTCCGGGCGCCGGAAGCGAAGGCTTCCAGAATATCGGAAATAGACATGCGTGTCTCTTTGCGGAAGGCGCCTACGACAACCGTAGAAGCAATCCCGATAATGGCGGACATCTCAGGTGAAACACCGCTCATCAAGGTAAAGATGATCACAAAAATCGGCAAAAGCAGGTAAATCCGTTTCAATACTTCTTTTTTATCGGGCAATTCCTCTTTTTTCAGCCCGCGCAAGCCGAGGCGTTTTGCTTCCAGGTGGGTCATGATCCAAACTCCGGTGAAGTAGAGAATGGCTGGAAGTGCAGCTGCTTTGGCAATTTCGAAGTAAGGCTTGTTCAAAAACTCGGACATCAGAAAGGCTGCCGCCCCCATGATTGGCGGCATGATCTGTCCGCCAGTAGATGAAGCGGCTTCGACGGCACCGGCGAATTCACTGCGGTAGCCGAGGCGTTTCATCATGGGAATCGTAAAGGACCCCGAAGTCACTACGTTTGCGACCGAGCTGCCGCTGATCGTTCCTTGCAGAGCGCTGGAGAAGACCGCCACTTTTGCCGGTCCGCCAATGCGGCGCCCAGCGACGACGAGGGCGAGATCGTTGAAGTATTGCCCTACGCCAGTCTTTTCAAGAAAAGCCCCAAACAGGATGAACAGAAAAATGAACGTAGATGATACGCCAAGCGGTGTGCCCAGAATCCCTTCCAGCGTAAAGAACGAGTGGCCGACGATCCGGTCGACATCGTTTCCGCGGTGTTCAAGGAAACCGGGCATATACGGACCGAAGTATGTGTACAGCAAAAACAGAGAGGCGATGATGGCGATCGGAAGTCCGACAACGCGGCGAGCCGCTTCCAGTACGAGTACGATGGCGATACCGCCGATTACCAGATCGAGCGTGGTAAAGTTCCCCGTACGTACGACCAGTCCCTCGTAATCGTATACCCAATAGAGAGGGAGGACAAAGGCGATGACTGCCAGCAGTATTCCGAAAATGCCAATCTTATGGTTATTTCTTTTCGTGCTGAGCGGATACAACAAGAAGATCAAACCCAGACCGAAGGCCAAGTGAATCGGACGGTGGATTTGCGGGGGCAGGGCATAAAAGATCGTACTGACTAGCTGATAAACCGTAAACAAAACCAACAGACAAAAGGTAATCCATTTCATCGGGCCGATGTAATTCCGTACGGCCGATTCCTTGTCGTACTGAGCAATTAGCTGGTCCATCTCTTGCTGACTCATATTTTGTGTGCTCAATCTAGTACCCTCCAATCTCATTCAAAATGGAATGCTTCTCCACCTGAATGGTAACGGCCGCTCCCGGCCTGTCGACGCTTGCGAGCGGTATTTCCCTTCCAGCGAAAAGCAGTGTATGATTAGCCCTCACCTGACCGATGAACAGGTGCAAGGCAGGGAAGGCGCGATTCATATTGACAACGCGAAACTGGCCGTCTTGGCTGATCAGCTTTTCTCCGGGAGCAAGTTCGCTTTCCATGCCAATGCCGTAATCCTGAAAAGACATTTCGGATAAAAGGATGTGCCCGTCTCGGATGAGGTAGGTCTCTACCACGGGCGTGCGGTGAATGGAATGAGTCCAACGTATGGAAAATGTGCCATTTTCTTCGATGCGGCCGCTCCAGATCGGCCGGTTTGTCTCCGTGTCGCGGATGACCAGAGACGGGAAGAAGGGGATGACAACCAGGGAAAGCACAGCGATGAGACACAGTAAGGAGAAAAGGCGGAACGACGTCCGCCCTTTCCCGGTTCCTACTTGCGTTTGCAGAAACATAGGGTAATTACTTTACGCCTTTTTCTTCAAAGAACTTCTTCGCGCCAGGGTGTACAGGCAAGCTCACGCCAGCAAGTCCTTCTTCAATGGTGATTTCTTTTGCCTTGGCATGGCCGAGCTTGTCAGTGTTTTCGAAGATCGCTTTGGTCGCTTTGTACACCAGATCTTCGCTCAGGTCAGCGCGAATAACGAGCATGGCTTTGACAGAAACAGTGTTGATCTCTTCCGGAACCGTTTGATACGTGTTGGCCGGAATTGTTGTTTTTACATAGAACGGATATTTTGCGATCAGCGCATCGATCTTGTCTGCGTCAATCGGGATGATTTTTACGCCCTTGGTCGCAGCCAATTCGGTAATCGCAGCGGTTGGAGTTCCAGCAGTTTGGAATGCCGCATCCAGTTTGCCGTCCTGGATTGCTTTCGCAGAATCAGCGAAGGAGAGGCGCTGCAGTTGCAGATCGTCAAACTTCAGGTCATATGCTTCCAAAATTTGCTGTGCGTTCATCTCGGTACCGCTTCCAGGTGCGCCTACAGATACGCGTTTGCCTTTCAGGTCAGCTACACTTGCGATGTTGCTGTCGCTGGAAACAACAATTTGGATCGTCTCGTTATAGAGAGCGCCCATCGCCTGGAATGCATCGATTTTGCCATCTTGCTGGAACATATTTTCGCCTTTGCTGGCGTAATCGGCGATGTCACTTTGCGTGAAAGCGATATCAGCTTTCTTGTCGCGAATGAGGCGGATGTTTTCAGCCGAAGCTCCAGTTGCTTGCGCCGTAGCGGTTACGCCGGCATTTTTGCCGATCAGGTCAGCCATACCGCCGCCCAGAGGATAGTAAGTTCCGCCGGTACCGCCGGTTGCGATGATCAACTGGGAAGGATCGTTGCTTCCGCCACCGCTTCCGCCGGTGCTTCCACCATTGCCGCCTTGGGCGTTGTTTCCGCCACCGCCGCCACAGGCTGTGACCAAAGACATGGTCAGAAGCAGTGTCAGAGAAAGAAGGAGACTGCGTTTTTTCATGAAAATTCCCCCTTATTTAAAATATCTGTTCATTTCCTATAGTACCTCTTTTTCGCAAGAATACAATATTTATGCGAAGACAAAGGTACTACCATCAAGCAGTGTAAGCGCATACCTATAAAAAACTACAAAAAACTATACGAAAATATAGTAAAATAAATGTCGAAACCATTCGACAAAAGAAAGCGAACGATTATGAGAGAAAGCGTATACATTTTGCTGCTGATGCTGATAGCCGTCCCTATTGCCGGAGAACTGAAGTTTCACCCGTTTCAGGATGACTTTCGGATCAGCTTTGGAACGACGGCCTTTTTCTTTTTTTTGCTATGGTTGAGGAAAATCCCTTCCTATATAAGTGGGCCGCTTACGGGATGCATGGTCATCCTGTTTCGGCTGGGACTCGATTGGATCGCCGATGAGCCTTTTGACTTGCTCGCATCGTTCCAGATGCATCTTCCTGCTTTTTTCTTTTACGTCACTTTTTCGGTTATTTTTGCGCTGTTTCGCGTCAATCAGCTTCATCATGTTCCGTTAGCAGTCGGTTTGCTCGCTACTGTTGCCGAAATCGCCGCCAATTTGGTCGAGCTGGCTTTCCGCTCTCCGCAGTGGGATGCCGTTTTTCAGTGGGAAGTGATCAGCTCTGTCGCCGTAATCGCTCTGATCCGCAGCTTTTTCGTGCTGAGCTTCTTCAATATGATTCAGCTTCGGCAGGCCAAGTGGATGGAGGAGCAGCAGCGCACTCGAAATGAGCACATGCTCATGCTCGTTTCCAGCCTGTACGAGGAGTCCATTCATCTCAAAAAGACGCTCCAGGATGTGGAGGAGATCACCAGAGACTGCTATGAGCTCTATCGGGGACTAAAGGAAACGGACGGACAGGGAAAGGGCTACGCCAAGCAGGCGCTCCGGATTGCCGGACAGGTGCACGAAGTGAAAAAGGACAACCAGCGGATCTATGCAGGCCTCTCCAAGCTCATCTCGGACGAAAACGACCGGGATTACATGCCTCTGGGCGAACTGCTGAAAGTGATTGTGCGGGCAAACGAAAAGTACGCCAGGCTGCTCGGAAAGGATATCAGGCTGACCTATCGGGTGGATGTTCCTTTCCTCGCCTGCCATATATTTACGACATTGTCCCTTTTAAACAATCTGGCAGCAAACGCAGTGGAAGCGATCCGCGAGCGCGGTGCGATCGCCATCACTGTGACGCTGGAAGAAGGCCAGTTTCTTCTTTTTACAGTAAAGGATGATGGTCCCGGCATTACTCCGAAGAATCGGGAGCTTCTCTTCGTGCCCGGTTTTACGACCAAATACGACGTGTCAGGAAATCCTTCTACGGGAATCGGCCTTTGCTATGTCAAGGAAGTCGCGGATAACTTGCGGGGACAGGTGGAGCTGTTGGAAGGAACGGACGGGTACACAACGGTTTTTACGATCCGTTTGCCGGTTGCAAATCTGGTCCAGAAAGGTTGATAGCATGCGTTACTTCATCACGGATGACGATCAGGCGGTGCGTTCGATGCTCGCTCACATTATCGAAGATGCCGATCTGGGAATAATAGCGGGAGAAGCAGAAGACGGCTCGCAAATTGACGGAGATTTTTTGCGATTGAAACAGGTCGACATTCTCTTGATCGATCTTCTGATGCCGAACCGCGACGGGATTGAAACGATCCGGCAGCTGATCGGCTTCGAGGGGAGGATCGTCATGATCTCCCAGATCGAGTCGAAGGAAATGATCGCGGAGGCGTATTCGCTTGGAATCGAATACTACATTACAAAGCCGATCAACCGTCTGGAGGTTTTGAGCGTCTTGCAAAAAGTGCAGGAGAGGATCTTGCTGCAGCGTTCCATTGAAGGGATTCAACGCTCGCTCAGCGTGCTCCAGGGCGGTGCGGCAAGAGAGCCGCGAGAACAGCCGTTTACCGAGAAGACAATCCAGACACCTGGCAAGTTTTTGCTGACCGAGCTGGGCATGATCGGAGAGAGCGGAAGCAAGGACCTGCTGGAAATGCTCGATTATCTCCATCGTCAAGAAGGTATGCAAACAGGCGTTTACAAATTCCCTGCATTAAAAGAAATCTTTTTGGCTGTCGCGCAAAAAAAGCTGGGCGATCAGGCGAGCGGCTATGAACTGCAAAAGGAAGTAAAAGCGGCGGAGCAACGGGTACGCCGGGCGATTTACCAGGCGCTTTCCCATCTGGCCTCACTTGGACTGACTGACTACGCGAATCCGAAATTCGAGACCTACGCCTCCACTTTTTTTGATTTTACCGAAGTGCGCAAGCGGATGAGGGAGCTGGAAAACCAGATCGAGCCCGGCCCGTCGTCGACGAAAATCAACACAAAAAAGTTTATGCTGGTGCTTTATCTGGAAGCAAAGCGCTTGATGGGATAACAATAAAGAACGAGGCGGCGTAAGCGTCCAATCTTTTTGATCATGCCGGTATTTATGGTAAGATAGCACTATTAATAGAAAGAGAGCCTGCGCATGCCGATCAGGCAGCAAAGGCATGTGACACGGCGGAATCGCGCTGTCGGTTAGGAGGGAATTGCGTGAGGGAGCTACGACATCCGTGGCAATTGCTGTATCGGATGTATCGCCATGTGCAGCCGGTTTTGGAGCGGGAGTTTGACGCTTGGTATGGACGGGCCCAAAGAATTGAGGACCCGGAATTGCGCAAACAGGCGATGGCTAGCATGGAAAGCAAGAAGTTTCACTGTCAGGGAGGATGTGTTTACGCGGCACAGGTAGTACCTCACATCGAAGTGATTGTACCGCTAATCGTGGCCTACCAGACGATCAGCGACTATCTGGACAACCTGTGCGACCGGAGTACGTCGCTAGATCCCGTTGACTTTAGGCAGCTTCACGTATCCATGCAGGATGCGCTGACGCCGGGAGCGCCGCTGCAGGACTATTATCGATACCGGGACGAAAAGGACGATAGCGGTTTTCTCGCGGAGCTGGTTTTGGCTTGTCAGCGGTATACGGCACAACTGTCCGGCTATGAGAAAATCAAGCCGCATGTTCTGAGATTGTCTCGTCTATACAGCGATTTGCAAGTGTACAAGCATATTGCTCACGATCAGCGGGAAGCGCGGCTGCTCGCCTGGTGGGATGAGCACAAGGAAGAGAATTCCGAGCTGTACTGGCAGGAATTCGCTGCGGTAACGGGATCGACGATCAACATCTTTGCGCTGTTCTGCTTGGCGACGGACGAGGATGTCCCGGATGAGCAAATTCTTGCGATAAACGGGGCGTACTTTCCCTGGATCAGCGGCTTACATATTTTGCTTGATTACTTGATTGATATGGAAGAGGATCGGCTCGGCGGAGATTTGAATTTTGTCAGCTACTACACTTCCGAGCGGGAAGCTACCGAGCGGCTGCGGCATTTTATCAAGCAAGCAAAGGCAAGCGTAGACCGCTTGCCCAATCCGGATTTTCACCGTATGATCGTAGACGGACTGGTCGCCTTTTACCTGGTTGATCGCAAGGTAAACCGGAACCAGCCGCGCATATACACCATTGCCAGAGAACTGTTGAAACAGGCCAGGGGGTTGCCTTCAGTATTGTTCTACGTGAATAGTCTGCTCGTCAGGCGGTAGGGTCTCGGTTTTAACGCAAGTGCTTCCGCTTGTACGAAAAGCCATACCCCATCAGGGCGCAGGCACCGAGGATTCCTCCGATGACACCCAGCGGGCTGCGTTCACCGATAGCGACACCAACCCCGATGAAGCAGGCTGCTACGCCCAGAGCCAGCGTTAAGGTAACCCATTGATATCGATTCATCGGTCGTAACCTCCTATCTGTCAATGTTCCCATTATACCTTATTTTCCTTGAAAATGATTGAATTCCGTTAGCATGGAAGAAAGCAGCAAATCTTTACGTGAAGTGGTGGAGACTCGGATGGACAGCTTCTTACAAATAAAAAAAGGAAAGCAATTGTTCGAAGGCAGTGTCATCTATGAAGAAGGTGATTTGATCGAAGCCGTCTTCCCTGAGATTACAGAGGTAGTGGTGGGCGATCAGCTGCCATGTTTAATGACCGATAATTACGAGACAATCAGTAATTTTGAGGCGGTCGTTGTGGCGAAAGAGAAAAATCGCCTGTTTCTTTTCCATTCCCCGACTGTGATCGAATTTCGCGAACAAAGGCGTCGGTATCCCAGGTTCGACGTCGATATGAGTGGATGGATCAGGTATAAAGCGGACCCCGGACAACACAGATTTTCTCTCCATACACAGAGGGTGGCCTTGATCAACCTGAGTCTGGGGGGACTGGCCCTGCGTGTGGACCGGCCAATCCCGCGCGAACAAACGATCACCTTTTCCACAGAACTGTACGGCCGCCATCGGGAAGACGGCGTGGTCCTGGCCGAGCTGCAGGTGATACACGAGAGAATGGAAGGGGGCTTTTACTTTTACGGCTGTAAAATCGTCCGTATTCAAGCGCGTTACTTCCATGCTTTGCGCAAGTATATCCTGCAGAGACAACTGGAAGAACGACGCCATTTCCTTCCGGAATAAAATAAGCAGACTTCAGAATTGGTTCCTGGTGGACCAATTTTTTTGATTCCGGCTCTTTCTCAGCCCCAGCCTTGCAGGCTTTCGTTTTGCACCGATTTTCTTTTCCAAATGACTTTCTGCAGGAGGATGCCAGATGCGCCGATGCCTCCGATGAGTATACCCGTCCACTGAAAGCTCAGGCTTACGCCCCATGTTTGAATGAGGGCCCCGCCGAGCAGCGGCGCGATGATAAAAATAGAGCTGCTGAGCGAGTCGAGAATGCCGGTGACACGGCCGATCGCTTCCTTTGGCGTCTCTTTCTGCCGAAGGTAATTGGAGCCGACGGAGGCAAGACCTGTTCCAATCCCTCCGAGGAAAGCCGCGAGCAAGAGCCACGAGACCCCGCTTCCCGGCTGGTACAAGCCGGCCCACGTTACCATGACGCCGATCAAAAGCACGCCTCCGCCGAGGACCCAGCCGTACGAAACAATCTCTTTTAAGCGGGAAAGCCACATCACGGCAAACAAAGCTCCTACTCCAATCGCACTGATCATATAGCCCAAAAGCTCGGGCTGACCCGGTGCCTTTTCACGCAGGATGACGACAAACTGCGCGTCAACGAGCTGGATGGCCGTGAGCGAGAGGAGAAAAAAGAGCGTACTAAAAAATAGCGTACGGTTGTGCAAAAGAATGCGCCAGCCCTCCAGCCAGGTCGCGATCCAGCTTGTATGTTCCGGGGTCTCTGCGGTGTTGGTTTCCCCCTGCGCAGACTCGCGTATGCTCCCGATCCCAAGCAAGCAGGCAGCAGAGCCCAAAAAGCTGAGCGCGTTGATCAGAAGGCAGACAGCAGGCGAGACAAAGGCGGCAGCGATCCCGCCCAAAAGCGGACCGATCAGCTTTCCCGACTGAAACACGCTCCCGTTCAGCGAAGCCGCCTGGAGCAGCTGGTCTTCAGAAACGACATGACGGGTAAGCGCCTGATGGGCTGGAGCATAAAAGATTTCAGCCGTCGAGCGGATCAGCACGATGCCGAGCAGCCACCAGGGGTTGGGCGCGAGGATCAACAGAAGAGTCAAACCAAATCGAATCAAGTCCGTGATGATCATCACCTTCAGCTTGCCGAAACGATCTGCGGCAATCCCGGCGAACTGGCTCAAAAAAACGCTGGGCAGCGCGTACGCCAGAGGCAGCAAGGCGAGTGTCATCGGTTCGGCTTTCCAGACGTAGCCGAGCAGCATGGACAGGGCGATGAAATCGAACCAATCGCCCAGCGTAGAAAGCCCGTAAGCGGCAAACATTTTGGCAAATACGCGGTTTTTCAAAAGCATCATGAACAATTCCCCCTTTTCCTTGACGTTAGTATAAGGGGGAATTGTCAGAGCAATATCAGAGATGGCGGGCAAAGACATCGACTAATTGACGCCGCAGAAGTGGAAATTGGTACTCTTCGCTTACCCGGGCCCACTCTTTTTTGTACTTCTGCTGCCAGACGCTGTCGACTGGGAAGGCTTGAAAGAAGCGGTCAATTTTGCGGACAGCAAAAAGGTAGTGGGGAATAAAGCGGGTCCGCTGCAAAATCTCGATGCCTTTATCCAAAGACAGCCGCCCCTGTTCAGGAAGACCCTGCAGATATTGCCACATGCCTTCTAAAATGACCAGCATTCCCTGCTCGCGCTGCATCGGTTTTGCAGCGAGCAAAGCGTTTGCTTGCGTAAAGGCTTCCTCTGCCCCGGCTACATCCTGCCGATCCAGCAGATAGCAGATGTGCTGAAACAGAAAGGTCAACGTATAGCTAGGCGACTGAATTCTGGCGACAATCTTCTCAACCTTTTGAATCTGGTCGGCAGCTTGCTGCCATTGCTTGGCCTCAACGAGGAGCGAAATCATGTTGATCTGAAGCTCTTCTTCCCACAAGCCTGGCAACTGCTGCTTGCCGTCAACGATCCGCTTGTAGAGGTCCAATACTTTTGCGGAGTCTTCCTCTGCAATGAAGTAGAGATGGGCCAAATAGAACAGCTTCTCGTTGAAGGGGAGGTCCGATGTGGTCAAAAACCACCGGAAATCCCCTGAGACAAAACGCAAATAAACAGCGTAGAACGGGTCCAGCTCAAACCCGAGCACGTCCTTGTTTGCCGACAGCGTTTGCATCGCAGCCCCCATCCCGAGACCGTGATACATCTCCAGCATGTGCCTGACATGTCCCGCGAATTCAGGATTGTTCTCGAGCAGATTTTGCCCTTTCGGCTCTTTCCAGGTGAGCCGGTAGCCCATCCCCCGCACCGTCTCGATGGTCAACAGATGCCGCCACCCATGCAGTTTTTTGCGCAGACGATAAACGTGATCATCCACTGTCCGGTCCGTCGGCATCTCGTCTTGTCCCCATACCAGATCGAGCAGATCGCTGCGGCGGAAGACCTGATTGCGCCGGGTAAAGAGAAAGCGCAAAAGCGCGTACTCCTTTGGCAAAAGGGCAATTCTCTCGCTATTTAGGCACACTTCATAAGCTTCATCGTAAAAATGGAGCGTCTCCACTTCAGAATCCCTCGTCAATTCCGTATTTTTTCATTTTGTTGTACAGCGTTCCCCGGGAAAATCCCAAAAGAACCGCGGCCGCTTTTTTGTTCCCGTAGGTTCGTTCCAATGCAGCCAGAATCCGCTCCTTTTCACTCCCGCCATGCTCGAAGCCGGGGCGCGATGCAGCATACGACGCAGAAGCGATGGGATGATTGTCTGCGGAAGAGAACCTCGGCTGCGGAATGACAGGCTGTTCGAGCTGCTGCATCCTGATCGAGGAGGGGAGCTGATCGTATAGGATCAAACCGTTTTCTTGCAGGATGGACAGCCGCTCGATCACATTGCGCAGCTGCCGGATATTTCCCGGCCAGTTGTAGTCGTACAAGGCTTGCATCACTTCGGGGGAGACCCGTGGCACCGGATGTTCGTGAGCAATTGCATACTCGTGCAGAAAGATCTGCACCAGCTCGGGAATGTCCTCGCGCCGCTCGCGCAGGGATGGGATTTCCAGTGTAAAGACGTTTAACCGGTAGTAAAGGTCTTCGCGGAAAAGCCCGTCTGCGACCATTTTTTCCAGCTTCCGGTTGGTAGCGGCGACGATACGGGTATTGACCGTGATCGGTTCCGTACCGCCGACGCGATAAAATTGACGCTCCTGCAGGGCGCGCAGCAGCTTCACCTGAAGCTCGAGCGGCAACTCTCCAATTTCGTCGAGGAACAGCGTCCCTCCATGGGCCAGCTCCAGCTTCCCGGGCTTTCCTTTCTTTTCCGCGCCTGTAAAAGCGCCGCCCTGATAGCCGAACAGCTCGCTTTCGAACAGCGCTGCAGGGATCGCGCCGCAGTTGATCGCAATAAACGGTTTGTCTCTTCTGCGGCTGGCCTGGTGAATCGCCTGGGCGAACAGTTCTTTCCCTACACCGCTTTCGCCGTTTATCAGGACCGTTGCATCCGTCTGCGCCACTTTGCGGGCAGCCTGTATCGCAGTCTGGATAGAGGCGGAGTGACCTTTGATCGGAAAAAACGGATCGTCGGCAGGATGAAAACGGCTCATCTCCTGCTGCAGGTTGTGCAGGTGGGCAGTCGTATGGGCCAGCTCATCATTTAAGCGGACCAGTTCGGTAATGTCCTGCTCGATCGAAATGGCGCCGATGATTGCGTTTTCCCGGCGGATGGGAGCGGCATTGATCAGCACATGGCGGTCTGGCCTCGGAACGTGGTAGAGGCGATAGACGGTCTCCCCTTGCTGCAGGGCATCCAGCAGACGGATCGATTCGCTGGCAAAATGCACGTCCAGACGGGTGCCGACCACCTGGCTCCGGTCGATATCATAAATTTTTTCGGCGGCGGGGTTCCAATACTGGACGATGTTATCGGTATCCACGATCGTGATCGCTTCACTCATCGTATCGAGCAAGGTTTTGAGCAGGATCGCCTGATTGCCTGCGATGGAGACGAAGGCTCCAAGCAAGCGCTTTGCTTCCACAAACCCGCTCACATGTCCCTCGTTGTTGACGGTGACAATGTCGGGCGCAAAGGCGCTGTCGTCGGCTTCAGCCAACAGTCTTTTTCCGGCATCAGCCATAGACATCGCTTCCGGCAAGATGAGCACGGGTGACTCCTGATCGTTTATCCGCAGCAGACCTACACCCGGCGTGATTCCCTCGCGTATACTGACCAGAGCAGGATCGATGGGCCTTGCCAGGCTGGAAATACGGGCATCCAATGAAAACAGCGGTTTCAAATCCTCACTTCCAATCCACACTAAGAGATAGGAAAACGGTTTCAATCTTTTCATGTACGTCTTATGTCGGATCTTGTCTAAGCAAAAGTGTACAACAATAAACACATTCTGTACATATGTGTAAAAATGGTGAACAACCAGGAACGAAATTGTTGTTTTTTTCGAATTTATGATGTTGGCACGGTTTATGCTAATAAAATCTCGCAGATGTATTGTTGAGGAGGAGACGGATTTACGATGGAACAACTTATGAAGGACTTTTTCCTGTTCCTTTCCAAGAACAAAGCGTTGAATGCTGCTGCGAAAAAATGGGGCTTGCGGTTCGGGGCCAACCGTTTTGTTTCAGGTGAAACGATTGACGAGGCGATCAAGAAGGTCCGCGAATTGAATCAAAAAGGGCTTGTCTGCACGCTGGACCATTTGGGCGAGTTCGTATTCAGCACAGAAGAGGCAAATGAGTCGGCTGACTACTGCATCAAAACATTGGAAGCGATTCACAAGTCCGGTGTCGATTGCAACCTGTCTCTGAAAATGACGAGTCTCGGTCTGGATATCAGCCGCGAGCTGTGCATGACCAACATGCGCCGCATTCTCGATTTTGCCAAGAGCCATGGAAATATTTTTGTCCGGATCGACATGGAGGACTATGCCCATAAAAATATTACCCTGGAAATCCTGCACGAGCTTCTGCAGGATTACGACAACGTAGGAACCGTTATTCAGGCGTACCTGTACGATTCCGCTGCTGACATCGAGGGTGTAAAAGAGAAAAAGGTCAACCTGCGTCTCGTCAAAGGGGCGTATAAGGAATCGCCGGAGGTGGCGTTCCCGAACAAAGCCGACGTGGATGAGAACTACAAAAAAATCATCAAGCAACACCTGCTGAATGGCTGCTATGCTGCTGTGGCTACTCACGATGACGCGATCATCGACTACGTAAAAAAGCTGGAAAAGGAATACAACATTCCGCGCACGCAGTTTGAATTCCAGATGCTGTACGGCATCCGTGTGCAATCGCAGATCGATTTGGCGCGCGAAGGCTACAAGATGCGTGTATACGTGCCATACGGCAGCGACTGGTACGGCTATTTCATGCGCCGTCTGGCAGAACGCCCGGCTAACGTTGCTTTTGTCTTGAAAGGGATGTTCACGAAGTAATCAAGCAGCTATCGTTGCTTGCAAAAACGCACCCGTCTCCAAAAAAGGGGACAAAGGGTGCGTTTTTGCCGTTTATTGCTGCTGCTGATACTGATAGGCTTCCATCGGCTGATGATAGGGAACCTGCTGGTACACCAGACCGAGTGTCGAGACAGCCTGCGGAGGCGCCATAGTGACGGCGTACCAGCCTTTTTTGACCATATACTGCCACACTTCAAACGATTGATGGGAGCACATCCGGAATGCATCCTCGAGGAAAATGCGCAGCTGCGGAGTCGTCGTTTCAAAGGCTGACCAGGCGTATTCCCGTCCTGCCCGCTTCAAGGTCAGCAGATACGAGGTGGCAATCGCGCGGTCATCCAGATGAGTAAGTTTTACCTGGGGCTGGATCGGCTGATATTGATGGCCGGGGGCAGGTGTGAAGGCTTGTCCTGTAATTGCCGGGACATTCAATTGATCGCGGGAGCCCATCTGTTGTGTGACAAATTCTACCTTCATGTTGTAGTCTTGTACGTGAGCCGAATAATGGCGCTGAATCATCGAGCGCAGTTCCGGGTCCTGAGCTTGGTTGATGAACAAGGCCATGCTTTGGATCGAGTTGGTGCAGCTCATCAGCAGTTCGTTTAATTCGGCTGCTTCATGAGAGGCAAGGCGCATGCAAAATCTCTCCTTTTTGCAGTAATCCGGCAAATGCCTGTCATAGTATGCCCATTCGCTCCTGTTTCATTTTTCCAATGGATTGAAAAGAGAGGTGTATCAACCCGTGAGCAGCCAAATCATTCAACTAAAGGCCCCCTACTCGTTTGAGCGGCTTTTAAGGCGGCTTGAGACCCATCCCGACCCGCAGATGAAGGTTCAAGCGGAACAAAAATCGCTTCAGCGGATATTTCGTGTAAATAACCGTCCCATTTTGACCAGCATCCGTTTCGCCGGCGAGCTGGACCATCCGAGCCTTTCCTGGGAGACAAGCGCGGCATTAAGCGCCACCGAGGCGGCGGGGCTGGAGAAACACATCCGGCATATGTTCAGTGCAGATGTGGATCTGGCTCCACTCTACGCGCTTATGCAGGCAGATGCCAAACTGGCTCCGCTCGCAGAACGGTTTCGCGGACTGCGTTTTGTACTGGATGACGACCTGTTTCAATCAATGGTCAAGACGATTATCGGGCAGCAGATCAACCTCGCTTTTGCAGCGACGCTGACTGAGAGGCTCTTGGAGCTTGCGGGAGAAAGCGTCCAGGATGCGGACGGCACTCTCCTCTATGCCTTTCCCACCGCTGACCGGATTGCAGCCATGGAGCCGGAGACACTGCGCCCCCTGCAGTTTAGCCAAAGAAAAGCGGAATACATCATCGATCTGGCACGAGCGGTCGTAAATGGCCGTGTAGACCTGGAGGGACTGTGGAGAATGGACGAGCAGGAAATCATGGCCACGCTCACTCCGCTTAGGGGGATTGGCAAATGGACTGTCGAGTGCATGATGATGTTCGGCATGGGGCGGCCCGATCTGCTCCCTGTAGCTGATATCGGACTGAAAAACGGGATGCAGCTTGTTTACCAGTTGGACGCAAGACCGGATGAAGCTGAAATGAGAAGGATCGGGGAGAGCTGGGCACCCTGGCGAAGCTATGTCTCCTTGTACGTATGGGAAACAGTCGGAGCGCTGAAGCGGAAAGAAGCCTGGTAATCATCAAATCGGTCCGCGAAGCAAAGCTTGCAGCCGCTTGATCGGATGCAGGCTTTTTTGTTGATATGACAGCGTTTGTCTATGTTCTGGAAAAAAATATATTTGAAAAAGATCTTAATACATACTATAATCTGTGTTCAGTTACATTATAAAAAACTTTCGCAAAATTTAAAAACAAGAAAGGCAATTGGAGAGGAAAATATGAAAGAATTATCCAAAAAAGAAACCATATCGATAGGACTCATGTTATTTGCCTTGTTCTTCGGTGCGGGGAATATGATTTTTCCACCGGCATTGGGGCAATCCGCCGGGACAAATGTCTGGATTGCCATGCTCGGTTTTATTATAACTGGAGTGGGGCTGCCACTGATGGGCGTGGTGGCTGTCGGCCTCGGCGGAGGGAGTCTGTCGGCACTGGCTGGGCGCGTTCATCCGGTATTTGGCGTACTGTTTACGGTTGTCGTCTACTTGGCGATCGGCCCGTTTCTGGCGCTTCCCCGTACAGGGACGGTTACGTTTGAAATGGGGGTATTGCCGTTTCTGCCCGAGTCGGTGAAAGGCAGCTGGGTACCGCTGTTTATCTGCACCGTGGTCTTCTTTGCCCTGACCTACTGGCTTTCCCTGCATCCGTCAAAATTGGTGGATCGCATCGGGAAAATTCTGACACCGGCGCTTCTGCTGATTATTGCGGTCATGTTTTTCCAGGGAGTGACACATCCGATCGGCGATGTGGGAGCACCTGCCGAAGCATATCAATCGACACCGTTTTTCAAAGGCTTTTTGGAAGGGTATTTGACACTTGATGCACTGGCTGCCATGGTCTTCGGGATCGTCGTCACGACAGCGATCAAGGAATTCGGCATCACTGACCGCGCGAAATTGTCTCTGTCTACAATCAAAGCCGGCATTATTGCGGCAACCGGCTTGGCCCTGGTTTATCTGGCGCTCGGCTACCTCGGCGCTACCAGCAAGACATTGGGTGTCTCGGACAACGGGGGGCAAATCCTGACTGCTGTGGTCCAACACTTGTTTGGCTCGATGGGATCTTTGCTGCTTGGCCTGGCTGTTACACTCGCCTGCATCACGACATCGGTCGGCCTGGTGACTGCCTGCAGCCGATTTTTCTCGGATCGCTTTCCGGTTGTATCTTACAAAACGATGGTCGCAGTCTTGTGTGTGTTTAGTACAGCCGTAGCCAATGTGGGGTTGACCCAGCTTATTGCCTTGTCCGTACCAGTGCTTGTTGCCATTTATCCGCTGGCAATCGTGCTGATGCTGCTGTCCTTTTTGCACCCGGTATTCAGAGGATATTCTTCCGTCTACATCGGGGCAATCGTCACTACCGCAGCTATCAGCCTGACAGATGGACTGAAGCAGCTCGGCGTTCCGATGGACGCGATAACTGCGCTGTATAAACACCTGCCGCTTTACGCGGAGGGGATCGGTTGGCTTCTGCCAGCATTCGTCGGAGGAATGCTTGGCTACCTTTGGGGAAGCCTTCGCCAGGGAAGTACGAAACAGAAAACCATCTACTAGGAAAAAACAAACGGCACACCCTAATCGGGTGTGCCTGCTTTTTGCTTGGCAGCAGATTGTTGGAGATTGGAAAGCGCGACGCCCAAAAAGATAAAGACTGCGCCGGCGAAAAATCCAATGCCGAGATGTTCTCCAAGCAGAAGCCAGCCCAGAGCAGCGCCGACGATCGGCTGAACGAAGAAAAATCCAGCTCCGCTACCCGCCTGGAGCAGTTCAAAGCCTTTATTCCACAGGTAAAAGGCGCCTGCCGTAGAGATAATCCCGATATACAGGACACCGGCCCAGATTTTCCAGCTGAAATCCCAGGATACAGCTGTGACGGACAACTCCCACACCATGACCGGACTGGTAAAGATGAGACCAAACAGAGCGACATACGTCGTTACCGCCAAAGAGGAGTAGCGCAAAGTCGCCTTTTTGCTCATGACCGTATACAGCCCCCAGCTCACCGCGGCGACCAGAAGAATGAGGTTGCCGAGCAGGGAAGATTGGGCGTCCGCCTCGTCGGGAAAACCGATCACAATCAGGACACCGATCGTAGCCAGCAGGATGCCCGCGAGCTGCAGCTTGTGGATGCGCTCTTTTAGCAGCCAGACGGCAAACAGCGCGATGAAGGCCGGGGAAGCAGCGGTAATCAACGCTCCCATGTGCGCCGTCGAAAGCTTGGTCCCCAAAAATTGCGCGCCGATCGAAATTGTCACTCCGACAAACGCGATCGCCATGATCATGGGAAAATCCTGTTTGGCGATGAACTCACGCCGTGCCACTACAAATACCCCCAACACGACGGAAGCAATGGCAAAACGGATAATCAAGAGTGTAAATGGCGGAATATCTTCCAGTACTACCTTGCTTACCACATAGACGCCGCCCCAAATGGCTGCTGCCAAAGTCAGGCAAAGCGCTCCAAACAACTGCTGTTTCCACATCGCATTCATATCAACGTGCCCCTCCCGGAAAAATGGTACTGTTTCTTTTCCGTAGCCGGGGGGACGATTTCACACGTTCCCTCTCCGACTAGGTGAGGAGAACGACGGGTACATCACATTCAAAACGCGGACGTGCGAGCATGGTTTCACCTCCTTTAAAGGACAAAGTTGTGCTGGGGAAAGGTCAATCCGCGATTTGCTTGCCCAAGAGCAGGACAGGCTGGGTCAAGCGTCCGACGGGAGCCGTGACCTGGCGATACTGTTCAAAGCCGAGCTTTCCCCAAAACCGGAGAGTCTGCTCGTCCTGGGCGATCACCCCTAGATGTAGCTGTGAGCACCCTTGCTCTGCACAGTATTGCTCCAGAAGCGAGCAAGCCTCACGACCGAAGCCTTGGTCTTGGCAATCCCTGTGAATCAGAAACAGGCCAATCCACCCTTTTCCCGGGGAAGGATGAGCAGTGGAGAAGTGAACAACCCCGATTATCTTCGGTTCCGGCTGAGTGGCTTGCGCGGTCCGTCCAGTCTCTACGGTCTCTACAGTCTCTACAATCTGTACGGTCATCCAATGGCCGGAAGGAATATCGAGCATCGCCTTGTACTCCTGCTCAAGCTCGGCCAGGCTGAACGCTGCAGTTCCGTTTCGCCAAAGATTGTAGGCGGGGTGACTGTTGTACACTTCCAGCACAGCACCCAGGTCATCCGGGGTCATCTCCCGAAGCCATACATGTTTTCCTTGAAGCAAAAGACTCATCGTTTGCCTCCGTATTTGCGGATCAGCCCGATCTGGCCCGCGTGATACCCTGTATGGTAGATCAGCCGGCCCAACGCTTGCCGGGGGGATAATGTTCCGATCGGAGCTTCCACAGGGTGGTCCCAGGCTTCGCTGGGCAGTTGACGAAGTGATTCCAGCAAGTATGCATACGACTGTTCGCGGAATGCAAGCAGAGCGGAAAGGTCGGTAAATTGACCCTCATCCTTTACCGGTCCAATCGTGTCCAAGGTTACCGTATTTGGCAGCGGGCGGCCAAAAAACATCAGGCAAAAACGATACTCGACTTCTGCGATGTGCCGGATCAGAAACCCGACAGAATTGGAGCCGTCGGCCAGCTTCCAGACCAGCTCGCCCTCGGTGAGATTGGCGAGAGCATCCTGGTAGCGGGAGCGCGCCATCTGCAGTGCAGGCAGCAGCATTTGTTCAAACATCGGCATCTTCCTTTCCGTGTCCGTACTGTAAGCGCTTGTGTAAGCTCTATTATAGTGAAGCCTGGAACAAAATACAGCCGTATCCTTCGGAATATTCCGAAATAGATTCCGAATGAATGTTCACTCAGTTCCTTTGTTTCGGTATACTAGGGAAAAGAAGGGAGCGATGAGTATGCAGCAGCACTTGTTTGATCTGGTTGTCCGTTCTACCGATATTGATTTTATCGGGCATGTAAACAACGCCAAGTACTTGGAATATATGGAGTGGGCGCGCTTTGACTGGATTTGCCAAAGGGGGTTTACACTAGACGAGCTGCAGCGAAGAGGACTGATGCCGGTAGTGGTGAACATCAATATCAACTACCGCAGGGAGCTTCGCATGCTTGAGCAGGTGCAGGTGCGGACGCGGGTGCTGGGGATCGGCGAGAAAAGCTATGTCATCCGGCACGAGCTGTACAAGGAGCAGGGTGAGCTTGCAGCCGATGCCGATGTGACGATGGTGATGATCGATGCGAAGACGCGCCGCTCGGTAGCGTTGCCGGAAGATTGGCTGGGCGAATTGGCAAAGGCTGCGGAGGGTGAGCAGGAGAGATAGAAGCTTTCTGGGAGGAAAAAGGAAACGGCGATCCGGTGCGGGCGAAATGGTAGAATGAAAGAAGCAAACCTGGAAGCAAGGGGGCCGTATTTCTGTGAGCAAAAAAGAATACAAGCTGATCCTGTTTGACCTCGACGATACGCTGTTTGACTATTCGCAGAGCTGGGAGGCGGGGATGCGCCTGACCATCCGCCGCCATCCTTTGACTGCGGGTCTGAATGAAGACGACTTTTACTGCAAGCTGAAAACATACAGCGACGAGCTGTGGCCGGATTTCACAGAGAACCGGATTTCGCTGCGGGAGTATCGCCACCAACGGATGGAGAAGGCCACTGCCGACTTTGGACGTGCTGCGAAGCCGGAGGAGATGGATGATTTTCAGAATATGTTTATGTCGGCTTGCTTTGAGGTGATCGCGCCAGTTCCGGTTGTGGAGGAATGCTTGAGCAAGCTTGCCGAACGTTGCCGGCTCGGCATCGTGACAAACGGACCGGAGGATATGGCCTATACCAAGCTGGAGCGGCTCGGCCTGTCCAGGCTCTTTCCGAAAGAAACGATCGTCATCTCTGAAGTCGTCGGCTATCACAAACCGGATTGGCGGATTTTTTCAGCGGCATTGCGGCTTTTCGACGCCAAACCGGAAGAGACGCTGTTTGTCGGAGACAACTGGGAAGCTGACGTCGCCGGAGCGATTGAGGCAGGGATGGACGCAGTCTGGATCAATCCGCGCAAGCTTCAGCCGGCTACCGGCCACGTGCCGCTCGCTGTCGTGGAGCGGTTGGAACAGTTGGCGGACATCCTCGTCTGAAATGTCACGAAAAAGGGGGCAGTGCCCCCTGGCTACTCCTCTAGGAAGCTACTCCATCCAAGAAGCTACTCCTCCAGGAAGATCCGCTCGAGCGAAGGCTCGTCCCCGCAGACGTGGTAAATATCGACCCCCGCATGGACGAAAGCGCGAATCAGCGCGGCCACCTTTCGTTTGTCATCGACCCAAGGGAAAGAGCCTCCTCCCGCCATTCGAGGTGTTTGCCCAGTCCTTCCACAAACGAAACCAGTTCATACGGCTTGTCGGCCAACGCTGCATGGCGCACAGTAACGGTACGCCAACTGCGATGCTTGGCCTGCAGCTCGGAAAGGCTGCCCGCTGCAGCAATCGTGCCTGCTTTCATGATCGCGATGCAGGTGCAGATTTTTTCGATCTCATGCAGATTGTGCGAGGTTATGAAGATCGTCCGTCCTTCTTTTTGCAAACGCAGCAGCAACTGCTGGATTTGAAGCGAGGACTCCACATCCACTCCAGAGGTAGGCTCGTCTAAAAACAGCAGCTCCGGGTCACCTAGGAGCGCTTGCGCAATGCCGAGCTTCTTTTTCATACCGAAGGAAAAAGCCTTGGCCCTCTTCCCGGCATGCTCGGCCAATCCCACTTCTTCCAGGATGCGGTCGCACTCCTTCTTCGTGACGCGTATTCCTTTCACACGGCTCAGGTACAACAGATGATCTCTGGCCGTCAGTGAATCATAAAAGGTGGAGTAATCCGGCAGTACACCGATCCTGCGTTTCCACTCCGCGGTGTTTCCGTCTCCGTCAAACAGGCGAATGGTTCCCGAAGAGGGGCGGACAATACCGGTCAGCATATTGATAAAGGTGGATTTTCCGGCTCCGTTTTTTCCTAGAAAGCCGAAAATTTCATTTTGCTGTACGGTGAGCGACACGGAATTGACAATCGTTCGTTCCCCGAATCGCTTGGTTAACTGGACAGTCTCTATAAGCGGCATTTAAAAATCCCTCCTTTGAAACAGCAAGGCAGAGGCGGCGAGAAAGAGAAGCGCATAGAGCCAGATCACGCCGATGTACGCTTCGCCTTTTTCCAAATACGCATAAGGCAGCAAATAGCCGATCCACTTGGCGGCAGGCTGGCTGGAGGCAAGCGTCCAGATGCCGAGAATCGGGAGGAATAAACCGAGAATGATCCCCCCGAACATGGTGTAGCTGGGACGGGCGATCAGCACAGAAAGCAACAGGCACAACGAAACGCTGTACACCAGCATGGACATGCACTCCAGGAAGGTCTTCTCATCAAAAGTATGGACAGAGGCCAAGACTGTTCCAAAGGTGACCAGCATGCAGCACAGCCAGAAAAGCAGAACGCCGAAACATTTGCCCAGCACAATGCGGAAGCGGGAAGTGCGGGTGACTAAAAAACGGACGGTCCGACTGGATACTTCCCGGTTGATCATGTCATGCGATAATCCAAAGACAAACAAAGGGCCAAACAGCATGACCAAGGCAAAAACGCCGAGCGCATGGCCCTCTGTCAGCTCATGCTGGGAGATGAAGCCGGCGGCCTGGTTGACCAGATCGGACACCCAGTACGATACGCCGGCAATAAAAGCGATGGTGATCAGGGATTTGACGCTTCGAAACAGTCGGATAAATTCGTGAATGCAGATAGCCCACATGGTTTCCACTCTCCTTTCACCGTCAGTGTAAAGGAGCAACCTTATCAGCACCGAATGTCTGCCTTACCATTTCCTTAACGCTCGGTGTCAGCAGCCGTGGAAGGATGACAGGGAGGGGGGGCGGAGCGGAAAAATTGCAGCGTGTTGTGAAAAAAGCAAGCAGTGACCGTAGTTGCCCAGTAAACGTAAAGGACGCAGATCCCATGAGACCTGCGTTCCGAAAAGTGAAGCGATGCAGAGCTTCCATCGCCTTGGCCTGTTTTCCATGAGCCGGTAATGGCTGCTCCGTATTTTCCCGCCTAATCATCGCTTCTGGACGAATGATTGAGCAGTTTTGTCCCTTGGAATGTTCTCATGACCTCGGTTGCCATTTGCATGCCATTGAGAATGGTTCCAAGATCAATGTTTAGGTTCGGAAGCTGAAACAGCGACCGTCTTCGCGGCCTATTTTTCCGCTGCGTTTTCGACCACTCTTGATAATACTGATCGAACAGTTCGGGATTTCTTTGCAGCCTTCTCCTTGAAACCTTCTTTCCCTTTAGCCAATCCATAAATTCCGGTGAAAATGAGTCGCTTTTTTGGTTTGTTCGTCTAGCCAAATCTTCTTTTCACCTCGATTCGCAAATGAAAAAATGCAAAGAGAGAAAGCCTGTTCATTCTCCCTTTGCACACACTTTCTGCTCCAAAGGTCATCATCAATCACAATCGCAGCCTACGATGACCAGCAAGATGAACAGTACCAGGATGAGAGTAAAGTCGTCAGATCCGTTAAAGAGCCCCATTCTCCTCCCCCCTTTCAACAGTAACACTATATGTCCGCAGATTATTTTTGCTTGAGCGGGTGCCTGAAAAGAGGACAAAAGCAGAGTGGAATTTCAAAAGCGCCTTTCAAAACTGGTAGGAACAAAAAAGACACGGGCATGTTGGTTGCCGTGTCTCATGTGGCGAAAGCAGCAGGCGTCAGGGGGCGACTTGTTTTTTCATCAAGGGGAGTCGACGGTCCGGAAAAACAGTGGAAGGGATGTCGCCAATCCGAACAGCTCCCATCTTTTCATAAAAACCTTCTGCGTACGGATCGCTGTGGATGAGAAAATGGTCAATGCTGAGGGAGCGGGCGGTATCCATCAAGTGGTTCCACAACGCTTTTCCGACCCGCTTGCCGATGGCAGCAGGGTCTACGAACAGATCGCTAAGCTCTGCCCCGGTTTCGTCTACGGATAAACGGTAAAATCCCAGAATGTTTCCAGCCTCCTCGGCCAGAAACACATGGGAGGTCTGAAGAAACGCAGGGGTAATCGTCAACTCCTGCCGACATGCCTCCATAAAATCGTCATCGTAGCCCCAATATCCTTTTGAGCGAAATGCCAGGTCGCTGAGTGCAGGTGTTTCTTCCGGGCGGGGAGAACGAATAATCATGGCAGGACCTCCAATTTTCATCTATACAGAAAGTATACAATATTTCCCATAGTGAGGTGTAAGATGGAACGTGTGAAAGCGATCCTCGAAGAGCTGGGATTGGAGTATGAGCTGATTGAACACGAGCGTCCGGTTCGTTCGGCCAAGGAGGGAGCAGCTCTTTTCGGCATTGACATGGGGCAGACTGCACCGGTATTGATCGCAATAGCTGATGATTCACATGTCGCCCTGATTTTGTCGGGCAAGCGTGGGCGCATAAGTTTCCAGTCCCTCGCCGCTCAACTTGGCTACCAAAGCATAAGAATGACCCGGATGGATGAGGTAAAGGGATTGACCGGGTACGAGCCAGGCAGTATTCCGCTCATCGGGCACGGTTTGCCGGTCATTCTGGATGAAGAACTGTTCAACTACCCTGAAGTATATGGGGGATCAGGGCACCCAACGTGGACACTAAAGCTGACTCCACAAGCTCTTGAAAAGGGGAGCAATGTAATTGCAAGGCTTGCATAAAACGAAAAAACGCGAAAGCAGCTTTGAACTGCCTCCGCGTTTTTTGCATTCACACTATGCCATTTAGTGAATGTCACGTTTTTTAAACTGTCCGCCCCGTACATCGTGAATATTGCCAACTGCCAAAAATGCCGATGGATCGACTTCTTCAACGATCAACTTGAGCTTGGCTTCTTCCAGACGGGTAATAATGCAGAACACCACATTTTTATCATCCCCGGAATAACCGCCTTCGCCCTTCAAATAGGTAACGCTGCGGCCCAGGCGGGCGACGATGGCGTCACCGATATCTTTGTGGTTGTCGCTGATGATCCAGACTGATTTCGACCCTTGAAATCCTTCGATTGTCAAGTCGATCATTTTAAATGCGATGTAATAAGCCATCAGGGAGTACATGGCGCGATCGACGCCAAATACGAGTCCTGCGCTACCCAGGATGAACAGGTTAAAAAACATCACAATTTCACCGACAGAGAACGGAGTCTTTTTGTTGATCAAGATAGCCACAATCTCTGTTCCGTCCAAAGACCCGCCGTAACGAATCACCAGCCCCACACCAATGCCCAGGATGATTCCGCCAAAGACAGCAGCCAACAGGGGATCTTCGGTGACTCCTTTCACATCGTGAAGCAGGGAGCTCACAATCGACATCGTGCTGACTCCGAGCAGTGTGGAAATCGCAAAGGTTTTTCCGATCTGTTTGTAGCCAATTACGAGAAAAGGCAGGTTCAACAGAAATAAAAACATCCCCAACGGCAGTCCCGACAGATGCGCGATAATAATGGAGATACCGACTATTCCGCCATCAATAATATGATTGGGGACCAAAAAAATTTCCAGCCCAACAGAAAATAAGGCGGATCCGATCAGGATAAAGAGTATTCGCTTGATAAGTTTGGCAACAGACAGTTTTTGATGATGCGATGACTTTCCTTGCACACCTTCCAAAGGCAACTCCTCCCGGATGTCCAGATTTTCTCTTCGCTTTATTATACCATTTATTGTAGGCAACATTTTAGCTGCATGTAAAGTTCGGAATGTTCAAACTGTTGCAGGCAGTATACCCTCCGCCTGAGAAGAGGATATCCTGCCTGCAAGCTTGGCTTTACCAAACCCGGATTAGCTGACTGTTTTCCACCTGGCAAGCTCGGGAAGATGTTTTTGCAGCATCGCGCGGGCCGCATTTTCTTCCATGCCTTCTTCCTTTAAAAAGGGAACACAAATCTCGATCATTTGCTCCATCGTGATGTCAGGCTGCTTGAAGGCTCCTTCTTCGTAGCAGTAGAGGCAATACTCGCTGTTTTTGGAGCCGTCTTTTTCGGTTCCGAGGATGTGGGCATCCACCATGGGCATACTGCAGCTTTGGCAAAAGGTTTTCGTCATTGAACAACTGCCTCCTTTTATTGGGGATGTCTCCATGATAATGAAGCAAACCTGACAACTGTCTGTCATGTTTCGTCGCGTTTTTTTCCTCCAGCTTTTTGTTCTGCCGAGATGGAAGAACATGTCGGTGACGAACTGCCCGAATAGACGCTCCCGATCTCGTGAGCCAGCTTCTGAATGTTTTCCCGAAAAAAGAGCGGCTCTACGACTTCTACCCTGGGACCAAAGCTGAGGACAAACCCGTACAGCCAGTCGTCGAGGGGATAAGCTTCAGAGACCCAGCAATACCCTTGTTCGTCGATACGGATGTGATCGACGCCAAACATTTCTTCCACGATGGAACGGATCTGGGGAACGAACCGGAGGACGAGCTGGACGGTTTGCCCCGGTTTTCTCCATTCATTGTCCCATGGCAGCTCCTCCAGATTGATCGGTCTGCGTTGAAAGGCGTCTTCCAGCAGAACGGGCTCCTTCAGCCGTGACAGCCTGAATAGACGGAATTCGCACTTGTTTGTACAGTAAGCGTAAAGGTACCATTGGCGTCCTTTTAAAACGAGAGTGTGCGGCTCCACGATTCGCTCGGAAATCGTCCCGGAGACGTTGTGATAGGTAAAGGAGAGCAGGCTGGATGTCTGGATTGCGTGCTTGATCCGCGTGATCTTTTCTTTTTGCGGAGCATCTCCTCCCCATGGGCTGTAATCGATATAGATCTGCTCGGACATCATCTTGAACGCCTCGGACTGTGTGCTTTCCACTATGCCGCGAATCTTCCCGAGTACTACCTCAGCCCGTGCATCCCGGTAGGTCGAGGCAACGCTTTTCAGAGCCATCGTGACTGAGGCCAGCTCCTCCTGGGTCAAAATGTGCTGGTTGAGCCGGTAGTTTTCCATAATGCCGATGCCGCCATTGGCTCCCTGATAGCTGACAATCGGGATGCCTGCCTGATTGATCGCTTCGATATCCCGGTAAATCGTTCGGACAGATACCTCAAACATGTCGGCAAGCTCTTTGGCAGGTATACGCCTCCTCTGGATGAGGATCATCGTGATGGCAAGAAGTCTGTCCAGTTTCATCGTTCAGGCCCCCTTTCTACAGATTGCGGACCCGATACCTGTTGCATGGCTGACAGGTGAAACCGTTTACGAGCGATCCGCTTTTTCCAGTGAAACGAAGGATTGATACACTTTTCCGGGCTCTTCCCATTCCTGAAAGTCGCCATTGGTATACTCACTTATTGTTTTCCTCCAGAATAGTTGGGCAGGCACGTTGGAAGCCAACTGAACAACCTCCCAGTGGCCAGGGAACATGCGAAATACCTGGTGAGCAATGGCTTTGCCAATCCCGGACCTGCGATATTTCCGCATAATGAAAAATTCTGCAATGGAAAAATAACTGCTGCCCAAGTGATTCTCGTCTGCGATTTTTCTCACAAGCACAAACCCGGCCCATTTGCCCTCGGCCTGGATGAGAAACGGAAAGCGATCCGGTTCCGTCCAATAGTTGTCCAAATAAGGATATCCGTATCGTCCCTGTTCGTCCACATCCAAGTCCATATATTCACTAAAGTCGTGATTGTACAGCTCAAGCAAATTGCTTATAATTGATTTTTCTTCCAGAGCGGCTTTTTTTAATGTAAATTTCACAAGGTACCCCCGATATACGTTATCATTCTTTTGGTATTATAGGGACATTTTCGTAAGTTCTGCAAGAAACTTCCAAAAATTAGTGGAAACATCTGCTTTAAAAGAGAAAGTGGACAGAACCCGCGGCATAAGCTTACCTTGGCTTTGAAATCCGGTTTGCCATTTTAGCCAAACGACGAGAGGATGGGGCGGAGTAAGACCATAGAAAAGGAGAAAGGGTACAACAATGATTCGGAAGGTAATGACAGCATGGCTGGTATGTGTGCTTTTGTTTGCGTTCAGTCCATTCACGACACATTCCAGCGAGGGGCAGACATCTTTTCAAAATCCGTATTACAAAGCTGCGTGGGACGCAAAGGGACAACTCAGGATTACGGACGCTGGAGGCAAGGAGATTCTTCGTTCAGTCCAGTATGTGGCTGAGTACGGGGACATTTACAATCTGCTCGTTCCGCAGCTTCCCGCTGGGACCAGCAAAATCAAACTGGACGCGCCGCCAGCCATTCCGGTGGGAAGCATGATACAAATTCGCTCGGAATCGTTCGCGGGCAGGCTGAATGCGCCGCTCGTTCATCAGGCCAAGGTAACAAGCGTACAGGGAAATGAACTCGCCTTTTCGCCGCCGGTGTCAAAACCGATAGATACCAATATGTTTATTCGGCGGGAGCATACGATTGTCCGCCAGTATCAGAAGACAGCGGTGCTGACCGAGCAAAAGCCCGACGGCCTGCTCGTCAAGGTGATCGGAGATACTCCGGCTGCCCAGGTAGAAACGAATTACCTGCTGCGCCAAAACAGCCCGGTCGTCGATGTGGAAGTGAAGACTACATACAAGCGTCAAATCAAGGTTTTTCGCGAGGCGCTGACACTCAGCTTCGCGCCAAAGGTGTCAGAGGTCTATCGGAAAAACAGGAAGGTAGATACGCATTCTTTTCAAAAGCAATACTGGTTGGACCGGGAAGGCGTCTGGTTCGGGCAAGGAAAGCAGTCGGCTTTTCTGTACCACACCCCGCACGTATCGTCGCTGGAGTTGAACACGGTCCAAAATCAGCTGGTCGTCAATCTGGATCATATGGGAGATCACCGATACGTAGAGGAGACCGTAGGCAAGCAGGTCGGGAAGGTGAGACACGCCTCCGAATACAAGCCACAGGAACAGCGGATCAATACATTTTCACTCATAGTCGGTTTTCAACCGTCACTGATGCCGCGGCTGATGAACCAGCCTCATGGGTTTCTCGCGACGCACGTCTGGACGGAGCATGCGGATGAACAGTCGCTGGCAAGCAACAGGGCGGCTTACTACGGCTCGGAGAAGATTGCGAGCCCGGATAAAGCAGTGGGTGGTTTTGTCAAATACAAGATACCTGTGACCAAAAGCGTCTTTTATTCGAACCCGTATTACCGTCTGCAGCAGCCGATGAATGTAGCGCTCCATGAGAACCAGGAATTCCTGCAGTTCTTGAAGGATTTGCACAAGCGCGGAATAGAAATCGGGCTGCACACGGCTTATCCGTTCGATTTGCACCTGTACCGGGATGTGGCGGAGAACATCCTGGCTTTTATGAAAAATGAGTTTCATAGCGTGACCTGGATTGATCATGGCTACGTAAAATACAGCTTTGGCTTTCAAGGCTTGGACATCAAAACTCCCTATTATATCGCCGATTTGTGGCAAAAGTACGACACCCGGTATTTCTGGCACTACAGCTCGGAGGACGTGACCAACGTCAACCAGGCATTTGACCTGTTGCAAACGAGAAATGGAGACAGCAGAAGAACGCCCCTGTATTGGGCCCATCCGACAGTGACAGGCCCGTTTTACTCATGGGCGGCAGCGATCGTTCCCGAAAATACGATGTATAGGTACAATGAACAAAATTTACTTCAATTAATCAATGATCGCGGTGTTTTTATCAGCCATGCCTATATCGCCAGAATCCCGCAAGGCAAGGCCGCGGGGAAAATTTTGAAACGGGATCAAAAAGGAGCGCTGGTCATCCAGCCAAGCTTTGATCAATTGCTGAAAAAGATGGCTTCTCTCCGCGATCAGCAAAAGCTCTATCTCACTACCGTGCGGGATTTGATGAAGTACTGGCTGGCGCTGGAGCAGGTGCGGATGGAGTACGATGCAAACGGTACGGTGCGGGTTTACAATGACGGACCCGCGAAAATATCCGGGCTTTCGATGGCTGTAAGAGGTGCGGAGGTGTACGTAAACGGGAAAAAGCCTCCGCAAAAGAAGGACCAGGGAGACCTGATCTTCTGGTTTGACCTGGAGCCTCATGCCCACGCCGTGATTGCGAGAAGTGCTGCGGCCAGCATGCCAAAAGCGGCCGGTACGACAACTCCGGCTAGCACGACAGCCACGGCCAAAACAACACCTGCTGTGAACAGATGAGAAGGCAAGGCGCTTCCGACAAAGGCGCCAGTCACTCGTCAAACTGATTGGTTTCGGTCAAGACGCGCAAAAAGTCAAAATCAGGAACGAGATAGGAAGCCGGGAGACGGTGTGCAAACTCATTCCATCCGCCCTCATCCAAGCGGTGGCGGAGGCGGAAGGCGAAGAGCTGCGCAACTGAATCCCGGCTTTTTTTCTTCTCCCCCGCAGGCGCAGCGACCCGGTGTTTCCTCTTCATCTGGAGGTAGAGCTGCTCGACCTGCTCGGCCCACTTGGCAGACGACCATTCGTTCATCCCGTAAGTCTTGGAGCTGTTTCGCAGATGACTTGCCAGCTCCGGGGTGTCCAAAAGCTGCAGAAGCCTCTCTGAAAGCTCCAGACTGTTGCCGGCTTCAAACAGCAAGCCCGTTTCGCCGTGTCGAACCATTTCCTGGATCACGCTGCTGTCACAAGCTACGATCGCTGTTCCAGCGACCTGTGCCTCCATAAGCGGAAGAGGGAAGTCGACAGCAGGTGCGGGCCACACGACAATATCCGTTTTCGCCAAGAGAGATGGCCAGTCTGTCCGTTCGCCGAGAAGCAGCACATGCCGAGTCAGGTCTTTTTCCCTGCAATACGCTTCAAGCTCCCCTCTCCACGGACCGTCTCCAACCATCCAGCACAAAAAATCGTCCCGCTGCTGCTTGAGCCTTGCCAGAGCGTCCAGCAGCGTAGCAGATCCGCTTTGAAAATCCAGTCCGGGCGGGCAGGCAATGATCTGCACACCTTTCTTTTTTTCGACGGGAGGATACGGTTCATATTGGAGCCATTGAAGAAAAGGGGTAAATTCCATTCCTCGATGGATCACGGCTGAATGCCCGTCCGGTATAAAAAACTCCTCCTGCCATACTTTTTTCAGCCATGCGCTGGGAACGATGGCCTGATCGCAGGAAGTGGCAGCCATGTACTCCTCGCAGGCGACATACCGCGCTTTCAGACTGTCCGGGGATGTGACTTCCGCCGCCACCGCCGGATCGTGCCGAAGCAGTCCGCCGCACTGATACAATAGCGGGACATGAGAAGGCTTTACCCGCCAAACAGCCCTTGTCGCCAGCGCGTCATGGGTATGGATCAGATCGTACTTCCCCAGATCAAAGAGGGACAGGATCAGCTCAAAGGTGTACCGTTCGATTTCTCTCCAGCGAATCCATGGATGGACATGGGGCAGATATTTTTGATAGTAACGAAATACTTCATCGTACACCCGCTCTTTGATTGGCGCTTTTGGGACGGATTGGCCTTGCAAATTCAGCGTCCATGGACCCGATCTTGTCTGGGAGATCAAATAGACGCGCTGCATGTCAGGATGGTGGCCCAGGACATCGACTTGATGCCCGCGCTGCTCCAGCTCTTTTTGCAGCAAGGAAAAAGGCGATGGGAGCTTGCCAGCTTGCGGAATTTGGCCATAGGTGGCAAACAGGATTTTCACACGTATCACCTGCTTTCTTTTTGACTCTTCAGCGGAAATTTGCTGCTTTTTCGGTTTATTCAAATTTCCTTGCATATTTGTTACAGACCCGCTTTATTGTTCTGTCATACAACGCCCAGCAAACTCAAAAGCTTTTGCAGCGAATCCGGCGGGATCGTCAAGTCTTCCTTCCCCCGCAGCTCGTGCACCGATTCTGGAGATCGTCTGCCGCTGCCGATCAGGTAGGCATAGCGTAGCTGTGCGTGATTGCTCAATGCCCAGTAGATCGGATTCACATATCCGGGTGAAAACAGCTCGATCACGAGTGTCCCCGGTTTGCAAAAGACGATATTGGTCAGATTGGCTCCGTGAGGGGAAATGATGACATCGGCGGAGGCAAACAGACGTATTTGTTCGGACACGCTGTATTCGCTCGGAGTAATGGTGACAAAACCGTGAGACCCAAGCGGGCTGACAATCTGCTGTTCATTGGATACGCGCCGGTGAAATGCATCTGCCCGACTGACGTAAATACGCTTGTGGTTCAGGGCCCCCGATGGACCTGGACGGAAAGACTCGCTCGCTTCCTTGCTCGGCGCTGTCTGTCCAATGGAAGAGGGCAGCAGTTCCTTGCGCAAGAAATCGACAGCCCATTTGGGATAATGGGACGTATAGCCGATCAGCGACGGGATGACTGCTTGCTTTACCTGACAATGGCTGTCCGCTTGCGGTTGGAACCTTTTTCCGGCTGGAATGCCGAGCATGTTCAGCGTCTCATCCTGAAAGGGAAGGATCGGGATGGACATATAGTTAAAGACGTACCTGTCGATCGACAGGCCGCTTTTCCGGATCAAATCAAGCCGGGGCAGCACGTCCAGCATCCAGTGAAAATAGCTGTCGCTGGCGGTGTAGGTAAGTACTGCCCAGGTCTCATCATAATGCTGCGGGGCAGGCAGAGAGGATTGGCGAAAAACAGAATGCTGCTCCGGAGGCTCTGACGAATGCTCGACCGACACATCCCACACCAGC
Organism: Brevibacillus sp. FSL K6-2834; assembly: GCF_038592925.1. Classification (NCBI taxonomy): domain Bacteria; kingdom Bacillati; phylum Bacillota; class Bacilli; order Caryophanales; family Paenibacillaceae; genus Brevibacillus; species Brevibacillus sp. FSL K6-2834. Next base: position 1,166,337 of record NZ_CP151945.1, read on the forward strand.
TTGTTTTCCGGCGTAACCACCGCCCCTTTTGTCCCCCAGAGCCGTCCGTCCGGGATGATCCCTACAAAGGGGCTGGGGTGGCTGGTAAACGGTTTTTCTCTAAATTCCCAGGGAGCAGGCTCATCCAGGCCAATGGGCAGCGCGAAGTCGCTCTCATGGTCGGCGTAATATTCCTGAAACAGCCCGTCCATGGATCGGCCTCTCGCCAGATGGTAGGCTACCCATTCCCCCATCGTTCGGTAGAAACCGTCTGGAGCGGGATGGCCATCGGTGATTTGGCTCATGAAACCGGCCCTCCTTTCAAAAAAACTCTTGATAGTGTATGTACAATCATTCGCGTCTGCATACGCAGTCATGGAGCCTGTCGAAAAAACATCTCCTGACCAGCGGCCGCTGTCTCGCGGTGCTTGAAAAGGGGAGATGGCGTCTGCTGTGGAAGTAGAAGAGACTGGGAATCAACCCGGCATATGCACGGTTGGTAAAAACCGGAGCGGACAAGGGAGGGGCTTGCCGTGGGCTTTCGAGGATCTGATTTTTTTGACGACGATTGCATTTTTCAAAACTATATGGCGCGGCGCGAAGGACAGGAGAATGCCAACGATACTTTGGAAAAACCGCTGATACGGGAAATGATGGGTGACGTGAGCGGCTTGTCGGTTTTGGATCTTGGCTGTGGCGACGCCCGGTTCGGCATCGAACTGCTGGAAGCGGGATGTGCGGACTATCTGGGGGTGGAAGGATCACACAACATGGTCGAAGCGGCAGCAGGAAATTTGCATGGCTATCCCGCAAAGGTGGTCCATTCCACCATCGAGGATTGGCCATTTCCTGCAGGCCGCTTTGATCTTGTGCTCTCCAGATTGGTGCTTCACTACATCGAAGATCTCGATTCGCTTTATTGCCGTATCCATCAAGCCTTGAAGCCGGGCGGGAGACTTCTTTTTTCTGTCGAACACCCCGTCATTACGTCTACGCTGCAGACAGCAGGGCAACGGACGAATTGGCTGGTCGATCAGTATTTTGTCAACGGACCGAGGCAGCAGCACTGGATGGGTGGAACAGTTTCCAAGTACCATCGTACGATCGAAGACTACTTCCTCGGGCTGCAGAAGGCCGGCTTTACTGTAGAACAGCTAAGGGAATCCCGGCCGCTCAGGGAAAACTTTCTTCATCAGGAGACGTATGAGCGGCGGATGAGAATCCCTTTGTTCTTGCTGCTTTCCGGGAGAAAGTGAAACCGGCATGCTGTCGTCATCGAGAAGGGAGAAATCCCGGCGGCATCTGAACAGAAGCAGAAGGAACGCTGATGAACAGAAAGAAAGCTGATCATCTAGAAAGAAAACGCCCGGCTGTGCGAGCGTAAGCGTAAAACGCCGCGCAGTCGGGCTAAAAAACGAGAAAAGATAGCTTTCCCCTTCGGCAAAGACATGCTTGGAAGAGGTGGAGCTATCTTTTCTTATCTTTCGTCAGGCAATCCGTCAAACGCTTTTCTTGTTTACGAGATCAAACGTATGATGCTGGCAGCGCGGGCAGCCGCGCATTTTTAGCATTTCAATCGTAGAAAAGCGCTGCTGAAAGCCGACCTGCACGCTTCCATTGCATTCCCTGCAGCGGTATGTCCGCATCGTCCTTTTCACCTCGCCGGTATACAGCGCATCGTCGAAGCCTCCTTTTATTTTGGGAGTTGTCTGCTCAGTCGTTTTCAGTACGATCATCTGGCCTCTGTTCCCGATCATCTCCGCCCCCTCGTATTCATTGAAATGCGGAATGATCTCGCTGACCATCAGCCCCATCCGGATAAACTCGCGCTGCATATCGAGCATAAAGCCAGGCGATTTATGGGCGAAGGACAGGAAGATAGGCAGTCCTGTCTTTTGCTTGAGCAAACTGATTCCCCGTGAAACGAAAAGGCTCATGCCTGGCAGCGTATAGGGCGGGTCGGTGAAAAAACAGCCAAATGTGCCGAGCTGCTTCTGGGACAGAGGCTTGCGGAGGTCTGCACGGTGACCGCTGATCGGCAGGCCTTCGCGCCAAGCGATGTCCGCGATGAACGCAAGGAACCGATCATCGATGTCGACGACGGTGATCCATGCCTTGTGCTGGACCGCTTCCGGGAACAAACGCTTGAGCAGCAGTCCGAGAGATACGCTCACCAGATCATCATCGCCGACGCACAGAATCCTGCTGCCGATGAGCGCATGATGTTTCAGGCAAAGAATCGCCCGCCTCAAGCTGGTCTCCGGCGTGCATTTGGACTGGTCAATCTCTACATTTACCTGCGGACGAGCAGGGAACCATTCGTAGAGACGAGACAGGATGTCGGCGAGCTCGGCCTTCCAATCGCAGTCCTCCAGCAGCTTGCGGTACAAATCCATGTCCAAACCGTCGAAGCCCCACTTTTGCCGAACGTATTCTGCCCCTTCTTCGGTGCAGCAAACTCCGCGATCCTGGCGAAGCGCGCCCAATTTGATCAGCTCCTTTTTGATTGCAGCCGTCACGGGAACAGGCAGCAGGAGCTTGCGAGCCAATTCTTTCGTAGAGATGCCGGGATTGACAAAAGACTCCAGCAGGAGCTGTTCGATCGCCTGTACACCTTCCTGCAGGGTTATGCGTTTGCTTGCGAGTTCTATATAATTTTTCAATCGGATCACTCTTTTCATCGTTATTTTTCAAAAAACAAACAGGCAGAAAATGAACACAGCGTCCATCTTCTGCCTGTTTGGGCATGTGTTGACGATACACGGATTCCAGGGAGCAGGGTACGACAAATAAACGCTCCTCCGGGACATGCGTGTAAACAAACAAAACCGCGCATAAGAGCACGGTCGTCTGCAGTCAACAAAGATATTGAATGGGATGGCCGGTTCTTAACTAATTGGGTATCCCCTCATGTTCCCAGCACAAATAGACCACGAAAAATGTGGGTTTTTTGCAAGGAAAGCAGGAAAACACCCTATCAAATTTGATTAGTTAAGAACCAACGCGGACATCAAGACATCCCCTTAATTTCAGTAAAGTTATTCATAGTATAGCTGGAAGCGGATGGAATTGCAAGGCTGCTTCCATTTTTTCCATATCGGCGGAAGCCCGGATTCGCATCAGAAGACAGTGGCAGGAATAGGCCTTATTTCCATGCACTCGATCCCTTTACACAAGAGGGAGATAAAGATAACGTAAAGGATGGGAGTTTTATATCGAACGATTATCGATCCTGTGGATCAACCCGAAGGAGCTACACAGATGAATGTTGATAAGAACACGGAAAACTCTTGGGCATCACCCGATCGAGAGGCAGGAGCGGGGAGAATTCTCATGGTTGTCTCTGTTCAGCCTGAAAAAGAAGCGGTCTTGCGCGGACTGGGCGGCGACAGCCGGTTTGACGTCCTGGTAGGGGGCGTCGGTTCCGTAGCGGCTGCTGCCAGGACGGCCAGAAGACTGGCAACAGCAGAGTCCGGTTACAGCCTGGTCATCTGCGCAGGAATCGCCGGCGGATTTGTCGGCCAGGCGGAGGTAGGCTCTCTGGTCGTGGCTGCCGAGATTATCGCGGCCGATCTCGGAGCCGAGACGCCGGATGGCTTTTGCAGCGTGGACGAGCTCGGCTTCGGCTCCGCCCGCGTGCAGGTCGAAGATAAGCTCGCATCCCGCCTGACCGAGGCCTTGCGGGCAGCGGGACTTCCCGTCTGTCACGGTCCGATCTTGACGTTGTCGACGGTAACGGGCACAGCGGCTACCGCCTCTGAGCTGAAGGCCAGAGTCCCGGAAGCAGCCGCCGAAGCGATGGAGGGATACGGCGTCGCAATAGCTGCAAAGGACAGCGGCCTGCCTGTCCTGGAAATCCGTTCAATCTCCAATGCGGTCGGTCCGCGAAACAAGGCGGCATGGCGTATGAAAGAGGCCTTTGAGGCGCTCGAAGCCGCATGCAAAGTAATTCGGGAGGTACTATGATGAAGATTGCGTTTTCTCCTTGCCCTAATGACACATTTGTTTTTCACGCCTGGGTGCACGGACTGGTTCCCGGCGCTCCAAAGCTGGATGTGATGTATGCAGACATTGACATTACCAACGGACTTGCGGCAAGCGGACAGGGGCCGGAAGTGCTGAAGGTTTCCTATGCGGCTCTTCCGTGGCTGCTCGATGACTATGCTCTTCTGCCATGCGGCGGGGCGCTTGGCCGGGGCTGTGGCCCGCTTGTTTTGACGAAAGGCAGTCTCGCTGGAACGAACGATCCGTCCGTGCTGTCGGGCAAACGCGTGGCTGTCCCTAGCGAACGCTCCACGGCGTATCTGCTGTTCCGCTTGTGGGCAGCCCAGAATGTACCCGGAGGCGTGGGCGAAATCGTGGTCATGCCGTTTCACGAAATCATGCCCGCCGTCCGCGATGGATTGATCGATGCGGGACTGGTGATTCACGAGGCCCGCTTTACGTATCAGACGTATGGGCTGACAATGCTCGCTGATATGGGAAGCTGGTGGGAGTCGGACACCGGCCTGCCGATTCCGCTCGGTGCGATCATTGCCCGCCGTTCGCTCGACCTGGACAAGCTGGCGGAGTGGACGCGGGCGTCTGTCGAGTACGCCTGGGCGCATCCCGAGGCATCTCAAGACTACGTGATGAGCCACGCACAAGAAATGGACCCTGAGGTAGCCAAAGCTCACATCAATCTGTATGTGAACAGCTTCACGGCAAATTTGGGAGAAGACGGCTATGCCGCGGTGACGGCGCTGTTGGGCCGCGCTGCCGAGGAAGGACTCGTACCGAAGTTCGATCTGGCGGCGCTGCGAGTATAAAAGCGATTGATGCAACAAGGAAGGCTGAAGCCTCTGTCATTTGTTCAAACGAACAAGTGCAGGGGCTTTCTTTTATGGAAAAAAAGGGAAAGGTCGGAACTTGTCGAATACGGGAGAGGGATGAATAACGGTAGTGTGATCAACACCCAAAGTGATAGGCAAGCCGTTCGATCCATACGTGTGCACAGAAGAGGGATGAAGGGGAAGGCTGCTTATCTCTCGCGATGAGGTGACCGTGATGAACCGTTTTTTGATTGGCCAATACGCAGGTTTTGACGAGAAAAAATACAAGCGTGATTTCCGGGACGGCTTTTACGGAATCGAAGCGTGTCTGTTTTCCGCACCGGAGGATATCGCCAAACTGGTCGGGGAGTCAAAGCGCAGGGGCTTTCGGATCGGGGTGCACTTTCCGTTTCGCTCCGGCTTCTCCCCGCTGAGAGACGCGCTTTTCCTGTCTTCTGATGATGAAATTCGAGCCAACGCGTACGCCTATATCGAGAACGAGCTGGCGTATTTATCCGCTTCGGTCCAGCCAGAATATGTGCTGTTTCATTACCCCAAACCGGTTATCTTGGACGACAGGGTAGATTGGGAAAAATGGCGCTTTTACGATTCGGCGGAATACATGTATGAAAGTGCCTGCAGCTTTGAAGAGACAGCGGCGAAAAGCGAGGAGCTGTTTCAGTGGCTCACGGAGAAAAGCGTACAGTACGGCTTCGTTCCGGTGCTTGAGTTCGACGCGCTCAATCGGTATGTGTACGAGGCCGATTTTTTGGAAAGCTTGCTCGTGCGCTATCCGGCCATCAAGCTATGCCTGGATACGGGACGGCTCTTTTTTCAGGAAAAGCTGGATCCGCATTTCCGGGCCAAAGAGGTCATCAAAAAGTACGCCAAATATGCAGCGACGATCCATCTATGGACGCTTCGGGTGAATGAAGAAGGGGATTTACAGCACTATCATTACCCCGTGCTCCCTGATCAGAATCCTGCGGACGGATGGGCTCCCATCGAAGAGTATTTGAACATCATCGCCGCAGAGAACGACAGCGTGCGAATCATGTTCGAGCACCGCTCTGACCTGATCGCTGATGAACAGTTGGAAAGCTGCTATGCATGGGTCGCAGGCATCATCGACAAATCCGCGGGCAAGGGAGCGGTAGTGGAAACGCTGCAAGAGCGGGAGGAAAGGGAGCAGTAGACGTGAAGAAAATTTTTTGGCTATTCCTGTGCATGTATCTAGCAGTTGGCCTTACCGGGTGTGAATCGGACAGCTCGCTGCCCAAAGCGGGAAAGGGCAATCTGGCGCAAAGCGAGCATTACCATGTATACGGAGGCGACACGGAGGCAATGTACTACCGGCCGGTTGAATTCAATCAGGTGTTTCCGTATCTGCCTGAAAAGCTGAAGCAAAATGCAAAGCTCATCGACCCGGGCAAGCTTCCTTTTCCGGTGGGAAAACAAAACGCTTATCTCGTCAGCTTTCAAAGTGGACAAGAAAGCGGACATTTGCATCAGGTGCAGTTCTCCTATTTAAAAGACAAGGACGAATACGGCAGATATGGCAACGAGTTCGTTATCGTCCGCATGACGGAAACAGCTTCCGATCCTTTTGTGGGGTTCGTCGGGCGCAAGTCAGGGACGGATGATATGGGAAACAGGATTGAAGTGGAGACCATTGGCGACGACAATATACGCCTGTACCATCACATCCTGCAAACAGGAGGCGGCTACGTGTACTCCTACTATGACTGGGATGAGCAGAAGCGCTCTGTCCAAATGGTGAAAACCATGGCAAATGAAATCGATTTCTACCACAACGGGGTCATGTATCAAATCGGTTATTTGGTGAACGGGAATCAGTTTGACGAAAATGTGCAGAAGCAGATGGTGGCGCTTGCCAAGGAATTGGTTGCGGACGAGGAAGGATAAAGGATAAAGAGGCGGAAACCTGGAGTATTCATTAGCAGGTTTTCGCCTCTTCTATTGCGGGACAGCCGCGAACACGCTGGGATTCTCGATCTGCTCGTTTTGCATGGAAAGCCAATACCTCCTGCCGCTTGGCTGGATTGTGAAAATGGCCCGTGCAGACAAACGTTACTTTTTCAAATGATCACGCAAAAATGCCAGCTGTTGTCTTCGCTGCTGTGCTGCCCCCTGACGAGCATGCCGAACGCAGCATAGCCGTGCAACGCCCAATTGACCACGTCATGGATGCCGCCGTCGAAGCACCAGTCATAGCCGTGATAGAGAATCAGCCCCGGATGTGCGCCCGGCTTGTCCGGAACGGCGAAATACCCCTGAATCCTTGCACCTCCAAATCCACGGTAGCTGAGCTGATACAAGCGAACACCGTCTGCGGGATGTGTCAGCGGCGCAAGTTCATAGGTGAGCGGTTCCTGATCCAGAAGCGCTTTGGTGGCTTCCCAAAAGTCTGCAAAATCGTCTTTTCGCGTAAGCGCCGGACGGTATGTCTGCAATTGGTCCAATGGCAAATCATATGGCTGCATGAAAAGTTCCTCCTGTGATCTGCGATGAGTAGAGCAGCTTGGTGGGAATGTACGTTCTTAGTATAAGTGAAAAAAAAGCCCTTTCCACAATAAGGAAAGGGTGACGAACGTCAGCTCATATTTTTTGCTTTTTCCTTTCTCCAACGTCGAATCATATCATGGACTTGAGCCCCATTAATTAATGTAATATTTAGGGGACCTGCGATTTCTATTGCTGTCTTGGTAAAATGGCTTGTTGTGACAATCCAAGCGTCATAGCAACCGTACACCTGCTTGCCAGCCTTTAATCGCAGCACTATGTCATTTCCTACGTTCTTTTTCCAGCGTTTGCACTGTACGGCGATCTTGTAGCCTTTCTTATCTTGGAGAATCAAATCAACCTCGTTATCCCCTGAACCTCCAACCCTTTCTACTTGATACCCCTTGTCTCGGTAATAAGCTTCCATTAATCTTTCAAAGTCCGGTCCGGAAAGGGAATCAATATCTGCGGTTAACAACTCTTGATCCGTAAGTGGCTTACGAGATTGTTTTTCAGTTTTGTGATTTCTCTTGGTTAGTTCTTTCTTTGCCCCATTCTTTTTTTGCTTTGCTTTTCCTTGATTGTTTACCCTAGCTAACCAACTTCCAATGATTACAGACAAGACGAGACTAACGCCAATAGAACCGAAGAAAAATAGGTAGCCAAGATTATAGGCAAAGCAAATTGATGCCGAGGAAATAACGAGTATCCCCCGTATCAGGTTTTCAATATTCGTTAATTCTTTTTTTGACCATTTCGCCATAAGATGTCAGCCTTTCCGGTGCTACTGAACAAGTTAATCATCTGTCGTCAGGCACGATTTTTGAGGGTGAATTTGCAACTTGGATAGTTTGAACATCCAATAAATTTTCCGTATTTTCCATTCCGTTCAACTAATTCTCCGCCACAAGAGGGACACAGATTATTTTTTATACGTTGATTACGGATTTCATTTTCTTTTTGCAATGTTTTGGCGTGTTTTGTTCTCGCATCCTTATCCTGCAAATTATATACGGCGAGCTTCCGAACAATGGCTTCTCGATCTGCTTTCGAAAGGACGGGATCTTTGTACGAAAGGATATTTTTAACGAGTTGACTAGTATAAATGACTGTTGAAGAAACACTCACTTTCAGAGTAGCTCTGCCGCTAAATACTACGATGGGGATGTAACGGATGTTTTCAAACTCCGATAAGAGAGCTTTAAGTGCTTCCACATGTCCTTTGTTTTGCCAAATTGGATTGAATAGTCGTGCTTTCTTTTTATAAATGGTTTGTGTCCAATATTGGGAATTCTCCGTACCGGTGATCCAACCTTTATAGTTTTTTGTTTCAATCACAAAAATACCGTAAGCTGAAATGACAACGTGGTCGATTTGTGTTGTTTTTCCTTTTGTACCAGGAATGAGTAGATCATTAACGAGATAATATTCATTTGGATCGAGTTTTTTTAGGAGAAGTTGCACAGTTTTTTCTCCGACAAATCCTTTTACCGACGGATGCTTCAAAATAAAGGCGATGATCAGCAGAATTATCAGAAGCGTATAAGTAAACGCCATGTTTGTGCCTCCAAACTTTCATTGCGTCAATGGAAAGCTGCTAAAAAATCAAGGCTTCAATGGGAGCAACGTTTGTTATCCCGGGAAATTAATAAGCTTGTATACCAAATTTCAGTAATTTTTTTGGAAAAACGTCATCTAGATTTTGAATATCTGCATCCGTCAGTTCGATAAGATGAAACCCATATTTTTGATAGATGTCCAACTTTGCTTTTTTTCTGTCGAGGTATTTTGGGTCATTTTCCATCCCCCAATATTCGATATAAACCTTTCCTATGGGGAGGTAGAAATCACAATACACATCCTCTTCGATCGGCAATTTTCGTTCGTAGGCATGGACGATTTCCGACATATACAACCAATTATCGATGATCATCTCCGCTTTCGAACGCACAAAATGGCCATCAGCGGTTCGATGCTTCGCTTCAAATTTTTCCCGAAAACTTACATCGTTTTGTTCCTGCACCTCGTCTTTTTCTTCCATAGGTTCACCAATCAATTGCTGAAAGGTTTCAACAAGACGCTTGTTTTTTAGGATGCTCTCCGGCCAGGTTACATAGGGGATTCCGGTTTTTTCGTACTCCAACTGCTTTCCGCCAATGCTTTTGCCTAAATTCGTTAATATCCATCCTTTCCTGTCTCTTTCTACCCATCCTAGTTCCGACAGAATCGGATTAATACGAAACTTGGAGATGTTAAAAATTTGACTCAATGCAGTGGCGTTTATAAATTTTGTCTCCGGTTTATGAAATGACTCTAGAAAATCCTTGTCTTCATGAATGTTTTCCGGCCATACAATCCAGGTTCCTCGTATAGAGTCCGATCTCAATTGTCCATCTTTCATTTTTCCTTTTTCCGTCAAACACCAAGTATCATTTTTTCTTTCAATCCAGCCCATTTTCATTAATAGAGAAAAAAGCTCACTGGTGGGAATGTTTATTAATTTTGAAAGAGCGGTTGTTGAAATGTACTTCGTATTACCCATTTCCTTCCTCCTGAAATACATCCCTGTAGTGCAGAGGGAATTATTGTTCATAAAAAAACTAGTTCAAATTACATGGTTCGTCAAAATAATACTAAAACCTTCATTATTTGGCAAAATAACTGTAAAGAAGTGGTTTTTTTAACCATAAAATTTCGTAACCTAGTACCTTTCATTGGTTCTACTTACTTAGGACTGATGGTATAAAAAGAAAAGGGACGCGGCCCGGTGGTCATTAGTATCGACCAAGGGTTCACGTCCTGCTATTTGTATGGGTTGCTTTGGAAGGCAATCACGGTAATGTCTCTTGTCTTTCTATTAGCGGCTATGCGCTTCTTCAGTTGCTGTCATCCTTATTCACAATCGCAAGGATCTGATGATCCTCCCATTTGCCGTTTATCTTCACGTTTTCCTTGGCGATGCCCTCCTTGTGGAATCCTGCCTTTTCCAATACCTTCATCGATCTGAGGTTGTGCGGCATGACGCCGGCCTCAATCCGGTGCAGCTTCAGCTCGTCGAAAGCATACGATACTACGAGACGGACGGCCTCTGTCGTATACCCTTTCCCATTGTGCTGCTGGTCGAGATAATAGCCGATCCAGCAGCTTTGCAAAGGGCCGCGTACGACCTCTGACAGAAATACGCTTCCGATCAATTCTCCTGATTTTAGCAAAAAAATGCCAAAGGAGTAATACTGATCGAGAGCCATCCTATCATTGTTTTTGTTTATCCGGTCCAGCTGTCCTGCCAACGTGTAAAACTCCGGTTCGCGCAGAGCTGTGTAGGTTTGAAAAAAGTCCCGATTCCGCAGTTCCAGATCGAGCAGAGCTTCTGCATCTTCGGCTTCAAACGGTCGTACAAAAATCAGATTGCCTTTTCGTTTCATTTGGTCGGCCTCCCTTTTTCAAAGAAATAAAAAACACCACAGGTACTCCCTGTGATGCCGGACAGCAAAACGATGAAAACCACAGGGAAGCGACCCGTGGCGTTTTCTTTTGAGAAAATGCTAATCAAAGGATGACGAGTCGCATGGATATCCAATTTTGGACAGACCTCTCCCTTGGTTAGCTGCAGAAAAGAAAACGGCAGTCGAGTACCCGATGCCTTTGGACAACGACAGAAGCGATCTTTTTTTCATCAGCGGCACTCTCCTTTCGCGTTTTCTAAATTGTATGATAACAGGTAAAGCTTCTCGGCGCAAATGATGCTGCTTTCATAAAAGGGCGGCCGTAGTCAGTAACGTCTTGCTCAATAAAATGAGGCTGCAGCAGCAGAGAGTGTCTTGTCAAGCAGAAAATGACTGTAGCTTGACAGTCGAGCTTACGAACCGAACGCACAAAGAGGGAGCCTTCAACTGCCCGGGACGGATCGCTTGCTCGTCACATATTCCTCCTGAAGAATCCCCATATGGCAAATGTCATGCCAGCGACCATCTCGATAGAGACTCTGACGTGAGCGGCCCTCGTCCTTGAAACCAAGCCTTTCGTACAGTCTGATCGCTTTTTCGTTAAAGGAAAAAACACGCAAGGATACCCGGTGCAAATTCAATTCCAAAAAGGCGTAGTCGAGGAGGAGCTGCAAGGCTTCCCTTCCATAGCCTTTGCCCCAACATTCCTTTTCTCCAATATCGATGATGCATTCCGCGTTGCGGTTTTTGTAATCCAGGTTGATCAGCGACGTAATCCCGACCGGTTTTCCCGATTCCTTGTCGACGATGATATAGCTCTTTCCGGAAGGCGACCCCAAGATCACCTGGTTTACAAACGAGGCTGTCTCCTCGAATGTAAACAGATCGAGAGTCGGACTGGTTGATTGCATGACAGCAAGGTCGTTTCTCCATGTATGATAGACGGCTGCATCATCGGGGGTCATTTTTCGCAGGCGAACTCTTGCGGATTCAAATAGCATCAGGCTTTCTTCCTTTCCTCTGTTTTATGAAGGGCTTGCTGTTTCTTCGACCGGGCAAAGCATTTCCTTCAGCGAAAACAAAAGCACATCGATTTGAGCGCTCACCCGCGTCTTTTCCTGGCCCAACTGAAAAGTGTCCAGCATCAAGCCATCGATGAACGAGATCAAATACAGAGCAATCGATTCGGCAGGCAGGCGGGGCTGAAGCTCCATCCGGGCTGTCCCCTTTTGGACAAAATCGACGATCGCTTCGGCCATACGCTGGTAGCGGTCCGTCAAATAGCGGCGGCTTTCATTTTCCGGTTGGCTGTGGATGGATAAAAAAAACTCCGAATTGGCCAGCAGCAGTGAGCGTTCGATGGCTTCGATCTCTTTTTTCTGCTTTTGTATCCAGCTGGTCAGCTGCTGCCAGGCTGTGGACGTATCGTCTGGATCGAAGAAGTGCAGTTCTTGTTCATCCTCGTGCCGCAGCAGCTCGCGGTAGACATGCTCGATGTTGTCGAAGTAGGCGTACAAGGCCCCTCGCGAAACTCCGGCTTCATCCATGATGTCTTGCATCGTTGTCCGGGTGTAGCCCTTTTTCATGAAGACTTGCTTGGCGGCACGGAGCAGTTCCAGTCTTTTTCGATTTTTATAGTCCTCGCTTACTCTTGGAGCCATAAGCACTCCTCCTTTCGCAGGGGATCATGTTTGTAAAAAGGGAGAAAACGCAGGGTAGATAAAGTATACACTCATGTCGTTTTTGTGATTATAAACGACACTAATGTCGTTTTTCAAGCGCAAGCTCTTTCTGCAACAGGAAGCCCAGGGCAAGCTCGATCATAAGAGCAAGAAAAAGGATGAATGTGATGATCTTCCTTGGTAAAGTTGTTCTATCTGCTGCATCCTTGAGAGGCATTGCATAAGAGCTGAGGCCGGGGTGCCACGTCGCATGAAACTTCCCAAAAAGGCAGGAGCTGAACGATGACGAATCATGTGAATCTCACATTTGACGAGAAGTGGGAAATTATTTTGGCCTGTGATCGCTCATATGACGGGTTATTTTATCATTCGTGCCGTAAAACCCCTTGCTTTAGCTATGGGGATATAAGGAACTTTGCTCTATATCCTCGTTAGGGGATGCTAAGAGCAAACAACAAATAGTTCTTTTTTGCATCGTTGTTAGATGTGTACCACATATCTAACGAGATGTGGTATCATTAATCATAGGTGATGGTTTTGAGTAGATCAGTGGAAAGCAACCACAATATCATATTTGACTGTAAATATCACGTTGTCTTTTGTCCAAAGTATCGTAAAAAGGTTTTGATAGAGCCTGTAGACATTCGATTAAAAGAGCTGTTTCTTGAAAAGGCGATGGAGCTACGTACCGAAATTGTTGAAATGGAGATCATGCCTGACCACGTTCATTTACTCATCAAGTGTGACCCAAAATTCGGAATTCACCGAGTCGTAAAACATTTGAAGGGCTATACATCCAGAGTGTTGCGAATGGAATTTAAACATCTCAAAAGCAGGCTCCCTTCGCTATGGACAAACTCCTACTTTGTTGCCACCGTTGGAACTGTTCAACTGGATGTGATCAAGAAATACATTGAGTCTCAAAAGGAAAGGAGTGATTGAATATGCACAGAGCGTACAAATTTCGTCTATATCCAAACAAAGAACAAGTGATGCTCATCAATAAAACAATCGGCTGTACTCGCTTTGTATTCAATCACTTCCTTGCAAAACGGAAAAATGTTTACGAACAGGAAAAGAAAACGCTCAACTACCACGAATGCCCTGCCATGCTAACACAACTAAAAAAAGAGATCGAATGGCTAAAGGAAGTGGATTCGACTGCCCTGCAATCCACATTGAAAGATTTGGATTCTTCTTACAAAAAGTTTTTCAAAGAGAAAAAAGGCTATCCCAAATTCAAAAGCAAGAAGAACCCGAAACAATCCTACACATGCAAAATGAATATCAAAGTGGAAGGAAATCGCATCAAACTCCCTAAACTTGGATGGGTTGAGTTTGCAAAATCAAGAGAAGTCGAGGGACGTATCCGATCGGCTACGATCAGACGAAATCCTTCGGGAAAATATTTTGTGTCGGTATTGTGCGAGACTGATATTCAACCACATCCGCAAATAGAACAGACTGTAGGAGTTGATCTTGGTATCAAGGATTTTGCCATTCTGTCTACTGGTGAGAAGGTAGCAAATCCCAAGTACTATCGTAAGTATGAAAAACAACTGGCGAAGTGGCAACGAATTCAATCACGTAGACAAAAAGGCGGTAAAAACCGTAATAAAGCACGCATCAAAGTAGCTCGTTTGCATGAGAAGATTGCAAATACCCGCAATGACTTCCTACATAAGCTGACAACCAAGCTGATTAACGAAAACCAAGTGATCTGTTTGGAAGACTTGCAAGTGGAAAATATGGTCAAAAACCACAAGCTGGCAAAATCCATTGCGGATGCTTCATGGTCTATGTTTCGCACGATGCTGGAGTATAAGGCGGAATGGTATGGTAGAACGATCTCCATCGTCGGGAAGCAATACCCTTCCAGCCAACTTTGCTCCACTCCAAATTGCGGATACCGCAACAAAGACGTGAAAAACCTGAACTTGCGAGAATGGACTTGCCCGAAATGTGGTACGAAGCATGATCGTGACGAAAACGCAGCCATCAATATTGAGCAAGAAGGACTTCGACTGTTGGCATAGCTAACTGAACTGTGGGACACACAGGGATAGCTTGGTGAATTTCACTCCGTTAGGAGTGACTACCCAAGAATCCCCTGCCTTTAGGCATGGGGAGTGTCAAACCGCAGTCAAAACGACGAAAATATATTGCCGTCCGTCCTGTCGGTCGAAAAAGCCGAAAAAAGAAAACGTCGTCTTCTACCAAAGCATCGATGCTGTAGAAAAGGCAGGCTTTCGCTCGTGCAAAAGATGCCAGCCCGATGTCGAGCTTCTCCGCAGATCGAGTTGGTAACCGCGGTGAAGGCGTTTTTAGTGGAGCATTATAAGCAAAAGCTTATTTTGCAGGATATAGCCAGGCACGTCGGCGTCAGTCCGCACTATTTGGAAAGACTGTTTAAACAGGTCACGGCGGAAACTCCCCGCAGCTACTTGGAGAAAATCAGAGTAGATAAAGCGGCACACCTCCTTGCCAACACGAGGCTTACGAACCTCGAAGTTTGCTACGAAGTCGGTTTTCAAAGTCCGTCCAACTTCTACAAGGCATTTCGCCATGTCAAACAGTGTTCTCCGAGCGAATATCGCAGGCTCGGGAGTTAGCACGTACTTTTATGTCTTTGCATAGTCAACGTCTTCGCGAGGGGGAACGATTATGAATTGGACCTGTCATGGATCTTCCATTGAACTCTTTCCGCCCAGGGAGTTCCATTTCGGCGAATGCCTCGTTTTTTTGGGCAGATCAGAGCTGGAGGTCCTGCATCAGATCAAAGACGGGTATTTGTACAAGCTGGTGAAAGTCGATCAAGAGCTTGTTCTCTTGAAAATCGGGTGTGCGGGTCAGACGATTCGCGTTGATTTTCCCTTGGGAACCCCGTCCGAGCAGGTGCGTGAAAAAGTGGCGGCGTACGTATGGGAATGGTTTGATTTGGAGCAAAATTTGAGCGGCTTTTATGAAATGGCCCGTCAGGACAAGGTATTGCATCAGCTTGTCCAAAACTATTACGGATTGCGGATCATTCGCATCCCCGATTTATTTGAAGCGCTCTCGTGGGCGATTATCGGTCAGCAGATCAATCTGCCGTTTGCCTACACGTTGAAAAAGCGATTTGTTGAGCAGTTTGGAGAAAAGCTTGTTTACGAGGGGACAGTCTTTTGGTTGTATCCTGCCTTTGACAAGATCGCAGCTATTGACATCAATGAGCTGCGAAGCCTGCAATTTACGACCAGGAAGGCGGAATACATCATTGAGGTCGCGAAAGCGATGGCGACGGGACAAGTAACAAAAGAAAGCTTGCGGCACATGAATGATCGCCAGCATGTGCAGAAAACGCTGCTGGGCATTCGCGGAGTGGGGTTGTGGACGGCGGACTATGTCATGATGAAATGCTTTGCTGATCCGGCAGCCTTTCCCGTAGCGGACGTCGGACTGCAAAACGCATTGAAGTCCCGGCTCGGGTTGCAGCGCAAGCCTACCGTCGATGAAATCATGGACTTGGGAGCAAATTGGGAAGGGTGGCAAGCATACGCTACCTTTTATCTGTGGAGGTCTCTGTATGAGCAAGCTGTATAAACTGGATTACGATTCGCCGATTGGTGTGCTGGAGCTGATCAGTTCGGATGACAGTGTGCTTTCCATCATGTTTCGTGAGGGAGGCGAGCCGCGGTATGCAGCCAGCGATGATACTCCCCAGGTATTGAAGGACTGCTATCGGCAGATGGAGGAGTATTTTCAAGGCGAACGCCGGGAGTTTACGTTTCCCTATACGCTAGACGGGACTGGCTTCCAAAAAACAGTGTGGGAGGCTTTGACCAGAATTCCCTATGCCCAAACGGTTGCGTATAAAGACATTGCAGCCGACATCGGGAATGAGAAGGCGATCCGGGCAGTGGGACATGCCAATAGCAAAAATACGATCAGCATCGTTGTGCCCTGCCATCGCGTGATTGGCTCGGACAGAAAGCTGACCGGATATGCGGGGGGAATATGGAGAAAGGAATGGCTGATTCAGCATGAAAAAACGTTTAGAACCGACCAGTGACACATACGATTCAATTAGGGCCCGTAACCGTTTTTTCCCCGATCCGCATTCCTTCCTCAATCACTCCCGGGCTATGGCGCATCGCAGCCAGTAGCTGCTGCGATGCTATGTGATGCACTGCAATAACGCAACCCGCTTTTGGAGCCCAATCATAAATGCCCATCTGCTTCTAAAAGTTCGTCGACTTCTTTTTTGCGGGCAGAATGCGGCCTTCCACTTTTTCATAAAACGAAAGCAATTGCTTGATAAAAGAGAGCTTCGGTACAGCCCAATAGCTGACCAGAGCGGCCAGCCAGCCGAAAAGCGCACCTGTTGCGACGTCAATCGGATAGTGGACGCCTACCATAATCCGGGAGAGGGACACGCAGATAGCGACTGCAAGCCAGAGCCATCCTTCCTTTTTGCGAACGAGCAGGAAGGATATGCAAACGGAGAAAAACAAGATCGTATGGTCGCTCGGAAAGGAATTGTCGATGTCGTGTTCAATCAGCGTATGGACGTCCGACAATACAGCAAACGGCTGGTTATGGAAGTAAAACTGCCCTGCCAACTTTCCGAGGATTTCAGCCAAAACAAAGGCTGCGACCGCCTGAATAACCATCATGCGGTTTTGATTCGATCTCGTGAACCAATACACGAGCATTCCCGCTGCCAAAACGTACATCATATATTCCGCAAAAAAGACGGCGATCGGATCCAGCGCGGCGTAATGCTTCCCCAAATCATTGATCCATCGAAACACTTCGATATGTAATTCCGCAAAGGACATGACTAGATTCCTCCTAAACTCATGCTTAATACGCAACTTTTAGGAAAACGCGTGCTCAGCAGTTTTCCTACCTAATAATTTACAGATGGAGCTTTGCTTGTGAAATCGAACTTTCTTACAAAACACCGCGTTAATCTTACATTTTTGTAAGCCACCCCACTTTTTCTCCCAAACATAGGTTCAATCGAAAATGATCGTGCGAAATGCAGGAAGAAAACAGGATAGGATACGCCTTGTATGGAAATGAAAGAGGAGATGATTGGGGGAAAATTCGAAAAAAGACGGGAGAAGGCGAAATGAACCAGAAAATCGTCGGGAAGACAAAATCGGTGGGGTTCCAAATTGGCGTAAGGAGAACGCTACCCGTCTCGCAGGAGAAAGCGTGGGAGCTTCTCACCTCGGCAGAAGGGCTGGAATCTTGGCTGGGAGCGGGCATCAGTGTCATGCTGCAGCCGGGGCAGAAATATTATTCTGACGAAGGGACAGGTGAATTCCGGATTGTCAAACCGCTCCAGCAGCTCCGCCTTACTTGGCAGAAAGAAGGGTGGCAGCGGCCTTCTACTGTTCAGGTTCGCCTAATAGCGAAGGAGGCAAACAAGACGACAATCAGCTTTCATCAGGAGCACCTTGCAGACGAGAAGGTCAGAGAAGCGATGAAAGAACATTGGGAGGCTGTTTTGGACAGGATCAGGGAAAATATCTAACGCTTTTGCATGGGCAGTTTAAATTGACGGAAGGAGACATTTCACATGGAAAAAACGGTAGAAACGCGTCCGACCCGCTCCGAAGTGCCTGTCGAATTGACTTGGGATCTCCGGGATTTATTCGCGTCTGACGAAGCCTGGGAGGCTGAGCTGGCAGAAATCGAAAAAGCCGCAGCGGAAATGGCAGCGTACAAAGGGAAGCTGAAAGAAGGGGCGAGTGTCTTGCTCGCATGCTTGCAAGCCCAGGAACAGATTTCGATGAAGCTGATCAAGGCCTGGACTTTTGCCAGCCTGCGGCAATCAGCGGATGGAACAGACCCTGTCAATCAGGCGAACTCGTCCAAGCTTTCCGCAGTTCGGACAATGGTAAGCGCCGCCTTGTCTTTTATCGATTCCGAAATCCTTCGGCTGCCGGATGGAACAGTGGAAGCCTACATCCAGCAAGAAGCAGGGCTTGAGCCTTTCCGCCGAAGCCTGCATGAGCTTCTGGAGCAGAAAAGGCACAGGCTTTCCCCGGAAACGGAAGAAGCCCTCGCTGCACTCGGAGAAGTTCTGGAAGCGCCGTATCACATCTTCAGCATGAGCAAACTGACGGATATGCAGTTTTCCCCGGTAGAAGACGAGAAAGGGAATGAATTGCCCGTTTCGTTTGCCTTGTTTGAAACCCGTTATGAATTCTCGCCCGACGCCGAGCTGCGCAAAAAAGCGTACGACTCCTTTGTCCATACGCTGCAGCAGTACAAAAATACATTTGCCGCCGTCTACGCGACGGAAGTGAAAAAACAAGTGGCCCTCTCCCGTCTCAGAGGGTACGAATCGGTCACGGAAATGCTGCTGGAGCCGCAAAAGGTTTCGCTGGAGATGTACAACAATCAGCTCGATATCATTGTCAGCGAGCTTGCTCCACATATGCGCCGATACGCCCGACTCAAGAAAAGAGTGCTCGGCCTCGAGACCGTGCGCTTCTGCGACTTGAAAGCGCCGCTGGACCCGCATTATCATCCCTCGGTCTCCTACGAGGAAGCGAGCAAAATGATCCTGGATGCTTTGCAGGTAATGGGGCCGGAGTACCTTCAGATCATGGAACGGGGATTGACGGAGCGATGGGTGGACCGCTCTGATAACATCGGCAAATCGACGGGGGCCTTCTGTTCGAGCCCGTACGGAGCCCATCCATACATCCTCATAACCTGGCAAAACACGATGCGCAATACGTTCACGCTGGCGCATGAGCTGGGGCATGCGGGTCATTTCTTCTTGGCGAACAAGAGCCAAAGAATCATGAATACCCGGCCGTCGCTCTATTTTATCGAAGCGCCGTCTACACTGAATGAGCTTCTCTTGGGACAGCATATGCTGGCAGGTACGAATGAAAGCCAAATGCGCCGCTGGATTGTGCTCCAACTGCTCGCGACGTACTACCACAACTTTGTTACCCACGCCCTCGAAGGGGAGTATCAGCGTCGCGTCTACCGCCTGGCAGAAAAGGGTGGAGCACTTACGGCGGCTTCGCTTTCCGAAATAAAAGGATCGGTTCTCTCCGATTTCTGGGGGGATGCTGTCGACTTGGACGAAGGCGCCCGCTTGACCTGGATGCGCCAGCCGCATTACTACAAGGGCCTTTATCCGTACACGTACTCTGCCGGATTGACAGCGTCTACGACTGTCGCCCAGATGATCCGGGAAGAAGGCCAGCCGGCCGTGGAAAGATGGCTGGACGTCCTGCGTGCAGGCGGAACGATGAAGCCGCTGGAACTGTTGCGGCATGCCGGTGTGGACATGTCGAACCCGGAGCCGATCCGTAAAGCTGTCGCTTACATCGGATCGCTTATCGACGAGCTGGAACGTTCCTTTGAATAGTGGCTAACAGGCATGGACGCAGGGGGCTCGTCCCCCTGTTTTTTAAGGCAGGAAAGTCGGGGGGGTTTCGTCGAACGTTCGAACAGATAGACTAGCAAAGATGTTTTTCCCTAAACCTTCCAGTTGCCTGCACTATACGGCCGAGCGACTATCGGACTGTAAATATCTTTTTGCTACGTAAGAAGATAAGAGCGTTTAAAATGAAGGAGCTTCGGATATAGTAGTAGATAAAAGAAGGAAAATTCGGATAACGAGGAGTTGTTTGATGATGGCAAAACGACTGATCCCCTATTTGATGATGGACGGAAATGCAAAGGAAGCGATTCAATTCTATCAAACTGCTTTGGGAGCGCAGTTGCTTTTCAGCCAGACCTTCGGTGAAATGCCGGAAAATCCGGAGTTCCCGATGCCGGCAGAGGCAAAGGACCGGGTAGCGCACGCAACAATCAAAGTTGGCGAATCCGAGTTGATGTTCTCCGATACGTTCCCGGGTCAGCCGCACAACGTTGGAAATCAAGTGACGATCTGCATTACAACGAACAGCCCGGAGGAAGCAAAGCAACTGTATGAAGCCTTGCAGCAGGGCGGTCAAGTCAACATGCCTCTGCAAGAAACGCATTTCAGTCCAGCCTACGGGATCGTCACGGACAAGTTCGGCGTGGTCTTCCAGGTATACGCGGAAAGTCACCACAGTTAACACTGTGCAGGTTAATTGAAAAAAGCGCATAGGGAATCCATAAAAAAGAACGGCCAGCTTCGCAGCTTTTTACAGTTGGCCGTTCTTTGTGTATGTTCCGAGCGGGCTTTGTCAGCTGTGCTTTGCCATTTTCTTTTTTTTCGGAGTGAGAAGGAAGAAAGCTGTCAGAATGCCGACTGCCAAATTTGCGGCAGAACGATTATAATGGAAAAACTTAAACCATGTCATAAAGGCTGCTAGTGTCAATTACCCGGGCAAAGGTATCCTGCAATGATGCCATAAAAGTATCATGAACGGTTTTTGCAGGAATCACTGTATCGTTCCATACCAAATCCTTGGTGGCACACGCTTCACTGAGCAATATCACTTCATAGCCCAAACGATGCGCGGTTCTCACAGTCGAGTCAATACATATGTGGCTCATCATGCCACAAACGACTAACCGCGTTACTTTCATCGACTCAAGATGTTTTTGCAATTCAGTTTGAAAAAAGCTGTCTGGCGTATGTTTCACAATCACTTTTTCGTCAGATTGGGGCTTTACGCGTTCATGAATGGTTATCCCGTCGGTATCGGGCAGAAAAAAGGCAGCCTCTTTCTCCAGAAGAATGCACTGAATATGGACAATAGGCAGATTCTTTTCGCGGAACAGCGACAATGCTTCTTCTGCGTGAGTTACCGCTTTATCGGGTTGGAATAATTCATTTCTCCCTCCTTTGAAATAATCATTTTGAATGTCTACCAATACCAACGCTGTATTCATGGTACATGGCTCCCTTCCGCAGGTTAAAGTTGTTTCTAAACAGCATTGTAATTTCAGTAAATGAAATGATGAATTACCCACTTTTTTGTGGGTATGGGAAAGGATCTTTTGCGTCTGATATGATTACACAGAGGTGAGTTCCATGATCATTCGAGAGGTATGCACCTGCCCTTTGGAAATTGTTCACGACATTATAAAAGGGAAATGGAAAACAATGATCATCTATCAATTGAAAGACGGGAATATGTCTTTGGCTCAACTGGAGCGAGAAATCGACCAGATAACCCAAAAGATGTTGTTACAGCATTTAAGAGAACTCAAATCTTGTGGGATCGTCGATAAAATCAAAACGGAAGGGTATCCGTTGCATGTAGAGTACTTTCTTACTGAACGCGGGAGAAAGCTGTTGGACGCGGTACTGATCATGCAGGAGATCGGCATTGAATACATGGTGGAACGGGGGCAAACCGAACTTCTTGATCGCAAAGGCATCAGTTATAAGATTTGAAACATGAACTTTGTTCAATTTGAATGGATGTCTTGCTAAATGAATTTGCCCGTTTGCGCAATCATTCAAGTGAGACTCAAACATGATGGTTAGTGGACAATCCACCGTCGACTGCTCCATCCTTCCAAACAAAAAGCCAGTCCAAACACGAAAAAAGTTTGAGACTGGCTTCGTTTCATGAACGATCTTTACCACAAAACAACGCTACAGAGGGAACCTTCTGCGACGTGTTTAGCCACATCTCGAAAGGCAGCATCAAAATCCTTCTTCAACGCGGCAGCTTATTTATCCCTTACTCCCTCAACAGCCAACATATACATCGTTAAAGCTTGGGCATCCCGGATTATCCATTCCCGGTATTCGCTTTCCGCTGCTACATATTCCTCTTCCGTTATATATCCGTCTCTTTTCATCTGGACGCCTCTGCTTGAAGCGGTATCCGCCCAAATGCCAATTCTATTTTGGAAATCCGGGTCCGATCGCTTCATGACTTCATGTTGGGGCGTTATCGTGATTTCTTTGAGGCCGCTTGCTTGGAACAAATCTGAAAGGCGGTCGGCAATTCCGTTGTCCATTCCTGCATCGGAACGCCATTTCAAATATGCCGAGTAAAAGGCGAGCATACTCGCGGGCGGCTGCGGCTCCCATTGTATTTTTTCATGATTATAATCGGCAGCCACAATCCTTCCACCTATTTTTGCAGCCGATACCATTGATTTCAAAGCCTCTAGCGGATCAGACAGCCAGATCAAAACGCGAGCCGAGGCAACAATATCAAATTCCTGCTCACAGGCAAGCGTGTAAATGTCACCTGTTTCAAAAGTCAACCCCGGGGTATCGCCATGAGCTTTCCGGGCTTTTTCGATGAGGGCCGGATTGCTGTCGATTCCGACAACACGTCCACTCGGACCTACCGCTTCGGCGATTCCGCGTGTAATGGCTCCAGTACCGCAGCCAACATCAAGAACGGTCATTCCTTCCGTCAGGATTTGTGCAAGCCTTCTGTGGGATGTTGCCAATGACCGCGAATCTAAAACATTGGTCAGCTTTCCCGACAATTCCGCACGATTTCGAGCAGTATTTGTGTCCATGTGGAGTCCTCCGTGACCAATCAGATTTTTCCACTTATTCTACCCCTGCGAGTGGTATAGATAAAATATTAAACTTTTATTAATTCGATAGGTATTAACTATAGGTTTGCGAGAGAACTATCGTTTTTGCTGTCTGGAGATGACCAAGGAGGGTTGAGCGGAAACATATGATAATTTGCAGGGAGCCGTTGTCCCCCCTAATCCATAGTGCCTACAAGTTTTTCGTACTTTTGCTGGATGTAGCCTCTCCATCCAAATACTACCATATGAAAAAGAGACGATTGCGGAAGAGGTATGTCCGGCAGGGAAAAGGAGGGGCACTGGTGATTCGGAAGCACTATTTGTTATTGATTCTGGCAATGATTCTTTGCCTGCCGCTGGCCACGTATGCAGCAGACAAGCCAAAGCCAAACATGCTGCGAGCAGATGAGCGAAATGATGCGATTTCGGGCGGAACAGCAAGAGCTGGGGCACCTCCCGACGAGCTGATGAGATTCAGGATCATGTACGCGACATATGCGGAAAGTATGTGGGACGGGCGGATACCGGGCCATTTGCACGGGGATGGGGACGACTTGGGCAGAGGCGGAGACGACCGGGGCAAAGGCGGAGACAACCTGGGCAGAGGCGGAGACGACCGGGGCAAAGGTGGAGACAACCTGGGCAAAGGTGGAGATGACCGAGGCAAAGGCGGAGACCCGGAGCACGGTACTCCAGCCCATGAAAACACCCGCGCTCCTTTTGACCCCACAGCCAGCGATCATGACCCAAAAAGCGGCGACTCCGATGGGAAAGGCAATGAGTTGAAAGCAAAAGAGGGCAAGCCAGGCTTTTGGGACTGGCTGATCGGCGGAGCCTCCGAAGCGCTCGACAAAGGCTTGGAGCTTTGGGAGTCCACCGTGGACAGCGTAAAGGAAACAGTGAGGGACGCCATTGACACCGTTGTAGATACTGTGAAGGACGTCGTAACTACCGTCGTAGACGCGGTCGTCGATGCAGGAAAATGGGTTGCGGACCACTGGGAGGTCGTGTTGGTCACGACAGCAGGTGTCGCCCTCACCGTGGGCGGCGTGTTCTTTCCGCCGCTGCTGCCGTTTGGCGTCTCGATCCTGGTCGGCGAAGGGATATCCGGTGTGATCGGGTACGCCTTTGGCATGCGCGGCGATGAGCTGCTGCGGGAAATGGCGCTGGGCGGCGTACTGTCGGCAGCGGGCTTTGGGGCCGGCGCTTTAATTGGAAAGGCGGCTACGGCAGTCGCTCGCCTCAAACCGGTGGCAAATGCCCTTGGCAAAGCATCCGCTTTGACGAGCCGGGCTACCAGCGCTGTCCGGACCGCCGTTGGCAAAGGAGCGCAAGCGGCAGGGGCGGCAGCCAGATGGGTGCGGCAAACCTCGGTTGGCCGTGCCGCAGCCCGCTTGGGAACACAAGCAGCAAATGCGGTACGGTCGGCAACGAGCGCGGCAGGCAAGGCGGGGAATGCTCTTCGCAGCGCTCTGGCAAGCACAGCGAAGCAAGCAGGCGGCGCTCTGAGAGCTGTTGCAGCACGCATCGGGCAAACGCGCCTGGCCCAGAGCGCAGCGTCTGTAGCGAAGAATGTAAGAAGTGCTGTCAGCAGCGCAGGAAATGCTGTGAAAAACAGCAGTGTGTACCGGGCAGTGGCCAGCCTCGGACGAAATACGGGGAAAGGCATCGGGAAGCTGGCAAGCAACGTGGGAAGCGGCTTGCGTACCGTGGCGAAGACGACGGGCAGCAAAATGCAGTCCATCGTCCAGACCGTGAAAAAGACGGCACCTGTCCGGGCTGTCGCAGGGTTCACTCGAAAAGCAGGCACGCAAATCAGCCAGAGCTTCCGGCAAATCGGCAGTGCAGTCTCCCGCAGCTTAGCTACGACAGTCTTACGGAGCAAAGCGGCGGGAGCAGGCGAAGGATTTACGGTCAGCGTGATGGATGACCGGGCGCGCGGGAAAAAGATCGATTACCGCAAAGCGACGATTGCCGCGGCCATCGGGGCGCTGCTGGTGACCGGCGGATCGATAGGACTAAACAAAGCGTATTCTACCGGGCAGGAAACCGCGCAGGCTATGGTGAAGAGCAGTGCTGAGCAGGCCGAGGATAGTTTGGAGGGGATGCTGCGGGTCGAGCGGCAAGTTGATCTTGCCAAGATTGGAGCGAAAGCTCCTACGGGAGACAATATAAACAAGAATAATATCATTAAAGCGCTTGAGGGGACCACCACTCAGTCTACTAAAATTGCTCAGGCTATTAAAAATGGAGACATTAAAGTTAGCATACTTGGAGATGAGCTATTTGACAGGTATTTTGGGGAAGAATTGGCATTGGCAGTAGGTGATAAGATATATCTTCGGAAAAGTTCGGGTAGCTTGTTAAGTGAAACAGTACATGAGGGAACGCATGCTCTTGATTTCAGAAATATGTATGGGTTTGAAGGAACGAAGACAGAATGGCAATGGGAAAAACGTGCATGGTTTTATGAACGTCAGTTCCAGAAAGCAACAGGTGGGAAAGTTGAGTTTGAGAAAATTGAAGACATGCTAATGCACATATATCTTAATTATAAAAATAAACCATATAATCCGTACGAGTAGGTGATAAAAATTGGATGAATTTGTTCGGAGTATGCTATTTTACCTAAAAAATGGGGTAAAATCCTCATTATTAGAAACAGCAGAAGAGAAGATAGGCAGTGATATGCTAAGAGGTGTCCTGCTTAATATTGTTAATTGGTTAAAATTAGAGTATAAAAGAGTGCATATATGGGATCGAAGAAGTATGCATTCCAAACCTCTTAGCCTTAATGAAAATTACCCATGGTGTAAAAACCTTGTAATTTTGGTTCAAGAAGATAAGTTGTTTGGGAAATATTTCGTTATTGAAAAAAATGGTCTTTACTATAGTTTTTTAGTTGATGAAGAAACCCGTAACATAGCTCGAAAAATAGCCTTCGAGGGTTATAATCCACCAAGAATGAGTTGAATAAATTCTTAAGTTCCAATTTTACTATCTTTATATTTGCTCGTTGGGAAAAATTTATCAGGAAGGAAAACCTAATAGAAATCAATTTCTATGAACTATAAATAAAGACAAATGTGTACTTGAAAATATGAGTTGGTGCTTTGCTGTACCGAATAAAACATTCTGTTATTATACCTTTAGGAAATTTGTGTAATTTTGAATGTGCAACTAGGAATAAAAGGCACGCTCTTTTTAACTTAACATCGTTACATCAACCAGGTCGATTATGGTCAGATACCACTATAATTGACCTGGTTTTGTTATATTAACTTTTCTTATTTTATCTCGGTCCAGACCGTGAAAAACACGGCACCCGTCCGGGCAATCGCAGGGTTCACGCGAAAAGCAGGCACGCAAATCAGCCAGGGCTTCCGGCAAATCGGCAGTGCGATCTCGCGGAGCTTGGCAACGACGGTCCTGCGGAGCAAAACGGCGGGGGCTGGCGAAGGCTTTGCGGTTAGCGTGATGGATGACCGGGCGCGCGGGGAAAAGGTGAATTACCGCAAAGCCGTGATTGCTGCGGCCATCGGGGCGCTGCTGGTGACCGGCGGATCGATTGGACTAAACAAAGCGTATTCTACCGGGCAGGAAACGGTACAGGCTGTGGTGAAGAGTGGTGCTGAGCAGGTCGAGGATAGTCTGAAGGCTGTGCTGCGAGGTGAGGGAACGGGCGACCCTTACGATCTTCTGAGACAACATGGCGTACCGACGACCCTGACGGATGAAGAGATTGCGGCGGCAAAAGCTGTGGATTTGCGGATGGAGATGAAGGGAGAAAAATCCCCCAACGTAGGCACTGTAACACTTTGTAAATTAGAAAAAAGGTCCAACTCGCTTGCCAAATTAGAAAAAAGGTCCAACTCGCTTGCCATCAAGCGGGCTGGACCTTTTGAACTGATTAGCGGGAAGTCTGTAACGGCTCTCCCTGATACAGGTCGACTTGCAACGGGGCTGAGAGAAATTCCTGGGCTTTAGCTGTGAAGGCTTTGAAGTGATCGCTTTGATTGTGGGAAGCGACCGCGTCAGGGCTCTTCCAGACTTCGGCCATCAAGAAGGTATTCTCTTTTTCCGCGGATTGATAAAGGTTGTACGAGATGTTTCCAGCTTCCGCTCGGGAGGCTTCGATCAGCGGCTGGATTTCCTGCAAAAATGTCTCGGTCTTCTCCGGATTTACGTGCATGGTGGCGTGAATGATGATCATGGTGCGTTCATCCTCTCAGCGTGTCGTTTATTCGTTACTTCCAGGTTGCGACCTTGTCCACCGGTAAACGGTAGGACGGGTGACCGCTATCGGCCGCTTTCCCGATGGAGATCAGCATGACGGGGAAGTAGCGCTTCGGATCGAGCCCGAAAGCTTCGGCAATCTTGTCTTTTTCGTATCCGCCGATCGGGTTCGTGTCATATCCGTGGGCGCGGGCGACCAGCATCAGCTGCATGGATACCAGGCCGCAGTCAATCAGGACGGTCTGCAGATTGACCTCGGGAGTCATGTTGGCGTAATACTGGGTGATGGATTCCATCAGTCTTTCTTTGACATCAGCCGGCATGTAGCCAAGCTCCACGGCTTTTCCGTAAATCTCCTCGGCATAGGCAAAGCTGTCGAGATCTCCAAAGACGGCAATCACGGCAGATGATGTTTCTACCTGGGTCTGGTTGAACCGGGCGAGGGGAGCAAGCTTCGCCTTCCCTTCAGGGCTGTCAATCACCAGGAAACGCCAAGGCTGCAAATTGACAGAGGAAGGAGCCATGTTGGCTTTCCTGAGAATTTCCGTCATTTCTTCGCGGCTGATTTTGACGGTGGGATCGTATCTTTTAATGGAACGGCGTCCGGTGACGATTTCTTGAAAATCGTTATTGAGTACTGAAGTGTTCATCTGTCATTCCCCTTCTGTGTAGTTTCGTATGTTGGATTGCATGCGCGCAAGCATCCGGGAAAGCTGCTGCTGTTCTTCCATGCTGAAATCCTGGAGCATTTGCGCCAGGAAACGCTCCATTTCCTTTCGGTAAAGGACGATTTCCTCCCGCCCATGATCCGTGAGGCGGACCAAAGTGACCCGGTTGTCGCTCGGGTTCATCCGGCGAGCGACAATGCCGTCGGCTTCCAGTTGCTTCAGATGCCGGGTAATTGCCGCACTGTCGATCTGCAATTCCTTTTGCAGAGCAGCCTGGCTGATTTCATCGGCATGGTAGAGCTGTTGAAGCAGCCGAAACCGGGACGGGCTGACACCTGTGCAATTTCCAAATTGGGCGCTTAGCAGGAGGTAGAGATTTTGAAGTTTATCAATAATGGAAGTTTCTTTTGAATCCGTCAACAAAACACCTCCCCCGTGAACACGTGCAGCCAATCGTTGACCATGTCAATAGTTGACGCATCAAATAATAGTGCAGGCATAAATATTTGTCAACGGCAGAACGTGCCAGATTTCCCTAATCTGGATAAATCGGTGTTGTATAAGATGGTTACTTGCTGTCACAGAAAATAAAGTGCGTGGCTGCTTCGGCTGATCTGTTGCATTTGTTGCAAAGAAAATCTGTTCCCATGGCATTATTTTCACCGAACAGCTCACAGGAGATTACGGAAATCCAAAATAAAAACGACCATGATAGACCAAGGTCGTTTTTATTTTGTGCAATTCCCTGTTTAGCGTACCCATTGCGCAACTTCTTCGATGGGCCTGCGTGTTTTTTCGCGTGGTTCCTGGACACGGTAGCCGAAAGCCACCATGCATGCGATTCCAAAATGGCCGTCTTCCATGACGCCGATTTCACGCAGAACCTGCTCGACCTTATCCTTATCGAAGCCTTCAATCGGGCAGGAGTCGATGCCGATCTGAGCG
The DNA here is from genome assembly GCF_038592925.1 of Brevibacillus sp. FSL K6-2834. NCBI lineage: Bacteria > Bacillati > Bacillota > Bacilli > Caryophanales > Paenibacillaceae > Brevibacillus > Brevibacillus sp. FSL K6-2834. Next base: position 1,195,091 of record NZ_CP151945.1, read on the forward strand.
GCGGCTGTCATCATATTGCCGAGAGCGATGTAGCACTGTCTGGAGGCCCACTCGAACATAGCCCTTTCATTATCGAGGAGATGGAAGTCATGCTCCAGGAAATTGTGATAAATCTCCCCTTTGCGCTGAACAACTTCCGGAGGCAGCTGCTGCACGTCCTTCATGATATGCTGGATGTATGGTGAATCCGCCAGCAGATCCTCCTTCGTCCGTCCCAGGATAATGACAAAATGGCTCGCTGTTGGAAGCGACCGCTGTGCTCCCCAGGTGACCGGCAGCAGCTTTTCACGTATGTCTTGGTTTTGCAGCACGACGAATTTCCAGGGCTCAAAACCGAAAGAGCTCGGAGACAAGCGTCCTGTTTCCAGTACAAAAGCGAAATCTTCCTCGGAAATTTTCCGTCCGGGATCGAACTCTTTGCAGGCGTGCCGGAAGCGATACGCCTCCAAAATCTGTTCTTTATTCATGCGATCATCCACTCCATTTCTGTTGAATATCCATCTTTTCACAGTCGATTATAAGAGTTATATTGGGTCTACGTAAGTACGCACATTTTTGATAGGTAGTATCAATTTTTATACCAGGGAGGAAGCAGGATGGGGAAGATGTCTATCGGATTAGGTCCTTCCAGCCAAGGATGTCCCGTTGAATTTACATTGAGCGTCATTGGGGGCAAGTGGAAAGGAATCCTGTTATATCATTTGATTGACGGGCCCAAACGATTCAATGAGTTTCGGCGAATCTGCCCGAATATCACCCAGCGGATGCTTACGCTGCAGCTTCGCGAGCTTGAAGAGGATGGCATCATTCACCGGGAGGTCTATCAGCAGGTGCCTCCCAAGGTGGAATATTCCTTAACCGACTTAGGTCAAACGTTGACGCCGATCATTCTCCAGATGAAGCAGTGGGGGGAGCAAAACCGGGGGGCTGTAGCGGCTGAAAAGTGACAACTACAGCACTCCACATGTATGGAGGTTACAGGGAGTATCGTGTTAGAAAAGAGGAATGATATCGGCTCAAAGAAAACTTATCTTGCCTGACCATGCTTGTCAGTGAAGCTGGTTTACTATTAAGTTGCACAAAACTTTACCAAGGAGGGAATCACTTTGAAGGAAGTGTTGATTTTTATAACGGATGGTTTTGCTGATTGGGAGGCAAGCTACGTCAGTTCAGAGCTGAACAAGCCAGAAACAGGATATCGTGTAAAGACGATCGCGATTGATCGGGAGCCCAAGGTTTCGATGGGGGGATTAACAGTCCTTCCTGATTACAGCGTAGGCGAATTCAATCCGAATCTCGATATCGCAATGTTGATCATCCCTGGTGGAACGGGATGGAGAGAAGCAAAGAATCAGCAAGCAAAAGTAATCGTTGACTATTGTGTGAGCAAGGATATTCCTGTCGCGGCGATCTGCGATGCGACCACTTTCTTGGGAAACCACGGATATTTGGATAATCATAAACATACAGGCAATACGTTGCCTTATTTGAAGCAAGGAGCTCCGAACTACAGAGGGGATCAGCATTATGTAGATGCGCAGTCTGTCCGTGACGAGAATCTCATCACTGCGAATGGGAGCGGTGCATTGGAGTTTTCAAGGCATATCCTGGAGAGATTGGGTGTATTAGAAGGCGATGAATTGAATGAATGGTACGAAATATTTAAAAAGGGCTACTTCCCCTCATAATATTTACGTATGATAGGAAAGCACGAGAGCGTACACGGCTGAAGTGCTTTCCTATTTTTCAGCTCTCAAATCAGGCAAGCCTCACAGATGCCTCTACATGGCTTGAGTGTCGGTCACTGTAAATGAAGCCGAAAGAAGAGGGTAGGGGTGAATTTATGATGAATGTTCACCGAGCCATCAGCTTTATTGAGAGTGGTTCTGCATACTGCTTTCGGTTGCAAAAAACACTTCACCAAACTTACCCGTAAAGTTGTTAAGAACTAGGTCACTTCGTCATGGAGTTACTGCTGCAAGATTTGAATCAGGTTGCCGCATGTATCGTCGAAGACAGCTATTGTGACTTCGCCCATTTTTGTCGGTTCCATTGTAAACGTTACGCCTTTGGCGATTAATCGTTCGTACTCTTTTTGAATATCGGCAACGCCAAACATCGTTGCTGGAATGCCATCGGCTAATAACCTCTGTTGATACTCTTTGGCGGCAGGGTGGTTGTTCGGTTCGAGTACAAGCTCGGTACCGTCTTGTTCTTCGGCAGAAACAAGCGTTATCCATCTAAATTCTCCTGCGGGAACGTCATGCTTTTTTACAAAGCCCAGCTTTTCAGTATAAAACTCGAGTGCCTTGTCTTGGTCGTCTACGAATATGCTGGTGACAATGATTTTCATCATGTTTTGCCTCCTTTGATATTTTGACGCTGGTTCCCCCTCTGCATTTTCCCGCCGATCCATCTCCCATTTTCTTGTTCTTTCTCACCAACAGCGATACCGCCTCCACATGCGCCGTATGCGGAAACATATCCACCGGCTGCACCTGCACCAGCTCATACTCGGCCAACAGCTTGGCAATATCCTTCGCCAGCGTAGACGGATTGCAGGATACATAAACAAGCTTCTTCGGCTGTACCTCCAGCAGCGAACGGATCAAAGCGTCGTCCAGCCCCGTTCGAGGCGGGTCCACCACGACGACGTCCGGCTTTATCCCTTGCTTGGCCCACTTGGGCATCAGCACCTCGGCGCGGCCTACATGAAACTGTACGTTCTGGGCCCGGTTGCGCTCGGCGTTTGTCCGGGCATCCTCCACCGCCTCGGGGATCAGCTCAATACCCCGAACCTCACGTGCATACGGGGCCAGCCAAAGCGAGATCGTTCCCGTCCCGCAGTATAAATCCAGCAAAAGCTCGCTGCCGGTCAGTCCGGCGGCTTTTTTTACTTCGTCGTACAGCTTGCGGGTCTGCTCCGGATTCAGCTGAAAAAAGGCCCGGGCCGACAGGTCAAACGAAAGCTCGCCCAGCTTTTCGGCGATGGACGGCCACCCCCACAGCTCGCGGGTCGTATCGCCAAAGATGACCGAAGTCTTTTTCGGATTGACGTTCTGCACGATGCTGACCAGCTCAGGCAGGCGCGTCCGCAGCTCGAGGATGAGCTCCTTGACTCGCGGAATGTCAGGTGTGGCCGTCACAAGCGTCAGCTGCGTTTCACCGGTGGCAAACGCCACACGTGCCACCACCGTCCGGATCACGCCCGTCCGCTTCCGTTCATCGTAGACGGGGATTCCCAGTTCCTCGATGACCTTTTTTGCCGTGCGAACAATGGTCGTAGTAGCTTCGTGCTGCACCTGGCAGGTCTCCAGGTCCACAAGCTGATGAGACCCGGTCTGATACAGTCCGGCCACCAGCTTTCCGTCCTGTCTGCCGACCTGAAACTGTGCCTTGTTGCGGTAGCCCCAAGGGTTGTCCATACCGATTGTCGGGGCTACCGGGGGATTTTCCAGACGGGCGTACTTTCGCAGCGATTCGATGACCAGCTCCTGTTTGGAGGCGAGCTGTGCCTGATAGTCCATATGCTGGAGGCTGCATCCGCCGCACTGTTCATACACGGGACAGGGCGGTTCGACGCGAGCCGGCGATTTTTCTACGACACGCAGCAGCTTGGCGACTGCGTATTTTTCCTTTACCTCGGTTACCTCTGCATGGACTACCTCACCTGGCAGCGCCTTTTCTACGAACACAATTTTTCGCTTGAAATAGCCGATGCCTTCTCCGTTGATGCCCAGACTTTTGATCGTCAGGGTCATCTGCTGGCCGACCGCGAGTTTTGCGTCCGGTTGTTTATCATTTCTGGGACGAGTGTTATTCTGATGCTTGCCAGGTGACTTCATGGGGTGCAGCTCTCCTTACTTTGTGATGATTCTATTATACCTTGTCTCAGCCCTCTGACCCAAGCTTGGCAAGCAGGCAGGGCAAGAATGGCTTTTTCCTCGGGAGGGAGGAAGCTGTTTCGTACTCATTTGATCCATTGCAGAAAAAAATGATGGAAATAGGGAGAAAGATAATGCCGGTTTATCCGTTATAGCTGATGAACAGACAAAAAGGCTAAAAACTGCGCAGTCACCTTTTTGGATGGGAGGATACCACATGCAGGAGGAATGGGAGCTGATCGAACAGCTTCGAAGGGGAAACAAACAGGCGTACACAGAGATTGTCGAGCGCTATAAAGGGAAAATCTACGCATTTCTGTACAGAATGATCGGCCACTCGCAGGATGCTCAGGACTTGACGCAGGAGGTATTTATCAAGGCGTATTGCAAAATTGGCGATTATCGGCCGGACTTCCGCTTTTCTGCCTGGCTGTTTCGGATTGCCGCCAATCATTGTCTGGATGAGCTGCGAAAGCGAAAGCGCCTGCCTGCGACAACAGCGGAAGAAAGCGAACTGGTTCATGAGAATACACCTGAACGAATTTTGCTGGCCAAAGAGCAACATGAAGTGCTGCACGAGAAACTGCTGGCACTGGAGGACGATCATCGGGTCATTTTGCTCCTTCGTTATGTAGAGCAGCTAAGCTACAAGGAAATTGCAGAAGTCCTGTCCATTCCGGTAACGACGGTGCAGATGCGGATTTTTCGGGCACATAAAAAATTGCGACAGTATATGATTCCCGTGAAAGGTGGTGGTCCTGTTGAGGTGCGTGAAGTCTAATCAACTGAAGGCATATCTGAGCGACGACCTGCCTCACTCGGAGAGCCTGCTGGTAGAACGTCATGTTGAAGAATGCAGCTATTGCCAAAGCGAGTTGGAAAAGATCGGAGGAGAACTGCGAGAGATCCGGGTTTTGGGGGACATCCCGCCGTTGCCGGATGCGTTCACGGAGGAAGTGGCAAACAAGCTTGCGCATCTTCCATTTCCCTTTCAGGCGCAGGATGAACGAATGCAGGTTGCCTTAAATAAACCAATCAATTGGAAGAAAAGGAGCATGGATATTATGAAGAAGACAGCGATTACCGTAGCCGGTCTTGCGGCTGCCGTTACATTCGGAACGATGGTTTCACCGACGTTTGCCAATTACGTAAACAGTTTGTTCAATACCGTAAATCAAGCGGACGGCGGCATGAAAAATGCGGCGGCCGAAGGCTACGTACAGGAAGTAGGCAAGAAAGTGACAGACAAAGGCATCACTGTAACTGTCAAGGAAGTGCTCGCCGATCCGACGCGTATCGCTTTGATCTTTGAAATGGTCGATAAAGATGGAAAGAAGCTTGACTTTAAGGCAGGCGAATACGGTGGGGAATTTACGCTTACGGACAAGGCCGGGAAAGACCTGAATCCCGAGGGAGATGGCTGGAGATGGGGAAAATACGGGGATTACATGCTTATTAGCAAAAACCTGCGTGATGTATTCGACAGTGCAGAGAAGGTACCTGACGAGCTTACGGTTGGATTTGCGTTCAATAAAATCCGGGGCACCGAAGGATCATGGAAGCTGGATATCCCTATTGATATGAAGAAGGCAAAAGAAGTGGCAAAAACGATAGAGATCAATCAGGAGTACACATCCCCGCAGGGAGTCGTCATCAAGCTGGACAACATCATGACCGTGCCCAGCGCCAGTCTGCTCAGCCTGGAGACGCATTGGAACGAGCAGAGAAACAAGGAGTATTGGAAGCTGATCGAGGAGAAAGGCTGGAATGATGCGCCAGAGGAGCCAAGGAAGGAAATGCGGTTAACCCCTGGAGAGATTATGCAAGACTTTTTGACTAGCTATAATCTGGCGTATGAAATTCTCGACGAAAAGGGAAATCGGATCGCCGGTCGGGATGATACGTTTTTCAAGACTTTGAACGGTATTGAAAAAAATAGCGTACACAGCATAAGTTCAGGAAGAGGAGAGGGCGATAGCCAAACAATGGAGTGGTGGCACGGATTTACACCGTTTACAGGCTATGAAAAGCTGACCTTCAAGCTCCATTCGATCTATCTGAATGAACCGGCTTCCTTCGAGGCCAAGATTGCCCTCGATGAATTGAACAAGCAGCCGGTGACGGTTGAAAACAGCGGAAGCACCTTTACCTTTAGCAAATTCCACCTGAAGACAACGGAAGCAGAGGAAAAGATCGGAGGGTACAAGTCGGAGGGGAAAGGCGGGATCATCGAGTTTGAGGCAACCCTGCCAAAGGACATCGTCTACATCACCGATTGGAAAGCAAAAGACGAGGCAGGCAACGTATACAGTGTGAGCATGGACCACAGCGACGGTGAGTACATCCGCGGCAAAGACGGACGCGTGCAGTTTAAAAGCGCTCTGTTCATAGACGGCTTGGAAAAGCAGCCGAAGGAGTTGACGATCAGCTACGGAATTCAGGAACACCAGTACCGCGACGTCAACTGGGAAGTACCCATCCAGCTTGACAAGTAAGGCAAGCTTTCGCTCTCTTTTTGCAAGAATAGGGCAGCGAAATTGCGGGGGGAGTTGTAAAATTTCTCCCCTCCCGCGTGAATATCAAATTTCGACGAAAAAGAGGGCGTGATGTCCCTCTTTTTTTGTTATTGTCTTTCCGCACCGGCAAGCGAACTGCCTCCACCTGCTGTAATCCTCCTACTCCCCCCTAACGTTAAAACATCAGAAAGCATACTCGTTCAAGAGCCTCCCTAAAAATTTCCCTAAGATTTGAAAGAAAAGGATGAAAACGTTCGTTATACTTCATGAACACAGCCAAACAGTCTGCCAGTATCAGCCGCATGCCTGAGGAGCGGCGACGATAACCTGGATGCAAAAAGGGATCAGCCAATTTGGTTATCGGAAGCCAGCGGGACAATGGCGTCTGGAACAGCGGCATTTCCGTTAGGGAAAATTTGCAGACCTGTTTTGGCAAAAAGGCAATCGCTGCGCAGCAAGCCTTTTGCATAGGAGGAAAAGAAAAACATGCAGGACGATAACGAGCTCGTTCGTCTGGTGCTAGGGGGAAACCAGCAAGCCTATGCACGACTTGTCGACAAGTATAAAGGAAAAATATTTGCCTACCTGTACCGGATGATTGGACAGAAGCAGGATGCCCAGGATTTGGCCCAGGAGGTTTTTACGAAGGCGTATTTCCAACTAGGCAAGTTTCAACAGGACCGCAATTTTTCAGCGTGGCTCTACCGTGTTGCTGCCAACCACTGTCTGGATGAACTCAGACGGCGGAAGCGCACCGTTAAAACCACTGGCGAAGAAGTGGAACTGATCGAAATGGAGACGCCGGAGGAAGCTTTCTTGCAAAAAGAGCAGAAACAGGTGCTTCTCCGCCGGATTATGGACTTGGAAGAGGAATACCGGTCAGTGTTCGTGCTGCGCTACATCGACCAGCTCAGCTACAAGGAGATCAGCGAGGCGCTGGCGCTTCCGATGACGACTGTCCAGATGCGGATTCACCGGGCGAAGAAGAAGCTGCGGGAGAGCTTGGAGAAAGGGGGGACTTCCTTGTATGAAATGTCACAAATCTGACCAGTTGAAGCCGTATTTCGACGGGAAGCTCTCCCCGCTGGAATCAGCCAGGCTGGAGCAGCATGTCGATCTATGCATCCCTTGTCAGGAAGAATTGGCTCACATCATGGAGGGTACGCCAGAAGCGGAAGAACTGCTGGCAGAGGAGCTGCTCTCTCCTCGCTTTACAGAGCTGGTCATGGAGGATATTGCCAGACAAGAGAAAAGCAGGAACAAAAGAAAAACGTGGAAGAAAAGGAGCATGGATATTATGAAGAAGACAGCGATTGCCGTAGCCGGTCTTACGGCTGCCGTTACATTCGGAACGATGGTTTCGCCGACGTTTGCCAATTACGTAAACAGTTTGTTCAATACTGTTAAAGATGTGGACGGGGGCTTGAAACAAGCAGCGGTCGAGGGCTACGCCCAGCAAATCAACAAGCAGGTAACGGATAAAGGCTACACCGTGACCGTCAAGGAAGTGCTCGCCGATCCGACGCGCATAGCCCTGATCTTTGAGATTGTCGATAAGGATGGAAAGAAGCTGGATTTCAAGGCGGGCAATTACGAAGAGAGCTTTACGCTTACAGACAAGGCCGGCAACGACCTGAATCCCGAGGGAGATGGCTGGGCACGTGGGAAATACGGGGATTACATGCTTGTCAGACAGGATTTGTATGACATATTTGACTCAGTAGAGAAAGTGCCAGACGAGCTTAGGGTCGGCGTTGAGTTCAATAAAATCATGGACACCGAAGGCTCGTGGAAGCTCGATATTCCCATCGATATGAAAAAGGCAAAAGAAGTGGCGAAAACGGTAGTGATCAATCAGGAGTATACTTCGCCGCAGGGGGTCGTCATCAAGCTGGATAACATCATGACCGTTCCCAGCGCCAGTCTGCTTACCCTAGAGACGGCTTGGAACGAACAGAAAAACAAGGAGTATAGGAAGCTGATCGAGGAGAAAGGCTGGAATGATGCGCCTGAGGGGCCCAGGAAGGAAATGCGGCTAACTCCTGGAGAACTGATGCAGTACTACTTGACTGATTACGGTCTGGCCTATGAAATTCTTGACGAAAAGGGGAATCTGATCGCAGGTCGGGATGATACCATGTTCGAAACCTTGAACGGCATTAGAAAAAATGAGGTGCGCAACACCAGCAAAGGCAAAGGAAAAGGCGAAGGACAAGGAAGGGTGTGGTGGGACGGTTTTGCACCGTTTACAGGCCATGAAAAGCTGACCTTCAAGCTTCACTCGATTTATCTGAATGAACCGGCGTCCTTTGAGGCCAAGATTTCTCTCGATGAATTAAGCAAACAGCCGGTGACGGTTAAAAACAGCGGAAGCACCTTTACATTCAGCAAATTCCACCTGAAGACAACGGAAGAAAAGGAGAGGTTCGGAAGGCACGAGTCTCGTGGCAAAGGCGGAATCATCGAGTTTGAAGCAACCCTGCCGAATGACATCGTATATATTACCGATTGGAAGGCAACAGACGACAAAGGCAACGTATACCGTATGAGCATGGACAACGGCGACGGAGAGTATACCCGCGACAAAGACGGACGCGTGCAAATCAAGAGTGCTCTATTCATAAGCGGCCTCGAGAAGCAGCCGAAGGAGCTGACCATCACCTACGGCATTCAGGAACGTCAGTACCGCGACCTCAATTGGGAAGTTCCCATCCAGCTTGACAAGTAATGCCAGCTTTCGTGCGCTCTCTCTTTTTGCTATAATAGGGCAGAGAAAATTGAGGGAGTTGTGACGGAGGATGCAAGAGCTGTTTGACAAAATGAAGGAATACTTAAATATGGACACGGAAATTTCCTTTGAAGAGTTTGACGGTTACTATAAAAAGGTGACAGCGTTCCTGAACGACAACTGGACCGGCCTGGGCGAGGACGACACCATGCATATGCTGTTCATCCTAGACAACCTGAAGTCCAACGGGGAAGACCGTTCCAAGCGCAAGACCAAGGAAGCCAAGAAGTACGCCAAAATGGCACAGCGCTGCGAAATCTGGGCGACCGCTCTGATCAATCGTCTGCGTGAAGCAGGCCTGACCGACGAAGAAATCGGCAAGCGCTACGAAACGATTTACGAAGCCGTATAAGCAAATTGTGAAGCCGCATAAGCAAATTGCGAAGCGGTGTAAGCAAGATGCAAAGCAGTGTAAGCAAATAGCAAGGCAGTGTAAGCAAACCGAGGGGAAACCCCGGAAGCAACTGAGCGCACAAGAAGGCGGAGGATGCGGCAAGCATTCTCCGCTTTTTATAAAAAGCTGGTTGCGACCTCTAAGTTGAGCCTTTTAAGTTGAGCCCTTTTGAGTGGCTCCCTTTTGCTCGGACTCATGATAGACCTGTTCCCTTGAAATAAGCACATCCTATTGACAAAGAGCAGACAAAAATCTATAATTTTTAACTAATTTAAAATATTACGTAAGGACGAAAAGAAGCGTAGAAAAGGAAGAGTAGGAGCAAAGGCGACGCGCAGAGAGCCATCCCCCTGTGCTGAAAGGATGGACGTCAGCTTGCTGTGAAAATCACCTTGGAGCTGTGTTCTTGAAAGTTTCGCGGATGCGATTCGAGTAAAGGACAACGGAAGCCGCCACCGTTATCCGGCGGAGTCTCTAGATTTCACCGGAGACTCTCAAAGTCTGTTTTTCGCAAGGAAACAGAGAAGCTGAGTGGTACCGCGATGCCCTCGCCTCAGCCAGTCGTGCGCAATTTTTGCACAGCTGGCCGACGGCGGGGGCTTTCTTCTTTTCGAAAAAGAAACAGGGTGTGCACCAGGAGAGGAGCAAGACCATGAAAACAGTAAGTATGGAAGATATCATCGTTGCCAATCACGTACTGAAGGATGTGATCGCAAAAACGCCGCTGCAGCTAAACAAGCGGCTGTCGGAACGGTACGGCTGTCATGTGTATCTGAAACGAGAGGATTTGCAGGTAGTCCGTTCCTTCAAAATCAGAGGGGCGTACAATCTCATCCGCAATTTGTCCGACGAAGAACGCCAAAGGGGTGTCGTTTGCGCCAGCGCAGGCAACCATGCGCAGGGTGTGGCCTATTCCTGCCAACTGCTGCAGATTCGCGGCACGATTTTCATGCCGGCCACGACGCCCAGGCAGAAGGTAACACAGGTCAAGCTGTTTGGCGGAGACTACGTGGATGTTGTCTTGGGCGGAGACACGTTTGACGACTCGTTTGCGGAAGCCATGACATTTTGTCTGCAGGAAAACATGACCTTCGTCCACCCGTTTGACGATCCGTACGTAGTGGCCGGACAGGGGACGGTAGGGGCAGAGATCATGAACGACATGGACGAGCCTGTCGATTATGTCTTCATGAGCATCGGCGGCGGAGGGCTTGCCGCAGGTGTGGGAACGTATGTAAAAGGAATCAGCCCGTCCTCGCGGATCATCGGCGTGGAGCCTGCGGGAGCGGCTTCCATGACAGAAGCGCTGGCCCACGATGATGTGGTTACGCTTGACGAAATCGACAAGTTCGTGGATGGAGCGGCGGTCAAGCAGGTGGGACAGCTTACGCGGGAAATATGCAAGGAAGTGCTGGACGACATCGTGCTTGTTCCGGAGGGGAAGGTCTGCACGTCTATTTTGGAGATGTACAATGAAAATGCCATCGTCGTGGAACCAGCCGGAGCCCTGCCGATTGCGGCTCTTGATCTGTACCGGGAGCAAATCGCAGGGAAAAACGTCGTCTGCATCATCAGCGGCGGCAACAACGATATCGACCGGATGCAGGAGATCAAGGAACGCTCGCTGTTGTATGAGGGGCTGAAGCACTACTTCATCATCAACTTCCCGCAGCGTGCCGGAGCCTTGCGCGAGTTCATCGACGGGGTACTGGGGCCGCATGACGATATCACCCGGTTTGAGTACACAAAAAAGAACAACAAGGACAACGGCCCTGCACTGGTCGGGATCGAACTGAAGTCTCAGGAGGATTACGAGCCCTTGATCGATCGGATGAAAAAGCACGGCATCCGCTATGTGGAAATTACCCATGATCCGTATCTGTTTAATCTGCTGATCTAGGCCCGGGATGCCTGAAATTATTGTACAAACAATTGTTGTAATACAGTAAGGAATAGTCAAAAAAGTGCTAATACAGAGAAAACAGGAGCAAACAGAAGCGAGAGCGAGCAAGTCTGTGATAATACAGCATAATGTTTTATAACAAAGTTTTATAAAACAAGTGCTGTTATAATACAATAACCTCAACGAACAAAATCGGGGGGTTATGGTCATGACGCCAATCACGACGTTCTTTCGCAATCTCGAATCGAAATGCTGCGCAGCTTGCGGCCAAACGATGGTCGAGCAGGCCGAGTCTTATATGACAGAGTGCTTTGCTTGCCAGGAAAAGGCCACACACGATGCATACCTGTATTATCACACAAAGAAATAGGCAGCCCCGCGATAGCATATGAGGAGCAACTGCCATGTATATAGAAAGAATTCAGCGCTTGCAAAGAAATGGATAGAGCAGCAGAGAAATGTCTCTGTCGACTCTATCCATCTTTTTTTCAAATCGGTTTGGGGAAGACAAGTCTTCTCGTTTTCGCTACCTTTTGTTCAAAACGACTTTTTCTGCCTGTTCCTTGACGTAATCGATCAAGCCGAGCTGAAAACCGCGATTTTCGAGCAGCCGTTTTGCTTCATACGTTCCCGAGTAATAAGCGAGTACGTGAGGATCAGTTTCCAGCACGTGGCGGCACGCTTCATCCTGCCACAGCTCCTGGTACCAGTCAGCCTGCTTGATCTTTTCGATAAGCTCTTCGTAGGGCGGCTCCGGCTTTTTCCACGGATTCAACCGGTGGAAAATTTCTGCCACGATCGCGACTACGACCAATATTCCGATTAAAAACATGCTAGAAGGCCCAGTTGCCGCCGCGGAACAGAGGCTCTCTCGTACCGTCGGCAGCAATACCGTCGATGTCCATTTCATCTGATCCAATCATGAAATCGACATGAGCCAGGCTGGTGTTGATGCCTCGCCTGTCCAGCTCCTCAGGCGACAGGCTGGTTCCTCCCTCGATGCAGACGGGGTAGGCATTCCCGATCGCGAGGTGGTTGGAGGCGTTTTCGTCAAAGAGCGTGGAGAAGAAGATCATATTTGACTGGGAAATCGGAGACTGATGCGGAACCAAGGCGACTTCCCCGAGATAATGGGAGCCTTCGTCCATCTCGATCAGCTGCTGCAATACTTCATAGCCCGTTTCCGCAGAGAAATCGACAATCCGACCGTTTTCAAAGGTGAGCGAAAAATTCTCGATCAGATTTCCGTTGTAGCTGAGCGGCTTCGTGCTGCGTACGACACCGGAAACGCCCGTCTTCTTCGGAGCGGTGAAAACCTCTTCTGTCGGCATATTGGCCATGAAGGGGACCCCTTTGGCGTTTACGCCGCCTCCGCCGATCCAGATGTGAGATGTCGGCAGTTCGATCGTCAGGTCGGTACCCGGCGCCTTGTAGTGCAGGGCGTGGTACTGCTTCGCATTGAGATATTCGACTCTTTGGTTCAGATTCTCCTGATGTTCTCTCCAGGCCTGAACCGGATCGTCCTGATCGACGCGGGTAGCGCGGAAAATGGCCTGCCAGAGCGCCACGATTCGCTGCTGCTCGGGAAGGTCGGGGAAGACCATCGCCGCCCAGGCAGGGTTCGGTGCGGCGATCACGGACCAGCTCACCTGATCGCTCATCGTATAGCTGCGGAATTTGTTTAACGCTTGACCGGCTGACTTTTTCGCGGCAGCCAGACGCTCGGGGTGAACGCCCTTCAACAGATTCGGATCGGAATCGATGATGCTGAGAAAGGCCGCCCCTTCTTCTGCCATCGTTTCCATCCCTTTTGCTTTCCACAGCGGATACTCATGAAAGGCCTCGTCCGGTGCGAGATCGTACTTCATCCGTGTCAGCTCGTCATCGCGCCATTCCATATGTACGTCTTTTGCCCCTGCTTCGTACGCTTTTCGTGCAATTTTTCGCACCAGATCGGCGGAGGAAAGGGAAGCGGTGATCACCAGAGTCTGTCCAGGCTGCACATTTACGCCGACTTTTACCGCCAATGACGCATACCGGTCCAGCATGGTATCGAATGCATTCATGAAAAAACCTCCTCACAACAACGGATTCTCTTTTTCAGGGATCGCAGTGATGAATGAGCTTATTATAACAGAGCGTAAAGCTGGCATGCTCTTGAACTTGAGACTTCGCTTGCAATGAAAAGAATTTAGGGGCACTCTATGGAGAAAGAGGTGCAAGGGAAAAGGAGGAGCGGACATGTTTCACCCGCTTGTTTTTGACAATATCAAAGTGGTGCTGGAAGGAGCCGTGTACGACAGGGACTTTGAAGGCAGCATCACGATTATCGGGCGTTCGGACGCCATGGATCTGGCGACGTTCCACAGGCAGTTTCAGATCGATTTTCGGCTGGCAGACGAATTCGGGGAGGCAAAGGGTGTCTTCGCCCAGATGCAGCTGCGTACGTCGCTTGCCGATATTGCGGCCGAACAGCTGGAGCAGCCTTTGACAGAGCATATCGGCTGTACGATCTGCATCCATTTTTTCATGACAGTCACCGATGTGCAGCGGGAGACAGAAGCCGTGGCGCAGATGCTGAATGATATCTGGGGGAATCGGCCGTACATAACGCAAACCATTAAAGCCAAGCTGGACGAGTATCAGCTCCACTGGCCGCCCAAACAGTACGAAAACCAGATCACACTCGACTTTCATCGCAAAATCGACGAGGGCAACATCGAGGATCTCCGCGGCTTGGTGGATCATACAATCGCATCGCTCACACAACTGCATGCCGTCCTTGCGAAAAGATCGTGAAGTAACTGTTTACAAGCAGAAAAACAGGCAGTATCATTTTGTTAACGCACTTTATTTTTAAGTTGACAAAATGGAGGCTATCATGAGAAACGAACGATTGAAATGGCTGGTGCTTTCGGCCATCTTTGCCGCTGTAACGGCTGTCTTTTCGCAAATTACGATTCCGCTGCCGCTTATTCCGATTACGGGTCAGACGCTGGCTGTCGGCTTTACCGCGACGATTCTGGGGAGCAGGTGGGGGACCGTAGCGATTCTCATCTACGTCCTGCTGGGTGCAGTAGGCCTTCCTGTATTCTCAGGTGCTAGCGGTGGACCACAGGTATTGGTAGACAAAACCGGCGGTTACATTTTTGGCTTTATTTTTACGGCTTTTGCCACTGGTCTCATTCTCGAAAAAACGCGTTTTACCTTTACATGGGCTCTGGTCGCCAATATTGTCGGCATGATTATTACGCTCATCTTCGGGTCGGTCCAGCTCAAGTACGTTCTGGACATTCCGTGGGACAAGGCTTTTGCCGGAGGAGCCGTACCATTCCTGCTGGTAGGTGTCGTCAAAGCCGTCCTGGCTGCCTGGATCGGCATCAAGGTGCGCGAGCGGCTCGTATCCTCAAATCTGCTTCAGGCACACAGCAGACCGCTATCCTGAAACAATCCAAATCGCTCGCCGAGTTCGGGCGATTTTTTTTATTGCCCGAATCCTTGTACCCACATTTTGATGGTTTACGGCAGTTCAGTCCATTGTCCGTGTCCTCGGTGGTTGCGAGACCTCCTCCGACAGCAGCATCGACAGTCATTTCTCTCAGACATGGCACTCATGGTATAAACGGCCAGACTGGTTGGATACTACAAACAGTATTGGGAAAAACACGACTGAGAATGGGGGAATGATCGTGAATATAACCACCATACCTGGCCCAAAAGGACTGCCGATCTCGGGCAACCTGCTCGCCTTTCGCCGGGACCCGCTCCGCTTCCTGCGCGAAGCTGCGAAAGAACACGGCGATGTGGCCCACTTTCGCTTTGGCCCCTCGCGGCATGTGTATTTGATCAGCAATCCGGACATGATCAAGGAAATTCTGGTGAGCAAGCAGGCCCATTTTCGCAAAGGAAAAGGCTTGCAGGTCGCCCGGGCGGTCGTCGGTGACGGCATCCTCACCAGCGAAGGACAGAAGCACATACGCCAGCGCAGGCTGATGCAGCCGGCATTCCACCGCGAGCGGATCGCGACCTACGGCGAGTCCATGGTCCAGCAGGCGATAAGCTTGATGGATGACTGGAAAGCAGGAGATGTACGCGATGTGCATGAAGACATGATGAAAGTGACGCTGGCGATTATCACAGAGACGATGTTTGGCAAAGGTCTCAAGGAAGGCGCCGACCAGATCGCCAGGGCCATCGATGTGGGCCTGAAATACGTCTCGACGAAAGCGTCGTCCTTCATCGACATTCCGCTCACCGTTCCGACCTCAAGCAACCGGCAGTTCCGCGAGTCAGCCGAGCTGCTCGACAAGACGATTTACAACATCATCGAAGAGCGCCGCCGTGAAGGAGATCAGGGGCGCACTGACCTATTGGCGATGCTGCTGGCGGCAAGAGATGAGGATGACGGCAAAGGAATGACGGATGAGCAGGTAAGAGACGAAGTCATGACCATCTTTGTCGCAGGCCATGAGACGACAGCCAACACGATGTCCTGGATCTGGTATCTGCTGGCGACCAACCCTGAGGCGGAAAAAAAGCTCTGGGCCGAGCTGGACGCGGTGTTGGGAGGACGGCTGCCCACGGTAGAGGATATTCCGAATCTGAAGTATGTAAACCAGATTATCAGCGAAACGCTGCGCTTGTACCCGGCGGCTTGGACGATCAACCGGGAAGTCGCCGAAGAAGTGGAGATCGGGGGGCATACGTACAAGCCCGGAGATACGCTCATGATGAGCCAGTACGTCATGCATAGAAGCGAGAAGTACTACGACAGGCCGGAGGATTTCATCCCGGAACGGTTTGAGGGGGACTTGCTGAAGCGTATCCCGCAATACGCCTACTTTCCGTTTGGCGGAGGTCCGCGCATCTGTATCGGGAACAACTTTGCCCTGATGGAAGCCGCGCTGCTGCTCGCTACGTTCGCACAGAAGTATCGCTTTCAGCTCGCCGACCCGGGCAAGCCCGTGGAAGCGGAGCCGCTTGTCACCCTTCGCCCGAAAGGCGGTCTGATGATGAGGCTGGAGGCGCGGTCGCAATAACGAAAGGGCACAGAAAAAGACACGGACCATTGACGGTTCGTGTCTTTTTGCATAAAAAAAAGGCATCTGCCCACCATTTTTGCAATTTCCGCTAAGGTGTTAGATACCGAACTGGGGTTATTTATCACTGAAAGCAACATGCTATACAAGATAATCTACCAGACAATTATAAAGGATATATTAACTGAGAATAAATCTATATAAATTAAGATTGGAAAAAGGGGATCGTAAAGGAAAAAGAGCTCCCCCTCCCCAGCTCGCTGCTGACGGAAATCGAACCGCCGTGACGCTGGACGATGCTTTGGCAGATCGTCAGGCCCAGGCCGGTTCCGCCATTGTTGCGATTGCGCGATTTTTCCGCGCGGTAAAACTTGGTGAAGATTTTGGTCAAATCCTCCTGCGAGATGCCTTCACCCTTGTCGATCACGGAAAAGAGCACATGCCCCTCCCGCTGGTCGCAGGTGAGCAGGATCGATCCGTTCGGCTTGTTGTAGTAAATGGCGTTGTTTAACAGATTTTCCAGTACGCGGCGGAGCTTGGTCTCGTCCGCCTCGATGTACAGATCATTGGAGATGCGCAGCTTCCACTGGAGTGTTAGTCCCGATTCCTTGATCTTGACCAGGTAGTCCTCAATGATTCCTTTTGCAAAGCTCTTGACGTGGATGCGGCTCAGGTTCAGCTTCAGCTCCGTACTTTGCTGGGTAAAGTCCTGCAGTTCGTCGAGCAGCTTGTCGAGATCGTCCGTCTTCTGTTCGATCTTTTTCATCTGCTTCTTGATCCGTTCCAGATCGGTTACCCGTCCTGAGGCGATGTAGGAGGCGTATCCTTTGATTGTTGTCAGCGGTGTCCGGAAATCGTGAGCGATCGCGGAAATCAGCTCGGATTGACGCTCTTCGGAAAACCGGAGCTGATCGACCATGTCGGAGAAGTAGCGAAACAGACGGCCAAATTCGTCTTCTGAATGGTACGTAAACGAAACCAGCCGTTTTCCTTCGCGAATTTCCTGCGTTACGCGGGACAGCTCGTTTACCGGCCGGTGAATCCAGCGGACGAAGAAGCCGAGCAGGACAAGTCCGACCAGGGCAATGCTCCCGTAGATGTACCAGAGCATCATGCTGACCCCTTTTGTTGCCATAATATCGGAGTCATCTGTGTAGAAGTAGATGATGGTTTCGCCTTTTTTCGGCGGTTCGTGTTGAAAATGGTATTCCGCCACAACCTTCAGATCGGTATTTTCCTTTTTTATTTTCCTCGGCGGATTTTTCAAATTGTATGCCTGGGATGTCTTGATGAAGATCGTGTTGCCGTTGGCGTCCTTGACTAACATTTTGTATACCAAATCCTCCGGCAACTGCTTTTCCAACTCGCTGCGGTCTGTCGGGTCCTTGAAATTGCTGGCGCTGAGCAGCTGATTGACGCGAACCTTTTCAGCCGTTTCCTTTTCATAGCGATATTGATTGTGGCGATCCGTTTTCAGTTGAACGACAATAATATCCTCGAAGACAAACTTGAAAACGAACAGGTTCAGCGCAATCAGTGCGAAGAACGAGAGGAACAGCTTGTTGCGGATGCTCATCTACACCTTCTCCCCGATGAAAACGTAACCCGTCCCCCACTGCGTTTTGATGTACTGCCGCTCCCGTTCCAGCTTTTCCCGCAAATTTTTGATATGAACCGTCACAGTATTGAGGGAGCCGTAGCCGTATCCCCATACCCGGTCGTAAATTTGTTCGCGGGTAAACACAATGCCGGCATTTTCGGCCAGAAAGGTGAGCAACTGAAATTCTTTGGTGGAAAGGTCAATTTTTTCTTCATTTACATACACCGAGTACGTTTCCTTGTGGATTTCCAGTCCTTTAAATTTCAAAACGGTAATGGAGGAGCCGGATGGGTCCTTTTCGCTGTGCTCTTCGGTATGCTTGCGAATCCGCTCGTACCTTCTCAGATGCGCCCGGATGCGGGCGAGCAGCTCTTCCGTGTCGAATGGCTTCGTGATATAGTCATCGGCGCCGATTTCAAAACCGACGACTTTGTCGACCGCTTTTCCTTTCGCACTGAGAAACAGGATCGGCAGGTCCGATTCGCGGCGAATTTGCGAGCACAGCTCATAGCCGCTCATATTCGGCATCATGATGTCCAAAAGAATCAAATTGGGCTTCAAGCCTTGCTTCAACAAAGTAAGGGCATGCTCCCCGCTCTCTGAAAAAGTGACCTCATACCCTTCGTTTTCCAAAATATCTTCAAGAAGCTCTATGATTTCCTGATTGTCGTCTACAAGCAAAATATGGTCTTTCACAGGTACTCCCCCAGTAACCTCAAATCTCCTGAATATTTGTATTCTCTCCTATCATAACACGGTTTGACTGGTGAAGGACAAAGAAACCAAACGTTACCAGCGTGTTCCGGCAGGAAAAAGGACATATAATGAAGAATAGCGGGTGTTACTTCCTATTGACACCAGGTACTAAATTTCGTCAGAAAAAGCCAGAGACCTAACGTCCCTGGCTTTCATTTTTGTGCTTGCACTTACTTGCTAGGCTGCGCTTCCGGCTGTTGTTCCGGCTGTGGCACTGTATGTGTCTCAACTGGTGTCTCAGCTGCAGCTGCTGCCTGCTGCCCAGGCTGTTGCTCTGGTTGAGCTGCCTCGGGCGCTTTCGCTTGTTGTTCTGGTTGTGCTTCAGGCAAGGAAGCCGCTTGTACCGCTTTCTTGGCTGGAGGAGTGTCGGTGGCTTTCGCCTGGAGTGCCGGAGCAGCGATTCGCTTGGCTCCTACATAGCGTTTGCTCCAGTAGTAGGGGTCGCTCAATTTGGTATTGACGACGCCTCTGCCAGATTCCGAGTGCACAAACGTGTCATTGCCGATGTAGATTCCTACGTGGGAAATGCTTCTTCCATTCGTCTTGAAGAAGACGAGGTCGCCGGGCTGCAAATCTTTGCGGCTAACCGGTTGGCCGACTTGATACTGAGAAGAAGAATTGTGAGGCAAATCTACACCTAGCGCATCAAACACATAGCGTGTAAAACCGGAGCAGTCAAAGCCTTTTTTCGTGGTTCCGGAAGACTTGTAAGGGACACCGTACAGATCATTGACGACAGTCATCAGGGGGGTTCCCTCCTGAGCATGCGCCGCACCGGTACCCATTGCAAGCAATCCGGCAATAAGCAAAGAAACTACTGTCTTGCGCAAAAGATACTGCTCCTCTCCTGAGCCTACGAGGTTAGCTGAAGGGTTCGGTCGAAAGGAATGCCCTAGACTGCGAGAGCGCAGCCATTCACCCCAAAGATAGTGGGTCCCCCGTTTCCGCATAGCGGAACTCGGCTATTTTTCGATATTTTTTTACACGCACCTCCACACAATTCAACACTTGTCCCACTTTTCCTTTTTCTACCCTTGTTTGTTCACGATTTCGTCACAATATTTTGTCATAAGCTGTAACGTTTCGTCAGTACCGTGCAAACGACATTTTTCTTCTATATGTAATGGAAACCATGTGTCGGACTTTTCTTCTCCATGACGGCTCGCCCTGCGCCGGAAAAGGGCTGAATCCAATCAAGAGGGATCCTTGTCCGATTGGGGGACGACACTTTATCCGTCCAGGGACGGAGGCAAAAACCAACCGCTCGCCCGTTATGTCGAACACTCGCCCCGTCTAGAATAAAGGCATAAGGTTGACACACCAACAAATAGTCGATTGGAGGGAAGCATTTCATGAGTGAGCGGTCTGGCAAGGTGCTCCTTGGACTCGCATTGCTGCTGACCGGAGGGTTTGTCTTATTGGACCAACTCGGTATCGACGGCGGCGATTTCCTCGGTGTGCTGATCCCCGGGCTGATCATGTTATACGGAGCCCGTAAAGTGATTGGCAGCTCCGGTTCCCGCTTCTGGGGGATACTGGTCTTTCTGTTCGGGCTGTTAATGTTGATCGGCAAGCTGCATTTACTGTTCAATGTCGTACTGGCTATCGGAGTGATTTACCTCGGGTACCGCTTTATCCGCCGCAGTGACAAGACGCATGATTCCATGCCGACAGTATGGGAGCGGCAGTGGGCAAGGCAGGTATTGAAAGAGGATGCTCTGGACGGCTGGGAGCACAGAATGGCCAAGAAGCAACAACCTTGATATCGATGACAAGTGATGAAACAAACCTGAAAAGTGCAAGGTACATGACAATCAAATTTCTTGTGATATGATAAGGAGGACTAAAAAATGGGTATTTTTAAACGACTGCGTGACTTGACGGTGGCTTCTGTGAATGACGCTTTGGATTCAATGGAAGATCCGGTGGTTATGCTCAATCAGTACATGCGTGACATGGAAGTGGAGATCGGACAAGTAGAAGTGGCAGTAGCCAAGCAAGTGGCCCTGGAGAAGAAATTCCACCAGCAATGGGAAGAGGCAGTGGCGCTTGCGGAAAAACGCGATCGTCAGGTGAAGCTGGCGCTGACCGAAGGGGAAGACCTGCTCGCGCGCCGGGCTTTGGCCGACAAGAAGCAATACGAGCTGCGTGCCCAGGAATACGAAGCCCTTTATCTGACAGCATCGGAAGCCGCTCAGCAAATGCGCGAGAAGCTGACCGAGCTGAAAGAAGAATTTTATAAAATGAGAGCGAAAAAATTCACTCTGATGGCAAGAGCGCAAGTAGCGAAAACGCAAAAACAAGTGAACCATGCAATTGTCGGCATGGGCAATCAATCTGCCGGCAAAGGCTTTTCCCGGATGGAAGAAAAAGTGCTGCGGATGGAAGCGGAAGCCAATCTGAGCGGCCAGTGGCGCCAGACCAGCGCTGGTTTGGAGCAAGCTCTCGAGTCCCTTGAAAAGAATGATCTGGATGAGGAGCTGGCCCAAATCAAAGCGTCTTTGCAAAGCAAAAAGGATGCCGAGCCTGCGAAAGTTCAGGAGTAACGACAGGAATCAGGCATCTCGTGTAGAATAGGAAGTGGCAACCAGGCAGCCTGTCCAAGCAGGCTGCTTTTCCCCTAGGAGGTTCTATCCTTGGCAGACTTTATGGTCTTTTTACGTCGATTTTTTGCGGAGCCAGGACGTGTAGGAAGCATCATTCCCAGCTCTCGTTTTTTATGCGAAAAGATGCTGTGCAGCGTGGACTGGAATCAGTCTGACGTGATTATAGAACTGGGGCCTGGAACAGGCGCCTTTACGGAAAGCATTCTAAAGAAAAAAAGGCTCGATACCAAATACATTTTGGTGGAGAGAGATCCGTTGTTTCGCGAAATGCTGACTCGCCGATTTCCCGGCATCACGATGTGGGATGAGGCACTGAAGCTGCAAGAGTACATGAGTAAGGCCGGGATTGGCAAGGCTGATGCCATTATCTCCGGACTTCCGTTTGCCAACTTTCCCGCGGAATTGCGGACGGGGATCTTGGATGAAGTCCAGTCTGCCCTTGCTCCGGGTGGCCTGTTCATCACGTTTCAATACTCCCTCCAACTGAAAGCTGAGCTGCAGACGCGCTTTCAGCGGGTAGAAACCACATTTACGCCGTTGAATATTCCGCCTGCGTTTATTTATACTTGCCGTGACGGAAGTGTAGGAAATTAGCCGACATGGGGCGTAAGAGAGGAGACCTTTGTGAAATTGTCCCGCTTACAAAAAATGACGGTCGGTGTCTTGATCATTTTGACAGGAATTGGCCTTTTTCTTGACAGCTTGCATATAATCACGTTTGGCCTCTTTGATTTGTGGCCGATGGTTCTCGTGTATTTCGGCGTACAGATGTGGGGAAATCACAAGCGTGTTCGGGGAGGCCTGCTGGCCGGGCTCGGCATCATGATTGCTTTGGACATGTGGCTTCATATCGGCATGGATGATCTGTTCCAGCTTGTAATCCCGCTTTTGTTCATTTACTTTGGATTTCGGCTGATCCGTGGGCGTTCGGCTGACAAAGGAATCCGGCCGACAATACCGGAGGCTGCCGAAGCAGCCGATGCTGATCCGAATTTTGCTTCAGCGGAAGATACGGCAACAGGCAAACAATCAGGGCATTGGAGACAGAAAGCGGGATACCGCAATCCATTTGGAACGGAAAGAAGCAGATGGACTGCTTCATCCGCGGGCCCTGGCAGCATTTTGTCGCCCAAAGATTCCCGCAGTTCGCTGATCGGTGATTTTCACTTGACATCCGGCCGCTTTGAGCTAAGCCAGTTGCATATCTGGCACGGAGTCGGGAATGTTGTCATAGATCTGTCCCGGGCGATGCTGATGGATGATGAAGCGTTTCTGATAGTCGACGGTTGGGTGGGGGACGTCACTATTTACGTTCCGGTAGACATGCCAGTAGCCGTATCTGCGGAGGTGCGCATCGGCGATCTGGAAGTGTTTGGCCATAGGCAGGGGGGCATCAATCGCAGCGTGATGATCCGCTCCGAACAGTACGAACAGGAAGCGCAAAAAATCCATGTACAGATTTCGCTGCTCGTCGGCGATGTTAAAGTCAAGTACATCTAGGGGGTACTGACAAATGCGACGACAGCGGTTGGCAAGTATCCAATGGCAGTACGTGCGCTACGGTTTGCTGCTGGCCGTAGGAGCGGTTACCGCCTCCTTTTTGTGCAGTTTGATTCTGTATTTCGTGGTGGCCGGGGACCCGGACGTCACGAGATGGCTTGCGACCTACCTGCATCTCTATTTGCCGGAGAAGCTGGATTGGAAAACACAACTGGCCTCGTTTGCATTCGCGATCCTGACAGCAAGTGTCGTCGGGTTGGTCGGAGGCTACATTTTCGGGAATTTGCTGAAAAAGAGACTGCAGGTGCTTTGGGAGGCAGCCACCAGCCTGGGGCGCGGCATATTGTCTTCGCGCGTCCCTGAGCTGGGCGAGGACGAGATCGGTGAACTGGGCTGGCAGCTGAACCGTCTGGCGGCCCAGTGGGAAGAACAGGTCGCTTCCCTGCAACGGCTGTCCAATCACAACGCCGCTTTGGCGGAACAATTGAAGCATACAGCGGTCACCGAAGAGCGGCAGCGACTGGCCCGCGAGCTGCACGACGCGGTCAGCCAGCAGTTGTTTGCCATCGCGATGACCACTGCAGCCTTAAAAAGACTGATCGAAAAAAATCCGCAGCGAGCTGCCCAGCAGATCGAGCTGGTGGAAGAAATGGCCGCGGCTGCGCAGGCGGAGATGAGGGCGCTCCTGCTGCACCTCCGCCCGGCGACTTTGCAGAACAAGGCACTGAAGGAAGCCATTGAAGATCTGCTGGAAGAGCTGACCCGCAAAAATGCGATGGAAATTAGCTGGGAGATCGAAGAAGTGGACAACCTGCCGAGCGGAATCGAGGACCATCTGTTCCGCATTTTGCAGGAATCACTCTCCAACACGCTCCGGCATGCCCGTGCCAAACACATCGCGGTCAAGCTGTTTACGCTGAAGGGGCAAGTCAGGCTGCGCATCGTAGACGATGGCGTCGGCTTTGATCCGGAGGGAGAGAAGCTGACTTCGTACGGATTGAGAAGCATGCGGGAGCGGGTGGCAGAGCTCGGCGGCTCGCTGGATATTTACTCGGCAGTCGGAAAAGGGACGCAGATCGAGGTGCGCATCCCGATCATGCTGCAAGCGGAAATGGAAGGGAGAGAGCTGACATGATACGCGTATTGCTCGTGGACGATCATGAAATGGTGCGAATGGGATTGGCTGCTTATCTGTCTACTGAAGACGACATTGAAGTAGTAGCCGAAGCATCCAGCGGTGAAGAAGGAGTGAAGCTGGCTGTCGAGCTGCAGCCGGACGTGGTTTTGATGGACCTCGTGATGGAGGGGATCGGCGGCGTGGAAGCGACCAGGCGGGTACGTGAAACCTGCCCCGCTAGCAAAGTCATCGTCTTGACCAGCTTCATTGATGATGAAAAGGTATATCCCGTCATTGAGGCAGGAGCGTTCAGTTATCTCTTGAAAACCTCGCGTGCAGCCGAAATTGCCCGGGCGATCCGGGCGGCAGCCGCAGGCGAGCCGGTCCTGGAGTCTCGCGTCGCCGGCAAAATCATGGCCCGCTTCCGTCATGGACAAGAAGCGCAGCCGCATGAACAGTTGACGCCGCGCGAGCTGGAAGTATTGAAGCTGATCGGCCAAGGCAAGTCCAACCAGGAGATTGCGGACGAACTGATCATCGGCATCAAGACCGTGAAGACCCACGTCAGCAACATCCTGTCCAAGCTGGGCGTCGAGGACCGCACACAGGCGGCCATCTACGTACATACGCATCATCTGGATTAGTTGCTTGCCCTTCTCCTCTATTTCCATAGGCTATCCCGTTTTCCGCTAATTCGGACTCACCCCCTTGGGTGAGTTTTTTTGCTTGAATTTGGCAATCATAGAATGTAGATGATGCGGAAAGGAGAACGGGCTATGAGGCACAAACCGCGTACACGCTCCAGGGTGATGGCTGCCGATCAGGGTGTCGACATTGTCGGCGATGTCCATGCTTGTTACGACGAGTTTATGGAACTCTTGCAGCGCTTGGGATATGAACGTTGTCACGACGGGACCCACCGGCATCCTGAGGGCCGGAAGCTCCTTTCTCTCGGAGACATTACAAGCCGCGGGCCACAATCGATCAAGATGCTGCAGTTTTTCATCCGGCATGTGGCAGCGGGCCTGGCGGAGATGGTGGACAGCAACCACGGGTGGAAAATTGCCCGCTGGCTGGATGGACGCCCTGTCATGCTGGCGCATGGTGACGAGAAGGTAGCTGACGAGTTTCAAATATTCGAACGGGAGTACGGGGCCAGGAGGGCCGATCAATTAAAGGAGCAGAGCAGGAGACTCCTGTTTTCCTCCCCTTCGCACATGATGGTGCACTATCAGGGACGGCTAGTCCTCGTTGCGGTTCACGCGGGGATACGCGATGATTACATCGGAAAAGAATCTCCTTCCATCCAGAGCTATTGTCGGTACGGAGATGTAGCCGGGACAGGGGCCGACGGGAGACCGATCCGCAGGGATTGGGCAGCCGAACGGGTAAAAGCCGAGCCGCTTATCGTCTGGGGACATGATCCTCGTCCCGAGCCGGAAAGAAAGAATGGCACGCTCAATATCGACCAGGGATGCGTGTTTGGAGGGATGCTTACCGCCTATCGCTTCCCGGAGGACGAGATTGTGAGCGTACCAGCACGTGAAAACTACTCAGGCTTGGCAGAAACGCCGTTGACACGCTATTTGGCCGAGTTTGGATGAGTCACACTCTCCAATCGGCTGAAGTTGACCCGGGTGAGGCGGCTGTCTCCCCCTGCTCCTTTGCCGGGGGGCTGCTTTGACCGTTTCGCTTGCGGAGCAAGGTGACCTGCTGCATCGTATTTTTGGCAGTCGAGTGGATGCCGACAGCGGCCAGAGCAGCCGTCCCGCCTTCCAGCAAGGCAATTCGCCAGTCGAATCCCGTGCTGTAGATCCATTGATTGACCATGTAAAGACCGAGGATGAGCACCATGGCGACCCAACCGCGCAGCTTTTTTGGTATGCGGAGAAAATCCGACATGCTTGCAGCGGCGGCCAAAGCCAGCGCAATGATCAGACCGAGGTCAAAACCCATCAGAATCCCTCCTTGCTCAAGGTGTGCGCAATTTTTCGAACAGCCGTTTCAGGATGACCGCTTCCGCCCACAGAGGCAGCGGTTTATCCGGCTCATGGCGCCAATCTTCGTTTGTAAGCAAGCCTTCTTTAAACATCCAATCTATCGCTTCTTGCTTCCATTCAGGCACGTTTGCTCCTCCTCCGTCTCCTGGATTTGTCTGGGTTGGCGGCTTGTATGGACGGTTGGTGTATTCGCAAAAGGAACGGACCACGCCCTCTGCGAGCTCTCGCCAATCCCGGTCCAATTTTTCCGCATCCAGCGGATTGTCGGCGAAGCCGTATTCGATAATCACTGTCTCCACACTGCCGGTCTCCCGGTGCATGAAGTAGTAGTCTTTGCTCGGGTTGTTGGGGAGTGTGCGGGTAAAGATGCGGCGGCCCGGCATCCCTTCTGCTTCCAGGTCATCGAGGATCAGACGGGGAAATGTAGGGGAGGAGTAAATCGAGTAAATAACCTCCGCACCCCGTCCTCCACCGGCATTGACGTGGTTGGAGATACAATAGCGGGCACCGCTGTTTCTGACCAGAGTGGCGCGATCATCGCTCGTCAGGGTGGTATCGCCGGTTCGGGTGATGGCAACAGGAATGTTCAGGGTCTGAAATCTCGAGTATTGGTAAAGGGAAATCTGCAAATTTTTCTCTTTTTCTGTAAAGAGCTGATTGGAGCCGCCGCCCGGATCGATCCCGCCATGCCCCGGGTCTATCACCAAAATGGGGGTCATATAAAGTCACCTCCTGTTTCAGCATATGCGAAAAGGTGCGAACATGCCGAAGGACAGTTCGCTCATTTTCCCCGGGCGGCGATGTACAGAGCACGCAGTTGTGGTACAATAGGAGAGATTTAATTCCCAAAAGAGGATGGTAATGTATTGATGGCTTGGTACAACTGGGTAATCCCGATCGTGACATTGATTATCGGCCTTGCCGGAGGATTTTTCGGCGGCACGTACTATCTGCGCAAGCAGGTGGAAAATATGCAGATGGATGACAAACAATTACAAGCGATGGCTCGTTCCATGGGCGTTAACCTGAATCAAAAACAACTGAAGCAAATGAGCCGCAACATGAAAAACATGAAGATGCCTAAAAAGTTTGGCAAGTAATTGGCAAAGGGGATGTCGACATGGGTCCGACCCGTCTGCGTTATACGATGATCGGCTTCATTGTCGGCGTCGTCGTTGTTTATTTAAAAGGGCTTCCGATCAGTGAAGGAGTTCGCTTTGCTTTTCCTTTTTACGGAGCGGGGCTTGGTTTGTTGATTGACGGCATCATCTTGCGCCTAAAGCAGCGCAAGGGGAAAAATGAGTAGCCGTAAAAGAGCTGACAGGAGCATACGCAGTACAAAAAATGGATAGAGCAGCCAGAGATTTCTCGGCTGCCCTATCCATTTTTCAGCTTGTAAAGAACAACTCATAGACCATCTTGGTAATCAAGGTGATGGACACCAGCAAAAACAAGGGACGAACGTAGCGCACACCTGTTTTGATCGCAACACGGGCACCCAGCGTGGCCCCCAGGAGCATCGCCACACCCATGGTCAGCCCGGTAATGAAAATCACTTTGCCCTCCAGCATAAAGACCAGCAGAGCCGCGATGTTGCTGGCCAGGTTCAGGATGCGCCCATTGCCGGCGGCTATGACAAAATCATAGCCAAAGAGAAGAACCATCAGAAAGACGAAAAACGATCCGGTGCCGGGTCCGAAAAAGCCGTCGTAAAAGCCGATCAAAAACGTGACCGGAATCCCCAGACCGAGCGTAAACTTGGTGTATCCCTTAAACGTGGTGTTTTCGCCAAACCGCTTGTTCAGCAGGGTATAGACAAAAATTGCGGCCATCATGATGATGACCAGCACCTTGAGAAATTCTTGCGGGACAAACAGTACTGTTTTCGCCCCGAAATAGGCGCCCACAAGCGAAACGGGGAACAGGATCGCCATCAGTTTCTTGTCAAATTTACCCATGCGAATAAAGGTGACGGAGCTGGTGGCCGAGGAGATGGTGCCTGCCAGCTTGTTTGTTCCCAAAGCCAAATACGGCGGAATGCCAAGCCCAAGCAGTGCAGGGAGCGAAATTAAGCCTCCACCGCCCACGGTACTGTCGATAAAGGCAGCGACAAAACCAAAAAAGGCAAGAAACAGAATCGTTGATAAGTCCAAGTCCATAGAAGATCACCTTGCTTGTTGAATTGGGTTCATGAATAATCCAAGTCTAGCACGGCTTTTGTACATTGCAAGATACTATTTACTGATATAGGGGGATTTTGAAGATTACGATACTTAGCATACCGATTTGTTGTAAAAGTGAGCGGTTTGCATTATAATAAAAAGCGAGCTTGAACTACATACCATTGAGGAGGAATGTTATCATGGCACATCAACTTCCTGAACTGCCTTACGCACACAATGCGTTGGAGCCTCACATCGACGCGCAAACCATGGAGATCCACCACGGACGCCACCATGCTACTTATGTAAACAACCTGAACGCTGCATTGGAAGGCCACGCTGACCTGCAAGCGAAATCTGTAGAAGAGCTGATCAGCAACCTGGATGCATTGCCAGAAGCGATCCGCACTGCTGTACGCAACAACGGCGGCGGTCATGCGAACCACGCTCTGTTCTGGCAAATCCTGAGCCCGAACGGCGGCGGAGCACCTGCTGGAGCACTGGCAGATGCGATCAACGCAGCATTCGGCAGCTTTGACAACTTCAAAGCTGAATTCGCGAAAGCGGCAACTACCCGTTTCGGTTCCGGTTGGGCATGGCTGATCGTAGATGGCGGCAAATTGGCCATCACCTCCACTCCAAACCAAGACAGCCCGATCATGGAAGGCAAAACGCCAATCCTCGGTCTGGACGTTTGGGAGCATGCTTACTACCTGAAGTATCAAAACAAACGCCCTGACTACATCGGTGCATTCTGGAACGTTGTAAACTGGGACGAAGTCAGCAAGCGCTTTGAAGCTGCCCGCTAAGCGGAAATCAACGCGATAGCATTGCTGCTTACGAACAAAAGGCATGTCGGACAAACCGGCATGCCTTTTTTGTTTGTTTCCTCGCCTTCGCAACGAAACGTCAACTGCCATCGTCTTAGCCATAGGAATAGAAAAAATAAGCGAAAAGGGTGGTTGATCACCGTGGATAAAATGTTGAAGCAGGTAGGGATTGCGCTGGGGCTATTGCTGGTGGTGGTGGGTTCAGTGGTTGCTGCGGGCAAAATGCTGCCAGGCGAGTCGCCGCAGGCAGAAAAGCAAATCGACATCGCAGGAACCGTCACCGCTGTCATCACCGGACCGATCGGGGGGCAGCCGGATCAATCAGCAGATCCGAGCGCGTCTGTATCGAGCAAGGACACTCCCAATGGTATCGATCCGGCTCAGCCGACCGGGATTGTCGCGATCATGGTTGAGGCGGATTCCCAAAGCGGCAAAACGCCCTATGATAAAGCCTCTGTCTCTCTCCGAAAGTCGCCGGAGCTGCTGAAAAAGCAAGGGGATTCGCTCGTGCCGGCGACATTGGATGACTTGCGGGAGGGAACCAGGGTGGAGGTTTCTTTCGACGGGCCTGTCGCCGAATCCTACCCCGTACAGGCGACCGCAGGGATGATCGTCATCGTGGAATAGAAAAGCAAATCAAACATGCCGGGACAGTTGATCGATTTGACACTTGGTCTCTGTCGGAGAGCGGCCTGCAAAGGAAAGGATAGAAAGTATGGAAGGAATGAGATATAATACTTACTAAAGGTAATTAAGTGTACAAAAGGAAGGTGTCTTGCACCATGAAAATGCCATCGCTTTTCCTCGCTCATGGAGCGCCGCTGCTTGCGATTGAGCGGAATCAATATACGGAAGCACTGAAGCAACTGGGGGAGGAACTGCCTCGTCCGAGGGCCATCCTGATTTTTTCCGCCCACTGGGAGAGCCGCGTTCAGGCTGTCGGGACGACAAAGCTCAACGCTACCATCCACGATTTTGGCGGCTTTCCTCGTGAGCTGTATGAAATTCAGTACCCGGCCAAAGGCGATCCCGCTCTGGCTGCCGAGGCATTGCGCATTTTCGCAGAGGCAAACATTCCGGCAACGGCCGAGCCGGTCCGCGGGCTGGATCACGGGGCATGGGTCGTCTTGCGGATGATGTACCCGGAAGCAGATATTCCAGTCGTCTCGCTCTCGGTCAATCCGCAGCTTTCAGCGGAAGAGCAGTATGCGATTGGCAAAGCCCTGCAAGCTTTCCGCGAGGACGGTGTCTTGATCATCGGCAGCGGAGGAACGGTACACAATTTTGCCTACATGAGTATGCGCTCCGATACGGAGGAGGGAGACGAGTGGGCCGTTGCGTTTGAAGAATGGCTGCGGGACAGGATCGAGGCTTGGGATCTGGAGTCCTTGTTCCGCTACGATACGCTTGCTCCGTATGCCCGGCAGGCTGTTCCTTTGCACGGAAGCGAGCATTTTGTTCCCCTGCTCTATGCGATGGGCGCTGCCGATGAAGACCGAACGGCAGCCAGGGAGCATATCAGCTTTCGCTATGGCAGCCTCAGCCATGTCATCTGGAAATTTGGGGCGAAATAAAAAAATCTCGAAAAACCGGTCACAAACTCGAGGGGTTTCTCGTTTCAAGTACGAACGAGAAATCACAAGAGAGAGGATCGATGGCAATGAAACCGAGAATGGAATATCGCAAGGCAAATCCCCAGGCTTTCCAAACAATGCTGCAAATGGAGAAATTCGTCCGCAGCAGCGGGTTGGACCACAAGCTTCTGGAGCTGGTGAAAACGCGGGCGTCCCAGTTGAACGGCTGCGCATACTGCCTTGACATGCACACTCGTGAAGCGAGAGAAAACGGCGAGACTGAGCAGCGCCTCTATCTGCTCAATGCCTGGAGAGAAGCGGATGTGTACACCGAAGCAGAGCGGGCGGCACTGGCTCTGACGGAAGCCGTTACGCTGATCGCAAAAGAGGGCGTTCCGGAAGCGGTGTTCCAGAACGTACAGAAGCATTTCAGCGAGGAGGAAACCGTCTCCCTGCTGATGGCTATCAACACGATCAACTCCTGGAACCGGTTGGCGATTGCTACCGGAATGAGCGCCCCTGCTGACTTGCCGGTACGGTAATGGATGAATCGCCCTACGCGATAGATGTTTATGAATGACAAAAAAGACACGCTGTCCTGCAGTGTGCGGCGACCGAGCTTACAGGTCGCGGCCCGCGGGGATCAGACGTGTCTTTTTGATGTAGAGGTGTTGTTTACACATCCATCTGCCGGGTACGGCCGGGATAAAAGGCATTCTTCTCCGGCAGCGGATTTCCTTTCGCGGTGATCGCATCGGGTTTGATCCGAAAAACGGCTGCGACGCTTCCCATCGAAGAGCGGTACTTCACTACATGCTGCAAGGAAAGCGGCTCCGGGTAGTAGCCGGGAACGTATTTGTCCAGCATGGCTTGCAGGGCATCGCGCATTTCTTCCGGCTCCTCGACCCGCTCCACCTTGCCGAAAACCATGGCACTCATGTAGGCTGTGTCGGTGAGAGCCGGCACCGGATCAGCGATCGTTCCGTATTCGTCGCAAACGCTAAAACAGACGCGGGCGTTTTTGGCGATCATCTCGACTTTTCTGCCGGAATCTGCTCCGTGAAAGTAGATATTGCCGTTTAGCCAGCTAAAATTCAGCGGAACGACATAAGGCTCTTCTCCGTCAGTCAGACCGAGGTGGCCGATCCTGGCTTGCGTGAGAAAGGCATCGATTTGGTCTTGATCAGTAACTGTGCGTTTGGAATAGCGGATGGGAAACAAAGGATCTCCTCCGTTCGATGTAGGATGTACGTCCATGATAGGAGGATTCTGACCTTTCGGAAAGGGTCAATTTATTCTTTTTGCATCGGGTCAGATTGGGCAAATAAAAAGCGCCTGCCCGAGAGCAAGCGCTTTGCTTGACGATTATCCCATTTGAATTTCTTTGTCCGGATCGAGCTTTTTGGCAAGCTGCTCTTCCCCGCGGTGAATCCAGCCCACGAACGAGTCGCGGATATTCATATCGTTATCCAAATAGACCACGGCTACGAACATATAATGGCTTTTTCCGGAATACCTGGCCCGATAACGCAGATCAAACCATCTTACTTCGTAGCCAAACGGCTGCTTTCTGGTCTCGACATGCGCATGACGCACAAAGGAAAGAAACGCCTGTACCTTCTTGTCAGTCTTGGCGACGGCAATCAGTTCATTCTCCGGCTTGATGGTGAAAACATCCAGGATACTGACCTCGCCGCCGTGGACTTCCCCGACGTACCAATGCTGATTTGTCTGGACGACAAACGTCCACTGATTCCAGGAGAGCGTAGGAATGACTGTGTAGGTTCCCGCTTTGCCGATGTATGCGCGAACCGCTTCGGTCGTTCGTTTGTTCACTTGCCAGCGCCAGAAGTAATACGGAATAAGCGACAGATACACCCATAAGAAAACATGTCCCGGATCAGCCCCCGCGCCCCACAGCATCAGGCCGGTCACATGGGCGGCGAAGATAAAC
Source organism: Brevibacillus sp. FSL K6-2834 (assembly GCF_038592925.1). Classification (NCBI taxonomy): domain Bacteria; kingdom Bacillati; phylum Bacillota; class Bacilli; order Caryophanales; family Paenibacillaceae; genus Brevibacillus; species Brevibacillus sp. FSL K6-2834. Next base: position 1,227,714 of record NZ_CP151945.1, read on the forward strand.
GGATCGAAAATAAAAATGACATTCCAGGCGATCCACTTGTTGTGAAACGGATACAACCCTTTTGTTCCGTAGGCGTTAAACAGATCGACGAATACGTGGAGACAGACAGCGACAAAAATCCAGCCGAGCAGGTGCAGCCAATGAACTTGCGGGGAAATGGCCTGCACGAGGGCGAAGACCGCGGCTGTCCAGATAGACAGCGCCGGAATGGAGTGAGAGACTCCACGGTGGTGGCGGATGTAAGCGGCACTTCCTCGAATACGGGTGAATCCATCCAAGTCAGGTGCTTGTGAACCGATGACGGTTCCGATCATGACCGCCTCTGCCAATCCCGGTGTCGAAGCCACGACAGGATCAAGATGGGCGAGACCGGCCAAGCCGAAGCCCATTGCAAAGTGCGTTGCAGTATCCATGAGGTGCGGATGCTCCCTCCTTTTCGTTCGGGCAAAAATATGTTGCCGCATCAAACGCGGTAGCGCATCTTGAGAGTGCCTCCATTGAGGTTTCTTATCAGTTATTATAGCGTGTTAGATGGGAAAATTCCCTTTTCGGCTGAAAAAAAGTATCCTTGTTCCTTTGGAAATGGGCAGGTATGATGAAAGGGACCGGAAAGGAGAGGGACAACGTGCTCATCGTTTTCATCGAATACAAAATCGAAGAATCCATGCGCGACCAGTATCTTCGCCTGTTGGCAGAAATGCCGGACAGAATCGGCGAGAAGGGAGCGCGTGAATACCGCTGCTGGGAAGGTTATGACCAGCCCGGTTTGTACGTCGAAGCCTTTCATGTAGAGAGTGTCGAACAATACGAAGCGATAAAAGCATGGCGACTTGCCGATCAGGACTTCTGCGCCTGTATAGCGGGAGGGGCAGCCAAATTGCACGTATGGGCGTTTCAGCCTGTCCAATTGGCGTGAGAAAAGGAGTTTGTGCAGACAAGTATGGCAGGAAAGCAAAAAAAAGCATTGACGTATACACTACCCGAGGAATTTCATGTTTTTGGATTCTCACGCGATCTGTTGGCCTGGTACGACGGCCAGAAGCGTGATCTCCCCTGGCGAATCAATCGGGACCCGTACCGGATCTGGGTTTCGGAAATCATGCTGCAGCAAACGAGAGTCGAAACGGTAAAACCGTATTACCAAAACTTTATGGAAAAGTTCCCGACCGTAGAGGCTTTGGCCGACGCACCTGAGGAAGAGGTGCTGAAGGCATGGGAAGGGCTGGGGTATTACTCGCGTGCCCGCAATTTGCAAAGCGCTGCCCGGGAGGTCAAGACCCGCTACGGCGGCGTCGTGCCGGACAAGCCCGAAGAAATCGCGACACTGAAAGGAATCGGTCCGTATACGGCGGGCGCGATTCTCAGTATCGCCTACGAAAAACCGGAGCCGGCCGTGGACGGCAATGTCATGCGCGTTTTTTCGCGTCTGCTGCTCATGACCGATGACATTGCCAAACCGGCAACGCGGATAAAAGTCGAGCATCTCGTCAGACAGGTCATACCCGAAGGCAGAGCGGGAGATTTCAATCAGGCGCTAATGGAGCTGGGCGCGCTTGTGTGTGTGCCGAGGACTCCGCAGTGCTTGACGTGCCCGGTGTTTGATTACTGTCTGGCCCGTCGCGAAGGCGTCCAGGAAGAACTGCCGGTAAAAGGCAAGGCGAAACCGCCGCGCCCCGTCAATCTGCAGGTAGCCGTTGTCCGGCACGGGGATCGCGTATTGATGAACAGGCGGCCGGAGCAGGGGCTGCTTGCCGGGATGTGGCAGTTTCCGATGGTGGAAACCGATGCAGACGCGCCGTCAGTCAAGCAGCAAACACTGCTGGATGGCTTGAGCAGCCGTTTTGGCCAGGATGCGGAGGTGCTTGAGCCATTGATGGAGGTGCAGCATACGTTCTCGCATCTGCATTGGAACATGGAGGTATGGCTTTGCGACTGGATTGACGGAGGGGAGCTCCCTTCCGATGCCCGTTTTGTTACCCTGGAAGAGATCTCGTCCCTCGCGCTCCCTGTTGCCCATCAAAAAATTGTGGAAAAGCTAAAAAGCGACCGCTGATGGTCGCTTTTTTTCGCTATTTATGGCTTACCAGCGGCAGTATTCAGGGAACTGGGCCGCCTGAAGCAAGCGCTTCTCTTCCCATTCCCGGATGAATTGCTCCTGCTGGTAACGCGCCTCGACTTCCTCTGGAGACAATACACGCTTCTCGATGATAATGCTGAAGAAAATCATTGGAATATACATGGTGCTACCCCTCCTACAGGGACGAATATAGTCAGTCAGCCGCCTTCTATCGATTTGACTCCTGTGAATCTCATTTTCTGACGGCGAATTTTATTTCTCATCTGACATCCCTCCTTGATTATCCTTTCAAAGTCTTACCCGCGAATCGCAAAATCAGGGTACTGGGCAGCTTGCATCGCTTGCGCGTCTGCGCGTTCTTGCAAGTAGCGTTCACAGTTGTACTCAGCCATGCGCTGTGCAGCGTTGTTACGCTCGATTTTGATCGTGAAGAACAAAAAGTTGACTACCATCTCGAATCACCTCCTCTCAAGGGGAAAATGGATATAAAAAGACCGCGGGCCAGGGCCTACGGTCTTTGTAACGAAGAAAACGGGAATCAAAAAGACCACAAGCTACAACGCCTGCGGTCTGGTATGCAACGAATAGGATATGAGTAAGAAACGCAGTTCTTACAATGCTACGATTCGTTCGTCCAGGAGGCGCTGTCATATGAAGTTTTGGAAACCAATGCTAGATCGAGTGCTGCGATAGTTACCATCATCATGTTGTTTGCCTCCTTCCTTAAAATGGTTGATAAAAATCGTACTCTTAGAATATGGCAAATTTTTCTCATTGTAAAGGACTTTTTGCCAAAAAAATAAAAGAAAATAAATTCTGACAACAAATTCAGCAATTTCAGTCAGATCAAATTTTTTATATATGCTTACAAAATATATGGAGGTAATTAGTATTTTTATCCAGTTTTTCATTTCAACGAAAAGGGTAGATAGAAGAGGACAAAAGAGACAAAGGGGCGTTCGCCATTGCGGAAGAGGAAGACATCGGTCAGAACGAAATTGATAGCGACATTTGCAGCGATACTGATGATCCCGACACTCGTACTGGGACTGCTATCGTATCAGAGCGCAAAGGAACAGCTCGCAGAGCAGCTGCTGAGCGCAGCTCACGAAAACGTGCGGCTGGTTGACGAGCTGCTTGAGCGAATGCTTACGGCACAAGAGCAGTCGATTCATTTCTTTGCCGAGACAACAGGGGAAAGTCAACTGGCACCCGGCCAGCTTGCCGCTCTGAAGCAACGATTAAAAAGCTTTCTTTCCACCCATAAGGAGGTGGGCGAGATATACATCGGGACAAAGACCGGCATTATGCTGATGGGATCGGATACGAAGCTGCCGGATGGATACGATCCGCGAACGAGGCCCTGGTATCAGGCGGCCATGGCAAATCCGAATGAGCCGATTATCATCGATCCGTATGTAGATGCGGCATCAGGCAGCATCGTCGTCGGTATTGCACAGGCTCTGACAGACCGCTCGGGTGTAATCGGGATGGATTTGCACCTCGGTACTTTGGAGGAGACTGTCAAGCAAGCGAAGATCGGCGAGACGGGATACGTCGCCATTTATGACAAAGCCCGCCGCATTCTCGTCCATCCTTCACTCAAGCCAGAGGAGGAAAACAAGGAGCCGTGGATGGACTCCTTGTATGCGGAAGAGACGGGGCGGTTTGATCTTGCCGACGCTGGGGAGTCGGCAGGTGCTGTTTATGTGACGAACCGTCAAACTGGCTGGAAGCTGATGGGGCTGATGTATCAGGCAGAGGCCGATCGGGTAGCCAGCCCGATTTTTCAGAAGACGCTGTGGATTACGGCAATGGCGCTGGCTCTCGGGAGCGTGCTCGTCTTTGTCATTTTAAGAAGGATGCTTGGCGCACTCAAGCGCTTGACTGCAGCAGCAGAACGCATGGGTCAGGGAGACATTTCCCAGCAGGTAACCGTTGAAGCCGAAGACGAATTCGGCAAGCTTGGCCACAGTTTTAACCACATGGCGCAATCGTTGCGAACATTGCTTGCCACGATCAAACATTCGGTAGAGCAATTGGCTTCGTCTGCAGAGGAGCTGTCAGCCAGTGCAGACCAGACGAGCAAGGCAACGGAGCAGATCGCCACGACAATCCAGGAGATGGCCGTCGGAGGGGACCAGCAGGTGCAGCACACACAGAAAAGCTCGGAAGCTTCGGAGCAGCTTGCACAAGGGATCGACCAAATTGCCAGCTATGCGAGCCAGGTGTTCTCTGCCGCCCGGCAAACAGCCCGGCTTGCCAGCGAGGGCGATCAATCGGTTCAGGAAGCTGTTCTGCAGATGAAAGCCTCCAATCAAAGCATTCAGGACTTGGCTGAAGTGATACAGAGCTTGGGCGGCCGTTCCCAGGCAATCGGCAGCATCGTGGAGCTGATCGCCAATATTGCCAAGCAAACGAACCTGCTCGCCTTGAACGCTGCGATTGAGGCGGCACGGGCAGGCGAGTCTGGACGCGGTTTTTCCGTCGTGGCTGATGAGGTCCGCAAACTGGCGGAACAGTCCTCGGATTCCGCCCAGCAAATCGCCATGCTGATCCAGTCAATCCAGTCAGAGACGCAAACAGCCGTCGAAGTGATGAAGCGAAGCCGTGAAGAGGTGACTGCCGGGATCGAGAAGGTTTCCATTGCTGGACAGTCCTTTGACCAAATCCGTATATCTGTCGGGGAAGTGGCAAAACAAATCGGCGAGGTTTCCGAAGCGACCCAGCGCATGTCCGCCCGTACCCGTCAGGTAAGCGAATCCATTCGCAGTATAGCGGAGCTGTCTCTGCTCAGCTCGGAGGGTACACAAAGCGTGTCTGCAGCAGCGGAGGAACAGCTCGCATCCATGGAGGAAATCGCCTCGTCTGCGGTGGAACTGGAGAAAATGGCGGCTCATCTGCAGGAGCAGGTCGCCCGCTTTCAGACATAAAAAAGATGCAGGGCCGGGGATTCCTCGGCCTTTTCTGCTTGCTGCCAGCCGAAAAGCTTTAGCTGCTGCACGGGCGCCAGGTTTAGACCCAAAACATGAAAATCAAGCCGATCATTGCCGCGAGACTGAAAGCGACGATCGCAATAATGGCGCCGAGCTGTCGGTTCCTGGTTTTCACTGAAACTGACCTCCCTTCGTTTAGTCGTAAATGGGGGCAGAAGAATGATCCCAGCCTCCGCCGTCTCCGCCGACAGGACCTCGGGATTCCAGCTCTTTGATGATTTTGGCGTGCATGGAGGTTCCTTCTGCGTTCAGATAGGCAGCCAACTGCGACATCGAGTGGTGGTAGTAAAGCAATTCATTCAACTCCCAGTCGTCCAGCGATGTCATCGTTAATTCGGACAAATCTCGGCCAATATACATAGAAATACAGTCCCCTTTCCGCTCAAACCGTTCTTATCGTAGTATGGCTGACCTGACTCGTTTCCATCCCGGACGGAGCGGGCTTCTGTCGTTATGTCTTTTGACGGGTGGCAATTGCCAAAGCGGAGATGTATAATAAGTACGAAATATTTAGTACCTGATATTAATAGTTGGTGTAGCAGGAGGGTAACCTTATGAATACAACAAAAAAGGTGGCACTGGTGACAGGGGGAACGCGCGGGATCGGCAAAGCGATTGCATTGCAGCTCGCCGAACAGGGCTATGATCTCGTCTTGAACTATTTGCGGAACCGTTCCGCCGCCCGGGAAGCGGCAGCAGAGCTGGAGGCAAAAGGGGTTCGCGTCCATTTGGTCAAAGCCAATGTCGGGGATGTAGAAAAAATCAAAGAGCTGTTTGCGGAAATCGACCGTGAATTTGGCCGTCTCGATGTATTTGTGAACAATGCAGCCTCCGGGGTGCTGCGTCCTTTGATGGAGCTGGAGGAGAGCCACTGGGACTGGACGATGGATATCAACAGCAAAGCGCTTCTGTTCTGCGCCCAGGAAGCGGCGAAATTGATGATCAAGACCGGCGAAGGCGGAAAGATCGTCAGCCTTTCCAGCCTGGGTTCGATCCGCGTTCTGGACAATTATACTTCGGTGGGCGTATCCAAAGCGGCTGTCGAGGCGCTCACCCGCTATCTCGCAGTAGAATTGGCGCCGCACAACATTGTCGTAAACGCAGTGTCGGGCGGTGCGGTTGATACGGACGCGCTGCGCCATTTCCCTAACCGGGAGGAACTTCTCGCGGATTCTGCAAAGCGCACGCCTGCGGGACGGATCGTGGAACCGGAGGACCTGGCCAATGCGGTCATGTTCCTTCTTTCCGACAAAGCATCGATGGTTCGGGGACAAACCCTGATTGTCGATGGAGGCATTTCTCTGCTGACATAATTCAAAAAAAGCCAGAGGGGATCGGAAGGCAAGCAAGCCTCCACCCCTCTTTTGCATCTTCATACGGAGACAAACTTGTCCTTTTTGGTGTACAATAGAAAAAGAAGGCATCGAAGGAGGCAACTTATGCTGATTCGTCCGTTTCGGCTCGGTGACTATTCCGCAATTACTCGCATTTGGCAAGAAACCGGTTTGGAGGAACAAGAAACAGAGTCGCTGAATGATCTGGCCAAGCAGCTTGCATGGGACAGCGATCTGGTAATGGTAGCAGAAAAAGAGGGTGAAGTGGTCGGTGTGGTTGTCGGTACCATTGACGGGACACGGGCTTATTTTTACCGTTTGGCAGTTCTCCCCCGCTTGCAGGGTGCAGGTATAGGCCGGAAACTGGTGGAGGCGATCGAGAAGCGCTTCAAACAGCGTGGGGTCAATCGCGTCCTGATTATGGTGAATCAAGGCAATCCTGAAGTACTTCCTTTTTATCATTCACTTGGCTATGAGATGCAAAAATATGTTACACTTTCCAAAAAGCTCTCTTCCTAAGGGAGGCTGTCCCCATTCAGATAGAGAAGAGAAGAAAGGGGAGGGTCATGTCGCCAGCTCCGGGCTCCATTATCCGCATTGAAAGCTATAAACACGACCACTCCCTGCATCGCATCTGGGATAAGACGACACTAATCCACACCAGTGATGCAGTAGTGATTGGCGGCAACGATCGAGTAAAAGTGACAGAGTCTGACGGCCGGGAGTGGCGTACACGTGAGCCGGCAATCTGCACGTTTGGTCGCGGGCAGTGGTTTAATACCATCGCCATGATTCGGGACGATGGGATTTACTACTATTGCAACATCGGTTCCCCGTTTAGCCTGAAGGGGAATCTCTTGAGCTACATCGATTACGATCTGGACGTAAAGGTGTTTCCCGATATGACGTACACGATTCTCGACGAAGAGGAGTTTCTCTTGCACGGCAAGCAGATGAATTATCCGCCTGTAGTCGTTGAGCGCGTACAAAGCGCATTGCGGGAGGTGCTGGAATGGGTGCGTCTGAGACGAGGCCCTTTTCAAAACGGATTTGTCCAACGCTGGTATGAGCGCTACCTTTTGGTGCGTGAGGACGAGGAATAATCCCTTTCCCGATTGACGGGGGAGGGATTTCCTTGTTTGGCGGCCTGCTTTCGGGTTTTCTATGAATGGCAAAAATAAAATCCGGCAGGTTTTCGATTAGACGGAGCATGTAAAAGGAGGAACGGGCTTTGAGTATCCGTCGCTACATGAAGTATGTAAAGCCGTATGCCAAGCAAATTATCGGGACGATTTTTATCGGCATCATCAAGTTTTCCATACCGTTGCTCCTGCCGCTGATCATCAAGTATGTAATCGACGATCTATTGCCCAGTCCGATGCCCCAGTCGGAAAAGCTGACACATCTGTTTTGGCTGATGGCAGGAGCGTTTCTCGTTTTTACTGTAATCCGCGCCCCTGTGGAATACTATCGTCAGTACTTTGCCCAATGGGTGTCCAGCCGCATTTTGTTTGACATCCGCAACCAGCTGTTTGATCACCTGCAGCGACTGTCGATGCGCTATTACAACAATCACAAGACGGGCGAGGTCATTTCGCGGGTCATAAACGACGTCGAGTCGACGAAGAGCTTTATCGATACGGGCTTGATGAATCTGTGGCTGGATCTGATCACCATCGGGATGACGCTCGGGGTGATGATTTACATGGACGCGGAGTTGACGGTAGTGTCCATCCTCGTTTTCCCGCTGTACGGATTTTCCGTCAAGTATTTCTACAAAAGGCTGCGTCAGTTGACGCGGGAAAGATCGGCAGCGCTGGCTCATCTGCAAGGCCATCTGCACGAGCGGATCAACGGGATGTCGATGATTCGGAGCTTTGCTCTCGAAGAGCATGAAAACAAACAGTTTGCCAAAGAGAACGATCATTTTCTGAAGAAGGCGCTGGCGCTGACACGCTGGAATGCAAATACGTTTGCCGTTGTCAACACGATTACGGATATCGCCCCGCTGCTCGTCATTTCTTATGCGGGCTATCAGGTCATCAACGGCACGATGTCGATCGGGACACTGGTCGCTTTTTACGCATACCTGGACCGTCTCTATACACCGCTGCGCCGTCTCGTGAACTCCTCGACGACATTGACGCAAGCCGTGGCTTCGATGGACCGGATGTTTGAATTTATTGATGAATCCTATGATATTACAGACAAACCCGATGCTGGCGTACTCCCCGTCAATCCGGAGACAGGCAGAATTCGCGGGGAGGTTCGCTTTGAAGACGTTTCGTTTCGCTATCGGGATGAAGGGCCGCTGGTGCTGGAAAAGATAAACCTGACGATTCGGCCTGGCGAAACAGTAGCCATCGTCGGGATGTCGGGGGGAGGCAAGTCTTCCTTGATCAGCCTGCTGCCCCGCTTCTGGGATGTGACGGAAGGGCGCATTACCGTTGACGGCGTCGACATTCGGGACGTCAAGCAGCAAAACCTGCGCAGCCATATCGGCATGGTGCTGCAGGACAATATTTTGTTCAGCGAATCGGCACGCATAAATATCATGATGGGCAATCCGGATGCAACGGAGGAAGCCGTGATCGAAGCGGCCAAGGCTGCCAATGCGCATGACTTTATCATGGACCTGCCGGAGGGCTATGACACGGAGCTTGGCGAGCGTGGTGTAAAGCTGTCCGGGGGGCAAAAGCAGCGGATCGCGATAGCCCGCGTCTTTTTGCGGGACCCGGGCATTCTCATCCTGGATGAAGCGACTTCGGCGCTCGATCTGGAGTCGGAGCATATGATCCAGGAGTCGCTCGCCCGCCTGACTAATGGACGGACGACAATCATTGTGGCGCACAGATTGTCGACGATCACCCACGCGGACAAGATCGTCGTGATGAAAGAAGGACGAATTGTGGAACAGGGTCGCCACGAAGAGCTGCTGGAGCAAAAAGGCGTGTATCACAATCTGTGGCACGTGCAGGATCTGGGCACTCCCGGCGAGCAGCAGCCGGCCTTGTAAGAAGGAGGGGGGAAGCGCCAATGGAATCTTGGCGACGCAACTTATACGTACTGTGCGGGGCTCTTTTTGTCGTGATGATGGGAATGAGCATGATCATGCCGTTTTTGCCGTTGTACATCCAACAGGATTTTGGCGTCGAAGACCCTCATGAAGTGACTGCCTGGGCAGGAGTCATTTTTGGCGCCAACTTTTTGACGGCTGGTCTCGTTTCTCCGATCTGGGGCAATCTGGCTGACAAGTACGGGCGCAAAATCATGATTTTGCGCTCCGGCTATTTCATGTCCATCATTATCGCAGCGACTGGCTTTGCCAACTCCCTGTGGATGCTGCTTGGCCTCAGGCTGTTGAACGGGATGGTTGGCGGTATTATCCCGGCGAGTACCGCCCTCGTCGCTTCTTCAACGCCGAAGGAGCAGATTGGCTGGGCTCAGGGACTTCTGCAATCCTTTATTACAGCAGGGTCCATCATGGGTCCGCTGTTTGGCGGGCTTTTGGAACCACGTATCGGGTTTCGGATGATATTTGTCGTTACAGGCTCCCTGCTTTTACTGGCTACACTCGTGATCACCTTTACGGTAAAAGAGACGTTCGTTCCGCCGGAAGAAAAGGAGCGGACCAGTCTGCGCGATGATTTTCGCATGATTTTTTCATCCAAGAAGCTCCCTGTTCTGTTTTTTGTGACGGTCATGATTCAGTTTGCTCTCTTTAGCATCATCCCCATCCTGCCAGTCTACATCGGTATTCTCTTGGGCAGTGCGGGCAACGTAGCCCTCTGGGCGGGGATCGTCCAAGCCGCGATGGGAACGGCAAATGTGCTGGCAGCTCCTCGTTTGGGCCGTTTTGGCGACCGATTCGGCTCGCAAAAAGTGCTGCTCGGCTGCTTGCTGGTTGCCGGACTGTTGTTCATCCCTCAAGGCTTTGTCACCGCCGTATGGCAATTGGTGCTGCTGCGCTTCCTTTTGGGCTTGTCGCTCGGAGGACTGCTCCCATCGGTCAATGCCTTGCTCCGCCGTGCCACCCCGACTCATATGGTCAGCCGGGTCTACGGATACAATAACAGCTTTGTCAGCATCGGAAGCATGCTGGGGCCGATGATCGGCGGCTTTATGGCGGGCTACGTGAGCATCAACGGCGTTTTCTGGATGACCAGTGCGTTTTTGCTCATCAATGCAGGCTGGGTATACTTCAGCTTTTTCCGGAAAAAGGAAGTCTTGCAGGAAGGGACCTGATCAAGTAAGATTGATTTACATAACACTGTTCGTGAAAGGAGTATTCCTCCATTGTAAACCTCTTGTCGGCTTGTTCACCCAAACAGAAGCTATCAAAAGCATAATTTGTTTGGAAGACCGACAGGAGGTTTATTTGTCATGTTCACAAAACGGTATTGGCTGCTGTTTTCCGGGCAGTCTTTGGCCAATCTTGGCGATGTATTTTACGTGGTGGCAGTCGTATCAGCCGTGTACGTCTCGACCCAATCGGCTCTTTACACGGGGGCTGTCCCGATTCTCTTTGTCGCGGCACAAACGCTCAGCGGATTGCTCGCGCCGCTGCTCTTCAGGCGGGTCACGCTGGCTGGGGCCTTGCTTGCTTCGCAAGGGTTGAAAACGATACTGCTCGGCCTGCTCGCGTTGTTTCTCAGTTATGCAAGTGCGGCGGACCAGCAGCTCGGTACGGGAAAATTGCTCCTTGTTTTTGGCTTTGTCTTTGCCAACGCCTTTTTGGACGGCTGGGCTTCCCCTGCGCGAAATGCCATGGTTCCGTCATTGGTGCCGCGCGACGGCCTGGTAAGGGCGAATGGACTGATGGCGACCTCTGACCAGACGCTGCAGTTTGCCGGTTGGGCGGCTGGCGGATTGCTGGTGGCTATGCTCGGATATGCGCATGTGCTGTGGGGAACGTTTTTTGCCTATGTGGCAGCTACGCTTGCGGTTTGGCCGCTTGGAAAAAGCGTCGACAAATCCACCGCCACCACACCCGACAACCCCGACAAAGCGTTGAAAGGCGCTGTGCAAGAGCATGATAACGCAGCCCAGTCCTGGACGACTGGCTGGCGTCTGATCACAAATCAGCGGCCGCTGCGGCTGCTCGTGCAGATGGAAGTGCTGGAAGGCTTGGCAGGAGCCGTCTGGATGGCCGCCATCCTGCTTCCTTACGTTCATACGGTACTTGGGAGAGGCGAAGAGTGGTGGGGATACATCAATGCTGCCTACATGCTGGGCTCGGTCGCTGGCGGAGCTGTAGTGCTGGCTTGCGCTGATCGCATGCGCACCCGGCTCCTGGCTGCTGTTCTGACAGGCACGCTGTTCTCCGGGCTGATCACGCTTTTGTTCGGTCTTGGCACATGGGCGTGGAGTGCGCTTCTTTTGTCCTTTGCCCTCGGCCCTTTTTACCAGCTCCAGCAGGTAGCCAAGCAAACGATGCTGCAGGAAGCGTCTCCGCCTGCTTCCCTGCCGCTCGTACTGTCAGCCAAGGGAACATTGGACTCGGTTACGTTTGGTTTATCCGTACTGATCATGGGGGGACTTGCCGATTTGGCCGGTGTCCGCTCCGTATATATACTCGCCTTTGTCCTGCTCGGCACATCGGCTGTTGTCGGAATAAAGCTGCGAAGAAATGGAGCATTTTCCGCTCAAGCCGAATGGAGTGAAAAATAGAAAAAGCTGAGGTGTTTGCCCCAGCTTTTTTTTAAGGGAGTGAGTCTGGATGACGGGAAAGACCAAAATACATGAGAGTCAGCCTGCAGGCAATCCCCCGATAGCTGATCAGCCTGTCAATCCGCTGCTGGAACAGGCCCAGGCAGCAGAAGGAGGGGGACCGCCAAAGCCAGTGGATATGCGCTCCATGCCGAAATGGCTGAGAGTCTTTGGCTATTCCTTTCTCGCTGCATTCTTTCTCCTTGTTCTCCTGCTACTTGTCTCCAGCGTGTTGACTTGATGGAACCGTTGCTAGTTGGCCCTTGTTTAATAGGCCCTTGTCCTAAAGGGCCTTTTCTTGGTGCGCCCAGCATGGGCGATAGCTATAGGGTGAAAGTCCCGAACGGGGGTTGGCTGTACCAACCGTTAGCTCAAGGCAAGGGTGTCGACCGCGAGGTCGAATCTGAAGGAAGCCGGCGGCAAAATCCCGACCTGAGGTACACGAACCCAATTTGAGGCTGTTGTATCCGGGCGAGTCTGCCAAACAAGACAAAGCCCCATACAGCCAAGGGATACAGTAGTAAACTTGGGCAGGTACATGGGATGAAAGTTATCGTTCTTACCTGGGGAGGTCTGCATGAAACGCCTTCAACTGTTGGTAACCGTCTCCGTAAGGAGACGCTGAACATGCAGAAGTCAGCAGAGGCCATAGTACCCGAGTAGAGGACGCTTGAATGGGGAAGGGCCGAACATCAAGTCAGCATGCGATCCATGTCTTTTGATACGGTACGTCGAAGCAGAATTCTGTCAAGGAACTACTTTTGAAGAGCAGGGGTGAAGCCCCGAGGGTACAAAAGAGGGCTGAGTATCGTACAGCAAGCACGGAGTCCGCATGTGCGAAGGAAGGAACATCATTATGGATTTGCTGGAAAAAGTCTTATCACGGGAAAACTTACGGATGGCACTCCAACGAGTGGAGGAAAACAAAGGTGTCGGTGGAGTCGATGGTGTTTCAACCGAACAACTACGCGATTATCTACGTGAACACTGGCAAGCCATCCGCGAGAAGATGGAAAGGGGAACCTATAGACCTTCACCTGTTCGCAGAGTCGAAATCCCGAAACCTGACGGTGGTGTAAGGTTATTAGGCATTCCCACCGTGGTAGACCGCTTTATTCAGCAGGCCATCCTCCAAGTGTTAACGCCGATCTTCGACCCCACCTTCTCGGAATCTAGCTATGGGTTCCGTCCAAAACGTAGCGCTCACATGGCAGTAAGGAAAGCGCAAGCGTATATCTCCGAAGGATATCGTTTCGTGGTGGACATCGATCTAGAGAAATTCTTTGATCGCGTAAATCATGATATTCTAATGAGCCGTGTGGCTCGAAAAGTTCAGGACAAGAGAATTTTAAGACTGATTCGTTCCTACTTGAATGCGGGGATCATGATAAATGGCGTCTGTACAACATCAAGTGAAGGAACACCGCAAGGTGGGCCGTTAAGCCCACTTTTGGCAAATATCCTACTTGATGATTTGGACAAGGAACTCGAAAAGAGAGGCCACCGTTTCTGCCGCTACGCAGACGATTGTAATATCTACGTGAAAACAAAACGGGCAGGGGAACGAGTAAAGAAGAGTATTCAAAACCACTTGGAGAAGGTACTAAGGCTAAAAGTAAATGAGGAGAAAAGCGCGATAGACCGACCATGGAAACGAAAATTCTTGGGCTTTAGTTTTACCTTTGCAAAACAGACAAGGATTCGCATCCACCCCAAATCCCTCCTCAAGCTAAAAGAGAAAATCCGCACGATCACGAATCCGGTGTGGAGCATCTCGATGGAGAAGCGGATTGAAAGAATAAATCAGTACCTCATGGGCTGGATTGGATATTTCGCCCTTGCAGACGCGAAGGGCATTCTACAATCCATTGAGGAATGGACAAGGCGCAGGCTCCGTCTTTGTTTGTGGATGCAGTGGAAACGCGTGAGAACCAGATATCGAGAACTTCGTTCTCTTGGCATATCTCACGTAAAAGCCATTGAAATTGCAAATACCCGCAAGGGTGCATGGCGTACCACAAAATCTCCGCATATACACAAAGCCCTCGGCATTGCCTACTGGCAACAACAAGGGCTGAAAAGCTTAGTGCAACGATATTCTCAAATTCGTCAAGCTTGGTGAACCGCCGTATACCGAACGGTACGTACGGTGGTGTGAGAGGACGGGGGTTAGTCGCCCCCTCCTACTCGATTTTCTCCGGATCGAGAAAACGGAGGATCGCCATCAGATCGAGATCCCCCATGCCTTCCTCCAGTGCGGTCCGGTAGCTGGCTGCAACAGACTCTGCCAGAGGGGAAGAGACTCCCGCCTCGCGTGCCAGGCGCAAATCTTTGGCCATGTGCTTCAAAGCGAAAGCAGCCGGATAGTCATCGGCCAAAATGGAAGCGGCCTTCCCGCGTATGAGCGGCGTTCCGACAGCGCTCTCGGAGATGATCGTCAGCATCTGTTCGGTAGTGATGCCCATTCCACGTGCGAACAGCAGCGTTTCCGCCACGCCCTGCACAGTAATGCCAAGCAGCAGATTGATCGCCAGCTTGGCCGAGGTTCCGGCTCCGTTCGGTCCGAGGTGAAGAGCCGTTTTTCCCAGCTTGTCCAGCATAGGCTTCGCTTGCTCAAAATCCTGCTGCTCTCCTCCTGCCATGATGACGAGCTTTCCTTCCTTTGCTGGCCCCACACTGCCGGAAACGGGTGCATCGAGAAAACGCAGACCGGCTTCCCGGCATTTCTGTGCGAGAAAACGGGAGGTCTCCGGCGAAACGGTGCTCATGTCCACAGCCAGCTTGCCCCGGACAGCGGCAGACAGCAATCCGCCAGCTCCTGTATAAATGGATCGAACGGCATCGTCGTCACTTACCATCGTAAAAATGATGTCGCAATTCTCTACTAATTTCTCCATCGACTCGGCGATGACAGCCCCAAGGCTCACAAGCGGCTTTGCCTTTGCGGGAGTCCGGTTCCATACACAAACGTCATACCCGGCCGTCAGCAGATTGCTCGCCATCGGAATGCCCATGTTGCCAAGTCCAATCCATCCGACTTTCATCACTGTTCTCCTTTGCGATCGATAATTTGTGCCTGTACTTTCTGTTTTAACAAGGCGTGCTTCTCGCTTGTCATTGCAAAAAGGTCGTCAAAAGCTTGCGGCAGCGTCCGCCCCAAAACAGCGAGACCTTCCTCGGTAATGCCGCCTTTTGTAGCGACTCTCTCAATGAGCTGGTCAAATCCAAGCTCCTGGCCTTTCAGCAACAGAGAGGTGCCGGCCAGTGTTTCTGTCAGCATCCGCCGTGCGGTATCAATCCCAAGCTCAGGGGATGTCCTCACCGCGGCTTGTGCGAAGGCTTCCAGTATGCCCGCGATCAGCCCGGGAGCGCTGCTTGTCAGGATTGTCGCGGTCTCGATGCTTTCCTCGGAAACCTCTTTAGCCGTGCCGAGTGCGTCGAGCAGGAGCCGCAGGCTATCTCGCTGCGTATCGTTCACCAGGCGGTTGCTTGCAAACAGGGACACCCCGCGGAGCTCTTCCGAGGTGACAGTCGGGATTACCTTGCTGACAGGGCCGCTATGTACCGTCTCCAGGTCTTGCAGGCTGACGCCGGCAGCTACGGAGACGAGATGCAGCCTTGCAGGGAGAGTCAGCTCCCGCAGGACGGGCAGCACATCGAGAGGCTTGGTACAAATGAACAGCATGTCTGCCTTGTCTGCTGTCTCCTGGGCGGTAGCGGCGAGCTCAAACGGATAAAGCCGCTGCAATTCCGCGGCCTTATCCCGGCTGCGGTTAAAGACGATCATATCGCTGGGGGAGACAACCCGGCTCCTGGACAGACCTTTGACGAGCATTTGCCCAATGTTTCCTAATCCGATAATTCCGATGACCATTTTGCTTCCCTTCCTTCCAATCCTATCCTAACAAATCGGGAATGAAAAAGGTACAGTCCCGAAAAAGGGAGCTGTACCTTGAGTGAATGATCGCAACGGTCAAAGCCTAACGCGTCATAGGCGTCAAGTCAAAGCGCTGGTTATTCCTCTCTCGTGTTGGTAAAGATCATGACGTACTTGACCAGTTCCAGAACAGAGATCAGAGCTGCCGCCACATAAGTGAGGGCTGCGGCACCGAGGACCTTGTTTACGCCGCTTTCTTCGTTGTTGCGGATGAAGCCCATTTTCACCATCATCGTTTTCGCGCGGCTGCTGGCGTTGAATTCCACCGGCAGTGTGATCAGCTGGAAGGCTACTGCTGCGGAGAAGAACAAAATCCCCAGAAGCAGCAGATTGGCAGCCTTGAAAAAGAAGCCGGCCAACAGCAGCAGAGGCGCAACGCCGGATACCAGGTTGACGACAGGGAAAATGCGATGGCGGGCAACCAGCATCGGATAGGACACCTTATGTTGGACCGCATGGCCTACCTCGTGGCAGGCGACCGAGATAGCGGATATCGAATTGCCCATATATACCGGATCGGACAGACGAACGACACGGGAAATCGGGTCGTAATGGTCGGTAAGCGTACCGGGAATGTGTTCGACAGGGACATTGGTCAAGCCGTTTTCGTCCAGCATTCGGCGGGCAGCCTCGGCCCCAGTCAGACCAGAGGATGCGGGCACATCCGCAAAGCGGTTGAAGGTCCCCTTCACGCGGAACTGGGCCCACAGCGAAAGACCAAAGGCAATGAAAATCAGGAAATCCATGGGGTGAAACAACAGCATGAAGTGATCACTCCTCATTTTCTCATAATGAATTTTTCCATGAATAAAAGCATCCATCTATTGTGCCCATTACCTACATCTACGATTATGGCGGGCGCTAGTTTCATTTTTCTGTGCAAAACATCCCTGCTTCTCCCGGGAGCGTGTTTCCCTGGCCGAGGCGAATGCCATTAGCTGCCTGACTGTCGGAAAATTGCTGTTGACCCTTGAAACATGCAAGACATGATCAGTTCATGATCGCATCTTTCCTTCTATTGTACAATCTCTGACTATCTTTGACAATATAAATGGACGTTTATATGTGCAAAAAAGAAAAACTCCTCCCTGGCAGGGGAAGAGTTGGGAATAAAGGGTTTGGCGGAGCGTCACTCGGTCGAGACAGACGGATCGGCCTGCTCTTTCTTTGGCGAAATCATCAGGAAGTTGTCCGCCGGATTCTCGATCAGCTTTTGGATGCGGCTGGCTGTTTCATATTGCTCGGTAGCGAGCAGCTCTTCCTTGTAAGCGGAAAGCAGCTCTTGAACATCGCTCGTCCCTTTGTCGTCGAGCTGATACAAAAACACTTTGGCTCCTTTGGCGATTCGGCGCTCCAATGCGTCGCGGCCAAAGCCGAGATCCGGCTGAAGCCGCACGTAGACGACGCCTCCGGTCATCCCGGCGCAGATCCACGGCCCTGGATCACCGAGCACCACAGCACGGCCGTTTGTCATGTATTCAAAGGCAAAGCCTTTCAGGTTGGCGCGAGCCCCGATGCCTCCAAGCTGGTCGCTGATCGGCTGGGTGATTTCGCCGCCAAAGACCACGTCGGCGCCAGAAAGGCGGATGCAGGCGCGGGAGTCGGCGTTGCCCTGGACGATAAAGAGCCCTTTTTGTGCCCCGTAGCAAAAGCTTTTGCCCACTGAGCCGTTGATGTAAGCGCCGTTCAATCCCTTTGCCTTGAGGATCGAGACGCGGCCGCCAAAGCTGGTTTTGCCTACCCCGTCCTGTGCGCCGCCCTGGACGCGGATGTTGACGCCCTGCGCATTGTAGGCAGCCAGACCGTTGCCCGGAACGCTGCCGTGGGTGAAGTGAAGCGACACCTCCGGCAGGGAGGCATAGCTTCCGTCCAGATGGTCTTTCACCCGTGCCCCCGACCAGCGGCTGCCGAGGACCCGCTGCCCGGAGAGAACGCTGCTGAAGGTTTCCTGGATGGGCCTATCCGCCTGATAATAGCGCCCCTGCGCCTCTCCTGCGTGGGCACCGGCAGCTACGAGCACACGGCTTTCCTCTTGTTCCGCTTCAACGCTTTCGGCAGTGCCAAACTGCGGGTGGAGCGCAAGCAAAGACGAAAGGTCGATCTTCTCCAGCAGACGGCTTTGCACCAATAGATCGGAGCGTCCGACCAGATCCTGTGTACGGCTAAAGCCGAGTGCGGCTGTAATCCGCCGGACCTCTTCGCCGAACAGGGTAAAGAAGTTTTTCAGGCCCTCCACCGCCATATCAAACTGGCGGGGAACAAAGCGGCGCAGACCTTTTTCATGCGCTTCTTCGAGCGAGTCAATCTGCGTGGCGATCCCGACATGGCATGTATCGAGGTGGCAGCCGCGGCAGGTTGTGCAGCCGACTGCGATCATAGCCAGTGTGCCGAATCCGATGCGGTTTGCCCCCAGCAGCATCAGCTTGACGACGTCAGCGGCGCTTTTCACGCCGCCGTCCGCCCACAGCTCCACCTTGTGGCGCAATCCCGCCTCCAGCAGTGCGTTGTGAGCGGCTTTGACGCCGATTTCCGCAGGGAGTCCCACGTGCTGCAAGGCGTGGACGCGGGCCGCTCCCGTACCACCGTCAAAACCGGAAAGCGTGATGAAATCTGCACCTGCTTTGGCGATCCCGACGGCAATCGTGCCGATATTGGGGACGATTGGCACTTTCACGCATACTTTTGCTTCGTGATTGGCTGTTTTCAGCTCGGTGATCATCTGCGCCAAATCTTCGATGGAGTAAATGTCATGGTTGTTGGACGGAGAGATCAAGTCAGAGCCGATCGTCGCATTGCGGGCAGCGGCGATTTTGGCTGTTACCTTGGAGCCGGGAAGGTGTCCCCCTTCGCCTGGCTTGGCGCCTTGGCCGATCTTGATCTCCAGGATGTCTGCCGCATTTGCCAGCTCGATATTGATGCCGAAACGGCCCGAAGCAACCTGGATTCCGCGTGTTTTCCGGTAGCGGCCGAGCATGTCTTTGATCTCGCCGCCTTCCCCGTTCATGCTGATCATATTCAGTTGTTCCGCTGCCTCGGCATAGGCGCGGAATGCCGTCTCGTTCTGTGAACCAAAGGACATGGAGGAGATCAGGAACGGCAGGGAATGGCTGCCTACGCTGAGATCCACCTGTTCCGCTTCGACCCTGCCCTGCTCCTGTCGAGCGTTCTTGTCAAAGGCGAAGTCGGTTGTATGGCGAATAGCGATCGGATTCTCCCGCTCGTTTTCCTCCAGCTTTTGCGCGTAGTCGGCGTAGGGAATGTCTCCCGCCGCGACCTGTCCGATCAGCTTCCACAGGCGCGGGAAGATGTGGAAGGTCTTGGCTTCACGGGCCGTCTCGCTTGCGTAATCGCGCGAGCGCTGGATACTGTCCGCTTCCAGGTCGGCAAAGGAAAGCCCCGACTCGGCCGATCCGCAGAAATTGATGATGGACAGGGCGGAAGCAAGCTCCTGGCGCAGACCGATAGAAGAAAACAATCGTCCGTATCCGCGCAGCTCGTGAATGCCGATGGTGGAAATTACTTTTTCCAGCCCTTTGTTCAACGCGCTGTACAAGTTTGTTGCCGATGTCACCCCATCCTTGGCAAAGGCTGTGGCGAACATCAAATACGGCGACACCGCGTCCGCACCGAAGCCGACTGCCAGAGCGAGATCGTGCAGCGAGCGGATCGAGCCGGAGCGCAGCACGAGAGAGGCGCGGCGGCGCAAATTGTCTCCGTCTTCGAGAAAAACGGCTTTCAGCGCCTGGTCAGAGGCTGCCACCGCCAGCAGCGGATCGATCCAGAACTTGTCGCTGCGATGCGTTTCCGTATCGTCCAGAACGACCAGCACTGCACCGTCCTGCACAGCTTGCACAACCGTCTGCTTTATTCGCTTCAGACCGCCTTCCAGCCCTTCCTCTTTGGAAAAAGAAGTGGACACCAGCGAAATGCTGGACGGGTGGTTATTCAAATAGTGGAGGACCTGCTCCAAGGAGAAGGTGCCCTGCTGCGCAGCGGCGGCCTGCAGCGACTGGCCTTCAAACAGTACGGGAGAAGGCAGCTCCAGGCGCAATCCGGGAACCGGCTTTGCCGAGAGCGGGACGCGCGAGCCGACGACGACGCGGGTAGAGAAGTGCTCCATTTCCCGGTCGCGGTCTATCGCCGGATTGGTGACGACTGCAACGCTCTCCTTGAGGTAATCGGCCAGGTTTTGCCGCTCCTTGGACAGAGCTCCGAGGGGGCCGTCATGTCCGAGGGAACGGATCGGCTCGACGCCGTTGGCAGACATCTGCTCGACCAACTGGATTTGCTCCCGGTCCCAGCCGAATGCGCTGTACACCGACGAGGCAGGGGGTTCTGCATCCGGCTCGGAGACGAGCGCATTTGCCTCATATGCGAAATAGAGATGCTGCCGCCAGCCATCCGTCTTGACCTTGCTCGTGAAACGGTCATGGACCAGTTGCTGCAGGCTGTGGTGAGGCACGACTTCCGCTTCCCGATCCGGGTGCAGAAGGACGCCCACCTTTTCGCCAGGGGCCAGGGACTTCGGCTCGGCCGTCATCTGGTGGACAGGGATGACTCCCTGCTCCGAGGAGAAGTAGTAGGAGGTTGCGCTTTCCACCATCCACAGCGGCCGCAGGCCAAGCGCGTCGACGCTGAACAGGCACTCATTTCCGTAGCGCGACACGATGCCGGCCGGACCTTGGGCAAAATGTCCCCAGGCCTGGCGCAGATAGGCATACAGGTCCTGCAGATGGACAGGCAGGTTTTTCATTTCGTGATGGATCGGAGGGAAGACAATTTCCATCGCTTCAAACAGGCTGAGTTCATAACGGTGGATGAAGGTTTCGACTGTCCGGTTGACATTTTGCGAATCGCTTCCACCGTCTACGAGCGGAACGCCGAGCAGGAGCGCCTCCTCCTCCAGCTTGCTGATGGTGTTGATCTCTCCGTTGTGGCCAAGCAGCGAAAACGGCTGGACACGGAAGAAGTTGGACAGGGTGTTGGTCGAGTAGCGATTGTGTCCGATCGTCACGGACGACGCGAAGCGATCATCAGCCAGATCGCGGAAATAGCGGGGCAGGATGGAGGCGGCGCCCATTACCTTGTACGCGGCAGTGTACGGACTGAGCGAAGCGACATGAACATGGTGAGCCGTCTCGATGGCGATCTGCAATTCAAACAGCCGCTGGGCATACGGGTAGCCAGTCAATTCCTCTTGGGAGGACAAGGCCAATTGCCAGAAAAGCGGTTCGTCGCGTTTGCCGTTTTTCCCGAGAGCGGCAGAGTCCACCTCTTGTACCCGCTCAAGCATAATGTCGATGGAATACTCGGCGAAAAGCTGCCGTACCTGCCTTTGAACCTCCTCAGGGTCATGACTGGCTTGAGGCACGAAGAGATGGGCCACTGCGAATCGTTTGTCGTAGGCAAAACCGCCGTCCAGCCCTGCCTGATGGAGGTATGTGGACCAGAGGGCACGAGGGATGTCCGTCAGGATGCCGCAGCCGTCTCCTTCCCCGTCGATAAATCCGGAACGATGCTCCATTTGAATCAGCGACCGGATGGTTTCATCCACGTTAGCTCGCGTAGGGGCTCCCGCTTTTTCGATGACACAGATGATTCCGCAGCTATCGTGCTCAATCCTGTGATAGTTTTGAAACGTTTCGATTGCTTCTCTTTGCAGGTAGTTTCTCATGGTTGCGGTCAGACGAACTGACCCTCCACCTCCTTTACCAATAGTCGGAAACTTCAAAATAGTAGTGCTAAGAATAACATGAATGAATGGAGTACACAATCGGGGTTTGGATAATCATGTAAATGTAAGCGTTTTAATTATAATAAAATGTTTTTTCTCGATAAAAAATGTATTTTTATTCATGGAATATAGCGTTTTCAAAAGGAAAAAAGCATGCTCCGCGGCAGAGCATGCTTTTTGCGTTGCGGTATGAAATGCTAGCGGTCGTGGTCTTGCGTTTTGTGGTGCTCCGTCTTTCGCGGATTTTGAAAGCCGACGACTTCCATCATCTTGGAGCTCATTTTGGGGTCCAACGTTTTTTCCGGCGCTTGCGGGTAGGTTTTTTCCCCTTTGGACACGTAAAATCCCTCCTGCGGTGGTATGCTGTCCCGCTTAGTATGTGGAGGAAGCTGCGGTTTTCGTTCAGGAAAATCTTCCCCGGCAGGAGACCTATACAACCAAGATCGGGCTATTTCGCAAGTACCGGGCTATTCCCGCAAGCATCGGGCTATTCTCTCCGGCACCTGCCTATTCCCGCTGGCACCGCTGCGTTGTATGATACGGGGTTGAACCGCATGCTGCGACAGCAACATCTACGATCTTAGAGCTTGGCAAACGAGCGATCCACAGCCGCGATCGTGTCCCGAATATCCGCTTCTGTATGGGCGGTCGTGACAAACCACGCTTCGTACTTGGATGGTGCCAGGCAGATGCCTTCATCCAGCATGAGCCGGAAGAAGCGGGCAAACAGTTCGCCATCTGCCGCCTGGGCCGTATCGTAGTCATATACCGGATGGTCCGTAAAGTATACGGCGAGCGCTCCTTTTACGCGGTTGACCTGCACCTTGATGCCGTGGGCGTCTGCCGATTTCCGAATTCCTGCCTCAAGCAAGGCTCCGAGGCGTTCGAATTCCTCGTATACGCCTGGCTGCTTAAGTACCTCCAGGCAGGCGATACCGGCGCGTATCGAGGCAGGATTACCGGCCATCGTCCCGGCCTGGTAAGCAGGGCCGAGCGGTGCCACCTGCTCCATGATCTCGCGTCGCCCGCCGTAAGCGCCGATAGGCAGTCCGCCGCCGATGATTTTTCCCAGAGCCGTCAAGTCCGGCTCAACGCCGAGCAGGTTTTGCGCGCCGCCGTAGCAGAAGCGGAAGGCCGTGATCACTTCATCGTAAACCACGAGCGCACCTGCCTCGTGGGCGATCTCGTTTACGCTTTCCAAAAAGCCCGGTTTCGGCGGGACGATCCCGAAATTGCCGACGATCGGTTCGACGAGCACGCATGCCGTCTCCGCTCCCCAGACGCGGATCGCCTCTCTGAACGCCTCCGTGTCGTTGAACGGTACGGTAATCACTTCGCTCGCGATGCTTTGCGGGATGCCCGCACTGTCGGGAATGCCCAGTGTGGATGGACCGGAACCCGCAGCGACCAGCACGAGATCGGAGTGGCCGTGATAGCAGCCGGCAAACTTGATTACCTTGACTCTGCCTGTATAGGCACGAGCCACGCGGATGCAGGTCATCACCGCTTCCGTCCCGGAGTTGTTGAAGCGAATCCGTTCCATCGACGGGATGGCTTCGCGAATCATCGTCGCAAATTTGATTTCCCAAGGAGTAGGGGTCCCGTACAGCGTCCCGTTTGCAGCCGCTTCCGAGATGGCTTTTGTGATATGCGGGTGGGCGTGGCCCGTGATGATCGGACCGTATGCAGCCAGGTAATCTATGTAGCGGTTTCCGTCGACATCCCAAAAATAGGCTCCCTGCGCGCGTTCCATCGTGACAGGAGCGCCGCCGCCGACAGCTTTGAAAGAGCGGGAGGGGCTGTTTACCCCGCCGAGGATGACGTCCATCGCCTGTTCATGCAGGCGGGCAGATTTTTCGCGGTTCATGTTCATTCCCTCTTTTCGTCCATAAGTCCATCCTCATCTTATCACACTTGAAGGTTGGCGTAATCGGCAGAGCTGCAGCTGGAACCGTATTTGGAAAAGTGATACAATTCAGCCTGTCAGCTTCCAAGCCAGCCTTTGATAACGACTTGTTCCGGCTTGGACGGATTGTAAAAACAAGAGCGGAAGGGAAGAGGGCGAATGAACGTCGAAGCGTTGTCCATACCCGGTTACAGCGGCAATAATGAGGATCGTTTTTTGATAAACACGGCTCAGCAGATATTTGCCGTGATTGACGGAGTTTCGTCTTTGGTGCCGTTTGTCACCAGGACCGGGCAGAGTGGAGGGGCAATGGCGGCCCGGATCGTTCACGATCATCTGGCGGCTGTCGGAAAAGACGCCGACTTGCCGTCTGTACTGCTCGCAGCCAACGAGCGCCTTCGGGATTATATGATCTCCGAAGAAATCGATTTGAGCCAAAAGGAAGCTTTGTGGGGTGCAGCCGCCGCCGTAGTGAAGCTCGATGGGACACACCTTCACTATGCCCAGACGGGAGACTGCATGATCTTTGCCGTGTATGCCGACGATTCGATCCGCGTCCTGACTCATCTGCAGGTAAATCACCTGGAAGCAGCCGCGATGGAAAAGTGGGAAGAAGGCATTCGCCAAGGCTTAAGCACAAGGGCTGAACTGATTGAAAGCGTTCGCGACATCCTCGTTCACAACCGCTATCAGGCAAATACGCCGGGAGGATACGGCGTGCTGAACGGCGAGCCGCTCAGCGGAGACTTTCTGGAGTACGGGAGGATCAACCGGATCGGCCTGAAGGCAGTGCTCCTGCTGACAGATGGACTGTTCTGGCCGGCCGCGCGCGGAGAAGGGAGCATCGGTTGGGAGAAAACGGTCTGTCCCATCCTGGAAAAAGGGCTGCAGGCGTATACAGATGAACTGGTCCAGTTGGAGAAAAGCGATCCGGAGTGCATCGCCTACCCGCGGTTCAAGCCTGCCGATGACAAAACCGGTGTCGTCATTTGCCTTCCCGAGAACGAGCCTGCGACTGAGCCGTATGGTCTTCCAAGGCTTTAGATTGAAGGTTGCAGTTGGCAGCACATTGATTTTTGCAGAAATCAGCCTGCTCATATACACTAAGCAGTGGAATCCTACTCAAAAGCGACAAAAGGGCGGTTAATCATGATTCAAGTCAACCATTTGCAAAAGGAGTTTCGCATTCATCAAGCCCGCGCCGGTCTGGGAGGCGCGTTTCGCGACCTGTTCAGCAGGGAATACAAGACGGTCAAAGCGGTCGACGACCTGTCCTTTTCCGTAGAAGAAGGGGAAATGTTCGCCCTGATCGGAGAAAATGGGGCAGGGAAGTCGACCACGATCAAAATGCTGACGGGCATCCTGAACCCGAGCGGCGGGGAGATCGTCATCAACGGCTTTGTCCCGCAAAAACAGCGGGAGGACTACGTGCGCTCCATCGGCGTCGTGTTTGGCCAGCGCTCGCAGCTTTGGTGGGACCTGTCCCCGCTGGAGTCCTTCCGTCTGCTGAAAAGCGTCTACAAGGTCGAAGAGCATGAAGGACAGCGCTGGCTCGACCGTTTGATCGAGGAGCTCGACATCGGTTCGTTCGTCAGCCAGCCTGTACGCAAGCTGAGCCTCGGCCAGCGGATGCGCTGTGAGGTGGCGGCGGCGCTGATCCACAAGCCTCGCCTGCTGTTTCTGGATGAACCTACGGTCGGTCTGGACGTACTCGTAAAGCAAAAGATTCGCGAGTTTTTGCGAAATTTAAACGATACCGAGCATATGACGATTCTGTTGACCACACATGATGTGACCGACATCGAAGCGCTGTGCAAAAGAGTGCTGGTCATGGACAAAGGCAAGCTTATTTTTGACGGGCTGCTCGAAAACCTGAAGGAAAAATGGGGAAATGGGACGGAAGTGGCCTTTCAGTTCAAAAAGCGGACGTCAGCCGAAGAGCTGCGGACTGTCCTCGGCGAGCTGCCCTGTGAGATCATTCGGGAAAACGACTTTGCTTTGCGCGTAAAAGTGTCGCGCAGCCAGGAAATGCTGCCGTTCGTCCTGTCCACCGTGATGGCCTCGTTTGACATCAGCGACGTCAAAATTATGGAAGCGAGCACGGAGGACATCGTCCGCAATATCTACTCTACAGACAGCGAGGTAGTCAGCCATGGGTAAGCTTTACCTGGAACTGATCCGCATCCGCTTTCTGACCTTGCTGGCGTATCGCGTCAACTACTACAGCGGCATCATCATCTACGCGATCAACATCGGGGCGTACTACTTCCTCTGGGGGGCGATTTACGGCGGACAGCAGCAGCTCGGCGGTCTTTCGGTAGAGCAGATGACGGCGTATGTCGCCATCGCCTGGATGTCGCGGGCGTTTTATTTCAATAACATCGACATGGAGATGGCGCAGGAGGTCCGGGAGGGAAAAGTGGCGATCGAGATGATCCGCCCCTACAATTATCTCTCGGTCAAGACGGCGCAGGCATTCGGCGAAGGGATTTTCCGCATGCTGTTTTTCGCCGCGCCGGGCATTTTCCTGATCAGCCTGTTCATTCCGTTTCAATTCCCGAGCACGCCCGAAGCGTGGGGCATGTATCTGCTCAGCCTGATGTTCGCGTTTGTCATCAACACGCAGTTGAATCTGTTGACCGGTCTCGTTACCTTTTTCCTCTTCCGCAATGACGGGATGATGCGGGCCAAGCGGGTAGTCGTCGACCTTCTTTCCGGCCTGGTGCTGCCGATCAGCTTTTTCCCCGGCTGGGCCCAGACGCTGATGGGATATCTGCCGTTTCAGGCGATCAACTATTATCCCAGCGTCATCTTCACCGGGGCTATACCGGCGTCCCGCGCGTGGCAAATGATCGGATTCCAGGCGATTTGGGTCGCGGTCATTCTCATCCCGATCTTCGTCTTGTGGCGCAGAGCCCAGACCAAGCTGGTCGTGCAGGGAGGATAAGAAGCAATGGGTGAAATCAAGCATGTCTTGGGCATTTTTGCCACTTATTTGGGACAGTATTTCAAAACGCGTCTCGCGTACCGGACTGATTTTTTCGGGGAGCTCGTGTCCAATCTGATCAATGAGCTGATCAACCTCGTGTTTATCGTCGTCGTCTTTCAGCACGTGCCGCTGCTCAATGACTGGACGCGCGACGAGATTATTTTCATTTACGGCTTTTTCCTCATCCCGTACGCGCTGTTTTCGATGTTTTTCGGCTTCTGGGATTTCAACGAGCGGTACATTATTCGCGGAGAGATGGACCGCGTCCTGACCAGGCCGCTGCACAATCTCGCACAGGTCTGTCTTGAGTCGATCGCACCGGACCGGATTTTTGGCGTCATCACCGGTTTGATCATTATGGGCTATGCGGCTATTCAGCTGGATTTGTCCTTTACGTGGTACGACCCGTTCCTGTTTGTCGGTCTCGTCGTCAGCGGCATGCTGATCTATGGCGGGGTCTACACGGCCATTGCGGCCATCAGCTTTTTCTCCGATTCCCGGACAGGGATTTCGCCGATGATCTGGAATATTCAGCAGTATGGGCGTTACCCGGTCGACGTGTACAACAAGGTAATCCGGTTTGTGCTCACGTACGTGCTGCCCTTTGCCTTTGTCGGCGTGTATCCGGCGGCGTATTTTCTCCGCAAGGAAACGTGGTACGCGTATGCGGCGTTTACTCCCGTCGTGGGAATCGTCTTTTTCAGCATCGGACTGGTCGTCTGGAACTGGGGTGTGCGCAAATACAGCGGAGCAGGGTCGTAATCGGCTTGCTGCCTGACCCTCCTCCGTCTTGGGGGAGGGTTTTTGCATGCTTTTGTCGTATTGGGAAAAATTGCTTTCTTTCTACCTCGCTATGTTCCCCTGGCTGATCATGTTTGCTCCGCAAATGATAGCCGAAATTTGCGGCAGGTTTCCCAAAAGCGATGGGAGCTACGCAGGAGATTCGCAACGACCATAGCAGGGAACACTTCCAGCATTGTCAAATCCGAGTGCGGCACTGTATAATATCCATGTAAAATCACATACATTCCTTCGGGGCAGGGTGAAATTCCCGACCGGCGGTGATCGCGCCAAAAGCGCGTAAGCCCGCGAGCCTCCGCGATGCGAAAGCTTCCGGAGTGCAGGATCTGGTGCAAATCCAGAGCCGACAGTACAGTCTGGATGGGAGAAGGATGACGACAGTACGTACGCTGTGCGTGCTTGTTTGCTTGTGCATGGGTATTGCACGACGGGCTGGGTGCCGCTTTTCGGCCCTTCTGTTTACGTACCCTTTTTTAAGAGCACAGGTCTGTTTCGTTGTCTTTGCATGTGTGCCAAAGCCCTGAGGAGATGTTGTTTCTCAGGGCTTTTTGCTGTGCAAGGACCGAACGCGGGCACGTCCGGGTGTATGCTGTTGCCATTCCTCAAGAAGGAAGAAACCAATGAGGAGATGGTACAGATGAAAGGAACCGCGATTCCCACATCGCAAGCGACGCAGCGGCTGGTGACGATTCCCATGCTGGCGGCGGTCGCATTTGTCTTGCAGTACCTGGAATTTCAGGTGCCGCTCATGCCTACGTTTTTGAAGCTCGATTTCAGTACGCTGCCCGGATTGATCGGCGCCTTGCTCTACGGCCCAATGGCAGGCGTTATCGTCGAAGTGATGAAGAATGCGCTGCACATGCTGTTTAAAAATACGGACGGCCTTTTGATCGGCGAGCTGGCCAACGTAGTGGCGGGTGCGAGCTTCATCGTCGCAGCGGTTTGGCTGCAGCGGATGAAACAGGGGAAAATGAGCTTCATGGCCGGTCTTGCTATCGGTACTGTACTGATGACGGCTGTCATGGCGGTAGCCAACGCCTACTTCCTGCTGCCCGCCTATGCGGCTTTGTATCAGGTGTCGCTGGAGCAGCTGGTCGCGCAATTCCAGGCTGAGAGCGTATGGTCTTTGATCCTGTACGGCATCGTGCCGTTTAACCTGATAAAAGGAATCATGGTCTCCGTAGTCGCTTATCCGCTCTACGTGAAGCTGGCACCGAGACTCAGCCTTTATGCAAGAAATTGACATTGCCCGGCGGGTCTGCTACCATATTGCCCAAGAAACAGGCGAAAATGGCTGTGAAAGGACCCGCAGGTAGCGAATGTGGCGCAGAGAGTCGACCCTTGGCTGAAAGGTCGATGCACGAATGCACCTGCTCCCCATCCTGGAGCTGCTGGCGACGAGCCATGCCGGATTCCCTCCGTTAACGGGTCAGAGCGGATCGCAGTTGCTTTTGTGGCAGCAGCGGTCAATCAGGGTGGTACCGCGGGAGAGTTTCCCCCGTCCCTTTTTGGGATGGGGGTTTTTTGGTGCGCCCAGCATGGGCGATAGCTATAGGGTGAAAGTCCCGAACGGGGGTTGGCTGTACCAACCGTTAGCTCAAGGCAAGGGTGTCGACCGCGAGGTCGAATCTGAAGGAAGCCGGCGGCAAAATCCCGACCTGAGGTACACGAACCCAATTTGAGGCTGTTGTATCCGGGCGAGTCTGCCAAACAAGACAAAGCCCCATACAGCCAAGGGATACAGTAGTAAACTTGGGCAGGTACATGGGATGAAAGTTATCGTTCTTACCTGGGGAGGTCTGCATGAAACGCCTTCAACTGTTGGTAACCGTCTCCGTAAGGAGACGCTGAACATGCAGAAGTCAGCAGAGGCCATAGTACCCGAGTAGAGGACGCTTGAATGGGGAAGGGCCGAACATCAAGCCAGCATGCGATCCATGTCTTTTGATACGGTACGTCGAAGCAGAATTCTGTCAAGGAACTACT
Source organism: Brevibacillus sp. FSL K6-2834 (assembly GCF_038592925.1). Classification (NCBI taxonomy): domain Bacteria; kingdom Bacillati; phylum Bacillota; class Bacilli; order Caryophanales; family Paenibacillaceae; genus Brevibacillus; species Brevibacillus sp. FSL K6-2834. The sequence continues at coordinate 1,257,183 of NZ_CP151945.1, forward strand.
TTTGAAGAGCAGGGGTGAAGCCCCGAGGGTACAAAAGAGGGCTGAGTATCGTACAGCAAGCACGGAGTCCGCATGTGCGAAGGAAGGAACATCATTATGGATTTGCTGGAAAAAGTCTTATCACGGGAAAACTTACGGATGGCACTCCAACGAGTGGAGGAAAACAAAGGTGTCGGTGGAGTCGATGGTGTTTCAACCGAACAACTACGCGATTATCTACGTGAACACTGGCAAGCCATCCGCGAGAAGATGGAAAGGGGAACCTATAGACCTTCACCTGTTCGCAGAGTCGAAATCCCGAAACCTGACGGTGGTGTAAGGTTATTAGGCATTCCCACCGTGGTAGACCGCTTTATTCAGCAGGCCATCCTCCAAGTGTTAACGCCGATCTTCGACCCCACCTTCTCGGAATCTAGCTATGGGTTCCGTCCAAAACGTAGCGCTCACATGGCAGTAAGGAAAGCGCAAGCGTATATCTCCGAAGGATATCGTTTCGTGGTGGACATCGATCTAGAGAAATTCTTTGATCGCGTAAATCATGATATTCTAATGAGCCGTGTGGCTCGAAAAGTTCAGGACAAGAGAATTTTAAGACTGATTCGTTCCTACTTGAATGCGGGGATCATGATAAATGGCGTCTGTACAACATCAAGTGAAGGAACACCGCAAGGTGGGCCGTTAAGCCCACTTTTGGCAAATATCCTACTTGATGATTTGGACAAGGAACTCGAAAAGAGAGGCCACCGTTTCTGCCGCTACGCAGACGATTGTAATATCTACGTGAAAACAAAACGGGCAGGGGAACGAGTAAAGAAGAGTATTCAAAACCACTTGGAGAAGGTACTAAGGCTAAAAGTAAATGAGGAGAAAAGCGCGATAGACCGACCATGGAAACGAAAATTCTTGGGCTTTAGTTTTACCTTTGCAAAACAGACAAGGATTCGCATCCACCCCAAATCCCTCCTCAAGCTAAAAGAGAAAATCCGCACGATCACGAATCCGGTGTGGAGCATCTCGATGGAGAAGCGGATTGAAAGAATAAATCAGTACCTCATGGGCTGGATTGGATATTTCGCCCTTGCAGACGCGAAGGGCATTCTACAATCCATTGAGGAATGGACAAGGCGCAGGCTCCGTCTTTGTTTGTGGATGCAGTGGAAACGCGTGAGAACCAGATATCGAGAACTTCGTTCTCTTGGCATATCTCACGTAAAAGCCATTGAAATTGCAAATACCCGCAAGGGTGCATGGCGTACCACAAAGTCTCCGCATATACACAAAGCCCTCGGCATTGCCTACTGGCAACAACAAGGGCTGAAAAGCTTAGTGCAACGATATTCTCAAATTCGTCAAGCTTGGTGAACCGCCGTATACCGAACGGTACGTACGGTGGTGTGAGAGGACGGGGGTTAGTCGCCCCCTCCTACTCGATCGTTTTTGAAAAGAAGCTCATGAAGGAGTGAAGGGCATTGAAAGAAGGAAAAGCATTTGTCAAAGAAATCACGCCGCAGTCTGAAGACTTTTCGCGCTGGTACATCGACACGATCAAAAAAGCGGATCTGATGGATTATACGCCTGTGCGCGGCTGTATCGTTTTCAAGCCGGACGGATTTGAGCTGTGGGAGCGGATCCAGGAGGCGATGGACAAGCGGTTCAAGGAAACCGGCCACCGCAATGCCTATTTTCCGATGCTGATTCCCGAATCCTTTTTTCAGAAGGAAAAAGAGCACGTAGAAGGCTTCAACCCGGAACTGCCATGGGTTACGGAAGCTGCGGGGGAACAGTTGGAGGAGCGCCTTGCGCTGCGGCCGACCTCGGAGACGATGATCGGCCATATGTACAGTCAATGGATTCAAAGCTACAGAGATTTGCCGGTACTCATCAATCAGTGGGCAAATGTATTCCGCTGGGAAAAGCGGACGATGCCGTTCCTGCGCACCTCCGAATTTTTGTGGCAGGAGGGACACACCGCCCATGCCACAGAGGAGGAAGCCCGTCAGGAAACGATGCAGATGCTGGACATTTACGCCGAGGTCGTGGAGGAGCTGCTCGCGATCCCGGTCTGGAAGGGGCAAAAGACGCCGAGCGAGAGGTTTGCTGGAGCTGTCGACACCTACTCCATCGAAGCGATGATGAAGGACGGCAAGGCCGTACAGGCCGGCACCTCGCACTATTTGGGAGAAAAATTTGCGCGGGGCTTCGAGATCAAGTACTTGGACCGCGACAATCAATTCAAATACGTGCATACGACATCCTGGGGGACCTCTACCCGCCTGATCGGCTCGATGATCATGGTGCACGGGGACGACCGGGGGCTGTCGCTGCCGCCTCGTGTAGCGCCTACGCAGGTCGTGATGATTCCGGTTGGACCGCCAAAGCTGCGTGAAAGGGTGATGGCAGCATTCGATCCGCTCTTTGATCAGTTGAAAGCGGCAGGCGTACGGGTCCGGGCTGACCTGCGCGAGGAGACTCCCGGCTGGAAATTCAACGAATGGGAGATGCGCGGCGTTCCGATCCGTCTGGAAATCGGTCCGCGCGATGTCGAGAACGGTCAGGTCATTCTGGCCCGCCGCGATACCGGGGAAAAGATCACGGCTCCGCTTGCGGATGCAGTAGAGGCGGTCGTAAACCTGCTTGAGGAAATCCAGCAAAACATGTACCAGCGGGCAGTCGAATTCCGCAATGCCCATTCGCATCTGGAGATCAACACGCTCGAAGAATTGAAGCAGCACGCGGAGACCGCCGAGAAAGAAAACGGCATCGCGGGTTGGGTGCTTGCGGGCTGGTGCGGCGACAATGGCTGCGAAGCAAAGGTAAAGGAAGAGACCAAGTTCACCTCCCGCAACATCCCGTTCGAGCCGCCTGCACAAAAATCCGCATGCATCTGCTGCGGCAAAGAGGCGATGCACACGGTCTGGTTTGCCCGGGCTTACTAAGGCAAGGCCATCAGGCCAAAATCAAACCCGACGAAAGAACGCTTACGGCCAAGCTAGACCAACAAATACGAAATGAAAAAGGGGGCGTCTTATTTTTGACGCCCCAATACCCATTCCGCAAACGCATCCGTATCCGTAAACTCGTAATCCGGTTCCGGCTGAAAGCCTCCCGTTTTTTGCGTGACCGGAAGCCAGGTGACTCCTACTGTCACCAGTCCGGCAGCCTTCCCGGCTATAATATCCGCGTTGCTGTCGCCGACGTAGATGGTCTGTTCGGGCGTTGCACCAAGCTGCTCCATCGCAAGCAAAATCCCCTCCGGATCGGGCTTCGGATTTGTCACCTCATCCCCGGCGATCACCACATCAAAATAAGGGGCAAGCCCCCACTCTTTCAGAGAGATATCTGCGCTTCGTCTGCCCTTTCCTGTGACAATCCCCATCGAAATGCCGGCTTGCTGCAAGCGGTCGAGCAGCCGGATCATTTCCGGCGGATTGGACACGCGCTGATGCTCGGCTGCGTAGAAGTCGTAAAAATGGGTCACGGCATCCGCCAATTGCTCGCTGGCAATCATGTTTTCCAGAATCCCCATCTCAGGCGGGCCAAACATCGCGACGATCTCCTGATCCGTGTAGTGGCGCTGAAGAAAGTGCTGAAAGGTAGAGCGGAAGGAATTGAAAATCATCGGCAGCGTATCGGCTACGGTCCCGTCGAAATCGAATAGAATGGTGCGCATCGTAAGCCTCCTTGGTCAAAAATGGAGAAAACCATCACAGCGGATGGTTTTCATGGTTGTTTTTGCATACTGGTCAGCTTCAGCATACTGCTGCGTTTTCTGATTGTTCGTTCAGTCTTATGCGAAGATGAGTTCTTTCATGCCTCGTTGTCTTCAAAGTCGTCGTCCTCGTCGTCTTCACTCGGGTCAGGAGGAGTAACGGGAAACAAGACATCAAAGAACTTAAACTTCCGTCGTCCGTTTTCATTTTTCAGTCCTTTGTACTTTTGGAGAAGGTCGCTAATCTCGGCAACCAATTCATTTCTTTCTTCTTGGCTTAAATAAAATTCAGTCAGGTTGTAAGCGAACGTATCCTTGTACTCCTTGCGCACATCCACGTCGCTGGCTACAAACCGGTTGAGCGTACGCACCAGATCCTTTTCCGTCGTGCGGAAAGGGGTAAACATGATATCGCTCAGCTGCTGTGCGTTTTCCTCGATCATCAGCCGCAGCTTCACCTGAATGACTTTGGCTACAGGCTCGTAGTACTTTTCCACGATCGAGCCTTTTACTCTCGTGTCTACCTGCTGCAACAAGCCTACGCGCACAAGTTCTTTCACATGATAGTGAAGACGGGCGGCGTTTTCCCCGAGCTCGGTTGCAATCTGCTTGGCTGTACGGGGCTCAAGATCCTCAAACAATTCCAAAATCTTTACACGTTCTGGTATAGCAAGGGATTTGAGGGCTTCCGGGTCTGTTACGTTAAAAAATTCTTTCATCGCCATTCTTCACCATCCAGCTACCTACGCAAATTTTATATTTCTTTATCATTACTATCCATCCATATTATCGTTTTCTGTGCAAAAGCGCAACGTGCAAGCGGATGAAGTAGCTGTAAGCTTGTGGTAAAATGAGACCAAATGAAAAGCAGTTTTTAGTGGAAGGACGGGATCAAAAATGGTCGCTGCAGGACAAGCTGCACCAGATTTTACCCTCAAGGCGAGCAACGGTCAGGAGCTTTCTCTGGCTGATTTTCGCGGAAAAAATGTGGTGCTCTATTTTTATCCAAAGGACATGACGCCGGGATGTACGACAGAAGCATGCGATTTCCGGGATTATCATCCCGATTTTGCCAAGCTGAATACGGTCGTACTGGGCATTAGCCCCGACGATGTGAAATCCCATGACAAGTTCGTCGCCAAGCACGAACTTCCTTTTCCGCTGCTTGCCGACACTGACCATCAGATCGCGGAAGCATATGGCGTATGGGTCTTGAAAAAGATGTACGGGCGCGAGTACATGGGCATCGAGCGGACGACCTTTGTCATCGATGCGGAAGGAAACATCGCCAAGGTCTGGCCCAAGGTTAAGGTAAAAGGGCACGTCCAGGAGGTGCTCGCGTTTATCCGGGAAGAGCTGCACAGGCCGTAATCCGGGGGACAACCAATAAATCAATGGGGGAACAAATAATGACTTTGTCCACTGCATATATGGTAGAAACGTTTTGCCAACTGGCCAACACGCCAAGCCCATCGGGAAATACGGGCAAGGTGATGTCCTGGGTGGCAGACGAGCTCGATCGACTGGGCGTCAACTATGTAAAAACCAACAAAGGAGCGGTACTGGCGACGCTGCCGGGCAAAAACAAGGAAAAGCATCGTCTGCTGACGGCTCACGTCGATACCTTGGGCGCGATGGTAAAGGAAATCAAGAGCAATGGCCGGCTGAAGCTCGCTTTGATCGGCGGCTTTGAATTCAATGCCATTGAGGGGGAGCACTGCACGATTGAGACAGACAGCGGCCGACTTGTTACCGGCACCATTTTGTCGACCAAGGCATCTGTACATGTGTATGGCCGGGAAGCTGGCAAAATGGAGCGCAACGAAAGCAACATGGAAGTCAGGCTGGACGAGAAAGTAAAAACAAAGGAAGACGTGGCTGCGCTTGGCATCAGCGTAGGCAATTTTGTCTCCTTTGACCCGCGTGTAACAGTTACCGAGAGCGGCTTTATCAAATCGCGCCATATCGACGACAAGGCGAGCGTAGCGATTTTGTTCGGGGTGCTCAAGCATATCGGAGAAAGCGGCATCGAGCTTCCGTATACGACGCATTTCCTGATCAGCAACAACGAGGAAATCGGTTATGGCGGCAATTCCAGCGTTCCGGCACAAGTGGTCGAATATCTGGCTGTCGACATGGGGGCGATCGGAGACGGACAGACGACAGATGAATACTGCGTGTCCATCTGTGCCAAGGATTCCTCCGGCCCTTACCATTACGGCTTGCGCAAGCATTTGGTGCGCCTGGCCGAGGAGCAGGGTCTCAACTACCAGGTCGATATTTATCCGTATTACGGCTCGGACGCCAGCGCGGCGCTGAGAGCCGGATACGACATCGTTCACGGCCTGATCGGTCCGGGCGTGGACGCTTCTCACTCCCATGAAAGAACACACAAAGAGGCGCTGGAGAATACGGGAAAACTGGTCCTGGCCTACATCCAGTCCGAAGAGCTGCAAGCATAGGAGGACTTTGCTATGAGTGATATGTACCGCTGGGCCGACTACTACGACTTGACACAGCGCGGCATGGCAGGTGACGTGGAGTTTTACCTCGATATGGCTCGTCATGCAGGTGGCGAGGTGCTGGATCTGGCATGCGGGACTGGCCGTACCAGCATACCGATGGCAGAAGCGGGTTTGTCCGTCACCGGGCTGGATTTGTCGTCCGAGATGCTGAAGCGAGCGCAGGAAAAGGCGGAAAAACACGGTGTAGCGGATCGCCTTCGGCTGATCCAGGGAGACATGCGCTCCTTTGATCTGCAAAAGACGTTTTCACTGATTATGATCCCGTTTCGCTCCTTTTTGCATCTGCTGTATATCCAGGAACAGATGAAGGCGCTGGCTTGCATCCGAAAGCACCTGGCACCTGGAGGAAAGCTGGTTTTTAATGTGTTTGTGCCCAAAATCAGCCATTTGTATGAGGAGAGCGAAAAGATGTCGCTCCGCGGCACTTTCCGATTGGAAACGGGAGAAGAGGTTGCAATGTGGGACTACACACGCTACGACCATTTCCAGCAGCTATCCGAGGTGACTCGGACTTATGAACGGACTTCACCGGACGGTGTCGTGACCGAAAGAGTTGTCGGGCGATTTACGCTGCGCTACATCTTCCCCGCCGAGCTGCACCATTTGCTTCGGCTCAATGGGTTCAAGGTGACGCAGCGTTACGGCTCCTTTGACAAAAAGCCGTTCGATTCTTCCAGCAGCGAATTGATAGTAGTCGCCGAACTGCTTTAAAGCGAGCGAACTTCTTTCAAGCGACCGAACTACTTTCAAGGGAGCGAACTTCTTTCGAGCGACCGAACTGCTTTCAAGGGAGCGAATGGATAAAGCGCAAGCGGGATGTCCCCGTGTCGATTTCCGGGGAAATAAGAAGAATGGGGGACTGACGGTGAAAATTTATACAAAGTCAGGGGACAAGGGCGAAACGTCACTGGTGTTTGGCGTTCGCGTCCCGAAGTTTGCGGATCGCGTAGAAGCGTACGGAACATGTGACGAAGCCAATTCAAGCATTGGCCTTGCACTTTCTCTCCTGCCTGCCGGGGACGAATGGAAGGAACTTCGTCAAGTTTTTCACGTCATTCAAACCAAGCTGTTTCACATTGGAGCGGAGCTTGCCACCCCTGTGGGAAAACAGGTGGGATGGCCGATCCAGGAAGAGGATGTACTCTTTTTGGAAGGGGAAATCGACAAGCTTGACGCTGCTTTGCCTCAACTGACCAACTTTATTTTGCCGGGCGGGCATCCGGCTGCCGCCGCGTTTCACATAGCCCGCACCGTAGTCCGCAGGGCTGAGCGCAAGGCAGTAATGGTCGCAAACCAGGAAGAGGTAAACGCCGCTGTCGTGAAATATTTGAATCGCTTGTCCGATTATTTATTTGTCGTGGCGAGGTATGTCAATCGCGAGACAGGGCATGAAGAGCTTCAATTGCACGAATAGAGAAGGGCGGCGTGTACCTGTCCAGGCTTTCAATGCGGGCTTCCAGTCTGGGCTTCTGAACCAGTTTTCGAACCATGCTTTTGACCATACTTCAACTATACTTTCGACCGGGTTTCCGAAGTAGGCTTCGACCGAAGCTTTTGAACCAGGCTCCCGATCCAGACTTCTGAACCAAGCTTTTGCGCCGGGGTTCCGATTCCGGCTTGCTTTTCGGGCAGCGTTCTGCTCTAGTCCGATACAAAAATGATGGACGTCGCAGCATGCTTGTAACGTATATTCCGATGCAAATTCCGATGAGGCTGCTCTCTAATCCAGAGCAGCTTGCATCCCTTTTCTAAAGCCATGAAAGGGAACCAGACATTTCCCGAGGCAATCCATTTTTGAAAAGGAGGGATTCGTATGTTTCAGAAAGCGGACAAGTGCTTGCGGACGAATAAATTTACTGAACAGTTGGAATTTTACCGCAGATTGATGGGATTTGACGTTGAGCAGGTGGAGGGAGAGCAGCAGCTGACATTTTTGATTGCCCCTGGCGGTGAGCGGATTTTACTGGCGGGAACAGAGCAACAAGACCTTTCTTTGTATTTGACGGAAGTGTTTGACCAGCCAATCCTTGGACAGAGCTTCTATCTTTCCGCACCTTCGTCATTTTATGAATATCGCGATCGGGTACTGGCTCAAAAGCAGCACAATGCGGAATGGGTAGAAACGGAATGGGGCTGGGAACGTCTCAGTGTGACTGATCCGGAAGGCTATGTGATCACATTCTGGGGCGGGCGGAATCTGAGTGACGGGCAGATCATAGCCTTTTACGACGAAGCCCCGACTCGTCTGAAGAAAGCGCTGGAGGGACTGAACGATCAGCAGCTTGACTTGTCCCGTGCTCCCGGAAAATGGTCGATTCGCCAAATCGTTTTACATATGGTAGACTCGGACGCAACCTCGCTGGCGATGGTGAAGTTCGCTCTGGCGGAGCCAGGGAGGGTATTTCACGGGAATGCTTACGACCCTGACGTATGGGCGGCCGGATTGGATTATGCCCATCGCAGCATACAAGTGGAGGTCGAGCTGTTTTGCGCGATCCGCTCTCATATCGGCGGCCTGTTGAAGCACCTGCCCGACGCGATGGACAGAACGGTCTCTCTGTCATCGGGACACATCGTATCCGTTCGCCAGCGGATCGAGCCGCTCATGGGACATGCTTTGCATCATATCGGGCAAATTCTTGAAACCCGGAAGGTTCATGGAGTATAAAAGGCCAGGTAATGAAAGGAACCAAAAGCGGTTAGAGATCTTGAAAAGGGGAGAGGAGCACGATGGCCAGCCTGCCCTCGGTTTAGTTCGGGGTGGCCGGCCGTATTTTATGTCTTCTCGGGCGGGAAGGAGGTTTGAACATCTCCGTTGATATTCCGCTAACATTTTAGCGCAAGTACGCTTTGATACCTTGCAAAAAAGGAATTTTCTCTGTGTCAAATATGTCGTACAGCGATTCCGTATCCGAGCATGCGTTTCCTTCCAGCAGCATCGTCAGTTGGGTATTGGTGATCGGGAAGAAGGAGAAACCTTCCATCAGATTAATGACCGGCTTCATCAATCCCAGCGGAATATGCACTTTCCGTACTTTGCGCTTGCCGATGGCTTCGCCAATAGCGTCGAGAATCGCTCCATAGGAGACTGGTTCCGGTCCGCCCGTCTCGAAAATTCGTCCGACAGCAGATTCTCGGGAGAGAGCCTGGACAAATACATCTGCTACTGTCTGGCTGGCAACGGGCTGCAGGAGATAGGAGCCGTCTCCAATCACGGGGGTCACAGGCATACGGACAAGATCGGCCAGCATGTTGACGAATTCATCTCCCGGACCGAAGATCACGGAGGGACGGAAAATGACGTAAGGGATGCCGCTGCCCTTCACGAGCTGTTCTGCTTCGTATTTGCTCTGATGGTACCCGCTCGTCGCATTGGCTCTCGCTCCAAGCGCACTCATGTGAACAAAGCGCCGGATGCCTGCTTTCTTGGCGGCTTGCAAAACATTTCGGGTCCCCTCCACATGAATCCGGGGAAATGTAATGCCCTTTTGCTTTTGTTCACGGATAATGCCTACCAGATGGATAACGGCGTCGCAGCCAGCCATCGCCCGGGAAAGTGAATCGGGGTCGAACAGATCACCGGCGGCGACTCTAGCATTTTCGCTTGCCTGGTTTTGCTTGCGCCATTTTTCCTCCGAACCGGGACGAACCAGGCAAACGACCTCATGTCCGTCTTCTGCCAGTTTTGCCAAAATACCCTTTCCTACAAAGCCGGTACCGCCCGTCAGGAACACTTTCATCCATATCCCCCCTAAAGTAAAAAACTCCCAGGTTCCATTGTACACCAGATAGACAGCTTGCTCCATTGCTGATGCGCTCTCCCGGTGGATTGACAAAAGAGCGTATAATACTAATAGAAAGAGAGGAGGTCCAAGCTTTGGCTCAACGCAAAGTACCCGTAGATGACATTTTGGAAATACTTTACCAAACATACCCAGATGCTCACTGTGAGTTGAACTATACCTCGCCTTTTGAGCTGTTGATTGCGACGATCCTGTCAGCCCAGTGCACAGATAAACGGGTAAATGAGATTACTGCGCCCTTGTTTCAAAAACACAATAAACCGGAAGATTTTCTCCACATGACACAAGAGGAAATGGAGGAGCATATAAAAGGGCTGGGATTGTATAAAAATAAAAGTAAAAACATCCTGGAGACCTGCCGGATCCTTTACGAAAAGTACAACGGCGAGGTTCCGCAAAACCATGCGGAGCTGGAGGCGCTTCCCGGCGTAGGCAGAAAGACCGCCAATGTCGTTTTGTCCAACGCCTTTGGAGTTCCAGCCATCGCAGTCGATACACACGTGTTTCGGGTTGCCAATCGCCTCGGCTTGGCCAAAAGCGACAATGTGGACGAGGTGGAGCGTCAGCTCATGAAGCGGATCCCCAAGGAAAAGTGGTCGGATGCCCATCATTGGCTCATCTGGCATGGACGACGCATCTGTGCCGCTCGTACTCCACAGTGCAGCATCTGTCCTTTGAAGGACATGTGCAGGTACGCCCTGGCCGAAGAGAAGAAGGCGAAGTCATCGCGGACAAAAGAGACGGCGAAAACAGCTGCCACCGCCAAAAAAACGGCGTCCAAGTCAAAATCGGCGGGAACAGCAGGCACGAAGGAAAAGGCAAAGAAGCCGGCGGCGAAAAAAACGGCAGCATCGCAGGGCTGATGAATGTCTGAATCATCGATTCCGATTTCCGGTGAATGTATATTGACAGTTTTCCTTGATTAGAAGTACACTTAATTTAAAGTAATTCTAATCAAAGGGTTTGACAAACCATGTACATTCATCGTGCGAAAGACTGTGAGGTGTAGCACAATGTCACAGCGTGTAGAAAAAGCTGTTGAAATCCTAAAGAACACCGGGGTAAGGATGACACCTCAGCGTCATGCCATTCTATCCTATTTGTTGGGGACGATGACCCATCCGACAGCTGATGAGATTTACAAGGCTCTGGAGGGGAAATTCCCCAATATGAGCGTGGCGACTATTTACAATAACCTGCGCGTCTTTAAGGATGCGGGTCTGGTGCGCGAGCTTACCTACGGAGATGCGTCCAGCCGCTTTGACGCCAATGTGGAGGAAGATCACTACCACGCGATCTGTTCGGAATGCGGTTCGATCCGGGATTTCCACTACCCTTATCTCCGAGATGCCGAGGCTTCGGCCGCAAAAACCATTGGATTTCGTGTAACCGGACACCGGATGGAGGTATACGGGGTATGCGAAGATTGTCAAAAGAAGACGCATTGAGGAATGTGTCGCTCAAAGAACACCTTCTGCTTCCAACAGGCTTTCGTTGGAGAGAGGGTGTTTTTTTGTTGCGCTGAGATGTTTATGCAAATTAGGGCGAGACATGTAACCTTTTGGCGATTGCCACGTCATCTTTGAATGAAGGTTTTAGCCATTTCCAGTTTCTCGAAGGTTGTGAATAGAGTGAACAGAAGGTACGATAAGAGGAATACAGCCGTCAATGCATGTTATACATATGGTCAAGTCAAGAAGCGGTTGAGCGGAGGGAGTAGTCGATGAGTCTGGAAGTAGCCTTGGATAGACGAGCGAGACGACGCAAGAGACGAAAGCGCAGGGCTCCGCTCCTTTTTTTGATGCTCCTGGTTTTGGCTGCCGGGTTTGGGTATTGGTATTTTGAACTGAAGCCGTCGAATGAACAGGTGTTGCCCTATTTAGGAAACGAACGTCCCATCGTCTTCGAGGGCGAGCCTTTTAAGCAGCCGTATGCAATGGAAGGCGATCAGATTTTGCTGCCGTTTGAATTTATCCAGGAGCGCCTCGACCCGCACATTCATTGGGAAGAGCCGACCAAGATGCTGATCATTACAACCAAGGACAAGGTTCTCCGCATGCAGAGCGGCCAATTGGTGGCCTATTTGAACAAGAAGCCGGTGGATTTGCAGGTGCCAGTCTCCATCATTGGCGGCCACCGCTACATCCCGCTTGCCCCTCTGGAAAAGCTGTATCCGTATGCCTTTACGCGGCATGAGACAAGCGGGGTGCTGCGCGTAGAGAAAAACGAGTACGAAATCCAGCAGGCACATGTACTAAAGGATGAAGAGAAGGTCCGGCTTCGTTTAGAGCCGACGCATCGTTCCCCTTATTTGGCAGAACTGCCGGGAGGAGCCGTAGTGGACGTGCTGGGACAAGAAGAGGAGTGGTACCAGGTCTTGTCCGCTGACGGCATATCCGGTTATTTGCCCAAGAAGGTCGTCGAGCAAGGGGATGTAAGAAAGGTCAATTTGGAACAGCCGGCAGAATCCTTGCCTGTTTTATGGACACCGAAAGGGAAAAAGGTCAATCTCACCTGGGAACAAGTCGTCAAGCGAAATCCGAATACGGCCGAGATCGGCAGCATGCCAGGCGTGAATGTCGTATCCCCGACCTGGTTTGAGCTAAGCGATGCCGAAGGAACACTGATTAACAAGGCTGATCCCGCGTACGTCCAGTGGGCCCACAAGCGGGGTTATCAGGTGTGGGGGCTTGTAACCAACGGATTTAATCCGGATTGGACGCGGTCCGTTTTGTCCAGTTATGAAAAACGTGACAAGGTCATCTCCCAAATCCTTCACTA
>NZ_CP151945.1:1277500-2150000 GCF_038592925.1 Brevibacillus sp. FSL K6-2834
GCGGCAACGCGTGGAGCTGACGAATACTAATCGGTCGAGGACTTATCCACACAAATCCTTTAGCACATATGCATATCCAGTTTTGAAGGCGCGAAGCTGCATGAATTGCGTTAGTGCCTTTATCATTGTTCCTCGGTAGCTCAGTTGGTAGAGCAATCGGCTGTTAACCGATCGGTCGGGGGTTCGAGTCCCTCCCGAGGAGCCATATGGATGGATGTCCGAGCGGCCGAAGGAGCACGATTGGAAATCGTGTAGACGGGGATAACTCGTCTCGTGGGTTCAAATCCCACTCCATCCGCCATCATGGCCCGTTGGTGAAGCGGTTTAACACAGCAGCCTTTCACGCTGTCATACAGGGGTTCGAATCCCCTACGGGTCACCATACAAGTGCTTCGCAAATTGTCGGGTAACATCCGGAGCTTTGCGAAGGATTCTGGAGGCTTAGCTCAGCTGGGAGAGCATCTGCCTTACAAGCAGAGGGTCGGCGGTTCGATCCCGTCAGCCTCCACCATATACTTCGTTCATAGGCATCGGCTACGGGGATCTCTCCGTACCGGTTCACCCTCATCGTCGCGGGATGGAGCAGTCTGGCAGCTCGTCGGGCTCATAACCCGAAGGTCGCAGGTTCAAATCCTGCTCCCGCAACCAAATTTTCTACTTGATCCTCGTTTGTACATACCATTGCTCAAGTAGATTGGCAGCAGTTTTTCAAGTGCAGCCAAATGTAATCTTATAATGCATGGAGCTGTGGTGAAGTTGGAGTTCACGCCGGTCTGTCACACCGGAGGTCGCGGGTTCGAGTCCCGTCAGCTCCGCCATTTTTGTTATAATGGCAAATATAATTTGGCTCGGTAGCTCAGTCGGTAGAGCAGAGGACTGAAAATCCTCGTGTCGGCGGTTCGATTCCGTCCCGAGCCACCATGTAGGGGCATAGTTTAACGGTAGAACGAAGGTCTCCAAAACCTTTGGTGTGGGTTCGATTCCTACTGCCCCTGCCAACTATGTGGCGGTCGTGGCGAAGTGGTTAACGCATCGGATTGTGGCTCCGACACTCGTGGGTTCGATTCCCATCGATCGCCCCATTTTCAATCACATATTGGGGCATAGCCAAGCGGTAAGGCAACGGACTTTGACTCCGTCATGCCTAGGTTCGAATCCTAGTGCCCCAGCCACTTTGCGGACGTAGCTCAATTGGTAGAGCGTCGCCTTGCCAAGGCGAAGGTCGCGGGTTCGAGCCCCGTCGTCCGCTCCATTGAAACCATAACAGAATTTTATTTATGAAGCATCATTTTGATGCATAATACGGAGGCATAGCCAAGTGGTAAGGCACGGGTCTGCAAAACCCTTATCCCCGGTTCAAATCCGGGTGCCTCCTCCATAGAACAGTGCCGGTATGGCGGAATTGGCAGACGCGCGCGACTCAAAATCGTGAGGGAAACCGTGGGGGTTCAAGTCCCTCTACCGGCACCATATGCTTGACCAAGGAGGAATCCATTATGGGTTCCTCTTTTTTATGTTTCATGATAACTATCACCTGATAACAAAACCTGCGGCAGAGCGGAAACCGTACACTCCGATACAAAAGTATTTTTACACACTTTACTTTGCGTAACGAAACAGCAAAGGGAACCGTCTTTAAAATGAATACGAAATAGGAAAAGAATGGGGTAACACATGGGGAAAGAAAAGAGAAGCGCGTTACGTTTCAAGAACCTGCTCATGGTTGGTTTGTCTCTCGCAGCAGTGGGATGTTCCACTGGGCCACAGGCAGCATTGCATACGGAAAAGCCTGGCGAGATTACCGCAGCTGCAGCAGCTATTTTGAATGATTCACCTGTTCAAAAGGAGGACGCAGCTGAAAAACTGCCCGCTTCGTTTATGATTGAAGCAGGCCAAGTATCGTTTCAAGGCAAAACTGGAGAGACGATCACTTCGCTTCCGCTAAAAGTGATTAAGGCTGAATTTTACATCGATGGGGACCAGCCGCAGACTGTTGGGCCCAAAAAGCCATACCCGGTGATTCCATTATCGATTCCGCAATCAAGCAAGGATGAGCTTGGTGCGTATTGGATGGATGTGTTGGGGGGAGGAAGCGTATTTTTTATCGGACCGCGGGATTGGACCTTAGGGCAAGCTGGTATTGGCGCAAATGGATCGATTGGCATCGAACTGGTTAATCCGCATGATCCGAACCAGAAGCTCAACTACTCCGACAACGCCGGAGGATGCCAAGGATGCGCGATTACCTCGATTGGAACATACTTCCCGGACAAGGAGAAGTGGGCAGAGGAACAAGGATTTCCGATCTCTGCGAAAGTTGCATTTAAAGAAAGGACGCTGGTCTCCCCAACAACCGTACAATATCTCCTCGCCGATTCTCCAGACGGTTATCACATCTCTGGTGTGGCGCATCACCTTTCCCAAGAAGGAAGCCAGAGGTTTTTGAAAATGGAAATTTCCTGCCAAGCGGAACAAGCAAAAACGGCAAAAGATATTCTCGATTTATTTGTGACTACAGGTGCTTCAGCCGCTTCCTTGTTAGAATAAAGCCAAGCAAATGAGCATAATCGCCTTCCTGCAAAATGTGGTCGGGAGCAGATTCACAGATACACATTTCGTCCTCTTATGTTAAAATAACTAGGTCACGAAAAGGATTCCCTGACGCTCTTCAGTGAATGCTATCCTTATTGAAGGCATAGACAAAACGCACGCTTACCATGGCGTGCTTTCTCTTTTCTTTTGAAGGATCGTCGACGCCGTAAGAGTAGGATTCTGCGATGTGATTCAGCAGATGGGAATCGAGAGTAGAGGTGTGAGAAGTGGGATATGGGTTACATGAGAAGCCTCCATTTGGAACGACCATTCTGTCAGCTTTGCAATGGATGATCGTCACTGTCTCCAGCAGTGTCGCCGTACCGTTGGCGATTGGAGACATTTACGGACTTACCCCTGATGAGGTCGGCCTCCTGATGCAGCAGACCATGTTTTTCGTCGGACTGGCGTCCTTCCTGCAAGTATGGATCGGCCATCGATATCCGATGATCGAAGGGCCGGCAGGGCTATGGTGGGGAATCTTTATCATTTTGGCGCAAATCGGAACCAGTGTGGGTATCGCTCCGCGGGAAATCGGGCAGTCGTTCCAGCTTGGGCTGCTGTTGGCCGGTGCGATGTTCTTTTTGTTTGGCCTGCTCGGGTGGATCGGAAAAATCCAACGCTGGTTTACTCCTCTTGTTTCAGGCACATACATGGTGCTTCTGGCAGTGTCCTTATGCAGCAGCATCGTATCGGGCATGCTGGGTATTGGCTATCAGCACGCGAAAGAAGTAAGTCCCGGGATCGCCCTGGTTTCCGTATTAATCGTTGCTCTGGTCCTGATATTTTTGCGAACGAAGCGGTTTGCCAGCTTTGCCGTGCTGCTCGGGATGGCGGCCGGCTGGATCTTGTTTGCTGTGCTAGGCTGGACGGAACCGGTACGCCATACGGATCAATGGATCGTGATGCCAACCCTGTTTTTCTGGGGTGAACCGAGGTGGGACTGGGGCGTGGTGTTGACCAGTCTGTTGACAGGCTTCGTTCTGCTTACCAACCTGGTAACAAGCATGAATGTGATGGGCAAAGCAACCCAAACACCTCCGACAGTGAGCCAGTACAACCGTGGCGGGGTATTTACGGGCGTTTCCCACATGTTGTCCGGTGTATCCGGTGTTGTCGGAATGATTCCGCTTTCGATCGCCGCAGCAGTGATCGAAACGACCAAAATGGCAGCTCGTCTCCCGTTTTTGGTAGCGATGGCAGGGATGATGCTGATCGGCCTTTTGCCGGCCGTATCTCAGTTCCTGGCTGCATTGCCTACGCCTGTCGCATATGCTGGCATGTTTATTACCTACACGCAGCTCCTTGGCTTCGGCTTGAAGGACATCGCCTCCGTCAAGCTGGACACTCGGGCAATTACCGTGGCAGGCAGTTCAATCCTCGTCGGGATCGGCGTTATGTTCGTTCCGACGACAGCTTGGCAGCATCTTCCGTCCCTGGCCAGCTTCCTGTTTGGAAACGGATTGCTGCTTGGCGTGTTGGTCAGCCTGGTTCTGGAGCATGTCGTGTTTCGGCAAAAACCAGAAGAAATAGCGGAAAAAGACGGCCAGTCCGAG
Source organism: Brevibacillus sp. FSL K6-2834 (assembly GCF_038592925.1). Classification (NCBI taxonomy): domain Bacteria; kingdom Bacillati; phylum Bacillota; class Bacilli; order Caryophanales; family Paenibacillaceae; genus Brevibacillus; species Brevibacillus sp. FSL K6-2834. Next base: position 1,281,649 of record NZ_CP151945.1, read on the forward strand.
TGACGAGCCGTCTTTTTCCTGAGAGTTGCGGGGAACATATCGTGGGATGTTGCTTCAGATCAGCCGGTGACGATGTACGAGGATGAAACGAGGCCTCCGTTGATTTCCGTGAACATTCTGGCTGTCGTCCCCATGATTTCCTCGCGCTCGGGAAGTGTAAGCTGTTCATGGAAAAAGATGACCTGCATCAGCTGCTTGCTTTCTTCGGAAACCGGGGTGCGCTTTGAGTCAACGATCGGACTGCCGAATGCCCCCAGCTCGTCGGCCAGAACCAATTTGCCTTCCATATGTACTTCTCTGCCGTTTAAGCCCTGGTAAACATCCGTGGCCTGTCCCAAGCGGCAGACGACGTCTCCCTGTATCTGTGCTTCATCATATATACCGTAAGGCAGGGCTTGCAGAATGGAGAAAAAATTGTTTACGTCGACAGCGCTGTTGATCCAAAAGAAGGCATTCCCTTGGAGGAGTCTGCGCAGCAGCGCTTCCGAGGAGGGGCGATAGCGGCCCGGATCTATGCCGAGGCGTTTAAATGCCGAGCGCCAGTGCTGAACCCCTGCGATTTCCGTAATTTGCGACAGCTCGTGCTCCAGACGCAGCGACTCCACAAATAGATTAATCCGTCCCTGAAGCATTTTTGGAGAAGTGCTTACGGTAACGTCTGTATAATGAATAACTCCCAGCGAAAACGAAGGAAGAATCCCGGCTACCTCTTTGGCAAGCCGTACCTTCATGGCGATCACTCCCTGCGTACAGCATTTTTTGGTAGTATAGCAAAAAAATTTTGTGATCGCGACTATCCTTCGATACAATAAGAAGAAGACAGGAGGGATTCCCTGACGATGCGTGAAGTTACGATATATACCGACGGAGCATGTTCCGGCAATCCCGGCCCAGGAGGCTGGGGAGCCGTGTTGATGTATGGTGAACATAAAAAGGAGATGTCCGGTGCCGAGCAGGGAACGACCAACAACCGGATGGAGCTGAAGGCCGCGATCGAGGCATTGTCCGTCCTCAAGGAGCCTTGCAAGGTCACTCTATATAGCGATAGCGCTTATTTGGTAAATTGCTTTCAGCAAGGCTGGTACAAGGGATGGCTGCGAAACGGATGGAAGAACAGCAAGAACCAGCCAGTGGAAAACCAGGATTTGTGGAAGGAATTGCTGCGGCTGATGGAGATTCATACCGTTCAGTACGTCAAGGTAAAAGGGCATGCAGACAATGAATGGAACAACCGCTGCGATGAGCTGGCAACAGGAGCGATCAAGAAGCTGTGAACGAGCGCCAATACTGGGAAGACACAAAGCAGGCCATCATCCGCTATGCCAAGGAAATGGGGATAGACAAGATCGGTTTTGCCAGCGCTGACCCGTTTCTTACCTTGAAGCAGCGTCTCGTAGAGCACCGGGAAAAAGGCTATGAATCCGGCTTTGAAGAGCCGGATTTGGACAAACGAACCGAGCCTTCGCTGAGTTTGGAAGGGGCTCGTTCCATCATCTCGATCGCACTGGCTTATCCATCCAAGCTGAAGAATCCGCCCAAGTCTGAGCCGGGGGCGTATCGAGGAATTATGTGCCGAGCAGCCTGGGGGACCGACTACCACCATGTCCTCCGGGAGAAGCTGGACAAGCTTGCTGATTACATCAGACAACTGGAGCCGCATGCCCGGCTTGAGTCCATGGTCGATACCGGAGCGCTTTCGGATCGGGCGGTCGCCGAAAGAGCCGGCCTCGGCTGGGTGGGAAAAAACTGTGCGCTCATTACCCCTGAATTCGGTTCTTGGGTTTATCTAGGCGAGATGCTGACCAATCTTCCGCTGCCACCGGATACACCGGTAGAAGAAGGCTGCGGCGACTGCAATCTTTGTGTGGAGGCGTGCCCGACCGGGGCGCTTGTTCAGGGAGGACAACTGGACTCGCAGAAATGCGTAGCCTTTTTGACACAGGTAAAGGGTTTTATTCCCGATCAGTACCGAAGCAAGATCGGCAATCGATTGTATGGCTGCGATACTTGCCAGACGGTTTGTCCCAAAAACCGGGGCCTGCATTTTGAGCATCATCCCGAGTTTCAGCCGGACCCGGAGCTGGCCAAACCATTGCTGCTGCCCCTGCTGCAGATGAGCAACAAGGAATTCAAGCAAAAGTTCGGCCACTCCTCCTCTTCATGGCGAGGGAAAAAGCCTATTCAGCGAAATGCGATTCTCGCCTTGGCTCACTTTCGGGATCAATCCGCTGTACCGGATCTGATCCGATTGATGCAAAGCGATCCGCGGGAAGTGATCAGAGGTACAGCGGCATGGGCTCTTGGGAAAATTGGCGGTGAAGCAGCAGCAGAGGCTCTTTACAAGGCAGCAGAACAGGAACAATCGGAAGAAGTTATGGCCGAGATTCGGAAGGGAATCTCGATGCTGCAGCAGGTCCATTCTCTGCGGAAAGGGACTGTTTCCCGGGAAAAAACGGAAGAGATCAGTTAGCACACGTTTACAGGAGAAGAAAAAACGGCAAGGGAGGAATGATAAAGTGGGACAAACGATAGGTTACACCACCATGGACTCACCGATCGGACCGTTGTTATTAGCTTCTACAAAGGAAGGGCTGTGCTATATTGAATTTGGAGACGAGGAATCCGCGCTTCCTCTGCTGCAGCGGTGGGCTCGCAAAACCTTTCTCGGCGCAAATCTGGAGAAAGATGCTGCATTGAATCAGGCTGTGCAAACTGAGCTGGAAGAGTATTTTGCCGGAAAGCGGACGCGGTTTGACGTTCCGATTCTACTGTTCGGGACCCCATTTCAAAAAGCTGTGTGGAATGAGCTTACCCGGATCGGGTATGGGGAAACAAGATCGTACAAGGAGATCGCTTTGGCCATCGGGCAGGCAAAAGCGGTCCGGGCGATTGGCGGGGCGAATAACCGCAACCCGATTCCGATCATCGTTCCTTGCCATCGGGTAATCGGTTCAAATGGAGCGCTTGTCGGTTACGGAGGCGGCTTATCCATTAAAGAGCAACTATTAGCTTTGGAAGGAGCAGGAACCCCCGCTCCTTCCATCGAATCAGCAAAAGCTATCCGCTAGTCCGGATAGCTTTTTTATTGGTTTTGCGAGCATCTGGAACATCGAGAATAGAAAGATCCAAGTGTGACTCGGCTTTCCGGCTGTTCCAAAAACAGCCGCGGAGGAGGGCTCCTGCTGGTATCTTTTTCTTCTGAATCAATGTGTCGGATCATATTTTATCAGCATGGAAGGCATGCATGAAATAAAAGGTATGTGGCAGGACGTACAGGTTTGTGACAAGACGCATTGGAGCCTGAGCCTGAAGAGACAACAGACGCCTGACGAGAGATACAGGCTACCTGACAGGACACACAGTAGCTTTACAGGCAGACAGTAGCTTTACAGGCAGACAGTAGCTTTACAGGCAGACAGTAGCTTTACAGGCAGACAGTAGCTTTACAGGCAGACAGTAGCTTTACAGGCACACAGTAGCTTTACAGAACACCCAGGAGCCCGGCAGGAGACACAGGAGCCTGACAGGACGCACAGGAGCCCGGCAGGACAGACTAGAAAGAGGGGAGGAAGTGCATTGGTGAACCGGCAGGATTCAGCGGCGGCTGTGAATCAAGAAGAATGGCAGCAGTTTCTAAAGGACTATCTGGATGACGTTCACCGCTACGGAGTTGATCAGGGTTACGAACGCATCTGGCCGTTTTGGAAAGAAGGGAAAATACGGGAATCGCTCTTTTGGAGACAGTGGCAGCGCTGGGAAGATCAGCTTCAGGAGAGAGGGGCGGTTACTACCGCTGTTCACGGGCGTGCCATCCCCCTCTTCTGGATGGAAAAGGGCAGAGAAATTCAGCTTTGCATGAGCTGGAACGTCCAGCGATGGTATACATTAAAGGGAGAGAGCAGAGTAGAGGAAGCAGAGAGAATTTTGCGTGTCATCCTGAACCGCGCAGACGGAGGATGGCATGTCGATCATATCGAAGAAATCAAAGGTGACGGAGCCTTGTCTGACGAAACGAAAGAAACGCTGTCAACTCTAGAAGAACCCGAGGATAATCTCCTCCCTACTCTTTTCGTGCACGGAGCAGGAGGATACAATTCGGGTCGGGCTATCGCGTATGCGGAGAGATACTGGAATACAGCCAATCCTGCCTATCCGCTCTTTACTGATAACTGTACGAACTTTATCTCGCAATGCTTGCATGCAGGCGGGATTCCGATGCTTTTTTCCCGGGAACAGGGGAAGGGCTGGTGGATGCGGGGCAGCGGAAAAGGTGCCAACTGGAGCTACAGCTGGACGGTGGCACATAGTTTATATTTGCTCTTAAAGTCTGGCCGGCCGCCGATGCGGGCAGTGGCAGTGCCCTCTGTCGAGCAGTTGGAGCCGGGAGATATCATCTGCTATGATTTTAACGGCGACGGACGATTCCAGCACAATACCATCGTCGTGGCAAAAGACGCGAACAACATGCCTCTGGTCAATGCAAATACAACCAACAGCCGCCTGCGTTACTGGGACTACCGCGATTCGACGGCCTATACCCCGCAAATCCGGTACGCTTTTTTTCGCATCCGTGGAACGTGATCGGATGCGGAGTCTGTTGGCTATCCATAAACAAGACAGGGCCTCTCTGTGCGAGAGGCCTTATTCATTTTGTCCGGCGCAAGAAGACGGTTTTTACAAAGGCAATGAGACGAATGGCGACGACAATTCCGGCTATCCACAAAAAATCGCCCGGAGTATGCGGTTCGCCTTTTATCGAATTCACATAGATGAGGGCGTGAAACACGACCAGGACAAATAACAGGAAATTGCTCATGTGGATGCGTTTCCAGCTGGAGCCGCCAAGCAGCTTCTCTGCATAGCGGGAAGACGTAATCCAGAGACAGAACAGGAGGATAAAAGCAATCAGACCCATGTAGTTGGCTATGCCGGTAAAAGTAAAATTGGGAGACAGTCCGCCGCCGTAGACACTGGCGTCCAGGAAGAAAAGACCGAGCCACCCTTTTGCGGTTATATCGCTTTGCAAAAAATGCAGCTGAGGCCCTTTTTCGAAAATAAACAGGACGAGTGCGACGTGGACCAGTGCACACACGCCGCCGATAATGCCCAAGTCTCTTCGGAGCAACAAAAGCTGGGGGGCAAAGCGCGCAAGCCACTGTTTGATTGGACCGAGCAGCAAAGTGAGGCTGATCAGCAGGAATGCCAAATATCCGGAAATCATACTCAGGGCTTCAGGCGTGCGGAAAAAAGAAAATTGCGGCCACTTGATCCAAAATACAGCAAGGAGAAAAAGCAGACTGACGATAAAGGCAAGGAAACGAAACAAACGCATTTGCAAGGCCACTCCCTTTCGGTGCGATACCCGTTTTCTTTTTGATGCAGGACACCTCTGATTTGTTACAGGAAGTGGCGTCTTCAAAAGCAATGTTCGTTACACGCTTGTTGGAAAGTGAAGGTTATTGCGATTGCAAGAGTGGGCGGATTTCCTCCTTCAGAATCGGCTGGATAGGAATGATCCGATAAGAAGATGATCTCCTAAGAGGATGAGATGAATAGCGGATCTTATGAAAAAGGGATGATAAGAAAAACTTGTTTTATGAAAAAGGCGATACGATACAAAACGGATGAAGCGAATCAGTGTTAAACGCGGAGCCTGTTACAAAGCCATTCCAACGGGGCAAACGGGTGGCCTTCCCTATGTCTGTTTATGTATAATAGAGGATGTTTGAAAGTCCGGTAACCAAGGAGATTTTTGATTATGCCGTTACACATCGTCCTTCATGAGCCGCTCATCCCTGCCAACACGGGAAATATTGCCCGTTCCTGTGCTGCTACGGGTGCGCATTTACACTTGATTCATCCGCTCGGCTTTTCCACAGACGACCGCTATTTAAAGCGGGCAGGTCTTGATTACTGGCACGCGGTACAGGTGCATCACTACGATGATTTCGACCATTTCGTCCGCGAGCAGGGGGAAAACGCCGGTACGTTTTACTTCGTGGAAACGTGGGGAGAAAAGCTTTACACGGAGGTTTCCTTCCGTGATGGCGATTATATCATTTTGGGCAAGGAAACAACCGGTCTTCCGGAGGAGTTGACAGACCGATACCGGGAACAGACGATTCGCATTCCGATGAGCGGCGCCACCCGATCCGTCAATTTGTCCAATTGCGCTGCCATTGTCCTGTTTGAAGGGCTCAGACAGCTGGGCTTCCCCGGACTCAAATAACGAGCATGACCCGTAGCCTGACAATCATCCAAACAAGGGAGAGAACGTACATGAACACGACAACGATCCTATTTGACCTCGATGGAACACTGCTGGAAATGAGGACGGACCCGTTCGTAAAAGGATACCTGAAGGAACTGGGGCAGTATATGGGGGATAACTACGATAGTCAGGCGCTGCTCGGGATCATTTGGGAAGCGACCAAAACGATGATCATGAACCAGGACCCCGAAAAAACGAATGAGCAAGTCTTCATCGAATACTTTGCAGAGCACAGCCCTTGGTCAAAGGAAGAGCTGTGGCCGCTGTTCGACAAGTTTTATCAAGAAGTGTTCCCATCGCTCTCCCATCTGACGCATCCGTCCCCTTGGGCGAAAAAAATTATTGAAGCGGCAAAAGAGCAAGGGTATCGTGTAGCTGTCGCCACGAATCCGGTTTTTCCGCGTGATGCCATTCATAGCCGGTTGGCCTGGATTGAACTGTCTCCGGACGATTTTGAGCTGGTCACAGTCTACGAGGAGTCCCATTTTACCAAGCCGAATCCGGGCTACTTCCAGGAGATCTGCAGCAAGCTGGGAGTCAAGCCTGAGGAATGCGTCATGGTCGGCAACCACATGCAGGAAGATATGGTCGCCAGCAAAGTGGGGATGAAGACGTTCCTCGTGACAAATTGGCTGGAGGATCGCGGAGAGCCGCAATATCCAGTCGATCAACAGGGAACGCTCGAGGAGCTTTATACGGCGATCACGGAGCGGACAGGCCTGTTTGCCAAGTAATGCTGAAGGCAGCGATTTATACTGAAAGATTGAGCAGGTACCAGGTGCCTGCTCTTTTTGTGGTGGTTGGACCACCGCCATACTGCGCCGCAATTTAACTCAGAATTGGAGCACGTTCAGATTGCGCCGGCGACGTAGGTCGGAAGGGACGCATGTTCAGATCGCATGGCGAGAAAATCCGAGAGACACACGTACGGTTTTCACCCAGCGACGTACGCCGTAGGAGAAGCGCATGCTCAGATTGCGTATATTGCTGCTGCAGCAGACAAGCCACAATCTTTCATTGTTATCCCATCATTTTCACATAGTTCTTGGCTACTCTATTCCTGCACCAGGAAATCTGGAGATGGCAAGAGTGAAGGAGAGGGTTTTGATGAAAAAATGTGTGTCTTCCATTTTGTCATTGAGCCTGCTTTTGGGAGGCGTATCCGTTGTCAACGCAGCGGAAGTGCCATCCGTGGACAAGGCAGCTCATGCAAAAGCGAGCAAACCTGCAAACACCGGGAAACAGGCAAAGGCTGAAGCGCGCCAGCAGCATCTGGACAAAATCAAAGCGCTCGCAGAAAAATGGGGCATTGATACCACGAACATGACAGTCGAGCAAATGAAAGAGGCCTACAAAGCGAAGCGTGCGGAATTGAACGCGGAGAAATTGGCCAAGCTCAAGGAAAAGGCCCAAAAGTGGGGCATACAGCTCGATGGAAAGACGGCTAAAGAAGTGAAGGCAGCCGTAAAGGCAAAACAAGCGGAAAAGCACGAGCAGCAGCTGGCCAAGCTTGTGGAAAAGGCCGGAAAAGCGGGGGTAGAAACATCTGCTGGCCAGACTCCGAAGGAAATCAAACAGATGATCCAGGCCAAAAAGGCCGAAACCAAACAGCAGCGTCAAGCCAAACAGGCAGAGCATATTGCCAAGCTGCAGGAAAAGGCGGCTCAGCTGGGGACCGATGCAACTGGAAAAACAGCAAAAGAGCTGAAGGAAGCGATCAAAGCGAAAAAGGCCGAAATGAAAGCAGCGAATAAAGCCGAAAAAAAGGCTGAGAAACAAGCAGAGAAGCAAGCGAGCAAAGAGGCAAAGCAAAAGGCGAAGCAAGAAGCAAGGCAACAGGAAAAACAAGCACCAAAACAAGCACCAAAACAAGCAGCTCAGCAACAGAATCAGGTGTAACAACCCTCGTAGTGGGTCTTGGGGAATGGAGTCATCGTGTTTCGATGGCTCCTTTGTTTCGATCAAAAGGATAAGGGAGCGAAGGCTTCGGCGAAAAGCTTGACCTATCCAAGTTTCGCGATCAAAAAAAAACTACGACTGACCAATTAACTAACAAGGATTTCCAAGACCTCTGTCGAAGTTAGTCATTAGCCTATTTGACGGAGGTCTTCTCATGCCTTTACCCAAGAATCGTGTCATTCCTGAAAAGAAAATATACTTTCGGCCAGAGATACAGCATTGCCCGCACTGTGGCACGAAACTCAGGCGACATCATACCGCATGGAAAAAGAATGTCATCACACTTGCCGGTGTTATCCAAGCTTGGAGTATGGCTTATGCTTGCAGCAACGCAGATTGCTCATACCCCAGAACCTATTACAAATCCGCTGAAGCTGAGCTTCTCAGCATGAAACACACTTCCTACGGTTTTGACGTGCTAGCGTTGGTTGGTCAGCTTCGGTTTAAGCAACATATGACAATCGGCGAAATTACGGAAACGTTGAATCAGCGCGGGGTAACCACGTCAGAACGCAATTCTCAGCGGTTGTACGAACGTTATCTTACCTTGCTCCGCGCTAGCGTGACGGATCACGTCAAGCAAGCACTCAAGCAAGTTGTTCAGGACCGTGGCGGTATCATGATTTCCATGGACGGTGTTCAGCCCGAGAAAGGCAATGAGACGCTCTATGTCATACGAGAAGTATTCAGCGGAACGATCCTGTCTGCACAAAATCTAAAGAGTAGCTCCGCAGAAGAACTTAAGAAACTCATCCTGCCTGTTATCGAACTGGGATTTCCCATCATCGGGATCGTTACGGATGGTCAACAATCCATCCGAATGGCCATGGAATCGTTACTGCCGGACGTGCCGTACCAATACTGCCAATACCACTATCTAAAGGACATTGCAAAGCCTGTTGTCGATTTAGACCGCAAGCTCAAGACAGGAATCAAGAAGAGCCTCCGTGGTATTCGCGAAGTCGAGAAGCGAATCGAAAACGATGCCTCTACAGAAGCAGAGGTGGCAAAAGATTACGTGGCGGCCATTCGTTCTGTGCTCCTCGAAGACGGCAATCCCCCACTCGATCTACCGGGCATACGTGTTTATGAAAATGCTAGAGCCATTCAGGCTTCCCTCGAACGATGCCTGAGTAAAAAAGGGGCCCTCTCTGCTCAAAAACCTAATCAGAATTTTCGATAAATTGGATGATTTTGAAGAGCAATATGCTACCGTGATGCGCTGGTCCAAACCGATTCACCACGTTGCCGGGATCTTGAATCCAAGCATAGATAAACGAAGTGAAACGGTTCGATTTCATATGCAGCATCTGTTAGATTGGGTTGAACAGACGTACACCAGCAAAGACGACTTGCCAATGGTTGCAAATCTGAAAAGCTACTCCCGAGGGTTTTGGAAAGGCCTGTTTACGTGTTACGACCATCCGCATGTCCCACGAACGAACAACGACCATGAGCGTTTCTTCCGCCAGACGAAGACCCGGCATCGACGGATGACGGGTCTGAGAAGTTGGAACGAATATATCCTCCGAAGTGGTGAAATGGTCGTATTTGTCGATGACGCACTTCACCAGAGTAATGTGTTAAGTAGACTTCAGTCTGTAAGCTACCTTGATTTTAAAAATGAACGCCTGCGTTGGTCTGCTCGTTTGAGTGAAGCTACCAAACGCAGACGATTCCGAACGAATCCAAGTGTGTACCTGGAACAGGCCGAAAATGCTTACTGTATGTTAATTGGTCAGTCGTAGAAAAAAAAAACTACGACTGACCAATTAACTAACAAGGATTTCCAAGACCTCTGTCGAAGTTAGTCATTAGCCTATTTGACGGAGGTCTTCTCATGCCTTTACCCAAGAATCGTGTCATTCCTGAAAAGAAAATATACTTTCGGCCAGAGATACAGCATTGCCCGCACTGTGGCACGAAACTCAGGCGACATCATACCGCATGGAAAAAGAATGTCATCACACTTGCCGGTGTTATCCAAGCTTGGAGTATGGCTTATGCTTGCAGCAACGCAGATTGCTCATACCCCAGAACCTATTACAAATCCGCTGAAGCTGAGCTTCTCAGCATGAAACACACTTCCTACGGTTTTGACGTGCTAGCGTTGGTTGGTCAGCTTCGGTTTAAGCAACATATGACAATCGGCGAAATTACGGAAACGTTGAATCAGCGCGGGGTAACCACGTCAGAACGCAATTCTCAGCGGTTGTACGAACGTTATCTTACCTTGCTCCGCGCTAGCGTGACGGATCACGTCAAGCAAGCACTCAAGCAAGTTGTTCAGGACCGTGGCGGTATCATGATTTCCATGGACGGTGTTCAGCCCGAGAAAGGCAATGAGACGCTCTATGTCATACGAGAAGTATTCAGCGGAACGATCCTGTCTGCACAAAATCTAAAGAGTAGCTCCGCAGAAGAACTTAAGAAACTCATCCTGCCTGTTATCGAACTGGGATTTCCCATCATCGGGATCGTTACGGATGGTCAACAATCCATCCGAATGGCCATGGAATCGTTACTGCCGGACGTGCCGTACCAATACTGCCAATACCACTATCTAAAGGACATTGCAAAGCCTGTTGTCGATTTAGACCGCAAGCTCAAGACAGGAATCAAGAAGAGCCTCCGTGGTATTCGCGAAGTCGAGAAGCGAATCGAAAACGATGCCTCTACAGAAGCAGAGGTGGCAAAAGATTACGTGGCGGCCATTCGTTCTGTGCTCCTCGAAGACGGCAATCCCCCACTCGATCTACCGGGCATACGTGTTTATGAAAATGCTAGAGCCATTCAGGCTTCCCTCGAACGATGCCTGAGTAAAAAAGGGGCCCTCTCTGCTCAAAAACCTAATCAGAATTTTCGATAAATTGGATGATTTTGAAGAGCAATATGCTACCGTGATGCGCTGGTCCAAACCGATTCACCACGTTGCCGGGATCTTGAATCCAAGCATAGATAAACGAAGTGAAACGGTTCGATTTCATATGCAGCATCTGTTAGATTGGGTTGAACAGACGTACACCAGCAAAGACGACTTGCCAATGGTTGCAAATCTGAAAAGCTACTCCCGAGGGTTTTGGAAAGGCCTGTTTACGTGTTACGACCATCCGCATGTCCCACGAACGAACAACGACCATGAGCGTTTCTTCCGCCAGACGAAGACCCGGCATCGACGGATGACGGGTCTGAGAAGTTGGAACGAATATATCCTCCGAAGTGGTGAAATGGTCGTATTTGTCGATGACGCACTTCACCAGAGTAATGTGTTAAGTAGACTTCAGTCTGTAAGCTACCTTGATTTTAAAAATGAACGCCTGCGTTGGTCTGCTCGTTTGAGTGAAGCTACCAAACGCAGACGATTCCGAACGAATCCAAGTGTGTACCTGGAACAGGCCGAAAATGCTTACTGTATGTTAATTGGTCAGTCGTAGAAAAAAAACAGGATGCCTGTCAAAGGCAGCCTGTTTTTTTCCTGGGAGCGATGTGAAAAGGAAAGCCTCAATTAAGCTTGGCCTTACAGATTCCAGGTCTTGTCTTCGTTATATCCTGCCGTCAGAATGAAAAACAGAAATGCGGCAAAGACCAATCCTACGATAAACGTACCCATGTTGGACTGCTCCTTTCGTTACCAAACTACTCCCATTATAACCTAGCCTTCCCTGTTTGCAAGGGAAATACGGAGAGCGCTTTCTGTCATTCTGATGAATTTTTTGGCGCCGTTTTCCAGAGGGAACGGGCAGCGATACAGGCCCATGCCAAAACGCTTATCCGATCATCAAGTTCGCTGAAACATGTGTCGTCTTCGCGCATACAGATAGGAAAAGACAGCAAAAATGTCGTGTCTTTGGTTGAGAGCAGCTTCGATAAGAATGCGTGGCCGCTGGCGGACATATACATGAAAGTACATGGTCGTTCGCGAAGAGAGAGGGCTTAAGAGGGAGGAGAGACGAGCATGGACATTTTAAAGCGCATCGCCGAGCATCGGGCCCGAGAAGAAAAGATGATGTGGAAAGGCACATTTGCTGAATATCTGGAACTGGTTCGTAAAAATCCGCAGATTGCCCAGACTGCTCACTCACGCGTCTATAATATGATCAAGAGTGCCGGCGTAGAGGAAAACGAGGACGATAGCCGCTCCTATCGTTTTTTTAGTCGGGAGATTTTTGGTCTGGATCGCGCGATTGAACGATTGGTGGAGGAATATTTTCACTCTGCCGCCCGCCGATTGGATGTACGCAAGCGGATTTTGCTATTGATGGGCCCGGTCAGCGGCGGGAAATCGACGATTGTGACGATGCTCAAAAAGGGATTGGAGGAGTATTCCCGGACAGATGAGGGAGCCGTTTATGCACTGGACGGATGCCCGATGCAGGAAGAGCCGCTCCATCTGATTCCGCATGAATTGAGACCGGAAATTGAGGAAGAGCTGGGGATCAAGATCGAAGGGGAATTGACTCCTTATAATCGCATGCGTCTGGAAACCGAGTTCGGAGGGCGTATTGAAGACTTCCCCGTCAGGCGAATCTTTTTCTCGGAGGCGGAGCGTGTCGGGATCGGAACCTTCAGTCCATCTGACCCCAAGTCTCAGGATATTGCTGATTTGACGGGAAGCATCGATTTTTCCACCATCACGAAATACGGCTCGGAATCGGACCCCCGCGCCTACCGCTTCGATGGCGAGCTGAACAAGGCCAACCGGGGCCTTATGGAATTCCAGGAAATGCTGAAGTGCGATGAAAAATTTCTTTGGCACCTGCTCTCGCTCACACAGGAAGGCAATTTCAAGGCTGGACGCTTTGCCTTGATTTCTGCCGATGAGCTAATCGTCGCGCATACGAACGAGTCAGAGTACAAAGCTTTTATTGCCAATAAAAAGAACGAAGCGCTGCAATCCCGCATCATCGTCATGCCGATCCCCTACAATTTGCGGGTGAGCGACGAGGAAAAAATATATGCAAAGCTGATCAAGCAGTCTGATCTGGGACACGTGCATATCGCTCCGCACGCGCTGCGGTCGGCGGCAACCTTCTCCATTTTGACCCGCCTGAAGGAGTCAAAGAAACAAGGAGCCGATCTGCTGAAAAAGATGCGTCTCTACGATGGCGAGTCGGTGGAGGGCTTCAAGGGTTCCGATCTGGACGAACTGAGAAACGAGCATGCTGACGAAGGGATGTCAGGCATCGATCCCCGCTACGTGATCAACCGTATCTCCAGCGCGCTGATCCGACGGGATACGGAGTGCATCAACGCGCTCGATATTCTGCGCGCGCTGAAGGAAGGCTTTGACCAGCATCCGTCCATCACCAAGGAGCAGCGGGAGCGTTATCTCAACTTTATTTCCATGGCTCGCAAGGAATACGACGAATTGGCCAAAAAAGAGGTTCAGAAGGCGTTCGTCTACAGCTACGAGGAGTCCGCCAAAACGCTGATGGACAATTACCTCGACAATGTGGAAGCCTACGCCAACATGAATAAGCTCCGCGACCCGGTCACCGGCGAGGAGATGGACCCGGATGAGCGCTTGATGCGTTCCATTGAAGAGCAGATCGGCATCTCGGAAAATGCGAAGCGGGCATTCCGTGAAGAAATTTTGATCCGGATTTCCGCGTACGCCCGCAAAGGAAAGCGATTTGACTACAGCACGCATGACCGGCTCCGCGAAGCGATCGAGAAAAAGCTGTTTACCGATTTGAAGGACGTCGTCAAAATTACGACCTCCAACAAAACGCCGGATGAACATCAATTGAAAAAGATCAATGAAGTAACCCGAAGGTTGATCGATGAGCATCACTATTGCCCTGTTTGTGCCAACGAGCTGCTGCGATATGTAGGCAGTCTGCTGAATAGGTAAAAGGGGGCACCCAAAGGGCACTTTTGGATCTGGCTTGACGATGAAGTAATTCGGCGCAGCTGCGCCAGTAGGAGGCACCCAAAGGGCACTTTGGATCTGGCTTGACGAAGGAGTAATTCGGCGCAGCTGCGCCAGTAGGAGGGGACCCTATGGAGGATTCGGTACCGTTTGTCGTCTCCAGGGAAGACTGGTCGCTGCACCGCAAAGGGTACCAGGACCAAACCCGCCACCAGGAAAAGGTGAAGGAAGCGATCAAGAAGAACTTGCCTGACCTGGTCAGCGAAGAAAATATCATCATGTCAAACGGGCGTGACGTGATTAAAATTCCGATTCGCTCTCTGGATGAATACCGGCTGCGGTACAACTTCCAAAAAGGAAAGCATGCCGGGCAAGGAAAAGGGGACACCAGAGTAGGGGATGTCATTGCCAAGGACGGCGATCACGCCCAAGGGGCCGGGAAGGGCCAGGGCGCCGGCGACCAGCCGGGCGTCGACTATTTCGAAGCGGAAATCACCGTGGAAGAGCTTGAGGAAATGCTCTTTTCGGAGCTGGAGCTGCCGAATCTCCAGCGCAAGGACGAAGACCAGATCGTGATCGAAGAGACGCGGTTTAACGACGTTCGCAAAAAAGGCTTGATGGGCAATATTGACAAAAAGCGGACATTGATCGCGGCGATTCGTCGCAATGCGCTGGCCGGGTACAGCGACATGGAGCTGGGGATCAGCGACGACGACCTGCGATTCAAAACGTGGGAGGAGATCATCAAGCCGCACTCCAATGCTGTGATCATTGCGATGATGGATACGTCGGGAAGTATGGGGGTTTTTGAAAAGTACATCGCCCGCAGCTTCTTTTTCTGGATGGTTCGCTTTCTGCGGACCAAGTACGAGAAGGTGGACATTGCTTTTATCGCCCATCATACAGATGCCAAGGAAGTGCCGGAAGAAGTGTTTTTCTCCAAGGGCGAAAGCGGGGGAACGATTTGTTCGTCGGCCTACAGAAAGGCGCTGGAAATCATCGACAGCCGCTACCCGCCCTCACAGTACAACATATATCCGTTTCACTTTTCCGACGGCGACAACCTGACTTCAGACAATGAACGCTGCGTCAAGCTGGTCAAGGAATTGATGGAGCGTTGCAATATGTTCGGGTATGGGGAGGTCAACCAATACAACAGGCACTCCACTTTGATGTCCGCTTATCGGCACATCAAGGACCCGAAGTTCATGCATTGCGTGATCAGGGAAAAAGGCGAGGTATACAAAGCGCTGCGGACGTTTTTTGGGAAGAAGGAAGAGATTGTGAGGTAGCGGGAGAAGTAATACGTCAAGGTATCCAAAGTAAATGCATCTCTGCAAGAGGTAATAAAAACGCCTTTTCTCAAATGGGGGGAGGCGTTTTTTCATGGGGAGCTGCTGTTTCGGCTCCCTTTTTCCCTGAACGGGTAGGCAGTCAACCTTCGATAGCAGACGCGGATTCCATGCTGTTGTATGCTTTGTTTTGCCCGTTGTACATTGTCTTCTGATCCGTTGATAGAACGCTGTGTGCGATGAAAGTCGCCCGCACGGTGTAGGTTGTCATTACAGGTGGAAAGAACGAAGGTGAATCAAATGTGATTACTCACACTGTCATGTAATCCATCAACGGCCCTCGGGAAGTCCCGGCGGCATTTATTAACGCCAGGACGATGAGCCGGCCTCGAACCTGATCGGGGACGACGTTAAGCGATGACTGGACAAAAAAGAGCGGCAGCTAGGAGTAAGAATGACGTCCTAGAATGCCGTTTGTCCCGTTAAACGGTCGTTCTCGTCTGCATGAATGATGTATTTCTTGAGTGAATTATTCAATGTATTCGGCGAGGTTCTCCAGGCTAGATCTTAAACCAACGTCGTGATCTTCCTTTCGAATACCTTCAGGTACGTTCTCACATTGAATGGTAACAGCAGTGCCTTCTGGAACGGCTGCTAAAGTCCATGTCATGATCATCTCCCCTGAAAATTGGGGGTCGTCGGACTGAAAAATTACTGCTTGTACAATTCGCTCATCTGGGGTAAGCTCTAAAAATTTACCATTGACGACATCGGCATGTTCCGAGGTTTTACCACGGGTTGAATGGTCTTTATCGAGATAGGTTAGAGACATTTGATAAGATCCACCGACACGAGCCTCAAACTTTAAGATTTGGCCACTCATCCCCTTTGGGGGCAGCCACGAAATCAGAGCCACCGGGTCCACGAGGGCCTCATAGATTTTGCTTGGGGATGCCTTGATGATTCTCGAAGCAGTGTCGGTTCTCCTCTTGCTCGATGGGGTTGTCACTGCTTTCAACCTCCTTTTTTAGATGTCATGGTCAGTAAATTACTATGTGTAATATACTAGCACACAGATTGTGTTCTCATTTCTTTTGAATTGCTTAGTTTTCGTATGAGAGTATCGTGCCCTGGCACATTTCGATTTCTTTATCCTGACCGTTCGTTTTGCAGCTTTTGATGAAGTTTCTCCCCAATATCTGGAAACACCGGAGGCCGCGTCAGTGAACACGAAATATTCACATCGCTCCAAGAAGCAATAAAAACGCCTTTTCTCAATTCGAGAGAGGCGTTTTTACATGGAGAGAAATATACATCAACATCCATTCCGTTACTTGACTGTCAACCTAACATCCATCGTCTTGCTTCTATGCTGATTCCATGTTGCCAACGTTTCAAATGTGTAATCTGCTGTGCCGGGTATCTCGGTTTTCAACGTTGTGTCATTTGCCCAATCCAGCGAAATGATCGGGATTGTAAACTCCGGTGCAGTCAACATGCTGGCCAATTCGTTTTTGCTTTGAAATTCTGCCAAGGTAAATGGCTCTGTGCGAATCACCATGACACTGTTTCTGACAACCTCCGTCCCTTCATTTCTCCCCAATAGGACAGCTACATAGTTGCCGTCGGGGGAAAAAATATGTCTCTGAAAAATGCTGCCGGAATGCAAGTGGATAACCTTCTGTTCATCGTTTTTAATCTGGACCAATGCGTGGTCACAAAGCTTTGCACCGCAGGAGTAGCGAATATCTGCGTAGATATCCCCGGATTTTGACGTGAATGCATGTGTCTGTACGCGTTTGAATTCAATTTCCCGCTCCGTTTGATCAACCTGATGGAGGTAGTCGTTGAGTGGGTTTTGGATGGTTGCCTGATTGAAAGGTTCACCAGCATCGGGAGCACAGCCTGAAATCAGCAGGAGAGCTAAGGACATTGTCAAACAGGATTGACGTATTTTTCTCATGAACATAGCTCCCTTAGGTTTTTAAAACTTGTCGTTCAAGAGAGACCTATTGCTTCTTTGCTTTCCACAACTGCACCAGATTCAGACCATAATAAGAAATAAACAGGCCTAGAATAAAGAAAGCCATGACGATGCCGTAGTCATCGCCGGAAACCTCGTAACTGACAACAGTCCGTACTCCATACCTTATTGCCATGTAGGCTAAGACAAAGAGAAGCACAAACCCGTATCGCAGCCATTTGCTCTTATTTTGCATGCTCTCTTTTTTCAGCTTCATCAGATAGCGCAAGTATCCGACGATTATGCCAATAACGAATATCACGACAAACAGATAGCGCAGTGGGTGCACGTCGATAAAAGTTTTGGCAATGGTCGGTATGGCACACGCCAACAGGATCAACACGGCAATGATGTAAAAATTGATCGAGCGATTATTCAAGGGACAGAAAGCCTCCCATCAAAATTTTTTTAATCAGATGTAATAATACCATAAAATAGGAGTCATATGAACCTTGCCTGAATTTACATAAACAGTCCGAGGAACGACAGCAAGAAAAACTGGATTCTGCGCATCAGGTTGATTGCATTCTTCAGCAGAAGCGGACAGTCGCGGAGTGAATATTTTTCCCCTCCAATGGAAAATATGGCTAATAGCAAGTCAACAAAAAGTTTGGGGGGCTCTTCATGTTTAAAAAGATGAACGTTTTGGCACTGGCTTTGGTCCTGGCAGCAACTATGGGACTGACCGCTAACGCGGAAACCGGAGGCACAGGGAATGTAGGGGGAACCAATGCTCCCGGGAATATGACCGGAGCAGGTGGGCCCGGTAATGCGGGCGTCAATAATGTAAACCAGGGCACGTACAGAACAGCCGCTGCCGACAATGATACGGACTGGGGCTGGATTGGTTTGCTGGGCCTGGCTGGTCTTGCAGGCTTAATGGGCAGAAACAGAAATCGCGAACCTCAAAGATAGTAATAGGAACCTGCCTTGCAGCTATGAAAGCGCGCCTCTTAAAGCAGGCATTGGAGATCGCAAATGAAATCCAATGCTGCTTTAGGAGGTGTATTTTATTTTACGGTGCAGATTTGCTCCCGGACCGTGATCAGTTCAAACTGTGATGCCTGGCCGGAACCGGTGAGATAAAGAACAGCTTTTCCATTTTCTGGATAAATCAGGCAACGATTTTTTCAGTATTGTATTGATTTTACATTTTGATTACTATCGAACTATGAATGCAGGATGCGGATGTCTCTGCAGCTTGCTTTTAGAATAGTATAAAATCGCTTCGGTTCATGTCGAAGTGTGCATGCAATGTGAAGGAGGAGTGCAGAAGTGAATTCAAGTCCGGATATTGTCGAAGTCGCTTCGCTGATCGGAGAACCGTCCCGTGTAGCGATCCTGATCAGTCTGATCGGGGGAAAAGCATTGCCTGCCAGCGAATTGGCCCGCATAGCCCGAATTACTCCGCAGACAGCCAGCTCTCATCTTGCCAAGCTGGTAGAAGGCGGTCTTCTGAGCCAGGAGTCTTATGGGCGCCATCGTTATTACCGGCTCGCCAATCCCGAGGTGGCGCATGCACTGGAAGCCTTGCAAGCAATTGCCGTGCCGAAACCGGTACGCTCGCTGCGGGAATCGGACCAGATGAAGGCCTTGCAATACGCACGCACTTGCTACGATCACCTCGCGGGCAAGATCGGCGTGGCCTTGACGGACAGGCTTCTCGAATTGGGGTTGATCCAGGAGTCGGGAAAGGACTTTCTGTTGAGTGCAGAAGGCAAAGCAAAGCTGCAGGCCCTGGGGGTTGAGGTCGATCCTCCCCCAAAAAGCCGCCGCCATTTTGCCCGTCAATGCCTGGACTGGAGTGAACGCCGCCATCACGTAGCGGGAAGCTTGGGGGCTTCGCTGACCAAACGGCTGTTTGAGCTGGGCTGGATCGAGCGACTTCCGGATGGGCGGGCTGTTCGCGTGACGGCTGCAGGCATCAGCGGGCTGTCAGAAGAATTTGGATTGAAGCTCTAATGAAACAAGGAGAGAAGAGGCGGGTCATGCCTTGTATGCCAATTCCGGCGTTGTCAAAATGGAGCTGCTGAAGAGAGAGGTATGACGATAATAACTTTTGTCAATTCGTACACTTTTCGTAACTTACCTCCGATTTGGTTGTCAACCTGTATAGATATGGTAAGGTAAAATGAAGCATCTCAATAATTTGCTCTTGTATACCCGCCGGAGCATTCGTTTTGCGCTGGCGCATCCAATAAAAAGAATCGGTGATAAAACATGAGTACGGACGCATTTTCTGTGAAACAGGGGGAGCCAAAGGAGCTTTCACGGGAACAAACCGACAAACTGAAAGAGGTGGAGCGAGAGCTTGCCGATGTGAAGTACGCTCTCGACCAGTCCTCGATCGTTGCGATTACAGATCGCCGGGGAACGATTCTTCACGCGAATGATCAATTTTGCAAGATTTCCGGTTATTTGCGGGAGGAATTGATCGGCCAGGATCATCGCATCCTGAACGCGGGTTTTCACCCCAAGGAATTTTTCAAAGACATGTGGGCAACCATCGGATCGGGTGAGATCTGGCGCGGAGAGATTCAAAATCGGGCCAAGGACGGCTCGTTCTACTGGGTAGATACGACGATTGTTCCGTTTCTGGATGAAGAGGGCAAACCGTATCAGTACGTCTCCATTCGAAACGACATTACCGCACGCAAAAAAATGGAGGAGGAAGTCCGACAGAGTGAGGAAAAGTACCGGCTGATCACGGAGAATACGACTGACATGATCTCCGTGATTGATCGGGAAGGAAATTTTCTATACCTGTCCCCCTCGCATGAAACGGTGCTCGGCTACGATATCCGTAATGTCGGGGTCAACAATCTGCTCGCCTGGATCGAAGAAGAAGACCGCGAGATTATGGTCGAAGCCATTCAACATACGTTTTCGGCCCGAAAGAGCAGGCAGATTGAATACCGCCTCCGCACGCTCGAGCAGAAATGTATCTGGGTCGAAACGACGATCACTCCCGTAATGAGCGAGTCAGGAAATGTAAGAAAACTGGTTTTGGTTTGCCGTGAAATTACGGAGAGAAAGAAGTCGGAACAGACGATTCATCACCTGGCTTACCATGATACGTTGACTGACTTGCCAAATCGCAGACTGTTTGTGCAGTATCTCAGCAAGGAGCTGAACCAAGCCAAACGGGTCGGCTCCAAGCTCGCAGTGCTGTTCCTGGATTTGGATCGATTGAAGGACATCAATGACACATGGGGGCACGACGTCGGCGATTTGATTCTGCTGGAGGCGTCGAAACGGCTGAAAAGCTGTACACGCAAGCATGACATGGTGGCCCGCCTGGGCGGTGACGAGTTCACGATTGTCCTGCCCAATATCACGGGGCGCGATGAGGTGGAAGGGATTGTCTTTCGACTGCAAAGCGAGCTGCGCAAGCCTCTGGAGGTAGCCGGTCAGAGCTTTACCTTGTCCATGAGCATCGGGATCGCCATGTTCCCGGAAGACGGGGAACAGACGGATGATCTCCTGAAGCGCTCGGACACTGCTCTCTACGTAGTGAAATCGAGGGGACGAAATGGGTACGAGTTCTTCGATCCGACGATGGAGGTTAAGACGCTGGAGCGAATTCTGATGGAAAATGAACTGCGCAAAGCGATAGCGCAGGAGCATTTTGAAATCTATTACCAGCCGAAAAAAGACTTGTCTACAGGGAAGCTGACCGGGATGGAGGCGCTCGTGCGCTGGATTCATCCTGAACTGGGTGTGATTCCGCCCAACCGCTTTATCCCGATCGCTGAAGAAACGGGTATGATTATCGAGCTTGGCGAATGGATTTTGCGCCGTGCCTGTCAGCAAAATAAACGCTGGCAGGAGGAAGGATTTCCTCCGCTAAAAGTATCGGTAAACCTGTCGGCCCGCCAGCTTCACCAGAAAAATCTGGTCGAGGTGATCGAAGCCATCCTTCAGGAAACAGGTCTTGATCCGCAGTGGCTGGAGCTGGAGATCACGGAAAGTGTACTGGTCAAATTGGAAGAAGCCATCACCATTTTGCATGCGATACGCGAATCAGGCGTTCAAATTTCCATTGATGATTTCGGTACAGGCTATAATTCATTTAGTTATATTAAACATTTGCCAATCGATACGATTAAAATCGATGCTTCATTTATTCAGGATATCCATCAAAATCAGGAAAGCCAGGCGATTGTGAAAGCCATCGTGACGATTGCGGAAAGCCTCAATCTCAACGTCATCGCCGAAGGTGTCGAGCTGCTCGATCAGGTAGCGGCGCTAAGCGAGAACGGGTGTGATCAAGGTCAGGGCTATTTGTTCAGCAAGCCTCTTCCGACGCGGGATTTTGAACATTACTTGCTTGCTGTTCAAAACAACTGACTGGCTCTTGGAAGGGACGCAGCGGACAGGATGGCTAAAGGGGGCGGAAGCGTAGGGAACGCAATCCTTTCGCGAGAGCATAGTTGGGCGCACCACCTCTTGGGCGCGACATAAGCTATGGTATAAACACCTATACCGTCTGGAGGTAGAAGGCATGTACGGATACCCCGTCAACTATGTTCATTGGCCCTTGCCTGTCCAGGATGGCGGAAGACGCAGGGCTGTTGATACAACAGATCGCTCGCTGGCTGCGGAAATCCTGCAGGCAGTCCATCGGGAGGAGAGGGCTGGAAATTTCTACACGCGCCTGGCAGAACTAGCCCCTACGGAAAATGTGAAAGTTTTGATTACGATCATCAAGGACGAACGGATCAAGCATCTGCAAAACTTTTCGCAGCTGTATTCTCGGTTGACCGGTCGAGAACCGCAGCTTTTGCGTGAGCCTGTCCCGGCCCCGGAGTCATTTCAACGAGGCGTAGAGCTGGCCATCCGCGACGAGCTGGAGGCGGTCGATTCTTATCGGGATATCGTTGAGCGAGCTACCGATCCCCGCATCAGAAGGGCTTTTCAGCGGGCAGCAGAGGATGAGCAGCGGCATTCCACCTGGTACGCCAATATTTTGCTTTCCCAGGGAAGCTCATAAAAAGATATTTTTCATAGTTCATGAGAGCCAAATCAGTTGCTGATTTGGTTTTTTGTTGCATATGCGCCGGATTTGTCCCACGTCCAGCAACAATTCACTGCAAGCGATTTCTGGTTGGCCCTATGCATTGTTGAAAAAAACGGAAGCTTGTTCAATGCTTATAAACAAAGGGATGTGAAGGGGGATGGAAGAGACTCCCAGGCAACCCTTTGTTGACAACAGCCCGAGAACTTTTTATAATCTGAGACATTCCCGAAATGCAAAGATGAACACCACATATCGCTTGGAAAAGGAAGAGTAAAAGAGGGCACTGACGCCCAGAGAGCCTGCCTGAATGCTGTGAAGGCGGCCGTCACCTCTCTTTGAAGCCGCCTTGGAGCTCTGCTTTTGAACCGTTCAGTAGAAAGCAGCGGACAGGACTCCGTTATCAGTCGCAAGTCTATGGAAGACTTCATGAGTCTGTTTTTCGTGAGGAAAACAGAAAGCTGAGTGGTACCGCGAACAGATCGCCTCAGCAACCGACAATCCGGATAAAGCCGGGTCGGTTGCCGGGGCGTTTTTTATTCACGGGCACACAACATGAATGGAATGGAGTGGAAAGGAAATGGATCGACAGAAGCAACGCGAGCTGCTGCGGCTCCTGGAAGAGGACAGCCGTCGCAGCGCCGAACAGATCGCCAGATTGATGGGAGTATCGCAGGCGGAGGTGGAAGAGGCAATCGCCGCGCTGGAAAACGAAAAAGTGATCGTGAAATACCCGGCGCTGATCAACTGGGAGCTGGTCGAGGACCATCCGTACGTCACGGCTATGATCGATGTCAAGGTAACGCCGAAGCGCGATGTCGGCTTTGACGAGGTGGCGGATCGCATCTGTCGCTTTCCTGAGGTCCAGGCTGTCTACCTGATGTCCGGAGCCAGCTACGATTTGTCTGTCGTGCTGGAGGGCAAAACGATGCGGGAAGTGGCTGCATTCGTTTCGCAGAAGCTGGCGACGATGGATTCGGTCGTATCGACAGCGACGCACTTTATTTTGAAAAGATACAAGCATGACGGCATCCAGTTTGAGGACCGGGATGAGGACCGCAGGATGGTGGTCACCCCATGAGTCAGCACACTGTGTTACGAAACCGCCTGTCGCAAACTGTTGCTTCGCTCAAGCCGTCCGGCATCCGCCGCTTCTTTGATCTGGCGGCTTCGATGGAGGGCGTCATCTCGCTCGGCGTAGGGGAGCCGGACTTTGTCACTCCTTGGCGTGTCCGGGAAGCATGCATCTCATCGCTGGAGCGGGGCTATACGGCCTACACGTCCAATGCCGGGCTGTTGGAGCTCAGAAAAGAAATTCACAAATACCTGGAGGAGCGCTTCTTTGTTTCGTATCATCCGGAGACAGAAATGCTGATCACTGTCGGGGCCAGTGAAGCGATTGACATCGCGCTGCGCGCCATCATCGACCCGGGCGACGAGGTGCTGGTGGTCGAGCCCTGCTACGTATCATACGAGCCGGTTATCCGGCTGGCTGGCGGGGAGCCTGTCTTCCTGCGGACGAACGCTGAGCAGCAATTCAAGCTGACGCCGGAGGAGCTGGAAGCCCACATCAGCCCGCGGACCAAAGCGATTATCTTCTGCTACCCGAACAACCCGACGGGCAGCACGATGACTGCCGAGGAGTGGAGCAAGCTGCTTCCGGTGATTGAAAAGCACGATCTGCTGGTCATCTCCGACGAGATTTACGCCGAGCTGACCTATGGAAGAATGCACGACAGCATCGCGGCTCTGCCGGGGATGAAGGACCGGACGATCTTGATTTCCGGCTTTTCCAAGGCATTTGCGATGACGGGATGGCGGCTCGGCTATGTCTGCGCTTCTCCCGACCTGCTTGCGGGGATGCTGAAAATCCATCAGTACACGATGCTGTGCGCGCCGGTAATGGCTCAAATGGCTGCCTTGGAAGCGCTGCGTCACGGACAGGCAGACATGGAGCGGATGGTGGAGAGCTACCGTCAGCGCCGCAATTTCGTCGTTCAAGGGTTTCAGGACATCGGCCTGGCCTGCCATGAGCCGGAGGGAGCCTTCTACGCGTTTCCTTCCATTCGCTCTACGGGCCTGGAGGCAGCCGAATTTGCCGAACGCCTGCTGATGGAGGAAAAGGTGGCAGTGGTGCCGGGTGATGTGTTTGGCGACTGCGGCAAGGGCCATATTCGCTGCTCCTATGCGACTTCGCTGGAACAGCTGCAAAAGGCGCTGGAGCGGATGGGACGTTTTGTCCAAAAGGTTTCTGCCAAATAAGATTGGCGTGCATGGAAAAAGGCCGGGAGCTGATCCCGGCCTTGCCTGTTGGATGGTGAGCACATCATTGCAGGAGAGCAGGAGAGCCGCCGCTTATGATTGCTCGTTGGTCAAATCCACTTTGTGCAGCGGAACGACCTTGGTTTTTTTCGTGTATTTGTAGCCCAGCCAGACGAGGATGAAGAGCGGCAGGCCGATGTACGATACAAGTGCGCCGCCCCAGTCGATCGTCTCGCCGGTAAAGGCGGTGTAGTTTTGGCCAAGCACGACGATGAGGCAGATGATGAAGGCGAGGATCGGTCCAAACGGGAACCATTTCGCCCGGTAAGGCAGCTGCTTCAGATCGTAGCCTTGTGCCAGATACGCCTTGCGGAAGCGGTAGTGGCTCACCGCAATCCCGAGCCAGGCGATAAAGCCGGACATCCCGGAAGCATTCAAGAGCCAGACGTAGACGGTGCCATCCCCGAACAGCGAGGACAGAAAGGCAAACATCCCGATAAGCGTTGTCAGCAGGAGGGCGTTGGTCGGCACGCCGCGGCTGTTCACTTTGGCAAAAAGCTTGGGAGCTCTTCCTTCTTTGGCGAGAACATACAGCATCCGCGTAGACGCGTACATCCCGGAGTTGCCCGCCGAGAGGACGGATGTCAAAATGACGGCGTTCATGACAGAAGCGGCAAAGGCAAACCCCGCTTTTTCAAACACCAGCGTGAACGGGCTGACTGCAATGTCCGTAATGTCGCTGTTTATGAGATTCGGATTGTCGTACGGGATCAGCATCCCGATGACGAAGATCGCAAAAATATAGAACAGCAGGATGCGCCAAAAGATTTGCTTGATGGCTTTCGGAATGTTGCGGGCCGGGTCCTCGCTCTCGCCTGCGGCAATCCCGACCAGCTCGGTTCCCTGGAAGGAAAAGCCGGCGATCATGAAGACGCCGAGCATCGCCATAAAGCCGCCGCTGAACGGCGCATCTCCCTTGGTAAAGTTGTGGAAGCCGACTGCTTCGCCGCCCATAATGCCAAAAATCATCAATACGCCGACGATGATAAAGATGATGACCGTACTTACTTTGATCAAGGAAAACCAATATTCGGATTCGCCGTATCCTTTTACTGATAACATATTTAAGCCAAACATAAGGACGAGGAAAAGCGCGCTCCAGAGAATGGACGGCGTGTCCGGGAACCAGTATTTCATGATGAGCGCACCGGCTGAAAGCTCGACGGCAATCGTGATCGCCCAGTTGTACCAGTAATTCCATCCGAGCGCGAAGCCGAGGGACGGATCGACAAATTTGGACGCATAAGTGCTGAAGGAGCCGGATACCGGCATGAACGCCGCCATCTCACCGAGGCTCGTCATCAGGAAAAAGACCATCAGGCTGATCGCTATATAGGCAACCAAAGCACCGCCCGGACCGGCAGAGTGAATGGAGCCGCCGCTCGCCAGGAAAAGTCCGGTACCGATCGATCCGCCGATGGCGATCATCGTCAAGTGACGGGCTTTCAATCCGCGTTGCAATTGATTGGAAGACATAAAATAAAAACACGACCTTTCTCTTGATTTGCGGGAAGGAAGGCCGGAAATAAAAATACCACCACAAGCCAAAAACGGCAAAAGGGCGGTATGATCCAATCCCCACCAAGCCTTCACGGAAGATAGCACACCACGCTTGCTCGGCTGGCAAACGTGACAGTTCTGTCCCTTGTCGGGTACAGCCCCAGCCTGTGTGTACAGAGAATACACGGCAGACTTCGGCAGCTTTTCCTTCTTCTGGAGTCATCAATCTTCTCTGGATCTCGTACAGAATAATATAAAAGCCGCGACCTCTATCCTCATCGTGTCTGATGAGGATAATTGCTATGAGATTATGTTATGGTTCAAGTATATGGGTTTTTCCTTTAAAATCAAGTGTGATTTTGTGGCAGTGAGGTCCGGGACATCGCGACGGTCTATTATTTTTGGTTTATCGAAGCTGGAGAAGGGTACGAAGGAAAAGAGGGCCATGCTCTGACAGTATGAAGATTATGGTGTGGATATGACAGCTAATGGGATCGCAGGCTGCAAAAAAATGTGTAACAGATGCTACAAAAACCATCTAGTCATCTGAGTCTTTATTCATGGTAAAATAGTACCATAATTAGGAATGTTAGATGTCTTCCCTTCAAAGACACTGCATAGCTCGAACGCAAATAAAGGAAAGAGGTGAGCCGTTTTCATGAAGCGGAGTCTGCATCGACTGTTTTTGATGTGCCTCGCATTTCTGATCTGCTTTACCGGTTTTTCGCTGGAATGGACAAGCAGTCCTGCTATGGCTGCGTCGGCGGTAAATCGCACGAACGATCCGTTAAACGGGGATTGGTCCAAGCCGTATGCCGTAAAGTACGATACGACAGAGGCCGATCTGATGGTCCGGGTCGGGGATATCGACAATCTGGGCGGAGGCTGGCCGAACGGCTACGATCCATTTTCGGGAAAAAGCACAGGGGCCCCATATCCGAAAGTAACTCACCAGCCGACCGATCCGGCAGGAACGGACCAGCTGATGGTGATCAGCTCCTTTCAATATCCGGATTTGCGGAACCCCAAAAATGATGCCAATGATCATGTGGCGGACGGCTATACCCGAAACAATTACAGCAAGACAGCCAATCCGGTCGTTCCCATCAAGGTAACCTTTGACACGAAAAACACCCCGATCGAAGGGGCCATTCTCCAGATGTTCATCAATGACTATCAGCCGCGGAAGTATCCGGGGCGGGTCAAATATACAGCCGAGCTGAA
This sequence comes from Brevibacillus sp. FSL K6-2834, assembly GCF_038592925.1. Lineage (NCBI taxonomy): Bacteria > Bacillati > Bacillota > Bacilli > Caryophanales > Paenibacillaceae > Brevibacillus > Brevibacillus sp. FSL K6-2834. The sequence continues at coordinate 1,309,129 of NZ_CP151945.1, forward strand.
CGGCGTCCGGGCGCCGTTTCTGGAGAACGTTATCAACTCGCTCAACCAGCATGGGCCGATCGGAAAGCTGATCAGCGTCCAAATTCCGGATGAATACCTGCCGCTCTTGAAGGACGGAAGCCTGACCATCCTTCTCGATGACAAGACGACGCGAAATCCGTACGGAGACGGCGCAGCCATCGATTTTGTCAAGCTGCTGATCAATCTCGGAGAGTACAAGCACACCGGTACGATCAAAGGCAAGGTTACGGATTCGGGCTCGCCTCCCAAGCCGCTCGCGGGTGCTGTCGTATCTGCCGGGGGAATTGTTTCGGCAGTGACGAATGCGAAAGGCGAGTACATCCTCCAGGATGTCCCCGCAGGTCTGGTCTCTGTGGAAGCGGCCAAGGACGGGTACATCCCGCAGCTCAAGCTGATTGAAAACTTTGAGGCAGGAGACACCGCTATACTGGACTTTCAGCTCGCCCCGCAGCCAAGCGACAACGCCTACCTGCAAAATCTGACGGTAAAAGGGGAGACACTGGTCCCGCTTGAGCCCGGCTTTGACAGGTCGCAAGGCAGCTATGACGTTCATTTGAACAGCCATGTCCAAACTGTTGCGATCACCCCCACGCTCGAAGACAGCAGGGCGAGCATGACCGTAAACGGAGAGGGTCATCAGAGCGGCACCCCCAAGGTGATCCCGGTCAAGCCGGGTGCGACCAAGGTCACGATCGTCGTCACGGCGCAGGACGGAAAGACGAAACGCACATACGAGGTGACGGTCCATACGCCGCTCACATCGGTGGACCTCGCCCGTTCCCTGTCCGAATCGGCGATCAAGCTGGGGGAAACGAGTGTAATCCGCTACACGGTCACGCCCAAGTCCTTTTCGGCTGAAGGATTGGCCGACAAACCCGCCGGCAGAGCAACGGGGATTCGTCCGTTCTTTTTGCTGAATCAGCCGTTTGTCTACGGAAAAGTCTATGACATCGGTTATGAACTGGACAAAGTGAAGGTGAACGGAAAGGGGAATTCGAACAACGGCGGACTTGCTTTGGGTGGAAGAGGAAAAAGCCATTTTCTCAGTGTGATGAGATCGGGCTATAGCGGCGAAGTGTCTGTCAACCAACAGCTCACTGCGGAACCGAGCGCAAAGCAGGATGACATTTTGGACACGCTGAAAGATTTGATCCGCTCGGGAGTCAAGGAAATCACCATTCCCCTGGTAGACGAAAGCCAGCTCGCCGATATGCTGAAGGGCCGCGATTCGGTCACGGTCAACGCCTTTGCCACTTTTGGGTTGTCTGTAGTCAACAACAGGGTAATCGCTAATTTTGCGGGCTATGGTCCGTTGCCGGAGACATTCGCCGTCACGGACGTTACGCTGACCGAGCCGTTCCCTGCGGAGGTGCCAATCGAGAGCATCGATAAGTCGTGGAGCAAGCGAAGCGACAATGGGACGCTGACGCTGAAGCTTCCGGACATCACCTACGAGCGCAAAGGGGATGTGTATCAGGCTGCGCCCGTTTCGTTTGGCATAACCGTGAAGCCGACCAGGACCGGCACGTACCTGCTGTCCGACTCGCAGCTGACGTACCGGGAAGGAAACGCGGTCAACAGCCGTTTCTTCAACAATTTGACACTGCAGGTGGATACGAATATTCCGCCAGTGACAGGACTGAAGGTCACCCCGGAAAAAGCCTCGATCCTCGTAGGGGAGACGGTCGGCTTGAAGGCCAGAATTACGCCTGACAACGCCGATCAAAGCGTGATCTGGACGTCTGCTGACAGCAAGGTCGCTACAGTCTCCTCCAACGGCATCGTCACGGGGGTGAAGCCAGGGCGTGCGGTCATTACCGCCAGAACACCGGACGGCAAATTCTCCTCCTCAAGTGAGATTACGGTAACGAGCAAGCCAGTCCTCGACCTTGCTGCGAACAATGGCTGGGATGCGATGTATCCGGAAAAAGCGGTTGTAACGGCGGAAGTCATCGATTTTCCAGAGTCGTTCCCGATGAAGCTGACAGTCAAGGTTGGCGGTGCTGAGCTCCCCGCCTCAGCGCTGTATGAAGCAAAGCCGTCTTCTTTGGGAGATGGGCGACAAAAGGTCACCTATACATTTGAAGTGGAAGCGGCTCGCAAGAAAAGCGGCGAGGAAATCGGCGAAGTGCTGAGAGTGGGGCCGACGCCTGTCCAGGCAGAGGCGAAAAACGCCAGCGGCAAATCGGCCGATCCTGTGAGCAATACCTTGCTGCTGAATCCCGTAACGGCATTTGCAGCGACACTGGAGCGAGAGGGTTCGCCATTGAATCAAAAGGGCAGCTTGAAGGCAGAGCCGACAACGCTGGTCATGGAAGACGTGAAGTTTTTCTGGATGCCCGGTGTCGACCTTTCGGAGGTGGGCGCATCCTCCCCGTGGGTTCCTTTTAATCTGGGCAACAAGGCGACCGGCATTCCCTTGAATCCCTCCGGTCCGACCACGCTTGTCGTCGGGATGTTTCAGGACTTTAACCGCGATGGAAACTATGCCCAACCGGATGGGACACCGGATGAAAATGAAATTGTCGTTCGCGAGGTGTCATTGGGACAACCTATCGTTCCGCCTGATTTTGAACTGAGCCAGGGCTTGACGCTGCCGGACAGCGCAAAAGTCATTGTCACCCCTGTCATGGATACCGTTGACGAGCATACGCAATGGTTTTACAGAGTAGGGACGGGCGAGTGGCAGTCTTTCCCGGTGGCTTTCGACAAGAACGACAAGGGGAAGGCAAGAGGAGAGTTTTTGGTCGATTACGTAAAAGTGAACGGCAAATACGTGGATACGCCGGTTGCTGTAAAGGCGGTAAATCCGCTGAATGGCGACATCCATTTGGGGATTCCCACCGTAAAAACGGCGATCATAGAAGTGCCCAAACCGGGAAGCGGCGGCGGTGGGGGTGACCCGGATTATGATGATTTGCCCAACCTTTACGTTAGAGTGAACAACGGTACAGCAGCTTTGGAAAACAGGGCTGTTCAAGTGGAGATCGGGTATTCGTTCCGAGCAGAGAAGGATCTGGAGCTGGCTGCAGCGAGATATGCGATTGGCGATTCCGATGGGGATGCGGACTTGCTGAGAGAAATCGTTGCGGGTAAAGGAACCAGTATTCTGAACGGGAAGCAAAACAAAATCGTCAAAAACCTGAAGACAAGCTCCGGTCAAAGTCAAACGTATCAGATCGCGATCTTTGTGAAGGTGAATATTTATCACTCTTTAACAGGCGAGCTATTGGAGAGCAGGCCGTATCAGAAGATCGAAACGGTCACCGTCAAAGCGAAAAACAACTTGAACTAGCAAAAAGAACCTGGAGCTGTGAAAGGCTTCAGGTTCTTTTTGGCTTGATAGGGTCGTTTCTATTTTTGGCCCGTACGGGGAGGGGCGAGACGAGGGGGAAGGCCGAAAAAGCCGAGCATCCCCGGACTCGCTCAGGATATCACTGAACGTTTACGGAACGAGCTCCACCTCGTCGGGGTGGGGACTGTACTGAAGATCGTACAGATCGACGAAGAACTCCTCGGCAACAGGCAGGCCGGGGGTCTCCTGCTCGAAAATCCTGCGGTTGAACTGAATGGCCAGACGGGAGGCGAGACGGTCGTCCTCGTTTCGTTTGGTGTTCAGCTCGATGTAGGAGGACGGGCCGCCAGTCGCAATGCCGCCCTGGATGCGGTTAAAGGAGGCAACCGAGTAGATTTCCATCGACTTTTCCGAATAGAGAAAGGCCGAGATGGGCGGAAGCGATTTCCACGCATCGACGCTGCTCGTATGATCGGTCTCCTCGGTGTAACGGGAGGTCAGGCTGATCTTGCCGGTTGCGACGATCGCCAGATTCTTGTCGTCCAGGTTGGTAATCTCCCGGATCAGCACATCGCCATCGACAAAAATGGTGCCGTTGATGCGGATGTCACCGACGATGTCCAGATTTCCTTTGATATAGATCGTTCCCTCAAAGGTGAAGGGCTCTCCGCTGTTTCTCTCGGAGGCGTCCGCATCCGGGATGAAGGAGCCCAGTCTGCCCATTTCAACCGTAGCCAAAGAATCCTCGTCCGAAGAGGCAGGTGCGATATACAGCTTGCGCACAGATCCCCCGGCCAATTCATCCCCGGTCAAGCGGGCGGTCAGGGATACGGCGGAGGAGCCGTCCAAGCCTTCCTTGCTGTCTTCGGCCAGAATCGCGATGGATTCGCTTCCGGTAGGAATGTCGATGAGGCGAAACCCTTCATTCAGATACGCGTAGTCCCCGCTGTGCTCTTCCAATTGAACGGACTCGTCTGCTGCTACTCTTTCTTCGTGCGAGCTTGCTTTTCCCTCACGTATCATTTGAGAGATGTATTGTTTCGTCGACTCTCCTCCAGGGAAGGACAGAGACCTGGCCGAATCGATTGTATTTTGCACGACGGGCGGCTCATAGCCGGGCTCGTACGGCCTGTCCGATGGCGCGGAGAGAAGCGTCTCTTTGCTGTCTTTGGGCAGCGTCTTGGGAGAAAAAAGCGACGCCAGGCTTTGCCGGTCAGAGATGAGTGCCTGGTCGGCTTCGTCTGCGAGCGTTGCAGCGGAAGGAGCCTCCTCCTCCAGTCTTTCAAGCTGATACAGTCCGCTTACAAGTCCGCCGGAACGATTCGCATTCTGTGAAAGCGACAGTACGCCTTCCAGATATGGGAGGTTCTTTTCAAAAGAGCCTGATGTCCACTCGGCGCCTTGCCCATCGGGGGTCTCCTCGCTGTACCGGTAGTGTGTCGCAGTGACCACATGGTGAGCCGTCACATTGCCGATGATGTTGGAGCCGCCGAACAGGCGCAGCTCTCCGGGAGTGCTGACTGCATAATGAAACGGTGCGGCGATCGTGTTTATGTACACGGTAGAATCCAGGCGAACCCGGCTTTTCACTACGGACAGGTCTTCGCTTCCGCGAGCCGGAATGCCGATCACGGAGACCTTCAGCTTCAGCACGTATGGCTGTCCGGGATCTTTCTGCAAACGGATTTCGTCCAGAATGCGGTAACCGATGGCGAAGCCTTGGGCTGTCCCGTCCGGCAGGGGAGGGAGCATGGTTTGCTTGTAAGGGCCCTTCTCCCAGTCGGTGTCGTTCATTTCAGCGGCGATATTGCTTAGGACGTTCTTGATTTTTTCCTGGCCGCTCCCATCTTCCAGCGCTTGTGCAAGTTCCTCATCGTCAAAGGAAAGGTTTTGCTCGGCGTATTTTTGAAAGTAGGCCAGGCCCATGTCAGCCAGCATTTTCCCTTGAATCTCGTCTTCGGAGAATACGTGCTGCCGGGAGCTTTGCGCGACGTAGCTGAGGATGGACAGCCCGAGCACCGTAAACAGCACGACGATAAACAGGACGATCAAGAGCGCGCTTCCGCGTTCGTTGTTGAGGCGGTTCATCTACTCACTCCTCTGCAGATTGGAGACGGCGAATTCCGTTTTGACCAGGCGAATGTAGCTGTTGACTTTGCCGGATGCTTCTGTTCGCTCCAGCTCGGCCCTGACCTCCTCCAGATTTGGAAACCTCATCTGCTGCCCGTCGCGGTCGACAACCCTTTCTCCGTACGGTGCGACCACCAGATAGAGAGACAAGGTCTTGTTGTCCGCCGAGGTCGAAAAGAGTCCGCGGACGAGATAACCCGGTTCAAAGCGAAATGACTTGACCAGCCCGTCTGAAGGATCAGAGGGAGTAAAGCGGTAGACATTTCGTTTTACAAAGGATTGCGTGCTGCCGGACTCGGCATCGGAAGAGTCTTGATCGGAAGGGACATAGACAGTCGAGCTGGTGAAAACGACAAGGCCAGTAGAGAACTGGGGCGATACGCCGATTTCTCGGGTGCCTTCTTCCGCGTCTATTGCTCCGTTACTCCCCGCTCCCGCTCCTCCCTGTTCGGCCAAAAGCAGCTCGCCGGCCTTTTTGCTCTGCATGATCTGGCGCAAAGTGTCCATTTCCTCGTTTTCGGAATCGAGTGAACCGCCGTCTTTTTCCAGTTCAAAATAAGTCGCTCCCTGCACAGTCCGCATCACTTCACCGATGGCAAAGTCAGCGACATTGCGCAGGTCGGTCTGTTCCCGCGTCTGGTTGAAGACCTGGACGCCTGAGACGTAGACAGAGGTTAACGGGATCAGGATGATCAGAAAGATGAACAGGGAGGCGAGCGTTTCCAGCAGCGTCATCCCCGATTGATCACGCAGGAGGCGAGAGATTCGAGTCCTCAGCTTCATGGCGTTGTTCCTCCTGTCCGGGGATCGGCGACGGCGGTCTGCAGCATGGCAAGCTGCTGTCCCTCGGGAGAAGTGACGCGAACTGTGATGAGGATCATCGTTTGATCGTCAAGCCTGTATCCGCCGTTGTGCTTGTCCAGAAAAGAAAGAGAGAGCTTTGGCTGATAGATTCGTTCGTTTACCTCCACATCGGGAAAGGAAATCTCCCTGTTTTTCAGGTGGTCGGTTAATGCCGCAAGCTTTGGATAAGTAAGCTTGTCGGAGGCATAGTCTCGGAGGGAATCATCCGGGAGCGCTGCAGTCTTCAAGTCTCCGTTCCCTGATCGCCAGCTTTCTGCCAGCTGCCTTGCCAGATTCATCGCAACCAGCTTGCTGTCCTCTTTTCCGGAAAGCTCCAGACCGCGCACGAGAAAATTGCTCAGCAATAGGAAAGCGATGGAGAGTATGACAATGGAAGCGAGCACTTCGATCAGCGTCATCCCGTTTTCATTTCTGCTTTGTTCCCACACGATCGCAATTCCTCCTTTCTTACTAATTCTCGTATTTCATGATAATCGGTTGAAAGCGTATTCCAATATGGATAAAAGGTGACATTTCGAGGGAGGGAGAATATTTTTCGACAAAATTTTAGAGGAGATGCATGAAACCTGTCGAAATTAAGTTATTGCATAAAAATGGATGCAACCAAAGAACTATGCTAATCTACTACTAATGTACTATGATCTACGCCTTTTGGCTATAAAACAGGTGATCCTATGCTTCTATCAGGTTTAAGCGGCTATTACATTGTGTACCTGCTTCTAACCCTTCTGTTGTACCTGCTGCTCCGTCGCCGCCTCTTTTCTCGTAAACGGCTGTCCGTGATGACAGCTTCCGGGGGTGCCTTCCTGCTCGGAGCGCTCCTGCCATTTTCCCTGTCTCTTTTCGGGAGGTTGGAAACGGCTGTTGCAACCATCCTGATCACGCTGCTCCTTTCCTATTTCATTGCGAGAGACTTTGCCAAAAATGACTTTACGGAAAACACCGGGATTCTCGCTGCTCAAGTATTTGCCGATACTGCTGCTCAGCAGGGGCTGCCTGGTGGCGGAAACGCTGCTGCTTCCAAAGATTTGACTGCTCCTGATCAGCGTGGAGAGCGGCTTTACTGGTATGAGCAGGGACAGAGCATAGCGTTCCAGGAGATTGCGGCTGCCATGGAGCAGGAAGCGGACGGCGTCGAGGCTGGGCGGTGGACCGAATCGGAGACTGCATTAGAGCCTGAATCAGAGCTTAAACCGTGGCCTGAACCGGAACGTAAACCGGCAGATGAATCTGAATGGGCCGAAAAACAGGAAAGCCCCGCTGAAGCGTTCCCGTACTACCACGCTGCTGATCCAGCTTTTGCGGAGTTTGGCAGCTTCGAAGACACGGGAATAGATACGAGAAGACAATCCGGTTTGAAAACGGATGATGCAGCGGATGAAACGAAAGCGGATTGCTTATCACCCTTGCCGTTCTTTGAGTTTGAGGAGGAGGACACGGGAAGCGGAAAGATAGAGAGGATAGCGAAGGCAGAGAAGATAGAGAAGATCGAGAAGATAGAAATGGCAGAGATAAAAGCAGGTTCTGAAATGACGGCAGAATCGGCGGAGCAGGACTTGGACGATTTCGGGTGGAGATTTTCGGATGAGCCGATAAACGCTGATTTCTTTTCGCAGGACGCAGATTCACCCGGAACGGAGCCGGGGGAGCCGCCGACGTCCCCTGATGGACAACGTTTTTGGGAGGAGCTCTCCCTGGTCGGGTCTTTGCATGATGAATCCGGCAGGCTGTTGAGCCGGTTCGAGGAAGAACTGGACCGTGTGGATGATCCTTCTTTGACAGGTGCCGGAACATTGACAGGCACTGGAACATCGCCGGGCCATGCCTCGGGAGCAAAGCATGAGCAGGACACATCAAATCGGAAGTGAGCGGGATCGTGTTGGAAAAAAAACAGTACAAGTTGTTTGGCGGGGCCTTTGCGCTCCTGCTTATCCAATCATGTGTGTTCGGGGCGGTCTCCCTGCTCGCCTCCGGCTTGTGGGACCAACCGGATTCGGAGGCGGGCGGGAGGCTGTCCGATGTACAGGTAGCCGGCCTTTCGCTAGCCGGGCTGACGATAGAAGAAGCGCGGGCCAGCGTGAAACGAAAGGTTGAGGACCTCTCCGGAATGCCCGCCGTGCTTACCCTCGAAGATCGCACCTATTTACTTGACAAGGAAAAGCTGGGATTGCGTTTCGAGGCAGAAGAGACGATCCGGCAAGCCGTTGAGCGCTCTCGCGATTCTGCGGGATTGACAGGATGGTTTCAGCGGCTGGCAGGGAAACAAGCGGACGGCACAGTACCGCTGGCCGTTCACTACGACCGCTCCGAGCTGGTTCGGCAGGTGGAGCGCATCGCCGGCGAAATTGACCGGAAAGCGGTCGCGGCTACACTCCGAATCGAAAACAATAAAGCAGTCGTGATACTGGATCAGGCTGGTTATCAGGTCGATGTGGAAGAGACTGTTTCGGCTGTCGAAACAGAGTTTCGCACCCTGCGCTACGGTCTGCGCATACCGATCAAGGCGAAAAAGGACGAGCCGGCAATCACACGAAAGGATCTGGAGAAAAGCGTGGATTTGCTGGGCGAGTGGAACGGGACGATTGGCACGGAGGGGCCTTCTCGCCTGGTGAACGTGAAAAGGGCTGCCGAACTGCTCAATGGCACCATCCTGATGCCGGACCAGGTGTTTTCCTTCAATGAAGCTGCCGGGCCGTTTACGACAGCAAAAGGCTACCAGCTTATAGATGAACGGCAGGCAATACCCGACGGCCTTGGCGGAAGCGCCGTACAGGTAGCCTCTGCGTTGTACGAAACGGCGCTCACCAGCTCTCTGAGCGTGGTGGAGCGGCACAGCGCGAAACGCCCGGTCGATTTTCAAAGGATCGGACTGGAAGCATTCGTAAACGGACGGGATATGGATTTGCGCTTGGCCAATCGAATGAAGACGCCGGTCTATATCCATGCAGCGGTTGAGCAGGGCCGTCTACGGGTCGCTCTCTACGGAAGCGGTCAGTCATTGGAGAAGGGCAAGCCGCAGCTCATGGCGGAAACGACCGAAACCTTTAGCCCCGGTACGATCGTTCGGGTAGACCGCGATATGAAACCGAATCAGGAGCGGATCGTGCGCGTCGGAGAAAAAGGGCTGCGGGCAAAGGTGTTCCTCTACGATCCGGGTTCGAATAAAAAGGTGCTCGTCTCGGACAACCTGTATCAGCCTGTCCCGAACGTGATCGCTGTCGGTCCGAGAGAAGTGGGAGCGGTCGGAACGAAAAGCCGGGAGGACGACTGGCCGACAGAAGCGGAAGCGGAGCCATGGGTCGGCAGCGAAGCGGAAGAGGAATTGCCGCCGGAAATCATCTACGGAAGCGTGAAGCCATACGGGGATAGCTACGCGCCTGCCGATACAGGCAGCAGCGCAAGACCTCCCGATATAGCCCCTTTGCCGGAAAACGCAGGGGCTGCCGTTCCTCAAGGCTCAGCTTCGGTTGGTGCGGGAGCAGCGGTAAAGGTCGAGAAAAACAACGGCGTCATTATTTTGCATGACGCGCCTGAGAGGTGACGGGCATGGGTAGGAAACGGCTGGGGGACATCCTCGTCGAAAGCGGCCTGATCAGCGAAGAGCAGCTACAGGAGGCGCTGGTCGAGCAGAAAAAGTCGAAGCTGAAGCTGGGGGATCATTTGCTGCAGCAGGGCTACATTACGGAGCAGCAGCTGATCGAGATTTTGGAATTCCAGTTGGGAATCCCTCACGTCAGCCTGTATCGCGTCAAGATAGACCCGTCCTTGTCCAGCATCGTTTCGGAAGAGGTGGCGAAACGATATTCTCTCATTCCGTTGAAAAAAGAGGGAAACAAGCTGACCGTGGCGATGATCGATCCGCTCGACTACTTTGCGATCGATGAGCTGCGGCTCAGCACAGGCTTTGTCATCGAGCCGGTCATTGCTACCCGGGACGAGGTCCAGCGGGCGATTTCCCGGATGTACAGCATGCAGGGCTCGGTGAAGGAGCTGATGGAAAAGATCGAGGCGGACGAGATTGAAGAATCTCGCATCGTCGATGAAGATTCCCCGATCGTTCGCCTGGTCAACCAGATGTTTGAACAGGCAGTCCAACTGCGTGCCAGCGACATCCATATCGATCCGCAGGAGGACGGGGTCCGCATCCGCTATCGGGTAGACGGCGTCTTGCGGACCGAGCGCGTGCTGCCGCGCCACATGATCGGCATTTTGACAGCGCGGATCAAAATCATGTCCAACCTCAACATCGCGGAGCGGCGCACTCCCCAGGACGGCCGGATTCAGATGCATGTGGACTACAAGGAGATCGACGTTCGGGTATCGACACTTCCGACCATTTACGGCGAGAAAATCGTCATGCGCCTCCTGGATGTGTCCAATGCCTTGATCGAAATAGACAAGCTGGGCTTGACCAATCGAAATCTCTCCTATTTCCGGAATTTGATCAACCGGCCAAACGGCATCATGCTGGTGACGGGACCGACGGGAAGCGGGAAGACGACCACGCTGTACGCGGCACTCAACCACCTCAACCAGGAGGATGTCAATATCATTACGGTGGAAGACCCGGTCGAGTATCAGTTGGACGGAATCAATCAAGTGCACGTAAACGACGGAATCGGCATGAGCTTCGCATCCGTGCTGCGCTCCATCCTGCGTCAGGACCCGGATATTATCATGGTCGGGGAGATTCGCGACAAAGATACGGCCGAGATCGCGATCCGGGCAGCATTGACAGGGCATCAGGTGCTAAGCACGCTGCATACCAACGACGCCGTGAGCAGCGTTACGCGCTTGCTGGATATGGGCATTCCTCCGTTTTTGCTGGCTTCTTCGCTCAACGGAGTCGTAGCCCAGCGGCTCGTCCGGCGTATCTGCAAGGAATGCAAAAAAGAGATGCCGGCCACCGAGCAGGAAAAAGCGATCTTTTCCCAGCGCGGACTGCGCATTGAGACGATTTGGCGCGGCGTGGGATGCGGCAGTTGCAGCATGACAGGGTATCGCGGCAGGCTGGCGGTCCACGAAAGCTTCGTCATGGACGATGCGTTTCGGCAGATGATTATTCAGCGTCTCCCCGCTGTCGAATACAAGCGACACGCCGTAAAAAACGGGATGGTGCTGATGTTTGACGATGCCCTGTTGAAGGTGAGACAGGGATTGACTACCCTGGAAGAAATCTACCGGATCGCACTGCCGGAATAGTGGCCGGATCAATGCCAAGGAGGGTAAGAACGGATGGCTGGCGTCGAAATCAAAAAGCTGCTCAGATACGCTTTTGAAAAAAAGGCATCGGACCTGCATGTGACAGTAGGCACCTCTCCCGTATTCCGAATTGACGGGGAACTGCGCCGGCTCGACATTTCTCCGCTTGCGCCAAGCGACACCGAGGAAATGGCCAAGGAGCTGATCCCGCAGCATTTGTATCCGTCCTTTCTGGAAAAGGGAGAATTGGATTTCTCCTACGGACTGCCGGGCATCTCGCGTTTCCGCGTCAATGCGTACCACCAGCGCGGGTGCATCGGGCTTGTCGCCCGGGTCATTCCGACAGGCATCCCGTCACTGGAAGAGCTGGGACTGCCGGAGGTAATCCGGAAGCTTTGCCACAAGCCCCAAGGGTTACTGCTCGTTACAGGGCCGACGGGAAGCGGCAAGTCGACTACATTGGCGGCGATGATCGACTACATGAACAGGACGATGAGAAAGCATATCGTTACGCTGGAAGACCCGATCGAGTATTTGCACAAGCATCAGCTCTCCATGGTCAATCAGCGGGAGATCGGCTTTGATACCAAAGATTTTGCCAGCGGACTGCGGGCTTCGCTGCGGCAGGACCCTGACGTCATATTGGTCGGCGAGATGCGGGATCTGGAGACGATCTCGACAGCAGTCACAGCGGCGGAGACGGGACATTTGGTGCTCGCGACGCTGCATACAACCGATGCGCCCAAGACCATCGACCGGATTATCGATGTCTTTCCGGGCGACAAGCAATCCCAGATTCGGATGCAGTTGTCTTCCGTTCTGGTCGGGATCGTCTCGCAGCGCCTGTTTCCGAAGGTCGGGGGCGGCCGGGCAGTCGCCACTGAGATTCTCGTTCATACACATGCTGTCGCCAACCTGATACGCAGCGAGAAGAATCATCAAATCAAAAGCTTGATGCAGACGGGACGCGAACTGGGAATGCACATGATGGAAAGCTCCGTCAAAGAGCTAGTGGACAAGGGACAGATTACTCCCGAAGCCGCGCAACACTATTTGAATGAAAGGGCGCTAGAGTAGATGCCGACGTTTATTTACGAAGCGAAGGACCGCACAGGCAGGCGCAAGCGCGGGAAGATCGAGGCTGCCGCCAAGCCAGTCGCCATCGTTGAGCTGAAGCGTCAAGGGCTGGCCCCGCTTTCGATTGAACAGGAAGCGAAAGGCTTCCTGCAGCGCGAAATCCATTTCGGCAAGCCGGTGAAGTCGCAGGAGTTCGTCGTATTTCTGCGCCAGCTTGCCACCCTGATCAGGGCGGGGATCGGGATTGTCGATTCCGTCCATATTCTTGCCCAGCAAAGCGAGAGTAAAGTCTTGCGCAAGATACTGGAGGAGGTAGAAGCGGAGATTCGCAAGGGCGGACAGCTGTCTGAGGCGTTCGGCAAGCATCCGAAGGTCTTTGAAGCAATGTTTCTCAGCATGATTCGGGCCGGGGAAGCGTCGGGAAGTCTGGAAATCGTCCTGGACAGGCTTGCTACCTACTACGAAAAGTCGCACTACACGCGGGAAAAAATCAAGTCGGCGATGATGTACCCGATCACGGTCGGGATTTTGTCTATTGCCGTAACGATGTACCTTTTGATCAACATCGTGCCTACCTTTGTCTCGATGTTCGCCAGCTTTCACGCCGAGCTCCCTGCGATGACACGGATGGTCATGGCAGCTAGTGAAAGTGTAGTTAGTTCTTGGTACCTATATGCTATAGGTATAATTGGCATATATTTTGTATTTCGCATTATTGTCAATACTTCTTATGGACGATATTTTGCGGATTATGCTACACTGAGATTGCCGATATTTGGCAAACTTATGCAGAAAGGCGCACTGGCCCGCATGAGCCGGACGTTGAGTACGCTGTTTTCCAGCTCGGTGCCGATTTTGCAAGCACTCACGATTGTAGAAGATGTCGTTGGCAACAAGATTATCAGTCAAGCCGTGCATGAATCAAAAACCAGCTTGCGCGAGGGCAGGCCGCTATCCGAGCCGCTGAAGCGGGCGTGGGTAATCCCGCCGCTCGTCTCACGCATGATCGCCATCGGAGAAGAGACCGGATCACTGGATCAGATGCTGGAAAAGGTAGCTGATTTCTACGAGGCGGAGGTGGACAGTGCCGTTGACAAAATCAAGTCGCTGATCGAACCATTGATGATCGTCCTGCTTGCGGCGATTGTGGGTACGATTGTACTCGCCATCATGATTCCGATGTTTGAAATTTTTGGTAAAGTACGCTAGGCATGAAGGATATTGTGGGGAGGAACTTATATGTTTACACGTTATTTGAAGGATCAACGAGGCCTTACGCTGGTCGAACTGCTCGCCGTTGTGGTGATTTTGGGGATTATTGCGGCGATTGCGATTCCGTCAGTAGGAAATATCATTGAAAATAGCCGCAAGGATGCGCACATCGCGAATGCGCAAATGTTGGCAAATGCGGCGAGAATGGCAGCTACTGCTGAAGGGAAAGCGACTGGGGATTATACCTTGGAAGAGTTGCAAAAAGAAGGATTTATTAGTGACATTCAGGTTCCAGGGGAAGATAAAACTTACGATGTTAAGAAAAGCGAAGTCACAATTACCGCTAAAGAGGACAATGATACAAAAATTACGAAGCAAGTAATTAAAGTAAAGTTGCAGGAAGGAGATAGGGTTTTTGTAGATGAAGATATTAGTGCCTTGGATCGAGACAAAGTATACCTTGATGGTAAAAAGTAAAAAATCAACTCAAGATTTATAAGAGAGTATATATCTATTGAGAAAACAAACGCTCGCCGAAGAAGCCTGTTTCCTGATGTACGACTTGTCCAGCCTGGCTCAGCAGAGCAGCGAGTCGCAGGAAACAGGAGCGTCACCTCTGAGTGACCCTGCCCCTAAAGCTGTCCGACTTTGACGCTCCTACGCGAATCGCCTCGGCGCGTACAGGCCCCGCTTCTATGCAGGGCGGAACCGGAGGGAGCCTGGAAACAGGCTTCTTCCACTACAGCCACGGCTACGAGCGCTTTTTAAAACACGGGCAACAAAATGAACCAATAAAAACTTCCTACATCCCAATGCGGTGCAGGAAGTTTTTTCCTGAATCAAAGCAAACTATACCCGTTCCACCAACTAGGAGAGAAGCCATGGAGTACCTGATCACGGCCGTCCTGTTTGTATTCGGCCTCGTATTCGGTTCATTTTTCAACGTCGTCGGTCTGCGAGTCCCGCAGGGGGAATCCATTGTCCAACCGCCGTCTCATTGCAAAAGCTGCGACACCAGGCTGCGTCCCCTCGATCTGATCCCTGTTCTTTCCTATTTGCTGAATAGGGGGGCATGCCGCTATTGTCGGACAAAAGTCTCGCTGCTTTATCCAGTCATGGAAGGCATCTGCGGTATCTCATTTGCCCTTGTCTATCTCACCTACGGCTGGAGCGCCGAGATGTTTATGGGTTTGCTGTTTGTCTCGCTGCTCGTCATTGTGAGCGTGGCTGACCTCGCCTATCGGCTTATCCCGGACAAGGTGACTCTGCCTGCGCTGGCTCTGTTTCTCATACTCCGGCTGCTCGTCCACCCGACACAGCCCTACTGGATGCACTTGATCGCCATGGCAGTCGGATTTGGCCTGTTCTTCCTGCTCACCGTACTGTCCCGCGGCGGTGTAGGGGGAGGCGACATCAAGCTGTTTGCCGTAGTGGGTCTGTTTCTGGGCCTGCCTTTGCTGGCGCTTTCCATCTTTTTGTCAGCTCTGTTGGGAACGCTGTTTGGCATCATACTTATGCTCTTTCGAGGGACGGGGAGGAAAACGCAGGTGCCATTTGGACCATTCATCGCTGCCGGGTCACTGCTTGCCTATCTCAAAGGAGATGCGATCATCGGCTGGTATGTGGATGTGTTCTTCTGACAGCAAATGAAATAGCAATTTCCTTTTCCGCTGAGCAGAAGGTTGACCGGGAGGGTGTGTCGAAAAATAAGTGAGTGATAGAAGAAATGTGTCGAAAAATGAAGAATTTCGTCAAGTGGCAAGCTTCCTATAACACAATAATCATCGACAGGGCGAAAGCTTGCGCATGCATTAAGGAACCGGATTTCCCAAACACAGGAACTGGAATTGCATCAGCTCTGGGGCTGACAGAAAGGAAAAGAGGCGGATGAAACTGCGCATCCCTTTTATGACGAATCCCGTTCGTATCGGCATTGCCGTGGAAGAAGACGGGCTTCGCTTTACAGAAGCACGGCGAACGGACACAGGCGTGGAGATACGGCAGGCAGGTCTGATCCCGCTGGAGGAAGGAACCTTCGAGAACGGGCGGATCACGGATATCGAGCGGGTAAAAATACAGCTGACTCTAGCCAAGAAGGAGCTGCGGCTTTCCAAAAAGAAGGCGGTTCTCTCCGTTCCGACGTCAACCGTGGTGATTCGAAAAACCATTCAGCCCAAGCTGACGACGGACGATATTCGTTCTTTGCTCGAAATCGAGCTGGGGACGACCATTCACCTTCCTTTTGCAAGGCCCTATTTTGACTTTCACAAGATCAGAGAAGTGCCGCCGTCGCTGGAGATGGACGAGCTGGGAGAGTACAGCCTCGCGGAGGAGCCGCAGCCGGAGGATGAATACTTGGTGATTGCCGCTCCTGGTGATTTGATCGACCAATATATCGAATTGTTGAAGGTACTCGATATCGAAGTAACGGCTGTTGATATCGAACCGCTTGCTCTGTACCGGCTGCTGGAGGAGAGCGGGGAAGTCCACAAAACCGACTTCATGTTCCTGCAGCTCGGACGGCATTCGGTCAACGTCAGCATTTTTCAAAGCGATATTCCGGAGTTTTTGCGAAACATTCCGATCCATCTCGCCCATTATGAGCAGGCTTCCGCATCCGGGGGGACAGACGGTGCTGCTGCCGTCCATGCATTATTTGTAGCTGATCTGGTCAGGGAAGTCGACCGCGTGATCAACTTCTATCAGTTCAGCATGAAAAATGACGGGACCCGTATTCAGACGATCTATGTAACCGGTGAAGATGACGATTTGGAGCACACCATCCAGCTTCTTAAAAATCGCATGACGAGCTTTGAGATCGTTCCTCTGCCCATCCACCATATCCGCCTTCAGCATACGCAACCGCTGAATGTTCAGGCCTTTACGGCAGCGGCGGGACTAACCTTGAGAGGTTGACGCAAGTGGTAACCATTAACCTATTACCAAAAAAGAAAAAGGTTAGAGGCGGAGTCCTGTTGCTCTCCGCGACAGGGCTGCTTTGGCTTATCGGGGCGGCTTGGATGGGCTTTGCCTACTATGCCGATCAGGCAACGGTGGAAAGATTGCAGCAGGAAATCGCGCAGCAAAAACAAATGGTCCAGGCAGCGGAAAAGCGGATCGGCTTGAAAGCAAATACAGCGACTTTGCAAGACTATGTAGAGCTGTCGGAGAAGATGCAGCATCTGTTCTACCCGACAACGCTCCTGCTCGACAATTTTTCCGAAAACCTGCCGGAGATGGGAAAGCTGCTGAAAATCAGTTATGCCCTGGATGGCACGGTGCAGCTCACCGGCCGCTTTGAGCAATATGACGATGTGGCCGCCTATCTGCACAATTTGCAGGCTTCGCCATACGTACGGGAAGCGCAGATAAAAACAATCGCTTCCGTACCCGTGAAGTGGACCGGGCCGGTGGACGAGAAAGGCAGGCCCCATTCGGCAGCGTTGAGTGCGGTGGGCGGAGACATCCTGCCCCGCTACACGGCTACATTTGAAGTGAAGGTACTCACCCTGGACCTGGGCGTGCTGAACAAGCAGCTTGCTGCACGTACACAAGAGCAGAAGAAGTAGGAGAGTGAACATGGCTGAGAAAACACGTCAATACCTGTTCTTGTTTGTTGCTTTGCTGTTTGCCCTGCTCGCTGTCTTCTACTATATCTATCTCACGCCGTTGCAGGCAAAAAAGAGCAAGCTAACGGTAGAACTGGCTCAGCTGCAAGCGACGGTGCAAGGGCTGAGCAGCAGGAATACAGAGAAAAAGAAGGATGATACCGTTTCCGAGGAAGCATTGGCAAAGGTTACGGAGGCAATCCCCGTCTCTCCCTATACAGATCAGCTCGTGAAGGATTTGGGCAAGCTCCAGACGATCAGCAAGGTCGAGATCCTTACGGCCAGCTTTACCCAGCCAAAAGTGCTGTCGACGAAAGACATGGTGGAGCAGATCATTTCGAAAGAAGAGCAGGGGGCGGATACAGCAGCCGAAGAGTCAACTGGAGCCAAAGAGCCGAAAACAAACTCAGATACGGACAAAAAGGAAACAGGTACAGCGGAAGCAACAGGAATAGCATCTGAACCCAATGCCAAGGACCGCAGCGCTGCACTTGCCATGCCCACGGCAGACACGCTCAGGAGACTGCTGCCGGAAACCGCATTGGGAAGCGTGGAGATCACGCTTTCTGTAAAGGGAGGATACGATGAGCTGTACCTCTTCCTCAAGGAGGTACAGGGATTGTCCCGATATTTGCGGGTAGATGAATTCACTGTCGCTGCGGCGGAGAAGGATGAATTTACCGTCCCCAAAGACAGCAGGATGACGGCGACAATCAAGCTGACCAGCTATTACGCCCCTGAATTCAAGCAGGTAGTCGACAAGCTTCCGGCCGTTGAGGTAGAGGCTCCATCGGGCAAAGGCAACCCGTTTCAGTATGGAATCACACCGAAGCCCGGTGATCCGATCAATGAAAGCAAAGAAGGATCGCCTTACTAAAAGCAGAGGGCGATTTCCTTCATTTACGAATGAAAGCCGTTGCTGTCGCGAGCAACGGCTTTTCTTCATTTCTTAGTCTTTTCCTGCCGCTCCCGCACCAAGGCCAATAGCGCCAGAAAGTCTCCGATTAATACAATCACAGCCGCCAATAAAGCAAGATCGTCAGCCGACAAACCTTCGGACTTTTGACTCATGGAATCGCCTCGCTCCGATGAACTTCCCTACAATGTATGAGGGCATAGCCGGGCGGGTTTGGGTATTTGTCTAAGAAGCGGATTCTTAATCAAAAGACCTGCGTGCGGGCCAGGTGCCTTGCAGTTTGCGAATCTGCACAATCTGTCCGGTATGAAACGCATCGTGCATGATGATGCTGAATACGCTCAGCCCCAAAGGCTTTGAAGGCGACGGCTGATCGAAGGAGGTCTCCGGAATGGAAGCGAGCACGTCTCTCAGTTCATAGTGGAGAGTCTCCATCCGCTTGACGTCCGCTTGCCAGGCCTCCTCGTCCTCTGGTCCTCCGGATGGGGCAAAGGTGTCGTCGTTGGTGGAAGCTGTAGAAGGCTGTTCGGTGCCCTTCAAACGGTGAAGCAGCCGTTCCTTGTAAAACAGCAAGTGGCTCAGATTCTCCCAAATGGTGTTGGCAGCTTCGCCAGGCGGCCGCCAGCTTGCTTCGGCTGCGGTGAGTCCTGCCAAGGCGTCTTTCAAGGGGGGATACCAATCTTCTTTGGCGAATGTACAATCCCACTCGTGCAACAGCAACTCCATACGGTTCATGCAAGTCCTCCTCATCTGGGAAAGAGTGATTAACGGCAGTATAATGAAGGTAGAATCTGGAGAAGAATACTGTCTGTAACTACTTAAATACATTTTGGTGGTTACAAACAATACCTTACCATATTTTGGCGAGTGGTTCAAGAGAGGAGAAAAAACTCCGTGGAGTGGATATGTCTTGATTTTATCAACAGCGATTGCAGAGACTGGCGAGGGTCCGGACAGCGGGATGACCGGCTTGGCAAGCCTGAATGGTGGCAGTATTTTTCGACGAAGTGGGAGCTGAAAGTCCCCCTTCCTACAGACCCTATGCTGCTCCAGAGCTTGAGAGAACTGCGGCAGCAGATGCGAAATGTCACGGAAGCGGTGGCAACAGGACAAGCACCTGATCCAAGCGATCTGGTCGGCATCAATCAGGTGCTTGCGGCTGTGCCCAGCTGCCGCCGCATCGTTCATCGGCCGGATGGCTTTCAAATAGAGGAGGTTGTACGAGGCGAAGAATGGGACCTGGTCATAGGGAAAATCGCACTTTCCTTCGCCGAGCTTCTGGCTGGTACCGATTTGCGGCGATTGAAGATCTGCGAAAACGCCAATTGCCTCTGGGTGTATTACGACGAGAGCCGCAACCGCTCCAGCCGTTGGTGCGACGATAAGGCGTGCGGCAACCTGATGAAAGTGCGGCGCTTTCGCGAGCGGCAAAAAAAGGAGAGGAAAGACACATAAATCCAGGAAGATCGGGAGAAAGGGAGAAGAAAAGAACATGACTGTCAGCAAACGGCACGAATTGAGGTTGGACGAGCTTGCCAGCGGGGATATTCCGGGGCTGATCGAGCTGTCTGCCTCGGTAGGCTGGGATTACCATGAAGCAGAGCTGGCAACCCTCATTGCTGCAGGGAGAGTATTCGGACACCGTGATGACCAGGGAAAAGTGTACTCAAGCGCCGCGATTGTTCCATACGGCGAAACGCTTGCCTCCATCGGCATGGTCATCGTTCATCCTGAATGCAGAGGGATGGGGCTGGGGAAACAAGTAACACAGGCTTGTATCGATGCCGCCTCGACTTCAGCGGATACAGCCCTGATGCTGATCGCCACACCGGAGGGAAAGCCGATGTACGAAAGCATGGGCTTTGTGTCCGTAGATTGCGTGCACAAATACTTATGCGAAGCGTACCAGCGGCATCGAGCATCGTTTGATACAGGAGATACATTTGTAGAGAAGCTGACCGGGGAGCATCTGGAGCAAATCGTGGAGCTGGACAAGGCCGCAGTCGGCGCGGACCGCAGAAGATTTTTGATTCATCGCATCCAGCAGGCGCAAAATGGCGTCGTCTTGAAGCGGCAGGATGGAGCTGTCATTGGCTATGGCCTGTCTGTAGAGGGGCCGGTCAACCTGATACTCGGCCCGATCGTCGCTTTTGACCTGCAGGGAGCGAAACAAATCGTGGAACAGCTTGCGAGCGGATATCAAGGCAAGCTGCGGATCGATGTACCGTCTGGACATGAAGAATTCCTGGCTTTTCTGGAGCAGTGCGGATTTCAAAAGGCGAGCCAGCCTCCGATCATGATCAGGAATGCGGAAAAGCTGCCGGAGAGGAACGGCCGCTTGTACGCAATTGCTGCACAGGCGTTCGGGTAGGGGAAAGGCTGGAAGCGGGAAAGCGGAAAAGCCGAAAAGCCGAAAAGCCGGAAAGCCGGAAAGCCGACATATCCTGACAGTCGGCAGAACCAAAAACCCAAAAACCCAAAAACCCAAAAACCGGAACTCTTCCGGCAGGATACAAAAAACCACGCAGGTGCAATTCTCCCGCGTGGTTTCATTTTGTCATTCAACAGGTTCAACCGGAAGCTTCTTGTTCCGAACCTGCTTGCGACCGCAAAAGCGGTACGATGAAGAGCAGGCCGACAATGAACAGAAGCGCAGCCATCTCGAAAACAGAGACGAGTGAGAGCAGTTTTTTCAATGGACCCGCGATACTCATCGTCAAAACCATGGCTCCGGTGAAGAGAGGGCTCAGGATTCCCATCACGCGGCCGACAAAAGCGCCCTCGGTATGCTTCAAGATCATCGTATTGATCCCGATCTGAATGCAAGGCATAAACAGGCCGTTGAACAACTGGGCCGTCAACGTCAGCCAGAGGTTGGTCGATAAGCCCGCGATGCTCATGGCTACTGCATTGACCAGCATGCCGATGACCAACAGCTTTTGCGGAGAGGCTTTTTTGGCAACGGTCATGGTCAGCGCACCCCCGACAATCATGCCGATCCCGTTGACTGTCATCAGCCATTTGAGGGATTCCATAGGCAAGCCCAATCGCTCCGTCACGAGAAAAATGCTCAGAGGCTGGATGAGTCCGATGCTTAGGCCCGCTGCCAAAAAGCATAAGCCCAGCTTTGTCAGAATGTTGCTTTTCAACACATAACGGATGCCGTCGACCATTTCCTGCCATAGAGTTGTCGGCTGCTGCCCGTTTTCCTCTACGTGGTCGGCGGGCAGCCGCACAAGAACGGCGCCGGAGAGCAGGAAAGCGACACCGGTCACCGCGATTGCTACACCGATCCCAAATGTCTGAAACACAAACGTCCCGAGGGCAGGGCCAAGGATCATGAAAATGGCAAAAAGCGTTTGATAGATGGACATACCCGCTTGCATCTGCTCGGCAGGAAGGTGCATTTTGAACAGCTTCATGCCGGACGGCTGCGAAAACTGGGACAAAATGGCCGAGATCAGCGTCGCGAAGAAGACCGCTTTCCAGGTTCCGAACACAAAAGCAAGCAGGACTCCGAAGATAGACAGCGCGCTTAAAATATCACACCAGACCATCGTTCGCTTGGGGCGCCAACGGTCAGCGAACGTCCCGCCAATAAAGGAAAAAATAAAGATCGGAGCGTATTCCGCCACGTAAATCATCGAGACAGCCAAAGGATCGCCGTTTGTTTGCTGCATGACAAACAGCAGGATCGCGAAGTTGCGGACCCATACGCCGATTTGCAAAAACAGCGCAGACAGCAGGATCGTTTGTATGACTTTATTGCGAAAGATTCCTTTTTCTCGCATAAAAAAACCTCCTCATCCAAGTTCCTGGACAGGAGGCGAAGAGATCGTGATCGCAAGGAAGACAAAACATAAGCCCAAAAACAGCTCAAAGGGGCTTCCTTCTATCCAAAGGAATGTGCCATGCTTCTGAGATTCTGGGAAGCAAGTTCACCCTTCAGGAGTGCATCCTCATACCGACAACAAAGCAAGCTGTCGACACCGAAAAAAGATGCATGCGACTATGAACATCCATACCAATCCTATCCAGAAACCGTTTCGTTTCCCACAGACATGGTTATTTTCAAACGGTTGTTTTCATGGAGACAGGATTAGATGTCCATTGTTCATAAGTCACCCTTCCGATTTCGTATGGGTTAGATATTATCACGCTGAAAAAGCGGAGTCAAGAAGGATTTAACAAATTTTCCGGACGTTTCCCAAAAAGACCTGCAAGCATGTTGCGCGCGGCCTTGAGCGCCATCTTCTCCCGGGTTTCCCTCGTGGCGCTGCCAATATGAGGGAGTGTGACCACGTGGGGCAAGGAAAGCAGCGGATTGTCTTTTGGCGTCGGCTCCATCTGGAAGACGTCCAGGCCGGCTCCGCCTATCCGGCGCTCCGTCAGAGAACGGATCAAGGCCTGTTCATCGACGACACGTCCCCGGGAGGTATTGATCAAAATGGCGTCGCTTTTCATCAGAGCCAGCTCGCGTTCTCCGATGAGGCCCTCTGTTTCCGGGGTCAATGGCGTCATCACCACCACGTAGTCGGACCGGGACAACAGATCGTCAAGCGAGGTGAACTGTACCCCCAGAGCTTTTTCCGCTTCCGGCTTGCGGGAGCGGTTGAAGTACAGAATGTTCATGTCAAAGCCTTTGGCTCGCCGGGCGACAGCTTCTCCGATCCTGCCCATCCCGACGATCCCGATGGTCGCGCCGTGCACGTCTTTTCCGAGCATCAGACTGGGGAGCCATTCATTCCATTGGCCGTTTTTCACAAACCGGTCAGCCTCCGGTACACGTCTGGCAGCCGCCATCAGCAGGGCAAAGGTCAGATCGGCGGTTGTCTCGGTCAAGACGTCCGGGGTATTCGTCGCGAGGATGCCGCGGGCTGTCAATGCGGGAAGGTCCAGATTGTCGTAACCGACCGCGATATTGCTGACGACCCGCAGACGGGGAGCCTTTTCCAGGACGGAGGCATTGATTTTGTGCCGGGAGTAGATCATCAACCCGTCGGCCCGCTGCAGACCGGCTGCAAACGATGCGTCGTCCAGCTTTTCCTCGATGTCGCGATAATCCACTTCGCAGCGCTCGCGTAGCAGGGCAAGCGCTGATTCAGCGATGCGGTGAGGGACAAAAACAAGCGGTTTTGTCATCTGTTTCGACTCCTCTCTAGGATCGCGCTGCCTTGACGATCTCGACGAATTGGCGCGCTGTTTGGGTCAGACTGTTCAGATACGCCTCGTCCACCGCTCCCTTGAAGCTGACGAGAGAGCTTCCTACGCCAACGGCGACCGCGCCGGCCTTGATATAGGAGGCTGCATTGGAGAGATCGACGCCTCCGGTCGGCATCAGCGGAATGTGCGGAAGCGGACCGTGCACGTCTTTCAAGTAGCCGGGGCCAAATACGTTGGCCGGAAATACTTTGATCACGTCTGCGCCGTGCTCA
Source organism: Brevibacillus sp. FSL K6-2834 (assembly GCF_038592925.1). Taxonomy (NCBI): domain Bacteria; kingdom Bacillati; phylum Bacillota; class Bacilli; order Caryophanales; family Paenibacillaceae; genus Brevibacillus; species Brevibacillus sp. FSL K6-2834. The sequence continues at coordinate 1,332,889 of NZ_CP151945.1, forward strand.
TACGCCGTCAAAATCTCGGTCGGTGTCAGGGCGCCGGGAATGCTCACGACACCGTAGCGCTTGGCCATCTGGATCGTTTGCGGATTCACGGTCGGGGAAAAGATGAACTGGGCCCCGGCCATGATGGCGGCGCGGGCTGTTTCCGGGTCCAACACTGTTCCCGCACCGATAACCAGCTTGTCTCCGTACTCGCTGGCAACCTGTTCGATCAAAGAGAGCACTTTCGGCGTTTCCACCGTAATCTCCAGTGTAGTCACGCCCCCTTCGTAGAGCGCTTTTGCCACCGCCATGATCTTCTCCGGCTTCGCTCCGCGAATCACAGCTACGACACCGCTGTCGAGGATTTTCTCTAGTTTGGTCATCTCACATTCTCCTTCCCATTATCGAAAACGAGCTTTTAGCGCATCACTTCTTCGCCGGGCGATTCCACGAACCGTTTCAAATCGGAGCGTTCCGGCAGGCCTTCGACATCGCCGTTCACCATCGTGACGATGGCACCGACAGCATTGGCCCGTTTGACCGCTTCGGGAAGCGGAAGGCCATCCAGCAGACCGGAGACAAACCCGGCCGCGAATCCGTCACCGGCACCGACAGGGTCAACCATCTGCTCGACATGAAAGCCGGGAATGTGCAGGTTTTCCTCTGGCGTAAAGTAGTGGGCTCCTTTTTCGCCCAGCTTCAAAACGACAATTTTGGCGCCAAGGCTGAGGAATCGCTCTCCCAGTTTGACAGGATCGGTTTCTCCAAAGAGAAACGTCCCTTCGGACAGTCCGGGCAAAATAATGTCGGACTGGGCGGCGATGGCAAGCAGCGTTTCGCGGGCCTGTTCTTCCGTCCACAGCTTTTTCCGCAGGTTCGGGTCGAAGACGACAGTCAATCCGCTTGCTTTTGCCATGCGAATCGCTTCAAACACCATCTCGCGGCACGATTCGCTCAGCGCAGGCGTGATCCCCGACACGAACAAATAGCGGGCTTGCGCGAGATAGGCTTCGTCGAGGTCGGCAGCGGTCATCCGGCTGGCAGCGGAGCCCTTGCGGTAGTAGTACACGTTGACATCGCTGGCGTTGCGGATTTCCTTGAAATAAAGGCCGGTAGGCGCATCGGGATCAAGGCGGACGCAGCTCGTGTCCACCCCTTCTCCCCGGACAAACGAGAGCATCGCTTTGCCCAGCTCATCGTTGCCTACCCTGCTGATCCAGCCGACAGAATGGCCGAGGCGGGCAAGCCCAATGGCAAAATTGGTTTCCGAGCCTCCAAATTTTCTCGTATAGGTGTGCGCATAGCGCATCAGTCCAGTGCTCTCCGGAGTAAACAGTACCATCGTTTCTCCAAAAGTGACTACGTCCATCATGATTTCCTCCAGGCTGCGTTATTGATGAGCGCGTTTTCTCTGCTGCCAAATGGCTTTTACGATCGGAGTGAGCAGGGTAATGACCGACAGCAGCAAAAGAATGAGCGGAATGGGCCGCGTATAAAAAATATCGTAGCTGCCGCTGGAAAGCGCTAGCGCTCTGCGGAACTGGCTTTCTGCCATCGGGCCGAGAATCAGAGCCAGCACGATCGGCGAAGCCGGGAAGTCGTGTTTTTGCATAAAGAAGCCGATCACACCCGCTACCGCCATGATCAACACATCAAAGAAGCTGTTGTTGATCGCATATGATCCGACAATGCATAGAACCAGGATGACTGGGGTCAAAATCTCTTTCGGAATTTGCACAACCTTGGCAAAGTAGCGAGCCGTGAACAATCCGAGCAAGCACATGACCACGTAGCAGATGATCATCCCGATAAACAGGGTGTAGACGAGGTCGCCGTTGTTTTTAAACAGAAGCGGACCTGGCTGCAGTCCCTGGACCATCAGAGCGCCGAGCATGACAGCAGTAACGGCATCTCCGGGAATTCCCAGTGTCAAAAGCGGCACCAGAGCGCCGCCGGTACATGCATTGGCACCTGATTCGCATGCGGCAACGCCAGCCATCCTGCTTTTGTCCGTAGGCTCTTTGTCTTTGTTGAACCGTTTCGTTTCGTTGTACGCCACGAAGGCTGCGATATCGGCGCCCGCTCCCGGAATAATTCCGATAAAGGTTCCAAGCCCGGTCGAACGGAGGATCGTCGGGATAATGCCGCGGAATTCGCCCCAGCTCGGTACGATTTTTTCGATTTTCACTTTGACCTTTTCTTTTACATTCATGTCAGAGAGCGACTTGAACGCCTCCGAGGCGGCGAATAGGCCGATCATGATCGGAATGAACGGGACGCCGTTCAAAAGCTGTTCGCTGCCGCCGGTGAAACGCGGGAAGCCGAGGATCGGATCAAGTCCGACCGTGGCGAGCAAAAGCCCGACCAGACCGGCAATCAGTCCTTTGACCAGCGATTTGCCGGAAATGCTGGCAATGATGCTAAGACCGAATACAGCCAGAGCAAAGGTCTCCGGTGCGCTGAATTCGAGAGCGATCGTAGCCAGAACAGGGGAGAGAAACATCAGGATGATGATGCTGATCGTGCCTCCGATAGAGGAGGAGAGAGTCGCGGCACCGAGTGCTTTTCCCGCCATCCCTTTTTGTGCCAGGGCATAGCCGTCCAAAGCGGTAGCCGCGGCTGCGGGAGTTCCTGGTGTTTTCAACAAAATCGCTGTAATCGAGCCGCCGTAGACGCCGCCGAAATATACGCCGGACAGCAGCAAAAGACCTGCGACAGGCTCCATTCCAAACGTCATCGGCAAGATCAGTGCGACTCCCATGGTGGCGGTGAGTCCGGGAAGAGCCCCTACCACGATCCCGATAATGACGCCGACGACAGCCATCAGCAGGGCAAAGGGGTCAGTCAGGATGTTCGTTAACCCGTTTACAAATAGATCAAACATGCGGTTCCCTCCTTATTCTCTACTCGAACAAGACGCCTGCAGGAAGGGGAACCTGCAGCACTGTTTCAAAGATGAGGTAGATAAACAGCGTAACCAGGACGGCTACGAGAATCGACGCAATCGGCTTCCGATAGCCGAACAGCCACATGAAACCGAGCAAAAACACTGGTGTCGCCAGATGGAAACCGCCGAGGTAGACGAGTGCCAAAAATACGAACATACAGACAAAACCAAGAATGGTCCGTCTCCAGGACGTAGGAGGCCCGGCTTCTTCGGCCGCCTGTCCGGGACGGAATGCGGCTGCGATCAGCACCAGCGACATCAGGATCAGGCCGCCGGCGATCAGGCGGGGAAAGAATCCGGGGCCGACATCTGTATCGCCGACCGACGGAAATTGCCCCGACGTGATCCAGACCGCTACGGACAAAAGAATGAGAGCAATACCGACAAACAGATCAGTCTTCTTCACGAGCTACCCTCCCTAAAACGGAGGACACGGGGAGTGCACTACAGCATCGCCCGTGTCCAGCGCTTCTTACTTTTTCAACCCCAGATCGGAGACGAGTTTCGTAAACAGCTCACTGTCTTTTTTCACAGCTTCTGAAAAGGCTGCATCGTCAGCATAGGATACGCCCAGGTTCATTTTTTCCAGTACATCTGTAAACGCCTTGTCTTCCGTTACTTTTTTCGCGGCGTCTTTCAATACGGTGACGACGTTGTCCGGTGTATCTTTCGGAACCGCGATTCCTCTCCATGTACCGATGGACAGATCGATTCCTTTTTCTTTCATCGTCGGTACGTCTTTGAACTTCGGCAGGCGCTCGTCAGCCATGACGGCCAGCATTTTCAGCTTGCCCGCTTCCACCTGTGCAGCTACTTCTGCCGGGCTGACGGAAACAGCTTCGATGTGCCCGCCGAGCAGAGCTGTCACAGCAGGATTGGCCCCGTCAAAAGGAATGTGGTTGAATTTGGTATCAATTTTCTGTTCCAGCGCGGTTGCAGCCAGATGCCAGATCGCGCCTGTACCGGAGTTTCCGATACGCACCTTGCCCGGGTTTTCCTTGGCGTAGGCGACAAATTCCTCGATCGTGTTCCAAGGAGCGTCTGCACTGACCGTAATGGCTGCCGGGTCCGCATTCAGGCGGGCAACCGGTTTGAAGTCATCCGGCTTGAAGGTGGCCAAACCGAGTGGAGGAAGCGTTGTCATTTCCACTGTGACCAGCGTCAGCTTGTAGCCGTCCGGCTTTGCCTTGGCTCCCTCGCTCATGCCTACGGCACCGCCGCCGCCTGTCTTGTTCACGACGCCGATGGATTGGGGCAGAACTTTGTTCGCAGAGTCCGCAAATGCCCGGGCGACTGCATCGGTTCCGCCGCCGGCTGCGTAAGGAACGATCAGTTCGATTTGCTTTTTCGGATACGCTTCTGCCTCTCCTGCTGCTTGATCGCCAGAGGGAGCAGAGGAGTTGCCAGAACCGCATCCGACGAGAGATGCGATAAGAGCGGTAGCGGCGAGACCAGAGAAAATGCTTTTCAATTTCATGATGTCATCCTCCAATAATTAAGGAATGTGTTCATAGTGTTCCTTTGAAAGCAGTACATGGGCAGTGCGTAGACAATTTGTTTATAAGTCATTTGTTCCTTAATGAGGAACATTGTTCCTAAATACTGTGAAAAAAATTACCCTCGGAATCCAAGGTGTTTGGAGATTTCACGAGCGTAAAAGACGACGCGATCCATGCAAAACTTCACTTTCTCTTCATCCATGCGCATCGTTGGGCCGGATACGCTGAGACCGGCGACGGACTCGCCATTGTGGTTGAGAATGGGAGCTGCGACACAGTATATGCCGGGCTCATGCTCTTCTTTGTCAAGCGAGTAGCCTTTTTCTCGGATTTCCTGGAGATTCGCGAACAGATCATCGATCGTGGTGATCGTGTTTTCGGTAAACTTCTTCAGACCCTTCTGCTCGACGATTTTTCTGACGTCACTCTCCGGAATATGGGCAATGATCGCTTTTCCGACACCCGTGCAATGAACGGGGGCACGTTTGCCGATCAGCGAATACATGCGGATGGTGTAAGGGCTTTCAATTTTTTCAATATAGACCACTTCTCCATCCTCCAGCACGACCAAATGGGAGGTTTCGCCCGTTTCCTGCACCAGCCGGCTCATGATCGGGTTGGCAATTTTTCGTATTTCCAATGATTGTGATACGATCGACCCCAGTTCAATCAGCTTCAGACCGAGAAGATAACGCTCGCTAAGCGGGTCTTGTCTGACGAATCCCTGGTTTTTCAGGGAAGAGAGCAAGCGGTGTACAGTGCTTTTCGCGAGTTCCATCCGGTTGGATAATTCAGTAATACCCAAGCCGTCCACATTTTCCTTGAGCAGGTTTAAAATGTGCAGAGCTCTATCGACGGATTGAACCGAAGAGGTATCTCTTGGAGTCTTGATCTTTCTCCACCTCCTGATTGTTCCATAATAAGGAACAGTGTTCCTATTTCGTATTCTCTGAATTCATTATAAAAATAGTCGAATCTCATTGTCAATAAAAATCGAGAAAACGATTTCAATGAAAGTGCATACTACTGATAGGAAAAATGAGTCAATGCGAGAGGGGGGAACAGTGATGAGGAAAAACTTTATCCGCTACTTGATCTATGTATTTGTGGCCGTGGCTGTGCTGGTAGCGATTGCCGCCTGGTATCTCGATCCGTATCAGCCGGATGATGCCGCGATGCAGGCTATGCGTGACGGGGATGGCGTCAACGTAACTGAACGAGGGGGGCTGATCGTCTTTGAAGGCGGTGAAAATATTCCTCCCGGGATCATCCTGTATCCGGGCGGATTGGTCGGTCCGGAGAGCTATGCGCCTCTTGCCAGGCTGATGGCTATGTCCGGCCATCGGACCGTTATTGTGAAAATGCCGCTGAATCTTGCCTTTACCGGGGTTGACCGTGCGAATGATGTGCTGCTGGCTTATCCGGAGGAACCGTTCGTGATCGGCGGGCATTCACTCGGCGGGACGATGGCCTCACGGTATGCAGCCAGTCATCCCGAGCGTGTCTTGGGGACTTTTTTTCTGGCATCGTATCCCGATCAAAAAGGGAGCTTGAAGGAAAAAACCATTCCGGTGCTGTCTCTGATCGGATCAAGAGACGGTGTGGTGAACAGCTCGGCCTATGAAATGGCCCGTCAGTATCTCCCTGACAATACGGTCTACTTGAAGATTCCCGGGGGCAATCATGCTCAATTCGGAAGCTATGGGGCCCAAAAAGGAGACCAGCCCGCCGCAATTCCCCCGGGAGACCAGTGGCAGCAGACCGCCGCTGTGCTGAAGGAATGGATGAAATCGACGGTCGCCGGATTGGATCGAAAATGAAATGACAGCCGTCTCATTGCCTGTCGATTCCGCGGTGTATCGCCGGCTCAGAGATGATCCCGGAAACCACCCCTGTAATGCGTATGTTTTCGGAGGGCAGGATCAGAGGCGGAAGATCGTTCGTGCAGGTAAAAACGCATTCTACCGGATTGACGTCTTTGGCAATACGAACGATATACTGTCCCTCTTGACGTACGAGGACGGGCCTGCCTGTGATCGGTTCCATGGAAAAATCAGAGATGAGCAGGGCATCTCCGCTGGAAATGCCGAGTCCGGCAAGACCGTCGTCCTGCATCAGCAAGGCAAAGCGGGCTACATGATAGCTCGCTGCGGCAATCCAGGGCATCAAGGAAAGCTCTTCGTCATCCAAAGACAAGTCAAAAAAGCGGGAGCTGTAAGCGTCTCCGGCCAAAAATACTTTTTTCATTCCGAACTCCTTTTTCCTTTTTATCGGTTTATTACCAATTGATGGGGTGGCCTTTTGCGTAAAGCCTGCCCAGCAAGCGGTCGAATCTTTTTTGGGCCAGGGCGAGAGGAACGCGAAAGATTCGGGCCAGCAAAAAGGGAGCCTCATAGCGGTTGCAGTTTTCCAGCAGTGGCACAAACATCGGAAACGGCATGAGCAGATGCTCGGCAAAGTGATTCGCTTGCGCTTCCTGCCAATGGATCATCGATGTGCTCCCTATCGGCTGGATTCCTTCATGCAGCAGCAGATGTCCAAGCTCATGGGCGATTTTTTCCCGTCTCGAAGGCAGAGGGAGGCGCTCGTCTACAGCGATCACGTAGCGGTTGGGCAGATAGGGATGCGGATGCGCCCGACTGCGTCCGGTGATGTTCCACAGCTCGATCCCGTACGCTGCACAAAGCTCGGTCAGGTGAATCTCTTCCGGCTGCTTGATGTCATGAAGCTCCAATAAATCATAGACGCGCGACTCTAGCCAGGTCTGCGGCTCGAAGACGTCGGAGACTAGTGAGAACATGAGTGACGACCTCCTTGATTAGGGAACGTTTGTTCGTTTTTGTGGCGGAAAGAATGCCCCTGTTAAGAGAGAGTCCTGCAAAAGTCCACCTAATATCTGTAAACCGTAACCCTAGTGCCCTTAGGTACTGGGGTTTTAAGTATCGAGAATGTAGCTGTAGTGGGGAGAAGCATGTTTCCGATCTGCGCTCCGGTCTACGTCCTGCAAGGATGTGAAACTGTCCGCTCCACAGCGATCCCGGGGGAAGCGCAAAACGGCGCGCAGCTCCGGGGTTTACTCATAGATTGCGCTTCTGTTTCCCCGGGCTCGCTGTTCCGCTTGGCTGGACTCCGCCAGTCGCTCCGCCTGGAAACATGCTTCTCCTCCGAAACAGTAGGTTTTCAACAGGCTGAAACCCAATGCCCCTTCGACACTGGGTTTGTTGTACAATGAAAAGAAAACGAAAGAGTTGGAACCATTGCTACAGCCCTCTAAACAAATCACGGCATCCTTCCATGCCGAATTATATAAACTAATTCCCGCGGATCACCCTTTACGTAAAATCAATGAAATCGTAGATTTCACATTCATTCATGAGTTGGTTCGTTCCTCTTATTGTGAGCATTACGGAAGACCTGCTAACGAACCCGAACTCCTGTTTCGTCTATTGTTTTTACAAGTTCTCTACAATCTTTCGGATGAACGCATCATTCAGGAAACGCAGGTAAACCTCGCTTATAAGTGGTTTTTAGGTTTAAATCCAGAAGATCCCCTTCCTGACCCCTCTCAATTATCCCGCTTTCGTAATCATCGGTTAGGGGCCGGAGCCGTGGATGAGGTGCTTAAATCAGTTGTACGTCAGTGCATCGAAAAAGGACTTGTGAAGTCAAAGACGATCATCATGGATTCCACCCATACACTGGCAGCTTCACAAAAACAAAAGCCGCTTGAAGTACTGCGGGATGCGGCGAAGCGCTTATTCCGTGTTGTGGTGAAAAAGCATCCAAAACTCGAAAAGAAACTCCCACGGTTACCGGAGTTGAAGAAAGATCAAGAGGATGCTGAGAAGATCATGCTTCACTACTTGGCGGAACTTGGAGAGACTGTCGAGACTTTGTTACCCGATCATGAGGGTTCCATCTCGGAGAAGGTCAAGATCGCCAAGGCCATCGTGGAAGACGAACGTCTCCTCGCCAATAAAGGTATTATGTCGGCCATTGATCCAGATGCACGCTTTGGATGGAAGAGTAATACGAAATCCTTTTTTGGCTACAAAGAGCATATTGCCATGACCGAAGAAGAAATCATTACGGCTGTGGAGGTCACCGGAGGAAGTACGGATGACGGAAAACAATTCAAACAACTTTTGAACCAATCGCTTGACGTAGGAATAGAAGTACAAGAAGTGATTGCTGACACCGCATATTCGGGTAAAGATAACTTGGACGAGATGAAAGCCAAGAAGATTCAACCCGTCGTCCCACTAAACCCAATCGTACATAACGGAGGGCTAAGGCAAGAAGGTTTTGAGTACAACAAGGATGCAGACTTTGTTATTTGTCCGGCAGGACAACATAGTATCCGAAAGGCTGTCCAAGGAAGCAAGAGTGGCAAAAGTCGTTCTCTCGTTTTCTACTTCGATACGGAGAAATGTAAGACATGCCCACTTAGGGAAGGCTGTTTCAAACCAGGAGCGAAGAGCAAGACCTACTCCATCCGGATCGTGGCGGAAACCTACAAGGCGCAAATCGAGTTTGAAAACAGCGATACGTTCAAAGAACGTATTCGTCGCAGATCGATTATTGAGCACAAAAATGCTGAATTAAAAAGGTATCATGGGATGACCAAGGCCAAGTACCGTGGTCTCTTTCGTATGCGAATACAGGCAATACTTACGACTTTCGTCGTAAATGTAAAACGGATGATAAAATTGGCAGAAAAAATGCAGCCCGCCTCTTAAAGGAGAATGGGCTGCATTTTTCGTTAAAGTCCTTTTTTGTAAAAAATAGTGTGGGTTACCCGATCCGCAAACCTCAAAAGAGGTATTTTGCAGGCCTCTCTTAAGAGGGGCTATTTTTATTTTTCTCTTTTTATTTTTTCCGTAATCGCATACAGGGATGGAGTGCGGGATTCTTTCACCTGATGAACCCGCATCTGTTTTTTCAAATCATACCAGTATCGGCGAATCTCTTTTTTCTCTTCTTCGGACGCTTCCAGATAACCGTCGAGAAAATAATAGTCATCCGGGTCGTCGATTTTTTCCTGCAGCAAATCCTCCAATGATCGGTTGTGGCTCTGGACCGCGGCAGCAGAGGAGGAAGCAAGCTCATCGTCCACGCGGCCAAGCAGCCAGTCTGTGGAGACCTGAAGGATGTCTGCCAACTGCGCCAGCATCTCATTTGGCGGTGAACTGTGGTTGTTTTCGTAGTTGCTGATCGTGCCTTTGGTTGTCTGGACTTTTTCCGCCAGTTCTTCCTGCGTCAGTCCTTTTGCCTTGCGGGCTGTTCGTAAGCGCTGGGAGAGCATGAACGAACCAGTCCTTCCTGTTAGTGAGTACAACTATATTGTACATGATTGGAGATATTTAGGGAAGTGTGTATGAAAAAATTGTGATAAATGTATTGACTAACAAGATACTTGTACTTTATGATCGGATTGTCCTGTATGAATGTGGAAAAAGTACAAATATCCTGTAAGTGAGGAGTGAGATGATGGAAACATGGTTTGCATTTTCTACAGCAAAAGTAAATTGGCCGGCTACACAGCGGAGAGTGAAAAAAGCGCTCGATCTGGCGCGCGATTTTATTCGCATGGGATTTCATCCGGGGATCGAGGCACGGACGACAGCGGGCTGGCACTCAACACCCTCTACGGTCACGAACAAGTTTCGCAGCAGCACAGAGGACGCAGCCGTCCGCAACGCGACGATCGAACAGGAGCGGCGGGAGTACGTCGAGCGAATCCTCGCAGCGGTCAATCGCCTGTCTTCCCGGGAACGGGAGCTGATCTGGACGCGCTGGTTTGACGGCGAGGACCGGACGGATATAGAGGCCTACATCATGCTGAATATGACGCATTCATCGTACTACCGGACCCGCAGCAGTGCGTTTCGCAAGCTGGCCGGGGGGCTTGGCATGGAAGTATATCACGAAGAGGAGAGTCCCGCGTGAAACGATTTCGAAACGGATGCGGCACACATGTTTTTCCTCTGCTTGTTACGATGGCAGTGTGACATTGTGTGAAAGGAGGGATGAGTGATGGAGGAATTGCATCTGGAGTCGATCTTGCAGCAGGGGCCGTTCGCGGCTCTTTTTGTTTGGCTCTTGTTTTATGTGATGAGAGCCAACCGGGAGCGGGAAAACCGCTTGCAAGACCTGCTGGACAAGTTCAGCGAAAAATACGACGTGATTATCGGCGAGCTGCGCGATATCAAAGAAAAGGTAGGTGAGTAACGTGAAACCAACACGCATAGGAAAGTGGAGGCGTCTGGCTGTTTGGGGGTGCCTGATCCTGGTGGTCATGACGATGCCCGGCTTTAGCCAGACGGCCCACGCGCATGAAATCATTGAATTGTTTCAGAGGAGCTACAATCCGAATCCTGAGCCGGAAAGCCCCGAAAGGACGCAACAAGCGCTTGATTACATTTCCAAGAGAAAAAAGGACAGGATGTCACACACAAGCGCTAGTGCGGCACGGCAGCCTCAAGCTGGTGCGGCTGCGGTCCGCGATACGTTTGAACCGAATGACGACTATCCGGAAGCCTACCCGGCAAAAAACGGGTATTCTTACTTGTCATTGCTTTCGACAGAGTCCGATTTCGATTATTACCGCTATGACTCCGGAACCTACTCCGGCATGTTGACGGTCAAGCTTACCGTCCCGAAAGACAAGAACTACGACCTGATCGTCATGGAAGGGACCAGCAAAAACGTCGGCTCAAGTCTCGGGCGGGAACCGGGGGCGGCGGAGAAGGTTGCCTTCGAGGCTAAAGCCGGGACAACGTATTATTTTGTCGTCTTCAGCATGGATCAGCACTTCAGCACGACGGACCGATACAACCTCATAGTCGGCAACCCGTCCGAGCTCGCATGGGGAACGCCGGTAGATATCGATGTTCCGGAAGGCGTGGTGCCGGGTTATCGGATTACGGCTCCGGCGACGGGAAATTTCCGCTTTTTCACATCTCCTTATGCGGGGACGGGATTGCCAAACGACACGCTGCTTTTGCTTTTCGAGGATGAGCTTATGCAAAAACTGTTGGGCGGAAATGACAATGCGTCAGAAGATACCGTCTTTTCAGAGCTTGACGTCAATCTGACCAAAGGCTTGACCTACTACCTGTACGTGGCTCCTTCGGCAAACGACGGCCAGGTCCACGCCAGGCTGACGGCTGCATCCAAGCCGAATGTGTCCGCAGAAGTCCCGATTCTGCACGAAACCGAAGCCAACGACGGCAGCGTGGCGGAGCAGCAGATCATCACACTGGAGGGAAGCGTATTTGCTCCAACTGTCTCCTCGCGCCGGGTCAGCTTCAACAACCTTCCGGAAGGCTTGGAGACCCAGGTGGTCAGACTGAACGATAAACAGCTGGCAATCCGTTTCAGCGGAAAAGCGCTCTCGCATGAAAACAAGGATTCCGGCGAAGCATCCGTGACTATCTACAAGGAGGCGATTGTCGGGGCTCTGGAGGATGTGACGACGAATCCGTTCTCCTTTGCGTTTACCGACACGCCTGCTGTCACCCTGCAGGCACCCAGGGATCTGGACGTCGCTGCCTCGCAGTATCAGCTCATAAAATTTACCCCGCCCGCGACGGGTACCTATGAGATTTACACCGACTATTTTCTGGGAAATCCCGCGGAGGGCACCAGCGATACGATCCTCTCGGTCTACGAGGACTACGAGCGGACCCGCCATCTGGCGACCAATGACGACGGCAAGAAGCCGCCTTTTTCCAGTGTCACCCTGCTTCTGAACGGAGGACAGAACTACTTCCTCAGCGTGTCAGGCTGGAACGGGAAAGCAGTTCACGCCAGGCTCGCTGTCCGCTACCTCGGCGTCGAGTACGTGTACAACGAAAAAGGGCTGCTTGTCCAGATGAAGCAGGACGGCAAAGTCCTCGTCGATTTCTACTACGACAATAACGGAAATTTGATACGAAAAGTCGTTCGCTAGAAGAACGAAAAGGAGGCAAACTATGAGACGAAACAAGTCAATCGGCATCGGCTTCAAGCTGCTTTTGTCGGCGGCTTTGCTGATTCCAAGCGTCGTTCAGGCCCAAGGGGCGGTGCAAAACGGGCTGCTCCATAGCGGCAAGGCGAATGCAGCCCCTGACGCAACGAAGCTGCCGAGCACAAAGGAATGGCTGGCGCAATTCACCAAGGCTGCCCAGGAGACAGCCGAAACGACGCTCGAACCGGCAGAAATTCCTTCCTATAAGGACGAGGAGATCAGGGCAATGGAGTGGGACCCGTTTGCCGCCGACGCGATCATCCGCATGAAGGCTGAGCTGGATCGCACCAGCCTGCAGGTAGCCGCCTGGTTTTATCCCCAGGTGGACCGGCTGCTGTCCCACAATGAAAAGGTAGAGAAGTACGGCTGGACCGATCGGGATGTGATGGGAGTGATTGCAAAGATCCCGGCAGATAAGTATGACAGACTGGTCAAAGAGGTTCCGGTCGTCGGAGAGCGTTACCGCAAGTGGCAAAGCATGCAGGCAAAGCAGGTTGAAAAAGAAAAAGTAGAAAAAGCTACCGTTTCGAAGCAGGCAAAAGAGACGGATTCAGCCAAGGCTCCTAATGCGAGGGTGTCTGATCCTGACCTGCCGGATGCCGTGTACGATCCGACCGGGCTTACGTATCAATACAAGCGTTCGATTGATTCGCCGGTAGACGATGTACGCCGGTCTTCCACTATCACAGAGACAGACCTCGTCCTCGAAGGCAAGCACGGGATGGATTTGAGGCTGGAGCGGACCTATTCGCAGTTTGATTCCATTCTGCAGCGCTTCTATTACAGCACCCGTGGCAACCGGAGTACCACAATCGGCAACAAGCATGCACATACGTACCATATGCCGTTAGGTTGGAAACTGAATATCCCCATGTTCGAAGAGATGGATCATGGAGATACGAGTTGTAATTACTCTTCAAGCAGTTCTCAATACGTGTGCGACTATCGAGGAGAAGGAACACGCTATATCTTTACACTGGATGACGGAACGGTACTAGAGTCTTCGTCAAAGAAAGGGGACTGGGTGAACTATCCTTACAGCGGTGCAGAAATGTATTACTACAAAGATAAACCGTCCCAAAATGGCGTCAAAGAAATTGCTACACTCAACTACAATGGCTACTCTTATCAATTTACAAAGGAAAACTTTGACTCTGAAGTATCTGAGTCGATAGATGTCATTACCAAAAGAAACGCATATGGGGATACAATTGTGTACAAAATTCCGGCAAACCGCGACCCAATCGTGATCACGGATAGTGTCGGACGATACATTGAATTAAAAAAGGCGGGCATCATCCAGCATATCAAGGTGTATGCCGACTCCACCAAGAGCAAACTGTTGAAGCATATCGAGTATGCATGGGGAACAGACACGACTCCAGACCGGATCATCGAGCATGATATTAACGGAGGAGGCAGCAAGGTTATTGCGGAGTACTCCTACCTTGATCCCTATTTATTTGGACAAGCCGAGTTTAACCTTCGTGGAAGCTACTATCTGCCTGCGACAAACGAACAGATTCCACTGGACTACAATGGAATAGAGAATTCAACCTATCTGAAGGAAGACAGGAACGCACGAGACTACGTGAACTATCAACTGCTCCATCAAGTAAAGTATCCAGTAGAAGGTCTTACAATGACCTACTCCTACAGCTCCTATGATCCAAATGCGGATGATTTTCTGAGCCGCGGCGTCGTCCGGAATTATTACGACAAAGAAAAGCTCACCTATGTCACATACCATCCGGTGACCTCCGTTAATATCCGTTTTGCCAAGACGCCGCACCCCGATCGTCCGGCTACAGAAACGTATTCGAAAACCATCTACTATCCAATCACGAATAAAGAGATATGGAAAACGAAGAAGGACGAATCTGTCCGATTGAAAAATCAGACGAAGCGAGACGGAGCGGTCGCAGTCTCCCGGATCGTGCAGGAAGGCATGCCCAACCAGGAAAAAACGTTTGCAGTCAATCCAGATAAAACGTTCTTGCTCCGCTCTGTCAAAACCTACATCGGCACAGGGGCGGACACGGACAAGATCAAAGGCAGTCTCAACATGACTGCGGATGGAAAAACGTATCGCTACCACCCGGTATCGTATGTGAGCCACATGTATCGCGGCAGAGAAACGAAGCCTCTTTACACATACGAGTTTCTCGGAAGGCCCGCTTCCATGACGCCGGACGCCGACGTGTATCAGTTCTTGCTCTCGCCAGATGTGGCAAGTGTGGAGAAGGTAAGAAAAAGACTGGCACAGTACGCACAGGTGACAGAATACAGCTACAATGCGTACGGCGATCTGGTCAAGCTCATCGATCCAAAAGGAAATACGACCAGTTGGACGTATCTGCCGCCGACGACATTTCGCCTTCGCCTGCTTTCGGAGATGAGCCGAACTGCCGCAGACAATCCAAAGCATTTTCACAAGGAAACCTTTACGTACAACGCTGACAAGCTGCTGGAGGAGGAATACATCCTCGATTCCTACCCGGACGGTGCCGACATCAAAACCGAGGGAATCGGACGATTTTACACCTACGAGAACAAGCGGATATCCTCCATTCAGCATATGACGATCGGTTTGGACAATAAAAACCTGGTCCAAAACTTCCCTGCCTACGACAGGTACGAGCTGAATCCGACCGAAATCAATATGCAGGTCGAGACTTCCCCTGGAGTCAAAACAAAGCTGACCTACCGCTTCGCCTACGACGAGCTGGGCAGAGTCACTGGGCGCACCTACCCAGACCAAAGCCAGGCTGCCTACGAATACGACTTCCTCGGACGGCTCACGCGCGAGCAATTTGCCAATAAGGGGGAAACCCGCGCAATCACCTACAGCTACGACGATGACAAACGCAAGGTGACAATGACCCTGCCGGACGGCACGAAGAAGTTCACCCATTTTACTCCCGGCGGTGAAGTGGAATACGAAGGCCAGATTGGAACGAACGGTCAAATCCGCCCGCTGCAATACAACACCTATTCGCCAGATGGAGAGCGCTTGCTGTCGAGTGCTCCTTACGCCATGGACAACCGGGCGACCACATATGTATACAATGAGGACGGCTCGCTCTGGCAACAACGCGAACCTGTCGGCACGACAATCTACCTGCGGGCGAATGCCCTCGTGGACGCTGGCAACAGCCGCTACCTCCCGACTGATACGGGCAAGAGCCTGGGACCAAACGGACTTGGAACAACCCAGTTTTACGATAGACACGGCCAACTGGAAAAAGAGATCAGCGAGACGGCGGACGGACAGCAAAAGCGCACCACTGCCTATGTGTACAACGCATTCGGACAGCTCTCGCGCAAGACGGAGCAGGAACAGAGCGGAACGTCGCGCTCCTGGTCGTACCGCTACAATCCAAGCGATAAGCTCGTATATCTGCTCGATCCCGAAAAGAACGAGTACCGATACGGCTACGACCCATATGGAAACCTTATCCAAGTAACGGAAAACAACACCCAGACGACCAAGTACCACTACAATGCCCTTTCCTGGAAAATCAGCGAAACGGACGTTTCATCTGGAGCCGCGGAGACATTCGGCTACACCCCGAACGGCAAAGTTTCGGTGTTCACGGACAAAGCGGGCAACCGCCACGAGTACGCGTACACGCCGTTTTACGAGCTGTCCGAGCTGACGACAAAAGACACGGCCGGTACGGTGAAAAACCGGGAAACCAAAGAGTATTACCCGAATACGTCTTTGGTAAAGAAAGAAACCAACAGCAATGGCCCGAACATCCAGTCCACCAGCCCGCTGTATCGCGAGTTGTTCTACACCTACGATCCGTTTCTGCGGATGAACAGCTTCACGGCATTTGGCAGACTCTATCAGATTCGCCATACGGACGCCGACGACCAGATGGATCAGTTGATCTACCCTGGAAATAAAGCGGTTTCGTACCGCTATGATGACGCTATGCGCTTGACAGAGGTTACCAGTCCGGGACTGGACGGCACCCCGAAGACCGTTCGCTACGCGTATGAGCTCAGCGACGCGGGAGACACCTACACCCTGACCTATCCAAACGGCGTGAGCCTGGTGCGCAAGCGGGATTCGTTCGGCCAGGTCGACACACTGAAGCATTTCAAGAGCGGCACGTCTGTATGGCAGGAGAAGAACAGCTACTCTTTCGGCAACGTGACGAGCATTGAGCGAAACGGCACGACCTACCGCTACGAGTACGACAAAGTGGACCGCTTGACGAAGGAAAATGTGCCAGCGGGAGAGAATCGTTATTCGTATAACGGCCGAGGCAGCCGAATGACCTTTGAAGGCACGCTGCCGGCGATGCCAAGTACAGCCACCTACACCTTTGACGAGCGCAACCGCCTGAGAGGCGTCACCAATGAAAAGACGGGAGCCAAGGCGGAATATACGTACTATCCGGACGGCCTCCGTGCGACGAAGACAGCAGATGGCGGCGAAACCCGCTACGTGTACCTGAACGGCAGAGTCATCGAGGAGCTGGACAAAAACGGCCAGCTGAAAGCCCAGAATATTTGGGGGAATGAGCTGCTCTCCCGAAAGGACGTTGCGGCGAACAAGCGCGGCTACTATCTGTACAACAGCCACGGGGATGTCGTGAAGGTCGTTGGGGAGAACGGCGAGGAACTAAACCGCTACGAGTATGATACGTGGGGGAATCTCACGGCGAAAACGGAGGGGATGTCCAACCCGTTTACCTATAGCGGGGAGATCTTGGATGGCGAGACCGGGTTCTACTATCTGCGGGCGAGGTACTACGACCCGACGGTGGGGCGGTTTATTTCGGAGGATACGTATAAGGGGCAAGTGGATAATCCGCTCACACTGAATCGGTATACGTATGTGCATAATAATCCGTTAGTTAATATTGACCCAACCGGTAACTACTGTGTTTCCGCAAATGGTAAAAATGCTCACGGAGGAGATTGTAATTCAGACAGCAGTATATATTTAGGTGAAGACAGGGACTTTGTAGGTCGACCAATTTTGGATAATGGTAAGATCAAAGGATATATTGGCGTATCTGGACCAGGAAATGGTTCAGCGGATTATTGGTCTACTTACAAAGATGATTACAGCTATGTTAGATGGGTAAGTGGTGACAATGATTATTACTATAGTCTAGAAAGTTCTACACAGCAGAGACTCAAGTACAAGCTACTGTCAGGCTATATGAAAGAACAGATTGAAATGGGGTTTCCTGATTTTATAGCAGGTCTTGATTTTGCAAAAAATGTTAGATCTGGATCAGGAATCGTCTTAAGTTTTGCAAAAAAAGGAGGAAATATAGGGAAGCAATACAAAGGTACCCCTAGAAATAATCAAGCTCAAAATAAACAGGTAAGAGACATTGTCACCAAATATAAATTAAATAAAGATCAACAAAGAAAATTACACGATGAAATTTCAGGACAAAATTATGATTTCCATACTATTGAAGAAATTGCAAAAGAAATAAAAGCAGGGAGATTTTAAATTTTTGAAAGAAAGGTGTAAAATGAAAAAAATAATTGAGAAAAAATTACAGGTTTTGATTGGATTACCGGTTGAGAATGCAGGAAGATCGGGGAACCTAACGTGGTTTAGTTTCGGTAAAACAAAAAAAATAACCTCTCTAAGAGGTATTGAAAAAAGAGTGGGAGAGCATACCCTAAATGTTCAATGCTCATGGAGGATCACAAAAGAACATGAAATAATTGTTGCTTCGAAAGACATATATATACCCAACAAGGAATGGGTGGGAAAGGATGAAGAATTTGTATGGGATAAACCGGGGATGAATCGGTATGATGAGCGAATTATAAAATTCAAGGCTTTAAATATATTAGTGGATAAAATTGAAGCTGATGATCTTGGTGGTATAAAAGTTTATTTTAGTGATCGATATTTGTTAGAATTATTCCCTGATAGTTCATCAGAGGAGGAGTTCTGGAGATTCTTTGTCCCTGGAGAACTGAACTCGCATTTTGTTGTAAAGGGTAGCGGAATTGAAGACTAGTATTGGAACCCCAGACGAATAATTTTGATATTCGTCTGGGGAATTTTTGCGGTTTATTTAAGATTCTATGTAAAAGTCGGCGTTACTAGACTCTCCATACGGATGAAGGGAGCAGAATTTAAAATCTTAATAAAAGCGCTGGAGAAGATGAAATGAAAATAACAATTGATTTTTGGGAGTTAGTTACAATTGGAATAGAGAGGATTTTTAAGGGAAGTGAATCAGAAGAAAAAATTATCGAATTACTAGGCGAACCAGAAATCTATACTCTCGAGAGAAAATCCTACCCAACATTTATGATTTATGGATGTTTAGAATTTCGTCTCTGTCACCGCCGGGTTAAAATTGACCCAGGTTCGCCGGAATGAAAATGACCCACCCCTGTAGAATACCTCTCTCTGAAATTACCGACCAAAGTAGCTTCAGAGGGGAGACATATGCTAAGGAGTGGGACTGTGATCAGATTACACGAACTTCAAGTGAGCGGCAAGAGTATCCGCGAAATCACAAGGGAAACGGGTCATTCCCGTAATACCATACGAAAATACCTCCGCGCAGAAGGAATTCCGGAACCTCGTCCGCGTAAGAAGAGAGTCTCAAAACTCGATCCGTTCAAAGCCTTGCTGGATCTATACCTCGAAAAGGGAATTTTCAATTGTGAAGTGCTGCTGCGTCTCTTGAAAGAGCGAGGTTACACGGGGGGCATTACGATCATCAAGGACTATGTGAAGCCCCGTCGACCTCCAAAACAGGCACCTGCGGTGCAACGCTATGAGACAAAAGCCGGACACCAAGCCCAAGTGGACTGGAAGATTTGCGAGTACATCGATTTAAACGGTGAAGTGCGTAAAATCCCCGTTTTTACGATGGTGTTGGGTTACTCCCGAGCGATGTACATCGAATTTACAAAGCGCTGTGACATCCACAGTTTCTTACGCTGCTTGATGAACGGTTTGGAATACTTCGGCGGTGTTCCAAAGACCATGCTAACCGACCAAATGAAGACCGTTATTCTTGGCATGGGCGATGATCGAAAGCCGAGATGGCATCCGTTGTTTGAAGATTTTGCTGCGGCTATCGGCTTGATCCCCAAAGTTTGCCGCGTACGACGTCCCCAAACGAAAGGAAAGGTCGAGAGAAGCGTTCAGTTCATCGAGCAGAACTTCATGCCAGGGCGATCATTCACCGATCTTGGTGACCTAAATCGCCAAGCCAGACACTGGTGCGATGAGCAAAACCGTCGTATCCACGGTACAACTGGGGAAAGACCGATCGATCGCTTGGCACAAGAGAAGCTCGGTATGCTTCCGTCTCCGGAACGATGGGCAAAGTACCGGTTTGAACCGAGGAAAGTAAGCCGTGACGGATTTGTGAGCTACGACGGCGTTCGTTATGGCGTTCCATGGCGGTATAGCGGACGTGAAGTAAAGGTACGAGAGGTAAACAGATTCGTCGAAATATACTGCGAGAAGCAGCTCATCGCCCGGCACGAGAAGCAGTACCAATCCCGAAGGCTAGTGATGTGTGAGGACCAATACACGAATTTGAGTACAGCTCAGGGATATGCTTATCCAAAGCCGCAAGGCGTTCAGATTCCTGTACAAGACGTGGAAGTGCGTCCGTTGGACGTGTATGAACGTCTTGTGGAGGTGGGCGCATGATTGAGCTCGAACAAGCCCGCCAGCGTCTGGAGGAACTTGGTTTGGGTCAAGCCGCCCAATCGCTTGATGCCAAGCTGGAAGCTGCCAGCCGGAGCCAAAGCACGTATCTCTCTTTCCTCAATGATCTACTGGACGCTGAGATTCAGGATCGCCAGCGCCGAAATGTAGAGGTCCGCATGAAGCTGTCTCACCTCCCTTATCGGCGTACGCTCAACGAATTCGACTTCTCGTTTCAACCGGGGATTGATGAACGACTGATTCGTGAACTGGCTGCGCTGACGTTCGTTGGGAGGCAAGAAAACGTGTTGTTTCTCGGGCCTCCCGGCGTGGGGAAAACGCATTTAGCCGTTGCTATCGCTATGGAGGCCATTGGACAAGGATTGCCTGTGTATTTCGTCTCTCTCGCGCAGCTCGTGGGCGATTTACGAAAAGCTTATGAAGAGAATCGCCTGGACAAACGAATGAGGGTATATCTCAGGCCACGCATCCTCATCGTGGACGAGGTGGGCTACCTCCCCCTCGATCCGCTCGCTGCAAACCTGTTTTTTCAGTTGGTTTGTGCACGCTACGAGAAAGGAAGCATGATTCTGACTAGCAACAAGAGCTTTGGCGAATGGGGCGAACTCATGGGCGATCCCGTTCTTGCTACAGCTGTTCTCGACCGCTTATTGCATCACTCCCACGTCGTGAACATCCGGGGGAACAGCTACCGGCTCAAAGAAAAACTAAAAACCGGAATCTATTCGACACCAGGCGCACAGGTGGGTCAAAATTATACCGGCGCTCGTGGGTCAAATTAATTCCGGCGTTGACAGTCTCCGAGAGAATAAATTAGAGACAGTTGTAATCACTTTTAATGAAGAAGAGTTAAATCTACCAAATAGAATGGTAATAGAAAATATACCTGAGAGGCAAATGCTAAAGACGGACTTTATCAGGAAGATATTAGTAGATAAAGGTGTAAAGTGGACTCTCGATAGTATTATGTCAGATGAATATCAAGAAAATTATATTTCGGAAAAAGGTGTTCGTTTTGTATTTGATTTAGTGGAATCGGGAGTATTATCTAAAATAGGAATTGAGTTAAACTACAAAGCAAAATAACAACTTTTAACCCCAAACGAGTAATCCAAACTCGTCTGGGGTTTCTTTTTTGCCCTTGTAGCCGCCTACGAAGGGGAGAAGTTATTGAGGCACTTTCTTTAAATAGAGTCTGTAAAATATTTTGTGTAAACTCTCAACCTCTAAACTACAATTAGGAGTAGAAAGGTTGGGAGATTTTTATGATGTCAAAAGAGCAGATCAAGCAGTGGATCAAAGAGAAAAACATGAAGTCAGTGGACGACGTACAGTCAGCGTTAAAGGATCTATTCGCAGACACAATCCAAGAAATGCTGGAAGCTGAAATCGAGTCCTCTCTTGGATACGCCAAGCATGACATGAAAAACAAGCGGACAACCAACAGTCGCAATGGGTATAGCAAGAAAACCGTCCGTTCTGAGTACGGGGATGTCGACATCCAAGTCCCTCGGGATCGAGAGGGTGATTTTGAACCAAACATTGTAAAGAAACATCAATCCAATGTTACAGGGATCGAAGATCAAATTCTTGCCCTCTATGCCAAAGGCGTATCCACACGCGATATCCAAGACCATCTGCAGCAGCTCTATGGCATCGAAGTCTCACCAACGCTCATATCAAATGTAACGAATAAGATTGTACCGATGATCAAAGAGTGGCAAAATCGCCCCTTGCAAGCGGTTTATGCTGTTGTTTTCCTTGACGCCATTCACTTTAAGGTAAAACAGGACGGAGCTATCGTCAATAAAGCCGCCTATATGGTCATTGGTATTGACCTTGACGGTCATAAAGATGTGCTTGGGATCTGGATTGGGGAGAATGAATCGGCAAAATTCTGGCTGCATGTCCTCAACGAACTGAAAAATCGTGGAGTCCAGGATATTCTCATTACAAGCGTCGATAATCTTCGTGGCTTTACAGAAGCCATCTCTGCATGTTATCCGAAGACGGAGATTCAGAAATGTGTTATCCATCAAATCCGAAATTCCATCAAGTATGTTTGTGAATGCTAATCTAATAATTGACCACCTAGTGGTACATTGCTCATAAAAAAGTTGACCACCTGAGCACCTCTTTCCTGTATCTTGAAGTTGTCGGACCACAAGATATAGGAGGAAAGGAAATGCTTCAGATGGCTAATTACGAGTTTATCAGGAAACAACACATTCTGCTAGGAAAGTCGATTCGCCAAATTTCTCGAGAGACCGGCTATTCCCGTCAAGTGATACGAAAGGCTTTGAAATCCTCTGAGATTCCTGTGTATCAGCTTTCAAAACCGAAGCCAAAGCCAGTCATTGATTCTGTCAAGCCCATCATCTTGGAGTGGCTGCATCAAGATGAACAAGCTCCCCCGAAGCAGCGTCATACTGCCAAACGCATTTACCAGAGACTCGTTGACGAACATGGATTCACCGGCGGTGAATCTACTGTACGACGCTACGTCAGAGAGTTGCGGGTTTCTCCCCCTAAAGCATTTGTCCCTCTCGATTTCCCGCCAGGGCGCTTTGCTCAATTTGACTGGGGTGAGGTTACGGTTCATTTACAAGGGAAACAAGTAAAGGTTCAAGTCTTTTGTATGCGTTGCACATACAGCAGAAAGATTTTTATCAAAACATTTGCTCATCAGAAGCAAGAGGCTCTTCTCCAAGGTCATGTAGATGCTTTTGAATTTTTCGGTGCTGTTCCCCAAGTCATCACATACGACAACCTGACAACAGCCGTTAAGAAGGTATTGGAGGGTAAAAATCGCGAGGAACAAGAGCGATTTACTCAGCTACGTGCCCACTACCTGTTTGAAAGCTATTTCTGTGATCCCGGAAAAGGGCATCAAAAAGGCCAGGTGGAAAACCTCGTACAGTTTGCTCAGAGGCAATTTTTTACCCCTGTACCCAGTGTTTCTTCTCTGGAGGAGCTCAATCAAATCCTCCTCGAAAAATGTATCTCTTACGAGAATACAACCGTTCCAAGGTCTTCACTAACGGTTGGAGAAGCATTTGCTCAAGAGTTGCCTATCATGCTTCCATTGCCTCCACGGCCATTGGATTGTTTCCGTGTTGTACCCGTGAAAAGCAATACGCTATCCATGATCCACATTGAGAAAAATGCCTATTCCGTCCCCGTTTCCTATGCATCGACCCAGCTTACTTGCCGAGTGTTTGCTGAAAAAGTTGAGGTGTATCACGGAAAAAGCCTGATTGCGACGCATGAGCGGTGTTTGGAAAAGGGAAAGGAGATTTTGCAATACGATCATTATCTGGATTTACTTCTTATTCGTCCAGGAGCAGTTCTTTATGCTAGACCATTGCATCAGGCAGGATTACCCGCCATTTACCAAAAGTTCTTGGACAAGTGCCGCAACCGACCAGGAGGGATGAAGGAGTTCGTTCGACTCTTGCTTTTGCACCGTGAATTCGATACTTCTCTTGTCGAAGAAGCACTGGAGGAGGCCTGCCAAAAAGGGATGTTCCAATATGATGCCGTAAGGCAATTATTGTTTCAGCGAACATTGCCGGAATACCGTCTACCCCAACTCTCGTTGGTGGAGGATAGCTCTGTTCCACGTATTCAGGTAAAGGCCCCAGATCTTAGCCAGTACAATCGTTTGTTACAGAAAAGGAGTGTGGTTCATTGAGTACGAGTTTCTTGCTTGAAACCTATGCGAAACGCCTTCGCTTACCTGCGATTAAACGTGTCTATAAGGAAATTGCCCATGATGCTGCTGAACGGCAAATTCCCTACGAGGAGTTCCTCTTAGCCCTACTAGAGCAAGAAGTTCAGCAAAGGGATGCTAACCAAATCGCCAGTCGCATCAAGCATGCCAAATTCCCTTCTATGAAAACGCTCGATCAATTTGAATTCTCAGCCATTCCGTCTCTCAACAAGCCCAAATTGCTTCAACTGGCTCGCTGTGAGTACATCGAAAAGACAGAGAACATCATGTTTATCGGAAACTCTGGCACTGGCAAAACTCATCTCTCCATTGCACTCGGGAAGGAAGCTTGCCATCATGGCTATTCCGTCCAGTTTTGGACTGCCGCTAAAATATGCAATGAGCTTATGGAAGCTCAGTCCCAAAAGCGAATTCTCCAGCTAGAGAGGCAATGGTTGAAAACAGATTTGATTATTTTGGATGAAGTCGGGTTTGTCCCTCTGAGTCGGACCGGGGCGGAGTTATTATTCCAATTTTGTGCGGCCCGCTATGAGAAAGGAAGCATGATCATTACCAGTAATCTGGAATTTACGGAATGGACACAGATTTTCAAAGATGAGCAAATGACGTCAGCCCTGGTTGATCGGCTTACCCATCGTGCCCACATCTTTGCAATGAATGGGGACAGTTATCGCTTTAAACAGAGCATTCAAAGATCGTGATCATGAAAAAGTTACCCACCCGACGGGTGGATTGATTTTTGCCATGGTGGTCAATTTTTTGATGAGCACTGTGGTCAACATTTTGGTTGACATTCACATATGTTTCCTATAAGGATCTCAAAAAGATCACGTCCGAGCTAAAACCTATCTATAAGGCTCCAACGGAGCAAGCCGCGTTGGAAGAACTCGATCAGTTTGAACAAACCTGGGGCAGTAGATATCCCTTGATGGTTCGTTCCTGGCGGAATAACTGGGACGAGATTGCCACTTTCTTTAAATATCCTCCAGAGATTCGAAAGCTGATTTATACAACTAACGTGATCGAGAGTTATCATCGACAGCTTCGAAAGGTGACAAAAGGAAAAGCCATGTTTCCCACAGATGATGCCCTTTTGAAGATGTTATATCTCGTAACCATGGATGTTCTACGAAAGTGGACGGGACGAGTTCAGAACTGGGGCCAGATTCTCTTACAGCTATCCGTTTTCTTTGAAGATCGGGTACAGCCGTACATCCGTTAACAAATGAAAGGCTTCATCCCCGAAGGGATTATCTTTCTCTCCACCAACGCGTCAAGGGTTCGCTTCGCCTTTCGCCCTTGACTCTATTGGTTTCGAAAAATGGCCCAATTAGGGGGATGAAACCTTTTCATATATTGGTTGATTGAGTTTACACAAAAATCTTGACAGACCCACAAGGTTGCTTCAATCACATGAATTATTTAAAGGTCTCCCTTTAAAAATGGGATGAGAATGTAGATGTTAGGGCATTTGTGTAGTTCTAAAAAACAGTCTATGAGGAGTTAGTCCCTTATTTCTTCGGATCCAAACAGGGAAAGGGGAAATTAATTGATTATTACCCCAAACGAGTAATCCGCGCTCGTCTGGGGTTTTCTTTATTTGACCTCGCGAAAAAAAGAAAAGTGCTACAAGAGGTGAAGACAGTTTTTTAAATATTAGGTGTGAAGTATTGCACATCGCTCTTTTTTGTTACCCCTAATTGAAATTGATCAGTTGTTGATAAAATGAAGCGGAATTAATGGCATATCACATATACTACCACTTTGTTAATGTCCACATATGGAGGACGTAGCCAAAGAGTAAGCGCAGAGAAAGCTTTTCTTTTGGGTACTTGTAGCACCGTGTTGAAATAGAGATCTCCCCCATTGAAATACCTCCATGCAAAATCGCTAGTGTGTTGAAAGCCCGTGTCCGAATCGCTATGATCAGGGAAAGGAGGAGATGCAATGCCCGTGGATCGCCGAGAAGCCGAATTTCACGGCATCCGCTCGAAGTAGAGCCGTTTATAGCTCTTGTTTTCAAGGAGGTAAAACATGGATAAAATTTTACCGAAAGAAGCGGCGTTAAAGAAGAAATGGTAGCCTAAAGATACCATAGCGGCGGGTTATCGTCATACCGTCGCCCTTAAAGCGGACGGCACGGTGACGGCTGTGGGTGATAATAGATATGGCCAATGCGATGTAAGCGGCTGGTGCGACATGGTGGCGGTTGCGGCGGGTAATGCTCATACGGGCAATGCTCATACAATCAGGCTGAAAGCGGACGGTACGGTGGCGGCTGTGGGGTGGAATGAGCATGGCCAATGCAATGTAAGCGGCTGGCGCGATATTGTGGCGGTAGCGGCGGGTTGCGCTCATACGATCGGGCTTAAAACGGACGGCACGGTAGTTGCTGTGGGCAATAATCAATACGGTCAATGTGATGTAAGCGGTTGGCGTGACATCCGACTGCCCGGCAATTAGTTTTCTTTTACATATTGTCTGGTGGATTGCAGAATTGCATCTCGGTTATACACAACAACCGGGTATGGTTTTTGATCACTGCGGATAATTTCGGCCTTGCGTCTCGATAAGGCCCGTTTCACGGTCTCCCATACGAAACCAATCCAGACTCTGGTCTAGCTGCAATCGATGATATAGGGGGAATGCCAGTCCATAACGGCGTACAGGTACATCCAGCCGACCTTCATTGGATTTTCTTCTTTCGTAATTTTCAGTATGGTTCAACATTTTTCCTCAATTGTAAACTTTTTTCTGCTGGTCGTCATACATCAAGAAACTCCTTTTTTGCTAACAAGCTTCTATGTAGCAGGATAAAGTGCCCCTGAGTCCGACCCAAGGGCACCTTTCCCGAAAACACCTGCACCTACAACCTAGGACTCACCAGAATCTTCACCTGATTTTTCTCTTTCAACAAAGCCTCAAAGCCTTGCTCCACGACATCATCCAGCTTGATTCGCTGGGTAACTAGCTTCTCGGCAGGGAAGAACCCTTTTTCCATCAAGCTGATGACGGCCGGGAATACATCGCGATACCCGATGATGCCTGTCATGGTCCGCTCCTTCATGACGATGTGGTTCGGTTTGATAGGCGCTTCTCTTTCGAAAATGCTGACAATCATGATCTGTCCGCCGATTTTGGTCGACTCGATCGCCTGGGTGAGAACAGGAGGAACGCCGGTCACCTCGAAGGCGACGTCGGCTCCGCCGCCTGTCCGTTTGTGAATTTCTTGGACGACATCGCACTCTTTCGGATCGAGGACGATCGCGCCCAGCTCTGCTGCTTTGAGCTTGCGTTCCGGCGACAGCTCGACGGCGTAAATGTCCGAGGCCCCGGAAGCCTTCAGTGCTTCGATGACGAGCAAGCCGATCGGTCCGGTACCGAACACGACAGCCTTGTCTCCGACCTTCAACTGGCTGGAGCGGACAGCGTAAAGCGCGACAGCGGACGGTTCGACCAGAGCGCCTTGCTCATAAGAGACGCTGTCGGGAATTTTATGGACCATGTGCTCATCGACGGCTACGTATTCCGAAAACCCGCCGCCACCGCCGGCGAGGCCGAGGAAGCCCATTTTGTCGCAAAGGTTGTATTTGCCTTGCTTGCACGCCGGGCATGTCCCGCACGCGAAGACGGGCTCGACGACGACGCGGTCGCCTGCTTTGATGGAGGTGACACCTTCTCCGACCTCTACGACTTGTCCGGAAAATTCATGTCCCATTACAATAGGGGCTTTTTCGTTTGTCAGCGGGTGGGCGGTGCCTTCCGGGATGAAAATCGGGCCTGCCACATATTCGTGCAGGTCGCTTCCGCAAATGCCGCACCATTCCACTCTGATTTTGACTTTCCCTTTGAGCGCTTGAGGTTCCGTAATTGTTTCCAAACGCAAGTCTTTTACGCCATGCCAGCGCAACGCTTTCATATCTTCCATCTCCTTGTCAGTTCGGATCATAAAAATAGAGTCCAGCAAGAAAAATAGGAAACGTTTCCGAAAATTAATATGTCATAAGTTTGATACATTGTCAAAGTGCTTTTTGAATGAAAGTGTTGGAATAAAATACCTTCCTGAAAAGCTTGATCACGGATGCTTTTGCGTGCGTCGATCCTTTTTTGCGGCAGGAGGGTCCGAGGCCCCGGTGTGCAGCCCGCCTCCCGTCAAAGCATCGCCTCCTATGATATAATAGATCGAGGCGACCGACGTTGGTTCGTATCGCAGAAAACGATTCCAATAAGGAAGGGACATCTCTCTTGGCCACAAAGAAAAAAGTAACGATTGAAGATGTAGCAAAGAAGGCAGGGGTAGGGATTGCCACCGTATCCCGGGCCATTAACAATAGCGGCGGGATCAGCCCGAAAACAAAGGCGCTGATCCTGCAAATAATCGAAGAAATGGGCTTTATTCCGAATACGTCAGCGCAAAGCCTGAAGGTGCGGCAAACGAATCAAATTGCTTTGGCCGTGCCGGATATCCGCAATGCAATCATTCCTGATATCGCCTGGTCTGTGGAGCAGACTGCCAAGCAGCACGGTTACCGTGTCGTGCAGATCAATACCTCCGGGAACGCCCGGGCCGAGCTGGAGATCGTGCGCGAGGTGAAAAAGCTGCATGTGGACGGGCTGATTATCATGCCGCTGGCTTATCCCAAAACGCTGGTCGACTTGATCAATAAAACAACCGTACCTGTCTCGATCATCAACTACGGAAAAAAGCTCGACGACAATGTGAAAGCGGATGTTGTCGGTCTGGCCAGTCAGGAAGGCCGCCTGGTCATGGAGCATCTGATCAAAATCGGGCGGACCCGGATCGCTTACGCGGGTGCTCCCAAGAACAAAATCGAGGAGCGCTACTTTGCCTATGAACAGTCTTTGCCGCAGGTCGATCCTTCCCTCGTCTATTTCGGCGAGGACTTCTCGTTTGAAACAGGCGTGCGTGCGGCTGATTACTTTTACAGCCTGAAACATATGCCGGATGCGATCTATGCGGTAAACGACATGGTGGCGATCGGGATCGTGAACCGGTTCAAGGAGCTGGGAGTTCGCGTCCCGGAGGATGTGGCGGTCGTGGGCATCGACAACAACCTGTGGACGACGGTCACAAGCCCGCAAATCAGCTCGGTGTCGATCATGGGGGGCGAAGTGGCTCGCCTGGCGACCGAGCTTTTGCTGAAGCGGATTCGCGACAACGGGGCCGGGGAATATGAACGCGTGCAGTTCGAGCCTCGGCTGATCGTGAGGGAGTCGAGCGTGGCTGTCATTCGCCAGTCTCCTTCGATCTCGTAAACGAAGCGGCGGGGCTGTACTGTACTGTACTGCCTTCGCATGAGCAGGCATGTCTCTGGGACAACGGCGAAAAACGTGTTACGATTTGCAAGTAGCATCATCCTGACGCGCTTAGCTGTTTTGCTTTTCGCAATGGAATGGCATTCGCGCCTGCAAAAAGCAGGCTAAAAACATGGCGAAGTCAGGTCGAAGCAATGATGGCAGCCTGCCATGTACATGCAGAAGGCAGCCATTTCGGACCGATTCATCTCCTATCCTATTAAAAGCACAGGTGAACAATATGCATATCTTATCAGTAGAAAACCTTTCCAAAGGCTACGGCGAGAAGGTCCTGTTCGACGGGATTTCCTTTCACATCGCGGAAGGCCAGCGGATTGGCCTGATCGGCGTTAACGGTACAGGCAAATCCTCGCTCCTGAAAATAATCGCGGGACTCGACACGGCAGACAGCGGGAAAGTAATCCACGCCAATCACTTCCGCGTCGAGTATCTGCCGCAAAACCCGAGCTTTGCGGAAAACTCCAGCGTCCTCGAACAAGTATTTTACGGCGACTCGCCGCTGATGCAGCTGCTGCGCGAATATGAGCAGGCGCTGGCGGAGCTGCAGGCAGATCCTGCCGATGAACAGAAACAGACCCGGATGCTCAGCCTGCAAGGCCGGATGGATACAGCGAACGCATGGGAGGCGAGCACGCTCGCAAAAACGATCCTGACGCAGCTCGGCATCCACGATTTTTCCCAGCAGGTCCAGGAGCTGTCCGGCGGGCAGCGCAAGCGGGTGGCGATGGCACGCGCGCTGATCCAGCCGGCGGACCTGCTCATCCTGGATGAGCCGACGAACCATATCGACAACGAAACGGTGGAGTGGCTGGAGGAATACCTTTCCCGCTACCAGGGAGCCCTTTTGCTTGTAACCCACGACCGCTACTTCCTGGACCGCGTCACGAACCGGATCTTTGAGCTTGACCGCGGCAAGCTTTACAGCTACGAGGGCAATTACGCGACCTTCTTGGAAAAAAGGGCGGAACGCGAAGAGAATGAAGCGGCTGCGGAGAGCAAACGGCAGAATCTGCTCAGACGGGAGCTGGCCTGGCTGCGCAGGGGGGCCAAGGCCCGCACGACCAAGCAGAAGGCTCGCGTCCAGCGGGCGGAAGAGCTGCGGGACAGACAGGTGGACGGACCGGCGGACAAGCTGGAAATGGCGCTGGGAGCGAGCCGCCTGGGGAAAAAGGTGCTGGAGATTGAGCACATTCGCAAAGGCTACGGCCCTAGGCAGCTCATCGACGATTTCAGCTACATCGTCCTGCCGCAAGACCGTGTCGGGATCATCGGTCCCAACGGCAGCGGAAAATCGACGCTGCTGAACATTCTGGCCGGCCGGCTTGCCCCTGATGCCGGAACGGTGGAAACGGGCCAGACCGTGAAGCTGGCCTATTACACGCAGGAAAACGTAGAGATGGATGAGAAGCTGCGGGTGATCGAGTACATCAAGGAAGCGGCGGAGGTCGTGCACACGAGTGACGGGGAAGTGATTACCGCTTCGCAAATGCTGGAGCGCTTTCTGTTTCCGCCGCATTTGCAGTGGACGCCGATCTCTCGCCTGTCCGGCGGGGAAAAGCGCCGCCTCTATCTGCTCCGCACGCTGATGGGAGAGCCCAACGTTCTCTTTTTGGACGAGCCGACGAACGATCTGGACATCCAGACGCTGAGCATTTTGGAAGACTATTTGGAGCAGTTCCCGGGGGCTGTCATTACCGTGTCCCACGACCGATATTTCCTCGACCGGACCGTGGACCATCTGTTTGCGTTTGAAGGCGAGGGGCGGATACGCCAGTTTACCGGAAACTACTCGGAGTACCTCGAGGTCCGGCGCAGAGAGCTGGAGCAGGAAGCTGCGGACAAGCGAAAAGCCGGGAAGGCGCAGGCGGAAGCCAAAGCGGCTGCAGCCGACGAGAAAAGCGCCTCCGGACGCGGAAACAACCGCACGCGCAAGCTCTCCTACAAGGACCAGAAGGAATGGGAGACAATCGAGGACAAGATCGCCGCGCTGGAGGCGAGAAGCGTGCAGCTCAAGCAGGAGATTGCCTCGGCAGGCAGCGATTACGGCAAAGTGGAGAAGCTGTACGCGGAAGAGCAGCAGGTTGCGGCAGACCTGGAGGCTGCGATCGAGCGCTGGGCCGAACTGTCCGCCTTGATCGAAGAGCTGGAACAAGGGAAATAACTGCCGATAACAGAAAAGAAACCCTTCCCGATTGCAGTATGGGAAGGGTTTTTGTCATATTTGGATAATTTTGATTCCGCTGATGATGATGAGAACCGAGATCGCATAGCGCAGGAAAACGGTGGGGACCTTGCAGGACAAGCGGCTTCCCAGCAAGACGCCGGGCACCGAGCCGAGCAGGAGCCAAAAGACAGTTGCCAAATGAACAGTGCCGAAGCTCATGTGCGCCAGACCAGCGGCCGTGGTCAGCAAAAAGGCATGGGCGATGTCGGTGCCGACTACTTCTTTGCCGGAGAGCTGAAAGAAATACATGAGTGCGATGGCAAAGAGCGAGCCGCTGCCGATGGACGTCAAGCCGACCAGAAAGCCGAGAAAAGCGCCGATGATGATGAGCGGGGTACGCTTTTCGCGCGTGCTCATGCTTTGCCATTTATTCCAGGAAGGACTTTTGCGGCTGAGCCAGCTTTTGGCCAGGATGGCCAGGGGGATCAGGATGAGGACAAAGCCGAGTATTTTTTTCAGGATGAGGTCTGCCCCTTGGACATGCTGGTGCACCCAGTTCATCAAATTCACGGCGATAATGCCGCTCGGGATGCTGCCGATCGCAAGGTAGAGCACGATGGGAAAGTGAACGGTTTTTTGCCGCCAATGCTGCCAGGTCCCGAAAATCTTGGTGATGGAGTTGTAGACCAGATCAGTTCCGACAGCGATAGCGGGCTGTATCCCCAGCAGGAGCAGGATCGGGGTCAATAGCGCGGCGCCCCCTACACCAGTCAGGCCGACCAGAAATCCCACCAGGAGGCCGACGACTGTCAAGTGAAAATCCATCAAGCAACCATCCTCTGTATTTCTAGTATGCATGCCTATCATCAGGATAAGCAGATGCCCGGATATCGTGCGCCTAAATTGGGCAGCGCCGCGCCTAATTCACTGTTTGATTGTTTGACAAATCACCCGTTTTCAACTACATATAATTCTATTATTATTAAGGATATCAAAATAATTGTGAAAAAGGGGAAGGCTATGGCGGAATATTTCACGGAACGTAAGGCTTTGCAAATGACTCTGCAGTCGCTTTTGGAACAGCGGGCTTTGCTGCGCCGACAATATGTGGATCAAGACAAACAGCTCGGGCTTGACATCAAGCAGATTTTGGCGCGAGTAAGAGAGCTTGACCAAGCGGAAGGCAATGAAGAACCGCTGCTGGCGGAAGAAGCAGAGAACGGAACCGTCGGCATGAACGTGGAAGTGATGGAACGGCTGAAAGGGCGAAAAACGCATACCCGTCATGACTATGAAACTGTAGCCAATCATGTAGAAACAATCTTGCGGGAGATGTCGGCATTAACGTTGAATGAGCTCTGTGATGAGTTGAAAAGACGGAGCGGAGTCGAATTTGCCAGCCCGTACATTGGCATTCACAAGACGATCAAGCATTTGCCGCAGGTCAAGGTTCAAAAGGACGGAAGAAAACTTGTTTTTTCTTTGGCGACATAGACGGGCAGCAAAAAAGAGGGCAGTTGTGCATTCCGGCACAAAAGCCCTCTTTTCCTTTATCAGGAAATAAACTTCCTCTATTAGGAAATAAAACACACTTGCAGCAAGATTAGCCTTGGAAGGCTTTCAGCATCCACACATGCTTTTCGAGACTGGTCTGGATGGACAGGAGCATGTCTGCGGTGCCCTCATCGCCGAGTTCCTCCACTTTCTTGATGCCGTCTTTTAATTCATCGATTACAGTGGTAAAATCCTCGATCAGTGTTTGAACCATTTCTTCAGCAGTCTCGCGGTCGCTTGCTTCTTCGATGCTGGCGTCTCGAATGCACTCTCCCAATGTGGCAACGGGTTTTCCGTTACGGGCCAGGATGCGCTCAGCGAGAGTATCGATGTGTTCGGAAGCTTCGTTGTACAGCTCTTCGAATTTGTCGTGCAGGGTAAAGAATGCAGGTCCTTTGACATTCCAGTGGTAGTTTTGCAGCTTCATGCGCAGGATCGTCCAGTTGGCTACTTGTTTATTTAGTACAGAATACAGGTTTTCCATTGTTCATCCGCTCCTTATTTATAATAATTATTATCTGATACCTATTATAATATAAAAAACAGTATTGTCAACCGCCTTTCTCCTTTCCGCACGAAAGTTCTCAAGAACAGGAAACGAAGAAAGGATTGAGCCAATCATCAAGCGAATGATTGCGCGTCATTCTTGAATATGAGAAGCCGATTTCTCATTTCACTGTGCATTTCTGTATGAAAAGAAGGGAGATCGGGGGCATTTCTCTCTGTTTCGGCTGGCATTGTTCTTGCAACTTCTCCAAGGTGAAAAACCAAACCGGAAAGGATGAGGTGCATGGAACGCAAATCACGGGAAGAATCTCTTGAGCTTGCCAGTGAAATTCTTTCATTCATCGAAAGCGAGACACTGACAGTCGAACAGAAAAAGAAAATTGTAAGCGATTCGGTCGAGAACTTTACCAACCATGTGACCAAGGCTATACTTGCGCACCGCAAGTCTGTTTCGACCGACTATTCGGTCGTGGAGTGGGAAGATGAAGGAGCCATTTTCCGCGACACGATGGGGGATGAATACATTGATTGCCTGGGAGGCTACGGTGTATACCTGCTCGGCCACCGCCACCCGAAAGTGGTCAAGGCGGTAGAGGCCCAGTTGAAGCGCTACGCTCTGCACAGCCAAGAGATGGTGGACCCGCTGCGGGGCTATCTTTCCAAGCTGGTGGCGTACATTACACCAGGAGATTTGCAGCACTCCTACCTCGTAAACTGCGGTACCGAGGCAAACGAAATGGCCCTGAAGCTGGCGAGGCTGGCCACGGGGAAAAAATGCTTCATTTCAACGGAAAGAGGCTTCCACGGCAAGACGCTCTTTTCCCTTTCGGCGTCGGGGAAATCTACATTCCGCGAGCCGTACATGCCGCTCGTTCCCGGTTTTCAGCACGTTCCGTTCGGGGATGCGGACGCGGTGGAGCAGGCGATTCGCATGCTGATCGCTACTGGCGAAACGGTGGCTGGCGTGATCGTCGAACCGATCCAGGGAGAGGGCGGCGTGAATATTCCGCCGGATGACTACCTGCCGCGGCTGCGCCAAATCTGTGACAAATACGAGTGTCTGTTGATCGTTGACGAGGTGCAGACCGGCATGGGGCGGACCGGCACTCTGTTTGGCGTCGATCACTGGGATGTCGTACCGGATATCATGTCACTGGGCAAAGCTTTCGGCGGTGGTGTCATGCCGATCGCTGCCATGGTCGCCAAGAAGAAATGGTGGGGAAAAATGGAGGAAAATCCGTTCCTGCTGGGCTCCTCCACCTTCGGCGGCAACCCGCTCTGCTGCGCGGGGGCTATCGCGGGCATTCACACGATTCTTGCCGACAACATCCCGCAGATGGCCAAGGAAAAGGGCGATTACATCATGCTGCGCCTGAACGAGATCAAGGAGCAGTACCCGGAGGTCATGGTCGACGTACGCGGACGGGGCCTGTTGATCGGGATGGAGTTCGCCACCAACAACCTTGGCTATACGCTGGCCAAAATGCTGTTCGGCAAGAAAATCCTCGTCGGCGGTACGATCAACAACGCGACGGTGATTCGCATCGAGCCGCCTGCAGTCATTTCGTACGAACAGATCGATTACGTGTTGGCTTGCATTGAAGAGGGGATCGCCCAGCTTTCCAAAGAAATGAAAGTGGCGCGGTAGTTTGGCAAAAAGGAAGGGAGCGGTTTATGGATGCTCCCTTCTTTTTTCATTCGGTTGGCGGATCTTTATAGGCAGGAGAGCGGGGGCGTCGCAAGGAACTGTTAGAGCGGCAGACAATCGATAAAGATGCCAATAAAGAAGGAGCTGACCGTTATGGCGATGTCTCAATACTATAAAGATTTGAGAGAAGCGTTCGGGCCCGGCCTGATTTTCATGCCTTGCGTCGCTGCAATGATCCGCAATGAAAAAGATGAAATTCTGTTTGGACGCAAACATAACGAGGAGAATTGGGGCCTGATCGCCGGGGCGATCGAGATCGGAGAAACACCAGCGGAGGCCGTACGTAGGGAAGTGCTGGAGGAGACCGGTTTGGAGGTAAAGCCGGAGAGAATCATCGGAGTGTTTGGCGGGGAAAAGCACAGATTTACATACCCGAACGGACATCAGGTGGAATACTTGACGGTTGTTTTTGAGTGCGCGGTTGTCGGAGGCGCTCTTCACCCGGA
The DNA here is from genome assembly GCF_038592925.1 of Brevibacillus sp. FSL K6-2834. Taxonomy (NCBI): domain Bacteria; kingdom Bacillati; phylum Bacillota; class Bacilli; order Caryophanales; family Paenibacillaceae; genus Brevibacillus; species Brevibacillus sp. FSL K6-2834. The sequence continues at coordinate 1,368,461 of NZ_CP151945.1, forward strand.
AAACGACGAAATGTGCGAGCTCGGGTATTTTCAAGAAAACGGGATTCCTCCCCTCGCCAATTACTATCCGCGGGAGATCTTCCGAAAAGAAGAAGCAAAGCAAGCGATTTTCGAGTGAGGTTGACACACGGAAAATAACAAACGCCCCAGCCTTGGAAAGGTTATATCAAGGCTGGGCGTTTTGAAATGTGGTTCGGCCTTTAGACAATTGGCCGGGACGTTTCGCAATGTAGCACGGTCTGGGGCAATTAGCCGGGACGTTTCGCTATGTGGCACGGTCTGGGGCAATTAGCCGGGACGTTTCGCCATGCGGCACGGCCTCGGGCAATTGGTCGAGACGTTTCGCCTATGTGGCACGGCCTCGGGCAATTGGTCGAGACGTTTCGCAATATGCCACGGCCTCGGGCAACTAATGTGCGAGGGCGGAGCAATTCGTATAGCGACACTGCCGCCAGCTCACTGCGAGCTTTTTACTTCGGACCAGATGCGGTCGTACAGTTTAACCGAATCGCCGATATCCTTCAGGCTTTCCACCCGCTTCATCTCTTCGGGCGGGGGATAGATGGCGATATTTTCCAGCGTCTCCTTGTCGATCAGCTTGCGGGCCTCGGTATTCGGATTGATATAGGGAAAATCCTTGGCGATTTCCGCGCTGATTTCCGGTTCGAGCAAGAAATTGATGAAGGCCTCCGCCGTTTTCTTGTGTTTCGCACCTGCAGGTATGACGAAGTTGTCAAATGTTATCATCAGTCCCTCTTTGGGCAGGACTGTCGTGATTTGCGGCTTTTCCCGCTGTGCCAGCGCGATTTCCGGTCCCCAGACGAGGGCGACGTTCACTTCGCCGTTGATCATCAGCGTCTTCGGGCTGTCGCTGTCAAAGGCCTTGATATTGGGCATCAGCTGGAGCATTTTTTGCTTGGCCTCCTCGAGGTGGGCAGGATCGGTGTCGTTGCCGGAGTAGCCCAGCGTTTTCAACACCATGCCGAGGATGAACCGCTGATCGTCCACCATCACGATCTGGCTCTTCAATTCGGGTTTCCACAGGTCCGCAAAGCTGGTGATGCTCGTCTTGATATTGTCGGGGTTGTAGGCGAGCGAGACCGTATTGCCCATGTAGGGGACGCTGTATTTGTTGCCGGGATCATGCTCTTTGTTTACGAGGTCGGGCTCCAGATTCTTGAAATTGGGAATATTGTTCAGATCGAGCGGCTCGATCAGTCCTTGATTGGCCATCGGCTGGATAAAATAGTCGCTCGCTACCGTCAGATCGTAAATGCCGCCCCCTGCGGAAACCTTGGCCAGCATCTCTTCATTGGAGGAAAACGTACTGTAGTTTACTTTTACCCCGTATCTCTCTTCAAATTTTTTGATGACCGAGTCGGGCAGGTACTCAGACCAGTTAAACACATTGAGTTCTTTGTCCAGACCGTTTTCTCCGCCTTGCGATGACGGCGTGGAGCTGCAGCCAGCCGCTGTCAGTGCGATCGTCAGAAAGCCGGCCGCCACTATTTTCCGAAAGCCTTGCTTCATATCAAATCCCCCTTTGTAATAATATGGAAACTAAAGAGCTGAGCGTTTGAACTACTCCTTGCGCATCCGGATGCGTTCGGCAAAGATGACGATAGCCAGTGTGACGACGAGCATCAAAGTAGACAGAGCGTTGATTTCCGGAGTCACGCCGAATTTGACCATGGAGAAAATCTTCAGGGGCAGCGTCGCGCTCGCAGGCCCTGCCACGAAAAAGCTGATGATCACGTCGTCAAGAGACAGCGTAAAAGCAAGCATCGCGCTGGCCAAAATGCCCGGAGCGATGACCGGCATCGTCACTTTGACAAACGTCTGCCAGGGCGTAGCCCCCAAATCCATCGCCGCCTCCTCGATGCTTTTGTCAAATCCGGCCAACCGGGCCCGCACCACGACAACGACGAAGGGAACGGAAAAGGTGATGTGCGCTGCGATCAGGGTGAAATAGCCGAGCGGCACCTTCAACTGGGCGAACAGCGCGAGCATCGAGATCCCCATGACGATTTCCGGGATGACGATGGGCAGGTACAGCATCGCGTCCAGAGCCGTTTTGCCGCGGAAGTGGTAGCGGTACATCCCGACGGCCGCCAGCGTGCCGATCATCGTCGCGGCCAGCGTGCTGATCAGCGCTACGATCAGAGAGGTCTTCATCGCTTCCAGCACGTCGCTGTTCTGCATCAGCTTTACGTACCAGTCGAAAGTAAAACCGGTCCAGACCGCATTCAGCTTGGATTGGTTAAAGGAATACAGAATCAAAATGGCAATGGGCATATACAAAAACAGGTAGATAAGCGAAGCGTAGAAAACGGAGAATTTGCGGCCGAGCGAGTAGCGCATCCTAGAGCAGCTCCTTTCCCTCTTTGTCTTTGGTGATCAGGATGTAGGCTGTGATAAACAACAGCGTCAGTCCCATCAGGATAATGGAGCTTGCCGAGCCGAATGGCCAGTCGCGGGCGGTGAGAAACTGATTTTTGATCAGGTTTCCGATCAGGACGGTCTTGCTTCCTCCCATCAGGTCCGGGATGAAAAAGAGGCCCAGCGACGGAATGAAGACGAGCAGGGAACCGGCCATGATCCCTGGCGCGGTGAGAGGCAGGGTCACCTTCCAGAAGGTATGGACGGGCTTGGCGCCCAAGTCCGAGGACGCCTCCAGCAGCGATTTGTCCAGCTTTTCGATCGAGGCGTACAGCGGCAGCACCATAAACGGCAGCATGGTGTAAACAAGCCCGATCAGAACGGCAGTCTCGTTGTACAGAAGCGGCAGGGGCTGACTGATGATCCCGAGCTGCATGAGGATTGTATTGATGACCCCTTCGGTCCGCAAAAGGACGATCCAGGCGTAGGTTCGGATGAGCGAGTTTGTCCAAAAGGGAACAATGATCAGCAGCATCAGAATGTTGCGGTAGTTGATCGGAGAGCGGGCGACGATATAGGCGAACGGATAGCCGAGAACGAGGCAAATCGCCGTCGTAAAAAAGGCCAGCACACAGGAAATCCACAAAATTTTAAAGTAGAGCGGGTCGAAAAAACGGACGTAGTTCTCCACTGTCAAAGGCAGTTCAATCCCGCCAAATGAGCTGCGGGTAAAGAAGCTGACGCCGAGAATCAAGATGAGCGGCAGCAGGAAAAGGGCACTCATCCAGATCAGGATGGGCCCGATTGTCCAGGTCTTTCCGTAATCGCGGACAGGCCGGTTCGGGGTCGTGGCTGCAGGTCTGCTGGAGGTGGCGGAGCCGATTACAGGGGCCTTCATCGGGTTAACACCACCCCGTGCTCCGGCTGCCAGTTGACGAATAGTTCGTCGCCTTCGTTTACCGGCAGGAGCTGATCCGTTTTTTCCACGGCGACAAAGGGAATTCCCCCGGGCAAGGTGACGACAGTCCGCGTAATTCCGCCGCAGTAGATCCGCTCTGTCAATCGGCCGGGAAGCTGTACGAGCTGGTCAATCCCGGTTTCTACCGGTGCAAGACTGAGAGCCGATTTTTCCGGGCGGATCGCGACGGTCACCTTCTCATTCTCGGGAAGCTGCAGAGAAGCCGCGGCTACCTCCATGCCCCCGCAGTCAATCAGCATCCGGCGGGAATCCCGCAGTTTGACTGTTCCGGTCAACAGGTTGGTCTCGCCGATAAATTCCGCGACAAATCGCGTCGCAGGCCGGTCGTAGATGTCGGCAGGGGTGCCGACCTGTTCGAGGACACCCTTGTTCATAACCGCGATGCGGTCAGACATGGTCAACGCTTCTTCCTGGTCGTGCGTGACGAAGACAAACGTGACCCCGAGCTGCTTTTGCAGATGCTTCAGCTCGACCTGCATCTGCTTGCGCAGCTTTTGATCCAGGGCGCCCAGCGGCTCGTCGAGCAGCAGCACCTTTGGATTGTTTACCAGCGCCCGGGCGATGGCAATCCGCTGCCGCTGGCCGCCGCTCAGCTGCTCCGGCTTGCGGCTGGCGTACTCTTCCAATTGAACGAGGCGAAGAGCCTGTTTGACCCGCTGGTCGATCTCTTCCCTGGCGACTTTTTTGACACGCAAACCGAACGCTACGTTTTCGTAAGCGTTCAGGTGGGGGAAGAGGGCGTAGCTTTGAAAGACGGTGTTGACATCGCGGGAGTAGGCAGGCAAATCCTGTACGAACTCGCCATCCAGCTTTACCTTGCCGGATGTCGGATGTTCGAATCCGGCAATCATTCTGAGCGTAGTGGTTTTGCCGCAGCCGCTGGGGCCGAGCAAAGTGAGAAATTCACCTTTCTGGATGTGGAGGGACAGATCGTGTACGACTGTATGTTGACCAAAGCGTTTGACGACGTTTTGAAGCTCCACCATAGGACCTAGCATGGGAACCCCCCTCGTTTTTTTCTTTTCGCACCTCTTGTTACAAGCAAAAATAATGCCAATTTTGAATATTCCAACATATAGGTCGATCAGACACGAAAAAAGAAGCAGAAGGCAGGAAAATCATCGCCCGTTGCTTCCTAGAAATTAGAATACTTTCTCATCATTGAGAAGTTTATGTCCCTCCAGTTTTCTGTATAGAGTCGCCAGGCCGATATCCAGTTTTTCTGCCACCAGCTTTTTGGCTTCCAGAGAATATCCGTATTGCTGCAGCATGCTGTACAGGATTTGCCGCTCGTGGCGCTGGAGTCGCTCCTTCAACGGCTGATCGGCTTCGCCGGGACCGGTGATGCCGCTGACGCTGTGGTGCTGGCGGATGCGCACCGGAACGCTGTCCAGTCCGATGTACGGCGAGACCTCCATGTTGACGGCGTACTCGATGGCATTTTCCAGCTCGCGGACATTCCCGGGCCAGTGATAATGCATGAACAGTGCCCGAACCTCCGGGGTGAAATCGAGAATCGGGTGGCCTAAAAGCTCCCGGTACTTCGCCAGGAAGTGATCCATGAGCAGCGGGATGTCTTCTACCCGCTCGCGCAGAGGCGGCATGTGCAGGGGGATGACGTTCAGCCGGAAGTAGAGATCTTCGCGGAATTCACGGTTTCGCACCATTTCCTCGAGGTTTTTGTTCGTGGCGGAGATGACCCGGATGTTGACAGGGATTAGCTGGTTGGACCCGACCCGTTCGACCTGCTTGCTCTGCAGGACGTGGAGCAGCTTCACCTGGAGATGCAGCGGCAAATCGCCGATCTCGTCGAGAAAAATGGTGCCGCCGTCGGCCAGCTCGAACTTGCCCGCCTTGCCTTCCCGCTTGGCTCCGGTAAATGCGCCCGCCACATAGCCGAACAGCTCGCTTTCCAGCAGCGCCTCGGGAATCGCCCCGCAGTTGACGATAATGAACGGACCGTCCCGCCGGTTGCTTGCGGAGTGGATGGCGGCGGCTATCATGCCTTTGCCGGTGCCGCTCTCGCCGGTGATCAAAATGTTGGAGGTACCGCGTGCGACTTGCTCCGCCTGTTTGATCACGAGCGACTTGGAGCGGCTTTTGCCGATGATTTCCGAAAAGTACAGGTCCTTGTGCTCGTTGGTCAGGACGTAGGCGAGGCGACGCATGTCCGCCATCCGGCGAAACGAGGCGACAACCCCCGCTACCCGGTCGGCCACGCGGATGGGACGGGCTGTTACGATGAAGTGCATGTCATGCTCCCCGAGGCGGTAAATCTCCTCCTGCTCGACATAGCCGACGCCGGTTTCAAGCACTTGCAGCATCGGCGAGTCGGCCCAAATCGTTTGCAGGGGAGTGCCGATGAGCTCCTGTTTGTTCTTTTGAATAAGCTGCTGGGCCGTTTTGTTGCAATTGCTGATCAATCCGCGCTCGTCGATGGCGATAATGCCCTCATGGATGGATTCGATCAAGGTTTCCAACTGGGTGAACGTCTTCTTCCACTCGTTCCAGGCTTCCTGCTCGGCGATCTTGCCGGTGAGCAGCTCGGTCATCCGCTGCAAAAAGGTAAGGTACGGCAGCCGATTGTGGATGAGCAGCCTCCTCTGGGTTTCGGTGAAGGCGATCAGGCCGATCACGCCGATCACCTCGCCTTTGTAATGGATCGGCGTGCACAGCTCCGCCAGCTCTTCGGTGACCCCCTGCAGGACGGACGGATCGTAGGAGGGATCGCTGCGGGCGTCCTCGATGAAGAACGGCTGGTTGGTGGTCAGAACCCGGCCGTACAAATAGCCGGCGTTCACTTCGCCGCCCTCCTCCTTGGTGTTGATGCGGTCTTTGTACTTTCCCGTCCCGGCGATAATCGTCATCGTGTCATCGACAATCTCCGTCTCGATCTGCAAAGCGGCTGAGATGGCTTCGGCCACCTGCTGCGTGATCTCCTGGAATTCCCGCAATAAACTCATTTGCATTTCTCCTCCTGTCTGCAGGCAAAACAGTTGCAATACGAGGTCCCCAATCCTTGTAGACGGGGTTTTATTCACAAGACGGAAGCAGAAAAACAGATGCAAAACCCACTTCGACAACAGCAGATAGAATCCTCTCAATTTTGGGAATATTTATAATAAAAAACCGGGCGAGCACCCGGTTGCTTGATATTTACGTGCGAAAACGGTTCACCAGAACCTTTAGTTGTTCCGACAGCTCCGCTAGTGTGAGAGCCGAGGCGGTCACCTCCTGCATAGCAGCCGTTTGCTCCTCCGAGGCGGCCGAAACAGCCTGCGTCTTTTTCGCAGAAAGGCTGGCAATTTCGGCGATCCCTGACACGGCATCGAGAACGGATTCAGTCGTGCTCGACATGTTTTGGGCGCGTCCTGACACTTCCCGAATCATCTCAGTCAGCGAGAGGATCGACTGGCGAATTTCGGCGAAGGAAGCGCCGGCATTGTTGACGGTTTCGATTCCCTCGGCGACCTCGGCGCTGCCGGAGGCCATCGTCTGTACGGCCTGCTCCGCTTCAGCCTGAATGCTGACGATCAATTGCTCGATTTGTTCGGCTGAACGCGCAGACTGTTCGGCAAGCTTGCGCACCTCGTCCGCAACGACAGCAAATCCGCGCCCGTGTTCACCTGCCCGGGCTGCTTCAATCGCGGCATTCAAGGAAAGCAGGTTGGTCTGACCGGCGAGCTCTGTAATCACGTCGGTAATCTGCCCGATCTCCTGGGAGCGCTGCCCGAGCTCCTGCACGACAAGCGAAAGCTGGTTCATGGTATGGAAGATGTTCCCCATCTGCTTTACAGCTTGCTGGATCGCGATATCGCCTTCTTCGCTCTTTGCGCCGGTGTGGATGGCCGCGGCGGATATTTCCTCTGACTGCGCGGCGATCAACCGGGCATTCGAGGAAATATCCGTGATCGCCAGAAGGCCGTTATTTACTTTTTGCACCTGCTCCTCGGAGCCGATCGCGACTTCTGACACATGCTCCGCAATCTGGCGTGAGGCTTCGCTAATCTGTGCTGCGCTGGAAGAAAGATTTTCCGAGGAGGCGGCAACCTCACGCGAAGTCAGCGCGACGGTGTCGAGCAATTCTTTCAATTTGGCGCTCATGTGATTGTAGGAGACTGCGATCCGGCCGATTTCATCGCCAGATGGGTCGCTTAGTTTTCGGGTAAAATCGCCATTCCCGGCATTTTCCAGGACTTCCGTGATCGTGCCGAATCTTTTTTTCAGGCGGCGGGTAAACAAGAAGAACGCAGCTTGGACAATGAGCAGCACGACGATCAATGCCCCGGCAAAAATCGCCATAAACTTTTTCTGGGTGCTGTCGATCAACTCCTGGGAAGCGCCGACATACCAAATGCCGATGACCTTTCCGCTGCTGTCTGTAATCGGCTGATAGGCGGACTGGTAGCGATGGCCGACGACGTTTGCTTCTCCCAGGTAGATCTCGCCATTGGTCAGGACGGTCTGAATGACAACGTCCGATGCCTTTGTGCCGACTGCGCGCTGTCCGTCCTTCATGACATTGGTCGTGACCCGCGTATCGCCCAAAAAGATCGTGACCGTATCGCCGCCTGTCAATTTGCCGATCTCGTCTACCAGCTCGAAATTGTCGTTGATCCGCGTCTCCCCCTTGTAAAGGACCCCGTTCTGCACCGACCATGCTCCGGGAATTTTTTGATCCAGGTAACCATAGCCCAGCGCCAAATCCGACTTGGCCTTATTCAGAGCAGCAGTCTTGATGCCGCTCTCCAGCTGTGTTTGAGCCGTTATCAGGACAACGGCGGAAACCAGCAGCAGAGCGGCTACGAATAGCAAATTCATTTTCGCTCCGAGGGATAATTTGTTGAGAAATGGCATGTGACCGCTCCTTTCTTTGCTATCTTCGAAGTATATTGATAGTATCGAGAAACCGACAATAAAGTTAATTCTTTTTTTCTCTGTGAAAATATAATAGAGTTGAATATTTTGGGTAAAGGAATTGATCGCGTGCGGAAGAAATCGATAGCCGGAGTCATTCTGGCAGGAGGAAAAAGCAGCCGAATGGGCCAGCCCAAAGAGCTGTTGGCATGGCAGGGGAGTACGCTCATCCAATATTTGCGGCAGGAAGTGAACGCGGCTGGATTGCCCTGTCTGATCGTGTCCAATACGCCGGAAGCCCTGCAGAGGGAAGGGGAGAAGGGCCAGGGAGCGGAGGTAGCGGAAGCAGCGGTAGAGGTAGAGGTCACACGCGACCTGGTGCCGTCAGCGGGACCGATCAGCGGGATCGTCAGCGCGTTTCGTTTGCGCAGCGAGGAGGCATTGCTGGTGCTTTCTTGCGATTTGCCGTTTGCGGACCGGACACAGCTCGAACGTTTGATTCAATACGCTGGAGAGGTAAGCGAATGGGATGCGATTGTGGTAAAGGAGGAGCTGCTGCACCCGCTGTTTGCGCTGTACCACAGGAGGTCTCAGCCGAGGTGGGAGGAGGCGCTGCAAATGAAGCAGCATCGCTTGATGGAGGTGCTTCGCGGGCTTCAAGTGGTGACGACTCCGCCCGGCTTGCTCGACCCTTGGGCGGCTTTTAATGCCAATACGCCGGAGGAATACCGCATCGCCCTGCAGGAAAAGCAAAAAAGAGAGACCGGGCAGCCGTAACGGCCCGGTCTTTCTCTTTACACAAAGCTCAAGCTGTCGGTACGATGACCCTATGAGGATTCGTGTACACGTTCATCCTGTCATTGCGGATAAAGCCGATCGCCGTAATGTTCAGCTCCTCCGCCAGCTGCAGGGCGAGGTCGGTCGGGGCCGATTTGGACAAAATGATGCCCGCTCCGATCTTTGCCGCCTTCAGCAAAACCTCTGAGGAGATCCGGCCGCTGAAGGTGAGAATTTTATCGGCGGTCGAAATATTTTCCCGCAGGCAGTACCCGTAGATCTTGTCCAGTGCATTGTGCCTGCCGATGTCGGAATACTGGAGCAGCACCTGGTCCGGCGTGCACAGCGCGGCGTTGTGCACGCCGCCCGTCTTGCGGTGAATGTCGGACGAGGCTTGCAGCACATTCATGAGCTGCAAGCATTGCTCCGGTGTGACGGTGACGCCGTCTTCAGCCGGTTTGGCAGTACGCGCGTCGCTGAAGAAATAAAACGACTGCCTGCTTTTGCCGCAGCAGGAGGTGATGCGGCGCTTGGAGTAAAAGCTCTGGGACAGCATGGTCTTCTGATGGGTGTCGACGTACGCGAATCCTTTTCCCTCGTCGATGGTGACTTGCTTGATGTCCGCATAGGAGCGGATCGCGCCTTCTGCGGCAAGAAAGCCGATTACCATTTCCTCCAGATCGGCGGGCGTGCAGACGATGGTGGCAAACTCCTCGTCCCCGAGAAAAATCGTCAACGGGTATTCGGTGACAACCTCGTCGTCTTCCCACTCGGACTTGCCCACCTGTACCTTCAGGACAGGGCGCGTAATTGTTTTGGACAAATCGGACATACTGGCCTTGGCCTCCTTTTGAACCGTTATATCAAAAAAAATTTAAGGAACGTATTGTAGAGTAAGCGCTCACATGGTAGTATACTATTTGAGGTTTTGGTTGTCACAGAATTTTCACCTTTTTACGAAACAGTTCACAAATTGACGTGGGATAGCGTACCTGTCGCCGGTTCTTTTGTCGGACTGCCTGTAAGTGAATACCAAACACTAGCTGTTGATGCTGAAGTAGCGACCCTGCTGATGATTAACTGTCGTGTTTCATCTTTTCGCCCATGTGCCGGTTTCCGGCTTCCAGTAGCGAGGATGGACCGGCAGTTTTTCTTGTTTTCGGGGCGTGCTTCGGTATCGCCTCTCAAGTTGATGATGAAGGAGATGAATTGGCATGCAGCAGAAAGTGAAAAACCGCTGGTTGATTGCAGCGGCTGCGGTGGGAATCCACCTCTCGATCGGTTCTGTTTACGCGTGGAGCGTATTCACCAAGCCGATCACCAGCCAATTTGGCTGGGAGCTGTCCAGTGTACAGCTGACGTTTAGCATCGCAATTTTGTTCCTGGGGCTGTCCGCGGCATTCCTCGGGCACTATGTGGAGAAGCATGGACCGCGCAAGGCAGGCATTCTTTCTTCAATCTTTTTTGGCGTAGGTATTACCGGTTCGGGTCTGGCCATCAGCATGGAAAGCCTGCCGCTTTTGTACATATGCTACGGCGTATTGGGCGGAATCGGACTGGGCGTCGGGTATATTACTCCGGTTTCCACGCTGGTCAAATGGTTCCCTGACCGCCGCGGTTTGGCAACAGGACTGGCGATCATGGGATTTGGCTTTGCATCGATGATTGCGGGACCGATTATTCAAGCACTGATCGAAAGCGTAGGAATCGCGAATACATTCTTTATTCTCGGCATCATTTATTTCGTCGTTATGTTTGCTTCCGCTCAATACCTGGCTCCGCCGCCACAAGGATGGGTGCCGGCAGGATATTCCGCACAAGCAAGCGAGGGACAAAAGCAGATCAAGAAGGACCTGTGCCAGCTGACCGCCAACGAAGCGGTGAAAACGCGCCGATTCTACTGGCTGTGGCTGATGCTTTTTATCAACGTGACCTGTGGTATCGCGATCATCTCGGTTGCGTCTCCGATGGCGCAAGAGATTGCCGGAATGTCTGTCGGCATGGCGGCAACCATGGTTGGCTTGAACGGCTTGTTCAACGGAGCCGGCCGCATCGGCTGGGCATCCCTGTCTGACTATATCGGCCGTGCCAATACCTACACCGCCTTCTTCGCGATCCAGATCGTCCTGTTCTTCCTTTTGCCGAATTTGACGATCCAGACGCTGTTCATGATCGCGATGTTCATCATCATGACCTGCTATGGCGGCGGCTTCTCCTCGATCCCGGCCTACATCGGCGACCTGTTCGGCACGAAGCAATTGGGCGCTATTCACGGCTACATCCTGACAGCATGGGCGGCAGCGGGACTGGCTGGTCCGATCTTTGCAGCCTGGGTACGTGAAAAGACTGGCAGCTACACCGGCACGCTGAGCGTATTTGTGGCAATGTTTGTGGTAGCTCTCGTCATCTCGCTGATCGTCCGTCTCGACATCAAAAAGCTGAAAGAAGAAGCGAAGCGCAAAGAAAACGCTGTTGAACTGGCTAGCTGATAAGTGGTAAAGTTTTAGGTAAGATCAATTAGTTAAAGGTGACTTGCATCGATGAATAAATATGAAGCTGAGTTCAGCAATCTGGTCAGAACCTTCCGAAAGCGACACATGGGCAAGGGACCGAGCAAAATCGTCACGACGTTTTGCAAAAATTGGGCGATTTGCGAGATGGAGGGGAACCTCTCTCCGGTAGAAAAGTTCATTGCGACTGCTGATGAAGGGAAACAGATGCTCCGTGCGGCCCGGACGGAAATGGTAAAGGAAATGTACCGGAAAAACCGTCCGATCGACATGGAGGCATTTCTAGGTGCGGCCCTCGTGGATTTATTCGTCGATATTGACATTGAACGCGATTTTGGGATGTCCATCTTCGTGTTTGACCAAGACATCGAAAAAAAGTTCAAAAACGAGCCGTAAGCCTGAGCGCAGCAGCGATCCTGTGAGCGTTTGGACAAGACGGAGTATCGCCTCACACACGCAAGGTACTTGGTAGCGCTCCTGCCGAAGAACCACCGTGGACATTCCTTTCGCTTTGATGGGACTGTTTCGCGGTGGTTATTTTCTTGCAAATAATGAAAACGCTTTTTTTCGGATGATGGATAGGAAGGAATACGATTGTTTCGGCGGAATAATCGTTAATAAAGAAAGGAGCGAGTGTCATGGGAAAGACGAAGCACAACGGTCCCATTAAGCTTGATACATCCTGGAAACCTTCTATGTGGGCATCTCTGGTTCCAATGGGACTTGGCAAGGTAAAGCCGCATCACATCCGAGATACGGTGAAGGTCATCTACGAGAATCGGGATAACCTCGCATACGCATACCGCATCCTGACGCAGGGAGTGTGCGACGGCTGTGCGCTCGGTGTCTCCGGCTTGTCCGATCAGACGCTGAAGGGCGCTCATCTGTGCACGACGCGCCTGAACGTGCTGCGGCTCAATACGATGCCCGCCATCGATCCGAAATGGCTTGAAAATGTAGAAGAAATGAGGAAGCTGTCCAGCGCAGATTTGCGCAAGCTGGGCCGCATCCCCTACCCGCTCTCCCGCAAGCCTGGTGAAAATCGCTTTGCCCGCATCAGTTGGAACGAAGCCTTAAACCGCATCGCCTCCAAGATCAGAGGCATTTCTCCCAAGCAGCTGGCGTTTTTTCTGACCTCCCGCGGCATAACCAACGAAGTGTACTATACGGCAGCAAAAGTGGCCCGTTTCCTCGGAACGAACAATATCGACAATTCCTCCCGAATCTGCCACTCTCCGAGCAAAACGGCATTGAAACGCTCACTGGGCATCGGAGCGTCCAGTTGCAACTATCAGGACTGGATCGGGACAGATGTGCTCGTCTTTTGGGGCTCGGTGCCAGCGAACAACCAGCCTGTATCCACCAAGTATATGTATGCGGCCAAGAAAGCGGGGACGAAGATCATCCTGATCAACCCGTACCGGGAGCCGGCGATGGAAAAGTACTGGATTCCGTCCATTCCCGACAGCGCTCTGTTCGGCACCAAAATCGTCGACGATTTTTATCAGGTCAATATAGGCGGCGACATCGCCTTTATGAACGGAGTCATGAAGATTTGGTTTGAGATGGAGGAGGCCGAGCGGGGAGCGGCGCTCGATCACGACTTTTTGGCCCATCATGCAAACGGACTGGATGAATTGAAGGCGCATGTCTTGGCTCAGGACTGGGCGGCGCTGGAGAAATCGGCGGGAACGAGCCGGGAGCGGATGAAGGAGTTCGCCGTCTTGCTGGCACGCGCGAAATCGGGAGTGTTCGTCTGGTCGATGGGCTTGACGCAGCACCGTTTTGGCACGGACAACATCTCCCAGGTGGCCAATCTGGCAATCCTGCGCGGCTTCATTGGACGGAAGCACTGCGGCGTGATGCCGATCCGCGGGCATTCCGGGGTACAGGGCTCGGGCGAGATGGGAGCCGACCCGTTCAGTCTGCCCGGAGGAGATTTTGATGAAAAAAGCTGGAGCCGGCTCGAGAAGATATGGGGCTTTTCGATTCCGAAGTGGCAGGGGGACATCGTCGGCGTCTCGCTGGAAAATGCTTTGCTCCCAAACGGCCACGAGCGGAAAACGAGGCTGTTTTACACCAGCGGAGGAAACTTTCTCGAGACGATGCCTGATCCTTCTTATATGAAGAAATGTCTGGAGAACGTCGAGCTGCGGGTGCATCAGGACATCATTTTCAACACTTCTACGCTGGTGGACGCCAAGGAGGAGGTCATCGTCCTGCCGGCGATGACCCGCTATGAACAGCCGGGGGGAGGCACCTCGACCAGTACGGAGCGGATGGTCTATTTCAGCGCCGAGGTAGAGGGGCCGCGGATCGGGGAGGCCCGGGCGGAATGGGAGATTTATGTCGATCTGGCCTGCCGTGTAGACCCCAAGCGCAAGCACTTGATCCAGTTTTCCAGCGCGCAGGAGATACGGGAGGAGATCGCCCTGGCCAATCCGAATTACGACGGCATCCAGCATCTCAAAAAGCGGGGCGATGTCTTCCAATGGGGAGGGGCGTGGTTGTGCGAGGACGGCGTCTGTCCGACTCCCGACGGGCGGGCCAATCTGATTCCGATCGAGCTGCCTGAGCTGCAGAGGCCGAATGGTCAATTTTTCGTCACGACCCGCAGAGGCAAGCAGTTCAATTCCATGGTATATAGTGAGAGAGACCCCTTTAACGACGCGGATCGCTACGACGTTCTGATCCATCCGGAAGATGCCAAAAGCTTGCATATTCGGGAGGGGGAGCCGATCGTCGTGTATAATCAGTTTGGAACGTTTCAGGGCAAGGCGAAGTATGCAGATACGCTTCAGGGAAATATCCAGGTGTATTGGCCAGAGGGGAATGTGCTCATTCCCAAAGGCGTTTACGAAAAGTACGCGGGCATTCCCGAATACAATACGACTGTGAAAGTGGAAAAAGCGGACCGATTTACAGCAGGCAAGGATTTGAAGTACGCGGAAAAGCGGGTGGAGGATCTGGAAGTGGACGTCGGCTAATCGGGCTTGCGATACGCGAGGCAGGGAACATCTAGGAGGAGGAACAAACCATGCGCTTTCAGCGACAAACGATCAGCGTGGAGGAAGCGGTCGGCAGGCTGCTGACCGACCTGGGCAGGCTGGAGGAAGAACAGGTCGACATATACGAATCATACGGACGCATTTTGGCCAGAGATATTACGGCTACGAGCGATCTGCCTCCATTTGACCGCTCCCCGTTGGACGGATTTGCCGTGAGGGCGGAGGATACAGCAGGTGCTACCGTGGAGCAGCCCGTCCCGCTGCAGGTAGTGGAAACGATTGCGGCCGGCGATGTACCGGCAAAGGAAGTGACACCGGGGACGGCGAGCCGGATCATGACCGGGGCGATGCTGCCGCCCGGGGCCAATGCAGTCATCATGTTCGAGCAGACAGAGCAGCCGGGTGAAATGTCGCGGGAGGTCAGAATCAAGCGCCAGCTTGCGCCGGGTGAAAACCTCTCGCGCCAGGGGGAGGAAATGCAGCAGGGCAGCGTTGTAGCCAAAGCGGGCGAGCGCATCAATGCAGGTACGCTTGCCATCCTGGCTACATTCGGCTACGCCCGGGTACCGGTGGTCCGCAAGCCCCGGGTCGGCCTGCTGTCGACCGGCACGGAACTTTTGGAGGTAGACGAGCCGCTCGTGCCGGGAAAAATTCGCAACAGCAATGCCATCATGCTGTCTGCCATGATCGCGGAGACAGGCGGGATACCGGTCCTGTTCGAAGGGCTTCCCGATGAATTGCCGCTCGCCAAGAAGCGCATCGGAGAGTGCCTGGAGCAGGTCGATTTGTTGGTCACGTCCGGAGGCGTTTCCGTGGGGGATTACGATGTCATGGCTTATCTGACAGACGAGCCGGATGTGAGCCTTTTGTTTAACAGAGTGGCGATCCGTCCCGGCAGTCCGACCACGGCGCTGCTCTACCAAGACAAGCTCATCTGCGCGCTTTCGGGCAACCCGGGCGCTTGTTTTCTGGGCGCTCACCTTTTCCTGCTCCCTGTTTTGCGGTCGCTTTTGGGTGAGGGCAAGGTCCAAACGAAGCGGATCAAAGCCTTTTTGGGCGAGACGTACGACAAGCCCTGCCCGTATCCCCGGTATTTGCGGGGGAAGTTGACGGAGGAAAAGGGAAGCTTGTACGTATGGCCTGATTGGAACGACAAAGCGGGAAACCTTTGCACCATGTCAAAAAGCGAATGCTTTGCCATTATTCCGCCGGGAGGCAGAGGCAAGCTGGCCGGAGAGGTCGTCGAGGTCATCTGTCATGTCATGCCGGGCTGGTCGAGGGAGGAGTGACGAATGGCAAGGGAAGCGGTCGTCCTGCAGATCGTGGGCTACTCCGATTCGGGCAAAACGACATTGATGGCCAAGCTGATCCCGCTTATCGAGGAGTCTGGCATTCGTGTAGGCGTCATCAAGCACGACGGCGGGCATGACTTTGAATGGGATCAGCCGGGCAAGGATACGTGGAAGTACAGAGAAGCGGGAGCCTCGCTGGTGACGATCACATCGCGGACAAAAACGGCGATGCTGGAGCAGCGGCCGCTGCCTTTGTCAGAGCTGATCGAGCGGATGGCAGCAGCAGGTGCCGAGCTGGTGCTGGTCGAAGGCTTCAAGCGGGAGAACTACCCGAAAATGGTCGTCCTGCGCCGTCCAGAGGATCAGCAGCTGCTCTCGCTCGTATCGGGTGTGGTCGCTGTGATCAGCTGGGATGCTTTTGCACATCCAGAGGTGCCTGTGTTTTCGGTGAATGACCGGGATCGGGTCGCCCGGTTTGTGCTGGATTATTACGAGGCTGGAAAAAAAGGGACGGGCTGATTGCTACCTTTTACTACGGGCAATCCTTCGAATGAAAATGGGTTGCTGTACAAAAAGGCGTACTTAAAAAGCCGTTCTTAAAAAATCGTCTTCAAAAAGCCGTTGTCCTGCTACTTGGGAAAACGGCTTTTCTTTGTTTCATGCCGCCCGATCCCTGTCTCCCCGTATCCAGTGGTGAGCGTTTACTAATGGATACAGCTTGCGCATCCGGAGGCACATTCTGACGTCAGGCGGATATGTTTGCTCCTTTATCAAATTTTTTCTTCCATCCCAAAATATTTTCTTCCTATAATATAGAGACAGCAAATGAAGACATCCTTGCTTCTACAAAATTTTGGAAATACTCTGCACATGGTGAAACCATTGGGTTACAATGACAGGGGGAGGGGTACATAATGACAAAGCAATTACCACAGCGTTGGGATTTGGATGTGTTTTTTCCAGGCGGAAGCGCCTCGGAAGCGTTTCGTACATTTTTGGGCCAACTGGAAGACGAGGTTGCCGCACTGCGCGCTCAGTTAACACAGAAAGGACTTTCCCTTTCTGAGCCGTCACCGTTTCAAGCCGTACTCGCTACCGTGCAAAGCATTGCGGTTCGCCTGAAAGAAGCGGGCGCGTTTATTTCCTGCCTGACAGCCCAGAACGTCCGGGACGAGCAGGCTACGCTTCTCGGGGGACGGGTCAAAAGTCTGTCCGCTGCGTTTGCCTCCGTTTTGACGACATGGGATGTTCACCTGCTGAACATTGACGAGCAATCATGGAATGCGATCCTGCAGCTACCGGATGTGGAGCCGATCGCCTTTCCGTTGAACGAACGGCGCAGACGGGCTCAGGAAAAGCTGACTCCTGAACAGGAGATGCTGGCTACCGATCTGGCTGTCGACGGATATCATGCCTGGCAAGATTTGTCCAATGCAGTCGTAGGGCGCATGACGATTGAAGTGGAGATCGACGGGGAGACGAAACAACTGTCAGTCGGTCAAGCGGCCAATCTGATGAACCATCCGGATCGTTCCGTCCGCGCTCTCGTATTTGCCAAGTGGGAAGAAGCTTGGGCGAAAGAAGCAGAATTGTTTGCCAAAGCGATCAACCATTTGGCAGGCTTCCGTCTCGCGCTGTACCGCCATCGCGGCTGGGAATCCGTTCTGCGCGAGCCGCTTGACATCGGCAGAATGCAGGAAAAAACGCTCGATGCGATGTGGCAGGCGATCAACAACCGCAAGGACCGCCTGGTTGCGTACCTGGAGCGGAAAGCGAAGCTGCTCGGTGTGGAAAAAGTGAGCTGGTACGATGTGTCCGCACCGATCTCCAAAGAACATAAACAGGTTTCTTATGATGAAGCGGCTGCCTTTATCCTCGAGCAGTTCGGCCGTTTCCACCCGGCGATGGCTGAATTTTCCCGCCGTGCATTCGAGGAAGGCTGGATCGAGGCAGAGGATCGCGCAGGCAAACGTCCCGGGGGTTTCTGCACCAGCTTCCCGGTGAGAAACCAATCCCGCGTATTCATGACTTACGCTGGAACTGCGAAAAACGTATCGACCCTGGCGCACGAGCTCGGTCATGCTTATCATCAGCAGGTCATGAGCGGTTTGCCGCAATTGGCGCAAAATTACGCGATGAACGTGGCGGAGACGGCGTCCACCTTTGCGGAAATGATCGTCGCCGATGCGGCTGTGAAAAACGCTGCCAGCGACAAGGAACGCATCTCCCTTTTGGAGGACAAACTGCAGCAGACCGTCGCTTTCTTTATGAACATCCACGCTCGCTTCCTGTTCGAGACGCGTTTTTACGAGCAGCGGAAAAAAGGACTGGTCAGCGTCGGCGAGCTGAATCGCCTGATGGTCGAAGCGCAGAAAGAAGCCTACTGCGATGCGCTCTCCGAGTACGAGCCGCATTTCTGGGCGTCCAAGCTGCATTTCTATATCACCACCTATCCGTTCTACAATTTCCCGTACACCTTCGGCTATCTGTTCAGCCTGAGCGTATATGCACGCGCGCTGCAGGAAGGGCCCGGCTTTGCCGACATGTACGACGCCCTGCTGCGCGATACGGGGCGGATGACCGTCGAGGAGCTGGCTATGCGCCACCTGGGCGAGGACATTACGACTGTGGAGTTCTGGCAGACAGCCGTCGATCTGGCGGTAGCCGACATCGATGAATTCCTGCGGTTGACGGAAAAAGAGACGGTGTAGGAAACGTCCCAATAGCAAGATCCGGCCGCTGTATGGTCGGATCTTTTTTCGGTGCGGGAACGTTTTCCTTCGATGGGAAGGGCCAGCTTGAGCGTACAGAGACATCAAAAATGTCCTGCTGCCAAACCATTTTTTATCAAAAATAGGAGAAACAAATCATTTCCATATCCGTAAATATTGATATTCTGTTACGTGGAGGTGAAAAGGATGGCTCGACTGGAATACCGTCTGCTTGACGAGGAAAAGGATTATCCGGTTTTGTACTATTACGACGGGATTGACAAGGACGAGATTTCCTTGCGGTTTGCCTGCGATTACCTGGTCAAGGGTCACGTCGTGTTTGAAAAGACGTCCTGCGCGACTGAGCCGGGGTGCTACGTCATTTATGTCCGGTATTCTGCGGAGGAGCAGGCCGTGGACTACGTCGATACAGCGGCAGCACGCTGGGGCAGCACTCAGATTGAGTTGCGCGAGTACAAGGAAGGAACCAATGTATACCCGCTTATACATACGTACTCCTTCAAGGATGACGACGATGTTCTATTGCTGTTGCAAAGCGACTATATTACCTTGAACGGTCGCGAATGGGAAAAGACATCTGCTGAGGTGGATGAAGATCGGCGCGTGTACGTTTATTACGCACGGCCGTCAGCGTAGGAGGAAAGATGATGACACAAACCAAGACGGCTAAAGTAGTCGGACTGTTCGTGGCTGCGGCATTGACGATCAGCGGCTGCTCGTCGGGGGGCTATGACGACGATTGCTATGACGCGGACAATGATGGATATTGTGATGATGGCGGGGGCGGTTCGAGATCGAGCTCCTCTCACTATTACCATTCCAGCAGCAGTAAAGACAAGAGCAGCTCATCAGGCATCAGCAGCGGTTCCAAGGGCGGCATCGGCAGCTCCGGAACGTCCAGTTCGGGGTGAGAGATGACAGCGCCGCACAACATTGATCGGGAACGTTTATACGGTCCTCTGAGGACGGAAGGCGTGTTTACATGGGATTGGATGTACGGCGAAGAATACGCGTTGGCCGACATTCATCTAATCACAAATGCTTTTCGCGAGGAACTGGCCTTGGCGACGAAGCAATTGGCCGTAATTTTCGCAAAAACGGTGCCCGTGCTGCAAAAGGCAGATGACTCTCTGTTGCTTGAGCTGGGTGTGCCGCAACCGGCACTGCGAGCTGTGCGAACCGCCATCCCGCAGATTCCTGCGACGGTCGTAGGCCGTTTCGACTTTGCCCAGACAGCAGAAGGGTTGAAAATGCTGGAGTACAACAGCGATACGCCAACGGGGATTGTGGAAGCCTTTTGCGTCAATGAGCACGTCTGCCATGCTTTTGGAGTAAATAACCCAAACCGGGGGATGGAGAAGAGATTTGCTCCGTCATTTCAGAACATACTGGAAGCTTACAAAGAACGGGGGTACCGGACGAAGCACATCTGGTTCAGCGCGCTTGACTGGCATGAAGAAGACAAAGGGACGACGCAATACCTTCTGGAAAAGTCCGGGTTGCCAGCCCGCTTTGCCGGACTCGAGCAGCTGCGCGTCTTTGAGGACCGGCTGTACGTGCTCGAGGGCGAGGACCTGACACCTGTTGACGTGCTATACCGGCTGCATGCCCTGGAAAAGCTCGCAGAGGAGAGAGACGAGGACGGCTACCCGACCGGCGAGCATGTGCTGCAGCTGATCGCAGATAAAAAGCTGGCGATTATCAATCCGCCTTCGGCCTTTTTGCTCCAGTCCAAGGCTGTTCAGGCCCTGATCTGGAATTTGCATGAAGCGGGCGAGTTTTTTTCGCAGGAAGAGCATGACATTGTTGCAACGTATATGCTGCCGACCTATTTTGAAAACCGGTTCGCGGGCGTTGCCGATTACGTCACCAAGCCTGTCTTTGGGCGGGAAGGAGGCGGGGTCGTGCTGTTCGATGCGGAAGGCAGCGTCGTAGAGAAGGACCAGGAGGAGTTTTACTGGGACCAGCAGATGATCTACCAAAAGCGCGTGGAGCTTCCCGTCGTTACGGTAAGAACATCTGAAGGACAACGCGAAGGGCGGATGCTCTGGGGCTCGTTTTTGATTGGGGGAGAGGCATCCGCGATCATCGCCCGTGTCGGAGGGCCGATCACCAACAACATGTCCTACTATTTGCCGGTAGGCCTACAAGAATAAAGGAGGGAGAAGAGAGCGACATGGACTCACAAGTGGGGTATCTATTAAACTTTCTTTCTTATTTGGCTGTCACCATTCCCATTTTGGGAGTAGGTATTTTTGTATTTACTTTTACGACTCCGTACAAGGAATTTGAACTGATCAAGAATGGATCGCAGACAGACGATCCGAAAAAAATGGCTGCAGCCAAAGCGGCGGCCCATGATCTCGGGGGAAAAATCATCGGGCTTGCGATCGTGCTCGGATCTGCGGTTTACCATTCCGTAAACCTGCTGGACCTTTTGCTCTGGGGGATTGTCGGGGTCGTTTTTCAGGTTCTCGTCTTTTACCTGTTTGAATGGCTCACTCCATTTAAAGTCGTTTCGGAAATTCCAAACGGAAACGTATCAGTCGGCATCTTTGCTTCCCGCTTGAGCATTGCGGCGGGGCTGCTGCTGGCAGCGTTGATCAGCTACTAGTAAAGGAACCGTCAGGGTGTATGCCCCGGCGGTTTTTTTGTCGCTCGTAAATCGGACAGCCCCTCGCTTTCTTAAAGAAACCTTTACCTTGCATTGATTCAGGAGTTACGAATGTTCCGTACAGTTGAGGGAGAGGGAGAAAGAGAAAGGAAATAAGGAGAGCGCTGTTGCAGGAGGCTATGCGTACAGCAAAAAACGTTTGGGAGGGATCGTCATGGATACGGGAAGTCATCTGTTGCTGGGAGTTACTTTGGGGGGCCTTGCCCACCTGAGTCCGGGCGTCGCGAGCGATCCGGTATTGGCGCAAGCGGTCATGGCTGCGACTGTGATTGGTTCAAATGCACCCGACTTTGACACGGTGGTCCGGGTCAAGGGACAGACAACCTACATCCGCTATCACCGGGGGGTTACGCATTCAATCCCGGCATTGTTCCTGTGGCCGGCTGTTATTTCCTTGCTGGTGTCTGCCGGTTACGGTTTGTGGGGTCATCTCTGGCTCTTGTATGGGTGGGCTTTGGCTGCGGTCATCCTCCACGTTTTTCTCGATATGCTGAATACGTACGGCGTCCAGTGCCTGCGTCCGTTGTCACAGCGCTGGGTCCACCTCGACATTCTGGCCATTTTCGAGCCGTTCCTGTTTGTGCTGCATGCGGGTGGGCTGGTATGGTGGATTTTCTTTCACGGAGAGCCGGGAACGATTTTCGCGATTGTCTATCTGGCATCATTCGGCTATATTGCCGTCCGGGCTTGCCAGCATCAGCTGCTGATTCGCCGTGTGAAAGGCCGGTTTGGCCTGGACGGGGTGTATCATGTGATCCCCAGCTTTCATCCGTTTTTCTGGAGGTTTGTCGTGGAAACGGACCGCCACTTCTATACGGGAAAAGTGGAGTATCAGCACATATATGTAGAGGAGGTTTACCTGAAGGAGCAGAGGAATGAGATTATTCGGGCCACGATGGGAGTCGACGGGGTCAGGGCCTTTCTCGGGTTTGCCCAGCGGGTCCATGTGACGTGGAAAGAGATTCACGACGGTTATGAAGTGACCTGGAGCGACGTGCGGTTCTGGTACGATCGCAAGCTTCCCTTTGGCGTGGATGTTCGTCTGGACCGGGAGCTAAACGTCGTTTCTCTGAAAATGGGCTGGCGGAAGAAAATGTGGAATCCGCCGTTTGTGTGACTTGGTGCACGGGAGCTGTCCCGTGTTTTTTTCCGTGTTGTTTCCATCCTCCTTGGCTAATTGCCGGAGCCTTTTTGTCATTGATTGATGTTTGTGAGGGAGAATGTGAAACTCCCAACCTGTTCGTTAAAAAAGGTTGGGAGTATTTATAGCTGGTTGGACGATTAATACGATGAATACCCGATCGAATGTTTTAAGGTAGCTACCGCTGTGTTGTACTGGTAGATGGATTCAACATGCCTTGTCTCCAGCTCCAACAATTCGCTCTCCTGCTGGGCCAACTCCGAAAGAGCCGCCTTCCCGTTGTGATAGTTTGACAGAACGGCGCGATAACGCTTCTCTGCCGATTTTCTGCTTTCAGCGCTTTCCTCCATAGCTTGTCTGGCCGCAACTGCTTTCTTGTAGCTTTCCGCGATTTCCTGATCCGCCTTTGCTTTTGCTCGCTGCAAAAGAAGCTCCGCTTTTTTTCCGTCGTTTCTAGCCATTTTGCCGAGGTATGTACTCAAAGCGGAATAATCTTTGAGGTAATCGATTTTTTCCTGGGCAAATGTTTTCTCGGCTATCGCTTTTACGATGTCCGGGCGTTTTTCGTACGCGGCTTTCTGGATTTCCTCAAGAACGGGCAGTTTGTCATTCGTCAAGTCATCGGCTGCCTCCAGCTTCCACTCTTTGGACGGATTCTCATTCAACAGTTCGTTTAGCTTGGCTAAAGCTTGTTTATGGTTGGTTTCGAGATTTTCGATGTTTTTTTGCGTTTCTTCACTTGGAGCGGAAGACCAGAATTGTCGCTTGATGCTTTTCTTTTGCAAGTCGAGCTGTGCTTTGCCAAACAGCGCGTCAAGGTAAGCTTTTTGCACTTGCAGGCGCAAAGTGTTTTCTTGTGCTTTCATCGCAGCCTGGCTATGGACGAGGTCCTTGCGTGCCTTCGCCATTTCCTCGTACTTCTTTTTTGCCTGATCAAGCGTTTTTATCGAGCCGCTCTTGATGGCGCCTTTTTCTTGCAAAGTCTGGCGTGTCTTGTAATAGGTTGAATCGGCATCAAGCCGCAGCATGGCCAGATCGATGCTGTTGTTTAGCGCTATGTCTTCAGCCTGAGCAAGCGTCAATGCTGCTGCTTTTGCCTGTTCAGTCTGGTTTCGTGTGAATGCCGCTGCCTCAGCCTGTTTTGCCTGGTTTACCGTTGACGGCGCTGCATCCGTCTGTTTAACCTCGCTAAGCGCTGCTTTGTCTGCGCTAGCTTGTTCGGCATGTGCAGCAAACGGAACACCAAGAGCGATGTGCGATCCCGACAGGAAAGCGGTGATCAAGGTTGTACTGTAAAGACGTTTGATAACTGTAGATTTCATATGAGACCTCCAAAGTAAATATATGATAACGATTATCATTATCAATATCGTGTTTAGTATATATTTTCCTGTTCACATTCGTCAACATGAAAAACGCACTCACATTTTAAAAATTAGCAGATAACCAGTCGCATCACGTCCTTGTAATGCCAGATGCAAAACGGGAAGGACGCCAGGGATCCAGTGCTCCTATTGACAAAAAACAAACAGGAGGGGTAAAGTTGAATCATCAAATAAATATTCGATGGTGATCGAATGAAAAATATGTATTCTATAGATATCGAATTCTCTCCTGTGTACGAATGTATAACCAGCTTTTATGCATACACCCATCAAAAGGAAGTGAAAAGCTATTTTCTCGAACCTGCCTGGAGAGAAAAAACAAAACAACTGCTGCCAGCGTCCTTTGCTGCAGAACTGGAGGATGAGCGCTGGGAGGTGCTCCACCGGATCGTTCTTTTGGCTGCACAGTCACCCCGAAAGGAGACGGTCGGCGAATTCCTTGACTGGCTGGGCTCGCTGCCTGCCGGAGAGATGTATGAGCGGATGGCACCGTGGGTCGACTCTATTCCACTCAATTTGGGAGAAATTCGTGATCGCTCCTTGAGGCTTTTGTCTAGCTGGAATGAGCATTACTTTTCCCGTCAGGAGCAGGCTGTTTTGGCTTCTTTGAAAGAAAGCGCGGGATACTTGCGGGAGCGGGCAAAGAGCATCGAGGCGCCGTTCTTGATCGATGAAGCGACAAATGGCATCTGGATCGAGCCGACAGAGAGTCTCAAACGCGTCGTGCTTGTTCCTCAGGCTCACTGTACACCGACCACGATTCTTGACTTTTATCGCGGCATGGCGACGGTCTTGTACCCGGTCATTGACGGAGAAATTGTGAAACAAAACCCAGTGAGGCAGCTATTGGCGACTACCCAATGCCTGGCTGACGAGAAGCGCCTCCTCATCCTTCGTACGCTGGCCCAGAAAACATGCACATTGAGCGAATTGCAGGCAGCAGTCGGGCTCGCCAAAAGCACCGTTCATCACCATGTCACGGCTTTGCGCAGGGCAGGCCTGATCCGCGCCCACTACGCTGACAGTACAACGGTGCAGGGCTATAGCATACGGGACGCGGTCTTTGCCAAACTGCCTGACATGTTGTCGCAATACTTCTACGATGGAGGAAGCGAGCGATGAACAGGCTGAAAGAAGCGTGGGCCGCCCAACATCCCGTTGTCCATCTGCTGATGGCAGGCACCGTATTCGTCATGCTGACGCAGTCGATGAGCATGCCGTTTTTGGCGATTATGCTGAGCGAGACGACGTCGCTGTCGCCTGCAGAGATCGGCGTGATTATCGGTGCCGGTCCCTTGGCCGGAATGGTCGGAGGATTTCTGGGCGGCCTGCTGTCCGACTTGTTCGGTCGCAGAAAGCTGATGCTTCTGTCCATGCTTTTGATGGCAGTCGCTTTCGCCGGATTTGTCGTCACCAACGACCCGTTCATACTCCTTCTCAACAGTATTTTGAGGGGATTGGCCAGCGCCTTCTTCGGTACCGTATCCAAAGCGCTGATGGGAGATTTGACACCGGAGGACAAGCGGTTTCGCGTCTTCGCCAACCGGTATTTGGCGATCAACCTGGGCTTCTCCATCGGGCCGATGCTGGGGGCTTTTCTCGGAATCGCGGGCAGCGGCTTCACGTTTGTGCTGACTGCCATGACCTATTTGCTGTTCGCCGGATTGCTCTCGTATGTTTGCAAAAAGTACCGGGTAGGGGACGCGCCCGGCCAGTTGGCGGAAAAACCGCAAGTTGCAAAGATGTGGCAGGTGCTTGGCCGCGATGTCGTCCTGCTGATGTTTGTGCTCGGAGGCGTACTCTTGGTTACGGTACATGGCCAGATGTCCGTCACACTCTCTCAGTATCTGCAGCAGAACATCAAGGAGGGCGTGGCTTTATTCAGCGTGATGATGAGCGTCAACGGAGTGACTGTTCTGCTGCTGCAGGCCCCTTTGACCAGATGGGCAGAGCGCTTAACGCTGTTTCGCCGGATGGTCGGGGGAGTGCTCTTGATGGCTGCAGGCGAGGTTGGCTTTGCCTTTTCCCAGGAATGGAGCTCATTCATCATTGCGATGATTGTATTTACTCTTGGTGAAATACTGATCGTTCCAGCAGAATACGCCCAGATCGATCAGATTTCTCCCGCACACATGAGGGGAACCTATTATGGAGCGCAAAGCTTTAGTGAGTTGGGCAATTTTTTGGGCCCGTGGGCCGGCGGCATGATTTTATCCACTTATGGGGGACCGGTCATGTTCCTCGTCATGGCGGCACTTGCCCTCATCAGTCTCGTGTTTTTCGGAGCGGGGCGCAGTCTTTACGAAAAGAAACAGCGCAGGTTGGCCAGTCCAGTATCTGCAGGTTGAGCCGGACGAACGATGCCAACGTGAGATATTGGTGTAATATCGTATGCAGTGCCAAATAGATTACGAACGCAGTACGGCATGCAGAGTCGAAGCCGAATCAGAGCCATATGCAGCACCGAATCCGTCACGAAAGCCCGGACTTTTTCTGTTCGGGTTTTTCCTGTTTGTCCGACAGGGAGCATAGAGTAGTAGAAAAAGAGAAAAGGAGGTCGCAAAGATGCAGAAACGGATGGAGGAAGACGACACAGCAGCCGTTTCTTGGGGAAAGGGGATCGAGCAGGCGTCGTTTCTATTTTTGCGGTTCGTAACCGGACTGGTTTTCTGGGCGCATGGCCTTGCGAAGCTGAAAAAGGGGATGGAGCCGGTCGGAGAATCGTTTGTCGGCTACGGTTTGCCGGAATGGCTGGCTTATCCTGTTCTGGCCGTGGAACTGCTCGGAGGAATGGCGTTGATCCTCGGTATCGCCACCCGCTATGCGGCATGGGCGCTGGCAGCCATCATGATCGGTGCCATTGTTACGGTAAAATGGCAAAACGGCTTGATAGGAAGCGGAGGCAAAAGCGGGTATGAGCTTGATCTGGTGCTGCTGGCGACAACTCTCTACCTGGGTGGTCGAAGGCAGAAGCCGCGGATAGCAACGGACTAATGAGTCGTTTTCTGGCAACAGCTTTTATCGTTTCAAAGGCCTCCCGACTGTTCTGCGACTTGGATTGGGATGTGCATGAAGACGCGAAAAAACCGCCAACGTGTAGCGGTTTTTATCGGTACATCGGCTGCTCCCACCATCCGAGCGAAACGATCAAATCGACAGCTTCTCCCTCCCCGGGAAAATAAAATAGCAGAGCTGTACCGGGACCCAGTATCCAATGGCCGGTTTTTTCGGCGGCGACGGATGAGCTGGGAGAGACGACCCGCGTAGCCGAGGCAGTGCCGTTCATGGGAAGCGGGCCGGTATCGTAGACGATCTGACCTTGGGGCTGTGGACAGGGGGAGAGCTGCACAAATCCGGGTGTGACGAACTGGGATACGGTAGGATTGCCGAGAGAAGCGGCTTTGCCGAACCAAAGCTGCGCTTCAGCCGGATAGGCGGCAGAGCGGTTCGTGATTACATACTCATTTACGAACAGATGGACTTCAGAGCGGAGCGGATTGACCAGCGCCGCCCAGGCAGAAGTGCCGCCCCCCGCTGTCAATGGTTCGGTCTGGCCGAGGTAGTATTTGCATTGCATGGCCATGGCCATGGGCAAAGGGATGCCAACGTTCGCATCGGGATGTTCTTCGGCTGTCTGTCCTGGATAGGGGTAAAAGCCCATTTGCATGTACATATCTGTCATGCCGTAAAAGTAAGGCGGCTGATGAGAAAACGGGTGTTTTGCCATCCGGTTCGCTCCTTCGGGGAAACTCACCTACAGGATATGGCAAAGGCCCGGGTGCCGTGCTAGGCATTTTCGCTGAAGATGTCAATTCCGCGTCTGCTCAAAATCGCGGCAGCCTGGCGAACAGGGAGGCGCGGCAGTCCGAATTCTGTTGCAGAATGGAAAACGGCTTCTCCGTCGAAGAAGAAGCCGCATGATGTAAAGACAATGAGTAGGTTAAGAAGCTGTTTTCCACGCCTGGATGGCAAGCAGCGCCCAGCCGACCAGGAAAAGCACGCCCCCGAACGGGGTAATCGCACCCAGCACCTTGATGTTGGTCAAGCTGAGGGCATAGAGACTGCCGGAAAACAGGACAATGCCGAAAAAGAAGCACCAGCCTGCCCAGGTCAATGTGGAGGAACCGGGGAAAAACTTGATGAGCAAGGCAACCGCGATCAAGGCGAGAGCATGTGTGGCCTGGTAGGTAACGCCGGTCTGAAAGACGCCCAGCAAATACTCATCCAGCTTTTGCTTCAAGCCATGGGCTGCAAACGCGCCGAGTGCAACGGACAAAAAACCGTTGATCGCGCCAAGCAATAAGAAGGTACGCAACGTATATCGCTCCTTTGAAGAGGAAATGGTCAATTCAACTGACTCGCTGCTTCTATTGTACCTTACAGGAAGAGCAATGCCCAATTGCAAATTGATGAACACGCCTTGTACTTCTGTCTAAACCGCTTGGCCACCTCTCGCATAGGGTGTAGTAAATCCAGCAGAAGTTAGAGCTGGGTGAACGGGAGGTGACGCACAGATGAACAAATGGCTCTCGCTTCTTGGCGGCTTGGTCGGAGGCTATGCTTTTCTGAAAACGCCTCTGGAAGGTTCCTTCCTCTCCGGCCTGGATCCCGTCGTGGATGGTCTGGGGATTATCACGATGCTGGTATTTTCCGCTGCACTTATTTATACGGGTGTACGCGACATGATCCAGAAGTAAATGCAACAAAATAGGATACGGATTTCAGTGACGATGGCGGCGTCCGGGGAAGGGACGCCTTTTTTCTGTGGGGGATGGGGAGGAGTTTTCTAATTTTTTTATTCTTACGATTGACAAAACTTAACAAAAAATAGATAATTGGATTTAATAGGAATATATAATAAAAACAGGTTATGATCACAATATTTTCCGTTTTTATAATTGAAAAAGAAAGATTCCTAGGTAGGCCGCGGTTACGCTTACCAAGTCAGAGGTGGCTATATATGAGGAAATATAAGTTGGTATTGTTGATAGGTGGATATATATCAGCATTTATTATAGGTGGATATACTTATGGAATTGTTACAAAAGCCCAAATGGTTAATGCTGGGGATGTTTTGACAGAGGAAAGCAGGGAAAAATTCCAAAGTATGACAAAGGAAATGGAAGAGAATTTCAAACCAGACAATTATGAAGAACTATTAAAAGGAAACGATAACATATTAACTGTTCCAGATACTATTCTAGGTCCACAGCAAGAGGATATCACTAAATCTATTTTTGGAAGACAAAAAAACTATATTTATAAAAACAAAACAAATGGAACTATTGTACTTCTAAGCATTAGTTCCCGCCTTGGATCTCAGCACCAACAGTGGCAGCATAGTATCTACTATAGCAATGCCAGATATAATTCGCTTGATAATGAACTTAAGGAATATTATTCCGATATTTATCCCTCTATTAATGTATATCAATATAGTTTTGAAAAAAAAGGATATAGCATAAGCTGTACACTTTTTGCTAATGCTGACTTTGATGAAGGTTCCAACTCTTTAGTAGATTTTGTAACTCAGTTAGATACTTTCTTAAATGGAAGTTTCTAAATATTAGAGAGAAAGGGAGAATTCAATTGTTTAAAGTAAAGAAAAAAGCAGTTCTCAGTAGTTTATTGTCTGTTACTTTTGCCTTGGGTATTTTCGCTTCTGGTACAAACGTATTCGCAAAAGATATTGATCGTGAAGTTGGGTCCTACTCAGTAGGACATCTAAACTACGATTCAGGAAGTAAGCTTCCAAGTTTTGAAAAATCAAATTCGGTACAACCTGCTTCCTCGACTATAGTATATAAGCAAGATGGATTTGTACGCGGTTCAATAAGAGCTAAACAAAATGGTTATGATAGGGAGTATTTTTTAGTTCATAAAGCTGACGTAGAAGTGGCAAGAGGGACAAAGATAAATTATAAATTCCTCCAAACTATAAAGAAGATCAATGAAACTTCGCATTCAATAGATACAGGAGCAAGAGTACAAGGAGGATACAAGTTTCTTACTGAAATAGAGGGGCACTTTGACTACAACTATGTGACCTCGGAAACAATTGAATACACTAAAGGTACGGAAACAAGTGTTTCAGTAGACGAAGTAGGTGATTATACTATTTATTTTTATGCTCAAGCTAAAAGATATGATGTTTATGGAAAGTGGTTGGGTTATACAATAGATGATCGTACTGAGCGACCATTAGACCGATATGTTGGTGAAGTTTATGAAGCTACAACTTATGAAACGATTAGGGCAAAAAAGAATAGATGAGTAATGAAACGATAATTACGTAAAATTTTTTTCTAACATTTTAATAGATCCAGCTTCGTATATAACCCGTAAGATAACCACTAAAAAAAGTGACCTCTTGCGGGTTATTTGTTTTTTAAAAAGATTGATGGTTATGCCGAGAAGAGTATCATTCAGAGTATAAAAATGTTATTACCGAATGAAGCAGGTTGGAGATCCAGATAACGAGATAAAATATTATCTTCGCGGACAATAGGTTCATGCTACTTTTTAATTTTACAAAGAGATTCTAAGAGGTCTTTTTCATGGTCCTTCTCTACATTAAAGTTGGGAACGACTCCTGAACTGTTTTTGGCAAGTAAGAAATGTAGCAAATGGCAATTAAAAATGTACCACTTGCCAACCCCTAAATTATTTACCGTGTAATAGCGATTCTTTGTATCGATGGCTTTCGCCATTGAAGACGATCAAATGAGAGTGATGAATCAAGCGATCAATAACTGCCTCTGTTAAAATTGGATCACCAAATATATGATTCCATTGGCCAAACTGTAGATTGGTCGTGATAATAATACTTTTTCTTTCGTAGCACATGGAGATAATCTGAAATAGCAGTTCTGCACCTTGTTTATGCAGAGGAATATACCCCAGTTCGTCGAGTATTAACAGATCTAGCTTCTCAATATGGTTAAAGAATCGGCTCAACGAGCCAGTCTCGTGAGCGTCTAGCAGCCGATTGACTAATCCAGCGACAGTAAAGAACTTTATCTTTTTCCCTTGCTGCTGAATGGCATTTAAGCCAATCAGAGTGGATAAGTACGTTTTCCCCGTTCCCACACCGCCATAAAAGATCAGATTTTCTTTCTCCTCTATAAATCCACCATGAAGGATATGATCCTGCGTGAGACCTTGTCCCATCTGAATATGACCCCATTCAAATGGCTTTCCTGTTACTCTTGGCAAGGAAGATTGTTTAAAGAGCAGATTGATTTTCCGTACTTCTCGTTGTTGTATCTCGTTTTCTAGTATTTTGAGTAAGTACTCTTCATTTGTAGTAGCTTCAACCTCATGGAAATGTTGCCGAACCCAACTCAACTTGAGACGCTTTGAATATTCTTTTATCAATGCATCCACTAGTGATGACCTCCCGTTCCCTTAAAAAATTCATTGTAATGGGCTAATCCTCTAGTGGCTGTTGGAACGGCAGGAACAAAACCTTTCGGTTGGATGGTATCCCTTTGTCCACGGCCATTCATGAGTTGATAATAGATCTGCTTAATAGAATCAACGGCTGGGTGACCATTCTCAGAGGCAAGCTGCAAAGCTTGCGTGGGTATTTTCATATCATCGTTTTTTAAAATGACGGATAGTAGCTGGAGAGCTTCTTGCTTCTCTGGGACCGTGCAATTCGAGAGATAGACTTGCCATTCGATTGGCAATTGTTCATAAAAACTTGTGTATTTAATAGCAGTTGGCCGTTTTGCCATCAATATCAAATATGGCTGCCAAATCACTGATTTTGGCTCTTTGCCATACAGCCTGGGATGCTGTACGATCAGCTCATATTCTTCAGTTAAAATATCGACTCGGTCAAATGAGATCTTTGCCAAAACCATACATTTGGCAAAACGGGGAGACGTTGAGTAGAGTTTATTTTCGACTCGGATATATCCGTATTTATCCGCTTTTACTCGTTCATATCGGATACAATCAAACTCTTTGGCAGGTAATTGAAGAAGGTGTTCCTTGTCTGCCAAATATAGTTCGGAAAGCATGGTTTCTTTCACATAATGAGGTCTCTCCCGATCTTTCTCGGCTTTTTTCCAAAGGGTTTCGTTTAGCTGATCAAGATTGTGTATCTGCAACTCAGGAAGCAGGAAGTTGTTGCGAACGTACTTGACCATCGCCTCTACGTGCCCTTTTTCATTGCCACTACCGGGATTGCAAAACTCGTATTCAAAGTCATAATGAAAAACGAAGTTTTGAAATTCCTCCGTCAGTTCACGCTGACCATTTGGCATGATCTTTTTCACCGCTGGTGATTGTTTATTGCACAATAGAAATGCCTAATATTGCAGCGTAAAAATGCTCAAAACAAATACAAAAAAGGCACTTGTCAGCATCAATAATTCCTCCTACCGTTAGGTTTGGGACAACTTAGCGAAGGAGAATGGAAAGGATGCTGAAAATGCCTCAACAACACTATATCAGGTTTTTACGCGAAGTAGAAGGATGCTCGGTAAACGAGATTGCAGGACGCGTAGGTGTTCACTGGCGGACTGCCAAAAAATATGCCGATAAAACCGATTGGAATGCCTCGATGACAAAACGAAAGGGCAGAAGTCCTGTCATGGGTCCATTTATGGAGATCGTCGATACCTGGTTAGAGGAGGACCGTTTGGTCCCCCGTAAGCAGCGACACACAGGTGTGCGCATTTTCCAACGTTTGCGCGATGAGCATCAGTTTACAGGTGGACAACGTACAGTATTGGCCTATGTGCAGAGACGAAAAAGTGAAATGGAACTGGACCGTGCCAAAACGTACGAACGGCTTGAACATCCACCGGGTGAGGCACAAGTGGACTTTACAACCATTGAGGTATGCCGAGATCATCGATTGGTCACATACAAACTGCTGGTAATGTCTTTTCCGTACAGCAATGCCGCTTTCGTCTATCCGACACCAGCGGAGAATCAGGAATGCTTTTTGGAGGCGATGAAGCTGTGCTTTGAACAAATGGGAGGTGTTCCTCAGCGAATCTGGTTTGACAATCTCTCCGCTGCCGTCGTTCATATCGAGAAGCAGGGCGAACGGCAATTAACGGATGGCTTCCAGCGATTCTGCGCTCACTACCGGTTTGAAGCTGTCTTTTGCAACCCATACAGTGGTCATGAGAAGGGGCACGTGGAGAACAAATGCGGGTACTCCAAGCGCAATTGGGCAGTGCCGATTCCCATCTATGAAAGCCATGAACAGTTAGTTGCCTACTTCGCCGAGCAAGCTAGCCGTGATCGTGGTCGTCAGCATTATGCCCTAAATCGTTGCATCGCAGATCTATGGGAGGATGATCGCCGTAAATTGCTTACCTTGCCGGAGCATGGATTTGAGGCTTTTCGCTTGGGTGCTGCAGTGGTGAATAAGTATGGAGAGATTCGGAAGGATGAATTGACGGTTCCGTTGCTGGGGATGGCAACGCCAGGCAGTGAGGTACTGATCCAAACGTTTTGGGATCGCCTTGTCATTCTAAACGGCCAACACCAGCTAATTCGGGAAGTACCCAGACCTTATACGGGACGAAATGTAGACATTCCGTGGTCACAAGTATGCGCTGGATGGCTGAAAAAACCACGTAGTGTAACGCACTCGCAGTTTCTCCGTATGCTACCGGAGATCTTGCAAGGGTATGTAACCGTGAAGGATCTAACAGAGCGAAAAGATCGTCTTCAGGCAATGTCGCACTGGTGTGATATTTACACCATCGAACAGATTCAAGAGGTAATTGCTCTACTAGGCCAAGACACACCGATTACGCGCATCACGGCCGTGCTAGGCGTAAAATATGGCAGTCGTGACCTCCCTGTCACGTGGGAGGAGACGTTGTCCCCTCCGGGAACTCGCGTAGAAGGTTCTCTCCAACGCTATGATCAACTTGTGGGGGTGAGCTGAGATGCCGACGGCATTGGGAGATTTGTGCCGACAACTCCGATTGGCGCATGTCGTGGACTACGTATCCGTTCAACAGAATGAGCAGATTCGTAGCATTGTGGAGCAAATCCTTGTTGCGGAACTGGACGGCCGCCGCCGTGCCAAGTTAGGTAAGCTTGTTCAGCAGGCGGGGTTCCCGCATATTAAGACTTTCGAGGGGTATGTGTATGACCATATCTCTTTCCCTAGTGGCAGTAGTCCGGAGCTGCTCCAGGAATTGGATTGGCTCGAACGCAAAGAAAATTTACTCTTAATGGGTGCCGTCGGCACAGGGAAAACCCATATGGCAACGGCACTGGGCGTGGAGGCTTGCCGCCGGGGCAAGGCGGTACAGTTCTACCGGGCTTCCGATTTTGTTTCTGTACTTCAGGAAAAATTTGTGGCGGGAACACTCAGCCGATTTCGCGAGAAATTGAAAAAGATAGATTTACTTATTCTCGATGAAGTCGGCTACGTGCCGTTCAGCCAAACCGGTTCTGAGTTATTGTTTAACGTGATTGCGGATTGCTATGAGCAACAGAGTGTGATCGTTACATCTAACCTGGAGTTTGGCCAATGGACATCGGTGTTTGGAGACACGAAGCTCACGTCGGCGCTCGTTGATCGTCTGGTACACCACGCTCATATCCTCTCATTCACAGGTGAGAGTTTCCGCTTCAAACAGGCAATGGATAGGATTCCTTTGTAGTTTCAAACGGCTGGCAAGTGCTTAGGCAATTTTGGCTGCAAAGCTGAGCATTTTCTACTTGCAAAACACAGGTGATAAATTATCAAATCGAATGACCTTTGGAACTCCACCTATATAGTGAAAGATACGCTTTAATCCCTCCAGAAAGCATTCTCGATTCTGAGACTGGAAAACTTGAAAGTAGAACGTGTTGCTATAAGGAAACGAGAGAACGAGGAATGGCAAGGTAACACTTTCTCCCTGATATTTGAATGGTGCTTCTCCAAAATCAACTTGAGCTGATCCAGGTCTCGTTTCCAATGGCAATGCCGCAGCATCACTTGTCTCCGCTAACTGGTGCTTACGTTGGGAAACATATTGTCTGACAGAGCGAGATGATCCTGTAAATTGGTATTCCTCCACTAATTGCGTGAACAAGCGTTGTGCTGTTCTTCGGAACTTCTTTTTCTTGTTCAAGTCCTCTTTGATCCATTGATCAAGAATAGGTTTAACGGGCTCCATGACTCTAGCTTTTCGAATTTGCTTGGGCTTTTCTTGTAGATTGAAATCATCCATTTCTGCATACTTCTGAACCGTCCTTGAATCACGATTCATTTGTTTGGCAATCTTGCTATAAGCTCGCCCTTTTTTGTTTGCCTCATGCCTGATATAATTAATTTCTGCCACTGCTAACATCTCCTAACTTTATACCTCCCGTCGTCTGTAATGCCCAACAGGAGTGTATTTTGATAAGGGGATGTTGGCAAGTGGTTTTTTAATTTATGCAGCCCCTACGGGTCTGCATAAATTAACTGCCATAACCTACATTTTTAGTCTGCCATAAACAGGTAGAGGCTCATCTCAAATGCTCTACATTGATGACGGACATCTTACTGGAAATGGACGGGTTGCGTCAATTAGGTCTGTCAAGATTTTCGAGTAAACTCAATCAACCTAAATATATGAAAAGGTTTCATCCCCCTAATAATTTTCTGATTTTTCTCTTCCAATTAGGGTCATAGGTTCGCTTTACCTACGCCTTTGACTCGATTGGTTCTAAGGGAGAACTTCTAATTAGGGAATGAAACCTTATATACTGGTATGTTTGATTTTACATAAATTTATTTACAGACCCTGAATCTTCGACCATTTTCCACGGAATGATATTCCTTCCCCCTGTTCAGAAGATAGAATCTGAAGTTGTAGTAAACAGATGATAAAATTCAAAATGAATGTTTATTGTTTATTTTACAATGCTTATCAAAGTAAACTGTACGATAGCTCAAAGTGTACTTCGAGAACTATTTAATCTTTTGTTTTATTCGTCTTAATAAAATTACTTGACCACTAAATAAGAATACTAGAACGGCACATGAGCCAATTAACACAACCTCCGCCATTTGGCAGTACACCTCTCATTTCCTATAATTAACATAGATTTAAGAGAAGAAACCCTGATTGTATTGTTTCTACATTCACAAACTACGATGGAAATTGATCTTCGTCTTCACTATTTTCCTTCTTTTCTTTATTTGTTTTTAAGTGTAAGTCAAGAATATTTTTTACTCTAACTTGCAAGTCCACATGGTTACATGTGACTACTAGAACTAAAAAGCAGACGATAACGGCGAGCACATTTATCAAATCAGATGGTATCATAGTTGAATTTCTCCCTGGCGGATGGCTTCAATCATAGCGGCTTTCATTTCTTGAATAGATTCTTCTCTAGGTAATTTAATAAAGTTTGCAAGGTATTCCATATCAGGGAGTAGAAAGTCAATAACTTCCATCATAGCTTGGTTATCACCTGCCATTGCAAGTTTAAAAGTCATGTAAAAGGAGTCATTTTTTCTTTGAGTATTCGAAGGTATTTGTTTTTGCGTTTGTTCACTCCTTGTCTCGAGATTTTTAATTTTTTTGCTACTTCTTCTTCTGTTTGTCCGTCGATGACAATACTACAAATGATAAAACGAGCTTTTTCTGGTATTTGAGAGAGTACTTCTTCGATATAGAGCTTTGAGACGGTATGAGAAGTGATATCTTCACCATATATTTCATCTATCATGCGAGTGTGGCGGTATACATTTCTTTTAGCAGAATATTGCAAGCGCCAAGCGACACGTTTTAAAAAATTTCGACATTCTTTTTTTATGATTTCATCTCTCAACAGTCTCACCTTCTTACCTTTTAAAATAAGCTGATGGAAATGTGGAAATGGCCAAGGGGGAGGAATATAGCCCTAGTCTAAGACTATCTATTAACAAGGAAATCCAATTGTTTAAATTGCAACCTTATTCCTAGGAAAACATAGGTTATTTTTTATTAATTTATATTAGATGTCGAAATTTGTAAAAATCACGAATGCTTACATAACGTAATTCGACAAATAAATTATTGATAAGTGTCTAACATGAGGTAAAAAAGGGAGGCGAATTATCATGATTGAACGTATGTATGAACATACCCAGCATGTTCCTAGGAATGTATTTTGAAAGGGTCGTTTAGTTTGCTGATCGTGGACGGATGGCGGATATTACCAGGGGTTATTCTGTATATTTCATTATAAAGGAGGTGGAAGTGATACTTTTTCAGGAGGACGATGGGATGAAATCTAAGTATTAGTTAGTAGGATGGGAATTTGTAGAAAAAAATAATTGTAAAAAAGCAACTTATTGATTCATTTTGCGTTTAATAATTAAGGAGGTAATTACCTATAGAGGAAAAAGGAGGAGGAACATGAGCTTCAAGCGAATTGTAGGGTGTCTGAGCATTCTCGTCTTACTCATGTGGAGTGTGACTGACAGTTCGTGCAGCTTTGCTTCAGAACATCCTGAACCTGTTATTGAGCATATGGTAACATTGGTAAAAAGTCCTGAGAAAATACTCGTTAGAGAAAGTTGGTATCATACACAAAGTAAGAATGAGCGCCATGACGAATTCGAATATTCCTTTGCTGACAGTGAAGAAATTGGGATGGGACGGACAATCGTAAAAGAGCAAGGGAAACAGATTTATAGGATTAGTAAAAAACAGGATAAAGTTACTGAGGATACCGGAACGGGACCGTATTATACAACAATATCTCCGGGCAAAACTTTGTTCCAATCCACGACAGATGCCTATCGGACAACGGATTGGACTTCGGCTGGTACTGTACAAATCGACGGGGAACGGGTGGAAAAAATGATAAGAGAAGTACGGGACCCAGTGGCCTCTTATACGGAAATTGTTTATTTGAAACAAACGACCGGCTTGCCTGTTGTTAAAGAGTATTACAAGGGTAGAGACTTAAAAAAACCGCTGATTGCGGAGGCGTTCTTTTTTGAAAAGGTAGACGATCCAGCAGGTGCCTTATTCACGATTCCGGATCCCCAAAAGCATAAACAAATTATCAAACATGTGACACAGATAACAAAAAGTTCAAATATTATTTCCTTTTCAAAAAGCTGGCAACATCCACAAAATGGCGATGAGCGGTATGAATTTTTTAATTATGACTTTTCATTCAAAGAGGGTGTAAGTCAGCAATGGATCGTAAATAAACAAGGAACGAAGTTTTTTCATAAGAGAAAGGAAGGAGGAGAAGTTACTGTAAATACGGAGAGGAAGCCAGGGAATTTTATTCCTGCAGGACTATCTTTGTTTCAAAATCAAGGCGGGAGGGAATGGGAATTTGTAGGAACTGTAAATTATAACAGGAAGATGACACAAGTGTACAAGCAAGTAGATACTGAACCAAAAGGCACTACCACGATATTCGCTTACGTTGATCGAAAAACAGGCCTTCCGATGAAGGAAGAGATATTTTGGACATATTGGGACGAAGAATATTATGCTATTCCTAAAAAAGAACCCCAATCTACTAGCATTTATTTTTTTGAGAACGTCCAAGATCCAACCGGAACGTTGTTCAGTATCCCTAAAAAATAAAAGACTGTGTATAAAATAATAACTGTACTTTGTACCTACGTAGATTTAATAAAAGGTTTCATCCCCGAAGGATGGTTCTCTCCCGAACATTAGTCGCAAGCCGCTTTAATTAGCGTCTGTGACTATATTGTGTCAAGGGAAGATATTCCGCTAAGGGGATGAAACCTTGTTAGATTTAAGCTACTTGGTTTTATGAGATGTTTTCGAGATATTATTAGATACCATATATAAGCCACGAATGTCTTCGTTTTCGCCAAATATTTGGAGGCGGTATCTTAAATAGTGGATTAGAGATTATTATCCAACAACGTTTTACCAATCTTTTCTTTTATCATAGAAATCTTTTATTTTTTTTATTAGACTATCGCCGTTTGATTTTTCAGAGAGAACACTTGAAAGTTGACCTGCATAAAAAGTAATAGGTGTACGCGAGTCAGGGTGGAGGAGTCTACTGAAACGTCGTTCACAATAATCGTAACGTTCAGCGTATGCGCTGTTAGAAAAATATTTATCGTTAATCTCCATTACGACTCCAATATCTGCGGTAGCATTAGCTTTTCTTCCACCAGCTACAGGATCACCATCCAGATCAACAATTTCGCCATCTTGATCCAAATATTCATTTGTAACTGAATCTAGAACAGCATTCACGTTTTCCTTTTCTGATGGTTGGAAGTAGTAGGAAGGCTGGATCAAGATGTAGTCGAAAATATTGGTTCTATTAGCGACAACACCCAGATTATGAATAATCTTTAGTTTGTTTTCATTAAATCCATAGTAAGGGCACCACATAAACTCATTTCCATAATGGTCATCTAAATCGCGAATATAGTACGATATGTCATTCATTAATCTGACGCTAGAATTGGACGTTGGTGAAGTTTCACTAATTTTTTCATAAACTGGATGTACAGTTTCCATCGAGTAATAAAAACCCCTAACGTCTTCCCAACGACCAATTGATTCAAGACTTTCTCGTACACCATCAATATAATTTCTGTAGTACTTGTACAGATGCCTTTCATAGTTGATCGTCCCATGTGTGGCCTCATAATGAGGTAGACCGACCCACACCCAAGGCTGAAAATCGGATTTTGCATATTCCCGGAAAAATGATTCTACTCCGTTAATGCAGAAATCAACGATACTGTTATTATGTCTGGTATCATCGTACCTAAACTTGTCACTTCCTAATCCCACTTCTAAAGTAATCGCATTCAAGCCGGTACCCTCGAGTTTATCAAGGTCTCTTGCACGAATGGGATCATACTGCCTGCCGATATATACTAGCAAATTTCGCATCGCCATTTAATTTTCCCCCTAGTTTTAAAGGTTTAAAAACGACTGTTAGGACCGGTCTTTCCTGTCGCTTCAACTAGCAAGGAAAAAATGACAACGAAAAAGCAACTACAACTCTAAATAATAATTTCGAAGCCTATTCTTTTCGTAAAACAACGAACGAATTACCCACACAAAAATTGCTCAGCAACCCTCATCTAATCCCAAGCACTCCCCATATACATAAGATAAGGACGGAAAGACTTGGGGGGACAACAATGACCAATGAAGAGCGCAAAGAACTTGAGCGTGCCATAGACGAAATTACGGAGATTGCCAAAGGCTTCGGCCTTGATTTTTACCCGATGCGGTACGAAATTTGCCCGGCGGACATCATTTACACGTTCGGCGCGTACGGGATGCCGACCCGTTTCTCGCACTGGAGCTTTGGAAAGTCCTTTTACAAAATGAAGCTGCAGTACGACCTCAACCTGAGCAAAATTTACGAGCTGGTGATCAACTCCAATCCGTGCTACGCCTTTCTTCTTGACGGCAACACCCTGATCCAAAACAAGCTGATCGTCGCCCACGTCCTGGCGCATTGCGACTTTTTCAAAAACAACGCACGCTTCTCCAACACCAACCGGGACATGGTCGAGAGCATGGCAGCGAGCTCGGAGCGCATCCGCCAATACGAAATCGAGCACGGCAAGGAAGCGGTCGAATCCTTGCTCGATGCTTGCCTGGCCGTTCAGGAGCACATCGACCCGAGCCTCTTGCGTCCCAAGCTGAGATGGAAGCGGGAGGTAGAGGAGGCGGGGAATAAACCGGCAGCCAAAGCGGAGCGCAGCACCCCATACGACGATTTGTGGCGGCTGGACCGTGCAGAAGAGAAGACGGAGCCGGAGAAGCCGGCGCGCAAATTTCCGCCAGAACCGGAGAAAGACCTGCTGCTCTTTCTTATGGAGCATAGCCAGATTCTCGACGATTGGCAGCGTGATGTCCTGACGATCGTCCGGGATGAGATGCTCTATTTCTGGCCGCAGTTGGAGACGAAGATTATGAACGAAGGCTGGGCCTCCTACTGGCACATGCGGATTTTGCGCGAAATGGACCTGACCGAAGCGGAGACGATTGAATTTGCCAAGCTGCATTCCTCTGTCATTCAGCCTTCGCCGACGAGCATTAATCCGTATCATTTGGGGTTGAAAATTTTCGAAGACATTGAACGCCGCTGGGACAATCCGACCAAGGAGGAGCAGGAGCGTTTCGGACGGAAGCCGGGGCAGGGACGCGCCAAAATTTTTGAAGTCCGCGAGCTGGAGTCTGACATCAGCTTTATCCGCAACTACTTGACCAAGGATTTGGTCGGCAAGCTCGATCTGTACATGTTTGGCAAGCAGGGGAACGAGTGGGTCGTGACCGACAAGGCATGGGAGGATGTCCGGGATGGTCTCGCCGTTACCCGCGTCAATGGCGGCTTCCCGTATGTCATGGTCCACGACGGCGACTACCTGCGGGCTGGCGAGCTGTACCTGAAGCACCATTTTGAAGGACTGGAGCTGGATGTCAAATACGTGGAGAAGACGATTCCTTACATTTATCGCATGTGGGGGAAAAATGTCCATCTTGAAACGGTGATCGAGGATCGGCCTGTACAGTTTACGTATGACGGGAAAAAGGTGCATCGGCGGTTTTTGTAAGAGTACGGGAAGATCACAAGAACATTTTTTCACGGGAAAGCAAAAAGTGCAGACGGGGCGATCAGCCCCTTTTTTTGTTCCAGACAGAATGGACATCAGCCGCACTGCCATCCCATTGTTCTGCTCAAGCCGCAGCTACTGCTTTTTCGTTTAAAGAGAAGCACCTCGAACGCCATCTCCGCTTTTTGTTGCGCAAGCTTGTTTCATGATGCTGCTGACCTGAACAAAATGAATTTACGCTTGTAAAACTTGGAGTCGGCTGTTATATTTACATTTGTAAATAATAGTTTCCAATCGATAGGAGGTGAAGCATATGACCAACATTCCGAGAATATCCGAATCCGAGTGGGAAATCATGAAGGTGATTTGGAAGCAAAGTCCGCTCACCGCGGAGCAAATCGCAGCTCAACTGCCGGCCGAAATCGAATGGAGCGATCAGACGGTTCGCACCTTTCTGAACAGGCTAGTGAAAAAAAAGGCGATCGGATTCGAGAAGGCGGGTAGAAGCTATCTGTACTACCCGGCGGTTACCGAAAAAGAATGCGTCAAAGCGGAAAGCAAATCGTTTGTAAACAGAGTGTTTGGCGGAGCGGCAAAGCTGATGGTGACCAACTTTTTGGAAGAGGGCGATTGGTCCGAGAAGGAGATTGAGCAGTTGCAGAAGATACTTGAGGAAAAAAAGGGAGAAAAACGATAGCGACAGAAGGCGAAATGCCGGAGGCCATCGTTGAGGTACAAACACATGGAGATCCTATGCGACGTTTTTTTATGGTTTTTCGATTCCACACTAGCGGCGAGCGCAGTGGTCCTGCTGGTGATGGCCATTCAAAAATTGTTTCGGCATCGTCTGAGTCCCCGCCTTCAGCATGCGCTGTGGCTGCTCGTGTTGGTCAGACTGCTTTTGCCTGATTTGCCAAGCAGCCCGGCAAGCATATTTAATGTTGCCGCAACGATAAAAAATGCCGTTTCGATGATTCATGTGGAAGGCAGCAGCCTGTCCCATGACATTTCTCGAAACAGCGAAGAGAATAAAATACCACAAAACAATCATAGCACGGCTCTTGAAAAAAATCATGTGCAGCCTGTAGCGATCGCGCTGCAGGATGAAACGCAAGCACGTCAATTCTCGCAGGTTGGCTATCCGCTGGGAGTACAAGTCGTATCGGCGATCTGGTTTGCCGGGGCCATTGTGTTCATAGGCTATTTGTTTGCCTGCCTGTTCCGGTTGAGAAATCGACGCAAAACGCTCACGCCTGTAACAGACCCGCAGATCTTGTCTGTCATGGATGAATGTCAAAGGAAATTCGGTATAAAGAAGCCAATCCCGCTGTACACAGGGGACTATGCAAAAAGCCCGTTTATCGCCGGATTGATTCATCCGTGGATCTTCGTCCCGGAAGCGGTCGTGAAAGAGTTGGCCCCCTCCCAGCTACTACATATTTTGTCACACGAGCTGGCCCACTGCAAAAGAAAAGACATGTGGTGGAATACGCTCAGCAGCTTTGTCCTGGCGATTCACTGGATGAATCCGCTCGTGTGGATCTGTGTAAAAAGAATGAAAGCGGCCAGGGAGATCGCCTGCGATGCCTGCGTTCTGGAGGTTCTCGGAGAACAAGCAGCGACTCCTTATGGCTTGACGATGATTGAATGTTTGAAGCGGTTTGCGTCCAAATCCGCTCAGCCCCAACTGCTGTATTTTTGGGGTACGACCAACAAAAGCGAAATGACAAGGAGAATTACCATGATCAAAGCATATAAAAAGGGAACGTATAAATTGTCGGCTCTGGCGGTTGTCTGTGTAGCCGGTCTCGGTGTAGCGACATTAACCAACGCCGCCGCGCCTGCACCTGCTCCGGCAAGCAGCCCGGCAACCATTGCGGAAACGGGAAAAGAGCGCCTTCTGTTCAATTCTTCTCATCGGAGCTACGGCAGCTTGGAAAAGGCGGTAAAGGTATCGCCCACACCGTTCAAGGTGCCGGACTTGCCGGAGTTAAGCTTGGCCTATGTTACCTTGTATCTGGATGATCAAAAGCTGTCCAAAGTGGATATTGGTTTTAACAAATATGAAGGAAAGAGCCACTACTTATATGATATGGTGATTCTTCCTAGTGGAGCCGAGCATGATGATGCCTTGTTGGAAAATCAGCAATCCCTGGATATCAAGAAAGAAACGCTGAAGCTGAATGGAATGGACATTCTAAAGCTGACACGGGTATCGGACTCGCTGACCGCCTATTTTTGGGAGGACCAAGGCCTTCAATATAAGCTCAGAGAGTTTGATGTTTCTGATGAAGAAATGTTGAAAGTGATTTCCTCGATGAAATTCCCTGACCAAGACATGTTGAAGCAATATGAAAATCAGAAGGGTCAGTTCAAAACAAACGTCTATGACACAGAAGACTTGCGCTATGCGCAGGAGTTGCTCGGATTTACTCCGAAGCTTCCCATGCAATTTCTTGAAATCTTTGAAGCATCTGGAGCTTGGGCGTACTATCGAGATACGGACCGCACATCAATGGGCTTCTTCGTGGAGTTTGCAAGAACCAACAAACCTGGAAAATGGAAAAACAGCTTCTATTTTGATCAGGAAAAAGACACGAGCACGTATGAAGAGATTCAGAAGACGGGCACCTATTTTCACGAAATTATTAATGGCGAAAAAATTGGCTTGAAGACGACTCCTTTGCAAATAGAGGGGAAAAAAGTATTCCGCACAGAAAAATATAAAATAGATGGAAGGTTGAGCTCGCCGGATGAAGTTGACAATGTCAGTTATTTTTGGGTAGAGAACGATCTCGGCTACCAGGTAACCTTCCAGGAAGATCTTCCGCAGCAACAAGAAATTGTCGCTGAGTTGATCAAAGCAAAACCGGTAGATGCCAGCCAATGGAAATAAGTCTTGCTGAGTTTGAGTGTGATCTGATTAGAAAACTAACGCAAGCCCGGAAAAACGGCAGTAGCGAATAAGGGAAAGCGAAACCACTCGGAGTTATCCGAGTGGTTCCTTTCATTTCATTAATTAATTTTGTACGTGTAAATATCATAACC
Organism: Brevibacillus sp. FSL K6-2834; assembly: GCF_038592925.1. Taxonomy (NCBI): domain Bacteria; kingdom Bacillati; phylum Bacillota; class Bacilli; order Caryophanales; family Paenibacillaceae; genus Brevibacillus; species Brevibacillus sp. FSL K6-2834. The sequence continues at coordinate 1,412,779 of NZ_CP151945.1, forward strand.
AAAATCAGCAGTATCGTCCTTACCGCCACTGACCTCAATATAGTAAGTTTTGCCTGCCTCTACTGTGGCGTCAAAATACTTAATTGGGTCATTATATTCAATTTTTCCTACTGTTCCAACGCCATCCCCTTTAACAACCATTGAATAAAACTGGAGGGACGAATGGGAAAAATAAAAACGATATTTTCCGGTTGTCGATGGAGTAAATGTATACCAGTCCGCAGCGTCCCCTATCGGGAGTGTCCCGGAGATTTGGTTTCCGTCGCCAATAGAGAAAAAGTTGGCATCGGCCCTTTTATCGTTTGGTTCTCTATCGTAGAAGATTGCTTGTGGCTTAATGACAGAATTCGTCGAAGCTTCATTTGCAGATGCTGCGACAGCTACACTGGATAAAAGTGCAAGACTGAGCATGCTTAGGACGATCTTTTTCATTGAAAATACCTCCTAAAATTTGGCATATACTATTTTTACCATTTACCCACTATATTGTAAATCTTCTTTATTAATTTCATATAATGTTCAATAAAAACCTTTTTAGTATCTTTACAAATTAATCCAATTATTGTAGCGAAAACTCTGCGAGAACCGGGATAATCCAATAGGACGCAACAGATAAAACAAACCCAAACAGCAAAAAAGATAGAATCCCGCCACCTGTTTCAGTAGACTTGATAGGTAGGATGGTATGTAACAAGTCCCGGAGATTTCCGGTCTTGCCTCCGATTTACACTTGCCACACCGGCCCATCCTTGGCAAAGCTACAGATAAACCTTGTAACGGAGAGTACAAACATGATGCAAAAAACAATTGTAGTCGTAGAAGACGAAGAGATCTTACGTGAAATCATCAAGGATTATTTCCTGCATGAAGGCTATCAAGTGCTGGAAGCAGTCGACGGCGAAGAAGCTTTGGCTTTATTCCAGGAACATGACGTTCATCTGATCATTTTGGATATCATGCTGCCGAAAATCGACGGGTGGTCTGTTTGCCAGCGGATTCGCAAAATATCCAACGTTCCGATCATCATGTTGACCGCCCGCTCGGATGAAGATGACACCCTGCTCGGGTTTGAGCTGGGTGCGGATGATTATATTACGAAGCCGTTCAGCCCGCCGATTTTGCTTGCGAGGGCGAAAAGGCTTCTGGAAAGCCGGCAGCTGCCGCGAGCTTCAGCCGATGACACTTTATCAGGCAGCGGCATTGTGATGCACCTGCCTTCCCGTACCGTCACGGTGGATGGAAAGAACAGCAGCCTGACGCATACAGAATTTGAAATTCTCGCCTATCTCATGAAAAACAAAGGGATCATCATCAACAGGGAGCAGTTGATCACCAAAATCTGGGGCTATGATTTCGCTGGAGATGACCGCACGGTGAACAGCCATATCCGCAATTTGCGATACAAGCTGGGGGATAAAGCAAAATGTATTGTGACGGTTGTCCGTTCGGGCTATAAATTCGAGGAGCACGCATGAGAACGGGCATCGTATTCAAATTGTTTCTGCTGACAAGCGCCTTGTGCCTGTTCATTTTGGCCGTCATTTTTGTCGGTCAAACCGTATTTTTCAAGCAGTTTTATGTGAATAAAAAAGTGGATAATATTCAGGCAAGCCTCCAAAGCTTTGAAACAGCCTACGCAAATAGCGGCGGCGATACACACGCAATCGACAAGCTGGAGGAAGAGTTTTACCGCAAGCACAATACATGGATTACCACCGTTGACAAGCTGGGCAATTTGAAAGGAACTGACGACTTCTATATCGAGGTCAAACTCGATCCTGATCAAGACCACAGCATCGCAGGGGAGACGATAACCGTTCCGCTGTACAGCCTCGTGGGTGCCGAAGAAATTTCCAAGAAGAATCCTTTTCTTCGCGAAGGGGAGCGTGTGATTCTGAATGGCATCACGGTGGATTCGGCAGCGGTCACGTATCGGGTGGGGCTGGGAAACGGAAATATTGCCTGGGAGAACCAGCAGATGGCCAAGAAAGAGCACGAAATCATTCCGAGCTTTGATAATCCGGCAGAGGAGCATGAAGAATTTCCCTCCTACTTTCTCTATGGCCACATCACCAAGGTCCAACTGCCTGACGGAAACCGCGCCAGCAGATTTGTTTATTCCAACCACTTGTTTATAGACCGGGTCAAAGAATTCCAGGCCAATCTGCTGCTGGGGAAAGAGAAGAAGCAGCCTGTAGGTTTGCAAATGATTGATTATGAGGAAAACGACGTAAAGTACAAAATCATGATCGACCCGATAATCGTCGGCGGAGAACCCGCCTATGTCATCGCGATGACCTCGCTGCAGCCTGTTGACGAGGCCGTACAGATGATCCAGGCGTACTACGTGTATCTGATTCTGTTTGTGATGATCCTGATTCTGTTGCTCTCGTTTTACTACTCCAAACGGATTGCGCGGCCGCTATTGCTCATCAACCGCACGACGAAAAAGATTGCCGCGCTGGACTTCTCGGAGAAAATCTCCATTGCCTCCAAAGACGAGATTGGCGATCTTTCTCAGACAATCAATGAGCTTTCCGATACGCTGCATTCGCACATCAAACAGCTGCGGCAGGACATCGAGAAGGAAAAACAGTTGGAAAACACGAGGAAGGAATTTATCGCGGGCGTCTCGCATGAACTGAAAACGCCGCTGAGCGTGATCAAAAGCTGCATCTCGATTGTCAGGGACGGCGTCGCGAGTCACAAGCGGGAGCATTATCTGGAAGCGATGGAAAATGAAGTGAACCGGATGGACATGCTGATCGTCGATATGCTTGAATTGGCGAAGTTCGAGTCCGGTACGTACAAGCTGAAGCTCGATGCTTTTTTTATTGATACGGTGATCCGGCAAATATGCCAGCAGTTGTCTCTGGAGCTGGACAAAAAGCAGCTGCAGCTTCATACCGATCTGGCTCCGGTCGAAGTCATCGCCAACCAGCATCGCATCGAACAAGTCATCACCAACTTTTTGACAAACGCGATCCGCTACTCGCCGGAGAAGGAGTCGATTTCCATTACGGCTATGGAAGAGGAGGGAAGCGTAAAGGTCTGTGTGGAAAACAAAGGGGTCCATATCGAGAAGCAGCATCTGGAGAAAATCTGGGACCGCTTTTATCGCGGGGAGCCTTCGCGCCAGCGCTCAAAGGGCGGCACCGGGCTGGGACTGGCGATCTGCAAAAAAATATTGGATTTGCACGGTGCAGCTTATGGGGTGGCCAATACAGCGGAGGGCGTATTGTTTTACTTCTATTTGCCGAAAAAAGTGTAGAACTTCAGGTTCTGCACTTTTTTTATTTATCTTGATCTCATCTGCATCTGATCTTTATCTGCCCGGATTACGCTATCTCTTGCAAGCGCAAGGCTTGGAAATACATGTACAAGAGAGGGACATCGATATGACGAAAAAATGGATGACATTTTTGCTCACAGGGGTCGCAGCGGCATCGCTGGCGGCGTGCGGAAGCCAGGAAACGGCAAGCAGCCAGGGAACATCTCTTTCCACTCCCGCAGCGAACCAGCAAGAGCCCGCTGCGAAGCCTTCGTTGCCATCCGTTTTTCAAACGAGCGTATTTTTGGGAGATTCCATTACGGAAGGGCTGTCCTTCCATGATGTTTTGGACGAAGCGAATGTGGCTGCCGGCGCCGGGAAAACGGCCGAGTTTGCTCTGGAGGACATTGACGATCTGGTCAAAAGAAACCCGGAGCATATCTACATCCAGCTAGGGTCGGATGACATCCTCTGGCCGGTAGAGAATCCGGTTGCCTATGCGCTGGATCAATACGCAAAACTGATCGGCCAAATCAAAGAAAAGCTGCCGAATGCAAAAATCTCGATCCTTACCGTCACGCCGGTCACAGCGGAGGCAGAGAAAAAAGAGCCCCGCTATAACACGATCGGCGAGTACAATCAGGGACTGAAGGAGCTGGCTGCAAAGGAGCAGGTGGAATATATCGATCTGTCGCCGCTTTTTACAGGTCGATCCGATCTGCATGATGCGGATGGCATTCACTTCAAAGCGGAGTTTTATCCTCTCATGCTGGAGTTTATCAAGAACCGTCAAAAATAGATTCGCTGCCCTGCATTCGGTTCAGGAGGGCTGCAGGGCAGTTCTCTTCCTGAGCGCTCAAACATGCCCGCAGCGTCCAAACATGCTGGGCAACGCCTTATGCGAGCAAGCTTGCCCAAAAACAAAAATTACTCCAGGAGGGGAAAGCCTTGGTATTCAGCAGTCTCTTATTCCTCTTCCTATTTCTCCCTCTGGTGCTGCTTGTTTATTACCTGTCACCGCGCATGCTTCGGAATGGCATCTTGTTTGCGGCAAGTCTGGTGTTTTATGCATGGGGAGAACCCGTATACCTGTTTCTCATGATCTTCTCTACCGCATTTGACTATATGAACGGCCTCATGATCGACAAATACAGAAGCCGCAAGGGCATTGCCAGAGCCATATTCATTGTCTCCATCATATCAAGTCTGGGGGTCCTCGGTTTCTTCAAATACTACGGCTTTCTCGTCGCTGCGATCAATGATCTGTTCGGCCTGAACATCCATGCGGCAGAGCTTCCGCTCCCGGTGGGAATATCCTTTTACACCTTTCAAACGATGTCGTATGTCATTGACGTCTATCTGGGAAAAGTGGCTGTACAGCGAAATTTCATCTCCTTCGGCGCCTATGTGACGATGTTCCCGCAAATGGTCGCAGGGCCGATCGTGAAATACGGCGATATTGCAAAGCAGCTCGCAGCCCGAAAGGTAACCATGGAGCATTTTGGAGAAGGGGCCGAATTGTTTGTCAAAGGGCTGGCAAAAAAGGTGCTTCTGGCCAACAACATCGGACTGCTCTGGACGAATGTGAAAGCGACGCCTGTGGCTGAGCTTACAGTGCTTTCGGCATGGCTGGGTATCATCGCCTTTACCTTCCAGATTTATTTCGACTTCAGCGGCTATTCGGATATGGCCCGAGGCCTAGGGAAAATGCTTGGCTTTGACTTTCTGAAAAATTTCCATTACCCGTACGTGTCCCGAAGCATCACGGAGTTTTGGCGCCGGTGGCACATCTCGCTGGGTAGCTGGTTCCGGGAGTACGTCTACATACCGCTTGGAGGGAATCGGGCGGGGACGGCCAAACAGCTTCGGAATTTGTTCGTCGTTTGGATGTTGACCGGACTATGGCACGGGGCGAACTGGAATTTCATCCTGTGGGGATTGTACTTCGGCTGTTTTCTCGCGCTGGAAAAGCGGTTTCTGCTCGATTGGCTGAAGTATAGGACTCGCTTCGTCGGACATCTGTATACACTGCTGATCGTGATCGTCGGCTGGGTATTTTTCGAGATCGAAGACCTGTCCACCGCGTGGGCATTTATTGGCACGCTGTTTGGACTAGGCGGGCATTCGCTCGTAGATAGCAAAGCGCTATACGATTTATCGACCCATTTCGTCCTGCTGAGCGCATTGGCTATGTGCTCAACCCCGCTTCCCCACAAGGCGTTTTCTGTTCTGCAGGAAAGGCTGAACATCGCCGGAATGCTCATCGGTACCGCTGTCTACGTCGGTCTGCTTTTTCTTTCGACGGCTTATCTGGTCAATGAAACGTACAATCCGTTTCTTTACTTTCGCTTTTAACCGGATGCGGTGGTGTGCATGCAAATCAGCAGGCTTGGCAGGAGGGGGTATTCATGCCGAGAGATGACAAGCTGTCCAAATGGATGCTTGGTTTGGTATTTCTAATGTTTATCGGCGGACTGCTGGTACTGAACACGGGTGCGCCGACACGCGAGTTTTCCGAGTCAGAAAACAGAATGTTGGAGCAGCTTCCGTCCTTTTCACTGGAAAAAGGTATGAATGGAACATTTACTGCCCATTTCGAGAAGTACCTGTCTGACCAGTTTGTTTTTCGAGACTTTTGGATCGGCGTAAAATCGGAAGCGGATCGCTTGATGGGGAAAAAGGAGAGCAACGGGGTTTATGTAGGCAAGGACGGATTTCTGATTCAAAAATTCGGGAAACCGGAGGACGGCGATCTGGAAGAGAAGGCGGAAGCCATAAACGGCTTTGCCAAATCATTGCCGGGGCTCCATACGTACATGATGCTGGTGCCGACTGCAGCCAGCGTGCTGGAAGAAAAGCTGCCTGCCCATGTCACTGGGGACGAAGAACGAACGTACATGGAAAAAGTGAAAGAGGCGCTCAGCAAAGACATTGCCTTTGTGGACGTTTATCCTGCGCTGCGTTCCAAAAAGGAAGAGTATTTGTACTATAAAACGGACCATCACTGGACGACCAGGGGAGCCTACTATGCCTATCAGGAGCTTGGCAAGCAAATGGGCTTTACGCCGAGGATGCAAGCGGATTTTCGGATTGAACGGGCCACTGATGACTTCTATGGCTCGCTTTTTTCCAAAAGCGGATTCAGACATGTGCTCCCTGACAGCATCGACCTGTATCTGCCAAAGGATGATGAAGCGTATAGCGTGGAGTATGCAAGCGAAAAGAGGAGCACCCATTCCCTTTATGAGAGGGAAAACCTGAAGAAAAAAGACAAATACACGGTCTTTTTAAATGGCAACCATCCACTCATCAAAATCACGACTGGTTCCGGGGATGGAAAAAAACTCGTTGTCGTCAAGGACTCATATGCCAACTGCTTTCTGCCCTTTCTGACGGCTCATTTCGAGGAAATATACGTAGTGGACCTCCGGTATTACGAGGATCGCCTGGATGAGCTCATACAGGAAAACCACATAACCGATGTGCTGCTGCTCTATAACGTGAATACGTTTTTGGAAGATCCGTCGATAAAGGAGCTGGCCAGTCAGCGCTGAATCAGGCTGCCGGTGGCCAGCAGGTCGTCCGATCACCGCCATAGAGCGCCGCAGCGTGTAAGTGGAGATAGGAAAGGAGGCCAAGCATGATGCAAAAATGGCTTGGAAAAATAAACGCAGTATTACTCGTTTCGATGATTGCATGTATCGTTGCTCTTTCCGCATTAACCGGCTGTTCCGGACAAAATACGGAAGAGAGTCAGCTTGCAGCGGCAGAAATAGGAGATCGAATCAAACAGGCTGTGCATCTGGATGATATGAAAGCGGGAGACGCGAAAAAGCTTCAAAAGCTGTACAAGCTCGGCGAGGAAGAGGTTGAGGATTTTATTCTGTATACAGCCCCGACGAACGTAAGGGCTGACGAGGTCGCAGTGCTGATCGCAAAGGATGATAGTCAGGCAGAAAGCATCAAGGCAAAAATAGCGGAGCGAATAGAAGAGCAAGGGAAAAAATTCAAAGATTACGTCCCAGATGAGTACTTTTTATTGGAAAAACATGTCTTGAAGACGAAGGGCCGCTACATTCTTTTGGCGGTGTCGAAGGAAGCGGAGAAAATCGAAAGCGCATTTGACGAGGCACTGAAGTGACATAGCAAGAGTGTAGCTTCACTCAAAAAGAGAGCTCCAAATAGAGCTCAAATAGAGCCCCCTGATCAGCCAACTGGAATCATAGGAAAACACAAAGAAGCGCCCTCCGGATCGGAGCGGCGCTTTTTGGCCAGATAGCGTGTAACCGATGTTGAAACGATCAAGAGAGCGAATCGAGATTTTTCATCATTTGCTGCAAGACGCGGTCAAAGACGATCAAATCCTCTTCCTTGATATTTTGCAGGGCGATAATTTCCAGATCGTCAGAGGTTTTCTGCCAGGTGGCGAGCATCTCTTTCGCCTGCGGAGTCAGGGAAACTTTGCGTGCCCGTTTATCCTCGCCTTCCTCGCGAATCACCCATCCCAGCTCCTCCAGCCGGGTCAGCGATCTGGTAATTGTGGGGGCTTCCACGTTTAAATAATTGCTGATATCGACCTGGGTCAAGGAGCCTCGCTGATGCAAACACCAGATAATTCCCCACTGTGAGCTGTACAACCCTTGGGTAGACAGCTTTTCATTCAATTTTTTGGTAAATTTCCTAGCCGCCTGGTTTATTTTGTGTCCATATATGTAGTTCAATGGTTATCCTCCTAAAGGTGTTTTTTAGCAGATGATCCTTTTCTTTCATAAGACGGAACACCAAGAGGTTGGTAACAAATTTTTTGCTTCCATCTGTTTATGATTTCCAAAAAACGGACTGCTCAGCGTCGCGATGAATCCGTTTTCAAATGTTTACCTAAGTAAATGCAACTACTATTCATCCTACTTGCAGAACGGCTTTAAGTAAATGTATCTTTTGTGAAAATTGTATGGAAATTTCATTTGGACAGCGTAGGGATTTCCAAGTTTGTTTTATTGGAAAATTCCAATAACACCTAAACGTTTGACAGATATTTTTCTTTGGAACTATCATGAACTAGGTAATAATTATCTAGTTAATTTTACACATCAAGGAGGAACTACTGTGGCAGATACAAACTCAAAACAGCCCAAAAGTAGCTCGCGGCGCGAATTCCTCAAGAATTCCGGGATCGCCCTCGGGGGGCTGGTGGTTGGAGGCGTACTGGGTGGTTCGTTGTTCGGAAGCAAGAAAGCGGAAGTAGAGAAGGTTGTCGAGAAATCGGTCAACTACAACCAGGCGCTGATGTTTTTCAATCAGGAGCAATTCCAATTGACGGAAGCGGCTTGCGAGCGCATTTTTCCGCAGGACGAGCACGGCCCCGGCGCAAAAGAGCTGGGCGTAGCCTTCTACATCGACCACCAGTTGGCCAGTCCATGGGGAATCAATGCGAAAGATTACATGACCGGTCCGTTCTACCCGGGAGAACCGACCCAAGGAATGCAAACCTCCCTGAAACGCGCGGAGATTTTCACATTGGGGCTGCAAGGGCTGGCTGACTACAGCAAAAAGAAATACAACAAACGCTTCACTGATTTGACCGAAGCAGAGCAAGACGAGACCTTGAAGGTTTTTGAGGCAGGCAAGGAGTATCAGCTTGCGGGAACTTCGACCACAGGGTTTTTTAGCCTTCTGCGCAGCATGACGATCGAGGGCGTTTACGCCGATCCGATGTACGGCGGCAACAAGGACATGCAGGGCTGGAAAATGCGCAATTATCCTGGCAACCAGATGAGTTTCGCCAAAGATATCGAGAAGGACGAATTTATGAAGATTGAGCCTAAAAGTCTTCATGACCACATGGGCCACTGATAACCAGGAAGGGATGACATAAATGAGCAAGAAGCTACCAAAGGTTCCCGTTGTGATCGTCGGTATGGGCTGGGCAGGCGGCATTATCGCTTCGGAACTGACGAAAGCCGGCGTGAAGGTTGTTGGATTGGAACGCGGAAAAGGCAGAAGCACCAGCGATTACTACATGGCTCATGACGAGCTCCGTTACGCGCTGCGCTATGAGATGATGCAGGACCTCTCCAAGGAAACCGTCACCTTCCGCAATAACGAAAAAATGCGGGCGCTCCCGATGCGGACGTACGGATCTTTCCTTTTGGGCGACGGTCTCGGCGGCGCAGGGTCTCACTGGAATGGGCAGTACGGACGCTTTCTGCCTTACGATTTCGAGATTCGCTCCAAAACGATCGAACGCTACGGCGAGAAAAAGATTCCAAAAGGAATGACGATTCAGGACTGGGGCATTACCTACGACGAGCTGGAGCCCTATTTCGACAAGTATGAAAAAATGGCGGGGATCTCGGGTGAAGCGGAGCAAAACCCGATGGTCGGAAAACGCTCCAACCCGTTCCCGACTCCTCCGATGAAAGTCACGCCTGGCATGAAGATGTTCATGGACGCTGCGAAAAAGCTGAATTATCACCCGTACATCATTCCTTCGGCCAACCTGTCCGAGATGTACAAAAATCCGGACGGCATCGAGCGTGCCGCTTGTCAGTACTGTGCGTTCTGCGAGCGCTTCGGCTGCGAGTACGGCGCCAAAGCCGACCCGGTCGTAACCGTCATTCCAGTCGCCGAGAAAACAGGAAACCTGGATTTGCGCACGCATTCCAATGTGACCAAAATCCTGCATGACGGGAAAAAGGCAACCGGCGTGGTTTACGTCAACACCATTACCGGTGAAGAAATCGAACAGCCTGCCGATCTCGTGGTCATGACCAGCTACGTGCTGAACAACGTCCGTCTGCTGCTCACATCCAAGCTGGGCAAACCGTACGATCCGGCATCCGGAAAAGGCGTGATCGGAAAGAACTACGCATACCAGGTAAACAGCGGGAAAGCGGTCGGCTTCTTCGACGACAAAGAGTTCAACACGTTCATGGGGGCGGGTGCGCTCGGCGCGGAGATCAGCGATTTCAACGGCGACAACTTTGACCACAGCAACTTGAACTTCCTGCACGGGGCCGGTATTCGCTTTACCCAGACTGGCGCAAGGCCGATTGCCACCAATCCGGTTCCAAAGGGCACGCCTTCCTGGGGCAAGGATTTTAAACAACAGTCGCTCAAGTATGCGAACTCGACGCTTACGCTGGCTTCCCAAGGGGCAAGCCTCCCGTGGCAGCACCACTACCTCGACCTCGATCCTACCTATAAGGATGCGTACGGAACTCCGCTTTTGCGGATCACCTTTGACTGGGAGGATCAGGACCGGGAATTGAACAAGTATCTGGCTGAGCGGGCCGGAGAGATCATGAAAGAAATGAATCCGACCAAAATGGAAGTCTCCAAAGAAATGAAATCGTACAACATCACCCCATACCAGTCCACGCACAATACGGGCGGTGTCATCATGGGGGCTGATCCGTCGACTTCCGCGGTAAACTCCTACCTGCAGATGTGGGATGCGGAGAACGTGTTTGTCGTAGGGGCTTCCGCATTCGCTCACAACGGCGGATACAACCCGACAGCTACGGTAGGGGCCCTCTCCTACAGAGCAGCCGAAGGCATTTTGAAGTACATCAAGCAAGGCGGCTCCCTCGTCTAGTCTGAAAATGCTGCCCGTTGCCTTTCATTTGGGGGTGTGTATGGAAAACAAACAAGAATTTGTTGGTCATCTGGCTGAGCTGCGAAAGAGATTGATTGTGGTCATTGTCGGCTTCTTTCTGTCACTGTGCATCGGCTTGTACATGTCCCCTGACATTTTGCTGTTTATCAAAGCGCAACCGGTGGCTGCCGATGTAGTCTGGAACGTATTTTCGTTCACGGACGGCATGTTTATCTATATGAAATGCGGCTTTCTGGTGGCGATCCTGCTGACGCTTCCGCTCGGGCTCTACCAGGCCTGGGCGTTCGTCAGGCCAGGCTTGTCCGATGACGAGGCGCGGAAGACGATCTGGTTTGTGCCGCTGTCGTGCTTTCTGTTTTTGTGCGGGATGGCGTTCAGCTATTTCGTCGCGTTTCCAATGATGGTGTCGTTCCTCTCGTCGGTGAACAAAAGCATCGGAGCGGTGGAAACGTACGGGATTGACCGCTACTTCGCCTTTATGTTCAACGTCATCTTTCCGTTGTCGGTCGCGTTTGAAATGCCGGCAGTCGTGCTGTTCCTGACGAGGATCGGGCTGATTACTCCCGCCCAACTGAAAGCCGTTCGGAAATATGTCTATCTGGGACTTGCCATCGTAGGCTCGATGATTTCTCCGCCTGATTTTGTCTCGCATTTGTCGGTCACGATTCCGCTCATTTTGTTATTCGAGCTAAGCGTCCTCATCTCAGGGTGGTATCATCGCAGATCAAGCGGTTTGCTCGTATCTGGGTCAAAGTCATAAAAAGGAGGTATGATCGATGTTCAACAGTATTGGCATCCCTGGATTAATCATTATTCTGGTCATTGCTCTGGTTGTATTCGGGCCATCCAAGCTGCCGCAATTAGGACGGGCGCTTGGGGATACCCTGCGCGAATTCCGCTCGTCGACCAAAGGCGTGGTCGATGACATCACCACCGAAGGCAAGACCGAAAACCAGCAGCAGCCTGAATCCAAGTAACACATGGCCGCTCAGGCCATATCAACATAAATCAATCTATCAGATGCAATGGAGGTAATTACAATGAACAAAAAAGCACTCACTTCTCTGATCCTCGCTTCTGCTGTAGCTCTTGCGCTGGCAGGCTGCGGAAACAGCCAATCCGACCAAGGCAGCGCTGCAAGCAATAACGCAGCAAGCACAGCTACTGCTGACGCAGGTGCGGCTCAATCCGCAGACGGCGTAAAAGAGATCAAGCTTTCCGCGACAAACTTCGAATTTGACCAAAAAGAAATTCATGTGAAAAAAGGCGATAAAATCAAGCTGACGCTGACCAATACAGAAGGCATGCACGGTGTAGCCATTCCTGATTTCAACGTAGACCTCAAAGGTGACGGAAGCGCCGAGTTTACTGCTGACAAAGCGGGCGAGTTTACATTCAACTGCTCTGTTATGTGCGGTGCCGGCCATGATACGATGACAGGAAAATTGATCGTCGAAGAATAAGCCCATCTTTCAACATAGTTTCGTGAAAAACCCAAGCGGACGTCCGAGAAGTCGGATCAGCTTGGGTTTTTTGTCGTTTTTCTGTCGCAGCCTGTTCGCAAACAGACGCAAAAATATTTGCAAAAGTCCAAAATAACGAAAATTGATTATTGAATAAAAAAAGGCGGATTTGTATAATTGCACATATGCTATTAAAATAAGGACCTATGGTCCGAATATGGAGACAAAAGGGGCGAAGGGCAACATGAACAATGGGGAACAAAAGAAGCATCCCAGAGCGTTAGAGCCTGTCACGCTGATCCTGACGATCGTCACGGCGATTCTCGGGGCGGCGATCGGGATGCAGTTGATCGTGACTTTGGGCATTACAGCCAATACAGCCATTATCGGGGCGCTCTTGGCCATGCTGATCGCGAGGGTACCGCTTGCCTTTCTTCGCAAGATGCGCTCTGTCCATCGGCAAAATATCGTTCAGACCGCCATCTCGTCGGCGACATTCGGGGCTGCGAACAGCCTGCTCATTCCGATCGGGATTCCATATGTATTCGGGAAGCCGGAGCTGATCATGCCGATGCTGATCGGTGCGGCGCTGGCGATGTTCGTTGACGCCTTTCTGTTGTACAGGCTGTTTGATACGAAGGTCTTTCCCGCTTCGGGCACCTGGCCGGACGGACGCGCCACAGCGGAGTCGATCATTGCCGGCGACAAAGGCGGCAAACGTGCCGGATTGCTCGGTGTGGGGATTGCCGGCGGTGTAGTCGGCTCCATCCTGGGAGTGCCGATGTCTGCATTCGGTGTCGCCTTCATCGGAAACATCTGGGCACTGGCGATGTTCGGGATCGGTCTTTTGCTCAAGGGCTATTCCGGGACATTGCTTGGAATGGATTTGAAGGATTCGTATATACCGCATGGATTCATGATCGGAGCGGGAATAGTCGCCCTGATCCAGGTAAGCTTCGTCATCTTCAGGAAAAAGTCTCCGCAACAAGGTTCAGGCGCAGAGGCGGAGCAAGCGCTGCAGGTGACCAAAGGGGAAAAGGAAACCTCGCGCACGCTTTTGACAGGGCTTTTGCTGTACATGGCGATTTCGGTCATTTTGGCAATCATCGGCGGATTGTTGACGCACATGTCGTTCGGAATGTTCTTATTGTTCATTATTTTCGCTGCTTTCGCCGCTTATTTGCACGAATTGATCGTCGGCATTTCCGCGATGCACTCCGGCTGGTTTCCGGCTTTTGCGGTGGCGCTGATCACCTTGATCCTCGGCATGCTGATCGGATTTCCGCCTGTCGCGCTGGCACTGCTCGTCGGCTTTAGTGCAGCTACGGGTCCCGCTTTTGCAGACATGGGCTACGACCTGAAGGCCGGTTATATTTTGCGCGGCAACGGCGCTGATCCCGAGTTTGAGAAAGAGGGCAGAAGACAGCAAATGACAGCCGGGATGATCGCTTTCGGCGTAGCTGTCCTCGTCGTCCTTTTCAGCTTTCACAGCCTGTTTTCGCAAAACCTCGTTCCGCCTGTCGATACCGTATACGTAGCGACGATTAACGCCGGGGTCTCTGGCGATGTGGCAGGTGAGCTGTTCCTCTGGGCGATTCCGGGCGCGATCCTGCAATTCCTCGGCGGGCCCAAGCGGCAAATGGGGATTTTGTTTGCGACCGGGTTGCTGCTTACGTATCCCGAGGCGGGCTGGGCTGTTCTCGCAGGTCTCTTGATTCGCGTCATTATCCTGAAATGGAAAGGCCAAGAGGCGGATTCCTCGATGAATATCATGGCAGCCGGATTTATCGCGGGCGATGCTTTGTACAGCTTCTTCAGCTCCGTCTTTTCGATGAAAAAATAGAGGAAGGAAGGAGAAGGCAGATGGAAACGATTACGCTGGATGAACGCAAAATGGAGGCTGCTGTCTGGGGCGGCGCTGTCCTCGGAGGCGGAGGCGGAGGCCCGATCGAAGAAGGCATCCAGCTCGGCAGACTGGCCCTGGAGGTAGGCGAGCCGAAGCTGATTACGATAGATGAACTGCTAGATGACGAGTGGGTGGTGACGGTTTCTGCGGTGGGGGCACCTGCCGCAGCCGAGCAGTACGTCAAGCCGATGCACTATATCCGGGCCCTGCAGCTGCTGCTGGACAAGCTGGGCCGTCCGATCTCCGGGCTGATCACGAACGAAAACGGAGCGAGCACCACAGTCAATGGCTGGTTTCAGTCGGCTGTTACCGGACTGCCCGTTTTGGACGCGCCGTGCAACGGCAGAGCGCATCCGACAGGGAGCATGGGCTCGATGAATTTGACGGAGCTGGAAGGCTACGTCTCTACGCAGACGGCAGCAGGCGGATTGGGCAGCCGGTACATCGAGCTGTGCGCGTCCGGTTCCCTGGAGAACATGGCGCAAATGGTGCGCCGGGCATCTGTAGATGCGGGAGGCATGGTCGCCGTAGCCCGCAATCCCGTACAGGTGTCCTATGTGAAGCAAAACGGCTGTCCGGGAGCGATCCAGCAGGCGATCCGCATCGGCGAGACGATGCTGGCCCACACGGGAGAAAAGGCGATTGAAGCAGTGACCGAGCTCCTGCAGGGCAGAATCATCGAGGTCGGGACTGTTTCGAATTTTTCGTTGAATACGACAGGCGGATTTGATGTGGGCCGGGCCGACATTGGCAGTCTGGAGCTTACCTTTTGGAACGAGTACATGACACTTGAGTCAAATGGCGAGCGGCTGGCCACGTTCCCCGATCTGATCATGGCCTTTGATGCAGAAAGCGGACGCCCGCTGGAATCTGCCAAAATGGCAAATGGTCAAAAAGCGGCGGTCATCGCGGTGCCAAAGGAGCAGCTGCTGCTCAGCTCGACGATGCGAAACCGCAAACTGTTTGAACCTGTGGAAGAAGCGATTGGAAAACAGGTCATTTCGTACGTGTTTTCCTGAAAGGAGAAGGTAAGGCATGGCATTGAAACAGACACTCATTGTCTATGAGGTGATGGACAGTCTATACGCTTCCGGGGAGAAGATCAAGGAACTGTTCTCTTCTTACAGCGATGTTCAGGTTGCAGTAGATACGGTGCAAGGAGACAAAGGCAAAACGGATTTCGTGAAAATCCTGATTCCCGGGACAGAGGGAAAATCCCGGGGAGGCTCGGCTCCGACACTCGGCATCATCGGGCAGCTCGGCGGGATCGGGGCCCGTCCGAGCCGGATCGGCATGGTATCGGATGCGGATGGCGCGGTGGCAGCGGTCGCCAGCGGCTTGAAGCTGGCGGAGATGGCGAGAAACGGCGACAGGCTGAAAGGAGACGTGCTGGTGACGACGCACATCTGTCCGGATGCGCCTACCCAGCCGCATGATCCCGTTGATTTCATGGACTCCCCTGTCGATGATCCGACGATGAACCGCTACCAGGTATGTCCGGAGATGGACGCGATATTGTCCATCGACACGTCCAAAGGAAACAGGCTGATCAATATCAAAGGCTTTGCGCTCTCCCCGACAGTGAAGGAAGGGTACATTTTGCGCGTCAGCGAGGATTTGCTGCGGATCATGGAAATGACGTCGGGACAGCTTCCGGCCACCTTCCCGATCACGCTCCAGGACATAACGCCGTACGGAAACGGCGTGTATCATTTCAACAGCATCATGCAGCCGGCTGTCGCGACAAAGGCTCCCGTGGTCGGAGTCGCCATCACGGCACAATCTGCCGTACCCGGCTGCGGCACAGGGGCCAGCCACGAAGTAGACATCGCAGCCACCGCCCGGTTCGCCATCGAGGTAGCCAAGGAGTTTACGGCTGGCACTTGCAGCTTCTATGATCAGACGGAGTACGACCGCCTCGTCAGCCTGTACGGCTCGCTGGCGGTATTCCAGACGATGGGCAGCCAAGAGACGCCGGGAGAATCGTCATGACGATGAAAAAGCTGGGGCTCGTCACGATCGGACAAGCGCCGCGGATGGATGTCGGCCCCATTTTCCAAAAATACGTCGGAGGCCGGGCGGAAATCATGCAGGCAGGCGTACTCGACGGCATGACCAAAGCGGAGGCGGAAGCGGCCTTTTCACCGGAAAAGGGTGACTACGTCTTGACCAGCAAGCTCGTGACCGGAGAGTCTGTGGTAATGTCCCGGGAAAAGATCGCGCCTGTACTCCAGCGAAAACTGCATGAGCTGGAGGAAGCCGGGTGCAATCCGATTGTCGTCCTGTGCACCGGGACATTCGAGGGGCTTGCCGCAAACAACGCCTTGTTGATCGAGCCCGATGTCATCCTGCGCTCGACCTTGTCCGCGATGCTGAAAAACAAGAGACTCGGTGTGATCGTTCCTCTGCTGGAACAGCAGGATGCGCTCGAAGACGAATGGGGGAGCCTTGTGGATGCCGTCTACGCAGCGGCTTCTCCATATGCGGAGGGAGAGACGGAACTGATCCGCGCCGCAAAAGAGCTGGCTGATCAAAATGTGGACGCGATCCTGATGGACTGCATGGGCTATGTAGAAGCGTCCAAGGCGGTCGTAGAGGCCTATGCGAACCTGCCTGTCATCCTGTCAAACGCCTTGCTTGCCAAAATCGTATCGGAACTGTACTAGGAGGGTATCGGGATATGGACACGCAATTGGTCGAAGTCAGCAAAAGCATATTGGTGACAAGTCTGGCGCTCAAGCAGGAGGATACGCTCCTGGTCGTCGCTGACCTGGAGAAAAAAGAGCTCGCGGAGGCGATTCAGAAGGCAGGTCTTGCGCTCGGAGCAGAATCGCTCCTGATGGTGATGAAGGAGCGGGAAAAGGACGGGGAAGAGCCGCCGACACCGATTGCCGAGGCGATGCGGGGAGCGGACGTCGTCGTTTGTGTGACGGAGTATTCCCTCACCCATACCGAAGCGAGAAAACGTGCAGCCGCGAGCGGCGCCCGTATCGCGACGATGCCGGGGATTACAGCCGACATGTTTCTTGTAGGAGCGATCACGGCGGACTACGGTCAGGTACAGGTGCTGACGGAGCAGGTGACACGGGTCCTGACAACTGGCCACACCGTACGGATCGAGAAGGACGGTCACTCGCTCAGCTTTTCCATCGCGGGCAGAGACGGGATTTCCAGTACGGGCGTGTATCGCAATCCCGGCGAGTCGGGCAATCTGCCTTCCGGGGAATCGTACATCGCACCTGTCGAGGGAACGGCATCGGGAAAAATCGTCGTAGACGGCTCGATTGCCGGTATCGGCAAGGTGAGCGGTCCTCTGCTCGTATCCGTTGACAAGGGACGGATCATCGATTTGGAAGGCCCTGATGCCGATCAGCTACTGGACATGCTGGGAGAGGGAGACGGCAGGCTGCTCGGGGAGTTCGGCATCGGCACCAATGACAAGGCGCGCATCACCGGAAATGTGCTCGAGGATGAAAAGGTATACGGCACGATTCACGTAGCCTTCGGCAGCAACCGGACGTTTGGCGGCACGATTTCAGCAGGTGTCCATATCGATCTGGTCGTCCACGAGCCGGACGTGTTCATCGACGAAGCGAAAATCCTTTCCAAAGGGAGGGTGACCATCCAGCCATGATCGGTATCATCCGGGTAATCACGACTGACGATGCGGACATTCTGAATGAGCACGGCAAGCTGATCGAGAGCAAGTACGGTGTCCAAACCGTATCCGCATGCATTCCCGATCAGCCGTACGGCATTTGCGACGAGGTGACGGAGCGGCAAGCAGTCCCGAAAATCGTCGCACTGGGTCAAAGGCTGGCCGCATCAGGCTGCCGGGTTTTGGTGATCAGCTGTGCGGATGATCCGGGAATCGATGCGCTGCGTCAGCAGGTGAGGGTGCCCGTGATCGGGGCGGGCAGTGCGGCGGCACTCCTTGCCAAAGGATACGGCGAGCCAGTCGGTTTGCTCGATATCGCTGCCGAACCGCCCCGGGTCATGAAGCGGATTTTAGGCAGGCAGCTCGCTTGGCATATATCTCCGCCAGGGGTGACCAATTCCGCAGAGGTCATGGCGCCCCACGGTCGGGAAGCAGCGCTGAACGCTGTACGGACGATGGTGAAAAACGGGGCAAAGACGATCGCGTTTGCGTGCACCGGGTATTCAACCATCGGCCTGGCACCGATCATTCGCAGGGAGTTTGGCGTGACCGTCATCGATCCAGTGGAGGCAGAAGGGCTTCTCGCCTGGTATATCGTCAAAAACAGTTGACAATTTTGGGCGGTCACAGCATCAGATGATATGGTCACAAGAGATGTCTGGCCTATAGTCTCTCAAGTTCAGCGAGCGGGCAGCACTCAGCACGAATCTTCCGTTTCTGGAAATATATATGGAAGCGAATGGCAATATCAGGACTCTTATACTATAATCGACATTGTATAAGGGAAGTGAGGCTGTGATACCGGTATGAGCTTGAAAACACTAGATAACGCTTTGGAAATTTTAAAATTTTTCACCGATGAAACCCCTGCCTGGGGTGTCCGCGAGCTGGCGAAAGAGCTGAATGTGAGCCATTCGATTGTTCATCGGGTTCTGGCCACCTATGAAAAGCACGGTTTTTTGGCGCAAAATCAGGTGACAAAAAAATATGTCCTGGGCATCAAATTTTGGGAGTACGGACAGCTTGTCCAGAAACGGCTGAAGCTCATTGACGCGATTCGGCCGATCATGCACCGGCTGTGCGAAGATACCGGCGAGTCGGTTATTTTGACGATATTGGAGGGAATCGAAGCGGTTGACATCGAGATCGTGGAGAGCCCGCAAAAGGTAAAATACGAGCTGACAGTGGGGAATCGAGCCCCTTTGTATGTCGGAGCTTCCAGCAAGGTGCTGATGGCCTATCTCCCGGAAGAAAAGCGGGCGGAAGTGATCGAACAAGGCTTGTCTCCCTATACAGACAATACAATCGTCGATCCGAACAAACTGATCGATGATTTGGACAACATCAAAAAGCAGGGATGGTGTTATTCCAGGGGAGAGTATTTCGAGGACACATTTGGCATCAGCATCCCGCTGTTCAACAAAGATCGGGAAATCGTCGCCTCCCTGTCCATCGCGGGTCCCAGCTACCGCATGCCCGAAGAAAAGGTACAGGAAGCGCTCCATATGCTCGAAAAAAGAGGGAAAGAAATTCAGGATTACCTGAGTCAAATAGAAGTTCATCAATTGTTTCAATAAGGCGAGTTACCCGCAATTGCTTCAAGGAAAGAAATCACCTGCAATTGTAAAAGGAAAGGGACGCATGCTCTTTATCCGCTTCTCGGCGAATAGAAGGCACGCGTCCCTTTTGCGTTCCCTGCTGATTATTCCTGGATAGCAGGGGTTATGTGTTTGTCTTTAGTGCGGCGATTCCATGAGACGGACAAAAACAGGCTGAACAGCAGCATGAAGGCTCCGAACAGGTACGGAAGATTGATGTGCACATCGAACAGGATACCGGCCAGAGAAGGACCGACGATATTCCCCAGGCTCATGTAGGCGTTGTTCATCCCTGCGACGAAGCCCTGCTCCTTGCCTGCCATTTTGGAGAGCAGCGTATTGATCGCGGGACGGAGGATCGATGTGAAAGTAAAGAAGATGAGGCACACCAGCATCACGTACCAGAAGTTTCCAGACAGCAGCATCAGCACCATAGTCACTGCGGAAACAAAAAAGCTGAGATTGATCAGCCGTTTTTCGCCGAAGCGGCGGAGCAGCTTGTCGATCAGAAGCGATTGAATGACAACGCCGATCAAAGCCCCGACTGTAATCAAAATGGAAATATCCTTTGGCGTATACCCGTATTTCTGATCGACGAACAGCCCGAAAATCGCCTCAAAGTTGGCCAGGCCAAACGTAAGGGTAAAGACCAGCACCAGGAGCACCAGATAAGGAGCTTTAAACGAATAGGCAAACTGCTTGAAAATGTTCTCCCGCTTTTTCTCTGAGCTGCGGGCTGCCAACTGGTCTTCCATTGACAAGGTTTCACGCAAAAACACGAAGGAAGCCAAGGTCGCAAAACAGGCGACAGCGGCAGACACATAAAACGGAACACGCAAGCCGTACTCGGCCAAAAACCCGCCGATCCCCGGCCCGATCACAAACCCGAGCGACATGGATGCTCCGAGGAGCCCCATCCCTTTTCCTCTTGCTTCCACACTCGTAATATCGGCGACGTAAGCCATCATGGAAGGGATCATGAACGCAGCGCCCATTCCCCCGATCAACCTTGACAGGTACAACAGCCACATCTGATCAGCGAGGGCAAAGATGAGTTGGGACAGTGCAAACGCGGCCAGCCCAATGACGATCATCCGCTTTCGGCCGTACTTGTCGGAAAACTCCCCGGCGATCGGTGAACAGATGAATTGGGTCAAGCCAAATGCGGCGACCAGATAGCCCAAGGCCGTACCGCTGGCCCCGAATTCCAGCATGAATTTTGGCAAAACCGGAATGATTAAGCCAATTCCAAGCATAGCAATGAACATGTTGACCATCAAGATGACGAGTGGCGCTTTTTGGATGCTCTGTTCTTTCATTCGATGGTTCTCTCCTCTCTCTCTGTTGCTCAATTTCTTTCAAAAACGCCACGGGACAGGAATCAGCATCCTTCCTGCTCGCAGAAAATAAGACCCATTATATAAAATCGGGGCATGGAAAGGCAACTGGGTCAAACTGTAAAATGTGCAAAATTTACAGTTTGCTGCTTTTGATGCAAAAATCCGCCTCCCATGGAAGAATTGTAGCAGCTATACCGTTAAGGATTGATGAAGATCGTGCAAAGATTTTGCGAGGGGAAAATGAAATGGGCAGTTTCAGGAAGCTTTTGCCTACGTTAGCGGCCAGGTGCCGCGGGTAAACGGGGAGCTCCCTTATACAGGAAAGGTTGGGGCAGAGGTCACGATTGAGCAAGCCCGCGAACTGGCGGAAATCTGTGTATTAAAAGGATTGAGCTGTCTGGAAGCCGAGCTCGGCAGTCTGGATAAAGTGGAGCAGGTATTGAAAGTGACCGGGTTTGTTCAGTCCGCTCCCGGCTTTTCGCAGCAGCCCAAAGTATTGGATGCCGCTTCAGAGCTGCTGCAAGCCATTTTTGGAGAAAAAGGACGGCATGCGCGCTCTGCAGTCGGTGTCGCTGAGCTGCCCGGGAATACACCGGTGGAAATCGAATTTGTGTTTGCAGTCAACGCAAATAAATGAAAGGAGAAGTGCCGATGATTCGACTGGAGCAAGTGAAGGAAGCGCGTCAACAAATCGCTGACGTCGTGCGAGTCACACCGCTCTTGAACTCCGAACAGCTCTCCCTGCGCTGCGGCAATGACATCTACTTGAAAGCGGAGCACTTGCAAAAGACAGGCTCGTTCAAAATTCGCGGAGCGACCAATAAGGTAAAGCAGGCTGTATCAGCAGGAGCCGCCTATGTGACGGCGGCATCCTCGGGCAATCACGGGCAGGCGGTGGCGTATATCGCGCAAAGGCTGGGGATTCCGGCGACGATTGTGGTACCTGAGGATGCTGCCCAGTGCAAGATCGACGCGATCCGGTCCTACCGGGGGGCGGTGGAGAAATACGGGTACACATCGGCAGAAAGGCTCCCGCGGGCAAAGGAGCTCGCAGCGAGCGAGAACGGCGTCTACATCCCCCCGTATGACGATCCTTCCATCATGGCCGGACAGGGAACCATCGGGCTGGAAATACTGGAACAGCTCAGCGACGTGGATGCGATCATCGTACCCATCGGCGGAGGCGGACTGATTTCCGGCATTTTGACTGCAGTAAAGGAATCCAGGCCAAAAGTCCGGGTGATCGGTGTGGAGCCGGCATTGGCAAACGATACATGGCTTTCGCTGAAGCAGCGAAGCATCGTGTCCGTCCCGGGCCCGAAAACAATTGCGGACGGCCTCAGGACGACGCAGCCGGGTGACCTTACCTTTCCAGTCCTGATGAAGCACCTCGATGATCTGGTCCTCGTCAGCGAGGAGGAAATCCGGCAGGCGTTGCGGTTTGTGCTGGAGCGCATGAAGCAGATGATCGAGCCGTCCAGCGCTACGACTGTGGCAGCAGCTATGTTCGGCAAGCTGCCATTCTCCGGCAAAAAAGTCGTGACGGTCATTTCCGGCGGCAATGTCGACGTCGATGGGCTTTACTTATTATTGAAAGCGTAAAAGAGCCAAATACGAGGAAGCATTGAATATTTTGACAGGCATGTGGCTTTTGGATCCTCCAAAAAATCCGCCTCTTTTCCAAATAATAGAGGTGGATTTTTCGTTTTTTTGCTATCTTAGCTTCACTGGAGGGATTTTTATATTCACACAGGCTATAATCAAGCGGACAATCTTTGACGAACTGAGCGATGAGCGGTTGGGATGGGCGTGTATTGAGCACGTCGTCGTGCCGTTGCGGGGCAAGCACCCGGATCACAAGGCTAGACCGATGCCCGTTTCCGGCGAATCTCGGAGGCGGGTTTTTTCATGTGTGCGTTTTTTGTAAGGGAATCTTAAGAATTTCTACGCAAAATTCCCGGTGTTTCTTCAGTAGAATACATAGAGTTCTTATCGCTTTGCTAAAAGAGGGAGAAGTCATGAATTCTACTATTTTAATCGTCGATGCTGAACGGGAATACGCGGAGTATATCGAGCTTTTCCTGAAAAACGAGAATTACAGCATTCACAAATGCGATACGGCCGAAGAGGCTCTTCGCTGTCTCGATTCTGTTCGGCCTGACCTTGCCATTATGGACGTCACGCTGCCGGGGATGGACGGATTCGCGCTCTGCCGACACATTCGGGAAACATCCTATTTTCCGATCATCATGCTGTCAGCACGAGACGAGGAAATCGACCGAATCACCGCCTTGGCGCTCGGAGCGGATGACTATCTCACAAAGCCGTGCCGTCCGCTGGAGCTTGTCGCTCGCGTAAAAGCACAGCTTAGAAGATACACAACATACAATCGTGATCCACAGCAGGAGGATGACAAAATCGCTTTTGCGGGTCTTCTATTAAATAGAAACTCCCACGAATGCTTCTTGAACGGAAACCTTTTGCCACTCACGCCTACCGAATTTTCGATCCTCTGGCTCTTGAGTGAGAACAGAGGACAGGTGGTCAGCTCCGAGAAATTGTTCCAGGAGGTTTGGGGAGAAAAATACTACAGTCATAATACCAACACCGTCATGGTTCATATCAGGAATTTGCGTGAAAAGCTGAATGACTCGGCAGAAAGTCCGACGTATATCAAAACGGTACGGGGCGTTGGCTACAAAATGGATCCGTAAACGGACAGACAACATCCGCATCTCTGCGCGAGAAATACGGCTGTTTTCCGATAGCGATACATTCATTTTGCTGCAAGCATGCGCTTTTGCTTTTCTGCATGGGCTTTGGGAAGATGGATGATTCCCGAAGCAGCCAAAACGCCGATGATGACGAGAGCGGCCCCGATCATTTGAAAGAACGTTATCGGGGTTCCTGAGGCAAATGTAATGATCATCGTAACGACAGGAACAAGATTGAAAAACAGAGAAGTTTTCCCAGCCCCGATTTCTTTTACCCCTTGATTCCACCACAGATAGCCCAAAACGCTTGTAAAGACAGCCATAAAGGCAACCGCGCCCCAAGCGCCGACCGGAACATCCGGAAGAGGAACAGGGTTGGACGTAAACAAAGAAGCGACGATTAACCCAATCGCGCCGGCCGCCATCGTGTATGTTGTCGTAGACAGCGGAGTGGCGTCCTTTATAAAGCGGCGTCCAAGCACGGCATATAGCGTCCAGCAAAGGTTGCCTGCAAAAATAAGCAGATCTCCGACTGAAACCGACAAGGTGGCGATCGCCTCCAGCGAGCCCTGGGTAATGACGAGAAACACGCCGATAAAGGCAAAAGCGATGCCGACTGCCTGTCTTTTCACAATTTTTTCCTTCAAGATCATCCGGGCGAAAATGGTCGTGAGCAAAGGATTCAATCCCATGATCAAGGCCGCGTTGACAGGTGACGTATATTTCATGCCGATAAAAAACAGAGCGTTGAATCCAAAGATCCCGACAATTCCAAGGACTGCATAGGCGATTGCATTTTTCTTGAGCAGGCTTTTGTTTACCCCTTCCGTCAAAAGCAAAATGACCAGCATGACCACGGCAGCCAAACCAAAACGCCACGCCGCCGCGGAGGAAGGCGCCAAGTATTCGACTGTGTATTTGGCGAGGTTGAAGGTGGCTCCTGTAAAAATAGAAAACCCGAGCAGCATCGCGTATATTTTCATAGGCTTCATTTGATGTTCACCCCTCACTCAGCATGGAATGGTAGGAGTCGAGCTTCGACTTTGTTGCCGCGATCACTTCTTCGAGCTCCTTCTTCTTCGCTTCCATATTCTCCAGATGCTTCGTTAAAATCTCGATGCGCCTGTTTAAGGATGGGGTAAGCTCCTTTATCGGCACATCCAGGTGAATCTTTTCCATGATACAGCCGTCTTTTACAAACTCATGGATTTCTTCCAGAGACATGCCGGTTTCCTTTACGCTCTTCAGGAACCGCATGAAGCGGAGATCCGTTTCCGTGTAGCAGCGTCTCCCCGCGCTGTCTCGTTTGGGCGGGGGGAGCAACCCGATTTTTTCGTAATACCGCAATGTATACGAGCTGATGCCGCACTTTTCAGCAGCTTCCCGAATGGTGAACAAGATCATCATCCCTCTCTGTAGATGTAGAACTAGCCTACCTCTTAGAGGTAACTCTAAGTCAAGCAAAGAAATGCAGTTCAAAAACGATTGTTTGCCGCTGTCTGGTATCATAGATCGATTCATTATCCGATCAAAGGAAAACCCTGCTCTTTGGTTCCGGGAATCCGAAGCAGGGTTGGTCGTTTTTTCAGGCCTCTATTCCAGCTCACCTGTTCTGGAAACGTCATGATTCCGTAATGATTTCGTAAGGATTCCCTTAGGCAAAGTTAAAGGACGGCCTGTCTCGTTTCGCTACAATACAATTGCCTGCTTCCCGCAAGCCGGGGCACAGGCATTGTTGGAGGAGGGAGCGGGAACCGATGGAAAAGAAAAAAATAGCCATCCTGTTTGGCGGATGTTCCACAGAGTATGAAGTTTCTCTGCAATCCGCCTATGCAGTCATAAAACACGTCAATCAATCCCGGTACGAAACGGTTTTGATCGGAATCACGAGGCAGGGAGAATGGCTTCGGTATAACGGAAGCCTTGAACAGATTATGGATGATACTTGGAGCACAGACCCGGGCTGCGTGCATGCCGTTATTTCTCCAAGCAGGCATGTTCGGGGTGTGATCGAGTTTCATCGGGACGGAATAAAAGCGACCAGGATCGATGCCGCATTTCCCGTCCTGCATGGAAAAAACGGCGAAGACGGCACGATTCAAGGCTTGCTTGAACTGGCCGGAATCCCTGTCGTGGGATGCGGCACGCTCAGCTCGGCGCTGTGCATGGATAAAGACATGGCTCACAAAATCGCCATGCAGGCGGGAATCAAGGTGCCCCGTTCCATCGTCGTAAACGGCAAAATCAGCGAGGGAGAATTGCAACAGTTGGTCCGGGAGCTTTCTTATCCGTTGTTTGTCAAACCTGCGAGGGCAGGGTCATCGTTTGGCATCACCAAAGTCGAGCGAGAAGACGGCCTTTTCAAAGCGGCGGTGAACGCTCTGGAGTACGATCCAAAAGTCGTCATCGAGGAGGGCATCGACGGATTCGAAGTAGGCTGCGCCGTGATGGGAAATGAGGAACTGATTATCGGCGAAGTGGACGAAATCGAACTGTCGCAAGGGTTCTTTGACTACACCGAAAAATATACGCTCAAAACCTCCAAAATCCACATGCCGGCCAGAGTCGACGAGCAGACAGCCGAACGGATAAAGCATACAGCGGCTGCGATCTACAAGGCGCTGGACTGCCGCGGCTTTGCCAGAGTCGACATGTTTGTAACGCCGGGGGGAGAGCTTGTTTTTAATGAAGTGAATACCATCCCGGGCTTTACCGCCCACAGCCGTTATCCGAATATGCTCAAGGGCATTGGCATGTCGTTTGAGGAAATCGTAGACAAGCTGATAAGGATGGCGATCGAGGAATGAACACATTGATTTTGGAACAAGCCAATATGCATAAAGGCAGCCTGATCTTGATCAACAGAATGCACCCGGTTTTTGAAGAGCCTGCGGAAGACATGCTCATCCCCGCAGATCACAGGCACCCGGACATTTTGCTGGAACGAAGGGCGGCGGCGATGTACGCAGCGCTGATTCACTCGCTCGACGGCGGAGAGCGGATCGTCCCTGTCAGCGGCTATCGCACAAAAAAAGAACAGGAAACCATCTACACCGAGTCGATGCGGGAAAACGGCGAGGAATTTACGCGAAAGTACGTAGCTTATCCGAACCACAGCGAGCACCAGACAGGGCTGGCGATTGACGTGGGCGAGCAGAAGGAAGAGATCGACTTTATCAGGCCGGACTTTCCCTATACCGGCATCTGTCAGGAGTTCCGGCTAAAAGCAGCGAGGTACGGGTTTATTGAACGCTACCCGCAAGGAAAAGAGGCCATTACAGGCATCGCCCACGAGCCCTGGCACTTCCGGTATGTCGGTTATCCGCATGCGGAGCTGATCCGGAAGCATCAGTTTACCCTGGAAGAGTATACGGAGTTTGTGAAAAGCTTCCCCTATGGGGGAGAGCACTTGTTGTTTGAAGCAGATGAACAAACAGCAGAAATTTTTTACGTACATGCCCTGTCTTCCCCGACAGTGCGGATTGACATTCCGAGCGGCGCCCGCTGCGAGGTGTCGGGAAATAACGTGGATGGATTCGTGGCAACGGTTTGGAGGAAGAACGGATGAAACAGGACGCGGGCTATGCGGGCATTGATACCTTTCGCATCATCGCAGCCTTTCTGGTTGTGGCCATCCACACGTACCCGCTCGTCTCCGTCAGCGAGACAGGGGACTTTATCTTGACGAGAATTTTGGGGCGGGTAGCCGTCCCGTTTTTCTTTATGGCAACGGGATTTTTTTTGCTGCCGCGATACATGGACGAGAAGCGTGGAGACAGGGGCAGCCTGGCCAAATTTTTTGTCAAGTCGTGCAAGCTGTATGGCATGGCGATCCTGCTTTTTCTCCCCGTAAACGTGTATGCCGGCTACTTTGAAACCACGCCGCTTTTGCCCAACCTGCTGAAGGATATTTTCTTCGATGGCACGTTTTATCATTTGTGGTACTTGCCGGCGACGATTCTGGGAGCAGGGCTCGTATATCTTCTGCTGCGAAGCTGCAAGACCGGCGTGGTGGCGTTGATTGCCGGGCTGCTTTACATGATCGGGCTCGGCGGGGACAGCTACTACGGCCTGACATCGCAGGTCCCGCTTTTTGCGCAGTTTTACGACGTGCTGTTCAGCTTCTCGGATTACACGCGAAACGGCTTGTTTTTTGCCCCGGTTTTTCTCTTGCTCGGCGGGCTGATCGCGCGGCAGACAAGCGGATTTGGCTTGAGAGAAAGCATGGGCGGACTTGCCGTTTCGCTCTTGCTTTTGCTCGCGGAAGGCTTGCTCTTGCACCATTTTTCTCTCCAGCGCCATGACAGCATGTACGTGATGCTGCTCCCCTGCATGTTTTTCCTGTTTCAATCCTTGCTTCTATGGAGGGGAAAAAGCAGCCGAAGCCTGCGGACCATTTCGATGATTGTCTACATCATTCACCCGCTGGCGATTATTGTCGTGCGCGGATTTGCCAAGATTGCAAAAATGCAGCCGCTTTTGATTGAAAATAGTATCGTCCACTATGTGGCGGTAGCCGCTCTGTCATTTGCGGGGGCTATCTTGCTCACCAAGCTGCTGCAGCGGAAGAGAGAAAGGAAGATCGTATGAAAAGCAGGGCGTGGGCGGAGATCAACTTGAACCATCTTCGCCACAATGCAAAGGTTTTAAAGAAGCTTTTGCCGCCGAAGTGCGAAGTGATGGCGGTCGTGAAAGCAAATGCATACGGGCACGGAGATGCGGTTGTCGCAAAGGAACTGAATCGAATCGGGATTTCTGCCTTTGCCGTGGCTGCCATCCGGGAGGGCGTACATCTGCGAAGACAGGGAATAACAGGAGAGATCCTCATCCTCGGTTATACTTCACCGGAGGAATTTGCGGATCTGGTCCGGTACGATTTGACGCAGACGGTCGTTGATTGCGAATACGGCAAGCTTTTGGATCAGTATGGACGCAAAATAAAGGTTCACGTAAAGATTGACACAGGGATGCACCGGCTCGGGGAGGACTATCAAAACGTACGCGGGATAGCCGGCATGTTTGCTTGCAAAAACTTGAGCGTGGAGGGCATCTTTACGCATCTTGGCATGGCCGATGATTCCAGCCCGGCGGGAATGAATTTCTCCCGCTTTCAGATCGACAATTTTTACAGCGTGCTGGCCCAGCTAAGGGATTGGGGATACGACCTGCCAAACGTACACATCCAGAGCAGCTACGGCGTGTTGAACTTTCCCGAGCTGCAGTGCGACTACGCCCGGATCGGCATTGCCTTGTACGGCGTGCTGAGTACGGCAGAGGATCAAACGAAGTTGTCCGTGGACCTGCGCCCGGTCCTCTCCTTGAAGGCGAGGGTAGCGCTCACAAAAGAGATCGGGGCGGGCGAGACCGTCGGGTATGGGTGCCGCTTTACCGCTCCTTACGACATGACAATCGCAGTCGTTTCCATCGGATATGCGGACGGCTTTCCCAGATGCTTGTCGTGCGGCGGCGGTTATGTGCTGGTGAAAGGGAAAAAGGCTCCTGTCATCGGCAGAATTTGCATGGACCAGCTCATGATCGATTGCAGCGGGATACCGGATGTCCGGCAAAATGACATCGTGACGCTGATCGGCGAGGACGGCACGGAGCGGATAACAGCGGAGCAGGTCGCAAAGCAGGCAGGAACGATTACGAATGAATTGTGCAGCAGGCTGGGAAATCGGCTTGAGCGCGTCTATGTGTCGGATTGACGGAAAACGGATCGTGGCAGGAAAAGACCCCGTCTGTCACATTTGCGCGGAGGCCGGGTTGTTGATTTTTGTTCATAATTGACGGCCGGCTTCCCAATCAAACTCCTCAAGAGTAAGATTTTGAAAATAATTTGAACAAAAAGTGAACAACAAGTGAAAAGTGTGTTACAATGTAAGTAACAATATTTCGAAAACACAAAGACAGGGGTCATGTGTTATGAATAACGGGATGAAAGCAGCAAACACACTCAAATGGTTCGCTTGGATCACTTTCTTCATCGGTGCACTTTTGTTCGTTACGCATGTAAGCGATTTCAGGGCGGAAAACTTCGGTCTGATGGCAGCGATCGGGTTTTTGATTGCAGCGTCGAATATTTTCCTGCTCAGCGTTGTATTTCGACTGCTTCATCTGGAACCGAACAGTTAAACCAGTATGACCAGACGGGCCAGGTCTATAATAAGGAAAGAACTCGAATCAAAACGATCCAACCGATAAAGCGGATGCTTGCCACAGCGGCAGCATCCGCTTTTTTTTTAGTTTCACTGAAAACATGACCATTTTTGGCAGATCAAATCCAATGCAGGAGATCGATAACAATATTATGATCAACTCGTGAACCCTTCTTGAACACTTTGTAACAAAATAAAGACAGAATGTTGAACGGTGTCAAAAACCCACTGCGGAAAATCGTTCTGTCTGTTAGTATGTGAAGGCGAAGAAAAGTTTAATTCATGTGAACAAATTGGGGACGATCGTTTCCTTTTCTGTGGCGAACGAGGAAGGGGTAGAAGAAATGAACAGAGCGAAGACGTTTCGTCAGATGGGCTTCTGGTTAATGGCGATTATCGCCAGCGTCCTGTTGTCGGGATGCGGAAGCGATTACGTTGTCCTGAATCCGAAAGGGCCTGTCGCAGAGACGCAGTACAATCTCATTATGATTTCCGTGATATTGTGCGCGATCATCATCATTCCGGTTCTTGCGCTTACTGCTTTTATCGTCTATCGATATCGGGATACCAAGGACAATAAAGCGCCATACAAGCCGGATTGGGCACACAGTACAACCCTTGAGGTTATTTGGTGGGGTATTCCGGTCATCATTATTGCGATCCTGGGATATTTCACGGTGCGGGATACTTACGCGTTGAAAGAATCGCCGAATCAGGCTGTGAAGCCGATGACCATTCAGGTTACTTCTTTGAACTGGAAATGGATGTTTACTTATCCTGAACAAAACATCGCAACAGTGAACTATCTGGAAATTCCTGCTGGCGTACCTGTTCAATTTCAATTGTCGGCGGACGGTCCTATGAACTCCTTCTGGGTACCGGAGCTTGGCGGCCAGATTTATGCGATGTCCGGGATGGCGACCGAGCTGTACCTGCAAGCGGATAAGCCTGGCGAGTTCTATGGCAGAGGAGCCAACTTTACTGGAGAAGGGTTCGCTCATATGGAATTCAAGGTAGAGGCCAAACCGCAGGAAGAGTTTGACAAATGGGTGCAGCAGGTGAAGAACACGACACCTGTTATGACGAAGGAAGATTACGAAGAGTTGAGAAAGCCTGGCTTGACGGATAAAAAGACGTATTCTGCATTCCCTGAAGGGTTGTTTGAAGAAATCGTCATGAAACACAGCCATGGACATGACATGGACTATGTCATGAAAAAACCGATGCCTGCAACCGGGCAGGAATCGGGCAACAAGACAGATGAGGCTTCTTCGACAGAAACCCATCATCACAACCACTAGTTGAGAGGGAGGAGGAATACCAAGTGTGGGAAAACATAAAGGAGTTTGCATCCACGTTCTTTGTAACAGGTGATCCACTGATCTACGGCGCGGACGTTTCCATCGCACTCACCGTGGTCGCGATCGTCTTCGTTCTGACCAAGTATAAAAAATGGGGCTGGCTGTGGCGCGAATGGCTGACCACGGTCGACCATAAGCGAATCGGGATCATGTACCTGATCGCCTCTCTGCTGATGCTGTTCCGGGGCGGGGTTGACGCCATCCTGATGCGTCTGCAGCTGGCATTCCCGAATGTGGAGTTTTTGCACTCCGATCACTATAATGCCATCTTTACGACACACGGTACGATCATGATTTTGTTCATGGCGATGCCGATGATGTTCGGTTTGTTCAACATGGTCGTTCCGCTGCAGCTTGGCGCGCGGGACGTTGCCTATCCGTTTCTGAACGCAGTCAGCTTCTGGCTGTTCATGCTGGGTGCGATGCTGTTCAACCTGTCGTTCGTCATCGGGGGCTCCCCGGATGCCGGCTGGCTGTCTTACCCGCCGCTTTCGGAAAATGATTTCAGTCCGGGGCCGGGGCAGAACTTCTGGATATGGGGGATACAGATCTCCGGTATCGGTAGTTTGGCCACGGGGATTAACTTCATCGTGACCATTTTGAAAATGCGCGCTCCTGGCATGAAGTTGATGAAAATGCCGTTGTTTAGCTGGTCCGTACTGTCCAGTTGTATCATGATTATCTTTGCTTTCCCGATTTTGACCGTAACACTGGCGCTGCTGTTCCTCGACCGCTTTGCAGGTGCCCACTTCTTCACTATGGACGGCGGCGGTAATCCGATGATGTACCTCAACCTGATCTGGATGTGGGGTCACCCGGAAGTATACATCGTGGTCGTGCCGGCCTTCGGTATCTTCTCTGAGGTCGTGGCTACGTTCTCGAAGAAAACAGTCTTTGGCTACAAATCCATGGTGGCAGCCTTGATGACGATTGCGATCGCATCGTTCTTCACCTGGGCTCACCACTTCTTTACGATGGGTACGAGCGCAAGCGTTATCGCGTTCTTTGCGATATCGACGATGGTCATCGCGATTCCGACCGGGGTGAAGGTGTTCAACTGGCTGTTCACCATGTTCCGCGGACGGATTTCGTTCAAACAGCCGATGCTGTGGACGATCGCGTTTATTCCTTGCTTCCTCGTAGGGGGAGCAACCGGGGTTATGCTGGCTGTCGCTCCAGCGGACTATCAGTACCACAACAGCTACTTCTTGATTGCTCACTTCCACCAAGTGTTGATCGGTGGGGTTGTGTTCGGTTACCTGGCAGGTATCTACTACTGGTGGCCAAAACTGTTCGGCTTCAAGCTTGACGAGAAGCTCGGAAAATGGGGCTTCTGGTTCTGGAATATCGGTTTCTACGTTTGCTTCATGCCGCAATACGCGCTTGGTTTCATGGGTATGACCCGTCGCTATTACACGTATGGATGGGACCGCGGTTGGGCTGACCTCAACCTGATTTCCACCGTCGGGGCGTTCCTGATGGGGATCGGCTTCATCTTCCAAGTATGGCAGATCGTCTACAGCATCAAGCACGGTGAACGCGACACAACAGGCGATCCGTGGAACGGACGCACGCTGGAATGGTCTATTCCGTCCCCGGCACCGTTTTACAACTTCGCCGTCGTTCCTGAGGTAAAAGAAGCGGACGACTGGTGGCATACAAAACAAGCGATGGCAAACGGCACCTATAAAAAAGAGCCTGTGCATCTGGAACCGATCCATATGCCGAAAAACTCGGGTATTCCGTTTATCATGTCCTGCTTCTGGTTCTTGGTCGGATTTGGCTTTACGTTCGGCTGGGTATGGATGGCCGTGATTGGATTTATTGGCGTGGCCCTGTCGATGTGGGCGCGTTCCTTCCAATATGATACGGATTATTACGTACCGGTGGATGAAGTGCGCAGCACGGAGGCTTCACTGGGGAGGGTTGTATAATGCAACAAGTGGCAAAACATCACGACCATAGTCACGGGCACGACCACGATCATGGTCATGAAGATCATGAGCAGCTCAAAGTACTTGGTTTCTGGATATTCGTTGTAACCGACTGTATCTTGTTTGGTACGCTGTTTGCCACCTATGCGGTGCTGATGCACAACTACGCTGGTGGCCCGACACCAAAGGAACTGTTTCAAATGCCGGGTGTCATCGCGGAAACCTTTATCCTGTTGACCAGCAGCTTCACCAGCGGTTTGGCTGTTCTGGCAATGAACAAAGGAAACGTGAAAAAGCTGATTGGCTGGCTGGTTGTAACAGCGCTGCTCGGCTTGGGCTTTATCGCGCTGGAGGTTACCGAATTTGTGCACATGGTGCATGAAGGTGCGACCATTTCCACCAGTGCGTTCCTCTCCGCGTTCTATACGCTGGTCGGTACGCACGGTCTGCACGTCTCGGTAGGTTTGTTCTGGATGGTGGCGATCATGATCCAGCTCGCCCGCCGCGGGATTACGCCGGTTACCCGCCGCAAAGTGACCAACCTGAGCTTGTACTGGCACTTCCTGGACGTCGTGTGGATCTTCCTGTTCACGGTCGTCTACCTGTTGGGGGTGATGTAGGATGCATCATGAAAACCATGACAACCACAATCATGGATCGCTCAAATCGTATGTGATCGGCTTTATCTTGTCGATTGTGCTGACCATTATCCCGCTCGTGCTGGTTATGAACCACATGCTTGAAAAAACGGCACTCGTGATCACGATCATGGTGATGGCCATCTTGCAATTTATTGTGCAGCTATTCTTCTTCATGCATATCAGAGAGGGAGAAAAGCCGCGATACAATGTGCAAACCCTGATCCTGGGGCTGGTGATCGTGTTTACGATCGTTGCCGGTTCTATCTGGATCATGACGTTCAACAAGTACTAAGGTTCGAAAGTGAACCAAGAGCATAGCAAAGCGCTTCCCGATTAAGGGGAGCGCTTTTTTGCATACGGAGAACGATTCATTTTAAAAGAAGGATTGGAAAGTGGCCGTAGTGGGGAGAAGCGTCTTATTTTTAAAGTAATTCGGGGAAGAAAAGGATGAAAAGCCCGGGACTTTTTCTTTGGATATTCCGACTGGATTGCGAATATGAATCTTACGTGATCTGGATGAACGACTGCAGATTGTCGGATGCAGTCAACCGGATGATCGGGTATAGACTAGCTATCGGGATGCATTGTCAACTGTATGAACATGTGCAAGCTAGAAGTCGGATGAAGCGTCACCTGCTTTGATAGGGAGCAAGTACGCCGTAAAGCAGCAGCTCGGACATTTCTTCCGTCAACTGCTCCGGCTGTTTCTCCCCGGTCACGATCCATCGCTCGGTCAACTGGTCAATCATGCCGACGATGCAGCAGGCGGCCACTTCGGGGACCAGCTCTTTGCGAATATGGCCGGCTTGCTGATTGTTCAGGATGTGGGCGCTCAATAGCGCGATTACTTTTTCCTTCATTTCTTTTGCGTCTGGAGACTCAAACCAGGCGATCCGGGTCAGTTCGGGCTCGGATTGCAGAAAGGCAAAGACGTCCCGCAGATTTTCTTTGATTTGCCTGGCTGCTTCTCCCGGAGCGAGCGACGCCACTTTTCCGGCTGATTGGGCGAGCGTTGCCAGCTTCATCCGAAAGCTGTCCACCAGCTCTGTAAAGATGGCTTCCTTGCTCGGAAAATAGAGATAAAAAGCAGCCTGGGTCAATCCGGCGGCTTTGACGATGTCGCTGACTTTGGTATGGTGGTAGCCTTTGCGGGCAAACTGGGCAGTCGCGGCAGCAAGCAGCCGCTGTCTGCTGGCCTCGCCTTTTGCGGTCCTGTTTCGTTCTTGTGTTTCCATCCTTGGTTCCCTCCCAAACAAAAGCGACGAGAAAAGTAACTTACCAGTTATTTTTATCACTACTGCGGAGCAGGCGTCAAGAATGGAGACTGCTGATGGTAAGATTGAAAAACCGCGGGCAAACTGTAAAAAATGGTTTCTATTTTTGTTACTTATTATATAATTAAGTTGATTAAAAGAAGTCCAGAAAGGGTGTGTTGACATTATGTACGATATCGCCATTATTGGAGCAGGTCCAGCCGGGGCAAGCGCAGCGCTTTTTGCAGCCAAGGCGGGAAAGAGCACTTTGCTTCTCGACAATGACAAAAGCATGACCAAACGGGCTTGGATTGAGAATCACTACGGAGTAGAGGGAATTACCGGACCGGACATGGTAGAGCTGGGGAAAAAGCAAGCGGCGCACTTCGGCGCTGAGCTGGTCGCTGCCCAAGTAACTGATATTTCCAAATCAGGCGATGGTTTTGTGATTGCCGCAGGAGAAAACGCGACATATGAAGCCAAGCATGTCATCCTCGCCACCGGCGTACTGGTCGAACTGGCGGAAAAAGCAGGCGTGGCGACAAAGCCTGGCACCGAACCCCGGATCAAAACAGTCATCGACGCAGATGCGGCAGGGAAGACCAACGTACCCGGATTTTGGGCTGCCGGGACATGCGCGGGAGCCAGCGTCCACACGATTATCACCGCAGGCGACGGAGCCAAGGTAGCGATCAATGTCATCAGCGAGCTGAACGGCGAGCGCTACGTCGACCACGATATATTGAAGACAAATTAATCAGCCATTTCTTGCTTCCCCAGGCACCTTTTTCTTGTATAATAGTTCTGAAGTCATTATTGATTTGGGCAGAACCATTTGCTACATAGATCAGGTTACTTACGGAGCTGAATACGAAATGAAAAAAGTCCTGGGGATTACATTGATGGTGGCCTTGCTTGGCCTCAATGCGTACATTTGGCCTGCGCTGATCAAGTCGGTATCGGCGGGGACAAAGGCAGCGGAGCCAAAGGCCGAATCTCGCGTGCAGGCGACAGCGGCAGGGACGGATTTTTCCAACCAAGACCCGAAAAAGACCGAGGTCGCTTTTCAGCAGTTCGCAGCTAGAGAAAATACCGCTGCTTCCCCTCAATTGCAATCTGCAGGGGCGGGGGAACAGAAGCAAACGGCCCAGTCGGCGGCCTCCAAGTCTCCGGCCAAGAAGGCCACTCAGACTGCAACTGCGAGAAAAAAGACGCAGCCGAAAAAACAGGCAGCAAAGAAAACACCGGCACCAAAGGTACAGACGCAGCAACAGCCGGAAGCTTCTCCTGGCTATAACGCTCCGTTTTACACGGACGAGGGCGTTTATGTAGTCGATTACGGCAGTCAGCGAAGCAATTGGGTCGAGCTCTCGGATGGGTCTATCATGCGCAAAAGCGATGGGGTGCGGACCTTTAATATGCCGTTCTCCAAAAATGTGTACACCGGAGAGATCAAGCCGATGGTGGAACCGATATCGGAAGCCGGATACAAAATGTATCAGAGCCAGCAGGCTGGCTTTCAACCGTCTGTAACTACGCATTACAGCAATCCCCGCTGATCGCCAGGCTGATGAGAATGACGGGTTAACCGCATCTCGGGGCCTGAGCGGTCCAGCGGTCTTCCTTTTACAGCGCCATGTCATGTGCGCTGTTTTTTTATCAATCTTTTCATAACAACTCGTTGGCCTGGATTACAATATAATTCGTGGGCAAGCATGGAAATAGGAGGGGTGCGGCGTGATTGCCAAAGAAAGCAAAACGGGATTTGTCGTAGCCGGGCTCCTGCTCGGTCTGCTGATGGCATCGATGGACAATACGATTGTGGCTACAGCCATGGGGACGATAGTGTCCGAGATGGGGGGAATGGACAAGTTCGTCTGGGTGACCTCCGCTTATATGGTAGCCACGATGGCGGGGATGCCGATCTTCGGAAAGCTGTCCGACATGTACGGACGCAAACGGTTTTACATTTTTGGCCTTGCCGTCTTTTTGCTGGGCTCCATCCTGTGCGGGACAGCGGGCAGCATGATCGAGCTGAGTGTATACCGGGCGATCCAGGGGATTGGCGGAGGCGCGCTGATGCCGATTGCCTTCACCATCATTTTTGATATTTTCCCGCCGGAAAAACGGGGAAAGATGACCGGACTGTTCGGAGCTGTCTTCGGTACATCCAGTGTCTTTGGTCCGCTGCTTGGAGCATACATAACGGAGTATTTCGGCTGGCATTGGGTCTTTTACATCAATGTGCCGATCGGGCTATTGTCCCTGCTTTTTATCAGTCTGCACTACAAGGAGTCGCTGGCGCACAACAAGCAAAGCATTGACTGGTGGGGTGCGATAACCCTGGTCGGTGCCGTCGTCAGCTTGATGTTTGCTCTGGAGCTTGGCGGCAATCAGTACGCATGGGATTCGGTTCAGATCATCGCGTTGTTCGCTGTGTTTGTGATCCTGTTTGCCGCCTTTATCGCGGTTGAGCGGAAGGCAGCGGAACCGATCATCTCGTTTGCCATGTTCAGAAAGCGTTTGTTTGCCGCGAGCAACGGCGTGGCGCTCCTGTACGGCTCGGCGTTTATCATTGCGACCATCTACATTCCGATCTTTATTCAAGGCGTATTTGGCGGGAGCGCGACCAACTCCGGCCTGCTGCTCACGCCGATGATGCTCGGCTCTGTTGCCGGCAGCCAGGTCGGAGGGCTGCTCACGACCAAGACGAGCTTCCGCAACATCATGCTGATCTCAGCCGTGTTTTTCGTTCCGGGGCTTCTTTTGCTCGGAACGCTCTCGCCGGAAACCTCGCGCGTCATGGTAACGATTTATATGATTCTTACCGGCTTTGGCGTCGGGTTCTCTTTTTCCGTCCTGGGGATGGCGGCGATTCACAATTTTGACATGCGGCAGCGAGGATCTGCCTCGTCGACCAACTCCTTTTTCCGTTCGCTCGGGATGACGCTGGGGATCACGATTTTTGGCATCATTCAGCGAAATTTGTTTGAGAGTGGCTTGAGCACTGCTCTTGCGGGAAATGGCGGTGCGATTCCAGGCGGGTCACTCTCCGATCCGAGAGCTATTCTATCGCCGGAGACAAGAGCACAAATTCCGGCTCCCGTTTTGGAAAAAATAACGGACACGCTGGCAAGCTCCATCGCCCATACCTTTCTTTGGGCGCTGGTCCCCGCCATTCTGGCCGTTCTGTTTATCCTGATGATGGGAAATGAGCGGGTGGCAGCTCCCGTTGGGCAGGCGAAGTCGCCCAAGCCTGCCGGGGATCGTACATAGTCGGGGGAGAGGCGAGATCTCCGCATGGAGACAGACGCATCACTCTTGTATTTATTCCTTCCGATTAAGCGATAAACGACGATAAACGACGGTAAAAAGCTCCGAGGCTGCAAGCTGGCCCCGGAGCTTTTTTGATCAGACGGACGTTGTTCTGGTGTCGAAGGAAACCTACGTAGCCCGTGCCCAAATCGCCAGGGAGACAGAGTTTCCAGGGTTGATAAACCGATGGGGCGACGAGCTGTTGAAACCGATGCTGTCGCCTTCGTACAGATGGTACTCGCGATCGGCGAGCAGCACCTTCAGCTCGCCCTTGAGAATGAAGCCGCACTCTTCTCCGGAGTGGGAAATCTGCTCCTGCTCCAGTGTCTCCCCGGGCTCGATTTCGATCAGCAGGAATTCGATTTTTCCGGCCTGTATGGGCGTGAGTACGTGATACTTGACGTGAGTGTTCTTCAACTGAATGATCTTGTGCTGATCGCGTCGGATGACAGGTTCTTCGTCATCCTTTGCCTTGAAAAAATGATTGATCGGTACATCGAGAGCGGAGCAGATTTTCCAAAACGTTCCTACGGTGGGATCGACCAGGCCGCGTTCGATTTGGGAAAGCAGGCTCATGCTGAGACCGGTCCGATTGGCAAGATTTTGCAGGGTCAGCTGTTTTTGTTTGCGGATTTCTCTAAGTTCCGCTCCGTTGAACATGGTATCGACCTTCTTTGCTATGCAAGCTAGTCTGTTGGCTCATGTGTTCTTCATTCATGCGTGAAGAGAGGCGTTTTCCTTGTGCAGGCTTGGAAGGGACGACAACAAGGTCTTCGTGTAGGCTTCCTGCGGATGCTTAAAAATGTCTTCAACGGTTCCCGTCTCCACAATTCTTCCCTTCTGCATGACGGCCATCCGGTCGCACATGTAGCGAATGACCGCCATGTTGTGCGAGATGAAGAGATAGGTGAGGCCCCGTTCGCGCTTTAACTCCTTCAATAAATTGAGGACATGCGCCTGAACGGAAACGTCCAGAGCCGAGGTGGGTTCGTCCAAGATAACGAACGTCGGATCGGTAATCAGGGCCCGTGCGATGGCGATTCGCTGGCGCTGGCCTCCGCTGAATTCGTGGGGATAGCGCGGCAGATGCTCCGGCTTGAGGCCTACCCGTGCGATCAGGGCGTGCAATCGTTCCGTGCTGCCCTTTTGCCTCCGTTCATCGGCAGGCAGGGCCCACAGCGGCTCGAGTATGATGTCTTGAACCTTCATCCGCGGATCGAGAGAGGACTGCGGGTCCTGAAAGACGATCTGCATCTCGCCAGGCTTCCTTCTGTTGAATTTTTTCCCGTTCCAAAGCGGACTTCCTTGGTACAGAAGGGACCCGGAAGTCGGGTATTCCAGTCCTGTTACCATTTTTCCCAGCGTGCTTTTGCCGGAACCGGATTCGCCAATCAGGCCAAACGTCTCACCGGGATAGATCGAAAAAGCGGCGTCAGAGACAGCGTGAAACAGTTGGCTTCCCTTCCCGTATTGCTTGCTGACGCCGGAAAGCTGCAGCAGTGCTTCCATATGTAATCACCTCACCCAGCAAGCGACTTGATGTGTACCTGTCGATGCGTCTCGCGAGCCCGGTACCGGCTCCAAAACAGGATGGTCCTCGCGGCAGAGCGGCAAGGCACGGTCGCAGCGCGGCGCGAAAACGCAGCCGGACGGCAAATTCCGCAGATCGGGAGACTCCCCCGGGATCGCATGCAGCGGCTGATCAGGGGAAGCGAGGTCTGGCAGGGCTCCGATCAGGGCGCGTGTGTACGGATGAACGGGATGAGCGAGTACTTCATCGGTCGTTCCCGTTTCAACCACTTCACCCGCATACATGACGACGACCCGCTGGCATACCTCGGCAACGACACCGAGATCGTGGGTGATCAGCATGATGGACGTGCCGCGTTTTTCAGCCAGCTCCTTCATCAGCTTGAGAATTTCATGCTGGATGGTCACGTCCAGCGCTGTAGTCGGCTCGTCGGCGATCAACAAGTCAGGTGGCGCCGACATCGCCAGCGCGATCACGACCCGCTGGCGCATGCCGCCGCTCAGTTCAAACGGGTACTTCCGTGCGACCAGCTCCGGCTCGTTGATCTTTACCTCCGCCAGGCTGAGGACGGCTTGCCGGTAAGCTTCCTTGTAGGCGATCTCACGGTGCCGGTGAATGACCTTGGCCAGTTGATCCCCGATCCGCATCGTCGGGTGGAGGGCCGTCATCGGCTCCTGGAAGATCATGCCGATCTGCTTGCCCCGAAGGGATTGCTGCTCCTTTTTGTGAAGCTGCAGGACGTTTCTTCCTTTATAAAGAATTTCTCCGTTTTTGATCGTCGCATTGTTATCCAGCAGCCCGAGAATGGTTAGCGCCGTAACCGACTTGCCCGAGCCGGATTCTCCCACGATGCCGACAATTTCCCCCTGGTCGATGGAAAAAGAGACGTGGTTCAGCGCTTTGACGGTCTGCTGCATCGAGGAAAATTCGACAGACAGGTCTTTGATTGTAAGAAGCATAGGTATCTCTCCCTATCGGTTGGCTTTCGGATCGAGGATGTCCCGAATGCCATCGCCGATCAGATTAAACCCGCACGAGGCGAGGAATAGGGCAAGCCCAGGGAAGGTGGGATACCACCAATAATCAAGCAGGTATTTCCAGCCGATACTGATCATCGCGCCCCATTCCGGCGTAGGAGGCTGAGCGCCCAGGCCGAGGAAGCCGAGTGTTGCGACGAGCAGGATGGCATCGCCGATATCCAGCGTGACCTGGATGATCACGGGGGAGACGGCATTGGGAATAATGTGGCGGGTAATGATCCGCCAGGGCTTGATGCCGAAGGTGACAGCCGCTTTGACATACAGCTTTTCCCGCAGAGCCAGTGTTTCCGCACGGGCCAGCCGGACGTAGACAGGTATCTTGATGATGGCAATGGCCAGCATGGCGTTCTGGAGGTTGGGGCCGAGAACAGCGGCCACCGCCATCGCCAGCACGAGCGAAGGAAACGCGAGGACGATATCCATCATCCGCATGATGATCTGGTCGACGCGGCCGCCGAAGTATCCGGAGATCGCCCCGATGACCGTTCCGACCAGACCCGCCGAGAGAACGACCGCTACGCCAACGCCGAGCGACAGGCGAGCGCCGTACAGAATGCGCGTAAAAATATCGCGTCCCACTTCATCTGTTCCGAACCAGTGAGCAGCGGACGGAGGGGAGAACCGCTCCGGGATATTGATCTTGGTCGGGTCATGCGGGGAGATGAGCGGCGCGCACACGGACAAGAGCAGCAGCATGACGAGCAGAAACAAGCCAAACAAGGTGAGCGGGCTCTGCCGGATCCGGAACCAAAAGGGGTTTACCTTACGGGACGGCTGGGCAGCAGTATCCGCTTTTGCCGATAGACTGGACATGGTGGCCCCTCCTATTCCTTGATTTGCGGGTCTAGTACGTAGTAAGTGAGGTCAACCAGCAGGTTGATCACGACGTACCCGAAAGATATGACAAAAGTGAAGCCCATCATCGCCGGGAAGTCGAGAAACGCAATCGAGTCGACGACGTATTTCCCCATGCCGGGCCAGCTGAAAATCGTTTCCGTCACGACTGCTCCGCCAAGCAGCGAGCCAAAGGAAAGACCTACGACGGTAATCGTCGGGATCAGCGCATTTCGCAAGGCGTAGCGGATCAAAAGGACAGGGCCGTGGATGCCGTTGGCCAGCGCGGTCCGAATGTAATCCTGTCCGAGTACCTCCAGCATGCTGGAGCGGACCTGGCGGGTGACGATTGCCAGCTGAGCAAATGCCAGCGTAAAGGCAGGCAGGATCAGATGCCACAAGCTGTTTTTAAATGCGGCCCAATTGCCCGTGAGCAGGCTGTCAAACAGGTAAAGGCCGGTAATTTTGGTCGGAGCCGGGACAGTCAGGTCCAGCCTGCCGCTGGATGGCAGCGCCCCGAGAAACTTGTAAAAGATCAGGATGCCGACGAGGC
Source organism: Brevibacillus sp. FSL K6-2834 (assembly GCF_038592925.1). Taxonomy (NCBI): domain Bacteria; kingdom Bacillati; phylum Bacillota; class Bacilli; order Caryophanales; family Paenibacillaceae; genus Brevibacillus; species Brevibacillus sp. FSL K6-2834. The sequence goes on from NZ_CP151945.1 coordinate 1,454,967, forward strand.
CGCTCCAGAACACGGGTGTAGAGATTCCCGCGATGGAGAAAAAGCGGCTGGAGTGGTCCCATCCAGTGTCCTTTTTCACGGCGGACAGGACGCCCAGCGGTATTCCGATGGCGATCGCGATAATAAAAGCGGTGATGGCCAGCTCCAGCGTTGCAGGGAAAAAGGCGATCAGATCATGGACGACAGGCTGCTGCGTGCGAATCGAGGTGCCAAAGTCACCTGCAAAAAGCCCTTTCATGTAGGTAAGATATTGGACCCAGACCGGCTGGTCCAGGCCCAATTGGCGACGAACTTCTTGCAGTGTTTCCTCACTGGCGCGCTGTCCCACCATCATCCGCGCCGGATCTCCCGGGATCACATGAGAGAGGAAAAAGGTGATCAATGTGACCCCGAGGAGCACCAGCACCAGCATGGCGAGACGTTTCAGGATGATCTGTTTCATGAGGAAAGCACTCCTTTATTCAAGGCGTTATTTAGACATCTCCGCCAGGTTGTAAATGCCCTCCAGCATCGGGTTGTAGACGAAGCCTTTGACGTTTTTGCTGACCGGCAGGAGGAAGTCCTTTTGATACAGATAAAGGTAAGGCGCTTCATCAATGACGATCTTCTGCGCTTCCTTGTACAGCTTCTCGCGCTCTGCCTTGTCGTTGATCGATGCGGCTTTGCGCACCAGCTCGTCCACTTTGTCGTTTTTATAGAAGGCGCGGTTTCCGGCCAGACCGAAGTTGACGGAGTCAAACCAGTAGTTCATGAACATGTACGGGTCGCCGAAGTCCGGGCTCCAAACGCCAAGAGCGAGGTCGAATTCGCCGGCGTCAATCATTTCGCGGGACGTGGCGTAGGCGATCTTTTTGAGATTGAGCTTTACCCCGATGTCGGCGAAAAATGCCTGCAGGGTGAGTGCTTCTGTCTCCCACCACGGTTTGTTGTCGGAATACAGCAGATCGAGGGTCAGGTTGGAGACGCCTGCTTCCGCCAGGAGCGCTTTGGCTTTTTCCACATCGCGCTTGTACTGATGGGCAGATTCATCATGCCCCCACAGACCTTTTGGAATTGGACCGCGCATTTGCGTAGCGTAGCCTTCCTGCACGGATTCGGTCAGGGCGTCATAGTCGATCGCGTAGCTTAACGCCTGGCGAACCTTCGGGTTTTTGAGCGCTTCGTTGCCTTTGGAGGAGTTTACGTACACGTAGTCGACGAACAGGCTCGGTTTTTGCAGGACTTCTACGTTGGGCAATTCTTTGACGGCTTTCAATTGTTCATTGGGGATGCCTTCGGCGATGTCAATCTCGCCCTGTTCCAACTGCAGGCGCTGAGCTGTCGCATCCGGAACGATTTTGAAGTATACGGTTTGGAATGCGGGTTTCACTGTGGAGTGCGGGTTGACGGTGAGCTTGAGATATTCGCCTTTTTTCCATTCTTCGAGCTTGTACGGGCCGCTGCCCATCGTGTTGTTTGCGAGGAAGTTTTGGCCCAGATCGCCGTTTTGTTCTTCTTCTTTTACCTTCGGATTGACGATGCCGCCGTAGTTGGCTGCGAGAGTCGAGAGGAATGGCGGGAAGTTTTTGGAGAGAACGAAGGTAACCTGTGTCGGCGAATCGACTTTGACTTCTTTGATCACGCTGTATACGTCAGCCGGGCCTTTCTTGATGGCGAGCGTGCGGTCGAAGGTGAACTTGACGGCTTCTGCCGTGACCGGAGTACCGTCGGCAAACTTATGTCCTTCTTCCAGTGTAAAGGTCCAGGTAAGGCCGTCTTCGCTCACTTTCCATTCCTTGGCGAGACCGGGCTTGACCTCTGTGGACTCCCCGTCGTATTCGACGAGACGTTCGTAGGTGGGATAAGTGATTTTCCATGCGGCGTTGTCAAAGGTGACGGCGGGATCGAGCGTGCCTTGATCCGCGTTGATCGCGACGAACAGTGTGTCTGCTGACGTCTTCGGTGCGGTCGGCTCGGTTTTTGCCGGCGATTCCGGCGAGTTGTTCTGAGCTTGAGGCTGGTTCGCCGGTGTGCCGCAAGCGGCAACGAGCATGGAAACAGCGAGAACCAGGCTGGTGAGGACGAATGACCATCTGCGCTTCAAAGAGATCAACCCCCAACATTTTGTTATAAATTTAATATATTTTTAATATATTGCAAAAATTGAGGTTATTCAACTATTTTCGCTATCAATTTCCAAGATTCCCCCGTACATGGCTTGTCCAGTAGTTTGCCGTGCCCAGGAAAGCGTGCCGTATTCGTAATGCCACCACTCTTTGGGGTAATTGACGAAACCGGCCTCGGTCATCAGGTGATACAGAAGACGTCTGTTGGCGCGGATCGTTTTCGCCTGTTCATCAGGGCTGAGAGCGTTTTCATAGAATCGGGTAGAGGCCCGTTCGCTGAAATCGTCAAACTCTGTTCCCATGTCGAGCCACCCATCGGGGCCTTCGATCGTCAGGTCTACTGCTCCACCGGACAAATGGGGCGATGGCTTTTGCACATCCTTGCTGGGGACGGCGACAAATTTGCTCAGTTCGGCCTGAAGCGCCTCGCCTTCTTCCCAGCCCTGCTTGAGCAGTGTTTGCTTGAATCTTTCATAGAGAGAGCTTTGCACCTGGTAGGAGCGCCAGCCGTCAAATACGACGAAGCGATAGCCGTCGGGCAAGCGTTCGGCTGCTTGGACCAGGCGGAGAGCGGCGCTTTTTCGCAAGTACGCTTCGGGAGTGGTTCCGTCGTAGCCTTGCTTGTAGTACATCGGCCAGACCGTAATTTTTTCGGACAAGCTGGAGAGGGGGAGCATCGCTTCGCCGCATTCTTCAAGGAGAGGCTGTACGTAGAGATGTGGCCGCTCCGGAGGAATCGGGAGATCCTGTTTCATCTGGACCACCTCCTGTTTGTGGATATGTTTTCCATCATCCTAGCAAAGAACAAAACTTTAGTAAACTGCATTTAATTTTCATTTGTTGAATAAAACTCGATGATCAGCTTGTTCTTTCTATCCGTGCCCACTTTTGTTATGATGATAGCAAGCGCCAGTCTTTGGCTGGCTGAACATTTCCATATCGCGCAAACAGGTCTTTGCTTCCTGCACGGTGCACGCCGCGGGAAGCGAAGTTAAAAGGGAAGTTTGGTGAAAATCCAACGCGGTCCCGCCACTGTAAGAGAGGAGTTTTCCTTCAAGGCATTTTGCCATCCACTGCCCCGGGTCGGGGACGGGAAGGAGAAGGAAAGCAGCGATTCTCGAGCCAGGAGACCTGCCTGTCTTGCCTGAGCACTGATTTCCTTCGGGTCAAAGGAAGAGGTGGATCGTTGTAGCGAACTGTCCGCGCTTTGTCTCCCTTTGTTTTCCAAAGGGAACAAGGCGTTTTTTTATACTTTTCGGAAGGTTGGCGTGTACTCCCCTGGAAAAGCAGGCGGCAGTTTCGCGTTTCACCCGGAGATTTGCCCGAGTGGCTTTGTATGTTCAAAAGGATTGCGCAGAACGAAGGAGGGGCTGTTGATGAGCAAGGCCGACAACAAGCGAGGGCTGCTGCTGGTCTATACAGGAGACGGAAAAGGCAAGACGACAGCGGCGTTAGGCTTGGCTGTACGTGCAACCGGCAGAGGAAAACGGGTTTTAATGATCCAGTTTATCAAGTCTCCGGAACGCACCTATGGCGAGAAGATTATTTTCGACCGTCTCGGAATCGAAATGGTGCAGATGGGCGTCGGCTTTACCTGGACCAAAACACCGGAGGAGCACCGCAGCGCCCTTGAAAAGGCGTGGAGCTTTGCCCGCGAAAAGGTGCTTGGCGGCGAGTACGATGTGGTGATCCTGGACGAATTGAACAATGCCCTGGCAATTGATCGTTTTCCGATTGACGATGTGCTCCCGCTGGCTGACGTGCTGGATACGGTCCAAAACAGGCCGCGCCACGTCCATCTGGTCATTACCGGCCGCAATGCGCAGCCCGCGATCATCGAGATGGCCGATCTTGTGACGGAGATGAAGCCGGTCAAGCACTACTATGACGAAGGCATTCCCGCTGTACTCGGAGTTGAGTACTGATGGGGCTGCTGGAGACCTACGGCCACGGCGGGGATCTGGTGACGGCTGCAGAGCGCTTTGGCGTATCGGCCGAGGCGTTCCTTGATTACAGCGCCAATATAAATCCGCTCGGTCCTCCGGCAAGGGTCCTGGAAGCGCTGGGGAGGTCGCTTACCGCCGTTATCCGCTATCCTGATCCCGGCCATCGAGCTTTCAAGCGGGCATTGGCTGCCCGGCTGCGTCTGCCGGAAGACGCCCTTTTGCCGGCAAATGGAGCGGCGGAAGCGATGGCGCTGGCCGTGCTCGCTCTGCAGCCGGAAAGCGCAGGTGTGGTGACGCCGTGCTTTTCCGAATATGCCCAACTTTCCCGCCAATTCGGCGCTCGCGTCGTGGAATGCGCGGGACGGGAAGAAAACGGCTTCAAGCCAGACGCGCGGGAGCTGTATCGGCTCTTTCGGGAGACGCAGCTCGTGTTCATCGGTTCTCCGAACAATCCGACCGGTCTATTGTATGAACCAGACGAGCTTTTGCAAATGGCCGAATGGACAAATGAAACCGGTACCCATTTGATTGTCGATGAAGCTTTTCTCGATTTTGCGGCTCGGGAGAAGCAGTTTACACTTGCGGATCGGCTAGGACATTTTCCGCGCGTCCTGTTGATACGCTCCATGACCAAAATGTTCGCTATCCCGGGGCTTCGGCTCGGTTATGCGATCGGTCACCCCGCACTGATCGAGAGGATGAGGAGCAAACAGGTGAGCTGGAGCGTCAACGGCTTGGCCTTGCTTGCGGGAGAGTTGTGTTTGCAGGAAGCGGATTATGAAGAAGAGACGAGGCGCCTCATCGCTGCAGAACGCCGCTTTTTGCTGGACGGACTGCAGTCGGGGCTGGGCTGGCAGGTATGGCCGGGAGAGGCCAACTTTTTGCTCGTTCGCTCCCCGGAATGGACAGACGCGACGGCGCTGCAGGAGGAAATGGGCAAACGGGGCATTCTGATCCGCAACTGCGCCATGTATCCGGGACTGACCGCCCGCGATTTTCGCATCGCCGTTCGCTCGCGGGCCGAGAATGAACGGCTGCTGTCTGCCTTTCATGATGTGATGGAAAAAAGGGGGGCGGTCTTGTGAGCCTTATTTTGGTCACAGGGGGCGTTCGGTCGGGAAAGAGCCGTTTTGCCGAGGAATTGGCCCGTGATGCCGCGCAGGACGTGTTGTACGTGGCGACAGGAAAAGCGTGGGACGATGAGATGGCCAGACGAATCGAGCTGCATCGGGAGCGCCGCCCTGATACGTGGGGATTGTGCGAGCTCGGCGGACGGCTGTCCGAATCGCTGGACGCGAGCAAAGGGTACAGTGTCGTCTTGCTCGATTGTCTCTCCACCTGGGTCAGCGGTCGCCTGATGGACATCCCGGAGCAGGCGTGGCGGGACGAATCCATTACAAAAGAGATTGTGGGAGAAGCAAAGGCGTGGCTGGATGCTGTCGCCCAAACGAATCAAACCGTGATTGCAGTAACGAGTGAAGTGGGTCTTGGCGGGGTAGCGATGTCGAGGCTGGGACGATGGTTTGCCGATATTTTGGGCGATGTGAATCAGCAAGCCGCGCGCCAGGCTGACACCGTTTATGCCGTGATCGCCGGGCTCCCCTGGAGGATGAAAGGATGAACGCATTTTTTCACGCGCTGACTTTTTTTACACGCATTCCCGTGCCGTGGCTGAAGCCGTCGGAAAAGGCTTGGCGTGACAGCGTCGCTTGGTATCCGGCTGTCGGGCTGGTGATCGGATGCGTGCTGTGGATCGTGCACGAGGCTGCATTATGGGCCTTTCCGCCGCTGATCGCCGCCGTTTTGACGTGCACGGCCTGGGTGTACATCACGGGAGGACTCCATCTGGACGGGTGGATGGACCTGGCGGATGGCCTCGGCAGCAGCCGTACGCAAGAACGCATGCTGGAGATTATGAAGGACAGCCGCTCGGGTGCCATGGCTGTCCTGGCTGCGATCCTGCTGCTCTTTTTGAAAACGGCAGGGATAACGGAACTGGCGGGTCTGCTGACAAATCCGCCAAACCAGGCAAGCTTGTCGGGTCTGTTAGCAGGTGGCCCAAGAGCGGAAGGGCTGACACTTTATAGCGGCTCTCTCCTGCTTGTCCTCATTCCATTTGCTGCCCGCGCTCATGTGCTGCTCGCGATACGCTGCTTCCCCAACGTTTCTTCCGACAACGGCGTCGGAAAAGGGATCGGTGCAGGGTTGCGGCTCTGGCATATTGTGGCGGCCTACGCAGCTGTCCTCGGACTTGGCTGGTGGATCGCCGGCATTCAGGCGATAGCGGCAGTCGCGGTGTCGCTTTTGTTCAGCCTCTGGTTCGCACGCGGCATCTGCCGCAGGCTCGGAGGACTGACGGGCGATTGCTACGGCGCGATCATTGAAAGCAGTGAAGCAGTGATGCTGCTTGTTGCGGCAGGGAGCTGGTGGACGTGAGATGGATCTGGATCAGGCACGGGGAGACAGAGGAAAATCGCGAAGGGCGCTATCTGGGACATACGGATGTGCCGCTGAATGACGCGGGGGTGGAGCAGGCGGCGCTTCTCGCCAGACAGCTCGGGCATGAACGCCCGGCCCATTTTTTTACCAGCGATTTGCTCCGCTGCGTGCAGACGGCTGATCGGCTGGCAACGGTCTGGGGGATGAGTCCGATCCGGGTTCCTGAGCTTCGCGAGCTGTCTTTTGGCGAATGGGAGCGGCTCACCTACGAAGAACTGATGGTCAGAGAAAGCGTGCGGGCAAGCCGTTGGTACGACGATCCGTTCGGCATCGCGCCGCCGGGCGGAGAAACGCTGACGCAGCTGGGCGAACGAGTGAACCGCTGGTTGAGCGGCATGTGGAAAGAAATGAGAGATGCATGCGGTTCAACGGAGCCGGATCACACGGTCGCATTGGTGACGCACGGTGGTGTCATCCGCTGGTTTCAGGCGGCCTGGCTGCACGGTGACCCCGGATTGTACTGGCACATGAAAGGACTCGGGCACGGTCAGGCGATGATCGTGGAGCATGTATCGGGGACGTGGAAGCCAGCATCGCACGCAATCGACATCAGGGAAGAGAGTGAAGCATAGATGACAACCGCTTTTCTCATCGTGGCGGCTTACGTGCTCGACCGCCTGGTTGGAGACCCGCGCAGTCTGCCGCATCCCGTAGTGATCATGGGGTGGTGTATTGCCCGCCTGGAGCGCGTCATCCGGCTGTCTGTCAAACAGGAGAAGGGCTTGAGGGCAGCCGGCTTGCTGTTTCCCCTCCTGATCGTCGGGGGCAGCTATGCGGTCGTCGCCGGACTTGTGTATGGCGCGGGGCTGATCCATCCCTGGCTGGCTATCGCGCTGGAAATCTGGCTGATCTCTACGACGATCGCGACAAAAGGCTTGGCGGATGCCGGATTGGAAATAGGCCGCTATCTGCTGGCCGGGGATCTGGCAATGGCCCGCCGTTCGCTCTCGATGGTGGTCGGGCGGGACACGGGGCATCTGGATGAGGCCGAGATCAGCCGCGGGGCTGTGGAGACGGTGGCGGAAAACATCGTCGATGCCATCGTGTCTCCGCTCTTTTACGCTGCGATCGGAGGCGCCCCGCTGGCGATGGCCTATCGGGCGGCGAACACGCTTGATTCCATGGTCGGCTACAAAAACGAGAAATACGTGAATCTCGGCTGGGCCTCCGCCCGCTTTGACGACGTGTTGAATTACATACCGGCCCGCCTCACTGCTCTGCTGTTGGTCGGGGCGAGCTGGCTGCAACGGCTGGACTGGCGCCGCTGCTACCGCATCATGCGGCGGGACGCCGGACTTCATCCCAGCCCCAACAGCGGTCTTCCGGAAGCGGCAGTCGCCGGTGCGCTGGGCGTTCAACTGGGCGGACTGAATTACTATCAGGGCGTGGCTTCTCACCGCGCCAAGCTGGGTGATCCGCTTCGGCCGCTGTGTGCAGGCGATATTGCGGCTACGGTGCGCTTGATGACAGTCACTTCGATCATGTGCACAGTCGGTCTGGCCGCTTTTGCTTATGTTCTGCATGGATGAACAGCGTTTTTCAAATAGAGGCGAAATAATGAAAGGGGGACTTTCTATGAGCGGCAAGCTGTTTGTGATCGGCTTCGGGCCGGGCAGCTTTGAGCATATTACCAAACGGGCGCGGGAAGCGATCGAAGAGAGTGACATCATCATCGGATATACCACTTATGTGGACCTGATCAGAGGGCTGTTGACCGATCAGGAGATCGTCAGCACCGGGATGACGGAGGAAGTGACGCGTGCGCGCGAAGCCGTCCGGCAGGCGGAAGCGGGCAAAAAGGTGGCCGTGATCTCCAGCGGCGATGCGGGCGTGTACGGTATGGCCGGACTCGTTTACGAGGTGCTCGTGGAAAAAGGCTGGACATCTGCGGAGGGCGTGGAGGTGGAAATCGTTCCGGGAATATCGGCGATCAACTCCTGCGGCGCTCTGCTCGGCGCGCCCATCATGCACGATGCCTGCACGATCAGCCTGAGCGACCATCTCACGCCATGGGAGCTGATCGCCAAGCGGATCGACGCTGCGGGCATGGCCGATTTTGTCATCGCGCTGTACAACCCGCGCAGCGGGCGTCGCACCAGACAGATCGTCGAGGCACAGCGCATCCTGCTGCAGTACCGTTCCCCGGACACGCCGGTCGGGATCGTCAAGAGCGCCTATCGGGAGCGGGAGCATATCGTCATCACGACACTGGCAGAGATGCTGAACCATGACATCGGGATGCTGACGACGGTCATCATCGGGAACTCGTCCACATTTGTCTATGACGGCAAAATGATTACCCCGCGCGGCTATCAGCGGAAGTATACGCTTGCGACAGATGAGCAATCGCTGAAGCCCCATCAGCGGCTTCGCGTGGAAAACGAGCCGTGGTCGCTGGAGGCGGCTTCGCAAAACGCTGTGGAACAAGCGGCACCCGACGCAACTTCTTCACTTGTCGAACCACAGGTTGAAAAAGCGGACACAGCGAGCTTGCGGGCCACTCCCCAGCCAAAAGAGGAGACCGGCACATTGACGCCGTTTGACTGGGCGGCTCAGGCTTTGCAGGCAGTAAACGAATCCAGGGGGATCGAAACGGATGCTTCGCTCGTATCCTCCAGCCAGTCCCATCGCCCGGTCTTTGTCCCGGAAATGATTTTCGAGTGCGCGGTAAGTCCGGGCGTAGCCAACAAAAAGTTCACTCCGGCGCAGATGATGGCGCTTGCCCAGGCAGCCGGAGAAAAAGGGGAGCTGGAGTACACGCCGCACCACCAGATCATTTTGCGTGTTCCGACGAGCAACCCGGAGGAGGTAACTGCGCCGCTCCGCAACCTCGGTCTCAACTTGACTCCGGTCGGGGACGTCCTGCAGGTGAAGGCTTGCGACTTCTGCGACGGCGAGAAGAAGGACGCGATTCCGTACGCGGAGGAGATCCACCGCAAGCTGGGCGGACAGGAAATGCCAAAAGAGCTGAAGATCGGCGTAAACGGCTGCGGGATGGCCTGCTACGGGGCGGTTCAGGAAGACATCGGTCTCGTGTTCCGCAAGGGCAAGTTCGATCTGTTCCTCGGCGCCAAAACCGTGGGGAGAACGGCACATTCCGGCTTGCCGGTAGCGGAAGGCATCGAGCCGGAGGACATCGTTCCCTTGATCGAGCGGATTATTGACAGATACAAGCGGGAAGCATTCCCGAATGAAAGGTTCCACAAATTTTTCCAAAGGGTCGGCGAAATCGAGGGATACGTCTGGAGAGAGCCAGCCATTCCCAAAATTGAAAACGCTGTTTGCGGCGACTAGCCGCTAGATTCAAGCGCCAGCATATCCGGGGGTTTTGGTTTTGCAAAAGCAGCAAGGCCCCAAACCACGGGCCAGGCAGAAAAAATAACGGGGAGGAATCAGGATGGACGCGGTACTGTTTGTCGGACACGGGAGCAAGGATCCCGAAGGAAATGAAGAGGTAAGGCAGTTTGTGGCGTCGCTGATGCCGGAGATCGACGTTCCGATTCTGGAGACATGCTTTCTCGAATTTGAACGTCCCGATATGCTTCAGGGATTGGACGCCTGCGTAAAGCGGGGAGCCACCCGGGTAGCCGTCATCCCGATCATTCTGTTCTCGGCCGGGCACGCCAAGATTCACATTCCGGCGGCGATCGACGAAGCAAAAGCGAAATATCCGCATGTGCAATTTATTTACGGACGCCCAATAGGTATTCACGAAGAGGTCCTGAATATTTTGGCCACCCGCATGCAGGAAGCCGGCTTTGCATCCGGCGAGGAGCACGGGGACACAGCCGTTCTGATCATCGGACGCGGCAGCAGCGATGCGGACGCGAACAGCGACATCTACAAAATGTCCCGACTGTTCTGGGAACGCTGGAAGGCAAAGTGGGTGGAGACCGCTTTCATGGGTGTGACCTTCCCGCTGTACGAGGAAGGGATCGAGCGCTGCCTCAGGCTGGGGGCCCGCCGCGTCGTCGTCCTGCCGTACTTCCTGTTTACCGGCGTGCTGATCAAACGGATGGCCGACCAGCTTGAACAGTTCCGCGCTCGCTATCCAGAGGCTGAATTTACGCTGGCGGAGTACTTCGGCTTCCATCCGCTGCTCAAGGAAGTGCTGAAAGACCGGGTGGAAGAGGCGCTGCACGGCGAAGTCAAACTGAATTGCGATACTTGTCAGTACCGTCTGGCGGCGATGGAGCATATCGACCATCATCACCACCATCACGACGACGACCATGGGCATCATCACCATCATCACCATGGACACAGTCACGGTCACGCACATAGCCACGGTCACAGCCACGATCACGATCATGGGCACGGTCACGGCCACAGCCACAGCCACGATCACGACCATGACCACGATCATGAACATAAACACGGACACAGCGACAATCACGCCCATGAGCATCACCCTGTAAAGAAATAAGGAGGGACGAGCGATGATTCTTGTATTGGCGGGAACCAGTGACGCCCGGGAGCTGGCTCTCTTGATCAAGGAAACCGGATATGACCTGCTTGCCACAGTCGTTACCGATAACGCGGCCAAAAGCATCGAGGAAGCGGGGCTGCCGGTGCAGGTAGGCCGTCTGACATCCGCCGACATCGAGGCGTTGATCCGTGAAAAAGGCTTTCAGGCGGTAGTGGACGCCAGCCACCCTTATGCCGAGGAAGCGTCGAAAAACGCGATGGCCGGAGCAGAGGCGGCGGGAGTTCCCTACATCCGGTACGAACGCGAAAGCGCCCAGTCGCCGGGGCACGAGAAGATCATCTTCGCCGAGGACTACGTCCAAGCCGCCGAGATAGCGGCAGAAAAGCGCGGTGTGATCATGCTGACGACCGGCAGCAAAACGTTGAAAATCTTTTCCGACCGGCTCTTGGGCTTGCCGGATACGACGCTGGTGGCTCGCATGCTTCCGCGCACCGACAACATGCAAAAATGCGAGGAGCTGGGCATCGAGCAAAAAAATATCGTCGCCATGCAGGGCCCTTTTTCCAAGGAGCTGAACAAGGCCCTCTATGACCACTACAAAGTGACGCTGATGATCACCAAGGAGAGCGGCAAAGTCGGCGCCTTTGACGAAAAGGTGGAAGCAGCGCTGGAAATGGGCATCGAGACGATTGTCATCGCCCGGCCCAAGATCGATTACGGCACCAAATTTTCCGACTTCGCCGGAGTGATCGGTCAGTTGAAGCAGCTGCTGCCCCTGCCGCAAGAAGCGTAACGGGCGGTTTTTCAGAGAAAATAGAGCGGAACGCTTGGCGAGATAAATTGAAACAAGCAAGTAAGCAAGGACGAATCGTTCGGCTTGGCCGAAATCTAACGGCTTGCTGCAGCCAAAGCCAAACCCCAATACAAAGGAGGAGCATACCATGGATTTTCGCACGGAATTCAAGCCTTTGACCGTACAACCGCAAGAAATCGAGGAAAAGAGCTTTCAAATCATCACCGAAGAGCTCGGAGAGCATCCTTTCACCGAAGAGCAGTACCCTGTCGTGCAGCGCGTCATCCACGCCTCGGCGGACTTTGACCTGGGGCGCAGTCTCGTATTCCACCCGGATGCGGTGAAAGCGGGCATTCAGGCGATCCGAAGCGGCAAGATTGTCGTGGCCGACGTCCAGATGGTTCAGGTCGGGATCAGCAAGAACCGGATCGAAAAATTCGGCGGCGAAGTGAAGGTGTACATCTCCGACAAGGATGTCATGGAGGAAGCGAAGCGCCTGAACACCACGCGCGCAATCATCTCCATTCGCAAAGCGGTCAAAGAAGCGGAGGGCGGCATTTTCGCGATCGGCAATGCGCCGACAGCGCTTCTGGAGCTGATCCGTCTGGTCAAAGAGGGAGAGGCGAAGCCGGGCCTGATCATCGGGATGCCAGTCGGCTTTGTGTCGGCGGCAGAGTCCAAGGAAGAGCTGGCCAAGCTGGATGTGCCTTTCATCACAAACATCGGGCGGAAAGGCGGGAGCCCTGTTACGGTGGCTGCGCTCAACGCACTCTCGCTGATGGCGGAACGGCAGGGATAATTCATGGCGGGGAAAGCGACTGCGGAGGAAAAGGAAGCAAAACCATTGCGTCACGGCTATACAACCGGTTCATGCGCCACGGCAGCCACCAAAGCGGCGCTGACCGCCCTGATCACGCAGCAAGAACAGCGCGAGGCGACGATCCGTCTGCCGATCGGACAGGACGTCAGCTTCCAGACGGAAAGCTGCGAGTTTGATGCCGTTTCCGCGACAGCAGGAATTATCAAGGACGGCGGGGATGACCCCGATGCGACCCACGGCGCTTTGATCGTCAGTACGGTGAGCTGGCTGGACGAACCGGGGATCGTGCTGGACGGCGGAATCGGCGTGGGCCGCGTCACCAAGCCGGGCCTGCCTGTCCCCATCGGTGAAGCTGCGATCAATCCGGTCCCGCGCAAAATGATCAGGGAGACCGCGCAGGCCGTCCTGGATGAGCACGGGATCGAGCGGGGGATCAAAATCGTCATTTCCGTACCGGCTGGCGAGGAAATCGCCAAAAAGACCTTGAACGGCCGGCTTGGCATCATCGGGGGCATCTCCATCCTGGGTACGCGCGGCATCGTCGTGCCGTTTTCCACGTCCGCCTACAAGGCCAGCGTCGCCCAGGCGATCAACGTCGCGCAGAAGATGGGCTGCCGCCACATCGTGCTTTCCACGGGAGGCAAAAGCGAGCAGTTTGGCATGACGCAGTATCCGGAGCTGCCCGAGGAAGCATTCGTGGAGATGGGCGATTTTGTCGGCTTTGCGCTCAAGCAATGCAAGCTCAAGGGCATCGAAAAGGTGACGCTGGTGGGCATGATGGGGAAATTCTCCAAGGTGGCGCAGGGCGTCATGATGGTCCATTCCAAAAGCGCTCCCGTCGACTTCGGCTTTCTGGCCCAGCTCGTCCGGGAGGCGGGTGCACCGGAAGCGTTGGTCGAGGAGGCGCGGGGAGCCAATACCGCTTCCCAGGTAGGGGACATGATGGCAGAATACCCCCTCTTTTTTGAAAAGCTGTGCGAAAGCTGCTCGCGGGCAGGACTTCGCGAGGTTGGCGGGGGCATGGAGATCGAGACCATGCTGATCACGATGAAAGGAACCCTGTTGGGGAAGGTGACGGTTCATGACACAGGCAATGAAGGTGATTGGAATCGGAGATGACGGTACGCAAAGCCTGCTGCCGTTGTACCGGACGTGGATAGAGGAAAGCGAGCTGCTCGTGGGGGGAGAACGGCATCTCTCCTTTTTTCCCGATTATCCGGGGGAAAAGCTGGTTTTAAAAGGCGGCCTGACCGCCATGGTCGAGCAATTGCGCGAGGAGAAGCGGAAAACGGTCATCCTTGCCTCCGGGGACCCGCTGTTCTACGGAATCGGCAGCCTGCTCGCGAAAAAATTGCAGGTGGAGATTTATCCGCATCTCAGCTCGATCCAGCTTGCTTTTGCCAGGATGGGAGAGGCGTGGCAGGATGCCGCGTTTCTCAGCGTTCACGGGCGCAGCATCAAGGGTCTGGCCCAGCGGATCGACGGCAAGGAAAAAGTGGCCCTCCTGACCGATCAGGAAAACAATCCGGCTGCGATTGCCCGCTACCTGCTCTCGTTTGGCATGAACGAGTACGACGCCTTCGTCGGGGAAAATCTCGGCAGCGCCGGGGAGCGGACAGGCTGGTACTCGCTGGAGGAGATGGCGGACGGGGGTTTCGCAGATCTGAACGTGGTCATTTTGCGCAAACGCAGACAGGGCCCGATATGGCCGCTCGGCATCGCCGATGAGCAATTTTCCCAGCGCAAGCCCGACAAGGGGCTGATCACGAAAAAGGAAGTGCGTATTCTGAGCATCGCGCAGCTGCAGCTCCACGCCAAAAGCATCGTGTGGGACATCGGCACCTGCACCGGTTCGGTGGCAATTGAGGCAGCACGCATCGCCCGCGAAGGGGAAGTGTACGCGGTCGAGAAAAATGCGGACGATCTGGCCAACTGCCGGGAAAACATGGCCAAGTTCCGCACCGATTTTACCGTTGTGCACGCCAAGGCTCCGGAGGGACTCGACCAGTTCCCCGACCCGGATGCGGTGTTTATCGGAGGGAGCGGCGGCGAGCTTCGCGAGCTGCTCGGCATTTGCTGCAGCCGGCTCAGGCCAAATGGCCGCATCGTGGTCAACGCCGCGACGATCGAGACGTTGTACGAAGCGACGCAGGCATTCGCTGCGGAAGGCTTTGAGACATCGGTTACGCTGGCGCAGCTTTCGCGCAGCAAGCCGATTTTGTCGATGACAAGATTTGAGGGATTGAACCCGATTTATATCATTACCGCCTGGGCCAAGCAGGAGGACAAGCAAGGAGGAGACAGCCAGTGAGCACCATCGGAACACTGTACGGCATCGGAGTCGGTCCGGGAGACCCGGAATTGATCACGGTCAAGGCATTTCGCCTTTTGCAGCAATCGCCAGTCGTCGCCTATCCAAAGAAACGGATGGGCAGCAAAAGCTACGCGCACCAAATCGCGGAGCTGTACGTCAAGCCTTCGCCGGACAAGGAAATGCTCGGCCTCGTTTTTCCGATGACCAAGGACAAGGACATTTTGGAGCGGGAGTGGAACAACACTGCCGACATCGTCTGGGAGCGGCTTCGCGAAGGGAAGGATGTCGCCTTTGTCACAGAGGGAGACCCGCTGTTTTACAGCACATTCATTCACATGATGCGCGTCATGAAGGAGAAATACCCGGAGGTTCCGGTCGTGTCGGTGCCGGGCATTTCGTCCTTTCTCGGCGCGGCAGCCCGCCTCAATCTGCCGCTCGCGGACGGCGATGAACAGATCGGAATCATTCCGGCTACAGAAGACCGCGAAGCGATGCGCAAAGCGATTGAAGAGCACGACTGCGTCATTTTCCTGAAGGTAGCCAAAGTGCTGCCAATGATCATCGGGCTGCTCAAAGAGCTGGACTTGGTCGATCATGCCGCAGTGGCAACCAAAGTCACCTCCTCGGAGGAAATGATCTGGACCAATGTCCGCGAGCTGGAGCGGGCAGAGCTTGGCTATCTCACGCTGATGGTGGTGAAAAAGGGATGAAACTGTACATAGTTGGCGCAGGACCGGGAGACCCGGATTTGATCACGGTAAAAGGCTTGAAGCTGCTGCAATCGGCAGATGTCGTCCTGTACACGGATTCGCTTGTAAACGACGAGCTGGTCGCAAAGGCGAAGCCGGGGGCAGAAGTTTTGCAAAGCTCGGGGATGGCGCTGGAAGAGATGGTGGGACTGCTCGTCGACCGCATCCGCCAGGGAAAAACGGTCGTGCGTCTGCACACCGGCGATCCGTCCGTGTACGGAGCGACGATGGAACAAATCGCACTGCTGAAAGAAGCGGGCATTGAGGTGGAGATCGTCCCAGGCGTCAGCTCCGTCTTCGCGGCGGCAGCGGCAGTCGGAGCGGAACTGACTATCCCTGAGCTGACCCAGACGTTGATCCTGACCCGTGCAGAGGGACGGACGCCTGTGCCGGAGCGGGAAAAGCTGCGGGCGCTGGCTGAGCATCACTGCACCATCGCGCTTTTCCTGAGCGCGACGTTGACCAAAAAGGTGGTCCGCGAGCTGACGGAGGCAGGCTGGAGTCTGGATACGCCAGTCGCTGTGGTGCAGCGCGCAAGCTGGCCGGATCAGATCATCGTGCGGACGACGCTGAGGAACCTGGATGAGGATATGGGCAAGAACGGCATCCGCTCCCACGCGATGATTTTGGCCGGCTGGGCGCTGGACCCCGACATCCACGCCAAAAGCGAGCAGCATCGCTCCAAGCTGTACGATAAAACCTTTACGCACGGGTACAGAAAAGGTGTGAAAGAAGGATGAACATCGAGCTGACCGAAGGAGAAATCCCGGCGATCCGGCAGAGAGGCGAGTACGCCATCGTCGCCATCACCAAGCACGGCGTCGAGATGGCCCGCAACCTTCACCAGACCTTTCCCGGATGCGACCTGTACTACATGAGCAAGTTTGCCAAAGGAGACGAGGAAGCCAGAGGCATCCAGATGTTCAACAACAGCGTGCGGATGCTGTTTCCCGCTCTTTGGCCTGCTTACAAAGGACTGATTCTGATCATTTCCCTCGGGGCCGTGATCAGGATGATCGCCCCCATCTTGCAGGACAAAAAAACAGACCCCGGGATCGTCGTCATAGACGACAGAGGAGAAAACGTGATCAGCGTGCTGTCTGGGCATCTGGGCGGCGCCAACGAGCTGGCCCGGGAAGTGGCTGCTGTACTGGGCGCAAATCCGGTCATCACCACGGCTTCCGACGTGCAGAAGACGATTCCCGTTGATCTGTTTGGCCGCCGCTTCGGCTGGGAGTGGGAGTCGGACGAAAAACTGACGCCGGTCAGCGCCTCGGTCGTCAACGAGGAAAAGGTCGCTGTCGTCGTAGAGTCGGGCGAGCGCAACTGGTGGATGCATGATACGCCGATGCCCCCGTCCATCCACGTGTTCGATACGATTTCGGAAGCGCTTGCTGCCGAGCCGCACGGCGCTTTGGTCGTCACCCACAGAATCCTGTCTTCGGAGGAAGAGGCCATTTTGGAAAACGGCGTTCTGTACAGGCCCAAGGTGATCGTGCTCGGGATGGGCTGCAACCGCGGCACCTCCGCCGATGAAATCGAGTCGGTGATCAAGGAAACGCTGGCTGAGCTTCGCTTCTCCATCAAGAGCGTAAAGGCTCTGGCCACGATCGAGCTGAAAAAGGATGAAGAGGGACTCATAGAGGTTTGCAGCAAATACGGCTGGCCGTTCGTCTGGTATTCCCCGGAGGAGCTGAACACGGTGAAGCTGGAGGAGCCGTCCGAGACCGTGTACAAGTTTACTGGCGCGTATGGCGTCAGCGAACCGGCCGCGAAGCTGTATGCGGGCGTCGACCAGCTCGTGCTGACGAAGAAAAAGTCGGGCAACGTGACCATTTCCGTCGCCCTGATGCCGTATGGCGGGGAGGGAAGACCATGAGCAAGAGCCGTCGTCTCGTCATTGCGGGTACGGGAAGCGGGGCGGGAAAAACGACCGTGACCATCGGCCTGATGGCCGCCCTGAAGCGCAAAGGCCATGTCGTACAGGGCTTCAAATGCGGACCAGACTACATCGATCCGACGTACCATACAGCCGTGACCGGGCGGGTTTCCCGCAATCTGGACAGCTGGATGCTGGACCATCATACGATGAAAGAAATCTTTGCCCGGGGCAGCCGGGGTGCCGACATTTCCATCATTGAAGGCGTCATGGGCATGTACGACGGCAAGGACCCGACAAATGACAAGGGGAGCACGGCGGAAATCAGTATCCTGACCCAATCTCCGGTCCTTTTGGTTATAGGTGCGCAGAGCATGGCCCGGAGTGCCGCGGCGATCGTCAAAGGCTTTCAAATGCTGAACCGGGAGGCCCGCATCGTCGGGGTAATCGCCAACAAGGTCGGCAGCGAAGGGCATTTCAAGATCGTCAAAACAGCGATCGAGCAGGAGTGCGGCGTCCCCGTCGTGGGCTATTTGAAGCGGGAGAGCGATCTGGAGATTCCGGAGCGTCACCTCGGCCTGGTGCCTTCCGTCGAGCGCGGCGAGCTGGCCCCGCTGTTTGAGAGGCTTGCCGACCTGATCGCGGAGACAGTCGACGTGGCCCGCATTTGGGAGCTGGCCCAGGCTGAGGAGCTTGTGGTGGAGCCACGGATGTTTGGTTCCGTTTCCAGCCAATCCCCGCGGGTGAAGATCGCCGTCGCCAAAGACCCGGCGTTTCATTTCTACTATCCGGAGAATTTTGAATTGTTGGAAGCGTACGGAGCCCGGCTCCACTACTTTTCTCCGCTTGCCGGAGAGACTGTGCCGCCTGATGCCGACGGACTTTACATCGGCGGAGGCTTTCCGGAGGAGTTTGCCGCGGAGCTGTCGGAAAACACAGCCGTACTGGAATCGTTTCGGAATGCCATCCGCTCCGGCTTGCCTACGCTCGCTGAATGCGGCGGGTTCATGTATTTGACTGAGGCGATCGTGACGACCGACGGCAGCGTCTACCCGATGGCCGGTTTGATCCCGGGAAAGGTATCGATGCAAAAGCGCCTGGCTGCTCTCGGCTACCGCGAAGTCACCGGAAAAGCGGGCAACTTCCTGATCGGACCGGACGAGCAGGCGAAAGGGCATGAATTCCACTACTCGACTTTCGCAGCCGACGAGGAACTGCCGCATGCCTACGAAACAAAAGGGCTGCGCGGCACCAAGCCGGAAGGGTACGCACAAGACAATCTCGTCGCGGGCTACACCCACCTGCACTTTGCCTCCAATCCGGCATTGGCGAAGCGTTGGGTGGAGCGGTGCCTGGAGGTGAAGAGGCGTGGCTGATCATGGAGCTTTTGACCGCAGCGGAACTAAGTCTGCAGGCAGCGGCATGCCTGGCGCGAATGGAGCCGGAGTTGCAAACAGCGCAGCTCGCGAAACCGTTCAAACAGCGCCTGCCAGCCTCCCGGGGAACGCTCCGGCTCCGGCAAAGGAGAAAAAATCCCAAGCCCTGCCGCTGATGATCCAGGGAACCAGCTCCGACGCCGGGAAAAGCGTGATCGCGACAGCGTTTTGCCGCATTTTCGCCCAGGACGGATACCGGACAGCACCGTTCAAATCGCAAAACATGGCGCTCAATTCGTACGTGACCATAGACGGCAAGGAGATCGGACGGGCGCAGGGCGTTCAGGCCGAGGCG
Organism: Brevibacillus sp. FSL K6-2834; assembly: GCF_038592925.1. Classification (NCBI taxonomy): domain Bacteria; kingdom Bacillati; phylum Bacillota; class Bacilli; order Caryophanales; family Paenibacillaceae; genus Brevibacillus; species Brevibacillus sp. FSL K6-2834. Next base: position 1,474,232 of record NZ_CP151945.1, read on the forward strand.
GCAGGCATCGCCGCCACGACAGATATGAATCCGATTCTGATCAAGCCAACCCGGGATGCGGAATCCCAGATCGTGGTCAACGGCGAGCCGTACGGCAACATGAAAGCGATGGCCTACCGGACCGAGTTTTACGACCAGGGCTTGCGCGTGATCGAAGACGCTTATCAAAGACTGGCCACATCCTATGACCGGATTGTCATCGAGGGAGCCGGCAGTCCCGCGGAAGTGAACCTCAATGACCGCGAGCTCGTCAACATGCGGGTCGCCCGGCTGGTGAATGCGCCGGTCATTCTCGTCGCCGACATCGAGCGCGGCGGGGTATTCGCCAGTCTCGTCGGAACGCTCCAACTGCTGGAGCCGCAGGATCGCGAGCGGGTGATCGGAGTGATCATCAACCGGTTCCGCGGCGATCTGTCGCTCCTGCAGCCGGGGCTGGACTGGTTTGAACGCTATACAGGCAAGCCGGTGCTCGGCGTCGTTCCGTTTATTCCCGACCTGTGGATCGATGCGGAGGATTCGCTGATTCTGCACCGCTATCAGGGGCAGGCGGAAAAGACGAGGGAGATTGACATCGCGGTCATCCGCTATCCCCGCATCTCGAATTTTACCGACATTGATCCGTTTTTCGTGGAGCCGGATTGCCGCGTCCGCTTTGTCACCCGCACGGAAGAGCTGGGCGAGCCTGACCTGGTCATTTTGCCGGGGAGCAAGAATACACTGGAAGATTTGCTGTTTTTGAGAAAGACCGGGCTGGAGCAGTCGATTCTGGATTTGCACCGGGCTGGACGCAGCTTTTTGGCGGGAATTTGCGGCGGGTACCAGATGCTGGGGAGCGTGATTTACGATCCGGCAGGGGTGGAGTCTCCACTGAAATCAGCAGCCGGCATGGGGCTGATTCCGATGGAAACGACGATGGAGCAGCGCAAAACGACCGTTTTGTCGAGGGGAGTCGCCGCTTTTGCCGGAGAGAAGATCCCTCTGGATGGTTACGAAATTCACATGGGCCGCTCTGTTTTTACCGGACAGGCATCTCCATTTATCCGGTTGGAGGATCGCACGGACGGCTATTGCGATGAGGAGCGCCGTGTGCTTGGCACGTATTTTCACGGGTTGTTTCACAGCGATCCGCTTCGGATGCGCCTGCTCAATGCGCTTCGCAAAAGAAAGGGACTGGCTCCGATCACGGAGCGGCCTTCTTTCGTGGCGTTGAGAGAGCGAGGATTCGATTTGATCGCAGATACCGTCAGGAGCCATGTGCGTCTGGACATCATCGAAGAGCAGATGAGAGCTTTTCAGGGGAGTGAGTGCGTAAATGAACACAGCAGATTGGAAGAACAAGCTGGCACAGGTACAACCGCGAAATGAGGAGGCAGCGCAGCAGGCAAGCAGGCATGTGAACCAACTGACGAAGCCGCTCGGCAGCCTGGGCAGACTGGAGAGCTTGGCTGTGGAGCTGGCTGCGATGACAGGGGAGCCCTTTCCGGCGGTCACTCCGCCCGGCGTCCTTGTGTTTGCCGCCGATCATGGCGTGGCGGCAGAGGGGGTCTCTGCGTATCCGCAGGAAGTGACTGCACAGATGGTAGCCAATTTCGCACACGGAGGGGCAGCCATCAATGTATTTTCCAGGCAGATCGGCGCCCTGCTACACGTCGTCGATGTCGGCGTCGCAGTCGATGTGGATGCTCCCGGCGTTTGGACGAAGAAAGTTCGGCCCGGTACAGCCAGCTTTTTGCGCGAGCGGGCGATGACTCGCGAGGAAGCGGAGCAGTGCGTGCAGATAGGATTTGAAAGCGCCGAGGCGATCATCGACGAGGGGGCAAAGCTGTTGATCGTCGGTGAGATGGGCATCGGCAATACGACCGCCAGCAGCGCTCTGCTCGCTGCCTTGACGGGAGCGGAGCCGGATGAGCTGGTCGGACGCGGAACGGGAGTCTCCGACGAGAAATGGCAAAAGAAAAAAGCGGTGGTGAAAGAAGCGCTTTCCCTGCATCAGCCTGACGCGGGCGATCCGCTCGACGCGCTCTCCAAAGTAGGCGGCCTGGAGATCGGCTCGATGGCCGGAGCCATCCTTTGCGCGGCATCAAGACGAGTCCCGGTCCTGCTTGACGGCTTCATTTCGACCGTCGCTGCCTTGCTCGCCGTTCGCCTCTGCCCGGTTTCTGCCGAGTACCTTTTGGGCGGACATCGCTCACAGGAGCCGGGCCATGCGTTTGCTCTGCAAACACTTGGAAAGGAGCCGCTTGTGGACCTTGGCCTGAGGCTTGGGGAAGGCAGCGGAGCGGCGGTCGCGTTTCCGATCGTCGAGGCGGCGACGCGGATGCTGCGGGAGATGGCTACGTTTGATGAGGCGGGGGTGAGCAGCGAGTGAGCAAGACTGGCCGCGTTTACCTCGTAGGAGCGGGTCCCGGCGACCCGAAGCTGATTACCGTAAAAGGTCTGGAGTGCTTGCAGCAGGCAGATGTGGTGATTTACGACCGGCTGGCAAACCCGGCTCTGTTGGAGCACGCCCCGGACGATGCTGAGCGCATCTACTGCGGCAAGCTTCCGGACAACCACACGATGCGGCAGGAGGCGATCAACGCCTTGCTGGCAGAAAAGGCGCTGGAAGGCAAGACGGTCGTCCGGCTGAAGGGCGGCGATCCGTGCGTATTCGGCAGAGTGGGCGAGGAAGCGGAGCATCTGGCGCAGCTCGGCATTCCGTTCGAGATCGTTCCCGGCGTGACAGCGGGCATTGCTGTTCCGGCTTACGCGGGCATTCCGGTGACACATAGGGAGTACGGATCGTCATTTGCAGTGGTCACCGGGCATTTGCGCGAGGGCAGAGCGGAAACGGCGGAAGCAGAAGACGCACAGGACGCCGTCAGCGACAAGTGGCAGGCGCTGGCGAAAGGCATCGATACCGTAGCCTTTTACATGGGAGTGGGCAATCTCCCGTTCATCCGCAAACAGCTGATCGCCCACGACCGCGCACCGGAAACGCCTGTCGCCGTGATCGCCTGGGGAACGATGCCCGAGCAGACGACTGTGACCGGCACGCTGGCTGACATCGAAGAACGGCTGGCGGCAGGTCCGCATATCTCCAACCCGGCGATTATCCTCGTTGGCGACGTCGTCAACATGCGAGAGAAGATCAACTGGTTTGAGCGGATGGAGTGAGGGATATGCGCCTCTATCCGATGATGGCCAAGCTGCAGGGGAAACGCTGCCTCGTCGTCGGCGGCGGTCAGGTGGCAGAGCGGAAGATCGGCAGTCTGCTCGCTGCCGGAGCGGATGTGGCCGTAGTGAGTCCGTCGTGCTCCCAAGCAGTTGAAGAATGGGCAGGGGCAGGTAGTCTTGTCCTGTTTCGCCGGCCGTTTTCTCCGGAAGACGTACGGGAAGCGGTGATCGTAATTGCGGCGACGAACGATCCGGCTGTCAATCTGGCCGTGTATCAAGCCTGCGGCTCTCACCAATGGGTGAACGTCGTCGACAGGCCGGATTTGTGCAGCTTTACCGTTCCTTCCGTTGTCGAGCGGGGAGATTTGCAGATCGCCATCTCGACAGGCGGGCACAATCCGGGATTGGCCAAGAAGCTGCGCCGGCAGGTGGAGACGCAGTTCGGTCCCGAATACGTGGAATATACGGCGTTTCTTGGAGCGATGCGCAGCCGCGTGCTGGCTCTGTCGCTGGACGAAATGCGCAAGCGCGAGCTCCTCTCGGAATTGCTGGATGATCGCTTCCTGCACTGGACGAGAACAGGAGAGCGGGAGCGAAGGGACCTCGAGGCAGAGAAATTAATCGAACAAACGAGATGGACCGGCGCCTGAATGGCGGCCGGTTTTTTTATTGCAGGGACAGGAAACTTTTTACAGTCCGCTCCGTCTTCTCCAACAAGGGCTAGAAAATCCGCCATATTGTAAAGGAGAGACATTTTCATGAGAAGCCGATTCCTTGGATTTTGTTTGGCGTTCCTGTCGCTTTTCTTTTTGCAAGCATGCTCAGAAAAGAGCGAGGATACAAAGAGCATCTTGTACGAAAACACTACCCATCATTTTACGCTGCAGCTTCCAAAAAGCTGGGAAGGGAAATACGAGGTGACAGAGACGGAAAACCAGATCATCTTTTCCAGCAAAGCAAACCAGCCCGGCGGCATTCTGTGCGAAGTCAGAGTCTGGAGCCAGGAAGAATGGAAGCAGGACGGCGAGGAATTGACGACGGTCATTCACTTGGAGAAAATCGGCGAGACGGATGACAAGGTATACTCGTTCAGCACGCCGACCGATGTGCAATGGATTTTGGGCGATGCCGAGAAGGAGCGGGAATACCAGGCGATGTTTGCCGAGGTGCCGGGGATCAAAGCGTCTTTTCAGATAAAAGAATAGCGGGATGGGGGCGGAAAAAGCGGGCTGTTTTTCAAGCGGCGATGCAAAGTGAGGTACTCATGAATGCCTGCTCGATACGATTTTGGAAGAAGGGGATTCGCTCTACTTTGAGGCGGATACCCCACCGTTTTATCAATATCGGGGACATGCCATTTAGCGATTATCCCGTAAATGAATCTACTAACAGCAGATCAGTCGGGCAGCAGAAGTCGGAGGTACATATAAATCTTCTGAATAGATAGACAAATGAAAGGGGATACCCTATTCTGTACGAAGAATGCGTTTTTGGGGGTAAGCCTATGTCCACGATGACAAATCCGCAGCCGGACGAGGAGGCAGTTAGGCCAGAATCTGCAGCAGCCAGCCCGGAATCAGTGGCGACCAAGCCAGAATTTGCAGCGACGAATCTGGAATCGACGGCAGCCAGTCTAGAAAAGACGGCAGCCAGTCTAGAAAAGACGGAAACCAGTCTGGAAACGACGGCGACCAGTCTGGAAACGACGGAAACCAGTCTGGAAACGACGGCAACCAAGCCGGAATCGGCGGCAGACAGGCCGGAATCGGCGACAGCCAAACGGCGGAAGGCGCTGCGAAAGCTGCTCTGGTTTGCCTTGTCTGTCCTCGCTTTTGTCCTCGTCTATTTTGGACTCGAAGCATACATGGACTATGGGGCTCGGGTCACCCTTGCGATTACGCTGGCCGTCATCGTGCTCTGGGTGCTGGAGCCGATCCCTTTTTCGATGACCGCCGTGCTGGTTCTGTTTTTGCTGCCGATCTCGGGAGCGGTTTCCACGGATTTGATCCTGTCTGGCTTTGCATCGCCTGCTATCTTTCTTATCGTTGCAGGCATGATGATTGCGAGCGGGGTCGAACAGACTCCGCTGGGCAAGCGGCTGGCGTATCAGCTGCTCTACTGGTTTGGCGAGAAAAAAGGAGGCGTGCTCGCCGGGATCATCCTCGTTCCCCAGGTCATGGCCTTTTTCATTCCCGCCGCTGCCGTGCGTACGGCGATGCTGCTGCCCATCGTTTTTTCCATCACGTCGATTCTCGGCGTAAAAGCGGGGGATGTCCGCGGAAAAAAGCTGATGATGGGCGTCGTGATCGGCTGCGGAATAAGCGGAACGGCTGTCCTGCCGGCAGCTCTTGGAAACGTGATTACGGTCGATTTGATCAACACCTATCTGCAGACACACGTGACCTATACGGACTGGCTCGTGCTCGCTTTGCCGATGTGGCTGATCATGATCCCGGCATCCTGGTGGGTGCTGTATCGCTCTTTTCCCGTGAAAGAGCCGATGCCCAGCGGATTGAAGGAAAAGATGAAAGAGTTGATCGCGGAGCTGGGACCGGTCAGCTCCAGGGAAAAACGGCTGATGGGCATCCTCGCAGGGGTCTGCGTCTTGTGGGCGCTGGAAGGCGTTCACGGGTGGCCTCCGGTCATTCCCGCCTTGATCGGAGCTGTTCTGATGGCGTGGCCGGGGATCAAGGTGGCGGACTGGGAGAAGATTCTCGATGTCAAATTTGCTCCGCTGGTGATGCTTGGCGTCACGCTGTCGCTGGGAAGGGCGCTGTACGAGACAGGTGTGACAGGTTACTTGTCCAAATGGATGGAATCCGATTTGACGCTGTACCTCTTTTCCAATCCCGCGCTGGCAGTGCTGACAGTGGCTGTGCTGACACAACTGATCCACAAGGTGACGTCAAATGTATCCACGGCGGTGATCGCCACCGTGCCTGTTGTGATGGCGTTGGCGGCCCACTCCCCCGATTCTCCGGCGCTGCTGCTCGCCTTTGTTGCCGGGCTTACCAGTCTGTACGGATTTATTCTGGTTGTCGAGACGATTCCGGGCGTGATGGTGCACGGGACAGGGTGGGTGACGCAGCAGGATTTCTTTGTACCCGGCTTTTGGCTGACACTCGTAACGACGGGCCTAACATTCCTGATGGCGCTGACCTGGTGGAAATGGCTCGGGTATTATTAGTTCAGATAGTCATAGTCACGGTAATTGCAAAAAAAGAGCGACTGATCTGCCGGCTGTTTTTTGGCGCCCTGCTGGCATCCAGTCGCTTTTTTGTCATGTTTTCCATTTGCTAGACAAGAAGAGGACCCTTCTCTCCGCTCCGAATCCCTGCTCCATGCCGGTTTCGCCGTGACCAAAATGACCAAAAAGAACAATAAGAACACAATATTTATAATGATTCCAAAATTTACTACAATATTTTTGGTAAACGCTTTCATGGCGGAAGGAAAAAGAGTAGGGGGTATTCTTATGAAAAAAAGATGGAAGGCTGCACTGGCAGGCTGTCTGTCTGTGCTGATGCTGACGGCTGCGGGCTGCGGCGGCGCAAAGACACAGGATGCATCGGCGTATACACCGGAAAAACCGTTGATCATCAAGTTTTCTCACGTTACGACGGCTGACAGCCCGAAAGGCAAGGCTGCTACCAGATTCGCCGAGCTGATGGCGGAAAAGACGGGCGGAAAAGTGAAGGTCGAGGTGTATCCGTCCTCCCAGCTCTACGGCGACAAGGACGAGATGGAAGCGCTGCAGGCGGGGAACGTTCATATCATCGCACCTTCCGCGACGAAGCTGGTCGGCTTCAATCCGGCTTTCCAAATCGTCGACATGCCGTTCCTGTTTAAAAACCACGACTCGGTGATCAAGTTCTGGGACGGAGAGCTGGGCAAAAAGCTGCTGGGCTCGCTGGAGAGCAAAAACATGCTGGGCCTGGCCATGTGGGAAAACGGGTTTAAGGTGTTTACCGCAAACAAGCCGCTGGCAAAGCCTGAGGACTTCAAAGGCCTGAAATTCCGGACGCAGGCAGGAAAGGTACTGGAAGCGCAGTTTAAAGCGCTCGGTTCCGGTGCAGCAACCATTCCTTTCGGTGAAACCTATACCGCCCTGCAGCAGGGAACCGTTGACGGCCAGGAAAACACCTGGAACAACATCGACACGCAAAAATACGTGGAAGTGCAGAAACATCTGCTCGTCTCCAACCACGGACGCCTCGACTACATCGTCCTGACAAACAAAAAATGGTACAGCGAGCTGCCGGAAGAGTTCCGCAAGGCGTTTGACGAATCCATGGCCGAAGCGACAAAATACGAGCGCGAGCTGGCTGTGCAGCTGGATAAAGAATCGGAGAACAACCTGAGAAACTCCGGCATGACGGTTGTCGAGCTGAGCGAGTCCGAGCGCGAGGCATTCGTAAAGCTGATGGAGCCGGTTTACAGCGAGTTTGCCGAGACGGTCGGAAAAGAGATCATCGACGGAGCCAGAAAGCTGTAATTCAGGGGAAAATGGAAAGCCAGGAAAGGCACCTGCCTAAAGGGAGCAAGGTGCCTTTCTCTTCCAACCAATGACCGGGGGAGGTAGATACAATGTCAAAATGGCGGGAGCGATATGCCACTTTCGAGGATTACCTTGCAGGGACACTGATTGTCATCGGTGTATCGCTGATCTTTTACGGAGTAGTTTGCCGGTATGTGTTTAACAGTCCCAAAGCGTGGATCGATGAAATCTCCACCTACTTTGTTGTCTGGGGAGCCTTGACAGGGTTTGCTGTCGCGCTCCGGGACGGCCATCACATCCAGGTCGACATTGTGTACGACCGCGTTTCTCCAGCCTTGCGAAAGGCGTTTGACGTGTTTTCAAATGCGCTTGGTGCCCTCTTTTGCCTTTGTTTTATCTTTTTTGGAGGAAAGCTGCTTTCGCTGTACTGGGTCACGCAGCAGCAATCGACTGACGTCGGAATTTATCTGTGGATCGTCTATCTCGTCATTCCGTTGAGCGGACTGATGCTCGGCTATCGCTTCGTGGAAAAACTCTTGGCCAGTCTGAAAAAAGAGGTGAAGATTGAGTGGAATGGATAGTATTTATCCTCTTTTTCCTGCTCCTGCTGCTGAGGGTGCCGGTCGCGATTGCCCTTGTTTTTTCCGCTTCGCTGGCGCTGCTGGACAGCGGCTTTAATCTGGATGTTCTGCCCCAGAAGATGTTCTCGGCACTGAATGTGGCGACTCTGATGGCGATTCCCGGGTTTATCCTGGCCGGGGTGCTGATGTCGCGCGGGGGGATTTCAAAAGCGTTGATCGATGCGCTGCGGGCATGGGTAGGCCATTATTCCGGCGGCTTGTCCGTCGTGACGATCCTGGCGTGCGCAGTGTTTGCCGCGATTTCCGGCTCCAGCCCGGCGACAGCTGCCGCCATCGGGGCGATCATGATCCCCGGGATGGTGGCAGCAGGCTACAGCAAGCGGTATTCGATGGGCCTCGTTGCCGCAGCCGGAACGCTTGGCATATTGATTCCGCCGTCGATTCCGCTGATCGTCTACGGGACTGTAGCGGAGGAATCGATCGGAAAGCTGTTTATGGCCGGTTTTGTGCCCGGACTGTTTTTGACTTTAGTACTGGTCATTGCCGCAATCATTTACGCGAAGGTGAAAAATTTTGGCCGTCTCCCCAAAGCGAGCTGGGAGGAGCGGATCAAGCTGAGCATAAGGGCGCTGCCTGCCGCCTTCCTGCCCTTTTTGATTCTCGGCACGATCTACATGGGCGTGGCCACTCCGACGGAAGCCTCTGTTGTCGCGTGTGTCTACTCCCTGATCATGGCGGTGTTCGTCTACCGCCAGATTTCCTGGAAGGACACGCAAGCCATCCTGCGGGAAACGGTGAATACGAGCGCGATGATCTTTTTCATCATCGCGGGCGCTACCGTGTTTGGCCTGTACCTGACCAACGCCCAGGTGCCGCAGGATATTGCGGCATGGATCATGGAGGGCGACGTCAACAAGTGGACATTCTTGATTGCATGCAACATCCTGTTCTTTATCATGGGGATGTTCCTTGAGCCGACATCGATTATTTTGATTACGCTGCCGATCTTCCTGCCGATCCTGCAGTTGCTTGGCATCGACGTCATTCATTTTGCCATTATCATGACGGTAAACATGGAGCTTGGCATGATCACGCCGCCGGTCGGACTCAACCTGTTCGTGGTGAGCGGCATCACCAGGGAAAAGCTCGAGGAAGTGGTAAAGGGCGTTATGCCTTTCATTGCCCTGATGGTGCTGGTACTGGTCATCATTATCATTTGGCCGTCCCTGTCGCTGTGGCTGCCGGTCCAGATGGCGAACTGAAGCTCTTGTCAAAAAAAGGAGAATCGAAGAGAGAGAACGAGAAAAACAGTCCCCAAGCGATGAGATGCTGCATCTTTCTCTCCCAGCAGAAAAAAGGGTGTTTGCTCACAAATCTCCTGTCTGCTATTCTTTAAAGCAAATCAAACATGCAAGCATTGTTTTCTAGGGTTCCGCAGCGAATCGCTGGTCTGGTCCGAGAGAAAACACACAGCGCTTCGCTGTGACACGGAGGGACAAAAGCCCGGGAGTATCGTTATGAATTGACGATATGCCCGGTTTTTTTTGTTTGCGCAAGGTCCGAGCGCTGAAAGCTGCATGTGAGGAGGGGAAGATGAGTGAATCGAGAGTGGACAAAGGTATTTTTTGCGGCATTTTTTGAGGTATTCTGGGTGATTGGCTTGAAGCATGCGTACAACGCCTGGACGTGGCTGGGAACGGCCGTCGCCATCTACATCAGCTTTTACATGATGATCATGGCGGGGAAAAAGCTGCCCGTAGGGACGGTTTACGCCGTGTTCGTCGGATTGGGTACAGCAGGCACCGTGTTTGCCGAGATCGCCTTCTTTGGCGAGCCGTTTAAGTGGGCAAAGATATTGCTGATTTTGCTGCTGCTGGCCGGTGTCGTAGGACTCAAGCTGGTCACCGATGACAAAAAGCGGCAACAGGAAGGAGCTGAGTCCTGATGGCATGGGTTTTTCTTGTATTGGCAGGCATCTTTGAAATGATCGGGGTGGCCATGATCAATAAAATGCACCGCGACCGAAATTGGCTGTCTACCGTCTACATGCTTCTCGGGTTTGGCGCCAGCTTTCTGTTTTTGTCTCTGGCCATGAAGACGTTGCCGATGGGGACTGCGTACGCAGTTTGGACCGGCATCGGAGCATCGGGCGGGGCCATCCTGGGCATGCTCCTTTATGGGGAGTCGAAAGACTGGCGGCGCATCCTGTTCATTTGCATGGTGCTGGGGGCCGCAATTGGACTCAAGGCGATTTCGTAAATCGCTGACAGCCTCAATCTCATCCACAAACACGGATACAGACAGTCACGACGGCGGATTGACGGTCAAGGCAAGATTTTTCAGACAAACAGCATCGACAAAATTCCGCATATTCCCTATAATGAACGGAAAAGACAGTCCCTATTTTGTAGGAGATGGTGACGATTTATTACGTACTTTCTTTCTTGATTTCATTTGTGATCGTGTACTTGTTGATTCCGCCGCTGGGGAAATTGGCTTTCCGGCTCGATTTTGTGGACAAGCCGCGAAAGGATGTCGAGCGAAAAATTCATCGGGAGCCGATCCCGCTTACGGCCAGCTACGCGATTTATATCGGGTTTGCCGTGCCTTATGTGCTGTTTTCGGACGAAACCTTGGTTCAGACGATTGCCGTACTCGCGGGCGGCCTGCTGCTTCTGATCATTGGAACGGTTGACGATTGGTACAAGACGCAGGGCAAAGACTTCTCTGCTTTGCCAAAGCTGATTGTCCAGCTGTCAGCGGCTGTGCTTGTCTACGCGTCCGGCATTGCCTTTACAGGATTTTACAATCCGCTCAGTGGTGAGTACGTGCTGCTTCCGGTTTGGTTACAGTTTATTTTGACCATCCTCTGGATTTTTGGGGTGACGACGGTCATCAACTTCTCGGACGGCATGGATGGACTCGCCGGAGGGCTTTCCGCCATATCGGCCGGAACGCTGTTTATTGTGGCTCTGGTAAAAGGACAAAACACCTCCGCCATCATGGCTATCGTTCTGGTCGGAGTGGCAGTCGCCTACCTGCGCTACAACAAGCCGCCAGCCAAGGTGTTTATGGGGGATGCGGGAGCGACGTTTCTCGGGTTTATCCTCGGGGTCATCGCTTTGGATGGAGCCTTTAAGCAGGCGACGGTCCTCTCCTTGTTTATCCCGATCCTGGCGCTGGGAGTGCCGATTTTTGACAATCTGTTCGTGGTCACCAAGCGTTTTTTGCAAGGCAAGCCGATTTATCAAGCGGATGCCAGTCAGGCGCATTACCGCTTGCTGCGGACAGGGATGAATCAAAAACAGGTAGTGGCCTTTCTTTGCCTGATCAGTGTTTGCTTCAGCTTGACATCGATCATATTGCTGCTGCTGCAGGTATAAAAGCGCGGCGCTCGCAACGGACGGGGAGCAGAATCATGCAGACGATTCTGCTCTTTGTTTTGTTATGAGATGGCCATCAACAATTTTTAATAGAAGAACATTGACATTGGTTCCCATCCGTGATAACTTACTCATGTGACAAAAAATTCAAATTTTTGGAAAGGGGGCGTCAAGCCATGATGATCATTCGCGTACGCAGAAGAGCAGCTGCACACAACTTCATCATGCTTGATGTGACCTCCTCGTTTAACTGGAGAGAGAAGTAGCTTCTTTGTCCTTTCCGTTTGTTATGCGCAGGTCACGGCCTATCGTGGCGTGCGCTTTTCTCGTTTTTTGACAAAGCACATTGCGGTGGCGTGGTGTGCTTTTTTTGTTTTTTGACTCAGGACCAAAGAGAGGGGAGTGAAAAGCATGATCACGGTTATGCAAAAGCTCGGATGGTTTTTCAAGCAGGAATGGGAACGGTATACGCTTGCCATTTCACTGCTCGTGATCACCAGCATTCTGGAGGTGGTTCCGCCCATGCTGGTGGGCAAGTCGATTGACTCAATTCAGCTCGGGATGCTGACGTGGGCGGGGGTGACGCAAACGCTGCTGCTGCTCCTGGGCATTACCATCGTTACGTACTGGATGAACTACGTTTGGTTTTACAAGCTGTTCGGAGGAGCGTTTACCATTGAGCGGCTCATGCGTTCGCGGCTGATGCGGCACTTTTTGAAGATGACGCCCACTTTTTTTGAACGAAATCGAACGGGCGACCTGATGGCCCGCGCCACGAACGATCTGCAGGCAGTAGCGCAAACGGCCGGCATCGGGATTTTGACTTTGTTCGATTCCACCATTTGGATGGCGACGCTGCTCGTGACGATGGTCGCGTTCATTTCCTGGAAGCTGACGCTCGCTGCGATCCTGCCGCTGCCCATTATGGCGGTTTTGATCAGAATGTACGGCAAATGGATTCACTCGCGGTTTACGGCCGCTCAAAATGCGTTCGGCGAGATGAACGATGGTGTGCTGGAGACGATTTCCGGCATCCGGGTGATTCGTGCATATGTCCAGGAGAGGGCGGCGGAGCGGCATTTTGCCGACGTCACAGGGGATGTTCTCCAGAAGAACCTGGCCGTCATCCGCATTGATGCGCTGTTTGAACCGACGATCAAAATACTGGTCGGCGTCAGCTACATGATCGGACTTGGCTACGGGGCACATCTCGTGTTTCATAATGAGCTGACAATCGGCGGGCTCGTCTCCTTCAACGTCTATCTGGGGATGCTGATCTGGCCGATGTTCGCGATCGGCGAATTGATCAACATCATGCAGCGGGGAAATGCCTCTCTCGACCGGGTAAACGAGACACTCAGCTACCAGCCTGATGTTCCCGAACCGACAGAGACGATACCGCTCGAAGCGCCCGGACAGATTGCCTTTCACAACGTAACATTTCGTTATCCGACCTCGACTGTCGACAATTTGCAGCAGATCAGCTTCACGCTGGAGAGAGGGCAAACGCTGGGGATTGTCGGGCGAACAGGAAGCGGCAAAACCACGCTGGTCAAGCAGCTGCTGCGCGAATATCCGCCTGGAGAAGGCAGCATCACGATCTCCGGGGTTCCGCTGGAGAAAATCGATATGGACCAGCTGAAATCATGGTACGGCTACGTGCCCCAAGAGCAGTTTCTGTTCTCGAGATCCGTAAAAAACAATATTTTGCTGGGCAACAGCGATGCGAGCGAGGAGGAGTTTGCCCATGCCCTGGCTGCTTCCGCCTTCCAAAAGGATTTGCAGTACCTGCCTAAAGGGGTGGAAACACTGGTCGGAGAAAAAGGCGTAGCGCTTTCCGGCGGCCAGAAACAGCGCGTTTCGATTGCGCGGGCGCTCATTTCCGACCCGCACATCCTCATTCTGGACGATGCGATGTCGGCTGTCGACGGGCGCACAGAGGCGGAAATCATCGCCAATATCCGCAAGGCTCGCGCAGGCAAAACCACGCTGATTACAACACACCGGTTCTCGGCCGTACAGCATGCAGACCGCATTTTGGTACTGGATGAAGGACGTGTCATCGAGGAAGGAACACATGATCAGCTCATGGCGATGGGCGGCTGGTACAAGGAACAGTTCACACGCCAGCAGGTAGAAGAAAAACTGACAGGGAGCAGGTGAGGGAGATGGATGCGGAACTGTATGATTTGGAGATAGACCGGACCCCGGGCAATGTGGCCAAAACGGGCAAGCGGCTCGTTCGCTATGCGCTGCTTTTTAAATGGCAGCTGCTCGCCGCGCTGCTGATGCTCGCCGTGGCGGTGGGAACAGATCTGGCAGGCCCCTTGATCGCCAAGCGGATGATCGATGTGCACATCTCCGGAATTGAGCAGCCCTGGTATGTGACAGAGCAGCAAGGTCCGTATGCGGTATCCTACGGCGGCAAGCTGTACAAACGCGCCGACCACTTTTCCGAGGGAGAGCCCCGCGGTGCGGAAGCAAGGGTGCTTCAGGTGCAGCAGGATTATTACTTTGTCGGCGAACCCGTGCTGCTTGACGGCGAAAGGACCATTACGCCGGAAGGGCAGCTCGCGATCACGAAGGGAACGGAAACCCGGACTTACGCGGCACAAAAGCTGGAAACGGGGGAGCTTTACCCGTTTTTTCAACCGGAAATGAGCGGTCTGATCCAGTTGTGCGTGTTCTACTTTGGCCTGCTGATCATTTCCGCTGCTTTCAGCTATGGCGAACGATACCTGCTTCAGGCTACCGCGAACCGGATTATCAGAAAAATGCGGATGGACGTGTTTGCCCACATCAACAAGCTGCCGATTCACTACTTCGACAATTTGCCGGCAGGAAAGGTCGTATCGCGGATTACAAACGACACCGAATCAACTCGCGATCTGTACGTTACCGTATTGGCCAACTTCTTCTCCGGTATCATTTATATGGTCGGGGTATTCGCCGCCTTGTTCATGCTAAACAGCCAGCTTGCGGCCATTTGCCTGTTTATGGTTCCCCTTCTGGGCGTCTGGATCTACGTGTATCGTCGGTTCGCCAAGCGGTTCAACCAGGTGATTCGGGCGACCGTCAGCGAAATCAATGGAATGATCAACGAGACGATCCAGGGCATCACCGTCATCAAGGCGTTTCGCACCGAGAAAAAGACGCAGCAGGATTTTGAAACGTACAATCTGAGGCATTTTACGTACAAAAGCAAGCTTCTCAGCCTCAATGCGATGACCGGTCACAATCTGGTCGGAGTCATTCGGAATATCGCCTTTATCGCCCTGATCTGGTATTTTGGCGGCATTTCCATCTCGGGGGTGGAAGGCGTCATTTCGCTCGGCGTGCTGTACGCCTTCGTCGATTACCTGAACCGGCTGTTCCAGCCCGTCGTACGCATCGTCAATCAGCTGCCGAATCTGGAGACGGCGCTAGTGTCTGCAGAGCGGGTATTCGTCCTGCTTGACGAGCAAGGGGAGGAAGTGTCGGATCAGAAAATCGAGCGATACAAAGGACACGTCAAGTTTGAGGACGTATGGTTTGCCTACAAGGACGACGAGTACGTTCTCAAAGACATTGCATTCGAAGCGAAGCCCGGACAGACCGTGGCGCTCGTCGGCCATACAGGTTCGGGGAAAAGCTCCATCCTCAATCTGCTGTTCCGCTTTTATGACGTGCAGCGCGGCCGGATCACGATAGACGGGGTCGATATTAAGGACGTCCCTCGCCAAACCTTGCGCGATCACATGGGAATCGTTTTGCAGGACCCGTTCCTGTTCACGGGCACGATCGCATCCAATGTCTCGCTCGGAGACGATTCGATTTCCAGGGAACAGGTGGAAAAGGTGTTGGCTGAAGTCGGCGGAGAGCGGGTATTGAAGCATTTGCCCAAAGGAATTGACGAGCCGGTGATCGAAAAGGGAAGCACCTTGTCGGCGGGGCAGCGGCAGCTGATCTCCTTTGCCCGGGCACTTGCCTTTAACCCGGCGATTCTCATACTGGATGAAGCCACCTCCAACATCGACACGGAGACGGAAGCGATAATCCAGGATGCGCTCGAAGTGGTGAAAAAGGGCCGGACGACGTTTATCATCGCGCATCGGCTCTCGACGATCAAAAACGCTGATCTGATTCTCGTATTGGACCGAGGCGAAATCGTCGAGCGGGGTGACCACGATACCCTGATGCAGCTTGGGGGCAAGTATTATCAGATGTATCAGCTTCAGCAGGGGGAGCAGGAGTTGACTGCGGTGGAGGCAGGCTCGCTGTCACCGCGAACCGTATAGCGACGCAATCGGCAAAGGACCGGACAATAAGCTGCCCGGTCCTTTGCCTGTTTTTGCGCATGAGAAGACTACCCGCAGTTCCGCAATAAGATGCGGGAACCAACCGTTTTGCTGCTCGCAAGGAGCAGTTCAGACTGCGATAATGACAGCGCTTTCGATTCTTGATTCCATAAATTGGGAATTACTTCAGGAAAGCGCTTGCCCTCTTTTCTGGCGATGCGGCGTCTTTTTGGTTTCGCATGCAGCTCTTCCAGCTCTTTCATAATGGCAGGGCCGATGACCGGAGCGAAAGCATCGTAGACCGACTTCATCGCCGCTTGCCATACCTCCGTTTCTTCCGCTGTCAGCTTGTGGATCTCCAGCGGCATTTTCTGGAGCTGGTTCCACTGCTGCTCGTTGATGGCGAGAGCTTGCTGGTTGCTGTACGCGGTCGTTTCCTTCAAGGCCTCCTGGATGATGGTTTGCGTTTCCGGCGGGAGATCTTCCCAAAACTGCTTGTTCATGATGACGGCATAGCCGAGATAGCCGTGATTGCTCAGCGTCATGTACCGCTGGACCTGATACAGTCTCCTCGTATAAATATTGGAGATCGTGTTTTCCTGGCCGTCCACCTGGCCGCTGGCGAGCTTTTGATACACGTCTGTAAACGGGGCCCCGTACCCTTTCGCCCCAAGCGCCTGAAACTGGGCTTCCAGCACCTTGCTCTGGATGATCCGGAAACGCTGTCCTTTGAAATCCTCCGGCCTGCGGATCGGCCGATTGCTCGTCATCTGCTTGAAGCCGTTGTTCCAGAAGGCCATTCCTTTCATGTCGAAAGGCTCCAGGCTTTCAAACAGCAGTCTTCCGATTTCCCCGTTGAAGGCCTCCTCCACATCCGTCTCGTCCCGAAAGGCAAATGGCAGATCGAGAACCGACCACTCGGGAATTTTGTCGGCAAGATTGGAAAAGGCGGGGGCGATCATCTGGATGTCGCCGTTTCGCAGGGCATCGTATTCCGTAATGTCGGAGTACAGGATGCCGTTTGGAAAGACCTGCACCTCGATACGTCCGTTGGATTTTTCTTTGACGAGCTGCGAAAAGCGCTCGACAGCGAGCCCCTTTGGCGTGTTTTCCGCGACAACGTGACTGAATTTGATAATCAGCCGATCCTGCAAGCCCTCCTGCTCCTCGTCATAGGCCAGTGGAGAAAAAGGCAGGTCGGTGCGAAACCCGATCAGGATCGCGCTCAAAAATCCGAGAACGACGACCAACGTAATGCTGAGAAATGATTTCATGAATGACACCTGCTTACTTTTTTGGTTGCCAATGCTTTTTCGATTTCAACCTCTCTTTTCTCGAGGACGTATGCGGCGGATACGATATAATGGTAACAGGTAACCCCATGGGAAAGGAAGAACCTCACTGTTTAAACAATTAAAAATTAAGGGAAAAATCACTCTTCTATCGGTCGGAATCGTTTTGTTCTCTCTGCTGATCGGCGGCATTATTCTTCTTGGAAGCATTATCCGCATGACGGAAAGTGAGCTGGGACAGCGCTTGATGACGACGGCCCGGACCGTGGCCCAAATCCAGTCCATCCAGAAAAGCATACAGGAGCCGGACGGCTGGAAAACCATTAATCCCGCCGTCCGCCGTATCCGGATCGTCAATGACGTCACCTATATCGTCGTATTGAACATGGACCGCATCCGCTTCTCTGACCCTCTGGAATCGAGGATCGGCACGGTTTTTCAGGACAAGCATGCGGAAGCTGCCTTTGCCGAGCACAGCTACCTGCAGAAGGTCGGGGGAGAAATGGGAACGGCCTTGCGGGCATATGTCCCGCTGATGGATTCGCAGCATCAGCAGGTCGGCGTCGTGATCGTCGGACATGTATTGCCCGGCATTTGGGAGATCATTTACCAACAGCGGGAGAACATCGTCATCACATTTCTCCTCTCGTTGTTTTTCGGGATTTGGGGATCGTATCTGCTCGCCCGCCACATCAAAAAACAGATGCTCAATCTGGAGCCCGAGGAAATCTCCCGCATCCTCGTCGAGCGGACCGCCGCGTTTCACGCCATGCGCGAAGGCGTGGTTGCGATCGACATTCAGGAGCGCATCACGATCTGCAATGACAAAGCCAAGCAAATTTTTCATATCGAGGGAGATGTGCTGGGCAAGCCGATTCGCAAAGTGATCCGCGATACAGCCCTGCCGGAGGTACTGGAGAAAAGGCAGAACTTTTTTGATCACGAGCTTCACGTCGGCAACGCTCTCTTGTGGTCCAACCGGTTTATGATCAAAGTGGACGAAAAGGTAGTCGGAGCGATGGCGATCTTTCAGGATAGAACGGAAGTCGCCCGGATGGCGGAGGAGCTGACCGGGGTCAGGGAATTTGTCGAGGCCCTCCGTGTTCAAAATCACGAGCATATGAACAGGCTGCATACGATCGCGGGACTGCTGCAGCTAGGACAGCAGGAGAAAGCGCTGGAGTACCTGTTTGACATGAATGTCCAGCAGGAGGAGCTGACCTCCTTTTTAAGCGCGCGCATTGCGGACGACAACGTAGCAGGTCTTTTGATGGGAAAAGTAAGCAGGGGCAAGGAGCTGGGGATACGCGTCGTCATCGACAGGCGGAGCCACCTGGAGAGCTTTCCGCCCTATTTGGATCATCATAATTTCGTCTTGATTCTGGGAAATCTGATCGAAAACGCCTTTGATGCCCTGGAGCAGTCCGACAGGGAACACAAAGAGGTGTTCATCAGCATTGCGCAAGACGAGGAATCGTGCTCGCTGCTGGTCGATGACAACGGAATCGGGATGGACCATGACGTGCAGCAGCACATGCTGGAGCGGGGCTTTTCCAGCAAGCAAACGGAACATCGCGGATTGGGGCTGTACCTGGTCGATCAAATCGTAAAAAAAGGACGGGGCGAGCTGAGCTGCCAATCCCAGCCAGGTGAAGGGACGAGCTTTTTGATCACGTTCCCGATGAAGGAGGTGTAGCATAGAATGGAGAATCAAACGGCCATTCGCGTAGTAGTCATCGAGGACGACCCGATGGTGCAGGAGGTAAACCGGCAATTTATCGAGCGCGTTTCACCGTTCAAGGTCGAGGGGGTTGCCTCCAACGGGGTCGAAGGGGTGCAACTGGTCCAGGAACTGAATCCAGACCTCGTCATTATGGATGTATTCATGCCCGTCCAGGACGGCGTACGGACTCTTCAGGAGCTGCGGGCGTCCAATCAGGCGGTGGATGTGATTGTCATTACAGCGGCCAAGGACAAGCCGACCATTCAGACGATGCTCAGGAGCGGCGTTGTGGATTACATAATCAAGCCTTTTACATTTGAGCGGATCAAGCAGGCATTGGAAAGCTACCGCTTGTATCGCAAGCAGTTGGAGGCGGACGGTACGGTCTCGCAGGAGGAAGTCGATCAGCTGCTGTTCCGGACAAGTATCGAGGGACGGAGTACAGACGCCGTGTCTGGAGTGGAGGGCGTTTCTTCTGGCGAAGCCTTTAGGGAAAAAGACCTGCCCAAAGGGTTGCACATGGATACATTGGAGAGAATCGCCCGTCAGCTTAGGGCCAACAAGACGCCGCTGTCTGCCGAAGAGGTGGCGGAGCGGGTAGGCATTGCCCGGGTGACGGCGAGGCGCTATCTGGAATTCCTGGAGAAGTCCGGACGCGTCAAAAGAGATGTGTCTTACGGCGGAGTAGGCCGGCCGACGAACCGCTACGTTTTGGCAGAGGCCGGGCAGAAGGCCTGAGCGAAACGAAGGAGAGTGTCAAACACCAATGATCGATTACAAAGATGTGCTGGGCTCGCTGTTCGACATCGTCCATATTACGGACGCGGAAGGAAAAACCTTGTACTGCTCCGAACGCTACGGGGAGTTTTTCGGGATCGATCCAGCCGAGATGATCGGCAAGCCAATCGAAGACTTTTACCGGCAGGGGTATTTTAATCCGATGATCACGATGAGAGTGATTCGGGAGCGAAAAAAGGTTCATACGATTCAGACTACACAGCAAAAACGCAAGCTGTATGTGGTCGGGACGCCCATCTTCGACCGTCAGGGGTGCCTGCTTGGCGTCGTGAATACCTCCACAGACATTACCGATCAGGAAAAGCTGCAGCAGGAATTGGAGGAAAACAAATATCTGGGCACCCTGTACCATATGGAAATCGCCAAACAGAACAGGCTGGCCGGCGGCGAAAACGGCCTGGTGTACAGAAGTCCGAGCATGCGGCAGGTGGCCTCTATGGCGGACAAGCTGTCACAGGTAGACTCCTCGGTCATCCTGCTCGGCGAATCCGGAGTGGGAAAAGGCGTTTTGGCAAAGTATATACATGAGCGCAGTCCGAGAAAAGACAGGCCTTTTGTTCACATCAACTGCGGCGCGATACCCGAGAGCCTGCTGGAATCAGAGCTGTTCGGCTACGAGAAGGGGGCTTTTACAGGGGCTGACAAGGACGGCAAGGCAGGGTTGATTGAGAAAGCAGACGGGGGCACGCTCTTTTTGGATGAGATCGGGGAGCTGCCGTTCAATCTTCAGGTGAAGCTGTTGAATGTCCTGCAGGAAAAAACGATCACCCCGATAGGCGGCACCAGCCCGAAAAAGGTTGACATCAAGCTGATCACAGCGACGAATAAAAACCTGAAGCAAATGGTGGATGAAGGGAAATTTCGCGAGGATCTGTATTACCGCATTCACGTCGTTCCGCTGGAAATACCGCCGCTGCGGGAGAGAAGAGAGGAAATTCCCGTATTGGTTCACTACTTTCTCAACCTGTTCGCCGACAAGTACGGTCTTCACCGCAAGCTCAGCGATCAGTGCCATCAGATCCTGGAGGAGTATGACTGGCCGGGGAATGTCCGCGAGCTTGAGAACGTGATGGAGCGGCTGGTCGTTACTTCTCACGATGTGCTGATCATGCCGGATCAAATTCCGCAATATATTTGTGAGGCAGCCAAAGGAGCGGGAAAAGGCATCAAGGTCGAGCGGATGCTTTCGATGCAGGAGGCGATCGAAGAAGTGGAAAAGCAGTTGCTGCAGCGTGCATACGACGTCCACAAGACGACCACCAAGGTGGCGAAAGCACTGGGGATCAGTCAGCCGAGCGCGAGCAGAAAACTGCGGAAGCACGCGATTCTTCCCTGAATCGATCCATGCAAATATGCATACCTGTCTGCTTTTCTTTTTTGCTTTATTGTGCCAAAGTCTATTCGATTGTGAATAATAGGGGAGTCGTTGGAAGCGCCGATGATCCTGGTACAGTTTTTGCAATATTTCAACACGAAAAAGCAGGAGGTATGTGATCTTGAGACGGCGAGCTTCGTTTCGACTCAGTTCCTTGCTTGTGCTGGCAGTATGTTTGGCCGGTTGCATGGGCAGCAGCAGCTCTGCACCGGCCGGGAGTCAGGCGCCGGGGGCGGCAGGCTCAGCTCAGCCATCGGTGCCCACCGGCGAATCGGCTTCTGCTGTGAATGAAACAATTTCTTCTGATAGTGAAATTGTTTTCGCCACCGGTGATTTGCAGGTACTCAGGATGAACATGGAGGAGCCGGCTACGCTCGACCCGACGTTTGCCGAGGACACTGTCTCCGGTGCTGTCATCCGCGCCATCTTTGACGGCCTGACAAGGCTGGATGAAGCGGGAAACCCGATCAATTCCATCGCGTCGGACATGAAGGTCTCGGATGATAAAACGACGTATACGTTTGCCTTGCGGGATGCGACGTGGAGCAACGGCGATCCGGTTACAGCCCATGACTTTGAGTTTGCCTGGAAGCACGCCCTGGACCCGAAGACAGGCTCGCAGGCAGCGTATCAGTTTTACAGCTTGAAAAACGCCCAGGCGTTTGCGGCAGGGAAGGCTGCGCGAGACGATGTGGGCGTGAAGGCGCTGGATGACAAAACCTTGCAGGTTGTGCTGGAGCACCCGATGCCCTTCTTTCCGACACTGGTCTCCTTTTTGATGCCGATCAATAAAAACGTGGCAGAATCAAACCCGGACTGGGCCAAGGACCCGAAAACACTGGTCGGGAACGGCCCGTTCAAGCTTGATACGTGGGAGCACAAGAACAAGCTGGTCCTCGTCAAGAATGACACCTATTGGGAGCGTGACGTCGTCAAGCTGGAGCGAATCGAATTCTCGATGATTTCCGATGCCAATACGGAGCTTGCCATGTTTGAGAACGGCGATTTGGACTGGGCAGGCGGGCCGATCAGCAGCTTGCCTGTGGATGCCGTGGAGCCGCTGCGTCGGGAGGGGAAGCTCGTCGCCAAACCGAAAGCGACGTCGTACTATATCCGCTTCAACGCCGAACGGCCGCCCTTTACCAATGCGAAGATACGCAAAGCGTTTGCCTATGCCATCAACCGAAAGGAAATCGCTGACAACATCGGGCAGGCAGGCCAGACGCCCTTGATGGGCATCACGCCGATCACCGCTTCGCTAAAGCCGGATGGTTTTTTCGCAGACAACCAGCCGGAGGAGGCGCGAAGACTGTTGGCCGAAGGGATGAAGGAGCTGGGCATCTCCAGGCTGCCAAGGATCAGCTACCTGTACAATACCAATGATCGCAACAGGGCGATTGCCGAAGCCCTGCAAGCTGTCTGGAAAA
The DNA here is from genome assembly GCF_038592925.1 of Brevibacillus sp. FSL K6-2834. NCBI lineage: Bacteria > Bacillati > Bacillota > Bacilli > Caryophanales > Paenibacillaceae > Brevibacillus > Brevibacillus sp. FSL K6-2834. Next base: position 1,496,742 of record NZ_CP151945.1, read on the forward strand.
AGCAGCTGGGCGTGGATGTGAAGCTGGTGAACAAGGAAACGAAGGTATACCTCGACGACCAGGAGCAGGGCAATTTTGAGATTGCCCGCTCCAGTTGGACGGCTGACTACAATGATCCGGTCAATTTCCTGCAAAAATTTATCGAGAAGTACAGCTCCAGCAACATTACCCGCTGGCACAATCCGGTCTACACCGAGCTGATCAAAAAGTCGTATCGGGAGACAGCCGAGCAAAAACGAAGGCAAATCCTGCTGGAGGCCGAGGCGCTCCTGATGGAGGAGATGCCGCTGACCGGCATTTTCAGCGACGTCAATGCCTGGGTTCAGAGCGAAAAGGTAAAAGGGGTCCGCGTCGATCCGCTGAGCAAAATCGATTTCAAATGGGCCTATAAAGAATAGAATGCAAGACTCGCGCACGAGAAATTGTGGTATGGCCAAAAGCAGCAGTAGCAAAGCTTCGCATTGGAAGCGCGAAGCGGATGTCGTCTGCTGAAGCTGGCTCTATCCTCCCGGCGCGTGTCCATACTGAGAGGAGAAAACGGGATGAGAAAAGGAAAAGCACTGCAGGTCGGAGATACGATCGGGCTCACGGCACCGTCCAGTCCTGCCACCCCGGAGGTTTTGGCCAAGGCGCAGTCCGATCTGGAGGCGTTGGGGTTTCAGGTGAAAGTGGGCGAGAGCTGCCGTCAAACATACGGAGGCTATCTCGCAGGGCACCCACAGCTTCGCGCAGAGGAGATCAACTGCATGTTCGCCGATCCGGAGGTAGATGCGATCATGTGCCTGCGGGGCGGATACGGTACGCCGCAGCTTTTGCCCCTGCTTGACTACGATTGTATCGCTGCCAACCCCAAGCTGTTTATCGGCTACAGCGACATCACGGCCCTGCACACCGTGTTTATGCAGGAAGCGGGTCTTGCCACCCTGCACGGCCCGATGGCCTCTGCGGGAATTGCCAGCGAGCTGGACCCGTGGTCGCGCGATTATTTGCTCCGGGCGATGACCTGTCCCGATCCGCTAGGCGAGATCATCAATCCCGAGGGAGAGGAGATCAGTTGTCTGGTCGGCGGCGCGGCTTGCGGTCCGATCGTGGGCGGCAATCTTTCGCTGGTCGCAGCTTTGGCCGGTACGCCTTATCAATTGGACACGAGGGGCAAGCTGCTGTTTCTGGAGGACGTGGACGAAGAGCCGTACCGTATCGACAGAATGCTGATGCAATTGGCGCTTGCCGGAACCTTCGAGGATTGCGCCGGAATCATTATCGGTACGTGGGAAAACTGCGTTCCGAAAAAACGGGATGGCTTTTCCGTTCTCGATGTCTTCAAAAATATCGTCGTGCCTTATCGGAAGCCGACGATCTGGAATTTACAGGCCGGGCACGGCGCTTGCAATATCGCTTTGCCATTCGGCGTGCAGGCGCGATTGGATGCGGATGCGTGCAAACTGGTGATCGAAGAGGCTGTGACGAGATGACACTTGATCACCCATTCTGGAAGGTATAATCATTTGCTCGGGGCGGGAGACTACTAGTTGTCTGTAGATGTTTTCCTGAAGTGTAGACACTATCCACTACCCCGAAAGGATGAATGACAAATGAGCAACACCCTGCACGGCATTTTAAACAAGCAGATCGCCAACTGGTCCGTTCTGTACATAAAGCTGCACCATTATCACTGGTTCGTGAACGGGCCGCACTTCTTTACGCTCCACGCCAAATTTGAAGAGCTGTACAACGAAGCAGCCGGCTATGTGGACGAGCTGGCGGAGCGCCTCCTGGCAATCGGCGGAAAGCCCGTCTCGACGATGAAAGCCTGTCTGGAGGCGGCCAGCCTCGAGGAGGGCAAAGGGGGCGAGTCCGCCGAGCAAATGGTGCAAGCTGTAGTCGCCGACTTCCAAACAGTCATCCGCGAGCTGGAGGAAGGCATGTCTGTGGCAGAAAAGGAAAATGACGAAGCCACCTCGGATATGCTTCTGGAAATAAGTTCCAGCCTGCAAAAGCATGTATGGATGCTCCAGGCGTTTCTCGGCAAATAGGAAACAAATGCAGGTATTCAAAACACGAACCGTATAACGCCAACAATACGATTGACCTAGCAGCCCGTCAGCCTACAAACGGCGGCGGGTTTTTCCCTTTCTCAGCAAGTCTTGCCAATCATGCTTTCACGCAATTCGGCAATCTTTACTGGGAACCATTGACCCTCAAGAAAAAAGCGAAATAAGCGAATGAAACCAGCTGCTGTAGAGATGAAAACGGGAGAAAATGCAAAGGTCTTTGGGACACATCCCAGGCACCAGGCCAAATACGGAACACTCCTTCAGCGTCCAACCTGATTTGCCTCCTGACTCATCCGCTTTTGGCCTGGTGCCGGACAGTGCTGCCTCCAAGCAGTGTCCTACCGAACCTGAAGCATTTTCTCCCGTTTTCATCTCTTCCACAAAAGCCTGTCCAACCGCCATTTTCTCCCAAGCAACATAGTTCCGCCAATCCGAACCGGCAAGCCAAAGTGCAAACGGATTGTTCCCAAGAGAAGACACAGGTGTTACACTATGGAAGGAATAAACGAGGAATAAACGGCAAGACAGCATACCGAACGAAGAAAGGATGTACAACTCCGATGGCATCGCCTTATGTTACGTTCAGTCGCGAGCAGTGGAGAGGACTGCGGGCATCCACGCCGCTGACCATTTCCGATGAAGAACTGGCCTGTTTGCAGGGGTTGAATGAAAAACTGTCCCTGACGGAAGTGGCAGACATCTATCTACCGCTTTCCCGGCTGCTAAATCTGCATGTAGGAGCCACACAGGAGCTGTATCAGGCCACACATACATTTCTGGGGAATCTGGAAAAGAAAGTGCCGTTTATCATCGGCATCGCCGGCAGTGTTGCAGTAGGCAAGAGTACAACAGCCCGAATTTTGCAAACGCTTTTATCCCGTTGGCCCAATCACCCCAAGGTGGATTTGGTGACGACCGACGGTTTTCTCTATCCGAACCGCATTTTGGAAGAGCGCGGATTGATGAAGCGCAAGGGATTTCCCGAAAGCTACAACACCCGTCGTCTCGTTTCTTTTTTGTCTGACGTCAAATCGGGAGTTTCCGAAGTGGCTGCTCCTGTTTACTCCCATCTGGTCTATGACATCGTGCCGGACGAATGGCAGATCGTGCGGGAGCCGGATATTTTGATCGTCGAAGGACTGAACGTTTTGCAAACCCCGCTCGATGAAAATCAGCGGAGGCTGACGGAGGTATTCGTCTCCGATTTCTTTGACTTTTCCATTTACGTGGATGCGCAGGAGGACTTGATCAAGAAGTGGTACATTGACCGCTTCAAGCTGCTTCGCCAGACGGCTTTCTCCGACCCCGCATCGTATTTTAAACGCTACGCCAGCTTGTCCGATACGGAAGCTACCCAGGTTGCGACCAGCATTTGGAATGAGATCAACGGTATCAACCTACGGAAAAATATTTTGCCGACTCGCGGACGTGCCCGCCTCATCCTGGAAAAGGGAGAGGATCATATGATACAAAAAGTGAAGTTGAGAAGGCTGTAATCTCCCGGTAGGAGTGGTTGCGAATGCAAATCGTGAGCGCCTGTTTGATCGGCTGTAAATGCCGCTATGATCAAGGGGCATGCCTGGATGAAACGATTGAAAATCTGTTGAAGGAAGGCAAAGCGATTCCTGTTTGCCCGGAGCAGATGGGCGGTTTGCCTACGCCCCGTCCGCCGGCCGAGATCATTGGGGGAGACGGGTTTGACGTCTGGGAGGGCCGCGCCAAGGTTGTCGATAATACGGGCCGAGATGTCACGGAGGAATTCAAGTCTGGAGCTCTGCAGGCGCTGCAGCTCGCCCGGACGGCAGGAGCAGTGTCGGCAATCCTGAAGGAAAACAGTCCATCCTGCGGCAGTTCAAACGTGTACGATGGTACGTTTACCGGACGGAAAAAAGCAGGCGTAGGGGTAACAGCAGCACTGCTTATAAAAAACGGGATTGACGTTCGCTCTGAAATGAGCCGTTCCGAATAAAGAACCGGATGCCTTTTGGGCATAGACAAAGATGACCTGTTGATTGCTTATGTCAATCGACAGGTCATCTTTGCGTTTGGGATCTTTCCTACAGTTGCTCAAGCAGCCGCCTGAGCTTCTTTTCCTGCTCCCGCCGCTTTTTCCTCATCGCGCGATCCTCTTCCTGCAGCGCTCGCAGCAAAGAGAAACACATCAGGGTCAAAATAACCGCAAAGGGCAGCGCAGCGACGATAGATGCAGTCTGCAGTCCTTCCAGCCCGCCGCTTAGAAGAAGGACGACAGCGGTAGAGGATTGGAGAATACCCCAGGTTATTTTTACCGGATTGGGCGGATCCAGCTTGCCGCCCGAGGAGAGCATCCCCAGGACGAATGTGGCGGAATCGGCCGAGGTAATGAAGAAAATGATAATCAAAAGGGTGGCGACCACCGACAGGATCATCCCCATCGGGAGCTGTTCCAGCGTAATGAAAAGAGCGCTGGAGACGTCCTGCTTTACCGCGTCGCCGATGGGGGCGTGCTCGTAGATCTCCAGATGGAGAGCGGTTCCTCCGAAGACAGAAAACCAAATAAAACTGAGCACAGTCGGCACCAGAAGGACGCCGATAATAAACTCCTTGATCGTTCGGCCTTTGGATACCCGGGCAATAAATGTGCCGACAAAAGGCGCCCAGGCAATCCACCAGGCCCAGTAGAACAGCGTCCAGTTGGCGATCCAGTTGCTTTCGGTAAAAGGCATAAGCCGCATGCTCATGGAGACGAGATTTTGCAAATAGCTTCCCAATGTGTTGGTAAAGTTGTCGAAGAGAAAGGCGGTCGGGCCAAAAATCAAAGTGAGCAGCAAAAGGGCCAAGGCCAATACCAGATTGGTATTGCTCAAGATTTTGATCCCTCTGTCCAGACCGGAGGTAGCAGACCACAGGTACAGGACGGTAATGACGGCGATAATCGTTATCTGGACCGTGATATTGCTCGGAATCTGGAAAAGATGGCTCAATCCGCCGTTGATTTGCAGCGTTCCCAATCCGAGGGAGGTTGCGACTCCAAAAGCGGTTGCGATCACGGCGAGAATATCGATCAGCTTGCCGATGGGACCGTTTACCCTGTCACCCAGAAGGGGGTAAAACGTCGAGGAGATCAAGCCTTTTGCGCCTTTGCGATACTGGAAGTAGGCCAGGGAAAGGGCGATGACGGCATAAATCCCCCAGGGATGAAGCCCCCAGTGAAAAAAAGCGTACCGCATGGCTGTACGGGCCGCCTCGGATGTTTCGGCTTCAACGCCGACGGGCGGGGAAAAATAGTGGGACACAGGCTCGGCGACGCCCCAAAAGACAAGCCCGATTCCCATACCAGCGCTAAACAGCATGGAAAACCAGGTAACCGCCGAATACTCCGGCTCGTCATCATCGTCCCCGAGCCGAATCTGGCCGTATTTGCTGAAGGCCAGGAAAATGCAAAAGACGAGGAAAAAGAAGGTAACCAGAAGATAAAACCAGCCAAAATTGGAAGTCGTAGCATGCAGGACATTGGTCGCTGTTTCTGTAAGCTGAGACGGTGAAAAAAAGCCCCAGAGAACAAACAGCAGCACCACCGCCAATGAGATGGCAAAGGTCATGGGAGCCCTCCTTTGTCGGACTTTGCGAGATGAAATGCAATGTCAGGAAGCCGAAATCGAAAATGGAAGATATCAGTGGTATAGAATCCCACGAACCGGGCTTGTTTATCCTCTGTGGCTAAAAAGAACCATCTCGTTTTCACATGCGGGCCGATTATTGCTCCGGAATCGGAGCAAACATCTCGATGAAATGGCGTGCTGCCTTGGAGAGATGGCGTTCCGTCTGCCAGACGATGGCGGACGACGAGGTGATCGAGGTGCCAGTGATCTCCAGACGGCTGATATTGGCGTTTCCCTGCGTCTCCCAAGCAGAGCGGGGGACGATCGCAGCGGCAACCCCGGCCCCGACCATACTGACGATCAGCGAGAGGTCAGGACATTCACAGATCACATGCGGAGTCACGCCCAGGCGGCCAAATTCCTTGACCAAAAGCTCATAGATGCCGAGTCCGGGCGTACTGGGCATGATCAAAGGGTGGTCAGCGATTTCCCGCATATGGATACTATCTTTTTGGGAGAGCGGAGAAGAAACGGGAACGATCAGGACAAACGTTTCCTCCAAAAGCGGGATTGTCGTACAATGCGCCAGCGAATGGGGGAGCCTGACGATGGCGACTTCGACCGTTCGCTGCTCCAGCCATTGGCTGAGAAGCTGTGTGTCTCCTTTCCACACCTTGTAGGTGATCAACGGATAGCGCTCCCGAAACTGGCGGATTTGCTCGGGCAAGCGGTAGGAGGAAAGGGCGCTCACGCCGACAGACAGAGTCCCGCGAACGCCTTCGCCCGTTTCCTTCACCTCGGATATGGCTTCCTCCATCTGGTGGACAAGATTTAATGCCTGCTTGTACAAGGTGACGCCCGCTTGTGTCAGCGCGATTTTTTTTCCAGAGCGCTCGATTAGCTCGACACCCAGCTCCTCTTCCATCTGCTTTAATTGCTGGCTGAGCGGTGGTTGGGCCATACGCAAGCGTCTGGCTGCTCCGGTGATTTGGCCTTCTTCTGCGATCGCGATAAAATAGCGCAATTGACGAATATCCATGAGTCTGCCTGCCTTTCATATGTAAAACGTATGATACGGAGATAAAACAAATTTTTTTTATATCGATAGAGCTATGTTAGCATATGTTTCGGAAACTTACATGAGCAACAACAGAGAGAAAGAAGGGACATATGTGCGCAGTTTGTTGGAGAGGATATTTCATCTGCAAGCGAGTCAAACCACTGTAAAAAAAGAAATAATGGCCGGTTTTATCGCCTTTGTCACGATCGTGTATATCGTCGCAGTCAATTCCTCCGTTTTGGAGGATGCCGGCATCCCGCTCGAAGCCGGCATTCTGGCGACTGTGCTGACCGCCTTTATCGGATCGATCCTGATGGCTTTTTGGGCCAATGCCCCGATGATTTTGGTCCCTGGGATGGGGATCAACGCCTTGTTTACGTACACGCTGTGCAATACGATGGGCTTGCCATGGCAGGAAGCGCTGGCCGCTGTTTTTCTGTCGGGGGTCATCTTTGCCGCCATTGCCTTTACGGGAGCGGCAACCGTGCTGTCCAACGCCATTCCCGATTCGCTCAAGGAAGCGATTACGGTTGGAATCGGATTGTTTCTCACCTTTATCGGGCTGCAAAAAGGCGGCCTGGTCGTGACCAATCCCTCCACCTTTGTAGCGCTCGGTGACCTTTCCCATCCACAGGTATGGGTTACGCTTGCGACTCTGCTATTGACGCTTGTCTTGTTTGTCCGAAACGTCCCCGGAAACTTTTTGATCGGGATCGCCGCAGGTACAGGAATCGGCTGGCTTGCCGGATTGGTTCATCCGGGACAAGGCATGTCCGGGATTTCCTTTGATTCCTACGGTGAGGTGTTTGCCGCATTTTCGTTCTCGCACATCGCAACGCTTCCGTTCTGGGTGGCGACGTTCTCCTTGGCGATGGTGATCGTGTTTGAAAACATCGGCCTGGTTCACGGACATACGCAAATGGCAGGACAGCCCGAGAAGTTTCGCCGCAGTCTGCAGGCAAACGCAATTTCGTCCGCCTTGTCCGGCATCCTGGGCACCAGTCCGACGGTTTCGACCGTGGAGTCTGCTGCGGGAATCGCAGCGGGAGCTCGTACTGGACTAGCTTCTCTCGTCACGGGAGTGCTTTTCTTGCTGTCGCTGCTGTTCTTGCCGGCCATCAAGCTGATTCCGGACAGCGCGATCGCTCCGGTATTGATCATCATCGGGGCGTTGATGCTGCAAAACGTGCAGAACATCAATCTCCGCGATTTTTCCGAGGGATTTCCCGCTTTCCTCATCATTGCCCTGATTCCCCTGTCTTACAGCATCGTTGACGGGATTGCCTTCGGATTCGTCGCTTATCCGCTGCTGAAGGTAGCATTGGGGAAAAGCAAGGAAGTGCCCGCGCTTTTGTACGTCGTTGCAGGGTTGTTTTTGCTCAATATGGTACTGCCGATGCTGACTTGATAGGCTGCTGCACGGCTGCTGTTAAAAACGTCTCGGACTTCCTGTGGAAAGCGAGACGTTTTTGCTTTCTTTGTAATTCTAAATATTTACATTATTTACAAAAACGATTATGGTAGAGAGAAGGGATTGAAATAAAAACAGGGATGTGGCAGAGCTATGAGAAAATCCTTAACTACAGGCTGCGCTATAGCGCTTTTGATTGTTCTCGCCGGACTTCTAAAAAACGATTACCAATGGATTATGACCTGGACGTTCTATTCGGCTGCCATTCTGTTTACACTAGGTGCGCTAGTCAGCTTCTCTTCGCTTCAGTCAACCGCCGAGCCACCGGCCTATTTTCAACAGCCCCAGCAAGAGCACAAGGACAACAAGAGCAGGATCAGGTGGACATCTTTCTTCTTTCTTGCGGCATTGCCAAATTTGTTTGTATATGGCGCATTTTATTTCTTTTCAACGTAAAGGATAGGCCCCGGGCGAGAAGTGTAAGCTGCCCGGGTTATTTGTTGACAATGATAATCTTTATCAACTAAAATGAAGACACACCATATTTTTTCAATTGTGCGAAGAGGAGTGTGCTTCATGTTTATAGAAACGAAAACGATTACGGTCAAGGAAGGGACCTCCGATCTGGTCGTGAACCGGTTCAGCCAGGCGGGAGAGATTGAGAAGTCCGAAGGCTTCATCGATTTGAGCGTTCTGGTTAAAAAGGTGCGCAGAGGAGACGAGGAAGTAATCGTCATGATCCGCTGGGAATCGGAAGAAGCGTGGAAAAAGTGGGAAACGAGCGAAGCTCATCTGGAAGGCCACAGACAGAGCAGAGGCAAGCCCAAGCCGGAGCATGTGATCAGCGTCGCACACGGCGTCTACGATGTAAAAGCGGTCAAGAAAGCGTAAAACAGCGCGGGAGCCCGTTCAGGGAACACCCGCGTTTTTCTATGTCCTTTTCCTCCTCAAGCTTTGCCAAAACGATCCCAAAAGCCCCTCCATAAGCTGCAAGCTCCCAGAAGCCAAACATATCATGAAATGCTGCTGGGAAGAATAGGGTGTGCATCATAGAGCGATCGCAAAGGAGGGTCAACACCAGTGGACAGCATGTCAGTACGTATCGGAAGAGACTCCCTGGGAGAGGTGAGAATCCCTGCAGATGCCCTGTACGGCCCGCAGACACAGCGTGCAGTCGAAAATTTTCCTGTCAGCGGACTCAGGCTGCCGCGGGCTTTTATCCGTGCGCAGGGACTGATCAAGGCTTCCGCGGCTCATGCCAATATGACCTGCGGCCAGCTAGATGAACGGAAGGCCAGGGCCATCATCCAGGCGGCAGAGGAAGTGATCGAGGGAAAGTGGGACGGCCAGTTCGTCGTCGACGCTTTTCAGGCGGGGGCGGGAACCTCGCAAAACATGAACGCCAACGAAGTGATTGCCAACCGCGCGACCCAGCTTTTGGGCGGACAAATCGATCAGATGCTTGTGCACCCGAACGATGACGTCAATATGGCCCAATCTACCAATGACACGATACATGTCGCGATCAACATCGCCGGTGCAGAGCTGGTCCAGCACGAGCTCTTGCCTGCGTTGGACCGTACGGTAAAAGTGCTGTGGGCAAAGTCCGAGCAGTTTATGGGGATCATCAAGGCCGGGCGCACACATTTGCAGGATGCCGTCCCGATTCGCATGGGACAGGAATTTTCCGGCTACGCGCAAAGCTTTGCAAATGCACGTGAACGCATCCGGCAGTCGGCTGAGCGGCTGTATGAGATCGGACTCGGCGGAAACGCTGTCGGCACCGGGATCAATGCCCACCCGCAGTATGCCGAGCTCGCCATCGAGGAAATTGCCAGACGAACCGGCCTGCCTTTTGCCCAGCCGCGCAACCGCTTTGCCTTTATGCAAAATACGGCTGCCGCTCTGGAGGTTCATTCTGCGTTAAAGGAGCTGGCCGTGCACGTCATCAAGGTGACCAGCGACCTGCGTCTGCTGAGCTCCGGTCCCCGCACCGGCCTGGCTGAGGTTCAATTGCCCGCGGTGCAGCCCGGCTCGTCGATCATGCCGGGCAAAGTCAACCCGGTGATGCTGGAGATGTCGTACATGGTGGCGGCACAAGTCATCGGCAATGACGCCACGATGACGGTGGCGGGATGCGGAAGCCAGCTGGAGATCAACGTCATGATGCCGGTGATCGGCTACAACCTGCTGCAATCCATCACGATCCTGAGCAATATGCTGGATGTGCTGCGGGAAAAATGTCTGGAAGGGCTGGAAGCAAACGAAGTCCAATGCGCCAAGTGGATGGAAGCGAGTCTTTCTCTGGTGACGGCGCTCAACCCGCTGATCGGTTACGACAAGGCAGCTGCTCTGGCCAAGCAAGCTTTTTCGGAAAACAAGACACTTGTGCAGGTCATCCGGGAAGCAGGGCTCTGGTCGCCGGACATTGAGGAGGCGCTGCGGCCGGAAAAAATGGTTTGATATTTTTTTTTCGTTTTCAAACATGCTCCATCAGCCTAGCGGGCGAATATCCTGACAGGGAAAAAGCGAAGGAGTCAGGATATATGAACGGATATTGGTGGGGACCGTATGGCTATGCCACTTATGCGCCGATTTGGCCTGTGGCGATGGACCGCCATGATGATCGGGCAGCTGTTGTGTTGCGGATGATTCAGGAAGGCATCTCAGGTGAGCGCAGCGACGAGCTTTTTTACGACTACCTGATCACTGTTGCGCCGACCCAGCAGGAGAAGGACGTCATCACCGGCATTCGCGATGACGAGCGGAAGCATCGGAGGCTTTTCCGGCAGCTGTATACCCAATTGGCAGGGCAGCGTCCCGGGATGAGCGAAGAGGGAGAGACGTTTCAGAGACCTGCCAGCTATCTGGAGGGAATTGAACAAGCGTTGCTGGGCGAATTAAAGGCTTTTGAAAAATATCGCACCATCTACCGGTATATACCGCAGCAGTACCGGGACACGATTTTTGAAATCATGACGGATGAGTTAAAACATGCCAGCTACTACAACTGGCTGTATGCCAAAAACAAGTGATGGCGTGTCTGAGGCGGCCAGCCGAGGAGGAGCCTTCGCAACAGGGGAGCACATACGGTTTGACCACGGCCATGCAACGACGAAACGGGCTGGTGGGAGAGCCGCAACGGAAGAAAGTCGGAGCTGGCGGTATCGTGCGATAGTGCTACAGTCATAGCCGTCTGAAGCCAGAACATGGCTTTAGGCGGTTTTTTGCTGGAAACAGGAGGAGTGTACAAATCTTTGCGTAAAATTTACATAACATTTAGACAAGTTCTATAGAATCAGGATAAGAACCGCAAAAACAATCAAGGAGGGAAGTACACGATGAATCCGTTGATGAGGAAGGGAAAACGGAGCTGGCGTCACCTGGTGCTGGCCGCAGTGCTCATGATTGCGACAGTGCTGCCGTTCGGACTTGCGCCAAAAGCCGAGGCCGCTGTCGCCGGGCACGTAGTGATCAGCGAGATTTACGGCGCTGGCGGGAACAGCGGGGCAACTTACCAGCACGATTACGTCGAGCTGTACAATCCGAGCGGACAAGCCGTTTCGCTGAACAACTGGTCCGTTCAGTACGCCGCTGCAGACAGGGAAAATTGGCTCGTAACGCCGTTGTCGGGCAGTATTTCCGCCCACAGCTACTACCTCGTCCGGCTGGCGAGCGGCGGAGCCAATGGAAGTGCCCTCCCCAGCGCTGATGCGACCGGCGGCACGAACATTTCCGCCACGCGAGGAAAAGTAGCGCTGGTCAGTCATGCGACAGCGCTTTCCGGCAATCCCGTGACTGATCTGGCCGTGATCGATTTTGTCGGCTACGGAACGGCAAATGCGCACGAGGGAGAAAGCCCGGCCCCCGCTCCTTCGGCTGCGAAAAGCATTGTCCGGAAAAGCAGCGAGTCCGGATTCGTGCCCGGGAAAGGCAGCGCCTGGGATACGGATCATAACGGCGCTGACTTTCTCGCCTGGGAGCCGCAGCCGCAGAACAGCCAGAGCTCCCCGGAAGAGCCGGGAGAAGGCGGCGGAGAGCCGGGAGGAGAGGTGCCGGAGGTCAAGCCGATCAGCGAGGTGCGGACGTCGTCTTCGGGAACGCTTGCATCCGTCCAGGGCATTGTCACTGCCGCTTTCGAAGCTGGCGGCAAGACGAACGTCTTTCTGCAGGACGAGACGGCGGGCATGCTGGTGCGTGCGGCGGGTCTCGGCAATATCGTTCGGATCGGCGATGAAGTCCGGGCAACCGGGAAAGTGAATGATTACTACGGGCTGCCGCAGATCGAGCCGGCCAGCACAAGCGATGTCGTGATCGTACAGGAGAACGCGGGCGTCCCCGAGCCGCAGGAGGTCATCTCGACAGACTTTAGCGCTGCAGCCGGGGAACAGTTCGAGGCCGAGCTGGTCACAATCAAAAATGTGACCGCAGGCGCAAGGGACAGCAAAGGGAATGTCACTTTGACCGATCCGCATGGGGCCTTCATTGCCAAGCCGTACGATGCTGCTCTGCTCAAGCCGGGGGCGTTTTACGAACGCTTGACCGGGGTCGTCACCTACGATTTTAACGAGTATAAGCTGGTCCCCCGCTTGGCCGAAGACGTGATCGGCGATGGTGGAAGCCAGCCGGACGCCCTGCGCATCCGCGACATTCAGGGCAAAGGGCACCGTTCTCCGTATGAGGGAGCAAACGTGTCCCGCGTGGAGGGCATAGTGACAGCAGTGGTAAACGGCAATTCGGGAACGGTCGGGTTCTACATGCAGGACCCTGAGCCGGACAACGACCCTCGCACTTCGGAAGGCATCTATGTCTACGAACCGGGTGCAAATGTCCGGGCGGGCGACAGAGTAGAGGTCAGCGGAGCGGTCAAGGAATACGTCAGCAAGAGCCGGGAAGCGACCGACCTGACGCTGACGGAAATCGACGCCGCTTCCGTAGCAGTCAAGGAGAGGGGCTTGCCGCTCCCTGCTCCGGTCGTTCTGGGCGAGGGCGATTATCCATACCCGAAAACGGTGATCGACAATGACAGCTTCTCCCTTTTTGATCCCGAAGAAGACGGCATCGACTTCTGGGAAAGCCTGGAGGGAATGCTCGTTCGGGTCGATCAGCCGCGCGTCGTAGGGGCGACCAAGACCTTTGCCAATCCGCCGAGTGTGGAATTCGTCATTCTCTCTGACAAGGCGAATCCCGATAAAGAACGCACTCCTGCCGGAGGTATCCCGATTGCGGCAGACAATTACAATCCCGAGCGAATTACCATTGCCGACAAGTTCGTTGCGGGAGCTCCCGAGGTCAAGGTGGGGGATGCGTTCGCCGGGCCGATCGTCGGGGTGATCGACTACAGCTTTGCCAACTTCAAGCTGTACAACACGGAGCCCCTGCCTGCCGTCGTAGATAGCGGCTACGAGCGGGAGGTGACCACGCTCGAGCCTGCCGAAGACCGCTTGAGCATCGCGACCTACAATATCGAGAACTTCTCCGCCCGGGACAAAGCCGACAAGATAAACGGTATCGCAGAATCTATCGTTCACAATCTGAAGCAGCCTGACATCGTAGGTGTAGTAGAGATGCAGGACAACAACGGACCGGAAGACAATGGCGTGACAGATGCCAGCCAGTCGGGCCAGGCGCTGATCGACGCCATCGTGCGGGCAGGGGGAGCAGCATACCGCTACGTCGATATTGCCCCGGAGAATAAAAAGGACGGCGGACAACCGGGCGGCAATATTCGCGTCGGCTTCCTCTACAATCCAGACCGTGTCAGTCTGGCGGACCGGCCGGCGGGTGATGCGGTGACAGCGGTACAGGTCGAAGCGGAACAGGGGACAACCCGCCTTTCCCACAATCCTGGACGCATCGACCCGCTCAACCCGGCCTTTCATGAAAGCCGCAAGCCGCTCGCTGCTGAATTTATTTTTGACGGCAAGCCGGTGTTTGTCATTGCCAACCACTTTAACTCAAAGGGCGGAGACGATGCACTGTTTGGCGTGAAGCAGCCGCCTGTTCTGGTGAGCGAACAGCAGCGCGTCGAGATCGCCAAGGTCGTCAATGGCTTTGTCAAGGAGATTTACGAGGCTGATCCTGAGGCAAACGTAGTCGTGCTGGGAGATTTCAACGATTTTCAATTCTCCCGTCCGCTGCAGGTGCTCGAAGGAGACGAACTGACCAACATGATAACCACGCTGCCTTTGAGCGAGCAGTACACGTATAACTATCAAGGCAATGCTCAGGTACTGGACCACATTCTCGTAAGCAATCACCTTGCCGAGAAAGCAGAGATCGACATCATTCACATCAATGCCGACTTTACGAAAGAGGACGGGCGGGTGAGCGATCATGATCCGGTGCTGGTGCAAATCGAGCTGCCGGGCTCTGACACGAACCCCGGAGATGTCACGCTGGAGAAGCAGAAGGCGTTGAACAGGCAAGCGGCAAGGGAAATTCTCTCGGCTGCAGATGAGGAGAGCGTCCTCAGCCAGGCAGATCTTGCTGGAAAGAGCCTGCAAAAGCTGATCGGAGCTTCGAGCATAAAGGCAGTAGACAAATGGGCAGCTATCGAGGATACGATCCAGACCGTACTGAAGGCAGTCGTCGAGCAAACAAAAAGAGGGATCGTCGACGAGAGCACGCTGTCGGCACTCACAGCGGACTTCCTGCAACGGGCTTTTGAGCCTGCCATTCGCTCAGGAGCCCTGACAGACGCCGGCCAACAGGCGCTTGGGGCCTTGCAGGCTCTCCTGGAGACAGTCGTTCTGTCCATTGACGAGGATGAACGGACTGACGACCTGCTGGAGCAGCTGCAATCTGTTGCCGATACTTTGCTTGCAAAGGCCGGCGTCATTGCTGTGGAGCGGGGCGAGGAGCTGGATGCCGGGGACGAACAGGTGAAGCTTGTTCTCTTGGTACTGGAAGCCCTCGATAAGGCGTTCGATGACAGGGACGAAAAAGTCGGATTCGAGCCATCCTTGTCCATACAGGTGCTGAAAGCGGATGAGGAAAAAGACCAATCCGAAGCTGCGGTCACGCTCGGCAAAGAGGTGACGGAGCGATTGGCCGAGATCGAAGCGACCGCCCGTCTGGAGGACGCCAGCGGAGCATGGGTGCTGCTGTCAAAAGACGCGATCGACAGCTTCGAGGGCGAGCGTCTGGGCATTACAGTAGAGCCGTCTGATTCTCCCGAGGCCCCTGCAGCTTTCAAGGCGGCAAGCGAAGTATATACGTGGGAGCTTAAGGTAAACGGAGAGCCAGTCAAAAGCCTTGACGAAGGCGCCGCCATGCTGGGAATTCCCGTGAAAACGGAAGTCTCGCGGAATGTGAAGGTGTTTCTGTATGAGAATGAAAAATGGAAACCACTCACAGACAAAAAAGGCAATCCGGCAAGAGTAACCCTGACCCATGATGTCGCCGTATTTACGACGGAAAAGGCGGGACTTCTGGTGCTGGGAGAGGAGCAAAAAGAGCAGGAAAAGCCGCCGGTGGTGCGAGCCCTGATCGTCAAGGATCGCAACTACAAGCTGAAGCCCGGCGAGGAAGCACAGCTCCAGGTCACAGCCAATCTGGGCAATGGCGGGAAACACGATGTGACCAGAGACGCCCAGATCGAGTATGTATCGGATCATCCCGAGCTCGTCGCCGTCAGCGACGAAGGATTGATCCAGGTCTCGGATTCGGCCAAGGACAAGGACAAGGCCGTGATCACGATTACCTACGGGGGCAAGTCAGTCGATGTCCAGGTCAGTGTGAAAAAGAAATAGAGTGGGAAACGCAGAGGGTGTCCCAACGTCTCGCGCAGACGGAGGGGGACCCTTTTTGCTGTCAAAGAAGGCACAATGAACGACTACCTCAAACGCAAGACAATTTGGACAATTTTTGCGGAGTGTGATAGAAATGGGAGAGAAACGATTATACTGGAACATGGGAAAATGGAGGCGGAAACCAAGTGACGGATCATCACAATGAATCACACACCGAAACGGTTACACAAGTCATCGGCGCCATGCAAAATCAAATGGATGATTCCTCCACGACTCTGAACAAGCTGGCGAAAATCGCGATGTACAGCCCGTTCCATTTCGACCGCATGTTCAGATCGGTCACCGGCGTCCCGCCCCGTCAGTTTTTGGCTGCCCTCCGGATTGACCGGGCCAAGGAATACCTTGCGACGAGCGATTTGCCCATTACGGAAATCGGACAGCGGGTGGGGTACAGCAGCTTTGGCACGTTTTCCACCCGTTTTGCCAAGCTGGTCGGCATCTCGCCGCAAAAATTCCGCCAGCATATGGACGTCTGCAAGGAGCGTGTACGAAAGCACTACGAGAATAAGCGAGAAGCCGTTTGTCCGCCATCGCCTTCGGTCGGAATCAGCGGCAGTGTATGGGCCCCTGACAGCTTTGACGGCTTGATCTGTATCGGGCTTTTCGCCAAGCCCATTCCCATGGGTACGCCAAAAGCCTGCACGATGGTGTTTCAATCCGGCTCCTTTTGGCTGCCACCGGTTGCCGATGGGACCTACTACCTGCTGGCGGCGGCGTTCACTTGGGATGAACCGCTGATGGAGTATTTCCTTCCCCGCAACAATCTGCGCGGAAAAGCGGCGGGAGCCATTCGCGTGAAAGAAGGGCAGTTCTTTGGCGACACCCGGATTTTCCTGCGGCCGCCAAAGGCGTATGACCCACCCGTTCTCGTCTCTTTGCCCCTTTTGATCACGCGATTTTTGGACGAGGCCGAGCGTCTGCCAGACGACGGAAACAGACAAGAGGCCATCGGTGCAATCTGACTAGAGGACTTTAAATAAGCCCGTAAAAGACCTGCAGTTGTAGAGATGAAACGAAAGAGAAATAAGCAAAGGTCTTTGGGACACCTACCCAGGCGGAATGGAAAAAGCGGAACACGCACTTAGCGTCCAACCTCTGAGACACCCCCAGAAATCGCTGCTTTTGGACGCGTTCCGCTTTTGGAGTGGAGCCGGCCAGTCCACTCCCCCGGCAAGTGTCCCACCGTACCCTGAGCGTTTTCTCTTTCGTTTCACTCCTCCCCGAAAGCCCGATCCAAGCGCTTTTTCTTCAAAGCCCGACTAAAGCAAATTTCTTTAAACCCGACTGAGAAGCCTACTCTTTCGCTCTCTGCCAATACTCATAAGCATGAACCGCATTCCCCTTGTAAGAAGAATGCTCCTCCAAAAGCCCGGGAAGCATGTCCAACTGCCGCCGCATTTCCGCTTTTCCCTCCTCATGGAAAGAGACATAATCCCCCTCATGGCTTTCCTTCATCTCCACAGCGATGATCATCTCCTTGCCGAGTTCATTGGCAAACCGCAGCTCATCCTGGACAATGGCGGCAATCCCTCCTGCACCCTCGGCGCGGTCGCGGAAAGCCATCAGCGTGATGTGGTCGTGCTGCTCAATCATCCATTTGCTGAAAGACGTGTCAGGATCGCCTGGCACGTGAAAGCGGTCCAGCCAGACTGCAAGGTCGCTGCTGGTCACGAGGCTGCCGCCGCCTTCCTTGCTTTCGGACACGAACGCTTCGATATTGCTCATCCACTGCTTCAATACGCCCTCCGGATCTTCCCGCCAAAGGGGGAGGACGTACGGCTCGATGTCCAGATGAATGCCGCGGAACTGCTCTTCGGGTGCGGCACTCCTGTTGTACGCTTTTACGTAGCGGACCAGCCTCAGCATTCGTTCCCTGTTTGCCTCCAGCGCCCATACCGGGTGGCCGCCCATCGCGTGGACTTCGATACCCGCCGCTGCCGCTTTTCCTGCCAGTTCGCGGTATGCCTCGAAAGGCTGCTCCAGATCGAGCCGGACATACAACAGGTTGATGCCTTCCTGTTTGGCAAAGGAAACGATTTCATCCGCTTGGGTAATGGCTACATCCGCATGCCACACGTATGTACCGAGCAAAGGCTTGTCGTGAGGCAGCGGCTGGATAGGCGGTGTTTCTGTCTGGTTCAGACTCTGCCAGTAGAGGTAATCATGAACGGCTGTTCCGGCAAAAGAAGGGTGCTTGCTCAGTCGTTTCTCCACCAGGTCTAGCTGCCGCTCCATGACCTCAGGCCCTTCTTCGTAAAAGGAAGTGTGCCGCTGGCTGGGCATCTCCTTTACGTTTACCGCGACGAGAACCTGTTTTCCGAGCCGATCCGCTATGCCAAGCTCATCTGAGACCAGCGCCTCGATCCCGTTGGGTCCATCCACACTGTCTCGATAAGCCATCAAGGTAACGTGGTCGAATGTATCGATCATCCATTCGCTAAGAGTGGTGTCCGCAACCCCGGGTACAGGGATGTTGTCGAACCAGACGGCGAGATCTGTGCTTACTTCCAGCGCCGGATCGTTCCGGGCTTGCTCGACGAAAGCTTTCATGTTGGCCGTCCACTGCTTCAGCACCTCTGCTTGATCGGTGTTCCACTCGGGCAGGAGGTAGGGCTCGATGTCGAGGTGCACCCCATCGATTCGTTCTTTGGCGTCGGCCTCGCTGTTGTAGCGCGATACCCAATCCAGCAGGTCCAGCATGCGTCCGCGGTGGCTGGCAAGAGCCCAGGCGGGGTGTCCTCCCAAGGCGTGCACTTCGATACCGGCTGCATGCGCCTCTTGCAGAAACGGGCGATAGTAGTCGAACGGCTTTTGCCTTTCGATGCGAAGATAGATCGTGTTGATGCCGTTTTGCTTGGCAAATCCGAGAATGTCCTGCCGCTTGGCATCGATCAGCTCTGCTTGCCAAATCCACGTCGCTTTTTTGGTTTTGTCGGGAGAGGAAAAGCCGAAGAGAATACTCGCTGCTACACAGAGAAGCACGTACAAAAACCGGGACTGTCTCATCATTTTGTTCCTCCATCAAAAATGCGTAGTAGGCTGTCATCAGGTGAAGTTCTTGCCGTGTCGGCCGAAACGAATAAGAGTCTCGGCAACAAATTTTTACCATCGTAGTACAGGGAGGCAATGGCTCACAAGCACAGAAAAGACTAGTTTCTTGTGAAAAAGAACCCAAAGAGCAGACGGAACAAAAAAACAGGGCCGACCCTCCCGGATCGCCGCGACAGCAGTCACGGCGAAGGAAAAGAGGGGCAGCCCTGTATCTGAATGATTCAATCCGGTTGTCGTATACGGAAAATGGTCTATTACAGACGGGCCATGCCCATCGCTTTCTCTGCCTTGTACAGCATCTCGTTTGCCACATCTGCCGCTTTTTTGGCGCCAGCGGTGAGAATATCGTCCAGCTCCGGCGAACCAAACAGCTTGTGGAAGCGATCCTGGATCGGTTTCAGTGTTTCGACCACTACTTCGGCCAGTTCGGTTTTGAACGCTCCATATCCTTTGCCGTCATACATGGCTTCCAGCTCCTGAATCGATTTGCCGGAGCAGAGGGAGTAGATGGTCAAGAGGTTGGAAATTGCCGGTTTGTTCTCTTTGTCGAAGCGGATCGAGCCTTCGGAATCCGTCTGCGCCCGTTTCACCTTTTTGACGATGGTGTCGGGATCGTCCAGCATCGAGATGAAGCCGCCCTGGTTGGGGTCGGACTTGCTCATCTTTTTGGTGCCGTCCTGCAGCGACATGATGCGAGCGCCGACCTCGGCCACCCGAATGTCCGGAATTTTGAAGACTTCGCCGTAGCGGTTGTTGAAGCGGGCAGCCAGATCGCGGGTCAGCTCCAGATGCTGTTTTTGATCCTCGCCGACAGGGACAAAATCGGTGTTGTACAAGAGGATGTCGGCTGCCATCAACGGCGGATATGCCAACAGGCCGCCCGGGATCGATTCGCCCCGTCCCGAAGCTTTGTCCTTGAATTGTGTCATGCGCTCCAGCTCTCCGACGTAGGAGGTGCAGAGCATGATCCAGCCGAGCTTGGCATGAGCAGGAACCTCGGATTGAACAAACAGGGTGACCTTCTCAGGGTCCAGGCCGACAGCCAAATAGAGCGCGGCCAGACGGCGCACATTGTCCTTCAGTACGGCAGGCTCTTGCGGCACGGTGATCGCGTGCTGATCGACAATGCAGTAAAAACAGTTGAATTCATCCTGAAGCGGCACAAAGTGCTTCATCGCTCCAAGATAGTTGCCTAGCGTGAGGATGCCGCTGGGCTGAATGCCGGAAAAAATCGTTTTCATGTCAACATTTCTCTCCTTTCCAAAATGGGAACGAAAAATAAAAAAGGTCCATTCGTCCGAATAGGGACGAATGAACCGTGGTGCCACCCTTGTTATTCCGGGCAAACACAGACCGTGCTTGCGTGGAATCTCTTTACCCGTACCAGTGATACGGTGCCCGTTGTAACGTGTGGACTATTCACGCCAGAGCCTACTGCCGGTAAGCCCGGGTTCGGTCTGGAGCTCGGAAGCCCATTCAACATCCATTTGACACTGATTCGCACCAACCATCAGCTCTCTTAAGTCTCCTGTGATGTCTACTCTTCTTCCTCATCGCCGAGTTGTCATCCTTTGAGGAGTTATTTTACTCTCAACTGAAAAAAAAATCAACCGGATTATTGACAGCAAGATTCATCAGGTATAAAACTAACTCATAAGTTATATAGCTCAAAAGTTAGTTTTAAGGAAGTAAAGGGGGAAAGGACATGATTGCGTGGCTTGATTCCATATGGGAGCTATCCGTTGTTTTATGGCTGCTGCCGATCGCTTTTATTTGCCACGATCTGGAGGAGATCATCACGGTAGAAAAATGGCTGGCCGGAAACAGGGAACGAGTGCTCAAGGTGCTTCCGCCCAAAGCAGCCCGTTTTTTAGAGCCGTCCCTGTCGATGAATACCGCGCAGTTTGCTGCCGCAGTGGCCTGTATCTTTCTCGTCATCTCCAGCGCTACGGTATTGGCAGTGACAACGCTGTCGACCGGAGCTTATTTGCCCTTTTACCTGGTGTGCGTGCATGTCATGTTCCTGCATGTCTTTACCCATGTGGGGCAGTCGATCCTTCTTGGCAGCTATACCCCCGGAGTTGTGACGGCGGTAGTGGTCATATTGCCGTACTCCTTGTACGCCTATTATCGCCTGCTGGCATCGGGAGCGGTCAGTTGGGAGCTGTTGTTTTCCACCCTGCCGTTTGTCCTTTTGATCATCCCGGTTTTGTTCTCGGCTCACTGGCTAGGCGAGCGTCTGGTGAAGCAATAAGCGATTATCAATATTCATTGTCCATTGTTTATTGTTCATTGGTCTTTGACTTGATTCCCTCTCAGCCGCAAATTTGCTATGGTAAGAGGAAGGATAAAAAGACTGCCAGCACGAAAGAGGGAGCTTACTTGAAGCTGCGTTTGGGGATCATGGGAGCCGATGATTCACTGGATATCATCCGTTCCGTCGTAAATGACTATGCCGAGATCGAATGCCTTCCCATCGTTTATTGGACGGAAGAGGAAATTTTTGACCTGCTCGAGCCTCATGTGGGCCAGGCGGACATGTGGCTGTTCTCCGGCCAGGTGCCGTATTCCATGGTAAAGGAATGGGGCAGGATCAAGACGCCGATGGCCTATGTTCCGCATATCGGCGCCAGCCTGTACCGGACACTGCTCCATATTTCTCACGAGAAAAGCATTACTGTCAGCGAGCTCAGCTTTGATACGTTTTCGTCTGACGAGTTTTCGCGTTTGCTGGAGGAGGCGGGTCTTTCCACTTCCCGAATCTGGCTGAAATCGTACGCGGGAGCGATTCATGCAAGCGAGCTGGCTGACTACCACGAGACGCTGTGGCGGGAAGGCAAGACGAAGGCGGCCGTCACTTGCCTGCGAACAGCCCAGATGGAACTGGAAAGACGCGGGGTGCCGGTTTACCGCGTATTGCCGACCCGCGCAGGCGTAGAGGCCGTCCTCAGTATGCTGCTGCGGACCTATGAAATGCTTCAGTTCAAGGATACGCAGATTGCCGTCCAGATGATGGAGATCGATTCGTTCAAAGGCTTGACCAGCGGAACATTTTCTACAGACGAGCTGTACAATCTGGAGATCAAATCGACGGAAAAGCTGCTGCGCTACGCAAAGCAGCTGCAAGGCTCCCTGAAGATTGCGGGGCCGGGCCGGTACGTCATTTTTACGACAAGAGGCATCCTGAGAGACTTTACCCGTGACTTTGTGGCGGCTCCCCGCCTGGAAGAGCTGTCGGGCATCCAGGACGAGATGGTCACCTGCGGCATCGGGATCGGCAAGACGGCCTACGAAGCGGAAATCCACGCAGGAACGGCGCTGCTCCACGCCAAGGAGAGCGGACCGGGCTCCTGGATGGTGTTCTTCGACGACAAGCGAATCGCCGGACCTCTGGGGAAAAGCGAGCAAATTACGTTTAGCGGCGCTTCCGGCCAGATCCAGGAGATCAGCCGGCAGACGTCGCTTAGCGTCCAGACGCTCAGCAAGCTTCAATCGATTTTGAAGAAGCGCGGCTCGGCCGAGATCAACGCGCATGAGCTGGCCATGCACATGCAGATCATGCCGCGCAGCGCCCGCCGCATCCTGATCGAGCTGGAGACGAAGGGTATTGCGACCGTCGTCGGAGAAGAGAGTCCGCATCCGCGAGGAAGGCCGCGAAAGGTGTATCGGATCGAGCTTTGAGAGAGAGTTTGAGCGTGTTTTTGAACAGGTCCTCACGAGACTTTCGGCGGAAAGAGGAAAGGGGGAACGAGGGTGGGCACGTGGAAGGGGAGCAAGTGGCGGCGTTTTGTCAGTTATTTGGCGTATTCGATTTTCTGCGGCATTCTTATTTTGCAGATGCTGCGTGTGCAAGTTCTTCTCCAGGAGCAGGTCAGAGTGACATTTAAGTCGATGCCGCTTCTTGTCTACTCTGCGTTTTTTCCTGTCATCATCGGGATATTGCTCGGGATACCCGGCTTTGTCCGCACCTGCAGACAGCCAGCGGCCTGGAGCTTTGACTGGGTGAAATTCATTGCTGTCGGAGTCCCGTCTCTGTACGGTTCGCTTTTTATCTGGCTGTATTTTTCTCCTGTCGGAAGCAATTTGCCATTTGCTTCCATCGTACTGGGCTTCGGCGGTTCGACTTTCCCGGCGATCTGCGGGATCGTTTTCGGCTATATATTTATCGGGTGTTTTCGGAAAGCGGAACGGAAGGATGCGAAGCAGAGCGCGCCAATCTCTTAAACAAAAAACAGATGCCATTTCCTGGAGGAACAAAACAGCGATTGACAACAGCCGAGAAATGGCATACTTTTAAATTAGATATTTAGATGATTGTCTAAATGTCTAATAACCAAGATTTTATGTTCCCAAAAAGGTCGTGGTTTTGTGAATGATACCTTTAAAGCGCTGGCTGACCCTACGCGCCGACAAATCATCCGGCTGTTGAAGGAGAGAGATATGACAGCAGGCGAAATCGCCGATCACTTTGCCATGACAAAGCCCAGCATCTCCCATCATCTCAGTTCATTGAAACAGGCGAAGCTGATTTTGGATGAGCGGCAGGGGCAGAACATCGTGTACTCCTTGAATACGACAGTTGTGCAGGATGTCATGGGCTGGTTTTTGGAGATTATTGGGGACCGGAAACCTGAGAAGGAGTGAAAGGCATGAATCAAGCGGTCAGTATCATGATCCTGTTGGTACCCATCCTCATCGGATTGTTTACGTACAAGGACTTGCCCGAACAGATGGTCATCCACTTTGGGCCGGGCGGGGAGCCGGACGGTTTTCAAAGCAAAGGAACGTTCTTTTTGACCTACATTCTGATCAGCATCGTGATTTTTGCAATCGTTGCATATACCCGCAAAATTGACCCGAAGAAGCAAAATTACGAGAAATTCGAGAAAGCGTACGGCATCATCCGGCTGCTCACCGTCCTGATTTTGAGTGCAGCCTTCAGCCATCTGCTGGCTTATAACCTCGGGATGCGGGCGATAGGCGCGGACGTATTTGCCAACCTGATCATCGGGGTCCTCTGGCTCGTGATCGGAAACTATCTGCCGCAGGTGAGAAGCAATTATTTCATTGGAATCAAAACGCCATGGACACTGGCGAGCGAAGAGGTGTGGCGCAAAACCCACCGGATGTCGGGGCCGCTCTGGGTAATTGCGGGACTGTTTGCGATCTTGTCGGCATTCCTCCCTGCCATGCGTGACGCGAGCTGGCCGCTGCTGGTCGTGATCGGCTTGTCCGTCGGGGTACCGGTCATTTACTCTTACATGGCGTATCGCAGGCTGGAGGGGACGAAGGGATGAAAAGTGGAAGCATGCACGGCTACCCCTCATACGGCAAAGCATATGTGCCCCTGTTTGTTGCCGGACTGATCGGCGTGATTGCACTCGTTCCCACATCTGTCAGGCAGCTTCAAAATGTGCCCGGATTGCCTGACATGCCGGTAGCGGTGCTGGCCGCTCTGTCCATGCTGCAGCCTCTGATCCTGCTGGCGATCTCGGTTGCTGTGGGAACATGGCTGGCTCCACGGGTCGGGCTGACATCGCTTGTCGCCGACAAGGCGACGAAAGGCGAGCCGTTTTGGAGCCGATTGCGTCCGCAGATGCCTGCTGCCATCGTTTTTGGCATCGCGGCAGCGGTCATTTTGCCTCTGCTCGACATTTTCTTTCAGCCGTGGCTGCCCGCAAGCCTTGCGGGCGGGGCGCCTCCGCGGGATCTCTCCTTTACCATCAGCGCCATGCTGTACGGAGGCATTACGGAAGAATTGCTGCTGCGCTGGGGCATGATGTCGCTCCTGGCGTGGCTCGGCTGGCGCCTGTTCCAGCGGGGGAGAGAGATTCCGGGAGCTGCGGTTATGGTCACCGCTATTGTCATAAGCGCTCTGCTGTTTGGCATCGGACATCTGGGAGCGGTGGCCGTCCTCGCTCCGCTTACGCCTATGCTGATCATCCGTACCATCCTGCTGAATGCCGTGGGCGGAATTCTTTTCGGCTGGCTGTTTTGGAAGCATAGCCTGGAAGCAGCCATGGTCGCCCACGCGGCGGCACATGTCGTGATGACGCTTATGGCGCTTGTGCTTGCTGCTCTAGGATGATTTTGCCTGCGGAAGGGCTGGGAGCGCTCGTGAAGAGCAGTCCCGGCTCTTTTTTTACTATGTCCAAACCGTTTTTCTTCCTCAGCCGTTTTCATCTCCTCCACCAAGGCCTGATTGACCGTTTTTTTAAACCACGACTGAAATCAAGAGGACCGCTTTTTCCTCAGTCGCCAGGAAGAACACGCAACACCGGAAGGGACTTCCAATAATCCCCAAAATATTTCCCTCTTTTCAAAATTGACAGACTATTATACAATTATGGACACAACCGTAAATCAACCGTTAATTGCGTAAAGAAAAAGGGGTGAAAGCGTATGATCAATCCGGACAGGCTGTGGGATCGGTTAATGCGTTTGAGTGACATCGGCAAACAAGAGTCGGGCGGCATTACCAGACTTTCTTTTACACCCGAAGAGAGAGCTGCAAAAGATCTCGTTCGCGGTTTTATGCTTGAGGCGGGGCTTGCCGTACGGGAGGACGAGGTAGGCAATTTGATCGGCAGAAAAGAAGGCGGCAATCCGGAAGCGCCTGTCGTCCTGGTCGGTTCGCACATCGATTCTGTGTTCAACGGCGGAAACTTCGACGGTCCGCTTGGCGTTTTGGCTGGCGTGGAAATCCTGCACGCGATGAACGAGCAAGGCATCGCCACCGAACATCCCATCGAAGTGATCGCCTTTACCGATGAAGAGGGGACCCGTTTCAGCTACGGCATGATCGGAAGCCGCGGCATCGCCGGTCTATTGGAGGGAAGCGAGCTGGAGCATTGCGACAAGGACGGCATCTCGATTGCCGAGGCGATGAGACAGAACGGTTTGGATCCCGATGCGATCGGCAAAGCCGCTCGTCCGAAGGGGAGCGTAAAGGCGTACGTCGAGCTGCATATCGAGCAGGGCAAGGTGCTGGAGAGCCGCAATCTGTCGGTCGGGGTGGTAAGCGGTGTAGCCGGTCCTTTGTGGGTGAAGTTCATCCTCGAGGGGGAAGCCGGGCACGCGGGAGCCACACCGATGACGCTTCGCCGCGATCCGCTGGCGGCGGCAGCAGAAATCATGCTGGCGATCGAGCAGGAGGCGGGCAAAACGGGAACAGCCGTCGGTACGGTAGGACAGCTGCAGGCATATCCCGGCGGCGTGAACATCATCCCGGGAAAAGTGGAGTTTTCGCTGGACCTTCGCGATGTGGATCAGGCGGTACTTGACCGCGTCGAAGCCGAAATTGTCAGAGTTGCCAAGCAAATATGCGAAAAGCGAGGCATTCAGCTCGCGATCGAACTGTTGCAGCGCATACCGCCGGTCATCTGCTCCGAAGAAATTCAGCAGGCTGCCAAAGACGCGTGCGAGTCGCTTGGCTTTGAACCGTTTACGATGCCGAGCGGTGCCGGACATGATTGCATGCAGTTGACCGGCCTCTGTCCGGTTGGCATGATCTTTGCCCGTTCCCAAAAGGGCATCAGCCACAATCCGGCTGAATATACCACCAAGGAAGACTGTGCAGACGGAGCCAATGTGCTGTACCGCACGGTTCTCTCACTCGCCGGGAAGGCGTAGGAAGGCACGAATTTCATTAGGGAGGCGTATTTGAATGACGACGACAGCGACACTCAATCAAGAAGCGGAACAGCTCAAGGAGCAGGTAATCGCGTGGAGGCGTTATTTGCACCAAAATCCGGAGCTTTCGTTTCACGAGGAAAAAACGGCCCAGTTCGTCTACGACACGCTCGTTTCGTTCGGCAGCCTGGACGTGACCAGACCGACCAAGACAAGCGTGATGGCGCGGCTGATCGGTTCACAGCCCGGGCGTGTTCTGGCGATGCGGGCCGACATGGATGCCCTGCCGATCACGGAGGAAAACACCTTTGCG
Organism: Brevibacillus sp. FSL K6-2834; assembly: GCF_038592925.1. Classification (NCBI taxonomy): domain Bacteria; kingdom Bacillati; phylum Bacillota; class Bacilli; order Caryophanales; family Paenibacillaceae; genus Brevibacillus; species Brevibacillus sp. FSL K6-2834. The sequence continues at coordinate 1,523,658 of NZ_CP151945.1, forward strand.
TTTGTCTCCACGAATCCCGGCGTGATGCATGCTTGCGGTCACGACGGACATACGGCGATGCTGCTCGGCACGGCGAAAATTCTCTCAGGGATGAAAGACCGGATCAAAGGCGAGGTCCGCTTCCTGTTCCAGCACGCGGAGGAGCTTTTCCCCGGCGGGGCGGAGGAAATGGTGCAGGCAGGGGTCATGGACGGCGTGGACATGGTCATCGGGACCCATCTGTGGGCGCCAATGGAATTTGGCAAAGTGGGGATTTGCCCAGGTCCGATGATGGCCGCACCGGATACCTTCTACATTACCATCACCGGCAAGGGAGGGCACGCAGCACTGCCGCATCAGACGGTCGACAGCATTGCCATAGCGGCACAGGTGGTCACCAACCTGCAGCACATCGTCTCTCGCAATACCGATCCGCTGGACAATCTGGTCATTTCCGTCACCCAGTTTATCGGCGGAACGACACACAATGTCATCCCGGGATCGGTCAGCATTTGCGGCACTGTTCGCAGCTTTGACCAAAAGCTTCGCGATTCCGTTCCGGCTCTGATGGAACGCGTCGTCAAAGGAATTACCGAGGCCCACGGAGCCACCTATGAATTCAAATACGAATACGGCTATCGTCCTGTGATCAATGACGAGGAAGTGACCCGTCTGATGGAGAGCATCGTCACGGAGACGCTGGGAGAGGAATGGATCGACCACATGAAGCCGAACATGGGGGGAGAGGACTTTTCGGCATTCCAGCAAAAAGCTCCGGGCTGCTTCTTCTACGTAGGCGCAGGCAACCAGCAGAAGGGCATCGTCTATCCGCACCATCACCCGCGCTTCACGGTAGATGAAGATGCGCTGGAGGTAGGCGTGAAGATCTTCGTCAATGCCGCCCATAAAATCGTCATGGCATAGATTTGCATGAAAAAACCGAAGATTCCGAACGGTTGCAAATCGCAGGAATCGACAGACAAAGGGGGATCTGCTGCCCATGAAACTGATTCATCTATTAGCCTTGCTGCCGTTTATCGGAATACTCGGTTGCATCGGATTTGTCAATAAAGTAGAGCCTTACGTGCTCGGACTGCCCTTCCTTCTGTTTTGGATCGTCCTCTGGGTCGTCCTGACCTCTGTCATTATGGCGATCATCTACAAGCTGGACCCGGCGAACAAGAGAGGTGACTCCTAGATGAATGCAGCGTTGATGATCATTTTCGGATTCCTGGCACTGTCTCTCTTTCTCGGGATTCAGGCAAAACGCGGCAAGGATATGAACCTGGAGCAGTGGACCGTCGGGGGACGCGGCTTCGGAACGATATTTGTATTCCTGCTGATGGCGGGCGAGATTTACACCACCTTTACGTTCCTGGGCGGCAGCGGCTGGGCATATGGCAAAGGCGGGCCGACCTTCTACATTCTCGGCTATGGCTGTCTCGCCTATATCATGTCGTACTGGCTGCTGCCCGCCATCTGGCGCTACGCAAAAGAGAACAAGCTGATGTCGCAGTCCGACTTCTTTGTCAGCAAGTATAAAAGCCCGTACCTGGGTGTCCTCGTCTCAATCGTCGGGGTAGTGGCGCTCATCCCGTATCTGGTCCTCCAGCTAAAAGGCCTGGGGCTGATCGTGGCAGAGGCTTCTTACGGAAGCATCTCAAACACGGCGGCGATCTGGATCGGGACCATGGCTGTCACGGTATACGTGATGATCTCCGGAATCCACGGCTCGGCGTGGACCGCTGTGGTCAAAGACATCATGATTCTGTTTGTGGTTGTGTTCCTCGGTCTCTATCTGCCGTTCCACTACTATGGCGGCATCACCGAAATGTTTCAGGCTGTCGAAGCGGCCAAGCCAGGATTTGTCGCTCTGCCGGAAAAAGGCCTCAGTCCGTCCTGGTTTGTCTCTACTGTTCTGCTGACAGCGCTTGGTTTCTATATGTGGCCTCATACTTTCGGTTCGGTCTACTCTGCTCAAAATGAGAAGGTCTTCCGGAAAAACGCGATCGTCATGCCGCTTTACCAGTTGGTGCTGCTGTTCGTCTTCTTCGTAGGGTTTGCCGCGATCCTGCAGGTGCCCGGACTGGAAGGGGCGGATGGCGACATGTCACTCTTGCGCCTGTCTATCCAAACCTTCGATCCCTGGTTTGTCGGGGTGATCGGCGCGGCGGGGCTGTTGACAGCGATCGTGCCGGGGTCGATGATTCTGATGTCCTCGTCGACGCTGATTGCGAAAAACGTGTACAAGGTATTCGCACCGAAGACGACGGACGAACAGGTATCCAAGCTGGCCCGTTATCTGGTGCCTGTAGTCGCGCTCATCTCGCTTTACTTTACATTCAAGGGCGGAGATACACTCGTCACCCTGCTGCTGATGGGCTACAGTCTCGTTACCCAGCTCTTCCCTGCGCTTCTGTTCAGCCTGTCCAAACGCAATTTTGTCAGCAAGCAGGGAGCGGCAGCCGGTATCATCGCCGGTGTGGCAACGGTTGCGATCGTCACGATCAGCGGCATCACGATCGGCACCCTCTTCCCATTCCTGCCGCAGTCCATTCAAGATCTGAACGTCGGCATTATCGCACTGGTCGTCAATCTTGCAGTGACGACGGTTGTGAGCCTCGCTACAAAAGGCAGCGCGAGGGCAAACGACGAGACTATCAACGCAGCGTAGGCACTGGTTTTCCGAGACAAACAACAAAACAGGGCTGTTCCGATTGGAGATGACTGTACAATCGGAGCGGCCCTGTTTCTATGCGGGTCGGCAGCGATACGGAGGGACAAAAACAGCAAGAGGTTTTCGATTCAAAGCGACGAATCATACTGTGTCCGAAACAAGCGGTGCCAGATCGATTTTTTTCGCTGCTCGTCACGGAGCTGGGCCAATTGCTGCTTGGCTTCGATGATGTCGCTCATGGCTTTCATCAAGCGGCGGTCGCGTTCCTTCAGACTATTGCGGATGTACGCTTCCTGCTTTTCCAAGCGTTCCATCAGCTCCATCTGAGCTGCATCCTGATGCTGTACATGCTGGGCGAGAGAGTGGATTTTCTCTTCCAGCCGATCGACATGGGCGCTGGTCCGAAGAGCCAAAGCAGCGGATGTGCTCGCAGACAGTGCAGCCGAATGGTTTGACGGGAAAGGTGCAGAGCCGGCAGAGGGCACGACCGGGGGAACAAGGCTGAGCGAAGCGGCAGTTTCCCGCTTGGTCTGTTGAAAGGAAGTGCGTCCGGCTACGGTCCGCGCCGCTTCCTCGAGCGGCATCAGGTTTTCCTTTGTCAACTGATAAAACGAGCGCAGTGCGTCGACATCCGACTGTCTGTATTCCCGGCGGTTTTGACTGTCCCGCAAAAACCGGTACCCCTGCTGCTCCAGGAGCATGCTCCACTTGCGCAGCGTGCTGGCTCCGACTCCGAGAATTTCGGCCAGTTCACGTCCGGAGTAGGTTTTCTCCTTGGCAACCAGTTCGATCACGTTCTTCATATGACTTCCCTCCCGTTCTGACAAAAGTATTCCGAACATTGTGAAATGATTATGCTTGTACACTTCGCTGACACTAAGTAAACTCCTGTTTGCAAACGTACGACAAATTCTATCAGGGTTCGTCCCATAACCCATAAAGAGAGGAACGAAAGGATTCATGTCACGACTATTGATCCTCGGTGCGAGCGGTTATCTTGGTTCCAAGATCGTTGAAAACGGAAAAAAGCAAGGATGGGAAGTGACGGGGACGTGCTTTCAAAACCTCCATGCGCAGTACAGTCAGGTAGATTTGAGGGAAAAAAGCGCCTGTGCAGAGCTGCTCCGGCAAGCGAATCCTGATGTGGTGATATGGGCAGTGATGAGCGGAGAGAACGAAACTGCCCTGATTCAGAAGGGGCTGTCCGGAGTTCTCTCCCATATTTCGCCAGCGACAAGGCTGCTGTTCGTGTCGACTGATGGCGTTTTTGAAGGGGCTCAAGGGCCGTACCAGGAACGGGACGCTCCTTCCTTCTGGAACAGGGACAGCAGCTTGGCGGCTTATTGCAATGCCAAGCTTGCCGGCGAGGAGATGGTGAGGAGCGGCCATTTGGATCATGCTATCGTCAGATCAGGTCCCATTTACGGGCCGGATGCGGACGGGCGCTGGGACAATCGCGTGCGCCAGTTGACAGAGGCATGGGAAAAAGGGGAGCGGGTTGTCCGCAGCAGCAATGTCCTTCGCACGTTTATCCACGTGGATGATCTCGCGAACGCTTTGCTGGAGCTGGCCGGAAGCGAGTGGACGGGCACTTTGCATGTGGGACCGAGCAGCTTTGAGAGCTATTACACCTTTGCACAGAAGACAGCGCTTCGCTTTGGATACGACCCGGCCCTGGTAGAAGAAGACCAAATAAGTAGGGAAGACGCGGCAAACAAAGGGATCAAGCTCGACCTCAGGCTGGATACATCATTGGCCTGCCGCAGCTTGCATACGTCCTTTCGTTCTGTATAGTGCCGAACGTCCAGCAAGGCAGAGTAAACGGCCAAATGTCACCCGGGATCATTGCCAAAGGGTGGCTGCACATTTTGGAGAAAAATCCACGTTTGCTTTGGTTGAATGGCGTTGCATGTACATAGGATGCAGGTAAAGGAGGGATCAACCATGGCATTTCGTGATCAGGCCAAAAAGCTCGAAGGGGAAAAAGTGAAGGTCGATACAGTGAATGGCACCTTCGTCGGCAAACTGGTGGATGTGAAAAACTCTACCTTGATTCTGCGGGACAATGAAGGCAAGCGCGTTGTCATTCGGGACTCGAAAATCATCGCGCTCGTCGAATTGAAGGATCCCCATCACAAAGACAATCTCCTCTAGTAAGCCGGTAGTGTCAAACGCAAGCCGGCAAGGAATGGACTGGCTGCGAAAGCCGTGAAGGAACGGACTGGCTGTCGGCTCTCGCAGCCTTTTACATAATCGGACGGAAGAGCAAAAACATACGCGGAGGGCAGAAAAAACACTTGCGATAGCGCTTTTGGGATTGGATAATATTAGCAAAACACATACTATTCCGACTTGTAAGGTTGGGAAAATGGAGGGTCTCATGCGCATTATCGATCTTTCGCAAGTGCTCGAGTCAGGAATGCCCCAGTACCCGGGTCAGCAGGTTGCTGAGTTCAAGCAGGTTTCTCAAGTAGAGTCGGACGGGTTTCAGGTGACCGACTTTCACGCAGTCGTTCACGTTGGAACGCATTGCGATGCACCAGCCCATTTTATTCAAAATGGCGAGACCATCGAGGCAATCCCGCTGGAGCGTTTTGTCGGCGAAGCAGTGATCGTGGACGTCCACCTCGACGGACAGCGGGAAATGAGTCCGGCTGTTCTGGAAGGCGCGGACATTCGCCCGGGAGACATCGTTTTGTTCCGTACGGGCCTCAGCAAGCAGTGGGGGGACGGATGCTTACGAAACCGACTACCCTTACTTCGGAGAAGAACTGGCCAAGGAGCTGGTGGAGCGCGGAGTTCGGGCAGTCGGGCTCGACTTCATCTCTCCCGACCCGATCGAGACTGAAAACTTCCCCGCTCACCACATTTTTCTCGGCAACAAGCTGGGGATCGTGGAAAACCTGAAAAACCTGGAGCAAATTGACCGCAAGCGCGTCTTCTTCGCGGCTGCGCCGCTCAAGATTAAAGGGAGCGACGGCGCTTTTACGAGAGCCTTCGCGGTTCTGTTTGACTGATTATTCAAATGTTTGAAACAACATGCGCCAACTGATTTGACATGGCTGACATTCCCACCTATCATCAGGAATGAATAGTAGATTGCGAAGAAGGAAGGGAATGCACATGTTGGAAATCCAGTATCACGGCCATTCTTGCATCCAACTGACCAGCGAAGGACATTCAATCATCATCGATCCGTTCATCACCGGAAACCCGCTTGCTGCCACGAAGCTGTCCGATATTCGGGTTCAGTACATTCTCTTGACGCACGGACACCAGGATCACATTTTGGACGCCGTAGAATTGGCGAAGCAAAATGACGCTACCATCATCGCTACGTTTGAACTGGCCAACTACCTGGGATGGCAAGGTGCCAAGACGATGGCGTTAAACCTAGGAGGCTCCGCTTCCTTTCCGTTCGGTACAGTAAAAATGACCCAAGCATTCCACAGCTCGGGCATGGTTTTTGAAGAAGATAAGCGTATCGTTTATTTGGGAATGCCGGGCGGCTTTATCGTCACGATGGGCGGAAAGACGGTTTATCATGCGGGCGATACCGGACTGTTTGGAGATATGAAGCTCCTCGGCGAGCGCCACGACATCGACGCAGCTTTCCTTCCGATCGGGGATGTGTTCACGATGGGACCGGAGGATGCCAAAACCGCGGCCGAGTGGGTAGGAGCCAAGTTCGTCGTGCCGATGCACTATGATACGTTCCCCCCGATCAAGCAGGACGGGAAGGCATTTGTCGACAGCCTGAAAGAAAAAGGAATCGACGGGGCCGCGCTGAAGCCGGGAGAGTCGACACGTCTGTAAGGCGTTACTTTCTCAAAAGATCGAGGAAGTTCTGTGCCGCCTTTGACAAGTAGTAGTCCTTCAGCCAAATGACGCCGGATGAAGCAGCCATCGTCGCATCCGCAATCTCGTACACCTGCAGATCATGCCCGGGGTGCATCCTGAGAACGACTTCCGGTACGATCGTCGCCCCAAAGCCGGAAGAAACCAATTGCAAGAGGACCGCGATATCCGAGCATTCGCCGAGGATGACAGGCTCCAATCGGCGCCGGGAGAATTCCTCGAGGATCAAGTGGTACACGCCGAGTCCTTCGATGCTGGGCAACAACAACGGATGATGGCAAATCTGCTCATAGGTGATTGTCGCGGATGAGCCGGGAATGCGAGTGGAGCTGGCGAAGCGCAGCGGTTCCGTCTTTAGATGCAGGATCGAAAAGTCATTGAGTTCAAGCGGCAGCCTGATGATCGCGAGCTCAATGGCTTTTTCTTTTACCATTTTCAGAAGCTGATCGGATTCATTCTGCTGGATTTTGTACGTTACGTGGGGATAGCTTTCCTGAAACCGCTTCAACAGTATGGGCAAAAGCTCAGAAGAAAGCGTGTTGACACCGATACTGAGTGTCCCTTTCGTGCCCTCGCCTACCTCTTTTACCTCGATCTCCGACTCTTCCACAAGGCTGGCAATTTTGACGGCGTGCTTGTACAGGATGCGTCCCGCCTCTGTCAGCTCCAGACCTCTGGCGTGCCTGACGACCAGGGCGACGCCCAGCTCTTTCTCCAAATTGATCAACTGCTGGCTAAGCGGCGGCTGCGCGAGATGAAGCCGCTTGGCAGCCGCCGAGATTTGTTTCTCCTCTGCAATGGCGATAAAGTAGCGAAGCTGTTTGATATCCACCGAGACACTCCCTTCAATGATATATGGGAAAAGTAATTATTTATAATGAAAATAATATTTTTCGTATATCAATTGCCATGATAGCATTAAGCAAGAGAACGAGCAAAGGGAGGGGAGGATTCGTGATCCGTCTGGCTGTGACCTTCTTTTCTTCTTTATTGATACTGGCAGGCTGCGAGGAGCCTGCCAGCACAGGGGAAGTTCTGCAAGATGCACAGAATATGGCAAAGGAGAGTGTGCAAAAAGTGATGCAGGAAAAAATGGGCCAGGAGCACATCAAGGCGGCGGAAAAAGGGGAAACGGCTGCGGTGCTGGAGCTGCTCAAAAAAGGTGCGGACATCAATGCTGCGGATGAAAAAGGACGGACGGCGGTGCTGGCAGCTACGCATGGCAATCACGCGGAAACGGTCAAAGCGCTCATCGATGCCGGGGCCGATATTCATATCCGGGACAACCGCCTGGATAACGTGTTTTTGTATGCGGGGGCAGAGGGACTTCTGGATATCGTCAAGCTGGCCATTGATGCGGGTGCCGATCCGAAGCTCACCAACAGATACGGCGGGACAGCTCTGATCCCTGCGTCGGAAAGAGGGCATGTAGAAGTTGTACAGGAGCTGCTCGCCCGCTCTGGTGTAGATGTCAATCACGTGAACAATCTGGGCTGGACAGCGCTGATGGAAGCGATCGTGCTCAGCGACGGAGGAGAGGCCCATCAGCAGATCGTGCAGCTGCTGATCGATCACGGAGCCGACGTGAATATTCCCGACAAGGACGGGGTAACGCCGCTTGCCCATGCGAAAAAGCGCGGATACCGCGAAATCGAAGAGATGCTGATCAAAGCCGGAGGACGTTAAAATCCCGTTGGACAAATCGTGATGAAACGAAGGCACGTCTCATAAACTATGGCAAGAAGATCAGATGTCAAAGGATGGGATGTGCGGTGAAAATCGGTACCTCCGCGCTGTTGTTTTTCGCCCTCTATGCGATATACTCATGGGCAGGCTTTCTTTATCCGGAGGGTGGGGCCTGGTACGAGGCGCTTGCCAAACCGCCAGGCACTCCACCCGCCAGCGTCTTTCCCGTCGTGTGGGGAATCTTATATGCACTTATATCGTTATCGATTGTCCAATTGGCCAGAAGCCGGCAAATGGATGGAGAAACCCTGCTGCTGTTTTTTATCAACTGGGCGGTCGTTCAGGTGTTTACCTGGCTTTTCGTAGAGAAGCATCTGCTCTTGCCAGCGGCGGCAGACACCGTGCTTGCCGCTTATTCCACCTGGCTGCTGATCAAAATGATCCGGCCCCGCAAGCGGGCGGCGGCCTATCTGCTCATCCCCTATTTGCTGTGGGCATTGTACACGGTGTATCTGTCTTGGGGGGTCTTTTTGCTCAATCGATAGGTGGATGTTTCTCACCTTGTTTGAATATTGCATGGATGCTTGGAAGCATGGAAAACCGCCGCAACGATCAGTCGTTGCGGCGGTTTTTTCGCTTCAGTCGTACTTTTTCGCTTCAGTCCCACTTTTTTCCTTGGCTGCAAATGATTCCGCAGCAGTGGATAAATAGTAAGCAAGACCTGTCTGCTGTTCCTCAAGCATCTTTCGGTGAAAGTCGTCATCCAGGAAAAAGCGCGTTCGTGCCGCAAAATCGTCAGCGCTGGTCGCATGTCCGCTCTGATTCAAGAAGGCGATATGCTCGGAAATCAGCCTGTGTACACTCTCATCGTCAAATTTGACGCCCTTCGCCAGAAAATCCGCCATTCCATCCGTAAATCGCTTCGCTTCCCGCGCCATTTGGTTCATCGCCGGGACCTCGGACGAGTCGATGGAAGGAAGAGAAAAATCATAGGTCTCCTCCAAATACCGTTTTTGTTCGGCCAGTGCCTCCATCCACTCCTCTTCGTCACAAAACCCCTTGAACATCTCTGCCTGATTCATCTGTTCACCGTTCTCGGCATGTGAAATCGATTCGTCCAGCGTTTGAATGACTCTTTCCAGCCGTTGCTTGCGGGCGAGCAGAAGCTCCTTCTGACTGGCCAGAATGGACAGCCGATCAGGGGCGCCTTCGAGCAGTTGCTTGATTTTTTCCAGCGGGAAATCAAGCTCCTTGTAAAACAAAATATGCTGCAGACGCTCCAGCTCTTTTGTTCCATACAGGCGGTACCCCGCTTCGCTAATCTCACATGGCAGCAGCAGGCCGATGGAGTGATAGTGATGCAAAGTCTTTACCGTTACGTTTGACAGCGCGGCGATTTCTTTTACCGTGTAGAGCATTTTCATCCCACTCCTCTCTGTTCATAGCGTAAAGGCTCCTCCTAGGTCAGAGTCAAGACATTCTGAATACGGAAAAAAACGTTTGACTCTCCTGCTGCAGGAGGAGGTAGAGTGAATGCGACATTCACCTGCCTGATGGCAGCAAGGGGAGGAATATGAACATGCCGACTTTCGGAATGCTGCAGCGCAACCCGTTTATACGGATGGTCCTCATCGCAAACGTGTTTTCCCAGCTCGGAATATGGATACGAAATTTCGCCATCCTCTTTTATGTCATGGAGAGAACCGGCGGAGACGCTTTTGCCGTATCCATGATCTCGGTTGCCGAATACGCGCCCATCTTTCTTTTTTCGTTGATTGGCGGGGTGCTGGCGGATCGGTGGCGTCCGAAAAAGACGATCATTTGGTCTGAACTGGCAAGCGCCCTTTCAGTTGGCGTCGTGCTGCTTGCACTCGAATCAGGGATGTGGGCGGCTGTGTTTTTTGCGACATGCTGCTCCGCTGTCCTATCGCAAATCACGCAGCCTGCCGGGATGAAGCTGTTCAAGCTGCACGTGCCGGCCGAACAGGCCCAGGCTGGCATGTCGCTATTGCAAACCGTATTTTCCATCTTTATGGTTCTCGGGCCGATTCTCGGCACAATCGCGTATCAAGCTCTCGGAATCTACCTTTCTATCCTGCTGACGGGGATAGCCTTTCTTTTCTCGGCGTGTGCGATGGTTTTTATCCCGCCTGACAACCAGGCTGGCGCTGGCGAGAGGGGCATGCAGACATCGGTGATGCAAGACATGGTGGACGGTATCCGTTACGTCGCGGCGAAAAAAGTTCTCGTCTCCTTAAACCTGTGCTTCTTGGCAGTTGGACTTGGCGTCGGTTTGATATCTCCGCTCGGAATCTTTCTCGTCACGGAAAGACTGGGTTTGTCCGCACAGGATTTGCAATGGATGACAATCCCATACGGTGTCGGCGAAATCATCGGAGGGCTGTTGACCTTTCGCTTGGCCGCCAAGATAGCGCCTCAGCGATTTCTCATGCTTGGGCTGGCTGTGAATGCGGCTGGCATCATCCTGTCTGGCTTGTCTACTGTATTATGGCTGACGATGGCGGTCCAGTTTTTGATCGCGCTTCTGCAGCCTGCCATTTTCATCGGGAACAACGCTCTGGTCATGATGCACACCGAACAAGCATACATCGGCCGGGTTACCGGCATTCGGACGCCGCTGATGACCGGTTCGATGGTAGTGATGATGAGCGTATCCGGCATAGCAGCCAGGACGCTCCCGCTGGAACTCATCTATGGCGCGGCAGGGATATGCTTTCTGTTGGCAGCACTGATCGTTTTGCCGTTTTGCAAAGCGAGGCCTGCCACTGCAAATAGAGAAGATGGACGAGCAGCTTCAGCACCATGCCGATCCCGAGAATAACGACGGGAACAAGCAGATCATCGGAGTCAAACAAACGTCCGTGCAAAAGCAAAACCAAAAAACGGGATATCGAGAATAGCATGGCCCGAGCCGGTACCGTCGGGAGAGAGGAAAAGGGTGAGGCCATATATTAATACCGCCATCATAAATGAAAAAAGCCGTCCCGCGACAGGACGGCATTGTTTCGTTCTCCCGTTTTCCCCTACAGCCCTTCTACCAACCGGGCAGCCCGACTGGCGGCTTCCCGCTGAATCTCCTCCCGGGAGAGGGTCGTCAGTTGGTGCTGTCTCATCAGAATTTGTCCGTTTACGATAACGGTGTCGACGTCTGAGCCATTGACGCTGTAGGCAACTAGTGAAAACAGATTGTGAATGGGCTGCAGGTGCGGCTGATTCAAGTCGATCAGGATCAGGTCGGCCTTTTTCCCCGCTTCCAGCGTCCCAACCTCATGGTCGATGCCGAGCAGCTTGGCGCTCTCAATCGTCGCCATGCGGAGCGCTTCCTCTGCCGAAAGCTGAGTCGGATCGCCGTAGTCGAGCTTTTGCATCCAGGTGGCTGCCTTGATCTCGGCGAACATGTCGAGTGTCGTGGCACTGCCCGCCCCGTCTGTGCCCATCCCGACCGTGATGCCTTGCCGCTTGAACTCCATGACTGGCGCGATGCCGCAGCCAAGCTTGAGGTTGCTCACCGGATTGTGGGCGACACCGCCGCGCATGCCGCGCAAATACCCGATATCCTTGCGGGTGAGATGGACGGCGTGGGCCAACAGGACGTGCGTATGCTCGAACATGCCGAGATGGTAGAGGTATTCGGTAGGGGTCTCGCCGTAATTTTCCCGAATCTTCACGGTCTCCTCCTTGGTTTCCGCGAGGTGGATGTGAAGCGGGATGCGCCGCTGACGCGCAAGCGCAATTACCTCGCGCAAAGGTTCAGGAGGGCAGGTATAGGGGGCATGCGGACCGAACATGGTGGTGATGCGGCCATCACCGGCACCAGACCATTTTTCCACCAGATCGATTCCTTCCCGCATTCTCCTGCCTCCGTCATCCTGCAGGAACACCAGCCCGCGAGTGAGCGAGGCCCGCATGCCGCTTTCCACGACCGCATTCGCTACAGCATCCATGCAGACGTACATGTCGGCAAACGTGGTGGTGCCCGAGCGGATCATTTCCGCGATCGCCAGCTTCGTCCCCCAATAGACGTCTTCCTCCGTCATCCTCGCTTCGGCCGGAAGCATTTTTTTGTCCAGCCAATCCATCAGCTTCAGATCGTCGGAAAAGCCGCGCAGAAGCGACATCGCCCCGTGATTGTGGGCATTGACCAGACCGGGCATGACTGCCATGCCTTTGGCGCTGATCACTTGATCCGCGGGTTGGTCGATCATCGGGGCCACCATCGCGATTTTATCCCCTTCAATCAGCAGATCGCCGGTAAAGGCCTGCTCGCCTTCCTTCATGCTCAAAATGGTGCCTTCTTTAATCAAGATACGTTTCATTCCATTTCCTCCTTCGTCCATTCTGCGAGCTCAAGTGTAAGGGTTGACGCGGCGGAAAGGTCAAGAGTATCGGAAAAATCGGGTTTTTGCGCCGGGTTAGCCGGCTGGGATAAAGCAGGGACAAATAGGGACAAAGCAGGAATAAACCAGGAGCAAACCAGGAAAAAAACGGGAGCAAACCAGGAGGAAAGAAGCGGAAACGTAAAAGTAAGAGGAAGCAAAGCAGGAATAAAGCAAACCGGAAGGAAAGTAAGATGGAGTAGGGAACGGAAATTTTTGGCATTGGGGGCTGCGTTGATGAACATAAGGACAGGGGCAAAGACAAAAGTCGCACTGCTCGCGCTTGCACTCGCCTTGATTCTGCCGACTGCTGCACACGGCCAGACTCAAGCAGGGCAGCCGCAAACTACGGAAACGGTCTCTTTGCCCGAGGTGAAGACCTCCGTTATCGTCTCGCAAAATGGAGAAAGCAAGGCGCTAATTCTCAAGGGTGGGGACAAGTACGAAGTAAAGTGGCAAAACTCGCTGGAAAACGAATATCTCTCCAACGTGGTTACCGACGAACAAGGGATCATGTATGTGACCGGGGCGGACGGTTTTCTCTATCGTCTCGATCAAGAAGGAAAGCTGCTGGGCAAAAGCGATCTGTGGATGTACTGGGCCCATTATCTGGAGATGGGGCGTGACGGACTGCTGTACGTCATCTGGGACAACACGCTGGAGTACGAATGGGAAGCGCCCGGCTATGTGATTGTAGTGGATAAAACAGGAAAAGAGCTTCGGGCGATCGAGTTTCCATATATGCTCAGCCGCAGCTACCGGGATTTCGATGTGGCCAGTAACGGCACGTTCTTTTTGCTCACCGATCAAGGCGTCACGGCAGTGGACAAGGAAGGAAACGTACGCTGGAGCAACAAAGAAATTCTGAGTACAGTCCCATTGCAGGAGGGAGCACTGTTCCCAAGCGTGCACAGTATCGACTGGGTTGAGTCCAAGCGCACGCTGGTCGTCGGGTTGGACGGGCGAACGTTTATCGGGTTGGACGAAGCTGGCAAGATCAGGTGGAAAAGAGAAGGGCTCGACTGGGGAGACCAGTACTATTCGTCCGATGGTATCGTTTACGTACTGGGGGAAAAAGGACTTCACTTCTTTAACGCTGCCGACGGCAAGGATATCGCTGAGGCACCCGTAGATCATGACATCCTGTCCAAGCTGGGCATCCCGAATGATGGAACGGGCGGTTACTACATTCCCCTCAGCAATAACACCATAGGAAAAATAGACCGGACGGGAAAGGTGTTGTGGAGCTATCACACACCTGAGGGAGAGACAGGGTTCGTCAGTTGGGAACGATTTTCGGATGCAGAGGGAAATCTCTACTTTGCCGATTACGGCGGAAACTTGTACGGACTCGACAAGGATGGCAAGGAGAGGTTTATTCTGGAGCGAAACGATCCGGAGTTTGTTTTCAGCAAAGTCTGGCCCGGGAAAAACGGAGCGGTGCTCATGACTGCGGATGGCATGGGGATCATTTCGATCCAACAAAAAAGAAACTAGCATAGCGAAAAAATGTCCCTCTGCGTTTGTGGTCAAGACCCCATTTAGTGGACAGTAAGAAAAAACCCGACCGTTAGACCGACAGCTGACGTCTGAATTCAACAGGCGTCAGCCTTTTTAATTTTCGTTGTGGTCGACTTTGGTTGTAGAATTGAATATATTCCTCAATTCGCCTTTGTGCCTCATCCACACTTCGGATATCATAAGGGTAGAGCCCTTCCGTTTTGAGATGCGAGAAGAAGCTCTCCATCGAGGCATTATCATAACAGTTGCCTCTCCGAGACATGCTGATTTGGGCGCCAACCTTCGGCAACATGTCGTGGTAAGCGTAGGACGTGTACTGGAATCCCTGATCGCTGTGAACGATCAGTCCAGTCACGTCTTTCGTCTTTTTAAAGGCTTTCTCAAAGGTCCGTAGGACCAACTGATTGTCGTTGCGAACTCCAATGTGGTAAGCCACAATCTCATTATTAAACAAATCCTTAATAGCAGACAGGTAGAGCCACGTATCCGCGACACGATACTGTGTGACATCGGTTACCCATTTTCGATTAGGTGCATCCGCTTTGAAATTCCGCTGCATCACATTCTCAGCGACTCGTCCACCTTCGGTTGAAGCATAGTGACCTCGATATTTGCGGCGTATTCGAGAACGGAGCTTCATTTCTTGCATCAGACGTAGTACCTTCTTATGGTTGACCCATACCCCGTGATCTCGTAAGAGAAACAGCTGGGTTTGTCGATACCCATATTTACCATCATACTTCTTATAAACTACTTTGATGAGGTCTTTCACGGGCTTGTCCCGGTCCGCTTGTTGCCGTTTCAAGTATGCATAGTATCCACTTCTTGAGACTCCAAACAGCTTGCAAAGTTCACTAGTCGTATACTCACCAGCTACTTGCTTGATCGCCTCATACTTATGGGCTGCACCTCCCGCATCCAGATTTTCAAACACTTTTTTAGCATCGAGTTCTCTCGTTTTAGCTTTTTAACATATCGATCTTGATCAACATATTCTTCACGTCTACCTCGTTGATCCATCAACCCAAATTCGCCTAACTGTTTATATTTTTTCATCCATACTTTAAGCCGGTGGCGGTCCGGAATCCCCAGATGCTCCATGATTCGACGGTATGTCCATCCTTCTTCGATATGCAGTCGTATGGCTTCCACCTTTAATTCGTGAGAATAACTTCTAAACGTTTGCCCCTTTTTCACCATAAAAAATGCACCCCTTAAATTTCATCGGATTTACCAGGGGTTTAATCCAATGTCCATTCTAAGGGGTGCACTTCATTGATAAAGAGGGACATTTTTTGTTCGGTGCTGTAATATTATTTATTATCGACTAATTGACGATGGAAATAAAATTTCATACAATGTAGGTAAGATTTGGTAAAAGGTCGGTGTGAGGATGCTACATGGAGGTCTTGTCAGTTTGCAGGCCATTTTGGAGGACTTGAAGCCATCCGAACGGAAAGTGGCGGATTTTATTCTCGCCCATCCGGAAGAGGTGGTCAAGCTTTCGGTACAAAAGCTTGCGGAGTTGAGCGGTGTTTCGGAGGCGACGATTATCCGGCTGGCACGTTCTCTGAACATGAAGGGCTACCAGGAGTTGAAGCTGCGCATCGCCGGTGATCTGAATAAACAGACGGCGACGGGCAGCTATAAGGAAATCATGATGGAAGGCTCGGTAGAGTCGATCATGCAGGCGGTCAGTTGGAACAATATCCAGTCGATTCAGGATACGCTTTCCGTTCTGTCGGGAGAAGAGGTTGCCAGGGCCGTCGATGCGCTGGCGAAAGCCCGCAAGATTGACGTGTACGGAGTCGGCGCATCTGCCGTCATCGCCGCTGATATTCGGCAAAAGTTTTCCCGCATCAATCTGTGGTGCGAAGCATACTCCGATTTTCACGCGCAGCTGACCTCGGCAGTCACACTGTCCGAGAGGGACGTGGCCTTCGGCATTTCCTATTCGGGACAAACAGAGGACATCATCCAATCGCTCACGGAGGCCAGGCAGCAGGGCGCGACGATTATTACGCTGACAAAATTCGGTCCCTCGCCGGTCGCGGAGCTGGCCGATATCCGGCTGTTCACCAGCTCCGTGGAGAAAAGCATCCGCAGCGGGGCCATGGCGTCCCGCATTGCGCAGCTGAATGTGATTGATATTTTGTTTATTACCCTCGTCAGCAGACAGCAGGAAGAAGTGATTCCACTACTGGAAAAGACCCGGTTGGCTGTCAGCCGTACCAAGCGGTCGTGAGAAAAGGGGAGCAGAGGATGGAAGCGGTTGGACAATTGCTGCGGACGTGGGTGGAGGAAGGACTAGTGCCGGGCGCTGCCTTGCGCATTATGCGAAAAGGACGAGTAATCTATGCCGCCGATGTCGGCAAAACAAGCTGTACCCCGCAGGGGCGGCCCGTTTCAGCGGATACCTTGTTCGATTTGGCGTCCCTTACCAAGGTGACGGCGACGCTACCTGCCGTACTGCTTTTGCTGCAGGAAGGATTGCTTCACGAAAACGATCCGCTTTCCCGATACTTCCCTGATTGCCCGGAAGAAAAGCGGGAAATTACGATCGCCCAGTTGTTGACGCATACGTCCGGATTGCCCGCAGACCTTGCGGAGCGCAGGCGTGACGGCTCTATCGCGTTGCCGGACTTGCTCTATGAAATTCCGTTGGCACACGCCCCGGGAGAGTGCGTCGTCTACAGCGACATTGGCATGATCTGGCTGGGGCTGTTGATCGAGAAGATCACCCATGAGCCTTTTGACCAGTTTCTCGAGAAAAGGGTATGGACGCCGCTCCAGATGAGACAGACTTGTTTCCGTCCGTATGCCAATTTTTTTCCGAATATTGCGTCTACGGAGTTTTGCCGTCTGACAAACCGGTACATTTCCGGTGAGGTTCATGACGAAAAAGCCTTTGTCATGGGCGGGGTAGCAGGCCACGCCGGCCTGTTCGCGACGGCGGATGACCTTTGCCGCTATGCACAGATGTGGATGACCGGCGCACCGCCGCTAATCTCCCGGGAAATCCGAAGCCAAGCGATCCGCAATCACACGGAAGGCAAGGGAGGAAACCGCGGGTACGGCTGGGAGATAAACGGTCATGAGGGCGGCAACAGTTGCGGCTCCGGCTTTTCTCCCTCCAGCTACGGGCATACGGGATTTACCGGAACGAGTCTCTGGATCGATCCGGAACAGGAGCTGGCAGTCGTCTTTTTGACCAATGCGGTTCATTTGGGACGGGACCACAGCCTGCGCAAGCTTCGTCCTGTTCTGCATGACGCAGTCACGGCTCAACTCAAAAAGAGCCTGACCTAATAAAGCCAAAGCAGTGGAAAAAAGGGGGATGAAAGAGGATGAGGAGGTACCGATCTCGCGCATTTGTTTCCGCTATGCTGACTGCTATGCTGGTGCTCGCCGGATGCAGCGGAGGGACGAATAGTTCGCCTGCCGGAGATGGACAGAGCGGGGGGCAGACCGGCAATCCAGGCAGCAGCGCTGGCGGCGGGGCTGAGCAAGTGACGTTATCCATGCACAGCTGGCGCGTGGAGGACGCTGAGGGCTACAAAAAAATCATTCAGGCTTTCGAAGCAGAGAATCCCGGCATCAAGATTGACTTCAAGCCGTTCAAGGCAACGGAGTACAACACCATACTCAACACTGCTCTGCAGAGCGACAGCGGCCCTGACATTTTGCAGCTTCGCCCGTACGCTCCCGGAATTTCTCTTGCCGAAGCAGGGCATCTGGAGCCGCTGGATCAACTGCCAGGCATCGAGAATTTCTCGAAGGACGTACTTGCAGCTTCTACCGGCAAAGATGGAAAAGTGTACGGCGTTCCCCTCTCACTCAACTCGACACAAATTTATTACAACAAGAAACTGTTTGAACAGAACGGTTTGAGTGAACCGAAGTCCTGGGACGAACTGATCAATACGGCCAAGACGCTGAAAGACAAAGGTGTGGTGCCATTTGCCTTCGGAGCCAAGGAAGGCTGGCTGCTCTCGCTCAGCCACGGCGTCATCGCTCCCGGAACGTACAATGGCAATGCTTTCGTAGGTAAAATCCTGAATGGAGAAGCTGACTTTACCAGCCCTGAATTCGTCAAATCCATTCAGCGCATGCAAGAGCTGGTTCCTTATTTCCCGGAAAATTTTGTTGGACTTGATTTGAATGACACCCGGACGATGTTCTTCACGGAGAAAGCCGCTATGTTCATTAACGGAAGCTTTGAGCTGGAAGGATTGCAGAAAATGAATCCCGATCTGCCGCTCGATTTCTTCCCGATGCCGACGGATGACGGAAAAACCGTTTTGACGACGTGGGTAGACGGTTCTTACGCGGTCAACGCAAAGTCCAAGCATAAAGCGGAAGCGCTCAAGTTTCTCGAGTTTATGGCCAGCAAGAAGTTCGGTGAGCTGTTTGCCAACGAATTCAAACGCATCAGTGCCATCCCCGGTGTAACGACAAGCGATCCGCTCGTCAACAAAATGGCGGAGCTGTCAGCCAGCAGCTCGACCCCTTACCTGATGGTGGTCCACTTTGCAGAAGGCAATCCGACGACCAAGCAAACGCTTGAAAACGCGCTGCAAGGCATGTACTTGAACAAATTGACACCGGAGCAGGTGAGCCAAGAGGTGCAGAAATCGGCGGCGAGCTGGTTCCCCACATTCAAAAAATAACAAAGAGAATGGATTCGGCCGGTAGAGGGGCTGGTCACTCAGCCCTTTGCCGCCGACATACAAGGGGTGGTCGTCATGGGCGTACCCGAGCGGGAGCATGTACAGCCAAAAAGGAAATCGAAGGCGCGCTGGCTGCTGCATCTGTTCCCTCTCCCTGCTTTCATTTTGTATACACTGTTCGTTGTCTATCCGATCCTTTCTGCCTTTACCTACAGCATGTACGAGTGGAAAGGGATAGCCCGGGGAGCGTTTGTCGGCCTGCAAAATTTCCTGACGCTGTTTCAGGTGGAGCCGTTTAACAAACTGTTCTGGAATGCCTTTGGACACAACGTCATCTATTTTCTCGTCGAGATGGTCGTCCAGAACGGAATTGCGTTTATCCTCGCCTTTCTGATTTATCGCAAAATTCGCGGAGCGGGCTTTCTCAAGATTGCGTACTTCATGCCGCGGCTGCTTTCCGTCATTGTGGTTGGGTTTTTGTGGAAATTGATTCTGAATCCGAACTACGGGGCGCTCAATACGTTCCTGGCAAAGCTGGGGCTGGAGGAGTGGGCCAAGCCATGGCTGGGGGACCCGGATACAGCACTGCTTGCGATTATATTGGTCAATTGCTGGTTCGGGATCGGCTTTGCCGTTCTGATCTTCCTCGCGGGCCTGCAATCCATCCCGGAGGAGCTGATCGAGGCGGCGAGGCTGGATGGAGCCAAGGGGATCACTATGCTGGGACGCATCATTTTGCCGCTGATGATGCCGTCGATCACGATCATGACCATTTTCACGTTTATTCAGGCGTTTGAAGCTTTTGAGCTGGTATATGCGATGCAGGGCTCGATGGGAGAGCCGTTCCACTCTACCGATACGCTCGCGGTCTACTTTTATCGGCTCGCCTTCAGCGGTTCGGGAGGAGCAGGGGATGTTTCCATCGGACTCGGCTCTGCACTTGCCGTCGTGCTGTTTTTCATCGTAGCCTCCGTATCGGCTCTCTCGCTCAGGGTGATGCGTAAGCGTGAAATCCAGCACTGATCCAGACAACCAGGAAGCAGGCCTTCGACTACAAAAAAGCGGCGTGATTCAAAGCGGCATGTAGCAGATATGCCGCCCAAAAGGAGGAGAGCGGCATGAGAGCTGGCATCGGCAGACGTTCCCTGCAGTATCTTTTTGCCTACCTTTTCGTACTGGTAGCCCTCTATCCCATCGTGCTCATGGTCAGCTCGTCTGTTAAAACAAATGCGGAGATTTTCACAAGTCCGCTGGCATTGCCGAAGACGTTCAGTCTGGACACGTACCGGAAGCTGTGGGAGGTCGTGCCCTTTGCCGATTTTCTAATGAACAGCGTCGTGGTCAGTGTCACATCCGTGCTTCTGATCACGGTCACGTCCGCCATGGCAGCTTTTTATCTGGCGCGTTTTTCGTACAGATGGACGGGATTGCTCTACTTCTTCTTTCTGCTCGGGCTGATGATTCCGATCAAGCTCGGGATCGTCCCGCTCTTTTTGCTGATGAAAAAGCTGGGGCTGCTCAATTCGCTCTGGTCGCTGATTTTGATCTATACGGCCAGCGGCATCCCGATCTCCGTGTTTATCTTGACAGGCTTTTTTCGGACGCTGCCTGTGGAGCTGGAGGAAGCGGCGAGGATCGACGGCTGCAATCACTTTCAGGTATTTTGGCGAGTCCTGCTGCCGCTCATCCGCCCCGCTTTGGGGACGGTCGTAATCATTAACTTTATTCATGCCTGGAACGACTTCTTTTTTCCGCTGATCTTTATTCAGGATGAAGCGCTGAAAACGATTCCGGTGGGGATGATGGTGCTGTTCGGCGAGTACGAGACGGACTGGAGTCTGCTGTTCGCAGGCTTGACCCTCTCTGCCTTGCCGATGATCGCGGTATTTTTGATGGCATCCAGGCAATTTATGGAAGGGTTGACGGCTGGTGCAGTTAAATAAGGCGCGACGTTTATTTATCGGAATGGATGGAGGTGGCAGCAAAACCAAGGCTGCGATCTGTGATGAAACGGGAGAGATTGTCGGTTTTGCCGTCGGAGAAGGTGCGAACCCGCTTTCCCGGCCCTGGCCGCAGGTCGAAAACACCTTGCGTCAGCTCATAGATGAACTGATCGTACAGGCTGGCGGTACGGCGGATGACGTGGAGGGGATCTTCCTCGGCATAGCGGGTGCTGACCGGCCAGAGGTAAAAGGCTGGATTGAGAGCGCATTCGGACCGTCGTGGGGAGGACGTCTCCACATCGACAATGACGCTGCAGGTGCCCTCTATTCCGGTACGTGGGGCGGGCCGGGTATCGTGTTGATTGCCGGTACCGGTTCGATCGCCTACGCGCTGACACCTGCGGGAGAGCGCCATCGGGTCGGCGGTTGGGGGTATCTTTTGGGGGATGAAGGCAGCGGCTATGATCTGGGCAGACAGGCGGTCATTGCTGTATTGCGGGCACTCGACGGCCGCGGGGCTCCGACGCTTTTGAGCGAGCTTTTGAATCGCCACTTTGGAATCGACCGGCCCGATCAATTGATCGCCCGCTTGTACGGCTCGCCAAACCCCCGCAAGGACCTGGCTGAAGCGAGCGTCCTGGCTGAGAAGGCGGCTGCATGCGGCGACGAAGCAGCGATTCGTTGCATCAACCAGGCTGCCCGCTCGCTTTTGGAGCTGGTCGAGACATGCCGGACGCGGACTTCCAGCAGCATGCCTGTCGTTCTGGCAGGCGGGCTGCTGGAGTCAGATACGATGCTGAGAAGACGACTTTTGGAAATGGCCCGCTTTGATGTAATCATTCCGCAGGCAACTCCCGTATCGGGATGCCTGGCTGCAGCTTTGCTGCGGGCCGGGCTGCCAATCGATGAGCAGATGAAAAAAAGACTTGCAGGGAAGCAAACAGAAGGAGCAGAGGAGGACGCCCATGGGTGAAAACTTGCATGAATTGACTACGGAAATGCGAAATGCAGCTAGTGAAGCGTTGGACCAGATGACCAGCCTGGAGATTGTGACACTGATGAACGAAGAGGACAAAAAAGTAGCGCATGCCGTCGAGCAGGTTTTGCCCCAGGTGGCCAGGGCAGTCGATTTGATTTCGCGTGCGCTGGAGGACGGAGGGCGACTCTTCTATTTTGGCGCCGGTACGAGCGGACGGTTGGGAGTCCTCGATGCTTCCGAATGCCCGCCGACGTTCGGCACAGATCCGCAGCTTGTCCGGGGCGTGATCGCCGGAGGGGTTGATGCGCTGGTGGAGGCGATCGAGGGAGCGGAGGATTCGGCAGAACTCGGAAAAGAAGACGTGATGCGCAGCGGTGTCCGCGCGGGTGATGTAGTGGTGGGCATAGCCGCCAGCGGAAGGACACCTTATGTCATCGGAGCACTGGAGGCAGCCAAAGCGAGACAGTCTGTGACGATCTCGCTGTCCTGCAATCCTACCCCCGACATCAGCCAGGGAGTCGACGTCTCGATCAACATCGTGGTCGGACCCGAGGTGGTGACCGGCTCAACGCGGTTAAAGGCAGGCACGGCCACAAAAATGGTGCTGAATATGCTGACGACAGCCAGCATGGTTCACCTCGGCAAGGTTTACGGCAATCTGATGGTAAATGTCCAGGCGACCAACCAGAAGCTCAGGGAGCGGGCCAAGCACATCGTCATGGAGGTGACGGGGGCCAGCTACGAGGAGGCGGAGCGGCATATCACGCTCGCAGGCGGAGACGCCCGGGTAGCGATCGTGATGAAGCAGACCGGACTTTCGGCAGAAGAAGCACGGGAGCGATTGAACCAGGCTGGCGGAAAGCTGCGGTTGGCCATGGAAAAAAGGTAGAGAGATAATTATGAGTGAAATACAGGCTATGCGTTTGAGGCATCGATATCGGTGCCTCTTTTTTTCGTTCACTGTAAACGAAGCTGAACTGCCAGCGCATGTGCAAGTTGCGACTTGGGAGAAGATTTCGCAACGCAAACTGCATTAGGGATGGTAAGAACAGAGGGAATAGGGTAATATTGGTTGTACTTAGTAGAAGAAAAGGCGATAGGCTATTTCCAACAACCGGGGTAGCCGTTTTCTCGTCCCACGGGGGAAGGAACACGACAAATAGATGCATCGAACAGGCGGGAACACTCCTGGACACGGAAGTAAAAGGGAGGCAGAGGCAGATGACCGACTGGTCTCAAGCAAAAACTGTACTTACGGCTGGGTTTGCTCAAATTCCAAAAGGAACGACTCTGTATGAAGTATCTTCAGTAGTTGGCTGCGTGCTCATCATCGATGTAGAGAAGGAAGTCATTTGTGACGCCAGCTTTACCTTTGTGATGGATAAGACCAGCGATTTTTTAGCCGGCCTGCTTCGCGGCAGGTCGGTTGCAGGCGGGATGACGGAGATCACCCAGGTCGTTCAGGAGCGTTTTCTGGCGCCGGGACAAGGGGCTGTATTGCAGGCGATAAGGGCTGCGGTCGAACGCTTTCTGGAGACAAAAAGGCAGTCCTGATTCCGAATTCCTAGATTGCAATGAAAATTGATTGGATTGCCCGAGTGTACGAGGGGGTAGTGCATGGTAGAGAATACGTGGTCAAGGGAAGAGTCCGTAAAGCGATTGCTCGATCGGTACAACCAATGGCTAAACCATATCGAGTCTGTTGACCGGGAAGAAATATTCGCAATCTCTCGGGAACTGGGAGGGATATTGGGTGTTTCCGAACTGGAGCAGCACGAGCAGATTCTGGACAAAATAGTCAAACTAAATGAAAAAGTGGCACATTTGTCCTGGCTATCCGAGCATTTGAAAATACTGCATGACCTCAGCCACACGTTTTCCAGAACCTACGATGAGGAAGAGATACTCACGAAGGCCTTTGAGCTGGTTTCCCGTGTAATGAGGACGGATGCCTTTTTTATCGCGCTTTACGAAGAAGGCGACAGTGAAATTCAAATCCCGATCAGTATCGATTCAGGAGTCAATTACGGTCCGATCACGCTTCCTTACGGGGAAGGGATTATTTCCAAAGTGATTGCGACTCGTGAAACCGTACATCTCCGAACCTCCCGGGATGAAACAGTGGGCGCCTCTGCCGTTCGTTGGGGCAATCCCGAAAGCGACACAAATACGTGCATTTTTGTCCCCTTGATGCTGGGGAATCAGATGAAAGGCGTCATTTCCGCGCAATCGTATCGGGAGTTTGCCTACAAAAAAGAGCACGAGGAACTGCTGAAAATCATCGGCTCTCAAGTAGCCAGCGCGGTCGAGACAGCGAGGCTGTACGATCGGATGTACCAGATGTCCTTTCGGGATGATTTGACCGGAATCCTGAATTATCGGGCTTTTCACCGCGATCTGGAGAAGCTTCTGGAAGAGGGGCAGTCATCCGTAGCACTGATCATGCTGGATTCGGACCATTTGAAAGCAGTGAACGACCAATACGGTCATCACGTAGGAGACGAGTTGATCCGCTGTATCGCCGAGGCGCTGAAAGTGAACGCGGGAGCAGGGGAGAGCGTCTACCGATACGCCGGCGACGAATTCATGCTTCTCTCTCCCGATGCAACCCTGCGCGAAATGATGGACAAGGTGCTCGCCATCCGTGAATACCTGTACAAACACCCGCTGGTTTATCAAGGGCGGCTCATCCCGGCAACAGTGAGTGCCGGGATCGCGCTTTATCCCGATCATGCCGACAGCGCGGACGGATTGAAACGGGCCGCGGATGAGGCGCTGTACCGCTCCAAGAAAAGAGGAAAAAACTGTGCGACCGTTTACGGAGCGGGATAACTTATCTCCTGATCCAGGCAAACAAAAAGGTAAAGAGCGGCGACAGCCAGAGGAACAGGGCGTACGGCAAATAATCCAGTGTTGCCACATGCAGGGTGGAAGTGAAAAATGCACCGCTTACGCCCCACGGGATCAGGGGATTGATCAGCGTACCGCAATCCTCCAGCGTGCGGGAGAGCCTTACGCGAGAAATGCCTCTGGATTCGAAGGAATCACGAAACATCTGCCCCGGCAGCAGGATGGAAAGGTATTGCTCGCCAGTCAACCCGTTCACGAGTATGGAGGACGAGCCTGCCATGGTAATGATGCCGCCCTCGTGCCTGATTCGCTTGAGCAAGGAACCAAAGAGGGCATGAAAGACTCCGCTTCGCTGCAACAGACCGCCTAGCGAAAGGGCGATCAGAATCAACGACAGCGACCACGTCATCGACAACAGCCCGCCGCGGTTCACGATCGAGCCGACGATTTCATTTGAAAACTCGCCGTGGAATCCGTTCTGCATCACGGAAAGCCACGCAAGCGGCGAGTGTTCTCCCTGGAATATGGCTGCGGTAACAATTCCGCTGGCGATACCCGCGATCAGCGTGGGCAGGATCGGTTTGCGCCAGAGGGAGCACCCGATCACGACCACAGCGGGCAGCAGTGTAAAGACCGACAGCGAGAAGTGCTTCTCCAGCTCCGCCTGGATAAGCGCGATGTTGGACAGATTGACGGCGTCAGGCTGGCCCTGAAAGGCAAAAAAGACAGCCGTCAAGACAATCGCAGGTACCGTCGTTCGGGTCATGAAACGGACGTGCGACATCAGGGGAACACCGGCTACAGCCGCAGAAAAATTCGTCGTGTCGGACAACGGAGACATTTTGTCCCCGAAACAGGCCCCTGAAATGACGGCACCAGCCGTAACAAGCGGGTCCATCCCCAGTGCAGTGGCTACCCCCATCAACGCTACCCCGACCGTACTGACAGTCGTAAAGGAGCTTCCTGTGGCTGTTGAGACGAGAATGGTCAAAAACAGAGCGCTGATCGTAAAATACTCCGGCGAAATCAAAGAAATCCCGTAATACAGAATGGTCGGCACCGTCCCGCTCATCATCCAAACACCGATCAGGATGCCGATGAGAGACAGGATGAGCAGGGGGGCGACAGCTGACTGAACGCCTTTGATAATGCCCTCCTCCATCTCCTCCCACGTCACTCCGAAAAGGCGGATAAAAACCGCGGATGCTACGAGTGCGGTCAATAATGGCATATGAGGCTCTGCTTTTCCGAAAAACAGGGCGGGAAACAATATGGCAAAGACAACAAGCAAAACAGAGAGGCTCTGCCCAAAGGTGATCGATTTGTTCATGGCAATAACGACTCCTACTCGTCTGCACCGCCGCTTTTGTGCGGCTATGCTTTTGTGCTTTTTCGCTTTTTCGCGTTCAAGCGATAGGGGTACTTTAGCTTGAATGGTTGAATACGTCAATGCGTTCGGCAGTTTTCGCAATCGCAAAATAATTATGTAAACAGTATATTCGTCTAATTGGCAGAAAGTCTCGAATAAAGGAAACGAATTTGTCTGCAGATTGCAAACATAGCAATTCATAAGAAATGAAGCCAAAAGGCACATGCTAGAATAGGCCTATCTTGCCAAACCAACCGCAAAAAATAACGTAGAGGTGATTGATCGTGGGACTTCAAGCGAAAATGACGTTTGTGAATCTTCCAGTAAAGGATCTGAACAAATCCATCGACTTTTTTTCGAAAATCGGATTCGAATTCAATCCCCAGTACACAGATGAGAATGCTACCTGCATGATTATCAATGACAACACCTTTGTCATGCTGCTGGTCGAGAGCTTCTTCCAGACATTTACCAAAAAAGAGCTGTCCGATGCAACAAAAACGACGGAAGTGATTATGGCGTTATCGGCCCAGAGCAGGGAGCAGGTCGATGAGATTGTGAACAAAGCGCTGGAAGCAGGCGGAAAAGCTTCAAATGACCGCTTTGACCACGGCTTTATGTACGGCTGGAGCTTTCAGGATATGGACGGCCATCTGTGGGAAGTCATGTATATGGATCAAAGCGGCGGCGAAGCCGTTTAAGAAGCGAATAAGCTAAAAAAGCAAAGAAGCGAAGAAGCACGAGCACGCTATCGCCGGCAGCTTGGCGGGCCATTTCCACACGCAAATATGAACAGGTGCCGACTCGCACAAAAAGCCGCTTTCCCGGAATCCCGGAAAAGCGGCTTTTATTATTGACAATGGCTGCCAGCCAGGACGCAAAGCAATCGGATCAGGAAGAAAACTGCCCCTCCCGCTGCTGCAGGAACATCTTCCCGTACTCTCCGTGATCGTGGAATTGCGCATGCTCCACCTGGATCGTGGAGTGATTGATGCCGTACTTGTTCTTCAAAGTCTCATTCACTGCCAGGATAACGCAGAACGGCTGAATATCTTCGCGGACAAACACGTGGGCGGTAATCGAATAATGGTCAGTCGAAATTGCCCAAAGATGCATTTCGTGCACGTCCTCGACACCCTCCACCGCCGCTATGTCCTGGCGGATTTCTTCGAGGTCAAACTTTTCCGGAACGGATTCCATAATAATCAGGTACGATGCCCGGATGATCTTGGCTCCACCGGTAAAGATGATCGCGCCGATCACCATACTGATCAACGGGTCAAAAATGGTGAAGCCGGTAAAGTAAATGATGACGGCGGACAGGATAACCCCGACCGAGCTGAGCAAATCCCCGATGAAGTGCCACAGGGCGCTCTGGATGTTCAAATTTTCCTCTTCTTTCGAACTGCGGCTCAAGACGACGGTCAGGATGATGTTGACGACCAAGCCGATGGAGGCGATCGTCAGCATCAGCTTGAGATCCACGTCCTGCGGAGTGATCATCCGTTTGATCCCCTCGATGAAGATTCCTACCGCGATGACGGCGAGCGCCGCTCCGTTGAGAAAGGATGCGATGATTTCAAAACGAAGGTATCCAAAGGTATAGCGGCTGTTCGGTTTCCGCGAGGCCATGTAGATGGCTGTCATGCTCAGTCCCAGCGCCAGGACGTCCGAGATCATATGTGCGGAGTCCGACAGGAGCGCGAGCGAGTTGGAAAGCAGTCCGCCAACGATTTCAACGATGGTGAAGAACAGGGTAATGAACAGCGTAATCCACAGCGTCTTTTTGGACGTCTGCTGGTCTTTGACGTGATCGAGATGATGATAATCCATGTTTTTCATCGGCATGTCTTCCTTTCATATATGAAGTGAGAAACAGTTTCATCCCCTGTAAAGCGCGAAAGCTGCCATCTAGTGGCAGCGTTCGTTACCTGGATTTTCATTTTAGGTGATTTTTGAACAGTTTCCTCCTTTAAAAAGTAATGCATCTTTTGGAAAGAAGCAAGAGCAATTTGCCCTTTATTTAAAATAATTACAAAAAGATATTGACTTTTATATTGTATTGGGTAAAATGATAACTGTTACTAGTTAATAATAATTATAAAATATGGATCGTGAGGTGAATGCGTGCATGTACGATGTAATCATCATCGGCGGTGGACCAGCAGGAGCATCTGCAGCGATTTATACGGCGCGCGGCAACTTAAAGACACTGGTGATCGACAAAGCACCCAATACGGGGGCCTTGGCGCTGACACATAAAATCGCCAACTACCCAGGGGCGGAAGGCGAGATGACGGGAAAAGAGCTGCTGGACATTATGCGCAGGCAGGCGGAGAGCTTCGGTGCGACATTCCTGCAAACAACGATTACCGCTGTGGATGTGGAGGATGAGGTCAAAAGCATCTACACCGCAGACGGCACATTCGAGGCTAAGGCCGTGATTGTGGCAACCGGCTCGAAAGGGCGCAACCGCATGCTCCCTGGCGAAGAAAAGCTGCTGGGCCGAGGCATCAGTACCTGCGCTACGTGCGACGGAGCTTTTTACCAAGGAAAAAGTGTTGCGGTGATCGGGGATTCCGAGGAAGCGCTGGAAGAGGCGCATGCACTGACCAAGTTTGCAGACAAGATTGTCTTCATCGTTCCCCGGGCTGAGCTCCAAGGGGTAGACGAAGTACCCGAGCTGCCCAAAACGGAATTTTTGTTCCGCACTCGTCCCGTGGAAATTGTCGGAGAGCAGTCTGTCGAAGGTGTTCAAATACGCCACGCAGATGGCAGGGAAGAGCTCGTCTCGGTGGACGGAGTGTTTATTTTCCTCTCGGGAAGCAAGCCCGGAACGGATTTTCTCGAAGATCAGGTACCGCTTGATGATGAAGGCTTCATGATCCTGGATGAATTTATGCAGTCCTCTGTGCCGGGAGTATTCGGCGCGGGCGAAGTTCGCAAAACGCCTGTCAAGCAAGCAGTGGTGGCAGCCGCTGACGGAGCGATCGCGGCCATGGCTGTCGACAGGTATATCAACAAACGGAGCAAGATCGTTCCCCAATACAAATAAAACCCTCGGCAAGGAGAGAGTGAACATGGCACAAGCAATCGTATATTCCAGCACAAACTGCGGTTTTTGCAAGCAGCTGAAAACGTATCTGGAAGAACAAAACATTTCCTATGATGAACGCAATATTGACGAGAATGAAGTCTACCGCGAAGAGCTGGCCCGTCTCGGAATGATGTCTGTTCCGTTGACACTGATCGGCGAAAAGCAGATTCTCGGCTTCAACCCGAATCGGATCAAGAAAGCGCTGGCTGCGCTAGAAGCTGCCGAATAATCAGGAACAGACATCTGTAAAAATGAGAGGAGCTGGACATCAATGAGCGATCGCGTACAACTGCAAGTAGGAAAAAAAGCACCTGATTTTAATATGGTGACCACAAAAAATCTGGAGACGCTGGAGGAGCGCGCGACTCTGGCGGATTACAAAGGGAAGTGGCTGATCCTGTTCTTCTGGCCGTTTGACTTTACCTTTGTATGCCCGACAGAAGTGACTTCCTTCAGCGACAGCATCGCGGAATTTGAGGATCTGGATTGCGAAGTACTGGGTGTATCTGTAGACAGCGTGCACACTCACCGCGCATGGATTCGCACCCCTCGCGACCAACAAGGCATCGGAGAGGTCAACTTTCCGCTTGCCAGCGACATCACCAAAAAGACTGCGGAAGCTTACGGCGTTCTGGATGAAGAGACCGGTGCCGCTCACCGCGGACTGTTTATCATCGATCCGGAAGGCATTCTCCGCTATCAGGTTGTTACCGACATGAACGTCGGCCGCAGCGTTGACGAAACGCTCCGCATCCTGCAGGCGCTGCAGGCTGGTGGCCTTTGCCCGGCAAACTGGAAGCCAGGCATGAAAACCCTGTAAGCAGTACCCATAGTAGCAAACCCCTGCCCGCTGACCGCCATCAGCGGGCTTTTTCTCTTTTTAGCTGGTAGGGTACAATGAGAGAAAGAAAAGCCGTCAGCGAGAATAAGGAAGAGAAGAGGCGAGCTGCTTATGCGAGATGTACAAAACCGGTACCAGGGGTTGCCGCCGCGCACACCGGAGATGCTCTACAACATCGTCCGCAAATTTTACCGGGGAGCTGTGAACCACTACGATCTGATCCAGGAGAAGAAAGCGGATGTGAAGCGGGCGCTGGCAGAGTGGACAGGCGCAAAGGAGGATGAACGGCAACAGCGGCAGCAGGCGGTTAACGGGGCGTTGACGACGCTGTTTTTGGAGTTTCACTTCTATGTAACGTGCTGGCTGCAGATCGAAATGGCGCTCTACCGTCTGGCGAAAAACGATGAACGACACGCCCGGATCATGGAGCAGTTTCGGGGCGTGCTGGAAACCCATGTCAACGTCCGCCATTACCTTGAGCAGCCGGAAAAATGCGTAGATGCCCAATGGGAAGGCGATCCCAAAAATCGGCGACTGCCGGGAGCAGAACGGGATTTGTACCAGTTTGGAGAGATCCTTTTTACAGTGGACAATCAAAGCCTGGAGAGCTTGCATGCCCTGTACGAAGCGATTGCGGCAGTACGTGCCGAAAGCGAGTAGACGTAAAGCGCAAAAACAAGACCGTCGGACTTCGCATCCAGACGGTCTTGCTCGCTATAAGCGTAGTTTCATTTAGAAGCCAGCGAAATTATAACCGGCATAGGGGGCTTGCTGGCCTGCATTGAGAGCGCGTACTTCTTGCACGTTCGTGCCTGCGAAGCCTGGCTGGAACACAGCTTGTACACTGCCGCCAAACGGCGCTGCAAACGATTGCTGCGGCTGCGCCTGGAAGCCAAAGCCTACACCGAACGAGGAGTAGCCTGGCTGATTCAGATGGCGTACTTCCTGAACGTTCGTACCAGCGAAGCCGGGAGAGAAGATGCTGCCGACATTGCCTGCTGCGGGTCCGGCAAAGCCTGTATAGGCATTGTTGAAGCCTCCGCCAAAGGAGGTGTTATTCCGGGCCTGCACTTCTTGTACATTCGTACCGGCAAAACCAGGAGAGAAGATCGATTGTGCCGATCCGGCGAATTGCTGCTGATAGCCAGCCTGGGCTTGCGGATAGCCAAATGCGGCTTGCGGATAGCCTGCGCCAGGACCAAAGGAAGCGAATCCGACTTGGTTCTGTTGACGTACCTCTTGGGCGTTCGTGCCGGCGAAGCCAGGTTGGAAAACAGCTTGTACCCCGCCAAAACCGCCTTGCACAGGAGCTCCGTATGTAGATGCTGCCGGAATTTGTCCACCGTTATTCAAGTAGCGGACCTCTTGTGCATTCGTACCGGCAAATCCGGGTTGAAAAACGGCGTTGGCAGAGCTGGAAAAAGGAGCTTGTTGGATCGGCAAGTAATTTTGAAAGGTCATTTTGACCACCTCCATTAACTATATTTTCCAATGTTTAGTAGCTGATTCATCCCCCCCTGTTAAAAGAGAATTCGGATTTGTGCTGTTTGTGAAAATATCTGCATAACAAAAAAACTCTCCCAAGGTACCGGTCAAAACGGTCAGCTTGGGAGAGTAAGGGCAGAAGGGCACTACCCCGCAGACACCTGCAAATCCTCGGGAGTCCATTGGCCGTATGCGAGCCATAGAGTAGGCTTGCCGGTAGGGCCGATACATGCTTTTGCCGGCGCAAATCCGAGACTGCGGAATAAAGCAAGGCTCGGTTCGTTGTCGATCGCGATCCTGACATAAAGCTTGGGCAGCAGCCTGCACATCCGGGAAGCCATCGCCTTGCCGATTCCGTGCCCTCGTCTCCGCCTGTCGACGACAAGGAACGAGTGGGCGAGCCCGCACTTGGAGACGGCGAACAAGCCGACCAGACGCTTTCCTTCGACAGCTGCAAGCAAGACGGCTTCCTGTCTTTTCAGTTTTTCCGGAGTCAGCTCTGCCAGCCAGTCGCGCGCCTCTGCCGTAATCCGGCGTTCACCCTCCAGCCTGACAAAGCGGAGCAGGGTAGCTTTGATTGATGTCAAGGCAATGGGGGACACCTTGATGATTTTCATTGTGTGCTACCCCGAAGCAAGCTCCCGATTGTTCTGGAGCCGGGAGACGTATTGCGAGTAGTGGATCAGATTGGAGAGCGAGGTCCGTCGGATCGTTGGTTCGTCAAATTTTTCCGGCTTTGCATTTGCTTCGAACAACCAAAGCTGCCCTTCCTTTGTCAGCCCCATATCCATCGACATTTCTGCAAGTCCCTCAATCGCATGATTCAAAGCGGAGGCAATGGTCAAGGCCGTCTCCTTTATTTTGCCTTCAATCTTGCCGGCATCCTCCTTGAAGATCGCTCGCAGGACGGTTCCCAGAGAGTGGATCGAGCCGCCGCGCGGGACGTGGGTCGTTATGCTCTGGATACCTGCCCGGCGAATGCCGATGCCAGTCACTCCCCATTCCCCTTTGCCGTTTTTTTGGACCAGAACGCGGACGTCAAATGGCTTTCTCAAGTAATGCGCCCGATGGATTCCCTGCTGCATGATGTAATGCTTGCCGCGTGTGTGCCCTTTTACATGCTTCCAAACACCTTCGAGAGTAGAAAACTGGCGTGTAACGGCTTTTTGCTCCTTGAGCCGCTGTACGAGCCAGTGGTCTCGTTTGTGCTCCACCCGCATGATTCCCTCTCCTGCTTTCCCCAGTACCGGCTTTAGATATACGAACCGATGCTGGTTGCAAAACAGACGGAAGCGTTGGAGAGAATCAAACTTCTTTGTCTCCGGAAGAAAAGGGGTTACTTCGGTATAATTGCTCAGCGTTTGAAACAGTTTTTGCTTATCGAAAAAGCAGCGGTTGAACAACGTCACATTTTGCAAGCTGTCGATCTGGTTCAATGTCGCCTGCACATCCGAGCGTTTTTCCGCTTTGCGTGAAGGAATGCGGTTATACACCACATGGGGAAAGGGAAGGTCTGCCTCCAGCCAGTGATCTTGTTGTTCGTCGTAGAGGAAGCCGCGGACGCTTTTTTTGTCCCAGTTGATGCTTTGCGGAGTGAAGACATACACGAGAGCACCGAGCTTTTTGCCGGAGAGAGCAATGTCTTTAAAGTTTTGTCGATTGCCAAAAAAATGTTGACCGTTTCCCACTGTCAAAATCCCGATCAACGGGCCCAGCTTCAGGGTGTCATTCACTGTTCTCCAGTTGATGCGGGTGCGAATGCGGCCTGGCTGCCGTTTGGGAAGGCCGAGGTACACGCGTTTGGGCGTATCAAACGCTCCCAGTCTGGAGTACAGCTGTTTGCGTCCGCGCAGGATATGAAGATTTTGACGCGGTAAC
The DNA here is from genome assembly GCF_038592925.1 of Brevibacillus sp. FSL K6-2834. Taxonomy (NCBI): domain Bacteria; kingdom Bacillati; phylum Bacillota; class Bacilli; order Caryophanales; family Paenibacillaceae; genus Brevibacillus; species Brevibacillus sp. FSL K6-2834. The sequence goes on from NZ_CP151945.1 coordinate 1,556,888, forward strand.
TGCAAAAACCAACGGCCGCCGGGGAAGATGGTCAACCACCCGGAGCGCAGTTGAGGCATGGGTGTTCCTCCTTCCTGTACGGTGGTTTGGTCGTCTGTCAAAAGTTGGCGAGGTAGCAGCTGTAGTCGACCAGCAGGTTTCTCGACTCAATGTCCGCTTGTTTGAGCCGGGCATGCTTAAAGATGGAGCGTCCAGGCTTGGAGTTGGCCTCGAACATCCAAACATGTCCGTGCGTATCAATGCCCATATCCAGACCCAGCTCGCCGAGGTCCATCCCTTTTGCCTGTTCGATGGCAGTCGCCAACCGGATCGCTGCTTGCGAGACGCGTTCTTTCATCAGGCCTTTCTGCTTGCCGAACAAGTAGTTCAGCAACTCGTCTCCGGGGATTACCGTGCCGCCTGTACGGACATGCGTCGTCACACTGCCTGAACCGGCCACCTTTGCGGCCATGCAGGATACGACCCACTCATTTTGCAGATTTTTGTGGAGATGGACCCGGAAGTCAAAGGGACGGCCGTGGAATGTCAGCAGCGATATTCCCTGTTGGGCCAGGTAGGCGCTGGCTCGGCGCGTACGGAAGACATGCTGGTACAGTGCGGACAGGGTTGTGAAGCGCCGTTTCACATTTCCTCCCCCGTTGTGATAGGACACGTCATATCCTTTGCCGGGAGAGTGAACGATCTTGACGATGCCGTAGCCCAAGCTGCCGTTTTTCGGCTTGAGATAGACGATCGGGTACTTGCGCAGCAGCGAGCGGACAGTGGCTAAAGACGGGGAAGGGTACGTTTCGGGTATAAATTCGTTTACTTCCGGGTTGGGATAGAGGAGCTGGTGGACTCCCCATTTGTTGAAAAATCCTTGATTGAACATCGGCGTTGAATAATTGGCCAGCTTCAGCTTGAATTCCTGAACTGCTTCATGGCGCTCGGCTGACCGAGACGGTATCCGGTCGTAAACCACATCTGGAAGAGCAGTATTCATCTTTTTCCAGATGTATCCGCCTTGCTTGCTCGGCCGCAAAAACCAGGCATTCACGCGATTGGTCTCCCAGTCGACTTCATTTGGCGCAAAGATGAAGTAGAAGACGCCTTTTCCTTCCTGGGCCTGGAGCAGTTTTTGGAAAAATGATGTGCGCTGGCCAATCGGTTGGCGGGCGTTTTGTTTGAGGCCAGTGGTGACGATGCCGATTGCGGGACCAATCCGCAGGGTTTCTCCTTCCTTCTTCAACTGAATCAGACCACCGTGCGGGATGCCCAAATTTGTTTTCAGCATGCTGGTTACTTTGACGACATTGCCTTCTTGATTACGACGGTCTTGAAAAATGGTAGCCACCACTTCCCGTTTCCCCAGAGAAATCCTGATTTTTTGCCGTGGACGAAGCTGCAGCTTCGTAACAAGTGCAGACGGCAGGATAATGCCGGATACATGGGGATAAGACAGGAAGCGGAGCCGCACTCTGATCGATTCCATGCTTATATTTACCTCCTACGCATGTTTCATAAGATAACGGGCGTAGCGGACCGGTTGAGTAATGGAATGAAGCCTTGCCTTGGGATCATCAATCATTCGGAAAACCGTACGCCCCGGCCTGCTGTTCACCTCGATGATCCAGATATTCCCTGACGTATCGATGCCGACGTCAATCCCAAGCTCGACAAGTCGGCCGTGTTCAAGCTCCAAAAAGGGAGGCAGTTCTGCTACTAACTGATCGAGCTGCATCTCAATTTTGCTTCTGGTCTTCTCGGAAAAGTGCTTGGCGAGAAAGATCGGCAGCGGGGCCGCCTTTCCTCCGCCGTGTAAATTGGACGTGATGCTTTGCTTGTTTCCCAGCCGTACGGCTTTTCCGGTCGTTTCCCATTCGCCGTTTCCATTTTTCTGTACCAGCACGCGGACATCAAACGGCGTGCCGTCTGGTGTATGCAGGGAGAGATAGGGCTGTACGAGAAACGTCCGTCCGCCGATAAATCCGGCCAAATAGGTGTTTAACCCATTCTGGGTGCGAATCGTTTTGGAGAAAGGCTGATTTTCCAGATTGCGGCCAGTGAGATGGTAGCTGTCTCCGGTCTGATCGATCCGCACCACACCGATTCCATGTGTGCCGGCAATCGGCTTGATGATGGCAGAGCCGTGCCGCTTGAGTGTCTGCTGGAGCTTGGGGAAGGAAAAGAGGCTCGTAGGCGGAAGCCATTTTGCAAGCAGAGGCGATTTTATCAGCATCTGATGCACCTGCCATTTTCCCGACAGCCCATGCCCCAAAAACGTGATGGATGGATCGTTTTGCAACTTCTCTACGAATGGTTTATAGTGGCGGTAGGAAGGACCAACAAAGCAGCGGTCATAGATATAGGCGGGCAACGGAAAGGTTCCGCTCCGCCAGCTGCCGTCGCGATATTCAAACCCTGTCACCGTGCGTGTGGAAAAATCCACCTGGCGCGGAGAAAAGACGAACACGCGGATACCGGCTTTGCGACCGATCAAGGTCAATTTTTTGTAATACCCTTTTTCGACAAAGGAAGAGCCGCGGCAAATCGTAATGATGCCCAGGCTTTTTTGGTTTGCCAACATAAGGTCACCCTCGTCTTGATTTCTTGCGTGCTTCTGATTTGCTTTTCCCTGACCGCGGGAAGCCGCTCAGGTAGGAGGAGTAGTCAAGCATCCGCAATACGGATGGTCGCACCCGTCTGGACGTTCCGTCTTCTCCGCCTTGCATCGGGAGGGAGTTTGTCGTCTTGGAAGGCTTGCTGTTCACTTCGAGCAGCCAGACGTGTCCGCGGACATCTACTCCCAGATCGATCCCAAGCTCCGCGTAATGGCCACTGAGCGATTGTTCCAGCAGCTGTGACAGCTTGAGTGCAACGCTGCGCAACGTTTGGACGGTCGGGCGCGCACTTGTCATCCAGGGACCGCATATCCGAAGAGCATAGGCGGGTGCAGCCATGGAGCCGCCGCGGGATACGTTGGATACGACCCGGTTCTGTCCCAGCCTGGCGACCATCGAAGTGATTCCCCAAGCACCCTGCCGGTCCTTTTGCACCAGCACTCGAAAATCGGTTGGACGCTGCTGGATGCCGATGAGGGAAAGCCCTTGCTGAAGCAAATATTTCTTGCCTTTGGTTTGCTGATACAGATGACGGTGCAGGTCGCTGATGCTTCCAAACTGTCTGGAGCCGCCGCCGGAGCGGCTTAGCTGATAGCCGCCACCTGTACGGCGAATGCGTACAATTCCCCGCCCCATGCTTCCGTTTACCGGTTTGGCATATACCGTCTTGTGGGACTGGAGCATGCTTTCCAAGTCTTGTTTGCTTTGATAGAGGATGGTGCGGGGCAGATGCTCGGAAGCACCCGGCTCGTTTTCCAGAGCGGTATGCACGTGCCACTTATTCAGAAACTGTTCATTAAAAAACGGGATATTTGCTTCCTTGCACCGCTGCATCCAGTCGCTCATCGCTTCGCTGCGCTCTCGCCGGCGAGATACCACGCGGTTGTAGATGCACTGCGGAAGCGGCAGAATCACTTGCCTCCATTGCCCATTTTGCCGTACCATACCCCTTACAATCCCGGTATTCCAATTGACGTCTTGCATCCGGAAGATGCAAACGATTCCCCCGCGTTTGCGGCAACTGTCGGCCACCTCATTGAAGAACGGGGTGAGTCCGCCAAAAGGGGATAAAGAGTACTGGGGATTGTACGCGGATACGAGTATGCCCAGATAGGGTCCAAAAACAAGACGCTGCTGGCTCGCTTGATAACGTACCAGCAGGGGAACTCCCTTGGGCAGATGAAGCATCTGGGCAAGAGACGGACGGATCAGGGAATTTCGGGCTTGCTGCAGGCCGCTCACTTTGGCCCTGGCAGTTTTGCTGCCAAATTGAACGGTGACCGAAGACGGTGTGAGATTCCATTTGCGCATGTGCGCCTGGGGCAGGTACAGGTCGGTGTCTGTTTTGGGTTCGTACGATTGCAAAATGACTGGAACATACGACATGGCAATCCCCTTCCCATCAGGCATGAAGTTGGTCTATTTTATGAGCAGGCACTTACTTTGGTTCCATGCGGAAAAGAGAGGTTGTTAATGTAGATGAACGTTTGGATGCTGGCAATAAACGTAATCGTGGGCTCCGCCATCGGCGGCATTACGAATGAACTGGCTATTCGCATGCTGTTTCGCCCCCATCGCCCATGGCGAATCGGCAGGTGGCAAGTGCCTTTTACGCCTGGGCTGATCCCGCGCAGACGGGATGAGATCGCGGTTCAGATGGGACGATTGGTCCAAGAGCATCTGTTGACCAAGGAGGGTGTGAAAAGGGCTCTCGCCCAAGCAGAAATGGAGCAAAATCTGAGCTTGTGGCTGGAGAAAGCGGCCCGGGGATGGATGGAGGACAGCCGCACCCTACACCAGTGGACACAGACTTTGTATCCGCAAGCAATCGATGAAAATGGGCGTATCAGCGAGCATATTCGCCTGCCGGTAAAACAGGCCTGGGAGAAGTGGCTTCAATCCCGGCTTGCCGAATATCGGGAAAAACCGCTGCGCCAGATGATTCCCGAAGCGGGGATGGCCAAGCTGGAAACGGCTTTGGAGGAAGTGAGCCGCCTCTTTCTGGAAAAGTCACGCGCCTATCTGCATTCCCCGGAGGGCCTGCAAACGCTGCAGCAGATGATTCGCGGACTCGTCGGCGGTGGCGGGGGGATGTTCGGCGGTCTGGTCAATATGTTCCTCGGAGATGAAAAGATCATCGGAAAGCTTCTGCCTGCGCTGGACGAGCTTTTGACCAATCCGGCCCTGGCCCGGAAAATATATGAGGTCCTGCGCGTAGAAGCCGACAAGCTGCTGGACAAGACAGTCGGAGATGTGGAGAATTGGATCGGGAGCGAGCAAATCCAGTCATGGTCGGATGCAGCCTTCTACAAATTGGAGGAGCAAGTGCTCCGCTGGGCAGACAAGCCTCTGTCTGAGTTGTTGGCCCCGCTCCGCGGGACAGTCACTACAGTGCTGATCCCCAAGGTATCCGGCTGGCTGGTAGAGACGCTTGAGAAAAACGTGGAAAAGCTGTTTGACAGGCTTCCGATCCGCGAGATCGTAACACGGCAGGTGGAAGGTTTCCCGATCGAGAGGATTGAAGAGATGGTTGTCGGCATTTCGGGACGGGAATTTCGCATGATTACGGTACTCGGATTCATCCTCGGAGGCATGATCGGGCTTGTGCAGGGCCTGTTATCCCTTTTGTTTGGGTAGTTTTGTCACATTGAAACGAAACTGTAAACGGCTTGTAATCATCCTGTAATATTCCAGGGGTAAGATAAAGACACGATGAAAACCCCCTTAATGATATACTTTCTGCCGGAGTAGCCGAAAAGCTACCCTTTTTTTTTGCCCGCTCATCGGGTATATTGTTCCAAGGAGATTGCGTGTATGGAGAAAGGGGAGGGGGGCACGAAACAGATGGCAACCAAACATGAACAAATCCTTCAATATATAGACAAGTTACCGATCGGGTCAAAAATTTCGGTGCGCCAAATCGCCAAAGATCTGGATGTCAGCGAGGGAACGGCTTACCGTGCCATCAAGGAAGCGGAGACACAAGGATATGTAAGCACGATTGAGCGTGTCGGGACGGTCCGGATCGAGAAAAAGCAAAAGGAAAACATTGAGCGGCTGACGTTTGCCGAAGTCGTCAACATCGTCGATGGCCACGTACTCGGGGGCCGGGAAGGACTGCACAAGACGCTGAACAAATTCGTCATCGGCGCCATGCAGCTGGAAGCGATGATGCGCTATATCGATGCGGGCAGCCTTCTTTTGGTCGGCAACCGCTATCAAGCACATAAAATCGCGCTGCAGCAAGGGGCTGCTGTCTTGATTACCGGCGGCTTCGATACAAGTGAAGAGGTAAAGCAGCTGGCGGACCGCCTGGCGCTGCCGATCATCTCGTCGAGCTACGACACATTTACAGTCGCCGCCATGATTAACCGGGCCATTTACGACAGGCTGATCAAAAAAGAGATCGTAATGGTCGAAGATATTTTGAAGCCGTTGGCAGAGACGCCGGTATTGCTGCCTACCGATCCGGTAGCCAAGTGGCATCAGTATACGGAGCTGTACCACGATACGCGTTTTCCGGTCGTGGACGAGCAGATGCGCTTGATCGGAATCGTGACGTCCAAGGACATCATCGGCCACGATCAAACGGCCTCTATCGACAAGGTGATGACGAAAAATCCGATTACCACTTCGCCGCGAGTCTCTGTTGCGTCTTCCGCCCATACGATGGTGTGGGAAGGAATCGAGCTGTTGCCGGTGGTGGACAATTACCGCAAGCTGGTCGGGGTGCTGAGCCGCAACGACGTGTTGAAAGCGCTCCAGTACACGGCCAAGCAGCCGCAGATGAGCGAGACCTTCCCCAATTTGATCATGTCCCATTTCCGCGAAGAGCGGCAGGGTGAGGATATCGTCTATACGGGAGAGGTTACGCCTCAAATGACCAACCATCTGGGGACAATCGCCAGCGGCATCATGACGACCGTGATCGCTGAGGTCGGCTGCAACCTGCTGCGCATCCACCGAAAAGGGGATATGGTGCCGGAAAACATCACCGTCTACTTCTTGAAGCCGGTTCAGATGGAGAGCCGGATTCACGTCCGTCCGCGTCTGCTCGACATCAGCCGGCGCTTCGGGAAAGTCGAAGTGTCCGTCTATCAAGGAGAGCAAATGGTAGGGCAGGCGATGGTGACTGCACAGATTATTGACCGGTAGGATCGAACCGAATAGATGAAACAAAAAGGAAGGGAGCCTACATGCTCGCCTTCCTTTTTTCTCGCAAATATTTATCTGGCGCTGCTGAGGAGGAAGTTGATGATGCCAACGAGTACCAGAAAGCCGAAGAAACCGATCAGTCCATACCCCAGGTAGAGCAGTAAATGATTCGGTGATTGCTTGCGCATACAGTCCAAGCCCCCCTGCATAACAGTTTCGTTTTGCTATGTATTACGAACGAGAGTGGAAATCGTTTCCAAGAAAATAAAAAGGACAACCGTCGGCACAGCTCTCCGGTTGTCTGAAGCATAGAATGTCACACACGCCCATTATAGCGCAAGAAAAAAACGTTTAGCCAGAAAAAACGGATGGGAATAAAGGAAAAGCTTCCCGTTTTAAAAGGATAAGGCGCGCAAGCCCCAAAGCTTACAGCTCCACCATGGTCAGGAGCTTTTCTTCACTTCCGCCTGCCAGGCAGCCCGATAGCGGAGATAGTTGCGTGTGCCCAGGACCAGGTTGATCACTCCGACGAACAGGAGCAGCAAAGCGACAAAGATCCGAATCTGGTCCAGCTCATCAAAGGAAAATTGGTTCAACCCGAACAAGGTGACCAATACCCCGAGCGATATATTCATTTTGCCGAGCATCATTCTGGAGACGAGCGGGTGAATGCCTCGCTGACGGGCTGTCACGCTGTAATAGACGCTGGCCACCAACGATGCGATCACGCCCGTCATATAGGTAGCAAACCACATAAATGGATTCATCCTCTCCTGGAATCTAGGATAATCCTACTAAAGTTTGCAAAACAGGTCAAATCGGGTATGGGAATGTTTGTTCTGGTTATACTTTGTGGTATAATTTTCTTGTACAATCCGGACAGCTTGCCAGGGGCAGCGAGCTCATCCCCACTTTGGAAGGAAGGGGGGTGATGCCATGACTGTATTCGAAGCCATCAGTCTTATGCTGTCTTTCGGTTCCCTGGTCGTTCTACTCGTCACCCATGATCTGAGCAACAAAAAGAAGTAGCTCGCACCTGACGGATCTTTTCGGCGAGCTACCTCTTTCCGGCGGGCCGCTCCTCTGCGGGCACCGATTGTACTTGACCGGAGCGCGGCAACGCTTCGGTCCTTTTCTTTCACTATACCTTCCGCACGCGTGATTGTAAAGGCAGGCCGCGCGGATGCGGGGTCTTTGACCGAAGCGTTTTTTATCGGGAACCACTTCGTTATAATGAAGAGAGAAAGAAAAAGAAGACGGGAAAGCAGGAAAGGGAGAATCGAGATGACCCCCTTTGTGCATTTGCATGTGCATACGGAATACAGTTTGCTCGACGGGGCGGCACGAGTGGAGAAGCTGGTGCAGCGAGCCGCAGAGCTGGGAATGAAAGCGTTGGCTGTGACGGACCATGCCAATTTGTATGCGGCTGTCCCCTTTTACAAGGCCTGTAAAGAAGCGGGGATCAAGCCGATCATCGGGATGGAGGTCTATGTAATAGAAGGAAACCTTCAGGATCGGGTCCGGAGTGCGCCGCCGCCCAGCCATCTGGTCTTGCTGGCAGAAAATCAGGAAGGGTACGCCAATCTTTTAAAGCTGGCCACAATCGCAGGCACGGATGGTCATTTTATTTTGCCCCGTTTGAATAAAGAGGCGCTGGCGAAGCATAGGCAAGGCTTGATCGCTCTTAGCGGCTGCAGGGAAGGAGAGGTGGCCAGAGCTCTGCTGTCTGGCGATGCGGAGGAGGCCAAACGGGCAGCTTTGTGGTACCGGGATGTATACGGCCCGCAGCATTTTTATCTGGAGCTGCAGGATCACGGGCTGGAGATCGAGCGCCGCCTCAATCAGCGCCTGCTCAGACTCGGTCATGAGCTGGGACTGCCGCTCGTGGTCACGAACAACGTCCATTACGTCTACCAAAAGCAGCACCGCGAGCATGATATTTTGCTGGCGATCGGACAGGGAAAAACGGTCGATGAAGAAAACCGTTTCCGCTACGAGACGGACCAGTACTATCTGAAAAGCGGCGAGGAGATGGCCAAGCTGTTTGCCCATGTGCCTGGTGCACTGGCCAATACGGTAGAGATTGCGGAGCGCTGCCAATGGGAATTGTCGTTTGGACAGCACATCCTGCCGAAATATCCGCTGGAGGAAGGACAGGATCCGACAGCATATTTGCGCGAGCTGTGCGAGCGGGGCTGCATCGAGCGTTACGGGACGATGACGGATGAAATCCGCGAACGGCTCGATCATGAGCTGTCCATCATTACCCGCACAGGCTTTACGGACTACTTTCTGATCGTGTGGGACTTCATGCGTTTTGCTCATGAAGCAGGAATCGCGACGGGACCGGGAAGGGGATCGGCGGCGGGCAGTCTGGTCGCCTACGCCCTCAAGATCACGAATGTCGACCCGATTGCGTTCAACCTCTTGTTTGAGCGGTTTCTCAATCCCGAGCGGGTCACGATGCCTGATATCGACATCGATTTTTCCGTGGAGCGGCGGGATGAAGTGATCCACTATGTAGCGGACAAATACGGACGTGACCGCGTTGCCCAGATCATTACCTTTGGAACGATGGCCGCCCGTGCAGCGGTCCGCGACACAGGCAGGGCGCTGGGCATGTCGCTGGCACTGGTAGACCGCGTGGCGAAAATGATCCCGCAGTCGCCGGGAATGACGATCGACAAAGCGTTCCAGCTCAATCCGGACCTCGGCAAGCTGTGTGCGGAAAATATCCAGGCACGCCAGTTGATCGAGACGGCCAAGGGAGTAGAGGGGCTGCCGCGTCACGCCTCCACGCATGCGGCGGGAGTGGTTATTGCCCCTGAACCGTTGACTGCGTATGTCCCGCTGCAGACAGGCAGTGAAGGCTTGGCCCTGACACAGTTTCCGATGGAGGATTTGGAGGAAATCGGGCTGTTGAAAATGGATTTTCTCGGCCTGCGCAACCTTACCATTATTCAGGAAGCGCTTCGGCATTTGCGCCAGGCTGGCGTAGACGTGGACCTGGAGAACATTCCGCCGGACGATCCGAAGACATTCCAGATGCTCAGCCGCGGAGAGACGACCGGTGTCTTTCAGTTGGAGTCGACCGGCTTTCGCAATGTTTTGCGGGACCTGAAGCCGACCGGACTCGATGACATCATCGCCGTACTGGCACTGTACCGTCCGGGGCCGATGGAGATTATCCCGCAGTACATCCGGGCCAAACACAAAGAGAGCTCCGTTCAGTATGCTCATCCCGATCTGGAGCCGATTCTGAGGGAAACGCATGGCTTCATGATCTACCAGGAGCAGATCATGCAGATTTCCTCCCGACTGGCTGGCTTTAGTCTGGGCGAAGCGGATATACTGCGGCGCGCCGTGGGCAAGAAAAAGCGGGAGCTGTTAAACGAGCAGCGGGAAAAGTTCGTCGCCGGCTGTATCCGCCAAGGCTACGGGGAGAAGCTTGGCCACGAGATTTACGATTTGATCGTCCGTTTTGCCGATTACGGATTCAATAAAGCCCATTCCGTCGCCTATGCGATGATTGCCTATCACATGGCCTATCTCAAGGCCAACTATCCGCTCGCGTTCATGGCTGCCCTCCTTTCGCTGTCCATCGGCAGCCAGACGAGAATTGCGGAGTACACGGAGGAGGCGCGCCGCCTGCATTTGCAGGTATTGCCGCCTGATGTAAATGAAAGCGAGGCTTACTTTACGGTTAGCCGCGATGCCATCCGCTTTGGCCTTGCAGCCGTCAAGAACGTCGGCTACGGAGCGATTGAATCGATTGTGCGGGAGCGGGCAAAACGGCCGTACCGCGACTTGTTTGACTTCTGTGCCCGGGTGGACGGACGACTGGTCAACAGGAGGGTCGTCGAATCATTGATCCTTTGCGGCGCGCTGGACTCGCTGCCGGGACACCGGAGCCAGTTGATGGTGCTCCTGGACGAGGCGATGGGCAAGGCGACAAGCAAGCGAAGCGAACGGGATGCCGACCAGCTCAACCTGTTTGCCGGAGACAGCGAAGCGGATTCCCTCCGTCAGCCGTCGGAATATCCGGAGGTGCCGCCTTTTTCCAGCAGCCAGCAGCTGAAGGAGGAGCGCGATCTGCTCGGCGTCTATCTGTCCGGCCATCCGCTGGATCAGTATTCGCATCTCTTCAACCGGCCAGAGGTGCACGCCGTATCGGCTCTGTCCGAATGTTCCCGGGAGCAGACCGTCAAGATCGTCGGCATGATTACGGAGGAAAAGCGCATCCAGACCAAAAAAGGGGAGCCGATGGCGTTTCTCATGCTAGAGGACAAGACAGCCCAGGTGGAGACCGTTGTCTTTCCAAAGGTGTATGCCAAATACGCGGAGCTGTTGAAAAAAGAGCAGGTCGTCGTAGCAGAGGCGCGGATCGATCATCAGGACGACATCGTGAAGCTGATTGCCAACCGCTTTTGGGATGCCGCCTCGCTGCCCAAGCCATCCATGGAACCCGTGTTGTTTGTCAAAATATCGGCAGAGCAGGAGCATGATTCGACGCTTCACAGCCTGCAGCGCCTTTTTGTCGAAAAAAGAGGTACGATTCCCGTCGTTCTGTACTACGAGGGGAAAAGACGGACAATTCGCCTTCCGGATGCCATTCGGGTAGAGGTGGACGAGTCATTTTTGGAGCAAGCGCGAGAAATTGTGGGACGTGACAGCGTAATTCAAAAAGAATTGCCCGTAAACGGGGGAGGATGACCAAAGTCCTCCCTTTTTTGCCGATTTCGAGAGGTTTACAGGAGAAACGGTTTTGCTATAATGAGAACATAATTTAAAAAAGTGGTCTGACCACTAAGCGCAGGTTCAGTATAGATAGCCCAAACATACATACAAATGAAGAATGGAGTGGTACTTGTGTCCAATTTACGAGAGGAAGCACTGGAACTTCACAGAAAACATCAGGGGAAACTGGAGGCTGTAACCAAGGTGCCGGTGCGCAATGCGCACGATCTGAGCCTGGCATATTCCCCAGGTGTTGCCGAGCCTTGCAAGGAGATTTTCGACGACCCGGCGAAAGTATACGAGTACACCATGAAGGGAAACCTCGTAGCCGTTGTCAGCGACGGTACAGCCGTACTCGGACTGGGCAATATCGGACCTGAGGCCGCTATGCCGGTTATGGAGGGCAAGGCGGTCCTGTTCAAGTCGTTCGCAGGCGTTGACGCGTTCCCGATCTGCCTGAATACAACCGACGTGGACAAAATCGTCGAAACTGTAAAAATGCTGGAGCCGACCTTTGGCGGGGTAAACCTGGAAGACATCGCGGCGCCTGCCTGCTTCGAGGTAGAAGAGCGCCTGAAGCGCGAGACCAATATCCCGATCTTCCACGATGACCAGCACGGTACGGCAATCGTTACTGCTGCCGGTCTGATCAATGCCCTGCGCGTTGTCGGCAAAAAGCTGGAAGAAATCCGTGTCGTAGCCAACGGGGCCGGGGCAGCGGGGATCGCCATCATCAAGCTTCTGTTGTCCATGGGCGTGAAGGAAGTCATCATGTGCGACACCAAAGGCATCGTGTACGAAGGCCGTACGTTCGGCATGAACCCGATCAAGGAAGAAATGGCGAAGATCACCAACCGCCAAAAGCTGGAAGGAAATCTGGCTGATGCGATGAAGGGCGCTGACGTATTCATCGGCGTTTCGGTAGCCGGCGCTGTCACGCCGGAAATGGTGAAATCGATGAACCGCGACGCGATCATCTTCGCGATGGCAAACCCGACTCCCGAGATCATGCCGGAAGAGGCGAAAGCGGCTGGGGCGGCTGTCGTCGGTACGGGCCGTTCCGACTTCCCGAACCAGGTAAACAACGTACTCGCATTCCCGGGCATTTTCCGCGGCGCGCTCGATACGCGCGCAACAGCAATCAACGAAGAGATGAAGCTGGCAGCCGTTTACGCCATCGCCGACCTCATCTCGGCCGAAGAGCTGTCTGCGGACAAGGTAATTCCGGCTCCGTTTGACCCGCGCGTGGCTCCACAGGTAGCTGCGGCCGTGGCAAAAGCGGCGATGGAGACAGGCGTAGCTCGCCTTTCCGTCGATCCGGAGGCGATCCGCCAAAAAACGGCGGCGCTGACAGCCATTTCCTATCAAAAAGCGTAAATTGCGGACGTCATGTGACTAACACCCTCCGGGACAAAGCGATCCTTGGAGGGTGCTTCACCGAAGGCAATCGGGGAGGAGGAGCGAAAGGATGCTTGATTCGCTACAGGAGAGAAAGGTATACGAAGGCATTCTCCTGCAAATCCATCAGATCGTTCAAGAAAAAAATTTGCGTCCTGGTGACAAGCTGCCCTCCGAGCGGGAGCTGTCCGAGCAGCTGGGTGCCGGCCGTTCGTCTGTACGCGAAGCGCTGCGGGCATTGGAACTGCTTGGCCTGATCGAAACCCGCAGGGGAGAAGGCACCTTTTTAAAGCATTACCGTCACAACCGCCTGATTGATATTCTCGGCTTTTTTATCCTCCGGGATTACAAAACGAAAAAAGATTTGATTGAGATGCGCCAGGTCCTGGAGCTGGATGCGGTTCGGATGGCTTGCCGCCGGGCTACCGCGAAGCACTTTGAAGAAATGGAGCGGATCCTCGCTGCGGCAGAGGAGCGGATCGAACAGGGAGAAATTCCGACTGAAGAGGATTACCAGTTCCACCGCGTTATCTGCCGCTCCAGCCGCAATTCCATCCTCCACCGGATTTGGGCGCCGCTTGTGGAATACAGCGATTCTGTCCGCAGTGAATCGCTCTCCCGTGAAGGACGGGCCAGATCAGCAGTAAACGAGCATCGTCAGATCATGGAAGCGATACGAGCAGGAGACGAGGAGCAGGCTGTAGAACGGATGAGAAAGCATCTGGAAAACTCCAAGCTCTGACTTCTCCCGGCCCGATTTGCGGCAGTTGCTGGGGCTGTGATATGATGATGCAGACCTGTATTGGACGATCAAGGAGGAAGCCACCATGTGGACGGTCATCTATATCGCTCCCAGCGAAAAAATCGCGGAACGGATACAGCAACGATTGACAGATGAAGGATTCCTGGTAAAGGTTCGCGAGGCGAAGGTCTCCAAACAGTACGAGATTCTCGTCCCCGGGAGCGAGGTACACGAAGTCCAGGAAGTACTCGGCACGATCCTTCACTGAAGGGAAAGGTGAGGTGTAACTGTGCTTAAGGATCTCTTTGGTAAAAAGCGCAAATTTGCTACAGTCCCCTCGGAAACAATATCGCGTGGAACTCCCCAGGCTGACGGCGCTGTCGAAGCCGTCACAAAAGGCAAGGAAGTTCCCGAGGGACTGATGAATAAGTGTCCGCATTGCGGAACGATTCACTACTCCAAGGACCTGGAGAAGAATCTCCGCGTTTGCAAGGGATGCCAGTTCCATTTTTCGATGTCGGCGCCGGAGCGCATTGCGGCATTGCTTGACGACGGCGTGCTGACCGAAGAATTCGACACGGATTTGGTGACAGCCAACCCGCTTGGCTTCCCAGGCTACCTGGAAAAAGTGGAAAAGGATATGGAAGCGACGAATCTGAAAGAGGCGATCATGACAGGCGAAGGGCTTCTGGATGGGCAGCGCGTCATTATCGGCGTAATGGATTCGCGTTTTCGCATGGCCAGCATGGGCTCGGTCGTCGGTGAAAAAATTACGAGGGCGATCGAACAGGCTGCAGAGCGCAAGCTCCCCTTTATCCTTTTTTCGGCTTCAGGCGGTGCGCGGATGCAGGAAGGCGTGCTCAGTCTGATGCAGATGGCGAAAACAAGCGCGGCATTGGCAAAGCTGGACCGGGAACGCCAGTTGTTCGTGTCTGTCCTGACCAACCCTACTTACGGGGGTGTCTCTGCCAGCTTTGCTTCCCTTGGCGATTACAATATTGCCGAGCCTGGAGCGATGATTGGCTTTGCCGGCAGACGCGTAATTGAGCAGACAATCCGTCAGGAGCTGCCAAAAGACTTTCAAACAGCCGAGTTCTTGCTGAATCACGGGCAACTCGATATGGTTGTGCATCGCAAGGACATGCGCTCGACGCTATCCAAGCTCGTTGAGATGCACACGATTCGGGAGGGAGTATAAAGATGGCGAACGAACTTCCCTTTGAAAAACCATTGGTGGAGTTGCAGGATAAAATCAAGGAATTGCGCAGGTTCACCGAAGAAAAAGGGATTGATTTTTCCGAAGAAGTAGCGCGGTTGGAGCAGAAGGCCAAGGATTTGGCCGAACAGATCTACGGAAGCCTGACGCCGTGGCAGCGCGTACAGCTCGCCCGTCACCCGGAGCGACCCACCACATTGGACTACATTGATCATATTTTTACTGATTTTCTGGAAGTGCACGGTGATCGTTTATTCGGAGACGACCTGGCGATTGTCGGGGGCATTGCCAAGCTGGACGGACGTCCGGTTACCATTGTCGGGCACCAAAAAGGCAAAGATACAAAGGACAACATCAAGCGCAATTTCGGTATGGCCCATCCCGAAGGCTACCGCAAAGCGCTCCGCATCATGCAGCAGGCCGACAAATTTGGCCGTCCGATCATCTGCTTCATCAACACCTCGGGGGCGTATCCGGGGAAAGCGGCGGAGGAGCGGGGGCAAAGCGAAGCGATTGCCCGCAACCTGTTGGAGATGGCGAGATTTCGCGTGCCGATCATCTGTGTCGTGATCGGTGAAGGCGGCAGCGGCGGAGCTTTGGCGATCGGAGTGGGGAACCGCGTCTATATGCTGGAGAATTCCTATTACTCCGTGATCGCACCGGAAAGCGCGGCGGCCATTCTGTGGAGAGATGCCAGTCTGGCGATGCGCGCGGCGGAAACGATGAAGATCACGGCTCCCGATCTGAAGGAGCTGGGAGTTATCGAGGACATCATCGAGGAGCCGTTTGGCGGCGCTCACCGCGATGTGATGCTGCAAGCTTCTCTCGTCAAGGCCAAGCTGCTGGAAGGGCTGAAACAGCTAGAACAGCTCAGTCCAGAAGAATTGATACAGGATCGTTACGAGAAATTTAAACAGATCGGTTCTTACGCCTCCCTCTAAAATGGGGGGCGCTTTTTGCTTTTTTCTGTCGATAAAATCTGATACAATCGTATTCGTAACCGGGACTTGTCAGATCTTTCTAAAAGTATAGCACATTGCTCCCGTGAGTGTAACAGATATGTCCTTGTGACTAATACAGCGTGTAAGAAAGGGAATATCGTACATACTGTTTT
Organism: Brevibacillus sp. FSL K6-2834; assembly: GCF_038592925.1. Lineage (NCBI taxonomy): Bacteria > Bacillati > Bacillota > Bacilli > Caryophanales > Paenibacillaceae > Brevibacillus > Brevibacillus sp. FSL K6-2834. The sequence continues at coordinate 1,572,850 of NZ_CP151945.1, forward strand.
GGTTTCAAGGCATCCTAATGACGGAAAGAATGGATGAGGTGGTTTCCATGCAGAAAATTGCAGTTTTAACCAGCGGCGGGGATGCACCCGGCATGAACGCAGCCGTGCGCGCAGCAGTCAGGCGAGCCGCGTACCACGGGATTCAAATGTATGGCGTGTATCATGGCTACGAGGGTTTGATGTATGGCGATATACAGGAAATGACGCTGGGCTCGGTCGGTGATATCATCCACCGCGGCGGAACCATCCTCTATTCAGCGCGAAGTGAAGAATTCAAGACCGAAGTCGGGCAGCAAAAAGCGGTGGATCAACTGAACAGACGCGGAATCGAAGGATTGATCGTCATTGGCGGTGACGGTTCCTTCCGGGGGGCCCAGAAAATGTCCGAAAAGGGTGTCAGGACAATCGGTATTCCCGGCACAATCGACAACGATATCCCTTGCACGGACTTCACCATCGGTTTTGATACCGCATTGAATACAGTTGTCGAAGCCATTGACAAGATCAGGGACACAGCCACATCGCATGAGCGTACCTACATCATTGAAGTGATGGGCAGGGATGCCGGAGATATTGCCCTGTGGGCAGGTCTCGCAGCCGGGGCGGAGTCTATTTTGATCCCAGAAGCGGAGAATGATATCGAGGATATCGTAGAGCGGCTCGAATCGGGACACCGCCGCGGGAAAAAACATACGATCATCATCGTGGCAGAAGGCGTAGGCAGCGCGAATTATTACGCTGACGAGATCAAAAGGCTGACCGGCCTGGAGACGCGTGTAACCGTGCTTGGCCATATTCAGCGGGGAGGCTCGCCGACTGCATTTGACCGGATGCTCGCCAGCCGAATGGGAGCTGCAGCGGTCGATCTGCTGATCGAAGGAAAACGGGACCGCATGGTAGGCATTCGCAACAATGCGATCGTCGACGTCGATTTCCAGGAAGCACTTTCACAAAAGCATCAGCTTGACTTATCCATCTATCAATTGGCACGTACGCTCTCCATTTAATCGGGAGCACATAGCTTAGGAGGGACTTCTTGTGTTACGTAAAGCAAAAATCGTTTGTACCATTGGACCTGCCAGCGAATCAGTCGAGACGCTGAAAAAACTGATTCACGCAGGAATGAACGTAGCTCGGCTAAATTTTTCCCACGGCTCGCATGAAGAGCACGCCGCGCGCATCGTGAATATTCGCCGTGCGTGCGAGGAGACAGGCAAACAGGTAGCGATCCTGCTGGATACCAAAGGGCCGGAGATTCGGACAGGCACACTCGGTGTAGACTCTGTCGAGCTGGTCGAAGGGAATCGGATGATCCTGACGACAGAGGAAGTGGCAGGCACAGCCGAACGCGTCTCCATTACATATGCGGAGCTTCCCCGCGACGTAAAGGCTGGAGACACGATCCTGATCGACGACGGCTTGATCGGACTTTTTGTAGAAAAAGTAGAAGGCAACGAAATTGTGTGCGAGATCAAAAACGGCGGTACACTGAAGAGCAAAAAGGGTGTCAATGTGCCCGGCGTCAAGATCAATCTGCCGGGCATTACGGAGAAGGACGCACAGGATATTGTGTTCGGCATCGAGCAAGGCGTAGATTTTATCGCAGCTTCGTTTGTCCGCAAGGCATCGGACATTCTGGAAATCCGCGAGATTTTGGAGCGTCATCATGCCAAAATCGACATCATCGCCAAGATCGAGAACCAGGAAGGCGTAGACAATGTCGATGAAATTCTCGCTGTTGCCGACGGCTTGATGGTGGCGCGCGGCGACCTTGGCGTCGAGATTCCGGCAGAAGAAGTGCCGCTCGTACAGAAACAGCTGATCAAGAAATGCAACGATCTGGGGAAACCGGTGATTACCGCTACCCAAATGCTCGATTCCATGCAGCGGAACCCGCGTCCGACAAGGGCCGAGGCAAGCGATGTGGCGAACGCCATCTTTGACGGCACCGACGCGATCATGCTCTCCGGCGAAACGGCAGCAGGGAAGTATCCGGTCGAGTCTGTGGAGACGATGAACCGGATCGCGGTCAGAGCGGAACAAGAGCTGAACTACCGGGAAATTCTGTTTGCTCACGCGGTGCAAAAACAGGTGACGATCACGGACGCCATCAGCCAGGCGGTGTCAAATGCGGCGCTGGATCTGGACGCGGCAGCGGTGATTACGGCTACCGAAAGCGGACACACTGCCCGAATGGTGTCCAAATATCGTCCGAAGGCCCCGATCGTGGCGGTCACTCCGCATGAGAGCGTCATGCGCCGACTGGCCCTGGTCAACGGTGTGTATCCGGTGCTCGGAACAGTAGCCAATACAACGGATGAGATGCTGGAGCTGTCCGTGCAGAAATCACTGGAGGCCGGCTTCGTTCGCCACGGCGATTTGGTCGTGATTACGGCAGGCGTTCCGGTACGGGAGGTCGGAACCACCAATCTGATGAAAATCCACGTAATTGGCGACATTGTAGCGAAAGGGCAGGGAATCGGCCGCAAAATCGTGAGTGGCAAGGTTGTCGTTGCCCGTTCGGCTGCTGAAGCATTGGAAAAGACCGAAGCGGGGAGCGTTCTCGTGATGATCGGGACAGACTCCGATATGGTGCCTGCATTTGAAAAAGCGGGGGCAGTTATTACGGAAGAGGGAGGACTAACGTCCCATGCCGCAATCGTCGGGTTGAACCTCAACGTACCGGTCATCGTAGGCGTCAAAAAGGTTACGGACTTGCTGAAAGACGGTCAAACCGTGACTGTTGATGCAGAGCGTGGCCACATTTACACCGGACATGCACGCGTACTGTAGGAACTAGGCAAAAGTGTTTTCCATATAATGGGGAGAGGGTGCCGATATGTACCCTCTCTTTGTCGTGCTTGTTGTCTATCTTCCGCTGGTAGTCTATAGGAGAAAAGTATGGTTTGTTCGAGGCGGGAGTGAGTATTTTGTGTCGCACGCTTGTCCAATTAGGAATATGTTCCTATCGGACGAGGGGTGCCAATCACAATTTTATCTGGTAAAATTGGATTTTCGCCTGCTCTTGATCGTCTGTCAGCAAAAGCTTGTCAAGTCCTGTTTTTTGCGGAAAACACAATATATTGTGTTGTCGAAAAATCTTTCGCACAATATATAGAAAAATCTATTGTGTTTTTGGGGGAAACATAGTTAACTAGAAAGAGAGATTGCAAGACAAGATGTGGGCACAAGCGCGTAGCTACGGACAGGTACATCGGACGTAGTTTGGCTATATCAGAAGGAGGAACCGAAATGCTGGCAACAGAAACAAGAACCCGTTTTCTGCGGGATGATTTCCTGAATCAATACCCGGATTTTCCGTTACATATGAACCCGTTGGGGCAATTTGTCTACTATCGCACCTACTCCCGGTTTATCCCTGAGCTCGGCAGACGCGAGACGTGGAAAGAAACCTGCCGTCGTTCGATCGACTACAATATGAAGCTGGCTTACCAGCATATGATTAAAATCGGACTCACCCCTGATCTGCGTGAATTGGAGACAGAGGCCGAGGGTCTGTTTGACAACATGTTCAACCTGAAGCAATTCCTGTCCGGACGCACACTTTGGGTTGGCGGCGCGGAAAATGGCGTAGCCGATCTGTATCCGCTGGCCAATTTCAACTGCTCCTTCCTGAACATCAAATCCTGGGAAGATTTGTGCGACCTCTTTTACCTGCTGCTGGTGGGAACAGGAGTGGGCTTCAAGTGCACAAAGCAAATGGCTGAAGGCTTGGCTCCGATCCGGACGAATGTCACTCTGCTTTCTTCCGAGTACAAGCCGCTGCCGATGCATCAGCGACTGGAGCGCTCCGAGCTGAAGGTGCTGGGGAACGGATACGCCAAAATTTACGTTGGCGACAGCAAGGAAGGCTGGGTCGAATCGCTCCGCCACTATCTGCATATTTTGACCGACCCTGCATATGAGCAAATTCATACTGTCAAGATTTCCTATAACAGCGTACGGCCAAAAGGCGAGCGCCTGAAGCGTTTTGGCGGAACTGCCAGCGGCCATGAACCGCTTCGCGAAATGTTCGAAGGCATCGACAAGGTGCTGAAAAACCAGATTGACGCTTCCCTTGATCCGATCGAAGTCGACGAGAAAGGCTACGGCAAGATTCGCCCGATCCACGTCCTCGATATCGGCAATCTGATCGGCGCAAACGTCGTTGTGGGCGGCGTTCGCCGTACGGCAGAGATCTTCCTGTTCGACCACGATGACTATGAGTGCCTGTTTGCCAAATACGGCATCAACGGCTTCTGGACAGAGCAGCAGATCGCCCATCACCAAAAAGTGGGAGAGCTGCTCGGCGACAAAAAGCCTTCCTGGTTTGACAACATCCAAAAGGTGGGCGACGGCCGTTTCGGTCTGGATCACCGCCGCATGTCCAACAACTCGATCGCGTTCAACCAAATGCCGAGCCGCGAGTTCCTGCATCTCGTATTCACGATGATGCAGCTGGAGGGCGAACCGGGCTTCGTCAATCTGGAGGAAGCCAACCGCCGCCGTCCGAATGCGGAAGGCCTCAATCCTTGCGCCGAAATCCTGCTGGACTCTTACGGCGTGTGCAACCTGACGACTGTCAACCTGGTCCAATTTGTAAAAGAGAGTCCGGACGGCTCCAAATACCTCGATCTGGACGGACTTCTGGATGCACAGCGCAAATCGGCACGTGCCGGCCTGCGCATGACTCTGGTGACGCTCGAATTGCCTCACTGGGATGTCGTTCAACAGCGCGACAGACTGCTGGGAACCTCTCTGACAGGCGTCAAGGATGCGATCGCATCGCTGGGATATACGGAGGAACAAGAAGTCGAGCTGCTCCGCCTGCTCGGCAATGCAGCCCGCGAAGAGGCCGACCGTTATGCATATGAGCTGCGAGTCAACTCGCCGCTGCTGGTGACCACAGTAAAGCCGGAAGGAACGCTCTCCCAGGTAGCTGGAGGCGTGTCCAGCGGTCTGCACTGGTCGCATTCTCCGTACTACATTCGCCGGATTCGGATCAATGCCGAAGATCCATTGGCAAAAGCGGTTCAGACATTGGGCTGGACGGTTCATCCCGAGGTGGGGACGCCTGGGGAAACCCATGAGGAGCGCATGGCTAATGCCCGTACGCTGGTAATCGATTTCCCGGTTGCTTCCGGTGCGCGCGAGACGAAAAATGAAGTAAACGCCAAACGCCAGTTTGACACCTACTTCCGTTTCCAAAAAGAGTACACGGAGCACAACTCGTCCAACACCATTACCGTCCGTCCAGAGGAGTGGGACGAGGTAGAGGAGATCGTCTACAGCAATTGGGACAACTTCGTCGGGGTATCCTTCCTGCAGCTGGACGGAGGAACCTATCAACTGGCGCCTTACGAAGCGTGCACGAAAGAACAGTACGAAGCGCTCAAGGCGAGCATGAAGCCGTTTGATCCGGCGATTCTGCAAATGTTCGAAAGCGGGGGAGACTCCGATCTTTCGACGGCAGATTCTTGCGAGACAGGGGCTTGCCCGATTCGTTAATCGCATACATGGATATGAAGAAACCGGAGCCAGAACGGCGCAATCGTTCTGCTCCGGTTTTTGCTATTGCGGTGCGGCTGTCGGTTCTTCCATCCGGTAGATCAGCTCATAGGGGGACAGCCGAAACATCTCCAGGCAGATAGAGCCTTTTGTCAGGGCGTCGAGCGTACGGCTGGCCAGTTGGGGACGGGTGATGTATTCATGCAGGTTTTCCTCTGTCAGTTTGACAAAACGGACATCTGTGGTCTCCTCCGATGTCTGCAAGCAGCCCCCGATGGCGACTCCGCGAAAGCCGACAGCGACGATGGCGCTGCTTACGTTGTGATAGACTCCGGTGATGCCCGTGAGCCGGGCTTCGATGCCGGATTCCTCTCTGATTTCCCTGATGACAGCATCCAGCAGACTCTCGCCGACCTCTACCTGTCCGCCGGGCAGCTCCCATGTATCCTGACGATTTCGGGCCTTCACCAGGAGGACCTCGCCGTCGTCGTTCGTGATATAGCCGAAAGCTGCCACGATGTGCTTGGGCGGGTTGTAGGTGCTGGCAGGAATCAGGAAGTCCTGTTTGCATGACAGGTACAACGGTTCGAGGCTGTTGCGCTTTTCTTGAGCCAGGCGATGCAGTTCGTCAGACTTGACAGCGTTCTCGATTCTTTCATACGCTTCCATGCTGTCGTACTCCCAGATGGCAGTCACTTCGTCGCCGCGCTCTGTCGACCATCGTCCGACCAGCCGGGCACCGTGCTTGAGCTGGGCAGGGAGCAGGTATTCTTGGAAAAATGACTGAAATGCCGCTTGTCTGGCTGGATCAATTTGATAGGTACGTCGGCGGTACAGCATTTGATCCCTTCTCTCTTTTTCTATTTTTTCCAACTGTATGATAGACGCAACAGTGCAAAAACCGTTTCCCGGATGGAGCCGCCGGGTTGGGAAAGAAGCGGAATGACGAAAGGGCGACGCCGATAATCGAGTCGGCAAAAGAAGTAGAAAAGGTGTTGTCTGTGATACAATAAGGATAGAAAGGGGCGATCGCGTTGAACTCGACTGTTTATACGCATCGGATACGTGTTCGGTACAGTGAAACGGACCAGATGGGAGTGGTCTACCATGCGAACTACCTCAATTGGTTTGAAGTGGGACGGACTGAATTTATTCGCGAGACTGGCGTGACCTATCGGAGTCTGGAGGAAAAGGGAATCCTTTTGCCCGTTACAGACGTCTCGTTATCGTATAAGCAGCCGGCACGGTACGATGACTGGGTGGAAATCAGGACGCAGCTGGAGGAGCTGTCTATGGTCCGATTGACGTTCGGTTATGAAATATACCGGGTGGCTGACGAACAACTGCTCGTTGCAGGCAAGACCAAGCATGCGTTTACAACGATGGAGATGAAGCCGATCCGGCTGGCCCGCGTGGTGCCGGAGGTATACGCGCTGCTGGAAGAGCGGTGTGCTGGGGGGAAATAGCCATGCTTTTTCGCATATTGCTTGTTCTGTTTATCGTCGTTCCCGCGGTAGAGCTCTGGGGGCTGATCGCGGTCGGAAAGGTGATCGGTCCATGGTATACGATCGCGCTGGTGATTTTGACCGGCTTTGTCGGAGCGTGGCTGGCCAAGCAGCAGGGGCTGCAGGTCATGCGGATGCTCCAGCTGCAGCTCTCCCGAGGCCAAATGCCTACAGAGACCCTGATTGACGGAGCGCTGGTGCTCTCAGGCGGGATTATGCTCTTGATGCCAGGCTTCTTTTCCGATGTTGTCGGAGTCATTTTCCTTGTTCCCTATACACGGATGATTATTCGCCACTTCATAAAAAGATGGCTGTGGTCGCTGATCTCTTCCGGGCGGGTTCATTTCTTCTTCCGGCGCTGACATCATAAAAACAAGCAAAAAAGGAGGCCGTCGCCTCCTTCAGGCTGTCGAGAAACCCCACAATATGTTGGAGTTTCTTCTTTCATAACAATAAAATTGAGCACGAAGTGCTGGAAGTCTTAGATAGCACCACACCTAACATGCCTTTGCAAGGTGGAGTGCTATCTTTTTTATATTTTGAACGGTTGCTGTCAGCAACGCTTGCTCTTGGACATTTTCACGTCCGCGCAACCTACAATAGCGAAGTCCATGCAGTTCTTTGGCATCTGCAAAACTTCGCTCTATCGTTTGGTATCTCAACCTGTATAGGTATTTTCCTGACTTACTTAAGCGGTTCTGTCGAACCCATTCTTTACTCTCTTCCCATACATGCCTGGTTATCACCTTTTGGTGATTTTTTGACCGTGTACACATAGTGAGCATCGGACATGCCTTACATATTTCTTTATTTGACTTATACATTCTGTATCCGTTACGGTCAGTTGTCGAATAAGCAAGCTCATGTTTTTGGGGGCAAATATAGACATTCTTTTCGGGATCATATTTAAACCGCCATTTGGCGATAAGGCCTTTAACAGGTGAAAAAGCTCGATGGCCAATGACGGCAAAGATATTTAGATCGTGCAGAGCCTTGCAGATTGGAGTAGTTAAATAGCCAGCATCCAATGCAACGGCTTCAATGGTATCTGTAAACCCAAACTTCTCAATTTGGTGTTGTAGCCGATCTACATAAGGAACAGAATCATGAACGTTACCCGCAGTCACGTGTACATCAGTTATGATATTGTACTTATGATCGACTGTCCGATGATCGAGATAGAAAAAGCCTTCAGGCTTTCCGTCACGAACCATGTAACCACTGTCCGGATCAGTAGTACTCACCTTGATTTCCTTTTCTTCCTTCACATCCTCTCTAGGCTTCAATCCTTTTTTCCGTGTGCTTCACGGTCTTCATTAATGGCTGCTTCTAAATCACTAAGGTAGGCTCGACTAGATTTTTCAATAACATGCTTCTTAAATTTACGTTTGTTCGCATTTGCTTTCAGATGAGTGGAATCACTTATCAAAACACGTCCGCCAACCATGCGATGTTGGATAGCAAGGCGAACGATTTCATCAAAAATCTCTTGGAAAACATTTGTGTTTTTAAAACGAGTTCGACGATTCCAACTGATGGTAGTGTGGTCTGGAACTCGATCTGTTAGTGAAAGGCCAAGAAACCAGCGGTAAGCGATATTCGTCTGAATTTCCTTTTCGAGTTGTCTTTCTGACCGGATACCGTAAAGGTATCCAATGAAAATCATTTTAAATAAAACCACCGGATCAATGGCTGGTCTACCGTTATCTTCACAATAGTATTGGCGTACTTTTTCTCGGATGAAAGAGAAGTCTACATGCTTTTGAATAACTCGTAGCAAATGGTCCTCCGGGACCAACTCATCAAGGCATACAAATTCATATTGCATTTGTTGCTTTTTTTCATTAGAGGAAAGCACAATAATCACCCGCCAGTAAATGTAATTACAAGAATATTATAACGCATTAACGCGGTGTCGTCATAAAATACAGGGAAATAAAAATGGCTGTCGACTTTCTCGACAGCCTGAAGGAGGCCGTCGCCTCCTTTTTCTTACGTTTCGGTCCCTTTGATGTACCTCCAAATATCGGTAAATACTTTCGCCTTTACAAGCGCGTTGATCAACACCAGGGAAACAGGCCCGATGATGAGGCCGAGAAATCCGAAAATCTGCAAGCCGACGAACAGAGCGACCAGCGTTAGCAGCGGGTCCAATCCGACGTTTTCGGCAACGACCTTTGGCTCGATAATCTGCCGGAATATCAGCACGACTCCGTACAGGATCGACAAGCCGATGACCAGACTGTAGTTCCCTTTGAAAAACAGGTAAATGATCCACGGGATAAATACCGTCCCTGTGCCAAGGTACGGCAGCAGATCAACGAGACCGGTAATCAGTCCGATCGTGACTGCGTATTCGACCCGCAGGATCAAAAGGCCGATGATGACGATGGCAGCTGTCAACGAAATCAACGTAAGCTGGGCTTTGAGGAAGCCGAACAAAGCGGCTTTCAGATCCTTGAAAATCTCGTCAAGCCGGTTGTTGACGCCGTTTGGGAGAAGCTTTCTGAAGCGCTCTTCCCACAGGAAGAAATCCTTGGCAATGAAAAATGCGCCGAGCAAGGAAATCACGAACACTGTCGCCAGGTTCGGCAGCGACACGAGGAAGTTTTTCAAGCCATCGAGAAACTGCACAATGAGCTGCTGTCCAGCTTGCGTAATCGATGTAATTCCCTGTCTGATCGTGTTGTCCAATTTATCCTTGTACGCAAGGTCCAGATGCGAGTAGAACCATTGAATCTGCTCATACAGGCCGGTCAGAAAATCCTGGGAAATCGTCCGCTGCAGGTATTGAGCAAGCTCGTTGGAAAATCCGGGAAGCTTTCTCGCCAATTCTCCAATCTCTACGACTGTCTCGGTGATGACGAGCGTGACGACGCCGCCGGAAATCGCGATTAAAAGAAGGAGGGCGATCGTTACGGACAGCCACCGGGGGAACTTGGCCTTTCTGGTCAAAAACGTCACAGGCCGATGAATGACAAGTGCGATGACTAAGGAGATTAGAAATGGGTACAGTAAAGGTGATGCGAATACAATGAGCTTGAAGCCGAGATAAATGACAAGGCAAACCCATAAAAACCGAATGATTTGAAAGAGGCGTTCAACCCAGTTATGCCGGTTCAATAGTACTCTCCTTTCTATCCACGGAGGAATAGAGAGATGGATTCGTTGTTTTCATAAATGTTTCCAGGCGGCTGTCCCTCCGATCAGCGTGAAAAACGATCGTGACCGCTTTGTAACTATTATGCAGTATGCTGGTAGGTGCAAGCAAGCTTTGCCATATACACCGGCTTTTTTGCATCTTGTACATTTATCATTCACAAAATCGCAATAATCTTTTATAATTGTGTCGAATTATGGTTGGATTCTTTTTATAACCATGCAGCAGCAGGACCCGTGGGTCTCTCCTCCCTGATATACGCGTTTTTTATAAAAGCGAATGATTATGTAAGCCGATTTGTCAATCATTCATGTGCGGAGGGTGGTCGTAAAAGGAACCACCAGGACAATTTCATATAGCTTAGAGTGGAAAAGGAGAGAGTTACATGACAGCTACTCGCGGACTTGAAGGCGTGGTCGCCGCTCAATCTTCGATCTGTTCGATTGTCGATGGGGTACTTTGCTATGGAGGTATCAACATCGACGAGCTCGCTGAAAACGCTACCTTTGAAGAGGTTGTGTACCTGCTCTGGCATGGAGCCCTACCGAAGCGCGATCAGCTGGATGCTTTGAAAAAGCAACTGGGCGAAAATGCTGCGGTACCGAAAGAGGTAATCGACAGCATTCGCGCCTATCCAAAAGGCGTACACCCGATGGCGGCGTTGCGCACAGCTGTCTCTTCGCTAGCGCTCTACGACGCAGAAGCGCAGGACATGACTCCTGAGGCCAATTACCGGAAATCGATTCGCCTGATGGCTCAAACCCCAACCCTGATCGCAGCGTATGCACGTATGCGCAAGGGACTGGAACCTGTCGCTCCGAATCCGTCTTACGGGATTGCAAAAAACTTCCTGTACATGCTGACTGGTGCAGAGCCTACCGAAACCGCAGAAAAAGCATTTGACGTAGCATTGATTCTGCATGCGGACCACGAGTTCAACGCTTCTACGTTCGCAGCGCGTGTGACTGTAGCGACCTTGACCGATATCTATTCCGGTATCGTTTCGGCGATCGGCACATTGAAGGGCCCTCTGCACGGCGGAGCCAACGAAGCTGTAGCAGCCATGCTGGCAGAAATCGGTTCCATGGACAATGTGGAATCCTACATCCGTCAAAAGCTGGACAACAAGGACAAAATCATGGGCTTCGGACACCGCGTGTACAAAGACGGAGACCCGCGCGCGAAATGGCTGAAGCAAATGTCCAAAGCGCTCACCGCTCAAATCGGACGTCCAGAGCTGTATGAGATGTCCGTCAAGGTGGAAGAAATGGTGACTGGCGAAAAAGGCCTCAAGCCAAACGTCGATTTCTATTCCGCTTCCGTTTACACCGCTCTCGGACTGGAAAGCGATCTGTTCACGCCGATTTTTGCGATTAGCCGAATGTCCGGCTGGACTGCGCATATCATGGAGCAGTACGAAAACAATCGCCTGATCCGTCCGCGCGCCGACTACACTGGACCGGTCAACCAGCACTACGTGCCAATCGACCGCCGCTAATGACCCTTGCTATTCCGATCGTGGAGGAGGCGGCACCATAGCGGGCCCACACTCCTAAGCACCTGCTTGAGAACTACCACCGAGTGTGGTAGTTCTCCTACGTCTGGAAATATTTTTCTACCATTATTTTCCATATACTGGAGGGATTTCTTGTGTTTAAAAACTTGTCGCAGCCAACTTCTGGCCAAAAGATCACAGTAGATAACGGCAAACTGGTAGTACCGAACAACCCGATCATCCCGTTCATCGAAGGGGACGGTACGGGTCCTGATATTTGGAATGCATCTGTTCGCGTGTTGGATGCAGCCGTAGAAAAAGCATACAAAGGCGAAAAGAAAATCGCTTGGTTCGAAGTATTCGCAGGTGAAAAATCCTTCAACCAATACGGCGAGTGGCTGCCTGAGGATACCCTCACTGCTGTTCGCGAATACCTGATCGCAATCAAAGGCCCTCTGACTACACCAGTCGGCGGCGGAATCCGTTCCATCAACGTGGCGCTGCGCCAGGAGCTCGATCTGTACGCTTGCGTACGTCCTGTTCAATACTTCGATGGCGTTCCTTCTCCGGTAAAACATCCTGAATTGACAGATATGGTGATCTTCCGCGAAAACACCGAGGACATCTACGCTGGCGTAGAGTGGGCTGAAGGTACACCGGAAGTGAAAAAAGTAATCGACTTCCTGCAAAACGAAATGGGCGTGAAGAAAATCCGCTTCCCGGAAACATCCGGTATCGGCATCAAGCCTGTTTCCAAAGAAGGTACCGAGCGTCTGGTTCGCGCAGCGATCAACTACGCGATCGACAACAAGCGCAAATCCGTAACCCTCGTACACAAAGGCAACATCATGAAATTCACCGAAGGCGCGTTCAAAAACTGGGGCTATGCAGTAGCTGAAGCCGAATTCGGCGACAAAGTATTCACATGGGCGCAATACGACCGCATCAAAGCAGAAGGCGGCGACGCTGACAAAGCGCAAAAAGAAGCAGAAGCAGCAGGCAAAATCATCGTAAAAGACGTGATTGCCGATGCATTCCTGCAGCAAATCCTGACTCGTCCGGCTGAGTACGACGTAGTAGCTACACTGAACCTGAACGGCGACTACATCTCCGACGCGCTGGCTGCACAAGTAGGCGGTATCGGTATCGCTCCTGGCGCAAACATCAACTACCTGACTGGACACGCAATCTTCGAAGCGACTCACGGTACTGCTCCGAAATATGCCGGTCTGGACAAAGTGAACCCGTCTTCCGTCATCCTCTCCGGCGAAATGATGCTCCGTCACCTGGGCTGGAACGAAGCGGCAGATCTGATCATCAACTCCATGGAAAAAACAATTTCCGCGAAAACCGTAACCTACGATTTCGCACGTCTGATGGAAGGCGCAACCGAGCTGAAATGCTCCGAGTTCGCTGACGCCCTGATCAAAAACATGTAAGTGTAAAGTACCGAGCAAAAAGGCTTTCTGGGACCATTAGCAAACCAACAAAAAGCAATGCTATGGAGGCGACCTTATATGGCATTCCAACGCAAAAAAATCGCAGTGATCGGCAGCGGCTTCACTGGTGCAACGACAGCATTCATTCTGGCTCAAAAAGAACTGGGAGATGTCGTGCTGGTAGACATTCCGCAACTGGAAAACCCGACAAAAGGGAAAGCGCTCGATATGATGGAATCTTCTCCGGTCCTCGGTTTTGACTCCAGCATCACGGGCACAGCGGACTATGCGGAAATCAAGGATGCTGACCTTGTCATCATCACGGCTGGGATTGCCCGCAAGCCAGGCATGTCCCGCGACGATCTGGTCAACACCAACGCAGGCATCATGCGCTCCGTTGCAGAGCAAGTGAAAACGCACGCTCCGAACTCCATCGTGTTGGTTCTGTCCAACCCGGTAGATGCGATGACCTACACGTTCTTCAAAACGTCCGGTTTCCCGAAAGAGCGCGTAATCGGCCAATCCGGCGTGCTGGATACAGCCCGTTTCCGTACCTTTGTAGCGATGGAACTGAACGTGTCCGTAGAAGACGTTACCGGCTTTGTATTGGGGGGCCACGGCGACGACATGGTCCCGTTGGTACGCTACTCCTATGCGGGCGGTATACCGCTGGAAACGCTGATTCCAAAGGATCGCCTGGACGCGATCGTCGAGCGTACCCGCAAAGGCGGCGGAGAGATCGTCAACCTGCTGGGCAACGGCTCCGCTTACTATGCGCCGGCTGCTTCTCTCGTTCAAATGGCAGAAGCCATTCTGAAGGACAAAAAACGCATTCTGCCTTCCATCGCTTATCTGGAAGGCGAGTACGGCTACAATGACATCTACCTCGGCGTGCCAACCCTGCTCGGCGGAAAAGGCATCGAGAAAGTCATCGAGCTGGAACTGACGGCGGAAGAAAAAGCCGCCCTCGACAAATCCGCCGACTCCGTGCGCAATGTCATGAAGGTTTTGCAATAACAAAGTCCCGCAATAGCTATTACTAGTGAAAGACGCTCCCAAGGGGGCGTCTTTTGATTTTTCCTGAAAAAAGTTAACAATGATTCATGCCTGCTCATCTTCGAATCGCTTTCACCCTTATGCTTCCTGTATCTGCTAAAAACACCCCCTCCAACCACTATGGCTGTAGAGATGAAACAGGAGAAAACGGCAAAGGTCTTTGGGACACTACCCAGGCACCAAAGCAAAAGCGGAACACGCTTTCAGCGTCCAACTCTGAGAGACATCAATGAACCTGCTGCTTTTGGACGCGGTTCCGCTTTTGCTTTGGCGCCGGACACCCCCCCGCCCCCAGCAAGTGTCCCACCGAACCTGCAGCAGTTTTCTCCTGTTTCATCTCCTCCACCACAGCCCCAACAACATCTTTACAAAAAAATTACTTGTCTTACCTAAGCTGGATTTGGCAGACTGGAACGTGAGAACACTAGAGAAGAGCCGAGGACGGCAGCGTAGGGGGGAAACATAATGACAAAGATTTTAGTGGTAGACGACGAGGCGTCTATCGTCAAATTGCTGCAATTCAACCTGGAAAAAGCCGGTTTTCAAGTAATAACTGCCTGTGACGGAAAGCAGGCCCTGGATATGGCTCGCACGGAGCAGCCTGATTTTATTATTCTCGACTGGATGCTGCCCAAGATGGAAGGCATGGACGTCTGCAAAACATTGCGCCAGGAGCGCAACAACACGCCGATCCTGATGCTGACAGCCAAAGACGATGAACTGGACAAAATCCTTGGTCTCGAGCTGGGGGCGGATGATTACTTGACGAAGCCTTTCAGCCCCAGAGAAGTGATCGCCCGGGTAAAAGCGATTCTTCGCCGTACCCAGACATCTTCCGAGGCAGCGGCCGCCCCGGACGAGGTAGTATTGCAATTTGGGGAAATCAGGATTTATCCGGAAAAATACGAAGTGTTTCGAGGCAGTGAGAAGGTGGAGCTGACGCCAAAGGAATTTGAACTGCTCCATTATCTCGCCAGCCATCACGGCAGAGTCCTGACTCGGGACCAATTGCTGAATGCCGTCTGGAATTACGACTTCATCGGCGACTCGCGGATCGTCGACGTGCATGTCAGCCATTTGCGCGAAAAGCTGGAGGAAGACACGAAAAGTCCCCGTTATATCAAAACCGTTCGCGGCCTAGGCTACAAGCTGGAAGGATGACAGGGGGACTGATTCCTTGACGCGATTTCGGATCAAACTCACCCTCACGATTCTCGGACTGATTTCTCTTGTCTTATTATTGATGGGCATGTATTTTGCCAAGGTTTTGGAGCGTTCCTACCTGGAGACGTTGAGCGAGCTTCTGACCCGCGAATCCAAGCTGGTAGCGCAGGCGGTCCGCCCGGAAGTGCTCAGTGACGAAATTACACTGGCCAAGAGGGTGGAACAGGTGGCTCCGGGAGAAGAGGTGCGGCTTACCTTGATAGACCGTACAGGCCGCGTGCTGTTTGACAATACGTATGAACAGGAGCGAATGGAGAACCACGCCGACCGTCCCGAGTTTTCGGCCGCGCTTCGCGGGGAGACGGGCATAGACAGACATTACAGCGAGACGCTGGGCTACGAAATGATGTATGTCGCGGTTCCGATCGTTGTCGAAGATCAAATTATCGGTGCGGTCCGCTCGGCGATGTCGATGCAGGATATTACCGACACGGTACACAATCTGTGGTACAGCCTGGTGACGGGATTGCTCGTTACCCTGGTGCTCGGCTCGATCGTCGTTTCCCGCATTTCTTACAACATCACGAGGCCGATCGAAGAAATTACGCGGGTAGCGAGAAACATCACGCAGCGCGAGTACGAGAGCCGCGTCAGGATCAAGGCAAAAGATGAGATCGGGCAGTTGGCAACCGCGATCAATTTCATGGCGTCCAGCCTTGAGCAGCAGATGTACGAAATCTCGGAAAATCAGCAGAGACTCTCGGGTGTGCTGACCAATATGACAAGCGGTGTCATTTTTATTTCGGAACAGCGCCGGATTATGCTGGTGAACCCGGCGGTAGAGCGGCTGTTGGGAACCTCGGCCAACGACTTGATCGGGAAGCTCCACATCGAAGCGGGGAAAAGCTTCGGACTAAGCCAGTATATCGACCGCTGTCTGGACCGCGGAGAAAAGTTCCGGCAGGAAGTGCATATTTACTATCCGCAGGAGCGCATCCTTGAGGTCAATTTTGCTCCCTACATCAACTTTAAAGGGGAAGCCAAAGGAGTCGTTGTCGTCCTGCACGACTTTACCGAGGTACGCCGTCTGGAAAAGATGCGGAGCGATTTCGTGGCGAACGTCTCGCATGAGCTGCGGACGCCGATCACATCCATCAAGGGCTTTACGGAAACACTGCTGGACGGAGCGATGCAGGACGAAGAGACGTGCCGCAATTTCCTGCAGATCATCTCTGATGAGAGCGAGAGACTGTATCGGATGATCCGGGACATTCTCGACCTCTCCAAAATCGAGCAGAAGCGAATTTCCTTGAATTTGGTGCAGGTCAATGTTCAGGACCTGATCAGCTCGACCGTTGCGCTCCTGCAAGACCAGGCGCAGCGCAAGCAAATCTCGATCACATTGCCCAAAGCAGAGCCGCGAATCACGCTCACGACCGACAAGGACTGTCTGCAGCAGATTATTTTAAATCTCGTGACCAACGCTGTCGTCTACACGCCGGAGGGCGGGGCTATTACGCTTGAGCTTCGTCAGGACAGCAGGCACGTGCAAATCCAGGTGACAGACACGGGCATCGGCATCCCGGAACAGGATTTGCCGCGGATCTTTGAAAGGTTTTATCGGGTCGATAAAGCGCGCAGCCGCGACTCGGGCGGCACGGGATTGGGCCTTGCCATCGTCAAGCATCTGGTAGAAAGCCTCCACGGGCAAATCACGGTGAAGAGCGTGGAAGGAAAGGGCAGCACCTTTACAGTGACACTGCCGATCGAATGGTAGAGAGCTTTTGAAACATTTACACAAAGATAACACTCCCTTTACTCCCGGTATACATTCCCCTTGTACCATGGTCGTGACAGACAAATGAGGGGGAAACAGGGTATGACGCGACATGCTTTCGAAGAACAGCTTGACGGCTTGCATCGCAAGCTGATGTCGATGGGGACGCTAGTAGAGGAAGCTATTCATAAATCGATCAAAAGCCTGGTCGAGCGTGACGTTCAACTGGCCGAGCAAGTCATCGCCAGCGACCACCTGATCAACGAGCTGGAGCACGAGATCGAGGTCGGCTGCTTTCAGATGATCGCTTTGCAACAGCCGGTCGGCGGAGACCTCCGGCGGCTGGGGACGATGCTCAAGCTGGTGACCGATTTGGAGCGGATGGGCGATCACGCGGTCTCGATTGCGAAGACTACGCGGAGGTTGATGGCCGAGCCGTATGTGAAGCCGCTGATCGATATTCCGTTGATGGCGGATCATGTCAAGGCGATGGTGCGGGACAGCCTGAATGCCTATATCGGGATTGACAAGCAGGCGGCAGAAGAGATTGCGGCCCGCGACGACATTGTCGACAAATTGTTTTCGACGATTTTCCGGGATCTCATCGACGTGATGACCAAGAACGGACAGTCGATCTCGCAGGGCACGCATCTGTTGCTGGTGGCACAGTATCTGGAACGGATCGCGGATCATGTGACCAACATCTGCGAGTGGATTATTTACATGAGCACCGGAAAAATGACCGATCTGAACAATTAGAATAGAAGACTCGGGAAGAAGGCCGCTGACTGCATCGCAGAGCGGCCTTTTTGCTTGCCTGCAAGCTGTTACTGAACGCCGGCACGTCCGTATTGGTACAATCGCCTAATGGGCGGCTGCTGCATACGATATCGGGAAGCTGATTTTGCTTTTAGTTCTACAGGAGGGATTGCCATGAGCGTCAACGAGCGTCATATTTATGCAGGCGGAAATACAGCGAGAGGGTATCGGTCTTTTTTGAACGCGATACTGACCGGGATCGATCGGCGCATTGTTCTTACTGGCGATGCAGAGGGACTCGCCAGCAGGTTAATCGAAAAAATCGGAGAACAGGCGATTCGACTTGGCCAGCGGGTCGAATGGATTCACTCTCCTTTTGTGAATGGAGCCTTTGATGGCGTAGTGATACCGGAGTGGAGTGCAGCAGTAGTTGACGGCGGATACCCGCGCCAGTTCAAGCCCGAGGGACCCGGCTTGATCGAGACCTATGTCAATTTGCAAGATGCTGTGGATAAACAAAAGCTTGCGTCTCATCGCGAAGAAATCGTTTCTTTGCTCGAGCGGATCGAGGCAAGCACGCTGGAGGCGCACCAAGCGTTTGCGGAAGCGCTGCGGATTCACGATGAATGGGAGGGTATCTTTATCGCCCACCTCGACCGGGAAAAGGCGAATCAGGTGGGCGACGAAGTGATCCGCCTGTTTTTCGGTGAGGATACAGCGGCGAAGAGAGCCCGAGTCCGACGGATGTATTTGGGAGCAGCCACTTCTGCGGGTCCGAAGGATTTCGTCCCCAACCTGACAGCGGAAGTATCGAAGCGGTATTTGATAAAAGGAAGGCCGGGATCGGGCAAATCCACGATCTTGAAGCGCCTGGTCGCAGAAGCGCAGAGACGGGGATTTGATGCGGAGGTATACCACTGCGGCCTGGACCCGAACAGCCTGGATATGGTGGTCCTGCCGGAACGGGGTCTCGCCATCTTTGACAGTACAGCCCCGCATGAATACTTTCCGGAGCGGGAAACCGATGAGGTCATCGACATGTACGAGAGGGCAATCCAGCCAGGGACGGATGAGCGGTATCAAAGTCAAATCGCCACCTTCCAGAAGCGTTACAAGGAGGCGACGAAAAGAGGCACTGCCTGCTTGAAGGCGGCAGAGGAATGCCGGATCCGCTTGTCTCTGATCTATCAGGAAGCGACAGACGAAAGAAAACTCGCAGAGCTTGAGGCAGCGATCTCCAGCCAACTGGGGTCTGACAGATAGCCTGCTTGAAACTGACAGCCAGTCGGCCAGAGAGGCCGACTGGAGAACGGACCATTCGCATGAAACCCGTTTGACTGCTCATACTATGCCAAGGAGGTGAGCAGCCGGATGGGTTTTTCTTTTGTCATGGCACTGATGCTTCTTGTGCATCCCTTGGACGCAACCGATTTCCTCCGGATCGTCTGGCAGGGAACCCCGATTGCCTATCTGGATCGCGCCGATTACACATTGCCGCTTTCGGGCGTCCCTTTGATAGACGAGGCGAGGCTGGATGAGGTGCGAAAAAGTGTTGCGGCTCAAGTCTATCGGGCACCGGTAGATGCCGCTATCAATAAGCGAGGGCAGATTATCGCTGAACAGAGAGGACAAGCTCTGGATGAAAAGGCCTTTTGGGGCCAGGTGTATGCCTACTTTTACGGAAACGGCCCGGCCCAGATCACCCCTGTCCTGCGCGATGTGCTTCCGCGTGTGGACCGCGCTTTGCTGGAGCAGGTGCGCAAGCGCAGGATCGGTCAATACACGACGTATTTTAATCCGCGAAACCACAATCGCTCTCATAACATACAGCTGGCTACGAAAGCGATCAACAACTATGTCGTTCTGCCGGGAGAAACGTTTTCTTTCAATAAAGTGGTGGGCAAGCGAACGAAAAGCAGAGGCTATCTCGAAGCGCCGATTATCGTCAGAGGAGAACTGTCGGAGGGGATTGGCGGCGGGATTTGCCAGGTTTCTTCGACTCTGTTCAATGCAGTTGACAAAGCTGGCCTACATATCGTGAAAAGGTATTCGCACAGCCGCAACGTGCCGTATGTTCCTCCAGGCAGGGATGCTACCGTAAGCTGGTATGGCCCCGATTTCGTCTTCCAGAACAAATACGCATATCCGATCCTGATCCGTGCTTATTCCGCGAATGGAAGCATGATGGTGACGATTCACTCATTCCCGGAGATTGAATACGAACCGAGAAATGTGCCAAGCGTACAGTTTCAGCTTCCGGAAGAAGAGCCAGCCGGTCCTGTTTCGCATAAGGGTACGACAGTTGTCAGTTCGCAGCTTCCAGTTTAAGACAGCACCTGCTCCAGGGGGCTGTCTTCCTCGTTTTTAAAGAAAAAAATGTTCAACAGAAGACAGTTTTATTCAAATGCAATTCAAAAAAAGGTTGTAATCATAAACGAAAACACGTATAGTATTTCGTGTGATAAAATTTCGTGTGCGAAATAAATTGATCAGAAGGGGGAAGCCATGAACAAGCCAGTGGTCATCCGCGACCTTTTAAAACGCCTGAACAAGACGATCAACATGATTGCTGCCAGAGAATTGGAGAAAGTCGGATTGACCTATCCGCAGTTGATGGTTTTGCGGCATCTTAAAGATGAAATGCTCACCATCGGCCAGATCAGCAAGGCTGTCGATCTGTCTTACAGTACGGTTTCAGGCATCATTGATCGGTTGGAGAGAGAGCAGCTGGTAGAACGTCTAAGAGATGAAAAAGATCGCCGCGTTGTCTGGATTCGCTCGACGGATAAAGTGAGGGAGCAATTCGAAAAACTGCCGATCTTTTCTGAAGCGTACTACAGTACACTGTTTAGCGACTTTTCTGATGCAGAGCTGGGGCAAATCGTTCGCGCCTTGGAGACTCTGATCACCAAACTAGAGAAAGAAAGCTGAGGAGAAACCATGAAGCGAAAAATCATTTTGTATGTCATCTTGCTCCTGGTGGTGGCAGCGGGAGGAGGCATCGGCTATTACTACTGGTATCAAGGCAGTCATTACGTTACTACCGAAGACGCACGAATCAGCGGAGACATTTACCGCGTTATGCCGCGTATTGCCGGAAAGCTCCAGAAGCTTTCCATTGCGGATGGCGATACGGTCGTTGCCGATCAAATCGTAGGGCAACAGGATACGACCAATCTGACGACCAATCTTCTGGAAAATGCTCTTCTTCGCGCACCCATTACAGGTACGGTGATCAAAACGCTGGCAAAGGAAGGGGAGGTTGTTTCCCCGGGTCAATCCATCGCCATGGTCGTTGACGAATCCAAGCTGTACGTTTCTGCCAATGTGGAGGAAACAGAGCTCAACCGGCTGAAACTGGGACAAAAAGTGGACATTGTGCTGGATGCCTATCCGAAAACCAAGCTGCTTGGACACTTGATCGAGATCGGCCAAGCGACAAACTCCACTTTTTCGTTGATGCCTGCTGTTAGCACAAGCGGCAACTTTACCAAAGTCACCCAGCGCATTCCGATCAAAATCGCGATCGACGATACCGCTGGGCTTCATCTGGCCGCCGGACTGAACGCAGAAATCAAAGTGCACGTGAAGGAGATGTAAAAACATGAATAAAGCGAGACAATGGAAGACGCTGGGTACCGTATTGGCAGCCGTTTCGCTGATTGCGGCTGGATGCAGTGAGCCGTCTTCAGCCGGACCATCAGAAAGCGCTCCGGTTGTAAAGGTATGGAAAGCGGACATGGCCGGAACCAGTGCGATCTCCAACGGTAAAATAGCAGCAGCTGATGAAATTCAAGTCGTCTCCAAGCTGTCCGGAAAAGTAGCACAGGTCAATGTAAAGGAAGGCTCTGTCGTAAAAAAAGGCGATATCCTCGTAACGCTGGAGGCGACAGATTACCTGGAGCAAATGAAGCAAGCCGAAGCCGCGATCGCGAGCGCACAAGCGCGGCTGCATGACACCCAGGCAGGAGCGCGGACACAAGAGCTGCAACGCCTGGCAAGCGGTGTGGAGCAGGCAAAAGCTACGCTGCAGGTGGCTGAAAATACAGCCAACCGGATGAAGGCGTTGTTTGACTCGGGCGCGATTTCCCAAGCCGAGTACGAAAAGACTACACTCGATCTGGAAAAGGCAAGGACAGCCCTCGACCAGGCACAGGCCCAATACGATTTGGCCAAGGAGGGACCTACCTCCAATACAATAGCAGCCCTGCAGGCTGAGGTGAGCCGCCTGCAATCCAGCCTGGAGCTGGCGAAAAACACTTATCAAAACACGATGATCCAATCGCCGATTTCCGGTATCGTCGCCAAGAAAAACATCGATCCGGGTGAAATGGCACAGCCGGGCGCGCCGCTCCTCGTACTGGTCAACATGGACCGGGTAAAAGTGGAAGCGAGCGTTCCGCAAGAGCAGATTAACCAGATCAAGGTAGGCGCCCCGGTCGATGTGAAGGTTAACAGTCTTGGCGGAAAGGTGCTGAAGGGAACCGTAGAGTTCGTCAGCCCGATCTCTGACGCCAACAGCAGCTCTTTCCCAATCAAAGTAACGGTAGACAATAAAGACGGCGAGCTGCGCGCCGGCATGCTTGCCGAGGTGTACCTGCCGAATCAGGCAGAAGCATCCAACTCTTGGAAAGTGCCCGCTTCTTCTATCGTAACGAAAGACAATAAACATTACGTTTTCAAAGTAGACCAGGATGTCGTTCATCAGGTGGAAGTCTCTGTAGGAGAAACATCGGGCGAATGGACGAGTGTCACGCAAGGTGTGAACCAAAACGACCGTCTGGTGCTGACACCGACTGATTCATTGGCCGAAGGCAGCAAAGTAATCGTCAACTAGCGGAGGTGATAAAAATGGCGGAAGCAGCGACACAGCAAAAGGACGGCGGGAGTGGCGGAATGTGGATTACACTTCTGGCCATTCTCATGGGGACTTTCGTTGCTATCTTGAACAACAGTCTGATCAACGTCGCCTTGCCAACGCTGGTAAACGTATTCGGTTCAACCACTGATACGATCCAATGGGTATTGACGGGATACATGCTTGCCAACGCCGTTGTCATTCCCATGAGCGGTTCCCTCGGCGACAAATTCGGATACAAACGGGTCTTCCTGATCTCGCTGATCGCGTTTACGGCATCCTCCGTCTTGTGCGCGATGGCCTGGAGCGACACGAGTATGATCGCCTTCCGCATCATTCAAGGTCTGAGCGGGGGGTTGATCATGCCGATCGGGATGTCGATGATTTACATGATCGTCCCCCGGGAAAAAATCGGGATGGCGCTCGGTTTGTTCGGGATCGCTTCGATGGTGGCCCCTGCTGTAGGGCCGACGCTCGGCGGATATTTGATCCAATACCTCAACTGGCATTTTCTGTTCCTGGTCAGCGTCCCTGTGGGCATTTTCGCGATTATCATGAGCAGCGCCCTGTTGAAGGAAACGGAGAAGAAGCCTGATCTGAAGTTTGATTACCCGGGAGCGATTCTGTCGATCATCGCTTTTGGGACCCTGCTTCTGGCGCTCAGCAAAGGCCAGTCGGAAGGATGGAGATCCTTCTTCATTGTCAGCCTGTTTTTCATCGCTTTTTCCAGTCTGGCTCTGTTCGTATGGGTGGAGCTTGGCAAGGAGCAGCCACTGCTTGATCTGAGTCTGTTTAAAATACCGGTGTTTACGCTCAGCGTGATCACTTCAAGCTTCGTCATGATGGGGATGATGGGCGGGATCTTCATGATGCCGATCTTCCTGCAAAACATCCAGGGCATGTCGGCGATGGATTCAGGCTTGCTGCTCATGCCCCAATCAATCGCGATGGCCATCATGATGCCGATCAGCGGGAAGCTGTTTGACAAATACGGAATCGGTCCGATTGCCCTGGTAGGTTTGACAGTCATGGGGATCACGACATTTGAGCTGCACAATCTGGAGGCGGATACGCCGCACCACTGGCTCAATACGATCCTGACGATTCGCGGTCTGGGAATCGGATTGTGCATGATGACGCTGTCGACCGTAGGGATGAACGCCGTCCCCCGGATGATCGTAGGGAAAGCCTCGTCCTTGTCCAACGTGATCCGGCAGGTGATGAGCTCGTTCGGGATCGCGCTCTTGACGATGGTCATGACGACTCGGACGAACTTCCACTCTGCGACGATTTCCGAAAGCATTACCATCACATCTACGGCAGCTGCTGACTTTATCAGAGGCTTGACCGGCATGTTTACCCAGGCGGGCGTAGATGCGGCAACAGCGCAAGGCGGAGCCAGCTCCGTGCTGATGGGGATGATCATAAAGGAAGCAACCGTGCGCGGCATTGCCGACGCGATGCTGATTTCATCCATCCCCATTTTCTGCTCGATTCCGCTGATTTACTTCCTGCACAAAAAGCCGAAGAAACAAGGCGCCGCGGAAGAAAAGCAAAAAGCGGCAGCGTAATGGCTGGCATATTTCAAGAAGCGAGAGGTTGTTCTCAAAGCGTTTTTTCGTTTTGGGGACGCCTCTTTTTTTGTTCTTCTGCACCTCTTGGGCGTCTTTTATAACAAAAAAATATATTGTGATATTATATCTTTTAGATATAATGGAGGCAGATCAATCGATTAAGGAGGCCATAAGCTTGACCGAATTGTTCATACTAGGCGAATTGACGGGATCTCCGATGCATGGGTATTTGCTGCACACGATTTTGAACGGGATTATCGGACCTACGAGAAAAATCAGCTGGGGGGTGCTGTATCCGCTTATTCATAGCCTGGTTGCAGATGGGCTGATCGAGCAGGTCCCCGATGAACAGCAGGAAGGTGTCCGGCAGGGAAGAGGAAAGAAGAAAAAAATGTACAGAATAACGGAGGATGGCAGACGCCGCTTTTTTCAGCTAATGGAAGAACCGATTCCATACTCGCCGGATTATGAGCTGCATTTTTATACCAAGTTTTCAAATTTTGACATGATCAGCAGAGAACTGCAGTTCTTGATTTTGCACCAGTACAAGGATTACCTGCGGTTTGAGATCCGCCATGAAGAAGAACGGGTGGAGAGTGTGAGCAAAGACGAAATGATGCCCGATGCGGAACGACACTACAATTTGATCTGGTTCCGGCATAGGTTGGACAAACTCCGTTTTGACGAAGAGTGGGTTCTACAATTAATCAATAACCTTCGTATGGAGGGGATTGAGCGTTAGTGAATGTATAGTGGTGGCGACGACGCAAATGGTTTGCGCCTGGAGCTGTGTACTTCATGATGAAAGGTGATGACTATGGCACGCGTTTTGTTCATCAACGGAGGTTCGGAAGGACATATCAATCCAACCCTCGGCGTTGTTCAAGAACTTATCCGTCGAGGCGAAGAAGTGGTTTACTTTACAGCGGAACAATATCGTGATCGCGTAGAGCCAACGGGCGCAGAGGTGATCACGTTCGATGGAAACAAATTTGTAGAAGCGTTCCTTGCCGGGGGACGAAATCCTTGGGCCCGAGTGGGCGGGCTATTGCGCACCGCCGACATCGTCATTCCCAGTCTCCTTACTCAAACAAAAGGAGACCATTTTGATTACCTCATTCATGACTCGATGTTCGGCTGTGGGCGTTTGCTTGCACAAATACTCGACCTGCCGGCAATCAGCTCATGTAGCAGTTTTGCAATGCAGCAAGATAGCTTTGACCGTCTGCAAGATAACCTCTCACGCAAATTTCCAGAGAACGATATTAGACGTTCGCAACAGGAGTATCAAGAGCTGCGGAGTCATGTGCAAGCGAAATACAATGTGCAAGTTGGTGCTGCCTATGAGATTTTCTGCAATCCCGCGCCAATGACTATCATTTATACGTCGAAGCTTTTTCAACCGGATAAAGAACAATTCGACGAGACATACAACTTTGTTGGACCGTCTATCGTGCCCCGCCCACACGATCAATTTGACTTCTCCCCGATAAATACAGAACACCTGATTTATATTTCACTTGGCACCGTAATCAATCGAGCCGTGGATTTTTACAAACTTTGTTTTGCGGCCTTCGCCGAAACGAAGTACACCGTGATCCTGTCTGTTGGCAGACAAACCGATCTATTGGATTTGGGAGACATTCCGGCAAATTTTATTGTTCAGAGCTACGTGCCGCAGCTCGAAGTACTGCAACGCGCCAAATTGTTTGTCACGCATGGCGGCATGAACAGCACGAGTGAAGGCCTTTATTACGGTGTGCCGCTGATTGTCCTTCCACAAAGTGCTGACCAGCCTTATTTGGCTCGAAGGGTAGCTGAACTCGGGGCAGGCATCCACCTAAATCCAGAAGGCTTAACCGCAGGAGATCTCAGAGAGGCGGCGGAACGGGTGTTTAAGGATGCGTCCATGCGAAAGGTATGTGCAGAAATTGGCGATTCGTTCCGAGCTGCGGGTGGGTATCGTCGAGCCGTCGAGGAAATCTTCGCGTACAAACGAAGAGCAGGATTACATCATTAATGAAAGATTTGTATAGGCTACGCTGGTACTACCCCTTGCTGTGGCCGGAAATAGGGTTAGGGCATTTTCCTGTCGCCTGTGCTTCCCAAGGTTTGCCTTGTGGAAAGAAAGGTGCCGAAAGCAGAAAATTGTGTTTTAATTATCATGATAAAAGATTTTGACTTGTACTTCATAAAAAGGGAGATGCATGACCTATGGCCCTACAGCTTGAGGTTTCATTAGCCACTGAAAAAAAGGAAAAGCCCGATTTCAACAAGCTGGGCTTTGGCCAGATTTTCACCGATCACATGTTTGTAATGGACTATAGCGAAGGGAAGGGCTGGCATGATCCGCGTATCGTGCCGTATGCACCGCTCACGCTTGATCCGGCAGCCATGGTGTTTCACTACGGCCAGTCCGTTTTCGAAGGGTTAAAAGCGTATCGGACCCGGGAAAACAACATCCTTCTGTTCCGTCCGGACAAAAACATGCACAGAATGAATGTGTCCAACGAGCGCATCGACATGCCGCAGATCGATGAAGCTTTCGTCCTGGAGGCATTGCGGGAACTGATCAAGATTGACCAGGACTGGATTCCGTCCGCGCCGGGCACTTCTCTATACATCCGTCCGTTCATGATTGCCACAGAGCCGTATTTGGGTGTCCGTCCTTCTCATTCCTACAAGCTCGTCATCATCCTCTCGCCGGTAGGGGCTTACTACGCTGGAGGCATGAAGCCTGTTAAAATCCACGTAGAAAGCAAGTACGTGCGGGCTGTCAGAGGCGGGACCGGGAACGCCAAAACAGCAGGCAACTACGCGGCCAGCTTGAAGGCGCAGTCTGAAGCCAAGGTTCTGGGCTACGAGCAAGTACTGTGGCTGGACGGCGTCGAAGGCAAGTACATTGAAGAAGTCGGCGCGATGAACGTCTTCTTCAAAGTCAAAGGGGAAATCTGGACGCCCGCATTAAACGGCAGCATTCTCGACGGCGTAACGAGAAATTCCGTACTCCAGCTGCTCCGGGATTGGGGACTTCCCGTTCATGAAAAGCGCATCTCCATGGAGGAGCTGCAGCAGGCACACGCCAACGGCGAACTGGAAGAAGCATTCGGAACCGGTACCGCCGCTGTTATTTCCCCGATCGGAGAATTGAACTGGAACCAGCATCAAATGTTCATCAACGGTCAGGAAGTCGGCGAGCTGACGATGAAGCTGTACGACACGCTGACAGGCATTCAGTACGGCGAGGTTGAGGACAAGTTCGGTTGGACAGTGAAGGTTTTATAAAAAGAAGAAACACGGATTTGATCAATGGAATCTAGTGAAAAGCCGATGGCACGGAAGCTCCATTTACTGGACTTTTGTGCCTTCTTTTTTCATGTATGGAATGGAAATCCTGGGGCTAGAAAGAAGAATAGTCTTACTGAACGCTGCCAGTTGAGTGGCAGTGGAGGAGAAAGCAGATGAAAATCGGTGTCGTATCAGATACTCACCTCCCCAAACGGGGACACACGCTCCCAAAGCCGCTAATCGAAGGACTGCGCGGAGTGGAGCTCATTATCCATGCCGGCGACTGGAATACCCTCCAGGTTTACGAGGAGCTAAGCGAGATCGCCCACGTCGTCGGAGTATGGGGCAATACAGACGATGATCAAGTCAAAGCCCGGCTGAACCGGGTAGAAATCGTGGAAGCAAAAGGAAAGCGGATCGGCGTCGTCCACGGGGACGGAAAAGGAAAGACGACCCCGCAAAGGGCCGTCGATACATTCTCCGGTCAAACGGTCGATCTGATTATTTTCGGCCACTCCCACATTCCGCTATGGGAAGAGAGGAACGGCATCCTGCTGTTCAACCCCGGTTCTCCGACAGACAAGCGAAAACAGCCGCTCTATACGTATGGCATCGTGGAAATCGGGGCTGAAATAACGGCCAGGCATGAAGCTTACGAACAAAAGTAGGCAGCGGTCAAGCGATCAGGAAAACACCTTGATGATCCAGTACACGATACGGCCGACGATGTAGCCGAGAAAGATCGTCCAGCCGATCTTGGCCCAGACGCTTAACCCTTTGACGTACTCACGCAAGCTTTTTCGGCGGGGAGGCAGTTGGTTCACCGGATTCCACTCCTTTGGATGTTTGATTGTTGCGGATAAACAGGTAGATACCGGCCAGAATGATCAGACCGCCGACATACTGCGGCATGGTGACGACCTCTCCGAGGATAAAATAAGCGAGAATGGCAGTTCCGATCGGCTCGCCGAGAATGCCCATGGAGATCGTCGTCGTGTTCAGCCACTTGATGATCCAGTTCAGGATCGAGTGGCCAAGCAAGGTAGGGAACAGCGCCAGGCAGAAGAACCAGCCCCAATTCGCTGCAGAATAGCCCGTGAGCGAATACCCGAATGCCAGATCGTACGCCACCAGGATGACGCTCGTGATCGAGTAGACGACCAATGTATAGCTGAAGGAAGAAAGGTATTGGCGAATATACTGGGCGATCAGCCAGTAGCCGGTAACAGTAGCGGCTCCGGCCAAAGCGAGGATGTCTCCCCACAGGGCCATGCCCCCGACGCGAAAGTCGCCCCAGCCGATGACGAAGCTGCCGGCGATGGCGAGCAGGCCGCCTGTCAGCGCGAGCGGGCGCAGCTTTTCCCCAAAGAAGAAGTACCCGCCGATAAAGGCGAACAGCGGCTGCAAGGTTACCAGGACAGTCGAGCTGGCTACGGATGTATAGTTGAGCGATTCGAACCAGAGCAAAAAATGGCTGGCCAAAAATGCGCCGGACAGTGCGCAAAGCAACCACTGCTTTCGCGGCATTCGCACAATTTCCGCTATGGCTCCCCGATTCCAGAACAGCAGCGGAAGGGTCAAGACGACCGAGAAAACGAGTCGGTAGGTCGCAATGATCGGCGAAGGCGCGTCAGACAGCTTGACGAAAATGGCAGATGTCGATATCGCTAAAACTCCGAAAAATAAGGCCAAATACGGAGGAAATAAAGGCTTGTCTAACGGCTTGTTCATGGGAAGCACCTCTTGTCATAATCGCTCGCATGAATCTTATTGTACCTGCCTTGCGGAAAATTCACAATCGTTGTACGATGCCAGATCAAGGATAGAATGGCCGGGTGAGAGGCAATTCTAACACTATGAGAAAACGATGGCTGTTTTTGATGCTGAGCGCTTTCCTTCTTTTGCTGCCGGAGCCCGCTGCCGCAGTGCCGCTAACCAATGTCCAGGTCTTGATCGATGTGGGGCACGGAGGTGTGGATTCGGGAACATCTCACGGCACGATTTTCGAAAAAGAGATTAATCTGGAGGTGGGCAAACGCTTATATCGGATTTTGACCGAACAGGGGTACAGAGCAGTCCTCAATCGGGATCGGGACGTTGCCTTGAGCGATGAAAATCAATGGTTGAACAATCCCTCCAGACATATCCGCGATTTGGCCCAACGACGACAGTTGGCCAAAGAGATCAGGCCACAGCTGATGATCAGTCTGCATGTCAATTGGTCTTCCGACGGCAGAAGACGGGGACCGGTGGTCATTTACCAGCAAAATGAACAAAGCTACTGGCTCGCCTCCCTGCTTCAGGATGCGATGAATCAGATGGCGAAGACAAACAGCCGACCCGTAAAGGGAAGGACGTACTATCTGCTTCGCCACGACTATTGTCCGACTGTCATTGTGGAGATGGGGTTCATTAGCAATTACGCTGACCGCACCATGCTGACCAATCCCGAGCAGCAGGAAAAGCTGGCCCGGGTGATCAGCGACGCTGTTGGCGAATACCTACTCCTGACGGGCGAGCTCGCCGGAGATGGCAGCCGTGCATCAATGGGAGAGCAAAAGCGCACCTGGTGGGAACGTTTATGGCATCCCGTTCGAAATTAACATGGAAATCGTTACAAACGACGCCTCCTTCTGTATCCGCGGTATGTACTCGGACAGGACGGAGGCCGTCTTTTTTCCCGGAGGCCCTACGTGGCCGATCGCAATATGCACAGGTCCGGCTTTGCTGTCGATCCGTTTGCACAGCCGCTCCATCTGCCGGGTGATGTGCGACAAGGTGTAGACGTCATCCAGAAATATTCCGTTTTCCAGATAAGGAACGCCCAGCTCCTTTGCGATCTTTTGCGCCACGCTGCGTGCCGTGGTTTTGCTGTCCAGGTAAATGAGGCCGCGTTCCTTGCAAACCTGCAGGACAATTCGCATCACGCGCTCGTCTGCGGTCGCCTTGGAGCCCATGTGATTATTCATGCCGATTGCATGAGGAACGTCGTCAATCGCATTTTCCACACGCTTGCGAATCTCCTCGTTGCTCATTTTCGTGGTAATCCCTCCTGGCCCCATCCAGGACGCCTTTCCTTTCATCGGCTCCATGGGCAAATGGACAAACACATCATGCCCCTTTTCATGGGCAAGCTCCGCGTCCCGCTTGGTGCTCGGCAGAAAGGGCATGACAGCCACCGTCAAAGGCACGGGCAAAGCCAGGATCTCTTCTGTTCCCTCCATGTTGTTGCCAAAGTCATCGATGACAAACGCGACCTGATTGGCTTTTGGCCCAGAAATCGGCTTGAGCGGGGGACGTTCAATGACATCCTGAGCACTTGTCGTTCCCGCCAACATACTGATGGACACGATCATGCTTGCAATCGTGAACGCGAGTGCTTTTTGCAGGCTTCCCCGTTTATCGAGTGTCATGTGCATCGCCAGCCTTTCTTTTTCCTCTTAGTGTGTGTCAGCCAGCCGCCGATTACCCGACTTGCTTGGCAACACCTGAGCTTTGCCGTTATCCGACCCCTATGGTAAGATGAAGGATAGCGAAAAAAGTGAGAGGGTGCGGACAAAATGAGCCATTTGGTGTTGATAGACGGGAACAGTATCGCCAACCGGGCGTTTTACGCTTTGCCGCTTTTGTCCACATCAGCGGGATTGCACACAAATGCGGTACTGGGCTTTACCACCATGCTGCTCAAGGTGCTGGACGAAATGAAGCCGACCCATGTGCTGGTTGCGTTTGATGCGGGCAAGGTGGTGTTTCGCCACAGCGAGTTTGCCGAGTACAAGGGTGGCCGGAGCAAAACGCCTCCGGAATTGTCGGAGCAGTTCCCGCTGATACGCGAGCTGCTGGACGCATTTTCGATCCAGCGGTTTGAGCTGGAAGGGTATGAAGCGGATGACATCATCGGCACCCTGACGCTCCGAGCGGACGAAAACAATTGGAAAACGACGGTTATCACCGGGGACAAGGACATGCTGCAGCTTGTTTCCGACAACGTCTCGGTCGCCTTGACGCGCAAAGGCGTGAGCGAGATCGAGATGTACACACCACAGGAAATCTCCGAGAAATACGGCCTGAAGCCGCTGCAGATCATCGATCTGAAGGGACTGATGGGGGACAGCTCGGACAACATACCGGGCGTGCCCGGGGTGGGTGAAAAAACAGCGCTGAAGCTGCTGCACGAATACGGTTCGGTCGAATCGGTGCTGGAGAATATTGATAAGGTGTCGGGCAAAAAGCTGCAAGAAAACCTGCGGGAAAACGTCGACAAGGCCAAGCTGAGCAAGGCGTTGGCAACGATCATGCGCGACGCTCCGGTGGAAGTGGATGTGGAAGAGACCGCCTACGCCGGCTATACAGCCGATTCGGTTATT
Organism: Brevibacillus sp. FSL K6-2834; assembly: GCF_038592925.1. Classification (NCBI taxonomy): domain Bacteria; kingdom Bacillati; phylum Bacillota; class Bacilli; order Caryophanales; family Paenibacillaceae; genus Brevibacillus; species Brevibacillus sp. FSL K6-2834. The sequence goes on from NZ_CP151945.1 coordinate 1,604,800, forward strand.
GAATTCTTTAAAAAAATGGAGTTCAAATCCCTTTTGCCCAAAGTAAAAGGAACAAGCAATGCGGTTGAGGGCGAGCAGCGGGATGCCGCTCCGTTTGCCTTCGATGTGGTCTACAGCGGGGATGCGGAACGCTTTGAGGACAAGCTGACCTCGCCGATGGCGGTCTGCGTGGAGATGGACGGAGAAAATTACCACCGAGCGCCGATTTTGGGCTTCGGTCTTGCTGCAAAAGGCGTTTCGCTCTACATTCCTTTTGATGTAGCCAAGGAATGGTCCGCTTTCCGCCAGTGGCTGGCAGATGAAACGAAGGAAAAGTGGGTATTTGACGGGAAGCGCGACACGGTCGGATTGGCATGGCACGGACTGGACATGGCCGGCATCGGCTTTGACATTTATTTGGCTTCTTACCTGCTCAATGCGGCAGAGAGCAGTCCGCAGGTGTCGGATATTGCCGTTCACTATGCGGATGTGCGGGTAATGCCGGACGAAGAGGTCTACGGCAAAGGAGCAAAGCGGCTCGTCCCGGAAACGGATGTACTGAGCGAACACGTGGCATTGAAGGCCGCCGCCATGTACCAGAGCGTACCGAAGATCAAAGAAGAGATGGGCGCAAGCAAGCTGGATGAATTGCTTGACCAGATGGAAGGACCGCTCAGCCTCGTTTTGGCCACGATGGAAAAACAGGGGGTCAAGGTAAACGAGCAGCGGCTGCAGCAAATGGGTGAAGAACTGGACGCCCAGTTGGAGAAGCTGACCGGACAAATCTATGAATTGGCCGGCACGTCTTTTAATATCAACTCGCCGAAGCAGCTGGGGGAAATCCTGTTCGACAAGCTGGCCCTTCCGGTGTTGAAAAAAACAAAGACGGGGCCGTCCACCAGCGCCGACGTTTTGGAAAAACTGGCCCCTTACCATCCGATCATTGAGTCGATCCTTCACTTCCGTCAGCTCGGCAAGCTGCGCTCGACGTATATCGAAGGGCTGACAAAGGAAATCCATCCAGGCACGGGCAAGGTTCACACCATTTTCAACCAGGCGACGACAGCGACTGGCCGCTTGTCCAGTACGGACCCCAACCTGCAGAACATCCCGATCCGTCTGGAGGAAGGACGGAAAATACGGGAGGCGTTTATCCCGTCCGAGGAAGGATGGTTCATGCTGGCGGCGGACTACTCCCAGATCGAGCTGCGGGTGCTGGCTCACATCTCGGGGGATGAGAATCTGATCGACGCTTTCCAAAAAGGAATGGACATTCACACGCGGACGGCGATGGATGTGTTTGACGTTTCCGAGGACGAGGTCACTTCTCTCATGCGGCGCCAAGCAAAGGCCGTCAACTTCGGTATTGTTTACGGCATCAGCGACTACGGCTTGTCTCAGAATTTGAATATTACCCGCAAAGAAGCCGGAGAGTTTATCGAGCGTTACTTCGCCGTTTTCTCCGGGGTCAAGCGATACATGGAAGACATCGTCAAGCAGGCCAAGGAAGACGGGTTCGTCACGACGCTGCTGAATCGCAGACGGTATCTCCCGGACATCAAGAGCAGCAACTTCAACCTGCGTTCCTTTGCAGAGCGGACAGCGATGAACACGCCGATCCAGGGTACGGCGGCTGACATTATCAAGCTGGCGATGATCCGCATGCAGGAGAGCTTGCAGGAAAAAGGCCTGAAGAGCCGCATGCTGCTTCAGGTGCATGACGAACTGATTTTTGAAGTGCCGACAGAGGAATTGGACATCATGCAGCAGCTCGTCCCCGATGTGATGGAAAACGCCCTGAAGCTGGAGGTTCCGCTGAAGGTGGATGTCAACTACGGGCGAAGCTGGTACGAAGCCAAGTAACGAGCAAGGAACGAACAAGGAACGAGGCGGAAGTGCCCAGGGCAACTGCAAGCCGGCAAGCCGAGGCCACTGCTGACACGGCAAGCCGGGTTCACTGCATAAGAGACAAGCTGTGCTTTTGCTTTGCGCAGGCATGACAAACAGACAACAGGAGGAGGGAGAGCCATGCCGGAATTGCCAGAGGTGGAGACGGTGGTGCGTACGCTGCGCCAACTCGTCTTGGGAAAAACAATCGGGAGCGTCAGCGTACTGCTGCCGCGAATCATCCGCAGACCGGACGATATGGAAGAGTTCAAAGCGATGCTCGTCGGGCAGACGATCCATGAGATCAAGCGTCGCGCCAAATTTATCCAGTTCATACTGGATCGGGACGTGCTGATCTCTCACCTGCGGATGGAGGGGCGCTACGGTCTTTACCGCTCGGATGAGCCCGTCGAAAAACATACACATGTGATCTTCCATTTTACCGATGGAACAGAGCTGCGGTATCGCGACGTCCGGCAGTTCGGGACGATGGATCTCTTTCCGCTCGGCAAGGAGACCGTAGAAGGTCCGCTTGCCAAGCTCGGTGTCGAGCCATTGGCAGAGGAGTTTACGCCAGAGGTGCTGCGCAGTCTGCTCAAGGGGCGGACAACAAAAATCAAGCCGCTTCTGCTGAACCAGGAATGTATCGTCGGTTTGGGGAATATTTATGTGGACGAGTCCCTCTTTCGGGCGCGGATACATCCCGAGCGTCCCGCCGGAAAGCTGACCGCCCAGCAGGTAGCGAAGCTGCACGAGGCGATTGTAGCCACGCTCTCCGAAGCTGTCGAGCAAGGAGGCAGTTCGGTCAAGTCTTACGTAAACGGACAAGGCGAGATGGGCATGTTCCAGCAATCGCTACTGGTTTACGGACGCAAGGGAGAGCCATGCGTAAACTGCGGTACGGAAATCATCCGCTTTGTCGTTGGCGGAAGGGGGACGCATATTTGTCCCGCTTGTCAAAAGACGGCGGTCACGCGAAAAAAAGGGGCTCAGCAGCCAAAAGGAGGGTGAGCGGATGATTCTTGGACTGACAGGAGGCATAGCCACTGGAAAAAGCACGGTTACGGCTATGCTTCGGGAGCAAGGAATACCTGTCATCGATGCGGATCAAATTGCCCGTGAAGTGGTTGAGCTGGGCAAACCGGCTTATGAAGCCATTGTTCGCCACTTCGGAAAAGAGATTTTGCTCCCAGGGGGACAGATCGATCGAAAAAAGCTGGGGGAAATTGTTTTCTCGGATGAAGCGGAGCGTCAAAAGCTGAATGCGATCGTTCACCCTGAAGTCCGCCGCGTCATGCGCGAGGAGGCGGAGGCAGCGGAGAAAAACGGCGCCAAGATTGTGTTTATGGACATTCCGCTGCTTTTTGAAAGCAAGCTGCAGCATATGGTGGACAAGATTGTCGTCGTCTACGCCCCCGCCCATCTGCAATTGGCCCGGATGATGGAACGCGACGAATTTGAGGAAGAACAGGCGCAAAAGCGTTTGCGTGCGCAATTGCCGATTGAGCAAAAACGGGCTGATGCCGACTTTGTCATCGACAATACCGGTTCACGGGAAGAGACCGAGAAACAAGTAATCCAGCTGCTGGGCCGGTTAAAGGCGGAAACGGCTCCATGAAAAGGAGCAAGCGAGCGGCAGTCTTTCTGTTTTTTTTGATGGCTGTTTTCTTCCTGATCAATTCACCGATTGTCTGGAAATGGATGTACCCGATCAAATACCAAAAGGAGATCCTGGAGGCGTCCAGCCGCTATCAGGTAGACCCGTACCTGATCTTGGCAGTGATCCGCTCCGAAAGCGGTTTTGAGACGGACAGAGTATCGAGGAAGGGCGCCATCGGACTGATGCAGGTGATGCCTGATACGGCGGAGTGGATCGCGGAACAAGCCGGTCTGGGGCCAGCGGATGAAAGGTATTTGTACGACCCGGTGACAAATATCAACATGGGCACGTGGTATCTCTCTTTTTTGGAGAAGCGGTATGAGGGAGACGTCGTGAAAGTGATCGCAGCCTACAATGCCGGACCGGGCAAGGTGAGCAGCTGGCTCATGCGGGAACAGTGGGACGGCAAGCGTGAGACGATCGAAGACATTCCGTTCGGGGAAACACGCCAGTACGTCCAGCGAGTCCTTTACTACCATGATCGATATCGGAGCATCTATACGGATCAATTGCAATAAGCCGCTCTCTTGTCAAAAGGAGAAGCGGCTTTTGCTTTTTGTCTCAAACGGAGGTTTAGCGAAATCGAGCGCGATCGATTATACTTAGTGTACTTTTACGAAACTGGGAAAGTAGGTATCGTATGCACAGGATCGGAGTCGTCGGGCCGCAGCCATCTGTGGAACGGATGATTGATATGGGCAAGGCATTTGAGAAGGACATGCGTTTTTATCCCTATCCCTACGAGAGGTTTCAAGAAACGCGCGAGCTGGTGAAGGCCAACGATCATCAGGTGGATGTATGGCTGTTCTCGGGGAAGCTGTCGTATATGATCGCCAGACAGGAGCTTGGCAGTGCGGAAAATATGGTGCATGTCCAGCATACGGAAGCGAGTCTCTACAAATGTTTTTTGATGATGGCAAAAGAACAGGGAAGATTTCTGGAGCGGGTCAGCATTGACGAGCTGGAAAAGACGCAGCTGGATTATGCGCTGCAGCAGCTGGAGATGGAGCATCGCGACGTTTACCTGAAAATTTACGACGTAGATACCAATCCGGAGGAGCTGCTCGACTTTCATTTGCAGATGTGGAGAGAAGGCAAAACGGACGGGGCCATCACCTGTTTCGAAGGGATTTACAGAGGTCTGAAAGCGGCGGGAGTGCCGGTTTACTGGTTTACCCCGACACGACTGGAGATTTTGCAAACGTTTCGGATCGTGGCCGAAAAAGTGCGGACCCTGTATTTCAAGGATACGCAGATCGGGGTCGAAATCATCGAGATCGAGCATTTTGACAGGGTCGCGGAGAAAGCGAAAAGCCCCTATCACCTGCAGCATCTGGAGCTGCGCCTGAAGGAAGCGCTGCTGCATTTGTGCGAAAAGCTCAACGGTTCGCTTTTGGAAAAAGGGAATGGACGCTACGTTGTGTTCAGCTCCCGGGGAGCGATTGAACGGGAGATTGACATTTTGCGTGAGACGATCAGGCAGTTGTCGCTCGTCTCGGAGTCGATGGTAGCGGTCGGCGTCGGATTTGGGGAGACGGTGTTTACAGCGGAAGTCAACGCTCGCCGCGCGATTGGGCAGTCAAAGGAAAAAGCCGAGCGGGGAATTGTCATCGTCCAGGAGGATGGCACCGTGATCGAAGCGGCTGGCCTGGAATCGGAGCTTGCGTATTCATACCGCATGCAGGACCAAGAGTTTCTGGAAAAGCTGAAGAAGGGAAATATCAGCGTCAGAACGTACAACAAGATCGAGGCATTGATCCGGAGAATGGGGTGGAGCGAGTTTACGACCAAGGATCTCGCACTGCACCTCCATCTGGACGAGCGGAATGCACGGAGAATTGTCGCATATTTATGCGAAGTGGACCTCGCGGAATGCATAGGCGAAGAATCAGTATCCACACGCGGAAGGCCGAGCAAAATCTATCGATTGAAATAAATGAACAAGCACCTGTCTCTTGTACCGCCCAAATAAAAAGGGCGGTTATTTTTTTCGTCATATGGAAAAAAATTCGTACATGATTTATATTTATTCAGTATTATGTTTTTTTAATCGAGGTGAAAAAAGTGTTGAAATACTCAAAGTATTCCTTATAATACTTATATCAGGGTATTTACCCTTAAATAACCCTAAAATTGATCGCTTGATGCCGGAAAGGAATGTTTCTATGAAAAAAGTACTTATCGTTCTGTTGTCTCTGCTTTTGGTCGTACTTGCCGCCGGGTGTTCTGGGGAAACTGCTGCACCGGGTCAGCAGGTCCCTTCCACCCTTGACCGGGTGAAAGAGAAAAAGAAGCTGGTCATCGGTACCGGTGTCGCCTATCTGCCGTTTGAAATGAAAGACAAGGATGGGAACTTTGTCGGTTATGACATCGACATGGGGAATGCCATCGGGAAGGCGCTGGGCGTAGAGGTAGAATTCAAGCAAATGAAATTCAGCGGGTTGATTCCGGCCCTGCAGACAGGTGACATCGATATGGCCATTGCCGCCATGACGATCCGCGGCGACCGCGCGCTGTCTGTCAGCTTCTCGGACCCTTACTATTCCACCGGACAAATCATCATGGTACCGAAAGCGGACAACGTGACAAAATCCTGGCAGGACCTCGATCAGCCAGGCAAAAAAATCGCCGTATCGCAAGGCACGACAGGAGCCCTTTTGGCTAAGCAAATTTTCAAGCAAGCCCAGGTCATGGACTTTGAAAACGTCGCTTCCGCTGCGCTGGCGCTGAATCAGGGACAAGCAGACGGGGTCGTGACAGAAGAAGTGGTGGTTCGCGAATACGAAGCGCAAAAAGACTACAGCGTCAAAGGCATCTATGACCTGATCTCTGCGGAAAATCTGGGGATTGCCGTTCAACTGAATGATTTTGCCACCTTGCAATGGCTGAATACATTCCTGGCTGCCTACAAAAACAGCCCGGAAGACAAGGCATCCATCGATAAATGGTTTAACTCCAGCGATTGGAGAAGCAATGTGGAGCAGAAGAAATAGGAGCACGGGTTTGTCCTCGCCGGGAAGAGCCGATCGTCTGGTTCTTCCCGCCTCTGTCTTATCAAGAAAAAATGTTGCAAGTGGGAGGGTGAGCATGTGAATTACCAGATGGACTGGAGCGTCATCACCGATAATTTCGACATTTTCATGGAAGGATTATTGGTTACCTTGAAAATCTCCGCGCTGTCGCTTGCGATCAGCATACCGATCGGGATCATAGCCGGTTTGTGCCGGATCTCCCGCAATCGTGTCCTCTCGTTTTTGGCGGCAAGCTATGTAGAGGTCATCCGGGGGATTCCGCTTTTGGTGCTGCTTCTGTGGATTTTCTTTGTTCTCGGCAAATTTATGAAGCTCGGCTCGTTTTGGTCGGCGGTTATCGGTCTTGCGGTGTTCTCCGGCGCCTTCGTGGCGGAAATTGTACGGGCTGGAATTCAGTCTGTGCCGCGCGGGCAGATGGAAGCGGCGCGTTCTTCGGGGATGAATTACTTTCAGGCGATGAAGCTGATCATTTTGCCGCAGGCCTTGCGAAAGGTGCTGCCGCCGCTCGCTTCCCAATTCATCATCCTGATCAAAGATTCGTCGCTTGCCTCTGTCATCGCCGTCGTCGATCTCAGTCTGGTCGGACACAATCTGGTTGCGACGACATTCCGCGTACTGGAGGTATGGACGTTTATCGCCGCGGTGTACTTCGTCATTACATTCAGCCTTTCGCAGATCATTCGTTACTTTGAGCGGAAGTACCGCGTGCTGGAATAACTTTTGACAAGGAGAAGGAGGACTGCTTCATGATTTCCATCCGGAACGTCTCCAAAAGCTACGGGCAGGTAAAGGTCCTGCACGATATTGATCTGGAGATTCCGCAGTCGCAGGTGTTTGCCCTGATCGGACCGAGCGGAGCGGGGAAAAGTACGCTGATCCGCACGATCAATGCCCTGGAGGATATCCAGGAAGGGGAAATTTTGATCGACGGCGTCTCTGTCCATGACAAAAAAACGGATATCAACAAGCTTCGTGCCAACATCGGATTCGTCTTTCAGTCGTTCAACCTGTATCCGCATTTGACAGCTCTCGAGAATGTCACGATCGCTCCGGTCAATGTGAAAAGCACGAATAAAAAGGAAGCGGAAGAAAAAGGAAAGGAACTGCTGGCTTCTCTCGGGCTGGGGGACAAATTCGCCTCCTATCCGGGTCAGTTATCCGGTGGACAGCAGCAGCGCGTGGCGATTGCCAGAGCGCTGGCGATGGACCCGAAGGTCATGCTGTTCGACGAGCCCACATCGGCGCTCGATCCGGAAATGGTCAAGGAAGTGCTGGATGCCATCCGCAAGCTGGCAGCGACGGGTATGACGATGGCCGTCGTGACCCACGAGATGGGCTTTGCCAAGGAAATATGCAATCAAATCGTCTTTATGGCGGAAGGAAAGATTGTTGAAGTGGCGGAGCCAAAGGAATTTTTCAGCAACCCGAAAACGGACCGGGCGCAAGACTTCCTGGCGAAGGTGCTCAACCACTGATCGATTGAACCAAAAGGAGAGAAGCAGGATGAAACTATGGGGCGGACGTTTTACCAAGCCGACGGACAAGCTGGTCGAGGAATTTACCGCTTCGATCGGCTTTGACCAAAAGATGGCGGCAGATGATATCCGTGGCTCGCTGGCCCATGTCAAGATGCTGGGCGCTTGCGGCATTATACCGCAGGAGGACGCTGACACGATCTCTGAAGGGCTGCGGGGCATTCTCCAGGATGTCCGGGAAGGACGGTTTGTGTTCTCCGTCGAAAACGAAGACGTCCACATGAACATTGAAAAAAGCCTGATCGAACGGATTGGTCCCGTGGGCGGCAAGCTGCATACCGGCCGATCCAGGAACGACCAGGTGGCGACAGATATTCACCTCTATCTGCGCCGTGAAACGAAACAGATCATCGCGCTGGTGACAGAGCTGCTGCAAGCCTTGACGGATTCAGCGAGGGAGCATCAGGACGTGATTATTCCCGGCTACACTCATCTGCAGCGGGCCCAGCCAGTGCTCCTGGCCCATCACCTGCTCGCGTATTTCGGCATGTTTGCCCGCGATGCGGAAAGGCTGCAGGATGCGCTCAAACGGATTGACATCCTGCCGCTGGGAGCCGGGGCATTGGCCGGCACGACGTTTCCGATCGACCGGGAGCTCGTCGCCAAAGAACTGGGCTTTGCCCGCATGTACGACAACTCGATGGATGCCGTGAGCGACCGGGATTTCGTCCTGGAATTCCTCGGAGCTTCCTCCATTTTGATGATGCACCTGTCCCGCTTCTGCGAAGAGATGGTGCTCTGGTCGTCCACCGAATTCGGCTTCGTCGAGCTGGACGACGCGTACTGCACAGGCTCCTCGATCATGCCGCAGAAGAAAAATCCCGATGTGGCCGAGCTCTTGCGCGGAAAAACCGGCAGAGTGTACGGCAATCTGTTCGGCCTTTTGACCGTGCTCAAAGGCTTGCCGCTCACCTACAACAAGGATCTGCAGGAAGACAAGGAAGGCATGTTTGACACCGTAGAGACGGTAAAAGGAGCGCTGGCCCTGTTCGCGGGGATGGTCCGCACGATGGAAGTCCGCCGGGAGCGGCTCGCGCAGGCAGTCAAGGAGGATTTCTCCAACGCGACAGACCTGGCAGACTACCTGGTGCGAAAAGGCATGCCGTTCCGCCAGGCGCACGAGGTGATCGGAAAGCTGGTCTTGTATTGCATCACCCAGGGCAAATTCCTCGCCGACCTCACACTGGAGGAGTACCAGGAGCACAGCCCGCATTTTGAGCAGGACGTGTATGCAGCCATCGACGTGAGGACAGTGGTCGACGCCCGCGACGTCTTCGGCGGCACCGGCAGCAAGCGCGTGCAAGCGGCCATCGAGCGTGCCGACAAAGCCATCTCCGAGCTAAAGGACTGGGTGGACGAGGCCATGAAAGTCGAGCCGCTGGACTAAGCGGCGAAGAATTTTGAAACAATGAAAAAGAACAATGCAAAACACGGGTCGCCTACACAGGGGCCCGTGTTTTTTTATAAGCGATAACTTTTAACTTTTAATTTTAAGCACTCGACTGAATAAAATACGAGAGCTCAAGCGGTCAGGATTGCTGGCCAAGCGGCTTCCTTGCTTGCTGACAGTATTCACTGTCAGGAAATCTCCTGCAGAGCAATGCTATCCGGCAAACTCACGATTGCCGCCTACTATAGTTCACGTTATAAACTGCTTCTGTTTAGGACAAACCTTCTCCCCGCTTCATTCTTTGAGAAATGGGGTGATCATCTTTTAGTTCCAGCAAATCCCACAGGTTCCCGTACAGATCCTTAAATACCGCAACCATTCCATATGGTTGCTCTTTGGGTTCTCTCACAAATTCGATACCTCTGGAAACCATTTTATGATAATCTCTCCAAAAATCATCTGTATGCAAGAAGAGAAAAACTCTGCCGCCTGTCTGATTTCCGACAAAGGGCTCTTGTTCAGGCTTGGATGCCCTTGCAAGCAACAACGTCGTGCCAGCCGAACCGGGGGGAGATACTACGACCCACCGCTTATCTTGCTCTGGTTGGTAGATGTCCTCTACTAATGTGAAATTCAGCTTTTTCGTATAAAACTCGATTGCCTCATCATAATCCTTCACAACGAGAGCGATATGAACGATTGACTGTACCATGTTTGGAACGCCTCCAATTATTTTGACTTGCTTCAATCACACTTGCGAGCACATCCAAATGAATATGTTGAAGTATCTATGAAAGTAATTATCACATAACATTTCCTATCCAACACCTGATCTTCCAATAAACAATAGTAGATTCTTTTTTTTTCTACGACTGACCAATTAACTAACAAGGATTTCCAAGACCTCTGTCGAAGTTAGTCATTAGCCTATTTGACGGAGGTCTTCTCATGCCTTTACCCAAGAATCGTGTCATTCCTGAAAAGAAAATATACTTTCGGCCAGAGATACAGCATTGCCCGCACTGTGGCACGAAACTCAGGCGACATCATACCGCATGGAAAAAGAATGTCATCACACTTGCCGGTGTTATCCAAGCTTGGAGTATGGCTTATGCTTGCAGCAACGCAGATTGCTCATACCCCAGAACCTATTACAAATCCGCTGAAGCTGAGCTTCTCAGCATGAAACACACTTCCTACGGTTTTGACGTGCTAGCGTTGGTTGGTCAGCTTCGGTTTAAGCAACATATGACAATCGGCGAAATTACGGAAACGTTGAATCAGCGCGGGGTAACCACGTCAGAACGCAATTCTCAGCGGTTGTACGAACGTTATCTTACCTTGCTCCGCGCTAGCGTGACGGATCACGTCAAGCAAGCACTCAAGCAAGTTGTTCAGGACCGTGGCGGTATCATGATTTCCATGGACGGTGTTCAGCCCGAGAAAGGCAATGAGACGCTCTATGTCATACGAGAAGTATTCAGCGGAACGATCCTGTCTGCACAAAATCTAAAGAGTAGCTCCGCAGAAGAACTTAAGAAACTCATCCTGCCTGTTATCGAACTGGGATTTCCCATCATCGGGATCGTTACGGATGGTCAACAATCCATCCGAATGGCCATGGAATCGTTACTGCCGGACGTGCCGTACCAATACTGCCAATACCACTATCTAAAGGACATTGCAAAGCCTGTTGTCGATTTAGACCGCAAGCTCAAGACAGGAATCAAGAAGAGCCTCCGTGGTATTCGCGAAGTCGAGAAGCGAATCGAAAACGATGCCTCTACAGAAGCAGAGGTGGCAAAAGATTACGTGGCGGCCATTCGTTCTGTGCTCCTCGAAGACGGCAATCCCCCACTCGATCTACCGGGCATACGTGTTTATGAAAATGCTAGAGCCATTCAGGCTTCCCTCGAACGATGCCTGAGTAAAAAAGGGGCCCTCTCTGCTCAAAAACCTAATCAGAATTTTCGATAAATTGGATGATTTTGAAGAGCAATATGCTACCGTGATGCGCTGGTCCAAACCGATTCACCACGTTGCCGGGATCTTGAATCCAAGCATAGATAAACGAAGTGAAACGGTTCGATTTCATATGCAGCATCTGTTAGATTGGGTTGAACAGACGTACACCAGCAAAGACGACTTGCCAATGGTTGCAAATCTGAAAAGCTACTCCCGAGGGTTTTGGAAAGGCCTGTTTACGTGTTACGACCATCCGCATGTCCCACGAACGAACAACGACCATGAGCGTTTCTTCCGCCAGACGAAGACCCGGCATCGACGGATGACGGGTCTGAGAAGTTGGAACGAATATATCCTCCGAAGTGGTGAAATGGTCGTATTTGTCGATGACGCACTTCACCAGAGTAATGTGTTAAGTAGACTTCAGTCTGTAAACTACCTTGATTTTAAAAATGAACGCCTGCGTTGGTCTGCTCGTTTGAGTGAAGCTACCAAACGCAGACGATTCCGAACGAATCCAAGTGTGTACCTGGAACAGGCCGAAAATGCTTACTGTATGTTAATTGGTCAGTCGTAGTTTTTTTTTGACTTTATCTTCTGCAATCGTGGAATCAACCGATAAGCGTCCCCAAACATAGCTGCCGTTGGCGAATCACCGCCAGCCAAATCCAGTTATTTGGGCAAACAGCAAACCACCATGATTCGCTCTCAAAAAAAGACGGCCAAAGAAAAAAGCTGTAGAGATGAAAAAGGGAGAAAACAGCGAAGGTCTTTGGGACACGACCCAGGCCGACTTCCAAAAGCGAAACACGTTTTTAGCGTCCAACCTCTGAGTTGCCCCCTGAATATACTGCTTTTGGACGCGGTTTCGCTTTTGGAAGCCGGCCGGACAGAGTAGCTTCCATGCAGTGTCCCACCGAACCTTGAGCCGTTTTCTCCCTTTTTCATCTCCTCCACTAAAGCCCCTCAATGAGTTTTTATAGGCCTCTCCAAATAGCCAAAAGCAGGCAAAAATCAGGCCGAAGAGAGGCCCGAAACCAGGGAACGTCAGGACAAATCAGCGGAAATTCAGGACAATCGCATCAGGCAAATCGTCCAAATATTTATTTTTCAGTAAAACACATTGATAATTGTGTCATACTTATTATAATAAGAGTAACGGATAAGTGTAACTCAATAAGGGAAGGGGTTTCTAAATATGACTATCAAAATAGGTATTAATGGTTTCGGCCGAATTGGGCGCATGGTATTTCGCCGCGCCGTTCAGGACCCCAACATCGAAATCGTCGCTATCAACGCAAGCTATCCGCCCGAAACACTCGCACACCTGTTGAAATACGACACCATTCATGGACGGTTTAACCATAAAGTGGAAGTACAAGACAACAAAATCATCGTAGACGGAAAACCGACCGTTGTCCTTTCTGACCGCGATCCGCTCAAGCTGCCTTGGGGAGAGCTCGGCGTGGAAATCGTGGTGGAAGCAACCGGAAAGTTCAAGGACCGCGAAGGGGCAGGCAAGCATCTTGCGAGCGGTGCGAAAAAAGTAGTGATCACAGCTCCCGCCAAAGAAGAAGACGCAACCATCGTTATGGGGGTCAACCACGATATTTACGATCATGAGAAGCACCACATCGTCTCCAACGCATCCTGCACGACCAACTGTCTGGCACCGGTTGCCAAGGTGCTGCATGAGGCATTTGGCATCGAGCAGGGCCTGATGACGACGGTACACTCCATCACCAACGACCAGGTAAACATCGACAATCCGCATAAAGACTTGCGCCGGGCTCGTGCAGCTGGCGAATCGATCATCCCTACAACGACTGGTGCAGCTCGTGCCGTAGGAAAAGTATTGCCAGAATTGAATGGCAAGCTGAACGGTTTTGCATTGCGCGTACCGACGCCAAACGTTTCCGTGGTCGATCTGGTGATCAATACCAAAAAGCAAGTCACTGTAGAGGAAGTAAACCGCGTGTTGCGTGAGGCGGCGGACGGCAGCATGAAGGGGTACATCGAATTTTGCGATGAGCCGCTCGTGTCCAGCGACTTCAACGGCAATGACCACTCTTCTATTATCGACGGTCTTTCCACTCTCGTAATGGGTACCAACCAAGTCAAAGTAATCGCCTGGTATGACAACGAGTGGGGCTACTCCTGCCGCGTAGTCGATTTGGTTCGCCACGTCTCCGAAGACCACAATCAGGCTCGCCAAGAGGCAAAGGCAGCAGTCGCAGCGAAGTAATGCAGAAGCTTAGAGAATGGAAACACAGAATCAATGAGCGGAATGAAACAATAAATTGCGAAAACCCCCAACTGCTTGGGGGTTTTTTGTGTACCATACTTACGCTCCCGTTACAAAAGCCACGCACAAAAAAGACGCAGATACAATTTCTGCGTCCTGTCTTCGAAATCACAACTCCTGGCAGAGGGAATTCCCAAGTAATGGAATTACGTCGTCTTGCTCTCCGACAATCCTCCGAGGGAGAAGAGCTGATCGTCCTCAAATCCGACGATAAACAGCTTGATATTCGTCTTCAGATCCAGATCATAGCTTGCCCGCACGTCATTCCCGCGCCCGTCCTTCAGGATTCGGACGGTCGGACGATGGCAGTACTCCGGATCGACGCGGCAGACGACGCCTACCTCGCCCGTGTTGAGCACCACGCTGCTTCCGATCGGAAAAATCGCGATGTGGCTGCGGAAGGCATTGATCAGCCGATGTTCAAACAAATGGCCGCCTGAGCCGAGGAGATATTCGAGAGCATCCTGCGGCATGTAGCGCTTGCGCCATGGACGCGGAGAAGTAAGCGAGTCGTAAATATCGCAAATGCCAACAATTTGTGCATATTCGTGAATATTCTTACCCTTTAGGCCCTGTGGATATCCGCTGCCGTCCAGCCGTTCGTGGTGCTGCAGGCAGACGTGCGCAGAGAGAAGTGAAATATCGTGCTGTTTGCGCAATATATTGAATCCCAGAATGCAGTGCTGTTTGGCAGCTTCCATTTCTTCCTGATTCCAGCGCTCGGTCTTTTTCAGCATCTCGGCGGGCAATTCCACCTTGCCAATATCGTGCAGCATTGCCCCAATCCCGAGCTCCATCAACTGGTTGCGATTGTAGCCAAGCGACATTCCCACGGCGGTAGACAGCACCGCGACATTGACGGAATGATGGTACAGAGATGGGGAGTGAGTAGATATATTGGCCAGATGCATGACGATTTGTCTGTTTTGCATCAGGTCGTCCAAGATGGAGCCGAATGCTTGTTGAAAGTGCAGCCCCATTTCCTTGAGCGAAATTTTGCGGGCCAATTTATTGGAATTGGTGATCTGTTTGACGGTTTTCTCAATGGTTTCGACAGCAACCTGACGGGTCTCCGGACGAATGACATCCTCCACCACAATATCGGCCGTGCGCGGATCGTCTATGTACAGAGAGTCAATACCGGATCGCTGCAATCCCTGGATCAGGCGATCGGTAAGCGTCATTCCAACGCCGAGCAAAACCTTGCCGTCTTCCGTAAAGATCGTGCGTCCCACTTTCATCCCGGGTTGCACATGTCTGATTGAAACTAATCTCATACGAATCCCTCCAGCTTGTACCATTATTGTACTCCAATAGTCAGGTGCATGAAATAGGTAGAAGGATTGACTTGACTTTGGCTGTCAAATTGAGGGACACTATTAAAAGTATTGACAGTATTGGAGTTGATTTCGGATGCGATGTCCGTTTTGCGAGTATAACGGGACTAGAGTCCTAGATTCCCGCCCTTTTAACAATAACAAGTCAATCCGACGTCGACGCGAATGTGAAGAATGCGAGCGCCGTTTCACCACGTTTGAAGTGGTCGAGGAAACGCCGCTGCTGATCATTAAAAAGGATGGAACACGAGAAGAGTTTAGCCGGGAGAAGGTACTGCGCGGGTTGGTCCGGGCATGCGAGAAACGGCCTGTCACGCTCGAAGTCTTGGAAAATGTGGTAAATGAGATTGAAAGAGAGCTCCGCAGCTGCGGTCAAGCCGAAATACCAAGCAAGGATGTCGGGGAGAAGGTCATGGAGCGTTTGTACCATGTGGATGAAGTGGCATATGTCCGCTTCGCCTCGGTCTACCGCCAGTTCAAAGACATCAATGTTTTCATGAAAGAACTGGAGGAGCTGCTGTCCCAGGCTCGCGGCAACACGGAATCATAAAAAGCCACTGCGGTCACCATAAATTTTTCTGGGTACTTAGTCTCAGGCGACAGGCGCTTCAGCCTCCGCCTTTTTTGGCATACAGACGAAAGGCAGCCCATATTCGACGGACCGAGACGGCATGCTTTGCAGCCGCTTTGGCTCCCGGCTTCCAGTCACTCTCGTATCTAACACCAGTCAGACATGCTATAATAGGAGAACCAGAATGGACAGGAAGGAACAAGATACATGCGCCGTCTCGTTTGGAACGAACTGATGCCCAAAGATCGTTGCGTGGTCCGAATGATGAGACCTCTCAGCTTCGCCGAGCTGGGCTACGTCACGCAGCTATATTTGCCGATCATCGGTTCAGATTCGTTTTCCCTCTATCAACTGCTCGTTCACGAGGTGCAGGAGGTAAGCGGGGCCGCAGCTGAAAGCACACACCGCAATCTGATGCTGATGAGCGGACTTACACTGGATCGACTGCTCTTGGCCCGTGAGCGGCTGGAAGCACTCGGCCTCGTCACAGTCCGGCGCAGGGAAAACCTGCAGCGAGACTACTTTTACGAGTACATGGTGAAGCCTCCGCTGACACCGAATGAATTTTTTGCGGATTACGTATTGTCGCTCATGTTGTTAAACAAGATTGAAAATATTCGTTACCAGCAGCTCAGACAAAAATATGCGGATCACTTGGGAGCGGCTTTGGATCAGGAATATACGATCACCGAAGATGTGACCAAGGATTTTCACGAAGTGTTTCAATCATTGAAAGCTTCCGAGCTGGAAGTGCATCGGGGCTCGGAGCGGGAGCAGTTCCTCTCGGAGATGGAAAAGAGCTATCCTCCCGCACCGATGCAGGCCGGGTTTGAGCCTGCCGTGGACCATCCGCTCAGCCTGTCTTCGCTGCGTCACTACCTTCCGGACAACGCCAAGTCCGACAAGGTGTTTTCCAAAGAAGGCGTCGAGGTTCTGTACAGGCTGCAACATTTCTACCAGTTGGACAGTTGGGGACTGGGCCAGGAGCTCAGAGACTGGACGCTGTACAAGCCGGACGGCTCGCTGGACAGCGAGGTGCTCCGCAAACGGCTGATTCAACGCTATACCGACGACAAGCTCGTGCGGATAGCGCCGAGCGCGGTTCCCGGTGAAGAGGAATGGGGGCCGGGCCAGCTTCCTCAGCCAGGCAGCGAAATGTTCGTCCGGGTCTGCCGCCAGCTCTCTCCGCTGACGCTGCTTGAAAAGGTCGTCGGAGGCCGCGTGAGCAAAGTATTTCTGGAGCGGGCGGAGAGCCTGCTGTTCAACGACGGGATGACGGTCGAGGTGGTCAATGCGCTGCTGCTCCATACGCTCAGCAGCATGCAGATGGAGCTGCCAAAGGCTTACATGGAGACAATCCGCGACAGCTGGAAGGCAAAGCGGATTACGACAGTGGACGAAGCCGTCCGCCAGATACTGGAGCGGGCCGACCAAAAGGCTCAGCATGCGGAGAAAACAAGACAAACAAAAACGGGCAAGGATACACCGGTCCGCCGAAATGGCCGCGCCGTTTTGCAGGACAAGCTGCCTGCCTCGGTAGAATGGCAGCTTTCCCAGGAGCAGCAGCGGGAACAAAGCGATCAGGAGACGCCACAAGCAAAGCCGGAGCGGGTCAAGACGATCGAGGATGATCCGGAACTGAAAAAGATGCTCGAATCCCTCAGGAAGCGGCAGAGAGGAGTGTAAAAAGGCAGATGGAATCAATCGGAGAATTTATGCAAGAGCTGGCCAAACGGACGCCTCGGCAGCTACTGACGCCTGACCAGCAGCTGGACAAAATGTTCCGTTCATCCGGGTACCTCCAGGCGTTTCAGCAGGCACATCCCGAGCTTGGCCGCGATGACTATCTCAAAGCGCTCTCCAGCGTCTATACAGCCGTAAAGGAGCAATACTGGTGCGAGCGCTGTCCAGGATTGGAGAAATGCCCGAACCTGGTCAAGGGACACAGGAGCAAACTCGAAGTGACTCAAGGTTCCATCGTCAGTCCGATTACGCCTTGTGAAAAGCAGCAAGTGTACGAGGAAGACCAGCGCCGCCGCCGGCTGATGCGCAGCTACTATATTTCCGAAGAGACGATGCAGGCCAGCTTTGAAAAACTGGAGCTGGATGCGGAGAATCGGGCCGCTGTCGCAGCGGGGATTTTATTCAGCGAGCGGGCAGGAACAGGGGAAAAGCTGAAAGGCTTGTACCTGCACGGACCGTTTGGAGTCGGAAAAAGCTACCTGATGGGGGCGATTGCCCGCGAGCTTTCCGAACGGAACGTGCCTTCGCTGATGGTCTATGTGCCGGATTTCATCCGGGAGATGAAAGACTCGCTGGCTGACCATTCCCATTCGGCGAAGCTGGAGGTCTTGAAGGAAGTGCCCGTGCTCATCCTCGATGACATCGGGGCGGAAAACCTGACGCCATGGGTGAGAGACGAGATTATCGGCGTCATCTTGAACCATCGCGTCAACAATCACCTGCCTACCTTGTTTACTTCCAACTACTCGCTGGAAGAGCTGGAGGAGCACATGTCCATCTCCAACGGCAACCGGATCGAACGAACAAAGGCGGCTCGCGTCATGGAGCGAATCCGCCATTATGTCGATGTATATCCGATTATGCGAAAAAACCAGCGGATCGAAGGAAAATAGTCAAAACGGATGAGAGAGGTGCCATTTGGTGAGAGCCAGCACCTCTCTTGCTTTATGGTAAGGGCCGTACAGGACGTGGGATTTCACTCCGACGGGCGAAGCGTCTATTTCCATCGACTCGGCCATGTCGACCGCTCGCGCCAGGTGGTAATCGTGACTGACCACGAGAGCTTGCGACAGCCCGTGCTGCTGCATGATTTCCTTGCTGAAAAGCAGGTTTTCGTAGGTGTCCCGGGCTTGATGCTCCATGAAGATCCGATCCTCGGGCACCCCCTGTTCAACCAGATAGTTCCGCATGACGGCAGCTTCCGTGGACGTTTTCCCTTCGCCAAGCCCCCCCGTAACCAAGAGGTATGGTACATACCCCTCCCGATAAAGCTCCAGCGCCTGGTCCAGCCGCTCCCGCAGTCCCGGACTCGGACGGTCACCCCAGACGCCAGCACCGAGAACGATCGCCACATCCGCCTTACGCGGCACAGCCTCCTGAATCGTGCGCTCGATTTTCCACAAAAGATATCCGGACCAGCAGCCCAAGATCACGATACAGGCAGCGAGGATTCGAAATATTCGCTGCTTTCGGCTCTTGCTGGGCTTTATGCGGGATGGATTCATTCGAACTGACCTTCCATCGTTATTTCCTGTTTGTACATTCATTTTTCCTCAAGCTCCTGTATCAATTATGTAGAATCGGCTGGACCAAAAGAATCGTCCGAACCAATGATAAATGCCCAGCCCGCCCCGACGGCTGCTTTTTTTGCGGAAAAGGGTGCCTCCTGCGGACGCGGTACACGTTCGGTACTTCGGCACACGCTCGGAGCTGTATGGCTGCAGTCGGACCACAAGACACGTCATGGATTTGGTCGAGCAGCTTTTCAAGTATTAATGACGATTCTAGCTTGAAAAGCGTTACGGGAGCGCATGTTTTTCCGGGGAGTTTTTCCAAAGGCGGTTGCCTTGACACTATTCAGACACATTTTGGACACAATTAAAACGCAAGGCTCATGTAAAATTATTCCCTGGTGCCGATAACCATAAAAGGGACTTCAAAATACCAACGGGGGAGGAAAGTCATGAACTGGAGAAAACTGTTACTTGGGTTTCTCGCTCTGCTGCTCATATGTGGAGGCGGAACCGTGGGAACAGCATTGGCAGCGGATGAAATCTCACGTCTGGTCCTGTCCAAAAACGAATTAGCGATGGAGACCGGAGACACGATCTCGCTGTCAGTAACTGCGGTATATGTCTCAGGGAAGACAGAGGATGTCACGATAAAGACGGAATGGAATAGTGAAAACACAGGCGTAGCCACTGTCTACGCAGGAACGGTTACAGCCAAAGCGGTAGGGACATCTGTCATTACAGGTTCTTACATGGGAAAACAAGCGGTGGCTACAGTCACGGTCACCCAAAAGCTGAAAGCCTTGACAGTGGACAAGCAGTCGGTCGATATCAGGAAGGATAAATCCCAACAGTTGAAATTGACCGCTTCCTATAGTGATGGCAAAACGGAAGAGGTAACAGAAAAAGCGGACTGGGCGATCGACAATACATCGGTAGCCACTGTGACCAACGGACTGATCAAAGGTCATGGCTCGGGTACGGCTACGGTAACAGCCAAGTTCGGACGCCTGACCGTCGCCATCCCGGTCAGCGTGGAAATTGTCCGTCGTTTGGAGCCGGAAAAAACGCAAATTTCCTTGCTGAATGGCAAATTTGAAACGATTAAATTGACCGCCTTGTACCCGGATGGCTCGGTCGAAGAAGACGTCGCCGGTGTCGCAGAATGGTCCAGCGACAACGAAGCGGTAGCGGATGCGATCAAGGGGAAAATCACCGCATACGGGCCGGGTACAGCGGTCGTTACGGCCAAGTACGGTACAAAAACAGCTACTATCAAGGTAGATGTTGACTCGACTCGTACGCTGACAGTGAACAAGCAGGATCTGTTCATGCACGTTGGCGACGAGGAAACGCTTGAGCTCACGGCTCTCTACGCAGATGGCAACAAGGATACGGTAACAGAAACAGCGGAATGGAGCTCCGACAAGCCTGAGGTCGCTTCTGTCAGCAAAGGAAAAATCATTGCCCACGCATCAGGCGAAGCGGTCATTACTGCCAAATACGCAGAAAAAAGCGTGCAAATCCGGGTGGATGTAGAGGTGCCCCGCTATCTCGATCCGAAGCCTGCATACTTGCCAATGCGCTCTGGAAGCTCTGAGAAAATTACGCTGGAAGCAACCTTTGTCTCCGGGAAACCGGAAATCATTACCGACAAGGCAGAGTGGTCTTCTTCCAACAGTGACATCGCGTTCGTCAAGGACGGCGTTGTTTCTGCCTATAAAGCCGGATCAGCCACCATTACAGCCAAATACGGCGGAAAGCAAGTGACCATCCCGGTCGATGTAGACCTGCCGCAAAAGCTGACACTGGATGAAACCTCGCTGAATCTCCAAATCGGCGGTTCTGCAGACGTAAAGGCGACCGTCATTTATCCGGGCGGAGCCAACGAAGATGTAACCAAAAAGGCGGAATGGAAGAGCAGCGCGGATAATGTAGCGACTGTGCGCCAAGGTACGGTAATTGGCGTCGGCACTGGTGCGGCTACGATTACGGTCACCTATGCGAACCGCTCTGTCAGTCTGCCGGTGAACGTAGGTGTCATCCAAAGCATCGTCCCGAGCCAGAAGAAGCTGGTCATGAAGAATGGACAAAGCGAGACGATCAAGCTGACCGCTACCTACACGGATGGCGAAGAAAAGGATGTCACCGCCCAGGCTGTATGGAAAAGTGCCAATCCGGAAATTGCTGAAGTCGTGCTTGGCAAAGTAACGGCGATGGCTTCAGGAAAAACAACAGTTACGGCTGTCTTTGACGGCAAGACGATCTCCATTCCTGTCGAAGTCGATCAGGCCCAAACACTGAGCATGGAGCCTCGCATGCTGATCTTGACCGTCAACGAGTCGGCTGACATCGTTTTGACAGCAACAGACGCTTCCGGCACATCCCGCAAGGTTACGGATGACGCCGTATGGAAATCGAGCAATCCAAAGGTGGCGGATGTCGACAAAGGGCATGTCATTGGTTATGGCAGCGGACGCGCCACGATTACAGCCACTTACGGAGGCAAAAGCGTCACCGTGCCGGTCGAAGTCGGAATCGTGACGGCCCTGGAGGCAAACAAGCGATTTGTTTCACTGAAATCCGGTAAAAGCGTGCAAGTCGCGCTGACCGCCAAGTTCTCCGACGGCAGGACTTCGGACGTCAGTGCAGATGCCGAATGGAAGGTATCCGGCTACAAAGTCGCCGATGTGTCCAAAGGATTAATTACGGGCGTCGGCTACGGCAAGACGACCGTCACTGCCCGTTACAACGGAAAAACCGTTACCATTCCGGTCGAAGTGGATATGTTGAAGTATCTGAAAACCGATGTAGTTCAGATCGAAATGAAAAAAGGAGAGACCAAAAAGGTGAAGGCGATTGCCACCTATACGGATGGCACGGAAGAAGATGTAACCATACCGGCTCTCTGGACAACCTCCCGCCTGTTGACGGCCGACGTGAAGGACGGCATCATCAAGGCGACGGGTACAGGAAAGGCGACGATTACGGTCACGTATGGCGGCAAGCGTACACCGGTGGTCGTGATCGTGAAATAGCGAATGCAACAGAAAGAAAAAGTGCAACAGAAATAGCGTGTCTATCAGCAACGGGAACTCTGCGAATGTGCAGGGTTCTTTCGTTTGTTCGGACTTAAAGATCAGGTACAAATACCTAAATTTCGCATCGGTTATTGCCGATAAAAGAATGTGCAACAAATATATCTCCTGAACACTCAGGAGAACGGCCATCATTCTTTTAATCAGACAAAAGGAGACTGACAGCATGAAAAGGGGTTTCAAAGCAGGCAGTATCGTAATTACCGTATTTTCTCTCATTCTTTCAGCAGGGATAGGTCCCGCCTACGCAGCAGATTACGATACGGCGAAGCTTGTCTCTACGTACTCGTTTCCCCCTGTTTTTCTGGAGGTAATCGCAGATCAGACAGGAAGCATTACAGGTACGGTGGTGGTCGATACGCGATACGAGGCAGACGTGTCGCTCTTGTTTACCGATGAAAAAGGAAAGAATCGCAGGGAGATTCAGATTTGGAATGGAGGCAAAGAGAAGCTGGCTTCGGGCGTGACGACCAAAGCAAAGAACGGCAAGGAAAGAGTTCTCCATCCATCTGGACAAAGCATTGAAATCAATATCAAAACACTGACATTCACCATTCCGGCGAAGGCTTTGGATCTCGCCCCGGGCGAGTACACGGTAATCGTACGGGGACGCGATACCGCGTTTTTCGTACCGGACGTGACGAGAGAAGAGTACTCCAAGGAAAAGCAAATCGTGCTGCCTGATGCGGGAGCGGAGAAAGTCTTTCCTGGAGGAATCAAGGTCGACAAGGATGGCACCATCCAGATTACGATCAAGTCATCCGCTGTCTCCACGCGAGCCAAATGGGTGATGGTGATCATCGATGAGAATGGCGAGGAAGTAAAGCGCATCAGCATCAATCCAAAGAACCCGCAGATTTCACTTGGCAGCCTGAAGCTGACGAGCGGTGAATACACGATATATCTGGAAGTCACAGACGGCGGTGACGTTCTTCGCTCCGAATCGGCTGTGCTTGTCATACCGACAGCGGGAACGGCAGGAAGCGGCGCGGGTAATGTCGGTACAGGACCGGGAGCAGGTGTAGGAATAGGCACAGGAACTGCGGGCAACGGAGGATTTGTACCGAGCCTCAACTTCCCTGGACAAATCCGCCTGTCAAACGACGGCACCATTCAGATCCGTCTGGACCTTACCAGTGAGTACGCAAAGGCGAGATTTACGCTCCTCGTCTTGAATGAGGACGACAAGGTCGTCAAACGCATTCCGATCAACCTGAAAAATCCAACCATCTCCGGCAAAGGCCTGTCCCTTCCGGCAGGCGAATACGCGCTCGTTCTGGAAATGGTGAACGGCGGCAAAAAATCGTACTCCTCCAGCATTTCGTGGACGATCTCAACGAAAAGCAGCTCGACGTTTACGATTCCGAGCGGCGCCTCCTTTCCGGGCGGCATCAAAGTAAACAGCGATGGAACGATCAGCATCACCCTGGAGTGGAAAAGCTCGTACAGCAGTTATGAGTGGTATGTCGTCGTCTATGATGAGTACGGCAAGTCGGTGAAGCGCATTTCGCTGAATCCGAAGAATCCGGTCTTCTCCCTGCAAGGGCTGAACCTGCCGACAGGTGGATACACGATTGTGATCGAGGTGGAGGATACGGCCAGCGGTTCCTGGGCAACCTCTTTGCCGGCTTTTGTCACCGTCAACCAAACGAGGGATATCGTCATTTTCATCGACGGGGCGCTGCAAGTGTTCCAAAAGTCTCCGGTCGAAATCGACGGTCGTACGCTGGTTCCTTTGCGTGCCATCTTTGAAGCGCTAGGGGCAAAGGTAGAATGGGACGAAGCGACCCAAACCGTAACGGCTACGAAAGACAACAACACGATTCAACTGACGATCGGGTCCAAGGTCGCGTATAAGAACGGAAAAAAGATCAATCTGGACGTCCCGGCCCAGCTCTTTAACGGAGACACGACGATGGTGCCGATCCGTTTTGTCAGCGAAGCGCTGGGAGCGAAGGTAGGCTGGGATGCTTACTCCAACTCGGTCGTGATCAGCAACGAATAGGCGAAGCGGGGGAAACCGTTTTTGTCCGCTGCCCGAAAAGACGGCAGAGCTTAACGTGATATTTCTTCCTTGATAAGTGTAGTAACTAGTCAATAAAAAGATTTGTGTTAGTCAATAAAAAATCCCTCTAGCTTTGGCGGACTGCAAACGAAAGAGCAGTCGCCGTATTGCCAGAGGGATTTTCTATTGAATGGGAATGCTCAGCGTTAAGAGACAGCAGCCCTGGCTTTCAGGTTTTTCCGCTCGACCCGGATTATATTCCACACAATGACAAGCAGAACGATCAGTTGCGGAATGGTGCCCTCCCAGCTACTGTACAAACCAAATGAAGGGGCGTCGATCAACAGATCAGACATATGCGCCGAAAGCTTCCCTGAAATCTGCAGGGCATGTATGCTCACGCCGATAAATTTAAACGCCAAATAGTAGATCAATAGGCTCGCGACCAAAAAGAACGAGCGAATCGGAATGCGAGAGCTCATTTTGATCAGCGCGTACCCGATCACGGCCAGTAAAACGAGTGCGACCCCGATGCCGAACAGAAGGTCAGACATTTGAATAGAAGGCGCCATCCCGATGTAGAAAATGATCGTTTCTGCGCCTTCCCGCATTACAGCCAGAAAAGACGTCAAAGCCAATGACCAGAGCGCTCCTTTTGCCACCGATGCCCCAATCGATTTTTCCACGAACTGGTTCCAGGCGCGCAGATTGGACTTGCTGTGCAGCCACGCCCCGATCGTCACCATGAAGACAACGGCGATCAGACCGGTAACCCCTTCGATCAGCTCGCGGGAGTTGCCTGTGGACAGGTGGGACAAAAATACAGTCAGGACGAGCGCAAACACTCCAGACACAACCACGCCTGCACCGGCGCCGGACCAGATCCATTTTCGCTTGTCGGCATTGCCCGTGCGGTTCAAAAACGTCAGCAGGGCAGCGATGACCAGGATAGCTTCCAAGCCTTCGCGGAACAGGATCACTCCGGCATCCCAAGCCGAGTAGGAAGCGGACTGGCTGTACGGCGCAAGCTCATCACGGAGCTCATTTAACAATGCATCCGCCTGCTCCAGCTTCGGAGGCTGGGAGAGCAGCAGGCTGGGGATGGAAACCATCCTGCTTTCAATCCGGTTGTACGCATCCTGCGACTTCGTCAAAACGACTCCCTCGACCGTTGGCCAGGCTACAATGAACTGGTCCATTTTGTCCGCTGCGTCTGTCGCCCGGCCGTTTTGCACGTCCGTTTGCACAGCGTTGAGCAGCTGAATCAGGTCGGAGATACTGTGAATCTCGCCCATAGCCCCCGTATCGCCGCTTGCTGCAGCAGATTTGCCGGCCAGATAGTCGTCCAGGACAAAGATCAATTCTTGCACCTTTTGCACGGCCTTTGCCTTGTCCGGCGGCTCTGTATTCAGCGCAATCCGCACGCCGGTGATTTTTACTTCGATCTTTCCGTAAAACTTGCCGTCCTCTTGGCGGATCAGGCTCTCCGCTTTGTACCATCCATTGACGAACGATTGGTAGCTGCTTTTGGCCTCTTCCCATTTCTCCGACTGGATTGCGGTCAGACTGTTTTGAATGAGCGGCAGGATTTTCTTGATGCTTTCATGCGCCTTTTCCTGCTTGCTCTCGCCGTCGAGGGAAGAGACGTACGTATCGATCGCTTTTGCCAAGGCAGACACGCTCGCATAAACGGCATCCGTATCGGGATTTGCTTGCGAGAGCTCTTGCTCGACAGCGGCAATGGCCTCCGTGACAGCCTTCGCCTCTGGACCGTTGCTCTTGGCCTCGCCCGCAATCGGGGCGGGGGCGTCCGGGGAATCCGTACTTGTGCCTGGCGTAGAATTACTGCTCGTACCAGGCGAGGAAGCTCCCTCAGCTTCCTTTGCAGCTGTTTCCGCCCAGAGCGTCTTCAGCTTGGAGATCGCGTCCTTCACTTGATCCAGATTTTTGTCTCCTGCTGAGATCAACGCATCGCTGACGAGGGAGATCAGCTGGTCTGACTGCTTGGCGGCGCCCGATTCGGGAGCGGCGAATGAGGAGGCCGGCAACACAAGCAGGAAGCATAGCAGCAGAATCGATATTGTGCGTTTCAAAAAGCCCACCTCCAACCTCACAGTAATGTATCTCCGATATACCCGCCCTGCCCGACGCCGGGCAGGCACGCGTACAGTCCGCTGCCGACGTGCACGATATACTCATTCAACCGGTCCTGGGCAGCGAGCTTTTGCTGCATCGGGACAAATTGCTTGCGCGGATCGCGGTTGTAGCAAATAAACAGCAGGCCTGCATCGAGCTGGCCGGTCTTAAGGTCAATGCCGTTCGAGTAGGAGTAGCCTCGACGCAGGATTTGCACCTTGCCCTCCATATGGGCAAGCGCCACGTGCGAGGCCGGGTCGATGAGCGGCCTTCCTTTGGCATCTTTTTTGCTGAAATCGAGCTTGGCGAATTCGTCCTTCTCCCCGATTGGCGCACCGGAATCGCGGTGGCGGCCAAAGGTCAGCTCCTGTTCGCCAAGCGAGGTGCGGTCCCACACTTCGATACGCATGCGAATCCGGCGGACGACCATGTAGCTGCCACCTGTCATCCAGGCCGGACCGTCAGTGGGGGGAACCCAGACGACCTCATCGGCAACGCTCGCATTTTTTACATCGGGGTTGTTCGTCCCGTCTTTAAAGCCGAGCAAATTGCGGGGAGTGGAGCCTTTCGGGTCAGCGGCACCTGTGCGCTGGAAGCCTTGCTGGAGCCAGCGGAGGACAGCTTTCCCCCGTGCGATCCGGGCCAGATTGCGGATCCCGTGAAAGGCGACCTGCGGATCGTTGGCGCATACCTGCACGACCACATCGCCATTTGACCAATCGTCGACCAGCGCGTCCCCTTTGAAGCGGGGCATGTCGATCAGCGCCTCCGGCCGTTTTCCTGCCAGGCCAAACCTCTGGTCAAAGAAGGAAGCGCCCACCCCGAATGTAAAGGTGAGCCGTGTCGGCAATAGCCCAATGGCCTCGCCCGTATCTTTAGGGGGAAGGAATGCATTCGTGCTTTCATCCCCGACGCCCTGCCCCGCAGTCATCCGCGCACAGGCCTCTGTCCAGCTTTTGAACAGCTCCCGCACTGCTTGGACATCGGTCGTCGTCAGATCAAAAGCACCCATGCAAATAAAATCCTGCATGGGCGTCACAATGCCAGACTGATGCTTCCCGTAAAACGGAACGATGTCTTCGGAAGCAGATGGATGAGTATCGGGGGACCCAGATGCCGCTGTCTTGCTGTTCATCATCAGACTGCCCACGCCGCCGGCGCCGAGCAGCAGCCCGACGCCTCCTGCTCCGGCCAGCTTCAGCAAGTCGCGGCGGGTGTATGTTTTCCGGTCCTGATTGGAATCCATCCGTTACCCCTCCAACACCGTGCCGATTTTGGACAACGGCTCGGCTAAAGCGTCAATCGTTTGGCTCAGTTTTTTTGTTTCTTCCGGTTTCAGTTCTGTGTAGAGAACAAAATCGGTTCCTTTGCGGTACGGTGCAAGCGACTGGTCAAGCTCAGCAAAGCGGGTGTCGATTTCTTTCGCCAGGGCTGCATCTTTTTTCTCCAGTGTCGGCTTCAGGACCAGGTAAATTTCCTTGGCGCCTTCGACGTTGGCTGCGAAATCGTAAAGGTCGGTATGGGAGTAGCGCTCTTCCTCGCCGGTAACCTTGCTGGAGGAGACCTCGTTCAGCAGCTCGACAGCGCCGGTCACGAGCATCTGGGTGTCGATCTCGACGTGCTCTACTTTCACGCGGAGTTGTTTTACGTCCTGGAGCAGCTGGTCAGCCACTTTGTCCATGCCTTTGGTTGACTTGTCTACCCATAGTGCTTTCTCCAAACGGTGGAAGCCGCGCCATTCGCTATCCGGTACATCGCCTTCGCGAGCGTCGATCCACGGGTCGAAATCTCCGAGCGATTCGGCGATTGGCTCGATTCTTTCAAAGTACATGCGGGTAGGCGCATACAGCTTTTTGGCCGTTTCCAGATCGCCCGCCTTGACCGCTTTGACGAAAGCGTCGGTTTCTTTTACAAATTGATCCGTCTGGCTGATGACGAATTTGTGGTATTGCTCGATCGCTGCCTGGTCGGCTTCGTTTGAAGCGGCGGACTGGCTAGTTTGAGTGGTTTCACCGGCTTGACTAGTGCCGGCTACTGCGTCGGACTGCGATTGACCGGCCGCTGTGTCCGTTTTTTCGGCGGTTCCGGCTTGGCCGCAAGCGGCAAGCATCGCCGACAGGCTGAGAACTGCGAGGAATTTGGTAGGATTGGACTTGATGGACACGGGAGTTTTCCCCTTTCTGGTTGAGCGTTTTGTGTTTTGATTTTTGGTCAGTAAGTATGGGTTGAACGAATGAATAAGGAAGAGATAAAAGTTGGATATAAGTAATTGATAATGTTTATCATTATCAATGCTGTTGTTTATAGTAATAGGGGAGAGGGGAAATCGTCAACTGTTTTTTGTTGAGGGCAGGGAGTGAAAACGGGGGAGTGTTTCCGAGGGGGATGGGGGGGATAATGAAAGGCGGGGGTTAAACTTTTTAGGTTTGGAAAGCGAAATTTTTAGTTGCATCATAAATTTGGATGTGCTATACTCCTATTTGTAAGCGAGAGAAGTTCAGGAAAATATGGGGCATTAGCTCAGCTGGGAGAGCGCTACACTGGCAGTGTAGAGGTCAGCGGTTCGATCCCGCTATGCTCCACCATATATAGCAAGTAACGCAGCCAATCCCGGCTGCGTTTTTTGATTTCATGCCACCATCATTCTGAGCTTACTTTCAGACATAATTTCCCCAGGTAATGATTCGTGAGCGCGATATGTGCATCGCGTGCTTCTTCCAGCAAAAACGTGCGGCTGGTATGAACGGTTATTTGATCATTTTCAAGGTAATGATGCAATCGCCTAATAATGTCGGTATCCGGTTCGCCGTTATATCCAGATACGATTATTCCGTCACGTGCCTGCAGCGCGGGGCGTATGCCATTGGGATATGCGACGCGTCCCCCCCTGCGAATACATTTCATCGCTGCATTGGCGGCCTCCCCGCCTGCGCAAAACAAGGCAGCATCGAAACCTTCAGGAGCGAACGTACTAGATGCCAAAGCAATATCCTCTGTACGGCCGTTCATCACCGCATCGATGCCGAGATTCTGTATCATCTCAACGCCGTCTTTACCTGAAGCAACGGCAAATACTCGTGCCCCTTTGCACTTCGCAAGCTGTACCGCCAAGTGGCCTACTCCTCCGCTGGCGCCAAAAATCATGATAGACTCTCCTTGTTTAAGCTCCAATACATCTTCAAGTCCACGCAGCGCAGTAATCCCCACTCCGGAGACCACCGCTGCTTCCTGAACGGTCATACCATTTGGAATCGGAGACACGTATTTGACATGAACAGATGCATACTCTGCATAGAATCCGCCTCGGGGATGAAGAAAGCCGGGGGCGTACACTTTATCGCCAATGTTGAATGCCAAAACCTTTTCGCCTGTTGCAGCCACAGTTCCAGCCCCTTCTGAACCTAATACATAAGGAAAACGGGGTTCTATGCCCAGCATTGACGCATACCCTCCTTGACGTTCAAATGTATCCCATTCTCCCACACCTGCGTATTCAACGCGAATCAGCACGTCCTCGGGTCCGATCTCGGGCAAATCAATCTTTTGCAGAACGAGTTCTTCAGGACCACCAAACCGATTAAGCACCGCAGCTTTCATCGTATCCATCTTATTAATCATAGCAACCTCCTCATTTGACCTGTGTTTTTGTTGCAATTGAAAGTGTACAAGAATACCATGACAATAACTGACATGTTTTATGGTGAGGAGTGAATGTTTATATCCAAGGCAAAGCTCTTATTCAACCTGATGATGTATGTCAATGCGAAGCGCTCCTTTACTGCTCAGGACGTTGCCTATGAATTCGATATTTCGGTGCGAACAGCACATAGGTATTTGTCAGAGTTGAGTGAAATGGGCGTCCCCCTCTATACCGAGCCTGGTCGAAACGGCGGTTATCGAGTGTTGAACAGCAGGCTGCTGCCACCCATTATCTTTGACGAGAATGAAGCCTTCTCCATTTTCTTTGCATTTCAATCACTACAATTCTATCAATCACTGCCCTTTGACATTGAGATCAAATCTGTTTCCGCAAAGCTGTATTCAAGCCTTCCGATTGATATAAAGAGAAAAATAGATCGGCTGGAGGGTGTGTTGTCCTTTTGGAATATAAAAAGAAGCGTTCCGTCACAATTTCTACAGGAAATTATCGAAGCTTCTGTAGAGAAGCAGAACCTGCAAATCGGATACGCGTCAAAAGAAAAGAATACGATCCGCGAAGTCTCCCCAATCGGTATCTATACGTACAATGGATTCTGGTATATGCCCGCCATTGATCTTGCCAATAACGAGGTAAAATTGTTTCGAACAGACCGGATTTTATCCTTGAAGGTTATGGAAAGGCATCAAGACCCGCAAGTCACTCTTCACGAATGGTTGGACAGACACGCTGCCAAATCGCCAATGAATCCGCTCCGATTATACGTGGAGTTGACGAGGGAAGGACTGAGACAATGCCGGAGCCAGCCCTGGTTGGAGCCTGATATTGTGATGATGAATGAAGATCAAGGATACATTGACACTATGATTGATAAAAGTGAAGTCGAATTTGTATCCAGGTATTTTCTCCAGTTAGGTACTGCGGCAAAGGTTATCGAGCCGCGTGAAATGATTGACCGTATTTATTTCCTGTCACAAGAGCTGCTCAAGCACTATTCTGATAGGTAACGGTTGCTCCCGTTGCAGTCGCGGATCGTACCCAATCAGTTTTTTGGAGCAGTTGAATAAACCACTACGGGAGTGCGCCACACTGGGCAGTCAAGTGGTCGTCGGTTCGATCCCGGGTAGGTCCCATCTGGAGC
This sequence comes from Brevibacillus sp. FSL K6-2834, assembly GCF_038592925.1. NCBI lineage: Bacteria > Bacillati > Bacillota > Bacilli > Caryophanales > Paenibacillaceae > Brevibacillus > Brevibacillus sp. FSL K6-2834. The sequence goes on from NZ_CP151945.1 coordinate 1,635,753, forward strand.
CCACGCTCGGTGCTGCACCAAAATGCTCTTGTTCTTGATAACAAAGCAGGGCGGTGTTATAATTTTACAAAATTAGGCAGGAGGAGGCTTGTATATATGCTTAATCCAATCGTTAACATTGCATAGCAAAGGCTATTGCAATGAACAGCTACAAGGGTAGAAATCAGATGCGAACATAGCCTATGCTATTCCTAAAAATAAAACTTTTAGGAGAGCAAAATGAGCTATAAGAGGGCGATTCATATACTCCCGAATGACTTGCTTGAGATGGTGCAAGAGTATGTAGACGGTGAGTTTATCTATATCCCCAGAAAATCAGGCAAGAAAAAAGAATGGGGTCAAGTACATCTACCCGCACAGAATTACAGCAGCGAAATAGGCAGATTTATGAAGAGTATTTGGCGGGGAATAGTCTGCAACAATTAGCTGATAAATATTTTTTGTCTTTGAAAAGCATGCAAAGGATAATACGGGAACAAAGAAACATTCCTTGAGCATAGAATGAGCCAATGCAGTTTATCTACTGTATTGGCTCATTTTCTTTTACGAAAAGTCTTTGAGGTTTGGCTTTGCAGGACAGGATCATACAATGTAGGTAGACGAAATGCCAGACTGGGGGGACGTTTATGAAAAGGATTTGTGACAATCCGCCTTTTCTCTTTCCTATTTCATTCTGAATAGGAAGGATAACATTTTATGCAAATCGTAAACGTGGATATACAGTATCTATCTCCACCACCTGCAATCAAGTATTGCAAGAAATGTGGCAAAAAAACAGAGTATGTTTGTTCCGGATTATTTCGTGTAAATGCTCAACGCAAGTATTTAGATATATGGTTAATCTATAAATGTTCAAATTGCGATTCTACATGGAATATGACTATTTACTCCCGTATCAATCCCAAAAGCATTGCCTCCGAAATATTGGGGGGGTTCCATAGCAATAACGGAGAGCTTGTGGAGAAATATGCTATGGATACGGAGCTGATACAGAAAAACGGAGCTGAAGTTGGCCTTCCAAAGTACAAAATACGAGGGCCCGCTATTGATTTTTCCATGCCTATCGAATTACACATAAAAAGCCCCTATCCCGCTCATTTTTGTCAGCGGAATCTCGTTGGCTGTTCCTTCGCTGATTTCTCTCGTTGGTCTGCTGGCAGGCAAATCGCGCGGCATTGCGGTCTCCGTTTATACCTTTGTCCTGTTTGCGGGAACAAGCCTGGGGCCGATTTTATCCATTTCATTTATGAAAACGGGCAGCTTCGCGGAGACATTTATCCTGCTTGCACTCGTTCTCGGCATTGGATTGGCGGCTGCCAGCCTGGTCCGCGAAGACATTCCGAAAGAAATGGATGCCGGGAAGTAATCACGTTCATGGACACATCCGGGCTTCAACCAATACTCCATCAAAATAATCTCAAGCGCTTGGAATTCCGAGCGTTTTTTGTTCTTTCCCGGGGCTGCTGCGGCATGGCATGAAAAATCCCTTATGTCTTCATATAGTAAACACGAAAAGACATGGGATTTGTATGTGGTAGTTCCATACTTTTTCCGAGAACGGCCACTGCGACAGATTCGTCGGCGGTTTTTAAGAAAATAAACACCGCCGCCATGCAGCGCCGCAACGTAGAGCCGGAAGAGGCGCGTGCATGGGATGTTGGCCGGGTTAAGAATGGAGATCGTCAGGGATTTCCAGGCCGGCCTTTTCGGCCTCCGCGATATGGTGTCTTGCCAGCGATTCATCCGTAAAGTCATCTTCGTTGCGGTATATTCTAGCCAATTCAATATGGGCATGTAGATATTCTCTATCCAGAGCGGCATGAAAATAGGTGATGGCCGCAGCAACATCCTTGCTTGTGCCCAGTCCTTGACTGAAACAAATCCCCAGGTTATAGGCTCCCACGTCGCTGCCCTCTGCATAATCCAGCTGGTAATAATCGAAGGCTTTCTCATACTCCCCTTTCAGGTCGTGCAAGTAGCCAAGCCAGCCGTTTTGCGGCGAGCCCAATTGCTCCGCCTGCTGGTAATGCCAGAGCGCCTTGTCGATATCTTGCGGCACCAGATGTCCTTCATAATACAAGGAGCCCATGTTGGTGTGGGCAAGCGCAAGGCCGTTGTCCGCGGCTTTGCCGAGCCAATACAACGCTTTTTCCATATCGGGTGCTGTCCCTACTCCGTTTTGATAGCAAATGCCCAGACCGTTCATGGCATACGCATTGCCTGCCTCAGCGCCCTTTTCGTACCAGAAAAAGGCCTTGTCGTCATCGAGATAGCCCTCTACGCTGTAGTACATGTGAGCAAGATTGTTCATAGAGGGGGCATAGCCCTTTTCAGCGGCTATGGTATCGTACTGGATGGCTTTCTCATAATCGCCCGCGTCACAGGCATCAAGGGCAAGGCTGTACAAATCCTCCGCCGATGTGTGTTCATCTGCTTCGCCATCATCGGCGATGGCCGCTTCTGCATAGGTTAGCAGGCGATTGCGCACGTTGGCATCAAAATAATAGTTGTAATCGATATCCTCGGCATCCTGCAGAACCAGAGTTTTATCAGCCATCGACACCCCGGACTCGTCTGCCACAAACACGTCAGGTCCTTTAAAAGCATAAGCGAAACCGCTAACAGGCGCTTTTCGTACCACAAGATCGAATTCGAATCCGCCGAGCCGGTTTTCAGGCGAATAGGCGATGCACCACAACCCGTTTCGCTTCAGGGCAAAAGCGTTTTCGTACAGCCAAAGAATGCTTTGGTAATCTTCCAATGGAAATAACCATGTCGGGCGATCGGGATCACCGTCAAACACGCCTTTTTGCCCGTCCTTTTGGGCCAGTACCAAATTGCTCGGCCGAGAATCGATATAGGCGTTCATATCAATCAGCGCATCAAATTCATAGGGGAGCAACAGGCTTTCCTGCCGCAAACCGAGAGCGCCATACTTTTTCCCTTTTCGCAGTACAAGCATATTGGGAAAGCTGGCTTGCCTGTTTATCTTCTCGAAGCCGGATGCGCAAATGGTGCCGTCCTTTTTGTATAAGGTGCTGTGGTTGGCATTCTTGTGCGGTTTTACGAGGAGAAGCCCCTCGCCGATGGATTCCACTGCTGACAACGGAAATTCACCGATATAGACAAAATGATCATTGAATATTTTCTTGTTTTTACGGCCTTTTACTGCTGTATGGTAAAATCCGTGCCCGTTCTCGAAAGCTTCGTCATATTCAAAATCGATGACGGTGGAGCCGCTCTGGTCCACGACTCCCCATTTCCCGTCTTTCTTTGCCGTGAAAAGTCCGCTGTAGTCCAGGGATTCCAATGCTTCATATTGTGCGGGGACGACTGTGTTTCCGTTGGGGTCGATCAGGCCGAATTGACCATTTCGTTTGACAATAGACGATGTGGTGCCGTATTCAAAATCGTATGCGTCCTCCCAGACCAAGGGGATGGCGATCCTGCCTGATTTATGCACGTAGCCGAATTTGCCGCCCTGCGAGACCACGGCAAGATCCTCGGGACCAAAACCGTAAAACTCGTCAAATTGCGGCTGAAGCAATACCTTTCCATCCTTGTCTTTCAGGCCCCACAAGCCATTTTCCTCATATATCTCCACTTCCGGCTCTTCTTCAAAAGGCTGCCAGATGTGCCCCCAGCCGTATTGGTAATGTTCGTAATTGAGCAGCTCGGCAAACGACGCAAAGCCGGGGCTCACGTCCATCAAGTCGGAATCGTTCAGCAGCGAGATGTCGTCGTTTTCCATTGCCTTTTTGATGATCTCATTGTTATGGGCAATATTGGCCAGCCAGACTTCGGCCTGTTCGGCATGCGGGGTGTCGTCCATATTGAATACGTCCCAGGCATCCAGGTGGAAATACGGGAGTTTCAGTTTGTCGAGGTAAGTGAAGAGATTGTTTTTGGCTTCAACAAAGGCTTCTTTGTTTGTGATCAGCATTTCCTGTTTTTCGAGAAAATCGTAAAAGCGCTTCAAGTTTTCGATACCCGGTTGGGCAGCATAATACAGGCCGGCATTATCGGGCTCTGTGTGATTGTTGTAATTGTTGCCGGCAACAAATCCGCCGTCGACCAGGAGCGGCTGCAATAAAAGAGGCATTTCATAGCCCCATTCCAGCATCATCCTGTCGGTGTCCTGCGCTTCGGAAGGGGTGCTGACATTGTATACATATACCCTGTGTGACATCCTTTGGTTTCTCCTTGTTTTTTCAAAATTAACGATAAACGCTAGATTATGCTAAATTTCCCTTTAGTATAGCACCAATAGATTATTAGCTCATATTTCAAAAGACCCATTCGCTCACAATACGATTGAGTCAATGCGAATACTTATATGAATATACAGAAAAATCAGATAAGGTGTTAACCGGATTACACTCAAGCGGCTGCACCTCTGATAGAATGATTCCATTAGGCTGGCAAGCTGGTGCTGCCGAGCGAATGCTTCAAAAGCGCTGGACAAAAGATCGGGAGGCGACTGCTATGGGTATGCGGATTGAACAGATTGACCCGAAAAAGACGGCCATTCTCGTCGTAGATATGCAAAATGATTTTATCGCACAAGGTGCGCCGCTTGAGACGCCGATGGGGCGCCGCATCCTGCCCACCTTGCATCGCCTTCTTGCGTTTGCCCGGGAAACAGGAATGTCGGTGATCTATACGGCGCATGGTCATCGCGAGGATGGGTCAGACCTTGGCATGTTTGGCGAAATCTATCCGCCGATCGCTGAAGGGGCCTGTCTCATAGATGGCAGACCGGGTGCGGAAATTTATCCGGAGGTGGCGCCGCAGCCCCGTGAGCCGGTGATTAAAAAGCACCGCTACAGCGCGTTTTTCGGTACGGATCTGGACATCATTTTGAGGAGCAAGGGGATCGAGACGGTAGCCATAACCGGGGTAACGACGGAAAACTGCTGCCATTCCGCCGCCCGCGATGCGATGTACCTGGGGTATCGCGTCGCCTTTCTCTCCGATGCGACCGGAACGTATGACTATCCCGATACTGGGTTTGGCCAGGTCCCGGCAGAGGAAGTGCACCGCGTCACGCTCGCTCTGCTCAATGTGTCGACCGCTCATGTCATGACGGCGGAGGACTTTATGCATCGTGTGCAGCGAGGGTGAGGTCCGTCTTGCAAATTCATCTACCCATACAGAAACGGCAGAGATGCCGTTTTTTCTGTTATGCGGACAAAGAAAAATGTATCTGTATGGAAGGGGAAGCGTTGAAAGGATCGAATTGGAACTTATGTGTGATTGAGAGGCGATATAGACCGTTGGCAATTTGTGCTAAAGTTTGAGAGAGTGGCTCGAAAAAGTTCCATTGCTCGTTACCGCTGCGGAAACTGTATAGGTGAGCAGATGGATGGTTTGAGTCGAATATGATTTTTCTCAAGGAGGAGAGGGCTTTGCTTCCCGATGATATAAAGGAAAAGATCATAAAAAAGTACAACATTCCGGATCCAGAGCCTCCGAGAAATGTTCCCAAAGAGGATCGTCCCAAAAATGACAGCGAGTATCCCGGCATTACGGAATTTGTGATCGATCCTTATGTGGGTGCAGGCGTTTTGCGGCTTGGGATGACACCGGCAGAAGTTCAAAAAGCATTGAATTTTAATCCGCGAAAATACCGACGGCTGCACGAGAAAGAAGATGATTATCGCATCTGCTTTGTCTACTACAAGGAGCCTGAGATTTGCAATGCGATCGAATTTTTTCCGCCGGCGTCTGTTCTGTTTCATGGAAAGAATCTCCTGGATTGCTCATTGAAAGAGGCAATGGAGTTCGTCAGGCAATATGATAGCGACTTGGAAATAGAGGCGGGTTTCATCTCACATAAGTACGGGTTCGGGGTTTATGCTGAATTTGGCATATATGAGCCAGAGAATCCGGTGGAGACCGTAATTGTTTTTGAAAAAGGTTATTACGATTGAAAAGGGGGAGGGTAAAAGAAAGAATGAAGGAGTTTTCAAGAACAAGAAAAATCCCATGTTCCTTCGCAGGTTAAACGCGAATCGACATGGGATTTCTTATGTGACAGCAAGCGTCCCAAAGTCTACTCAACCAACGCTTTGATCTTCGGAAACACCTTTAGAGCCGTCTTGTAAAACACATCCTCGTGATATTCGGCCGGAATCAGCTCCTGGACGAACTGAATGTACGGCTTCACCGGAGCAAGGGGCCAGTCGGTTCCAAACAAAAACTTGTCATAGTGGTCACAGTACGTGATCGCATGGCGCAAATGGGCGAAAAAGAGCGGGGAGTCCTTCAGCCGGGCGCAATTGGCGGCATCTCCTACCATCAAGCCGGAGAGATCAGCGAACATGTTGCGGTTTTTGTAAACGACTTCCGCCCCATCCAGCACCCACGGATCGCCGAAATGGGCCATCATAAAGGTAACCTCCCGATGCTTCACCGCCACCTCGTCCAACGTAAGCGGATGGGAGTACTTCAACAGCCCTCGCTCCGAATACGTATCGCCGGTGTGGAAGACGACAGGCACCTGATGCTTGGCCGCCAGCTCGTAGACCGGGTCATAGACGCTATCGTAGGCGTAGAAAGGATAGTAGCCCAGATAGATTTTGAGTCCGACCGCGTTTGGCTTTTGCAGGTCTGCTTCCAGCCTGGCCACGGCAGCTTGATCCAGCTTGAAAGGATTGATTCCCAGGCAGTACACGAGCTGCGGCGGGAGTTCTTCTGTCAAATCAAGACCCATTGGAGTGGCAGCCTCCGCATCGGGGAAGCCGTCCTGTTTTGTCTCCGTAAGCCCCATGCCGATCCCCAGTACCACTCCATTTTCCGCGTATTCCTGCAGGATGCCGGCGACAGAGTAATCAACCCCCGACTTTTCTGCCGCAGTCCGCTTGAACTCCTCGATATGGGACAAATGCATATGGGCATCAATGATTTTCATCGCGTGTCCTCCCTTGCTCGGAAAACCGGATTGCCCGCAATGCAGACAGGGAATCGGACGGGATCTTCTTGTCTGCAAACACGAAAAAGACGGGCGGGGTAAAGGCAGTGCTGCCGCTCGGCAGGTTGAGTTCGCGCACGACCGAGGCGACGGCCACTTCCTTGTTGGCGTAGAGGCTCACATCTGCCGTATCCAGGTCGGTGACAATGTGCATCTGGTCGTTGCGCGAAGCGGAGCCGACGATATAATCGGAGATTTCGGCAACGGACAGTTCACCCTGTCCCAGCTTGTAGCACAGTTCCTCGCCATTTGCTCCTGCGGTTTTCAGCCAAATCTCTTCGTCTGTATCCTCTGTCTGCAAAAAGATCTCTGTCGACCATTCCTTGCCGGCAAAATACGTTCCGGTATTCTGAACGATCTCTACGGTATGGCAGAGGACAGGGACACCCGGCAGAAGCAGGTAATACTGATGACATGTCAGACCGCGATACTTTTCCTGCTTCTGCACATCGTAGCTCAGCTTGATGCCCTGCCAGACATTCTGCCTGTTATCAACCAGATGGACAAAGGAGGCCGTCCGCTCCTCCTTGATCAGGGAAAACGAGTTCAGCTCCGCGATGATATTGCCAATCCCGCCGGTCCACGGATTCCACCATGATTTGGGCCCGCGCTCCGGGAAGGAGGTAGCCAGCCATTCCTGGCCGTGGCTGGAAAGCGAGAAGAGTGACGGCGAGAACTCGGGAGCTGCCTTGATCCGCAGCGGGCCATTGTCGGCGATATAGACTTGCTGCCCTTTTTCTTCTGCCGTCTCCAGTAAAACCTTTCCTGGCCCAACCGGAAACACAACACTGCGCAAATGAGTCTCATGTGTCGCAAACCGCCCGTCTATGCGGACGAGCTCACAGGATTTTTCTGGTGCGGCAAAGGAGTAGCCGGATTCCGTCTTTTCCTCATCCTCCGCAAAGCGCTGCGCTTGTCCGCTATCTGGCATGCTCTCCAGCGAAGCAGTCAGTTCTCCATCGAGATACTGCTGCTTGTACTCTTTTACCTGTACTTCAAATTTATCGCTATCAATAAAAGGATTGTGCTCGCTCACAACCAGCTCCAGATGATCGGTCAGGGACAAGTCCGCCGGCAATGCTTCTTTTCGTGCAAACGCACGGAATTCCTTCCAATCCGTAAAGCTCCCGCAGGTGATGTAGAAGGGGCCAAATGTCCTTTTGCCATGCGGCTCCAGTATGCCGAGACTGGTTTCCAGAGACATATGCCAGCCTTGAAGATCGATACGGTATTCTTCGGGCCAGCACATGCCCCAGGGGATATCGTTTCTTGAAAACAGCCAGTTCTCACTGATCAGCTCGCCGTCCCAATAGTCCATGTCGCTCCCGTACGATGCCGGTGTCTGGACATAGCGGCCTTGATACGGAAGGATCGGGCGGAAAATAGGATGGGCAAAGCCTTGGCTGAGCCACAGCTCCGTACCCAGCCTGTCTGCGGAGAGATTGGTCAGTTCCAATTCGTGAACAACCGTGCCGTCTCCGAAGAGGAGCGTCTTTCCGATCAACGCAATTTGAGGGAATGAGCCGGAGCGGTAAGCAGCGCAAAAGCCGATCGCTCCTTTTTCCACGATACATTCGACCTTCTCGGGACGTTTTTTGGAAAACTCGCTGGAATACGGCTTGCCGATCTTCGGATAGGTGAGATAGGTTGGCTCTCCGCCAGTGCCGCTGACAACGGTGATCTCGTTGTCTTCCTTGTTGAAGTAGAGCGCGTGGAGGCCGTGGTGCACCTGCCACGTCTGTTCCGTTTCCCCTGACAGCATGGCGCCCGGTCCTGTAAAGGCGGCACCGATTTTTTTGGAAAAAGAGACAGAGCCGCCATCCGCGAGCTTCGCCTCTACCTGCACATCGGCCACGTAAAAGCCGTGCTCATAGGGGTCGGCGTCAAGCGGGAGAGAGACGCGTTCTTTGCCTTGCAGCCGGAGTGTATGGCGCTGCTGATTGATGCGGAGAAAGGAACAGGAGGGCAGTTCGAAGGAAAACTCTGCCTCTTCTTCAAAGCTGTTCTCCACATCCAAATAAAACTGTGCTGTCCGCCCCGGATAGGTGAGCCCGGGCACTTGCAGGGAAAGGGAAGCGGGAAACTTGGGGAGAATTCCCACCTGAAACAGTGCGGCCTTGCCGTTGATCAGGATGTGCGTACAGACACGGGGATGCGTACGCCAGACGCTTTGTTCTTCGGTGATCCCGCCGACAAAAAAGCTTGCCGACAGTGTCGTTTCCCCGGTAACTGCAAGCTCCTGCTGATAATCAAAGCGGATGTTTTCGTTGGGTGCTCCCTTCAAGGAAATCTGCAGCGGCTTGCCCGATTTGTTGACGATCCGGTAGTGAATCCGGTACTCCCGGCCAAAGACCAGCTTCGGTCCTTCAACCTCCGCAGACAGGAGATAGTCTTCTGTTTCGATGAGGCGCATGCCGCGGCCGAGCCGTTCAAACTCCACGCGCAGGCTCTTTTCGCCTTTTGCCCAGGAGTAGGTGAAATAGTCAAAGCCGTTTTCCTTTCGACCGTCTGGTTCTACGACAATCTCCCGGGTGGAGTCCTGATACCAGTCGAGCTCCTCAAAATAGGGGGCGATTGCCTCTGTCCTTAGCACAGTGGGGATCATGTTCATGAGATGAGTGGTATCGTCCCGGTCTTCCCAGAAAAAGCCGAATTTTTTATACAGGGGTACAGCCTTCGTGTTCCCTGCCCACGTGTAGAGATCAAGTCGGGGCCAGCCGAGCTGGATCGTTTGCTCCAGCACGCGTGCAAGCAGCATGCGTCCCACTTTTTTTCCTTGGTAGTCAGGACGCACATTGAGCAGCGGGATATAGAGGGCACCCGTATCTTCCCGGTACTCGGCCAGGCTGCAGTAGCCAACGACCTTATCGCTATCCATCGCCAGGTAAACGGCGAGAGAATCAGAGCTTGCTTCTTCTTGCAGGATTTGTTCCGCCGTTGTAATCGAGTTTCCGCCCCCCCAGCTATCCCGGCTGGCGTTCCACATGTCAGCGACGGCTGCGGCCAGTTCGGGGCGGTAGGGAACGATAGAAATAGATTCCATGATTGACTGCACCTCGATAATTTTGGAATATTTGTCATCTTGCAAGAGAATACGTATGAGAGGACGGGGTGGTTTCGGGGTTCATCGATTTTGCTTTATCGGTGGCAGAGGGATACGGCTCCCCAACAACCTTTTAGCGAGGAGGTAAAGACGTGCAAGACGATTAGAACTACCCGGCAAACGAAATTGGACGTAAAGCCCGCAGCCTGAAAGAAGGCATCGTTCATTGTCGTCATTTTCCGGGAGCGCTCCGGCGCCCGTTTAGCCGCGATTGTCGAGCTGTATGCCGAAGGACAACTGCAGGTGTTCATGAGAAAAACGTTTCCGCTGGAACAAGCGGCCGATGCTCATCGAGAGGTGGAGAAAGGTCATGGACGAGGGAAAGTCGTGTTGGATGTCTCTTGATTGGACTGTATATATCAAAGCGCCCCTGGCTTTGGAAGAAGCAAGGGGCGCTTTGACGATTCTGCATTACGCGATTCTGCCAGCTTGTCAAACCTGTGTCCAGAAAGACTTCTGTCTACTTGGTGATCATCTGAAACGATCAGCTAGAGTACGTAAATCGTTTCCTTGGATAACCCGCCACGCAAATTAATCCAGGTACGACTCAGCGATCTTGACCAACTCTTCTTTGGTCACCGGATTGGATGTTTCGATATGGTAGCGGATCGTCTGGTTCGTGTTTGGCACGTCGTACACCCAGTGAATATTTTTCCCCGTGCCAAAATCCGTGAAGATCATTTCTACCCCTTTTACCATTAGCTTTTCTTCCTTCAGGTCCCACTCTTTGTGAACGATAACCGTCTCTTTGCTGCTTGTTTTGGACATCGTAACCCGGATGTCTTTTCCTTGGTTGTTGTAGATGCTGAGGATTCTCCAGTAGTCCTTCGACAGCTCCACCGGCATCATGGCAAACTCTTTTTTGGACTCCTCGGCCTGCCTCTTCAGCTTTTTCGCAATGGCTGCCTCTTCTTCCGGGCTGAGAGGATTCACATAAGTCATAGGCTCAAAGTCGACTCTTGCACTTTCAAACTTGTATTTGCCTTCCAGGCTGTCTAAAATCTTGACGGATTGATCCTTCATTTTGTCTCGGAGCTTAGACACATCCGTAAAGGAAATGCCCTTGCTTTCGGTGTAAATTTTCATATCCGGAATGTCCGAAACGACATAAAAGAGACCGGCCGTGCCTTCTTGCAACACTTCGTCGGCGTATCCGCCGCTTTTCAGCGAGCGGATTTGTTCATCTTTGGAAGGACGAGTATAGCCTGATTCTTCCAATGTTTTTTTCTCATATACCACATTTCCCTGCTTGTTTTTCAAAGAGTGATAGTTGACTGCCGCAAAAGCCGAAGAGACTGTCAAAACCATTCCTGCCGCTACCAATAAACCCACTTTGTATTTCACGAAAAATCGCTCCTTTGTTTTTTGTTCGGCGTACAATTTCCCCATCACTTTTCCCGTCAAGTCTACATCGGGAATTCGTGGGTCATGAAAAAGTTCTCTCAAATCCTGATCCCTGTCCGATCTCATTTGGTCCCACTTCCTTTCCTTGGGCATAGTACTTGCGGAATTTCGCAGCCGAACGTTCGTATTTTTTTCGAAGAGTGGCGCTGCTTTGATTCAGAATGAGGCTGATTTCCTGATAGCTCTTTTCCTCTACACAGCGCAAAATCAACAGGTTCCGCTCTTCCACCGACAATTTCGACATCGCCTTATGCACGGACTCGTCGAAATAATGGGCTTCGATTTGCTGATCCACGTGTTTGTTTTCTTTCTCGTCCCGATAAAAGAAAGGGAGATATTTCGCCAGTTTTCGCTTGCGAATCACATCGATGCACTGATGGTAGGCAATCTTGTACAGCCAGGCGCCAAACGGAATCTCGGGCCTGTATTTCTCCAAATAGCGATATGCCTTCAAAAATACTTCCTGGCCGCTGTCCTCGGCTTCGGAATGATGGCCCAGCATGTGATAGCAATAGAGAAAAATCGATTTTTGGTAGAGGTGCATAATCTTCTCGAACTTCTCGGTATCACCCTTCAATACGTCAGCGATGATCCCCTGTAGTTCAGCTTCATCCAAACCGCTCACCCCCTTTCATCCTAAACAACGAAGGAGCCACATCAAAATGTGACGGTTACCGAAAAAAATAAGAAATGGACGGACGGGAGCAGTCGTTCTCGCCCGTGAAATCAAAGTTGGCACCAGTTCAACATACAGGAAGCAGCAACAGGGCGGTCAACCTTTTTGTGGACAAGACAGCCAATGCCCAACTACAGTTACGCCCGGAACGTTCAAATCGATACGGGCATCCGCGAAATGCCAGTGCACGGGCAACAGCTTGCATGCAGGAACGACTCAAGATCGTCGGGAAATCCGGGGATAGGTTTCGGGGGGGTTGGAATTTTTTTCTATTGGGCGGTTTTGTGGTATACTAAAGAAAATTAACTGAATAGTCATTCATTTTTTACCTTGTACAAAAGGGGGGGCGAGTTCAATGGAAGCTGTGCTTCAAAAACAGAAGGTGAGCAGAAGGAAAAAAGCGGTCAAGATTGTTGTTGCCGCAGTGGTTGTTTTGCTTGTAATCAGCGCTGTTTTATTTGGAATCGCAAACGCATACATAGCAAGGTCGCTGCCGCAGATCGAAGGCGAGCTTTCCGTGGCGGGGCTTGCAGAATCGGTAACGGTCGCAAGAGATGAGCATGGCGTCCCGCATATTTACGCCAGCAACGAGCATGATTTATTCATGGCCCAAGGATATGTTACGGCACAGGACCGCCTGTTTCAAATGGACTTGAGCAGAAGGCAAGCATCCGGCGAGCTCAGCGAAGTCATTGGCGAGAAGGCTGTGGACCGCGATAAATACTTCCGGACGCTCGGATTGCGCAGAGCGGCAAAGCTCTCCCATGAGGTCTACTCGCAGGAAGCCAAGGATATCCTGCAATGGTATGCAGACGGGGTGAATGCCTACATCAGCGAGGCGAAGGCAAAGGGAGCCTTGCCCATCGAATTTGCACTTCTGGGCTATGAGCCAAAGGAATGGACGCCGCTCGACTCGCTGACCATCGGAAAATACATGGCCTATGATCTGGGCGGGCATTGGGAAGGGCAAGCGTTTCGCTATTACCTCCTGAACCATTTTCCGAAAGAGAAGGCGTACGATCTGTTCCCGAACGAGGAAAAAGCGGGGCCTCCGATCATTCCGCCCATCGGGGATGGAAAAGTAGATGTCGAGAAAAGCTTTGCCAAAGCGATCATTCCCCCTGAATTCAATGGGAGCAACAACTGGGTGGTTAGCGGCAAAAAAAGCGCGTCGGGCAAGCCGCTGTTGGCGGATGATCCGCACCTGTCCCTGGCGACGCCATCCATTTGGTACCAGACCCATCTGAAGGCTCCTTCGGTAAATGTGAGCGGTGTTATTTTTGCGGGAGTCCCGGGGATTATTCTGGGCCATAACGAGCATGTGGCCTGGGGAGTGACGAATACGGGACCGGATGTACAGGATTTGTATATCGAAAAAAGAAATCCGGAGCAGCCGAGCCAGTTTCTCTACATGGGGAAATGGGAGGAAGCACAGGTCATCGATGAGCCGATCCGGGTGAAGGACAAAGAGACGATCCCGTATCAGGTCACCATTACGAGACATGGGCCTGTTATTTCGGAGTTCGCCGAAGATAGCGGCAAAGATACCGTTTTCTCGTTGAAGTGGACGGCGCTGGAGCCATCCCGGGAGCTGGAAGCGGTTTTGCGGATGAATAAAGCGAAAAACTGGAACGAGTTTGAAAAGGCGCTGGAAGACTTCCACACGCCGACGCAAAATTTTGTATTTGCCGCACAGGATGGGACCATCGCCTACAAGGCAAACGGGAAAATTCCCATCCGCAAAAAGGGCAACAGCCTCGTCCCTGTTCCCGGGTGGACAGATGAATACGAGTGGACGGGGTACATCCCGTACGACCAGCTCCCCAAGACTGTGAATCCAAAGCAGGGCTTCATCTCCAGCGCGAATTACAAAGTCACGGATGACAGCTATCCGTACCACATCAGCAATGTCTGGGCACAGCCGTATCGTCAAATGAGAATACAGCAGGTGCTGCAGGCAAAGGAAAAGCTGACCGTGGAGGACATGCAAAAGCTGCAAATGGATCAAGCAAACCTGCAGGCTGATGAATTCGTGCCGATCTTTTTGGAGCATGTGAAAAAGGAGCCGCTCACGGAGAAAGAAAAGGCTGTTCTCGCTGTGCTGGAAACATGGAATTTCGTCGACGACAAAGATTTGGCTGCGCCTCTCGTATTTCATACGTGGATGCGGCAAGTGGCGAATGTCCTGTTCAAGGAGCAAATACCGGACAGCATGAATGACTTGTTTGAAGGAAAGAGGCAAATCGTCGACGATCTGATCCGCAGAGCCCACACCGGCAAGCCGGGTCCTTGGGTACAGGAGAAGGGAGGGCTTTCCAAGGTGCTTCACGCTGCTTTGCAGGAAGCCATTGCGGAAATCGAAGCTGCCCACGGAACAAACAGCGAGAAATGGAAGTGGGGCGAGGCTCATCAAATGTCTTTTCTTCACCCCTTGTCCAGCGTGACCGGACTGAACTACCTCTTTAACTGGGCAAAACCGATCCCGGCAGGGGGGAGCGCCGTAACTGTCCAGGCCGCCAGCTACAATCAAAAGACGGGCCTCATCAACCACGGGGCATCCTGGCGGTTTGTCGTCGATACGAATGATTTGACAAAGGGGTATCATGTAGTCGGTCCCGGTCAGTCGGGACATGTAAAAAGCCCTTGGTACGACGATCAGTTTGGTGCATGGGTCGAGGGAGTGTACCATGCCACATCCATCGCGGACACACAGGAAACAGGCCATGTGCTAACGCTCCGGCCCAAGTAGATTGTTGTTAGGTCGGGCGAAGGAGAGTCCTCCTTATAGCCTATGCTCCCGAAATGCCTGCTTTACCCGCTCAATCTGGGAGAGGTGGTCACGGACATGCTGGACGCGCAATTCCAGCAGCTTTTTGAACGTGTACCGCACTCCATCGGGATATTGCCCGACCCGCTCAAGCTGCTCGGGAGTCAGATTTTCGAGAAGCGGCAGCATGCTGGCCCGCAGCATTTGGAACAGGAGCATATGCTGCTTGCGGTCCAACCGATCATATCCGAGGTTATCCGTCCAGGCTTCCTGATCAAATGACAGGAGAAGCGGTTCTTCCTCCGCCAAGACTTTTCTCAGCCGATGTGTCGCCAAGATTTCGGCATCTGCAACATGAATAAGAATCTGGTGGATGCTCCATTTGTCCGGTGCAGGTTGGAACCGCAACTCCTCCTCAGACAATCCTTCAACGGCTTCTCGCAGCAGCTCATGGTCTTGGCGGTACTCCTCGATCAACTTTTCCATCCGTTCCTCTCCTTCATCATAATTCGTGTGGCTGGTAGCCATTTCGAATATAATTCTTCGATATAGAGCAAGTACCTTCTGGGTTTTCACGAAATAAATGTAACCACGTTGTGGAAGACGTGGTTTTTTACTGAACGGACCTCATGGCAGGCCAGAAGGAAACTTTTCATGGGATCAGCCGTCTATTTAGTTGAAATTTGTACGAGGAGCAGAAAAAGCTGATGGGTAACATACGGATTCATCTCTGCACAGTGATGATTTTGCTGGTAGTAGCTGCAAGTGCTTGCGGCAACCCAATGGAATCCGAACCAACCTTACGGGTCGACAGGGATGGCCTTGAAAAAACGGTTCGCTCAGAAGGCTATGGCTTGCAAGCACGTTTGGAGCCGGAAGCAGAAGGCATCGCTGCGTATTCGTTCCCTGAACAGGCTGCACTCTTGTTCCAAGCGGTTGAGCTTACAGAACTCGAAAATGCAAAGCCTGCCCAGACATGGGAGCATGCCGGAACCATTCCATTCGGAAACGTAGCGGGAAGCCCGGCATTTTTGCAAGTGTTTAAAGAAACAAATCCGGTTGCCTCTTGCGGTTCCGATTACCAGGCTGTTGCTCTTCTTGAACATAAAGGAGAGACGTTCGGCTATCGGGAATGTTTTTCTGCCAGTCTGATTGAAGACGCCATTCAAAAGAAAAAGGCTTCCGTGGTCTTGTTGGAGAAAAACCATGCCGCTGCGGGCTCAAATTACGTGCTGCAGGGTGCAGCGGCATTAGCTGCAAACGGACCGGCCAGGATGGGTTATTTTTACTATGATAGTTCCCAAGACAAATGGTTCGCCTTTGAGGATTGGGGGAACCCGCGTCTTGCAGACCTGGACGGAGACGGAGCGGATGAACTGGTCAATCAGTTTGAAGGCTTGCACCTTCACTGGCCGGATGTAAACATATACCGCTGGAGGGGCAGCGTGCTTGAGAAGAGCGAATCGGTCAAGGCGGTGCTGCAGGTACCCCATTTTTCCTTGAGCTCTGCCATCGCAAACACGGAGAGCGGTCCGCATACAATCAAAGTCCAAGCTGCAATGGACAGCGAGTCCGTCCGTACGGAGTCGGCAACTTACAAATAGGAGAGCGGGAAGTTGCTGCGAATCGCCAGTGAATGACAGTATCCGTCGGCGTTACGCCAGTTTGGAGCCTAGCTGCCTTGCTTTCTCCAGCCATTTGGCCCGCTGCTTCTCCGATGAAGAGTTCACCTGGCTGATTTCGGTCACACGCACTGGCTTGATCCCGCAAAAATGCAAGATGTTTCGTTTCATCACGAGATGCCCGGCTTGTCTGTAGATCAAGCGATTGTACCAGGCAGGCGTATCCATAGTGACGATCAAACGCGCCGTTTTTCCGGTCAAGAGCTTATCCCATAATGGAGAATCTGTTCGGTATTTATACGCGAACCCGGGCAAAAAGACGCGGTCAAAAAATCCCTTCAGGATGGCAGGCATCGTTCCCCACCAAGTCGGGTAGACAATGACGAGATGGTTGGCCCAGCGGATCAATTCCTGCGCTTCCTGCAAGTCGCTTTCAAGCTCGGTTCTTTTCCGGTACCCATACTTCAAATTCGGATCAAACTCAATTTGGCTCAAGTCGATGGTCCGAATTTGTGCCGATGTGCTGGAGGCCCCTTCCATATAAGCATGGGACAAGGCAGAGCAAAAGCTTTCCGGATCGGGATGTCCGTTGATTACGAGAATATTCAACTTTCTGTATCCCCCTTTGTGCGTATTATGAAAAAAATGGCTGCCTCCGCGGTTTGCACACACTGCCGGGCGGGAGCAAAAACCGTAGCCTTCCGATGCGATTCATTCATTGTGATAGGATGGAAAGAAGGACTGTATTCAGTATAACGGATGAATTTCGGACACATAAATGATGCAAAGCGCATAAATGTTGTTGTTTTGCGCAAAAGGGAGGCTTGGACGTTGATGGATGACCAGGGATTTGCCATTTCCATGGTGTACCCGATCATGAAGACCATCGCGCAAAAAGGGTTCGATTTCGGGCAGTTTTGCCGTCACGTTTCTTTTGACATGGCGAAGCTGCAGGATGTGGACGCCCGCATAGACGAGAGCGAGCTGGTGCGGTTGATGAACGAAGCCGCCCGGTTTACGCAGGACGACTATTTCGGCCTGCATCAGGGAGAGCTTACGGACATCGCCGATATGGGCATTCTCGGCTATGTCATGATGCACTCCGATAGAATCGTCGATGCGCTGAAGGCTTATCAAAGGTACAACGTGATTCTTTGCAGCGGGTATAATCTGGATTGGGAGGAGCAGGGAGACGATGCGATCCTCCGGTTTTACAAGACAACCCCAACGCCGATGTCCCGCCAGTGCGTGGAGGATATGGTCAGCTCCTTGTATCATTTGATTGCCCGCATGAGCAACCGGTCCATTGCGATAAAGGAGCTGCAATTTGCCCATGCAGCTCCTGCGGATGACGGCCCGTACTTGTCCATATTCGGCGTAGAGCCGCGCTTTGACGGGCGGGAAAATGGGCTGCGCATGAGCAAGGAGGTTCTGCAATATCCGATCCTGTATTCAGATCCGCGATTGCGGAGAGCTTTTGAACCGATCGCAGAAGAAGTCAGAGAGAAGCTGCTCAGAGGAAGGGAATTTTCGGACCGTGTCTTCCAATGGATGATGGCGTGCATGCCTGCGTCTCTTCCGACTTTGCAGGAGACAGCAGCATCGTTTCAGATGAGTACGCGATCACTGCAAGCGAAGCTAAAGGAAGAGAGTACGTCTTATAATGAGTTGTCGGCTCGCGTTCGCAAGGAAATCGCGTTGGTTTATTTAAACAAGCACGAGTATTCCATCAGTCAGATTGCCTACTTGCTGCATTATACAGAGCCAAGCGCATTTCAAGCTGCATTTAAAAAATGGACGGGATTGACGCCGGGGCAGTACCGGGCTCAGAGAAGACAAAAATCGGTATCCCTCGATACTGCTGAATTATGAGCATTGCCGCACATACAATCCCGGCGTCGATGAATCTATGATCAAAAGGAAGTGAATTCACATGCGAATGTATCTTCCTTTTCAAACACCTGCCGTGCAGCGCGAACTGCTCGATTTGCTGAAATGTTTGCATGCACAGGCAGCTGATTCCGACGATCTGCTGCAAACGAGTCTGCAATACATGTACGTCAGTCGCGGAATGGTTTCGATGAGCTCTTTGGCTGACTTGCTCGGATACAGTGACCGGAATATAAGACGAGGCTTTCAAAAAGAGCTGGGGGTCTGCCCAAAAGAGCTTTCAGGCATCATCCGCTTTCAGAGCTTGCTGCGAGAGCTGAATAATGGATCGCAGTCCCATTTCGCTGACGTAGCTGTAAAATACGGTTATTACGATCAGGCGCACTTGATCAATCAATTTAAACGTTATTATGGATTGACTCCCAACCAGGTTTTCAAACAGGTAAAAAGCAAAGAAACGTGTCCGTTTTTTACTATAAAAAAGGGTGGCAATCGGCGATCATATGTGAAAAGTGAATAAAAAAATCAGCTCTGGGAGGACTGTTCAAGATGATGAAACCGCGAATTTCCGTTCTTACATTGGGGGTAGACGATCTGGAAAGATCGCTGACATTCTATCGCGACGGACTCGGTTTGCAGACACAGGGGATCATCGGTACAGAATTTGAACACGGCGCCGTTGCCTTTTTTGACCTGCAAGCCGGGCTCAAGCTCGCTATCTGGCAGCGGAAGGACATCGCCCATGAGGCGAAGGTTCCTTTGGCATCGCCAAGCTCAACCGAATTTACGATCGGTCACAATGTCGGCAGCAAAGAAGAAGTGGACAAGATCATGGAACTCGCCGAAAAGGCCGGGGCCGTGATAACAGACCCGGCGCATGAAGCCTTTTGGGGCGGATACTCCGGGCACTTCCTGGACCCGGACGGCCATTTGTGGGAGGTAGTCTGGAATCCGGCCTGGGAGATTGAGGGTTAACTTGCCGCTTGTATTCGGTGTATGGTCAGTGTAGGAGTACAGGATTGATCCTGCCGACATGCTGGAGCTTACAAACACATTCAAGCCACGTCAGCGGACGTGGTATTTTCTTTGAATGGAGTTGGCATCTAGCGTATGACAGCAATCCATAAGAAACCAGGAATGATTTGTTTTGCTACTATTTACGTATACAAGAGGCACGATCCTGGTTGCTGGGAAAGGGAGGATGGGAGAAGTCAGAGCAAAGCGGTAAGGAAGGTATTACGAATGGAAATGAAGCTTGATCGTAAAAACGCCCGAAAGTGGAAAATGAGGAAAGGAGAAATGACAGGATGAACAGCATTTCAAAAAGCCGGCTGTGGACGGCGCGAATCATGAGCGGACTTGTCATTTTGTTTATGCTCTTCGACAGTATTTTCAAATTTATTCAACCAGCTCCCGTAGTGGAAGGAACACTGCAGCTCGGATACGCCCAGCATCATCTTGCTGTGATTGGTACACTCGGACTCATCTCCACGATTCTTTACGCGATTCCTCGTACAGCTTTTTTGGGCGCGGTCCTGCTGACCGGCTATTTCGGGGGGGCCATCGCTACACACATTCGCATGGATGCTCCTCTTTTCAGCCATGTCCTGTTTCCGGTCTATCTCGCGGTGTTGGCTTGGGGAGCGATTTGGCTGAGAAACGAAAGGGCACGGAAACTCATTCCCCTGCAAAACAGGGAGGATTGAGAAGGATAAATACGCTTCCTTACACCGGCTGAATTGCCGGTGTTTTCGTTGGTTCCAAAGAGGGGCTGGGCATCGGCCTTTCAGAAGGTGTTTCTGATCGGTTCTCTTTTTGCCGTAGTGGCGTTTATCATTTGCTACTGCAGTTGAAAGGCCGCCTTCCAACGAAAGGAGAGAGTCGGGAGTGCTGCCGTACCTCAAACCGGTACAGAGCAAATTGTGATATGATATCCGTCTAAATCGCGCAAGGTGAATTCATTGTGTCCGGCAAACGGATTAAGATGGGGCTCTTCCTCAATCTTTGTTCCAAGCGATTGAGCTCTTTCCCATGCACGGTCGAAATCGTCAACCCGGAAAAAGAGCAACAGCCCGTTTCCAGGCTTTCCATGATCCGGACTCAGTAACGACGGATGCCCATGATCACCCCAATGATGCAGGCAAAGCAGGATGGTTCCATCCGTATCAACAAGCTGATCAAATATGCCGTTGGAGTGGCTATTTTGGAAAGCGAGCAGCGATTGATACCACTGCGAACTGGCCTTCACATCATTCACTGCAATGATTGGTTCTGTACGCACCATTACCGGTTTGCACGTCCTCTCCTTCCAGATTAGGTTTAGGATAAGCCATAATACGGAATTTTTACAACCTTTTAGCTCTTCACCGTAAAACGTGCTTGATCTCCCTCTATCGCAGTTTTTCGTAGTTATGTAGCCGGTTTACACTCCAGTCTAATGCGAATCTTGAATCTCTCTAGATTGCGGTAGCCGTAGGCTCTTCGTTTGATCACCTTCACTTTGTTGTGTGTCCCTTCAATCTTGGCATTCGTTACCCGAAAGGAGAAATAATTCTGAATGGGCTCTCGCCACTGGACAATCGTTTTGGCAATGGAACGAACCGCAGGAGTCGGAGAATAGAGATGGTCGTCAATCCATTTCTGAAGTGCTTCCTCGCCTGCCTCTTGGGTTTGAACGGCATACACGGTTCTTATGTCTTGAAGCGCAAAGTAGAGTCGTTTGAGGTGTGGATCTTCTGCTAACCAATTCTTCAGTTCCTGAAGCTCTTCGGGCTTCAGCTTGTCAGGGATCGTATGGAGCAGGCGTTGCTCATGTCTGCCCCGACGATGTGTTCCACGAGCATGAGTGCGTTTTCGGGTAGCTTCCAACGCTTTCGAGAAAAGCTGGATCACGTGAAATTTATCTGCTACCACAAGGGTATGCTTCCAGACTTGGCGTACTGTTTCAGCCATTCCTGGAGCCAAATCCGTGACAACTACATGGGGAGCCTTACGAAAGGGCCATTGCTGCAGGGCGTTTCGTACCTGTTCACGTGAACGTCCTTCTGTGACTTGCCAGATATGACCGGTTTGAGCATCCATGAGGTTCACGCCGTACTTATGTCCTTTTTGCAACGCAAACTCATCCAGACAGACCACTTCAGGAGCTTCATGTTCTTTTGGTTGAGCAAGGCGTTGGGGGGCCAGTTGGTAGTACCAGCGTTCGAGTGTCGAGTAGGCCACACTCAATTGCTTGGCAACCGAGAGCAAATCCCGGCCGCGGCACATATCCACCGCCATCTCTTGAAAAGCAGAGGTGACCAATCCTCGAGGCGGGATACCGTTCCATTCCACTGTCCATGTAAGCCCACAACTCGCACAGCGCTGGCGATACACGGGAACGGATACCCAGACGGTCCCCCAAGAAGGAACGAAACGATGACGAAGAATACGCCGTCCAGGACGGGCATGGTTGGTACTGGCTCGGAGACAGATCGGACAAAGATAACAAGCAGAATTCGGTTCCAGAACAGCGATCCAATCCGTTTCCGTTGTTTTTTCCCAATGAGTGAGATGGAATGATGGAAGTCTGACAAAGTCTGTGCTAAAATCAAGGCACAACGCAGATTTCCTCCTTTTCAGTGGTTGTCTCGACAACTC
Source organism: Brevibacillus sp. FSL K6-2834 (assembly GCF_038592925.1). Classification (NCBI taxonomy): domain Bacteria; kingdom Bacillati; phylum Bacillota; class Bacilli; order Caryophanales; family Paenibacillaceae; genus Brevibacillus; species Brevibacillus sp. FSL K6-2834. The sequence goes on from NZ_CP151945.1 coordinate 1,657,827, forward strand.
CCACGATAGAGGAACATCTGCGTTTTTTCAATGTCTAGCACGGGTTATGGTGATGAATCAACCTTTTATCAGGAGAAACTAGAGATTGCACTAAGAGTGTAGCGGCGTCTTAAAAAGAGACGCCTCCATCGCGACAAGGATTTGGGATGGATGTACGGGATCGGTTTCACCGTTTGGACGGCCATCGGTGGAATATGCTGTACAGGGATATGAGCAAGATACCCCAAGCATAAAAAAGATTTGCCTGTTGACACAACTTTACGAATGTAATACAATTTCCAATAATTTGACAAGCAAATGGTTATGAGTAGAAGTAGTAGAAATGAAAAGATCTTTCAGAGAGCCGTTGGTCGGTGCGAAGCGGCAGTATCATTCATTTCGAACTCGTCTATGAACTGCTGCCTGACAATGTAGGGTAAGCCGGAGTTCCACCGTTACAAGGATAGATGGTGATGGCCATCGAATGAGCTCATTTCACAGGAAATGAAGTAGAGTGGTACCGCGGGGTCAACCTCGTCTCTATACGTAGAGACGGGGTTTTTTTGTTGGTTAAAGTCCGGGTTTAGCCGCCCCCGCTTGATATACAGAAAACAAGGAGTACTGGGGAGGAAGCACAGATGACAAGAAACATTATCGTATTGGATACCACTTTGCGCGACGGAGAACAAGTGCCGGGCGCCAAACTGAATGTCCGCCAAAAAGTCGAGTTCGCACAGCAGTTGAAACGACTGCAGGTAGATATGATTGAAGCCGGTTTTCCCGCCTCGTCGCAGGGGGATTTTCAAGCGGTTCAGGAAATTGCCAAAAGCGTAGGGGACGCCGTCTCGATTACGGCACTGGCGCGCGCGGTCAAAAGCGATATCGACGCCGTGTACCATAGCATCAAGCTTGCGCAGGACCCGTTCATCCACATCGTGCTGGGTACCTCGAACATCCATGTGGACAAGAAATTTAACCGCTCCAAGGACGCCGTTCTGCAGATGGGGGTCGACGCGGTGAAATACGCCAAAACGCTGCTTCCGCGCGTGCAGTACTCGACAGAGGACGCATCCCGGTCGGATTTCGAATATTTGTGGAAAACGATTGAAGCCGTCGTCAAAGCAGGCGCTACCATCATCAACGTGCCGGATACGGTTGGATATGCGGTCCCGGAGGAATTCGGCGAGCTGATCCGCAAGATCAACGAACGGTTGAAAAATCTCAATGAGGACGTCATCCTGAGCGTCCATTGCCATAACGACCTGGGGATGGCTACGGCGAATACACTTGCTGCCGTGAAAAACGGGGCGGAAAAGGTCGAAGTGACCATTAACGGTTTGGGTGAACGAGCCGGGAATACATCACTTGAGGAAGTCGTGATGGGACTCAAGGTCCGGGAGAATTACTACAATTGCTCCACCAATATCAAAACGACAGAGCTGCTGCGAACATCCAAGCTGCTCACGTACCTGACTGGACTGGATGTACAGGTGAACAAAGCGATTACCGGGGAAAATGCCTTTGCTCACTCCTCCGGCATCCACCAGGACGGTTTGCTGAAGGATAAACAGGTGTATGAAATCATTTCGCCGGAAGACGTAGGGGCGGAGAGCATGGAACTGATTTTGACGGCCCGCTCCGGCCGCCATGCGTTTAAAAATGCGGTGGAAAGAATGGGCTTTGACACAGGCGATGCGGCTGACTTTGAGGCGCTGTTTGAAAAATTCCTCGCCTTGGCCGATTCGAAAAAAGAAGTGTACGACCACGACGTCTACTACCTGGTCACCAATCACCGCGCGCTTCAGCAGCAAAGCTGCGGTCAACTGTATGAGCTGGTATCCTTCCAGGTGATGACCAATGACCAGTATCCGACGGCCACTGTCAAGCTGAAAAAGGGCAACGAGGAATTTACAGACAGCGCGGTCGGCGACGGACCGATCGATGCTTTGTACAGTGTCATCAAATCGTTGGTGGGACTGGACGTGGAATTGAAGGATTACAAAATCAACAGCTTGTCCAGAGGGAAAGAAGCGATCGGGCGCGTCAATATTCGCATCGATCATCAAGGCAAAACGTACTCCGGACGGGCCATGGACACGGATATCATCAAGGCGAGCGCCATGGCTTTCCTCAACGGCATCAACGCCGTCCTGCTTGATGTGACGAATGAGAGCTTGAATCCGGTTGGGTAAGCTGGACAATCAAAAGCCCTTGGGAAACCAGGGGTTTTTGATTTGTTCCTTTTGCCATTCTTTTACATTCGCTTATAATGGGCAGTAGAGAAAAGAGCAAGGGGGCAGACATGTACAATCTTATCGGGAAAATCATTGGCTGCATCGTGATCATCGCTGGCCTGCTGTTTTTCGGTTTCATGGCGATGTTGTTTACAACGCTGCAAGGCGGAGTAAAATTTTATACGCCGCTTTCGGCAGTAGTAACGGCTGTGCTCATTCTGTTCGTTATTTTGCGAATGTTCACTCCAATCAAGCCGCGTATCCTTTATCGATCGCTGGCGGTCTGTTTTGGCCTGTGTCTCTTGACCGTGGCAGGCTATGAGATCAACTACGCCTACCATAACAGTATCGAAACCGTTGGCGAGCAGGATGTAGATTTGGAGCAGTACCGCCCGTTTCAGCCATATACGAAAGCGGCAAAGCTGGAGGAGCCCTCGACCCTCAAGCTGGAATCCGGGCTGCCCAGAATTGACGGAGCGACAGCGTTTTATCCTTTATATGCCGCCTTTGTGCAGGCGGTTTATCCAGAGAAGCAGTACGATCTGTACGATGGCGAAGTGATGGTCAGCAAGACTCCGCAGGCATACGAAAATTTGATCGTAGGCAACGCAGATGTCATCTTTGCCTTTGCTCCCTCCGAATCGCAATTGGAGGAAGCCAAAAGGAAAGGCAAAGAGCTGAAGCTCACGCCGATTGGTCGGGAAGCCTTCGTCTTTTTCGTCAACGCGGAAAATCCCGTGAAAGGGCTGACGACCGGGCAAATCCAGGATATTTACTCGGGAAAGATCACCAACTGGAAGGAGGTCGGCGGCCCCAATGAAGCGATTCGCGCCTTCCAGCGGCCGGAGAACAGCGGAAGCCAAAGCATGCTGCAGAGGTTCATGGGAGACAAGGAGCTGATGACCCCTCCCCAGGAGGATGTGGTCCAAGGGATGGGGAGAATTATCGAGCAGACGGCGAACTACCGGAACTACAAGAACGCCATCGGCTATTCATTCCTCTATTTCGCGACCGAGATGGCAAGCAACGGCAATATTCGCCTGCTTGAGGTGGACGGAGTAAAGCCGGAGAAAAGCACGATCAGCAGCAAGGAGTATCCGTTGACTGCCGAGTTCTACGCTGTGACAGCGGGCAGAGACAATCCGAACGTATCCAGGCTGATCGAGTGGATCCTGTCGCCCCAAGGACAGTGGCTGGTGGAAAAGACCGGCTATGTGCCGATAGCGGATCCGGCTGTTCGATAGGCAAGCTGCAGGACCGGCCGCCAAGACTGGATTTGGATTGATAGGCGTGATACGAGCGTTCTGTCACTAAACCTCGTTGACACAAAAAGGGAGTATTGCTATAAAAAATAGTGGATAGCACTCAAGGCCAAAGAGTGCTAAAAAAGATTCGCTATCGCGATCGCTACATCGATGAACCAAGTTTCCGGGGAAGGGAGAATGTCCAATGGAAAAGAAGCAATTTCAGGCGGAATCCAAGCGGCTCTTGGAAATGATGATCAATTCCATTTACACGCAAAAAGAGATTTTTTTGCGCGAGCTGATTTCCAACGCGAGTGACGCGATCGACAAGATTTACTACAAAGCGCTGACTGACGAGCGCCTGGTCTTTGACAAAGACAGCTACTATATCAAGGTCATTGCCGACAAGAAAAACAGAACCTTGACCATCCGTGATACCGGTATCGGCATGACGAAGGAAGAGCTGGAAAATCACCTCGGCGTCATCGCCAAGAGCGGCTCTTTGGCGTTCAAAAAAGAGAACGAAACGAAAGACGGCCATGCGATCATCGGCCAATTCGGCGTCGGCTTTTATTCCGCATTTATGGTGGCGGATGTCGTGACGGTGATCAGCAAAGCGCTGAACGGCGACGGCGCATACAAGTGGGAGTCTTCCGGAGCGGACGGCTATACGATTGAGCCGTGCGAAAAGGAAACGGTCGGTACAGACGTCATCCTGAAGATCAAAGAAAACACGGAGGAAGAGAGCTTCGACGAGTTTTTGGAGGAGTACCGCCTGCGGGCGATCATCAAAAAATACTCCGACTTTATCCGTTATCCGATCAAGATGGATGTGACCGGAAGAAGACTGAAGGAAGGCAGCGACAACGAGTACGAGGAGTACCAGGAAGAACAGCGGATCAACAGCATGGTTCCGATCTGGAGAAAAAACAAGAGCGAGCTGACGGACGAAGACTACGAGAACTTCTACGCGGAAAAGCATTACGGCTTCGACAAGCCGCTCGCGCATGTCCATATCAACGCGGATGGCGCGGTGTCCTATCAGGCCATCCTGTTTATCCCGGAGAGCATTCCTTTCGACTATTACACCAGAGAATATGAAAAAGGCCTCGAACTGTATGCCAATGGCGTATTGATCATGAACAAATGCGCCGATCTGCTCCCGGACCATTTCAGCTTTGTCAAAGGAATGGTAGATTCGGAAAGCTTGTCTCTCAATATTTCCAGAGAGATGCTGCAGCATGACCGGCAGTTGAAGCTGATCGCGAAAAACATCGCCAGCAAAATCAAAAGCCAGCTGCAAAGCCTACTGAAAAATGAAAGAGAAAAGTACGAGCAATTTTATAAATCGTTCGGCAGACAATTGAAATTCGGCGTTTACAGCGATTTCGGAAGCCATAAGGATGTCCTGCAAGATTTGCTCATGTTCTATTCGTCCAAGGAGAAAAAGCTGGTTACGCTCGATGAATATGTGGCGAGAATGCCGGAAGAACAGAAATACATCTACTACGCCTCCGGGGAATCGAATGAACGGATTGAAAAGCTCCCGCAAACAGAGCTGGTGGCCGAAAAAGGCTATGAAATTTTGTATTTCACCGACGACATCGACGAGTTCGCCATCAAGATGCTGCAAAAGTATAAAGACAAGGAATTCCGTTCCGTATCGAGCGGCGACCTGGGCATCGAAGCGGATGATAGCCAAAGCGCCGACGAAGCCGAGAACAGCGAGAACAAAGAACTGTTCGACTATATGACCAGCCTGTTGGCGGGCAAAGTGAAAAAAGTAAAAGCATCCAAGAGATTGAAGAGTCACCCTGTCTGTTTGTCGACAGAAGGGGAAGTGACGATCGAAATGGAAAAAATCTTGAACGCCATGCCGAACAACCCCAATGTGAAGGCGGACAAAGTGCTGGAAATCAACGTTCAGCATGACGTGTTCCAATCGTTGAAAGACGCCTATGAAAAAGACAAGGAGAAGCTGAATCTGTATACGGCTCTCTTGTACAATCAAGCCCTTTTGATCGAAGGCCTGCCAGTTGAAGATCCGGTTGAATTTACAAATGATATTTGCAAAATCATGGTTTGATGAACGTGACGCAAAACGCTTGGGGTTCTGAAGTGGCCTCAAGCGTTTTTTCGTTTTCCCATTATCATTTTGTTATCATTGTTCATCTATTGATCGGGAATGCGCCCTGACCTATGATGTAGCTGTCGCGACGAAGGAGGAGCGCATGTACGGCCAGTAGACCGGCCGGCTAATGTCGCCCTCTTCTGAGCGACCAGGAAAGGAATGCTATTATCATTCAATAAAGCAGGGTGAATGGACAGTGAAAAAACAGGTATGGACGATGGCTGCCTTCTTTTTCATCTTGGCTCTGGTTGGATGCAGCAAGCAGGAAGAAAACCCCGAGGATGTCGCGCAGGCGTATCTTTCCGACTGGCAGCAGCAGCATTTTTCAGAGATGTACGAACAATTGACGCCCGAGGCAAAAGCCGGGATGACTGCCGAACAATTCGCGCAGCGCTATGAGAAAATCTATGACGGGATCGAAGCAAAGAACCTTTCGATCGAGAAGATCTCCGTGGAGCAGCAGCCCGCTGGCAAAGACGAAGCGGAAAAAGCGGAAATGACCGTCCCTTATCACGTCAAAATGGACACGGTTGCCGGTCCGCTGGATTTCGACCATCAACTAAAGCTCAAAAAGACCGAGCTCGACAAGGAAACAAAGTGGCTGATCGAGTGGGAGCCCTCGCTTATTTTCCCGCAAATGGAAAAGGGAGATAAGGTGCGGGTGCAGACCATTAAAGCGGAGCGCGGCGAGATACTGGACAGACACGGAAACGGCTTGGCGCTAAACGGAGCAGCTCTGCAGCTTGGCATCATTCCGGGGAAGCTGGGGGAGTCCGCGGAAAAGAATAAAGCGGAACTGGCTGAGAAGCTGGGCATCAGCGTGGAGGAGATCGACAAAAAGCTGAGCGCTTCCTGGGTCAAGCCTGATTTATTTGTTCCCATCGCGTTTGCGGGGGAAGAAACCGCAGCGGAATACAGAAATGTCCCTTGGGTGAGTTTCCAGGATAAAAAACTGCGTGTCTATCCGTATGGCGAGGCTGCAGCGCACCTGACCGGATATATAGGCGAGATGAGTGCCGAGGAGCTGAAGCGGCACAAGGATCGGGGCTATCGTATCGGCGATCAAATCGGAAAAGCCGGCTTGGAACAAGTATTCGAAGACCGATTGAGAGGAAAAAACGGAGCGGTTATCGCCGTTGCCGATGAAAAAGGCAAGCAAAAAGCGGTGATTGCCGAAACGAAGGCTGTTCCGGGGGAAACGATCAAGCTGACCATCGATGCAAGCCTGCAGCAGGCCATCTACGACGAGGTAAAGCAGGAGTCGGCATCTGTCGCGGCTGTTCAGCCGAAGACGGGCGAAATTCTTGCTTTGTCGAGCAGCCCGTCATACGATCCGAATGCGTTCATACGCGGATTGTCCAGCCGTCAATACGAGCAGTGGCAGAACGATCCCCGGAATCCTTTTTTGAACCGGTTTTCAAAGGGGTATTCGCCCGGCTCCTCATTTAAAGTCGTCACGGCTGCGATCGGTCTGGATATAAATGCCATTGATCCCGGCGAAGAGAAACAAATCTCCGGGCTGACGTGGGCCAAAGACGGTTCGTGGGGCAACTATTTCGTCACGCGCGTCCATGCGGCGAAATCCGTCAATCTGCTGAAGTCTCTCATTTATTCGGACAACATATACTTCGCGCAGGCAGCACTGCAGATCGGTGCCGAAGCATTTGAAAAAGAGAGCGCCAAGTTCGGAATAGGCGAAGCATTGCCCATTCCCTATCCGTTTAGCAAGTCGCAGCTTTCGAACAGCGGCATCCAGAACGAAATTCTGCTTGCGGATACCGGCTACGGGCAGGGGGAAGTAAAGATGACCACGCTTCACGTCGCATTGGTTTATTCGGCACTCGTGAACGAAGGCAATATCCCTCGCCCCCTGCTGCTGGAAGATGGCAAGACAAAAGAGCCGGGCATCTGGAAGGAGCAAGCCATGACTCCCGAGACAGCGGCGCTATTGAGAAAAGACCTCATTCAAGCGGTCAGCAGCCCCGATGGAGTGGGACACGGCGCATATATTCCGGGGAAATCCATCGCCGGCAAGACCGGGACGGCAGAATTGAAACAGAGCAAAGACGCGGACGGCCAAGAAAACGGATGGTTTGTCGGATTTGATGCCGATGCTCCGGAGCTGCTGTTGTCCATGATGGTCGAAGATGTGAAAGGACGCGGAGGGAGCAGTGTCGTCACGAAGAAGGTCAAGCGTATCTTTCAGCAGGTGTTGAAGAATGCGTCGTAAAGCACAATTGTCGGGCAAGGGAAAGACTCGAACGTCAACAAGCAAGGACCGGTGAAGTGCACCGGTCCTTTGATGATGTCAAGCAGCAGCTATTTAGCAGCGGGAATGGGCTGGCGCCTGCGATTCTGTCTGTTGTGGCGGCAACAGCTTCAATATGTAACCTTTGCCTCTGATATTTTCAATAGTGACGGCGTGATTCGTTTTTTTGCGGATTCGGTAGAGAAGAGAATTGATTTCCTCCGAGCTGACGGAGGGAAGCAACGGGTCTGCCGGCCGCTCCGGCCATACATAGCGAATGATTTCGTCTTTGCCGACAAATTGCCGTTCCTTGCGCAACAAAAGCTCCAGACATCTGTATTCCTTTTCGGAAAAGTGAAAGCTGCGGCCATGAATCCAAATGATCTGTCTCACAGGGTCCTCCTCCAGAGGGGTACTGCCTTGCAGGAACAAGGGTTTAAAGTCCAATGTCTCTTCCAGATTTACCGGAGAAAAAACAAGAGCAACCATCCCCCTTGCAAATGAAATGCTGTCGGAGGCTGCGAGAATCGTCGGCACAAAGGGCATCAGCCGCTGCCCATTGACTTCTGTTCCATGCTTGCTGTCCAAATCCATAATATAGTAGTGATCGTTTTCAAAGGAAATCGATGCCTGTTTTCGAGAGACGTAGACGTTGTCAAATGCGATATCCGGTTCCCATGACCCATCTTTTCTTCCCAATAAGGTGCTGGATTGCAGAAGCCGAAAGGTTGATCCCCCGTCAAAAGGAAATCCGCGGATGACAACCAATTGTGACGGCAAACTCACAATGGATAACCTCCTTCTGATGATCAATGGATTTGCTTGTAAAAGTTATATTCTTTCATAGTACGACAGATCGTGATAGAATGTTTCATTGAGTTTTGTGAATCGGTATCCAATCGATTATGAAAGACGCCAGCATTCGCCTCCGCCCTGAGGCGGCTTTTTTGCTTCCGGACACTTTGGCCACAGCAGCCAACGTGGTTGCTATTCTTTGGTTGCATTTCCAAAAGGCTATCATGTAGCCCTTGCAATGCCATGAGGTATGCTGGTTATGTGTGCTGCCTTTCACAATCTTAGTCAAACATCACGGGAGCCTGTGGGGTTTCCGTGGCAGGGGGTCCTAGCTTTGCAGTCCAACATGAATTGCCCCAAACAACCATTAAATCGTGCGGCCTCCTCCAGATATATTTCGGTAAAGATGAAATTTTGGATCAGTCAATTGATTGCCGTTTCCTGGATGACCCTTTCAATTGTCCTGTCTTTGCCATGGGTCCATGATCTGGAGCAGTACATACCTTCGTTCGTCGCCATTGCCGTGATTGCGGGTATCTCTTACATACCGGGATATATGAATGCATTTATGATTGCCAGTCTGCTTGTGGATCGTCAACCGACCTTCAAGACGCTCGCTCCGAAAGAAGACATTACGATTGTGATCGCCTGCCGGAACGAGGAAAAAGGGATCGGAGAAACGCTCAACCAGATCGCCAAACAAGACCACGAGGGCAAGATAGACGTCATCGTAGTAGACAACGGCTCCATCGACCGAACGGCTGAAGTAGCGAAAGAGCTCGGCAAGCAGCTCGGCTTGGACATTCTGGTTGTTGAAGAGACCAGAGCCGGAAAGCATCACGCGCTGAACCGGGCCCTTCCTTTGGTGATGACCCGGTATGTCGTGACACTAGACGCCGATACGCTTCTGCATCCCCAAGCGATCCGCTATATCGTTGCCCGCATGCTGTCTGCGCCCGCAGATGTCAGTGCTGTGGCCGGAGCGGTGCTCGTTCGCAACAGCCGCGACAATTTCCTTTCAAAAATCCAGGAATGGGATTACTTTTTGGGTATTGCCAGCATCAAAAGATTACAAGGTTTATACCAAGGGACGCTTGTAGCACAGGGGGCCTTTTCCCTCTACGAAACGGATGCGATCCGAAATATCGGCGGGTGGCCGGATGCGATCGGAGAAGATATTGTGTTGACCTGGCGTTTGCTTGGCACCAACCAAAGAGTCTTCTTTGAACCGCTGGCCGTGGCTTTTACCGATGTTCCCACCACCTTCAAGCACTTTTTCAGACAGCGCAGCCGTTGGGCCAGAGGAATGATCGAGGCGTTGAAAGTGATAAAGCCGTGGCAGCAGCCGATTATGTTTGCCCGGTTCTTGACCGGCTACAACCTGCTCATGCCCTATCTCGATTTCGTGTACACGTTTTGCTGGCTTCCCGGCTTGGTCGCGGCCTTCTTTGGGCACTACTGGATTGTCGGACCGATTACCCTCCTCGTCCTGCCGTTGGCGCTTTTGCAAAATATGATTTTGTACCGCTACCAGAAATACGTCTTTCGCACTCTGGATCTGAAGATCAGACGGAACCGCTGGGGCTTTGTTGCATTTGTGCTTTGCTACCAGATGATCATGAGCCCGGTGTCTGTTTGCGGATATTTTCAGGAGTGTCTAAAGCTTGGCCGGGTCTGGAAATAGGTTTTTTTCCATTGAACAAAGCGAGTTTTTAAAGAAGAGAATCCGTTTTTCGACCTCACTTCTCGGTGAGGTTTTTTCTTTGCGAAAGTTAACTCTATTTCCACCTTTTGTTATAATCAATTCAACTCCTGACCACCCTTTTGAGGTTCCTTTGAAGCTTTTTGCCATTTTCAGACGTGTGCCTCTCCCGGCACACGTTGCGGCGCTGTATGGGGAGATCGGACCACATGCTGCTTGAAGGATTGGTGAAATGCTAGGAGCAAGGAAAAAAGCCATTTCTTGATCACGGAGGCACACATATGGCGCAGCATTTTATCGCAAGCATTCCGGCCAGCTTTCTGTTTGTTTTTGGAGCCGCACTTTTCTATTTTCAAGATCGGTTCATGGTGTTGCCGCTGGCGATGTTTACTTTCCCAACGGTACTTTTCCTGGGAATTCCCATGGCTATTGCGATTGACTGGTTGTTGAAGCCTATCGGCAATACGAAGCCTGTCAAGCGTTTTTTCATAGAAAGCCTGCTTTATGTAATCGCAGGTGTAGCCGCTACAGGGATTCTGTTTCTGATAGTGACGGGAAGATTTGTGCCATTTTCTTTCAAGTTCTATCTTTTGGGAGCATCTGCTTCGTATGTATACTTTTTGTGTCTATCGTTTGTCCGCTTAAAAGGTAGCAAAGCATCCTGTTCTAGCTAGATTTATAAAAGCGATGTTTGTCAGGAACAGTGAATAACAGGAGCAGGGCGTGCCAAGAAGAACGCATGTCGGGTGCTATATCCTTAAAGGAAACCTGCTGCTATCATTCTATGTTTATATCTTCTAACTTATGCGAGCCGCTCTCTCAATTTTTGATCAGGGAAGCCGGAGAACCTGTGAAGAATACTATCGGAAGAAGAATCTTTGACAGGGAAGTGAAGCGTATCAGAAAAACAGTCATTTTCTTGCTCGGCGTCGCTGCTGTCATGGTCATGTTTGTTTTCGGCCTGGGCAAAGAGAATCCGAAAGCAACGATAAAAGTAACAGTAAGCCATTTATCGAAAGAAGAGCAGGATGCGGCATCTGTCCCGGAAGCCAACAAAAAAGACCTCAGAAAACTTGAGGTCAGCGTACGGATCGATGACTCGAAAAGTGCAACGGACAGAAAGATCGAGCTTCCGTATCTGTCGACAGTAATCAAACAGTTCGACCAGTCGCGGGTGATTTCCACGAGTTCATTTGAACAAAACAATGTTGGCTCGGAGCCTTTTGCGATCTCGGAACAATCCGTCATCTTCGATGCGAGAGGATTGGATGAGGAGGCGATTCGGCGCATGTTTGAAACGTCATATGCGGTTGTAAGCTGGACATCAAAGGACAACGCAAAGACATACGACAGGTTCTCCATCGGAAATTTGCTGCATGTCCAGCAGGAACCGTAAATCCGATGCAACCAGGCGGAAGCTGCAAAAATGGTGATTTGAATGCATCAAAAAATAGCAGCTTGTTTTCCGCAAAAATAGCAGCTCTCTCTCTTCAAAATACTGACTCGCCTGCTGCATGGACAGGGGGCAAACGATAGCGTCTCGTGCCGCACGATCAGCGGAAAAAGGAGAAAGCGCCATGTTCGTTCGTCTCGATAATATCCCGCAATGCCTCTTCCAAATCGGTAAACCTGAATGAAAATCCCGCATCGAGCAGCTTTTTGGGGACGCAATTCCTCCCGGTCAAGGCAAGGCTGGGCTCTGTTCTCATGACCAGGTAGGCACCGAGCCATACCAATGGGGCCGGAGCAGGAGGAGCCCATCCCTTGTTCATGACCTTCCGCAATGTCTGCATGAATTCGCGGTTGGTCACAGGGGTGGGGCCGGTTGCGTTGTAGGTTCCCTGCAGCTGTTCGTTTTGGATCGCGGCGAAAATCATCTCGTTCAGATCATCGACGTGCAGCCAGCTAATGTATTGGTCGCCCGAGCCGACGGTGCCGCCGAGGTTGTATGTTACGAGGTTCATGAGCGGCTCCAGGGCGCCCCCGTTTTTCCCCAAGGCGAAGCCGATCCGCAGCAAAACTTTTCTCGTTTTTGGAAGCTCCACCGCAAAGAAGGCCTCCTCCCACCGTTTGCAAACCTCCACGGAAAAGCCTTCCCCGTGTGGAGCTTCTTCGTCGCAAAGCTGGCGGGTATCTCCAAAAATCGCAAGGGAGCCCGCCTGGACAAATACGGGAGGCGGATTTTTGCATGCCAGTATCGCATCTGTCAGTGCTTTGACAGAGGAAAGTCTGGACTGGATAATTTCCGCTTTATTTTTCTTGGTGTAGATACAATTGACGCTTTTTCCGGCAAAATTGACAACAGCTCGGCTGCCCTCGAGCTCGGCCGCCCATTCGCCGACCGCAGCCCCGTCCCAGGCAACGTACCTGGCATGCGGATTGTTTCCGGCGGCGCTGCGTGAGAGGATGACAGCTTCATAGCCTTTTTCTGATAGAAAGGAAGCGAACGCGTTCCCCAAAAAGCCGGAGCCGCCAGCGAGAATGATTTTATTGCTCACAGAATTCACCCTTCCATGGGTTGCGTTTTTGATCGGATATAACGCGAAGCGTCGTAACAGTTGTACATAGTTGAGTATACCAAAAATTGGATAGATGCGGGGGCAGAGGCTCATCTCCCTCCGTTTTTGGGTTTTGGAGGGGAGACGAGCAGTGAAGATTGGATTGGTAAGGCATTTTAAAGTGAAAAAAGATAATCCGGGAATGGCGTTGCTGAGCCAGAAGGAAGTGATGCAATGGTTTGCGGAATACGACGAGGCCGATGTCAAGACGGGGGAAGTAGACTTGGGAGGGATTGCCTGGACGAGATGCTACGCCAGCGATCTGCCGCGAGCAGTCAAAACGGCCGAGACCATCTACGACGGGGAGAATATCCGGACGGCAGCATTGAGAGAGATACCGATCTACCCGGTTTTTCGCGGGGAAGCCAAAATGCCCTTCTGGTGCTGGGCTTTCATACTCCGCGTGGCGTGGCTGTTGAATCATCCGTCCCAGCTTGAGGGAAAAAAAGCTGTGCAAGCGCGGATTTCAACGCTTTTGGACGATATTCTCTTAAAGGGCGGGGAAGATGTGCTGATCGTCGGTCACGCAGCTTTCATGCTGTTCATGCGAAAAGAGCTGGTGAACAGAGGCTTTAGAGGTCCGGCGCTGCGGACAATCGCCAATGGACGCCTGTATGTGTTTGAAAAAGCGGAGGGATCAGAGATTGGCCTCTGATCCCTTGTAATGGTATTGCGGAAAAATGCGAACGCCGCTCATTCCACCGGAAACCAACCGGGTACACCGGCGATCATTCTCCAGAGGGAATCAGGTATGGCCAACCTGGCCTGATCATCCTTGGCAATCGTCGTCTTGATCTCGTCTTCTCGTCCATCGGCGATTTTTTCGATCCAGTCCGGCTCCATGATCAGTTCTCGGCCCAGTGCAATCAGCGGTATTCCTGTTTGCAAAGCACGAACGGCATCCTGTGCGGTGCGAATGGCACCTACACCCATGACGGGAACCAGATGGCCGACACGCTCATGGATGATCTGGATGCGCGGACGGTCATCGTCGATCCCGCGCCTTGGGACTGACCAGAAATCGTTGAGAGAAATGTGCAGGTAATCGAGCGGCTTTGCAGCCAGAGCCTCGGCAAAGGGCAATGTGTCCGCCATTGTAATACCGGATGTTTCCGCTTCCTCGGGGGAGAGCCGGTATCCGATGATGAAAGGCTCTTTGGCGTACTGGCGGACGACCCGATGGACTTCGTCTACGACCGCCAGCGGAAACGCCATTCGCTTTTCCAGCGTTCCGCCCCAGCGGTCCTTGCGCCTGTTGGAATGCGGCGAAAAGAACTGTTGAATCAGAAAGCCGTTCGCCCCGTGGATTTCCACTCCGTCAAATCCTGCCTCGATCGCCCGTCTCGTCGCTTCTCCGAAGGTGCGGATGATCTCGACAATCTCTTCCTCGCGCAATTCGCGCGGGACTACGGCCCCTTCTTTTTCCATGGGGACAGCGCTTGCGCTGACGACATCGCCATTGGAGGCAGGGCACTGCCGGCCACCGTGGACAATTTGCAGAATGGCTTTGGCGCCGTGCTCCTTGATCGTGGAAGCAAGCCGGGCTAGTCCGGGAATCATTTCATCGCGATCGGCTGCTGCTGAACCGGGGAACCCGCCTTGAGCGCTGACAGTCGTGGATGCAGTGATCACCATGCCGACTCCGCGAGAACGGCGGCTGTAGTAGCTCAAATCATCGTCGGAAACGGATCCATCCGCGTTGGCGGCGGAAATGGTCATCGGTGCCATGCTGATCCGGTTCTTCAGCTCTACGCCGCAAGGAAGAACAAAAGGTTCGAAAATCGGTTGGAATCTATCGTTCATAGCATAAATCTCCTTATCTGGATGATTCGATTATCGGTCTGTTCCTAGCAGTCTTAGTTATGATTATAACGGGGCTTCACTGACAGGGATTGTCAGTAAAGAGAACAAGCCCAGACTTTGCCACCAAGAAAAAGAAAAGAAACTGTTGTATAATACTGGATACTATCCCAAAACAGACAATTCATAAATGATAAGTAAAGAAAAAAGGAGAAAAACGAAATCATGTACCAAACCATTGACAATGTAAGAGTGTGGGGGACCCCACTTGAAAATGCGGTATCGCAGGCCGTGACCTGCTCCAAATACGGCAATGTCGTCCAAGTATTGCTCATGGCGGACCACCACAAAGGGTACTCGCAGCCTGTCGGAGGCGTTGTCGTCTACGACGGACAAATCTCTCCTTCCGGCGTCGGGTACGACATCGCCTGCGGAAACAAGGCCGTCCGTACCGACCTCCGCTATGAGGAAATCAAGACGAAAATCCCGCAAATCATGGATGAGATCGCCAAAACCATTTCCTTTGGAATCGGGCGGGTCAACAACGAGAAGGTCGATCACGATCTATTCGAAGAGGAAGATTGGTACGTGTACAAGCAGATCGGCAAACACGAGCACGACTCCCTGAAGGCTTTGGCCAAAAGCCAGCTCGGTACCGTGGGAAGCGGGAACCATTTCGTCGATCTGTTCGTGGAGGAAGCGACGGGAATGGTGTGGATCGCCAACCATTTCGGCAGTCGCGGGTTTGGACACAAGACAGCCAGCGGATTTTTGAATCTGGCGAATGGGCGAAAGTTTTCGGACAAGGCACCGGGCGAGAGCATGGATCAGCCGCCGACGCTGCTCGATTTGGACAGCGAGCTGGGCGAGATGTATTTCAAGGCGATGACGCTTGCGGGCAAATACGCGTATGCAGGCCGTGACTATGTGATCGATCAGGTTTTAGGCATTCTCGGTGCGGAAACAACTTTCGAGGTTCATAACCATCACAATTTCGCCTGGAAGGAAATGCATGACGGCAAAGAGTACGTGGTCGTCAGAAAAGGGGCGACGCCATCAGCGCCGGGTCAGCTTGGCTTTATCGGGGGCAGCATGGGTGATTTGTCCGTCATCGTGAAAGGAAAGGATACACAGGAAAACAAGGAGGCCTTTTACAGCACAGTGCACGGAGCAGGTAGAATCATGAGCCGTACCGAGGCGGCCGGCAGGATGAATTGGAAAACGCGCAAGCGCAGCGGCGGCAAAATTACCGTGGAGCAGATGAAGCGGGCGATCAGCGAGTTTGGCGTGGAGCTTCGCGGAGCGGGAACGGATGAGAGTCCGTTCGTATACAAAAAGCTGTCCGAGGTACTGCGGGCCCATGAGGAGACGGTAGAGGTTTTGCATGTATTGAAGCCCATCGGTGTTTGCATGGCGGGTGCGGATGAGTTTGATCCGTATAAGGATTGAGTGTTCGTAAGTGTAAAGCGTTGTAAAGCATCGGACTTAGGGGGAGCTGTAGGGCTGTCCCTCCTTTTACATTTGCAGCAATATGGAAGGAAGACGGCTGATCACGGCCCAAGGAGCCAATTGAAAAAGGGAAAAGAGCAAATTTTGTGAGAGCAAGGAAAGCAGAGGATGCAAAGGGGGATGGGACACCTGTTGAGCCGGGGAAAACGCGGGTTTGTGTCCGCGGCTTATCAAGGTGTCCCAAGCAGGACGCTCTAGCGCGTTACCAAGCTACGGTACCGGAGAGAAATCCTTTTATCGCGTTTCCTTGACTATCCGTTGTCGAAATATAATACCATTCCCCGCTTTTCCCCAACGCCTGCACCGTAGTGTTTTTCGTCAGCGACCCGTTGGCGCTTCCAGAGGCAGAAGGAATGGCAAAGACGTAAGCCTTGTCCACTTGCACGGTAACATTCTTCGGCTGAATCGATTCGTACTGGGTGATGACGGTTTTCGGAATGTAACCGATGCGTCCGTCGGCAAAATGATAAGTAATCCATCCTTCAACCGTCCCATGATCCTGGGCTATAGTTCCGTACTCTACCTGACCGATCATATAATCATCATGCTGAACAGGTTGAATGTAAACCATTGCTGATTTGACGGCGATGATTGGTATGATGACAGGGGCAGGTGCTGATGACTGTTGCGGAGCAGGCTTCGGGGTCGACTTTGGAGATGGTGGGCTGCTCTTGCCAGATGAGCTTGAGCTCGACCCTCCGCTATTGTGGTAATGATACTCTCCGTATCGGAGTCCCCACTTTTCACAGTTGGTTCGACAGGTGTGGCCTCCATTCGCATCCGTTCTGCCCGGATGGGCAAATGAAGCCGGAAGAATCGAGAACGCCAAGACTAGTAAAAGAAGAAAGATGATTCCCTTTTTCAAAGAATATACCCTCCTTTTTCCATTTCTTCTATTATAATAGATTGCCTGTGCTTTTTGGGGAAAGTTAGCGAAAATCCGATTATTGTTCGAGAAAGGGGCAGGGCCGACCCAATCTATGCTATGCTTATCTCGTGTAAACCATTTCCAGTGAAGGTCGCCCCAACATAAAAAGGAGGATGATTGAGATGGAAACGACGGCCACACCATGCCCCAAATGCTATGCAACGGAATGGGGAAAGGGAAAGCAAAGCGGGTATGCCTCCATAGCCCCCATGAACAAAATCTTTTCTACCAATTCTGCTGTGATCCATATCATTTGTACGAGCTGCGGATACATTCTGGAAAGCTATGTGGAAAAGCCGGCCAAGTTCCAGGAGTAGCACATGAAGCGGCTAATCAAAAAAGCCTCGCCAGGACCATGCCAAAGACCGAAAGCCAACATTTCTATCATATACCGGAGGGCTAATCATTGAAGAGAGTAGATGTCGCATATACGCTGTTATTTGACGAACAAAAAAATCAGGTGCTCTTGGTCTTCAATAAACGAGGAAGCTGGAGTCTGCCGGGAGGAGCAGTAGAGGCAGGGGAGACTTTGCGGGAAGCCGCCATCCGTGAAGCGCGGGAAGAGACCGGTTACGAGGTGAACGTGTCCAGAATCGTTGCCGTCAATGAAGCGTATATCGGAGATGAGCACGTCCACTTTATTACGTTTCGCGGCGAAATTCTTCAGCGCCCTGAGACGATTCCTTACGATTCTGAGATTTTGGAAGTCAAATGGGTGGATCTGGCTGAGGCGGATCGTTTGCTGCCTTACCATCCTGATGGTGTCTCCGCCCTGCTCCGTGGAGCAGGAGCTGACTATGTGATTCAAGGGGAACCGCAAGAGTAATCGAGCCAGGAACGATTGATTGTCGAAAAAGGTAAGCTTAACGCAATTGAATTGGCTCATCAGTCCGTGGATTTCGGCTAAGCCGTAAGCGTTTGAGAAAAAAGGGACATCCCCACCAGTGGAGATATCCCTTTCTTTTATTGGTATGCATGAGTTTGTTGTGTTTCGCTACAGCTTGAACCGACCGACGAGAGTCTGCAGACGGTCTGCCATCTGAGACAAGGACGTAGCGGAGGAGGCAATCTCCTCGATCGAAGCGAGCTGCTCTTCGGAAGCAGCCGAGGCTTCTTGCGTACGGGAAGCGGCTATTTCCGCCGAGCTGGTGATCGTTTTCATGGCAGACACCAATTGCTCGGCCGCGTCGGCTATTTGCTGCATGGCGCCGGTTACTTCCTGCATGCTTTGATCTACGGTCTGGACGGATTGTTCGATGTGGGCAAAGGAACGCCCCGCCTTGCTGACAGCGGCTAGCCCTTCTTCTACACCTGACGTTGTTTGGGCCATGGACTGCAGAGCTTGACTCGTCTCATCCATGACGGCGGCGATCAAGCGGGAGATTTGGGTGGCTGATTGGGCCGACTGCTCTGCCAGCTTCCGTACTTCATCTGCCACGACAGCAAAACCTCGTCCTTGTTCTCCTGCCCGCGCGGCTTCAATGGCGGCGTTGAGAGCCAGCAGGTTGGTCTGCTCGGCAATTCCGGTGATGACATCGAGAATGCTACCGATCTCCTGGGAGCGATCGCCGAGCCCTTGGATGACGTCTGCCAAATTGCGAACGGCAGAATGAATGTCATTCATCTTCTGCTCCGCATCCTGGATAACCGCTTCCCCGCTGCAAGCCTGCTCCGAAGCTTCTGCAGTAAGCGAAGAGACCCGCTCCGTGTTCTCTGAGACCAGATGAACGCGCTCTGACAAACGGGCAATGGTGGCGGACGCCTGTTCAACGCTTTGCGCCTGCTTGTCTACCCCGGATGCGACATCCTGCATGGTCAGGGAAATTTGCTCCGTCGCACCGCTCGTCTGACCGGCACTTGCCGTCAGTTGCTCCGCCGCCGCGGCTACTTGTTCGGAGCTGCTCGCTACCTCCTGCAAAAGCTCGCGCAGAGTATCCTGCATATGTTGGATCGTCTGTCCGAGCCGGCCGAATTCATCCCGAGTCTGAATGTGTACATTCTCCGTCAGGTCCCCCTGGCTGATTTTTTCGGCGACCTGCATCATCTTGTTCAAAGGAATCGTGATCGATCGGATAATCGCATAGACGAGGATGGCTCCCAGCGCGATCGAGAGGGCCATGACGAGCAGGGTACGGTACCAGATCGGCTGAACTGCTTGCTCGATCTCATGGGTATACATAATTCCTGCGATCTTCCAGCCTGTAAGAGAATTGGTTGCAAACAAGATGTCTGCAGCTTGTCCTTCGATAGTTGTACTGAAGAATCCTGTCGCTTGCTTTTGCAGCGCTGTGACCCAGGAATTGTCCGCTTCCGAACCGCTTTTTTCCGTCGGATGGACGATGTATTTCCCCGTTTGATCGATTAGAGTCGCATAGCCTTCATCTCCGATGCGAATCTCGGAGGTGAGCTTTTTCAAATTGTCGAGATCCAGATCAACGGCCACCACACCTGAGCCGTCCCGCAGACTTTGTGTAATCGTCACAACCATATCGCCCGTAGTAGCAGCGATGTAGGGAGCGGTGATCACCGCTTTTCCTTTTTGGGCCATTGCTTGCTGATACCAAGGTCTTGTGCGCGGATCGTAGCCGTCCGGCAGTTTTTTGCGGGGGGACTGAATCATGGAGCCGCTGTCCGTTCCCACATAGACGCTCACTAATTCAGGATGGAGGCTGTGGTACTGATCCAACCGGCTTCTGACCAGAGGACTGTCGTCTCCC
Organism: Brevibacillus sp. FSL K6-2834; assembly: GCF_038592925.1. NCBI lineage: Bacteria > Bacillati > Bacillota > Bacilli > Caryophanales > Paenibacillaceae > Brevibacillus > Brevibacillus sp. FSL K6-2834. Next base: position 1,677,672 of record NZ_CP151945.1, read on the forward strand.
GCAAAATCCTGCTTGTTGATGTTCGCAGAGAAATAATCCACATCACTTATTTTGGGGGAGATGGTATCGTGGATGAGGAGACTGAGCAGCTCCACGTCCTTTTGGGCACCGCGGAGAACCTCCTGCTCCATGTTTTGCTTGGCGCTTTGAAAGGAAAATCCGCCGATAGCCAGGCTTGGTATGATGAGAAGGAGGGCGAAGGATAGAATCAGCTTTGAGCGGACCGAAAATCCTCTGCGGTTTTTCATGGTGTCTGACATGCATGATTTCCCCTTTTGAGAACGAATTTTATATATAACAGATAAAAATCAACTAAATTAAAATAGCATAGCTTGGCAAACTTGGAAATGTATCGTGTCACTTTCTTTCTTTTCAGCTTATTCACTATCGTCAAACATAAAAACCTGCCCGTTTATCCTTCGATTCGGGCAGGTTCGAAAAAGCGGTGGGAGCAAAAGACTTTTTCTCTTACGATGAAGTGATCGTCCCTCCGTTTACGTGGAGGACTTGGCCGCTGACGTAGCTGGAATCGTCGGAAGCAAGATAGACGTAAGCCGGCGCCAGTTCAAACGGCTGGCCGGCCCGTTTCATCGGAGTGTCCAGGCCAAAGGACATGACTTGTTCTGCCGAAAAGCTGGAGGGAATCAGCGGTGTCCAGATCGGACCGGGGGCAACGGCGTTTACCCGGATGCCTTCACTGACCAATGACAACGAGAGGGAGCGGGTAAACGACACGATCGCACCTTTGGTCGAGGAGTAATCGATCAGCTCCTTTTGACCTTCATAGGCAGTGACCGAGGTCGTATTGATGATCGCACTTCCACGCTTCATGCAAGGCAGGGCTGCCTTCGTCATGTAAAAGAAAGAGAAAAGATTGGTGCGGAACGTGTTGTCCAATTGCTCGTCGGAGATGTCGAGAATGCTATTTTGCGGATACTGAACAGCGCAGTTATTGACAAGGATGTCAAGCCGACCGAATGTTTCGATGGTCTGGCCGATGACATCACGGGAAGTCCCCGGGTGACGCAGGTCTCCCGCGATGGACAGACAACGTCTGCCAAGCTCCTCGACACGCCGTTTTGTTTCGGCCGCATCCTCGTGCTCGTAAAGATAGGCAATGACAACATCCGCACCCTCTTTGGCAAAGGCGATGGCAACGGCCCGTCCGATACCGCTGTCTCCTCCGGTAATGACGGCTACCTTGTCCTGCAGTTTGCCTGATCCGATGTAGCCCGGGTTTTCGGCTATCGGCAAGGGAACCATCAAATACTCCAGACCAGGCTGACGCTCCTGGTGCTGAGGCGGAAATGCAATCGGCTTGGTCTCGCATTCGGTACGGAAGGAGTAATAGGGGTACATGGGAAACATGCGCATTCCTCCATTAGGCGTTTACCTTGACAATGTATTCCTGCCGGTGAGGGGTGTGCAGACGGAAATGTCTTTGGACAGAAGAAACGGTTTGCTTTTTGAAACGTCAATCACATAGAGGAAAGACGGGAGGAGAAAGTCCGATGCGGCAGCAATGTCACATTTGCAATGAATGGCTCGACCATAATCTTCAATGCAGTTGTACCCGGAAAACGGGGAATAGCCACTACAACAAGGACGACAGGCAATCCGGCTGCCCCAAATGCGGGGGTACATCCGCAACGGTCACGGAAATGTCCGCGACGGGAGGGACGCTGTCACGGGTGCTGAATATGCAGTACCAGCGCTTCGATGTGGTGAGCTGCAACGGCTGCGGCTACAGCGAGTTTTACCGCAAGGATGCGTCGCTTCCCCGGGATGTTCTCGACTTGTTTTTCGGCTAGGAACAGCAGGAGAACTCCGGTGGCGAATGGCGGCATTTTTTCAAACCTGTTAGACGAGGGGCGAAATGCGATTGACCTGATTCAAAATTAGCAGAATCGCGAGGAGATAAGGATGACGTTAGGCGGCTTCAAAAGCGGATTTCACGCGCAAAAGGTACCGCGCTCCGAGGCAAAATGGGAGCAGTTTTTAATCTGCAACCACGATTGTCCCGACATTATTCAGCTAGTTTCACATGTATCGGGAGAGGTTGAATTCGAGCTTTGCCTGATAGAAGCGGCACGGATGGGGAAGGTGCTGCTGGAGGCTGCGGGCGTTACTTGCGAAAATGCGAGCAGAACAGAGGAGAAGCACACATGAGGCTCATCCGAATGTCGCTCTGGATCGTTTTGGCAGGGTTTTTGGCAATCGTACTGTACCAATGGGTTTTCGGTTTCCAGAATCACATCGAGCTGACAATCCAAAACAAGAGTGGAGGCGTGGTGGAGGGAGCAGAGCTTCGCTTTTTTGACGGGGTGATCAGCGTTCCCAAGCTGGAGCCGGGGACATCCTTTCAAGCTGTCATCGACATCAGAGACAAGACTGGGGAGAGCAGCATTTCTTTTCACTATGCCGGCGAGAGTCAATTGCCTCCGAGCGGCGACAGCTCTACTCCTGCCGGGGAAGACAAAGGGATTACGCTGGCAGGGTACATAGAAGGCGGACAAAACAAGCTGTACAGGGGAAAGATCAAATTGAGTCTCCTCCCCGATCGGCAGTCGGAGGTATCTGTAAAAAAACCGCTTCTGTCCATTCTGTAAAGGACCAAAGCATGCAGGAGGGTTCATGATGTGGATGGAGTGGGATCAACTTTTCAATCCCAAAACGTTCGATATGAAAGAGGAGCACTACATGGTAACGGATGGCGGGGAAAATGGTCCGGGATCGCAATCATTTTTGGGACAAAAGAGCGAGACGTGTTGAAAATCATGTATGGATAAGCCCAGCTTGGGGGCAGCTTATATGGGCATAAAAAAACGGAGCCGCACGTTGCGTCTCCGTTTTGGTCGTTTCAAGTAAAAGTGGGAAATTGAAATCATAGCACTCCTGTGTTACAATGAGGAGTGATTGCACTTCGCGATCAGAACAACAAAATATTATCCCAATAATATCTTATCACATGGAATCCCTTTTGTCAAACCCATCTTGGCAAAGAAAAAAGGAGCAGGAAAGGGGAACGCGCATGAGCATGTCGGACCAGAGCAGACACGAAGATCAAGGAAGACTGGAAGATCAGGTCAAAGGGCAGGAGGATCGAAAAGAAGCAGAGGACCGACAGGAAGAACAGAAGCGGGTGGAGCAGGTTGTAGGCGTGATCTCCCGGCGCATTGAATCTCTTGAACAGCATGTAAGCGATGTAAAGGAAGATATTGTCCACATCCGCAAGAACTTTTGGGAGGATGTGACCGTCAACTTCGACGATGCTATCGAAGCAGTCGAGACGTATGCCAGCATCAAGCAGCAGGCTGAGGTTCTCTCCGAGCGGGATCGGCTGCACCGGCATGCGAGCAATCAGTTGAAAACGCTGGTTCGTTTGCAAAAATCTCCGTACTTTGGCCGCATTGATTTCCGCGAAGACGGGGAGAAGACTGCGGAACGGATTTACCTTGGGATCGGCTCGCTTCTCGATGAAAATGAAGGGGAGTTTCTCGTGTACGATTGGCGTGCCCCTGTTTCCAGCCTGTACTACGACTATTCCCCAGGCCCGGCGCAATACGAAACGCCAAGCGGTCTGATCAGCGGCACCATGGAGCTGAAGCGGCAATTTATCATCCGCGACGGCGTGCTTTGCTCGATGTTCGACACCGGCGTGACGATTGGCGACGAGCTGTTGCAGGAGGTGCTGGGCAAACAGGCCGACGGTCAGATGAAAAGCATCGTCGCCACCATCCAGAAGGAGCAGAACAAAATTATCCGCAACACAAGCAAACGGCTCCTGATCGTCCAGGGAGCAGCCGGAAGCGGGAAGACGTCTGCAGCGCTGCAGCGCGTCGCATATCTGCTCTACCGCTATCGGGGAACGCTCCGGTCCGAGCAGATCGTCCTGTTTTCCCCGAACCCGATGTTTAACAGCTACATTTCTACCGTTCTGCCCGAGCTGGGCGAGGAAAACATGCAGCAGACCACCTTTCAGGAATACGTGGAACACAGACTCGGCGATTGGTTCACGGTAGAAGATCCGTTCTCCCAGATGGAGTACATCTACACGGCAATGAACGAACCCGGATACAACGCCCGTGCGGAGGGAATCCGCTACAAGGCTGGCGGTGAATGGCTCCGGGTGATCGATGCATACGTCGAATCGCTCCGAAATGTAGGAATGTGCTTCCGGGACGTGAAATTCCGCGGGCGTACGCTGATTTCCGCGGACGCGATCAAAGAGCGATTTTACGAGATGGATTCTTCACTGCGCATCCCTAACCGGATGAGGCTGCTGGCGGAATGGCTCTTAGGTGAGCTGAAACGGCTCGGGAAAAAGGAAATAAACCGTGCCTGGGTGGATGAAGCCATTGAGCTATTGGATCGCGATGATTATCAGCGGGTGTACCAAGAGCTGAGAGGCAAGAAACAGTTTTCGGGAGAGACGTTCAACGATTTTGACCGGGAACGGGAGCTGCTCGCAGTGAAGGTCGTGCAGGAGCATTTTGCCCCGCTTCGCAGGGAAGTCAAGCAGCTGCGCTTTATCGATCTTGCGGCGCTGTACCGGCAGTTGGTTGAAGATCCGCAGCTCGTGCAATCTCTCACAGGCTCCCTGGAGCTTCCCGGGCACTGGCCGGAGATTTGCTCGCAGACTATGGCGTGCCTGGATGGCGGGAATCTGTTCTGGGAAGACGCCACTCCCTTTTTATATTTGAAGGAAAGGGTGGAAGGCTTTCAAACGAATACAGCAGTTCGGCATGTGTTCGTCGATGAAGCCCAGGACTACTCCCCGTTCCAGTTTGCCTTTATGAAACGGCTGTTTCCCCATGCCAAATTGACTGTGCTGGGTGATTTGAATCAGGCGATCTATGCCCATTCGACGAGCGGCCAGGATTTTGCCGGGCTTGCGACACTGTACGGCGAGGAACATACCGAGAAAATCATCCTGACCCGGAGCTATCGCTCTACGAGGCCCATCGTCCAGTTTACCAGTGCCATGCTTCGCGGCGACAATGCGATCGAACCGTTTAACCGCGACGGGAAAAAGCCGACACTGACGAGGGTGTCGGATCAGCAGGATTTGGCAGAAAAAGTCGCAGCCCGGATTGGCGAAATGACGGCAGCAGGTCATCGCACTATTGCCGTCATCTGCAAAACGGCTAAGGAGAGCCGGGAAGCGTATGAAGCGCTGCGCGAAAAGGTACCGGTTCGGCTGATTGACAAAGAAACCGTCTCTTTTGAAGAAGGCTTTCACATCATCCCGGCCTACCTCGCCAAAGGGGTAGAATTTGACGGCGTTATCATTTACAATGCTTCCCGGGCGCAATACGGCCGGGAAAGGGAGAGAAAGCTCTTTTACACGGCTTGCACCCGCGCCATGCACGAGCTGCATCTGTATTGTCTGGGTGAAAAGAGTCCGTTTTTGGCTGACGCTCCGGCAGATGCTTATGTTGAAGTGTAAAGAAGAGAGAAGGTTTGTTCGCAATCGGATGAGGTGATGAGATGAAGACACTGCCGATCGACTCGATCATGCCCAGCTTGCTGGAGACATTTCGCTCTCATGCCAGCGCGGTGCTGATCGCTTCACCCGGTGCAGGGAAAACCACGCGTGTGCCGCTGGCGTTTCTCGACGAGCCCTGGCTCGCCGGACGCCGGATTTTGATGCTGGAGCCTCGCCGGCTTGCCGCCCGCATGGCTGCCCGGTACATGGCAGCTTCCCGGGGAGAACGAGTGGGGGAGACAGTGGGGTATCGGGTCAGGATGGATAGCCGCGTAGGCCCGAAAACGCGGATCGAAGTCATTACCGAAGGGATACTGACACGCATGCTGCAGTCTGATCCGGCCTTGGAAGACGTGGGGATGGTCATTTTTGACGAGTATCATGAACGAAGTCTTCAGGCCGATCTGGGCCTAGCCCTTTGCCTTCAGTCCCGTGAGTTGCTGCGGGATGACCTGCGGATATTGGTCATGTCCGCAACGCTGGAGGCAGAGCCTGTGTCCGCCTTGCTGGACGGTGCTCCGATCCTGAGGAGCGAGGGGCGTTCTTTTCCTGTGGAAACCCATTATTTGGATACCCGCTGGGAAGGGCCGCTCGAACAAAAAGTGGTTCATACCATCCAGCATGCGCTAAAGCAGGAAGAAGGGGATATCCTGACGTTCCTGCCGGGAGCAGGAGAGATTCGCAGAGTGGAAGCCAGGCTGAAAGAGCTGGAGCTGGGCGGACAGGAGAACGCAGGCAAGCGTATTCGAATAGAACCGTTGTACGGAAATATGCCCTCGGCGGCACAGGATCGGGCGATTGCGCCGTGCCCGCCTGGTGAGCGGAAAATCGTGCTGGCTACGTCGATTGCGGAGACCAGTCTGACGGTGGAAGGTGTCAGGACGGTCATCGACAGCGGACTGATGCGAGTCCCGCGCTTTTCGCCGCGCACCGGACTGACCAAACTCGAGACCGTACGGGTGGCGAGGGCGTCGGCGGATCAGCGTCGGGGACGTGCGGGCAGGCTTGGACCGGGCACCTGTTACCGCTTGTGGACAAAGGAAGAGGAACGGCAATTGGAAGCGGCACGGACGCCGGAAATCAAGGAGGCGGATCTGACGGCGCTTGCGCTGGAATTGGCAGTCTGGGGCGTAGCCGATCCGTCTGAGCTCTCGTGGCTGGATATTCCTCCCGCTGCGGCATTCAGGCAGGCCCGCCAGCTTCTTGCCAGATTGGGGGCACTCGATGAGTCGGGGGCGGTGACCCCGCACGGCAAAAGAATGGCGGAAACGGGATTGCCTCCAAGACTGGCCCATATGATCCTCGTCGCAATCCCGCTTGGTCTGGGCGGGCTGGCTTGCGAGCTGGCCGCTTTGCTCGGCGAGCGGGATGTGCTTCGTGGCTTGCGGGCAGGCGAGGATGTCGATATCCGGACACGGGTTGAAGCGCTGCGTTTTGTTCAGGATGCAGGGTCAGATCAGGTGGAGGAATATGCGGGAATATCTCTCAATCGCTCGCTCTGCCGAAGCGTATGGGCCGAAGCGGAGCATTGGAAACATTCGTTTGGCATACAGCAGGAGGCTTCAGACACGGCAGCGTGCGGACTGCTGCTTGCGTATGCCTTTCCGGACCGGATCGCCCAGCGCAGGGAAAATGGCCGTTTTCTGCTGCAAAACGGGAGAGGTGCGGTTTTTACGAAAATACAGTCTCTCGCGAACGCCCCTTATCTGGTGGCAGCCGAATTGGATGACCAGGGAAGTGAAAGCACGATTTACTTGGCAGCGCCGATTGACGCGGAGCAGCTGGAAAAGTATTTTGCTGACCAGATGGAAAACGAGGCCCTCGTCTATTGGGAGGCAGGCCAGCAAAGCGTGAGGGCGCGAGTCCGCAAGCGCCTGGGAGCCATTGTGATTCAGGAAGCCCCTTTGCTAGAGACCGACCCGGAAGATATATTGTATGCGCTTCTCTCCGGTATCTCATCGGAAGGATTGGAGCTGTTGCCCTGGACGAAACAAGCCCGGCAGTTGCAGCAGCGTCTGCAATTCATGCACCGGCAGGAACAGGGGCAAAGTCAAGGGCAAGGAAAGTGGCCGGATGTATCGGACGAGGCGCTAAGGGAAACGCTTCCCGACTGGCTGGGCCCCCATTTGCACGGGATGAAAAAAGGTGCGGATCTGCAGCGCCTCTCCCTCGCAGATATCCTGCTTGGAATGATCTCGTGGGAGCAGAGAAGAGAGCTCGACAAAGAAGCGCCTACGCATATCGGCGTGCCCAGCGGCTCACGGATTCCGGTTGATTACAGCGACCCGGATGCGCCGGTCCTCTCTGTCCGGCTGCAGGAAATGTTCGGGTTGATGCAAACCCCTCGCATCTGCTACGGGCGTGTTCCGCTGACGCTGCACCTCCTGTCTCCGGCACATCGGCCGGTCCAGGTGACCAGAGACTTGGCAAGCTTTTGGCAGAATGCCTATTTTGATGTGAAAAAAGATTTAAAAGGGCGCTACCCCAAGCATTACTGGCCGGACGATCCCCTGGAAGCGATGCCGACGAGCAAGGTGCGGCCAAAACCGTCCGCGAAATGAACATTTGCCAGAGGCTGTTCTCCAAGCGTCAACAATTGCTTGGGGAACAGCCTCTTTTATGCGCTGTCTTTCACCCTCTGAAAGGGTATCCAGCAGCCGCCTGAGCGTTATGTAGTCCCGTCCGGCATCGCCAAGACGTTAAAGTACCGATTGAATCTTGGAATGCAGTCGGACAGTCCAACTCACCCGCAAGTGTCCCACCGAACCGCCTGCGTTTTTCTCCTTGTTCATCTTCTCCCCTAAAGCTCGAACCAAGGGTCATTTCAAATAAATCTTTCAGCCAATTTTTGGACATGCTATGTTCATGAGATGAGCACTATCAAGATGAGGTGTTTGACAGGAATGGCAAAAAATATTTCCTTCCATGCGACCTGGAGCGAGGCGTACCGGATGGCCCAATCGCTGCGAAACAGCAAGCTGCGGTATTCGGTCAGACAGACTCCCGGAAAAAGCAATCTGGCTTTCTTCTTTCCCGAGGTGAGTATCAGCCAGTACGTCTACCTCTGCATTTTATTTGGCACTCACCGGTAAGCAAACAAGCATTCAAAAGAGAGGGCTGTCCAGCGTTAACAAGGACTTTATGACGCATGGCACCCTCTATTTTCATCGTACAGACATTAAGCGGAGCATGGCAAAAGCCAGATGCGATGGAAGTTCCCTGCCTGGCAGAAATGCCGGCGACTCACGGAGAGAATGCCGAGAGCCTTTCTTAGCTTAAAAAATATGGTGAATGGCGAATTTTGTTTGCAGCACCGCTATAAAAATAGCATCTCAAGCAGGTAATGGATTACAAATGATTAAGAAAATCAGAGGAAGCGGATTTGGTTCAGCATGCGTGAATACTGTGATTCTGCAAGGTGAATGGCTCCTTTGTTTGCTGAACTTTTTTCCTAACACTTCGCACATTTGCCATTTTCTATCGTAAATTCAAAAGACGACACTTTTCGATATTCAAATTACATAGTACAATCTGTATAAGCGAACTTGGGGAGTTCGTAACTTTGCAGCAGCGGCTCGAAACTGTGCAGGAGAGCCGCTCTATTTTTTTACGCTTTCACTGGATGATCTAGGTGATATTTCCTATAAATTCGCATAGCATAATCAGGAATAAAGAACTATAATGAAGCTATGTTATTCACGTGAATAATTCAGTACTACCCTCAATTGCCTGGCGAAAGCCAGGATTTTTTCGTTTATACAAGGTTGAGATAAAAAAATCTCCCACTGTCTCGGATGCTACTCCGGTAACGGGGAGGCTGTGTCGATTGGAGGCAGCGCGGGAAAAAAGCGTCCGGCGATCAATGCCTCAATCAATTCGTCGGTAGAGAGAGAAATCGTCAGGCCGGGGTCAGGAATATCTACGCGGAACAAGCCTGTCTCATGTATAAAATGGAGCGAGCCAGTCGGCGAAATCGAATAGAGCAAAAGATTCTGGCTGGATTTTCTGGATATTTTGACAAATTCTCTCAAAATTGAATAGAGTTCGCCCCAGACCGGCAGGTAGGGCTTCTTTTTATGCCGGAGCAATATTTCGACAAGCTGCTGCTGCAAGCAAACGAGCAATTCTTGTTGTGGGCTGGCTATTTTCAGGGACATGTAGAGGGCAAACTCCTTTTTTTGAAACTATGGATTAGTGTAAAAGATTGATTGTCAAGTTGCAAGCGTGGAAGAGCAGTCGGCCTGCGAGCGCTTCGATTCCGTGCATGCCTCGCGCTTCTTCGGCTTAGTGCATACTTCTGGCAGCAATGAGTGATGGCATTCAATTGACGGTTTTTTCAGATTCGATTAGGATTAGGAGCGAGTAGAAATCGAGGTGAAAGCATGCACACAAAGAAAAAGATGCTGCTGGTGACGGGAGAGGGAACAGACCATATTCCGGCGCTGCGGCTCGCTTTAGGTTCACCTGACATAGAGCTGACGGGCATCGTCTTTGGCGGGCCCAGTCAAACAGAGGCGATGAATCAGACAAGACAAGTGCTGGAGTCGGCAGGACAGAGCGGCCTGTTGCTGGCGCAAGCGGACCAAGGGGCGGAGCTGATTGTCCGGCAGGCAGACCTGCATAGAGGAGAGCTGATCCTGGTCACACTCGGTCCCCTGACAGAATTGGCCAAGGCCCTCCAAATGGACAAGGAACTGGCGAAAAAGTTTGCGGCCGTTATTGTAAAGGGAGGCGCAATCCGCGTACCGGGAAATGTCACCCCGATTGCCGAAGCGAACATGCATGCCGATCCGGAGGCTGCCGCGCTCGTCCTGGCTTCCAAGCTGCCGCTCCTCCTCGTTCCGCTCGATGCGACCTATGCGCTACATATGCGGATGGATGGGGGAAACAGTCTGGATGCGTGTGCGGCAATGATGGCAGCGATCCATCCGGAAATAGCAGAGAAGCAGACACTGAAGATTTCCGTCGACTGCCAGAGCACGCTTTCCCGTGGCGCCCTGATAGCAGATCTCCGGGCGATTCCGCGTGTCGGGATTGACACGGAGGTGTGCCTCGATATTCAGACGGAGCCAGTCGTCAAACGTGCTATGGAAGTCATGGGGACGGGGGACAAGCAATGAAAAAAATAATACTTGATGTAGATACAGGAATCGACGACGCTCTCGCCATTTCCTACGCCGTTCATTCACCGGCGCTGGAGGTTTTGGGAATCACCACGACCTTTGGAAACATTACGGTGGAGGAAGCGACGCGAAATACCGTGCAAATCCTGGAGCTTTTGGGATACAGCCAGATACCGGTCTATGCGGGAGCCAAGCGGCCGCTGTTCCGCGAGCTGAAGGAAAAAGCCAAGCTGTTTCACGGAGAAAACGGCTTGGGCAACATCGAGCTTCCGCCGCCGCAAACGCCTGTACAGAAGCAAGAGGCATCGGCATTCATGATCGAACAGGCGAGGAGACACCCTGGCAAGCTGACGATCGTTACCGTGGGCAGCATGACAAACCTCGCCAAGGCGATCAGGGACGAGCCGGAAATGACTGCGCTGGTGGAGCGGGTCGTCGTGATGGGCGGAGCCGTGACAGTGCCGGGTAATCGGACGCCGGTGGCGGAGGCAAATATTTGTGCGGACCCGGAGGCGGCAGAGCTGGTCTTTCAGTCCGGCATTCCGGTGACGATGGTCGGCCTCGATGTGACGATGCAGACGCTTTTGACCAGGGAGCATCTGGCCTTGTGGCGCGAAAAGGGGACGGATGTTTCCCGCTTGTTTGCCGACATGTGCGAATTTTACATGAATGCCTACGCGCAGGTAGGGAATGTCCGGGGATGCGGGCTTCACGACCCGCTGGCTGTCGGGGTCGTCATTGATCCGACCTTTGTGACTGCCGTTCCGATGCATGTCTCAGTGGATACATCCGGCGGACTGTCGGATGCGCGAACCATTGGCGACAGGCGGAAGCATCCGGCTGCCGCCGCCAATGTCGACGTTTGCCTGGAAGTTGACCATGAGCGGTTCGTCGAACACTTTTTGCAAAATGTTTTCTGATAGAAGATAAGTACACTGCGTGTGAATGCACATGGAAAGGTGAGGCCGATGCTGAAAGAGTTTAAAGAGTTTGCTTTAAAGGGGAACGTCGTTGATCTGGCAGTCGGGGTTGTGATCGGAGCTGCTTTTGGCAAGATCGTAACATCCTTGGTTAACGACATCATCATGCCGGCAGTAGGTTTGCTGCTTGGCAAAGTGGATTTTTCCAACTTGTTCATCAGTTTGGACAGCAGAGACTTTGCGACTCTGAAAGAAGCCAAAGATGCGGGGGTTGCCACGATCAATTACGGCTTGTTTCTCAATACCGTCATCGACTTTCTGATTATCGCGTTCTCCATCTTTATTGTCGTGAAGCAGGTGAATCGTTTCCGCAAAAAGAACGAACCGGAAAAACCGCCTGTGACTACGAAAGAATGCCCGTTCTGCATCTCTTCCATTCCGATCAAGGCGACCCGGTGCCCGCAGTGCACATCGCCTTTGACCGAAATCGAGGCAAAAGCGGCGCAAGGATAACGGTAGAAAAACGATGAGAAAGCAAGACGGGCCAATAGCGCTATCGTCATTGCCGAGCTGGTCTCTCTTTTATCGAGAGGCCGGCTTTCTTTTTTTCAGGCGTGCACGTCTGGCCAAATACTGAGAGCGCAAACGCTTGATCAAACGGTAATACGTCTTGTCAGGCAGCTTCGCAAACAGGCCGCGAGAAGGAAAATCGAAATTCACTTCGATAATGGAGAGCCCGCCTTTTTTGTCTACTGCCCAATCAATCCCTATTTGAGACGAATGCTTGTATTTGTTAAAGTGGGAGCATACATGGTGACTCAATCGGATAAGCTCGCGTGTGACAGTGTTCACCTGCTCGCTTTTTACCGCCTGGGATTGTCGCAGTGCTTTGGGCACCGTGGTGACATAGCCGCCGCCCCGGGCGACATTGGTAATGACACTGTCAGGGCCGGCGACCTTTGCCAGCATGCCGGCGTATTGCCACTTCCCTGCCCCATTGCGCAGCATCATTACCCGGATGTCAAACGGCCGTCCATTTACCTCGGCCAGCGGAATCCCCTTTTGAATAATGTGCTTTCTATTGCCCACGCTCTGATTGACGATTGGTTTCAGTTCCCCCAGTGTCGAGGCGGTGACGGTCTGTCCGCGCTCCTTGACCCATGCATATCCGCTGTCGGTTTTCCATACCTTCATAATGCCTTTTCCCATATGTGTTGAACTCGGTTTGATGTAGACCGTATCGTACTTCTGAAGAAAGGAATCAAGCAGCGCCGGTTGGTACAAAGCCGTAGCAGGCAGATAGCCTCGAATGACCGGATGCCTGTCAAAAAATTTGTGCAGGCTCCACTTTGAAGAAGGAATCAAGCGTATGCCCTCCATTCATAGACAGTTCTCTTGATAGGATATACAGCAAGACCGGAAACTCCACTCTTTTTCTTGAAATATTATTTACTCTATTTCAATTGACCGTGGTAATTTTATTTCATATAATGAAAGCGATAACAGGATTGACTATTCCAAACATTCGTTAGAGAGGCAATTTCGTAAAGATAAGCAGGGTGAGAGTAGGTGAGATCATGAATCAAACTCCCAGGCTGCAAGACTATCGGAGCAGGAAGAAGCATGCGTTGATCGGATTGATGTCAGGGACTTCGCTGGATGGAGTCGATGCGGCGCTCGTGGAGATTCTGACGGACGACCGGGAAGAAATCGAGAGTGTGCGTCTGCAGAAATTTCATTATTTGCCGTATTCCGACGAGCTTCGCGAATGGGTAAAGAGCTTGTGCAGCGTTGATACAGCCCGTCTGGACAAATTGACGGCGGTACACTACGGACTTGCGGAATGGTACGCCCATGCTGTTCGCGAGCTTCTGAAAAAGGCGGATCTTTCCCCGGAGGCGATTGATGCAGTCTGCGTCCATGGGCAAACCGTCTGGCATATCGACAGGCCTGTGCCCTTTCCCGGGCCGGAGGGGATGACAAATGTCCGCGCTTCCCTGCAGATCGGCGAGCTGTCGACCTTGGCAGAGCGTACCGGAATCCCTGTAGTGGGGAATTTTCGGGCGAGGGATCTGGCAGCCGGAGGGGTGGGCGCTCCGCTCGTCCCCTATGCCGATTATGTGCTCTTCCGCCATTCGGAAAAAGGCCGCTTGCTGCAAAATATCGGGGGGATTGCCAATGTGACGGTACTTCCTGCCGGAGCGGCTATTCAGGAAGTGACAGCTTTTGATACCGGTCCGGGGAACATGGTGATCGACGAGATCATCCAGCTCCTGACGGACGGAAAACTTCGCTATGACGAGAGCGGAGCGATGGCGGCAGGCGGAACAGTGTCTTCCGAGCTGCTCTCGGGCTTGTTGTCTGACCCCTATTACCGGCTCGCACCGCCCAAAAGCACCGGGCGGGAAGTGTACGGCAAAGCATTTGCTGCCCGGTTGTGCAGTGATGCAAGGGCGCTCGGCCTCTCCGCAGAGGATATCGCAGCTACCGCAACGGCGCTGACGGCAGCTTCTATCGCGGATGCGTACCGCCATTTTGTGTTTCCCCATGCCCGTGTTCACGAGGTGATCGTGTCTGGAGGAGGAGCGCATAACAAGACGCTGCTTCGCATGCTCCGGGACGAACTGCCCGATGGTATCGCGCTGACGACAGCGCAGGCGTACGGGGTGCCGGACGATGCCAAGGAAGCAATCGCCTTCGCTGTATTGGGACATGAAACCTTGATGGGCCGCCCGAGCAATGTACCGTCGGTAACCGGCGCGAAACGGGCAGTCCCATTAGGCAATATCTGTTTGTATTAACCGAAACTCAGGGGGTAAAAAACGTGAAAAAGAGAGTGTTGGCAAGTTTTTTCCTGTCGCTGTCCCTTATGCTTTCAGCCTGTTCGGGAGGCGGGAGCGCACCTGCAGGCGATTCCAAGCCGCGGTCCGAGGGAGCATCCCAGACTGAAGGAAAATCGGAATTGATCGTCGCGGTCGATCAGGAGCCGGTCGGGTACGATCCGCACAAGGTGCCTGCGGCCTCCAGTGCACGCGTTTACTCATTGGTTTATGACAGCCTGACCAAGCTGGACGCCAATCTCGATCTCGTCCCGGGGCTGGCGGAATCATGGGAAACGGCTCCCGACGGAAAGAGCATTACCTTCCATCTGAGAAAGGGTGTCAAGTTCCACAACGGACAAGAGATGACCGCGGAGGACGTAAAGTACACCTTTGAGCGCATTTTGAATCCGGACACCGGTTCGATCGCCAAATCGTACTTCGCCAGTGTCGATACGATCGAGGTGCCGGACCCTGCAACAGTCGTCTTCAAGCTGAAAACCCCTGATGCGGCTTTCCTGACCAATGCGTCCGCGTCCTCGGCTTCCATCGTTCCGAAGGGATCGACTGATCTGACGAAGGAAGCCAATGGCACCGGACCGTTCATCCTGGAAAAAAGCGAGCCTGGACAGTATGTCCTGCTGAAGAAAAACCCGGACTACTTTAACAAGGAATTGCCAAAGGTAGACGCGATCAAGTTTCAGATCATGAAGGATGAGGCAGAGCGCATGGCTGCCATTCGCGCCGGCAAAATCGACATCAGTGCTGTATCGGCGGATTCGGCGAAGCTTCTCGAGGGCAAGCCGGGTATCCAGATAAAGAGCTACCAGTCTCTGGAGTACAGCTATTTGGGTATCAACGTCAAGAAAAAGCCTTTTGACGATCCGCGTGTCCGCCAGGCCATCAGTTATGCCGTAGACCGCAATCAAATCGTGCAAACCGTATGGAAGGGCGAGGCATCCGTGACCGGGCCGATCGCACCGGCACTGACCAGCTGGGCGCTTGATCCGTCCAGCTATCCAAGCTACACGCCGAATGTGGAAAAGGCAAAGCGGCTGCTTGCAGAAGCGGGGTATCCAAACGGCTTTGACACGGTCATTGAAACAGCTTCTACTTACCCGGACATGGTTGAGTCGGCGCAAATCATTCAGCAGCACTTAAAAGCGATTGGCATCAACGCGAAAATCAACCAACTGGAGTGGGGCAACTACATCGACACCTGGAAATCCAAAGATATGAACATGATGGTCGGCCGCAATACATCCGGCGTGGACTCCGACCGTTCGATGCGCTACTTCTTCTCGACTACAGGATCGGCGAACGTCTGGAATTACTCCAACCCGAAATACGATGAGCTCGTTCAAAAGGCGCTGGAGACGGTCGATGTGCAAGAACGCAAGAAATTGTATGACGAAGCGCAAAAGCTGCTGGTAGAAGACGCACCAAACCTGTTCCTGGCTTCTCCGAAAAACTTTTACGCGGTCCGCGACAACGTCGATTTTTCGCCGACGGCAGCGGGCGAATCCACCGCGTTGGTGAGAGCATCGGTGAAGAAGTAAGTGAGATAGGGAGGGAGTCGGGGAGACGATCTCCCCGATTTCTTCTTTTGTGGAGGGGTATCTATGGGAAGTTACCTGATCAAACGAATCATTAGCTTGATTCCCATCCTTGTCGGCATTTCGATCCTCGTTTTTACGATCCTCCATCTCGTTCCGGGCGATCCGGCGTCGATCATGCTCGGGACGGAAGCGACCCCGGAGGCAGTCGCCGTCCTGCGAGCGGAGATGGGGCTGGATAAACCGCTCATAAGCCAGTACCTGCACTGGGCCGGCGGACTTTTGCAAGGGGATTTTGGTGTTTCTGTGCACACCGGCGAAGAAATTTTACCGCAGATTCTCAAGCGGTTCATGATTACGCTGCAATTGACGATTATGGCGGTTGTGATCGGCTGGACCCTGGCCATTCCGTTCGGCATCCTGTCGGCGATTCGCTCTCACTCCAAAACGGACAAGGTGATTCGCATTTTGACCTTGCTCGGGATTTCGGTTCCCAACTTTGCCATCGGTACGCTTTTGCTGCTCGGCCTGTCGCTGTATTTCAACTGGTTTCCGCCGATCGATGTGGTCCACTTTTGGGATGATCCGGCAGAGGCATTCAAAGTGTTTATCCTCCCGGCGGTTACGATGGGAATCGTCGTCGCTGCCGGCGTGATGCGGATGACCCGTTCCGCCTTTATGGAAACGATGGACAAAGATTTCATCCGCACCGCTCGTGCCAAAGGAAACAGTCAATGGACCGTGGTAATGGGGCATGCGCTGCGAAATTCCTCCATCCCTATCGTTACGATTGCCGGTATGCAGATCGGCTACCTATTGGGCGGGTCGGTCATTGTCGAACAACTGTTTTCCATACCGGGACTGGGGCAGTATGTCCTGGATGGCATTTACCAGCGGGATTATCCTGTCGTACAGGGAGGCGTCCTGTTCGTCGCTTTGGTGTTCGTCTTGGTTAATCTGATCATCGACCTGATTTACACCTGGATTGATCCGCGAATCAAGTATTGACAAGGGGAATGCGACATGCGCACATTTCGAAGACGCTTTTTTGAGAACAAAACAGCAGTCGTCTGTCTGATCGTCCTGCTGCTGCTCGCTCTGGCCGCTGCCTTCGCTCCCGTATTGTCTCCATACGATCCGACGCAGATGTTTCAGGATCATCGCATGGAGGGCAGCTCCGGCGAATTTATTCTCGGCACGGATCAATTCGGCAGAGACATTATGAGCCGGATCATCTACGGAGCCAGAGTCTCGCTGATGGTGGGAATTTCCTCGGTGCTGGTCAGCGTCGCTTTTGGCACGCTGTTTGGATTGATCGCCGGTTACTTTGGCCGCTGGATTGACGGATTGGTGATGCGTGTAATGGACGTGCTGTTTGCTTTTCCGGAAATTTTGCTTGCTTTGGCGATCGTGGCCGCGCTTGGGCCAGGGGCCTTCAATACCATTTTGGCGATCGGAATTGTCAATATTCCGATCTTTACGCGAACGGTCCGGGGAGCAGTCCTATCGATCAAAAATCAGGAGTACGTGGAAAGCGCAAGGGCTATCGGCGCCAGTACGCCGCGCATTTTGTTTCTGGAAATTTTCCCGAATGTAACGGCACCGCTGCTGGTCCAGGCATCCCTCGCTATCTCGGGTGCGATTTTGACAGAATCGGCGCTCAGCTTTCTCGGTCTCGGCATTCAGCCGCCAGACCCTTCGTGGGGCGGAATGATCTCGGAAGCGCGCCGCTATATGGAGCTGGCGCCGGGAATGATCATCTGGCCGTGCGTGGCAATGACGATCACCATCCTTTCCTGCAATATGTTTGGGGACGCTGTGCGCGATATTCTCGACCCGCGCCACCGCGGCAAGTAACGGAGGGACGAAGATGAGTCACGATCAGCTCGAATCTGCCTTGCGAGAGCGTTTGAAACAAAATCTGGAGTCGGGCATCAGCCAAGGGATTTTCCCGGGGGGAATAGCCACTCTTGCCAGAGACGGTCTTCCTGCCATAACCGTAGCGGTCGGGAAGACAGAGGGTGCACAGGACGAGCAGGAGCAGGCATTCGGCTCGGTAGAAGAGCCGAACATGACAAGCTCTGCAAGCCCCGCAGATTCATCCAAGCACGGAGACGGGAAAAAAGACGGCATCGAGGTCGATGCCAACACCATGTATGACATGGCTTCGCT
Source organism: Brevibacillus sp. FSL K6-2834 (assembly GCF_038592925.1). Lineage (NCBI taxonomy): Bacteria > Bacillati > Bacillota > Bacilli > Caryophanales > Paenibacillaceae > Brevibacillus > Brevibacillus sp. FSL K6-2834. Next base: position 1,695,750 of record NZ_CP151945.1, read on the forward strand.
GACGAAGGTGATGGTTGCGCTGCCGCTCGTTCTTCTCAGCGTACAGGAAGGCAGGCTGTCGCTGACAGATTCCGTCACCCGCCATCTCCCGGAGCTGGAAGAGGGGACGGATGCAACAACGAAACGCAAGATCACGCTGCTGCATCTATTGACCCATACTTCCGGCCTCCCCGCTTGGCGCCCCTTTTTCCTCTATGCCCGCGGCGTCAAGGAGTACCTGCGGCTGATCGCGGCTGAGGCGATGACGGGGACGCCCGGCAAACAGGTCGTCTACAGCGATCTTGGCTTCATGCTGCTTGGCTTTATCCTGGAGCGGGCATGGGATGAGCCGCTAGATCAATTGGCCCAGCGGCTTATCTTTCAACCGAGCGGGATGACCCGTACCTGCTATCTGCCCTTGCAGCATGACGGCCTGGATGTGAGCGCAATCGCACCGACGGAGAACGGCAATGCATATGAGCAGGACATGGCAAGGCAGCAGTTGATCCAGGAGGAAGCGCTCGGACTGCCGTCCGCCCGTGAGCTGTCGGAGCGTCTGGCTTGCTTTGACTGGCGGAGAGGAATCATCCGGGGATCGGTGCATGACTGCAACGCATATCACGGCCTCGACGGCGTCAGCGGCCACGCCGGGCTGTTTTCCACCAGCGCGGATACGGAACGGTACATGCGCATCTGGACTTCAAACGAGTCGCCCGTGCGGATCGATCCCGTCCTGCGAGCCACGGCAGTCCGCTCCCATACGGGTGAGCTTGCACCGATGAGAGCGCTGGGGTGGGAAGCATCCGCGACGGGGGGCACGCTGGAGCAGATGGCTGCAGGCTGCACAGGCGGCGATGTCCTCTCCAGCCAAGCCTTTGGCCACACGGGATTTACCGGAACATCGATCTGGCGTGATCCGGCCAGAGGCGCGACGCTGATCATCCTGACAAACCGGGTCCATCCGACTGTCAGCAGCCTGATCGGTCCGTGGAGGCGCTCTGTCTGCAATCAGCTGTTTTCCCTAATCGGGACGGCAGGCTCATCCTGAGCAAAAGGAGGAAGAACAATGGCTGCCATGCTACACATCGATCAATTACGTACATCCTTTGCCCAATCGGGTAAGAGCCTGACGATCATCGACGGTGTCAGTCTGACTGTCCAAGCCGGAGAAACCGTGGGAATCGTCGGGGAATCCGGCTGCGGAAAAAGCGTCACCAGTCTGTCGATCATGCGCCTTTTGGGCAAAAATGCAGAAATGACCGGAAGCATACGCTTTGAAGGGAAGGAGCTTTTGACGCTGTCAGAAAAGGAAATGCAAAAGATCCGCGGCAACGAGATCGCGATGATCTTCCAGGAGCCGATGACGTCGCTCAATCCGCTCCAGACGATCGGAAAACAGATCGGCGAGCCGCTCCGGCGCCATCTCGGACTCTCCAAGCAAGCAGCAAAGGAGAGAGCGGTCCAGTTGCTCAGGGAAGTCGGGATTCCCCGCGCGGAAGAGATCGTCGGCGAGTACCCGCACCAGTTGTCCGGAGGGATGCGGCAGCGGGTGATGATTGCGATGGCGATGGCTTGCTCGCCCAAGCTGTTGATCGCCGATGAACCGACGACAGCGCTCGATGTAACCATCCAGGCGCAAATCCTTGAGCTGATGAAAAAGGTGAGGGCGGAAAACCATACTTCGATTGTGTTGATTACCCACGACCTGGGCGTCGTAGCCGAGATGTGCCATCGGGTCATCGTCATGTACGCCGGACAAATCGTGGAGGAAGCGGAAGTTACGAAGCTGTTCGAGGAGCCGAAGCACCCCTATACAAAAGGGCTGTTGAATTCCATGCCGAGCGTCAGTGTGGATGCGGAGCGGCTGGAGGCGATTCCGGGCTCGGTGCCGCTGCTGCACGAGATGCCGGCGGGCTGCCGTTTCGCTCCGCGCTGTTCCCACGTGATGGACATTTGCCGGGAACAAAACCCGCAGCTTCTTCCTGTCGAGGGCGGTCAAAAGTGCCGATGCTGGCTGTATCAGGAGGGGGATGAGCGATGACGAAGCCGCTCTTGGAAATCAAATCGCTGACGAAGCATTTTGTCAGCAAAAAAGGCTTTTTCGGACAAGAAAAAGTGGTCCGCGCGGTCGACGGCGTTGACTTGACGATCTATCCCGGCGAGACGGTCAGTATTGTCGGAGAGTCGGGATGCGGCAAATCAACGACCGGACGATGCATACTCCGGCTGATCGAACCGACCGCGGGGGAGGTTTTTTTCGAGGGACGGGATATTTGCAAGCTGAGCCCGGCTGACCTCAGAGGGGTGCGCCGCGATATGCAGCTGGTGTTCCAGGACCCGTTTGCCTCGCTCAACCCGCGCAAGACAGTCGGGCGGATTTTGGAAGACCCGTTGATCGTCCACGGAATCGGAACGGCCCAGGAGCGGCAAAAACGGGTAGAAGAAATCATCGAGATCGTCGGCTTGTCCAAGCAGCATCTCAGCCGCTTCCCGCATGAATTTTCCGGCGGGCAAAGGCAGCGGATCGGGATTGCCCGGGCTTTGATCCTGCGGCCAAAACTGATTGTCGCCGACGAGCCGGTATCCGCTCTCGACGTGTCCATTCAGGCGCAAATCCTCAATCTGATGCAGGATTTGCAAAAGGAATTTCAGTTGACCTATTTGTTTATTTCCCACGATTTGAGCGTTGTTCGGCATATATCGGACCGTGTGGCGGTCATGTATTTGGGCAGAGTGGTGGAAGTGGCTGACAAGGAGTCCTTGTACCGGAATCCTACTCACCCGTATACCCAGGCACTGCTGTCCGCTGTGCCGGTTCCCGATCCGAAAAGGGAGCTGCAGCGCATCATCCTGGAGGGAGACTTGCCCAGTCCGTCCAATCCGCCAGCCGGATGCACGTTTCACCCGCGCTGCCGATCCTGCATGGATGTGTGCAGAAGCGAAATCCCGCTGCTCAGACAAAAGGAAGAAGGGCATTGGGTCTCATGCCATCTGGAGTAAAAGACGCAAATAGGAGAGCAGGGGAGGAGCGAACGGGATGCTGGAGAACTTGAAAGAACTTGTGACAGAAGGAAAAAACGAAAGGACGAGGGACCTGGATCAACTGCCTGTGCGCGAAATTTTGCAGGTGATGAACGACGAGGACAAAAAGGTGCCCTACGCGGTTGAGGACGTCCTCGATCAAGTGGCGGACGCAGTTGAGATCATCGTCGATTCGCTGCAAAACGGGGGACGCCTGTTTTACTTTGGCGCCGGGACGAGCGGCCGTCTGGGCATCCTGGACGCGTCGGAGTGTCCGCCCACATTCGGTACGGACCCCGAGCTGATCCAGGGGGTTATCGCCGGAGGACCTTCGGCGATGATCAGGGCGGTAGAAGGAGCGGAAGACTCCGAGGAGCTCGGCGAGGAAGACATTCACAAATACAACGTGACAGGAAAAGATGTTGTTGTGGGCATAGCCGCCAGCGGCCGTACGCCTTATGTGATCGGAGCGCTCCGGGCAGCACAGACGATCGGAGCGAGGACGATTTCGCTGTCCTGCAATGAGACAGCGCTGATCGATGGCGGAGTCGATGTCTCCATCAATGTTGTTGTCGGGCCGGAGGTCGTAACCGGGTCTACCCGGCTCAAGGCAGGCTCAGCGCAAAAGCTGGTACTGAACATGCTGACGACAGCAACGATGATTCGGCTCGGGAAAGTATACGGCAACCTGATGGTCAACGTCCAGGCGACCAATCAAAAGCTGCGGGAGAGGGTCAAGCGAATCGTGATGGAGGTCACGGGTGTCACATACGAGGAAGCCGGACGGCTGGCCGAGCTGGCCAACGGAGACGCGAAAGCCGCCATTTTGATGAAGCTGACCGGATCGAACAGGGAAGAGGCGCTGCAGCTGCTCGAACAGACCAATGGGAGAATTCGCGACGCCATCCGCCTGTACGGATAAGAGATGTAGCAGTCACCGTTGCCGAAAAATGTAACAGGAATGTGCTGTATACAATTGTTTTCGATAGATAGGAACCAAACCGGAGGGGAGACCGCTCCGGTTTTTTGCGTTTTCCAGGAAGAAGTTAGTTCAAAAATATTCAGTAGAGTTTAATCATAATGAAATTATAGAAAATAAATAAGAATACAAAAAACGCGGATTTTGTCAAAGTTATGCTATGATAACCTAGCGAAAAATATATAGATCAACCATGTAATTTTCAGTACCATCCAAAAGATACCAGAAAGCAGTGTCGAAAGTGCAAAAAGGAATTTCTTTACATTGAGAAAAAAAAAACCGTGTCTGCTACTATAATATTGTTACTTCGACAAATTTCGACAATTCCTTGTCGATTTTGTACTGATATATACACAATTACGAAAGGACAGCGAGGTGTCAGGATGAAACGATTCGGGTTAGCCATTCAAATTGTAATCGGTCTATTCCTTGGTATTCTGGTAGGTGCTATCTTTTACGGCAATCCTGCGGTGGCGAGCTACCTGCAGCCGATTGGCGACATCTTTATCCGGCTGATTAAAATGATCGTCGTTCCGATCGTCATCTCCACGTTGATCGTCGGGGTTGCTGGTGTGGGAGACATCAAAAAGCTGGGGAAGATCGGCGGAAAAACGATATTGTATTTTGAAATCGTTACCACGATTGCGATTATTGTCGGTCTTGTTGCAGCGAACCTGTTCCATCCCGGTGTCGGGGTTGACATGACGAATCTTGCCAAAACCGATATCCACCAATATGTGGAGACGGCTGAATCGACGCAAAGCCACAGCTTTGTTGATACCTTCGTCAATATCGTGCCGAAAAACGTATTCGAATCGATTGTCAAAGGCGATATGCTGGCGATTATCTTCTTCTCCGTCCTGTTTGGACTCGGGGTTGCCGCTGCCGGAGAAAAGGGTCAACCTGTTCTTCGATTCTTCCAGGGTGTGGCGGACGCCATGTTCTGGGTCGTCAACACAATCATGAAGTTCGCGCCGTTCGGTGTTTTCGCATTGATTGGCGTAACCGTTTCCAAATTCGGTCTGTCGTCCCTTGTTCCGCTCGGGAAGCTGGTCATTTTGGTACACCTGACGATGCTGTTCTTCATTGTGGTCGTTCTCGGTGTCATTGCACGCATGAGCGGGATTTCGATCTTTTCCATTATCAAGATCTTGAAGGACGAGCTTCTTCTGGCCTATTCTACGGCCAGTTCGGAGTCGGTGCTTCCGAAGATCATGGAAAAGATGGAGCGCCTTGGCTGTCCGAAAGCCATCACGTCATTCGTCATTCCGACGGGCTACTCGTTCAACCTGGACGGCTCCACGCTCTATCAGGCGCTGGCGGCTTTGTTTATCGCGCAGATGTATGGCATTCACATGCCGATCAGTGCGCAAATTACACTGATGCTGGTATTGATGGTCACCTCGAAGGGGATTGCGGGGGTGCCTGGAGTATCCTTCGTCGTACTGCTTGCGACCCTTGGCTCTGTCGGCATTCCGCTTGAAGGTCTTGCCTTCATCGCGGGAATCGACCGTCTGCTGGACATGGCTCGCACAGTGGTCAACGTTGTAGGCAACTCTCTTGCCGCTGTCGTTATCTCCCGCTGGGAAGGGCAGTTTGACCAGGCAAAAGCAAAAGAATACATCCGTGAAGCCACATCCAAGGTGGCGTAAAACGGTCAAAGGGCCCCTCGCCGGAATCATCAGGCGAAAGGGCCCTTTTTTGTTGTATCATGAAGTGAGGACTACGCAGAAATTGACCGGAGAGAAGAGCAATTTTCGCGAAGCGCTCCAAAGGCCGCTAACGGTACGATAAAGACATTTGCCGGAGCACATCGGCAGGGAAGGCGGTCAAAGCGCATGACTGCGCAAACGAAGCTGTATTTTTTGTGTATGCGAAAAAAGCGAGAAATCCGAGTGCAGCAAACATGCAATAGGGAGGTTTGGAAATAACTGGCACATTGGAAGTCCCGCCTGCCTTGTGCCAGAGAACAAAAAGTCGGAAAAGAGGGATTTTTTTATGAAGGAACGCTACTCAGTTGGAATCATTGGTTCCGGAGTGATGGGGGAGCGTCTTATGCACGCAATGAATACCCATGAACGCTTCACGGTGGCGGCAGTTTGTGATGCCGCTTCGCAGCGTGCCCGAGAAGTGGCAGACCGCTTCGGCATCGCAGCTTGGCATACAGACCATCGGCTATTGCTCCGTGAAGCGGAGCTCGATCTTGTTTACATAGCAGTTCCACCTAAATTTCACCATCCGATTGGCTTGGACGTGCTTGCCGCAGGGAATCATTTGCTGTGCGAAAAGCCCTTGGCGAACTCGGTTCAGGAAGGAAAAGAGATGCTGCGGGCGGCAACTGAGGCTGGTGTTATCCACGCCATGAATTTTCCGCTCTTCTATCGTCCGATTTTTCCCGAGCTGAAGCGGAGACTGGCGGAGATCGGAAGCGTGCGCAGGGTGGACATCGTCACTCATTTCCATCAGTGGCCGCGTCCTTGGCAGCAGACAGCATGGCTTTCCGGCCGGGAGCAGGGCGGCTTTGTCCGCGAAGTGCTGCCGCACTTTCTCCACCTGACCTATGCACTCTTGGGCCGCTGCGAAGTAGTTCGCTCTGATGTGGACTACCCGGAAAACCAGGAGCTATGTGAAACGGGTATTTCCGCGCTGCTTCGTCTCCCGGACGGAACGCCCGTCACGATTAATGGCCTCGCAGGCATCGCTCATGAGGAGCATTTGGCTTATACGGTCTACGGTACAAAAGGGACGCTGTCTGTGAAAAACTGGAGCACGCTGCTGGCAGGGGGGATGGGCCAGCCGCTGGAAGAAGTCCAGGTGCCGGATCAGGATCGCATGCACCTGCTGCTCGATGAGCTGGCGAATGCGCTGGATGGAAAAGAGGCGAGACTGATCGGCTTTGATACCGGACTCGTGGTCCAGGAAGCCTTGGAGGCCTTGCATGGAAAAGAATAAACCGCTCTATATGCGTGTTCCGGCCCGATAGATTGTCAGCCAGAGGCACATCACGCAGGATGAAAATGTCAAGTCCGAACGGATCGAAGCCCGGGCCGCGCAGTAGTTGAGAACGTCGGAGCGATGACACAGATTTGCATTTGCAGCCGGTTTTGGGAAGCTTGCCGGGATTGCAACGCAGGAAGCAAATTGTTCGATTGAGGTGAACAAAGTGAAGGAAGAAACGCTGGATATTTTTGACGAGAAAGGGCAATGGATCGGTACGGAAGCGCGCAGTGAAGTGCATCGGCTCGGACTGTGGCATCAGACGTTTCACTGTTGGATATACCGCCGGGAGAAAGAGCGGGTCTACCTGCTATTTCAAAAACGCCATCCTCAGAAGGACACCTCGCCAAACAAGCTGGATATCACTTCGGCGGGCCATCTGCTTGCCGGTGAAGGGCCGAGGGACGGCGTGCGTGAGCTGGAGGAAGAGCTGGGACTGGCTGTCTCGTATGAGAGCTTGCAGCATATTGGAGTCATACGGGATGTTTCCGGTGAGCCGGGCATTGTCGACAGGGAGATTTGCCACGTGTACGGATATGAATCCGACCAGCCCTTGGAAGCGTACCAGATCCAGCAGGAGGAGCTGACCGGCTTGCTCTGGATTCGGCTTGATGAGCTGATGAGATTGTTGAACGGCGAGATTTCTTCGGTTCGAGCGAGCGGATTCGTCTGCGACGAAGACGGAAGCGTCTCTGGAGTAAGCCAAGAGGTGGGGATGGCAGACCTGGTCGCTCATGAGAAAAGCTACTATCAGACAGTGTTCAAGGCGATCAGAAAACTGGCCGACACATCATAAAAACAGGCTGCACGGCAACATGAAGGGGCCCCGGTTTGTCTACCGGGATGCCCTTTTATCCATTCGGCTGCTCCAATAGCGAGCATTGTGAGAGTGGCAGCGGTTCGAGAGCGGGCGATACAAAGCCCGATTGTCTCTTTTTTCTTGCCAGAAGATGGAAGCATTCAGTAAAATATTTTTTATCAGATGTATCGCAACTGAAAAAAGGGAAGCGGGGGATGATGCCGGTGGAAGAAATCCGCGTATTGAAGCCTTCCGAAGCGGAGGGATTCGTCAGAATAGTCGGAATGGCATATCCGAGACAGGAAATGCAAGTGCCGGATATGAAGGAACGCTGGATCAATCGGATTCGCGAAAGCATGCAGGAGGATCCGGGGGTTTCTTTTGTCGGCTGTTTTCGCGACAACCGGATGGTCGGTGTGATGAAATGGTTCGATTTTCACATGAATGTTCATGGAAAACGGCTGCTCACCGGAGGGATCGGTACCGTTGCTGTTGACCTGCTGCACAAAAAGGAGAAAATAGCCAAATCGATGCTGCTCCATTTTTTGCGGGCATACCGTGATCGTGGCGTCAGTCTCGTCTCCCTTTATCCGTTCCGAGTCGATTTTTACAAACAGATGGGCTTCGGAGCCGGAACCAAAATGAATGAATACCGGGTTTCTCCTCTGGACCTGCCTGCCGGGAGCAAGCAGGACGTCATTGCTCTGTCCAAGGAGGACCGCGCTGATATCCTGGGGAGCTACAACCGCTATGCCGCGAAAACCCACGGGATGATCGAAAAGACGGCACGCGAGCTGGATGCCTTTCTGGATCGGCCGGAGCATATCGCCTTTGGCTGCCGAAAGGATGGACAGCTAAGCGGCTATCTGGTCCTGCAGTTTAAACAGGTCAGACAGGAAAATGCCAGCATCCACGATTTGCACGTCAAGGAGTTTATCTGTGAAACGCCGGAGGCCATGCGTGGACTTCTCGCCTTTTTGCGCAGCCAAGCCGACCAGGTCAGGCGCTGCATCTTTTATACCCAGGAAGAAGATTTTCACTTTCTGCTCGCCGATCCGGGAAACGGCTCTGACCGTCTGATCCCCTTCTACTATCATGAAAGCCATGCGTCCGGTGTCGGGCTGATGTATCGAATGATTGATGTAGCGGGTTATTTTCGTCAAATGGCGGATCACCGTATGGGAAGGGAAAGCTGCACGCTTACCTTTCATATTCGCGACAGCTTTCTGCCGGATAATGAAAAGAGTTATACCATCTGCTTTCGCGACGGGTTGCCCGGGCTACTTCCGGAAACGCCCGCACAAGCCGACGCGGAAGTATCACTCGATATCTCCGATTTTTCTTCGCTTGTCATGGGGGCAGTCCGCTTTCACAGCTTATACCAGTACGGGCTGGCCCATTTGTCGCGGCCCGAATACGTAGAGGTGATAGACCGGTTGTTTGCCGTCCCTTGCAAGCCACGCTGTACGACCGGTTTTTAGGTCGAATCAATTCTACCTTCTCTTCATATAGTGGCAGTAAAAGGGGAGGGGGTAGGTATTCCGTGTGGGGAGCTGTTCTCATATTTTTCATCTTCATGGTCTTGGTCTGGTGGGTGGTAGACCTCCTGTTCCGCTTTATGCGCAAAGACACGATCAAGTTTGATCAAAATCATTTATGGGAAAATTCTCCCATTACCAAGAAGGAAATGAACTACCCGGAGCAGAAAAAAGAATAAGGAAGGTTTTGCGGAAAATATCATAAGCGCCGTGTTCGCGGCGTTTTTTTCCATTTTTGCGTTTATTTCGCCAAAGTCACTCGCTAAACGGTGATCCCAAAGAAACAGGACCATATTCCTTAACATGAGGTGAAAACGGTGAATGGCGTCATCAATTGGCAACGAAGAGACTACTTTCGACTGCAGCTGGTTCCCCCGCTCTGTTCGCGCATGACAATCGTCATGTTAAAAGGAAAGACGATGAAGGTGGGGAGCGCAGATGTTTTGATCGAAGACATAGGAGGTGGCGGCCTTCGCTTTCTCTCTGATTTGAAATTGCCGGTAAATGATCAGTTGGTGCTTGAATTTGAAACAGAGGTATTTTCTCGGCAATTGAAAATGTACGGACATGTCGTTCGCAACAGCAATTGGAATGAAACGATCTATGAATACGCTGTCAAATTTACGATGGACGAGTGGGCCCACGCCGAGATCAATCGCATGGTCAATCTGCTGGCGATTCGCATGAGGCAAAAAAGCTCTTTGCCGAGCGGCTTGTTTTGGCAGGATGAGAAGCAAGCGTATTTTGCCAAAGCCGATTCAAGCGATCCGCAGGTTGTGTAATCCGTATATCTGAACAGACAAAAACCCCATCTGCAAGCGATGAGGTTTTTTGTTTTTAGCGGATACCTGAAGGCAGTGCCGGAGGAATGTAGTTCAAATGCTCGTCTGCGGTGATATAGTCAGTGTTTACCATCAGCAGCAGAAACCGTTTTCCCGATTCCGGGTCGCTGAGGATAATGTGATCTCTCCCTGCCGTTTCCAGAACACCGCGGAAAATTTTCGCATTCCACTGGGTATTGTTCTCAAAGGTTTGGTAAACCGTAATCACCTTTCCGCGGTTCAGGCGAAGGATGTTCTCAATGTAGGATTCTTCAACGACCTGACCGGGAGCCAGAGGCGTTCCGGGAATCAGACTTCCGCTTGGCTGCATGGGGACAGCTTGCTGTTGTCCCGGTTGAACCGGCTGCTGGCCCATCTGGTACGGAAAGGATGAAGAAGGATACATGTCCGTATAGGGGTAGGTGACATAAGGATTGTAAGGCATTTGTTGACTCATGATGAACTCTCTCCTTTTCTGGACTTGCAAGCACCATCAAGTACAATCAGAAAACACGGGGGCAATCCCTGGGGGAAGGGACGAAGAAGCAGTGGGCCTTGTAACGTCCCGAATTTCGCTGGTTATACCATTGCGCCGGACAGTTGCCGCTGGGTCGAAAAAACCACAATGCGTTTGAGGCGGGATGCGTGCGCTCTCCATTTACGACTCGTCTTGCCAGGCGGCGCTCCTTATCCCTGGCGCGCTGATAGAAGTAAGGTTTTTGTACAGCTTCATAACCTCCCGGTGACTGAAACACCATGTCCCGCATCGTTCGTATATTTCTAAAATCAAGACAATTGGCAAGAATGCGGTTCACGCCGACGTTTCCGACCATCAGCATGCCCAGTTCCCCTTCTCCCTCGGCTTCGGCACGGATCAGACGAGCCAACATGTCGACATCTCTGGAGTTTACCTTGATTACGGCCATCGCTTCACCTCCTCCAAAAAACTCACAATTACAATATATGGGGAGGTACATATTAGGTGAATGTCCATGAAATATTGCGAAAGAGACGAGGTATTTGGGGCCGCAAACAAAAAAACGCGTCCAGGAAGAGGGACAGCGCACTTTCCGGAGCGTTTTTGATTCAAAGGCAAACACTTTTCAGCAGACAATCAAGCGGTTTTTTTTCTGCGTTTATTCCATACCAGCCAGGCGATAGCGACAACCGCACCGATGCCCAGCACGGCTATTTCCAGGTATTCGTCGAGCAATACTTTGGCGTGTTTTCCATAGAGGTGAAACAATATTCCGATGAGATAAAATTTGATACCCCGACCGAGAATGGCAAACAGCATAAGCTTCGTCAGCGAATAGTTAAAGACGCCGCTTAAAATGGTGAACACCTTGAAAGGGATGGGAGTAAAGGAACCAATCAATACGGCGGCATCTCCGTTTTTGTCGAACTGTTCGGTAGCCAGCTTTGTCCACTTTTCCGGCAGGATCTTTCTCAAGATCGGTTTGCCGAGCCACTTGCCCAGTATGTATCCGATCGGAGCGCCAAGGATAGAGCCGGTAAACGCGACCGTGGCATAGCGCAGGGCAGCGGCTGGATCGATCAGGCTCATCGCGATCTGCAAGAAAAAGGGAGGAACGGGTACGATAAACGAGTCCAAAAAAGAAAGTCCAAATAGCCCCCAGACTCCATATTGCATGAAAACTTGTGTAATTTGTTCAAACATGAGCGTCTCCTCAAGTCCTTGATTATCGTTTCATTATACAGGAAACGAAATCGTTTCTGTAGTTCTATATATGTCTTGTACAAAGGTATATGTCTCGTATTACGTTGGTCGGCGAAAAGAGTTACAGAAAAACATGGAAAATGCAGAAAGAAACTTGCTTCTATTTGCCAACAGAAAAGGACATACTGTTAGGGATTTGTGAAAAGGAGGAATTGGTCACATGCAACCTCACGCGTACGGAGCACATGAAGTGATGGAGCTGCACGAAGTTTTGAATGAGGCGGTCAATGCGATCAATACGGCCCAGCTGTATGCTCCTTATGTTCGCGACCCTGAACTGAGTCACCTGCTTGGCCATCAGCTGCAATTCATGCAAAATGAGTACAACAGCATGGTCCATACCGTCCACGGGCTGGGTGCGGGAGAGGCGCTGCCATACCGTCCTGCTTCAGCGATAGCGGCGGCACATGCAGTCATGGGCACCATGCAGTCCGGTCAAATGCCGCAAATGTACCCGCAAACGTATCCGCAAACACAACAGCCGAATGTTCATCCCAATCAGATGGACGATCGGGATGTTTCTTCGGCAATGCTGGGCCTGCACAAGTCAGGGGCAACATGCAAAATGGCGGCAGCGCTTGAGGCTGCCCATCCACAGCTCCGAAACATGCTGCTGCAGAGTGCTGTCAACTGCGCCAACCAGGCTTACGAAATGTGGGGCTATATGCAGCGAAAGGGATACTATCCATTCCTGACGATGCAGCCGACCGCCAATGCGCAATTGCTGCGCGGCTACCAACCGGCGTCCGAAGGGAGCCAGGGTGCGGGGCAGCAAATGACACCGCCTCCCGCGGCTATGCCTTCGCCTCATAACGGGACGGTGATTACGAACGCGGTTGAGCCCGAGGGCCCTGCTTCGCAGCAGACCTCCGCCATCTCAGGCGTGTCCTACCCGAGCCCAACACTGCAGCGACCAGCGAATGCAAGCCAAATTTTTTCCTCTCCCACGTACAGACAGGAGCATTACGGAGTGAGCGAGGAGACGCAGGTCGCGGCTGATGCCGAGGGAACTTTGACAGCGGAAGCCTACAGCAGTCTGTCTCAGCCGACCGACAACAGACAGGGGCGAAGCAGAAAAAAAGGAGCTTCAGATTCGACAATTGGGTAAAAAGTCTCTAGGAATTGTTGACGTTGGGAAAGATTGTCTACTACTATAAGGGTACAGACCATACAACGGGAGGTACCCAATGAAAACACTGGGATCGGGGAAAGTCATCTTTTTTGCACCAAATGGAACCACTCTTGAATTTAAGGGAGAAATCGACATACGAGGCGATCGTTTGGCCATTACGGAAATTATCTACTTCAACGGAAAGCCCAACGGAGCACGCGAGATGAACGTTCCCTTGGAGCAATCGGTTATTTATTGGGACCCTGAAGTGTATGAGGAGATCGGCTTTGAATAATTATTCGCAGCGCAACCCTGCCAAGAGGTAGGGTTGTTTTTTCTTGCTTTGAAAAGCGACCGCTGTCTTCGATGTGCAACCTTCCCTCTGTTTCCATCCGTTTAAAAGTATATCGCCTCAAGCAGGACATATACTGTAACTACATTGCGGATTGGGGAGATGGACGATGCAAACGTACGCCTTATATTTTGAAAATGTCCCTGCGCATTGTGATGCTTTTCGCTCGATCATCGATGAGATGAAGGAGCGGGTCAACACCGATCCGGTGCGCATTACATATGAAGAACGCGATCAGGGCGATTTCAGGATGTTTCGCTTTCAAAGCTGGTGTATGGAAGAATACGATGCGGAGACGATAGAATGGGCACGTGCATTTATCTCGCTGGCTGTAGCCGAGTGGGTCATTCGGGTCAAGGAACCGGAGGTCATGGAGGAAATAGCCGGCGACCTGATCGAGTCCGAGCAGCTTGAAGATGAGTGGCCTTACGTTATTCCGTTCGTCCAGCGGCTTTTTGCAGAAGGGGAAGAAGAAGCCGATCTTCTGCAAGCGACTACCCGGAAAGCAAGGATATACCGGAAAGTGCGGGACTACCTGGAGGACGAGCGCGAATTGAACGTACTCGGGTTTGTCCGCTTCCGTCTGCAGGAGCATTGGAATGAGTTGTTTGAGCTGATCGAAACCGGCCTTGACGATTATCTCGAAGACAGGCAGTATCAGGAGTTCGTTGACCTGCTGCGCTTTTTTATCGCCGATCAGGAAGCCAAGCAGGAAGTCGTTCACGTTGTTCCTAGTGTGGACAAACCTTTCCATCTCTATGACAAACACGGAGACCGAATCTGGCTGGACCATCTGGACGCCGTCATGTTTACGGATGAACAGAAATGCCGGGAAGAGGATTATCTGGTGAGCGCTCTGGTAGCGATTGCGCCGGAACGTATCGTTTTTCACATGGCGCAGGACAGGCCCGCATTGACACAGACCGTTCGCAGCATTTTTGAAAACCGGCTGATCACCTGCCATTCGTGTTCCCTGTGTCTGTCCGGCAGACGTGTACTTGACGTAAACAAACCAACTCCTTTATAATACGAAAAACAACCTAACACGGAAAATACAATGAGAAGGACATGGACGATACCCATGTTGCTCCAGAGAGGCGGGACACAGGCTGGAAGCCCGCTGCGTACACGTATCGATCTACCCCCTTCGAGTAGCCGCCGGGAAAGAGCTTCTTGCTCACAGTATCGGCGAGCCGGTTCAAACCGTTACGTTTTCGAGAGGTCTGGAATCGACCTGCTTTTGACCCGTTGATGGGCAGGGCATGTCTACAGGCCAGTAGGGTGGTACCGCGGGTTACAAGCACTCGTCCCTTCAGGGATGAGTGCTTTTTTATTTTCCCTAAACAAAGCAAATACGATGGAGAAAGGAAGTATGGATCGTGGCACAAATCAACGTTACATTCCCTGACGGCGCCGTTCGTCCGTATGACGCAGGCGTCACTGTCGAAGAGATCGCCGGTTCGATCAGCTCCAGTCTGAAGAAAAAGGCGGTTGCCGGTAAAGTAAACGGCAAGGTAGTCGATCTTTACACACCGATCGAGGAGGATGCGGCCGTTGAGATCGTTACGCTTGATTCCGCGGATGGTGTGGAAGTGTATCGTCACAGCACGGCCCACTTGCTCGCTCAGGCGATTAAACGCCTGTACGGGAAAGAGGTAAAGCTGGGCATCGGTCCGGTGATCGAAGACGGATTTTATTACGACATGGATATCCCGGTGGCACTCACCCCGGATGATCTGCCAAAAATCGAGGCGGAAATGGAAAAGATCATCAAGGAAGACTTGCCGATCCGCCGCAAAGAAGTAAGCCGTGACGAAGCAGTCGCGATCTTCAAGGAAATTAACGATCACCTGAAGCTGGAGTTGATTCGCGACCTTCCGGAAGATGCCACTATCACCATCTACGAGCAGGGTGAATTCTTCGACCTGTGCCGCGGACCGCACTTGCCGTCCACCGGTTTCATCAAAGCATTCAAGCTGATGAGTGTGGCTGGGGCGTACTGGCGCGGAAATTCGGATAACCAGGTTCTCCAGCGCGTATACGGCACGGCTTGGCCGAAGAAGGCGGAGCTGGATGAATATCTGCACTTTATCGAAGAAGCGAAAAAACGCGACCACCGCAAGCTGGGCAAGGAATTGGAGCTGTTCATGTTTTCCGAAGAAGCGCCAGGCATGCCGTTTTATCTGCCGAACGGCTTCACTGTCCGCAACGAGCTGGAGCAATTCTCCCGCCGCATGCAGCAGCTGGCCCACTACACGGAAGTGCGCTCTCCGTTTATTATGAACCAGCGCCTCTGGCTGCAGTCGGGCCACTGGGATCATTACCACGAGAATATGTACTTCTCCGAGGTAGACAATACCACTTATGCATTGAAGCCGATGAACTGTCCCGGCCACATGCTGATCTATAAAAACAAAATGCACTCCTACCGCGATCTGCCGATTCGCTACTCCGAATTCGGTCAGGTGCACCGCCACGAGTATTCCGGCGCACTGAACGGGATGCTTCGGGTACGGACCTTCTGTCAGGACGATGCCCACGTATTTGTTCGTCCGGACCAGATCGAGGGAGAGATCAAGAGCATGATCCGTTTGATCGACTCGATCTACAAAGTGTTCGGATTTGAGTACAGCGTAGCTCTTTCCACTCGTCCTGAGGATTCGATGGGTTCCGATGAGCTGTGGGAGATTGCCGAAACATCCTTGAGAAACGTGTTGGAAGAAGCGGGATTGCCGTACGAAATCAAGGAAGGAGACGGTGCGTTCTACGGACCGAAGATCGACTTCCAGATTACGGACGCGCTGAAACGCCGCCATCAGTGCGGTACGATCCAGCTCGACTTCCAAATGCCTGAGAAGTTTGACCTGTCATACGTCGGCCAAGACAACGAGAAGCATCGTCCGGTCGTATTGCACCGCGCCATGTACGGTTCGATGGAGCGCTTTATCGGTATCCTGATCGAGCACTATGCTGGCGCATTCCCGGTCTGGCTCGCTCCGGTTCAGGTTCGCCTGATGACGATCAATGAAGTGCATGTGGAATACGCGCAAAAGGTCAAGGAAAAAATGGAGCAAGCCGGCATTCGCGTGGAGCTTGATGCCCGCAATGAAAAAATCGGGTACAAAATCCGCGAGGCACAGGTGCAAAAAGTGCCTTACATGCTGGTTATCGGTGAAAACGAAGTCGCTCAAGGGACGCTGTCCGTCCGCAAGCGCGGCGTAGGCGACGAGGGCGGCATGAGCGTAGATGCCTTCCTCGACAAGATTAAAGCCGAGATTAGCGAAATGAAGTAAACCTGACAGACCGCTTGGGTCAGTACAGGGGAGAAACAAACAAGCTGTCCGTTTGAAATCGGAAATGAAAAAGGTGCTGTCCGCAAGAGCCGGGACAGCACCTCTTTTCATAAAGCGAACCCGGGACTGCAAACTCGGGATAGCGAACTCGGGCGACGAGCGATCCGGACCCCCTCTTGGAATGATCTGCAGACCAGGGCTTTTTTGCTCCCGACTGTCCGTTAATGTCCTACGTACTTGGCGTACAGTCTCCGGGCAGCTGCGATGTCATCTGTACCCTGGATGAGCACGCGTCCGTCCTGGAAAAAGACGAGCGTGCAGCCTTCCACATGAAAGCGGAGCAAAAACGGATTGGCTTCGACTCGTCCGAGGACGCGAAAGCGCTCGGCCATTCGGTCGAGATTGACAGAGAGGGGGCGCTGCGGGCTGATTTGGACCGTATCTCTGCCGCACAGCGCGGCAAACTCCTCAGCCCCTTCTTGCCACTCGAGACTGCTGAAGCTTCGCCCGACACAGGCGGGGCATGCAGGATTTCGGCCATTTGCGACATTCATCTGCATGAAGTCGTTTTCCCAGATGTCTAGCTGTTCCAGATGGGGATTCAGCATGTCATCCGCTCCGATGAGCAGTTTGAGCGCTTCCGTCGCCTGGTAGGATGCGACAATGTGAACAATAGGGCCGATCACGCCGACTGTATCGCATGTTTCTCCCCGTCCTGCGGGAGCGGTAGGAAATAGACAGCGAAAGCAGGGAGTGATGCCGGGGCGGATAACAGAGAACATTCCGCGCGCGCTTACAACGCCGCCGTAAACCCAGGGAATCGAATGCTTTACGGCTACGTCGTTGATCAGATAACGAATCTGAAAGTTATCTGTCCCGTCGAGAATGACATCCACATCGGAGAGCAGGGCTTCCGCATTGACCGGGCTGATGTCTGCGACGATTCCTTCGACAGCAATGTCAGCGTTGATGCGCCTCAGCTTGGCAGTTGCGGCGACCGCTTTTGGCAGATGCTGCCTGGCATCCGCTTCATCGTAGAGCATTTGCCGCTGGAGGTTGCTTTCCTCCACAAAATCCCTGTCGATCAGCCGCAGGTATCCGACGCCGGCTCTCGCCAAGTGATTGGCGAGAACGGTTCCCAGTGCTCCCATCCCGACGACTGCCGCTTTTTTCTGTTGCAGCATATTTTGTCCCGCACTGCCGATCGGGGCAAACAGCATCTGTCTGGAATAGCGCTGCATCCAATCCGGATTCATTATCCAGGCCCCCTTTTTTAGTAAATCATCCGGCCGCAGAGGAAGTCCTGCAGCTCGGGACTTTTCGGCCGGGTAAAAAACGCCTCCGTACTTCCGTTTTCAACGATCCGTCCCTTGTGGATAAACAAGCATTCGTCGGTCAACCGCCTTGCCTGCTGCAAATTGTGAGTCACGATCAGGATCGTGATGTCCCGCGTCTGTTGGATCGCTTTCAGCACTCGCTCGAAAATGGCGATGTGATAAGGGTCGAGGTTTGCAGTCGGTTCATCGAGAAAGAGCAGATCAGGCTGGTATACCAGCACCCTTGCCAGGGCGATCCGCTGCGCCTCTCCGCCCGATAGGGTATGCGCACGCTGCTTGGCCGTATGCCCCAGCTCGACCAGTTCCAGCGCTTCCGTGACGAGCGAACGGATCGCCGTCCGATCTGTTCCGCGATAACGCAGCCCCAGTGCTACATTGTCAAAGACGGTGGAGTCAAACATGGTTGGCTTTTGCGGGACGTAACCGATCCGCCGCTGCAGTGGCAAGCCTTTTGCGTGGGTGAGCGAAGAAAGGTCAACAACCGTGCCAAACACATCCATCCTGCCTGCAGCCGGCTGCTCCAACAGCGTCATCGCACGCAGCAAGGTGCTTTTGCCCGAACCGCTGGGACCGACGATGCCGTAGATTTTCCTATGTTCAAATACGGCTTTGTCTACACGCAATACGGTCTTTCCTCTGTAGGCGACTTCCAGGTCGCTGAGCTTGAGCTTGTTCATCCTGTCATCTCCGCCCGGTTTTTAATTGGTTCAGTACGCCGATAACCAAGAAGCTGTTGAACAAAAAGCTGATCAGCAAAAGGACCAATCCCATTTGCAGTCCTGCCGTGAAGTTGCCCATTCTCGTTTCGAGTATGATCGCTGTGGTCATAACCCGTGTATGGTGCTCGATATTACCGCCCACGAGCATGACGGCGCCAACTTCGGAAATCGCTCTGCCGTATGCGGCTGCTACGCCAGCCCAGATGCCTTTGCGCGCTTCCTTGACGATGGTAAAGACGAGCTGCAGAGGGCTGGCACCGAGACTTTTCGCGGTTTCCCAATAGGCCCTCTCCTTTGCCTGGACGGCAGACAGGCTTAATCCAGCCAGGATCGGAGTGACCAAGACGACCTGGGCAAGCATCATCGCCTCCGGAGTGAACAAAAGGCCGAGCGAACCGAGCGGCCCGTATCGGGAGAGCAATAAATAGACGATGACCCCGACCAACACCGGGGGAAGACCCATACAAGTGTAAATCAATACGATAACCAGCCGTTTTCCCGGGAAAGAATAAAGACCGAGACAGGCGCCGAGCGGAATGCCGATCAAAGAGCCGAGCAATATTGCAGTCGTTGTCACTTTGAGGGAGAGCCAGACAACCTCCCATACTTCAGGGGTCATGAGCATGAAGCAGAGCCCCTATCGTTTCTTGGCAGAAGGGACGAACAGCCCTTTTCCGTATTTGTCTTTCCCGAACTCGCCGATTATTTTTTGCCCCTCCTCGCCGGTGAAAAACTGGATAAATTGCATCGCTTCATCCGGTTTGGAAGTCGATTTTACTTTGATAATGCCGTATGGATTCAGCAAAGACTGATCTCCCTGCATGACGACCTGCAAATTCAGCTTGCGGGAGAGATAGGTGGCCTCATCTGTGAGCGTGTAGGCATTTTTCTCATCCGCCATTTGCAGGGTTGCCCCCATTCCTTGACCAGAGGAGAGGTACCAGTCGCCCTCGGGAGTGAGCTTCGCTTCCTTCCAGATGCTTTTCTCCTTCTTGTCCGTTCCCGAATCATCACCGCGAGAGATGAATGGAGCCTTCTTTTCCGCGATGAGGGCAAACGCTTCTGCTGCGGTTTTCGCTGTTTTTGCGCCGGCCGGATCATCAGCGGGACCTACGATGTAGAACTGGTTGTACATGACGTCATAGGCGTCTGTTCCGAATCCTTTGGATACGAATTCGTCCTCCGCCTTTCGGGAGTGCACGAGGAGCACGTCGGCATTGCCGTCCTCGCCCAGCTTGATCGCCTGTCCGGTTCCGACGGCGACGACCTTTACCTTGATGCCGCTCTTTTGCTCAAAGGCGGGCAGCATCACATCCAACAGGCCGGAATCTTGCGTGCTGGTCGTCGTGGCCAAAACGATCTCCTTGGCGGACGATTCCGACGGCTTCGATTCGGGAGCTGCCGGTTGCCGCGGCTCCGCAGCGGTGGCCTGCTGCTGATTTCCTGCCGGAGGCTGCTGCGAGCTTTGCGTTGCTGCCGATGGCTCCTGCGAGCAGGCGGCGAGAAGCAAAGAAAGAACGGCAGCGAAGAAAGAGACATAAAGACGCTTCAATCTAATCATCTCCCTATTGTTGAAATCATTTTTACATTCTGTCAATTATTTTTCCGGTTGAGGACACCCCGTAGCCTCCCATGGCGACGACCATTTGTTTAAAGCCCGGGTCGCGCAGCACCTCGAGCATGATGCGGAATCGCTCCTGATCGAGCAGTCTCGTAGGCAATACGAGATCGTACCGCTCTTCCTGCACAGGGAAAAAGTCTAGTCCAAGCCCGCGGGCGGCACTTTCGATTCCCAGTGCAGTGTCCGCGTCTCCCCGCAGGACAGCGGAAGCAAGCTCGTAGTGTGTGTTCATTTCCCGGTAGTAGCCGGGTACGCGATCGGCGGAGCGGCCGAGCTGGCGCAGCTTGAAGTCGAGCAGCACCCGAGTGCCTGAGCCTCGCTGACGGTTGACGATGCGGTGACGGCCCGAGAGAAACTCCTCCCAGCTGGTGATCATCCGCGGATTGCCCAGAGGCACGATAAACCCTTGCCAACGGGTGACGAGATTGACGACGGCCACCTCCTCGTTTGGCAGCAGAGAGCGGATATAGGGGAGGTTATACTCGCCGGTCGTCTGGTCCAGCAGGTGACAGCCGGCGATGTCCACGCGGCCTTTGTACAGCTCGATCAATCCGTCCATACTCCCGGAATAGACAGGGAACAGCGTTACCCCGCGTCTGGCGATCATACGGGTGAGCAGGTCGAGCGACAAGTCATGGCTGCCGGCAAAGTAAATCTCCTGCAGCGGGTGACCTCTTCGCAAAACGGCGGCGCGGTCATGGAGAGTCGGAAGCTCCTCCTCTGACGATTTGTGAGCGCGCATGAAATGGTCGAGATCAGTTCGGAGAATGCGCAGGGCTCGTCCGATTTTGGAAGCCGGCAATTCCTTGCGCTTGATCATCTCGTAAACGGTGTACTTGGACAGCTTTAATACTGCAGCGACCTCTTCCGGAGTGAGATACGCCCGATCCACCAGAATCCCCCTTCCGAGCACGTTAATTTGGTTTTGTTTGGTTTTGTTGGTAGCAGTTTGGTTCCGTTTTGTTTAAAACAAACATACTTGAGGAATGGTTCGCTTGGCAATACATCAGTCGAAAAAATAATCGAAAAATTGGTAATTTTGCCGATCCGCCGCAGTATTATAGGAAGGAAATCCTGCTCGATAGTCGAACTTAGAGAGGATAACGTTCAGATTCAACCATATGGAAAAAAAGGGGGAAGCATGCGATGAACCTGGGAGGTTTCAAAAACCGCGAGATCCTGGTCGACCTCTCTTCCGGTGCCGTGGATTATCGCCAGATCGACGAGGAGCTGGCGAGGAAGTACATCGGTGGACGCGGGCTTGGAGTGAAATACGTGTATGACAACGGTCCGCAGGTGGAACCGTTTTCTGCCGAGAACATCCTTTGTGTGATGACCGGACCGGTGACCGGATCGCGCTCGGCGATGAGCGGCCGTCTCTGTATGGTGACCAAGTCTCCGTTGACAGGTACGGTGACGGATTCCCACATGGGCGGATGGTCGGCTGCGCGGCTGAAGTGGGCGGGCATCGACAACGTCATTTTCAAAGGCAAAAGCGACAAACCAGTCTACCTGTACATCGAGAACGGACAGGGAGAGCTGCGCGATGCAAGCGACTTGTGGGGAAAGGGGACCCGCGCTACAGTAAAGGCGATGCAAGAGCGCTACGGCAAGGAAGACCTGAGTGTGATCTGCATCGGACAAGCGGGAGAGAATCTGGTTCGCTTTGCGGGGTTCATGAACGAAAACGACCGAGCGGCAGGGCGTGGGGGCACAGGGGCGGTAGCCGGCAGCAAGAATTTGAAGGCGATCGTCATCAAGGCGCCCCAAAAAGGAAACATGCCGCAGCCTGCACAGGATGAGGAGTACAAGAAAGCAAACCAGAAGGCGCTCAAAGCGATCATGGAAGGCGGTCTGACGGCTCCGAAAAAGGGCGGTCTCTCTGTATACGGCACGAACGTTTTGACCAGTATCATCAATGAAGTAGGCGCACTTCCGACGATGAATTCCAAATATTCGCACTGGGACGGAGCAGAGGGGCACAGCGGCGAGACGGTCAACGCTACGCTGCTCGTGGCGGACAATACCTGCCATGCCTGTCCGGTAGCCTGCAAAAAGGAAGTCGAAGTAAAGGAAGGCAAGTACAAAACCCGCGTCGAGAGCTTCGAGTACGAGTCCGGCTGGGCGCTTGGCGCCAACTGTGGAGTAAGCGACGCGGCGCCGATTTCCTTTTTGATCAATCTGTGCAACGAGCACGGCATGGACACGATTGAGCTGGGGAATACGCTGTCCTGTATGATGGAAGCGTACGAGAAGGGGCTGACGGAAGAGAGAATCGACTGGGGCGATGCAGACCGGATGATCGAGCTGACGGAAATGCTCGTCTTCCGGAAAGGGATCGGCGATGTGCTCGCAGAAGGAACCGCCCGAGCGGCGAAGCACTTCGGCGACGAAAACCTGGCGATGTGCGTCAAGGGTCAGGCCATTCCGGCGTATGATCCGCGCGGCATCCAGGGGATTGGACTCGGCTACGCGACCAGCAACAGGGGGGCTTGTCACCTGCGCGGGTACACGGTTGCCAGCGAAATTGCCGGTATCCCGATGCCGACAGACCGCCTGAAGCCGGAAGGCAAGGGAGAGCTGCTGAAGGTATTCCAGGACCTATTGGCCTTCTCCGACTCGATGAACATTTGCAAATTCTCCTCGTTCTCGGAAAATGCGGAGAACTACGCTGAGCAGTACGCGACGATGACCGGCGTTCAAGTAAGCGCGGACGACGTCATGAAAATCGGCGAGCGCATCTACAATCTGGAGCGCCATTACAACAACCTGGCCGGATTCAATAAACGGGAGGACGACCACCTGCCCAAACGCTTTACGGAAGAGCCGGGAACAGGGAACAGTGCCGGCCATGTAAGCCGCATGGACGTCATGCTGGACGAATACTACCAGGTGCGCGGCTGGGTGGACGGCGTTGTGCCTGAAGCAAAACTGAAAGAGCTGGGCATTTCCTAGCAAGCAAGAAAAGGTGGAGCCTGGCATCCACCTTTTTCTGGCTATCTTTCTTTCTCGCCGGCTGTTTCCGGCCTGTCAACCGCCAACCCGGAGAACCTTGATCCGAAAGCGTTCCCACAGTCGGTCGAGCGTTCCCTGATCGTCAGCCTGAAAGCGGATAAACACGGCTTGCACCTCAAAGCGGGAGGTAATCGGTATGGTTTCCTCCCGCAACAATTCAGCTTGCCAACGTTCGCCTCGGACTGTGATCGGCAGCGTATCGCCGAGCGGCACTCCGCCGCACTCGGCGAGATAGGTGATCAGGTGAGAGAGAGGGATGCCGCGCAGCTCCACGGTTTGCTCAGCCATTTCAGCCTCCTGCTACCGGAGGGAACAGCGCAAACTGGTCATCCTCCTGCACGCGTGTCTCCAGCCCGTCTGCATGAATGACATTGCGCCCGTTGATAAAGACGTGGACAAATGGTTTGAGTGTTCGCTCCGGTGTGAAGACCTCCTCTTCCAACGCAGGAAACATCCTGATCAGCGTCTCGAGGATATCGATGACCCGATTGCCGTTGTCTGTAGGGACTTCTACCGTTTTTGCCTGACAAATTTCGCGGAAATTGGCGAATACCTTTACGATCATATCGGAATTTTCTCCTTTTTCTTGTAATTATAGTCGATCCTGTGATCAAGCTAAACGATTATTCCAAAGGGAGGCAGACATGAAATTCTTCCATGTAAAAACCGTGTCCGAGACGCTGCGCATCATCAACGAGCAATTCCAGCCCTGCCGGCCTCCCGTCGAGCTTCCCCTGATCGAAGTGTGCGGGATGGTGCTTGCCGAAGACGTCATCTCTGATGAGCAGGTGCCGCACTTTTCCCGCTCGACGGTAGACGGTTTTGCTGTTTGCGCCAAAGATACGTTTGGGGCCTCGGATTCATTGCCGGCGTTCCTGGACATAACAGGCCGGATCGAGATGGGCATGGCAGCGGATACTGCCCTGCATGAAGGACAGGCTCAGGCAATTCCGACAGGAGGGATGATCCCTGCCGGGGCTGACAGCGTCGTCATGATCGAGCATGTCGAAGAGGTTGGGGAGATGTTGAATGTCTTCCGGCAAGTTGCTCCAGGCGAAAATATCGTCCGGGCCGGCGACGACGTGGAGCGAGGAGAGCTGGTCATGGCTTGCGGGCATCGGCTCCGTCCACAGGATCTTGGCGTCCTGTCTGCGATCGGAAGGACATCGGTGCGTGTACACCCTCGGCCAATCGTCGGCATATTGTCCACCGGAGACGAGATCGTTCCTTCGGAAAAAAAGGTGCTTGCCCCGGGAGAAGTAAGGGACATCAACAGCGTCACCATCGGAGCGGCAGCCCGGCAATGCGGAGCAACGGTCCTGTACGGGGGAATCGTCAAAGATGATTACGATACCTTTGCCAAACGGGCAAGCGAATTGTTTCATAAAGTGGATTTTCTCATTTTGTCGGGCGGCAGCTCCGTCGGGACGAGGGACTACACCGTACAGGTGATGCAGTCTCTCGGTGATCCCGGCGTTCTGGTTCACGGTGTCGCGACCAAGCCCGGCAAGCCGACAATTCTGTCAAAAGCGGGAGAAAAACCGGTGATGGGCTTGCCCGGTCATCCGGTATCGGCGATGATTATGTTTCAACTCTTCGCTGTCCCCATACTGGAGAGACTCCAGGGGCTTCGCCCGGCTCAGACGGACCTGCGCCTGTCGGCAAAAATAGCGAGAAACGTCCCTTCCGCGGTTGGGCGGACGGATTACATTCGAGTCAAGCTGGAGGAGAGAGAGGACGGCTTGTGGGCTGTGCCCGTCTTTGGAAAGTCGGGCCTGATTTCCACGCTGGTCGAAAGCGAAGGGATCGTGGAGATTGCGGCAAATAAAGAAGGAATCGTAGAAGGCGAGTCTGTCAAAGTACATCTTTTCAAGAGCTGAAGCAAAAAAAGCAAGTCATAGAAGGGCGAAAGCGCAGGGATCAAACCAACGCTGAAACGTTCGCAGGAGGAGAAGTATGCGGAAAATCTACCTGGAAGACACCCCGCTTCGGGAAGCACAAGAGAAGATTGCGAAAAAAGTCCGCTTCGCGCCGCAGATCGAGTACATTCCGACGGCAAAAGCACTTGGCCGGGTTACCGCCGAGCCGATTTACGCCAAGGTTTCCATGCCCAATTACCACGCATCTGCGATGGACGGCATCGCCGTAAGGGCTGAGAAGACATTTGGGGCAGACGAGCAGCATCCCGTCAGGCTGAAGCGCGGGGAGGACTACGTAGAAGTAGATACCGGAGACCCGATTCCCGACGGATTCGACGCCGTCATCATGATCGAATATGTGCATCAGGTGGACGAGGAGACGATCGAGATTTTGGAGTCGGTCGCACCCTGGCAGCATATCCGTCCGATCGGCGAAGACGTTGTGATCGGCGAGGTCATCGTGCCGGCCCACCACAAGCTGCGGCCAGTCGATCTGGGAGCATTGCTCGCGGGCGGCAATGTCACGATTCCGGTCTACAAGAAGCCGAGAGTTGTCATCATTCCGACCGGATCGGAGCTGATCCCTCCTTCCGAGCAGGTAGCCGAAGGGGAGATCATCGAATTTAACGGAGCCGTTTTTGCCGCTTATTTGGAGGAGTGGGGGGCGGAGCCGGTCATTCACAGCATCGTTCCGGACGACTGCGGATTGATCAGGGAAGCGGTCAAATCGGCCGTGCAGGATGCGGACCTGGTGCTGTTGAATGCCGGTTCGTCAGCGGGCCGGGAGGATTTTACCGTCCATGTCGTGGAAGAGCTGGGGGAAGTGCTGACACATGGAGTAGCGACCCGTCCGGGAAAGCCGGTGGTAGTCGGGATTGTGGAAGGAAAACCCGTGATCGGGCTGCCGGGATATCCCGTTTCCGCCTACTTGAATCTGGAATGGTTTGCCCGTTCGCTCATTCATCGGTATTATGGAGTGATGGAGAACGAGCGTCAGAAGATTAAAGCGACAATCGGGCGACGCATCGTTTCCGTCATGGGAGCGGAAGACTTTATCCGCATGACGGTCGGCTGTATCGACGGCAGGTACATCGCCAATCCATTGACCCGCGCGGCGGGAGTCACCATGTCGATGGTACGGGCCGACGGGCTCTTGCGAATCTCCCCCGGCCATCTCGGATACGAGCAGGGAGAGACGGCGGAAATCGAGCTGTATCGGCCGCTCGAGCAGATTCATAACACGATCGTAGCTACCGGAAGCCATGATTTGTCCATGGACGTGCTCCATACCTTGCTTCGCCTGGCCCATCCGGATCGGTTCCTCGTCTCCTCCCATCTCGGCAGTATGGGAGGGATTCTGGCCATTCAAAAAGGGGAAGCCCATATCGCAGGTATCCACTTGTTCGATGAAGCGACAGGCACCTACAATCAGCCGTTTGTGGAAAAATATTTGCCCGGCAAGGACGTGGTGCTCATCCAGCTGGTCTACCGTCAGCAAGGCTGGATCGTCAAACCGGGAAATCCGCTGGGGATTGCTACGGTTCGCGACCTGGTAAGACCCGGCGTCACGTACATCAACCGTCAAAGGGGTGCGGGAACGAGGCTGCTGCTGGATTATTTGCTCAAGCAAGAGCGGATTGATCAAGCGGACATTTACGGCTATTCCCGTGAGGCAGTCTCCCATTTAAGTGTCGCCGCCGCGGTCGCCGGTGGCACTGCTGATGTCGGACTGGGCATTTATTCGGCGGCCAAAGCGATGGGACTCGATTTTATTCCGGTCGCCGAAGAGCGCTATGATCTGCTGATGAGCGGATCGTTCTACCGGAGCGAAGAGGGCGCACAGCTTTTGGAAATCATCCGTTCTCCGCAATTTGTTCAAGAAGTTGAGCGTTTAGGGGGCTACAATTGCCGCGATTCTGGCAGTATCATATATATATCGTCCCATCTGTCACCCGCGTAAGCAAGCAGGGTAATGATGGCGAATGGGGAGTGGTCAGCGATGGAAAAGCAAGTGTTTGATTCACGAAAACGTCCTCTCCGCGATTTGCGCATATCTGTGACAGACAAATGTAATTTTCGCTGCCAATACTGCATGCCTGCTGAAATATTTGGCCCGGACTATCCGTTCTTGCCGCAGCACAAGCTGCTTACGTTTGAGGAAATTACACGGTTGACCGCCATTTTTACTTCGCTCGGTGTCGAGAAAATCCGCATTACAGGCGGAGAGCCATTGATGCGCAGGAATCTGGCGGACTTGATCAGGATGATTCGCGGGGTAGAGGGGGTCAAGGATATTGCGATGACCACCAATGGCTCGCTGCTGGCCAAGCACGCCAAGGAGCTGAAGCAGGCGGGACTCGACAGAGTGACAGTGAGTCTGGATTCTCTCGATGACGAGCGCTTTAGCAAGATAAACGGCCGAGGGTACCGCGTGGAGCAGATACTCGAAGGAATAGAGGCTGCGTCTGAAGCGGGACTTGGCGTGAAAATCAATATGGTCGTGCAGCGCGGAGTCAACGACCAGGATATCCTGCCGATGGCCCGGTATTTCCGGGAGAAAAAGCACATCCTGCGTTTTATCGAGTTCATGGATGTCGGCAACAGCAACGGCTGGAGGCTGGATCAGGTGGTGCCATCCAGGGAGATCGTCAGCATGATTCACAGCGAGATGCCTTTGGAAGCCGCTGATCCCAATTATTACGGAGAAGTCGCATCGAGGTACCGCTATGTCGGCGAGGAGGGGGAGATCGGCTTGATCTCTTCGGTCACCCAGGCGTTTTGCTCCACTTGTACGCGTGCCCGCTTGTCGGCGGAGGGCAAAATGTACAACTGTCTGTTTGCCTCGTCCGGCGAGGATTTGCGCGAGCCGCTGCGGGAAGGGAAGAGCGACGGGGAAATCCGGGAGCTGATCAGCTCGATCTGGCTTCGCCGGGATGACCGCTATTCCGAGGAGCGTCTCAAGAATACGCCGGGGATCGCCAAACGATCCAAGGTAGAGATGTCCCATATCGGTGGATAGTGAAAGTGAAGTCCCCCTTGACAAGACTTGCTTCACCCAGTATGATTATATGAGTATAAACACTTATACCTTCGAGAAAAAGCAGGAGCGCCCAGCTTCTCACCTGGTTCGACGTCATTTTGACTGTTGACAGGTCACTCGCAAAGCAATCTGTGAATCTGTTGTATTTGCTAGGTGAGATATGTGCGGGCGCATTAGCGTTCGCACATTTTTGTTCCTTCTCGAAAAAGACGGAGGTGGCAAGTATTAGCAAGGATCAACTGTTAGTGAACGAAGCGATTCGCGCCCGTGAAGTCCGTTTAATTGGATCGGACGGGAGCCAGTTGGGAGTCGTGCCCATCAGAGAAGCGCTGCGTATCGCGCAGGAAGCTGATCTCGATCTGGTGAACGTAGCTCCGACAGCCAAGCCGCCGGTTTGCCGTATCATGGACTACGGCAAGTTCAAGTACGAACAGGCAAAGAAGGAAAAGGAAGCGCGTCGCAACCAGAAGATCATCGAGTTGAAGGAAGTGCGTTTCTCTTCCAACATCGAGGAACACGATTTTCAAACGAAGCTTCGCAACGTCCGCAAGTTTTTGGAAGAACAGCACAAGGTGAAGTGCTCGATTCGTTTCCGTGGACGTGAAATCACTCACTCCGAGATCGGACAGCAAGTCTTGGAACGTGTTGCCACCCTTTGTGAAGATCTTGCAGCTCCAGAGCGCAAGCCTAAAATTGAAGGCCGCAGCATGATCATGATTTTGGCGCCGAAAGCGGAAAAGTAAAAGCCGAGGCCACACCGCCTCGAAACAGCAGTTTAGGACAGGAGGATTACCACCATGCCGAAAATGAAAACTCATAAAGGCGCTGCGAAGCGTTTCAAAAAGACTGGTTCCGGCCAACTGAAGCGCGACCACGCTTACACCAGCCACTTGTTTGCCAACAAATCCACCAAAGCGAAGCGCCACCTGCGCAAAGGCGCTCTGGTGTCCAAAGGCGACCAAAAACGCATCGAACAGCTGGTTACGTATCTGTAAACCGTATTCTCGAACCAACAAACACTATGATCAGCATGTGCTCCCTAAGCGCCTTGTGGAGGTTGGGTAAGCCGGCCAGCTTTCAGTCTGGCTTTCGCCCCGGCCGCTAGTCAATCAGGCCGCCGTGCTGGAATATCAGGAGGAATTTAGTATGCCAAGAGTAAAAGGTGGCATTGTATCACGCCGTCGTCATAAGAAAATCCTGAAGCTGGCGAAAGGATACTTCGGTTCCAAGCATCGCCTGTTTAAATCCGCGAACGCACAGGTAATGAAGTCCCTGATGTACGCGTATCGCGACCGTCGTCAGAAAAAACGTGATTTCCGCAAACTGTGGATCACTCGTATCAACGCGCAAGCTCGCCTCAACGGTCTGTCCTACAGCCGTCTGATGCATGGCCTGAAAGTGGCTGGCGTTGAAGTAAACCGCAAAATGCTTGCTGATCTGGCTGTGAATGACAAACTGGCATTCAACGAGCTGGCAACAGTTGCAAAAAGCAAACTGAACGCGTAAGACAATAAAACCGGTCGTCCCTTCGGGGTTGACCGGTTTTTTTATTTTTATCGAGTTAGCAAATCAGCCCCCGGCCCATCGCTTTGGCCACGGCCTGCGAGCGGTTATGCGCCTTTAGCTTCCTGACAGCGGATTTGATGCATAATGGACCAGGTTTTGGGAAATCGAAGAAGGACCGCCTGCATGCCTGCATAATCCGGCAAAACCAATGACGGTTGACGACGAGCAGATCGGCACGATCAGCAAATGGTTCAACCCCTGTACATAACGAGAAGGATACTGGTGCAGCGAATCAGACAAGGAGACAGTCGTCTGCTTTTCGCGAACGGCAGTAAGAACAGAGGGCAGTCGCCATACTTCGGCGCGAACGTCTCGCATCGAGTACGGCCCAAAATCGTCGTAGCCGAGAATGCCTTCGCCTGTTTGCTCGAGAACCGAGTAGTGAAAGATGGATGAGCCCTGAGACGGAAAAATCTCCAAAAAGCTTTTTGCAGCCAAAGTTAACCCTGGACGTACCGGAAGAGACCGTAATGGATGACTCCTGCTCAGCAAAGCAATACATACCGCGAAGGGGCAAACAAGATCGCGGTCGACATGTTCAAGGACGCGCTCGATCCATACAGCATGGAGATTTCTCAAGGCTTGCTGGATGTGCGCAAGGAGTACCTCCAGACTGCTCTCGACGAAATCAAGAAGTCTTACGGCTCCTATGACGAATACCTGGAGAAAGCGCTGGGGCTGACGAAGGAGAAGCGCAAAGCGATGCAGGATTTGCTTCTGGAAGGAACACCGAAGAAGCCTGAGGCTGCTCAGAAGAAATAAAGGGAAGCGCTGCGAGTGGACTTTTAAAAAGCTGCGGTGGGACTTTTGAAAAGCTGCAAGTGAACTCATGGTCTCCGAAAAGCAGCGAGTCGCGCTTAAAAAATAACAGATGGATGTCACAAGCAGCGAGACAGACGCCAAATAGCAGCGATTCGGACGCCGAAAATATGACTGTCTGCTCATATGCCGCTCGCTAAGACAAAAAGAAACCGCCGAGTTGCTTGCGAAAGTGAAGCGAACCGGCAGTTTCTTTTTTACACGCATTTTTCGACTGAAAGTCAGGCACTACTCGGTAATTTTGATTTTCATCTCTACGATATTGATCGTCTTGTCATCTTTGTCTTTCACTTTGACCAGTTCACCCTTCAGCTTTTCGCCTTTTGTTCCGTAGGCTTCCTTCAAGGTTGGCCACGTCACCTCTTCAGGCTCATAGCGAATCAGGAAATAATACTCCTTGACCTTTTTGGGATGGGCGATTTGCAAGGTAAACGAGCCATCGGGCTTGACACGCGTAGAGTCCGTGTATCCGTAATGAATGTGCCCGGGAATATCGACATCCCCTTTGACAGTTGCCCCTTCCAACAGGTTGCTTTTTACCGAGACGTAGAGGTATTTTTCATCCTTGGTCACAGTTGGTTTGAACCAGACGGTCGGGTCCCCGTAATCGGAAGGTCTATCCCACTTCGGAGTCTCAAATGCGACGGCCGTTTTGAGTGGGGCATCATGGGCCACATGAGCGTAAGCAGCAGCGTAGTATGCTATCTCGGCAAAATTGCTGGACTGGTAGACGAATGGTCCGGCCAGCTTCTCCCCGCTATCTCCATAGACTTTCTTGAGGCGATCGCTTTGGTCGTAGGGATCAAAGGAAAGCTCCACATCCATCGTATTTTTGACATCCGGCTTTTTTACAGTCATCTCAAAGCTGCCGTCCCCGTTAACTTCTGTCTTTGCCTTGTATCCCCACATGTTGTAGCCCTTTGAGGTAACCTCCGCCTCCACGATGGCCCCAGGCAGCAGATTGCTGGTCCCTTTGATGACGAGTTCCTTCTCTTCGACGGTAACATTCCCCCCGAGACGCACCTCGGTCTGACCCTGATCGGTCGGAGCGTCTTCAGAGGACTGTCCAACCACTTCAAAGGGGACGGCTTCTCCGGGAGCTTTATTTGCTTCAGATGAGGATGTATCGGATGTTTTCGTATCCGATGAAGCCTCCTCGGTTTTTTGGGGGGCCTTCTCATCAGCCGGTTTGGCGTTTTGCGAACAAGCGGTGAGAGCGGCAATCAAGAGAATGGCCGTAAGCCATATGCCGATCACTTTCTTCATGCATAATCCTCCTAGGAAAAAAATCAGAACAACAGCATCGTACCATTTTTTTCTTCTTTGTACATGGAATTGGGAAAAAATGAGAATTTGGTACTGGTGCAATGGTCTTGGAAAGGATGGTATGCCTCACCGGGGGAACTCAGGCTTGAAACCTGCCGATGCATCCGTCTCCGGGAGGAAATAAAACCCATCTCCCGTCCGTTTCTGGCCTCCATGCAGATGCGTTACGATGAGAGCGTGAAAGAAAATCCTGGATAGGAGTGTTAGAACAGATGAAAAAGAACAAATGGATGATGTTGGGCCTTCTGGCAGTAGCGAGCTCGGCGATGCTGACGACAGGAGCCTTTGCCAAGGAGAGAGAAAATAAAGGAACATACGTGGTGCCGCCATCCTCGTTCCTGGGAAAAAGCACCGTATCTGACAGCAGCCAGTCTGAGGGGCAAGCGGCAGCGCAAGCCACAACATCACTGGCAACACCAGCCACAATGCCGGTGGTCAGCTTCTTTGCTCCCTACGAAAACGAAAACTCTGACAAGTAGATTCAAGAGCGCCGTCTGGATGAAAAAATCCGGCGGCGCTTTTTTGCTCTCCGGGAAAGTCGATCACTGACCGGGAGAATTCACTGGCTGCCGGTGGGCAATTGTTTGCCGGGACGAATATCCACCCGCCTGCTTTCCTCATATGATGTGAGGTAAGCCTAGCAGGAAGGGAGAGTAAACGCATGACCCATCAACGCAGGTTTTCGGACGCGGAGCTGAATGTGACAGCTTACCGCCTGGAAACCAAGCACCCCCAGGATGTGCTCGCATGGGGAATCGAACAGTTTGGGACAGAGATTGTCCTGGCATCCAGCTTCGGTGCGGAAGACGTCGTCTTGATCGACATGCTGCACAAGCTGGCCCCGAAAACGCCAATCTTTTATCTCGACACAGGCAAACACTTTCCGGAAACGCTGTCGACGAGGGATCGCTTGCAAGAGCGTTATGGCATCTCATTCATTCAAAAGCTGCCAGCGCTCACTCTGGAAGAACAGGCGGAGAGATACGGCGACAAGCTCTGGGAAAGGGAACCGAATCTCTGCTGCAAGCTTCGGAAGGTAGAGCCGCTGCGAGAAATTCTTTCCACATATAGCGCATGGATTACAGGAATTCGGCGGGAGCAGGCCCCTACGCGGGCAAATGCGAAAAAGGTGGAGTGGGATGAAAAATTTCAGTTGGTCAAGCTGAACCCGTTGGCGGATTGGACTCAGGAAGACGTCTGGACGTACATCCGGTCCCACGATGTCGTCTACAACCCTCTGCATGATCGCCACTATCCGAGTATTGGATGCAGTGTTTGCACCCGGCCTGTAATGCCGGGAGAGGACCCCCGTGCTGGCAGGTGGAGCGGTTTTTCGAAAACAGAATGCGGACTGCATAAATAAGCAATGGGAGATGAGGATGATGAAACAGTGCAGCCTGCCCCACGGTGGCATTTTGATCAATCGACTCGTATCGCCGGAAAAAAGGTTGCCGCAGAAAGGAAGCCGCAAGGTCATAACGGTGGATCGCTGGACGCTGTCAGACATCGATTGTATTGCCATCGGAGCGTTTTCGCCGCTTACCGGCTTTCTCGAAGAAGCGGATTACGAGTCTGTTGTCGAATCGATGCGTTTGCAAAACGGCACGGTCTGGTCGATTCCGGTCACCCTCGCCGTGGATGAGAGAACTGTGCGGGATGTCGGGATCGGGGACGAAGTGCTGCTGGCGGGGGAAGATGGTACGGTGTACGCAGTGCTGACGGTTAACAGCAAATACAAGCCTGATAAAAGACGAGAAGCCTTGCATGTATTCCGTACAAACGATCTGGAGCATCCCGGAGTAAAAAAGCTGTTTGAGAAGCCCGATCTGTACATTGGCGGTCCGATCGACGTCCTGAAAAGACCCATTCCCGCACTGTTTGCCGATACCTACTACACGCCGGCGGAGACGAGGGAAGCATTCAAGGAAAAGGGCTGGAAGACTGTCGTCGGGTTTCAGACACGCAATCCGGTCCACCGGGCCCATGAGTACATCCAAAAGACCGCTTTGGAAATCGTCGACGGCTTGTTTCTGAATCCGCTGATGGGGGAAACGAAGGCGGACGACGTGCCGGCTGTCGTCCGGATGGAGAGCTATCAGGTGCTGCTTGAGCATTACTATCCGCGGGACAGGGTGTTTTTGGCCTCTTTTCCGGCAGCGATGAGATATGCCGGGCCGAGAGAGGCGGTGTTTCATGCTTTGGTGCGGAAAAATTACGGCTGCACCCATTTCATCGTAGGGCGGGATCATGCCGGAGTCGGAGATTACTATGGAACCTATGATGCACAGCACATTTTCTCCGAGTTTTTGCCTGGGGAGCTGGGGATTCAACTGCTCTTTTTTGAACACAGCTTCTACTGCAAGGCATGCCAAGGAATGGCGACAGGCAAGACCTGCCCGCATGACAGCAAGCAGCATGTAAAGCTGTCCGGTACAAAGGTAAGGGAGCTGCTTCGCAACGGAGTGATGCCTCCAGCCGAATTTTCCCGACCCGAGGTAGCCAAGGTGCTGATCAGAGGGATGGCGGAGAAAAATGGGCTGAAAGCGTAAAGAGAGACCATGCCGAAAGTCCGGGAAAGCCCGGGCTTTTTTGCTGGGCAGGGATCGGAATCTCCTGACTCGTTTTTCGACGGAAAGCAGGATGGAGGGGGCTCTGGGCCGGAGAAAATGCAGCGGCAGCGCAAATTTTTTGAAAAGAATGTGAATCCGCTTACACGAAAAAACCGCACGGCGAAGCCGTTTTTGACTGAACATTCGTTCGGACAAAAGTCCGGCAAAATGTTTTTTATCTCGTTGACACCCCCTAGACGCGTGGCTATAATCAGACATAACACTTTATTTTCAGACAACAATGAAATATTGAAAATATTGATTCAAACCGGCTATGACAAGGATGGTGCCTGCCACTTCTTTTACAGAGAGCCCAGGATGATGAGAACTGGGCAAAGAATGCAGAGCATTGCTCGCCTTCGAGCCGCCTTACTGAAAGTCGCTGCCGCCATAGCGGCTAGTAGGTAGGGCCGATTGACACCCGTTACCGTGTCGCAGTCTTCAATCGACTGGCTGAGATCGGCTGACCGTGAGGCGCCGATGAAGTTGGGTGGTACCGCGAACCCTTTCGCCCCAAACAGACATGGCATACAAAACCGTGTCGGGGCGAAAGGGTTTTTCTATTAGCCAATAGGTTTTTTCAATACATGAAGAGACCGTGGGAGGAGGAGAGAAACATGAGTGTACAAACAGCCGAATTACAAGGAAAGAACGGCATGCCGCCGGTCAAGTTCGGTGAGGAGGTGACAGGGGCGGAGACGCTTCTGCGCAGCCTGATCCTGGAGCAAGTGGAGTACATTTTTGGCTATCCGGGCGGTGCGGTCCTGCCGATTTACGATTCTTTGTACGGCAGCTACTTCA
This sequence comes from Brevibacillus sp. FSL K6-2834, assembly GCF_038592925.1. Classification (NCBI taxonomy): domain Bacteria; kingdom Bacillati; phylum Bacillota; class Bacilli; order Caryophanales; family Paenibacillaceae; genus Brevibacillus; species Brevibacillus sp. FSL K6-2834. The sequence continues at coordinate 1,731,153 of NZ_CP151945.1, forward strand.
AGCACATTCTGACCCGGCACGAGCAAGGCGCGATTCACGCAGCCGACGGCTATGCACGGGCGACAGGAAAGCCGGGCGTGGTCATCGCCACATCCGGGCCGGGGGCTACCAATCTCGTAACCGGGATTGCCACGGCGCAGATGGACTCCGTTCCGCTCGTTTGCATCACAGGCAACGTGGCTCAGCAACTGATCGGCACGGATGCGTTCCAGGAAGCCAACATCACGGGCATTACGATCCCGATCACGAAGCACAGCTACTTTGTGCGTGACGTCCGCGACATTCCGCGAGTCGTCAAAGAAGCGTTCCATATCGCAACGACAGGGCGCCCGGGACCGGTCCTGATCGACATTCCGAAAGACGTCAGCAATGCCAAGGCGCCGTTCTTCTATCCGGAAAAGGTGGAAATTCGCGGCTATCAAGCCGAGGTAGTGCCGAGCGACGAGGATGTCGAGGCTTTCGTTCAGGCGATTTCAAAGGCGAAGCGGCCCGTAATCATGGCAGGCGGCGGGATCATTTCCGCCGGAGCCGATCAGGAGCTGCGCGCTTTCGCCGAAGCGGCGCGGATTCCGGTCATCAACACCTTCATGGGGCTGGGCGGATTTCCAGGGGTACACGAGCTGTCTCTGGGAATGCCGGGAATGCACGGCTCCTACACAGCCAATCAGGCGCTGCTCAACGCTGACTGTGTCATCGGGCTCGGTGCCCGCTTCGACGACCGGATCACGATGGGGCGGACGAAGGAGTTTGCTCCGAAAGCCCGCATCGTCCACGTGGACATCGATCCGGCGGAGCTTGGCAAAAACGTCTCCACAGCCGTAAAGGTGACCGGAGATGTGAAGAGCACCTTGCAAAAGGCGCTGCCGCTCATCTCCCGGTGCGACTCCGAGGAGTGGATTGCGCAGCTGCACAAGTGGCAGGCAGAAAAGCCGTACAGCTACAAAAAGGATGGCGAGGTCTTGAAGCCGCAAGCGGTGATTGAACTGCTGTACCGCTCCACGAATGGAGAAGCGATTGTCACGACAGACGTCGGACAGCATCAGATGTGGACGGCACAGTACTACAAGTTCAAGCATACCCGCTCCTTCATCTCCTCGGGCGGTCTCGGCACGATGGGCTTCGGCTTCCCGGCCGCGATCGGCGCGCAGATTGCACATCCAGAGCGAACAGTTATCGCGGTGGTAGGGGATGGCGGCTTCCAGATGACCAACCAGGAGCTGGCAATTCTCGCCCAGTATCGCGTACCGGTCAAGGTCGCCATCATCAACAACCAGTGTCTCGGAATGGTTCGCCAGTGGCAGGAGCTGTTCTACGACAACCGCTACAGCCAGATCGATCTGACCTGCAGCCCGGACTTTGTCAAATTGGCAGAGGCTTACGGAGTAAAGGGCTTGCGGGCATCGACGCCAGAGGAGGCAGAAGCTGTCTGGGCCGAAGCACTCCGGCATGACGGTCCAGTCGTTGTGGATTTCCGCGTGGCCCAGGAAGAAAACGTCTATCCGATGGTTGCTGCCGGCAACACATTAGATCAAATGGTATTGGGGGACGACTAGATGCAGCGACATACGATTGCCGTACTCGTCAATGACCAACCCGGCGTGCTGACGCGTGTCGCCAATCTGTTTGGCCAGCGCGGCTTCAATATCGACAGCATCACTGTCGGAGGAAGCGAAGAGGCGGGGCTGTCCCGGATGATCATCACCACCGGGGGAGACGAGCAAAAAATCGATCAATTAATGAAGCAGCTCTATAAATTGATTGATGTGATCAATGTTACGAACCTCAGCGCAAACAGCTTTGTATCCAGGGAGCTGGCACTGATCAAAGTAAGTGCCAACCCGAGCCAGTTGGCCGAATTGAACGGGATTGTCGAGCCGTTCCGGGCCGCAATCGTCGATGTAGGTCCAAATTCGCTGATCGTCCAGGTAACAGGGGATACAGAAAAAATCGACGCCTTGCTCGTTCTTTTGCAAACCTACGGTATCATTGAGCTGACGCGTACCGGTTCCATGGCAATGGCACGCAGTGTTGTGCCTGTACCGGCCAACGTATAAACCAGCATATTCAGAATAATGATAACAACTAAACTTTTTTAGGGAGGCTATACACATGGTAACTATGTACTATGAAGCAGACGTAAACAAAGAGGCACTGAGAGGAAAAACGGTAGCAATTATCGGATACGGCAGCCAAGGCCACGCGCAAGCACAAAACCTGCGCGACAGCGGTTATAAAGTCATTGTCGGTCTTCGTGAAGGGAAATCCTGGGACCAAGCGGCAAAAGACGGCTTTGAAGTCGTATCGGTAGCGGAAGCGGCCAGCCGTGCAGATGTGGTGCAAATCCTCATGCCGGATGAGCGTCAGGCGCAAGTATACCGCGACGAGATCGCAGGCAATCTGAAAGCGGGCGCGACGCTTTGCTTCTCCCACGGCTTCAACATCCACTTCGGGCAAATCGTGCCTCCAGCAGACGTTGACGTGATCATGGTTGCTCCAAAGAGCCCGGGCCATCTCGTGCGCCGCGTGTATCAAGAAGGCTTCGGCGTTCCAGGTCTGATCGCGGTATACCAGGATGCTTCCGGCAAAGCGAAGGAAACAGCACTGGCGTACGCAAGCGGCATCGGCTGCACCCGGGCGGGCGTCATCGAAACGTCCTTCCGCGAAGAGACTGAAACAGATCTGTTCGGTGAGCAGGCTGTATTGTGCGGCGGCGTGAGCGAGCTGGTAAAAGCGGGCTTCGATACGCTGGTTGAGGCTGGATACGAGCCGGAAATTGCCTACTTCGAATGTCTGCATGAGCTGAAGCTGATCGTTGACCTGATGTACGAAGGCGGACTCGCCCGCATGCGCTACTCCATCAGCGACACAGCCGAATACGGCGACTACAGCACAGGCCGTCGCATCATCACGGACGAAACTCGCAAAGAGATGAAAAAAGTGCTTGCGGAAATCCAAGACGGCACATTCGCCCGCAACTGGATCTTGGAAAACCAGGCGAACCGCCCTGGCTTCAATGCTCGCCGCCGTCTGGAAGCAGAACACGGCATCGAGCAAGTGGGTGCGAAGCTGCGTGGCATGATGTCCTGGCTGAATAAATAAGAAAAAAAACAAAACAACAACTTTTGTGGAGGTGGAAAGTTCATGCGGACCATTGAGATTTTTGATACAACACTGCGCGACGGGGAGCAGTCTCCGGGCGTCAACATCAGCACGAACGAGAAGGTGGAGATCGCCCTACAACTAGAGAAGCTGGGCGTTACGAGAATTGAAGCGGGTTTTGCCGCTGCCTCCCCGGGCGACCAAAAGTCCGTGGCCGAAGTGGCAAAGCGCGTGAAAAATTCCACCATTGTCAGCCTGGCCCGCGCGGTCAAGGGCGATATGGATAAGGCATACGAAGCGCTGCGCCATGCGCAAAACGCCTGCCTCCACGTCTTTTTGGCGACATCGCCGATTCACCGCGAGCACAAGCTGCGCATGTCCAAGGAGCAGGTGCTGGAAAAAGCGGTGGAAGCAGTCACATACGCCAAGAAATACTTTACGGAAGTGCAGTTCTCCGCCGAGGATGCTGCCCGCACCGAGATCGATTTTCTGGCCGAAGTGGTAGAAGCTGTGATCAAAGCAGGCGCGACCACAGTCAACATCCCGGATACAGTCGGTTACATGACACCGTACCAGTACGGAAACATCTTCCGCGAGCTGCGCCAGCGCGTTCCCGGAGTGGAAGGAATCCGCCTGAGCTGTCACTGCCATGACGATTTGGGCATGGCGGTGGCAAACAGCCTCGCCGCAGTGGAAGCAGGCGCGACCCAAGTGGAAGGAACCATCAACGGTATCGGAGAGCGCGCAGGCAACGCAGCGTTGGAGGAAGTGGCTCTCGCCCTTGAGACTCGCAAGGATTTCTACGAGGCGACGACCAAGCTGAATCTGAAGGAAATCGCCCGGACCAGTCAGCTGGTCAGCCGTTTGACCGGGATGATCGTGCCTGGGAACAAGGCGGTCGTGGGGGCGAATGCGTTTGCCCACGAATCGGGAATTCACCAGGACGGCGTGCTCAAAGAGGCGACCACCTACGAAATTATTCGTCCGGAATCCGTCGGCTTCAAATCCAACAAGCTGGTGCTGGGCAAACACTCCGGCCGCCATGCTTTCAAAGAAAAGCTGGTGGAGCTTGGCTACCATCTGGAGCAGGAAGAGATCGACGCGGCTTTTGCTTCCTTCAAGGAATTGTGCGACAAGAAGAAAGAGATCAGCGACGATGACATTCTGGCTCTGGTTGACGGAAAAATGGTCCGCGGGACGGAAATGTACCGCCTCGAGTCCGTACAGCTTTCCTACGGCAACCTCTCCGTACCGACCGCGAGCGTAAGACTGGTGCGGGCAGATGGTTCGACATGCGAGGAGGCTGCATGCGGAAACGGTTCTGTTGATTCCATTTACAAGGCAATTGATCGGGCGACGGGTGAAGAGGTCAGTCTGACCGATTACAAAATTCTCTCGGTAACACAAGGCCAGGATGCCCTCGGAGAAGTGTTTGTCCGCTTGCAGCAGGGCGATCTTACGGTAACCGGCCGTGGCGTAAGCACGGACGTTCTGGAAGCGAGCGCCATTGCTTATGTGCGGGCCATCAACAAGATTCTGGAGCGTCGCGGAGAGGCCCTGGTAGCAGCGACGAGCTGAGCGTGAGACGAACGGTAAAAAGGATAGAGTGGAAGAGACCAAAGCGTACGGCAGACGGTAAAAATGATAGGAAACCGAACGCAGCCGGTAAAACGATTCGGTTGTATATGATGCCGGATATGAATCGGCTGCATGAAACCATATATAAATAGAAGAAAAACGATACGTGGAAGAGATCAACCATACTTGCATGAGACGATACTGAAAGAAAAGCGGGATGAAGATGAAAAAAAACTATCGCATCGCAGTCCTGCCCGGAGACGGAATCGGACCGGAAATCATGGAGGAAGCGGTCAAGGTTCTCTCTTTGGTGGCAGAACGTGAAGGAGTAACATTTGACTACAAATACGGACGCATCGGCGGTATCGCCATCGACACAGATGGAACACCGCTGCCAGCAGAAACCATCGCGATCTCAAAAGAAGCGGATGCGGTTATGCTGGGTGCCGTGGGCGGTCCCAAATGGGATCAAAATCCCGGCCATCTTCGTCCGGAAGCGGGGCTTCTCGGCATTCGCAAAGAGCTGGGCTTGTTTGCGAATATTCGGCCGGCGACCATGCATTCCTCGATGGTAGAGGCGTCCTCGCTCAAGCCGGAGGTCGTATCTGGCGTCGATCTGATCGTCGTCCGGGAGCTGACAGGCGGCATCTATTTCGGAGAGAAAAAACGCTACGACGGACCGAACGGCGAAGTGGCAGAAGACCAATGCATCTATCACGAGGCGGAGGTCGAGCGTATCGTCCGCGTCGCGTTTGATGTGGCCCGCAAGCGCCAAAAACGCCTCGTCTCGGTAGACAAGGCGAATGTTCTCGAAAGCTCCCGTCTCTGGCGGAAGGTAACAGAGCGGGTAGCGGCCGATTATCCGGACGTCGAGCTCTCCCATATGCTGGTAGACGCGTGCGCCATGCAGTTGGTCCGGGCTCCGAAGCAGTTTGATGTCATCGTGACAGAAAACATGTTTGGGGACATTTTGAGCGATCAGGCGGCCATGCTGACCGGTTCGATCGGTATGCTGGCATCGGCAAGCCTCGCTGAGGGAAGCTTTGGCCTGTACGAACCGGTTCACGGTTCGGCGCCTGACATCGCCGGACAAGGAATCGCCAATCCGTTGGCGACGATCCTGTCCGCAGCGATGATGCTCCGGCTCTCCTTTGGGATGGACAAAGCGGCAGATGATGTAGAGCGTGCTGTCTGGTCCGTACTGGAAGCGGGACACCGTACCGGAGACATCGCCGCAGACAGAAGCAAAGCGATTGGAACAAAAGAAATGGGCCGACTGGTGTGCGAAGCACTCTCCGGCTCCGCCGTTTCCAAGTAAAGAGAATACACGGGATCCTGTTTGCAAAGGTCGTTGTGCCGACAGCAAGCAGGGTCTTTTTTATGGCTCATATCACTGGAAGGGTAAACCCTTATTGTGAATGAACTCATTCTTGTAATATACTAAAGTCATTAACTCAATCTTTTGACAGATGTCGCCACGTGTTGCCGTGGCGGCCCAACAAAGCAGCATTAGAGGGGAGAACAGCGTGTCCTCGATCGGATTTCTGCTCAGTTTTCTTGCGGTCTTGATGTGTACAGTCGTTGCCGGTGTTGTGGCGAAGCGAGCTGTACGGCGCAGCAGCGATTTTAGCAATGCAGGGGGCTCCTTGTCAGCCGGGATGGTTGCCGGAGCCCTGGTAGGTGGATTCGTCGGCGGCACCTCTATCGTCGGAACGGGAGAGCTTGCCTTTCAGTACGGCTTGGCTTCGATCTGGTTTACGCTGGGCGGCGGGGTTGCGGTCATGCTGCTTGGGCTGTTTGCCAATCGCTTTATTCGGATGAGGGTGGAGACGCTGCCAGAGCTGGTCGGAGGGCAATACGGTCGCCGCTCGCAACTGGGAGCCAGCTTGTTTTTATCCTTGGGCATGTTTATCCAGGTGATCGCACAATTGCTGGCTGCCCTTCCGTTCGTCACTGTTTTCTGGAAAGGGCCGTTGGTTGTTATGGCGTTGATCCCGTCCTTTTTAATTTTTGCTTACGTGCTGGCTGGCGGTTTCATGGGAGCGAGCATCGTCGGGACGTTAAAAACAGCCATGCTTGTACTGCTGCTGGTCGGGACTGGCGCTTGGCTGTGGTGGCAAGTGAGCGGAGACAGCTACATCCGTTGGTGGGGCGAAGGGCGTTTCACTCTGACTGTGCCGGAAGCAGGCATAGGCTGGGCGCAGGGTGCAGCAATGATCGTCGGCATTTTTTCTACGCAGGCGTATCTTCAGCCCATTTTCGCGAGCCGCAGTGCCGCAGATGCCCGGACAGGCGCCGTGACAGCGGGAGTTGTCATCATTTTGATCGGTCTGGTGAGTGCATGGATCGGGATGTATATGCATGACACGCATCCGCAGCTTTCACCGCGCGAGGCCGTTCCCCAGTTCTTTCTGCTCCATTCCCCGATATGGCTGGCCGGTGGGGCATATGCCGTTATCCTGCTTTCTGTGGTGATGACAGGCGCCGCATTGACACTCAGCATCGCAACGATTCTCAATCGGGATGTCATCCAGAAATATACGGACCGCTTTCGCTCAGACAAAAAAAATCTGGCCCTCTCACGATTGTTGATCATCGTTGTAATTTTGATGGCTTACGCATTTGTCTGTCTGGATGAGCATGCACTCATTCTTCATTGGGCCTTCCTGGCGATGACGCTCAGAGGGGTCACGGTATTTTTCCCCGTGCTTTTCTTCCTGTTTCAGTTGACGCCGGTACATGAGCGCTATGGAGCAGTCGCGATTTGGGGCGCGCCGATTTTCGCACTGGTCTGGAGCTGGCTGCTGCTGCCTGTGACCGGTATCGATCCGCTCTATGTGAGTGGAGCGTGGAGCCTTGCCCTGTTGCTTGCCGGCTATTTATTGGCGCGAAAAACGACAACCCCGTCCATTCGGCCTCTGGGCTGAAGTGACGGGGCTGTTTTATTCGCTATCCAATCATGATTTTTCCTTTTGGATAGCGGTAGTATTCCTTTTGCTTTCGCTGGGCTAGTGCAAAGGCGATGGTAAGGGGGCCTAGCCTGCCTGCAAACATGGTCAGGATGATCAGGATCTTGCCGATCGGGGTCAGCAGCGGGGTAAGTCCCATCGAAAGCCCCGTTGTGGCAAATGCGGAGGTCACCTCGAACAGGATCATCAAAAATTCGGCACCCGCTTCGGTAATGGTGAGGATCATCGTTACGACGATGACGACAAGCATCCCGATGACGGTTACAGTCAGCGATTTATAGATGACATGGGGCAGCAATCTCTGGCGGAAAAAAATCACATCTTCCTTCCCTTTGATCTGGGCGATGACGGCTCCGATCAGGGTAGCGAAGGTCGTCGTCTTGATACCGCCTCCCGTAGACCCTGGAGAGGCCCCGATAAACATCAACAGGATGATGAGAAACAGGGAAGACTGCCGCATATCTCCGATGCTCAACGTGTTTGAGCCTGCCGTACGTGCCGTGACGGACTGATACAGGGAGCCGAGCACCTTCCCCAATGGCGAAAGCGGCTGAAGCGTCTTCGGATTGTTGTATTCCAGTATAAAAATCAGTCCGGTACCGATCAGGATCAGACAGGCAGTCGTGTACAAAACAACTTTTGTATGGAGCGACAATCGCTTTGTCTGACGGTATTCAAACACTTCGCTGACGACGATGAAGCCGATCCCGCCCAGAATGATCATGGCGCAGACGACCAACGTCACAACAGGGTCCGATACATAGCGTGTCAGGCTGGAGAAGTCGCCCATCAAGTCGAAGCCGGCGTTGTTAAAATTGGAGATGGCATGAAAAAAGCCGTAGTAAAAGGCTCTGCCGACCGGCATGTCAAAAGAAAAGCGCAGGGCCAGCAGCAATCCGCCGATAACCTCGGTGATAGCTGTAAAAATAATGATCAGCTTTGCCAGGCGCACAATCCCTTCAATCGAAACCTGGTTTAAGGATTCCTGCAGGAGAAGGCGCTCGCGCAAAGAAATTCGCTTGCGCATGATCAGAGCAAAAAAAGTGGCGATGGTCATGAAGCCGAGCCCGCCGACCTGGATCAAGCTCAAGATCACGAGCTGCCCGAACAAAGTAAATGTCGTGCCTGTATCCACGACGACCAATCCTGTTACGCATGTGGCGGACGTAGAGGTAAACAAGGCATCCAGCCAGGAAAGTCCCGCCCCGTCGATCGTCGCGACAGGCAGCGTGAGCAGAAAGGCACCAAGCAGAATGATAAGGGCAAAACCAAGGACAAGGGTTTTCGGGGGATCAAGGTGGAGCTTCTCTACAATTTTCCGTATCATTCGCGATCATCCTCGGTTCTCTCCGTTTGATTGGGCAAAAGGCTTTCGCTTAGTATGTCAGGAACCAATGTAAGTATAATAGACGAAGTGCAAGCGGTGAAGATGGATTTTTAACGAAGGAGCATGGCTCCCAGGCGCTGCAGCCAATACGTCAGCTCGCGCTTGTCCAGCGGAGCTAACGGAAAGCGAACGGCTGGCCGCCGGATGAGTCCCTCTGGTTCGTCGGGAAGGCGAAAGGACTTTCCTGCCGCAAGTTCAAGTCCCTCCTCGCGCAGGTGAGCAATTACCCGTTCTTCCTGTGCGGCAGCGTGCGGACTGGGCGTCCCCCACTCGATCCACGTATTGAGTCCGCCTTTTATCGGCAGCAGGCGGGCATGTGCCGGCAGTGCTTGCGGCTGTTCCTGAAGCAGGCATTGCCATCTGGCAAAAAAGAGAGAGCGTCTTTCCGCCAGATAAACTTCGGCAAACCACGGATCGTTCAGGAGGGAAACGGCCGCCTCCAAAATGAGCAAGGATGGCTCTGCACCTGTAAGGGAAACGAGCTGCCGCAAACGCTCACGCTCCTCCTCCGTAAGCTGGCTTGGAAGCACGAGCGCCCCTAGTTGAAGGTCGCGCCCAAGCGTTTTGGAAAAGGAATGAAGCGTATAGACGGGGACTGAGCGTCCTGTTTCCACTGCAAGCTGGTAAAGCGTGCGACTTGGTCTGCGAAACCACAAATCTCCGTGATGGTCGTTTTCCAAAAGCGTCACGCGATTTCTTTCCGCCCAGTCTAGCAAATACTCTTTTCGCTTGCGGGAATAGCTGATCCCGGTAGGAAAATGGTGATGCGGATTGATCAAAAGCCACCCGGGAGGAGCTGCTTTCGTGGCGGCCTCCAAAGCTTCTATATCGATGCCTTCCCTGTCCAGGGGGATCGCTTTTGCGGTGATGCCGCAGTGTTTCAGCATAGCGGAAAATACAGGGTAATGGTATTCTTCCACAAAGACGATATCTGTTTTCTGCATAAGCTGCTGAACAACGAAGGTAAATGCACTTGTACTGCGGTTAAACAATAGCAGACGCTCAGGTGCGGCAGGTATTCCCCGGCTGTTCAAATGTACGCAATAGGCGTCTGCAGCCTGTATTCTTCGGAGTTTCTTTTGCCCTGCCTGTTCAGTCAGCACGTTTACGCTATCCGCAAAGGAAGAGCGCAGTCGGCGCAGCAAGTCGTCGCCTGGCGGGGGTGTAGAATCAGCCAATGAGAAGAGCGGAATATCAGCGAGAGGGAGCCGGTCGCTGCGTCGCATTTCCCTGGCTTTTGCGGTGAGGAAATACCCCTTTCCGTGCAGGGCTTCTACCCATTCATGTTGGACCAGCAAATCGTACGCTTTTTTCACCGTTTCCAAAGAACAGCCGGTGATCGCCTTCATCTCGCGAAGCGAAATAAGCTGGTCTCCCTGGAGAAAGGCGCCGCGCAAGATGGCTGTTTGCAACTGTTCGAACAGTTGAACGTTAAGCGGTGTCTTGGAATGCTTGTGAAAGTGAAAGGAAAAGAAAGGGCGATTTGGCATGTGAGTACCCACCTCGATGAAAGCAATGTCAACCTTCTATCGCCTCATTATAAAACAATCCCGATCGAGCAGGGAGTGAAACATGTAATCGAACGGTATTGCACGTGACTGGATAGGCCTGCCATGAAAATGGTATCATGGCTTCAGATAAAAGACAGGGGCGGGACGGTTTTTCCTATGCCGTTTCCAGAGAGGATGAAATCATATGAGCACGAAGGAGCATAAGGCAAATGCCCCGAAGCAAGTGGGCTGCATGGTGATTACCGTTTCAGATACAAGGACCGAAGAGACGGACAAGAGCGGCCAACTGATGATGGAGCTGTTGCGGGAGGCTGGTCATCTTACTTTGCAATATCGCATCGTAAAGGACGAGCCTGCACAGGTGATCGCAGCCATCGAAGAGGGAGTGGCCGATCCGGCGGTTCAAGCGATTTTGCTAAATGGCGGGACAGGCATCTCTCCTCGGGACAATACATTTGAAGCCGTTTCGGGTCTTTTGGATAAGGAGATTCCAGGATTCGGCGAGTTGTTCCGCATGTTGAGCTACACGGAGGATATCGGCTCGGCTGCCATTCTCAGCAGAGCGGTCGCTGGCGTCAAACAGGGGAAGGCCATTTTTTCTACGCCAGGTTCTACAGGAGCAGTCCGCTTGGCGATGAATCGTTTGATCGTGCCGGAGCTTGGACATGTCATCCGGGAGCTGACCAAAAAAGGGTAGGACCAGTATCTGCATTTGCTGCCGGGCATGGCTTGTGATACTGTTACAGAAGGCAAAAAGTGCCTGTCCCCTGTGCGAAAGACAGGGGGAGATTTGTCCAAGAGGAGTACACGTACAGATGAAAATTTTATTGTCTACACTTAACGCCAAGTTCATACACTCTTCACTGGCCTTGCGTTATTTGCGCAGCTATACAAAGCCGACATTTCCCGATATTGAATTGGCCGAATACACGATAAACGATGTAACCCTGAATGTCGTCGGTGACATCTACAAGCGGCAGCCGGATATTGCCGCTTTTTCCTGTTACATCTGGAATATACGCGAGACGATCGACGTGATCGCCAACTTGAAGAAAATCCGTCCCGACCTGCCCGTCATCGTCGGAGGTCCGGAAGTGAGCTATGATGCCGACCACTGGCTCAAGCAGCATCCGGAATTCGACGTGATCGTGCTGGGAGAAGGCGAGCAGACGTTTCTTGAATTGATGCAAGCCTATGATGAATCGTTTCGTACAGGAGAGCCTCCTCGCTTAAAGGACGTCGCGGGCATCGCCTATCGCGACGGAGAGCACGTCAGGTTTAGCGCTCCGCGTGCACAAATTGAGAACTTGGATTCCATCCCTTCCCCATTTGAAGAGGATCTGGACGAGCTGAACAATCGGGTCGTTTATTTCGAAGCGTCGCGCGGCTGTCCGTTCAAGTGCCAGTACTGCCTGTCCTCCATTGAAGACGGGGTCCGCTATTTTGGCCTTGAGCGAGTGAAGGCTGATTTATTGAGGCTTATTTCCCACGGGGTCAAAACGATTAAATTCGTCGACCGGACGTTTAACATCAACAAGAAGTACGCATTGGAGATCTTTCAGTTCCTGATTGACAATCACAATGGAACCGTGTTTCAGTTCGAGATCACGGCCGACATTCTGCGTGCCGACGTTCTCGACTTCCTGATTGAAAATGCGCCTCCGGGAATTTTCCGGTTTGAAATCGGCGTCCAGTCGACCAATGACGAGACAAACCGCCTCGTACAGCGGATTCAACGCTTTGATCGCCTGGCCAATACCGTTACCAAAATCAAGAATTCCAAAAAAATTGACCAGCATCTTGATTTGATTGCAGGACTCCCCGAAGAGGACTACGATTCGTTTCGCAAGACGTTCAACGATGTGTTCGCGCTTCGGCCGGAAGAGCTTCAGCTCGGTTTTCTGAAGATGCTGCGCGGTACTGGCGTCAGAGCGCGGGCAGCCAATCACGGCTATATTTACATGGACCAGGCACCGTACGAAATTCTCGGGAACAATGTACTCTCTTTTGGCGATATGCAGCGGATCAAGCGGGCAGAGGATATTCTGGAGAAGTACTGGAATGCGCATCGTATGGACAACACGCTGGAATGGCTTGTGACCCGCACCTTTGCCACACCTTTTGATTTCTTTCAGGAGTTTGGAGATTTTTGGGAAGAAAAAGGGTGGAGCCGGATCGGTCATCAGTTGGAGGATTTGTTTCTCCGTTTGCGCCTGTTTCTGGAGAATCGCGGGACAGAGCAGATGCAGCACATTCTCAGCCTGATGAAATACGATTACCTGCGGAATCAAAAGCATCGCCCGCGAAAGCTCTGGTGGGATGACGTACTGGAAAAATCGGACCTGCAAGCGCTCTATCAGGTCGTCGCGGAAAAACGCGAGCAGCTGCGCGAAGATTTCGCCCGACATACCGCAACGGAGAAGGAGTATTTCAAGCACACCCTGCCTGCTCTTGTTTCCTTCGACATTGGGAAATGGGAGGAATCTGGTGAGCTTGTAGAAGGTTCGCATGTATTGGTTGTGTATTATCCCTATCAGGAAGGTCAGGATAATTCCTATACGGTGGTCAAGCAAGACGAGCTTTTGTCCATTCGGTAGATCATTTCTTGTTCAATAAATGATTTGTATTGATAAAAGCCTTGTTTAGATTGCAAAATAGTACAAGTAACTTTTGGGGCTGTGCATCCGTATAGGTAAAAGGGATATGAAATTGGAAATAGCGCCGACGGCCTAAACGAAACAGAGCCAAGCGGCGAGGATAGGGGATTTTTTGCGCCATGGAAATCAACCTGTTGATGTCGATAATCGAGCAATACGGCTATATTGCCATCTTCTTTTTGCTCTGGCTGGGGATCGTCGGATTGCCCATTCCAGACGAATTGGTGGTGGCCACGGGGGGATTTCTGGCTTCAATTAAACTGCTGGACCCGGTCTACGCCTTTTTGGCAGGCTATATCGGAGTAGCTTCGGGATTGACGATCGGATTTCTGCTCGGAAAATTCTTTGGCAAACCGATCCTGAAGTGGTTGTCCAAAACGGAAAAGATGAGGCATACGGTCCAGCGATCTACTGCTTTGCTGGAGAAGTACGGCACGCTGGCTCTTTGCTTCAGCTATTTGTTTCCTGTGGTTCGGCACGTGGTTCCGTATATCGTCGCAATGAGCGGAATGACCTTCCGACGCTATGCGATTTTGTCGTACCCGATCGGCTTATTATGGACGGCTGCGTTTTATGCGATTGGATACATTTTTGGACGCAATGTAGAAGGGATCATCACATTAATCCGCTCCTACGGTTTATATGGCCTTCTGGTGCTGGCGGTTCTGTTTGCTGCAGGTCTTCTCATTCGCCGGTTCATTGTTGCCAATCGCGCTTTTCGGGCAAAAGGAGAATAAAGATGAACAACCAGCATCATTTGGAAACGTATAAAAGGGTTCGCAATGCTCTGCTGGCGTGTACCTGGCTCATGATCGGGTACGGCTGGTGGAGCCAGCAGCTGCTCTGGCTGCTTGCGGGCATCATTCTTGTCAATGTGTACGCCTTCATGGTGACGGCAAACGACAAGCGCTGCGCCAAGCAGGGAAGGCTTCGCATACCCGAATCCGGGCTCCTGCTCGTCGCTGCATTGGGAGGGGCAGCAGGGACCTGGGCGGGTATGCTCTTTTTCCGCCACAAGACCAAGCACCTCTCTTTTACGATCCCTGTTCCGGTTTTTTTCATCATTCAGATGTATCTGCTTTTTCTAGCGATTCGCTATATCCTGAAATGGTCCGCCTTGTCGTAAAGGCGGTTTTTTTTGTTGTTCAACGGACGTTTTACCTGTTCCATCAGAATGAAAAGGAGAGTGTTCTATCCATTTTTGGGCACACTAACCACATCTGACGGTACAGGGGGGAGAGCGTTGAGCCAGTTTTGGAAAGCGTGGGAAAAGCGAAAAGCAAGTTTGCGGAATGCTGCCCTTACCCAACATGCCAACAAAAGCATGGAAAGCGTCCCTGATACGATCCTCTCCTCCAGTCTGGAAGAAAACCTCGCCCTGCTGGAGAAACAGCTCGGCAAAAGCGATGACTTGGTGGTACGGAGGTTTACTGTGAAAAACGGCACAGAGGCCGCTCTGCTATTCATAGATGGCATGGTGGACCGAGGTGTGGTCAGTGAGTATATCATACGGTTTATGGCTTCCACGAGTGTCACCTACGAAAAACCGGCTGTCAATGAGCTGGAATCTACAGACCGACTGCGGCAGGCGATTCGCAACATCCTATTTGGAAATGCCGTGCTTGTTCTGGATGGACAGAACAAGGTGTTTTTAAACAACACCAGGGGATGGGATCGACGTGGGGTGGAAGAGCCCAAAACGGAGTCTGTCGTACGTGGGCCGCGCGACGGCTTTGCAGAGACGCTTTGCGTTAATTCAGCGCTAATCCGGTCGCGGCTAAAAGACCCCAACCTGCGGCTCAAGCATTTTGTAGTAGGCCAACGGACACAGACGGATATTTACGTTACTTATATCGAGGGGATCGCTCATCAGCCCATCGTTCAGGAAATTTGCCGAAGGGTTGAAAACATCAACATCGACGCCATATTAGAGAGCGGTTATATCGAGCAGTTGATCCAGGACACCCGCTGGTCTCCTTTCCCGCAGATACAGAACACGGAAAGGCCGGACAAGGTGGTCGCCAACCTGCTGGAAGGAAAGGTGGCGATTCTGGTTGATGGCACTCCGTTTGCCCTAATCGCACCGGCTGTCTTCTCGCAGTTCTATCAGAGCCCGGAAGATTACTATGAACGCTTTTATATCGCAACCTTTATCAGGATGATTCGGGGAGTCAGCATGATTATCGCGCTGCTTATGCCGTCTCTTTACATCGCGTTCAGCTCGTTTCATCCGGAAATGATCCCTTCCCGGCTTGTTATAGCCATGGCTGCCGGACGCTCAACTGTGCCTTTTCCGTCTGTGATGGAGGCATTAATTATGGAGACGGCGATTGAGATTTTGCGGGAAGCAAGCGTACGTCTGCCTGGCCCCATTGGACCTACCATCGGAATCGTTGGAGCGCTTGTCGTCGGTGAAGCCGCCGTTTCGGCCGGCCTCGTCAGTCCGATCATGGTCATCATCGTCGCGCTGACCACGATCGGTTCCTTTGCAACCCCCAGCTATAGTGCCGCTATCGCCATTCGGATGCTGCGATTCCCGTTGATGCTATTGGCGGGGATGTTTGGCTTGTACGGGATTATGCTGTTTATCATCATTATCCTGATCCATCTTTCGTCCCTGAAGTCGTTTGGCGTGCCTTACTTGACACCGATCAGCCCGATTAATTTGGTCGCGATGAGGGACATGGTCATTCGCATGCCATTCAGGTGGCTGACAAGGCGCCCCACCATGTTCCATCCTCAGGACGAGATCCGCAAGGGGGGAGAGAAGTCATGAGCCAGCTTGGGAAAGATCCGCAGCACAATACGTTTTCCCTGTGGCAGATGACTTCGCTCATTACCAGCACGCTGATTGGCGTAGGTGTTCTGACATTGCCGAGAACAACCACTGAAAAGATGTTTGAAGCGGGCTGGATGGCTCCGATTTTGGGGTCGGTTCTGACGTTTTTTGCGATTTGGTTGATCGCGGTTTTAAGCAGACGTTTCCCTGGACTGACATTTATCCAGTACAGTCGGATTGTGTGGGGGGGACATGAGCAATCCCGTTTGGGGTTTTGGCTCAGCCTGCCATGGATTATGATGTTTCTCATTGCTCTCTTCGTGACCACGGCCATAACATCCCGTATTTTTGGTGAGGTGGTCGTTACAGCTGTATTGATGGATACGCCACTGGAGGTCATTATTGTCTCGATGTTCGTGTTGGCTGTGATTCTCTGCTTGCACGAGATCGATACCCTTGCCCGGGTCAATGAAATCCTGTTTCCGCTCATTTTGTTCCCGATTCTGTTTATTGCGCTTGCGTCCTTTCAAAAAGCGGAATGGAACAACATACTCCCACTGATCAGGGTGCCTTGGGAGACCATTATCACGGGGGCGTTTGAGACCAATTTTTCATTTCAAGGTTACGAGATCATGCTGATCTTTTTCGCTTTTGCACACGAAAATACGGGAAAAGTCAAAGCAGGGTTCTACGGTATCGGGATCTCTGTTTTTGTATACACATTGATCGTCCTCGCGGGGATCGTCGTTTTTGGCCATGAGGAATTGCAAAGGGTAACCTGGCCGACCTTGGAGCTCGTCAAGTCGACGCAAGTGCCCGGATTGATATTGGAACGGCTGGAATCGGCTTTTCTCGCTGTCTGGGTAGCGGCTGTTTTTACAACCGTAGCTAATGGATACTATGCAGTAATCTACGGCTTGCGCCAGCTTCTGAAGAAGGGAATGCTTTTCCAGCGGATTGCATCTATTGTTTTGATCTTTCCCCTTTTTTTCGTTGCGATTGGACCGCAGAACATCGTGGAGCTCTTTAAGATGACCTCTTTAATCGGATATACAACCGTCTGGATCAGCGTCGTCTCACCTTTGATCCACTGGCTGATCATGCTCTATCGCGACCGGGGAAGAAAAAGGGAAAAGGGAAGTGATGCGCATGGGTAAAGCCTGGGCTTCCCTATGCTGTTTATTACTCTTTATGACGCTTTTGACAGGCTGCTGGGATCGGCGCGAACTGGAGGAGAGAACATCCGTTATCGCGCTTGGCATCGACTTGGTCGAGGGCAGGCAGAACTTATATAAATTGACTGTACAAATTCCGATTCCGATCAAAATTGCCGGCAGCAGCGGGCAGGGAGGGGGAGGAAACAAGGACGCGGTAAAAATTATGAGTGTTACCGGGAAAACCGTAATTGATGCCGTCAACAATCTTCAGCAGCGTCTGAATCAGCGGATTTTCCTCGGGCATACGCGTGTGCTCGCTATCAGTGAAGACGTGGCCAGAAGAGGAATGGATGACATCATTGACAGCTTTCGGCGGGACCCTCAAATACGACGTCTGATGTGGCCTGTCGTCGTTCAAGGGAGAGCAGCCGATTTGCTGGAGATGAAACCCGGCTTGATCCAGATTCCCGTCGTGTTTTTAATGGATCTCATCGAAAATGGAACGAAAATGGGCACGATCCCTGACCAAACGATGGGCGAATACTTGATTCAGACGTCCAATGAGACCTTGCAGCCGATGCTAAACTATGTGCAGGCCTATAAGGATGACGTCAAATGGAAAGGGGTAGCTGTTTTTCGGGATCAAAAAATGGTCGGCTCGCTCAATGATATCCATACGTGGGCACTTTTGCAGCTGAGAGATGAGAAAAGGGGAGGAGATGTCATCGTACCGCTCCCGGGTAAGGGAGGAGGGTACATCTCCTTTCGTCCTCACTTCGTCAGAACGAAATTGGAAATGAAAGGATCGCATGCGACGGGACAGGATAACCATAGCGGACATGGCGTTGCGTACTTATGCGAGATACAGGGGGACATTATCGAAATGACCAAAAACGTTGAAGGGTCGCCGGAAGAGGTGATCGTGATGCTGCAGAAACTCATCAAAAAAGAAATGGAAAAACGGGCCAGGAAAATGCTTGATATCCTGCAGAAGCAGTACAACAGCGACATCCTCAAACTCGGTCTCGCCATGCGCGGCCATCATTATGCGGATTACTGGAGAAAGCATGACTGGTTCAAAGACTTCAAGCAATTCCCGATTGAGGTGAAATACACGATAAAGCTGCGGCGACTTGGCATGGAAATGCACTAAGTGAAAAGGGAGAGACCACGAAGTCCCTCCCTCTCTTCTCGATTAAATCGGACGGTCAGCCTGTTTCGGCAGATGCTCGGCAATCGTTTGCACCATTTCCTGACGGCTCGAGGCATCGCTGTTTTGCCACAGCACTTCGAACAACACGCCCAATCCCGGAAGCGTTTTTTCCTGACCGGTGGAAATGGCGTCACTGATGGTATCTTCGACGGCATTTGCGTCAGAGCCCTGCATTTTGTACATAATCGCCTGACGAAGGTTCAGAGAAGCGATGTTCATGACGGACGGACACCCCCTTTTTCGATATGGGTTGCCCCCCTAGTATTCGTCTTTCCAGGTAAGCTCATACCTGCTTTTGTAGCAGGGTAAATCCTTGTGTTATAATGCTTGGTATTCAACTATCCGAGGATGTCTTCTGCCAATGATGGGATGGGCTTTTTAACCCAACAGCAGGCAGGAATGAAGAAGGAGTGGAAGGAATGTCCAAGCAGTTCGCTATCATTGGCATGGGCAGGTTTGGATCCAGTGTAGCCCGCACCTTGTATGAAATGGAATACGAAGTGATGGGGATCGACGAGGATGAAGAGCGAATCAATGAAAATATTCAGTACGTGACCCATGCGGTTGCAGCCGATTCTACAGACGAGAGAGCGCTTCGCGAGATTGGCATCCGCAATTTTGATGTCGTCGTCGTCTCGATCGGAGCCGATATTCAGGCCAGCATCTTGACCGTGCTGATTCTAAAGGAAATGGGCGTCAAAAAGATCGTCGCCAAAGCGCAAAATGAAAGGCACGGACAGGTGCTCTACAAGGTAGGCGCGGATCGGGTCGTCTTCCCGGAGCGTGATATGGGGGTGCGAGTCGCACACAATCTGATCTCGGCCAATGTTCTTGATTTCATCGAGCTGGCTGAGGATTACAGCGTGGCGGAGGTCGTAGTGTCCTCGAAAATGGTGGGGAAAACCTTGCGCCAGCTGGACATCCGGGCACGCTATGAGGTAAACGTCATCGCAATTAAAAGCGGTGACAAGTTCAATATCGCCCCGAGTCCGGACGAGGTGATCCAGTTTGGCGACGTCCTCGTCGTGATCGGAAACAACAAGCATCTAAAAACATTTGAGGAGCAAGACTAAATGCGTCATGAAGTGATTTCGTCCGTACAAAATCCACTGGTCAAGCGATTGCACCAGCTCTTGAACCGGAAAGGGCGCGAGGAGCAGAACCGTTTTCTGGTGGAAGGCGCCCATCTCGTAGAAGAGGCGCTAAACAGCGGAGCACAGGTGGTTACCGTTCTCTACGATGAGAGTCGAGGGATTGATCCGGCTTGCCTGCGGGCGTTAGACGAGCGGGGGACAGACGTACAGGTGATCGCTGTGTCTTCTGCGGTTCTTGGCAAGTTGACAGAGACAAAATCTCCGCAGGGAATTGTCGCTGAGGTGAAAATAGATTCGGAAAACTGGGCAGAATGGATAGAAAGAGCATCGGAGCGGGATTACCTGCTGCTTGTTCTCGATGAAATCCAGGACCCGGGAAATCTCGGGACGATTCTGCGCACAGCCGAAGCCGCAGGGGTGGATGGCGTCGTTCTGGGCGAGGGTAGCGTCGATCTGTACAACGGAAAAGTCGTTCGTGCTACGATGGGAGCCCTGTTCCGCCTGCCCGTTTTTCTGCGTTCCCTGCCCGAGGCAATTCAGACTTTACAACAGCAGGGGGCCAACGTACTCGTCTCCTCGCTAAAAGAAAACAGCCTCGCCTATGACGAGGCTGATTATCGCGGAAAAGCGGTAATCGTGATCGGGAATGAAGGGCGGGGAGTTTCCGAGCAGGTGGCTCGTCTTGCTGACGGCTATGTACACATTCCTTTGTACGGACGGGCTGAATCGCTCAATGCGGCTGTTGCAGCCGGCATACTGGTGTACGAGGCCCAACGGAAGAGAATCGGTCAGGCCGTCAACTGATCTTCGCCGCTTGCTTTTGCTTTTTTGCTTTGTAATCTTCCCGAGCCTGTGCCCATTGGTCTTGGGCCATGCTGAGTATGCCCGTTTCAATCGTGCGATTTCTGTATTCCAGCGTACGCGAGAAATACTGGATCGCTTCGTCATACTGCTCAACGCGTCGCTTTAATTCGCCGATCAGGTACAGGACGCGAACTTCCGACATCTCTTTTTCGCCTTGTGTATAATCAGAATGGATGAAAGATTGCTCGTATTCATTTGCGGCGATGTGGAGGAAACGTTTTTCTTCCGCCTGGTTTTCCTGGAAACGGCAGAGCCAGGCCAGACGCAAATAAAGGCCAGCTTTGACGGAATGCACCTGATCGGTCAGCTCGGCTGCGTAAATCGCCAGTTTGTAAGCGGCCAATGCTGCTTCCAGACTGCGGATCCCCCCAAATTCCTTGGGCGTCCATTTTGCGGAAATCAGCTCGCCCACCAATTTTTTTTGCGAGGGAGTCAGGTGCTGCTTGAATTGGTCGCTAAAGGCAAGACCGCAGGACGGGCAGACATTGACCCTATAGAGGATCGGGTTCAGCGATTGCTCCTTGAAGTATGTACAAAAATCACTGTCGCGCTTCAACATGGAAAGAGAGCCGCTGCGGACTCGTTTTGATGTAAAGGTGGATTGGCAATGCAGGCAAGCTATTTTCTTGTCATAGAGAGCGGACACCTGGTCGATCATGTCTGAAGTCCCCTTCCCAAAGAGGGTATTTCGTAGGAGCCGGGCCGAATCATCATGCAACATTTGTATAATTGAAAGTTAGCTTAGGTTGCGCTATAATTTTCCTACAACTGCATTATAACGCAAAGCGATGACAGAGACTAGTACGCAGGACCTATAGTTTTTCAGGGAGGAGATGCCGTTGACTGAAAGCATCCCACACTATAGCTGCCGAATTCACTCTCGAGCTGGCCCCTGAACAGTATTTTAGGAACAAAGTAGGGGGTAACCGGGGCAACCCGTTATCATGAACGAGTGAAGCAAAGCCGTATGGAGGGCTGGAGGACCAGGATCGTGTCTCCGCAGCCGTATGGCTCTGTTTAACAAGGGTGGTACCGCGAGTAATGACTCGTCCCTTTTTGGGGCGGGTCTTTCTTTTTTTACCAAAATCAGTAAAGGAGCGATATGACGTGCAAACGCGGTTACAGGAAATGAAACAGTCTGCCCTGGCCCAGATCAGCCAGGTCGCGGATGGGGCGCAGCTACAAGAGCTGCGTGTAAAGTATCTTGGCAAAAAGGGGGAGCTGACAGAGCTCCTGAGAGGAATGGGAAGCCTGAGCCCGGAAGAGCGTCCTGTCGTAGGCCAATTGGTCAATGAGGTTCGCAGTGCATTGGAGGAAGCCTTTGCCGGCAAACAGGCAGCGCTGGAAGAGGCGCAGCTCGCAGCCAAGCTCGCCTCCCAGTCGGTGGACGTTACTCTGCCGGGACGCCCGATCCCGGCAGGTACAATGCATCCGCTCTCCCGCATCATCGAGGAGATCGAGGACATTTTCATCGGCCTTGGCTTTGACATTGCCGAGGGGCCGGAAGTAGAGCTGGATCACTTCAACTTCGAGATGCTCAATCTGCCCAAGGACCACCCGGCTCGCGACATGCAGGACTCGTTTTACGTGACGGAAGAGATTTTGATGCGGACTCATACATCGCCTGTACAGGCTCGCACGATGCTGAAAAAAGAGGGGAAAACACCCGTCAAGATTATTTGCCCGGGTAAAGTGTACCGCCGCGATGACGATGATGCGACCCACTCCCATCAATTCACGCAAATTGAAGGGCTCGTAGTCGACAAGGGAATCCGGATGAGCGATTTGAAAGGAACGCTGCTCACGTTTGCCCGTCAGATGTTCGGACCGAATCAGCAGGTCCGTCTGCGTCCCAGCTTCTTCCCGTTTACCGAGCCGAGCGCGGAAGTCGACCTGCAATGCTTCAAGTGCGGTGGAGAAGGCTGCCGCGTTTGCAAACAAACAGGCTGGATCGAAATTCTCGGCTCCGGCATGGTGCACCCGCGTGTTCTGGAGATGGCCGGCTATGATCCGCAGGAAGTCAGCGGATTCGCCTTTGGGATGGGTGTTGAGCGGATCGCCATGCTGAAATACGGCGTCGAAGACATTCGCCATTTCTATACAAATGACGTACGTTTCTTGAAACAATTTAACCGGTCCTAGAAAGGAGAGTCGAAAGAGTCATGAAGGTATCTTATCAGTGGTTATCGGAATACGTCGATCTGCATGACATCACACCTTACGAGCTGGCGGAGAAATTGACCCGCAGCGGAATCGAAGTGGATGCGGTCGAACCGTGCAATGCGGGAGTTTCCCAAGTTGTAGTCGGCTATGTAAAGGAAAAGAGCAAGCATCCGGATGCTGACCGGTTGAATGTATGCATCGTGGATGCAGGGCAGGGAGAGGATCTGCAGATCGTGTGCGGAGCTCCCAACGTCGCTCAGGGACAAAAGGTTCCCGTCGCTCTGATTGGAGCCAAGCTGCCTGGAGACCTGCATATCAAGCGCTCCAAGCTGCGCGGCGTAGAATCGCAGGGAATGATTTGCTCGGCGAAAGAATTGGGCCTCAATGACAAGCTGCTTGCCAAAGACCAGCAGGAAGGCATCATGGTTCTGCCTGAGGATGCAGAAGTAGGCATGGACGCCGTTTCCTATTTGGGCATGGACGATTACGTGCTGGAGCTGGGCTTGACGCCAAACCGCTCCGACTGTCTGAGCATGCTCGGTGTCGCCTATGAGGTGGCCGCCATTCTCGGCCGCGAAGTGATTCTTCCGGAGATTGCAGTCGTCGAAAATGGCGAAGACAATCCGGTTACAGTGGAGATTGAAGCAGAGGACGAGTGCTATCGTTACGTAGGACGCCATTTTACGAATGCCGTGATCAAAAGCTCTCCGCAATGGATGAAAAACCGTTTGATGGCAGCAGGTATCCGTCCGATCAACAACGTCGTGGACGTCACCAACTACGTTATGCTGGAGTACGGACAGCCGTTGCACGCATTTGACGCGGCGATGGTAAAAGACCGCTCCATCGTGGTCCGTCTCGCGGAAGAGGGTGAAAAACTGGTAACGCTGGACGATCAGGAGCGCGAGCTGGATAGTCAAACGCTGTTGATTGCCGATCGCGAAAAAGGACTGGCTATCGCAGGTGTCATGGGTGGAGCCAACTCTGAAATTACACCGGAAACCAAGGAAATTATCCTGGAGGCTGCCTGGTTCACGCCGCAGACAGTCCGCCGTACATCTCGCAAGCTGGGAATGCGGACAGAGGGCTGTGTCCGCTGGGAAAAGGGCGTCGACCAAGCGCGCGTGCAGGAGGCTGGAGAACGTGCAGCGTACCTCATCCAGCAGCTTTCCGGCGCTACGGTTTCCAAGGGCCAGGCTACAGCGACGGTCCGCGAGCCGAAGGCGGCCGTCGTATCGGTCACCTTGAGCAAAATCAATCAGCATCTGGGAACCGCTCTGTCCGCAGCGGATGTTACGCCAATCTTTGACCGCCTCCAGTTCCCTTATGAACAAAACGGCGAAGAATGGGCCGTTACCGTTCCGACGAGACGGGGGGATATCACGCTGCCGGAGGATCTGGTGGAGGAAGTAGCCCGCCTTTACGGGTATGACAACATTCCGACCACCCTTCCAGAAGGGATGACCACACAGGGTCAGTTGACATATGAGCAAAAAATTCGCCGGACGATCCGCCGTCATTTGATCGGAGCAGGCTTGAACGAAGCGATTTCATATGCGCTTCTCCACCCGGAAAAGGCAGAAGAGGTCGCCGGACTGCATGAGATCGCTGCCAAGCCGATCCCGCTTGCGATGCCGATGAGCGAAGAGCACAGTGTGCTTCGCATCAGCCTGATTCCAAGCCTGTTGCAGACCGTCTCCTACAACAAGAACAGACAGAATCACAATGTCTCCATTTTTGAGCTGGGACGCGTGTTCCTGAGCACGGAGGAAAAGCTGACACAGCTTCCGGAAGAGCGCCTTTACCTGGCCGGGGCACTCACTGGCCAATGGCTGCCGACGAACTGGATGGGACAGACGCAAGCGGTTGATTTTTACCTGCTGAAAGGTTTGGTGGAATCGCTGTTCGCAAGTCTTGGTATCACCGGCGTGGAATACCGCGCCCAAGCGAATCTGGCCGGGATGCATCCGGGCCGCACGGCAGAGGCATGGGTAGCTGACCGCCGTCTCGGATACTTCGGGCAGGTCCATCCTGCTACGGAAAAAGCGCATGATCTGGCTGAAACGTACGTCTTCCAGTTTGATGTGGAAGAGCTGACGAAGGCGGCTGCACCTGTGGGCCATTACAACCAGCTTCCGAAATACCCTGCTATTACGAGGGATCTGGCGCTGGTTGTCAACCGCGATCTGCCCGCGCATGCGCTGGAGTCCGTCATCCGCAAAGCCGCCGGAGACTTGCTGGAATCGCTGACGCTGTTTGATGTGTATACAGGTGAACGTATCGCAACCGACAAAAAGAGCATGGCCTTCTCCCTCGTATTCCGTCACTCTGACCGGACACTGCAGGACGAAGAGGTCCAGCAGGTGACGCAAGCCGTCGTCGAAGCGTTGCGGACAGAGACGGGTGCTGAGCTGCGGATGTAAGGAGAACTTGACGAAACCTGACATTTTCAGTAACCTAATCTGAGATACAATGGTACGGAAGTCTCAGAGCTGTTTTGGAGGAGGAAGCCTTCGTGCAAGGTGATGGTAAGAATCGGTTGACAGTAGATATATATGGTCAGCAGTATCGGCTCAGTGGAAAGGCAAGTGTGAACCATATGCGCATGGTAGCCGGATTCGTAGACGATAAAATGAATGAAATCGGAAAAGGCAACCATCGCCTGGACACGGCCAAAATTGCCGTACTTACCGCAGTAAACATCGCAGACGAATACTTCCGGTTGCGTACTGAGTACGAAGCGCTGTTGAAGATGCTTCAGGAGGATGCGAACGATCCATCATAGATGTTTGGAAAGAGGGGCTTTTTGCCTCTCTTTTCCCTATTGTCGCAAGCTTGACAATCACGAACGGAGAGGAGCGCGACTGATGAGCAAAGAAGCGTTGGTGGAGGCTGCAAGTCAGCTGACTCTGGAACAAAAGAACGAAAAGCTGGGAGAGATTCTTCGCGAGATGGGCAGTGTCCTGATCGCTTTTTCGGGCGGAGTGGACAGCACCTTTTTGCTGGCCCGCGCCGTTGAAGAATTGGGGGAGTCCGCGATTGCCGTCACAGCAGCATCGGAAACGTTCCCGACACGCGAATTTGAGGCCGCCAAGCAGCTGGCAAAGCAGCTCAAAGCCAGATTTGTCACGACTGAAATCCGCGAAATGGAAAACCCCAATTTTGTGGCAAATCCGGTCAACCGCTGCTTTTACTGCAAGGACGGATTGTATGAGCATTTAGGGGAATTGGCTGAAAAAAATGAATGGAATGCCGTTATTTGTGACGGCGCCAACATGGACGACTTGGGCGATTACCGCCCGGGGAGAGTAGCAGCCGTTCAACGGGGCGTGCGCAGTCCGCTGCAGGAAGCCGGACTTTACAAGGAAGAGCTTCGGCAGTTGTCAAAGCAAATGGGGCTGTCCACTTGGAACAAGCCGTCTTTTGCTTGCCTGTCTTCACGTGTTCCGTACGGTTCGCAGATTACACTGGAAAAAATCGATCAAATCGATCGGGCGGAGGGCTTCTTGATGAGCCTCGGTTTTCATCAGGTCAGGGTGCGCCACCACGAGACCATTGCACGAATCGAGATCAGTCCGGACGATTTTCCGCGCTTGCTGGAGCATCGGGAAAGCATTGACCGCGAGCTGCGGGCGATCGGGTTTCAGTACGTAACCCTCGATTTGTTCGGATACAAGACTGGCAGCATGAATGCCGTACTGCAAGCGGAAGTGAAACAGACCCATGGATGACTTGAGAAAAATTCTTCAAGAGCTGAAAGCAGGCACGATTGATGTCGAACATGCGCTAGAGCTTGTTCAAGGAAGCAGCCGTCTGGATTATGCGACCCTTGATCTTGATCGAAAGAAACGAACCGGTTTTCCCGAGGTCGTATACGCGGCAGGCAAAAGCGCAGAGCAACTCGTTGGAATATTTGCCCGATTGAGAGAGCACCAGGAATTGGTTCTGGCTACACGCGTCAGTGATGAGCAGGCGGAAGCGGTGCAAAAGCATTGGCCGGACGTTCGGTACGAAAGAGAGGGCAGGCTGCTGATCAGTACAAAAAGTCCGCTGAAGCCCGTCCGCGAAGGCTATGTAGCGATCGTGGCTGCCGGTACCTCCGATTGGCCAGTTGCGCAGGAAGCGGCTTGGACGGTGCGCTGCTTCGGCAGTGAAGCCAGAGTCATCGCAGACGTCGGTGTAGCGGGGATTCACCGTTTGTTTCAGCGGCTGGATGAGATTCGCGCTGCGGCTGTGATTGTCTGCATCGCAGGCATGGAGGGAGCATTGGCAAGCGTTCTGGCGGGACTCGTAGACAAACCGGTCATTGCCGTTCCCACCAGCGTCGGCTACGGAGCGAATTTTGGAGGTATGGCAGCCCTGCTGTCCATGCTGAATTCCTGTGCAAACGGCGTAGCTGTCGTCAATATTGACAATGGCTTTGGAGCCGGCTACCTGGCAGGAATGATCCACAGACAAACGGCGTCTTCATAAAACCGAAAGCAGAGCCAACCCGATGGTTGGCTCTTGCACTATACGAACTCAGGTTTCTTGCCTGTTTCCGGCGTCGCCATTGCGCAAATCCATATGTGTCTTGATCGGAATAAACAGGTCGATGATTCCGATCACGAGGGAAGCGAGCAGAGCCCCGAGGATGGTCACATAGAAGCCGGTAACGACAAATTGGGTCAGGTAAATCACGACTGCGCTTACAAGGAAACCAACAATCCCGCGATTGTATGGAGAGATGCGATCACCAAAGAATGCCTCAACTACCCATCCCAGCAGTGCGATAACTACTGCCGCAATGAGAGCGGTCCAGAAGTTGTTAACCGAAAAACCGGGTACGAGAAACCCGACGAACATCAGTACGACAGCAGCAACCACAAAACGGATAACGTGGCGTAAAATCGTCATACGTGTGATCCTCCTTTGCAGATGTTGATTCCTTCTCATTTTGGCTGATTTTAAAGGGAACTATGCCGTGGAAATCGCGTTAAATTATTCTTGCCGCAAGCTCCGTGATATAATACGAATGATTGGTTTTTTCCAAGCGATAAAGGAGGCACCACTTGTGGAACAACGGGTTTTAAAAACCTTGGAATACGAAAAGATCGTCGCGCTTTTAATGGAAAAGGCGACGTCCATATACGGGAGAGAAAAAGCGGAAGCGCTGCTGCCGTTCTTGCGGATCGAAGAAGTCCGGTCCGCGCAGCAGGCGACTAGCGAGGCAGTGACGGCGCTTCGGCTGAAGGGAAGTGTTCCGCTCGGAGGCATCCGCGACATTCGCGCACCGATTCAGCGGGCGCGTTTGAATGCCATGCTCGCTCCCATGGAATTGTTGGACATAGCAGGAACGATCGGCGCTGGACGCCGTTTGCGCCATTTCCTGCTCGACCTTTGTGAAAATGAGCCGCTCCCGATGCTGCAGTTCCAGGCAGAACGGATTGAAGGGCTGCGCGAGATGGAGACGGAAATCAGGCGCTGTATCGATGACGACGGTGCGGTGGTTGACAGTGCGAGTCCGGAGCTTCGCCAGGTTCGGCAGGAAATCCGCCAATTGGAAGCACGCGTCAGAGAAAAGCTGGACCAGATGACGAGATCAAGCTCCTACCAAAAGATGCTGATGGAAAATATCGTGACAATCCGCGGCGACCGTTTTGTCATTCCGGTCAAACAGGAATATCGCCATGTATTTGGCGGCATTGTGCACGATCAATCGGCATCGGGCGCTACCTTGTTCATCGAGCCGGAAGCAGTCGTGACGATGAACAACAAGCTTCGCGAGCTTCGTCTTCGCGAGGAGCGGGAGGTAGAGCGCATCCTCTATACGCTGACAGAGCTTGTTGCGCAGTCCGTAGAGGAACTGAAGGAAAATATTGATGCATTGGCCGAGCTCGACTTTATGTTTGCCAAGGCTCAGCTCGCTGGAGCGATGAAGGCTGTATGCCCGAAACTCAATGACCGTGGGTACCTGCGCCTGAAAAAGGCCCGCCATCCGTTGATTCCCCATAATGCCGTCGTACCGGTTGATGTGGAGCTGGGCGGAGCTTACAGCGCAATTGTAGTGACTGGTCCCAATACAGGCGGGAAAACGGTATCGCTAAAGACAGTCGGACTTTTGTCGATCATGGCGATGGCAGGATTGCATATTCCTGCGGAGGAAGAGAGCGAGGTTACCGTATTCTCGTCTGTTTTCGCCGACATAGGAGACGAACAGTCAATCGAGCAGAGCCTCTCGACTTTCTCCAGTCACATGAAGAATATTATTCACATTCTCGCTTCGATGGATGAGCGGAGTCTTGTGTTATTTGACGAGCTGGGTGCAGGAACGGACCCGACCGAGGGTGCAGCTTTGGCGATGTCGATTATCGATCACGTCATCCAACGCGGAGCCCGGCTGATCGCCACTACGCACTACAGCGAGCTGAAGGCGTACGCCTATGACAGACCGGGCGTGATCAATGCGAGCGTTGAGTTTGATGTGGAGACGCTCAGGCCGACCTACAGACTTCTCATCGGTGTCCCGGGACGGTCGAACGCGTTTGCGATTGCCAAGCGGCTCGGCTTGCCAGAGGAAATCATCGAAATTGCCAAAGGCTCGATCAGCGAAGAGGACAATCAGGTCGAGAGCATGATCGCCTCCCTGGAGCGAAACCGCAAAACGGCTGAAGCGGAAAGGGAGACTGCCGAAGAGCTGCGGCGCGAAGCCGAACGTCTGCGCCAGCAGCTTGAAGAAGAGCGGGCTCGCTTCGCCGAAGAGAAGAACAAACGGCTGGAGGAAGCGGAGGAAGAAGCCCGCATCGCCGTTCAACTGGCAAAAGAGGAAGCCGAAGCCGTTATCCGCGAGCTGCGGAGCATGATGAAGGAAGGCGTCGAAATTAAAGAGCACCGTTTGATCGAGGCGAAAAAACGGCTGGGCAGCGCCGTCATGGAGCTTGAGAAGGAAAAGGTGAAAAAACCGGCAAAAGCGGTACGGGCCACGCAGGTCAAAGTCGGCGACGAAGTCATGGTAACAAGCTTTGGGCAAAAGGGAACTGTGTTGGAAAAGGTCGGGGGAGACGAGTTCCTCGTCCAGATCGGCATTATGAAAATGAAGGTCAAGCGGGACGACATGAACGTCCTCAATTCCATCAAAGCCCCTCAGCAAGCC
Organism: Brevibacillus sp. FSL K6-2834; assembly: GCF_038592925.1. Classification (NCBI taxonomy): domain Bacteria; kingdom Bacillati; phylum Bacillota; class Bacilli; order Caryophanales; family Paenibacillaceae; genus Brevibacillus; species Brevibacillus sp. FSL K6-2834. The sequence goes on from NZ_CP151945.1 coordinate 1,760,756, forward strand.
GTGGAGTACACCGCTGTAAAGCGAAGCAAAGGCACTGCCAAGCTGGACCTCGACCTGCGTGGATACAATGTCGAGGACGGGATTCGGGAAATCGACCAGTTTCTGGACGAAGCGCTCTTGGCCGGCTTCCACTCTGTATCGATTATCCATGGACACGGCACAGGGATGCTGCGAAAAGGGGTGCACGAGTATTTGCGCCAGCACCGCAATGTGAAATCGTTTCGCTTAGGCGGTCAGGGTGAGGGCGGCGTCGGAGCAACGATCGTCGAGCTGAGATAACCCGGTGACGGGTTGAACGTCGGCTCTAGCCTGTCCTGATTTTCTTTTGTGCAGGGAGGTTCTGGATGGAACAGTTGTTACACAATCAGTATTTGGGGACGTTTGCCTACTATACCGTTACCGGGCTTGCGATGATCGTTTTTCTTTCCTTGTTTGAGCTTGTGACCCGGTATCAGGTGTGGCAGGAATTAAAACGGGGGAACCTCGCTGTCGCCATGGCTACTGGTGGAAAGATGTTCGGGATTGCCAATATTTTCAGCTATTCGATCCAGCACCATGACTCCATCGGGCAAGCGTTGATTTGGGGAACTTTCGGTTTTTTTCTCTTGCTGGGCAGCTATTTTATTTTTGAATTTATGACTCCAAGCTTCAATGTAGATGAAGAGATCGGCAATGACAACCGGGCGATCGGTTTTATTGCGATGGTGCTTTCTGTCGGTTTTTCCTTTGTTATCGGTGCCAGTTTGACGAGATAACGGGAGGCGAGAAGAATGGATCAGTCAGGGTGTGTGACAGTTACCGTCGTTCAGGGAGAAGAGCGCAGCCATCTGTCAGTGAGGACGGGGGAAAATTTGCTGTTGGCCATGGTGCGGGAGCGTTTTCCGGTAGATTTTGCCTGTACTACGGGAAAGTGCGCCACTTGCCGATTGCGAATGGAAATTCCCCCTGGTTCAGCAAGCGAACCCTCTCCTACAGAGCGGTATCGTTTGGGAGCGGACTTTGCAGCCGGACTGAGGCTGAGCTGTCAAGTGTATGTCACAGGCCCGCTGACCGTCTATTTGCCCACGAATGGCTAGGGACGTTTCCCGTTGAACCATTTGCCGATGGAGAGTATAATTAGACTTTGGCAGAATGTAACGAGTTAGGGGAAGAGGAGGCATGGCCTTGGAAACGCTGTACAAGGTCCTCATCGCATTATGTGTAGTGTTTATTGCGGCAGGGGTTTATTATCTGTCGTAGGCAATGCACTCAACCTATAACCAGAGAATATGAAAGAGGAGATACTCAATGACTCAGCCAGTACGCGTTGCTGTTGTCGGATTAGGGTTTGTCGGACTGCCGCTTGCGCTCACTTACGCCCTGAAAGGGGCACATGTCGTCGGTGTGGACGTCGTACCGCATGTAGTAGATGAGATTAACAAAGGGCATTCCCATCACCTGGAATCCTACCAAGGCAAAACTTTGGCGGAGATTCTGCGGGAGCAAATCGCCGCTGGCCGCTTTCGTGCGACCACTTCCTATGAAGAAGCTGCAGCCGAGGTTACGAATTATATCGTGACGGTCGGACTGCCGGTCTTCAATGGTGATCCTGACCTGGGACCGCTCAAAAACTGTGCGGAAACGCTCGGGAAAGTGTTGAAGAAGGGCGATTCGGTGATGATCCGAAGCACGGTCGTTCCGGGGACGACAGAAGAAGTGATCAAACCGATCCTGGAAGAAGCAAGCGGACTTCAAGCCGGAACGGATTTTTACCTGACATACTGCTCCGAACGCATTGCCGAAGGACGAGCTTTCGAGGAGTTCATTCATATGCCTCTGGTCCTCGGCGGGATCAACCCGGAGAGTGCAGAGAAGGGGAAACAGCTGCTTTCCGTGATCAGTGAAACGGAAATCACTATTTCTGATATTCGTGTGATTGAAACGGCGAAAGTCATTGAAAATATTCAGCGTGACGTGAACATCGCGATGGTTCAGGAATTTGCCCGTTTTGCCGAGTCTTTCGGGATCGACACGTTTGAGCTGATTCGCATCGCGAACACGCACAAGCGCGTGAACCTGCTGACACCGGGACCTGGAGTGGGCGGCTTCTGCCTTCCAAACGCCCTGTACTACCTGCAGCCGAAAGCGAGAGAGCTGGGTGTTCCGCTCCCGCTCTTGCAGTTGGCCCGCACGACAAACGACAGTGTGCCTGGCGTTTTGGTGGACATGCTGGATAAAGCGCTGCAGAATGCCGGCAAAACATTGGCAGGGAGCCGTGTGACTGTGTTTGGACTGGCGATGAAGGACTTTTCCAACGATGACCGGGTAAGTCCGGTCCATGATCTGATTGCTGCATTGAAGGCCAAAGGAGTCGACGTTCGCTCCTACGACCCGGCCGTACCAAACCGCTACGACCACAAGAAAGAGACGGTCGAAGAAGCTGTTCGCGGAGCAGACGCCATCATGCTGACGGCTATCCAGAAGGAATTTGCCGAGCTGGATTGGGACAAAGTGATCAGTCTGATGAGTTCGTCTCCTGTTTTGTTTGATACCAAAAACCGCATCCCGCGCTCGCTTGACGAGCAGGTGACTGTAGTCCGAATCTAACCGAAGAAAGGTTCGGGTTTGCATGAAAAAGGCTCCGCCGGTTTCCAGCCGGCAGGAGCCTTTTTCATATCGAAGGTACTTGATAAGCCAAATTGGTTAGAAAAATTCTGCGCCAGATGCGAGATTGATCATAGCCCGCATCGTTTTGTAAAGGTCGTGCTGATCTTGCGGCGTGTAGGAAACGATCCCTTTTTCCGCATCGTAGCGTGCGCCTGGCACAATCGCCGCCATTTCGGCTTGTCCGGCATGCGAAAATTCAATCGAGAGCTCAAGCGGTTGAGCGAATTCCACGGGCTTTACTTGTGCTACTCGGGAAAGAGCCCGCTTGGTCTGGCGTTTTAATTCCGCTGTGGCCTCGTCACGGGAGAGGCAGAGAGCAGAGGTGCGGGAAACTGCTGTTTTTACGATAGCCGTACTGATTTCCGGGATGAGCTGTTTGGCTTCCTTTGCAATCAAGTCATCGCCGGAAACAAGACAGACCGGAACGCCATACATACCGGCATAGACGGCGTTGAAGCCAAACTCTCCTACGACCTGTCCGTTGATGTACATGTTGCGAACAACCCCGGACATCGTGTGGCTGAGTACGCCCGGGACGCCCTGACGTGTGTGGTAGCCGATGAAAAAAGCGGCGTCAAAGCTCTGGTCCAGGCCCTGCATCATGGAGTAATCGCGTGGTGAGCCGGCCAAAAGCTTCGCTTCGGGGTGCAGCGACTCCCAGAGGATGTTATTCATCGTATTGTGGCTGTCGGCTACAACGATCTCTGTAGCTCCCCACTCCAGCGCTGCTTCGATCACTGCATTGGCGTCTTCGGTCATGAATTGACGGCCTCGTGCATAGTTCATGCCTGAATCTGGATTGATATAAGATGTGTCGACAATACCGGAGATTCCTTCCATGTCTACGGAAAGAAACAGTTTCATAGCCATTCGCCGTCCTTTCTAGCAATTCTGAATCATTCTTTCTTATCAAAACAGATTGTTTCCATACAGGCAACAGAAAAATGGAAAAACGTTGCAAACAGTTGGACCAAAAGCGAATGGTAAAAGCAAGAAGGGAATGCTCGACACAAAAAACAGCAAGGGAATGCAGAACGGAAGTAAGAAGCGAATGCAAGGAACGAATGCACATGGCCAAAAAGCGAATGCACAGGCCCAAAACCGAAGTCAACGAAAAAAGCACGGGGCCCGCTAAAGCCAACGCCGTGCTTTTATCTGTAAATCGCATGGTTTTTTTGCCATAATCCCAGTGTTGCTTTGCTCGGCTGCCAGCAGCGTTTATGAAAGCAGACGACGGTACAGAGCCAGTGTTTGTTCAGCCATGTGCTGGATTGTAAAGGTCTGCTCCACTAAAGTCAGGGCATTGTGGACGAGCCGCTCCCGCAAATCCGGCGATTGCAAAATGGTTTTCATCGCTTCGGTCAATCCTGCCACGTCACCGGGCGATACGGCAAGACCGGTTTGTTTGTGTGTAACAAATTCTTTGACTCCGCCGACGTGGCTGGCTACGACAGGCACTTCAGAGGCCATCGCTTCGATGATCGTATACCCCAGTCCCTCGTACAAGGAAGAATGGACAAAGGCGTCACATGCATGCAGACACGCCGGGATATCCTGGCGGAACCCGCCGAAGCGGACCCTTTCTTCCAGACCGTGCTCACGGACTTTCGCCTCCAGGACGGCACGTTCCGGACCGTCTCCGACAAGGACCAGATAAGGGATCGGACCTTCCTGCATCTCCCTCGCCAATTGAGCAAATGCATCCACCAGAAGCGGGAGTCCTTTCACAGGCACAAATCTCGCGACCGTCCCGAACAAAAAGGCATCGGCTGGAATTCCCCATTCTGCTCGAAGGGAGGCCCGGTCTGACGCACGCAGATGTGTCTGTCTGTATGGAGAAAGGTCTGTTCCGTTGTAAATGACGCTGATTTGCTCTCGTGGAACGCCGTCCTTGTGCAAAATCTCCGCAATCGCCTCGCTGATCGCGATGTAGTGACGGTTCCATCGACGTGTACCTCGTTCCATCAAGGATACGAGCGCATAGGCCAGCGGATGGGCGTAGTCATAGCGAAGCGAGCTGTGTACGGTCGTCAGCAGTGTCGCTCCGCTTCCCCGGGAGGCCAGTCTGGAAAAGAAGTTGGCTTTTACACCATGTGTATGTATGAGATGTGGCCCAAAGGAACGAAATACCTCTCGCAACGCCTGTAGAAGCCGTACGTCAAAACGCCCGAATCGGTCCAGGGCAATGACAGGCACACCTGCTTTGCGCAACTCGCTGGCAAACAGGGAGTCGTAAAAGCAGACGACGGCCGTCTCCACTTCATCCGCAGGAAGAGAAGACAATAAATTGAGGATATGCTGTTCCGCTCCGCCAAACTCTCCTCCGCCGATAACATGGAGGACTCGCAGTTTATTCATGACAACTCCACCCGAACCTTCGTAAAAAAAAGCTTCTCACCGAAGCTCTCTCGTATCAAAAACAGGAAAAATCCCGATCGTCCAATAAAAACAAAACCATTCTCACTATAGCAGATGACTGGTTTATTCGCAATAACACGGGACTTGTGGTATCTTGATGAAGGAGAAAAACGACGATACAAGGAAGGTTTGCTGATGAAAACTCACAGCGTGCTGCTCATATGCTATTATTTTCCGCCCATTGGCGGCGGAGGGGTGCCGCGGCCGTTAAAAATGGCGAAATACCTCGGAGAGTTCGGCTGGAATGTACATGTGCTGACAGTCGATCCCGTTTACCATGCGACATTGGACCCGTCCCTGCTGGCTCAACTTCCGGATGATGTGAAGATTCATCGGGCGAAGGAGTTGCAGATCTTGCCGCGAAGAGGCGGGGGAGCTTCTGCGGGACAGAAAGGTGCAGCAAAGGCGGCTGCGAGCACGGAACCGGCGGTGGTTCGAACCAGTCTGAAGAGCAAACTAAAGCAAGGCATTGTACAAATGTTGAAACAAGTAAAACCGTACCTGTTGATCCCTGACGACCAGATTTTGTGGCTCCCGCAGGCACTCAAGCTGGGCCGTGAGATTATGCGCCGGGAAAAAATAGACGCGATATTTTCGACGTCGGGCCCGGTGACCAATCATTTGATTGCCCAGAGGCTGGCCGAGGAGTTTGGATGCAACTGGGTCGCCGATTTCCGCGATCCGTGGACACAAAATATGCATACCTCGGGAATCGCCTGGAGAGAGCGCCTGGAAGAGCGGATGGAAGAGAAGGTTATGGCAAGGGCGGATGCGATTACAACTGTGACAGCGACATTTGCCCAAAACTTCAAGGCAAAGCATGGACACCGTATACGGCGGATGGAGCTCATCTATAACGGGTTTGACCAGGCCGATTTTGAGGGATTGGTTCCACAGCATACCGTACCAGGGAAGTTTCATGCCGTTTATGCGGGCATTTTGTACCAGAAGCGAAATCCGCGCCTTTTGCTGAAAGCGATCCACGAGCTGATTGAGGAAGGGCAGGTTGACCGAAAAGACCTTTTGCTCAGTTTTGCCGGCGTATTCGACTATCCGGGTTATTCGGAAAATCGGGATTGCGTGGAAGCGTTGGGCCTCGGCGATATTGTCCGGGTATTGGGGAATCTGCCGCATAAAGAGGCGCTTGGTCTCATGAAAGGGGCGGACGCCCTTTTGCTCATCGGCGATGTCTCGCCCGATGCCGGAGCGTACATCCCGGGCAAGCTGTATGAATACATGGGAATCGGCAAGCCGATCCTGGCTCTGAACAAAGCCGGAGAAGCTACCGGAATCATCGAAACGTTCCACTTGGGACAAGTTGCCGACCCGGAGGACAAGGATGCGATGAAACAGGCATACCTCAAGCTGTATCAGGCATGGAAGGAACAAGGTGAGATCGATGCGGCTGACCGTGGCGTGGAGTTTGCCGAACGGGTCAAGCCTTACGAGAGACGCGAGCAAGCACGTCAACTGGCGCAGTTAATGAGTGAGCTGCTGGCCAAGTGACAAACAAGGATAGGATAAGACAAAATAAAATGACAGCCCCGTCCGACAACCTGGCGGGGCTGTACATCTTAAGAATTGACCGTTGCAGGGAAATCGTGGTATGTATGTTGTGCATCCTTTGCTTTGTGCAGGGAGCGGTTACGGGAGAGTGAGTGAAAACGAGCATATGATGGCAATTCAAGCATTAAGGGCTTATAACTTTTTCTATTTTTCGCTGTTGTCCATATTTATATCGTTTCTGCCGGTATATCTCGCATTTCGCGGCGTAAGTCCTGCGCAAATCGGAATATTGATCGGCATGGGATCGTTCATCGGAATATTGTCGCAACCATTTTGGGGCATGGTCAGCGACAGGCGCAAGACGATAAAAAGGGTGATCCTCGTAACGCTGGGCTTGTCTCTCGTCGTGGGATTCACCCTGCTCCAGTCTTCACAGCTGTGGCTGCTGTTTGTTTTGGTGGGAGCGATGTATTTCTTTATGCTTCCGACCGATCCGCTGACGGAGAGCTTGAATTACCGCGTAGCTGAGCAGCACGGCATCCACTTTGGATCGGTCAGGACCTTCGGCGCGATCGGGTATGCCTCTGCCTCGCTGATCATCGGTTTTACCGTGGACAGAATCGGGATGGAGAACCTTTTTTGGGTATACGCCGCGTATGGAGGGCTTGCCTATCTCCTGTGTCTCGTTGTTCCCGATGCACCTGTCAGCGGCAAGCGGCTTTCAGTGGCCGATCTTCGCCGGTTTCTCACCTATCCGGCGACTCTGCGCTTCTTTCTCCTGGTCCTGCTTGCGGCCATTCCTCATCGTACGAATGACAGCTTTCTCGGCGTATATGTACAGAGCTTGGGCGGAAATACGGGCATGGTAGGCTTGGCCTGGTTTGTGGCAGCGATCAGCGAGGTGGCCTTCTTCGCGCTGAGTCCGCGCCTGCTGCGAAACGGAAACGAGATCAAGATGATCACTCTGGCATCGGCCATCTACGCCATCCGGTATTTTCTTTGTGCAGCTTTCTCAGACCCGATGCTGGTGGTGTTTCTCCAGCTTATGCAAGGGATCACATTTGTCATTTTTTACACCGCCAGCATTCAGTACTTGTACCGGATTATCCCGGAGGAATGGAAGGCGACAGGACAGACGGTGCTTGCCGTTATTTTCTTCGGCATTTCCGGCATCATCGGGTCGTTTGGAGGCGGCTGGGTCTTTCAGCATTGGGGCGGAGCGGCGCTGTATCAGGTGATGGCGGTTTGCTCGGTGTTGGGTTGCTTGTATAGCGTGATGCTTTGGAAGAGACAACCGAGCGAGGGCACCCAATAGCTCTGGGGCTGTGGGCAAAAATGATGATCCGAAAGAGCGAGTGCAGTCATTCTCTTCGGTGCTGAAATAAATAGAGAGGCCGTGGCCCGAGCAGATATCTGCCTGGCCGCGGCCTCTTCCTTTAAGATGAAACGCTGATTTTCTTCCCGTGCGTTAATAGAGCAAGTACTTCTCGACTTCTTCTGGATCCTTAATTTCGATTCCAGAGTCATTGTATTTGAACATCTGGAAGAAGATTTGCTGGTCCATCGTGCCGCCTTCGGGCATCGGCAGGATGATCCAGGTTTCGTACTGATGGAGCAGGCGGTCATCCTTGCCGATCCAGAACGTCGTTTTAATGGTTGATTCCTTCAAAATATAATCCAGGTCGGGCCGATCTCCCAACTGCTTTTTCAAAGACTCAAAGAGCGGACTGTTGCTCTTTTCCAGCCACTCAGCTCCGGTTATCTTCAGCTGGAAGGGTACGCAGACGGTTCCGTACACCTTGTCGTCATTGAGCTGCACGGCTTGATCCAGGAACGGGAGCCAGTCGTCAAAGCCTTTGAGTACATCAAACTCGAGAGGCGTCTCCCGCGCCGTCATCCAGGCGTCTTTGACGCGAACATAGTTCTTGTCTCCGATGCGGTAGTACTGGTAGTCCTGACGGGCGATCCGGGCGTCCACGTTGTAACCGTCAGGGTTGCGGACAGCGCCGTTAAACATGCTGGTTGTCGTGCGGGCCATGATGTAGTTGATCACGTGTCCCTTGTACCAATATTTCTGTGCATTCGGATCGGTTTTTCCTTTTTCCAGCGCTGTCTGAAGCCATTCAGTCGCAGATTCCGTCTGTGCGGGAGTACTGTCCGTAGCCCCGTAATTGGTCAGCGCGAACGACTTTGGACCCGACTCATAGGTGCAGCCTGTCAACAGCGAAGCGGAAACGAGAGCAGACAGAGCAAGCAGCGCGGTGGTCCGTTTACGCATGGCGAACCCTCCTTACGATCCCGTATCCAATCAATCCGATGAACAAGAGACTGACGAGCGGAACGACTGGTACATTGTGGCGTTTGAATACGAGAATGCGGTGCTGGTCATAGATGGAAGCAACGATCTCGTTCGATTGGTCACCGTCGATGTCGCCGATTTGAATGTTGAGCAGAGGCATGTAAATGCGCCAGTTATGCTCCAATCCTTCCGGTGTATAGGTATAACCGGACAGATAGCGGGTCTTGTTCATGCTGACCCAGCTTTTCGCTTGAGCGATGAGCTCCGGTTGGTCTTCATTGCCCACTTTGGCATAGTTGGTAAAGCTGAAGCTTTCGTCGCCTTCCTGACTCGACCACAAAACGTCCCATTTTCCATCAGGCATCGCTTTCAGGATGTAAGACGGCTTGTTGCCGATCAGCAATTCATCCGCACCGTCATTGTCCACATCGGCCGGAATGAATCGGGCAGTCGCCAGTGCAGTCTCCTTGCGAGTCAATGTGTATGCTTCGACAGTCGTACCATCCGGCTCTACAGCCAATACACTCATGTGTTCGCCCATGATCATGAGACCCTCGCGTCCGTCCGGCAGCTTCATCGTGTCGAGAATTCTCGTTGCTTTCGTCGTAGCGGCAAAAGGCTTGCCTTCGTACGTACCGCTCAGCAAACCCTCACGGATGCTGAGATCCTTGAACTTCGTTCCCAAAGAGAGTCTGCCATCCATATTGCCGTTATTTTCGGCCAGCTTGTCCCCGATGTTTTGCAGGTCCAGCAAGAGGGCACGATACGGGGCGGTGCCGATCTGCAGCATGCCTTCCGCAAAGGATTGACGCTGAACATTTGGCACCAGCTGGTCATCTTTCATCGTATAGTACGGGAATCCCGGAAAATCTGATGGCAGTTTTTCTTTAACAGCTGTCAATGTTTCGGCCGGAATCTGATCATTTGGCATCCGAACCAGCTTGCCGTCCTGCCACTTCATCACGTACAGAGAGAGCGGCTCAGCCTGCAGGTGAAGCAGTTTGTCAGCCAGCGCCTTTTTCTCTTCCTCTGTCTCCGGTTTCGGCGCTTCTTCATCCGGGAGAGGAAGCTCATCGGCATTGCCGTACGTAATAATTTCCTGCTTGCCGTCGCCGTCTACGTCATGAAGGGCGATCGGGAAATAATCGACCCAGCTTCCGTTGTACAGGCGATCAGACTCGTATTTCACCGTAAAGTGACTGAGTGCGTACAGGTTATCGCGATAAAACGTCGTGTTTGCAATGACGGCGATCAGCACGAGTGCGCCGACGGCTTTCCAGCTCAGGCGTCCGTACCACTTCGCCAAAGCGGCAACCACGATGATCGCAACGGCGCCGCCAACGATGACTGCGACCATCGATTTGACATCAAGCTGGGTCAATGACCGATCCAGGAGCAGAAAGCCCAGCGAAAAGACGACAATCTGCCTGCGCTCGTCCGGATGCGGCAAATAGTAGCAGAGGGCGAGCAGCGGCAACAATATAACCAATGCGATCCAGGACAAGTCGAGGAACGCCGGCTTCACCAAAATATGATAGATCAGGAACAGGGCGATGGCGTACAAGGCCCAGTTCACTGCAGACAAAGCTCCATTTCGTTTCATGGGCGTAAGCTCACCACCTTTTCTCGTTCGTTTGATCGGCGTACAGCGCTACCAGGAAGCCGCCAAACAGCCAGAAGTAGAGTGACATGAACGGCACTTCGAAAATATTCTCCACGGTATTGTGGAGTACGACTGCGACAAGGCCTCCGAACAGTCCCAGGACCATGAAAAACTCAGGCTTGTTGACCAGGGAGCGGACCACGCGAGCCGCGTAGCGGAGGATCATGACGATCAGGCCGATCAGCATGCCGACCCCGATCAGGCCAAGCTCCGCAATGCTCTTGAACAAATAGCTGTCCGTGTAAATCGTTCCGAAGTGACGTGACCCGACGGCACCGCCATGGTGACCCAGACCGACGCCAAACAATGGTTCCAGCCTCATTTTGTCGTAGGCATCAACCCAACGCTTGAGTCGTCCGGCCTGTGCACTAGCTTCCATGTACTCCGGAGTAAACAGCGTGAAAATCCGGTTTTTGATCGTTCCGACGAGCGGTACGGATTCAGGCACCACGAAATAGAGAGCGAGAACTCCGACGATTCCGGCAAGGACCAGATAGCCAGCCCAGCGCTTCTTCCAAATGTAAAAGCAGGCAAACAGCGCGGCGGCCAGAGCGATCCACGCACCCCGCGATCCGGTCAGGACCAGCGCCAAAAGCGAAGACAGGGCGACGACGATCCAGAGCAGCCGTTCTTTTCCATTATCTACATACAGGGCAAGTCCGACAGAAATAGGTGCGATCAAGGCCATGTAACTGCCGAGAACGTTCGGGCTGGTGACGAATGAAAAGGCCCGGGTTGTGGTCGACTCGCCCTCCTGGACCCAGCCCATCGGCGTTTCCACACCCAATATCACCTGGGCGATCCCGTACAAACCTGTGATAAAACCGATCAGCGACAAAACCTTCAGCATATTGGCCATCTGCTGTCTGTCCGCCAGCAGATAAAAACCAATGAAAAAGGCGATCATGTACTGATAGACGGCGCGAAAGCCCTCGACACTCGCATCCCAGTTGGTCATATCGGTTACCATCAGGGCGATGCCAAAGACGATGAACGCGATAAACGGGTGCTTGATGGATGGCAGCTTGCGTGCGCCTTTGAAATAGGCGGCAAACGCAAACAGCAGGAGGACAATCAGTAGCCCCTCATCCCATAGCGATGATACGACAGGTATCGGCAAGAACTTGCGCAAGACGTAATCGATAAGGGGATAGGCCATAAGCAAAGACAACCACGTAATAGGGCGGCTCCCCCACTTCAACACAGTCTCTCTCATTTGTTTTTAAATCCTCCTACATTGGATTAACTCATCCATTATAATGAATTGACGTTCGTTGTCGCAAGGCGGCGGGGAAAGAGATTGGTAGGATTGAGAGAAATGCGATATGATAGCAGGTGTATTTGCCTGTTGCAGATGTATTTGGTCGCAGAGATGGGAGAATCGATTTTATGAGTTTGCTAAAAACAGCCTCGATGATTATCGTGCTGACATTGGTCGGCAGGCTTCTGGGCTTCTTTCGCAGCATTTACGTAAACAGCCTGTATGGAACGGATAAACTTACCGACGCCTTCAACACGGCGGCAACGATTCCGCTTGCCTTGTTTCTGGTCATACCTGGCGCGATTAACGCCGTACTCATCCCGACGATGCGGGGGATGCTGGAAAAAGAGGAGCGAACCGGTGAGCTTTACCACAAAATGCTGACGATTGTACTCGTCGTATTCACGCTGATCGCGGTGCTCGGCATTTTGTTTGCGGAGCCGATCGCGATGCTGCTGGGAACAAAAGGCGACACCCTGGCGCTCACGGCGGAAATGCTTCGCTGGATGTGGCCGTCGGCGATCTTTATCGGGCTGACGGGATTGTGGTCCAGCGTAAGCAACGCACACCAGCATTTTTTTACGCCGACGGTTTCCGCCGTAGCGAACGGAGCCGTGGTGATCGTGGGGATGTACTTGCTGGTGCCGCATTACGGCCCGGTAGGCCTTGCAATCGCGACGACACTCGGTTATCTCGCTGCCATGCTGCCGATGCTCGTCACGCTTAAGCAATTTGATTACAGTCACCGGCTCGCCTTTCACTGGAGAGAAGACCGCGCTTTGCGGGACATGGGCGAGCGCGTCATTCCGATCCTGATCGGGGCCGTCGTGGCCCAGGCGACTACGTTCCTGGAAAGAGGCTTTGCCAACGGCCTGGAAGGGGGCAAGCTCAGTGCGCTTGCCAACGCCAATCAGCTCGTCCAAATGCCGATGGCGATTTTCGTCGGCGCTTTTACACTGCCGCTGTTTCCGCTGCTTGCAAGCTTTGTGAAGCGGGGGGAGATGGACCAGATGAAAAGCACCCTGCAGAAGGGGCTGGCCTACCTGCTCATCCTGCTTTTGCCCGTCAGCGTCGGCTTTATTGTCTACGCCGAGCCGATTATCAGGCTGGCCTTTGAGAGAGGCGCTTTTGACGAGCGTTCCGTCATGCTGACGGCCTGGGCGCTCCCTTTCTACGGATTGGCTCTGTACGGACTGGCTGCCCGGGACCTGATCACGAGGGCGTTCTACGCTTTGGAAAATACGCGGACACCAGTGCTCATCGGCGTGGTCGGGATCGGCGTGTACGCCGTCGCCAACTACTTGCTGATTCCTGTGCTGGATCACGGAGGAATTGCCCTGGGAACGGCCATTTCCGCATTCAGCCAAGCGATTTTGCTGTTCATTTTGTTGTGGCGCAGGATCGGCGTTCTGGTACAGAAAAGCTTCCTGCTGACTGTCTTGAAAACGCTGGCTGGCTGCGTGGTCATGGCAGCAGTCTTGATCGGTGTGGACCCCTGGCTGTCAGCTATGCCGCTCTGGCTCTACATGCTGACAGGAATTGGCGGCGCTGTAGTCGTGTACTTTGCCGTCCTGACCATCCTGAGGGAGCCGCTCGTCTCGGAGTTGCTGCAGAAGGTCTTGAAAAGGCGGTCTACTCCGGCCGGGGGGACACAGTAAGCGGGCATTCCCGGATGGCGTATCTGGTTTTGCCAGACGGCGTTGGAGGGATGTGCTTCACGTATTCTAATCGGATACTGGCGTCACCCAAGGCAGAGCGTATGCCTTGGAGAACTTTTTCTTCGTCATCAGCCCGAAACCGCTCAGGGTGCTTGACCAGACGGAGCGTCAATCGGTCAGGCTCGTGCTGGACGAGCTGAAACGTCCGGAAGCTCTCCATATTGCGGATGATGTGATTGATAAAATGGCCGTGGACAAAGGAGCCCCGCATGGAAACGAACATATCGTCGACCCGGCCGTCGATTTCCTGAAGCACAGGATAATTGATGCCGCATGTGCAATTCTGTGACGAGAGTGCGAGCATATCGCCCAGTTGATAGCGCAGGCGCGGCATTACGCGATTGTGCAGGTCGGTCACCAGCAGTACGCCGATTTCCCCGACGGGCAAAGGCTCTCCGGCAACAGGGTCGACGACTTCCAGATAGCAGTTTTCGCTGAACGCATGCATGCTGCCAGCCGGACACTGGTAGGCGATGATCCCGCCGTCTCTCGCGCCGTATTCATTGACGACGGGAGCTTCAAATGCTTCTGTGATCACTGCGCGCTGGTGATCATGCAGCGTTTCTGCGGTAGAGACGACCGCCTTGAGGGGAAACCCCAGCCTGAGCCCGGCTTGCAGCATGAGTTCGGCGAACAAGGCAAGAGCGGAAGCGTAACCGTAAAGGTAGACGGGACGAAAGCGGCGGATTGTCCTCACATGCTCTTCGATTCGGGATTGGTCCAAATCGTAGGCGGGGATCATCAGCCTGTTTTTCAGCCAGCGCTCCTTTAGCTGGTAGCGGCGGGCGTCCTGGCGGTTCAGCTCGATCGGCGAGCCCCAGATCATCACGGAAGGGTCGCCGATCCGGATGCCGTACCATGACAATCCGAGCCAACGGGCAGCCTCGTAGCGTTCCACCGTAGGCCGGTCGAGGAAAAAACGGGTCGGCTCCCCGGTCGAGCCTCCTGTCCGGTTGGGAATCAGCTCACCCGGGTTGGCCCCTATCGTCAAATAACGGTCGGCCTGCTCCCGAAAACGGCTCTTCTCAAGCTGGGGTAGCCGCTGCAGGAATCGGGCTGGCTCCTCGCTATTCCCTGCCGCATGCCATTCCTCGGCAAACTCGGTATAGGCAGGGACGTGATGAACAGCGTGTTCCAGAAGCCGGCTCAGCTTGGCCGACTGGCGAGACTTTAGGTTTTCAACGGAGAGGGCTTGCGCCTCGCGCAGGTCATGCATATAGACACGTGTTCGATTTTGCTTGAAACGCTCCATTAGCGGCCATTGAACGTTTCGAATCAAAGAACCGGTCAGGGGCATAGGAAATCCTCCTTTTTCGGCAGATAATTCAAAGTTGTGCCTTGGTTTCTATTCCCTCAGTATTCCTGCCGAATTGGGACCCTATACCTGTTTGCCACTAGAGCCGATTGATAGTACGATAGAGAGTGGATTTCAACCTTTACCACGTTTGTACAAGGAGCTTCCCATGGTGAAAAATAGTTTTCTCGCCGGCGCCTTTATTTTGGCGATGGCGGGGATTTTGTCAAAAGTAATCGGCATGTTTTACCGCATCCCCTTGCAGGAGATCGTGGGAGACAACGGCCTCGGGCTTTATCAGGAGGTTTATCCGCTCTATTTGACCTTCCTGATCTTAGCCACCGCCGGCGTCCCTGTCGCTTTGTCCCGTGTGATCGCCGAAGCGCTGGCCGAGGGAAAGCAGGGGACGGTCAGCCAAATTCTCGCCCGCAGCATGGTGCTGATGGGCGGTATCGGTCTCGTCCTGTTTGCCATTTTGTACGTGAGCTCTCCGCTGATCGCCAGGATGATGGGGAATCCGCATCTGATCGAACCGATACGGGCGATTTCCCTCTCCCTGCTGTTCGTTCCGCTTATTGCGGTTCTTCGCGGGTTCTTTTACGGTCATCAAAAGATGATGTATGTAGGCCTGTCGCAGATCGTGGAGCAGTCGTTGCGGGTGGCGTTTATTTTGATCGCGTCCTTGTATCTGGTCTCCCTGGGGGAAGACACGGATACGGTGATTACCGGCGTCAATTTCGGCACGATGATCAGTACAATGCTCAGTCTTGTTTTTCTGGCGTTGCTTTTGTGGCTGCACAAGCGCAAGCAGCCGGGAACAATCGGCGGCGATTGGAAGCGGCTGGACTGGTGGTATGACCGGAAGTTCTTCCTGTCCATGTGGCGGATCGCCTGGCCGATCTGCATCAGCGCCCTGGTCATTCCGATCTTCAGCCTGGTAGACTCCTTTTTGGCGATCAATATTTTTCGCTACGTCTGGCAGGTAGACGGATTGACGGCTGATACCTGGTTCGGCATTTACAGCCGGGGCGGTCCGCTCCTGCAGCTCGCCAGCCTGTTCGGCTCGTCCATTGCCCTTTCGATTGTTCCTGCCATCGCAGAGGCGAAGCGTCAGGGAGACGAGGAACGCGTGCAAACCTTGACCAAGCTGTCGATGCGCTTCGCCTGGCTGATCGGTTTGCCCGCTGGTCTTGGCCTGACTGCGGTTGCCGAAGGCGCCAATCTCGCTCTGTACGGAGATGTGGAAGGGACGAAGGCGATGGCGATTCTCGGGGTCAGTGCGATCCCGCTCTCGCTCCTATTGGCGACCAATGGCATCCTGCAGGGCTTGGGCAAAGAAAAGCTGCCCGCGCTGAACCTCGTCTGGGGTGTGCTGATCAAAATCGCCGCGACGCTGTTGTTTACATCAATCATGGGAATGGAAGGCCTGTCCGTTTCCTGGCTGGTGGCTACGTCGATTGTGTGCCTGCTGAATATGCGGATCATCGCCCGCTACGTTCGGGTGGAGATCAACTGGAAGATCGATGCGCTGTACCCGCTCTTGGTGTCCAATCTGATGCTGCTTTTGGCTTGGGGGACGACAGAGGCTGTCGGGTATTTGCTTCACTGGAAAGCGCGTCTTCTGGGGGCAGCAGAGACCGTGGCTGGTGTCGGCGTCGGGCTGATCGTCTACCTCGGACTTTTGCTCATTATTCCGCTCATTCACGAGAAGGAACTGGAATGGCTGCCGGGCGGCAACAAGCTCCGCATGCTGATGAACGCTCTGCGCAAGAAACAGTCCTCTTCTTCAGATGCGCGGTAGTCAAAAAGAAGGCTCTTATCCTCACGGGATAAGAGCCTTTGTTGGTACAATGAGTTTCGTTTTCACGAACACATGAGGGGCCAGCACTGTTTTCCTGTCTTTTAACCATTTCAGGCCGCAGACTCAGCGATCCTTTTTGACGACCGGAATCCAGATTTCGCTTTTAAACGTGGGAGAGGCAATGTCCTTATTTTCATTCCACAGCATTTCCGGGCCTTCCGCGAGTTCATAGCTTGCGGACGGAAACCATTCGGAATAAATGCGGCCCCAGATGCTTTGGAGGGTGTCTGGAAACGGTCCGACAGACTCGAATACAGCCCATGTGGATGCCGGTACCTCAAGCTGAGCCAGGTCATCGGGGCCGTCCAGCGTCGTTGCCGCGCCGATGTAATGATCGAGCTCCCCGTGTTCCCGCCGTCCTTCGGAAAAATTCGTCGATGCGCTAATCAGGCCCTTTGGCTCGACAGTTGAAAGCTGCTTTAATAGCTGGATCTTGCTTTCATCCAGAGCTTCCCACATGGAGGCAATTTCCGGATTCACCCCGTTGTAAATCAGGGGAACCCTTTTCTTGTACCCGACGATACGAAATGCCTCTTTTTCCACGATGCGATAATTCATACTGCTTCCTCCTTTGATTGAAATATGAAAGGTCATCGGAGGATACGCTTTGAGCGAATGGCCGCTGTTTCTCGCTTCTGACGGCGTTACGCCATGCAAGCTTTGAAAGGCTCTGGTAAACGAGTCAGGCGAGCTGTACCCGTATTTGATCGCCACATCGATGATCCTGACGTTTTTGTCTGTGAGCTCAAAAGCTGCCAAGGTAAGGCGACGGCGTCGAATATATTCCGACAGTGTAACGCCCGCGATAAAAGCAAACATCCTCGTAAAATGGTACTGGGAGCAGCAGGCCAGCCGGGCGACTTCAGCGAAATCAATATCCTCCGTCAGATTTTCCTCAATATAACGAAGGGCAGCATTCATTTTATCAAGCCAATCCATCTTTCATGACCTCCCATGGCTTAGAGGATAGCAAAAGCCGCCGGAACCCATCCGACAATTCGTGCACAAGTTTGCAGGGGGCGAGACTAATAGGGTCAAGATGACAAACGCAAAGCCCCGTCTTATAAAAAAAGCACGCGAGAATATATCTCGCGTGTACGGGGGGAAATCCCTGCTTTTTCCACAATGTTGCCCAGCGCGGGACCTATCCCTGCTTTCTGTACACACAGACGACCATCTTGACGAAAAACTCCCGGAAAAGCGGCAGTTTCGCCAGACCCGCGGTCACTTCCCGCAGCGGTACTTCGCGCTGGTAGACAGCAGGGTGGGAGACGCCTTGCTGGATTCGCCGGAAGCGCTTGATCGTCATCTGATTGATGTAGGCGATCGTATCGCTGCCATCCGGCTTTTTGCCAAAGCGGAAAGAGATCCGGTCTTGTCCGTCCGGCAAATCGCGGACCAGCTTCTTGTATGCGTCGATCAGCGCTTGCTCGGAGAAAAAGGCATGGACCCAGGGAATGCCGATCGCATCGGACAAATGGGCACCGTAGGGATGATAGTAAGGAGGAAAATTGATGTACAGATGGCCGCCGGGCTTGAGTACGCGGAAGCACTCTTCCAGCGTGAGCTCGGGCCGGTCTACGTGCTCCATCGCATCGTTCATGATAATCGTGTCAAAGGTATTGTCTGCAAAAGGCAGCTCGGCGGAGTCGGCTGTCATGAAGCGTACGCGGTCATCCAGCCCTTTTTCGCGGGCAAAGGCATTGCCTTCTTCCGCGTAGTGGGGCACGATGTCGATACCGATCATTTCTTTTGGTCCAAAGGTACCGTAATAGCAGGTCTTTCCGCCACCGCCGCAGCCGATGTCCAGTACGGTTTTATCGCGGAACATCTGGTCCTGGGTATGGTAGTCGAGAAAAAATTGGATCGTCTGCTCCCCTTTTTGAAACTGCCATTCGGTGTAGCTCATCTGCCCGTCATTGGCGAGATTGAACGGATGGACGGGAAGAGGAAATAATTTATTTAGTGAAAGCAACAGCTGAGAGGATAGGGACACGGAAAGTCCTCCTTTCGTGCATTCGGAAAAGAGCCCCGCAAAGACTGAACGTCCCGGCAGGGCCCGAATATTTATGAACGTCGCAAAGCTTTGAGCACCAGCTCGCTGCTTTTGGAAGCTTCCTGGGCGAGTATCCGGGAATGCTCTTTGATGATTTCCCTTTCCCGGTCGAGCTGCGAAATGCGCTCCTCCAGCAGGGGCAGCAGGAAGGATTCATCCAGCTGGGTAATGTGTCCGGCGCTCGGCATGCCTGCGCGTTCCACAAATCGGTCGATTTTCGGGTCGTAGGAAATACCGGTAAACGGCGTTTGCAGCATGCAGGCCAGAATCAACGAGTGCAGGCGCATGCCGACGACATAGTCACACTGTTTCAGCACGGACATGATATCGTGAAAGGTGACAGACGCGTCCAGAAGCTGTGCGCCAGCGCTACGCATCATCCCGATAATTTCGCGCGAAGGGGCGAGATCACTGGGAAAATGCATGGGCAAAAACAGCACGTTCCATCCTTTTTCAACGAACATGTCGGAAGCGCGGGCGATGACCTGTTTAAAGGCTTGCTCCTGCTTCCAGTCACGAACCGAGATCGCGACCAGCGGCTTTGTCAGGTCGGGAAATAAACCGCGAAGCAGCTCTTGCCCCCGCTCGTCGGATACATCGCTTGGCGAGATTGTCATAGCTGGATCGGCCGTTACATATATCGGAGCTTTTGTCACCCCGCAGGCTTTGAAGTCGTCGCCCGACTCGTAGTCGCGAACCGTAATTACGTCGACGCGATTCACGACCCGTTTGATCAGGGTGCGGCTGATTCTCTTGAGGATCGGGCCAAACCCCTGGGCGTAAAAAACGACCGGCTTGCCCAGCATCTTGGCGATCGTCACGATGCCCAGATAGTAGAGAACGCTGCGGGGACTCGTGACGTCCTGCATCAGGGTTCCGCCACCCATCACCAGCATGTCGCTTTTCATCAACTCGCGCATGATGACAGGCAGGCTCCAGCGGTTGTACGCCGGGATACCAAACAGGGAGGTTGTCCGATCCGGCTGATTGGACAACACGGCCAGCGATATATTCGGTTGTTCCCGCCTGAGCGCGCTGATGATGCCGTACAGGACTACATCGTCTCCGGCATTGTTGAAACCGTAATACCCGGAGATGAGTATACGCGACATGGTGTGAACCTTCTTTCTATATCAAACGTACAGGAAAAACACATTCTCAAGTATAATCGAGTAAACAAGGGGAAGTAAAGCGGCCTTAGAACATATACAGAAAACCCATCGCAAACAGGCCGATCCCCAGGATAATCAAGCCTATCATCAAGACAAGCATCGTTTTGTTTTTCCGACGGCGGTAGAAAAATTCATCAAACATCTGAATACCTCCAGAGTGGATATGAGTCCATTATTGTATCATATCATTAAACTACCGTTTCTGGCTATTTGAAGAAGACAAGCGAAGCTGAAAAACGAGGAAGGAGCAAGCTTGAAAAAATGGAATCGACATGGCATAAGTACACCCTATTGGTAGACAGAGAAATGGAAGATTTGTTTGTGGGGGAGGTTTTGGAAAGTCCGTATACGCTTGGATGGGTTGAGCCGCAAATCGAGGTCTTGACCACGGAAAACGGGTATGATTACGCGGAAAACACCAATGGCCCGGTCATCGTCTATTTATTTGAACCGATTCAAGAGAGCGCGGCCGGACAAGTGGAGAAGCTCCAAGCCTATATCAGCCGTTGGGGAGAGGCCGTGCGACTTCAGCAGGTCGAACAGGTAGCCGAAGAAAACGATTCGTGGAAGGATGAATTCCGCGAGGTGCGCGTGGGAGACTGGTGGATTGCGCCGTCCTGGAATACGGCTGAAGAGGTGCTAAAAGCGGATCGCGTCCTTTGGATCGATCCGGGGGCAGCTTTTGGAACAGGCTATCACGGGACGACACAGGATATTTTGAGATTGCTGCAAAAATGGTCCCCGTCCGGCAAACGGGTACTGGACATCGGAGCAGGCTCGGGCATCCTTTCCCTTTTCTGTGTGAAAAACGGAGCCGAAATGCCGGTCTGGGCGGTGGATATCAACCAGCAGAGCGATTATCAGATTCGCGTCAACGCAGCAAACAATCAGCTTGGAGAACACGCCGTGAAAATCGTGATCGGTGATATCGCAGACCCTGGAGTAGAGGCGGAGCTGCCGGAAGAGGTAGATCTCATTTTGCTCAATATCGGCGGGGACGAGGACGTTTCCATCCTTCCTGTAGTGGACAGGCATCTCGCGCCTCGAGGGCATGTGATCCTCTCCGGGATCGTAGTATGGAACAGGGAAAAGGTCATTGCCGCCTATGAGCAGGCGGGCTATCGATGCATGGAAGAGTCGACCAGCGACGAGTGGGTGACTGTGATGATGGAGAAAATCGGTTAACAAACCGCCTGCGGCAAATATTCGTTCACGCTTGTAACAGGTCTGTGTCAAAATGGAGAAAGAAGGCCAGATCAACCGCAGTTGGCGGAGGAGGAGATGTCGGATGGATCAAGTAGTCATTGTGGCTGCCGGGCGTACACCTATCGGTACGTTTGGCGGTGCGCTGAAAGATGTAAGCGCTCGCAAGTTGGCGGAGACAGCCGTCAGAGGTGTCATCGACAAGGCAAGCATCGACCCGGCACTGATCAATGAAGTCATTTTCGGCAATTGTATCCAGCGCTCGGATGAGGCCAACATCGCCCGCGTGGCAGCCCTGGATGCCGGATTGGGAAAAGAAGTGACCGGATTTACGGTACAGCGCCAATGTGCGTCCGGGATGCAGGCAATCGCCAGTGGAGTGTCTCAAATCATGCTTGGCGAGGCGGAGGTCGTCATCGCAGGCGGAGTGGAGAGCATGAGCAACGCCCCGTATGTGCTGAAAAACGCCCGTTGGGGCAAGCGGCTGACACACGGAGAGATGACCGACTCCATGTGGGAGCTCCTGACCGACCCGCATCATGGCGTTTTAATGGGTGAAACAGTCGAGCGCCTGGTAGACCTTTACGGCATCACCCGGGAAGAGCAGGACGAAATCGCTCTGAGGAGCCAGCAGAACGCCATCCGCGCCATCGACGGGGGACTTTTTCAGGAGGAGATCATCCCTGTCCCGGTAAAAAAACGCGGGGAAACCGTACTCGTGGATACCGATGAGCATCCGAGACGAGAGGTGACGAGAGAAGGTCTGGCCAAGCTAAAGCCGAGCTTCCGTGAGAATGGTACGGTGACAGCGGGGAATGCATCAGGATTGAATGACGGTGCGTCCGCCGTGATCCTGATGAGTGAGCGCAGGGCAAGCGAAGCCGGACTTGCACCGCTCGGCCGCATCGTTTCCTATGCATGGGCCGGGGTGGAGCCGGATCTGATGGGTTATGGCCCTGTGCCAGCCGTCAAAAAAGCATTGGCGAAGGCAGGACTGACTCTGGCTGACATCGAGCTGATCGAGGTGAACGAAGCGTTTGCAGCACAGTATCTGGCAGTGGAAAAGCTGTTGGAGCTGCCGCGTACGATCACCAACGTAAACGGTAGCGGCATTTCCCTCGGTCATCCGGTCGGCTCCACAGGCTGCCGAATCGTTGTCACCCTCCTCCACGAGATGAAGCGCCGAGGGTCCAGGTACGGATTGGCTACCCTTTGCGTCGGTGGCGGCATGGGCATGGCGATGATTGTGGAAAGGCCATAAAAACAAGCGATTGCAGGTTTAAAAAACGAATCCCCTGTTAAAAATGGAAAGCAAGACCCCATCCAAGCGCCGCGAAGATGGGGTTTTTTCGTACACGACAGCCTGCTGGAGCCATGAACGGCCCAGTTTGCCATTTGCGTCGTTTGCAGCGGCTTTTGCCGCAACGCAATTTCCATCTGCCAATACGCGTCTGTCGACCGTTCGGGATACGTCAAAGGGGGTTCGCACATGATCACTTTCTTTTCCTTCATCCGCAAGCGCGGGAAGAAGCTTCTCCGCTACACGGTGTTCAGCCTGGCAGTTTTTCTGATCGCTTCCGTCGGATACAGCGCTTATCAGTTCAAGCAAATGACCAGAGGGTGGTATGCGCCGCTGGACACAAAACCGGGAGTAACCGTCGAACGGCCTGCTTCCGCTGTTGCCCCGCTTGAATTGCTAGCCGGGACGAAGCCGCTGAAGCCATTTGTCCTGCTCGTGATGGGGATCGACAGCCGGGACGGTGAACGGGCAAGGTCGGACACGATGATGCTGGCTGCGATTCACCCTGAAAAGCAGCGGGTCTATTTATTGTCGATCCCGCGAGACAGCTACACGGAGCTGCCGGGAAAAGGCTACGACAAGCTGAACCATGCCATGGCGTACGGAGGCCCCAAGCTGGTCGTGCAATCTTTGGAAAAGTTTCTCGACGTCAAGATCGACCGCTACGTGACCATTGACTTTGACGGCTTTCGAAAAGTGGTGGATGAGCTGGGCGGCGTGCCGATCCAGGTGAAAAAGCGAATGAAGTATACCGACCCAAGCGATGATACCCATATCGACCTTATGCCCGGCCTGCAAACGTTAAACGGCGATCAGGCGCTGGATTACGCCCGCTACCGCAAAAACGACCTGGGCAAAGAGGACAGCGACTACGAACGCATCGCCAGGCAGCAGGAGATCGTTCAGGCATTGGCGGAAAAGGGTACGTCCGCAGAAGCGTTTGCCAAGGCATTTACCCTGATGGAAATACTCGGCGAGCATGTGAAAACCGATTTGACGGAGAAAGAGATTGCTTCCCTGCTGCTCTCATACAGCGACCCGACGCCAAACGCAATCCAATCGGATACGCTGACCGGCTCCGATGAGCGGATCTGGCACAACGGCGTGCTGGGCTGGTACCACCTCGTTCCCAAGCAGGAACGGCAGCGGGTCAAACAAGCAATCCTCTCCGGGCTCGCTCCCTGACCACTGCCTAGAAGGGCGCCTGTAAAATGGAGAGAGGAGATGTATCTGATCAGTACAGAGGATACATCTCTTGTTATTTTTTCCGAGAATATGGTTGCGTTCTGTAAATTTTGTTGGAAAATTACTTATCTTTGGAATAGAATGGAGGTGGAAGAGGTTATGAATGTGGATCGTACGGGAGAGGTAAGGTCAATATGGGACTGGAGGGAATGCCCATGTCTATTGCCAAGCCTTGGATTGCTAGTTACCCGCCCGAAACCGCACCGTCACTGGAATACCCCCGTGTTCCGCTGACGTATTTTCTGGAGCAGGCGGCAGCAGATTTTCCCGAGAGAAATGCCCTTTTTTTTATGGGGAAACGGATTGCCTACCGTGAGCTGTTGACGATGTCCTACCAGTTCGCCAACGCTTTGATCAAGCGAGGCGTCAAAAAAGGAGACAGGGTGGCCATCATGCTTCCCAATTGTCCGCAGGCCGTGATTTCCTATTACGGAGCCTTATTCGCGGGGGCCACTGTCGTCATGACCAACCCGCTGTACACCGAGCGGGAGCTGATTCACCAGCTGCATGATTCAGGTGCCGAGACGATCATTGCATTGGACCTGTTGTACAAGCGCGTCGCCGGCGTAAGACCTTCCACGCCTTTAAAACGTCTGATTATTACGAGTATTGGCGACTTTTTGCCGACAGTGAAAAGATGGATATACCCATTCGTACAGAAAAAACAAGGCCACAATCCGCAAATCACCTATGGAAGCGATGTTGAGGCTTTTCTTTCTGTGTTGAAAGAAAGCGCTGTCACGCCTGTCTCTCCTGATATCGACCCGGAGCATGATCTGGCTTTGCTGCAGTACACCGGGGGAACGACAGGAGTAGCCAAAGGCGTCATGCTGACCCACAAAAATTTGATCGCCAACACGATTCAGTGCCAAGCTGTTCTGTATAAAACCAAGCGGGGAACGGAACGCATTCTGGGAGCGCTTCCCCTGTTTCACGTGTACGGGATGACAACCGTGATGAATCAAGGAATTTCAATCGCGGCAGAACTGATTCTCGTGCCGAAATTCAACGTCAAGGAGATCCTGAGCCTGATCGACAAGAAGAAGCCGACCCTTTTCCCCGGCGCCCCGACGATGTATATCGGCTTGATCAATCACCCGGATTTGCCCAAATACGATTTGAAGTCGATCGAGGCATGCGTCAGCGGCTCCGCGGCTTTGCCGGTGGAGGTGCAGACCCGGTTCGAAGAGCTGACCGGAGGAAAGCTGGTGGAAGGCTACGGATTGACAGAGGCGTCCCCTGTCACGCATTCCAATCCGATCTGGGGAAAAAGGAGGAACGGCAGCATCGGTTTGCCGTGGCCGGACACGGACTGTCGAATTATCGACCCTGCTACGGGAGAGGAGCTGCCGCAGGGAGAGATTGGCGAGCTGGCCGTCAAAGGACCGCAAGTCATGACAGGCTATTGGAACAGACCGGAGGAAACAGCGGCTGTCCTGCGCGACGGCTGGCTGTTGACGGGCGATATGGCCTATATGGACGAGGGTGGGTATTTTTATATCGTCGATCGAAAAAAAGACATGATCATCGCGGGAGGATTCAACATTTATCCTCGCGAGGTGGAGGAAGTTTTGTTTGAGCACCCGGCGATACAGGAAGCGGCCGTCATCGGAGTGCCTGATCCTTACCGCGGGGAAACGGTGAAGGCTTTTGTCGTATTCAAAGAAGGACAGCAGGTTGCCGAAAGCGAGCTGGAACAGTACTGTCGCCAGCGCTTGGCTGCCTACAAAATACCCAGGCAATACGAGGTGCGTTCCGAACTGCCAAAAACGATCGTCGGCAAGGTTCTCCGCCGTCAACTCCAGGAGGAGGACAAAGCTCGGCGAGAGCAGCATGAACAGGAAAAAACAAGCTGACAGATTGGCGGTCTTCCGTGGAGGAAGGCCATTTCTTTTGGATTGACAGAATAGGGGAACTGTCATACACTAAATATGAATGAATAGTCATTCAGTTGCAATGACTTGTCTATCAATGTGGAGGGAATCATGGCGAAAAAAACGGGGGAAAAGTATCAAGCCATCATTGATGCGGCTGTTCGCGTCATCGCTCGGCAGGGCTATCACAACGCCCAGGTATCCAGAATTGCAAAAGAGGCGAAGGTAGCGGACGGAACGATCTACCTCTACTTTGAGAACAAGGATGACATCCTCATCTCGCTCTTCAACGAGAAGATGGGAGCATTTATCGAGGAAGGCCGAGGACGCCTGGCACAGGCAGAATCCATCGAACAAAAATTGTACATCCTTGTTCACACTCATCTGAGCCAATTATCGCGCGACCAGGAGCTGGCAAAAGTGACGCAGATCGAATTGCGTCAATCCAATCAGGAAATCAGCGAGGGCATCGGTGCGGTCATGAAGCAGTATTTCGACCTGATCGAAGAGTTGATCAGAGAAGGAATCGAAAAGGGTGTATTCCGTTCCGACCTCGATGTCCGGTTGGCTCGAAAAATGATTTTTGGCACGCTGGATGAAGTGACGACGTCCTGGGTCATGAAACAATGCAAGTACGACCTGCTTTCTCATGTCGATCCCATTCATAACCTCTTCCAATTTGGCTTGAAGGGCAAATGAGAAAGAAAACGCTTTTGTTGAGACAGTCCGTTTGTTACAATGGGAATAGCAAGACTGAGCGTTCGCTCAGATAGCAGCGCCCTTCATTTTTGGGAAAAGGAAGAGGGGGAGAGAGGATGTATTCTCATTGGAATGTCCATAAGGAAGACCGGATCGCGGTCGTTTCCGTGAACCGCCCGCCGGCCAACGCTCTCAGCCACGAGACGTTGAAGGAATTGGCAGCGCTCCTGGATGAACTGGAAAATGACGCGCTCGTAAAGGCGATTGTCGTTACCGGGGAAGGCCGCTTCTTTATCGCCGGCGCTGACATTAAAGAGTTTACCGAGCTTTCGCCGGCAGATGCGGAAGAAATGGCGAAGCGCGGCCAGAAGCTGTTTGACCGTCTGGAGAGCTTTCCCAAGCCGATTATAGCGGCCATCAACGGAGCCTGCCTCGGCGGCGGCCTCGAACTGGCCATGGCTTGCCACATCAGACTGGCTGCTCCGGAAGCGAAGCTGGGTCTGCCGGAGCTGAACCTCGGACTCATCCCGGGCTACGGCGGCACGCAAAGACTGCCCCGGCTGGTGGGACGAGGAAAAGCGACACAGATGATCCTCACCTCGGAGATGATCGGCGGCGAAGAAGCGCTGCGGATCGGACTGGTGGAGGCTGTGTACCCGCTCGATGAACTGCTCGCAAAAGCAAAGGAACTGGCTGCGGTCATCGCCCAAAAGAGCTCCGTCACGATGAAGCTCGCTTTGAACGCGATTCATACAGGAATGACAGACGGTCCCGTTGCCGGTATCGAACAGGAGGCAAAGCTGTTTGGCCAAGCATTCGGGACAGAGGACATAAAAGAAGGAGTTGCCGCTTTTCTGGAAAAGCGAAAGCCGCAATTCGCCGATCGCTAGAACCTACATGGAAGGCACGGTAAAGGGATTCGTTGCCCAGCGTTTCCGGGGGGGGCACCAGGATGCAGCTCGCCGCAGCAGCATACGTGAGGCAGCAGCGTCACTATGAGGGAGGTATTCTTGTGAATATTCTGGTTGTCATGAAGCAAACGTTTGATACCGAGGAAAAAATCGTGATTCAAGACGGCAAAATCCAGGATGACGGCGTTGAGTTTATCATCAATCCATACGATGAATACGCCATTGAAGAAGCGATCAAGCTGAAGGAAGAGCACGGGGGCGAAGTGACCGTCGTCTCGGTAGGTCCGGATCGCGTGGAAAAAGAACTCCGTACCGCATTGGCAATGGGAGCGGACAAAGCCATTCTGGTGGATGACGAGTCGCTGTTCGGCGACGAGTATACGACGGCGAAGGTATTGGCCGCGGTAGCTCGCAAAACCGGCTACGACCTGATCCTGGGCGGACAAATGGCGGTCGACTCGGGAGCCGGACAAGGCGGTCCTCGCCTTGCGGAGGAGCTGGGCATCAACCATGTGTCCACAGCGGTCAAGCTGGAGATCAACGGCAGCTCCGTTCGCGTGGAGCGCGACGTCGAAGGGGATACGGAAGTGGTGGAGACGAGCCTCCCAGTTCTGATCACGGCACAGCAAGGGCTGAACGAGCCTCGCTATCCTTCTCTCCCAGGCATCATGAAGGCCAAGAAAAAGCCTTTGGAGCGCCTGACTGCTGACGATCTTGGCCTTTCTGCCGCAGATGTTGCGCCGAAGACACAGGTTGTCGATCAGACACTGCCGCCGAAGAAGGAAGCAGGCCGCATCCTTGCCGGCGAAATCCCGGCACAAGTGTCCGAATTGGTGCAATTGCTGCGAAATGAAGCAAAAGTAATCTAAGCGAGAGGGAGAGATTCTGATGAAAAAAGTACTGGTAGTAGCAGAAGTACGTGACGGACAATTGCGCAATGTCTCTCTGGAAGCACTCGCCGCAGCAGGGATACTTGCAGAGGGAGGAGAAGTGGTCGCTGCACTGTTCGGGCCGAATACGGCTTCACATGCCGAAGCTCTCGGACACCATGGAGCGGGCACGGTCTATGTGGTTGATCACGCCGATCTGGCACAATACACATCAGATGCTTACAGCCAGGCGCTGAAGCAGTTGATCGAGTTTGTCGGTCCTGACGCAGTCGTCCTCGGACATACGGCGATCGGCCGTGACGTGGCTCCTCGCGTTTCTGCACGCCTTGGATGGGGACTGGTTTCGGATGTTACCGCGCTCGAAGCGGGTCCAGTTTTCGTCAGGCCGATTTACGCAGGGAAGGCGTTTCAAAAGCGCCGTTTTGAAGACGGAAAAATCATGGTTACAATCCGTCCGAACAACATCGCCGCAGGTACTGCCGACACAGGCAAAACCGCGACGGTCGTGCCATTTGAAGTCGAGATCAAAGACCTTCGTTCCATCGTGCGCGAAGTCGTTCGCAAAACGAGCGGAAAGGTCGACCTTTCAGAAGCGAAGATCATCGTCTCCGGCGGCCGCGGCGTAAAGAGCGCGGATGGCTTCCAGCCGCTCAATGAGCTGGCTGACGTGCTGGGAGCGGCGGTAGGAGCGTCCCGCGGGGCCTGCGATGCCGACTATTGCGATTACTCCATGCAGATCGGCCAGACCGGAAAAGTGGTGACGCCGGACCTGTACATCGCCTGCGGCATTTCCGGTGCGATTCAGCATTTGGCGGGAATGTCCAATTCCAAAGTCATTGTCGCGATCAACAAAGATCCGGAAGCGCCAATTTTCCAAGTAGCTGATTACGGTATCGTGGGAGACCTGTTTGAGGTCGTTCCGCTGCTGACCGCAGAATTTAAAAAGGTTTTGGTGTAACCCTGGCGTACGAACATCTGCAGCCTTGCTTCCTCTGAAGCGAGGCTGTTTTTTGCGGAGGCAGCCCAAGAAGGCGATAGGGAACGGGCGCTTCGGACAAACTATACTTTGACATGTCAGAAAGTGTCGCCGCACGTAGTCTTTTTTTACGGGGGATGGTATACTGAGTGGCGTGTGGAACCTTTTTCCGTACCGAATTTAAGGAGGTAATATTCCATGGCTATCGTTAATGCAACCGATCAGACCTTTTCCCAGGAAGTAGAGCAAGGCGGAACTGTCCTGGTTGACTTCTGGGCTCCTTGGTGCGGCCCTTGCAAAATGATCGCACCTGTATTGGAGCAAATCGACAGCGAAGTAGGCAGCAAGCTCAAAATCGTGAAAGTAAATGTCGATGACAATCCGGAGTCTGCAGGCCGTTTTGGCGTCATGTCCATCCCTACCCTGATCGTATTCAAAGACGGTCAACCGGTAGATAAAGTGATCGGTTTCCAACCGAAGGAAGCCCTCATGGGAACTGTCGGCAAACACCTGTAAAGACTTGCAATACGGTCTTTGAGAAGCAGCATTCGCCTATGGCGGGTGCTGCTTTTTTCGGTTCATTCAAGGATAGATATGGTGCTTTTTCAAATAGATGGGGAGAGATTCCGTCGAGTTTTCACTGAAAACATGGTAACATGGAAGGACAACGTATGTTCCCTCAATCTGCTTTTTTCAGATGTGTGCGGGGGAATTCGGTGCGCATTTCAAATTTGAGCCAGTCACCTCGATGTACCGAGATTGCCATACATGGTTTTCCTGCAAAATCTTTTATGAAAGAAACGTGTGACAAATGAGCGGGAGGAGGAACTCAGGTGAAAATAACAAAGTTTCCACGTGAACAGAGAGAGCATGTGATCAACCAGGTTCAGTTGTATTTTCAGGATGAGCGGGGAGAAGAGCTGGGGCGTCTGGCCGCAGAGCAGATGCTTGATTTTTTTGTGAAAACCCTGGGTCCTGTCGTTTACAATCAGGCGGTTGAGGATTGCCGCAAGCTGATGCTGGAGCGGATGAGCGCTCTGGAGGATGATTTTTATACACTGGAACAACCGCTTGCCCAGCACCGCAGAAGCGGTCTATGAGAGTAGAGAGTACATGAAAGGGAGGGAGCAGCCGTGAACAGCTCCTTGAAAGACAAGCTGGCAGTCCTGCCGGATAAGCCGGGCTGCTACCTGATGAAGAACGAAGAGGGCGAAATTATTTACGTGGGCAAGGCCAAAGTGCTGAAAAACCGCGTTCGCTCCTATTTTACCGGAAGCCATGACGGCAAGACGCAGCTGTTGGTCAGCGAGATTGCCGATTTTGAATACATCGTCGTCTCTTCAGCGATCGAAGCGCTCATCCTGGAGTGCAATCTGATCAAAAAGCACAATCCGCGCTACAATGTCAAACTGATGGACGACAAGACGTACCCCTACATCAAGATCACCAACGAAGCGCAGCCGCGGCTGGAGATTACCCGCAAAGTGCTGAAGGACAAGGCACGTTACTTCGGTCCGTACGCGAACGCGGGCGCGGCTTCCGAGGTGAAAAAGCTGCTGGATCGACTCTACCCGCTGCGCAAGTGCAAAACGATGCCGAAGCAGGTCTGTCTCTACTACCATTTGGGACAATGTCTGGCGCCTTGTGTGTACGAGGTAGAGGCGGCGGAGAATCAGCGGCTGGTCGAGGAGATTGCCCGTTTTCTCGACGGCGGCCACGAGGAAATGAAAAAGCAGTTGACGGAGAAAATGCAGCAGGCGGCGGAGAATATGGAGTTTGAACGGGCCAAGGAGTACCGTGACCAGATCCGCAGCATCGAGGCGGTCATGGAGAAGCAAAAGGTGACCTTCACCGATACGGTCGACCGCGACATCATCGGATTTTCTGTAGAGAAAGGCTGGATGTGCGTCCAGGTTTTCTATATGAGGCAAGGCAAAATGATTGAGCGGGATACGACCTCTTTTCCTTACTACGGCGGCGAAAAAGAGGATTTCATGTCCTACGTCAGCCAGTTTTACTTTGACAAGCAGAATGCCCTCCCCCGGGAAATCCTGCTGCCGGAGGAAAGCGATCCGGAGCTGCTCGCCGAGTGGCTGGGCGTGAAGGTGCATGCGCCGAAGCGCGGCAAAAAGCGGGAGCTGGTGCAGATGGCCAGCGAGAATGCCCGCATTGCCCTGCAGGAGAAATTTGCGCTCATGTCCAAGGACGATGCCCGGACGATTCAGGCTGTGCACAATCTGGGCCATATTCTCGGGATCGGAACCCCGCACCGGATCGAAGCGTTTGACAACTCCAACATTCAGGGGACAGAGCCGGTCTCTGCGATGGTCGTGTTTACAGATGGACGCCCGGACAAAAAAGAGTACCGGAAATTCAAGATCAAAAGCGTCGAGGGGCCGGATGATTACGGCTCGATGCGCGAGGTAGTCCGGCGCCGGTACACGCGCCTGCTGAAGGAAAACCAGACGCTGCCCGACCTGATCGTAATTGACGGAGGCAAAGGACAGATCAGCGCTGCGATAGATGTGCTGGAAAATGAATTGGGGCTCTACATCCCGGTATGCGGTCTGGCCAAGGATGAAAAGCACAAGACTGCCCAGCTCCTCTACGGGAATCCGCCCGAGCCGGTCGAGCTGAAGCGGGACAGCTATGAGTTTTACCTGCTCCAGCGCGTGCAGGATGAGGTCCACCGATTTGCGATTACGTTTCACCGGCAGGCCCGGACAAAGACGATGCTCTCTTCCCAGTTGGACGACATTCCCGGCATCGGCGAAAAACGGCGCAAGCTTCTGTTCCAGCATTTTGGTTCGCTGAAAAAGATGAAAGAGGCGACTGTCGAGGATTTCAGGCAGCTCGGGATTGGCGACAAGCTGGCCCGGGAGATTATCGCCCATCTCAGGAAGATGTGAGCTGAGAAATTGTTCAAAATAATATTTGAACCGGTGCCTTTTGCGTGATATAATCCCTTTCAAACAGAATATGTAACCTCACTTCCCTTTATTGGAGTGAGGTAGAGGCGCGAAAACCATGAGTACCACCCTGAGATCGGGATCGTTGACGGGTAGCGGAAAGGGGGATTCGCCGAAGTACGGAGGGAAGACCCGCTTCCTTGCGTGCTGGGCCTGTGTTGAACAAATACAGGACTGTCATCTGAGCAATACCCCATTGCCGGATGGAGAGCTATCTCACGAGTCTGCTGCGTGTAGATGACAGGGGCTGTACTGTCATGCTTTGTGCCAGCGGCTTGCGTGGTCCAGGGAAGGAGGAACCGATATTGTCTATTACGTAGGCAACGGCAGGTATTTTCCTTGTCGTTGCCTTTTTTGATAAGGAAAAGACTCATGCAACGTTTCGTTTCGACAGAGAATATCCATAGAGACATTGGTCTATTCAAGGAAAAGGGAGAGAAGCCGCATGGGGTTGATCGTGCAGAAATACGGAGGGACCTCCGTTGGTAGCATTGAACGCATTTTTCGAGTAGCAGACCGGATTATTGAATATAAAAAAGCGGGCCATGATATGGTCATTGTCGTATCCGCGATGGGCAAGTCGACAGATGTGCTGGTGGATATGGCCAAACAAATTTCCGCCTACCCTTCGGAGCGCGAGATGGATATGCTCTTGGCGACAGGTGAACAGGTCTCCATCGCACTTTTGTCCATGGCTCTGCATCAGCGCGGCTATGACGCCATTTCTCTCACCGGCTGGCAGGCTGGTGTCACAACAGAAGCGATCCACAGCAAAGCGCGGATCACGGAAATCAAAACCGAGCGGATTCAAAAGGAACTGGCCCGGGGACGTGTCGTCATTGTGGCAGGGTTTCAAGGGGTCAGTGCCGAAGGAGAAATAACCACATTGGGACGAGGCGGTTCCGATACTTCTGCCGTAGCGCTTGCAGCCGGCCTGAATGCCGACAGATGCGAGATCTTTACGGATGTGGCCGGCGTGTATACGGCCGATCCGCGGGTCGTTCCGTCCGCGCAAAAGCTGGACAGTATCTCATATGACGAAATGCTGGAGCTGGCCAATCTGGGGGCCGGTGTTCTTCACCCGCGCTCTGTGGAAGCGGCCAAAACATACAAAGTGCGGCTCGTCGTCCGATCCAGTTTTACGGCTGAAGAAGGTACGTACGTAGAGGAGGTTGCCAATATGGAAACAGGAAGAGTAGTAAGCGGCGTGGCACATGATGAAGATGTGGCAAAACTGACGGTCGTGGGCATGCCTGCGCGAGTGGGAACCCTGTCCCGCCTCTTCAATACGCTGGCTGACAACCAGGTAAACGTAGACATCATTATCCAAAGCTCCTATGATGCGGACGTGACGAACATCTCGTTCACGGTGGCTGCCAGCGACCTGCCAAAAGCGCTGGAAACCCTCTCCTCCAATCAGGCAGAGCTTGGCTTTGAAAAAGTCGATCATGAAGAGGGCCTGACCAAGGTATCGATCGTCGGTGCCGGCATGGTGAACAATCCGGGGGTTGCCGCCGAGATGTTCCGCGTCTTGGCCGAGCAGGACATCACGATCAAAATGGTATCCACCTCCGACATCAAGGTTTCTTGCGTGATTCCCGCAGAACTTACGGAACTGGCAGTTCGCAGCTTGCATACGGCCTACGGCTTGGACGTAAGCGAAGAAGCCGTGGTGCACAGTTTGTAAGCACAACCACATACAAGAGTCGCCTCCCCCCTTTTCGTTGAAGAGGGGGGTTAAATATGACCGTCTGGCTGTTCATTGCAGCGAGGCGCATTTGATTCCTTTTTCCTGTTTCTTCTATATAAATATAGGGAAGCTGATCCGGGACTTTTGTTCAGGTGATGGCACCAGAAGAATCACGCATTCAAACAGCCAAAGAGATCAAGACGCTCCCCTTCTCGGCCAGCTCCATTCGCACCTCCGGCTCCCTGCCCTGCCACCTGTTGACGGCTCCGGCAATGATTCCGCATTCCAGGGCCAGAGAGCGCAAAATTCGTTCAGGCGGCATGTATGAAAAAATCGTGTGCGTCAATCGATATCGATAATGACGCTCTCCCTCCTCCAGGACATCCAGCTTGCCGAGGCCCAGCCTGATAAAAGGCATGACGAGGCCCGCTGCGGACTGGATCGGAATCTGACGGCCAATGTCTTTTCCCAGCCAGTGGAGAATGGCTTGCTCGCTTTCTCCCAAAAGAGTGCTTGTCAGTTTTTCGCGAAGCAGATGATAGCCCAGGTAGGGCATGTGAATGCGTTCGATGTCGGTAATGACACGGGAGGGGAGCAGTGCCCCGAGTTGTTCCTGTTCTTTCACCGGGATGCCTCCTTTTCTAGCACAGGCGGCCGGTGCTTGTCCCTTTTTGCAAAGGTTTTGCACCGAGGCCTGCGAGAGAATGCGGTCTGGTTTGTTACTTGATATAGTAGTATGAGAAAGAGAAGCGGGATATGACAGATTCATAGAAAATAGCAAATTTTTTTAGTCCATTCTAAAAATAGAATTAGTCTATTCATTGTCTTGACGCTCTATAAAGACAGGAGTACAATTGGTTTTGGTCAACGTTTTGCCCAACTTTTTTCCGTATTCCGACACAATTTGCCACGCCCAGGGAGAAAGTCGCCCTTCGATTATGTGTAACCATGGTGGCAATGGGTTAGGATAGTGGAGAAAAGCTCTATGAAAAGGACGCGACATATAATTGAAAGGGGGACCACTGTATGGCGAAAGGCCATAGCTTTTTGAGTCACAGGCTTCACTCATTACTCGGTTTGTTCCCAGTCGGGCTGTTTCTCTTGTTCCACTTGACAGCGAACTATCAGGCAACCCGAGGACCGGAAGCGTTCAATGAGGTCGTAGGATTGATTGAACATGTTCCGTTTTTGATTGTCTTGGAATTTGTCTTTATCTACATTCCCATCCTGTTCCACGCTGTGTATGGGATCTACATTGCTTTCCAAGCAAAGCACAACGTCGGCAGCTTCAGTCAATTCCGGAACCAGATGTTCCTGTGGCAGCGCCTGACAGGTATTATCACGCTCATCTTTATCGCATGGCACGTATTTGAGACACGTATTCCAAAAGCGATGGGTGCCGAAGTCAACTATGACATGATGGCCAATATCCTGAGCAGTCCTGTAATGATCATTTTCTACGCAATCGGGATTCTCAGCACCGTGTTCCACTTTTCCAACGGTATCTGGTCTTTCCTCGTTCACTGGGGAATCACTGTCGGCCCGCGTTCCCAACGCATTGCCACTTACGTAACCATGGGTATTTTCGTTATCGTTTCGTTCATCGGCTTAAGCGCGATGGCAGCGTTCATTCAATAGGGATAGGGGGACTCATACATGGCAAAAGGTAAACTGATCATTGTCGGTGGTGGCTTGGCCGGCTTGATGGCTACCATTAAAGCAGCAGAAAAAGGCGTTCCCGTCGAGTTGTTCTCCCTGGTTCCGGTAAAGCGATCCCACTCCGTATGTGCGCAGGGCGGTATCAACGGTGCCGTTAATACAAAAGGGGAAGGCGACTCCACCTGGGAACACTTTGACGACACCGTATACGGGGGAGACTTCCTGGCCAACCAGCCGCCTGTAAAAGCAATGTGTGACGCCGCTCCCGGCATCATCTACATGCTGGACCGGATGGGCGTCATGTTCAACCGTACACCAGAAGGACTTCTGGACTTCCGCCGTTTCGGGGGAACCAAGCATCACCGTACCGCTTTTGCTGGTGCGACTACCGGTCAGCAGCTCCTGTACGCTCTGGACGAGCAAGTTCGCCGTTTTGAAGCGGAAGGTCTTGTGACCAAGTACGAATATTGGGATTTCCTCGGTGTCGTGTTGGACGAGAAAGGCACCTGTAAGGGGATTACGGCACAAAACCTGCGCTCTGCAGAAATTCGCTCTTTCCGCGCAGATGCCGTCATTATGGCTACCGGTGGACCTGGTATCATCTTCGGTAAATCCACCAACTCCATCATCAATACGGGTACAGCAGCGTCTGCGGCTTATCAGCAGGGCGTCATTTACGCGAACGGCGAAATGATCCAAATTCACCCGACTGCGATTCCTGGCGACGACAAGCTGCGCCTGATGTCTGAATCCGCTCGTGGTGAGGGTGGCCGCGTCTGGACATACAAAGACGGAAAACCGTGGTACTTCCTTGAGGAAAAATACCCGGCGTACGGAAACCTCGTTCCGCGCGACATTGCGACCCGCGAAATCTTCCACGTCTGTGTAGACATGAAGCTGGGTATCAATGGCGAGAACATGGTATATCTGGACCTGTCTCACAAAGACCCGAAAGAGCTCGACGTAAAACTGGGCGGAATCATTGAGATCTACGAGAAGTTTGTTGGGGATGACCCGCGCAAAGTTCCGATGAAAATCTTCCCGGCTGTTCACTACTCGATGGGCGGCATGTGGGTAGACTACAACCAAATGACCAATATTCCTGGTCTGTTTGCTGCAGGTGAGTGCGATTACTCCCAGCACGGTGCAAACCGTTTGGGTGCGAACTCGCTTCTGTCCGCGATCTTTGGCGGAATGGTGGCTGGTCCGAAAGCGATCGAGTACATCAACGGTCTGGATGAGTCTGCCGACGATCTGTCTTCTGCGATCTTCGACAGCTATACCAAGCAAAACCAAGAGAAGTACGACAACATCCTCAAGATGGACGGCACTGAAAACGCATACCTCCTCCACAAGGAACTGGGTGAGTGGATGACCGATAACGTAACGGTAGTGCGCTACAATGACCGTCTGCAAAAAACGGATGAAAAAATTCAGGAACTGATGGAGCGCTACAAGAAGATCAACATCAACGATACGAGCAAATGGAGCAACTCCGGCGCATCCTTCACTCGTCACCTGTGGAACATGCTTGTGCTCGCCCGCGTGATCACGCTCGGCGCATTGAACCGCAACGAGAGCCGCGGCGCTCACTACAAGCCTGAATTCCCAGAGCGCGACGACGAGAACTTCATGAAAACAACGATGGCCAAGTACAATCCGGAGACGACTGCACCGGAAATTTACTACGAAGACGTGGATGTTTCCCTGATTCCGCCGCGTAAACGTGACTATACGTCTGACAAGAAGAAGAAGTAAGAGG
Organism: Brevibacillus sp. FSL K6-2834; assembly: GCF_038592925.1. Lineage (NCBI taxonomy): Bacteria > Bacillati > Bacillota > Bacilli > Caryophanales > Paenibacillaceae > Brevibacillus > Brevibacillus sp. FSL K6-2834. Next base: position 1,797,828 of record NZ_CP151945.1, read on the forward strand.
GGAGGGAACTGATCATGGCAGAAAAGCTTATTCATCTGAAAATCACTCGTCAAGACAGCCCTAACAGCGCTCCGTATGTGGAAGAATTTAAAATCCCGTACCGTCCGAACATGAACGTGATCGGTGCGTTGATGGAGATTCAGCGCAACCCTGTAAACGCACAAGGACAAAAGACTTCCCCGGTCAACTGGGAGTCCAACTGTCTGGAGGAAGTGTGCGGCGCTTGTTCGATGGTGATTAACGGCAAGCCGCGTCAGGCATGTTCCGCTCTGATCGACAAGCTGGAGCAGCCAATCCGTCTTGAGCCGATGAGCACCTTCCCGGTTCAGCGCGACCTCTCTATCGACCGAAGCCGCATGTTTGACGCCCTGAAACGCGTCAAAGCATGGATTCCGATCGATGGTACCCACGATCTGGGACCAGGTCCGCGCATGCCTGAGGTAGAGCGCCAATGGGCTTATGAGCTGTCCAAGTGCATGACGTGCGGGGTTTGTCTGGAAGCATGCCCGAACGTCAACCAAAAATCCGACTTCATCGGTCCTTTCGCTATCTCGCAAGTGCGCTTGTTCAACCAGCATCCGACTGGTGCAATGAACAAGCATGAGCGTCTGGAAGCATTGATGGAGGACGGCGGTATCGGTGACTGCGGAAACTCGCAAAACTGCGTGCAGGCTTGCCCGAAAGGTATTCCGCTCACCACTTCGATCGCTCACATGAACAAAGAAACAACCAAATACGCTGTGAAACGCTTCTTCTTCTCGTAAGAAGAAACACAGCTTTCAAAAAGCGTGCATCCGCTCTGGGATGTACGCTTTTTTTTTCAGGAAACCACCAGGGCTCTTCACACGTACTGAAAGAGAGGTGTATTTTTTGTACTTTGGAGGAATGGCCCTTGAAGCTGATAACCGTTGAAGAAGCGATCAAGAGAATAGAGCAGTGGACAGACATACCGTGTACGCATGAAGTCATAACGAGCGGCATCTATCGAAATAGCGAACAGAACCAGACGCCCTTCTATACAATGGAAGTGATGTGGAACAAAAGAGGAGAGCCGGAGCTGGATGAGGAAGGCCTGGTAAACAAAAATACGATACTCGCCGTGCTGGATGCGTGCACGGGAAAGCTGACTGCCTTCTATCGGTATGGCAGTGACCAGACGGCTGAGAATCTTGATGTAGAGGACATGGACGATGAGATGTACAGGAAGGTCTCGGGGCACATCATCCAATGGATAGAAAAGCTCGGATTGCCGATTGATCTGGGCGAGCTTGTAGTCCGGAAAAAGCGGTTATGCGGAGACAAATGGTACGAGCTCAGCTTTTCCCGGGCCCGCGCCGGCATTCCATTCCGAAGCTACCAGCAATTTGACATAAGGCTGGACGCAGATGATAATCAGCTTCTTCACCTGTATTGCAGATGGGATGACTGCGAGTTTGAAGAGGGCGAAGAACGGATATCGGACGGCAATCTTTTGGCAAAGCTCACGGAAGAACAATTGTCCCTGGGCTATCTTCCGGTCCTTTCGCTGGAAAAACCGTTCTATGTCTGCCATGAGCATGTCATTCACGCCAAAACGGGGGAACTTCTGTTTTCGGATGAAATCGTGGTGCTGGAGCGAATTGCATTGTATCAGAACGAAGCGGACGCAAAGCCAGTGAAATGGAACGAACAGCCGATTTGGACCAAGGACTACCGTGAGCAGCTGCGTCTTTCCGACCACGTGACAGAAGCAGCGATCGACGCGCCCCATCCGCTTTTCCCTGATCTTGCGATGGAGGAAAAAGAGCTTGCCAAGGAACTTGTCCGATCGTACTTATCCACCGCCTATGCTGACGATCCATTTGAGTACGTCTACACCCGCAAACCGGATCAGGAAGCTGTCGAGAGCTTCCCCCAAAATCGGGTAGTCGTCCACGTACATCGTATGATTCACGGCATACCGCTCTTGATGGGGGGAGGCATCCGTTTCTTTTTTGACCGAGATACATGGGAACTCGTTCAGATTATAGACGCTTTGGATTTCTGGCGGAGTGTCAAAGCGGGAGAAGGCGATCATGCCGAAGAGAAAGGAATCGCAGGAAACGACCATTTCCGGAAAGCTCTGCGAACCAGAGCGGAAGCCTGGGATGCGCTGAAGGGCAGAGTAACTGTCAAACTGAGATACATGTTTGATCCCCACTACCCGGACCCTAGCGGACGCGGCAGAAAGAAAGCGATTCCTGTCTACGTCATTGACTGTGACTGCATGTACGATGGTGAGTCCGGCGAGCTTGTCGAGCTGTAAAGAGGTATTGCTGAAACCCGGTGTACATACGATGGGAATTGATAAACGGCCCTTGCCGCGAGTTGGATGCTACCGGCTCTGCGACAGGGGCCTTGTTGTTGTAAATCGTCCCTATCACTGTTGTGTCTCCGGCTCCGGACGTCTGTTTGGCTTTTTTTCCTCACTCTTCTGTGTGGTGGACAGTTTGATGTTGCCGAGGAAAAGCGTGCAAATCGCTCCCAGCAGGACGAAGAGCAGCCCGTATCGGTACACATGGTGCAGGGATTCGACCATCGAGACTTTCAAGATGGGCAGCAGCGTTTGCTGGATGGCCGCAGGGATTTGGGACAGGGCCTCTGGACTAAGAAGCATCGAATACATCCCCTGTGGATTCGTCCTGATCATCGATTCAAAATGGACGACCATATCGTGGGCCTGAGGCGGCAGCTGCTCCAGATACGGTACCAAGCTTGCTGTAAGCAAATTGGTCGAATGATAGTTCATTACAGCACCGAGGATCGTCATCCCGAACGTCCCGCCAATTTGCCGGAAAAACTGACTGGAGGAAGTCACTACGCCAAGCTGAGATTTGGGAAAGGACTCCTGCAAGGCAATGGTAATCATCGGCATGACCAGCCCGATTCCCAATCCGAGCACGACCATATGCACCATCGTCGTATATTTTGTTGTCTCCATGCCCATCGTCGACAAAAGCCAAAAGCCGGCGCCCATCGCGACCATGCCAAGAATCATCTGGAGCCGCACTCCCAAAAACTTGACGATTCTCCCGCCAAGCATGCTGGCAGCCATCATCGAGAGCATCATCGGCACCATGACGGTTCCGGATTCCGAGGGACTGATGCCTACGACACCTTGCATAAACAGCGGGACGAACATAATCGCGCCAAACATCCCGACCGACATCAGAAAGCCAATTCCGCTCAAAAGCGAAAAGGTTCTGTTTTGAAACAGGCGCAGCGGCAGGATTGGCTCTTTTGTTCGGCCTTCGATCCATATGAATCCGGTAATGAAGGCGGCGGACAAGGCGAATAGAGAAAGAATCTGCCAAGAGAGCCAGGGGTAATTTTTGCCCCCGAAGGTAAGCGCCAGAAGGAGGCTGACGACTCCTCCGACCATCGTAAACATTCCCCAGATATCAAAGGTGACCGGACCTGTTTGCTGGCGGTTTTTAAGCGCAATGGCGATCAGGATGGTAGCCAGTACTCCGACCGGCATGTTGATGTAAAAAACCCAGCGCCAGTTGGATGCGTCTACAATCCAACCGCCCACTGCGGACCGATGATCGAAGACAGACCGAATACAGCTCCAAACACCCCTTGCCATTTGGCCCGTTGTTCCCCTGTAAAAATGTCCCCGATAATAATCATCGCCATCGGCATCATAACGCCGCCGCCAATTCCCTGCACAGCGCGAAAAAAGATGAGCTGGGTCATGGACTGAGCCATACCGCAAAGCGCAGAGCCGAGCATGAAAATGATCAGGCCCGTTACATAAACCGTTTTCCGACCGATCAGATCGGCCATTTTGCCGGCGATAGGGACAACCGTAGTGGAACTGAGCATGTAGGCGGTGGTCAGCCAGGTCATAATCCCCAGTCCCCCCAGCTCACCGACAATCCGCGGCATTGCTGTTCCCACAATCGTATTGTCAAGAGAGGCGAACAACATCGCGACGAGCAGGCCAGTAATCAACAATCCTCTATTTTTTTGCGTTTCCATCGTGTATCTCTCCTGTCCATAGGCGTACTGCGGATGCCACGGTCTTTTTCTTCCCAGTAGTATGCCCGCAGATCCCGCATTCTCGAGACAGGTGAAATCTCCCTTTTGAGAATAGGTGTCTGCTTTCCATGGAAGACTTATGGTATTCGGTGTTTTTTAGGAAGGGGGCAAACGATGAAGAAACAGGTCTTTTACATCGGGTTATCGTTGGTTTTGCTTCCGTCAACGACGGCGGGCACCTGGAGCGCAAAGGGCGACTTTCCTGAAGCCGTAGCCGCCATTACCAAGCAGCAGGTCTGGTCCGATTTGCGTCCTGACGACGGACAGACAAGTCCAGCTATGCAAAGCGCTATTCATGCTGGTACAGTCCAGTCTGCATCTGCAGATGAATGGACGCGTGCCGAACATGTGCTGATGGGGGAGCAGGTAGCGGATCCCCCCACTTCCAACCTGGATATGATCGAAGCGAAGAAGGCTTGGGAGGAGATCGGGGTCAAGGGAGAAGGCATGCTCATCTCTGTGATCGATACAGGAATTAACGGAAAGCATCCCGATTTGCCTGCCCCGCGGGACAAGCGTTCCGCACAGCAAAAATCAGGAGTAGCGAAAAAAGTAATACCCGGGTACAACTGGGCAGACCGCAATCAAATTACAGAGGATGTAGGCGAGTCCCAACACGGCATTCATGTGGCTGGCATTGTGGCTGCCAACGGAAAAATAAAAGGCGTTGCTCCTGAAGCACAGCTTTTGAGCCAAAAGGTTTTCAGCAATTACCAGGGGGAGGTCCCCGGGCTGAGCGAGTCTATTTTGTTTGCGATCAATGATTCCATCGCCAAAAAAGCGGATGTGATCAATCTCAGTCTGGGCTCGTCAGCAGGATATGTAGATGAAACCAATACCGAGCAGTATGCTGTCAAACGGGCTGTCGACAACGGAGTCATCGTCGTCGCCGCGGCAGGAAATGACGCCTACTTTGGCAGTGACAAGGTAAAGGCGCAGAATCCGGATGTCTCGATGATCGGCTCTCCGGGTCTCGCTCCTGACGCCTTCTCTGTTGCGTCTGTAAATGCGACCACGCTTGCCGGTCTCAGCTTCGCCGTCGAGGGAGTGCCGGGCCTCGAAAGGGTCGTGTATCTCCATGGGCACGCAGCCAGCGGACAAGCGTTGAATCCCGTGCAAGCCCTGATGAAGCAGTACGAACTGATGTACATGGGCAAAGGGAAAAAAGAGGATTACAACGTCTCGGTAAAAGGGAAAGTGGTCCTTCTGGAGAGAGGCGACATTTCCTTTGACGAGAAGCTGCGTTTGGCCAAGGAGAAAGGAGCGGCAGGGGCTGTGATCTACAACAATCAGCCGGGGCCGCTCATCATTTCCGCCGAGACCACCACTGCCTTGCCGGCTGTCTCGATTTTGAAGCAAACGGGGGAAATGCTGACGCAGGCGTTGAAAAAGGGAAAAAAAGTAAAAATCAACTTTGACGGTCAGTTCGCGCAAAATCCGATGCCGTATCCGGATGGGGGAACGGTTTCCGCCTTCACCTCCTGGGGACCGACGCCGGATTTGCAATTCAAGCCGGAGATTGCCGCCCCAGGCGGAGGCATTTTGTCGCTCGTCCGCGAAACCGATTATGCCGTCAAGAGCGGAACCTCCATGGCTACCCCTCATGTGGCAGGCGGGATGGCTCTTCTGAAGCAGGCCTACCAAAAACAGGGCTACCAGTTGTCCGGACGACAACTGGTTGAAACGATGAAGGCCGCGGCAATGAATACGGCGCAGCCGGTACTCGACCCGCGCAGTGCTGCAAGCACGGCAAGCGGCAGGACGACGGGTAAAGTGCCGTACAGTCCGCGCGTGCAAGGTGCGGGCGTGATGCAGATCGCCAAAGCGATTAAAACCCCGAGCATTATCACTGATGCCAAGGGGAAAGCTGGCGTATCGCTGGGCGAGGTTGGAGAAACGACGACGTTTTCCCTGTTTGTCGAGAACAAGTTCGGAAAAAAGCCGGTCACGTATCAGGTCAAGGATGAGTTCGGGGTCTTGACGGACAAGCGGCAGGACGGGATTAACATGCTTACCGATACAGCACTGCAGGGGGCCGCATTGCGATTTTCCGCTCAGCAGGTCACCGTTCAGCCCGGACAGCGGGCAGAAGTAAAGGTAACGCTTCACATTCCGAAAAACGCTCCCCGCAATATTTTTGCCGAGGGATATGTTGTTTTTCAGCCGACCGACTCCGAAATTCCTGTGCTGCGGGTGCCTTATTACGGGTTTTACGGAAAATGGGATGAACCGCGCGTAATGGATCAGCCGATGTGGGACCCGGGGAGCCAGGAGCACCGTACAGGCGTCAAGACGACCTGGTATCACGACAAGGAAAATGACAAGTGGAAATACCGCGATTACCTTGGTGTCACTGGCGTGAGCGAGGACGGACATGTACAGGTCGATCCGGCCAAGATTGCATTTTCGCCAAATGGAGACGGACACTATGATGTTGCAGCTCCTTCGATTACATTTTTGCGCAATGCCCGCCAAGTGACGGTGGATGTGGTGGACAGCGGAGGAACAATCATCCGGTCGCTGTCACGCGATGAGAAAATCAGCAAATTTGATCAATCAAAGCTGGGGACCCCTTATTACTATACGGAGCGGGAAGAATGGAGCTGGGACGGGAAAAAGTACAATCCCGAGAAGGGCGTTTATGAAACCGTCCCGGATGGAGCCTACCGATTCGTCGTCCGGGCCCGCATCGACAGCCGTCATGCCAATTGGCACACGCTGACTCTTCCGATTAAAGTAGACACAAAAGCCCCGGTCGTCACTGCTTCCCTGTCCGGGAACAAAGTACATTGGAGCTCCCGCGACAAGGACATTCAAGGCTACCTGTTGTATGTAGGCGGGAAAAAAGTGGGCGGACCCTATTCTGCGAGCATAACCAGCACCATTGTCAGTCAGCCGGACAAACGGATTTCCCTGGTGGCGTATGACTATGCGGGAAATATGAGTGTTGTCAACATCAATGGAAAGAGCGATGTCACCCCTCCGTTTGTCCAGTTTCCCAATGACCTGTACACCTCGGTGCTGGTCACCCGTCAGCCTGAGGTAGCGGTCAACGGCAGGATTGCGGGTGAAGACATGCTGGACAGAGTGCGTCTGCAAATCAATAAAAATCCGGTCCAGGTCGAGACGGACGGTTCATTTAAAACCATCCTGAAGCTGCCGGAAGGGCTCAATTACGTTCCCTATCATGCCCAGGACATGCATGGGAACAGCAGACATTTTACGCAGCGGATCATCGTAGACACGACACCTCCGCAGCTTCAGCTAACCAACGACGGCAGCGAGACAATCTTGTTTGATGCAGGGACCAAACGAATGCTGGTACCCGTAAAGTTTGCGTATCGCGATCAGACATACAAAGGCCAGGTAAGCATCAACGGACAGATCGTCTCCAGTTGGGAGGAAGATCACCTGGAGAAAGCCGTGCAGAAAAACTTCACCCAGACGCTCCCCCTTCAGCACGGCGAAAACCGTATTTTGCTTGAGGGGAAAGACGCCGCGGGCAATGAGTCCTCTATGACGGTATACGCTTATGTGGATGCCCAGGCCGGTTCGCTCGTGATGCATCACGCCGAGCAGCGCTACACGTATCAGGCGAAGCCTTTGCCGGCGCCGGCACTGCATATAGAAGAGAAGAACAAAGAGGTATATGCGGGAGAAAGCATGCAGATTTCCGGGAGAGTGAATGCTCCGGGGACCGTACGGATGCATCTGGATTATGCAGACCAGCATGTGTTCGTCGATGTGAATGACAGAGGAGAATTCCGTGCGCTTGTAAACAGCGTCAAGGAAGGCAAGCAGAAGCTGTCCGTAGTGGCAGTCGATGCCCTCGGGCGCGAAACAAAAGCAGAGATGGTCATCGTAGGGAAAAAGAGATAAGGGTGCCAGCCGGCATCCTTTTCTCTGTTTCGGGGTCTGAAATGTTTTGTGCAGGGAGGAGTGAACGTGTTTTATCATGGAATTGATTGGGTATATGTAAAAAAGGAATATCCGCTGCTTTCACCGCGAAGAAACGTGTCGCGAAAGCGCCCTGAGCAGCTCGCTGACAGGGTTCATCTGTTGCAGCAGTTTGGCGTGGAGCCCGTTCATTTGCTGGAGGAGGGGCCGGATTTTCCGGCAGAGCGCTGCATTAGAGAATGTCTGGCTTTTGGAGATACGGTCTTTGCTTTTAAGGAAGTAAGCAGCCCTTTGTGGCAGTTGAGCTGTCATGAAGTGGGAGTCGAGGTGCTTGACTTGCGCAAATGCAGTCTCATTTTCACAAGAGAAACTAGTGCTAATGTACAGGTTCTCTTTCCGGATGTACCTGTTTTATACACCGAAAGTCCTTAAATATTTTGGATAACGACTTGTCTCTGCCATTTTTCGACATTATAATGGGCCTCATGAGGAGAAATTCGTACGGGAAGGAAGGAAATGAAGATGAACGTCCAGTACCTCAATCCGTTTCTGGATTCGGCTTCCTTTGTGATTGAACAGCTTTGCAACGTGACGATCAAACGGGGAGAATTGGAGATGACAGAGTGGTACTATCGGGACGATCATACCTGGATCCGCATTGGAATGACCGGTCAATTGGAAGGCGACGTGTTTTTCGGCTTGCAAAACGACCTCGCCTTGCGTCTTGTATCAGCGATGATGGGGGGCTTCCCCGTTAATGAACTTGATGAAATCGGGAAAAGCGCTATATCGGAACTCGGGAATATGATCTCCGGCAACGCCAGCACAATGCTTTACAATCAAGGCGTAGTGATTGATATTACTCCGCCGCAGTTTATTCAGGCACAGGAGAATAGATGGGGTTCTCGGACCGCATATACAGTCCCGCTTGACTTAAGCGACATGGGCCGTATGGAAATCCAAGTCCTGGTAGGAAAGTAGGAAGGTGGGCGCTCTGCATTGGCAGAACGCCTTTTTTTCGGTTCGCGAAGGGTTGACGAATCTGTGCAAGAGTTGGAATAATAAAAAAAGATAAAATATTTTTGATTGTCTGGCCGTTTTTTTCCAGATCGTGTATTGTTTGAGATAGTAAGGGGGAATGAATGTTTGTCATATATTAGGCAGCTAATCGGGATGTTTTTCCTCGTTGTGATTGTCTGCGGCGGCCCGTACATGCTTTATGTTGAGAAAGAGGAAGTGCATTTTGCGCCGGAAAGAGTCGTCACATACACCGTCTATTTGCTTCAGCAGATAGGGGAAGGATCACTGGGTACTTATTACTCGGGAAATGATGAACGGAGCATTGCGGAGGATATCGTTCCTTTTGCGATCAACTCCTTTGAACTGATGTTTTACAGTGTATTGATCGCTGTTTTGGCAAGTTTGTTATTCGGGCTGTTCCTGCAGCGGTTTGCATTTGTTCGCTACTTTCAAAAACTATTGAATCTGCTCTCCACGATTCCTGACTTTGTACTGATATTTTTATCCATTTTGGCGGCGATTCAGTTTTACAAGTGGACGAATATTCGGATTATTACACTTTCCCCGACAAGTGACTCCAGCAACATGTGGTTCCCACTCACGATGCTGGCGATCGGTCCGACCATTTTCCTGATGAAGGTAATCAGTCTCAAATACGGGCAAATCGGCGGTGAGGACTACATCAAGACCGCTTTGGCAAAGGGGATGGGCATTTGGCATATTCTCGTTCACCATGTGTATAAAAATGTGAAGCCGTTTCTGCTGGCGGATCTGAAGAAGACCATCGCGATTACGGTGGCCAACTTGTTCATCGTGGAATATCTTCTAAATGTAGTGGGCTTGACCCGGTTCATTTTTTCCAAAAATGGCATTTATCAGTTTAACACGGCCGTAATGGGTCTGATGGGCATTATATTGCTTTCCATATTGGTGTACCTGTTGATTCGGGCTATTTTGTATCTGTTTGAACGGATTGCTGTCTACAAATAAGCAGAGTGTAAAAAAGAGTGAGGTTTTGCCATGCAGAAGCGTCGAGTGAATGTATCCCTGTGGGTCGGAGCGGTGCTTGTGATGCTCCTGATCGTTCTCGGGATCATTGGCCCCTATATCGCTCCCTACGATCTGGAACATCAAGAAAAAGTGAGAAATGTCGAAGTGAATGGAAAGACCGTCATCATCTCCCCGCCGCTCTCCCCCTCAAGCGAGCACTGGCTTGGCACCGACAAATGGGGCTATGATCTGTTGACAAAGCTGCTTCACGGAGCGCCGTACACCGTGTTCGTCACGATGCTCGCCGCTGTCGCACGCCTCTTGATCGGTACGATCATCGGCCTTTATATCGGCATTCAGGACAAGCCGCAAAAGTGGTGGCTCTCGATCGAAAACGCCTGGGGATACATGCCTCTCTTTTTGCCGGTGTACTTTTTACTCGTTGGGCTGAATCGGAACTCGGAGCTGGCCATCGGCACCCTGGTGCTGTTGTTTATCGGCCTCGTCGCACTGCTTGGCGCCCCCAGCGTCGCGTCTTCGATCCGGCAAAAGACCGAACAGATCAAGGAAACGCAGTATGTGCTGGCTGCCGTCTCTCTCGGGGCCGGACGCGAGCAGATCATTTTTCGTCATGTCCTCCCGCAGCTAAAAGAACAGCTTGTCCTGATCGCCGTCACCGAGATGATTTCCATCATGGCCTTGATGGGGCTGCTCGGTATGTTTGATCTGTTTGTGGGCGGCACCTATGTCACCTACGATCCGGTCATTTATCACTCCGTTACGAACGAGTGGGCTGGTCTGCTCGGCTCGTACAGAGGGTTTGTCTACGGGAACAACGCCTGGATTTTTATGATCCCGCTGGCTGCTTTTATCATTGCCATCGGTTCCTTTTCGCTCCTGGCAAAGGGGCTTCGCGACCGGTTTCAGGAAACGTATCAACGGACACCGTTTATTTAGTTGGGAAAGGGGGCTTTCCCGGCGGAACCCATCGCCCATTTTTTGAATAGGATGTAAGGCAAAAGCCTAAAATCCCCGTAATTCCGGCACCACCACCCACCCCCCTACATAGGATAAGGTGACTCTGTAATCCCTCAACCTTGTTCCTGTAGAGCCCACAAGGAGGGGTGGCACGATTGAAGGGGAGCGACCAAACCAAGCCGTTGTTGACAAATCGAGAAAGAGAAGTATTTGAACTCTTGGTCCAGGATAAGACAACAAAAGAGATTGCCGGACAACTCTTCATCAGTGAAAAAACCGTACGCAATCACATCAGCAATGTCATGCAAAAATTAGGTGTCAAAGGTCGATCTCAAGCAGTAGTCGAACTCGTTCGACTTGGTGAGTTAGAGATTTGAACCCAGCCCACCCAGCCTCCCTTTTCTTCCCTTGCGATGGAAGGGAGGATTTTTTTTTGCCCAAATTCAGGAGAACAGGCTTTGCATCGTCCGAGTTTAGCCACTCTACGACCGGTGAATCAATTTTGGGTAGAGAAGTTACGGGGGGTGCCAAAATTCATTCAAACATCAAGGTCTTTTTTGGAAAATCCGGCCCCAACTTTACCGTCTCTGGTACGATTGCGCTTGTTCTAATGAGTTCTTCCTTCTCGGCGCTGCGATGCGAGGCATGAGTAAGGCTGAAGCATATCTGGTTACGCTCGCCACCCGTACACCAAAAATTTTAAAACAAATGGCAAGTATGTAAACTTGTTTATCATAATCTACTATTAAGGAGGTGATACCTATGAAATAATGATTGGCTATTTCTTTTGCAATCATGATGGTTATGTCTGTCTCAGGTGCTGCCTTTGCGGCTGAACCACAAGGTTGTTATGCCCAACGTGTTTGCCAAGAAATTTATTATTTCTAAGCTGTATAGATGCTCCGTAAAGGAGTTTAAGGGTACTTTATGAACCTTTTTCTTTTTATTTATGCTGATCGGTTTCCGTCTCAAGAAATGGGAAGCAAGGTATTACCGTACAATTTTGCATTCATGGGCTGAAGTCAATGGAGCTCTCGGCAACTAGTTCTGCAGTTACCTGACTGATGGAGCTCACGGTTGAACAATCGATCAACCACCCTTAGGTAAGCTTTAGGGGTCATTTTTTACGTCTGATTTCAAATGAATGTGGTTATGGTTGCAAACTATGGGGAGGAATAAGGAGCGTTAACAATACATTTCGGCTCTTTGAGGATAAAAAAACAACAATGCCGACATTCATGAAAAAAATGGAATGTCGACGTTGTTGGCAAAAGGCTTACGTAACGACAAACTCAATAATAATCGGTGTTGCGGGATCCAATACGTCTCCGCCGGGGATCGTTATCGCTGTGGTAGTAGCAGTGGAAGTATCAGCAGTTTGAATCACGGCATTAATGTACAGATTGTAGTAGGAATAAGAAGCTGGGAATGCTGTGGCCGCCGCACCTGTATCATCTGTGAAAGTGGTTGCTGCAATGGAAAACGTAGCCCCCGTTCCTGTACCCGCACCTGCTGTGCCTGAGAACCTTCTGCCTGCAATAAAGGGTTTTACGATTGGCATCTGGTATCACCTCCTTCGCTTTTAGCAAATGCAAGATTTTGGAAGTTTGTAAGTGCTAATCGACTCCGTTGAATTCCTCATTTTCAGGGGTGATTATAGCAGAGAATTTAACGATCTCAAGAATAATAGGAGTTCCTGAATAAATAGTGTCTCCTGTTCCAAGGAGTGTCAGTTCATTTTCACTGATCTCACTCAAACTGGACTCTTGCAAAATCCCGTTTACGAAGAGGCTGATGTAGCTGCTGGGACTTAGTCCTCTAAAACTTGTTGCCAAATTTCTCTGATTGTCCGTGAAATGGGTTGCGGCAATTGTAACTGTGCGGGTCAATTGAATATCTTCGGGTGCAATATAAAAATATCGGTATACTTCTGGAAGGATTGTTATGGTGCCTTCATATCCACCAGGTCCTTGAGGTCCTGGAAGTCCCTGAAGTCCCTGAGGTCCTTGAGGTCCCTGAGGTCCTGGAAGTCCACGGAATCCCTGGGGTCCTTGTGTTTCTTGGGGCCCAGGAGGCCCAGCAGGAGCGCGTACAATAATTTTTGGACGCGGACATTTAACCCAAACAATTTTTTGTTTTTTCTTCGGACACTTCTTCTTGCGAGGACGTAAGCACTTTATTTTTTTCCTGTTTCTTTTTTCAGCCCCTTTTGATCGTCGGCATAGCATGCAGACACCTCCACATCATGGCTTAACTTATGCTACGTTAATTTGCAACGTAAGTAGTTAGACTTATAGCCAAAGAGAACCAACTTAACCAAAAATAGGCAATAGAAAAGTCTGCTTCATCAGCAGACTGGACTGCGCCCCTCTTGATGGAAACTTTAAAAAAAGTGACCATCTTATAGGTCACTTCACTCATAACAGAGTGGTATTAATAGATCGCCTTATGCTAAATAGACCGTTTTACATGATCCACTATTAAAAAATTCCACTCGGGAGTTTTCCGGTTCTCCGAATATTTAATACTTGTTGCAGTGTCAATCGTCTGCTTGTCATGATAATGGAGTTGGCTTCGAAATCGAATCCGATGATTCTTTCGACATCAGCTATACTTCTGCTGACGCGAATGATTCGAAAAGCACCTTTAAAATTATTTCTTGAGAATAAAACTAAAGTTGCACCTCTGCCATTTGAACGAAATCGTAAACTTTCCGGTTCATCAAAGATTCTTTCCACATTGCGGATTGCTACGTTGCCGCGGAAAACTCTGCTCCTTCCACGAAAGTTTTCATCATCAAAAAGTGTTAGTCTCGGCAGACGAAGTTGGGTCTGAGGCATTGTTCCATTCCTCCCTAATTTTGAACTTCTGTAAACTATGCTCGGATGCAAGCAGGGGGGTGGACTGTTCTCACGCACGTCTTATAATTGGCTCTTGACCGACGGGCGAAAAACGACTCATGACAAGAGGCAAAAAGAAAAATCTGCTTATTCAGCAGATCCTGCATTCGCTTCGTTATTTTTGTTGGTTTTGTTGATAGATAAATGATCCTCTGGCTGCTCCGCGAGTTTGTATGGAAATTCTTGTCGGGAACCCTGGGGATGCAATACCAATTCTGGCTATGCTATATGGCTTTACGGAAAACTCTTTGATGCCATCCAAAATGAGAACAAAAGATCTCCGGCTGTTGTTGGAGATTGCGAATGTTCCGCCTACCCCTTTTGGAACAAAAAGTAAAAACTTTTTACCAGCACTCCGATAGCTAAACGACCCGGTAAAAGAAAATTTACTCATTTGACCCCACCACTCCTTCTGTTTTGTACAGATTATTCCGAGGAGCAGTTGATGCTTGGGGAGAAGTTGAGTGGAATTACCTATTTTTCTAGTAATGGGTATGACAAATAGGGGATTGTCTCACTCATTTGTGAATGAGCAGCGGATCGACACAACGTATTTTTTTTGCAGCGAAGCACGTTTCTTTGAAACCAAAGATAGTAAATAGCTCATAAAACAGGCACTCCCGAATGAATAGGGAGTGCCTGTTGGCAATCAAATGTTATTTCCTGATGCGGTCACATAATTTGCTCTGGGCAGCACCAACCGCACCAACCGCGCCCGCAACACCGAAAACAACCGGTTATTTGAGTGGGATAATGCACCAAGCGAACATTTGCTTTCTTGATTGCCTTGCTTTTCGACTTTTTCTTTTTCAAGTGAACTTCCCTCCTTATAACGATCTAAAGTAGTGTACTACCAAAATCCCCCTTTTGATTGGACGAGAGTTTTCATGAATCGAAAATAGACGGAGGGATAAAGGCAGCGGGAATAAAAGGTTCATCTAGCGAATTTCTCGTTGACACAATACGATATATCGTATTAAACTCGACTTGTCACGATATATCGTATTGAAACAAATAAGGAGTGCCGATGTTGAAATTTTGTAATCAACGAAATCGATGGGGACATAATCATGAATGGAAAGGATTTGGAGGTTCACACATGGAAGGGGGGCGGTCGGAACCATACCTGAGACATCGTCATGGTGGATCCGGAGGTGGTTTTGGGGGGCGCGGTGAAGGTAAGCGGCGTTTTTTTGAACGAGGTGAGTTCAAATTCGCTTTACTCGAACTTCTATCAGAAGCTCCCATGCACGGATATCAGCTGATTAAGGCGATGGAAGAGAAAACCGGTGGTTTATACTCCCCGAGTCCGGGTTCCATTTACCCTAATTTGCAGCTGCTTGAAGAAATGGAGCTTGTCGTATCGAGCGAGGAAGATGGCAAAAAGCTGTATCATATTACGGATAAGGGCGGCGAGTATCTTCAGGAGAGAAGAACCCGGGCGGTACAGGAAAAGGATCGTTGGAATTGGCAAGGCAGCCACCGGGCAATTGAGAAGCGCGATGTAAAGAAGCTCATCGAAGATTGGCCAGATGTATTTACCCTGATGGTCAAAGCAGCCAGGATGGCACGGGAAACCCCTGACTCGAAACAGGCATCCCAGTTTAAGGAAATCATGTTCAATCTTCACCATAGCCTACATGAGCTCGCGGCTTCGGATGAGGAGCCCAATAAAGTATCGGATGCTCCGCCTGATGACGATACCAAGGACAAAGGCTGACAGGGAGCTATCGGATGTCCTCGTCCTCCCTACATACCCATATTTTTCCAAAAAAGACTTGAGAAAACAAGAAGCTTGCCGAAACATATCCAAGGAGGAAAAAGATGAGTACACCTGAACAATGGAATGACATTGATCTTTATTTTAAAACGAAACTTCACACGTCCGATCCCGTACTGGATTCCATCCTAAAAGCAAATACGGAAGCGGGTCTGCCTGCTATAGATGTTGCTCCCAATCAAGGCAAATTGCTTTATTTGCTCGCAAAGCTCGCAGGGGCAAACAATATATTAGAACTGGGCACACTCGGAGGATACAGCAGTATATGGCTTGGACGTGCATTGCCGGAGGGAGGGCGTCTGGTCACACTTGAGCTTGATGAGCATCATGCCAAGGTTGCCGAAGAAAATATAAGAAAAGCAGGGTTGGAAAACAAAGTGGAAGTCATTGTCGGCCCAGCCCTTGATACCCTGCCAACTCTAAAAGAAAAAGGGTTCACCGCTTTCGATTTTATTTTTATCGACGCTGATAAACCAAACTACCCCCATTATTTGAAATGGGCGTTGAATTATTCAAGATCAGGAACCGTTATTATTGCAGACAACGTCGTTCGCAAGGGGCGTGTCATCGATCCCGAAGACGCAAGCGTCCAAGGTATCCGTCAATTCGTCGATTTGCTGTCCGAAGATACCCGAATAGATTCGACGGCAGTGCAAACAGTCGGCAGTAAAGGCTATGATGGCTTCATTCTTGGAATTGTGAAGTAAATGAAAGACGCAGCAATTTGGGGAAGACTGCTTGCTGTCACGGACACTGCCGAACGATATGAAAACGAAGTTCAGATTATTGCCGGTCGCCCCTTTGCAGAAATAAACGCAACTTTTTTTATGAATGACAACAGATGCTAACTATTTTAATGCTAAAAGAATGAAGGAAATCAAAAGCGCCCCCAGAATGGCTGTAATGATAGCTGGGGGTATATATTTTTTGGGTTTATGAACAATGTATGCAATTGTATTGAGAAACATCAAGATGAAGATCGCCCCGATGAAAGCGATAAAGATTAACATAGAACCATCCTTTCGTAAGCCGATAATTCAAAAAAGTATTAAAGCTGGATCATCAACGCAGTCTTGCTTCCCAAGCCGATGATTCAAAAGGTTTAAAAAGGTGAATCATGAAATCAGTCCTGCTTCCGGAAAGAGAAGCAAGAGAAAAAGGTGAAAACGGGTAAATCACCCCAGCCCTTCGCAAGACCAGGCACGGGCCAATGACAAAAGCCAAAAGCCACAAAGGCCGCATGAAACGAAAACAAGATGGGCCCTCCTTGAATGGGGATGATCCTAAAATATATGACGAGCATTCGGGAAGGTTGTTGCGGGTGTGCAGACAATTAGTACGACTTGAATACAGCAACGAAAAAATTACGCTGCGCTTTTCCGGCGCAGCAATATCCAGCCTATAACCACTAGCAGCAAGGCGAACAGATCGTATGAAATGTCGTAAAGAGGCTGGCTGGGTCCCGGTTTGACATGGTGGACCTGCAAGATGTGGTGGTTGGTGATTCCTTCGATGAGATTAAATACGCCAGCCCCTACTAAGAAACAGCCCCAAAATTTGCTTGCCCCGACCTTGGGGTCTCCTTTCCACAGCAAAACACCGGAAATGAATATAAATAGCGTTACGATTAAATGAAAAAGGCCGTCGCTCATGATCTGGTGAAATCGATCCGTATGCATGTTCACACTATGCCACTGCAGTATTTGGTGAAAAACAATCCCATCGAGCATGCCGATCATGCCGACCCCAAACAAAAAGGCTCCTATACATGTTGTTTTCAAAAAACGGGCCTCCTCCCTCAATCGTCAATAACCATCTCACGTAGATAAAAGCTGATAAGCACTGCCCTTGCGGCAGCGCTTATCGACAAAACTAAGCATGTACGAGCTCGGGTGTCTGCAGATGAAGAGGCGGCGGCACTAACCAGCCTTTCTCTTTGCTGATCCGCAACAACCGTTGACCGAATTGAACCTTTGCCGAATGGAATTGCGAATACATCATGGCAATGTCTTCCCGAATGCATTGCCCGATGATCTGGCTGCACGCAACCAGTCCAGCGGCAAGATCATGTCCGACACCTGCAGCAATTTCAGGATCGTTAAAACGTGCACCCGCCGGAATACTTTCCAGTGATGCGACTGGACGCTCGGCTGGGGTAGGCGGAGGTGCAACTCCATTTGCTTTCAGCAGGTTTTCGACCTGCTGGATTTCTTGCTGCATCGCCCGTGTGAGATCTTCAAGAAAACCTTTTAGATCTTTGTCACCGGTGTGATTGATAAACGTTTGATACGTCACCAATAGGCCTTTTGAAGCCGAAAGATAACTCCATACTCCAAACACTTCACCATAGTGCATCGGTTCATCTTGTGGATTGCCACTCAGGATTCCCATTAATGCCCTCCCGGAATTCAAGTCTCCTTGCTGGTTCTTTTAACCCGATGTTAGGGTGTGCCTAGGGACGAAGAGTTATGAAGGTAATTTTACACAATAGACCAGATGGCATAACAGGTTCGTTGTATATTTTGAGGGGACACAGTTCCGCCTATCGGGAGATTGTAAAAACCATTGACCTTCGGATTGTTCTTGACAAAAAATATTTTTTATGTTATTGTAAAATATTTGACTTGTTTACAAAAAGATTAAAACCTTACATAATGTTCTTGGAGAAACATCTATCAAGAATATTTAGAAAGGTTGTACATTAGATGGATACTTTGCCTTGTCAAGGTTGCAAAGGTTTATGCTGCGGCCCTGTTCCCGTAACGGAGAGAGAATTGAAAAAAATTCAGAAGAAGGTTGCATCCATGCCGCGCAAGATCCGCGAAGAGCTAGAAAATCAGCCGAGATTTTTCGGAACGTGCATTTTCTACGACCTGGATAAAGACCAATGTGGAATTCATGCTGTTCGGCCTGAAATTTGCCGTATGTTTGGCTTTCACAAAGACCTGGTCTGTTTCCGCAAGCCGGAGCTGGCTACAAAAGAAAAGGCAACGCTGAAGGAAGCTCCTGTAGGGTACCTGAGTATTGATATTACCTGGAAGAGCTTCCAATAAAACGCCAAAGAAAAGGGCATGCCCTCCGCATAAAATATCCGATTTACGACCAATACCTGTCTCCGAAAATCCGAGTACGCCCCTTTATTCAGGGGAATAGCTCTCGGAGGTGCCCAATAGCCCTTCGAGCTGGTCAACTGCCGATTTTAAATCAGGCCTTGACGCTCTGTTCGTCTCCGCCAATGTCTTAAGCTCACGATATCCTTCCGACAATCGAAAGAGGGGCTCGTTCGGGTTGTAGGTCCGTTGCGAAGCAGGTTCAGTCACGACGTGATTTGTCTGCATAAAAAACGATTGCGAGGAGACCGTCTCTACATTCCTGCTCACTTCCTGCAACAGCTCCTGCAGATGGGAAGGGATAATGTCGTTGTGCTTTTGAATATTTTTGATAATACTTGCTACATAATCTTTCTTTGTCATGGATCGGCAGCTCCCTTTCTCTTCGACTTTGCATTCATGCTTAATTTGTCCGGACGGCTTGCATTACATTCCTTTCGTTCGGAGCCAAACAGGAAGAGTATCGGGAGGAACAGCCAGCCCCGAAAAGGAGAACAGTACGTGAAAGAATCAGATTTATACGATCCAATCAAGCAATGGATGGAAGAGCGGGGATTTACGGTTTTTCCGGAGGTGGAATGCCGCCGGGCCGGTGGACGAGCCGATATCGTCGTGACCAGCGGCCCGCTCATCGGCGTTGTGGAAATGAAGCAATCCCTTTCGCTGGATTTACTTGATCAGGCACTTCGCTGGCGCGGGTTTGCCAACTACATTTGGATCGCCATTCCATACCGGAAAAATGGCTACAGGCAGTTTGTAAACATGGTGCTGCGGGATTACGGGATCGGGGTCCTCTTTGTCAGCAAGCATGGAACTGTATGGACGGAGGGGAAGGCTCGGTTCATGCGTCGGACGGTCCCTCATTTGCAACAGTCCCTGACCGAACATCACCAGACTTCCGGGATAAAAGGCGGCCACAGCGGAGGCGGATACATCACTCCGTACCGGATCACCATCAACAAGGTCAAACACTTCTTGAAAAGGGCAGGAGACTGGTGCAGCATCAAGGAAATCCTGGACCATTGCGAAACGCATTATGCCAGTCCGCGTGCATCACTGGCGAAAGCGCTTCTGGAATATGAAGCGGGGTGGTGCGAGAGAAAGAAGGAGGCTGGAAAGCTGTATTTCCGTTTCCGGGACGTGGAGACAGCCCTTCCGGGAGGGACAAATCAAAAAGCAAACGGAGCTGTACCAAAAAAACATGCCGCAAAACATGCCGTAACGCTCTCTGAAAAGCAACTCAGCGTTTTGTTTGTTTTGACCAAAGATTGGCAGACCCCGACCAGGATTGCTAGGAAACTGCCGGGACTGCATCCCCATATCGTCGAAACGAAAGGCTCCCTTTACGTCAACCAACCGCTCAAGGCCTTGATTGCAAAAGGCTTGGCCGAGAAGCATCCGGAGCGCAAAGGACAGTATCGGCTAACCCCGACGGGTGAAGAGGCACGAGAGGATTTTGAGATGGAATAAGGAATACAATGTAAACAACTGCCCCCTCCAAAAAACACTGGATGGTTCAGAAGGGGGCAGCCCATCTATCACCGCGATCAATCTTTTCCTTCCCGAAAAACGATTTCTCTTATTTTCTCATCCAGCATGTGAAATGCTTTACGAAGCGCTGTTTTCGGGACTTGCGCGTACTGATCGCCGATTGACACTTCAAAAGAGCACAATCTCTCGTCGACTTTCTTTAGATGTGTAGTGAGCCCAACCCCTGTTTCCTCATAAATGGAAAGCAATACGGCCTCAAGCTGCTCTTTTGGCAAACGAACATGAACATGAAACATATTCGATACGGGAACGAGCGGCCTTGTTTCGACGGCGTGGCACTGATTGTAGAGCGAAGCGAGCTCTTTCGCTTCCTCGAAATACTGCTGGAAGCTATGCAATCGTTGATCGAAATAATAATCGGCACTGACGATATAAGGGTAAAGGCTGATTAAATCGCCGCCGTGGCGTCTCTTCCACACCTTTGCTTCCTTTGTAAAATCCTCTTCGCCTGCAAGAATGGCTCCTGCAATTCCCCCAATTCCTTTGTAAAAAGAAACATACACACTGTCAAAAAGCCGGCAAAGGTCAGCGGCCGATTTTTGGTAATAAGGCAGTATTTCAAAAAGGCGAGCGCCATCCAGATGCAGCTTGATTCCATTTGCGCGGCAATAGGCGGAAATGGCTTCAAGCTCTGTATATTCAGGCAATTCCCCGCCAATTTCACGCTGAGGCAGCTCAAGCAGCAAGCACGCGATATTCTCCTGCATCGTTAGAACATCTTCCAATCGAATCAATCTGTTCTCATCCGCAAGCAGGACTGGTTCGATCTGGTGCAACTTTTTCAACCCGTCTTCTTCATGAATTTCCAGATGGCATAAGGGATGATAGGCCACCTTATTCAGCCCTTTTTGCTCACACCAGATTCGCATGGCAATTTGCTGGGCCATGGTACCGCTCGGAAAAAATACGGCGGATTCTTTGCCTAAGTAGTCTGCCAGTTTCTTTTGAAAGTTTTCGATCACCGCGCCTGTACCATACGCATCGCTTTCTATATCCCCGTCCATTTCATTCAAGACAGTTTTCAGCACATGAAGATTTCTTTTTCCATGCCCAACCAGTGGATAAGCGGTCTGTTTATAGGCCGTCAGCAATTGGTTGTGCGGGTTCATATTTGCACCACTCCTTTTTACGGGAATCGCTTTATGGAAAAAATTATACATGAGGGATATCCAAAGGAATAACTTTTTGTCTGCTTGTTGCCAGATAGGGTTTCATTCCAGACGAGGAAAACGGGCTTTAACTCGAATGAAAGTGTGGGGCTGTCGTTCCCGCATCGACGATCATGCTGGGAACAGCGGAGAGGGTGAAAAGAATCTCGTGCAAATCGTTAAAGTGTAGTATTCTTAGTGTAATACTAAACATTAAAATCCGCTCCCACACAGGAGGTCTTCATGAACGTTTACCAACACATAACAGACTGTATCGGCAATACTCCAATGGTTCGCCTTAACCGGATCGTGCCCGGGGGTGCGGCAGATGTTTTTGTCAAATTGGAAATGTACAACCCTTCCCGCAGTGTGAAGGACCGGGCAGCCTACAACATGATCGCCACCGCCGAGGCAGAGGGGCTGATCAAGCCGGGAGACACGATCATTGAGCCGACGAGCGGCAACACGGGCATCGGACTGGCCATGAACGCGGCAGCGAAAGGGTACAAAGCGATCCTCGTGATGCCCGACAATATGTCCAAAGAGCGGATCAATCTGCTCAAGGCATACGGAGCAGAAGTCGTGCTCACGCCGAGCGAGCAGCGGATGCCGGGGGCGATCGCCAAAGCGTTGGAGCTGCAAAAAGAGATTCCCGGAAGCTTCATTCCCCATCAATTTGAAAACAAAGCGAACCCCGATATCCATCGTGTGACCACAGCCCGCGAGATTTACGAGCAGATGGAAGGACGGCTGGATGCCTTCATCGCCACAGCGGGAACAGGGGGCACGATCACGGGTACCGGGGAAGCGCTCAGAGAAAAGCTGCCACAGCTGTATATCGGGGTTGTGGAACCAAAAGGCTCGCCTGTCCTGTCCGGTGGAAAGCCGGGACCGCACAAGCTGGTGGGCACAAGCCCGGGCTTTGTGCCAAAAATCCTGAATACCGCGATCTACGACGAGATCATGCAGATCGCCGATGAAGACGCGCTGGAGAGCATGCGGGCGCTCGCCTCCAAAGAAGGCATCCTCGTGGGACCGTCTGCCGGAGCTGCCGTTTTTGCGGCGATCCGGGTGGCTGCTTGGCTCGGGGAGGGCAAACGTGTGGTTTGCATCGCACCGGATACGGGGGAACGCTATTTGAGCATGAATTTTTTCTAAAACGGAATCATCGCCGCTGGATGCTGTGTCGTTCAGCGGCTTTTCTGTGCTCACGGAGTTCGTTCGAGAAATCACTAGTCCAAGAGGAAAAGAGCCATTAGTCCAACATTTAGCTGACTATTGCAAAAATTGCACCAATCAATGGGGAAAGGAATCGTTCTTTACCGCAAGAAAACGGTTTCATATAATGAACTCGGGTTAGATCAATGTCGATCACAACGGGGGTGAAGAGAAAAAGAATGCTGCTGACATCGCGTTCCCAAGCACTTTTGAAGGTGATCCTGGACAGTTCCAACCCGCTGAAAATCCGCGAGGTTGCAAACGATTTTCAAGTGAGCGAGCGGACGATCAAATACGATCTGGAGAACATCAGGCAATGGCTGAAAGACCGCAACATTATTCTTCATTCCCAACCGAATAAAGGAATCTGGATCAGCGAAGCCGAGGAGGTCCTGCAAAAGCTGCGGCACAAGCTCAATGAGCACGGCAGCAAGGACGTCATCCTTCACCAAAAAGAGCGGGCCAAACATCTGGCGTTTATCCTGCTCCTGTCCGACGGCTACCAGCGTCTGAACGATTTGGCCGATCATGTGGGGGTGAGCCGCAATACCGTTATCGCCGATGTAAAAGAGACGGAGAAACTGCTCGACGGATTGCACCTGGAGCTGGTCTCCAAGCAGAGATACGGTATCCGGGTGGAAGGCAGCGAACGCCAGAAGCGCTATGCCCTCGAGTGTTTGACACATGATTTGCTGGATGGCAGCGTCATGTATCGTTTGGTCCAGGGGGTCCTGCCGGAGCATGGTCCCGGCACCGGAGCAGGGCCGCTTTTGGAAAGGTGGCTCATCAGTCCGCCGGAGCTGGATGAAATCATCAGGTTAACCAAGGGATTCGTGGCGAAGCTGGACAAAAGCCTGCCGGATCGGACGCTGATCAGTATCATGATCCGATTGTGTATGGTCGTCAACCGCGTCAAGAGAGGGCAAATCGTCTCGATGGACGAGGCAGATATGGCGGAAGCGGCTGGGTGGGGCAGTTATTCTCTGTACGCGCGGGCAGTGCGGGAGATGTGCGCGCGTTTGGGTATGGAAATGCCCGAGCATGAAATTGCCTATTCCTCTCTGCCGCTGCTCGAAGCGGAACAGGTGCACCTGAAGCGACGGACCAGCAGGCAGCCGTTGGACGTTTATGTGGCGACCCGGGAGCTGATCAAAAAGGTAGGGGAGATGGTACGAACGCCGCTGTGGGATGATCCGGAGCTCAGTGAACACCTTTTCGCCCATGTAAATGACCGCATGACCCGGTATATGCAAGGCGTCCTCTATCCCAATCCGTTGACCGAGGAGATTCGCCGTTCCTACGCGCGCATGTTTGATGCGGTAAAACGATCGTGTGAAGAAGTATTCTGGCCCTACGGGATTTATTTGATGGATGCGGACATCGCCTACCTCGTTCTGCATTTCCAGGCCGGCTACGACCGCTGGCAAGACAAGAAAAAAGCATGTGCGCTTGTCGTCTGCGGTACGGGGCGAGGGACGTCCCGGTTCCTGAAGACCCATCTGGAGAGCGAAGTGCGTTCCCTGAGGGTCGTCGGCCTTTGTTCCACCATGGAGGTAGAAAAGTATTTGGCTACTCGCAAAGTAGACGTGATCATCAGTGTGCTGCCAGTGAAAACGGAGGTGCCTGTGGTCATCGTGAATCCGCTGCCGACCCGTCAGGACATCAGCCGCATCCATGCCTGTCTGGAAGCGCTCGAGCTGGAGCCGGAAACAGACGGAGTGAGGAAAAGCTCAGCGAAGTCGCCACATACCTGGATGCCGATAGAGACAACGGAGATAAGTCCGCGGGATTTGCCATTGGTGGAGAGGCTTTCCCAGGATGTGATTGTAAAAGGATACGAGATCAGCTGCAAGCTGACGGAAGCCTTCCGCAGCCAACTGACGGAGCAGACGGCAAGCGGGCTTGTGCTCCATGTGCTGCTGATGGTAAACCGGCTGGCATTCGGTTCCTCCTATGACGAATGGGACGTACATGGCGGGGAAGAGAGCGCAGCGCATTCCGCTTGGCGCAGTCGCATCAACCAAATTATGCAGGAAGGGGAATCATTGTTCCGCAAAGTGAAGTAACGGCCATCCTGCGTTATCTTGCGAAAAAGGAGGGGGGAGACGATGAGTGCTGATTTGCTGATTCGGAACGGGTGGGTGATCGATCCTTCCCAGAAGCTGAATGGATTATATGATATCGTCATTTCAGATGGACGCATCCTCGACGTCGAGAGGGCCGATGAGGGGCAGGCAAAAGAGCCTATTGGGGCGCGGGAAACGATAGATGCCGCCGGATGTTTTGTTACGCCGGGGCTGATCGACTTGCATGCTCATGTCATGCCTGAGAGCACGCAGCTGGGGGTTAGGGCTGATTCCGTTGGCATTGAGCAGGGAGTGACCACACTGGTCGACGCGGGCAGCGCCGGGGCATGGACATTCGACGCTTTCCTGAAGGAGGCGGTGGAGCCATCTGTCACACGTGTTTTGGCGTTTCTCAATATTTCAGGCGACGGCTTGTGCAAAGGCGGAGCCGAACTGTCCGACATGTCCAGACTGGCAGTGAAGGACGCGGTAACGCTCATTTCCGAGCAGCCGTCAATCCGCGGGATCAAGGCGAGGATGAGCGCGTCTGTGGTCAAAGCGAACGGCCTCGCTCCCTTGGTGGTGGCAAAGCAGGCTGCCCGAGAGGCCGGGGTGCCGCTGATGGTCCACATCGGCAATGCTCCGCCAGCCCTTTCCGATGTGCTCGGCCTGCTCGACAAGGGGGACGTGGTAACGCACGCGTTCCATGGAAAAAAAGGAGGCATCCTGGATGAACAGGGACAGCTTATCCCGGAAGCAGAGTCCGCTCTCGCCAGAGGAGTGCTGTTTGATGTCGGGCACGGCGAAGCCAGCTTCAGCTTTCGCACCATGCAGCAGGCAAAAGCGCTGGGAATCGCCCCTTACTCCATCAGCACGGACGTCCATGTGCGCAATCTGAACGGTCCTGTCCACAGCCTGACGCATACGATGAGCAAATTTCTCGCCCTGGGCTACACCTTGTATGACATAGTAGCGGCTTGCACTGCCGCCCCGGCCAAGGTTCTGGGGCTTGAGCGGGAGATCGGGACGCTAGCGCCTGGAGCCCATGCGGATGTCACAATCTTGAAAAAGGAACAGGTGCCCGCCGCTTTGACCGATTCGGAACAGGAAACGATTTTTGCCAAAGAAACCGTGTTTGCCCAACAGGTCATTTCATCAGGAAAGGTTTTGACATGCACATGATTGAGGAGATTGTGAGAGAAGTAGCAGGACCAGCAGATGAAAATATGTCGGAATATTCAGAATTCAAACGACTCATGCGAATGATTGAGTCGGAAATGCGGGAGAAAAAAATCGATATACCGCGTGATCGATGGCTGGCCATTTGCGCCCATCTGCTCGCTTTCGTCCGCCGGATGGCAAGCGGTGAAAAGCTGCCGCAGGTCGAAGCGGAATTGTTCGAGGAGATTCACCCAGAAATGTTGTCGCTGTCTAGCCGCGTCCTGTTTGGCGAGGAAACGTGCTCGCAGGAAGACGGAACGGAAGTGTTTCTGCTCGCTGTCCATTTTGAGGCGATACGAGCAAACCAGGGGAAATGAACACAAACCTGCAAACCATTGCACAAAGGGAGGCTGAAAGGATGACAAAAGTAAAGATCGTCATCGGAGATCGTTTGGGAAAGGGACAGAACATCGCCAAAGGTGTGGAGGCTGCCGGAGGGATCCCGATTGTTATTTCTGGGGTAGGGGCTGACATGAAAGTAGGAGATGTCATGAAGCAGGAAGAGGCCGATCTCGGCTTGTCGTTTTGCGGCAGCGGAGGAGCAGGCGCTTTGACGGCCAAGACAAAGTACGGCTATCCCGTCGAATATGGCCTGCGCTCTGTGGACGCGGGAATTACAGCCCTGCGCAGCGGCAAGAAAGTAATCGGTTTTGGCTTTATGGATACAGAGGAACTCGGCAGAAGAATGACCGAAGAATGCATAAAGCTGAGGGGGAAGTAAGCCATGTACAGAGAGAGGATCGAGAGCTTGCGGCTGACGGGCAGCGGGGATACGAAGGAAGGAGCATTTAACAAGATATTCGGACAGATCAAGCACGTCGTGGCCAGACAGACAAGTGATCTCGTCGTTCGTATCGAGCCGGTCCGCATCGAGGTCGTATCAGCAACAGAGAGCATGTACAAAGAGCGTCTGTTCGGCCTGTTTTTCCCGCGCACGCGAACGAGGTACGACATCACCGTAGATATCCAGGTGCGGCTGGGTGTGGTGGACGTGGCAAGCATTCCGTTTCAAACGCAGACAGAACAGACAGCAAGGCTGGGACAGGTGGCAAGTCAGCGATAGATAGTAAAGGGGGGAAGGTTCATGGTAACGATCATCATCGTTTTGAAGTCGATTGTCATTGGCGCATTGGTCGGCTTCGGCGTGGGGGCGGGTGCCGCTCGCATGTTTCACGCGCCGAACGTCCAGGGGATGGGGGCATTTCGCACGTTCGGAGAACTGAATGCTTGCGCCGGAGATCCGATTTCCCATTTTTCGTTCGGACTTGGCTTCTTGTTCAACTCATGGGCTTCCGTGGTCGGGGCGGGAGCTCTGACGCAGGACGTCGATCACCGGGTCATCCCGAACTGGGCGGCTGCGATCCTTCTTTGGAAAAACAAAAACGTCGAGGAAACGCTGCACAATCCGAAGCGGATGGCGTTCGCCGGAGCACTCGTCGGTGTCGTCGTTGTGACGCTGCTCAACTCGACGGCAACCGCCATTCCCCAATCGATGCAGCTGGTGGCGACAAAAGTGCTGGTCCCTGCCGCCAACTGGCTGATCAACCCGATCATGCCGATTGTTTTCTGGATGGCGGCCTTGGATGCGGGGAAGCGCACAGGAATCTGGGGCACCGTATTGGGCGGGATGTCCCACCTGGTCATGGGCAACGCCGTGCCTGGCATCGTGCTCGGTATCCTGATCGGAAAAGGGCTGGACGACAGCGGCTGGAACCGAATTACAAAAACGATGGTCGTGGCTGTCGCACTCTTGTTTGTTCTGAGCGGCTTCTTCCGTGCCTTTGATGTCGCTTTGTTGAAGAGTCTGCAAGTAGAAATTCCGCAATGGCTGGTTGAGCTTCACGAAACATTTGGATCGGCGGTGAAGAAATAATGAATGAGCTGCAAGCAAAAGGATTTTGGTATTCGGAATGGGCGTTTGCCCTCTTTGTCGCGTGCCTCTCGTCGGGAATCTTTGCCGGTACTCATCTGTATTACGTCTATCACGTAGGTGCTTTTAACGACATCGCGATTGTCGCCATGCTCGAGGCGGGTATCAAGGGAGGCGGATACGGAGCTGCGGCCGCGTTTGGCGCAAGCTTTCTGTTTGCCCGGATTTTGGAGGGGCCGCTGGTCGGCATCCTCGACATCGGCGGTTCTCTGCAAACAGGTATCGGAATCGGCGTTCCGGCGCTGATGCTGGGTGCCGGGTTTACTGCGCCACTGATTTCCTTTCCCTTGGCTTTGACGACGGGGGCGGTATTGGGGCTGGCGATTGGAACGGTAATTATTTTGATTCGCAAATTTACGATCAATTCGGTCAACTCTACCTTTGGAGCCGATGTCATGATGGGTGCAGGGAATGCCGCAGGACGCTATCTCGGTCCGCTCATCGTCATTTCCGCCATCATGGCCTCCATTCCGGTTGGAATCGGTGCAACGGCAGGAGCGGCCATCTTTTACTACTTCAATAAGCCGATCGCCGGAGGAGCGATCATCGGAGCCATGGTTCTCGGCGCGATTTTCCCCATTCCTACCCAGTAAACAGGGGGTCGGAAACAGAATCAGGAAGGACGGGATATGAGATATGGGCATCTATCAGCAGCTAGGGCTGAAGCAAGTCATCAATGCAAGCGGAAAAATGACGGCGCTAGGCGGAAGCGCCGTCCATCCGGAGGTAGCCCGGGCCATGGGTGAGGCGGCGATGGATTACGTAGAGATCAGCGAACTGATCGAAAAAGCGGGAAAGCTGATCGCGGAGGCTACCGGCGGCGAGGACGGCTGTCCGACGGCGGGAGCGGGAGCGGGGATCGCGATCAGCGTGGCGGCTGTCATCGCCGGTACCGATCTGCGTCTGATCGAACGTTTGCCAGACTCGGCAGGACTGAAAAACAAAATCATTTTGCAAAAAGGACACGCGGTGCATTTTGGAGCGTCGCTGCGGCAGATGGTTGCCCTCGGAGGGGGGCAGGCCATCGAAGCGGGTCATGCGAATCACGTGGAGGAAGCGCATTTGCGTGCGGAGATAGACGAGCAGACAGCGGCGCTTTTGTTCGTGCAATCCCATCATGCGGTGCAAAAAGGCATGCAGTCGCTTGAGACGATGATACAGCTCGGACGCGATCACAAGGTCCCGGTGATTGTCGATGCCGCTGCGGAAGAGGAATTGCGCCGCTATGTGGCGATGGGGGCCGATCTGGTCATATACAGCGGGGGGAAAGCAATTGGCGGACCGACATCGGGCTTTATCACCGGCCGCAAAGACCTGATCGAAGCGTGCCGGGCCCAGTATAAAGGCGTGGGGCGCGCCATGAAAACGGGCAAGGAGGCGATCGTCGGACTGCTCTCCGCGCTTGCCAGGTACAGTCAGGCAGCAGGCCATGGCGGAGAATGGCGTGATCGGGCGGAACGGCTCGCCCAGGAATTGAACCAGTTGTCCGGACTTTCAGCCAGTGTGGTCAAGGACGAAGCTGGCCGGGACATCTACAGGACACAAGTACGGATTGATGAACGCGAGTCGGGATTTTCGGCAAAGGAAGTGATCCGGCTCCTCGAAAAGGGCGATCCCGCCGTTTTCACGCGAAACCATTACGCCAATACGGGAGTGATTTTCATCGATCCCCGCCCGCTCCATGAGGGACAGGAAAAGGTCATTGCCGCACGCTTCAAAGAGATATGGGACAACAGAAAGTGAGTGATAAGTCGTGACGATACATCCAGTCATCCGTTTAAACGTACTGGCCAGAGATGTGGACAATGCCAGACAGATCGTAGATGCAGCAGAGGGTCGCGTTTTGATCGGCATTATGGTCAAGGGTTACCCCTCCGTGGAGGCAGCTGCGGAAACGATCAGAGCATACCAGCAGGCAAGCATTCCCGTGTCTGTAGGACTTGGTGCAGGCGATCCAAGCCAGTGGAAAAAGGTCGCCGAGACCGCTGTGCTCACGAAGCCCGATCACGTCAATCAGGTTTTTCCTGCCGCCGGCTATACGTTGGGTGCCTTGCAGGCGGTTGACAGCCGGCACACGCTGGTCAATGCCCTGATAGCGCCGAGCGGCACGCCGGGAAAGGTCATTGTCGCAACTGGTCCGCTCAGCGGGCAGGCTCAAGACTTGGTATCCTGCGATGCCGCTGCCGCCATGCTTGCCGAGATCGGCGTTCATTCCGTCAAATTTTATCCGGTCGGCGGAACCGAAAAGCTGGACGAAGTCAAAATGATGGCAAAAGCAGCCGTCCGCTACGGCATCCCCGTATTCGAGCCGACGGGCGGGATTGATGAAAAATCGATCCGCCCCATCGTGGAAACCTGCCTGGAGCAAGGGGTAAAAGAGGTCATCCCGCACGTCTATACATCCATTGTGGATAAGGAGACGGGGCTGACGCGGCTCGATCAGGTGGAGGATTTGCTTGCCGCCTTGCCTGCCGTATAGCTTTTCAACGAATCGAGATAGGAGTGAAGCGAGATGAGAGAGAAGCAAGTCGTTGTTCAACTGCCCCAGGGCCTGCATGCCCGGCCGGCTACGCTGTTTGTAAAAACGGCCACTTCCTTTTCCAGTGAGATTGGTTTGATCAAGGGGGGCAAAAGCGCAAACGCCAAAAGCATCATCGGCGTGATGTCGCTTGCCGTGGCAAACGGGGAAACCGTGAAGCTGACCGCCGACGGTTCCGATGAGGAAGAAGCGTTGGATAAGCTGGCCGCCTTTCTGGAACAAGGAGCCGAGTAGTCATGGGAACCGTACGCGTACATGGGATAGGCGCATCCGCCGGAATCGCGATCGCCAGGGCACAGGTGTGGAAAAAGCAGGACCAAAAAATCAGTCAGGAAGTAAGATCGCCTGAAGAGGAGCTGGCTCGTTTCAAAACAGCAAGCGAGCTGGCATTGAGCGGACTGGCGACATTATATGAAGAGACCAGGTTGCGTTTGGGACAGAAGGAAGCCGATATTTTTCAGGCCCATATGATGCTGCTGCAAGACCCGGAGCTGATCGGTCAAATCGAGGTGCTGCTGGCAGCAGGAAACATAAACGCGGAAGCGGCTGTACAGCAAGCGACCGGCGAGCTGGCGACTTTATTTTCATCGCTGGAAGACGAGTACATGCGGGAGCGCGCGGCAGATATTCGGGATGTGGGCCAGCGTCTTCTGTCCTGTCTGCAAGAAGCTGTATGGGGAAATCTGCAAGGAACTGCACGGGAAGAGAAAGGAACTTCGCTTGATGCGGTCATCGTTGTCGCACATGACTTGTCTCCATCCGATACGGCCCAGCTTGATACCGGCCTGATCAAGGGTTTTGCCACACAAATCGGAGGCGGCACCTCGCATTCCGCGGTTATGGCCCGTGCTCTTGGGATTCCGGCAGTCGTCGGCCTCGGACAGGCTTTGGAGCAGGTGGAGGATGGGGACCTGATCGTGCTGGATGGGACAGCAGGACTGCTCTGTCTGCGACCGGGCGAGGAGGAGCTTGCGTTCTACGAACAAAAGCGCGCCGACTGGTTGCGGGAAAAAAACAGGCAGGCACGCTGGGCAGCGCTGCCCACGGTGACCAAGGATGGGCATCGTGTCGAAGTGGGAGCAAACATCGGCCATCCGGATGAATGTCGGGCTGTGCAGCAGGTTGGCGGAGAGGGTATCGGACTGTTTCGCTCCGAGTTTTTGTTCATGAACAGGGCAAGTATGCCGGATGAAGAAGAGCAGTTCCAGGCGTATCGGCAGGTCGCGCAAGACATGAATGGAAAGCCGGTCGTCATCCGGACGCTGGATATCGGCGGCGACAAAGAGCTGCCGTATTTGAACCTGCAAAGCGAGCTGAACCCGTTTCTCGGCTATCGCGCGATCCGGTTGTGTCTCGATCGGGAGGAATTGTTTCTTACCCAGCTGCGGGCGATTCTCCGCGCTTCGCACTACGGCTCCGTCAAGCTGATGTACCCGATGATCGCTACGCTGGAAGAATGGCGGGCGGCGAACCGGTTGCTGGCGGAGGCAAAAGAAACGCTTGCCCGAGCGGGGATTCCGTTTGACCCTGCCATTGAGGTAGGCTTGATGATCGAAGTGCCGGCAGCGGCCCTGGCCAGCGAGCTGTTTGCCCGGGACGCCGACTTTTTGTCGATCGGGACCAACGATCTGATCCAGTATACCCTCGCCTGCGACCGGATGAACGAACAAGTATCCGGCTTGTATCAGCCGTTTCATCCAGCCATTCTGCGTCTGATCCGGCAGGTGATCGATGCCGCTCACCGATACGGCCGCCGTGTAAGCATGTGCGGTGAGATGGCCTCCGATCCCCTGGCTATCCCGCTGCTTCTGGGCATGGGTCTTGACGGGTTCAGCATGAGCGCATCGTCTGTGCTGGCTGCCCGTGAGCTGATCAATCATCTGTCCTTCGAAGAGATGAAGGAGCTCGCGGAAGCCGCCCTGAAGCTGGAGGGTCAGGAGCAAGTCAAGGCGCTGCTCCTGGAAAGAACGCGGGTGCAGATAAACGCTTGACTTCATTCCGTACAAATCCAGGCCTCCTTTATGCCCCATGGGCAAAAGGAGGTTTTCTGTGTTCCTAAGTAGAAGGGCGAAGGGGAGAGATGCTAATGAGCTGTAAGACTTGCAAAGAGTTGCCCACAAGGGAAAAAGCTGGACGCCGATGCCGAAAGCCCGTAGACTAAGGGCAAGAAAGCACAGACGAAGCGGAAAGTGGAGGAGCCGGGATGCAGAATCGTTTTGGCAAACAAGGAAAAGCGATCGTCATCGGTGCAGGGATCGGCGGCCTGTGTACAGCGATTGCCCTGGAGCAGATCGGCTGGGAGGCAGTCATCTATGAGCGTGCACGCGAATTGAAAGGGATCGGGGCCGGTATTGTTTTGGCCGCGAATGCGATGAAGGCGCTCGATAGGCTGGGAGCCGGAGAACGAGTCCGGGCATTGGGCGCCCCTGTCCGGACTGCGGAGATTCGCGACTGGACGGGTAGGCTGCTCGTCAGGCTGCCGGTGAGGGAGCAAGCGCAGAGATGCGGGGCGGACAGCTATATGATCCACCGCGCTGACCTCCAGCAGGCCTTGCTTGGGTGCATACGCAAGGAGTCGATCTGCCTGGGGCATTCGTTCAGCCGTTTTGAGACGGAAGAGAACGGGGTTCGGGCGTTTTTTGAAAACGGCGAGGCGGCTTGCGGCGATGTGCTGATCGGGGCGGACGGGATTCATTCGAACGTTCGAAAGCAGCTGTTTGGCGAAGAGCTGCTGCGATATTCCGGGTATACGGCTGTCCGGGGCATTGCTGTCTACAGGAATGAACGCTACCCCGTGGAGACGGGAGGCGGGTTTGAGGCGTGGGGAAAAGGGGTTCGGTTTGGTTTTTCGCACATTGGCCACGGGCGGATTCACTGGTTTGCGGCGATCAATGCGCCGGAGGGCGCGGAAAAGCGTTTTGCCGGAAACAAGGAAGACCTCCTGAAACGCTTTGAAGGCTGGTACGAACCAATACGCGAAGTGATCGCGGCCACAGATGTGTCTGCCATGCTATGGAACGACATCTATGACCGGAAGCCATTAAAGTCCTGGAGCGCGGGAAGGGTGACACTGGCCGGGGACGCGGCTCATCCGATGCTGCCGAATTTGGGACAGGGAGCTGGACAAGGGATGGAAGACGCGCTGGTGTTGGCCCGGTGCTTGTCTTTGTCCAAGTATCGGGAAAACGCCGCTAATTCTGCTGAAAACGCGGTAACTGCTTCAGGCATAGAGGCTGCATGCCAGCGATACGAGCTGCTGAGGCTCAAGCGCACCAAGGCGATTGTACGAGGCTCGCGCATGATGGGCAGGATTGTCCAGCTGGAAAATCCGTTGGCGCTCGCTGTTCGCAATCTTGCCATGAGGATGATTCCGGCTCGCCTGCAAAGCAAGCGGCTCGATTGGATCGTGGGGCATGAGGTATAACATTGCAAAAAAAGAGGCCCTGCATTCAATATTTCGCTAGGGCCTCCGATCAGCTTGACTTGCGTTTGGAGAACGTATTTCCGCTATTGATGCCGTTCCTGATAGTCGAGCAGAGCGGCGATGAATACTTGCCCGATGCGGACCATGGAGCGCTCGTCGACGTCAAATTTGGGGTGATGATGCGGATAGGTCGCCTGAATGTCCGGGTTTTGTCCGCCTACGTTGAAAAATGTACCGGGTCTTTCCTTGACGTAGTAGGCGAAGTCTTCGCCTCCCATGCCCGGCGGGACTTCCATGACTTCTTTGTCGCCCCAGATTTGTTTGGCGACATCAAATAGCGCTTGTGTCTCTTCGGGGTGGTTCCAGGTGGCCGGGTAGCCGCGCCGGTAGACGACCTCGCAGCTTGCGCCCGAAGCCTGGCAAGCGGCCTCCGCGATTTGGAAGATCGCTTTTTCGGCCATTTCCCGAACCTCTTCATTATATGTACGAACAGTTCCCTTCAGATTTACGGAATCTGGAATGACGTTGAAAGCATCCCCGCCCTGGAAGGAACAGACGGACACGACGATTTGCTCCAGCGGATCTACTCGTCGGCTGGCTATGAGCTGCAGATTCATCACGATCTGGCTGCCGATGACGATCGGGTCGATGGCCTGATGGGGATGGGCAGCGTGACCGCCCTTGCCGGAGACGACAATCTCAAACTGATCGGATGCGGCGGAGACAAAACCGTTCCCGATCCCGACGACGCCGCAAGGAATGTCGGAAGCGACGTGGGCGCCATATACGACGTCCACCCCATCGAGACAGCCATCTGCCACCATGGCCTGCGCTCCCCCGGGAGGCAGCTCCTCTGCGAACTGGTGAATGAATACGACATTGCCCGGCAGCTCATCACGGACTTCACTCAATACCTGTGCGACACCGAGCAGGGCGGAGGTGTGAATGTCGTGGCCGCAGGCATGCATGACGCCAGGGACGCGGGATTTGTACGCAACCTCTTTTTCATCCTGGATCGGAAGGGCGTCAAAGTCGGCCCGCAAAGCAACCGTTTTCCCCGGTTTGCCGCCCCTGAGCAGCCCGACGACCCCCATGCCGCCAACGCCGGTACGTACCTCGATGCCGAGTGACGCCAGTCGATCTGCCACTTTTTTTGCCGTGTTTACTTCTTCATAAGAAAGCTCGGGGTACATGTGCAGGTCGCGCCGCAGGCTCACCATTTCCGGGTACAGCTCTTGAAGCCGGGCAAATAATTGTTCACGCATGCAATTCACTCCCATTCCATAGTTTTCAACGAACGCCGGGGCATGTAGAGATGAAGAAACACTTTTAGTATAGATAAATTTACCGAATTTTCGCAATATCACCTTGTAAAGCATATGATTGCAAAGGGTAGCTGCCAGAAAAAATCAAGACCATCGGCAGGATGAACCATGCGTCTGACGAATGGGTTATGTAGGGAGATGGACCTGGGTAAAGCATGACGGGCCGTTTCTATTCCAGATCCGCGATTTGCGAAAAGGAGTGTTCAGATGTTGTCCTCTCGTGAAGTGGTGTTGCAATTGACAGATCAATTGGTGAAGGTAGAGAGTGTGGTCAACACGCCGGGAGAGATCGATGTCGCCCGAGCCTTGTATGAGCTGTTATCCTCGTTGCCCTATTTTCAGGAACATCCGGACAGACTGCTCCTTTCACGTACCGTAGACGATGAGGTAGAGCGGTACAATGTGCTTGCCTTCGTAAAGGGAACCAAGGCTGCTGACAGTCGAACCGTCATTTTGATGGGACACACCGATACGGTCGGCATCGAAGATTTTGGCCATTTGAAAGACAAGGCTTGCCATCCGCAGGAACTTATGAAAGCGCTTCGACAGGAATCGCTGCCACCTCTGGTAAAAGAACAGTTGGAGTCGGGCGAGTGGCATTTCGGGCGCGGTGTGCTGGATATGAAAAGCGGGGTGGCCAGCCATGTATATTTGCTGAAATATTACGCCGAGCACCCCGACGAGCTGGCGGGCAACCTGGTGCTGCTGGCTGAATGCGATGAAGAAGACAGTTCGCATGGAGTACTGTCCGGCATCAAAGACTTGAAACGCTGGAAGGAAGAGCATGGCTTCGAATATATTGCGCTGATCAATTCGGATTTTGTGGCGCCGCTTTATGAGGGAGACGAAAACCGTTATGTTTACAAGGGGACGATTGGCAAACTCCTGCCTTCCTTTTTCATCACGGGAGCGGAGACGCATGTAGGCTCCTGCTTTGAAGGCCTGGACCCGAATTTTCTCGCCGCCGAGCTGACGCGGCAGATCAGCTACAATCCGGAGCTGTGCGACGAGGCGTTGGGTGAGATCCCGGTACCGCCGGTTTCGTTGAAGCAAATGGATTTGAAGCCGACCTATACGGTTCAAACCGCGCTGTCAGCCTATGTGTACTACAACTTTTTCACCGTTTCCTGGTCGCCGAAGGAAGTGCTGGACAAGTTGAAGGAGCAGGCGGAGATTGCCTTTGCCAATGCGCTCTGTGTTTTGGAAGACCGCTACCGCCGTTACCGCGAGCGCTGCAATGAAGCGTATCAGCCGCTGCCGTGGAAGCCCCGGGTCATGATCTACGAGGAGATGCACCGGCAGCTGCTGGAGGAGCATGGGGAAAGCTTCGCCCTTCATATGAAAGCCTTCAAAGAGGAGCTTATGCAAGACAAGACATTGGATACGAGAATGTTTGCCGCGAGAGTGGTAGAAGAAGAGTGGAGCTGGATGAGGGACAAAAGCCCGGCGATCATCCTGTTTTATTCCTCGCTGTATTCACCGCCGATCGATTTGAGCGGCAAAGACGAACGGGAGAGGCAGCTGCTGCGTGCATTGGAGGAGGCAGTCGAAGCCGTTCAACCGAACTATGCCCATCCGATCGTAGCAAAAAATTTCTTTCCTTATATTTGCGACATGAGCATGGTTTGCTTGCGTGATGACGAAGCAGGGATTCGCGCCGTAAGCGACAACAACCCGGGTTGGGGGACCAAGCACTATGTGAATTACGAAGACATCCGCGACCTCAATGTTCCTGCCATTAATATCGGCCCTTATGGGTATGACGCGCACAAAAAATACGAGCGGATGGAAATCGCGTTCTCGACTGAAATCGTTCCGCAGCTAACCGATCTGGTCATCCGCAAGCTGATCGGAAACGAAGTAAATATAGACACGTCCCTGCAGGTGTACTAGAATGAACGTGACCGAGACTGGAGACAAATGGCTGTAAGATAAGGGGATGCCATAGGGTCCGCAATGGGGTAGAGAACATGTTTGTAACCATATATAAAAAACCCCGTGTCATGCTGGTGTTATGGATAGCCGCGATTATACTGCTCGTGCTGACAGCCGTTAATGTGGCCGTTTCCTATCGAAACACGATGAAATCCGTGCACATCTCCCTCGCATCTAAAAGCATGCAGGAAGCAGCATATATTGCCGGGAAACTGGACGTATCGGCCTACAGGACGCTGTTGCGAGCGCCTGCAAGCAATCAAGCCGCCTTTGCCAGAATTCAGGAGCAGCTGCAAGCCGCTCGTGAGATGGCAGGTGCTTTGTACGTCTATACGATGCAAATCGATGATCGCCAAAAAATTGCCAAAACCGTTGTAACCGCCCACCCGCCCGATTCGCCGCTTTCGTTTCCGCCTGGACAAATTTGCAACGTGACGGAACAGCAAATCGGGCAGGTGAAACAGGGCTACAGCTACTATTCCGATGTCATCAAAGACCCGATTTATGGGGAGTACGTGTCGGCAGGGGCACCCATCTACGACGAAGCCGGACATGTGATCGGCATTCTCGGTGTGGATGTCAGCGCGGACAATATGTACAGCATCGGCCGGGAAGTGTTGCGCAGCAGCACATACACTTTTGTCTTTCATGCATTGTTTGTCGCGCTGCTGGCGGCAATTTTCCTCTTGCTGCAAAAATGGTACCGTCGCGAGCTGAAAGCGGCCGTCGGGGATACGGAGAGAACGTATCAGGACGAGATCCGTTCCGTGATTGCCTCGATGCGTTCGATCCGCCACGACTTTGTCAATCACATGCAGGTTCTGTACGGCTTGATCGAATGCAGGTATTACGACAAGGCGCATGAGTACATCAGGACCCTGATTCGGGAGGCCAAAGTACTCGATCTGTCCGTACGGATACAAAATCCGGCGTTGATGGTCTTGCTGCATACCAAATGGGAAAAGGCACGGACACGTCAAATTTTGATGCAATTGGAGGTCAGCCAGCACCCATTTGACCAGATTCCTTCCGTTGATCTGATCAAGATTTTGTCCAATTTGCTGGACAATGCAATTGAGGCGGCCGAGGAGGCGGAAGGAGAAAAGCGAATCCGGCTGTGCTGCCAGGAGGATGATTCGGCGTACCGGTTTACGGTGGAAAATACCGGCCCCGAAATCCCGCCCCGTCAACTGACGGCGATCTTCCAGGAGGGGGTCAGCACGAAACGGCGCGATGGCGAGCCGCCCAGAGGCATCGGTCTTTCGATCGTCCGGGAGGTCATAAGGAAGTACGCAGGAGAAATTGACGTCGAATCGGCGAACGGAGTCACGAGGTTTCAGGTTCGTTTGCCTGTGAAGAAGAGATGAATATTTCTAAGAAGCTGCCCCTTTTTAAGGGCAGCTTCTTTCGTCCCAATCACTCATCGCTGGACATAACGAAAAACTCCTTGCCGTAGCCGATCTTCTCCCAGAATTTTTGCGCTGAAGTGTTCTCCACATCGACAAGTACGGAAACGGCTGAGACCTCCTGGCGCTGAAACCAGTCATTCATTTCTGCCACAAGCGCTTTTGCCGTGTGCTGTCTGCGATATTCCGGCACAACGTATACTTCGTCGATTTGGCCGAGGAAGATGTCTTCGATCAAATCTTTTTTCAGAGAGGCAAGAGCATAGCCGATCAGTCTGGAAGCGCTGTCGAGCGCTACATACACCACGCCGAAACGGGATTGGGTGTATTGCACGAGCTGGTCATGGATACTCTCCTGTTCTTCGGCAGACAGTTCGCTTTCTGCTACTTCTTTGCAATTTTCATTCCACAGCTTGATGATGTCGGTAAAATGATCATGTGATGCTTGTTCGATACGGATAGTCATTTTCCATTCGTCTCCCTTCACAAATGAGCAATCAGACAGGAAGTGTTTTCGTTAAACAAAATCGGATCTTTTCCAGTGCCATGTCAACCTGGCCGATTTCTCCGGCGTTGAACTTGTCCAGCACATCGTCCACTTGATGACAGGCAAACGCTCTTTTTATCCTGAGCACATCCTGCAAGCAGTCCCGTTCCAGATCATGGAGCTGCCGGTTTTTGAAATATCCTGCGGCAAATGCGCCAAAGTACAGATCTCCCGTCTCTTCGGAGTCATCATCCTTCCGGTCCGCTTCGTAGGCCAAGAACGCTGCTTCACCGGCGAAGTGACAGAGAAAGACATCGTTTGCTGCAAGGTGAAAGTCAATGATGCTGCACAGGCTGCCGTCATCATCCACGAGCAGGTTATTCAGAGAAAAATCCCCTTATACCGCTTCTGCGGGGAAATCTGGCCACAATATCTCCAGAAACGTCCGTTTTTTCTCGTATAACGCGTAAATTTCCTGCCACAAGCTTTGATTCGCTTCGCTGGCTTGCACTGCTTTTGGGGGGTGCAGACGTCTTCAGCGAGATCGTCAGTTGGGCCGAACATGCTCCACGGGCTGAAAGAAGTAAACGGAATGGCGTTTTCTGCGGAGAGGCGATGCATGGCTCCCAGCCATTCCCCCGCTTGCCGGATCAGGCCTGGATCAAGGCAATCCGCTTCCTTCCCTGGCATCCATTGTTCGACGGTCGCAAAAGCTTATTGACCGTCAAAAGACGGTTATAGTCCTTTTTTGCTGCATGGCAAACTTGCTCCCTTTTTAATGATATTCACCATATTTGGCAATTTTTTAATCTGCCATAATTCGATACGAATGACAGGATGGAAAGTTACGTTTTTTGTAATGGTCTGGAATAAGAGGTCGGTCTGTCCGGCGCAGGAAGCTTTCTCGGCAGAAAAGATGCCAATAGGGGGCCAGCCGAACCGTCCAGATTCGGCTGGAAACGAGAAAAAGGCTTCGGGAGCGGGGCCATCGCTCGCAAAGCCTTTTTCTGGGCAGCCGGACGGGCCGGCTGTGGACGATCTGATTTGTTGATTGGCGATTCAGGCGTCGATAGTTGAAGCAGCGTCTGCAGTCGTCTTTTCGGAACCGGGACGGGTAATGGAAAAGACCGCACACCCCAGCGAAACCAGGACGAAGCAGGCGCCGACCCACGCGTTGTACTGAACCGAGGCTTTCTCGATCACGATGCCTCCGACAGCCGATCCAAGCGCGATCCCGACGTGCAGGACAGAGGTGTTCAACCCAAGCAGAATGTCGGCTGTCCGGGGAGAGGTCTGG
The DNA here is from genome assembly GCF_038592925.1 of Brevibacillus sp. FSL K6-2834. Lineage (NCBI taxonomy): Bacteria > Bacillati > Bacillota > Bacilli > Caryophanales > Paenibacillaceae > Brevibacillus > Brevibacillus sp. FSL K6-2834. The sequence continues at coordinate 1,838,112 of NZ_CP151945.1, forward strand.
ATCAAGTAGTTCTGCTGGGCGGGTGAAATGGCCCAGCTCAGTGCGCTCCACACCACCATCACGATCAAAAATACGTAGAGCGATCCGGTGGTAAAGGGCAGGGATGCCATCACCAGCCCGAAGGCCGAAACGATGACGAGGATTGATTTGGGCGGCCCCCATTTATCGGAAATCCATCCGCCTACGCCCCCGCCCATGACTGCAGCGACGCCGAACAGCAGATAGACAAAACTGAGCCAGGCTCCTTCCAACTGCATCGTTTCCTGTAAAAAGGGAGTAAAGTACGCATACAGCGTCAAATGGCCGGTCAGCATCAGCATCGTAATCAACTGGGCGCTGACGATCTTCTCGCTTTTCAATGAAGCGAGCTGTTGCCGCAGCGGTATCGCCGGAGGCGTTTGAACATTGGGCAGCATAATGCTGAGGCAGAGCATCGCCACAAGGCTAAGTCCGGCGATGAGCCAAAACGGAGCACGCCAGCCAAATGCGTTGCCGAGTGTCATTCCCATCGGGACACCGAGCACCAAAGAGCCGCTGATCCCCATGAAGATGATGCCCAATGCCCGGCCCCGGTAGGCAGGCTCGACGATTTGCGTGGCGATTGAAATGGACAAGACGGTCAGCAGGGCCCCGCAGGAGGCGGAAAGAATCCGGGCGATGAGCAGGACCGAGTACACCGGACTGAGCGCGGCTAGCACATTGCTCAGAAAAAAGCCGAACAGGGCCAGCAAATAAAGGCGCTTGCGGGCAATTTTTCGAGTGACGTGCATTAGGATTGGCGCTGAAACGGCAAACGACAGGGAAAACACTGTAATCAATTGCCCGGCGGCGCTAAGCGGAATATTCAGGTCTGCGGTGATCAGATTCATCGTCCCGCCGATGATCAGCTCCACCGTCCCGACCACAAAGGTTGCAATAGCAAGAATAAAAACGCGAGGATTCACACAGAAGAGCTCCTTTCTGCACCTGAAAAAGGTTACCACCATGATGGTAACCTTTTTGGTCTGCGCATTCAAGAAAAAAATCATGGATGATGTTAGTAACGGAGCCGGATGAGCATGCGCCGTATCTCTTCGTCTCCAAAAAGCAGGTCGTAATGCTTTTGCGTAATGCGGGCCAATGCTACGTCATGGAAAAAGAAGTCGGCGAAGAATTTGACAAACGGCTGTGCTCTCGTCTGAATAGCTTGCCAGTTGCCGTTTTCTTCTCCGGCAAACATGATCTCCTCCTGATCCGCTACGATGAGCTGGAAGCGTTCCAATCCCTCGTGCTCGTCCGAAGGGATTAAGACGTGGACCCGTTTGAGGTTTGTCTGTATCTCTCCGACCACCAGCGCTTCCACTTCTACGCCTTCCCGTTCCTTTTCCTCGAGGAGAGGGATAAATCCGGCAAAATCGTCATTCCAGGCGGAGATGCGGATGGACTTGACGGCTCGCTGAATCAAGTGCTTGCTTTCAGCGCGTATGGAGGAGTCGACCTTGAGGTTCCAAATCCGGTCATCCCGTACCTGCTTGCTGGCCAAAGAGGTTTTGAGCCGCTCCACGTCGTGCTGAAATTGACTGGTCAGCTTGTCGATCAGGCTGTTTAGCGGCAGAGCGGTATACCATTTCTTTTTATCCGACACAGAATCGAGGACCAGGCCCTTGTCTACCAGACGGGTCAGCACTTCGTAAATTTTCGCTTTGGGAACGCCGGAATGCTTGACGATCATTGTGGCATCCATGGGAGACTCGCTTGCCGCGAGCGTCTCATATACTTTGCTTTCGTAATGGGAAAATCCGAATGTTTCCAACATGACAATGCCCTCCAACCGGTTTGATCCGTGCATAGAAGATATGCCTTCTATTATACACACTTTTTTCCGCAAGTCCGGTAATGTCACGAGGAGGGGGGAGCATCCGCTCCGCAAGTGCGCTCGTCCCGCAAAACGAATCCCGCAGAAATAGGAAAACCCCCTCATTATGAGGGGGACAGCCTGTAGACAAAGTTCCGTAAGGAACAGGGTCTGCAGGCTTTTTTGTTGAATATAGAACATGTTACGTTTTCAAAAGTTATTTTTTAGAGGTGGCATTATGCTTAATAAGCAAGAGGCCGAAGGGCGTTATCAGATATCTGCATTCTCGCTAGATGAGTTGGTGCCAGAAGATCATCTCGTAAGAAAAATTGAAAATGCAATCGACTTTTCGTTCATCTATGACTTGGTGGAAAGCCTTTACTGTCATGACAATGGCAGACCCAGTGTTGACCCTGTAGTCTTAGTTAAAATTGCTTTCATCCAATATATTTTTGGAATTCGTTCCATGCGACAAACGATTAAAGAGATCGAAACCAATGTTGCCTATCGGTGGTTTATTGGCTATGATTTCAGTCAGCCCATTCCCCATTTCACGACCCTAGGCAAGAACTATGTTCGCCGTTTTCGGGATACTCAACTCTTCGAGTCGATCTTCCTTCGAATATTGGAGGAGGCGGTTCATCATGGATTCGTGAAGCCTGATGTGCTTTTCATTGATGCTACGCATGTAAAAGCCAGTGCGAATAAGCATAAATACGTGAAAGAAATCGTTGAAGAACAAGCGAAGAAATATCAAGAGCTGCTGGACGAAGAAATCAATCAGGATCGTATTGCACATGGAAAGAAGCCCCTTGAAAAAAAGACAGAAACTTCGAAGAAGGAGGTGAAAGTCAGCACAACTGACCCGGATTGCGGATTGTTTGTAAAAGGGGAAAAGGAACGTGTATTTGCTTATAGTTTTCATACAGCATGTGATCGAAATGGATTTGTGCTTGGTGCCAAGGTAACGCCAGGCAATGTGCATGACAGTCAGGTTTTTGAGGATGTTTTGAATCAAGTGCGAAAGACGTTTGCACAGCCTCAAGCTGTGGCAGTGGACTCGGGATACAAGACGCCTTACATCAGTAAAACACTCCTTGATGACCAGATTCGCCCCGTTATGCCCTACACAAGACCACGCACCAAAGAAGGTTTTTTTAAAAAGCACGAATATGTGTATGATGAATATTTCGACTGCTACATCTGCCCGAACGAGCAAATCTTAACATATGAGACAACAAACAAGGATGGGTACCGTATCTATCGATCAAATTCTCAAGTTTGCCGAAGTTGTCCGTTCTTGAAACAATGCACGGAAAGTAAAGACTACACAAAGAGAGTGAGTCGCCACATCTGGGCTGATTACCTCGAAGAGGTAGACCACCTCCGGCATACCGAGGAAAACAAACAAATCTATAGCAAACGGAAAGAAACGATTGAACGTGTATTCGCTGATATGAAGGAAAAGCATGGCATGCGTTGGACGACCTTACGAGGACTGGAGAAGGTCACGATGCAGGCGATGCTTGTTTTCGCTGCCATGAACTTGAAAAAAATGGCGACCTGGCTATGGAAATCAGGTCGCCAAAAGGTGAACGATCAAAACACCTTCGGTATTTTCATCAAATTATTAAACAAACTCCCTCTGCTGTTCGTTCAGCGAGGGAGTTTGTCTGCAACCTGACCCCCTCATTATGAGGGGGAAAATTTTGGGGTGAGAGCATATTTACTGTGACAGCTTCGACTCCAGAGGCCCATTCAAAAAGCGCTTCGTCTCGGCAACGACCACACCGGAGAGTCCGATCAGGCCGATCAGGTTGGGCACTGCCATCAAGCCGTTCATGATGTCGGAGAGCGTCCAGACCAGATCGAGCTTCATCGTTGCTCCGACAGCGACCATGACTACCCAGACGAATCGGTAGTATTTGGCAGAGCCTTTGCCGAACAAATATTCAAAGCATTTCTCGCCGTAATACGCCCACCCGAGGATGGTGGAGTAGGCAAACAGGATGATGGCAACGGCCAGCACGTAGCTGCCGGCTTGACCGAAGACGCTTTGGAAGGCGTAGGTAGTCGCTTCCACGCCAGACATACCGGTGGACCAGGCTCCCGTAGTGACCAAAGCAAGCCCTGTGATCGTACAGACGAGAATCGTATCAATAAACGTCCCTGTCATGGAAACGAGCGCCTGCTTGGCCGGTTCGTCTGTTTTTGCCGCCGCGGCTGCGATCGGTGCGCTGCCCAGACCGGCCTCGTTGGAGAAGACACCCCTGGCAACCCCTTTTTGGATCGCCATGGCTACGGTCGCTCCCAAAAAGCCGCCTGCAGCCGAAGTGCCGTTAAACGCTCCGTGTACAATGTCTGCCAATGCCTGCGGTACTTGCCCCGCATGAAAGAGCACGACAATGATTCCGGCAACGATATAGAAAAGGGCCATAAACGGCACCATGACGCCGGTGACCTGTCCGATCTTTTTTACGCCGCCGAGGATGACAAAGGCGGTAAAGGCAGCCAGCACAATCCCCGTTGCGACCGGAGGGATCGAGAAGTTCAACTGTACCGCTTCAGCGACGGAATGGGACTGGACCATGTTTCCGATCCCGAAGGAAGCCATTGTTCCAAACAAGGCGAACAAAACAGCGAGCCATTTTTGCTTCAACCCTTTCTCCAAATAGTACATCGGTCCGCCGGAAAAAGTGCCGTCAGCCTGCCGGATGCGGTACTTGACAGCGAGAATCGCTTCGGCGTATTTCGTCGCCATCCCGAACAGAGCTGTGATCCACATCCAGAACAGAGCACCCGGTCCGCCGACCGCGACAGCCGTGGCCACCCCGGCGATATTTCCCATCCCGATCGTTGCCGCAAGCGCGGTCATCAGCGCCTGAAAGTGGTTGATGTCCCCAGCCGCTGTTTGCTCCTGCTGCTTCCCAAAAGCGAGGCGCAGCGCATACCACAGCTTTCTGAACTGCAGCCCTCGAAGGCGGATCGTCAGCATTACCCCAGTGCCGACGAGCAGTATCAGCGTAGGCAGTCCCCACACAAATCCATTCACCATTTCCAACCATTGCATAAGCATGTCCATCTCGGTTTCCCCCTTGCTGTTTTTGAAGAGAAAAAGAAAAAACATTTCACCCGAAAATGAAATGTTCTCTGGAGACGGTCGCAGGACGTACAAAATTACGTAAATAAGAATACAAAAAACCGGCGGCAAACCGCATTTGTTGATGGGCGCAGAAAAGTTTAGCAACATGTAAAATGTTCAACCTTCTGCAACACATAAAAAACTTCGTCATACGAAGAACGAATATCTTCGAGAGAACTGACAGCAAAGCTTTTTATCGACAAATTACTAACCGTTTTTGTATAAGTCCAAGCGTCCACTCTGTCCTTTTACCTGAGAGATTATTCGCCGCGGCGAATTTGCTCCTTCGGTGCCCAATCCTCTTTTTGAAAAAAGAGGGAGTCTCTCCAGAGGCTCGTCCCCATGCAGTTTTACTAGTTTCCTAGACCTGAGAGTTTCGGGAAGGTTCCCTTGCCCCGTCGGTAGACATCTGTCTTCTCCTGAATGGTTCATCCGAACGATATGTGATTTATAAATCAATTATAAGGAGCGAAGCGAGCTTGTCAATGGATTGAAAAAAATTGATCGATCCCCCGCTTCTGGCAGTTCTTGGTCTATTCGACAGCGCTGAGCAATACGTTATATCAATGATGAACATGCCGCCCGAAGCGTCGTGTCAAAAAGAGACAACCTGTGCAAGAGCTGCCATCGAAACGATGCCCCGCCGGGCTGCAAGGGGGGAGTTTTTCATGCTGCATATCGTCGCCTGTATCAAACAGGTGCCGGACACGAAGATCATCAAGATGAACCCGAAGACAAATACGATGGACCGTTCCAGCGCGCCTGCCATTTTGAATCCGTACGATGCGCATGCCGTGGAGGAAGCTGTCCGCTTGAAAAAAAGGTACGGGGGAACAGTTTCCGTCCTGACCATGGGGCCTCCGCCCGCTGTCAAAGCGATCCGGAAATGCATCGAGATCGGTGCGGATGAGGGGTACATGATTACCGACCGGGCCTTTGCCGGGGCAGATACGCTGGCCACCAGCTATGCGCTGACGAAAGCCCTCGAAAAAATTGCCAAGGAAAAGCCGATCGACCTGATCATCTGCGGAAAGATGACGATCGACGGGGATACGGGCCAGGTAGGACCGGGCATTGCCAGACGGCTCGACATCCCGCCTTTGACCAGCGTGAAAAAGGTGGTCGAGGTAAACAAGCAGCAAGGCTATGCCATCGTCCACCGCAAGCTGGAGGACGGCTATGAAGTGATTCAGTCCGCTTTGCCCTGCCTGTTTTCGGTGGAAAAGGAAATCAACGAGGTACCCTATTCGCCGCTGCCCAACATGCTTCGCGCCGCACGCTACCAGCCCGTAATCTGGGCGGTCAGCGATCTGGAGGACGTCGACAGGACACTGCTGGGTCTCAAAGGCTCCCCGACGATTGTGGCCAAGGTCTGGCCTCCGGAAAAGCCAAAAGGCGGCGAAATGCTGGAGGGATCGGCACAGCAGCAGGTTGAGCGATTGATGGAAATTTTGCAGCAGAAACAAGAGCTCTTTGCAGGGAAGGAGGCACGGGCATGAATCTGGACGAGTACAAAGGCGTGTGGGTATTCCTCGAACACCAGGACGGGAAAATCGTGCCTGTCTCCCTGGAGCTTTTGGGAGCGGGGCGAAAGCTGGCAGACAAGCGGGGAGTACCCCTGGCCGGCATACTGATTGGAGAGGGAGTTCGGCAGTTGGCCGCGACCGCGTTTCACTACGGTGCCGATACGGTCTATCTCTACGATGATCCCGTTTTCCGGGATTACCGGACCGAATCGTACATGCGTGCAGTCATTGCTTGCGTAGAAAAGCACAAGCCGGAAACGATCCTGTACGGTGCGACCTCGACGGGCAAGGACCTCGCCAGCGCGGTTGCCACCGATCTGGAGACAGGGCTGACTGCGGATACGACGATGCTCGATGTGGATGAGGCGACAGGGCTTTTGGAAGCGAGCCGGCCCGCATTCGGCGGCAACATCATGGCCACGATTCTCTGCAAAAAGCACCGGCCGCAAATGGCCACGGTGCGGCCGAAGGTCATGAAAGCGCTCCCGATCGACACCAGCCGCAAAGGAGAGCTCATCGAGGAATCCATCCCGTTGCGGGAGGAAGACATTCGGACCAAGGTGCTGAAGATCGTCCGGGAAACGCAGACAAAAATCCGCCTGGACGAGGCTGACATTATCGTCGCAGGGGGCAAGGGGCTCGGCAGCAAGGAAGGCTTTCAGCTCATCCATCGCCTGGCCGAGGCGATCGGAGGCACTGTAGGGGCGAGCCGGGATGCCGTCGAGGCGGGATGGATCGATCACGCCCACCAGGTAGGCCAAACCGGGGTGACAGTCACGCCCAAGCTGTATGTTGCCATTGGCATTTCCGGAGCGATCCAGCATCTGGTCGGCATGCAGAACTCCGGCCTGATCATTGCCATCAACAAAGACCCGCAGGCGCCCATTTTCCAATCCTGTCATTACGGCATTGCCGGGGATGCATTCGAGATCGTTCCGATGCTGATCGACGCGCTCCAGGTGACGGCTGGCAAGGAGGTACAGTATGGCGGAAAAATTTGATGTCATTGTCGTGGGAGCGGGGCCGGCCGGTACGTCCTGCGCGTATACGCTGGCAAAGGCGGGTGTCAACGTCCTGCTCCTCGAGCGGGGCGAGTATCCGGGCTCCAAAAACGTGATGGGCGGCGTCTTGTACCGCAAAATGATGGAGGATATTATCCCCGGCTTCTACAAGGAAGCGCCAGTCGAACGGCCGATCGTGGAGCAGCGGTTCATGCTGCTCGATGAAAAATCCGCCGTCACCTTTAGCTACAAGGGCCTGGAGTGGGGAGAGGAGCCGTACAACAACTTCACCGTCCTTCGGGCGAAGTTTGACCAGTGGTTTGCAGAAAAGGCGGTTCAGCAGGGAGCCCTGCTCGTCAATGAAACGGTTGTGACTGAGTGTCTGGTTGAAAACGGGAAGGTCATCGGGGTGAGGACAGACCGCCCGGACGGCGATCTGTTTGCCGATGTGGTCGTGCTGGCTGACGGGGTAAACTCCCTTTTGGCCAAATCGCTCGGCTTTCACAAGGAGTTTCGCCCGGACGAGGTGGCGCTGGCGGTCATGGAAGTGCTCAAGCTCGACCGGAAAATCATCGAAGACCGCTTCAGCCTGGAGCAGGACCAGGGCTGCACGTTTGAAATCTTCGGCGACGCGACCAAAGGAATTCTCGGAACAGCCTGGCTCTACACCAACAAGGACAGCCTCAATATCGGCGTCGGCGCGATGCTGTCCGGCCTGATCAAGAACAAGATCAAGCCGCATCAGCTACTGGATTACGTCAAGAAGCACCCGATCATCCGGCCGTACATTCAGGGAACGGAGCAGCAGGAATACCTGGCGCATCTGATTCCGGAGGGAGGCTACCGCTCGATCCCGAAGGTCGTAGGCGATGGCGTGATTGTAGTGGGGGACGCGGCTCAACTGGTCAACGCGATTCACCGGGAAGGCTCCAATATGGCGATGACTTCAGGGGTGCTGGCGGCAGAGGCCATCCTCGAAGCTAAAGCTGCGGGAGACTTTTCGGCTTCCATGCTCGACTCTTACCGGCAGAGGCTGATGGACAGCTTCGTTGGACAGGACATGAAAAAATACAAGGATGCCACGCACCACTTTGAAAAGTACCCGCATTACTTCGAGAAGTACATTCCGCTCATGAACAGGGCCGCCAGCCAGATGTTCACCGTCGATGGCAGCTCCAAGTGGGAGAAGCAAAAGAAAATCTGGAGGGAGCTTGGCTCCGCCAAAGAAAAGTGGAAAATGGCCCGCGATCTGATGCAGGCTTGGAGGGTGATGAAGTGATGAAGGAACTGCCCAAAGGTCAATCGATCGAGGAAAAGCAGTACCTGGTCCGCTTCAAGGCGGATACGGAGTCGCACCTGCACGTATTGGATACGGATGTATGTGCCACAAAATGTCCCGACAAGCTGTGTACGATTTTTTGTCCGGCAGAAGTGTACAAGTGGGAAGAGGTGCGAATGCATGTGGGATACGAAGGGTGTCACGAATGCGGAAGCTGCCGGATCGGTTGTCCACATGAAAACATCAAATGGGTATACCCCAAAGGCGGACACGGCATCATCTTCAGATTGGGGTAACAGGCGATGGATGATGTTTAAAGTGGGCGAAGTCGTGACGTACGCGGGTGACGGGGCGAGGGGAATCATCCTGGACATAAAGGGAGAGCAGTATCTGGTCATGTGGGAGGATACATTCGTCAGCTTGGAGAAGGCCGAATGCCTGCGCAAAGAAGGAGCAACCGAATAACTGGGCCAATGGGTGCCCCTTTTTCCCCGGTGCTGGGGGAAAAGGGGTGCTTTTCATTTTTGTTAGAATTTATTTCACCTATTTTAAACAAATTGTTCACCTATTAATAAAAATAGGGTAACCTAATACTAATTGGTCACAATCTATGGAACAGCCTGAAGCGTAGGAATTAAGCGAAAATTCAACGTCCTTCGACTTGTCGGAATGGTTGGCACGCATCTTGCAATAACTCGTTTATATAGCAACTCCATATTTCAACACCAAAGGAGATTAGTCATGAACCTGGTAGCCAACGTATACCGGGGGGATGCGGTAGAAAGCACACACCTCGGTCATGTAGCTGTCGTCGATGCAAACGGAAACTTGCTTTATTCCTACGGTGATCCTCATCGCCAAACCTTCGCGCGTTCCAGCATGAAGCCGATCCAGGCGATTCCGGTCATTGAGACGGGAACAGCGGACAAGTTTGGACTGGAACCAGCCGATCTGTCTCTCTGCTGCGCTTCACACAGCGGCGAGCCGCGTCACCGCTCGCGGGCGATGGAAATGCTGATACGCGCCGGACAGCCGGAAGAAATGCTCCAATGTGGAACCCATGTGCCTCGCGACGAGGAAAGCTATAAGGAACTGATCCGTGCGGGCAAGCCATTGACCCCGATCTACAGCAACTGTTCCGGCAAGCATGCAGGGATGATCGCTACAGCTGTACACATGGGAGAAGAAGTAGCCACGTACCATCTGCCTGAGCACCCCGTGCAGCAGCGCATTTTGGATGCAGTTGTCGATCTGACTTCCTATCCAAAAGGCAAAATCGTTCTGGGAACGGATGGTTGCGGCGTTCCTGTTCACCGCCTGCCACTGGCCCACTACGCCTGGGCGTACGCCAAAATGGCAAGGCCCGACGTGATCGAAAATCCGACTCGCCGTCAGGCGGTTGCCCGGATCACCGATGCGATGATTGCGCATCCGGAAATGGTCGGCGGCAATAACCGCTACTGTACCGATTTGATGACGGCCTTTGCCGGACGAGTGTTTGGCAAGGCAGGTGCAGAGTCCGTATACTGCCTGGGCGACCGTCAAACAGGCATCGGCATCGCTGTGAAGATCGAGGACGGTGGACCGCGCGCTATATACGCGGTGGTCAATGAAGTGCTTCGCCAGCTCGGCATCGGCACGGACGGTCCGCTTGAGAAGCTCGCAGAGTACACCAACCCGATCGTAAAGAACATGAGCGGAAAGGCAGTAGGCCGTATTGAAACTGCCTTTACCCTGCACGCAAGCAACACTCCACTGGGCGTGTAAAGGCTCGTTGCTTCCTGACAGCCGTTTACGCATATATACAACAAGCATAAAAAAGGGGGAAATCCTGCGATGAATTTGCGCAAAGGATGGAAAGTACTGAGCACTTCCGCTTTGCTGCTCTCGCTGGTGCTGACAGGCTGCAGCCAGTCAGCAGCACCGGCAGATCCAGGCAAGCAGCAAGCGGGGGAAACGGGAGGACAAGCAGACGCTTCGGCCAAGCTTCGGTTGAACCTGAAGACGGAGCCGCCTTCTCTCGATCCGCCGAAAGGGTTTGACAGCACCTCCAACGAAGTGCTGAACGCAACGATGGAGGGCCTTGCCCGCCTGGACAAGGATCACAAGCCGCAGCCGGCGATGGCCGAGAAGTGGGAAGTGAGCGAAGACGGAAAAACATACACCTTTACGCTTCGCGACAGCAAATGGTCCAATGGCGATCCGGTAACGGCGCAAGACTTTGAATACGCGTTCAAGCGCATCGTCGATCCGAAGAACGCATTCCCGTCCGCATTCCTGGCTTACTACATCGAGGGAGCCGAGGAGTTCAACAAGGGCGAAGGCACAGCCGACGGCGTAAAAGTCAAAGCAATCGATGAGAAGACACTGGAAGTAAAGCTGAAGTCTCCTGCGGGATTTTTCCTGCACATCCTGACTCAGCCAACCTTCTTCCCGGTTAACAAAAAAGTGGTAGAAAGCAATCCGAACTTTGCTGCGGAAGCATCTACTCTCGTGAGCAACGGACCGTTCAAAATCACCGAATGGGTACATGATCAATCCGTCAAAGTAGAAAAGAACGAAGGCTACTGGGATAAGGATTCCGTGAAATACGCGGGCATCGATTGGGTCATGGTAAACGACGAAAACACCCAATACCAAATGTACAAAACAGGCCAATTGGACATGATCCAAACCGTGCCAAACGATATGAAAAAGCAACTGATCGATTCTGGCGAAGCGAAAGTGGAACCGGAAGCATCCATCTACTACTACCGGATGAACGTCAAAATGGAGCCGTTCCAAAACGCAAACATCCGCAAGGCATTTGCACTGGCGATCGACCGTCAGGCTCTGATCGACAACGTGGCACAAGGAAAACAGCTTCCGGCACTGGCGCATATCCCGGTCGGCTTCCCTGAACCGGACGGCCGCGATTTCCGTGAAGTCGGCGGCGATTTCATCAAGGACAACGATGTAGAACAGGCAAAAGCGCTGTTGAAAAAAGGGATGGAAGAAGAAGGCTACACGACTCTTCCGCCGGTTACTTTGACGTACAACACAAGCGACGCCCACAAGCAGATCGCGCAAGTACTGCAAGAAATGTACAAGAAAAACCTGGGTGTTGATGTAAAGCTGGAGAACAAGGAATGGAAAGTGTTCCTGGCCGACCAGCGCGCCCGTCAATTGCAAATCTCCCGTTCCACCATCCCGGCTGATTACGGCGATCCGCTCAACTACCTGGAGCTGTTCGTGACCGATCATCCTGGCAACCGCATCAACTACAGCAACAAAGAGTACGATGCGCTGGTAGAAAAAATCCGCAATACGGCTGACGAAAAAGAACGCTTCCAGCTGATGCACGATGCCGAGAAGATGTTCATGGACGATATGCCGCTTGTGCCGATCTACTTTGGTACCAAAGTGTTCATGGATCAGCCGAATGTAAAAGGCATTATCCGTCACCCTGTTGGAACGCTTGACTTCAAGTGGGCCGAAATTTCGAAAAAATAGTACGATAGTGAGGACAAGGGCTTGCAATCCCGCCCTTGTCCTCACTATACATCTTGGAGCGGGTACTCATGGAAAAAAAGACTGTAACCTTTGTTGCGAAGATGGACGAATTTTTACAATCCGTGGTTAGTCAATGCCATGAATTGGGCATCTCGCAAGACTTTCATATCGAAGGTCGGCGGGTCGACCAGCTGCCTTACCGGCCGATTGCCGAAGGTTCACTGGTTGTACTCTCCACGAAAAGCATCTACGAACAGGTGGAGCCGTATTTGCCGCAAGACTCCAGGGCGATCGTGGCAAAGCGGATGCTGCCCTATCACAACCTGCGGGAAATGCTGGAGATACCAAGAGGTGTGAAGGTACTGCTCGTCAGCGATACGGCCGAGACGGTGGATGAAACGATGAGGCTTTTGATCGCATCGGGGATGGACTTTGAGCTGTATCCGTATTACCCCGGATCTGATTATCCGCTGGACATTGACATCGCCGTAACGCCGGGCGAGGCCGAGCATGTTCCTCCGACGATTCGCAAGGTCGTCGACATCGGCTTTCGGGTCATCGACTTGTCTACGTGGTTGGAGATTTACGCCCATTTTGACAACGGGAATTTCCAAAAGGTAACAGCCCGCACCATGCAGTCGCTCATTTACATCACGAAGCAGTTGAACAATGAAATTCTTCATGCCCGCCTGCTGCAAATGTATCTGGAGGGTATTGTCAACCGGATTGAAGACGCAGTCATCGCTTTGGACGAGCAAGAAGTCATCCGGTTTATCAATCAGAAAGCCATCGATACGCTTCATTTGCACGGACCGGGTGTCCAAGGGGAGAAAGCGGCCGTTTGTCTGCCGGAAGACTTTATGGAGACGGTTCGCGACTGCGACGAAAATGAAGAAGTGCTCGTGGACTGGGCAGGCCGGACTTACTTTTTCCGAAAAATGCACATCGTCATGGAAGGACGCTATCTGGGGAGTCTGCTGTTGTTTCGGAAGGCAGCGGAGATCGAAAAGATGGAGCACGACTACCGGTTGCGCTTGTACAGCAAAGGCTTGATCGCCAAGTACAGCTTTGACGAAATTTACGGCAAAAGCCAGTCCTTTCAACAGGTCATCCAGATCGCCAAAAAAATTGCCAGAAGCAATTCCACCGTGCTGCTGCTCGGCGAAACGGGAACGGGCAAGGAATTGCTGGCACAAGCCATTCACAATGCCTCCCCGCGAAAACGGGAGCCGTTCGTCGGCGTAAACTTTGCCGCGATTTCCGAATCGCTTCTGGAAAGCGAGCTCTTCGGCTACGAGGAGGGAGCTTTTACCGGGGCGAGAAAGGGCGGACACATCGGCTGGTTTGAATTGGCGCACAAAGGGACGATTTTTCTCGATGAAATCGGGGACGCAAGCGGAGCGATCCAAAATCGGCTGCTGCGGGTGCTGCAAGAGCGGCAGATCATGCGCGTAGGGGGCAACAAGGTAATCCCGATCGACATCCGGGTCATCGCCGCCACAAATCAGGATTTGCAGCAAATGGTCAAAGAGGGAAGGTTTCGGGCCGACTTGTATTACCGGCTCAATATTTTGCCGATTCATTTGCCGCCGCTGCGAAAACGGGCGGAAGATATTCCGTGGTTGGTAGACGCATTTATCCGTCGTTATTGTGTAGATTTGAGACGCCCTCCTTTTACCCTGTCGCGCGAAGCTTTGAACGCCATGCAGGCGTACGACTGGCCGGGAAATATCCGCGAGCTGGAAAATGTCGTGGAGTATTTGGCACACGTGGTGGAGGAAGAGGTTTACGCGTATCATCTGCCCTTTTTGCAGACTGCAGCCGTTGTCCCGTTGGAAGCAGATGGCTTGCAGCATGAATGTGAAGAAGTCTATCAGGCGTACGAAAAGCGCGGGTTTCTGCTCGAAATGACCGCCATTCTTCAAGAGCTGTCCACGGCAGGAGGCGGGAGATACGCACTTCAGGAGCAGCTGCGCGAGCGAGGAATCGACTTGACCACGCAGCAGCTGCGCTACCGTCTGAAAATGCTTCAGCAGGATGAATTGATCCGTGTCGGCAAGGGCCGGCAGGGCAGCAGTATCTCATCAAAGGGAGAAGCGTTTCTCGCCTTTTGCAAGTAAAGCTACCGGATAGGGAGGAATCGAGATGAGCGGAAACTGGAAAGAAGCGGCTGTAGCGCAGAAAGAGAGTTATCTGGACAAGCTGATTCCGTTTTTGTCAATCAACAGCATTGAGGATTTGACGACCGCATCTGAGGGCAAGCCGTTCGGCGAGGGTGTCGCTCAGGCGCTTGAATACTTGCTCAAGCTGGGCGAAGCGGACGGTTTTGCCACAAAAAATCTGGATGGCTACGCCGGATATGTGGAGTACGGCGAGGGCGAAGAGGAAATCGGCGTTCTCGTGCACGTCGACGTTGTAACGGTTGGCGAAGGATGGACGACGCCGCCGTTTGAGCCCGACATTCGGGACGGCAAAATTTACGCCCGGGGGGCAATTGATGACAAAGGGCCCGCATTGGCTGCGTATTTTGCCCTGAAGCTGTTGAAGGACTCCGGGCTCCCGATATCCAAACGGATTCGCCTCATTATCGGCACGGATGAAGAGAGTGGCTGGCTCTGCATGCAGCATTACACCAAGGTAGAAAAGCTGCCGGAGGTAGGCTTTTCCCCGGATGCATCCTTCCCTATGATTCACGCGGAAAAGGGACAGATCAATCCGACGCTGGCGATTGCGCCGCGCATTGCGTCTAATGACTCGTCGTCTTGGAATTTGCTCTCGTTTGCTTCTGGCGACCAGGGGAACAGCGTACCGGAAAAAGCGGTTGCCATCGTTTCTCTGCCGGCCGCCGCGGATAACGAACAAGCCATTCGGGATCTGCAAGAGAGCTTTCAAAAGCATCTTTTCGCACATGGAGCCACAGGAGAGGTGATTCCGGGCGGCGACGGTTCACTTCGCTTTTTTGCCAAAGGCTTGCCTGCCCACGGCATGGAGCCGTTCAAGGGAAAAAATGCGGGGACAATTATGGCAAGCTTCCTCAATCGCCTGCCGTTCGCCGGATCTGATCGAACTTTCCTGAATCTGTTGTCCGATGTTTTGCATGAGGACTACTACGGAGAAAAGCTCGGTCTTGCCTGCGCCGACGAAGCTACAGGGCGCTTGACCGTCAATGCCGGCATCCTGACCTATGACCGCAACGAAGGCGGCTCTGTCAGACTGAATATTCGCTACCCTGCGACGATTAATCCGGAAGAGTACGTTGAAAAACTGAAGGAACGGGCCCCGCAGCTGGACGTCACGATAGCCAGCCTGAGGACGTCGCGCTCCCATTACGTACCGAAGGATCATCCGGTCATCCAAACACTCTCCCGCGTCTACACCAATCATACGGGAGAGGAAGCGACACTGCTTTCGTCCGGCGGTGCAACCTATGCCAAATCGCTGAAAGCAGGAGTCGCATTCGGCCCTCTCTTCCCCGGAAAGAAATCGATGGCTCATCTCACCGATGAGTACGCAGAGATTGACGACTTGCTCAGGGCGATGGCTATCTACGCGGAAGCCATGTACGAACTGGCGAAATAACATCATGGAGGTTGAGCCATGTCCCATTACCTCGTAAAACGCGTTCTGATGATGCTGCTCACACTGTGGATCATCGTGACGCTGACGTTTTCTTTGATGCATGCCATCCCTGGTGATCCGTTTGCTTCCGAATCGGATCAGCTCCCGGAACAAATTTTGGCCAACCTGCGCGCCAAATACAACCTCGATGAGCCGTTGCCCGTACAGTATGTGCTCTATTTGAAAAACCTCGTCATGCTTGACCTCGGTCCATCGATCAAGTCAGACACGCGCGGCGTAAACGATATGATCGCCGACGGATTTTCCGCTTCCGCTACCTTGGGGGCGCAAGCGATTGTCATTGCAATATTTTTCGGGATCACCTTTGGAATCATCGCAGCGCTGAACCGAAACAAATGGCTTGATTACGCTGCGATGGCGATAGCCGTCCTAGGCATTGCCATTCCGAGCTTTATCATGGCGCCGCTCCTGATCAACTTTTTTGCGATCAAGTTTCCGATCTTTCCGGTCGCAACGTGGGGCACCTGGATGCATACGGTTCTGCCGTCGCTCGCCTTGGCTTTCGGGCCGCTGGCGATCATCACCCGTTACATGCGGGCCAGCATGATCGAAGTGATGAACCAGAACTACATTCGCACCGCAGAAGCCAAAGGTGTTCCTACCTTTGCGCTTGTGGTCAAGCACGGCATTCGCAACGCGATCCTGCCGGTCGTCACCTTCTTGGGACCGCTTATCGCTTCGTTGATTACGGGAACGTTCGTGGTGGAGAAAATCTTCGCCGTTCCGGGCATCGGGAAATACTTTGTGGATGGAATCTTTAACCGCGACTACCCGGTAATTTTGGGAACGACGATTTTCTACAGCTCCATCCTGATCGTAACGATCTTCCTGATCGACTTGGCGTACACCCTGATTGACCCGAGAATTAAGCTGACGAACAAGGAGGGATAACCAGTGGCGATGGAACAACGTATCGATCCGCTGTTCCGACCGCTTTCCAAGCAGTCGGAAGCCCATGACATATCCATGCGCCCCAGTCTGACAAATGTTCAGCAAGTGGTGCGCAAACTCGTAAAAAACAAACTGGCCATGCTCGGTCTTGCGATCATCCTGCTGCTCGTGGTGATGGCAATCATCGGTCCCCATCTGGTGCCTTACAGCGCATCGGATCAAAGCCTGCTCACGAAAAACAAGCCGGTGTCGGCAGAGCACTGGTTCGGAACGGATGATCTCGGCCGGGACATGTTCGCCCGTACCTGGGCCGGAGCCCGCATCTCCCTCACGATTGGCGTAGTTGCCGCTCTGATCGATTTGATTATCGGCGTGACCGTCGGCGGTATTGCCGGTTACATGGCCGGCAGAGGAAAGCGGGGTGAGCGGATCGACACCATCATCATGCGTGTGATCGAGGTACTGTACGGGTTGCCGTATCTGCTCGTCGTCATTTTGCTGATGGTCGTGATGGAACCGGGGATGCTCACTATTATCATCGCGCTCTCGGCTACCGGCTGGACAGGGATGGCGCGGCTTGTGCGCGGTCAAATCCTCCAGTTGAAGAACCAGGAGTTCATCCTTGCCTCTCAAGTGCTGGGAGCCAAGTTTTCCCGAATTTTGTTTAAACATCTGATTCCCAATACGATCGGTGTCATCATCGTCAACCTGACCTTTACGATTCCGTCTGCGATTTTCGCGGAATCATTCCTCAGCTTCCTGGGCCTGGGCGTGCAAGCGCCGGACGCAAGCTGGGGAACCATGACCAACGATGCGATGGGGGTTATTTTGACAGGCGACTGGTGGCGGCTTTTCTTCCCTGGCCTGATGATTTCACTGACGATGTTTGCGTTTAACGTATTTGGAGACGGCTTGCAGGATGCACTTGATCCGCGTCTGCGCGAGTAGGACTGGAGGGAGGAACCGCGATGGAAAAACATCTGCTAACGATTGACAACCTGAAAGTGAACTTTAAGACATACGGCGGCGAAGTACAAGCTGTTCGTGGCGTATCCTTCCATGTGGACAAAGGGGAGACGCTGGCGATCGTCGGCGAGAGCGGCTGCGGAAAAAGCGTAACCGCCCAGGCGATCATGGGCTTGATTCCCAATCCTCCGGGCCGGATCGTGGACGGAAAGATCGTCTTTGAAGGAAGCGACATCACCCATCTGACGAAAAAAGAGTGGATGCAAATCCGCGGCTCCAAGATCGGGATGGTGTTCCAGGACCCGATGACTGCGCTCAATCCGACGATGAAGGTCGGAACGCAAATCGTCGAAGGATTTATCCGCAACCATCAGGTAACCCGCGAGGAAGCGCAAAAACGCGCGATTGAGATGCTGCGTCTCGTCGGGATTCCCGATCCGGAAAAACGGGTCGACCAGTATCCGCACCAATTCAGCGGCGGGATGCGCCAGCGTGTCGTCATCGCGATCGCACTGGCGTGCCAGCCCCAGCTTGTCATCGCAGACGAGCCGACGACAGCGCTGGACGTGACGATTCAAGCACAAATCCTCGACCTGCTGCGGCGTCTGCAGGAGGAGCAGGAGCTCTCTGTCGTCATCATTACCCATGATCTCGGCGTCGTGTCTGAAATCGCCCACCGCATGGTTGTCATGTACGCGGGGATCGTGGTGGAGACGGGAACGGTTGAAGACGTGTTTGCCGCGCCGCGCCACCCGTATACATGGGGTCTGATGCGTTCTCTGCCGCGAATTGACGGAGAGGAAAAGCAGCGGCTTGTCCCGATCGACGGAACGCCGCCGGACTTGTTCAACCCGCCGAAGGGCTGTCCTTTTGCAGCCCGCTGCGATTACGCCATGGAAATCTGCAATCAGCAAATGCCCGAGATCAGCACGTTCGAGCCGGGACATCAGGCAGCCTGCTGGTTGCATGATCCGCGTGCGCCGCGTATCGAGGAATTGGTTGCAGCAGGGAGGCAGGGAGAATGAAAGACAGCTTGGTAGAAGTAAACAACCTGAAGAAGCACTTTCATATCGGAAACGGCCAGCTTTTGAAGGCGGTCGACGGCGTGACATTTTCCATCAGGCAGGGCGAGACGCTCGGCCTGGTGGGAGAGAGCGGCTGCGGAAAGTCTACGCTGGGGCGGACGATCATCCGTCTTTACGAAAATACGGACGGAGAAGTGCTGTACAAAGGAAAGAACGTCCATCGCCTGAAAGGGAAGGAAGCGGGCCAGTTCAACCGGGATGTACAGATGATCTTCCAGGACCCGCAGGCGAGTCTGAATCCGCGGATGACGGTGGAGGACATTATTGCAGAGGGACTGGACATCCACGGCCTCGCCAGGGGAATGCGCCGGGAGCGCGTTACCGAGCTGCTGCAGCTCGTCGGCCTGAGAAAGGAACACGCTTCCCGTTTTCCGCATGAATTCAGCGGCGGTCAGCGGCAGCGGATCGGCATCG
Source organism: Brevibacillus sp. FSL K6-2834 (assembly GCF_038592925.1). Lineage (NCBI taxonomy): Bacteria > Bacillati > Bacillota > Bacilli > Caryophanales > Paenibacillaceae > Brevibacillus > Brevibacillus sp. FSL K6-2834. The sequence goes on from NZ_CP151945.1 coordinate 1,857,381, forward strand.
CCAGGGCGCTTGCGGTGGAGCCTGAATTTATCATTGCGGACGAGCCGATTTCCGCCCTGGACGTTTCGATTCAGGCGCAGGTGGTCAATCTGCTGGAGGATTTGCAGGCGGAGCGCGGGCTTACTTATCTGTTCATTGCCCATGATCTGTCGATGGTGAAGCATATCTCGACGCGCATCGGCGTCATGTATTTGGGGAAAATGGTAGAGCTTGCAACCAGCAACGAATTGTACAAGCTGCCGCTTCATCCGTATACGCAGGCGCTGCTCTCCTCGGTGCCGGTACCAGACCCGACCGTCAAGCGGGAGAGAATTATTTTGCAGGGAGACCTGCCAAGCCCGGCCAACCGCCCGAGCGGCTGCGGATTCCGTACCCGCTGTCCGAAGGCGACCGAGCGCTGTGCACTGGAAGAGCCTGTCTGGAAAGAAGCGGAGGCAGGCCACTGGGTAGCCTGCCACCTTTACGACTGATAGAGATAGAAGCAAGTTAGCACAACCGAAAACATCAGCAGGGCAGCCCCCGCCCACAATGACAGAGACGTGCAGACTCGGATCAGCGTCTCTGTCTTTTTTTGCAATACCGGGTCCTTTTCTTGAAACCAATCGCTTTCCATGACCCTGGGCCGCTTGAAAAAAAGCAGCTTTAATTGCTTGAAGCCTTGGAAGAACACAGTGAAAAAGCCGGAGCGAAGCACCAGAGCGATGCTGCCGAGAAGCAATAAAAACAGTCCCGCTAGAAAGCTTTGGTTGATCAGCCCCAGGAGCGTCTGCGAAGAGAAGAGGAATCCTGCGGCGAGTGCGAGCAGCAGCGCCGCGGGGAGCAGGTATGCGAGCCGTTTGCTCATGGTGTGATCCACGTCCTTTGTACAGTGAGGTTGAACGGATTCATAATTCTATATTCCTATGATAACTTATTTTTCCGCTCTCTTGTGTCTAAACCTTTGGAAGCTTAGGAAACTTGTAATAGCTTCTGATCAATACGAAAGGCGGCGAGTGTGGATGGCCAACAAATATCCCCGTGCCGCAAGCTCCGGCCGGGGATATTTTGATGAAGCAGCTTTTGGATAGGCTTTGGTTTCTACAGGTTTCCTTGTCAAAATGGCTGCCAGCGAAGATTTCTCGCTTGTTGAAACCGCTCCTCGACATAGGGCCAGTTGACCAGCTTCCACCAGTTTTCCACGTAGTGGGCCCGGTCGTTCTTGTACCGCAAGAAATAGGAATGCTCCCAGACATCGAGGACGAGCAGCGGGATGACATCCCATTGTGACAGATTCTGATGCTTTTCGGCCTGCAAAATCTCCAGGTGCTGTGCACGCGGGGACCAGACGAGAATGGCCCAGCCCGGACCCTCTACTTTTTCGGCGGCCTGGGAGAAATGGGCTTGAAACGCGGCGAATGAGCCAAAATCGCGGGCGAGCTGTCGCGCGAGATCTCCCGTCGGCTCGCCGCCGCCCTCCGGACTCATTACGTTCCAAAAAATCGTATGGAGGTAATGTCCGGCTCCGTTGAAGGCCAGCTCCCGTTCCCAGTGACGGACGAGCTCAAAGTCGTTTCTGGCGCGAGCTTCCGCAAGCTTACTCTCCGCCTTGTTGAGATCCTCTACGTACTTGCGATGCAGCTTGTCGTGATGGATGCGCATCGTCTCGGCATCGATATACGGCTCCAGTGCATCGTAGGCATAGGGAATCGGGGGCAATGTATGCTTGCCTATAGGTACAGGGCGAGCGATGGGTATCGGTGCCGGTTGGCGAGCAGGCGGATAGACCGACTGGCTGACTTCGGGCTCCTGTTTTTCGCGGTCCTGGATCAGACGCAGGAACTGGTGGAATTGCTGCTGTACAGCTTCTGCCTGTTGCATAAGCGCAGGAATGGCTGTTGCGGATTCCTCATTTTTAAGTGAATTCGCCCTGCGGCCTATTTGGCTAAAGGCTTCTTCAAATTTGTGCATATGCCTTTCCAGTTCGCGATTGAAGCGATGCTGGCGGCGGAGATGCTCAATCCATTGAATGCCCCACTGGCTCCAGTTGGACAGGTGTCGGGTATGCTCCTGCAATGGTTTTCCTCCTCGCTTGCAATCTCATCTACAACGTATGACAGAAGCCCAGAGAGTGTGCGGCATTCGCGGAGTACATGGTAAATATCCAGCGCATATGGTAGTAGCGAAAATAAAAGGAAGTGGTATGCTATTAGGTATGGACAACACAACAGGGGAGACACACCGATGAGCGACCATGAATCTATAGCAATCATTGATTCCGGAGTGGGGGGGCTGACTGTTGCCAAAGAAGTCATGCGGCAGTTGCCCGGTGAATCCATTCTATATTTCGGCGATAATGCCCGCTGTCCTTACGGGTCCAGAACGTCGGAAGAGATACGTGCCTACAGTTTTCAGATGATTGAGTTTGTCTCGAAGTTTCCGATCAAGGCGCTCGTCATTGCCTGCAACACAGCGACAGCGGTGGTGCTGGAAGAAGCGAGGAGAAGGCTTCCGTTGCCGGTCATTGGGGTAATCGAGCCGGGGGCAAGGGCAGCGATAGGCGTAACGAAAACAAACCGGATTGGGGTGATCGGAACAGAAACCACGATCCGCACCAAAGCATATGAGCAGGCTGTCAAGCGATTGAGACCCGATTCATGTGTAGTCGGACTTGCTTGTCCTGCCTTCGTGCCTCTGGTGGAGACGCATTGTCAGCATTCAGAGGAAGCGCAAAAAGAGGTGGAGCGGACCCTTGAGCCGTTGCAGGGTCTCGAACTGGACACCTTGATTCTCGGGTGCACGCACTATCCGCTGCTTGCGCCATTGATTCAGAAAGCCGTCGGATCGGGGGTTGCCCTCATCAGCTCGGCGGAGGAAACGGCACGCGAGGTAAGCCGGTTGCTGGGAGACGTCACGAACGGTTTGGCGCGGGGAAAAGAGCGACCTGCAGATCCTCCCATACACTGCTTTTACACGAGCGGAAATGCGCTTTCCTTCCAGCGAATAGCGGAAGAATGGCTGGGCTTTCCGGTACAGGTTGAAAGCAGGTCGCTGGAAAAGCTGTATCAATCCTGAGTCGGCAAATAAACGCAGGAGGTTCTTTTTCGTCAGTCATTCTCTGATTGACGCGAAAGAACCTTCCTTTTTGCGGACAAACAACGCATAAACCCAAGCCATGCTCGTATACATGTTAGTACAAAGTGTCTGGAGGAGGCTGGATAACATGGAAATACGACGCATCGGCAAAATGACGGCCGTGATCGGGGTTAGCGCCCTGCTGCTTTCAGGGTGCGGATTGTTTGGGCCGGAAAAGGAAGCGACCAGCATCGACCCGCCCCCGTTGTCGGAAGTGGCGGTGGAGACGCCAGGTACCCAAACCCCCGCAGACGCTGCAGCCGGAGAGACAGTGGCGGCAACACAGGAATCGGTCGACCGAACCGTTTATCTGCTTGATAATAATGGATACGTCGTACCTGTATCGTTGACGCTGCCAAAGGTGGAAGGCATGGCAAAGCAGGTACTGACCTACATGGTGAAAGGCGGTCCGGTAGAGAGCATGCTGCCCAGCGGTTTTTCGGCCGTCCTGCCAAAAGGGACAGAGGTAAAGGGGCTTGTCATCAAGGAAGGTGTGGCTACGGTCGACTTTTCCAAGGAGTTTAAGAAGTACGACGAAAAGCAGGAAAAAAAGATTGTCGATGCGGTGACGCGGGCACTCACTGAGTTTGGCAACGTAAAATCGGTACAGATCTGGGTAAACGGCACGCCGCTCTCGGAAATGCCGGCAAGCAACACGCCAACCACGTACCTCGACCGCAATCAGGGAGTCAACGTGGAGCTCGGAGAGGGGGCGGTACCCGGGAAAACGTCCTCGGTCACCGTCTATTTTCAGGGGCAGCTCGATGACAAACGGACGTATTTTGTACCGGTGACGAGGCTGGTGCCAGAAACAGAGAACCTTGCCAAAGCAGCTGTAGAGGAATTGATCAAGGGACCAAAAGAAGGCTCGCCTCTTTTCAGCTCGCTGCTGCAGACGACCCGCGTTCTCGATGTTCGCCAGGAAAACGGGCTGGTCACTGTCAATCTGAGCGATGATATCCTGAAATACGATGACGGCAGGGAAGCGAGTCCGGAGGCTTTGGAATCGCTGGTGTTGTCGCTTTCCGACAGTACGGGAGCGAAAAATGTTCAGCTCATGGTGGAAGGCAAGCCGCTCAAGAGCGGAAGCTTTGATTTCAGCAAGCCGGTCAGCCGGTCCGTTCACATCAACCCGATCCAATATTAAGGAAGGATATCATTCCACGCCTCTGGTCCCGGCGTGGTTTTGCTTTTCCGAAAGTCGGCCGGCAAACTTTCAACGCACCTGCGCAAGTCAAACCCCGTGCAGAGTGGCAAGTGGTTTTGTCTCTCTGGTATAATGGGCGGAGTTGATGAAAGTACACTAGGAGGAACATGGAATGAGAAATGATGGCCGCACCCATGACCAACTGCGTCCTGTTAAGATTACGCGGAATTACATCAAGCACGCGGAAGGTTCTTGCCTGATCGAGGTGGGAGACACCAAAGTAATCTGCACGGCGACGCTGGAGGACCGCGTTCCGCCGTTCATGCGCGGTGGCGGCAAAGGATGGATTACAGCCGAATACGCCATGCTCCCCCGGGCTACGGAATCACGCAATGCCCGAGAGTCTTCCAAAGGGAAAGTGGCAGGGCGAACCATGGAAATCCAGCGTCTGATCGGTCGGGCACTGCGGTCTGTCGTTCAACTGGAAGCGATGGGTGAACGTACGATCTGGCTGGACTGCGACGTAATCCAGGCGGACGGAGGCACCCGGACAGCGTCGATTACCGGAGCCTACGTGGCGATGGTAGAAGCAATGTCAAAGCTCGTCGAAAACGGTACGTGGAAACAGTACCCGCTGACTGATTTTCTCGCAGCGACATCTGTCGGAATTATCGACGGGGAAGTCTTGCTTGATCTGAACTACAAGGAAGACTCGACAGCGACGGTCGATATGAACATCGTGATGACCGGGGAAGGAAAATTCGTCGAGCTGCAAGGCACCGGGGAAGAGGCTCCTTTTTCCGTAGAACAGCTGCAGGAGCTGCTTGCACTGGCGAAAAAGGGCATTGACCAGCTATTTGCCGCTCAAAGGGAGGCCTTGTCCGAGCTGACGCTCTCTTTTGAGAACAAAGGCGAAGGCGATCAGGAGAAAGAGGCGGAGGAAAATCATGTCTGAACCGAAAAAAGTCGTACTCGCTACGCGGAACAAAGGAAAAGTGAAGGAGTTTAACAAGCTCTTTGCAGAATTGGGATGGGAAGGAATCAGCCTGGATGCGTTCGAAGGCGTTCCGGAAGTGGTGGAGGACGGCGATACGTTTGAAGCCAACGCACTGAAAAAAGCTGTAACCATTTCTACATACTTGAACATGCCGGCAGTCGGTGACGATTCCGGTCTGGAGGTAGATGCGCTGGGCGGCCGTCCCGGCGTCTACTCCGCCCGGTACTCCGGCGAGAATGCGTCTGATGAAGCCAACTGGCGAAAACTGCTGGGCGAGCTGGCTGACGTGCCGGACGAGCAGAGGACGGCGAGATTTCGCTGCGTACTCGCCCTCGTGGAGCCGGGACGGGAGCCGGTAGTGGCAGCGGGCTCCTGCGAGGGTGTGATCGCCCGCGAACCAAAAGGCACCAACGGCTTCGGCTACGACCCGGTTTTTTATCTGCCGCAGCAAAAGAAAATGATGGCCGAGCTGACATCCGAGGAAAAAAATCAGATCAGCCACCGCGCCATGGCCATGCAGAATTTGCTGACGACCTTAAAGTCCGGCGAGTAATTCAGTGTACGCAAGGAGAGTGAGGAAAAGTGAGCATTCTCATCCTGAGCGATACCCATGGACTGGTCCGTGAAGTAAAGGAAGTAGTCGAAAGACACAAGGCGGAGATGGTCTTTCACTGCGGCGATTACTGCGTCGACCATCAGCGCGAGCCGTTTTCGGGCATGAAGCTGGTCAAGGGAAATTGCGATTTCCCTTCGGACGTGCCGACAGAGAGGAAGACCTCCTGGAAGGGACTTACGATCCTCCAGACACATGGACATCTGTTTGGCGTGAAAAGCTCGCTGCTGCGCCTTCATTACCGAGCAGAGGAAACAGGGGCGAACGTAGTGCTGTTCGGTCATTCCCACGTGCCGGGATGCGCAGTTGAGCGCGACATCCTTTTTTTGAATCCGGGGAGCCTGCAGCTTCCGCGGGGGTATGATGTCCCGACATATGCGATTTTGAAAAAAGTCGAGCAAAAAGAGTCGGCCGTGGTCGTTCAGGTAACCTACTACGACCACAAGGGCAAGGTAGCTCCGAAGCTGGGGGGAACTTTTTCCCTGCGGAGCTGACTTCTTGAAAAATGGAGAATATGTGCTATACTTGAATGGTTATAATGGCTAGAATTGCACCGCCCTGTCATCACGGTCCTTGCCAGACCCGACAGGCGTGTTTCTCTTGAATCAATCTAGGAGGGGAAGTTTACGTGGCAGCAAAATGGGAAAAGTTAGAGAATAACCAGGGAGTCCTGACGGTAGAAGTAGACGCTACGCAAGTAGATGCAGCACTTGACCAGGCGTTCAAAAAAGTTTCAAAAAAGGTTAATGTACCAGGCTTCCGCAAGGGAAAAGTACCGCGCAAAATGTTCGAAGCGCGTTTTGGCGTGGAATCTCTCTATCAGGATGCGCTTGATATCATTCTTCCAACCGCTTACGGACAAGCTGTTCGCGAAACGGGCATCGAGCCTGTGGACCGTCCGGAAGTAGACGTAGAACAAATGGAAAAAGGCAAAAGCCTGATCTTCAAGGCGACAGTTACTGTTAAGCCGGAAGTAAAACTGGGCGAATACAAAAACCTGACCATCGAGCCGAAAGAGTTCGCGGTAACTGACGAGGATGTAGACGCTGAACTGAAGCGCATGCAAGAGCGTCACGCCGAGCTGGTTGCTGTAGAAGAAGGCCAAGCTCAAAACGGCGATGTCGTAATGATCGACTTCGAAGGCTTCCAGGATGGAGTGGCATTTGAAGGCGGCAAAGCGGAAGACTATTCTCTGGAGCTCGGTTCCGGAACGTTCATCGCTGGTTTTGAAGAGCAGGTTGTCGGCATGAACATCGGCGAGGAAAAAGAGATCACCGTAACATTCCCGGAAGAGTACCACTCTCCGAACCTGGCTGGCAAAGAAGCTGTTTTCAAAGTGAAGCTGAACAGCCTGAAGCGCAAAAACCTGCCGGCATTGGACGACGAGTTTGCCAAGGACGTAAGCGAGTTCGATACATTGGACGAACTGAAAGCAGACTCCAAGAAAAAGCTGGAAGAGAAAGCTGCACAGGACAAGGAACAATACGTGCGCGAGCAGCTCGTTCTGAAAGCGGCTGAAAACGCTGAAATCGATATTCCAGAAGTCATGATCGAACACGAACTGGATCAAATGGTCAATGAGTTCGGACAACGCCTGCAATTCCAAGGTCTGACTCTGGATCTGTACTACCAATTCTCCGGCATGGATGAAAGCCAACTGCGTGATCAACTGCGCGCTGACGCTACTTCCCGTGTTCGCACTTCTCTGGTGCTGGAAGCAATCGGAAAAGCAGAAAACATCGAAGTCAGTGAAGAGGATGTAACTGCTGAGTTGGAAAAACTGTCTGGCGTTTACGGCCGTCCAGCTGACGAGCTTCGCAAAATTTTCACTGCGCAAGACGGACTGGCTGCACTGTACCGTGATGTGCAAACTCGCAAAACAGTCGATTTCCTGGTTGCAGAAAGCAAAGTTAGTGCATAATCTTAGGAAGACCGCATGATCGTTCGGGGGCGAATTTTCGTTCCCGAACCTTCGATACCAAGGCACGATACCCTCGTGCCTTGTTTTTCACCATCGCGTTTCTTTTTTGTATCCGTCCCGCCGTACAAGCGGGAAATGCTTCATCTGCAGCCGGCCGGCGGCCAAAAAACCGCCAGGGTAAGCTGCAATACCTCTTTTGCTGACAGAGGAGGAAATACATATGTTAATTCCAATGGTAATCGAACAGACCAATCGGGGAGAACGCGCATACGATATTTATTCGCGGCTCCTGAAGGACCGGATTATTTTTCTCGGCAGTGAAATTGACGATGAAGTGGCCAATGTCGTAGTCGCTCAATTGCTTTTCTTGCAAGCAGAGGATCCGGAAAAAGACATCAGTCTCTACATAAACTCTCCAGGCGGTTCCGTGACTGCGGGACTTGCCATTTACGACACGATGCAATTTATCAAGCCCGATGTCTCCACTATTTGCGTCGGTATGGCTGCAAGCATGGGAGCCGTGCTTCTGACAGCAGGCGCAAAGGGAAAACGCTTCGCCCTGCCCAACAGTGAAGTGATGATTCACCAGCCACTGGGCGGAGTCCGCGGTCAAGCAGAGGACATTCGGATTCATACCGAATGGATTTTGAAAACAAAGAAGCAGCTGACCCAGATTTTGGCGGACCGGTCCGGTCAGCCTTATGAGCGCGTGGAAAAAGATAGCGATCGTGACAACTTTATGAGCGCAGAGGAAGCCAAAGCCTACGGATTGATCGATGCCATTATTGAACGGAAAAACTGACCCGGTGTGAGGTGATACGCGCATGTTTAAGTTTAATGATGATAAAGGACAGCTGAAATGCTCGTTCTGCGGAAAATCCCAGGAGCAGGTAAGGAAGCTCGTTGCTGGACCTGGCGTTTACATTTGTGATGAGTGCATCGAGTTGTGCAATGAAATCGTTCAGGAAGAGCTGGGTACCGAAGAAGAAATCGACATGAAAGAAATTCCGAAGCCGATGGAAATTCGCAACATCCTCGACGATTATGTGATCGGGCAGGACATGGCGAAAAAATCTCTCTCGGTTGCGGTTTACAACCACTATAAACGGATCAATTCCGGTGCCAAGATCGAGGATGTGGAGCTGCAAAAATCCAACATCCTGCTGATCGGACCGACGGGCAGCGGTAAAACGCTGCTGGCCCAAACACTGGCGCGGATTTTAAATGTTCCGTTTGCCATCGCTGATGCGACATCGCTGACCGAAGCGGGTTATGTGGGCGAAGATGTGGAAAACATTCTTCTGAAACTGATTCAGGCGGCAGATTACGATGTGGAAAAGGCCGAAAAAGGCATAATCTACATTGATGAGATCGATAAAGTCGCACGCAAATCGGAAAATCCGTCGATTACCCGCGACGTATCCGGTGAAGGTGTACAGCAGGCCCTGCTGAAGATTCTGGAAGGAACGGTTGCAAGTGTTCCGCCACAAGGCGGCCGCAAGCATCCGCATCAAGAGTTCATCCAGATCGATACCTCCAATATCCTGTTCATCTGCGGCGGTGCGTTTGACGGTGTTGAACAGATTATCAAGCGCCGTCTGGGCAAAAAAGTAATCGGCTTTGGCACAGATATGAACGAAGGCGTAAAAGGCGACCTCAAGCAAGGCGAGTACCTGAAGTACGTCTTGCCGGAGGATTTGTTGAAGTTTGGCTTGATCCCGGAATTCGTCGGCCGTCTGCCGGTTCTTGCCACGCTCGAACCGCTGGATGAAGAGACGCTGGTGAAAATTCTCACCGAGCCGAAAAATGCGTTGGTCAAACAGTTCCAGAAGCTGATGAGCCTTGATAACGTCGAGCTGGAGTTCGATGCAGGGGCATTGAGCCAGATCGCCAAGGAAGCGATCAAGCGCAATACGGGTGCGCGCGGACTTCGTGCCATCATCGAGCAGATCATGCTGGATATGATGTACGAGCTGCCGTCTCGTGAAGACGTGAGCAAATGCGTCATCACGGAAGAAACGGTTCGCGATAAAGTGAAGCCCCAGCTTTTGACAAAGGAAGGCCAGGAGCGAAAGCACGAGAGTGCCTGATTCATACTAATGCGCAGAAACCACCTCAACCCGAGGTGGTTTTTTTCGTCGGGGACGGACTTTTTTCTTTTTCACGGCCAAGTCCAGATCTAACCTCCAATTCGGCTTTCTGCATCACGGCAATAGACGGGACCTGCTCGTTTTTGAGTTTATGTCCCGCACTGCGAGGCAATACTACTCATTATAGTTCAAGAGACGCGAACGAAAGGCCGTTCTGGGATAGTAACGCCGACGAGTACGGACAGCCTGCTAAATAGTTGCCAGTGAGCATGGGAGGGACTGCGGATGAACTATACGACACTAGTCATTGCCTGCATTGAAGTGATTGTCGGGATTATCATAGGAACCTACTTTTGGAATTTGCTGCGAACCCAGCGGGCCAACAAGACCTCAACCGAAAAGGAATCGCGCAAAGATCTGGATCAGTTGCGCCGGATGCGCATGATTGCCTTGACCGAGCCGCTGTCAGAAAAAACACGGCCTGCTGCTATGGAAGAAATTGTCGGGCAGGAGGACGGCCTGAGAGCGCTGCGCGCAGCTCTGTGCGGTCCCAATCCGCAGCATGTGATCATTTACGGACCCCCGGGCGTTGGGAAGACGGCTGCTGCGCGGGTAGTATTGGAAGAAGCGAAGAAAAACAAGATGTCGCCTTTCAATTCGGAAGCCAAATTTGTCGAAATAGACGCCACGATTGCCCGTTTTGATGAGAGAGGCATCGCCGACCCGTTGATCGGCTCTGTCCACGATCCCATTTACCAGGGGGCGGGTGCCTTGGGCCAAGCCGGGGTGCCGCAGCCAAAGCCCGGAGCCGTGACCAAAGCGCATGGAGGCATACTGTTTTTGGATGAGATCGGGGAGCTTCACCCCGTTCAGATGAATAAGCTGCTGAAAGTATTGGAAGACCGAAAAGTCATGCTGGAGAGTGCCTACTACAGCGAAGAAAACACGCAGATTCCTTCGCATATACACGAAGTATTCAAGTACGGGCTCCCGGCTGATTTTCGCCTGGTCGGAGCAACGACGAGGATGCCGGAGGAATTGCCTGCCGCTCTTCGTTCCCGCTGTCTGGAAATCTTTTTCCGTCCGCTCAAACCGGCCGAGATCGGCAGCATCGTTCGTACGGCTGTTTCGAAAATGGACATGACGATGGAGGATGCCGCTGTACATGTGATTGAGCGGTACGCGACCAATGGACGGGAAGCGATCAATACGGTGCAGATCGCCGCAGGGATTGCCTTGACGGAGGAGAGAAAAGTTATACAGTCCTCCGATGTCGAATGGGTCGTTCATAGCAGTCAAAAGTCGCCGAGACAGGAAAAGCAGGTACACTCCACTCCGCAGGTCGGTTTGGTCAACGGTCTGGCCGTCTACGGACCGAATATGGGCAGCGTAATGGAACTGGAAGTAACTGCGACACGTGCAGCGATCGCAGGAAACGGACGCATCACGACGACCGGCCTCGCCGAAGAGGAGGAAATCGGCGGCAGAAGCAGAACGATCAGGCGCAAGTCCATGGCCAAGGGTTCGATCGACAACGTTCTGACAGTGCTGCACCGCTTGGGCATCCACCCTTACAATTACGATCTCCACATCAACTTCCCTGGCGGAGTGCCTGTAGATGGGCCATCTGCTGGTATCGCGATTACGACAGCCATCTATTCTGCGATCAAGGAAATTCCGGTAGATAATCTGCTGGCGATGACGGGGGAAGTCAGCATTCACGGAAAGGTGAAGCCTGTCGGCGGAGTAGTGGCCAAGGTGGAGGCTGCCCGCGCAGCAGGAGCGACGCGTGTGTTTATCCCGGAAGAGAACTGGCAAAGCCTGTTTTCCGACATGAAGGGGATCGAAGTCATTCCTGTTTCAACTGTGCAGCAGGTTTTGGAGCTGGCTTTTAAGGATCATGCCGAGCCGGAGGTTGAAAGTGCCGGATTTACGCTGCAGCTGCCTGCAGAAGACCTGGCGTCCTCGCCACTCTCCTTGTAAAGAAGGATCGCACCTTGAAATTAGACATTGGAATGTGTTTGCGCTACAATGGTAAGAAGCTTCGACTTTCTCCAAAAGAAGGGAGAAAGCAGCGTGTCTTGGTGACCAAAAACGGCTGTTCAGGAGCCGTTTTTGCTTGTATAAAAAAGGCGGTCCGACCAAGTCTTTCATTTTGGGCAAGCATGGTTAACCCGCTTTTTCACACAAAAACTGCAAGAGACTGTTCAGATCAAGGAGAGGTGCATAAGATTGGGCGATCGTTCCGGTAAACGAGAGATTCCGCTCCTCCCGCTGCGTGGGCTGCTTGTGTATCCATCGATGGTGCTGCATCTGGATGTCGGACGGGAAAAGTCTGTCCGTGCACTGGAGCAGGCCATGGTGGATGACAACAAGATTTTGCTTGCAACGCAGGAGGAAGTCCATATAGAAGAACCTGAGGCCGAACAAATTTACAATGTCGGCACCGTAGCCCGCGTCAAACAGATGCTGAAGCTCCCAAACGGGACCATCCGGGTGTTGGTCGAGGGATTGCAACGGGCCAAAATTGAAGAGTATGTTCGCCAGGAAGATTTCTTTCAGGTAACCATTACGTATCTGGAGGAGGAAAGCGGAGACGAAAACGAAGTGGAAGCGCTGATGCGCGCCGTACTCAACCACTTTGAGCAGTTCATCAAGCTTTCCAAGAAGGTATCTCCAGAGACGCTCAGCTCGGTTACAGATATTGAAGAACCAGGTCGTCTGGCGGATGTCATCGCCTCCCACCTGCCGCTGAAAATGCGCGACAAGCAGGAAATTCTGGAGACGACCAACATCAAGGAGCGCCTGAACATTCTCCTCGACATCTTAAACAACGAGCGAGAGGTTTTGGAGCTGGAGCGCAAGATCAGCGGCCGCGTCAAGAAACAGATGGAGCGGACGCAAAAGGAATACTACTTGCGCGAGCAAATGAAAGCGATCCAAAAGGAGCTCGGCGACCGCGACGGACGGCAGGGAGAAGTAGACGAGCTGCGTGCCCAGTTGGACAAATCGGACGCTCCTGAACGGATCAAGAACAAAATCGAAAAAGAGCTGGAACGTCTGGAAAAAATGCCGTCGACCTCCGCAGAAGGGTCCGTCATTCGCACGTACATCGATACGCTGCTGGCGCTCCCTTGGACGAGAAAAACGGTAGACAATCTGGACATCAAGCATGCGGAAGACATTTTGAACGAGGATCATTACGGTCTGGAAAAGCCAAAGGAACGGGTACTGGAGTATCTGGCCGTTCAGAAGCTGGTCAATTCCATGCGTGGCCCGATTCTGTGTCTGGTCGGACCTCCGGGGGTAGGGAAAACCTCATTGGCTCGTTCCATCGCCCGTGCGCTGGAGCGGGAATTCGTGCGGATCTCACTGGGCGGCGTGCGTGACGAAGCGGAAATTCGCGGCCATCGCCGGACCTATGTAGGTGCCCTGCCAGGCCGGATTATCCAGGGAATGAAACAGGCTGGCACAGTCAATCCGGTGTTCCTTCTCGATGAGATCGACAAGCTCGCTTCCGATTTCCGCGGCGATCCTGCTTCCGCTCTGCTGGAAGTGCTGGACCCGAATCAGAACGACAAGTTTAGCGACCACTACATCGAAGAGACGTACGATTTGACCAATGTCATGTTTATCACAACGGCCAACAGCCTGCATACAATTCCCCGACCGCTCCTGGACCGCATGGAGGTCATCTCCATTTCCGGCTATACCGAGCTGGAGAAGCTGAATATCATGCGCGGCTATCTGTTGCCGAAACAAATGCAGGACCACGGTCTTGGCAAGGATAAATTGCAAGTGCAGGAAGAAGCAATGCTAAAGATCATTCGTCAGTATACCCGTGAAGCCGGTGTGCGGAATCTGAATCGCGAGGCGGCCAATGTGTGTCGAAAGGCAGCCAAACTGATCGTTGCCGGCGACAAGAAGCGTGTGGTCGTAACGGCGAAGACAGTGGAAAGTCTTCTCGGCAAGCCGCGCTATCGCTATGGACTTGCTGAAAAAGAGGATCAGGTTGGCTCGGTTACGGGTCTCGCTTGGACCGAAGCGGGCGGCGACACGCTGAATGTTGAAGTAACGGTCTTGCCTGGAAAAGGGAAGCTTACTTTGACAGGCCAATTGGGGGATGTCATGAAGGAGTCCGCTCAGGCTGCATTCAGCTATATTCGCTCGCGGGCTGCCGAGTGGAACGTCGACCCCGATTTCCATGAAAAGAACGACATTCATATCCACGTTCCCGAGGGTGCGATACCAAAGGATGGTCCTTCCGCAGGCATTACGATGGCCACTGCTCTTGTATCGGCTCTGACCGGGATTCCGGTTCGGAAAGAGGTAGGGATGACCGGGGAGATCACACTGCGTGGCCGCGTCCTGCCCATCGGCGGGCTGAAGGAAAAGTCGCTTTCTGCACATCGCGCAGGTTTGACGACTGTCATTTTGCCAAAAGAAAACGAAAAAGACATTGACGATATTCCAGAGAGCGTACGGAAGGATTTGAAGTTTATCCCTGTCGAGCACCTGGATGAAGTGCTTCGCCACGCGCTCGTTAAAAAGACGGTTGGTGATCACGAATGAAGATTACCTCTGCCGAATTTATCACCAGCGCTGTCGGCCCCAATCAATATCCGACTGACGGCCTACCGGAGATTGCTCTGGTAGGTCGATCCAATGTCGGCAAATCCTCGCTGCTGAACAAAATGATGAATCGCAAAGGGCTTGCCAGAACCAGTCAAAAACCGGGTAAAACGCAAACCCTTAACTATTTTCAAGTCAACAAGCAGCTATACTTTGTCGATTTTCCCGGCTACGGCTATGCCAAAGTAGCCAAATCGATCAAAGGCCAATGGGGAAAAATGATCGAGACGTATCTGAAGCAGCGGAAGGAGCTGCGGTTCATCATCCAGCTGGTCGATATTCGCCATGCGCCAAGCAAGGACGATATCGCCATGTATGAATGGTGCAAGGAGATCGGCATTCCGACCGTTGTCGTCGCCACCAAGGGAGATAAAATTGCCCGTGGCCGCTGGCTGCAGCATACAAAAGTGATCCGCCAGCATCTGAATATGCGCGGAGACGATACGATCCTCATTTTCTCGTCCGAGACGGGACAAGGACGGGACGAATTATGGTCAGAGATCAAGCGGCGCCTCTATGAATACGAAGAGGCCAAGCGAGAACAGGCGAAAGAAGAGAAGGTTCCCTCCTCTGCCGAACAGGCAGAAGGCAAGGCGCAATAGCAAGCTGGTATACGCCGGACGGGAGAGGAGGCCATTTTGTGACGTGTCACGAACGCTTTCCCATACGGGGTGTCATCGAAGGGTTCTATGGCAAGCCATGGACCCATGAAGAGCGCTTGGACATGATTGATTTTTTAGGCAAGCATCAGTTTAATGCGTACTTTTACGCTCCCAAGGACGATCCGTTTCTCCGTGAGAGGTGGCAGGAGTACCATCCTCCAGTTGAACGGGAGCAAATCGATCAACTCATCGCTGCAGCACATAAGGCGAAGCTGTCATTCTATTACTGTTTGAGTCCCGGCTTGAACATGGAGTACGCGAACCGCGCTCATGCCGATCAACTGCTGGATAAATACCGGTTTATGTACAAGAGGGGAGTCAGGCACTTCGCTCTCCAGTTTGACGATATTCCGCTGGCTCTCTTGCATGAAGTGGATACGAGGAAGTTTGGCACATTGGCGGAGGCTCATGCGGAAACGGCGTTGCAGCTGTACAAGCAGATGGCAAGCTGGCCGGAGCCTGTCAAATTGGTGCTGTGTCCGACGCAGTATTCCGGCATGGGAAATGAACCATACATTACGACACTGGGGCAGCTCTTGCCTGATGAGATCGATCTGTTTTGGACAGGAAGATTCGTCTGTTCCCCTTTTCTTACAGAAGGGGACGCTGTCCGCTTCCGGGAATACACAGGACATCGCCCGTTGTACTGGGACAACTACCCTGTAAATGACCTTGCAATGGCAAACGAGCTCCATATCGGTCCGTTGCGGCACAGAGATCCGGGTTTGGGCCGGCTTTCCGCAGGCTATGTGGCGAATGCGATGGAGTGGGCGGAGAGCTCCAAGATACCGCTGATCACGGTAGCGGATTACTTGAACGACCCGGAGGGCTACGATCCCGTTCAGTCGTGGAGGCGGGCAGTGGAGGAAGTGGCTGGAGCCGACGATGCGGAAGCTTTTCTCCGTTTTGCCGACAATGTGCAAAGCTCATTTTTGAACGAAACAGAGTCCCCAGCTCTGATGGAGACATTTATGCAGTTTCGTTTCCATTTTCTGTATGGAGACAAAAGGCAGGGTACCGAGGAGCTCAGGCGATTGTTCGCCGAGATGGAGGAAACAGCCAATCATCTGCTGACGGGTATGCAGAATCAGAAGCTGTCTGCAGAAATACGCCCATGGGTCGAAAAGTATTGGCACTGGGCCAAGGTAGGACAGACGGCAATTGCCTTGATCGATGCTGGCAGCAGTGGCAGGGTGCCACAAGCGGCCTATCATTTGCTCCGCCTGAAAAGATGGCTGAAGCGGACCGAAAGACTGCCGCAAAAGGTTTGCGGTCAGGTGATGCCCATCTTTGTCGAAGCGCTATTGCAGGAAGTAAAAAAGGCGACATAGAAATGAAAAGGAGCGGGGCTCTCGTACGTACGAGACAGACCCGCTCCTTTTTTTGTTCGATAGTTCGTTTCAGTCTTCGTTCCAATCATCAAATGCCGATCTCACGCTTTCCGAACTTTCTCAAGCCGAACTTCTGTTTTCTTCCTCGCTCTCGCGTCGGCTTCGCGATAGTTTTAGCCATTGGCCAATCGGAAGCTCAGCCAGGATCATTCCGAAGAAAATGAGCAAGCCCCCCAGGATTTGACGACCGGTAAGCACCTCATTGATCCACAGATAAGAGGTAAGGGCGGCAAATACGGGTTCGAGAGCAAAAATGAGTGCGACACGGGTAGAACTGGTCTGCTTTTGCAGAGCCGTCTGTGCGAGAAAGGCAAGCGCAGTCGCAAATATCGAGGTGATGAGCAGTCCTCGTGCGACTTCCGGAATCAAAAGAATCTCCAGATTAAATGCCCTGCTCCAGTCTTCAAACAAGAAGGTATAGACCCAACTGAGAACCGCTACTGTTGCCAGCTGCACGATGGCGAGCGGCAAAGCCGAAAATTGCGGCGCGTACTTGCCGGTGACGACGATTTGCAGCGCAAAGCAGATCGCGCATCCAAATACAAGGAGGTCCCCGATGTTGAAGCTGAGCGTCTGGTTCAGGGTCAATAAATACAGACCAATCGCGGCCAGCAAGACGCCGACGATTGCCGCGGGTTTGATGCGGCTGCGCAGGATCAGAAAAGCGAAAAGAGGGACCAGCACAACGGACAGGCCGGTGATAAATCCGGCTTTGGACGGCGTTGTATACAACAGCCCTACTGTTTGCAGCCCATACCCGAGGCAAAGCCAAAACCCGATGATACAGCCGGCTTTGAGCAAGGCGCCGCTCCATGCCCTCCACTGGCTGCGAAAGAACAGGAGTTGTATCACGAGCAGGAACAGGGCGGCGATCGTAAAGCGAATGGCATTGAAAGCGTTCGGCGGCAGCGCTGAGATCGCTTGTTGGACGACGAGAAACGTCGCTCCCCAGACAAATGCGATCAAAAACAGGGTCACATCCGCCATCCACGGTTTTTTCAAAGGCATCTTCTCTCCTTCCACCATCATCAGATGATTCAAAACGTTCAAATGATCTTGCAAGCATGATAAGGGATAGAAAGCGGGAAAGCAAGGGAAAAACTTTGCCTGTGCCTTGCCTTTTTGACAAGGTGTCTGAAAATAAAGAAAACCCGGACTTGGCTTATCCGGTTAGAGGATGGGGATAGAGAAGGGACATTGTCGTCAGAAGCTTACCGAACACCCTGAAGCGGATTGCAAAACGGTTTCGTATGGGGCTGCCTTTCGACGAATATCGCGCGCTCTGTCGCCAAAGTGTCGGCCGTTAATAAACTTTTCACAATTACAACTGACCCGTTCAGGACATAATGATATAATGATAGTGCATTTATTAGAGAATTGACTGGCATGTATGACCGGGAGGACGCTATGGATATTCTTTTGCTGGGTCTTAACTACAAAACGGCACCTGTCGAAATTCGCGAGAAGTTTACTTTCAGCGACGACGGCACGTCTCGGGCTCTTTATCTCCTCTCCCAGACGAAGAGCATCGCGGAATGCGTGATCCTCGGGACTTGCAACCGCACGGAAATTTACGTGGTTTGCGATCAGTTGAACGTCGGTCGCGATTACACGCTTCGATTTTTGGCGGAATGGTTTGGTGTGAGCAAGGAATCTTTTAAGGAACATCTCTATATAAAAGGGAACGAACAAGCCATCGAGCACCTGTTCCGCGTCTCCTGCGGCATGGATTCGATGGTGGTGGGAGAAACGCAGATACTCGGTCAAGTGCGCGATGCTTTTACACAAGCGCAGCAGCAGGAGACGACCGGAACCGTATTCAATATGCTGTTTAAGCAGGCGATCACCTTTGCGAAAAGGGCGCATACAGAGACGGCCATCGGACAGAATGCTGTGTCTGTCAGCTACGCGGCGATCGAGCTGGGGAAAAAGATTTTCGGATCGTTTTCCGGCAAAGAAGTGCTGATCGTCGGAGCGGGAAAAATGAGCGAGCTGACTGCCAAACATCTGCATGCCAATGGTTCGGGACATGTTCGTGTAGCCAACCGGACACTGGAGCGGGCACAGCTGCTTGCCGAGAAATTCCAAGGGGACGCCTGTACGATGGAGCAGTTGTCATCGGCACTGCTCACAGCAGACATCGTCATCAGCTCGACGGGGGCGACGGGATACGTCATCACCAAGGAGCAGCTGCAGCCGATCATGAAGCAGCGCAGGCATCGCCCGCTGTTTATGATCGACATTGCGGTACCGCGGGATCTGGACCCGAGCCTGCACGATCTCGACAACGTATACCTGTACGACATCGACGATCTCGAAGGCATTGTCGCCAGCAACCTGGAAGAGCGTTCCAGAGAAGCGGAACGACTGGAAGGCATGATTGCCGAGGAGATTGTCGCCTTTACGACCTGGTACCAGACATTGGGCGTTTCTCCTCTGATTGCAGCCTTGCGTGAAAAAGCGTTTGATATTCACAGCGAAGGCATGCGCAAGATGGAGAACAAGCTAAGCGGCCTGACAGAAAAAGAGCTGCACATCATCCGCAAGACGACCAAAGGAATGATTAATCAGTTATTGCACGATCCGGTCGTTCGCCTAAAGGAGCTGGCAGCCAAGAAGGATGGCCCCGATGTGTTGGACATGTTCTCTACGATTTTTGCACTCGAAGAGATTCTGGAGCGGGCCGAGCGGGAAGCGAACTGGGAAAAAGAAAAAGCAAAGCAGACTTCCGCGCGTGAACAGGTGCTCGCATCCCGGATCCCTGAGTAGATACCGATACGGAAAGAGAGGAGAGAGTACATGGCCGATGCGAGATGGATCTATGATTTGACGATCTTTCTCTACGCTGCAAGTGTTCTCTTCTATTTCAACGACTTCTTGCAAAGCAACCGGAAAGTCAATCGACTGGCTTTCGGGTTGCTTGCTGTCGTTTGGGCCTTGCAAACTGCTTTTTTTGTCTCGCAAATGGCGGAAAAGGCATACTTCCCCGTCATTACTTTATTTGAGACTTTGTTCTTTTATTCGTGGGTGCTGGTTACGTTATCGCTTGTGATCAACTATTTTTTTCGCATAGATTTGCTGGTGTTTTTTACCAATGTGATCGGGTTTGTCGTGCTGGTTCTGTCCATGTTCTTGCCTGAGACGCCGCTGAACGCCGTATCCGGTCCATTGACGTCGGAGCTGCTTCTGGTTCACATCACGCTGGCGATGTTCAGCTATGGGGCTTTCTCGCTTTCCATGGTTTTCTCGGCCATGTATCTGCTGCAGCACAACATGCTGAAAGCGAAGCGCTGGACGCCGATGCTTCGCCGGCTGCCAAGTCTGGATGTGTTGGAGGGGTACGCGTACCGAATGAACATGCTGGGCGTCCCTATGCTGCTGCTGGCCATTTTGGTCGGCATCATTTGGGGAAAACTGGTACTGCCCGAAAAGTTTTGGCTGGATGCCAAGGTTGTATGGTCGCTCGTCGTCCTGGGCGTGTACTCGTTCGGGCTCTACAAACGGTACAGCGACACATGGCAAATGCGCAGTCTGGCGCTGTTTAATCTGGCGAGCTTCGGGCTGGTGTTGATCAATTTTCTGGCTACCGATTTTTCGAAATTTCATAACTGGCTATAATCGAGTGGCTATGTTAGGAGGCTACCATGAGAACATGGAAAGTAGGAACGCGCCGCAGCATGCTGGCGCTCACGCAGGCGAACTGGGTCGTCGACCAATTGAAACAGCTTGATCAAAGCGCGTCATTTGAGCTTCACGAAATCGTGACGAAAGGAGATCGCATCCTGGACGTCACTTTATCCAAGGTCGGGGGCAAGGGACTGTTCGTAAAAGAGATCGAGCAGTCTCTGCTGGACAAAGAAACGGATCTGGCCGTCCACAGCCTGAAGGATATGCCGGCCGAGCTGCCGGAGGGGCTGGTCATCGGAGCGATTCCGAAACGTGTCGATCCTCGTGACGTGCTTCTTTCCAAAGACGGAAAGACGCTTGACGAGCTTCCGCATGGGGCTTTGGTAGGAACGAGCAGCTTGCGCCGTTCGGCTCAGCTGCTGGCGTACCGGCCCGACATCCAGATCGAATCCTTGCGCGGCAATATCGATACGCGCATCCGCAAGCTGAACGAAGGAAACTTCGACGCTATCGTTCTCGCGGCAGCCGGATTGGAGCGGGTGAACTGGGATGGTACGATCAGCCAATTTTTGCCGGTGGAGATCAGCCTTCCTGCCGTCGGGCAAGGGGCGCTCGCGATCGAGTGCCGAGCTGATGACGAAGAGACATTGGCGCTGCTGAGCAAGTTTGATCATCCTGAAACTCGTCTTGCCGTGACGGCAGAGCGGAGCTTCTTGCATCGCCTGGAGGGCGGCTGCCAGGTGCCGATCGGCGCCTACGCGACCGTCTCCGACGGGGGTGGCAAGCAGCCTGTCATTACATTGACCGGTCTCGTCGCTACGCCGGATGGCAAGCGTGTGTTCAAGCGGACGGCTACGGGTGTTGACCCGCTTGCTCTCGGACGCGAAGTGGCTGACGTCCTGGCGGCAGAAGGGGCACAAGAGGTTCTGGAGCAGGTGAAAAGGGAGAGCCAGGCATGATTCACTCGGTTGAAGGCGGGCATGTGGGGCCGCTTGCCGGCATACGCATGATGGTGACCAGATCGCGGGGGCAGGCGAGGGAGCTGATCAGTCAGTTGGAAGCTCTGGGCGGGGAAGCGTATGCGTTTCCGCTATTGAAAATGGTGCCTCCGCAAGACAGCAGCCGTTTGGATGAAGCCTTATCCCGCATCGGCAGCTTTGACTGGGTCATGTTTACCAGCGTAAACGGGGTTCGCTTTTTTCTTGATCGGATGCGGCAGCTCGGAATCGGGATCGACAGGCTGACGGGGCACCTCGCTGCGGTCGGTCCCAAGACAGCGGCAGAGCTCGCCTTGCACGGGCTGAGAGCAGAGGTGATACCTTCCGATTATGTGGCGGAGGGCATGCTCGCCAGTCTGAAAGATCGGCTTCAGCCCGGCGAGCGCGTGCTGCTGCCGCGGGCTGACATTGCCCGCAAAACCTTGCCGGAGGAGCTGCGCCGCATGGGCCTGGATGTCACGGAGGTGGATGTGTACCATACCGTGATCGATGCAAAGGACGCTCCGGAAGCGGCGGAGCGCCTGCGGAACGGCTTGATTGACGTTATCGCATTTACGAGCTCTTCGACCGTTTCGTATTTTATGGAAGCGATGGCCCCTTATGGGGGGAAGCAGCTGCTGGCGGGCGTAACCATTGCCTGCATCGGCCCGATCACGGCCGATACGGCAAGAGCGCACGGCTTGCAGGCAGATGTCGTCGCCCGCGAGTACACCGTCGAAGGCTTGCTGGAAGCATTGAAAGCATATTGGGGAGGGAATGGAAATGGCCATTTCATTTGATCGTCATCGCAGATTGCGTACAAGCGCGGGTATGCGCGATCTTGTTCGCGAAAACCATGTTCGTCTGGAAGATTTGATTTACCCGCTGTTTGTGGTGGAAGGAACGAATGTAAAAGAAGAGATTCCGTCCATGCCTGGCGTGTATCACTTTTCTCTCGACAGGCTGCGCGAAGAGCTGGACGAAATCGCTTCGCTGGGGATCAAATCGCTGATGATGTTCGGGGTGCCCGAGCACAAGGATGCCTGTGGTTCCGAGGCTTACAATGACAACGCGATCACACAGCAGGCGATCCGCCAGATCAAGGAAGCCTACCCGGATATGGTCGTGATCGCCGATACGTGCCTGTGCCAGTATACCGATCACGGGCATTGCGGCGTTTTGCACGAGGGAGAGATCGACAACGACGAGTCTCTGAAGCTTCTGGTAGCCACAGCTGTGTCTCAAGCGAAGGCGGGAGCCGATATAATCGCGCCTTCCAACATGATGGACGGGTTTGTCGCAGCGATTCGCGAAGGTTTGGACGAGGCTGGCTTCGTTCATGTTCCGATCATGTCCTACTCAGTCAAATACGCCTCCAGCTTTTACGGTCCATTCCGCGATGCAGCTCACTCCACGCCGAAATCGGGTGATCGCAAAACCTATCAGATGGACCCGGCCAATGCGCGGGAGGGGCTGCGGGAAGCGGCTTCCGACGTAGCCGAAGGAGCAGACTTTTTGATGGTGAAGCCAGGCCTCGCTTTTATGGACATGGTGCTGAGACTGCGGGAAAGCTTCGATTTGCCTCTCGTGGTGTACAACGTCAGCGCAGAGTATTCCATGGTCAAAGCAGCTTCTGCCAACGGCTGGATCAACGAACAGCAGATCGTGATGGAAACGCTCCTCGGCTTCAAACGCGCCGGGGCCGATCTGATCATTACCTATCATGCCAAAGACGTGGCAAAATGGCTGCGAGGTGAGTAGACAATGAAAATGGACAATTCGTCCCGCATGTTTGAAGAAGCCCAGCGTTACATACCGGGCGGCGTAAACAGCCCGGTGCGCGCTTTTAAAAGTGTCGGCGGAAACCCTGTCTACATCGCGAAAGGCGAAGGCTCGCGGATTACAGACGTCGACGGCAACAGCTACATCGATTTCATCGGCTCTTGGGGTCCGTTGATTTTGGGCCACGCTCATCCAAAGGTGCTGGCGGCCATTCAGGAAGCGGCTGTGCTGGGAACAAGCTTCGGCGCTCCAACCGAACGGGAAACGGAAATGGCCAAGCTGGTTTGTGAAATCGTACCGTCTGTCGAGGTTGTTCGCATGGTCAACTCCGGAACGGAAGCGACGATGAGCGCTCTGCGACTCGCCCGCGGTTATACGAAGCGCAATAAAATCATGAAGTTTGAAGGCTGCTATCATGGTCATGCCGACAGCCTGCTCATCAAGGCCGGCTCCGGGGTAGCTACGCTCGGCTTGCCTGACAGCCCAGGTGTGCCGGAAGCGACAGCAGTCAACACCATTACGGTCCCGTACAACGATCTGGAAAGCGTCAAGCTGGCATTTGAAAACTTCGGCGCTGACCTGGCTGCCGTGATCGTGGAACCGATCGCCGGAAACATGGGTGTTGTGCCGCCGCAGCCGGGCTTTTTGGAGGCGCTGCGTGAAATTACGCAGCAACACGGCACACTGCTGATTTTTGATGAAGTCATGACCGGCTTCCGTGTATCCCGTGGCGGGGCACAGGAGCTGTACGGCATCACTCCGGATCTGACGACCATGGGCAAGGTAATTGGCGGCGGACTTCCGGTCGGCGCTTATGGCGGCAAACGGGAGATCATGCAGCAAATCGCGCCGGCAGGACCGATCTATCAGGCAGGTACGCTTTCGGGCAACCCGCTGGCAATGGCGGCCGGACTGACCACCCTGCAGGAGCTGGGACAGCCGGGAGCCTATGAAAAACTGGAGGCGCTCTCTGCCCGCCTGGCGGAGGGGCTTGCGGAAAATGCCCGCAAACTCGGTATTCCGCATACGCTGAACCGCGTTGGCTCCATGGTTTGCCTGTTCTTTACCGATACGCCTGTCGTCAATTACGACACGGCCAAGACTGCCGATCTGGACAAATTCTCTGCCTACTTCCGCTATTTGCTGGAGGAAGGCGTGATGATTCCGCCGTCCCAATTCGAGGGAATGTTCGTTTCCCTTGCTCATACGGAAGAGGATATCGAGCGGACAATCGACGCCAGCTACAAAGCGATGAAAAGGCTGTAAATAACAAAGAAAGTCCCCGGTTGGGGACTTTTTTGTTTATGTTCGGGATTGGACGGGGCAAACAAGCTCTTTGGCTTTTTCAGGTCTTTTCATCATCTGCCGCAGCGTATCAGCGTTGATGAAAACAATCCCCAAAATTGTCGTAGCGGCCCCTGCGGCCATCGGCCAGGATACAGCTTCCCGGTACAGGATCGCCCCCAGGGCCATGGCGATGATCGGTGAAATGTAGAGCCAGGTGGAGGGAAACACCGGATTGGTTTTGGCGACCAGCCAGTAAAAAATCGTATGTCCGACCATCGAGCCGAACACGATCAAATACAAGAGCGAACCGATGGCGCTTGGGGCAAGCATTGTCTCGGGGTGAATCTTCTCCGTAAAAAGCGAAAGTACAAGCAGAGCGGTACCGCCGTAAATCATTTGGGCTGCATTCAGGGCGATCGGCGATGCGTCTGCAAAACGCTGGATGACGCGTTTCGAATACAGGGCGCCACTGGAATAAAACAGCTCTCCGATCAAAATAGCGACACACCCGAGCAGCCAGAACAGACTGACCGTGATCGAAACCTGCGGGAAGACGAGGAGTACGACACCGGCAAAGCCAAGCAGGCAGCCAAGCAGCGCTTTGCCCGTTACCCGCTCTCGCAGGACAGTCGCCTGAAGCAGCAATATCATGATCGGACCGGTCGCGGAAAGAATCGCTGCCGCTCCTGACGTGACATGCTGCTCCGCCCAATACAGCGTGGAAAACGTTCCGAATGTCAGACAAAGGCCGGTAATCCACATTTCCTTGTGCAAAAGCAAAGAAAAACGGGCTTGCTTTTTCCAGACCATCCAAATGAAAAGCAGGAGACCTGCGGCCAAAAAACGCAGGCCAGCCGAGAAAAAGGGAGGTGCTCCCGCATCGATCCCGATTTTGATCGCCAAAAACGTTGTTCCAAACACCAAGCACATCACGACATAATTGATGATGACCATAGTAACGCCTCCTTGGTATCATCATAAAAAGAGGTGAATAGAACAGTTTTCAAACAACAGAACAGATTCTGAAATGCTTGTATAAGATAAACATAAGGGCAAAGGAGGCAGGCAAGCATGGACGTCCGTTTTTCTTCAAGAGCAAGTACCCAAACGCTGTTTGCACAAGTGTATGAATACATCTGGACGCGAATCCAGCGCGGGGAGTGGAAGGAGCATGAAAAGCTCCCGTCCGTCCGCCTGCTGGCAGCCGAACTGAACGTCCACCGCCTGACCGTATTCAAGGCGTATCAGTTGCTCAAGGAAGAAAAGAAAGTCTATGTCAAAGACAAGTCGGGCTACTATGTGCATCCCGGCGGTGCGATGCCATTGGACAATCTGGATTCGCCGATTGTCTCCTCCTATGTTAAAAAAAGCCATTTATCCGAAATTCACAAAGTGCCGGTCACTTATCAGTTTTCCTATGCGCTGATCGACCCCAACCTGTTGCCGAACCGGTTTTTTTCCGAATACGTAAAAGAGATTTTTGACTTGTATCCAAAGGTGCTCAGCTCCTATTCCACTGTGCAAGGAGATGAGGAGCTGCGGGAGGCGCTTTGCCGATACTTCATGCACAAGCACCGGTTTCACCTGTCGCCAGAGGACATCATGATTACGTCCGGCTCCCAGCAAGCCATAGACTTGCTCGCGCGGATGCTTGTCCAGCCGAGGGACGCTGTGTTGATTGAGCGTCCGACATACAGTGCGGCTATTGATATTTTCAGGCAGCTTGGCGCCCAGCTTATCCCCGTCGAGATTCATCCGAACGGCTATGACCTGGATCAGGTTGAAGCTTATATGAAGCGGTACAAGCCGCGTCTGTTTTACCTGAACCCGACCTATCACAACCCGACGGGCTACACCGTACCGGCCGAGCAGAGAAAGCAGCTTGTAGAGCTTGCCGAGCGGTATCGCTGTTTTGTGATCGAAGACGACCCGTTCCGTGACATGTATTTTGAGAGCGAACCGCCCCCGCCTCTCTTTTCTTACAGCGTGGAAGGCTACGTCGTGTATATCCGCAGCTTCAGCAAATACGTGGCGCCCGGATTGAGGATTGCCGCTGTTTGCCTCCATCCTTCGCTGGTGAGCCATTTCTTTACGGTCAAGTCGCTGGCGGATAATGGGAGCCCGCTGCTCAATCAGAAAATCTTCCTCCATTACTTTTCCTCCAGCCGCATGCAGCAGCATATTGAAAAGCTGCGAACCGCCCTGAATGTGCGAAAAACAATTATGGAAGAGGAGCTCTCCGCTACTGCCTGGAGATGGAACAGTCCTGCCGGCGGTCTGAACCTTTGGGTCAAGCTGCCGGAATCCCTTTCCATGGAGGCGCTGCTTGCCAAAAGCATCGAGCAGTCGATCTCGTTTGTACCGGGCTCTATATGCGATCCATTAAAGGAGACAAAGTCGTGGCTTCGTCTTAGCTACTCGTATATCAGTGAAAAGCAGCTTCGCGAGGGAACGAAGCTGCTTATCTCCATGGCCAGCGAGCTCGCCGGAACAGTCGAATGAAAGCACGAAAACTCCGCCAAGTCGACGGCGGAGTTTTTACTGCCCGCGGCTAAAAGAGTTTTCGCTGCTCTCTGAAACTATTCTCTTGAACTACTCTTTTAATACACTCCAATACTCATAGGAATGAATTGCGACTCCAGCAAAAGAAGGATGGCTTGCCAACAGTTCACTCAGCTTGCTTAGCTCGTCTTCCATCCGAGCGGTTCCCTCCTCATAAAAGCTGACAAAATTGCCTTCATTGCTCTCCTTTGTCTCTACAGCGACGATTACTTTTTTACCAAGTCGGTCCGCCATCTCCAGCTCTTGCGTGACGAGGGCCGAAATGCTGTTTGGGCCTTCCGCCCGATCGCGGTATGCCATGACTGTAACATGATCGTGCCTGGAGATGAGCCACTCGCTAATCGAGACAACAGGCTGATCGGGCAAGGCCGTCTTGTCCAGCCAAAAAGGAATGTCACAGCCAACCTGGAGGGACGGGTCCAGCTCTTTTGCCTTCGTCACGTAAGCATTCACATTGCCCATCCACTGCCGGATCACTTCATTTTGATCGCTTTTCCACTCGGGGAGTGTATACGGCTCGATATCGAGATGGATACCGGTTATGGCTGCATCCGTCTCCACCGTCTGGTTGTAGCGGCCTACCCAGTCTACGAGCGACAAAATTTCCGGGCGGTTTCGCTCCAGTCCCCAGCCGGATTTGCCGCCAAGTGCGTGTACTTCCATTCCGTTGGCGCGGGCTTTCTGGATAAAAGTGTGGTAATAGGAAGGTCTCAGCGAAGTGTCGATCTTCAGATACAGCAGGTTTACCCCTTTTGCCGCTGCAAACGCAACGATCTGATCAGGGGCTGACGCAGTCTGGTATGTTTGCCACAGCCAAGTAGCTTTTACCGGTTTTTCTCCCGACGAAAAGCCGGTCAGAAATAAAGCGGGGAACATGAGAAAGAAAAGTGCCGTACGCGAAAACTGCTTCATCGTGTATCCTCCTGATGTCATTGAGCACTGCCCTCAATAACGATATTCCTTACTCATATCGGTAGGGCTGGAAGAGTTGATAATAGCGAAGAAGGTTTCCAGGCAAAAAGGGGTCGAATTGACCAGGACCGTGAATGGGGCGGGGGACAGATCTGGGTAAAAGGAAAGGGAGACGCCCTGCAGGCATCGAGATAGAAGTTTAATGATAGTTTGTTCCAAAAAGAGGATGTCATGCAGATAAAAATAGCTGCCTTTCATGCTAAGATAGCAAAAAGGGAAATGCCAGCCAAATTGATAGAAAAGGAGCTGTGTGCGATGCAGGGAGCGATCGTTCAATTGCCGGAAATGTGGATGGTAGGCGCAAGCTTTACCGGTCCCTTTCAAAGCTTGGGAGTGGAAATGCCGAAGCTGTGGGACGTTTTTTCGCAGAGGGTGAACGAAATTGGCAATCTGAAATACCCGCTATGCTTTTACGGTGTCAGTGATGAACGCAAAGTCGGTTCCTATCAATTGTTCACGGAGTACATTTCCGTTGAAGTAGCAAAATTTGACCGCATCCCGGAAGGAATGGTCGGATTTACGATTCCGGCAAGAAGCTACGCCCTGTTCACTCATCAGGGCCCCATGGACCAAGTTCAGTCAACGTATCATCGCGCTTTTGACTGGATAAAGCGCCAGGGGCTTGCGGTAGAGGAAAAGGCGCTTCGCCTTGAGCGCTACGATGAGCGATATCTCCCGCCCCGTCATGCTGCAGAGCGGGAAGAAAACGCCTATGACATCCTGATCCCGCTCGCTTAGCGGGAATTGTCCGAGCGAAGCGTGTCCGACGTAAAACGGCTGATGCCGGAGAAAACTTGCTGCAGTGTCTCCAAAGACACTGTCGTATCAAAAGGAATCTCCAGTGAATGATCGGCGTTCGGCACGATGTCCAACTCGATGTTGGCGTGTTTGTCGCGAATCTGTTCGATCGTCTCGCTGTGGTAATAATGGTCCGCCGTGCCGGTCACCAGATACATGTTCTGCTTGCAGGCCAGCAAGCTCTCTGCAAATCCTTCCTGATTCAATAGCGGCGTGAGCAGGATAGCGGAGGCCTCGGAGGGAAGCATGGACTCGCCAAATCCGCTGACAATGGGGAGCGTGCCGATCGATTTACCGATAAACAGAATTTCCTTGCGGGGCTGATCCGCCAGCACATGCCGGACGACGGCCTCTACGTCCTGGAGCATCAACGTCCCTCTTTTGCGGGGAGGCAGGCTCCAGAATTCTACCTGTATTGTAAACCTGGTTGGGAAAAAATGTTGGAAAAAATGGCGAGACTATAGAAAAAGGAGGAGAAGTAGATGAAAAAAGCGGTATTGCAAAATGGAGTCGAACTGGCTTACGAAGACAGGGGGACGGGAGACGCCGTCTGTCTCGTGCACGGCTTTTGCGGAAGCTCGGTATATTGGAAAAAGCTCATCCCGAGACTGGAGAAATCAAGCAGGGTGCTTGCTCCCGACTTGCGCGGCCACGGAGGCAGTTCGGTTCCGGATGAAACGTACACCGTGGAGAAAATGGCAGAGGATCTTGCCTTTTTCATGGATGAGACCGGGATTGAAAAGATGACGCTCCTCGGACATTCCTTGGGCGGTTATGTCGCCTTGGCTTTTGCCGAGCGCTACCCCGACAGGCTGAGTGCGATGGGGCTGATCCATTCTACCGCGTTTCCCGATGATGAGCAGGCAAAGGAAAACCGGACCAAAGGAATGGAGAGCATCCGTCAAAACGGGATAGAGCCCTTTATCAAGGCGCTGGTTCCCAAGCTGTTCGCCCCTGGCGCTTTATCCCGTTATCCGGAAGAATGGGAGCGGGTCAAACAGGTCGGCCTGCAAACACCGCCAGACGGCGCGATCCGGACATTGGAAGCGATGCGGGAAAGAGCAGACCGGCAGCATGTCCTCAGAAAGCTTGCTTGTCCCGTCCTGCTTATCGCAGGGGAACAAGACCAGATCATTCCGGCAGACAAAACCTTTACAGCAGATGGGGCGAATGTCACTCGGGTACTGCTTGCGGAGGCTGGTCACATGGGAATGCTGGAAACCCCCGAGAAAATGGCTGATGCGATCAAGCAATTCCTGTCCAATATCTAGCAGGAAGCTGAACATCTATCCAGAAATATTTGCTATAATCAGAGATGTCCTATTTTTTATTTTTTACATAACGGGAGGAGAAGCGCGAATGAAAAAAGCACGTCGCATTACCCTGGCCGCTCTGGCAGCTGCCATCTGTTCGTCCCTGATGGCCGGATCGGTCCTGGCAGCACCGCTGCATCCGGTTCAGCACGTAGACTGGATGGTAAAGAAATCCATCGTATCTCCGGGAGCAAACGGTGATCTTGCCCTTGAGCGCAATGTGACTTTGGCGGAAGCAGTTGTCGTTTTTGCCAAACTGGGCGGAAGCAAAATTTCTGCTCCTGACAAAGGGGCGCATTGGTCTGCGCCTTACCTCGCTTGGGCAAAAACCAAGGGAGCAATTATGCAGGATGACTTCAAAAACCCGACACAAGTTCTTTCTTCGGCAAAATTGACAGAGGTCGCCAAAAAGCTGGGCTACACCATTGAAATGGAAAACAAGGCGCAAGTGACCCGCGGCGATTTCTTCCAGGCGCTCGGGGATGCGGCTACTACACACATTACGATCGCGCATACCAATGATACGCACGGACATATTACAGAAGATAAAAACTTGAAGGAATTCGGTTACGCCAAGATCGCCACGCTGCTGAAGGACTGGCGTGAGGAGAACGACAACTTCCTCCTGCTTGATGCGGGTGATACCTTCCAGGGCACCGTCTACGTCAACCAATTCCAAGGGGAGTCTGTCGTACCGATCCTCAATTACTTGGGCTACAACGTAATGGCGGCAGGGAACCACGAGTTTGACTTTGGCTATGAACAGCTGCTGAAGCTGCGCGACATGCTGAAGCACCCGGTTATTTCCGCAAACGTGTTCAAAGCGGATGGAAAAGAACTGCTCGTACCTACCTTCAAGGCGGAAATCGGCGGCAAAAAGTTTGCCTTCGTCGGTTTTGTAGCGGAGGATACACCGATCCTCACCCACCCGAACAACGTGAAAGGCCTTACCTTCAAAAACCCTGTAGAAGTGGCGAAGACCGTCGTGCCACAGCTGAAAAAAGAGGTTGACCATGTAATCGTCGTTTCCCACGTCGGCGTGGATGTTGACCGTGAGATCGCGAAAAACGTACCGGGCATCGATCTGATCGTCGGCGGACATTCCCATACGCCGCTGGAAAAGCCGGAGCTGGTGAACGGCACGTACATCGTACAGGACTGGGAGTACGGCAAGTCTCTCGGACGCGCAGACCTGTACTACCTCGGCAAGGAGCTGGTTGCGTTCAGCGGCGGTTTGAAAGCGTATGACGAAACCGTTCAAGCTGATCCTGAGGTAGAGAAAATGGTTCAAGAGATCGTCAAGAAAATCGACGAAGTCATGGACGTGGTCATCGCCAAGTCTGAGGTAGACCTTGATGGCGACAGAGCGCTGGTTCGCAAAAAGGAGACAAACGTAGGAAACCTGATCGCCGACATCATGCTGGAGCGCACGAAATCCATCCCGGGGCATGAAGCAGACGTTGCGCTGACCAACGCAGGCGGTATCCGTACACAGCTAAAGGCGGGCGACATCACGAAGAAAAATCTGTACACCCTGCTGCCATTCCCGAATACCCTGGTCGTGATCGAGGTGACCGGCGAAGAGCTGCGTCAAGCGCTGGAAAGCGGTGTAAGCAAGGTGGAGACGGGAGAGGGACGCTTCCCGCAAATCAGCGGCATGTCTTTTACCTACAATCCAAGCAAGCCTGCGGGTCAGCGCGTTGTCGAGGTAAAGGTAGGCGGTCAGCCGCTCGACCTGAAGAAGACGTACAAGGTCGCAACCAATGACTTCCTGGCAACAGGCGGAGACGGATATGAGAGCTTTAACAAACCTGCGTTCAATACAGGTCTGACTTTCTACAGCATTGTGGAAGAAGAGCTGATCAAACGCAAGACGGTTAATCCGAAAGTAGAAGGTCGCATCGTCGAAGTAAACGAATAGGATTTGATCATTGCATTCCGGCATATAAGGAAAGCGGATCATTCGGGCCCTGTTCCCTTTGAGGGAAGAGGGCCCTTTTTGGTGCGCCCAGCATGGGCGATAGCTATAGGGTGAAAGTCCCGAACGGGGGTTGGCTGTACCAACCGTTAGCTCAAGGCAAGGGTGTCGACCGCGAGGTCGAATCTGAAGGAAGCCGGCGGCAAAATCCCGACCTGAGGTACACGAACCCAATTTGAGGCTGTTGTATCCGGGCGAGTCTGCCAAACAAGACAAAGCCCCATACAGCCAAGGGATACAGTAGTAAACTTGGGCAGGTACATGGGATGAAAGTTATCGTTCTTACCTGGGGAGGTCTGCATGAAACGCCTTCAACTGTTGGTAACCGTCTCCGTAAGGAGACGCTGAACATGCAGAAGTCAGCAGAGGCCATAGTACCCGAGTAGAGGACGCTTGAATGGGGAAGGGCCGAACATCAAGCCAGCATGCGATCCATGTCTTTTGATACGGTACGTCGAAGCAGAATTCTGTCAAGGAACTACTTTTGAAGAGCAGGGGTGAAGCCCCGAGGGTACAAAAGAGGGCTGAGTATCGTACAGCAAGCACGGAGTCCGCATGTGCGAAGGAAGGAACATCATTATGGATTTGCTGGAAAAAGTCTTATCACGGGAAAACTTACGGATGGCACTCCAACGAGTGGAGGAAAACAAAGGTGTCGGTGGAGTCGATGGTGTTTCAACCGAACAACTACGCGATTATCTACGTGAACACTGGCAAGCCATCCGCGAGAAGATGGAAAGGGGAACCTATAGACCTTCACCTGTTCGCAGAGTCGAAATCCCGAAACCTGACGGTGGTGTAAGGTTATTAGGCATTCCCACCGTGGTAGACCGCTTTATTCAGCAGGCCATCCTCCAAGTGTTAACGCCGATCTTCGACCCCACCTTCTCGGAATCTAGCTATGGGTTCCGTCCAAAACGTAGCGCTCACATGGCAGTAAGGAAAGCGCAAGCGTATATCTCCGAAGGATATCGTTTCGTGGTGGACATCGATCTAGAGAAATTCTTTGATCGCGTAAATCATGATATTCTAATGAGCCGTGTGGCTCGAAAAGTTCAGGACAAGAGAATTTTAAGACTGATTCGTTCCTACTTGAATGCGGGGATCATGATAAATGGCGTCTGTACAACATCAAGTGAAGGAACACCGCAAGGTGGGCCGTTAAGCCCACTTTTGGCAAATATCCTACTTGATGATTTGGACAAGGAACTCGAAAAGAGAGGCCACCGTTTCTGCCGCTACGCAGACGATTGTAATATCTACGTGAAAACAAAACGGGCAGGGGAACGAGTAAAGAAGAGTATTCAAAACCACTTGGAGAAGGTACTAAGGCTAAAAGTAAATGAGGAGAAAAGCGCGATAGACCGACCATGGAAACGAAAATTCTTGGGCTTTAGTTTTACCTTTGCAAAACAGACAAGGATTCGCATCCACCCCAAATCCCTCCTCAAGCTAAAAGAGAAAATCCGCACGATCACGAATCCGGTGTGGAGCATCTCGATGGAGAAGCGGATTGAAAGAATAAATCAGTACCTCATGGGCTGGATTGGATATTTCGCCCTTGCAGACGCGAAGGGCATTCTACAATCCATTGAGGAATGGACAAGGCGCAGGCTCCGTCTTTGTTTGTGGATGCAGTGGAAACGCGTGAGAACCAGATATCGAGAACTTCGTTCTCTTGGCATATCTCACGTAAAAGCCATTGAAATTGCAAATACCCGCAAGGGTGCATGGCGTACCACAAAATCTCCGCATATACACAAAGCCCTCGGCATTGCCTACTGGCAACAACAAGGGCTGAAAAGCTTAGTGCAACGATATTCTCAAATTCGTCAAGCTTGGTGAACCGCCGTATACCGAACGGTACGTACGGTGGTGTGAGAGGACGGGGGTTAGTCGCCCCCTCCTACTCGATCACAATTTTTACCCGTGTGCATTTATCTATTTTTATAAAGTACCTTGCATTGTATAATAGTGCTCTGGTAAGATCTAACATGGTGATGCTAAGTGAACGTTCAATTTAAAAAAGGCGTACTGGAACTTTGCGTACTGGTGCTTGTTGCCCAAAAAGACAGATATGGGTACGAACTGGTGGCCAGCATCTCAGAGAAATTTCACATCGCAGAAGGAACCGTTTATCCCCTGCTTCGCAGGTTGACCACGGAAGGCTTTTTTATTACTTACTTGGCCGAATCGCAGGAAGGCCCGCCGCGCAAGTACTATCAGCTCACCGATAAAGGGCGCAGATATATGAACGACCTCGTGCTGGAATGGAAAATATTTACGCGCGGGGTCAACCAGATTATCGAGGAGGGAATCGGTTTATGACGAGACGCGAATTTATGGATGAGCTTGACGGGCTTCTCCGCGAATTGCCCGACAAGGATCGCCTGGACATATTGGCAGACTATACCGAACATTTCTTGATCGGAGTGGACAGGGGGAAAAGCGAACAGGAGATTGCCGACAGTCTGGGCAGTCCAAAGGTTCTTGCCCGCGAGATATTAGCCGGATACCGCATTCATCAGGCACAATCGAACGCATCCATCAGTAATATGACGAGAGCTGTTTTGGCGACCGTCAGTTTGGGCTTTTTTAACCTTGTTTTCGTATTGGGCCCATTTGTCGGACTGATTGCTGTCCTTATCGGTTTGTTTGCCGTCGCTCTGGCATTGCTGCTTACACCGATTGGCTTGTTTTTGAAGTACGGAATTCCGGGAAACGCAGATGAGCAATATCTGGTTCTCTTCTCGGGGATGGCATCATTTGGTTTGGGCGGAATGCTTGCGATCGGGTTGGCCCGCTTGAGCCGATGGCTGTATCGGCAATTTTTGCGTTATCTGAACTTTAATGTCCGCATGATTAGGGGGAAATAGCATGAGAAGAATGATAAATGTCTTGTTCGTCTTTTTCTGTCTGTTGTTTCTCGTTGGAGCGATCGGATTTGTCTGGCAGTTCAAACTGAACCCCGACTTTAAGGGAGACACGGAGACAGTCAGTGAACTGCGTACAATCGACCAGCCTATCAAGGGTGTCGAAGTGGAAACGGACATCGCTGACGTCGTGTTGACTACGAGCAATTTGTCCAGTGCGACTGCAAGAATGGTCGGGGAGGTTGATAGAAAGCGATTGGACAAAATCAAGTTTACGACGGAAGTCACCCCTGACGGAATTCTGCAGGTAAGGATAAAGGAACCAACTGAAATGCAGTTCGGCTTTTTCTTTCATCAACGGGTAGACCTGGAGCTCCAGGTGATGATTCCGGAAGCGGTCTACGAAAAAATAGCCGTGAACAGCGGCACGGGAGACTTCCGTATCAATGCGATCAAAGCAAAGGAAGGAACGCTGAAAACGAGCACGGGCGATATCGAGTTGGCGGGGTTTGAAGGAGAAACACTCACCCTGAGAACAGATACAGGCGACATGGACATATCCTCCGTCAGTGCAAAAGTGGATGCCTTCAGCAGTACAGGTGATATCGATTCGCTGCAACTGAAAGACATGAAGCACGACGTAAATGTCCGAACGGATACAGGAGACATCACGGTATCCTTGTTAAAACTGCCCGAAGCAGTAAAGATGGAACTGGCTACGGATACGGGAGATATAAAAGCCGATTGGCCGGAAATGTCTTACTCGGAAAAAGGGGAGCAGAGAGTAGCGGGATCGGTAGGCACGGAAGGTCCGGCGCTGACTGTCAGCAGCTCAACAGGGGATATTCGTATTCGTCACTGAGCTTTTGGGAAACAATGGTACCAGGAGAACAGTGGTTGAAACGATAACGATTTTGACACAATCAATGCATTTTTTGTCGATTGCCGAGTGGTATCATAAGGATAAGGAATATTACCGTGTAAAGCGAGGTTTATTCATGACTGCAAAACCGTTTAACGATACGTTTTTAAAAGCTTGTCGCCAGGAACCGACAGATCATGTGCCGGTGTGGTACATGCGCCAGGCGGGGCGTTATCAACCCGAATACCGGGCTATCCGTGCCAAGCACACATTTTTTGAAATGAACTATATACCCGAAGTTTGCGCGGAAGTAACCCGTCTGCCGGTTGAGCAGCTCGGGGTGGATGCTGCGATTCTTTTTGCTGACATTATGACTCCACTCAAGCCGATCGGGGTCGATGTAAACATTGAATCGGGGATCGGACCTGTCATTGCCAACCCGATTGGATCGCTCGAAGATGTCCATCGCCTGGGCGAGCTCGACCCGGATACGCACGTGCCATACATCATGGAAGCGATCAAAATTTTGCGCCAGCAGCTCTCTGTACCGCTGATCGGTTTTGCAGGAGCTCCGTTTACCCTTGCCAGCTACATGATCGAGGGAGGTCCTTCCAAGCATTATCACAAAACCAAATCGTTCATGTACACGCAGCCGGCAGCTTGGGAAAAGCTGATGGAGAAGCTGGGCACGTTGACCATTACATATCTGAAAGCGCAAATTGCCGCAGGCGCGCAAGCTGTCCAAGTATTTGACTCCTGGGTAGGCGCCCTGAACGATGAAGACTACCGGACATTTATCGCTCCGGTCATGAACCGCATCTTGCTGTCGCTGCGGGAGACGGGCGTGCCGACAATCTATTTCGGCGTAGGCTGTGGTCACCTGCTTGAGGAGTGGAACAAGCTGCCGGTCGATGTGGTCGGCCTCGACTGGCGGACTTCGATCACAAAAGCGCGTGAGCTGGGCGTCACCAAAACCTTGCAAGGAAATCTGGATCCTACACTGCTTTTGGCTCCTTGGGAAAAATTGGAGGCGAAAGCAAAGGAAATACTTGACGAGGGCACGCAGCAGCCCGGCTATATCTTTAACCTGGGTCATGGAGTGTTCCCAGACGCCAAAGTAGAAACCTTGCAAAAGCTGACCAGCTTCATTCACAGTTATCGCCGGAACGCGTAATACGGAGGTGCTACTTATGTCCAAGCAAAAGATCGGATTACTCCTGATGGCGTACGGAACACCGCGCAAGAAGGAAGAGATTGAACCCTATTACACGCATATTCGCCGGGGCCGCAAGCCTTCGCAGGAATTGCTGGACGATCTGACAGCCCGCTATGAAGCGGTGGGTGGCGTCAATCGCTTTGCCGAAATTACGGACGAGCAGGTACGCCAGCTTGAACAGGAGATGAACCGCCGTTTTCCGGATAAGGAATTTGTCGGCTATCTTGGTCTAAAGCACATCGCTCCTTTCGTGGAGGATGCAGTCGAGGCAATGCATCGCGATGGCATCGAAAAGGCGATCAGCTTGGTGCTGGCTCCCCACTATTCCAGCTACAGTGTAAAAGAATACAACGGCAGGGCAAAGGAACACGCAGCGAGCATCGGCGGCCCTG
The DNA here is from genome assembly GCF_038592925.1 of Brevibacillus sp. FSL K6-2834. Classification (NCBI taxonomy): domain Bacteria; kingdom Bacillati; phylum Bacillota; class Bacilli; order Caryophanales; family Paenibacillaceae; genus Brevibacillus; species Brevibacillus sp. FSL K6-2834. The sequence continues at coordinate 1,894,584 of NZ_CP151945.1, forward strand.
AAATCCATTCAGTGGAGAGCTGGTATACGGAGCCCGGGTTTATTTCCTATTGGAGCGATGCGATCAAGGATACGTTCGCATCGATGCCGGAAGCGCAACGAGACAAAGCCGTGGTGATTTTCTCTGCCCACAGTCTCCCGGAAAAAATCCTCCAATCGGGTGATCCGTATCCCCATCAGCTGGAGGAAACGGCTGCATTGATCGCAAAAGAAGCGGGCATTTCGCACTACGCTATCGGCTGGCAGAGTGCAGGCAATACACCCGAGCCATGGCTCGGACCGGACGTGCAGGATTTGACCCGCGACCTGCACAACGCTCATGGATACCAAACCTTCGTGTACTGCCCGGTCGGCTTCGTCGCAGAGCATCTGGAAGTGCTCTACGACAATGACATCGAATGCAAAGCGGTAACCGATGAACTCGGAGCCAATTACTACCGGCCCCCGATGCCGAATGCCAGACCTGCTTTTATCTCCTGTCTGGCTGATGTAATCGGGAAAAAGCTGCCGGCAATGGGGAAATAGCAAATGAGCGAAAAACAGCTGCATGTCACGATCGTAGGCGGCGGTATGACTGGACTTACGGCTGCCTACTACCTGCAGAAATGGACGCGGGAACAAGGATTGCCAGTCCGGTTCACATTGCTGGAAGCAAGCGACAGGACCGGCGGGAAGGTTCAGACCTGGAAGCACGAGGGATTTACCATTGAGCTGGGAGCAGACTCCTTTTTGGAACGAAAAACGAGCGCAACCGAGCTCATCAAAGATGTCGGCCTGGGTGATCGGCTGGTAAACAACAACGCGGGTCAGGCGTATATTCTGCATAAAAACGGTTTGTACACGATTCCGGAGGGAGCCGTGATGGGTGTACCGACCAAGCTGATGCCTTTTGCCATGACACCGCTTATCTCTCCGTTGGGCAAGCTCAGAGCGGCGGCAGATTTGATATTGCCGGGGGCGCAAACTGGCGAAGACGAGTCCGTTGGGAATTTTTTCCGTCGCCGGCTTGGAGATGAAGTCATCGAGAATGTAATCGAGCCTTTGATCTCCGGCGTTTACGGTGGCGATATCGACAAATTGAGTCTTCTCTCCACCTTTCCGCAATACGCCCAGATGGAACAGAAGCACCGCAGCCTCATTATGGCGATGAGGAATTCTCGCCCTAAGCAGAGCAAACAGTCCGAGGGACAGCCAAAGTCAAAGGGAATGTTCGTGAGCTTGACCAGCGGCTTGCAATCACTCGCTGATCGATTGGAAGAACTGCTGCCTGCTGACTCGGTCCGGAAAAGCACGGCTGTCAAGCGCTTGGAAAAGCGCCAGGACGGATATAGCGTCGAACTGGCTCATGGTGAGGTTTTTGATACCGACGCTGTTATTTTAGCGATCCCTCATCATTTGGCCAGGGAAGTTGTCAAGGAGCATGTCGATATACCGCCGATCAGCGGCGCCAAGCCTACGATTATGGCGACAGTCGCTCTCGCCTATCCCGAGCAAGGCGTAAGGATCGATAAAGAAGGGACAGGCTTTGTCGTCCCTCGCAAGGAAAAGTTTACGATCACGGCGTGCACGTGGACTCAGCGAAAGTGGCCGCATACGACGCCGAAAGGCAAGGCGCTTGTACGCTGCTACGTGGGCAAGCCGGGCGCCGAAGAGATTGTAGACCGTTCTGATGAAGAAATCGTCGACGTGGTCGTCCGCGATCTCCAGAAAGTCATGCAGATCGATGACCATCCAGAATTTTACAAGGTTACCCGTTGGAACAGGGGCTTGCCGTACTTGGTTGGTCACAAGCAATGGCTCAAAGGGGCCACCGCCAAGATGAAGGAGCATCTGCCCGGTGTATGGCTGACCGGCGGTTCCTACGGAGGTGTCGGGGTGCCGGACTGTATTGACCAGGCAAAACAGACTGTACAGGAATTATTGGAATATTGGACGCAAAAACCAGGGAGCTGATACCCTGGTTTTTTTACGTTGTACGATTCCCTCGGATTGGTTCTGATAAGTGCTGCCCTTGCTCCTTATGACGAAGAACCGAGATTTTCTTCCGCCGCAGCTTTTCTATTTTAGCGGTTGGACAGGCTTTGGTGGAGGAGATGAAAAAGGAGAAAACGGCTACAGGTTCGGTGGGACACTGCTGGGGGCTGTACTGTCCGGCTCCATTCCAAAAGCAAAACCGCGTCCAAAAGCAGTCTGCTCAAGGCAGCGTCTCAGAGTTGGACGCTGAAAACGTGTTTTGCTTCTTCCATTCCGCCTGGGTAGTGTCCCAAAGACCTTCGCCGTTTTCTCCTTTTTCATCTCTACAGCTACTGATAAAGGCTGCGAAAAACTACAGACAACCTGAACCCTCCCACATGCTTTGTAAAGCTCGCAGAAGCAGATCAGATCGCCAGAGAAGCCTGTTTCCAGTCGGAGCGACTAGCGAAGTCCCACCCAGCTCCGCAATGACCCCGAGGAAACAGAATCGCAACCTATGACTACACTTCAAAGCTGCGCGCCGTTTTGCGATTCCCTCGGGAGCATTGCGGAGCGGACAGTGCTCACTTCCATGCGGAGCGTAGACCGGAGCGGAGAATGGAAACAGGCTTCTCTCCGCTACAGCAGCTTTAAACCGGGGGTTATTCCAACGTAACTGCCTACTACTCTCGGTTGAAAATCAAGGCGACTTCTTCCAAACCCAATTTTCCGGTGCTAAAAGGCTCGTCTGCCCCATATAGTGTAAAGAAATGTCCTGCACTTGAAAGGAGGAGCACGGATGGCGCTACAGGATGGACTGCTTTCGTTTGCCATCAAGGAAACCATTTTCCTCTCATCGGATAAAGCCGGAATAGACGAGTGGAGAGAATTGGAGTTGTTTCCTGATGTCGAGGTGCTGGAAACAGAGTCAGCGATCTCCATCACCGGTTGCCTGCAATTATTCGGGAAATACAAGCCGATCAAGGACACCTCTGAGACAGCTGGAGGCGGTACGGAATCCTTGGTTGAGGCGGTGACCTTTTCACCTTTTCGGCCGGGCGGGTCAGACGGGCAGCTGTACGGCCAGGAGGAACAACTGCACCACAGGATTCCGCTAAACATCACGATTCCTTTGAATCGAATCGCTGAAATAGAGGATATTTACGCAGTTGTCGACAGCTTTGATTACCAGCTTGATTCTCCCCATCAGGTGATGATTGAGGCTGATCTGAAAATCGCGGGCATCAAGTTTGCCGAGACCAATTATCAGACAGGACAACCTGCGGGCAATCCTGAACCAGTCTCCTATGGAGAAGTTCCCTCTAGCGGAGAGTGGCAATTTGCCCATGCTTCGCAAGATCAGTCAGAAGAACTTGCACAGCCTATCTCGCTAGAGGACATCGAGCGGAAGCTGGCGGAGCTGGAAAGTGAATTGCATCGGCAAATCCCGCTGGAGGAAGCACAGCAGACTCACGCAGTGCAACAGACCCACGCAGTGCAACAGACCCACGGGGTGCAACAGACCCACGGGGTGCAACAGACCCACGGGGTGCAACAGACCCACGCGATGCAACAGACCCCAGCCGCACAGCAAAGCCCGAGCGGGTTTGCAGCGATGTTTGAAGCTTCTCAGCACAAGGGGACTTCAAACCGGACAGAAAATGAAAGTCTAGGATTTGGGGATGTAACCGAGGCGCTCACGGTCAAAGAACAAGGAAAAGGCTCCGATCGCGATAGCAGCCCCTCTATCGAACAGGTGTCATGGAATGAGCCTGAAGCGAATCCGGCGCTCTACGAAGGGATGGCCCCCGAGAAGAAGTTCGTATCGCATGTCGAGAGGCAATCCGAGGAAACGGCTTCCGAGCCGTCCTTGGAGCTGCGGAAGGTGGCAGAGTCGCAGGCGGCCCAACCGGTTCGCTTCCAACCGGAAAGAAAATTCGGGGATATAGCTCCCGAGCCGTCCTTGGAAGTGGGCAAAGTGGCAGAGTCACAGGCGGCTGAACCGGTTCATTCCCGACCGGAAAAGCAATCCGAAGAGACGCTGCCCGCACCGCCTTTGGAGTTGCGGGAGGTGGCAGACTCACAGTCGACCGAGACTCCTCGCACCCAACCGGAGGCTGTGCAAGAAGAAACCGTCGCGACGGGAGTCTCCGATGAAAGCAGGGAGGAAGCGCAAGCTGAGCCGGCCACAGCGGATGCGGATGAAGCCGCTGTAGAAGCAGCAGCACAGGAGACAGCAGACGAGGAGGCCGTAGAGGTCATTGCCCAGCAGCCTCAGGAGGCAGTGGAAGAGAAGGAAGTGCGTGTAGCGATATCGGGCAAACCGGCGCGTGAAGAAGGCGGCAAGGTAAATCTCACGTCGATCTTTTCGCAAGCGACCCGGGTGCAGCAAGAGGCCAAAATGGAAGAAGAATCTTCTTCACAGGCGTCGCGAAAAGGTTCCTTTGAAGCAGATTCGGCTTCGATCGAGACGATGCACAATCTCACTTCCTTTGTCCGCAGCAAAGAGGAAAAGCAAAGCCGGCTAAAGTTGTGCATCATTCAACGCGACGAAACGCTGGAAACGATCTGTCAGCGTTATGCCATTCCTCAGTCTCGGATTCTGGAGGTAAACAACCTGCGTTCAGACCAGATCGTGGCCGGGCAAATACTCTATATTCCACAGTGAGGAGCGGGGGGCCGTGGAGAAAATCAATCTGTCCGAAGTGTGTCAACGGTATCGGGCAAGGGTAATCCACATCACCCCGCTGAACGATTGCCATCTGTTGGAGACAAACCGCGGTCCGAAAGAGCTGCGCATATGGCCACGGGTAGACATCATGCGTTGGTCGTTTGCATGGCGTGAACGAATGGTTCGCCAAGGTTTCCGCGATTTGGAGAGATTTATTCGGACGAAGGATTCAAAGCCGTATTTGGTGGTAGGCCAACGCGGAATTACGCTCACAGATCATCTTCGCCGCATCGAATCGATACCACTGGGAACGGATACCATGCGTCAATGCGGCAAGATCGTTGCGATGATGCATGAATCCCAGCGGGACGGCAGTATCTTTCACCCCGCCGATTTTTGGGAACGAGAACAGGCGAGAATGGCTGCGACAACGAGAAGGGTAAAAGATTTTTGGGAATCTCTCCGTTATCGCGGCAGACAATCAGGCAGGGATCATCGTTTTTATAGCTGGCTATTTCCGCCCCTTTTGGAGAGAATGGAGCGCTGCACCGACATGCTTTTGAGTACCAGGATCGATCAGAAAGAGCTCTTTGTCTCCCACGGCACTTTGCGCCCGGACAATTGGGGGCTGGTAAACGACAAGCTGTTTTTGCGCGGTTTTTTCCAGCCGGTTTTATCGGTCGCTCAGCGGGATACAGCCGGGTACCTGAGAGATCTGTTTGTCCGCCACGAGGATTTGTCACTGATCGAAGCGTTTTTAAGTGGTTACGAGGAAATTCGGCCGCTTGGTCAAACCGACTACACGCTCCTGTTGGCTTTCATGGCCTATCCAGAGGAAATATCGCATATGGTGCAGTCTAGCATTGAGGTGTATCGCGAGCCGGGAGAGGCGCGTTTGGCGCGAATCGAGCAGGCTGTCAACCGCCAGCAGATGGTTGATCAGCTCTTGAAATATATAGCCGAACGGGCCGAGGAAACGAGGAGTGAGTCAAAAGCATGAGTCGCTTTGACGATATCTTTCCGCTGTTTCAGGAATATGACATGTTCGCACAGACCGTTGACGTGGTGAAGGCCCCGAATGTGTACAAAGCGATCACTCCGTATGGATCGTTTATTTGCAAAAGGACACAAGCCGCTCCCCAGCGCTTGCATTTGGTCAGCGGAGTTCTCCGTCACCTGGAGCAAAAGGGGTGGGATGGGGCTGTCCCATTTTTTCATACAAAATACGACGAACCGTATGTTCTGCATGGTGAAGATACGTATTATCTAACCGCCTGGCAACCGGGGGCAGAGAAGTGGGAGGAAGAGCCGTTAGCCTGGGCGAAGCCAGCTGTAGAGCGCCTGGCAGAGCTTCATCACCTGACCCAGAACTTTCGTTTCGATGATCCGAGACAAGTGGAGCCATTGATCGATTCCTTGCTCCGCAGGTGGGACTCGATGCTGCATATGACGGAAAGAGCGGCTGAGGCGGCAGGACATCGTCTCTATCCTTCCCCGTTCGATGTCGTTTTTTTGGCCAACCACGCTTACGTCAAGGAGATGGCTCAAAGTGCGATCGGCTTGCTGCGGGACTGGCGTGAAAGGCATCGGACTCATGCTCATTTTCGCTTGTCGTTCATCCACGGTTCGCCACAGCCAGCCCACTTTTTGCCTGATCGTAACGGAAAAGTACGGATGCTGAACTTTGACCGGGCTGTGTTCGATACCCCGACCCGAGACTTGGCCATGTTCTACCGGACGTATTTTTACCTGGCCGGAGATGAGGCGGGTGCCAGTCAGCTTTACCGGCACTATTCAGAGATCTTTCCGCTGCGGCCGGAAGAAACGAATTTGCTTGCCGCTTTTCTGACTTATCCGGAAAGAATCATGCGAGATATCAGTACCTATTACAGCGAGAAAAATGAGTGGAGCGAATTGTACGCGGTCAAACGACTGGAGAAGGATATGGACCGTTTGATACGCCTGCAACGCTGGGTGCAGCAAGCTTTTTAGACACAAAAGACGTCTCACCAGGTGGGGCGTTTTTTTGCGTACATGCACCAGCTATCAGAGCCATTCAAGAAGAATGGCGACGTACAGGATAGCCAGCAGTCCCAGCAGGATGACATCAAAGGATGTAGGAACGAATATCGTGCGAATAAATTGAAACACAATCAACGGAAGGAGAATTTGCCTGCAGCCGAATTTGATCCGCAAGTAAGTGGGGTGGTATTTCCAGCGAGACATCGCGATCACCTCTCAGCTCCAGTATATGCACAAGACGAAAGGCCAGTGTCTGCTTTCTCGAAACCCCCTGCTCGAAACGGAGCCGGATGCTGTATAATGAAAAAACCGACGTTTGGACCTGCCCTTACCGGGGAACAGAATGCAGAGGGGTAGCAGAGACATGCAAATGCAAAAAGGTGATCCGTAATGGTATGGAAAGCGTTGCTTTACGCGAGCGGCATAGGGGCAGGCGTATACATCATGCTTCTCTCCCGTCAATTGGTATCGATAAAGCGTTGGTACGACCTTTCGTTTTTACAAGGTGCCGGCTTGATCGCCTGGGGATTGTCACATCTGATGGTAAACCATCCCGACATTCTCATCCAGCAACTAAGCCTCCCCTTTGATATGCTGTATTACCTGTTTTTTCTCATGTCTATACATGCGTACCCATTGGCGCCGCATATCTACTATGACCGGTGGAAGAGTATTCTGGATGCAATGGCATTTGTAGCGGTTTACGGCGCGATGGCCCTTTGCTCATGGCTGTACCAAGAGGATGCGGGTATGATGATTGTCCTGCTGCACATCCTGAGCGGCATTCTGCTGCTGGCTCCGTGGACAACCGTTTTTCTGGCAAACGGGCTGGTACACGGTAAACAAGAAAAAGAATCGAAATTGTTGGTTGCGACTTTGCTGTTTACGGTGGCTGTCATGTTTCAACCGATCATGCCCACGGCGCTTTTTATGATCATGGGTTCACTGTCGCTTGGCATCTTGCTGTGGGCTCACATTCGTTTTCCACGCAACCCTTCAAAAGGGCGACTGATGAACGAATATGGCTATTTGCATGAACAGTTGAGGTTCAGCTTTCTTGACTCGAATTCCATGCAGGTATTGCTGTTTGTAGAGGTAGTCGCGATGTTTACCTGGCCCGATTCCCGCATCCATATAATCGGGATTGGAATTGGTGCCCTTATCACTGTTTTCAGATTATTCCTGACAAAAGGTTGGAATCAATCCTTGGTCCGTCAGATGATGGACACAGCAAGCAGTCTGGAGAAAAAATTTACCGAACATATGGATCAGATTCAACGAAAGAATGATCAACTCTCGCAAATCCTTGCCATCAAGCAAACCTATGAAAAAATTTTGCTGGCTAGCAATGAACAAAGCTTGCGCGAGGTCAGCTATGAAAATCTGCAGCAGGTGATCGAAGAGCTGGTGGATGCCTGGTTTTCCAAAATGGACAACCTCGTTTACTTGCGCATTTCTCTGGAATCGCAGGAAGGTGTAGTTTATTATGAAGTGGTCAGGGGAGATCCCAACCATCCCTATATCCAGAGAGACATATCGGAACAAATTGTGGTAGATGAACAGAGGGATACGCCGCTGGCACCCAGGTATGTAGTCATGCTGGCGAAAAGCACTACAGAGAGCGTGGAAGAACTTGAACTGGAGCAATCCTTTTTTCAATTGCTGGTCGTAAACGTGCGCGGACTGATCCTCAGATGCTTGCAGGAAAATCAGCTGCTGGAGCTGCGCTTGATGGAGCAGGAGATGGAACTGGCGCAAAAAATCCAGTTTTTGCTGATTCCCCGAGAACGGCTTGTCCTGCCCGGTCTTCAAGCCAAGGCTGTGTTCCTCCCTTATACCTATGTGGGCGGAGATTATGTGGACTACCTGATGCTCGATGAGCGCTTTACTTGCTTTGTGGTGGCCGACGTTTCGGGCCACGGCCTGCCAGCCAGCCTGATGACGACAGGAATCCGCAGCGCTGTCCGGGCCGTGACGCAAACCTATTGGAAACCTGAACTGATTTTGCATCAACTGAACAAATTGCTCTACGAAGATTTGAGCAAAACACGCTCGTTTATTACGATGCTGATCGCAGTCTACGATTCGGTAGACCACACATTATCGATCAGTCGTGCCGGGCACCCGCAGCCGTTCATATTGGACGGCTCCGGGGCAAGGCTCCTTCCATGCAGCGGCGGCCTGGGTCTGGGGTTGCTCCCGAATAGCGTCTACGTTTCAGACGAAGTACCCCTGGACCAAGACGGCATGCTGCTAGCCTATACAGACGGTTTGCTGGAGATGAGCAGAAAAGACTCCCAGCAATGCTTGCAAACGTGGTTGAAAGGATTTTCGAGCTTGCTAAGCGAGGAAAAGCGGTCGGGTGAAACCGACAGTATTGCGTTGGTGGAGAACTATGTCTGGGCGAGGACGAAAGAGGGTCTGCAGTCCGATGATATATCCCTGTTAATCCTGCGGTTTCAATCAGGTACGGAACAGGAGGAAAGGAAACGATGATGTTGTGTGAGGAGTGCCCGCAGAATCCTGCGTGTCAGAACTGTCTAGCTGCATTGCGGGCAGGAGCAGGACAAAAAGTGATACCTGCCCGCACAGTCAGGGTGAAGCTGGATTCCGGCGAAGTCGCATCGGCTGAACTCCGCGCTATCTGCCGGACCGCAATCGGTCTGTTCTGTCATGAACAAAAGCTGTCAGATCGGGTCGAAGTAGAATTGGCGTCCGACTTCCGGATTATTGGGAACGCTTTCCAAGGAATTCACGATGTTCCCTACTATGTGCTGGATATCGAAAAAGTGCTTCGCCGGGAAGAGGTTTTGGGGCGATTGCTCATGGAGGAATTCCTGCAATGGCATCATAGTGCGGAAAAGCAACCGACAGACATGCTGGCCGAGTTGAAAGAGCCAGAGGATGAACGGCACCGCCTCATCAAGGAAGAGCTGCAAAAGCTCTCTATCTTGCGTCAGGTGCAGAGCATTTACTTGTACGTAATGGAGAATGGAGACATAAGACCGATTGGAGCCCAGCGGACAGAAGAATTGATGGAAGGGGACATGAGGCGAGTAGCTCTAGAGGCCATAAAGAGCGGCACTTCTGTAAGGGAGCAGCTGGTCTCGTCCGATGGCAGCAAGATGTACGAAATGTATGCCTCCCCTCTGCCGGATCAGACCTGTGGACTGGCGTTGATCGATGTGACAGAGGCCATTGCCGAAGAGCGTCGGCGCCAGCAAAAAGAATGGGACATGTACAAGCAGGTCTTGGGGGCAGTCACCCAGGACAAGCTTGTTTTATTGACAGATGCGGAGTTGACGGTACTGGCCGAAGACGGACTGAAGCTGGCAACGGTGTTGATCCAGTCGGCGGAAGACCTGGCATTCCTCAGAACGGAGTGCAGGCGGATCATGGATGCGCTCCAGGTAGAGGAAAAGCGGAAGTTCCAGTATGTCGTGGCTGTCAATGAAGCGGCGACGAATACGTTGAAGCATGGCACCGGCGGGACCGTGACCATCCACCTCGCATCTGCGGAAAATACAGTACGTGTCATTGTACATGATCACGGGAACGGAATTCTCCTGGAGGAGCTGCCGAGAGCGACACTGCGACAAGGCTACTCGAGCAAGCATTCGCTGGGGGTTGGCTTTCACGCCATGCTCCAGTTTTGCGACCGGGTATGTCTGGGCACCTCTCCATCTGGTACGAGGTTGATTTTAGAGTGTATGATCGGTTAATTCCGATGTTTGGAAATAGAAAAACTTGGGTAACTTGATAACGGGGTAATTCGTTACATAAATAAAGAATGAAAGCGTGAGAGGAGTATGTGTGCATGGACTTCCAGGCAACAGAAACGAACGGACAGGCTACCCTTTACTTTGCCGGTGAATTGGACATGGCTGTAGGTGACAAGGTCGGCAATCTATTGCGCGAATACGGAGAAAGAAACGGCTCGGTTACGGTTGATTTTCGGGATGTGACGTTCGTCGATTCTTCCGGCATCGGCAATCTGTTTTTTACGACGAAAGATTTGCTCGCTTTGGGAAAGCGGGTAGAGATCATCAATGTACGCGAAGAAATAATGGACATCCTGCACGTCCTTGGATTTGCGGAAGCGCTCGGAATCACCGTGAATTAGCCAGGTGAAACCGGGTTTGACGGGCTGCACCTGGATTGTATATAATACGATTGACATGAAATGAAACAAAGTGATTGCTGTGAACGGGAAGAGTAGACCAGGACGCCTTGGCAGAGAGGAGAATCAGTAGCTGCGAGATTCTCTAAGGAAGGGATTGGTCGAAGGTCGCCCGGGAGTTGTTTCGGTGAATGCACATATTTTGTGCTGTAGCCGCGACCGGCTAACAACCGTTATCTTGTCAGAGTGAATGCGGCACTTCGGCAATGGATGCGAAGGCTTGCATTAACAAAGGTGGTACCGCGAAACAATCCTTTCGTCCTTTGGGATGGAAGGTTTTTTTATTTTCTTAAGGAGGCATTGCCATGTCGAATCAACAAGCGACCAATGACATTGATCAGCTGCTGCCGAAAAACTACGATCCAAAGGCAGCCGAATCCAAATGGTATCCGTACTGGATCGAAAAAGGCTTTTTCAAAGCAGAGAGAGACCCCCAGAAACGTCCGTTTACAATCGTTATCCCGCCGCCAAACGTAACGGGAAAGCTGCACCTGGGCCATGCCCTGGACACGACACTGCAGGACATCATCACCCGAACCAAGCGCATGCAGGGATACAGTGCGCTGTTTTTGCCGGGAATGGACCACGCCGGTATCGCGACGCAAGCTCGTGTAGAAGCGACGCTGCGCGAGGAAGGCATCTCCCGTCACGATCTGGGACGTGAAAAATTCCTCGAGAAGGTGTGGGAATGGAAGCACATCTACGCCGAGCATATTCGCGAGCAATGGGAAAAGCTCGGTCTTGCCCTTGATTACTCGCGCGAGCGCTTTACGATGGACGAAGGACTTTCCCGTGCCGTTCGCGAGGTATTTGTACGTCTGTATGAAAAAGGACTCATTTACCGCGGCAATCGGATTATCAACTGGGACCCTGCTGCCCGCACGGCCCTGTCCGATATCGAGGTCATCTATAAAGAAGTAAAGGGCGCCCTGCATCACATGCGCTACCCATTGGCAGACGGAAGCGGCTACATCGAAGTGGCGACGACGCGTCCGGAAACCATGCTTGGTGATACGGCAGTAGCCGTTCATCCCGAAGACGAGCGTTACAAGCATCTGATCGGCAAAACCGTCATTCTGCCGATCGTTGGCCGGGAAATTCCGATCGTGGCAGATGACTATGTAGACCCTGAGTTTGGTTCCGGTGCCGTAAAAATTACACCGGCCCATGACCCGAACGACTTTGAGCTCGGTCAAAGACATCAGCTTCCGCAAATCGTCGTCATGGACGAATCAGGGACGATGAACGAAAATGCGGCTGGCTATAAAGGGCTGGACCGTTTTGAGTGCCGCAAGCAAATCATCAAGGACTTGACCGAACAAGGCGTCATGTTCAAGATCGAGGAGCACATCCATCAGGTTGGACACAGTGAACGCAGCGATGCCGTCGTTGAACCGTATCTGTCCACCCAGTGGTTTGTCAAAATGCAGCCCCTGGCAGATGCGGCGATTGCCAACGCGTACAGCGAGGACAGTGTCAAATTCGTGCCGGAGCGCTTCAAGACAAACTACCTGCGCTGGATCGAGAATATCCGCGATTGGTGCATCTCCCGCCAGCTCTGGTGGGGCCACCGGATTCCGGCCTGGTACTGCCAGGATTGCGGCGAGACCATCGTTTCCCGCGAAGATGCAGGTGAGTGCCCGCACTGCCACAGCCATCAGCTAGTGCAGGATCAGGACGTTCTCGACACCTGGTTCTCCTCGGCCCTCTGGCCATTCTCGACGCTGGGCTGGCCGGAAGAGACAGAGGATATGAAGTACTTCTATCCGACCAATGTACTGGTTACCGGCTACGATATCATCTTCTTCTGGGTAGCGCGGATGATTTTCAGCGGACTCGAATTTACCGGCAAAAATCCGTTTGACACCGTTTTGATTCACGGCATTATTCGGGACTCCGAAGGACGGAAAATGTCCAAGTCGCTGGGCAACGGGGTTGACCCGATGGAAGTAATCGAGAAGTACGGAGCGGACGCCCTGCGCTTTACGCTCGCAACGGGAAATTCGCCGGGTAACGACCAGCGTTTCTACTGGGAAAAAGTAGAGGCGAACCGCAACTTCGCCAACAAGATTTGGAATGCGTCCCGCTTTGCTTTGATGAATCTGACAGGGTTTGGCTACGAGGACATCGATCTTAGTGGAAACCTGTCCACACCGGACAAATGGGTTCTGTCCCGCCTGCAGGCGACGATCAAAGACGTTACCCGTCTCATGGATGCGTTTGAATTCGGCGAAGCTGGCCGCGTCCTGTACAACTTCATCTGGGATGACCTTTGCGACTGGTACATCGAAATGGCGAAGCTGCCGCTGTACGGCAATGACGAGGCAGCGAAAAAGACGACCCAATCCGTCCTGGTCACTGTACTCGATCAGACCTTGCGTCTCTTGCATCCGTTCATGCCTTACATGACCGAGGAAATTTGGCAAGCACTGCCGCATCAGGGAGAAAGCATCACGGTTGCAGCCTGGCCGACAGTAAATGAGCAATTGATTTTCCCGGACGCAGAGGCAGAAATGAATCTGCTCGTGGAAGTCATTCGCAGTGTCCGCAACATCCGGGCCGAAGTGAATGTGCCGATGTCCAAGAAAATCGAGCTCTTGATCAAGCCGGGCGATTCTCTCACGCTGGAACGTCTCCAACGCGGTGAAGAGTACCTGGTCCGTTTCTGCAATCCGGAGCGCCTGGAGATCAGCGAGCAGCTAAAGACACCGGACAAAGCGATGTCCGCAGTCGTGTCAGGTGCGGAGCTTTTCTTGCCGCTGGCGGGATTGATTGATCTGGACCAAGAAGTGAAGCGTCTGGAAAAAGAACTGGCGACGCTGCACGGAGAAGTCGAGCGAATCGAGAAAAAGCTGAACAATCCGGGCTTCATGGCTAAGGCTCCGGAAAAAGTAGTCGAAGAGGAACGGGCGAAGATGGCCGGTTACATGGAAAAACGCGAGAAAGTAATGGCCCGCCTATCTGAGCTAAAAGGCGAATGAACCGCCGTACCTTCGCATATTTTTGAGAATGGAGCAATGCGGCATGAATGCTGAAGGATTGGAAGGATACACAAAAGCGCTAGACTGGCTGCACGGACTGCTTCGGTTTGGCCAAAAGCCGGGACTGGAAAGAATGCAGTGGATGCTGGGGCAATTGGGGAATCCCGAGAGACGGCTTGCTTTTATTCACGTCGCCGGTACGAACGGGAAAGGCTCTACCTGCTCTTATCTGAGCCATATGCTGATGGAGGCCGGATACAGTGTAGGGATGTTCACTTCCCCGTACCTGATCGATTTCCGGGAAAGGATTCGATACAACGGGGCGATGATTCCGCAAGCCGATTTGGTCGAATTGGTGGAACAGGCAAGGGTTCTTGTGGAGCGCTGCGAAGCAGAATCAGGATTTGGCTCTCCTACCGAATTTGAAGTGATTACACTCATTGCCATCCTCTATTTTGCCAACGTGACAAGACCGGCAGTCGTGGTCTGGGAAACGGGCTTGGGCGGACGACTGGACTCGACCAATGTCGTTTTCCCGATCGCAACCGTCATTACGAACATAGGCATGGATCACATGGACGTACTCGGAAACAGCCTTCCCGAGATTGCCCGGGAAAAGGCGGGGATCATCAAGCCGGGGGTACCCGTCATCACTGGTGAAAGGCGGGCAGAAGTGCTCGCGGTCCTGCAGGAGGCCGCAGACAGGTCGCGAAGTACGCTGTATCGCATCGGTTCCCATTTTGATGCAGAGCAGCTGCAGGAGCGGATCGGTGAACAACAGATCCGCTACCGGAGCATTTTCCGGCGGGCCGAGTCAGAATACCGGCTGGCAATGAATGGCCCCCATCAGGCAGAAAACGCCGCGGTATCGCTGATGACCATCGACGTTCTGCGCAATTACCTGTCTTATCTCCTGGAGGAAGAAGAAATTGTGCGCGGACTGCAACAAACTCGCTGGCCTGGGCGTCTAGAGGTAGTCTCGCCAAGACCAATGGTCATGTTGGATGGGGCTCACAATCAGGAAGGAATCGAGGCGCTGGTTGCCAGCTTGAACCGGTTGACGACGCCAAATACCCGGCTGCATTTGCTGTTCTCCGGGTTGGCGGATAAGCCGCTGAAAAGGATGGCCGAAGCGCTGAGAGGATTGCAGACAAACGTAGAAACCGTTCGACTGACGAAGTTTGACTTCCCCCGCGCCGCGGAGACTGGTCAATTGCAAGAGGCATTTCTTGCGGGAGGCTGGGAAGCTGCACGCTTGGATATTGTCTCCGATTGGCGCCAGTTTCTCGCTTCTTGGGTGAAGGACAACCGAGCAGCAAACGGCGACGACTGGTTGGTTGTCTGCGGTTCGCTCTATTTCATCGCCCAAGTGCGCACATTCTTTCCCACTACTGTAGAAGAGGCAGGTGAATAGGGTGGATCAGGCCCAACACGTCCACTTTGTGGGCATAGGCGGATATGGCATGAGCGCCATCGCCCGCGTCTTGATCGACCTTGGCTACAAGGTAACCGGCTCCGATGTCGCAATGAACGACTTGGCCAAAAAACTAGTACAGCGTGGGGCTGTCGTGCATATTGGACACGACGCCAGTCACGTTGCAGGATGCGATAAGGTTGTATATTCCACCAGCATCTCCCCGGACAATCCGGAGGTGGTTGCGGCGGCGGAAAGAGGGATTCCGGTTTTGCACCGTTCCCAAATGCTGGCCAGTATTTTGAATGAGCGTACGGGTGTGGCTGTAGCTGGCGCACACGGTAAAACGACGACGACCTCGATGATTGCCCATGTGCTCGAGGAATGCGGTGTTGATCCGACGTTCATCATTGGCGGCGAGCTGATGAGCGCAGGAACCAACGCGAAAGCAGGCAAAAGCGACCTCGTCATTGCCGAAGCCGATGAAAGCGATGGCTCATTTCTGGAATACCGGCCGGTTTATGAAGTTGTAACCAATATCGAACCGGATCATCTGGAGCATTTTGACGGCGATTTTGCCAACCTGAAGCGTGCCTACGCCAAATTCCTGAGCCACTTGAAGCCGGGAGGAAAGGCTGTCCTCTGTTTGGATGACCCGCATATCCGGGAACTGATGGCAGACATGACGGGAGAGGCAATCACGTACTCCATTCAGCCTGCATATGTGGATCAGGCAGATTTCAGTGCCAGGGAGATCGTTTGCGGAGACAGGCGGACCAACTGCAAAATTTACCGCAAGGATGTCTTGCTGGGAGAGCTCGTGCTGTTTGTGCCGGGTAAACACAACATCGCCAACGCATTGGCGGCAGTTGTCGTATGCCTCGAGGCTGGTCTTGCGTTTGAACAGATCGCAGCCGCCTTTACCTCATTCAGCGGAGCCAAAAGGCGTTTCCAGATCATCGGGGATGCACAGGACATTTTGGTGGTAGATGACTACGCCCATCATCCGACAGAGATTATGGCGACCTTGAATGGCGCGCGGGCATCGGGCCGTCGCGTAATTGCGGTGTTTCAGCCGCAGCGCTATACCCGAACGTACTTTTTGATGGATGAGTTTAGCAAAGCCTTCGGGGAAGCAGATGAAGTCATTATTACAGACATCTATTCACCTGCGGGAGAAGCGCGGATCGAAGGCGTCACGGCAGAGGTGCTGGTTGAAAAAATCCGCACCAACAGCCATCCGCGCGCCCAGTACATTCCGACCAAGGAGCTCGTGCAGGATCATCTCGCGCGATCGCTCAAACCGGGCGACCTCGTGCTGACAATGGGAGCCGGGGACATCTGGAAGTCGGCGCACTGGCTGGCGGAAAAACTGGTGAAATAACGCATGCAAATGAAAGCAAGACAGATATGTATGGGAGCCTGGACGACAGTCCGGGCTTTTTTTCTTGTCAAAAGGAGCAAAAATCCATATAATTAGTACCAGGTACTAATACTAAGTGATAAAGGGGTGGCTGCAATATGTCTTTGGAAAGAAAATCCTCAGCGAGAATAACGGCAATCGGGACGTATGTGCCTCAGCGGATTATGACCAATTCCGATCTGGAGGAAATGGTGGATACATCCAATGAATGGATTGTGCAGCGCACAGGAATCCATGAGCGAAGAATTGCAGCGGAAGATCAATACACGAGCGATTTGGCGATTGCTGCGGTAGAAAACCTGATGCAGACCTGGGGCAAGGACGTCTCCGATGTCGATCTGGTCCTGGTGTCGACGACGACGCCGGATTATCCGTTTCCCAGTGTAGCGAGCAAACTGCAGGCTCATTTCGGGATGACTCATGCGGGAGCGCTCGACCTGAATGCGACATGTGCCGGGTTTACTTATGCCCTGCATCTGGCTGATGGCATGATCAGCGCGGGTTTGCACCGCCGCATCCTTGTCGTGGCAGCAGAAACGATGTCGAAAGTTACAGACTACACGGATCGCACCACCTGCATTCTGTTTGGGGATGGTGCGGGCGCTATGCTGGTGGAAGCGGCCCCGGGCCACGGTTCGTTCCTCTCCGCAAACGTGGGGGCAAAAGGAGAAGGGGGCATTCACGTCTATCGATCAGGGCTGTCTAGCCGGATGGGTGACCACGAGCTTGCCGGGAACGGCTTGATCGTGCAAAACGGCAGAGAGGTGTACAAATGGGCCGTAACCACCGTTCCCAAAGGAATGCAGGCTGTCGTGGAGAAGGCAGGCAAAAGCCTGGATGATGTGGATTGGTTTATCCCGCACAGTGCCAATTTGCGGATGATCGAGTCGATTTGTGAGAAGAGCGGGTTTCCGATGGAAAAGACGCTCTACAGCCTGAAATATTATGGCAATACTTCTGCAGCGACGATCCCGCTAGCCTTGCATCTGGGCATCCGGGACGGGCGGGTGAAACCGGGAGATACGCTTTTGCTGTACGGCTTCGGCGGAGGGCTGGTGCACGCCGGGCTGCTGCTTTCCTGGAACCCGTAAACACGTCCGCCCCGAGAGTCATAACCTGTCCCTCCCAGACGTATGCTGATACAAAGTAGCCTGGGTGGAGGAGGCGTTTATCGTGAACGGG
The DNA here is from genome assembly GCF_038592925.1 of Brevibacillus sp. FSL K6-2834. Classification (NCBI taxonomy): domain Bacteria; kingdom Bacillati; phylum Bacillota; class Bacilli; order Caryophanales; family Paenibacillaceae; genus Brevibacillus; species Brevibacillus sp. FSL K6-2834. The sequence continues at coordinate 1,912,409 of NZ_CP151945.1, forward strand.
GAAAGAGACAAAAGCAAGGTTACGGTGAGGCTGAACGGGGAGCAGTGGAACGGGAAGAGAACGGAAAAGGAGAAAAAAGCGGAGCAGCCGATGCGGTGGAATTCGGTTCAAAGCCAGGCGCCTGTGGCAAAGCCGGTCCGAAACGAGGATGCTTGGTCACGGCTGGCCCAGCTTCGCGCCACGTCGCAGACGGAGCCGAAAGAGCCGCGACAAGACGTGATTCTGCCAGTGGATGAAGGTGGAAATGAGCACCACACTCCAGGTGGCAGAAGGCCCATCATTGTGCCAGATTGGGTGCGTGATCAAGGGTGGGCGAAAACCTTGCTGAGCACAGGAGGAGCAGTAGCCATCGGCTTGCTGTTTGGCTTGCTGGTTTTGACTGTATTCAACCAGGAGCAGGTAACGCAATCGTACCAAGCCGTTTTGAGCGATACCGTTCATACATTGACTGCACAGGAGCCGGAGCCGAAATCAGCGACAGACCCGGGAGCAGCTTTGACGAAGCCCGTCTCATCCCAGACACAGGCCCCGGGACAAGAGGTAAAATTGAAGCTGCCCGATGAAAAGCTGTTTGTCGCTCAGGCCGGTGCATTTCAGCCTGACGTGCCAAGAGAGGACGTAGTCATGCCGCTCAAGGATGCGGGACTTCCGCATCTTCTGTACAAGGGGAGCGATAAGCAGTACTTGTTTGCAGCAGGTTCTCCCAACAGGGATGCTGTACTGGGCTTTGCCAGCATATTGAAGCAAAAGGGCATCGATGTGTATGTAAAGGAAATGACCTTCCCGGGAATTGACAAGGCAGTCTCCCTGCAAGCGGCGACAACTGGCGAGAAGCTGCCGGATGTAAACGGGTTTTTGCAGAACGGATGGAAAATAGCCAAGACCCTGTCTCTTCAATCCGGTGCGGTTGTCAGCACGGCCCAGCCGCCTTTGTCAAAGGAAGAGGAGGCTCAGCTAAAAGAGCAGCACCGTCAGTTTTTGGAGGAGAGTCGATTGCTGCAGACCTCTGAGCAATGGCAGCCCATGATCAACGGCATGGTGAACGGGATTAATCAGGCGATGACCGCACAGGGGAAAATGGCAGAAGCAGCGGCGGCAAAGAAACAGGCCAGCGCAGAATCATATGCCTGGCAAGTACAGACTGGCGTGCTCTCCTTCTGGGAATCCTATTCCGACTGGGTAGCCCAGCTTCAAAAAAACAGCTAGCCTAACGAAGCCTGCTTATCGCTCATACGCCTCATGACGCTCCCTTTGCGGCAGATTATTGCTCCGACATAAAACATCAAAAGATACACAAATGGACACGGGACTTGCGGCATATATTCTTGCTGGAAGTCTTTTCTTTTTATACAGTAAGTACCAGGAGCAATCAGGGATTGTTTCGAGTGGTCCCATTTGCTACACTTATGGTTGGCAAAAATAGATTCCCTTGCTAAAAAGGGAGTGGAGAATTGATGAAGGGGAAAGAAACGCTTACACTTGTTTTTCTTTTAATTTCCGGGTTGTTATGTGGAAGCATCCTGGGAGAAGTTTTGGGGCCATGGGTCCCTTTTCTGACGAAGAGCAAAGAGATAACATGGTCACCAGCAGCCGATTTAGAAATTTTGAAGTACGACTTGAACCTTCAGGTAAAACTAAATCCGGCTAGTATTGGAGGGCTTGCCCTCGCGTTCTGGATATATCGAAGAATGAAGTAGGTAGAGACGACATGAAAACCAGTACATCTCTCATTTTGGCATCCTCATCTCCTCGCCGTCGCGAACTCTTGAAGACAGTGGGCTTCGACTTCACGGTCATGACCAGTGACGTAGATGAATCCACGCAGGAGGGGCTGCTCCCCCACGAAGTAGTCGAACAATTGGCATACCGAAAAGCCAGGGCTGTGGCAGACAGAGTAGAGAAGGGTATTGTCTTGGGCTCCGATACGGTTGTGGTTTTGGATGACATCATTTTGGGCAAGCCTGCTGACGAAGAGGAGGCGTTTCAGATGCTTTCTTCTCTTCAAGGACGGGAGCACGTCGTATACAGCGGGGTTGCTCTGATCGATGCCGAAACCGGTCGCTCCGAAGTAAAGCACAGCAAGACACAAGTGCGGTTTCGAGCGCTGACCGATCGCGAGATTCACGCATACATTCGTACCAAAGAACCGATGGACAAGGCTGGTTCCTACGCCATTCAAGGTATAGGTGCAACCATGGTAGAAAGCATTACAGGCGACTATTTTACTGTAGTTGGCCTGCCTCTTTGTCTGACGGCCAACATGCTTTCCCGTTTCGGGATTTCCTTGTTGTAACGTAAGAAAACGCGGCAACGGCCACACAGCACTTGAAACGCCTTCATCGCCAGCCGTTACTCGCACAACCTTCCTATGGAAGCTGGAGGCGGTAAAAATTGGCGCAAAAAGAGTGTAACAAAATGCACATGAAAAACGTCCCTTACTATGACCGTCCAAGGGAAAGACTGCTTCGGGAGGGAGCGGCTTACCTTTCGGACACCGAGCTGATTGCCATTATGCTCCGTACGGGAAGAGAACAAGAGACGGTTTTTCAACTGGCGCAGCGCTTGTTGGCCACCTTCGGCGACATCGGCGAATTGGCCCAAGCCTCTCATGCTGAGCTGACAAGGATCAAGGGAGTAGGCACCGTCAAGGCGGTGGAATTGCAGGCTGCGTTCGAGCTGGGCAGAAGGGTTGCCCTTTCTTCCCCCGAAAAGCGCACAACGATTCGCTTGCCGCGTGACGTCGCCAAGCTGATGCTTCCGGAAATGAGGCACTTGACCCAAGAGCATTTTGTTTGCTTGTTTCTAAACACAAAAAATCACGTGATCGGAAAACAGACTATTTTTGTCGGGAGTCTCGACGCTTCGATCGTGCACCCCAGAGAAGTCTTCAAAGAAGCGATCAGGCGCAGCAGTGCTTCGGTCATCTGCTTGCATAATCATCCGAGCGGCGATCCTACACCCAGCAGGGAGGATATTGCCGTTACGCGGACACTGCAGGAGGCCGGTGAACTGATCGGCATTTCATTGCTCGATCATATCATCATCGGTGACGGCAGCTTTGTCAGCCTAAAGGAGCAGGGATATTTGTAATCCCCCTGTTTCGCTAATGACTTACAATACTTACTAGCATTTGGAACTTAGCGGAAGGAGTTTTTCTATGTTTGGTGGATTTTCTCGTGACATGGGGATTGACCTTGGCACTGCCAATACACTCGTTTATGCAAAAGGGAAAGGAATCGTCGTTCGTGAGCCGTCTGTCGTGGCGATCCGTACCGATACGAATACCATTGAGGCCGTCGGTAACGCGGCGAAAAACATGATCGGCCGTACACCGGGCAATATCGTCGCCGTTCGTCCGATGAAGGACGGTGTCATCGCCGATTTTGAAACAACCGCCACTATGATGCGATACTTTATTAATCAGGCGCAAAAGAACAAAGGGCTGTTCAGCCGCCGTCCAAATGTGATGGTGTGTGTTCCATCCGGGATCACAGCGGTTGAAAAGCGCGCTGTGGAAGATGCGACTACCCAAGCAGGTGCAAAAGCAGCATTCACGATCGAAGAACCTTTTGCCGCTGCCATCGGGGCTGATCTGCCTGTATGGGAGCCGACTGGCAGCATGGTTGTGGACATCGGCGGCGGTACGACTGAGGTTGCCATCATTTCGCTAGGCGGAATTGTCACTGCCCGCTCGATTCGTGTAGCAGGGGACGAGATGGACGAGGCGATCGTTCAATACATCAAACGGAAGTACAATCTGATGATTGGGGAGCGCAGCTCGGAGACACTGAAGCTGGAGATCGGTTCTGCCATTCCGCCGGAAGTAGTAGAGTCGGTAGAAATCCGCGGACGCGACCTCGTAACGGGATTGCCGAAGACGCTGAGCGTCAGCAGTACGGAGATCGCCGAAGCCCTGGCCGAGACGGTAGCGGCGATTGTGGAAGCTGTAAAAGTTACGTTGGAAAAAAGTCCGCCGGAGCTTGCTGCGGACATTATGGACAGAGGGATTGTACTGACCGGTGGCGGGGCCTTGCTCCGCAATTTGGATCGTCTTCTGAGCAAAGAAACCGGCATGCCGGTTCACGTTGCGGAAAACGCACTGGATTGTGTAGCGATCGGAACCGGCCGTGCGTTGGAGAACCTGCACTTGTTCAAGTCAAAGCACGGTATAACCTCTTCCCGACAAAAACGCGGTAGATAAACGGAGGTTGCGGCATGTCGTTTTTCGGGAATAAGCGACTGATCATTGTCCTTGTGGGCCTGGTTTTGCTCATTACGATCGTGGGTTTCACTTCCCGGGAACGGTCTAAACTCAGCTGGCCGGAAATGTTTTTGAAGGATACATTCAGCGTGGTGCAGGGCTTTTTTTATCGCCCTGCCCAGGCTGTTTCCGGCTTTTTTCAGGGAATTGGCGATGCGTATGATGTTTACGAGGAGAATCGTGCACTGAAAGCTGGTATGGACCAATACGCGAGAATGACAGCCGAATTGCACGACCTGCAAGCGGAAAATGAACGTTTGCGGTCCGCCCTGCAGGCGAAGGATAATCTGGTAAAATCATACGATCTCCGCTTCGCAGAGGTAGTGGCGCGAAATCCAGACACTTGGAACAATACGATTACGATTGACAAAGGATTAAAGCACGGAATCAAAAAAGATATGGCAGTGATGACAGCCAAAGGCTTGATCGGACGAGTACAGAGCGTAGCCAATTTCTCTTCGACAGTCGAGCTGTTGACCAGCTACGAGCGGCGAAACCACATATCTGCCTATATCCAGGTGAAGCTGCAGGCGGCCAACGGCACGACGTCCTATCAAACCGTAAGCGGCGTCATTGAAGAATACGATCCTCAGGAGCGTCTGTTGATCATGCGAAAAATTCCTTGGGGACAGAAAATTGAAGCAAAACAGCAGGTGGTGTCTTCCGGCCTGGGCGGGGTGATACCGCGAAATCTGCCGATCGGGTATATTGTCCGGGTAGAGCCGGATGATTACGGTTTGACGCAGACGGCCTACATCCAGCCCAGCGCAGACTTCTCCCAATTAAATGAAGTGATGGTGGTAGAACGGAGCTTTACCTTCACGCCTACAGGCGAATTGGTTCCCAACCAGCAGACACAGACACCACCCGCTCCGCCGGCTGCCGGGGGTGGACAATAATGTCTCGGTTATTGCTGACGTTGACGCTGCTGCTGTTGTTTGTTCTTGAGGGAACGGTTATACAGTTTGTGTCGCCTTCCGCATGGGGTCTGTCCTGGATGACAGTACCCCGATTTGCGCTTGTAGGTACCTTGCTCGTGTCCATGTTTCTGGGAAGGCGTGAGGGATTGTACTACGGCCTGGCCATCGGATTGCTCCACGATGTTCTTTATGGACAGGTTGTAGGACTGTACATGATGACGATGATGGTAGCCAGCTATTTCGCAGGGCTGATCGTCGTCTTGTTTCAGCGCGGCTTTGCGATGGTCTTCATCACATGCAGCCTGATCCTGTTTGGCCACGAATGGCTTTTGTACAGCACTCATCGGTTATTTGCGACTGCACCGCTGGATGTTCGCTGGATGTTAAATTGGCAAATCATACCGACAACGGTTCTCAATATCCTGTTTGGACTATTGATTTATCTCCCGATGAAGACCATCTGCAAGGCTGTCATCTCCAAACGGGAAGTGCCGCTGGAATAAATCATTGGTATGACGATTCACCCTGAGAGGAGGAGAAGGATCGTGGGTGAAACCCAGGAACAGAAATCGCATATTCCGGTACGGCTAAACATCTTGTTTATCATCGTGTTTCTGCTCTTTGCAGCTGTCATCCTCCGACTGGCCTACGTTCAGCTGGTTGAAGGGGAACAGTACCGGCACGAATTGGAGAAGTTCAGCATTCGAGAGCTGCCTATTCCTGCGCCCCGCGGTCGAATTCTGGATACGAACGGAGCCGTGCTCGTTTCCAATAAACCGGTATACACCGTTACGTATGTGGAAGAGGAAGGAAAGGACATTGATGAGGAACAGGTAGCCGACCGTTTGGCCCGAATCCTGACTGTAGACGCGGAAAAGATGGGCACGGATGAGGAATTGCTGAAAAAAACGATCGAGCTGAATTCCACATTGCCGGTTGCCTTCGGGCCGAAAGAAACGGAAGAGCTGATCAACAAGCTCATTCCCAAGCTTCAAAAGCTGCCAAAGGTAAGCGAAGTGGAAGGAAAGTCCGATGTGGATCTGGTAAAAACAGCGCTTTACGTGGGCTTGCGCGTACGATCTCCGTTCACCGATCAGGAGCGGAAGACGGTTCAGAACGCGCTGAAAGCAAAGATGAGTGCTCCAGGACAGTCGTCCGCGTTTGACGGGATGTCGGATACGGAGCTATTGAAGAGCGCCATTGCTGCCAATGTACCGTTGAAGCTGACGCTGGACAAGGACGACCGCAGCGATCTGGTCAAAGAGACAAAATACCAGCTGGAGAAGCTGCCGTCTCCGGCAGAGCTGGGCACGAAATCCGACATGGATTTACTGCGGTATGCTTCGCTGTTTGGCCTGGAAATCAATTTGAAGCTGAATGACCAGCAACGCCAGTTTCAATGGCACAAGCTGTCTCTGTTGAAAGAGATGCGCTCGTCCCACCTGCCAAGCTACATTCCCCGCCGTGTAAAGGTAAATATCACGGACAACGAGCGGTTCAAGATTGAAGAAAGGCTGTCTGAACTGCCGGGAATCTCCGTCGTTCTCGAGCCGGTCCGGGAAATTTTCCGGGATCCCGACGGTACTGGCTTTGCTACGCATATTCTCGGCTACACCAACGCGATCAAGCCGGAACAGCTAAAGGAATACCAGGCACAGGGCTACAATCCATTCGACCGGGTAGGCGTGACGGGTCTGGAGAGCTACTACGAACGCTACTTGCGGGGAAAAGACGGCGTTGAAGAGGTGCACGTCAATAAAAATTCGGAAACCGTGGAGAGAAATCCCCGGCGTCCCGCAGAGCCCGGTGACGATCTCGTTCTGTCGCTGGACTGGCGTTTCCAAAGCAAGGTAGAGGCGATTTTGAAGGAAGAAGTAGAGGCATTCAAGAAAAAACCGAGCACGCCGAAGGAATTCAAGGATGCCCATGTGCTGGTGATGAATCCGAATACAGGCGAAGTGCTGGCGATGGCCAGCTATCCTGATTACGATTTGAACCTTTACTATGACCGGAAAGAGTTCAACAAGAGATACGCGACAGAAATTCTCCCGAATGAATCAAATCGCTTCATTTATGCAGCTTATCCCCCGGCTTCTACGTATAAGCCGCTGTCGGTGATGATTGCGCTGCAGGAAGGGCTGACCACGCCAACTGAATCGATTAACGACCGAGGCGGATTAAAGGTCGGAACGTCGTACAAGCGGAACTGGAAGCCGGGAGGCCATGGGATTGTCAACGCCCGGCGTGCCCTGCAAGTATCGAATAACACGTACATGTACGAAATGGCCATTCGTTTGGCCAATCGGGCGAAGACACACTGGTCCGAGCAATTCTCCATTCTCGATTACTACAATGCCCAATTTGGCTTGGGCGTGAAAACAGGAATCGATCTGCCGGGAGAGCGAAAGGGAGTGGAAAACTCCAACTTGTTCTACGGAAACCTTGCAGACGCCATGATCGGCCAGTACGACCTGTTCACGCCGATGCAAATCGGACAATACGTCTCAACTATTGCCAACGGCGGCTATCGGATGCGTCCTCATCTGGTAAAAGAAATCCGCAGCGGTACGACTGATCCGAAACAACCCGGCCAAACGCTGACTGTAATTGAGCCACAGGTTCTGAACCGGGTGGAAATCGATCCCAAGTACATTAAAGTGGCGCAAGAAGGGATGCGAATGGTAACCCAGCCGGGAGGTACGGCTTATCGCACGTTTGCAGGCCTGCCGTTTACGGTCGCGGCCAAGACCGGTACCGCACAAACAGGCCAAAGAGCAGAAAACGCCGTTCTCGTCGGCTATGCACCTTATGAAAATCCCCAAGTCGTATTTGTCGTCGTTGCGCCAAACAGCTTGCGTGACGGGACTTCGAGTTCCGATGCTACCGGACCTGTTGCCCGTCGTTTGCTTGAAGCCTATAACGAGTTGAATCCAGGAGTTTTGACTCCGGCACCACCATCTGGAACTGCGACTACTACAACCGAGCGTTCACAAACAACGGCAACGGCAGCTACTGGATCCCAACAGTCTACCACCAGGTAGACGGGCTGCCGGGCTGCCGACCCGATTCGGCATTTTTTTCACGCAGAGCAGGAATCTTTTGTCATCATGGCGAATGGTATCGGTCGAGGTGAAACAGGTGACGACTGCAAAAAGCAAGGTCACGATCAAGGGGACAAAAGAGGGACTCGTTTTTTTCATGGACGATACCTGTTCCTTTGAAGAACTGCTGACCGACTTGCGTGAAAAAATAGAGCACAGCCATCAACAAATCCTGTCAGGCCCGCTTATTCGCGTTTCTCTCAAGCTGGGGAAGCGGTACTGCTCTCCTGAACAGCAGGAGCAGTTGACGGATATCATTCGGCAAAAAGGGAACCTTGTCATCCATACGATCGATGCGGATGTCATTAGCAAAGAAGAAGCGTTTGCCGAGCGCCTCAAATCAACGTTCTCCATTCAGGTGCATACGGTTCGCTCCGGACAGGTGCTGGAGTTTGAAGGAGACCTGCTGCTGTTGGGTGATGTCAATCCCGGTGGTACTGTTCGTGCTACCGGTAACATTTACATTCTGGGCAATCTTCGCGGCTATGTACACGCGGGATTCAAAGGAGATACACAGGCCATCATCGCCGCTTCGGTCATGGCTCCTACCCAACTGAGGATTGCGGATGTCATCAGCAAGCCGGGAGAAGAGTGGGCCAGTAGTTCGGGCGGCACCGAGTTCGCGTACCTGGAAGATGGGACGATGCTAGTAGCCAAGATGAACTATTTGCCCCGCATTCGTCCAGAGCTGGGAGAACGGAAACATTGAGACGACTAGGAGAGAATTTGCCGATTCGGGATACAGATGTGAAATGTGGTACTCGACGTAGTTGAAGGAGGAACGGATGTGGGTATTGGAATTGTCGTAACATCAGGAAAAGGCGGCGTGGGAAAGACGACCACCTCCGCCAATCTGGGAACGGCTCTTGCACTTTTGGGCCAAAAGGTATGCATGGTGGATACCGATATCGGGCTGCGCAACCTGGATGTGGTGATGGGTCTGGAGAACCGGATCATTTACGACTTGGTTGATGTCGCGGAAGGGTCCTGCCGTTTGCAGCAAGCCTTGATCAAAGACAAACGGTTCGAAAATCTGTCCTTGCTGCCGGCTGCACAGACAAAAGACAAATCGGCAGTTTCCCCCGAGCAGATGGAGGAAATTGTAACCCAGCTAAAGCGTGAATTCGATTATGTGGTCATTGATTGTCCGGCAGGCATTGAACAGGGCTTCCGCAATGCGGTCGCCGGGGCTGACCAGGCGATTGTGGTTACCACTCCGGAAAAAGCCGCTGTACGCGATGCGGACCGTATTATTGGGCTTTTGGAGCGGGAAAAAATGGGGATGCCCAAGCTGGTCATCAATCGCGTGCGCCCTCATTTGGTGAAAAATGGCGATATGCTGGATGTGGAAGATATTCTGGATTTGCTAGCCATTGACTTGGTGGGCGTTGTGCCAGATGATGATCATGTCATCAAATCTGCCAACCAAGGTGAGCCGGCGGTTATGAATCATGAGTCGCGTGCTGCCATTGCCTACCGCAACATTGCTCGCCGCCTGCTGGGTGAAGCGGTTCCATTGCAGCCTTTGGAACAAAAAGCAGGGGTGTTTCAAAAAGTCCGGAAATTCTTTGGTTTTAAATAAACCGATGATGGCACATAGATAAAGAACAGGAGCACTCCTGTTCTTTCCTTTCGTCTACACATCATGAACAGAGGCAAAAGCCCCGTCTGTTGACAGGGGAGAAAGGTTTTCTAGGAGGATAACCATGGACCTGGAAAAACGACATTTAAAACAGATAGACTGGGCTATTCTCGTCATTTTGCTTGGCTTGTGCGCATTCAGCTACATCGGGATAAGCGGGTCCGCCAAGGGCGTGGATGCTGCCATGAAACAAGTGCTTTGGTACTCGATCGGCTTTGTTGTCCTCGCCGTTACACTGCTGTTCGATTATCGGCTGTATCATTCTTTGGCATACGTTTTTTATGCGATCGGAATTATTCTGCTGATTGGTGTCTTTGAGACGAAGCCGATCAACAATGCGACCAGCTGGTACAATTTGGGGGTCATCCTATTTCAGCCTTCCGAACCGATGAAATTATTTACGATTCTCGCGGTGGCCAGGCTTTTGGCCAAACATGCGGAAGACAACAATCGGTTCTATTACTTTTATCAGCTCATTCCCGTAGGCTTGATCGTGGCCGTACCTTTGCTGCTCATTCTCGTGCAGCCCGACCTCGGAAGTGCGCTTGTCTACTGCGGAATTCTGGTCACCATGCTGATCGTAGGCGGAATCCGGCTCAAGCACGTCCTGTACTTGGGTACGCTGGTCGTCAGCTTTTTCGGAGCGATGGCGCTTATTTATATGTACAAGCAGCCGCTTTTCTTCAAGATCATCAAGCCGTACCAGTGGGACAGGATCGTCTTTTGGCTGGATCCCGATCTGGAAGCGATGGGAAAAGGCTTTCAACTGAAACAGTCATTGATTGCCATCGGTTCCGGTCAATTGCTGGGCAAGGGAGTAAACACGCCGACGCAGGCAAGCTTCGGCTGGGTGCCAGTAGGGGAAAGCGACTTTATTTTCACCGTCATCGCCGAGAAGCTGGGCTTTGTCGGAGCGGGTCTGCTGATGATCCTGTTCTTTTTCCTGATTTACCGGATGATCCGGATCGCCATGGAGGCCAAAGATCCGTTTGGTTCGTACGTCGTCGCGGGCGTTGTAGGCATGCTTACCTTTCAGGTCTTTGAAAACATCGGAATGACGATTCAGCTTATGCCGATTACCGGTCTTCCGTTGCCATTTATCAGCTACGGAGGGAGCTCACTGCTCACGAATTTTCTGATTATGGGAGTCGTGCTCAATATCGGGATGCGCAAAGACAAGCTCAGATTTGATTAAAAAGAGTTGTTCACACACATTTCAAAATGCGTGACAATTTCATCCGAATGTGATACACTCAACCTAAGTTAACCATTTTTACTAGCTGTAGTGATTTGATGGATTGGTTGTGGGTCGTACCTTCGAAGAGAAGACACCACCATGTGGTCAAATCTCGCCAGGGTATGACTTTTTTCCATACTGAAGAAAACTTCTCTGTAAAAACAGGTTAACGGTACACTTTCTCGCCTCATGGGCGCAATGTTTAGGGAGGTTTGTTTCATGCAACAAGGTATCGTAAAATGGTTCAACGCGGAGAAAGGATACGGCTTCATCCAAGTAGAAGGCGGAGATGACGTATTCGTACACTACAGCGCAATCCAGACAGAAGGCTTCAAAACCCTGGAAGAAGGCCAAAAAGTAGAATTCGAAATCGTTCAAGGTAGCCGTGGTCCTCAAGCTGCCAACGTTGCAAAACTGTAAATATTGGCAGATACGAAAAGCAGTCTCTCGTTTGAGGGACTGCTTTTTTGCATGTATATGGACCCTCTGAAGCCTGCGAATATTGCCAGGAGACAAGTCATAAGATGTACCAAAGCTTGGCCTTCGGAGGGATGTACATGTTCGATAAAGTAGATGGTGTGAAAGAGAGAAGACGAGAGCGGGTAGAACGGATTCGCACCCAATCAAGAGACAGCTTCGCCCCGTTTGTGGATGACTGGAAGGACCCGATCGAGACGGATTCCGATTTGTTTCCGACGTCATCCCGCGGAGAAAAAGGAAGCTTTCCCTCGCTGCCGCCACAAGAAAAATGGAGCATGCAGATTGTTGCGTCCCTGCTGTTGATTGGTCTGGCCTATGTTTTGTTTCAATCATCGCTGCTGCCATCTTCCTGGAAAAACCAAGCGCGCGAAGTCATGACGCGCGATTTTAATTTTTCCGGTGTGGCGGGTTGGTACGAGGCCCGGTTTGGCTCCCTGCCGACCCTTTTGCCGTCGTTATCCGGTACAAAAGCCGTTCCCGCAAGCACGCCGCAGACCTTGAACGTCTGGAAATGGTCAGCGGACTGGAGAGTGGCTAAGCCCTTCGACCCGAAAAGCACAAAGGTCATCCTGAGCACCGAAGGGGACGGGAATGTTGTGATGGGAGAGACAGGCTGGGTGACTTTCATCGGCGACAAGCCTGGGTACGGAAAGACAGTGGTTGTTCGGTTGGCGAAGGGGAGGGAGCTTTGGTTTGGCAATATGGAGACGGTCCAGGTAGCGGTCGACGATTTTCTCGGGGCAGGGCAGGTGGTGGGTGTCCCGAGAGCGGTCAATGAAACAGTACGGCATCTGTACGTAGGACTGCAGGTGCAGGAGCAACCGAGCAACCCGCTGGAAGTGATCACCTTTGAATGATTGGCGCCTCTTTGGCATCCGTATTCGAATCCATCTGCTCTTTTGGTTCGTGATCGGCCTTTCAGTGGTCATGGGCTTGTTCACAGAAGTACTCTCTTTATTTATCATTGTCTGCATTCATGAGATGGGACATGTGGCTGTTGCCAGAGAGCTGGGATGGAGGGTTACGGAGGTGCAGCTGCTGCCGTTTGGCGGCGTGGCAACGATGGAAGAGGCGTATGCGACCGATCCCTTGGATGAAATCGTTGTGGCTCTTGCCGGCCCTTTTCTCAATGTCGTTATGATGGCGTTTTCTTGGGGCTGTTGGACACTGGGCCTATGGACAGAGGAGTGGGCCCGCTTTTTTCTGACGAGCAATCTGATCATCGCCGGCTTTAACCTTTTGCCGATCTGGCCTTTGGACGGAGGACGGATACTCCAGGCATTGCTATGCTGGTATCTTCCGTACCGGAAAGCGGCAGTTTCCTCAATAGCGGCAAGCACATTGCTTGCTGCCTTCATGCTGGGAATGGCCAGCCTCTCGCTGCAACTGAATGTTGCCATTGTCGCGGTCTATCTTCTGGCCATCAACATTCAGACATTTTTGCGCTTCCCCTATCAGTTCATCCGTTTCTTGATGGAAAAATACGTCCGCTCTGCAGAAGAGCAGGCTGTGCGTGCTTTGACAGTACCCCCGACCGCGACGGTAATCGAGGTATCCTACTTGTTATGCCGCGGCTATACCCATCTGGTCTACGTCAAAGGGACGGGGCTGTTGCCGGAGCAGCAGCTACTGCATGCGATGCTGTTTGAAAAGAAGCACGACACAGCTGTTGGCAAGCTGCTTTGAGCAAGCGGGCGTTTCTGCCGTCTGATCAGTCTTCTGCACGCCATTCCATCAGCCAGCAATTGCGTTTTTTCCCCTCGTGCCATTCATGCCGGGGAAGCAGCTTCACCTTGCGAAATCCGCACTTCTCGTAGCAGCGGATGGCTCGCCTGTTCCATGCTTGCGGGTCCATGATCACCCGGGTAGCATGCTTTTCCGTGCTGAGCGCTTGCACTACGCTTGAGACGAGACGGCTTCCAAGTCCCTTGTTCCAATACACCGGCTCGCCAATAAACTGGTCCATGCCGTAGATGGCTTCATCGGGGGAGTACCCGTATGCCAGCTTGTCCTGGCTATCGACGGGGTAGTATTGTACGTAGCCGATTGGCTCCTCTCCGAAAAGTACAAGAAAACGGCTGACACCTTCATCGTCTTCCGGAAAAAAATTCGCACGGATCATCGCGTCGTCATGTGGCCGATCCCGCCCTTCATAATAAGTCAGCACACGCTCGTCATTCAGCCACACGCGCAAGTGAACGGCATCTTCCGGGGCAAGCTTGCGAATGCCCAGCTGCCTCTCTTCTCTCATCAGGGGCCCTCCTATTTTGCTGAATGTGATACCATCCTGGACGATCCTCCTTCCCTTTTCATTCCCGCGCAGCTATGCTAGATTACTTCTGAAGGAGCTGTCTTGGACGGATCATGAAAGATTACTCGATCGCTGCATGATTATCCTGCCGGCAAGCCGGAAAGTGTTTTGCTCAAAATGAGCAGGCCGGACGGGGGAATAATCAAGGGCATCGGCAAGGAGGCAGTCTGTTGAAAAGCGCGGGGATCAGTAATGCTGGTGGACAGCTGCGCATAGCGCTCATGAACAAGGGCAAGCTGGTGGAATGGCGAACCCAGGCGGAAGCGAGCGAGGCGCTGTCAGGGGATATTTATTACGGAAAAGTGGCCAAGGTAGTGCCGGGCATTCAATCGGCATTTATCGATATCGGGTATGATCAACAAGCGTTTTTGTATGTGGACGAAGCAGCTCCGATCTCTGGCAAAAAAGCAGGGCGTTCCATTAGTGCCTATGTGCGTGAAGGCGAGTCTCTGCTCGTTCAGGTGATCAAGGAAGGGACGGAAACGAAAGCTCCCCGAGTGACAGCGCGGGTCAGCCTGCAGGGGCGGCTGCTCGTCTATTTGCCGGCGGAAGGACTGGGCGCGGGTGAGGAGCCGGTGTCCGTTTCCCGCAAAATCAGGAACGAATGCGCACGGGAGCGGTTGACCACGCTCATGTCCTCGCTTTTGGAAAAGGGGGAGGGCGTGATTGTCCGTACCGAAGCGGCCGAAGCGGATGAAGAGCAGCTCAGGCGGGAATGGGCGTATTTGCGCGGCCGTTGGCGGGACGCTTGGCAAGCGGTGCAAGGCAAGAAGGCCCCGTGCCGTTTATTGCTGGACGACAGTCTCATCGAAGCGGCGCTGCGGGACTTTTTGGCCGATGGCGCAGAGGAAGTGATTGTTGAGGACGCGGCTCTTTTTCGCAAGGTTGGCAAGCTGATGGAAGCCATGTTCCCTGAAGAGCTGCCAAAGCTTCGCTGGCATCGGCAAAAGGAGCCGCTGTTTGCGCAGTGGGGTGTCAGAGAGCAGCTCGCTCTAGCGCTTCAAAGGCAAGTGCCTCTCGCAGGCGGCGGCAATATCGTGATCGACCGGACCGAAGCGCTGACCGTGATTGATGTCAATACCGGAGCTTTTTCGGGCAGAGGCGGACAGCAGCGCGAACAGGCAGTCACCGCGGCGAATCTGGAAGCGGCCGATGAGATTGCCCGCCAGCTTCGCTTGCGGGACATCGGAGGAATGATCATCGTTGATTTTATCAACATGCGCGAGGAAAAAAACCGGGAGCGCGTTTTCAAGGCTTTGGAGAGTGCTCTAAAAGCCGATCCGGTACCGGTGTCCGTGCTGGGCATGACGTCCCTCGGTCTGGTGGAGATGACGAGAAAGCGGACGAGAGCAAGTCTGGCTGAACGTTTGACAGAGCCGTGTCCGTGCTGTGAAGGCGGCGGACGCATGCTGAAAATAGAGGAGTGCTTCCGATACCTCAGGGAAGATCTTGAAGCTCTGGCCAAAGTCCAGGATGCGGAGGCTGCTCTCGTGGAGCTGTCCGATCGGCTGTTTGAATACTGGCAGAATGGACAGGCAGACGGATCGGCATGGCCGGTCACTCTGTACGTCCGCAAGGCAGAAGAGCTGTCGGGCGGGCGCTATCGGATTTTATATGCCGGAAGTCGGCAAGAAGCGGAGCGGCTCTGGCTTTCTCATGCGAAAAATTCTTGACTGGGCGAATCACCGTATGGTATCCTAGTGGTTGTCATACAGTTATGCCTCGGCATACTGTAACCGCTCGGATCAGGTTCTCAAGTCGCCTTTCGCGGCGCACCTGCACAGGCGAGTCTGAGTATAGGAGGTGCACACAATGTACGCTATTATCGAAACCGGTGGAAAACAGTACAAAGTAGAAGAAGGAGCAGTTCTCTTCATCGAGAAACTGGCTGCTACTGAAGGTGACGTAGTTACTTTCGACAAAGTACTGTTTGTAAGCAAAGACGGCAAGGTTACAGCAGGAGCTCCTACTGTAGCTGGCGCAACGGTAACTGGTAAAGTAGAAAAACACGGTAAAGGCCAAAAAATTATCGTGTACAAATACAAATCCAAGAAAAACTACCGTCGCAAGCAAGGTCACCGTCAACCGTTCACCAAAGTTGTGATCGAAAAGATCAACGCGTAAGTGATCGGCCATGATTGAAGTGATCGTGAATCGAGCGCCGTACGGGATTAAAGAGGTGTGCATTTCCGGACATGCCAATGCGGCTGCCTATGGCTCGGACATTGTATGTTCTGCTGTATCAGCGATCAGTTTTGGCATTTTGAATGCAATTCACCCTCTGCTCGGCATCGTTCCTCAAGTTTCGCAGGCTCCAAAAGACGGCGGGTTTCTCCGCTGGAGCATTTCATCCTTGGAGGATGCAGAGCTCCACGAGAAACAGCAGCTACTGGCGGAGAGCATGGTCATATCCTTGCTGGCGGTTGCGGAGCAGTACGGATCATACGTTTCGGTACAAGATGACAAATGGCAAGGAGGTGCCTCACAATGAAAATGCTGTTTACTGTAGACCTTCAGTTCTTCGCCTCCAAAAAAGGGGTAGGTTCTACCAAGAACGGTCGCGATTCCATCTCCAAGCGCCTTGGCGTGAAACGCGGCGATGGTCAATTCGTAAAAGCCGGTAACATCCTCGTTCGCCAACGTGGTACGAAAATTTACCCAGGTGAAAACGTGATGAAAGGCGGCGACGATACTCTGTTTGCAACAGCAGACGGTGTTGTTCGCTTCAAGCGTCTGGGCCGCGATCGCAAACAAGTGGTGATCGAGCCGGTCGCTTCCCAAGCGTAAATACGGAAACGAAAAACCCAGCCTTGTTGCTGGGTTTTCTTTATGTCTACGTTTTCATGTGTTACAATAGGTACAAGAAAGAAATTCTTATCGGTTTGGGTGGGAAAAATGATAGACGAGCGGAAGCTGTTTACAGAGCAAACAGACGAACTGCTGACCGTATTAAATCGGCAGCGTCATGACTGGCTGAATCATGTTCAGGTACTGCTTGGCTATCTGCGTTTGGGCCGCCCTGAGGAAGGGGAAGCATACCTGAAGCGCGTCTCTGAACTCGCGATGCAGGAAAGTATGCTGGCCCGGCTAAACAGCTCGATGTTGTCCGTCTTCTTCTTGACCTTTAACGCGCTGAACAAAGACATGCTCATGGAAGTGGACGTGTGCAGCCATGTAGATTTGGCGTTGACGGTCCTGGATGAAAAGGCTTTGTTTGACACGGTGTCAGGTATTGTATGTACAGTGAATAAGCATTTGGAAAAAAATATGTTCGAACCAGCCAGCATGCAAATATCCTTGTTTAAAGGCGAGCGGGGGATTCACTTCCGGTTCGATCTGGCAGGGAAAATTCGTGCATCCGGAATGGTCGAACTGGAAAAACTGGTACGTGAAGGAATGCAGGGCCCGGTGATCGTCACCGAATGGATACATACAGATGAGGATTGGATACTGGAGCTGGTAGTTCCGGTTGCGGAAGGATAGAGGTGACATCATGTTTGTGGATCAAGCGAAAGTGTTTGTAAAAGGGGGGGACGGTGGAAACGGAGCCGTCTCTTTCCGCCGGGAAAAATACGTGCCGCTCGGCGGACCGGCTGGCGGTGATGGAGGGCGTGGCGGTGACGTCGTCTTTGTCGTTGACGAAGGACTGCGTACACTGGTCGATTTCAAATACCAGCGGCATTTCAAGGCGCCGCGCGGCGAGCATGGCCGCAACAAGGCGCAGCATGGAGCTGGTGCCGAGGATTTGATCGTCCGTGTACCCCCGGGAACAACGGTGGTGGACGATGATACGGGAGAGGTCATTGCGGATCTGGTGGAGCACGGCCAAAGGGCTGTAATCGCCAAAGGAGGACGTGGAGGCCGCGGAAACATGCGTTTTTCTACGCCAGCCAATCCGGCACCGCATATCTCCGAAAACGGCGAACCGGGACAGGAACGCTACATTACGCTGGAACTAAAGGTAATGGCCGATGTCGGGCTGGTTGGGTACCCTTCTGTAGGGAAATCCACCCTGCTTTCTTCTGTGACGGCAGCGAAACCGAAAATTGCCGAATATCACTTCACGACCATTACGCCCAATTTGGGTGTCGTGGACTTGGGTGAACGCAGCTTTGTCATGGCCGATTTGCCCGGTCTGATTGAAGGAGCCCACCAGGGTGTGGGACTAGGCCATCAATTCCTGCGGCATGTCGAGCGTACCCGATTGATCGTTCATGTCATTGACATGGCCGGAGTGGACGGCAGGGACCCTTATGAGGATTACATTCAGATCAACAAGGAATTAAAGCTGTACAACCTGCGGCTGGAAGAGCGTCATCAGATCGTCGCAGCGAACAAGATGGATTTGCCAGAGGCAAAGGAAAACCTGAAGCGCTTCAAGGAAAAACTTCCTGATGTGACAGTTTTCGAAATCTCGGCAGCCACTCGTCAAGGCGTTCGGGAATTGATGTACGCCGTGGCGGACTTGCTGGATACGCTGCCGGACAAGCTGACAGTCGAAGAGGTGGCAGAGGTCGAGGAGCGCGTCGTATTTCGTGCCGAGAAAGAACCTGATCCATTCTTCATTACCAAGGAAGAAGACGTATTTGTGGTCAGTGGAGAGAAAATCGAAAAGCTGGTGCGCATGACGAACCTGAACAGCTATGATTCGGTCCAGCGTTTTGCCCGCATGATGCGGAATATGGGTGTTGATGACGCTTTGCGCAAGCATGGGGCGCGGGATAAAGATACCGTTCGGATCGGAGATTTTGAGTTTGAATTCGTGGAGTGATGAATGGTATGGCTGACGTAGTTTCCCTGGCGTCTTTTCTCGCTGACAATCGATTGCATCGCGGTGCCGTCCTGCAGATGATCCTTGCCAAGCAGCCGCAAGGGTCTCTGACAGTGATGGTCGAGCACGTTCAAGCAGGATACCTTATTGTGTCTTATTCGCAGGAAAAAGAGCAGCGCCCGCCGCTTGTCGGCTCCCGGGTTCGACTGCGCTGGGAAACAGATGCGACCGTTACTTCGCTGGATCTGGAAGTCATTCAGGAAGAGACAATCTGGCCGGTGAAAATGGCTCGACTGCTTCCGGTCGGGATTGAAATTTCCACAAAAGGTGAATTGAAATTACTCCAGCCCAACGTTACGGTAAAGATTCCGTATAAAGTAATGGGGGCCCGCCCTATCGAAGAGAAGGCAGAAGGGGTTCTGCTATACTTCTCACCTACCAGGCTCGTCATGAGTACGGAAGGATATGTCGCGGTCGGGGAGTTTCTGCACCTATCCTTTGAGATCCCCTCGGTCAAGCAGGAGCTGGTGGCGATGGCCAAAGTCGTGGAAAAAACGTTTCAAGATGGAAAAGCCGTCGTGAAGCTGATCTTTACCGATATCGATGAAAAATACCACAAGGTCATTCGCGATTACTATCACCAACTGGCACAAACCGCTTCCTCCTGAGGAGCGGTTTTTTTTGAGCCGAAACCAAAGGGAATTACGCGTATAGCGGTCCTTTGTACATTTAGCCGCAGAGTCTTGCAAACCGTCATAGTGAAGAGAAAAGTATGCCCGGGACAAGGGCATACTTTTTTTGCGTTTAGATGATTTCGCTCAAGCGCTGTCTGTACTATCCATTGCCGCTCGGATCTTCTGTAATATGCGGCGATTGCGCCATCTTTTTCCCACGGAGGTTATCCCCGAATTGATCCAAGGAGCTTGGCTTGCCAGCGGGGTGGTTATTGCGACGTTCCGACTTGTCCGTTTTGCCTCGTCCTGCCATCCTGCTTCACCTCGCTTCGTACGTGATCCGTTTTAGTCTGCGCCAAAGGGCTAGTCTGCATGTACCTGTGAACCCGAGAACCGCTGGAATGAGAAAAATGTCGGATAAGGATTGTCAGATCAAAAGATATGGGCTATAATGTCCTCTATGTAAAAACAACTGTTTTTCTCAGGAGGACATAGCAAGTGAAGCGGGAAGAAAAGTTCTATCTGATACGGTCGGACATCCTGCCCGAGTCAATCGCCAAGACGATTGAAGCGAAAAAATTGCTGGATTCTGGCGAAGTCGATACGGTCAATGAGGCAGTAGAACGGGTCGGACTGAGCCGGAGCGCCTTTTACAAGTACAAGGACAGTATTTTTCCGTTCAACGCGATGATGAGTGAAAAAATTATGACGATCACCTTCGCGTTGGAGCACCGATCCGGCTTATTGTCAAAAGTCCTGCAATTCGTCGCAGACTTGGGCGGCAATGTACTGACGATTAACCAAACGATTCCGCTGCAGGGAATTGCCAATATCACCTTGTCCGTCGATATGGCGAACCTGAAGGTGCCGAGCACAGAGTTTCTGGAAGGGTTGCAAGAGATAAACGGCGTGCGAAGAGCGATGATTGTAGGTCGCGGATAAGTCGCCGAATTTGGGAGGAGTTCACATGGAGAAGCAAACGGTACGCGTAGGATTGATGGGGTTTGGAACGGTTGGAACAGGGGTAGTCCGGATTATTCAAGCCCACCAGGAGGATCTGCAAAAGCAGACTGGGCTTGGCATTGAAATCAGCAAAATTCTCGTGCAGAATGCGGAAAAATCCCGCAGCATCCCTTCGATGGAAAAAATCGTTACCACCGATGTTCACGATATATTGGATGACGAAGGCATTGATGTCGTAGTGGAAGTCATTGGCGGCATCTCGCAGGCTAAAGATTACATATTGGCTGCATTGGATCGTGGCAAGCACGTGGTCACGGCCAATAAGGATTTGATGGCGCTGCACGGAGGGGAAATCCTGCAAAAGGCTGAGGAAAAAGGCTGTGATGTCTTTTACGAAGCAAGCGTCGCGGGCGGCATTCCAATCTTGCGCGCATTGGTGGAAGGCTTCTCATCCGACCGAATTACCAAAATGATGGGAATTGTAAATGGAACGACGAATTACATCCTGAGCAAAATGAGCCAGGAAGGGGCCGATTACGCGGAAGTGCTCAAGGAGGCCCAAGCTTTGGGCTATGCGGAAGCAGACCCCACCTCCGATGTGGAAGGCTTTGACGCCGCCCGTAAAATGGCGATTTTGGCAACGCTTGGCTTCCGCGTTCCGATGAAGCTCGAAGACGTAGATGTAAAAGGGATCAGCCGCGTATCCAAAGAGGACATCGCCTACGGAAAAAAACTCGGCTACGAGGTGAAATTGCTCGGTTTGGCCCGTCGCGACGGAGAAGCCATCGAAGTAAGCGTACAGCCTACCATGGTGGCCAAAAGTCATCCGCTGGCATCGGTAAACGGTGTGTTCAACGCGGTTTACGTGCACGGGGAAGCGGTTGGCGAGACGATGTTTTACGGACCGGGTGCAGGCGAGCTGCCGACGGCAACAGCGGTAGTTTCCGACCTCGTGACAGTGGTGAAAAACATGAAGCTCGGCGTAAACGGCCGCGGCATGGTAGCTCCATACAAGGAGAAAATCCTGAAGGAAGACAGTCAAAAGCTGTCCAAGTACTTCCTCCGCATGGTAGTGGCAGACAAGCGGGGTGTACTTGCTCAGATCACACAGCTTTTAGCGGAGAAAAATATATCTCTCGAGCAAGTCGTTCAGCAGCCGTACAACAACGGTCAGCAGGCTGAAATCATCCTGGTGACTCACTCGGCGGCCAAAGGCGACATGGACGCGGTACTCACCTACATGGAAGAAATGGACATCGTTCATGAAATCAAAAGCTGCTACCGGGTAGAGGGAGGAGAATAAACATGGACCAGGCACCATCACCGAACATGATCAAACGGCACACCGGCATCCTGGAGAGGTACCGCAGCTTTTTGCCAGTGACGGAAAACACCCCGCTGATCAGTCTTCACGAGGGAAGCACGCCGCTCATTCATGCACCGAACCTGAGCGAGAGACTGGCCGTTGAGCTTCACTTTAAGTATGAAGGTCTCAATCCTACAGGCTCATTCAAGGATCGGGGCATGGTCATGGCAGTAGCCAAGGCTGTAGAAGAAGGCAGCCGCACCATCATGTGTGCTTCCACGGGAAATACGTCTGCCGCTGCCGCTGCTTATGCAGCCCGCGCTGGACTTCGCTGCATCGTATTGATACCAAATGGCAATATCGCCCTCGGAAAGCTGGCTCAGGCCATCGCGTATGGGGCGGAGGTTATCGCGATCGACGGCAACTTTGACGAAGCTCTGCAAATCGTCCGCGAAATTACCGCGTCAGAGCCGATTACGCTGGTGAACTCCGTCAATCCGTACCGGATCGAAGGACAAAAAACCGCGGCGTTTGAAATATGCGACGCGTTGGGAAAAGCGCCGGACATTCTCGCTATCCCTGTCGGGAATGCAGGAAATATAACCGCCTACTGGAAAGGCTTCAAAGAATATCGTGATTTCGGCTTGATCGACAGCCTGCCAAACATGTACGGTTTTCAAGCGGCCGGAGCGGCTCCGCTCGTACTGGGGGAAACCGTATCCAATCCGGAAACCATCGCTACGGCCATCCGTATCGGCAACCCGGCGAGCAAGGAAGGAGCGCTGCAGGCCGTTTCCGAGTCAAACGGTCTGGTGGACAGCGTGACGGACGACGAGATTCTGGAAGCGTACCAAATGCTGGCCAAGCATGAAGGCATCTTTTGCGAACCGGCTTCGGCTGCGTCGCTCGCGGGTATCATCAAGCTGCGCAGGCAAGGGAAGCTGTCGGATGGCGCACAGATTGCCTGTGTCTTGACCGGAAACGGTTTGAAGGATCCCAACATTGCTTTGAAGCTGGTCGGCGAAGAGCCGCGGTCGATCCCGGCCACCCGTGAAGCGGTGATGTCGTTCATTGCCGAGAAAGCAGGGATGGCATGATGGAAAGTCGTTCGCAAGTTCGGGTGAATGTACCCGCGAGTACGGCCAATATGGGCCCAGGCTTTGATACGATCGGCATGGCCTTTCAATTGTACTCCTCGGTGGAAATAGCGGTAGCTGAGACGACCGCAATCGAACTGATCGGACCTGAAATGCAAGGGCTGCCTGCCGACAAGAGCAATCTGCTGTATGAAGTAGCTGCCGGGCTGTTTCGCGAAGCAGGACAGTCCGCCCCGGAGCTGTATATCCGGGCCGCGAGCGATGCTCCGTTGACCAGGGGCTTAGGGAGCAGTGCGGCAGCCATCGCTGGTGCACTGGTGGCTGCCAACCACCTTTTAGGCGAGCCGTATACGCGTGACGAGCTGTTCCGGATGGGGACTTTGCTGGAGGGACACCCGGACAATATAGGGGCGTCTTTGTTTGGCGGAGTGGTAGTTGCTACCATGCCTGAAGAGAAGCATCAAGCCATTCCGTATGTTCGGCTCGATCCGCCCGACGAGCTCAAAACGTTGGCGATCATCCCGGATTTTCCGCTCTCCACGGAAAAAGCGCGAAATGTCCTGCCCCAGATGTACAGCAAGCAGGATGTCATATATAATGTTGGTCATAGCAGTTTGCTTGTGGCCGCATTGGCGCAAGGCAGACTTGACCTGTTGAGCCAGGCGATGAAGGATCGGATGCATCAGCCGTATCGCGCCGAACTGGTACCCGGCTTGTCTGAAATACTGGAAGGAGCGGCTGAAAGCGGTGCTCTGGGTGCTACTCTTAGCGGTGCCGGCCCCACTATCCTCTGCTTTTATCAAACAGAGGAGGATTTGCACAACCTCAGCGGATTTATAGAATCTGTCATGAGCAAACATGGCGTTTCTTATCGAGCGATGCAGCTGAAACCGGATAAGCATGGCGCACAGGTGGTATTCGAAGAGAGATAAATACGGATAGGAGTACTGCCATGGAGAAGAAACTTGCTTTTCTTGGGCCGCACGGAACCTTCAGCGAGGAAGCCGCGTTGGCATTGACCGCCGGGCTGCAGATTCAACGTCTGCCGTATCCAAGCATTATTGACGTGATCGTCGCTGTTGACAAAGGCGAAGTCGACTACGGTGTCGTTCCGATTGAAAACACGATTGAGGGCACCGTGAATACAGCATTGGACTGGTTGATTCACGAAGTGGACCTGCCGATCATGGGGGAGCTGGCGCTGCCTATTTCCCAGCATCTATTGGTAGCCAAGCGGGAAGAGCAGCTGGAATTGTCCGCAATTGAACGAATATTGTCACACCCGCATGCGATCGCCCAATGCCATAATTTTATTCGGGAGCATCTGCCCCAGGCTGTGATCGAGTATACGAACAGCACGGCAAAAGCTGCGCAGACTGTCAGTGAGCATCCGGAAGAGCCATGGGCTGCGATTGGAACCCGTTTAAATCCGGAAATTTACCCACTTTCTTTCGCGTGGCAGGAGATTCAAGACTATTCCAACAACTATACCCGATTCCTGCTCATCGGCAAAGAGCCGTTGGATCTGCCCTCCTCCTCCAAAGAGAAGACTACCATCCTGGTGACACTGCCAGAGGATTTTCCCGGAGCGCTTTATCAGGTTTTGGCTGCCTTTGCGTGGCGCAAGATCAACTTGTCAAAGATTGAATCGCGTCCGACGAAAAAAGGGTTGGGCAGCTACTATTTTGTAATCGATATCGAACAAAAAATGGATGATGTGCTGCTGCCTGGAGCCTTTGCAGAAATTGAGGCGCTGGGCTGTCAAGTCAGACAGCTTGGCACGTATCCGTTTTACATGTACAAAGCCACCTGAGCAGGTGGCTTTTTTATTGTCCAAAAACCGGGTGACAAAGATGGGCGTCAACCCTTTTTTAACCGGGTGAGCAAAACGCCCATGGGTGCATACCATGGTAGGGAGTTTCCGAGAGGGAGGAGAAACAGTGAGAATCCATGTAGTTCAAAAAGGCGATACCATGTGGAAAATCGCAAAAAAATATGGAGTGGACTTTAAAGAACTGCTTCGCCTGAACAGTCAAATTAAAAATCCCGATCTCATCTACCCCGGCTTGAGGGTTAAAATCCCGTCAATGGGGATTCCAGTCCGTCCGCAGCAAAGCAGACCATTTTCATCAAGTGAATCTCCTCAGGCAAGTGAAAGTCAAATCTTTGGGGAAACGGAATCTCCCCGGGTAAAAGAGCGCCCGATCCAGCAGCCAGCCGAATCTCCCCTGGTAAAGGAACGGCCAATCCAAGAGCAAAAGGAGGCTCCGCTGCCGCAGCCGGAACCACAGCCAGCACCGCAGCCAGCACCACAGCCAGCACCGCAGCCAGCGCCGCAGCCAGCGCCGCAACCAGCGCCGCAACCAGCACCGCAGCCGGTGCCGGAAGTGCCGGAGCGGATTGAGACACGCCCGATGGAGCCCTCGGAGGAAGAGCCGGAGATGGAAGAGGATATACCTGAGGACATTGATATTGAATCGGAAGAAGACTTTGACAGGGAAGAAAGCATGGAGATCGAATCCGAGATCGAAACACCTCAGGCACTCCCCTTTATCCCAGATAATAATATGCCACCTGCCCTCCCGCCACTGCCGCCTGCACAGCCTCGTCCGCCGCAGCGAGTCTCACCATTGGCCGAAGCTCCTGTCCTTCCACGTCCGATCATGCCGCCTACGCCGAAAAAGACCAGTCCACTGCCAACACCTAGGCCGAAGACGCAGGTAAGCCCGCTGCAGCAGCCCGAGCCGAAGACACAAGTGAGTCCGCTGCAGCAGCCGGAGCCGAAGACACAAGTGAGTCCGCTGCAACCGCCGCTGCCGAGGACACAAGCAAGTCCATTGCAGCCGCCGCTGCCGAAGACACAGGTAAGACCAGTGCAGCCGCCAATGCCGAGGACACAAGTCAGCCCGCTGCAGCCGACCGTGCCGCCGACACTAAAAGGCCAACAGCAGCCGTTCCGTCCCACTCCAAGAAGACCAATGCAACCGCCAACCCAGGTGAGCCCAGCGATACCGCAGCAGCCTTACTACCCATATCAGCCGCCGCAGCCTTACCATGATTTTGTGAGACCATGCCCGCCGTGCGGCCAGCCACCGATTATCCCAATGCCGCAAGTGCAGGCAGAGGTACTCCCGGAAATGATGCCGTTTTGTCCACCCATGCCGTATCCGAATATGATGCCGCCAATGATCCCGCATGTAATGCCAGACTTTATGCCGAATATGATGCCAGATGCGATGCCAGACTTTATGCCGAATATGATGCCAAATGCGATGCCAGACTTTATGCCGAATATGATGCCACATACGATGCCGGACTTCATGCCGAATATGATGCCACACGCAATGCCGGACTTTATGCCGGACCACTTGCCGAACATGATGCCGCCTGCTTACCCTTATTATCACTCGCCAGAGGAACCGTATGGAAGTTATCCCCGTTCTCGTAAACAGAGAAGAAGAAGAACGTATGTTGAATCCTCTTCCAGCTCATCTGGTCACAGAAGACGCAGGGGGGAGAGTCATCACATAACGCCCGATTCCGATGATTGCGGCCGCGGATACCAGCATATAGCTTACCAAGAGTCATATCCAGATTCCAAAGAGAAGCCGGCTCTCCCAGCACCGGAAGTGTGGCCTGATTGGGAAACGGGATATGACGAATCTTCTTCCTGATTCCCCGGACATGAACAAATCCATTGTTCCGTCTCTTGAAAAAGCATTCCGCTGCCGTATTTACGGGGTAAAACCTCGTCGGAACGTGAATTACCTGAAAACGGATCGGGGCCATTGGATTTTGAAAGGGTATAAACAGCGAGAGAAAGCAGAGTGGGTGACAAAGCTTTCAGAGATACTCCGGGATAAAGGATTTACCCATACCGTTAAGTACGTGTCTGACTATGAGGGAGAAAAGATTTTTCCCTTTCAGGGGAAGTACTATACGATTATGAATATGATCGATGGACGTGAATCGGATAACGCTTCTCTTTCCGATGTCAAGAGAGCGGCGATGACCCTCGCCAGATTTCACCAGGCCGCTCGTGATTTTCCGCTGGCGGAGCCATTTCCGTTTGATGGAAAGCCAGCGCTGATCGATAAATGGGAAAGCAGACTGGAGCATTTCGAAAAGATCACCTGGCATATCGAGCAGAAAGAACCGCAAAATCGGCTCGAACAGCTGATTTCAGAAATGGCGGAAGATGCAATTCGCGAAGGGCGAGGCACTCTCCAGGCTGCTTACAAATTGCCGCTGACAGCGGAGCTCTACGCGTCTATGGAACAAGGCACGCTAGCACACCGGGATGTGGCCAGCCACAATTTTTTGCTGACTCCCCGCGGCAGCTGCTACTTAATCGACCTCGATACAGTCGGGCAGGATATGCAGCTTGTTGACCTCGTCCAATTCATGGGGAGAATGCTGCTTCTTCAAGAATACCGAATGTCTTCCTTTATTGAAGCGATTGAGGCCTACTGCCGCATTCAGTATTTGAGCGACACGCAAATCTGGATGATCCACCAGCTGCTCGGTTACCCGGACAACTTGCTGCGTGAAGTAACGGGTGTTTACGGCAATCGCCCAGGTTATCATGTACGAGGAGTACTGCAGTTGGTACAGATGGAAGCCAGACTCCGCGAGGCGCGTCAAAGCTTCCTGCAATCGGGGGAACATCTCTTCCGTCATTCTCCATGGGGGGAGTATCATTTTGTCGGGTAAAGAAAAAAGCTGATGGTCTATGCCATCAGCTTTTTTCATGTCGAAGGTGCCGTATAAAAGCCGCTCCTGCTTATTTGGAGCCTGCTTTGGAAAGATCGATGCTGAACTTCGCAAATCCGCTTTCCAAGGTGTTCAGGTATTTCAGATGAGGCATTTTTTCCGCAAATGGTTTTGCATCCGGAGAGGTGGTAAAGGTTACGTTTACCTTTTCTTTCACCGGAGCGAAGGACCAGTTGTTGTCCGCAGCCGGGTTGATTTCTT
Source organism: Brevibacillus sp. FSL K6-2834 (assembly GCF_038592925.1). Lineage (NCBI taxonomy): Bacteria > Bacillati > Bacillota > Bacilli > Caryophanales > Paenibacillaceae > Brevibacillus > Brevibacillus sp. FSL K6-2834. Next base: position 1,940,146 of record NZ_CP151945.1, read on the forward strand.
TTTGGCTAAGGATATAGTCGATCACGATTTGACGATTTTCGTCAGGAGAGTCGATGACAATGGTAGTACCATCAGCGCCCGGGAATTTCCCGCCGTTATTCGCGCGGTAGTTGTTGGTGACGATGATGAATTTATCCTCCGGTTTGACTGGCTTTCCTTCGTATTGCAGGTTTTTAATGCGGTTTGCATTCGGATTGACCACTTTTCCTTCAAGGTCGAACTTGGACGGCTGGGTTACATCGATTTGATAGGTTACGCCGTCGATCACATCAAAGTTGTAAGTCGGGAATGCTTCATTGATGAGCGGTTGCTCTTCTGTTTTCTTCACGTCAATCTGGTTGAACTGACCGGCGGAGCGCTCCAGCCAATCCTTCAATTGGGCACCGTTGACCAGTACGCCTTTCAGCGTGTTCGGATAAATGTACAGGTCGGACACGTTTTTGATCGCGATCGTACCAACAGGGATGTTCGTGTAGTAAGCGGCTCCGTTGCGGCCGCCTGCTTTAAACGGTGCACCCGCAGACAGGACAGGGATGTTTTCGTATTCCGTTCCTTTGATATTTTTCTCTACGAACCATTTCTGTGCATTGGTCACGATCTGGATGGACGGATCATCCTGTACCAAAGCGAAATAGCTGAAGATGGGGGAGGTTGTGGTACCTACCGAAGAGCGCACCCATGCGACCGTGTGATCGTGATCTTCCTTCACCGCTTCGACGATCTTCTGGTCTGCATCAGCAAGCGATTTTTTCTCTGTTTTGTCATAGATAGGCACCGCTTTGGTAGTAGCTTCAGCTACAGTCCATTTGCCATTTTCCTTTTTCAACGTGAGATCGATCACACCGAGATGGCTGCCCCAGAATCCGGGCATGACTGCCGGTTTTCCGTTGATCAGCCCTTTTTCGTTGTCTACGCCAGGGATGTTTTCAAAGCCGGCTCCCGGGAATACAGAGTGGGAGTGGCCGAACAGAACGGCGTCAATGCCGTCTACTTTGGTCAATTGGTAGCTGGCGTTCTCCAGGCCAGGGCCCGCTTCTACCGGTCCGATGCCCGAGTGAGGGATCGCGACGATCAGATCGGCACCCTTTTTCTTCATTTCCGGAACAAATTTTTTCGCAGTTTCCACGATGTCCTTGGCAATCACTTTGCCTTGCAGGTTCTCTTTATCCCAGTTCATGATTTGCGGAGGCACGAAACCGATCACGCCGACCTTGAGCTTCACGTCTTTGCCGGCCTCATCCTTGAAGGTGCGGTCCAGGATCAGGTAAGGCGTAAAGTAGTTTTTGTCGTTGTCAGGATTTTTGTCCTTGTCATCTACGTAAACGTTTGCATTTACATACGGGAATTTGGAGCCCTTCAGGCTGCGCTGGAGGTGTTCAAGCCCGAAGTTGAACTCATGGTTTCCGATATTCCCCGCATCGTAGTTCAACAGATTCATGGCTTTGTATACAGGGTGGGTTTGTCCATCTTTCAGCGGCTCAATCTTGGCTACATAATCACCAAGAGGATTGCCCTGGATCAGGTCGCCGTTGTCGAAAAGCATGGAGTTCTTTGCTTCGTCACGAGCTGCTTTGATCAGTGTTGCGGTTTTTGCCAGTCCGAATTCATCCGTCAGCTTGTCCTGGTAGTAGTCGTAGTTGACGATGTTGGTATGAAGGTCAGTCGTTTCCAGGAGACGCAGTTTAAGCGTAGCTTCCGCATTTGCGCTTACCGTATTGTACGGGAAGGACAGTACGCCGACAGCTAGAGATGCAGTCAGTAAACAACCGACAAGCTTGCCTGTGCTCACCTTTTTCATAAATTAGCATTCCTCCATTAATAAAGAAAAATATGACAATCACAGCCAGTTTATCATCGAATGAAAGGAAATGGTAGAAATTCCTTTGTGAATTTGTCGTAAAGATGGGAATGTTGGGGAATGAGGGTATGCTTTTCTTCCATTTCGGCCAAAATGGTAGGAAAACGAGGCAGAAGGGGTTCTATGGAAAAATGAGACGGCAGTGGATGATCTACACGTCGTGGGCTGCTGCTCTGGCAGCTGGTTTGGCAGGAGGCGTTTTGCTTGACAATATGTTTGGAAAACAGCAGGACGGACTGCTTTTTCTCAAATCGTCCGAAAGCGTAGGGGCGATGAGCAACAGCTATCAGGTCGTTCTGGCGAAAACGTATCTGTGCGGTGTCAAAAAAGAAGAAGTCTCCCAGATTCCGCGAAACGAGCTGGCGCAAACCTTGGCTGCGCATAATGGCTCGGAGATCGTGGCGGCCGAGGCGGACAAGCTGATTTTGTACAAGCGCGAGAACGATATTGCGCCCGAGTGCAAGGAGAACGGCCACTTCGGAATATCCAAGGACGGGATGCTAACGCTGTTCAACGGCTTGCCAGAGGAGGCGGAAGTCGTCCAGACGTTTTACCGGATTAATACGGAAAAAATGGAGGCAAGGCTGTCGAAAGAACAGGTGGCTTCACTCAAAAAAGGCATCCGCGTCCGCGACCTGGCTGAGTACAACAGCGTCCTGTCCACTTTTGGCGAGTTCCAGATCGGTGCAGGAAATGAGTAGAAGGCTTTCCCTTGCAACAAGGGGAGCCTTCTTTTTCTTCTGGGAGGAAATGCGGGAAGCTTATTCTGCTGTTATGCTGCAGATTCGCCACGGGTCAAGCGGAGACAAGCGGACCAGCGAAAAGGTCCACAGTTCTTTTTGTTCAGGTCCTTGCCGGTAAAAAAAGGAGACGCGAACAGGGATTTCGGCAGTAAGCGAGGCATCGTCATGCCACTGATCAAGCTCATTTTGCCGCTTGATGGAGTCGATGTTCTCCAAAAAAGGAGGCAGCGGGTATGGACCAGCCGCTACTTTGAGGGAAAAGAAGTCGTGCTCGTGCAAGGAGGTCAGAAAATAATCGACCAATTGCCGCGGGTCGGCTGTTTGAATGGCTTCGTACAGCTTTCCGGACGCTTTCAGTATCATCAAGCTGTGACCCGGATCCGGTTCGGTTTTTCGATGGGTGGAGCTTCCTTGAAAATGGATGCAGAAATGGCCAGGAAACTGGTTTCCCGGGATCCCTCCTGCTCCGTGAGGCATGCCGTGCATGGAAGCCGCGTAGTGCTTTCCGTTGACCCGGACCAGAATGGCCCGTCTCTTCCAGCTCCACTTCCCTTGATAAATCTGTTTCATGATCAGTGTGTCTTCACGGGTAAGGGGCTGCACATCGGCATGCCTGCTTCCTGCCCGCCGCTGTACGCGAAAGCTCTTGCCGGTCTCCAGATCAATCACAGTCGCATAGCTCATGCGCTTGAATTCTTGGCGAGCCTCGCTCCAGGGCGTCGGTCTTCCATAGTGCCTGGCTTCCAGCAGGGATACATATGAATCGAGTTGCCCGAACGTTTTCGGGGAGAGACGCACAGCCCTTTTTCGCTTCCGATCGTAGAACAGGCTGTCGAAGCCAAGCAGGTACGAATCCGCGCCAATTTGCACAGTAGCCCGTACAGGATAAGGCTCCTGGGCAGGATTGCCTGTCGGACTATGCGTGATTGCCCGAGCCAACCCGCTCTTCTGTTCAACGGCGAGCCGGGAAACAAAAGCGGCGTTTGGCGAGACGCTGACGCTGATGGTCATTTCGTTGCGTTTTTTGGCAGCAGCTGCGGCAGGCTGAGTAAAGGATAAAGCTAGGGATAAAAGCAAAAACAGCAGAGAACGAAGCAGGTTGGCCACCTCCAGGCGAGAAGCTTTTCCTTTTCTTGTCTTAGTTTGCGCCAGAGAGGATAAGAGTGTGCATCCATTGCAAGCGAGGCAGGGACAAATTTTTGCCATCATAACAAGAGGCATCTTTCCCCATACTGATGTCAAGCGGCGGTCAAGGAGGAGTCTTTCAGCATGTCTTCGATGCCGAGAGGAAGCTACAAAGACCAGTTCCATCAGCGTTTGTACGTTCAATTAAACCAGGGGCACAACAAGCTGAACTATCGTCAGATCAACCAGATCCAGGAACAGATGCGAAATGATGTGGATGAATATGCACACATGCAGCATGACGAGGCTGATGCGCTTGGAATGAACAAACACTAGCTGCCGCCGCAAAGTCCGCCCCAGACCGGGGCGGATTTTTTCGTGTGACGAATGCAGACCAAGATGGAAATGCACGTTCGCTTTTTCCGTCCTTTATGGTACAGTAAAAGACAGAAATCAAAACTACATGGAGTTGTGAGCCATGCACATCATCGGGATTGACCCCGGAATTGCGATTGTCGGCTTTGGGGTGATAGATAAACAAGGCAATCAGTTGAAGCCTGTTCAATACGGCAGCATCCAGACAGAGGCGGGCTTGTCGGTTCCGCTCAGACTCAGGCAAATCTTTGAGGCCATGCAAACCTTGCTCGATACATACAAACCGGATGAGATGGCAGTAGAAAAACTGTTCTTCAACAAAAATGTCACGACAGCCTTTACAGTAGGCCAGGCGCGGGGAGTCATCCTGCTTGCGGCCGAGTTGGCGGGTATCCCGGTATACGAATATACGCCGATGCAGGTAAAGCAGGCTGTTACCGGATACGGAGGAGCAGAGAAGAAGCAGATACAGGAGATGACCAAAATGCTGCTTCGATTGAAGGAAACGCCAAAACCGGACGACGTGGCCGATGCTTTGGGAATTGCCATTACCCATGCGCAATTTCGAACATTTATTTCCCTTGCGGAAGGAGTACGGAAATGATTGATTTTGTGGAGGGCACGCTTGCCTATCTGGATACTGACTTTGTCGTGGTGGAAGCGGGGGGGATCGGTTACCGCCTGTTTTGTCCAAACCCCTATCATTTTGTTCGGTTCGAGGGGGCGAGGACCAAGCTTTACACCCATCATCATGTTCGTGAGGATGCCATCCTGCTGTACGGCTTTCTTACGAGGGAGGAACGGGACCTGTTCCGCAAGCTGCTGGATGTCTCCGGGATCGGTCCCAAGGGCGGCCTTGCGATTCTGGCCGCAGCGACTCCTGAACAAATCGTCATGGCAGTCCAACAGGAAAATGTCGCTTATTTGACGAAATTCCCGGGGATTGGGAAGAAAACCGCCCAGCGGCTCATCCTCGATCTGAAGGATAAGCTCACCGCCTTTACACCTTCCGCCTTCCAGACAGTAGCTGCGACAGAGCTCAAGGCCGGGGAAACAGCCGCTTCTGCTCTGCAGGAGGCAGTGGATGCGCTTGAGGCGTTGGGCTATTCAGACCTGGAAATCCAAAAAGTGCGCGGAACGCTATCGGAAGCGGCCAAAAATGGCGCAGGGGTCGAGCAATTAATCAAACAGGGGCTTGCCTTGTTTATGAGGGGGTAGCGAAGTGGACCAGCGCATCATTACGACACAAATGAACTGGGAGGAGGATGCGGCAGAGCTCAGTCTTCGCCCTCGTTATTTGCATGAATATATTGGTCAACAACAAGCGAAAGATAATCTGAAGGTGTTTATCGAAGCGGCCAAGATGCGCAAAGAAGCGCTTGACCACGTATTGCTCTACGGGCCGCCGGGCTTGGGGAAAACGACGTTGTCACAGATTATCGCCAACGAGCTGGGTGTCAGCATCCGGACAACGTCAGGACCGGCGATTGAACGGCCAGGAGACTTGGCGGCAATCCTGACCAATCTTCAGGAAGGCGACGTGCTGTTTATCGATGAGATCCACCGCCTCAACAGAAGCGTGGAGGAGGTATTGTACCCGGCGATGGAGGACTTTGCGCTCGATATTATTATCGGGAAGGGGCCGAGTGCCCGCAGTGTCCGCCTGGATCTGCCTCCGTTTACGCTCGTGGGTGCGACCACACGTGCCGGGATGCTTTCCTCACCGCTGCGCGACCGTTTCGGGGTGGTAAACCGCCTGGAATTTTACACAGTGCCGGAATTGACGTTTATCGTCAGCCGGGCCGCCGATATCCTGCAGATCGGGATTCGCGAGGAGGGGGCCGCCGAGATTGCCAAGCGCTCACGTGGAACCCCGCGTGTGGCCAATCGCCTGTTAAAACGTGTCCGGGACTTTGCACAAGTACAAGGCGACGGCGTCGTGACGGCCCAGATCGCCAGGGAAGCGCTGGAGCGGCTGCAGGTGGACGCCTGCGGGCTGGATCATATCGATCACAAGCTGCTGCTCGCCATCATCGACAGATTTGATGGAGGACCGGTCGGCCTTGACACGATCGCCGCTACGATCGGGGAAGAAAGCCAAACGATTGAAGACGTCTGCGAGCCCTACCTGCTCCAGATCGGCTTCATGCAGCGAACGCCGAGAGGGCGCGTCGCCACACCAGCCGCCTATGAACATTTCGGTCGGGAGATGAAAAAAACATGAATCCGGTAGCCAAACTGCTCATCATCGGAGGGGCTGTACTGATTGTTGTTGGCCTTTTGTGGCAAATCGGGGGACGATTTTTGCCTTTGGGCCGTCTGCCTGGAGACATCGTGGTCGAAAAAGAGAATTTCAAGTTCTACTTTCCGGTCGTCAGCTGCATTGTGATCAGTATCGTGCTAACATTGGCTTCCTATTTGTTTCGCTTGTTTAAATGAGGAATAGATGCGAAAAGCCCGCGTTCTCGTTGACGCGGGTTCATTGCTATGTGCAGATGCACGCATGACTTGCATCCGAGGACCTAAATTGTACAGTCTGGGCAGGAAATGGCCTGTTTTTGTCGAAAAACATGGGAGTTCATGCCAAAATTCGACTTTTCAACAATTCAGGTGAGAGGAAGGACAAGACGTCATGTGGAAGCGGAAGATTGGAAAAGTCCTTTCAGCGGGCCTGTTATCGGTTTCGCTACTGGCGGTGCAGATACCGGCCGATGCAGCCGGGGATACGATACGGGTTGCGCTGTTTATTGATAATGGACAGGGGTACCGGGGAGTGGTTCCTTCGGTGACATTGACAGCGGCTGGCGGGTTGGAAGTATCCATGAGAACAAAAGACGGGGCTGCAAAACTGCCGGCCTTGACAGGAGATACAGCCAGGGTACGGGTAGATGAATATCATGTGCAGGCAATCGAAACAAGCGATCTCAACCGGGCTCAGCAGGTTGCTCAGCAACTGAGTCAGCGAAAGATAGACGCCGCCATCCAGCAAAGCGAGCAAGGCGGCAAACGGATGTACCAAGTAGTCAGCGGCACCTACGACACCTTGCAAGCGGCCTCGGCGCAAGCCAAGTCAATCGCGCAAGCTACCGGTCAGCAGCCGGTGGTAAAAGGGCCGATGCGAGTGGAAGCAGGGAGATTCGGCAGTTTGAAAGAAGCGCAGGACTGGCAAACCGCCCTGTCCTCTACCGGGATATCCGCCTATCCGGTCATTTTGCTCGATGGCGGCAAGCTGTCCTACGCCGTTTGGTTGGGGGACGAGGTAAGCAAAGATGCGGTGCAAAAGCTGGCGAATAAAGCCGCATCCGCATTTCCCGGGTTTTCCTATCAAGAGGCGGCCAGCAAGTCCTATGTCGTTCTGAAAAAAGACATGCTTGGCTCGGAAGCAGTCTGGAAATACGCTTTTTCTCCGCAGGCGTCACTGACTGTAAAGCCGGAGAAAGGGGGCTCCCAATCGCTAATCGAGGTGGAGGAGCGGGATGGCCGAAAGTATCGCGGGAAAATTGAACTCTCGGAATACAAAGGCAATATGGCGGTTGTCAACGAACTGCCTCTGGAGCAATATCTATACGGCGTAGTTGGCTCGGAGATGGCGCCGGGCTGGCCGTTGGAGGCTTTGAAAACACAGGCCGTCCTGGCTCGGACGAGAGCGGTCGGCCAGGGGAACAAGTACGGAATTGCGAACCTTTCTGATACAGTCTTTGAGCAGGCGTATTACGGATTTGACAAAGAGTCCAAAGACATCCGCAAAGCTGTGGACGAAACCGAAGGAGAGGTCATTACCTATAAAGGCAAGGTGGCCGAATCGCTCTTTTATTCCAATGCCGGAGGTTTGACCGCTGACGGCACGGAAGTATGGGGAAATGAGGTTCCTTACATTCGTTCGGTCATGAGCGATGATACGGAACCGTTGGAAAAGGCGGCATTATGGTACCAGGTTTCGCTCGGTGACGGGACCTTCGGGTTTATCCGCAGCGATCTCGTCCGGGAAACCGGCTTAACCAACGCACTGGGGCTGAAAGAGGCTGTCGTGACTGGTGACGGCATCAACCTGCGCTCCGGCCCGAGTACCGCTTATCACCGGGTGTTGACCTCCCTGTCCGCAGGGACAAGCGTTACAATCGTAACAGAAGAACCGGAGGAAAATGCCTACAGCTGGATACGGGGGCCTTACACGGCTGAAGAGGTGACCGCAATGATCAATGCCAGCCAGGACAAAAACAAAGGGCCGCGCATAAGCGGTGTCGTACAGACCTTGCGTGTTACAGAGCGCGGACCATCCGGCAGGGTGCTGGAAATGGAAGCCAACGGCCGCCCGCTGAAGGTCTCTTCCCCGGATGCCCACCGTTCCATTTTCCAGCAAGGCGGAGCGGCATTGAGAAGCACAAAGTTCGACGTGGAAGAGACGGGGACATTTACAGTGTTGGGCGCTGGCGGCAAAACTACTGCCTATCCCAAATACGGGAGCGTCATGGCGATTGGAGCCGATGGTTACGCTTCGTCTGCCAATGGATACAATGACCAGTTCCTCATTTTAAACGGTTCAAATGAGTGGCGGGTCGCGACAAAGCAGCAGATGTTCCTGTTCCGCGGGACCGGTTATGGACACGGTCTGGGCGTGTCCCAATACGGTGCCAAAGCGATGGCCGAGAGCGGGTATGACTATCGGCAAATCTTGCAACACTACTACCAAGACATTTCGATTGAACAGTACTAGAATAGATACGACAACTGACAAACGAGGAGTAAGAGCTTGTGGACGTACAACAATTTGACTTTGAGTTGCCTGAACGATTAATTGCCCAGCATCCGCTGGAGGATCGAACTGCTTCGCGCCTGCTCGTCATGAACAAGCGAACAGGAGAGCTGGCTCACCGTCAATTCACCCAATTGATCGACTACCTGAATCCGGGAGACGTGCTCGTTTTGAACGACAGTCGTGTCCTCCCTGCGCGCCTGATCGGGGAGAAGGCTGACACAGGTGCAAAAATAGAGGTCCTGCTGCTCAAATCGCTTGGAGAAGACCGCTGGGAAACGCTGGTCAAGCCGGGCAAGCGGGTGAAACCGGGCACGGAGGTTGTGTTCGGCAACGGGCAATTGCGCTGTGTGTGCGAGGACGTGACAGAGACGGGAGGCAGAATCGTCCGGTTTCATTACGAGGGAATCTTTTACGAGATCCTGGATCAGCTCGGTTCGATGCCGCTCCCGCCATACATCCACGCCCAACTGGACGACCAGGAGCGGTACCAGACAGTCTATGCCAAGGAGCGGGGCTCGGCAGCGGCTCCGACAGCAGGGCTGCATTTTACGGAAGCGTATCTAAAACGGCTGGAAGAAAAGGGAGTGCAAATCGCATACATTACGCTTCATGTCGGTTTAGGCACTTTTCGTCCGGTGACAGCCGATCTCGTGGAAGAACACGTCATGCATAGCGAGTACTACGAGATTCCGCAAAAAACTGCTGAAATCGTCAATGCCGCCAAGGCGGAAGGAAGGCGGGTGATCGCGGTCGGAACGACATCCTGCCGGACGCTCGAGACGGTCGGACAGGCTCATGACGGCAAGCTTGCTGCCGAATCGGGATGGACGGACATTTTTATTTACCCGGGCTACCGCTTCCGAATCATCGACGGTCTTTTGACCAACTTCCATTTGCCCAAATCAAGCCTTGTCATGCTGGTCAGCGCTTTGGCAGGACGGGATCATATCATGAACGCCTACCGGGCCGCTGTCAAAGAGGAGTATCGCTTCTTCAGCTTCGGCGATGCCATGCTGCTGATTTAAAACCGGGGAAAGCCCGGTTTTTCTTGTGCTCAGGAGCCAGTTTCTATATAATAGGAAGGAATTACATTCTTGAGGAGTGTACATAATTTGGCTGTCCGCTACGAACTAATCAAAACCTGCAAGCAAACGGGGGCCCGCCTCGGGAAGCTGCATACGCCGCATGGGACCATCGACACTCCTGTATTTATGCCGGTGGGTACACAAGCGACCGTAAAAACCATGAGTCCCGAGGAACTGAAAGAGCTCGGGGCCGGTATTATTCTCAGCAATACATACCATCTTTTCTTGCGTCCCGGACATGAAATTGTCAGGGAAGCAGGAGGATTGCACGGCTTTATGAACTGGGATCGCGCCATATTGACCGATTCGGGCGGTTTTCAGGTCTTTAGTCTGAGCAATTTGCGCAAGATTACGGAGGAAGGCGTCTCCTTCCGTTCCCATCTGAACGGAGAAAAGCTGTTTATCGGTCCGGAGGAGGCCACGCAGATTCAAAATGCCCTGGGTGCCGACATCTTCATGGCATTTGACGAATGTGCCCCGTATCCGGCCGAGTACGATTACGTGAAAAAATCAATGGAACGAACGAGCCGCTGGGCTGAGCGTTGTCTGAAAGCGCATACCCGCCCAAATGAGCAAGCCCTGTTCGGGATTGTGCAAGGCGGCATGTTCAAGGATCTGAGGGAGATAAGCGCTCGCGATCTCGTATCGATGGACTTTCCCGGGTACGCGATCGGGGGACTGAGTGTCGGTGAGCCGTTCCCGTTGATGTATGAGATTCTCGAGCATACGGTTCCGCTGCTGCCGACTGGCAAGGCTCGCTATCTGATGGGGGTAGGCTCACCTGATGCCCTGATCGAGGGAGCGATGCGAGGCATTGACATGTTCGACTGCGTTCTGCCTACGCGGATTGCGCGAAATGGGACATGCATGACGAGCCAGGGACGGCTTGTGATCCGCAATGCCATGTATGCCCGGGACTTCGGGCCACTCGATCCGAATTGCAGCTGCTACACCTGCAAGAACTACACCCGCGCCTATATCCGTCATTTGGTGAAGGCAGAAGAGACGTTTGGCATCAGGCTGACTACGTATCACAATCTGCACTTCTTGGTGAACCTGATGAAAGAGGTTCGCCAGGCGATTGCCGAAGACCGCCTCGGCGATTTTCGAGACCAGTTTTTCGCTCAATATGGATTGAGTGAAGATAGATCTTTTTAAGGAGGACTCCCATGGAAGGTTTACAACAATTTTTACCCCTTATCATCATGTTTGTGATTTTTTATTTCCTGCTGATTCGTCCGCAGCAGAAGCGGCAAAAACAGCGTAATGCGATGCTTGCTTCCATCAAAAAAGGGGACAAGGTTGTGACAATCGGCGGTGTGCACGGAACGATTCAGGATATCTCTGACGACACCGTTACACTGCGTATCGCGCACAACGTACATGTCACTTTTGACCGCGGCGCCGTAAACAACGTGGTATCCAGCAGCAATGAGCCGGCTTCCGAGTCCAAGGAAGCGAAGGAAGAGTCGAAAGCATAGATGGCAAAGGAAAAAGAGGGTACTCCAAGTCCGTACAAGACGTGGAGCTGCCCTCTTTTTTGCGCCTTCGTTTGCATGCAAGCCATTTTACCGCTTCGAGGTGGAGTTGACCCCCATGATCCCGCCAAAGGATGCCAGCAGAAAAGCGCCAATCAGGTAGAAAAAGGTCCCCCATTGCATCGGGGCATCAAAACCGAGAAATCCGATCAGGATCACCAGCAGGAAATAAAAGAGTCCTGTCAGACCGCCATAATACCAGCCTTTGCCGCCGCAACGGCGTCCGGTGACGTATCCGCCGACCAAAAGCCCGATCGCATTGATCACATAAGTGAAATAGGGCAGGGAGCTTTCGCGTATGGATGTGAAAGAGAGAAGTAAGGCAGCCATCAAGGCGCCCAGCAAGACCAGACCAAGCGTGTACAAAAGACCAGCAAAGACTGAAGTGGAAGCACTCCGCAAGGATAACCCTCCTTACTCGTCACGTTTGTACCATCTATATGAAAGGCTTGACCCGGGTATTCATCTTCGCGTTGAACATCATGAAGAATTTTCGTAGAATGGATGAGGAACCAGACGGGGGTGAGAAAACATGATCAAAACTTATTTCTACAACCACTCGGAACAGAAGATGTTTCATGATGTGGACCTCAGCCAGAAAGACCAATTCCTGAAATCGCCGGAGGATCTGCTCTGGATCGATCTGTACGATGTGGGAAACAACGAGCTGCAGTATATCGCCAAAATTTTTGAGTTTCACCCGCTGGCTATTGAGGATTGCCTGCACGTAAGCCCACGTGCAAAGGTGGATAAATACGATGATTATTACTTCTTCGTGTTTCACGCTCTGCGATACAATGAAGAAAGCGACGACGAAATTACAACGGTAGAACTGAACGTGTTTCTCGGGCCCAACTATATCGTCACGATCCACAAGTCGCCGATGAATACGATTGGAAGGATCGCTTCGATCTGTCACCGCAATATTTCCTATTTGAATCGCGGTCCGGATTATTTGCTGTATGCCATTGTCGACGGGATTACCGATGAATATTTCCCGATTATGGATCGTATCAGCGTGCGTATTGACGAGTTGGAAGACGAAATTTTTGACCACCAGATGGAGGAGATCACGGAGGAGTTCCTGGCGCTGAAGCGGACAATTATTTTGATCCGCCGTGTGATTCTGCCGCAGAAACGAATTTTTGCCAATGTCAATGGGCGCTATTCGTTTGACATCTCCGAGGAAAACGTTCCGTTCTACACTGACCTGACTGACCACCTGGAGCGGATCGCAGACTCTACCGAGACATTTCGCGATTTGGTAAATGGTGCACTCGATACCTATTACACCATCATTAGCGCAAAAACAACCGAGACGATGCGGGTTTTGACCATTATCTCGACCATCATCCTGCCGCTGACCTTTATTACCGGCCTTTTCGGAATGAATACGTTCAGTTGGCTTGGTGAAGCGGCCGAGCCGTACATGCTGATTGTAGCTTTGACTGTCATGATTGCGATGACCTTTGTCATGCTGCACATTTTCCGCAAGCGAAAGTGGCTGTAGGGCATTAGCCAAATTTGGAGCTTATAGTTGATGAACCTCCCGCGGAGACTATAGACAAATCTCTGCGTGAGGGGGTCGACTTCCATGGAAGAATTGCCAACGGCGCTCATGCGCACCATGTTCTCGTATTTTTTCATTTTGGTTCTGCTTCGCCTGATGGGAAAACGGGAACTGGGGAAGCTCTCCGTATTCGATGTGGTCATCTCCATCATGCTGGCGGAGATGGCTGTCTTGTCTATTGAACAGATTGACAAACAGGCCAGTTTGTTCTATATACCGATGCTGTTGATTTGCTTGCTGGAGATCGTAATCTCCTGGCTTTCACTGAAGAGCAAAAAAGTCCGGGATGTCATAGACGGCTCTGCCGATCTGATTATCGAGAACGGAGAAATTCGCGAGGATGCCATGAGGAGAAATCGGCTCAACTTTGACGATCTGATGGTGCATCTGCGGCAAAAAAATATCAAGAATCTGGCGGATGTCGAGTTTGCTGTGATGGAGCCGACCGGCCAAATGAGCGTTTTTCCCAAGCAGTCCAAGCACCCGTTGACCCGCGAGGACCTGAACTTGCCCGATCCGCCGCCAAAAGGCCCCGTAACCTTCACCGGACTGCCGATACCGCTTATTTTGGACGGCAAAGTACGTGTGGAAGCTCTGCGTAAAATCGGACAAAACGAGCTCTGGCTGAAGCGGGAGATTCGCAAATACGGGATCAAGGATATCCGGGATGTCTCATTTTGCAGTATCGACGAGCGGGGCATCATGTACCTGGATAAAAAAGACAAGCAGAAAAAACAGTAGCCGCCAACGCGTGTGTCAGCGGCGTGGAAAAAAGACGGCCAGTTGTTCCCCGATCCACGGAATGCGGCGTACGTCCTGCTTCCCCAAAATCCGGAAAGCGACAAGCAGCAAAAGGTATAAAAGCATACTGGCCACTGAACAGATCAACAGCAGGCGGCCAACGGAAACGTCGGCAAACCAGTGCGAAGCCATGTAGGAGCCGGCGTAGCCCATCGCAAACATAGCCGTGACGATTTTGCCCATCTCTACAATGTCTACCGTAAACCCGATTTTCTTTACCAGGCTGGCAATGTGCAGAAATGTCACTAGTGTAATGCCGATATTAGTCGCAATGACAGCGCCATGAATTCCAAACTCGGGTCTGGCTGTAAAGACAAACATCGCCACGGTCTTGACGACAGCTCCGATCAGTGTATTGCGAAACACGACGTGGGCAAAATCAAGTCCTTGCAGGGCGGCGGCCAGAGGCGCCTGAAAGAAGAGAAACACGGAAAACGGGGCCAATTCCTTCAGCAAGATGCCAACCTCCGATTGATGTTCACCGTAGAGCAGTCCGGAAAGAGGTTCGGCAAAAATAAACAGCAAGACAGTACAAGGTGCTCCGATCACCAGTGAAATCCGCATCGCTTGGTAGATGCGGCGATGCACGAGCGGAGCATTTTTTTGATAGGCGGCCTCTGCGACAGCAGGAACGAGCGACACGGACAAGGAATAGGTAAGAAAAGTGGGAAACAGCAGCAGCGGCACAGCCATTCCTGCAAACTGTCCGTACAAGCCGGTGGCGGCTGAGGTAGAGAGCCCGGCCAAGACGAGGGCAAACGGGACGATCATCGGCTCCATCACATAGGCGATCGAGCCGATCAGCTTGCTCATCGTAACAGGAAACGAAACGTGCAACAGTTGGCGCAAACTGTTTCGGCTGTTAACCATGGCTGCCAGGAGAGGGCGTTCCCATACCTGTGCGGCCGTTTTCTGTGTAGCCCGCCGATACTGCCAGAGGATGTACAAAAAGCCTGCTGCCTCGCCAAAGACGATGCTTCCTACCGCGCCAGCGGCAGCATACTGAATCCCCAGCGGCATAAAAGAGATGGTCATGACGACGACCAGCGCCATGCGGCAAATTTGTTCGACCAATTGGGAAACAGCTGTAGGCGTCATGTTGTGCTTCCCTTGAAAATAGCCGCGCAATACCATGGAGATGCTTGAGATGGGAATGACCGGTATGGCAGCCAGCAAGACTACATGTGCTCGCGGATCCGTAAAAAAGAGGCGGGCGATCGGGCCGGAAAAGGCGAACAGAATGATGCACAACACCAGGCTGATCGCTCCGGTTACACCGAGTGCAAGCATGAGAAAGCGCCTGGATTGGCGGGAGTCGCTCGCCGCCTCCGTCTCGGCCACATGCTTTGCGATAGCAACCGGCATGCCGAAGGTCGTCAAGGTGATCAAGAAGTAGAGCAGCGGGACGACCATCTGGTACAGCCCCATCCCTTCCGCCCCGATTATGCGGGAGAGCACGATTCTGTTGGCGAAACCGAGCAATTTGGTGACGCCGCCGGCAATGATCAGGATAATGGTTCCGTATAAGAAAGACTGTCTCATGGCAGGCTCCTTTACCGCCGAAATTTCAAGAACAGTGTGCACTATAAGAATATGGACGTGCCGCCAGCGGCATGACTACTTTAAAGGGGGATTGCAGATGGAGATGCATCACTGGTATGCGCAGGTAGCCAGCCTATGCGAGAGCAAGGCAGAGGAATTCGGACTTCTGGGGTATGAAAATGTAGGGCCAAAGGACATCTGGGAGTGTGTAGTCAGCACGTACAAGCAGGAGCCGCCGCTGCATCAGCTGGTAAATGACATTTTGTCTTTAAAGCCGAATAAATACATGAATTACCTGATGGTGCAGATGTACAAAAATTCCTAATGAAACTTTTTTGCTGTCTATTCGTAGAGGGAGAAAGCAATGTGTAACAGGTCCCGACACGGCAGTCCGTTCGGCGAACCCTTCATTGCGGATGTGCAAATAGGAACCTATTTGCTAAACGAGGGGTTGGTTACCATGGTTCCGCTTTCCTACAAAAATTGACACGTTTTTTCTTACTTCGCTATAATGGGCATATTGGTTTCGCGTCAACCGACGGAACCCTGGAAGGAAAGAGGGGTATTACTACATGATTAAATGGGGAAGATTCCTCCTGTTCCTGGTTATCGTGGGGGTATTGGCAACATTGATGACCACGACAACTACACAGGTGGCAGGCAAGATCACACTTGGTTTGGACTTGCAGGGCGGCTTTGAGATCCTCTACGTGGTAGAGCCGATGGAGGCTAACCAAAAGGTGGATATCGAGCTGTTGAAAGCGACCGCGCGTATGGTCGAGAAGCGGATCAACATCGGGGGAGTGGCGGAACCCGTCATTGAAACCGAGCTTCCCAACCGCCTTCGCGTAAAGATCGCGTCACAGGCTGCCGATCAGGACAAGCTTCGTGAATTGATCGGAAAACCGGCAGTACTGACGTTCCGCGATGAGCAGGGCAAGATTATTTTGAAGGGTAGCGACCTGGCTCCCGGCGGTGCAGGGGTTGGCTATGATGAACTGAAACGTCCAGTCGTCACCCTGAAGATCTCCGATCCGAAAAAGCTGGAACAAATCTCACGGGAAAATCTGCATAAACATATGGCGATTTACCTGGATGAGACGATGATGACCAATCCGGTTATTCAAACCGTCATTACAGGCGGCAGTGCACAAATCTCCGGCGACTACACAGTGGAATCGGCACAGGAAATGGCAGATTTGCTGAACTCCGGCGCAATGCCTGCGAAACTGGTTGAAAAGCAGGTTACTTCTGTAGGTGCGTCTCTCGGTAAGCTCGCTTTGCAAAAAACAATTAACGCCGGCTATGTAGGCGCGGCTTTGATCTTTGTCTTTATGCTTGTGGTGTATCGCCTTCCTGGCTTGGTTGCCAATATCATGCTGGCGACGTTTACCTATTTGAGTATCGTCGTGCTCGACTGGATGGATGCCACGCTCACCTTGCCTGGTATTGCCGGCTTTATTTTGTCCGTAGGGATGGCGGTCGACGCCAACATCATTACCTACGAGCGTATTCAAGAGGAGATTCGCACTGGCAAGACGATTTTGTCTGCATTCCGTGCGGGTGAACGCCGTTCATTGATTACCATTCTCGATGGACACGTTACGACGCTGATCGCTACCGGTGTTCTTTTCTACTTTGGTACAAGCTCCATCCAAGGCTTCGCGGTCGTGCTTGCGATGACGATTATCGTCAGCCTGCTGACCAACGTATTTGGCTCCCGTTTGCTTCTGGGGCTGCTCGTCCGAGCCAACTTGATTAAAAAGCCTGTTTGGTTCGGTGTAAAGGAGAGTGAAATCGGTGAGCTCTAAACGACAACACGAGGATGTCATCAAGTTTGACATCGTAAAGAATAGACGCAAATTTTACATGCTTTCCGCAACGATTTTGATCGTCGGTTTGATTTGCATGCTGGTTATGGGATTGAACCTCGGCGTAGACTTCAAATCCGGTACACGTCTGGATATTTACGTTGGCAAGGAATTCCAGACTGCCGACATCGAAACGCTTATTAAAGAAAACGTGCCCAACACCGTATTTACTCCAGTAACCAAATACGGAGACAAGCAGGATCAGGCGCAAACGCGTTTTGACCACACGATTCCGGCCGATCAATTGCAGAAGCTGGAGAGCGCATTGAAAGCGAAATACGGCGACCAGGTATCCAAGCAAGAGGCTACCGTTGACCCGAGCATCGCCAGAGAGCTGGTGCAAAAAGCGGCGATTGCCGTCGCCGTCGCCGGGATCGGCATTATCATTTACATCGCGATCCGGTTCCAGTTTCTCTTTGGGATCGCCTGCATCATCGGTCTGATCCACGACGTTTTCATCCCGATCGCGCTGTTTTCGGTATTCCGTCTGGAAGTGGACTTGACGTTTATCGCGGCGATTTTGACGATCGTCGGTTACTCGATTAACGATACGATCGTAATTTTTGACCGGATTCGGGAAAACCTAAGAACAATGAAGTCCAAAACGGTTGAGGATCTGGAGCATCTGGTCAACGTCTCCCTGTGGCAGACGATGCGCCGCTCCGTCTTTACGGTAGGGACAGTTTTCTTGACTGCAGTCGCCATTGCCGTATTGGGTAGCGAGAGCATTCGCAACTTCTCCCTGGCCTTGATCTTCGGTCTGGTGAGCGGTACGTACTCCTCCATCTTCGTGGCTGCACAAGTATGGGTTACCTTGAAAAAACGGGAATTGGCAAAAAAACGTCTTTCTCCGGCTCCAACAGAGAGCTGATTGAATGATACCGCGGGGAATCCCCCCGCGGTTTTTTACTCTCAAGACAAATCCCCATAACGGGAGGCAGTAGGGAATGGACAATCGTTTGGCGAAAGCCCAGTTTGGCGCGTGGGTCGGAATCATCGGCAACATTGCATTAGCTGCTGCCAAATTGGTCATCGGCATGGCTGCCAAGTCGCAAGCTCTCGTCGCTGACGCTGTACACTCTGCATCTGACGTCGTCGGTTCGGTGGCTGTTCTGATCGGCCTGAAGGCGGCAGAACGCCCGCCTGACGAGGATCACCCGTACGGACACGGAAAAGCGGAATCGATCGCCGCGATTATCGTTTCGGTGCTGCTTGCAGTGGTCGGCTTTGAAATCGGGTCTGCATCGGTCAAGTCGCTTTTTTCGCCATTGGAGCCCCCTGGCTTCATCGCAGTCTGGGCGGCGGTCGGCTCGATGCTGGTTAAGGAATGGATGTTCCGCTACAAATACAAGCTGGGAAAAGAATTGAACAGCCCCTCCTTGATTGCCAATGCCTTTGAGCACCGATCCGATGTGTTTTCATCTTTTGCTGCATTGGTCGGCATCGGAGGAGCGATACTGGGTGGACGCTTCGATCTTCCCTGGCTGCTGTATCTCGATCCGATTGCCGGTATTTTTGTTTCCATCCTCGTTTTGAAAATGGCCTACGAGATCATGCGCGAGTCTATTCACAACGCGCTGGATCACGTTCTCCACGAAGACCAGACCGTCGAGCTGCGCCACGCCATCGAAGCGGTCGAGGGAGTGATGCGGATTGACTCGCTCCGCGCCAGAGAGCACGGCCATTATCAGATTGTCGATGTAAAGATCGGTGTCGACCCTCACATCACGGTGGAAGAAGGACACAGGATTGGGAAAGAAGTGAAGCAATCACTGCTCTCCCGCTTTCCCGATGTCCGTGATGTATTCATTCATGTAAATCCATACGATCCCGAGCCCGCAGACCGTACGGTAGGCATGAGAGAATAAAGCGCTTTCTGTTGTTGTCAGCCTCCCACACTTTCCTCTATAATGAATGAGGATTGGAGGAAGGCCTATGCTGAGAGCGAAAACACGCTGGCAACTGGCTGCGTACGATAATGAGCTGGCAGAGTTGATCGCCCGTGAGTGTGGTTTGGCTCCGCTGGTAGCCAAGCTTCTCGCGATTCGTGGAATCGATTCTCCCCAGCGTGCGAAAGAATTTCTGCAAGCGGGCCCCGAGCTCTTCCACGATCCGTTTGCCCTGTACGGGATGGAGAGCAGCGTGTATCGAATCCGTCAGGCCATCGAGCGCAAGGAACCGATCTGTATTTACGGAGATTACGATGCAGACGGGGTCAGCTCGACATCGCTCATGGTTCATTTGATGAGACGGATGGGCGCCGTGTTTGATTACTATATTCCCAACCGCTTCACGGAAGGATACGGCTTACATAAGGAGGCCATGTCTCAGATTCACGAGAGGGGCTTCAAGCTGATCATTACCGTCGATACCGGTATTAGTGCCGTGGAGCAAGTCGACTTTGCCAAACAACTCGGTCTGGACGTCATTGTGACGGACCACCATGAACCTCCGGAGGTTATCCCGGAGGCATTTGCCGTGATCAATCCGAAGCAGCCTGCATGCACTTATCCGTTTGACATGCTCGCAGGCGTGGGCGTCGCTTTCAAGCTGGCCCATGCATTGCTGGAGGAGCCGCCGCTCGATCTGGTTGATCTGGCTGCGCTCGGGACGATTGCCGACCTGGTGCCGCTGGTGGATGAGAACCGGATTTTGGCAAGACTCGGTCTGCAGCGCTTGAATCATACCCGCAATCCGGGTTTGCAGGCATTGATTAAAGTAAGCGGCTTGGCGGATGCCGAAAAGCTCACAGCCGGCCATGTCGGCTTTGCCTTGGGACCGAGACTGAATGCGGGAGGACGTCTGGAGACGGCAGAAGCGGCCGTGAAGCTCTTGACTACAGAGGATGGTCAGGAAGCGGAAGAGGCAGCCCAGCAGCTGGATGAGTTGAACCGGGAGCGGCAGGAGCTTGTCCAGAAAATGACCGATGAAGCCATCAGTATGGTCTTGGAAAAGTACCCTTTGGATGAAAACAGGGTGCTGGTCGTCGCCAAGGAAGGCTGGAATGTAGGGGTAGTCGGGATTGTGGCTTCACGACTGGTAGAAAAATTTTACCGACCGACAATCGTCCTCGGGATCGATCCGGAAAAAGGGACGGCAAAGGGCTCGGCGAGAAGCATTGCCGGCTTTGACATGTATGAGGCTTTGACAGCCTGCAAAGAGTGGCTTCCCCATTACGGCGGGCACACCATGGCAGCAGGGATGACACTGCCTGTGGATAACCTGGAGGCTTTTCGCAAACAGCTAAATAAACTGGCATTCGAATGGCTGACGGACGAAGATTTGATTCCGTTGACGAAAGTGGATGTCGCCCTGGAAATGCCGGAAATCACACTGGAGACTGCCGAACAATTGGAGCTGCTGGCCCCGTTCGGGATGGGCAATCCGACGCCGCTGGTGCTGGTAAACGATGTGGAGGCCTCGGGCATGCGCACGATCGGGCGGGACGATACCCACTTGAAGTGCTCGCTGGTGAAGGATGCCTGCCAGATCGATGCGATCGGCTTCAACTGGGCCCATATTGTTTCCCAGGTGACGCCGAAAGCACGTTACCAGGTGCTAGGCGAGATGTCGGTAAATGAATGGAACGGAAACCGGAAGCCGCAAATCACCATCCGGGATATCGCTGTGCCTCACCGTCAAATTTTTGATTGGCGCGGCTGCAGAGATAAGCTCGACAAGTGGCGGAAGCTGCAGGAGAGCAGCGAGACATTGACGATCATGTTTCGGCAGGAAAGCTACGAGGAGCTGTTCCCCGTCGCTGCGCTCGGAGGCAGCACAGACAGCTTGTTGTACCTCTCGCCGAACCACGCTGCCAATCCCGCCGCCAGATCGAATGTGATTCTCTACGATCTGCCCAAGACCCGCAGCGATCTCGCTGGTGCGGTGGCGTATCTGGAGCGGGCGGAGCGGATTTACTGTTTGTTCGGGGACCCTGACCTCGGACTTGAGCGGATCTCCTGTCCGGGCCGCGAACAATTTAAACTCGTCTATCAATTTTTCATGCAGGTTCCCCTGGTGCAGCGAATTCATCTGGATGCGATGGCACGCAGGTTGAAGCTGAAGCGGGATGTACTGGAAGGGATGCTCGCCGTATTCGCAGAGCTGGACTTCATTACAATGGAGGAAGGGGCCATCAGGCTCAACGCCCAAGCAGCGAAGCGTCCGCTCGACAGCTCCCGCCTGTATATGGAGTGGAAAGAAGAAAGCGAATTGGTAACGGAACTGCTGCTCTCTTCGTACGATTCACTGGTAACTCATTTTCAACAGCAGGTGGCAGCGACCACCGCGTAGGAGGAATTTTTTCATGGATTTTAAATCGTACATTCGCGTGATTCCTGATTATCCACAACCGGGTATTCGCTTCAAGGATATCACTACGTTGTTAAAGGACGGCCCAGCCTATAAAGCGGCGATTGAGGAATTGACCACTTTTGCCAAGGAAGTGAATGCCGAAGTGATCGCGGGTCCGGAAGCACGTGGTTTTGTCGTCGGTGCTCCGCTGTCGTATGCGCTTGGTGTCGGCTTTGTGCCGGTCCGCAAATCGGGCAAATTGCCGTACGAATCGATCAAGGCAGAGTATAACCTGGAGTATGGAAAGGATGCGCTCGCCGTTCACGTGGATGCGATCCAGCCCGGGCAGCGCGTGCTGATTGCCGACGATTTGCTGGCGACAGGAGGAACGATCACCTCGACGATTCAACTGATTGAGCAGCTGGGAGGAATCGTGGTAGGTGCAGCCTTCTTCATCGAGCTTTCCTATCTGGATGGCCGCCAAAAACTGGGTGACATTCCAGTCAAAACCCTTGTACAGTATTAAGCAAAGACGGGCGCAATGCCCGTTTTTTTGTTTTTGTGCGCCCAGCATGGGCGATAGCTATAGGGTGAAAGTCCCGAACGGGGGTTGGCTGTACCAACCGTTAGCTCAAGGCAAGGGTGTCGACCGCGAGGTCGAATCTGAAGGAAGCCGGCGGCAAAATCCCGACCTGAGGTACACGAACCCAATTTGAGGCTGTTGTATCCGGGCGAGTCTGCCAAACAAGACAAAGCCCCATACAGCCAAGGGATACAGTAGTAAACTTGGGCAGGTACATGGGATGAAAGTTATCGTTCTTACCTGGGGAGGTCTGCATGAAACGCCTTCAACTGTTGGTAACCGTCTCCGTAAGGAGACGCTGAACATGCAGAAGTCAGCAGAGGCCATAGTACCCGAGTAGAGGACGCTTGAATGGGGAAGGGCCGAACATCAAGCCAGCATGCGATCCATGTCTTTTGATACGGTACGTCGAAGCAGAATTCTGTCAAGGAACTACTTTTGAAGAGCAGGGGTGAAGCCCCGAGGGTACAAAAGAGGGCTGAGTATCGTACAGCAAGCACGGAGTCCGCATGTGCGAAGGAAGGAACATCATTATGGATTTGCTGGAAAAAGTCTTATCACGGGAAAACTTACGGATGGCACTCCAACGAGTGGAGGAAAACAAAGGTGTCGGTGGAGTCGATGGTGTTTCAACCGAACAACTACGCGATTATCTACGTGAACACTGGCAAGCCATCCGCGAGAAGATGGAAAGGGGAACCTATAGACCTTCACCTGTTCGCAGAGTCGAAATCCCGAAACCTGACGGTGGTGTAAGGTTATTAGGCATTCCCACCGTGGTAGACCGCTTTATTCAGCAGGCCATCCTCCAAGTGTTAACGCCGATCTTCGACCCCACCTTCTCGGAATCTAGCTATGGGTTCCGTCCAAAACGTAGCGCTCACATGGCAGTAAGGAAAGCGCAAGCGTATATCTCCGAAGGATATCGTTTCGTGGTGGACATCGATCTAGAGAAATTCTTTGATCGCGTAAATCATGATATTCTAATGAGCCGTGTGGCTCGAAAAGTTCAGGACAAGAGAATTTTAAGACTGATTCGTTCCTACTTGAATGCGGGGATCATGATAAATGGCGTCTGTACAACATCAAGTGAAGGAACACCGCAAGGTGGGCCGTTAAGCCCACTTTTGGCAAATATCCTACTTGATGATTTGGACAAGGAACTCGAAAAGAGAGGCCACCGTTTCTGCCGCTACGCAGACGATTGTAATATCTACGTGAAAACAAAACGGGCAGGGGAACGAGTAAAGAAGAGTATTCAAAACCACTTGGAGAAGGTACTAAGGCTAAAAGTAAATGAGGAGAAAAGCGCGATAGACCGACCATGGAAACGAAAATTCTTGGGCTTTAGTTTTACCTTTGCAAAACAGACAAGGATTCGCATCCACCCCAAATCCCTCCTCAAGCTAAAAGAGAAAATCCGCACGATCACGAATCCGGTGTGGAGCATCTCGATGGAGAAGCGGATTGAAAGAATAAATCAGTACCTCATGGGCTGGATTGGATATTTCGCCCTTGCAGACGCGAAGGGCATTCTACAATCCATTGAGGAATGGACAAGGCGCAGGCTCCGTCTTTGTTTGTGGATGCAGTGGAAACGCGTGAGAACCAGATATCGAGAACTTCGTTCTCTTGGCATATCTCACGTAAAAGCCATTGAAATTGCAAATACCCGCAAGGGTGCATGGCGTACCACAAAATCTCCGCATATACACAAAGCCCTCGGCATTGCCTACTGGCAACAACAAGGGCTGAAAAGCTTAGTGCAACGATATTCTCAAATTCGTCAAGCTTGGTGAACCGCCGTATACCGAACGGTACGTACGGTGGTGTGAGAGGACGGGGGTTAGTCGCCCCCTCCTACTCGATTGGCCATCCTGCAAACTTTCCCTTGAGAATCACCTTTACATTACAATGGACATACAAGATAATAGGATAAATAGACAGTTTTCATCTTTTCCCCTTTGTGCAACAGTGAGGGGAGCACAAGCGGCACGTAATAACGTCAGCTTCTCCGTGAGCTTCCGATGAAGCTTTTTTTATACGATCGGACGTATCAAGATTGTTACCGGTTATCGGCATGAGCAGCGAAAAAGAGCGCACTCCTGCCCTATGCCGTACACCCGCACGTCCCGTACTTCGCAGGCTAAGGCTTCGCAAAAAAAGCTTGGCTCAGCCAGGTTTTCTAATGAGAGGATAAGGGAAGGAACTATGAGCACCGGCATTAATGAAGTACTCACAAAAGCAGGCAGTTACTTGTCCAAAGCGGACCTGGATCTGATTACGCGCGCGTACCAGCTGGCAGAGAAAGCCCATGAAGGCCAGGTGCGCAAATCGGGCGTTCCTTACATCATGCATCCCATTGCGGTTGCTGGCATTTTGGCAGAGCTGCACATGGATGCGGTAACGATTGCTGCCGGCTTTTTGCATGATGTAGTGGAAGACACCGAGGTTTCGCTCGAACATCTTCAGGGCGAATTTGGCCAAGAAGTAGCTTTGTTGGTTGACGGCGTGACCAAGCTCGATAAAATCAAATACAAGTCAAAGGAGGAGCAGCTGGCCGAGAATCACCGCAAGATGCTGGTCGCGATGGCCCAGGACATCCGTGTGATCATGATCAAGCTGGCTGACCGCCTCCACAACATGCGGACCCTCCGCCATATGTCAGAGGAGAAGCAGCGGGAAATTTCAGATGAAACACTGGAGATTTTTGCTCCACTGGCTCACCGCCTGGGGATCGCTTCCGTGAAATGGGAATTGGAAGACACATCGCTCCGCTATCTCAATCCACAGCAATACTACCGCATTGTCAATTTGATGCAGAAAAAGCGGACCGAACGGGAAGCCTACATCAACGAAGCTGCAGACACAATCAAGGATAAGCTGAAGGAACTGAACATCGAAGCCGAAATATCCGGCCGTCCCAAGCACATTTACAGCATCTACAAGAAGATGACGAAGCAAAACAAGCAGTTCAACGAGATTTACGATCTTCTCGCGCTTCGCATCATCGTCAATGACATTCGCGACTGCTACGCGGTTCTGGGGATCGTCCACACGCTCTGGAAGCCGATGCCCGGCCGTTTCAAGGATTATATCGCAATGCCGAAAGCAAACATGTACCAGTCGCTGCACACGACTGTCATCGGTCCGAAAGGCGAGCCGCTGGAAGTGCAGATTCGCACATGGGATATGCACCAGACGGCGGAGATCGGGATCGCAGCGCACTGGGCCTACAAGGAAGGCAGAAGTGTCGTCCAGGGCTCCTTTGCCGAGAAGCTCGGGAACCTGCGGGAGATTATTGAAGGGGGCTCCGAGGAGGCTCCAAACGCCCAGGAGTTTATGGAGTCCTTGAAACAGGATCTCTTCTCCGACACGGTGTTTGTCTTTACTCCAAAAGGGGACGTGGTCGAGCTTCCGAAAGGCTCTGTGCCGCTCGATTTCGCTTACCGCATCCACTCCGCCGTCGGCAACCGGACGATCGGGGCGAAGGTAAACGGCAAAATTGTGCCGCTCGACTATTCGCTGAAGACGGGCGACATCGTGGAAATTTTGACGTCCAAGCACTCGTACGGCCCGAGCCAGGACTGGCTGAAGATCGCCAAATCGGCTCACGCCCGAAACAAAATCAAGCAGTGGTTTAAAAAGGAAAAGCGGGAAGAGAATGTAGCCAAAGGACAGCAGATGGTCGAGGCCGAAATCAAGGCCAGAGGCTACGATCTCAAGGATGCGATGACCGATGCGAATTTGAAGGAAGCTGCAACCCGCTTCAACTTTCAGGGCCATGAGGACATGTTCGCCGCTGTGGGCTATGGCGGAATCACAGCCTCCCAGATCGTCACCAGGCTGATCGACAAGCTGCGCAAAGAGCGGGAGGAACAAAATCCGCCTGTGCCGGAATACAAGCCAGCTCCTGCGCAGTCAACAGGCCGCAGCGAGTCGGGCGTCAAGGTAAAGGGCGTCGACAATCTGCTGGTGCGGATTTCCCGCTGCTGTACGCCGGTCCCTGGGGATCAGATCATCGGGTTTATCACCAGGGGCAGAGGCGTTTCCGTTCACCGCAAGGACTGTCCCAACGTCCTGACGGAAGAGTGCATGGAACGGTTGATCGATGTGGAGTGGGATACCGACTTCAAGCATAACTACCATGTGGATATCGAGATTACCGGTCAGGATCGAAGCGGCCTGCTGAACGATGTTTTGCAGGTCGTGGCAGAGACGAAAACGAATATCTCTGCGGTCAGCGGCAAAGCAGACAAAAATCGGGTAGCCACCATTCACATGACGATTTCTATCAGCAATATCGATCACCTGCACAAAGTGGTCGAGCGCATCAAGCGCATCAAGGACATTTATTCCGTCCGACGGATTCTCAGCACCTGATCCCACAAGATCGGGTGTTCTTGTTTCGTTCTGGTGTAAGCAAAGGACAGTACCCAGCGCTACGGGCGAGCAATTTAGAAAGATACCATCGAGACAAGCCTTTGGTACTGCAAGATGAATGATCTGGAAGGAGTTTTTGCTGCTGTGCGAGTAGTAGTCCAACGTTCCCGCGAAGCAAGTGTCACCGTGGCAGGCGAAGTGGTCGGCCGTATTGACCACGGCCTTGTGCTTTTGGTCGGGATTACGCATGAGGATACAGAGAAAGACGTAGAGTTCATTGCCGACAAGATTGCCAACCTGCGCATTTTTGAAGACAGCGAAGAAAAAATGAACCATTCGGTGCTGGATACAGGCGGTCAAATCCTGTCCGTCTCCCAGTTCACCCTGTATGGCGATTGCCGCAAAGGCAGGCGCCCCAATTTCATGGCTGCCGCCCGTCCCGAAAAGGCCGAGCCGCTGTACGATCTGCTCAATGCCAAGCTGCGGGAAAAAGGCTTGATAGTAGAAACAGGCCGATTCGGAGCGATGATGGACGTGCGTCTCGTCAACGACGGTCCCGTTACGCTGATCGTGGAAACATAAACATCAGGTCGCTTTCGTGGATGGCCCTATCCACTTGACAGAGAAAAAGGAGTCGAGACATCTCGGCTCCTTTTCGTATTTTATTAGCCGCCTCTAGTAGCAGAAAGGAACCATGGCGGACACCGTTTTTATTTTACATGGAGTGAATCCTCCATTTCGCGGATCAGAAGCTCAACAGCGTCGACAACTGCTGCTGGCCTCAAGGCCGGGATCATATGTCCGGTATCCGGCAAAACGATCAAGCGCGAATGGCTAATCTCGCGATGGAGCCGGTACGCATGCAGGTCGGGCCTAAATGGATCCTTTTCGCCGCAAACAATGACTGTCGGGGTCTGTATCCGGGAATAATGCTGTTCCATGGCGGGAATAGTTTGCGCAAATGCGAGAATATCCTCGCGATTGGCACGCAATTGACTTGGACGAGACCATAGAGCATTCGCTATTTTCTGATAGCCGTCTGGAACTTTGTCCGGCGAGAACGTAGATTGCAGCATGGTTGAGGTCAGCTTTCTCGCCAGGGGAGGCAGTACTGTATGAGCGGCCAGGCTGCCCAAAAAGGGTACGCGCAGCAGTCGGCCGAGGAACAGGTCTATCGCTCCAGCGGGATATGCTTTTCCACCATATGCGCCGGGAGCGACCAGAACCGCTCCAGCAAGCTCGCCGGGGTAGTCCAGCATGTAGGCGAGAACGAGCGAGGCGCTCCAGGAATGCCCGACCAAAATAGGCTGTTTTGCGTCCAGTTTGCGCAAGGCTTCCTTGAGCAGTCGCGCCTGTACGCGGGGGGTCGCCCATTCGGTCTTTGGCCGTTCGCTGTACCCGTATCCTGGACGATCAAAGGCAATCGCCCGGAACCCGCGGGAAGCCGCTTCGCTGACAACGTTAGAAAAATCGCGGGAAGACAAGATGCCTCCATGGAGAAAAACGATCGGGCGACCGGTTCCTTTTGAGGTGAAATGGAGCCGGATATGTTCTGCCTCTACGTATTCTCCGGCCGGCGGGAAAGCTTTCCTTGTGGTGCGGTCGAGTCTTCGGTTGTGCACATACAAACAGAGGAGCAAGAGTAAAACAAAAGTAAAAGCGGTCAGAATAAACATCAGGTTCATATGGAAGCTCATAGATGAAAACCAACCTCCTTATATGAATTCTATCTGGTGTGTTAATCACGTACTGATTGGTATGTTGATGGCATTAATGATCCCGTCTTTTTGCAAGGACGGGTTTTTCTTCTATTTGCCTTTATGCTGAATCCCTTGCCAGAGAAGTTGAGCAAGCTGTGATGTGATCGAAGGCAATTGGACACGCTTTGGATCGATAAGCAACCCGAGAAGCAGACCGTTGATCAATGATTGAAACAGAATGGCGATTGCTTGCGGGTCAACGTCATCAGCAAGCAGTTGTTCCTTCTGCCACTCTATTATCATCGCGGCAGTCCCCTCAATAATCTGGCCGTAGGCGGAACGAAGCGCATCGGCCACGAGTGGATCACGGGAAGCAGTGACGAAATCAAAAAAGAGCATGGGTGCGTGGGAATCCGGCTCGAAGCATTCGAATTGGGCTGCTAACATAGCTGCCAGACCCTTCACTGCGGCTATGCTGTTTCCGTTGCCAAACGCCATCCGACCTGTTTGCGGCAGGACTTTCAACTGTTGGCTTAACTGGTGTTCGCAAAGAGCCGCAAACAAGTCGCTTTTACTTGAGAAGTGCCAGTATACAGCGCCCTTGGTCATGCCAGCGTCTGCTGCTACCAGGTCCAGAGACGTCCCGGAAAACCCGTGCTTGGAGAATACGCGGGCTGCGGCATCCAAAATTTTCGTCCGCGTATCCGCAAGTGAAGATCCGCTGGCAGCTTGCTGCGCCTCCAGCCACTTCCTCATTTCCTGCTTGGAGCCGAAATGGCGTCGTACTGCCGTCCAATGTACGCCTGCAGCTTTCGCCACATCGGCAAAGCTGATCTTGTCGAAAGGACGTTTCTCACTCAGATGTAAAGCCGCTGCCCGTATTTGCTGACTCGATTTCATTGCTTGCACCTCAGTATAACGAAATATAATGCGGATTACATACCAAATAGTATGCGAATAGTATATGATTCCAAAAATGCAACGTCAAGCCTATAAAATAAACGAACCCTTGTCTTCACATTGGAAGACAAGGGTTCGACGGTTATCCTTCTTGTACGCTCTGGGATGAGAAGTACTGCAAAATCCCGTTAAAGAGGCCTTCTGCAGCCAAATCCTGCTGTTTCTCAGAACGAAGCCGGAGCTCTTCGTTGTAGTTGGAGAGGAAACCGATCTCCGCCAAAATCGAGGTCACAGGATTTTCTCTCAGAACGTAGTAGTTGCCAAAGCGGGACTGCAAGTCTTTGTAGGACGTCGCTTTCACGACTTCTGTTTGCACCAGGGAGGCGAGCTTGCTTGAATTCCCTTTGTTGTAATGGAAAATGATCGTTCCGTTCGTCGTCGAATTCGGATGCGTGTTGTGGTGGATGCTGACAAAAATGTCCGCGTTGTTCTGAATCGCCACATCTACACGCTGCTGCAGCGTCAGCTTCCGGTCGTCGCTGCGGGTCATGATCACTTTGGCTCCGGCGGCCTCCAATTTATTGCGCAATAGCAGGCCCACCTGGAGGTTCACTGTTTTTTCCAAAGTGGAGAAGCTGGAGCCGGTAGCGCCGTTGTCATTGCCGCCATGTCCCGGGTCGACAACGATAACCTTGCCGACAAGCGCGTTTGTTTTCACAACTGCCGGCGCTCCCGTTGCGGATACCAGCCAGCCGGCTACGAAGCCTGTAGAGCCATCGCTGAATTTGAGCTGGAACCAGTCGCCCTCGCGTTTGATGATCGAGTATTTTTCACCCGGCTGTATCTGCTTGAGGATGGAGTGATTCGTCCCAGGGCCAGAACGGACATTCGTATCCGGGTTGAGGACAGTGACATGCGGTCCAGGGGGGGCGGGCATGACAGGCTGCTGGACAGTTACGAGCCAGCCTGCGACCCATCCTGTTTTGCCGTCCGGCGTTTGCACCCGGTACCAGTCTTCTTTTTTCTCCAACACTGTCAGGGTACTGCCAGCCTTCAGTGTCCCCAGGACAGCGCTTGCTGTATTCGATTCCGCCCGGAGATTTAACCCGTCGGTCTGTACGGTTGCTGTCTGCTTGGCAGGCTGCTGTGTATCGGTGTTTCCGCTGTTTGCCGGAGGCTGTACATCAGGAGGCTGCTGATTCTGGTTGGCTGCTCCGCTGCCTGCGTTAGCCTGTCCGGTGCCAGGCTGGGTGGTTCCTTCCTCGGGAATCCACGCCTGTATGCCATCGTATGGAAACTGAATCCATCCATTCTGCTTTTTCGTGACGGTAATGGTGTAACCGGAATGAAGCTGTCCGATGGCGGGCAATGAAAAATCCGGTGACGGGTAAATGTACGGATTGTATTCAAGCGTCAACGAATTGCCTTGTGATCCTGCTTGTTCAGCGCCTGCAGAGCCGCCAGACTGGTTTGGCGCTGTTGGCGGATTTCCTCCAGCTGGAGGTGTGGCCGGCTGACCGGCTGGCTTTCCGGCATTGTGCTCAGTAACGAGCCAGCCTGCGACCCAGCCCTTGGCGCTTGCGGACAGCTGAATTTGGATCCATTCGCCGCTGCGCTGCGTAACCGTGTATTTTTTGCCCGGATTAATCTTTTCGACGACAGAATAGTTTTGCCCTGGGCCCGAGCGAACGTTTAAATTGTCAGTAGTGCTTTCTACCTGCGGGGCGGTTGATTGAGCACCAGTCTGTGAGGCTGGTTTAGCGCTTGTACTCGACTTTGTGACCAGCCAATTGGCCACCCACCCGGTTTTCCCGTCTGGCAGCCGGACGTTTACCCAATCACCCTTTTCAGAGATGACAGGCAGTACCGTTTTGATCGGCAGGGTAGTGACTACCTGATCCTGTGTGCTAGGACCAGAACGAACGTTAAGATTATCGACCGTAACCTGGATGGTTCCAGCTGCAAATGCGGCTGTGGCAGGCAAGGTAACGGCACAGGCGACAGCAAGGAGTGTCCGCAGGAGATGTTGACGAAAACGCACGAATTTGACACCCTTTCCAGTTTTATAGATGTGAAGTACCGATTTTAGAGGAATTTACCAAAAGTACTCTTTCGTCCTCTCATTCTTCTTTTCCTGCTTTTTCCGACAAACTTCTTTAAAAAATACCAAATTTTTATGGTTGAAGCTTGCTTTCTTCTGACTGGAAACAGCATCGTCAGTGATGGCCAATTCCGTGATGACCGGGCTTCCCTTATGCTTTTTTGCACTGCGGGCCATACTAGGATACAACCAGCACGGATGAGAGAAGGAGGCACGCAGATGAGACAGTCCAACAAGGAAGCATTTGCGCAAGAGACAAACAGACGGTTGTTCTCCGTCGATTTTCACGACTTTCTGGAAAAGGAATCGACATTGAACGACGTGGAGATGTCCAGGGAATTTCACATCAGCATCAGAGATGTGCAGGAGCTCAGAAGAAAGCTGCGCCGGTGAACGAAATTCCGGGTGCTTTCGCCAGGTTGACCACGCTTTTTTTGTCGGATAAGATGAAGGGGCAGACTGAAAAGCAGGTGAACCCATGATTCAGGTGAAGTGTGAAGGACATCAATTCGAGCGGGAAATCGGTTTGATTCTCGCCTTGTTTTATGAAGACCCGGAAATTGTATATGTATCGGAATGGAAAGGCTCAGACAGCCTTCGCATCCGGCTTTCCCTGGAGGAGCGTGGAGATGGCGTCTGTGCCACAGGAGAATTGCATGCAGGAGACCGGCATGAAAAGCGGATGGTGGAGCGTCCGTACACGGTCCTGGAGGAAAAGGAACAGCGGAAAATCGCCAAGCGTGCTGTCAGCTATGTTTTGCTCCAACTTCTGGAAGAACTGACGGGCATCGAGCAAGGCTGGGGCGTGCTCACCGGCATCCGGCCTACCAAGCTGATGCATAGCCTGCTTTCGTCAGGAGCGGAGCGGGAAGCCGTTCACCGCCGCTTGCAAAAGGACTACATGGTTCGGCCCCACAAGCTTTCCTTGCTTCAGGAGATCGTCGACAGGCAGTTGAAAGTCGTTCCTGATTTTTACCAGATCGACCGGGAGCTTTCTGTATACATCGGGATTCCGTTTTGCCCGACCAAGTGTGCGTACTGCACCTTTCCGGCATACGCCATCCGCAGCCATACAGCGTCAGTGAATCCTTTTCTGGAAGGGCTGCACTACGAGATCGAACGAATGGGCCAATGGCTCACGGAACGGGATATGCGGATCACCTCGATTTATTTTGGCGGAGGGACGCCGACGAGCATTACGGCAGATGACATGGATCAGTTGTTTCAGACGATGCATCGGACCTTTCCGCATATGGATGGCGTACGCGAGCTGACAGTGGAGGCAGGCAGGCCCGACACGATTACCCGTGAAAAGCTGGACGTGATGAAGCGGTGGGAGGTTGACCGCATCAGCATCAATCCGCAATCGTTCACCCAGGAAACGCTGCGGGCGATCGGACGTCATCATACGGTGGAGGAAACGATTGAGAAATACCATTTGGCGATGGAAATGGGTTTGACCAACATCAATATGGATTTGATCATCGGTTTGCCGGGTGAAGGGCTGAAGGAATGGGAGCACAGCCTGCGGGAAGTAGAAAAGCTGATGCCTACTTCCTTGACGGTTCACACCCTCTCATTCAAGCGGGCCTCCGAAATGACGCAGAACAAGGAGCGCTACCAGGTGGCCAGCCGGGAGGAAGTGAGCCGGATGATGGAGCTTGCTTCCCGTTGGACGAGGGAAAAAGGCTATCATCCCTACTACCTTTACCGCCAGAAAAACATCCTGGGCAATCTGGAAAATGTCGGCTACGCCCTTGAGGGACAGGAGAGCATCTACAACATCATGATCATGGAAGAGGCGCAGACCATCCTCGGACTCGGCTGCGGAGCCGTCTCCAAGCTGATGGCCCCCGGCAGCGGCAAGCTTGTCAGGTGGCCGAATCCAAAGGACCCGAAGACGTATAACGAGACGTACCGGACTTTGACCGAAGAGAAGCTCCGCGATCTCGACCAGGTGTACGGGGGAATGTCCACGCAAGCATCAGTGGAAAAGGCCGGAGCAGGCAAGTAAGGTGCGGCTGGTCAATTTGGCGCAGTCAAAAAAGTTTTATCCGGTGCCTGTTGACGCCTGATTCGCCGTTTGCTATGATTTGCATTAAGATTTTCAAAGGACCTTTTTTACAACGATCTAATGACGGGAACAAGTACCCAGGAAACGGATAGCCAGAGAGGAATTGCCGCGGCTGAGAGCATTTCCCTATGACGACTTGGTGAATGACATCCCCGAAGACCGCAGTGAACGAAGCGGCTTTTTGCCCTTTTTAGTAACTGGCAGGCGTAAGTCGGCGTTAACGACTGGAAAAGTGGGGCTCCGGTATGAGAAATGGAGTCCAAGCAGGGTGGCACCACGGGAGCAAAACCGATCTCTCGTCCCTGACATGTTTGCATCAAGCGGCATGTCAGAGGCGGGAGATTTTTTGTTTTGGTTTGAACTAGTTTCCGGCAGGAAGCAAAGATGGAGGGTTAACAGATGGCAAAGATTCAAATTCCTCGCGGCACGCAGGATATTATGCCAGGTACGGTTGAACTGTGGCATTACATCGAGGCCAAAGCGCGCGACTTGTGCAGACGGTTCAACTATCACGAGATCCGCACACCGCTGTTTGAAAGCACAGAGCTGTTCCAGCGCGGTGTCGGAGAAACGACGGACATCGTCGAGAAGGAAATGTACAACGTCTCCAATCCGCGCAGCGAGGACGCCTTGACGCTTCGCCCGGAGGGAACGGCTGGCGTAGTCCGCTCCTACGTGGAGAACAAGCTGTACGGCTCGCCCAATCAGCCGGTCAAGATGTACTACCTCGGGCCGATGTTCCGCCACGAGCGCCCGCAAGCTGGACGCTACCGGCAGTTCGTCCAGTTCGGAGCGGAAGCGATCGGCTCCAGCGATCCGGCGATTGACGCGGAAGTGATCGCTTTGGCGATGCGGCTCTATCAAGAGCTTGGGCTGACAGGACTGAGTGTCGAGCTCAACAGCGTGGGCACGCTGGAGGACCGGGCGAACCACCGCAAGCACCTGCTCGAACATCTGAACGGCGTGCGCGATCAGCTTTGCCCAGACTGTCAATCCCGGATTGACCGCAATCCGCTGCGTGTGCTCGACTGCAAAAACGAAACCTGCAAAACGCTGACAAAAGATGCTCCTTCTATTTTGGAGTATTTGAGCGATGAGTCTGCCGCGCATTTTGAAGCGGTCAAAGCGTACCTGACCGAGCTGGGAATCGCCTACACGGTAAACCCGCGCATGGTTCGCGGTCTCGACTACTACACCCAGACTGCCTTCGAGATCAAAATGGCAGAAATCGGTGCCGTAGAAACGCTCTGCGGCGGCGGACGCTACAACGGGCTGGTGGCAGAGCTCGGCGGCGACGACATGCCGGGAATCGGCTTTGCCCTCAGTATCGAGCGGCTTCTGCTCGCTCTCGAGAAGCAGGGGGTCCAACTGCCGGTGTCCGTCGGCATCGACTGCTTCGTGGCGATTCAGACGCCGGATGCGAAGTCGGCAGCCTTCCGCCTCGTCGACCGTCTGCGCAGCGCAGGTGTGGCGGCTGAGCTGGACTATCTCGACCGCAAGATGAAAGCGCAGTTGAAACAAGCGGACCGGCTGGCTGCGAGATTTACCGTCATTATTGGCGAGTCCGAGCTGGCCAGCGGAACAGCGGTTCTGAAAGAAATGGCCACTGGGGAGCAGCAGGAGATCAAGCTGGCTGAGCTGCCGGCTGTCATCGCAAGCCGCTTGGGATAAATACAAGATCGACATCAGAAAAATGAGTGGAGGAAATCAAAAATGAGTTGGCAATATCGTACCGTGCAATGTGGAGAGGTTGGACTTGAACAGGTAGGACAGGAAGTCATCCTGAACGGATGGGTGCAAAAGCGTCGCGACCTCGGCGGCGTTATCTTTATCGACTTCCGCGACAGAACAGGTATCCTCCAGATCGTTTTTAATCCGGAGCACAACAAGAACGCATGGGAAGTGGCAGACAAAGTACGCAGCGAGTACGTGCTGGCTGTAAAGGGGACCGTCGTCAAGCGCGCACCGGAGGCTGTCAATCCGAAGCTGAAAACGGGCGAAGTCGAAGTGATCGTGAGCGAAATCATCATCCTGAACGACGCCAAAACGCCTCCATTCCAAATCGAGGATGACATCGACGTAGATGAGCAGGTCCGCCTGAAATACCGTTACCTGGACCTTCGCCGACCGGAAATGCAGCGCTCCCTGATTCTCCGCAGCAAGGCAGCCAAAGCATTCCGCGATTTCCTCGACGAGAAGGGCTTTGTCGAAGTAGAAACACCGATGCTGACCAAGAGCACGCCGGAAGGAGCGCGTGAGTATCTGGTGCCGTCCCGCGTGCATCCAGGCGAATTCTTCGTGCTTCCGCAATCTCCGCAGTTGTTCAAGCAATTGCTGATGGTATCCGGCATGGAGCGCTACTACCAGATCGCCCGCTGCTTCCGTGACGAAGACTTGCGTGCGGACCGCCAGCCTGAATTCACCCAGGTGGACATCGAGACCTCGTTCCTGTCTATGGAAGAGCTGCTGCCGATGATGGAAGAAATGATTGCCCATGTATTCAAAACGACGATCGGCGTAGACGTGCCGAGACCATTCCCGCGTCTGACGTATGCGGAGGCGATGGCCCGTTACGGTTCCGACAAACCGGACGTACGCTTCGGCATGGAGCTGACCGATGTGTCCGACCTCGTCGCAACCAGCGATTTCAAAGTGTTTGCCAGCGTCGTCTCTGGCGGTGGCCAGGTAAAGGCGATCAACGCGAAAGGCTGCGGACATTACTCCCGCAAAGAAGCGGATGATCTCGGCAAGTTCGCGTCCCGCTACGGTGCAAAAGGCCTGGCGTGGATGGGCTTCAAGGACGGCGAAGTCAAAGGGCCGATCGCCAAGTTCTTTGGCGAAGCAGAAATCAACAGCCTGAAAGAACGACTGGCCGTAGAAGAGGGAGACCTGCTCCTGTTTGTGGCCGACAAGCCGAAAGTCGTGGCCGATGCCTTGGGCGCGCTTCGCTCCAAGCTGGGTGCCGAGCTTGGCCTGATCGACCACAGCCAGTTCGCCTTCCTCTGGGTCGTCGACTTCCCGCTGGTCGAGTGGGATGAGGAATCGCAGCGCTATCTGGCTCTGCACCATCCGTTCACCCGTCCAAAAGACGAAGATTTGCACCTGTTGGAAAGCGATCCTGGCCAAGTCCGGGCGCAGGCCTACGACATGGTGCTCAACGGCTACGAGCTGGGCGGCGGTTCGATGCGGATTTACAAGCGCGACGTACAGGAAAAAATGTTCCGTACACTCGGCCTGACCGAAGAAGAAGCAAAACAAAAGTTCGGCTTCCTGCTTGACGCATTCGACTTCGGTACGCCTCCTCACGGCGGGATCGCACTCGGTCTGGACCGCTTGATCATGCTGCTGGCCGGCCGCAGCAACCTGCGTGAAGTGATCGCGTTCCCGAAAACAGCGAGCGCAAGCGATCTGATGGTAGATGCGCCAGGTCCGGTGGACGACAAGCAGCTGGCTGAGCTGAACATCATGACGACGGTAAAAGACGAAGAAGCCGAATAAGCGGGCTTGCACAGTCGCATGAGCGTTTGATACATTGGTAATACTGATAAATAGCCCTGCGATGTACGTGACTTCCGATAGTTTTGAGCCACAAAGTCTTTTTAGGGAGTTTTTCGTCCGCAATCGCGAGGACATGCCTCCATCGAGTGGACGTCCGGGACGGTTGGGCAAGACACCCACCTGCGATGAGCAGGTTCAAAACTGTAGGAGCAGCACGGCATTTTGGGGCTCCTTTTTTGTCTGACATTCCTACTTTTCCGATTGCATATCGTTTATGCTCCTTCCAGTCGATAAACGGATTGGATTTGTTCCTCAAGAATTGTCATGCTTTGATCAGAAAGGTTGACGGTGGATGCTTCATCAATTTTCTCGTTGCGAATTGGCCTTCGGTCCCGAAGGTTTGGAAAAAATGAAAAACAGCACAGTAGCGGTACTCGGTGTAGGGGGTGTCGGTTCCTTCACGGTCGAAGCTTTGGCCCGCACCGGCGTAGGCAAGCTGGTACTGGTGGACAAGGACGTCGTCGACATTACCAATATCAATCGCCAAATTCATGCTACGCTCAATACGATCGGTCAAAAGAAAGCCGAACTGATGAAAGAGCGGATTGCCGCCATCAACCCGGCTTGCGAGGTTGTCACGCTGAACATGTTTTACAATGCGGAAACGGCCGATCAGCTGTTTGCCCATGAGCTTGATTACATCGTCGATGCGATGGATACGATGTCGGCCAAGCTGCACCTGATACTGGAAGCGAAACGACGCAACATTCCGATCATCTCCAGCATGGGAGCGGCCAACAAAATGGACCCGACAAAGTTTGAAGTGGCCGATATTTCCCAGACCAGCTACGATCCGATTGCCAAGGTAATCCGCCGCGAACTGAGAAAAAGCGGCATTTACAAGGGTGTAAAAGTGGTGTACTCCAAGGAGATCCCGGTGACCATACGCACCGATGTCCGCGAACAGATCGTAACCGATCCGAATTCGCCGATCAGCAAAGTGCGTCAGCCCCCGGCCAGCAATGCATTTGTCCCTTCCGTAGCAGGACTTATTCTAGCGAGTGTTGTCGTCCGCGATCTGTTGGACTGGCAGCCGGCAAAAGGGTAGAGCGACATGGATCTGTTTTCATTTGCCCATGAAGCAAACGACAAGGGACAAAGCAAGCCGCTTGCTGCCCGGATGCGACCGCAGACGATCCGCGATGTGATCGGCCAGGAACATATTCTTGGAGAAGGGAAGCTGTTGCGCCGGGCGATTGAGGCTGACCAGGTTTCTTCGCTGATTTTTTACGGGCCGCCGGGAACAGGCAAAACGACCTTGGCCAAGGTGATTGCCCGCACGACACGGACGCATTTTGCCGAGCTGAATGCCGTAACGGCAGGGGTGGCTGACATTCGCAAAGTCGTCGACGAGGCGAAGGAACGGCTGGTTATGGGCGGCCAGCGGACAACGCTGTTCGTGGATGAGATCCATCGCTTCAATAAATCGCAGCAGGATGCCTTGCTTCCGTATGTGGAGGAGGGCACCATTACGCTAATTGGAGCGACGACGGAGAATCCGTTTTTCGAGGTAAATCCGGCACTGCTTTCGCGGTCGCAAATTTTCCAACTCCAGCCATTGACGCATGAACACCTTGAACAGGTGATACAGCGGGCTTTGACAGATGAAGAGAACGGCTTGGCGGAGCTGTATGTGGAGGTTGAGCCGGAGGCGAGGGATCACTTGATCCAATACGCCGAGGGCGATGCGCGCAGACTGCTCAACGCGCTGGAGCTGGCTGCAACGACAACGCCTCCCGGACCGGACGGACGCATCGTCATCACGCTCGATGTGGCCGTGGAGTCGATCCAGCGGCGTGCTGTTCGTTACGACAAAAGCGGTGACAACCATTACGACACGGCTTCTGCTTTCATCAAATCCATCCGCGGCTCTGATCCGGACGCGGCCCTGTATTGGCTTGCCCGGATGATCGACGCTGGGGAAGACCCGCGGTTTATCGCCCGCCGCCTGATTATATCGGCTTCCGAAGACATCGGAAATGCCGATCCGCAAGCAATTACCGTGGCCGTATCCTGTTTCCAGGCGCTGGAGCTGGTCGGCATGCCGGAGGGACGGATTCCTTTGGCCCAAGCGACGACCTATCTGGCGACAGCTCCAAAGAGCAATGCGGCGTACAACGGGATTAATCAGGCGCTAGAGACGATTCGGACAGACGGCCACAAGCCGGTTCCGATCCATCTGCGCGACTCCGCATACAAAGGGGCTTCCCGCCTCGGTCATGGAAAAGGATATTTGTATCCGCACAACTACCCTGGCGGCTATGTTGAGCAGCAATATTTGCCGGACGGGGTGGACTATGCATTTTACCGGCCGAAGCCGATCGGCTACGAACAGGAAATCGGCCGCCTGCAAAATGAGCGAAACAAGGTAACAGACGATTCGCAAAGCTGATATCGTATAAAAAACTCCCCCAAGGTACGGGGGAGCATCGCTTAGGTTCGCACATTTCCGCCCGGTTTGTTGGGCAGATCGCCGTTTTCATTTGGCTGCTTGCTCTGTTCGCTGGCGCCAAAACGAGCTTTGTGGGCAATGGTACCGGCCGGCTGGTCGTAAAGCGTGTCGGAGGGATGGTTGCGCCCTCTCTCCGAGCGTTTGTTCGTTGCCATCGTGCATTCACCCCCTGGAAGCTAGTGTGTCCCCGACGAGCCGAGAAATGTAAGAGACGGGGAAACTGGTTTGCGGGGAATACTGCAGATAGAGGAGAGTTGTTACTGTGAAAATATCTACGAAAGGACGTTACGGCCTCACGATCATGATGGAGCTGGCCAACCGCTTTGGAGAGGGGCCGGTTTCGCTGAGAAGTATCGCCCAGCGCCACGATTTGTCTGAGCATTATCTGGAGCAGCTCGTCGCGCCGCTGCGCAACGCAGGATTGGTAAAAAGCATTCGCGGAGCGTACGGCGGCTACGTCTTGGCGAAACAGCCCGAGGAAATCTCTGCGGGAGACATCATCCGCGTTTTGGAGGGACCGATCAGCCCGGTCGAGTTTGCCGAGGAGGAAGACCCGGCCAAGCGCTACCTCTGGCTGCGTATCCGCGACAGCATTTCCGCAGTACTCGATTCCACATCCTTGCAGGATTTGATCAGTTATAAGGATGAAGGCCATTCTGACGGCTACATGTTCTATATATAGAAGGTGACATTAGTGCGAGAGCGAATCTATCTGGACCACGCTGCCACGACACCGGTACATCCCCGTGTGGTGGAAGCGATGCATCCATTTTTGACAGAAGTGTACGGAAATCCCTCGAGTGTCCACGGCTTTGGACGTGAAGCGAGACAAGCTCTGGAAGGAGCCCGCGATACGATCGCACGCTTCCTCGATGCCGATCCGCAGACCCTGGTCTTTACGAGCGGCGGCACGGAAGCGGACAATATGGCGATCATTGGCGGAGCGATGGCCCAGCGCGAGCGTGGCCGCCACGTGATCACGTCCAGCATCGAACACCATGCCGTTCTGCATGCTTGCGAGCATCTGGAACAGCTCGGCTTTGAAGTAACGTATCTCCCTGCGGACAAAACGGGCTTGATCAGCACAGACGAGCTGAAAAAAGCAGTACGGCCGGATACAATCCTCGTATCGATCATGTACGGCAACAATGAGGTCGGAACGATTCAGCCGATCGAAGAAATGGGAAGCTATCTACGCGAGCGCGAAATCGTTTTTCACACGGATGCCGTGCAGGCCGTGGGCGTTTTGCCGATCAGCGTCAGCAAGCTGCCTGTCGACATGCTGTCTGTTTCCGCCCATAAAATCAATGGCCCCAAAGGAGTCGGGGCGCTGTTCTTGGGACGCAAGGTGCCGTTTACCCCTTACCTGCACGGCGGCTCGCAGGAGCGCAAACGCAGGGCGGGTACGGAAAATCTGGCGAGTATCATCGGATTTGCCGAAGCGGCCAGGATCGCGCAGGAGGAAATGGAGGAGCGCGTAGCCAAGTACCGGCAGATGCGCACCACAATGCTCCAGTGCTGGCAGCAGGAAGGCATCTCTTTTGAGGTAAACGGGCATCCGGAAAAACACCTCCCGCATATTCTGAACGTAAGCTTTCCCGGTGTCCATACCGAAACGATGCTGATGAACCTCGATCTGGAGGGAGTGGCAGCCGCGAGCGGCTCCGCCTGTACGTCCGGCTCGCTGGAGCTGTCGCATGTGCTCGAAGCGATGTGCCTGGATGACCCTGTAGCCCAATCGGCGATTCGGTTCAGCTTCGGAATCACCAATACTGTTGAGGAAGCAGAGCGGGCTGCCCGGAAGGTGGCCCAGATCGTACATCGGCTGAAACGGTAACCGTTTACGAACGAGTGTGGCTCAACTGAAACGAAGAGTTGAACAGACGATAAAAACCAACGGTGCGTGTATCCGTTGGTTTTTTGCATGCTCTCTTGAGTTTCTTTTCATTTACAGGACAGACCAAAGAACAACAAGACCGATGCCGGCAGTGTACATCAGCGCTTCCCGCAGCTTTCCACGCTGCCGCCGCAGGAGGAGAAGCAGCGTAGCTTCTCCCAGAAAACTGAGAAGCCAACCCAGAAGATAGACAAAAAGAGTCGGAATGCTGCTGACCATCACGGAAAACAGCCCAAGGCCGATCAGCCATTTGCATTGTCAATATCCGGCAAATGATTTCATTGTTTCTCTTCTTCACCAAATTGTGGATGGATTGGCAGCGGACAAACATGTAGAATAGGGCACTAGAACTGCTTTTCATGCCATGTTTCCGCCTGACACCCAAAAGGTTGCCGCCGCTTCCGAGCAGCAGACGGCCACGACAGAGGAAATGACAGCAGCTGCGGAGAAATTGGCTCAAATGGCGGAGCGGTTGTCAGAACAAGTAAATCGTTTTACAATCTAAACATCAGTATCGGCAGACCGTTTTGTCGACCCGTTGACGAACGGTTCCTGAATTGCGTAGACCCCGCCCGCGATGCTCCTGCTGCGGGTGGGTTTCTTTTCTGTATCAGCAGGTGTAAAACCAGTATGTCTTTCGAGGGGGCGCTATGATGTCGCAGGAAACACTCCCTTTGTTTGCTGAACCATTCGTTCGCGGCTATGTGGAACAAGAAATTTTTTACAATGAAGAAACGTGGTATGGAGTTATTCGTCTTAAAGTAGAGGAGACCTCGGAAGCGATCAAGGAGAATGACGTCGTTGTCGTGGGAAACTTCCCCCGTCCTCATCCGGAAGAGCTGTACACATTTTACGGAGAATGGAAAACACACCCCCGGTTTGGGCAGCAATTCGCGGCTTCCCGTTATGAGCGCGAAACGCCGAAAACGGTGGCTGGCGTAGAAAAGTATCTGGCCAGTGGCCTGTTCCAGGGAATTGGCAAAAAGATGGCCAAACGAATCGTAGAGCATCTGGGAGTCGACGCGTTGTCGATTATCGCTGACCGTCCCGAGTCGTTGGCGGAGGTGCCTGGGATATCGGAAGCACGTGCCAAGCAGATTTATGAATCGGTGATGGAACATCGTTCTTTGGAACAGGCTATGGTGTTTTTGTACGAGTTCGGGATCGGAGTGCAGCTCGCATTGCGCATCTACCAGACATACAAGCTGGAGACCTTGAAGGTGCTTTCGGAGGAGCCGTACCGGCTGATCGAGGATGTGCAGGGGATCGGTTTCAAACGTGCGGACGAGATCGCTCGTTCAACCGGGATCGCGGCATCCTCGGAGGAGCGGGTCCAGGCAGCAGCTATTTTTACGCTGCAGGAAGCTTCTTATGCCGAAGGCCACGTTTTTCTCCCGATCGAAGAGCTGTGTGAAAAAACGCTGCGCTTGCTTCATGAGTGCGGCGGACATGCCTTTACGCCGGAAGAGGTCAGACTGGCGATTGAAGCGCTGTTTGTCGCCTCCAAAGTGATGTGGGACGAGGAGCGGGTTTACTTGCCAAGCCTCTTTTTTGCCGAGGTCGGCTTGGCCAAGCGGCTTCGTTTTTTTGCCGACCGCGATGACTTTGCTTCCTTTCCGGTGTCTGAGCTGTACCAGGCCATGGGTGCAGTCGAAGAAGAGCTGGATATTACGTATGCACAGACGCAGCGGGATGCGATCGAACAGGCGATCACTTCTGGCTTGATGCTGCTGACAGGTGGGCCGGGTACAGGGAAGACTACTGTCATCCGGGGGATATGTCGTGTATTTGCACATCTGCATGGAATTTCCTTCGATCTGAAAAAATATGACGAAAGCAATCCTTTTCCCATCCTGCTGGCCGCGCCTACGGGCAGAGCGGCAAAGAGAATGGCGGAGACGACCGGGCTGCCCGCCATGACGCTTCACCGGCTGCTTGGCTGGAAAGGCGACAGCTTTGAACATGATGCCGAACACCAGATCCGTGGAAAGCTGTTGATCGTAG
This sequence comes from Brevibacillus sp. FSL K6-2834, assembly GCF_038592925.1. Taxonomy (NCBI): domain Bacteria; kingdom Bacillati; phylum Bacillota; class Bacilli; order Caryophanales; family Paenibacillaceae; genus Brevibacillus; species Brevibacillus sp. FSL K6-2834. Next base: position 1,983,355 of record NZ_CP151945.1, read on the forward strand.
ATGAGATGTCGATGGTGGACATTTGGCTTGCGAATCAATTGTTCAGAGCGCTGCCAAGCGACATGCAAATCATCATGGTTGGCGATCCGGACCAGCTTCCGTCTGTCGGCCCGGGGAACGTTTTGCAGGACATGATTCGTTCCGGGCTATTGCCGCGCGTACAGCTTACGGAGATTTATCGGCAAGCGGAAGAATCGTCGATTATTCGCCTCGCCCATGATGTGCGGAAAGGAATTGTCCCGTCTGATCTGCTGGATTCCTCCCCTGATCGCAGATTTTTCACAAGTTCGCCACAAGATGTAAACGAAGCTGTGAAACAAATTTGCTCGGGAGCCGTAAAGAAAGGATATACAGCAAAAGATGTACAAGTCCTCGCGCCCATGTACAAAGGAAATGCGGGTGTAAACCGGTTGAATGAAGAGCTCCAGGAGCTGTTTAATCCAAAGACCGGCCAAAAACGGGAAGTGACGTTTGGCGACACCGTATTTCGGACGGGGGACAAAGTGCTTCAACTTGTAAACAACGCCGAAGAACACGTGTTCAACGGTGATATGGGTGAGATTGTCGCCATTTTTTACCCAAATGAAAACGCAGAGAATGAAGAAATGATCGTCGTCTCCTTTGATGGCCGTGAAGTGATGTACAAGCGGTCTGCATACCATCAGCTGACGCTGGCCTACTGCTGCTCCGTTCATAAGTCGCAAGGCAGCGAGTTTCCAATCGTCGTCATGCCATTTGTAAAAAATTACCACAGGATGCTGCGACGGAAGCTGGTGTATACAGGAATAACGCGCAGTAAATCATTTCTCATCATGTGTGGAGAGCCGGAAGCGTTTCGTATCGCCGTCCAGACAGACGAAGAGGGCGTACGATACAGCTACCTGGAGGAACGCCTGAAACAAGGATGATGTTGGAACCTGTTTTGTCGCTGTATGGAACGATTCCATCCGCCCGATACTAAAGAGGCGGAAGGGGGAAATCCCATTATGCGCAAGGCATTGGATGTAGTGGGCATGCCGGTCGTCTGCCTGGATACAGGCGAAGAGATCGGTGTTATCCGTGACATTCTCTTTGACTCCGACAATTGGCAGGTCGCAGGAGTCTTGCTGAGCGAACAGGGCTGGCTGCAATCCGGCACCTATATTCCCCTGGGCCGCATTCATGCGGTAGGAGAGTCCTGTCTCACTGTTTCGGGCAAAGACGCAATTACCTCCTTGGATCAACTGGCCGCTTCGGAACCCACAGGTGTCCTGACAGGGAAGCTGAAACTGAAGGGGAAATCCGTGATTTCCGCTTCGGGGAACTTGCTCGGGCGATTGGAAGATGTTTACTTCTCTGCGGACTGGGAGAAAATTGTAGGGTACGAATTATCGAACGGTTGGCTGGCGGACGTTACTGAAGGACGTAAACGCCTGTCCGTTCCTCCGTCCGTCATTATTGGGGAAGAAAACCTGATCGTGCCGGATTAAGGTTCGCAGCCAGGCGTGAAAGGGAGGAAAAGATAGATGCGTGTGATTTGCCCGAACTGCAGTTCCAAAGACATAGGCAAAATTGGTACCAATCAATACTATTGCTGGAACTGCTTTATTGAAATGAGCGTAGCCAATGAGCAGATCGCTTCCGTTTACCAGGTGGAAGAAGACGGCTCACTGCATTCGCTCAATGATCTGTTTATCGAAGAACAGATCGTACCGACTCAGTTAAGCATGTAGACATCCAAAACCGGAGGTGTGTCGCGAATGATTGCTCGAAACCTGCTTGGCATTATAGCTGCAGGCGGCATCGTGGCTGCTGTCGGATATATGATGGCTCCGCGCCGCCGCAAACGTTTTGCGTTGAACATCAATCGTTGGCCGGTCTCCATGCGGGATGTAAGAAAAATGATGAAAACAAGCCAGAAGCTGATGCGAGTTTTTGCTCGTTAGCATGCTAGGCAAGCTATCAGCCGGACGCGATCAAGGTGCGTCCGGTTTTTTTGCATACACATAATGGAATGAAGATTATTTTAAAAGTATTGGTAAAATAACGATTAGTCCCATATAATGGCTACGCCAGTGCTTATGCTTCGTAAATTTTATAATTGAGCAGTTTTCTCTTCAAAAATCTATACCCATTTATCGATAGATGGATGAGACGGGGAGCGGGACGAATTTTGCCGCCAGCCGGAACAGAAGATGATCTGTCAGAATGCGTTGAGGAGGAAAAGATGGACACTGTAAACGAACAGATCCGCAAGCACTACCACACTTTGACCAACCAGCAAAAATTGGTTGCCAAGCTTATCCTGGACGAGCCAAAGCAAGTCGCGCTCCATCCGGCAAGGGTAATCGGCTCGCTTACGGGAACGAGCGAAACCACTGTCATCCGCCTTTGTTATACATTAGGCTACTCCGGATATACCGCTTTGCAAAATGAGATTCGCGAGTTGATGCTGCTTTCGGGCAAACAAGACAAGCTGTTGGAGCAGTACTCAACAGACGTGGCAGGAGAGACTGATCTGGTCGCCTACCATATGGAGCAGGACATCGCCTATATTCGAAAGACTATGAACGCCTTGGATCCGGGGCAGTTTCAGCGAGCGGTGGAGCTGATTGTGAAAGCGAAAAAGCTGATTGTCGTCGGGTTCCGCAGCTCACACGGACCCGCTACCTGGCTTGCTTCCACGCTAAACGTGGTAAAGGGAAACACATACCTGTATCGAGGGCAGATTGATGATGCCAATTACTTGATCACGGAAGTGGATGCCAAAAGTCTGGTGATTGCTTTTTCATTCCCCCGCTATACGTCAGAGACGATCATTTTTTCCACGGCAGCCAAGGACAAGGGAGCAAAAATACTGGCGATTACCGACGATGAGCTGTCTCCGATCGGACCGATTGCTGATGTGCTGATCAAAGCAAGCACTCCTTCGCCTACACCGTTAAAAGGAATGGCTACGATTTTTTCTTTGTTGAACGTATTGGTCAGCGGCGTTGTCCAGGCAGACCGGAACAACGTACAGCGGCGAATCAAGCAGTACGACGAGAGCATCCAGCAGTTTTATCCGTTTTTTGAGACTTCATAGATGATGAAAGACTGGGGGCAAGTAAACGACGGGATATGATCAAACAAAGAAGGCTTCGCCAACTGGCGAAGCCTGTTTCTTGTTTACGATTGTTCGGCCATCCGTTTTTGCGCCTGATTTTTCATCCGGCCAATCAGCAGGACGCCAACAACGATTACGGCAATCAATGCCCATTTCAGGATCGGGTATTCGACAAAGAAGCCCTTCAGGAATGGCTCGCCTGTAATCATGCTTCCCGCAGTGTAGGCAAGTACGGCTGATCCGATGTAAATCACGGCAGGGTAGCGGTCCATGACCTTCAGTACGAGTGTGCTGCCCCAGACCATGACGGGAACACTGATGATCAAGCCCAGTACCACCAACAGAAAGCTTCCGTGTGCTGCTCCGGCAACTGCAATCACATTGTCCAGTCCCATGACAGCGTCAGCGACGACAATCGTCCAAATGGCCGCACCCAGGCTGGAGCCTGCTTTGACTGTTTCATGTCCTCCGTCTTGTACAAGCAGCTTCATGGCGATCCAGATCAGCATCAAACCGCCGACGAGCAAAAGACCCGGAATTTGTAACAGCCAGACCACAGCCAGAGTCGCCGCTGCCCGAATGACAACCGCCCCGACGGTTCCCCAGATGATCGCTTTCTTTTGCTGATGGGCAGGCAAATTGCGAGCAGCCATCCCGATAACGATAGCGTTATCTCCCGCCAGCACAAGATCGATGACAATGATGGCAAGCAGCGCAGACCAGAATGCAGGTGTAAACAACATCTCCATGTTTCTCCAACCTCCTTTTTTGTGGATGTCTCTAAAGGCCGCTGCTCCAAATCTGCTTGACACTTTTTATGTAGTCTGTGTCACGATGAGGAAAACAAAACAACCTTTACCCTAACAGGCAAAGGTCGAAAAAAACAGAAAAGACCCTTACCTAATCAGGCAAAGGTCTTGCTTACAACGAACGTGACGTTGCCAACAAAGCCGGGGAAAAAATTCCCGTAATGACGACTTTGCTGCGAAAAAGCTACTCCCCTTTGGAGAATATCCATTTGTGTTTATATCGTACACCTGCTACTCAAGATGTGTCAATAAGCAACTGTCACCCATGTACATGTTTTTTTCAAATTGACACATGCTAATCCATACGAAATTTGCGTAGAGGAGGTCACAGCCGTGGAAGGACTTCGCAACAGCCGCCTGTTTGCCGCTGCGATTTGGCTGATCGTACTGCTGATCATCGGCAACTTGCTCTGGCTGCTGCGCCCTGTGATTAGCGCCTGGTACCATCTGCTGACAGAAATTCTCCTGCCTTTTATCGTAGGGCTGTTGATCGCTTATTTGCTGCATCCTATCGTCCAGTTGCTGGAGAGGCGCAGGGTACCGAGGCTGATGGCAGTGCTGTTGATCTATGCTTCGTTCGTACTGATCATCGCTATCGCAGTCGTCAACGCCATCCCCATTTTTACGACGCAGTTGATCGAGCTCTCCGACGATATTCCCAGACTGACCGAATGGTATCACAAATGGATGAGTGAATGGGAGTCGCACAAATACTTTTTGCCGGACAGCATTTCACATGGCGTGGACCGGGTCATCATCCAGTCACAGGAGAAAATGTCCCACTCGATTACGCAGTTTGTGAACAACGCCCGCAATACGCTCGGAAAGCTGCTTGCCTATGCGGTCGTGCCGTTTATCGCTTTTTATTTGTTGAAGGACATGAAAGATCTTCACCGGACGGGAATCGCGATCATACCGGCCCGCTACCGCAAACAGGTGCTTGCCGTATTGCGAGATGTCAACGAGTCATTGGGGAATTACATACACGGTCAGATGATCGTCGCGCTCATCGTGGGACTGTGCGCGTATATCGGGTACTGGATTATCGGAATGCCGTATCCGTTCGTGCTGGCCTCTTTCGTCTGCCTGACCAACGTCATTCCCTATATCGGCCCGATCATCGGCGCAGCCCCTGCCGTCGTCGTTTCGCTGACCATATCGTTCAAGATGACCTTGCTGGTCTTGGCCGTAAATGGGGTCATCCAGATTCTGGAGGGAAATATTCTTTCGCCCAATGTCGTCGGCCGCTCCCTGCAATTGCATCCGCTGCTTATCATCCTCGCACTACTAACCGGGGAGGCAATCGGCGGGATTATCGGCTTGATCGTGGCTGTCCCGGTCTTGGCAGTCTGCAAGGTGGTCATAAGCCGGATCGCTCTGATCATGCATGAAAGTTGACAGCAATCGGTAAAAAAATTTATAATACGGACAATGAAGAGTAACGGGGATAACCCCGCAGATCGATGAAGGAACGAGTACGTTGCAGCCCTTCTACAGAGAGGACACTCCGCAGGTTGAGAGAGTGGCCAGAAGAAGAGCGACGGAAGGCTACTCCCAAGACCGGGAAAAAACCGGCGGCCAGGCACCGTTACGGCCTTAATCGAGCGACAGGCATGGATGCGCAGAATCACGATGCCTGTAAGCAGGGTGGTACCGCGAGACAAGTTCTCGTCCCTGAGGGGATGGGGACTTTTTTATTTTCATACTTCATCATAATAGGAGGGCAGTTTTTATGAAGAAGCTGACAGGTAATCAAATTCGCAAAATGTTTCTTGATTTTTTCGTGCAAAAGGGCCATCGCATCGAACCGAGTGCGCCCCTGGTGCCGGTGGACGATCCATCCCTGCTTTGGATCAACAGCGGCGTAGCCACACTCAAAAAATATTTTGACGGCCGCATCATTCCTGAGAATCCACGCATCACCAACGCGCAAAAATCGATTCGCACCAACGACATCGAAAACGTAGGACGCACTGCGCGCCACCATACCTTCTTTGAAATGATGGGGAACTTCTCCATCGGCGATTACTTCAAGGAAGAATCGATTCACTGGGCATGGGAGTTCCTCACAAGCAAGGAATGGATCGGCTTTGATCCGGAGAAGCTCTCCGTCACCATTCACCCGGAGGACGAGGAAGCGTACGAAATCTGGCACAAGCAGATCGGCATTCCTGCAGAGCGGATTATCCGGCTGGAAGGAAACTTCTGGGATATCGGGGAAGGCCCGAGTGGTCCCAACACAGAGATTTTCTACGATCGGGGCGAGCGCTTCGGCAATGACCCGAATGATCCGGAGCTGTACCCGGGCGGCGAAAACGAGCGCTACCTGGAGGTGTGGAACCTCGTATTCTCCCAGTTCAACCACAATCCGGACGGCACCTACACGCCGCTGCCGAAGAAAAACATCGATACCGGCATGGGCCTGGAGCGGATGGCTTCGATCATTCAGGAAGTGGACAACAACTACGAGACAGACCTGCTGTTCCCGCTGATTGAAGCAGCCAGCCGCATTTCCGGCGTAGCCTATAAACAAGACCCTGAACTGGATGTGGCCCTGAAAGTCATCGCCGACCATTCGCGTACGGTCACATTCGCTATCGGCGACGGCGCCCTGCCGTCCAACGAGGGCCGCGGCTATGTCATCCGCCGCTTGCTTCGCCGTGCAGTACGGATGGGCAAAAAGCTGGGCATCGAGCAGCCGTTCCTGTACCGCCTGACGGAAACAGTCGGCAGCATGATGGGCGAGTTTTATCCGGAAGTGGTGGAGAAGCGCGCTTTCATCGAAAAAGTTATTCGCGCCGAGGAAGAGCGTTTCCACGAAACCTTGAACGATGGACTTGCTATCTTGTCCGAGATGGTAAAAGCCGCGAAAGCAGAAGGCAAAAGCCAGCTTTCCGGGCCTGAAGTGTTCAAGATGTACGATACGTATGGCTTCCCGGTCGACCTCACCGAAGATTTCGCGGGTGAGCAAGGTCTGTCCGTGGACCGCGACGGCTTTGAACAAGCGATGGAGGAACAGCGCCAGCGCGCCCGCGATGCCCGTCAGGACGTGGACAGCATGCAGATCCAGGGAGGTCCGCTTTCCGATTTGACGGTTACGAGCGAATTTGTTGGGTATACTGAATTGGTAGCGACTGGTAAAGTCGAAGCGATTGTGTCAGCAAATCAATTGGTTGATCAAGCGGAGGAAGGACAAACAGTTCAGGTCATCCTGAGTCGCACTCCTTTCTATGCGGAAAGCGGCGGTCAGGTCAACGATGAAGGCGAACTCATCTCCGACAGCGTCAAAGCACGAGTCAGCGACGTGCAAAAAGGGCCGATGGGTCAAAACATCCATACGGTGACGGTGGAAGCGGGCACACTTCGCGTTGGTGACGAGGTCCGGGCCGAGGTAAACCGTGAAGCCCGTCTCGACATCACGAAGAACCATACTGCTACTCACCTGCTCCATCAGGCGCTGAAAGACGTATTGGGAACGCATGTCAATCAGGCAGGCTCGCTGGTGGCTCCGGAACGGCTTCGTTTCGACTTTACACACATCAGCGCGATCACCCCTGAGGAGCTCGAGCAGATCGAAAAGATCGTCAACGAAAAAGTTTGGGCCAATCTGGCTGTCGAGATTTCGAATCGCTCGTTGACCGAAGCGAAGGCAATGGGTGCAATGGCCTTGTTCGGCGAAAAATACGGCGATATCGTTCGTGTCGTCAAAGTGGGCGAGTACAGCCTTGAGCTGTGCGGCGGATGCCATGTTGCCAACACGGCAGAGATCGGTCTGTTCAAGATTTTGAGCGAAAGCGGCATCGGAGCGGGTACGCGCCGGATCGAAGCGGTGACCGGACGCGGCGCTTACCAATTCCTGAACGAACAGCTCGGCATTTTGAAGGAAGTGGCGCAAACACTGAAGGCCCCGCTGCTGGCAGAAGCACCTGCCCGTGTAGAGAGTCTCCAGCAGCAACTCAAGGACGTACAACGCGAAAATGAATCCCTCCGCGCCAAGCTTGGAAACATCGAAGCGGCTTCCTTGACCGACAAGCTCCAGCAGGTAAACGGCGTGCAGGTGCTGGCGGCACGTGTATCTGCATCCGATATGGATAACCTGCGCGGTATGGTCGATGAGCTGAAAAACAAGCTCGGGTCAGCCGTAATCGTGCTCGGTTCCGTCGATGGAGAAAAGGTCAACCTCGTTACAGGGGTGACCAAGGACCTGATGGATCAAGGCTTGCATGCCGGCAAAATTATTAAAGAAGTAGCGACTCGTTGCGGTGGCGGCGGCGGCGGACGTCCAGATATGGCCCAGGCTGGCGGCAAAGACCCGTCCAAGCTGCAGGAAGCGCTTGAGTTGGTATATGAGCTGGTAAAAGGACAGTTGGCGGCGAAGTAATACCGCCTCTGTCCGTCAACTTTCGCCAACTTTTGTGGAAAAGTGCAGAAACAACAAGGAAATGAGTGTGTTCGAAGCGAAGTACACAAGGAATGGCAAAGCAACCAGCGGAAGAGTCTCAATGAATCGAGGTGTTGATCGTGAGTTCGATGGATAAAACCATGAAGTTCACGGTGCCCAAAGAGAATAAGTCAGAGGAAGTGCGGGAAACCTTGACGGAGGTGTATCAGGCCCTGCAGGAAAAGGGGTACAACCCGATTACACAGATTGTCGGCTACCTGCTGTCCGGAGACCCGGCTTTCATCCCCCGCCACAACAATGCTAGAAGTTTGATCGGAAAAATTGAGCGTGACCGGATTATCGAAGAGCTGGTAACCGTTTATTTGGTCGATCGGGATAAGTAATCATCCCTGTTGCCAAAAGGTGGTCGGCAAAAACGCAACACCCCGTTGTACCGCGGTATTCGCATATCCCGTGTGTCGTACAATTGGCTTCGCCCACATGCGGGCGAAGCCGGAGTTATCTAATCAGAACAGCGTAAGTAGGCGAGTCGGATGAAACGGATTATGGGTTTGGATGTCGGGGACAAAACGATCGGGGTCGCCGTCAGTGATGAGCTGGGCTGGACGGCCCAAGGCGTGGAAACGATCAGACGGCAGTCCAGAGAGAAGGACTTTGCCCGCCTCGATGAGTGGATCGCCCAGTATGACGTGGGTGAAATCGTCGTAGGTTTGCCAAAGAACATGAATGGCACCATTGGCCCGCGAGGCGAGATTTGCCAAGCTTTTGCCAGCAAGCTCGAAGCACATACGTCTTTGCCCGTCCACCTGTGGGATGAGCGTCTGACGACCATGGCCGCTGAGCGCATGCTGATTTCCGCCGATGTCAGCCGGCAAAAAAGAAAAAAAGTAATCGACAAAATGGCGGCCGTATTAATCCTGCAGGGTTATTTGGACGCGAAATCGAGGTGACGAGCATGAGTGAAGAGTTGTTTGAGGAGTTTGAAGTAGGCGATGTGATTGCGCTGACCGAGGAAGGAAGCGACGATCCTCGCGATTTCCGCATTATGTATATCTTTGACATCGAGGATCGTTCGTATCTGGTCCTGGTCCCTGTCGATCAAGAGGAAGAAGAAGAGTACGAGGTTCACTTCCTCCGCTACGAAGGCACGGATATGCTCCAGCCGATCGAAGACGACGAAGAGTGGGAGCAGGTAGAAGCGACATTCGAGACCCTGATCACCGATCTGGAGAAGGAAGATCTGTAGGAAATCTGAAAAGCTCCAGGAGAGAAGACGAGAGCAGGCTGTCGAGAAAGTCGACAGCCATTTTTATTTCCCTGTATTTTATGACGACACCGCGTTAATGTGTTATAATATTCTTGTAATTACATTTACTGGCGGGTGATTATTGTGCTTTCCTCTAATGAAAAAAAGCAACAAATGCAATATGAATTTGTATGCCTTGATGAGTTGGTCCCGGAGGACCATTTGCTACGAGTTATTCAAAAGCATGTAGACTTCTCTTTCATCCGAGAAAAAGTACGCCAATACTATTGTGAAGATAACGGTAGACCAGCCATTGATCCGGTGGTTTTATTTAAAATGATTTTCATTGGATACCTTTACGGTATCCGGTCAGAAAGACAACTCGAAAAGGAAATTCAGACGAATATTGCTTACCGCTGGTTTCTTGGCCTTTCACTAACAGATCGAGTTCCAGACCACACTACCATCAGTTGGAATCGTCGAACTCGTTTTAAAAACACAAATGTTTTCCAAGAGATTTTTGATGAAATCGTTCGCCTTGCTATCCAACATCGCATGGTTGGCGGACGTGTTTTGATAAGTGATTCCACTCATCTGAAAGCAAATGCGAACAAACGTAAATTTAAGAAGCATGTTATTGAAAAATCTAGTCGAGCCTACCTTAGTGATTTAGAAGCAGCCATTAATGAAGACCGTGAAGCACACGGAAAAAAGGATTGAAGCCTAGAGAGGATGTGAAGGAAGAAAAGGAAATCAAGGTGAGTACTACTGATCCGGACAGTGGTTACATGGTTCGTGACGGAAAGCCTGAAGGCTTTTTCTATCTCGATCATCGGACAGTCGATCATAAGTACAATATCATAACTGATGTACACGTGACTGCGGGTAACGTTCATGATTCTGTTCCTTATGTAGATCGGCTACAACACCAAATTGAGAAGTTTGGGTTTACAGATACCATTGAAGCCGTTGCATTGGATGCTGGCTATTTAACTACTCCAATCTGCAAGGCTCTGCACGATCTAAATATCTTTGCCGTCATTGGCCATCGAGCTTTTTCACCTGTTAAAGGCCTTATCGCCAAATGGCGGTTTAAATATGATCCCGAAAAGAATGTCTATATTTGCCCCCAAAAACATGAGCTTGCTTATTCGACAACTGACCGTAACGGATACAGAATGTATAAGTCAAATAAAGAAATATGTAAGGCATGTCCGATGCTCACTATGTGTACACGGTCAAAAAATCACCAAAAGGTGATAACCAGGCATGTATGGGAAGAGAGTAAAGAATGGGTTCGACAGAACCGCTTAAGTAAGTCAGGAAAATACCTATACAGGTTGAGATACCAAACGATAGAGCGAAGTTTTGCAGATGCCAAAGAACTGCATGGACTTCGCTATTGTAGGTTGCGCGGACGTGAAAATGTCCAAGAGCAAGCGTTGCTGACAGCAACCGTTCAAAATATAAAAAAGATAGCACTCCACCTTGCAAAGGCATGTTAGGTGTGGTGCTATCTAAGACTTCCAGCACTTCGTGCTCAATTTTATTGTTATGAAAGAAGAAACTCCAACATATTGTGGGGTTTCTCGACAGCCTGACGAGAGGGATAATTTCCCTCTCGTTTTTTTATGAAACCATATCTATTGTTTGCGAATTGCCGGCTGGTTCTCATCCAAACGGTAGATCAGCCTGCCCTCTGCATCATAGGCCAGAAGAACGGCGGCTGCTTTCTCGTCCTTTCCAAATACACGGGCAAAGTGATACAAGCCTTTGATCGGCTGCATCGATTGCTTGACCCCGTCACTCCATTCGACGGTTAGCGTGCGGATTCGCGGGTCATTGACTTGGTCGACAGCGTAGCTGTACCAGTTGTCATCCTCCCGCTGTCCGCCCCAGCTCATTTTTAGGATTTCGTTCGGGTCAAAGGTATACCCACCGCCTCCGCCGCTGTTTCGCCAGAGAACGCCGAACGGCCGGTCCATGAAAAAATGGTGGTAAAGCTCATGCTCTTCATCGTAAAAAAGGACAGAGTGCATGCTTCCTGTTTGAATCATGGATACCACCTCGATGGTATCGGAAGGTAAGGCCATTCCTTCAAGGGTCTGCCGAACAGCGGTTTTTGGCGACCACGGGCTTGGGTAGTAAAGCGGAAACAGGATCATCACGGATACGGCAATAATCAACCAGCGGATCAAGCGGTTTCTGCGTTCCCGCATTAGCAAGCGCTCTTGCATTATTCCATCCCTCCTTTGGCCAGGGGAACGGTAAAGGAGAAGGATTGGCCGTAGCTTTCGGCATATATGCGGATGGATTGCAGATCGGATGGAGCTTCTTTTATCAGGTAGTACCCTTTGGAAACAAACCAACTGATCGATTGTCCCCCTGATCTAACGTCTAGATCTTGACCCGTATCGGAAGCAATATTTACAAAGCTGGGAAGACTGGCCGATCCAGAACCGCGGCTCGTCATATAAACCTTCAGCGTGCTCCCGTCGTACCTGACTCCGTCCACCGTCAATTCCCGGTTATAATACGTTTGGGAGATGCCGGGACCTGGATAGAACGTGCCCTCCTTTTTGGCAGAACGTATTTCATCTGCGTTGGCAAACAGCACCGTGAACGAGGCGATCAAGAGAAGAAGGACTTGCCCCCCGAGACAAATAACCAAGAACCATTCCAGAAAGGTGAAAAAGCGTTTCATCCTGCAAAATTCCTTCCTAATTATTTGTTTATTTCTTCCATTTTTATTAGGGGAAATCCTGCTTTTTTCCCGGAAAATGCTTCTGCTCAGGAGTTGATGACAAGGTAGACATGCCTTCGGTATAATGAAACAGATAATGGGCGGTTACCTTTTACCCGATCGCCCGAGTGTGGCTTGCCGCAGAAATGGAGAAAGGCGCCACCAAGAAGGAGGACTCTTTTAGTGAATCCTATGTCAATCAAACACGACGACCAATCGAATTGGCCGCCGGTGCAAAAGCGGAGAAGGGGAGGCCGTTTTTTCCGTACAGTCGTCATCTTATTCCTGCTGGTGCTGCTCGGTACAGCAGGGTTGATCTACTACGTGTATCAGGGCTTGCAGCCAGTGGCCGGAGAAGCCGTTATAAAAGAAGTGCAAATTCCGTCCGGTTCATCCGTAAAACAGATTGGCCGCATTTTGCATGAGAATGGATTGATACGGAATCCCGATCTTTTCGCATACTATGTCAAGTACAAAGGGACAGGCTCCCGCTTGCAGGCCGGAGACTATCAGTTCCAGACAGGGCAAACGATCGATCAGATGCTGCAAGCGATGGAAGAGGGAAAAACCGTCGTCAATGCGATGCGCTTTACGATCCCGGAAGGCTGGAATGTAGAACAGATCGCTGATCACCTGGCCGAGAAAGGCTTGGTAGACAAAGCAAAGTTTCTGCAGGAGGTAAACCAGGGCAGCTTCCCCGAGTTTCCGTTCGTCGCTGCGATACCGCAAAAGGAAGGGCGCAAGCATCGCCTGGAGGGGTACCTGTTTCCGGAAACCTATGAGATCAAGAAGGAAGCCGATGAGCACGAGATTATTTCCAGGATGCTGGCCCAGTTCCAGAAAGAGTGGAAGCCGGAATGGACACAGCAGCTCACGAAGCGGAAAATGACCATCGATGAGGCGGTTACCCTCGCTTCCATTATCGAAAGAGAGGTCGTCGTCGACAAGGAGCGTCCGATCGTAGCCGGCGTATACTACAACCGGATGCGGGAAGGCTGGCTTCTGCAGGCGGACGCCACAGTCCAATTCGTGCTCGGAAAGCAGCGGGACAGAATTACGTATGACGACTTGAAGGTAGAAAGTCCGTACAATACGTATCTGCACCCAGGCCTGCCTCCCGGTCCGATCGCCAATCCGGGCAGAGCGTCGCTCGCTGCTGCCGTATCGCCGGAGAGCCATGATTACTTTTTCTATGTCACGAAAAAGGACGGCACCTCGGAGCATTACTTCTCCAAAACGCTGGCAGAGCACAACGCACTGGATAAAAAGAGCCGGGGAAAATAGCAGCGTATTCTGCTATTGCAATGGCTTTGTGATATAATAATTCGGTTGTAAAAAAGGGGGTGACGTGATGATAACCAATCCTGCGATCGACGAATATGTATCGGGACTGGTTCCCCCGCGTTCTCCATTGCTGCAGCGCATGGAAGCAGAGGCGCAGGCAGAAGGCATACCGATTGTGCAGTTGCCTACTGCCCAGGTGATGCGGTCTTATCTGCAGCTTCACCGCCCGGAGCAAATCCTCGAAGTCGGAACGGCGATCGGGTATTCGACGATCTGGATGGCCGAAGCGGCACCGCAAGCGCGGATTGTGACGATGGACATCGACGAGGAAAGACTGCATAGAGCGAGAGCAAACTTGAGCGAGGCAGGCGTTGCAGACCGGGTAGAGGTTCTTCTCAAAGACGCTACGACCGGCCTTCCGGATTCGTATCATTTCGATTGTCTGTTTATCGATGCGGCAAAGGGACAGTACCGTGCGTTTCTGGACCTGTATCTGCCGCTGCTGCGGCCGGGCGGCATGGTGCTGACAGACAATGTCTTGTTCCGCGGTCTTGTTGCCACTCCGGAGGAAGCCGGGAAAAGACTGCGTCCCATGGTGGACAAGCTGATTGGCTTTAATCACTATCTGGCCCAGCATCCCGACCTGGAAACTGCGTTTATCCCTGTCGGAGACGGTCTGGCTGTCAGTTTTAAAAAAAGATAACAAGCGACAAAGATAACCTCGAACAAAACTGTTGAAGAGGGCTGCATGAGGAAGGGGATATGAATCATGGGTCACCCCGTTGTGATTGGGGTAGCTGGGGGCAGCGGTTCCGGCAAAACTACAGTAGCAAGAGAATTGTACCGACAATTTCAAAATGACAGCGTCACGATGATTGAGCAGGATTCGTACTACAAGGATCAGAGCCACTTGAGCCTGGAGGAGCGGGTGCTCACCAATTATGACCATCCGTTTGCGTTTGACAATGACCTCCTGCTGGCCCAGTTGCAAGAGTTGATCGAAGGCAGAGCAATCGAAAAGCCCATCTACGACTTCAAGGTGCACAACCGCAAGCAGGAAACGGTACGGGTCGAACCGAAGGATGTCATCATTTTGGAAGGCATGCTGATTTTGGAGGACCCCCGGATTCGCGAGCTGATGGACATCAAGGTATTTGTCGATACGGATGCCGATGTGCGGATTGTCCGCAGAATCGTACGGGATATCGAAGAGAGGGGCCGCTCTCTCGAGTCTGTCGTGAGCCAGTATCTGGAGGTTGTCCGCCCGATGCATCTGCAATTTATCGAGCCTACAAAGCGGTACGCTGATGTGATCGTCCCTGAAGGCGGATACAACCGGGTAGCCCTTGATTTATTGTCGACGAAAATACGCGATATCCTGCTGGAAAAGCAGCAGGTGGCAAATCGCTGAAAACGAATGTCGGAAACGAAAACGACGTGCAGAACACGCCCATCATGAGGCGTGTTTTTTGTTTCCGCCGCCTTCATTCGGGACATACTGGATGGAAAAGGCTGGAGGGATGAGGGATGCAGCTGGAGCGGAGGATGAAAAGAAGACAATTCATTTTGTTGCTGGGAATGACTGTTCTATGGCTCGGCCTCGTCGCGAGGCTGTGGTGGATTCAGGTGGGGGCGGCTCACCGCTTTACAAAGAGAGGCATCGATCTGGTGAAAAACGCGGTGAAACAGAGGCAACAGAGCATCGTCCTTCACAGCGGCAGGGGAGATATCCTGGATCGAAACGGCTACCGGTTCACAGGAGAAGAGCAGCTGGCGCTGATCCTGTTTCCACTGGCCCGCGGCAGCTTGAAAGGGACCGACGGATTAAAACAGGTCGCTTCGATTGCAGGTGTGAGCGAAGAGCAGCTGAATGACCTGATGAAAAATGCAAAGGCTCCTGTGATGCTGAGAGATACGTCCAAACGCCTGGTGGCGCTTTCGGAAAAGCAGGCGGAGAGGATCAACAAGCTGGCGATCCCCGGGATTGTCTCATTGGCAGTAACGGAACGGTATCGGAGCGAAGAGGTTGCCAAACATGTGATCGGATATATCCACCGGAACCCGGAGCTGGTCCAATCGCTCTACCCGGATGAATGGAAGCAAGGGAAGAAAAATGCCGAGACTACGGTAGGGGCATCGGGTCTTGAAAGGAGCTTTGACAGGTTTTTGCAAGGAATCGAGCCATCTGTCCTGTCTTATTACGTGGATGGAGAAGGGAACCCGCTGCGAGGTCTGGATATCCGCTATACGAGTCAGCAAAACGAGTACTACCCGCTTTCGCTGCTTTCGACACTGGATGCCCAGATGCAGCGGAGCGTGGAGCGGATTATCGACCAGCGAGGCCTGAACGTAGGTTCAGTAGTCGTTCTGGACGTCTCCACTGGCGATGTTCTGGCGATGGCGAGCCGCCCCGCCTACGATCAGTCCAGGGTGGAGGCAGAGAAAGGGGATTGGCAAAATCGTGCGGTCAAGCAGCTTCCGCCGGGCTCGGTTTTTAAAACCGTAGTGGCTGCCGCCGCTCTTTCGGAGGGGATCATCTCGCCGACGGAACGGTTTCACTGCAGCGGCAGCTACGGCAAATACGGATTTTCCTGCTGGAAAAAGGAAGGTCACGGATCGCTGACAATGGACGAGGCATTTGCCCACTCTTGCAATATCGCGTTTGCAGAGATCGCCAAGCGGGTAGGCGGGGAAAAGCTGGAGGAGTATGCCCGGCGATTGGGATTGCTGACACAGGTAGGGGATCGTACAGCTCATCTGTTCAAACTGGAAGGCTTTCGCCAAATAGACGGCGAGGAAAAAGGGCGGGTCTATTTGGATGACGTGTCGCGAAAAGACGAAGGCGTATTGATTCAGACAGCAATCGGACAGCGAGATGTCCGAATGACCCCGCTGCAGATTGCCAATATGATGGCGACGATCGCCCGTGGGGGACAGCCGGGCCAGGCAAGGCTTGTACAGGAAATCACGTATAAAAACGGCCAATCGTTTTTTCGGTTTCCCGTTCAGTCCCTGGACGAAGCGGGAATTGATTATGTGACTGCCAAAAAGCTGAGAACACTATTGAGACTTGTGGTCACGAGCGGTACGGGGAAGCTTTTGAACAACAGCTCATGGCCGATTGCCGGCAAAAGCGGAACGGCTCAGACGGGAGCCGGGCATAACGAGAGAAACCATTTGTGGTTTGCTGGCTACGCTCCGGCTGACAACCCGCGCTATGCCATTTGTGTTGTTGCCGAAAATCAGCCGGTGTCGACCGGAAACAGGGCTATGGAGATTTTTCAAGACGTTGTTGAAGAAATTGCCGGTCGATCACTCTGAGATCCTTTACCTCGGAAAGGGTATCGCCAAGACTGTAGGCTCTGCCCTGCAACTGATTGCGCTTGTTTAGACCGACGATCAGCATGAAAGGGGAAGTGGACATGTACACAGACTGTGATGCCTTTTCCCAAATGGTCCGTCGATCCCCTTTGCTCGGGGACAATCGGCGAACCGTATGGCTGTGCCAATCTCCAATGTATTGCCACGGTCTGCGTCTTCGCTGTTTTCTCACCAGGTTGCGCAAATGCTGGTCGTCAAACATGATCGAGTGGGGCTGATGAATGGCTTTGGGACCAGGTCCGCTGGCATAGGTCACAAGCCATTCTTCTCTATCCTCGCTTATCGGATACCCCATCAGGACGCCGCCCGTCTCCAGATAGGGGTTTTTTCGTACGGCTTGCTCAATCTGCCGCCATACCTTTGGTGTGAGATACAATGAAGCCATTGCAGGAAAACCTCCTTCGCTGCAAATCCGATGCTTTTTATAAAGGCCGCCTCCTATCATATGACGAGATCAAGTCAGGTGACCCGGGTCAATTACCCATGTAAGGCAAAAAAAGGGTTGTAAGTCAAAAGGCGCTTTTCCTATAATTTAGGAAAAGAGTGTTGCAGGAAAGGTTTTGATCCTATGCCATTGGCTTCTGTTAATCTCTTGTTGGTTGGACGCGTCCTCGAAAAGGATTTGTATTCGCATAGCGGGATCCTCCTGCTGCAAAAAGGAACGGTTCTCACGGAAACGCATGTACAGCTTTTTCGCAAACAGCGGATCAATCATGTGCATATTACGGATCGCACCTGGTCCGAGGGGAACGGTGAAGAAATTTCTAATCAGCTGATGGATTTAGGGACGGATCAGGAAAGCGTGGCATTTTATTTGGAAGCGATGGAAGATACGCGCCGCTTGTTCGAAAGCGTTGAGCTGGAGCGAATGCCTCGGCTGGAGGAATTTACAGAAGCATTTCACAAAGTCGCCAATTGCACCAAAAAGCGAATGGGACTGTTTCGCTCCCTGTATGTACTTGAGGGAGCTGACAGCTATACATACCGCCATTCCATAAACGTCGGCATTCTCTCAACCTTGATAGCCCAGCTCCTCAAGTGGGACGACGAGCGCGTCAAGATCATGGGAGCTGCTGGCTTTTTGCACGATATCGGAAAAATGAAGGTTCCCAAAGAGATTTTGCTCAAGCCGGGGAAATTGACGGACGAAGAATTTGCCCAGATGAAGCAGCACACCGTCTATGGCTATGAGCTGATCAACGAGATGGAAGGATGCTGTGAAACTCTCTTGCTTTGTGCTCTGCTTCACCATGAGCGGCTGGACGGCTCCGGCTATCCGGAAGGAAGGACCAAGGAGAATATTCCGATTGAATGCCAGGTGCTTGCCGTTGCCGACATGTTTGACGCGATCTGTTCAGACCGTGTGTACAAGACCCGCACATCGCCCTTTGAAGCGGCCCAACTTCTGTGGAAATCGGCCTGTGAGGGGCTGCTCAACATTGAAATTGTTACCGTGTTTGTCCGCTACATTGCGCAGCTGTACGTCGGGGCCAGGGCAAGGCTGAATGACGGGGAAGAGGTCGAAATCATTCTCATTCATCAAGATGAACCGATGAGGCCGTTGGTCCGCAGGAAAAAGGAATTTGTTGATCTGCGAAACCACCGTTCGCTCACCATTGAAAAAATGATTGTATAGGCATTCGCCAGCAAGGAGGCGCTCTTTTTGAAAGAGCGTCTTTTTTCTATGGGATCGACCTTTTTTCATTGTTATGGCAAAATGGTATAGTATGTCTATACGTAGACAGAACACAGAGTTCTGACAGGGGAATGCAAGGAGGCAAACATGATACGATACGCGGCACCAGAGGACGCAAGTTGGGCGGCCCCTCTGATCTATGAAGCAATCGGGGATATTGCCCACACATTGACCGGAGCGGATAAACAGGATGAGGCCATTAAAGTCATGGAGCAGTTTTTCCGGGAAAAACAGAACCGGATCAGCCATGAAAATTGCATGATCGCCGTAGCCGAAGGGAAACCGGCAGGCCTTTTGATCAGCTATCACGGGAGCAGAACCGAGGAGCTGGACAGGCCATTTGCCAAGCGCTTGGAACAACTAACCGGAACAGCTCCCATCATCGTCAAAGAAGCACGCTCAGACGAATATTATCTCGATACGCTTGTCGTCGACCCGAATTATCGGGGAAAAGGCATTGGCACGCGGCTTTTGGCCAGTTTTGAAGAGGAAGCGATACGGCAGGGGTATGAACGGACAGCCCTGCTGGTGGAAAAAGACAATGTTCGCGCACGCCAGTTATACGAGCATATCGGGTATCAGATGGATGGCTCGTTGATGGTCAGCGGGCATTTGTACGATCATATGGTCAAAATGCTGGCAGTCCCGATCTAGGACGTTCGTGCAAAGGGCGTGGCCCCCGATTTTCCTGCAGGATCACGGGGGCTTTGTTTTATCTATCAATATATTGGTACTATCTTCCTTGTGAAAATTATGATAATTGGGTACTATGGAGTAGGGGTTTGTCTTGCATGATATACGGAGGATGATGAATTTGTCGCTGTCTATTCGCAACAAGTTATTGCTGGGATTCTTGGGTATCGTGCTCATGTTTGGGATTACAAATGGCGTTGCTTATTTATTTATCAAGCAGCTCAATGATTCCTATGCGGAACTGCTTGGCAAACGGGTCCAGGTTTTGGAAAATGCAAAAGAAATCCAAAACAGTGCTTCACGGGAAATTTCCACACTACGGGCCGTTCTGTTGGCCGAAGCGAATTCGGCCGGTACTATGGACGAAGCGATTGAAACTCTGGATGCCACGATCAAATCGACTGTTGAATTGGTTTCTACGGAGGAAGAAAAAACACTTTTGGAAAGCCTGCAGCGTTTGAATGACCAGTATAAGGAAAAGGCTGTCCAAGTCGAAAAGCTGATCGGCACCAATGATTGGGAGAACGCAAAGCGGGTCGCTCTCAACGATGCCATGCCAGTCTCCCGCGAAATCAGAAATTTGGCAAATTTGCTCGTGGACAATGAAAAGAAGCTGATGGAAGCGGAGACCTTGCAAAACAGCGAGCTGGTTGAGCAGATACGCAATACAATCAAGATCATCAGCTTGGTCGCCATTGCCTCAGCGATCGTCGTCGGCTTTTGGCTCTCCCGCCATATTTCCAAGCCGATCGTTCAGTTGACCGCTGCGGCAGAGCGGGTCGCAGCCGGCGATTTGACAGTTGCGATCGGGCGCGTCAAAAATCGTGACGAATTGGGCAAACTGGCGCAGGCCTTTGGGCAGATGGTGAAAAATCTCCGCACGCTGGTGACGGAAGTAGTCGGCAATGCGCAGCAGGTCGCCGCTTCATCCGAGCAGCTTACTGCCAGTGCAGAGCAGACCACTCAGGCGACCAACCAGATCGCGTCTGCTATTCAGGGAGTCGCTCATGGAGCCGAGGTACAGGGCCGCAGCGTAGAAGACAGTGTCCGTCTCATTACCGAGATGAATTTGGGCGTCCAGCGGGTAGCACAAACAGCAGCGAACGTAGCCGGGGTTTCCGTCGAGACGTCGAAAGAAACCGAGCGCGGCAATGAAATGATTCACAGGGTTATCGACCAGATGCAGACGATCAGCGATGCCGTCGGGCAAACTGACCAAGTGGTCAAGCGGCTGGAGCAAAGATCCAAGCAAATCGATGAGATCATCCAGGTCATTACCGGCATCTCCGATCAGACCAACCTGCTTGCTCTGAACGCCGCGATTGAAGCGGCACGGGCGGGAGAGCACGGTAGAGGCTTTGCAGTCGTGGCAGATGAAGTGCGCAAACTGGCCGAGCAGTCCAAGAACTCTGCCGAGCAAATCGCCAATCTGATCCGTGAGATTCAATCTGATACGTCCCATGCCGTTGCTGCCATGGAACAAGGACAGAAGGAAGTAGCCGCAGGTAGGGAGATTGTCGAAGAGACAGGAGCAGGCTTCCAGCGCATTTTCCACGCAGTCGAGCAAACCTCTGCGCAAATTCAGGAAGTGACCGCAGTCGCCGAGGAGATGACCGCCAGCTCCGAACAAATCAAGGCGTCTATCGAGGAGATGGCCCGAATTGCGGAGGAGTCGGCAGCCAATTCGCAAAATGTCGCATCCGTTTCCGAAGAACAGCTCGCCTCCATGCAGGAAATTGCGGCGTCTGCCGGGGCGTTGGAGAAAATGGCAGAGGAGCTGCGAACGCTGGTCTCGAGGTTTCGGGTGTCGTAGCATTCAAAGGCAGAAGGCCGCATCAGGCTAAGCGAAAAGCCTGAAGGCGTATATAGAGTACCACCAGGAGAGGACACTCGCGATACGCGCGAAGGGTCCTCTCTTTTTGTTCAGCCGCATCCATCGTTCATAACCGAATTTCACAGCCGGCCCAAAATGTCCATCCAGAACAGGTAACCGAACTGAGGGACATTGGTGAAAAGAAGAACTAGTCGGTAGGCCCCACAATGAGAAGAAACTCCCTCACAAGACCTGGTAGTATGGAACGAACCTGGGGATCTATGAGGAGGCACAGAGGCAGGATATGGTAGAATGATAGAAGCGCGCTGCGGC
This sequence comes from Brevibacillus sp. FSL K6-2834, assembly GCF_038592925.1. NCBI lineage: Bacteria > Bacillati > Bacillota > Bacilli > Caryophanales > Paenibacillaceae > Brevibacillus > Brevibacillus sp. FSL K6-2834. The sequence continues at coordinate 2,004,840 of NZ_CP151945.1, forward strand.
ATATGTCATAGATGTGCCGACGCGAATAAAAAAGGAAGTAAAGGGGTCGCCGTACAAGTGAAAAAGAAACATGTGGTCATCATCGCTGCTTTACTGATACTGATAGCGGCCGGCTTTGCCGTATGGTCTTTTACCGCGGTTCGGCTCGCGGAGGGGTACGTGTACGAAGAGGAGAACCGGGTCCTGCACGCCAAGGTCATTCCGGGAAAAGAGAACGTAACCGTAGAACTACAGGAAGCGAAGGTTGAGACGATCGACGATCTCCCGGCAGTGACAGACACCACCTATATTTTTACAGGCTCTTTGGAAGAGGGGAAATTGTCACTGACTACACAACAGGGGCAAGCCGTTGCCGCAGCAGTGACGCCAGACGAGCTCGTCTTCCATGGGCAATGGCTGGAGCAGTATGAACCGGAAACGAAGCTTGTGGCGACACAAACAACGGCCTACAATGAAAAACTTGTGGCTTTGAATCAGCGGGTCAGCGAGAGAGCGGAGGATATCAAAAAGCAGCGGGCCGAGCAAAAAGCGAAGGAAGCGGCGGAATTGGCAAAAAAAGTGGAGCAGCTGACAAAGCTGGAGGCGGATATCGCTGAAAATGTGAAGTATTTGTCCGATTTGAACGTTTCCGAGGATCAGGCCATTTACGAACAGCACCTCGCAGATTTGCAGGCGCTCTCGGAGGAAATAGCGGCTTTGGGTCAAGACACAGGCATGTCAGAGGTAAAGTCATCCATGGTGGCCAGCATGAGCGCAGTTATGGATGGTATCCATGTGCTCGATGCAAGCATAGGGCAAAAGGCCAAGTCGATCAGCAATATTATCGAAATTATGCAAGGCGACTTGAATCAGGCTGAGGTATTGTGGAGTCAGGTAAAAGAGCAGATCGCCGACAAAGAAAACCGCACGAAAAAGTACAACGAAGTGGCTCAAGCCGGAAAGGAAGCGCTCGGGAAAGCAAAACAGGAGCTGGCGGCAGCGAATAAAATCTTAAACGGCTACAAGAGCAAGGCCGAGGGATACTACCGCAAGGCGACGGCGAATTGACGCATTCGATCCAGAAAGAGACGTCAGCTCTATGGATTAACCGGTTATCGGTGGAATTAAGAAATGACAAGCAGTGGCAAAAAGGAAGAGACACAGAAAGCAGACAGTACTGACAAGCAGGCTTATTTTGTCTTTCCTTACGATTCCGACAAGAAGACAAGACAAACCGATAATCCCAAGTAGCAAGGGAACCAAAATAAACCATATATTCTCGATGATGATGATATTCTCACCATGTCTGAACATGAGTATCCTCCTTTGCACAGTGACTCATCAGTGCTTGGCGAAGAAAGTGTCGTAGGTGCAAGCAAAGTGGAAACGATCATTTTTCCCTGCGGTTTCCCTGTACATGCACGAGTAGGCAATCGCCCACATAAGGATAGAAATAAGCGCATATCCTTCGTGGGAGGTGGCAAGCGTGTCCAGCATCTTTGCGGCGCTTTCTCTGTTTATCAAGGAAATCATGCTGTTCGTGGCCTACGTCAAAAACAATGCTTTTCCCCAACCGCTGCCTGACACGGAAGAGGAAAAGTACCTCCGGCTGATGGCCAAAGGCGACCCGATCGCCCGGAATAAGCTCATTGAGCACAACCTGCGGCTGGTTGCCCACATTGTGAAAAAATTTGAAAACACCGGCGAGGACAGCGAAGACCTCATTTCCATCGGAACGATTGGGCTGATCAAGGCCATCGAGAGCTACCAGGTGGATAAGGGGACAAAGCTGGCGACGTATGCAGCGCGGTGCATTGAAAACGAGATATTAATGTCAAAGGAGAGCCTAAGCTCTCCTTTCAGGTTGCAGACAAACTCCCTCGCTGAACGAACAGCAGAGGGAGTTTGTTTAATAATTTGATGAAAATACCGAAGGTGTTTTGATCGTTCACCTTTTGGCGACCTGATTTCCATAGCCAGGTCGCCATTTTTTTCAAGTTCATGGCAGCGAAAACAAGCATCGCCTGCATCGTGACCTTCTCCAGTCCTCGTAAGGTCGTCCAACGCATGCCATGCTTTTCCTTCATATCAGCGAATACACGTTCAATCGTTTCTTTCCGTTTGCTATAGATTTGTTTGTTTTCCTCGGTATGCCGGAGGTGGTCTACCTCTTCGAGGTAATCAGCCCAGATGTGGCGACTCACTCTCTTTGTGTAGTCTTTACTTTCCGTGCATTGTTTCAAGAACGGACAACTTCGGCAAACTTGAGAATTTGATCGATAGATACGGTACCCATCCTTGTTTGTTGTCTCATATGTTAAGATTTGCTCGTTCGGGCAGATGTAGCAGTCGAAATATTCATCATACACATATTCGTGCTTTTTAAAAAAACCTTCTTTGGTGCGTGGTCTTGTGTAGGGCATAACGGGGCGAATCTGGTCATCAAGGAGTGTTTTACTGATGTAAGGCGTCTTGTATCCCGAGTCCACTGCCACAGCTTGAGGCTGTGCAAACGTCTTTCGCACTTGATTCAAAACATCCTCAAAAACCTGACTGTCATGCACATTGCCTGGCGTTACCTTGGCACCAAGCACAAATCCATTTCGATCACATGCTGTATGAAAACTATAAGCAAATACACGTTCCTTTTCCCCTTTTACAAACAATCCGCAATCCGGGTCAGTTGTGCTGACTTTCACCTCCTTCTTCGAAGTTTCTGTCTTTTTTTCAAGGGGCTTCTTTCCATGTGCAATACGATCCTGATTGATTTCTTCGTCCAGCAGCTCTTGATATTTCTTCGCTTGTTCTTCAACGATTTCTTTCACGTATTTATGCTTATTCGCACTGGCTTTTACATGCGTAGCATCAATGAAAAGCACATCAGGCTTCACGAATCCATGATGAACCGCCTCCTCCAATATTCGAAGGAAGATCGACTCGAAGAGTTGAGTATCCCGAAAACGGCGAACATAGTTCTTGCCTAGGGTCGTGAAATGGGGAATGGGCTGACTGAAATCATAGCCAATAAACCACCGATAGGCAACATTGGTTTCGATCTCTTTAATCGTTTGTCGCATGGAACGAATTCCAAAAATATATTGGATGAAAGCAATTTTAACTAAGACTACAGGGTCAACACTGGGTCTGCCATTGTCATGACAGTAAAGGCTTTCCACCAAGTCATAGATGAACGAAAAGTCGATTGCATTTTCAATTTTTCTTACGAGATGATCTTCTGGCACCAACTCATCTAGCGAGAATGCAGATATCTGATAACGCCCTTCGGCCTCTTGCTTATTAAGCATAATGCCACCTCTAAAAAATAACTTTTGAAAACGTAACATGTTCTATATTCAACAAAAAAGCCTGCAGACCCTGTTCCTTACGGAACTTTGTCTACAGGCTGAAAGGAGAGCCTAAGCTCTCCTTTGTTTGTTATGTGCTTTGAATCTTTGGGAACTATTCATTACGCACTGCCTCTGTGAGTTCCTCCATAATTGAAGCAATCTCTTTTTCTCTGTCGTAGATGATGCTTTCACGACCAACTCCAACATAACAACTTTCTGTAGATATTCTTTTTCGTCAAAATGATATGTGGTGAGAATTTCTTCGCCTTTCTCACAAAAAACGAGTTCAGCTTTTGTTCCTTTTTTCCACTTGGAGAAATTTATCTGGCTGTAATCTGGATCGACAGCGTTCTCAATTAATTCCGATGGCCAAGGGGAGCTGGAAAGAAAAGCGTGGCATTTTGATTGCATTCTTGGGACCGGATGATGACGCCACCGATTTCCTACCGGCGGAACTTCCGAAAAGCCGGTTGAAGGGACAACGAACCAGCCTTAACCGGCGCTCGCTGGTCGAGGTTCCGCGAAGCGGGAGAAGTACCTTGAGCGACTACTACGCTCCGCGCTTGGCGGACATGAATGTGAATGCTAATCTAATAATTGACCACCTAGTGGTACATCGCTCATAAAAAAGTTGACCACCTGAGCACCTCTTTCCTGTATCTTGTAGTTGTCTAGACAACAAGATATAGGAGGAAAGGAAATGCTTCAGATGGCTAATTATGAGTTTATCAGGAAACAACACTTTCTGCTAGGGAAGTCGATTCGTCAAATTTCTCGCGAAACTGGCTACTCGCGTCAAGTGATACGAAAAGCCTTGACATCAACGGAAATCCCTGTATACCAGCTTTCAAAACCGAAGCCGAAGCCAGTCATTGATTTTGTCAAGCCCATCATCTTGGAATGGCTGCGTCAAGATGAACAGGCTCCCCCGAAGCAGCGTCATACTGCCAAACGTATTTACCAGAGACTCGTTGACGAACATGGATTCACCGGCGGTGAATCTACTGTACGACGCTACGTCAGAGAGTTGCGGGTTTCTCCTCCTAAAGCATTTGTCCCTCTTGATTTCCCGCCAGGGCGATTTGCCCAATTTGACTGGGGTGAGGTTACGGTTCATTTACAAGGGAAACAAGTGAAGGTTCAAGTCTTTTGTATGCGTTGCACATACAGCAGAAAGATTTTCATCAAGACATTTGCTCATCAGAAGCAAGAGGCTCTTCTCCAAGGTCATGTAGATGCTTTTGAATTTTTCGGTGCTGTTCCCCAAGTCATCACATACGACAACCTGACAACAGCCGTTAAGAAGGTATTGGAAGGCAAAAATCGCGAGGAACAAGAGCGATTTATTCAGCTACGTGCCCACTACCTGTTTGAAAGCTATTTCTGTGATCCGGGAAAAGGGCATCAAAAAGGCCAAGTGGAAAACCTCGTACAGTTTGCCCAGAGGCAATTTTTTGCACCTGTTCCTAGTGTTTCTTCTCTGGAGGAGCTAAATCAAATCCTCCTCGAAAAATGTATCTCTTACGAGAATACAACCGTTCCCCGGTCTTCCCTAACGGTTGGAGAAGCATTTGTTCAAGAGTTGCCCATCATGCTTCCATTGCCTCCACGGCCATTGGATTGTTTCCGTGTTGTACCCGTGAAAAGCAATACGCTATCCATGATCCACATTGAAAAAAATGCCTATTCCGTCCCGGTTTCCTATGCATCGACCCAACTTATTTGCCGAGTATTTGCTGAAAAAATTGAGGTGTATCACGGAAAAAGCCTGATTGCGACGCATGAGCGGTGCTTGGAAAAAGGAAAGGAGATTTTGCAATACGATCATTATCTGGATTTACTTCTTATTCGCCCAGGAGCAGTTCTTTATGCTAGACCATTGCATCAGGCAGGATTACCCGCCATTTACCAAAAGTTCTTGGACAAGTGCCGTAACCGACCAGGAGGGATGAAGGAGTTCGTTCGACTCTTGCTTTTGCACCGTGAATTCGATACTTCTCTCGTCGAAGAAGCACTGGGGGAGGCCTGCCAAAAAGGGATGTTCCAGTATGATGCCGTAAGGCAATTATTGTTTCAGCGAACATTGCCGGAACACCGTTTGCCCCAACTCTCGTTGGCGGAGGATAGCTCTGTTCCACGTATTCAGGTAAAGGCCCCAGATCTTAGCCAGTACAATCGTTTGTTACAGAAAAGGAGTGTGGTTCATTGAGTACGAGTTTCCTGCTTGAAACCTACGCGAAACGCCTTCGCTTACCTGCGATTAAACGTGTCTATAAGGAAATCGCCCATGATGCTGCTGAACGGCAAATTCCCTACGAGGAGTTCCTCTTAGCCCTACTAGAGCAAGAAGTTCAGCAAAGGGATGCTAACCAAATCGCGAGTCGCATCAAGCACGCCAAATTCCCTTCTATGAAAACGCTCGATCAATTTGAATTCTCGGCGATTCCGTCCCTCAATAAGCCCAAATTGCTTCAACTGGCTCGTTGTGAGTACATCGAAAAGGCAGAGAACATCATGTTTATCGGAAACTCTGGCACTGGCAAAACTCATCTCTCCATTGCACTCGGGAAGGAAGCTTGCCATCATGGCTATTCCGTTCAGTTTTGGACTGCCGCTAAAATATGTAACGAGCTTATGGAAGCTCAGTCCCAAAAGCGAATCCTCCAGCTAGAGAGGCAATGGTTGAAAACAGATTTGATTATTTTGGATGAAGTCGGGTTTGTCCCTCTGAGTCGGACCGGGGCGGAGTTATTATTCCAATTTTGTGCGGCCCGCTATGAGAAAGGAAGCATGATCATTACCAGTAATCTGGAATTTACGGAATGGACACAGATTTTCAAAGATGAGCAAATGACGTCAGCCCTGGTTGATCGGCTTACCCATCGTGCCCATATCTTTGCAATGAATGGAGACAGCTATCGCTTTAAGCAGAGCATTCAAAGATCGTGATCATGAAAAAGTTACCCACCCGACGGGTGGATTGATTTTTGCCATGGTGGTCAATTTTTTGATGAGCACTGTGGTCAACATTTTGGTTGACATTCACAAATATTAGTGAAGTCATGGATGGACTCGATCATTATGGGCTTCAAAGTTATCGAGAGAATAACTCATTAACTTTTAAGGAGACGGTAAGGGAAATAAACAATGATATACCTGTATTAGCACGCATAAAATGGAAAACGGGAAATACAGCTATTGGTCATATGGTTGTTATTGATGGCTACACAAACAGCTCAACTAAATATCTAAGGTATATGGATCCTGATAAAGGTGAATATTCTATTATGACTTATGACAGATTTGTAGATAGCTCGGGTCAAGAGTGGACCCATACCATATATGGATTCGAGGAAAATTAATTGAGGAGGTAAAACATGAAGAAGATTACATTTGCGGTTTTGGGAATAGCAACTCTTGCTGTAATGTTTTCGTTTTCTGCTGTCGGGGCAATTAATGAAGGGAAAAAGGATGCCTTTAATGCATATAAAAAATTCGAGTCAGCAGGCAATAATAAAACTAAAACACCACAAAAAAATAATGTGAACGAATCTCATTTGTCTGATTATTCAATCGACAGTGCTCATTTACCTGATTCAGAAGCAATAAAATCTTTTAAAGGCTCTAGTATTACTGATTTACTAGTACCTTCAGATGAAAAACTGTGGTTTATTATGGAGGGAGATAAAGCTAAAGGCATAGTTATAGCAACGGATACTGAGCCAATTCAAGCAGGTCTCGAAAAAACAGGGCCGGAATTGTATGAAATGTACAAGGATATCATTCAGGAGTATGGTAAAGATGTTCAAGTGAAATATTTGGACTACGCAGGTGGTTTTATTTTTGTAGCGGTTGATCCAAATGGAAATGAAGGTATATGGCTCGAAGAACGAGCTGCGAAGCTACTTGATCTTAGTCCCGGAACCAAGTACAGTTCTGAACAAGTTCTTGAAAGTATCAACGATGGGCTAAACTCTAGCGACGAGGATGTCTCTGACGATGACTCGCTAGGGGGAGGAAAATAAGAAAGAAAAGGGACAGCGATATGCTGTCCTCAGGTTGCAGACAAACTCCCTCGCTGAACGAACAGCAGAGGGAGTTTGTTTAATAATTTGATGAAAATACCGAAGGTGTTTTGATCGTTCACCTTTTGGCGACCTGATTTCCATAGCCAGGTCGCCATTTTTTTCAAGTTCATGGCAGCGAAAACAAGCATCGCCTGCATCGTGACCTTCTCCAGTCCTCGTAAGGTCGTCCAACGCATGCCATGCTTTTCCTTCATATCAGCGAATACACGTTCAATCGTTTCTTTCCGTTTGCTATAGATTTGTTTGTTTTCCTCGGTATGCCGGAGGTGGTCTACCTCTTCGAGGTAATCAGCCCTGTTTTTGGCAAGTAAGAAATGTAGCAAATGGCAATTAAAAATGTACCACTTGCCAACCCCTAAATTATTTACCGTGTAATAGCGATTCTTTGTATCGATGGCTTTCGCCATTGAAGACGATCAAATGAGAGTGATGAATCAAGCGATCAATAACTGCCTCTGTTAAAATTGGATCACCAAATATATGATTCCATTGGCCAAACTGTAGATTGGTCGTGATAATAATACTTTTTCTTTCGTAGCACATGGAGATAATCTGAAATAGCAGTTCTGCACCTTGTTTATGCAGAGGAATATACCCCAGTTCGTCGAGTATTAACAGATCTAGCTTCTCAATATGGTTAAAGAATCGGCTCAACGAGCCAGTCTCGTGAGCTTCTAGCAGCCGATTGACTAATCCAGCGACAGTAAAGAACTTTATCTTTTTCCCTTGCTGCTGAATGGCATTTAAGCCAATCAGAGTGGATAAGTACGTTTTCCCCGTTCCCACACCGCCATAAAAGATCAGATTTTCTTTCTCCTCTATAAATCCACCATGAAGGATATGATCCTGCGTGAGACCTTGTCCCATCTGAATATGACCCCATTCAAATGGCTTTCCTGTTATTCTTGGCAAGGAAGATTGTTTAAAGAGCAGATTGATTTTCCGTACTTCTCGTTGTTGTATCTCGTTTTCTAGTATTTTGAGTAAGTACTCTTCATTTGTAGTAGCTTCAACCTCATGGAAATGTTGCCGAACCCAACTCAACTTGAGACGCTTTGAATATTCTTTTATCAATGCATCCACTAGTGATGACCTCCCGTTCCCTTAAAAAATTCATTGTAATGGGCTAATCCTCTAGTGGCTGTTGGAACGGCAGGAACAAAACCTTTCGGTTGGATGGTATCCCTTTGTCCACGGCCATTCATGAGTTGATAATAGATCTGCTTAATAGAATCAACGGCTGGGTGACCATTCTCAGAGGCAAGCTGCAAAGCTTGCGTGGGTATTTTCATATCATCGTTTTTTAAAATGACGGATAGTAGCTGGAGAGCTTCTTGCTTCTCTGGGACCGTGCAATTCGAGAGATAGACTTGCCATTCGATTGGCAATTGTTCATAAAAACTTGTGTATTTAATAGCAGTTGGCCGTTTTGCCATCAATATCAAATATGGCTGCCAAATCACTGATTTTGGCTCTTTGCCATACAGCCTGGGATGCTGTACGATCAGCTCATATTCTTCAGTTAAAATATCGACTCGGTCAAATGAGATCTTTGCCAAAACCATACATTTGGCAAAACGGGGAGACGTTGAGTAGAGTTTATTTTCGACTCGGATATATCCGTATTTATCCGCTTTTACTCGTTCATATCGGATACTGTCAAAATCGGTTGTAAAATCCCCAATATCAGCGGTTTAAAATTCCCCAGAAAAAGCCGACATACTCTCCGGGAGGAGAGTAAATATGGTGAAAAATGGGGAGTTTTTTGTGATCAAAGAAATGCGTCTGAAAGGTATGAGTATTACCCAAATTGCTGAAGAGATGGGACGGGATCGAAAAACGATTCGAAAATGGCTCCTGAAAGATACGCCAGAGAGCTTTCCTACTCGCAAACCACGTCCCAGCAAGTTGGATCCTTTTAAGGATTTCATCCGTACTCGTATGGCGGAGGGCTGTCAAAATGCCCGCATCATCTTCGAAGAAATAAAAGCCCGTGGCTATACCGGAAAGGACACCATCTTACGAGACTTCATGAAGCCGCTGCGTCCCCACTTTCGTTCAAAAGTAACCGTACGATACGAAACGAAACCTGGACAACAAGCGCAAGTAGACTGGGGACATTTTCGAGCAAATGTCAACGGAAAACAAAAGCGTCTTTACGCTTTCGTCATGGTGCTGGGTTATTCACGCATGATGTATGTAGAATTTACCGAGGACGAAAAGCTGGAAACTCTCATCGGATGTCATCTTCGGGCTTGGCAGTACTTTGGGGGTGTCCCTCAAAGTTGTTTGTACGACAACATGAAAACAGTTGTTTCTGGTCGAGATGACAATGGTAGGGTGATCTGGAACGAGCGTTTCGCCCGCTTTGCCAGCCACTATGGGTGCAAGCTGCTGAGCTGCAAGCCCTATCGGGCTCGAACGAAGGGAAAAGTGGAGAATGGGGTGGGTTATCTCAGAAAGAACTTTTGGCCTCGCATCGGCACTTTTACCGGGCTACAAGATCTCAATCAACAAGTACGCTATTGGCTGGACACCGTTGCAAATTGTCGCCTTCACGGAACCACCCATCAAATGCCGAATGAACGATGGAAAGTAGAAGACCTCCAACCTTTGAACCACGTGCCTTTTGCTGTTGTGGACCGGCATTACCGGAAGGTGATGAGTGATGCTTATGTTTCTTTTGAAGCCAATCGTTACTCTGTTCCATGGGAGCACATCGGTCGAGTAGTAGAAATTCAAGATGAGAAAAATGGAGTCTTGCGATTTTATTGCAATGGCCATCTAATCGCTGAACACTCCAAACAGTGGGGGCGTCATCAGACCGTAAGCATAAAAAAACACTTCGAAGGAATTCGCACATCTACGAGCAAACCGGTTCCCCAACCTACACCTCGTTATATGGCGAATTCAACACCCGAAGTGTTGGAACGCTCTCTTACGGCGTATGAAGAACTGGCGGAAGAAGAGGTGACGCTGCAATGATCTTGCAAGAACGCCTGTTGGAAGCGTCCCGTCATTTTGGATGGATACGCATCCCCGAGATCCTCCACGATCACGCCGAAGAAGCATCCAAACACAACATATCGTATTTGGAGTTTTTGGACAAGCTTCTGCAGGAGGAATTAGCGGCTAAATACGAACGATTTTTGCATACAAGAACTCGATTAGCACGGCTTCCGTTCAAAAAAACACTAGACGAATTTGATTTCTCTTTCCAACCTTCCATTGATGAAAGACGTATCCGTGATTTGGCGACTCTAGGTTTTATTGAGCATCAGGAAAACCTCATCTTCTTGGGGCCACCCGGTGTCGGTAAAACTCATTTGGCCGTAGCGCTTGGTTTGGAAGCAATCAAGCAACGCTATACGGTTTATTTTATCACTGCCCACGATCTGGTACAGTCGCTTCAGACGGCCCATGGCAATCGCACGATTGCCCAAAAAATGCGGGCGCTCACCAAACCAGACTTGTTGATCATCGATGAAATTGGTTACCGCAAAATGGACGAAACTGCTGCTCACTTCTTTTTTCAGATTGTATCTGAACGATATGAAAAAGGTTCATTGATCTTGACTTCAAACAAATCGTACGGAGCCTGGGGAGAGATTTTCGGAGATACCATTTTGGCCACTGCGATTTTGGACCGACTGCTTCACCATTCCAGTACGATCAATATCAAAGGGGAAAGTTATCGCATTAAGGAAAAGAAAAAAGCAGGTTTCTTTCGACCGGAGCCTGCTGAAGTAAACAACCAGTAGCGACAAAAATGGGGAATTTTCAACCGATAGTTTTGGGGAAAATTAAATCGATATTGACAATACAATCAAACTCTTTGGCAGGTAATTGAAGAAGGTGTTCCTTGTCTGCCAAATATAGTTCGGAAAGCATGGTTTCTTTCACATAATGAGGTCTCTCCCGATCTTTCTCGGCTTTTTTCCAAAGGGTTTCGTTTAGCTGATCAAGATTGTGTATCTGCAACTCAGGAAGCAGGAAGTTGTTGCGAACGTACTTGACCATCGCCTCTACGTGCCCTTTTTCATTGCCACTACCGGGATTGCAAAACTCGTATTCAAAGTCATAATGAAAAACGAAGTTTTGAAATTCCTCCGTCAGTTCACGCTGACCATTTGGCATGATCTTTTTCACCGCTGGTGATAAATTATCAAATCGAATGACCTTTGGAACTCCACCTATATAGTGAAAGATACGCTTTAATCCCTCCAGAAAGCATTCTCGATTCTGAGACTGGAAAACTTGAAAGTAGAACGTGTTGCTATAAGGAAACGAGAGAACGAGGAATGGCAAGGTAACACTTTCTCCCTGATATTTGAATGGTGCTTCTCCAAAATCAACTTGAGCTGATCCAGGTCTCGTTTCCAATGGCAATGCCGCAGCATCACTTGTCTCCGCTAACTGGTGCTTACGTTGGGAAACATATTGTCTGACAGAGCGAGATGATCCTGTAAATTGGTATTCCTCCACTAATTGCGTGAACAAGCGTTGTGCTGTTCTTCGGAACTTCTTTTTCTTGTTCAAGTCCTCTTTGATCCATTGATCAAGAATAGGTTTAACGGGCTCCATGACTCTAGCTTTTCGAATTTGCTTGGGCTTTTCTTGTAGATTGAAATCATCCATTTCTGCATACTTCTGAACCGTCCTTGAATCACGATTCATTTGTTTGGCAATCTTGCTATAAGCTCGCCCTTTTTTGTTTGCCTCATGCCTGATATAATTAATTTCTGCCACTGCTAACATCTCCTAACTTTATACCTCCCGTCGTCTGTAATGCCCAACAGGAGTGTATTTTGATAAGGGGATGTTGGCAAGTGGTTTTTTAATTTATGCAGCCCCTACGGGTCTGCATAAATTAACTGCCATAACCTACATTTTTAGTCTGCCATAAACAATCAGCCCAGATGTGGCGACTCACTCTCTTTGTGTAGTCTTTACTTTCCGTGCATTGTTTCAAGAACGGACAACTTCGGCAAACTTGAGAATTTGATCGATAGATACGGTACCCATCCTTGTTTGTTGTCTCATATGTTAAGATTTGCTCGTTCGGGCAGATGTAGCAGTCGAAATATTCATCATACACATATTCGTGCTTTTTAAAAAAACCTTCTTTGGTGCGTGGTCTTGTGTAGGGCATAACGGGGCGAATCTGGTCATCAAGGAGTGTTTTACTGATGTAAGGCGTCTTGTATCCCGAGTCCACTGCCACAGCTTGAGGCTGTGCAAACGTCTTTCGCACTTGATTCAAAACATCCTCAAAAACCTGACTGTCATGCACATTGCCTGGCGTTACCTTGGCACCAAGCACAAATCCATTTCGATCACATGCTGTATGAAAACTATAAGCAAATACACGTTCCTTTTCCCCTTTTACAAACAATCCGCAATCCGGGTCAGTTGTGCTGACTTTCACCTCCTTCTTCGAAGTTTCTGTCTTTTTTTCAAGGGGCTTCTTTCCATGTGCAATACGATCCTGATTGATTTCTTCGTCCAGCAGCTCTTGATATTTCTTCGCTTGTTCTTCAACGATTTCTTTCACGTATTTATGCTTATTCGCACTGGCTTTTACATGCGTAGCATCAATGAAAAGCACATCAGGCTTCACGAATCCATGATGAACCGCCTCCTCCAATATTCGAAGGAAGATCGACTCGAAGAGTTGAGTATCCCGAAAACGGCGAACATAGTTCTTGCCTAGGGTCGTGAAATGGGGAATGGGCTGACTGAAATCATAGCCAATAAACCACCGATAGGCAACATTGGTTTCGATCTCTTTAATCGTTTGTCGCATGGAACGAATTCCAAAAATATATTGGATGAAAGCAATTTTAACTAAGACTACAGGGTCAACACTGGGTCTGCCATTGTCATGACAGTAAAGGCTTTCCACCAAGTCATAGATGAACGAAAAGTCGATTGCATTTTCAATTTTTCTTACGAGATGATCTTCTGGCACCAACTCATCTAGCGAGAATGCAGATATCTGATAACGCCCTTCGGCCTCTTGCTTATTAAGCATAATGCCACCTCTAAAAAATAACTTTTGAAAACGTAACATGTTCTATATTCAACAAAAAAGCCTGCAGACCCTGTTCCTTACGGAACTTTGTCTACAGGCTGGGGACAGCGATATGCTGTCCTTTTTTATCATTGAAGCGTGCCCAGCAAGCCGTTAATTGCTAGTTGGTGAAAGTCCAACCGAGGCAGGAGCCAAGTCACCTCGTAGCTGACAGGCAACTGGTGGAGAAATCCTAAGGTTGAAGCCCTGTGACAAAGTAACTCGAAAGAGTGCGAGCAAATCAGCAGGCCGTAACATAAAGTGAATCCTGCAGCCTCGTTAAGAAAGACCACCGAGAGGTGGACAAAGGGAAGCCGAGCTTGTTTCATATGGGCGAAGGCCAAGGACGGTGTGGAGAACTTGGAATACAGCACCTATGAATCCCTCGGGGTATGGGGAGCGGTATGTTGAGAAAGTAGTTAACGGAACTGGGGAGACCCTACTCTGCACGCCCCGTCAGGAGCGTAAAACGGAAACCTATAACCGTAAGGGAAGTGGTGGATGGCAGAGAGGGAGTCGGAGGGGTTCATAGTACCGATGAACATAAGGACAACACAACCTTATGGAGGGAAGGAGCCCTGCTTTGTTCACGGGTCGAAGGAGGTAAGAGTGAGTGAATGCAAGTAAACTTGCTAACTACACCGATGTAAAAGCTCGACAACTTTGGACAACCCTATATCTTTGTGCCAAGGCAAACTCAAAACGGCGATTTCATGCCTTGTATGACAAAATCTACCGCCCGGATATTCTAGCGACAGCTTGGAGGAGAGTAAAAGCAAATAAAGGGAGCGGAGGAATCGACGGACAATCCATCGCACAGATTGTGGAGGAGTATGGGGAGAGCCGTTTTCTTAACGAGATCTATCTAGATTTAAAAGAAAAGCGGTATCGTCCACATCCGGTTCGTCGAACTTACATCCCTAAACCGGATGGCAAGAAACGTCCACTCGGCATCCCGACGATCAAGGATCGGGTGGTCCAAATGGCTACTAAGCTAGTCATTGAACCGATCTTTGAAGCTGATTTTCGGGACTGTTCTTATGGCTTTCGGCCAGGAAGAAATGCTCACCAGGCAATTGCACAGATACGCAAAGCAAGCAAGAGGTGTTATTGGGTCGTAGATGTTGACATTAAAGGGTATTTCGACAACATCAACCATGAGAAGTTGATGAAACTGGTCGAAATGAGAATCAGCGACAGACGTGTTCTGAAACTTATCCGACAATGGCTGCAGGCTGGGGTCATGGAAAATGATCAATTCCATGAAACAGAACTGGGAACTCCGCAAGGAGGGGTAATCTCGCCTCTTCTTTCAAACATCTATCTAAACTACATGGACACCATTTGGGAAAATCAATTCTCCCATCTTGGCACACTTATCCGCTATGCGGATGACTTCGTTATCATGTGCAGAACCAAACAAGAAGCATTGGAAAGCATTCAAGTGCTGATGGCTATTCTAAACAAGCTGGAGCTTAGTCTCAGTAAAGAGAAATCTAGACTCGTTAATATTTGGGACAATTCCACTGGGTTTGACTTTCTTGGGCTGCACCATCGCAAATTCCCCGTGTTCAACAAAGGGGGGAGCAAGGTATTTGCTATGTCTCATGTACCAGCTAAGAAAGCAATGAAGGAAATGAGACGTAAAATTAAGGAATACACTGCACCAAGGAACAAACTGTTTCTGTCTCTAGAAGAGCTAGTGAAAGGGCTAAATCGCAAGCTAAGGGGGTTCAAGAACTACTACTTCATCTCGCCCATCGCCAAACGATGGGCAAGACGGATAGACTGGTATGTGATTGAACGCCTTACAATCTTCTGCAACAAGAAAAGAAGCAAGCGGAATAAACATGCCGGAAAGCTGAAGGTCATACAAAACACGCAGGGTAGTTTATTGAAATTAGCCGGATAAAGTAAGCCGAATGCCAATGTCAACTGCAAATGAAAATTCCCCATTATCTGCACTCGAATTTTCCCCATTATAGGCAATAGGTTTATCTGAATGATGCCCCCTCTGAGGGGGGCGGGTGGCGACCAAAATTCCGTTTATTCTGTTTTATCTTCGGTTGACTCGGGTCGAAAGAAACCTGCTTTTTTCTTCTCCTTTATGCGATAACTTTCCCCTTTAATGTTGATCGTGTGGGAGTGATGCAATAATCGATCAAGGATGGCTGTAGCAAGTACTGTATCCCCAAATATCTCTCCCCACGAACCATAGGATTTGTTCGAAGTAAGGATAATTGAGCCGGATTCATAACGTTCTGATACAATTTGAAAGAAAAAGTGAGCTGCGGTTTCATCCATTTTGCGATATCCAATTTCATCAATGATGAGTACATTCGGTTTTATAAATGCTCGCATTTTTTGTTTGATGCTATTGTTTTGATGAGCAATCTGGAGCGTCTGAACCAAATCATGAGCAGTTGTAAAGTAAACCGTCAACCCTTGTTTGATAGCTTCGAGAGCCAAAGCAACAGACAAGTGAGTCTTGCCGACCCCTGGCGGACCAAGTAAAATGAGATTCTCTTGTTGTTGTACAAACCGGAGGGTTGCCAAATCACGAATCCGTCTTTCATCAATGGAGGGCTGGAAACTGAAATCGAATTGCTCCAACGTTTTATGGTAGGGTAAATGAGCCAATCGCGTTTTCATGCGGATAAACCGATCCCTCTTGGCCATGATTTCTTCTTGCAAAAGCTTGTCCAAGAACTCCAAATACGATATATTCTGAGCAGCAGCTTCTTCTGCGTGGTGGTGAATAATTTCCGGGATTCGTACCCATCCCATCTGTACAAAGGCTTCTTCTAAACGGGCCTGGAGTATCATTGTACGATTACCTCCTCGTCAGCAAACTGCTCATAGACAGACAAATCACGTTCCACCACTTCGGGGCTTGGATTGGGAACCAAACGCGGCATAGGTTGGGGAGCCTTCGCGCCAATTTGGTTTTGAATCCCCTCGAAGTGTTTTTTATTGGTTATGACTTGCTTGGTACGAGTAGCTTTAGGATGTTCAGCGATGATCATGTTGCCCTGATAGATCCGGATATGGCCATTCTGGAGATCTTGTACTTCTACCGTATGACCTACATAAACATAGGGGACTGAATACCGGCTTCCTCCGTAAGAAACGAGTGAATCATTCGATACTCTTCGAGTATGGCGTTCTACCTCTTCGAATGGGATCGGGTTAAGTGGCTTCAACTGTTCGTGTTTCCATCGATCTACTGGTTTTTCATGCGTGGTGCCGTGTACCCGTACATTAGCCACCGTATCCAACCAATGACGTACTTGCTGATTCAAGTCACGAAGGCTGGTAAACGTCTGCACCCGAGGCCAAAAGTTCTTGCGAACATATCCTACTCCATTTTCCACTTTCCCTTTTGTTCGTGCACGGTAGGGAGCGCAGCGTCGCAGCGTAAGACCGTGATGGCTTGCAAACTGGGAAAATCGTTCATTCCACAATACATGCCCTTGATCGTCGTAACCGACAATGACGGTTTTCATATTGTCATACAAGCATGTTTCCGGTCTGCCGCCAAAGTATTGCATGGCACGCAAGTGGCAGCCGATGAGGGTATCAAGCCGTTCATTCTCTGTAAATTCCACATACAACATTCTCGAGTATCCCAAAACCATGACAAAGGCGTACAGCCGTTTATATCCACCATTCCACTCTACCTTAAAATGTCCCCAGTCTACTTGCGCTTGCTTTCCGGGTGCCGTTTCATAACGGAGCGTTGCCTTGGTCTTAACAACCGGGCGCAATGGTTCCATGAATGAGCGAAGGAGCCGAATTTGCCCTGGATAACCTTGGGCTTTGATCTCATCAAACAAAACGACAGCATTGAAGCAGCCTTCTTCCATTCTCGCTTTGATATAGGGTTTAAATGGATCGAGAATGCTTGTTTTTTTAACAGATCGTTGGTATTTCGAAGGCTCATCCTTTTTCAGCCACTTACGAATTGTTTTTCGATCCCTCCCTAATGAATCAGCAATTTGTGTGATATTCATTCCTCTTTGTCTCATGTCTTTGATCAAGTAAAACTCCCCATTCTTAAGCATATTTTCTCTCCTCCAGGGAGAGATTTTCTGCCGAAAGTGGGGAATTTTCAAGTGCCGTTATTGAGGATTTTAACAGTGCCGTTCACACCAAAGAAAGAAGAACATCGGAAAGCCGTATGAGGGAAAACCTCACGTACGGTTTGATGAGGGGGAGCTGAAATGAGCAAGGCGACCATACGGTCGCCCGAAAGTTTCAGTTCTCTACTCTACATTTAAATAAAGAAAGTAACAATTTCAAATTAGATTATACATTTCCGCACATCAATTGAAGCAATGGTGATGATCATGTAATGCGCCAGTTTGTTGACTCAGATACGTGAGAAATATTTTACACCGAGGAAGTGCTGCGGCTTTCGGATGAGATAGTAAAAGTATTTCGTCCAGTCGGCCGCAGCTCAAAATTCGTAAAGATCAAAGCCAGCCAGAAGGCAAAGCGACGGCTCAGGAAGCTGTCACTCGCCGAGGCTGGCTTTTTGTTGAAGATCACGCCGTATGCTAGTGAGGGAACCAATCTCCTTGAGGGCGATAACGAGCGCGGCCAGAGAGGTGTACCGCTTACGGTAAAGGACCTTGCCTGCATCGCAGACTGTTCCTATCCGACCGCCCGCAAGATCGTCCGGGCGTTCATCGCTGAGCGAATTCTTCGGCGCGTGGAGATCGACGGCAGGACAGCGCTTGCGATCAATCCACTTTATTCGTTCAACGGCAAGTCAGCTGAAACATCGCTCCTGCAACTCTTCAAATGGGAGATCACGGAAGCTGGGGAGGACCCGAATTCCGAATAGGGGGTCGCCAGAAGCAGACAGGCCTTAAAGCCTTGACGCTCTAAGCACAACCGTTGTTTTTTGCGGTGATACAAAACGTATACTTTTTCAGGTAAATAGTAGTCGTTTCGCATCACTCAAAAAGTTGCCACCAGCCCACCTGTATCAAGGCTTACAGCGATTTTGGCGCTGGCAATATTCTTTATTCTTATATCTATCGCCACTAAGAAGAGAAATCCAGCTTGGACTTACGAAAAATACCTGTTTCGATGATCAACCTGAACCCGTACAATCCAAGGATTGAACTGCAGCCGGGCGACCTGGAATATGAAAAACTGAAATACTCCATCGAAGAATTTGGGTATGTAGAACCGATCGTGTGGAATGAACGAACCGGGAATCTCGTTGGAGGTCATCAACAGTTCAAAATCCTTGTCCACGAGCAGGGAGCCACCGAGGTAGAGGTATCAATCAAACGCACCCCCGAATCCTTTGATTTCAATTGGCTCCGTCGCCGTTCCCTTCTCGATGTAAACCCGGACGCTCTTCGATAAAGCCTCTTTTATTTACTGGGGGCTTTTTTCTATATGACGACTTTTGACAAGCAGTATATGCATACCCTCTGATCAGGGAGGGATGAACGATGCATGTAAGAATCATACCCGGAAGTACGACTGACAAGGCTCGTTCTGACTGCTACCGATATCTGCTGAGAAAGTACAGAAAGGAGAAGCTGGATGGTCGGGATTTACGCGCGAGTAAGCACCGAGGAACAAGCAAAAAGCGGCTTCAGCCTTGATGACCAGATCAGGGAATGTCGGAAGAAGGCGGGAACGCTTGACGTTGTTGAGTATGTAGACGATATGTCAGGTGAATTTCTGGACCGTCCCGCCCTCACGAAATTACGACAAGATGTAAAAGATGGCGTTATAACAAAAATCATCTGCCTCGATCCAGACAGATTATCACGAAAACTCATGAACCAGCTGCTTATTACTGACGAATTCGATAAGCGTGGGATTGAGCTCGTTTTTGTAAACGGGGAATATGCCAAGACACCTGAGGGACAACTATTTTATAGCATGCGTGGAGCGATCGCGGAGTTTGAAAAAGCAAAAATAAATGAACGGATGAGCCGTGGCAGAAGAGAGAAGGCAAGGCAAGGTCGTGTCCTGCGTGATTTTCAGATATATGGATACAGCTATGACCCGGAAAAAGAACAAATGATTGTAAATGAAGGGGAAGCGGCAGTTGTCAGATTGATTTTTGACCTGTTTACGCAGCCAAACGAATTGGTACAAGGTATGAATGGGATTGCCAAGTATCTAACGGAAAAAGGCATTCCAACCAAACGCGGGGCCAGAGTATGGCATCGCCAGGTTGTCCGTCAATTGCTGATGAACGAAGCGTATATCGGGAGGTTTTATCAGAATCGTTGGAATACGGAAGGCATGCTCGGAAACAAATTCCGGAATTCCGAAGAAAAAGTTCGGATGCGTCAACGTCCGCAAGAAGAGTGGATACAACTGAGCTGCCCTGCCATTATCGATGAAGTAAAGTTTGAGCATGCACAAAAGCTTTTGAAAGAGTCAAGAAGGCGTTGGGCGGGCAGGAGTCTAAATCAGTATTTGCTGAGTGGATTGCTTCGTTGCGGAGACTGCGGCAACACGATGACCGGCCGGAAATCTAAAAATTGGGGGAAGCATGTCTTCGAATACACCGATGTAAAAAACACCGCTGGTGCCCAAAATCATGGATGTGGCCGAAAAATTAAGTGTGAGGAACTGGATGAAGAAGTCTGGGAAACGGTTCGATCTTGGCTGGACAATCCAGATGAGATTGCTGCTGCCGTCGAAGAAAGAAGCGAGGCACCTTACGAATTGGCAGAGGTAGAACGGCTGCAAAAGGAGCTGGAGAAAACGAGGAATGGCCGAAAGCGGTTATTAAAACTGTTTTCTTCAGGCGAAGAGGACTTGGGCGAAGAGGAGATCCGTCAAGAGCTGCGTGATCTAAAAGCGAGGGAAGAAAGGCTGCTTCAACAGCTCACAGAACTCGAAGAGCAAGCCCAGCGTATGAAGGAAAGTGGCTACAACCGAGATTTACTCCAAGAAGCGGCAAAGTATTATCTGTCCAAAAAACCGGATGAACTTACATTTGAGGATAAGCGAGAACTCATTCGTCATGTAGTAAGAGAGATACGGGTATACGAAAATAACATCGAGCTCTACACCTTCTGATGCGCCACTATTGACATTAGAATCGAAATCCTCATGCATCTTCGCAGCCTGAAAAAAACCAAGAAAGATGTCTCTTTGCACGATCCGATCGGTACGGACAAAGAGGGCAACGAGATCACGCTGATCGACGTCCTGGGCACGGAAACAGACGAGGTCGTGGATGCTGTCCAGCTAAAGCTGGAGTCGAATAAGATTTACCAGCACATTCACATTCTCGATGAACGCGAAAAAGAAGTGATAATCGGCAGGTTTGGCCTGGATCAGGACAAAGAAAAAACGCAAAGGGAAATCGCACGCGAGCTTGGCATTTCCCGTTCTTACGTCTCCCGGATCGAAAAGCGGGCGCTGATGAAGCTGTTTAATGAGTTTTACCGGACAAAACAGGCACAGAATAGATAGCACTTACCGTGTGTCAGGTATGTGCTGTCATCCGCGAGAAGGACATTTTATGAAAGTGTCCTTCTCGCGTTTTTTGATTTCTATACAAATTCAGAACATCCGTACTGGCGACAGAACAAATTACATATCATAGAAAACCCATGTTAGGAAACGCTAAAGGTACGCTATTTAGTGGGAGGTTTTCTTTTGCGTACCATAGTACTAGTCGTGTCTCTGGTTCTTTTCGCCACAGGCTGCAATCCGCAAGCCAATCAAAATCAACAGGCAAAAACAAAATCCGCGGCAGAAGATCCTCTGTGCAAGCCGACGCCGGTTCGTTTCTTTGACAAGGAACAGAAAGCCAAGTCCATTACGGAACAAGTACATGGAATCGATAAAGCTGTCGCTGTTCACATCGACAAGGAGCTGGACGTCGCCATTGAAGTAAGCAACTTTAATCGCTTCCGATTGGAGTCGATCGAAAAAGAAGTCGGGGAGAAATTAAAAAAGGAGTTTCCCGATTCTGCGATCCATGTTACCTCAGACAAGAAGCTTATCGATGAATTGCAGAAACTGAGTGACACCCCATGGTCCAGTGAACAGGAGAAAGCCTGCAAGCAAAAGAAAAAGCTCAAGCAAATTGAGAAAGAGATGAAAGGGTAGAGAAAGCAATCATTTATCAGACAGCGCTCTCTTTTCACAGCGAAAAGGGCCGCTTTTTTTATGTTCTTTTCAATGATGATTTACCATAAAGTGGATTTTGAGCATTCCTTTTAATAACGAGTGAGAGCGTTTTCAAGCTAAGCAGACAAGCATCTGATTTGACTTAATTGTTTCAAAATGATACCCTTTTTATGTATACATAATATAAGAAAATTATTATGCGTTTATTTGTTTTTTAATCCTGGATGATGAGAGCGAGGCAAACGTCGCAAGGACAGGGACACTGAACAAAAATCTGGAAAGGAGGTGCACGCATTGAATAGAAAAGCGAGTCGCAGGGGCATCCCGTTTTTCATTTTTAGCGTGCTAATCCTTATCGTCTTTGCATCCGCTCCCTTGTATAATGCAGACGCTCAGTCCATGGAAGAAGATTCTCCGCAAATTTCCGCGAATCCGTACGAAAAGCATTTCGTTCATTTCCGCAAGGCATCTCCGATCAAGTTTCAATATGCGCCTATCAGAGAAGCATTGTTGATCCTTGTGCTGCCGCTGCTTTTCCTTCGCGCTACCCCTATACCTCGGTTTACGTATCGGACTTTCATTCCCATTAAAATGAAAAGTCTCTTTCTGATGCCTATTAAATTCACCTCGACGTTTTTTCTCCCAAACACCTCCCGATAGCTCGACAGCTATGATTTTTTTAGCCTGTCTGGCACGGACCACACCATTGAATAAAAATTGTATAAAAATCCCTGAATCGTTCGAATAAAGGATGAAAATAAATTTTGCCAAGGTCGTTTAGTAAATAAATTCTCTCGATTGTGAAATAAATCACAATGTAGTTGATAGCAATGTAGTTGACAGGAATGTTGTTGGCAAAAAGGAAGCGACTCCTATTTTTGTTGTGGACAACAATGAGGAACTTACTCGGCAGAACAAAACGATGATACAAGAACTTACTCGGAGGCAGAACACTGCGTTAGCCTGAATGGAAAAACGACGCGAAAGCGCGCACAGTCGGCTTTGTTGTTCACGAAAAACAGATAAGGGAGTTGCGATTGCCAAAATACTAAGTGTACAGATGGGATTTCTTTGTTATGGCTAAAAACGAACTTGGAGGTATTTTTCATGAATGTACGTGAAACTCATTTGCCGGGAATCGGGAAAAAATTTCAACTGGATACCCAAAGCGGAGATAAGCTTGTAGTTGTGATTCACGATAACGGAAGGCGCGAACTGTACCATTTTGACCAGGATGATCCTGAGAGCAGCGTCTCGATGGTGGCGCTCGATGACGAAGAGGCGCGACAGGTTGCCGGCATTATTGGCGGGATGGCGTATAAACCGAAGGCGCTCGAGTCGATTGACATCAGCCTTGACGATCTGGTGATCGAGTGGCACAAAATCGAAGCCAGCGCAAAGTGCATCGGGAAAAAGATCGGAGAACTGGAGATTCGCCAGAAAACGGGAGCCTCCATCATCGCTGTCGTAGAAAAAGACCATACGAAGCATATCAATCCAGGACCCGATTATGTCTTCACTGCCAACTCGACGCTCATCGTCGCAGGGGAGAGGCAGCATCTCAAAGCTTTAAAGGCGTATTTGCTCGGTGGACGCGATTAGCGTACTCCTTTTCCCAGTCTGGAAAGCAATCAAGAGAAATTCCATTTGCATGCATTCCACTGATTTTCGGATGCAAAAAAGATGGAAGCTGTGCATCAGCAACTCATGAAAAAGACTGAAAAAGGAGGAACATATGGATACCGTAATATTTGAGATAGGGCTTGCCCTTGCTTTAATTTCAATCGTCGGCTTGATCTCCACAAAGCTGCGCTTCTCGGTCATACCATTTTACATTTTGATAGGGATGGCGGTAGGACCGCACGCACCTCATTTTGGAATCCTTGATTTGCGATTTATTGAAAGCTCGGAGTTTATCGAGTTCATGGGCCGTCTTGGCGTGCTCTTCCTGTTGTTTTACCTGGGCCTGGAGTTTTCCGTAAGTCGCCTGATCAAGTCGGGAAAATCAATCCTCGTCGGCGGTATTTTTTACGTCGCGCTCAATTTTGTATCTGGCTTGCTGCTTGGATGGATGATGGACTTGCCGTTAAAGGAAACGCTGGTGGTCGCGGGAATCATGACCAGCTCTTCCACAGCGATCGTAGCCAAGGTTCTCGTTGATCTGAAACGGACAGCCAACCCGGAGACGGAGATTATCATGGGCATGATCATGTTTGACGATCTGTTCATCGCCGTACACATGTCCATATTGTCCGGCCTGGTCTTGAGCGGAGCTACCTCATTTACAGGTGTTTTGATGACTTCGTTATCGGCGCTGCTCTTCATTTTGTTCTTCCTGATCGCGGGAAGATACGTTATCAAGTATGTAGATCGCTTGTTCGACATCAAATCGACCGAACTGTTCCTCATCCTCGTGTTTACGGCTCTGTTCCTGGTGGCGGGTTTTTCCGAAACGCTGCACGTGGCAGAGGCGATCGGGGCGCTTTTGGTGGGGCTTGTGCTGGCGGATTCCAAGCATGTCAAGCGAATCGAGCATCTGGTTTTGCCGTTCCGGGATTTTTTCGGTGCGATCTTCTTCTTTGGCTTCGGGCTGACAATTGATCCGATGTCGCTTGGAGGAGCAGTGTGGATCACGATCGTGGCTGTTGTCCTCACGCTTGTGGCAAATATTTTCGCAGGCATGATGGGGGGACGCTCGGCAGGTATATCCAAGCGGGCTTCCTTCAATATCGGGTTTACGCTCGCATCACGCGGCGAGTTTTCCATTATCATGGCAAACATCGGGAAGGCAGGAGGCCTGGACCCGGTCGTTCAATCCTTCGCTGTGCTGTATGTTCTGATCCTGGCTGTTCTGGGACCACTATTGACCAAAGAATCAAAAACCATCTACAACTTCTGGGAAAAAGTGTCGGGGAATTTCAGTAGGCGAAAACAGCAGGGCGATGGAACAGGTTGATCGTACCATTGGGTTGAAAAAAGCAAGGGGCAGGTATCTGTATGATCGATACCTGCCCCTTTTATTTTCGTAAAAAAGCTTAGCCGTGTTGCAGCAATTCCTTCAGTTTTTTCAAATGATCCCGTTCGCCGGCCACAACGAGCTGCGTATCCGCCATGAATACGTGCTCGGGACCCGGGTTGATCTGTTTTTTCTTTTCCCGATCAATGACGGCGATAATCGTGACACCGGTCTTTTGCCGGACATCTACTTCTCCTATCGTTTTGCCGATGCATGCAGCCCCAGAAGGAATTTTGAACCATTCGATAACCAGATCGTTCAGGGAGAGATTCACGGTCTCCAGCGCTTTCGGCTTGTAGCTCATGCCGCCGAGAATTCCCGCTGCCTGCATGGCTTCATCGTCTTCAAGCGTAATGGTTGATGTGCACTCATCCGGATCACCGGCATCGAAGAAGTACAATTCTCTTCTGCCGCTGTCATGGATGACAACAACCAGCTTTTCTCCCATTCGGGTCTCCATTTGAAATTTACGTCCGATTCCTGGCAAATCGGATTCCCAAATGTTCAAAATGGCAACCTCCTTTTTTGTACGTAAGTTGCCCCTATTATACAGGAGGAAGGCCCAAGATGCTAGAAAGTCTGGGAACCGCTTGCAGGATTTTCCTGGCTGGGCTGGGCGAAACGGATTGTCTGTAGAAGCGTGTCAAATGCCCCTGTCTGATTATGACTGATCCGGTTCGTTCCATTTATTTGTCAGATTCGGACGCTTGTACGTAGCGAGCTTGTCAAGAAGTTTTACAGGCTCGCTGTCGACGATCAGCAATTCCTTATGGGTAGCAGGCATGAAGCCGGCTGCGACGGCAGTCTCGACGAGCTGAATCAGCGGGGAGTAGTAATCATCGACGTTCAAGACGCCTACCGGCTTTTCATGAATGCCTATTTGTCCCCAGCAGAGCGCTTCGAACAGCTCCTCAAAGGTTCCATAGCCGCCGGGCAGGGCGATGAACGCATCAGAGAGCTCAGACATTTTTGCCTTACGCTCATGCATATTTTCCACTTGATAAAATTGGGTCAACCCGCTGTGGGCCATTTCTCCGCGGAACAACCCGCGAGGCATGACCCCGATCGCGGCTCCTCCGGCTTCCAGGACGGCGTTTGCTGTGCTTCCCATCAGACCCATGTTGGACCCGCCGTATACGAGCTCCAAACCCCGTTTGGCCAATTCCATTCCCAATTCCTTTGCCTTCTCGGTATAAACGGGTTTGGTGCCGGGATTGGAGCCAGCATAGACACAAATTCGTTTCATTGCTCTTCCTCCTTCGCTAAAGACGGCAGTTGACCGGACTTTTGCCAAGGTATAGTATACAGGTGAATCTTGGAAGAAGGAAGGATAGATCGATGAATCTGGATCATTTTCAAAAATGGGTCAATGATTTTTACGGAGAACGCGGCTGGACAAAGTACGGGCCCTTTATCCGGGTCGGTTTTTTAATGGAAGAAGTGGGCGAACTGGCACGTGCTGTACGGACGACGGAGATCGGAAGAGACCGGCCGGATGAAGGGGATCGTTCTGTTGAAGAAATTCGTGCCGAGCTGATCGAGGAGATGGGTGATGTACTGGGGAATCTGGTGCTGCTTGCCGAGCAGTACGGTGTGGGGCCAGAGGAGATCATGAAAGCGCATCAGGAAAAGCTGGTTAAGCGATTTGGCGAAATGGCTGAGAAAAAGTAGGCTGAAGACGGCAACAGAGGAAGGCATCCCATTCTGCCTTCCTTTGGCTGTTTACTTGCCTGGCGATATCGGTTTTTTCGAGAACTTCTTTTGATAATAGACACTCATGCCGACAATAACCGGGGTTATCACGATTGTAGGGAAAAACCAGATGATCGGATTTACACTCTCCAGATGAAGCAGACGGGGCGCTCCAAACACGGTGAAGGCGGTAATCGTTGCGATACAACAGCCCATCATGCCCGACATGTGCTGAAAAAACCAGTGCATTTTTGTAGCAGGCGGGCGAAGCCAATACTTGAGCTGAGTGCCGCCGAGAAATACGCCGACGAGCGGAAACCAGTTGAGCAGCGGCGAGTCGATCAGATAGCCGTAGCCCCCGATAAAAAAGCTGGAGATGAAAAGCAGGCCGGGAAACAGCAAATCCCACGGGTTGCGGTGAGCAGAAACGCGTTTTTTAAATCGCAGCACCCGCATGCCGTACCAGGCCGTCGCCGAGCTGAGCAGGGAGATATAGATCAAAAACCAGGCAAAAGAGACCGAAGCCAAGGTCCGGTCCGGGTCAAAGCCGATGCGCCACACCCCCATATAGAGGGCGGACACAGCGACGGCGGCCATGGAGATGACGTACACCCAGCCGACGCGGTTATGCGCCTTTCCTCCTTTTTTCGTAACGATCGGAATCCAGAAGACAACTAACGCAAGAAAGCCTGCAATGATATGAATAATCCTGAAAAATTCAAATCCCGCCATAATGAATCCTCCCTTAGGTGTTGGGCTTCGTCAGTTCGCGCTTCATCAGCTCATAGTAGTCCGCAATCGCTTCTTCCATTTCATCCGGACTGATGACGCTTCTGACGCGAAGTCCATACGAATACGTGATAAACCGCCGGACTGCTTTGCGAGCGTCGATGTGTTCAGGGATGACACCAGCCTCTTTTCCAAGCTCGATCCACTTGATCGAGTTCTCCTCTGAATGACGGTACACGTCCTCCAGGATGCTTCTTACAGATGCTTGGTCCTGTTGACTGAGCAAATACAAGAAAATAGGAGTAGTCACGTCATCCGGATTGGCAAAAGGCCGGACACTGGCAGCGATGACTTCCATCGGATGATGCAAATCTTTTTTCGCGTACGCCGTTTGATAAAAGCTGTCGCTCAATGATTCCAGCTTGTTCTTGAGGATGAGACCGAACAGCTCATCCTTGCTTCGCACATAGTGGTAAATGGCTCCCTTGGACAGCCCGGACCGGTTCATAATCTCCTGCAGCGTTGTTTTTTTGCAGCCTTTTTCCCGAATGCACGCTGCGGTCGTTTCCAGCAGGAGACGAAAGCTGGGGGAATCGTTGGCTCGCGATATCATCAACAGATCATCCTTTCGAGGGGAAGAAAAAATTCCCTGGAAGTGTTACATGTTAAAGTATACAAACCGACGGTCGGTCTGTAAAGAGGGAAGTAAAAAAGATCTTCGGACAAAAGGCTTTCATACACCGCTTTCCGAAGATCTCGCGATTGAGTGTGGAGATGGAATTTGGACGGTTCCGCTGACCGTCCTACTGCTCACTTTCTTTGCCCGGCATCTGCTCCAGGAAGACCGATTTCACGCTCTCGCGCATTTTCTTTTCGCAGAGCACGTACAAAATGTCTCCTGCTTTAAGTGTAGTCGAGCCTTGCGGAGTGATCAACTTTGTTTGGCGGATGACGGCTGTGATCAAGGTGTTCTCCGGAAGTGTGAGAGACTGCAGGTCCTGTCCTTCGGCACGGGTACCGGCCTTTACCTCGATTTCCATCATTTCCGAGTTTGTCTTGCCGATCGAGACCAGCTCCAGGCTGTGCGGAATCACCGGCTTTTGTGCACTGGTGAGCCCCCATCTCTGAGCGAGCGGGGAGAGCGTCGCACCCTGAATCAGAGCCGATGTCAACACGACGAAGAAGACGACGTTAAAGAAGAGAATCCCATTGTCCAGTCCAGCGAGCAACGGGTACGTGGCCAGAACGATCGGAACGGCTCCACGCAAGCCCGCCCAGGAAATAAACATCTTTTCTTTTAGCGAATAGCGAGTGAGGGCGGTACTGATGAAAACGCCGATCGGTCTGGCAACAAACATGAGCAGTGCAGAGAGAGCAAGCCCCTGCCACGCGATCACCAGCAGATCGTCCGGGAAGCTGAGTAACCCCAGCAGAATAAACATCAGGATTTGCATCATCCAGGCGAAGCCTTCGTTAAAGCGGAAGATCGAATGGCGATAGGTCAAATCGGAATTGCCCACAACCATAGCCATGACGTACACCGCGAGCAGGCCGCTGCCGTGAAGCAGGGCAGTTCCGCTGTAAGTAAGCACGGCGAGGGATAAGGCGAGCACGGGATAAAGCCCTGACGAATCCAGATTGATCCGGTTGATCGCCCAGACCGAGATTTTTCCCAGGAGCAATCCCATCACGAGGCCAAAGCCCATTTGCCAGATCAGGGAAAGGATCATCGTAAAGAAGCTGGCTTCGGGCTCCTGGATCATTTGGATGAACGAGACGGTCAAAAAAACGGCCATCGGATCGTTTGTTCCCGACTCTGCCTCCAAAAGCGAGGTAATCCGCTCTTTGATGTTCTTGTTTCCAAGCACGGCAAATACGGCGGCGGCGTCCGTAGAACCGACGATAGCGCCAAACAGCAGCCCCTCGAGCCAGGAGAGCTGGAGAATGAATACGGCAAATACGCCAATAACCAGCGTGGTCAAGACAACTCCCAGCGTAGCCAGCGATAAAGACGGAGCAATCACGGGGCGCACTTTGCTCCACTTTGTCTGCATGCCGCCCTCAAAAAGAATGACGATCAGCGCCATTATGCCGAAGAGCTGGGTCAGGGCGGCGTTGTCAAAATAAATGATTTGATTGAGGAACATGCCGACGGCGATAAAGAATACGAGAGAGGGCAAGCCGATCCGGGAGGAAAACTTCGTGGTCAGAACACCGACAACCAAAAGGATGGCAAAGAGCAAAATAATGCTGTCTGTCGTAAATTCCAAAGAGCCACCTACTTTCTGAGAATCTGGAAGACTGTCTATGTAAAAGAGCTGGATTCGTCCTGGGAGGGGCTGGCCTGACGCCTGGCTTGGAGAGTTGCTTTTCGGCGGCAAAGTGGAAAAGCTAACCATCTTTTATTGTAACGCAAACAAGTATTGTTTGTAACAGTTTTCTCAAGCAATGAACATTTACACAGATTTTTGCGCCTCCGCGAACCGGACGGCGTGGCTTCCCCGGCACAAGTTGCGGCTCTGCTTAGCAGGGCTGTTTTGATTTAAAGGGACAGGCGTCGTGGGACAGATGGGATAATGTTGTTTCCGGCTGGGGAGTGTAAATGTTAACCATACACAAATACTGCCTGATCGAAACATCGCGGAGGGGAACACAACGTGCCGGTAAAACGAAAGTCTCTATTGCTAGCGCTCAGCTTCGTACTGATGCTCAGCGCGATAGCTGCATGCGCCAAGCCGCACATCCAACAAGAATTGCCTTTGTCTGGAGAAAATCGGTCTGCTGACAGCCGTCCCAAGGTGATCATGCTGCTCGTCGATTCGCTCCAATCGGCTGCGATAGACCGATTGATGCAAGCAAACAAGCTGCCGGCAATCGGCTTTTTGATCAAGAACGGGGTGTACAAGCGGGATGTAATCAGCTCATTCCCGACGATGTCCGTCACCATAGACAGTTCCATGTTGACCGGAACGTATCCGGATGAGCACAATATCCCTGGCTTGCTGTGGTTTCACCCTTCTGAGAGAAGGATCGTCAACTACGGTGACGGGCAAAGAGCGGTATGGCAGCAGGGGCCAGTTAATTTGCTGACAGACACCTTGATGAACTTAAACCAGGTTCATCTCTCAAAGCGCGTTCGCACTCTCCACGAGGAGCTGCACCAGGCCGGATTTACTTCCGCTTCCATTAACGGCTTGATTTATCGGGGGAATGTTCCCCATCAGCTTGTCTTCCCGAACGAATTGCTTCGCTTGGTGATGGGCAGCAGCCGGGTGAATGTGATGGGACCGAATCTGCTTGGATTTGGCGCCTTGTCAAAGGTGAGTCCGGCACCGTTGCCGACGGGGCCCGCCCATGCTTATGGATTTCATGACGAATACACGCTTCAAAGCCTTCTTCAGCTCATAAAAGAAGGAACACTTCCTGATGTGACTTTTGCCTACTTTCCGGATTTGGACGGAAAACTGCATAAAAAAGGCCCTGCGGATGTATCAGGGGTGCTGGAGGTGGACGAACGGCTGCAGCGGCTGCTGAACGCATTCGGCGATTGGGAACGTGCGCTCCGTGATCACGTATTTATTTTGCTGGGGGACAGCGGCGTTACCGCGACAGTGGCGGAGAAAAAAACGGCAGTTATCGATCTGGACGAGCTGATGCAGGCCCGAGGTTACCGCAACACACCGCTGGGGAGGACAGCCGCTCCTGACGATGATGTGGCAATTGCGGTGAACGGGCGGATGTGCTACGTCTACTCCTTGTCCCAGCGTGCCCCGCTTGCAGCGCTGGTGTCTCTGTTTGCAAGCGATCCGCGGATTGATTTGGTCGCGTGGAAGGAGCAAGGGTGGATTTATGTGAGGCGGGGAGGTTCGGAGCGGTGGCTTCGCTACAGGGAGGGGCAGGCGTACCGGGACGAATTCGGGAAGTTGTGGGATGTGGAGGGCGATTGGTCCGTGCTCGGTCTTGCGGTCCACGGAAAAGAGCGGAGAATCGGGTCGCCAGAATACCCGGATGCGTTTTCCAGACTGAAGGGTTCGCTCGATTCTCACCAGGGAGAATTTCTCGTAGCTACTGCAATGCCGGGAACGGAGCTTCATGTGAACCGGTCCCCGAATCATCCGGGCGGAGGCAATCACGGTTCTTTGCACCGCGAAGACTCTCTGGCCCCGATGATCGTGACGGGGAAGGGCAGGCTTCCCTCGTTGCCGGAGCGCCAAGTAGAAATAAAGTCATTTGTTCTCTCCTTGATCCAGATCCAGAGGAAATGGTAGAGAATAGCCGACTGCGGAACTGCTTGGCTGGTTAGAGGTCTATACGGGCTGTCCCGAACGCTCATAGGATAGTTACGCGGAAGTGGACCTGGAAACCAAAGGAGAGATGCCCATTGAGGCGTTTGGGTGGAAAAAGGGCAAAAGCCAAACAGCCTGTGCAGCTTCATCTGCCAGTCGTCGCGGTTACAGGGAGTGCTGGCAAAACCACGACCAAAGAGATGATCGCATCCATCCTGAGTACGCAATTTACGATCTACAAGTCTAGAGGGAACCGAAATTATTTGGGGAACTTGAAGGCTCATGCCCAGCAGATTGGACCCGAGCATCAGGTCGCAGTTCTCGAATACGGGTTGCTGTACAAAGGCGATCTCACCCGCCATTGCCGAATCATTCAGCCTGGGTACGCTGTGATTACGAACATCGGTTCTGCGCATGTCGGCAATGTCGGGAGCGATATACGCGCGCTGGCGATGGCAAAGTCCGAATTGATACGTGCGATGGATCCAAAGGGAAAAGTGTTTCTCAATGTGGACTGCTCGTATTCTCGCGAATTCACACAGCAGCCTTTTCGTGGAAGGTTCCAGGGGGAATTTTTCACCATCGGTATCAAGCACCAAGCGGATTATCAGGCGAGCGGCCTCAAGCGGGAGGGGGACGGCATCCGCTTTCATTGTTCGATCGATGGAGAGCGATTTCCGTTTTTTGTCCCGGTCAGAGGTGAGCATAATGTCTCCAATGCGCTGCTTGCCATCGCAGTCAGTCATCAACTGGGAGTTCCCGTCTCAGGGATCGAAAAAGGGTTGCGGCAATTCCAGCCGCAGAACCGAAGATTGACAACCATGAATGTCGGACCCAATGTCAATGTGATCGACGACACATACAGTTCCAATCCACAGGCGGTAAAAGCGGCATTGGATGTTTTGGAGGAGCTTGAAACCGGCACCAGGATCGCGATCCTTGGCAGTATGCTGGAAATGGGCAGGTACACAGTTCCAGGACATTCTTTTGTCGGGAAGTATGCTTGCAGAAAACAAGTAGATTATTTGTATGCTTTAGGCAAGCATGCCCGTTATATCGCTGCAGGTGCGATTCGGGCAGGTTTTCCGCCCGAGAGGGTAATCCTTTGCAGAAGCAAAAAACAGCTGCATCGAATGCTGCATGAGCACATTCGTCCGGATACTTCTTTTTTGGTGAAAGGCTCTCACCGCCTGCGAATGAACCGGACGGTCGATTTTTTGTGCAGAAAAGCCTCCGCGATTTCCGAGCAAAACGGATAAGAATAGCTGCGCGAACCACTCCCCCTCGAATGTTGCTCGAGGCTGGTTCGCTTTGTTTTGTGTTGCTATATATACAGGAAAAATAGGGCTATTGTCCTCGGACTATGTAATCAAATCCACTGTTGGAAAGATTTACAGCCTTATCGGCTGCGCCCTTTTTGCTTTAAACTGGTTGCGTACCCAATCTGTTGGGAAAACACAGCTAGGAGGAGAATGCGAGTGACGAAACGAGATTGGATACAGAAGTCTACGGTTGCCGTCATGCTTGGTACATCCCTACTGATGTTCGCAGAAAATGGACAAGCAGCCGAAGCGTCTGATGATTCGCAACTTTCCGGCAAAGCGGAGCAGGTAGCGGCCTTGGCCCAATCGCTTTTGGGAAAGGATTACAAATATGGAGCGGAAGGCCCGACTCAGTTCGGTTCTGCAGGTTTGGCCACGTACATATTTGGAAAAGTAGGCGTAACCATTGAGGACACCATCGCTGAATTGTATCGTTCCGGAAAAACAGTGAGCAAGGATCAGGTAAAAGCGGGCGACCTGCTGTTTTTCTCCAGCAAGGGGACCGGCAATCCCAATTTTATGGGGATCTATGTCGGGAATGACCGGTTCATCTATTCCTCGCAAGGCGAATACGAGGTCGTGGAAAAACGTCTGTCCGCCTATACAGGCAAACTGGTTGGGGTGCGTTCCTTTTTGACGGATGGGACAGGCACAAGTAATCCAGCCCCTGCGAAACCACCAGTGAACAATGATGCCGAGTCCAAAGGAGACAAGGTGATCGAGGCTGGAAAAAAATATTTGGGGACACCGTATCAATACGGCTCTACCCGCTCCAATAAAGATACGATGGACTGCTCAGAATTTACGATGTGGGCGTACCGGGATGGTCTGGGAATCGACATGGGACGAGGCGGTGCCCGTTCGCAAGCGAATTATGTGAAGCAGCACGGTCACTATACCTATGACATGAAACAGTTGAAGAAAGGGGATCTCGTCTTTTTCATGAGCTATCGCGGCTGGAAAGAGTCGGATTACAAAGGAGTCGATCCCCTCAAGCAAAGCATTACCCACGTAGGCATCTACATGGGAGATGACAAGCTGTTGCAAACGTTTTCCAAAGAATCGGGCGGTGTGAAAATAACCAACTTTTCTGATACCCACTGGGAATACCGCTTTATCATGGGCGGGCGTCCGTATTAATCGCACGTCGAGTAAGTCAGAGCAAGCATCAAATGAACATCCGAAATAGCCATCACCAGGGCGGTT
Source organism: Brevibacillus sp. FSL K6-2834 (assembly GCF_038592925.1). NCBI lineage: Bacteria > Bacillati > Bacillota > Bacilli > Caryophanales > Paenibacillaceae > Brevibacillus > Brevibacillus sp. FSL K6-2834. The sequence continues at coordinate 2,038,705 of NZ_CP151945.1, forward strand.
GCAGTGCAACCGCTCTTTTTATTTCCCCTTAAAACAGAAAGCAAGGACATGAGCCAGACGGCAGTCGCGGAAAAATGGATGATTGACCAGCGGCATTCGCGCATGCCTTTCTGCCTTTTTCTGCATTTCTATATAGGGAAACTTGTAGGAGGTGTAACGATCATGAGTTTTCCGTTTCCCCCTGGCAGTGGTGGTTTTCCCCCCGGCAGCAGCAGTCAGCCGCCTGGAAGCAGCGCATTCCCTCCCGGAGGCTTCCCGCCCCCGCCATCTGTACCGCCGCCTAGCAGGATACCGAGCGCTCCTCGTTCCTTCGGGCAGCAGTTCCGCGTAGACCGCGGATCGTTCCGAGGATGCTTGTTCCGCTTTACGTTCGTCTGGCTGCGCAACGGCCGGTCGTTCTGGTTTTATCCCGTTTTCGTCAGCCGCACCACAGTTGCAGGCTATCGATGGAACGGCTTCACATGGCAATACTTCGGCTTAGCTTTAAATCGGATTGTATCCTTTACTTGCTTTTAAAATGAGAACATGAGAGCCGCTGCGAAAGCGGCTCTTTTTTTAGGGGAAAACCATAAACCGCGGTCCTTCCCTGTCGGGTGGCCGCGGTTCTGTCGTGTATTGTGAAGGCAATCGCACAGTACGGAAAAGGGATTGCTGTTATTTTCAACGTTACCAGTCGACAAAACGAATCGAGCGGACAATGACCTCCTGCGTCCCCATGGGCATTTCCAGACGAACCGGCTCATTGACAGGATTCATCAGCAGTTGTCGACCTATAGGCGATAGGAACGAGATTCGTCCCAGATCGGGGTCAGTATGTTCCGGAAAGCAGATCGTCAGGGACTCTTCCAACCCGTCATCCACGTATTGCAAAGCAACTTGCGATCCGATCACCACTTTGGGCAATAGGGAAGTCTCTTGATCTTTCGTTTCCTTCAGCAGTGTTTCCACAGTAGAAACATATTGGTCCAGCCACTGATTGGCTTTTTGGCGTTCGTTGTGTTTACCGGCAAAATGAAGATCTAAAAAAGGAATGCGTTGTTCGTCAAAGAAAACCAACTGCTCCACCAAACGGCGGTGCATGGAATTAGGCAGGGTACTACGGTTCATCGTATTCATCTCCTGTTCGTATTGGAATGAACCAACGGTCAGCAAAGTCTGCGAGTCGCCACGGTGTTCGCCTCATTTTCATGCATAATCCCCCCATATAATAAAAGGTGGCCCCTTGCTCCATATGCAGGGGACCATACTTTCATTTTACCTAAATCCTAGAAAAAAACAACATCGTTTCCAGTTGGCACAGGCGCCTTGAAAAAGCAGACACAACAAAATATCCCCCGGTGTCCTTGGCGGATACGGGGGATTCCAATGAGTCTATGGAGCTCGCGTTGCTATCGTCATGAGGATGATTGAAGAAAGGCTGGAGCAGCTTCTTTCATTTCGATGGATTGGGCCAAGCGAGCCTTTTCGGCCTCGGTGATGAGTCCGAGGCGCCATAGAGCGATGCCCTTCAATCCATGGCGTTTGGCCAGACCGACCTTGCTGTCAATTGACTGCTCGTCTTCGCTGGCTGCTGAAATTCCGAGCAGCAGCTTTTCCTTTGGCACGTGTGCCAGTGCCATCGTGATTGCTTCATTTACTTTACCCATCGGCTCGGGACGCTTTTCGTCCTCGTACGCGTAGGCCATCAATACGAGCTCATCGGCCACCTTGCCAAGAGAGGCGTAGTCATACCCCTGATAGGAGCTGTTGAGGGGATGAAGCACGAGCGAAAGCAAAATGCCTGACTCATGCAAAGGTTTCGCCAACAACTGAACGAACTCGGTAAATTGCTGGCGGGCCAATGCGATATCGCCGCTCAGTCCAAGACCTTCGAAGTCTAGTGACACACCGGCAAACCCTTTTTCCTTGGCAAGCGAGACAATTTCAGCTATCGCACGCTCACGCAGACCGGGTTCAGACAGCAGGCGCGTCAGCTCTCCGGTGCCGTCTGTGGCAAACACCATGAGAGAGGGAGCCGTCCCTTGTTCTTTGGTGGCTTCGATGATCTTCTCGGGAGTGATGTCATTTGCCGGCTTCGGCCAATAAAAATCCTTCCCCTCAAGGGTAAGCTGAGCATTGCCGTCGATCCGGGCCCAACCAAACGCGACTGCATCAAACGCCGGGATATACTGCCGCTGCGAATAAGATGAAATCGCGTAAAACGCCGTGGTATGCAGCTTCTGGCGCGGTGAAGCAATCGAAACGGTCCGTGTGGCAGGCTCCCAGTTTACCTGGGCACCGAATTGCGTGCTGAAAAACTGCAGGGGGATCAAGGTGTGCCCGTTTTGCTCAAAGGGGGCGACGGGGAGCTGCGTGGCCACGCCGTTCACCATAACCTGCGGATTATCCAGCTGCATTTGTATGTGCTTCCCGTCCTTGTCCGCCGTAATCGTTCGCGTTTTGCCGTCCCACTGTACGTCAATTCCCAACGCTTGCGCGATTACACGGAAAGGAACCATGGTTCTGCCCTCAACAAGTCTGGGTTCAGCGGCAAAGGTCAGCGGATACCCATCCAGCAATATCGTGGGGGCGGACGGAGCTGTCGCGGCTTCGGCAGAAGGTACCAGTCCGTTCAACATGCCAAAACAGGCGAGTGCAAGCAAAAATGATCGTTTGTTCTTTTTCATCGTATCCTCTCCCAACTTCTCTCTACTCGATTCTTATATCAGTCCATGGACATTTCTGCAAGATGAAAGTTTCTGTGGATATGTAAAAATATTAAGAAAACCGGAAAAGCGGCCGGGCTGCCCAAGCCGTAAAAAACCCCGCTCATACTAGTGGGCGGGGCTTGTCGCAAACATTCGAATGGCAAGGCTTATTGTACGGTTACCGAGAATTCCTTATGGTCATGGATCTCTCCCTTTTCCACATGCACCTTGACGGTGTACGTACCCGAAGCAGGGAAAGTGGCGTTTGCCGTCGTGTATTCGCCAGGCTGTTTTTCGCTGGCATCCACATACTGGTGCTTCTCTTCGCCTTCGCGCCAGATTTCAAATTTGACCGCAGCTTCCGTCAAAGCCTGGTTGTCCTTTTGCACATGAACCGTCAAGGAAGCAGCTTCATTTGCTTTGATTGACTCAGCCGGCTGAAAGTGCATATTGACAACGGCACCGTGATGGTGTTCCTCTGACCCGTGAGAGCTGCCGTGTTCATGCGCAGCCGAATGTTCCGGCTGGGAAGCCTGATCGTGCTCGTGCGCTGCATGAGAGCCGTCAGCTTGATCAGCGGCGCCTTTTACCGTAAAGGTCTGTGTTTGCATATTGTGAAAATCGCGGGCTGTCACGTGGTACATCACGTTGTATGCTCCTGGCTCGGCAAACGTTTTTTGGGCGGTGTAAACTCCTTCTTTTTGGAGTGTCGCCGGGATGGTTTCGTGCTGTTCCTGTTCATCCTTCCAGATTTCGAATTCCGTTTCCCTGGCATCGTCGACAGGAGCACCGTCTTGGGTCACTTTTATCGAGAAGGTTACCGCTTCATTGGCTACGACCTCCTGCGGCTCAATCGTCAAGGCTACCTCAATAGGAGACCCAGAGGGGAGGGCATTCTCTTCTTTGCTGCAGCCCGCGCCCACGATCAGGGCGAGCGAGGCAATCACTGTCCATATATGTCGTTTCACTTGTACATCCTCACTTTCTGTCATCACAATTACGAGAAACCCCTGCTTTTGTCAAATTGCATCAAAAAGCGGACGGTTTCTTTTCGCTGGGGCAAGTATCCTGCCCGGCGGTGTGAAAAGTCTTTTCCTGCTCCCACAACATTATAGGCAAAAAGGGGGAGAAAAAGATGACTCAAACGGGCTATTTCCCTGTTGATTTACAAGAGTGTTCACATAAACGCCACCTTTTTTATGCGAGAACAGGAAAGCCTCCCGTAAATTGGGAGGCTGCAAGTCATTTTTTCTGTTCCTGAAACCATTGTTTCAATTCATCGGCTGTCTGTTCGCCGACCAGACGAGATACTTCTTTTCCATCTTTGTAGTGGACGAGAGTAGGGGTGTACTCAATGGCAAACGCATCCCAGCTGGATGCAAATTCGAGCAGGTTGTGCTTCTTGACATCCACTTTCAGCTCATCGGCAACCGGAACCAGGACGGGTGTCGTTCGCTGGCAGTGTTCGCAAGTCGGACTGTAGTAGTAAATGAACAGCTCTTCTTTCCCTTCCAGCTTTGCTTTCAATTCGTCAGGGAGAATTTGATTTCCATAATTGGGGTCATCCAATTGAGCGATCGTAGCCGGATTCAGATTTGTTTTGCCGAAAGGATTTCCTTCTGCAGCTTGCTTGTTGGCCATATCCGAATACACGACGGCTCCGATCAGAAATACAGCAGCGATGACGGATAGGATAATGATCTTTTTCATGCTTTACTTCTCCTTCCCATTGGTACGAATGAAAATAAGCAGTACGGTAATCAAAAGAAAAGCGATGAGCGCCAGGAACGGAATGGTGATAAAGCCTAGCCAGTTGATGTAGTCCGTGTTGCACGGGATGATTCCGCACGCGTTGCCGAGCTCATGCAGAGCGGGGACCTTCTGTACCAGATAGTGATAGAGTGAAATGGCTCCCCCGATAATAGACAGAGGCAGGGCATATCGCGCAATTCCGTAATCTTTTTTTGCGGAAGCGATCCCGAGCAAAAGGACCAGCGGATACATAAAAATTCGTTGGTACCAGCACAGTTCGCACGGAATGTACTTCAGCACTTCCGAGAAGAACAAGCTGCCCCCGGTTGCGACCAGGGAAACCACCCAGGCTGCAAAGAGCGCTTGCTCCACTATACTCTCTCGTCTCATATCAACACCTCGCCCATTATCTTACCATAATTACATAAAGGAAGTAACTTATGTTAAGTAACAACTTGTGAACGCTGTTTGAACTTGCCTGTTTTCACCCACGTTCACATATCGTTCAACCCTGGCCCCTCAAAGATAGCCCTGTTGAGTCATACTCAATCCAGCGGACGAGCCATATACTGAGACTGGATATCAAAGGAAAAACAATCGATCGGGAGGAACTCAACCATGAAAAAACGAATGACGCTTATTCCTGCTCTCGCTTTGGCGTGCCTGCTCGCTGTACCGGCATCGGCACATGACGGCTGGTCGCAAACCAATACACCGATTGTCTCGGCTGGCGAGGTTTCGTACGTAGAGTTGCTGTTCGGAAACCACTCCAACCATCATGGCAGCTATCGCATCGAGGGCAAGTGGAGTACCGATTCTACCAAAGTATACGTTACCTCTCCGAATGGAAGCAAAGCAGATATTACCACGACTCTCTTTTATACGGGAGAAGAGAAAGAAGTGACAGAGCCGGGGAAAAACAACTATTACGTAGCTTCTTTTTCCGCTTCCACCCCGGGTGCATACATCGTGTCCGTGGAAGGAGACAGTCTCTTTCAAAATGCCGAGGTCTCCAGCCGGACATTGCGCAGTGCTAAATCCTTCGTCGCCGTCAGCGATATCCCTTCTTTGGAAAGAGTAAAAGAGCTGAAGGGCTTCAGCCGTCCGGTCAGCCTGGATCGGGCGGAGCTGGTGCCGCAGTTCAACCCGGCAGCGGTTACACCTGATCAGAAGGTGTCTGTTCAACTGCTGCTAAAAGGGAAGCCGCTTGCAAACTCGGAAATTACCCTGATCCGCCGCAGCACCAGTGATGCGGCCATCTACAAGACAGATGCAAATGGCACGATTGCCTTTACGACTGGCCCGGCTGACTATTATCTGCTCCGGGCGAAACCGGCTACCGATGAAAAAGTGGCAGGTCAATACGATACAACCAATTACGAGGCAACCATGACCTTTTCCGTCCAGAACGGGAAGTTTTCCCTCCCGGCGCAAAAGGCGAAGGGTGCGCAGCCGCTCGTCTATATCAACGGCAAGCTGACTGACGTGTCCGGGCTGACATCGGCTGACGGGAAGACGACTGTACCAGCTACATTCGTGAAAACGGCTTTGAATCCTGCTTATCAGGGAACCGGCCAGGTGGATTTGCGGAAAGCCGCAATGGAAGCAGGAGCGACAGTCGAAGTATTGGCACCGATCGGCACTTTGCCGGAAGCGATTGTCATCACGAAGAAATAAGCAGCGATAGCCAATCGGAAAAAGCCGTCGAAAGTTTTTCGGCGGCTTTCTAGTCGTCTTCTCTGCCGGAAGCTATTTCTCGGCGGCGAAAGGGCTTGGCAAATGGAAAGGGGAACAACGTATGAAAAGATGGCTCCTTTACTTCTGTCTGTGTGTATGCATGGTGTGCAGTGTTCCGTCATTTGTGTACGCTCATGCCAATGTGGATCAATCCTCGCCACAGCAGGAGTCAGAGCTGCAAACCTCGCCGAAGGAGATACGGATATCCTTCACGGAGGAAATCAATGCAAATGTGAGCTCGCTCGTTTTGAAAACAGAGCAGGGAGAGGTCGTACCGGGTACGTTTCGGGCAGAGGGAAAAAAGACGCTCGTGATGCCGGTCTCTTCCTTGAAAAACGGTATATACCGTGTGGAATGGCAAGTGTTGTCGGTAGATACTCATGTTACGGAAGGCTCGTTCCGATTCGCTGTAGGAGTACCGCTGCCCAAACATCGTCCGGCTGATACGGTCTCCCTGGACGGGGACGAGACGACTGAAGCTGCTGTTCCGCCGCCCACTGCTCTTCCGGCGCAGGAACAGGAAGCTTTGAATCAGTCAAAAAACGGACCGGCTAAACAAAACGAGAGCGCTTCGGCAGCGACGGAAAAAACAAAAGGCTCAAAAAGTGAAGAGAAGGCCGCTCCTTACGCCGATCCAAAGGCTGCCAGCCCGCAACAAGAAGTGAAAAAAGCTCCCGTTGACAGCCAAGATGCCAGGCAATCGCAAAATACAGGATCTTCACAGCTTGCAGCCCCGGGTACAGCAGGGCAGTCCTCTTCAGCGGAAGCGGATAAAAACTCCGTAAAAGCGGAACAGACATCTCCCGCCGACGAAGCCGGTCAAGCCCCATCGGTGTCCATTTCGGGGGTTCAGGCAAATAACGGACAGCAGCCTTCCGTAACCGTTGGAAAAGGAAATGGCTCCTCGGATGCCCAGGTTACAAAAGGGGAAAGCGGCGTAGAAATTGTCGCCGACAAGTTTGCCTCCCCGGAAGACCATAACCACGAGGCTCATGAGGTATGGAACAGATGGCTGCGGATGGCAGATGTGCTTGTTGCGGGAGGCTTAGGCATTTTGGTGTTTCTCTCCAGGTGGGAAGGGTTTGTCCGGGCCATCGACACCAAGTGGCTCCACAGCAGAAAGGTCAAGCTGATCATCTGGCTGGCCATGCTCTTTTTTGCGGTGAGCGGTGCCGTAAGAATCTGCCTTTTGGCTGACATGCTTCGCTTGCCGGGAGGCTTTGGGGAAAACATGCTGACGCTGCTTCGTGAAACGATGACAGGCACGATCGGATGGATTCGGCCCCTGCTCTGCTTCCTGCTTCTTCTGGCAGTGCGCTATACGGCTCATTTCCGGTGGGGAAGTACGATAGCAGTCATCGCCCTGTTTTGCACGTTCCCATTGACGGGTCACGCCATGGCAGGACAGGAGAGATTTGCTTCGATGACCTCTGACGTTCTCCATATGGCGGCGGCAGTCATCTGGATGGGGGGCTTGTCTGGATTGACGGTATTGTCATTCCGGCTCGCCATGAATCCCGATGGGCTGATTGCCATGCACAAATTGATGAGCCAATTCGCCCAGTTGGCACTGTATTCGGTCGCAGTCATTTCCGGGACAGGCATTGTCCTCGGGCTGCTCCGCTTCTCACAGCTCCAGCAGCTGGCGACCACTTCGTACGGGCTCATCCTGACCGCCAAGATCGGCGCGTTTTTGCTGGCGCTACTCATCGCCGCATTCCATCGCGGACGGGTAATGCCCAGACTGACCGTGCTTTCCGGATTGCAGGAAAAAGACGCTCTCCGCTTGGCGAAGAAGCTGTCCTGGACGCTGCGCCTTGAGCTCATCATTGTCTTGGCGGCCTTGATATTGGCGGGTCTGCTCTCGGCAACTCCCCCGCCGATCATTCGTTAAGTGAGGCGTACCCGGGGAGCCGATTGCAGACCTCTGAGCGGAACATAAACATACCGGAGGGAAGGCCAGTTGACGAGGAGAATGCCGCCTTGCGGGGACGCCGCTCCGCCGTCGATGCCGATCAGGTTCCCGTGGTGCCAAGGGCCCTGTCCGGTATACCCGGGAAGCCTGGGGACGGGCGTGTGACCGAAGATAACCATTTCTTCTCCCCTGTAATGATCGTAGAACGGCTCTCGAATCCAGAGGAGGTCCTCGGGACGTTGTTTGGAAAGGGGGATGCCCGGCCGAATGCCTGCGTGCACGAGCAGCGGCGGCTGCCCTCCGGTGGATTCATTGGCAGGCAGCATTTGGTAGAGAGGCAGCGATTCGAGAGTGGGGAGCAAGTACGTGTAACGGGCAAGAATATCTTCGCGCGCTGCGTTTTGCGTTTCGACGGGGGGGACTTCGCCAAGAAAGGCGCGGCGCAATGCCTGTCGCCCCAAAAACGAGCGCACGGTGGCATCTCCGCCATTCATCAGCAAATACAAAGTGGGATCCATATTCCCCTTCAGCCAGTCCTCGAACATCTGCTCATGATTTCCCTTGAGCAAGAAAATCTGCTCCGGATAAGCATTCTTCAGACTGAGCAAATACTCCAGTACCTCTTTTGATTGGGGGCCGCGGTCGACCATGTCTCCGATTACGTAGAGGCTGTCTTGGCGTTCCGGGGAAAAGGAAACCCGCTGCAAGGCTTCGCGAAGCGCTTGATACTGACCGTGGATGTCTGAGACGAGATAGATGTTCATCTTGACTGCTCCTCCCCGTGTACTTTGTCGTTGACTTCCTATAAAATATGAACAATTGTATGCATTCGTGAGAGGAGGGGAAGGCTTTGGACGAATTGAACAAGCTGCTCAAGGATGCCCGCCACGCCATCGTTTTCACGGGAGCCGGGATGTCAACGGAAAGCGGACTGCCTGATTTCCGTTCTGCACGGACGGGATGGTGGCAGGGAAAAGACCCGGCAAGACTCGCCAGCACAGATGCTCTTCGCAACAATCGGGAGGAATTTGTCTCCTTTTACCGGATGAGAGTGGAAGGGCTTCTGTCGTGTAAGCCTCACCAGGGGCATGTGATTTTGGCCGAATGGGAACGGCGGGGACAGATCAAGGGGATCATTACGCAAAATGTGGACGGCTTTCATCAGCGTGCCGGCAGCCGGCGTGTTGCGGAGCTCCACGGGACACTAGCCACGCTTACCTGCATGCGCTGTACAAACAAATACGAGTCTGCCCGCTATTTGGATCAGGGGGGGACTGCGTGCGAGTGCGGCGGGTTTTTGCGTCCTTCTGTCGTGCTGTTTGGAGAATCGCTTCCGGAAGCCGCCTTTGCACAAGCGGTGGAATGGACAGAGCGGGCAGACCTGTTCCTTGTACTGGGCTCATCGCTTGCCGTAAGTCCGGCCAACTGGTTTCCAGAGCAGGCGAAAGCAAGAGGGGCGAAGCTGGTCATTATCAATCGGGATGCTACCCATCTCGACGGTATTGCCGATCTGTTGATACAAGATGCGCCGATTGGCGACGTTTTGCGGAAGGCTGAAATCGAGTGGAAACATTAAAATTTCCTCTTGATTTTTAGCCTTCTTTTTACTAGAATAATTTTTGTAAAACGGCTGGGTATTATTTTACCAGGCAGAAAAAGAGAAACTGTCTTGAACCTGCCCCTATAGTTAAACGGTATAACAGATCACTCGTAATGATCAGTTCGTGGTTCGATTCCGCGTGGGGGCATCATTTTTCATCAAATGCTCGCCATATCGACGTTTTTATCCGATACATAATCGCCTCTTTCATTGTCTTTTACGGGCAAATGGAAGGGGCTTTTTCTATTTCGTTTGCAGGGAAACGCAAATAGTGTTAATTTGGCCTCTGATCGAAGGGTTGATCGGCATGTAAAAAAATGCCACAACAGGACAAACGAAAATGAGTTGCTACTGGCATGGAAAATTTTGTCCAATCATAGTGCGATCGTTTGTGAATTGGTCCGCAACGGAAAAGAGGAGTCTCATTTTGTAGGTATTGCAAAGTAAACGGAATATACAGAGCATTGGTGTAAGAAGCTATTCATGAATGAAACAGAGAGCAAAAGTAATACAAAAGTCCCGTCAAAATTATCATGCCTATAGCTCGATATCGCAGCTTTTTTCATATATTCGATGCCCCGGCACTCTCCGATACAGAAATGAAACAAATAAGGAGCGTGTTTGCCCGTGATTCGTCCTTCCTTCTATTTTAAAGTACCGTGGAGAAAGGCCGCTGCTTTTCGGCGCGAGCTGGCCAAGATACCCGATTCCATCCCGCACATCGTCACGTCTTTTCCGAGCGGCGAAATTGCATTTATGTTCCCGGACCTCCCTGTACATCAATATATCCGCGTAGTACGTATTTTTGGGGAGAACGGAATCCCTTTGGTGATATCAGAAAACGAGTGCATGATATAACCGCGAATTGGTTTGTAGCAGGAGCTAAAAGGAATAGGTATAGGCCCCCGGACGAATGCATGGACGGGGGATTTTTTGTGGAACAGAAAAAAAGCCTGACCAATCATTGGTCAGGTGAAAAATGAAAAAGCGTCTACTACCTTTATCGTCAGAAGGGTAGGTCTTTTTTACTGTTTTCCTGTAACTTTTGTAAAAAATTTTAAAAAAGCCCATCTTTAATAACGGGAGCAAGGGTCTATAATCCTATTTTCAAAAGAGTTGATGGGTTGACACACCATTCGCCTATGTTATAATCAAAAACATCCAATCATCCTACGTTTGGTGGTGAGTGAGAATTATGAAATTAAAACAGGCAGGGAGAATGACACTGGTGGAGCAGGTTGTAGCACAGATCTATTCCCTGATCCAGTCAGGGGACTGGCCGGTTGGCACGCGAATTCCGCCAGAGCCGGAGCTGGTCAATCAGTTGGGGGTCAGCCGCAACACGGTACGGGAAGCCGTCAGGGCCTTGGTGCATACAGGTATGCTGGAAACAAGACAGGGAGACGGCACCTATGTTTGCTCTTCCAGTGAACTGGGTGCTGCTCTGCAGCGTCGTTTTCAGCGCTCTGCCTTGACAGAAACGCTGGAGGTGCGTTCTGCACTGGAGCAGGATGCCGCCCGCCTTGCTGCGCTCAGGAGAACGCCGGAAGACGTGGAAGCCATGAAGACCTGGTTGACAGCAAGCGAGGTAGCCGATAACGCCCAGACCTATATTGAAGCAGACGTGCAGCTTCACATGTCTATCGTAAAAGCAGCGCACAACAGCATCCTGTTGGAGCTTTATGAGCACATGACTGAGTCGATCCAGCAGTCCATTGGAGAGACGGTAGACAAAGTGGTTTTCTCGGCTGCGTCCAAGCGACTCGCCCTGCATAAAAAAATCCACAGAGAGCTGATAGATGCGATTGTCGCGGGCAGACCGGAAGAGGCAATACTCGCTGTCCGGGCTCATATTGAAGCAGCGCAGCAGGCTTTCGAGGATCAAGAACGGGGAGATGCAAAATGAATACAGATCAAGCTTTATCCCGTGAAGGAGCACGGGCCGGCATATGGCTGCTCGCCTTCGGGATTATACTTGTTGCCACCAATCTGCGGGCACCGATAACGGCTGTCGGTCCTATCATTGGGGAGATACGCGATCATACCGGCATTAGCAATACAGTCGCCGGTCTGCTGACCACCCTGCCGCTGCTCGCGTTTGCCCTGCTTTCACCGCTCGCCCCGAAAATATCGCGGCGGTTCGGGATGGAACAGACGATTATGTACAGCCTGCTTGTCCTGCTGACAGGAATCGTTCTCCGCTCCCTCCACTCGGTCTGGCTGCTTTTTATCGGGACCGCCTTGCTCGGCTTGGCTATCGCTCTCGGCAATGTGCTGATCCCAAGCTTGATCAAGCGGGATTTTCCGCAAAAGGTAGGAGTGATGACCGGTGCTTACTCCATGGCGATGAATTTGTTCGCTGCCATCGCTTCGGGGGTGAGCATCCCGATTGCTCACGGTCTTTCGTTCGGGTGGCAAGGCTCGCTCATCTGCTGGGCCATTTTGGCTTTTATCGCATTGGCCGTATGGGTGCCACAGCTGCGCAAAAACGCACAAACGGCAGTTTCGGTTAGAGCGGGTTCGACTGCAGGGGCAATTTGGAAATCTCCGCTTGCGTGGAAAGTGACACTGTTTATGGGGCTGCAGTCCTTGGTGTTTTATGTGGGGATAGCATGGATTCCGCAGATTCTTCAGGATCAAGGTGTAAGTCCTTCTGCTGCGGGGTGGATGCTGTTCCTGATGCAATTCGCCAGTCTGCCTGGCAGCTTCCTGATGCCAGTGCTTGCAGGGAGAGTATCCAATCAGCGTCTGCTCGTGGCCATAACGACAGGATGCATGTTCATAGGGTACGCGGGTTTGCTGGCTGGAAATACGGTGCTCATGCCGCTCTGGATTATTCTGATCGGTATCGCTGGCGGCTGCAGCTTCAGCTTGGCAGTCATGTTTTTCTCGCTGCGTACACGCAGTGCGGCCGAAGCGGCTGAGCTGTCCGGGATGGCCCAATCGGTCGGGTACCTGCTGGCTGCGCTCGGCCCGACTCTTTTTGGCTTTATCCATGACGTGACACAAGGCTGGACGATGCCGCTCTTCCTGCTGCTCATCGTAGCCTTCTTGCTATTCCTGGTCGGCTTGGGGGCTGGCAAGAATGTGTATCTCACCTCCGCCGAAAAAAGCGCGGCTTCCTGACCGCAGCAAGAGAAGCGAATGCAAGTAGCAAAGCTGCGCCAATATCAAGAAACAGGAAAGCATGGTCCGCATGCCGTCTGCAAGGACTTCGGTCCGAAGCAGTCTCGTATGTGACCATGCTTTCTGTCATTTGACGGACTTTTCTTCGTTGTCTGCTTGTGTGTCTTGATTGCCCGGGAACACCTCGTTTTCCCATTTGGTCATGAAATAACCGGACAAAAGAAATGAGCCGATGATGCCCGCGGCGATGAGTACACCAGTCATCTTCTTAATCCGGATACCTCTCGCCCTCGCCCTGGAACAGCTCGCGAACCTTGGAATGGGTCCTGGCAGGCAAATGTGGCAAGACAATCGCCAGCTGGCCTTCACTGAGATCGAGCGGGCTGCCGGGAGATTCCACAGCGTGCGGAATATTCATGGCTTCCAATGCCCGTGTATAGACAGCGGCATCATCCCAACTGGTTACGTAGTAGACGGATTTGTTTTCCAACATCATCACACTCCTCAACGCTAGTATATGCCGGAGAGGGGAGCAACTATTAAGTTGCCGTTTCGCGGAAAAACACAACGGTTTCCGTGAGGGACACGGTTTCACGGTGAGCGGGAAAAATAGATAAACGTAAGCGAAAACCCGCCGTTGATTTCGCGGCGGGTTTCATTGGGTCAGATCATGTCGTATCCGGTCATCTCTTTAGGGCAGGGCAATGGGCAATTCCATTCTCCGGCTTCCGTCCTTGGGACTGGACTCAAACAAAACCAGAGTCAAGGTCGAATTGGGTTGGTCTTTTTTTACCTTGACTGTGAATTCAAAATCTCCCCATTCAGGAGCCCCTGCCGAGGTTTGGACGTTTCCTTTGGTCAGCTCGTTGTGACCGTCCTCCACTACATATTGAAAGTTGCCTTCGAACACGCGAGCCTTGCCTTTTATCGTAAAGGTGTCTTCGCCCGTTTTTTCTACAGAGGCCACTTGAAAAATATCGTTTTTGTACGTCTCGTCATTTTTATCTTGATCGTCTGTTGGCTGAGTCGAAGTGCCAGGCTGCGGCGTTTCCGGTTGAACGGAGTCAGAAGGCTGCTGTGCCGGTTGTTCTGTGGCAGGGGGTTGCGCCGGTGTGCCAGTCGAAGGCGTCTCTTTGGAAGAAGTGCAGCCTTGCAGCAACACGGCTATCAGTAGGATTGACAGAAGTTTCTTCATGCTTACCCTCCAGTTGTGTCGTTGAAAAATCTGTTGTCACTATAGGACGAAGAAGACAGGTTATCCGTTACATTATAATTGTTTTGTAAAAGAGAGGAAACCATCCATTCCTCAAAAAAATAGCTCCCTGCGTGAGGGAGCCAAGACTTCGCCGCATCCATTATAGCACAGCAGATCGCGAAGCGAAATCTGATGGGCGAACATGTCGCATTCCAGCATATATCGCATCTATTCATCCGGTGTTCGGTCGAGGAAGAGACGGGTAACAGTGGTAGAGTCGCCGCTGTTTACCTCCTGCTCAGATGCTTTTTCTTCCAACTGATCATGTGTGTTCATTCCCGGAGCGACGGATGGCTCCACTTCCGGACGGGTCTTGTGAGAATCCATGGATGCTCCCTCCTTCTTCCTTAGAATGACAAGAAGGAAGAGGGGTTATTCGGGAATCAGGAAGAGGGCTAAAGATTAACCGGAGGAAGGCATGCTTTTCCCGCATTTGGGACAAAAGCGGTACTCGGCTTCGACTGGTTCTCCGCAGTAGGGGCAAAAACGTCCAGTATTCTGCTCCGATACAGAGGATGTAGAGCTGAAATGGCGGTGTAACGGGTCGCCTTCTTCTCTGGAATCCGTAATGTCAAACAGGGACATTCGCTCTTTGCCTGTCGCGTTTTTGTAATGGTAGACGGCTTGTGCGATTCCCATCCCGATAAATAAAAGGCCAAAGGCAGGGAAGATTATGCCTACTACGGGAAAAGGGGAGTCCTGCGTGATGACAAATGCCATGATGGTCCAAAATATACCGAAGATTACGGCGAAAATGCTTCCAGCTGCCCCCATGGCGGAAGGGCCGCGGCCGGGTTTTATACTTTTCAAAGGATTCACCACCTTTACTGCATACCACTATCATAAAAAAATCAAGGCGGGCTGTCACGCTTCTGTATGGATGCTCAAACCATGCCTTCACGAAAAGTCTGGATAGCGGAGACCATCCCGGTAAAACAATGAGCGTACCCAAACGTAAACCCGCAGAGGAATGGAGGGAAAGACAATTGCCAGTTTGCCTTCCTCGAGCACAGGAAGGTCAAGCGGGGACTGTATCGAGTAGGGAATCCCCTCTTGATCCAGTTGATATTTATACTGCTGGGCTTCGAGCCAACTGACCGGGTAGTAAAACGATTTTTCCATGAACTGCGCTTTCTCCATGAACGGCCAACTCCTTTTTCGAAGTCACTTCCGTAAGTGTAACGGATTAAAATGAGATAAAAAAAGATCACTGCACCCATTTTTGAGGGAAAGTGATCCTTTTTTCT
The DNA here is from genome assembly GCF_038592925.1 of Brevibacillus sp. FSL K6-2834. Taxonomy (NCBI): domain Bacteria; kingdom Bacillati; phylum Bacillota; class Bacilli; order Caryophanales; family Paenibacillaceae; genus Brevibacillus; species Brevibacillus sp. FSL K6-2834. Next base: position 2,054,024 of record NZ_CP151945.1, read on the forward strand.
GTTTTGAAGGGGTTGCTCCCTGAATGAGATTGCAAGCTGGTTCGGCTACGGCAAATCAATGAGCATAAAGAAAGTATCCGCAGGTGCTGTGAGTGAAAGCTTGGGCGTCTCGGTTAGTCTGGCTGGATCTCGCTTCTGGAGTGTGGCCTCTTCGTTTAGTTGCAGTTGTCCTTGCCTTTTCATACTATCCGTTGAATGCGCGGTGGTCCTCACCTGGAATACGTATAGAGTAGAGTGAGTTAATTACTTTTGTAGAGTGAGGGCAAGTGTCCGGCAAAGAAGGAATGGACTTTTTCGATAGGGAATTGTTCAGGAAGGACAAATCGTTGAAGGAGGACCCGAGTAAATGTCGCAGACGCATCTGCATTTTGATATGCACATCGGCCGACAAAAGCCGGAGAACATCAGGAACCGGCAGGCGGCTTGTCCCTTCTGCTTTCCGGATGAGCTGGACGGTATTCTGGAGCAAAGAGGAGAAATGATCTGGCTAAAAAACAAATACCCGGTTTTGCAGGATGCCACTCAAACGCTGGTGATCGAGACGAGTCAATGTGACAGCGAACTGTCCGTCTATGAAAAGGACCACCTGTATGACCTGTTTGCATTTGGCGTGGAAAAATGGCTGGAGATGACGGAGAGCGGCTCCTATCGCTCTGTACTGTTTTTTAAAAACCATGGCCCTTATTCCGGGGGGAGCATCCGCCACCCGCATATGCAAATCGTCGGGTTGAAACATTACGATTACCTGAAAGATGTGGAGGGAGAGCATTTCGAGGGGATTGTCATCGATCGGGATGCGGGGGTTACGTGCAATCTCTCGACGAAGCCGCGCGCGGGATTTTTTGAATACAATGTGATTTTGTCTGAGTCGGGAAGCTTAAACAGGATGGCGGACTATATCCAAATTTTGACACATTGGATCCTTCATCACGTAAACCGCATCTGCCAAAGCTACAATTTGTTTTTTTACCAATGGGACGGGCAGATAATCGTCAAGGTTGTCCCGCGCTTTGTCGCTTCGCCGCTCTATGTCGGCTATGGCATTCCTCAGGTGGGAAACAATCTGGAGGAGGTCGTGCAGGAGCTGCGGCGCCACTATTTTTAGGAACGAAAGGGAGAGTATGAATGACAGCCTTTACATATGTCACCAAAGCAAAACCGACAGCCGAGGAATTGGACCATATCCGGGGATTGGCAGCAGTCTGCAATGGCTTCGAACAGATCAATCTGAAGCTGAATTTCGACATGCTGGAAAAGCGTCCGGGTACCGACACCAACGATTTTTTTTGCTATGACCGCGGGAAGCTCGTCGGATACGGAGGGCTGCACGTTTTCCATCAGGGAGAAGCGGAGGCAACCGGCATGGTGCACCCCGATTACCGGGGAAAGGGGATATTCCGGCATTTGCAGCGGCTGATGGAAGAAGAATGCCGGTTGCGCAAAATTCCAGAGCTGTTGTTTATTGTCCAGCGCGGGTCCAAAACAGGAAAAGGGTATATGGAGAAAGTGGCTGCGCGGTATGAGTATTCCGAGTATTGGATGGAGCGGGAGGAGTCAGGCGAAGAATTGCCGAAACAGGATGGGCGAATTCAGCTCAGGGCTTCAACCCCAGACGATAAGGAGATTTTGATTCAACTTAGCATGGCAGGGTTTCAGTTGGAGGAGACACTCGCCAGAGAGATGTTCGAGCATATGGGACAAGACCCTGCCCAGACCAATTATTTGATCACGCATGACCAAAACGAGCCGATTGGCAGGATTAGCGTTTCCCGTCAGCCGAAGCATGCCTTTATCTACGGGTTTGCCGTTCACCCTGATCATCAGCGAAAAGGGTATGGTAAAGAAGCGTTGGCAAAAACAATTGCCCTGTTGTCTGACGAGGGCTTTCCCAAAATGATCCTGGAGGTAGCCACGGAAAACAGCAATGCCCTGTCTCTCTATGAGTCTTGCGGATTCCGGGTCAAATCGGCCAATGATTACTACAGGTTCCCGCTGCACTTCAAAAATGGCATGGACGCCGCGGACATGGTACCATAGCGGTACGAGAGAATAGGCAACAAAAGGAGTGACTCGGCATGAAACTGTTGTCGATAGAACCGACACCCAGTCCAAATGTCATGAAGCTGAATGTGGACGAGCGCTTGCCTGACGGCGTTCAGCGGGTATACAACAAGCAGTCCGGGGCGCAAATGCCGGAATTGGTGAAGCAGCTGCTGGCGATTGAAGGCGTGACCTCTATTTTTCATACGGCTGATTTCTATGCCTTGGAACGAAAATCGCAAGCAGACTGGCAGCAAATTTTGACCCATGCCCGGGAGGTTTTCGGAGCGGGGGCGGAGACCTCCATGCCAGCCTGGACGAATGAAGAGTCCGGGGAAGCGTGGGGAGAAGCGCAGGTGTACATCCAGATGTTCCGCGGCATTCCCATGCAGGTAAAAGTAACGATGGGAACCGAGCAGATACGCGCCGCCTTGCCCGAACGATTCGGAGCGGCGGCCATGAAGGCGGGTTCCGCTTCACCGAATGTAATCATGGAGCGCAAATGGGTAGAGCAAGACGTTCGCTACGGCGATTTGCGCGAGATCGGGGAAGAAGTGGCCAGCGAGGTGGATGCGGCGTATCCGCCAGAACGGGTGGAAGAGCTTGTTCAACAGGCGCTGCAGCTTGGAGTGGGAGAAGCCCCGCCCCAGCCCGAGCGGGTCAAGAAAGTCGTCACGCTGGAGATGCTCGATGATCCTGATTGGCAAAAGCGGTATGCTGCGCTGGATCGCATGGAGCCGACTGCCGAAGATTTGCCTGTTCTGAGAAAGGCGCTTCATGACGAAAAGGGCTCCATCCGTCGGCTGGCAGTCGTCTACCTGGGAATGGTGGGAGGCGATGAGGTGTTTCCTTTGCTCTACGAAGCGCTCCGTGACCCCTCTGTATCTGTTCGCAGGACGGCAGGAGATACTTTGTCCGATCTGGGGGACCCGAGAGCAAGTGAAGCGATGTGCGAAGCCCTGAAGGACCCGAACAAGCTCGTACGCTGGCGTGCAGCCCGTTTCCTGTACGAGGTAGGCGACGACTCGGCGCTGGAAGCTCTGCGGGCGGCCCAGGACGATCCGGAATTTGAGGTTCGTCTGCAAATTCAAATGGCTGTTGAGCGCATCGAGCGCGGAGAAGCGGCGAGCGGTACAGTTTGGCAGCAGATGACGAGAAGAAACGAACAACAAGGCTCCTGAGACGAGAACTTGAATTTTTACCCCTGTCGATCACTACGGAACGATGAGTGCAGGCAGGGGTAATTGTCATGCTTTTATGGTCATAATTAAGATAGGTTGACAGGAAACAGAAGGAAGAGCGAGGGGAAACGGAAAAGCCAAAAAATGGTATCATCAGTATAACAATAGACACAGTTCATTTATGGTTGACTTCTACCTTGTACATCCCTTATCCTATAGGATGATTGAGGTTTCATACATCGTGAGTATGTAAGGGAGATTGTTATGACAACGAACCACTATGACGTCGTCATCGTTGGCGGGGGGCTCGCCGGTCTTTCTGCTGCAGCCTATCTGTCTTCCAAGGGCAAAAAGGTAGCGCTTCTCGAGCGCGGAGCCCTGGGCGGCCGTGCCGTCACGCTGAAGATCAAAGGCTTTAACTTTAACTTCGGTGCACATGCCATTTACGGGCGTGACACATCGGTTTTGAAAACGTTTGAAAAAGAATTGGGTTTGAACATTGATTGGCAGGATTTCAATCCGAATAAAGCCCGTTATGATTTGGGGGACGATTTGACAGCGGTTCCCGCAAATGTGCAGGGATTGTTCCGTACGAAGCTGGTCAAGGGATTTGACAAAGTTCTGTTTACCTTTGAAATCTTGAAAACCATGTTGAAAATGGAGACGGGTCACCCGCACCTGTCGATCCAGAAGTGGATGGAGAAGCAAAATGTAAGTGAGGAAGTAAAGGAAATGATGCTGACATTGGCATCCTCCAACTTCTTTACCCGTGAGCCGGAAAAAATTCCGTCTGATGTGTTCTTCACCTACTATCGTCGGATCTTTACGACGAATAAGCCGGTTGCCTACATCGGAGGCGGGTGGCAGGCGTTGATCGAGGAATTTGTCCGTGTCATCGAAGCCAACAACGGCACGATCATGACCAAAACAAAGGTCGAATCCTTCCGTGTCGAAAATGACAAAGTGGTTGCCGCTGTCACGCCGGAAGCTGAATTTACCGGAGATGAATTCATCAGCTGCATCCCTCCAAAAGAAATGACAAAGGTGTTTAAGGATACAAAGCTGGAGCATGCTATCGCACAGTATGCAACATACGAGCCGACGGTTGTCGTCGTGTATGATATCGGTCTCAAGCAGCGTATCGATGTCCCTTACACCTATATTTATGACAAGCAAAACAACATTTTTATTACGGATATTTCGTATTACGACAAGACCTGCGTCCCAGAGGGCGGACAGCTACTGCAGGCGACCGCCTATCTGCGTCAGTCCGAAGTCGGCGTGAAAGAAGTCGTCGAGCAGCGCAAGCAAGAGATTGAACAACTGTACGACAAGCACTTCCCAGGCTGGCGGGAGGAACTCGTGGTGCCCCGCGTTTCCACCCGTGCCGTCGTCCAGGAAATCAAGTGGACGATGAACCAGGAGGCGCTGCCAATCAGCTTGCCAGATTACCGCAACCTGTTTTTTGCGGGTGACTGGTGTGAAGGCCAAGGACAATTGTCCGAGCTGTCTTTCTCCAGCGCGTACGAAGTAAGCAAGCTGATCCTTTCCAAATAGAGACAGCATCGATGCCCATTAAGGCGTTTTTCCTGCAAAGGAAGGACGCCTTTTCCTTTGTCTATATAGAATAAGCATATCCAGAATATTCCGTTTTGACAGCGGGGCTTTCGGATGCTATGTTGAGGATGTCCAGAGACTACAAAAAGGAGCCACCAAGATGGACATCTGTCCTGCCGCCGCAAGAAAGGGCGAAAAAGTCAGAGTAATCGGAATGGGAGTTGTACTTTACGGCTTCCTCAGTTATATCACCGACTATATTCCGATAGCAGGCAGCAGTTTGCGGCCGGCCATCGTCATTCTTACGATTATAGGAGCCTGCTTTGGCCCGCTGACAGGCTTCCTGTTCGGTGCCTTGGGAACTCTCCTGTCAGATGTTCTCTCCGGGCAATTGTGGATGAGCTGGATTATTGGCAATGGCGTCATCGGGCTGTTCTCGGGCTTTGCCTATTTACATAAGGAATTTGATCTGAGGAATGGAAAAGTTTCGCTTAGCCATTACGTCTGGATGGCATTGTGGGGAATCGCGGGCAATCTGATCGGTCTCGTCGGAGCTGCAGGAATGGACATCCTGACAGGGAAACCGGATGTCTCTATTTTTTACTGGGCAGTTGTACCTGCAGGAGTCAATTCACTTTGGATCGTGTTGATGGGTCTTCCGATCGTCACTGCAATCGTCAAGCGGAAGGCAGCGAACTTCAGTGCAAACGGGTGAATGGAGCTCATAAGGGACCGAATGCATGGACCCTAGGTATGGGACCCGAACGTACAGGACCCGACTGTATGAGCAAGGCCCGTCCAAAACAACGGACAGGCCTTTTTTCTACTTCGTATACAGATCGTATACCATCCGGCCGATTTGCGCCATCACGTCATTGGCTGCGACGGTCTCGATATTTTTGGATAACAAGCAGATCGTCACTGCCCGGTTGCCGATGTACATCACTCCGATGTCATGAGTCGTTCGAGTGACTGTCCCTGTTTTATTGGCCAGCTCCCATTTCGGCAGCATGCCGATCACATCGCCGTCCGGATCAGGCAGGTGATAGGGGATGCGGTCGCGATGCTGCTGTCTTTTCATGATGTTGATCATGTGGAGGCAACTGTTGTACGAGATGATTTTTCCTGTAGCCAAATGGCGAAGGTGGCTGCCAAGATCTGCCGCGGTCACCTCATTGTAGCCTTCCAGCTCCGCAGGGACGATCATCAGCTTGTTGTGAAACTGGCTGTTGACCATTCCTGTTTTGTTCATGACAGAACGGATCGCCTCAGCCCCGACAAGATCGATGAGCATATTGGTTGCCGTGTTGTCACTCTGAATGATCATCAGGGTTGTCAGATCGTAAATGCTCCACTTTGTGCCTGGCGTCATATGCTGCAGAATGCCTGCTCCGCCGACCTGATCCTCTTGTCTGAGAGTCAGTTTGTCTTCGAGAGCAAACTTGCCTGCGTAGGCTTCAGCAAACACAGCGGCCATGATCGGGACTTTGATTACGCTGGCGGCGTAAAAGCGGTCATCATGACCCTTGCCCCAGATTTCGTTTGTCTGTAAATCTTCGAGGTAGATTCCCCACTGCCCGCCACTCTTCTCAAGCAATGTGCTGAGAGCATTTTCCAATGACGCTAACATCATGACCAGCTCCTTTATCACTTTACATAGTTGTAGACAAAATTTTCGTAAGATAATATTATTTAATCATGCATCGTATAATCAAGAAAAAAAGTTTCAAGAGGGGGTTTTCCATGAAAGCGCTTCAAAAGATGTCGCTCTGTTTTGTGATGCTAAGCAGTCTGGCCTTTGCGGGCTGTGGGGGACAAGCGAGTCAGCCTGCAGAACAAAAGCCTGCGGAGACACCGGCAGCACAAGAACAAGCAGCAGCACCACAGGAGATGCGGATCAACCTGAATACGGGAGAACCAAATACAATCGATCCGGGCTTGGCTGAGGACATTCCTTCCATGTCGATTACCCGCGCCGCTTTTGACGGTTTGCTTCGTCTTGACGTAGACGGCAAGATCAAGGAATCGGTCGCGGAAAAATACGAGGTTTCCCCGGATGGCCTGACCTACACCTTCCATCTGCGTGATTCAAAATGGTCCAACGGCGACCCTGTGACGGCCCATGACTTCGAGTACGCCTGGAAGCGCGTTCTCAACCCCGAGACAGCATCCGGTTACGCCTATCAGATGTACTACCTGAAAAACGGCGAGGCGTACAATGCCAAAAAGGCAAAAGCGGAGGATGTTGGCGTCAAAGCTGCGGATGAGAAAACATTGGTAGTCACCCTGGAAAACCCGGCTCCGTTTTTCCCGCAGCTTGTGGCCTCCGTCACCTACTTTCCTGTAAACAAAAAAGTTGTCGAGGGCAACAAGGATTGGGCGGCAAAACCTGAAACCTACATAGGGAATGGGCCGTTCGTCCTCAAGAAGTGGGAGCACAAATCTTTGATCGAATTGGAAAAAAATGAAAACTATTGGGATAAAGATCGTGTGAAGCTGTCCAAGCTGACCGTCAACATGATCGAGGACGCCAATACCGAACTGGCGATGTTTGAAAAGGGCGAGCTCGACTGGGCGGGTTCTCCGCTGGGCGACCTGCCGCTCGACGCGCTCGATTCCTTGAAGGACTCCGGCAAAATGCAGTCGCAGGCGACCGCTGGAACGTACTGGTACATCTTCAACACGACGAAGCCTCCGTTCAACAACAAGCACATTCGTCAGGCGTTCGCTTACGCCGTTAACCGCCAGGAAATTGCCGACAGCGTCGTTCCGTACAAGAGCACGCCTGCCCTGGGCATCCTGCCTCCGACGATGGCCTTCAAACCGGAAGGCTACTTTAAGGACAACGATGTTGAAAAGGCAAAAGAACTGTTGGCACAGGGCATGAAGGAGCTCGGTATCAGCGAGCTGCCTGAGTTGACCCTCGCCTACAATACGACAGAAGTGAACCAACGCATTGCGACGGTTATTCAGGATCAGTGGAGAAAAGCGTTCGGCATCGAAGTGAAGCTGGTAAACAAAGAGAACAAGGTTCACCGTGAACAGATGAAAGCGGGCAACTTCGATATCGGCCGGGCGAGCTGGATTGGCGACTTTAACGATCCGATCAACTTCCTGGAAGTGTTCAAAGGCGGTCTGAACACGTCCAAATGGGAACACAAGGAGTTCCTTGATATGCTGGCTAAGTCCGCCACAGAAGGAGACGAAGCCAAACGCAACGTGAGCCTGAAGAGGGCCGATGCCATTGTAATGGATGAAATGCCCGCCTTGCCGATCTACTACTTCACGTACACATGGGTAAAGCAGGACAGTGTAAAAGATGTCGTCATTGACGCATTGGGCTTCATCGACTTCAAATACGCATCGAATGAAAAGAAATAGCAGGGAGTGACTTTCGTGCAACCGATTATTGGCGTGGCATGTACCAAGATGTTCTTTCCAAACAACAACCTTGATCAGTATTTCTATGTCGGCTCCGGATATGTGGACGGCGTAGCCCGTACTGGCGGCGTTCCGTACATTTTTCCGCTCTTGACAGTGAAGGATGCTCCTTTTCGGGCCATGATTGAATCGCTGGACGGTTTGATCCTGACGGGTGGAGATGATCCGGCACCGCATTTGTACGGGGAAGAGCCGTTGCAAGGTTTGGGTGAGGTAGAGTACGAGAGGGACCTGGCAGAGCTGGAAGTGATCAGACTGGCGCTGGAAATGAAAAAGCCTATCCTCGGTATTTGCCGCGGCATGCAGATTCTCAATGTGGCCGCAGGCGGAACTTTGATACAGGATATTCCGAGTCAGGTGCCGGGCGCGTTCCAGCACGCTCAAAAAGGTTCCCGCCAATACGGAGCGCACAAAGTGACACTGCAACCAGGCGTCGTCGCAGAGGCGCTGGGCAAAACAGAGATTCTCGTCAATACTTCCCACCATCAGGCGGTGAAAGACGTAGCTCCCGGGTTTCGGGCGACAGGAGTCGCGGCTGACGGGGTGATTGAGGCTATCGAGAGCCTCGACGGGCTGCATGTAGGGCTGCAATGGCATCCAGAGCGGATGTGGGCCCATGATGACAATATGCTGAAAATAGCGGAAGCCTTTGTGGGCAAATGCAAGCAATTGAAAATGCAATCGCTGTAAAAAAGGACCGCTCTCCCATTTTATGGGGGGCGGTCCTTTTTGTCTGGTATACTGGAGTGGGGGTGTCGCGATGCTGACAGTCGGAACGAAAGCGCCTTTGTTTGCTGCCGAGAGCACAAAGGGGCGGATCGACCTTCAAACGTTTATCGGAAAGAAAAAAATAGTCCTCATTTTTTATCCGGGAGATGACACGCCTGTCTGCACAAAGCAGCTATGCGCGATCCGCGATCGGTACAGTGATCTGGAAGCGGCTGATGCGGTTGTTATCGGAATCAATCCGGCCGACCTGACGAGCCACCGGGCTTTTTCAGGCAAGTTCGGATACGATTTTCCCTTGATTGCCGACGGGGACCATGCCATACGAAAAGCATACGGGGTAGGAAAGGTTCTCGGATTTTTATTCCAACAACGGATTGTATACATCATTGATAAGCACGGAATGATTGCCTATGCGAGAAAAGGAAATCCTGCAGTAACGGAACTGCTCCAGGTTGTGAACAATATCCCGTAAACGATCACAGCGATAATGAACAACACGAATAGTAGCCAGGATAGAGGGAACGCCGTTCGGATAGAGTAAAAGCCACTCGGATCGAGCAAAGCTACTCCCGTTAACACCGAACCGCTGACAATTAAGGGAGCAAGGCAGGAAGGAACGCATGCTTGCAACCGGTCAAAGAAGCAGCGATAATAGGGATGAGAATGTATGTTTGGTGGTCATATCGATGAAAAAAATTTTACATGTCGATATCGATGCGTTTTTTGCCAGTGTAGAACAGCTCGACAGGCCCGAATATCGCGGCCTGCCGGTTATTGTAGGCGGCATGAGCAATCGGGGAGTTGTCTCGACGTGCAGCTATGAAGCCAGAAAATATGGTGTTCGTTCGGCGATGCCGGTCGCATTGGCGCGGAAAAAATGTCCTCAGGGGATTTTTCTGCCTGTCCGCTACGAGCGGTACGTGGAGAAGTCGGCAGAGATTCGTGCCATCTTTTCCTCCTTTACGGACCGCTATCAGACAGTTGGGCTCGACGAAGCGTATCTCGACGTATCCGGATATGAAAATGCCGTTCCGATCGCCAAGGAGATCAAACGGCGGATTCTCCGGGAAACCGGTCTTACTTGCAGTGTCGGTCTTTCCTATAATATGTCACTCGCCAAAATTGCCAGTGATCTGAAGAAGCCGGATGCATTCGTGGTGATTCGTCCCGAGCAATCGCTTGATGTTCTCCGGAATTTGCCGATCGGAACACTGCACGGTGTCGGTAAAAAAACGCAGGAGCTTCTTGCGAAAAAAGAAATTCGCACGGTTGAGGATTTTTGGCGGCTTTCCTTGGAGGAAGCTGTGAATATGCTGGGGAAACTTGGTCATGCTTTGTATTTTCGAGCACGCGGAGAGGACGACAGGGAAATCGTAACAGAGCGCTCGCCCAAGTCTTTAAGCAGGGAGACGACACTCGCCTATGATTTGTACCAGCGTGACGAGATCGCCTCGGTAGCCTTCTCGCTTTTGCAGGAGGTTGAGCAGGATATACAAGATGAGGGTGTCATCCCCCGGACGATCACGCTGAAAATCAAGTTTGCTGATTTTACGATCAGAAGCAAGCAGCGGAAAAAAGAGTACGGTGCAGCATGGAGAGATCTGTTGGAAGAACTCCTGGATGCCTTTGATTATAGCCCGGGTGTCCGGCTGGTCGGCGTCGGTTTTTCCAATTTTGCATCGCCCGATGAAGAAAGGTACGAGCAACTCAGCCTGTTTTCATGGAATATGCAATGGTGAGGTTCAGTCGAGAGGAGAATACAAAATGACAGGCGTAAACCGGTTTCATTGCTGCGCCACCTGCGTTCACTTTCGCGTGGAAAAGGAAGCAGGCGGCATTGTCTATCGATGCTCTCGACTCACCTACGAGACCAAACCTACCTATCAATTTCAATGCTGGGAGCCGAAAGAGCAGGTACAGCGGTTGATACAAAGAGAAACGAGAGCCTGAGTTTCTAGCAAAATACGCGAATGATAGGGGAGAAACGTGGCTTCGGGTCAGACAGGTTCGCCATAGTATGTACCATCCTTTGATTGAAAGGGGGTACGAGACATGGCAAAAGCGGCATATAACTTCGGAAAGTGGCCGAAAAAAGGGAAAAGCAAGGTTTTCATCGCGCAAGCTGCAAAAGCCAAATCCCAATTCGGAAATGCAGCAGCGATTAACCAGGCGGATGCAAGCATTTTCCACATCAAGGTCAAGGGAGCGGCGAATGGCCCTCTGTAAGGAGTAGGAAGTAGATTCGTACCGGTACATCTATTCCTGAAGGAGGTGCTTACCTATGCAACGGAACAATGTCAGGACGTACTCGTACAAAGTGGGCAAGAATACCGTCATTGTTGTCAAAATCACGCAGGCGGCAACAGCAAAATCACGTACGGGAAATGCTTTGGCGGCGAATCAGGCCGATGTCACCATTCTTGCAAAAAAACGGCGCAACAACCGGGTTTGACCAATTCGCAGCAGCAAAACGAGAAGGGGCCGCGGGCCTCTTCTTTTTCTTTTGCAAGGGAGTGGCTGATTATGGTATAGTAGGTGCCGAAATCGCGGTTCTCGTACACACTGCTTGGAGGTGCCCCGTGTTTCTTGAAAAGCTGATGCCAGATCAGTACGTGGAGTCGATCCACCATATTGATATAGATCAACTGCGGGAGAAGAAAATCAAGGCTGTCATTACGGATCTGGACAACACTCTGGTGGAGTGGGACAGGCCGTATGCAACGCCGGAAGTGGAACAATGGTTGAAGCGTTTGCGCGATGAAGGGATTCAGGTAACCGTTGTATCCAATAATAACCGCGAGAGGGTAGACAAGTTTTGCACGCCTCTGGGTGTGCGATTTATCTCTGCGGCCCGCAAACCGACCAACCGGGCATTTATGCAAGCGATTGCCGAGATGAACGTAAAGATTCAGGAGACGGTCGTCATCGGTGATCAGTTGTTTACCGATGTGCTGGGCGGCAACCGGCTTGGATTTCATACGATCCTCGTCGTTCCGGTAGCCCAGACGGATGGTTTTTGGACGCGGTTCAACCGCAGGATGGAGCGTATGGCTCTTTATTGGATGCGTAGAAAGGGAATGATTTCGTGGAAGACAAAAGCATGATGGAGCAAAGCTTGGGGACATGTGCAGGATGCGGCATCGCGATCCAGACAGAGGATCAAAAGCGGCCGGGATACGCTCCTGCTTCCGCGCTCAAGCGCGAGACAGTGATTTGCCAACGCTGTTTCCGGATTAAACATTATAATGAAGTAGCTCCTGTAGGAATGGGAGATGACGATTTTCTCCGAATCCTGGATGGGATCGGATCGACGCAAAGTCTCGTCGTCATGGTTGTCGACATTTTTGATTTCCATGGCTCCTGGCTGCGGGGATTGCCTCGTTTTGTCGGGAACAACCCGATATTGCTGGTGGGCAACAAAGTGGATCTTTTGCCCCAAAATATCAATTTGAATCGCGTCCGCAACTGGATGCAGCACGAAGCCAAGGAACGCGGACTCAGGCCGGCCGATGTCGTATTGGTAAGTGCCCAAAAAGGATTGCACATCGATGAGCTTTTGGGACGTATCGGGGAACTGCGCAAGGGACGGGACGTCTACATCGTCGGTGTGACGAATGTCGGCAAATCCACGTTGATCAACCGCATTCTGCACGATTACGGATCGGCTGATCTGGAAATTACGACATCACCGTTTCCGGGGACGACACTGGACAAGATTGAGATTCCATTGGAGGACGGCCGTTCTATTTTCGATACGCCAGGAATTATCAACCGGGATCAGATCGGCCATATGGTGACACCGCAAGACTTGCGGAAAATTACGCCGACCTCTCGAATCAATCCAAAAGTGTATCAATTAAACGATGGCCAGTCCCTCTTCCTCGGCGGTTTGGCCCGGATTGATTTTGTACGCGGCACGCGACAGCCGTTTGTTGTGTATGTAACGAACGATATATACATCCACCGCACGAAGCTGGAGAATGCCGATGAAGTGTTTCAGAAGCACCACGGGGAAATGCTCGCTCCGCCGACAGGCCGTGAAGCCGCAGAACAGCTGCCCGCTTTTGTCAAACATTCGTTTAAAATTCGTCCAACGGGCACAACGGACCTGGTCATTTCGGGTTTGGGCTGGGTGAGCCTTCAGGGTAAAGAAGAGGCATCCGTCGTCGTACACGCTCCGAAGGGCGTCAGTGTAGGCATGCGAAAAGCGTTGATCTGACGCGTTTTGGCTGTCTTGCCATAAGCTAGATAGAGAGAGCAGAGGGGAAGGAACGGCTTCATGATAACAAGCAAAACACATCTGGTTGGTTTGTTCGGTCATCCGGTCTCGCATTCGCAATCGCCGCTCATGCACAACGCCGCTTTTGCAGAAGCGGGATTGGACTATGTATACATGGCTTTTGATGTGGCTCCCGAGCGTCTGTCTGAAGCGGTGGCAGGGATTCGATCACTTGGAATAAAGGGTGTAAATGTGACGATCCCGCACAAGGTGGCGATCATGCCCATGCTTGATGAAATCGATCCGCTTGCAGCGCGCATTGGTGCCGTGAACACAGTAGTAAACCGCGATGGCTATTTGGTCGGCTACAACACAGATGGTCTGGGGTACGTACGCTCACTGGTGGAAACGACAGGGATTACGCTGGAACAACAGACAGTGACCATGCTCGGAGCTGGCGGCGCTGCCCGTGCAGTCGCTTTTACGCTGGCGGAGCGAGGGGTGAAGGAGATCCGGATTATCAACCGTTCCCGCGAAAGGGCGACGCTTTTGGCGGAACACGTAGGAACGATTGTCCCTACGGCTGTCATCGACCCGGCCGAAGGCAAGGAAGCCATTGAGGATGCGAGCCTGCTGATCAACACCACGTCCATCGGCATGTATCCGCAAGTGGATGAGATGCCGGTGCAAGAGGAATGGCTCCATGCCGGACTGATCGTAAGCGACCTGATCTACAACCCTCTGGAGACGCGTCTGTTAAAAGCGGCGAGCTCCCGAGGCGCTCAGGTTCATTCCGGTATCGGCATGTTTGTCAATCAGGGCGCACTCGCTTTCGAATTATGGACAGGAGAAGCGGCTCCAACTGAGACGATGCGGGAAATTGTCCTGCAGCAGCTAAGCAAAGCGACCTGAAGCACGCTGCACAGATAAATGATGGAAGAATCAGTCGTGCGTCTGCAAATGAGTTAAAATAAAGAAAGCGCACTTCAAGAACAACAGATATACACAAAAGGAGATATGTACATGCTGACCGGCAAGCAAAAACGGTTTTTACGGGCACAAGCCCATCACCTTACCCCGATTTTTCAGGTGGGCAAAGGCGGCGTCAATGAAAACATGACGAATCAAATCAAAGAGGCGCTGGAGGTCCGCGAACTCATCAAGGTGGCCATTCTGCAAAACAATCTGGACGACAAGCATGAAGTAGCCGAAGCTCTGGCGGCGGGAGCAGAAGCGGAGCTGGTGCAGCTCATTGGCCATACGGTCGTGCTGTACAAGGAGTCCAGGGAGAACAAAACAATCAAACTGCCATAACCGATGGGACAGTCAAAAATCCAAATCGGAATCATGGGAGGCACATTTGATCCCATCCATGCCGGTCACCTTCTGGCCGCTGAGCAAGCAAGGGAACAAGCGGGGCTGGATGAGGTCTGGTTTATGCCGGCACATATTCCGCCGCACAAGGAACGGGCAGGATTGACCCCAGCCGGCGATCGGCTGCGGATGGTAGAGCTTGCTGTGGCGGATCACCCTGCCTTTCGGGCAATCGACATAGAGCTCAAACGTGGCGGTCCATCCTATACCTACGACACGATGCGAAGTCTCGTTGAGATGTATCCGGATTGCCAGTTTTCTTTTATCATTGGCGGAGATATGGTAAAAACACTTCGGCAATGGTATCGGATAGACGACTTGGTCAAAATGGTGCGGTTCATCGGCCTTTCGCGTCCAGGGGCCGAGCTGATAGAAAGTGAATATCGCGATTTTGTGACCTTGGTGGAGATGCCGGCGTGGGATTTGTCTTCGACACTGATCCGGGAAAAAGCAGCCCGGGGCAAGAGCATTCGTTACCTCGTACCCCCGCCTGTCGAGCGTTATATAAAGGAGTACGGACTATATGAGTTGGTTAAATGATCGGGAAGCGCTTCTCAGCCAAGTCCGCGCCCAAATGCACGAGAAGCGGTATCAGCATACGCTGGGCGTGGCCGGAACTGCCAGACAGCTGGCGCTTCAGTATGGGGCAGACCCCGATAAAGCCGAACTGGCGGGTTTTTTGCACGACTACTGCAAATGCTGGCCGGTTGAAAGGATGCGTGACGTTCTCATTCGTCACGATCTCCCCGCCGACCTTTTGAACGGGGACAAGGAGCTGTGGCATTCATTTGCCGGAGCAATCGTCATCCAGACGGAGATGAATGTCTCCGACCCGGACATCATCCAGGCCGTTCGCTACCATACAACGGGCCGGGTCGGGATGACGCTGTTAGAAAAAATCGTTTGTGTGGCAGACTATATAGAACCAAACCGAATCTTTCCCGGTGTTGAAACGATTCGCAGCTTGGCGTCGCAAGATCTGGATAAAGCTTTGGCGCAAGCTCTCGGCAGTACGATTCAACATTTGATCCAGCAGAAAAAAACGGTGTATCCATTGACACTGTTGGCATATAACGATCTCGTATCCGGACTGGATACATAAGGAGGAGTTTCATGGTTAAAACAGTAGAAGCCCTGGCAAGACTGGTGGCAAAGGCGGCAGAGGACAAGAAGGCGGAAAATCTGATCATCATGGACATCAGCAAGCTGTCCGTCATTGCGGATTATTTCATGATTTGCCACGGGAACAATGAACGGCAAGTACAAGCAATCGTTTCCGAGATCCGTGATCAGGCTCACAAGAACGGTTACAAGGTACGCGGCATTGAGGGAGCAGACGAAGGACGCTGGGTGCTTGTCGACCTGGAGGATGTCGTCATCCACGTATTCCATCGCGAAGACCGCGAGTTTTACAATCTCGAGCGGCTGTGGGCCGAAGCCCCTATCGTCCAATTTGGAGAGGAAGGCTGAGGTAAATGGCGTACGGGCAAATGGCGGCTGTCTACGACAGGCTGATGACCGACTCCCCTTACGATCAGTGGCTCGATTGGGCAGAGGGTGTCTGGACCAGGAAAGGGAAGCCGCGTCAAGTCATTGACCTCGGCTGCGGGACCGGAAGCATCGCCATTCCCCTGGCAAAAAGAGGGTATCAGGTGACAGGAGTTGATCTGTCTGCTGACATGCTTGCAGTAGCGTACGACAAGATGAGGCGGGAGCAGGCCCAAGTCAAATGGGTCGAACAGGACATGCGCGAACTGGCATTGCCCAAGACAGACAGTGTCTTGTCCTTTTGCGACTCGCTCAGCTACTTGACGGAAGAAGAGGACGTGAAACGGACATTTTCTCTCGTCTTCGAGCATCTGCATCCAGGCGGGACCTTTTTGTTCGACGTGCACAGTCCATACAAAATCCTGCACGGTTTTGGAGACCAGACCTTTACTCTGGCCGAAGAGGAAGTTTCGTACATTTGGCAATGTTTCTGCGATCCGCTGCGGCTCGAGGTAGCGCATGAACTGACCTTTTTTCTGCGGCAGGAAAACGGCTTGTACGAACGTATCGAGGAAGTGCATGAGCAGAGGGCGTATCAGCCATATGAGCTTGCTCGCTGGCTGATGGAGACCGGCTTTGTCGATGTGGAAATAACGGCCGATTTTAGCGGCCAGCCACCGCAAGAGACGAGTGAGCGTTTGTTTTTCTCGGCTTGCCGTCCGCGAGATTGACAGCATTGGCATTGATTGTCTATAATCGAAAGTACAACCACAAACAAGGAATGCGTTGATGAGGAGTAGTACGAAAGTGAAACGGCAAAAGAGAGTTGACGGCAGGTGAAAGTCAACCCGTCCCTTTCCGAACTCGCCTCGAAGCACTCTGCCTGAAGACCGTCCAGTAGGAGCGGTTGCGTAAGGGGGAGCGTCTATCCACGATACGGATTTTTCAAGCGGGTGAGCTTATGATTGCAAGCATCAGGACTTCTGCTTTCTGTGAAGCAAAGCGATGATCGGTGTGCCGTCTGTTCACCAATGTGGGTGGTACCGCGGGAGCGTATATAATCCTCTCGTCCCTTTTCGTTTCGCGATTGGGGGCGGGAGGTTTTTATTTTTTATTGAAGTGGCCCTCTTCTTCTTAATGGGCGAAGCATTTGTTTGTTTTCATGAATCTACGATAGGAGTGCAAATCATGGCTTACAATCATCAGGAAATCGAAAAGAAATGGCAGACGTATTGGGAAGAGAATAAAACCTTTAAAACGCTGGATGATCCGAGCAAGAAGAAGTTTTATGCTCTCGACATGTTCCCGTATCCATCCGGAGCAGGCCTTCACGTAGGACACCCGGAAGGCTATACCGCGACGGATATTTTGTCCCGGATGAAACGGATGCAAGGCTACAATGTCCTGCACCCGATGGGATGGGATGCGTTCGGGCTGCCTGCTGAGCAATATGCGCTGGACACGGGCAACGACCCGGCAGAGTTTACGGAGCGCAACATCAATACGTTCCGCCGTCAAATTAAATCTCTTGGTTTTTCTTACGATTGGGACCGTGAAATCAATACAACCGATCCTGCTTATTACAAATGGACACAGTGGATTTTTACCAAGCTGTATGAGCATGGCCTGGCGTATATCGACGAAGTTGCCGTGAACTGGTGCCCAGCATTGGGAACAGTTCTGGCCAACGAAGAGGTAATTGACGGGAAAAGTGAGCGCGGAGGACATCCGGTAGAACGCCGTCCGATGAAACAGTGGGTACTGAAAATCACCAAGTATGCTGATCGTCTGCTGGAAGATTTGGAGGAGCTTGATTGGCCGGAAAGCATCAAAGAAATGCAGCGCAACTGGATTGGCCGCTCTGAAGGCGCTGAGGTTGTCTTTTCCGTTGACGGCCACGACGAGACCTTCACTGTCTTCACGACCCGCCCGGACACTTTGTACGGCGCTACCTTCGCAGTGCTTGCTCCGGAGCACAAGCTGGTGGAGAAAATTACAACACCGGAACAAAAGCAGGCAGTTGAAGACTACCTGGAGCAAGCCAAACGGAAAAGCGATTTGGAGCGTACAGACCTGGCCAAGGAAAAAACGGGCGTGTTTACAGGTGCGTACGCAATCAATCCGGTAAATGGAGAAAAACTGCCGATCTGGATTGCCGACTACGTCCTGATCAGTTACGGTACCGGTTCTGTAATGGCTGTTCCCGCTCACGATGAGCGCGACTATGAATTTGCGCAAGCATACAATCTGCCGATCAAGGAAGTAATCCGCGGCGGAGATGTATCCAAGCAAGCGTATACGGGCGATGGGGAGCACATCAACTCCGGCTTCCTGGATGGATTGAACAAGGAACAGGCAATCAGTAAAATGATTGAATGGCTGGAGGAGAACAACAAAGGAAAACGAAAAGTAACCTTCCGCCTGCGCGATTGGCTGTTTAGCCGCCAGCGTTATTGGGGAGAGCCGATTCCGATCATCCACCTGGAGGACGGAACGATGAAGGTAGTGCCGGAAGCAGAGCTGCCGGTCGTCCTGCCGAAGACGAAGGAAATCAAGCCTTCCGGAACAGGCGAGTCGCCGCTGGCCAACATCAGCGAGTGGGTGAACATCGTCGATCCGGAAACGGGGATGAAAGCCCGTCGGGAAACCAATACGATGCCACAGTGGGCAGGAAGCTGCTGGTACTTCCTGCGCTTTATCGACCCACACAACGACAAGGCATTTGCCGATCCGGAAAAGCTGAAGGAATGGCTCCCGATCGACATTTACATCGGCGGTGCGGAACACGCGGTTCTTCATCTGCTGTATGCTCGTTTCTGGCACAAATTCCTCTACGATATCGGCGTTGTACCGACGAAGGAGCCGTTCCAGAAGCTGTTCAACCAGGGCATGATTTTGGGTGAAAACAACGAGAAGATGAGCAAATCCAAAGGCAATGTCGTCAACCCTGACGAAATCGTTCACAGCCACGGTGCCGACACATTGCGCCTGTACGAAATGTTCATGGGTCCGCTCGACGCCTCTATCGCTTGGTCGACAAAAGGGCTCGACGGCGCACGCCGCTTCCTTGACCGCGTCTGGAGATTGTACGTAGATGACAATGGCGCGTTGAACACGAAAATCTCTCCAAAGGCTGACCTGCAACCGCTTGAGCGGGTGTATCATCAGACTGTGAAAAAAGTGACGGAGGATTACGAGAACCTTCGTTTCAATACCGGTATTTCGCAGCTGATGGTCTTCATCAATGAAGCGTACCGCGCTGAAGCTCTGCCAAAAACCTATATGGAAGGCTTCGTGAAGATGTTGGCTCCGATTGCTCCTCACATTTGTGAAGAGCTGTGGGAAAAACTGGGCCACAAGGAAACACTGTCCTACGAGCCATGGCCAGAATATGATGAGTCCAAGCTGGTAGAGGATGAAGTGGAGATCGTCCTGCAAATTAACGGTAAAAACCGGGAAAAACTGCTCATTCCAGCTGATGCGACCAAAGAGCAAATGGAAGAAATGGCTGGAAACAATGAGACGATCAAAGAGCTGATCGAAGGCAAGACAATCGTCAAAGTAATTGCAGTACCAGGAAAACTGGTAAATATCGTCGTTCGTTAAGAAAGTGCCAAGGAAGAGGAACGGAGCCATTCAAAAGGCTTCGTTCCTTTTTCTATGCTTCAAGACGAAGGGAGGCCGTTGCCATTGGCTGGCGGTACCGTTCGCAACTGGATTTTCACCATTTCCACGTCTTCTGCAAATTTGGAATGGGTGCGTCGGAATACCTCGCGAAAAACGCCGGGAATGCCGTTCTGAAGGGCTATAAGACCTTCGCCTGTAATCCCTCCGGGTACACAAACACGCTTTTCGAGAGCCTGGAAGGAGAACATCTCCTTTTTAAACAACTCCCCCATTCCAATGATCATTTGCATGGCCAAATGGGAGGCAGCTTCTTCCGAAATGCCGGTCTCTTCCATAGCGTCATTAATCATATGGCGAAGAATGTAGCTGACAAAAGCCGGGCCGCAGCTGGTAATATCGGAGGCCACCCGCAAAAATGGCTCTGGCACCTCTACCGGTTGACTGATGCTAGAAAAGAGATGAAGGATCTTGTCACGCCACTCGGGGGTAATGCGCATGCCGAATTCGCATAAACTGACGCCGCTGCCTGCGGCATTGGTAATGCTGGGGACCACTCTGGCAACCGGGCAGGGAACGAGCGACTCCAAATGCTCCAATGAAACAGGGCTCGTGATGGTGATTAAAAGATGATCCGAAGTCAACCAATCGCGGAGTTCAACAAGGACCTTGCTGTATTCAGACGGCTTGATGCACAGCAGCAGCACGGCGGCTTCCTTTGCCACTTGGGCATTGCTCGTGGCGACGACCAGACCGGGGTGACGGTCGGCAATTTTTTCTGCTTTGGCGACCGTCCGGTTGTAAGCGATAAATTGGCTGGGAGACAAGGCTTTGGCCGCAATCAGGGCATCGATCAATAGACTGCCCATGCTGCCCGTTCCAACAACGCCGATCCTTTCCATAGGAATTTCCTCCCTCTACTCATTCTCCCCCCATTCTATGAGATGACGAGCCCGTTCATGCTCCTTCTTACTGGATGCGGATCTGATCCTTCATCCGCTCGTAGATTTTCGCCCCGATCCCGCTGATTTGCTTGAGCTCATCCGGAGAGCGGAATCCTCCCTTTTTTGTCCTGTATTCCAAAATGGCCTTTGCGCGAGATTCACCGACACCTGGCAGCGTCATCAATTCCTCCAGGGTGGCCGTATTCACATTGACCCCCTTGCCGGCGGCGGAAGGAGAGGCGCTTCCGGAGCTTGAGCCCGAAGCGGAAGCGGAGGCAGAGGGGGAGACGGCGGAAGCCACATCTTGTTGTGAACAAGCAGAGGCGGCTCCTTTTACAGGAATGAGAATGGCGCTTCCGTCAGTCAATTTTTCCGCAAGATTGATTCGTTCCACGTCTCCGTCGGGAAGTGTTCCTCCTGCTTTTTCGATCGCGTCCGCCACTCTTGCTCCCGGCTCCAAAGCATAAAGCCCGGGGTGCTTTACTTTTCCTTTGACATCTACATAGAGGAGAGGAGGGGAAGCGCCAGTCCTCCCGCTGCCGTTGGAGGAAGCACTGGCTGATGAAGCACTGGCTGAAGGAGCACTGCCAGAAGAAGCACTGCCAGAAGAAGCACCGCCAGAAGAAACGCTCCCTGAAGAGGTGCCGCCTAAAGAGACGCCTTCTGACGAAGCACCAGCACCCGATAACGCCGTGTATGGACTGCCTGCCCGGTGCACCCCCATTTCTGATACAACTCCGCCTTGCTGTTGGGGATTGGAGACGGCAGCAGGCAGTAACGACTCGGATGAAGCAAGCGTTATATCCGATTCGTTGGCCGACGCCACCTCCTGAAACGGACTGCCCGCGTGCACCGTATTTTGTTGTGCTCTGTAGATCCAAAAACTTACTCCTGCAAAGACAACCGCGAGACTTATGAGTATGTACCGGCGGTAGCGCTCCCACAAGTCATACAGCATGTAAACACCTCCGTGATGAGCAGGCATATTTGATGGACTGCCTGCATCTACAGGCATCCTACGAAATGACAGCGGGAGTACGCAAATTTTTCGAAAAATGCAGCCAGTATCGGAAAAATGAAGCGAGTATCGGAAAATTGGAGCGATTATAGGAAAAATGCTGCGAGTATAGGAAAGCTAAGGGAGAATTCCCGGGAAAAAGAAAAAGGCCCGCCCGTCATACGACGAGCGAAGCCTGTAATGATTTTGAATACGCTGCGACTGCAGCAGCGAAAGCGGGTGTTACTTGCAAGCCTTTCGCTTAGCCAATCCGCCTCAGTCTGTTAGCCGATCCTCTCCAGAGAGTCCTTTTTTCGGCGAATCTCCACACTCGGACTGACGTAAGGGCCAAACTGATGCTTTTGCTCAATAAAGATCTGATGCCACAGCATGAAGATCAGGATGGTCCAGATTTTTCGGCTGTAGTCGGCATGGCCCTCGCGATGTTCATCGAGCATATAGAGAACGTACGCCTTGTTGATCAGATGATCTACCTTGGACTCAAAAATAAGCTCCTTGGCCCATTTGTAGAATTCATTTTTCAGCCAGTGACGGGTAGGGACTGGGAAGCCCAGCTTCTTCCTCGTCTTGATTTCCGGAGGCAGGAAGTCTTTCATGGCTTCGCGAAGAACATGCTTCGTCGTGCCGTTGGCAATTTTGTATTTGGTCGGGATGGTAGCCGCAAATTCAAATACTTTTGTATCGATGAAAGGCACGCGCAGCTCCAATGAGTTGGCCATTGTCATCTTGTCTGCCTTCATCAAAATGTTGCCGCGCAGCCAGGTATGGATGTCCAGATACTGCATCTTGGTCACATCGTCAAGTGATTGCGCACGCTTGTAAATTTCCTCCGTGACCGACCATGGGGTCCGATATGACTCCGAGTGCAGGATATCCTGTGTGACCACGCGTTCCTTCATTTCTTCACTGAAGATCAGGGCATTTCCAAAAAAGCGTTCTTCTACCGTTTTGGAGCCGCGGATCAGGAAGTTTTTCCCTTTCACCTGATCAGGCAGTTTCTCTGCCAAAAAACGGACGGAGCTTCTCATCCAGTCGGGCATATGAGAGAACATGCGCAGGGAATGTGGCTCCCGGTAGATGTTGTAACCCCCGAAAAACTCGTCTGCCCCTTCGCCGGAGAGAACGACTGTCACGTGTTCGCTGGCCATTTGAGCTACGAAATAAAGCAGGATCGCCGAAGGATCGGCTACGGGCTCATCCTGATGCCAGACGAGTCTGGGCAACTCGTCCATGTAGCGCTGGGCGTTTACCACCAGCTCGTGGTGTTCGGTTCCCAAAAATTGTGCGGTCCTGCGGGCGTAGTCCAGCTCGCTGTATCCAGGGATGTCGGAACCGACAGAAAAGGTTTTGACATCCTCGAAAGTCCGCAGCATGGCGACGATACTGCTGGAATCCACTCCGCTGGACAAAAACGCGCCGCGGGGTACTTCACTGATCCGGTGTTTGTCAACAGACTCCAGCATGATGCTGCGGGTGCCTTCGACAAAGTAAGAAAAAGGCTTGCTCTCATCTGGCTTGAATTCCACGTCCCAATAACGTTCCAACTGAATCCGGTCGTTCTGGATGATGAAGAAATGAGCAGGCGGGATGCGGTAGATGCCCTGGTACATCGTTTCCGGGTCAGGTACGTATTGGAATGTCAAATAATGGTAAAAGCCGGTTGGATTTACTTCTCTTTTGACACCGGGGAGCTCCAACAGACTTTTGATTTCACTTGCAACAGCAATCGAATCCTCTGTCTCAACATAATAGAGAGGCTTGATCCCGAATTGATCGCGCGCTCCGAACAGGCGTTTATTGCGTGAATCATAAATCGTGAAGCCAAACATGCCCCGCAAATGCTTGGGAGCGTCGGTTCCGACTTCCTCGTACAGATGCAGGATCGTTTCGATGTCGGAATCCGTATGGAATACGTGACCGCACTCCTTCAACCATTGCTGCAATTCTTTGTAGTTGTAGATTTCGCCGTTGCCGATGATCCAAATGTCTCGTGTTTCGTTAAACAGCGGCTGATGGCCGCCTTCCACGTCAATGATGCTTAAACGACGAAAGCCCAGTGCGATGTTGTCTTCCAGATGAAAACCGTCATCGTCTGGACCGCGGTGCAGGATAACACGGGTCATGGCGCCAATCGTCTCTTGCAGGACGGGCGCTTGCCGCTTGTTGTAGAGTGATACGATTCCACACATATGAAATGACTCTTCCTCTCACTCAGATTGCTCTAGCTAACTCTATCACGGATTGACGGTCAAAGCAATCTTTCCAATTGCCCAAGAAGCTGTGCCAGCCGTGGCAACAGACGCTTTTCTATGAAAGGAAGGGCGACAGTCAGGCAGCTTTTGCCCTCACAAAAAGCAGGGTCTTTTTTTTGTCCCGGAGAAGCGGTGTACACTGGTTGCTCCGATGCTTGATCCGGGAGGGGGATATCTTGACTGCTTTTGGGGCTAGTCTATCGTATCTGGCAGGGGTACTTGCCGGAGCTTATTTGTCGATTGCCTGGCTGTTTCTCTTTGCAGGGCTGCTTGCTGCAGTGTGCGTGTTTATTCCCAAGGAGGCTGGAAAGAAGCTGAGCCTCGTCAGTCTGATCTGTATTGGCAGCGGATTTTATTTTCATGTCTATGATAGCATGCATCAATCCTATTTGCGTGTCCCGGCTGCGGAGGAATCGCAGATCCATTTTCGCGGAGAGATTGCGACACCTGTCAAGCGTGACGGCGATTCGGCACGTTTTTTTCTTCTGGTTGAGAGCGTCGGGGTCAGCAGGGAACAAATGGAGGATTTGCCCGGTGCAGAGCGGATTGCGCTTCGGGTTGGATTAGAGCAAGAGCAGGAGGCAATGGCCATCGAGCAATGGCTTCCGGGTGACCGGATTGCGGGCAAGATGCTGTTGAGCTTGCCCGCAGGAGCCCGCAATCCGCACGCATTTGACTACGCGCGCTACCTGAGATGGCAGGGAGTTTACGTCACAGGTGAGGCGGAATATGGGGAGCTCGTCAGGGGAGAGGCCAGGACCGGGGTGATGAGGCTGTTCCATCAATGGCAAAACGATGCCAAGGAACGGCTGGACCGCGTATTCAGAGACGACGAAACGTCCGGCTATATGAGCTCGCTATTGCTGGGGGTAACTGACGGCGTTTCCCCGGAGACGCAGGAAATGTACGCCAATCTGGGGATCAGCCATGTTCTGGCGATTTCCGGCCTGCATGTTACGCTCGTCAGCGGCATGTTCCTGTGGGGGATCGAACGTCTTGGCGTTCCGCGAAAAACAGCGCTTGTTTGCACGATCGGGATGCTCGCAGGGTATGTGCTTCTGGTCGGAGCCAGCGCTTCTGCCGTGCGTGCCGGGATCATGGGAGGCATCGGCCTGTTGTACCAGGCGATGAGCCGGAAAATGGATGGAAAAGAACTGTGGGGCTGGGCCTTGATCGGTATGCTGACTGTCAATCCGTATCAACTGTGGCATATCGGCTTTCAACTTTCCTTTGCCGTCACGCTCGGCTTGCTCGTTTACGTCCCGATCAGCCTGGCATGCATACGGTTTGGACCTTCCTGGCTGCGGGCAAGTCTAGGCGTCACCTTTGCCGCACAGGCTGTTTCGTTTCCTTTCCTGCTCTATCACTTTCATCAGTCACACTCTGTATCCTGGCTGGTCAATCTCGTCGCCGTCCCGATCCTATCCCTCGTAGTGCTTCCCGCAGGGTATGCAGCATTGCTCGTCAGCTTGCTTCATCCTGCTCTGGCCGTGCTGCCATCAGGTTTGGCATCGTGGATACTGGAGTGGCTGCACGATCCCTTATTTCGACTCCATCAGACAAATGTTCCGTTTTCTTATTGGCCGCATCCGGATTTGTGGTGGATGATTGCCTATGCCGTCTTTTTGGTTTTGCTCCCGATATTATGGAAAAACGGCTACCATCGGCGCAGGGATTTTTGGCTCTACGTAGCGGTCTATTTTCTCTTGCTCATCCTAGCCAGGCAGCCGTTTTCAGGGACTGAAGAAGTACGAATTACCTTCCTGGATGTAGGGCAAGGGGATTCTATCGTTGTCGAGATTGGTAAAAAGAAGGTATACTTAATTGATGCGGGAGGGACACCTGTGTACCGGAACAGGGACTCCTGGAGGAAAAAACGCGATCCGTTTGAGGTAGGTAAAGATATCGTAGCCCCGTTTTTACGGGCAAGGGGAATAGAACGGATCGACTATGTGGTGATGACGCACGGGGATCACGACCACATCGGAGGGATGGGAGCACTCGTATCGCGCTTTTCGATTGGTGCCGTACTAGTAAATGGCTCATCTCCCCGTGAAGAAGAAGAGAGCCTGATTGCGCGTTTCCGCGAGCGCCGTATCCCGGTACTGACAGGGAGGCCTGATCTAGCCTGGACGGATGGTCCGGGGGTGGAGTGGGTTTGGCTTCATCCTGATGGGAGCGGCACACAGACGGGCAACGATGCATCTGTTGTGCTCCAGCTTACCGCGTACGGTAAGACCGTACTCTTCACCGGTGATCTGGAGGAAAGAGGGGAAAATCAACTGCTGGCGGGGAAGCTGTCTCCGTCTGTAGATGTTTTGAAAGTAGGCCATCACGGCAGTCGCACATCCACTACTGCCGATTTTCTGGCTGCCATACAACCGAAAAACGCCGTCATTTCTGCCGGACAAAAAAACCGCTACGGGCATCCCTCGCCTGCGGTACTAACAAGATTACATGAAGCGGGTGCAAAGGTATTTCGAACCGATTTGCAGGGAGCGATCACACTCGTGATCCGGAAAGACTCCATCTATTGGGAGACGCAAATTTCCGATACATAAATACTTGCAACCTTTTTTAACAGCGCCCCGTCTGTAGGAGGGAGAGGAGAATATGGGAGAAGCAGAGTTAATCAGGAAAGCGCAATCCGGGGATCATGAAGCGCTTGTAGAGCTCCTCCGCACAATTGAGACCTCTGTCTACCGTAGCGCCTTTTACATCCTTGGCAATGAACAGGATGCTCTCGATGCCGCACAAGAAGCATTGATCAGGATTTATCGTAAAATAGATACGTACCAGGAGAAGGCGAAATTTTCCACATGGGTACAGCGGGTCGTGAGCAATGTCTGCATGGATAAATTTCGCGCGAAGAAAGAGACGGTCTCGATTGACGAGCACGAGTTAATCATTCCTGATCGTAACAACGTGGAAGACGAAATCCTTCTCAACAGTTTGTCGCAAGATATAAAAGCGGCAATTGGAAAATTGCCAAAGCAGTATCGCATGGTAGTCGTCCTGCGCTATCTGGAGGACTTCTCTTATCAGGAGATTGCCGAAGCGCTGGAATTGCCGCTAAACACTGTCAAGTCGTACTTGTTTCGGGCCAGACAACAGCTTCAAGAGCTGTTGCACGACTACGAGAAAGGGGGGATAGGTTGATGACCGACGAAGAAATTTGGGAATGCATGCAGCGGGATCTGGATGGAGATCTCTCACCGGAAGAGAAGCGGCAGCTTCATGACTTACTCCTAAAGAAGCCAAGCATGCAGCTCATGTATGACCGTTTGAAAAAAGTATCCGAGCAGTTGGAACAGCTTCCCCCTGTGACACCGAGGTTTAGTATTGTCGACACGATTTTGCCGCAGCTGGAGTCCGAGAAGGTCCGGCCAGCTGCCGCAGCCGGCTCGGAAAAGGAGATTTTGCCGAAGCTGGAGCCAAAGCAGTTGACAGCGAAAACATCACCCGTGCATGAGCGGCGAAAGTGGAACCGCGTCACCCTGTGGACGGCGCGGATCGGAAGCGGTGTTGTTGCTGCCAGTTTGTTGATCGGCCTTGTAGTAATGGGGAATCCCGCAAGTTCCCCGGATGAAGACGAATACCGGCAAGGAACGTCGGTCCAGCCTCCAGAAGAGGTCCAACCGGCTGTAGTGGGGCCGCCCACTCCCCCTCCCAGCAATAATCCATCTCAACCTATCGTACCTGAGGAGGAGAAGGAGCAGTCCCAGAAAGAACAACCGGTTAAACGACAGACTCCAAAACAAAAGACAACGCCAGTAAAACAACAGCAGCAACAGGTTCCAGCAAAAACGCAAAAGCCTGATCCAAACGTGCCCAAGCCCCCACCGAAGCCGGCCGTGAAAGGTCAGGACGAGAAGCCTGCCTTTCCGTACGGTGTAGCAGTACCGGATGAAGAAGAGAAGAAGAAGGAAAAAGAAAAAAAGGAAAAAGAAAAGGAAAAGCAGGACAAGAAGAAAGATGACGACGATGATCAAGATGATCGTCAAGACAAGGACAAAGACGATGAGGATTGACTAGGAATCCCTCGTGTCGAAAGCAAATGATGACAAGTGTACTGGCACCGATCCGGCAAGGGATGCGTATAGTAAAGTATCAAGCACCCCCTGCTTACCGTTTCGGGAGGAGGTATCCCGGGGCTTCTCCCCAAAACGTTTACATAGAGGTGCCAACGGAAGAAAACCGTGACCTGATGGGTTGCGGTTTTTTCGTTTGCAGGTGCACGTCTATGCTATAATTACACCGAATACGACCTTAGGGGGGGACATCATGCCGCTTCTTTCGGCAATTCGGGAGATCAGACAAAAACAGTTCGCTCCGATTTATGTACTTTACGGACCCGAGTCCTTTCTCGCTGAGGAATTCATGACTCTAGCAAAGCGGGAAATGATCGATCCGGCATACGCGGATTTGAACCTGAGCGTGTACGACTGTACGGAAACCCCGCTGTCTCACATATTGCAGGATGCGGAGACGCTGCCTTTTCTGGGGGAGCATCGCCTGGTTATCGCCAAGCAAGCGTATTTTTTGACAGGCAGCAAGCCGCAGACGAAGCACGAGAGCGATCCGAATGTCCTGATTCCTTATCTGGAGCAACCTCCGTCATACACGACACTGATTCTGTACACGGATGCAGATAAACTGGACGAACGAAAAAAACTGGTGAAAAGCTTGCAGCAAAAAGCGAGGGTAATCCCGTTTCCGCACCTGCGAGATTCGGATTTGTACGCATGGATCGAGCGTCAAGCCCAGAAATACGAAACCAGTATGGAGAGATCGCTCGCAGCCAAGCTGGCGGAGCGGATCGGCGGAGATTTGCGCCTGCTTGACAAAGAGCTGGAAAAAATGTCTTTGTACGTTGGCGGGAAGGGCGGCGTGATTACAGACGAAGTGATCGAGAAGCTGGCCTCTCGGACATTGGAGCAAGACGTTTTTGCCCTGATCGAACAGATCGCCGCAGGCAGGCTGGACAAGGGGCTGCGCATGCTGTACGACTGTTTGAAGACGGGAGAAGAGCCGATTCGTCTGCTCGCGCTGATGGCCAGACAATTTCGTCTGTTGCTGCACGTCCGGCAATGGGCGCCCAAGGGCTATTCGCAACAGCAGTTGGCCGGGATGCTGAAGGTTCATCCATATGCAGTGAAAAAGGCGGGAGAACAGGCCCGCTATTTTTCAGAAGAGGCGCTTCGCAAGCTTCTTGCCATTTTGGCGGAAGAGGATTTCCGGATGAAGTCGGGACAGGTGGACAAGCGGCTGGCTCTGGAGCTGTTTATGACGCGCGTATTTGAGGAAAGGATGAAAGCCAAGCGGTCCTGACCGTTTGGCTTTTTGTCCGTCCAGGACGCTGCCTTTCTGTTTGCTAGAGAAAGGCGTCGCTTCAGAAGAAAAAACGAGCTTCAGAACAGCGATGCGACAAATTTTTTCAAACAAAAAACCCGTGAACGAAATGTTCGCGGGTTTTTCCGGTTCAACGTTACGCTACAGGAGCAGACAGAACGTTGAGCTTTTTCATCAAGCGAGACTTTTGACGGTTTGCTGCGTTTTTATGAATGAGACCTTTCGTAGCGGCCTTGTCCAGCTTTTTCACAGCCACCAGAAGAGTGGATTTCGCCAAATCTACATCTTGAGCAGCTACCGCTTTCTCAAAGTTTTTCACAGCAGTACGCAGATCGGACTTTTGAGAAGCACGTTGTGCGCGGCGCTTTTCGATTTGCTTGGTGCGTTTAATCGCGGATTTAATGTTTGGCATGTGTGTCACCTCCTTAGACGACCATGGGCGTGCAATACATACAACAAAACATATTCTAGCATGCAGTTCACCCATTTGCAAGAAAGGATTCGGAATAAAAAATGATGATTCAAGCAAGCTAGTAGCAGGAACAAAATGGGGAAAGGAAGTGTCACGGTGATGGAACACAATATCGACTTGTCAAGGTACGCTATACGAACAGACCTTGCTCTGGAGGCACATGAGCTGGTACAAGAGCAGCAGAGCGCTTCCGATGTCATGCCGGGAGTGCGGATTGAAACGGATGACAGCGAGCGGGGAATCAAGGTTACCCGTCTGCAGGTGGAAACCGAGGAGGCGGGGAGAACTATCGGGAAACTGCCAGGCCACTATATCACCATCGAAGTGCCAAAGCTGCGGGACAACGATACAGCGGTCGAAGAGCAGGTCGCGCGGCGCTTTACAAAAGAGTTTGCCGCTTTTCTTGAACGCCTGGGGATTACGGAGGACAAAAAGGCGCTCGTCGTCGGTTTGGGAAACTGGAATGTGACGCCGGACGCTCTGGGACCAATGGTCGTGGAGAACCTCCTGGTGACTCGCCATCTGTTTACGCTTGCACCAGAGTCGGTAGAGGAAGGGTATCGGGAGGTAAGCGCCTTGTCCCCAGGGGTACTCGGCATTACCGGCATCGAGACGAGTGAAATTGTTTTCGGCGTGGTGGAAAAGAGCAAGCCTGACTTCGTCATATGCATTGACGCCTTGGCCTCGCGGGCGCTCCATCGGGTAAATACCACGATCCAGATCTCCGATACCGGTATTCATCCGGGATCAGGCGTCGGCAACAAGCGGAAGGCAATCGACAAACAGACGCTTGGTGTTCCGGTAATCGCGATCGGCGTTCCGACAGTTGTTTTTGCCTCGACGATTGTGAACGATGCGATTACGTATCTGCTCGGCCATTTCGGTCAATCCATGAAGGAGAGCAGCCGGGCATTCAACAAGCTGGCGATGAGCTCGCTCCCCGAGCGGAAGGAACCGTACACCGAGGAGGACCTGCCGGACATGGAGTCGAGGAAGACCTTTATGGGATTGGTAGGCTCGCTTCCCGAACAAGAGAAGCAGCAACTGATCCATGAAGTTCTGCGCCCGCTTGGTCAGGATTTGGTAGTTACGCCAAAAGAGGTAGACGATTTTATCGAGGGGGTCGCCAACGTGATCGCGACCGGTTTGAATCGTGCTCTTCACCGTGCTGTGGACGGTCAAAACAGTGCCGCATATACGCATTGAGGGAGCGTAAACGGCGAACACAAGCGGAGCAGACAAGTCCCAACCTCCGCAAAAAAACGCAAGCAAAACACAATTGAGAGAAAAGCTAGGAAGGGGTTCTATCGTCTCTATGACGCTCATAGGCTAAAGCATAGACAAGCGGTCGACGAGCAGGTCGTCTTGGATTGTCAACGCCGCAGCATGAGGAGGAGACAGATGGCACCCCTGATACAACGTCAATTTATTATCCTTTCCATACTTACCGCCTTTCTCTTTGTAGTGACTGGACTGATGTCCCTCGGCGGAAATCGCGTCATGATCGTCTCGACTGCGGTTCAACAGGCAGCCGCCCACGTGTCCAGCTTGCACATGCTGAAATGGATGGGCCAGGAGATTCCTGCCCTGACTGATACTGTACACGCCTCGACAGACAGAGGGGCAAACAGCGTGACTGGCTTCATGTTTCAGCTTGCGACAAGCATCAATCCGGGCGATTTGCGCAGCTTGCTGGGCCGAGAGATCCCCGGATTGTTGACAGGGGAAGCTCCGCGTTTTGGCAATGAGGGAGAGGGAACGGCGCTCGCCGAACATTATGCCGAGTACCCGCCTGCTCCAAAGCAGGTGATCGATGCATCTCCTCCCGCTGCCAACGCGGAGCCGGCCGTAGAAGCGACTGCCCCGGCAGCAGAAGACAATAAAAAAGATCCTGCAGCAAGACCTACGACAGGCAACAAAAAAATCGTCTATGTGTACCACTCCCACAACCGCGAGTCATGGCTGAGCGAGACAAAGCAGGTCGGGACATCCGTCAATCATCCAAAACGAAATATTTCACTGGTAGGAGAGCATCTCGCCGAAAAGCTGAACGACCTCGGGATCGGGGCAGATGTAAATCGGGATGACATTTATCAGCGTTTGCTGGACAAAGGCAGAGACTATACGCATTCTTACGCAGAATCCCTGCAAGCGATACGGACAGCAACCGAAAAAAACCGGGAGCTCCACTATTTCTTCGACCTTCATCGCGATACGCTTCCGCGAAAGGAAACGACCGTCACCATCAAGGGAAAAACGTATGCAAGAACGCTGTTCGTCGTCGGCAAACGCAACAAAAACTACGAGAAAAACGAAGCCTTTGCCGACGCTCTTCATCAGATTATGGAGAAGAAGTATCCGGGATTGTCGCGCGGCAAGCTGGAAAAAGGGGCAAAAACTGATCACGGCGAGTATAATCAGTCCATTTCACCGGGAAGTCTGTTAATAGAGATCGGAGGCACGGAAAATACGCTGCAGGAGTCGCTCAATACGGCAGAAGCGATCGCAGACGTATTCGCGGAGTACTATTGGCAGGCGGAGAAGGTAACGAAGCCCGAAACAGGGCCGCCCGCGAAAGGGTGAGTGGGAATGAATGTGACGGTAAAGCTGACAGGACTTTTATTCGTCCTGCTGATCGGAGTGGTGCTGGGCTTGCAAACGGCGGAGCGCGGCATCCAGAAGGTGAGCGGAATGCCGGAGCAGCCGCCGCAAACCTTTTCCATCAAAAAGATAGATAACGGGAAAATGGAAATCGCCGTGATGGGCAAGCAAGTCCAGACAGCGCCCGGTCAGGTGGTCAACTACATGAGCAATGCAGGGCAATCCTTGGGTCAGATCGTAAAAGACGGCGCCAGGGTCGCAATCGAGTGGCTAGCCAGTATTTTTGACCCATAAGAGTAGTTTACGGACAAACAGATTGGCGAAAAAGCAAGAGGATGCAAACAAGCCCGCCATGCGGGCTTTTCTTCATTTGGTTCCGTTATAGGTAATATTTAATATGTTTAGCCTAATTGTAATTTTCTAAATTTAATATGTTGCCAAAAAATTGGATTAATGGCATAATGTTGACAGTTAGTCATCTTGTCCCATGGAATATAAAGGTTAGAGAGGTGCACCTGCATGTCACAGCCAGTATTGGAAATCGAAAACTTGCAAACGCACTTTTTTACAGACCGCGGGCAAATACCGGCGGTCGATGGTGTCACCATTACCGTAAACAAGGGAGAAGTGCTCGGGATCGTCGGCGAGTCCGGGTGCGGAAAAAGCGTAACCTCCCTGTCTGTCATGAAACTGGTTCCCAACCCCCCGGGAAAGATTGTCGGAGGCTCCATCAAATTTAAAGGGGAGGACCTCGTGTTGGCCAGCGAAAAGCGGATGAGAGAGATTCGCGGAAACGAAATCGCGATGATTTTTCAGGAGCCGATGACCTCGCTCAACCCTGTTTATACGATAGGCGACCAGATCGGGGAAGCCATTCGCTTGCATATGAAAGTGGGCAAAAAAGAAGCGCTCGGGCGCGCTGTAGAGATGCTGAAAAAAGTAGGCATTCCGAGGGCGGAAGGAATTGTCCGCGAATATCCGCACCAGCTTTCGGGCGGGATGCGCCAGAGGGTCATGATCGCGATGGCGATGGCCTGCAATCCGGAGCTTTTGATCGCGGACGAACCAACGACAGCGCTTGACGTGACGATCCAGGCTCAGATCCTCGATTTGATGAGGCATGTGAATAAAGAGTCGGGAACGGCTATTTTGCTGATTACACATGACCTGGGCGTGGTAGCGGAAATGTGTCATCGCGTTGTCGTCATGTACGCGGGCAATGTGGTGGAGGAGGGCGATGTTCGGACGATCCTGAAAGAACCGAAGCATCCATACACCATCGGCCTGCTGAACTCCTTGCCCAAGCTGGAAGTATCGCAGGAACGGCTTTATTCCATCCCCGGAAACGTCCCGATACCCGGCTCGATACAGATGGGGTGCAGGTTCTCGCCGCGGTGCGAACAGGCAGACGACAAGTGCCGGACGCAGATGCCGGAGCTGAAGACAGTGGGAGCCAATCATCGTGCCCGCTGCTGGATGACGTAAATAAATCCCGAAAGGAGCATGCAGGTGGCTGAAGATCTGCTCATCGTCAAGAATCTGAAGAAATACTACCCGATCACAGGCGGCGTATTCGGGAAAGAGGTAGGCGTCGTCAAAGCCGTAGATGACGTCTCGTTTACCGTGAAGAGAGGGGAGACGTTTGGGCTGGTAGGAGAGAGCGGATGCGGGAAATCGACGACGGGCCGTTCCCTTTTGCGGCTGATCGAGCCCACCTCTGGAGAAGTGGTGTTCGACGGGACCGACATCATCGGCTTGCAGGGAGAAGCGCTGCGCAAGATGCGGCGCAATATGCAAATTGTTTTTCAGGATCCGTTCGCTTCTCTCAACCCTCGTCATAATATTGAAAAGATTCTGGAGGAGCCTTTGCGGGTGCACGGGATCGGTTCTCCGGCTGAACGAAAAGAGCGCGTCAGGGAGCTGCTTGAAGTGGTTGGTCTCTCCAGCTACCATGCGACGCGATATCCCCATCAGTTCAGCGGCGGCCAGCGGCAGCGGATCGGCATCGCCCGGGCTCTGATGCTCAATCCCAAGCTGATCGTGGCAGACGAGCCCGTTTCAGCCCTGGATGTTTCGATTCAGTCCCAGGTGCTCAATCTCATGCAAGATTTGCAGAGAGACTTGGGGTTGACCTATTTGTTTATCGCCCACGACCTGAGTGTCGTCCGGCATATCAGCGACCGTGTCGGAGTCATGTATTTGGGCAGGCTGGTAGAGCTTAGCCGGAGCGAGGAGCTTTACCGCCAGCCGCTGCATCCGTACACCCGAGCGCTTCTTTCAGCAGTACCTTCTCCCGATCCGGATGCGGTACGGGAGCGTATCATCCTGCAGGGAGATGTACCCAGTCCGTCCAACCCCC
Source organism: Brevibacillus sp. FSL K6-2834 (assembly GCF_038592925.1). Classification (NCBI taxonomy): domain Bacteria; kingdom Bacillati; phylum Bacillota; class Bacilli; order Caryophanales; family Paenibacillaceae; genus Brevibacillus; species Brevibacillus sp. FSL K6-2834. Next base: position 2,088,675 of record NZ_CP151945.1, read on the forward strand.
CGACAGGATGCACCTTCCACACGCGATGCCCGCATGTAACAGACGAATGCCGACAGGTTCGTCCGGACTTTCGGGACGTCGGCGGTGGCCGCTTCGTAGCGTGCCATCTGTACAACGCATGACGCTGCCTCGCGAATTCCTTTCAAAGGGGGGATGCAAGACAACGTTGAGTGAGAAAAGCAGAGAAGAGATGTGCGGAAAATGGAAAAGGGGGAATTCATCCATGAAGAAGAAGGTTCTTACTGCAGCGATGAGTAGCCTGCTCGCACTCTCCATGGTCCTTGCAGGGTGCTCAAGCTCGCAACCGGCTCAACAGCCGAGCGACCAGGGACAAGCTCAGCAGCAGACGCCGCCAGCAGAGCCCGCAAAGAACGAGCCGAAGCAGCTGATTATTGGACGTGGGGCTGACACGAAAAGTCTGGATCCGATCCGGGAAACGGATGGCGAAACATTCAGGGTGACTGAAAACATTTATGAAACGCTCGTGAGCTATGAGGATACAAACACGACGGTTATACCCGGACTGGCCGAGAGCTGGGAAATTTCCGAGGACGGCTTGACCTACACCTTCAAGCTTCGCCAGGGCGTAAAGTTCCATGATGGTACGGACTTCAATGCGGAAGCAGTCAAGTTCAACTTCGACCGCTGGATGGACAAGAGCAACAAATACCACAATCCAGAGGGATTCCCCTACTATAATGACATGTTTGGGGGATACAAAGGCGATCCTGATCACGTAATCAAAGAGATCAAGGTTGTGGACGCACACACGATTCAATTCGTTTTGAACAGGACCCAAGCCCCGTTCCTGGCAAACCTGGGCATGTCGCCGTTTGCCATCGCTTCGCCAAAAGCGATTGAAGGAGGCAAGCTGGGAGATGAGCCTGTAGGTACCGGGCCATTCAAGTTTGCGGGTTGGAAGCGCAATGACATCATCACCCTGGAGAAAAACCCGGACTACTGGAACAAGGGGTATCCGAAGCTGGACAAAGTCATCTTCAAGGTCATTCCGGAAAATACAGCGCGTCTGACAGCGCTGACGTCCGGAGAGATCGATCTGATGGATGGACTGAATCCGGACGATGCGGAAGCGGTAAAAGAAAACAAGGACCTGCAGCTGCTCCTGCGTCCATCGATGAACGTCGGTTACCTCGCGTTCAATACGGAGAAAAAGCCGTTTGACAATCCAAAGGTGCGTCAAGCGATCAGCCACGCGATCAACAAGCCCGAGATGGTGAAAGCATTCTACAGCGGCCTTGGCGAACCGGCTACCAACCCAATGCCGCCAAGTCTTTGGGGTTACAACGACCAGATCAAGGACCGCGAATACAACCTGGATCAAGCGAAAAAGCTGTTAGCGGAAGCTGGATACCCGAATGGCTTCAAGGTGCAGTTCATGGCCATGCCTGTTCCTCGTCCGTATATCCCGGACGGCAAAAAGATGGCAGAAGCGATTCAGCAGGATTTAAAGAAAATCGGCATCGAAACGGAAATCGTGACGATGGAGTGGGCTACGTATCTCGAAAAGACAAGGTTAGGCGAGTACGAGATGTGTCTGCTTGGCTGGAACGGCGACAACGGCGACCCGGACAACTTCCTGTACACGCTGCTCGACAAGAATACCATTAACGGAAACAATATTCCTCGCTACTCCAATGAAGAGGTTCATCAGCTTCTTTTGAAAGCGCAGTCCACGTCTGACCAGAAAGAGCGTGAAACCCTGTACAAAAAGGCGCAGGAGCTGATCTTTAACGACGCGCCTCTCGTTCCGATCGCTCACTCTACACCGCCGATTGCGGCCAAAGCGGGTGTTACCGGCTATCAGCCGCATCCAAAAGGCAGCGAGAGCGTAGAAAAAGTAGACATTCAGTAAAGTGTGGCAAGGGTAAGAAGAACCCTTTCTTCTTGCCCTTCTCTTTTATGTTCAACGATGGACGACGCAAGGAAAGCGAGGAGATGGCATTGCTGGCCTACACCATTAGAAGATTGTTGATGCTGATCCCAGTGTTACTAGGAATGTCGCTAATTGTTTTTGCTATTATTCACGCCATCCCGGGGGACCCGGCACTGACGATTTTGGGAGAGAAGGCAAGTCCGCAGGCTCTTGCGGATTTGCGGGAACAGCTGGGGCTGAACAACCCTTGGTATATGCAATACTTTCATTACTTGGGGAATCTTCTAAAAGGGGATTTGGGAGTCTCCTTGCACTCCAAAGCGCCAATTACCGTAGAAATGGGCCCATACTTGGCGGCGACGATTGAGTTGACTTTGGTGAGTATGCTGTTCGCAGTTTTTATCGGAGTGAATGCGGGAATCATCTCTGCCTGGAAACAGAACTCGTGGTTTGACTACACTTGCATGCTGATCGCTTTAATTGGAGTTTCCATGCCGGTATTTTGGCTGGGCTTGATGGAACAATGGGTATTTGCCCAGGAATTGAAGTGGCTGCCTTCTATTGGACGTGACAATCCGCGTGATCCAGTAGCTGAGATTACGCATTTTTATATAATTGATTCGATTCTTGCAGGTCGTTGGGATCATTTTCGAGATGTGGTGGAGCACTTGATTCTTCCGGGAATCGCGCTGGGAACGATTCCGATGGCGATTATTGCACGGATAACCCGTTCCAGCATGCTCGAAGTAATGCGGTCCGACTATATTCGGACGGCAAGGGCAAAAGGGCTTGGCCAGTTTTTTGTCGTGTACAAGCACGCCCTGAAAAATGCGTTGATTCCCGTACTGACGATTGTGGGGGTGCAAGTAGGCCTCCTGATCGGGGGGGCGGTATTAACCGAGACGATTTTCGGGTGGCCGGGTGTTGGGAGATACATCTATACGGCAATCGGAAACCGCGATTATCCCGTTATTCAGTCAGGAATTTTGGTCATCGCAACGATTTTTGTTCTGATTAACCTGGTGGTCGACCTCCTGTACGCTTACGTCGATCCGCGCATCAAATATCGCTGAGGAGGCAGTAAGATGGCAGAAACCCATGTGCAAACGGTACCAGTCAAGCAGATAAATGAGCCGATCTCCTCTCCGTGGCGCGATGCTTGGAGGATCCTGCGCAAGAACAAGATGGCCATTCTCGGATTCTGCATCATTCTTTTCTTCGTCTTGCTCGCAATCCTGGCACCGTTTATCACCCCGTACGAATACGACAAAGGAGAACTGGTTGATAAAAACCTGCCTCCCTCTGCTGAACACTGGTTTGGTACGGACTACAACGGGCGGGACGTCTTTACCCGTGTGATTTACGGCGCGCAGATCTCACTGCGAGTAGGGCTGTTTGCCGTGATCGGGTCCATCGTTGCCGGGACCTTCCTCGGCCTGTTAGCCGGCTACTACGGCAAATGGATCGATACGCTCATTTCGCGGTTGTTTGATATTATGCTTGCGTTTCCCAGCATTCTGTTGGCGATTGCGATTGTAGCTATACTCGGTCCATCTCTGGAGAATGCCTTGCTTGCGATTGCGATCGTGAATGTGCCCACCTATGGACGTCTTGTCCGTTCGCGGGTGCTTAGTCTGAAGGAAGAAGAATACGTGATGGCCGCCAGGGCGATCGGATCAAAGCATTCACATATTATCGTTCAGCATATTCTCCCTAACAGTTTGGCTCCGATCATCGTGACGGGAACACTTGGAATTGCGACCGCGATCATTGAAGCGGCAGCCTTGGGCTTTCTCGGCTTGGGAGCGCAAGCGCCTCAGCCGGAGTGGGGGTTGATGCTCTCCGACTCCCGCCAGTATATTCAAAAAGCGCCGTGGACAGTTATTTTCCCGGGCTTGTCCATCATGCTGACTGTACTTGGCTTTAACCTGATCGGAGACGGGCTGCGCGATGCGCTGGATCCGCGGATGAAAAACTAGGAGCAGCAATCGTTTTTGTGGTTGGCAGACGATGCTACCATGAGCACGGTAACGAAAAACCCCGAAATAAGCGAGGCTTGATTCGGGGTTTTTTCCTATCGGCGAACCTGACGCTTAGGCCCGGATAAGCGTTGACTCAGTATACAGACGCCGGCGACGGTGATAAAGGGCAGGGAGCCATACCGGTTTGTGTAATCCCGTATCGTTGTTATGTTATCCCGTAGGACAATCAGACCGAAGAACCGGGGAGAGAACCGATAAATTCTCTGCAAAGGCGACTCAAAGACGAGGCAGCGCGAGTCACGATCTGGTGCTTTACGCCAGGGACAGCAACCAGTTTGGCTTTGGGCAGATGTTTTTCCAGAAGCTCGCCGTACGGATGCATGTGCTTGTCCTGCTGGCCGTATACGAGCAGCACAGGCTGCTTGATCTCATGCAACCGCTCTGTACAGCGATAGTGATGTCCGATCCTGTACAGGTGATGAAGAGTTTTGGCGTCCGTACGGCTGGCATGCTTTATCCACTGTTCTTTATCTGCCTGCTTGTCCAGGTGTGAGGAAGCCGTCGAGCGGGCTAGCAAGCTCACTCCTCCCAGCTTGGCAATGGCTTCGGCCAAATAAAAGCGGGAGTGCAGGTACAGCTCATTCACCTCGGAAAAACCGCTGATAAGTACAAGGCCCGCGATGGAATCTGGATGGCGCAGGCACCAATCCAGTGCGAGAGAAGCACCTTGGGAATAGCCCATTACGACGACTCGTTTATGTCCAAGAGCATGAATCATCTCCTCCAGCGTCTCGCTAAGATCGGCCATCGTAAAGGGGACAAAGAGCGGTTGACTCGCTCCGTGACCGGGAAGATCAGGCAGGATGAGTTGAAAGTGCTCGGCCAACCCGTGCAAACGGGAAAAGTTGATCATCCCGATGCCAGGTGCATGGATACATACAAGCGGCTGGCCGCTGCCGTAAAGCTGAACAGCCAGCCTGGAGCTATTTGCAGTTGGAACGATTGTATTTTCGCTCATTTTTCATTCACCTCCCCTTTATCCTGTCCTTACCTGTGCATAGTTTTTTCGTCCGTTCGCTTCTTTTTTTGGCAAGGAAATGGTATCCTCGCAGTATGATACCCAAAGAAAGGCGGTTGACCCGTTTGTATCAAGAACGCATTCAGCGCATTCTTGCTTATTTGCAAAAGCAAGGGATAGACGCTGCTTTGATTACACTGCCTAAGCACGTTTACTACCTGACAGGCTTTTTGACCGAGCCGCACGAACGTTTCATGGGCCTGGTTATTCCGGCCGCTGGAGAACCTTCCTTGATCGTTCCGGCACTGGACCGGGAAGCAGCCGCAGAAGCGTCAGGCATCAAACAAATCTTGACCCATACGGATACCGATAACCCGTATGAAGTGTTGAAACAAGCGCTTCCTTCCGGATTAAACAAGCTCGGGCTGGAAAAAAGCCATATGACCCTAGATCGTTTCGAAGCGATGAGTGCACTCGTCTCTGCCGGAAGCTATGTCGATATCGAAGAGCCTCTCAGAGAGATGCGCCTGATCAAGACAGCCGATGAAGTGGCAAGGATCAAACACGCAGTCAAGCTGGTCGAAGACGCTCTTGATGAAACTGTGAAAAAAGTAAAGCCGGGTGTGACCGAGACGGAGTTAGTTGCCGAGCTGGAATACCAGATGAAGCGCCTCGGAGCGGAGGGACCTTCTTTCGCTTCGATGGTGTTGGCCGGTGAAAAGTCGGCGCTTCCTCATGGCAATCCGGGAGACCGGGACGTACGGGAAGGCGAACTGCTGCTGTTTGATATTGGCGTTTCCGCTGATGGCTACGTATCTGATATTACCCGCACTTTTGCGGTTGGAGATATCAGCGATCAGCTTCGGGACATCTACGCGACCGTTCTGGCAGCGAACGAAGCGGCTATCGCAGAGGTCCGTCCGGGCGTAACCTTCGCCCATCTCGATCAAACGGCGCGCGGTGTGATTGAAGCCAAAGGATACGGAGAGTACTTTATGCACCGTCTTGGCCACGGACTCGGCATGGATGTTCATGAGTACCCGTCCGTCCATGGGCAAAACCAGGAGGAGCTGCGTCCAGGCATGGTCTTTACCATCGAACCGGGTGTCTATGTTCCCGGGGTAGGCGGCGTACGCATTGAAGACGACGTGCTCGTCACGGAGGACGGATGCGAAGTGCTGACCCGCTATCCGAAAGAATTAACGGTAATCGGAAAAGGCTGATGCAACGGCGGAATCCCGATACGATCGGGAGGATCTCACGCAATCGCCGATCAACTGAATACATACGCTTTATGGTGTGAACCGGGTAGTCTCTTGTACCCGGCCACTTAAAAGGGAAGTTCGGTGAAAACCCGACGCGGTCCCGCCACTGTAAAGGGGAGTGTCCTTGCTGGTATCCACTGTTTCGCGGTCTAAACGCGAGATGGGAAGGGAGCAAGGCGTGATGATCCCAAGCCAGGAGACCTGCCAGAAAGCATACACGATCGACCCACGAGGATGGGGACAGTGTGACGAAGAAACGGCGCCAGACGCTATTGGTCTATCCTTTTGCCGTGTTTCTTTTGTCCGCTGCCCGCAAAGGCATCCCCCGGCAAGATCGGAGGATGTCTTTTCTTTTTGAAATACAGGGGTAAGCAAGTGCGATGAAACGCGAATGACAAAAGGAGGAAATAAGGATGAGAGCTTTCAACAAACGTCTTGGCTTTTTGTTTTTCGCCGGGGTTGCAGTTGTCCTGGCACTATCCGGATGCGGGGGAGCCGAGTCGAATTCGGCTGCAAACACTGTTGCCCCGACAAATGGCTCAACGCAATCAGCAGGAGGCGGAGAATCTGCAAATGCGGCGAATTCGACAAGTTCCTTGTCTCCTGTAACAATCGAAAACAATGGAAGAACCCTCACCTTTGCTGAAGCGCCGAGGAGAGCCGTATCACTCAGTCAGCATACTACCGAAATCATGCTCGCTCTGGGACTGGAAGACAAAATGGTCGGGACTGCTTATCTTGATGATCAGATTTTGCCTGAGCTTCAGGAGGCATATGCGAAGATTCCGGTGCTGTCCAAGCAGTACCCATCAAAGGAAGTCCTCCTTGCCGCTGAACCGGACTTTGTGTACGCTGGCTGGAAGAGCGCCTTTACCGACAAAGCGGTCGGGACTGTCGAGGATTTGGAGAAAATGGGCGTTCACGCTTATTTGCAGCAATCTTCCAATATGACAGCACCGGGTCTTGAGGATGTGTACGCCGACATCCAAAATATCGGGCGCATTTTCCGAGTCGAACCAAAAGCGAATGAACTGATCGAGAAGATGAAAACGGAGATCAGGCAAATCACCGATCACATCAAAGACGTGGCACGGCCGATTCCTGTGTTTGTCTATGACAGCGGAGAGGACAAGCCGTACACAGCTGCCAATAACTACATGACCAGGTTGATTGCGCTGGCAGGAGGCAAGAACATTTTCGACGATGTCCCGAAAGGATGGACAAGCGTAAGCTGGGAAGAGGTAGTCGCCCGCAAGCCGGAAGTGATCGTCATCGTTGATTACGGAGACAAAACCGTTGAACAAAAACGAAATCTGCTTTTGACAAAAAACGAATTGGCTGATCTGCCGGCCATTAAAAACAAGCGTATCGTCGTGCTGCCGCTCTCCGCAGCGGCTGAAGGAATTCGGGCGCCGTTCGCACTTAAAACTCTCGCGGAAGGACTTTATCCGGAGAAATTTTAACGGCAGGACCAATTCATTCCACGTTGGTTAGACCGGTCGATTTTTCCGAAGGAGTGAGAGTTGTGAAACGTACGATACTGGAGAGCTCGGCCGCCACGGATAGCCCCGGACGAAGGGTGATGAAAATCGCCAAGAGAGATATCAGGAGTTTCAGGGGCTGGTTTGCCTCAGTTCTGTTCGTGTTGATTCTGGTGTTGATCGCCAGTGCGACCCTGGCAGTCATGCTGGGCTCAGTGTCGATTCGGCCCGGCACGATCTGGAAAATTGCTTTTTCCCATATTCCGTTGATAGGAGAATGGATACAGGCGGATTGGTCAAAATCGGAAGAAACGATTATTTGGCAGATTCGCTTTCCGCGTGTCTTGCTTGCGGCAATCGTTGGCGCGGGCTTGTCAGTGGTCGGGGTGACCATACAGGCACTTGTAAGAAATTCGTTGGCGGATCCGTATTTGCTCGGGGTTTCCTCAGGTGCATCGGTAGGAGCGACACTGACAATTCTTTTCGGAGCATTCAGTCTATACGGACAGTATTCCCTGACCATTGGGGCTTTTACCGGATCGCTCCTGGCGATTGTCCTTGTTTTTGCGCTTTCGCGGCTTGGAGGGCAAAACTCGACCGTGCGCTTGTTGATGTCCGGCATTGCTGTTTCGGCTGTACTGTCGGCGATCACCAGCCTGATTATCTTTTCAGCTCCTAACGAGCATGGCATCCGTACAGTTTTGTTCTGGATGCAAGGTAGCCTCGCGGGAGCCAAATGGGAGTACCTGACCATTCCGGGCGTTGTGGTAGTGGCCGGGATGTTCGTGCTGATGACTTATTATCGCTCGCTCAATGCGATCATGATGGGAGAGGAAACCGCGAGGACGCTGGGAGTGAATACCGAACATTTCCGAAAAATGCTGCTCGTTATGACCGCGCTGCTCACAGGGGTCATCGTCTCGATCAGCGGGGCAATCGGCTTTGTCGGACTGATGATGCCGCATATTGTCCGCATCATTGTCGGCACCGATCACCGCCGCGTGCTTCCAGTCAGTGCGCTGCTGGGAGCAAGCTTTCTGATCTGGGCGGATGTCGTGGCCAGACTGGCATTCGCTCCTGAGGAATTGCCCATCGGTATCATTACATCGCTGTGCGGAGGGCCATTCTTTATTTGGCTCATGCTTCGAAGCTCGTATTCGTTTGGGGGTGGCGGAAGATGAATCTCATCGCCGAGCAAGTATCCGTCATGTTGGATGGAAAGGAAATCCTTGATCACGTCGACCTGCAGGCTAAGCCGGGAACATTCGTCGGCCTGATCGGTCCGAATGGAAGCGGAAAGTCGACTTTGCTAAAGAGCATTTACCGGGTCAGGAAGCCGGATGCGGGTCTTGTTACAGTAGATGGAGAAGACATCTATCAACTGTCGCCTCGGCAAACAGCGCAGCGAATGGCAGTTGTTCGTCAGGAAGGCACAGTTGAATTCGATTTCACCGTTAGAGAAATTGTTTTGATGGGCCGTTCTGCACATAAACGATTATTTCAGTCAGATACGGAAGAAGACTTTTCGCTCGTGGAAAGGGCGCTGGCTCGAACGGGTATGCAAGCCTTCGCAGAGCGCAGCTTTTTGTCCTTGTCCGGCGGCGAAAAACAGAGGGTATTAATCGCGCGGGCATTGGTGCAAGAGGCGAAGCTTCTTGTTTTGGACGAGCCGACGAACCATCTCGACATTCGCTACCAGCTGCAAATTATGGACCTCCTGAAATCGCTCCGTCTGACCGTCCTCGCAGCGCTGCATGACCTGAATATTGCGGCGACATACTGCGACCGGATCTATGTGATCCAAGAAGGGCGGATTGCAGCCGCCGGCACACCGGAACAAGTGCTGAATCCCGAAATGCTCCGGGAAGTGTTCGGTGTCGAAACAGAAGTGTATGTTCATCCGAAGACAGGAAAGAAGCACATCGTATTTTTCTCCGGTATGGAAATGAGCGAACAGCGGAAGGATGCGGAGGTGTCAACGGCCCTATGAGTGTTTATTCCTGCAAAGTATGCGGTTTTCGCTATGATGAGTGGCTCGGCGACAGTAAAAATGGCGTGCCGCCGGGGATTCCTTTTCAGCGTTTGACAGGCTCGGTTTGCTCTACCTGCGGCCTGTCGGGCGGAAGGCACGAGCGGCTCCCCAGTCCACCTTACAAAGGGCTGGAAGCAGCGTACTACGACCAGTTTGCGGGAAAGGCGGGCATACTTTTCTACCGCGGCTGGATACAAGCCTTCGACCGTCAGCCCGCAGTTCTGGAGCTGGGAGTAGGAACGGGAAGAATCGCCCTGGAATTGGCCAAGCAGGGTATTTCTGTCTGCGGGATCGATAACAGTCCCGACATGCTCGGGCTAGCGGAAAAGAAGAAGCGGCGGTTGGGGAAAGGCAGAGAACACCTGCTGGAGCTCATGGAACAAGAAGCGCTTCATTTGCAACTGGATCGCACCTTTACTCATGTGCTTTTGACCGAGGGGTTTCTCCAGCACTTTACGCTCCGCTCGGAACAAAGGCGGCTTCTACAGTTGATCAAGGAGCATCTAACCGAGGACGGTCTGGTAGCGATTGACCTCCTCTTGCCCCCTGCAGGTGAAAATTGGCAAACGGAACAGCGAAAATGGGTGTTTCCCGACAAGATGGTCTACCAACAGGTTCGGGGAGAAACGTCTTACGCACGCCAGCGATTCCGCTACTCTCTTGCCTATGAGACCTTTATCGACAGCGTGGAGCAGCCGCGCTACCGGGTGGACCGGGAAATGGCGCTGATGCTCCCGGGGGAGCTGGTCTTGCTGCTGGAGTCGGAGCAATTGGAGGTAACGGCGATGCACGAAAACTACATCATCGACTACCCGGCAGGCTATATCCATTCGGTTGAAGGTCTGTCTCTTGTCCATACTGTTCCATCATCGCCGGCGAGAGGCGACTATGATTTGGAAAAGTGGACGGAGGGCGGGTACCCATTTGCGGGCTTAAACGGGAGGACCAACGCGGATGTCTCGCGAATGACTCTGTTTGCTCGGAAAAAAACCTGTAACAAATAGCGGCTTCTTGCATCTAACAAGGTGAAACAGGAAGGAGGGCGCGTCTTCGTGGATAAGCTTCAGCAGACGCCAGAGGCTTCTTTGGATCGGCTCATGCAGGAATACGGGACGCGTGTCCTGCGACTGGTCACCTTGATGGTGAAGGACCGTGACCTGGCCGAAGACATTACGCAGGACGTATTTTTGAAGGTCTACCGCAACCTTTCCGGCTTTCGCGGAGAGAGCAGCATCCATACCTGGATCTACCGGATCGCCGTCAACGAATGCAAGGGCTATTTGCGGTCGTGGACGTTTCGAAATTTGTTTCCGCAAGCGTGGATACAAAAAAATGGCGAAGCGTCGACCGAAAATATCGTGCTGCAGCGAGCTGCCCGGGATGAGCTGGTCCGGCTTGTCTTGCTGCTTCCGCCACTCTATCGCCAGGCGGTAGCTCTCCACTATTATGGGGAAATGTCCATTGCGGAAGTGGCTGAGGTGCTAGGTGTGACCGAAGGGACTGTTCGGACGAGGCTTCATCGGGCGAGACAGCTGTTGAAAAAGGAAATGAATACCGGGGAGGGATGGGAATGGAACGAGACCAATGGCTGAAAGGATTGAAAGAGCGAGCCGATCGCAGCGTACTCCATGACGTCGTGTTCTCCCCGGAAATGGAAGAGAATATACGGCGAACGATCAAGCAGGAGGCAGGGCGAAAAAAAAGGACCTTTCCCCCGGGGCGATGGGGCCTTTGGGCCTCGGCAGCAGCCGCTGTCCTGCTGCTTGCTCTCGTAGGCACTGCGATAACCGGTGTAGGGCCGGGAGAACAAGCCCGGCAACCCGTTCAAGAGAAGCCTTGGCTACCCGCTACTATTGTGAATCCGCCCGATTTGTGGAAACCGTCGCCACGTTCAGATATACACAGCGAAAATCAGGTTTTCAGCTACCTCGGGGAGAAGCCTGTCCGCATCATGACAGATGAATTTGGGCTGTACGAGGATCAGGCACAGCGGATTTCATTTCTGTTGAACGGTTCATTTGGAAAAGAGGTGGAGCTGGTCGCCTACAGTACGGAGGGCAAGCGCATCAAGCTTGGTTCTTATGAAGTTCTGGGACCCCAGTATGATGCGGATGGCCATTTTTCGTCCAGCATTGCCCTTCCCGATCCGGGTGTCTGGAAGCTGCAGGTGCTCTCGGGCAGCGAGCATTTTGGGCAAGTGTTTGTTCAGGTCGAAAAAGGTGTCTCCCCCGAAAATCGGGAGTTTGTCACTCCGCTGATCACCGCGTATTTGCAAACGGCCCAGGGAAACCTGAGCTGGCTGGGAGCAGATCGCGATGTCCATATTGAACTGATCGGGGTAGAAACGCAAGCTCCGGAAAAGCGGCGTGTCTATGCTTGGGTAAGGATTGAAGGCAAGGCAGAGGAGGGGTCTCCGGGATTAAGCTGCCCGATGGTCCTGGACATCGCCTACGAACAGAAGAACGGCAAAGGCGGCGCCTACCGGGTAATCAGCCACAGTATGCCAGAGGACGGAAGCCGCTATCAACCAAGTCTAAAGAAGCTGTTTCCCGAGAAATATTTGCAGCGGTTAAGTGAAGGGAAGAAGCCTTAGCATTATACGCCGCACCTGCTTCAAATCCTGGTTCGGATCGGTCCTCGAAAAATCGTGGGAACCGCCTTATTCTCAATTGTTGCTCGCATAACCGCGCTTTGATATAATTGACGTTAGTGTATTTTTTCGGAACGCGGTCTGAAGGTGGACCAACAGGCGACGTTCAGATGGCGTGGGAGGGAACTGACAACACATGGATCGCCGTGAAAGACAAAAACGCATTCGCAATTTTTCCATTATCGCCCATATCGACCACGGGAAGTCAACCTTGGCTGACCGCATCCTGGAATTGACAGGAGCATTGTCAGAACGGGAGATGGAAGCGCAGTTTCTGGACTCGATGGATCTGGAAAGAGAGCGCGGCATTACGATCAAGCTGAATGCCGTGCAGTTAAAGTATAAAGCAGACGACGGGGAAGAGTATATTTTGCATTTGATCGACACCCCCGGACACGTCGACTTTACCTATGAAGTATCCCGCAGCCTTGCCGCTTGCGAAGGCGCCCTCTTGGTCGTCGACGCTGCCCAAGGCATCGAAGCGCAGACATTGGCCAACGTCTATCTGGCGCTGGACAACAATCTGGAGATTATTCCGGTAATCAACAAGATTGACCTGCCGAGCGCGGAACCAGAGCGGGTCAAACAGGAAGTAGAGGACGTCATTGGCCTGGATGCAAGCGAAGCCTGTCTGACTTCGGCAAAAGCAGGGATCGGGATCAAAGACGTGCTGGAGGCTGTCGTGCAAAAGGTGCCGGCTCCGGAAGGGGACCCCGACGCACCTCTGCAAGCTTTGATTTTTGACTCTTACTTTGATCCGTACCGCGGCGTAATCGCTTCCGTGAGGGTTGTAAACGGTACGCTGCGCAAAGGCATGAAAATCAAAATGATGGCGACAGGCAAAACCTTCGATGTAACCGAAGTGGGAGCATCGATGCCGCGTCAGACCCCGGTCGACGAACTGACTGTGGGTGATGTAGGGTATGTCGCCGCTTCGATCAAAACGGTAGGAGACACGAGGGTCGGTGATACGATTACCGACGCAGCTCGCCCGACGGCAGAACCGCTGCCAGGCTACCGGAAAATCAATCCAATGGTGTTCTGCGGTCTGTACCCGATCGACACCAGCGATTACAATGACTTGCGCGAGGCTTTGGAAAAGCTTCAGCTAAACGACGCGTCCCTGCAGTTCGAGCCGGAGACATCCCAGGCGCTTGGCTTCGGATTCCGTTGCGGATTCCTCGGTCTCTTGCATATGGAGATCATTCAGGAGCGGATTGAGCGGGAATTCAACATCGATCTGATCACGACCGCACCGAGCGTAATTTACCGGGTGACCATGACCAATGGCGAGGTCATCGAGATCGACAACCCGTCGAAAATGCCGGAAGTGCAGAAGATCGAAATGATCGAAGAGCCGTATGTGTCGGCTACCGTAATGGTGCCGAAGGATTACGTGGGCGATGTCATGCAGTTGTGCCAGGGCAAGCGCGGAGAATTTCTCGACATGCAGTACATGGGAGAAAATCGCGTGCAGCTGAAGTACGACATGCCGCTCTCGGAGATCGTGTACGACTTCTTTGATCTGCTGAAGTCAGGAACCAAAGGCTACGCCTCCTTTGACTATGAATTGGCAGGCTACAAGCCGTCCAAGCTTGTGAAAATGGACATTCTGTTGAACGGAGAAGTCGTGGATGCCCTGTCGTTTATCGTCCACCGCGACAGCGCCTACAACCGTGGCCGCATCATCTGCGAAAAGCTGAAGGAATTGATCCCGAGACAGCAATTCGAGGTGCCGATCCAGGCTGCGATCGGACACAAGGTTGTCGCGCGGGAGACGATCAGCGCCCTGCGCAAAAACGTCCTGGCCAAATGCTACGGCGGGGACATCAGCCGGAAGCGCAAACTCCTGGAAAAGCAAAAAGAAGGGAAAAAGCGCATGAAATCCGTCGGTTCCGTCGAGGTGCCGCAAGAAGCGTTCATGGCTGTTCTCCGGATGGACGACAAGAAATAGGCCGAAACAAACCGGTCTGCAGTTTGCAGATGTTGCAGAATACTAGACCTGACGGTGATGTCAGGTCTTTTGACTTTTCCAATAAAGGAGGGGAAGAATCTTGGCGCCCCAATCTGTTTATATCCACATTCCCTTTTGCACGAATAAATGCTATTACTGCGATTTCAACTCGTTTGTCACCAACAATCCGCAGTTGATTTGGGACTATCTGGACGCACTGGAAAAAGAGATGGAGCTGACCTTTGCCAAATGGCCAGTCCAACAAGTAAAAACGATTTTCGTCGGAGGCGGGACCCCGACGTTTCTCGATCAGGCGCAAATGCGCAGATTCCTCGAGATGGTTGAGAAGCATCTGGGACGGTATGCAGCGCCGGAACTGGAATTTTCGATGGAAGCAAATCCAGGGACGACGGACAAAGAGAAGCTGCGGTTGATGCGGGAGCTGGGAGTGAATCGGCTCAGCTTCGGGGTGCAATCGTTTGATGAAAGCCTGTTGAAGCGTTTGGGACGGATTCACGACGTGGGGCAGGTGTATCAGAGCATCGATAATGCCGTTGCGGCAGGGTTTGACAATTTGACGATTGATCTGATGTTCGGCTTGCCTGATCAAACAGAAGAGATATTCAGGGACACCCTGCAAAAAGCATTTCAATTGCCCACAACCCACTTCTCTGCATATAGTCTGAAAGTGGAGGAGAATACGCTCTTTCATACCTTGTACCAAAAGGATCAGCTGCCGCTTCCATCCGAAGAGACAGAGCTGAATATGTACCTGCTGCTGATCGAGGAAATGGAACGCCACGGCTATCATCAATACGAGATCAGCAACTTTGCCAAGCCAGGATTTGAAAGCAGGCACAACAAGACATACTGGCTTAATGAGGAGTATTACGGTTTGGGAGCGGGCGCGCACGGCTATGTCGATCATGAACGGCATGTCAATGCAGGGCCGCTGGCGATCTATTTGCAAATGTGCCGGGAAGGGTTGCCGCGTGTCGAACAGTTCGCGGTTTCGCCGAAAGAAGCGATGGAGGACCACATGATCATGGGGCTCAGGCTGCGCGAGGGCATCGATGCGGAACAGTTCAGCCGCCGTTTCGGAAAGACCATCATGGAAGAATACGGCCGTATCATAGAAGAAGAAGTAGCAAAAGGAATGCTCGAATGGAGTGACGGGCGGCTGCGCCTGACTCGCACGGCATTGCCGCTTGGGAATGAGGTATTCGCCCGCTTTTTGGGCGATTAGGCAGACAGGAAAAAGGGAAGTCGTTTCTGGGAAAACATTGACAAATTCCTCCCGTATTGATAACTTAATAAATAGATTTAGCACTCGATACATCTGAGTGCTAACAACAGGGAGGCGAAGGCAGCATGTTATCGGACCGCCAACGATTGATTCTCAATGCGATTGTCGATAATTACATTCATTCGGCCGAACCTGTAGGCTCCCGAACCATTTCCAAAAAAGATGGCATCGGCTTTAGTTCGGCGACGATTCGCAACGAAATGGCCGACTTGGAAGAGCTGGGGTATCTGGAACAGCCGCATACCTCGGCGGGAAGGGTGCCCTCCACCAAAGGGTATCGCTTTTACGTAGACAACCTGATCCAGCCGCATTTATTGAACGACCTGGAATTGGGAAAGCTGAAGCAGCTGTTTGCCGAGCGTATTCATCACTTTGAACAGGTGATCGAATACACCGCTCAAATTCTTTCTCATGTGACCAACTACACGGCTATCGTGCTCGGTCCGGAGATCTTTGAGCATCGGCTGAAACATATTCAAATCGTTCCCTTGAACGAAGAACAGGCAGTAGCCATCGTGGTGACCAATACTGGTCGTGTGGAAAACAAGCTGATCGATCTGCCAAAGGGCGTCCGGCCGCAGGAGATTGAAAAGCTGGTCAACATCTTGAACACCAAGCTGTCTGATGTTCCGCTGTGGCAGCTGCGGCAGCGCCTTTATCAGGAAATAGCAGGCGAGATGAGACGTCACGTAGAGCAGTACGAAGAGATGCTGCATATCCTGGAAGACTCTTTGACCCGGGAAGAAAAAGAACGCGTCTATTTGCGCGGAGCGACCAAGATCATGAACCAGCCGGAGTTTCGCGATGTCGATAAGGTGAAGGATATTCTTGAGCTTCTGGAGCGAAATGACCAGCTGATTCATTTGTTCGGAGCGCCCGCGGAAGGGCTGACTGTCCGGATCGGGCAGGAAAATCAGTTGGATGCCATCAAGCAGTGCAGCATCATTACGACATCCTATTCTTTGGGCGGAAAGCCTGTGGGGATGGTTGGAATACTTGGGCCTACCCGAATGGAATACAGCAAAGTCATCACCGTGTTGAATTACCTGGCGGAAGGTCTCTCGCAAATGCTGACATCAGAATTTGAGAAATAGGAATATGGGAACGTCTCGGCCGTAGTGCCTCGGCGGTCACAGGAGGTATTTGAATCTTGAACGATGAAAAAATGACCCAGGATGTTTCACCAGACAACGCAGCAGAAGAGACGACTGACAAAGCGGAGCAAACCGTCGATCCTGCTTCCGAGCAAGCGGAACAGATCGATTGGCAGCAGGAAGCGGAGCGCTGGAGAGCGCAGGCAGAAGAGAACAACAACCGCCTGTTGAGAGCGATGGCAGACATGGAAAACATGCGGCGCCGCCTGAGAAAAGAACAAGAGGATCTGGCGAAGTACGCCTCGCAAAAAGTGGTGGAGGAGCTGCTGCCTGTACTGGACAACTTTGAAAGGGCGCTTTCTGCCGACAAAGAGGCGATGACTGTCGAATCGCTTTTGACTGGTGTCGATATGGTGTACCGCCAGATGGTTCAAGTATTTGAAAAGGAAGGACTTGCACCCATTCCGGCGAAGGGACAGCCTTTTGATCCCCATGTTCACCAGGCGGTCATGCAAACGGAGGATCCTGAGTACGGATCCGGCGTGGTTGTTGAAGAGCTGCAAAAAGGCTATCAATTCAAGGACCGTGTCATTCGTCCTGCCATGGTGAAAGTGAACGCCTAGCCGATTTTCTTTTTTTAGCGTCATACAGCAAGCATGAATAACTAGTGAGTGAAGTCGTGAGGAGGATTTTACAGTATGAGTCGTGTAATCGGTATTGACTTGGGAACAACAAACTCTTGCGTAGCAGTTATGGAGGGCGGCGAGCCTGTCGTTATCCCCAATCCCGAAGGCAACCGTACCACACCTTCCGTAGTTGCTTTCAAAAATGGCGAGCGTATCGTAGGTGAAGCGGCGAAACGCCAGGCGATCACCAATCCAGACAACACCGTCATGTCAGTCAAGCGTTACATGGGGACAAACCACAAGGTGACACTGGAAGGAAAAGAGTATACGCCGCAGGAAGTATCGGCGATGATTTTGCAAAAGCTGAAAGCCGACGCGGAAGCGTACCTCGGTGAAACGGTCACCAAGGCAGTTATTACGGTTCCAGCCTACTTCAACGACAGCCAGCGCCAAGCGACCAAGGACGCCGGCAAAATCGCCGGTTTGGAAGTTCTGCGGATCGTGAACGAGCCGACTGCGGCTGCACTGGCATACGGAATGGAAAAGACGGAAGACCAGACTGTCCTCGTATACGACCTGGGCGGCGGTACGTTTGACGTTTCGATTCTTGAGCTTTCAGAGGGCTTCTTCGAAGTAAAAGCAACTTCCGGCGACAACAAGCTCGGTGGTGACGATTTTGACCAGGTGATTATCGATTACCTCGTGAGCGAGTTCAAGAAGGAGCACGGTATCGATCTGTCCAAAGACCGCATGGCTCTGCAACGTCTGAAGGATGCTGCGGAAAAAGCGAAAAAGGACCTCTCCGGCGTTTTGACGACCACGATCTCTCTGCCGTTCATCACAGCAGACGCAACTGGTCCGAAACACTTGGAACTCAACCTGACCCGTGCGAAATTCGAAGAGCTTTCCGCTCACCTCGTGGAACGCACGATGGGCCCAACCCGTCAGGCGCTGCAGGATGCGGGTCTTTCCGCAAACGAAATTGACCGCGTTATCCTCGTAGGGGGCTCTACCCGGATTCCGGCCGTACAGGAAGCGATCAAGAAGTTTACCGGCAAAGAACCGCACAAAGGTGTCAACCCGGATGAAGTCGTCGCACTGGGTGCTGCCGTGCAAGCGGGCGTTCTGACCGGTGACGTGACAGACGTTGTTCTGCTTGACGTAACCCCGCTGTCTCTCGGTATTGAAACGCTGGGCGGCGTATTTACGAAGCTGATTGAGCGCAATACGACGATTCCGACCAGCAAATCGCAGGTGTTCTCTACGGCTGCCGACAACCAGACATCCGTGGAAATCCACGTGCTGCAAGGGGAGCGCCAAATGGCGGCAGACAACAAAACACTCGGCCGCTTCACGCTCTCCGATATCCCGCCGGCTCCTCGCGGCATCCCGCAAATCGAAGTATCCTTCGATATCGACGCCAACGGCATCGTAAACGTTCGCGCGAAGGATATGGGTACCGGCAAAGAGCAGCGCATTACGATCACCTCCAACTCCGGTCTGTCCGATGAAGAGATTGAACGCATGGTAAAAGAGGCCGAATTGAACGCCGAGGCCGACAAACAGCGCAAAGAAGCAGTAGAAGTCCGCAATGAAGCCGACCAGCTCGTGTTCACTACCGAGAAAACCTTGAAGGAAGTAGAAGGCAAGGTAGATCAGGCTGAAATCGATAAAGCGAATGAAGCCAAGGATAAGGTGAAAAAGGCACTCGAAGGTGGAAACCTGGACGAGATCAAGACAGCCAAGGACGAACTGTCCCAGATCATTCAGCAAATCTCCGTGAAACTGTATGAGCAGGCTGCACAAGCAGCTCAGGCCGCACAGGGAGCCAGTGCCCAGGATGCATCCGGCGATGCGAAAAAAGAGAATGTCGTAGACGCTGACTACGAGGTTGTCGACGACAAGAAGTAAGCGAATGATAGCGAGAAAAGAAGTCAAAGTCACGGAACGCTGACTTTGACTTTTTTTCGAGTCTGTCACATGCTATGATAACAGTTGACTGTCATGGGAGTGATTCAGGAGATGAAACGGGATTATTACGAGGTACTGGGAGTCTCCAAGGATGCGGATACCGAGGAAATCAAGAAGGCGTACCGCAAACTGGCTCGCAAGTACCACCCCGATGTGAATAAAGAGGCGGATGCCGAAGCGAAGTTCAAGGAAGTAAAGGAAGCGTACGACGTTCTGTCCGATTCGCAAGCTCGCGCCCAGTATGACCGCTTTGGCCACCAGGACCCGAATCAGGGCTTCGGCGGCGGTGGATTTGGCGGCTTCGACGCGAACAATATGGGCGGCTTTGGCGACATCTTCGACATGTTCTTTGGCGGCGGCAGACGTGCCAATCCAAATGCTCCGCGCAAAGGCTCGGACCTGCAGTTTGGGCTGTCCATCGACTTTACGGAGGCCGTTTTCGGAAAAGAGACAGATGTTGAGATTCCGAAAGAAGCCGAGTGCGATACTTGTCACGGCTCCGGAGCCAAACCGGGTTCCGGCGTTGAAACCTGCCATACGTGCAAGGGGACGGGTCAGCAGGAAGTGGCCGCGAATACGCCGTTTGGACGGATCGTCAACCGGCGCGTTTGTCCGACCTGCGAGGGCAAAGGGAAGGTCGTCAAAGAGAAATGCACCTCCTGCAAAGGCGCAGGTCGGGTCAAGATTCGCCGCAAAATTCACCTCAACATACCGGCCGGTGTGGATGACGGTGCCCAGCTTCGCGTTTCCGGCGAGGGAGAGCCTGGCTTCAACGGGGGGCCTCCGGGAGACTTGTACGTCGTCTTGCGGGTAAAAGCGCACGAGTTTTTTGAACGTGAAGGGAACGATATTTACTGCGAGGTGCCGATTACCTTTGCCCAAGCGGCACTGGGAGACGAGATCGAGGTACCGACTGTTGACGGTCGTGTCAAGCTGAAGATCCCGGCTGGTACACAATCGGAGACCTTTTTCCGCCTGCGCGGGAAGGGTGTGCCGTTCTTGCGCGGAAACGGCCGCGGGGATCAGCATGTAAAGGCGCGCGTCGTCACGCCGAAAAAGCTGACAGACAGGCAAAAAGAACTGCTCCGGGAGTTTGCGGAGCTGTCGGGCGAGTCGCCTGGACATCCGGCATCGGAAGACAACGAGAGCTTTTTTGAAAGAATGAAACGCGCATTTCGCGGAGAGTAGTTTTGCCCAAGGAAAAGAGTAAATGGGGAGTTGGTAGTTCATGAAATGGTCTGAAGTTAGTATCCATACTACAGCGGAGGCAGTAGATGCAGTGTCCAATCTTCTATACGAGATGGGAGCCAACGGGGTTGTGATCGAAGACCCGGAGGTGCTGCATCGCGATTGGGATACCCCATTTGGTGAGATCTACCAGCTATCCCCGGATGATTTTCCGGCCGAGGGCGTATTCGTCAAAGCGTATCTGGCGGCAGACAGCAGTACGCTCGGAGATATGCTGAGCGAGTTGAAACAGCAGCTGGACGAGTTGACAGGTTATGGCTTGGATATCGGAAAGGGCACGATTGCCGTAAACGATGTTCACGAAGACGAGTGGGCCCACGCCTGGAAAAAGTACTATAAGCCGGTGCATGTTTCCGATCGCATGACGATCAAGCCGGTTTGGGAAGAGTATCAGCAAAAGAGTCCGGATGAAGTCATCATCGAGATGGACCCGGGAATGGCTTTTGGAACGGGTACACACCCTACCACCATTCTTTGCCTGCGGGCCTTGGAAAAATATCTGCAGCCGGGGGACCGCGTATTTGACGTCGGGACCGGTACGGCTATTCTCAGCATCGCAGCGGTCAAATTGGGTGCTGAGCATGTTTTGGCCATGGACTTGGATGAGGTGGCTGTCCGTTCCGCACAGGCCAATACGGAGCTGAACGGAGTCGATGAGAAAATTACGGTCAGACAGAACAACCTGCTGGAAGGCGTCGATGGACCGGTAGACCTCGTCGTCGCCAACATTTTGGCTGAGATCATCGTTCGCTTTACAGATGACGTTTACCGCGTACTCAAGCCGGAGGGAACGTTCATTGCCTCAGGCATCATCGAAGCCAAAGCGCAAGAAGTGAAAAACGCGATGGCTGCATCCGGTTTGGAGATCGTGGAAACCATTTTCATTGATGATTGGGTAGCCATTACAGCAAAAAAAAGATAAAATAGTGAGGTTAGCGGGATGCAAAGATATTTTGTCGAGCCGCACCTGTTCTCCGAACGAGAGGTCACCATTACAGGCGATGACGTTCATCATATCGTAAATGTGATGCGGGCAAAAAGCGGCGAGGAGATCATCGTCAGCGATGGAGCAGGACGTTCCGCGATTGTTCGCATCGATTCCTTGTCCGGCAAGGAAGTAGTGGCAACTGTTGTGGAGCTGCTTCGCGAACAGCGGGAGCTCCCGGTGCAGATCACGATTGGACAGGGTTTGCCAAAAGGTGAAAAGATGGAGTGGGTCCTGCAAAAGGGAACGGAATTGGGAGCGTTCGCTTTTTTTCCTTTTTCCTCCGAGCGGACCATCGTCAAGCTGGACGCCAAGAAAGAGGCGAAGAAGCTGGACCGCTGGCGCAAGATTGTCAAGGAAGCGGCGGAACAGTCGCATCGCAGTATCTTGCCGGAGCTGCTGGCACCAGTCACGTTCAGACAGATCGTGGAGGAATCATCGCGCTACACCCGTGCGGTGATTGCATACGAAAAAGAAGGCGGTACAACACTGCATGAGGTTTTGCCGGCACTGATGCCGGGCGACTCGCTGCTGGTCCTGATCGGACCGGAGGGAGGTTTTTCCCCGGAGGAAGTAGCAGCGGCTGAAGCTGCCGGAATCCGGTCCATTTCCCTTGGTCCCCGTATCTTGCGGACGGAAACAGCTTGCCAATACGTGCTGGCGGCGGCATCTTATCAGTTTGAGCGTACCTTGGGCCAATCATAAAAAATTTCAATCGTTTATGGATAGAGTGAAAGGAGGAGGCGCAATGTCTACGGTTGCTTTCCACACATTGGGTTGTAAAGTGAACAGCTACGAGACGGAAGCGATCTGGCAGCTGTTTAAAAACAGTGGCTACGAGCGGGTTGATTTTGAACAGGATGAGGCAGACGTTTACGTTATCAATACATGTACAGTTACCAACACCGGAGACAAGAAGAGCCGTCAGGTCATTCGCCGTGCGATCCGCCGCAATCCTGACGCCATTGTCGCTGTTACCGGTTGCTATGCGCAAACCTCCCCGAGCGAAATCGCTCAAATTCCGGGAGTAGACATCATTGTCGGAACTCAGGGGCGCGAGAAGCTGATCGAGTATGTGGATCAGATCCGTTCTGAGCGCAAGCCGATCAACGCAGTAGCAAACATCATGAAAGCGCGCGAATTCGAGGAGTTGGACGTACCCAACTTTACCGACCGCACGCGGGCTTCGCTGAAAATTCAGGAGGGCTGCAACAACTTTTGCACCTTCTGCATTATTCCATGGGCGCGGGGCCTGATGCGTTCCCGCAAACCGGAAAGTGTCCTTGAGCAAGCGAGACAGCTGGTTGCGGCGGGGTACCTGGAGATCGTTTTGACCGGTATCCACACAGGCGGCTACGGGGAAGATCTGGAAGATTACAACCTGGCCAAGCTGCTTGTCGACCTGCATCAGGTAGAAGGCTTGAAGCGCATCCGCATCAGTTCGATTGAAGCGAGCCAAATCACGGATGAAGTGATCGACGTAATCAATCATTCAGACCGCGTCGTGCGCCATCTGCACGTACCGCTTCAGGCCGGCGACGATGACGTGTTGAAACGGATGCGCCGGAAATACACCACGGCAGAGTTTTATGAAAAAATGGTCAAGGTTCGCGAGGCGCTGCCTGGCGTTGCTTTGACAACAGACGTGATTGTCGGCTTCCCAGGCGAGACGGACGAGCAATTCCGCAATGGATACGAGTTCATTCAAAAGATCGGCTTTGCCGAGCTGCATGTGTTCCCGTACTCGATGCGGACAGGCACTCCAGCGGCACGGATGACCGATCAAATTCCGGAAGAAATCAAGCACGAGCGCGTAACCCAGCTTCTGGAGCTGAACCGAGAGCTGACGCTTCAATACGCCCAGCAATTTGTCGGAGAGGTCCTGGAGGTTATTCCTGAGCGTCCTTACAAAGAAGCGCCCGAAAGCGGCCTCTTGATGGGGTATTCGGACAATTATCTCAATCTCGTTTTCCCTGGCGATGAATCCATGATCGGCAAGATTTGCAAGGTACGGCTGGATGAAGCAGGCTCTGAATACTGCAAAGGCACGTTTGTCCGCGTTCTGGACACACCGATCCCGATGCAGTTGAAGGAACACGTGGGATGAAGGAAATCTCTGCTGGCGGCGTCGTCTACCAAGCAACAGACAGCAACCTGCTGATCATGCTGATAGAAGATCGCTACGGAAAAGTTACACTCGCCAAAGGGAAGCAGGAACTAGGGGAAACGATTGAGGAAACAGCTCTCCGCGAGGTACTGGAGGAGACTGGGGTGAGAGGGCGTCTGGGAGAAAAGCTGGACACCATCTATTACGACTACCATCATCCTGTCACGGGAGAACTGGTCAATAAAGAGGTCCACTATTATCTGGTAGAAGCGTATTCTACCGAGATCGTTGTTCAGGAGGAAGAGATCAACGCTGTCCATTGGCATTCTCCGGATGAGGCGTGGGCGCTGCAGCAAAAGCGCGGGTACCGGAACAACGATAATGTGCTTCGCCTAGCTTTGCACCATTTCGGGATTGAGGTGTAAGAATATGAAATTGAACAAGTATATCGACCATACCCTGTTAAAGCCTGATGCGACCGCTGCGATGATTGACAAGCTGTGCGCGGAAGCAAGAGAACATGATTTTGCCTCGGTTTGCGTAAATCCTTACTGGGTCAAACGCTCTGCCGAACTGCTGGCGGGAACGGATGTAAAGGTGTGCACGGTCATCGGATTCCCTCTCGGGGCAAACTCGACGGCAGCCAAGGCAGCGGAAACCCGCGATGCGATTGCGAACGGTGCGACGGAAGTTGACATGGTCCTGAATATCGGTGCACTCAAATCAGGTGATCTTGAGGCCGTCAAGCAGGATGTAGCCGCCGTGAAGGAGGCTTGTGGCGATGTACTCCTGAAAGTGATCCTGGAAACGGGGCTTTTGACCGAGGAAGAAAAAGTAACGGCTTGCAAACTGTGCGTCGAAGCAGGAGCAGATTACGTAAAGACTTCTACCGGTTTTGGTCCGGGCGGCGCGACTGTCGAAGATATCGCACTTATGCGGAAAACGGTCGGGCCCGAAGTAGGTGTAAAAGCTTCCGGCGGTGTCCGTGATCGTGCTGCAGCACTTGCCATGATCGAAGCAGGAGCCACTCGCATCGGCGCCAGCTCCGGTATCGCGATTGTAAACGGTGGGGAAGCAGCGGGAAGCGGCTACTAAACAACGGAAAGCCTGACCGTTTGATGGTCAGGCTTTTTTATTCTTTTACGAGGCTGCTGCAGTCTGTTTTCTGTTATACTTTTGCAACAGATGTCACCATCTAACGGAATTTCAGCCCGGCAAGGCGTGTTTGCCCTAAGCCGGGCACAGTTGTTTGTCATAGGGAGATCAGATAAGGAGAGAGGAGAGCGAGTTTTCGTGAAGACCATCAAAGGCATCATTTTGCTGCTCGCCTTTTATGGGATCGGAACGATGGCGAGCCAGTGGCTTCACATTCCACTGCCGGGAAACCTTCTGGGAATGCTCCTGCTGACGCTTGCCCTGATCATCGGGGTTGTCAAGCTGGATTGGGTAGAAGAAGCAAGTCATTTGCTGATTCGCCATATGATGCTGTTTTTTGTGCCGATTCTGGTAGGAGTCGCATCCTATTTACAGACAGTAGCGCAAAATCCGCTGCCGCTGATTTTGGCGATGGTGCTGGGGCCCGCTTTTGTCATGATTGTATCCGGGAAGGTGATCCAATGGTATCTGGATCGGAAACGGGAAAAGACGGCTGCTCCGACCCCGGCAGAAGCAGAGAGGAGGTCGCTGGATGCTTAGTCCATTGCTTGCGATAATCGTAACGCTGGCGGCCTATAAGATGGCGATGTATGCCGCTGCGCGTTTTCCTATTATCCAGCCCGTTTTGGTGGCATCGGTTTGCGCCTGGTTTATCTGGTGGGTCATCAATGGCGACTGGGATGCTTATCGGCTGGGGGGAGACTGGATTTCCTTCTGGGTAGGCCCGGCCACAGTGGCGCTTGCTGTTCCCCTGGCCAAACAGATACGCGAATTTGCCCACATCTGGCGGGGCGTGCTGCTTGGCGTCGGGGCTGGCTGCGCAGTCGCGATACTCACTGTCTTTGGAGTGGGCTTGCTGTTTGGAACGGATGATGTGCTGACAAAAAGCATGCTGACCAAATCGGTCACGACACCGATCGCGGTTGAGCTGAGCAAAAACATCGGCGGAGTCCCCGCATTGGCCGCATTCTTTACAGCGCTGACCGGGATTGTCGGCATCGCTTTTGCCCGTCCGCTGCTTGCGCTTGTCGGGGTGAAAGATGACTGGGCGATCGGTATTGCCGTCGGAACGAGCGCACATGCGATCGGAACGGCAAGTCTGAACCGCGTTTCCCAAGTCCAGACCGCTGCCTCCAGTGTAGCGATGATTATGGCCGGAGTTGTCACCGCCATTTATTTAATTCCTTTCTCACTCTGATTTTACGCCAGAAACGCGTTTACGTCCTTTTTTTGTCAGGGACCATCCACCTGACGAACGCAGCAATTTGACGAGTAAAGGGCAGGGCAGCCAGCGAGCAGATGACATTGAAGATCGTCTGCGAATGAGCGATCTGCATCGAGGGACTGTCCGTTAAAAATGCGCTGACCAGGGCAAGCTGAGAAAGAAACGGCAAAAACAGGAGAGCACCGGCAACGTTGAACAAGGTATGGCACCACGCCACCTGTCTGGACGCAGCATTCGTTCCAAAGCTCGCGATCACGGCGGTAAAGCACGTGCCGATGTTGGCCCCAAGCACAATCGCCAAGGCCGTCTCCATCGAGAGAATGTGATGGGACATCAGCCCCATTGTAATTGCGGTGGTAGCCGAGCTGCTGTGGATCAACGCCGTAAAAATCGTACCCGTGAGTAAACCGAGCCAGATGGAATGGCTGCTTTCCAGAAACAAGGCGCGAAACGTATCGGACTGTTGGAGCGGTCCGGCCATGACCTGCATCGTGTCAATGCCGAGAAAGATCAAGCCAAAGCCCGCTACGACCAGCCCGATACAGCGCGGCAGCCGGCGCGGCAGAAGCCACATGGCGACGCCTACCAGCAGCATCGGCACGGCAAAAGACTCGAGGCGAAGGGCAATCAATTCAGTCGTTACGGTCGTCCCAACGTTTGTTCCGAGAATGATTCCCACCGTCTGGGCGAAGCCGATCATGCCTGCGTGCGTAAGTCCGATGGTCAAGACCGTTACCGCGCTGGAGCTCTGCAGGACAAAGGTGGAGAGCAGCCCCACCCAAAAGCTGTGCACAGGAGTACGGGTAAAACGGGCTAGCCAATCAGCCATGCGTTTGCCGGCCAGATTCTGAAAGCCGGTTCGCATGGCGTACATACCCAATAGAAAAAAGCTCAGTCCAAACGTAAAGGGAGCGAGGACAGCACCGATCACAAGCGATCCTCCTTACCTGTCGGGTTATATATTACGCTATGCCTGTACCGAGACGAGCATGACAAGGAGGATCACCAAGTGGCACAAGTGAAGCTTCATCAACACAGGAAAAAACGGCTGGAAACGGGACATCCGTGGATTTTTCAGTCAGAGGTAATGGAAATTGCAGGAGAGGTCGAACCGGGGGATATAGTAGAAGTGACGAACCACAAAGGTCACTTTTTGGCAAAAGGATATATCAACCCCTCCTCGCAAATGATCGTGCGCATTCTCAGCTACGACCCGCAGGAAACGATCGACTATTCTTTTTTCCTGCGCCGGATCAGACAAGCTGCCGAGTTTCGTACCCGATTTGTGGATAATCCGCGGGCCTGCCGGGTGATTTATGGAGAAGCAGACTTTTTGCCAGGATTGATCGTCGATCGCTACGAAGACATTTTGGTCGTCCAAATTCTTTCGCTCGGGATGGAAATGCGCCGGGAATGGATTCGGGATGCATTGGTTGAGGTATTTGCGCCGACGGGCATCTATTTGCGAAATGACGTGCCTGTCCGTGAGCTGGAGGGCCTGACCCAAAGCAAAGAAGTGATGTATGGCAAATGTCCGCGGGAAGTGACGATCGAAGAGAATGGATTAAAGTATGTAGTCGATATCGTAGAGGGACAAAAAACCGGATTTTTCTACGACCAACGGGAAAATCGTGCGGCAATCGCTCCTCTGATGAAAGGCTGGGGAGAGGCTCACGGAATTACGATGCAGGAAGTGGACGTAGATGGGGAAAAGATGCTTATCCCTGTAGACCGCAGGGGGAAAATCGTCAAAAATCCGTTTTGGGATGGAGCGGAAGTGCTGGAGTGCTTTACCCATACCGGTTCCTTTACGTTGAACGCCTGCAAGCACGGTGCGAAAAAAGTGACGGCCCTCGATATTTCCGAACTTGCGATTGAGACAGCCAGACGGAATGTCGCATTGAACGGTTTCCTGCATCGTGTCGATTTTGTCACAGCCAATGCCTTCGACTATTTGCGGGAGAGCGTAGAGGCCAAGCGTTCATGGGACGTCGTAATTTTGGACCCGCCAGCGTTTGCGAAGTCACGGGGAGCGGTTAAGGGTGCCTGCCGCGGGTACAAAGACATCAATCTGCATGGGATGAAGCTGGTGAGGCCGGGAGGGTTTCTGGTGACCGCATCGTGCTCCTATCACATGTCTCCCGAGCTCTTTTTGGAAACGATTCAAGAAGCGGCGGTGGATGCGAAGAAAATTTTGCGGCTGATCGAATGGCGGGGAGCGGGAAAAGACCATCCGCAAATCAGCGGCGCAGAAGAAGCCCATTACTTGAAATTCGCCATTTTTGAAGTGCGCGATCGAAAATAGCCATGCGGTAGGCAACAAAAAAGAGCGGGAGCGTATGTCCCGCTCTTTTTAGCGTTAAAAGCGGAACCTCAAGACGAGGAAGCTTGCTTTTCAAAGATAAGTTCAAAGTACATGGCGGCACCCTCGCCGCCTGTTGCCGGAGCGAAAATCTGTACTAATCTCCAGCCCTGTCTGGCGTGCTCGGCTACAATCGCCTGATAATCCTGCTTGGGACGGCGGCGGAAAGGGGACAACTCGACGCGGACGAACTTGTATTCAAACATGGCACGACCTCCCTGCGGCTATTTCTCTATCAATCTATACGTATCTCTAGCTGGCAAAGTTGCAAGAAGAGTGCCTACTCCAGTGCCTGTTTTTCCGCCAGCGCGCTCCTGAGAAGCTCGAGGGCGCGTTTCAGACCGAGCTCCCTGCCGAGCAGAACTTGTCCTTCTGCCGGGGTTGAAGCGCGAATCTCCGTGATATTTTCCAGTTCGTGTACGAGCAGATGCTCCAGTATATACAACTGGACCAACCCGATTTCCCGTTCGCTTCGCCGATCTCTCTCCTTGTATTTTTCAAGCGCCAGACTTTCCTCGACGAACTTGTCGATATCGTCCTGCAGAAAATGGGCGGCCGTGCAAATAATCTCCTGGAATTCCTCTGTTTTGGAGGGGATCACTCGCATCACATGCCCGACATGAGCCAGTAAAAATCGATTCAGAACGATGCTGTTGCGGGTGTACTCGTTGTGCAAAAGGGAGTACTCGCCTAAAAACATGCCCGTCTCCCGATTGTA
Source organism: Brevibacillus sp. FSL K6-2834 (assembly GCF_038592925.1). Taxonomy (NCBI): domain Bacteria; kingdom Bacillati; phylum Bacillota; class Bacilli; order Caryophanales; family Paenibacillaceae; genus Brevibacillus; species Brevibacillus sp. FSL K6-2834. The sequence goes on from NZ_CP151945.1 coordinate 2,117,748, forward strand.
GCTGTGGAGCAGCGTAAACATGCGGCAGTAGTTGCAAAAAAGCAGATAATCCCTCATGGACATACCTCCCGTAAAGGATTCTCCATGTCTGTTTGGTTACAGAATATGAGGAGCAATGTCAGGCGGTGCTTTCGTGACGTCCCTTGTATTTGAGAGGGGGATTGTGTATGCTGGATGATGGATTAGCCTTGTGAGTAGAAGAAAATAGGGCGTTTGCATACCATGGGAGAGAATGAGATACGGGTAGGCTCTCTGCCCGCGCAGAGGCGAAAGGAGCAAAGGTTCATGGGGAACAAAATACGACTTGGAATCATCTACGGAGGAAAGTCCTCGGAACATGAAGTTTCGCTGCGAACCGCCATGTCTATTATGAAGGCGGTTGATGCTGATAAATATGAGATCATGCCGGTCTACGTACAATTGGACGGCAGTTGGGTAAAAGGAGCGACGCTGTCCGGACAATTGCCGGAAGCGGTTGATTCGCTGCGCTTGTCGGACGGAGGCAGTCAGCAGCCAGAAGATTCAGCGGAAGGGCAGCTTGTAGCCGCCGTTCGTCCAGCATCCGTCTTTTCGATCGGGCAGGAAATTGACGTGATTTTTCCCGTCGTACATGGACCAAACGGGGAAGACGGGACGATTCAGGGGTTGCTTGAGCTGGCAAATATCCCTTATGTAGGTGCCGGAGTGATGGCATCTGCGGTAGGGATGGACAAATGGATGATGAAAAACGTGTTTGCCCAGGCCGGTTTGCCTCAAGTAAACTATGTTGGCGTGCTGCGTTCCGAGTGGGAACAAAAGCAGGAAGAGACTATCAGGCAGATCGAAGAGAAGCTGGGCTACCCTTGTTTTGTGAAGCCGGCCAATATGGGTTCCAGTGTGGGAGTCAGCAAAGCGAAGGACCGCGATCAACTGATCGAAGCGATGAACCTGGCAGCCAAGTTTGACCGCCGTCTGGTCGTGGAGGAGGCTGTAAAGGCACGCGAACTGGAGATCGGCGTGCTCGGCAATGAGGAGCTGCTTACCTCTGCGGTAGGTGAAGTCATTGCAGCCAAAGAATTTTACGATTACGAAGCAAAATACAAGGGTGCGGGTACAGAACTTCAGATACCGGCGGAGGTGCCCGCTCATGTGGCCGAGCGGATGGCAGAAATGGCGAAAACGGCATTCCGCGCCTTGGACGGTTCGGGCCTATCCCGGGTTGACTTCTTCTGGGACGAAGCCAATGATCGCCTGTACATCAACGAAGTGAACACAATGCCCGGATTTACGCCATTCAGCATGTATCCGTTGCTGTTCCAGGAGTCCGGTATCAGCTACAGCGAACTGATCGACAGACTGGTCACGCTCGGTCTGGAGCGGCATGCGGACAAACAACGAAATATCGTGGATGCCGAAGAATTGGAATAGCAGGCAGTCACATCAATAGACAAGCATGAAAAAGAGCGCGACAGGCGCTCTTTTTATGTTCTGCCGACCAGAGAAGGCCGTTGCCAGATCTTTTTGCAGTGGAAGTGAAACAAACAGGGAAGTAGGGCGTCTATAAAAGAGCTGGAAAAACGATACACATAACGAGAAAGGAAGTCACTCTGCCATGAAGCGATTATTGCTTACTTATTTGACAATGGCATTACTGCTCGGCGGTTCGATTCCCGCGGCCTCGGCCGTTCAGCCATCCCCCAAACCCCAGGAGCCGCCAACAGAAATTTACAAAATAAGCGGTGACGGCAGAGCAATCAAGGCTGTAGGTCAGATGCCGGCGATGCACAGAGCCGCTATTTCCCCATCGGGCCGCTACGTTTACGGGGAGAAAATCGGCTTTTCGAAACAGGATGCAACCGTCCCGTATCTCTACAACTTGCAGACAAAAAAGCTGGTGAAGCTCCCCGGCTTCGCCAAGTGGTCTCCCCGCAAAGATCTGTTGTATATGCTGGAAAACGAACAGTTGGTGCTGTTCGAGCCTGCAACAGGGCAAAAGAAGGTTCTGGTGCACGCATCCGCTGCGTATCCGATCACAGACTTCCTGGTTGCACCTGATGAAGAATATCTCGCTTTTATCCGAAAGGACCTGAAAGGCACAGATGAGCAGGTGCGGTATCACTTGTATCTGCAGCATGTTCCCACTCTGAAAATGAAAATAAATGACCGGTTTGCGATGACTCCCAGCTACAGCCGGGATGTTCAAAGCCTGTACTGGATGCCGACATCGCGCAAGCTGTTTTATAAAACGAACGCCGCCTACAAGGAGCTCGACCTTCCGACCGGGCTCAAATACGAGCACAAGCTAAGTGCTTTTCCGTCGTATTCCAGTGACATGAAGTACAAGTATGTCAGAACACAGAACGAGGAGTATTTCCTTGATCTTCAAACAGGCAAAAAAGTAATGCAGCAAAAACAGTCCCATCTGCCGATCATGGAGCAATTCATCGACAAGATTGTCTGGTCGCCGAAAGGGCATGCTTTCGCAGCGGAATGGTTTTTCCGCCCCTCCAATGCCCAGGACAGCTACATGATGATCCGCTATCAAAAGGAGCCGAGCAGCTTTCTCTATCCTTTCGGAGGAATCGGAGAGAATAAATGGAGTCCCTACTTGTCTGCCATTGACAATATCCGGGTAATCGGATGGTCGCAAGACGGAAAATCTGTCTATGTTGCTGACCTGGCCTCTATGTATTACTCCGCGTTTTCGCCTGACAAACTCAATGAATACCGACATGTTGTCGAACAGTAGAGTTGTATAGTTGATACAGAAAAAGCCCCATTCCGGGGCTTTTTTTATCCTTGTCGCTTCTCGATTTCCTCCAGGAGCGTCCACAGCTCCATTCCGCGCGAGGCCTTGAACAAAAAGGCATGCGAGCTGTCGCAGAGGGAAGCCAGCAAATCCGCAGCTTCTTCCTTCGCAGCGAAGAAGCGCTTCTCGCCTTCGTATGCCTCGTACAGGGGACGGGCCAGCTCTCCGATGGCTACCAGCAGCGAGAACCGGTCGCGCAGCTTGCTGGCAAAACGGCCAACCTGTGCATGCATCTCTCCGCTGTCCGGACCAAGCTCGTACATTTCCCCCAATACCAATACTTTCGTGCGATCTGGCAGGATGTCAGCAAAGGTGGAGACAGCCGCTTCCATCGATGTGGGGCTGGCATTGTAGGCATCGCTGATATAAACCGCGCCGGTGACGGAATTTTTCCGTTCAAAGCGCATGGCGGACAGCTTTACAGCGGCCAAAGCCCGGATAATCTCCTCGTCGGTCATTCCAAAATGGCGTGCGATCGCTACAGCAGGCAGCGCGTTCAACACATTGTGGCTTCCGAAAAGCGGGAGGAATGCGGAAAAACGGTCTCCTCCCCGAAAACAGACGTCAAATGCCATGCCGTTCTCTTCCGCCGTTATGCGTTCCGCCCAAATATCCGCCGGACCCTCGACCGAGTAGGTGAGAACCTTGCCAGGGTACAAATGAGCGATTTTGCGCAAGTATTCATTGTCGCCGTTTAACAGAACAAAGCCGTCGGGATCCGTATGGGGCAGCAGCTCTGCCTTGGCCAGCGCGATTTTTTCCCGGGAACCGAAAAATTCCAGATGGGATTCACCGATGTACGTGATGACACTGATGCGAGGCTTTACTAAAGAGGCGAGCAGATCAATCTCTCCGGCATGATTCATGCCGAGCTCCAGAACGGCGGCCTGATGGCTGTCCGCAAGCTGCAGCAGGGAATACGGCACACCCAGGTGGTTGTTCAGATTTTTATACGTTTTATGGATCGAGAGCTTGCTTTCCAGAACGTGCGAGACGATATCCTTTGTCGTCGTTTTGCCTATGCTGCCTGTAACGGCAACCATCGGAATCGGAAAGAGCCTGCGATAATTTTTGGCCAGCTTCTGAAAGGCGCGAAGCGTATCGTTGACCAGGATCAGTCCAAAGCCTTCCGGCAGATTCTCCGGGATTTTTTGCTGATTGGAGATGATGGCAGCCTGTGCTCCCCTTTCAACCGCTTGCAGGAGGTAATCGTGTCCGTCTCGTACACCTTGAATCGCTACAAACAGTGCGCCAGCATCCAACTGCCGCGTGTCAAAATGAACAGAGGTCAGAGCGAGGGCGGGATCACCTGACAAAACCAGACCTTCTGCCATGACGGCGATCTGTTCCAGTTTCATTGGCTTCATGTAAACAATCTCCTTTTTGCGTGCATAATGTCCCCATTTCCGCGGGGATCGAAACGCCTCGACATTTTTCCCGTGCTCAACGGCGACCGCACGCTTTGATGATACGTTTGTCTCTGATGAGAAATTCATGGCAGCGCAGCGTTCGCTGTTGACCACGGACGGTATAGAAAAAAGATGCGGACTATACCGGGGAAAACTACGAAGCCATGCTACCATTCCTGTCCTGACACCGCAAGGCTTTTTTGTCCGCATAAACGACCTTTTGGCGGGCGGACATTGCATTTCCCGGAGGAACTCGGCTATCATAATACTAGTTTGGAGGAAGGCCTCGGCATCTTACCAATACATACAGCTTCTGAAATGAGAATATGTGCGGGCAGGAGGAGATTTCCCCGATGGAAAAAAGCATTTTTTCGCGTATCATGGATAAAGAAATTCCAGCCAGGTTTGAATATGAAGATGACAGGGTGATCGTGATTCACGACATCGCACCCAAAGCGAAGGTCCACCTCCTGATCATTCCGAGAAAGCCGATTCCTACGTTGATGGATGCAAAGGAAGAGGATTTGCCGCTGATTGCTCATATTCACAAGGTTGCACAGCATCTTGCGGAAAAATTGAAGCTGGACGGATTCCGTCTCGTAAACAACTGCGGAAAATCAGCCGGACAGGAAGTTTTCCATATTCACTATCACTTTATGGCAGGTTTCCAAGAATAAGTTGGAAAGAAAGGTTGACCTGCCTTGGTTTTCTGTCCTATAATGAAGTGTGACAGTCTGTTGGTAACAGGTGTCCCACGGTTTTAGCGGAGGGAGGGAAGACAGATGGCAGAAATTCGAGTCAAGAAAAACGAGTCTTTGGATAGCGCACTTCGCCGCTTCAAGCGTGAGAGCGCCAAATCTGGGGTGATGGCGGAACTGCGTAAACGTCGCCACTTTGAAAAGCCAAGCATTAAGCGCAAGAAAAAATCCGAAGCAGCTCGTAAGCGCAAGTATTAATTGACGGAGGGCCCATCATGAGTGTAATGGAGCGACTCAATCAAGATATGAAGCAAGCGATGAAGGACAAAGCTGCGCTAAAACTCTCTGTTATTCGCATGGTGAAAGCTGCGTTCCAGAACGAAGAGATTAACAAAGGTAGACAGTTGTCTGAAGACGAAGAGCTGACCATCTTGACCCGTGAGTTAAAACAGCGCCGTGAATCCCTCCATGAGTTTGAAAAAGGCGGCCGTTTGGATCTGGCCGAAAAAACACGAGAAGAAATTGAAGTGCTTTCAGCTTATTTGCCTGTACAACTGAGTGAAAACGAAGTTCGTGAGATTGTCCGGGAAGCGATTGCTTCCACCGGTGCCTCTTCCAAAAAGGAGATGGGCAAGGTAATGGGCGTCATCATGCCAAAAGTAAAGGGAAAAGCTGACGGTACACTCGTGCAAAAGATAGTATCTGAGGAACTACCAACGTAAAAAAGGAACAACCTCATATAGATACGACAGAAAAACTCAGTCTTCAAACGACTGGGTTTTTCTTTTTTTGCAGCGAAAAGCTTCCAGAAGCGGGATATTTTGCGTGAAAATGCCGATCCTGACAATGAACAAAGGAAAAATGAAACGATTAGGGATGTATTCCGTATACCCTTAGTAGCTGACATCTGAGGCAATCGAAGAAAGGAGGTATATGGGATGCGTTCAATGAGGCGTACGGTGAACCCTCTGCGGCTATTACTGTCAGTCATTTGCATTGCTGTAGCGATTTTGGGTTTTACCACCGGACATTTGGCCGATGCCAAAACTTATCACAAGGCTTACTGGATCCCTGTGGAGCATGAGATCGAGCAAGGCTTGGGAAGTTTCCTAAAAAGAGCGTTCGCCGAAGCGGAAAGCCAGCAGGCCGACCTGATTGTCCTGCACATCAACACGCCGGGCGGCGAGATCGGAGCTGCCGATTCGATCGGGCAGCTGATCAGGCAATCCCCGGTTCACGTAGTCGCCTATATCGACAATCAGGCTTTCTCTGCGGGAACCTATATAGCCCTGAATGCAAACGAGATTGTGATGACGCCCGGCAGCAGCATCGGGGCAGCCACTCCAATCGATCTGGCAGGAAATGCGGCGGACGTGAAGCTCATTTCCGGCTGGTCTGAAAAAATGGCCCAAGCAGCAGCGCTGAACGGGCGAAACGAAGAGGTAGCCCGTGCAATGGTAGAGATCGACAAAGAGTATCCCGGGCTGAAAGGCAAGGGGACCGTCCTCTCGCTCGGGGCAGAACGGGCCAAAGAGCTCGGATATGCCGATCAGGTGGTGTCGGGCAAAGCAGAATTGCTTTCGTACCTGGGTGTTCAGGCGGACAGCCTGCAGACCATCGAGCCTACAGTGGGAGAGCGTGTCGCCCGTGTCGTTACAAGTCCGGTCGTCATGAGTCTGCTGCTGATTGTCGGCCTGGTCGGAATCGTCGTTGAATTGTTTGCGCCAGGCTTTGGTGTGGCGGGGACGATATCGCTGTGTGCCTTTGGCCTGTACTTCTTCGGGCATTACGTGGCAGGTTTTGCCACCTGGCTGCACATCGCCCTGTTCGTCCTCGGTATTTTGCTGATGATCATGGAAATCTTTTTGCCGGGCGGAATTGTGGGAGCCATTGGTTTTATCAGTATCGTCACCGGTTTGATCATGGCGGCTTACGACACGCAGCAAGGGCTTGCGTCTTTGGGTATTGCCGTTCTGGTCACGGTTATCGTCATGCTCATTCTCATCAAGAAGTATGGGATAAAAGGCCTTTTCAGCAAGTTTATCCTAGGTGAGGTTCAGCGAAACGAAGCGGGATACGTCGCCCCGAAAGACCAGCGCGATTTGTTGAACAAAAACGGTGTGGCACTGACGCCGCTTCGTCCGGCCGGTGTCGTGAAGATTGATGGCAAGCGGATTGACGCAGTCAGCGCAGGCGGATTTATCGCCGCTGGTTCGCAAATAGTCGTGAGCCAAGTTGAGGGAACTCGGGTAGTCGTTCAGGAAATCGATCAAAAGGAGTAGATTGTACATGTTGGAAAGCGGATTAATTCCTCTTATTTTTATGGTGGCAGTGGCAATTGTTGTCCTGTCCATCTTCTTCTCGTTCGTCCCGGTCATGCTCTGGATATCTGCATTGGCGTCCGGCGTTCGGATCGGGATCATTACACTGGTGGCTATGCGCCTGCGCCGGGTTATCCCGTCGCGGATCGTCAATCCGTTGATCAAGGCAAGAAAAGCAGGGCTTGAGCTGGACACCAATCAACTGGAGAGTCACTATCTCGCCGGCGGTAACGTAGACCGCGTTGTTGATGCCCTGGTTGCCGCGCAGCGTGCGGATATTCCGCTTGGCTTCGAGCGTGCGGCCGCGATTGACCTGGCTGGCCGCGACGTGCTTCAAGCGGTCCAAATGAGCGTCAATCCGAAGGTAATCGAAACGCCAATCGTAGCCGCGATGGCCAAGAACGGTATTGAAGTAAAAGCGAAAGCAAAGGTAACCGTGCGTGCCAATATCGACCGACTCGTCGGGGGTGCAGGCGAAGAGACGATCATTGCTCGTGTAGGAGAAGGAATTGTGACGACAATCGGTTCTTCCGAGGCGCATAAAGACGTGCTGGAGAATCCGGACAGAATTTCCCAAACGGTATTGAACAAAGGGTTGGACGCTGGTACCGCTTTTGAAATCCTGTCCATCGACATTGCAGATGTAGATGTAGGGAAAAACATCGGGGCACAGCTTCAGACCGATCAGGCAGAGGCGGACAAACGCATTGCCCAGGCAAAAGCCGAAGAGCGCCGCGCGATGGCTGTCGCAACCGAACAGGAAATGAAAGCCCGCGTAGAAGAGATGAAAGCAAAAGTAGTGGAAGCGGAGGCGCAAGTGCCACTCGCTTTGTCCGAGGCTTTGAAAAGCGGCAAAATGGGCGTAATGGATTACTACAACCTGCAAAATATTTCAGCGGATACCCAGATGCGTCAATCATTCGGTCATGCGGGTGAAAAACAGAAACCGATTACCCCGCCGGATGACAAGAAGTAGAGGCCGGGATCATGGACGATCTCCTGGAGCTCTTATTTGATCTGCTGGGTTGGGCAATTCCGCTGATCGGCAAGTTCTGGTTTGTCATACTGGGCTACTTGGGCTATAAGCTGTTAGGTCTGAAAGGAAATAAAAAGCCGAATCAAAAACCCGCTCCCCGCCCGGTGCTTACACCAGCGGATGGCGGCGGATGGCCGTGGGAGCAAGAGCAGGAAGAAAGGCGGACCGTCACATCGCTTGAGCCTCGACCTGAAGCGGCACCTGCTATGGAAAGCAGCGTACAGACTGAGGGGTGGCAAGAGTCGGAGCATTTGGTGACACTGGAAACCGCTGTTGAGGCAGAACGTCCGCTGGAGAGAAAAGAGTCTGCAAGCGCTCCTGCAGTTTCGCGTGAGGAAGAGCAGCACGATACGTTCGATCCTCGGGAAGGGATGAAGTGGGCGATGATTTATGGCCCACCTCGAGCGCGCACTCCCCATCTTCCAGCGAGAAGAAGCTTGTAAACCTGTTTTGGCCGCAGGGGCTGTCCTGTAAAGCAGAAGAGACTGCATGCAGGGCAGCTCTTCTTTTTTCCATAGAAGGCTTCCCTTTGGTAGATTTCGCTGTCGAAAGATATCGAATAACACTACTTGTGTCGATTGCATCCATCTCCTATTCTTAAAGAAGGAAAAGAATTACAATATTTAGAAAAGATAAGGGGTAGAAAAGGATGAATCCACAGGCATTGGAAGGGATGAGCCGATTTCGACAGAAAGTGATTCGGCTGGTGATTTATGAAAAAAAATCCATCTACGAGACAGCAATCGCCTGCGGTTGTACGGCTGAAAAAGTAAAGCGTGTACTGAAAAAGTGGAAAGCGGCCTCGCGATCCTCGAAGGGTTCCAAACAACCCGTTCATCAAGGATGATAGAACTAGCCTGCTCCTCCTCGCATGGAGTGACGGGCTTTTTTTATTTTGGCTGCCTTTTGGTCCTCTCGCCTATCGTTTCGTTTGTGACATGAAGTTTTCTGCATGTTCCTCCGGCTATGCCGCATACGGTTATAAGAGAAGAATTGCGGGCACGATGCTGTCTTGTCTTTGACGATTTTCTTTCTCCATACTCCATAGATGCGTCAGCGAAAGGGGGGGCTTACTCATGAGGCGATGGAGCCGCCGGTTGCGTAATCTGGCAGTAGGAGTGCTGGATTTGCCGCAGGATGTGGTTCTCGAAGTCCCGCGCATCACCATGATTGGTCATTTGCAGATGTATATTGAAAACCACCGCGGAGTTCTCCACTTCAGTGAGAAGGAGCTCCGTTTACTGTTAACCAACGGTCAACTGATTGTGACGGGAGAGCAACTGGTCATCCGCGCCATTTTACCCGAAGAAGTGCTATTGGAAGGCAGGATCGGCGGGGTGAAATTTCTCGAGAAAACGTAAGTCGGACTCGCAGGAAGGATGGGGGGCCACCGATGAGCCAGTGGTCTGCCATTCCCGGCGGGGATGAGGGTGAATACGCGAGGAAAGTGGGGACTAGCATGCGCAATGGACTGCAGGAATGGATGAACGGACATATCACGATTACGGTCCGTGGCAAACGTTTTGAAAGGTTCCTCAACATGGCAGTGCGACAGGGAATACAGGTATGGAACATTCGCAGGGTCGGTACAGAGGTCAGCAGTTGTGATATCCTGCTTCAGGATTACTTTCGCTTGCGGCCGCTTTTAAAGGAGACGGGCTGCCGGGTGCATGTGCAAAAGCGGGAGGGATTTCCGTTTTGGCTGTTTCGTTTGCGGAAAAAAGCGGGTTTTATCACGGGTGTCGCTTTGTTTTTCTTCGGATTGTACATGCTCTCCTCATTCGTTTGGCAAATAGAGGTAGTGGGGACCAAAAAGCTCCATCCGGAAATGGTGGCCAAGGCAGCAGAACAAGTAGGGATTAAAGAAGGGGTATGGAAGGCCAAACTAAAAGAACCGCAGGAAATACGGCGGGAGATGATGAAGCTGATTCCGCAAGCCTCCTGGATATGGGTGAACATCCAGGGAACGAAGGCGATCATCCAGGTGGTCGAGAAGGAGGAACAGGAGTTGCCTGATCCGATCGGGCCACGCCATCTGGTGGCAAAGAAGCGGGCGGTCATTTCCACCATTTTGCCAGAGGCAGGCAAGAAAGCGGTGACGGTCAATCAGGTTGTCAATAAAGGACAAATCCTCATTTCAGGGATCATCGGGAATGATCAACGGCAAAAGGCAGTGGCAGCCAAAGGGACTGTAAAAGGAGAAGTCTGGTATATCAGCAACGTCTCCGTTCCGCTAACCCGTTCCCAATACCGCTACACGGGGGAAAAGCAAGAACACCAGTACTTGCTGGTCGGGCCATACGCGCTGCAGATTTGGCCGTGGCAAATCGAGCCATTTGCAAAAGCGGAGTCCTCCGAAGAAAGGTATTCGCCTTCGATAGCCGGGTTCTCGATTCCCATCGGCTGGAAGACCGTTACGCATGCGGAGGTAGAGCCGGTCGCGCAGGAGCTCAGCCAAGAGGAGGCAATCGCTTTGGCCCAACAGATCGCACGCGAGGATATCTTGCAAAAAGCGGGAGCGGATGCGGCCATTCGAGACGAAAAAGTTTTGCACGTCAAGAGAGAGAATGGTAAAGTTTACTTGAGCATTCATTTTTCTGTCATCGAAGATATTGCTGAGGAACAGCCGATTGTGGCCTCGCCGCCCTCGCCTGATCCAGCTCCCTAACATATGATTACTGCTGCAAGGAGATGGAAGCCTGTTGCACGTACAAGAAGAGGTAAAAATCCCGTTTGCTGATGCATCTGAAGCACTACTGTTGTTTGGACCCCACGATGCGTATCTAAAAATCATTGAAGAAAAAACAACTGCAAAAATCATTTCCCGAAGTGGTGAGGTCCTCATCGCTGGTGACAAGGCAGAGGTGGATAAGCTGTCTCGCTTGTTTTCCGTTTTGCTTCAGCTGATCCGCAGAGGCATCCCCCTTTCTGAGCGTGACGTATCGTACGCGCTGCAATTTCTCGAAAATGGAGAGGTTGAACAGCTGCTCCATGTCTACGAGGAGGAAGTGGCTCGGACGCAGAAAGGAAAACTGATTCGCGCCAAGACACTGGGACAGCGCCATTATTTATCCGAAATGAAACGGCATGATATCGTGTTTGGCATCGGACCGGCGGGTACCGGAAAAACGTATCTGGCGGTTGTGATGGCAGTCAGCGCTCTTAAAAATGGACGAGTCAAACGGATCGTCCTGACACGGCCTGCGGTAGAAGCAGGGGAAAGTCTCGGTTTTTTGCCTGGCGACCTGCAGGAAAAGGTAGATCCTTATCTGCGTCCGCTGTACGATGCACTGTACGACATGCTGGGTGTAGAGCAGGTGGCAAAAATGATGGAGCGGGGACTGATCGAGGTGGCGCCTCTTGCGTATATGCGCGGCCGCACGCTGGAGGACAGCTTTGTCATTCTCGATGAGGCCCAGAACACCACTCCGGAGCAGATGAAAATGTTTTTGACCCGTCTTGGATTCGGCTCCAAGATGGTGATTACGGGTGACGTGACACAGATCGACCTGCCGAAGGGCAAAAAGTCCGGATTGCGAGAGGCTGAGCGGATTCTCGGCCCTATCCCGGACGTCGCCTTTATCCGCTTCCAGGAGGCGGATGTCGTACGTCACAGCCTGGTTCAAAAAATTATCGAGGCGTACGCCAAAGACGAAGTAGAACACAGCACCAGGTAAAGGAGACAAGCATTCGTGTTATCTGTAGAAGTCCTTCACGAAGAAATCGAACCGATTGGCGAGCAGCTCGAAGCCCTTATCGTCCGCTGTCTGCAGGAAGCAGCAGAGCGGGAAGAAGTCAGCGGAGAAGTGGTCGTCACATTGGTTAACAATGAACGCATACACGAGCTGAACCGCGAGTACAGGAATGTCGATCGTCCAACAGATGTTCTGTCTTTCGCCATGAACGAGGCGGGAGAAGGCGAAATGGACATTTTTATCGACGAAGAAGAGCTTGACCAATTTCCCAACATGCTTGGCGACATCATTATTTCGTTGCCAAAGGCTGAGGAGCAAGCCCGGGATTACGGTCATTCACTGGAGCGGGAGCTGGGCTTTTTGGCCGTCCATGGCTTTCTCCATCTCCTCGGGTATGACCATCAAACCGAGCAGGAAGAAAAAGAAATGTTTTCCCGTCAAGAGGAAGTACTGCAGAAAATTGGCTTGACGAGGTAGGCGATATACCTTGCGTGCATGGAGCAGCTTTATTCGCAGCTTTTCGTACGCCTTTGCAGGAATTGCCCATACCGTGAAGACTCAGCGAAACATGCGCATTCACGTCGCAGCAGCCATCGTGGCGCTGGTGATGGCGTGGTGGTTGGAGATTTCCCGCAACGATGTTTTGCTGGTCTTTTTTTCTATCGCGCTCGTCTTTTCATTAGAGCTGATGAACACGGCAATCGAGGCAACAGTGGATCTCGCTTCACCCGAGAGACACGAAAAGGCAAAAGCAGCCAAGGATGCGGCTGCCGGATCTGTACTGGTTGCGGCCGTATTGTCTGTCATCGTCGGATTGTACGTCTTTGGTCCTCCTATCCTACAAAAATTGTCCGCATGGCTACCAGCGTGAAAGGAGCATGACTGCAGTGTGGCAACGAGTATTCGCTGGCTTCATGGTATTGCTTCCGTTGTTTGTAACCGTCTACTTGTTGCAGTTGGTTTTTTTCATGGTGGATCGCGCTGTCGGGGGATGGCTGACAGAACTGATGCTGACAACCGGACTGGCCTCCAGGCAGGGGGAGCTCGTCTGGTTTCTTGGCGTCCCTTTTCATGGCCACATCCCGGTCATCGGGGTTTTGCTGCTGCTATTGATCCTGCTATTGATCGGGGGGATTGCCCGTACACCGGTCGGAAGGCATGTCTTTTCCATGGTGGAGCGGCTGTTCGGGTTCATTCCGGTCGCACGAGGCGTGTATTCTACGGTTCAGCAGGTGTCCCAAGCGCTGGTGCATGAACGCTCCAGCTTCAAGCAGGTGGTGCTGGTGGAATATCCGCGTAAAGGAGTGTACACGGTCGGATTTTTAACAGGAGAGTCGCAGGGCGGGGCCTTGGAGTTTACGGGCAAGGAATACGTAAACGTGTTTTTGCCCAAATCGCCCAATCCGACCAATGGCTGGCTTGCCCTGGTTCCGCGAAGTGAGGTAACATTTCTGGACATGTCGATCGAAGATGGGTTAAAATTTGTCATCTCGGGCGGTGTTGTTCCGCCAAAAGAGCGGCTTAGCGAGCCCACCGCATTGATTCAACCAGAGGAGTCGTAAAACGGTGCAAGAAGTATGTGTTTGAAGTTGAAAATAAGAAAAACGCCTCAGCGTTTTTCACAGAACAGAGAGTGATGAATATGGATAAACAAGCGCTTTTGGCGCAGGCAAAAGAAGCTAGACAACGGGCCTATGTACCTTATTCCAAGTTTCCTGTGGGCGCAGCGCTCCTGGCGGAAAGCGGCAAGGTATATCTCGGCTGCAACATTGAAAACGCGGCGTTTCCCCTCTGCAACTGTGCGGAGAGAACAGCTTTGTTCAAGGCTTTTTCCGAGGGAGACAAACAATACAAGGCGATTGCCGTCGTAGCCGATACGCCGGATCCCGTCTCGCCGTGCGGTGCCTGCCGCCAGGTCATGGCCGAATTATGCCCGCCTGACATGCCTGTCATTCTGTCCAATCTGAATGGAGATGTCTTGGAGACAACCGTATCAGCCCTGCTGCCAGGGGCGTTCACCAAGGAGGATTTACGTGGATAACCGCAAGACCAAATCATCGTTCAAATCGGGGTTTGTCTCGATCGTGGGCAGACCAAACGTCGGCAAGTCAACCTTGCTCAATCACATTGTTGGCCAAAAAATTGCCATCATGTCAAACAAGCCGCAAACGACGCGCAATAAAATTACGGCCGTATATACGACAGAAGAAGGCCAAGTCATCTTCCTGGATACCCCGGGCATTCACAAGCCGAAATCAAAGCTGGGCGACTACATGGTCTCGGTGGCGGAAAACACCTTGAATGAAGTCGACCTGGTGCTCTTTGTGATTGACGCGACAGAAAAACGCGGGGCGGGCGACGAGTACATTATCGATCGCCTCAAACAGGTGAAGACACCGGTTTTTTTAGTCATCAACAAAATTGACAAGGTCCATCCGGAAGCCCTGCTGCCGATTATTGACGAGTACCGGCAGTTGTACGAGTTCAAAGCGATCATTCCGATCTCCGCAATGGAGGGGAATAATACGGGATCTCTCGTACAGGCCATCTTTGATGAAATGGAAGAGGGACCGATGTTTTACCCGGCCGACCAGGTGACGGACCATCCTGAGCGATTCGTCATGGCTGAATTGATTCGCGAAAAAGTGCTCCATCTGACGCGCGAAGAGATTCCCCATTCGATTGCCGTCACGATCGAAGAAGTGAAGCGGGGAGAAAACGGCAAAACCCTGTATATCTATGCAGCAATCTATGTAGAGCGCGATTCGCAGAAGGGCATTTTGATCGGCGAAAAAGGCAAGATGCTCAAGGAAATCGGCAAACGCGCACGGGTGGATATCGAGCGGCTGCTGGGTGACAAGGTGTTTTTGGAATTGTGGATCAAGGTCAAAAAGGATTGGCGCAACCAGGAAAGAATGCTGCGAAACTTTGGCTTCTACAACGAGGAATAAGACGTTTTTGCTTGCGGCAAGCGGCTTGGCGATCGAAGGTAATTTTTCCAAGGCATAGAATAACGGGCACAGGTGAATCTAAGTAAGGAAGTGGATTTAGCCGAAAACAGAAAGGATGTTGCTCCATGCTCAACGAGTTTTCTTGGAGTTATTTCGCTTCAACCGGTGATATCCATGCTTATCTCCTCTACAGAGAGCACCTTCAAACGTCAGGAGCCAGTGAGGAGGCCCCGTTTGATCTCGCCCAGGATGAATTGGGTGACACACACGCATGCTTGTAAAATGGGAAGGTATCGTCATCCGAAGCGTGGACTATGGCGAGTCCAGCAAAGTGGTGACCCTGTTTACCCGGGAGCGCGGCAAGGTAGCGATCATGGCTCGAGGCGCCAAGAAGGCCAAGAGCCGGTTGAGCGCCGTCTCCCAGCTCTTTACCCACGGATACTATCTCTGTAAAACGGGACCCGGAAGCGGTATGGCCGATCTCTCGCAGGGAGAGATCGTTGACTCGTTTCGGGATCTGCGGCAGGATTTGATGTCTACGGCTTATGCCGCTTACATAGCAGAACTGTTGGACCGGCTGACAGAAGACGGAGAAGGAAATCCTTTTTTGTTTCAGTTGTTGCACCAGCTCTTTCGCCACCTCGACGAAGGACGGGACCCGGAGATTCTTTGCCGCATATTCGAAACCAAAATGCTTCAGGTAGCCGGAATCACTCCACGCTTGACAGCTTGCGCCAACTGCGGCGAGCAGCGTGAGCCTTATGTCATCAGCGTCTCGCAGGGAGGCTTGCTGTGCCCTGCTTGTGCAGCCGGCGATGCCTATGCGATTGCTGTGACTCCGTCGGTCTGGAAGCTGCTCAGGCTGTTCCAGGTTTTTGATCTGGAGCGTCTGGGGGACATCGAGGTAAAGCCGACGACCAGAAGCCAGCTCAAGCATGTGCTCAGAAGCTTCATGGATGAGCACCTTGATTTGCGGCTCAAGAGCAGAGCCTTCCTGGATCAGATGGAACGAATGCCGCTCGCCGGGAGCGATTGACATTCCGAACACTTTTCGCTATCATAAAAACCAATTCAAATACGTTGCGGTGAAAGAAAGGAGTAGTCGGCCGCTGGTTTTTTCGGATGGACCTGCAAAAGGGATGTGCGGGTGGTCTGACAAAGCGAACCGGGGAGGGTGAAAGCCCGGTAACCAAGCTGACGAAGGGCATTCTGGAGCAACGCTTTTTTCGGAAAGAGGACGATGCGTCGGCGTGTCGTCAAGTAGGGTGGAACCGCGGGAAATCCTCTCGTCCCTACACTGTTGGGCAACAGTGTAGGCGGCGGGAGGTTTTTTATTTTGTCCCTACAGGCTGGCCCGAAAAAAACAGGGAGGTACATGTCCATGAGCATGACGTTTCAAGACATCATTTTGACACTGCAGAATTATTGGGCAAAGCAAAACTGCCTGGTCGTTCAACCGTATGATGTGGAAAAAGGGGCGGGCACACTGAATCCGATGACATTCCTGCGCTCGATCGGCCCGGAGCCGTGGAATGTGGCGTACGTAGAGCCATCCCGTCGCCCGGCTGACGGCCGCTACGGGGAAAACCCGAACCGCTTGTACCAGCATCATCAATTTCAAGTGATTATGAAGCCGTCTCCGGACAACATTCAGGAGCTGTATCTGGAGAGCCTTCGCCAGTTGGGAATCAACCCGCTCGAGCACGACATCCGCTTTGTCGAGGACAACTGGGAGCACCCGGGTCTCGGTGCGTGGGGACTGGGCTGGGAAGTGTGGCTGGACGGTATGGAGATTACCCAGTTCACGTACTTCCAGCAAGTAGGCGGACTGGAGTGCAAGCCAGTCGCAGTCGAGCTTACGTACGGCCTGGAACGCCTTGCCTCCTACATCCAGGAGAAGGAGAACGTCTTTGACCTGGAATGGGTGAACGGCGTTACCTACGGTGACGTGTTCCTGCAGCCGGAGTATGAGCATTCCAAATACACGTTCGAGCTGTCTGACGTGGACATGCTGTTCAACCTGTACAATACGTACGAAGCCGAAGCCAAACGGTTGATGAAAGAACATCTTGTATTCCCTGCGTATGACTACGTGCTGAAATGCTCCCACACCTTTAACCTGCTCGATGCCAGAGGCGCCATCAGCGTGACGGAGAGAACCGGTTACATTGCCAGGGTGCGCAATTTGTCCCGTGAAGTAGCCCAGACCTACCTGGCTGAGCGCGAGCGCCTCGGTTTCCCTATGCTGAAACACGCGGCTGACAGCAAGGAAGGAGTGAGCACAAATGAGTAAACGAGATTTTCTTTTGGAGATTGGTACGGAAGAGATGCCTGCCCGCTTTATTGCCGGAGCAGCGGCGCAATTGCGCGAAAAAGTCGAGAATTGGCTGGAGGGCCAGCGCATCCCGTACGACAAGATCGATTCTTATGAAACGCCTCGCCGCCTCGCTTTGTTGATCCACGGCCTTGCAGAAAAGCAGCTGGATAAAGACGAGGAAGCAAAAGGGCCGGCAAAAAAGATCGCTGTAGATGAAGCGGGTAACTGGACCAAAGCGGCACAGGGCTTCGCACGCAGCAACGGTGTCGATACAGAGCAGCTGTACTTCAAGGAAGTAAACGGTGCAGAGTACGTCCATGCACGGAGATTGGAAGCAGGAAAAGAAACGGTCAGCCTGCTGCCAGCGCTTGCGGATGTCATTACGTCCATGAACTTTCCAAAGAACATGCGCTGGGGTGCCCATGACCTGAAGTTCGTTCGGCCGATCCGCTGGCTCGTTGCCCTTTTTGGTGCAGAGCTGGTTGAGATGGAAATTGCCGGCGTAAAGACAGGCAATGTGACCCGTGGCCATCGTTTCCTGGGCAGCCAGGCAGTGAGCCTGCAAGCGCCTGCCGAATATGCGAGCCGATTGGCGGAGGAGCATGTCATTGTCAGTGCAGAAGAGCGCCGCTCTCTGATCGTCGAACAAATCCGCCGTTTGGAAAAAGAAAACGGCTGGCGGATTCCGATGGACGAAGGACTGCTTGACGAGGTTGTGCATCTCGTCGAATATCCGACAGCTCTGTTCGGTACCTTTGAACGGGATTTTCTCTCTATACCGCGCGAGGTATTGGTTACATCCATGCGGGAGCATCAGCGCTATTTCCCGGTGGAGGATGCCAGCGGCCAGCTGCTGAATCACTTTGTTACGGTTCGCAACGGCGACAGCCATGCGCTGGAGAATGTGGCCAAAGGAAATGAAAAAGTTCTCCGGGCCCGTCTGTCCGATGCGCGCTTCTTTTACGAGGAAGACCAGAAGCTCTCGATTGACAGTTGTCTGAAGCGTTTGGAGACGATTGTTTTCCATGAAGAGCTGGGGACCATCGGCGACAAAGTGCGCCGCGTCCGCAAGACAGCAGCCCTGATCGCTGAAAAGCTGGGCATCACCGCAGAGGAAGCTCGCCAGGTGGACCGTATCGCCGAGATTGCCAAGTTTGACCTCGTCACCAATATGGTCGGCGAATTCCCTGAACTGCAAGGCGTGATGGGTGAGGATTACGCCCGTAAGGCTGGCGAAAGCGAAACGGTAGCGCACGGTGTGTTTGAGCACTATCTCCCGCGTTTCTCCGGAGACCAGCTGCCCGTGTCCGCACCCGGAGCGATTGCGAGTATTGCCGACAAGCTGGATACGATCGTCGGCTGCTTCTCGATCGGCATTGTCCCGACCGGTTCCCAAGACCCGTACGGATTGCGCCGGATGGCTGCCGGTATCGTGGCCATTCTGCTTGATCGGAACTGGACCCTCTCACTCGATGAGCTGTGGGATGCTGCGCTTTCTTCGTACAACGAACAAGGCGTGTCCAAACGCACGAGTGACGAAGTGAAACAGGACCTCAAGGACTTCTTCGCACTGCGCCTGAAAAATGTACTGCAGGAAGAAGGCGTCCGTTACGACGTGATCGATGCTGTTCTGTCCGCAGATTTGAATGTGCTGCCTGTACTTTTGCAAAAAGCAAAAGCACTGATGAACGCCGTGCAGTCCGAAGCGTTCAAGTTTACCGTGGAGCAGTTTAACCGCGTAAACAATCTGGCCCAAAAGGCAGAAGCGGACGCGGTTTCCGAGAGCCTATTTGCAGAAGACGTAGAACGGGCTCTGCATCAAACGTACGTGTCCGTAGCTCAGGAAGTAAGCGGGCTGGATGATCAAAAGCGCGTACTGGAGACACTGTCTACTCTCCGTGAACCGATTCAGGCATTTTTTGACAAGGTGATGGTCATGGCGGAAGATCAGGCGGTTCGCCAAAACCGTTTGGGCCTGTTGCTGCGCCTGTCCCGCCTGATTTACGGGTACGCTGATTTCTCCAAGCTTGTGTTTGCCTGATTATAACCATACAGATTCGCCTCCGCCAGCACTCGCGGGGGCGACCTTTTTTCCCTTGGAAAGAAGGAATATCTCGTCGAATAGAGTAATACTAGGGGTAGTAACCAGACAGAACCGGGGTGATTGGTCATCGAGCTTACCAAACGACAAGAGCACATCATACAGATCGTGAAGGATGAGGGGCCGATTACCGGTGAGCAGATCGCGGAGCGGCTGAATCTGACCCGGGCTACTCTTCGCCCAGACTTATCCATCCTAACGATGTCAGGTTATTTAGAAGCCAGACCTCGCGTCGGTTATTTTTATGCGGGCAGACCGGCTGGCTCGATCATTAGTGAACGGCTTCACAAGCTTCTCGTCAAAGACTACAAGGCGATGCCCATCGTCGTATCTGAATCGGCTTCTGCCTACGATGCAATCGTGACCCTTTTTCTGGAGGACGTAGGCACTCTTTTTGTGGTCAACCAAAAAGGCTTCCTGGCCGGTGTACTCTCGCGCAAGGACCTGCTTCGAGCCTCGCTCGGAAACAAGACCCTTGAGGATGTGCCCGTCGGGATCATCATGACCAGGATGCCCAATATTGTCACCTGCGGGCCTGAAGAGACGCTTTACGCGGCGGCGAAGAAACTGATCGACTTCCAAATCGACTCGCTGCCAGTAGTTCGTCCCGGACAGGGAGAGGACAGCAAGCATTGGGAGCTATTGGGAAGAGTGACGAAAACGACGATTGCCAAGGCATTTGTCGAATTGGGCAGCGAGCCGAAAGTGTAGGAGGAGAAGCGATACAATGGATCAAAGAGGACAGCTTATTTATGTGGTTTCAGACTCTATCGGCGAAACGGCGGAACTGGTCGTGCGCGCAGTAGCCAGCCAGTTTGACCGCTTTTCCATCGATGTACACAAGTATCCATACATAGAGGACAAAGAATCAATCGATGAAATTATCGCCTCTGCAAAAGAGATGAATGCGATGGTCGTGTTTACCCTCGTCGTGCCAGAGCTGAAAACGTATATCGTCGAGCAGGCGCAAAAGCACGGCATCCGTACGATTGATGTAATGGGACCGCTGCTGACAACGCTGCAGGAGATGCTGCATGAACCGCCTACCGGAAAACCGGGTTTGGTCAGGCGGCTGGACGAAGAGTATTTCCGCAAGGTGGACGCTATCGAGTTCGCGGTCAAATACGATGACGGCCGCGATCCCCGCGGGCTGCTGCGTGCGGATGTCGTGCTGATCGGGGTGTCCCGTACGTCCAAGACACCGCTCTCGATGTATTTGGCGAACAAGCGCTTGAAGGTGGCAAATGTGCCGTTGGTTCCAGAAGTGGAACCGCCGGAAGAGCTGTTTCAGCTCCCGCCCGAACGCTGCATCGGACTTACCATCAATCCCGAGCAGTTGAACGGCATCCGCACGGAGAGGCTGAAGGCTCTCGGTCTTACCGCACAAGCCAATTACGCCAACCTGGACAGAATCAACGAAGAACTGGCGTATTCGCAGAAAATCATTCAACGTGTCGGCTGCCCTGTCATCGATGTCTCCAACAAAGCGGTAGAGGAAACAGCCAATATCATTTTGGAAATCATCCGCAAGAATAATCTTCGAAAAGAACATAGGTCTTAAGAAGGGTTTTGACGTTTTTTGTAGAATAAAAGAGAATTGCCTCCTTTTCAAAGGAGCGCTCGGAAGGCGTTTACCGCCTGCGAAAATGTGGAAAAGTAGAAAAGAAGAAAAGAGTAGCGTTTTCAAGAAGGAAAATGACGAATTTTGACGAACTAAATAACCTCATTGCGTAATTTATAAAAAAGGTGGAAAGACATGGCTGGTCCCAATTCAGCTGATTTTGTGAACCAAGTCCGTGCCGCTGTTGACATCGTAGATGTAGTAGGAGAGTATGTACAGCTGCGAAAAAGCGGTCGCGCTTTTCTAGGCTTGTGTCCGTTCCACTCGGAAAAGACACCCTCCTTTAATGTCAATGCGGAGCGACAATTTTTTCATTGCTTTGGTTGTGGGGCAGGCGGAGATGTCTTTTCCTTTTTAATGAAGCTGGAGCAATTGACATTTCCCGAAGCCGTCCACAGGCTTGCTGAACGTGCCGGGATCGCGGTGCCCCAGGCGCAAGAGGAGGAAGAAGCGGCTCCGGAAAAAAAGGCCAAGCAGATTATGCTTGAGGCCCATCAGCTCGTAGCTAAGCTCTACCATTACGTCCTTACGGAAACGCCGTATGGCCATGAGGCGATGAAGTATTTGCAAAAGCGGGGAATATCACGGCAGACGATCGATGAATACGGGATCGGTTTTGCCCCGGACTCTTGGAACTTCGTCACTTCATTTTTGCAAAATCGACGTTTCTCGTTGGACCTGATGGTTGAAGCAGGGTTGCTTGCAAAAAGTGAAGCCGGCAAGATTTTCGACCGGTTTCGCGGGCGCGTTATTTTTCCGATCCACGATTCACAGGGAAAAGTAATCGCTTTTGGTGGGAGAGCATTGGACCCATCAGCGCCTGCCAAGTACCTAAACAGTCCGGAAAGTCCACTCTTCAGCAAGAGTACAACACTATTCAACCTTCATCGCGCTCGCCCATATATCCGGAAGCGAAAACAAGCGTTGCTCTTCGAAGGATATGTGGATGTGATTTCAGTATGGCAAGCAGGCTTTCCCCAAGGGATTGCTACTTTGGGAACGGCTTTGACCGAGCAGCAGGCGAGAATGATCCGGCGCAATGCTGAGTCGGTTGTGCTTCTCTTTGATGGAGACGCTGCCGGTCAAGAGGCGACTGCGAAAGCGATCAACATTCTGCAGGAAGCGGGGGTCGTTGTCCGCATCGCTCCCTTGCCGCCCGGTACAGATCCTGACGATTACATTCGACAGCACGGAGCAGAAGCATTTTCTCAGCAGGTATTACTTCAGGCGATGCCTGTCACGGCTTTTCGTCTGAAACATTTGCGTGACAAGCACGTAATACAGGATGAGACCGATCAGAAGCAATTCATCGAAAAGGCGATTGAACTCGTAAACGAGCTGGACAGTCCGGTTGAACGGGACTTGTATTTGCGGCAATTGGCGGAAGAACACTCCCTGACCCTTGAAGCGATCAAGTGGGAGTCACGAAGGCTTTACAAACAGCAAAAAAGTGACAGACAAAGGGATAAAGTAACGCCAGCATGGAATAATAGTATAAATAATGGCAAAGTTACGCTCGCAAAAACACTGCCCCCCGCTTACCATACAGCCGAACGCATGCTGCTGGGCTATATGATGCGCAATCGGCATATCGCGGATCGGGTTCAGGCTGAGTGTACCGGTTCGTTCCAAGTAGATGAACACGATGCATTGGCAGCCTATTTATACGCATATTTCGCAGAAGGACATCAGGAAGATCCTGGACAGTTTATACATTACCTGCAAGACGAACCGTTAAAGCAATTAGCCTCGGGATTGGCCATGATGGAGTGCAGAGACGACGTATCTGATCAAGAGATCGGGGACTACATCAAGCAAGTAAATCACTACCCGAAGCGCACCGAGCTGGAGCAGCTGCGTGAAGAACTACGAACTCTTCACATGAAGGCATCTGCAGCGGACAGCGAGGAAGCGCGTAGAGAACTGGAAATTCAAGCTGCCGTCGTAGGGATGAAGATTCTTGAATTGGAAAATGCTTTAAAAGAAGGGTAGCATCAGATCATTCCCGGGGAAGGAGGGATAGTAGATGAACAAACAAAACATCACTTCAGACATGGAAGCAGCGTCCATTGAACAAGTGAAGGAACAACTGGTCGAATTAGGCAAGAAACGCGGTGCGCTGTCGTATAAAGAAATCATTGATCGCATTTCGGGATTTGAGCAGGATTCCGACCAGATGGATGAGTTCTTTGAATATCTGGGCGATCAAGGAATCGAGGTCAACAATGACAGCGAGGACGACGAAGAAGTGGACGATATGATCATGAAGGATGAGGAAAACGAGGAGTTCGAATTCGACGATCTCTCCGTGCCGCCCGGTATCAAGATCAACGACCCTGTGCGAATGTATTTGAAGGAAATTGGCCGTGTTCCTCTACTCTCCGCTGAAGAGGAGATTAAGCTGGCAAATCGCATTGAACAGGGTGATGAAGAAGCAAAACGTCGTCTGGCTGAGGCCAACCTGCGTCTGGTGGTATCCATTGCCAAGCGTTATGTTGGAAGAGGCATGCTGTTCCTCGACTTGATCCAGGAAGGCAACATGGGCTTGATCAAAGCCGTGGAAAAGTTTGATTATCGAAAAGGCTTCAAGTTCAGTACGTATGCGACCTGGTGGATTCGTCAAGCGATTACCCGCGCTATTGCCGATCAGGCAAGAACCATTCGCATTCCGGTGCACATGGTAGAAACGATCAACAAACTGATTCGCGTTTCCCGCCAGTTGCTGCAGGAGCTGGGACGTGAGCCAATGCCGGAAGAAATCGCGGAAAAAATGGATTTGACGCCTGAAAAGGTACGTGAAATCATGAAAATTGCTCAGGAGCCGGTATCGTTGGAAACACCGATTGGTGAGGAAGACGATTCCCATTTGGGTGATTTTATCGAAGATCAGGACGCGCTGGAGCCTTCCGATGCAGCTGCCTATGAGCTGTTGAAAGAGCAGCTTGAGGATGTATTGGATACGCTGACGGATCGGGAAGAAAACGTACTGCGCCTGCGCTTTGGTCTTGATGACGGGCGTACGCGGACACTGGAAGAAGTAGGGAAAGTGTTCGGCGTTACGCGTGAGCGCATCAGACAAATTGAGGCAAAGGCACTTCGCAAACTTCGTCATCCGAGTCGCAGCAAACGCTTAAAAGATTTTCTGGAATAACCGATATAGGAAATATGTGGCCTACGTTAGCCTGCGTAGGCTTTTCTTTTTCCGATCTCAGGCCAACCCGTCAAGACAAAGGAGGGTCTCGCGTTGGACGACCAGCGCAAGCGTGTCATCATTTCCGAAATCGAAAACTGGCGGCGCAATCATTTGCTGCCCGAACATTACTGCATTTTCTTGTTAAATTTGTATACGGAAGGAGACAGGCCGCAATCGTCAGAGATGGCAAGAAAGGGCAGCGGCGGAAGTATTGCCTCTGGCTATGGGCAAGTTGCAGCGACGTCACAGGGAGCTGTAGCAAGAGGGACGAAAGCAACGGCCCCGTATGTATCAGGAAGTGCTGCTCCCATATCAGGTAAAATGATTCTGTCCTGGCTGATTGGCGCTTTTTTGATCGCTGGGATCATCTTACTTGCTTTTCATTTTAACCGTTTTACCCCCCTAATGCAAATTGCCATCTTTGCCTGTTTCTCGTTAATTTGCTATATACTGGCATTCGCTTTTAGGAAATCATCGCCACTTGTCACGCATTTGCTATTGGGACTATCCTTTGTAGTACTGCTTTTAGGCGGTTTTTATATGATTCACGAGTTGGGCGGCCCGCTATCGGTCATGCTGATCTATTTGTCAATTATTTCCATACTGCTGTGCATCAGCGCATTTTTGTTCGGGTTTCCCTATCTTCTGTACTGCGGGGTTTTGGCCCTGGCTCTCGTATATGGAGTAGCGACGGTGGACCGGGTAGGGGACGGGTATACATGGTGGAGATCAGAGCTGTATTGGGTACCGATCGCCGGTCTGATGGTCGGATTAGGCTTCCTCGTACACCAGAACTACCCAAAATGGGCAGGCGTTTTTGCGATTTGCGGCATGATTGCTTTCTTTGGAGCAGAGGTGCAATCTCTTTATATTCCGACAGCCCGGCAGGATCTGATCCAAATGCTGTTGTTTATCAAGGTATTTCTCAGCTCCGCTTTCTTCTTTTTTACCCGCGGGTACTGGTATCAATGGCTTCGTTTATAGAGGGCTCCTGCAGGGGCCTTTTCCCTTTTCTGCGCATTCTTGCTACAATAGACGTGGAGTGGAGTAAATCATCGGGGTGAGAGTTTTGAATAAAAAAATGTGGGTGCTGACAGGGATTCTTCTGGCGGCGGTTTTCTTCGGATTTGAAGCATTCGCGATGGTCGTAAGCATGAAGACATACAACATAGGTTACATACTGGGAGGAGCTTCATTCTTTGGAGCGATATTGATGGGAGCACGCAATGAATAGGCGTGCTTTCTTATTTAAGAAGTTGTCGTATTTTTTTGAAAAGGCGTACACAGAGCAAAGGAATATGGTGTATAATGGAATTGCAAACTGAACAAACGCTCAGTCGGAATTATCCATCTATGTCCAAGCAAATGAAAAAACGCTTTCAAGGGGGCGGATCAATGATGAATTTTGATTTGAATACCGAACAGCTGATGCTGAGAGACATGGTTCGGTCATTTGCCGAGGAAGTGGTTGCGCCGGGGGCAGATGAACGCGATCGGACGAAGGCTTTCCCAACTGATATTTTCGAGAAAATGGCGGACTTGAGCCTGATGGGCCTTCCTTTCCCCGAAGAATACGGCGGTGCAGGGGCTGACAGCATCAGTTTTGCGATTGTCGTGGAAGAGCTGAGCCGGGTTTGCGCTTCGACCGGTATCACCTACTCCGCTCATATTTCCTTGGGTGGTGCGCCGCTCGCCATGTTCGGGAGCGAGCAGCAAAAGCAGGAGTACCTGACAAAAATATGCAGCGGTGAAAGCCTGGGCGCATTTGGTTTGACGGAGCCGAATGCGGGATCGGATGCTGGCGGGACGAAAACCACGGCCGTTCTGGATGGAAACGAGTGGATCATAAACGGCGCCAAATGCTTTATTACGAATGCTTCCTATGCCAAGTTTCTCGCATTGACTGCTGTAACGGATAAAGCAAAGGGAACACGGGGGATCACGGCGTTTATCGTTCCCACTGACGCACCGGGCTTCACCGTATTGAACAATTACGAGAAGCTGGGCTTGAACAGCTCCAACACGACCGAGCTCATTTTGGAAAATGTGCGGATACCGAAAGACCATGTGCTCGGACGTGAAGGGGAAGGCTTCAAGCAATTCCTGATTACATTGGATGGCGGACGCATCGGTATAGGTGCGATGGCGGTCGGAATTGCGCAGGCAGCCTATGAAAAAGCGCTTCAATACGCAAATCAGCGCACTGCATTTGGCCAATCGATTTCCCGTTTTCAGGCGATTCAGCACAAGCTGGCAGACATGGCCATGCAGATTGAGCTGGCTCGGAACATGGTTTACAAAGCAGCCTGGCTGAAGGATAACCAGCGCAAGTTCACCAAAGAGGCGGCCATGGCCAAGCTGTATGCTTCGGAAGTCGCCATGTCCGCGACCCATCAGTCCATCCAGATTCACGGCGGATACGGCTATATGAAGGAGTATCAGGTCGAGCGCTTTTTCCGCGACGCCCGTTTGCTTGAGATCGGGGAAGGAACGTCTGAAATTCTCCGCAATGTCATTGCACGTGAAATCGGCTGTTAACACGCAAAAATTTTGCCTCGTCTTGACAAAAGACGGGGCTTTTCGCGTTTTTTTGCATTGGGAAAATAGGAACAAATAGGGTAGAATAAAGGCATTGGAAGGAGAAAGAGCTTATGACAACATGGATGATATCCAGGCGATTGCAAACGATTGCCCGTTTTTGCCCGAAGGGAGCCCGCGTTGCCGACATCGGATCGGACCACGCGTTATTGGCTTCTTATTTGATTAGGGAAGAAATTGCTTCGTTTGTCGTGGCAGGCGAGCTGAATGAAGGTCCCTACCAGGCAGCGCTGAAACAAATACATACGATACAAGCCGAGGACAAGGCATCAGTCCGCAAAGGCGACGGCCTGTCTGTCCTGAAACCGGGTGAAGTGGATGTCGTCTGCATCGCCGGAATGGGCGGACAGCTGATCGTTTCCATTCTATCTGCGGGTGCAGACAAGCTTGAGGGCGTCAGCCGACTGATTCTCCAGCCGAATGTCGGGGAGGAGCATGTGCGCCGCTGGTTTGTGGAAAACAATTGGCAGCTCTCTGCGGAAACAATCATGGAGGAAGACGGGATCATTTATGAAATTCTGGTAGCAGACAAGGGAGACGGAATGATCCCATATCGAAACAAGGACCGTTCACCTGAGGAATTGCTGCGCATCGGTCCCTTTCTTTGGGAAGAAAAGTCGCCCGTCCTGGCAAAAAAGTGGATGAGCGAACGTGAGAAGTGGACGAAGGTGCTGGAGCAGCTCAGTCGCTCGGACAAACAAGAGGCGGCCGTACGTGCGGCGCAGATTAAAGAAGAACTCGAATGGATCAATGAGGTGATAGCATGTTTGCCCACGGACAAACCGTAATTCAATATGTGGAAAAGCTCGCACCCAAAGCGATGGCTCTGGAGGGTGACAAGATTGGACTGCATGTAGGGACCTTGCAAAAGCAGGTAAAAAAGGTAATGGTGGCGCTGGATGTTTTGGAATCTGTCGTAGATGAGGCCATCGCAGAGGGTGTAGACCTGATCGTCGCCCACCACGCAGTCATCTACCGGCCGCTGAAGCATCTGAGGACGGATATGGCTGCCGGAAAATTGTATGAAAAACTGCTCAAGCACGATATCGCCGTTTATACCGCCCATACGAATCTGGATGTAGCCGCAGGAGGCATGAATGACTGGCTGGCAGAAGCCATCGGACTCGAAAATGTGGAGATGCTTGACGTGAACTATCGCGAGACGCTGAAAAAGCTGGTCGTCTACGTTCCACAGTCCCATCGGGATGCGGTATTCCAGGCCATTACCGAGGCTGGTGCAGGCTGGGTCGGCAATTACAGCCACTGCACCTTCCAGGCAGAAGGCACGGGAACATTCCTGCCGAGAGAGGGCACCGATCCGCATATCGGCAAACAGGGCGAACTGGAGAAAGTGGAAGAGGTTCGGATCGAAACAGTCGTGTCGTCCTCAAGGCAAACCAGCGTGATCAAAGCGATGCTGGCTGCCCATCCGTATGAAGAGGTCGCCTATGATCTGATTCCTTTGGACAACACCGGCCAGGCCCTGGGAATCGGACGCATCGGAAAGCTGCCCGAAACGGTTACGCTGCAGGAGCTGGCGCTGCAAATCAAAGAGCGCTTTTCGTTGCAGGGGCTTCGCGTCATTGGCGATTTGCATGCGCCTGTCAGAAAAGTAGCCGTTGTAGGAGGAGACGGCAGCTCGTATGTCTCCAAGGCTGTTTTTCGCGGTGCGGACGTCTTTGTGACAGGGGACATCGGATATCATACGGCCCATGATGCGCTGGCAGAGGGCTTGTTCATTATCGACGCCGGCCACAACATTGAAAAAATCATGAAAGAGAAGCTGGCAGCCTTTTTGCGTGATCGGCTTCAGGAAAATGGATACGGGACAGAGGTTATTGCTTCTCGTGTACATACAGATCCGTATCAGTTTTTATAAAAATTCGATGTGGAGATAAATACCGATCCCATCAGGGGGCCCGACTTGCTCCCTGGCTAGATGGCGCAGCGGCGGTCTCGTTGCTCATACAAGCCTATGCAAGCCAAACTGGTGTAGGGGGATTTTCGTGCAAAAAAAGAGTAAAGTATTAACCTGCGCACTGCTTGTCTGCAGCTTGCTCGTACCCTCGGCTGCAAGTGCTGCAAGCTCGTACATGCCGTATTCAGATATCAGCAAGCACTGGGCGAAATCGTCGATTATCAGAGGGGCGCAGTACGGCCTTTTTGCTTCCGGTGGTTCGATCGAGCGGTTTTATCCCAACCGCGAGCTGACGCGGGCAGAGTTTGTCGCCTTGATGGACAGGGTTTTCGTTGTCGGACAGCAGCACTTGTACCCGCTCACTTTTCTGTCGGAGCATGATGAGTTTGGAAAGGGAGAGGGTTTTGACGAGCCGTATCTTCCATATAAGGACGTCGACCGGCTGACATGGATGTACGGCCCGACATTGCGAATGTCGGTTCTGTTGGAGCGCTTGTATGGTCCTGGTGCGATCCAGGAGATTTTCCCGGGCCAGCTTTTTTCGCCTAATCAGCCAATCACCCGTGAAGAAGCGGCCAAACTGCTCGCCATTTATACAATGGGGACGGACCAACAGAAGGCGTGGAACATGGTCAATGAGTGGGGATGGCTCACAGGCAGACCGTCAGACAAATTAAAACGTGGAGAGGCAGCGGTTGTTTTTGACCGTCTGGTGCAGTTCTTGCAGAGAGATGTAATGCTGCCGCTGCTCGATTATGACGGCCAGAAGTTTCCGATGGTTCCGGAGGTTCAGGATATGTTCCCGCTGTTTGCCCCTTACACGGATCAGGTGACGGGGGACGATCAAATATACGTCAACGCTGCGGAAGCGATCCGGTTTCATGAAGATTCCGAGGAGACCTTCCGCGCTTTGCGCAAGCTGGCGGAAGGGACCTTTGACAATAAAGTGGGTGTGCACTATTACCTTAGCTGGGACCCTGACACCGAGATTGCAGATAATCTGGAGCATGCCTTCAAGGCGATCGACGCCTACTTCGATGATCGGATCGTTTTGCCCGACACCCTGCAGCTGTTAGTCGCCAATGTATATGACATGGCTTTGCAGACAGGTTCGACAGACCCGAAAATGTACGAGAAGATTCTCGAACGCCTCAACGGCTACGAGCAGAAAATCAGGAAAAATACGAAAGAGTCGGAAGCGCTGGCTATCTACCAAGCGGCGTTGGAAGTGAAGGTTGGCCATATGGACAAAGCCCTGGAGATATATCGTGCGTTCGCTCCTCATCACCAGGAAGCTTTGAAAAACCTGGTCTACTATCTCGTTCAAAACGAGCAGTTGTCAGAAGCGGAGGCGTTTCTTGCAGGACTGCAACCCAAAAAGACAGAAGTGGAAATCATCCAGCTTACTCGTCTCCTCCAGCAGGAATTGGCTATCGACTTGGAGCAAGCATCCATTGTGCGGGATCTGAGCTTTACGATGGGCCGCATGGAGAATTTGAAGGGATACAAGGCGGAAGGCGAAGCTGTTCTGAGGGGCTTTCTGGTGAAATATACGGAAGAGGTAGACCGTCTGAGCAAAGCTAGACATGCGACGGGAATTTATCAATCACCGCAAAAGCTGGTGCTCGACAAATGGGAAAGTTATACGGATACAGAAAAGAACATCAAGTATGAACGCAATTTTGATTCCGAAAGCTGGGAGCCTTCCAGGGTTGACCAGCAGGAATTCATGTCAGATTATGTGGCCGGTATGAGTGTCAAGGACCGGGCTCGTATCCTCGGGGCCAGATATTACAAGCAATCATTTGGAGAATACGACATCATCACCGAATGGATACCAGGCGACAAAATCGTGGAGGCTGCCCAAAACGTATCGCTCAATCACGGGAAGATCAAGAGCGTACCGGTCTACATGAACAAGTACTACATTGATAGTGACTCCGATCTGTTGGTGAAGCACGTTTGGCGTTATGAAGAAGTGTATGATACGCAAGAATACGTCGCCTACGCGGGAGAGGAAACGTACAAGACCCAGGTCGATGTACGGGTTTCCATTCCGCGAGAGGTCGTGAAAGGGGCAGCGCGATGAAGCGGATCTTCTCGTGGGTAATAGCAGCTTTACTCGTATTTGGAGTTTCTTCAGTCCATGCTGCCGATGGACCGTTTGCGGAAACAGCAGAGGTCTACCATCAAGTGCTGGACAATCATTTGAGCAGGCCTAGCGAAAAGCAGCTTGTCCAAGGCGCTCTTGAGGGAATTAAGAAGCTGGCGGAAAAAGAGAGCAACTTGTCTTTGCAGTATTCTGCTGAGGACGACACGCTAGCAGAATTGGAGCGGCGCCTGTCGGAGTGGAAGGATAAGGCGAAGCTCGATGCTTCCACGTTAAACCGTTTGGCAATCGAGGGGATGCTGTCAACCCTGGACGACCCTCACACGATGTTTTTTACAAAAGATGATCTGGAGCTTTTTCAAGCAGGTGTTGAAAATCAGCTAGTCGGCTTTGGCTTCCGTATGCGTTTTCAGAATGGGTTGATGCTGATCAGAGAGATCATTCCGAATTCGCCTGCCGCAGCCTCCGGGTTGAAAAAAGGAGATCAGCTATTGGCAGTAGACGGAGCTTCGCTGAAAGGCAAAAACGCCGAAGAAGCATATCTGATGCTCAGAGGGGAAGAAGGCACAGAAGCGGTTTTGACAGTGTTTCGGCCAGGAGAAAATCGGGAGCTTCAGGTGAAGCTCAAGCGCGCGGCGATTACTGTTCCTGAAGTGGAAGGGGGTCTCTTCCAAGACGGGAGGATTGGCTATATCGGTCTGGAGACATTCGGTTCGGAAGCAGCCGTCCAATTCCGTGACAAACTCGACCAGCTTACGAAGCAATCGCCTTCATTAAAAGGCTTGCTGGTAGATTTGCGCGACAATGGCGGCGGATACTTGTCGAGCGCTCGGGATATTGCCAGCTTGTTTATGGAAGAAGGACTCTTGATGTATACGACCAATCGCAATGGCGTAGAAGTGCAGACGTGGGTGCGAAATGGCCGGGATGTCAACTATCCTGTCCGCATTCTCGTCAATGAAGGGACTGCTTCCGCTTCAGAGCTGCTCGCCGGGGCTCTGCGGGATAACGGCATCGCCAAGCTGGTCGGCACCAAGACGTTCGGAAAGGGCAGCGCTCAGCAGATTATTCCCCTTTCAGAGGGAGATGCGCTGAAAATCACTTTGCATGAGTATTTTACGCCGAAGCATACAAAGGTGAATCACGTCGGGCTGGAACCGGATGTCAAAGAGGAAGACTATGCGGCACAAGTCGTAAGAGCTCTCCACTCGATCGGCGTAAACAGCTTTCAGCTGGAAGCAGAGGATGGAGACACTGTTGTGAATGGGATTGCTTTTGCTGCTGTTGACCCTCTGTTTAAGAAAGATGAACAGGGAAAATGGCTTATCCGTGCAAAAGTTCTCTCCAGTGTAATCGGCGATGAGTCGCTAGGTGCAAACGATTACGTAGACATCACGCCATATCTGCAAAAGTATCCGACTTTGCGGTTGGCGACTGACAAGGATGCTCCTGTATTAACGTATCAAGTGTCGGGAAGGTAAACAGATTCCAAGTCTC
>NZ_CP151945.1:2157500-3947500 GCF_038592925.1 Brevibacillus sp. FSL K6-2834
TAGTACGCGTAAGCGTAGCGAGGGTTCGAATCCCTCACTCTCCGCCATATCCGCATGGCGGTGTAGCTCAGCTGGCTAGAGCGTTCGGTTCATACCCGAAAGGTCGGGGGTTCGAGCCCCTCCGCCGCTACCATAGGGGTATAGTTTAAAGGTAGAACGAAGGTCTCCAAAACCTTTGGTGTGGGTTCAATTCCTACTGCCCCTGCCAAATGGATTTGGTTTTGTACATGGCGGTCGTGGCGAAGTGGTTAACGCACCGGATTGTGGCTCCGGCACTCGTGGGTTCAAGTCCCATCGATCGCCCCAATATGGGAGTATAGCCAAGTGGTAAGGCACGGGTCTGCAAAACCTTCACCCCCGGTTCAAATCCGGGTACTCCCTCCATATCACGTCCCAGTAGCTCAGCAGGATAGAGCAACGGCCTTCTAAGCCGTCGGTCGGGAGTTCGAATCTCTCCTGGGACGCCATCTCTTAAAAGAAAACCTCCCGTAGACTTTTTTAAGTCCATGGGAGGTTTTTTGACGTCAACTTCCGCTATGGGTCTCGCAAAGATGAGTGTTCTACGGATGCCGTTTCTGTCGGATGATGAAACACCCAGACATCCGGGCGAAACGAGGAAGAAGAAAACGAACGAAGAAACGAACAAACGATGCGTGCCTTCCGAAAGAGGGGACAGTTGGTGGGTATTCAATCGACAAAAGGATTGTAATTGTATAGTCCGCCAAAATACCGCTTATCTGCGATCTGAGTGGCCTCGGATTTCTCTTTCTCAAGAGATGCTCTGATTTCATCCCAATATTCAGGTGTTGCATCGGACAAGTCTACATTCATTTTCTCCCCGATCAGGTTACGGATTAGCTGCCAATCGTCGGGGTGCTCGTATTTCTTGACCCCGCCTCCAATTAACCTGATGTCATGCAAGGTACGTTTGATGTCATCCGGAATCATGGATTACCTCCATAAAGAACAAATGTACACTCAGTTTGACCTGAAAGGGTCATTTATATCCAAAAGAGTAGGTCTTTTTCCATCGACGGAAGCTGGAGCAGACGGCAGCTAGATCAGAGAGCAGCTGGATCAGCCAAAGATACTGGCCGTTACAAAAGCCACTGACGACATGCCAGTGGCTTGAAAAGGTCATTCATTCATTATTTGACAGAGTAGGAGTAGATGCTAACGCCGCCGTCATCCCATACTTTGAGCGTTACATATCCAGGCTTCTGGAACTGAAACGTAAGCTTTCTGCCATCGAATACTACGTTTCCGACCAGGTTGGCTCCTTCTGTGAACTCATAGTCATTGCCGTATTTTGTATCCCAGTTGCCAACATACACGACTCTACGAGAAGCTTCAGTCACTGCTTGATTAGTTGAATCTACGGATACTTTTGCAAATGTCGGAGTGATGCTGCTGCCAAGAACAAAAACAAAAGCGAAAGCCCCAGCACTCAATTTTTTCCACATAAGCGATTCCTCCCAGAAAATTGTATTTTTCTTACATTTTTATAATATAACTGTTATCTAATAATTGTATATATTAGGAAATTACTATTTTTGTTTTTCCAATTGTTATAAAGAGTCTCAGATTTTGAAAAAGTTAGAATCGCTCCTGCTACTTCATTACTTTTACGGTCAGGAAGATTATTCAGTGAATGAGTCGAATACATGTCGAAATCTCGACATTCCTGTCGGTTCCAGTTGTTTTATTGGTAGGGCTGTCGTTTTGTAAGAGCAAGCAGAAGTAGTACGAAGAATTAGGATTCGTGTCGAAAACACATTAGTATAAAGAGAAACGAGGAGTACCAAAATTCCTATTGACTCGAAAACTACAACCGTGTATACTTCGTAATTGTGAGTGAATCTGCAGGAATCATTCGGGACCATAAGTCACCTTCAAGTATGATGAAAAGGCTTATATGAGGTATTCGGAGATCAGCAAAGCGCTCTTGCTTTTAAAGCCAGTAGGTCGGGAATGCGCATCTTCCTAGGGCTTTCTATTATCAACCTGCGGTCGTGGTGGAATTGGCAGACACACCATCTTGAGGGGGTGGCGGGGCGACCCGTGCGAGTTCGAGTCTCGCCGACCGCATTATGTTCTGAAGCGGGAGAAATCCTGCAATCTGGCCCGTTGGTGAAGCGGTTTAACACAGCAGCCTTTCACGCTGTCATTCAGGGGTTCGAATCCCCTACGGGTCACCACTTTTTTGGCATACGGGTTTTAGACTAAGCCTTTTCCGAAGGCTTTTTTTTCTGCTTACTGGCATGGATTCGAATAGAACCGAATAAAGGTGGGAATGGTGATAGAAGTGCCTCTTTTTTTTCCCACTTTTGGGTCATTGCGATATACTGAATTTTGAGGTACACTCCCAATTGAGAGAGAGAGAAGAGTAAAAATTTGGAAAAACACTGCCTGAATCAAGAAAAAAATAAGATTTAGGTCGAGGAGAAGAATCCATGAGTGAATTGAAAGAGATCATTGAGGGACTGTTCATCGGATTTACTAGTACGGTAGGTGTAGTAAGTACGTACCAGACACTTGTTTCATGTGCGGGCTTGTTCCGTAAAAAGGAGCAGGTTACACATGAGCCACAAAAGACATTTGCCGTCCTGGTTGCAGCACACAATGAGAGCGCCGTAATTGCGCCGCTTATCGAGAATTTGAAGAAGCTGGATTATCCGCGCGAGATGTACGATATTTTTGTTATCTGTGACAACTGTACGGATAATACAGCCGAGATCGCACGTCAGCATGGAGCCTATGCTTGTGAGCGTTTTGACACGTCGAAGCGAGGCAAAGGATTCGGGATTGAATGGATGCTGGAAAACCTGTGGGCAAGGCCTAAGCAATATGATGCCGTCGTGATGTTTGACGCTGACAACCTGGTAGAAAAGAACTTTTTACGTGTCATGAATGACCGCTTGTGTAAAGGAGCACGGGTCATCCAAGGATACCTTGACTCCAAAAATCCATTTGATTCGTGGATTACGCTTTCATACGCTGTGACTTACTGGTTCACAAACCGCATGTGGCAATTGGCACGTCACAATCTGGGACTTCCAAACACTTTGGGAGGAACAGGGCTTTGCATTGAAAGCAACTTGTTAAAAGAGATGGGCTGGGGAGCTACCAGCTTGACGGAAGACCTGGAGTTTGCCACCCGCTGTATTGAGCGGGGGATCTACCCGACATGGGCCCATGATACAAAGGTGTGGGATGAGAAGCCGATCGACTTGAAAGCTTCTATGCGCCAGCGCTTGCGCTGGATGCAGGGTCATTACGATGTGGCCGGCCGCTATATCGGTTCGGTGCTGAAGAATGGCCTGCTCAAACGTAAACTAGGCATGCTTGATGCGGCATTTTACCTGTTTCAGCCGATGTATGTGCTGATGGTAACGATGATGTCGATCCTGTTCCTGGGCCGCTTTTTGGAGATCGAGATGCTCATGCCGGCGGCAACCATATTGCCAACCTGGCTTGTTTATGGCTCGACAGCAGTCTTCTACATGCTGCCGCTTCTTGCGCTCTATCTTGATAAAGTGCCGTGGAAAGGGTACTTTGGGCTATTGCTGCTGCCTTTCTTCTTCCTGACATGGCTGCCGATCATGTTTTATGCATTTTTTACAAAGAAGAACCAAGTGTGGAGCCACACATCGCATACTCGTGCGATACGCATCGAAGAGATTCAACAATAGCACAGCGTAAATGTAAAACCACAGGGAAAACGTGCCCTGTGGTTTCCTGTATTGCGCTTCCCCTCTCGACCTATCTGTCTGGTATAATGGAGAAGTCGCATCTGAAACACTTTATGCAAAAGAACCGCGGTTATGGTATCGCGAAACGTATATAATGAGTTGTTGGACAGTTTCTCAGGAGGCTACGGGCAGGATTGTGGACGTGGTTTCAACGAAAGTGGATTCGAAGAGCATGGCCGCCAAGAAGGGAGATAAGATGATGAATATGCAAATAAAACCGTTGGACACCCCGCAACTGTGGGGCGACAAACGTTATCATACATGGAACTACCATCTCCGCCAAACATTTCAGGAGAAGGTGTTTAAAGTGCCGTTGGACGGGGGGTTCAGTTGTCCGAACCGGGATGGCAGCGTCGCAACGGGAGGCTGCACGTTTTGCAGTGCCAGGGGATCGGGAGACTTTGCCGGGGATCGACGGATGGATCTGGAAAGACAGTTCCATGACGTGAAAAACAGAATGCATCAAAAATGGCCGGAAGCGAAGTACCTTGGTTTCTTTCAGGCATATACCAATACCTATG
Organism: Brevibacillus sp. FSL K6-2834; assembly: GCF_038592925.1. Taxonomy (NCBI): domain Bacteria; kingdom Bacillati; phylum Bacillota; class Bacilli; order Caryophanales; family Paenibacillaceae; genus Brevibacillus; species Brevibacillus sp. FSL K6-2834. Next base: position 2,161,774 of record NZ_CP151945.1, read on the forward strand.
CTCCCGTGGAAGAGCTGCGCGAGATGTATGAGGTTGTACTGAAACAGGAGGGAGTCGTCGGACTTTCAATCGCCACACGCCCTGACTGTTTGCCGGATGACGTTGTCGAATATTTGGCCGAGCTGAATGAACGAACGTATTTATGGGTAGAGCTCGGCTTGCAGACCATCCATGAACGGACCGCACAATTGATTAACCGTGCGCACGATTATCAGTGCTACCTGGACGGCGTGGAAAAGCTGCGGAAGCATAACATCCGCGTCTGCTCGCATATTATCTACGGTTTGCCGGGCGAAACGCACGAAGACATGATGGAGACGGCCAAAGCGGTGGCCAATCTGGATGTCCAGGGCATTAAAATCCACCTGCTGCATTTGCTGCGCAAGACTCCGATGGTCAAACAGTATGAGGCTGGCCTGCTGGAATTTTTGACACAGGAGGAATACACCAAGCTGGTGGCCGACACACTGGAGATTTTGCCGCCGGAGATGATCGTGCACCGTGTCACCGGAGATGGACCGCCTGATCTTCTCATCGGTCCGATGTGGAGCCGTAAAAAATGGGAAGTGTTGAACGGAATTGATGCCGAGCTCGTTCGCAGAAACAGTTGGCAAGGGAAGTTTCATACACCGTGTTCTCGATAAGAAAGAGGGCGTCCTCAACCGTCTCTGACGGTTGGCGGGGCGCCCTCTTTTCGTCTCATGGTTTGTGCAGGGCTTTTCTCGCTCTGCCCGGGTAATTGGTGATGATGCCGTCAACGTTCATTTTGGCGGCATCACGTATGCCGGCAGTTGAATTAATGGTCCAGCCGACGACGCGAAATCCGTTCTCTTTTGCCTTGCTGACCAACGCGGAAGTCAATTGATCTTTGGGTACGTGCAATTCGTCGACGCGATACCGGCTCCCGACCTCCCAAGGGTTATGGAGCGGCCCGATATACAGCAAGGCGGTCGTCTGATTGGGATCAAGCTCTTTGACAGCAAGCAGACTGTCAAAATTAAAAGAGGAGATAACTGTGCGGCTCGTCAAATCGTATTGTCGGATCAGCCCGATCACGTATTCCTCCAGTTGGGGTTGGGCAAAGAAGAAGTTTTTGAGCTCGATGCAAAAACGCAGTTTCGTCGGGGCAAATGTGTGGAGCACCTCGCGCAAAGTAGGGATTCGGATGTGCTTTTGGCGTGATGGAACGGCCTTGTCAGCGCGAAATTTTTTCAGCTCTTCCCATGTATGCTGCCGCACGGTTCCACGTCCGTTGGTGGTCCTCTCGAGGTGGTGGTCATGAATCACGACCACCTTGTCATCCTTGCTCAACTGAACATCCAGCTCAATCCCGTCTGCGCGACGTCGCACAGCGGCGCGAAAAGCCTCCATCGTATTTTCCGGATAGCGGCCGGAAGCACCGCGGTGAGCGTAGATCAGTGGTGTCAAGAGAGCTTCCTCCTTCCGTTCGGTCCTGCACAAGTGGTCCTATTACATACATATGTATTGCGCCCCTCGCTACTACCAGAAGAGAGGGGCGCAATGGTATTTACGTACATGAGCAAAGCACGATAACGAGCAAAATGAACAGGACCAGTATAAGGGTACTGTTGTTGTTCCGGCTGCAGCTCATCTGATTCTCTCCTCTCGGCAGTCTAGCGTACTTTATCCTATGTCTGCCTGTCGTGATTGGCACTCGCCAAATACCTACGCAGTTTTGTACAGTCTGGAGGATGAATGATCTGAGCGACATGATACAATAGCAGCAAGAGAAACAACGGGAGGGGCGGTTAGTCATGCTTGATGTGTCTGCGATGATTTCAACAGGAGATCTGGTTATTGATCACCGGAACAAACGGGTGAAAGTACATGTTTATGACCCGGAAGCCATTACTGACTTGCACGGGAAAATGATCGAATGCGCCCAACAGTCTGAAGCGACAAAGTTGATTGTGTACGCAAAACGAAAGGATGTGCCGGCCTGGCTTTCACTCGGCTACCGCCAGGAAGGAGTGATCGACGGTTTTTTTCAGGGAGAAAACGCGTACATGCTCGCCAGCTTTTTGACAGAGGAGCGGGCCACCTCCATGCACCATCTTGCCGAGGAGGAGATCCTGCAGCTCAGCTTGTCCAAGCGCCCGGAGACAAAAACGCTGCCGGTAGGGTACAGCTTGCGCGAGGCAACCGAAGAAGATGCCGAGGAGCTTGCCAGTCTGTATAAGACGGTGTTTGCTACTTATCCGACCCCCATGGATGATCCAGAATACGTTCGAAAGACGATGAGGGAATCAACCTACTATATCGTCGCTGAGCATGATGGACGGATCGCCTGTGCGGCCTCGGCGGAAGTGACAGAGCGTTTCGGTTCGGCGGAATTGACGGACTGTGCCACGCATCCGGACCACGCGGGGAAAGGGCTGCTTCAGCCGATCTTTACGGCGCTGGAAGAAAAGATGAACGGGCAGGGCATTTATTACTTGTACACCCTGACCCGCGCCCAATCGGCTGGAATGAATATTACAGCGGCAAAACACGGCTATGCTTATCGAGGCCGTTTGATAAACAACTGTACGATCTTTTCCGGCTATGAAGACATGAATATATGGGTGAAATCGCTCCGCCCGACCCGGGAGTAGCCCTTCCCGCGTTCCTTACTCCGGCGGAAAGAGCTGTTCCTGCAGCCGGCGCGCCATCAGCGCCAGTTGCAGCTGCCATCGCTGGTGGGCGTCGTCCAAATCACAGCCTGTTTTCTCTCTGATTTGAGCCAGCCGGTATGTGAGCGTGTGCCGGTGAATATATAGAGCCTGAGACGTTTGTAAACCATTTCCGTTATGCATAAGGTACATGTCCAGCGTCTCGAGGAGCTGCTGCTTATGCTTCTGATCGTAGCGCAGCAGAGGCTCCAGAAACGGCTTCCAGATCGCCTCAAGCATTTCGGCTTTGTGATGGTACGGAAAGAGAAACTGATAGCCTTGCATCTGCTGGTACGACAGCAGAGCGGGAGAACGCACCAGCAGCGGGTAGGCCTGCAGGGCAAAGAGCGCTTCTTGCACGGCTTCGTCCAGTTCGGTCAGGCGTCCGCGTGGGGAGCTCAGTCCAATTCGCAGGTCGTGCTCGCGATGAAGCCTGTCCCAACGGGCAGCGAACTGTTCCAGCAAAGCAAGACTGGTCTGGTCATGCGGCATGATGAAAAACAAAGAGTGTGGTCTCTCCCGCAGCAGATAGGGGCGATTGTGCGAGTCAAACAATCGCTTCATGAGTGTTATGCAGGCCTGATGAAGCTCAAAGGAAGAGCGGTCGACAGAGGCCTCTACCTGCACGGCCGCGACAAAGTGAGCACCGGACAACGGATAGCCGAGCATGCGGCAGCGGCTCTCCAGTTCGGCAGGAGCCAGTTCTGTGCCGCTGAGCAGTTCTTCCACGAAATCTCCTTTTAGTCTCCATTCCGTCGCTGCTACCGCGTTTTCTTTGATATATTCCATCGCGCAAAGCGTAGCGGCATGCTGCAGTGCTACATCATCCAGATCTTTCCACTCTTCCCTCGGCTTGGCCAATCGCAGTGTCCCGAACTTCTCGCGATGGGCCCGAATTTCAACCGTATGGATTTGCTCTTTTTCCTGGTCTTTGCCGCTTCGATCGGCCTGCTGTCCAGCGTCCCCTTCGTGATTGCCGTAAACCTTGAATCCGAGCGCGTCTGTCAAAGAAACGCGGCCGCCTGTCAGTGACGCCAGCTTCTCCACGATTGCCCGGAGTCCGCCTTTGGAGAGGGCGGCTTCAATCATCTGACGGTGTATGGCTTGCGAATAGGCGAGCGTTTCGAATTGCCGATTGACGATAGGTTGTAGGATTGCTTTGGTAATCGTTGAAAAGTTCATTTCAACGGGAATTTCGATAAGCGGCAGGTGGTGGCGGTCGGCCATCTCGATCAAATCAACAGGGATTTCCCGCAAATAAAAGCCGGTATGAAAGGCGATGCCGCTAAGTTTTTGCTTGGCCAGCGCCGGGATGAGGGAGGCCCTGCGCTTCGCGTCTTCGGCCAGACCAAAGCCGGTCGTGATCAAAAACTCGCCTTCCTGCAGACGTCCTACGTCCTCCAATACCTCTACAATTGTCACCCAGCGGATGGGATTGTCCAAGCCCTCTGCGCCACCGACCAAACGAGTTTGAACCATGTCAGGGAGCTGCAGCGCTTCGCGTATGGTGATCGTCATTTTTTTCGAACCCCCTACGAATCTCTTATACAAAATGTATAAAACATTCCGTCTCTTTGTCACGCTTTTTCTTCCAGGCAGTCGAATGGCACCGTCATGCTCATTCGCTACGATAAGGGAAGAGAGAAGGAGAGGTGGCTAGCATGCAGAGAAGTTATGTCATAAAGCCTGAGCTTGGCAAAGAGTATCCCCGGGTTTCCCATGGCAAAGGGATTTACCTGTACGATACGTCGGGCAAACGATACATCGATGGTTGTTCCGGTGCGGTAACGGCCAGCATCGGCCACGGCGTCGAGGAAATTGCCGAAGCGATGGCGGAGCAAGCACGCAAGGTCTCTTTTGCGTACCGTTCGCACTTTAGCAGCGAGGCAGTCGAAGAGCTGGGCGCCAAGCTTGCCGAATGGGCTCCGGGCGAGCTCAATTGGAGCTTTTTCGTCAACAGCGGCTCCGAGGCGACGGAGACGGCGCAGAAGATCGCGATTCAATACTGGCAGGAGCAGGGAAGACCGTCGAAGACGAGAATGATCTCCCGCTGGATGAGCTATCACGGCATTACGATGGGGGCGCTGTCGATGTCCGGGCATGTGCTGCGCCGCAAGCGGTTCGTTCCGCTGTTGGCTGATTATCCGGCCATCTCGCCGCCGTATCCGTACCGCAGACCGGATGGCATGTCCCTGGAGCAGTACGCGAGGCTTTGTGCTGATGAGCTGGAGACGGCCATTTTGCGGGTCGGTCCGGAGCAGGTAGCGGCTTTTATCGCCGAACCGGTCATCGGCGCTTCTGGCGGCGCTGTCGTGCCTCCTGACGGCTACTTCCAGCGCATTCGGGAGATTTGCGACAAATACGACGTCCTGTTTATTGCCGACGAGGTCATGACGGGGGTGGGAAGGACGGGCGAGAAGTTCGGGATTGACCACTGGGGCGTCAAGCCTGACCTGATAACGCTCGGCAAGGGGATGAGCGCGGGCTACACGCCGATGGCAGCAGCGATGGCCACGGAAAAGATCATCGATACGATTACACGCGGCTCCGGTCTGATCATGGCCGGACACACGTACAGCGCGAACCCGCAGTCCGCAGCCGTTTCGCTCGCCGTGCTTCGCTACGTGGAAGCGCACAACCTGGTCGAGAAGGCAGCTGTACAGGGAGCCTACCTGCTCAGAAAACTGCGGGAGCTGGCGGACGAGTCTCCGCTTATCGGAGAAGCGCGCGGTCTCGGGCTGTTGTGCGGTCTGGAGTTCGTCAAAGACAAACGGACCAAGGAGCCGTTCCCGCTTTCCAGGGGAGTTGCAGCGCGGGTCATTTCCCGGGCGTTCGAAAACGGCCTGCTCGTCTATCCGGCGACAGGAGGATTGGAAGGCGTAGCGGGCGACTCGGTCATCCTTTCGCCGCCGCTGACGATTACGACAGAGGAAATTGACGAGCTTGTAGACTTGCTGAAAAAGTCCGTTCAGCGTGTACAGGAAGAAATGAGACAGGAAATGCAACTGACCTGATCCAGGGGAGGAGGACACATGGCGAACCAGTTTGACAAGGTAATCACAGTCGAAGAAGCACTCGCCCATTTTCATGACGGAATGACGCTGATAGCGGGAGGCTTTGGCGGGGTAGGCAATCCACCTACCCTGATCCAGGGCATTCTCGACAAAGGAATCAAAGACATCACGCTGATCAGCAACGATACGGCATTCCCACATATCGGCGTAGGAAAGCTGGTGACAGAGCGGCGGGTCAAGAAAGTGATCGCTTCGCATATCGGCTCCAATCCGAATGCCGGGGCGCAAATGACTGCTGGAGAGCTGGAGGTGGAATTTTGTCCGCAGGGCATCCTCGCAGAGCGTGTACGCGCTGGCGGAGTGGGTCTGGGCGGAATTTTATCCGATATCGGCATCGGCACCATTGCGGAAAAAGGCAAGGAAAAGGTGTTGGTGGGGGGCAAGGAATATTTGCTTGAAACGCCCTTGACTGCGCAGGTAGCCATCGTACATGCGAAAAAGGCGGACCGCTTCGGCAATCTCGTCTACGACACCAGTGCCCGCAATTTCAATCCATTGGTAGCAATGGCGGGCGATATCACGATCGTCGAAGCTGACGAAATCGTGGAGATCGGAGCGCTTGATCCGGAAGAGATCGTCACACCTGGCGTCTTCGTCAACTACATCGTGAAAAGCGAGGGGGTGAACTGGCAATGGGCGTGGGAGAAGTAAAAGAAACGGAAAGCTTTCGTGAGAAGATCGCGCGGAGAGCGGCGCAGGAGATCGAGGACGGCATGATCATCAATCTGGGAATCGGCATTCCCACGTTGGTTGCAGACTTCATTCCAAAGGACAAAAAGGTTCTGTTTCACGCGGAAAACGGCATCCTCGGCACGGGTCCGAGCCCCGCTCCGGGAGAAGAAAATCCGATGCTGTGCAATGCCGGCGGCTTTCCCGTCACACTGGCGACCGGCGCTTCCTTTTTTGACAGCGCCACCGCTTTTGCCATCATTCGCAGGGGTCTGCTGGACATGACCATTCTCGGCGTTCTGGAGGTCAGCGAGCGCGGAGACATCGCCAACTGGATCGTGCCCGGGAAGCGCGTGCCCGGCATGGGCGGCGCGATGGAGCTGGCGCAGAAGGCAAAGAAGGTCATGGTGTTGACGACGCATCTGGACAAAAACGGGAGGTCGAAGATTGTGCGTGAATGCTCCCTCCCTTTGACTGCCGTAGGCGCAGCCCATCTGATCATCACCGATATGGCAGTGATGGAGGTTCGGGAGGATGGCTTGTATTTGAAAGAAGTCATGCACCCCTATACGGTGGCGGACGTGATCGGAGCCACAGAAGCGGAACTGAAAATGGACGAAGAGGTCAGAGTTTTCCGATAAAGGAGGATACCGATGACAAACTGGCAAGCGCTGATACGGGAGCAGATCGAGAAGGAACGGGCTGCCGCAACGCAACTTCTGCAGGAGTGGGTTCGCGAGCCGAGTGTTCAGGGAGAAGAGCGTTCCATCCAGGAAAAAATCGCGCAAAGACTGCACGCCATGGGAATGGAAGTGGATCTTTGGGTGATGGGAGGAGAGGAGCTGCTGAAGCATCCCTATTTTGTATCGCCGAGAAGCGAATTTTCAGGCAGTCCGAATGTCGTCGGCGTCTGGAAGGGAACCGGCGGCGGCCGCTCGATCATCTTGAACGGACACGTGGACGTGGTGCCTGCCGGAGACCCTGCGCAATGGTCACACGATCCGTTTAGCGGCGAGATCGAGGAGGGGAAACTGTACGGGCGCGGCTCCACCGACATGAAGGGCGGCAACCTCTCCTCGCTGCTGGCGATTCAGGTCCTGCAAGCGCTGGGCATCCGGCTGAAGGGAGACGTCATCTTTCAAAGCGTCGTGGAGGAGGAGAGCGGCGGAGCGGGGACACTCGCTGCAATCCTACGCGGATACAAAGCGGATGCGGCATTGATTCCGGAGCCGACCAACATGAAGATCTTCCCCAAGCAGCAAGGCTCGATGTGGTTCAGATTGACGGTGAAAGGCCGCTCTGCACACGGAGGCACACGCTACGAAGGAGTCAGCGCCATCGAGAAAAGCATGCAGGTCGTCACCGCGATCAGCAAGCTGGAAAAAGAGCGCAATGATCGAATCGTCGACCCGCTTTACGCAAAGCTGCCGATCCCGATCCCGATCAACCTCGGCGTGATTGAGGGTGGAAAATGGCCGTCTTCCGTAGCCGATCTCGTCAAGCTGGAGGGACGGATGGGGGTAGCCCCGGGCGAGAAGATGGAAGCTGCGAAACGAGAAATGGAAGAAGCTCTCGCAGCGCTTGCCCATGACGACCCGTGGTTCGCGGAGCATCCGGTTGAATTGGAGTGGTTCGGGGCCCGCTGGGTGCCTGGTGACGTGGGTGAAGATCATCCATTGATGGAGATTTTGCAGGATCAATTCCTCAAGGTAACCGGTGAGCGGGCGGTCGTGGAGGCATCGCCATGGGGAACGGATGGCGGGCTGCTGACAACCTTGGCCGATACTCCTGCGATTATCGTAGGCCCGGGTACAACGGCAGTCGCCCATTATCCGAATGAATCCGTCGAGCTGGATGAAGTATTCCGCTGCGCGGAGATATTTGCCCTGACGCTTATGGAGTGGTGCGGCTACGAAACAAAATGATGTGGTCTTGATAAAGAGAAAAGGGATGAAGGGAGCAGATCAAAAATGGATTCGACGACTACAAAGTACATTCAGATCAAAACACAGATTCCGGGACCAAAGGCTCAGGAGCTTCTGGCACGAAAGGAAAGCCATGTGCCGCGCGGTCCGTTCAACACCTTGCCGACCTTTGTCCAGAAGGCGGAAGGAGCGCTTCTGACTGATGTCGACGGAAATACGTTTATCGATTTTGCCGGAGCCATCGGGACGATCAATGCCGGCCACTGCCCGCCTGCGGTGGTGGAAGCCCTGAAGGAACAGCTTGATCAGTATATCCATACCTGCTTTCACGTCATGATGTACGAGCCGTACGTCAAACTGGCCGAGACTTTGAACAGAATCACGCCAGGGACGCATGCAAAGAAAACATTCTTCCTTAACAGCGGTGCGGAAGCTGTGGAAAATGCGGTCAAAATCGCCAGAAAGTACACGGGGCGAAAAGCGATTATTTCGTTTGAACGCGGCTTCCATGGCCGTACCTTGCTGGCGATGTCACTTACGAGCAAAGTGCGTCCGTACAAATACCAGTTCGGCCCGTTTGCTCCCGATGTGTATAAGATGAGCTATCCGTACTACTACCGTGCAAAGCCGGGAACGACTCCGGAAGAATGCGACGAACAAGTGCTGAGACGCTTCGAAGACTTCTTCCTGGGTGAAGTGCCTGCGGATGAAGTCGCGGCCGTCATTATGGAGCCAGTTCAGGGCGAGGGCGGATTCGTGGTACCGTCCAAGCGTTTTGTCCAAGGGGTAAAAGCAATCTGCGAGAAGCACGGCATCCTGTTCATCGCCGATGAAGTCCAGACGGGTTTTGGCCGCACAGGCAAAATGTTTGCGATGGAGCATTTCGGCGTAGAGCCTGATTTGATTGTCATGTCCAAATCGCTTGGGGCCGGGCTGCCGATCAGTGCAGTTACTGGCCGGGCCGAGATCATGGATGCTCCCAATCCAGGGGAGATCGGCGGAACATATGGAGGCAGTCCGCTCGGGTGTATCGCCGCTCTGAAGGTGATCGAAATGATGGAGCAGGAAGGCTTCATGGACAGAGCCAACCAGATCGGAACCAGGATTTTGCAGTGCTTCGAAGGCTTCAAGCAACGCTTTGAACAGGTAGGAGATGCGCGCGGCATTGGAGCGATGTGTGCTATCGAAATCGTCAAAGACAAATCAGGCAAAGAGCCAGACAAGGAATTGACGGCAAAAATTGCGCAAGCCTGCTGCCAGCGCGGGTTGGTCGTACTCACGGCCGGTCTTTACAGCAATGTCATCCGGATTCTCTCTCCGCTCGTGATTGACGACGAACAATTGGAGGAAGGTTTGGGTGTGATGGAGAAAGTGTTAGAGGAACTGTGTACGCCTTCACAAGCATAAAGGAATGGCTAGAATAGCGCGGACTGAAAGACGTATATCGGGAAAACTCATAGGAGAGTCGATGAGAGGGAGGCTGGATGGATGAAAAAAGCGTGCTACATTGGCGGGCAGTGGGTGGAGGCCAAAAACTACGCGCCGCTCTACGCTCCCTACAGCGGGGAACAGATAGCGGAAATCGCGCAGGCGGACGCCGAACTGGTAGAAAAGGCTATTTCCGCAGCTCAGGAGGCTTCGGTGGTAATGCGGCGCATGCCTGCTTATCAGCGTGCGGCTATTCTGGAGAAAATTTCATTCATCATGGACGAACGGCTGGAGGAGGCTGCCAAAATCATTGCGCTGGAGGCAGGCAAGCCGATCAAAACCGCTCGCGGCGAAGTGATCCGTACAATACAGACTTACAAATTCGCTGCGGAGGAAGCAAAAAGGATTCACGGCGAAACACTGCCGCTGGATGCCGCCATCGGAGGAGAAGGGCGCCTTGCATACACCGTGCGTGAGCCTTTGGGCGTGATTGGCGCGATCACTCCTTTCAATTTCCCGATGAATCTGGTCGCCCATAAAGTTGGTCCGGCATTGGCTGCAGGGAACACCGTCGTGCTCAAGCCGGCATCCCAGACGCCTCTCTCCGCATATTTTCTGGCGGAGGTTGCCGAGCAGGCCGGAGTGCCAGCGGGAGCACTAAATGTTGTGACCGGCAGCGGAGCAACAGTAGGCGATCTCCTCGTGACAGACCCGAGGGTGAAAGCACTGACCTTTACCGGCAGCCCGGCTGTCGGCATCGACATCCGCAATCGGGCCGGACTCAAGCGGGTTACGTTGGAGCTGGGCTCCAATTCTGCCGTCATCATCGATAAAGGGGTAAATCTCGACGAGGTCATCCCGCGCTGTATTTTTGGCGCATTTGCGTACTCCGGACAGGTATGCATCTCCGTACAGCGGATTTATGTGGTCAGGGATGAATACGAGACATTCGTGGAGCGCTTTGTGGCGGAGACCAAAAAGCTGGTCGGCGGCGACTCTCTGTCCGAGGAAGCAGACTACTCCGCGATGATTTCTCCGAAGGAAACGGATCGGGCCTTGGCCTGGATCGAGGAAGCCAGGGAGAGAGGCGCCAGGGTAGAATGCGGAGGAAAAGCAGATGGACGGGTGCTGCAGCCTACCGTATTGACAGGAGTTCCGGCAGACGCCAAACTGTCTTGCCAGGAGGTATTCGGACCGGTCGTCCTGATCAATCCGGTGGACTCTGTAGAGGAGGCGATTGAGTTCGTAAACGATTCTCGTTTCGGCCTTCAAGCCGGACTCTACACGCAAAACCTGTCACTCGCATTGAAAGCGGCAGATGAGCTGCATGTTGGCGGCGTCATGATTAACGATATCCCGACCTTCCGCGTCGACCATATGCCTTACGGCGGTGTCAAGGAAAGCGGCATGGGCCGGGAAGGAATCAAATACGCGATCGAAGAGCTAACGGAGTTAAAGCTGGTTGTCGTGAAGCGATAGGTTTCAGGAAGAGAAAGCTGCTGTCAAAGGCAATTGACAGCTGTTTTGAGGCCGGTACAGGAAACGAGCTTCCCCGTTTGGAGGAAGCTCGTTTTTGTAAAAAACGGTTGCTTTCAGTGGAATGAGTATGTTATAGTATAACTTGTTCAACCATGCGGAGGGATACCGAAGTGGTCATAACGGGGCGGTCTTGAAAACCGTTAGGCGGCAACGTCACGGGGGTTCGAATCCCTCTCCCTCCGCCATAAGAAAGCACTGCGAACAGGTCTTGCACCTGTTTTTTCTTTTTTTCAGATACCCCATCTATTCAAAAACGCTTGACGGGAGAAGGTCGTCAAGCGTTTCCTTTATGATCGCTTCATGGAAGCTTCTTCTTTTTTCAATTGTGCATCGAGAACAAAATTTCCAAACGGGATCAAAGACGCGACAAACGCGCCGAGCGCCCGCAGGATCGACCACCGGTTTGCGAAAAAGACATGGGCGAGTGCCAGCATGAACAATACGAAAAACACGCCATGCAAGGAACCGGCAATCGTCACAGCTTTTGGCATCTCCAGAAAATATTTCAGTGGCATGGCAATTCCAAGCAGGACGAGGTACGAAATTCCTTCGATGAGGCCGATAAAACGAAGACGGCCAAGGGGCGTTTTTAGCAAGGGGAACACCTCCAGTGAGTAAAGAACCAGTCTCCACTTATTCTATCGAGTTAAAGGGCATGTATCAATGGAACATAGGCAATTTTGAAATTTTTGCGATACATTTATGGCAAAAACCAAAACTTTCTTCCGTAGCCATCGACTTCATATCGCATGGTATGTACCCTTTGATATATTCTGTAGGTAAGCACTCAGACTAAACTTCTTGGGGGCTGCGGCGACTTACTAATGCAGATCGGGTCGCCGCATTTTTTTTGATTGGAGTAGGCAGGTTAACGGACCGGATTGAAACCATGCAAATATGGAAAGCGGGAGTTGTCGCGCTCGGGCAAAAAGAATTTGTCCAAGGTGCGGCTTGTTTCCGTTTACTAATATATCCCGGTTGAGTATATACTCGAATATATACTATACTATAGATACAACCTCATAACCTTGAGTTCTTCTCCCTGACTGATTTCGAGTCAGGGGTTTTTTACATTGCATGGATATATCGGGAAAGAATAATGATTCTATTTTTCTGAATATTCGTTGTATAATAGAGGCAGGAAAAATGACGGAGGGATGTCCATGAAAGAAATTCAGCGGGCGAGAAGGAATACGCTGGGAGATATTTTGCGCAGAAGCCGAGGCAGATTTCCGCAGAAGATTGCATTGCGCTTTGGGAACGAGGCGCTTACATACGAACAACTGGACATCCTGGCCAATCAGGCAGCGCATATGATTTTGGCGTCTGGACTGCAAAAGGGAGACAGGGCAGCTGTGCTCTCCCGCAATTCAATGGATTTTGTCATTCTCAACTTTGCCCTCGCCAGGGCGGGAGTGATTATGGTCCCGATCAATTACATGCTGAACGCTGACGACGTGGCCTTTATTCTGGGACATGCCGATGTGAAAGCGATCTTTGCCTCCCAGGAATTCCATCCAGTCGCCGACGAGGCGATTCGCCGATCAGGCTGTTCTCCGGTCCTGAGATGCTCGATCTCCGAAAAAACAGAGCAGGCAAATGACTGGGGCCATTTCCGTACGCAGCTCGCCCAATCGAGTACAGAGGAGCCGGAGCTGGAACTGGAGGATGACGATGTTGTGCATATTCTCTACACCAGCGGGACGGAATCCAGGCCAAAAGGAGTCATGCTGACGCATAAGAGTGTGCTGACAGAATACGTCAGTACGATTATCGACGGTGGAATGACCGAAGACGATGTCGCTATCCACGCTCTCCCGCTTTTCCATAGCGCCCAGCTGCATTGCTTCCTGGGGCCGTACGTCTACCTCGGTGCGAGCGGAATTATTTTGGAGCAGGCACAGCCTGCGCTCCTGCTGAAAACTGTCGAGGAGTACAAGGCGACACAGCTCTTTTGCCCCCCGACCGTCTGGATCGCCCTGCTCCGTTCTCCTGAATTTGCGGAGCGGGACTTGTCTTCATTAAAAAAATGCTACTACGGAGCAGCAATCATGCCTGTCGAAATCTTGAAAGAGCTGGGGCGGAGGCTCCCGAACGCGCAGTTCTGGAATTTTTACGGCCAGACAGAGGTAGCCCCGCTCGCTACTGTCCTAAAGCCCGCGGATCAAATCCGCAAAGCTGGCTCCGCCGGCAGACCGTCTCTGAATGTGGAAACGAGGATTGTCGACGATTCCGGCCAGGATGTGCCCCGCGGTACGGTGGGGGAGATCGTACACCGAACCAGCCACGCTATGCTGGGGTACTTCCGCGATGAAGAAAAAACGTCCGCAGCCTTTCAGGGAGGCTGGTTCCACAGCGGTGACCTCGGCGTCATGGACGAGGAAGGATATATTACCGTCGTTGACCGAAAAAAGGATATGATCAAATCGGGTGGAGAAAACGTCGCAAGCAGGGAGGTAGAAGAGGTGATCTACCAGCACCCGCTTGTTTCTGAAGTAGCCGTGATCGGAATCCCTGATCCATACTGGATCGAGGCGGTCGCCGCAGTCGTCGTTCCCAAAGCGGGAGAAGCCTTGACTGCCGAAGAGCTGCTTGACTTTTGCAAAGCCAGACTGTCTGCGTTTAAAGCTCCGAAGCATATCGTCCTGGCAGAAAACCTCCCGCGCAATCCAAGCGGAAAAATACTAAAACGGGAACTGCGGGCAAAGTACGAGAGTCTGGCCTCGCAGCAGAGCTAAAAAAGGCAGCCTTGTCAAAACGGATAAAGAATGCGAAAAAACCGCTTGATCGATCAGGCGGTTTTTCCCATGATTTTACGGTTCTACTTTCAGGCCTTCGAGCCAATCAGCGTAGCAGGAACTGCAAAGCAGCTCGTTCTTTTCCTCTGTCCCTTGAAAGAACGTGATGAGATGTGCCGTTTCGGATTCGTGCTCACAATAGTAGCAGGTGTAGCTCACCAGATGTTCCTCCCCATGTAGATGATCGTCAATGATATTGTTGCCGGAATAAAAACAACCAACTCACGAATGAGTTGGTTGTCGAGTCGCCATTATTTCACAGTGGCTACTGTGGATTTCTCTGCATGGATCGTTTCAAAGCGGTAACCATGTTCTTTGAGGAACTGGATTACGGCTGGAAGGGACTTGGCCGTTGCGCTCTTGGTCGCGGCGTCGTGCATCAGTACGACAATTTCTTTCTGATTTCTTACCTGCGCCTTTATATTTGCCAAGGCCGTTTCTGGCGTATACTTGCTGCTGCGGGCATCCCCGTTTGTGATATTCCAGTCAATAAACGTATAGCCGCGTTTGGCAGCCTCCGTTTTGATGGCACTCATCACCGTATGCTGGTTATTGTAGAGCGCTGCGTTCTGGTAGGTCTTGCTGACGGTATTGGTGCTGCCGCCTGGGTACCGAAAGACAGTCGGCTTGATTCCTGTTGCCTTTTCGATCAGTTGATTGCCTTTTTCCAGATCGGCGAAAAAGGAGGAGAGATCTTTATAAATCGTGCGATAGTTGTGGGAGTATGTGTGTCCTCCTACGACATGCCCCTCGGCAATCGCCCGTTTCAAAATCGCTTCGTGTCCCGGCACGCTTTTCCCTACGACGAAAAAGGTCGCCTTGACGTCATGGGCCTTGAGGATGTCCAGCACCTCAGTTGTAATCGGAGAAGGACCGTCATCAAATGTCAGATACGCCACTTTTTCCTGCGTCTGACTGCCGCCCGGCTTAGCTGGCGTCTGGTCGGCTGACGGAACTGAAGGTACGGCGGGTTTTGCCACCGGCTTCGGTTGTCCCGCCACAGACGGTTGTTTAGACTCGGGCAGTCCTGCCGATCCGCCAGACCCTGGAGTTGGCGTTGCTGTCGCAGTGCTGTTGTTTGATTGGTTCGGCAAAGGCGTTTGCGCGGCTGGCTTCGTCTGGGCTGTCGGCTTCGTCTGCGATTGTGAGCTGGCTGGACCTGGCTTGCCGGGAGCAGCAGGTTTTGCCTGTGAAATGCCCTTCTTTGATTGAATGGGCTGAACAGGAACGTAAGGCTGGTCATTGTAGATCAAATAGTTGCTGCGAAGCTTGCGAAATGCTTCCAGATCTTTTGCATACTTCTCCTCAATCTGTTTGGGGGACAGCCCCTGCTCCAGGTACTGGCCGATTTTGTTTGTTCCCATTACCAGATCAAACATCACTTTTGTCTTTCCGCTCTTCGGAACCTTGAAATGATTCAATTGATGAGCGTAGGTCAAAGCGTAAATCCCCGTTTTGGCCGGATTGAACAGATGAGGATTGGTGATCTGGAGCCGGACGCCGCCTTTTGAATCTTTCTTCTCGGGGAGAAAAACGACACCAGGCAGCAGCGCTCCGTTTAACAGATCAGCGTATTTGCCCGAATCGATCCCTTCGCCGCCGATCCAGCGGAAATTGTCAGCCTGGACGATTCCGGTTCCTTCTCCCAGGCCGGTTGCCATATAACCGAATACAGCAGCCAGATCCGGTATTCGCGGAGAGCTCGGAATCCAGTGAAGTCCGGTATCCTGGAACAGCATTTGACGCGTATAACCTTTCATGGGGATAACGGTCAGGTTTGCGTCGATGTTGCGGTTGAAAAATTGTGCCAGCTCGCCGATTGTCATCCCGTGTGCCATCGGGAGGGTGTCCACACCGACAAATGAGCGGTAGGCAGATTCCAGAACGGGCCCTTCGACAATGGTTCCGCCAACAGGATTGGGCCGGTCCAGTACGATGATCGGTTTGCCCTGCTCCTTTGCCGCCGTCATGCAGTATTGGAGAGTGGATATGTACGTATAGGTACGGGCTCCAATATCCTGCAAGTCGACCAGCAAAAGATCAATGCCAGCGAGCATTTGCTTTGTGGGCTTTCTTGTCGAACCATAGAGGCTGTAGACAGGAATGCCGTAGACGGGATGCTGGTAGGAGGCAACGTATTTGCCGGCCGGTGTTTTCCCATCCAGACCGTGCTCCGGTGTGTACAAAGCCGCCAGTGTCACCGATTTGTCCCGGCGAAGCAGGTCGATCGTGCTGATTCCTTGACTGCTTACACCTGTTTGATTTGTGACAAGGCCGACTTTTTTTCCTTTGATGACATGGTGAAATTGGTCGAATAGCACGTCGCTTCCGAGCAGAACCGCAGAAGTGTTCGCAAAGCTTCCACCAGGAGGAATGAGGGTTAAAATCAGGACAAGAATGAGGAAGGGGATAAATCGTTTCATAGCTTCGGCCTCTTTCGGGAAAAATGTCGTCGATGTATGTTCATTGTAGCGTGTTTTTGTAGCAAATTGGTTTCATTTTTGTAACAATTTGAAAATAGGAAAGAAGTCGGAGGCAAGAAGTCACCTATCACGTGTGGGAAGCATCTCCATGTGGCCCGAATACCGCCATGGAGCTTAGAATATAATCACAAGCCGATCGCGTTCCCCGATCAAAAACCGCTGATCAAAGACAGCCGGGCACTGGTACCGCTTCGTCCGATCGCGGAAGGCTTAGGCTTTGACGTAGACTGGAACAGTCAGACAAGAACGGGTTTGATTCAAAAGGGTGACGCCCAAATTAAACTGATTGTTTCCCGGAAGATTGCAAAGCGTAACGGCGAGATCATCAGCTTGGATGTGCCCGCCCAAATCGTCAACCAGCGGACGATGGTTCCGGTTCGCTTCATTGCCGAAGCTCTATCCTACGACGTGAATTGGGATGGAAGTAACCAGACCGTTCTGATCAAAGACAAAGCAGAAGAGGGTAAAGCGCCAGCCAGCCTGGTCACATCGCCGGAAAGGAAGCAGGAGTAAAATCCGGTTGCACAAAAGCCTGCTGGCAGCAAAGAAGGAAAGCTGATTGATGCGAGCTACGAAGTCCAGATCCAATCAGACGGGACATTTTTGTTTGAATGGACGGAGAAGATAACGGCTGAAGAATATACGCTACTAGCTGAAAAAGGCGATGAAAAGCAGACCGTGGAAGGAACATTCGTCATCCTGAATTAGAAAAAAGAAGCAGTTTTCTCATCGAGTAAGAATACCTCCGGCTCCTCACACTAGGGAGTGAGGAGGTGTTTTTCTTTGAAACGATGGGGTTCAGCGCTTTGTGCACTGTTGCTTGCCGGAGTCGTCGGGTCAGGCTGTACACCGAATAAGGAACAAGGCGGAGAAGACTATCACGGAGAGCCTGCCAAGTATGATGCTTACGGGATCAATATAAAAAATGACAACGTCGGTACAGACAAGGGACCGGCTGCGATGCTTGTCCAAAAGAACAGGCATCACCGCGAGCCGGATCTCGTCCGGACTCTGGAGGCACAAGCGGAAAGAATTCCGGGTGTCGTCGACATCAAGGTACTTGCGTATAAGGATAATTTGTTGATCGGGGTGCTTCCTGATGGTGCAACGAAACCCGACAGTATTGATCCTACGCCATCGGTGCTCTATACGCCGGGCAAGCCTGCACGTATCGATAACGGGCATACGGACCGCCTCCAGCAGCGTGTAGCGGGAGTGATGCGCAGCAGACTCCAGGCGCAGACACGCTACAACATCATGTACGTTTCAACCAATCCGGCTGTTTATCAGCGCATTGCTGACATCCACCAGCGCGTCGTACGGGGAGAACGTGTTCCAGAAGACGAATTCCAAACGCTGTTAAACGACATCGGCTATACGACAAAAGGGTTCAATCTGGTTGATTGACACACGATGAATGATTTGGACGTAAAAGACCACCTGACCGCCGGGTGGCTTTTGTCATGGACGGGAGGGAGGATTTTGGCCAGGCTCATGGAACTATATCTTGGATGATGTGATCGGTGAGGAGTGTACGAACGATGAATGCATCCAGGGTGAGCCTGACCAGGATAACCCCTCCGAGACTGGGGCCTTACGTGTTTCACAGATTGTCATTGGCGAGGAAGCTCAGGCTGATGAAGCACAAAGCTCTGTCTGTGATCCATGGAGGTGCGGGGTACGGAAAAACGACAGCAGTGGCTGCATTTTTTGATCATGGCAACAAAGAGGCGTGCTGGTATCGGATTGGCGAGAAGGATGGCGAGCTGCCCGTTTTTCTGTTACATCTGGTGGAGAGCATACGAATGGTTCATCCGGCTTTCGGCGATTCTTTTTTGCAGGCAATGAGGGCTTCGGGCACACAGCCCGGAGACGATTCAACGGAATCGATTGCTGACCTGTTTATTCGCGCATGCATGGAAGTCAAGGGCGAGCTCCTATTGATTCTGGATGATTTTCACAATGTTCACTCCAAAGTGACAGTGGACAACTGGATGCAATATTTTTTGCAGAACATGCCGCAGAACGTTCGGGTAGTCATACTGACCAGAACCCGGCCGGACTGGCCATTTTTGAATGTCATGTCCGCACGCGGCGATGGGATGGAGCTGACGGTATCCGACCTCGCTTTTTCCCGTGAAGAGATGGAGACATTTTTTCTGGACGAATACGACATCGCCTTGTCAAAGGACGATAGCGAGCGGATTGCAAACATAACCAAAGGGTGGGCGGCTGCTGTCCGAACGATTGGAGAAACATTGGCAATGGGCGTCCACACAGTGGGCAGCGCTTCCGAATCCTCGCGATTTCTGCCATTCTTGGAAACAGAGGTATGGGACAAGCAGGAGCAGGAGCTTCAGACGTTTTTAATGAGGTCCTCCGTTTTTGAGAGCTTTGAGGCGGAAGACATCCGCCAGGTATTCGGTGAACAGGCTGCTCATCTGCTTGCAGAAACACTTCGGCGCAACCTTTTTTTGCTGAGGGAAGACAATGTCTATGCGTATCATCCGCTGCTGCGGCGTCTACTGATCAGCAAATTGGCGGGACATCCGGAGGAATACATACACATGCACAGAGCTGCTGCTGCCTTGTACAAGCGAAAAGGAGACGTGCAGCAAGGCTTTGAACATTTGCGCTTGATCGAGGCGTGGGACGAGCTCGGAGAATGGCTTTGTCAAGCGGCAAACCCGCTGCTTCAGACAGGCAAGCTGGACCAACTGTCACAGTGGCTGCAGCTTCTGCCGGACGAGGTAAAAGAGCGTTATTATGTTCTCTGGCTGTATCAGGCTGAGGTCGAGCGGTACCGCTGCCTGTACCCGAAGGCCTTTCTGTCTTATCAGCGATTCCTCTCGCTGTGCGAGGAAAAGGGGGATATTATCGGCCAGTGCCGAGGGCTGGAAGGACTCGCCCGGGTCCATCTGGACAGTGTCCAAAGCGTGAAGGCAGAGGAACTGCTGAAGCTTGCGATTCGTCTGCTCGAGCCTGCAGACCATGAGCTGGCTCCACGGCTTTATCGCTTGCTCGCGGAGATATACACCAACAGGGGAGACTCGCAGCAGGCTGCCGATTGGTACCGGCGGAGCCAGGAATGGGAGCAGCGGACGGAGGTCGAGCTGGAATCCCGCCTGCTGTTCCGGACGGGCAGGCTTCAGTCGGCGATCCAGCTCCTGGAGAGCGAGTGGAAGTCGGAGCAGGTAAACCAGCCTGCATTGATGAGATCCTACCGGGAAACCTCCCTGCTGCTGGCCTTTGTATACGGCTTGAACGGCGAATGGGAAAAGGGGCTCAGAGCAGCAGAGTACGCGATCCAACAAGGAAAAGAAGCGCACTCCCCGTTCGTGGAGGCAAATGGATACGTGCGCAAGGCGACGGCGGCTTTGGTCAGTCAACAAATGCCCTATGACCAAATTCGTCAGTTGTACCAACTGGGTCTGCAAATGATGGAGGACCTGCAGTCGACGCGAGGAAAATCGGAGACGCTCCTTGGGCTGACTCTTCTCTACGGGCGGGAATCGAATCTGGATATGGCGCTTTCTTACGGGCAGCGGGGACTCCAGGAAACAGAGGCGATGCGTGATGACTGGCTGAACAGCTTGGTGCGACTCGCAATCGGCATCGCGTATGCCTCCTGCGGGCAGGACAAGCAGGCGGAAGAGTGGATTCGCGATTGCGAGGAGCGCTTAAGCCGTTGTGGAGATAGCTTTGGGGTCGCGATCTGTCATTTATGGCTCAGTTTTTTTGCCTATCGCCAGAAAAATTGGCCTGCTTTTATCCCGGCCGTGACTCAGGCGCTGACCGCGATCCAGGCGGGGGAATACCATTTCCTGCTGCAGCGGCCGACGATGTTTACTCCGCATGACGTCCAGCAGCTGATGCCGGTACTGATCGAGGCTCAGAGGCGACAGGTTTCTCCCGATTACGTCTCGCAGCTGCTGACTGACCTGGGCCTGCAGAACGTCACTTTTCATCCCGGCTATACCTTGCGAATCCAGACGCTCGGTCAGTTTCGTGTCTGGCTTGGCGAACGGGAGCTGGGGGAAAAGTCTTGGCAGCGCGGAAAGGCAAAGCAGCTATTTCAGCTTCTCCTGACGAAAAGGCAGCATCTGCTGGCCAGAGAAGAGATCGTCGCGACCCTCTGGGGAGAAAGTGACGAAGAGACCGCCGCCCGTGACTTCAAGGTTGCTTTGAACGCACTGAACAAAGCCCTCGAGCCGAATCGGGAAGCCAGAGCGAGCGCTTTTTTCATCCAGCGTCACGGCAGCTCTTACGGCTTTAACCTGGCCTCGGGCTTTCAGATCGATGCGGAGGAGTTCGACCGTTACGTAACACTCGGGCTGGAGGCGAGTGTCGCTTCGCAAGCGATTGTCCTATTGGAAAAAGGGCTGTCTTTTTACAAGGGGGAGTACATGCCGGATTGTCGGTACGATGATTGGTGTGTAGCGGAAAGAGAAAGGCTGCAGCTGCTTTTCCTGCGAGGGGCAGAGCGCCTGGCCAAACTGCTGTTGGACTCGAAGCGGATAGACGAAGCGATCCGCTGGTGCGAATCGATCCTGATGGCTGACGACTGCTGGGAGGAGGCATACCGGCTCCTCATGCTGGCCTACTATCGGCAAAACAACCGGGCACAGGCCATCCGCATCTACGACAAATGCGTGGCAAACCTGCAAAAGCAGCTCGGCGTGCAGCCGATGCCGCAGACTGTGGATACGTACCGTTTTATTATGGAAGGCTAAGACCGCAAACTGATGCGGTCTTTTTTTATGCCTGCATTTTACGAGGGCTTCGATGGAAGCTTTTTTCATCGGACCTATTGACGAAATCAGGAAAACGACGTAAACTACTTTTTGTACTGACCAGTCAGTTCAAAAAAACAAACGGGAGGCTGAGGAGGGATGGCACGTTCGAAGAAAGATCAGATTGTGGAAGCAGCGTTGACTGCCTTTGCTCAATACGGATACAGCGATACGACGATGGATGCGATTGCCGATGTGGCTGCGGTGGCGAAAGGGACGCTGTACTACCATTTTTCAACGAAGGAAGAGCTGTTTCTGTACGTGATTGAAAAAGGCGTGAAGATGCTGATCGATTCCGTGGACAGCGTGATGCAGCGAGAGGATTTGTCAATGGATCAACGCGTGCTGTGCGTTCTGGATGAGCATCTTCGCTTCTTTTCCGAGCATCGGGAGCTTTGTCTTCTCTTGTTGAGCTTCTTTACCGGAGACCAGCAGCGGGATGAAATGATCGGGAAGCTGCTGTCCGGCTATTTCATGGCCATGGAGGCCTATGTTGCCGAGCTGCAGCAGGAAGGCTTTGTCAGACCGGATATTGAGGTCCGTACAATGGTCTCCTCGCTGTTCGGCATGGCTGGTTTTACGATGCTGCGGAAGCAGTTCCGCAAAGAGACGGGAATTACGGATTCAGACCGAAGGACGCTTCATATGTTGCTGTCCGGAGTCTTGATGAAAGGGTAAAGCAATCAAAAGGCTGATGAATCATGCAGCCGAGCACGACACATGCAAAGAGAGAATGGAAAAGAGGAGAATGAACGATGAATAAACGAGCGTGGATAGGAGTAACCGGTTTTGTCGTCTGCATTGCTGTACTGGGGGCATACCTGATGGGACCGGGTGCAGGTAGCGTGGCTGGTCAGCGCTCCAAGCAAGTCGCCGGGGTTGTCGAAGGAACATCCGTGGATCTTTCCTTTAAAATGGGGGGCTCCATCGCAGATATCATGGTCAAGGAAGGCGACGAGGTAAAGGCTGGACAACTGGTCGCGACCTTGAACAACGAAGAGCTGCTGGCAAAGCGCGAGCAGGCGCAAGCTGCCTACCATCTGGCACAGGTAAAGCTGGAACAGGCAAAGAAAGGCGTCGGAATAACGGATACTTCCAGCAACGCGCAGGTAAACCAGGCTTTGGCCGTGGTCAATGCTGCCAAGGCGCAGTATGAAGCGAACAAGAACGGCGCCCGCTCAGAAGAAGTGTCCCAGCTGAAAGCCAAGCAGCAAGCGGCGCAAACGGCCAAGCAAATTGCGGAGACGCAGCTCCAACGGATGAAAAAGCTTCTCGAAGAAGGGGCTGTCCCGCAGGTGAAGGTCGACGAAGCGCAGATGGATTACGAAAAGGCGGTTGCGGAGCAGAAGGCAGTTGAGGAGCAGTTGAAAATGGCCCAGTCCGGCTCGCGCAAGGAGCAGCTCGATGCAGCCAAGGCGCAGTGGGAGCAGGCGCAGGCCGCCTACGATCAAGCTGTCGCTGCACGCGGACAGGTCGGCCTTAAAGAACTGGACGTAAAGTCGGCTGAAGCGGGAGTACAGCAAGCGAAGGGAGCTTTGGAAGAGGTAGAAGCGTATCTGAACAACACCAAGCTGACTGCCCCTGTCGACGGCGTCGTCAAATCGGTAGCTGTGCAGAAGGGTGAGCTGGTTTCGCAAGGCTTCACTGTTTTGACGATCCAGACGAAGCAAGACAACTACGTGAAATTTTACGTGGATGAATACGAGATTGCCGGAATCAAAGCCGGGGATACGGTCAACCTGTTCGTGCCTTCATTGAATCGTGAAACCGAAGCGCGTGTAGTCAATGTAGCGCCTGCGGCCGATTTCGCGGTGAAAAAAGCGACACAGGAGCTGGGCGATCGCGATATCCGCGCATTCCAGGTCAAAATGGAAATTCACGATCCAGAAATTCTGCCGGGCCTCAGCGTAGAATGGAAGCTCGAAGGGGCTGGTGAGCGTGAGTAACCTGTCCCGGCTGTTTTGGGAAGAATGGCGTCGCATTTTTACAAACAAGACGATTGTGACGGTAATGTTTGCCGTACCGGTGATTTACCTGACTTTGTTCGGATTTTTGTACAGCGAGAAAAAAGTGACGGAAATTCCGACGGTCGTGGTCGACGCCGATCAGACAGAGCTGAGCAGGGAGCTGTCGCGCGCTTTCGATGCCGACCAGACATTCCGCGTCACCCATATCGTCAACACAGAAACACAAGCGATGGACCTGATTGACCAAGGCAAAGCGGCAGTAGCTGTGATCATTCCGGATCACTTGGAGATGGACGTCAAAGCCGGACGGGACGCCAGTGTACTTACGGTTATCGACGGCAGCAACATGATGATCTCCAATACCGCTGTCCGCGCTGCCAATACAGTCACGAAGACGGTCTCTGCGGGTGTGACCTTGAAAAAGCTGGAAGCGCATGGCGGCTGGGGCGAGGAAGGGATGAAGCTGTACACCGGGATCGACTACCGCTATCGCGTCCTGTACAATCCGACCTTCAGCTATATGTCGTTCATGGTTTTTGGTTTGGCTGGAACCGTCATGCAGCAGGTTCTGTTCCTCGGGATTGCCCTCTCAGTCACCCAGCAAAAAGAAGCGGGGACATGGAGGGAGACGCTGGCTGAGAATTCCTTCTGGGCGATCGCAATCAGCAAGCTGCTGCCGTACTTTCTGGTTGCGACCTTCAACCTCGTGCTGACCTTTGCGATCCTGCTGAAAGGCTTTGGCATCCCGTATTACGGCAGTACGGCACATTTGCTGCTGATCGGCACCGCTTTTAACCTCGCCGTGCTGGCCATCGGTTTTGCGATCTCGTTTTACTCGAAGGACCAGCTGCAAGCTACGCAGGCAGCCATGATGATTGCAGTACCGTCCTTCATGCTCTCAGGATACACCTGGCCGCTGATGTCCATGCCGCCGGTGATTGCGGCGATCGGAAAGTCACTGCCGCTGACGTATTTTCTCGATGGAGTTCGGGAAGTTTTGACGAAAGGCCACGGGCTTTCCCACATTACGTATCAAGTGTCCGTTCTTCTGTTCATGACGCTGCTGGGCTTGTTTGCAGCCTACCTGACCTATCTAGTCCAAAGCAAAAAAGCGGCAGCTGCCGCCCCTGAAACGACAAACGCATAGGCAGGATTTGCAGAAAAGAAATCCTTGTGTTGCAAAGAACCTATCCAGTATACTTATCAAAAAAAAGCAGATTCTTTCAACGCGAGGGGGACATTATGTCAGTGACTCATCTGAAGCAATTGTGCGAAGAGACGTACACGAAGTTGAAAAGAGTAAGCATGGATCTGGAGCGCTTTTTAAATCAAGTCACCTTGATGGGGCTGGTCAATCAGTCCGGTGATCCGGAGGAGTACGAGGCTTACTACCGCAACTACCTTTCCGACTTGCGCCATTTGCTGGTGTACTGTGAGAACGCGTACGAGCGGCTGGGAGTTGCTCTCCGCCGGGCGAGGTTCAATGAAGAGTATGCCGAAGAAGTCCTGTACCAGGTGTATCATTCCTGTATCAACAACTTCTACTACCCCAAAGGAGAAGTATACGACGAGGATGGCCGTTATTCGTACACAGACCATGATGCCATTATCTTCCGCAAAGAAGTAACCCCTGAGCTCAAGCAACTGACGATTTCGCTTTGCAAGGTTTTTGAACAAATGCGTGATGACCTGCATTATTACGAGACGGATTACATTACGAAAAAACGGATGCAAAAAGTATAAAAAGGAAATAGACCCTGCCGACAGGTTCGTATTCGACCTGCCGCAGGGTCTTTTTGCTTACACTTCAACGGGCTGAAGGGTATTTTTGAGAAGATGCTCCACCTCGTCCAGCATGGCACGGCGAGCAGCCTCGCTTACGTAAGGAACAGCCGCAAAGTTGTGGTACAGTGTCTTGTATCCCATCATGCTGAGCGTTCCGTCCGCCATCTGTTTTTTCATGACCTGATCCATTCCGCTTGCCCGCATGTCATGCTCAGACTCGCGAGTCGTCGTCATGACGAGGGCTTGCTTGCCGTTGAGCAGACCGACAGGCCCTTTTTCCTCATAGCGAAAGGCGAAGCCGTTTGTAAACACCCTGTCAAAATACCCCTTCATAATGGCTGGCGGAGACCACCACCATACAGGGAAGATCATGACCAGCAGATCCGCGTCTGTAATTTGCTGCTGTTCTTCTGCAATATCCGCACTGACATGTCCTTCTTCCACACGGTGCATGTCTTCTCCGCGAAAAACAGGCTGGAAATCTTGTTGATACAGATCGCGTACAGTATAGGAGATTCCTTCCCCGTTCAGGGCTTGCTTGGTCCTTTCCAGTATTTCGTGGCAAAAGCTTGTATGCCCCTCATGAGCAAAAACGATGTACGCCTTCAATGTTATTCCTCCTGTTGGCGTCAGGTGCAGTGCGCCAGTTTTCTCTTGGCCAAGCTTTTATTCTTACTCAAACCCTTGCCGCAGACGCAGGAAAAACTTGTTGAGCAGGCCGCCGATGGTTTCGGGCTTCTCTTCTCTCATTTCCTGAGCAGCGGGCTTCAAGCTTCTGATCGCGGTATTGACGTTGATCAGACCGTATCCGTACAGTTTGTCTTTGCCCGGAGGCCCGAGGTCGTCCGCCGAAGAGCGAATGACTTCCATCACTTCGGTGTTTTTCATACCCGGACGGACAGAGCGGAGGAGCGAGGCCAACGCGGTGACGTGCGGACAAGCCATCGAGGTGCCGGAAAGCACGGCGTAGTCGCTATAAATATAGGTACTGGGAATGTCCACACCGGGCGCAGCGACATCGACTTGAGCGCCAAAATTGGAAAAGTCGGCCCGTTCCCGATTGTGGTCAACAGCCGCTACAGACAGGACTTCCTTGTAAGAAGCGGGGTAACTGGGCTGTTCGCTGGCGTCATTGCCGGATGCCGCGACGAGGACGACATTTCGTTCAAAAGCGTAGCGGCAGGCCTCCTGCAGGGCGGCAGACGGGGTGTAGTTGCCGACGCTCAGATTGATCACGTCGGCTCCATGATCAGTAGCCCAGTATATGCCTTGGGCGATGTCAAATGCGGAGCCCGAGCCGTCCGCCCCGATTGCCTTGATCGGCATGAGCTTGCTGTTCCAGGACATTCCGGCAATCCCGTCGGCATTGTTTGTACGGGCCGCGATTACTCCCGCCACATGGGTGCCGTGGCCGTTGTCGTCTTCAGGCGTATTGTTGTCTTCCAGCACATTGTAGCCTTCTACCAGCTTGTCCTGAAATTCGGGATGTGTCATATCAATACCCGTGTCAACGATGGCGACAACCACCTTGTTGCTGCCCCTGGTGATATTCCAGCTGTCCTCCATCCCGATCATCGGCAGATTCCACTGGTATTCCCGGTAGTAGGTATCGTTTGGAACGCGGTTTGGAAGCAGCAGATAGTTGGGCTCCGCGTAGACGGAGTCGGGATGTTCGGCCAGCTTCTTCATCAAGTCTTTGGTCGAAAGCGAGCGGGATTTGATAATCATGGCTTGGCCGTAATCGCGTTTCACTTTTCCATCCAAAGAGGCGAGCAGCTTGTCGATCGTTTTCTGATCGGGGCGAGGGTGGAACCGCACGACAACCTCGTGTTCGACATAGTGACTCTTATCCTGTTCATTGTGGTGCAAGGTTTTGATATGGGCGCTCTTCTCCAAGTCTCGACGGACGTCTCGCACTTGTTCGATATAGTTGATCCTCGGGATGCTGGTGTTGACCGAGGTAAGGCGGGGGTGAGGCTCGCGCATTTCCTGATTCTGGTGCCAGGTCAGTGGGATGACCGCCAGGCCGACCAACGCGAGGGCTACGAAAATCGGGGGCAAGGCTCGCAAAAAAACTCACTCCCTCCATGCTTTTATAGATATAGCGTGTGCACGGAAGGAGTGATTATGAAGAAAAAAAGCTGACAGTTTATAGAAAGTCCTCTTTTTGTTTGCAAAAACGATCCAGCGGGCAAGCTCGTCCAACTGACCGGGATCAGATCAGCTTCAGCTGGCGAAGACCGTGGAAAATGCCGTCTGCATCCACATGCCGTGTGACCAGATTTGCCAACGGCTTTACATCTTCATGGGCATTCCCCATCGCGACGCCCATCCCTACAAAGGAAAGCATTTCCTTGTCATTCAATCCATCGCCAAAGGCAACCGCATCCTCAGGTGCCAGACCGTAATGGCGCAGCACTGCTTCAATGCCTCTAGCCTTGGAGCCGTTGGGCGGCAAGACATCGAGAACATTCGGATGCCAACGGATGAATGTGACCGGATGAGCTCGCTCCAGATATTCTTTTGCTTCCGTTTCCTTGCAGTACAAAAATGCTTGATAGATCGGCGTCTGCTCCCAGTATCGCTCATGGTAGCCAGGGGGAGACAGCTGTAAATAATGAAAAGAATCGATGACGTCCGGGTGGTCAGCCTTGTTTGCATAGCAAGTGTCAGCTCCCAAAAAAACCATCGGGTGCTGATTCGATTCTGCGTGTGCTTCCAGAGCTTCCAGGGTAGCCGTGCTCATCGGCGTATGGTGAATACGTTTTCCCTCGACAACGACATAGGAGCCGTTGAAGCTGACAAAGGTGTCGATATCCAATTCATCTGCGATCGGGGCCAGGTGGTAAGGGGCTCGTCCGGTTGCGATCGCGACGCGGACACCGTTCGCTTTCAACCTGCGGATAGCGGCTTTTGTATCCGGGGGAATGGTGTGCGCTGTGTTCAGCAAAGTGCCGTCAATGTCAAAAAAGACGATTTTGTATGGCATTCTCTCTCTTCCTCTCCAATACGCAGCATGCGCAATCTCGTTGTCTGCTTCCATTTGCGGACATAATAAAGAAAAGGAATGCCGGCGGAGACATTCCTTTTGCCACTCAAACCTAGAATACCGCCAATTCTGTCTCGCTGTCAAATACGTGGCACTTGGACAAATCCATGCCCAGCTTGACAGACATGCGCGGTTTAAAGCCTTCGCGGGCATCGACGCGGGCAACCATCTGGGTTTCGCCCACGTTGGTAAAGTAAACATACAGCTCCGATCCCATATTTTCCACTACATCAATGACAGCCTCGATGGAACTGTCAAACGGATTGGCTTCAATAAATTGATTGTCGCTGTATATATCCTCCGGACGGATGCCAAAGGTGACCTCTTTGTTGACATAGCCGCGCTCTTTCAAAAGCTTGGCTTTGTCCTCAGGGAAGCTGACATGGATGTGGGGGGCGTCGAAAACGAGGCGGCCCTCCTTTTCAGTAATGCGTCCTTTGATAAAATTCATCGCAGGCGACCCGATAAAGCTGGCGACAAATTGATTGACAGGGTAGTTGTATATGTCTGTGGGGGTAGCCACTTGCTGGATCAGGCCATCCTTCATCACGACGATCCGGTCGCCCATGGTCATCGCTTCAGTCTGGTCATGGGTAACGTAAATAATGGTCGTATTGAGCCGTTGGTGCAGCTTCAGGATTTCCGTGCGCATCTGCACCCGCAGCTTGGCGTCAAGGTTGGACAACGGCTCGTCCATCAAAAACACCTGCGGCTCGCGGACGATCGCGCGTCCCAGTGCGACACGCTGGCGCTGCCCGCCGGAAAGCGCTTTCGGCTTGCGGTCCAAAAGGTGGGAAATGTCGAGGATCCGAGCGGCTTCCTGTATCCGTTTGTCAATTTCCGCTTTGGAAAATTTGCGCAGCTTCAAACCAAAGGCCATGTTTTCGTACACGTTCATATGAGGGTAGAGGGCGTAGCTTTGAAAGACCATGGCGATGTCCCGGTCTTTTGGTGCGACATCATTGACACGCCGGTCCCCGATGTACAGGTCGCCCTCCGATATCTCCTCCAGGCCCGCAATCATCCGCAGAGTTGTAGATTTCCCGCAGCCGGATGGTCCGACGAGAACAAGGAATTCCCTGTCTTCGATTTCAAGATGAAAATCATTAACAGCAATGACATTGTTTCCGAATTTTTTGTAAATGTGCTGCAAGCTAACTTTAGCCACGAACGGCACCTCCCCGGAATATACATGCTGTCTGATACGTATGGTATCCATATCGTACCAGCAACAGAAAGAGGTGCTCTATGGTCAAATTGCACGAATTGTTTGGTTATTTTTGACGAAAGAGCAGAAGAAGCTGCAGCAGAACGGCTTCGGTGAACTGCCGCGGGTCCAGTCCGGTCTGTTCGGTAAGCTTGTCCAACCGGTACAGCAGCGTATTTCGGTGGAGAAAAAGCTGCCGGGCTGTCTCGCTGACATTCAGGTGCCTGGCAAAAAACGTTTCCAGCGTCTCAACCTGCTCCGCATTCAACTGAGGCAGAGGGATCATCTCTTCGATGGCCTTTTGCAGAGACTCCGTTGTCTCCGGGCCAAGCATCATCACCCAGCGCTCCAGCGGAAATTGGCGTACGCTGGCAACCATTGTTTTTGGCCGGAATTTACGCAAGGCACTGGACAGGGTTAAAGCCCGCGTCAGAGCGTCCCCCAGCTGTGGCGGCTGCCCGACTGGCTCGCCGACGATAACCCGCACATTTTCCATGCATTCCGTCGAGATCAGGTCATGCAAGCCGGATGCCCACTCCAAGCCCGTTTCCTCGTCGAGCTTTGAGCCAAGAGCAGACAAAGGGACTGCCAGCAACAGGTAGGGGAAAGGCAGGGGAAACTGGGAGAGGGAAGCCCCCTTGAAAAAGTCCGGCAGGATCGGAGCAAGGGAATGCCATGAAAAGCCTTCCCGGCACTGCTCCAGCAAAAAAGGAACCCGCGGCTCTTGCCAATGCAGTTGTTTTGCCAACCCGGCAGGAGGGGGAGTAGGCGCTCCCAAAGCGATCTCGTGTAACCAGTTCGCAAGCTGTGACTGGTCCGAGGCGGCCTGCAGCTTCTCCGAAAACATGAGGGAGAGGAGCGCTCGCGGAACGCCTTCCCACGCTGTGCTCGGAATCATCACGATGCTGCATTGGCCGCTCGAGCTTGCTTGGGCGACGATCTCCCAGCCTTCCTCTTCCAGTCGCAGCGACTCCGCCCTGATCTGTTCTACGGTACCGCACAAATAGGAAATAGGCAGGTTTGTCGCCTGCCGGATTTTATCGACTTCGTATTTCCAATCGTTCATCTCCGCACCCCGTCTTTTTATCCGTTGGCCTCATTATACCTTAATCGAGAGCCAGGGTGGGAGCAGCTTCTGCTGCAGGTACCTTCTTTACAGCTTGGATGTCCTCTGCCGCATGCACCGTCTCAGAATTCACTTCGTGAGACTGAGCCAGGGCGAAATACGATGCAGGCGCGAGGGTGTGCAAAGCGATCTCGGGACGCGAGCGCAGGCGAATGTTCAACCCGGTCTGTCCCACGCCCTCGCTGATGTAGAAGGGACGGCCGTCGAACTGATGCAAGCCTTTCACCATGTTGAGCTTTGGCAGTTTCCCCATCTTTGCCAAATGGTATGGCTTGGGCCAGTGAATCTGCCCGCCATGAAAATGGCCTGCGAGCAAATAGTCGTACGGATAGTCCTTCATTTCCAGGACGAGGTTGGGGTCATGCGTCAATACAAGTCGCAGTCCCTCTTCGGGAACGCCGTTAAACGCCTTTTTCAGATCGCTGTGGCGGGTAGCGTAGTCGTCAACTCCGATAATGTGCAGCGGTTGGCCATACGCATTTACCGTTACGTGCTCGTTGATCAGGACCTTGCAGCCGATCCGTCTCAGCTCCGCTATTAGCTGGGCCAGTTTTGGAGAGGAGAGGACATAGTCGTGGTTGCCCAGGACAACGTAAGTGCCGAGACGGGGCTGAAGCGACATGACGGTTTCCACGTAGCGGACGGCTTTGGGGATATTTTTCTCGCGATCGAGCAGGTCCCCTGTGATCGCGATCAAGTCGACGTTGCGAGCAGCATAGTCACGGGCGATCTGCTCCGCCTTGATCGAAAGGTTTTCCATATGCAAATCGGAAAGGTGCAAAATGGAAAGCGGCAAATGCCGTTCTGCGTTTGGCACTCGTTCCGACTGTTTCAGTGCAATATCGACAAATGTGGTGTTTACTTTAAACGTATTGCGGTAGGCACGGGCAAAGAGGACAGCAATCAGCAAAAAAAAGAAAATCCAGGTCATCCCGGATCTCACCTCCGCATTATGATTTGTACGTCTATTATACCGGATAAAAGATTCGATAGGGGAAGTAGGTTTTTGGTAGGAGGAATTTGTCAAGAAGTGAAGAAATATTATGAAAGTTGAAAGAAAAAGATCCTTCAGCCACACAAGGAGAGTGAGAGGTATGAAAGTGGAAATGATTCCAACTACGGAAGGACAAAGCAACCTGACGAATTATGAGGAAGCATATGCCAACTTTGATTGGTCCGAAGTGGAAAAGCAGTTTACCTGGTACGAAACGGGAAAGGTAAACATGGCTTACGAAGCACTTGATCGACATCTTTTGACAGAACGTAGGGATAAAACAGCTCTGTTGTTCAGCGACGCAACGAGAAATGAAAGCTATACGTTTGCCCAGTTGAGCGAGTTGTCCAACAAATTCGGGAATGTGCTGCGCAATCTGGGGATTAAAAAGGGAGACCGCGTATTCGTTTTTATGCCGCGTTCCCCGGAATTGTATGTAAGCTTTTTTGGCATTTTGAAGCTCGGCGCTATCGTCGGGCCGCTCTTTGAAGCTTTTATGGAGGCTGCCGTCCGTGACCGCTTGGAGGACAGTGAAGCAGTCGCCATCGTCACGACTCCAGCCTTGCTGCCTCGCATTCCTGTAAAAGACCTGCCACATCTGAAGCACGTGATCGTAGTAGGGGCGGATGACTCGCTGGGTGAAGGGCTGATCAGCTTTGAAAAAGCGATGAGCGAAGCTTCCTCCGACCTGGAGATCGAATGGGTCGACCGGGAAGACGGCATGATTCTGCACTACACCTCCGGTTCTACAGGGAAGCCGAAAGGGGTCCTGCATGTACACAACGCGATGATTCAGCATCTGCAGACAGGCAAATGGATTCTCGATTTTCAGGAGGGAGACATCTACTGGTGTGCAGCGGACCCAGGCTGGGTAACGGGAACCGCTTACGGCATTTTCTCCCCATGGCTGAACGGCGTCACCAACGTCGTGCGGGGTGGACGATTTACGCCGGAGGCTTGGTACAAGACAATCGAGCAGTACAAGGTGTCGATTTGGTACAGCGCGCCTACAGCTTTCCGCATGATGATGGGTGCGGGCGATGAGCTCGTCAAGCAGTTTGACCTGTCGTCCCTGCGGCACGTCCTGAGCGTCGGCGAGCCGCTCAATCCGGAAGTCGTTCATTGGGGAATGCGGGTCTTCCAGAGACGGATTCACGACAACTGGTGGATGACCGAGACAGGCGGACAAATCATCTCCAACTACCGCTGCATGCCGATCAAGCCTGGTTCGATGGGCAAGCCGTTCCCGGGCATCTACGCGGCGATTCTCGATGATCACGGAAATGAACTGCCGCCCAATCGCATGGGGAATCTGGCCGTCCGCGCCGGCTGGCCGTCAATGATGCGGCAAATCTGGAAAAACCCGGCCAAGTATGAGGAGTATTTCCGCTTTCCGGGCTGGTATGTATCCGGCGACTCTGCTTACAAAGACGAGGATGGCTATTTCTGGTTCCAGGGCCGGGTAGACGATGTAATCAACACCTCCGGCGAACGGGTCGGTCCGTTTGAAGTAGAGAGCAAGCTGGTGGAGCATCCGGCGGTTGCTGAAGCAGGCGTGATCGGCAAGCCCGATCCGGTGCGTGGGGAAATTATTAAAGCGTTCATTTCGCTGCGGGCCGGCTACGAGCCAAGCGAGGAATTGATGGAAGAAATCCGCAAGTTTGTAAAAGAAGGGCTGGCTGCGCATGCGGCCCCGAGAGAAATCGAGTTCCGCGACAAACTGCCGAAAACCCGCTCCGGCAAAATCATGCGCCGAGTGCTGAAGGCTTGGGAGCTTGGACTTCCAACCGGCGATCTGTCCACGCTGGAAGATTAAGAAGCGCAAGCTTGCCTGCATCGCCCGACAATACGAAAAAACTCCTGACAATCGCGTCAGGAGTTTTTTGCTTTCCAGTTTTTTGCGATCCGTGGAAAGAAGGACTCAGGAAGTAGCTTTTGGATTATCGTGATGATGACTACGGCTGTGACCAGGAGCAGAGCCGTGGTCATCATGATCGGAGGGTGCGTGGCTGTGAACATGTCCGTGATTGTAGCCGTGTTCGTGGTTGTGTTCGCGATCATGTCTGTGATCGTGCTTGTGCCCGTGATTGCCCCCATGATCATGACCGTGAACATTTGCCCATGGCTGCTTTTTCTGGTGGTTGTCGCCGTGATTTTCGCAAGCCAGCTCTGCGTGTCTGATCGAGGAGTTTTCCACCTGGATCGTCGTATGCGGAATGCCAAATTCATCGTGCAAAATGCGGATGGCTTCATTCAAGATCGGGTAGCTTGGCAAGCTGTCGTGAACGGTCAAGTGGCAGGTGAGCGAATCAAAGCCTGACGTGACTGTCCAGACGTGAAGATCATGGACCTCTTGAACGCCGCTTATTTGCTCCAAGCGTTCTTTTATTTTTCTCGTGTCAATCCGTGATGGGACTGCCTCCATTAAAATGTTGACCGATTCTTTTGTGACGCGCCAGGCGCTGAACATGATCAGGACAGCTACGATGATGCTGATCAGCGGGTCGGCCAAATACCAGTCAAACCACATCATCAAAAGGCCGCCGATAATGGCCCCGACAGAACCGAGCAGGTCGCCGAGCACATGCAAGAAGGCACTGCGAACGTTGACGTTATTTTTATAGTCGCCCCGCATCAGTACGAACGCAGCGGCGATATTGGCGAAAAGGCCGATGGCGGCGATCGCAACCATGGTGCCGCTGGCCACCTCAGGCGGATCCCACAGCCGCTGGTAGGCCTCCCACAGGATGACAAGCGAGATGACGACCAGTGTCACCCCGTTGACTAGAGCAGCGAGGATTTCAAATCGGTGCAGACCGTACGTTCTTTCGGCAGAAGGCGGGCGGGAAGCCATGATGAATGCAAGCAGGCTTAACAACAGAGCCATTGCGTCACTTAGCATGTGACCGGCATCTGACAGGAGGGCAAGGCTGTTGGTCATGAATCCGCCGATTACCTCGACGACAAGAAAGACGGTGATGATGGACAGGGCAATTCCGAGAGCGCGTTTGCTTGCGCCCTTTCCATGGTGATGGTGCGAGTGGTCGTGGGAATCGCCGTGGTGGTGATGGAAACCCATAAGATACGCCTCCTCTGTCAATGAGAGCATGAAATTAGTAATTGCAAATCCGCTCGATCAAGTACGCCGCGTCCAAGCCAACTCCCCCGAGCAAGGCAGAAGAGCGGCGATACTGCCAGGGCAGCCCCAGAAAATAAATGCCTTTTGCGGGAGAAACTCCACGAGTATGCAGGGGTTGACCCTTGGGATCGAGAACTCCCGGAACTTTTATCCAATCGTAGCGGGAATAAAAGCCTGTACTCCATATCACATTGGCTATGTCAGTGCGGCTGCCGTCTGCAAAAACTGCGGTTCGTCCCGACAAAGCGACGGTGCGTTCCTTTAGCTGGAGAGTTCCGGCCTTTTCCCATTTGCGCAGTTCACGCCTGTAGCCAAAGATCGGGTCTGGTTTTGATTGTAGCCATTTTCCCAAGCTTGAGGTTATCGGTGCCGTCAACAGGCCTGTAGCCTGAAAGTACCAGAACATGGGCTTCCCGAACAGGGAACGGGGAAGAAACATCCTCTTTTGCCCCATGGAGAGGTAAACGGTTCGATGGGAAGCAAGCTCTGCGGCGATTTGCGCACCGGAATTGCCGGAGCCGACGACGAGCACCGGCCCGTCTTGAAGCTGCGTTTCGTTTTTATAGTGAGCTGTATGGAGCTGCACAATATCATCGGCTGCCTGCGTATGCATCAGCGGAATGTTCGGAACCTGAAAGGGCCCGGTTGCAATGACGATCTGTCGGGCGCTATAAGTGCCGTCCGAGGTTTCCACGCGATAACCCGAGCCGGTTGGGATTAGGGTCTGTACTTCCGTATCGAGCTGAATCGGGAGAGAATGATGCGCAGCATACCGCTCCAGATAGTCGGCAACCTCATCCTTTGCAGGAAGGCCGCTCCGTTCGCCGGGAAAAGGAAGTCCGGGAAGATCGCTTTGTTTGCGCGGGGTGAACAGCACCAACGAATCATAACGCTCTCTCCATACATCCCCAATCCGCTTATGTTTGTCTATCAGGAGGCAGGATATTCCTTTTTTGACCAAGTAGTATCCCATCGCCAAACCGGCTTGGCCGGCTCCTACGACGATAACCTCGTATGTTTTCATGCAAAAACCTCGTTTCTTAGGGGAAAGCTCCCATTTTAAAGGTTCCAGATGAAGTACCGCATGCTGTTAGGAAAAGTATACCAAAAACAAAACAATAATCAAGCATATATTTGAATGATGAGAATAAAAAAATGGCCGCCAGGTTTCAGCGGCCCAGCAAAAGCTTATCCAGCGACTGATTGAGCAGCGGGGAACCGATAGGCGCGATGACGCGTAAGGTCGCCTCGATGCTTGACGTAGAGTGGTCCCCATGCAGGGTTGGCATCGTGCATCTCCTTGAGCAAGGCGAGCATGCCGGCAAAAATCGCTTCGATGTTTGCGTTTTTCTCCAGAGAAGCAGTGACGGAAGCCGCCACGACATGCGCGGCATACATCCCTGAAACGTAGCATTCATGCAGCTTTGACTCTGAGTGGATATGTGCCCGGATTTGGCTTGCGATGCGCTCATCTTCGTTATGCCAGTTCTGGATTTGTCCGAGTGAATGCTGTTCGAGGCTATTCAGACGTGATTCTGTTATCGCTTGAGCGACGACAGCAGCAGATTTCCGGGCAGTTTTGGCATCGACTGTCTGCCTTCCGAGCTGGATGGTAGTCAAATCCTTGTCGGTCTCGGCGGAAATCGCCTCTGCCCACGCTTCCGCCTGGTCAAATTGAAGCAGGCGAACGGTTTCGGCAGCAAGATAGCCGCGCAAAATATCGGCAGGATGGGAATCGTACTCAGGCCCCGTGTTTCGCAAGGTCGGCGTCCCGTTCCATGCACCGTTCAGCCCCCGGAAATAGCCGATCAGGCCGATACCGGCTGCGGGTCCCATGTTGAGGATTCCCAGTACATCGGAAGCGGTCTCATCCACTCGTTGCGACCAATAATTGGCCAATCCCAAGGTGAAATTTTGCTTCAACAATTGCTCGCGAATTTTTTGCGCCAGTTCTTTCAATAGGCCTGTGTCTGCGTGAAGAATGTCATGCCCCGCGGTTTCGTGGCTCAGCGCAGACCATCCGAGCAGGCCCCGTTTGGCATGAGAGGGCGGGAGATTGACAATGCCTGTTTCAAGGCCAAAGTGAGAGGCGGCCGCAATGGTCCACGTATAAGGACCGTATTCAGGCCGTCCCCACTTGACCAGCGGAGCTGTCACACTGAGGTCGGGAGGCTTGATTCCATTTCGGTCGGATGCACTTAGAAAGCCGTCATACAAGTCGCTGACCACTTCCTGGAAGGCATCGGTAGCGCGGTCTTCATAGCCTTCTCCGTTTTGGAGAATGGCCTGTGCGATGTCGAGCAGCAAACCGGCAGCCTGCTCCCGGTTGGGATCGCGGCGAAGCAGCTCGGCAAAGCCTTTTTCGGAAAGCTCGTCCAGTGCCTTGATGAAGGGCTGGTAGACGCGATCCTGATAGAGTGGCGGGAGCTTTTCCCGTGCGGCGACTAATCGAGTATACAGCTGTTGAAAGTCCGTAGGGTCTTCAGGTCCTCGGTTGTTGTCCAAGGCTGCCTCCATCACGTCTTTAATGCACAGATCCATATTCCCGATATCCGGTTGATTCATAGATGACGCCTCCTTTTGTCAAGAGTTTGCTCTAGACCAGTCAGCAACGTCAAACGGTGAATCTATATCGTGGGAAAAGCCGACCACCTCCTTTCCATGCAGTACACGGTAATCTGAAAACATAAAAGTGGAAGAAGACTGGCGTGAATGACAAGAAAGTTGTTGGCGGGATGATGGAAGTGCCCGGAGCAGGGGGAGAAAGGGGAAGGGCTTCGGGATATCAGGTCAGTTTTGTCTTCGTTCGGCTGCATGCTCAACGCCAGAGAGAATCAGATGGCGGACATGATCATCATCGAGGGAGTAGTAGACCAGCTTGCCCTCTTTCCGGTGACGAGCCAGCCCCATATTGCGCAAGAGGCGCAGATGGTGAGAGGTATTGGCGATCGTACCCTCTATCACGTTTGCTACATCACAGACGCATAGCTCCCCTTCGAGGGCGAGGGCGTATATTATTTTCGCTCTCGTATCGTCAGCAAGCGCTTTAAAGATGGTCGCTACGCCGTCGGTTTCCTGCATGCGCGGCTTCAAACGGTTTACCTTGGCTTCATCGACACTTTGCATTTCGCATATGTGGGCGTCTTTTCCGAGCGTATCATCAGATGGCACGTCATCACCTCCCTGTTTAGGTATTATAAAACGGATTGAGCTGGAAAAAAAGTACAGGTATGCAATTCGTGCAAGCAATCTCTTTTTTACATTTCCCAATAGGTGGAATTGTTGTAAAGAATGCATATAATGAGTAAGGACAAGCAATTTTGAAGCTGGATTGGAGGAACGAGCTGTGCTGGCAAAGATACGGGGGCTGTCTCTGGAAATCATGGGGGCTCTTTTGTTGGGAACGTTTGTCGTCTTGTTGCTGGGCAGAGGTGGAAGTGGCGAGTCCGGCTTGCTTGGCTTTCTTCAATCCCCGAGCTTGCTTGATGTAAAAACACTTTTTCTCAGCATTCTTCTGGAAGCCATCCCGTTTGTATTGTTGGGAGTTTTCTTTTCCGCCTTTATTCAGACGTTTGTATCGGAAGAGCAGGTAAGGCGCTGGACGCCTCGGCATCCGCTTGCGGCGATTCCTTTTGCGGGCCTTTTGGGAATCCTTTTTCCCGTCTGCGAGTGTGCGATCATTCCGGTCGTCCGGCGATTGATTCAAAAAGGGATGCCGGTTCATGTGGGCATTGTCTTCCTGCTGGCAGGGCCTGTCGTCAACCCGGTCGTATTTACATCGACGGTGGTTGCTTTTCAACGCTTTCCTGATCTGGCCTACTACCGGGTCTTGGCCGCTTTTCTCGTCGCCGTGATCACCGGTGTGCTGATATTTTTGACCGTCAAAAAGAATCCGCTCCGGATCGGTGTGGAGCAAGAGATTCGCCATGAGACGGCACATGCGGAAGCGGTCGGCGGCAAGCTCGGTGCTACGCTGAACCACGCGGTCGACGAATTTTTTGATATGGGCAAATACTTGCTGTTTGGCGCCCTGATCAGCTCAGTACTGCAAGTCTGGATCAGTCGGGAGACGCTGCTGTCTATCGGACAAACACCGTTTACTTCCCATTTGGTCATGATGGGCATGGCGTATGTGTTCTCGCTCTGTTCGGAAGCGGATGCCTTTATCGCGGCTTCCTTCGCAAATACGTTTCATGCCAGCTCGCTGTTGGCTTTTCTAGTCTACGGGCCGATGCTTGACTTGAAAAGCACGATGATGCTGTTTGGCTCGTTTCGATTCGGCTTTGTCGTCAAGCTGCTATTGACTGTGACGCTGCTGGTGCTTGCCGTCACATTGCTCATACCAGTGTAGGGGGGAGACAGATGGATGCGAATGCTGTAAAACGTCATTATTGGGTGCGCAGCTTTCTGTTGGCCGGATTTACGGTGCTGCTCGCGGAGCTGATCTGGTCGGGAAGCCTCAGTCAGTATCTGGCTCCGCGCCTGCATATGCTGAGCTATGTCACGCTCGGGGTTTTTTGCCTGCTTACGATTGCCAGTATCCGCCAGGCTGTCATTGGACCTACAGCCTATGAGTGTGACTGCGAGGACGCCCACAAGCTCCCTCGCAACCGCTGGATTTCGATTGTTGTGTACTCCTTGTTTGCTTTGCCGCTCTTGATGGGGTTTGTGATGCCGGACAAGATTCTCGGCAGCTCTTTGGCGGAAAAGCGGGGTGTTACGCTCTTGACAGGGGAAAGCCATTGGGTAAAGAAAGTCACCGTTGCTGCGCCTTTATCAGAGGAAGGTGCAGGAGGGGAGAGCGGAAGCGGTCGGTTGCCGGAGTCGTCCGGAACAGGCCAGAAAGCGAATGCCGCTGCAATTACAGGAGAAGCTGGGGATGCATCCAGCTCTAGGCAGGAGGTGGAAGTCGTCCCGATTGACTCGAATTCATCCGGAACAAACAGCATCGAGTCGAAAAATACGGACACAGGTCACGCTTCTGGCAATACAGCCGCAACAGACGAGGAACTACGCGCCTTGTTCAACCCTGAACAATTTGGCGGTTTTTATACCGATTTGGCAGTCAAGATGTACAAACAACCGGTAATTCTGCTGGATGACAAGCTGTTTCTCGACGGCTTGACGACGATGGATTTGTTCTCCAAGGAATTTGCCGGCAAAGAAGTGCAAACAATGGGCTTTGTGTACCGGGAGGCAGGATTTTCACCGGAGCAATTCGTCGTCGCCCGGTTCTCTGTTTCTTGCTGCACGGCAGATGCGACAGTCTTTGGCATTCTGGTCGAAGTGCCGGAGGCAAGCAAGTGGAAAACGGACAGCTGGGTGCAGGTTCGGGGAAAGCTGGAGTTGAGAAAAGTAAACGAGTACGACATGCTCGTGTTGAAGGCATCGAAGGTAGAAAAGGTAGAGGCGCCGAAGGACCCGTATGTCTATTACAATTTTGAAACGGCTCCCTCGCCTTGATCAGACTAGTTAACGCACCGAAGCGGGGAGCTTTTGCCGAAAAGAAAAAAGAAGCTGACGGTATCTGCCGTCAGCTATTTTTATGGCCCTAGACTTTGGGTAACTCAAGAAGTGGTTACACCAAAAAACATAGGCTCTTCCGAAAACAGGTCAGCGTTTCGGGGAACTGAATGAGAAAAGTCATGGGAACGACAACGACTCAATTCCCGGATCAATTGGTGCCCAAGCGCATTCTGCGGCGGGCCAGCATCCGGATAACCATCCCGTGGCGCGGCGAGAAGAGGAACGCCAGCAAAAACAAAAGACCGGAGACGGCTGTCATCGAGCCGGCGATCGAGCTGTCCATCCAGGAGGCGAGCAGATAGCCAAATACCGAGCAGAGAACGCCAACCCCCATACTGATAAAAAGCATGACGTGCAGCTTTTCCGTCAATAGGTATGCCGTCGCGCTGGGCACGACCAGCATCGCCACTACCAGGATGGCCCCTACGCTCTCAAACGCTGCCACGGTTGTAAAGGAGACCAGTGTCATCAGCAGGTAGTGGAAAAATACGACGGGAATGCCGATCGCGGCAGCAAGGGCGGGATCAAAGCTGCACAGCTTGAACTGCTTGAAGAAAAGGCCGACAAGCAGCAGGCTGAGCAGAAACACACCGCCAATTCCCCAAGCGGCACGCGGGCCCATGTCGATTCCGCCCCACTGCCATGTATCCCACGGGACATAAGCGATTTCTCCGTACAGGACGCAGTCCAGATCGAGATCGACCTGCGCGGTGTACAAGGAGACTAGCACGACGCCTACAGAAAACAGAGCGGTAAACGTTACGCCAATGGCAGCGTCCGCTTTCACGCCGTTTTGACTGAGAAGCTGCACGATAAAGACGGTCAACAGGCCGACGACAGCAGCACCGATCAGCATCGGCAAAATATCGCGGCTCCCGCTCAGCAAAAAGGCAATCACAATGCCGGGAAGGATCGAGTGGCTGATCGCATCCCCGAGCATCGCCATTCTGCGAAGGATCAGAAAGCAGCCCAGAAAACCGCATGAAGCAGCGACCAATGCCCCGGTCAAAATGATCCAGAACGTATTCATAGTGACAATCCTCCCTGCTCGCGGGCGTACAAGCGGCTTATGGCCTGTGTGCCTTCCGTCAGCTTCGGCGTCAAATCATACGCTTCGAGCTGGGCCAGCATCTTCTCCAGCATTTCTTCAGTCAACTGCGGTGCCAGCTCTTCCTGAGATTGATCAATGTGAACGTGATGATACTCATTTTGGTTCATGTGGTACAGGTCCCACAGCCTTTGGTTCAGCACAAGCAGATAGGAGTTTTTCAACCCATCCGGTGTAAACGTCCAGGTTGAACTTCCATCCGCCTTGGCACGTTCGGCCACGATTTTTTGCCGAACCATTTCCGCCAAAGCGCTTTTCACCTGGGACAAGCTTTTTCCGCTTTTCAAAGCGAGCTCGGCCGAACCGATTCCGAGGTAGACACCTCCCGGACGAGAGCTGCCTGCTTGCTCCTCCAAACACTCGTACAAGGCCTGCTGAACATCCTCGATCAGAACCTTGCGCCGCAGCTTGAAAAAACGGAAAAGACGCGCCAGCACCCCTCTGCGGGGAGAGAACAGGATCGAAAGGACAAAAAAGCAGGTTGCGGAAAGGACGATAGTCGGGCCGGTAGGCAGGTTTTCCTGCTGGGTGCTGATCAATGTACCAAGCACGCCGCTAAGCGCACCGAATACTCCCGACAACACGACCATTCTGCTCAGCTTATCCGTCCAGTATCGAGCGGTCACGGCAGGGGCGATCAACATGGCGGCGACGAGGACGACTCCGACTGCCTGCAAGCCGATCACGACTGACATCAGCAGCATCAGCATGAGCAATCCGTCCAAGAGGCCCATCGGATAGCCAAGGCCGCGGCCAAATCCCGGGTCAAAGGAAAGCAGGGTGAACTCCTTGAAGAGGATCGCCGTCAGCCCGATCAGTACACTGGCCACGATCATGATCGTCACCACATCGCTTTTCACCAACGAAGCAGCTTGCCCGAACAAAAATTTGTCAAGACCGCTCTGATTTCCGCTGGCGCTGTGCTGGATGAACGTCAAAAGCACGATGCCGATGCCGAAAAAAACGGACAGGACGATGGCCAGTGAAGTATCCTCCTTGATCCGGCTGTAGCGGGAGATGGCCGTAATGCTGTAGCTGGCCAACAAACCGGCTACTCCGGCTCCGATGAGAAACAGTCCGATCGATTTGGAGCCAGTCAAAAGAAAGATCATGCATACACCGGGTAACGCAGCATGTGCAAGGGCGTCACCGACGAGCGAACGCCCCCGCAGAAAGGCAAAGCAGCCGAGAATCCCGCTGCTTGTGCCGAGCAGGATGCATCCCATCAAAACCCATTGCGTATTGGGGTCTTGAAGGGCGAGAAGGAGATTCATGTTGCATCCGCCTCCCCGGACGTTTTGTCGTTGGTGAGGAGAACCTGGGTCCCCAGCACTTGCAAGCGGCCGCCATACGTTTTTTGCAGGTTTTCAGCCGTGAAGATCTCTTTGACGGGACCTGCGGCGATCACGCGTCTGTTCAACAGGATGACCCAGTCAAAGTACTCATCGACCGTCTGGAGGTCGTGATGGACGACCAGAACGGTTTTTTGCTGTTTTTTCAGATCGTTCAGAAGCTGAATGATAGCCCTCTCGGTGGCAGCATCAACGCCTGCGAACGGTTCGTCCATGAAGTAGAGCTGGGCTTCCTGGGCAAGAGCGCGGGCGAGGAAAACCCGCTGCTGCTGGCCGCCGGACAATTGGCTGATCTGGCGGTCGGCATAATCCGCCATTCCCACTTTTTTCAGGCAATCCAGGGCAAACTGCCGGTCAGCTTTGCCGGGACGCCGGAACCACCCCAATCGTCCGTATCTTCCCATCAAGACTACGTCGAGAGCGTCTGTAGGAAAATCCCAGTCTACCGACTCGCGTTGGGGGACGTAGCCCACCGATCTGCGCTGCTGGGAAAACGGCTTTCCATACACCTCCGCAGTGCCCGAAGCGGTCGGAATCAAGCCTTGAACCGCTTTGATAAACGTAGACTTTCCCGCTCCATTTGGTCCGATGATGCCGATCAGTTTTCCTTCCGGGACCGAAAGATTTACATTACGCAGTACCGGCTTTTTCTGATAGGCGACGGTCATATCGCGTACCAGCAGAGGTACAGCTCCAGTCTGGCTGCTCATCTGTCTTCCTCCTTTAGAAAAGTTAGTTTATTTTAAAGCGTTCACAATCGTATCGACGTTGTGGCGAACCATCCCGATGTAGTTGCCCTCCGGTGTGCCGGGCTCTCCCATGGCGTCCGAAAACAGCTCGCCGCCAATGGCTACAGTGTGATTTTTCGCAGCTGCACCTTGCACTACTGCTTCGATAGAGCGCTTGGGAACGGACGATTCCACAAAGACGGCTTTGATTTTGCGTTCAACCAGCGTATCTACAAGCGTCTGCACATCCTTCAGGCCATACTCGGAAGCGGTGCTGATTCCTTGCAGCCCCATCACCTCTACGTCATAGCCGCGACCGAAGTATTGGAAAGCGTCGTGCGCCGTGACCAAAACGCGCTGTTCTTTCGGGATCGAGCCGAGCTGCTCCCGTGCGTAATCATCAAGTTCTTTCAACTCTTGCAAATATCGCTCCGCGTTGGCCTGATAGCTCGATGCGTGAGCAGCGTCAAACGCGGCGAGATCGTCCCGTACCTGCTCGACAGCCTTCATCCATAGCGAGACGTCAAACCAGACGTGCGGGTCGGGGCTTTCAGGAGCAGCAGGGTCAGCCAGCAGATGCTCCCTTGTCAAACTGGCGGTAACCGCTTTTACCGGCTTCTTCGCACTCATTTTCTCGAAGATTTCGACCATTTTCCCCTCGAGATGCAGCCCGGAGTAGAAGATGATATCGGCCTGGTCAATCCGCCTGATATCTCCTTCGGACGCTTTGTACAGGTGAGGATCGACCCCGGCGCCCATCAATTGTGT
The DNA here is from genome assembly GCF_038592925.1 of Brevibacillus sp. FSL K6-2834. NCBI lineage: Bacteria > Bacillati > Bacillota > Bacilli > Caryophanales > Paenibacillaceae > Brevibacillus > Brevibacillus sp. FSL K6-2834. The sequence continues at coordinate 2,205,904 of NZ_CP151945.1, forward strand.
CACCTCGACATGTTCGCCGCCCACTTCTTTTACAATATCGGCGACCATGCCTGTCGTTGCCGTGACTTTCCAGACAGTCTCACCAGCAGCCGGCTTTGTTGCCGGCTCCTCCTTTGTCCCGCAGCCGGTCAATAGAAAAGCAGCTGTCAAGACAGAGTAAAACGTTCCTTTCAGCACTCTTTGATATGTAGTCTTAGCACTCAAAAGTTGTCCCTCCTCAAATATTTTATCCTTAGACATAAATGTTTCCCTCGTGCAACTTTAACACAAAAAAATGGCACAGCGCAACACTATTTTCTCAGGACAAAAATGTTTCGCTTGTACAAGTTTTTTGATCCTGGAATACACGTGCTGTTGCTGTAACCATAATACACACGCAAGGGACAGCAGAGCGTGCCCGCTGGCCCTATCGCTTTCACCTGGCTGGGCAGCTAACGCTCGTCGCTTTGCTTGAGCATCAGATGATGCCTTACGGCGTAGGCTGCGAGCTGGACGCGATTGACCAGTTGCAGCTTTTCAAGAATGTTTTTGATGTGATTTTTTACGGTATTTTCTGCGATGATCAGGGCGTCGCTGATTTCCCGGTTTGTTTTGCCTGCGCCGACGTACATCACGATTTCGCGTTCGCGCGGAGTCAACACGTCGGGGACAGGCTCATTCATGCTTTCTTCCTGCCGGAAGCGGGTAAACAAGCGCGCGGCCATTTCTCTTGAGAGCTCGCTGTCTTCACCGAGAAGGGCGTGCAAATAGGTAATCCAGTCGTCCGGCTCCAGGTTTTTCAAAAGATAGCCTTGGGCCCCAAATTGTATGGCTGTGATCAGATCTCCCACATCATCAGAGATGCTGAGAATGACAACTTTTATATGCGGGTATGCCTTTTTTACCTCTCGCGTTGCCTCCAGACCAGTCCAACGCGGCATGTTGATATCCATCAGCACCAGGTCCGGCTGCAGTGCTCCGCACATTTGATAGGCTTCTTCGCCATTGGTCGCTTCACCGATGACGTAAAAGGAAGGGTCTTGCTCCAGGAGACTGCGGATAGCCAGCCTCGCCATATGGTGATCATCTGCAATCAGAACGCGGTACGCATTCACGCTTTGTTACCTCCTCGATCGAACACCAGGCGGATGGAAGTGCCGCCCTCCGTTCTCTGTGTAATTTCGATAGTGGAGCCCAGCTGCTTGGCTCGTTCCCGAACCATTTTAAGGCCGTATTTTTTCGCTTCATGCTCGTCCAGGCTGATTCCGATGCCGTCGTCTTCGACAGACAGACACCAATTGTCTGCACGTAACGCTTTTAATGTCAGCCAAGCGTGTCTGGCCCCTGCATGCTTTTGAATATTGGCAAAGGTCTCTTGGACAATGCCAAATAGCTGGACTTCTTCGGCAGGGGAAAAGAAGCCGTCAGGCACTTCGATCTGGTGAGTGACATCAACGCCGGAGAGGGCGCTCCACTGTGCCAGCCAGTTTTCCAGCCGCTGGGTCAGGCTGCTGCCTTCTTCGGGGAGAGAGCGCAGGTTGAAAATGGCGTGGCGTACGTCATTGTCAATCGCGGAGACTGCAGCGCGGGCGTCCTCCAATTGGCCCTGCTTCAGCTTGACGTTGAGGAAGAACAGTGATTGGGCAATACCGTCATGCAGCTCTCTGGCCAGCCGTTCCCGCTCTTCGTAGACGGCGCGGCGAGCTTGTTCCTCCACGATCCGGGCATTCATCCGGTCAATCTTGCGGAACATCCAGGTAGCGAAGAGAAAGGAGAGCAGCAGAGTCAATATTGTGATGTAGACATTGCCTGTTTCCATGGATAAATAAGGCAGCAAAAAGTCGTGGCGTACAAATTCAAAACCGCCGATGACGATTGGCGGGAGCAGTACAGTCAACCAGTATAAGACACGGTACGTCATAGTTACATCCCTTTCCTTTGACCAGATGGTACATTCCCAGTATACCGGAGGAGACGGGCTGATGATATACTCATAACAGAAGACAGAGAGGATAGGAGGAGCAGACGTGAACCGACTTGCAAAAGCGATGACAATCGCAGGATCGGACAGCGGAGGAGGAGCGGGGATTCAGGCTGATCTGAAAACCTTCCACCAATTCGGCGTTTACGGGACAAGCGCTATCACAGCGGTTACCGTGCAAAATACATTGGGTGTAACAGGCGTGTATCCGCTGCCGACGGAAGCGGTAGCCCAGCAGATGCATGAAGTGCTCCGGGATATCGGGACGGACGCAGCGAAGACAGGGATGCTGTTTAACGCGGAGATCATTGAAGCAGTCTCCCGGGAAATCAGCCATTTTGACGTAAAAAAGCTGGTCGTAGACCCGGTCATGATCGCCAAGGGGGGAGCGAAGCTGCTGCAGGATGAGGCGATTGCGGCCCTCAAGCGCTTTTTGCTTCCACTGGCAGAGGTCATCACTCCCAACCTGCCGGAAGCCGAGTTCTTGAGCGGGCTGCGCATCGAAACCCCGGAGCAAATGCGCGAAGCGGCTAGAGCGATCCACCAGATGGGCCCGCGCCATGTGATGATGAAAGGGGGCCATCTTCAAGGGGATGCCATCGTGGATATCCTCTATGACGGCCGGGATTTTTTTGAAATGGAGCATGAACGGGTACCGACCCGTCATACGCATGGGACAGGCTGCACGTTTTCGGCGGCGCTTACTGCCGAGCTGGCGAAAGGCACGCCGCTCGTCGAAGCGGTGGACCGGGCCAACCGGTTTATCGTGGAAGCGATCAGAACGGCACCGCAGATCGGCGGCGGTCATGGGCCGACCAATCACTGGGCGGCTGTGAAATAAAAACAACGGATTTTGCAACAATTGGCAGGGGAAACAAAGCAAGAAAGCCCGCAGCAAAACCTAGATGCAAGAGGGTGCATCGGGGTCCTGCTGCGGGCATTTTGTGCTGGTGCAAAAGGTTCCCAACTGTTGCTTTACTTTATCTCGATCGGAATGGACAGATCCCCCTTCAATCTGGTCGGGTAGTAGTTGAGCGTAAATTTGTACGTGCTGGGGGTGCCCTTGCGAGCCGGTTCCGTACGCTTGAACAAGACGCCATATCTTTGAATGGTTTCGGTTTCTGATGGGGTGGAAGTCCCTTGGACAAATTCGTATCGATTTCCCAGATCGTCTGTCAGCTCTGAAATGTGCGAGCCGTACTCGTGGAAGTCCTGCTCATCGACGCGAAGGTGATAGTCCATGCCGACTACGTCATCATTCTGCCTAAGCGCTTCCAGCGACAGCCTGTCATCCGGCGCTTTCAATAGCACCTTGTTCTTTGCGTCGATTACCACGACCAGCTTGTCTTTGTCCAATGCCTGGATGCCGCTTGCTTTCAGATAGAGTTGCTGAGGAGTGTCGAAATAGTTGCTCTCCAGATGGTAGATCACCTCGTACTCGCCATTTTTATGGGAAGGAATGCCATTCCCCCAAAAGGCAAAGGTTTGTCCCTTTTCATCCACCAGCCGCAAATTGTCGAAACCGAAGATGTGCTTTGTATTTTCGGGAGCGAACCGAACCGTGACTTCCGCCTGGGTAGGGTAAACGGCGACCTGCGAAACCGTCAGTTTTTGTCCGTCGACAGTAATCGTCTGGTTGACCGGGTATATTTTTTCTTTCAGGTCGGCATACCTGGACTTGTCGATGGGGACAGTTACGCTGATCGGAGTATCCATTGGCAGGGCATCCACGTAGATCGTTGCCTTTACAACCAGATGATCCGGGAGCGGCAGACTTTCATCCGTCGGGTATATCTCAATCGCTTCCTGCGCATGGCTGACAGGTTTAAAGCTCCCGCTGGACAGCGAGTAGCTGAGCGGTATTTGGTTGCCCTTGTCATCCGTAATATCGATGCCCTCCAATCGAACGACATGCCCTGGTTCCCTGTGCCTGATCGTATACAGCAGCAGCATCCGCCTTTGATCCCCGATTACCCGATCAATCGTGAAGCTGACGTTATCCGCTTCCGCAAATGCGCCGATTTCTTGTGCCAACCCGTGCTTCGCAGCCCTTTCCAAGCCTTTCTTCGCCTGGACCAAATTTACGATCGGCTCCATTCCGGGAATATTGCTCACATAAGCCGCGAAGGCGGGGGAGAGGCGGATCGTGAACAACAAGCCCGCAACCAGGGAGCACGCGGCAATGAGCGACCAGCGGATGCGCCATATACGCTGATGCTTCCGCAACTGCCCCTTTGCTTGGGTCATACCGGCCAGAATAAAGGCGTCTGCCTCCGGAGGAGCCTGAGTCTTTTCGTACTGTACCTTCTTCTCTGTTAATTGTTGCTCGATCCGATCCTCGCCGGGGCGCGATTCCGACTCTTCTCCTGAGAAAAAAGCGTCCGTTTCTTCGCGTCGATTCATCATCTCACCAACCTTTTCCCAAATCTTTGCGCAACGCGCCCAACGCCTTGTGAAGCCATGTCTTGATCGTTCCCTCGGGATGATCGAGCAGGGCGGCGATTTCGCGTATGGTCAAGTCTTCGAAGTACTTTAAAATAATAACCTACCGATGCATGCCAGTCAGCCGGGAAATCGCGTCTTCCAGCTCAAGCCGCAGGTCGGTTGTATCCGTGTCATCCCGAATTGGCGCATCGCTGCCCATATCACTTGCCAGCGACCGTTTTTTTCGTTTTTGCTCATCCACACAGACATGGATCATGATCCTCGTCAGCCACGTGGAGACATAGGCCGGCTGCTTGAGCTTGGGCAGCTTGAGATAAGCACGGCATGTGACTTCCTGCATAGCCTCCAGGGCGTCGGTTTCATTGCGAAAGAAAGCGTATGCGACTCTGTACAGCTTTTCTTTATGTGTCTGCATCAGTTTGTAAAAGGCGTCATCATCCCCCTGCTGGGCAGACGAGACGAGTTGTTCCAGATTCACGCTCACCCCTCCTTCTTATTAGACGGCGACGGGGAAGAAACGGTTTTCAAAATCGCATTTTTCTCCTTGTCTGGGGGGAACCGGACGCCTTCTTTTCGCTTATCGTATCGTATAGCACCTAGAGAGGACGGTCAAAACGGGGATGTGGATCAAATGGGTGACGATTCATGAGTCGTACGGTTTGCCAAGAATGGCGAATGAGTGCAGGCACTACTTGGAAATGAAGGGCATTCGTGTCCGCCTCTTGTCACGGAAAACGCAGCGAACGGGGCACGTCTATGTGCTGCAGGTACCCGAGAAGCAGAGGGATCAGGCGTTGGAGTGGCTTCACCAGTTTAAAAACCGCCTGTAGCTGATCATCAGGACAGCGACAGCCATTTTCCTCCATCGAACCCCTCGCTCGGGTTCGGAGATACTATCTCTGGGGGGATCGACATGGCGACGACGCTTACAGAAAAACCGGAAACAGTTGCGAATAAAGAGTCAAAGCTGTTTCTGCCTGATTTTGTTTTCTTCGAGCCCGACGCACTCCATTATCCGTTAGGGAAAGAGCTTTATCAGCGGTATCAGGAGCAGGGCATCCCGATCCGAATGACGACCAGCCACAACCAGGTCCGCGGGATTCCCGGAGAAACGGACGTGGAGCAGTATCGCAATGCGAAGCGGACGCTGGTCGTGGGCGTGCGCAAGACGCTCAAATTCGAGCAGTCCAAGCCGTCTGCCGAATACGCCATCCCGCTGGCTACAGGATGTGCCGCGCACTGCCATTACTGTTATTTGAACACAAATATCGGCACAAAGCCGTATATCCGCGTATATGTCAATACAGACGACATACTCCGGCAGGCGGAAGCCTACATTCGCGAACGGGAGCCGGAAATTACCCGGTTTGAGGCGGCTTGCACCTCGGACCCGGTCAGTATCGAGCATATCACCGGAAATTTGCGGAGAGCGATTGAGTTCATGGGGAAGCAGCCGCTGGGACGGCTTCGTTTCGTAACCAAGTTCCATCACGTGGACTCCCTGCTGGACGCCGCCCACAACAAACACACCCGCTTTCGCTTCAGCATGAACGCTGATTACGTCATCAAGCACTTTGAACCGGGGACTTCCACATTCGCCCAGCGCCTGGAAGCGGCGGGAAAAGTGGCCAAAGCGGGGTATCCGCTCGGCTTCATTCTCGCGCCGCTGTACTGGTTTGAGGGATGGGAAGAAGGATATACCGACTTGCTGGAACGTCTGCGGGAACAGCTGGTGCCGGAGGCGATGGAAGACCTTACGTTCGAACTGATCCAGCACCGCTTCACCAAGGTGGCCAAGAAGCTGATCCTGCAGCGCTATCCGAAGACAAAGCTGGAAATGAACGAGGAAGAGCGCAAGTACAAATGGGGCAAATACGGGAAAGGCAAATACGTTTATCCGGACGTGCAGGCAAAAGCGCTCCGTGAGCATTTGGAAAAGGAAATCACCCGCCTTTTCCCGCAAGCGAAAATCGAGTATTTTACGTGAGAACGAGATGAACAAAAAAATTTTTGATCGATAGACCGTAAAACAATGAACCGCCAGCCCCCATGCTGAGCGGTTTTCTTGGTCGAACGGATTCCTGCGGACAACAGCCAAGCTGCGAGCACATTTCGGAGAGGAAGACTTGTCGTAATCAGGTGCAAATGTTCTGCGCAAAGCCTCAAGCGGCACAGTTTTCTGCGCCTGACATTATCCGAATCTTTTCGACAAAATTGACATGTCCATGCTACAATATGGAGGCTCTCATATCTGGGAAAGGATTTGTTGTGACAATTATGAAGCCCGTATTTGTAACTATCGAGGGACCGATTGGCATTGGCAAAACGTCGCTGTCCCGTGAACTCAGCAAAGCCTTTGATCTGAAACTGCTGGAAGAGATCGTGTATGAAAATCCGTTTCTGGGAAAGTTTTATGAAAACATTGCCGAATGGAGCTTTCAGCTGGAGATGTTTTTTCTTTGCAACCGGTACAAGCAATTGCAGGATTTGCACCGGGACTATCTGAAACAGGGGATATCGGCAGTGGCAGATTACAATATTTTTAAAAACACCATTTTTGCCAAGCGGACATTGGATGAGGAGAACCTGCCCAAGTATCTGAAGATTTATGATATCCTTACGGAAGGCTTGCCACAGGCGAATCTGGTCATCTACATGACAGCATCGATCGATACGGTGATGAAGCGTATCGAGATGCGCGATCGCGATGTGGAACGCAAAATGGATGTAGGCTATATGAAAAATCTGATCGCTGATTACAATGAATTTATGGAAGCGTTTGAAAGACGCCATCCAGATACGCCCGTAATCAAGTTTCAGTGCGACGAGCTTGATTTTGTACATAAGCCGGAAGATCTGCAGCATGTTCTGAAGCAAATCGAACCATATATCCGTTCGCTCCAGGGGGCTTAATCTTTCCATGCGCACGGCCTGATCATTTTAGAAGGAGTTACGTTCATGTCTGGGTTTAAAAACAGTGATTTGAGAGAAAAGTACGGGATACCTAGCAACGCTGTCATTACGATCGGGGGAACGGTAGGTGTCGGAAAGTCCACCTTTACATATGCTTTGGCCGATCTGCTCGGCTTTCGGGTATCCGTGGAAAAAGTGGACAACAACCCGTATCTGGGGAAATTTTATGAAGATCTGTCCCGCTGGGGCTTCCATCTGCAGGTATTTTTCCTCGCAGAGCGGTTTAAAGAGCAAAAGCGGATGTTTGAATACGGGGGCGGTTTTGTGCAGGATCGCTCTATTTACGAGGACACCGGCATTTTCGCCAGGATGCTGTACGAGCAAGGGCACATGACGGAAGAGGATTACCAAACGTATACGCAACTGTTCGAAGCGATGGTCATGACTCCGTATTTTCCGCACCCGGACATCCTGATCTATTTGGAAGGAAGCTTTGACGACATTCTGGACCGCGTCCAGGAACGCGGCCGTCCGATGGAGCAGCAGACGCCGACCGATTACTGGCTGGATTTGTACAACCGCTATGAAAAGTGGATCTCCTCGTTTTCGACCTGTCCGGTTCTTCGGATCAACATCAATGAATACGACGTCGTAGAAGATTCGTCTTCCGTCGAAGTTGTACTGTCCCGGGTAGCAGAAAAAATCAGACTCGGGCGGTCCTTCCACCGCTAATGCCATGCCCCTTTGATGATAGGAACTCTCGTCAGCAAAGGGGCTTTTATCTGATCGGACACAAAGGTTTATGATATCATGGAGAAAAGCGTGTTTATTCAGGGGGCGTTCAAGTGAAGCGGTGGATGCTGATTGTTGCCCTCGGATCGGTTTGCCTGGCTTCCATCTGGATTATTACTGCCTTCTACCGGTCGCAAATGATGGAGAAAACGTTGAATTCCGTCACGGCCGGAGAAACGTATGCCTTTGAGCAAGCTTTTCAGCGATTATTGATTGGACAGCAAGACGATCAGGCCAGCTTTCGGATAGCCGAGTTTGAACGAGGCAAGATGCCAAAACAGCCGATTCAACTTGGACTGCATAAAAAAGAAGCCTTTATACATATTGATGTGACAACGAACCAATCCTTGGAGGCAGCGGAAAGCTTCCTTTCCCAAGTGGAGCTTATCGGCGATGTGAAGTACAGCACGTCCGTCCGCGAGGTGTCACGAGGCAATTATCAATTGACGATGACCTTTTCGGAAATCAAAGACGAGTTCGGGTTTCGTTTTGGGAATATTCCGACGATCACTCTCCGAAGAATGGCCCCCCTTGCTCTTACCATTCAGCCCGGCAAGGCAGAGGGAGCGGTGCTCATGCTTCCGGAGAGCAGAGAATCCCGATCCTTGTACATAACGGAAGGATTGGGAACGATTCTGCTGCGATTTTCAGAGCCTATGATCAGGAAGGAAGAAGCGGGACGGTCAGTCAACGGCTACCCGGCAGTCTGGCTGGATGATCGGACGATGTCTCTTGATGTGCGAAGGGTCAATCGGGCGGCGCTGGACTTGACGCAATTCCATTCGCAAAGCGGGAACTATCTGCCCGAAGAGTATCGCTATGTGGCATTATACAAAAAACAGCCGTTGTCCTGGCTCTCCTACCCTGACAGCGAGGTGGTCGGTTTTAGTCCCTATGACTCCTTTTACGACCGATTGATACTCTCTCCTGACCGCGAAAGCTATCTCGGCGTGATTGACAGAGGGCGAAGCAAGAGCAGACGGGGAGATAGACAGGTTGCCCTCGTTTTGGAGCAGAGAGGACGTGATCCGCTATTGATCGAGCCGATGCTGGAAGGCAGCGGACTCTCCCATGCGACAATCGATTGGCTGGATGCAGGGAGATTTCTCTATGTCGAAGAGAAGCTTGGAACAGTGTATCATTTGGCTACGGGAGAAAAAACGCCGCTTTTCGATGAGACGTCGACCGGGTCGATTGCGCTGGAAATGGCTGTAGACGATGTGGATGGCTATCTCTATATCGTGCTCGTGCGTCCAGCGGGCGACAAAAATTTGTATCGGGTGGAAAAACGAACGTATCGCCTCCATGATCTCGTACTGGAGAAAACGGAGTCGTTGGGAGAGGCATTGCTTCACCCTCGGGAGAAGCTGCCAGCCTTTCCGATCAGGGTACGAAAAGACGGCATTTATTACACAATACCGGGTCCTACGGAAAACAAAACCGTCTTTGTATCGCGCAAGGGCAAATCCTGGACGGCCGAAGGCGAGGTTGTCTGGGCCAATGACCACAGCCAGGCTGTCTTAAAGCGAAAGAGTGACGAGGAAGCCGGGACGTATACATGGTGGCAAATCGGAGGGAGACAGCGGGAGCTGCATGTGACCCGTGCGGAAGTGATGCCGTTTGGACCGTATCTTGTAACGAATGACGGTTTGCGGTATCAAATCTGGGATGATCGAAGGAAGCGTTGGGAACCGCTCGATTTGGCCGAGGGTGACATCCGATTGTCCGCGGCAGAGGGCAATGCTGTGTATTCGCGACAGCGGTGAAGACGGCTGCCCTTCCTGCACATTTCTGTCGCGGAAAACGGCTTCTGATCAAAATAGGCTGTGGTATAATAGGTGCATCTTGGAAGGAAAAAGGAGCACAGACATGGCAGAAGAATGGTTTGAACGAAGCTTTCGCGAGGACTACGTGTTGGTGTACAAACACAGGGATGACGCGTCAGCTGATAAAGAGATAGCCAACCTCCTGGAGCGTTTGCCCATCAAGCGATCCGGAAGAGTTCTTGATCTTTGTTGCGGGAGCGGACGTCATTCGCGTGCACTGGCCCGACGCGGGTATGAAGTTGTCGGGGTAGATTTATCAAACGTCCTGCTTCAGCTCGCCAATGAGCAAAAGATTCTCCCTAATCTGCATTTTTACCAATATGACATGCGACATATACCGTTTCGGGAAGAGTTCGATATCGTGGTCAATCTGTTTACCAGCTTCGGGTATTTCTCTTCGGACGAGGAAAATGCGCAGGTCGTTCAAAACATGGCCCTTGCCCTGAAATCGGGGGGAGAGGTGGTCATCGACTACTTGAATCCCGCGTTTGTAGAGGCCAATCTCGTACCGCACTCCGAAAAGGAAGTCGGCGGACTGCTGATCGAGGAGGAGCGGTGGCTGGAAGCAGGATTTGTGAAGAAGCGGATCGTCGTTAAGGATAAAGGCGCAGCGGAAACGAGAGTCTACCAGGAGCAGGTCCGCCTCTTTACGGTTGAGGAGATGACCGCAATGCTGCAGAAAGCTGGCTTTGTCAACATTCAGACGTTTGGCAATTACCAGTTTGAACCGTATCAAGCGGCTGACTCGCCTCGGATGATCTTTTTCGCAGTCAAAAAACAGGACGTCGCGGATAAGCGTGACTAACCCGCTATCAAGGTGAATATGATGGTGAAAACGATGTCATTCATCGATGATGGGGGTGCGCTGAGTGAGCAAGCTTTCGCTGGAACAAGTGAAGTTGTATTTGAACAAAGTGCCCGGCTGGAGACTGATGGAGGATCGGATGGCGCTGTCCCGTACGTATCAGTGCCGCGATTTCTCCACTGCCGTCAGCTTTGTCAATCGTGTAGCGGAATTGCTTGACCAGGATAGTCACCATGTCGAAATCCTGATTCGTCAATCGACAGTGACCTTTACGGTGACGACGAGAGAAGCGCACGGTTTGACCGGGAAAGACTTTGCCCTGGCACAGACGATCAGCAAGGTAAGCTGAAGAGGGGATTCCCGCCTTGTTCGGACGAGGCGGCTTTTTTTGTGCAAGCGCATCTGTCTGTTATCATAGAGGAAAAAGAACAAAGTGGAGGGATTTTTCCATGGACATCCATAAACACGATCAACTTCTCGGCTTGATCGAAGAGCATTATGCCAAAGGACAGATTCAGGCGCAATTTACACAGTGGGACTCGGACAGCGAAGATGAAGAGGTGACTCAGCTGCAAGGCACACTTGCCTCGTGGAAGCTGACGGACAACGAATTTGGAGAGAAGGATTTGCTGATCGTCCTGGAGTCCGATACAGAAGGAACCGTAGAAATTTTGATGGAGATCCCTGCGGATGAAGACAATCTGGCGGTATTTGCCGAGGGGCGTCTCTCTATCTTCGGAACGGAAGCGGAGCTCATCTTGTCCAAATGAATGGCAGAGGTCTCTATCGCTACCTGGGTACACCGGAAAAGATGAATGAACGAGAGGTGTACGCCTGCAAAAAGTACATCAGGAAGCATCGCGCTGCGATGAAACAAATGGGAAAGGTTCTGCTCGATCTGCCGGCGCTCTTGACGCCATTTCACTTGGATTGCGAAAATTGCCGTCTCGTTCACCGGGAGACTTGCTGTGAAGGCGGACAACCCTATGCCGTAGAAAACCAGCAGGCCGATCTGCTGGAGCGGGAATCGGGTGCGATCGCAAGCCAATTCTGGAGCGAGCGGGAGCAGCGAGGATGGGCTGCCGAAGGGATCTGGGACAAACACTATGGTCTGGGCACGATCCGGATGGACCACGGGAACTGCCTGTTCTATAAAGAGATGAACGGAAGGTACGGGTGCTCCATTCACGCATACGCCGAGAAGTCGGGAGTGGATGTTGTTTCACTCAAGCCGTTTAGCTGCCAGCTTTACCCATTAGAGGTCATTGATACGGGCGAAATAATACTTCTGACCGCTTTGACCGAGGAAACGGCTTCTTTCTCCAGATGGGGCACCGATTATTTGGAGCATTTCTACTGTGCAAGCATAGAACGGCGGAAAGCAGCAGTACATTTGGATGAGAATCTGTTTTCGCTAACGGGCTATAAGCCGGCCTATTTATGGAATCTGCCGTTGCTGCATGCGCTGCTGGGCCCGGATACAGCCCAGTCGCTGGAGCTCTTGGGATACATCAGCGAGCAGGAAAATCTCGTCACATAGGGGCAAGAGCAATTCCCCGCGTATGTTTCCGAGAGTTTTTGAACATCCTCTAGTAACGATGTGGTATGATGGCTAGGTCAGATAAGTAGATTGGCAAAGGAGCAACAGTGATGAACGCGAAGACGACAAAAGAATCCCGTACGATTCAGGCTTCCCTCGTACAACCTTCAGACACCAACTTTCACGGCACGATGTTTGGAGGGAAAATGATGGCCTATATTGACGAAGTGGCTGCCATTGCGGCGATGAGGCATTCCCGCCGTCCCGTTGTCACGGCGTCGATTGATTCGATCGATTTTCTTACTCCCGTAAAAATGGGCCATTCCATCTGTCTGGAAGCGATCATCTCCTCCACGGGAAAAACATCGATGGAGGTATTTGTTAAAATCATCTCGGAAAATTTGCGAACAGGGGAGCGAACCTTGACCGCTACCTCTTTTCTCACGTTCGTAGCGCTCGGTGAAGACGGCAAGCCGACTCCAGTACCGCCCATCATCCCGGAAACCGACGAGGAACGCTATCTGTTTGAAACGGCAGAGGAGCGCAAAAACATGCGCAAAGAGCGGAAACGGAGCACGGAAGCATTTGTCAGCCAATTAAATATTACAAAGAATATATAAGGTTAAAACAAGAAGAGGCGATGCCATAAGGCATGCCTCTTTTTCAGTCCAAAAAGCGTGCTCGTATTTTGGCTGTGGGGAGCAGACATACGGTCGACCGGCCGAACCAGCGATAGCGGTTGCGAGCGATGAACCGATACAGTCTATCCCTGACAAGCCTTGGGAAGAAAAAGCCGATCGCTGAGAAAATCGGCCAGGCTCCGCGCAAAAGCCGACCAACGCGCAGGATTGCATCAGAATAGACGTACACGGTTCCCTGGTCGATCAGTACGACAGATGACAGGTCGTGAGTCGCCAGTCCATACTGCTCCAGCAAGCTTTGGCCTGTCTCTGACTGCAGTGAGGCGAAGTGAATCCGCCCCGCCGGATCACGCGGGATGATAAAGCGGACAGCGCCGTTGCAGAAATTGCAGACGCCGTCGAATAACAGGATTGTGTCTGGATGGGAAGCAGTAGACATGGCGGACGCCTCCTGTTGAGCATGAAATCTGGCAATGTTACCTCCATCATAACAGGAAGGTCCGCCGGGTCAAGGGAGGAAAACGTTGAAGCAATCAAATTTCAGGGACGAGACAGCCGCTTGCCAAGAGCTCTGCCGCTTTTGCCATGTCCACATGCATTTCCCGGTCTTCGGAGAGTGGCGGTATGACCTCACGAAGCTTGGCATAAGCTTTCTCCGTGCCGATTCCCAATTTTCCTTTGCCAAATTCGATTGCTTGCGCAGCCGCCAAATATTCGATGGCGAGTACCTTCATGGAGTTGGCGATGACGGTTCTCAGCTTGCGGGCCGCCGTCGTTCCCATGCTTACGTGATCCTCCTGATTGGCAGAGGAAGGGATAGAATCGACGGAAGCCGGATGGCACAGCACCTTGTTCTCCGAAACGATAGAAGCAGCGGCATATTGCGTGATCATAAATCCGGAATGCAGGCCGCCTTTTTCCGTTAAAAAACCGGGGAGTCCGCTTAATTGCGGGTTGACCAGACGCTCGGTCCGCCGCTCGGAAATATTGGCAAGCTCAGCTATTGCTATGGCCAAAAAGTCGGCTGCCAATGCCATCGGCTGACCGTGGAAATTCCCTCCGGAAATAACATCGCCGGTCTCGGCGAAGAGAATGGGATTGTCGGTTACACTGTTGCACTCTCTGGTTACAGCAGCACGTACATACTCCCAGGCATCGCGTGTAGCGCCATGCACCTGCGGGACGCATCGGAGGCTGTAGGCATCTTGCACGCGGAGCTCCCCTTGCGCTGTCGTCCGTTCGCTTCCTGCGAGATGGGCAAGCAGCTTGCGAGCAGATTCCTGTTGGCCGGGATGGGCGCGGACGAGGTGAAGCTGTGGATCAAACGCTTTTGGAATCCCGTGCAACGCTTCCACGGTCATGGCGGCGATGACATCGGCATTTTCGATCAGCGCATGAGCATCAGCCACAGCCAGGCAAAGGAGAGCGGTCATCGCCTGCGTACCGTTGATCAATGCCAGACCTTCTTTTGCCTCCAGCCGAATAGGGGATAAGCCAGCGCTCTCCAAGGCGGCTTTGCCGGGCATTCTTGTGCCGTTTACCTCCGCTTCTCCTTTCCCGAGCATGACGAGCACCATATGGGAGAGGGGAGCCAGATCGCCGCTTGCTCCCAGAGAGCCCTGCTGCGGGATGATCGGATGGACGCCGCGGTTGCACATTTCGATCAGCAGGTTGATCGTCTCTTCCCGGATGCCGGAGTATCCCTTGGCCAGTGCATTGATCCGCAGGGCCATCATCGCACGGACCACCTCGGTCGGATAGGGATCGCCTATTCCACACGCATGGCTCATGATCAGATTTTCCTGCAACTGGCTGACGTCTTCTTGAGGAATCACTACGTCGGAGAACTTGCCAAAACCAGTCGTAATCCCATAAACGACCTGTTGGTTTTGAACCATTTGTTCAACCATCGAGCGGGATTTACGGATTTTTTCAACGGCTTCCGGCGTCAGTTCGATCTGCTCGAATTTCCTGGCAATGGCAGCTACTTGTTCAATGGTCAGCTTATGTCCGTCCAGACGGATAGAAATTGTGCGTTGATTCATGAGTATTTTCCTCCTTTAGCATAGCAGAGGACAAAAAGGAAGAGGGGCTAGGATTGTTATCCTAGCCCCTCTTCCCATGCGGGTATGAAATTAACAAAACGAGTAAGCGCCAAGTTCTGCATTTTTTTCCCCGCTTCCGTCTGCTTATTATTCAGATGATTTTTTCTATTCCCTATTGTAATACTAGTTTATGAGCTGTCAAGTGAAAACGTTATCATCCGTATCATATTCTTTCACCCGGCAGAATGCGTTTTCCTGCCCAAACCAAAAAAGGGCGCTTATTTTTTTGAAATATGGGCAAGTGCGGTTTCTCTAGACGGGTGAATGTCATACCATGTACTGTGCTATTTCACTAGAAAGGACGTGTGAGTTTGGAAAGACGCCGAAATATGCCACCTATGCCTCCAGCGTTGCCGATGCCTTCACGCAGGCCCAAAGAGATGCCCAAACCTTCACCGAATTTGCCGTCGCCAAATGTATCACCAAACATTCCATCACCGAACCTGTCTCCGATCATGCCGTCGCCAAATATGCCATCGCGAAACGTGCCATCACCGAATCTATCGCCGAATATGCCATCGCCAAATATGCCGTATCGGGCGGTGCCAAGACCAAACAGGCCTTATCGGATGATGCCATCGCCAAACATGCCGTCACCGAACATGCCAAGACCAAACAGGCCGCATCGGATGATGCCATCGCCGAACATGCCATCGCCGAACATGCCGTCTCCGAATATGCCATCACCGAACATGCCATCACCAAACAGACCCTTCCCGAAAAGACCGTCAAACCGCAGACCGCCAGCTCCGCCGAGGAGAAGGGAACGCAGACCAAAGTCCGGGGCTCATGCAGACCTCGAAATGCTCCTGTTCAAGTACAGAATGCATATGGAGCGTATGCATCACTACAAGCAAAAATGTGAACAGTACCGTCATCACCGCAAAAAATACAATACGTACTACCGCTTTTACGATCATCATAAAAAGAGAATGCGCTACTACTACGATAGCTGCTATCCGCAGCATGACTCAGGGAGCAGTTCCTCCGGCTGCGGTTGTTCTGGCAGCGGTTCCTCCGATTATGGATCCTCCGGCTACAGTTCCTCCAAATACGGTTCCTCCAGATATGGAAGGTCAGGACATGGTTCCTCTTCCTCCGCATGCAATTGTGGCGGACCATGTTGTCAATAACAGCATACGCAATGACGCTGCTTGCTGTGAGCAGCGTCATTTTTTTATGCATAAGCCTGCGGGCAGAGGTTGTTGCTTTCTCAAACAGGCAGACCTTCGGGTGAAATGCCCGCCTTTTGCATGTCCCGCCGCAATGTGCGAAGAGCGTCATCTTTATTTTTGCATTCGAGCATCACATCGATGTCGTAGTCGCTGAGCTTTGTGACCCATTCGATGAACTTCACCGGATCGATCTTATCTGCATGGGAACGAAAATCGCTTTCCGATTTTGGAGAGGAAAAGTGCATCTTCGGAGTTCGCGTGCCCCACGTTTTGAGTATTCGGGGAATGTATTCAAACAGATCTTCGCCATTGTTGAGACAGTCGTGGTGATGGACATCCAGTACCATCGGGATGCCAATCCGCTCACAGAGTGTCAGCACGTCGATCATGGAAAAGGAGGTGTCATCATTCTCTACGACCAGCCTGCGCTTTACGTTCTCTGGGAGCAGCTCGAACTGATCGGCGAAGCGTTGAAGCGAGGCTTCTTTGTCGTTGTAGACACCGCCTACATGGGTAACCAGGACGGAGTTGTCGTCGAGGCCCATCAGATCGAAAACGCGGGCATGGTAGGAGAAATCCGCAATCGTTGCTTTCAGCACTTTCGGATTGTCTGTATTCAAAATACTGTAGTGGCCAGGATGCGAGGTCATGCGGATGCCGTGCTTTTTTATATAGGCACCGGCCTTGTCGAAATCCCAGCTAAACTCCTTGGCCCAATCCCAATCCTCCGTAACCTTGTGGGTGGCCAGCGGCACGAACTCGGAAGGGAGCCGGTAGAGAAAAATACGATTCTCTACATTGTAAGCAAGCAGGTCCATCAGGTTAAAAAAGTTGGTTTGCAAAACTTGCCTCAGCTTTTTTAGTCTCGCATCCGGCGAGAGCTTTTGAACCTGAGCTACCGTCGTTTTCTTATTGGGATTGTTCGGGCTGTCCAGACGGATGCATGCATACCCAAGTCGTATCATCCGGAACCCTCCATTTCGGTTTAGGCTTACTCCTAGTATTTCCCCGAAACGAGCTTGCGGGCGTGCATGAGCGTTTCCTTTTGGTGGGAAGCTAACAGCGATATTCCATCAGGAGGAGACGACCATGGAGCATTATTTAGCGGAACAGTATCGAGAAGGTCTGCAGGCATTTGGCCAAATGATGCCGGACGCACTGCAGGCGTATAACGATTTCACCAGCAAGTGTTTTTCTTCCGGTACGCTGTCTTCCAAGCAGAAACACCTGGCAGCCTTGGCGATTGCCTTGTACGCCGGAAATGAACACTGCATCGTGTTTCACCTGGAAGCGTTGTTGGAAGAAGGCGTATCCAAGCAGGAAATCGCGGAAACGGTCGCAGTTGCAGGGGCGTTTGGCGGAGGAACGACACTCTCTCACGGTGTCATTTTGATCCAGGAAGTAATGGAGGAAAAGAATCAGGGGATTCAGTAAACATCCCTTTGCAGCCCTTCCTGGTATTTGGTCAAGACCCCATTTAGTGGACAGTAAGAAAAAACCCGACCGTTAGACCGACAGCTGACGTCTGAATTCAACAGGCGTCAGCCTTTTTAATTTTCGTTGTGGTCGACTTTGGTTGTAGAATTGAATATATTCCTCAATTCGCCTTTGTGCCTCATCCACACTTCGGATATCATAAGGGTAGAGCCCTTCCGTTTTGAGATGCGAGAAGAAGCTCTCCATCGAGGCATTATCATAACAGTTGCCTCTCCGAGACATGCTGATTTGGGCGCCAACCTTCGGCAACATGTCGTGGTAAGCGTAGGACGTGTACTGGAATCCCTGATCGCTGTGAACGATCAGTCCAGTCACGTCTTTCGTCTTTTTAAAGGCTTTCTCAAAGGTCCGTAGGACCAACTGATTGTCGTTGCGAACTCCAATGTGGTAAGCCACAATCTCATTATTAAACAAATCCTTAATAGCAGACAGGTAGAGCCACGTATCCGCGACACGATACTGTGTGACATCGGTTACCCATTTTCGATTAGGTGCATCCGCTTTGAAATTCCGCTGCATCACATTCTCAGCGACTCGTCCACCTTCGGTTGAAGCATAGTGACCTCGATATTTGCGGCGTATTCGAGAACGGAGCTTCATTTCTTGCATCAGACGTAGTACCTTCTTATGGTTGACCCATACCCCGTGATCTCGTAAGAGAAACAGCTGGGTTTGTCGATACCCATATTTACCATCATACTTCTTATAAACTACTTTGATGAGGTCTTTCACGGGCTTGTCCCGGTCCGCTTGTTGCCGTTTCAAGTATGCATAGTATCCACTTCTTGAGACTCCAAACAGCTTGCAAAGTTCACTAGTCGTATACTCACCAGCTACTTGCTTGATCGCCTCATACTTATGGGCTGCACCTCCCGCATCCAGATTTTCAAACACTTTTTTAGCATCGAGTTCTCTCGTTTTAGCTTTTTAACATATCGATCTTGATCAACATATTCTTCACGTCTACCTCGTTGATCCATCAACCCAAATTCGCCTAACTGTTTATATTTTTTCATCCATACTTTAAGCCGGTGGCGGTCCGGAATCCCCAGATGCTCCATGATTCGACGGTATGTCCATCCTTCTTCGATATGCAGTCGTATGGCTTCCACCTTTAATTCGTGAGAATAACTTCTAAACGTTTGCCCCTTTTTCACCATAAAAAATGCACCCCTTAAATTTCATCGGATTTACCAGGGGTTTAATCCAATGTCCATTCTAAGGGGTGCACTTCAATTTGGGGAAGGGCTGCTTTTTCTTATATTGCGATAGGGAGGAAAAAGCTATAAGATGAGGAAGTCATTTCATCCGTGCTCGAGGGGTATTTATGAATACGTTATCACAATCGTACAGCATTGGTTTAGTCATCCTGTCCTATTTTATCGCTGTTTTGGCTTCCTACACGGCATTGGATCTCGGTGGACGCGTCAGTCATTCTCGGGGAAACATTCAGAGAATTTGGCTAATGGCCGGAGCAGGCGCGATGGGATTGGGAATCTGGGCAATGCATTTTATCGCAATGCTTGCTCTGCATCTGCCGATTCATGTTGATTACGATTTCTGGATCGTTTTGATTTCCATCCTATTTGCGATGTGCGCATCAGGTATCGCCTTGCATGTGGTCAGCAGCAAACACATGTCCAAAAAACGGCTGGCAATCGGCTCGCTGTTCATGGGAACAGGGATAGCCTTGATGCACTACGTCGGGATGAGCGCGATGAGGTTGGATGCGCAAATCGTTTACGATCCGGTTTTGTTCGCGATCTCCATCCTCGTTGCTGTCCTCGTATCTGCTGTTGCGCTGATGATTACGTATCGTTTGCGAAAAGCAGGAGACGTCCGCGGAATAGGACTGAAAATACTGGCTGGCATGGTGATGGGGGCGGCAGTTGCTGGAATGCACTACACAGGTATGCTGGCCACCTCGTTTGTAACGCATGGCAATCATCATCCGTCGCCATCCTCGGCTGTCAGCACGATCTGGCTGGCTTATGCGATCGGGATAGCAACTCTGATCATACTCGGGATTACGCTGTTATCGGTATATGTAGAAAAGCTCTTGATGACCAAGACATTGCGGATGATGGAGAGCGACCAGCGGTACAAATCGTTGTTCGAGTACAACCGGGATGGTGTCATATCGTATGGTGTGAACGGCCAATTGATTGGCATGAATCCTGCTGCCAAGGAGCTGACGGGCAGGGAATTGCTTTCGCTTTCAGACTTCGTGGACATGTGTGACCAAGCGGATGCGGAGATGATTCGGAAACATTTTTTGCAGGCCGTTCTCGGAGGAGCCAATACATACGAGGTAAAGCTGTATCCCGAGCCGGAAAAGCAAGTCATCCTGCATATGACCAATGTTCCCATTATCATAGACGGAGAGGCGGCAGGCGTGTTTTTTATTGCCCGCGATGTAACCGAGCAAAGGCAGGCTGAATCCAAAATCAATTACCTGGCTTACCACGATGCATTGACGGGTTTGCCCAACCGGCGATTTATCGAAGAACAGCTTGAAAAAGCGATCCGGAATGCAAAGAATCGTGAACAGACTGTCACTGTGATGTTTCTCGACTTGGACCGCTTTAAGCTGATCAATGACTCTTTGGGACATGACTTTGGCGATCTGCTTTTGCGAGAAGCGACGCATCGGATCGTCAACTGCGTCGGAGAATCGGGTATCGTAGGGCGACTCGGCGGCGATGAATTTATTGTCTTGATGCCGGAGGTGCCAGAGAGCGAGCTGATACAGATGGCGGATCAATTGATCCGGATCATCGAGCAGCCCTTTTTGATCGAGGGGCATGAGCTGTATATTACGACCAGTATCGGAATCTCGCGCTTTCCAGAGGACGGGAATGACTATCAGACATTGATGAAGACGGCAGATACTGCCATGTACTCGGCCAAGGAACGAGGCAAAAACGCCTATCACAAATACTCGGCCCATATGCAAAAGGCGGCATCGGAGAGGATGTACCTGCAAAACGAACTGAATCGCGCTTTGGTTCGCAACGAATTGCTGGTCTATTACCAGCCGCAAGTCAATGTCACAAACAAGAAATTGTCAGGTATGGAGGCGCTCGTCAGATGGAATCATCCGAAGCGTGGCGTTATTCCTCCGGATCAGTTTATTACGATTGCAGAAGAAACGGGGCTGATTGTTCCAATAGGGGAATGGGTCCTGCGGACAGCGTGCAAACAAAACAGAGAATGGCAGGAAATGGGGTATGCGCCGGTTCGCGTTGCCGTCAATTTGTCCGCCCGTCAATTTTTAAAAAAGGATTTTGTTCAGACAGTTGAGGGAATTTTGCGGGAGACCGGCATGCAACCCGAATATTTAGAGCTGGAAGTAACAGAAAGTACGATGATCGACGTGCAGCGGGCGACGCAAACACTCTATGATTTGAAAAAACTGGGAGTGCACATTGCAATCGATGATTTCGGGACAGGCTACAGCTCTCTCTCCTACCTGAAAGATTTTCCGTTGGACAGGCTGAAAATCGATCGCTCCTTTATTCGTGACCTGAAAAAAAGTCCAGGCAATAGAGCAATCGTCGCGACGATCATCTCGATGGCCAAAAATCTGGATTTGCACGTAATCGCTGAAGGGGTAGAGACTTCAGACGAGCTCGATTTTTTGCAGGAGCAGATGTGTGAGGAGGTACAAGGATTTTTCTTCAGCCATCCGCTGACAAAGGAAGATATGGAAAGCTATTTGAAAGAAAAGTTCTCGAAGCCTGGTATCAGCTAGATGCCAGGCTATTTTTATGCCAGTTCGCTTTTCTGAGAATTTGACAATATCGTGTAGGTTATTGTCGAAATTTGGTATTTTTGTGAAGATAGGTTATGTTCGGGAGGAAAGAGGGAATAGGAAAAAAGAAACAGTCAAGCTGTCGGCCCATCTGATGATCGAGACCATATACACAGATTATGTTCGAGAGAGAAAGGAGGGGGAGCATGAAAGGTGACCAGAAATGGCCGGGTGGGTTCGAGACGGGCCGGAAATCGATCAGCACGATCCGGCAGGATGAGGAGCTATTATATCTCGTAGCGATTGCTTTTGAAACAGCGCCAAATCCACTTCTTTTAACCAATGCGAATGGAACGGTCTTGCTCGTCAATCAAGCTTTTTGTGAGGTGACAGGCTTCTCCAAAGAAGAGATCGTAGGAAAAAATCCGCGTCTTTTAAGCTCCGGGCGTCATCATCCGCATTTTTATCAAAGAATGTGGGACAAATTGACCAAAGAAGGAGAATTTCAAGGCGAGATCTGGAATCGGCGCAAGACTGGCGAGCTGTTTCTTGAATACATCAGCATACGTGCCGTTCGTGGGGAGAATGGCGACATTCAGTACTATACGGCGGCTTTCAGTGATATTACGGAACAGAAGAAGCACCAGGAAAAAATCAAGTACTATGCGTATCATGACTACCTGACCGGACTGCCGAATCGATTGCTGTTTCAGCAGAAAGTAGAGGAACAGATCAGAGTGGCTCAGAAGGAGCATACTTTTTTCGCGCTGCTCTTTCTCGATTTAAACGGCTTTAAACACGTTAACGACACATTCGGGCATGATGTAGGGGACCAATTAATCCAAGCAGTCGCCAAACGTCTTCAGGGTCATTTTCAGGAGGGAGTAACGGTCTCCCGGATGGCAGGGGATGAGTTTAACATTTTGCTTCCGAACCTTTCTTCAAAGCGGGAAGCAGAAAAAGTGGCAGATGATCTCATTCGCTTACTCGAGTCGCCCTTTATCATTGATCAGACCGAGATTGCGGTTTCGGGCAGTACCGGAATCAGTATATACCCGGATGACGGGGGTGACCTGAAAGCACTGCTTAAACGGGCAGACTTTTCGATGTATCAGGAAAAGGGGAAAAGAAAGTAGTCTTTTTTCACGGATGTGAAACGTGAACAGGAATCGCAAGTATAGCGCAGGTTTGGTATTGGGGTGAAGGTATGCAACAACAGGTAAAGAAATCGGCCGATGTATGGCCAGTTGATATTGAGAGGAAGACGATGGTGTATGCCGTTCTGGCTATCGCCTTGTTTATACTGGTTTCCCTGGTGGAGATACCTTTTTCTATGACGATGACGTCTGAAGAAGTTCAATCGTTGTACCGCATGCTCGAGTTTTTCAACATTATGGTGGCCATTTCGATTGCGTTTCAGGGATGGATGCTGTTTCCAGTGACGATGTCCCGTCATCGCCTTTTGATCGGCGCCCTGTTCCTGGTTGTCGGCGTGTTGGATTTGCAGCACACGATCAATTACCAAGGGCTGTCTTTTTTTGGAGGCGAAAGCTCCGTTCAGAAAGCGACGTGGTGTTGGGTTTTGTCCCGTTTCATTTGTTCAATCTTTATCCTCGTCATTTTATCGACCAAGGACAAGGAGATCAGCGTATATCAAAGAAAGCCCGTATTCAGCTTCGTGATTCTGCTTCTCATTCTCATTTTTACATGGCTCGGCACGCAATCGGAGCGCCTGCCGCTTCTTATCACAGAGCAGCAGGAAGTGACTTTGCTGAAGGCAGGAATGGAATATGCAGCTTCGTTCTTCAACCTCGCCGGGGCCGTTCTTTTTGCGCTGCTTTATCGCCGAGACAAAAACCCGACTATGCTGAGATTTGCCACTGCCTCTGTTTATCTCATGCTCGGCGGTCTCGTCTTCACCCAGAATCAGACTGGAGATGACTGGTATACCATCATGGGGCATGTATTCAAATTTTGCGGGTACTACACCATTATGAAGGCGATCTATGTCTCCACGATCGAAGAGCCCTTTCGCCGCCGTCGCGAGGCAGAGCTCGCATTGAGCAAAAGTGAAAAGCAGTTGAAAACGATCACGAACACGCTTGGAGAAGGAGTCATCGTCGTCGACCGCGCGGGCAGCATCACATTTGTCAATCCGGAGGCGGAACGCTTGCTGTCCTGGATGAAGGAAGAGTTGCTCGGCCGGGATATCCGCTGGATTGCCCAGTACAAGCCACCCTGCGACGGAGCGGTTGCATACGAGACAAGTCCCATTTTGCAGGTACTCGCAAACGGAAAGAAACGGCGTGTAGAAGACGCGATGTTTTTCCGAAAAGACCGCTCTTCCTTTCCTGTGGCCTATATCACCTCTCCCATTATCGAGGACAATCAGGTGATCGGAGCTGTAACGGCCTTTCGGGACATCACGGACAGCAAAAAAGCGGAGGAGACCATTGAGAAGCTCGCTTTCTTCGACAACATTACCGACCTGCCAAACCGTTTTTTGCTGGAGAAGCAGTTGGCTGAAGCGATTAGAGAGGCTCGGGAGAAAAAAATGCTGGGCGCGGTTTTGTTTGTGGATCTTGACCGGTTTAAAACAATTAACGATTCCTTGGGTCACGGGATCGGAGATGAGCTGCTGAAAAGCGCTGCCGAGCGGATTCAGAAGTGCATAGAAGGAAAGTATAGCGTTGCCCGTTTTGGCGGAGATGAATTTGTCATCATGCTTTCAGAAATAGACCATGTCAATACAGTCATGCGCATATCCTCATCGCTTATCGCAGAGATGTCCCAGCCTTTTTTCATCAATGGGCATGAACTGTTTACGACGGTCAGCATCGGGGTTAGTCTTTTTCCAAAGGACGGGACAGATCCCCAAACGCTGATCAAGCTTGCCGATGTTGCGATGTACAAAGCAAAGCGTCTTGGCGGCAATCACTACCAATTGTACAAAGAAGAGATGAATACCCTTACCCCGGAGCGCCTCGCCTTGGAAAATGCCCTTCACCATGCATTGGAACGCAACGAGCTCGAGCTCTACTACCAGCCGCAGATTGAGACAAAAACGGGCAGGATTGTAGGGATGGAGGCGTTGATCCGCTGGAATCATCCGGAGCAGGGAGTGATTTCTCCGGGAGTGTTTATCCCGCTGGCCGAGGAAACGGGATTGATTATTCCGATTGGGGAGTGGGTTCTGGAGACGGCTTGCCGGCAAAATAAAAGCTGGCAGGAAGCGGGGGCGCCCAAGGTCCGCGTGGCTGTCAATCTATCGGCGGCACAGTTTTATCAGGAAGAGATCGTAGACAAGGTAAAGAGCGTTTTGGAAACGAGCGGCCTTGCTGCGGAATGCCTTGAGCTGGAAATTACGGAGAGCATTGCAATGCACAGCGTCGACCGCGTCATTGAGACCTTCCGGGAGTTGCATAAGGTAGGCATTCAAGTATCCATGGATGATTTTGGAACAGGCTATTCATCGCTCAGTTACCTCAAACATTTCCCGATCAAGCGTTTGAAGATCGACCAGTCGTTTATCCGGGGAATCCCGAGCCGAGCAGATGATGCGGCGATCGCTTCCTCGATTATCGTGATGGCGCACAGCCTGGGGCTGCAGGTGCTGGGAGAAGGGGTGGAAACGGAGGAACAGCGGCAGTTCCTTGCAGAGCGAGGGTGTGACGAAATGCAGGGATATCTGTTCAGCAAGCCGGTGCCGGCCAAGCAGGCGGAGGAACTTTTGAAGAAGCAGACTGTCGTGAACAATTGAACTCGTGCCATTTTTCTGAACTCCATGTATACTCGTAGTAATCGTTTCAATTGGAGTATAGGGAGGAGTGAGGGGACATGCTAGATCAATTCGTCATCGATATCAGCGATGTTTCCTGGCAGAGAGAAGAGAAACATATTTTGCGCCATATTCATTGGCAGGTAAAAAAAGGGGAGCACTGGTGTCTGGTCGGCCAAAATGGTTCAGGTAAAACGAGCCTGCTCAATCTTATTTGCGGCTATACTTGGCCGACAAAGGGGCAAGTGTCTGTATTGGGTCACCGATACGGCGAAGTGGACCTGCGCGACATGCGCAAATCAATCGGCTGGGTCAGTTCCTCGCTGATGTCTCAACTGCATGAGAATGAGACTGCCGAGAGGGTGGTGTTGAGCGGACGCGAGGCTACGATCGGGCTGTACACAAAACCGTCGGCAGAGGATATTGACCGGGCCGATGCCTTGCTGGAGGAGTTTGGCTGCGGGCATTTGCGTCATTCGCCATTTCGGACACTATCCCAAGGGGAGCGGCAAAAAGTCCTGATTGCCCGTGCTTTGATGGCTTCTCCGCGACTGCTGATTCTGGACGAGCCTTGTACAGGCCTGGATCTGCTGGCACGGGAACAGCTTTTGTCCATGATCGCACGGGTCGCCGAGCAGCGGGACGGTCCCACTTTACTGTATGTGACCCACCATATCGAGGAAATTCTGCCATGCTTTACTCATACCCTGCTGTTAAAGGCAGGGCAGGTCGTGCGAGCTGGACAATCATTGGATGTATTGACAAAAGAAGTACTGAGCGGTTTCTTTGGCGTTCCTTTGGAGCTTCGCGAGGTTAGCGGACGGGTGTGGGTGAGTCTGGGTGAAGCTTCGCCTGCCAGGTAAGCGCGACTTTTCAGCCACACCCTCGGGCATTCGTGTATAATAAGATTAGGAATATACTCTTGGAAGGAGAGGAGAGATGGTAGCTTGACGAACGTAACGGAACAAATCGCCGAGTCCACGTGGGCGATCCTGACCTATGAAGAAGCGTGGAAAAGCTATATCAACAGCTATGTGATTGCGAAAGACGATGCGTTTGTGCTGGTGGACTCCCATCTTCGCAAGCACCGCCCCTACTTCCAGCAGGCACTTGTGGAGATCGGAGTCAAACCGGAGCAGATTGCCTATGTATACTTCACGCATCGTCATGCTGACCATATCGGAAACGCCGATCTTTTCCCCTCACGGCATAATTGGATTCATCTCGAAGACTACTATGAGCTAGACGATTTTTCCCAGACTTTTTTCGGTCATACGTTCACGGGGACTGGAGGAGACCTGCCGTGTCTTCGATTTCGGCAGCTTCCCTTCCATACGGAGGGATCTGTCGCCTTCTTTGATCCGGATACGAAAATTTGCTTTATCGGGGATCACATCCACTTCGGCAGTACGCCATGGGAACAACTTGTCGACTACGGCACGCTGCAGCGTGACGCTTGCAGGCAATTCATCCAGCGATGCAAGGACGAGGAACCGGAAAAGGCCGCAGGCTTTGCGGAAGGATTGGAAATTCTGCTGGACTGGCCGATTGAGTATTTGGCTACAGGGCATGGCCCGATCCTGCGCGGCGACATTGCCCCTTTTTTTCAGGAATTGATCGGGATTGTTCGGGGATAACAAAATGGCATGGAAATAAAGAAGAACCGCGCAACGGCAAACGTTGGTACGGTTCTTCTTTTTCGATGACGCCTATCACTAGTTATCCAGCTTGTGTGGAAGCTTTCGTCCATTCTTCCAGACGCTTCTCCAGTTCTGCGCGATTCAGGCAAAGTGAAAGGCCGGATTTTGTCATGAGCTGATGCAAATGAGTAATTGCTCTCTCGTAGTTGCCTTTGGCTGCTTCGATTTCGGCCAGGCAGAGGAGCTTCCATTCTCGGGTTGAACGCTTTCCTGGTATCAGGCTGTAGGCTTCGATCGCGCTCTCGATCTCACCCAGCCGGGCGTGTGAGCAGGCAATCAATCCAAGCGAGTCGGTCATGCCTTGATCCCGCTGATAGACGCGAAAAGCGATTTCCAGCGCTTCCGAGTACTTGCCGCTCGTAAAGTAGACAAAGGCAAGGTTGTAAAAGAGGTAATGCACCATTGCCTGATTAAACAGGGACGGGCGTTCCTTGCATACATTCAGGCCCTGTACAATATATTTCTCTGCCAATTCATAGTTTCCCGACAGGATTTCCAATGTTGACTTATCCAGCATGGCGACCGTCCGCGTGCGATTGCGCCGATAGGAAGCGTCTAGCCAGCGCTTGCGTCTTTCCGGATTTTGCCTGAAAAAATGTCCGATGTATTGGTAGCGAAACGGCCAGTGCAGTCGCAAAAAGGCTACTACCAGCACGACGGCCACGCCTGAAAGCGTCGATGTCAGATTTAGGTCCAAATATTCCAAGCGGGTGACACCCTCTCTCTGCTGTGTCTCTTTTTTATCTTAGCACAGAATGGACAGCCTTGACAGATGGTTGCTTCTATTTGGACAACATCAGTGTGTTCGTTTCGGTCAGGGTTTGCAGGCTGTTTGCCTTCACCTGATCTCGTGAGATCGTGTACAGCGTATCGCCGATGTAGACGATCCGCTCTACGTTTTTTGCGCTGTCGTACCAATCCTGGCCGGCTTTTTTCATATCGTCGGAATTCAGATGGGTAATGGTCCCGCGCAAGACAAATCCATCCTGCTCATTCAGCCTGTAAACATAGGCTCCTTGAAAAGAGAAGCTTCCGTAAGCGCGAATATCTTTTTCCGCCTTTTGCTCCGCTGTCAGCTCGTGAACCGACACAGGGAAGGCCAAAAGCTGTTTCTCCTTGGAGAACAGCAGCGCTTTGTGATCATACAGCAGCTCGGAATCCGTTCCGCGATCCCCGATGACTGTCTGGAATTTCTCCACCGGCTTGCTCACATCCGTGACATCGAATAAAGCCAGCTTCATTCCTTGGTAAAAAGCGGTCTCTTTGTCGGCCACGGCGTCTTTGCCAAATCCGATGATATGGTTTTCATCATACGGGTGCAGGTAGTCGCTGTAGCCGGGAATTTTCAGAGCGCCCAAAATTTTGGGTGAATCCGGCTGTTTGACATCGATTACAAACAGCGGGTCCACTTGTTTAAAGGTAACCATATAGGCTCTGTCCCCCATAAACCGCACAGAATAGATTCTTTCGCCAGGGGCGATTCCTTCCAGCTTTCCTATTGCTTGCAATTGTGAGTCGAGCACATACAGGTTGTTTTTGGAGGTATTCTCGTCTGTTCGCCACATGTCTCCCGTGGTTGTCGCGATACGCAGATAGCCGTTGTGCTCATCTAGGGAAAACTGATTCAGCATGCGGCCCGGAACAGTCCCTTTTCCCGTATAGGCAAGATTTCCGTTTTTCATGGAAAAGCGGTAGAGAGACGTTTCGCTCTTCATGATTGGAACGGGGCCGCCGGCGATCAGCGATTTCTTTGCTTTGCCCACTGACTCCACCTCTTGCTGAGTGACTGCCACGTACAGGTTATTCGGTGAAGCGTAGACATTTTCGCCTGAGCCCAGATACGTATGGATGGAAGCGGCTTGCTTGGGGTTATCGAGATTGGCTCCCGCGACGATCAGGTAGCCAGGCTGAATCGCTTCAGGAAAGTAGCGAATCGCCGAGTAGCCGATCGTCTTGTAATCATCCCCTTGTGCTGTATCCCGGTAACGCGGTCCGGGGACTTCCTGAGACTGGCTGGAGAGCGCATACCAATCAATCCCCTTGTTGGTCACCAGATAGAAGCTGGAGCCGATCTTCCGGGAGGACACGTAGTAGCCGTCTGCTTCCAGTGCTCT
Organism: Brevibacillus sp. FSL K6-2834; assembly: GCF_038592925.1. Classification (NCBI taxonomy): domain Bacteria; kingdom Bacillati; phylum Bacillota; class Bacilli; order Caryophanales; family Paenibacillaceae; genus Brevibacillus; species Brevibacillus sp. FSL K6-2834. The sequence goes on from NZ_CP151945.1 coordinate 2,234,949, forward strand.
GGTCAAACGGGGAGAGTGCTTATCCGAGATGTCGTAGATGAGCGCCTGCACCATTGTATTCGAGTGGCCGGGCATGAACCGTTTTTCATTGGTTATGATATGGTCGCGCACGGCTTTCGGACGCGATTGTCCGATCACAATCAGCCGCTTTTCATCGATGTACATGTCCTGCGGGGAGAATTCATCGCCGGAAAAGCTCAATCTGCTGACGAGCTCCATGCTTGTTGCGGGTTTTGCCCGAATGATCCGCACTTCTTCGGGGGTCGCCTGATACAAATACGTCCCGTCCGTTTTGACAATATCCGCTTCATCGACTCCCTGTACCTGAACGTTGGTAGGGGAGTAGGAAGAGGAATCCGGGGTTGGAGCCGCTGCCGTTTTTGCCTTGAGCACCGGTGCTCCCTCCATCGCCGGTACGGCTTCCATCGCTTCTTTCACGGCTACCCCATACTGGATGCCATGGCCTTTTTCATAGTCTTTCAACAGCTTCTTTAGCTTCTCGTAGGAACCGACGACCGGAAGAGGCTGGTCGGACTCCTTTGGCAGTACTGATTGATCGGCAGCAGGAGCGACTTCTTTTGCAGAAGCGACAGCCACTTTCGCTGAAGCCGCCGCTTCCTTTTCCCCCAGGCTCTCGAAACTCATCCAAACAGGTACAGCAGCTATGGCGATTACGCCTGCCAACATTCCACTCATCCATTTTTTCATTTGAATACGCCCCTTATCATTCGTTCCGGCAAACCGGCAGAACCAGTTTTTTCTATCCTTTAGACGGAAGGTGGGGGGAAATGTTTCACACCCCGGGAAGCACATTCTACGGACGAAAGCGAAGCAGTGTGATATAATGAGAGGCGGTTTAGGATATCGATACTACAGATGGTTAAAAAGGAGCGACAAAGATGGATACATTGAAGCAAAGCATCCTGGAGCTGATTACCGAAACCTCGACGAACCTGCCTCCGGACGTGCGCCGCGCCATCAACGACGCGAAAGCAAAAGAAGACATGGGCACACGCGCTGCTCTGTCATTGTCAACCATTGCAAAAAATATCAAGATGGCGGAAGACAACGTTTCCCCCATTTGCCAGGATACTGGAATGCCGACCTTTGAAATCAAGACCCCGGTCGGCGTAAATCAGCTCGTTATCAAAAAAGCGATTTATGAAGCCGTCGTGGAAGCGACGAAAACCGGAAAACTGCGCCCCAATTCTGTAGATTCGCTCACTGGTGCGAACAGCGGGGACAACCTGGGACCGGGAACGCCCGTCATTCACTTTGAACAGTGGGAAGAAGACGAAATCGAAATCAAGCTGATCCTCAAGGGCGGCGGGTGTGAAAACAAGAATATCCAGTACTCCCTCCCCTGTGAGCTCGAAGGCCTCGGAAAAGCAGGCCGCGATCTTGACGGCATTCGCAAGTGCATCCTGCACTCGGTTTACCAGGCGCAAGGACAAGGCTGCAGTGCCGGCTTCATCGGAGTGGGCATCGGTGGCGACCGGACGTCCGGCTATGCGCTGGCCAAGCACCAGCTGTTCCGTCGCGTCGACGATGTGAATGAAATTCCCGAGCTGGCCGAGCTGGAGAAATACATCATGGAAAAAGCCAACGAGCTCGGTATCGGTACGATGGGCTTCGGAGGCGTTTCCACGCTGCTCGGCTGCAAAATCGGCGTTGAAAACAGATTGCCAGCCAGCTTTTTCGTATCTGTAGCCTACAACTGCTGGGCGTTCCGCCGTCAAGGTGTCCGCCTCAATGCAGAAACGGGCGAAATCATTCGTTACCTGTACAAGGATGAGCCGGTTGCCATGAACCTCGATGCGGAAACCGACCAGCCAAAGGCAGAGCGTCGTGAGGTTGTGCTTCAGGCACCAATCACCGAGGAGCAAATTCGCAGCCTGAAGGTAGGGGATGTCGTCATCATCAACGGTATCATGCATACCGGACGCGATGCCCTGCACAAATACCTGATGGATCACGATTGCCCGGTTGACCTGAATGGCGGCGTCATTTACCACTGCGGTCCTGTTATGCTGAAAGACGAGCAAGGCGAGTGGCACGTAAAAGCAGCCGGACCGACAACATCTATCCGCGAGGAGCCTTACCAGGGCGATATCCTCAAGAAATTTGGCATTCGGGCTGTCATCGGAAAAGGCGGCATGGGCGCAAAAACGCTGAAGGCGCTGGGAGAGCACGGTGCTGTATACCTCAACGCGATCGGGGGAGCAGCTCAGTATTATGCAGACTGTATTGAAAAGGTTGAAGGTGTCGACTTTATGGAATTCGGAATTCCAGAAGCGATGTGGCACCTTCGCGTGAAAGGCTTTGCTGCCATCGTTACGATGGACTCCCATGGAAACAGCCTGCATGCAGATGTAGAAAAGAGCTCGATGGAAAAACTGGCACAGTTCGCGGAGCCTGTTTTTAAATAAAAAGAATACGAGTATGGGACAAAAAGTCACCAGCAGTGGAAACGCTGCCGGTGACTTTTTTGCTGGATTAGGAACCGTGTAGAAAGGAAGTGACAGCGTACACAGACGGAACTGGTGCTTTTTGAAATGTATGCCCGGTTCAAATCTGTGTAAATTCCATATTCTGTATCAGTACCTATGATCAGCAGAAAGGAACATTTACCGAATGAGGTGGAAATATGCAGGGCGCATGAAGAGAGAAACGAGAAAAAAAGTCTGGAAAGTTCGCGATAAACGAGGAAACATCGGTTTTTTTAAGTATCCATACAAAAGGACTAAAAAAAGCAGGAAGCATCGCCAAATGATCGTGAACGAATACCTTGCGAATTCCCTTGCAAAAAGCCTGGGATTTCCGGTAGCAAACTTTAAACCGGCCATGGTGTCAGGCCCCGACAGAAGGAAGGTGAGGGGCTATATTTCAAGGCGTGTGAACGCAAAAGAAGTCATCACGTGGGAGGGGCAAAAAAAGAGGTGAAATACTGTCCGGAGTGGTTTGTGAACGATATCAAGCGTTTGGCTCAAGTGATCGTGTTTGACGCATGGATATTGAACAAGGACCGCACGAGTGTCAATCTCGTACTCTATCGGGACAGTACGAAGGAAAAGTACAACTGGTATTTAATCGACCATGGGAGCGCACTGCTTGGCTCGCCTACCAATTCTCCATTTGCTCGTGTGAAGGGATTCAAGCACCCTCAGTTGAAAAAAAGCATGAGAATTCCCACTGGCATGAAGAAGGTTGTTTTAAGCAACAGGTCGGCTGTAGACGAAATGGTAAATAGAATTCAAGGGCTGCCTGAATCGGAGATTACTCGTGCCATCGACACTGTTCCCAAACAGCTCGCGTTGACGAAACGAAAAAAGGAATTTCTGCGAAGATTATTGCAATATCGTCAAAAATGCATAGATTTGATCATGCTGGATATTCTCGATCAAATCAAGCAGAACAAACCTGGTTTGCTGTAACCCTGTGGCTCTCTGAATGTTTTAATGCGTAAGAGCCTGTCACGGCGAATGGCGTAGGTGTTTGACCAATCTTGGGAAAATGGGTGATCGCTTATTTCACAGGCAGGCGGGCGGGCATAGGTTAATAACGAATCAAATACAAAAAGGAGTGGTTTACGTGAACTACGTAGTCCAACCCGGGGATACATTAAATGCGATTGCCGCCCGCTTCGGGGTTCCCGTACAGGAACTGATTCGAGTGAACAACATCCCCGCCCCGTACTACATCTATATCGGTCAAACGATCTGGGTGCCCGTTCGACAGCCAGGTCCGCCTCAACCGCCGCGCGACGATGTAGATCGCCGTATCCGCCGTCTCAATGAGCGCATGGACCGTGCCGAGCGCAATATTCGTGAACTGGATCGGCGCGTCGATCGTCTCGAAACACGGGTAACTCGTCTGGAGGCACGGCCGCGTCCACGCACGTAATCTTTTTCAAGCCCGCCCGGGGTTAGCCTCGGGCCCTCTCTTTTCTTTCCGGTTGCCCGATGGCACCCCTGGCAAAATCGACAATTATGCTTGAACTCCTGTGGAGTGAAGGCTACGATTAAGAGAATAAAGTCAGGGGGGAAACAGATGAAGTGGAATGTTGCCTTGCTGCAGATGGATATTGCTTTTGGACAGCCGGAAAAAAATGTAGAGGCGATTCGGAATTTTGTCAATCAACTCCAATCGTCAGACGAAAGACCGGATGTGGTCCTCTTGCCGGAGTTGTGGGATACAGGCTATGATTTGAAGCGGCTGGATGAAATCGCCGATAAAAACGGCGAGCGAGCCAAGCAATTGCTGAGCGATGCGGCAGAAAAGCTGCAGGCCCATGTAATCGGCGGTTCCGTCGCGGAAAACAGGGGTGGTCGGATGTACAATACAACGTTTGTGTTTGATCGCAGCGGGAAACTTGCAGGCAGCTATTCAAAGGCGCATTTGTTTCGACTGATGGAAGAGGAAAAGTTTCTTGCCGCCGGAGATCGCCCAGGCGTTTACATATTGGATGGTCAGCCAGTCAGTTCCGTCATTTGCTATGACATTCGCTTTCCGGAGTGGGTGCGGGTGCATGCTTTGCAAGGAGCACGGGCTCTGTTTGTTTGTGCCCAATGGCCCCATCCCCGGCTTCATCACTGGCGCCAGCTTTTGATTTCACGCGCGATTGAGAATCAGATGTACGTCATCGCCTGCAACCGCGTCGGGGAGGGCAACGGAAATACATTTTGCGGGCATTCCATGGTGATTAACCCCTGGGGGGAAATTATCGCCGAAGGCATGCAGCAGGAAGAGATCATCAGGGCGGAGATTGACCTCTCCCTCGTAGATGAAGTGAGAAGCCGAATTCCTGTAATTGCTGATCGCCGTCCGGACCTGTATCGCCTCTAGAATTTCTCAAAAAATGGGCGGATGGACCGGCGTTTCCCTCTCTCCGTTGACGCCCGTATCGCATACGGTGGTAGGAGAGGAACAGAGGAGGTGCGGTCATGTTTCGGCTGAATGGAAAAAACGTTCGTCACCATTTTGACGGTGTATACGGAAAAGTGGTGCAGGTACGGGAGCTGATCGAGGTCCTGGACCAAATGTTTGATTCGTTTCACAAAGTAAACAACATCAGCCGCTCCATGCTTGGGCCGAGAAAATCAAGCGTCAAGCAGTTAGATCGGCTTCGCTGAAACGAATAAAAGGATGATGAAAAACAGCAGAACCGCATCTGCATACGATGCGGTTCTTTCTTTTTGGTCAGGTTATTTGCGGGGAAGCTGCTCCATCGCCATTCGAACCAATTCCTTTACCATGCCCCCGCCCAACTGACCGCCGATACGCCCTGCATCATGAGCGGACAACTGGCCGTTGTATCCGTTTTGCAAAGGGACATTCAGCTCCTGGGCAACCTCAAATTTCGCCTGCTCGGGTTGATTGACACCGGCCACCCTGGCCTTCAACTGGTCCAGTCCTGCCTGTGCTTGCGGTACGAGAGGACGTCTTCTACGCCTGCTCATGCAAATCACCTCACAGGTAGTTTGCCCATTAAATCAGCGCTTTTCTCTCTTTAAAGTTTTCATTTGCATAGTAGGTGTTGGCAACCAGCAGGTTGGGGCCGGCACAAGAGGCAGCCGGACAGTAGCAGTTGATGTTTTGGTTCAGCGGGTGCTCCTGCCAGCGGCTGAACATGGTATCCAAACGGTCGGTCTGGATGTTGCCCAAAGGAGCGACATCTCCGAAATCAGTGACGATGACGTCTCCGGTAAAGACGTTTACGTTTAGTCTGTTTCGGCCGTCCGGATCGTTGCGTACCGTTACGTTTTTGGCCTCCCGCAGCTTCAGGATCAGCTCTCTGTCCGCCTCCAATGGACTGCAGGCAAAGAACGGCAAGGTGCCAAAGAGCATCCACAAATTCTCATTGCGGATTTCCAGCATGTGTGCAACAGCTTGACGAAGCTCATCCAAAGTCAAAACATCCAGTTCACGTGCGAAATCACTGGCGTACATGGGATGCACTTCGTGACGGAGGCAGCCCATTTCCTGAATCTGCTTGTGAAGGATATCCAATTTCTGGTATGTCCGGGGGTTTAGCATTGTTTCGGCAGAGACAAAAACGCCGGCGTCGGCAAGCTTCTGCGCATTGGACCACATCGTGGCAAACTGCTGTTCAGCCTGTTTGGAAGAAACCATCTGCCTGCTTTTTGCGTAAACAATGGTACGGAACTCTTCGGGCGTCGCCCAGTTCCAGGACATGTGCATCACATCTATGTAAGGCAATATCATTTCATACCTGGAAAATGGCATCGACAGATTGGAGTTGATCTGGGTGCGAAGGCCTCTGTCCGTCGCGTAGCGAAGCAGCGGGAGAATGATTTCCTTGACGGTGCGCTCGCTGTACATTGGTTCTCCGCCTGTTATACTGATAGTAGCGAGGTCCTGCGCTTCATCCAGACGATTCAGGATGGTCTGGATCGGCAGGGCAGGATCGTCTTTGAAACGAAGGGTGTCACCAACTGCACAATGCTCGCAGCGGAGGTTGCACAGGTTGGTAACCGTAAACTCGACACTTGTCAGCTTGTAGGCAGGCGGCGTCGCATGAAAAAGCGGCTCCCACGGGTCGTGCTGAGGTGTAAGCGGTGTAGTTGGTACCATACGGATCATGGATTGACCCCTCCTTCATTCTGCGTACATTCCTCTAATTATACTGATGATGGAACGGAAGGAGAATAGATAAAACATGATTATGGGGATTTCTTTTGCTCGCGGTGTCCTGTTTCATGATCGGAACGTCCTGGCTTGTGCGGAAGTCAAAAACGGTGTGATTGAAGTATGGGCCGAGAAAATCAGCCTGCGTACGATCGGCAAGCTGTGGGTGCGGATCTTTTTCTCTTTCCCTTGGTACTACCAACTGTTGCATCTGGGTCTTGTCTTGTATGTGCTCGCGGCGCTGGTCTACCCGGAAGCAGCTGTAGTCGATCCGTGGTGGGCAGCCATTTATGTGGCCGGTTTCCACTTCGTGTTTCCACGTGAATTGAAAAAATTTCACGGTGCCGAGCATAAAGTCTTCAGCTACAGAGGAGAGAAGCGGCTGGAGTCGTGGGAGGAAATCGCCCGGGCGGACATCGTGAACGCCGGGTGCTCAACGAACCTCGTCGTCTGTTTTTTTGCCGGATTTCTTCTGGCCATTCCGTTCGTTCCGCTCGCTTTTGGCGTAGCTGCCGGATGTGCGGGAATTTTTATCGGGATGGTAGGGGATAAGCTGCTGCGAAAATATTGCGGCTTCCTGTACCGCATTTCGGCTTTCTTCCAGCGGTACTTGACCACCAAAGAACCAAACCGCCTCCATCTGGAGACAGCCATCCGCTCCTATCGCCAATTTGAGTACATTCGCAGCAAGGAATTGCAAGCAACCGAGGCAGCATAAGAAAAAACCGCTCTCCATCATCATCTGGAGAGCGGTTGTTCTTCCAATTTGCGGTAAATCTTGCCCTTGTCCACGTAAGACTGGCGGATGCGCCGAAGCTCCTTGAAGTCGTCTTCCGTGAGCTCGCGCTTGATTTTGGCGGGCGAGCCGATGACGAGAGTGCGAGGAGGGACCTTCATACCCGGTGGGACGAGCGCTCCCGCTCCAACCATTGCTTCCTCGCCGATCTCCGCTCCATCCATCACGATAGAGCCCATGCCGATCAAGGCGCCGCGGCGAATCACGCAACTGTGCAGAACGACATTGTGTCCGATCGTCACTTCGTCTTCCACGATCAACGGGTTTCCCGGACTTTGATGCAGCGTGCTGTTGTCCTGCACGCTTACCCTGCGCCCGATGACGGTGGGAGCAATATCTCCGCGGATGACGGTATTGTACCAGATCGACGTATCCTCTCCAATCGTAACATCGCCGGAGATGACGACGCCTTTTGCAAGAAAGACAGACTCATGAATGCGGGGGACGTGATTCTCAAAAGGTAACAGCAGCATCGAAATCTCTCCTGTCTTGGGGTATGGCTTGCAAATGACATCCCATATTGTACTACAACGCTGCTGCATTAACAATTTCCAGTGCTTCCAGCGGCTTTCGGTTGACCGGGAAACACAGATATGGTACATTATTTATTGCTGATTCATGCGAGTGGGCAAGGAATGCGGGTAGTCGCTGCCGCGGCCTTTATGGTCGGCGGTAGAGGAAAGTCCAGGCTCGCCCAGACTGAGATGTCTGGAGTGTTCGTACCTGGTGCAAACCAGGGCAGCGAGGCATTTGCTTCGCTGACGGCGTGGAAAGGGTTCTCTTCCAGAGACCCGAGTACGCTGAAAGTGCCACAGAAACGTAGCTTCCCTGGCGACAGGGGAGATGGAACGCGGTAAACCCTGCGAGCGAGAAACCCAAATTTGGTAGGGGAACCGTCCCGAAGGAACTGAACGGAGGGACGGATGGCATCTCGGATGCCATAGATAGATGACTACCGCTCTTGGTGCGAGGAGCAGATCCGTTTGCAGCACGGGAGAGACAGAACCTGGCTTACAGCATTCCTTGCTTATCACGAAACAACGAAAACCGTCTGAGTTCATTCAGACGGTTTTTTTGGCATTTGCGCTAATTTACGAAGAAATGGTGATGTTGTACTCTCTCATCCACAGGTCAATCGATGCCAGGTAGGCAAACATCTGCGGGCTGCCCATCAGTTGGCCGAAATAGGGTTTTCCCGAGGCCTGAGCTTCTGACATCGCGAAGGCTTTGACCCGGGTTTGGTCAATGACTTGATGCAATGGCGAGGAGCTGTCCTCCAGCACGTTCAAGAGCCAGGAGCGCGTTGCTTTCGTATAGGCCGGGTTATGTGTTTTCGGGTATGGACTTTTTTTGCGGTACAGCACTTCTTCCGGAACGATTCCTTCCAGTGCCTTTCTGAGAATCCCTTTTTCGCGATTACCCCAGTTTTTTAGCTCCCAAGGAATATTCCAGACGTATTGCATCAGTCGATGGTCGCAAAACGGAACCCTCGCCTCCAGGCTTGCCTTCATGCTCATTCTGTCTTTCCGATCCAGCAGGGTATTCATAAACCAGGTGAGATTCAGATAAAACAGTTCCCGTCTTCTAGCCGCAAGCGGGTTTTCGCCAGGCAAGCGGGGCACCTCGTCGAGCGTCTCCTCGTAGCGTTGGGCTACATATTCCTCGGGCCTGATCCAGTCTCTCATCTCGGCGGAAAGCCAGCCGGCACGCTCCCGGGTAGCTTGCGCCCAGGGAAAGGTATTCGCGCCAAGCAGCTCTTCCCGATGGAACCACGGATAGCCCCCAAACATCTCGTCGGCGCATTCTCCCGACAAGACGACAGTTGTCTCTTTCTTGATTTCCCGGCAGAACAGATAGAGAGAGGAGTCGACATCGGCCATCCCCGGAAGATCACGGGCGAAAAGTGCGGTATGCAGGGCGCTGACCAATTCAGGGGTATCGAATTCGAGGGTGTGGTGAACGGTGCCGAACCGTTCGGAGATCAAGCGGACGAAAGGAGCGTCATCGGTCGGCTGGAAGTCGCTTTGCTGGAAATGAGAAGCGTTGTTCACATAATCGATGGAGTAGGTATGGAGAGCGCCTCGGCCTTCCTCCTGAAACACAGCTGCAGCGACCGCCGTGATTGCGCTGGAATCAAGACCGCCGGACAGCAGTGTGGCGATCGGGACATCCGAGACAAGCTGCCGTTTGATCGAGTCGGCCAAAAGCTGGCGCACGGTGGCAGCCGTCTGTTCGACATCATCCTCGTGAGGCTGGCTCTTCAGGCTCCAGTAGCGCCTGATCGAAACGCCTTCGCGAGAAATGGTCAAATGGCAGCCAGGCCGCAGCTCATGGACGTCATGAAAGACGCCATGCCCAGGGGTGCGCGAGGGTCCGAGCACAAAAATTTCTGCCAGCCCTTCCCGCGACAAGACGGGTTTTACCAAAGGATTAGCCAATAAAGCTTTCAACTCCGATGCGAATAAAAAAGCGGTTCCCCTTTTCGCGTAAAAGAGCGGTTTTACCCCGAGACGGTCACGCGCCAAAAACATCTGTTGCCTCTGCTCATCCCAAACAGCGAAGGCGAATATGCCATTGAGCTTGTGCACGCAGTCTGCTTCCCATTCGATATAAGCGGCGAGCAGAACCTCTGTATCCGAGTGGGAGCGAAACGAATGGCCGCGGGCAATCAGCTCCCGTCGAATATCTTCCGTGTTGTACAGCTCCCCATTGTAAACGAGCGTATACGCCCGCCCATTTTGCTGTCGTGACATAGGCTGACGCCCACCGGCAGGGTCGACGACGACCAGACGGCGATGACCGAAGGCCGCATGCTTGGAGTCTGCCCACCAATATCCTTCTTCATCCGGTCCCCGATCCGTTAAAGTCCGCGTCATTGCTTGCAAAACAGCGTGTTCTTGGGTAAGATCCTTCTCCCAATCGATCCAGCCGGTAATTCCGCACATTCGTCTTCACCCTTCCTGCTGTAGAAAATTTAGGCAAAAGCTATCATATGCAAATCACCTGTTTCGTTTGTCTGTCCCAGAAGGGAAAGCAGAGGAAAAAGCGGAATTGTTAGAATATGCCTATTTATGACTTTTTTCGGAGGTAGGGGCCTTGGAGCATTTGACGCTGCTGTTGATCGAGAGGATGGGCATCCTGCTTACCATCGCCTTTATCCTGACGAGAATTCCGCTGTTTCGCCAATTACTCGACCGCGAGCTGCAATTGTGGACGTCGGTGGCGTACTCTTTGTTATTCGGGCTGTTTGGCATTGCAGGCACGTATGCGGGAGTGGTCGTCCACGAGGAGACGTACAACCCGGCTTTCTGGATCTTTCCGCTTCAGTCAAGTGAAGTGATCGCAAACTCAACGCTTGTCGGTGTCGTGATTGGCGGCCTTCTCGGAGGGCCGTTCGTGGGACTGGGGGCCGGACTGATCGCGGGCTGCCATTTGTTCAGCTTGGGTGGCCTTGGCGCCTGGGCGTTTGGCTTGTCCAGCCCGATTACGGGCCTTCTGGCCGGATATGTTGCCCGCTTTTTCTCGCAAGAGCGCGTAATTTCTCCGTCCAAAGCGCTGTTCATCGGAATGTTTGCCCCGATCATACAGATGTCGCTTTTGCTCATATTGGCTCAGCCTCCCGAGCTCGTCCGCACGGTTGTGAATATTATCGGCATCCCCATGGTGCTTACCAATAGCATTTCCATCGCCATTTTCACGACGATGATCCGCGTCGCTCTCCGCGAAGAAGAACGCTCTGCCGCGATGGAGGCGGAGAGGGCATTCACGATTGCCGAGCGCATCCTGCCCCATCTGAAGATGGGCTTGACTCCCCAGACGGCCCAATCCGTAGCCTATATCCTGCTCAGAGAGGCGAAGGCCAGCGCAGTCGCCGTGACAGACAGAGAGCAGCTGCTAGCCCACGTAGGCGCCGGTTCGGACCACCATGTAGCCGGGGAGCCGATACGCAGTGAGCTGGCCCGCCGCGTCATCTACACCGGAGGGATACAGACGAGTCTTTCCCGCGAGCATCTTCCGTGCGAGCGAAACAATTGTCCGCTGCAGGCAGCCATTGTCGTCCCGATCCGAGAAGGAGAGAGCGTCGTCGGGCTGATCAAGCTGTATTTCAAGCGGCCGCAGCAGATCGGCAAAATTCAGGGGGCGCTGGCTAAAGGTCTGGGAAACCTGTTGTCCAACCAATTGACGCTGACCCTCGCAGAGAAGATGAAGGGGTTAATGAAGGACGCAGAGCTGCGAATGCTTCAGGCTCAAATTCATCCCCATTTCCTGTTTAATACATTAAACTCGATCGTTACGCTGATTCGGATCAACCCCGATCTCGCCCGCCACATGACGATTCAGCTGGGGGTTTTCATGCGGCTCAACCTGAAAATGACCTCGACGCCGCTCGTATCCGTCGGGCAGGAGCTGCAGCACCTGAATGCGTATCTGGAAATTATCAGCATACGCTTTGCAGAGCAATTTACGGTTTCGCGCGAGGTAGAGCCGGGTGTGGAGCAGGCGTTGATTCCGTTCGGCACCTTGCAGCCGTTGGTGGAGAACAGCATCCAGCACGGCCTTAGCGGAAAGCCGAGCGGCGGACGTATCGCCATTGCGGTCAGAGAGGAGAGTGACTGCATCTCCGTCGTGGTCGAGGACAATGGTGCAGGCGTTCCGGAGCCGCTTCTGGACAAGCTGGGAAATACGCCGCTTGAGAGCAAAGACGGCAACGGCATCGGCGTATACAATGTCAACCAGCGTTTAATCAGCCTTCTCGGTCCGGAATCGAAGCTCCATTTTTCCAACCTGCCGGAAGGAGGCTGCCGCATCCAGTTTGCAATTCCACATAGACGAGGAGAAGATGCCTGATGCAGATCCGAATCATGATCGCAGAGGATGAAAGGCTGGCGAGGGAGGAGCTGGTCTATTTGCTGGAGCAGGAGGCCGATGTGGAGGTACTGCCCTGTGCGACAAATGGCCGCGAGCTTCTGCAGTTGGTAGAGGAATACGAACCGGACGTGGTGTTTCTCGACATCAAAATGCCGGAGCTGGAGGGGGACCAGGCCGCGCGCATGTTGGCCGCCCGCAAGAAACGGCCTCTGCTCGTATTTTCCACTGCACATGAAGACTACGCTGTCGAAGCGTTCAAGCTGAATGCGGTCGATTACCTGTTAAAGCCGACAGAACCGCAGCGGCTGAAAGAAACACTGCAACGGTTGAGGAAACGGCTTTCGGAAACGGCTCCGCCATCTGCTTTGCCGAATCCCTCGAAGGTAGCGAAGATGATCATCGAGGACAACAACCGTTTGGTGGTGATCGATCCCAGCACCGTGATGTACGCTGTCCGGGATGAGCGAGTCGTTCAAATCTGGACGGAGTCGGAAGTGTATACGACGCGCATGACATTGCAGCAGTTGGAGGAAAAGCTCCAGGCTTACCCGTTCTTTCGGACGCATAAAAGCTACCTGGTAAACCTGCAGTATGTAAGCGAGCTTCAGCCGTGGTTCAACGGCGCGTACAATCTGATCCTGAAAGGGCCCAATCCGGTTCGGCTTCCCGTCTCCCGGACCGCAGCAAAAGATCTGCTGAAACGCCTGGAAGGGTAGAGCTTGACTTTGATCCCGTATTTTTTGCTTTTGACGCGCTACTTTTTGCATGTCGCGCGCAAATGTAAACAATATTGGGAATTTTTTTGTAAAATAAGGAAGCGCTTTCAATGGCGCGGTTACACATTCTTGACAAGGGGAGATTCCACAATGGGAAATACAAGCTCGACAGCGAAGGCCATGTCTGAGAAGCAGACGTCTGTCCAGTACTCGTCTATCATCCGGTCGGCGACGTTTCAGGAGCTGCTTAGACGAAAAAAAGCATTCATCGTACCCTACTCCATTTTCTTTTTCTTGTTCTACTTTACTCTTCCCATCATGACCTCCTACTTTCAAGTGTTGAACAAACCCGCCTTCGGGGCGATTACCTGGGCCTGGGTATTTGCCTTCTGCCAATTTATCATGACCTGGGGACTGTGCATCATCTATTCCAGGAAATCGCGGCAGTTTGATGAGCTGGTAGAGAAGATCAAGCAAGAGACGGGAGGCAAAAGCGCATGAATGTAATGGCATTTTTACTCTTTTTGGCAATTGTTGTGTTAACGCTTGTTATTACGTATTACGCCTCCAAACGGACCAATAGCACTAGCGAGTTTTACACGGCGGGAGGAGGACTGACCGGTTGGCAGAACGGCCTTGCCATCGCCGGCGATTACATGTCCGCGGCCTCTTTCCTCGGGATCGCCGGAATGATTGCTCTCTCCGGCTTTGACGGCTTCTTTTACAGTATCGGCTTTCTCGTCGCTTATCTCGTCGTGCTGTACATCGTAGCCGAGCCGCTGCGCAATCTCGGAAAGTACACGATGGCGGACATGATTGCGGCCCGGTTTGAAAACAAGCAGGTCCGCGGAGTAGCGGCTCTGAACTCCATCGCGATCTCCATTTTTTACATGATCGCCCAGTTGGTAGGGGCCGGCGCCCTGATCAAATTGCTGCTCGGTCTCGACTACACGACCTCTGTTCTGATCGTAGGCGTTCTGATGACGGTTTACGTCGTGTTTGGCGGCATGACGGCAACCTCCTGGGTGCAGATCGTCAAGGCGGTTCTGCTGATGGCCGGTACCTTCATTATTTCCGTAATGGTGTTTGCCAAGTTTGACTTCAGCGTGACGCAGATGTTCGAGCAAATGAAAACGGCAACGCCGCTGGGCGAAAAGTTCCTGAATCCGGGGAACAAGTTCAAGGACGGCCTCGATACGATTTCGCTCAATCTGGCGCTCGTTCTCGGTACTGCCGGACTGCCGCACATTTTGATGAGGTTCTTTACGGTAAAGGACGCCCCGACGGCGCGGAAATCTGTTGTGTACGCCACCTGGATTATCGGCTTGTTCTACGTCATGACGATTTTCCTCGGATTCGGCGCAGCCGCATTTGTCGGGGCGGACAAGATGGATCCTGCCGGAAACATGGGAGCGCCGTTGCTGGCCCAATTCCTAGGGGGCAATTTCCTCTTTGCGTTTGTGTCTGCCGTCGCCTTCGCTACCATTCTGGCGGTAGTGGCTGGTCTCGTACTCACGGCTGCATCAGCGTTTGCCCATGATTTTTACGGCCATGTCATTCGCCAGGGGAAGGCTACGGAAAGAGAGCAGATGGTCATGGCCAAATGGGCCTCTGTCGGCGTTTCGGTCATCTCGATCCTGCTTGCCCTGTTCGCGCAGAAGCTGAATGTCGCTTTCCTCGTTGCTCTTGCCTTTGCGGTAGCCGCCAGCGCAAATTTGCCGGTTATTATCTACACGATCTTCTGGCGTCGATTCAATACGACCGGGGCTGTTGTCGGTATGCTGGTAGGCTTGTTCAGCTCGCTGATCCTCGTTTTCCTCAGCCCGAACATCTGGAATCCGGAGGCGGGCAAGGCCATCCTGGTCGGAGAAGCTCTGTTCCCTCTCTCGAATCCGGGGATCGTCTCGATTCCGCTCGGTTTCCTTGCAGCCTGGCTGGGTACCTACTTCTCGAAGACCAAAGACGATGCGAAATACGATGAAATTGTTGTCAAAGCGAATACCGGGATGAAGGAATCCGCGTAGTCTCTGTACAATTGTAAAAGCAACGGAAAGGTGTCGGGGGAGGCTCCGGCATCTTTCCTATGAAACGGGGGAGCGGCGATATGTCATCGGTCATCTTTTTTTGCAGCGTCATTATCGGCACGCTGTTCATCACGTATTCAGCGGCGAGCCGAACATTCAATACGAGAGAGTTCTACGCTGCGGGAAACCGGATGACCGGGCTTCAGAACGGGGTGGCCATCGCCGGAGATTACATGAGTGCCGCTTCGTTTTTAGGAATCGCCGGGACGATAGCAATGTACGGTTTTGACGGCTTTCTTTATGCGATCGGCTTCTTTGTGTCGTATTTGGTCATGCTGTTTTTGATCGCGGAACCGCTGCACAATCTGGGCAAATATACGCTGGCGGATGCGATTTCCGTCCGGTTTGAGAGCAAATGGCTGAGGGGTGCGATTGCCGCCGTCACGCTTTTGATCACAGTCTTTTACATGATTGCGCAATTGGTCGGCGCGGGGGCGCTGATCCACTACCTGCTCGGCATTGATTACGCTGCTGCGGTGATGGTCGTGGGAACGCTGATGACCATCTACGTCGTGTTTGGCGGGATGGAGGCTACCTCGTGGGTGCAAATCATCAAAGCGATTCTGCTGTTGACGGGGACGCTGATCATCTGCCTGATCGTCCTGTCGCGCTTTCACTGGAGTCTGGCGGAGCTGTTTGTATATGTCGGCGAAGCGACACCGATGAAAGAGCGCTTTTTGCACCCGGGAAACAAATTCAACCAGCCGCTGGACATCCTTTCGCTCAATCTGGCTCTCATATTGGGGACAGCCGGACTGCCGCATATCATCGTCAGGCTGTTTACCGTAAAAGATGCCCCCACGACGAGACAATCCATCATTACGGCCACATGGGTGATGGGCGCGTTTTACCTGATGACGATTTTGCTCGGTTTTGGAGCGTCTGCTTTTATCGGATGGGAATATATCCAGGACGCCGGATTCGGAGGAAATCTGACGGTGACGATGCTTGCGGAAGCGCTTGGCGGAGAATTTTTGATGGCCTACATATCGGCCGTGGCTTTTGCGACGATTCTCGCGGTGGTCACAGGTCTTGTGCTGTCGGCCTCATCGGCGTTTGCCCACGATTTGTACAGCCATATCATTCGCAATGGGATGGCTTCGGAACGGGAACAGGTATGGGTCGCCAAATTATCCTCGGTGGGAGTAGGAGTGATTTCCATCTGGCTTGCGATTGGCGCGCAAAAAATGAATGTTGCGATTCTCGTGGCGCTGACTTTTGCTGTGGCGGCATCGGCCAACTTTCCCCTGATCTTCTTTACCATCTACTGGCGCCGTTTCACCCTACAGGGAGCGTTGACCGGGATTGTCACAGGGGCACTGTCCGCCCTCATCCTCGTTTGTCTCGGGCCGTCGGTCATGGACCCCGAAAGCGGCATGATTCTCGCCGAACCGCTGTTTCCTCTCGCCAATCCCGGCGTGGTTTCGATCCCTCTCGGATTTTTCGGAGCCATCGTCGGTTCGCTTGCAAGCAGACCGGCTCCCGGCGCGTCCGATCACTACGATGCGGTATTGTTTCAGGCACACACCGGCACGCGGCAGGGACTGCGTCACAGCGTGGCAGCGAAAAGCGAATAATCTGCTGCAATCCGGCCCACCCTATAGGTCAGGGGGGAAGCGATATGAGTACGGACAAAGAGACTCGGACATCTGCCGAGGTGGATGTCTACGAGCAGGCCCGGATTTCCTTGGTAGGATTGATCCAGGAGCTGTGCGAGGCGCTGGATGAGACCGATGCGGAGGCATACAAGCGAAAAGGCTATGAGATGATCGGCCAGTATTACAAGACGCCCGTACATACTGGTGAATTGACTCTCACCTGTGCCGCTGTTCTCGAAGATATTTTGCACAAGCTGGAAATGACCCAGCAGGGCGACCAGGTAACGATGGTCAGAGGCCCTTACAGTATTATGAAGATGGATGATCATGAAAAGAGTTAAAAGACCCGTCTGGCGGGTCTTTTTTGCTTGCTGCATGAAAGTTTTCTTGTCTACCGGATGGTTATTTCATGGTAAGATAGGTGGGAATAGCAGCAGGGGAGCAGGCAGGAGGAAGACCCCATGAAATATGTCAACATCGATCAGGTAGAACCGGGCGATGTCCTGGGCAGAAGCATTTATACGAGCGACGGTCTGACCTTGTTGCAGGCCAACGTACAGCTAACCGTTGGAATGATCAATAAATTGCGCCGTTTTGGCGTTACGATGGTAAGCCTCAAGGACCCAAACCTGCAGGACGTGAACACGGAAGAGGTTTTAAGCGAATCGACGAGAAAAGACGCCATCCGCAATTTGTCCGCGGCGATCCAGTGCATTCAGGCAGGAAAAGGAATCGATGTGCGCGGAGTCCAAAAATCCGTCAACAATATCGTGGATGAGACCTTGCGAAACCGGCGAGTTTTGTTAAACCTGGGTGAAATTCGCACGAATGACAATGCCCTGTACATACACTCCCTGAATGTTTGCATGATGGCTGTCGTCATGGGGGTTGGACTTGGATATTCCGTCAACCAGCTAAAGGAGCTGGCGATCGGCTCTTTGCTCCATGACATCGGGAAGGTCGTCAAAGAGGAGGGAGACGCTTCGCCCTACAAGCAAAACAGTATCGAGAATCACCATACGTGGACGGGATTTAACCTGCTGCGCAAAAAGCACGAGATGAGCATCGTTTCTGCTCATATCGCCCTTCAGCACCATGAGTGGGTAGATGGCAGCGGCATACCCAGAGGTCTGATGAGCCACGAAATCCATGAGTTCGGGAAAATCGTCGCGATCTGCAACGCATACGACAATTTCATCTCTCCTTTTTCTGAAGAAGAGGAGACGCTCCCGCCTTATGAAGCTTGCGAGCGCATCATGGGACTGGCGGAAAAAAGGTTTGACCACCAGATGGTCATTCAGTTTTTGCGGACAATAGCCATGTATCCGACAGGTACATCCCTGAAGCTGAGCACAGGCGAGGTAGGGATCGTGATTGATCAAAACAGGGGATTGCCCTCGCGACCAGTGGTTCGAATCATTCGCAAGGACAGAGTTGCCAATGAGCGAGTGGGAGACGACCATGAGATTCGGGATGTCGACTTGAGCGAAGAGACGACGATATTTATTACCGGCATATTGGAATAAGGCGAACAGACAGAAATCAGGGAAAAGTTTGCCTGATATAGGGGAGTTTCCCTACATACACCATCCTTTGTTTTTCCTAGAATGAAGTCAGAAAAGGGCGGACACGATTGCCCGATGACGAGGAAAAGGATGGTGCACAATGTCGATTCTGGTGCCGGTAGATGCTACTCCACAGTCTTTGCAAGCTGTAAAGTTTGCATTGGCTTTTACGAACGGGAATAACGAACTCTCTCTCTTGCATGTCATTCCTCCGTTTTCATCCAGATTTGCTGTCAATCAGTTGGGAAACAAGACTGTGCAAGAATTTCAGTTGGATGAAGCAAAAGAGGACCTGAAAGAAATCGTGGAGCTGGTCGAGCAGGCAAAGGTTCCGTACAAACTGAATATTCAGTTTGGAGAACCGCACGAGGCAATTGTGGAAGCAGCTCGCGAAGGCCATACGGCTGTCGTCATGGGGACACACGGATATGGCCGGATGACCGGTTATTTGATGCAAAGCGTCAGCTATCCAACAATCCACGATGTGGAGATTCCCGTATTTTTAGTGCCCGAGGCGGCGAAGATCAACGACAAGTGGAAAACGGTACTGATCGCAGTCGACGGCTCCGACCACGCCATGAAGGCAGCGCAGCAAGCCATCCGGATGGGCAAAGAGGATGGCACCCGGTTTGTTCTTCTGACCGCGGTGATTCCTCCGGTCGCTTACGCAGGCGTTTACGGGATTGGCTGGGAGGATACAGCAACACTGGAATCGTGGGGGAAACAGACGATCCGTCCATACGAGGAGCTGTTTGAGCAAGCACAGGTCCCTTACGAGAGCAAAGTGTTGATCGGAGACCCGGCTACGCTGATCAAGGAAGTTGCCCAAGAGACAGAAGCAGATGTAATCGTCCTCGGCCACCACGGCATGAGCGGCATTGCCGGAACGCTGATGGGCAGTGTCACCTTCAAGGTGATTTACCGGACGAAAACGCCTCTATTGGTCGTGAAATAAAGGAAATACAGGGTAATCCTACCAAAGGGAAGGCTGTACGGATTGAAGACTACCCATCGAGCAGCGGCTAATGAAACCTGTTTGCTCGATGGGAGCATTTCATATCCCGGACAGTCTGTTTTTATTGTTGGCGTTACAACTGCTCGGTTTCAAGAGACTGCTGGTGTTTCGGTTTCGAGAGCGGATGTTGTTGTTCTTGGTTTGATTGTGATTGTGGCGGTTCTGCCTCCATAATTTTGTTGACCCCGAGGGAGCCAAGCAGCAGGAAGAAGCCTGACAGGCAGAAGACCGTGATCAGAGAGGTCAACTCCATGAGCGGGCCGGCCACAAACGAACTGATCATTACCAGTGCCACAAAGAGCGGCGTCATGGTGCCATTCACACGCCCCACGTACTCTTCCGCTACCAAATGAATCATCTTCATGCTGAGTACAATTTGCAAAAATGCCAGCAGCACTCCGGAAAGCAGGCGCATCGTCCCAGTCAGCGGAGCAGAGGTGGAAAGTGCCTCAACGACAACCGAGACGGCAAAAAAGACAATGGCGCCGTGAATGACCAGCTTTCCGTTTAACTGCCTGTGCAGGGCGGAGGCGAGGATGCCTCCGAGCAGCATGCCGACACCCTCCAGAGCCGTAAACCACTGGATGGATTCTTTCGGAAGCTGCAGGCGGTCTGTCACGAGAAAGACCTCCAGCGGATTGATCAGACCCGAGCCGAGTCCAAGCATGGCAAACAGCCACACAATCCCCCTAAGATGCGAGTGGTGCCTGACGTAGCGAATGCCGTCCTTGATCTCAGCCAGAAGCGAGGTTTTTTCATGAGAGTCACTAACGGAAGAAGCGCGCTTTGACGAGGGCAAACCCAAGAGCATGAACGCGGACAAGAGAAACAAGAGGGCCATCGCAAACAAGGAGACATAGACGCCGGAAGCCTCATAGACAAACGTCCCCACGATCGGGCCAAAAAGGATAAACAGCGACCCCATGCTTTGGGAAACAGAGATGGCGGAACCTACCTGTTCTTCCGGAACGTGTATCTTAAAGACTTTGGCGGAAGCGGGCTGTGAGAATTGGGAAACGACAGCGGAGACAAAGGTAGCGAAAAAAACAGCGGACCAATAGCCTTTCCAAAGCAGTACGGCAATCACGCAGACGGAGAGCGAGCTGAGGAGATTGGCGGAAATCATGGTCCGCTTCGGGTCCCAGCGGTCTGCCAGTGCCCCGCCGATCACGGAGAACAACAAAATGGGAACATACTCGATAGCAGTCAGCAGCGAGACGGCGGTCGGGTTGTTGCCGCTGATTTCCATGACGAAGAAGAGCAGCGCCATGTTTCGGATCCAGACGCCGATGTTTTCCAGCAAATCGGTAGAAAAGACGATGAGAAAGACGCGATTGCGCCAAAGCTCCTTCATTCAGGTTCCTCCTAACTTTTGCAAACCGAACGGTCGGTCTAATGATAGCGTAAAAAAAGGGGCTATTTTTTCCCCGTCCCCTTTATGAACACATCAATAGACTTTCGCATGTACGTATGAAGCTGGTCCGGGTGGTCGTAGTATGCTGCGCTGCATACCCCGCTGAGAAAGCCGTCCAGAAGATAGGCCAGGGCCGCCGGTTCGTCTGCTTCAAACTCGCCTGCCTCAATGCCCTTTTCAAAAATGGGGATGTAGACTTGATGGGCTGTTTTTGTCAGATTGATGACCTGCTCCAGAATTTCGGGTTCAGCCAGCTTGCTGCCGCTGAACTCCTCGGCAGCCTTTTTCAACGGGTGATTTAAAAAATCATCTACGAAAAAGTCAGCCAATGCATACAGCTTCTCCGTCGCTGTGGGGTAGGGAGCGGAGTACCTTGCCCATTTCTCTTCCCATTCCTGCTGATTCTTTTCCAGCAGATAGAGAAACAATTGCTCCTTGTTTTTGAAATGGTAGTAGAGACTTCCTTTGCTTGCGTCTGCTGCAAGGCAAATGTCCTCGATGGAAGTTGCGGCATACCCCTTTTGGGCGAATAGTTCTGTTGCTTTTTCGGCGATATGTTGCTTTGTCTTTTCGCCTTCGAGACGGCGGCGTGTCATGGCGGATACTCCTTTTTCTAGACTGAACGTTCGGTATAGATTAAAGGTAAAACAACTTCGCGGATTTGGCAAGGGAAATACATCTTTTTCGTTTCCATGCGAAGTCAAAGTCAACATTTCCCGCTGCACTCACTATTTGATGTCGTAAGCCATGCAGATGACCAGTCCCAGCTTTTCGGTCATCCGTTCTTCATAGACGCGGAATCCGCATTTTTCATAAAACGGGACTACCCCTCGGTTTTTATCCAACACGCCCAGATGAAGGGACGTGTAGCCGTTTTCTTTATACCATGCAATCAAGGTGTCCAGAAAATGCTGAGCGTATCCTTTTCCCTGGTGGTCCTTGTGCAGCATGATGAGCCCGAGCCATGGATTGCCATCGCGAGGATTTCGCAGGATGAATTGGGCAATGCCGACGAGATCGCGGGTGGAGCGGGAACGGAGCAAGATGCTGTAGGAGTCTTCCATCGCCAGATTCTCGGCGTGGTCCGATTCCACTGTTTGGACAGTGACTTCCCGCTTGCCGTACGCATACTCCATGTAATCGGGGTTGGAATTGTAGACGGAGAGCAGCTCATCGAAATCGCTCTCCTCTACGGGAAAGTAAAGCAGGTGCTGGCTCGAAGCAGGAAATGGAGACGGCATCGGGTACCTCCTGAAACATTTTGATAGGATTTGAAGATGGATATTAATCGAAATAAAATGAAATGTCAATCTTGCAAATACTGCTCAAAATAAGGACCTCAGCCCAAGTCATTTCTTGCAGGGGAAAAGCAACGAAAATGATAGATGATCCAACAGGCAGGCGCATGACAAACCGGGTCCCGTAGAGGACAGCAGACTGAAAAAAACAAAGGTGGGGGAAACTGCAACTAATCAGCAGAGGGAAGGAGATGCAATATGTTTGTCGGTTGTCACGTCAGTATCAGAAACGGATACGCAGGAGCGGCAAAGGCAGCAATGGCGATCGGAGCGAACTGCTTTCAGTACTTCCCGAAGAATCCGAGGAGCATGGGCGTAAAAACCTTTGATGCCAAAGATGCAGCTTCGTGCAGGCGCTTTGCAAAGGAACACGGCATGCTATCCATCGGTCATACGTCGTATCCGACAAATCTTGCAGTGGAAGAGGAGGAGCTATACGAGCGGACTGTCGAACACCTCCGCAATGATCTGGAGATAGCGGAAGCATGCGGTTCACTCGGTGTAGTCGTTCACTTCGGGCACAGCAAGGGTGGCGACCCGCTCGAGGGATACAAGCGGATGATCCGGCTTTTGGATGAACTGCTCTGCGATTGGCGGGGAGAGGCGAAAATTTTGCTTGAAAACAATGCAGGGCAGGGAACCCGGATGGGGACGACCATCGAAGAGCTGGTGCAGGTGCGTTCTTTGCTCGCGGCACCTGACCGGGTGGGTTTTTGTCTGGACACCTGTCACGCTTTTGCCAGCGGGCTGTGGCGGGGACACGATTGGGACGAGGTTTGCGCTCACATGCGAAACGCGGGGTATTTTTCATCACTCGTCGCTGTTCATTTGAACGATTCCGTTTATCCGAGCGGCTCCTTCCGCGACAGACATGCTCCTATCGGCAAGGGTGAGATCGGGTTGGAGGCGTTCGCAGCATTCCTGCAAACTCCTGAGCTAGCGGACATCCCGTTCATTTTGGAAACCCCGGCACCGGCGGATGGAGGTCACCAGGAGGAAATTTCGCTGGTTCGCCGGCTGGCAGAGCAGAGAGATGGAGTCTTCGGTGTGGAAAAAGGAGCGACCCGTGTGGTAGAGTGAGGAATGAAGAGTTGTGTGTCGAACCAAGGAGGAACATACGTGAAAAGACGAGTGAAAGTAACGATCGAAGATTTTTCTTCCCTGCAGGAAAACCTGAACAATCCCGAAGAGCTCGCCCTCTACCAGGGAGCCAACGGACATACATACGATGCGGAAATTGAGCACGATGGCTATGCCATCATTGATGTGACCGAGGATGACTATATCGAGCTTGCCCCCGGCGAATATCAGATCATGATCGAAGAGTGGACCAAGGCAGGGAATATCGGAGACTGCACACTGGAAACCAAATCCGACCCGGCCGATGACAAGGCGATGCTGTACCGCCTCGTGGATGCGTCCGGAAATGAAAAGGAACAGCCGGTGTCGCTCTCCAAACAAGTCGTCGAGCTTCTGGGCAAGACTTGGTTTGGGAAAAATGCAAAGAAAGAAGAATAAAAAAGCAGCGCTGGCCGATCAAAGACATGTACTGTTAAAAGGGGCGGGTACGTTTACAAGTTCCGGACCAGCCCCGCGACAAGACTCCTGACAAGCCGGATGGAAGGCTAGCACCGGATGGAAGGCCGGCAATCGAAAAAAAACCGCCGACGCATTGCATGGGACTGATCCCATAATGCATCGGCGGTTTTGCTTGTTTTCTTACATTTCTTCCGGTGCTGCGAGTCCGAGAATGCGGAGCCCTTCCTTCAAGACCGTAACAACAGCCGCTACGAGCTGGAGACGCGCATTTTTCACAGCGTCCTCCTCGGCCAGGATGCGGACGTTTGCGTAGAACTTGTTGAAGGCCTGCGCGAGGTCGATCACGTACTTCCCGATTTGCGAAGGATCAAAGCCGTTGGCAGCGCGGTCTATCACTTCCGGGAATGCATTCAGAAGCGTAACGACTGCCCAGGCTTCCTTGCTGTCCAGCGCATCCTGAGGCAAGCTTACCGCTGCGGACGGTACATAGCCGCCTTTTCTCAGCAGGGAGCAAGCACGTGCGTGCGTGTATTGGACGTAAGGACCGGTTTCGCCTTCAAAGGTGAGCATCTCTTCCCAGGAGAAATTGATGTCATTGAGACGATAGTTTTTCAAGTCGTGGAAGATGACGGCCCCGACGCCAACCTGGCGGGCGACTTCTTCCTTGTTGGCGAGACCAGGATTCTTTTCCTCGATCACTTTCTTGACGTCTTCGATCGCCTGGGACAGCACTTCTTCCAGCAGGACGACCTTGCCCTTGCGCGTGGACATTTTCTTGCCGTCCTTCAGCATCATACCAAACGGAATGTGATGCATTTCCTTTGCCCACTCAAAGCCCATTTTCTCCAGTACCTTGTAGAGCTGTTGGAAGTGAAGGCGTTGCTCGTTTCCGACGACATAGAGCGCTTTGGCGAAGTCGTAGGTTTCATGGCGGTAGAGGGCAGCAGCAAGGTCACGCGTCGCGTACAGCGTGGCGCCGTCCGATTTTTTGATCAGGCTTGGCGGCATGTCGTATTCATCCAGCGTCACGACCATGGCGCCGTCCGATTCCGTCAGCAGGCCTTTTTCCTCCAGCATGGCGACGACGCGATCCATCTTGTCGTTGTAAAATGCTTCGCCGTGTGTCGAGTCAAAGGAAACGTTCATCAGATCGTAAATCTTCATGAACTCCTTCAGAGATTCATCGCGGAACCACTGCCACAGGTGGAGCGCTTCTGCGTCTCCGTCCTCCAGCTTTTTAAACCACTCGCGCCCTTGATCCTCCAAAGACGGATCGTTCTCCGCTTCTTCGTGGAAGCGCACATAGAGGCTGAGCAGTTCTTTGATCGGCTCCGCTTTTACTTTTGCCTCGTCGCCCCACAGGCGATACGCCACGATCAGCTTGCCGAACTGCGTGCCCCAGTCGCCCAGATGGTTGATGCGGACCGGCTGGTAACCGTGTTTTTCCATGATGTTGGCAATCGCGTTTCCGATCACGGTAGAGCGCAGATGCCCCATGGAAAACGGCTTGGCAATGTTGGGAGAAGAAAGATCGATCGGAACCTTCCGCCCTTTGCCGATGTCGCGGCTGCCGTAAGCGGCTCCTGCGGAGAGGATGGTGCCTACTACCTCTGCTGCGACACTTTGCTGATCGAGAAAAATATTGACGTACGGGCCAGCTGCCTGGACTTCGCGAACCGGCGTACCCGAGATAAGCGGGGCAAGCTCGGCTGCAATCACAGGAGGCGCTTTGCGAAGTGCCTTTGCCAGTTGAAAGCAAGGGAAGGCGATATCGCCCATGGCCGGATTCGGAGGCGTCTCCAGCATGTTGCGCACTTGCTCGGCCCCCAGCGTATCTACGCCTTGCTTGGAAAGGGCTGCAGAAATCATCTCAGCCACTTGATGCTTGTAACTCATAGCGATGCAAACTCCCTTCATCATGAAAAATAAAAAAACCTCTGCGTCTCTGATTGATCAAGAGACGAGAGGTATTCTCCCGCGGTGCCACTCTTTTTGCCATGCAGCCTTTACATTTCGGGCAGCACAGCCGCTTTGTTCTGCGATAACGGGCAGACCCGGCTGCCTTACTTGCTCCAGAGATAAACCGGGCAATCAGACAGCATCTCCGAGGTGCGATTCCTGCCGCCATCCTGCACCGGGCTTACACCATCCCCGGCTCGCTTGGGCATTTTGACGGAGTACTTTCCTCATCATCGATCCTTTATGATTCATCCATTATAGCGAAAAGGATGCGGCTTTCGCAACTCAATCATCCGCTTTTTTTATGATCGCATCGAGATCGCGAAACAGGTCGCGGGTCAGCGATTCTTTGTCTTCGGCAGCATTCCATTGCTGCTTGAACTGCTGCAGCTTCTCGAGCAGAGCCAACTCCGCCTCCGCGTCCTTTTCCAGATCGTGATTTTCACTCGGGTCGAATGGCATCAGCCGCTCATCCGTGCCGCTGCGAAGATAGGCGGTTTTCCAGTTGTCCGGAAACTGATAAGCCTGCTCTCCGAACAGAATCGCGAGAACATCGTCCGATTCAAGCGGCAGGAAGTGGTCGAATTCGTCGCGCCTGCCCCCTTCGGACAGATTGATATGTGTAAAGGAATACCGGAGATAGTGTTGGCCATTTTCGCTGTCTTTCACGACAGAATATGTCTCGAAGTCGGTTTGTTCCAGTTCTTTTACCGTTTCGATACGCGATAGGAATTCGTGCTTGTCACAAGGGTGTAGTGGATCCAAAGCGTTTCGCTCCTTTGCTTGGCTTCGACCTCATCATAGCAAAAGGGGCATGGATTGACAATGAGCGGGGACAGCGGGCGGACTGGAACACTAGTCGATCGGTATGTAAATTTTTATTTTCATTTGATCCGGGTACACGGACTGGCGGACATCGGTTATTTCAAAATCAGGTCCTTCTCTTCGCTCGTAGTTGGAATTCGGAAGCCAGGTGCCGTAAATATAGGTTCTTGTATTTTGGACAGAGTCGATCACCCTGAATTCGGCGTATTTCCCTGCCGGAAGCAGACAGTGGACAAAGCCATCCTCCAGCTCGCCATCCAGGTTTTTTACCTCTTCGCCGACGATGAACGTAAAGTCGCCGTTATCCTGGAAATCGCACGAAATGCCGTATGCCATGTCAGGGGCGGCTTTGTTGGGAATCCGCATATAGTGTCCATTCCTTCCGAAATCGGCATAGAAGCGGGGAATGTCCTCAAAGTAGCTTTCGTTGTTCAGATTTGTCTTGTAGGCGTACCCGACGATGGCAATGCTGTTTAATTGCACAATGTTTGGTTTGTTCATGCTTATTTCTCCCTTTGCTCGTTTTTGATCATCCAAAAAATCCAGCTTCTTTTGCAGGGAAATAGGTATGTTCGCCTTTCGGAACTTGGCCGGGGTGATGCCGAAAGTAGCTTCAAAAGCACGGGTAAACGCCTCCTGGGAGCCGTACTGGCAGGCGATAGCCAGATCAAGGATGCTTGTTTGCGTCTGTTTCAACAAAACGGCGGCCTCGCTCAGCCTTCTTTTTCGTATGTACTCGTGAACCGAAAAACCGGAGATCGCTTGAAACAGCCGTTGAAAATGAAAGGCGGAAAAACAGGCTTCCGCGGCAATATCCGCGATATTCACCTCCTCTTGAAGATGCTTTTCGATAAATTCGATTGCGCATTGAATCCGCTCGTAGTGATCCATACCTGCCTCCATTTCCCAGATGTGCTACTCCTATTGTACAGCCGGGAAGACGATGTTTTTTGATAATCTGTGCCGATTTGGCAAGTGATTGCTTGATTTCTTCAAAGTGCACCTGTTGGACAAGAAAAAAGAAGCCTGGATTCCAGGCCCCTTTTTCAAGCAGCTGCTTAGCAGTCGTTATTGCACCCTACGATGACCAGCAGGATAAACAGAACGAGCACTAGGGCGAAGCTGTCACCGAAGATATTGTTTCCGCAGTAGGATGTACTCATGTCGTTTTCCTCCTTTCCGATATGCTTTAGTCTATACACGGGAGTCATGAAGAGTGTGGGCGATTGACTATATGGGGCAAATATGGGCGCCGGACTTGCGTGGATACGGACAATTTCTTCATTGACGCGGGGGAGGGGGGGTGTTAAGATACTTTCAAACCTTGCAATTACTGGAACGAATCGAATAAAAAAGCGACATCTCTTATCCAGAGAGGCAGAGGGACTGGCCCGATGAAGCCTCGGCAACCGGAATTTTCAGGTGCCAATTCCAGCAAAGCCGTGTGCTTTGAAAGATGAGAGGATGCGTCAGGCGTATCGTATTCGCGGACAAATCCTCTTCTGCACACAGAAGAGGTTTTTTGTTTATCTGAGATGATCTGCTTTGAGAAAAGGAGTCTGCCATGAAACCGAATTTTCGCGAACAGCTTTACCGAAAAATTCTGATACTGGACGGCGCGATGGGAACAATGCTGCAGCAAGCCAACCTGACTGCCGAGGACTTCGGCGGAGAGGAATACGACGGCTGTAACGAGCTGTTGAACCTGACCCGGCCGGACGTCATCCGCTCGATCCATGAAAAGTACCTGGAGGCGGGTGCCGATATTATCGAGACGAATACATTTGGCGCTACGTCCATCGTCCTGGCCGAGTATGACGTGGCGGAAAAGGACCTGGAGATCAACATCGCCGCTGCCAAAATCGCTCGCGAGGCCGCAGATGCCTATTCCACGCCTGAGTGGCCTCGCTTTGTGGCAGGGGCGATGGGCCCGACGACCAAGACGCTTTCTTTGACGGGCGGGGTCACCTTTGACGAGCTGGTCGAGTCGTATTACCGCCAGGCAAAAGGGCTTTTGATCGGGGGAGCGGATGTGCTGCTTCTGGAAACCTCGCAGGATACGCTGAACGTAAAAGCGGGCGGCATCGGCATACGCAAGGCTTTTGATGAGCTGGGGACGGAAGTGCCGGTCATGCTTTCGGGGACGATTGAGCCGATGGGCACGACGCTGGCGGGACAAAACATCGAAGCGTTCTACGTCTCGCTTGAGCACCTCAAGCCTGTCAGCATCGGGCTGAACTGTGCGACCGGTCCCGAGTTCATGCGCGACCATATCCGCACGCTATCCGGTCTTGCAGACTGTGCCGTGAGCTGTTATCCCAATGCCGGTCTCCCGGACGAGAACGGCCACTATCACGAAACTCCGCAAGGGCTGGCGGCAAAAGTCAAGGCATTTGCCGAGCAAGGATGGCTCAATGTGGCGGGCGGATGCTGCGGAACCACGCCCGACCACATCCGGGCGATGGCCGAAGCCTTGAAAGACTGCAAGCCGCGTGCCCGGCAAGAGCATGCAGTCAGCGCCGTGTCCGGGATCGATGTCGTCTACGTGGAACAGGACAACCGCCCGCTGCTGGTCGGGGAGCGCACGAACGTCATCGGGTCCAAGAAATTTCGCGATCTGATCGCAGCCGGACAATACGAGGAGGCTTCCGATATCGCAAGGGCACAGGTGAAGCGGGGGGCTCATGTCATCGATATTTGTCTGGCCGACCCGGACCGCGACGAGTACGGCGATATGGAAAAATTCCTTCAATATATTGTGAAAAAAGTAAAGGCGCCTCTCATGATCGATTCCACGGATGCGCGCGTCATGGAGCTGGGGTTGAAATATTCCCAAGGGAAAGCGATTCTCAACTCGATCAACCTCGAAGACGGGCTCGAACGGTTCGAGCAAGTCGTGCCCTTGATCCACAGATACGGGGCCGCAGTTGTCGTCGGAACTATCGACGAGACCGGCATGGCTGTCACCGCCGAGCGAAAGCTGGAAGTGGCAAAACGCTCCTATGACCTTTTGGTAAACCGGTTTGGCGTCAATCCGCGGGACATCATCTTCGACCCGCTCGTGTTTCCTGTCGGTACAGGAGACGAACAGTACATCGGCTCTGCCAAGGCGACAGTAGAAGGCATTCGCCTGATCAAAGAAGCGATGCCCGAGTGCAAGACCATTCTCGGCGTCAGCAACGTGTCGTTTGGTCTTCCGGCCGCAGGTCGGGAAGTGCTGAATGCCGTTTTCCTCTACCATACGACAGTCGCTGGTCTCGATTATGCCATCGTCAATACGGAGAAGCTGGAGCGCTATGCTTCCATCCCTGAAGAAGAGAGAAAGCTGGCTGAAGCTCTTTTGTTCGAGACAAAGGACGAAACGCTTGCCTCCTTTACCGATTATTACCGGGAAAAGAAAAAGGAAGCCAAAGTCGAGGTGTCCTCGCTTCCACTGGAAGAGAGACTCGCGCGGTATGTCGTCGAAGGCTCCAAAGACGGACTGGTAGAAGATTTGAAGCTTGCTTTGGAAAAATACGCGCCGCTGGAAATTATCAACGGGCCGCTGATGACCGGGATGGAAGAAGTGGGCCGCCTGTTCAACAGCAACCAACTGATCGTGGCCGAAGTACTACAGAGCGCCGAAGTAATGAAAGCATCCGTTTCATTCCTGGAGCCGTTTATGGAAAAAACGGAGTCGGCGGCAAAAGGGAAGATTTTGCTGGCCACCGTAAAAGGCGACGTCCACGATATCGGAAAAAACCTGGTAGAGATCATCCTTTCCAACAACGGCTATGAAGTCGTCAATCTGGGGATCAAGGTTCCGCCGGAGCAGCTGATCGCCGCTTGCCGCGAAGAGAAGCCGGATGCGATCGGTCTGTCCGGTCTGTTGGTCAAATCGGCCCAGCAAATGGTCATTACCGCGCAGGATTTGCGCGAGGCTGGCATCGACGTGCCGCTGATGGTAGGCGGAGCGGCACTGACACGTAAATTTACGTCCAACCGGATTGCACCCGAATACAAAGGAATCGTTCTGTACGCCAAGGATGCAATGGACGGGCTGGAGCTGTTTAATCGACTGCAGGACCCGGAAGCAAGAGAAAAGCTCCGGGCCGAGCAGCAGGAGGCAATCGAGGCTGCGGCTTCTGCCCAGGCCCCGCCCGAAGTTGAAAAACCGTCCAAACCGAAGCGTTCCGCCGTCAGCCGCACACAGCCGATCTACCTCCCGCCCGATTGTGAACGGCATGTGCTCCGCAACTATCCGCTGAGCCATCTCCGGCCGTATCTCAATTTGCGGATGCTGCTCGGAAAGCATCTCGGCGTTCGCGGAAATGTAGACAAATTGCTGGAGAGCGGAGACGAGAAGGTGACGGAGCTTCACGATCTGGTGCAGGAGCTGCTTGCGGAAGCAGTACAGGCAGGCTCGATAACAGCAAACGGGATCTATCAGTTCTTCCCCGCACAGGCGAATGGAGACGAGATCTTGATCTACGACGCCAAGGATCATTCGCGGGTCTTGGAACGCTTCCAGTTCCCGCGCCAGCCAGAGGAGCCGTACCTTTGTCTGTCGGACTTCCTGCGGCCCGTGGAAAGCGGCGAAATGGACTATGTCGGATTCCTGGCGGTCACGGCGGGCAGCGGCATTCGAGAACAATCGGAACGTTTGAAACAAAAGGGCGACTATCTCCGATCCCACGTCTTGCAGGCGCTGGCGCTGGAGCTGGCCGAGGCATTTGCCGAGCGGGTCCATCACGTGATGCGGGATAGCTGGGGCTTCCCGGACCCTGCGGAAATGACGATGCTGGAGAGATTCGGCGCGCGTTATCAGGGCATCCGCGTTTCTTTCGGATACCCGGCATGCCCCAACCTCGAAGATCAGGCCCAGTTATTCCGCCTGCTGCGGCCGGAGGACATCGGCATTCAGTTGACGGAAGGCTTCATGATGGAACCGGAGGCCTCTGTAACAGCGATGGTGTTTTCTCATCCGGAGGCGCGGTATTTCAATGCGGGCCCATCCGTTTTTGAATTGTAAGGTCGAGATGTTATGGAGAGAAGGGATGGATTTTGTCAGCGAATAAAAAAGATTTGCGCGCATATTTGCAAGACAATCTGCTGATCGGGGATGGGGCGATGGCGACGCAGTTGTACCGGACAGGTGTGCCGGTCGGCGTCAGCTTCGAAGAGCTGTGCCTCTCCAACCCCCAGCTCGTGCATGATGTGCACAAGGCGTATTACGACGCCGGTGCGCGGCTTTTGGAAACAAACACATTCGGTGCCAATCGGGATGCGTTGTCCCGTTATGGCCTGGAGCATAAAGTGACGCGGATCAACCGGGCTGCTGTGGCGATTGCCCGCGAAGCAGCGAAGGCAGATGCCTTTGTGATCGGCAGCATTGGCTCGATTCTGGCGGGGCGGGTCCGACAGAAGGCGATGGATGAGTTCCGCGACCAGTTCGAAGAGCAAGCAATTGCCCTGATCCATGCAGGTGTCGACGGTCTGATTCTGGAGACGTTCCTCGATGTCGAGGAGCTGCTGCTGGCAATCGACGTCATCCGTCCGCTGACAGATCGGCCGCTGATCTGCCAACTGGCAACGCTGGAGGTGGGCCGTACACGCGATGGCTACACCCTGACAGAGGCGTTCTCGCTGCTTCAAAAGGCTGGAGCTGACATCGTCGGTTTGAACTGTCGCTTGGGTCCGGCCGAAATCCTGCGTTCATATGAGCGGGTCCAGGTGCCGGAGGGGACGCTTCTTTCCGCGTTTCCCAATGCGGGACGGCTCGGCTTGACCGATGGAGAGTACGCGTATAAGTCTTCGCCGGAGTATTTTGCGGAAAGCGCAAAGCGGCTCAGAGAACAAGGCGTCCGTCTCTTGGGGGGCTGCTGCGGTACGACGCCGGAGCACGTCAAGGCGATGGCCGACGCGCTGCATGGACTCGCACCGCAGGTGAGGGTGAATCCTTCGGAGACGGAAAATGAACGGCCCTCCCTGTCGTCTTACAATGTCAGGGACAGACAAAAGCCCAGCATCGTCGAACGAGTGAAAACAGGTACGACGATTATCGTCGAGTTCGACCCGCCGAAGGACCTCGATACCGAGGGCTTCCTGCAAGGGTGCTGTGAATTGCACAAGGCCGGGGCCGATTCGATAACGCTGGCCGACAACTCGCTGGCCAATGTGCGGATGAGCAATATGGCGCTCGGCGCGATCATGAAAAGCCAGTACGGGATGGATCCGCTGATTCACATCGCCTGTCGCGACCGCAACCTGATCGGGCAGCAATCGCATCTGATGGGCTTGCACGCTCTCGGCATTGACCAGGTTCTCGTCGTGACCGGGGACCCGTCCCGGTTCGGGGATTTGCCAGGGGCCAGCTCGGTGTTCGATGTCACGTCATTTGATCTGATCCGCATGGTGAAGCAGCTGAATGAAGGCATATCCTTCTCGGGACGTCCGCTGAAACAGAAGGCGCAGTTTATCGTGGGCGCAGCCTTCAACCCGAATGTTCGCCAGATCGACGCGGCGATCAAACGGTTGGAGAAAAAAGTGGAGGCCGGTGCCGATTTTATCATGACGCAGCCTGTCTACGATGCGGAAGCGATCCGGCTTGTCTACGAATCGACGAAGCACATCAACATCCCGGTCTTCATCGGCATCATGCCGCTGACCAGCCAGCGGAATGCCGAGTTCCTGCACAATGAAGTGCCGGGGATCAAGCTCTCGGACGAAGCGCTGGCGCGCATGCGCAAGGTGCAAGGCGAGGAGGCCAGACAAGAGGGGATCAAGATGGCAAAAGAATTGCTCGACGCAGCGATCCCGATCTTCAATGGCATCTATCTGATTACGCCGTTCAACTATTACGCAATGAGTGTAGAGCTGATCCAGTACGTACGGCAAAAGAGCAGCCTGCTGCAAGCTTCTGCCCAGGCCTGACAGGCAGCATACAATGTAATAAGGAGCCCTTGTTTGGCGGACCGATCATTTCGGCATTCGACAGCAAGGGTTCTGCTTTTGTCAGAGGGGAAAAAAACACAGACGGTTTATCGAGGCAGGTTTCTTGGAATCGCGTGCTGCCGGTAACAGGACGGGCGTAAAAGGTAAAGGAAAAAGCGACGCTTGCGGAGAAGATAGGTTAAAAAATAATGGCAAAAACGGTGGTCTCATGGCTAAAAAAGGTCCAACCAAAATCCATATTATCGGCTCTGTCGGAAGCGGAAAAACAACTTTGGCACGATTGCTTTCAGCCAAACTGGATGTTCCGTTTTACGAATTGGACAACGTTGTCTGGAAGCGGTTCAAAACGGGAGATGTAAGAAGAACGGACGAGGAAAGAGACGAGCTTCTGGGTGAGATCACAAGCGCGGACGTTTGGATTGTCGAAGGCGTACACCATAAATGGGTACACCCAAGCTTTGAGCGGGCCGATTTGATTATCTTTTTAGATACAAGCTATCGCACAAGGACTTTTCGGATCATCAAAAGGTTTGTCCGGCAAAAGCTTGGGCTGGAGCGGGCAAACTACAAGCCTACTTTCCGGATTTTTCGCAACATGTTTGTCTGGAATGCCCATTTTGAGAACGAGAGCAAGCCGGAAATTGAAAAAATGTTGGGTCGATACAGCGAAAAATTGGTCGTTCTGAAGGATAACAGCGAGATGGAGAAATACTTTGGCACAAAGCAGTAATTACTGATGATCATGCAGGTGAGAGACGATGCGAACCAATATCATTTTCGTTAGACATGCCCATTCCGATTATACGCCGGAGGAGCGGACAAGACCGTTGTCGGAAAAAGGCTTGCGCGATGCCCAAACAGTGAATGAGCTGTTAAAAAAAGAGAATATTCACCACGTGCTTTCAAGTCCATACCGGCGAGCCATTCAAACAGTTGAAGGGATTGCCGTAAGCCTTGAGAAGGAAATCGTGATCGAGGAAGACTTCATGGAGAGAGTGTTGAGCGAGAAACCCGTGGAGGATTTTCATGCTGCGATCACGCGAGTTTGGGAAGACGAGGGGTTTTCCTGGGATGGAGGGGAGTCCAATAAAGCGGCGCAGGATCGCGGAGTAAAGGCCATTAAACGAGTTTTACGCAGGCTAAAAGGGAAAAATATCGTAATCGGCACCCATGGCAATCTCATGGTGTTGATTATGAATGGTTTTGACAGCCGCTACGGTTTTGATTTTTGGAAACAGCTCGATATGCCGGATATATACAAGCTGTCCTTTGACGGATCAGAGCTGAAAGAGGTCACCAGGCTGTGGAGACGCAAAGACAGTGTTGACATTTGGAATTCGTTGTAGCTATAATGATTACAACGGAAGGATGAAACAAAATGAAAATCAGCAGTCGATTCAGCATTGCTGTCCACATCCTGTCTTTGCTGGCAATCGCCAAGGATGCACATGGAACTTCCGAATGGATTGCAGGGAGTGTAAATACAAACCCTGTAACGATTCGCAGGATATTGGGACAGCTAAAAAAAGCGGGATTGGTCAATGTCCGCGCCGGAACTGGCGGAGCTTACTTGTTGAAAGGTCTGGATGAAATCAGTTTGCTGGATGTCTTTCGAGCGGTTGACGTAGTTGAGGAAGACCAGCTCTTTCACCTGCATGAGCAGCCAAACCCGGATTGTCCGGTCGGAGCGAACATACAAGCCGTCCTGCAGCTCATATTTACCCGCGCCCAAAATGTAATGGAGCAGTTCCTGGCAGATATAACGGTGGACGAGGTAGTGAATCAGCTCACGCAAAAGATAAAGAGCGGTGCTAAATGATTTTTTTTTTCTACGACTGACCAATTAACTAACAAGGATTTCCAAGACCTCTGTCGAAGTTAGTCATTAGCCTATTTGACGGAGGTCTTCTCATGCCTTTACCCAAGAATCGTGTCATTCCTGAAAAGAAAATATACTTTCGGCCAGAGATACAGCATTGCCCGCACTGTGGCACGAAACTCAGGCGACATCATACCGCATGGAAAAAGAATGTCATCACACTTGCCGGTGTTATCCAAGCTTGGAGTATGGCTTATGCTTGCAGCAACGCAGATTGCTCATACCCCAGAACCTATTACAAATCCGCTGAAGCTGAGCTTCTCAGCATGAAACACACTTCCTACGGTTTTGACGTGCTAGCGTTGGTTGGTCAGCTTCGGTTTAAGCAACATATGACAATCGGCGAAATTACGGAAACGTTGAATCAGCGCGGGGTAACCACGTCAGAACGCAATTCTCAGCGGTTGTACGAACGTTATCTTACCTTGCTCCGCGCTAGCGTGACGGATCACGTCAAGCAAGCACTCAAGCAAGTTGTTCAGGACCGTGGCGGTATCATGATTTCCATGGACGGTGTTCAGCCCGAGAAAGGCAATGAGACGCTCTATGTCATACGAGAAGTATTCAGCGGAACGATCCTGTCTGCACAAAATCTAAAGAGTAGCTCCGCAGAAGAACTTAAGAAACTCATCCTGCCTGTTATCGAACTGGGATTTCCCATCATCGGGATCGTTACGGATGGTCAACAATCCATCCGAATGGCCATGGAATCGTTACTGCCGGACGTGCCGTACCAATACTGCCAATACCACTATCTAAAGGACATTGCAAAGCCTGTTGTCGATTTAGACCGCAAGCTCAAGACAGGAATCAAGAAGAGCCTCCGTGGTATTCGCGAAGTCGAGAAGCGAATCGAAAACGATGCCTCTACAGAAGCAGAGGTGGCAAAAGATTACGTGGCGGCCATTCGTTCTGTGCTCCTCGAAGACGGCAATCCCCCACTCGATCTACCGGGCATACGTGTTTATGAAAATGCTAGAGCCATTCAGGCTTCCCTCGAACGATGCCTGAGTAAAAAAGGGGCCCTCTCTGCTCAAAAACCTAATCAGAATTTTCGATAAATTGGATGATTTTGAAGAGCAATATGCTACCGTGATGCGCTGGTCCAAACCGATTCACCACGTTGCCGGGATCTTGAATCCAAGCATAGATAAACGAAGTGAAACGGTTCGATTTCATATGCAGCATCTGTTAGATTGGGTTGAACAGACGTACACCAGCAAAGACGACTTGCCAATGGTTGCAAATCTGAAAAGCTACTCCCGAGGGTTTTGGAAAGGCCTGTTTACGTGTTACGACCATCCGCATGTCCCACGAACGAACAACGACCATGAGCGTTTCTTCCGCCAGACGAAGACCCGGCATCGACGGATGACGGGTCTGAGAAGTTGGAACGAATATATCCTCCGAAGTGGTGAAATGGTCGTATTTGTCGATGACGCACTTCACCAGAGTAATGTGTTAAGTAGACTTCAGTCTGTAAGCTACCTTGATTTTAAAAATGAACGCCTGCGTTGGTCTGCTCGTTTGAGTGAAGCTACCAAACGCAGACGATTCCGAACGAATCCAAGTGTGTACCTGGAACAGGCCGAAAATGCTTACTGTATGTTAATTGGTCAGTCGTAGTTTTTTTTAGACTGGTTGTAATGTTGTGGTTTACAACGTTACAACGATGCATCCATCCTTCCTTTCGTTTCGACCGGATGGTATTGCTGATGGCAAATCCTCATCCGCAACAATTATTTTTTTATGGTTACGCTAATAAAAAATGGTAGGAGGAAATCATAATGAAAATCGGAGTAATCGGTGCCACAGGGAAAGCGGGGAGCCTCATTGCGAAAGAAGCGATTGAAAGAGGCCATGAGGTTACGGCAATCGTGAGAAATGCATCCAAGCTGACAGCGCCAAAGACGGCCGTCTTGGAGAAAGATGTTTTTCAATTGACTGCAGAGGACCTGAAAGCTTTTGATGTGGTGGTAAATGCATTCGGTGCAGCGCCGGGCAGTGAGCATCTCCATGTTGAAGCAGGCAGAGTATTGATCGAAGCGTTGAAAGCTGCCCCATCTACAAGACTGATCGTTGTCGGCGGAGCAGGAAGCCTGTTTATCGACGAGGCAAAGACAACACGTGTCATGGAAACGCCGGACTTTCCGAAGGAGTATCTGGCGACCGCGCAAAACCAAGGAAAGAACCTGGAGGACTTGCAGCAATCTACGGGCATCCAATGGACGTTTATCAGTCCATCCGCCTTTTTTGATCCGCAAGGGAAGAGAACCGGAGCTTACCAAAAAGGAAAAGATCATCTTTTGGTGAATGCGAAAGGGCAAAGCTATGTAAGCTATGCGGACTTTGCGATTGCAGTACTGGATGAAATCGAGAATCCGCAGCATCGAAACGAGCGTTTTACGGTTTCGTCCGAATCAGAGTGATTCGCAGCCGCGAAACCAAAGTCAACTAAATCGAAGAAAACCGCTTGGAGGTATCGCACATGAAAGTAGTTGCTCTCGTAGGAAGCATTCGCAAGGAATCCTTCAACCTGAAGCTCGCCAAATTTATGCAAAAACGCTACCACGGCCGTCTGGAGATCGAAATTTTGCCGATCCGGGATCTCCCGCATTACGACCAGGATATCGAGAATGATCCGCCTGAAGCCGTAAAGGAATTCAAAAGCAAGGTTGCCGCTGCCGATGCGGTACTATGGGTAACGCCGGAATACAATTACTCCATCCCGGGTGTACTTAAGAATGCCATTGACTGGCTGTCGCGCGTGGATAAGGTCATGATCGGGAAACCTTCCATGGTCGCAGGCTCATCGATGGGCATGCTTGGCTCAGTCCGCGCCCAGCAGCATTTGCGCGATATTTTGTTCTCTCCAGGCGTCTCATCTCCGATCATGCCTGGGAATGAAGTCTACATCGGCGCTGTCCATGAAAAATTTGATGAAGCCGGTCATTTGAACCACGAGCCGACCATCGCCTTTCTGGATCAAGTTGTCGACAACTTTATTGCGTGGTATAAACAATTGCCATCCAATAAATAAATCTGCCCAAGAGGTTGACTGTGCCGGATACGGAAGGAAAAAACGATAACAAATTTTGGTAAAAAAACGCCCGCTTCTCTGAACCGCATTCCCATTGTTGGTCTGATCCAAACCATTGGGGCAACGTTCAGAAGCGGGCGTTTTTTTCAAACGCACGAAAAGCGCCTAACGCTCCGGGCGCTTTGCTGCATTCCGGTTTATCGGAACGGATGCCAGCCTTTTTCCTGCAAAAAGAGGCTCAGTTCGGAAAACATGGCCAGTCGTTCTTCGCGGCTAAATGATGCGTTGGCGCCGCTGGTAGAGGGAATGACGAACACCCAGCTTCCGGGCCAGTCCTCTGTGCCAAAATAACGGTCAGGTTGAAGTCCCAGGGGAACAGGCTCCTTCTTTTTGCCGGTGGCGTGCCGAAAGGCCGTAATTCCGTTGAAACAGACCACCCGGGGACGATAAACGCCAACCATGTGGACGAATTGCTCCGCCCCGGTGTTGAAATCCGCGTCCGTTAAATCGCTGGAGGAGCGGGTGGGCCGGGAAACGAGATCGGTGATGCCATAGCCGAAATCAAGCAGGCACGCGGTTTCCTCCGGCTTCAACTGCCGGGGAGTCAATCCTCCCTCGTAAAGTCCGCGCCAAAACAGGTTGGCGGGGTTGGCATAATGAAAGCCGGCCGTAGCAGAGACTCTGCCAGGATTGATTCCACAAAAAAGGACGGTCAAATCCCGCCAGATATAGGTGGGGAGCCATTTCTCCGTAAAGGGAAGCATGTGTGCCACTCCTTTGATACGATTTGCGTAATCGCGGTGACAGGTTGCTCCTCCATTATACGTGATACCTGCTGTTGCCTAAAAGCGGGGGTGCTGCTGGTTTCCTTCGGGAAGAGCAAAGAAAAAGCTGCCCGGAAGGCAGCACGGCTATGGCTATATTCAACACATTGATAAAATGATATGCATCTCTAATGCAGGCAGAAACTCCCTTTCATCAAGGTGAGTGTTGAACACCCCGATGCCGCTTCCGTCTTGGTTGGGTATTACAGCTGCGGATAAGGAAGCAGCTCCTCGTGATGAGCAGGCACGAATTGCTCCATCTCGTTCTTTACATATTGCTTCCGCTCGAACGGTGCCGTCTCTTCGTCGGCAACCATGCCCCACAGCCACTGTGTAAAGGTTGTTGTCATTGTGGACCCCTCGCTTACTCGAATGGTTTACACTTTCATCATAGACCAAATGTATGTGGAAATTGTTGGCGGATTGTGAAGGTGCGGTGAAGAATCCATGGCACAACTGTGAACGAAAAAGCGCCTCTCCCGAAGGAAAGGCGCTTTTTCTGCTTAAAGCTTGTAGATCTCAGAGTATTTCTTCTCCAGGTAGTTCATCAGGTAGGTGGCATTGGTGCCTTCGCCCGTAATTGCCTTGACGATTTCACCCGGGGTCTTCATCTTTCCGTATTGGTGAATATTTTCTTTCAGCCATTGACGGATCGGTTCGAATTGGCCGCTGGCGATCAAATCGTTGTAGCCGCTGATTTGTTCTTGCATAACATGGGCAAACTGGGCAGCATATACATTGCCCAGCGAGTAGGTTGGGAAATAGCCGAAGCTGCCGCCGGACCAGTGTACATCCTGCAGCACGCCGACTTTGTCCGATTCCGGAACAATGCCCAGATACTCTTTCATCTTTTCGTTCCAAATCGTTGGCAGGTCGCCTACTTCAATCGTTTGGTTGATCAGGCCTTTTTCGATTTCATAGCGGATCATCACATGCAGGTTGTAGGTAAGCTCATCTGCTTCGGTCCGGATGAAGGAAGGCGTCACCTGATTGATGGCGCGGTAAAATTGCTCGACGCTGACCCCTGCGAACTGGTTCGGGAACGCTTTTTGCAAGTCACCGTAAAAATGCTGCCAGAACGGCAGACTGCGCCCGACCATGTTCTCCCAATAGCGGGACTGGGATTCGTGGATGCCCATGGAAGTGCCGTCGCACAGCGTCGTGCCCAGCAGGCGCGGATCGATATTTTGCTCGTACATCGCGTGGCCCGCTTCATGGATACAGCTGAACAGAGCGGAACTGAAGTCATTTGGGTCAAAGCGGGTCGTAATCCGGACATCACCGGGATTGAACGATGTACAGAAGGGGTGAACACTGCGGTCCATCCGGCCTGCCTGGAAGTCATACCCGATCTTTTCCAGGATAAAGCGGCTGAAAGCCTCCTGTTCTGCCTCCGGAAAATGCTTGGTCAAAAACGAAGTGTCGGGCTTGTCCGGGGAGTCAGCGATCGCAGCCACCAGCTTCACTGTTTTTTCCCGCAGCGTAGCGAAGATCGGGTCGAGCTGATCTACAGTCATCCCTGGCTCAAACAGGTCGAGAAGCGTGTTGTATTTGTTCTTGCCGTCATGTCCCCAGTAGTCGATGAACTCCAGTTGGAAGTTGACGATTTTTTCCAGGTAAGGACGGAACATGGCAAAGTCGCTCTTGGCCCGCGCCTCTTCCCAGACGGTTTCGGCCTGAGAAGTGAGGACGACGTATTCCTCATAGCGGTCGGCAGGAATTTTTTTGTTGCGTTCAAAATCCTTTTTGCAATCGAGAACGGTCGCGCGGGTCACATCGTCCAGCGTCTCCAGCACTTGCGGGTCGCTCAGCGCTTCCAAATGCTCTTCCATTTCTTTGGAGGTGGCCAGCCGGAACTGCTCTCCTGCGAGCATGCCGATCACTTCTGAGCGCGCATCCATTCCTTTTTTCGGCGCCTGCGTGCTTTTGTCCCAATAGAGGACGGAGATAGCCTGATTGTAGCTCGCCATTTTCTTCACGTACGCGCGAAAGGCAGCCGAACGGTTTTCGTTTGTGGACATGGGTTACCTCCTAACCATATGTACATACAGTCAAAAAATTTTTACAACTAACATTATACCTGTTTGTAAAAAAAATACTAGGTGGATGACGGGTGCATTTGCCGTTATAATCGTAACAGTGAAAGATGACAGAGACGCAAGCGACAGGAGAATGAAAATGAGTCAAGTGAACCCCCAATGGGAACAAGAAATTGCAAAACGGCGTACCTTTGCGATTATCTCCCACCCGGACGCGGGTAAAACGACCATGACGGAAAAGCTGCTGTACTTCGGCGGAGCAATCCGCGAGGCAGGCATGGTAAAAGGGAGAAAAAACTCCAAGCACGCCACTTCCGACTGGATGGAGATCGAGAAGAAGCGGGGTATCTCCGTAACGTCCAGTGCGATGGACTTCGAATACAAGGGACATCATATCAACATTTTGGACACGCCGGGTCACCAGGACTTCAGTGAGGATACGTATCGTACGCTGACAGCAGCGGATGCGGCGGTGATGATCATCGACGTGGCCAAAGGGGTCGAGGCGCAAACCATCAAGCTTTTCAAGGTGTGCCGGATGCGCGGCATCCCGATCTTTACCTTTATCAACAAGCTGGACCGCCACGGGAAAGACCCGTTTGAGCTGCTGGAGGAAATCGAACGCGTACTGGGCATTCGCTCGTACCCGATGAACTGGCCGATCGGGATGGGGAATTACTTCAGCGGCGTGTACGACCGTGCGAAGTCCCGCGTTGAATTGTATCAAAGCGGCTCCGAGCACCAGGAGATCAGCTTTTTCGAAGTAAGCGGGGCGGACGACCCGATGATCGGAGAGCGCGTCGGTCAGGACCTGTGGCAGCAGCTTCAGGATGAAATCTCTCTGCTTGACGTAGCGGGAGACGATTTTGACATGGAATTGATCAACAAGGGCGAATTGACGCCTGTGTTTTTCGGAAGCGCGATCAACAATTTTGGCGTGCAGACATTCCTGGACAACTTCCTGCAAATGGCTCCGCCGCCTTCGCCGAAGAAGAGCAACATCGGCTTGATCGAGCCGAGCCAGCGTCCGTTCTCCGGCTTTATCTTCAAAATCCAGGCCAACATGAACCCGGCCCACCGCGACCGCGTCGCCTTTTTGCGCATCTGCTCGGGCCGTTTTGAGCGGGGCATGACGGTCAAGCACGTCCGTCTTGGCAAAGACATCAAGCTGGCTCAGCCGGTCCAGTTTATGGCCCAGGACAGGGAAATCGTCGAGGAGTCCTATGCAGGTGACGTCATCGGCCTGTTTGACCCGGGCATTTTCCAGATCGGCGATACGCTGTGTGTCGGCCAGCCGCTGGAGTACGAAGAAATGCCGCACTTCTCGCCTGAGTTTTTCTCCCGCGTGATGGTGAAAGACGCGATGAAGCACAAGCAATTCCAGAAAGGCATCATGCAGCTTACCGAAGAGGGAACGGTCCAGCTCTTCCGCACCTATCCGATGGAGGACCTGATTCTCGGGGTAGTAGGCGTGCTGCAGTTTGAAGTCCTGGAATACCGCCTGAAAGCCGAGTACGGGGTAGATATTATGCTCACACGGATGCCTTATCAGATCGCGCGCTGGCTGGAGGGTGAGAAGGCGGCTTTGGATGCCCTCAAGAACAAGACGGTTACAGACCGCTACGGACGTCCGGTCATGCTGTTCGAAAGCGAATACCAGCTCCGCATGGCGATCGAAAAATACTCCAACATCAGGTTTCATGAAAGCTCGCTGGGATTAAAATCCCAGGCTTGAGCCAGCAAACGGCATGAAGCTCAAAGAGGGTCTCACAGCATCGGCTTGAGGCCCTCTTTTTTGTACGGATGCCGACGATTTCTCTGCAAAAAGTGACCTGGAGGGTGAGTGCTGCGTATATCAACGGGAGAACATCGCCTGCATGCGTTTCTTTTGCAAGAACGGGAAGGAGAGCTTTTTCATGTTTGGACGCAAGTGGCGCACCACACTCGCCGCCATCTTTTTATTTTTTCTGGCGTGGATCATGAACGCCCGGTTTCCCCATGAAGTTCAATTGGTGGATAATTTGTTTCAAATCTTCGGCGTCCCGGCGTGGTCAAACGGAACATCGGGTTTGCACTATGCCGCTTTTTTGCCACTAAGCATGATGGCTTTGGCATACGCCATGATGGTCTACGTAACCAAGCGGCCAGGGATCATGCTGCTTGTTTTGCTGCTTGCCGTTGGCCTGTTGCCGAAGCAGCAGGAGCTGGTGAGGTGGTACCAGCGGAACTTTGCGGACGGGATTTACATGCTGGAGTACAAGGAAGAACGGTCTGGCTGCACAGCGAAAACGTCAGCCGAAGGGGTACGCAACGGAACGTGTGTGGTTGTGCTGCAAAATCACGGAGAACAGCCAGCCCGGTTTGAAATCAGCGTATACGGTCCTTCTGGGCGAAAAAGAGCGGCGGTTCTAACCGGGTACCCGGTTGAAGTGAAGAGCCGGGAAAACGTGCGGCTGGAGCTTCCCGTCGAGCCGGGCGGACAGGGGGATATCGTCTACGAAGAATGGGGCGCGCCGAGAATCACGATTTCGAGCGCCGGAAAACGCCGGGATCTGTAGAAGGACAAAGGTTTGGCCGCATTTGACAGCTTGGAGACTCACCTCTTTTGGAGAGTCTCTTTCTATTAGGACGACTCCTGACATATACATGGGACAAAAAGGCCGGAGGGAGTGGGCAGTCATTGCGGATGCTTTTGTTTGTGATCCTGTTTCTCGTCTCCTTTGACATGCATGCGCAGACGCCGCTATTGGCACCGTACATGCATGTTCTGGGAGCTTCAGCGGCGATGATCGGTTTTGTCCTCGGGGCCTATGGCATCAGCAATCTGACAGGCAATCTGATCGCCGGGCCGTTTTTGGACCGTTTTCCGAAAAAGTGGTTTATCGCTATTTCCCTGATCCTCTCCGGGTTTATTTTGACCGGACAAGGGATCGTGACCAAAACTGAGGCATTCCTTGTTCTGAGACTGTTGCTTGGTTTTCTCATGGCGTTTGTCTCGCCGGCCTGCTTTGCCATGCTCGGAGAAACCGGACGGACGCGGGCCGAGCAGGGCGAGCTGATGGCGAAGAACGGGATGGTGCTGACGGCGGCCGCAGTCGTTTCGCCGGCCGTCGGGAGCTTTCTGGGTGTGCAGTTTGGCTATGGGCCTTCTTTTGTCATCCTGGGTGCAATCATGTGGGTGGCGGGTATATTTGCCCTGCTCGTACTGCCGGGAGGGCGGAAAAAAGCGGGGGAAGAGGGGAAAATGATTCGCCCCGCCTCCCCCAAGCTGACTGCTGTTCTGGAGAACCGCGATTTGTATTTGGCCTTTCTCGGCGGCTTTGCCGTGATGTACGCCCAAGGTACGATCATTTATGAAATTCCGCTCTATATCCAAAGAGAAAATTTGTCTATTTCCGTCACGGGGATCTTATTTAGCCTGAAAGGTCTTGGCTCCATGGCTACCTTGAGCCAGTTCTGGCTGGCGCGAATAGCGCCGGAGGAGCGGACGCTCGTCGGGCTCGGCCTGCTTAGCGTGATGATGTACATTTTTGCAATCGGTTTAGACCTTTCCTTGCATATATCGATGTT
This sequence comes from Brevibacillus sp. FSL K6-2834, assembly GCF_038592925.1. Classification (NCBI taxonomy): domain Bacteria; kingdom Bacillati; phylum Bacillota; class Bacilli; order Caryophanales; family Paenibacillaceae; genus Brevibacillus; species Brevibacillus sp. FSL K6-2834. The sequence continues at coordinate 2,279,560 of NZ_CP151945.1, forward strand.
TTTGCTCGGATCCTGCGTTGGCTTGCTGTTTCCGGCGCTGTCCACGATATTGACCGTGCATGCGCCGCGGGAGCTGTACGGCAGCGCGTTCAGCATCTATTCCGCCGTGCTTTCCGCAGGGGCGATCCTGGCTCCCATCGTGGCAGGGCTGATCGGCAACTGGAACCACTCGTTTTTCATCGTCTTTTTTGTGACGGGAGGTGCGCTAGTCCTGGGCGGCTTCCACCGAATCGTCATGAGAGGAGCGCCCAACTAGCCTTTCCTTGACGTGCTTCAGCTCGGCCACGATGATAAAGCTGACGATGACCAGCAAAAACCAGGAGCTGATTTTGCTCAGGTGCACCAGCTGCCAGCCCTCGTTTTGGTTGGGATAGCGCCACGCTCCGAAAAAGGTGGCGATATTTTCGGCAATCCAGATGAAAAAGCCGATCAGGATGTAGGCCAGAGGCACCGGCATCCACAGCCGTTCCCGGTCCACGCGAAAGTAGACACGGCTCTTCCAGAACAGAAGAAAAATGGCGGCCGTCAATACCCAGCGGATATCCCAAATGTAATGATGGGTAAAGAAGTTGAGGTAGATGGCTGCTCCTAAAGGCACGACAAAACGGTGGCGCGGCCAGCTCTCAAGCGAGACATCCAGTCTGCGCCACGCCTGGCAGAGGTAGCTCGCAACGCTGGCGTACATGAATCCGCTGTAGAGCGGGACGCCGAAGATCTTCGAGTAGGCCGCTTCCGGGTACGACCAGGAGCCCATATGCACCTTGAAAATTTCCAGGGCGAGACCGATCAGGTGAAAAACCGTAATCACCTTCAACTCGTCTTTCGTTTCCAAACCGCTTTTGATCATGAAGATTTGAAAAGCGAGACACAGCAGCAGCAGCAGGTCGTACCGCGGGATGCCGGGAACCTCGACCAGCTTGGACAATGCCAGAGAGCCGAAGATAAAGACGGGAAACAGGCAGGACATCGCCTCCTGGTATGTAAAGTGAAACAGCAAACGGAAGAAGCGGTTCACGAAGTATATTCCTCCTCGGGTGCAGCTCGATTTTTAGAAAGCAAGGGAAAATCCTATCATGGCAACCTGTATTACGCAGGAAGCGAATCTTTGGTTTCTCTGCGTCGAATTTTTTGCAGCTCTTCTCCTGAACAAAAGGGAGCCAGACAGGAAACCCGTTTCATTTCATGATATCTGTCAAAAAGTGCAGATGGCTATGGTAAACTAAATGGAAACATGGCAATCTGCAAGGAGATCGACAAAAATGAAGCTGGTATCCTGGAATGTAAACGGCCTGCGGGCTTGCATGAATAAAGGCTTTCTAGACTATTTCAAGGAAGCCGATGCGGATATATTTTGTATTCAGGAAACAAAATTGCAGGAGGGGCAAATTTGCCTGGAGCTGGACGAAGAGTACTCCCAGTATTGGAATTACGCTGAAAAGAAAGGGTACTCCGGCACGGCTGTCTTTACAAAAATCAAACCGCTTTCGGTCCGGTACGGCATCGAAGAGGATTGGGAACCGGAAGGACGGATCATCACGCTCGAGTTTGAAGGCTTCTATCTCGTGAATGTCTACACTCCCAATGCGCGGCGCGATTTGTCCAGGCTGGATTACCGTCTGGAGTGGGAGGAGCGTTTTCGGAGCTGCCTTCAGCAGTTGGACGCCATCAAGCCGGTGATTGTCTGCGGAGATATGAATGTCGCTCATCAGGAGATCGATTTGAAAAACGCGAAATCCAACCGGAACAACTCCGGCTTTACCCCGGAAGAAAGAGAAAAAATGACCCGGCTTTTGGATGCCGGGTTTATCGATACCTTCCGTCATTTTTATCCGGAGCAAACGGGCGCCTATACCTGGTGGTCGTACATGCCAAAGGTGAGAGAGCGGAATATCGGGTGGCGCATCGACTACTTCCTGGCATCCGCCCGGCTTGCGCCCTTTCTGCTTGATGCTGGCATCGATTCCGAGGTGATGGGCAGCGACCACTGTCCGGTCGTCTTGATGATGCAAGATGGAGCAGCGCTTACTTCGCTCGCCGGTTCCGCATAGCCGCCAGCACCTTGAGCGTTCCGTTTGCTCCTTGGGCATACTCCGCGTATTGCGGGGACTCCATCGGGATCAGCGCCATTTTTCCAGCTTCGTTGAAATGAATGCCCCATCCGAATTTTTTGGGAAGGGCAGAGGCTCTCATACACGCTTTTGGTTTGCTGAAGAATTCGGCTCGAATCTCGCCGCCCCGCTCAGCCAGTTCTGTTTGCGGGAAATTTTGGTGGCGGACGTACACCTCGAAGAGGAGCTCCTCCTGGGTATAGTAGTAGGGAGCCCCGGAAATCAGCTCGTATTCGATGCCGTGCTTGCTTTTGCCCGTTTTCTTTTCCGGCGGAATGATTCCCGTGATCACAGGGCAGTCAGGGGCGACGGTAATGAAGGTGTTGAAATAGTTCCAGTCCATGTGAGCCTCCTCCCTGAAAGACAGGTAATGTTATCCTTTATTATACATGTCTCTGTTGACAATCAGTGTTCGTTCATGCAAAAACTGTTGCTCAAAAAGGAGCACCCTGGACAAACGGCAAACCTCCAAGTCCCAAAAAACGGGTTTGGAGGTTTGCTTTCGTTGTCGGCTGTTTACAGCGTTGTCGAATGTGCAGGTTCTGGCCGGTTTCGCGGTGCGCGAGCCTTCACTTTTCCTTGAATGGACAGATAGGTGCAAATTCTCAGCAGCTTTTCGACCGGGCCGGAAGAAAAGCGTTGCAAATACCATTCGCTTGCAAACAACTGCAGCGCATAGAGAGCAAAGGCAAGAACGCAGCCTGCCGCTACTCCCATTTTCCCAAACCAACCAAGGCCATAGCCGTAAAAGATAGTCGTACAGACCACGGTTTGGACCAGGTAATTCGTCAGAGACAATTTGCCGACCGCCTGAAAACGCTGCATCCAGCTAGAACTGCTTCGTTTGCTGTAGAGCCAAGCGAACGAGAACAGATAGCCGAGGGCAAGCAAATTGGCTCCAATCATTTCGCCCGCAGCAGCCCATCCTTGTTCGGGAAACAGGTGGGGAAGCACTTTCAGACAGAATCCGACAGGCAAGAAGAGCAGAGCGTTCCTCGCATACAGCCGCTGTTCTTCCTCAGGCTTCCGAAACAGGTCCTTTTTCGCTGCGTACATGCCAAACAGAAACATCGGCGCGGTCAGAAAAGGCGCCAGTAGCAGGAGAAAGACAAGATAGAGGGAGTCCTCCTCTGATATCGGCGAAGCAGTGCTCCTGTGGTGCCTAATCTCCGAATAGGTGCCTGTTCCATAGACGACAATGGTTTCTTTGATATACTCCTGAGAGATCTCCATACTGCCTGGTTGCCTGGAGGGGGAGTTGGATTCTCCCGGCACAAGCCCCAGCAAGCCAAACACGAGCAGAAGAGACGTTCCCCAGATCAGCAGGGTTTTTGGTTTTCGGTTCATGAACATGAGCAGAAAGAAACCGACGAGTCCGTAGAATGCCAAAATATCGGACTCCGTCATAAATTCGGAATGGAGAACCCCGATTCCAAACAAGAGCAAAAAGCGTCTGCACAACGTCCATCCCGGTTTTCTGCCAGAAGCTGCAAGGCTCTCTTTCATTTTGATCATCCCGTAGCCAAACAGGAAGGTGAAAATCGGCATGAAGCTTTTTTCCACCACGATGCCGAGTATCGTTCGGACAGAAGCATCAAAACCCGACAATGAGTAAAACTGCATGTCATCCTTGCCCCATATTCCATATTGAAAAATGAGCATATTCGCCAGCAAGATCCCCAGCAGGCAGAGTCCACGGGCTGCGTCGACGAGACCTGCCCTTTTTCGTTGTTCCATTTTTATCACCTCGCAAGCAAGTGTAACTGGGCGGCTTAAAGGCTCGCTAAAGCGGAGCTTATTTTTTCCTTAACGATTCTTGTAGTTGTTTAGCTGGAATTAAGCTTGCTTTGGTACAATCTTGTTCGGAGGGATTGTCATGCAACAAGCGCGGATACTCATCGTCGACGACGAGAAATCGATTACGCAGATGATCGAAATGGTTCTAAAGAAAGAAGGATTTCGGCATATTTACAAGGCTTATTCGGCCAGGGAAGCCCTTGAGCTTCTGAACAGACAAGAAATGGATATCATCCTGCTCGATGTGATGCTTCCGGATCAGTCGGGGTTTGAGCTTTGTCCCAAAGTCAGGGATATTTCGCGAGCCCATATCATCTTTTTGACAGCGAGAACGTCGGATTTGGACGTTTTGACAGGTTTTGCCATCGGTGGAGACGACTATGTCACCAAGCCGTTTAATCCGCTCGAAATTGCCGCAAGAATCAAGGCCAGAGTACGGCGGGACTCGATTCTGGCAAGCTCCCAGGGAAAACAGGAGGAGCGCAGGCGGCATGACTTTGGACGCTTTGTGCTGGACGAGTCTGCGGGAGAGCTGTGGGTACAGGGAAAAATGGTTCCCTGTCCCGCCCAGGTGTACCAGTTGCTGCTGTTTTTATGCAAAAATCCGAATGTGGTGTACTCCAAATCGCAGCTGTATGAAGCGGTCTGGGGAATCGATGGCGTCGGTGACGACAATACGGTGATGGTCCACATCCGAAAGATCAGGGAACGGATCGAGGCGGACCCGGGCCATCCGCAGCTGCTGCTTACAGTCCGCGGTCTCGGGTATAAGCTCGTCAGGGGGATCGCGCCATGAGCAGCTTGCGTCGAAGGCTGGCCGCTCATTTTGCGACACAGTTCTTTTTTATCTGGCTGTTTGTCCTGGTGACGATGACCGTTCTGTTATTGCTGCTGCTGCAATACCTTGTCAATCAGGACTTGAAAAAAACCTTTCCGAACGGCGCTTTGGAGAATATCGTGACGGAAGCGAAGGCGGAACCGGGACAGGGCCAGATCGAGATACCGGTATGGTGGCGAAATCAGCTCGCCGAGTCCGGGTATTTTTTGCAGATTGTAAATGAAAAAGGCAAGGTCATTTATGCCTTTGGCAGCGGACCGGCCAGGGAGTCTTACACGGTAACCGAATTGTTGGGGATGACGGAAACAGGGCGTTTCCAAACCTTTCGCGTAACAACCTCCCTGGATCAGTCGAGAGCGCTGCGGCCTGAACCGCTGCTCTTTATGCTGGGAACGGATGACAGCAATTCGGAACGTTTGAAAACGTGGGTTGAGAGCTACGCCGAGAAAGGCAAGCTGCGGCCCCAGGCGATCCCGGAGCTTGAACGGCAGCTGGACATGAGCCGCGAGTATGTGCAGGTCATAGATGCACGAGGCAAGATCATTCAGTCAATTGGCAGCGCCGATCAAAAAGAGTCTTACCAACCGCTTGAATTGATCGCAATCCGCTCTGAGCCGGGAAGCTATTCCACAGACGTCTACACGCACTATGATCAAGCATCCGGGAATCTTTGGATTTTGCATGCAGAAAAGAAAGGCACAGGCTATTCCGATCAGCCGATCATGTCGGACGTCATCCTGGTGCTTAGCGTAGCGGGAGGGGCTTTGCTGGTCATGGCGCTTGCTTTGGCCGCGTGGCATGGCGTCCGTTACAGTCAGCCGCTGCTGTTGTTTACGGACTGGTTTGAGCGAATGGGACAAGGTCGGTACGATGAAGCGTTGACTGAAAAAGAACGGAAAAAGGTATTTCGCAGAGACGGTTCCATCCGCATGCGCTATCGGCTGTACAAGGAAGTGATCGGCGGATTTTACGAGATGGCGGAGCGATTGGCTGCCACGGAGAAAGAGCGGAGCAGACTGGAAAAGACCCGGGAGGAATGGATGACAGGCATTTCGCACGATCTCAGGACGCCGCTGTCAACGATCCAGGGGTTTGGGCATCTTCTGGAAAGCGGGCAGTATACGTGGACAGACGAAGAGCTGCAAGGCATGGGGAAAATGATCCGGGAAAAGGGAGATTACATGCTCGCTTTGCTGCAGGACTTTTCACTTGCCTTCCAATTGAAAAACCAGGCGCTCAGCTTTCCGGTTGGCAAGCTGGAGATCAACGAGTTTGTGCGGAGAACCGTGCTCAGGTATGTGAATGATGTGACGCTTGCCCACGTCTCTTTTGCCTTTGAGAGCAGTCCGGATGCTATCTTCATCAAATCCGACGCCAAGTGGCTGCAACGCGTTCTGGACAATCTGATTTGGAACGGGATCAAGCACAATCCCCCAGGGGTCGCCATCACCCTCAAGACGTGGCGGGATGAACGGGAAGCGTTCATCGCCGTAGAGGACAACGGCGTAGGGTTTGACGAGGAAACAAAGCACAACCTGTTTGAAAGATACTACCGGGGAACGGCGACCGAAGACGGGACAGACGGGACCGGCCTTGGCATGAACATCGCCAAAGCGATCGTGCTTGCGCATAAAGGGAAAATTGACGTGGAATCCCAGGTTGGGCAAGGGACGCGTATTGTGTTGCGATTCCCGCTGGAAGAAACGCCAATGCTGCCGGAAAAATAGAAGCGAGGCCGAAACTACCCTGAGAAAGGGCTTTCGGCCTCTTTTACCGGCTATTCATCTCCCGTAGCAACAGGATTGTTCTCATACGATACCCAATCGCTCCAGCTTCCGGCATACAGCTTCGCATCCGGCCGTCCCGCCGCGTGCAGCGCCAGCAGGTTGGTGCACGCTGTCACGCCGGAGCCGCAGTACACGATGATCTCTTTCCCTTCAAACACTTCAAACCGGCGTTTCAGCGCTTCTTCGGGGAGCATGCGGCCATCGGCTGACAAACTGTCTTTGTAAAAATAATGCAGAGCCCCCGGGATGTGACCCGCTTTCGGATCGAGCGTCTCCATTTCGCCGCGATAACGCTCTCCTGCTCGGGAGTCTAGGAGTGCCGTTTCCTTGCTGCGGGTTTCGACTCCCTTGCAGTCGACAAGCATGCTCGTCTGAATCCGCGGTACAAATGTCCGAGGCTTCGGTACGGGTATCTCGCTTGTGACGGGATATCCTGCGTTTTTCCAGGCTGCAAATCCACCGTCCAGCACAGCCACCTTGTCATGTCCGGCGTAGCGGAGGAGCCACCAGAGGCGCCCGGCATAGGACATTTCCTGGTCGTCGTAGGCGATCACCGTCACCTCCTGATCGATGCCGGAGCGAGAGAACAGGGAGGCGAGCTGTTCTTCGCCTGGGATAGGATGACGCCCGCCGTGCTGTTCTTTCGGCCCGGAGAGATCGCGGTTCAGATGAAAGTACAGGGCGCCGGGAATATGCTCCTCGCGGTATTGCTCTTCGCCCAGTTCAGGGTTGTTCAGAGCAAAACGGCAATCTGCTACCAGAATATTCGGATCGTTTGCATGATCGCGAAGCCATTGCGGAGTAACGAGTGCTTGCATATGTCTCCCTCTTTCTTTTTTCCTTCATCATAGCAGATGGGTCTTTTCTTCGGTACAATGTTTGTTGAACATATTGGACAGCTTTTTCAGGAGCAGGACACAGCCGTTTCGTACATGGCTGCGTCCTTTTTTTGTTTGCTAGCGCAAAGGGAGAATGATATTCCAAACAGAAAAACATTGACTTTTATAGACAATAAAATAAAATGTTTATCAGATAACAAACTTTAACTAAAAGTGTTTGTTTGTTAAAAGAACAACTTGGAGGGAGAAAAATGCAAATGCCAACGACTGCAGAACATAGGGCTGTTATCGTATCGGAAAACTATGATCGGATTGACGGCCGACTCGCCCGAAATACGGATGCAAAAGCCCTTTCGTTGGGGTTGTCACAACAGAACGAGAGAGGGAAGGCCGGTATTTTGGCCAAGGTATGGAGACACACGGGAGAAGAATGGTCAGAGCAATCGGAGGAGCTGCCGCTTCATCGCGTTCTTGATTTGTCCATTCTCGTCTGCCGGTCCCTTGAGCATTTTCGCGAAGCATACAGATTTGAGCATTTATACGATCCGCAAAAGCCCGTCATCGACCGGATTGGCTTGCAAGGGGACGCCATGAACGTGGCGATCTGCACAGACAATGAGAGGATTCATGAAGATATCAAGCAGTTCAGTTTGGCGCTGAGCCAGGACGATGAAATGATCGGCGAACGTCTCCGGATGTTGTCAAAAATTTTAAAGGATATGGGATACTGACATGTTGGCGAATCCATATGTACGAACGGTTATCCTCTCCCGCGTGCTGCTGCAGCTGGGAATTTGGATCAGGAATTATGCCGTGCTTCTTTATGTCACCGACCTGACAAAAAATGATCCCGTTTACGTATCGCTGATTGCGGTTGCGGAATTCGCTCCGATCTTTTTGTTTGGCCTTATTGGGGGGACCTTTGCCGACCGCTGGCGGCCGAAGCGGACGATGGTCTGGAGCGATCTTGTTTCAGCCTTGTCCGTCGGAGCTGTGATGCTTGTCCTCATGAACGGCGGGTGGATTCCGCTGCTCATCGGAACTTTTATTTCCGCGAGCCTGTCCCAATTTTCTCAGCCTTCGGCGATGAAGCTGTACAAGCGGCATGTGCCGGCTGAACAACTGCAGGGCGTGATGGCGATGTCCCAAACGCTTGTCGCTGTCTTTATGGTTTTGGGACCGGTCATCGGCACGTTTATTTTCATCCAGTTTGGACTGCAAGCCTCTCTGATTTTGACGGCCGTTCTGTTCCTGGGCTCTTCCCTTGTATTGGCGACGCTTCCCAGTGACACGGACGAGCCGAACTCTGGCGATACCGGCAGCTTTAAAAAGGAGTTGCAGGCCGGACTTCGCTATATCGCCTCCAATCAATCCCTGCGGACACTCTGCCTGACTTTCTCGGCTGTCGGGTTGGCTTCAGGACTGACGCAACCGCTTCAAATCTTCCTAGTCATCGAGAATTTGGGACAGGACAAACAATTTTTGCAGTGGTTGGTAATGACCAATGGGGCAGCCATGCTGGCAGGCGGAGCTGTCATCGTCGGGATAGCCAAAAAGGTGAAGCCGCAGCTGCTGCTCATGGTAGGCTTGCTTGTCACGGCCGTATGTACGATCGGATTGGGCGCTTCTACGAAAATGGGGATGACGATTGTTCTATTGGTGATCAGCGGGTTGTTTTTCCCTTGTATTCAAGGAGGAATTCAGACGCTTATTGTCCGCAATACGGAAGGGGCATTTATTGGCCGGGTATCCGGAACGATCACGCCTGTTTTTATGGGAATGATGGTGATCGGCATGTTCGTATCCGGCTATCTGAAGGATGCGTTTTCCTTGTTTGCGGTATATGTGGCGAGCGGTGTCTTGATTATGATCGGCGCCTCAATGCTGCTCCCCCTCATAGCCCAGAAAAGGAGCTTGGATGAGAGGAGACCCGCATCATGACGATTGGAGGAAAAATGGGATGACTGCATATGGAGAATGTGTTTTGTCACCAGAAAGACAGCTGACCGATGCAGAAAAAAAGCTGATTTGGAAAAAGGCATGGACTCATAAGGTCAGCGAAGAAGAACGTCGCATCACGAATGAAGTAAAGCGCAACTGGAATCGCGGGGAAATGAAAATCGCCAACATATTGTTGGAAGGGGACGCCGGTTCAGGCAAGACACAACTGGCCAAAGCATTATCGGCGAATTTCGGGCTGCCGTATACGAAAGTGACCTGTTTTGCCGATATGGATAAATCGGATATTATCGGCGCTATTTTGCCGGTGATTTCCACGGAACGTTTAGACGAAATGGAGCCTTGGGAGCAAACGGCACTGCAGGCATTGTATGAAAGCGACGGCTTTCAAAGCGCAACGGAAGTTTTGACAGACGCGCTGGGGATTCCGCAGGAACAGGCAGCCTTGAAGATGAAGCAATTGCTGAGGCTGGCAGCGGAAAAAACGGATGGAGAAGCGGTGGAGTACCGATTTTACCCTTCGGAGATCGTCAGAGCCTATCAAAACGGGTACCTGCTGGAAATCCAGGAACCAAACGTGATTCGCGATGCTGCGGTGTTGATGGCATTAAACTCTGCTCTGGAGCTGGATGGCAGCATCAATCTGCCCACCGGGGTCATACACAGGCATCCCGATTTCATCGCGGTGATCACAACGAATCGCAGTTATGCGGGAACCAGACCGTTAAACGAAGCGCTGCGCGACAGGGTTCAGCATGCGGAAAAGATGGACCTGCCGACCAAAGAGGTCATGATCGAACGCGTAATGGCCAAAACCGGATTCCACGATGAAAAGGTGTTGGATACTTTAGCGGAAATCATTATGATTCTGGACAAAACCGCCAGAGCCAATGCGATCAAAGGCGTAGCGGGCATGCGTTCCTTCTTCTACTGGGTAGATGCGATTGCCGGAGGAGCTTTGGCGAAAGAATCCCTTTATCATAAGGTCATCTACAAGATCACAACCGATCCGGAAGAGATACTCATTCTGGAAGAGGCTCTGCTCAATCATGGTTTGCTTGCCAGTTTGGAAGAAGCCCGGATCGAACGTAAAAAAAAAAACGGAAATCTGACGATGCGATAGAGATCAGGACATGGGGAGATATAGACGAGAGCGGTTTTGACACCGACAGCCATGCCGCGGAAAAGGGAATCGCATTGAAAAAATCTGCCGATAGTGACAAGAGCTCCTCGCGTGTCACAGACGATTCCGCCCATATCGAACGTACAGGTTTGGGCGACGATGGCTCTCCCACATATCATCAGACAAATCCTGAATCAATGTCAGAGGTTGAGAAACAAAAGGAACGCGATTTCCGCAAAAAGCTGAATCAAGACGCAAGAGCGGTGGTTTCCGATTCCATTCATAAAAAAGTAAAGCTCATTGTGCACCGTCCAGACTACGATCAGGAAGACCAGCAGGAATATGTCCGGCTCAGCAAGGAGCTCATGCCGACCGTGAAGGAAATTGCGAGAAAGACGCTTCCGTACTTGGAGCATGAGGTGTCCTCCGACTTTGCACGGAACCGTTGCTACGGCAGCAAATTTCAAGCAGAAAGCGTCGCTTACAGGGATTACAGGTATTTTGCCAAGAAACGGCCTCCAACAGAATCCCCTTCACTTGTCGTTGGTATCAGGGTCGATGAATCCGCATCCATGTCAGCTTTTGGGAGATTGGAAGCAGCCAAGCGCGCTGTCATCGCGGTATATGAATTTTGTCAGCTTTGCGATATTCCCGTATTGATCTACGGCGATACTGCGGATGTTTCCAAGCTGGAACAAATGTCGATTTTCGCATACACCGATTTTGATAAAAGGGATGCGCATGACCGATACAGGCTTATGAGGATTCGTGCGAGAAGCAATAACCGCGATGGAATGGCCCTGAGAATAATGGCCGAACGATTGGCCGTCTCGCCGCAACAGACAAAGCTGTTGATCAGCATAAGCGACGGTCAGCCCAAAGCAATGGATGAGTATACCGGAAGCTATGCGGTTGCTGACATGAAGCAGACAATCGAGGAATACGAACGGAAGGGAGTCATTTTTCTTGCGGCCGCAATCGGGCAAGACAAGGATGTGATTAGTGACATCTACGGAAAGGAAAGATTTTTGGATATTGCCAATTTGCATGAGTTTCCTGCAAAGTTGGTTCGGATTATTGCCCGTCATTTGTGATGACAGATGGCCCCATTTCAAATGAAAGGACCCTGCAGCCATTGCAGGGTCCTGATTTCATAAGGAAAGCGAATCAAGCAAAACAAATCGAACAGCATCTGCGTATAATAGCAGGCAAACATCTACGGTGCACGGGATCAACCAATTACCGCGTTTGCCAGCCTAGCTGCTGAAAAAACCGCTACGGCTGGAATGCTTCCGGCGGTAGTACGAATGGCCGTAAGACTTATGTCCGCGCCCGAAGAGGCCGCGATGACGGTAGTCGCTGCTGCTGTAGCGCTTGTACCCGCGATGTCCTCCTTTGAACAAAAAGCCTGCTCCTTTTTTGAGGAGGGCGAAAACAACGGCCACCACGATGACGATCAGCAGCAGGCCGATTCCGAGAATCGCTAACAGTACGGACATACACATCGTCTCCTTAGTAGAGCGGGATATCTACGTTTACGGCAGACCGGGCAAATGGTTTCAAGCTTTGGGTCGTCTACGAGCCCATGTGCAGGTACTTTTCGTATGGGGAGTAGTCGATTTGTTTTTTCTTGAGATGGTCGATTAAAAATTTGTGGTCCCGCTTTGGCGTCGCGAGTATGTAGCCTTTTACGATCAGATCCAGATCGATCGACGTCGCTTTCTCATCCAGGGCAAGCTTGCCGATTTTGGCAGCGATGCTGCGCCTGGCCACATCCCGAAACAGTTGAGGGACGGGTTCTACCAGTTCATTCAGGAGAGCCAGTCCGTCCTCCGTCCACATGGAGCGGGTTTGCTCGATATAGTAGTCCTGCCAGTCGAGTTCCGATTTGCCGTCCTGCTTGGGCATCGATTTCAGGAACTTGCGGAACATGAAGAAACCGCCGATTCCCATGAGCGAGACCAGGACAACCGTCCAGCCGACGATAAATACGGAGAATCCTGTGGACAATTGCGTCATGTTTGTACACCTCGTTCCAATCAATTACACTGGAAAAAGCCCTATCTAGAGAAGTGTATCGCATTTTTGCCTTTCCAACAAATCTTTTTGCATAAAAAGTCAAAGGCGCTGTTTGCTCTTCCCAAGTATGCATACTATTTAGTATGATTAGAATGAATCTCAGAAGGGGTTGACGCTCATGTTCAAGCTTGGACAACGTGTCGTCATCGTTGCTGACTCCTTTGAACAAGGTATGCCAATCGGAGAATACGGGTATCTCATCGGCAGAGACCGCAATCCGGACAGCGCATTTTCCTGGATTGTCCGTATTCCCAAGATCGATAAGCAGTACGCCGTAGTGGAGGATGACATCGCTCTGGAGGAGACTCTGCTGGAACAGGAAGCAGATCGTATCCAGAAAGAGGCCCTGCTTGACTTCGCATTGGCAACACGCAACGAAGCCCTGTTCCGTCAACTGATGGGTATTCAGGACGAAGCAGCGGAAAATGGCGAACCAGTGAAAGAATCAATGGAAGAATTTATCCGGAAAGTGAATATAAAAGCCTGGATTTAGGAACGGGAGACGAAGGAAGCGGGCGGTTTTCTATTACGGGAAATCGTTCGTTCTCTTTTGGGGAGATGCTCCTGTAGCTCCTTTGACCAAAAGAAAGAGAGGCTGTTTCATGTCAGAATTTGTGACCTTTACGAATGAGTTTGGCCAGACTGTGCAAATGTCGCGTGAGGACTATCAAAAGAAAGTGATTCCGCAAAATTTGGACAAGTACTGGGAGGACAAGGAAAAGCTGCGTGACTTTGCGATGGAGCTGGTCCGCGACAAGTTTCCCGTGCAGGCTGCCATTGCCGCTGACCGGCTGCTGGAATTGTACGGTCCGATTGAGTCCGCGCTCATTTTTCGGGCTGTCGTGCACATGCAGGCAGGGGAATACGATCGGGCCAAGAAAATGCTGCTCGACTGTCTCGAGCGTTTTCCGTCTTCAGGTACGGCTTGTACCAATCTGGCCAAGCTCTACGCCCTGGAAGGGGAGGAGGCAAGGGCCTTTGAGACGCTGGAAGCGGGACTGTTCAAAGATCCGAACCAGGAAAACGGCTTGAATATGTACGTGGAAAGCTTTTTGCAATTCAACAAGCGGGACGAGCTGCGCAAGCGCCTGGAAGCCCTTATGGCCAAAGAGGGGGCTTGGCGTCCCCATCTTCACATGGCCCGTTTGGCGATGACAGAGGAAAATCTTTTGAAGGCGATGCAGTGGTACAAGGAAGCGATCCAGCGGGCACCGGAAAAGGAAGAGGTCATCATGACGGTAACGGGAGAGCTGGGGCAAGCCGGGTACGTGTACCAGCTGATTCAGATTTGCGAGGAGTATTGGTCGCCTGAGGAGATTGCCTACCCGTTTACGGGCTTCAACTATGCCAATGCACTGCTGTCCACAGACCAAAAGGAAAAAGCGATCGCCGTCTTGCGCGAAATGCAGCAGCACATATCTGAGCAGTACAAGCCGATGATCGACCACTTTATCGCGAGGATACCCGGAGCTGACGAGGTGGAAGCGGCGATGAAGAAAAGCAGCCAGAGCGAACAGCCAGAGGAAGCGGGAAAAAAGAGCAAGTGGAAGTTCTGGCGATAGAGAAGCAGACAATGCGCCCGTGCCTGTGCCGGGCGCTTTCTGTTGGCACGGCGCCGACGCCGATGAACAGGATGATTGGAAAAATGATTGGTCCAAAAACGGATACAAATGACGACATATACGGCCCCTTCCATCTGTTGTTTGCATCAGTATAATCTGGATTTTATGATAGGTAAATTCTATTAAAACCATAATTATTATAGAAACTACCTATAACAGAGATGAAGTCGCTCGCTTTTTCTTCTGCCCATGTAAAAAACGGCGCTGCCCGCGATTTTCGCAAGCAACGCCGCTTTGCTGCCATCTATTTGAACTGGCTGGTGAGTCTCCTCTCGAGAAGCGCGACACCTTGATACATGAGTGTTGCGACGACTGCGATGATCGCGAGAGCCACCATGACCAGAGTAAAATTGAATACCTGGAAGCCGTAAATAATCAAGTAGCCGAGCCCCATTTTCGAGACGAGAAATTCACCGACGATCACCCCTACCCAGGAGAGGCCGACATTCACCTTCAAGGTTGAGAGGATGGCGGGGATGGTCGAGGGGAGAATTACCATGCGGAAAATCTGCCGCTTGTTCCCTCCGAGCGTTTGAACGACCTTGACGTAATTTTGGTTGACTTCCTTGAAGCTGGTGTAAATGACGATGGTCGTGATAATCACTGAGATCGCGCAGCCCATCGCGATAATGGACAACAGGCCGGGACCGAGGAAGACGATGAACACCGGGCCTAGCGCTACTTTAGGCATGCTGTTCAACACGACCAGATAAGGGTCGAGTACCCGGGAGAGGAATGGCGACCACCAGATGAGCGTGGCCAGCAGTGTTCCCAGCAGCGTCCCCAAGAGAAAGCCCACGACGGTCTCCCAGACGGTCATTCCGATATGGGGAAGGAGTCTGCCGTCCAGCAGTTGTGCCCAAAACAGCTCCCACATCTTGGAGGGATAGCTGAAAATGAGCACGTTGATGGCATTGATGCGGGCCAGCCACTCCCAGACACCGACAAAAACGACGAAGATCGACAACTGGGTTAAAAGAATCAGATTTCGTTCTTTCGCTTTCTGTTTGATGTGATCCCGGTGGATCGCTTCAATTTCCTTTGGTTGCATCGGAGACCACCTCCATCTCTTTCCAGACTTGATGGAACAGGTCCTGAAATCCAGGCAGGTTGCGGGCATCAAAGGGAAGTGCGCTGCGGATTTCTGCCGGGACAGCGACTTCACTGTTGATGCGTCCGGGATTGCGGGCAAGGATGTAGATACGGTCTCCCATCGCGATTGACTCCGACAGATCGTGTGTCACGAGGATGGCAGTCTTTTTGTGACGGCGCAAGGCCGAAAAAATCAGGTCCTCCAGCTTCAGCTTGGTCTGGTAGTCGAGTGCCGAGAACGGTTCGTCAAGCAGCAGAATATCAGGCTGACAGGCGAGTGTCCGCACGAGCGCCACCCGTTGACGCATGCCGCCGGAAAGCTGTGCAGGGTAAGAGTGGCGCACATCGGCCAGCTCCATCTCAGCCAGCAGATGCAGAGCGTAATCCTCTGTTTCTTTATTTCGGATTCCCTGAATGTCCAGACCGAGAAATACGTTTTCTTCGATCGTCCGCCAGTTGAACAGATAATCCTGCTGCAGCATGTATCCTACCTGGCGAGAGGTCCCCTGCACGCTGGCGCCTTCGATCAGCACCTTGCCGGCAGTAGGCTTCTCCAGACCGGCTATCAGCGAAAGCAGCGTCGTTTTTCCGCATCCACTGGGGCCGACCAGACAGATGAACTCGCCTTCCTCCACGCGCAGGTTGATGTCCCTGACCGCCATGAACGCCCTGGAAGTCGATACGTAGAGATGCGTGACGTGGCGTAGCTCAATCTTGGCCGGCGTAGAAAGAAGCTGGTTCATGTTTTTTACTTCCCTTCTTTAGCGGTTTTGGCAAAGGTGGTATTGACGAGCTTGGCGTAATCCATACGCTGCTTCAATTCACCTGCTGAGTCCATAATGTCCTGAAGCTGATTCCATTCGGTTTCGTCCAGGATCGGATCTGTCGCAAAGGAGCCTTGCTCCAGATAGCGCTTGATCGAGCTCTCCAGAATTTCCGGCTTGATGTCCTGGAAGTAGGGAGCGATTACCTCAGCTATCTCTTTTGGAGAGTGGGACGCTACCCATTGTTGCCCTTTATAGATTGCATTGGTAAACTTTTGAATAGCGGTTTGATGCTTGTCGAGGTAGCTTTGCTTTGTCATAAAGACCGTGTACGGCACAGTGCCGCTCTCCTTGCCGAACGATGCAACGACATGGCCGATCCCGTTCAGTTCAAACTGCGAGGCTTCGGGCTCGAACAACTGCACGAATTCGCCGGTTCCGGAGGCAAAGGCAGAAGCGACGTTTTTAAACTCGATATTTTGGATGAGCTCCAGATCCGCATGCGGATCAATCTTGTTCTTTTTCAGTACATACTCGCCGACCATTTGAGGCATCCCACCCTTGCGCTGGCCGAGGAAGACGCTGCCCTTCAATTGGTCAAACGAAAAGTTGTCGATTTTCTTGCGCGACACCAGGAATGTGCCGTCGGTCTGGGTCAACTGCGCAAAATTTATCACCGGATCTTGAGCACCCTGCTGGGCGACATAAATACTCGTTTCCGAGCCGACCAGGGCCACGTCGATCCCGTCCGATAGCAGCGCTGTCATGGTTTTGTCTCCGCCCCACGTCGTGCTCAGCTCTACTTCGAGACCCTCTTCTTTAAAGAAGCCCTTTTCGAGCGCAACGTATTGCGGCGCGTAAAACAGGGAACGGGTCACTTCGCCGATTCGGATTTTTTCTGTGCCCCCGGAGCAGCCGCTTATGATCGCGGTCAGTGCCAGGGAGGCAGCCAGACCCAATGAAAGTAAACGCTTCATCCTCAACCCTCCTGTCAGGTGGTTACCTGAACGATTGACAAATTTTCAACGGTTCGATAGGAACCAACGCCAACGGTACCTATCGGGTAAAGTCGCCGGCTGGGCTACAGAGCTCTGTTGCACCGTCGGCATGGATAAAACCTGTGCTTCGCAGCGAAGCTCCGCCAATAAACCTGGCGATGCCAAGTTTTTAATAACGTATGCGCCCAGAGAAAAAAGGGTGAATGCCCAATAGGCGGACAGGCACCGAAAGAAAAGAGAATAAAGGAGAACGTGAACAGACATGCAAGTGACGTTTTTAGGTACAGGTTCGGGTGCCCCTTCCACCAGAAGAAATGTAAGCGGAATCGCCCTCAGTTTTGACCAGAGCGCAAAATGGTGGCTGTTTGACTGCGGGGAAGGAACACAGCACCAAATCCTTCGCTCGCGGCTAAAGCTCAGTCAGCTTGAGAAAATCTTTATTACCCACCTTCACGGGGACCATTTATACGGGCTGATCGGTCTGCTCGCCAGCCGTTCGTTGCGAAATGACAGTGCTGCGTCGGTAGAGCTGTACGGTCCTCCAGGAGTGGAGCGATATGTCAAGGCCGTGATGGATGTTAGCCCCGTGCATCTGCATTATCAGCTCCATATCAAGATCATCGAAGAGGGAACGATTTTTGAGGACGGGGACTTTACCGTCGCCTGCAGGAAGGTTCAGCACCGGGTGCCAGCCTATGCCTATGCTGTTCACGAAAAGGAAAAGCCGGGTCCCTTTTTGGTAGAGCGGGCGAAAGCAGCCGGTATTCCGGCCGGGCCGCTGTACGCTGCTCTGAAACGGGGAGAACAGGTCATGCTTCCGGATGGACGAGTCGTCGACGGAAAAGATTTTGTCGGACCTTCCCAAAAGGGCAGGGCAGTTGTGTTCAGTGGAGATACGGAGCCCTGCGAAGCGGTCAAGGAGCTGGCCAGGAATGCCGACCTGCTCGTACACGAAGCAACCTATGCGTTTGCGGACAAGGAATTGGCGGTGAGGAGCGGTCACTCGACTGCCCGTGAGGTGGCTCAGCTTGCCAAGGAGGCTGGCGTAAAGAGCCTGTGTCTGACCCATTTCAGTCCTCGGTATGAAAATGAGGATGGCGATCTGACGATGGAGGATCTGCTCAGAGAAGCCCAGGAGATCTTTCCCGAGACGGCCCTTGCCAGCGATTTTGCCTCATTCTCCGTAAAACGGGAGAGAAACACAGTGGGAGAAATGGAGAAACCCTGCTATAATGAATGATCATCGCAAGAAAGAAGGGAAACCATGAAACGGGTAACCTTTGCTTCTGCACAGGAGCTGAAGGAATACTGTCTAGAGCAGGAGCTGTCGCTGGTAGTCGAGTACCGGGACGATCAGAACAAGCAGCGCCAGGTTATCTTGTCAGGCGAGAGGCTGGAAGAGGCCGGCATGTATTTGGACCGGCCAAAAGCTGAAGCTTATTTTCGAAAGGACGGCGTCTTTCACGAAGTCATTGCCGGGTGGCAGGATGGCGGATAGCGAATCACGGATTTTCTGACCCGCGAAGAAAGCAGATATCGGGAGAGGAAAGGTGAGCTGAGGTGTCCGGTATACGGATGGGCGGCCCCATCGTGGTTCGTTACGCCATGTTTGTGCTTGGATTGTTTATTGGTGCTTTTGGATGCGTACTGATGATCAAAGCCAATCTGGGGGTATCCCCCTGGGATGTGTTTCACATCGGTTTGCAAAAAACATTTGGGTTGACCATCGGACTCTGGTCGCAAATCGTCGGTGTCATTGTCATTTTCCTGTCGTTTGTATTGGCGAAAATCAAACCGACGTTTGGCATGTTTTTAAATATGATCTGCTTCGGACTCTTTTTGGATATGTTCCTGTGGATGAACATCATCCCTGAGGTCGAAGGAATCGTCCAGCGTGTCTTGATGCTGCTGACCGGACTCCTGGTGTCAGCCGTAGGGATCGGGATGTACCTTTCGCCGCGGCTGGGAGCAGGACCACGGGACAGCTTCATGCTGGCGATGAATGAACGGATGGGATGGAGTATCCAAAGAGTCCGGTTGATTATCGAAGTGAGCGTTCTGCTGGCGGGAGCTGCTCTCGGTGGACCGGTATCGGTAGGGACCGTTCTCGTGGCTGTACTGACGGGACCGCTGATTCAACGGACGATTCCGTTCTGGCAGCAGGTGATGCAAAAGCCATATGGTATGGCAGAGCCGCTGCACCGCAAGGCAAGCTAGACCAAGAGAGAATACGCACAACTGTCAAAAGATGAGGGATATGCGGGTAACGTGATTGGGCAATAGTCCAATCACGTTTTTTGTTATGTACATACCATATGAGTAGTTTGTCGACAAAGGAGGGTGAATGGATTGAGTCTGTTCAAAGGCAACTTTGACGATTTCTCTTTGGTTCTTGTCCTCTTCGTGTTGCTGGCTATTGTCGGTTGTTCGTGCGACGACTAACGGACAGGGAACATTCGGTTCGGGTCAGAACCAAAAAGGAGAGCAGCTCATGCTCTCCTTTTTGGATTCCTTTTTCCTAGAGACCTGGCAACCGTTCCTTTACCTGCTTGCGGACTTTGGAAATCTGTTTGTCTGACAGCTTGATGCCCACCGCTTTGCTTACTTTTTTAATCAGTTTCTTCAGCTTTTTGTCATCCTTGAAATCTTTCTTTTTGTACCCTTTTGCCAGTGACTTGACGTCGCTCATGCTCAGTTTCTTCTTGCTTTTTTTATTCAATTTCTTCAACAAATCTTTTGTTTTGGCCATCGGGTTTCGTCACTCCCTTTCCCATTTGTCTGCTAGAAGGCAAAACCGCCCCATTTGCAGTCATATGGCAGCCAAGACAAAGATGTATGGACAAAAGCGGATACATGGACGCCCAATTTTTTTCGTCTGTGTATATACCCAACCCACCCACTCCGCGAATACATAAGATGATGCAGACATTTGTCACGATAGGAGGAAAAAGTGGGTTGAAAATCATCTCTTTTCATCCAAAGCAGCCGTTCCCCAAGATTTTGTCCGAGTTGCAGGAGAGGGTGTCCCGCCTCTCAGTAAAACAGCCGTGGAACTGCTATCATGATTTGTCCTGTCTTTGCGTCAGGCAGGATATGTTCGAGCTGTTTGAGGAAGAGTTCCGCAAATACAATCCCCATGTTGAAGAGAATGCCACAGTCACCGTGCACGCAGAAGACGAGGCGCACGGTGAAGACGAAGTGCCATGGGGAGTCAAGTACATCGGTGCCGAACGCATGTGGAGAAAGGGCAGGGGAAATGGAGTCAAGATTGCTGTAATTGATACAGGCATCGCCCGGGACCATTTTGAATTAAAGGATCGGGTCAAGGGCGGCGTCAATCTGGTGGGAGGAAAGCGGAACGGCCATGGTACCCATGTAGCGGGTATCATTGTGGCGGAGATGAACCATACAGGGATCGTCGGGGTTTCTCCGGAAGCGGACCTGTATGACGTGAAAGCCTTTCGCGAGGATGGAACGGCTTCATTATCCGATATTATCAGAGCCTTGAACTGGTCGATTGAAAACGAGATGGATATTGTCAATATGAGTTTTGGAATGGGACAGTACAGCGAAGCATTGGCCCGGATGGTCAAGAAGGCATCGAAGCGGGGGATTGTCATGGTCGCTTCTGCCGGGAACAACGGAGGAGAGGTGGAGTACCCGGCCAGGTACCCTGGAGTGATTGGAGTAGGTGCGATTGACCGAAACGGCAATCTGGCAGACTTCAGTGCACGGGGAAAAGGGATGAACATGAAGGCGCCAGGCGTGGAAATCTTGTCGACATGGCCGGGGGACAGCTTCCGTACACTGAACGGGACCTCGATGGCTGCACCGCATGTCACCGGCATGCTTGCGTTAAAGCTCGCCCGCAAGAAAAAAAGCAGGGTGCAGGCGGCAGGCAGCTAAGGGGATTTTTGAAAACGTGACAGCAAAAAAAACTACGACTGACCAATTAACATACAGTAAGCATTTTCGGCCTGTTCCAGGTACACACTTGGATTCGTTCGGAATCGTCTGCGTTTGGTAGCTTCACTCAAACGAGCAGACCAACGCAGGCGTTCATTTTTAAAATCAAGGTAGTTTACAGACTGAAGTCTACTTAACACATTACTCTGGTGAAGTGCGTCATCGACAAATACGACCATTTCACCACTTCGGAGGATATATTCGTTCCAACTTCTCAGACCCGTCATCCGTCGATGCCGGGTCTTCGTCTGGCGGAAGAAACGCTCATGGTCGTTGTTCGTTCGTGGGACATGCGGATGGTCGTAACACGTAAACAGGCCTTTCCAAAACCCTCGGGAGTAGCTTTTCAGATTTGCAACCATTGGCAAGTCGTCTTTGCTGGTGTACGTCTGTTCAACCCAATCTAACAGATGCTGCATATGAAATCGAACCGTTTCACTTCGTTTATCTATGCTTGGATTCAAGATCCCGGCAACGTGGTGAATCGGTTTGGACCAGCGCATCACGGTAGCATATTGCTCTTCAAAATCATCCAATTTATCGAAAATTCTGATTAGGTTTTTGAGCAGAGAGGGCCCCTTTTTTACTCAGGCATCGTTCGAGGGAAGCCTGAATGGCTCTAGCATTTTCATAAACACGTATGCCCGGTAGATCGAGTGGGGGATTGCCGTCTTCGAGGAGCACAGAACGAATGGCCGCCACGTAATCTTTTGCCACCTCTGCTTCTGTAGAGGCATCGTTTTCGATTCGCTTCTCGACTTCGCGAATACCACGGAGGCTCTTCTTGATTCCTGTCTTGAGCTTGCGGTCTAAATCGACAACAGGCTTTGCAATGTCCTTTAGATAGTGGTATTGGCAGTATTGGTACGGCACGTCCGGCAGTAACGATTCCATGGCCATTCGGATGGATTGTTGACCATCCGTAACGATCCCGATGATGGGAAATCCCAGTTCGATAACAGGCAGGATGAGTTTCTTAAGTTCTTCTGCGGAGCTACTCTTTAGATTTTGTGCAGACAGGATCGTTCCGCTGAATACTTCTCGTATGACATAGAGCGTCTCATTGCCTTTCTCGGGCTGAACACCGTCCATGGAAATCATGATACCGCCACGGTCCTGAACAACTTGCTTGAGTGCTTGCTTGACGTGATCCGTCACGCTAGCGCGGAGCAAGGTAAGATAACGTTCGTACAACCGCTGAGAATTGCGTTCTGACGTGGTTACCCCGCGCTGATTCAACGTTTCCGTAATTTCGCCGATTGTCATATGTTGCTTAAACCGAAGCTGACCAACCAACGCTAGCACGTCAAAACCGTAGGAAGTGTGTTTCATGCTGAGAAGCTCAGCTTCAGCGGATTTGTAATAGGTTCTGGGGTATGAGCAATCTGCGTTGCTGCAAGCATAAGCCATACTCCAAGCTTGGATAACACCGGCAAGTGTGATGACATTCTTTTTCCATGCGGTATGATGTCGCCTGAGTTTCGTGCCACAGTGCGGGCAATGCTGTATCTCTGGCCGAAAGTATATTTTCTTTTCAGGAATGACACGATTCTTGGGTAAAGGCATGAGAAGACCTCCGTCAAATAGGCTAATGACTAACTTCGACAGAGGTCTTGGAAATCCTTGTTAGTTAATTGGTCAGTCGTAGAAAAAAAAAGAAACCGGGTCGCATAGAGTACGGATGCAGCCCGGTTTCTTTGTGTGCCCGCCCGGATTTACCCATGAATCTTGGTGTCGTAGTCTTGCTGTACGCGGAACCATATATTAAGATCGTTAATGATACTCGCTATTTCGTGGATTTCCGAGTTCAGCTGACAGGAGCGGGGGAAATCCTCTTCGACATCCAACTGTGTCTGTTTTTCTATGATCATCGCTTCCAGCTTGATGATGCGATCTGGGATCGTGGAACGGATTTCTTCCCACTCCATCAGGATGTCTGCCCTTTCACCTGGCGAATACTCTTCCCAGTCGTGCTGAAGGGCGGGAAGACGAATACCCATCCGTTCATCGTAGACAAATTCGTAACGCAAAGGTACATTCACTCCTCTCACGTCCATCGTATCAAAAAAGGAGAAGGGGGGAAAGTGTGAAAAGAGGTGCAGGCATATGAAAGAAAAGCGGGTGCTGATCGATGCCGACGCTTGTCCCCGTCAAGCCTTGGCTATAGCCAGAACGCTATGTGCGGAAAGGGGCTGGCGATGCATCACCTTTGCCAGCTTCAATCATCAATTGACCGGTGCCGATCACGTCACAGTCGATGCCGGACCACAAGCCGTTGATATGAAACTGGCCAATGAAGCAGAGCGAGGAGACATCGTAGTCACGCAAGATATCGGCCTTGCCGCATTGATTTTGGGAAAGCGCGCAAAGGCGGTTTCACCGCATGGAACAATATTTCATTCAGAGCGAATTGCCTTCCACCTGGAAGAGCGCAATGAAAAAGCCCGGTATCGCAGAGGCGGCGGGCGTACAAGAGGTCCAGCCGCCAGAAGCGCCCAGGATGACGAGCGTTTTGCGGAAGCGCTGAGAGCGCTGATGGACGATGGGGGGGAGATTGGATGAAACAGAACAGTTCAAAATATTTGTGGGGCGCAGCCGTCTTTTTTCTTATTGCAGCTGCTCTTGTCTCCGTTTATTTCCAGGATGGTTTCGGAGCGTTTGACCAGGCAGGTTTCGCATTGGCAAAGGAGGCGCGCTCTGATGAGCTGACGATAGTGCTGACAGTGTTGACGGGTTTGGGAGGGACCAAGGCGATCGTCGCGCTTAGCGGACTTCTCGTCCTGTGGCTGTACTGGAGAGGCTACCGCCGTGAAGCGGTCATCGTGGCGATTGTCATGCTGGGGGCGGCCTGTATGAATGAGGGGATGAAAAATTCGTTTGCGAGGGAACGTCCAGTCGGACATAATCTGATTGCCAGACCGGATTCGTATTCCTTTCCCAGTGCCCATGCCATGGTCAGTTCGGTTTATTATGCGATCCTGGCGTCGCTGCTGCCGCTTATGATCCCTCGGAGTTGGGCCAAATGGGCAGCGCCGCTGCTTTATCTGTTGATTGTCGCCATTATTGCAAGTCGTGTCTATCTGGGAGTTCATTTTCCGAGCGATGTGACGACCGGTGCTTGTTTCGCGGCAGGCTGGTACTTTTTGTTCCGATTTGCACGTGCAAAATGGGGAGAGGCGGGCAAAGCATCGTACTACCCGACGTTTGCCTCCTCGCAAAAGTGAGCTTCCGAGAGACTTGCTTAAATGGAATAGCCGAATTCTTTCATCAGGCTCAGCCATTTTTCCACGCTGGGCTTGTTTTTTTTGTCCTTTGGCAGCACGATGTATGCCGAGCGCTTCGGCGGCTTGCTGCCGACAATCACCATTTCCTTGAGCGTCCCGGCAGCGAGGTCGGCTTTCACCGTAGAACGGGTAAGCAGACTGACGCCAAGACCTTCCTTGACCAGATCGATCGCCAGCTCCGCTTTGTCCACATGCAATTTGGGGACGTAGTTGCGAGGCAGAGTCTGACGAATCCATTCGTCAAACGGAGGGCCCCAGTTGACGTACAAGAGCGGCAAATTCCGAAGCTCCCGGGCGTCTATGTGAGTCGCCGCCGTCACAGAGTCGCCAGCCTTGCAGACGAGAACGATCTCGTCTTCCCATGTGGGGATCACCTCGAAATTGGGCAGGGAAGGCGGGATATAGACAATGCCGATCTGGATCATGTTATCAAGCAAATATTGGATGACATCGGAGGAGTGCCCGGTTTTGGTGCTGATGGCAATTTGCGGATAGCGATAGTGGTACTCCTTCAAGATCGGTTCCAGGGTCGATGTCCAGATGGCATTCAGGCTGCCGATGGAAAGGTAGTCTTCATAGGGCTGCAGAGAAGCTACTTCGCTCAACGCTTCATTTGCCAGCTTGAGAATGCGTTCGGCATAGGGGAGCAAGGTAAGGCCGGCCTGAGTGATCTCGACGCTTCTCTTGTCCCTCGTAAACAGAGGTTTGCCTACTTTTTCTTCCAATTGCTTGATGCGCATCGTTACCGTGGACTGGACCAGATGCAGCATTTCGGCAGCCTTGGTAAAGTTCTTGGTTTGGGCGAGTGTATAAAAAGCCCGCAGTTGTTCAAAATCCATTCACTTCTTCCCTCTTATCTAGAGAATTGATAACTCTATACAAAAAGAATCGTTTCTCAAATTATACCTTGCTTTGTAAGCTGAAGGTATCTTTATTTGCTGGACCGGAAAACAGGAGAGTGAGTGGTTGAAATGAATCGGGAGATATGGAGAGAAACCCCGGTCTCCGTCAAGCTGCTGCTGGGAACTTCTTTCATGATGAATCTGGGCTTTTATGCGTTGATTCCTTACCTGACTCTGCATCTGACGGGCAGCATCGGCTGGACGGTTGCCATGGCTGGACTGGTGCTGAGTGTACGGCAATTTTCGCAACAGGGCTTTGCCTTTTTGGGCGGGGTCGTAGCCGATAAATTCGGCTACAAGGGAACCATGGTACTGGGACTGTGGATACGGGCCATCGGCTTTGCCATGTTTGCGTTCTGTACGGAAACGTGGCATTTTTTTGTCGCAGCGATTTTGTCGGGGCTGGGAGGCTCTTTGTTTGATCCTGCAGGTTCTGCCGCCTTTGCAGTCCTTACGCCAGAATCGATTCGCAAAGAAGTATTTTCGCTGCGAAACGTATTGACCAATATCGGGATCGTCGGGTCGCAAATTGTCGGTACGGCGTTGGCTACCGTTGACTTTACGTATTTGTCGCTGTTTGCCGGCGGGATGTTTGCCGCAAACGGGCTGCTCGTGCTGTTTTTCCTGCAGCCGATCGCCGCGAAAAATACGACTCACAGCATCTGGAGCAGTATGTCCCACGTCATCAAGGATAGCCGTTTCGTGCGCTACACCATGATCCTGATGGGGTATTACTATTTGAATATGCAGTTGTTTCTCACCATCCCGCAATTGGTGGAGGATGTGACACATCAAAAGGCCGATGTAGGGATCGTGCTGTCCGCGATTTCTCTTTCCGTCATTTTGCTGCAGATGAAGGTGACGAAGTGGCTCGAAGGGTATACGCAGCGCTTTACGCTGATCGGCATCGGGACACTGGTAATGGGTGCCGGGTTGTTTTTGCTCGCCTTTGCTGATAACCTATGGATGTTAATCATCAATGCCTTTCTGTACGCGCTAGGTACCATGATCGCCGTACCTAACCTGGTGGAAGTGGTTCCTCGCTTGGCGCCTCGGGAGCATGTCGGCGCCTACTATGGATTTAACGGATATGCCCTCGCAATTGGCGGGTCTTTCGGGCAGCTTCTCGGGGGCTGGGTATATGATACTTCCCGCCAGTTGGGAGCCCCATGGCTGCCGTGGACGATTTGTCTGGTGGTCGGCATCGGAGTCGCTTGGCAAATGTACCGGATGGAACATGCCGTACAGACGGACGAAAGCGGAAAGAGCTGTACAAAAGTGGCACGTTCATAAAATTGTATAGAAGTTGAAACATTTTCCATTTGCCATTCGTATATAACGGTAGAGATGGTTGGCAATAGAGAAATGGAGGGAATCGCAAATGGAAGACATGAATAAGGTTAAACGCATGCTGCTGGTAGCCAGTTCCCTTGGGTTTGCCGTCTTTGCCATGGTGGTCATAACTGAAATCGTTCGTTTGTCGATGTAAACGTAAATGACGAAAAGCTTGCGGCTGTGGGTGGCCGCAAGCTTTTCTTTTTGGTGCGCCCAGCATGGGCGATAGCTATAGGGTGAAAGTCCCGAACGGGGGTTGGCTGTACCAACCGTTAGCTCAAGGCAAGGGTGTCGACCGCGAGGTCGAATCTGAAGGAAGCCGGCGGCAAAATCCCGACCTGAGGTACACGAACCCAATTTGAGGCTGTTGTATCCGGGCGAGTCTGCCAAACAAGACAAAGCCCCATACAGCCAAGGGATACAGTAGTAAACTTGGGCAGGTACATGGGATGAAAGTTATCGTTCTTACCTGGGGAGGTCTGCATGAAACGCCTTCAACTGTTGGTAACCGTCTCCGTAAGGAGACGCTGAACATGCAGAAGTCAGCAGAGGCCATAGTACCCGAGTAGAGGACGCTTGAATGGGGAAGGGCCGAACATCAAGCCAGCATGCGATCCATGTCTTTTGATACGGTACGTCGAAGCAGAATTCTGTCAAGGAACTACTTTTGAAGAGCAGGGGTGAAGCCCCGAGGGTACAAAAGAGGGCTGAGTATCGTACAGCAAGCACGGAGTCCGCATGTGCGAAGGAAGGAACATCATTATGGATTTGCTGGAAAAAGTCTTATCACGGGAAAACTTACGGATGGCACTCCAACGAGTGGAGGAAAACAAAGGTGTCGGTGGAGTCGATGGTGTTTCAACCGAACAACTACGCGATTATCTACGTGAACACTGGCAAGCCATCCGCGAGAAGATGGAAAGGGGAACCTATAGACCTTCACCTGTTCGCAGAGTCGAAATCCCGAAACCTGACGGTGGTGTAAGGTTATTAGGCATTCCCACCGTGGTAGACCGCTTTATTCAGCAGGCCATCCTCCAAGTGTTAACGCCGATCTTCGACCCCACCTTCTCGGAATCTAGCTATGGGTTCCGTCCAAAACGTAGCGCTCACATGGCAGTAAGGAAAGCGCAAGCGTATATCTCCGAAGGATATCGTTTCGTGGTGGACATCGATCTAGAGAAATTCTTTGATCGCGTAAATCATGATATTCTAATGAGCCGTGTGGCTCGAAAAGTTCAGGACAAGAGAATTTTAAGACTGATTCGTTCCTACTTGAATGCGGGGATCATGATAAATGGCGTCTGTACAACATCAAGTGAAGGAACACCGCAAGGTGGGCCGTTAAGCCCACTTTTGGCAAATATCCTACTTGATGATTTGGACAAGGAACTCGAAAAGAGAGGCCACCGTTTCTGCCGCTACGCAGACGATTGTAATATCTACGTGAAAACAAAACGGGCAGGGGAACGAGTAAAGAAGAGTATTCAAAACCACTTGGAGAAGGTACTAAGGCTAAAAGTAAATGAGGAGAAAAGCGCGATAGACCGACCATGGAAACGAAAATTCTTGGGCTTTAGTTTTACCTTTGCAAAACAGACAAGGATTCGCATCCACCCCAAATCCCTCCTCAAGCTAAAAGAGAAAATCCGCACGATCACGAATCCGGTGTGGAGCATCTCGATGGAGAAGCGGATTGAAAGAATAAATCAGTACCTCATGGGCTGGATTGGATATTTCGCCCTTGCAGACGCGAAGGGCATTCTACAATCCATTGAGGAATGGACAAGGCGCAGGCTCCGTCTTTGTTTGTGGATGCAGTGGAAACGCGTGAGAACCAGATATCGAGAACTTCGTTCTCTTGGCATATCTCACGTAAAAGCCATTGAAATTGCAAATACCCGCAAGGGTGCATGGCGTACCACAAAGTCTCCGCATATACACAAAGCCCTCGGCATTGCCTACTGGCAACAACAAGGGCTGAAAAGCTTAGTGCAACGATATTCTCAAATTCGTCAAGCTTGGTGAACCGCCGTATACCGAACGGTACGTACGGTGGTGTGAGAGGACGGGGGTTAGTCGCCCCCTCCTACTCGATTTCCGGACGATCAGGCCGCATTTCCATTCGGTTCCGATGAGTTTCCGGATTTATTTTTAAAGTACAGCTGATAAATCAGAATTGCGATGAGCACGAACGGCACCCCTCCATAAAGGGCAATCCGCTGACTCGGGTCGAATGCGAGACTGACCAGAACGGCAATGTTCAGCACGAGGGCGAGCAATGGCAAGAACGGATACAGAGGAGTCTTGAATTTCAAATCTTCCAGTTTCCCGCCATTTCTCAGGTATTGACGGCGGAAAGCGAGCTGGGAAGCGGAGAGCGAAATCCAGCCGACCTGCGCACCCAGTCCGGCAACCGAGAGCAGCACCATAAAGACGGTCTCTTCTGCAAAGAAACCAGACAGCAGAGAGAGCAGAGAAATGGCAAAGGTGATCAAAAGCGCGTTCATCGGAATGCCTTTGCGGTTTGTCATGCCCAGCTTTTTGCTCGCCATGCCGCTGTGGGAGAGAGAGTAGAGCATCCGCGTGGCGGCATAAAGTCCTGAGTTGGCAACGGACAAAAGGGCTGTGAGCACAACGAAGTTCATGATGTCGGCGGCGTAAGGAATGCCGATGCTATCAAATACAGCTACGAATGGACTTTCAACAACACCAGCCTGCTGGTAAGGGATCAAGCCGGCCAGGATGAAGATAGCGAGAACGAAGAAGACCAAAGTTCTCCAGACCGTTGTGCGAATGGATTTGGGAATGGTTTTCTCCGGATCTTTGCTCTCTCCTGCAGCAATCCCGATCAGCTCTGTTCCCTGGAAGGAAAAGTTGACGGTAATCATGGTCAAAAGCAAGCCGGTAATTCCGTTTGGCAACAGCGGACTGTTCACGTAGTTTGAAAACATGGGGGCGGGCTGGCCGTTTTTCATCTCGATCAGACCGAACATCGCTGCGCCGCCAAGAATGATGAACAGGATGATAGCGCTTACTTTAATACTCGAAAACCAGAACTCGCTTTCTCCGAATGCTCGCGCGGAAAGCGCATTCAGAAGAAACAGAACGACACCAAAAATGGCACACCACAGCCATACCGGGGACTCCGGAAACCAGCGCTGCATCATGAGCCCCGAGGACAAGAGCTCAAGAGCCACCGTAACCGCCCACCCAAACCAATACAGCCAGCCGACAGCGAATCCCAGCGACGGGCTCACAAACTTCGTCATGTACGTTTGAAACGAACCGGCTACAGGCATGGCGACTGAGAGCTCGCCAAGACAGAGCATGGTCAGATACATGATGAAACCGCCGACCAAATAAGAGATAATCGTGCCGATCGGACCTGCCTGCCCGATCGTATAACCCGAGCCAAGAAACAAACCGGTTCCGATTACTCCGCCGAGAGAGATCATGAAGAGATGGCGACTGTTCATGGACCGCTTTAATTTGTGTTGTTGATCGTTCGTAGATGCCATGTAACCCTCTCCTTAACGTGAATGCACAACTTGTGATCATAAACTGTGTGTATATTCCCTATGCAAATGGTGTGCCAAAGTCGGAATTGTGGAACGGTTGTTTATTATGGGACAAAAAAGAGGTTTTGTGCAAAAAAAATAGGCGTTCCGTGCAAAAAAAGCAGGCAAACGCCAAAAAAATTTGCACTTCACACTGGCTTAACCCCCAACTTGCGAAGGCGGTATTGCAGGCTTTGTCTGCTGATTTGCAAATCCTTGGCTGCACGGGAAATATTGCCGTTGTTCTTCTCAACGACTTTCTGAATATAGTACGTTTCGAACTCCTGCATTTTTTGTTTCAAAGGAGAGATTTCGTCCGATACGGGTAGTACTGTTATCTTTTCCTTTATGGGTGCAGATGTGCGGCGTAAAAAATGGTAAGGAAGCAGCTCGGAGGTAATAACGGTTTCGTCTACCATCAGATTCATCGCACCTTCGATAACGTGCTGAAGCTCCCTGACGTTTCCGGGCCAGTCGTGTCCCATGAAAAACGCCAGCACGTCTTCACTTACACCTTCGACGCTCATTTGGAACAGGTGATTGTACTTGTCGATAAAATGCTGGATCAAAAGCGGAATATCTTCTCTCCGTTCACGCAGGGGTGGAATAAAAAGCGTTACCACCCCGAGGCGGTAATACAGATCCTTTCGCAAGCGCTGATGGGATATGGCTTCTACCGGGTCTTCATTCATCGCGGCTACGATTCGTACGTCGATGGACCTGTCTTTTGTGTCCCCGATGCGCCGGATGGACTTTTCCTGCAAGGCCCGCAACAGTTTTGCCTGCAGGGGCATACTAAGCGAGTTGATCTCGTCCAGGAACAAGGTACCGCCTTCTGCTTGTTCGAACAGGCCGGGTCTCTCCACTGCTCCGGTAAATGCGCCACGGGCAGTTCCAAAGAGGAGTCCTTCGATCAAGGAATCAGGCAGGGCAGCACAGTTCTGTGAAATGAAGGGAGCCGAGGCGCGGAGACTTGCATTGTGAATGCTCTGGACAAAGAGCTCTTTGCCAGCTCCCGTTTCCCCTACGACCAATACAGAGGAAGAGGTCCTTGCCGCACGCTTGGCATTTTCCACAACCTCCAGAATAGCGGGACTTACACCGATAATTTTGTCAAAGGTGTAGCGCGCGCCGTTCTTTTCCCACAGATTTTCACGGATCAGCCGCTCCATTTTTGTCACATCGTTCGCAAGCTCCATTGCGCCGATGAGTTCTCCATCCTTGAGGATCGGGAACGTGTTGTTTATCGTCGTGATCTCCTGACCTTTGTCGTTGAAGTACGTCTGTCTCACGTTGCGGACGCTTTTGCCGGTACGCAAACAAGTAAGCAGCGTGCTTTCCTGGCCGGGAGGGAACTGAAACACTTCGTCCAGTGGCTTGTTGAGAACGTCTCGCTTGCTCATCGATTCCATCTCAGTCATTTTGCGATTGTATACGATCGTGGTACCCGATGCGTCGATTACGTGGATACCTTCATTGACACTGTCCAAAATGGTTTCAAAGACATGTAGGGTATGGTCGGGTAAGTTCAGCTTTTGCCCGGATGACATCCAAAATGCACCTGCCTGTTGGTATGGTATGAGGTACATCATAACATAGGATGGAAAAGGTGCAAAATAATTATGCGCTAATATGGACAAAAGAAGGATATGATGCAAACTTTTTTTGCTCTGTGGGAATGCCCTTCCCGCTGAAACCAAGGATTTGTACAGGCTCAAACAGTTGGCATCATTCTTGAATAAAAGAGAGACATCGCATAATCAAGGAGGCAATGAACATATGAACAAGTCAAACCGGGTCATTGATCAAACAGAAAAATTCGGTGCTCACAACTATCATCCGCTTCCGATCGTTATTTCCAAGGCAGAAGGCGTTTGGGTAGAAGATCCCGAAGGCAACAAATACCTGGACATGCTGAGCGCATACTCGGCTCTGAACCAGGGGCATCGCCATCCGCGCATCATCAAGGCGCTGAAGGATCAGGCTGACAAAGTGACGCTGACTTCCCGGGCTTTCTACAATGATCAGCTTGGCAACTTTTATGAGAAGCTTGCTGAAATGACCGGCAAGGATATGATTTTGCCGATGAACACCGGAGCAGAAGCGGTGGAAACGGCGCTCAAGGCTGTTCGCCGTTGGGCATATGACGTCAAAAAAGTGCCGGATAACCAGGCTGAAATTATCGTGTGCGAGGGCAACTTCCACGGGCGTACAGTTACGATCACCTCCTTCTCTTCCGATCCTGGCTACCAGCGTGGGTTTGGTCCATTTACCCCAGGCTTTAAGATTATCCCGTACGGTGACATCGAAGCGCTGAAACAGGCGATTACGCCGAACACGGCAGCGTTCATGCTGGAGCCAATCCAGGGGGAAGCCGGCATCATCATTCCGCCGCAAGGCTATCTCAAGCAGGCGTATGAGCTGTGCAAGGCCAACAATGTGCTGCTCGTCTGCGACGAAATCCAAACGGGCTTTGGCCGTACAGGCAAGCTGTTTGCGTCTGATTGGGAAGACGTGAAGCCGGATATGTACATTATGGGGAAAGCGCTCGGAGGCGGTGTGTTCCCGATTTCGGCTGTAGCGGCAGACCGTGAAGTTCTGGGCGTCTTTGAACCTGGTTCCCACGGTTCGACCTTTGGCGGCAATCCGCTCGGCTGTGCTGTCGCCGTAGCGGCCATGGACGTCCTGGTTGACGAAAAGCTGGTGGAACGCTCCCAAGAGCTGGGTGAGTACTTCCTCGGAAAATTGAAGGAGATCAAAAACCCGTTGATCAAAGAAATTCGCGGACGCGGTCTGTTTATTGGACTGGAGCTGGAAACGGCTGCTCGCCCGTATTGTGAAAAGCTGAAAGAACTGGGGCTGCTGTGCAAGGAAACGCATGAGACTACAATCCGCTTTGCACCGCCTTTGGTTATTACGAAGGAAGATCTGGATTGGGCGATCGAACGGATCAAGCAAGTCTTGCAAGTAACGGAAACAGCAAATGTATAAGTGATCTCTTCCAAAAAAGTGGACTATCTCCTTTAGCGGGGATGGTCCTTTTTATGGTCAGTCGGACAAATCTCCACTCAAGCAAGGGAAAAAGCAGGTTAATCGTTCGACAAATTGCGACAACATGTGGATAAAAGCGCAGGGAGAATCCACATGGACAACCCTGCCTTTTTGTCAGTTGCACACAGTTTGCCCACAGCTTACCCACATGATATCCCCATTGCCTGTGGATATCAGAACGATTGTTCGCGCCTGTTTCTTCTGCTACAATGGGTTCAGGTTAAGGGATGGAGGTGACAAGCGTGAAATACTTGAGTGACCAAATGCTGATAGAAGTATATCATCGTGCCGTCGACCTTCAACTGGACCCAGCTTTTATTGAACTGCTCAGTGCAGAGATAAAGAGAAGAGACATCGGTATCGCGCAGGTAGTGAGCGCGTAAACGGGCTAACCTAGATGTACAAAAAATTATGCAAAAAGCCATCCGCAGCTTCGGATGGCTTTTTTGTATGCTTACTGTCCGGTTTCAGCGACAAATTCAAAGGCAGTAATTCCTGTTACCGGCGCTTCTTTGGCCAGCAGTGTTTCTGGGAGGAAAAAGTAGACAGGACCATCCGTCCGTATAGGCTTGCCGTCCTTTGAAAACTGCAGGATGGCCCGTCTGGCTTCGCTGAGCGGAAGGAGGATAGGCTCTCCTGTCTCCCGGTAGATCCGTACATGGGTCGCTTCCGGAAGGGGAGCAGCGTTGTCGATGAACGGCGCAAGCCGGATTCCGTAGTCACCCTGGAGAGCCTTCCGTTCCTCGTTCAAGCTCTTTCGCTCCGACGGCAAGGCTGCACCTTCCCGAAGCTCCTTGTCCCATTGGGCACCGGTTCCTTCCAGGTACTTTTTCTGATTGCCTGTATCGTTATCTTCCTCACCCGTATAGGTGCCAAGATCAAACTTGCGGTCGTCAAAAATCCATACGCTCGGGTCGAGTGTTATGGGGAAGGAAACGGCTCCCTTGAAT
The DNA here is from genome assembly GCF_038592925.1 of Brevibacillus sp. FSL K6-2834. Lineage (NCBI taxonomy): Bacteria > Bacillati > Bacillota > Bacilli > Caryophanales > Paenibacillaceae > Brevibacillus > Brevibacillus sp. FSL K6-2834. The sequence continues at coordinate 2,313,614 of NZ_CP151945.1, forward strand.
ACGATTACCTCTGACATGATACATTCCTCCGTCTGTTTAGCGTCTCGGTAACATTGTAACCCGCGGCAAAGGATGTGGCAAACGAGCCGCCCGTGCATTTTTGCAAAAAGCGTTTTTCTGAATAGCAAAAATTCGCTTCTGCGTCTTGCTCCCAAGCAAAAAACAGCATCGCTTTTGACAATGAGGCTCTGACTTCTTACAATGGGGGCAGCAGAATTCCATTCTATTCACGCAAGAGGCGATCTACATGGACAAAATGGACCATATCAACATTCAGCAAGTGCTTGAACAGACGGTGCAGGAGACCGTCAGCGAAGCGGAAAAAGGCGAGGTAGCTTCGTACATACCGGAGCTGGCCAGACAGGACAAGAGGCGGCTGGGCATCAGTGTGTGCCTCAAAGACGGGACGCTGCTTTCGGCCGGGGATGCCCATCTTCCGTTTACCTTGCAGAGCATCTCCAAGATTTTTTCACTCATGGTTGCGCTGTGCGAGCATGGAGAGCGATATGTCTTTGAACGTGTGGGCAAAGAGCCGACAGGCGACCCGTTCAATTCGATTATCAAGCTGGAGACCATCAAGCCGCACAAGCCGTTAAACCCGATGATCAACGCCGGAGCCATCGCTGTTGCAGGCATGATTCCCGGAGCAACTGTGGAAGAACGGCTGGAGAAGATCATGCGGCTGCTTAGAAAAATGACAGGCAATCCCGAGCTCCGTGTCAATTACGACGTATATCAGTCCGAAAAGCAGACCGCTGATCGGAACCGCGCCCTCGCCTATTTTTTGAAGGAGAGCAAGATTCTTTCCGGGGACGTGGAAGAAACTCTCGATCTGTATTTTCGGCATTGCTCGATCGAGGTCACGACCGTGGAGGTGGCACGGCTTGCTGCCATTTTGGCTGCGGACGGCTACGACATTGTGAGCGGCGAGCAGCTGCTTCCCCGTGAAGTGGCGAGAATTTGCAAAACCTTCATGGTCACATGCGGCATGTACAACGCTTCCGGAGAGTTTGCCATCGACGTCGGCATCCCTGCAAAAAGCGGTGTAGCCGGAGGGATTATGGCTTCAGTGCCGCAGCGTATGGGACTTGGCGTATTTGGTCCCGCTTTGGATGAAAAGGGGAACTCGGTAGCGGGGGTCAAGCTGCTGCAAAGGCTCTCCGATATGTGGGATTTGAGCATTTTTTAGTCAAATCGAAAGCGTTCGTGCGTATATACTTACAGTTGCCAAATCGTCTCCCCTTTTCAAATGGCCCAGAATAACGTACTATGTAAGGTAAGGATGGTGGCAAACGGAGGGATAGGTTTTGACAGAAATTAAGATTCCCGATCTGGAACAAAAAGCGCTAGCATTACTGCGAGCAGATGCGGACAAGATCTACAAGCTCATAGACGTACAGATGGAAAACCTGACCATGCCGCAGTGCCCGCTGTATGAAGAGGTGCTTGACACCCAGATGTTCGGGCTTTCGCGTGAAGTGGAGTTCGCCGTCCGTTTGGGACTGATTGACGAAGAGATCGGTCGTGAAATAATGGGTTCGTTGGAAAGAAAACTGGCTGATCTTCACGAACTGTACAATCAGAAGGGGTAAAGGCGAGAGAATGGAAACGTTCCTCGCTTTTCTATTGTGATCGAGTTTTACAAGGGCATAAAAAAATACTTGCTTTTTCACTCTCACTGCTTTAGATTAAATAATAACTTTTGAAGAGCAAAAGCGTCGACGGAGACTAGTAAGCGAACCAGCAGCTTGCCAGGGAGAAACTGCCATGGACTGAAAGCAGTTTTAAAGCATGCCTCGCCGAATTCACTCCTGAGCTGTCCTTTGAACGGTTTCGATGCCCAGTAGAAGGAAAACCGGGTCATTCCCGTTACCAATGAACAAAGTGAGGCATGCAAGTAAAAGGGCTCTTGACTTTTTTTCCTTTACACGCTTGTCTAATCAGGGTGGTACCGCGAGCAACTCGTCCCTTTTAGGGGGCGGGTTTTTTTTGTTCTCGCTTGCCTTGAACAAATGAATACGGCAAAAGCGAAGATGGAGACCAGTAAGCGGCCAAGCGGCTTGACAGGGAGAAGCGACCAGAGACTGAGAGTCGTTTCCAGGCATGCCCCGCTGAATTCACTCTTGAGCTGTCCTCTGAAAGGAAGGCGCCCCTAGTAGGAGGGAACCGGGTCATTCCCGTTATCAATGAAATGAGCGAGGCTGACAAAGCCTAACCAGGGTGGTACCGCGAGCACAACACTCGTCCCTTTTTGGGGATGGGTGTTTTCTTTTTTACAGGCTAGTGGAAAGTTAGAAAGAGGTGGATAGGGCATGAAGCAAACAGAGCAATGGACGACCAGACTTGGATTTATTCTGGCGGCAGCGGGTTCGGCGATCGGACTCGGGGCGATCTGGAAATTTCCCTACGTAGTCGGAACGAGTGGTGGCGGAGCATTTTTTCTGCTGTTCCTCGTATTTACACTCGCAATCGGTCTTCCGCTATTGTTGGGTGAATTCGTGATTGGACGCAGCACACAGCAAGAGGCAATTTCGGCTTACAAAACTCTCGCACCGGGAAGCGCATGGCATTGGATCGGCAGATTGGGCGTGGCGACTTGCTTCTTGCTGCTCTCGTTTTACAGTGTGGTAGGCGGCTGGATTCTCACTTATATGTATCGCGGCTTGACGGGACAACTGACAGGCATGCCGTACGATCAATTGTTTGGCAGTGTCATTGCCAGCCCGATCGGATCTGTCGGCGCTCAATTTGTATTCATGCTGATCACGATGTGGGTCGTGGCTCGCGGGGTGCAGGCCGGGATCGAATCGGCGAACAAGTATTTAATGCCGGCACTGTTTTTACTGTTCCTTGTCCTGATGTTCCGTTCACTCACACTGGATGGAGCAGGCAAAGGCGTCGCGTTTTTCCTGATGCCTGATTTTTCCCGGCTGACGGCGGATTCTGTGCTGTATGCGATGGGTCAATCGTTCTTCTCTCTCAGTGTCGGGGTTTCTGTGATGGTTACGTACAGCTCCTATCTGGGCAAACAGGAAAATCTGGTGCGCTCCGCAGGCTCGATCGTCGGGCTGAATCTGATGGTTTCCTTGTTTGCCGGTCTGGCTATTTTTCCTGCCGTTTTTTCCCTGGGCATGGAGCCGACGGAAGGACCGGGACTGCTGTTTATCGTTTTGCCTTCTGTCTTTGAGCACGTGCCGTTTGGCAATCTGTTTCTGCTCATATTTATGGCGTTGTTCCTGTTTGCTACACTGACCTCCGCATTTTCGATGCTGGAGATAATCGTAGCGTCGCTTTCCAGGGGCAAACTAGAAAACAGGAAGCGCTATTCGTGGATTATCGGGATGCTTATTTTTCTGGCAGGAATTCCGTCTGCCTTGTCCTTTGGAGTCTGGTCAGAGGTGACCGTTTTTGGGAAGCCCATCTTTGATGCGGCCGATTTTTTGGTAAGTAATGTCTTGATGCCGCTGGGTGCATTGCTGATTGCCGTATTTGTGCCGCTCAAGCTGAAACGGGAGCTGCTTGTCAGAGAATTGCAGGTGTCCACAGAGTGGGGGAGACGCGCTTTTATCATCTGGCTGATGCTGCTGAAATACATTGCACCGATTGCCATTATCATCGTATTTTTGAGCACACTGGGCGTTTTTTAGGAAGAAGAAACATAGAACCGGCAGGTACTGGTTCTGCATAAAAAAGAAGGGCGCAGCGATGGAAATACACGCTGCGCCCTTTTTTATGGATCAAGCAAAGAAAAAGGCGGTTCCGAGGATGATATAGACAGCCAGCAAAAGGACGCCTTCAAACCAGTTGGTCGCACCGTCTTTGGTGATGGAGATGGTAATAAAAGTCGCGACACCAATGGCGGCAAGTTCAAATGTGGTGAAGACGATATCCATCGGACGGCCCAGGAGCAAGCTGACCAATACGAGCGTAGGGGCCACGAACAAGGCAATTTGCAGGCTGGAGCCGACTGCGATCTCGACAGCTGCGCCGATTCGTCCTTTCATCGCCAGCAGCAGGGCAGCGCTGTGCTCCGCCGCATTGCCGATAATGGCGATGACAAACGCCCCGACGAACAGCTCCGACCAACCAAGTGTTTCGGAGACGTGCTGAACACTGTGGACAAGCCACTCGGAGACGACGGCCACAAAAAAGGTCGAGATCGCCAGCATCAGGATCGACACACCTTTTGACCAGGCTGCTTCACTGTCATGAGATTCAATGTCGGACAGGAAGTCGCGGTGCGTGACCATGGAGAAGATCAGCCAGAGAAGGTAGGCCACGATCAGAATAACCGCGATCACCGTGCTCAAGGTCCCGATCTCAACAGGCGGGAGCTCCTTCATAAAGACGGCCGGAATAAACAGGGCGGCGATCGCGAGCATCATCAGGGATGCATTGTGCCCGGCCAGCCTGCCGTTAAAGGTTTGCTCCTTGTACTTCAATCCCCCCAAAAACACGCTCAATCCGAGTACCAACAGCATATTCCCGATGATGGCGCCCGTAATGGACGCCTTCACCATATCGAACAGGCCTTCCTTCACCAGGAAGAAAGCGATAATCAGCTCGGCTGCATTGCCAAACGTCGCATTCAAAAACCCGCCAACGCGATCCCCTGCATAATGTGCAACACTTTCTGTCGATTTTCCCAACCAAGCAGCCAAAAAAATGATAGCCAAGGAAGCAGTTGCAAATTTAAAAAATTCATTTTCAGTGAAATAATGGGCGTATCCCGCCAGTAGCAGGCTCGCGCCGACAATCGTGAAAAACAGCCGTTGGTTCATAGGCTCACCTCATGATGTTAAGTTTGTTGCGTTTTCCCGTTTTTTACCATAAATCAAAATTCGTCTTTAAGTGTAACCGAACTTTTGAAGGATGTCATCATTATTTTGAACGAATCCTGGAGAATAAAATCACCGTTTTTTTGCTCACACTATTCGGTGAGACATCTTAGGAGGTGCTTCTATTGGCAAAACCGTATCTCTGTCCTACATGTAAATCAAATCGGATGAGATTTACTGTCATTGAACAAACTCCGCGCTATGTCCGACTTGATCCCCAATCCGGCGAGCTGGTCGCGGAATTATCCAGAGACGAGCTGGACACCTTCCATCAGCCCTACAAGGGAGAGTCCTACATGATTCAATGCGGAATTTGCGGGACGACCGAGCAGGAAGAGCGGTTTATCAAGATGGCCGAACACATGCAGGGGCAGCGTTCGTAGCTGGTGCAACGCAAGACTGCTTGAGCAATGAAAGAGGCACGGTACCCACCGTGCCTGCTTTTGTCTCTAGCGGCAAAAGATGTGTTTGCCGATTTTTTTGATCTGTGGGCGACTCCAAATCCAGGCAGATGTGGCCGTATCCGGATTAAAGTAATAGATGGCGCCTCCAGTCGGGTCCCAACCATTGAGCGCGTCTTGTACCGCTTTTTTTGCTGTCTCGTTAGGGGTTAGCCAGATCTGTCCGTCTGCTACGGCGGTAAATGCCCGCGGTTCGAAGATGACGCCAGCGGGTGAATTCGGGAAAGCCGGATTGCGGGTTCGGTTCAGGATGACGGCGGCAACGGCGACTTGACCGACGTACGGCTCTCCGCGTGCTTCGCCATGGACGGCATTGGCCATCAGACGAATATCGTTGTCTGTAATGCCCTTGCTCCGGTAGCTGGTGTTTTTGGGGGCAGACGGCGCGGGAGCTGCTGGAGCCGGTTCGACACCCAGCTCTTCAGCGGTCGGCCGATAGCCGGTTGTGGCATTGTAGAGCTTCAGCTTTGTCTTTGGCCCTAAAATGCCGTCTACCTTTAACCCGAATTCGTACTGAAAGTTGCGCAGGGCCCAATAGCTGCGCCAGGAAAACACGCCATCGACCTTTCCTGTATAAAAGCCCAGGTATTTCAAGCGTCCCTGCATCTCTCTTACATCTTTTCCGGTAGCGCCGACGCGAACCTCTTGATTGCTGAAAGCATCTGTCCGTACCGGGGAGATCATAACAGAGGCTGTCACTGTCAAAGCAAGGGCCAAAAGGCAAAGCAGCCATTTTACAGGCTGTTTCATTCACGTTCCTCCTTTATTTCTCCTGATCTATTCACTAGGTTTTCCCGAAAAGGCTGGATACGAGTTAGTAAAATACTGGAGATTTTGCCACACTAGAAGTATCAAGGACAGGAGGTGCTTCATGCAGGTCGCCCAATATGTAACGGAGCAGCTGCGCATGTGGGGAGTCAAACACATTTACGGGGTGGCGGGTGATGCCATACTGCCGTGGCTGGATGTCATCGGGAAACAGAAAGACATCCGTTATATCGCATGCAGACATGAATCAGCAGCAGCCATGATGGCAGCGGCGGAAGCAAAATGGACTGGCAGACCGGCGGTTTGTACAGCGACGAGCGGCCCGGGGACACTGAATTTATTGAATGGACTGGCGGATGCGTATGCGGATCACGCTCCGGTTCTCGCTATCACGGGTCAGGTGGAGACGCACAAATTGGGAGGACCGTACAAGCAATATGTGCCGCAGGAAGACTTGCTTCGCCCGCTCTGCTTGTACTCTACGACCGTTGCCCACCCGGATGCCATCGGCAACGTGCTTCACCGCGCATACGTAACAGCCGGCAGTCAAAAAGGTGTCGCACATCTCGCCATCTGCAAGGATATTTTTTCACGCACGACGGTATGGCCGTTAGTAGAGACCTTGCCGCGACTGCGAACTGGCGTGGGAGTGGACAGGGGAGAGGTGGAGCATGCGGCAGAGCTGCTGCTTCAAGCGAAAAAACCGGTCATTCTGATGGGGACGGGAAGCCGTGAATCCGCCAATCTATGTCTCCAGATGGCTGAGAAAATAGGCGCAGCCTTGCTGCTTACTTTAGGTGCCAAAGGAACGGTGGATGAGGCTTATCCGCTTGTTCTGGGAGGCTTGGGCGAGGGCGGCAGCAGGGCGGGACTCGAGGCATTGGCACAAGCAGATTTGCTCGTAGCGCTGGGAGCGAGCTGGTTTCCGCGCTCCTTTATTCCGGCAGGTTTGCCGGTCGTACAGGTCGATCACAATCCGACAACTGTCCATGCCCATCCTCGACTGTTTCCTGTCACAGCAGAGCTAGGCGATGTGCTCCCCCTGTGGCTGCGCCGCCTGGAAGGAAAGTCGCCCGATTCCGGTTGGATTCAACAGGTGAAACGGTGGCACGCTTCTTTTTGGCAGGAGACAGAGCAGTTGGTCGATCAAGGAACAGACGAGCTGATCAAGCCGGAAACACTCATGCATGCCTTGTCCCAGGTTGTTGATGACAATGCCATCATCGCCCTGGATACAGGAGAACACTCCATCTGGTTCAACCGTGCGTTCCGTGGGACTGCACAATTCCCGATTTTCTCTGGAAAATGGCGGACGATGGGTTATGGCTTGCCGGCCGCGATTGCAGCCAAGCTGAACAATCCGGACCGTCAAGTAGTCGCGATCGTCGGAGACGGAGGGTTGCAAATGACGGCTGGTGAGCTGATGACAGCCGCAGCCCATAATCTCTCGTTCCCGCTGATTGTCGTAAACAATAAGACGCTGGGACTGGAAGAGTGGAAAATGGTTCAGACCGGACTTGCCCCATTTGGCACTCGACTGGAAAACCCCGACTTTGTGAAATGGGCCGAGGCTTGCGGAATCGAAGGGCGCCGCGTAAGTGCCGTTCATGAACTTTTGCCTGCGCTGAAAGAGGCGATGAAATCGCAAAACATGATTCTGCTCGACATTCAGTGCACTCTCCCGACACTAACGGAGAGAAAACGAGAAATCCCCTTTCAAGCCCAAGCTACAAATGTTTATAATGAAAGAAAAGTCTGAGAATCAGGCAGTCAGACAGACAACACATAAGTAAGAAGGGTAAAGGGAGCAGGGAGGAGGGCGAGTATGGAGAGCATGCGCGGTGAGATTCGGGTAGCGGACCAAGTAGTGGCAGTCATTGCTGGAGTTGTAGCGGCTGACATTTCCGGTGTCTCGGTGCGCTCCGGTGGATTTTATCAAGATTTAGCCAAAAAGTTCGGCGGCAGCGGCAAAGGCATTTATGTCGTCGTCACAGATGGTGCTGTCACCATCGAGTTGCGGGTATCGATCAAGTATGGCATGCAGATTCACGAGGTATGCCGCCAGCTTCAGGAGAAAGTAAAGGAGACGGTGGAGTCCTTGACAGGTCTGTTTGTGGAGGCGGTAAACGTACATGTGGATGGAATTGAGATGTAGCAAAGAGGACCTGCAGAGACGGCAGGTCCTTTTCCATTCGTTTCGATCAGCGGTTTGCGTACAATTGCTTTTGCCCTTGTTCTGTCAGCTTTTGCCGACTCACTTCACGGGACACGCTCAGAAGGATCCCCGTGGATACCAGGGTCATTAGCAGGGAAGATCCGCCGTAGCTGATAAAGGGCAAGGTGACGCCAGTCAGAGGGATGAAGGACGTTACGCCACCGATGTTTACAAACGCCTGTATTCCGATCATGCTGACGATTCCGATTCCGACCAGGCTGGCGAAGGTATCATGCACTTTCAGACAGATGTGGATTCCCCGCAAGATGAACAGCAGGTACACGAGCAAGAACAGGCTTGTCCCGAAAAAGCCGAGCTCTTCGGAAATGATCGCAAAAATAAAATCTGTATGCGCTTCAGGCAAATACAAATATTTCTGTATGCTTTTGCCAAATCCGGTACCGGTCAGCCCTCCGTGGGCAATGGCAATGAGCGATTGCTTGATATGGTATCCCGTACCTAGAGGGTCGCTCCAAGGATCGAGAAAAGAAGTCAGCCGGTTCCAGGCGTGGTCCTTCTTCATGACATAAGCGAATACGGCAAGAGAAGTGACCGGAAACCCGATCATAAACAGATGGCCAATCCGCGCACCGCCGCAAATCATGACGACGATCGCCGTGCCGAGCAGGATCGCTGCCGATCCCATGTCAGGCTGTACCATGATCAGGATAAAAAATGCGCCGGTGACAACGAGCGGGGGCATAAGGCCTTTTTTCAAATCCCGGAAGCCATCGCCTTTTTTGGAGATAATCGCTGCCAAGTACAGAATCAGGCCCAATTTGGCAAACTCAGCCGGCTGCAAATTGACTGACCCGAAACTAAACCAGGACCGCGCCCCTTTCGCATCGTTACCAATACCTGGAATGATAACGAGCAGCAGCGACAGAAAACTGACAAAGACTATTAACAGAAAGTTCCGTTTGTAGAAAGAAAACGGTATGTTCATCGTTATCAGCATTCCGAATATGCCCAGAAGCAGCCACATCGCTTGCCTTTTCACGAAATACAGTTCGTCGCCGCCGCAAATTTTGCAGCCGTTGGATGTAAAGCTTGTCAGGGCATATATCGAGCTTGAGCTCAACACCATTGTGATGCCAAAACCTACCAAGAGAGCGGTTAACAACAGCAACAAAAAGTCGGGGACTCCCCGTGTTTTCATGAGAGAAACCTCCCCCTTGACGTGAAACAGAGAGGGGATGCCTCTCTGTTCTTAGGACGCAAATAGCTGGATGCAGTTGGATTAATAAGCAGAAAGCTTCTCGTTCAATACCTGCAGCTTGCGTTTTGCTGTCTGTACGACCGAATCCGGAATCGGGGAATCGTAATCCAATCCATGAGGGAACAAGTGTCTGCCCATGTAAGGGTCCTCGAGCTTCAAAACAGCGTGGCTGTCTTCCAGTTTTCCCTCGATTGCATTGGCTTCGATTCGCAGGTAGTAGTTGTTGCCTTTATCTTTCAGTTGATAATCGTATGTAGCGTGTTTGTAATCCCAAGCTCCGCGAACAAACCCCAGGTCACTCATGTAATGATCCAGATCGGCGAGCATGACTTCCTTGTTGCCGATTCCTGTGTCCTTGATAACCATTGATTTTCCTCCTACAAATGGTAAGTTATTCACTACCTTATATTAGTCTGTTTTCGGAAAGAGCGCAATGGATAAGTCGTGTCTCTGGCAGGATGCCACTTTTCCCAATTTATGGTATACTAGGTAACTACAATAGGTGAGCTCCACAAGGGTGGTCGGTTCATCCCCGTTTTGGAAAGGGGGTGATAGCATGACAGTATATGAAGCACTAAGTCTGATGGTAGCGTTCGGGACCTTAGTCTTAATGCTGTCAACCAGTAAAAAGAAGTAGACCTCCCTTGAGCCTGACAGCCGGGAGGTCGACACCGAGAAGTGAGAGCCGCCCCCCAAATGGGGAACAACTATTGTATCCATCGACCGTATGGGTGCTGGTCCACCCTGCGGTCTTTTTTTGAAAAGCTCTCGGTGTGCGATGCCTTCGCAGACACCACCCTACCATCTTACCACACCGCTTGGAGACTTTCCTAGTCGGAATTCGGGGCGGCTCGTCCAACACGCATGAAACCTTTTTTGCCCGGACAAACTACAATTGTTATCAGCAAAAAGGAGGAGAGAAAGATGGCAAAAGTGGAAAATCGGACGCTGCGTGAAATTATGACAAAAGATGTGGCAACAGTGACCCTTAAAGATAATGTCTATGAAGTGGCTTGCAAGATGCGTGACTGGAATGTCGGCGTCATCCCCGTTGTCGATGAGAAAGATGACGTGATCGGCGTGATTACAGACCGTGACATCGTAATTCGCGGCTTGGCGGAAAAACGCGAGGGCTCCGCTGCCGTTGAAAACGTAATGACCCGCGATATTATTATGGGTCAACCAGGAATGACTGTCGACGAGGCAGCCAAAATTATGGCCAAGCACCAAATCCGCCGTCTGCCTGTCGTAGAGAACGGAAAGCTGGTCGGCATCGTCGCGCTCGGAGATATGGCTGTCCGCCAAGTGCATCATGACGAAGCGTCCGAAGCCCTCTCCCAAATCTCCGAACCGCTCGGCAATGTGTGATTCCCAACAGATACACTGACGGAAATAAAGGGAAAAGAAAGAGGCTGTCACTGGCGGCAGCCTCTTTTTTTGGTGCGCCCAGCATGGGCGATAGCTATAGGGTGAAAGTCCCGAACGGGGGTTGGCTGTACCAACCGTTAGCTCAAGGCAAGGGTGTCGACCGCGAGGTCGAATCTGAAGGAAGCCGGCGGCAAAATCCCGACCTGAGGTACACGAACCCAATTTGAGGCTGTTGTATCCGGGCGAGTCTGCCAAACAAGACAAAGCCCCATACAGCCAAGGGATACAGTAGTAAACTTGGGCAGGTACATGGGATGAAAGTTATCGTTCTTACCTGGGGAGGTCTGCATGAAACGCCTTCAACTGTTGGTAACCGTCTCCGTAAGGAGACGCTGAACATGCAGAAGTCAGCAGAGGCCATAGTACCCGAGTAGAGGACGCTTGAATGGGGAAGGGCCGAACATCAAGTCAGCATGCGATCCATGTCTTTTGATACGGTACGTCGAAGCAGAATTCTGTCAAGGAACTACTTTTGAAGAGCAGGGGTGAAGCCCCGAGGGTACAAAAGAGGGCTGAGTATCGTACAGCAAGCACGGAGTCCGCATGTGCGAAGGAAGGAACATCATTATGGATTTGCTGGAAAAAGTCTTATCACGGGAAAACTTACGGATGGCACTCCAACGAGTGGAGGAAAACAAAGGTGTCGGTGGAGTCGATGGTGTTTCAACCGAACAACTACGCGATTATCTACGTGAACACTGGCAAGCCATCCGCGAGAAGATGGAAAGGGGAACCTATAGACCTTCACCTGTTCGCAGAGTCGAAATCCCGAAACCTGACGGTGGTGTAAGGTTATTAGGCATTCCCACCGTGGTAGACCGCTTTATTCAGCAGGCCATCCTCCAAGTGTTAACGCCGATCTTCGACCCCACCTTCTCGGAATCTAGCTATGGGTTCCGTCCAAAACGTAGCGCTCACATGGCAGTAAGGAAAGCGCAAGCGTATATCTCCGAAGGATATCGTTTCGTGGTGGACATCGATCTAGAGAAATTCTTTGATCGCGTAAATCATGATATTCTAATGAGCCGTGTGGCTCGAAAAGTTCAGGACAAGAGAATTTTAAGACTGATTCGTTCCTACTTGAATGCGGGGATCATGATAAATGGCGTCTGTACAACATCAAGTGAAGGAACACCGCAAGGTGGGCCGTTAAGCCCACTTTTGGCAAATATCCTACTTGATGATTTGGACAAGGAACTCGAAAAGAGAGGCCACCGTTTCTGCCGCTACGCAGACGATTGTAATATCTACGTGAAAACAAAACGGGCAGGGGAACGAGTAAAGAAGAGTATTCAAAACCACTTGGAGAAGGTACTAAGGCTAAAAGTAAATGAGGAGAAAAGCGCGATAGACCGACCATGGAAACGAAAATTCTTGGGCTTTAGTTTTACCTTTGCAAAACAGACAAGGATTCGCATCCACCCCAAATCCCTCCTCAAGCTAAAAGAGAAAATCCGCACGATCACGAATCCGGTGTGGAGCATCTCGATGGAGAAGCGGATTGAAAGAATAAATCAGTACCTCATGGGCTGGATTGGATATTTCGCCCTTGCAGACGCGAAGGGCATTCTACAATCCATTGAGGAATGGACAAGGCGCAGGCTCCGTCTTTGTTTGTGGATGCAGTGGAAACGCGTGAGAACCAGATATCGAGAACTTCGTTCTCTTGGCATATCTCACGTAAAAGCCATTGAAATTGCAAATACCCGCAAGGGTGCATGGCGTACCACAAAGTCTCCGCATATACACAAAGCCCTCGGCATTGCCTACTGGCAACAACAAGGGCTGAAAAGCTTAGTGCAACGATATTCTCAAATTCGTCAAGCTTGGTGAACCGCCGTATACCGAACGGTACGTACGGTGGTGTGAGAGGACGGGGGTTAGTCGCCCCCTCCTACTCGATTTCAGATAAGAACCCTTTACTCTTCCGTTGCGGAAAGGTTTACAATGAGAGGAGAAAGCATGAGAGGAAGAAGAACGTGCAGATCAAGGAAATGGCTGAACGCTTGCAAATCACAGCCCGGGCAATCCGTTTCTATGAGGAAAAAGGGCTGATTTCGCCAAAAAAGGCAGAGCATTCGGGCTACCGCTTATTTTCCGAAGAGGATGTATGGAGGCTTCAGACGATTATCACCTTGAGAGAAGTGGGCATGCCGATCGAAGACATTCGGGAACTGCTGAATCGGATTGACAAAGAAAAAGAGAGCTTGCTTCATTACTTGGAGATCCAACGTTCCTGCATGTATGACCAGTGGATCGAGCTTAGCAGAGTCATTCAAACGACCGAGCAGATGATTGGCCGTATCAAGCAACAAAAAGGAATCGATCCGGCAGCCTTGTTCGAATTGGCTGAGGGGAACAAACGGCTGCGCCAGATGAGAAACAACTGGGTGGATCGGTGGAATTTCAACCAGATTGCGGATTATTACGATATATCGGTAAACGAGAATAAACAGGGCTTTTACCCTTATGAAGACTATGAGCTTGTACTGCAGGAAGTCGTCCATGCAACTGCTCCCTGCCCGGATGAGGTTGGTTTGGACGCAGGAACAGGGACGGGCAACCTGGCAAAGCTGTTTCGGGAAAAAGGAGTACAAATGAGCGCGTTTGATCAAGCTCCCCAGATGCTCAAGCAGTGCCAAAAGAAAAACCCGGGCATGGAAACAAAGCTGGGCACTTTTTTTGCCTTTCCCTATTTTGGCGGCATGTTTGACTTCGTCGTTACCAGCTTTGCACTCCATCATTTGACTGATGATCAGAAGACGCTTGCTCTGGCTGAATGCAAGCGGGTATTGAAGCCAGGGGGGCGCCTGGTGATAGCCGACTCGATGTTTGCCGACGAGGAGCATAGAGCTTTGCACATTCGGGCGCTTCTTCAGGCCGGACGAAAGGAGGCCGTAGCAGAGATCGAGGATGAATACTACGCGGATCGCAGCAAGCTGGTGCAAAATTTGCAAGAGCTTGGTTTTAGGGTCCAGGCCCGGCAATTGACCACCTATGTCCATTTAATCGAAGCAAAGCTGATGTGAGTCGGCCTTCGCGACGCCATGCCAAGCTTCGCAATTGCAGGCCATCCTCTGCAACTTTTGGGCTCATCCCCGCTGACATCCGCCCTTTCTGCTGCATAGGCTGTAACGAGAAGGAAAGGGGGACCTCTGCTATGGGGTTGTTCGATAATTTTTTTGACCGGGATAATGATGAGCTTCTGTGGATCATCATCGTTGTAGTGGTACTGCTTTTCTTGTTTAACAGCGAACGCGACTGACAAAAAAGAATAGGTCTCGTTGCAGTTTGACGAGAAGAACAAAACGACCTTGGAGACAGGTCGTTTTTTGTTTGAAGATTTTTTGACATATGCACATATGTTCGCAATCTATGATTGACCACTCTTCGGGCTTCCGGTACGCTGGTAAGCAGCATCAGAGAAAAGGAGATGGCAAGATCATGAAACGTCTGAGCGCCTGGCTCGTTATCATGGCGTGCCTTTTGTACGCATGTGCAGCGCCAGAAGGGCCAAAGCCGAACGGCGAAATGACAACTACCGTAAAACGGGTAGTGGACGGCGATACTTTCGAAATCGCAACCGGGGAAAAGGTGCGCCTGATCGGGGTGGATACACCCGAAACGGTAAAGCCCAACCATCCCGTAGAGCCTTATGGAAAAGAAGCAAGCAACTTTACGAAAGAACTGCTTACAGGCCAAGAGGTGCGCCTTGTTTTTGACGTGGAGCCGCATGACCGATACAAACGGTTGCTCGCCTATGTCTATTTAATGGATGGCACGTTCGTCAATGAAAAATTGGTAAAAGAAGGCTATGCCAGAATTATGACGATCCCCCCGAATGTAGCCAAAGCGGACGTGTTTCTCGAAGCAGAGCGGGAAGCGCGGGAACACAATCGAGGGCTTTGGGGATTGGAACTGTCAAACGGAAAAGCGGAATCCAAAAACGGAAATGCAGCATCGAAAAACGGTGCCAATTCCTCCAAGGACAAGGCTTCTGAATCGAAAGATAAGGCTTCCGATTCCAATGAAAAGACTGGACAACCCAAAAACAGTGCCGGCGAAACGAACAACCAGAATACCGAACAAGCGGAAACACCCCCTGCAGGAAAGCTGATTAAAGGAAACATCAATTCCAAAGGGGATAAAATCTATCATGTGCCTGGGTCGCGAAATTACGACCAGACCAAGGCGGAAGTCTGGTTTGCAACAGAAGAGGAAGCGCAAGCAGCGGGCTATCGTGCGCCAAAGCGCTGACCATCAGGAATACGGCAACGCAGGTTAGGGAAAAATGGGGATGATTGTCTCTGAAAGGAGTGTCCCCATGAAAAAAGAAAAATCCATGCGTCTGGTTTATCGCCTGCTGCTCCTGATTGGTGTCGTCGCCGTGATCGAGTTTGCCCTCTACGGCACGCGAGATGCGGAGACGGGAGGAGTCAAACAAGCGGCGGAACAGCCCGAGAAGGCCCCTACGCTAGAGGTGACGCACAGTCTGCAGAAAAACGACCTCCACCTGAAGATGAAGGTGACAGGCTTCACGTATTCAATCGAGAATATGGGCAAGGAAAACCGGCCTGGCGAGGGCCATATTCACATCTATCTGGATGGGAAAAAAGTCGCCAAAGCGTTTGAAGACAATTATATCGTAAAAAATATTCCCAGCGGCTCGCATGACGTCGTCGTAGAGCTGGCGCATAACAATCACGAGTCCTACGGCATCAAGCAAGAGTTCCGGGTTGAGGTAAAGCCCTAGAGGAAGGCGCAAATAATCGGGCACAAAAGCAGAAAGCCGACATCCGGCACTGGCGCTGGATCGTCGGCTTTTCTATTCTCGTGATTCCTAAAAACTAGCGGAACAATACGGTTACTTGTGCTTGCTTGTCTGGGACAGAAACGACCAAGGTCGGATAGCTGATGACCTGCGTCGCCATGGAACCGGCAGCAGGCTTTTGCTCGCGGACATGGATGACATACCCGTGTGTCCCTTTGCGTTCCACCTTGTCAGCAACCAATCGGTACCCGCCTGTAGGACGTTTTCCGGCACCGATGACGACATACGTTTTTTGATCGGCGCGGACGACAGAGTGACCGCCGTTTTTCCGAACCGAACGAAGCGCATCCTGTACCGCTGGCGGATACGGGGCCGATACGCTTTGCAATTCATCTGCGCCTACCACAGCAGCTTGTGTTGGGGTAGGATGATCTATATGGAACGGTTGGCCTGTCAATGACAAAGATGCAGCCAAAAGTAAACTGTACCATGCGTGTAACACAGGCATCCCTCCTAGATGTAGTTTTATCAATTGAGCAAACGAGGTGAACGGCGTGCGCATCCTGCAGGGTGTCGAGTTTCTTTCACAAACAACCCAAGAGCATATGCTAGAAGAGCATGCCAAACGTTTCGGCATCAAGGACGGTCGGACATTGACTGACCTGTTGACCGATCCGCTCTTTATCGATACATACTGGAAACAAGCCGACGATAGCGAAAAAAAGGTAATCCGTCTTTTTGTCACTACTGCGGCAAGAGGATTTTTGCGTAAAAAAGACTGGGAAAAGATCGTTTTGCACCAGGGGCGAATACTGTCGGTCGGGTTAAATAAGCTTCGCCGACTCGGATTCATTCTCACCGTCCGAAAAATGTGGGGTGAGATCGGCTACATGATGCCGAAGGAAGTGAGAGAAAGGCTTACCCTTTGTCTCATCACCGAACGTCATTGTACGCCTGCTCCTGCAAAGACGCTCCCTTATTATATAACGGCAGGCAGGGGGATACATCTGGATCTTTTTGGCGTCCTCTCCTTTTTACGGGAAACGGATGTTCCTCTGACCGTGAAGGGCAGTATTCACCGGCGAATTCTCCAGAAAATGACGCCGCTGCTTACACTTTCCGATGAACATGTCGAGGGATGGGCAAGCTATTCGATCCCCGAATCAAAGGAAGGTGAAATGGCGCTTGCGGTCGTGATCGACTTGGCGATCCGGCTTGGATTGATTCGCGCCCGGGGAGGTCAGCTTGTCCTGGAGAAGCTAAGCGTTGCCAAGTGGCTGGAAAAAGGCCAGGAGGCAAGGTGGAACGAGCTTTTTCAACTGATTGCGGAGGAGTATTTGCCGCATGACAGCTGGTGGGATGGACTGCTTGTACTGATGATGGAGAGTAAATCCGACGAATGGCATAGTATAAATGATCAGATCAAGACATTAGCTGACACAGGCTTCCGCGTTCCGGATGATGCTGCCAGCTTGGCAGTAACCAGATGGCTCCACCTGCTGCTCGGTTTCGGTTGGCTGCATATGGGAACGACAGCCGAGGGAGAGGTGTACTGGCGTTGGAACAGCCTGCCTCGCCTGGCGATTGAGGAGCGCTGGTTTATCGATCCTGCAGGAGTCTTGACGATACCGCCGCTCGTTCCGCTGAAAGCTGTGTGGGAGGTCAGCAGGTTTTGCCCGCTGGTCTTCACCGGGGATTTGATTCAAGGCGAGCTGCAGGCAAAGCCGCTGCAGTCCTATCTGGCGGCTGGGGGAAAAGAAGAAGATGCCATGGACATCCTGCAGCAGTATTGCGCTCATCCACTGCCTGAATCGATCGGGCAGATGATCCGGCAGTGGGGAAGGGAGGCCCGTCAGATTCAGTTCGAACCGATGGTCAGGGTCCGTACTGCACATCCCGGGATTTTGGAGGAGCTGAAGACCCTTGAACAGTTTCGTCCTTTCCTCGGATTCCCAATTTCCTCGACCGATTTTCTGATCGCACCGGAGCAGGAAAAGGAAGTAACCGCGCTGTTGCGAAAATACGGATACACTCCGTATATGCCCAAAAAATCTACAGAAGATCAGGCTGCTCGCAGTCATGCCGCGGAAGGGGGGCCTGACGGGCTATTCACGATCCCCCGCCCTTGGGATGGGTTTGCTGTTGAAAATACCTTCCCGGATAGCCTGGAGGGCATGCATCAGCTTTCTTCGTTGCCGAAGATGTGGACCCAGCATTTTCAATCATACCACCCGCAGACGATGCGCACGCTGCTGCAGCGGGCATCCGAGCTGGGATTGGAGATCGAAGCGGAGATGCAGGACAAAAAGGTAAGGGCGGGAATTCCGCGCCAAGTATCGATTGAAATGGGTTATTGGTATGTTTTTCTGGAAGTGGGAAACAAAAAACAAAGATGCCGTCTGGACGACATTCATCGGGTGCGCATTGTACTGCCCGAATATCTGTACTAGCCCGCTTGCTTCGTGGTACAATAAGAGGCGACTTACGTATAAACAAAGGAGGTCTCGATGATGGAAGCGTTGAAAACAGTGGATATGACTGAGCTCATTATCCATTCGCATGAGCTGTCGACGATGATCAACCAGTCCCGCGAGGTCTCAGAATATATCCTTGCCAAACAGGCCATGGAGGCAGACGAGGAAGCGCAAAGGCTGCTCGCCCTGTTTGAGCGGAAAAAAGACCAGTACGAGGATGTGCAGCGGTTCGGGAAATATCATCCCGATTACGATCAAATATCGAAAGAAATCCGGCAGTTGAAGCGTTCGATCGAAATGCTGGATTCTGTCCAGGCATTCAAACGAGCAGAGGACAGCCTTGACCAGCTTTTGTACGAGGTCAGCCGAACCATCGCGGATTCCGTGTCGAGCTCGATTAAAGTGCCCAGCAATAATCCGTTTCTGGAAGCGAAGAGCAGCGGTTGCGGCGGCGGCGGAAGCTGCGGCTGCAGCATCAAGAAACATTCATGACCATTTAGAGCGCAAGAGGTAGCAATCGTCACACAAATTTCCGCAGCAAAATTTCTTGTCCTCGGGAATGAGAAAACGAAATCGGAAGACCCGCTCCATACCCGCCGTCCGGACATACGTACATTCTGGGTGTATGATTGTCCCGGATGCAATTCGCTCCCCCGCCTCCGTCAAATAATCGCCAAGCTGCGGAGGAGGGAGCGGACTGGTTACATACAAAAAGCGGTTGCCGGCGTATTCGCGAAAGTAGGCATGAAGGACGACACCCTCATCTCGAAGCAAGCAAACAAGTTGAGCATAAAGCTGATCGATAAGCATGTGATGATCTACCTCCGTTTTCATGGAGCCGATACATCCTATTCTACCTTGCAAGGAAAGGAGCACGACGACCGTTATGAGAGAAAGACGTCTGGGAGTTGCGGTATGGGTAAAAAACCCGCGTGCTGCCAAGAATTTACGCAAATTTGGAACCATTCATTACATCTCCAAGCGGTTAAATTACGTCTCGATGTATGTGGATGCCGACCAAATCGACGACATCATCCGCACGATGGAACGGCTTCATTTTGTGACGAAGATCGAGCGTTCCCATCGTCACGAGATTCCGATTGAATACAACAATGCCAAGCCAGACAAGGCGAAGGAATACGATTATAAGCAAGAGAAGCATCAGTTGATGGCCCTGGCCGATACCCTTCTGGGGGAAGACAGTTTGCAGCCGGCAGGAGCCTCGACAGAATCAGTGCACTAAGCTGCCACATTTCGGCAGCTTTTTTGCTTTTGCTGGACCCCCGTACGTGATATGCTAAACAATAGATACAACCCTGTAATGATGCGAATGTTTGCGCTTTCATTGGCATCAAATAGAGAGAAAAGGGAAGGGCGGGTGCGTGATGATACGTTTGGATATTAACTGCGACCTGGCAGAAGGATACGGTCGGGGACGCCAAGCTGAAGATTTGGGGATCATGAAGTGGATAACGTCCGTGAACATTGCATGCGGACTTCATGCCGGAGATCCTCATATTATTGCCAGGACCGTAGAGGCGGCGATTCGGAACGGAGTCAAGATCGGTGCCCATCCAGGCTATCCGGATGTTCAGGGCTTTGGCCGCCGTTCGATGAATCTGTCTGTACGAGAAGTATACGAGCTGGTTCTGTATCAAGTGTCTGCTCTCGACGGAGTCAGCCGCGCGCTTGGCGGGGAGCTTCACCACGTAAAACTTCACGGGGCGCTCTACAACGAAGCGGCGGAAAGCCCGGAGCTGGCCGAGGCGGTGGCTCGTGCTGTTTCTGATATTAATGAAGAACTGATTTTGTACGCCTTGTCGGGAAGTGCTCTGGTCGAAGCTGGTCTGGAATACGGCCTCCAGGTGGCAGAAGAAGTATTTGCTGATCGAGCGTATTTGCCAAATGGACGACTGGCGCCGCGTGAATTGGAAGGCAGTGTGCTGATCAGCAAAGAAGAGCAGATGGAGCAGACCAGGCAACTGGTTCTGAATCAAAAGGTGCAGACGGTCGATGGAACGAGCATCGCATTGGCCGCGGATACGCTGTGTGTGCACTGCGAGAGTCCGGACGTGCTCCAATTTTTGATCGAACTGCATCGTTGGGCTAAACAAAACGATGTGAAGCTGGAAGCGATCACCCCACGCTAACATAAAGAAGCTCAGAATTGGAAAAAGCAAAGCCATGCCTGCTCTGTGCCGTCTTAGGACGGCTGGGGCTGGCATGGCTTTTTTAATCGAGGCTCCAGTGGCCGTCTCTATTGGTCAGGATGAGATCACCCAGCCGTTCCGCTTCGTCCCGGTCGTGGGTCACCAAAAGAAAGGGGATGCGCCACTTCTCGTGAATGCGCAGCAATTCAGCCTGACACTGGCGTCTCGTATCCGCGTCCAGGGCTGATAGCGGCTCATCCAACAACAAAATATCGGGCTTGGTCGCGAGCGCTCTGACCAAGGCCACTCTTTGCTTCTGTCCGCCCGACAATTGATGGGGATATTTTTGCAGGAGATGGTCAATCCCTACCGACTGCAGCAGCTCCTCTACTTGCCCCTGAGCATCCCGCTGCATGCCGTAGCGGATATTTTTTTCCACCGTCATATGCGGAAAGAGGGCGTAATCCTGAAACAGGTAGCCGACATTCCGCTTCTGTACAGGCAGCTTGATGTTGTCTTTGTGATCGAAAAAAAGACGGTCAGCCAGCCGGATCGTTCCATACTCGGGGTGAGCAAGCCCGGCTATGCAATTCAGGATCGTTGTTTTTCCCGAGCCCGACGGTCCGAACAAGACGAGAATCTCATCCTTTACCGCAAACCGGGCGGACAACTGAAATTCCGGCAGACTTTTTTGAAAGTCGACTTGCAGCATGTTCCATCCCTCTCTCCTCACTTCGTGTTGGCAAAACGGCGCATGCTTCGGCGGCTCCACCAATTCAGCCAGACGGTTGTCCCCATACCAAGCGCGACGATGACGATCACCCAGAACATGGCCTTGTCCATCTGTCCGGCTTCAACCGCAAAGTAAATCGCTACCGGGATCGTGTCTGTTTTTCCCGGGATGTAGCCGGCCAGCATCAGCGTCGCTCCGAATTCACCCAAGCCTCTGGCAAAAGAAAGGACAAGCCCCGCCAGCAGACCGGGCCAGGCGAGGGGGAAGGAGATGGTCCAAAAGACGCGCCATTCCGAGGAGCCCATCGTCCGTGCTGCATCCTCAAACCGGCGATCAATTCCTGTAAAGGCAGCCTGGGCACTCTGATACATCAACGGAAACGAAACGACAATAGATGCGATCACAGCTCCGGTGAGGGTAAACACAATCTGTATCCCGAACATGTCGTAGAGCAGCTGGCCGAGAAAGCCGTTTTTTCCAAAAGCGAGCAAGAGTCCAAAACCGACAACGGTCGGCGGGAGGACGATCGGCAGCAAAATGAGCGATTCCAGAAAATGTTTTCCCCAGAACTCCTTTTGCGTCAGAAGCCGTGCCATCAACAAACCAACAACAAACACAACAGAAGTGGAGATGGCGGCCACTTTTAGGGAGAGAAGCAAGGGTGTCAGATTGGAATCCACGTACCGTCCATCTCCTTTAGCTGAATCCGCATGATCTATTATTGAAACCCGTATTTCTGCAAAATCTCTTTTCCTTTTTCACTGCTCAGGTAAGCGATGAATGCTTTGGCAAGATCAGCATGCTCCGTAGAGGAAGTGATTGCACCCGGGTAGACAATCGGCTTGTGCCATTCCTCATTTGCTTTGGCCGCAACCTTGACTTTTTCCGAGATGGCGGCGTCGCTGGCATACACGATACCGGCTTCGGCGTTCCCCGACTCGACGAAGGTCAGCACCTGGCGGACGTCGCTTCCGAATACGAGCCGGTCTGCAAGAGGCTCCCAGAGCTTCAGATGCTCCAGCGCTTCCTTTGCATAGCGTCCGGCTGGTACGCTATCCGGCTGTCCGACTGCCAGATGTTTGATCTCGTCCTTGGTCAGGTCCTCGAAGGAGCCCACAGAAAGCGTACTTTCTTTTCCAACCACGAGAACCAACGCATTTTTGGCGAAATCGGTGCGGCTGTCTTTCTGTATCAATTGTTTCTCTTCCAGCTTGTCCATGTCCTTCTTGCTGGCGGAAAGAAAGACATCGGTCGGGGCTCCTTGTTCGATCTGGGTAGCCAGCTTGCCAGAGCTGCCCAGCACGTATGTAAGGGTTACACCGGGATGCTCCTGCTCAAACAGCGGCTTGATCTCGTTTAAGGCGTCCGTCAAGCTAGCGGCTGCAGAGACCATCAACTCGATTTGGAGCGGTTTTTCTGCCGGCTGGGAAGCGGTATCCGGCTGTTGACTTTGCGGCTGAGCGGTCTGTGTCGAACAGCCGGCCGCCATAAGCAAGAGAATAGCAAATAGCAGAGTCGAGAGATATTTCCTAAATTGCGGGTACATAAAAGAACCTCCAATTCATATTTGGTTATAATTAAATATAACTAGTTATAACTAGATTATATGGAATTGAACTGGATAATCAATTGCGAATTTCAAAAAGTTAAAGGAAAATAGAAAGAACGACGATAGGAATAAGAGGGAGTTCGAGCGATGAAATACGGGAGGCAAGCATGACTCACGATAATTCATATACGACAGAAGAAATAGCCAAGCTGCTGCGGATATCCAAATTGACCGTCTATGATTTGATCAAAAAAGGAGAGCTTCCGGCCTACCGGGTAGGCAGACAAATGCGCGTGGACGCGTCTGATCTGGAAGCCTACAAGCAACGGGCCAAAGGGGAATACCGGAGTGTACATCCATACCCGCACCAGTCGGCAAGCACTCCGGCAGGCACGACCTCCCACGTTCCGACTCAGCACGGGCAGGCGACACGTTCTGTCATTATCAGCGGGCAGGACGTCAGTCTGGACATGCTGGCCAATCATTTGGAAAGGAATGGAGACAGCATTAGGCCGCTCCGCTCCTACGTGGGAAGCATCAACAGCTTGTGGGCCATGTACAGAGGAGAGGCGGACATCGTCAGCACCCACCTGTTCGATGGAGACACGGGAGAATACAACATCCCGTATGTACGGAGAATGCTGATCGGTCACAGGTACCTCGTTATCAATTTGCTTTCGCGCTGGGCCGGTTTTTACGTCCAGCCAGGCAACCCGAAAAAGCTGTCTGTCTGGGAGGATTTCCGCCGAGCCGGGGTTCGCATGGTCAATCGGGAGAAGGGCTCGGGGATTCGGACCTTGATCGAAGAACAATTCCGTCTCCACGGCATCGCCGGTCATGAGGTAGCAGGGTATGAACGGGAGGAAGGGAATCATCTTGCTGTTGCCGGGGCTGTCGCAAGGGGAGAAGCGGACATTGGCGTTGGCATTGAAAAAGCCGGGCAGCTCGTCGGGGTCGATTTTTTGCCTGTCATTCAGGAACGATATGATCTGGTCATGCTAAAGACAGATGAAAACAAAGCGCTGATTCGACAGGTGCGTGAAACCCTGCTCTCCGAAGAATTTCAAAATGAATTGGCTGCGATTGGAGGCTATGATCTGGCTTCCACCGGAAAGATTATGTACGAGACTTGGTGAGAAGCGGGCGCGCTAGCTGGAATCGATTGTCTACGATTTCTGCACAGTTCTGCAAATTTCTACTCAGTTGAATTGTTATTTGATACAATAGCAGGATAAAAATAGACGCTTGTCGCTCAAAAGTTGGGGGCTGGCATGAAACCTTTGCATAAAACAAGCTTGTTGATTTGTTTAGCCATATTGATCCCGTTTGCCTCGGCAGCAGTGGTTCTCAATTGGCAGACGATTGCCACCTGGATCTCCGCTCTGGAAAAACCGGAGGTAAGGCCGGAGACCGGTGTAGACCCGTTTTCCTATGATCCTCCGATTCCGTCACTCGTGAAGGATTTGAAGCCTCATTACCGGATACGAGCCGAGCTTCATACATCGGAAGCGAAAATCAAGGGGACCGTTACTCTTGATTTTGACAACCCGGGAACGAAGGATCTCCGATTATTCATCTACGATTATAAGTGGAGCCCGATGTCGATAACCTCGATTCGATACAAGGACAAGTCCTTGCCATTTAACAGGCGCCAGGCGGTTGTCCAATTCGCAAATCCGCTGGGGCAGGAGAAGAGAGGCACGCTCACCATCCAGTTTGAAAACTCTGTTCCGCGCCGCGGTACAAGATTTGGGGTAAAGGACGACATTTGGACGCTGACCACCTGGTATCCGATGCTGGGTGCTCAGAATCAAAGCGGGCAGTGGTACGAGCCTCCGCAGCGTATCGACTTCGGAGATCCGTTTGTCTATCATTACGGCGATTACGACATTTCATTCATATCTCCGCAAGGCTACAAGTGGGTAAGCACGGTCGGGATCGGCGAATCCAAGCCGCTGGAAGGAAACAGGCAGGAAGTGCATTACAACGGGAAAAAGCTGCTTAACTTTGCCTTGGTAGGCAGCCCGCTGTACCAGATCGAGACAGTCACGTTTGCGCCGAATCTCACCGTCGATATTGCCTCGATCGACAAACGCAACATCGCTCGGATCAAGAATATCGCGGAAACGGTCATTCCGACCTATACGGAATGGTACGGTCCGCTGCCGTACCAGCGCGTCTCGATCGCCGAGACGAGTACGGGAACGACCTACGCCATGGAATACGCCAACATGGCAATCTTTAAAAGGGACCTGCAAAGAAACAGCTTGATCGAGCACTGGCTGCCCCATGAGATTGCCCATCTCTGGTGGTACAACAGTGTAGCAACATTGGAGGCCCGCTACGGCTGGCTTGACGAAGGACTCGTCGAACGCAGTGTTGTCCACTATCAGCAGGCGCGGTACGGCGATTCGCAAGCGGAATCCTTGCTTGCTGATTACAGAAAAGACGTCGAGAGGCTCTCGCAGCGCTTTCCATACGGCAAGCTGGGGAAAGAGCTTCATCAATTTACGACTCAGGACGAATTTCATTGGACCTGGTATTCCAGAGGAGCGCTCCTGTATGAAAACCTTCGTCAGCAAGTGGGGGATGACGCGTACAAACGCTTCTTGCAGCGGGTACAGCGCTCCTATCACGGCAGCGTGATCGGTCCTGAGCATCTGGATCAGGCTTTGGGACAGGTTCTGCAAGGGGAAGCCCGCTATTTCGTTCCCAATATTGAAAAGCACAACAACGAGCCGTTTGCGCCCGTAACCTTGGTTCCTTATGTGACCACGGTCGTAAATGGCGTGAGCTTCTACCCGCAGGTCCCTTCGCGCATAACGGACCAAACTGCGTACTTGCCGCTCCGCGATGTTGCCGAAGAGCTCGGTTACAAAGTCAACTGGTCGGAGGAAAAGGCAGCGATTGAAGTAAAGGGGTACGGACGAACCATCTGGATCAAGGAAAAAAGTACATACGCCGAGCTGGACGGAAGAAAAGTGGAGTTCGGGAAACGGATGATCGAAATCGAAGGACGAACATTGGCGCCGCTTGCCTTTTTTGATCAGGTACTGGGCAGCGAAGCCGAATTGGACGAAAAGTCCAGGACGGTAAAATTGCGGTTTCCATCCGGAAAAACAGGTGGAGGGAGGTAGGCCATGCGAAACAATCTGATTCTTGTCGGTTTTATGGGGACGGGCAAGACGACTGTAGGAGCCGCTCTGTCGGAGGAGCTGGGCATGATTCATCGGGATCTGGACGAGGGGATTGTAGAGCGCGCGGGTTGTACGATTCCGCAGCTCTTTGAACAAAAGGGAGAGGCATTTTTTCGCGACATGGAGGCGGCTGTGCTCGCCGATCTCCTGAAGCAGCATGGTTTGGTGCTGACGACCGGAGGAGGGGCCGTTCTGCGGGCGGAAAATGTGCAGCGAATGCTCGAGGGAGGGCTGGTCGTCGCCCTGTCCGCGACAGAAGAAGAGCTGGTGCGGAGACTGGAGCGGGATCAAAACCGACCGCTTTTGGCCGGGGGAGTAGCACAGCGGGTAAAAGCATTGCTTGAGCAGCGCAAGGACTCATACACATTCGCACCGGTTCAGATCGATACGACTGGAAAAGAGGTAGCTGAGATTGTAGCTGAAATCCGCCTGGCGATGGTTGAAAAGGGTCTCATCGGGAAAGACTAGGGAAAGGAAGCGCTCTTCTGTTAGTACGGGGCGATCCGCGCGTACGAAGGAGGCACGTGCGATGTCGTTTCAAGAATACCTGAAATTTTTGACCCGCCTGTTTGTCCAGTACGTGGAAACGCCGAAAACGGAGCGGAAGATGAAAAAGGCTCCGCGCGAGTCTTGGTCTGCCCGCTGGTTTGGGGCGATTCCGATGTCCATCAAGCTTCTGTGGCGCAAGTAACCATCCAAACGGAGGTAGCAAAATGGCGAGAGTTGCTGTGGAAGGTTCCCTTACCCAAATTTCCAAGATGCTTCGTGACAATGGGTATCAGGTCGTCGAACTGGGTAACTGGCAAAATACAGTGGATGCCGTCGTCATTACAGGTCAGGATGTCAATGTGCTGAATGACCAGAGCAAGACGATTACTGGCGCCCCTGTGATCAATGCGTCGGGCATGACCCCGCAGGAAGTATTTCATGCGGTACACGTCAGATTGTCTCCTACCGAACATCACTGATGATCGGGGCGGGTCTGCGATTTTTCCAAACAGGCCTCCTCGGGAAAAATGTTGAAAGCTCTCTGCGAATGATTCGACAGAGAGCTTTTTCGTTTGCAGACATTTACTTTTGAATATGAAATTTTCCCACCTTGCTCGCATAGGCGTATGGGAGAAAACGCAATCCCTCGTCCCAGACGCCGATGTACGGTTTTTGCCCATTCCACACATGCAAAGACCCGACAGAGAAAGGGGAGAGCACCTCGGAGTGGTACAAGCTGACTGCCAACGTAATGTCCTTCGCGTTCTTTTGCCACAAATCTTCCCATGTTACGGTCTTGCCGGGAGTGGGAGCATAGACAAGGGGAGTAAACCAGCTGATATTGTCAAACGGATTCACTGCTTCAGCGTGAATGACACGGGTAGCCACGAGTTTCTGTCCAGGAGCAGCCAAATCCTGCTCCTGCAAGCTTTGAATGACGGATTCCTCAGTACGAGTCGTGCTTAGATACCGCTCACCCGTCTTGGCATCGACAACTTGCTTTTCTTTTGGCAGCGAGACCAGCCAGTGCGAGGCAAAGCCGTCGTACACCGGCTCGGCGGCAACTTCACGCGGGGCAAATGTATCGTCGAATAAAATGTACTCGCCTAGCCCGTACTCGAGCAGGACGAACGTTGGATTGCCTTCCGTCGAAGGAACTTCTCCCACGACCATGTACCCCACCTGCTTGCTGCCTTGCGTCAAGCTGACCAGCCACTGATGTTGATTGGCACCGAGCGTTTGGACGTCGATGCGGGCATTCCTCCAGTCGGCAAACTGGGGATCTTGTCCGACTATGCTATTTTTCCATTCTCCGATTTGTGTTTGAAAACGTTGATCCCATTGCCCTTCTTCCGCCAAGACGGTTGTCTGTCCGGGCAAGCAAAGGGCCAGTGCGACAAGCAATGCGCACAGAGAGCGGGAAACGGAGGTTTTTCCAGTCACAGTCAAGCACCACCTTTGTGGAAAGGCTTTCTATGGTACCTATTGTAACCAGAATGGGAGAAAAGATTTGTTGGTTATTGTCTCTTGCCGTTCGTATTTTCTCGCTGTCCTTTTACATTTTTCGCCCGTTGCCGTGCGGAGGGGCTGAGGGCGGAGCGGATTGCAGATAAAAAAGGCCGCCATTGATGAACTGAACCGATATTCTCGGCTCGTATTGCCAGCGCATCTCTTCCATGCGACGCCGCTTTTCCTCCTCGGGTGTACTGGCCACCCATTCGGTCTGGTCGATCTTCTCGCGGGGCGTCTCTTGAAAGCTGTTGGCCCGCAAAAAGTCGAGAATTCTTCCGCCTGCCGAGCGATGCTCCTCCAATGACGGACTGACCGCTTGAATCGCAGTCGTTTGGCGTTCGGTTTCCTGTTCCAGGAGAAGGTTCAGGGAGCCATTTGGCTCGGCTGCAGCACTCTCAACATTATCTGCTGCGCTGCTTGCTGAACCTGTTGATTTCCCGGAGTGCCCGTCTTGCAGCTCGTCCCCGCCCTTATCAGCTTCGTTGGCAGCCTCATTCCCATCATCAGCCGTTCGGCGTTGCCTCTCCTCCAGCTCCCGGTAATACGCCTCCAGGATTTGCAGCTCTTCTTCCAGTCGCTGTTTCGCTGCTGCCGCCCATGTCTGGTCTTCCTGAGCCAGAATGCGGCGGATCTCTGCTTCCATCATCGCAAACGCCTGGCTGATCGTAATGCGGCGGTCAAGCGTATAGTGATAATCCGGGATGGAGGGGGCAAGTTGACGCTGCAGCAGGAACGGATAAAAGTCCCGTACGATGTGCGGCTGGTGTAAATTCACCCCGAAATGCAGGATGAGATCACGCTTTTTGTCGCAAATAAATGAGACCTTCCAATTCACCCCAAGCCAGGGGACCAGCGGCACCGATTGGCGGGAAGAGGCTTGAGCGCGGGTTTGCGGCAGCGTTTCGTACATGCAGACAAAGCTGCCGTGTTTGCGCGTCGACTGAAAAATCTGCTGCAGACGAGCTGCGCCCAAATGCAAATGCTCCGCCCGCCTGTCGTCCGGCATGCGGTCTGGATCGAAGCAAAAAGTCAGCACCAGCGGCTGGTAGGGCAGGTTCATCTTTTCGACCCAGCTCCAGTAGAAAGGGCGGTTTCCGATATCCTTGTCTACCTCGACCGGCAGTTTGACAGTCAGAAAATCTGGATGTGTCTCCATGATGTGTGAAGAAAAGGCGGACAAGTACTGCTCCACATACTTGCGGACTCGCTGCTGGTTCATCGTTCTATCCCTCCCGAGACTGCAGGTTGCAAGATGAGCTTACTGTTCGGCTGTTTCCGGCAGCGGCTCCTTGGTTTTCCTGGCCAACCGCATGGCACGGATGGCTTGGCCCATGTTGTCCAGCTTGAGAGCCATCTCTTTCTCCGACGAAGAGTCCATGATGATGCTGATCAGATTTTCCTCCAGGGATTGCTTGAGGTTCAGCCGTTCGACGATGTCATCGAGCTCGCCGATCACCATTTCAAACAGGTCGATTTTTTCATAGAGGAGCTGGAGGATATGCTCTTCGATGGTGCCTACTGTAGACAAATTGTAGATGTGTACGTCCCGCTGCTGGCCCAAGCGATGGACCCGGCCGATCCGCTGCTCGACCCGCATCGGATTCCAGGGCATGTCATAATTGATGACCTGATTGCAGAACTGCAGGTTGATCCCCTCGCCGCCGGCTTCCGTGGCGATCAATACCTGTGCGCGATTTTGAAACAGCTCGGTCATCCAGTCCTTTTTGCTCCGTTTGAATCCTCCGCGAAACGGAACAGAGGTGATGCCGTGATCGTGCAAGTATTTTTGCAAGTAGTTTTGCGTGGCCCGGTACTCGGTAAAGATGATGACCTTGTCGTTGATTTGCTGAATGAGCTCGACTGCCTTGGCAGCTTTGGAATGTGACTCGATTTTCTTGATCATCTCGACGAGCTCCATGATTTCCGCGCGGACAGGGGAGTCTTCTGCTGCCCGTTGATGCATGTTGTAGAGCGTGAGAAAGGCGGCTTCCCGGCTGGAGCAAACCTCGCGCTGCAGCGTGATCAACGCAAGCGAGTTATAGCCGCCCGATCCGGTGTGATACTGTTCTTTGACGAAGCGCGTTACGCCCTGATACAACGCGGCTTCCTCGGGGGAAAGCTCGATCGGAATGGACTGGACGCGTCTGCTGGTGAAATGCACGCCTCCGTCGCTGCGTCTGTTCCGGATCATCACTTTGTCCAGTTCGGTCTTGAGCTGCTCATTGTTTTTTGCCTGCCGCTTGCCTTCCACATAGGTTGTGGAGAAGCTGGACGTGTGTCCGAGATGGCCGGGCTTTAAGAGGTTGATCAGATTGTAGAGCTCATCCATCTCGTTCTGGATCGGAGTAGCGGTCAGCAGCAGGCAGTATTTTTTGCGAATCTCCTTGACGAACTGGTAGTTGCGCGTTTTTTTGTTTTTCAGCTTATGGGCTTCGTCAATGATCAGCATGTCGTAATCGATGTCCAGGACGTGACGGCGGTGGGGATCGCGTTTGGCTGTATCGATCGAGGCAACCACGACGTCGTATTGCCGCCACATATACTCCTTCTTTTGGGCGACAGCGGGTATGCCGAATTTTTGATTCAATTCTTTCGTCCACTGGATTACGAGCGATGCCGGCACGAGGATAAGTATTTTTTTCGCCAGCCCGCGGATCATGTACTCTTTCATGATCAGCCCGGCTTCGATTGTTTTGCCCAGGCCCACCTCGTCAGCGAGAATGGCCCTGCCGCGCATTTCGTTCAAAACGCGCTCCGCCGTCTGCAGCTGATGGGGAAACGGTTGGAGCGTAGGCAGGTATTGCAAGCACTGAAGCTGGTCAAACTCGCGGATAGCCATCGCCTCTTCGGCTTCCAAAGTAAGCTGGAACAGCTCCCATTTGTCCCAGGGGCCGTCCTGCTTCATTCGTTCATTTAGCAAATCCATCCAATCGGTATCGAAGGAAACGGGAACGTTCGGCATATGACTACCTCCGCTTTGGGGTTTTGTCATGAAAATGCTATATCGTAAATCAAAGGTGAACGTTATTCTTTTTGATCAAAAAATTTGTTAGTGATTTTCCGAGTTAATTCGCAATTTGCATATTTTCAAGAATGCGCTCACGTGGTAGGATAAAGAAGGAGTTCATTCAACTAGTATGGAATGTATTTGGAACATTTATGTATCACCCAGTATCCACCGCGAATGAAAGTAGCAGGGAGAGACTGCTTGTAAGGCAGCGCCGAAGGAGCAAGCCGGGTATGGTGAATCTCTCAGGCAAAAGTACCTCTACTGGACGCATCTCTGGAGAGAGCTTCTTCGGGAGCCACCAAAGGGGAAACTTGCAAGCGATGCCAAAGGAACGGCTCGCATCAAGCGAGGCAACTCTCAGGTACCAAGGACAGAGGAGGAGAAATGGGCGCCTTATTTGGCGTATTCATTTCTCTTGTTCTGTCCTTTTTTGCATGAAAAAAACAGGAGGTGCCCGAAATGACGACACTGAAACGCACGCCGCTGTTCCCTGTCTATGAAAAATACGGGGCCAAAACGATTGATTTCGGCGGATGGGATTTGCCCGTGCAATTTTCCAGTATCACGCAGGAGCATGAAGCAGTGCGGACGAAAGCAGGCTTGTTTGACGTCTCTCATATGGGAGAGGTTGAGGTAAAAGGGGAGGGAGCCTATCTCTACCTGCAACGCCTTACAACCAACGATCTTTCCAAGCTGGAAGCAGGGCAAGCGCAATACAGCGTGTTCTGCTATCCGGACGGGGGCACGGTGGACGACCTTCTTGTCTACAAATACGCCGACGATCACTACCTCTTGGTGATTAACGCGGGAAATATCGACAAGGACTACGCATGGATGCAGCAGCATCTGAGCGAGGGTGTACAGATCGAGAATATCTCACCGCAAACAGCACAGCTGGCGATCCAGGGGCCGCTTGCCGAATCGATCCTGCAAAAGCTGACCGACACGAACCTGACGGAAATCGGTGTTTTCCGTTTCAAGCGGAATGTCGTGATCGACGGCATTGCGACTCTCGTTTCGCGCACCGGCTATACCGGAGAAGACGGATTTGAGATCTACCTGGACAGCGACAAAGCGATTCAGCTATGGGACCGCCTCCTCGAGGTCGGCAAGCCGGAAGGGCTGGTACCATGCGGCCTCGGCGCCAGGGACACGCTTCGTTTTGAAGCGAAGCTGCCGCTCTACGGTCAAGAGCTCGGCAAAGACATCTCGCCGATCGAAGCGGGTATCGGCTTTGCAGTAAAGGTAGACAAAGAAGTGCCGTTCATCGGACAGGAAGCCCTCAAGGCGCAAAAGGAAAACGGCGCTCCCCGCAAGCTCGTTGGGATTGAAATGATCGACCGCGGCATCCCGCGTACGCATTACCCTGTTTTTGTCGGGGAAGAGCAGATCGGCGAGGTTACGACGGGCACTCAGTCTCCGACGTTGAAAAAGAATGTGGGACTCGCGCTGATCAAATCCGAGTATGCAGCTGTAGGCACCGAACTGGAAGTAGAAATTCGCGGCAAGCGGCTGAAGGCTGTCGTGGCAGCCACACCGTTCTACAAACGTCCCAAAAAGTAAACCAACCAATCCAAGATCCGATAAACAAGGAGGACAACGTTCGTGAAATACCGTTACCTGCCTCAAACCGATCAGGATAAACGCGAGATGTTGGACACCCTGGGCATTTCCCGGGTGGAAGAGCTGTTCGCGGATATTCCGGAAGAAGTTCGTTTCAAAGGTTCCCTGCAAATTCCCGAGGCTCTGTCCGAACCGGAGCTGGTCAAATATTTTTCCGGTCTTGCTAATAAAAACGCCAACTTCAGTACGCATGCAAACTTCCTGGGAGCGGGTGTGTACCAGCATCATATCCCGAGTGTCGTCAACCACATGCTGCTGCGGGGCGAATTTTTTACCGCATACACCCCGTATCAGCCGGAAATCAGCCAAGGGGAGCTGCAGGCTATTTTTGAGTTTCAGACGATGGTATGCGAAATGACGGGCATGGAAGTGGCCAACTCCTCGATGTACGACGGCGCTACTTCTTTGGCAGAGGCAGCAATGATGGCGGCAGGCCACACGAACAAGAGCAAGGTCGTGGTTTCCCGTTCCGTCCATCCGGAAGCGCGGAGCGTGCTGAAAACATACGCGTACGGCCAAGGCGTAGAGGTCGTGGAAGCAGACCTGAAGGACAATGGAACCGACACGGCAGCACTGGACGCGCTTGTTGACGACCAGACGGCAGCTGTCATCGTTCAATACCCGAACTTTTTCGGTCAAGTAGAAGACCTGTCCTCCATTGAGCCGATTGCACATGGAAAAGGAGCGCTTCTGATCGTTTCCTCCAATCCGCTCTCGCTCGGCGTGTTGGAAGCGCCGGGACGTTTGGGCGCAGACATCGTTGTTGGCGATATGCAGCCATTCGGAATTTTCGCTTCATTCGGTGGACCGCACTGCGGGTATTTGGCCACCACCTCCAAGCTGATGCGCAAAATGCCCGGCCGGATCGTCGGACAGACGAAAGACGAAAACGGCAAGCGCGGATTCGTTTTGACCCTGCAAGCGCGCGAGCAGCACATTCGCCGCGAAAAAGCGACATCCAACATCTGTTCCAACCAGGCTCTCCTGGCTCTCGCGGCCTCTATCGCGATGAGCGCGTACGGAAAGCAGGGCGTACAGGAAATCGCCATGCTCAACCTGCAGAAAGCTCATTACGCCAAGCAAGCATTGGCAGCAAAAGGACTTGAGATCGTAGGCAGCGCACCTACCTTCAATGAATTTGTAGTGAAATTGAATAAACCGGTAGCGGAAGTAAACAAGAAGCTGCTGAAAAAAGGGATTATCGGCGGCTACGACCTTGGAATCGATTATCCCGAGCTTTCCGGCCATATGCTGCTTGCCGTAACGGAACTCCGAACAAAAGCAGAAATCGACGATCTCGCGCAGGAATTGGAGGCGATCACCCGTGCATAACGACAAAGAAAAAGCGTTGATCTTTGAATCGAGCAAGCCTGGTCGCGTAGGGTACAATCTCCCGGCGCTTGATGTGCCGGAGGTAGAGGTAACCGATTTGCTGCCGAAGCACTTGATTCGCGAAACCCCAGCAGAACTGCCGGAAGTATCCGAACTGCAGCTAGTTCGTCACTACACGGAGCTGTCCCGCAGAAATCACGGGATTGACAACGGCTTTTATCCGCTCGGCTCCTGCACCATGAAATACAATCCGAAAATCAATGAAGACGTTGCCCGTTACGCGGGCTTTGCCCAAACCCATCCGTACCAGCCGGAAGAATCTGTGCAAGGCGCGCTGGAACTGATGTATAACCTGCAAAACGAACTGGCGGAGATCACGGGCATGGATGCCGTCACTTTGCAGCCGGCAGCAGGGGCAGCAGGCGAATGGACGGGACTATTGATGATCCGCGCTTACCATGAAAGCCGCGGCGAAAAAGGGCGGACCAAGGTAATCGTACCGAACTCCGCACACGGAACGAATCCGGCTTCCGCTGCTGTAGCGGGCTTGGAGACAGTTACGATTCCGTCCGACGACCGCGGGCTGGTAGACATCGAAGCTTTGCGCCAGGCAGTAGGACCGGACACGGCGGCATTGATGCTGACCAATCCGAACACGCTTGGATTGTTTGAAGAGGACATCGTCGAGATGGCAAAGATTGTACACGAAGCTGGCGGCCTTCTCTACTACGACGGCGCCAACGCCAACGCCATCCTGGGCATCGCTCGTCCCGGCGACATGGGCTTTGACGTCGTTCACCTCAATTTGCACAAGACCTTTACCGGCCCTCATGGCGGCGGCGGTCCCGGTGCCGGCCCTGTCGGTGTGAAAAAGATTCTGGAACCGTTCATGCCAGCTCCAATCGTAGGCAAAAAGGCAGATGGCACTTTCTTCTGGGACAACGACCGTCCGCAATCGATCGGCCGCGTAAAAGGGTACCATGGCAACTTCGGCATTCTCGTTCGCGCGTATGCCTATATTCGCTCCATGGGACCAGAAGGTCTGTTGCAGGTTTCGCAAAATGCGGTGCTGAACGCAAACTACATGATGCGCAAGCTTGCAGAAGCCTACGAGCTTCCCTATGACCGTGTTTGCAAGCATGAGTTTGTCCTGTCCGGCGTTCGCCAGAAGAAGCTGGGCGTGCGGACGCTGGATATTGCAAAACGCTTGCTTGATTTCGGGTTCCATCCGCCGACTGTCTACTTCCCGCTGATCGTAGACGAGTGCCTGATGATCGAACCGACAGAGACTGAATCCAAAGAAACACTCGATGAGTTTATTGACGTAATGCTGCAGATCGCTCGCGAGTGCGAAGAAACACCGGAACTCGTGCAGGAGGCTCCTCATACGACAATCGTGAAGCGTCTGGATGAAGCCACTGCTGCACGCAAGCCGGTACTCCGCTACCAGCCGGAATAAGAACGCAAACGAGGCTGCCGAATGTTTCGGCGGCCTTTTTGCATGCCGCATTGTTGCCGTTTCATCATCGGGAGAAGTACAATGGAGAGGGTGAGAGGAGGACATGCGCAGCATGGAAAAATGGCGATTTATCGTGACCGAGGGGATGTCCCCGGCAATGAATATGGCAGTAGATGAAGCAATCCTGCAGCTTCACAGCGAGGGCAAGGTTCCTCCAACCGTCCGGTTTTACACATGGAACCCGGCAACCTTGTCGATTGGGTATTTTCAAAAAGCGGCAAAGGAAATCAATTTGGAGCTTGTTCAAGAAAAGGGCATCGGTTTTGTGAGGCGTGCTACGGGAGGAAGGGCTGTCCTGCACGACCAGGAGCTGACTTACAGTGTTGTCGTGTCGGAAAGCCACCCCGAGATGCCTTCCAGTGTCACCGAGGCGTACAAGGTGATCAGTCTGGGACTGCTACACGGTTTTCAAAACCTCGGCCTGGATGCGGAAATGGTTTCACTGGCAAGCGAAGAAGAAAAAGAAAAGTACAGCTCGCCGGGATCGTCCGCCTGCTTTGATTCCCCCTCCTGGTACGAATTGGTGGTGGAAGGGAAAAAGGTGGCAGGCAGTGCGCAGACCAGGCAAAAGGGCGTCATCCTTCAGCACGGCTCCATTTTGCTGGATATGGATGTCGAGCTGCTGTTCTCCTTGCTTCACTTCTCCTCAGACAGGCTAAAGGAACGCATGATGGAGAGCTTCCGGAAAAAAGCGGTGACGATCAACGAGGTGAGCAATAGACCGGTATCGCTTCAGGAAGCGATGGAGGCATTTCGCGACGGCTTTGCCACAGGCTTGAAGGTAGAGCTCGTAAAAGGCGAATTGACTCCAGAGGAGAGGGCGCTCGCCGAAGAGCTGGCCGCTTCGCGCTACTCGACCGACGAATGGAACCTCCGCCGATAGTTCAATATGCGAAAGGTAAGTGGATAAACAAAGAAGGCTCTCTAGGAGCGAAACTCCTGTGAGAGCCATTTTTTCGGATTAGACCAATGCGTTTGCGTAAATATGTTCTTCAAACAGCTGTTGCAGCTTTTCCACGACGGGTCCGATCTTTCCGCCGCCTACAGCCTGGCCGTCGACAGAGATAATGGGCATAACCTCGACAGTTGTCCCTGTCGCAAAGACTTCATCCGCCTGCTTCAGGAAGTCGACAGTAAACGGCTCCTCATGAACGATAATGCCGTTTGCTTTCGCGAGGGCGATGACGTCCAGCCGGGTAATGCCGTTCAGAATCAGGTGGTTGGCGGGATGCGTGTACAGCTCGTTGTCTTTTACGACAAACACGTTGGCTGCGCTGCACTCAGTGACGATGCCGCTGCGGTGCAGGATCGACTCCTGGGCGCCGGCGTCTTTGGCGTACTGCTTGACCATGACAGCGCCAAGCAGGTTCAACGTTTTGATGTCGCAGCGGAGCCAGCGAATATCCTCGACCAGCTGAGCGCTCAGTCCCTTTTTCATATCGGCCAGCGGGCGTTCCTTGCGGCGGACAAAGCCCATGATCACAGGGCGAATGCCTTTTGGTATATCGTGTACACGTGGAGACACACCGCGGGTCACCTGCAGGTACAGGGTGGCATCGTCTGCGGATGTAATGTTGTTTTTCGCAAGCAGCTCATGCGCAATCGCCGACAGTTCTTCTGCCGTCCACGGCAGGTCGAGCATGATCTCGCGAGCGCTGCGGAACAGCCTGGTCAAATGACCTTCCCATTGATACATGTTCCCTTTGTAAATGCGAACCACTTCGTAAACACCGTCACCAAAATTGTAGCCGCGGTCTTCCGGGTGAACAGTCAGCTCGTCTGTGCCGACCCATTTGCCATCCACGTAAAGCATGGTGAATCCTCCTTCTTCAGTTACGCAAATATTATGTCTTTTTTCGTTTGAACCTGCCAGTTGCAAACGTACAGCCCCCGCCGCCTTTTCCTGAAATCAGCGTCGAGTGATGTATGAGACAACCTTAACAAATACTGGGTCGAGGGTCAATTTCAAAATGAATGGAGGGGAAACTTGTCACACTTCGGTTGCTTGCTGTCGTCAGATGGCGCCACGTATCTTTATTTGACGGACTATTCTGACTAGACGTTTTCCTGAATTGCCGCCCATAATAAAAAGAGGCCATTTGGAAAGGGGAATGGGATGAGAGCCGAAATGAAATGGTTGATCACTGTCTTCATCGCATGGGGATCGTTGATGTTCTTCCCAGGTCCGGCGGGTGCGGAAGCCGGAGGGCAAGCGGACACGGATCGCCTCCTCGAACACGTGGAAAAACTGTCGACAGCCCCGCGAATTCCAGCAACAGAATCGGAGTTTCGCGCCGTAGTTTACATAGAAGAGTGGCTCCGCATTTTCGGTTATCAGACAAAGCTGCTGCCTTTCTCCTATTACGTTTATACGGAACCCAAACAGATCTCCTTGCAGATCCCCGAGATCCGCGGGAAGACATGGGCCCCCAGAAGCGTTTTGTTCGGGCCGGCAGGAGAGGCGACGGGAGCAGTTCTCGACGTCGGTACAGGGACACAACAGGATTTCGCGAGAGCCGATATCGAGGGCAAGATCGTCTTCGTACGTCCGGGGGGAATGTCAGAGGCGGAAAAAGTGCGTCACGCAGCGGCGGCGGGGGCCAAAGGGATCATTTTGACGCAGGGAGCAAATGCACCAAGGCCATCTCTCGGGGGACCGCTTGATATGCATGTACCCGTACTGGCCGTCTCACCAGCCGAGGGAGAGCAGCTCGGACAGCTGCTGCAAAAAGGGGAGAAACTGACAGCCACCTTGAAGGTGTCGGGCGCTTCGATCATCAAGAAAACGTCCTACAATCTCACTGCGGAGTTGAAACCCAATAACGGGAACACCGGACAGATTGTGCTGGTGGCTGCCCATCACGACGCTTCCTTCGCCGCGCGGGAGGAAAATGATGCTTCAGGAATCGCTGTGCTGCTGGAAACGGCACGCCTGCTGACTGCGCAACAGCGAGATACCGAAGTGCGTTTTGTCAGCCTTGGCGCCGCCTCTGACGGAGGGCGGGGGCTCGACGATTATGTGCGGTCTCTGACGGATGCAGAGAGAACCAAAATAGCGGCATTTTTGTATCTCGGCAATGTGAGGCAGCAAGACGGTGAACTGGCGGTGTACACCTCAAATGGCAAGCGCAATCTGGCAGCAGATCTGCTGGACGCAAAAGGAGCCGGCTTTTCCTCTGCCGCTCCGCAAGAGGTGCTGAGCCGGTTGGGTCGAATCGCTCAAGCTAACATCCCAAATGCGGTGCAGATCGTACGTGTTGCAGCTTCACAGAGCGGGAAAAACGTTCCTGAAAAAAAGAGCGATGGCGAGAAACTGACAGACGCGGTCCGTACCGTGGTCGATGCGATTACAACGATGACAGATCCGGGGTCGGGTCCTTATCCATTGCCAGACTCCCGTTGAAAAAAGCATATGGGAAACAAGCAGCAGCCTTCTGCCCCCTGCAGAAGGTTTTTTTGTCTAAGAATGTCATGATCTGTCGATTAGTAAAGAATGGTAAGAAGCGCTGCAAGGGAGTATAATTTTTACGAATACTTTGACAAAAGAATAAATCGTGCAGAATGGAATGCCTTACAACCTCATCATCTCGACCTACAAGCTATCATTTACGAGATCTAAGTCATGGAGGTATGGATGAAACGAACTGGTATCCAACTCGTTGTCGTGTATGGGTTCGCATCTCTTGCTTGGCTGGCGCTAACTGCTGCATGGCTTGTCCATCATACGGAAGGCATTCAATATTGGGGATTGGCTGTGCTTTGGACAGGTTTTGTTGTAGGCACATATTTTTTCATCAGATCGTGCGTTCGTTCCATCCGTCAATCAGAACAGGACGTCCAGATGAAATCAAAGGATCGGACTGCAGAGGGCGGAGACAAAGAAGGAGTCAGCATGCATTGGGACGACCTGGCCTCAAAGGATTTGCTTGAATCCTTTATGAGGCAAACGCCAGACGCTATCTCCATGCTGGACGTTCACGGAAATGTTTTTCGCGTAAATGAGGCTTCGGAAATGATTTTTGGATACACGGAAGAAGAATTGATCGGAGCACCGATGCCATTTGTCCCGGAATATTTGAAAGAAGAAGTCGATTACTATCACCGGCAGGTGCTCGCTGGAAAGAGAATCATCGGACTTGAGACAGTCCGCTACCACAAGGACGGACGGCTTCTTCACATATCGCTGTCGATGAGTCCGATTTATTCGGATAACGGGCAGGTGATCGGCATTGCAGGGAGCGCCCGAGACATTACCGAGCAAAAGAAAGTAGAGCAGCGTTTGAGGCAAAAGGAAGCGAAGTATCGTCTGATCACGGAAAATATGACGGATATGATTTGCATTTATCAGCCGGACGGTACAGTCGCGTACGCTTCGCCTTCACATGAAGCTGTCCTGGGATACCCGAACGAGAGGTACAAGGAGTTGTACAGACGGTTTGAGCTTGTACATCCTGACGACTTGGAAATGGTCAGGAAAGCCTTTCGAAATATACAGACACAGAACGAGATGATTACCCTTGAATATCGTTTCAAACACAAGCTGGGGCACTGGGTT
Source organism: Brevibacillus sp. FSL K6-2834 (assembly GCF_038592925.1). NCBI lineage: Bacteria > Bacillati > Bacillota > Bacilli > Caryophanales > Paenibacillaceae > Brevibacillus > Brevibacillus sp. FSL K6-2834. The sequence goes on from NZ_CP151945.1 coordinate 2,353,457, forward strand.
CATCTGGAGACGAGAACGAAGCCGATTGTCGACGAGTCTGGCCGGCTGTTGGGCGCATTGATGGTAACGCGGGATATATCGGAAAACAAGCGGGCTGAAGAGCTGCTTCGCCAGTCGGACAAGCTTTCGGTCATCGGCAAACTGGCGGCTGGCATCGCTCACGAGATACGCAATCCGTTGACCGCTTTACGAGGCTTTATCCAGTTGATGCAGTCTACTGCGGAGGACAAGCGCTACGGGGAAATCATGCTTGCGGAGATGGACCGGATCAATGGCATCGTCAGCGAGCTTTTGATGCTGGCCAAGCCGCAGGCTGTCAAATATCAGGCGCGAGACATCAGAGACATTATCAGAAACGTGCTCTCTCTGTTGGATAGTCAGGCGATTCTCAACGACATCCAGATTCACACACATTTTGACAAGGAACTTCCCTTGATCTCCTGCGAAGATAATCAGCTAAAGCAGGTATTGATCAACCTCTGCAAAAACGCGATTGAATCGATGCCAGAGGGAGGCGACCTGCATGTGGAAGCGAAATCGCTGTCAGATGGGACGGTCAAGGTACGAATCCGCGATACGGGTTATGGCATCGAGTCTGCACGGATACCAAAGCTGGGGGAACCCTTTTTCACCACGAAGGAGAACGGAACGGGACTTGGCTTGATGGTATCATACAAGATTATCGAGGAGCATGGCGGCAGCATCAAGATACACAGCGAGCCGATGCAAGGTACGATGGTGGAGGTTATCTTGCCGGCCTTATCATCTGTCCCCATTTTTCCATTAAAAGATGAAGCCCTGGATGCAGTCTGATCCAGGGCTTTACGTTTTGCTCATTTTCCAGCATAGCCAAACGACCAGGAAAAGTCCGGAGTAGGTGAGGGCGCTTGCAATCACATATCCGACGCTTGGCCAGGCGACTCCAAGGAAAGCGAAGATGGAAACGGCGATCATCATGACAACGAACAAGGCGGTCAGGCTGATGTCGTAACGCAAGGCTACAGGTGAAGCGAGGGCGTAAACGGTGATTGCCAGCACGATTCCGGAGCAGCCGAGAACTGCAAGGGCATGGATCCATTGTCCGCCTGGCCAGATAGATGCAAGCACGGTCTGGAGCGGCAGCGAAGAGGAGTGGATATCATGCCAGTAGCCGAGCAAGATCCCCTGCATCAGCAATGTGGTGAAGAAAAAGAGAAGACTGCCGAGGACAACGCCGTGTGAAATGAAGTGTGCACGGGATGCCCGTGAAGCCAATGGAAGGCAAATGACCAAGATCGAAATGAAGTGAAGCGAAAAATAATAGAGGGAATGAACCAACCACTGGAGGTTTAATTGATAGCCAAGGGATGGAACATCGATATGCCTCTGCTCGATGTAGGCGGATGCGATCATGAGAAGTCCGATCCCAAGAAAAATAGTTACGCCGCGAATGAATACCGGCCAGCCTTTTCCCAACAGAAACACGGCCACAAGGACAGGGACGAGTGCAAAAGCCCAGGCGGTGTTGCCGTTGTTTAAAAGTAGTGCCATTTCTCCAAGCGAAGTACCTGCCCAGGCCAGCAGGAGCAAATGCAGCAGCACAGACAAGCCAGGTGCTGCCTTTTCGCCGAACCAGTAACAGAGCAAATCATGAAGCGAACGAAAACCGAGATGATGACTGAGAGTCAGGATTCGGTAGCTGAGCCACCCCAAGCCCCCACTGACCAATAAGATTCCCAGTATGCCCCATGAGCCGAAATATGCAAAAAAACGCAGGCCGTCAGCCCCTCCCAAGTATGTCCCGCCAAGTGCAGCAGCTGCAAATAGAACGGCGATTCGCCAGGAACCTCTGTCCATGAGCATCATCCTTTTCCCAACCTTGGTACAAGTGTATGTGGAAAGGGGGCTTGTTCAGAACATCAAGCAATTTAATAAACATAACTATTTACTAAGTGTGATAAATGGGATATACTAACAGTAATCAGCTATAATAGGGTATGAGGTGAAAAATAATGAAAATTCTCGGCATTTCTGGAAGCATGAATCCCGATTCTACCACAAAAAAAGCAGTGGCGATCGTACTTGCCGCAGCACAAAAAGCTGGGGCTGATACGGAGCTGATCCATCTGGCGGAATGGCCGATGCCCATTTATGATGTGAGAGATGATTTCTCCACCTATCCGGAAACTGTCCATCGCTTCGTTCGCAAGGTAACGGAAGCGGACGGGTTGATTATCGCTTCTCCCGAGTATCACGGCACCATCAGTGGAGCGTTAAAGAATGCGCTCGATTTCTTGGAAGGACGTTATCTGCGGGATAAACCGGTCGCTGTCCTGGGTGTAGCCGGGGGCAGCATGGGGGCGACTAACACGGTAAACACGCTGCATTTGATTATGAGAAATTTGCACGCCTGGGCACTGCCGGCAAGTCCTAGTGTTCCGAATGCATACAGCGCTTTTGATGCCGATGGAAAACTGAAAGATCCGCGTCTTCAGGAGCGATTGGAGACCTTGGGCGGTCAACTCGTGCAGACCGTAAATCTAAAGAGTGCGGAAAAACAGCTAAAATAGAGTTTTTCCTTGCAACTCATCCTCAATCCACGGTATGATAAATCTACGTGCTTTTTTTGCCATGCCGAAATACCGTTTGGAAACGAGGGATACATATGCCAACTCCCAGCATGGAAGACTATTTGGAACGTATTTACAGCTTAATCGAGGAAAAAGGATATGCTCGTGTCTCCGATATCGCGGAAGCGTTGGAGGTGCATCCCTCTTCTGTCACGAAAATGGTTCAAAAGCTTGATAAAGACAAGTACCTCGTCTATGAGAAATATCGCGGTCTGATTCTTACGCCAAAGGGTAAGAAAATCGGAAAACGGCTTGTCGATCGCCACAGTCTCCTGGAGGAGTTCATGCGTTTGATCGGCGTAGACGAAGAACATATTTATAAAGATGTGGAAGGAATCGAACACCATCTGAGCTGGGAGTCAATCTCGTGCTTTGAGTATCTGGTCCGCTACTTTCAGGAGGATCCGAAGCGTGTCGAGGATCTTCGCCGGATCCAGCAGGAAGAGGAACAAAAAGAAGAAGAGTTGTCCTAGAAACGCAGGCCTTCGGGCTTGCGTTTTTTCTGTGAAGCGTGCCCAGCAAGCCGTTAATTGCTAGTTGGTGAAAGTCCAACCGAGGCAGGAGCCAAGTCACCTCGTAGCTGACAGGCAACTGGTGGAGAAATCCTAAGGTTGAAGCCCTGTGACAAAGTAACTCGAAAGAGTGCGAGCAAATCAGCAGGCCGTAACATAAAGTGAATCCTGCAGCCTCGTTAAGAAAGACCACCGAGAGGTGGACAAAGGGAAGCCGAGCTTGTTTCATATGGGCGAAGGCCAAGGACGGTGTGGAGAACTTGGAATACAGCACCTATGAATCCCTCGGGGTATGGGGAGCGGTATGTTGAGAAAGTAGTTAACGGAACTGGGGAGACCCTACTCTGCACGCCCCGTCAGGAGCGTAAAACGGAAACCTATAACCGTAAGGGAAGTGGTGGATGGCAGAGAGGGAGTCGGAGGGGTTCATAGTACCGATGAACATAAGGACAACACAACCTTATGGAGGGAAGGAGCCCTGCTTTGTTCACGGGTCGAAGGAGGTAAGAGTGAGTGAATGCAAGTAAACTTGCTAACTACACCGATGTAAAAGCTCGACAACTTTGGACAACCCTATATCTTTGTGCCAAGGCAAACTCAAAACGGCGATTTCATGCCTTGTATGACAAAATCTACCGCCCGGATATTCTAGCGACAGCTTGGAGGAGAGTAAAAGCAAATAAAGGGAGCGGAGGAATCGACGGACAATCCATCGCACAGATTGTGGAGGAGTATGGGGAGAGCCGTTTTCTTAACGAGATCTATCTAGATTTAAAAGAAAAGCGGTATCGTCCACATCCGGTTCGTCGAACTTACATCCCTAAACCGGATGGCAAGAAACGTCCACTCGGCATCCCGACGATCAAGGATCGGGTGGTCCAAATGGCTACTAAGCTAGTCATTGAACCGATCTTTGAAGCTGATTTTCGGGACTGTTCTTATGGCTTTCGGCCAGGAAGAAATGCTCACCAGGCAATTGCACAGATACGCAAAGCAAGCAAGAGGTGTTATTGGGTCGTAGATGTTGACATTAAAGGGTATTTCGACAACATCAACCATGAGAAGTTGATGAAACTGGTCGAAATGAGAATCAGCGACAGACGTGTTCTGAAACTTATCCGACAATGGCTGCAGGCTGGGGTCATGGAAAATGATCAATTCCATGAAACAGAACTGGGAACTCCGCAAGGAGGGGTAATCTCGCCTCTTCTTTCAAACATCTATCTAAACTACATGGACACCATTTGGGAAAATCAATTCTCCCATCTTGGCACACTTATCCGCTATGCGGATGACTTCGTTATCATGTGCAGAACCAAACAAGAAGCATTGGAAAGCATTCAAGTGCTGATGGCTATTCTAAACAAGCTGGAGCTTAGTCTCAGTAAAGAGAAATCTAGACTCGTTAATATTTGGGACAATTCCACTGGGTTTGACTTTCTTGGGCTGCACCATCGCAAATTCCCCGTGTTCAACAAAGGGGGGAGCAAGGTATTTGCTATGTCTCATGTACCAGCTAAGAAAGCAATGAAGGAAATGAGACGTAAAATTAAGGAATACACTGCACCAAGGAACAAACTGTTTCTGTCTCTAGAAGAGCTAGTGAAAGGGCTAAATCGCAAGCTAAGGGGGTTCAAGAACTACTACTTCATCTCGCCCATCGCCAAACGATGGGCAAGACGGATAGACTGGTATGTGATTGAACGCCTTACAATCTTCTGCAACAAGAAAAGAAGCAAGCGGAATAAACATGCCGGAAAGCTGAAGGTCATACAAAACACGCAGGGTAGTTTATTGAAATTAGCCGGATAAAGTAAGCCGAATGCCAAAGAAAGAAGAACATCGGAAAGCCGTATGAGGGAAAACCTCACGTACGGTTTGATGAGGGGGAGCTGAAATGAGCAAGGCGACCATACGGTCGCCCGAAAGTTTCAGTTCTCTACTCTACCGAACAGTCGAAATCCGGTGATGACTTACGGATGTGTTCAAGGTATCGCCAAATAGCGCATGCATAACCAGCTTTCGAATCGCATTCGACAAGCACTTCGTCTATATATTGGTAAAAGGGGGGCAGTGAAGGTCCGAGGAGGAATCAGGATGAAGGCGGATGCAGTGTTTGAAGGAGGCGGAGTAAAGGGCATAGCCTTTATTGGCGCCTTGCAGGTGATGGAAGAGCACGGCTTTGTCTGGGAAAGGTTGGCGGGGACTTCGGCCGGGTCCATCGTGGCGGCATTGCTCAGTGCCGGCTACACAAGCAGGGAATTGCGTCCCATTTTTGAAAAGCTGGACTACTTGTTTTTTCTTGAACGGAGAGGATTGGGACGTCTGCCGATAGTCGGACCCTTATACGAATTGCTATTCCGTGAAGGGATATACCGGACTGACAGGCTGGAGAGATTTATCGATGATTTGCTTCGCCAAAAGGGGATTCGGACCTTTGGAGACTTGCCAAAGGATAAGCTCCGCATCATCGCTTCTGACATTACGGGCGGAAAGATGCTGATATTGCCGGAGGACTTGAGCCATTTCGATATTGTCCCCGAACGATTTTCCATCGCACGCGCTGTTCGCATGTCGTCATCGATCCCCTTCTTTTTTCAGCCGACCCGTTTGACCAAAGACGGTGAAGTCCATTTGATCGTGGATGGAGCGCTTTTGAGCAATTATCCGGTCTGGCTGTTCGATGTGCCGGGGGTTCCCCTCTGGCCGACCATCGGCTTCCGGCTCCATGACAGCAAGGTGGATCGGGAGGCCTACCGGATCAGGGGATTGTTTTCATTCTCCAAGCAGTTGATCGCTACTATGCTGGATGCCCATGACCGGCTTTACGTCGATCGGGCCCAAGCTCTCCGCACCGTGTTCATCAATACATTGGGAGTGCGGACGACGCAGTTCCAGCTCTCAAACGAACTTCGGAATCGACTGTACGAGTCCGGACTGCAATCCGCAACCCGCTTTTTGGAACAGTGGAGCTTTGAACAATACGTAGAGGTATTCCAAAAAGGTACACCCCCGACAGACAAAACAGGCTACCTTGTATAGGCAGCCTGTTTTCTTTATTGCGAAATATGATTATGAGGATCTTGGTCGCCTTGATTTTCCTTCGATTTGCCTTTGTTTCCGTCAATCACCCGGAACGGATGGTTTCGCCTTGCCTGTTGTGCATTCTTTTTCAGGGGAGCTCTCGAAACCGGCGTTTTCGGTTTTGCCTGTTTTTGCTGCTTGGGAGCTCCGGGAAGGAATTTGCCGCTCCTCAAATAGTTTCTGACCACCACGAACAAAAGGACAGACAAACCGATGATGACCAAGGTTTGCAGAGGCTTCTCAATGATCCGATTCAACAGACCGTATACAGCAAACAACAAGATGATCAAGATGATTGGGGGAATCCGGGGAAACATAGCGCCTCACCTCATCGTTATCTAAATGCTTAACCGGCAGAAACCAACCCTGGATTGGTCATCTCATGGTCGCGTTCGCGCATTTTGTTAAATGCGGCAATCGCCACCTCCACCTGGCTGTCATCAGGTTCCCGTGTTGTGATTTTTTGCAGCCACAACCCCGGATAACCGAGAAACCGCAGTACGGGCGTGTCACGCAATTTGTTGGTAAATTGCAGGACCTCATAGGATACACCGAGTACAACGGGCAGGAGCACGATCCGCTGAACCACTCGCTCCCATAAGCTGTCATACGAGAAGAATGAATAGATCACGACACCGATGATCACGGTGAAGATCAAAAAGCTGCTTCCGCAACGGTAGTGCAGGGTGGAAAATTTTTGCACATTCTCTACGGTTAAGTCTACCCCTGATTCATAGGCGTTAATCACCTTATGCTCAGCTCCGTGGTATTGGAACAGCCGTTTAATGAGCGGAGCCTGCGCGATCGCGGTGATATAGCCCAGGAGCAGAATCAGCTTGATTACGCCTTCCAAGATGTTTTGGGCGTATTGATTGGTGATCCACTTCCCGAACAGAAAATCGGCGAGGAACACGGGTACCAGGGTGAATACAAATTTCCCGAATAGAAACGACAAAATACCCACGACGGCCACACCCAAAATCATCTGCAGTCTGGACGGACCAGCCGAAACCTCTTCATCTGATTCCATGCTGTATCGGTCGGAGGCGAAATTCAGGTGCTTTGCTCCGTTGGCGCTTGCTTCAATCAGGCCGACGATTCCCCGCAGGAAAGGAATTTTCTTCAGTGCCTTGACCCACGGGATCTCGTTCCGCGGAGCTTCGAAGTATTCAATCTCTTGGTTTTTTCTGCGTATCGCTGTGACGGTTACCTGCTTACCGCCAAACATGACGCCTTCTATGACGGCTTGACCGCCGTAGCTAGGTACGTTTTGTTGCGCCAATCCTATCACCATCCTTATTACATATTCTAACGGAAACGGAGCGCGGAGGCTACTGGCAGTTCCAATCCCCGTCAAAATGTCAACCGTAAGTGAAAATAATAGGTTCGGCACATACTAGATACGGGGTGATGACGATGGGTTTGACAAAGACAAGAGGGCACCTGCGGGGCAGGTTTACAGAGGAAAGAAGAACTGCCCGTGCCGATGTGCCTGGCAAAGCGAAGACGCTGCCTTTTGCAAAGCTGGTTGAAATTGCTTTTTGGGGAACGGTATTTTGGGGAATCGTCAGGCTGGCTGCACACTTTCTCAATTTTACGCCTTACGGTTTGGGAGCCTATGCCCGTCCCTTTCTCTGGGAGGCAGATGAGGACTCCTGGTCTGCCACTGGCCTGGGAGTGATCCTGCTGTTTTTTGAAAGTGTGATCGCAGTGTTTTTCTACTCTCTGCTGTTCCAAAGGAGCAAAATGTGGTGGAGCGGCTTGCTCTACGGCCTGATGCTGTTAGTAGTGGCAGGTTTCTTCTTTCGCATGGGCAATTGGGACGTGGCGACGCTTGCCACGGAAGCGGCCTGGTTTCTCTCCTTCGGGATGTTCGTGGGCATGACCATCACGCTGGAGAGCCATGACGAGGCTTGAGGCTATTCAAGCTCTTTTCCCTTATGGTAAAATTATTCTCTAGTAAAAATGTTTTTACAAAAAGGGAAGCGGAAGTGTCATAAGGGAGGAATGAACCGTGCTATCCGTCCTGTTGCTCAATGGCCCCAACCTCAACCTGCTGGGGCAAAGGGAGCCCGATGTGTATGGAAGAGAGACACTTCAAGACGTTGTCGCTCGGCTCGAAAAGGTCATGGAAGAGTGGAACGGTCGCCTCGAGCATTGCCAGTCCAATCATGAAGGCGTTCTCATCGATGCCATTCACCGGGCAAAAGGCGTGCATGACGGCATCATCATCAATCCGGGTGCATTTACGCATTACAGCTATGCGATTCGGGATGCGATCTCAGCCGTGGAATTGCCGACGATTGAAGTCCATATTTCCAATGTACACGCGCGCGAATCATTCCGGCACCATTCAGTCATTGCTCCTGTTGTTATCGGTCAAATCGTCGGTCTTGGCATCGACGGTTATGAGTGGGCGCTGAGATCGCTGGCAAACAAAATCGGCAAGAAATGAACGGAACCGGGCAAGTGAGCCGGTCTGTTCGGGAAGCGACAGATCGGTTGAACGGCAGACAAAGAAAGGGAGAGGAAAATGAACAATCGCTTGAGCAAATTGCGCGATGCCTTGGCACAGATCGGGGCTGACGCACTGATTACGGAAGAAACGGTGAACCGTCGTTATCTGAGCGGTTTTACCGGCTCGACGGGATGGGTTATCGTCACCGAAAAAGAAGCGTTTTTGGTAACGGATTTCCGCTATGTCGATCAAGCCCAGGAGGAGTGCCCGCACTTTACCGTGGTCAACAATGAGCGCAAGCCTCTGGAAGCGATCGCGCAAGTCCTGAAAAAGGCCGGCGTCAAACGGCTTGCTTTTGAAAGCAGCCTGTCTTTCGGAACCTATTCCAATTGGAGCAAGAGCTTTGAAGGTGTCGAGCTGGTTCCGACCAGCGGCTTTATGGAAAAGCTGCGGATGTACAAGGAAGAGTCCGAAGTGCAGGTGATCAGACAGGCGGTGAAAATCGCCGAAGATGCCTTTGAGCACATTCTCGGATATATCAGGCCTGGCGTGACGGAAATCGAAGTGGCGCTGGAGCTGGAGTTTTTCATGAGAAGACAGGGGGCGTCTGCTTCCGCGTTTGACATTATCGTCGCTTCAGGCCACCGCGGTGCGCTGCCGCATGGAAGAGCGAGCGAAAAGGTGATTGCAGCCGGTGAAATGGTGACGCTCGATTTTGGCGCGGCCTATCAGGGCTACAACTCCGATATTACCCGGACGGTCTCTGTCGGGGAGCCCCATCCTCGCATGAAAGAAATTTACGAGATTGTCCTCAAGGCTCAGATCGCTGGTGTCGAAGCTTTAAGACCGGGAATTTCGGGTAAAGAAGCCGATGCGGTTACCCGCGATATCATCACGGCTGCCGGCTATGGAGATGCGTACGGACACAGTGCGGGACATGGCCTTGGCATGGACGTTCACGAACTGCCAAACTTGTCGACCGCAAGTCCGTTTATCCTTGAGCCGGGAATGCTGGTCACGATGGAACCAGGCATTTACATCAGCGGCTTGGGCGGCGTTCGGATCGAGGACGACGTATTGATTACGGCGGATGGTCATGATGTCTTGACCCAATCCACGAAAGAGTTGCTCATTTTGCCCGTCTAATTTATACTATTTGTGTTATTTGTTGATTTGGGAGGACTAACATGATCTCTGTTAATGATTTTCGTACCGGCCTGACCATCGAAGTGGATGGCAATATCTACCAAGTGCTCGAATTCCAACACGTGAAACCAGGAAAAGGTGCAGCCTTTGTTCGTTCCAAACTGCGCAACCTGCGTAACGGCAACGTGGCAGAGATGACGTTCCGCGGCGGTGAAAAAGTAAGTCCTGCCCGCATCGAAACCTCTACCATGCAATATCTGTATGCCAGCGGCGATGAGCATACCTTTATGAACACAGAAACGTATGAGCAGCTCACCTTTACAAGCAAGCAGATCGAGCGCGAGCTTAACTTCCTGAAAGAAAACATGAACGTGCAAATCATGCAGTACAACGGCGAAACCCTCGGGGTGCAATTGCCGAATACAGTTGAACTGACTGTTACTGAATGTGAGCCGGGCGTAAAAGGAGATACTGCCTCCAACGTTACGAAAAAAGCAACCCTGGAAACGGGTTTTGTGGTAAACGTGCCGCTTTTCGTAGAACAAGGAGACAAGTTGATCATCGATACGCGTACCGAAGCATACGTATCTCGCGCATAAAGACGAGAGAACGAATAGCGAGCGACGGAAACGAGCCGTACCTGCCATGGGTACGGCTCTTTTCGTTTCTCTTGGGAACCTTGCGTCAAGACGAAGCGTCCGCCGCTCAGCGTCCGCCAAACCACTCCCACAGCTTCAAGACAAAGGCGGTAATGCCGGCGGCCATTAGCGGGCCGACGGGAATTCCGCGCAAAAAGACAATTCCAATGATCGACCCAATGACCAAACCAACGATGATGGACGGCTCAGTTCGAAGCAAATCGAGTCCCTTTCCGTTCATCCAGGTGGCGATTGCCCCTCCGGCGAGTGCCATCATTCCGATCACCGTCGTGAAGAGCGGAGTAATGTCACGCCACGATATTTTTTCGCTGGCGAACGGAACAAGTACGGAGATCGTCAAAAACAAAAGACCCAGCTCAAGCCCCCGCCGCTCAACTACAGGAAACAGGCGTTCGAGTGCGGTCAGCTTCAAAACAAGCAGAATGCTCGCTGCAGTCGCAATAATTGGCGATCGCCCGATCAAGCCTATGACGATCAAGATGACAAGCATGATTTCCCCTGATACCATCGGCATCAAAACCCCTGTCCACGTCCCTAGTCTTCTTTCACTTTATGAGACAAGGTGGGGAAGTATTCGCTTCTCTCGTACAATCGGGACCAGGCGATAGTGGTCAATCTGTGCACAAAAGGCAAGATCATCGGCAAAATGATGCTGGACCAGTCTTCTGCCCGTCGTCGTGTGGGGCAAAAGCTGCGGCAATCGGTCCGACAGATGCAAATAGCTGGCCCGGAGCGCTTCTCCCAAATCGCAGAGTTGAACCTGCGGCTGCAGCAGCTTTGCTCTGTGAATCATGAGGCCAGCAGCCAGACCGTCTTCGAGAGCAAATTCGGATCGTGTTCCGGCACAGTACAGGGTGATGTCCAGACGTTGTGACAGTGCGTACTGGATACAAGCGGTTGCGTTGAGAAAACAGCCGATCAACAGGGAGGAGGCACGTTCCGCTTTTTGGATCGCACGTGTTCCATTCGTGGTAGTGAGGATAAGAACGCTCCCTTTTTGCGAGTGGCCAGCCAGTTCGGTAGGAGAGTTGTTGTAGTCGAAGTCAGGGATTTTCCGACAATGTCTTTCACCGGCAAGAAAGCAGTTTTCTGTCCGCAGCGCGTTGGCCTGCCCGATGGTCTCTACGGGAACGACAACCGAAAAGCCGGTTCCCAGCGCGGTCACGATCGAACTAGACGCACGCAGTACATCGATGACGATGACGACGCGGTTGCCGATCTGATCGTAGCGAATTTCTTCAACGGTGGGAACGACATCTATTCGCACGTAGCGGCCCTCCTTTCGGCCATCATCGCGGCAGTGTCACCCCTCAGCCCCCTTCGCAGCGTCTCGACGGCTAATACGTCGGCACCAGCAATATTCCCCAGATTTACGCTGGCGCCCAGCGTCTGAATCAAGGCGACCTGCTGTTCCTTTTGGGGAGCTTCCCAGATTAGCCGGTCTGCCAGGGAGCCGGCGGACTTATGAATATCCAGCAAAAAGCTGGTCTCCACTTTTCCTTTCCCATCAAATACGCCTACCGTCCCACTCTCGCGGGCTTCTACGATCACGTAGCTGGCGCCTGCTAGAAGATCAGCCTCCAGTGTACGCAGCAGCTCGTCTTGCTCGGCACGGAAATCTGCCGATTTTTTGCCAAATTCCGAGTAGACGATCAGTCCGGCATCTGCCGCCGTACTGATCGCCCTTTTTCTGAGGTCGGCGGGGAGGGGGAAGGTTCCGTCGGAGATTTCGACCGCATTAAACCCGATTGCTTTCACTTGTTCGATATATGCCTCCAGAGTGGATTGGCAAAGGGCAATTTCAAAAAGGGTTCCGCCTGGCATGATGTGCAGATTCCACGTTTTGGCCTCTTCCACTTTTTGTTGCAGAAATTTGCCGGGGTAGAGGACGGATGTACCAAAGCCCAGCTTGTAAATGTCGATGTAAGGGGCAGCCAGCTCCATCAGGTCGTAAAATGCTGCGCGACCCATTCCTTTATCGATGACCATGGTTAATCCGGTCGCGCGTGGTTTGGGTTGTCTTCGCCGGGACGGGTCCGACCATCCATCGGGCCAGAAGGGAAGATCGCGGTTAAACATGGCTGTTTTCCTCATTTCTTCTAGGCGTTTGCTTTTAGTCTATGTGCGGGTGAGGTTGGGAGTGAGCCGCAAGCCTATAGGCGATTGCCCAGCTTTCAGTGATGAATCTGCCCGGGACGAGCATAGAGTGATAGGGAGGAGGGCGAGGAGTGATGTGGGAAAAAGCGATCATAGGGATGGCTACACTAAGAGTGATGTCTGGTACCATTGAAGTGCTGGCGGCCCTGTTTATTTTAAAAGTAAACGAGGTGGAGAAGGCGCTGCTGATCAATTCGGGACTTGCCATTGTAGGTCCGCTTGTACTGCTGTCGACTACGACAATCGGACTGATCGGCATGTCGGACCGGATCAGCTTCGCAAAAATCATGTGGATATTTGCGGGCATCGTCTGTATATTCATCGGGGTCAGAAAATGACGGATACGATTTGGCATTAGTAACCCTCCCGACTTTCGGGAACAATAGCGAAAGTAAACGGATAAAGGAGGGTTCCTCGTGCTTGAATCATTGGCTAATCGAATTTCGTATCTGCGCGGCTTGGCAGATGGGTTGGACCTGACACAGAACAGCAATGAGGGAAAGGTACTGTCGGAAGTAATTGAGGTACTGGACGAAATGTACGGTCAGTTCAGGGAATTGCACGCCAGGATCGAGGAAACCGAAGATTACGTAGAGGCAATTGACGATGATCTCGACGATGTGGAGTTGTACCTTTTCGGCGATGAGGATGATCTGTACGAGATGGTGGATGACTGTGACGAAGACGACGACAGCGTCCTCTATGATAAATTTGCGGATCAGGACGACGAGGATGCCTCCACTTACGAGCTGGATTCTGACGACAATGTGATAGCCTCTTATGAAATCGAGTGTCCCTCGTGCCATGAGATCATGTTCTTTCAAGAGGGGGAGGATGATGAAGGGTACCATCATTACATCATCGAACCCTATCCGCAGGACAGGCAATATGAACCGATCAATGCCACCTGAAAAACATCGAGCGAACAAATGGTGAACTGGCTTTCATCCGGACCGACCGGTATGGAAGCCGGTTTTTTTGTTTGAGAAATGATTGCGTTGATACGCGTAGTACTCGTGCGGTTCCCGCGACTTTCGCTAGCAAGCGTTTCTCTGGCGTTTTCTTGGCATAAAACTCGTCCAGACCCGCATAGGATGGAGGTAAGTCGACGTGGACAAAGGCTGAAGTGTCAAAGACACGAAGGAGGGATAAGTCGTGAACGAGATCATGGCGATTTTGCCGGCGACCATCCGCAGCATTCTGACTGCATTGCCCTCCGCCGTCAGAGAGCATCTGGAGGAAATCCGCCTACGGCAAAATCAGCCGCTGGAAATAAGATTTGGGCAGCAGTCGAGCTACGTGACAGCCGCAGGACAGCTGACAGCCAATGCCAGACAAGGGTGGACCTTCACTGAAGAACAGTCGGTCAAGCTGTTGAACCTGGTCAGCCAGCACTCTCTGTACACTCTGGAAGAAGAGCTGAAACGCGGCTACATCACTGTTACAGGGGGACACCGGATCGGCATTGCCGGCAAGGTCGTCCTGGAACGGGGAGAAGTAAAAGGGATTCGCGACGTTACCAGCTTTAACATCCGGATCGCTCGCGAGAAAAAAGGGACGGCACAGAAGGTCCTGCCCTATCTGTTCGAAAACGGACGAATCCTGAATGCCCTGATCATCTCGCCTCCACAGTGCGGAAAAACAACGCTCCTGCGAGATATTGCCCGCTCCATCAGCTATGGGAACGAATGGTCCTCCAGCCGCAAAGTGGGCATTGTGGACGAGCGTTCCGAGCTTGCCGGCTGCTTGAACGGTGTTCCGCAGCGGGATGTCGGCCCGAGAACGGACGTGCTGGATGCTTGCCCAAAAGCAGCAGGAATGATGATGCTGATCCGTTCGATGTCACCCGATGTCCTGATCGTGGATGAGGTGGGGCGGCCGGAAGACGGCGAAGCCGTATGGGAAGCCGTCCATGCCGGTGTTTCCGTAATCTGTTCTGCGCACGGCGCAGAGATCGAAGAGGTGGCGAGGCGTCCGGCACTGGGAAAATTGATTCAAAGCGGCGTCTTCTCCCGCTATTTTGTTCTGAGCCGCTCGAAGGGCGTAGGGACGATTCAAGGCGTCTACGACCGGAGTCTCGAACCGGTCGATAAGGGGGAGGTCGCATGGTTAAGCTGATCGGAGCCGTGCTGATCCTGTTCTCGGCTTCCATGGTAGGGTGGCAAATTGGTCGGTTTTATGCGTATCGTCCCGTGCAGCTCAGAGCCCTTCTCGTAGGGCTGCAGATGCTGGAGACGGAGATCGTGTACGGCCTGACCCCGTTGCAGCCTGCCCTGCTCAAAGTGGGAAACCGGCTGCCGACAGAGATTGGACAGCTGTTCCAGACCGCTGCGGGCAGCCTTCGCGAGGAGCGGGCACAGAACGCCGACGAAGCGCTCAGACTGGCCATCGATAGACACTGGCAGCAAACGTCGCTTCGCAAGCAAGAGCGGGATGTGTTGACCAGTCTGGGACAGGTGCTCGGATCATCTGATCGGGAAGACCAGCAAAAGCATTTGCGTCTCGCCGTTACACACCTTCGCGGGTTGGAGGAAGAGGCGCGAGCGGAACAAAACAGGTACGAGAAAATGTACAAAAGCCTCGGCTTCCTGTGCGGGTTGTTGGTCGTCATCCTGATGTTCTAAAGGCGAGGTGTTCACTGTGGATTTTGATTTGACACCTGTTTTTCAGATCGGGGCGGTGGGATTTATTACAGCCATTCTGCACACGGTTCTGAAGCAGGCTGGCAAGGAGGACATCGCACACTGGGCGACGCTGGTGGGGTTTATCATCGTGCTGTACATGGTAGCTCACTATGTCGGCGACCTGTTTTCCGAGGTAAAACGCGTCTTCCTGTTTAATTGAGGAGGGAAGGCGAATGGAGATCGTACAAATCGTCGGACTGGGATTGGTGGCTACGATTCTCGCGCTGGTCATCAAGGAACAAAAACCGATGTTCGCCTACCTGCTGGCCATCGCGAGCGGCGTTGTCATCTTTTACTTTCTGATCGGTAAAATAGCGGAGGTCATCAGGATTCTGGAGCGTCTGGCGGTACAAGCTGACCTCAATCTCGTATTTTTGGAAACCATCTTGAAAATCATCGGAATTGCCTATATCGCTGAATTCGGGGCACAAATGACCAGAGACGCCGGTCAGGGAGCCATCGCTTCCAAAATCGAGCTGGCTGGGAAAGTGTTGATTCTGATCATGGCCGTTCCGATCATTCAGATCATTATCGAAACGGTCATAGACCTGTTGCCGGCGTAGTTGGGGGAGGGGTGCAAGTGACTCGTGCGGGCTGGTCGCTCTTCTTGTTTCTGCTGTTTGTCTTCCTGCCGTCAACCTCTCTCTCGGCTGCCGTGACGACACCAGCACCTTCTGTCGATTACCTGATCAAGCAGCAGGTAGACGATTTGCAGGTTGACCGGGTCGAAAGGTTTTGGACAGAGCTGCAGCGCGATTACAAAGGGTATCTTCCTGATCTGCAGGCTCCCGGTTTTCTCCAGTTGTTGATGCAGCAGGGGGACTTTAGTCTCTCCGGGTTTCTCAAGGGCTTCGGCAAATTTGTTTTCCATGAAATTTTGATGAATGGCAAACTGCTCAGCTCGATCATCATTATTACGGTTTTTGCCATGATTCTGGAGACGATGCAAAACGCCTTTGAACGCAACACCGTGACGACGGTAGCCTATTCGATTGCCTATCTCGTGCTGATGGTGCTCGCCATTAACAGCTTCCATGTGGCCATCACGTACGCCAAAGAAGCGATCAGCGACATGTCCGACTTTATGCTGGCCATGATTCCTCTGGTCATCGCTCTGCTCGCTTCTGTAGGAAATTTGGCGTCAGCGACGATGTTTCACCCGCTCATCATCTTTCTCATCAATACCAGCGGGATACTCATTTCCTACGTCATATTTCCGCTCCTGTTTCTGTCCGCCATGCTGTCGATCGCAAGCCTCTTTTCGGAAAGATACCAGGTCACGCAGCTTGCTTCCCTCTTGCGCAATATTGCAATGGGAGCGCTCGGGTCCTTTCTTACCATATTTCTGTCGATCATCTCCATCCAGGGGGCTACGTCGGCAGTAGCTGACGGGGTAACCCTGAGGACGGCCAAATACATTACCGGCAATTTCATCCCGATTGTCGGCAGGATGTTCTCAGATGCGGCAGACACAGTGCTCAATGCTTCTCTTCTGGTCAAGAACGCAGTCGGATTGGCAGGGGTCCTGATTCTGCTCCTCCTGTGCGCATTCCCGGCCCTCAAGATCCTGATTTTGGCCATGATCTACAATCTTTCCTCCGCCGTCCTGCAGCCTTTGGGCAATAGTCCGATCATCGCGGCACTCGGAGCGATCGGGAAAAATCTAATCTTTGTCTTTGCGGCTTTGGCCACGGTAGGGCTGATGTTCTTTTTGGCCATCACCATTATCATTGCGGCGGGCAATATCTCCATGATGGTTCGGTAGGTGAAGCAGATGACATGGCTTACGCTCTGGCTGAAAAAGATCATCTTACTTGTTCTCCTGGCTGCGTTCCTCGACCTCATTTTGCCCAATACCAGCATGCAGCGCTACGTCAAAATGGTGATGGGACTGATTATTTTGATGACGATCATCTCCCCTGTGTTCGCCCTGTTTCAGCTCTCTCAGGATGATCTGGCGCTTAAGCTGGACCGCTACCAGGAGCAGATGAACCGGCCCTCCGACACCGAGTGGAAGCGCATCGCCGAGAGGCTGGCCGGAAAGCAGGAAAAGCAAATAGACGCCTACGTGCAAAGTCAGGTGGAGGCATCCATTCGAACGAAGCTCAAGGAGGATCACGGAGTGGAGGTAACGGCAGTCAAGGTTCTGTTGGACAACAAGAATGCAGACCAGGCAAAATTGCAGCGCATCGAGGTAGCGATCGCCCCAGAAGGGAGCAGCGGGGAAACAGCAAGCGCGATCAAGCCGGTCGAACCGATCGAACCGATACGCATCGAGGTAAACAGTCAAAGCCAGGGGCAAGAAGAAAAGGAGCTGCCGGCTGCTGCAAAGCAGAAAGATGCCCTGTCCAAACGGATTGCCAGTGATCTGGCAGCGCAATGGGGCTTAAGCGAGGATATGGTAGTCGTTACCAGGGATCAGGACAAGATTGAGAAGCGGTGACATGCAGTCGTTCAAGGTGAGGTGAGCAGGGGTGTTTGGGAAGCTGAAGCAATGGTTGGCCGCAGATTCAGATAAAAAGAAGCTGAAGCCGATCCACTATTTTATCGTCATATTGGGAATCGGGATGGCCATCATGATTTTGACCGATTTCCTGAATGTTGAACGCGATCAGCCGATGGGTTTCGGGATTGGAGGCAATGAACCGACCGGACCGCCTGGAACCGAACAGTCGGCGCCGATGCTCGGAGGAGCCAATCCGCCCGACATCATCGCAGAATACGAAAACATGTATCAAACGCAGCTGAAGGAAATATTGGCCAGCGTAGTTGGTGTGGGAGAGGTTGAAGTCATGGTCAATCTGGATTCGACGCCGGAGCTGGTCGTCGGGAAAAACACCAATACCCGTTCCTCTACCAATCAGGAAACGGACAAGGAGCGAGCCACGCGGAATCAAAATGACCAATCCCGCGATGAACAAGTGGTCGTGGTCCAGGGAGGCAAACAGGATCAGCCCGTTATCCTCAAAACGCTAAAGCCAAAGGTAAGAGGGGTTTTGGTGGTGGCAAAAGGCGCCGACAACATACAAGTCAAAGCGTGGATCACCGAAGCGGTTCAAAAAGTATTGGATGTGCCTGCCTACAAAATTTCGATATTGCCTAAAAAAGGTTAGGAGGTAATGACAAATGATGCTTCGCAAGCAAACGGTATGGTTGTTGACAATGCTGGCCGTGATGGTGGTCCTCTCGGGCTACTATTTGGTCAAAGGGCCGGACAGTCAAGTGTCGACGCTGGGGCAGCAACAGTTGCAGCAGCTGCAGCCTGAGCAGGACTCGCTTTCTGGTGTCGTGGTTGAGAGCAAACAGACAGAGACGCCAGCCACTGACGCAGCTCCTGTCGAGGGCAAGCCAAAAACGGAACCTGCGGCAGCAGATACGGCAAATGCCAACAAGGAGCAGCAGACAGATACCAAGGAAACGGCGACGCTGGCTGATACCCCGAGCGAAATTTTCACCGGGTACAAAATGAAGCGGGAAGCCCAACTCCAGCAGCAAAAAGACGAGCAGATGAGCATCATGGGCAGCCCGGATGCGACCCCGCAGGCAGTAGCAGAGGCGAAAGCGAAGTACGAAGAGCTCTCTACGATGGAGAGCGCCACAATGGCCGTAGAAGAAATGCTGAAAACAAGCGGCTACAAAGACGCTGTCGTGTTCACGCAAAATGACAAGGTGACAGTAATCGTGCAAAAAGACAAACTGGGCGCAGATGAAGTGGTGGACATCATCTCCAATGTAAAACAGCATCTGAACGTCCCGGCAACCAATATCACCGTACAATTCAAAGCTTCCTGACGAGGTACTAAGGATCATTGAAAACGGGCATGCTGGTAAGGGTTTCTCCTCGTTTTTCGCTGGAAATGAGGGGAAATCCTTTCTTGACGTTGGGGTGGTGACAAGCTACCATGATTGTTAGACCTCGATACATACCATACTCCCTGGTTATCTTTCGAAATGAAGGAGTGCTTACCTGTGTTCAAAATTCATGAAATCCGTGAAATTATCAAGTTGATTGATCAGTCGTCCATTAACGAATTCGAGCTTGAAATCGATGGAGCAAAGGTAACAATGAAAAAATCGGCCGGGGAAACCGTCTACGTTTCGCAACCGGTCGTACAGGCTCCAGTGGCTCCGGTCGCCCAAGCAGCGGCTCCCGTAGCAGCTGCACCGGCAGTGGCAGAAGCTCCTGCGGCGCCGGTTGAGGCTCCGAAGCCGGCAGCAGCAGCCGTAGATGAGTCGAACCTGCACAAAATCGTGTCCCCGATGGTGGGAACATTCTACCGTTCCCCTGAGCCGGGCAAGCCTGCCTACGTCCAAGCGGGCGACAAGGTGACCCCGAACAAGGTTGTTTGCATCGTGGAAGCGATGAAGCTGTTCAACGAGATCGAGGCAGAAGTATCCGGGGAGATCGTGAAAGTGCTGGTTGAGGATGGTCAGCTGGTGGAATACGGCCAGCCGCTGTTTTTGGTGAAGCCAGAATAGGTTGGAGGAGAGCGTAATGTTTCAAAAAGTATTGATTGCCAACCGGGGCGAAATTGCTGTCCGTGTCATTCGCGCCTGCCGCGAGTTGGGCATTCGTACGGTAGCTGTGTACTCCGAAGCAGATCGCGAAGCGCTGCACGTAAAATTGGCTGACGAAGCTTACTGCATTGGACCCACAGCATCGAAAGAAAGCTACCTCAACATTGCGAGCATCATGAGTGTAGCCACCAAGGTTGGGGCAGACGCCATCCATCCCGGCTACGGGTTTTTGGCAGAGAACGCCGACTTTGCCGAGATTTGTGCCGCTTGCAACATCACATTTATCGGGCCTGACCCGGAGGCCATCGTCAAGATGGGCGATAAATCCACCGCCAAGGATACGATGAAATCAGCCGGTGTACCGACTGTTCCGGGAACAGATGGCCTTGTCGAGGATATCGCCGATGCGATCAAGACGGCCAATGAAATCGGCTATCCGGTGATGGTAAAGGCAACCGCCGGCGGCGGAGGCCGCGGGATGCGCGTTGCTGTAGACGATGAGGATCTGGAAAAGGCGATCCGTCAAGCGCAAAACGAGGCGAAAACTGCCTTTGGCAACCCGGGCGTTTATCTCGAAAAATTCGTCGAAGGACCGCGCCACGTCGAAATTCAGATCATGGCAGATAAGCACGGCAATGTCGTGTATTTGGGTGAGCGCGACTGTTCCATTCAGCGACGCCATCAAAAATTGATTGAGGAAGCGCCATCTCCCGCCCTGAGCGAGGAACTGCGGAGAGAGATGGGGGAAGCGGCCGTAGCTGCAGCCAAAGCGGTAAATTACCACGGCGCAGGAACGGTTGAATTCCTTCTGGACAAACACGGGAAGTTCTACTTTATGGAGATGAACACCCGCATTCAGGTTGAACATCCGGTGACAGAGCTTGTAACCGGATTTGATTTGATTAAAGAACAGCTCACGGTAGCTGCAGGCCAGCCGCTGTCGTTTACACAGGACGACATCAAGCTGAATGGCTGGGCCATCGAATGCCGGATCAATGCGGAAAATCCGGTCAAGAATTTCATGCCATCCCCTGGGAAAATCACGACGTATCTCGCTCCGGGCGGATTCGGTGTGCGCGTCGACAGCGCCGCTTATACCGGCTATGTCATCCCGCCTTATTACGACTCGATGATCGCGAAGCTGATCGTCTGGGGCAAAGACCGCACGGAAGCGATCGAACGCATGAAGCGGGCGCTCGGCGAGTTTGTCGTGGAGGGTGTGCACACGACGATTCC
Organism: Brevibacillus sp. FSL K6-2834; assembly: GCF_038592925.1. Lineage (NCBI taxonomy): Bacteria > Bacillati > Bacillota > Bacilli > Caryophanales > Paenibacillaceae > Brevibacillus > Brevibacillus sp. FSL K6-2834. The sequence goes on from NZ_CP151945.1 coordinate 2,374,520, forward strand.
GTTCCATCTCAAGGTGCTTGACCACGAAGTGTTCGCCAGCGGTCAGTTTGACACGAAATTCCTGGAGATTCATGAACTGAATCTGGACGAAGCTTGATTTGTAAAAGTGGAAGCTGCTTGTTATAATGGGTTACAAAACCATAGGGAGGTGCGAAGCGTGGAAGAGTTTACACCGGATCTAGAAAGAACAGAGCTTGGTAAGGTGCAGATCGCTCCCGAAGTCCTGGAAGTAATCGCCGGTATGGCTGCCTCTGAGGTAGAGGGTGTAGCACAAATGAGCGGTGGTTTCGTAGGTGAGATTGTCGAACGGCTCGGCCGTAAAAATATAGCTCGCGGCGTACGCGTAGAGGTAGGCTCGCGCGAAGCGGCAGTTGATGTATCGATTATCGTAAAATATGGACACCGTATCCCGGATGTCGCTCGAAATATTCAAGATAGTGTGCGCAACGCCATCGAAAGCATGACGGGTCTGTCGGTCGTGGAAGTAAACGTACATATTGTGGACGTAGAGCTGAAGCCCGAAGAAAAAGCGCCGGCTGCCGTGGAAGATTTCCAGCGCGTCCGCTAGTTCATCAGCAAGTTTGGATGCCCCCTATGCCTCAGGGGGCATTTTTCCTCATCTAAGAGTAACGGCCTCCTTGTTACCTTTGCACCAAAGGAGAGATGCTTGTGAATTTGTTTGACCGCTTTATCCTGACTTTGTACAGTTTTGCGCTGATCGTCCTCTCTGTCGGCGTGATCGGAGCCTCGAGCGGACTGATCCCAGCTGAATACATACGCCCCTATTTAGAGCAGCTGCTTGGCGGTTTCCAGCCTGCCTATCTGATCACGGCGGTGATTTTTTTAATTGTCAGCTTGCGGTTCTTTTTCAGTTCTTTCCGCCGCTCCAAGAAACCGAAAACGGAGAAGGGCATTCGCCAGCGCAGCGACTTGGGTGAAGTAAACATAACCCTGCAAACCATTCAGACAATCGCCGAGAGGGCGGCCAGAAGAGTGAAGGGGGTCCGCGATTTAAAGACTGTCGTACGGGCGCTGGAAAGCGGAAACACGATCACAGTCCGCGTCTCTGTCGACGGAGAGACGCCCTTGCCGGAGCTGACCCAGAAGCTGCAGACCGATATCAAGGAGCAGGTGGAGGGTATTGCCGGCGTCATCATCTCCGAGGTGGCGGTCGTTGTGACGGAAGTAGCCCAGCATGAGAATTACGCGGCTCGCAAACGAGTGGAATAGTAGGTGAAAGTCATGATATGGGAGTTGTTGTGGGAACACAAGGGGAAACTACTGGGGGTAGCCGCCGGACTTTTTTTCGGCATCATCTACCTTCTCGTCGGTTTTTGGGATACACTGGTGTTTGTCGTCTTTGTCTCCACCGGTTATTACATTGGACGCAAACTGGATCACAAAGAGGATTTGCGCGAAATTCTTGATCGTATCCTCCCTGGGAAGTTTCGCTAAGCGGGGCAGGGACCTCAATTTTATGAGTAGGTGAACGTGATGAAACGTAGGACAGCACGAGAAAAAGCAGTTCAATGCTTGTTTCAGATCGACATGGCAGATGTAAGTATGGAAGCTGCCCTCGAACTGGTTATGGAAGATAGCGAAGAAGACGCCTCTTACCTTCATTTTCTGGTAAAGGGCGTACTTGATCGTCTGCAAGAGATCGATGCCGAGATCCAAAAATATCTTCGCGGCTGGCGTCTGGAGCGAATCGCCAATGTAGACCGGGCCATCCTTCGTCTTGCATTTTTTGAAATCATGTTTGAAGAGGACATTCCGGATAAAGTGGCGTTGAATGAGGCGATCGAGATTGCCAAACTGTTCAGCGACGAACAATCTTATCGGTATATTAACGGCGTTTTGTCCAGTTATTTGAAAGCTCGCCAAACTGCGAACGCGTAGAGATGGGTGAAGCAGCATGACAAAGGTATTGTTGGGAATTGATACGAGCAACTACCGGACATCGTTGTGCTTGGCAGCGGAAGACGGCCGGATTGTGGCAGAAGCGAAACGACTTCTTCGAGTAAAAGAAGGCAAGCGTGGTCTGCAGCAATCAGAAGCCGTCTTTCAGCATGTGATGAACCTCCCCGAGCTGAGCAATGAGATGAGATGGACCGAATACGATATCGTTGCCGTCTGTGCAAGCGAAAAGCCGCGTCCGGTGGATGGCTCGTACATGCCGGTGTTTAAAGTGGGGGAAGGCTTGGCGAAGTCACTGTCAGCCTACATGAAGGTACCCGCCTTTTTGACGACTCATCAGGAGGGGCATATCGCAGCGGGCGAGTATACCGCAGCAGAGCGGCCGCGTGAAAACCGGTTTCTCGCGGTTCATTTGTCTGGGGGAACGAGCGAACTGCTCTTGTGCGAAAGAAAGGAAGACGGATACCAGATCGAGAAAGTGGGCGGAACGACGGATCTGCACGCAGGTCAACTGGTTGATCGGATCGGCGTGGCGCTGGGGATGTCTTTCCCGGCCGGACCACAGTTGGAAAAGCTCGCCTTGCAGGCGTCCGGAGATTTTCGCGTCTCCTCCTCAGTGCAGGGGAAATCATTCAGCTTCTCTGGACCGGAAGCGGCACTGTTGCGGGCGATTGAGGGCGGAAGCGTACCGGCCGCAGAGATTGCCAGGGCGACGGAGCAATGTATAGCAAGCACGCTGGAAAAAGTGCTCCGTCATGCCGTAGAGGAGGGTCTTCCTCGGGAAATTCTGATCGTTGGCGGTGTAGCGGCAAATCAGTACATACGAGAGCGGTTGACCAAGCGTTTGGAACATCCTGCCGTCAAGGCGCGCTTGTACTTTTGCGATCCAGTCTATTCTGGAGACAATGCGTACGGAGTGGCCATGTTGGGCTGGCAAAAACTAAAACACGAACATTAAACAATTGTTAACTTTATAAAATTCGGCTTTACATCATCTCCTTGAATCGGTACACTTAACGTAGTGATCCAAACGAAGGAGGGTTCTTCGCCATGGCAGCAACTATTTTGTATGGCAAGGAAATTGCAAAAGATATTCGGGAACAATTGGCTGGCGAAGTTGCAGAACTGAAGCAAAATGGAATCGTGCCGGGATTGACCGTCGTTCTTGTGGGAGATGATCCCGCTTCGCATTCCTATGTCAGAGGGAAAGCTCGCGGTTGTGAAGAAGTGGGAATCCGCTCGGAAATCATTTATAAGGACGCATCCATCACCGAAAAGGAATTGTTGGAGATCGTCTATCAATTGAATGAAAATCCGAACGTTCACGGCATTTTGGTACAGTTGCCGCTTCCGGCTCATATCTCTGAAAAGGCAGTCATCGAGGCGATAAGTTCGGAAAAAGACGTCGACGGGTTCCACCCGGTCAATGTCGGGAACATGATGATCGGATACGATTCTTTGCTGCCTTGTACAGCCAACGGTGTAGTCGAGCTGATCAAGCGCACTGGCATGACGATCGAAGGCAAACACGCAGTCGTCATCGGCCGCAGCAACATCGTCGGAAAACCGGTATCGTATTTATTGCAGCGAGAAAATGCGACGGTGACGATGTGCCACTCGCGGACTGTTGATTTGCCGTCCTACACACGTCAGGCAGATATTTTGATCGTCGCGGCCGGCAAGGCGCACATGATCGGAAAAGAGGACGTGAAACCGGGAGCAGTGGTGATTGACGTCGGGGTAAACCGCATTGAGAGCGGCAAGCTCGTCGGAGATGTCCGCTTTGATGAAGTAAAGGAAGTAGCGAGCTACCTCACACCCGTTCCGGGCGGTGTCGGTCCGATGACGATTACAATGCTGCTGAAAAATACAATTGAAGCGGCCAGAAATCTCGCCAGGTAGTTTCTGCAGACGATTACAGGTACAGCTACCACGAAGCATGCAGAAAAAACGGTTCAGGCGAGCGATTTTTGCGTCCGTGATGAAACTTACCAAAACGGGAGGTACGCATGACGAGTCGTCAAATTTTTTCAGTCAGCGACCTGAACCGCTGCATTAAGCAGGTGTTGGAGCAGGATGTCCGCTTGCAGGACATTTGGGTGCGCGGTGAAATCTCCAACTTTGTTCATCATACAAGCGGTCACATGTACTTTACCTTAAAGGACAGCCAGTCGCGGGTCAAGGTGGTCATGTTCGCCGGCTACAATCGTTTTCTTCGCTTTCTGCCCAAGGATGGAACCAAGGTGATCGTGCGCGGTTCCATTTCTGCCTATGAACGGGACGGCGCTTATCAATTTTATGCCAAGGAAATGCAGCCGGACGGAATCGGTTCTCTTTATCTTGCCTTTGAGCAATTAAAAGCAAAGCTTGCGGGAGAAGGGTTGTTTGCCGCAGAGAGAAAACGTCCGCTGCCAGCCTTTCCGAGAAGAGTCGGGGTAGTCACGTCGCCTACCGGAGCGGCCATCCGCGACATTTGCACGACGATCAGGCGCCGCTATCCACAGGCGGAAATCGTCTTGTCCCCGGCTGTCGTCCAAGGGACAGAAGCGCCTGCTTCCATCGTTGCAGCGATTCGGATTATGAACAGTCAGCCAGACATCGATGTTCTCATCGTCGGACGTGGAGGCGGGTCGATCGAGGAGCTGTGGGCGTTTAACGAGGAGCAGGTCGCCCGTGCCATTGCAGCTTCCTCGATTCCCGTCATTTCCGCAGTCGGGCATGAAACCGATGTCACAATCGCCGATTTTGTAGCAGATGTTCGCGCTGCGACGCCTACAGCGGCAGCCGAGCTTGCTGTTCCCCATTACCTCGAATGGCTGGAGCGGGTGAAGCAGCTGGACACCCGGATGAGTCGAGCGCTGCATGGACGGCTGGCCTCGGAGCGAAAGCGTCTGGAGGGACTTGCCCAATCCTATGCGATGCGGCGACCACAGAGACGGGTGGAAGAAGCGCAGCAACGGCTCGATGAGGTTTCCCTGCGGCTGGGTCAAGCGGTCAAACACCTGATGAAAGGACGCAGGGATCGGTACAATCAGCTGTCCGATCGGGTCAGGCGGTATCGGCTTACAGATGTGGTCGAACGACAGAAAAAGGCGATTGGGCTGAGCCGTGCCCGGCTTGACGAGTTGATGAAGCAGCGTCTGGTCAAGAGCAGGATGTCTTTTGCTTCATCCGTTGCGCAGCTGGATGCATTAAGCCCGCTGAAAGTCATGCAGCGCGGATTTTCGCTCGTGTACGCTTCCGGACAACTGGTAAAATCGGTTGAGCAATTTGCTCCAGGCGAAGAACTCATGTTACGATTAAAGGATGGAAGTGCTACTGCACGCGTGGAACAGATTTACCGGGAGGAGAAGCGAGATGGCACGGAAAAAGACGGACCAAGAGGCTGACATTCAGTTTGAAGAAGCGATGAAACGGCTTGAAGAAGTGGTGAATCGGCTGGAGGAAGGAGAGATTCCTCTGGAGGAAGCGATCCAGCTTTATCAGGAAGGCGTTACGCTCTCCCGAATCTGCGGCCAAAAGCTGGATGCGATCGAAGCCAAAATCACACAACTGATCGAAGAAGACGGCCAGCTGAAGCAAAAGCCGTTTCGTGTGGAGGGGGAAATCTGATGGCCGTATCCCTCCAATCCTATCTGGAAGAAAAGACAAGCTTCATCGAGCAGCATCTGACATCGCTGTTGGAGCGGGAGGGTGTTCCGGCTACACTGTACGAATCCATGGCGTATTCGCTGATGGCAGGGGGAAAACGCCTGCGCCCGATGCTGGTTCTGGCCGTTCTGGAAGCCCTGGACAAGCCCGTAAAGCGCGGCATCCCCTATGCGGCTGCTTTGGAAATGATACATACGTATTCGCTCATTCACGATGATTTGCCTGCGATGGATGATGACGACCTGAGGAGAGGCAAACCGACGAATCATAAAGTGTTCGGCGAAGCAACAGCAATCCTGGCCGGCGACGCCTTGCTGACGCGCGCCTTCGGTTTGATTGCCGAGCGGTATCTGAACGATCCCGATGTAAAGGCGGAGACGGTTGTACGACTGGTTGCGGAGCTTGGAAAACGGGCGGGAGCAACCGGCATGGTCGGCGGACAGATGGCTGATATTGAGGGCGAAGGCAAACAGCTGAGTCTGGCGGAACTGGAGTACATCCACAAGCATAAGACAGGCGATTTGCTGATTGCTGCGCTGCGGGGCGGAGGCTATTTGGCGGAAGCGACAGAGAAGCAGATGGATGCTTTGACCCAATACGGAAGAAACATCGGACTGGCCTTCCAAATTCAGGACGATATTTTGAATGTAGAAGGGGATTCCTCTCAGCTCGGCAAAGCCGTCGGAAGCGATGCGGATCGGCAAAAGGCTACCTATCCGGCGCTGATCGGCATGGATGAATCGAAGGCGCGTTTGCTGCAGCTTGTCGCCGAAGCCAAGCAAGTGTTGAGAAGCGCTGGAATGGATCACTCGGCCCTCATGCCACTGGCTGATTACGTCATGGAACGGAAAAAGTAAAAGACGCGGAGCAGTTGCTTCCGCGTCTTTTTTTCGTCATTAGATTGACAAGGTTGTTACACCTACAAAGCCTTGTCATCCACGCCGTCCAACCATTTTTTGATATCCCCGATCACGGAAGACACACAGCCGTCCTCAAACGGCGAATCCAGCTTCGCTACTTTTACCAGCTCGGTAAACGACTTGCTGCCGCCCTCCTTGCAAAGGGTAAGGTAATCGTCCCACGCCTCTGCCGGATTATGCTGGGCCCGCTTCCAGAATTGGAAGGCGCAGATTTGCGCAAGCGTATAATCGATGTAATAGAAGGGGTCCATGAAAATATGGCCCTGCTGTTGCCAGTACCCTCCGTTTTCGAGGAAATCATTGTCTTCATAATTGAGATGAGGCAGATACTTGCGCTCGATTTCGCGCCATGTCTGTTTCCGCTGCGCGGGAGTCATATCCGGATTTTCATAGATGGCGTGCTGGAATTCGTCAACCGTTACGCCGTAAGGAATGAACTGAAGCGCATCGGCGAGATGGGAAAACTTGTACTTTTCCGTATCTTCCTGAAAAAACAGCTCCATCCACGGCCAGGTCAAAAACTCCATGCTCATGGAGTGAATTTCACAAGCCTCATAGGTAGGGAAATGGTACTCCGGAACGGCGAAGTCCCTGCTCATGTAAACCTGAAAAGCGTGTCCGGCCTCGTGTGTCAAGACATCGATGTCGCCGGAAGTGCCGTTGAAATTGGCAAAGATATAAGGGAGTCGGTATTGGCTGATGTACGTGCAATAACCGCCTGTCGCTTTGCCCTTCTTGCTCAACAGATCCATGCAATCGTTCTCAAGCATGAAAGAGTAGAACTCCCCGGTTTCCTTGGAAAGCTCATTGTACATTCGCTTGCCGTTTTCCACGATCCATTCGGGAGAGCCCTTGGGCGTAGGATTTCCGGTAGCGAACTGGAACGGCTTGTCATAGTAGCGCAAAGTCTCCACGCCAATTCTTTCACGCTGTCTTTCATACAAGCTGCTGGCGACAGGAACGATATGCTCCAGCACCTGTTTGCGGAAGACGGCCACCATTTCTGCATTGTAATCCGTCCGATTCAGACGGGCATAGGCCAGCTCTGTAAAGCTTTGATAGCCGAGCTTGCGGGCGATTCGGGTACGCACCTTCACAAGCTCGTCATAGATGCGATCAAGCTCTTCGCCATGCTCGCGGAAAAAGCTGTAGCGAGCCTCGTGCGCTCTCTTTCTCATCTGCCGGTCGGTAGATGTCTGGAACGGGATCAATTGCGGCAGTGTCCGCTCTTCGCCCTCGAACTGAATGCGGGCCGAAGCGATCAAAGCCATGTATTGGCTGCTTAGCCGGTTTTCCTCCTGCAAGTCGAGAACCACCTCGGGAGAAAAGGTGCGAATCTTGGTTTCGGCGATGCGGAAGAGCTGCGCTCCCCATTTGGCCTCCAGCTCCTTGCGGAAACGGGACTGGACAATCGCCTCATAATACTTTGTCACCAATCCTTGATACTGTGGTCCTGCTTCATCCCAATAATCCTGTTCGTCCTTGTAAAACGAATCGGTTGTGTCGATCGTGTGTCTGATGTGAGAAATTTCACGTGCAGACTCTACCTCCTGACGGATCTCCTGGATGCGGAGCATCGCCTCGTCTTGCTCCTGCCAGGTGGACGCCCGCTGGAAGGCAGCAAGCTGCTCTTCAAATCGGGCTTCGATCGCTGCCAGCGGGATGCGTTCATAGTTGATTTGTGAAAAAGGTACTGCTGTGCTCATGGACGAAACCCTCCCATAAAAGGTTTGATGGATTGATTTTATTTTACCAGAAGCTGGACGCGATTTCTCTTGAAAACAGATGAAAGTGGAGTTTTTATGAAGAAACCGTTATAATGAAGCAAGCTAAATGAACCAAGGTTATCCGAAAGTGATTCGGATTGCAGCATACCCAATGACCCAAGAATGAGTGAAAGTGAGGAATAGTAATGCTGCTAACTAGCATCAACAATCCTCAAGATCTGAAGAAATGCTCATTGCCTGAGCTATACGCACTGGCAGACGAGATCCGACAGTTCCTTGTGGAAAACTTGTCCAAAACGGGCGGCCATCTGGCACCTAATCTTGGTGTAGTGGAATTGACGCTCGCCCTACACTATGTATTTAACAGCCCGGTAGATAAGTTGATTTGGGACGTAGGACATCAAGCCTATGTACATAAAATTTTGACGGGCCGGCGCGAAATGTTTCCGACGCTTCGCCAGTATAAAGGATTGTGCGGCTTTCCGAAAATGTGCGAAAGCCCGCATGACGTCTGGGAAACAGGGCACAGCAGTACGTCCCTGTCCGCCGCTATGGGAATGGCAACCGCACGCGATTTGAAAAAGGAAAAGAACCACGTCGTGGCGATCATCGGCGACGGTGCCCTGACTGGCGGTATGGCGCTGGAAGCGATGAACCACATCGGCCATGAAGGCAAAAATGTCATCGTTGTGCTCAACGACAATGAAATGTCCATCGCGCCAAACGTGGGTGCCCTGCACAATTATTTGGGCAAATTGCGCTCCGCGACCAATTACAAACGAGCAAAGGAAGAGCTTGAGCATTTGCTGAAATCGATTCCGGCGGTAGGCGGAAGGCTTGCCCATATGGCGGAGCGATTCAAGGACAGCATGAAGTATTTGCTCGTCTCCGGCATCTTGTTTGAAGAACTGGGCTTTACCTATATCGGTCCGATTGATGGACACAACATGGAGCTCATGCTCGACACCCTGAAAACGGCGAAACAGACGAAGGGGCCGGTGCTGATCCATGCCATCACCAAAAAAGGCAAAGGCTACGCGCCTGCAGAAGCGGATTCGGTCAAATGGCACGGTATCGGCACGTACAAAATCGAGTCTGGCGATACCCCGAAATCGGCACCTATGTATACGAAGGTGTTCGCGGACACGATGATCAGTCTGGCCGAAGAGGACGAGCGGATCGTGGCGGTAACACCGGCTATGCCCGCGGGCTCCGGTCTGATCCCGTTTGGCGAGCGCTTCCCGGATCGGCTGTTTGACGTAGGGATTGCAGAGCAGCACGCATGCACGTTTGCCGCAGGCTTGGCAACACAAGGCTTGAAGCCTGTCTTCGCGGTTTACTCGACATTCCTGCAGCGGGCCTACGACCAGTTGATTCACGACGTGGCCCGGCAAAAGCTGAACGTGATCTTTGCCGTTGACCGGGCAGGCCTGGTCGGTGCTGACGGGGAGACGCATCAGGGCGTGTATGACATCGCATTTATGAGGGCCATCCCGAATATGGTCATCATGGCGCCGAAGGATGAAAACGAGCTGCGCCATATGATGAAAACGGCGGTCGCGTACGAGGACGGTCCGATATCCTTCCGCTATCCCCGCCTAAGCGTCCGAGGCGTAAAGATCGATGACGAGATGAAGCCGCTTCCGATCGGAAAGGCTGAAATCGTCCGCGAAGGAAGAGACGTCGCGATCCTGTCATTTGGTCATATTTTCGAAATCGCGGAACACGCGGTGGAACAGCTCAGCCGCGAAGGGATCCATCCGATGCTGGTAAATGCCCGCTTCTGCAAGCCGCTTGATGCGGAGCTGCTGACCAGGCTGGCACGGGAAGGCTATGACCTCATTACAGTTGAGGAAGGCTCCGAGATGGGCGGCTTTGGAAGTGCTGTCCGTGAGTTTTTGGCTGAAGCGGGGTACCATCATATCCGAGTCAAAACAATAGGCGTTCCCGACTATTTCGTCGAGCATGGCAGCGTGAAAGAACAACGGCTGGAGGTCGGATTGACGGCTGAGCAAATCGTCGCCTGTGTCCGCGCATTTTTGCCCGTATCGAAAGGCGTTGTCGAGGCATGAAAAAGGAACGGCTGGACGTTCTGCTGGTAGAACGCGGATTGTATGACACCAGAGAAAAGGCAAAAGCGGCAGTAATGGCCGGTCTCGTACAGGTGAAAGGGGAGCGGTGCGACAAGCCGGGCACCAAATTTCCCGAGGATATTGCCATCACGGTAAAGGGTGAGGTTCACCCGTATGTGAGCCGCGGCGGATTAAAGCTGGAAAAAGCATTGAACATATTCGACCTCGTCATAGACGGCAAAGTCATGATGGATATCGGTTCCTCAACAGGCGGATTTACGGATTGCGCACTGCAAAATGGCGCGAGAAAAGTGTATGCGATTGATGTTGGCTACAATCAGCTCGCCTGGTCGCTGAGGAAGGACGAGCGGGTCGTGGTGATGGAACGAACGAATTTCCGTCACATGGACCCCGACAGCTTTGAAGATGAGCGGCCGGAAGTCGCTTCCATTGATGTGTCCTTCATTTCGTTGAAACTGATATTGCCGGTCTTGTATCGTTTTTTGGAACAAGGCGGCGACGTCGTTGCCCTCGTAAAGCCACAGTTCGAGGCAGGCAAGGAAAACGTCGGGAAAAACGGCATTGTTCGTGACCCGGACATTCACGAGGCTGTGTTGATCGACATTGGACAAGCCGCGATGCAAATCGGCTTTTCGTTGCACGGTCTTTCTTACTCGCCCATTACCGGAGGAGAAGGAAACATCGAGTTTTTGCTGCACGCAAAAAAGGCAGGCGGAGGCTTCGCTTCGGAGGAATGGCTGAAAAAGGTGAGTGAGACTGTGGCTATCGCTCACCGCGAATTGAAGTGAAAGTAGGACAAAAAGCCTCGATGCGGGAAGTCGAGGCTTTTTTTGTATGCATGAAAAGTTGTATACTTGTATAAGGATTTCCAACCGACGAAGTTTTGGGGTGGGCCATGTTGAAGACGTTTGGTATCGTAGCGAATAAAGGAAAACCTGAGGCCCGCATTGTGGCCAGAGAATTGGTATATTTGCTGGAGGAAAAAGGAGCCAGAGTCCTTCTGGATGAACAGATGGCTTCTTACGTAGGCAGAGGGGATATCGGGACAAGCCTGGAAGCGATCGGCTCTGAAGCTCAGCTTTTGTGTGTCCTGGGCGGAGACGGCACCTTGCTTGGCATCGCGCGCCGCTTGGCAGGACGCTCCTTGCCGATTTTGGGCATCAATCTGGGAACGCTCGGGTTTCTCTCGGAAGCCGACCCGGAGCATTTGCCCCACGCCGTCGACAATCTGCTTTCTGGACAATACTACATTGAAGAACGCTCCATGCTGGAGGCAGAGCTGGTCCGAAACAAATCCACGCTTGCCCGCTATACGGCGATGAATGACATCGGGATTGCCAAAGGGTCGTTCTGCCGCATTATTCAATGTGCGGTTTATTTGGACGATGTGTATGTGGCAACCTTCAGCGGCGATGGGGTGATCGTATCGAGTCCGACAGGCTCTACAGCGTATTCTCTATCTGCCGGCGGTCCGATTGTGGCGCCGAATGTCGATATGCTGCTGCTGACGCCTGTAGCGCCGCATTCTTTGACTGCCCGCCCGATGGTGCTATCGCCCAATCAGGTTATTCGGATTGAGGTGGATGCCATTCATCACGAAATGGGCTTGTCTATAGATGGGCAATTCGGATACAAGCTGGAGGGTGGCGATCAGATTTTCATCCGCAAGTCGCCATATGTGACCCCATTGGTCAAATGGAAAAAAGGCGGCTTTTTTGAAACAATTCGCACCAAATTACAAGGGGAATGGGAGTAATCGCATGAATAAAGGACAAAGGCATATTCGCATTCGTGAAATTATCGGAAATAACGAGGTGGAGACGCAGGATGAGTTGGTAGACCGTTTGCGCCAAGCGGGTTTTAACGTGACCCAGGCGACAGTCTCCCGAGACATCAAGGAGCTTCATCTGGTGAAGGTTCCGTTGCCGGATGGCCGCTACAAATACTCGCTCCCTGTCGAGCAGAAGTTCAATCCGATCCAGAAGCTGCGCCGCATGCTGGTTGATTCGTTTGTCAGCATGGATCACGCCGATCACTTTATCCTGCTGAAGACGCTGTCCGGGCATGCCAATGCAGTAGCGGAGCTGATCGACAATTTGCCTTGGGAAGAAATCATGGGCACCATCAGCGGCGACAATACCATTTTGATTATTTGCCGCTCCAAGGAAAACTCTGAAGAAGTGACCAAGCGGCTCATGGAAATGCTGTAAGGAGTGGGGAAACAGTATGCTGCTGGAGCTTTCCATACGCAATTTTGCGATCATCAAATCCGTAACCATTTCTTTTCAAAAAGGCTTAAACATTTTGACCGGGGAGACCGGTGCGGGAAAATCGATTATTATTGATGCGCTCGGCCTGCTGCTGGGAGGCCGGGCCTCGACTGATTTTGTCCGGTACGGGGAAACGCGGGCAGAAGTCGAGGGTCTGTTTGAGCTGCCCAGCGGCCATCCGGCCTTTTCGGTTTGCGAGAGCTTCGGTGTTCAGGTAGAGCAGGACAACACGCTTGTCGTCAGGCGCGATATTTCCAGTCAGGGAAAAAGCATCATCCGCATCAACGGACAGCTTGTCACCCTTGCCATGCTCAGGGAGCTGGGCCCCTGGCTGGTGACCGTCCACGGACAGCATGACACTCATATGCTGATGCAGGCGGACAAGCACATACACTGGCTCGATTCCTACGGCGAAAAAGAAATGGGATCGGCCAAACAGGAGTATGCACAGTTGTTTGGCCTCTATTCAAAGACGAGACAGGATCTGGAACGGATGTCCAAAAACGAACGGGAGCTCGTTCAGCGGATCGATCTGCTGCAATACCAGTTAAACGAAATCGAGGCAGCATCCCTGGCGCCCGGAGAGGACGAAAAGCTGCTTCAGCAGAGAAAGAAATGGATGAACATTGAGAAGGTATTTGCAGGCATCCAGGACGCCTACCGGGCCCTGCACGGCGACCAGCGCGGAAGCGAGTGGCTTGGACATGCCATGAGCGAGCTGGAACGAATTGTCTCCTATGATGATCAGTTGGGACCGATACTCGAGACGGTCCAAAGCGCATACTATCAGGTAGAAGATGCAGTGCACCAGCTCAGACAGCTCTCCGACCGGCTCGATTTTGAACCGGAGCAGCTTCAGGAAGTAGAGAGAAGGCTGGATTTGATCCAGACGCTGAAGAGAAAATACGGGAAAAATGTAGACGATATTCTGGAATATGCGGCAACGATTCAGGATGAATTGGACGAAATGCATCATTACGATGACCGTCTGCAGCAACTGGAAAAACGGCTGGTTGAGCTGGCTGCCGATCTCGCCGTCGAGGCACTGGAGCTGTCCATGATCCGCCGCAGCTGTGCAGACCGGCTTGCCAAGGAAATTGAGCAGCAGCTTCGCGAATTACATATGGAGCGCGCCCGCTTCGCCATCGATGTCCGGCAAATTCCCGATGAAAACGGGGTGGAAATCGAGGGAGCCAAATGGCGCGTCGATGCCAACGGAATCGATACCGTCGAGTTTTTAATTTCGCCCAATCCCGGAGAGCCGCTGCGCCCTTTGGCCAAAATCGCTTCCGGCGGTGAGCTGTCGCGGGTCATGCTGGCGATCAAGACGATTTTGGCCGGTACCGACCAGGTGCAGACCTTGATTTTCGACGAGGTCGATACAGGGGTAAGCGGAAGGGCTGCCCAAGCCATTGCTGAAAAGCTTGCACGTGTCGCGCTCCAGCGTCAGGTGTTGTGCATTACACACCTTCCGCAGGTAGCTTCTCTCGCGGATGCCCATTTCCTGATTCAAAAGGAGATGAGCGAGAACGAAACGATGACGCTCGTTCACAGCTTACGCGAGGAGGAGCGGGTCACCGAGCTGGCTCGCATGCTGAGCGGAGCCGAGGTTACAGCAAAAACAGAAGAGCACGCGCGCGAGATGATCACGCTCGGGCGACAACGAAAAGCTGCCAAGTAATCGGGCAGCTTTTTTGTTTGCTGTTGTACCGAAATGCGGAGCGTTTCAGGTAAGGTTTACGCAGCAAATAGCAATTGATACACCCATTGACAGCTCCCTGTCCACCGAGGTTTTCAGTGCTGTATTCTTGCGACTGGTGTTAGATTTTCCTGACATAATCCATTGCCGCGCAGGCAATAGTATAACTACACAAGGTGGAGGTGTTATCTGTAGGTGTAGGTAGGGAACGGTAGGAGTGATTGCTGGTGATCCGTCACAACAGAAGAAAATGGATGGGAAGTCTCCTTCTCCTTATCACGGCGCTTGTCGTGAGTTCCACCCCGTTCCACGACCTGTCTTCTTTTCCCCATGAATTACGCCTGATGGAAGGCTCCTTGAAGCAACTGCGCGTCTCTATGCCCGTCATGGGTACGTTGGTCAACAGCAACCCGGAAATTCTGCATGTCAATGGAACGGAAGCCCGGGAAGTTTCTGTGGATCTGAGTCAGCCAGTTTCGGTAGAACCGAAGAGGGCGGGAGAAGCCAATTTGCAGGTAAAGTGGCGCAACATCCCGCTGAAAGCGGTCAAGGTAAATGTGCTGCCTGATTTGCGGGTGATTCCGGGCGGTCAGTCTATCGGCGTCAAATTGCAGACTGCTGGCGTTCTTGTCGTTGGTCATCATCTGGTTGACACAGGAAAAGAAAAAGTCTCACCAGGGGAACAAGCGGGTGTACATGTCGGGGACAGTATCATTAAAATGAATGACTTGTACATCAATGACATGAACGATGTCAAAAAGCTGGTAAGTGAAGCCGGCGAAAAGCAGACACCTTTGCAGCTCCTCATCGTCCGGGGCAAAGAGAAAGTAAATGTGACGCTGAGGCCTGCTAAAGACAAGAAGGATGAGGAGTACCGGATGGGTTTATACATTCGTGATTCGGCTGCAGGTGTCGGTACGCTTACTTTTTACGAGCCGAATTCGAAAGCTTACGGAGCATTGGGCCATGTCATCTCCGACGTGGACACTGGACAGGCCATCGTTGTCGGCGACGGTCAAATCGTACGGGCGAGTGTGACCTCGATTGAAAAAGGGCAGAGCGGGAATCCGGGAGAAAAGTTTGCCCGTTTTTACAATGAAAGCGAAGTGTTGGGCAACATTACGAAAAATTCGCCGTTTGGCATATTCGGGAAAATGAACGAGGAGCCAAAAAGAAGCTTTTATCCCGAGCCCATTCCCATCGCTCTGGCCGAACAGGTAAAAGAGGGACCAGCCAAAATCCTTACCGTGGTAGAAGGTCAAAAGGTAGAAGAGTACTCCATTGAGATCGTGAATGTCGTGAAGCAGCATTTCCCTGCCACGAAAGGCATGATCATCAAGGTGACAGATAAGCGATTGCTCGAAAAAACCGGTGGGATCGTACAGGGAATGAGCGGAAGCCCGATTATCCAGGATGGAAAGATGGTCGGTGCGGTTACCCATGTATTTGTGAATGATCCGACCTCCGGCTATGGTTGCTATATCGAATGGATGCTGCAGGATGCAGGATTGCAGGTTCGTCCGGGACAGCAATCCAAACCGTCCGGAAGTGCAGCGTAAGCAAAGACGAGGTCGTCTCGCCAAAAGGTGAGCCGGCCTTTCACTTTTTGAGCAAAACGTGGAAATCATTGTCGAAATATCGGAAAAATCATTCAATCTTTCGTCATTGGCAGGAATGCCACTGGCATTGTCGAATTATTTTTGGAGTGAAAAGATGGTATGGGCATATGTTGAGGGATTCATTACTTCTGAGAATACTTCCACCTTTTTTCCCAAACAGACCGTTGATTGTAAGGAGGAATGACCTTGAGCAAGATTGAAGTGTTGTTGGCGGATGACAATCGGGAATTTGTGAACCTGCTGGAAGAGTACATAAGCAGCCAGCATGATATGAACGTGATCGGTGTGGCGTATAACGGAAATGATGTCATTCGCCTGCTCCAAGAACGCATTCCGGATGTCCTTATTTTGGATATTATCATGCCTCATCTGGATGGATTGGCCGTATTGGAACAAATCCAAGCCATGAGACTCACTTCTCAACCAAAAATTATTATGCTGACGGCATTCGGGCAAGAGGAAATCACCAAAAAGGCAGTCGAATTGGGGGCCGCCTATTACATCCTGAAGCCTTTTGACATGGAGGTCTTGGCACAGCGAATCCGTCAGATGACGAATAGCAAGCCTTCAAGCTCTTTTGTGACCGCTGTCAAGTCGCAAAACCCATTGCAGATCAGAGGGCGCAATCTTGACGCCAGCATCACCAGCATTATCCACGAGATCGGGGTTCCAGCGCATATTAAAGGATATCTGTATCTGCGGGAAGCGATCACGATGGTGTACAACGACGTGGAATTGCTGGGGTCCATCACGAAAGTGCTGTACCCTGATATCGCCAAGAAGTTTAATACGACTGCAAGCCGTGTAGAGCGTGCCATCCGTCATGCGATCGAGGTGGCCTGGTCCCGCGGAAATCTGGATTCCATCTCCAGCCTGTTCGGCTACACGATTTCCAACACCAAGGCGAAGCCGACGAATAGTGAATTTATCGCCATGGTGGCGGACAAGCTGCGGATTGAGGCGAAGATCTCATAATTGCGATATTACAAAAGGTAATGACCGCAAGCCTTCCGCTGTTTGGCGCAACTTTTATGTTGAGCATTGCGAGGATTCCGCTAAACCGTTACCGGGAAATGTATGGTATTTGATGGCGTGCCGACCGGAAGGCTTTGCGCGATTGAAGACCCCGTATGGGTGTCCGTAACGTACGAAGGCATATCTGTGGCCTTGCAGTACAAACGGACCTGATACGGGGCTTTTTATCGAACTTGGGGCGATTGCATGCTATTTCGTCTTTCTTAAAGAAAGGGCGAGGAAGATGACAGCCAATGAAAGACAGAACCAAGAAAAAACAAGTAGAAAAGTTTGTATTTACCAACTGCTTACTATGATAAACCAGTTTTCAGCGATTAAGTTTTTCAAGTACCTGTGTTTTTAATTAGCTGTACTGTTTATCATTGGTATCACAGAATGCTTCCTCTCGATTGGAAGGAATGTCTTGGTAGTGAGGTATTTCAGAAAATTGAGATTCTGTAAAATCACAACGTATTCCGTCAATTTTGTTGTAATAATGCCATCCTTCAGGGGTTTTCGTTTTCAAGATTTCTCCACCAAAAAGATCGTTTACAACCAGTGCAGTTACTCCACATTGTCCATTGGCAGGGTTTTGGGAGGACCATTTTGAACTAGATTCAATCGACCAAACCTTTAGGAATATTTTTGATAAATCGCTAAAACGTTCTTCAATAAGCACAGTAGATTCTCCTTCACAGTGTAAATGGTCCGCGCAATCCCAATATAACACATTGTGTATCGTGTCGATCCAAATCTTAAGATTTACTGTTCTGGAGGATGAGAGTAAAGGCGTAAGCCAAGACTATCCCACTTTCTGGAGGTTCCACATGAGACTGGCTGTCCTGTCAGATACACATGGAAATGCAATTGCTTTTGAAGCCGTTATCCAAGACTTAAACAGTCAAAGCCCCGATGCCATCGTATTTCTCGGAGATATCGTCATGCGGGGACCTCAGCCAAGCGAATGTATACACATGGTAAGGTCATTGGAGCCTCTAGCCGTTATTCGCGGAAATTACGACGATATGTTTACCCGATTCCCAGCACCTGGGTGGGTCCCAAGCAACGACAAGGAAGAGCTGGTCTTGCGGGCCTACGAGTACGACTGTAAACGGATTGCGCACGATGATCAGGAATGGTTGGCAAACCTTCCTGTGGAGCGAGCCTGGACATTTGAAGACGTCCCTACGGAGATGTATCATGCTGGACCCGATTCGCTGGTCAATGTCGTCTATCCGTGGGCAAGCCTGGATGAAATGGACATATTAAACCGGAGTGAGCATACCAGGCTTGTCCTGTTTGGACATGTACACCATGCGTATGCGCGTCAGGGAAAGGGAAGATTGATCGTCAATTGCGGGAGTGTCGGCCTGCCGTTTGATGGCGATAATCGAGCAAGCTACGCCATTGTGGACTTTAACAAAAGGGACATTGCCGTTCAACTCAGAAGAGTTGCCTACGACATCGAAAAAGCGCTTGCCACCGCAAAAGCATTGAAAATGCCGGACGTGGAAGCGTATGAATACGCTCTCAGATTGGCTCGTTATCCGTACAACGATTATAAGAAATTGATACAAACGGCTTCATCATGAATGAAAGTGATTTTCTTACAGCAGATGGCGATCGTGCAAAAAAACGGCTGAACGAATGAAGAATGAAAAGGGAATATCCTTCGAGCAATCGGGATGAATATGCAATACGGTTGCACACCGGGAAGAACCATGTAAAATAAAAATGAGAAAAACGGGAAAGGCAGGTGCCGACCAGTGAACATCATTGACGAAATTCTGGCGCATAACCGGGCATTTATCGAGAACAAGGAATACGAGAAATATCAGACAACGAAATTCCCTGACAAGCGATTAGTCGTGCTGTCCTGCATGGATACCCGGCTGGAAGAATTGCTTCCAAAGGCAATGAATTTGCGAAACGGCGATTTCAAGCACGTAAAAAGTGCGGGAGCTGTCGTTTCTCATCCGTTCGGCAGTATCATGCGGAGTATTTTGGTTGCGATCTACGAGCTGAACGCTGAAGAAGTGGTCGTGGTAGGTCACTACGATTGCGGGATGAGCGTGATCAATGCCGACAATATGATGGCGAAAATGAAAGCAAGAGGGATCACAGAGGAAACCTTCAATATCATCAAACATTCTGGCTTCCGCCTGCACTCCTGGCTGCGCGGCTTTGACCACGTGGAGGATAGTGTGAAACAAAGTGTGGAAGTGATTAAAAACCATCCGCTGCTGCCAAAAGAGGTTCCGGTTCACGGCCTCTTGATCGATCCGGTTACAGGCAGACTGGATCGGGTAGTAGATGGATATGAACTGGCAACCCCGGTTAAGTAATGCCAACGCTTCGCATGTTACGCGCAGAACCTTTATGCAAAAAGCGGCACGCTGGTTTTTCGGGGCAATTGGGCTGGGAATAGCGACGACAGGTTACGCCTATGGTGTAGAGAGACACAGGCTCGAGGTAGTCAGTCAACCGGTTGCCATTCCGTATCTTCCGGAGCAATGGAAGGGCGTGCGTATCGTTCATTTCAGCGATTTGCATTTGGGACACTACCTGGGCGTTGAAGAACTTGAAAAGGTTGTTGACCGGATTAATGAACAACAGCCGGATCTGATCTGTTTTACCGGAGATTTGGTAGACAAAAGCACTAGATTGCTGTCTACCGCGATCCCGATCCTGGCTCGGCTGCACGCGCCTCTCGGCAAATTTGCTGTTCTCGGAAATCACGATTGGCGATACGGAGAACAGGGAATCGTCCGTCAAGCTCTTCTGGATTCAGGATTTTCGGTTCTGATCAATGAGCACATCAAGCTACAAAAAGAAGGCGACGCACTTTTTGTAGCGGGGATGGACAACGTGCTGCACGGCGTTCCCGATCCGCGGAAGGCTCTGGACGGAATAGCTGAGGGAGATACGGTGATTTTGCTCGTCCACGAGCCTGATTTCGCGGAAGAAGCAGCCAAGCACCCTTTTGCCCTGCAGCTTTCCGGCCACAGCCATGGCGGGCAGGTGAGGCTGCCGCTCCTGGGACATGTCATTACGCCCCCCATGGGACAAAAATTTGTGCAGGGACTGCAACACGCGGGAGATGGCAAGCTGCCGGTGTATATCAATCGGGGAATCGGTACGACGATATTGCCGGTAAGACTTTTCTGCCGGCCGGAAATTACTGTACTCACTCTTGTTTAATAGACTTGCTTGATCCATTGGACGAATGGCATGAATGCCTCGTCCTCTTTTTTTGCATGCAGATAAGCAATTAGCGTGGGGCGGGTAAATTCGCCGTGAGAGATATCGAGTGCAGCAAGTCTGCCTGCACGCACCTCATCCTGAACCGTCCGCTCGGGAAGCATCGTCACGCCCAACTGCTGCTGCACCATTTTGATGACGGCGCTAAAGCTGTCCAGCTCCATAATCACATTGGGAAAGACGCCATGCTGAGCGAGGAACCGATCGACGCGCTGGCGAAAAGGAGCGCTTTGACTGCCAAATGCGATGACGGGCTCCGAACCCCAGCGCCCAAATCCGGGAAATGTGTCCGCCCATGGATGTTCGGGTGAGGTGACCAGCATGACGCGATCGCTCGGCAAAAATTCCTGGTGTATGTGGGGATGGTAGACTTCGTGGCCGAGGAAGGCGATGTCTGCCGTACCAGTCAACAGGGAAGAGATGGATTCCTCGTAGAGGGTAGAGCGGACGTAGCAGGTAAAATGCGGATGCTCCTTGCGATACTGCCCGAGCAGGCGGGGCAGTTCGTAGGAGGCAAACGCTTTTCCGGCAACTACGGTGAGGGACTGACGTTCTTCGCGATGAGTCGAAAAGGCGCGAAGCTGTTCCACTACGGTCGCGGCAACAGGCAACAGGCGTCGTCCTTCAGCTGTCAGGCTTACCCCGGTGCTTGTACGGGTGAACAAGGGAGTTCCTACCTGTCTCTCCAATTGCTTCAGCCTGTGCGTTACCGTAGACTGCGCCAAAAAGAGTGCGTGGGCTGCTCGATTCAGCGAGCCGTGCCGGGCAATTGCCAAAAAAATCTCCAGACTGTCCAGATCCATACGGCTTCCTCCCGCAGAATGATTGGTTATCTGATTTCTCGATAACCTGCTATCGATATTCTATAACAAATGGCTGAAAAAAGGGAATATTATGGATGCAGGAGGTGGTCTTCGTGGAGAAAGAAGCGAAAATCAAGCGACAAGTCCAAGAGCAGTTCGGCAAAAACGCCAATGCCTATGTAACGAGCGAGACGCACGCAAAAGGGGAGGATCTTCCGCTCATCATCGAATGGACGCAGCCTCAACCGGAATGGGTGGTGCTGGATGTCGCGACTGGGGGAGGACATGTAGCCAAGACATTGGCTCCTCACTGCAAATGGGTAGTTGCTACCGATCTGACCGGACCGATGCTGGAAGCAGCGAGGGCGGCTCATCAAGCAGCGGGGTTGAGAAACATCGGCTATACGGTGGCTGACGCCGAACGCCTGCCTTTTCTCGCGGACTCCTTTGACGCTGTCTTGTGCCGAATTGCCGCCCATCACTTTCCCAACCCGGGAGCTTTTGTCCAGGAGGCAGCACGTGTACTTCGACCCGGCGGCGTGTTTGTCTTCATAGATAATATCGTTCCCGATTCAGAGGAAATAAGCAGCTTCAT
This sequence comes from Brevibacillus sp. FSL K6-2834, assembly GCF_038592925.1. Classification (NCBI taxonomy): domain Bacteria; kingdom Bacillati; phylum Bacillota; class Bacilli; order Caryophanales; family Paenibacillaceae; genus Brevibacillus; species Brevibacillus sp. FSL K6-2834. The sequence goes on from NZ_CP151945.1 coordinate 2,396,089, forward strand.
CAACCGTTTTGAGGCGATGCGAGACCCGAGTCACGTCCGCTGTCTCTCCCGCACGGAATGGATCAGCCTGGTGGAACAAGCAGGTCTGTCGGTCCAAAGGGAGCGGCAGCGAAAAAAACGGTTTTCCTTTCCCGAGTGGGTAGCACGGACGTCTGAATCGCGGGAGCAGGAAAAAGCCGTTGAACAGTTGCTCATACATGCTTCCAAGGACATTCACGACTATATGGGTGTGACGTTAATCGATGGGCGCGTAGCCGGGCATGAGATCGATGAATGGATGGCAGTCTGCAAAAAGGAAGTCTAAGGAAAAACGAGGAGAGATGCGAGATGCACACATGGTTGGGATTGGATCATGTACAATTGGCAGCGCCGGTCGGATGTGAGGAAGAGGCGCGAAGCTTTTTCAGCGGGATATTGGGAATGAAAGAGGTGCCCAAGCCGGAAGCACTGCGCAAACGGGGAGGGGTCTGGTTTCAATGCGGGCCGCAGACCATTCACATCGGGGCAGAGGAGGGGTTCACCCCAGCGAAAAAAGCGCATCCGGCCTTCCTTGTAAAAAATATCGAGGGATTGCGCCATCGTTTGCTCGAGGCGGGGGTGACGATAAAGCAGGGAGAAGAAATTCCGGGTGTCATTCGCTTTTTTGCAGATGATCCCTTCGGCAGCAGGCTGGAGTTTATGGAGGTGACGACAGAATGAGCATTGATTTCCATGCATCCGAAAATCGAAGCTCGTATATCGGCCGTTCAGCCGACAAAGGCTGGCTGAAAGCGATGGCGGAAATCGTCAACCCTGTCGGCAAGAACGTGATCGATATCGGTTGTGGCGGCGGCATTTATACGGCAGGCTGGGCTGAGCTGGGAGCAGAGCGCGTCATGGGAGTCGACTTTTCTCAAGTCATGCTGGAAACCGCACGGGAGAACACCGCTCATTTGCCTCAAGTCTCCTTTCATTGGGGGGATGCTTGTCAGACTGGTCTTGCCGCCGGCTGTGCAGATATTGTCTTCGCCCGTGCCTTGATCCACCACCTGGACAGTGTAGACAGCTTTGTGGCGGAGGTGAACCGGATTTTGGCGCCGGGGGGGATGTGCATCATTCAGGATCGGACGATGGATGATGTATCCGTCCCCGGGTCGACAGAGCATTTGCGAGGATATTTCTTTGAAGCGTTTCCCCGTCTGCTGCAGAAGGAGGAAAAGCGCCGCCCGTCTTTGACCGAGGTGCAAGCAGCTTTGAAAAATGCGGGCTTCTTCTCTGTACATACAAGCCAGATGTGGGAGATTCGGAAGAGATACAGCACTTGGACGGAGCTGGAAAGCGATCTTCGAAAAAGGACTGGACGCTCGATCCTCCACGAGCTGAATGATGACGAACTGGAAAAGCTCATCTCCTTCGTCAAAGAGAAGATGGGCGGTCTGCTGCCGATCGTCGAACAGGATCGCTGGACCATTTGGAGGGGAGTAAAGGGATAAATGGCATAATTGTGAAATCGTCTGTCACAATTCCTGATTCGACTTGTATACGTCTGGGGTATTCTATATAATGAAGGTGCTATTCTCTTCCCGTACGTTTTACTTTTTGCCAAAGGAGTTGTGTAGTTCATGAAAGTAACTCTGTTTGATTTTCTCATGTTCGTGTTCACGTTCTTCATCGCGATGGGTGTTTTCCGTTCGATCCGGGCGAAAAATAAATTCGCGGTTGGCTTTGGAATCATTGCCCTCGCCGTATTCCTCTTTGCAGATGGCTTGATCATTTACTTTGCAACGAAAGGCGCGTAAAGCCGGAGGATACATATGTTCAAGAGACTGTGCGCATACTCGCACAGTCTCTTTTTCATTTTCTGGAAAAACCTGCATGGCCATCCTCCATTTTTCGCATAATAAGGATGGAGGTGGGACAGGTGGGCAAGCAGCGATGGCCTCACAGGTTTTCATACGTCGGGAAGATTGCGGCAGACCGGAAAACGAAGAACCTTTGCAACCGGATCAATCCTTCAGACATTGCTGTCGTCGATCACCCGGATATGGATGAGATTGCCGCTCTGGCACTTGTGAGAGCGAATGTGCGAGCCGTCATAAACCTCTCACCGTTTTTGACAGGGACATACCCGGCTGAAGGCGCCAGACGCCTGTTGGAGGCTGGCATCCCTCTCTATGAAACAGCCAGCGCAGACAAAAGCATATTGGATCAAGCAGATGGCAGACCCGGGGCTGTATGGAAAGAACAACTGTGGGTTTGCTCTGACAAGGGCTGGTTTCGTCAAGCTGAGCTGAGACGGCTGACCACAAAGGAGATCGGCCAGCGATGGCAAGAAGCAAATGAGCGATTGGATGACGTCCTGTCCGCTTTTATCGACAATACGTTGAGATACGCGAGTGCAGAAAAAGAGTGGTTTTTGCGCCCGCTGAAAAAACTCCCGCTGCGTACGAGGCTTTCTGACCGCCATGTCGTCGTGGTCGTCAGAGGCCGGCATTATCGGGAAGATTTGCGGATGCTTTCCTCTTACATTCGCGATTACAATCCTGTTTTGATTGCGGTGGACGGGGGAGCGGATGCTTTGCTGGAAAACGGCTACATCCCCGATATGATCGTAGGGGATATGGATAGTGTCACAGATCAAGCATTGCTGTCAGGTGCAGAGATAGTCGTGCACGCTTTTCAAGACGGGCAGGCTCCCGGGAAGGCAAGAGTGGAGAGGCTGGGGATCAGCTGCCATTTGCTGCCCGCACCGGGGACGAGCGAAGACATTGCCATGCTGCTCGCCTTTGAGGAAAAAGCCAAATTGATTGTTACGATCGGTACACATTCCACGATGATCGATTTTCTCGAAAAAGGGAGAAAGGGCATGGCGAGCACGCTGCTGGTAAGGACCAAAATCGGTTCCAGGCTGATCGATGCCAAAGGCGTCAGCCAATTGTATCAGCCGCGCTGGTCATGGAATTGGACCGGGTGGCTGGTAGCGGCCACACTCGTGCCGGTCATGGCGGTTCTCTCGCTTCATCCCATCACCCGTCATGTCATGCAGTTGTGGTGGATGCAGTGGAGGAGCTGGGCATTTTTAGGAGGGTAGGCATGATTCCTTTTCGTCATCACCTGATTTCGCTTGTGGCCGTATTCTTTAGTCTCGGGATTGGCATTTTGCTCGGAGGAATGACAGGCCACTCGTGGTTTTCCGTCGAGGAGCAGGCTGTGCTCAGCAAAATGGAGACGAGGTATAGCCAGGCTCTCAAAAGCAACAATGAACTGAAGCAGCAGTTAAATCGGCTTTTGATCGAGATGGAGCGAAACAATGAAGAGGCTGCCCATCTGATGGCAGTCCGTTACGCTGACGCCATGCAGGGCAACAAGGTGTATGTCTGGCAGTCCCCGGAGCTCCAAATCGGCAGACTACTGCGGTTGTTTGAGCAGGTCGGCGTTGAGATCGTTCCGTACGGTCAAGGCAGTGTTCCGTTGGATGGACCGATTCTCGCGCTGGGGAAAACGAAGCCAGACTGGTTGGAACAGCTTCCGGGCGAATGCCGCTGGTTATTTGTGGACAAGGTGCCAGAGACCTTCTCCCAGCAATGGGGGCTGTTGGATCGGGTGCAAAAACTGATGGCGGAGATGAGAGTGGAACGTGAAAAGAGTTAGTGTCATCGTCCCGGCTTACAATGAGGCAGAGTGGATTGTCCCGACTCTGGCGGCGATACGGCAGCGCCTTGTTTGCGACGAGGTGATCGTTGTCGATGACGGGAGCGCGGATCAGACTGCGTTACTGGCCGAGGAGTGGGCAGACCGCGTCATCCGGCATCCGGTCAATCTGGGAAAAGGGGCGGCTCTGCAAACCGGCTGGAGACAGTCCAGCGGCGAGGTGCTTTTGTTTTTGGACGGAGATTTGAAAGAGAGCGCGGGGGAAGCCAACCTGCTGCTTGCCCCGGTCATAAACGATGAATGCGACATGGCTATCGCCGTGCTGCCGGCGCTGCGGCGGAAGGTCGGCTTGGGCCTGGCAAAGGGATTGGCCCGAGGGGGGATACGGGCACTCACCGGATTTTCTTCGGAGGCGCCGCTATCCGGTCAACGGGCAGTGAAACGACAGGTGCTGGAACGCATTGGCCAATTGGAAGGAGGCTTTGGAATCGAAGTGGGACTGACCATCGAAGCGCTCCGCTGCGGGTACCGCTTGACCGAAGTTCCTGTACCTTTTACGCACCGGCAGACGGAAAATGATTGGACAGGCTATCGGCATCGGGGAAAGGAATTCGTCGAAATCGGAAAGGCATTGGGGAGAAAATGGTGGGAGGGAGTGCGTTGGACACGAACCTGACAAGCGCCTGGGTCCTGGGAGTGGCAGGGCCTTTTTTGTTGCACCGGTTCTATTTTCGCGCCGCATGGGAAAAGCTGCATAATGCCGCTATCACCAGAACCAACTACAGAGGCGAACAAGTGGTTACGGCTGGAGGAGTGATACTGGCTGGGTATGCGGGATTAATCCAATTTGCCCTGTTGGCCTGGGGAGCGGCTTCGGGCTGGAGCTACCAAATGCTTGAATCCGGGCTGCTGCTTTTCTTCGGATCTCTCGCCGTGGCATTATGCGGCTGGCTTGACGACTGTTCGGCAGATAAAGCGCCGAAAGGCTTTCGCGGGCATCTGGGGGTTCTCTGGCGGGAACGGCGAATGACGAGCGGCATGTGGAAGGCATTCGGGGGAGGCGGGACCGCTTTGGCCGTCAGCCTGTTCCTTTTTACCGGCATACCGGGGATTATCGTCGGAACCGGTCTTTTGGCGCTTTCCCCCAACCTGTTAAACCTGTTTGACGTCAGGCCAGCCCGGGCGATTAAGGTGTTTTGGCTTTTGATCGCCGCAGCTGCCTTGTGCATGCCGATGTCCGCGGCTGCTGCAGCTTGCTGGATCTGGATATTGCCGGTCTTGACCGCAAGTGTCCTCTTGTTTCCGTACGATGCACAGGCTTGCTTGATGCAAGGGGACACGGGAGCCAATTATCTCGGGTTTGTTGCGGGCTTTGCGCTCGTGACAAGCGTTCCGTTCGGTGGACAGCTGGCGCTTTTGCTATTTTTCGCAGGGCTGCACCTTTTGGCCGAGTTCGTTTCGTTTTCCCGGGTGATCGAAAACACGCGCTGGCTCAATCGATTGGATGAGTGGGGAAGATCTGCGGAGACAAAATAAAAAAACCGGGAAGCATACCCGGTTTCTGACGTTTGGTCTGTTGCTCGATCATATCCTAATCTTCTTCCGGCTCGCGCTTCATAAACCGGGGTTGGACGCGGTTGCGCTTGCGGTCGTGATGCAGGACAAAGCCGGCGATGAACAGGACCGGAACGACAAACAACAACACGCCCAAGACGAACTGTCCCCAGAGAAATCCGGTCTCCGATGATACCGAGTAGAAAAATGCATCGCGGATGAGCTTTATCCCAAACATGGCGATCAGTGCCGGGACGACCATGATCAACAGAGCTACCAGTTTCTGACCGATCAAGGGTGTTTCTCCCCTTTCCATCATGCTACCTTTCCATCATATCGGATGGGTAGCTCCTTGTCCAACATCTCCTGTGCATTCCAGCCGGGTTGAGTTACAATGGAAACAGTTTGATTCACTGGAAAGAGGGATTGTTTGCATGCACAAGCTGCTCATCGTTGGAGCCGGCCAGGGAGGAACAGCGCTCTTGAAAATGCTTAGCAATATGGAGCGGATGAAAATCGTGGCCGTCGTGGATGAGCGGGCGGATGCGCCAGGACTTGTCCTCGCCCGCTCTTTGGGAATTGAAGTGGGAACTGACTTTCGTCCGTATTTGTCGAGCGACATCGACGTGATACTGGAGGCGACCGGAGACTCTGCGGCATTCGAAGAAATTTTGCGTCTCAAACAGGAAAAAACGGTGTTAATCCCCGGAACATTTACAGCTATCATCATGAAATTGATAAGTGAACGGGACGAATTGATTGCAGCCTTGACGCAAAACCAGCGCGAGCGGGAAATCATGCTGAACTCTACCCATGACGCGATCATCGCGGTCAACAGGGAAGGGATCGTCACTCTTTTCAACAGAGCGGCAGAACGCCTGATGGGCATTGAAGCCCACGCTGTATTGGGAACGGCAGTTTCCGAGCGCATACCCAATACCCGATTACATATTGTATTAGAGACGGGACAGCCAGAGTTGAACCAGGAGCAGATCCTGCCGAATCAGACGCGGATCATCACCAACCGGGTACCTGTTCGAAACGAACGGGGCGAGGTGGCGGGAGCAGTCGCGATCTTCCGGGATATTACCGATATCATGGCGCTGGCCGAGGAAGTAACCGATCTGAAGGAATTGAAAAGCATGCTTCAGGCGATCATCAATTCTTCGGATGAGGCCATTTCCGTTGTGGATGCAAAAGGAAACGGCCTTTTGATCAACCCGGCGTACACGCGGATTACCGGTTTGACTCATCAGGACGTGATCGGCAAGCCAGCCACTGTCGACATTTCCGAAGGCGACAGCATGCACATGCAGGTGCTGAAAACAAAGAAGCCTGTGCGCGGCGTACATATGAAGCTGGGACCGAAGAGCAGAGACGTGGTGGTAAACGTCGCTCCAGTCATGGTAGACGGAGAATTAAAGGGAAGCGTCGGGGTCATCCATGACGTCTCGGAGATTAAGCGTTTGACCGAAGAACTGGAGACGGCCCACCGGATCATCAGGACGCTGGAAGCGAAGTACAGCTTTGAAGACATCATCGGGTACAGCGAGCCGATGCAGGCGGCGCTCGAGCAAGCGCAAAAAGCGGCATTGACACCTGCCACAGTGCTGCTGCGCGGCGAATCCGGCACGGGCAAGGAGCTGTTTGCCCACGCCATCCACAATGCGAGCAGCCGCAAGTATAAACAGTTTATTCGCGTCAACTGCGCAGCCATTTCCGAGAATCTTTTGGAAAGCGAGCTGTTCGGATACGAAGAGGGCGCATTTACCGGAGCCAAACGAGGCGGCAAGCGCGGATTGTTCGAGGAGGCCAGCGGCGGGACCATTTTCCTTGATGAGATCGGCGAGCTGTCGATGAGCATGCAGGTAAAGCTGCTGCGCGTTCTCCAGGAGCGGGAAGTAGTCAGGGTTGGTGGTACGAAGGCGGTTGAAATCGATGTGAGGGTCATCGCGGCTACACATGTCAATTTGGAATCTGCGATTTCGTCCGGCCGTTTTCGCGAGGATTTGTACTACCGGCTTCATGTCGTCCCCATTTACATACCGCCGCTCCGTCAGCGATTGGAGGACATCCAGCCGCTGGCCAAGCATCTGGTGCGAAAATACAACCAGGAATACGGAAGAAATGTGGAGGACATCGCGGCAGGCACTTTGCAAATGCTGCTTGCCTACCAGTGGCCGGGCAACGTCAGGGAGCTGGAAAATGTGCTGGGGCGGGCCATGATCCACATGAAGTTCGGCGAGCGGGTCATTCTGCCAGAGCACTTGCCCCCCTTGGAGAGAAGGAGCGTACAGTCCGCCGCTTTGACACCGCATTTGCAGATGGAACAGGCTTCCGGCAAGACATTGAAGGAAGCGATGGATGAAGCGGAGCGGGCACATATTTTGCGAGAGCTTGCCGCAGCAAAGGGAAACCGGACGCTGGCGGCGAAGAGGCTCGGGATTTCGATCCGCAGTCTTTACTACAAGCTGGACAAGTGCGGCATATCTGATGAACAGCCGTAATGAACAATAAGTGCAGGCGAATATCCGTGATCAAATTGTGAGCAATCGGGCTGAACAGAGACATAACTGCAATTTTTTGCATGCAAAACATTGCTTGATCCTGCAAAAATGTGCAGAATAGAGGGCAGGCCCAAAAAACAACTGTAGAAAAATGAAGCGCTTTCAAACCGGGGATTTTTTGGCACGATAATTGCAACGTGGTACATTGCTGGGAAATTCTCCAATAGGAGACCTCAGACAAGCAGCACGATCGACGCAAATGAACAAACTAGGGAGGTTTCTTCATGAACATCTTTGACTACATGCAAAAGTACGACTACGAACAGCTTGTTTTTTGCCAGGATGAGAATTCCGGACTGAAAGCAATCATCTGCATTCACGATACAACATTGGGGCCTGCACTGGGCGGCACCCGCATGTGGCCGTACAAAACGGAAGAGGAAGCGATTATCGACGTGCTCCGCTTGGCTCGCGGCATGACCTATAAAAATGCCGGAGCCGGCCTGAACATCGGCGGCGGAAAAGCGGTCATCATCGGCGATCCGCGCAAAGACAAGAGCGAAGAGCTGTTCCGTGCCTTTGGCCGTTACATTCAAGGCTTGAATGGCCGCTACATTACAGCCGAAGACGTAGGTACGACTGTTGCCGATATGGATATGATCCACCTTGAGACTGATTATGTAACAGGCGTATCCCCAGCCTTTGGCTCCAGCGGCAACCCTTCTCCTGTGACTGCCTACGGCGTGTACCGCGGGATGAAAGCCGCTGCCAAGCTCGCGTATGGCAGCGACGACCTGTCTGGCCGCGTAGTAGCGGTTCAGGGCGTGGGGAACGTAGCCTACAACCTCTGCCGCCATCTGCACGAAGAAGGCGCACACCTGATTGTTACCGACATCAATGAAGAAAACGTAAACCGCGCTGTCAACGATTTTGGCGCCAAAGCAGTAGGCGTGGACGAAATTTTCGGCGTGGACTGCGATATTTTCTCTCCATGCGCCCTGGGAGCCATCGTCAACGACGACACGATCCCGCTTTTGAAGGCGAAAGTAATTGCAGGAGCGGCCAACAATCAGTTGAAAGAAGAAAGACATGGCGATATGATTCATGAGATGGGCATCATCTACGCACCCGATTACATCATCAATGCCGGCGGCGTGATCAATGTAGCCGACGAGCTGCAAGGCTACAACCGCGAGCGCGCACTGAAAAAGGTAGAGACGGTTTACGACAACATCCTGAAAGTATTTGAAATCGCTGAACGCGACGGGGTGCCTTCCTACAAAGCGGCAGACCGCATGGCCGAAGAACGCATCGCCAGCCTGGCCAAATCGCGCAGCACCTTTTTGCAAAATGGAAAATCGGTTTACTACCGGTAAGCTGATCGTATAAAAAGTACTTATTTCCGGGGCCGCACCTGCTCGCAAAGCAGGCGGTTCCGGTATACATAACCTACTTGTACCTGTTATTATGATCTAGTCATATGAGCAGCCATTTACTGATCGTCCAGCAAGCCACTGACGGTCATGGCGCGTTCACAAGCAATGCAGTTTGTCATCAGAGGGGGAAGAAAAACATGTCGCAGGAATATGATCTCGTCGTGTTGGGAGGAGGAACGGGCGGCTACGTAGCAGCAATCCGTGCCTCACAGCTGGGAATGAAGGTAGCTGTCGTGGAAAAGGGCAAAATGGGTGGCACCTGCCTTCATCGCGGCTGCATTCCCTCCAAGGCGCTGCTTAGAAGTGCGGAAGTATTTGCTACGCTGAAAGAGGGAGACAAATACGGAGTCACGGCTGAAAAGATCGGCCTTGATTTTGCGCGCGTTCAAGCTCGCAAAGAGGGAATCGTCGAGCAATTGCACAAAGGCATCCAGTATTTGATGAAAAAAGGCAACATTACGGTAATCGAAGGATTTGGCCGCGTCATGGGTCCCTCTATCTTTTCGCCGCAGGCAGGCGCAGTCCGGATCGAAACGCCGTCTGGCGAACAGGAAATGCTGGTGCCGCGCTTTTTGCTTCTCGCTACCGGTTCGAGACCCCGTACGCTTCCAGGACTGACGATCGACGGAAAGCAAGTTGTGACCAGCGACGAAGCGCTGCAATGGGAGCAGCTACCCTCTTCGGTGGTCATTGTCGGCGGTGGTGTCATCGGGATCGAATGGGCCTCGATGCTGAATGATTTCGGCGTTGAGGTCACAGTCGTCGAGTACGCAGACAGGATTTTGCCGACCGAAGATGAGGAAATCAGCAAGGAAATGGCACGTCTGCTGAAGAAACGGAAAATAAACATCGTGACAGGAGCCAGGGTGCTGCCGGAATCACTGGAAACATCAGAGGGAAAGGTAGCCATTCAAGCTGAAACCGCAGGCGGCGTGCAGAGCTTTTCTGCCGAAAAACTGCTCGTGTCCGTTGGCAGACAGGCCAACGTGGAAAATATCGGCCTGGAAGCGACAGAAATCAAGGTGGAAAACGGCTTTATCAGCGTGAACGAATACTTCCAGACCGCCGAGTCCCATATTTACGCGATCGGCGATGTGATCGGCGGTCTGCAGCTCGCTCATGTGGCATCGCACGAAGGGATTCTCGCCGTCGAGCACATGGCAGGTCTAGCTGTCGAGCCGCTTGATTACACCAAGGTGCCGAAATGCACGTACGGCAGGCCCGAAGTTGCGAATGTCGGCTTGACCGAGGCGGAGGCCCGCAGTCAGGGCTTTGACGTAAAAGTGGGCAAATTCAGTTTCAAGCCGCTCGGAAAAGCGCTGGTGCACGGTGAAAACGACGGCTTTGTCAAAATCATAGCCGATGCGAAGACAAACGATTTGCTCGGCGTGCACATGATCGGTCCGCATGTCACCGACATGATTTCCGAGGCCGGGCTGGCACGCGTGCTGGACGCGACGCCATGGGAAATCGGACATACCATACATCCCCATCCGACTTTGTCGGAAGCCATCATGGAGGCTGCTTTGGCAGTAGACGGAAAGGCAATTCACAGCTAGCGAAAATGATAAGGAGGGTATCCGAACATGACAAGCAAACGGCATGAAGAAGTAGGCTTGACTGACGCGCAAGTGCTGGAAATGTATTATTACATGCTGCTGGCTCGCAAAATCGATGAGCGTCAGTGGCTGTTGAACCGGGCGGGAAAAGTGCCATTCGTCATTTCCTGCCAGGGGCAGGAGGCTGCACAGGTTGGCGCTGCGTTTGCGCTGGAAAAAGGGAAGGACTACCTGTGTCCTTACTACCGTGATCTCGGATTAGTCCTGGTATTTGGTCAATCAGCAAGAGATTGCATGCTTTCCGCATTTGCCAAAGCCGAGGACCCGAACAGCGGCGGCCGGCAGATGCCAGGTCACTTCGGTGGCAAAAAATGGAATATCCTGACAGGCTCGAGCCCTGTGACCACGCAGGTACCTCATGCAGTCGGAATCGCACTGGCCGGCAAAATGCAAAAGAAAGACCACGTTGTCTACACCTCGTTCGGAGAAGGCTCCAGCAACCAGGGGGATTTTCACGAAGGAGCAAACTTTGCGGGTGTGCACAAGCTTCCCGTCATCTTTTTCTGTGAGAATAACAAATACGCCATTTCCGTTCCGCTGAAAAAGCAGTTGGGCTGCGAAAGTGTGGCTGACCGTGCGATCGGCTACGGCTTCCCTGGTGTCAGCGTCGACGGCAATGATCCGATCGAGGTCTACCGCGTCACGAAGGAAGCGGTGGAGCGAGCTCGTTCCGGCCAGGGCCCGACTCTGATCGAAGCAGTCATGTACCGTCTGGTCCCTCATTCCAGCGATGACGATGATCGCACCTATCGCACGCGGGAAGAAGTGGAAGAAGCGAAGAAAAAGGACCCGATCCTCGTATTTGGCAACTATCTGAAAGAGGTAGGACTTCTCGATGATGCCAAGGAACAGGAGCTGCTGTCCCGTGTTCAGAAGGAAGTCGACGAGGCTACAGATTATGCCGAACAGGCGCCTTATCCGACACCTGAATCTACGCTTACCCACGTATACGGGGAATAAGGGGGAATCCAAATGGCAGTCATCTCATTTATTGATGCGATCACTATGGCGATGCGTGAGGAAATGCGCCGCGATCCGGGTGTGTTTGTCCTGGGGGAAGACGTCGGCGTTCGGGGTGGCGTCTTTCGGGCCACAGTGGGACTGATCGAGGAATTCGGCGAAGAACGCGTGATTGACACGCCGCTCGCCGAGTCGGCAATTGTCGGTGTTGGAATTGGCGCTGCCGCATACGGGATGCGTCCGATCGCCGAAATTCAGTTTGCTGATTTTATCATGCCTGCTGTCAACCAGATCGTCAGCGAAGCGGCGAAAATGCGCTACCGCTCCAATGGCGACTGGACCTGCCCGATTACCATCCGCGCTCCATTTGGAGGCGGGGTGCACGGTGCACTGTACCATTCCCAATCGGTGGAAGCGATGTTTACGAATGTACCCGGGCTAAAGGTAGTGGCGCCTTCTACGCCGTACGATGCAAAAGGCCTGCTGAAGGCGGCCATCCGCGATAACGATCCCGTCCTCTTTTTCGAGCACAAGCGCTGCTATCGCTTGATAAAAGGAGAAGTGCCGGAAGAAGATTACGTGCTGCCGATCGGCAAGGCGGATGTCAAACGGGAAGGAACGGACATTACAGTCATCTCCTACGGCCTGACGCTGCATTTTTGCTTGCAGGCCGCTGAAAAGCTGGCTCAGGAAGGCATCAGCGCGCATGTACTCGACTTGCGGACACTGTACCCGCTCGACAAGGAAGCTATCGTCGAAGCCGCTTCCAAGACCGGAAAAGTATTGATTGTTCACGAGGACAACAAAGAGGGCGGCGTAGGCGGTGAAGTGGCTGCGATCATTGCGGAGCATTGCCTGTTTGACCTCGATGCTCCGATCAAACGTCTGTGCGGTCCTGATGTGCCGGCCATGCCATACAGTCCGCCAATGGAAAAATACTTTATGTTGAATCCGGACAAAGTGCTGGAAGCAATGCGGGACCTGGCCCACTTTTAAAACCAAGGAGGACCATCGAACATGGCGACAAAAGTGCTAATGCCCCAACTGGGAGAAAGTGTGACAGAGGGCACCATTACCAAGTGGCTGGTGAAAGTGGGAGATCAGGTCAAAAAATACGATCCGCTTGCTGAAGTCTCCACGGACAAGGTAAATGCGGAAGTGCCTTCCACGGTTGCCGGCCGCGTGACGGAGATCGTTGTGCCCGAAGGTGACACGGTTGCGATCGGTACCTTGATCTTGTACATCGAAGAAGAGGGGGGAGGGGCCGATCAGCCGGAAAATACCCCCGCTGTCAACAGTGCTGACACCAGCCAGCAGGCAAAAACGGTTCCTGCTCAAGCGGCAGAAGGCAGGGCGGCTGTTTCGGCCAATCTGGCGGCCAATGCTGCTCCAGCTGCAGCAGGGCAGGCTGTTTCCGGAGTAGGTCCGGACACGAACGGTCAACAGGCCCAGCGCGGAAAACAACGCTTTTCCCCAGCCGTGATGAGGCTTGCCCAGGAGCATGGAATTGATCTGTCCCGCGTGCAGGGAACGGGGATGGAAGGGCGCGTGACGCGCAAGGATATTCAAGCGATCATTGACAACGGCGGACAGCCGGCTGCGGCAGCCCCAGAGGCAGCGCCGGTTGTGAATACGCCAGTAGGGGTGCCGGCTTCCGCGGCAGTGGGGCAAAGCCCGCAGCCCGTCCAGGCAGCAGCAAGGGAAGTTCCCGCAGCCGCAGGCGATCAGATCATCCCGGTCACGCCCATTCGCAAGACGATCGCAAACCGCATGGTGCAGAGCAAACACGAGGCACCCCATGCGTGGACGATGGTAGAAGTAGACGTGACCAAGCTCGTCGCTTTCCGCAATCAGGTAAAAGACGAATTTAAACGCAAAGAAGGAGTAAACCTCACCTTCCTGCCGTTCTTTATCAAGGCGGTAGTCGAAGCGCTGAAGGAGTACCCGATGATCAATTCCACCTGGGCTGGGGATAAAATCATCGTCAAGAAAAACATCAACATCTCGATCGCCGTGGCGACAGAGGATGCTCTGTTCGTTCCGGTCATCAAGGACGCGGATCAGAAGTCGATTCTCGGCATCGCCAAGTCGATCGAAGATTTGGCGGCGAAGACGAGGGCAGGCAAATTGTCCGTAGATGACATGTCCGGAGGGACGTTTACGGTAAACAATACGGGCTCGTTTGGCTCGGTCCTGTCGATGCCGATCATCAATTCGCCGCAGGCGGCGATCCTCAGCGTCGAGTCGATCGTGAAGCGGCCTGTCGTGATCGATGACATGATTGCCGTCCGCTCGATGGTGAACCTGTGCCTCTCGCTGGATCACCGGGTTCTCGACGGACTGGTGTGCGGCCGTTTCCTGCAAAGCGTCAAGCAAAAGCTGGAGGCGATCGGGCCGGATACAAAGCTGTACTGATCGACAAAAACAACGCTGTGCCAGCAGCAGGAGGGATGGACTTCTCTCTTGCTGCTGGCTTTTTATTTTTTCGTGTAACTGCTTTGTAACCTTTTGCCATGTTGCTTCGTCATACCATATGAATGCTGTCATGCCTATCATTTTTATGCGAATAGATTCCCTCTATTTCGTAAATATGGTAAACTGATAGCGTTTCGACAAGAAAAGTTTGATCGATTTCAAGAGAAGTATGGGAGGAAGAACATGGAGAAGAGCAAAAAAGCACTTCCAATTATGCTGGCTACAGCCTTGGCAACGACGCCGTTTGTCATCGCTCCGCAGTCCGCTAGTGCAATCACCGATATCTCGATTGATCCAGACGATGACGAGGAAGGTGCGGACAGCAAATATACGATTGACTTTACGATTGAAAAAGCTTTGGATTCCGGAGACAAAATTTATATCACGTTCCCAAAAGGCTTTGATGTCGACAGCAGCATGGACGAAGACGATATCGATGCTGATTTTGAAGTGAAAAGCGTTAGTGTCAGCGGGAGAGAAATTACAATCAAGGTCGACGAAGAACTTAGTAAAGGCTCGGACCTAAGGATAAAAATCACGGACGGAATTACGAACCCCGATAAAAAGGGTACATACTCTATCGACATCAGCACTTCGGCTGAGAGCGAAGAGTCTGAGGATGTGAAAATTACAAGTGGAAGCAGCAGTAGCAAAGGAAGCTCCGATGACTACTCTGTCGATATCGACGACAAAACCGAAAAGAAAGAAACCGAGTATGAAATCGGTCCAATCAAGCTGAAAGACAAATTGACCAAAGGCGACTATATCACTGTTACGTTCCCAAGCTCGGATATGCTGCCAAGCAAGATTTCCAAGGATGACATCGATATTAATGAATACACACCTGATTCTGTAAGCGTCTCCGGCAAAAAAGTAGAGATCAAGGTTCCGTCTAAAGCAGACGGAAAAAAAGAACTGACGCTTAAGTTTTACAAAAGCGCACGAATCACTAACCCATCTGCTGGCGATAAATATACCATTGATGTGAAATGGGATGGAACAACCTATACATCTAAGAAGTTTGACATTAAAAAATCTGGTTCTTCTTCCAGCTCTTCCACTGCGAGTGATTTTACTGTATCCCTTTCTGACAGTTCAGCAGGTGCTCGCACCAGCTTCAGCTTCGAAGCTGACTTCGGAAAGACAGAATTGAAGGCGGACAGTGATGTCATTATCGAGTTCCCATCGTCTGGTATGATTCCAGGGTATTTGAATCCAGATGATTTCAAAATCAACGGAAAGACGCCTAAAAGAGTCGGTTTTGCCGGAAACAGTATTGCATTGACTGCGCCGTCCAACTTTTCTTCCAGCAAAAATGTAAAAGTAGATATCGACTACAACGCTTGGATTACCAACCCGAAAGCTGCGGGCGATTATACGCTCAAGATGACGGTTGACGGCAAAACGGCAACGTCCAAAACGTTCCGGATCAATGGTGCAGGGGCGGTAACGCCGACACCAACTCCAACGCCAACGACACCTGGCACTCCTGCACCGGCAAACAACAGCACGGCAACAATCACCTTGACCAACACAGCGGTAGGGAAGCAAACTGGCGTCAACATCGCCGTGAAAGCATTTGGCGCTCCGCTGGTGAAACAGCGCGATTTCATTGAAGTCGTATTCCCGGTTGGGTACAAGGTGCCAGCATACATCGCACCGGCAAGCGTTTCTGTAAACGGCGTTGCCGCCAGCTTTGTTGCCGTTCGCGGACAAAACGTGCTGGTTTACCCGGCTCAAGACATCGCTGCAGGAACTGGAGCCAACATCGTGATCGGGGCAGCAGCCAACATCGTGAACCCTGCGGCGAAAAACACGTACACGATCAATGTCTTCAGCTCTGAGGAAAAAGGATTGCTGTTTGGACGTGCAGTTGGAGTGGGCGTGCCTCAACCGGCGCAGCCAGCTCAACCGGCTCCGCAGCAGCCGCAACAGCCACAGCAGCCACAGCAGCCGCAGACAGCAGTCCCGGCGAACGCTGCACTGTTTAAAGTAAACAACAAATCGTTTACGTTGCATGGAAAAGTATATCCGTTGCAGGAAGCTCCTTATCTGGCGAACGGAAATACAACAATGGTGCCAGCTCAGTTCTTCAAGGAAGCCATGGCGTTGACTACCCAATGGAACAACCAGACGGTAGCGATCATTAAAGGCAGAACAGTGGTCCGTTTTACAGTTGACTCCAACAAGGCATACGTAGGAAGTCAGGAATTTACCCTGCCAGCGCCAGTTGCGTTGAAAAACGGAATGCCGATGGTTCCGATCCGCTTTGTAACCGACAATCTGGGCTACAAAGTAGGCTGGGATGCCAAAACATCCAGCGTATTCGTCTACCAATAAACAGCAAAAAACCCTTCCCGGTCGGGAGGGGTTTTTCTTATGATGAACCGTCTGGCTGCCCAGAGGGCCTCTGATCATCGGAAGTAAAAGAACGTTGGAACCACGAGAGCGGCAATCATAATAAAGACCATGATTTTTACCAGTGTTGAATGTTTCGGCATATCGAACCTCCTGAATAGCGCGATTGAAAAATTTACTGCACGAAAAGTGGAAATTGTCGCGTTATTGTGTAACTCGCTGTGCTAGAATTATTGGAAGGAGGAGAAGTTCCTTCCTTCGTTTAGACGATCGGTCATTACATGGAAAACGAGGTGTTTGCAGGTGACTACTAAAGATTGTACCGAACTGTACCGAAAGTGGCAACAAGAGCTGAATGAACGGCTGGCCAAGTCGCCCGAAAGAAAACAGCAGTTTGCCACCTCGTCCGCGATCGAGATCGATCCGCTGTATGTGCCGGATCAGATCGATGATGCTTATATGGAAAATGTCGGATTCCCGGGAGAGTATCCGTATACGCGGGGCGTTCAACCCAATATGTATCGAGGAAGACTGTGGACGATGCGGCAATACGCCGGCTTTGGTTCTGCCGAGGAAACGAATAAGCGGTTCCGCTATCTTCTTGAACAGGGGCAGACCGGGCTGAGCGTTGCCTTTGACCTGCCGACACAGATTGGATACGACTCGGATGACCCGATGGCAACAGGCGAAGTCGGGAAGGTCGGTGTAGCCATCGATTCGCTGGAGGACATGGAAGTGCTGCTGAACGGCATACCGCTCGACAAGGTAAGCACCTCGATGACGATCAATGCACCAGCATCTGTTTTGCTTGCCATGTATATCGTAGTAGGAGAAAAACAGGGCGTACCGGCAGAGAAGCTGTCAGGTACGATTCAAAATGACATATTGAAGGAATACATTGCCCGGGGCACATATATTTTTCCGCCGCAGCCGTCCATGCGTTTGATTACGGACATCTTTGCCTACTGTGCAGAGAACGTGCCCAAATGGAACACCATTTCCATCAGCGGCTATCACATTCGGGAAGCCGGGTCGACTGCCGTTCAGGAAGTCGCGTTTACGATCGCGGACGGCATCGCATACGTGGAAGCTGCGCTCCAGGCCGGTCTCGACATTGACCGTTTTGCTCCACAGCTATCGTTTTTCTTCAACGGACACAATCACTTTTTCGAAGAGATTGCCAAATTCCGTGCAGCCCGGAGAATGTGGGCTCGCTTGATGAAAGAGAGATACGGAGCAAAAAATCCGAAGTCGTGGCAATTTCGCGTTCATACCCAAACGGGCGGTTCCACGCTGACGGCGCAGCAGCCTGACAATAACATCGTTCGCGTCACCCTGCAGGCACTGGCAGCAGTCCTTGGCGGCACGCAAAGCCTGCATACGAATTCCCGCGACGAGGCGCTCGCCTTGCCGACGGAAGAATCTGCCCGTATCGCGCTTCGGACACAACAGATCATCGCGTTTGAAAGCGGAGTAACGGATACAGTCGACCCTATGGCGGGTTCCTACTTTGTGGAGTATTTGACAGACCAAATAGAGGCCAAAGCTCTTTCCTACTTGGAGAAAATCGAGCAAATGGGAGGCGCTGTAGCTGCTGTGGAAGCGGGCTATATGCAGCGGGAGATTCACAAGCAAGCCTATGAAACGCAGCGAAAAATAGAATCCGGCGAGGAAAAGGTAGTGGGAATGAACTGCTTTCAGCTTGAAAACGAGCCACAGCCGGAGCTGCTTCGCGTAGACCCTGAGCTTGGCAGGAAACAAAAAGAGCGGCTAGATGCACTGCGGGCAAAAAGGAATCAGCAATCAGTTGAACAAACGCTCAATCAGTTGCGCGAAGCAGCACAGGGCAAAGACAACCTGATGCCGTACATTATCGAATGCGTCCGCCATTATGCCACGATTGGAGAGGTCTGCGGCGTATTGCGAAGCGTATTTGGCGAGTACCGGGCGGTTTAGTCAGCAAACAGGAAGGTTCTAGTGACAAGGGGGAGCTATTGATGGAACAGAGGATTCGCGTACTGGTTGCCAAACCAGGGCTCGACGGACACGATCGGGGTGCATTGGTAGTGGCGCAGGCCCTTCGCGACGAAGGGATGGAAGTAGTGTACACGGGGCTCCGTCAGACACCGGCCCAGATCGCCGCAGCTGCGATACAGGAGGATGTCGATTGCGTGGGACTCTCCTGTCTTTCAGGGGCTCACAATGAGCTCTTTCCAGAGGTTGTCCGTCTGCTCAGGGAACAGGGAGCGGATGACATCTTGGTCGTTGGGGGAGGCGTAATTCCACAGGAAGATATCCCCTACTTGAAAGAACACGGAGTAGCGGAAGTTTTCACGCCAGGCACGCCTACCAGTGTGACCGCTGACTTTATCCGTGCCCATGTGAAAAGAAAGCAGTTGACCTTTCAAAAAGCCCCGAAAAAGATTGCCCATATCGGCATAGCTGTGAAAAATCTCGATAAGGCTCTGCCATTTTACACCGAGCAGCTTGGGCTTAACCTGCTCGGGACAGAAGCGGTGGAGAGCGAGCAGGTTCGTGTCGCTTTCCTCGGGGTCGGAGAAAGCCGGATCGAACTGTTGGAGCCGATGAGTGCGGACAGTCCGATCGCCAAATTTATTGACAAGCGCGGCGAAGGCATTCACCATATCGCCTTTGATGTCGAGAACGTGGCGGAGCGTCTGCACCATTTGCAGGCAAACGGCATTCCGCTTATAAATGAAGTGCCCAAGCCGGGAGCGCATGGCGCGCAAATCGCCTTTATCCATCCAAAGGCGGCTGGCGGAGTTCTGTTCGAATTGTGTGAGTATCCGGATACATCTGCAGGTAAGGAGGAAGGCAACGATGAGTGAAGCGATGTTCGAAAAAATCGACGAGATGTACGAGCGAAAACGGAAAGTCGAGATGGGCGGCGGAGACGAGCGCATCGCTGCCCAGCACAATCGCGGCAAGCTGACGGCACGGGAGCGTATCTCGCTTCTGCTCGATCCGGACACGTTTGTCGAGCTGCAGCCATTTGTCAAACACCGGGCGACCAACTTCGGGATGGACAAACTCGACGCTCCAGGCGAAGGGGTAGTGACAGGCTACGGCAAAATCAACGGCCGGCTCGTCTATCTGTTCGCCCAGGACTTTACGGTTTTTGGTGGAGCGCTTGGGGAAATGCATGCCAAAAAAATCGCCAACATTATGGATCTCGCGGCCAAAAACGGCGCACCTGTCATTGGTCTTAACGACTCAGGCGGGGCGCGGATTCAGGAGGGGGTCGTCTCCCTCGACGGTTACGGGCATATCTTCTACCGGAACTCGATCTATTCAGGCGTGATTCCGCAAATCTCCGTCATTCTGGGACCTTGCGCGGGCGGGGCAGTCTATTCCCCGGCGATTACCGATTTCGTTTTTATGGTGGAAAAGACGTCACAGATGTTTATTACGGGACCGAAAGTCATTGAAACGGTAACGGGCGAAAAAATATCCAGCGAAGATCTGGGCGGCGCTTCTGTCCACTCTGCCATCAGTGGAAACGCGCATTTTACCGCCGCAACAGAAGAAGAGGTGTTGCTGCAAGTGCGCAACCTGCTGAGCTTCCTGCCGCAAAATTACCGGGAAGAACCGCCGGTAAAAGCATATAGCGGGGATGAGGGGGACTGGCTGGAAGAGCTGATCGACCTGGTCCCGGTAGCGGGCACCAAGGTGTATGACGTAAAAAAAGTGCTGGAAAAGATTGTGGATCATGGAGAGTTTTTAGAAGTACAGCCGGATTTCGCCCGCAATATCGTGGTCGGCTTTGGGCGTATCGACGGACAAAGCGTGGGGCTGATCGCCAACCAGCCAAAGGTGATGGCAGGCGGTTTGGATATCGACTCATCCGACAAGCTGGCACGGTTTATCCGGACATGTGACTGCTACAACATTCCGTTGATTACATTCGTCGATGTGACCGGCTTTTTCCCCGGCATTAACCAGGAACACGGCGGGATCATCAGGCATGGTGCAAAAATATTGTTTGCTTACTCCGAGGCGACAGTGCCGAAAATCAGTGTCATTACGCGAAAAGCGTACGGCGGTGCTTACGTGGCCCTCAATTCCAAGGCCATCGGTGCAGACGTCGTCTATGCCTGGCCGAATGCCGAGATCGCGGTCATGGGCCCGGAAGGAGCGGCCAACGTGATCTTTGCCCGCGACATCGAACAGAGCGCTGATCCGGTGGCTACCCGCCAGGCCAAGATTGCCGAGTATCGCGAGCGCTTTGCCAATCCGTATGTGGCAGCAGAAAACGGAATGGTGGATGACGTGATCGATCCGCGGGAAACCCGCAAATATTTAAAACGGTCGCTGGAAATGCTGAGAAACAAAGAAGAGCGCCGTCCTTCCAAGAAACACGGAAATATCCCCCTGTAAACAAGCAGAAAAAGGCTGGCACGACATGGTAGAAAAAATTTTTTTGCTGTATACTTGTAACAGGTAGACAATGCTATCATCTGGCATTTTCATTAGACAAGCCCCGCGGGTTGCCGTATTGGCCCTGCGGGGGCTTTATTCGGGAGGAATTGTCGTGATCAACCAGGAGCGATTGCTAAACGAGTTTTTGGAGCTCGTTCAAATCGACAGTGAAACCAAAAACGAAGCGCAAATCAACAAAGTGCTGAAGGACAAGCTGATTGAAATGGGCTTCACCGTTGAGGAAGACGACGCAGCGGCCAAGACGGGCCACGGCGGAAACAACCTCATTGCCACGCTGGAGGGAAATGCCAAAGGTCCGGCTATTCTGTTCAGCAGCCACATGGATACGGTCGTTCCAGGCAACGGCGTCAAACCGCAAGTTCGTGACGGCTACGTCTACTCCGACGGGACTACGATTTTGGGTGCGGACGACAAAGCCGGGATCGCAGCGATTTTTGAAGCGATTCGGACACTGAAGGAAAAAAATCTGCCGCATCCGACTATCCAGGTTGTCCTGACTGTCGGTGAAGAATCCGGTCTCGTCGGTTCACGCGCCATGGATTCCAGCCTGCTGAAGGCCGAGATGGGCTTCATCCTCGATTCGGAAGGTCCGGTCGGAGCGATTACGGTAGCAGGGGCTGGACAGTATCGTATCGTGACCAAAATTCACGGAAAAGCCGCTCACGCAGGGGTAAATCCGGAAGACGGAATCAGTGCGATCACGATTGCCAGCAAAGCCATTTCCCGCATGTCCCTGGGTCGCATTGACGCCGATACGACGGCCAATATCGGCCGATTTGAAGGCGGCAAGGCATACAACATCGTGACGGACTATGTAGAGGTATGGTCGGAAGCGCGCAGCCTTGTAATGGATAAGCTGGAGGCGCAGGTAAAAAGCATGACTACCGCTTTTGAAGAGGCAGCTGCGGAAATGGGCGGGAAGTGCGAAAACGATGTCATTTTTATGTATCACGGCTACAAGTTTAATGAAGAAACGCCTGTTGTTCAAAAAGCGATTGGCGCAGTGAAGCGCATCGGCCGCAATCCCGAGCTGGTATCGAGCGGTGGCGGCAGCGACGGCAACGTCTTTAACGGCTACAACATCCCGAGCGTAAACTTTGCGATCGGCTACGAAGACATCCATACCAAGAACGAGCGGATGCCGATTGCTGAGCTCAACAAAGCGTCCGAACTCGTGTTGGCGGTTATTGCAGAAGTTCTTGAGTAAAGCGAAAACGATACAATTAAAATGAAGAAGCACAACGCGAAGTGCCGGGTCTTCCATGGGGAGACCTGGTTCTTTTTTTTGCCTGATTCCCATAATTTATCAAAAAGGTACTGGTCTTTGCCGAATTGGTGTTTTGATCAAGGAAGCTGGCGAAAGCGGGGGGATGTGCAGTGCTTCGCCTGGAATCGGGGGTTGTGAAGCAGGTTCTGCTCAAAAGACAAGGCATGCAGGTTCTGGAGGTTTTTTTGCCTGAAACCAGCCAAACCGAACACGCTATTTCATACTCGCAGGAGCATTACGAGGAAGGCGAGGAGCTCCTGATAAATACGACAGCCATTCGACTCCAATTGGGTACGGGAGGGTATCATATTGTAGTAGGAAAATCGGCAGAGAAAAATCCGGTCGATGTATATCCGAGCACGTGGGGCCACGTCATGAAAATGCGGTATGCTCCGTGGCAATTAGCTGTGGATAGCGTGGAAGAGCAGCATAGCCCCTATCACGCGCTGTTCAACAATGAACAGGTCTCATTGGAGGGGACCCCTGTATTGATCGGAGAGCTTCACAGTCTGCTGCCGGCAGTGGCGTCAGCAATCAAACAAACCGACTCAGACCTGAGAGCTGTCTATGTCATGCCCGATGCGGCATCATTGCCAATCGGCTTGAGCCAACAGGCAGACCATTTAAAGCGGAAAGGGCTGCTTGGCAGCACGGTCACGACCGGACATGCGTGGGGCGGAGATTTGGAAACCGTTTCGATTCACAACGGTTTATTAGCTGCCCGTCACGTAGCACAAGCTGACATCATTCTATGCATCTTGGGGCCCGGTGTGGTAGGGACGGCCACTACATTCGGCTTTTCAGGAATGCAGTTGGCTGAAGTAACGCATGCTGTCAGCCTGCTTGGAGGCGTCCCGTTTTTTATACCGCGCATCAGTTTTTCCGACCCTAGGGAGCGGCATCTGGGCGTAAGCCATCACACGATTACGGTGCTGAAAAGGTTTGCGCTTCGTCCAGCCATCGTACCCGTCCCCGTATGGGATGACGAACGCGATAGCCGTATCGCGAGGCAAATGGACGGCATCTGCCAACAGACAGACCATCTTGTCCTGCGTGCAGCCGCACCAGCAGAGGAAGAATTGGATGAGCTGGAGCGCATGTATGACCTGCACTTTTCCACGATGGGCCGAGGCTGGCGGCAAGACCCGGCACCGTTTCAGACAGCTGCTTTGGCCGGGGTGCTTGCGGCAAAGAGCATTCCCTACATAAAAGACAGCATTAGCGACGCGACGAATTGCTGCGTCGGGCGAGATATTCTTGCAAGGTTAGGTCTTTTTTTGACCAGGAGCGGAGTGTAGCGCGAATTTCCCACGCTTTTCCTACCATCCGAATCTGCTTTTCGTCCACATAGGTTTTCATCCTCTCTCTCCTCCTATACAATATGGATTGGACAAGTGTCTTGCTCAAAGCATATGGAGAGACATTCCTGTTTAGAACCAGCCAAACGCAAAGGGTGATGAACCGATGAAGGATACACAGCATTTGTACGAGAAAACGATTTCCAGCCAGACGATTTATGAAGGCAAGGTCATTACGTTGAAAGTGGATGAAGTGCTGCTGCCCAACGGCCATACAGC
Organism: Brevibacillus sp. FSL K6-2834; assembly: GCF_038592925.1. Classification (NCBI taxonomy): domain Bacteria; kingdom Bacillati; phylum Bacillota; class Bacilli; order Caryophanales; family Paenibacillaceae; genus Brevibacillus; species Brevibacillus sp. FSL K6-2834. The sequence continues at coordinate 2,419,933 of NZ_CP151945.1, forward strand.
GAAGCGGGAGATTGTCACCCATCAGGGGGCCGTTGCCGTTATGGCTTTGACCGATGAAGGAAAATTGGTAGCGGTCCGCCAGTTCCGCAAGCCGCTGGAGCAAGTGATCGTCGAGCTTCCTGCTGGAAAGCTTGAGCCCGGCGAGGAGCCGCTTGCATGTGCCAAGCGCGAATTGCAGGAGGAGACGGGGTACCAGGCCAAAGATTATACCCTTCTCAGTTCTTTTTTCACCTCTCCTGGGTTTGCCAATGAAATTCTCCACCTCTACCTGGCAACCGGACTGACAAAGGGAGAGAGTCAACCCGATGAAGACGAGTTTGTAGAGGTTTTGGAGCTTACATTGGAAGAGGCCCACGAGCTTCATCGACTCGGGGAGATTCGGGATGCAAAAACAGTAGCGGCATTGTTCGCGTGGGAAAATCGGTTGTTGCATGGCAAAAAATAAGCAGAGCGCGCTGCCGGAGTTTTTTTGTGACATGCATATCCACGTCGGGGGGACATGGACCGGAAAGCCCGTCAAAATCACGGCTTCGCGGCAAATGACTTTGACGAGAATCCTGGAAGAGGCGTCGGAGCGAAAAGGCATGGATATGATCGGGATTATCGACGCCCATTCGCCGGAGGTGCAGGAGGAACTCCAGCATCTCATCGACCAAGGACATGCAGCAGAGCACAAGGATGGAGGCGTGCTGTACAAACAGACCATGCTGATCCTAGGCTGTGAGGTGGAGATCAAGGAGACAGCCAGAGGAGAAGCGCATTTTCTCTGCTATCTGCCCGATCTGGCAAGGATGAGGCTGTTTACGAAATGGCTTTCCCAGCGCTGCAAAAATGTGCAGCTCAGCTCGCAGCGCATTCGTACGACATTGCGGGAGCTGCAGCAGGTGATTGCCGATTGGGGCGGAGTCGTTGTTCCCGCACATATTTTCACCCCGCATAAAGGCTTATACGGAAGCTGTACGGATTCGCTGGCTGAATTGATGGATCCGAGCCTGATTTATGCGGTGGAATTGGGGCTTAGCGCCAATACGAAAATGGCGGATCGCTTGCTGGAGCTGCATGAAAAGACGTTTTTGACCAATTCCGATGCACATTCCTTGGCGAAAATCGGCAGGGAGTACCAATCCATTGCACTGGGTGAACGCTCGTTCCTGGAATGGGTGAAGGCGCTGCGCAGGGAAGAAGGGCGCGGGGTCAGCGTAAACTATGGCCTTCATCCCCAGCTCGGGAAGTACCATCAGACTGCCTGTCAATCGTGCCAATCGACACAGCCGGCGAACGAGCAGGGACGCTGTCCGCAATGCGGATTCAAGCGTGTGGTTCGAGGTGTATACGACCGGATCGCCCAACTGGCAGATGCGCCTGCAGGAGTGCATCCTCCGTTTCGGCCGCCGTATATAGAGCAGGTCCCGCTGGAGTTTATCCCTGGAGTAGGTCCGAAGCTGCGGGAAAAACTCTATGAGCGCTTTGGAACGGAAATGTCCATCTTGCATCGGACAAGGCAGGAGGAGCTCGCGAGCATTACAGGAGACCGTATTGCAGAGCTGATCGTTTTGGCCAGAGAGGGGCGGCTGGTGGTAAAAGCAGGTGGGGCCGGCACGTATGGCAAGATCCTCCCTTTGCGCGAGGACAAGTCATAGGCGACAGCCCGTCCGCATAAGCTGTATAAGAATCAGCGAAGCGGGAGGCGAGCTGCTGTGCGGTCGCGAATTGGACAAACAATCCACGTATATGCGAAAGAGCACCAATCACTCTACTGGTTTACGATCGTTCTGTTTACGATGGGAATTATTTTTGGCGCGGTTATCGTCAATTCACTGCCGCTCGCGCAAAGGCAAGAGCTGTTCGGATTTCTCCAGTTTTTTTTCAGCAGTATCGGGGAAAAGGGCATTCCCGAACCGAACATGCATTTTCAGCAGTCGTTCGGCTACTATGCAAAAACAGTCGGGATCATGTGGGTGCTGGGGTTGTCCATAATCGGCCTGCCGATGATTTTGCTCCTTCTGTTTTTAAAAGGCGTAGTCATCGGCTTTACGGTCGGTTTTCTCGTCAACCAGCTGCAATGGCAAGGAGTCACCTTTGCGCTGATGGGCGTATTGCCGCAAAATCTGTTGGTTGTTCCGGCCTTGATGATCGTGGGAGTAAGCGGGATTTCTTTTTCACTCAGGTTGATCAGAACGAGGTTGTTATCCAAACGAGATGTGATCATGCCTCATTTCATGGGGTATTCCTTGCTCGTGCTTGCGATGCTGGCGGTTCTGACGATTGCGGCGATGTTTGAAACCTTTGTCTCGCCGAAGCTGATGCAGATCGTGCTCAATCAATAATTATTCTCAAGTAAGAACTTATGTATTTGACTTCTAGGATGCCCCTCTACTATAATAGGAGCAGGTTTCATGTGAGCGGGGAGGGGCAAGCATGTTGGAAGAAAAGTTAGAGAAGATCAAGCAGCAACTTCATTCCCAAAACTATAAACTGACGCCACAACGTGAAGCCACTGTTCGCGTGTTGCTGGAGAACGAGGAAGATCATCTGAGTGCGGAAGACGTCTATCTGCTCGTGAAAGAAAAAGCCCCTGAAATAGGCTTGGCTACGGTCTATCGTACGCTGGAATTGCTGAGTGAGTTGAAGATCATCCACAAGATGAACTTTGGAGACGGAGTCGCCAGGTACGACCTGCGTGACGATAATTCTGAGTATCACCATCATCACTTGATCTGCAACAACTGTGGCTCGGTAGATGAAATTTTTGAGGACCTCCTTGTATCCGCAGAAGAAAAGGTAAAGAATGTTTACAACTTTTATATTACCGATCACCGCCTGTCATTCTACGGCATTTGCAGCCGCTGTATCGACAAGGTCAACGTGGAGGACTTCAAGTAAAAAACTTCTCTTTCAAAAGGAGAAGTTTTTCTTGTTTTGACGCTTTTGGCTGTTAGAGATTCACTTCGGGAGGCATCATAAGGAAAGTGAATGCCAAGTGAAGGAGGCGGCAAAAGCGTGATTATTGGAGTCCCAAAAGAGCTGAAGAACAACGAAAACAGGGTAGGATTGACCCCGGCAGGCGTAAGCGCCTACAGGCAGGCGGGACATCGGGTACTCGTGGAGACACTGGCTGGAGCGGGCTCTGGCTTTTTTGATGAGGACTATCTCGCGGCCGGTGCGGAAATCTTCAGCAGCGCCAGGGAAGTTTGGCAGCATGCAGAGATGATCTGCAAGGTAAAGGAACCGTTGCCGGAGGAATACGCATATTTTCGGGAAAATCTGATCCTGTTTACATATTTGCATCTCGCACCGGAAAGAGAGCTGACAGCAGAGCTGTGCGCCAAAAAAGTGGTGGCGATCGCTTATGAAACGATCCAGACCGATGACGGGTCGCTGCCGCTGCTCATGCCGATGAGCGAGGTGGCAGGACGGATGTCTGTACAGATCGGCGCCCAATTTTTGGAGAAGCCTCACGGCGGAAAGGGCATCCTTTTGGGAGGGGTGCCAGGTGTTCCGCCGGCGCACGTAGTCATTGTCGGTGGCGGCATTGTCGGGACGAATGCGGCCAGAATGGCTGTCGGAATGGGGGCAAGGGTAACGCTGCTTGATATTCATGCAGGCAGGCTGCGTGAGCTGGATGACCTGTTCCGGGGGCGTCTGCATACGCTCATGTCCAATCACTACAATATTGCCGAGGCTGTACAATCAGCGGACCTTTTGATCGGTGCGGTCCTGATTCCGGGAGCAAGGGCTCCCAAACTGGTCACGGAGGAAATGGTAAAATCGATGGCTCCCGGTTCCGTCATCGTGGATGTGGCGATTGACCAGGGGGGATCGATCGAGACAATCGACCGGATTACGACCCACAGCGATCCGACCTACGTAAAGCATGGAGTCGTCCATTATGCGGTTGCCAACATGCCTGGAGCGGTTCCCCGCACCTCAACCATCGCCTTGACCAATGTCACCATTCCCTACGGGCTGATGATTGCCAACAAAGGGTACCGCACTGCTATCGCCCAAAGCCGGGCGCTCGCTCGCGGGGTCAATGTGCTCAACGGCCACGTCGTGTATGAAGCAGTAGCCAGATCCTTGAACGTTCCCTTTGTACCGCTTGACGACGTCCTCCAAGACCTTCCCACATAAGCGGGCTGAATGGATTTTTCAATGGCGCATATATATGGAAGGAACGATAACAGGGAGGAAGTCGGCACATGCGAATACCGGTTCGACGATTCATGGAGATCTTGCGCTTTTTTCTCCTGTTTGTCACCTGCACATTGATTTCGTACGGGATTATCTCTCTGCTTACCGATAAACTGTGGTCCGGGAACCAATACCGGGAGCCAAACGGCAATGCGGTAAAAGTCGTGAAGCTCGTCAATACATCTGCTCCAAAGGATTTGGACGGATATATGGCGAGGCTGCAGCTGTTCTATCTGACAGGGGAATAGAGGGGCATTTTTCCTCCAAAAAAGAGGACTTTTCCTTTTCGTGTGGAAAGCAATACGAGATACTTTTCACCTGAAGGGGACAACTTCATGGACATGCTGATTGATCATTTTATCCATTTTCTTTCCGTCGAAAAGGGGCTTTCACCAAATACACTGGAATCATATCAACGGGATATGGTTGCCTATACCAACTATCTGCGGGAGCAGGGAATCACCCGGATAGAAGACTCTACCCGGACACAGATCATCGGGTATTTGATGAGTTTGCAGGAAAAAGGCAGGGCTACGGCGACACTTTCCCGTAATATGGCTTCGATACGGGCCTTTTATCAATTTCTCGTACGCGACAAGTTTATCGACAAAGACCCGTCGATTCATTTGGAAACGCCCAAAATTGAAAAAAGGCTGCCCAAGGTATTATCGGTGGAAGAGGTGGAGCGTCTGCTCGACAGCCCGCCCATGAATCATCCCGCAGGTCTACGCGACAAAGCGATGCTGGAGCTTCTGTACGCGACAGGCATCCGCGTGTCGGAATTGGTGAATCTCAGCGTCTTGGATGTGAATCTGGAGATGGGGTTTGTCAAATGCATGGGCAAAGGGTCAAAGGAACGCATCATCCCGCTCGGTTCGGTCGCCATTCAAATGGTACGGCATTATTTGCAGGCAGGGCGGCCCCGGCTTGTAAAAGAGCAGGGGGAGACTGCGCTGTTCCTGAACCATGTGGGCAAGCAGATTACCAGGCAGGGCTTTTGGAAAATTATTAAGCGATATGCGCAAAAAGCAAATGTCAGAGCAGAAATTACTCCGCATACCCTGCGCCATTCCTTTGCCACGCATCTGCTCGAGAACGGTGCAGATCTCCGTTCCGTGCAGGAAATGCTCGGCCATGCAGACATTTCTACGACCCAGATTTACACGCACGTGACCAGAACCCGGATTAAGGATATTTACGCAAAAACCCACCCGAGAGCATAGTCTCTCTTTTTTTCCTCGTCAGACGTCTGACGACTATCCTTACACCTGGGTGCATTCTTCATACTTACTTGTAGGAGGCGGTTTTTTTGCCACGTTTTTCTCGTGTTTTCTTGATTGTGATGGACAGCGTCGGGATCGGCGAATTGCCTGACGCCCCCCGTTTTCAAGACGAGGGTGCCCATACGCTCGGCCATATTGCCGAACGAGTAGAAGGCTTTGCTCTTCCGCATTTGCAAGCACTGGGCCTGGGGAATATCGCTCCTTTGGCCAATGTCCCTGCTGCGCAGCAGCCAAAAGCCCATTATGGGAAAATGAATGAAGTTTCTATCGGAAAGGACACAACGACAGGGCATTGGGAAATTATGGGTCTGCACGTATCCACACCGTTCCGCACATACCCGGATGGTTTTCCGACCGAGCTGATCCACGAGTTCGAAGAGAGGATCGGACGCAAGGTGCTGGGCAACAAGGTCGCTTCCGGCACAGACATTCTCGATGAGCTGGGCGAAGAGCATATGCGGACTGGCAACGTCATTGTCTACACTTCTGCGGACAGTGTGTTCCAGGTGGCAGCCCACGAGGAAGTGGTCCCGCTGGAAGAATTGTATCGCATCTGTCAGGTTGCCCGGGAGCTGACTTTGCGTGACGAGTTTGCCGTCACCCGCGTCATCGCCCGCCCGTTCGTAGGCCAGCCCGGCTCCTTTGTCCGTACAGCCAATCGGCATGATTACTCCGTTAAGCCGTTCGCGCCGACAGTGATGAACCGGCTCCAGGATGCGGGACTGGCTTCTATTGCGATCGGTAAAATCAGTGATATTTACGCAGATGAAGGGGTTACGAAAGCGATTCGGACCAAGGACAATATGGATGGGGTCGATCAATTGCTGGGTACGATGAAAGAGTCGTTTACCGGCCTCAGCTTCGTAAACCTGGTCGACTTCGATGCGAAATTCGGACATCGCCGCGATCCGGAAGGGTATGGCAAGGCGCTGATGGAATTTGACGCACGCATCCCTGAGCTTATCTCTTCCCTGGGGGAGGAAGATCTGCTGATCATCACTGCCGATCACGGAAATGATCCGGTTCATCACGGAACCGACCATACGCGCGAATACGTTCCGCTGCTCGTTTACCACAAAGGGATAGCCACAGGCAGCCATTTGGGCATTCGCAGCACATTTGCCGACATCGGCGCAACCATCGCGGACAATTTTGGCGTCCAGCCGCCAGCCATTGGGGAAAGCTTTCTTTCCAAACTGTAAATGCGGGCATGCAATACGCAATCATTTCGATAGTATGAGAGGAGTTTGACAGATGACAACATATCAAGACGCAATCCGCTACATCGAACCAAAGCTGAGCGAGAAGCCTACCATTGGGCTTGTTCTCGGGTCTGGTCTGGGCGTACTGGCAGACGAGATCGAAAATCCGGTGATCATTCCGTATCATGAGATTCCTGGCTTCACGGTTTCTACCGTCGTCGGACACAAAGGCCAGCTTGTCATCGGCAAGCTGCAGGGCAAACAAGTGGTCGCGATGCAGGGCCGCTTCCATTACTACGAGGGACACGGGCTTGATGCGGTCGTCTTCCCGATCCGCGTCATGAAAATGCTCGGTGTTGAAACGATTATTGTTACGAATGCCGCAGGGGGCATTAATGAAAACTACCAGCCCGGAAACCTGATGCTGATTGCCGATCATATCAATATGACGTTCCGCAACCCGCTCATCGGACCAAACGACGAGCAATTGGGAGCGCGCTTCCCGGATATGTCAGAGGCGTATTCGAAGGCGCTGCGCGGATTGGCAAAAGAGGTAGCTGCCGAGCAAGGCATCGAGCTTCAGGAAGGGGTCTATGTCGGACTGCTCGGCCCATCCTACGAGACTCCGGCAGAAATCCGCATGCTGCGCATTCTCGGCGGAGATGCGGTCGGAATGTCGACAGTACCGGAAGTGATTGTGGCGAAACACATGAAAATGAACGTTCTCGGCATCTCCTGCATCAGCAACATGGCTGCCGGAATTCTGGAGCAACCGCTGTCTCACGAGGAAGTCATGGAAACGACGGAAAAAGTGAAAGCGCAGTTCCTGTCGCTGATTAACGGCATTGTCGCAAAGCTGTAAGAGCGGTGGAAAGGAGGGTATGTTCATGCTTCATACCCTTCTTTCCTGTTGCTCCCTGGGCTTGGGGAAAGACTGTCTACGAGGTGAATAATCATGCGCATGGTCGATATCATTGCGAAAAAAAGAGATGGCCTGGAGCTTTCCAGCGAGGAAATTCAATTCCTGGTTAGCGGTTATACAGACGGAAGCATTCCGGATTATCAGATGTCCGCTTGGGCGATGGCAGTCCTGCTGCGCGGCATGACTCCGCGTGAAACGGGCGACCTGACGCTGGCTATGGCGGGTTCGGGCGAGCAGCTTGATTTGTCCTCTCTGAAAGGAATCAAAGTTGACAAGCACAGTACAGGCGGCGTTGGTGATAAAACGACGCTTGTTGTGGCTCCTCTCGTTGCCGCGGCCGGGATTCCCGTTGCCAAAATGTCAGGACGAGGCCTGGGGCACTCCGGAGGGACGATTGACAAGCTGGAGTCGTTTGCCGGCTTCCAGGTGGAACGGACGAGAGAACAATTTTTGCAGCAAGTACGGGAAATCGGCGTATCGGTGATCGGCCAATCGGGGAATCTGACCCCGGCAGACAAGAAGCTATATGCCTTGCGGGACGTGACCGCAACGGTAGAAGCGGTTCCGCTGATCGCGAGCTCCATCATGTCCAAAAAAATAGCGGCCGGGGCCGATGCGATCCTGCTGGACGTAAAGGTCGGCAAAGGCGCTTTCATGAAGACGCTGGAACAGGCGGAAACGCTTGCATCAGCCATGGTCCAAATCGGCACGCAGGTAGGAAGAAGGACGGTCGCAGTCATCAGTGATATGAATCAACCTCTCGGCTTTGCTGTGGGCAACGCATTAGAGGTCAAAGAAGCGATTGACACACTCGCTGGAAGAGGACCGAAGGATTTGACCGAGCTGGCGCTTGCGATCGGAGCGCATATGCTCGTACTCGGCGAGCTCGTGGCAGACGTCGAAGAGGGCCGAAAGCGCCTGGAAGAGATTATGGACAGCGGGAAAGCCGTGGAAAAGCTCGCCCAGATGATCGAGGCCCAGGGTGGTAACAAAGAGGATGTATACAACCCTGACCGACTGCCCAAGGCGTCTTTGACAGCCGAGGTGAAAGCGAGCCAGGACGGTTATATCTCTGCAATTGATGCGGAGACAGTCGGGCATGCGTCGGTAGTGTTGGGGGCGGGCAGACTGACCAAGGAAATGCCGATTGATCTGGCTGTCGGCATCGTGCTGGCCAAGAAGCGGGGCGATCAAGTGCGCAAGGGCGATGTACTGGCTACCGTACATGCCAATGACGAGATATTGCTCAAGCAAGCGGTAGAAGAGTTGAAAGGCGCATATACTTATGATAGCGAGTCATTGATCGATCAACCATTAATTTACAAAATCATAACCGAATAGGTTTCCTGTAAAACAAATAACGTCGGACGAAATGTCCGGCGTTTGTTCTCCAGGAGATTTGCTGAAAACGCTTTCCTAAACTTTGGAAAATCGAGTGAAGACACTGGTTTATGCGCATTTCGAAGAGCAGGCCTCGAAAAAAGGCATCGTTCGGAAATAAATATGCTAGCATTCGATAAAAAATACGTCTTTCTCGATAAATTTTTATTGATTAATCAACTGAATTGCGGTTCAATAGAGTAAAAGATAGTAAGTGTGAAATGTTAAAAAATTATTTATTGTTCGGATTCACTTTATAATTTTTTATAATTCTACTTGTCAAATTTCGTTGACACCGCTATCATTTCGGATTATGTTTAAAGTGACAGGCAAATTGTAAAAGATTTTTGCGAATTTCGTAAAAAACCAATGGAGGTTCTTAAAAAATCGTATTTATGAAAAAGCTAGACCATGTTGATATGCAGATCTTGCAAATTTTACAAGAAGACGGCAGACGAGCATACACCGATATTGCTCATCAACTTGGCTTGAGCGAAGGGACCATCCGTTCACGGATTACACGCCTGTTACAAGATGGAGTGTTTCAGTTTGTTATTCACCCTGACCCAGAAAAGCTGGGCTTACATGTACAGGCGATCATCGGATTGACCACCAAGCTCGGGCTGCAAAACAGCGTCGCTGAGGAACTGAGCAAATTTCCGGAGGTACGCTTTGTAGGTGCATTCAGCGGTAAGCACGACTTGATCATTCAAGCGTGTTTCCATAATAATGAAGAATTGATCACCTTTGTCAACGAACGTCTCTCACAATGTGAAGGAATTCTGGCGGCGGATGTGTCGCTGGAGCTAAAACAATATAAAGATTCCTTCTCGTTCGTTCGTGATGAAGATGTGGCCATATAAGGAAAGGGGTTGGTAAGCGCCGGTAACAAAGAGGGAAAAAACGGTTTTTTCTTTCCTAATTTTCTGAAAACATACAAAAAAAGAAACAGACAAAAAAGACAATGACATTGGGGGTTATTGCGTTGAAAAAAAGCGTATTTGCTCTTGTCAGTTCCGTTGCCGTTCTCGGTACAGCATTGGCTGGTTGCGGTGGAGGCCAACAGGCTACTACCACAGAACAGAAGCCGGCTGAGAACACAGGCCAGACCCAACAGCCAGCAGCGGCGCCTGCGGAGAAAAAGCCACAAGTGCTGAAACTGAATCTCCATTCGGAACCACCAACGGCAGATCCGGGACTCTCCGAAGATACGACATCTGCCGCGATTATCCGCGCTACCTTTGACGGTCTCACCCGCATCGGTCCGGATAACAAGCCGCAGCCGTCTGTGGCTGAAAGCTACGAGCTTTCCGAGGACATGTTGACGTATACGTTCAAGCTGCGTGATACCAAATGGGCAAACGGTGAACCGTTGACGGCACATGACTTCGAATACGCATGGAAACGCGCTTTGGATCCAAATACGGCATCCAACTACGCTTATCAGCTATACTATGTAAAGAATGGTGAAGCCTACAACAAAGGCAAAGCAAGCCGCGACGAAGTCGGTGTGAAAGCACTTGACGACAAAACATTGGAAGTAAAACTGGAAAACCCGACTCCATTCTTCCTGGAGCTGACTGCATTCCCAACCTATTTCCCTGTTAACAAAGCCCTCCTTGAATCCAATCCGAAGTGGGCAGGGGAAGCAAAGACTCACTTGGGCAACGGTCCCTTCAAGATGGAGAGCTGGGAGCATAAGAGCAAGCTAGTGCTCGTCAAAAACGAAAATTACTGGGACAAAGATTCTGTAAAACTTGATCGCATCGAGTTTGCCATGGTAGAAGACGAGAACACCGAGCTGTCCATGTTTGAAAACGGCGAAATCGATTGGGCTGGTGCTCCGACAAGCGCATTGCCGACGGATGCCATCCCGGCTCTGAAAGAGCAGAACAAAATTACGACTCAGCCAATCGCGGGTACGTACTGGTATAAATTCAACGTAGAAAAACCGCCGTTTAATAATGTGAAAATTCGCAAGGCGTTCGCGTATGCTATCGATCGTCAGTCCCTGATTGACAATATCCTGCAAACTGGCCAAATTCCTGCCACAGGTGCAGTCCCGCCGTCCATGGCGCTGAAACCTGATGGCTACTTCAAGGACAATGATGTTGAAACAGCGAAAAAGCTGTTGGAAGAAGGCATGAAGGAGCTCGGCATTTCCAAGCTTCCGCCAATCACCCTGTCCTACAATACGTCTGAGGCCCACCAAAAAATCGCTGCGGCGATTCAAGACCAGTGGAAGAAAAATCTCGGCGTAGAAGTGAAGCTGGAAAACAAAGAATGGAAAGTCTACCTCGAAGACATGCACCAAGGAAACTTCCAGGTTGGCCGTATGGGATGGCTGGGTGACTTTAACGACCCTATCAACTTCCTCGAGCTGTACAGAGACAAGGATGGCGGAAACAACGACACGCGTTGGGAGCATCCAAAGTACAAGGAACTGTTGATCAAATCCAACACGGAAAGCGATCCGGAAGCACGCAAGAAGATTCTGGCAGAAGCGGAGCAAATCCTCATGGATGAAATGCCGATCATGCCGATCTACTTCTATACAAACTCCTGGGTGCAAAAGGAAAACGTCAAAGGCGTCGTTATCGGCGGTCTGGGCGATGTCGACTGGAAATGGGCTTCGGTAGAGTAATTTTGTTTTCCGCATTGGCATAAAGGAAATCGGTTTGCAGAGATAGGGTATATGGTCGTCCATATACCTTATCTTATGCCGACCGTTCCGATATATATAAAGATGGCGCATAGCCAACAGAAAAAGAGAGAGAAATCCGCAAGAGATTCGAACAACGGGGAATTATTTACACAGTCGATTTTTGCACTGGATCCAGAATGCTGCAGTGTAAAGATGGGACGTGAAAGCAAAAAAATTGTAAGGGGGTAAGTTTGTTGATCCGTTATCTTGGTAAGCGTATCATCTTCATGATTCTTTCGCTTTTCTTGATCGTAACGGCCACCTTCTTCATTATGAAAGCGGTGCCGGGCGGTCCATTCACTTCCGAAAAGAACGTACCAGATGAAATCAAGGCAGCTCTGGAAGCAAAGTACAAACTGAACCTGCCGCTCCACGAGCAGTATCTGGACTATCTGAAAGGTGTCATTACGTGGGATTTGGGCCCATCCTTTGTTGAGAAGTCTTCCACAGTAAATGACATGATCAGCCGGGGCTTCCCCGTATCCGCCCATTTAGGAGCACAGGCCTTGCTGCTCGCGATCTTCGGAGGGATCACGCTAGGCGTTGTCGCAGCGCTCAAGCACAATAAATGGCAGGACTACTCAGCCATGCTTATCGCCGTTCTCGGCCTGTCCGTCCCTGGATTTATTTTGGCATCATTTTATCAATATTTCTTTGCAATCAAATGGGGCATCTTTCCCATTGCAAAGTGGGAAGGTTTTGAATATACCGTACTGCCTTCCTTGGCTCTCGCCGCGATGCCGATCGCTTTCATCGCCCGTCTGACTCGTTCCAACATGCTGGAGGTTCTCGGGCAAGACTACATCAAAACGGCTAAAGCCAAAGGCTTGAATACAGTGACGATTACTGTCAAACACGCTATTCGCAACGCTCTTCTGCCTGTTATTACTTATCTCGGGCCGCTGCTTGCAAACATCCTCACCGGTGCATTCGTAATCGAGCGAATCTTCGGTATCCCTGGTTTGGGTCGCGAGTTCGTTATCTCGATTACAAACCGTGACTACACCGTTATTATGGGGACCACGGTGTTCTATGCGATCATTCTGGTTGTAGGAATTTTGCTGGTTGATATCGCTTATACGCTGGTTGACCCGCGGATCAAGCTAAGCGATGCAGGAAGGGAGTAATGATACATGCAACTGACGAAAGAGCATTTTGAGCCGATTTCTGTCGACCTTCGCCAGGCAGAATCCATTAAGCGCCCGAGCCTTTCCTTCTGGGCGGACGTATGGCGCCGATTGAAAATGAACAAGGTAGCGATGGCGTCCCTTGTCTTTATCTTGATTTTGGTCGCTTGTGCGATCCTGATTCCGATCCTTAGCTCCAATGACTATTTTACGACTGATTTGGCAGGTAAGAACAAAAAACCTTCTGCTGAACACTGGTTTGGTACCGATGACCTGGGTCGCGACGTCTTCGTCCGCGTATGGTACGGGGCACGCATTTCTTTGGAAGTAGGCTTCGCCGCAGCGTTTATCGACCTGATCATCGGCGTAATTTGGGGCGGTCTTGCTGGTTTCTACGGCGGTAAAGTCGATGAAATCATGATGCGTATTGCCGATATTCTGTATGCGATTCCTTATCTTCTGGTGGTTATTTTGCTCATGGTCGTCTTAGAGCCCGGGGTCGGGACGATTATTATCGCCTTAACGATAACGGGCTGGATTGGGATGGCGCGGATCGTCCGCGGTCAGATTCTCCAGTTGAAAGCGCAGGAGTTTGTATTGGCAGCCCGCTCTCTCGGTGCTGACAACAACCGTCTGATCTTCAAACACTTGATCCCGAACGCTTTGGGCCCGATCATCGTAACGCTCAGCTTGACTGTTCCATCTGCCATTTTTGCCGAGTCGTTCCTCTCCTTTATCGGTCTTGGGGTATCCGCTCCGGTAGCATCTTGGGGAACGATGTCCAACGAAGGTTTGTCGGCGATGAAATACTACCCGTGGCGCTTGATGTTCCCGGCTCTGTTCATCTCGATAACGATGTTGGCATTTAACTTGCTTGGCGACGGTCTGCGTGACGCCGTAGACCCACGCTTGCGGAAATAGGAGGGATCACAGTCATGGAAGAACGCATTCTCGAAGTAAAAGACCTGCACGTCTCCTTCCATACCTATGCGGGGGAAGTCAAAGCTGTACGCGGCGTCAATTTTCACGTGAAGCGCGGAGAAGCTGTTGCGATCGTAGGGGAGTCCGGCTGCGGCAAGTCTGTAACCGCCCAAACCTTGATGAAGCTTATCCCGATGCCGCCAGGCGAGATCAAAAAAGGCGAAATTCTCTTTAACGGAGTCAACCTTGTCAATAAATCAAACAAGGAAATGGAATCTATCCGCGGTAAAGACATCGGGATGATTTTCCAGGACCCGATGACTTCATTGAACCCGACTTTAACGATCGGCAACCAGATCATGGAGGGTTTGATCAAGCACCAGAACATGTCGCGTTCCGATGCCCGCAATCGTGCCATCGAACTGCTGACGTTGGTAGGAATTCCGCAACCGGAAAAACGTGTCGATCAATATCCGCACGAATTCTCCGGCGGGATGCGCCAGCGTGCGATGATTGCGATCGCGCTGGCTTGCTCTCCGCAGCTTCTGATCGCTGACGAGCCGACAACAGCGCTCGACGTGACGATTCAGGCGCAAATTCTGGATCTGATGAAAGAGCTGCAAAAGAAAATGAATACGTCGATTATCCTGATTACGCATGACCTTGGCGTCGTGGCTGAAATGTGCGATCGCGTCATCGTTATGTACGCAGGCAAGGTAATCGAGACCGGTACCGTAGACGATATCTTCTACAACCCGCAGCACCCTTACACAAAAGGCCTGCTGCGCTCGGTACCTCGACTGGACCTGAACCGCGACGAACCGCTCACTCCGATCTTTGGTACGCCGCCGGATCTGCTTCGTCCGCCGGTTGGATGCGGCTTTACCGCGCGTTGTGAATCAGCGATGCGCGTCTGCCAGGAGTACGATCCTGAACTGAATGACATTAGCTCGACACAGCGGGCTGCTTGCTGGCTCCAGCACCCGTTGGCACAGAATCGCGCAGGATCGTAAGAGGGGGGAGAAGACAAGTGGATAATCGTGATACATTGTTAGAAGTTCGCAACCTGAAAAAATTCTTTAAAATCGGCGACAATACGTTGAAAGCCGTGAACGACATTTCGTTCGAGATCAAGCGTGGGGAAACTCTCGGTGTGGTAGGCGAGTCCGGCTGCGGAAAATCGACAGCCGGGCGGACCATTCTCCGCTTGTATGATGCTACCGCAGGGGACGTCTTGTTTGAAGGCAAAAGCATCATGAAGCTGAACAACCAAGAGATGAAAGCCATGCGCCGCAACATGCAGATGATCTTCCAGGACCCGTATGCTTCCTTGAACCCGCGGATGACAGTCGGGGATATTATCGGAGAAGCTCTGGATATCCACGGTCTTGCCGCCGGACAAAAGCGCAAAGAGCGTATCCAGGAGCTGCTTTCGCTGGTCAGCTTGAACCCGGAGCATATGAACCGCTTTCCGCATGAGTTTTCCGGTGGTCAACGCCAGCGGATTGGTATTGCCCGTGCACTGGCGGTAGAGCCCAAGTTCATCGTTTGTGACGAACCGATCTCTGCCCTCGACGTTTCCGTACAAGCGCAGGTCGTAAACCTCCTGGAGCAGCTGCAGGAAAAAATGGGCCTTACCTACATGTTTATTGCCCACGATTTGTCGATGGTTAAATACATTTCCGACCGTGTAGCAGTTATGTACCTCGGAAAAATGGTAGAGCTTGCAGAGAGTGACAAGCTGTATGAAAAGCCGCTTCACCCATATACACAAGCGCTTCTGTCTGCTATCCCGATTCCTGATCCAGAGGTAGAGCGCCAGCGTGAGCGCATCGTTCTGCAAGGCGATGTTCCAAGTCCGATGAATCCTCCGAGCGGTTGCCACTTCCGCACGCGTTGCCCGAAAGCAATGCCCGAATGTGCTGCAGCTGAGCCCGTATGGAAAGAAGTAGAGCCTGGTCATTTCGCTGCCTGCCATTTGTACAACTAGATTACAGCGACAGGATTTCCACCATATGGGGAATCCTGTCTTTCCATCATGCGAGATACTGTGGCCTCCGCGAATGGATGGGGGAATCGCCCCATTCTTTGCGTCCGGGGCCTCTTTTCATTTTTCCATCTGAGTATTCAGGACGTCAAAAGAGAGAAGGGGGTAGTTACCATGCGGAAATTCCGATTGCCGCGTTTTCGCCCAAAAAATCTGTCAGCACCGCAAAAGCTGGCTGACGTGGTTGGCAGTCTCAACAAGCAACTGCAGGGTTCCATGGCCAAAAAAATGATTACCTTTGGAATTATTCTTGTTATCGTGATCATTGGTGCATTGCAATACATAGCACTTTCTTTTTCCAAAAGCACGTTGATTGACATTACTTCCAACCAGGCGAAAATGCTGGCGGAGCAGTATGCCGAAAGCATGGAAGACTGGATCGATGACCTGAAAAGCTCGTCTCTGGAGACAGCGGCCAAAAGGGTCATGACCACGGATCTGGAGCCGCTTATTATGGAACAGTTCCGGCTCTTGCGTCAAAGCCATAAAGAGGTCTCAAAAATATATTTGGTTGATCCCGGCACAGGCAAATCGTTGTATTCGTTGACCGGCAAAAATGAGATCGACTTCAAGCAGAAGCAATATGTGCAAAATGCGCTCTCTTCTGGGGGACCTGTTTTTTCTGATGAGGAAGTCGTACTTGGGACGGAAAGAAGCTTCATTTACTTGGCTACTCCGGTAGGGGAGAAGAATAAAGACACCTCCCGCCTTCTCGTGGTTGGTTTTCAGATCGACCCAATCGTAAAAAAGGCAGAAGAAATTCCATTCATGCAAAACGGCTATGCGTACGTCGTTCGCAAGGATGGGTTGGTCGTTGCCCACAAGGACTCGGCGCAAAACAACAAGCTGTCGCTGGCAGAAAACAGAGATTATACAGAATTGCTTGCATTGGTGCAAAACGGCACAAGCCAGAGTCTGGAATATGAAGCGGATGGCGTGGATTCGTTTGCAGCCGTCGCTCCCATCGCCTCGCTGGGCTGGGCGCTTGTCCTGACGACAGCTTCCTCGGAGGTTTACGGCGAGTTGAATGGCATGGGAATTACATTCGGGCTGATCAGTATTCCCATCATCGCTGTGGCCGCCTTTTCCATCTGGTGGTTTGCACAGCGGATTCGCAAATCGCTCCTGGCGATCGCGCAAGACATGGAGAAAATCGGGTCCGGCCGTTTTGACGTGCAGGTGCAGGTAAAAGGAAAAGACGAGATTGCCATGGTCGGGCACAAGATGAACGAAATGGCGGGCGAGCTCAGAAAGCTCGTATCCCTTGTCCAGGGACAAGCGAATCGCCTGAACATCGCGGCGGAAGAGCTGAATCAATCGGCTCAGGAAAACACCGGCTCCATTCATTTTATTACGGAGAATATCTCTTCGATTTCCGAGAGAGTTTCGCAGCAGACAAAAGAGGTGCTTTCCGCTGCCACGACCGTTTCAGAAATTTCCCAAGGCGTCGAGCAGGTGGCGATTGCGGCAGAATCGACGACCAGGGCGACGAGTCGCACTTTTGAGCGAGCCCAGGACGGCATGAAGCTGGTCGAAAACGTCATCTCTACCGTCAGACAAGCAAATGGTGAAGTAGAGCGTACGGCCCAGCAAATGCATGGATTGCGAGAGCGGGCCAGACAGATCACAAGCATTGTCGAGATGATCAGCAGCATCGCCTCCCAGACGAACCTGCTTGCCTTAAATGCGGCAATTGAAGCTGCGAGAGCGGGCGAGGCCGGCAGAGGCTTCTCTGTTGTCGCCACCGAAGTGAGGAAATTGGCAGAGGAGAGCAGCTCCTTTTCTGAGCGGATCGCGTCGATCGCGCACTCGATCAACGACGAAGCCATGGATATGAGCAAGCATATGGATGAGATCGTCGCCATGGTCAGCACCGGTCTCCAGTCCGTCGAGACCGTAGGTACGGCCTTCCAGCATATCGTATCCGATATTCAATCTGCTGCAGAGCAGAGCGAATCCATGTCTGCCGCTTCTGAGGAGATGGCAGCAGGCAATCAGGTTGTCACAAGCTCGATGCAGCGTCTTTCCGAAGTATCGGATGAAATCAATCAATCACTGAGCGGCGTTGTGGCGACTGTCGACGAACAGCTGCAGTCCATTGCGCGAATCAGTGAAAATGTAGAAGAATTGAAAAAGCTTGCGGATGATTTGTCGGAAAATGTAAGCAAGTTTAAGATCTAGATGGGTAAAACACGTGAAACTCCCTCTGTTGTCAATTCGGAGGGAGTTTTTTTGCTGCTTACGGAGGCAGTTTTAATCTAACAAGGCAGCTTTTAATCGAACAAAGGCAGTTTTGTTTTTGAGAAGTAGCTGCCCCGGTTCGGCACGATTTTCTCTCAATCATATTTTTCAGAGTGCGAAAACCCCGTTTTTTTCTGTGAATATTTTCCTTTCTGTTTGGTGAGAATAGAACCATGAATGGAGGGAAGAGTTTGCTATGAAAAGGAGTCTGTATCTGAGCTTATGCTTCATCTTGTGCGTTGCGTTCTTTTCTCCGATAGCGACGGCAGCCAAGGAAAACACGCCGGCGAAAGACGGACAGATGAATTTTGCACCGCATGCAACCTCCGCCATATTGATGGAAGCGGATACGGGAACCGTCTTGTTCGAAAAAAACGCAAGCGAAAAGCTGCCTCCTGCTAGTATTACCAAGGTCATGACGCTTCTATTGATCATGGAAGCGCTGGAGCGCGGAGAAATCAAGCTGACGGACAAGATTCGTACGAGCGAACGAGCTGCATCCATGGGTGGTTCGCAGATTTTTCTCCAGCCTGGCGAGGAAATGACGGTAGAAGACATGATCAAGGGGATCGCGATTGCCTCGGGGAATGACGCTTCCGTCGCAATGGCCGAGCATTTGGCGGGAACGGAAGAAGCGTTCGTAGCCAAAATGAATGAGCGGGCCAAGCAGCTTGGAATGAAGCAAACGCATTTCGTCAATTCCAACGGGTTGCCTGCACCGGAGCATGTCTCCTCCGCATTGGACATTGCAATTATGTCCCGCGAACTTTTGAAACATGAAGCGATTACCAAATATACAGGAATTTATCAGGACTATTTGCGAAAAGAAACGTCCAACCCGTTCTGGTTGGTGAATACGAACCGGCTCGTTCGCTTTTATGAAGGCGTAGATGGTCTGAAAACAGGCTATACAAGCGAAGCCAAATACTGTTTGACGGCTACGGCCAAACGAAATAACATGAGGGTCATTGCCGTCGTTATGGGCGAGCCCGATACAAAAACGAGAAACGCCGAAGTGTCGACACTGTTCAATTACGCTTTTGCTCATTATCAGGTAGCTCCCTTGTACAAAAAAGGGGAGGTTGTGCAAGGCTTGAGCGTGGACAAAGGAAGACAGCCAACGGTTAACGCGGTCACGCCGCACGCTGTCAGCCTGTTGATGAAGCGCGGGGAGTCTGCCGACCAATATGACCGCGAAGTCGTGTTGCAGTCTGACATCAGCGCTCCGCTCGATAAGAACCAAGTGATCGGACATATTTTTATCCGCACGAAAGACGGCAAGGAAGTAAACCGGATCGACCTGTTCCCGGAACAAACGGTCGACAAAGCAGGCATGTGGGAGATTCTCAAGCGGACAACGAGAAACGTATTGATTAGCTATTAACCTGACAGCGAGAACGCGAAAAGAATCGAGTTGCCTCGAATTGTACCATGTGGCCGCTCGATTTTTTTGTTCTTTTGTCGGCTGGCAGGAAATGGAACAGAGAGAGAAGAAATGAGAGTGTACTACGGGATGAAGGAGTGTTTCAGCCATGAGTCTACGCATCATCATGGAAACAAAACAGGACGTCTTGGTTGTCCGTTTGCAAGGAGAACTGGACCATCATACAGCAGAGGAATTGCGCGGGAAAGTAGACGACCTTTTGCGCCAATCGTCTATTCGCCATATCGTGCTCAGCCTGGCAGAGCTCTCATTTATGGACAGCTCCGGCATTGGAGTCATCCTGGGGCGGTACAAGCAGATTTCGGCTCGCTCCGGTGAAATGGTGGTGTGCTCGATCAATCCAACCATCTACCGGATTTTCGAGATGTCCGGGCTGTTTAAGGTGATCAAGTTTCGCGAGAACGAAGCGGAAGCACTGCACGTATTGGGGGTGGCGTAATGATGGCCAAACGCAATTTTATGAGCGTGGCGTTTGCTGCCGTAAGTCAGAATGAAGCGTTCGCCCGTGTCGCGGTTGCCTCGTTCATCTCTCAGCTTGACATCTCGGTTGAGGAACTGGAAGAGATCAAGACCGTTGTTTCGGAAGCAGTGACCAATTCCATCATCCACGGGTACGACGAAAACCCGGATGGTGTTGTCCGCATCTCGGTCAGCATCGATGAGGGTGTCGTGGAATTGGTAGTGGAGGATGAAGGCAAGGGAATCGAGGACGTCGACCAGGCAATGCAGCCGCTGTTCACCAGCAAGCCCGAGCTGGAGCGTTCGGGAATGGGCTTTACGATTATGGAAAATTTTATGGACTCGCTTGAAGTGGCAACTGCTGTCGGGAAAGGGACGACTGTCCGCCTGACAAAACGCCTTTCCTTTGCCAAAGCATTACAGAATTAGGAGTAGTGCCTATGGGTGCCGATATTAAAAACGCCAGTCAGCCGTTTCTTACCAACGACCAAGTAAAAGAACTGATTGCCCAGAGCCAGGATGGGGATGCACAAGCGCGAGAGCTGCTTGTAAACAGCAATATTCGGCTTGTCTGGTCAGTTGTTCAGCGTTTCATCAATCGTGGTTATGAAGCCGACGACCTGTTTCAGATCGGGTGTATCGGACTTTTGAAAGCCGTGGACAAGTTCGACCTGAATTACGATGTGAAGTTCTCCACGTATGCCGTTCCCATGATCATCGGTGAGATACAGCGCTTTTTGCGGGACGACGGCACTGTAAAAGTAAGCAGGTCGCTAAAGGAAACCGCAAACAGGGTAAGGCGGGCGAAAGACGAGCTGTACAAGCAGTTCGGACGGGCTCCTACGATCTCTGAAGTGGCGGAAGCGGTAGGAATTACACCGGAGGAAGTGGTGTTTGCCCAGGAGGCAAGCAGGGCCCCTTCGTCGATCCATGAAACTGTATTTGAAAATGATGGCGATCCGATTACACTGATTGACCAGATCGCAGATGAAAGTGTCAACAAATGGTTTGAAAAAATCGCGCTGAAGGATGCGATCAGCCGTTTGACAGAAAGAGAACAGCTGATTGTCTACTTGCGCTATTACAAGGATCAGACCCAATCAGAGGTGGCTGAGCGGCTGGGTATATCTCAGGTCCAGGTGTCCCGGTTGGAAAAGCGAATCCTGCAAACGATCAAAGACCAGATTGAGCATTAGCTCAGCCTGGTCTTTTCTTATGTGCATGGCTTTTGTCCACACGCACATACTAGCAGGACATAGTCTTTGAAAGGAGGGGGAGCAGATGAACCAGCCGCTGTTTCTCAAGCTGCGCAAACGGTTGGCTGTCAAGCCGAACGCGACGATTACGCTGGGAGATATTTGCCAGTTGTATTGGGATGGCGACCGTGAAAAAGCATTGGCCCGTCTGCCTGTCTATCAGGTGAAACCTGCTGATGGAAACCTCATTATCATTGATATTATGCAGGTCATCAAACAAATCCGGCGCGTGCACCCCGAGCTGGCATTGGAGGTACAGGGCGCGGCTCATATTGTCGTAGAAGTTTTGAACCCTCGCAAAAAGGCAAATCTCCTCATGGTTACACTGGTATGGGTCCTGCTCTTCGTCGGTGCCGGTCTTGCGATTATGAACTTCCACACGGACGTCAGCATGCTGCAGGTCCATCAGCGCATCCACTATTTGATCACCGGACAGGCAAGCGACCAGCCCCTTTGGTTGCAAATCCCTTATTCCATCGGGATTGGTCTGGGGATGATCCTGTTTTTCAACCATATTTTTCAGAAGCGAATCAACGAAGAACCCAGTCCGTTGGAGGTTGAGCTGTTCTTGTACCAGCAAAATCTCGATCAGTATTACATTCAGCATGAAAATAAGGAGAATGAGCGGATCAAGCCATGAGCAGCTTGTGGCAGCATATCTTGCTGGCAATCATCGGACTGGGTGGAGGGCTCGCTGTAGGCAGCGGGTTCGTTGCTTTTATTACGGTTCTGGACATTATCCCCCGGCTGGCTCAGCTCACCAACGCGCATCGCTACATACGAGCACTGGAATGGTCACTGGTTAGCGGCGCTCTGTTTTTTACGCTGGCCGATTTTTTTCAATGGGTGGCCGCATTGCCTATCTTGTTTACTTCTATCTACGGCGTATTTGCAGGTGTCTTCGTAGGCACATTGGCCGCCGGACTGACCGAAGCACTCAACGTCTTTCCGATCTTGGCAAAAAGGCTCAACATGGACTCGAAATTGATTTTCTTGTTGATGGCGATGGTTCTCGGGAAAATCATCGGATCTCTTCTTCAGTGGTGGCTGAAGCTTTGACCCGCCGACTGGTAAATTCAGCCAAGCATAGAATGGAGACGAGGAGACAAGATATGGATATGTGAGTATGTTGACCAGACAGGACGAGTGGGAGGAACAAAGATGGCGACAAAATCGAAGTCCAATGGTTCGAATCAAATGACGAAGCAGCTCTATCAGCAGCAGGCGGCGAAGTACCAGCCAAAACGGAACGTCCTGCTCAATTCGATACGCGCTTTTTGGGTTGGGGGGGCCATCTGTCTGCTGGGCCAGGTGCTGCAAAACATCTATATCAACTTCTTCGGATTTTCGGAAAAGGCTGCGAGCAATCCTACCGTTGCCACGCTCATTTTCCTCTCTGTGCTTCTGACCGGACTAGGCATTTACGACAATATTGGACAGTACGCAGGTGCGGGCTCAGCGGTACCTGTCACCGGATTCGCCAACTCGATCGCTTCTGCAGCGATTGAGCATCGAAGCGAAGGATTCGTTCTTGGAGTAGGAGGAAATATGTTTAAGCTGGCCGGCTCCGTCATTGTTTTTGGCGTGGTCGCCGCTTTCATAGCCGGCGTGTTGAAAACGGTTTGGAAGATGATCGTGTGAGGGGAGCTGCTATGAATAATGGATCCAGCGATTTTCGGGTAAGCCGGCAGACCTGGCACTTCCCGCATGACGTCCGCATTCTATCAACAGCCACTGCTGTCGGACCAAAAGAAGGGGAGGGACCTCTGGGAGCCTTGTTCGACAAGGTCTACGACGATATGTATGCCGGACAGGACTCGTGGGAGAACGCGGAAAGACAGCTGCTGGAGGATGCCGTTAATCTTGCTTTGGACAAAGCGAATCTGAGCGGACAGGACATTGACGTGTTTTTCGCCGGGGATTTGCTGAACCAAAACATTACGACCAGCTTTACTGCCGAGAAGGTGTCGATTCCGCTCATGGGCATGTACGGGGCTTGCTCGACTTCGATGCTCACCCTGGCCAATGCCGCTGCCCAGATCAACGCCGGGTATGCGAATAAAGCATTAGCCGCTTGCAGCAGCCACAATGCGACAGCCGAGCGGCAATACCGTTATCCAACCGAGTACGGCGGACAGAAGCCGCCATCGGCACAATGGACGGTGACAGGAGCGGGTGCTGCCGTTGTCGGTACTGGCGGGAGCGGGCCGCGGATTACGTACGCCACGATCGGCAAAGTCGTCGATATGGGGATTAAAGACCCATTTGACATGGGATCGGCGATGGCGCCTGCTGCAGCATCTACCTTGCAGACACATTTCAAGGATACCGGCCGCAATCCGAATGATTACGATTTGATTGTAACAGGAGATCTCGCAGCCGTCGGATTTCCCATCCTCAAGGACCTGATGAAAATGGATGGGTACGATTTGGACCGGGTTTACAACGACTGCGGTCTGATGGTGTACTCGCCGGATCAGGAGGTTTTTGCCGGCGGCAGCGGATGTGCCAGCAGTGCAGTAGTGACGTACAGCTATATCATGGACCAGTTGAACAAAGGAAAGCTAAACAAGGTTTTGGTATGTGCAACTGGTGCATTGCTAAGCCCGGTCAGCTATCAGCAGGGCAACTCCATTCCCTGCATAGCCCATGCGGTTTCGATAGAAGGAGGAGGAAGCTGATGGAATATGTGATCGCCTTTGTTGTTGGCGGATTGATTTGCGTGATCGGTCAGTTGTTGCTGGACGTGGCGAAGCTGACCCCCGCCCACGTGATGAGCACGCTGGTCGTCGCCGGGGTTGCGCTCGATTTTATTGGCGTCTATGACAAGTTGATTGATTTTGCCGGTGCGGGAGCGACTGTTCCGATCACCAGCTTCGGCCATTCCCTATACCATGGCGCCATATCGGAAGCGGAGCAGCACGGCCTGATCGGAGTCGTTACGGGAATCTTTGAAGTTACGAGTGCGGGCATCTCCGCCGCTATCGCGTTCGGGTTCCTGGCGTCGCTAGTCTTTAAACCAAAGGGATGATCCCCCCGTGAAGAGGAAGGGGAGAGGTGCATGCCAGAAAAGCGACGGAAGGTCATTCTGATCACAGACGGTGATCATGTAGCGCAAAGAGTGGTAGAAATGATAGCCAGAAAGATTGGGGGACGAGCGGTTTCGTTGTCGGCGGGGAATCCGACGCCGCTGAGCGGAAGCCAAATGGTCGAGCTGATCAAAATGACGCCGCAAGACCCCGTTCTGATCATGTTTGACGACAACGGAGACAGGGGCCGGGGCCGCGGAGAGCAGGCAATCGAATACGTTGTCAAACATCCCGATATCGAAGTGCTGGGTGCGATTGCAGTGGCATCCAATACAAAGTGGGTGAACGGGGCTGCGGTCAAGGTTTCCGTGGACAACCTCGGCCGGATTGTCAATGAGGCTGTTGACAAACACGGTTATGCGGAAACAGAGCTGGAGAACCGAATCTACGGAGATACCGTCGATATCCTGAACAAGCTTAATGTGCCCAATATCATCGGAATCGGCGATATTGGAAAAATGCAAGGGAGGGACAGCTTGCGCAATGGTTGCCCGATTACCATGGCTGCAGTGAATTGGATATTGGAAAGGAGCGGGTTCCATGCCGGAAACCAAGAGTGAGAAGAAGCGGCTGATCGTGGAAGATCTGGATGAAAACAAGGAATACCTAAACGACAAGCTTGGCATTGGAGTTAGCTTTGACGTCGGGGTTCACGAATTTACAGTTGGCCGGACTCGCATTTTGTTGTACTACATCAATGGCTTTGCGAGCGACAACATCATTACGCAGGTTCTCCGGGATTTGAATGACTTGCGGGAGAGAGAGCTGCCTGCCGATGTTTTTGAGCACTTGTACCACAGATATATTCCTTACTTTCAAATGGCCAAGGTGGCAACGGCAAATGAGTTCATCGATAAACTGCTCGTCGGTCAGGTAGGACTCGTCATCGAAGGTTCACACAATGCCATCATCATGGACGCAAAAGTGTTGCCGACACGCTCGCCAGAGGAGCCGGATACGGAACGGATTGTACGCGGTGCGCATGACGGTTTTACCGAAACGCTTGTGCTCAACACCGTACTGACACGCAGGCGTATCCGGGATGAACGCTTGCGGTTTGAGATCATGCAAATCGGAGAAAGGACAAAAACGGATGTAGCCATCGCCTATATCAAGGGTGTGGCCAATACAGAGCTGATTGATAAATTAAAACACCGGCTGCAAAATATCCAGATTGACGGCATCCCGATGGCCGAGAAGACGGTGGAAGAGTTCATCATCGGCAAGACCTTTAATCCGTTTCCGCTCGTACGCTATACGGAGAGGCCGGATGTGGCCGCCGTCCATTTGCTGGAAGGGCATGTGCTGATCTACGTGGATACCTCGCCGAGTGTCATGATTACACCGGCCACGTATTTTCACCATGTACAGCACGCAGAAGAATACAGACAGACCCCCGTCGTTGGAGCGTACCTTCGCTGGGTGCGTTTCTTTGGCATCTTTGCTTCGGTATTTTTGCTCCCCGTCTGGCTGTTGTTGGCCATGCATCCATCGCTCATCCCCGAACCGCTGCATTTCATCGGGATCAAGGACAAAGGGAGCATACCGCTGCTGGCACAATTTTTGATGGCGGAGGTTGGACTTGATCTGATGAGGATGGCTGCCATACATACGCCTTCCCCTCTGTCAATCGCGATGGGTCTGCTGGCTGCGATCTTGGTCGGGGATGTCGCCATCGACGTCGGGCTGTTTGCCCCTGAAGTCATTTTGTACCTGGCCGTCGCAGCTGTCGGTATGTTCGCGACTCCCAGCTACGAGCTGAGCTTGGCAAATCGGCTGGTACGGATATTCTTGATCCTGATGGTCGGATTTTTCTCGACTGCGGGTCTGATGATCGGCTTGCTTGTCGTTCTCATCGGTCTCGCTGTGACACGCTCTCTCGATACGCCGTATCTGTGGCCGTTCATTCCCTTCAACTTTAAAGCCATGAAGGATATCTTGGTGAGGATGGCTGTCCCGATGAAAAACAGACGGCCGAGCATTGTCCGTTCACCCAACTCTTCCCGGCAATAAATATTCTGACAATGAAGGCTTCACCCATTGTCAAATGCGCTTTATTATAGTAAATTGATTGATAAGCCAAAGCAGGTAGAGGTGGCAACTGTAAGGTCATACAGTTGCCTTTCTATATAGAGAAGCGGCGCTACACGAACATTTATCCAGCAGCGTATCGGGGAGGATTTGGGGATGTATCTACACGGAACTAGTCGAGTCAATGAGAAGGGCCACTTGGAAATTGGAGGTTGCGACGTCACGGATTTGGCTGCTGAGTATGGAACGCCTTTATACGTGTACGATGAAGCGCTGATTCGCAGCAAGTGTCGAGCCTTCGTGGACGCTTTTCGCGAATCGGGATTTTCATTTCAAGTAGCATACGCCAGCAAAGCGTTTTGTACGATGGCGATGTGCAAGCTGATTGAAGAGGAAGGGCTGTCCCTTGACGTCGTGTCGGGGGGAGAATTGTTCACGGCTCTCCAGGCTGGCTTCCCAGTGGAGCGTATCCACTTTCATGGCAATAACAAGTCCATAGAAGAAATAGAGATGGCTCTGGATGCCCGGATCGGCTGCTTTGTCGTTGACAACTTTTATGAGCTTTCGCTGCTGGCCCAGCTCGGCGAGGAAAGACAGGAGAAGGTAGCTGTACTGCTGCGCGTGACGCCAGGCGTAGAGGCGCATACGCATGAGTACATCTCCACTGGGCAGCAGGATTCGAAATTCGGGTTTGACGTAAAGAGCGGGCAGGCTTTGGAAGCGATCCGCCAGGCGAACGAAAGCAAGTGGCTGCATCTGCTCGGTGTCCACAGCCATATCGGTTCGCAGATTTTTGAAACAGACGGATTTTTGGTCGCGATCAAACGTTTGGTGGAATTGCTTGAAGAGGCCAAAGAAAAATTCGGTTTTATTTCCCAAGTGCTGAATGTCGGCGGCGGGTTTGGCATTCGTTATGTAGAAGGCGATACACCGCTGGCGCCGGGCGATTATGTCAAAGCGATCACGGCTGCGGTTCGGGCCGAGCTTTCCGACCGGCAAATGCCGCTGCCTGAGCTGTGGATTGAGCCGGGCCGAAGCATTATCGGCGATGCAGGAACCACTTTGTATCACATCGGGTCCCAAAAGGAAATTCCCAATGTTCGCAAGTACGTCGCTGTCAATGGCGGGATGACCGACAACCTGAGACCGGCTCTCTACCAGGCCCAGTATGAAGCAGCAATTGCCAATCGGATGAACGAGGCTGACACGGAAACGGTCTCCATCGCGGGAAAGTGCTGCGAAACCGGCGACATGCTCATCAGGGACATTGCCTTGCCTCGAGCGAAAGCCGGCGACATTTTGGCTGTCAGCAGCACAGGCGCATACGGCTACGCCATGTCCAACAATTACAATCGCATTCCGCGCCCCGCCGTTGTCTTTGTTCATGACGGTACGGCGGAACTGGTCGTAAAACGAGAAACATTTGCCGATGTGGTAAGTCAGGACGTACTGCCCAAAGGCTCGAAAGTGTTGCGCTAACTTACATCAGACCAAGACCTTCCCTGCTGTACGGGGGAAGGTCTTTTCTATTCGTCCTCTGATCCATTCGTTCTCAAGACTGCTGCATTTATAAAATGTTCATTAACTCTTTACATGGCCTTAAGAGTCCCTTGTCATAATGAGGGGGCGAGGAGGCAAGAGCCATGATGTGGTCTAAATTGCGAAAGCGATTCCGCCGATTTTCCGTCTTCGCTCTGGACAAACGTCGAACGATCACGTCGATGATTGCCGAGGAAGTGGGCAACGGTGCGACGGTCGTCCTGTTTTACGTAGACATCGTCAAATTGACGGACATCGAAAATCGCTATGGGGATTTGATCGCGAAAAGAGTGCTGCATATATTTGAGCGGACGCTGCCCACGGTCTGCCAGGATGTACTGGAGATCAAGGGGCGGGTATTAGCCATTCAAAAGCTGTGGGGAGACGATTTTGCCATCTATGTTTCCTTTCCGAAAGGCTCCCATGAGGAGGAATGCCGGCTTCTCTCGATCAGCTTTCAGGAGCAGGCCGAATTGCAGCTCAATCGGCATGTGAGCTTTGTCAACCGGGAGGACCTGCGGGTGCATATCGGCTATGCGGCATTTCCTGGCCAGGACGTCGTCAAAGAGATGTACACGTCTGTCAAGCATGCCGTCCACATGGCGAAATACGGGATTTCTTCTGAGAAGTATACATTCGTGACACAGTACCACAAGCTGCTGCAGGATGAAGACATTCACACGCAGTTCATGCCGATCGTCGACCTGCGGGACGGCATGCCGCTCGGGTGGGAGGCTTTGGCCAGAGGACCGGAGAACACGCCTTTTTTCTCTCCCGCTGCCTTGTTTGGCTATGCCGAGGAGACGGATACCGTGTTTCGGCTGGAGCATATTTGCAGGAAGCGGGCATTGGAGCATCTCCGATATCTAAAGCCGCACCAAAAGATGTTTATCAACATTGATCCGAGAGCGATTGACGACCCGTATTTATTGCGCGGGGACCTGATCAAGCTGCTGGAGCAGACCAAGCTGAATCCGCATAATATCGTACTTGAGATTACCGAGCGGCATGCCATCAGCAATTACAGCGTCTTTCGCAAAATTATCGAGGAATACCGGAAAAAGGGGTATCTGGTGGCGGTCGACGACGCCGGAGCGGGCTATTCCAGTCTGGAATCCATCACCGAAATCTATCCCGATTTCATCAAGCTGGATATGTCGCTCATCCGCAATATTGACGTCGATCCGATCAAACAGGCGCTGCTGGAAACGATTGTGCAATTCGCTGAAAAGGTGAAGTGCAAAATCATCGCCGAAGGCATCGAGACGGAACGGGAGCTGGAGTCGCTGATGGAGCTGGGGGTTACATACGGACAAGGCTTCTATCTCGGATCTCCGGCAAAAGGGATGGCACACATCTCGGGCCAGGCCATGAATTTTCTTCGCCGTGTCCGCGAAGCAAGCGCCAAAACAGATCGGGAGCCGCGAATTCACGCCCCCGTCATGACTGACATTGTGACCAAGACGATCTGTGTGGGAAAACAGACAAAAGTGCGTCAGGTCCATCAAATCTTTGAACAGAACCAGCGAATCGAAAGTGTCGTCGTGCTGGAAGAAGGCAAACCGATCGGGCTGGTGATGCGATTTCAGCTCTATCAAATTTTGGGAGGGCAATACGGGATCGCACTTTACTATGAACGGCCGATTTCGCAAATCATGAATACGAATCCGCTCACGGTCAAAAAAGACGACCAGATAGATGAGGTGTCCAAAAGGGCAATGGCCCGGGATGCCTATCACCTCTACGACGTCGTGGTGATCACCGGTGACAATGGGGAATACATCGGAATTATTACGGTTCAGAGCTTGCTTGATAAAATGGCGTCCATCAAGCTCGAGATGGCCAGCTCTGCCAATCCGTTGACAGGGCTGCCGGGAAACGTCCAGATCGAACGGGAGCTGCAGGCGAGGATCAAAAGAAGCGAGCAGCAGGTCGTCATTTACTGTGATCTGGACAGGTTCAAATGGTTCAATGATCGCTACGGGTTTGAAGTGGGCGATCAAATTATCGTGAGAACGGCCAGAATGTTAAAGGAAGCGGTGCAGCACTATG
The DNA here is from genome assembly GCF_038592925.1 of Brevibacillus sp. FSL K6-2834. Classification (NCBI taxonomy): domain Bacteria; kingdom Bacillati; phylum Bacillota; class Bacilli; order Caryophanales; family Paenibacillaceae; genus Brevibacillus; species Brevibacillus sp. FSL K6-2834. Next base: position 2,449,821 of record NZ_CP151945.1, read on the forward strand.
GCAATGAGCGCGATTTTCTCGGACACATCGGCGGGGATGATTTCATCGTCATGACAACGCCAAATTGTCTGGATGCGATGACTGCTTTCATAATCCAGGCGTTTTCATCCTATTTCTTAGATATTTATCACAGGCGCAATCTCACAGACGCGAATGGACTGTCGATGTCGATGGCAGGTGTGCGGCTTTCACCAGGACGATTTGGCAGTGTCGAGGAGCTCGCCCAGCAAGCCGCTGCGATGAAAAAAATCGCCAAAAGCATTCCGGGAACCGTATTTGTCGCCGACAAAGCGGAGGAGCACGGGGTCAGTTTTTCTGACGCAGTCCAGGAGTGTTAAGGCATTCTGTCGGATATTCGAACTGCTTGCTTGTCCGCGGTGTGTCAGGGAAATAAGCGTGTCACTGCGCTCGGGGCATTGCACCTTTGATCTACTGTTTTCCTTTTTTGTCTGATTCGCGTATAATCGTAGTCGTACATATTTCGAGACTGAAAGGGGTCCTTACATATGAGCAAGTATGCAACAATCGAATTGGAAAACGGCGGAACCGTAAAGCTGGAGCTGTTTGAAAAGGAAGCGCCCGGCACGGTAGCCAACTTTGAAAAATTGTCCAAAGAGGGTTTCTATAACGGCCTGACGTTCCACCGCGTAATCCCTGGCTTCGTTGCCCAAGGCGGCTGCCCGCATGGCACTGGTACTGGCGGCCCTGGCTACACCATCAAATGCGAAACCAAAGGAAACCCGCACAAACACGTTCGCGGCGCTCTGTCCATGGCTCACGCAGGCAAGGACACCGGCGGCAGCCAGTTCTTCATCTGCTACGATGCTTTCCCGCATCTGGACGGGGTTCACACCGTTTTCGGACAAGTGGTGGAAGGCATGGAGCACGTAGACAAAATCAAGCAGGGCGACAAAATGAAGGAAGTAACGATTTCTGAATAAAAAACGCCGAATGTGGCACAAAACCCGCGAATCGATGACGCGGGTTTTTTTATGAAGACCGGCCAGCAGAATATACCGAGGCTGCAATCAACCAAGAAGACCGAATCAAGGATTGACATATATTGGCGGTTTGTGATAAATAGTAGTTATAAGTCAAACTACTAACGGAGCAATCATGGAAGAAATCTACAGAGAACTGCAAAAACTGAACTTTTCCTTGTACGAGTGCAAAGCTTATGTCGGCTTGCTGCAAGGGTCGCCGATTACCGGATACGAGCTTAGCAAGCGCACCGGAGTGCCCCGTTCGATGATTTATGAGGTGCTCGGCAAGCTGCTGGACAGAGAGGCCGTTCACACCGTTCCTTCCGATCCGGTCAAATACGCTCCAGTCCCTGCCAAGGAGTTGATTGGCCGTCTGCGAAAAGGCATGGAAGAGACGCTCGATTACCTGGAGCAGGCCTTGGAATCTGTAGGAAATACGACGGAAATGGACGTGATCTGGCATATTCGAGGCAAGCAGGCAGTGTTAAACGAGATGCTGGCCGTTATGGAGCGAAGCAAGCAGGAATGCTGGCTGTCGGTCTGGGAGCAGCAGTACGAGGCTTTACTTCCTTGCGTGCAGACACTGCTGAAGCGGGGCGTTTCGGTTTACTCGATCCTGTTCGGCAGCGAGGATAAACGCTTGGGGAGTACCTTCCACCACAATTATATGCCGCCAGAAGTGGTTGAGGAGCGGATGGGCGGAAGACTGACGATCGCGGCTCGGGACGGAGAAGAAGTGGTCATTGCCCACTTTTCGGAAAAGGGCGTGGCATGGGCTGTCAAAACGACCGATCCTGCACTCGTTCAGGTTGCAGTCGAGTACATCAGGCATGACATCATGATCGAAGAGCTGACGAGAGAATTTGGCTCTGAAAAACTGGAAAAGCTTTGGCGCAGCAATCGGATTTTGTCCGAGGTAGTGACCGGCAAGCGGTTCATGGAAGAGTGAACCGTTTTTTACCGGCACTATATTAGTCGTTAGTATACTAACTTCATAAACAGGAGGAAACAGAAATGACCCAGACATTGTTTTTGGAGGACAGCTACAATCAGGAATGCACCGTTTTGATTAAACGGGTAGACGGCGAAAAAGTCATTTTGGATCAGACCATCTTTTATCCGACTGGCGGGGGCCAGGAATGCGATACAGGTGTATTGATGCAAAATGGGCACGCATATGAAGTCTATCAGGTCAAAAAGGAAGCTGGCCAAATCGTTCATTACGTAAAGGGTGCCGAGACGCTGAACGAAGGAGAGGCAGTAGTAAAGATCGACTGGCAGCGCCGGTACGGGTTGATGCGGCATCACAGTCTGCTGCATGTGCTCGGAGCGGTCGTTTATGAAAAATACGGCGCTCTTTGCACCGGAAACCAAATATATCCCGAGCGTGCGCGCATTGATTTCAACCAATTGCAGGACTTGTCCTCAGAAGAGGTGGAGGAGATTGTCAGAGAAGCGAACCGCATCATTGCCGAAGATCATCTGATCACGTACCGGACTGTCAGCAGGGAGGAGGCCGAGGCGACTTCCGGCATGATCAAAACGATGATCAGCCTGCTGCCTCCAGCCGTCCGTGAGGTGCGGCTTGTGGCGATCGGCTCAATCGATGAGCAGGCTTGCGGGGGCACGCATGTAAAGCGAACGAGTGAAATCGGGTCATTGGTGATCACCGATATAAAAAGCAAAGGGAAAAACAACAAGCGGATGGAAGTAAGGGCCGTGCTGCCGGCCGCGGTGGAAAGCTGATGAACGAGCAACAACAGATGGCCTCGTGGAAGCAAGGAATCCGGGATTCCGTCCCCGTCGGCATGAGCTTTCTGGTCTTTGGCGGGATATTCGGCATGCTGGCTCTGCAGACTGGCATGAGCACAGCAGAAAGCGTATGGATGTCCTTTTTTGTACATGCGGGCTCGTCGCAATTTGCGGTTCTGCCCATGCTGGTGGAAGGGGCTGGCTTTTGGACGATGGTCATGGTCACCTTTTTCATGAATTCGAGGCATTTTCTTATGGCGATGTCTCTGGCTCCCTACTATTCCAGGCAAAACAAAAGATTTGCCGATCTCATCGCGTTTTTCCTGTCAGACGAACAGTATGCGATCACCTACAACCGGATTCAGCAGTACGGCTTCGACAAGTCCTACATTTTATCCGTAAGCCTTTTTCTGCATTTGTTCTGGGCGCTGGGTACATGGCTGGGCAGCTTGTTCGGGTACTTGCTGCCGGACCCGCAAAGGTTTGGGCTTGAGTACAGCTTCACCGCCATGTTTCTTGCGCTGTCAGTCGGCATGCTGTCTTCGCCAATCCGCGTAGCGATTTTCCTCGGCTGCGGTGCTGTGGCCTGTCTTTTGAGCATGGCCTCAACCAGCGGCCTGCATGTCCTGGGAGCCGGACTGCTCGCATTTGCAGTCGGATTTATCCGAAAGCCCGCAGACGGAGGCAAGGGAGCGCAAGGAGAGGAGCGAAAAGCGGGATGAACGGCGATTTGCGTATGTTTTTGCTAATCCTGGCGATGGGCATCGTGACTTATTTTACGCGCAGGGCGTTTCTTACCTTGCCGGAGTCTTTTTTCACTGCGCGGCTTAAAAACGGCCTGGACATGATTCCGCTGGGCATATTCGCTGCTTTGATTTTTCCCTCCCTGTTTGTCAAGGGAGGGGAGTGGACCTTTAATCCGTTGTATGCGGGAGCAAGCGTCATTTGTGTACTTGTCATGATCCGCTGGAAAAATGTGTTCCTCGGCTTCGGGATCAGTCTTTTTCTCGTGCTTCTCGTCAAATTCCTGGCGCCAGTCTCGGCTTGATTCCTTCTCCTCCGCGAACAGACAGGCTTGTAAGCCCGGCGCTCTGCTGGTATGCTAGAAGATAGCCTTTTTACGGAGGAGAACGGAATGGACTTTGGGAATTTGTTTCACTTTGATTGGGAGACGGTGCCCTTTCGCCTGATTGCATTTGTCATCGCCTTTACGTTGCATGAATGGGCACACGCCTTTGTCGCCTGGAAACTGGGAGACGACACCGCGAAACAAATGGGGCGTCTTACGCTAAACCCTGTTCCGCACATCGATCCCTTCGGATTGATTTTGATCTTGTTCGGTCCTTTTGGCTGGGCCAAGCCCGTACCGTTCAATCCGATTAACTTTCGCGGCAACAAACGGCTGGGGATCGTCTATGTTGCAGCGGCGGGACCGCTCGTGAACTTTATTTTGGCCGTCTTTTTCATGGTCATTTTCGTCGTGGTGATGCAATCCGGCGTACTGCTGGACATGAGCGACAAAATGAGCCTCGCCATCAGATTGACGCTCGTCAACTGTGTGGTCATCAACTGCGCGCTGTTTGTATTTAACCTGCTGCCGATCCACCCGCTGGACGGGTCGAAGATCGTCCGGTTTTTATCGCCGCGCCGGTGGGACAGCTTCTTTTACAAATGGGAGATTTACGGCCCGTGGCTGTTGCTGTTGTTAATTTTCTTGCCTGCGATCAGGGGGCTGATCCTGGGAGTGCCGCTGGAATTAGCCCTGAAGAGCGTGGAAGAAATTGCTTTTTCAATTTTAGCGCTGTTCTAGTCAAGAAACGAGGGAGAAGTCGTGTCTTACAGCATCAAACTTGATTCCTTTGAAGGGCCGCTTGACCTCCTCTTGCATCTGATCGACAAGGCGGAAGTGGATATTTACGACATTCCCATCGCGGAGATCACCGAGCAGTACTTGGCGACGATCGACACGATGCAAGAGCTTCAGCTGGACGTGGCCAGCGAGTTCGTGGTAATGGCAGCGACGCTGTTGTCGATCAAGAGCAAGATGCTATTGCCGCGCAAGGAAGAGCATGTCTTCCAGCCTCATCTGGATATGGAAATGGAAGAGATCGATCCCCGCGAAGAGCTCGTTCAGCGACTGCTTGAGTACAAACGATATAAAATGCTGGCGGAGAATTTGCGTGAGATGGAAGTAGGCCGCAACCAGGTGTTCACCCGTCCGGCGGAAAATTTGGCCCCCTATGTGCGCGAAGAGGAAAATACGGTGAAGGACGTAACGCTGTACGATCTGCTTCACGCCTTGGAGAAGCTGGTAAAAAGGGTAACCCAGACAGACCCGGTGGCCAAAGTATCCCGTGATGAAATTTCGATCAAGGACAGGATGCAGGAAATCCGCCAATTGTTGAAGGTTGGCGGAGGGATGGTTCGTTTCTTTCAGTTGTTTTCAGCGAATGCCACGCGCACGGAAATCGTCACGACATTTCTCGCCTTGCTGGAGCTGATGAAGTCCAAGCACATTACATGCGTACAAACCAAGCTGTTTCATGACATCATGATCTGTGAACAATCGAAAGAAGGGGGCCTTTAGCTGATGGATTATGACAAGCTGAAAGGCGTCATTGAGGGGCTGCTGTTCATTTCGGGCGATGAGGGAATCGACGCCAAGCAAATTAGCGAAATCGTCGAAGTGCCCGAAGAGACGATTGTCGATCTGATCGAGGATATGAAGGCGGATTTTCGCCGAGCCGGGCGAGGGATCCAAATTGTCGAGGTAGCCAGAGCGTATCAATTGACGACACTGCCTGAGCATGTTCCCTACTTTGAACGACTCGCTACTTCCCCCAGTCAGTCGACCCTTTCCCAGGCAGCCTTGGAGACGCTGGCAATCGTGGCCTACAGACAGCCGATTACGCGTTCGGAAATCGAGGAAATTCGCGGGGTAAAATGCGAGAAGGCGCTGAATACGCTGCTCTCCAAGCAGTTGATCCGGGAGGCTGGCAGAGCCGAAGGCGTAGGGCGTCCCATCTTGTATGCCACGACGAAAGAATTTCTCGAGCATTTCGGGCTGCGCGAACTGAGCGATTTGCCGGAACCGCCGGTCAGTTTAAATATTGAAGAAGCGAGAATGGAGGCTGCAGCACTCTTTGGCAGCCCGGAAGAACCCGTAAACGACTAGCTTCGTCCAGGACAGATTCGGTACTATTGAATAACTCGTCCCCATATACTGGTACAAACACTGGTATCGCAAAATGGGGAGGACGTTATGAACGTACGGAAATATCTGTCCGGCGCGCTCGTCGTTTTTCTTTTTTTCCTGCTAGGGACGCCGAATGTCGCAAGTGTGAAAGCCGCATCCAAAGCACCCGGAATCTCAGCGGAAGCGGCAGCCCTGATCGATGTAGCCAGCGGTCGGATTCTGTATTCCAAAAACGGTTCGAAAAAAATGAGGATTGCCAGCTTGACGAAGACGATGACAGCCATTGTTGCGATTGAAAACGGCCGGTTGGAGGATATCGTGAGCGTGCCGAAGGAAGCTGTCGGCGTGGAGGGCTCCTCGATTTATTTGAAAAATGGCGAGAAGCTGACGCTGGAGGAACTGCTGTACGGACTGATGCTTCGCTCCGGAAATGACGCAGCGGTTACTGTAGCGCATCACATTGGCGGTTCGGTGCCCGGTTTTGTCTACCTGATGAACGAGAAAGCGGCCATGATCGGGATGAGTCACACCAATTTCACCAATCCGCATGGACTTGATGACAGCAACATGCACTACTCTACAGCGGAAGACATGGCAAAGCTGTCCGCCTATGCGCTGAAAAATCCCGTCTTTCGGCAGATCGTTTCCACGAAAGTAAAAAACATCTCCTGGGAAGGCGAGGAGTACGACCGCCGGCTGCAAAACAAGAACAAATTGCTCCATCTGTACCAGGGCGCAGACGGCGTGAAGACAGGCTATACCAAGCTGGCGAAAAGATGTCTCGCATCCTCGGCGACCAGAGACGGAAGGCAGTTGGCAACGATTACGCTCAATGCACCGGATGACTGGAATGATTCGATGGCGTTGATGGATTGGGGCTTTCAGCAGTTTTCCAATGTCACCGTGGTAGAAAAAGGGGAGATCGTGGAGACAGCGTTGTCCGACAGGGGCCAGGGGATCAGGCTGGCGGCGCTCAACGAATGGATTTATCCGCTGCGAAAAGAGGAAACCGCACAGATCAAGAAAAAGGTTGTCTTGACCGAGAAGCAGGTCAGCCAAGCGGTCGCGGGGAGTCATGCCGGCTTTTTGCAAATATTTATCGGCGACCGGCAGATCGGGCAGGTTCCGCTCGCGGTTCTGGGCGACTCGCCGACCATGGCGAAAAGCGGCCATCATCCAACCTTCTGGGAGAGGGTATGGAAGATCATCGCAGGGGGAATGTGGAGTGCTTAACTACATCTGGCTTGCCTTGATCGTGATCAGTATCGTCGTTGGTGCGCTCAACGGCCGGATCGAAGCGGTGAACCAGGCGGCTTTCGAGGGTGCCAAGACGGGGGTGACCGTCTGCTTTGGCCTGTTGAGTGTCCTGGCGTTCTGGATGGGGATGATGCGGATAGCGGAGAAGAGCGGCCTTTTGGAAGGGCTGGCCAGGCTGCTTTCGCCCATTATCAGCCGCCTGTTTCCCGACGTGCCGAAAGGCCATCCGGCGATGGGATACATTCTGTCCAATATGAGCGCCAACCTGCTGGGGCTGGGAAATGCCGCTACTCCCATGGGACTGAAGGCGATGGAAGAGCTTCAGAAGCTGAACCCTGACAAGCAGAAGGCCACTCCTGCCATGTGTACGCTGCTTGCGATTAATACCGCCAGTATTACGCTGATACCGACGACGATGATTGCTATTCGCATGCAATACGGCTCAGCCAATCCTGTAGAAATTGTCGGCACGACCTTGCTTGCATCCTTTGGCGCTACTGTTGTCGCCCTCACACTCGACCGCCTGTACCGCTACCGTCACGAACGCAAAACAAGATAAGGGGGCGCAGCCATGTACCAATGGATTTCCATGATCTCTCTGTGGGCTATCCCGGTCATGATCGCCTTTATTTTGGTTTATGGCTGGAGCAGGAGCGTTCCTGTATATGAGACGTTTGTAGACGGGGCAAAGGGGGGCCTGACCACCACAGTCCGGATATTGCCCCACTTGGTTGCGATGATGGTAGCTGTCACGATGTTTCGCGAGTCGGGTGCGCTGGAATGGCTGCTCTCCCTGATGTCGCCGCTGCTGGAGCTGCTGCATGTCCCGGAGGAAATCGTCCCGCTCGCCTTGCTTCGTCCGATTACCGGGACAGGATCGCTTGCCGTAGCGACGGATATGATTGCACAGTACGGCCCGGACTCATTTTTGGGAAGATTGGCAGCGACTATGCAAGGAAGTACAGATACGACCCTGTATGTGCTGACTGTCTATTTCGGAGCGGTGGGCATTCGCAATTCCGCTTATGCTCTGCGCGTGGGTCTATGGTCCGACCTGGCCGGGGTCATTTTTTCTTTGGTGATCGTATCCTACGTGTTTGGATAAAATGCTTCGCTGCACGCTGATGTATCCGTGTTTTGTCTGATTAAAAGAAAAGCCAAACACTCTGAAGGCTGCAGAGCGTTTGGCTTTTTTCGTCCTGGATGATCAAGCGAGGTGACATGCGGTTAACTGCGCTGATTGACCGTTTTTGCTATATCGACAAGCTTCTTCATCGTCCGTACGACCTGCTGAAGCTCGTCGAGATCGACCTTTGAATAGTAGCTATTGATGAGTCGCATATCGATCGACTCAAGTACCTTTTTATACTGCTCACCCTCTGCGGTCAGCTTGAGAAAAAACTCGCGCTTGTTCGCGGGATTGGGCTGGCGGTATATCAGCTGGCGGCTTTCCAGCTTCGAGATGACCTGGCTGACTGCGCTTTTGGAGATGTTGAAGCTGTTGGCCAGCTCATTGGAGGTGATCTCGTCCCTTTGAATGATTTGCAGCATGATAATCTCCTGCTGCGCAGTCAGCTTATACTGATCCAGCTCTTTGGTATCGTTTAAAATCAAGGCGTTAAACTCGTCAATCGCCTTGTGCAATTCGGTTGTTACCTGCTGATATTGCTCGAACATCCGCAACACTCCTGAGAAAAGTAGAATGAACGGCATAAGTGAAGAACATAACCATCCTTATTATTGTAACGATAAGGTCATGGTTCGTACAGGCTTTCCATTGAAACATCATCAGCAACGAAGACAATGCGACGTGGCGGTCATTGCTTGCTGCCCCAGCCTGCAGCGACAGTAGAACTGGTCGGCACCGGCTGTTGCAATCGGTTTATGAAAACAACTGCGAGAGCGGTAACTGCCTGAACGGCAGGGTAGACAAACCAGATCCCGTCTACTCCAAACCATTTCGGGAACAGCCATAGAAACGGAGGGACGAGAAGCAATCCCTGGCTGGCAATGATCACTAGCGATTTTTTTATTTGTCCAATAGACTGGAAATATTCGGCGTAAACCAGGTTGTATCCGAGAAACAGGTACGCCAGAAAGAACATGCCTATCCCTTTTACCGTAAGAGTAAAGAGCTCTTCAGACTGGACGTCGAACAAATTGACGAGCGGGCCGGCAAATACAAATCCGCAGCAGACGGCGACAACTCCGGCAACCAAGGCGGTCTGCACACCGAGCCTCAGGCTTTTTTTCAGCCTTCCGAAAAGACCTGCTCCAAAATGGAAGCTGGCGATCGGCTGCAGCGCTGCGCCAATGCCCAGGAACAACAGAACCATGACGGCGTGGATGTAGTTCACGATCGCGTAGGAAGCGACACCAGTTTCACCCATCGCTTTCATGAAAGCGATGTTGAACCCGATGGTCACGATTGCTGTCGACGCTTCAGCGACAAAGCTGGGAAATCCGATGCTCAGGATGTCTTTGAAGATTTTCGGCTGCAAGCGGAAGGCAACGACGCGCAGAGTGCTGCTCCTTCTGAGAAAATGGGTCAGCAAGACGAGAAAGCCGACTGCCGCAGACAGGACCGTAGCAGCCGCCGCCCCTTTCACACCCATGCCCCAAATGAAAATGAACACATAGTTGAACAAAATGTTCAGGATCGCTGTGACGATCAATGAAGCCATCGAAAGAGTCGGGTTTCCGTCATTGCGGACAAAGACACTCAAGATATTTTCCAGTACGTAGACAAAGCCAAAGGCCAGGAGCACAGTCAAATAATCCCGAACGTAGGGAAGGATGACTTCGTTTGCTCCGAACAGATAGGCAATCTCATCGAGCTTCCATAGACAAAGGGCGGTAATGGAAGCTACGAGGAAAACAGCAAGTGCTATGGCGTGAGAAAAGATCGTTCTCGCTTGCTTGATTTCATTTTGTCCCAGAGCGATCGAGTACATGGTAGCCCCGCCCATCCCGATCCAGAGTGAGATGGAGAGAAAGATAGAGAAAGCGGGGACCGCGATATTGACCCCGGCCAAACCGTTAGGTCCCACACCGTGCCCGACAAAGATGCCATCGACGACGATATTGATCGACATCAGCAGCATGCCGAGGACAGAGGGAATCAAATACGAAATGAAAAGCTTTCTGATAGGTGTTTCTCGCAATTTTACGCTAGTATCTGTCATGATAAACAAGCTCCTGTTTCTATATTGTTAAGTTAACTTAACTAAACTCTAATATGTTTATGTCTCGTTGTCAACCCACTTGAAGAAACTTGCAAACCAGCAGGGAGATTTTCCGTTGTTCTTGTCCACACTGGTAAGAATGGGTATGATGTTGTAGAGGTGATTCGACATGGAACGTTTACAGAAGGTGCTGGCAAATGCAGGAGTTGCCTCTCGTCGACATTGCGAGGAGCTGATCGTCCAAGGCAGGGTTCAAGTCAACGGTCAGATCGTGAAGGAACTGGGGACACGGGTTGATCCGGATAATGACAAGATCAAGGTCGATGGAAAGCTGGTGCATCTCGAAAGGAAGATATACGTCTTGCTGTACAAGCCCACCGGCTACATCACCAGCGTCTCGGATCCGCAGGGAAGACGGGTCGTGGTCGATTTGCTAAAAGGAATCAAAGAGCGCGTCTATCCAGTCGGGCGTCTCGATTACGATACGTCAGGTCTGCTGCTCTTGACGAACGACGGAGAAATGGCTCATATGCTCACCCATCCCTCCTATGAGATGGACAAAGTGTACAGGGCATGGGTCAAAGGGGTTCCTGCCAGAGAGAAAGTGAGCCAGCTCGAGAGCGGGATCAGGCTGGAGGACGGAATGACCGCGCCGGCACAGGCCAAGCTGCTGAAAACAACTTCGGCTCGTGACCGTTCACTGCTGGAGCTCACCATCCACGAAGGACGAAATCGGCAGGTGCGCCGGATGTGCGAAGCGATAGGCCATCCGGTATTGAGTCTGGAGCGCATCCAGTTGGGTTTTTTGACATTGGAGGGCTTGCAGCCGGGGCAGTATCGGCCGCTTACTTCTGCTGAGGTAGAGAAAATAAAGAGCGGACTTTCGGCGGGTCCAAAAAGAAGGAAACGGCATCGTTAAGCCGTTTTTTGCGACGTTCAAAATCTGTTCATATGTTGTAGGCTGTCAGAAAAAAAAGCAAGGCTATAATAGAAGGGAAATATGGGTAACAAACGAGAGTTGCATACCGCCGAACCGTTTATCTGGTTACCCAAAAGATGCAGGATGGGAGCTAGGGCAGAATGGACAAAAAGAATCGTACATACATCAGGGTGGCGATCCTGGGTGTTTTGCTGGCGGCGCTCGTCTTCGCCGTTTATACCAGTTTCGTCAAGGACCCCAATGCAGTCAAAGTAGGGAAGGAAGCCCCCAACTTCAGCCTGGAGCAGTTGAACGGCCCGGCTGTCACGTTGTCGGATTTCAGAGGAAAAGGCGTCATCCTCAACTTCTGGGGTACCTGGTGCGAACCATGCAAAAAAGAGATGCCAGATCTTCAGAAGCAGTATGAGGCTTACAAGGACAAAGGCTTGGTCATCCTCGGGGTGAATATCGGAGAATCTCCTGTTACAGTTGAGCCGTTTACGAAGCAATTCGGGATTACGTTCCCGATCCTGATGGATAAGCAATCGGAGATTACCAAGCTCTATCGAATCGTTCCAATTCCCAGCACATTTTTCATCGACCCGGATGGAAAGGTGCAGGAAATCTTTTTGGGACCGCTCAACGAGGACATGATTACACAAAAAGTGGCAAAAATCTTGCCTAAGTGAGGAGCAATATGGATCAGATAAAATGCGAATGCGGTCATGCCAATCCGGTCGGAACCATGCTCTGCGAGTCGTGCGGCAGGCCGCTGGAATTGGAGATCAAAGGAGAAGCATCGTTCCCGGACATGCGCTATGAAGGGATGGCTCGCCGTTCACAGACGTACTCCCGGACCATCATCGACCGTATCTGGAACTACTTCTCCTCGGTAAAGGTTGCTATCGGCATTATCGTTATTATTTTAGTCGCTTCGGCAATTGGAACCGTTTTCCCCCAACAGCAATATATTCCTGTTCCGGTTCCGACAGAGCCGGACGTCGCGAGGTTTTACACCGAAACATACGGAAAGCTGGGAACGATCTACTATACCCTGGGCTTCCACAATATGTACTCATCCTGGTGGTACGTCACGCTCTTGGTAGCGCTGGGTACGTCGCTTGTGATCTGCAGTCTGGACCGGGTTATCCCTTTGTACAAGGCGCTGAGCAAACCGCGCGTCAATCAGCACAAGTCCTTTTTGAAAGGACAGAAATTTTACGGCGAAGCCGAATTGCCTGCAGAAACAGACTCCGCCGCATTGGTGGAAGCCGCTTCGGCAGCATTGCGGAAAAAGGGATACCGGATATTCCAAAACGATCAAGCGATGATGGCGGAAAAAGGCCGTTTCAGCCGATGGGGCCCGTACATCAACCACATCGGTCTGATCATCTTCTTGCTTGGTGTGCTGCTTCGGAATGTCCCGGGCTTCTATCTGGACGAATTCGTCTGGGTACGCGAAGGGCAGACCATAGCGATCCCGGACACGCCGTACTACGTCAAAAATGTTCAGTATCACACAGAGTACTGGAAAGAGGAGGAAATGGCTCAGGAGCTGGATCTCAAAGGCGGAGCCGTCGTAAAGAGTTACCAGACAGACGCCATCCTCTACCTCAACAAAAATGCTGATCTGCCAGGGGCCAACCCGGATCTGGTCGAGATCAAAAGCGGTCCGATCATCGTCAACCACCCGATGGAACACGAAGGACTGGCCCTTTATCAAACTGGCGTTCAGGAAATGCAGCTGGGAGCCTTGAATTTTGTTCTGGTCGACAAAAAGGCCGGCAACAAGGAGATCGGACCGATCAAGCTGGATCTCTACAATGTCCCGGCTGAGCAACAGGTCGCAGATGGTGTCAAGGTTCGCGTCCTGGATTACTTCCCTGACTTTGTGATGGGAAAAGACGGGAAGCCGGCGACCCAGACGAATTTGCCGAAAAACCCGATGTTTGCGCTCGAAGTTGTCTCGGAGGCGGACAACGCTTCAGAAAAGCTGGTCTATCTGAGCGGATCGATTATTACGGAAAAAGACGACTCCCGCTATACACTTGAAATAAAAATGCCGGATCTGATCGACATCAGCGGTTTGATGGTTCGCAAGGACAAGGCTGTTCCGCTCATCTATTTCGGCTCCTTTATCTTCATGATCGGCGTGGCGATGGGATTCTTTTGGCAGCACCGACGCATCTGGCTCCAGTTCCATGGCACCAGAGTCATGTTGGCCGGACATACCAACAAGAACTGGTACGGTTTGAAACAGGAGGCGGGGGCGATGATCGAGCAAGCCAAACTGCCGATTGCGATCGAAGATAAATCAAAAGCGTAAACAGCTTTGAGGAGGTTTTTAGACGTGCAGCTTGTACAATTAAGTGATTGGTTGCTGGATATTGCTTTCGTGCTGTACGTGTTGGCGTCCATCGTTTTTGTCGTAGCCATGACGGGGAAAAATTGGGCGGGACGCGATCCCAAGCAGCATGAATTAAAATACGGCCGGATCGCCTATTGGCTGGCGCTCATCGGCTTTATCGCCCAGACCGGGTACGTCATTTTCCGTTGGATCGCAGGGGGCCACAGCCCGACGAGCAACATGTTTGAATTTATGGCCTTCCTGGATTACTGTATTATCCTTGCGTATCTGATTATTTATCGTATTTACAAGCTTACCGTGATCGGCGCGTTCGTTCTGCCGCTCGGTGTTATCATGCTTGCTTATTCCTACGTTTTTCCAAAGGAAATCACGCCTTTGATTCCTGCTCTGCAAAGCTACTGGCTGCATATTCACGTGACGACGGCAGCTTTGGGAGAAGGGATTCTCGCTGTCGGCTTTGCCGCAGGCTTGATGTATCTGGTGCGTACGGTACCGCAAGAAGCGGCTACCAAAAGCACGCGCTGGCTTGAAATTGTTCTGGCAGTCGTCATGATGCTGGTGGGCTTTATCGGTATGGAATCTACTTTTTCGCGCCTGGATCACAAAACAGTATTCGAATTGCCAAAAGAACAATTGAACTTTCAGGGTGAAATGGAGAAAATGAAGGTAGAGTATACGCTGCCTGCAATCGTCGCTCCGGAAGGATCGAAGATTATCCAGGCAGGTCCCATGACACCGCTGTTTACAGCTCCGAGCTGGATGGAAGGAAAAGACGCGGCTCGAAAGCTCAACACGATGATCTGGTCCGTGATTTCCGGTTTGGTTTTGTACGGGGGATTGCGCTTGATCCTGCGCAAACGGTTGGGGGCGGCTATGCAGCCAGCCGTCAAAGACATTGACCCCGAGTTGATCGATGAGATCAGCTACCGGGCGATCAGTATCGGATACCCCGTATTTACGCTGGGCGCCTTGATCTTCGCGATGATCTGGGCAGAAGAAGCCTGGGGACGCTTCTGGGGCTGGGACCCTAAAGAGGTATGGGCGCTGATCGTATGGCTGTTCTACAGCGCATACCTGCATTTGCGCTTGTCGCGGGGATGGATCGGGGCGAAATCCGCCTGGATGTCTGTCATCGGATTTGTCATCATTTTAATAACGCTTGTCGTCGTCAATCTGGTGATTGCCGGATTGCATTCTTACGCAGGCGTGTAAGGGAAAACTGGATGTCTAAAAAGCTGGTTTTGATGCCAGCTTTTTAGACTATCATCCGGTTGTTGAAACAGATCGAATTTAAAGGGAGCCACGAGGTGATCTTATGGAAAAAACAGCAAGCATTTTGGTCGTTGACGACGAGGAGCGCATTCGTCGCCTGCTGAGAATGTATTTGGAGCGCGAATCTTTTCTGATTGACGAGGCCGATAACGGCGAACAGGCATTGGAGATGGCTTTGACATCCGATTACGATATTATTTTGCTTGATCTGATGCTGCCTGGGATGGATGGAATTGAAGTATGCCAAAAGATCCGCGAGCGAAAAGCGACGCCGATCATCATGCTTACGGCAAAAGGCGAGGAAACGAATCGCGTTCACGGCTTCGAGGCTGGCGTAGATGACTATGTGATCAAACCGTTCAGCCCGCGTGAAGTCGTTTATCGTGTAAAAGCGATCCTCCGCCGTTCTTCAGCAACGGCTTATCTCAAGACAGAGACCTATAACAGCCACTCCGTTCTCGTTTTTCCGGAGCTGACGATTGATCACGACGCGCATAAGGTGATTGCAAGCGGACAGGAGGTCAGCTTGACACCAAAGGAATACGAGCTGCTGCATTATTTGGCGCTTTCACCCGACAAGGTGTTCACTCGCGAAGAGCTGCTGAAAGACGTCTGGCACTACGAGTTTTTTGGCGATTTGCGCACAGTGGACACGCATATCAAACGGCTTCGGGAAAAACTGAACCGCGTGTCGCCGGCAGCCGCACAGATGATCGCGACGGTCTGGGGCGTCGGCTACAAGCTTGAGGTGCCAAAGTAAGTGGATATTGTTCGCAGCGTAGTTGGAAAACTATGGATGACCATCATCGCGCTTTTCGCTCTCGTACTGACGCTGTTCAGTCTGATGATCGTACAGTCCTTTGACAGCTTTTACTTTCAACGACAAACGAAAAATTTGCAAAACGTGGCAGAAGGCCTCTCGCAAACCTTGTCGGCCTATACCGATAAAACGACGGCTCTCTCAGTAGCAGCCAGCTTTTCCGCCGTGCATCGCACCGGACTGATCATGGTGGACGAAAAAGGGAAGCCGATCGGGGCGAGCGAGGGAAACGATTTTTCGTTTATCCCTGTTGAGCAGCTGCTGGAAGCGCCGGAGCTGAAGCTGGGCGAAGCGCTGCAGGGCAAGCACCATACGCCTGAACGAATTATCTTTTCGCACAATCCGGCGGACCGAAATGGAGCCGTGCAGCTATTGGCTGTGGCTGTTCCGATCGAGCTGTCGAAGGACAAGCAGGGCGCACTTGTTATGTATCAGGCGATTGAAGATTTTGACGATACCGTGAAGGAAGTCAGAAAGCTGATATTCGTAGTAGGCGTGATCGGTTTTATTTCGACAACGGTCTTTGCCTTCTTCCTGTCTTCGCGGATTACCTTTCCGCTTCGGCAGATGAAAGAGACAGCCCACCGCATCGCGGAAGGCGACTTCCATGCCGAAATCCCCATCCGCACGAACGACGAGATCGGGGAGTTGGCGGCTTCTTTCAACAGCATGGCTAGTCATCTGAACAAGCTGGTCGACGCCTTGTCCAAGGAAAAGGAACAGCTCGCAAGTGTTTTGAGGAGCATGGTTGACGGTGTCATCATGATCGACGAGCAAGGAAAAATTGCCGTTACGAACCCTCCGGCCGAGCACTTTTTGCGGGACTGGACTTATGAGCATCCAGACGAGCCTATCCCATTGTTCCCGTTCTATCAAATGGTTGTACAGACAGGGCAGGAAGTGACAGATGAAATCCCGGCACAGGGGCGAATCTGGTCACTGGTGATGATTCCGCTCACGGATCGCGAGCAAATCCGCGGGGCGGTTGCCGTCGTCCGCGAGGTGACCCGTGAGCGCAAGCTGGACAAGATGCGCAATGACTTCGTGGCCAATGTTTCACATGAGCTGCGAACGCCGCTGTCGATGCTTCAAGGGTATAGCGAAGCGATCGTGGATGACATCGCCGCTACCCCCGAGGAGCACAAGGAACTGGCACAGATCATTTACGACGAGTCCGTACGCATGACCAAGCTGGTAAATGAGCTTCTCAATCTGGCAAGGATGGAGGCCGGCCATGTGGAGGTCTCGCTGGAAAAGGTCGAGGTCAGCCCGTATCTGGAACGGATTCAGCGCAAGTTTGTCAATCTGGCCAGGGAGCAAAAGATTCACCTCCTCCTGGAAATCAACACATCTGTCACGAGCATCTGGATCGATCCGGACAAAATGGAGCAGGTGCTGACCAATTTGATCGACAACGCGATCCGCCATACCCCGGAGAACGGTAATGTCACGTTGCGGGCGCGCGGCGATCGGACACTCCTCCTGGAAGTAAACGATACAGGCAGCGGCATTCCCCAGGAAGACCTTCCGTTTGTCTTCGAACGCTTTTACAAGGCAGACAAGGCTCGCACCCGGGGAAAAGCCGGGGGGACGGGTCTGGGCCTGGCAATCGCCAAGAACATTGTCGAGGCGCACGGAGGCACGATTGGCGTACAGAGCAAGCTGGGAGAAGGGACGACCTTTACGATAGCCCTGCCTGACAAACAGAAACAGAAATAATTTAGAGGAGTGAGAGAGAATGATCAAAACCATCCTGTTTGATGTAGACGGTGTTATGTTGAGCGAAGAGCGCTATTTTGACGCCTCGGCGTTAACCGTGTGGGAATTTCTGCACAGCCCTCTCTATCTCGGGTTGAGCGGCGATATCTTTACCGCTTCACCGGAAGAAAAAGACATCCGCCGCGTCCGCGAACTCGTTTTTGCGAATGACGAAGTGCTCAATTTCATCAAGTCGCGAGGGATCAACTCCAACTGGGATATGGTCTACTTGACTGTTGCCTACCAGATCATCAGACTCTGTGAGCGGCTGAAAGCGGAATTGGGCCAAAAGGTCACCGATCTTTTGACTGGACAAATCAATCGTGCAGAGCTGGCGCGTCTGGCTGAATGGGCGAAAGAGTACGCTCCGGACTTTGCGATCGAGTATGCGAAGTTTACTACCGACTTTTCCCGCGGGAATGCCCAGAAGGCGGAAATGCTCCTGTATCTCAACCAGATCGCCCGCGAACGGTGTGGTGTCGTCACCAACGTCTTTTCCAGAAACAGCGACCTCTGGCAGCTCTGCCAGGAGACCTTTCAGGAGTGGTACCTGGGTGATGACCGTATCGCGGCTTCGATTGGCCGTGAAACGATGCAGCCCGGCAAGAAAGGCTTTCTGAATGATGAAATCCCGATTGTCAGCCCGGAAGAGATGATTCAGCTGTTCCGGACACTAAAAGAGAAGGGCTACACATTGGGAATCGGCACAGGCCGTCCGTCTATCGAAACGCACGTGCCGCTGGGAGAGCTGAAGCTGCTGGAGTGGTTTGATCCCAACCGTGTCGTGACGGCGACACATGTGCTGGAAGCAGAAAAGGAATCACCGGCCCACGCGCCTTTGTCCAAGCCGCATCCATTCTGCTATGTAAAAGGACTGCTCGGCCTGGATACGCCAAACAGCGAAGTTCATAGCTTTGCACTGCCTGTTCCAAACGGGGACGAAGTGTTGATCGTCGGAGATTCCCCCGCAGATATGCTGGCTGCACAGGCGATGGGATGCCGTTTTGCTGCAACACTGACAGGTTTGTCCGGAAAGGCGGCACGGAGCAAATTCGAAAGCGCAAAAGCGGACTATATTTTAGACGATGTTCGCGACATTCTCTCGATTCTTGAATAATGGCAAGTGTTTGGCTCCGTCAGCAGTGGTTGGCGGGGCTTTTTAAATGAGGATCAGGGGCTGTTAGGGTCATTTCCAGCCGTCTCCCAGCTTGCGTCGCGGCGCTGCATGGATGCAGTCAGACAGTAAAAAAAGGTTGCTTGGGACTCATCGCAAGCGATGACGAATGCGTGAAAAAATAAAAAAAGCCGGGTCGCAGAGAACCGGCTTTTCGTATGCTTTCAATCAATTGCTTTCAATTAATAGTGAAATTCGTTGATTACTTCCATTGAAGAGATTCCAGACAGCGGAAGCGGAAGGCTTGTACGAGGAAAGGAATAACCGCATCCTTACGCACGATCACTTCGTAAGAGCCGCCTTGACGGGAGTAGAAAAAGGCATCGGTATAGTCCTTGTTGTCCTCAAAATAGGAGCGAACCTGCTTCAGACGATTGCGCATGTCTTCGGACTTCACTTCGATGGAGAAGGTAACATCGTTTTCATTTTCCGTTTCCTGAATCTCGATCAGGGACTGATCAAACGTATATGCAACCATACCCGATCCTCCTTATTAGAAAAAGTAGCGCAGGAAAATGTATGCGTGCGACAGGATGATGGACATGATCATCAGCGGAAAAGCGACCTTCAGGAAGCCGACGAAACTGATGTGATGTCCTTCCTTGGCCGCCAAGCCGGCCACAATCACGTTTGCACTCGCGCCAATCAGCGTACCGTTGCCGCCGAGACACGCACCCAATGCCAGGCTCCACCAGAGCGGCTCCAGATTGGTAATTCCCAGTGCGCCCATCTCCTTGATCATCGGAATCATCGTGGCGACAAACGGGATATTGTCGACGAACGCCGATGCAATCGCACTCAACCAGAGGATCAAAAACGAAGTCTTCATGGCATCTCCGCCAGTCAGGTTGATCGCTTCTGCGGCCAGCTTCGCGATTACGCCTGTTTCCACCAATCCGGAGACGAGTACGAACAGACCTACGAAGAAGAAGATGGTTGTCCATTCCACTTTGCTGATAGCCTCTTCCAAATAGTGCTCACCAGTGATGAGCAGGAGCAGGAAGGCGCCGGTAAGGGCAATCGTTGCGGATTCGAGATGCAGCATTCCGTGGAGCATGAAGCCGACAATCGTAAGTCCAAGGACGGTGAGCGATTTTTTGAGCAGCTTGGAGTCTGTGATCTCATCCAGCTCATTGAGGCTCATAATTTTTGTTTTCAGTTCCGGCGTCGTCTTGAGATCCTTTCGATAGATCAGAGCAAAACAGAAAACGGTTACAATCATAATGACGATAACGACTGGAGCCAGGTTTGTCAGAAACGCCATGAAATCCAGCTCAGGCACAGAGCTTCCGATCATGATGTTCGGTGGGTCGCCGATCAGCGTTGCCGTTCCTCCGACGTTCGAGGCAATGATCTCCGAGATCAGATAGGGGAGAGGATTGACCTGCAGTTGTCTTGCAATGCTGAATGTGACCGGTACGATCAGCAGAACAGTCGTCACGTTGTCGAGGAAAGCAGATGCGGCTGCTGTAATGAGACTCAGATAGATCAGGATACGCAGGGGATCTCCCTTCGCGGCCTTGGCAGCACGAATCGCCATGTACTTGAACACGCCTGTTTGCGCTGTAATGGCGACAAGGATCATCATGCCGATCAAAAGGCCGAGGGTGTTGAAATCAATGTGATGCACGGCCTGCTCCTGATCGATGACGCCAAACAGGATCATCAGGATTCCGCCAAACATGGCGACAATGGTACGGTGAAGCTTTTCGCTGATAATGAAGGCATATGTAACCAAAAAGATGCCGATTGCGATTATCGCTTGTGTGGCCATAAGAATCTCCTCTCGGTGAATGGATTAGTCTGGATATAATTATAACGATAACTTTAATATGGGTAAAGGAAGAGCCTGGTCAATAGACCAGGCCGTGTGGATGGAAAAGCAAGCATAAGGCGGCTACAGCTCGATTTGGGTCACACTCTTCACTTCAGCAAGTTCGCCCATTGTGTCCAACAGTTCGGCGGTAATCGGTTTATCCACAGACAGCATCATGATCGCATCCCCGCCCATGTCACGGCGTCCTACCTGCATCGTGGCGATGTTGACGCCGTTTTCACCGAGGATGGAACCGACGCGCCCGATGACACCGGGACGGTCGTTGTGGTGAATGTAGAGCAGGTAGCCTTCTGGAGCCACGTCGATGGCAAACTCGTCGATTTTCACGATGCGCGCTCCGTAACCGTTGAGCCGGGTGCCGGCGACCTTGCGCGACTGCTGAGTCGTTTTGAGCGTAACGGTCAACAGATTGGTAAAACCTTTGTTCTGAGCCGCTTTTTGTTCGGTGACGGTGATATCGCGAACCTTTGCGAGCAGAGGCGCGTTTACGAAATTGACCTCCTCGCCCAGGTGGAACGAAAGCACGCCTTTCACGACTGTCCGGGTGAGTGGAGCAGTGTCGACGTCGGTCAATTCTCCACTGTACGTAATGGCTATTTCCTGAACAGAACCAACCGTTACTTGAGCCAGGAAATGACCCAGTTTTTCGCCCAAGGTGAAGTAAGGCTGGAGGCGCTCCATTACATGAGGCGGCATGGAAGGCAGGTTGACCGCATTTTTAAACGGCTCGCCGCGAAGCACCTTCAAAATTTCCCCCGATACGTCGACAGCGACGTTTTCCTGCGCCTCGACAGTGGATGCTCCCAAGTGTGGCGTTACGACTACCTGGGGCAGTCCGATCAGCGGGTTGTCGACAGGCGGCTCCACTTCAAATACGTCAAGCGCGGCTCCGGCTACTTTTCCTGTCAGGATCGCTTCGTAGAGTGCTTTTTCGTCGATAATGCCGCCACGTGCGCAGTTGATCAGGCGAACGCCATTCTTCATTTTGGCAAATTCTCTGCTGCTGATCAGGTAGCGCGTTTCCTTTGTCAGCGGAGTGTGGACGGTAATGAAATCAGCCTGGCGGCAAATTTCGTCCACCGTTGCGTTGGCAACACCCAGCTTTTGGGCACGCTCCTCAGTCAGAAATGGATCGTAACCGAGCACGGTCATCCCGAACGCTTTTGCCCTTTTGGCTACCTCGGTCCCGATACGTCCCATGCCGATGACACCCAGCACTTTGTTGTTCAGTTCAACACCTTGGAAGCTTTTCCGATCCCACGTGCCGTCAGCAAGTTTTCGGTAGGCTTGCGGAATATTGCGGGCGACAGCCATGAGCATGGCAAAAGAGTGTTCCGCAGTAGAGATCGTATTTCCGTCTGGTGCGTTGATGACGACGACACCGGCTTCCGTAGCTGCATTGACATCAATATTATCCACACCGACACCGGCGCGTCCGACAGCCTTCAGGCGTTTGCCGGCTGCCAGCACTTCTGCTGTGACCTGTGTCTGGCTGCGAACGAGCAGCGCATCGTAATCTCCGATGACCGTTAGCAGGTCGGTAGGGGAGAGGCTTGTGTTGCGGACAACTTCTACATCTGGTGCGTCCAACAGCTGTTGGATGCCGTATTCGCTGAGCGGATCCGTAATCAATACTTTATACATGAGTAAGGAGCACCTCCTGGGCAGCTTTTACACCGGCTCCCAATTCTGCGGGAGCGCCGATTTGGCGAAGCGACAATTCAATGGCGGCAACGACCTGAAGGACATCAAGCGGTTCGCAATAACCCATATGGCCGATGCGGAAGATCTTTCCTTTCAGATGCTGCTGACCGCCGGCAATTACGATGTTGTGATGATTTTTCAGCACCTTTCTCAACTGCTCGGGGTCGAATGCATCCTGCGGATGGCAAGAAGTAACGGTAGCGGCAGCGAATTCATCCTGGGCCATCAATGGGATGTTCAGCGCACGCATCGCTGCACGGGTCATATCACGCATGAGCTCGTGACGTTTGATGATCGCCGGCAATCCCTCTTCCTCGAGCATATTGCATACCTCTGCCAGGCCAAAAACGAGCGAGACGGCTGGTGTGTACGGAGTTGTTTTGTCAGCGAAGCTCTTCCGGTACGCTTTGAGATCCAGGTAAAAGGCGAGTGGCTTTTTCCTGTCAATCACTTCCCATGCCCGCTTGCTCGCTGCCAGAAAAGCAAGTCCCGTAGGCAGCATGAATGCCTTTTGCGAGCCGGTAACCACGATGTCTACGCCCCATTCGTCCATTTCGCAAGCGACCGCGCCAAGGCAGCTGACTGCATCGACGATAAAGAGGGCATCGGATTTTTCGCGAACGACTTGTGCAAGCTCGCGGATTGGATTTTGTACCCCTGTTGAGGTTTCGCAATATGTTGCAAATACCGCTTGCACAGACGGTTTATTCGCCAGGAACGTCGCCAGCTTTTCTGCTGTGACAGCCTCGCCCCAAGGAACCTCCAGGCGATGCACCACGATGCCGTATCGCTCGCAAATTTTGGCAAAACGCTCGCCGAATGCGCCGCTGACCAGTACGGCGGCCTCTTCGCCAGGCTGAAGCGTATTCACCACGCTCATTTCCAGTGCGCTCGTACCGCTGCCGGCCAGGATAAAGACGTCTCCCGATGTCCCGAAGTAGGGACGCAGCCGCTCTGCCGTACTGGCAAACAAATCGGAAAATTGTCCGCTGCGATGGCCGATCATCGGCTGATTCATCGCTTGTTGGACACGGGGCGGGATCGGGGTAGGACCTGGTATTCTCAAAATCATTTTGTCTGCAAACATGGTTTCTCTCCTCCTTGGTTATCGATCTGTGAGTGGAAAGTAAGCAACATGACGGTTCGAGCATCGAAGATCGCCATGAAAATAGCAAATCGAAAGTGCAGGCAAACATTTGCTGAATGCAAAAAAGCCTCCCGTTCCCACACTGCTCCCAGCTTGGAAACAGTGAGGGACGAGAGGCTATGCTTCGCGGTGCCACCCTCATTTGTCCTTCTTCTCGCAAAGAAAGACCTTGGCAGGTACAAGACCTGAGAGATAACGGATCTACCGTTCGCGCCTACTGCGATACCCGGGATATCGGTTCAGCGCAACAACTCGGAAGTGCTCATCCTAGTGCGGAACCACCGATTCGCAGCTACCATCGGCTCTCTGAGGGTTTCCGGGCTAGGCCTATCTTCGTCACCGTTGTTGAAGTATTCGCTAAGATTTGTATCTACGATAACACGGGTAATTATAGTCGTCAAGCACAAAAAACAGAAAAAAAGAACATTGATACAAAAAAACAATATATAGTTCGTGAAATATAGGAGGTTTTACCAAAAGGGATTAATGAAAATAACCTAAAACCGAACGTTAAGTAATAAGTTTCCTATAAAATGGGTTTTTGCGCGGAAAATGTTCGGGTTTTGCTTGATCGAATGCCCATTGAAGAAAAATGCCCTTTACCGTCAGCTCACAGAAGGGTACAGGGCATTTTTCTCAAGTGCTTACGAAAGGAAGTGATGCAGGGGAGAGTGGTTACATGTTGGTCAGCGTATCCGTCAGAACAGGTACGATTTGTTTTTTCCGTGACACGACGCCTTTCAGTACCGCCTGATTATCAACAAGGCTGACGTTGTATGCCTTTTCTACCGCATTCGAAGCGCGTCCAAGAGCAAGGCCGATGGAATCGTTGTTCAAAATATCGGTTACCACGAACAGGAACAAATCCAGGCCCTTGTCGGAAATAATTGCAGAAAGTGCTTCTTCCAGCTCCGCTTTGCGTGCCAGAACGTCGTTCACATCGACTGCATTTACCTGAGCAATTTCCACCTTGTAGCTGCCCATCTGGAATTCCTTCGAGTCAAGAGAGATCAGCTGGGCGATCGATTTCGTACTCAAATCGGCACCGGCTTTCAGCATATCCAGGCCGTACGCATTCAGATCGACTCCGGCAATCTCCGCCAATTCATGGGCTGCCGCTACGTCCTGCTCCGTGCAAGTAGGGGATTTCAACAGCAGCGTATCGGAAATAATCGCAGACAGCATCAGCCCAGCCATTGTCTTCGAAATTTCAACGCCGTGTTCCTTGTACAGCTTTTTCAGGATGGTCGTTGTGCAGCCGACTGGTTCGGCCCGGTAATACAGAGGATTGCTCGTTTCAAAGTTGGCGATGCGATGGTGGTCGATGACTTCGACTACTTGGACCTTATCAATGTCGTTTGCACTTTGCTGGCGCTCGTTATGGTCTACCAGGATGACCTCGTTTGCTTCGTTTGCCACGGTCTCGACCAGGCGGGGGGCATCTACTTTGAACGTATCCAGCACAAATTGCGTTTCGCTGCTGATCTCGCCCAGGCGAACGGGCTCCACATCTGCACCCAGCTTGGTTTTGAGATCCGCATATACGATTGCAGAACAAATGGAATCAGTGTCCGGATTTTTATGTCCGAAAATAAGTGTTTTTCCCATTCTAATGCTCCTTCGTTGTTTTTGGCGAGAAAATTATACCATGAAAAGGGGGAGAAATGCGATGAAAATGAAAAAACCCCCACAGCTGAAGAGCGGTGAGCGGTTTTTTGTGAGCTGGGAATCTTACTCTTCCACTTTAATGGAATCAGTAGGGCATCCTTCAGCCGCGTCGCGAACGTCGTCAAAAAGGATTTCCGGAATCTCAGCACTATTGGTGTTATCGTCGATCTTGTTGAAAGCAAGGCCTTCGTCATCGTAATCGAAAACGTCAGGAGCCGTTGCGCCACAAGCACCGCAAGCGATACAGGTTTCTTTATCTACCCATGTGGTCATCGTGGTTTCACCTCCCATACCTGATGGTACGTCCACTGTCATAACTCATTGTATGCTCTGTCTGGAAAGATTTCAAGAATGAATCGTATCTAAAAATGTACGACTATCGATAAAGCGGTATCTCAGGTGCCTTCAGGCTGCTGTAATGCTTGCCTTGTACCTCTTTAAAATCTCCGCTGTGCACCGCATCAGTCGCTGTCAACAGGCGAACTGCGGCGTCAACGTCTTTTATACCCAAGTTCTTGGCATCGTCAGAACCAAACAGCAAGTCGAGACGAGCGGTCAAATCCTCCGGGCTGTAGCTCTCCCATTTTTTATGGGCGCTGATGGAATGAGCCGCGATGTACGTCTTGTAGTGGAACGGCAACTGCTTCCATTGGTCTGCGCTCACATTGGCTGGGACGTCTTTTGGGAGCGTCTGCTTTGTAACGTACGCCGACTCCCAAACGGCCAATGAATGGTAGAACTGCTCGCTTCCCTTGAACCAGCCGTCCAAGGACAGCCGAGAAGAGATTGCAGCCGGAGAGAGAGCATTACTATTCTGATCGGAGAGCAATTGCTTCATACCATCCAAATAAGCCCGCACCCCAGTATTAAATTGGCTGTGTGCCTGAACGAGAAGAGGAGAGGTTGGCAAGGGAACTTCTTTGTCCAACTGTTTGCCAGTCTGCTTTGCGGCTTCGACCAGTTGCTCCAACGCATCCTTTTGCGCGGACTTGTCCAGATTCGGCCAAGCTGCCATCTTCTCAAAATGCGCTCGTTTCAAT
Organism: Brevibacillus sp. FSL K6-2834; assembly: GCF_038592925.1. Lineage (NCBI taxonomy): Bacteria > Bacillati > Bacillota > Bacilli > Caryophanales > Paenibacillaceae > Brevibacillus > Brevibacillus sp. FSL K6-2834. The sequence goes on from NZ_CP151945.1 coordinate 2,475,901, forward strand.
TCCTGCACAGGAGCATAAACGGCGTAGTAAAAACGGATAAAGTCCTGTTCGCTGTACAGCTTTTGCTCGCGCAACTGGCGTTCCCGTTCTGCTTCCAGCTTCTGCTGTTCGAGAACGGCTGCTTGCTGTGCTTCAATCTTTGATTTCATATAGTAGGCACCGAAAAAAAATCCGCCAACAAAGCAAGCAAGTGTTATGATGATCATGTAGGCAAAGATAAATTCTGACTTCGACAGACGCTTGTTCATACAATCCTCCACAGTTGTTGGTACGATTAAGGGATGAGTCTCGTGTTGGCAGCAGGAGAGCAATCATACACGGGTCTGTATCCCGATATGGAAAAGGAGTACCCATGAGCAGTTCAACTCTTCATGATCGGGAATGGGCTTTCATACGTTCGCTGACCATTACAGGGATGCTTCCCTTGGCAGGCGAGCGGACGGTTCAGGCCCTTTATTACATATTGCGTGGCAGAAAAGCAAACCAGACCCTGCAGGACGTTCATTTATACAGCCTTTATCCGTATTATCGGATGTTTCCCCGTCTTTTGAAAGAGGATTGGGAGAAAATTGTTTATAAATTGCAGGAGGAGTCTTTGCTGATCCCGATGCAGAGGGCGGAAAGTGGAAGAAAACCGTCATTTGTCTTGACGGAAAAAGCTCTTCAAATCGCGTCCGAAAGCGAAAGAGAGTACAACTTTTCGTACTGGTTTGAACCCTTTACCGCCGCAGATATCGCCGAGCAGATTGATTTGTTTTGGCTGCGGCTGCATCTGATCGTTCAGACGGTTTCCCACTTATTGGAAGGCGATCTTTCCTTTCAGCCGATCGTCCAGGAAAAACGCACCCAGCGCTGGGTAAAAGAGTGTCTGGCGGACAAGGAGCGGCGGGCTCGCTGGACAGAAGGCTTGGCACAGGAGCTGTTCTGTTCCATGTCTCCGCTTTCTGAGTCCGTCCAGGAAATGATCTTCCAGCGTTTTTCGGGCGTTTCCCAGTCGGGACTCACGCTGTCACAACTGAGTTTGCGAAAACGGGAAGCTCCAGCTTATATTCACATGCAGATTCGCTGCGGGCTGGCTCGGATGATCCGTACGATTCAGGACAATCGCGCTGAGTTCCCCCTGCTGTCTGCTTTGCTGAAAAATGAGGGGGGAAAAGACCCGCGTCTGACTGAAAGCGCATCTTTGACATACGTATTGGCCAAACAGGGAAGCAGCATCGAGCAGATTGCCAATAGGCGGGGCATCAAGCCGGGTACGGTCGAAGACCACCTGGTGGAAATCGCTTTGCGCTGCCCGGAGTGGGACGGCTCGCGATATCTTTCAGCTGAACTGGCAGAAGAAATTGTCAAAATCAGTGAGCGGCTTGGGACGAGCAGGTTGAGACTCATTAAAGACCAGCTCGGCCCGGGCGTTTCGTATCTGCAAATCCGACTGGCGCTGGCAAGAAAGAAAGGAGGAGAAGAAGATGCAAAAAGAGACGCTTGACCTAAGACTCGGGGATCTTCTGAAGCGTCATTTCGGCTACTCCTCTTTTCGTCCGGGACAGTGGGAAATCATCGAGCGGATTCTCCGAGGCGAAAACGTGCTGGGACTGATGGCTACGGGGGGAGGCAAGTCCGTGACATATCAGCTTCCTGCGCTTTATTTGCCAGGGACGGCAGTCGTCGTTTCCCCGCTAATCTCTTTGATGACCGATCAGGTGCAGCAGCTTCGCGGGAAGAGAAAAATCCCCGCTGCGTACATCAATAGCACTATGGAGCCTGCAGAGACGCGGGAGCGCCTGTTTGAAATCAGCCGCGGAGCGTACAAGCTCATTTATGTATCACCGGAAAAATTGCAAAATTCCGCAGTTCAAAAAGCGCTGGTCCGCGCTGGCGTATCTATGCTCGCGATTGATGAAGCCCATTGCATTTCGCAGTGGGGCCATGATTTTCGCACTGATTATTTGCGTCTGCCACAGGTGGTCCAAAGCTTGGGATCGCCTCCTGTGCTGGCAGTGACGGCAACGGCGACGCCAGGGGTGAAAGCGGAGATTTGCGATCTCTTTGACATCAAGCAGGAAAATGTCATTACCCAGCCGCTCAATCGGGAAAATATCGCCATAGACGTCATCCTGGCTGAGTCCGAAGCGGATCGCAGACAGATGGTAAAAAAATCCATAGACGAATTGCAAGGACCGGGAATCGTTTATTGCAGTACCCGGCAAACAGTGGAACTGCTCGTTGCGGAGTATCAGCTTTCCGGGAAAAAAAGTGTGCATGGCTATCACGGCGGGATGAGCAGCATGGAGAGAATGGTTGTGCAAACGCAGTTTTTGCGGGGGGAGCTCGATGCCATCATAGCTACCAATGCGTTTGGCATGGGAATCGACAAATCCGATATCCGCTTTGTTCTGCACTATCACTTTCCGCCAAGTCTGGAAGCCTATGCGCAGGAAATCGGCAGAGTCGGAAGGGATGGAAAAGCAGGCTATGCCGGGCTTTACTACGTCCCGGAAGACAGGCTGATTCACACCCATCTGCAGGAGAAGGAGTATCCCACCACGGAGCAGGCGCTTCGGTTTTTGCAAGGGCTTTCCCAGGCAGGGACCAAGCCCATCTCCGAGCTTGCGATGCATGACATCCCGGAAGAGATGGCAGCTCTCTTATTTTTCTATGCAGAGCTAGCGGGGATCGTCAGTGACGTGGCAGCGGGACGAGAAGAATACCGCTATGAACTGAGTGATGCCTCGCAGATGGGGAACCTCGCCGAAAAAGCATCCCAAATGATCGAAGCGATGGAAAAGCCGAAATGGCTAAAGCGTCAAAAACTGTTGGAAATGCTTCGCTGGCTCGAAGGGAACGAATGCTATCGGATGCGATTAAATAGATACTTTGGCGAGCTCGATCATACTTCATCGGCTGCCTGCTGCAGTCATTGCGGGTTGGACAGATCCGCCTATTTGGACAAGTCCGGATCGCGAACGGAAAGAACAGGGAAAAACGCATGGAATCTGAGGAAGGCATTGGAAAAGCTTTTGCCGAATAAAAAGGGAGGAAGCATCTTTTGAAGCGCGTGCACCATGGTCTGGACGATGCGACATTGCGATTTAATCTCTGGCTGACACAAGTCGTCGTCATTGGTGTGGCCCTGATCGGCAGCCTCTTTGTCCACGGATGGGCAGACACGCTTTCCCTGTTTCGCTTTCCAGGCATCGGGTCGTTGATGTGGGCGATAGGGGTTGCTGCTGTCGTCGTCGGGTCAAGCATTGGCATGGACCGTTTTTTGCCTCCTCGCTGGCAGGACGACGGGAGTATCAATGAACGCATTTTTTCCGGGCTCTCTATCGGCGGCACGTTCGTTCTCTGCTGCGTCATTGGCATTGGCGAGGAATGGCTGTTTCGCGGTGTCGTCCAGCCGGTTATCGGCAATGTGTGGACGAGCGTTCTTTTTACGCTGGTTCACGTCCGCTATTTGTCCAAACCATTGCTTGTCGGGAGTGTATTTGTCACCAGCTGGCTGTTGGGGTGGCTGATGGAGACGAGCGGTTCCCTGCTTCCGTCCATTCTGGCCCACATCGTCATTGACCTTTTGTTGGCCTTCTATATTCAACATGGATATTCCCGTGAGAGGAGGAACCTGGAGTGACACCAAACGAGAACAAAAAACAGCCCGAGAGCATAGAAAGCTTTGAGTACGGAGCAAACGCTCAGCATGGAGGCTTGCCCCCCAGGAGAACAAAGCACAAGCAGGCCGGTCAGGTGAAGATGCCAGCCTTTTCTTACAGGACCATCCTGCAATCAGGGCTTGCTGTCTTTGGAACTTTGTTTTTGATTCTGATCGGATTCGAATTGTACAAGGCGTCACAAGCAGTGCCAGGTGCCGTTTCCTTTGTAGAGAGTTCGCAGGGAACAGAATCTTCGCAAGCAGAGAGGGGGCCAGTCGAAGCCTCAGCAGAGGGAGCGGTACATCCACAGGCAGATACGGCGTCGGGCCAAGACTCGTCAACCCCTGGGCAACAGCAAAATGCGGAAAACCAGTCGCCTGGATCACAAAAGCTCGGTTCTGCCTCCCAGTCTCCTTCTGCGAGCCAAGCGGAGACCAATGCTGTTGCGGGAGGAGAAAAACAAGCAGAGAAGGCTGCTTCGGAAGCCCATCAGGGAAGCGGCAGCAGTTCCCCGGCGACCAAACCGGAAGACAAGCCTGCCGCTGTGGAAAAGCAACAGGCTTCTTCGCCGCAATCCGAAGTAAAACAGCATAAAGTGAAAAAAGGGGAGACGCTGTTTCAGCTTTCCCGGATGTACTACGGCCATAACAGCGGGGTAAAGAAAATTGCAAGTTACAACGGGATCAGCGCGGAAGCACAGCTTTTGGAAGGGCAAATCGTACAAATTCCGCTTTCCCGGTAATGAGCCGGGGATGTCTGGGGAAAAATAACGGAAACCAGACAGACGAGGTGGAATGACCATTGACATTTGACACCGTGATAATTGGCGGCGGGATCGCTGGCTGGCAGGCTGCCATTCAATTGAGCCGAAGCCTGCGAAAGGTAGCGGTGATCGATGACGGTGGCGGGCGTTCGTCTGCGGCCAAGAGGTATCGAAACCTGTTGGGCTTTCCCGCCGGAATCAGTGGCGACGAATTGCGGCAGGCAGGACGGACGCATGCGATGCGCTATGGAGCGGAGTACTTCGAGGATGAAGTGGTCTCCCTTGTTCAGGATGCTGATCAGCTCTTTCGCGTAGAAACGAGACGTACGCGTAGTACAATCCGGGGGCGCACAATCGTGCTGGCAACGGGAATCGCAGACCCGTTCCCTGATATCGACGGATTGCACGAGTGCCTCGGCATCTCGGCTTTCATCTGTCCTGATTGTGACGGGTATGAAACCGTCGGCAAGCAAACAGGGGTGATCGGCCGGGCAAGGCAGGCAGTTCAGATGGCAAATGCGCTTTCTTATTATACGGACAAGCTGCAGCTTTTCATCTCGAGCACGGAGGAAGAAACAGCGGACGTTGACAGCGCCAAGAACTCTTCGTACCCCTGTTGCTTTGAACCGGTAGTGTCGCTTGAACATCAAGCCGGTGAAGTGCGGTGCTTGCATTTGGCAACCGGAGAGCAGGTCGAGCTGTCCAGAGTTTTTCTCGCATTCCCAGGAGCACGTGCACAATCCCATTTGCTGCGGGCGTTTCCGGTTGAGATGAATGAGAAAGGGCATGCAATCGTGAATCCCCGCACGAAAGAGACAAGCTATCCCGGCATTTGGGCGATCGGTGACGTTGCTGCCCATTCTCAGCAGGTAGCCATCGCTATGGGGGATGGTTCCCAGGCGGCCATTTGGATACATAAACGGTTGCTACAACAAGATTAGGTGTAGACGGATTGCATTTTGACAGGTGCAATCTTTTTTCATGGGTTGATAGGCACAAGTGAATAGGAACGCCATATAATTTGATAGCAAGTATGGTATTGAGGAGGATGGGGGAGAAGTGACGGCGTACCTGAAGGATTTGATAGCCGGCGTTCTTGCCTGGTGGTCTATGAATGGCGCTTACAAATTGTTTCCCGTCAAGGAGCTGGCTGCACGCGGCTTGGGAGAAGGGATGACATTACTGTTGTTTAAGCCCATCGAATTGATCATCTCTGTTTCCTTGTTTTTAATTGCTTCGCTCCTGTGGGGAAAACCATTTGTAGGCCATTTTCTCCGGTTGACGCAGCGGCCTCTCTCCATGGACAGCTTCTTGCATCTGATGATGTGCGGGTATTTCTCGCTGATTGCCTACATCCAGTATGTGAAGATGCCCGGCCCGACAGCTGTACTGCTCATCTTTCTCTTGTTGTTTTCAATAATCAAGCTCATACGGCGAAGGGCACTCTATACGGAAATCACTCAACTGACGCGAAAGAAATGAGTGCGAAAATCTTTCCTGGGAAAGCGCAGGAAGCGACATCCCCCAACCTTGCAAAGGTGACAGTTCGCTAGCTTTCGACACGGTCAAAGTGTTCTCCCCGATTGAAAAGACAGGTAGAGCGCTATGTACTTGTCCATAAATGTGATATGATATAGGTATGACCGAAATGTAGGAAATTGGGTCATCCGCTGCCAGGTATTCGTCGGAAAATGCGGAGAACTCTTACAGGCTTTCATTCATAATTTGTAGTACGACTGGATGGCGAGGAGGGGACGGTCATGCGTGTTGAACGCCTTGGTCAAGACAAGATACGAATCTTTCTCACGTTCGACGATTTGTCGGAACGAGGAATCGAAAAAGAGGACATGTGGCGTGACATTCCCAAAGTTCATGAACTGTTCAACGATATGATGGAGCAGGCTTACCAGGAACTTGGTTTCGAGGTGTCGGGTCCTGTCGCCGTTGAAGTGTTTGCCTTGCCAGCTCAGGGGATGGTCGTAATCGTAACTCGCGGAAAAACAGGCTCAAAGACTGAAAAAGATGAGGAAGAGTACGACGAGGACGATGTGTACGAACTCGAGGTCACACTCGAGGAAAGCGATCTTGTCATTTATTCTTTCCGCGACTTTGAGCACCTGGTTGAAGCCGCTCATCGTATAAACGCATTCCTGATCAACGGAGGCGCAGCTTATTTCTATCAAGGGAAATACTATTTGGTACTGGAAGAGCTCGACCTGGATCAGGACCGCTACCAGAAAATGATTGCGATCCTCTCGGAATATGGAGAGGCGACGCCAACGACCGTATACGTTTTGGAGGAATACGGGAAAGTGGTTGTCGCAGATGATGCTGTCAAGGAAATATGCAGGCACTTTACCTAACGAACTTCCGCATATACGCGTGAAAACAGCACCTAGTTGCGCAACTAGGTGCTTTTCCTGTTTTCATCAAAATGTAGGCTTCTACGTCGTTATGCCGCTGAAAAGGTCTGTTTCCTTTTCCTCTACAGAGGTTTCCCGGGGACGGTCGCCGACGAGAATGAAGTGATTGACTGTACGAACATAAGTCGTATCGCCCTGCAGGACGCCAGGGAAGACACGGCTGACGGACAGGTGCTGTGTCCGGTGGGCGGCCAGTGCTTGGGCTACCTGCGGTACATAAGCAGGCGCGGAAATAATCGTAGTGATGCTGTCGATCGGATCGGTATAGGGAGGTGACGCTATGCCGAAATTCTGGTCCGCAGCATGAGTAACATAATACAGTTTCTGGGTAACTGAGCCGGCAGGCAAGGCTTGAACCGCGCTCGTAGTTGCGGCTGATATCGCCTGATGGTCCGGATGGCCGGAGATGCCATGCGGAGCAAATGTAATGACGACCTGTGGCTTGATCCGCTCAATCGCTTCATTGATCTTCTGCTCTAGCTCCGCCGGAGGGATATTCGATAGTTCTTTGTCTCGGTAGCCCATGAATTCCACACGGGAAATGCCGAGGATGGAAGCAGCCTTTCGCAATTCGGCTTCCCGTACCGCCGGCAGCTCCTCCATCGTGCAGATGGGCGGATCTCCGGGCTTGCCTGCCTCTCCTCGGGTTGCGCACAAAAGATGTATGGATACATCGGGCTGGGATGCGTACTTGCAGATCGTGACGCCAGAGGTAAACGTTTCGTCATCGGGGTGAGCAAAAACGAACAAGATTCTTTTCTCTTTCATGATGAACCTCCGTTAGGCAGCATGGGGTGATAATCTATATTATGGCACAGAAAATCGGTTTTGACAGTCGGGGAAGTGCAGCAAAGGTAATGTTTTTCCAATAAAATGGGCAAGCTAACGACACGTCTGAAAGGAGGAGCAGCCTCCCTTGAATTTGCTGTCAGGACAGGCTTTCAAGCATATTTACCTGCTGAATAAACTGCTGAAAAAAACGTGCCGGGTCTAGCCCGAAAGTGCCTATTCCGCATGAAAAGGGAATTTTCATCTTCTCATCCCTGATACAAGCGTGTATACTTAACGATGGGTTTACCGACAACTATTTTGAGGTGAATAAGTAATGGGTAATCACGAAGTGGTAACCGAAAACACCCAAGGGAAAAAAGAACAACAAGAAAGCATGAACTTGCTGCATTCGACCCAAACGGTGATCAAAGAGGCACTGGAAAAGCTAGGTTACCAGGAAGCAATGTACGAACTCTTGAAGGAGCCGTTGCGCGTTCTGACCGTACGTATTCCGGTTCGCATGGACAACGGAGAAGTTAAGGTCTTTACAGGTTATCGCTCACAGCATAATGATGCAGTGGGTCCTGCCAAGGGGGGCATTCGTTTCCACCCGGAAGTTACAGAAGATGAAGTTAAAGCGCTTTCTATTTGGATGAGTTTGAAAGCGGGTATCGTCGACCTGCCATATGGTGGCGGTAAAGGCGGTATCATTTGTGACCCGCGTGAAATGTCGTTCCGCGAACTGGAGCGCCTGAGCCGCGGGTACGTCCGCGCGATCAGCCAAATCGTAGGCCCGACAAAAGACATTCCAGCACCAGACGTGTTCACCAACTCGCAAATTATGGCCTGGATGATGGACGAGTACAGCCGCATCCGCGAGTTTGATTCGCCAGGTTTCATTACAGGAAAACCGATTGCGCTGGGCGGTTCCCACGGCCGCGAAACAGCTACCGCCAAGGGTGTAACTATTTGCATCCGCGAAGCTGCAAAACGCCGCGGCATTCAACTGGAAGGAGCTCGCGTAGTCGTTCAAGGCTTCGGTAACGCAGGAAGCTACCTGTCCAAATTCATGCACGATGCAGGTGCAAAAGTCGTCGGTATTTCTGATGCTTACGGTGCCCTGTACGATCCGAACGGTCTTGATATCGACTATCTCCTCGACCGTCGCGATTCTTTCGGTACTGTTACAAAGCTGTTCAACAACACCATTTCCAATAAAGAATTGCTGGAACTGGAATGCGATATTCTCGTTCCTGCTGCGATTGAAAACCAAATCACGGCTGAAAATGCGCACAACATCAAAGCGCAGATCGTGGTGGAAGCAGCAAACGGACCAACCACACTCGAAGCTACAAAAATTCTCACAGAGCGCGGCATTCTGCTGGTACCAGACGTATTGGCGAGCTCTGGCGGGGTAACGGTTTCCTACTTCGAGTGGGTGCAAAACAACCAGGGCTACTACTGGTCCGAAGAAGAAGTTATTGAAAAGCTGGAAAAAGTTCTCGTAAAAGCGTTTGAGAATGTATACTCCCTCGCTCAAACACGCCGCATCGACATGCGTCTGGCCGCCTACATGGTGGGTGTACGCAAAATGGCAGAAGCTTCCCGCTTCCGCGGTTGGGTATAAGACAGGCTTTGTTCCGAAAAAAAAACCTCCTTGCGTATGCAGCAAGGAGGTTTCTTTATTGCTCGAACAATTGTTGAAGCTCTTGAAAGTCGCGGGTTTGCTGCAGGGCGACCATCAATTTCAGGCGTGCCTTCTGGCCATTCAAGCCATTTGAAAACAAGACGCCCATTTCCTTGAGCTGGCGGCCGCCGCCGGCGTAATCGTAGACATCCTGGACTTGGCCGTTGTAGCAGCGCGAGACGAGGACGATCGGGATTTTCTTGTCCAGCAGCTCTTGCAGGACAGGGACGATCGCGGGTGGCAGGTTTCCAAGCCCGAATGCCTCCAGAACAAGACCGTCAACCGGCTGCTCCAGCAAAAAGCCAAGCCAGCGAGGGTCCATCCCGGAAACAGCCTTCAGCAGCGGCACATCGGCCTGGGCGCTGGCGATCGGGTAGTATTCCCTGACCAGTGGAGCATGATGGTAACTGACGCTTTTTTTGGAAATAGTCCCGATCGGACCGTATTGCGGCGATTGAAAGGTAGCGACATTGCTGGTGTGGGTCTTGGTTACATGTCTGGCTGCGTGAATCTCATCGTTAAACACGACCAGTACACCTTTGTTCCTGCTCTGGGGATCAGCGGCAGTTCGTACGGAGGAGATCAGGTTTACAGGTCCGTCAGCTCCCAGCTCATTGCTGCTCCGCATGGCGCCGGTCACAACGACTGGCACGGTCACAGGCAAGGTTAGGTCGAGGAAATAAGCGGTTTCTTCCAATGTATCGGTTCCATGGGTGACCACGACCCCGTCATAGCCGTGCTGGCTCAACTCGTGTTGAATGAAAAGGCGAAGCTCATTCATAATCGCAGGAGTGATATGGGGACTTGGCAGATTGATGTGATTGATCATGGTTACATCGGCGTACCGATCCAAAAAAGGCAAAATTTTTTCGACAGCGTGATCTTCCAGAGGCTTGACTCCTTCTGATTCGTCGACGGACATGGCGATGGTGCCGCCTGTGTTAATGACTAAAATTTTCTTTTGCATAAAGTCTCTCTCCTGTAGCGGTTTTCAAGTAACCATTATTCATGGTACGATGAATAATAGTCTTGTGTAAAGGAGCAATACTCAGATGCTTGCTGTCATTGGGGCCGCTATCGCCCCCGGTATCGCCATCCTGAGTTATTTTTATCTCCGTGACAATTTGGAGCCCGAGCCGATATCCATGGTGATTCGGACCTTTATTTTCGGGGTTCTCTTAGTCTTTCCCGTGATGGTCCTGCAGCATATTATGCAGACCGAGTGGAACTGGCGAAGTGAGCTGTTTGCGAGTATTTTCCAGTCAGCGGTGGTAGAAGAATTTTTTAAATGGATGGTCCTGTATTTCACTGTCTATAAACACGTGGAGTTTGATGAGCCTTATGACGGAATTGTGTATGCGGTAGCCGTTTCCCTTGGGTTTGCCACATTGGAAAACTTTATTTACCTGATCATTAATGGGGTGGATATTGCCTTTTGGCGCGCTTTTTTGCCCGTTTCCAGTCACGCGCTGTTCGGCGTGTGGATGGGGTATTATTTAGGGAAAGCCAAGTTTTCGGGAAAAGCAAACCTGGAGCTGAGACGTTTGTTTGTCTCCCTTGCATTGCCGATCATTTTGCACGCGTTGTACAATTCCATCTTTTTGACGACAGAGCACTGGATTTGGATCATAGTTCCCTTTATGCTGCTTCTATGGTGGCAAGGGCTGAAAAAAGTGCAGAGGGCCCACGATTTCGGTTCTAAAACACTAACTTCCCGTCCACAATAAGTAGCGAGGAGGAGAAGAGACGTGTCTAGGAACCAACGAACGAAAGTGACGATTCGCTGCAATGAATGCGGAGAAAAGTTTACGCTCCGGGGACGGCGAGAGCCCAGCGGAGAAGTGGAGACCGGCTTTAAACAATGTCTTTGCAACAACGACAGACATTTCAGCATTCAGGAACAACCATAGTCTTTGCCCTAATCGAATAGCGTTAGCTTCGACGAGATCGCGGAGCAGAGAAGAATCGGCCATGATGCCGGTTCTTTTTTTCTGCCCGGAAAGGTGGATTCGTGAATAAACATTTCTAGCTCCACTAACACTATGCAAAGATTGCATGATATGTCAAGGAGGATGTGTACCGTGGGAACGAAGCTGATCGCAGGGGTACTGGCAGTGCTGGCTGCAGTTGCCGGGTACTGGATTTATTCAGACGAACCGGATAAACAGGTGGCGACTGCACAGGAAGTGGAAGTCGCTGCACCGGCAAAAGGAAAGGCGCAGGCAAAGACGCAAAGCTTCCATCCCTCCCGCTTGTCGGACAATGAGCTGAAGATGATGGCCAATGCTGTTTACGGTGAAGCCAGGGGAGAGCCGTATGAGGGGCAAGTAGCGATTGCGGCAGTCATTTTGAATCGGGTGGAAAGCCCTTCGTTTCCCGATACACCCTCCGGTGTCATTTTTGAGCCAAGAGCATTTACGGCCGTTGCAGACGGGCAAATCTGGCTGACTCCAAATGCCCAGGCGAAAAAAGCTGTCCGGGATGCCTTGAACGGCTGGGACCCGACAGGGGGCTGCACGTATTACTTCAATCCGGCGACCGCTACTTCAAAATGGATTTGGAGCCGACCGCAGGTAAAAAGAATCGGCAGACATATATTTTGTCGTTAACTAGTGAAGGGGGGACTATCACAACATGGTATATGGAGCAATTGCACGTGTTGCTTTGCCCGTTGCTCTCGTTGGCTTGGTAGGAGCGGGCATGTGGGGCTATCAGGAGCACAACGAAAAAAACTCGGTGCTGATCAAGGCCGAAAACCAGTATCAACGCGCATTCCATGACTTGAACCACCATATCGACAAGCTTCATGACGAACTGGGGAAATCTCTCGTAATCAACTCGCGGAGTCAGATGACCCCATCTTTGACAAACGTGTGGCGACTTGCTTATGCAGCTCAATCCGATGTCGGCCAATTGCCGCTGACACTGATGCCGTTCAACAATACAGAGGAATTTTTGGCCAAGGTAGCTGACTTTTCATACAGGGTAGCCGTGCGCGACCTGGACAAAAATCCGCTCACTAATCAGGAATATCAAACGTTAAAGAGCTTGTACAACAATTCCAAAAGCATTCAAAAGCAGCTTCAGCACGTACAGACGAAGGTGATCGACAAACGGTTGCGCTGGATGGATGTGGAGACCGCTCTTGCATCTGATGACAAAAAGACGGACAACACCATTATTGACGGTTTCCGAACGATTGAAAAGAAGGTACAGGAATTTCCGGAAGTAGACTGGGGCGTAGGCATCAAGAGCCTGGACAAGAAAAAGCAGCAGCGGATCAAAGGAATTGACGGAAACCCGGTTTCCAAGGAGGAGGCGCAAAAAATCGCTCTGTCCTTTACCGGTTTAGACCCGGCCAATACAAAGGTAGAGGTCGACGATAACGGCAAGGCGGAAACGTATTCGGCGTACAGCGTTCGCTTAACCTCCCCCCAGTCGCCGACACCTATTTACATGGATGTGACGAAGCGCGGCGGCAAGGTAGCATGGTTGATGAACGAACGGGATGTAGGGGAACAGCGGATGTCCATGGAGCAAGCGGAAGCGAGCGCCAAGAAATTTTTGGAGGCGCATGGCTTTTCGAATATGGTCGTAGCGGAAAAAGACGGTTATGAGGGCATGGCCGTTATGACCTTTGTCCCCGAGCAAGATGGCGTCCGCATCTATCCCGATGCAGTTGCGGTGAAAACGGCTTTGGACAATGGCACAGTAGTCAGCTTCAATTCGACCGAATATCTGTTTAACCACAAGCAGCGAATCCTTTCCAAGCCGAAAGTGACAGCTGAGCAAGCAAAGAAAAAAGTGAATCCCAGCGTAAAAGTCACCGACCAGCGGCTGGCGCTCATTGAAGGAAAAAACGATGGAAATGAAGTGCTGTGCTGGGAGCTGGCCTGCAGCTTTGAAGGGAATTCGTACATGGTCTACATCAATGCAATGACCGGCGAAGAGGAAGAAATTGTGAAAATGACCACAGGACAAGAAAGCAAAGCTACAGAATAGATGCTTCTTCAAAGGGAAAGCCGGCTGGCGACGGTTTTCCCTATTTGCCGTTTATTGGGCCCCCGGGTTATAATGGAAGGCATGAGGAGAAAAAGGGGGAAAAGCATGATCATGTTGCTGCCTAGAATCGGACAAACACTCCGCCTTAACCTCGTCGATGCCTGGGATGAGAACCGCGATCATACATTAAAAACAAGAGTTGCAGACCTTCGGGACGACACGGCAGTAATCGAGCTTCCCATTAGCGAGAAGACCGGAAGAACCGCCCCGCTGTTGACTGGTACTGAATGCGATGTGTGGTACATCGGAGAAGACGGCTCCCGCTATGAGTTTCGCTCAACGATCATCGGCAGGCAAACGGAAAACATTCCGGTCCTGCTAATGAGTCTCCCAAGTAAAGATGCGGTCATTCGGAATCAAAGGCGCAATTACCTCCGTATTCAAACGGCTGTAGAGATTGCAGTGAAAATGGACGATCCGCTGAGACAGTACCATTTTCTCGCTCGGACAGTCGACTTGAGTGGAGGCGGCCTCTCCTTTACATGCGAGGACAACATGCGCTTGCAGGAGAAGGATAGTCTGGAGATATGGCTGTCGCTGCCCAGCAAGGCAGGTCAGGTGCATCACGCTTTTGCCCTTGGAGAAATTGTGCGGCAAAAGCCTGCAGATGAAAAGGGGAAGCATCAATGGGTGTCAGTGAAATTCACGAAAATCAACGAATCCGATCGGGCAAAGATCGTTCGTACATGCTACGAGAGACAGTTGGAAATGAGAAAAAAAGGCGTACTGGAATAACAACTGCTGAAGGGTGATACCGGATGGCTGAAGACTTCGACCAGCAATTTGACCGTTTATCCAGGCGAGTAGAAAGAGCAATGGTCCTGCTTATTTTCGTCTGCGCAGCTTTGCTCATAGCTGGTGAACTGCTGCTTGCGGTTGATCCGCTGCGAGTCTTCCTGTTGGAAACAGAACGTCTGGAAGGCGTGTCGCATATTCCTTAAGGGTTTGCGCATGCTTCCATACTATGGTACTATTATAGACAACATAGAGAGTTGAGAAAGTTATGAAAGGGCTTCGACAGAAGCTTTTCTTGTTTTTGTATCTTTCCGGCACTCATACATAGCGGGTGAGAAACAGAATGAACATTGCAATAGACGGCCCAGCAGGAGCGGGGAAAAGCACCGTAGCCAAGATGGTTGCAGAACAGCTCGGCTACCTGTACATCGACACCGGCTCTATGTACCGGGCCTTGGCCTGGGCTGCCCAAGAGCACCAGATTGAAATAGAAGACGAGCAAGCCGTCTCCGAATTGTTGAAAAACAACGTTATTCACTTGAAGCGAGACTCTGCGCAGCAGCGCGTTTATTGGAATGACGAGGATATTACCGATCGAATCCGGACACCGCAGGTAAGTCAATACGCTTCTGTCGTAGCCAGCTATGGTGCGGTCAGAGAGCAAATGCTCGTTTTGCAGCGGCAACTGGCTCAGGTAGGCAATGTCGTCATGGATGGGCGGGACATTGGCACGCATGTGCTGCCCGATGCGGAAGTAAAGATCTTTTTGACCGCATCCATCCGTGAGCGGGCAGAGCGAAGATTGAAGGAATTGCAGCAAAAAGGGCATCAAACGGATCTGGCCGAGCTGGAAGCGGAGATCGCGCAGCGAGATAAACGCGATATGGAGCGGGAGGTTGCTCCGCTGCGACAGGCAGAGGATGCCGTTCTGTTGGATACGACAGGCATGACCATTCCGCAGGTTGTCGATCGGATCCTACAAATTTGCAAGCGATCGGGTGAGTAAGAACGTGAGTTACTATCGTGTATTTCGGGGCTTTTTCCGCTTTATATTTTCTACATTTTACCGTTGGCAAGTAATCGGTGCCGAACATATACCTAAGGAAGGCCCTGTAATTCTTTGCTGCAACCACCTCTCCTTGTGGGATCCGCCGTTGCTGGGCAGCGGGATCGACAGACAGGTGCATTTCATGGCAAAGGAAGAGCTGTTCCGGATCCCCGTCATTTCGTTTCTGATCACCAAATTCGGCGCCTTCCCCGTGAAAAGGGGAGCTGGCGACCGCGGAGCGATCCGCGCGACTCTCAAATTGCTGGAAGAGGGAAAAATCTTTGGAATTTTCCCGGAAGGAACTCGCAGCAAAACGGGAGAGTTGGGCGCTGGTATGCCCGGCGTCTCCATGTTTGCCCTCAAATCTGATGCTGCAGTCATACCAGTGGCCATCATCGGTCCATACAAGTTGTTCCGGCCGGTCAAGATCGTCTACGGACAGCCGATTGACCTCTCGGCTTTGCGGGAGAGAAAAACGGACTCCGAAACGTTGCGTGAGACGACTGACCTGATCATGAGCCATATCCAATCGCTGCTGGATCAACATCGATTCTCGCGCAAGGCGGAATAGAAACAGCAAAGGGTAGAATACTAACTTTGCTGGAACTTCCTGGCTTGTCAGCTAACTGTCAGCCATTTGGCGTCAGTTGCAAATATACATGTTCCCGGTTCTTATACAGTGGAGGTTTAAAAAGGAGGAGTAACCGGCTGGATGACAGTCTGTTTCCTGCAATCATGCAAAATTTTGGTTGCCTCGCTTTTTAAACAGCCTCTAAATAGACGCTTGGGACTTGATGGTATCGAAGGAGGTTTTACTCATGATGGAAGAAAGCAACGTAAGCCTGACGGATGCAACAGTGATTTCCGTGGGTGATGTAGTTAAGGCTACGGTTACCAAGGTGGAGGAAAAACAGGCATTGGTAGACGTCGGCTACAAATACGACGGGCTGATTCCGATCAGCGAACTTTCTCCGCTGCACGTGGAAAAGGTGTCCGATGTCGTTTCGGTAGGGGACACATTCGATGTAAAGGTAATCAAGCTCAACGATGAAAAAGAAGAACTGGTTGTCTCCAAAAAGGCTGTTGCCATGGAAACTTCTTGGAGCGATCTGGAGCAAAAAATGGCTTCTGGCGAAGTAATTGAAGCCGTTGTAAAGGAAATCGTCAAAGGCGGTCTCGTCGTAGATGTAGGGGTGCGCGGTTTTATCCCTGCCTCCATGGTTGAGCGTCACTTTGTTGAAGATTTCAGCGAGTACAAGGGCAAAAACCTTCGCTTGAAGGTTGTCGAAATGGATAAAGAAAAGAATAAGGTAATCCTCTCCCATAAAGCGGTTTTGGAGGACGAGGCGAAACAGCAGAAGAGCGCTGTTTTGGATCAACTGCAGCCCGGTCAGGTACTGGAAGGTACCGTGCAGCGAATGACTGATTTTGGCGTATTCGTTGACATCGGCGGAGTTGACGGACTGGTACACGTATCCGAGTTGGCCTGGAACCGTGTCGACAAGCCTTCTGATGTCGTCAAAGAAGGCGACAAAGTAAAGGTGAAGGTTCTGAAGGTTGACAAGGAAAACGAACGGATCAGCCTCAGCATCAAGGAAACGCAGCCAGGACCTTGGGCAGAAGCCGCTGAGAAATTCAAAGCTGGCGATGTGGTCGCCGGTACGGTAAAACGCCTCGTCTCCTTTGGAGCATTTGTAGAAGTGGCGCCAGGGATCGAAGGCCTCGTCCATATCTCCCAAATCGCGAACCGACGGGTAGCGACTCCAGGTGAGGTGCTGAAGGAAGGCCAAGAGGTTCAGGTGAAAATCCTGGATGTGGTGCCGAAAGAGCAGCGCATCAGTCTCAGCATTCGTGCCGTTGAAGAAGATCGTGTAGAGCAGGCAGAGCGTGCGAGCAAGCGCGAACAGCAGCAGTTCCAGCAAGAGAACAATCAACCTTTGGGTGTGACGCTGGGAGAACTGTTTGGAGACCTGAAAGATAAACTGAAGTAAGAATAAAAGGGGATGCGCATAGGCGTGTCCCTTTTTCTGTAGATACGGAGGTAATCCATGGATCGTTCGCGTCGGAAAATGGACCATATACAATTTGCATTAGAAACGAGAGAGGAAGAAAGCAGTATCTGGGATGACATATCCTTTGCGCCAAATAGTTTACCGAATATGTCTTATGGTAACTTCAATCTTGCTGCATCACTGCCTCCCCTCCAGCTTTCTTCTCCCCTGCTGATAAATGCCATGACCGGGGGTGCTCCTGCGGTCACCGCAATCAATCAGAAGCTTGCGGTCATCGCCCGCGAAAGAGGGTTGGCGATGGCAGTGGGGTCACAAATGGCGGCGTTGCGCGATCCTGCCGTCAGAGAAAGCTACCAGGTTGTCCGGCGCGAAAATCCGAAAGGGATGGTGTTTGCCAACCTGGGTGCGGAAGCAACTGTTGAACAAGCAGTACAAGCAGTGGAGATGATTGAAGCAAATGGCCTTCAGATTCACCTCAATGTCATGCAAGAACTCCTGATGCCGGAAGGAGACCGTGACTTCCGAGGTTATCTCGATAACATCAGGCGCATCAAGGAGCACGTTGGGGTCCCGGTGAGCGTAAAGGAAGTAGGGTTTGGCATGTCTGCAGAAAGCATGGAAAAACTCGCAGATGCCGGTATCACCCTCCTGGATGTAGGGGGCAGGGGAGGTACCAACTTTGCCAAAGTTGAGAACAGACGCCATCACACGCCGATGTTCATGTTCGAGGATTGGGGCTTTACAACACCGGAGAGTCTGTTGGAATCGGCCGAGCTTCAATCAAGGGGAATCACTTTTATTGCCTCGGGAGGCATTCGTCATGGGCTTGACGCTGTCAAAGCCATTGCTCTGGGAGCGTCCGCCGTTGGCATGGCCGGTTCTTTTTTGCGTCTTGTTCAGACGGTTTCCATAGAGGAGTGCCTGGCGACCGTCGACCTCTGGCATCATCAGATCCGCGTGGCCATGACAGCACTGGGAGCAGCCTCGATCAACGAACTGCAGCAGGTGACGGTAATGATCACAGGCAGAACGGCAGAGCGTGCTCGCCTGCGCGGAATAGCGCCTGAAAAATATGCGAGGAAAAGACTGGGCAAGCGAGATTCCTGATTCATGAAAGGATGAAAAATGAGGCATACTTGGGGAAGACAACCGCATCTAGAGGGAGATGGACATGAACGATGGAACGCTAGCGATCCTCATCCAGTGGTGCTTCCTCTGTCTGATATGGATGGGTGTCTGCGACGGAGTTTTTCACCGCTGGGGGATCAAGAGAGCTGGTGCGTTGGCTGTAGTGACCCTTTTTCTCGTCTGCACGTTCGTCAGCTGGCAGCTCTCCTTTTTTCCGGCTATTCGCGTAAGCGTCAGTGGAGCGATCCTGCCCTTTCTGTGCGCCGGTTGGCTGTATTCGAACCAGCAGCACGGGCGGAAGAGAATCTACGTGATCATCGGCGGATGTATCGGGATAGCGCTGTTTTGGTTTCGCTGGCTGCTCTTTACAGATCCGGTGCTCGCCGTCTGGGATGTAAGGTGGATGGTGCCTGTATGTGCTGTTTTTGCCGCTTTGACAGTGAGTCGTTCAAGCCTAACCCAGATGTTCTTGCTGCTCCTCTCCTTGCCTCTAAGCGATTTGCTGTATTCGCTTTATGAGTGGAAGCTGACTGGCTCCTGTCAAATTGGCAACGAGTATGCGCACGATTTGTTGTGGAGCGCAATTTCCTTGTGGGGAGTATGCGCCGGCGGCTGGGCGATGGCGAGAATGCTCTTCCGGTTTGGGGGGAGGAAGACTTCCAATTCAGACACGAACAGGTGATGCTCATTGTTTCAAGAACTGCTCTCCAATGAATATGTAATTCCGCTCTCGCTTGGCTTTGGATTCGGGATCGTTTGCCGCATATACCTGTTGCAAACGGATTATCGGCAGTACCCCACCTATCCGCACGGCAAGATTATACACGTTTCTCTGGGAGTCATTGCTTCTGCTCTCGGCGCTCTTGCAGTTCCCTCGCTGCTAAAGCAGGATTATACGGCGGTAACCTTTTTAACGGTTGCTGCCCAGCAGTTTCGCGATGTGCGCAACATGGAACGCACTACTTTGACGGAGATCGACAAGAGGGAGCTAATCCCCCGCGGAGGTCCCTATATCGAAGGTATTGCGATGGTGTTCGAGGGAAGAAACTATTTGGTTATCTTCACTTCCCTGCTGACGACCTTTGCAACGGTCCTGTTCGACTGGTGGGGCGGTGTTTTGGCGGGTATCGGTACTTTGCTGGTCTCCCGGTGGCTGAAATCAGGCAAGAACTTGTCCCATATCGTCGATGTCGTTCCCGCGGAGGTGCGAGTCGACGGAAAGGATTTGTATGTCGGCGATATCTATATCATGAACGTCGGACTTCGAGATGCACAGGACGTCATCAAGAAGCAGGGGCTGGGATTTATCCTTGTACCGAAAGACGCGAATGCCAGCGTTACGATTGCGCACCCGGGCCAGCGCCAGGCTATTTTGCATGACGTTGCTGTTCAGATGGGCCTGTTCACGGACGAGGGAGAGCCATCCCTGACCCCTTTAATCAAGAGAGATTTGGCTAGTGGTCGGCTGGGCGTATTTTTGCTGCCGCAGGTCATGGATCAGGAGCGGGCAAAAATCGTCATTGAGTCTGTGCCGATTTTGGAAAGCGTGTTCCGAAAGCCGCTGGAATCGCCTGCTGCGGCGGAGGGAGGCGCTCATGGCGGGTAAGATCATGGCCATCGTTACGATGAAGAAAGAGCAAGTAGCAGGCGGAGCCCCCATTTTCGCAGTAGAGGACAAGGAAAGTCTGCAGAAGACAGCCTTTGTTCTGGAAAAAATTTTGGATGCGATGGTCCACGAATTGAATGATGATACCCTGGTCATTGTGAGTCACAAGTAGTGTGTGGTATGATTGTCTAGTTAAAAACAGATACGAGAGAGAGTGTTGTCAACTATGGGATTGCCAGTGGTAGCCATTGTGGGGAGACCCAACGTGGGCAAATCCACGATATTTAATCGATTGGTCGGTGAACGTATTGCCATTGTAGAGGACAAGCCAGGCGTTACCCGGGACCGTTTGTACGGGAAAGGGGAATGGCTGGATCAATATTTTCACGTGATTGACACGGGAGGTATTGAGTTCGGCAAGACCGACGAGATTTTGACGCAAATGCGCCATCAGGCGGAGCTTGCCATCGATGAGGCGGACGTCATCATCATGATCGCAGACAGCCGTACTGGTGCGACAGACGCCGATCTGGAGCTTGCGCGCATGCTGAACCGCACGGGAAAACCCGTCGTATTGGCCGTAAATAAGGTAGACAATCCGGAGATGCGAGCGGAGATTTACGATTTCTATACGTTGGGGCTTGGAGAGCCGTTTCCCGTATCCGGCAGCCATGGTTTGGGACTCGGAGACGTGCTGGAGGAAGTGGTCCGTCATTTCCCTGCAAAAGAGGAAGAAGAGCAGGCCGACGACGTCATCCGCGTCTCGATCATCGGGCGCCCGAATGTGGGCAAGTCTTCTTTGACGAACGCCATTCTCGGCGAAGAACGCGTCATTGTCAGCGATGTTGCCGGAACTACGCGGGATGCGATTGATACTCCGTTCGAACGCGACGGACAGCAGTATGTGCTTGTGGATACGGCAGGTATGCGCAAGCGCGGAAAAGTGTACGAGACCACGGAAAAATACAGTGTGATGCGCGCTATGCGTGCCATTGAGGAATCTGACGTGGTATTGGTCGTTTTGAACGGGGAAGAAGGAATCATTGAGCAGGACAAAAAGATTGCCGGATATGCCCATGAAGCGGGACGTGCCGTCATTATCATCGTGAACAAATGGGATGCGCTCGAAAAAGACGACAAAACGATGAATCGCTTTACCGAGCTGATCCGCGAAGAGTTTAAATACCTCGACTACGCTCCGATCCTGTATGTGTCGGCGAAGACGAAGCAACGTGTTCACACCATCCTGCCAAAGGTAAACCAAGTGGCGGAAGCCCATTCGATGCGGGTGCCTACATCGGTTCTCAATGACCTGATTACCGATGCGACAATCATGACGCCGCCGCCTTCAGACCGCGGGAAACGCCTTAAAATCAACTATGCGACACAGGCGACGGTCAAACCGCCTACTTTCATCCTATTTGTCAACGATCCGGAACTCATGCATTTCTCCTATGAGCGTTACATAGAAAACAAAATACGAGAAGCGTTTGTCTTTGAGGGAACGCCGATTCGTATCTGGACGCGCAAAAAAACATAGGGAGAGGAAACGACCATGGTGTATTTGTCCTTGCTGATCAGCTATTTGATCGGATCAGTCAGCTTCAGTTACCTCATTGCCAAAAAAATCGCGGGTATCGATATACGTTCTCACGGCAGCGGCAATGCCGGCGCTACCAACACGCTGCGTGTCCTGGGGAAAGGACCCGCTGTCACCGTGCTGGTTTTGGATGCTTTGAAAGGTCTGGCCGCAATGGGACTTACCCATTTGTTGACTGATGGGAATGCACTGGCGTACGCTTTGTCCGGTTTGTTTGCCATCATTGGACACAATTGGCCTGTCTTTTTCGGATTCCGCGGAGGAAAGGGGATTGCCACAACCGTTGGGGTGGCATTCGGCTTTTCTCCGCTTGCCTTTCTGATTTCGGGCATTATTACGATTATTGTTATTGCGATTACGCGATACGTTTCCCTTGGTTCACTCGTGTTGGTGACGATGCTTCCAATTTTTCTATACGTATTTGCCAAGGAACCTGCCTTTATATGGGTGAGTACCGTACTCGCCATTTTCGCTTACATTCGTCATTACAGTAATATCCGAAATCTTCTCTCAGGCAAGGAACGAAGGCTGGGGGAATCTGCCCAGCGCCCGTTTAAGTAAGTTCCGAAACAATGTGTAGTGTGGAGGGGGAACTATTGAGTTTACAAGTTGCAGTCATAGGTGCGGGAAGTTGGGGAACGGCGCTGGCATCCGTTTTTGCATACAACGGCCATCAGGTCACTTTGTGGATGCGGGATGCAAAGCTGGCTGAGAAAGTAAATACGTTGCACGTAAACGAAAAGTATTTGCCGGAGGCTCGGTTGTCCCCGCAAATCGTCGCGACGACAGACATGAAGGAAGCGGTGCAAGGGAAGCCAGTCGTCCTGCTGGCTGTTCCGTCGCATGCCATGCGGCAGGTAACGCGTGAGCTGGTGCCTTACCTGGAACCAGACGTACTGCTGATTCATGCGACCAAAGGCTTTGAGATGGAAACGCTCAAACGGATGTCGGAGGTGATCGGTGAAGAAGTGCCGGCATCGATCGCCAGCGGACTGGTCGTGCTGAGCGGCCCCAGCCATGCCGAGGAAGTGATTCTTCGCTCTCCGACGACAGTAGTGGTAGCGTCTGCTTCAGATGAAAAGATGCTGCGAGCCCAAGACCTGTTGATGAACAACTATTTCCGCGTGTACACCAATCCGGATATGGTCGGGGCAGAAATTGCGGGGGCGCTCAAAAACATCATTGCGCTCGGAGCGGGGATGTCCGATGGACTGGGGTTCGGAGACAATGCAAAAGCCGCATTGCTGACGCGGGGCTTGGCGGAAATCACGAGGCTGGGCATCCAGCTCGGAGCAATGCCGCTTACCTTTGCCGGTCTTGCCGGAATTGGCGATCTTGTAGTTACGTGCACGAGCAAGCACAGCCGAAATTGGCGGGCAGGCTATTTGCTTGGACAAGGAAAGCCGCTTGACCAGGTGTTGGAACAAATGGGGATGGTCGTGGAAGGCGTCCGGACAACCAACGCTGCCTATGCGCTGGCGGGACGGGAAAATGTCAGCATGCCCATCACGGACGTTTTATACCGGATCTTGTTTGAAGGAACCTCCCCCCGGCAAGGAGTGGAGGAATTGATGGGACGCGGGCGCACACGTGAAAACGAATACCTCGGCCCATACAGTATCTAAGTCGATTCGCTCACCTTTTTAGGCTCCTGCACATACGTTAATGGTGTAATCCAAATGTTGCAAGGAGGGCTTTGAGCGATGAGCAATAGTATTTCTCGCCGTTTTTTGGAGAGGTTGCAAAAACAGGCTTCAGATAAAGTCGATGAAGGGAAATTGCGCTCGCTGGCCGGTCAATTCCAGCGCAGCGACTTTGAGGATGAAACCAAGCTGCGTCAAATCATTCGCTCGCTTGCAGCGCTGAGTGGGAAGACTTTGAATGAAGAGCGGGAAGACAAGATCGTGGAAATGTTCCGCAATCAGGAGATCAGCCTAAACGACATCCAGTCCCTTACAAAACTATTGCGCTCGTAGAGAAATGGGCGGTTATGACCGTTGCATGCTTGACAAAATGTCATACAGTATGACTAGGAACAATCATGGCTCTACAGGGACATGGCTGGTCTGCAGGATCAAGAAAAAAAAGAGGGAGATTATCCCTCTTTTTTTCGTTTTGCTGCGCCGTTTGTCGACTGGCTCAGCAGGTTTTGAACGAGAGGAGATTGCAAAAGCCCCAGAAGCTGTCCGATATCTATGTTTGCCAAAGGGTTTGATCCGCTGTTTTCTGCTTCGTCCCGCACGGTTTCAGGTTCCTGGCTGCTCTCTGCGGTTTGTTTTTTGGAAACGGGCCTGTCTGCGGGTCTTTCCACAGATTTTTCTGTGGCGTTTCCTTTGGCGCTGCGCTTGCCAATCGATTCAAACATCTCCATGGCACCGTAAAGCGTATCCATGGTTTCTTCGACTTGGCGGATCGTGCTGCTGATCCCCTTGATATTGGTGCGCATCTTTGATACGGATGTCCGGAGATCGACTGGCTGCACCACTTTCTTTGGCGTCACAGCCAAAGAAACATCGGTTATTTGATCGCTTAGCTTTTTACTCGGTATGGGGGCATAAGGATTGCGCCATTTTTTCGTACTCATCTGTATCCCTCCATTGGGCGGATTCATCAAAATAGTCTATGCGGGCGTCTAGTGCATGGTTCAGATGAAAAAGCGTGGAATACGGGAAGTATGGTATAATAAAGCAAAACTTAAAGAGAAAAGGATGCTGTCAAGACAATGCCTATCGATCCGATGACCAAGATGAACATCTCTTTGGTTGCGATTGCGCTGATGTTCATCTGTAATTTTTTGATGATTTTTGCACGAAAGACCGCAAACAACCTGGTTCGCTTCTTGTTGAAGACGGTTGCTTTTCTCATGCTATTGGTCACCTTCGTCATGATCATCATCGTTATATTTGCCTAAGGGGAGTGGCAGAAGTTGAAGGAATTGACATTACATACGCGCTCCGGCACGCACCAGATGCCTCTTGTGATGGGAAAAACAATCGTCGCTATCGCAAAGGAGCATAAGCTGAGCTGGGGCTATGCTTGCGAGCGGGGGATATGCGCGCAATGCCGAACGCATGTTGAGGCAGGCGCGGAACACTTGAATGAGATTACGGATGCGGAAAAGCTTCGTCTGAGAAAAGCGGAGCGGGCCGAAGGGTATCGGCTCGGTTGTCAAATCAAAGTGATTCACGAGGGCAATGTTACTCTGGCTCACCGTCCGTATTGACGGGAGAGTGGTGAAATGGCAAAAATTACGTTTCTGCCTGCGGGCAAGTCGATAAAAGCGAGGCCGGGGCAATCGATTACGAGCGTAGCGAAGGCGGCAAGAGTCGTCATTCCGCAGCGATGCGGGGGACATGCGTCCTGTCTCATGTGCCGGGTAGTTGTGGAAAGCGGGCAACTCAGTGAGCCGAGTACGCTGGAAAAGCGGAAAATGCCTGAAGCGGACCTTGGCAAAGGCATCCGGCTTGCCTGTCAGGCAAAGGTGATGGGGACCGATTGTTCCGTCCGGATTCCGGAGAGCAAATGGAAATCGGTCGTTCAGGCGGCGCTGGAGAGACAGCGCCTGGAGGAAGAAGAATGGTAGCTAGAGGAGTAGCGAGAGATGTTGCGTAAAATGAGAAACACAGGACTGTTGACAGCGCTGCTGGTGATGATCGCGGCACTGCTAGGCGGCTGTATGTATCCCGAGGAAAAAAAGCTGGAAAACCAGATCCCTAGTGAATTTTACCTGGAAGCGACCCAAAAGGCTGTCGAGCAGTTCCAGAAGGACACAGGGGTGCTTCCGATTGCTACAAAGGACATCAACACGCCGATCTTCGAAAAGTATGAGATCGATTTTCGGAAGCTGATGCCCAAATATTTGCCTGACGTACCTGCCAACGCGTTTGAAAAGGGCGGTATTTATATGTACACCCTGATCGATGTCGAGACAAAACCGACAGTGAGATTGATCCATCTCGGATCGGTGAGCAAGGTGGCGGACATCCAGGCTGCCGTCATCCGTTATCAACGAAATTACGAAAAGCTGCCGATTAAGGCAGACATCGGCAACGGTTACTATTCCATTGATTTTTCAAAGCTGAGCATGAAGGAAGTGCAGGTTCCGGGCACAGCAGGCAATTACCTGTTGCCACTGGTGATGAACGAAAAAGGAGAAGTAGGGATCGATTATGCGGCGGACATTGCGACGGTCCTGCGGAATTCAAAGGCGGAGGTCCCCAAGGCTACGGATCCGAGATACGTCATGGCTAGAAAATCTATGTTTGTCCCGGCAAAATCATTCCCCTACGAAATGGTCAATGGGGAACCGAAATTGCTCAAATTGAATAATTGAAATGATCGGGGCAGCTCAAGTTGAGCTGCTTTTTTTTGTTCTACGGAACTGATTCTCACATATATTTGTATTGTCCAAGATTCTAGTACGAGATTCACGGGAAAATGCTGGCGGTCAGGGATAATTCGGAAAAACGGTCATAGTGTAACAATAGACAAATAGAAGGAGGTCATCGATGGTGGAACGAGTCGATATCTTTAAAGACATTGCCGAACGGACGGGCGGGGATATCTACCTGGGGGTAGTTGGCCCGGTTCGCACGGGAAAATCGACCTTTATCAAAAGGTTTATGGAACAGGTCGTCATCCCCAACATTCACTCGGAGGCGGAACGTATTCGGGCGACAGATGAATTGCCTCAGAGCGCTTCCGGGCGAACAATCATGACTACGGAGCCGAAATTCGTTCCGAACCAAGCCGTCCAGGTAGACGTTACAGAAGGGCTCAGCATCAACGTTCGCCTCGTTGACTGCGTCGGCTATACGGTTCAAGGAGCCAAGGGCTTCGAGGACGACAACGGACCGCGCATGGTGCATACCCCTTGGTATGAGGAGCCGGTACCGTTCGAGGAAGCGGCCGAAGTGGGGACGCGAAAAGTAATCCAGGAGCACTCCACGATCGGTATCGTCGTCACAACGGATGGCAGTATCGCGGAGATCCCGAGGGCCGGTTATATCGAAGCGGAGGAGCGAGTCATCAACGAGTTGAAAGAAGTGGGGAAACCCTTTGTCATTATCGTCAACTCGACTCGGCCGCGCTCGGATGAAACTCAGAACCTGCGATTGGACTTGCAGGAGAAATACGATGTGCCTGTTGTGGCGTTGTCCGTCGATCACATGTCTGAGCAGGAAATATTGATGCTCATGAGAGAAGTGCTGTTTGAATTCCCTGTACATGAAGTAAACGTGAACCTGCCCAGTTGGGTGATGGTACTGGAAAATGGACACTGGCTGCGTCAAAACTACGAGGAAGCCGTCAGAGACACTGTACAGGACATCCGGCGCTTGCGCGATGTCGACAGGGTCGTAGGGTTCTTTAATGAATATGACTTTGTCGAGCGGGCTTCGCTTGCCGGTATGCATATGGGGCAGGGTATCGCTGAAATCGATCTGTATGCGCCGGATGAACTGTACGATCGGATTTTGATGGAGATCGTTGGTGTAGAGATAAACGGAAAAGACCACCTCTTGACGATTATGCAGGATTTCGCACATGCAAAACGCGAGTATGACCAGGTTGCCGAGGCGCTTCACATGGTTCGTACCACAGGCTACGGCATAGCGGCACCGTCCTTGCATGAGATGACCTTGGACGAACCTGAACTTATCCGACAGGGACCTCGCTTCGGTGTGAGGCTAAAAGCGACGGCTCCGTCGATTCACATGATTCGCGTTGATGTTGAATCGGAGTTTGCGCCGATCATCGGAACGGAAAAACAGAGTGAAGAGCTGGTCCGTTACCTGATGCAAGATTTTGATAAAGATCCGCTCTCCATCTGGAATTCGGATATATTCGGGCGTTCGCTCCATTCGATCGTCCGCGAAGGAATTCAGGCGAAAATCACCATGATGCCGGACAACGCACGCTACAAGCTGCAGGAAACACTCGGTCGCATCATCAACGAGGGCTCGGGCGGACTGATTGCTATTATCTTGTGAAAATAGGTATAAAGAACCAGAATATAGACAGGCAAAGGAGGCTCCCGGCATGACGGGAAGCCTTTTTTTCTTGGATTTCGTTTAAATTCGACATCAGGGGGCTTGAATTTACAAGAATGGTGTATTACTATAAGCTTGTCAGAGCGGTAAAAACACCCAATCGCGTATAAAACGCAGGGTTTCGGTAAAGAAAAGTAATACCTACGACTCAACCGTCATTGAGGGGAGGTGAACAATATGAACAAAACAGAACTGATCGCAAAAGTGGCTGAGACCACCGAGCTCACAAAGAAAGATGCAACGAAAGCTGTTGACGCGGTTCTCGATGCAATCGCTGAAGCGTTGAAAGACGGTGATAAAGTCCAACTGATCGGCTTCGGTAACTTCGAAGTTCGCGAGCGCGCGGCTCGTAAAGGTCGTAACCCGCAAACTGGTGAAGAAATCGAAATCGCATCCAGCAAAGTCCCTGCCTTCAAACCTGGCAAACAACTCAAGGACTCTATCAAGTAATAACGTCTGCTAAAGTTTCACTTACATAAAATCCACATTGAATAAATGTGGATTTTTTTACGTTTTATGCCTTTTTCGGTCAAAGTGTTTCTCAAGCACAGTTCGTTTTGTCTTTTCTGGGCTAATGTGGTAAGATGGGCTTGTTTCGCTGTGTGAGGAGGAGGTACGAGAATGAACGTCGATTTGGAAAAGATTCAGACTGCCGTTCGAATGATACTCGAAGCGATCGGTGAAAATCCGGACCGGGAAGGTCTGCTGGATACACCGAAGCGCGTAGCGAAGATGTACGCAGAGGCATTCGAAGGCCTTGGCATAGATGAAGAGAAGTATTTTGAGACGGTTTTCAGCGAAGACCATGAGGAAATGGTGCTTGTAAAGGATATTCCGTTTTACTCCATGTGCGAACACCACCTGGTTCCGTTTTTTGGCAAGGCGCATGTTGCCTATATTCCCCGCGGAGGTCGTGTCGTAGGATTGAGCAAGCTGGCTCGCGCCGTCGAGACTGTCGCTCGCAGGCCGCAGCTTCAGGAGCGCATTACGGCTCATGTAGCGGATGCGATCGTTCGCAAGCTGGACCCTCACGGAGTAGTTGTCGTCGTCGAAGCTGAGCATATGTGCATGACGATGCGCGGAGTGAAAAAGCCAGGCTCCAAAACAGTCACCTCGGCTGTACGAGGAATCTTTGCAAATGACCCCGCGGCACGGGCAGAGGTATTCAGTCTGATCAAGTAGACGGATGCTGAACGGAAATTTTTTCTTGACAATGTAATTAAAATTTTGTATAGTGATGATGTACAGTCGGGATGTGGCGCAGCCCGGTAGCGCGCACCCTTGGGGTGGGTGAGGTCCAGGGTTCAAATCCCTGCATTCCGACCATACACACAGCGAGCAGCTCGTTGTGAAAAGAAGCCTCTGATTGTGTATCGATCAGTCAGGCTTCTTTTTTTCTGTCAGTCAAAATGCCTCTTGGCTTCCTTATTTTTCTTCCCTATAATATGATAGAAGAATGACAAGCAGAAAGGTTGTTCACTGATGAAGATGTCACTGCCTATCCAACCCTATCTGTCGGCAATGAACAGGTATGATCTGAGCGAAAGCGAGCCTGCTTCTTATGTGCCTTCAGCAGAGATGCCTTTTTCTGAAGTGCTTCAAGCGGAACTAGCAAATGGTCAAAGGGTTATTCGGGCCGAGCAGATATTGGCCGAGCTAGACGGATCAACAGACTGGGATTTTACTGATGCTTCTGATACATATACAACCGGATCGAGCAGTCAAACACCGCAGAACGTGCAGGGAATATTGGACAAAATTAGCCGAGTCGCCCGTTCGTACGGCGTCGATGAAAATCTGGTTCGGGAGGTCGTTCGCGCAGAATCGAACTTCAATCCCAACGCAGTCTCTCGTGCTGGAGCCAAAGGCTTGATGCAGCTGATGGATGCCACGGCCAAGTCCTTGCATGTGCGAAACGTCTATAATCCGGACGACAATTTGGCCGGGGGAACAAAGTACTTGCGCGGCCTGCTTGACCGTTACGATGGCAACGTGAAGGTCGCTCTGGCTGCCTACAATGCCGGCCCCGGACGGATCAGCCGCCTGGGCATTGATACGGATGATGAGCTAGAGCAAAAGTACGAGCTTCTTCCACAGGAGACCCAGAGGTATGTTGACAAGATCATGAAACGCTTGGAACCAGGCGGGACATCCTAGAAACGAAAAACTACGGAAATTGCCAGTTAGGAGGAACTTAGGTGGCACAAACACCGAATGGGCAGCAAGAATATTTTGTGGTGAAGGCAAAAGAAAACGGGGTCCACGTGATCGGTTTGACAAGAGGCTCCGATACCCGTTTCCATCATACGGAGAAATTGGACAAGGGCGAGGTCATGCTGGCCCAGTTTACCGAGCACACCTCCGCGATCAAGGTAAGAGGAAAAGCCGTGATCTATACGCATCACGGGATTATCGATACGTCGGATGAAAAGCAGGCATAGCCTGCTCAGGCTGTCGAGAAACCCCACAATATGTTGGAGTTTCTTCTTTCATAACAATAAAATTGAGCACGAAGTGCTGGAAGTCTTAGATAGCACCACACCTAACATGCCTTTGCAAGGTGGAGTGCTATCTTTTTTATATTTTGAACGGTTGCTGTCAGCAACGCTTGCTCTTGGACATTTTCACGTCCGCGCAACCTACAATAGCGAAGTCCATGCAGTTCTTTGGCATCTGCAAAACTTCGCTCTATCGTTTGGTATCTCAACCTGTATAGGTATTTTCCTGACTTACTTAAGCGGTTCTGTCGAACCCATTCTTTACTCTCTTCCCATACATGCCTGGTTATCACCTTTTGGTGATTTTTTGACCGTGTACACATAGTGAGCATCGGACATGCCTTACATATTTCTTTATTTGACTTATACATTCTGTATCCGTTACGGTCAGTTGTCGAATAAGCAAGCTCATGTTTTTGGGGGCAAATATAGACATTCTTTTCGGGATCATATTTAAACCGCCATTTGGCGATAAGGCCTTTAACAGGTGAAAAAGCTCGATGGCCAATGACGGCAAAGATATTTAGATCGTGCAGAGCCTTGCAGATTGGAGTAGTTAAATAGCCAGCATCCAATGCAACGGCTTCAATGGTATCTGTAAACCCAAACTTCTCAATTTGGTGTTGTAGCCGATCTACATAAGGAACAGAATCATGAACGTTACCCGCAGTCACGTGTACATCAGTTATGATATTGTACTTATGATCGACTGTCCGATGATCGAGATAGAAAAAGCCTTCAGGCTTTCCGTCACGAACCATGTAACCACTGTCCGGATCAGTAGTACTCACCTTGATTTCCTTTTCTTCCTTCACATCCTCTCTAGGCTTCAATCCTTTTTTCCGTGTGCTTCACGGTCTTCATTAATGGCTGCTTCTAAATC
This sequence comes from Brevibacillus sp. FSL K6-2834, assembly GCF_038592925.1. Taxonomy (NCBI): domain Bacteria; kingdom Bacillati; phylum Bacillota; class Bacilli; order Caryophanales; family Paenibacillaceae; genus Brevibacillus; species Brevibacillus sp. FSL K6-2834. The sequence continues at coordinate 2,506,814 of NZ_CP151945.1, forward strand.
ACTAAGGTAGGCTCGACTAGATTTTTCAATAACATGCTTCTTAAATTTACGTTTGTTCGCATTTGCTTTCAGATGAGTGGAATCACTTATCAAAACACGTCCGCCAACCATGCGATGTTGGATAGCAAGGCGAACGATTTCATCAAAAATCTCTTGGAAAACATTTGTGTTTTTAAACTACGACTGACCAATTAACATACAGTAAGCATTTTCGGCCTGTTCCAGGTACACACTTGGATTCGTTCGGAATCGTCTGCGTTTGGTAGCTTCACTCAAACGAGCAGACCAACGCAGGCGTTCATTTTTAAAATCAAGGTAGTTTACAGACTGAAGTCTACTTAACACATTACTCTGGTGAAGTGCGTCATCGACAAATACGACCATTTCACCACTTCGGAGGATATATTCGTTCCAACTTCTCAGACCCGTCATCCGTCGATGCCGGGTCTTCGTCTGGCGGAAGAAACGCTCATGGTCGTTGTTCGTTCGTGGGACATGCGGATGGTCGTAACACGTAAACAGGCCTTTCCAAAACCCTCGGGAGTAGCTTTTCAGATTTGCAACCATTGGCAAGTCGTCTTTGCTGGTGTACGTCTGTTCAACCCAATCTAACAGATGCTGCATATGAAATCGAACCGTTTCACTTCGTTTATCTATGCTTGGATTCAAGATCCCGGCAACGTGGTGAATCGGTTTGGACCAGCGCATCACGGTAGCATATTGCTCTTCAAAATCATCCAATTTATCGAAAATTCTGATTAGGTTTTTGAGCAGAGAGGGCCCCTTTTTTACTCAGGCATCGTTCGAGGGAAGCCTGAATGGCTCTAGCATTTTCATAAACACGTATGCCCGGTAGATCGAGTGGGGGATTGCCGTCTTCGAGGAGCACAGAACGAATGGCCGCCACGTAATCTTTTGCCACCTCTGCTTCTGTAGAGGCATCGTTTTCGATTCGCTTCTCGACTTCGCGAATACCACGGAGGCTCTTCTTGATTCCTGTCTTGAGCTTGCGGTCTAAATCGACAACAGGCTTTGCAATGTCCTTTAGATAGTGGTATTGGCAGTATTGGTACGGCACGTCCGGCAGTAACGATTCCATGGCCATTCGGATGGATTGTTGACCATCCGTAACGATCCCGATGATGGGAAATCCCAGTTCGATAACAGGCAGGATGAGTTTCTTAAGTTCTTCTGCGGAGCTACTCTTTAGATTTTGTGCAGACAGGATCGTTCCGCTGAATACTTCTCGTATGACATAGAGCGTCTCATTGCCTTTCTCGGGCTGAACACCGTCCATGGAAATCATGATACCGCCACGGTCCTGAACAACTTGCTTGAGTGCTTGCTTGACGTGATCCGTCACGCTAGCGCGGAGCAAGGTAAGATAACGTTCGTACAACCGCTGAGAATTGCGTTCTGACGTGGTTACCCCGCGCTGATTCAACGTTTCCGTAATTTCGCCGATTGTCATATGTTGCTTAAACCGAAGCTGACCAACCAACGCTAGCACGTCAAAACCGTAGGAAGTGTGTTTCATGCTGAGAAGCTCAGCTTCAGCGGATTTGTAATAGGTTCTGGGGTATGAGCAATCTGCGTTGCTGCAAGCATAAGCCATACTCCAAGCTTGGATAACACCGGCAAGTGTGATGACATTCTTTTTCCATGCGGTATGATGTCGCCTGAGTTTCGTGCCACAGTGCGGGCAATGCTGTATCTCTGGCCGAAAGTATATTTTCTTTTCAGGAATGACACGATTCTTGGGTAAAGGCATGAGAAGACCTCCGTCAAATAGGCTAATGACTAACTTCGACAGAGGTCTTGGAAATCCTTGTTAGTTAATTGGTCAGTCGTAGTTTTAAAACGAGTTCGACGATTCCAACTGATGGTAGTGTGGTCTGGAACTCGATCTGTTAGTGAAAGGCCAAGAAACCAGCGGTAAGCGATATTCGTCTGAATTTCCTTTTCGAGTTGTCTTTCTGACCGGATACCGTAAAGGTATCCAATGAAAATCATTTTAAATAAAACCACCGGATCAATGGCTGGTCTACCGTTATCTTCACAATAGTATTGGCGTACTTTTTCTCGGATGAAAGAGAAGTCTACATGCTTTTGAATAACTCGTAGCAAATGGTCCTCCGGGACCAACTCATCAAGGCATACAAATTCATATTGCATTTGTTGCTTTTTTTCATTAGAGGAAAGCACAATAATCACCCGCCAGTAAATGTAATTACAAGAATATTATAACACATTAACGCGGTGTCGTCATAAAATACAGGGAAATAAAAATGGCTGTCGACTTTCTCGACAGCCTGAGCAGGCATAGCCTGCTTTTTTTATTTGTACAATGGTGGTGAGGAGGGATGTCTATGCCGCGCAGACTGTTTGTCGCCATCGCTATGTCCGCGTTCCTGGCCGCCATGTTGTCATGGGTTCCGACATTGTCCTGGAAACAGGAGGATGTGCCTGCTTTTCAAGCCGCCAGACCAGTAGAGCTGAGTGAACAAAATGTAGTGGATTTATTTACATTCATGACGACTCATTATAATATTAAGCGTGTAAAATGGGAAAATCCGTCGGTTTTTGTCGATCTGGCGGTGAGTCCAAAAGACCGGATAGATGCAAATCGGGTGTTTCATGATTTTTACGCAGTAACGTACGATCTCTTTCGATTGACCGGCAATGTGGAGCATGTATATTTTCGGCTGCTGGAAAAAGAAGAGGTAGAGAACACGAGCAAACTGCTTGTAGCCATCGAAGCGAATCGTCCGGATCGAGCAGCCTACTTCGTCTCACCGACGGATGTGGAGGATTATGAGACGCACGTCAAGACAAGATTCCCGGTGCGGGTAGAGCCTTATTTTTACGAGAGAGTTAGTCCTTGACGGGTGAAGTATGGTATGATGGTAGGGATGGTATTTTGCCGACACTCGGTAAAAGCATGAAACCGAACGGAACAGGTAATGACCAGGTTGTGGAGGAGGACGCATGAGCAAAGAAAAAAACCCATTCATCGACGAGATCCGTGCCATTATCGATCAGATCTACCAGCGAATATCCATTTCCTATGTGGAACAATACGTAGACGTACCGGCCATAGCTGAGAATCGGCTAGCGCTGTTGTACCTCTTTTTATTGAACCGGGGAATAGGCAAGGAACGCGCACGGACGTTCTCAATTACAACCGGCCTCATGCAATTAGGATTGGACATGCATGAAACTGTCAAAAATGCTTATGGCGATACACTTGTGGAAGAACGGAACAGGCAATTAACGGTTTTGGCAGGCGATTATTACAGCAGCCGTTACTACCAGTTGCTCGCTCATGCCGGTGAAGTAGAAGCCATTCGCGTCTTGGCGGATGCGATTCAGCATGTAAACGAGGCCAAGATGAAGCTTTATTTGGCAGATAAAGAGGGAAAATTGTCCTCCGAAGCGTATTTGGAGCTGCGAACTGTCATTGATACGGGCTTGTACGTCGCGATGGTTGACAAGTATGCCGAATCGGAGGAAGAACGCCGCTTCTGGACGTCGCTCCTAAAGGACACGTCAACGGTGGAAAGCATGATAAACGAATGGGAACAATTAAAGTGGCAAGACCAGGTTCCTGCCGGCTTTGCCCGTTTTTTGCTGCAAAAACCAGGGGCGACACTAGCCCAGGTACTGGCCGGGATTGAAACAAAAGCGACTGAACTGATCAACATGTGCGAACAGCTATTGCGTACCCTTCATCAGACTGAAGCCCAGGACGTGCTCGTTTGGTTTACATCTCGATATTCCCACCGCGTGAATCGTCTGAAACGGGTTATTGAGGAGATGTGATGGAAGTGAACGAGATGCAGATGAGAGAAAAAGCACAGCACGTGCACAGCGTGTTTGAAAGCATCGCGCAAGAGTACGACAAGATGAACAATGTCATCAGCTTTGGCAGCCACGTTGCCTGGCGCAACTATACGATGAAGCGAATGAATATCCAACCGGGCCAAACGGCGATTGATGTGGCTTGCGGCACGGGTGACTGGACGATCGCATTAGCGGATGCCGTTGGCAAGGATGGTCGTGTCGTCGGACTTGATTTCAGCCAGAATATGCTGGATGTAGGCGCATACAAGGTTGCGCAGAGGGGCGTGGGCGGAATCGTGCAACTGGTAAACGGTGACGCCATGAAGCTGCCGTACGAGGATAACTCCTTTGACTTTGCAACGATTGGCTTTGCGCTGCGGAACGTCCCTGATATCCAAACCGTGTTGAAAGAAATGGCTCGAGTGGTCAAGCCTGGGGGCAAAGTCGTGTCGTTGGAGGTGTCCAAGCCTCCTTTTTATCCGTATCGCCAGCTTTTCTATTTGTATTTCTACAAAATCTTGCCATTGATTGCGAAATGGACAGTTAACAAGTATGAGGAGTACGCCTGGCTGCCACAGTCACTGACGAATTTTCCCGATAGCCGAGAGCTTGCCCGCATGTTTCAGCAGGCAGGCCTTGACCCGGTTGAGGTGAAATTGTTCATGGGTGGAGTGGCTGCACTGCATATCGGGACCAAGCCCTGATCAATCATCGGGTATCTCTTCAGTGGATAGGAAGTGTATTTTGTGAGTCTCCGTAAATTAAAAATTATTTTGGAAATGATTAAATTCGAGCACTCTATTTTTGCGTTGCCGTTTGCTTTTATGGGTGCCGTATTGGGTAATATTGTAGTAGAGCAAACGTGGCCGACCTGGATGGAAATTTTATGGGTGACTGTCGCGATGGTAGGGGCACGAAGCGCGGCCATGTCGCTCAATCGGTTGATTGACCGGTTCATCGATGCGAAGAACCCGCGAACCGCGAACAGGGCGATTCCTGCCGGTTTGATCTCGATAGTAGAAGTTGTCGTCTTCATCGTCGTGTCTTTTGCTGTGTTGTTCTTTGCTGCCTTCCAGTTGAATTCACTTGCGGTAAAATTGTTGCCTTTAGCTGTTTTTGTACTCATTCTGTACTCCTATACGAAGCGCTTTACCTGGCTCTGCCATTTTGTACTGGGTGTAGCGATCGGGTTTGGGCCTCTGGGCGGTTGGGTGGCAACGACAGGGCAGGTAGACGGCACCGGTCTTCTGCTGTTTATCAGCGTGCTGTTCTGGACAGCCGGCTTTGATATTATGTACGCTTGTCAGGACGCGGACTTTGACCGCAAGGAAGGTTTGTACTCCATGCCAAGCCGGTTTGGCATCAGCAAAGCGCTGCTGATTGCCAGAGGCTGCCACGTGATTACGTTCTTCGGCCTTTTGTCGCTGTACATGATCGCAGATTTGTCCATTTGGTTCCTGGTCGGCGTTTTGATCTCCGGGGCCATTCTGCTGTACGAACACAGCTTGGTGAAGCCGACGGATTTGTCCAAGCTTGACGTCGCCTTTTTCAATATGAACGGAATACTCAGCATGGTTATGTTTACTTTTACCATGCTTGATCTGGTGATATCATGAGTACACAAGCATGGGCTGTTGGAATCACAGGTGCTAGTGGTGCGATTTATGGCGTGAGACTGGTTCAGGAGCTCTTGAAGAGCGGGCATACCGTGCACTTGATGGTGACGGAGGCAGGCTGGCAGGTGTTTCATGACGAACTGGACTGGAATACGGAAAACCGCGAAGGACTATTGGCGGAAAAGCTTCAGCAGGATTTTCCCGGAGAGCTTCGTTACTGGGGCTTGCGCGATTTTAATTGTCCCGCTGCGAGCGGATCGTACCGCTGCGAGGGGATGATTGTTGTGCCTTGTTCGATGGGAACTCTTTCCGGCATTGCGCACGGTGCCTCAGGCAACCTGCTTGAGCGTGTCGCAGATGTCATGTTGAAAGAAGGACGAAAGCTCGTACTCGTTCCCAGAGAAACGCCTTTGAACGCGATCCAGCTGGAGAACATGCTGCGATTGAGCAGGCTCGGTGTCAAGATATTGCCGGCCATGCCTGGTTTTTATCAAAAACCGCAGACGATGGATGACCTAGTCAATTTTGTCGTAGGCAAAGCATTGGACGCACTCGATGTGCCGCACGCTTTGTTTCGGCGCTGGGGGGAATAAGAATATGCAAAAGTCCTTGCGCATTGGACAAATCCTATACACCAACACCTTCCCTGTCACATTTCATTTTGACCAAGCCCGTTTTGAAGATCGGATTTCGTTTATCCGGCAGGTTCCTGCCCAGTTAAACGAGGCGATGGCCCGCGGCGAGATCGACCTTGGACCAATCTCTTCTTTCAGCTACGCAGAGCATGCGAAGGATTACCTGGTACTGCCGGACCTGTCCGTCAGCGCCAAAGGCCCAGTCGGCTCGATCTTTCTGTTCAGCAAAAAGCCGATCGAAGAGCTGAATGAGGCGCGAATTGCCTTGACCAATACGTCAGCTACTTCCATCAATTTGTTGAAAGTGATTCTGCAAAAGTTTTACGGGCTGCAAGTCTCTTACTCGATGCAAGCACCTGTACTTGAAGAAATGATGCTTGGTGCCGATGCGGCTCTCCTGATTGGAGACGATGCGATCAGGGCGATACGCCAGCGTGTTCCCTATATGATTTACGATCTAGGCGAACTTTGGTATCGCTTCACCGGATATTCCATGACCTTTGCTTTGTGGACAGTCCGCAAGGCGATTCTGGCCGAACATGCCGAATTGCTCAGCGAGGTGCACAATGCCTTTTTGGAGAGCAAACAGAAACATCTAAGCAATCCTGAACCGTTGATCGAGTACGTACATCAGCATTATGGCGGAGAAAAGGCTGATTGGCGCCAATACTTTCAAGGTCTGCAGCACGTTTTTGGCGATGAGCAAAGAACGGGGCTGGAGTACTACTATCGCTGCGCGGCGGAGCAGGGACTGCTTCCGGGACCGGTTACTGTGGAATTGTGGGAGAAGTCCGGACGGCAAAAACTACGTTGAACGAAAATAGGTGGAGCGGATGAACCTAGTCGATATATACTTTGAGATGAAAAAAGATGTGGAGTACATCGAAAATCAGTTGGAGCTGTCCATCGATACGGGAGTGCGGGAGCTGTATCAGTCGTCCACGCACCTGCTGAAGGCGGGAGGGAAGCGCATCCGTCCCGTATTTGTGTTGCTTGGTGGAAAGTGGGGGTCCTATGACGTGACCCGGCTCAAGTACGTGGCAGTTCCGCTCGAACTGATTCATATGGCCACGCTTGTGCACGACGATGTTGTCGACAATGCGGACAAGCGTAGAGGCCGGGATACGGTCAAAACAAAATGGGACAACAAAGTAGCGATGTACACCGGCGATTACATTCTTGCCCGGGCGCTGTCGATTGTGACGGAGCTGAAGATTCCTCAGCTCCACCAGATTTTGGCCAACGCGATCGTCGAAATGGTCAAGGGAGAGATCGAGCAGGTGCGGGCTCTGCACAGCTGGGATCAAAATTTCCGTATGTACCTGCGCAGAATCAAGCGCAAGACCGCTCTCTTGATCGCGATCAGCTGCCAGATGGGGGCGATTGCGAGCGGAGCGACAGAGGATCTCGTCCGCAGGATGTACTGGTACGGCTACAATGTCGGGATGGCTTTTCAAATCACGGATGACATCCTTGACTTTACCGGTACGGAAAAGCAATTGGGCAAGCCTGCGGGAAGCGATTTGCGCCAGGGCAACATTACCCTTCCCGCGATGTACACGGCTCATCACGGCATTGCTCGGGAACAGTTTCAAAAATGGATTCGGGAGGATACCTTCTGGAACCATGTGGACGAGGCGATCCAGCTGGTGAGAAAAGACGAAGGCATCGCTTTTTCGCAGAGGCTGGCGGAGCGCTATATCGCCAGAGCGCGCAGCATTATCGCCGACCTGCCGAACAATTCAACGAAAAAATCGCTGATCGGTGTGGCCGATTTTATTATCGATCGCAAATTTTAGCGTTTTTTGCTGAGGAGCAGGTTGATTGCCCCTCTATCTTTTGATAAAATTTCTGATGGTGTGTGAAATACCAATACATAGCTATACTGGAGGCAACCTTACGATGGAAAAAACGTTTCTGATGGTAAAACCTGATGGCGTACAACGCAACCTGATCGGAGAGATCGTTTCCCGCTTCGAGAAAAAAGGCTTCCAACTCGTTGGAGCAAAGCTGATGAATGTTAGCCGCGAGCTGGCTGAACAGCACTATGCTGAGCATAAAGAGCGCCCGTTCTTTGGTGAACTGGTTGACTTCATTACCTCCGGACCTGTATTCGCGATGGTATGGCAAGGCAACAACGTGATTTCCACCGCTCGTTCCATGATGGGCAAAACCAACCCTGCAGACGCTGCATCCGGAACAATCCGCGGCGACTTCGCAACTTCCGTTGGCATGAACATCATCCACGGTTCCGACTCTCCAGAAAGCGCTGAGCGCGAAATCGCTCTGTGGTTTGGCCAAGGAGAAGTTCTTTCCTACGAAAAGACGATCCAACGCTGGATCTAAGCTCTTGAACAAAGAGCAATCACGCAGATGGATAAAGACTCCGCTAAGGGGTCTTTTTCTTTTATTCGCGAATCTGCAACAAAATTCGGCAGGATTTTGTCAAAAAAACGCGAATCGCATGAGTAAGTCGTCGAAAGGGGATTTCGAAGTATGGAAGACAAGGATTTTCTCCAGTTCATCGCCAGCGTAAAAAAAATGACAGGAATTGACCTCGCACTCTACAAGGAAGCACAGATGAAACGGCGGCTTACTTCGCTCCGCTTGAAACGGGGTTATACGACATTCGCTCAGTACTTCGAGGCGATCGCAAAAGACAAAGAGCTGTTTTACGAGTTTCTCGATCGCATGACGATCAACGTGTCGGAGTTTTTTCGCAATCCGGGGCGTTGGGAAGTGCTTGAAAATAAGATCTTGCCCAGGCTGGTACGTCAGTCTCCGCGTCTGAAATGTTGGAGTGCCGCATGTTCGACGGGAGAAGAGCCTTACACACTGTCGCTCTTGCTGCTGCGCCATCGCTGGGACGCTTCGGTGCTGGCATCGGATATTGACGAAGGAGCGATCGCAAAAGCAAAGCAAGGGGTTTATACAGAAAGAGCCTTGCAGGATTGTCCAAAAGATTTGCTGGACAAATATTTTCAAAAGGACAGCTTGAGCTACCGCATTTCAGATGAAGTAAAAAAACGCGTGAATTTCCGCAAGCACAACCTTCTGGCCGATACGTTCGAATCCGGGTTTGACCTGATCATTTGCCGCAATGTGATGATCTACTTTACGGAAGAGGCCAAGCATGAGCTTTACCACAAATTCAGCCGTGCCCTAAAGCCTGGCGGCGTCCTGTTCGTCGGCAGCACGGAGCAGATTTTTCAGCCGCAGCAGTACCAGTTTGAAACAGAGGATACATTCTTTTACCGAAAATTAGGGTAAAAGGAGCCGAGCGGGTATATCCATGCTGTTTTTTCCCAACACTATGAATAACAAGCCGATAGGGAGGAAGCAGATGGATAAGCATAAGGTCATCGAGGCATATCGAAGAGGCTTGATCACTCTCCAGGAGTGCGGTCAAATTCTTGGTGCGGAAAAAACGCAGGTGGATGACCTCGTCCGCGCAGATCATAGCCGGCGTTCGGTTCCTTCGAATCCTTTGTTTTTGGCTGATTATTACTAAACTGGACGTGACAGCAGACGCTTCTCCGAAAAGAGAAGCGTTTTGTCTAGATTCAGAAAGTTTCCCACTTTTGTATTTCCTCGGGGTAATAGGTATGATATTATAACGCTTAAAAGTGATAAAGGACAGCGCCCCCGTTCGGGAAAAGAAAGTGCTGCCTGGAGGATGGAGGAAGCGAGAGATGCGTTATTTGACAGCAGGGGAATCGCACGGGCCGCAATTGACGGCGATAATCGAAGGGATTCCAAGCAACCTGCCGTTCTCTGTCGAGGCGATCAATGAACAATTGGCGAGACGGCAAAAAGGTCACGGTCGAGGCCGAAGAATGCAAATTGAAAAGGACCAGGTGAAGGTACTCTCCGGTGTCAGACACGGTTATACAACCGGGGCTCCGATCACGCTGGTCGTCGAAAATAAAGACTGGGCCCACTGGCAGGGCATCATGAGTGTCGAGCCGGTCGAGGGTGCTGAAGAAAAACGCCGTGTTTCCCGGCCGCGCCCTGGTCATGCAGACCTGAATGGAGCGATCAAGTACCATCAGCGCGATATGCGCAATATTCTGGAGCGGTCCAGCGCCCGTGAGACGACGATTCGTGTCGCTGTCGGGGCGGTAGCCAGACAATTGCTGGAGGCGTTCGGCATTCGCGTTGGCGGACAGGTGCTGCAGATCGGCAATGTCGTTGCCAAAAGAATCGATCTTCCTCTGGAAGAGCTGATTGCCCGCACGGAAGAATCCCCTGTTCGCTGTCTCGATGAGGAGGCTGCACAGCTGATGATGGCTGCGATCGATCAGGCGAAGCAGGACGGAGATTCGCTGGGCGGAATCGTCGAGGTGATCGTCGATGGCGTTCCGGTCGGCCTGGGCAGCCATGTTCAATGGGATCGAAAGCTCGATGGCCGTTTGGCGCAGGCAGTCATGAGCATCCAGGCGTTCAAAGGCGTCGAAATCGGGATCGGATTCGAAGCAGCAGGACGGCCGGGATCGCAGGTTCATGATGAAATCGTCTGGAGCGAAGAGACCGGATACAGCCGAAAATCCAATCGGGCAGGGGGGCTGGAAGGCGGCATGACGACCGGAATGCCTGTCGTGGTGCGTGGCGTCATGAAGCCGATTCCGACCCTGTACAAGCCGTTGATGAGCGTTGACATTGATAGCCGCGAAGCGTTTTCAGCCAGCATCGAGCGCTCCGACAGCTGCGCGGTCCCGGCCGCGAGCGTAGTGGCTGAAGCAGTGGTCGCTTGGGAAATCGCGTCGGCGATGTGCGAGAAGTTCCCATCCGATTCGCTCGATGACATGCTGGAAAACGTCCGCCAATACCGTGCTTATACGGAGAAATTCTGATGAATAGAGAAATCTTGCGAGTAGAACTGGGCGAACGCTCGTATCCGATCGTCATCGGCGACGGCCTCTTGCAGCAGGCGGGGCCCATGCTGCGGGAGGCGGGGCTGGCCCCGACGTCCAAGTTATTCGTGGTTACGGATGAAAACGTGGCACCGCTTTATCTGCAAACGCTGAAAACCGCCTTGGAAGCGGAGGGATACGCTGTCCATTCCTTTGTGATTGCGTCCGGAGAGCAGTCAAAAAGCCTCGCCGTGTATGAAGCAGTGATGACCGCAGCGATTTCTGCCGGATTGGACCGCAAATCGGCTGTCCTCGCCCTTGGCGGCGGGGTAGTAGGTGATCTGGCAGGCTTTGTCGCTGCGACTTACATGCGCGGCATCGCTTTTGTCCAAGTGCCGACAACACTTTTGGCGCACGACAGCTCTGTCGGAGGAAAGGTAGCGATCAACCATCCCCTCGGGAAAAATCTGATCGGCGCCTTTCACCAGCCGCGGCTCGTTCTATACGACACATCCACAATCCGCTCATTGCCGGAGAGGGAACGTGCTGCCGGTTTTGCGGAGGTGCTCAAGCACGGTTTGATTGCCGACGAGACGTTTGTTTCCTGGCTGGAGGCAAACGCAGAAAAGCTTTGGCAGCTAGATTCTGAATTGTTGAGCAAAGCGATTTATCGCGGCTGTGAAGTGAAGGCGAACATCGTTTCGGCAGATGAAACCGAGCAGAATCAGCGGGCGCTGCTTAATCTGGGGCATACGTTCGGGCATGCCTTTGAAGCCCTCTGCGAGTATTCGACGCTCAATCACGGTGAAGCGATCTCAATCGGGATGTGCCTCGCAGCGAAGGTGGCGGAGCGCATGGGGATTGCGCAGGCAGGCGTTCACGATCGTACCCGGAGGCTTCTGCGGCAGTATCAATTGCCGACAGAATGGCCGCACAAGCTCGATCCGGCAAAGGTGTTGGAAGTGATGAAGCGCGATAAAAAGGCTGTCGGCGGCAAACTGGCGCTTGTTTTGCCGCGGGCTATCGGCGCCGTAGAATTGTTTTCTCAGGTAGACGAAGAACTTATCTTGTCAGTCATGAATGAAGAATCGGGGGCGTAAGAGAAAATGGGAGTGCGAGGAATACGAGGAGCCATTACGATAGAAAAAGATACGAAAGAGGAGATTGTCTCTTCCACCAAGCTGTTGCTTGAAGAAATGGTCAAGCGAAATCACGTTTTACCAGATGACATCGCCAGCATCTTAATCACGACGACTGAGGATGTAAAGGCGGCGTTTCCTGCTCAAGCAGCCAGGCAGATCGAGGGCTGGCAATACGTTCCGTTGATGTGTGCCAGAGAGATACCGGTGCCGGGAAGCCTGCCTTCCTGTATCCGTGTCATGATGCTGGTCAACACCGATAAAGCAGCAGCCGAAATCGAGCACGTCTTTATGCGGGATGCCGTAAAATTGCGGCCGGATTTGGTAAAGTAGATTGACATCATGGGCACCCTCTTTTAGTATAGTAAAAAACGAGGGTGCCTCGTTTTACCGGTAACAAGCAAAACCGGCAGAGTAGAGATTGAGCAGAGTTGAGTGAAGAAGAGTTAGGCTGAGGAGAGAAGAGCAAGCTGGGATTGTGCATGCATACACAATCAATCCAGGGATCCTCCTGGTTTTTTTATTCTCCCCCTATCTCTTCCTCTAACACGCAGGTGTCAAAAGAGGAAGAGGATCAAGAGCCGTGGCGGGATCTGCCCATGCCCCGGGACAGAATCGGCCAGTGCACGCCCTGTGCATCGATAGCAGACAGCATACGAGGAAAAGGCGCACAATTTCGACGACTTGTGCTTGGGTTTCCTTTTGCTCTGCTTGCGAAGGCTTCTTCCCCCTTTACTCTTTTGGCACCTCGACAAAAGAGGTGAGAGTATTCATGTTTACCCCATCCTTGACAGAAGTCCAGTCACTGGCGAAGTCATACTCGCTGATTCCGGTTCGTATGACACTGCTGGCTGACCAAGAAACCCCCATCCGCTTGTATCAGAAGATTCGTACACCCCATTCTTTCCTGTTGGAAAGTGTGGAGGGAGGCTCCCGCTGGGCCCGCTACTCGTTCATCGGGCTCAATCCGTTTCAGACCGTCGAAGCAACCGGCAACCTGATTGCGGTCAAGAAACGAAACGGAGAGCAGTTTACGCTCGAAGGGAACCCAGTCCATTACCTGCGTGAGGAAATGGAGCGCTACAAGAGTCCGAAGCTAAGTCATTTTCCCCGTCTCAGCGGCGGAGCCGTCGGATTTTTTGGCTATAACACCCTGCATTACTTCGAACAATTGCCGCGCCATCGGCAAGACAGCCTGGAGCTGCCGGATATGCGCTTCTTGTTTGCCGACGAGATCATCGCTTTTGATCACTTGAAACAGGAGATCCAGCTGATCGTCAACCTCCACGTGGAGACGGATGACACCCCGGAGCGCATCAGTGAAAAGTATGCGGCAGTATGCAGCAGACTGGAGGAGCTGGCCGTCCGGGTGACAGCCCCGGGACAAGATAGGAATCAACGGCTTCCGTTGGGGGAAGTGCCGGCACGGAAAATAGCGGTTGAGAGCAACATGAGCCGCGAAGCTTACGAGAAGATGGTGGAAGCAGCGAAGTCGTATATTGCCGCAGGGGATATTTTCCAGGTGGTGCTCTCCCAGCGCTTCCGGGCCGCGACAGAGGTTGATCCGTTTTCCGTCTACAGAGTGCTGCGGACGCTAAATCCATCCCCGTACATGTACGTTCTGCAGTACGATCAGGAAACGATCGTCGGCACTTCTCCGGAGCTTTTGGTGAGGGTAGAGAACGGCAAGGTGGAAATGCGCCCGATCGCCGGTACGCGAAAGAGGGGCAGCTCTGCCGAGGAAGACGCCAGGCTGGCGGAAGACCTGTTGAATGACCCAAAAGAGCGGGCTGAACATTACATGCTGCTGGATCTTGGGAGAAATGACGTGGGCAGAGTGTCGCGCTACGGCAGCGTTCAGGTCGAAGAAGCACTTGTTATCGAAAACTATTCACATGTCATGCACATGGTCTCTCACGTAACGGGACAGCTGCGCGAGGACGCCCATCCCTTCGACGCTTTGCTGTCAGCCTTTCCGGCCGGAACGGTCTCGGGTGCGCCCAAGCTCAGGGCTATGGAAATTATCGCTGAATTGGAGCCGGATTCCCGCCATCTGTACGCCGGGGCAATTGGGTACCTGGCGTTTGACGGGACGATGGATACGTGCATTACAATCCGGACGCTGCTGTTCCAGGGAGGATACGCCTACGTCCAGGCAGGTGCAGGGATCGTAGCCGATTCCGATCCGGCGGCAGAGTACCAGGAATCCGTGAACAAGGCGGCGGCGATGCTGGCGGCTTTGGAAAAGGCAGAGCAGCTTTTCGCCCGGAAGGAGGAGCCGATATGCTGAAGAAAGCGTTGGAAAAAATCATTGGCGGATGCGATCTGGACCGAGTGCAAGCGGAAGCAGCCATGGGTGAGATCATGGATGGCAAAGCGACGGCGGCACAGATCGGTGCTTTTATGGCGGGCATGCGGATGAAAGGGGAAAGCGTCGAAGAAATCATCGGATTTGCAAAAGCGATGAGAGACCGAGCGGTGCAATTTCCTCTTGATGTCCCTGGCATGGTCGATACATGCGGTACCGGCGGAGACGGCAGCCACACCTTCAACATCTCGACAGCAGCGGCTATTGTGGCGGCCAGTGCAGGCGTGCCGATTGCCAAGCACGGGAACCGGGCCGTATCGAGCAAAAGCGGGAGCGCCGATGTGCTTGAGGCGTTAGGCGTGCCAATTACCCTTTCCCCGGAAGATGCAGCCGATTGCTTGCGAGCGACGAACCTTTGCTTTTTGTTCGCTCCGCTCTACCATCAGGCGATGAAGCATGCAGCCGGCCCGCGCAAAGAGCTGGCGGTCAGGACCGTTTTCAATCTGCTCGGCCCGCTGACCAACCCGGCGCGCGCAAAGTACCAGCTGCTCGGTATATATGACGCCAAGCTATTGCATACCGTTGCTGAAGTATTGCGTGAATTGGGTGTCGAGCGGGCGCTGGTCGTGGCTGGTGCGGATGGTCTCGACGAGCTGACAGTGACGGGGACCAGTTATATCTCCGAGCTTCGCGACGGCATCATTACCAATTACGAAATCGAGCCGGAGCAATTCGGACTAAAGCGATATTCCCTGGATGCCCTGCGGGGCGGGGACGCCAAGGAAAATGCGAAAATCATAGAGGACATCTACAACGGGAAGCGAGGCGCAGCCCGCGACATCGTACTCCTGAATGCGGGAGCAATCCTCTATCTTTCCGGCAGAGTCAGCAGTATCGGCCACGGTGTCATAACCGCTGCCGAATTGATCGACGATGGCATTGTGAAGGAAAAATTGGAACAATTTCGGCAAGTGGCAGGAGGGCTGATTCATGCTTCTTAAAATTGTGGAGAGAAAACGGGAGGAAGTGGCGCAGCTTCGGGCCGCCACCAGCATGGCAAAGCTGCTGCAGGAGGCAAAGGAAATGCAGCCGGCCAAGGGCTTCGGGAAAGCTTTGCTGCACAGCAGCCGCCCTGTCAGTGTGATTGCCGAGGTGAAAAAGGCTTCGCCGTCAAAAGGATTGATCCGGCCCGATTTTGATCCGGTAGCCATTGCCCAAAGCTATGCTGCTGCCGAAGTTGAATGCATGTCGGTGCTGACCGATACTCCTTTTTTTCAGGGAAGCAAAGCGTATCTGAAGGACATCAGAAAGGCCGTTTCCCAGCCTTTGCTGCGCAAGGATTTTATGATCGACCCACTGCAGGTAGTCGAAGCGAGAGCCTGCGGTGCCGATTGCATTTTGTTGATCGCTGCTATTCTTGATGGGCCACAGCTAAAGGAGCTGGCCGAGACGGCAACGGAGCTTGGCATGGACTATCTGATCGAGGTTCATGACAGGCGGGAGCTGGAATCGGTATTCCAAGTTGTCACACCGACTCTTTTGGGCATCAACAACCGTAATTTGCATACGTTTCAGACCGATCTGGCTGCTACCAGCGAGCTTGCGGCTCTGGTGCCTGCCGGGATTCCGATCATCAGCGAAAGCGGGATAAACAGCGTGGACTGCGTAGCTTATGTCCAAGAAGCCGGGGCGCGTGCGATTCTGGTAGGGGAGCATTTCATGCGCCAGAAGAACGTCACTCAGGCCGTGCTTGATCTGGTCGGGAAAAAAGCGGAGAACAGCGAGCAGGTGAGGTTATGACGAAGATCAAGATTTGCGGCATTAAACGAGCGGAGACACTTGCATGTCTCACAGCATTGGCTGTCGATTACGTCGGATTTGTTTTTGCGCAAAGCAGGCGTCAAGTGACGGCTGAACAAGCTGGAGCCATAATGAACGCAGTGCCGGGTCATCCACCTGCTGTCGGGGTGTTTGTAGATCCGACACTGGCCGAACTGGAAGAGGTTCTGGAACAGGCCGAACTTTCCGTGATCCAGCTCCACGGCCGTGAAACCCCAGATTTTTGCCAGCAAGTACAGGAACGCTTCTCCTTGCCGGTCTGGAAAGCAATGGCGGTGGGAAGCGACAACGGCGCTCATGCAGGGGCAGAACAGATAGAAGCGTACCTTGGCGTGACAAATGCCCTGCTGTTTGATACGTATGATCCGGCGCTGGCAGGAGGGACGGGGAAACGCTTTTCCTGGGAGCAAATCCCGCTTCTGCAACAATCGGCGTCGCCGCTCCCCTGTATTATTGCTGGCGGGATTCACGCAGAAAACGTCGGCGAGCTGATCAGGAATTACCGGCCGTCCGTGATTGACGTTTCGAGCGGTGTGGAAACAGAGGGAGAAAAGGACGAACAGAAAATACGAGAATTTGTCGGAAGGGTGAGAGAGGCATGACAACGACGGAAACGCAGGCAAAGCAAGTACCTGATCAGTACGGACGGTTTGGGGCTTTTGGGGGGAAATACGTTCCGGAGACGCTGATGAACGCTCTGGCTGAGCTGGAGGCAGCATTTGCCGATGCGCAGGCTGATCCGGCTTTCCGCAAAGAGCTGGGCGATTTGCTGCGCGAATATGCCGGCAGACCGACTCCGCTCACTTACGCCGATAAACTGACCGAACATCTCGGCGGTGCCCGGATTTATTTAAAACGCGAGGATTTGAACCATACCGGCGCCCACAAGCTCAACAACGCCTTGGGTCAAGGGCTGCTGGCCAAACGGATGGGCAAGACCTCCATTATCGCAGAGACGGGCGCTGGCCAGCACGGCGTTGCCAGTGCAACGGTAGCAGCGAAGCTGGGCTTGTCCTGCAAAGTGTTTATGGGAACGGAAGATATCAAGCGGCAAGCGCTGAACGTCTTTCGGATGAAGATGCTGGGAGCCGAAGTGATTCCGGCAGAATCGGGCTCGCGGACACTGAAGGATGCCACCAATGAAGCGATCCGATACTGGGTGTCCCATGTGGATCAAACCTTTTATGTCATCGGTTCGGTCGTCGGCCCGCATCCGTATCCTTACATGGTCCGGGAGTTTCAAAAAATCATCGGCGAAGAGACACGTGCACAAATACGGGAGATGCTCGGACGGCTTCCGGACGAAGTGATTGCCTGCGTCGGCGGAGGGAGCAACGCCATCGGGATGTTCTATCCGTTCATCCAGGACGATGCCGTTTCGTTGCGCGGAGTGGAAGCGGCAGGACACGGCATCCAGACAGACAAGCATGCCGCGACGCTCAGTCTCGGCAGGCCGGGTGTCATCCACGGGGCCATGACCTATCTATTGCAGGATGAGTACGGCCAGGTACAAGAGGCGCATTCGATTTCCGCCGGACTTGATTATCCGGGCGTAGGTCCGGAGCATTCGTACTTGAAAGATACGGGACGGGTGCATTACACGTCGGTTACGGATGACGAAGCTTTGCAGGCGGTAGAGCTGTTGTGCCGTACAGAGGGCATCATTCCTGCACTGGAGAGCGCCCATGCCGTAGCGGAAGCAATCAAGCGGGCGCCGCACATGTCCTCTGACCAGGTCCTGGTCATTTGTCTGTCGGGAAGAGGAGACAAAGACGTGGAAACGATTCAGCATGCATTGGAGACGAGAGCAGCAGGAGGGGAAGCAAAATGAGCCAGAGAGAAAATCGAATTGATCGCCTGTTTGCCGACCGTACACGCAAACGGTTCATCCCTTTTTTGACCGTGGGAGACCCTAGCCTGGAGGCTACATTCCAACTGGCGCACGGCCTTGTAGAAGCGGGGGCAGACCTTTTGGAGCTCGGCGTTCCCTACTCCGATCCGCTGGCAGATGGACCTACGATACAAAGAGCCTCGCAAAGGGCACTGGCCAACGGAGTGACGATCAAGGACGCGCTTGAACTGGTGGAGCGTCTGCGTCAATCCGGGATGGAGACGCCGCTCGTGCTCTTCACCTACATCAACCCGGTCCTGCAATACGGGATCGATCGCCTGTTCGCTGATTTGGCGGCGAAGGGAGCTGACGGGATCGTCATTCCCGATTTGCCCGTGGAGGAGAATGCCCCTGCAGTAAAAGCGGCTACGGCGCATGGACTCCACGTCATTTCACTGGTCGCTCCAACCTCGGAGGAACGCGTTCGAACAATTGGCGAGCAGGCCACCGGCTTTCTATACTGCGTCTCTTCGCTTGGCGTGACCGGCGCGAGAGCCAGCTTGAGCGAGGATTTGGCTGACTTCCTGCAGCGGGTCCGCTCTTCGACAAAGGCACCTACGGCCGTCGGTTTCGGCATTTCTACGCCGGAGCAGGTAAAGGCAGTTGCTCCTCACACGGACGGGATCATTGTCGGCAGCGCCATCGTGATGGAAATCGAGCGTCAGCGCGAGCTGTTGGCGGATCCAGATCGGGTAGAGGAAGGTGTCGAAAGAATAAAAACCTTTGTACATCAGCTGACGAGTGCGCTACAATAAGGGGAAAAATGTGACTGGAGTGAAGTGTGGATGCGACCCAAGCAGCGTATTCTCAGCGCCCCGGTTTACCAGCCGGGAAAGCCGATCGATGATGTGAAAAGAGAATTCGGCTTGACAGAAGTTATCAAACTGGCGTCCAACGAAAATCCTTACGGCTGTTCACCCAAGGCCAAAGAAGCGATTGCAGCGCAGTTGGATTCGCTCGCACTCTACCCGGACGGAGCAAGTCTCCAGCTTCGCTGGGATCTGGCAGACTTCCTCGGTGTAAAGCCAGAGCAGCTGATGTTTGGAAACGGATCGGATGAGATTGTTCTGATGATTTCCCGGGCTTATCTGGAACCGGGAACCAATACGGTAATGGCAACTCCGACGTTTTCCCAATACCGTTCCAACGCAATGGTGGAGGGTGCCGAGCTGATCGAGGTGCCGCTGAAAGACGGCGTTCACGATCTGGAGGCAATGGCGTCCGCGATCAACGGGCAGACGAGGGTAGTCTGGGTGTGCAACCCGAACAATCCGTCCGGAACGATTGTCGGCACGTCCGAGCTGGAGGCGTTTCTGAAGAAGGTGCCAAAAGACGTCCTCGTTGTGATGGATGAAGCGTACTACGAGTATGTCGTGGACGAAGCGTATCCGCAGACCATCCCGATGCTCGCACAGTATCCAAACCTGATCATTCTTCGCACTTTCTCCAAGATTTACGGTCTGGCTACGCTGCGTGTCGGCTATGGTATCGCATCCGAAGAGATCATCAGCCATTTGGACCACGTCCGCGAACCGTTCAACACCAGCTCGCTTGGCCAGGCTGCCGCTCGCGCTGCGTTGAAAGACCAGGAGTTCGTCAAGGAATGCAGCAGACGAAACCGGGAAGGCTTGAAGCAGCTCACAGACCGGTTTGACGAGTGGGGATTGTCCTACTACCCGTCTCAAACGAACTTCGTCCTGGTCAATCTGAACCTCGATTCCGATGAAGTGTTCAAACAACTTCTGCAGCAGGGAATCATCGTCCGCTCCGGCAAGGCGCTCGGCTTTCCGGGATATCAGCGCATCACAGTGGGAACGGCAGAGCAAAACGAAAAGGTATTGCAGGCTTTGGCCAATATCGTCGTGGGAGCAGGAAAATAAATGCAAGAATGCCGGTGTTCAGCATCCGGCATTTTTGTCTAGACATACACAGAGAGGATAGAGTGTGGAGATGAAGACCACCATCGCAATTATCGGGGTCGGTTTGATCGGCGGGTCCATCGCGCTTTCGCTGCGCCAGGACCCGCAGGTGAGTGTCGTCGGCTTCGACGTGCGCCAGGAGTGCCTGGACAAGGCGCTTACTTCCGGTGTCATACACGCCGGAACGACTGATCTGCAGACCGCCGTCAGAGAAGCAAACATTATTTTTATCGCTGCACCGGTGGAGCAAATTTACGCTACATTGGACAGGCTTCCGTCCTTGTCCCTGCAGCCGGGAGTCATCGTCACGGATGTGGGGAGCACAAAATCCGGCATTGTCCGCTACGCACGGGAGAAAATGCCAAGAGAAGTCACCTTCATCGGCGGGCACCCGATGGCGGGATCGCACAAGTCGGGGGTCGAGGCGGCGTCTGACCGGCTGTTTGAAAATGCCTATTACGTGTTGACTCCGGCATCTGATGTTCCGGAGGATCAGGTGGAGAAATTGGCCAGCTTGCTTGCTTTGACACGAGCCAAAGTGATTCGCATGGACCCGGATGAACACGATCAGGTTGTCGGTTCGGTCAGCCACTTCCCGCATATTTTGGCGTCGGCTCTGGTGAATCTCGTCGCCAGCTACGACGACAGCAATCCGTGGCACCATCGCTTGGCTGCTGGCGGCTTTCGCGACATTACGAGGATCGCATCAAGCAACCCGAGGATGTGGCGGGATGTTCTGCTGAACAACAGGGAGCATCTCCTGCGTATTGCCGAGGATTGGGCGAAAGCGCTGGATAATGTCATGGGGCTTGTAAAAGAAGGAGATGCCGAACAGATCGAGCATTTCTTCCGGACCGCCCGAGATTTCCGAGACGGCCTTCCCGAAAGAAAAAAGGGAGCAATGCCTCCGCTGTACGACTTGTATATCGATATCCCGGACCATCCGGGGGAAATCGGCCGGATTACGACTTTGCTTGGCGCGAAAAACATCAACATCACCAATCTCCAGATTCGGGAAACCCGCGAAGATATACTCGGTGTCCTGCGGATAACGTTTCGCAGTCAGCTCGAATTGGAAAAGGGCGAAGAGCTGCTCTGTTACTTCGGATATAACGTATACAGACGGGAGTAGTTTGCTCATACGATCCCGCTTTGGGGGATAGACGCTTTGCTGTGCGAATGCACGTGCGTGGACAGAATATAGCTACGATACGTAGAAATACAGAGAAAAAAGGGGAGAGTCACTGTGCTGCGCGTTCAACGAGCAAGTCAGATCAACGGAACCGTTCGAGTACCAGGAGATAAATCGATTTCCCATCGCGCCGTCATGTTTGGCGCGCTGGCAGAAGGAACAACAAGTATTGAAGGCTTCCTCCCGGGTGCCGATTGTTTGAGCACGATCAGCTGTTTTCGCAAGATGGGCATAGAGATTGAGCAGGACAAGGACCGGGTCACCGTTCACGGCCAGGGCTGGTACGGACTGCAGGAGCCTTCCCAGCACCTCGACGTAGGAAACTCCGGTACGACCATTCGGTTGATGGCCGGCATTCTCGCTACCCAACCGTTTCACAGTGTGATGGAAGGGGACGAATCCATCGCGAAACGCCCGATGCGCAGAGTAATCGGACCGCTCCGCCAGATGGGGGCAAAAATCGATGGGCGAAAGGATGGGGAATACACGCCGCTCTCCATACGTGGAGGGGAGCTGCAAGGGATATCGTATCAATCCCCTGTGGCCAGTGCCCAAATCAAATCGGCGATTTTGCTCGCCGGCATGCAGGCAAACGGCGTTACGAGTGTGACCGAGCCGCATCTATCCCGAGATCACACGGAGAGAATGCTGCAAGCGTTCGGCGTCAAGCTCGTCCGCGACGGCTTGACCGTTTCAATTGAAGGCGGGCAGAAATTGAAGGGGAGAGCCATTCAGGTCCCAGGAGACATTTCCTCTGCAGCCTACATGATTGCGGCAGTGATGATGGTGCCGGGCAGCTCTCTGCTGATCGAAAATGTGGGGATCAACCCAAGCCGCACCGGAATTTTGGATGTCGTAGACAGAATGGGCGGAAAAATTGAGCGGATCAACGAACGAGTGGTCAATGAAGAGCCGGTCGCAGACCTGCTCGTGACCTATTCCGAGCTGCAAGGAATCGAGATCAGCGGCGACATCATCCCCCGGCTGATCGATGAAATCCCCGTTATTGCTGTAATGGCGACGCAAGCTGGCGGACGCACCGTCATCAAGGACGCGGAGGAGTTAAAAGTAAAGGAAACGGACAGAATTGCCACTGTTGTGAGCGAACTGTCAAAGCTGGGAGCAAAGATCATCGCGACGGAGGATGGCATGATTATCGAGGGACCAACTCCGCTGAAGGGTGCAGTCATCGACAGCTTTGGCGATCATCGGATCGGAATGGCCATGGCGATCGCAGGGCTGGCAGCAGAAGGGGAAACGCTGATCGAGAATGACGACGCCATTTTGGTTTCATTCCCTGGCTTTCCTGACGTTCTCCAGAGCATCAGTAAATAGCGAAACGATGAAACAACGAGACGAACCCGTGCTGATCGCGGGTTCGTTTTTTGACTAGTGAAGACGGGATAAGCCTCGAAAAGAATGGACAGAAAAATAGGTAAAAAGTGTTTGACAAGCGCTTACATTCAGATATAATAAAGGTACAGTATGGTTTCTCTCCACTCCTATCCAATATAATAAAGCACAGATGTGCTGCCGCCGTTTGAATGCGCTTACATTGACGGTGGCTTTTTTTTGTCCTTTTTTCCTCCACCCATGCATATGCTCGTACTGGAAGAGCGTCCATCTGCGGATGGAGGAGGGACGAGCTATGGCAATGAACGAACTGGTTATTCGAAATGGAACTGTTGTAACCGCGAGCGGTATTGTCGAAGCAGACATTTGGATAGAGGACGGGAAAATCAAACGGGTGGCCAAGGAGCTGTTACGGGTGTACAGAGATACCGACCAGCCGCTTGAAGAGTGGGATGCCTCCGGAATGTACATTTTGCCGGGCTTTCTTGCCTTGCCCGATAAATCCTATGCGAAAATCAGAAGCTTGGAAGAATATCTGCATGCCGTCCGTTCTTTGGCAGCAAACGGCTACACCTGCATGACCGATGTGCTGCACGTAGATCCTTGGAAAAAATCCGATCAATGGCGGTATCAGGCTGCCATTCATTTCAACAATGTCATCGACTATACGATGGTGGTGGAGGTCTCCGCCAGCCAAATGGCGCATGGACTGGTTCGGCAGCTTTGCTTGGAAGGATACAGGTCGATCAGGGTGACCGTTCGCAAGCAGGAAGAAATTAACCGTCTGGAATGGGAAACGTTTTCCCCGATACTTACGTCTTATAGGGTGCTACTAACTTTGCACATACCGGACGATTCCGCTATTTCACGGGAGGAAAAGCGAAATATGCACAGGCAATGGCTCAGGCGCTGCCGCTTCTGGCAGATTCGCACATGGGTCAAGGCCGATTGGGCACAGGCTTTGGAGTCATTTGATGATTTCTACCATGTGTATCAAGTAAAGGGGATGACCGCAGATCATGCGCTCCGTTTTCTGGCCGAGCATCCTTTCCGCTCGCTTTCCGTAATGGCTTCGCTGGACAGCGTCCAGGTAGATCTGAGGCGTACGAAGTGGCTGGATGCGGAATTGCTCCGCTTACTCGTCAAGCTCTGTTCGACAAATACCGCCAAGGCATTGGGGCTTTACCCACGCAAAGGGTGCATCATTCCCGGTGCTGACGCAGATCTTTTATTCGTGAAAAAAGAACAATGGTTGACAAAATTTGATCTTTACACTATTCTCAATTTTAGCGAAATCCGCCTTCCAACATCTGTTATGTCGAACGGAAAGTGGATTTTTGCCGAGCAGCAATTTGCCGCAACCATAGGCATGGGACGATGCCATCTGGACATCAAGCCATACAATTTTGTCATGTGACCCCAGATTTGGGGGTTTTTTCGTAAAGGATTCCGGGTACCTGACGAGAAAAAGATTTGTCAGGTCAGCGCAACTTTTTACATCCCTGGCAGTCTAAACATACAAAGACTGCGGAGGGATCGGAATCGCAAGGAGGTAATCCTGATCATGACCGATTCCCAGCTTATCCGCGAAATAAAAGAAGGTAATCTCGAATGCTATGCCGAGTTGATACGTCGGTATGAAAAAAAGATTCTTGCATTTATCACGCATCTGCTCCGTCAGGCACATCTGGAGCATGTGGCAGAGGATTTATGCCAGGAGACTTTTTACAAGGCGTACAAGAGCATTCATTCGTTCCGTGATGTAGAAGCGACCTTTTCTACCTGGCTCTACACCATAGCCCGCAATTCCGTATTGAGCGAGCTGCGCAAGAGCCGGAATTCGGATGTGTATCTCGAAGATACTTTGCAGGTGCCGTTGGCTTCGTTTGAACGCTTGCCGGAGCAAGTGCTGCTTCGCAACGAGCGGGAGCATCTCGTTCGCCAGGCGATTAACAATTTGCCTGAAAAACAGCGCTCCGCCCTGATTTTGCGGGAATACGAGCAAATGGACTACAATGAGATAGCCGTGATCCTCGATTTGACAGTGAGTTCAGTGAAATCTTTGCTGTTTCGAGCGCGGCAGAGCATCAAGACTCAATTGGAAGCCTACATCCTGGACCCTCATTTGGATGAAGCTGAAGGGATGAATCGATGATGAGATGTGAAGATGTGCAAGATAAGTTGCCGGATTACGCAGATGGACAACTGCCCGATGTAACGCGGCGGCGTGTCGATCATCATTTGGCTGCATGTTCTTCCTGTCGCTCAGATTACGAACTGTGGAAGGACAGCAGCGAGTGGATGGAGACTGACAAAGAGCGGTACCATTCCATTGCGCCCACCAAGTCGATCGTGGATGCGGTCATGGCGCGTATTCTGTCAGAAGAGAAGTGGGCGATTCCGTTTGGCCGAAAGGTGTTTTCGGTTACAGCGAGAATGCGTCGCATCGGTGCGTGCGCCGCTGTCGTTTTGTTGATGCTTTGTACGTTTACGTTGTATGTAAACACAAGCAATGCAGAACAGGCAAACTCTCTTTTGATCGGCGGCGAGGTTTTGGCGGTGGGCAAACAGGCGCAAGTCGTGACCTCCTCCATGCAGACCGAAGACGGTACATATATCGTCGAATCGGATCAGTTAGTCTCTGAAGGACAGCCGCTTGCCAATGCGACGGCCTCTATTGTACCGATGGACGGAAAGCAGGGAGCCAGCGAGTATGAAAGCCCAAATTACGCCGTCGTCCTCAGTGTGTTTGGCATTTTGGTAACCGTTTTGACAATGA
The DNA here is from genome assembly GCF_038592925.1 of Brevibacillus sp. FSL K6-2834. Lineage (NCBI taxonomy): Bacteria > Bacillati > Bacillota > Bacilli > Caryophanales > Paenibacillaceae > Brevibacillus > Brevibacillus sp. FSL K6-2834. Next base: position 2,532,181 of record NZ_CP151945.1, read on the forward strand.
GCTGGTTTACGCGGGCTTAATGGTTTATCTTTATAGTATCGTCCTATTTGGGAAGACCGTCTTCGGACGGTCTTTTGCAGCTTGTTTTGATATAAAGCTTGTACATAAGAAATGCCACCATATAGATGAGGTGAACAAAAATGACGAAACAGTGGCTGTATGTGATCGACGAAGCGATCAAGCGGATTGAGAACGATGAAGTGGAGCTAGGGCTGCAAGCGCTCCAAAAGGTTCAGGAGCATGGCAAGGATTTGCCGGAAGTGATGCTGTATCTGGCGGAGGTGTGGTATCGATTGGGCCATCTGGATGAAGCGGCGGAATTGCTTGCAGAGGTCATGAAGGCAAATCCTGAGCTTGATCCGCCGCTGCGACGGGAGTGCCAGCTGCTCCTTGTGGAAATTGCGCTGGATGGGAACGATTTTGAAGCGGCGCAGCACATCTTGTACGAATTGAAGGAGTCCGGCTATGAGAACCTGCGGCTGGACCTATTGCTGACTGATCTGTACGCCATGCAAGGGCTGGATGAGGTCGCCATCAAGTACCTGGAACAGGCGCGCCAGAAGGAACCTGACAACAAGGAAATTCTCACGGCGCTTGGGAACATGTACTTCCAGATCGGCAAAGATGATGAAGCGATGAAAGCGCTGGAACAGGCCGGGGAGCAAAGTGTGGAGCTGCTCCTCTCGAAGTCCCGCGTTCTGGCTCAGAATGGAGACTTTGAGCAGGCTTATCATCTGTACCAGCATGCTCTCGAACAGGAGCAAAGCGCAGAGATTCTGTACGGCTGTGCCCTGATGGCTTTTCATACGGGCAATGTCGAAGAGGCAGCTGATTATGTGGGAAGATTGCTCGCGCTGGATGAAGAGTACGTCGCCGGGTATCCGTTGGCGGCTGACATTTTCCTCTCCATGGGGAAAACGGAAAAATCGATCGAAGCGCTTGAGCAATACGTGGAGCTGTCGGGCTTCGATCTCGATCAAATCCGCAGGCTGGTCGCCCTGTTGACGCAATCCGGACGCTATGAGGACGCAAAAGAATACCAGAAGCTGCTCGATGCGTGGAATGTAGACGAAGAGTAAATGCGGGCAAATTGCTTGTTTCCTAGGGAAGTCACTATTGTGGCTTCCTGTTTATTTTGCCGGAAATTGGACAAGAATGGTGGGTAACAAAAGCCTTCGTTAAGGAAGGGATGCCCAGATGAACTTGGCAGAGATTTTAGTCTACACCGACATCCGGCAGCTCAATCAGATGGCCGACCATTACGGCTGTGAATGCAATCCTCACTCAAAAAACGAATTGATCACTACGTTGCTGGCCAACTTGCGCCATAAGCAGACAATCTCCCGCGAGATCGAACAGCTGTCGCCGGAAGAGACGCATTTTTTTCTGCTCCTGTTCTTGGACAAGCGCACGGAGATGTCTCTGGAGGACCTTCTCGCAAAGGCCGGCGTAGCTTTGGATGCGAAGAAGGAAGGCAAGCAGGAGGAGGCCCGCAAATACGTAGCGAAAGCGATGAAGCGCGGCTGGATTTTTCCGGCAAAAAGCAGGACGATCGGACAGTACCAGGTGCCGCTGGACATCAGAGAGCCGCTTCTTCACACTTGGCTGCAAAAATGGCAGAAGGACGAAAATGCATTCGTTTTGGAGCCGGATGCGTATCGGGATGAAGGCACGGCCCTTGTTGACGATATCATGCAATTTTTGCGATTTCTTCAGCGGGAGCCCGTCCCATTGACTGCAGAAGGCGGGATGTACAAACGGTATCAGCAGCAGGTGCTTCAATTTTTGCAGGTGAAGGAGGAGCCGCTCACGCCGGAGCGCTGGCGCTTTGGCTACGGTCTGCATTTTGATCTGTATCCGGACAGGTTTTCTCTCATCTACGATTTTTGCTACTACCAGAGGTGGATCGAAGAGGTTCCGGGTCAGGTATCACTCACGGAAGCGGGCAATGAACAATTGCAGAAACCGTATAGTGACGCATTGTATCACGAAGTCATCCGCTTCTGGATGAGGCTGTACAAGCGTGCCGTACCGAATCTGCCCATGCTCGTCCAACTGATACCGATGATGGCAGCAAGCGGCTGGGTCACCCAGACGGCTCTTGCGAGAAGTCTTCTTCCCTGGATTCGCGCTTTTTACTATGATGATCCGAACAATATTCTGGTGAATCGGATTTTAAAAATGATGGTCCACCTTGGCTTGATTCGCGTCGGCCAGTCGGGTGAAGAGTGGATTTACTCCGGGACGTACGCCAGCCAATCTTGGCTTCGCAAATACAATGGATTCACAGAATCTACCATTTTATTGAAGTGAGGGATGTGCATGGAGTGGCCAAATTTTTATTCGAATACATATGGAACGAACAATCAGCAAGTATCCGGTTTGCTTTCCGAAATGCTGATCGACGAGCAAGTGCGGCTGTACCGGAAGAGAACGCTGTACCAGGAAATTGACGAAGCTTTAGCGGAAAAGGACAAGGAGCGCTTCCTCGTCTTGACGAACGAGCTGCGTGAAATCATGGCTTACGAAGCCACGTAGTTTGGGAAAGGACAATTGCTAGAGCTGCGGATTTCGTGATACGCTAGTCTCCAGAAAAAAACAGGAAAGAGGAGACGGCATATGCAATGGAACATACAGGAAATGGAAAAATGGGAGGAGTTGCAGCCCTTCGTGGATACTGCGCTGCTCCCTCTTTATTTGTACCGTCCGGACACAAAGCTCGTGGATCATGTGATGAGAACGAGTTATCTGTTAAATGTGGCAGCCTCGATTGAGCAGAAGCTGAAGGGGAGAGTGCTTCTGTTTCCACTCTGCTACCAATTTGGGCACGAACCGATCCCGCAGCAGTTTCCCGAGGGCTTTCAGCATTGCATCCTGCTTCAGTTCAGCGGAGATGATATCAAGCTGCTCGGTCAAGAAGCGCGCAGGCTGACAGTTGGCGATGAGGACCTCGATTCCCCCCTCCGGTTCGAGGTTACGGTCGACATTTTGACTCAGGAAGTCATCCGCATGTGGCAGGAGAAATAGAGGCATTAATGCTTGATATTTTTGGAGACACTAGGAAAATCAGAGAAGCAATATGCCATATTTGACAAAATGGTAACAATCTCTTCTACTTGCGCGATTGCCATGCGGCATGTCTATTGGACATTCTTGACATCTTTTTAGGCGTTAGCTATGATTGGGATTGACCTAGTGTATATGTATTGAAAACGCCATCGTTGTGCGATTCTACAGGATAAGGAGGGAAAAAGAGATGGGCGATAACAGAGAAATTTCCAGGCGAACATTTCTAAACTACGCACTTATGGGAACTGGCGGGTTCCTTGCTGCGGGTATGATCACACCTATGATCCGTTTTGCGGTCGACCCCTTGCTCAAGGGCCATGCGGGTGGAGATACAGTAGCTGTTGGTAGTGTCGATGATTTTGGTCCAGAGCCAAAGCTTGTGGAATTTAAGGTACATACCAAGGACGGTTGGTATGAATCCGAATCGACCTTGTCTGCATGGGTAACCAAGAATGAGAAGGGTGAGATTCTCGCTCTGTCCCCAATCTGTAAGCACTTGGGTTGCACGGTCAACTGGAATACCGACCCGAATCATCCAAACGAGTATTTCTGCCCGTGCCACCTTGGACGCTATGACATTGAAGGGGCACACATTCTGGGTACACCGCCGACAGCATCCCTCGATGAATACGAGACGGAAGTAAAAGACGGCAAGCTCTATCTGGGCAAACTGAAACCAAATCCACGTCCGGGGGTGAGTGGCTAACATGTTGCAAAAAATGTATGACTGGGTCGATGAACGCTTAAACATTACTCCGATGTGGCGGGATTTGGCCGACCATGAAGTACCAGAGCACGTAAACCCTGCTCACCATTTCTCTGCATTTGTTTACTGCTTTGGTGGCCTTACGTTCTTTATTACAGTCATTCAAATTCTGTCTGGTATGTTCTTGACCATGTACTATGTACCAGATATTATCAACGCGTACGAATCGGTAAAATACCTGCAGAACGAAGTAGCCTTTGGCGTAATCGTTCGCGGTATGCACCACTGGGGAGCCAGCTTGGTGATCGTAATGATGTTCCTACATACATTGCGCGTATTCTTTACCGGTTCCTACAAGCGTCCACGCGAACTGAACTGGGTAGTGGGCGTTCTGATCTTTTTCGTAATGCTCGGCCTCGGTTTCACCGGTTACCTGCTTCCTTGGGATAACACTGCGTACTTCGCAACAAAGGTAGGTCTGGAGATCGCAAACTCTGTTCCCCTGATCGGACCTTATTTGAAGACGCTGCTGACCGGTGGGGACATCGTAGGGGCGACGACGCTTTCTCGCTTCTTCGCGATTCACGTGTTCTTCCTCCCAGGCGCACTGCTTGGACTGTTGGGAGCTCACTTCGTTATGATTCGGGTGCAAGGTATTTCGGGCCCACTATAAGTTTTCGATACTAAGGAGGTATTAGCATGGCAAAACAGGACAAAGATGCTACCTTCGTCGGAGACTCCCGAATATCGGCGAAGCGCATCCCGAATATTGCCCCATCTTATTCGGATTTTCCGGGAAAATCCGAGCCGTTTTGGCCGAACTTCCTGCTGAAAGAATGGATGGTCGCAGCTGTTTGTTTGGTCGGTTTCCTGGTGTTAACGGTTTCACACCCATCGCCTTTGACCGATCTGGCAAACCCGAACGACACTTCGTTCATCCCGCTGCCTGACTGGTACTTCTTGTTCCTGTACCAATTGCTCAAGTATCCTTGGGCTGCAGGGGACTGGGTCGTCCTCGGAACAGTTGTCATCCCAGGTATTGCGTTCGGTGCTTTGATGCTGGCACCTTGGCTGGACACTGGTAAAGACCGCCGTCCGTCTCGTCGTCCTGTTGCGACAGGCCTGATGCTGACAGCGTTGGTTGGTATCTTTTACCTGACTTGGGCAGCTGACCATGAGCACTCTCTGAACCATGCCTCCAGCAAGGGCGGAAGCGGCGGACACGGCGGTGGCTCCGGCGCTGCTGCTCCTGCAGCACCAGCCGACCCAAGCTTCAAGCCAGATCCTCTCTGGACAGCACAAACGGGTTGCATGGGTTGCCACGGCAAAAACATGGAAGGCGCACTCGGACCGAATCTGCAAAAGATCGGTAGCCAGCTCGACGCTGCACAGATTGCAGAAGTCATCAAGAACGGTAAAGGACAGATGCCTGGCGGCCTGATTCAGGACGAGGCAGAGATCCAAAAACTTGCAGAGTACCTGGCATCCTTGAAATAAGCCTATAAAGAAAAAGCTGACTGTCGTTCGGTCAGCTTTTTCTTTAGCGGCGAACATAGCGGGAGACGATTTTCATGAGCTTGTTATGGGAGTGGTTTTGGCAGTCATTAGGGAAAAGGTGGTTTCTCTGGACCCTGTTTGTCGTAAACTTGCTAGGAACCATTTATGGATTCATCTGGTACGGCAATCAATTAGCTGACACACCGGCGTATCTTCGCTTGTTCGTCCCGGACAGCCCGACAGGCAGTGGTTTGTTTACCCTGGTGTTGCTAACGTATTTGCTCGGACGCCACATTCCTGTTTTGGAAGCCCTCGCTGGCATTACTAATTTTAAATACGGCATATGGGCGGTAGCGATTATCATTGCCGGCTGGATGATGGGGAATCCCATTCGCGGAACCGATATTATGCTGTTGGTTTCTCATACTGGAATGGCCGCCGAGTCCGTGTTGTATGCTCGTTTTTATAAATTGAGCTGGCTTCCTGTAGGAATTGCTGCACTATGGACATTGAACAATGATTTCCTCGATTATGTGATGGATATTCATCCGTGGCTGCCTGCCGTGCTCGATCCCTATACGGGTATCATCGGTTTTTGTACAGTGCTTCTCAGTATCGTTTCGATCTCGATTATTTGGTTTGCCAATATGCGATTCGGCAGAAACAAGGTCTAAACATGTCCTCCTTTCCATAGGTTGTACTAAGGGAAGGAGGGTTTTTGTGTGAAGAAGAACATCCGGTTCCTGCTGTTCTTCCTGGTGATCGGCTTGCTCTTATCGTGGCCGATTCATTCATTACTGACGAACCTTGAGCGGCCGGCGGAGGAAAAGCAGCTTGCCGCATTGGATGACATAGCTCATCAGATGTTGGACGCAGCACGAAAAGGGGACCTGGAGTCGGCCCGGCAGCGGGTCCGGATGCTGGCAGAGCAGTTCCCTCATCTGCAGCTGCCGGAAACGCTGAGAATCGAAAGCTTGAATGCGGTCACGCAATCAATTCTTGCTGCCAGGAACGGCTTGAACAACACGGCGCTCGATGAGCAGCAACTGCTGGAGCATGCTACTCGTGTACGAGTCGTTATCGACGCGCTGACACATGATCATCAGCCGATGTGGAGGGGCTATTACACGTCCGTTTCTGCACAGCTGCAGGATTTGTTGGAATCTGCGGTCAAGCGTGATTACGCTCATTTTCGCGAACAATTCGAAGAAAACTCTCGGTTGTATCACGTGATCAGACCAGCGATGACGATCCATCTTCCCGAACAACAGCTAAAGAAAATCGATTCGGCATATGACGCCATCTCCAAGGAAATGAGGAACAGCAAAATCGAATGGAATCAAATCCGGAGCGCTCTGCGGGAACTGCAAACCAGCATGCAGGAAGCTTTTATCGGCGAAGACAAGAGCACGATTGCCTACCTGATCAGCAGCGAATCGCCTTTTGGATTGATTTTCAGCATCGTAGCGGCTGTTTTGATGACCTTGGCCTACGTAGCGTGGAAAAAGTATCAGGGACAGTTCCGGACGGTATCGTAGCAGCGTGGAGGAGATAGATGCTGAAGCTAACCGCCTTATGCCTGCCCTCTTTTTCTTCTTATTAGGCTTTTATACTTTCCCGAAAAAAACACCTCGAGATGAAAAAATCCCGAGGTGTTTTCCCGTTGATTGGCTTAAATCGTTAACTCCGTATAGGCTGCTTGTTTTCGTCCAATGTAAAGCCTTCGCCAAGCACCTCATGAACATCATTGACGATCACAAACGCGTGAGGATCGATGCCCTGTACGATGCTTTTGTAGCGCATTACCTCATTTCGGCTAACGACGACATAGACGACTTGCTTTTCTGCGCCGGAGAATGCCCCTTTTCCCGCCAAAAGTGTTACGCCGCGGCCAAGGTCAAGAATTTGTTTGGCAATGTCGTCTGCGTGATCGGAAATGATGGTGAGCGCTTTTCCGGCATACGCTCCATCCTGAAAAAAGTCGATCACTCGCGCAGCGATAAATACCGCCACCAGCGTGTACATCGCGCTTTCCACATTCAAATAGACAAGGGATGCTCCGATGACGAGAATATCTCCGAAAAAGAGTGTACGTCCCATGCTAATTCCCATGTATTTTTGCAGCAATCGGGCAATGATGTCGACTCCACCCGTCGTTCCGTCGTATCGGAAAATGATCCCCAGTCCGACACCTACAGCAACCCCGGCAAACAGGGAGGCGAGCAGGCGGTCCTGCATCGGCATCGGGTAGACACCTTCAAACAAGGAGAGAAAAACGGATAACGAGACAGTTCCCAAAATGGTATAGATGAAAGCAGTCCGCCCCAAAACCTTCCAGCCGAGGATGAACAGGGGAATGTTCAGCAAGAAAAACACAATACCTTGGTCGACGCTCGGGAAAAGCAGCTTGATCAAGATACTGATCCCTGTGATTCCGCCTTCTGCCAGGTTATTGGGAATATTAAAGGCGTTAATGCCAAACCCCATGATGGCAGAACCAATGATGATGGCAATAATGCTTGTCAACCGAATTTTCATAAAGTCCTCCTTAAACTGGCGAAACTGCCTCGAATAAGCTTCCATGCGCAGCCAGATCCCGTGCCCTTCGGGTGCCTCCTTAAACTGGCGAAACTGCCTCGAATAAGCATCCATGCGCAGCCAGATCCCGTGCCCTTCGGGTGCCTCCTTCATACTGGCGAAACTTTGTTTATCATACCTAGTTGCTTTGATGTATACGACAGCCATTATAATTGAAGGCTGATGGAAATGTCCATATGCTGCCAGTCGCAGCGTATTGAGATTTGGCAAACGGCCCTGTTTCGGTTACGATAAAGGCAATGGCAAATCAAGGCTGCAAAAGGAGTGACCCGATGACTCAGCGCAAAACCCTGGAGGAAATCCAGCAAGAAGTAGATCAATACATATCACAGTTTAAAGAAGGTTATTTTTCCCCCTTGGCAATGATGGCCCGAATGACAGAAGAAGTGGGCGAGCTGGCAAGGGAGATCAATCATTTTTACGGCGAAAAGCCAAAGAAAAAGGATGAGGGCGAAAAAACGGTCGAAGAGGAGCTGGGTGATGTTTTCTTTATTGTGCTCTGTTTTGCCAATTCGCTCGGCATCGACCTGCAAGAGGCATTTGACCGTATCATGCATAAGTTCAACACACGGGATAAAGACCGGTGGACAAGAATAGAGGAGACGGAAGAATGATGGAAAAACAGATTCGTATCGCGGTTGCAGGAGCGCAAGGCCGAATGGGACAAGAAGTCGTCAAAATGCTTGGCGAGGATCAGGAGCTGGTCTATACTGGAGCATTGGACACGAGGGTGAGTGATGAAGAAATTGAGCGGCAGCTGGCAGAGATGAAGCCGGATGTGCTGGTTGACTTCACGACTCCGCATACGGTTTATCGGCATATGGAGCTGTGCTTGCGTCACAATGTAAGACCGGTTGTCGGGACGACCGGGCTTACTCCGGAGCAATTGGAAGACTTGACGGCCCGCTATAAAGAAGCGGGGCTTGGAGCCATTATTGCCCCGAACTTTGCGATCGGGGCCATTTTGTGCATGAAATTCGCGGCGATGGCAGCAAAATACATGCCGCATGTGGAAATTATCGAGCTTCACCACGATAAAAAGCTGGATGCACCAAGCGGAACCGCATTGAAAACAGCAGAAATGATCGCTGCTGTCCGGGAGAACATGAAGCAAGGGCATCCGGAAGAGAAAGAAACAATCGCTGGAGCCAGGGGCGCTGACTACGATGGTTTTCGCATCCACAGCGTTCGTTTGCCGGGGATGGTGGCTCATCAGGAAGTGCTGTTTGGAGCGACTGGTCAGACTCTTTCGATTCGGCACGATTCGATCAACCGCGAATCGTTCATGCCTGGCGTGAACATGGCCATTAAAGCCGTGATGAACCTCAATCAATTGGTCTATGGACTGGAGCATTTGATCGACTAGGTTGCATTTTTAAACGATCGTTTAATTCCTACTGACAGCAAGGGAGAGGTCTGATTGAAAATCGCATTGATTGCCCATGACCGGATGAAAGAAGAGATTGTAAACCTATCCATGGCGTACGAAGGCATTTTATCTGAACACGAGCTGTATGCAACCGGTACGACAGGTCTTCGGATCATGGAGGCGACCTCCTTGACCCTGACTCGTTTCCTTTCCGGACCGCTTGGTGGTGACCAACAGATTGGGGCCATGATCGCACGGAATGAAATGGATCTGATCATCTTCCTGCGCGACCCGCTGACGGCTCAGCCTCATGAGCCGGATATTATCGCTTTGCTGAGACTTTGCGACGTGCACAAAATCCCGTTTGCCACCAATCTGGGAACGGCTGAGGTCTTATTGAAAGCTCTGGAACGCGGTGAGCTTAGCTGGCGGGAAATTGTTCACAAGGAGTGAAACGCATGGATCGTGTAGATATCCTGGCAATCGGAGCGCATCCCGATGACGTGGAAATAGGCGCCGCAGGAACCTTGCTGCTCGCCACAAAACGAGGAGAGCGTGTCGGAATCCTGGACTTGACCTATGCAGAGCTCTCTTCCAATGGGACCGTAGAGCGCAGGCAGCAGGAAGCAGCGGCGGCAGACCGGGCTTTAGGGGGAATTACAAGGTACAATTTCGGGTTGCCTGACCGCGGCCTGGAAGCTGTAAAGGAAGAGGCTATCAGCCGGACGGTCGATTTGATTCGGCAGATCAAACCGCGCGTTGTGCTCGCTCCTTATTGGCAAGACCGGCATCCCGATCACGAAAGCGTGAGCAGAATCGTCCGCGAAGCCGTGTTTTCCGCGGGAATCCGCAAGTACCCGGCTGGCCTGTCGCTTCCTGCTTATCGTCCGGAAAAACTGTTGTACTACTTTATCAATACGACCGTGACACCAAATGTCGTTGTAGACATTACATCTGTCTACAAAGAAAAAATGGATGTGCTGCGCTGTTACCGGAGCCAATTTGAACGTGAAGAGGGGACAGTCGCTACCCCGTTGAATAACGGCTATCTGGAATCAGTGGAATACCGGGAGCGGTTATTCGGACAGCAGTCTGGTGTTATGTATGCCGAAGGGTTTGTCAGCGCCACACCCTATGTGCTGGATCGTTTGTAAACAGAGGTGAAATCAAGAATGAACATCGGAATTACCTGCTATCCGTCACTGGGAGGTTCTGGCGTTGTGGCGACAGAGCTGGGGAAGCTTCTTGCCGAACGCGGGCATCAGGTGCATTTCATTACATCAAGCATGCCGTTTCGCCTCGGGAAGTTTCACCCCAACATTTTTTATCACGAGGTAGAGGTCAGTCATTACGACGTCTTCAAATATCCGCCCTATGATCTGACGCTGGCGAACCGCATGGCACAAGTGGCAAAGAACGAGAAGCTGGACGTTCTGCATGTTCACTACGCCGTACCGCATGCTCTCTGTGCCTATCTGGCCAAACAGATGGTGGGCGAGCAGCTTAAAATCGTCACGACTTTGCACGGGACCGATATCACGGTGCTCGGTTACGATTCGAGCTTGAGCAGCCTGATCCGCTTTGGGATCGAACAAAGCGACATGGTCACGGCGGTATCCCATGATTTGATACGCCAGACAAAAGAATTGCTTCACGTGGAGAAAGACATTGTCCCTGTGTATAACTTCGTCGACAAGCGCCGGTACTACCCCAAGGAAGTAAGCGAAATCAAGCGGGTATTTGCCCCGAACGGCGAGAAAATTATCATGCATATTTCCAACTTCCGACCGGTCAAGCGTTCACAGGACGTGATTGAAGTCTTCGCAAGGGTCCGGGATCAGATGCCGGCAAAGCTGCTGTTGATCGGAGAAGGGCCTGATCTGAGCATGGTACGCCAGAAAATCGTTGAAAAAGGCCTGGAGGGAGACGTTCATTTCCTCGGGAAGCAGGAGGATGTTGCCGAAGTCATCTCGATGGCGGATGTGATGCTGCTTCCTTCCGAAAAAGAGAGCTTTGGACTCGTAGCCTTGGAAGCGATGGCATGTGGCGTACCTGTGGTCGCTACACTGGCTGGCGGCTTGCCGGAAGTCGTGTTGGACGGCGTGTGCGGGTTTCTCCGCCCAATCGGAGATGTGGCTGGAATGGCTGAACAGACGCTGCGTTTACTGCAGGATGAAGAATTGTACGCCCGCTTTTCCCGGAGCAGCATCGAGCGCTCATGTGAAACATTTTGTCACGACAAGATCGCTTCGGAGTACGAGTCGCTCTATCTGCAATTAATCAATCAATCTTGATTTATGGACGGAACGGACCGGACTGCTTTTTGCAAGCTGAAACAGCTTCGAAATCATAATAAATAAACCCATGAGAAATTTCATCAACTACGCCTCCTACTAACCAGGGCGGACGAAAACGGAGTGTAACGTGTGGGAAAGAAACAGGCAGAAATCATTTTGAAAATACTGGAGGAAAACGGGTACGAGGCTTATTTCGTCGGCGGTTGCGTCCGTGACTGGCTGCTGAATAGACCTGTGCATGATATAGACATATGTACCAATGCCCATCCAGGCGACGTGATGCGCTTGTTCCCCGACCATGTGCCGACAGGACTCAAGCATGGGACTGTTTCTGTCAAGCTGGACGGCTCGCTCTATGAAGTGACGACCTATCGCACTGAAGGAAGGTATGAAGATTTTCGCAGGCCGAGCGAAGTCAGTTTTGTCTCGGAGCTGCGAATCGATTTGGAGCGAAGGGACTTTACGATGAATGCCATTGCCATGGATCGGAATGGCTGTTTGAAAGACCCCCTTCAGGGCAAGGCTGATCTGGAAAACGGTCTGATTCGCGCGGTAGGCATACCGGTTCAACGCTTTCGAGAGGATGCGCTTCGTATTTTGCGGGCTGTTCGCTTTGCCGCACAATTACACTTTCAGATCGAGCCCGCAACTCTTGCAGCCATGAGCGAAACCTCTTTTCTGCTGTCCCATATCGCGATGGAGCGAGTTCGTGATGAACTGCATAAAATCATGGACAGTCCAGCGCCGGAGGTAGGGGCAAGGCTTTTGGCGGAGACGGCAGCACTGCACACATCACCTTTGCTGCAGCGCCTTTTCTCGGTGAGACAGGAGTATGTCTCGCGATTGCCTTTCCTTGCGAACCTTCCGCAAAAATGGGCATTGCTGATGTATGCGGCCGGGCTTGACCCCGATCAGGCAAGAGGCGTTTGCCATGAGCTGAAGCTGTCAAAACGGGAGACAGAAGCGGTCTGTTCCTTTGTCCAGCATATTACGCAATTGAAGCCGAAATGGGATGAACCAACTGTGATCGACTGGAGGCCCCTGCTCTTGCAAACGGGTTTGCCGTTCTGTCTGGAGCTGTCGAATCTTCTTGAGGCCGTATGGAAAAACATGCCGGCTCTTGATTTGAAAAAATCATTGGAAGATACCTGCGAAAAAATGCCTGTCAAATCGGTGCAGGAATTGGCCTTGAACGGAAAGCAACTGTATACGTTGCTGGACAAAAAGCCCGGCCAATGGGTACAGCACATGCTGCAGCATCTGTGGGAGCAGACGGCATTTTACGGTTTGGCGAATACGCCGGAGGCATTGCTTGAGGAAGCGAAGAAAGAGGTTGCCCGTCATGAATATTAAGCAAGAGATTATCAAGGCATTTCATGAAAAACCCGGGGAGTTCATCTCCGGGGAGGAGCTGAGTCAGACCTGTGGATGCTCGCGTACAGCGATCTGGAAGCATATCGAGGAGCTGCGCAAGGACGGGTATGAGTTTGAGGCTCTGCGGAAATCAGGCTATCGCTTGATCGCTGCACCCGACCGCCTTTCAGCGGAGGAGATCAGAGCCGGACTCAGCACCTATCGGATCGGCCAGCAGGTTCTGGCGTATGACACCGTTCTCTCGACGCAGCCATTGGCGCACGAGGCTGCCGCCAAAGGTGCGCCTGAGGGAACACTAGTGATCGCGGAGCAGCAAACGGGCGGAAAGGGACGACTTGGCCGCCCCTGGCATTCTCCGAGGGGGACCGGCATCTGGATGAGTCTGATCATCAGACCCGAAATTCCGCTGCCCAAAACTCCGCAAATGACGCTGTTGACCGCGGTAGCGTTGGCCAAGACGATGTGGGAAGCAACCGGCGTTGACATCAAAATAAAGTGGCCCAATGATCTTTTTATCGGCGACAAGAAGGTCAGCGGAGTTTTGACGGAATTGAATGCAGAGTCGGACCGCGTCAACTACCTGGTGATCGGAATGGGGATCAACGCCAATCTCGAGCAAAAGGACGTCCCGCCGGAGCTGTCCTCGATCGCGACTTCCCTTCGCATCGAATCGGGCAAGCCGATCAAGCGGGTCGCTTTCATCCAGCGCTTTTGCGAGAATTTTGAGCGGGAATACGATCACTATTTGCGGGAGGGCTTTGAGCGGGTCAAATCGGAATGGGAGCAGCACTCCTATACGATCGGCAAATGGATTACCGTGAGCACGATTCAGTATACGCTCGAAGGAAGGGCGATTGGCCTGGACGAGGAAGGCGTGCTGATCCTGGAAGACGCTACTGGAAAGAGGCACAAGGTGTACTCGGCAGACGTCAATTATGGTGCAAATTCCTGATTCTTTTGATATACTCCATGAGTGGAGGCTGTATCGGGTTTCCGACCGGCACTCCCGTATGTGGGGTTTTTCTTTTCATTCTGTGTAATGCTATGGACAACAATCTGCTCAGAGCCTGTGTGGACCGAGACAGAAGGAATCCGGCGACATTGATGATGTTGCCAGGTATTTGCGTGGACAACCTTCTCCCTTTATCGGCGAGAAGGTTTTTTTGTTTCCGTACTGGTCTCACGGGAAAGGGCGCATGTAGAGGTGGGAGAGAGATGACAAACAACCTGGCGCCGATCACAACGTCTGATCTGCGCGCAAAAAAACATGCGGGCGAACCAATCGCCATGATTACCGCTTACGATTTTCCCTCAGCCAAGCTGGTGGAAGAGGCCGGGGCCGAAATGATCCTTGTCGGTGATTCACTCGGCATGGTCGTACTCGGATACGACTCGACGCTGCCAGTGACAATGGATGACATGCTGCACCATACCAAAGCTGTGACCAGAGCGGCCAAGAGAGCGTTCGTCGTGGCGGATTTGCCGTTTCTCAGCTATCACGGTACCGTAGAAGAAGGCGTGAAAAATGCGGGCAGGCTCTTGCAGGAAGGGTTGGCAAAGGCCGTCAAAATGGAGGGGGGCACCGAACTTGTTCCGCTCGTAAAACGTTGCGTGCAGGCGGGCATACCCGTGATGGGTCATATCGGCTTGACCCCCCAGGCTGTTCATCAATTAGGCGGCTACAAGGTCCAGGGAAGGGATCTGGAAGCGGCGCGCCGGCTGATGGACGAGGCGGAAGCATTGCAGGAGGCAGGCATTTTCTCCCTCGTGCTGGAATGTGTGCCGGAAGAGGTGGCAGCGCTTATTTCCGCCAAACTGGACATTCCGGTTATCGGCATCGGCGCTGGCAGTTCTTGCGATGGACAAGTCCTCGTTTTTCATGACCTGGTGGGGTATGCGTCGCAATTGCAGCCGAAGTTCGTGAAACGGTACGCGGATGTCGGCACTTCCATCCGGGACGCAGTGCGTGATTATGTATCCGAAGTAAAGGAACGCCGTTTCCCTGCTCCGGAACATGTCTTTCATGCCAAAGAAGAAATGGTTTCGAAGCTGTACGGAGGAGGGGGATTACGGTCATGATGCAGACCATGCAGCAAGTAGTGACGATTGCCGAGCTGCGGCAGCATCTGAAAGAAGCTCGTCGTCAGGGAAAACGGGTTGGGCTCGTACCGACGATGGGTTACTTGCATGAGGGACACCTCAGTTTGGTGAATGAAGCAAAAAAACACTGTGAGATCGTCGTAATGAGCATTTTCGTCAATCCGCTGCAGTTTGGGCCAAACGAGGATTTTGACCGTTATCCTCGCGATATGGAGCGGGATTTGAAGATGGCGGCGTCTGCCGGTGTTGACTTTGTGTTCTCGCCCAGTGTAGGGGAAATGTACCCGCAGCAAGTAAAAACAAACGTCTCTGTCTCAGGCGTCTCGGAACCGCTCTGCGGCCGCTCCCGTCCCGGTCATTTTGACGGCGTGGCGACAGTCGTTTTGAAGCTGTTCCAGATCGTGCAGCCCGATTACGCCTTTTTTGGACAAAAGGATGCGCAGCAGGTTGCTGTTGTGGAGCAGATGGTACGGGATCTTTCCGTGCCTGTGACCATCATCCCTTGCCCGATTGTCCGCGAAGCAGACGGCGTGGCGATGAGCTCGCGAAATGTTTATCTCAGCGCCGAAGAACGAAAACAGGCTGCTGTCTTGTACCGCAGCCTGCAGCTAGCCGAAAAGAAAGTGGCGAGCGGAGCAGACCTCGATAGCGTCCGGGATGAGATGATCCGTACCATCGAGGCCGAGCCGCTGGCGGACATCGATTATGTAGAGCTGTTGCGATACCCTGATTTGACAAAGCCAGAAGCACCGGAAAAGGGAGACCGGGTATTGATCGCCCTGGCTGTGCGATTTGGCAAAACACGCTTGATTGACAACGTGATTGTGACAGTTTGATGCAGGAAAAGGAGGATTCCCCTTTGTTTCGTACGATGATGAAAGCAAAGATTCACCGGGCAACGGTAACGGAAGCGAATCTGAATTACGTAGGAAGTATTACGATTGACAAGGACATTCTCGATGCCTTGGACATCTTGCCGAATGAAAAAGTGCAGATTGTCAACAACAACAACGGAGCTCGTCTGGAGACGTACGTGATCGAGGGAGAACCGGGAAGCGGCGTTATTTGCCTGAATGGAGCGGCAGCCCGGTTGGTGCAGCCCGGCGATATCGTCATCATCATTTCCTATGCGCTGGTAAGCGATGAAGAAGCCCGCAGCCACAAACCGCGGGTTGCGATCATGGATGAGCACAATAAAATTGCACAGCTTCTCGCCGAGGAAGTACACGCCACCGTCTATTAATCGGGAGAATCTGCATAGAGCCCCATCCCTTGTGAAACAATGAGACTACACACGCCTCACAGGGGGTGGCTTTTTTTTGAAGCTGGAAGAATGGTTTGATACATTGCAAACAAAAGCGGAAACAATTGAACAAAGGTGGCCGGCGGCTTCCGAGCATGAAAAGCTTCAGCTTGCTGATCAGTTGTTTCAGCTTCGCCAGGTAAGCGACAGAGTCGTCGATCTGTGGCTGCAGTTTGAAGAGAAGCTGTCTGCTGCAATTCGGCAGATTAAAAAGATGGAAGGCCAGGATGATGAGCAGGAAGAAGCTTTTGGCGAGCCTCTTGCTGGACAATCGTATACATCACAGGACAAGCCGAAGACCGAGGGGAAACAGCCAAAAGCAGATCAAAACGCTTCCACATCTGCGTGGAAGGATTTGCAATCCGCTTTGACAGACGGCGCGACTACGGCCGAAGAGCAGTCCTTGGCACAAGCAGCTTCCCAGCAAAAGCAGGGTCACCTCGAGTTGCATCGGGAATATGAGCATATGTTTCGGAAAGGAGAGGGCTTTTACCACCTCCGGATGTACCAGGATGCCAAACGCTGTTTTGCCGAGCTGGTAGACCAGTCTCCGGACTGGGAAAGCGGGCGGTTGTATTACGGGTACAGTCTCTTGTTTTGCGGTGAAAAGGAAACGGCGCTGCGGGAATTTCGCCTCCTTAGCAGATCGGCCAGCTCCCCTGCGGTCACGGCGATCAGCTATAATGCCATCGGATGCATCCTGGCCGAAGAACGGCAGTGGCTGGAAGCTGCCCAAGCGTTCAAGGAAGCCGTTTCGATCAAGCCCGATCACCGGGATGCCTGGTTTAACTTGGCGCTGTGCTATCTGGAAGACGGATACATCCACGAGGCCATGGAGACGATCGAGAAGGTGCTCGATGAAGGAGAACAGGATTGGGAAGCGCAGATGCTTTGGCTGCGGGCAGCCCGTCTGCTGCAAATGAGCGACCCGGCAGCGGAGCTGGCGCCGCCTGGCGGACTTAGGCTGCCCAACCGCAATCTTGACAGCGCGACGCTGCAGGAGATGGCCTCCCTCTATGAATCGTTGGGGAATTACCACCGGGCACAGATCTGCTATCACTTCCTGACCGAGCGTTATCCGCAAGACGGCCATGCTTGGCATGGGCTGGCCTGGAACACGTGGCTCATCGCCGGAACGCGCCGCGCTTTGACATTGATGAAAAAGGCGATCGCCCTGGCCCCCGATCAGCTCGACTTTACCTTTAGCTATGGCTGGATGCTGTTATTTGACGGCAAAATCGAAGAGGCATTGGCAGCCTTCCGGTTCATTTTGCTGAAGCAGCGGGATCATCGCCTTGCCCAATCGGGAATGATCACGGCCTATGAATGGATGGGGGATATTTTGGCGGCCAAACAACTGGCAAAGCCGTTTACCGAAGACCAGGATCCATACGTCCGATCACTCGGATACTACCACCTGGGGCGGATCGCCTTGGCAGAGGAAAACTGGCGACTGGCCGAACAATATTTCCGCCGGGTATTGCCGCACAGCGATCACTTCAGGGAAATACCGTTTTATCTGCAAATGTGCGCAGGCAAGCTGGGGGAACCCGTAACCGAGAGCGAACTATTGCATCCTTGAACGGGGAGCAGGAAATTTCCCGGTCTTTGCCGAAGTGTTAGGGAAGCGGACATGATACGGGCCGCGCAAGTACGAGGTGACCATAGCTTGAATCGTTTCATCGTAGTAGACTTCGAAACCACGGGGAGCCATCCCAGACAGGGAGACAGCATCATTCAGATCGGTGCCGTTACGATTGACGACGGACATATTACCGAGTCATTTTCCACCCTGATCAAGCCGGGACAGGCGATTCCCCCTTTTATTAAGCAATTGACTGGCATTACCGACGAGATGGTAGCGGATGCGCCAACAATGGAGGAGGTCCTGCCGCGATTCCTTCGCATGCTGGAAGGACGGGCATTCGTCGCGCATAATGCCAGCTTCGATCTTCAGTTTTTGCAAGAAGCCCTGCTGAGCCAGGGCTATTATACGTTTGACGGATATGTACTGGACACGGTCGAGCTCTCTCGCTTCCTGTTGCCGATGCAAGGCAGCTATCGGTTGGGAGAATTGGCTGATGACCTGCACATTGAACATGATCGTCCGCACCAGGCGGACAGTGACGCTTTGGCTACGGCCCAGCTGTTTTTGCATCTGCTGGACATTATAAATGAGCTGCCTCTGGTGACCATCCAACGCCTGCAGATGCTGGTCTCTTCTTTTCGTTCCGATATTTCGGAGCTCTTGCGGTTCTTTGAGATGAAAAAATGGGGATCGATGGACCAGTTGGATACGCTCGGGCGGGACGCTGACGGGATGTCAGACCCGGACGATTCCGAAAAATGGGATGTGTACAGGCAGCTTGCTCTGCGCAAAAAGCCGGAACGCCTCAAAGCTTCTCTGAAAAGGGAAGAAAGCCCAGGCTTGCCGGCCACTTCTTCGTTTGAGGACATGATCGAACAGATGATTGGGGAAGAAGCCGCATTTTCCCGCAACCTTGCGGGGTACCAGCGGAGGGAGGCCCAAGAATCGATGATGCGGGCCATTTTTGACTCGATGGAGAAGGGATCTCACCTGCTAGTGGAAGCGGGGACCGGCACCGGCAAATCTCTCGCGTATTTGCTGCCGGCCATCCTCTGGTCGAAGCAGCGGCGCGAGCCTGTCGTCATCAGTACGAATACGATTCAGCTCCAGGAGCAGCTGTTTCACAAAGAAATCCCCGCGCTGCAGCAGTCGCTCCCGTTCTCCTTCCGGGCTTCCACGCTCAAGGGGAGAGGGAACTACCTCTGTCTGCGAAAATTTGAACAGAGTCTGGAAGAGTCCATGGAAGGCAGCAGCCAGGAGCTCCGGCTGGTGAAAGGCCAAATGGTGACCTGGCTGACCCAGACCGAGACCGGGGATGTCGAAGAATTAAGCATGCCGTCAACCGGCCAGTTGTACTGGCAGCAGGTGAAAAGCGATACGGATTCATGTCTTCACCGGAATTGTCCATGGTTTAGCCGCTGCTATTACTTTCAGGCGCGGGAAAGAGCCGCCGAAGCAGATGTTCTCATCGTCAATCACGCATTGCTCGTCAGCGATCTGCAGGCTGAGAAAAGAATCCTGCCTGCTCATGACATCACGATCATTGACGAGGCCCATCATTTGGAGAGTGTGGCAACCCACCATCTGGGCAAGCAATTTTCGACGGCCCAGCTCTTGTTTTTGCTGGAGCGAGCCAATCCGGAGGAGGGCAGCTATCTCCACCGTTTTGCCGAGCAGCTCTTGGCTTGGCCAGGAAATGAGAAGGCAGCGGCTGTCAATTCGGTGCGGGCAAGCATGAATGAGCATTTTCTCCGGCTCAAGGAAAAGGCCCAGCAACTGACGCAGTTGTTGTATCAGTGGGCGGCAGACCGAGGAGAAGAGACCTCCGATACCGGAAGAGATACGGTCCGTTACCAGACGCTGTCTTTTTCCGGCAAGCACGAGCGAATCCGAAAAACGGCCCGGCGGGTAATCGAATCGATGTCGATCTACGCGTCTGACCTGGAATCGCTTTTGTCTTCCATGCCATCCGGCGAAAAGCCGTCTTTTGAACTGCAAAGTCTTCATACCGATGCTGCAGGCTTGCTGAAGGAGTGGCAAGAAGGGATGGAAATGGTTCACTTCTTTCTCCTGGAGCCGGATGATGAGTATGTGTGCTGGATGGAAATCGAGTCTCGCACCCCGAAAAAGCAAGTGTACTTTCATGCTGCGCCGCTGCAAGTGGCAACACGCTTGGCGGAACCGCTTTTTGACGAGCGCAGAAGCGTGATTCTCACCTCGGCGACGCTGACAGTCAAAGACAGCTTTTCATATATTCTGGAAAGGATGGGGCTCGACCGGCTGCCAGAGGAGCGCGTCCGAACACTCCAGCTGCCGTCTCCGTTCTGTTATGAAAAGCAAGGGCTCCTGCTGATTCCATCCGATCTGCCTACATTGGGCAAAGAGAGCGAGCAGCAGTACCTCGAGGCCGTGATTCAGGGATGCGTGGATGCCATCAGGGCAGCAGGCGGCCGGACAATGATCCTGTTCACCTCCTATTCGATGCTGCGTGTGGTGTACCAAGGCTTGATGGAACAACTGGACAACGAGCCTTATACACTGCTCGGACACGGAATCGACAGCAACAACCGGACAAAGCTGGTGCGCATGTTCCAGAGAGAAACAAACAGCGTTCTCCTGGGGACGAGCAGCTTCTGGGAAGGGGTAGATATCCAGGGCGAGGCATTGAGCTGTCTGGTGATTGTACGCCTTCCGTTTACTCCGCCGAACCACCCGATTTATCAGGCGAGGGCAGAGCAGGTAAAAGAGCAGGGCAAAAACGCGTTTATGTCGATCGCTTTGCCTCAGGCTGTCATCCAATTCAAACAAGGGGTCGGAAGACTGATCCGCCACCAGGACGATCGCGGTGTAGTTGTCGTGCTTGATACACGCATCGTGGAATCCCGCTACGGACGCTCGTTTCTCAAATCGCTCCCACCTTTCGATACGAGAACAGGCCCCTGGACAACCCTGCGCGAAGACATCGCTCCGTTTCTTCGGGGCATGCAATCCCTGTCTGATTCATAAAATGAATCAATAGTCTCACAGGGATATAGGTGATAAAATAAATGCTGTGGAAAGCGGGAAGAGCTTGGCTGTTGGTGTTGGCTGTCACAATGCTTTTGATACCCGGCTGCTCGATCGACAACCACTTGCAAAAGGCGGTAAAAGTAGAAGATCCGTTCGCAAGTGAAGACGAGAGTGAATTCATCGGGCTTGTCATCCACTATCTGGAGCTGCCGCACGGGGAAGCAACCTTGATTCGATTGCCGAATGGAAAAAACATGCTCGTTGATACCGGAAGCGCTGAGGATTGGCCCCGCTTGTTTGCGGCGCTGACCGAACGGAAAATTACCCGGTTGGATTACGTGGTCTTGACAAATGATTTGCCGGGGCACGCAGGGGGCTTCGCTTTTCTTGTGGAGCGGGTGCTTGTAGAGAACATCATTTTGCCCCGTCCGATTGAGTCTTCGATTCGCAACGCGGCCCCGCTCAAAGCAGCAAAAAAGGCAGTGACTGTTACTGACGGAGAAGCAATCAGACTGGACGAAGACGTGATGCTCCAGGTCCTGCACCCGAGTGAACCGCTGTTCCTGTCTCCGCAAGACAACTCCCTTGTCTTTCAATTGCGGCATGACAAGTTGTCTTTTCTCTTCGCCAGTGCGATGAATGAAAAGGCCGAGGAGAGGCTGCTTGAGAAACACGCAGATCAATTGAAAGCAGCGGTTTTGAAGGTTGCTGCTCAAGGCAGCAATCAGGCTTCCTCGCAGCCATTTTTGAGCAAGGTGGATCCGCAAGTGGCGGTCATTTTAACCGGAAAGCCGAGAGAAAAGCTAAAGGATGGCCAGGAAGAAGTGCTGGAGCGGCTCGGCGAATCCTGGGCTGAGACCTACATTACCAGTCAGAACGGAACCATCACGATCCTCTCCAATGGAAAGGATTATCGCGTTTTGAAAAGAAAAAAGTAAGGAGGATCGACCGTACGTGGCCAAAAGTGAAAAGATTTCGGAAGCGGTTGTGCGCCGGTTGCCGATTTATCTGCGCTACCTAAGCTATCTGCAGCAAGTGGGCGTGACGACGGTGTCCTCCCAGCAGATGGGCAAAAATCTCGACGTCAACCCTGCGCAAATCAGAAAAGATCTCTCTTCCTTTGGGGATTTCGGCAAAAAGGGCATCGGCTATGACGTGAACTATTTGGTAGAAAAAATCCGTCAGATCTTAAAATTGAGCGAGGAAATTCGCGTGGCGCTGATCGGGGCCGGGCATCTGGGACACGCCATTAGCAATTACAATGCGCAGGTAGAGGATTACATGCGGATTGCGGCTATCTTTGACAATGACCCGGCCAAATGCGGAAAAGTGCTCGCGGGAATCACCATTCAGCCACTGGAAGAGCTGATTCAGACCGTGAAAGAGCAGAAAATTCGTCTTGCCATCCTAACAGTGCCAGCAGCGGCGGCCCAGTCGGTCGCCAACCTGCTGTTTGAGGCCGGGATTGAAGGGATTTTGAATTTTGCTCCCACCACGATTCGCACCGAACGCGATGTCAGGATCCACTATGCCGATGTGACATCCAGTTTGCAGAGCCTTGCTTATTACTTGACGTAAGAATGGAGTGTAACGATGAAAAAGACCATATTGACCCATGCAACGGTAATTACCGCAAATGACCAAAATGAAGTGATTCAGGACGGAGCTGTCGGATTTGAAGGAGCGGGTATTACGTACGTCGGTCCGACCCCCGATGATCTCTCCGGCTATGACGAAGTGATTGATCTGAAAGGGGATTATGTGCTGCCAGGCTTCATCAATACACACGGGCACGCAGGAATGTCGCTGCTCCGCGGTTATGCGGATGACTTGCCGCTCCAGCAGTGGCTCGAAGACAAAATGTGGCCGCTGGAGGCACAATTCACGTCCGAGCATGTGAAATGGGGCACATACATATCCCTTATCGAAATGATTCGGACCGGTACGACGACATTCGTCGATATGTATGATCATATGGATGAAGTGGCAAAAGCCGTGCAAGCGTCCGGGATGAGAGCGCGTCTCTGCCGCGGAATGATCGGCCTTTGCTCCGAGGAAGAGCGTCAGGCAAAGCTGCGGGATGCCGTTTCTTTCGCCCGTGAATGGCATAACCAGGCGGATGGACGCGTGACCGTCATGATGGCTCCACATGCTCCGTACACTTGCCCGCCGGAATTTATCACACAAATTGTGGAAAAAGCGGAGGAGCTGTCTCTGCCGATCCATATCCACATGTCGGAGACGGAGTGGGAAGTTGGTCAGAATGTAAAGGATTATGGGGTTCGCCCGGTTGCTCACCTGGAAAAGCTGGGTGTCTTCAATCGTCCAACTTTGCTCGCCCACGCCGTTCACCTCACGGATGAAGAGATCGACGTCTTGGCAAACTATCACGTGAAGGTATCGCATAATATCGTCAGCAACCTGAAGCTGGCAAGTGGAGTGGCGCCAGTACCGAAAATGCTGGCAAAAGGGATTCACGTTTCCCTCGGAACAGACAGCAGCGCGAGCAACAACAACCTCAACCTGTTTGAGGAGCTGAAGCTGGCTGCCATTTTGCACAAGGGCGTAAACAACGACCCCGTCGCAGTTCCAGCCGAGGAAGCGCTGCGCATGGCAACCCGTTATGGCGCAGAGGGCGTATTCCAGCCGGATACACTCGGAACGATCGAGACTGGGAAACAAGCGGATTTGATTGTGCTTGACAGTCATCAGGCGCATTTCCATCCGGCTCATGATCCCGTGTCCCATGTCGTGTACGCAGCAAATGGCCGCGATGTTAAGGATACGATTGTGGCCGGTTCTTTCCTGATGCGCAACAGAGAGCTTCTCACCGTCGACGAGGAGCGCGTTATTTTTGAAGCCAACCGGATGTTTCAGCAATTGAAGCGATAAGGGAAAAGGCTCCTGTCATGGGGGACAGGAGAAAGGTTGTAGGTGTAGGTAGAGGGATTTTGATTGGTCACCATGCCGACTTATTTTCGCCATACTTCCGCAAGCGAGGTATGGCGAAATTCCAGTGGGGATGAGTGAGACGATGCTCTTAGAGGTGAAGACAATGCTGCCCAGGAGACGCGATAATCCTGCAGCATAGACCCTAAGAGGTCAGGAGATGTCGTTTGGTTTGACAGCTTCACGCGCTCACCTCCTCGGGGTGTATCTGTAGTATGGCCCAGGTGCCGGGTCGTATGTTTAGCAAGTTTTCCGTCCTGTTCTAAAACCTTCCCAGAATTCATACGCATAAGGAAAAAGGGACAGGGGTGAACGGACTTGTATATTAAGCCCAAACAGCTCTGGTGGCTTCCGTCATTATTTCTCGTCCTGTTTGCCTTGGGCACCTTGCTTGGAGAACTTCACAATCGTCTGGATATAAAAGAAGCGCATGTAATCTCGACGACACAGCGAGAAGAGGCAGACCGGGCGATCGTTGCCAGTTTGCTGGATCAGGTAACCAAAGATACGGAGCGGCCATTCTCCGTTTTCGTAAAGGATTACGTTCTGAGCGGAAAGTACAAGGGTGAAAATTTTCAGCTGGCCGGGGAAATAGCCGGACATCGCTTTGAACTGCAAAAAGAAGCGGAACAGGTCAATGTCACGATTGACGGAGAAATTCAAGACCACCAGGCTTTGCCATACTCGCTATATACGCCCCAGCAGCATGCGGCTATCTTGAAAAGCAAGCTGGAGCGGGTTGCGCCGCTTCCGGTCGCAGATGGTTCCGGTCAGGGCTGGCAAGGCTATCGTCTCAGCGTGCCTTCTACAGAGGTGACCGATCTGTTGTCCATGTGGCTCGGACCATCCTTTCCGATCAAGGATATGACTCAGCGTCTGGCCAATCAGATTGCAGTCGAGTACCAATTATGGTACGATGGACCGACGCGTGAATTGCGGCAATTGGAGATCTATTTGCAAATGGAGACAGCTGCGGGACTCAAGCAGGATCAGCTTCGCTTTCGGTTGTAATGTAAGGGGATAAAGGAGTTTTACCGGTGTATGTAAAAATCGTTGCAGGAGTAATCGCCGTTATTCTTGTGCTCGTTCTGGGCTCGGCCTATCATCTGGGCGCAACCGTTGTGGGGAAGCAGGATGATTTTGAGGCCCAGGTACGGCAATGGGTCCAGGAGCGGACAACAGTCGCGCAGATCGATTCCATAGACGAGTATCGCGGGAATCAATCCTATGCGGTAGTGCTGGGAAAAAACCAGGCGGGCACCCCTGTGGTGGTCTGGTTGACGGCCGAAACAGTCGCATTTGATTCTCTGGAAAAAGCCGTTACCCGTGAAAGCGTGGAAGCGGCCGTTAAAAAAGGATTTCCAGATGGAGCGATTCGCCATATCGTTCCGGGTATTGACGAAAAGAATCGCTTTTGGGAAGTAACGTTGCAGGACCAACAGGGCCGTTTTCATTATTTGCACTACGATCTGTTTACAGGTGCCCTGCTTACCTCTTACGTCGTTTCTCCCAAAATAGTCAGATAGCCCTTCCATTTTCGGAAGGGCTTTTTTCATTTCCATCCAACAACTGTAAGCAAAAAATAATATATCAGTATGATATACTAAAACCGTTGACAAAAAGAGAAAAAGTTGATAGACCATAGCATTCTGAGATAGTTTGGGGGGAAAACTGTGCAAATGCGCAAAGGGGCAATCGGACTCTCACTGCTGGCGACCCTGCTGCTATTGTTCGGCGGTTGGTTTTTATATCAGAAAATAGAGGTCGAAGAGCCTATCCGCACCCAGATCGGACAATTGCAGTCGGCAGAGCTGGCTCATCTACACGTGGGAAAAGATCACATCCAAATAGATTTGAATGTAACGCATCCGGAGCTGTTCCCGCAGGAATATCGCAAGCTGATGCAGCAAGCAAAAGAAATGGCAGGGAGCAAAGAGATTCAGGTCACTCTTGGCAACCAGTCAAAAGAGCTGGAAAAGGTATGGATGAACGGCTTGTTTTCGTTCACGGAAGCCGTTGATTTGCATCAGTACAGCCGGATTCCGCAATTGGTGGGCGAATGGAAAACAGCTTATCAATTAGACCAAGCGATGGCGCAGATGGATGCAGAGCATGTATACGTATACCTGAAGCGAGGGGCAGACGACTATTACGCGATCGTCCCTCGTTCGTCCGGAAGCGAGGTGGCAGTTCGTGGGTAAGGAAATCGTCTGCGGAGCAATACCGGCCATACTGGTGTTTCTCTGGTTTTTAGGCATCAATGTAACGCCCCTTCTCGTCTTTGGTGTCGTTCTGCTCGCCCTTTATTTTTTGGTCGTCCGACAAAGCCAAGGAAATGTATCGTTCGGTGGCAAAGGCAAGCAAACGAAAAATGTGGTTCCCAAGTCGAATGTTCAGTTTGCGGAGATCGGGGGCCAGGAAAGAGCCAAAAACGAACTGAAGGAAGCACTTGATTTTTTGAAGCACAAGGATCAAATCGCCCAGTACGGCATCCGTCCATTGAAAGGCGTGCTGTTAACAGGACCGCCGGGGACAGGGAAGACACTGATGGCGAAGGCGGCGGCAAACTACACGAATTCCGCTTTTGTCGCAGCGTCCGGTTCCCAATTTGTGGAGATGTACGTGGGTGTCGGAGCCCAGCGTGTCCGTGATCTGTTCAAGGAAGTCAAGGCATTGGCTGAAAAGAACGGTCAGGACAGCGGCATCATTTTCATCGACGAGATCGATGTGATCGGCGGAAAGCGTGACGGACAGCAGCAGCGAGAGTACGATCAGACGCTGAACCAGCTGTTGACCGAGATGGATGGCATTGGAACGAGCGAAAAACCGCGCATCTTGATGATTGCGGCAACGAACCGGAAGGACATGCTGGACTCGGCGCTGCTGCGTCCGGGACGCTTCGACCGTCATATCAGTGTCGATTTGCCTGACAAGACGGCGCGGGAGCAAATCTTGGTGATTCATACGGCCAATAAACCGCTCGCACCCGATGTTTCCCTGGAGCAAGTCGCTCAGGAGACATTTGGCTTTTCAGGTGCCCAGCTTGAAAGCGTAGCCAATGAAGCAGCCATTTACGCAATGCGCGAGAAAAGCCCGCAAATTGAAGCGCGTCATTTTGCCTTTGCCGTAGACAAAGTCATGATGGGAGAAAAAGTAGACCGGGAAGCTTCGGCTGAAGAGAAAAAGCGTGTGGCTTTGCACGAATTGGGCCATGCTATCGTAAGTGAAACCGTACGTCCCGGTTCAGTCTCCCAGGTGACGCTTAGCCCTCGCGGCAAAGCATTGGGATACGTCCGGCAAAATCCGATGGAAGACCGGTACTTGTACACGAAGGAAGCCTTGGAAAAGCAGATTATGGTATGCTTGGGCGGGGCCGTGGCTGAGGAAATCTACTACGGCGGCCGCAGCACAGGCTCCAAGAACGACTTCGAGCAGGCGCTGAATATGGCACAGGAGATCGTGCAGAGCGGCATGTCCGGATTGGGCATCGTTCACCTGCAGTACGTGGCCAAGGAACGGGTTCACGACGAGGTGGAGCGCATACTCGAAGACCTTCTGGAGAAAACCCGAACGCTGCTAAGCAAGTACGACTCTGTTTTTCAAGAGGGTCTTCATACGTTGCTTCAAGCGGAGGTTTTGCATGGCGATGCTTTTCGCAGCTTGCTTGCCTCTGTATCCACCCCTGAAAAGGAGCTGGCGGTATAACGCCGGCTTCTTTTTTTTCTTTGCATTATTTTATATTGACGGTGCCCAATGAGCGGTCTGGTGAATATCCTACAGAAGGACATGGACGATTTCAGGAGGGAAGAATATACCATGGCGAAGGTGAACCGTCGAAAAGTAAGCAAACCGTTGGGGAAAAGGTCAGATAGGCTGGAACTCCCTTTGCTGCACAACGATATTGACGTGGACTGGCTCGAGGATTTGGAGTCAGACCGGCAGTTGGCCAGCGGGGGACAAGAGTCATTTACTGTATCAAGCGTGAAAAAGGAGCCTGTCAGTGTCAATCCGCCTCTGCAAAAAATCCCGAAACAGCAAGTCAATTCAAACCAGACGACTTTTTCCAAAGTCCTCAAGGAACGTCGGGATGAGACGAACAATTCGGTGGTCTATACGGATGATTTGACCGATCAGGCTGTCACTACCGAAAAAATCGCCAATCGGGCAGTTGACGCTTCCAAAATCAAACCGGGAACGATCGACAACAATTTGCTGAAAGATTACGCTGTGGACAGTTCCAAGCTGGCAGACAGGGCAGTAACGTCGAACAAGATTGCACCTGAAGCAATCCAATCCACACATATCGGCAAGAATGTGATCGGTGGCGACATGCTCCAGGACCGTTCCATTTCGGGCGACAAGCTGCAAAACAACAGCATTACGTCTGAGAAGCTTGCCGACAAGACGATTGACGCAATCAAATTTGCTGAAAGTTCCATTCAGACGAAGCATATCCAGGAGCAGGCCATCACGACAGAGCTCATCCAGGATCAAGCGATTACCGCAGAGAAAATCAAGATGGGTACCATCCAAAAAGGAAATTTGGCCAACTACATTATCAACTCTGTCAAATTGGAAGACAACGCTGTCAGCAATGAAAAAATTCGCGATGGAGCAGTCACCGGCAGCAAAATCGACGAGGATGCCATTGAGTCGCACCATATCAAACGCGGTGCGATCCAGCACGAACATTTGAATGACAGAGCCGTTGACGCCAGCAATATCATGCCGGGCAGCATCCAGGACCAACATCTGGCTTCCTTCAGTGTCCAATCACAGCACTTGTCGCCAGAGTCGGTTACGGGCCAAAAAGTGGCACCTTATGCCATCACAACCGAACACCTTGATGAGAACAGCGTGACCTCAAGCAAACTGGCTAAAGAATCGGTAGCCAGCGTTCATTTGCAACCATCCGTCATTCAAACGGCCCATCTCCAGGACAACAGTGTCACACATAAGAAAATAGGCGATGCCCAGGTCACGACCGCAAAGCTTGCTGACAAGGCAGTGAATGCCGACAAGTTGGCCCCGCGTTCCGTGAACAGCCACCACATAAACGAGGGAACGATCGATGCAAAGCATTTGGCTGACGGTTCGATCACCAAGGATAAACTGGCGAAGGGCGTGATCGATGCCACCCATTTGGGTGAACGGGTTGTCAGCAATATTCATTTGAAGGACAATATTGTGCAAACGCATAATTTGGCCGACCACGTCATTACGACCTCCAAGCTTGCGGCAGAATCCGTGTCGACCGACAAAGTGACGGAGCTGAGCATAACGACGACCAAACTGGCTGACGGCGCCATCACCTCCGCGAAACTGGCCAGCGAATCGGTCAAAGCAAGACATCTCTCCCGAAATATCGTTACAGAGGAGAAGCTGGCCGACAAAGCTATACAGTCAAGGCATCTGACGAATAACGCCGTTCAAACCGAGCACTTGCAAAATCAAGCAGTCACGTCTGAAAAGCTTGCACCCAGCAGTGTAACGCGGGAAAAACTGGTTGCTCGCAGCGTGGACGGCACCAGGCTTGAGCTGCAGTCGGTAACAGGTGGCCATGTAGAGAAAAACACCCTGAGCGGAGAGCATCTCATCGCTGGCGCCATTACGTCCGACCATCTGGCTCCAGGGAGCGTACATGGCATTCACATTGCCAACAAAGCCGTCGACTCGCAGCATCTAAAACCGCTTTCCATTACGACAGAGAAGCTTGGCGAGGAAGCAGTCGTTACTTCGAAAATAGCGATACGCAGCGTAACCGGAGAAAAGATCAGCCTGTTTGCGATCTCGACTGATCACATCGAGGATCGGTCGATCACGAGGGACAAAATTACGCCAGGAGCGATCAGAGCAGAACACCTCCTGGATAATTCTATCGGCAGCGAGCAGTTGATGGAAAGAAGTGTAGGCGCCAAACATCTGAAGACCGAAAGCGTAGCAGGCGAACATATCGTCGACGGAGCGATCACGGCTAACCATCTGGCGGACGGCACCGTTACAATGGATAAACTGGCGTTTGTTCCGGTGGAGACCAGCAGGCCGCAAGGGGTCACTTTGCAGCAATTCGGGTTCCTTTCCTTCCGGATCCCTGCCAGCAAAAAGTCAGTTGACGTAACGATACGGCTCGACGCTCCGTTCGCAAATGCCGACTATTGTCTGGTGGCAATGACAAACCGGATGGGCTGCCATGTTTCCTTTAAATACGGCAATCGGACTTCTGCAGTAGTCACTGTGTTTCGAAATCGCTCCGGACAAGAGGAAAAAGGAGTGATTCAGTGGATTGCAGTCGGAGAGAAAGGTGGCACCATCACCGGTGAGATGAGGGAATATTTCGAGCAGGAGCTGGAGGAGAATGATCTGCTCGAAGCACTCGAAGAGGATGGCGAGATCGCACAGGAAGAGTTAAGTGCAGAAGATAAGGACGAGGAAGAGAATGCCGTCCTGTATGTGCATGATGATGGCGAGCATGAGTCAAACGGGGACGCTGATCAGGAATTTGCAGATGAGGATGCCATCGAGTCCAGGAGGGCAGCGCAAAGACATCGGAACAAGGGCCGCAATCGGGAGGAATTAACCATTAGCGAAGAGATTGATGAGGATTACGAAGACTAAATCGAAGCGCAGCCATTCAGAGTGTGGGCAACAGACCGTCAACTCTTTGCGTGGCTGTTGACGAATAGGAGTGTCGGACAGATATACAGGCAAAGGCCAGGCTCCCGGCGGAGCAGGGCCTTTTATTTTGGTGCGCCCAGCATGGGCGATAGCTATAGGGTGAAAGTCCCGAACGGGGGTTGGCTGTACCAACCGTTAGCTCAAGGCAAGGGTGTCGACCGCGAGGTCGAATCTGAAGGAAGCCGGCGGCAAAATCCCGACCTGAGGTACACGAACCCAATTTGAGGCTGTTGTATCCGGGCGAGTCTGCCAAACAAGACAAAGCCCCATACAGCCAAGGGATACAGTAGTAAACTTGGGCAGGTACATGGGATGAAAGTTATCGTTCTTACCTGGGGAGGTCTGCATGAAACGCCTTCAACTGTTGGTAACCGTCTCCGTAAGGAGACGCTGAACATGCAGAAGTCAGCAGAGGCCATAGTACCCGAGTAGAGGACGCTTGAATGGGGAAGGGCCGAACATCAAGCCAGCATGCGATCCATGTCTTTTGATACGGTACGTCGAAGCAGAATTCTGTCAAGGAACTACTTTTGAAGAGCAGGGGTGAAGCCCCGAGGGTACAAAAGAGGGCTGAGTATCGTACAGCAAGCACGGAGTCCGCATGTGCGAAGGAAGGAACATCATTATGGATTTGCTGGAAAAAGTCTTATCACGGGAAAACTTACGGATGGCACTCCAACGAGTGGAGGAAAACAAAGGTGTCGGTGGAGTCGATGGTGTTTCAACCGAACAACTACGCGATTATCTACGTGAACACTGGCAAGCCATCCGCGAGAAGATGGAAAGGGGAACCTATAGACCTTCACCTGTTCGCAGAGTCGAAATCCCGAAACCTGACGGTGGTGTAAGGTTATTAGGCATTCCCACCGTGGTAGACCGCTTTATTCAGCAGGCCATCCTCCAAGTGTTAACGCCGATCTTCGACCCCACCTTCTCGGAATCTAGCTATGGGTTCCGTCCAAAACGTAGCGCTCACATGGCAGTAAGGAAAGCGCAAGCGTATATCTCCGAAGGATATCGTTTCGTGGTGGACATCGATCTAGAGAAATTCTTTGATCGCGTAAATCATGATATTCTAATGAGCCGTGTGGCTCGAAAAGTTCAGGACAAGAGAATTTTAAGACTGATTCGTTCCTACTTGAATGCGGGGATCATGATAAATGGCGTCTGTACAACATCAAGTGAAGGAACACCGCAAGGTGGGCCGTTAAGCCCACTTTTGGCAAATATCCTACTTGATGATTTGGACAAGGAACTCGAAAAGAGAGGCCACCGTTTCTGCCGCTACGCAGACGATTGTAATATCTACGTGAAAACAAAACGGGCAGGGGAACGAGTAAAGAAGAGTATTCAAAACCACTTGGAGAAGGTACTAAGGCTAAAAGTAAATGAGGAGAAAAGCGCGATAGACCGACCATGGAAACGAAAATTCTTGGGCTTTAGTTTTACCTTTGCAAAACAGACAAGGATTCGCATCCACCCCAAATCCCTCCTCAAGCTAAAAGAGAAAATCCGCACGATCACGAATCCGGTGTGGAGCATCTCGATGGAGAAGCGGATTGAAAGAATAAATCAGTACCTCATGGGCTGGATTGGATATTTCGCCCTTGCAGACGCGAAGGGCATTCTACAATCCATTGAGGAATGGACAAGGCGCAGGCTCCGTCTTTGTTTGTGGATGCAGTGGAAACGCGTGAGAACCAGATATCGAGAACTTCGTTCTCTTGGCATATCTCACGTAAAAGCCATTGAAATTGCAAATACCCGCAAGGGTGCATGGCGTACCACAAAATCTCCGCATATACACAAAGCCCTCGGCATTGCCTACTGGCAACAACAAGGGCTGAAAAGCTTAGTGCAACGATATTCTCAAATTCGTCAAGCTTGGTGAACCGCCGTATACCGAACGGTACGTACGGTGGTGTGAGAGGACGGGGGTTAGTCGCCCCCTCCTACTCGATTATAATGGAGTCCGGTTTTTTGCTTTGATGAAGGGCTATAAAGTTGTCATAAAAATATTATGGTAAACTAACAGGCGCAGACTCTCATTGAATTCAACTACGCTGAATAGTATAATTGATTCGATATCAAGTAGTATGGATTTTGTGTTGCAATGGCAAATGGAGGGAAACAAGCCGATGATGACGACCATTGCCCAGTTGGGGCAGCATGTGGGACAAGAAGTACGATTGGGCTGTTGGCTTTTTAACAAGCGCAGCAGTGGAAAAATACAATTTTTGCAGCTGCGCGACGGCTCCGGATTCATTCAGGGAGTAGTCGTCAAAGCAGAAGTATCGGAAGACGTATGGGAAGCAGCATCGCAATTGACACAGGAGAGCTCTTTGTACATAAACGGCATCGTTCGGGCAGATGACCGTGCGCCGAGCGGCTATGAATTGACCGTGACCGGCATTGAAATTATTCAAATCTCCCACGATTACCCGATTTCGCTGAAGGAGCACGGGGTTGACTTCCTGATGGACCACCGCCACCTGTGGCTGAGAAGCCCTCGCCAGAGAGCGGTTATGTCGATCCGTTCCGAAGTGATTCGTGCGGTAAACGAATATTTTCACCAAAACGGCTTTTACAAAGTAGATCCGCCGATTTTGACTCCTACCTCTGCGGAGGGGACGACAAACCTCTTCCATACGAAGTATTTTGACGAGGACGCCTATCTTTCCCAATCCGGCCAGTTGTACATGGAAGCTGCTGCGATGGCTCTGGGACGGGTATACTCCTTTGGTCCGACCTTCCGTGCCGAAAAATCCAAAACGCGCCGTCACCTGATCGAGTTTTGGATGATCGAGCCCGAGATGGCCTTCGTCGATCACGAAGAAAACCTGCGCATTCAAGAAGAGTTTGTGTCTCATGTCGTACAGTCTGTTTTGAAAAACTGCCAGCGCGAGCTGAAAACACTGGAGCGCGACACGACCAAGCTGCAAAATGTCGTCGGACCGTTCCCGCGGATTTCTTATGATGACGCGATCAAACTGCTTCAGGAAAAAGGAAGCGAGATCAAATGGGGCGATGATTTCGGCGCTCCTGACGAGACGGCGATTGCCGAGCATTTTGACAAACCGGTATTTATTACCCACTACCCGACAGAAATCAAGGCGTTCTATATGAAGCCAGATCCGAACAGACCAGAGGTTGTCCTCTGTGCCGATCTGATCGCACCGGAGGGATATGGGGAAATCATTGGCGGAAGCCAGCGTATTGACGATCCTGTCCTTTTGGAAGAGCGGTTCAAAGAACATGAACTGTCTGAAGAAGCGTATAAATGGTATCTCGATCTGCGCAAATACGGGACTGTGCCTCACTCCGGATTTGGTTTGGGACTGGAGCGCACAATCGCCTGGATTTGCGGTTTGGACCACGTCCGCGAAACGATTCCGTTCCCGCGCATGCTTTATCGCCTCTACCCGTAACCCGCTGCTTTTTTGGCGGTTACACGCTCAGTATCTTACACCCTGCTGCCGGAGGGCGGCAGGGTATTTACGTTCTTCAAACCAACGCGAACAGCACGCCAGCATGCAATCATGGCGATGAGGTGAAAATGTCTCATGGAATCACAACTATTACAGATTTTGCAAGAAGGAGCCACATCGATTTCCAACCTCCTTTTAAAAATGTACAAGCAAACATCGCTCTCTGATGAAGAAATGATTCTCATTATCCATTTGTTATCCTTTCAGCAAGAGGGAAATCGCTTTCCGACGATTCAGGAGCTGGAGGATCGGATGTCGATGTCATCAACCAGACTGATCCAGACATTGCAAAAGCTTTTGAAGGAAGAATGGATCAGCATTGACGAATACATCGATCCCGAGACAGGGATGCGTCATGAGCTGTACAATCTGACTCCCTTGTATCGCAAGCTTTATCAAAGCTGGCGGGAGCAGCGCAGCGTATCCCGGATGATTGACCCGGTGGTAGAGCCTTTTGCCGAAATGGCCAGTACATTGGAAGGCGAGCAGACGGGATTGTACACCCGCTTTGAACAGGCGTTTGGCCGTCCGCTATCGCCGTTTGAGCTGGAGACGATCCACATCTGGACCAATCAGGACGGTTATTCGGATGAACTGATTCTGACAGCATTGCGGGAGGCAGCTACGGTCGGCAAGCTGCACATCCGCTATATCGACCGAATTCTTTTGGAATGGCAAAAGCAAAAGATAACAAGCGTCGAAGAAGCAAGGCACTATAGTCTCCGTTTCAGGCGCCATACGCCTGTAAGCGATCAGCGTCAGCCGCTGTGAGGAAATCCCTCGCAGCGGTTTTTTCTTTTCCCCTGTACATGTACCTATTTGGGATCTTGTTCATACCATAAAAAGAGCGAAAGCTGTCGGAATGATTGACTTGGTCAAGCGAATCTTGATGTCGGATTGGTCTGGAGGTCATGAAGCATGGAAAAGCGAAAAAAAGGTGAGACCACACATTGGATTATGCCGGGAGTGTTTTCTGGCGAATTCGTGGTGGATGAAGCTGTTGAACGCGTTCAATTGAAAAAACTGGGAGACCAACGGGACGCCGCGGAAACGCTGTGGAAAGAGAGGGCGGAAGAAATTCAAAAAGAGCTTGCGGCTCTCAAAGAAGCGGTGTCACGCTGGGAAGAACGGTTTAAGGTACTGCAGGAAGAGCAGAAGCGCGAGCGAGAGTACCTGTACCAGGTCGTTCTTTCTTTAAAACAGGAGTGGGAGCGGGAGCGAAATGAAAATCGCCATCATTAGTCCCGGCCCCTTCTCTGTGCCGCCGGTCAAGGGCAGCTCAGTAGAGCATGATATCGATGAAGTGAGCAAGATGTTTGGGCCGGAGCATCAAGTGACCATCTACACGCGAACGTGCCCGACCTACCCTCGTTCGAGCTTTGAAGAGGGGAGAGACATTATCCGTTTTCCTTATAAGGGTCCCGGCCCTTATCTCAAGCGAATCATCGGCGATTTGAAAAGACGAAGTCCCGATGTGATCCTGGTGGAGAATCGCCCCAATTTCGTGCCTGCTTTGCGGAGAAAATTTCCATCAGTTCCGATCTATGTGAATATGCACTCTCACGTATACGCCGCCAAATGGTTTATCAGTCCGGAGAAAATGAGACAAATCGTACGGCTCGCAGATGGGTTTATCACCAACAGTGAATATCTGCGTCAGCATTTTATAGAAAAGCATCGTATCCCCCCAGACAAAGTCCATGCGGTTCACCTGGGGGTAGACGTGACGCCTTATCAGCTAGCAAAAATCAATTTCGGAGTAAGAAATTTGCGGCGGAAGCTGGGACTCAGACATGATGATCGGATCATGTTCTACGCAGGCAGGCTGATGAGGGCAAAAGGCGTCCACGTCCTGCTCAAGGCATTCCGGAAGGTGTGCGAACAGGATCCAAAGGCCAAGCTCATCATCGTGGGAGGAACTGGCTATGGAAGCAATCGAATGAACCCGTATGTCCGGTATTTGCACCAGCTGGCGAAACCACTGGGCGACCGGGTGAAATTTGTGAACTTTATCCCGAGCCAGGAGATGCCCCTGTACTACCAGATCGGCGATATTGTGGCAACGCCTTCCGTCTGGCAAGAGCCGTTTTGCCGGGTCAACCTGGAAGCGATGGCATCCGGAAAGCCGGTGATTACGACACCGAGAGGCGGGATCGGGGAGGTCGTCATACACGAGGACTCGGGTTACGTGATCTCTCCCAAGGAATGGGAAAAGGAACTGCCCAGGATTTGGGATGAGCTATGGAGCATTCCTCACTTGCGAAATCAGATGGGAAAACGCGCATTGGTCCGGGCGAAGCAATTTTCTTGGTACGCCACAGCCCAAGGCTATTTACAGGCTTTTGAAAAGGGGGCTGACAAACGGGCAAGAGTCGCAGCAGCTTACAAAAAGGTCGGATAAATCGGGCGCGAATCAGACTGGGTGGTCGCCCTTTCTGCCCCGGTTGTGGACTTCTGCCCTGTCCAGATACGGCGGGA
This sequence comes from Brevibacillus sp. FSL K6-2834, assembly GCF_038592925.1. Classification (NCBI taxonomy): domain Bacteria; kingdom Bacillati; phylum Bacillota; class Bacilli; order Caryophanales; family Paenibacillaceae; genus Brevibacillus; species Brevibacillus sp. FSL K6-2834. Next base: position 2,568,681 of record NZ_CP151945.1, read on the forward strand.
CGCATACCTTATAAGTATCGCTAGAAGCACAACTGGGGAGTGATTTTTGTGAAAGGGTTAATCTTATGCGCCGGACGTGGCACGAGACTCCATCCATTTTCCTATTCGCAACCAAAAACCCTCCTCCCTGTGGCTAATCAACCGGTTCTATTCTACTGCATTCGCAAGCTGATTGAAGTGGGTGTCCGTGACATCGGAATCGTCATTCACCCTTCCCAAGTGCAGATTTCAGGATACGTAGGCGATGGTAGTCAATTTGGGGTTACCATTACCTATATCGAGCAGGAATCGCCGCTTGGGATTGCTCATGCAGTGAATATTTCACAGCCATTCCTCCAAGACGAACCGTTTATCCTTTTGTTAGGCGATAACTTGCTTATGGATTCCTTGCACAATCTCGTTCGCAGATTCCAGGACAATCGTGCAGACGGAATCGTCATGCTGAGCGAGGTAGAAAAGCCGCAGGACTACGGGATCGCAGAGGTACACGAGGGGCGTCTTATCTCCGTGGTGGAAAAACCTGTTGTGCCAAAAAGCAATCTCGCAGTGATTGGTGCTTACTTATTTACAAGGCCGATCTTTGAGGCGATCGCCTCGCTGAGCCCTTCTTCTCGCGGAGAGTACGAGATTACGGATGCGATCCAGACGATGATCGATCGTGGATCTTTCATTGCGCATACGACAACAAACGGGAAATACACCGACGTAGGGACGATAGAGCGTTGGCTGGAGGCGAATCGGTGGATGCTTTCCCGGGAGTTGGGAGAAAAATTGGCAATCGGAGAGGGCAGCGTCGTACAACATTGCGAGATTGTCGGTCCGGTTTTAATAGGGAAAGGATGTCATATCGAGAACTGTCGGCTAGGGCCGTACGTTTCCATTCAGGATGGTGTCCAGATATCGAATTGTACGCACATCGAGAACAGTATTTTATTGGAAAACAGCTCTATTCATGATGTGTCATGGCAAATGAAAGACAGTGTCTTCGGACGCGAGTCTTTTTTCAAAGGAAGCAGTGATCGAAAAGCCAGTATGTTTATTTTGAGTGACAAATCCTCCATCCAGCTTCCCTCTACGGGAGGTGACAGTGAATGACCAATCCAACTCCGTTGTTTACCGTAGTGATTCCCGCTTACAATCGCGCCAAATACATTCGCAAAGCAATTTCCAGTGTCATGAAGCAGACGTGCAAGGACTGGAAGCTGCTGATCATGGATGATGCGTCGACAGACAAAACAAGACATAAGGTAGAACGCTATCTGTTCAATCCAAACGTTCAATATTACCGGATGGAAGAGAACTCGGGCATCTCCAAAGTGATGAACAAGGCTTTGACAATGGTTGATACGCCTTTTCTGGTTCAGCTTGATTCTGATGACTGGCTTCCGAAACGCTCCCTTGCGATCTTGAAAAAGCATATCCTGCGCGACAAGAAGAACAAGCGCGCACTCTTCTATGGAAACGTCAAAATCTGGCGTGTGAGAAGAGGCAAGTACGTCAATCCATTTTTGGTCAAACACAAGCAGTTCAACACGAAATATCAATTTCTCAAATACAACCATTGGATGGTGGCTCCCCGCTGTTACCGCGTTTCGGCCCTGCAAAAGGTGGGGGGCTGGGATACTTCCGACAAGTATGAAGGCAGGATCATGGAGGACAGAAGGATTATCCTCCGCCTGATCGAGCGGTATCGGGTGAAGTGGATTAATCGAAAGCTGTACAATCGGACCAAACACAGAGGCCAGTTGACAGACAACAAGATGAAGCGGAAGCGCAACGAGCTGCGCAGAAAAACGTTCCGGTATTATCTGAAACGCTGGGGCAACAAGTACAAGGCCGTATACGGTTATAAGAACGGGTACTTGATTATCAAGCGATTGAAAAAGAAAAAGGGAAGGAGGAGACGGCGGCGATGAGAAAGGTGCTCATTACAGGCTGTGCTGGATTTATCGGGTCCCATTTGACTCAGCGCCTGCTGCAGGAGGGTCATCATGTCGTCGGAGTCGACGGTTTTATCGACAACTATGATGTGGCCTGTAAATTACGCAATCTCTCGCTGATCGGTCAACATTCCCTGTTTACGTTTCACTCGGCCCTGCTATCGGAAAAGCGCTGGGAGGAATGGCTGGATGAGGTTGATCTGGTATTCCATCTGGCTGCTCTTCCGGGCGTCCGTACCAGTTGGGGGAAGGCATTTTCCGACTATCTGGCACACAACCTGCTTGCAACACAAGAATTGCTCGATGCCTGTACGCGTCTAAAGACTGCTCCAAAGGTGATCATTTCCTCCTCGTCCTCTGTGTACGGAACGATGCGGGAAGGAATGACCGATGAGCAATCCCCCATTCATCCGATTTCCCCTTACGGCGTCACCAAGGCGGCCATGGAGCAGATTTGTCGTGTCTACGTCGAGGCGTACGGTCTTCCTGTCGTCATGCTGCGATACTTTACCGTCTACGGCCCGAGACAGCGGCCGGATATGGCTTTTCACCGATTTTTCAAGCAATTGCTGCGCGGTGAGCCGATAACCGTTTACGGGGACGGTCTTCAGAGCCGCGATTTTACATTTGTCTCGGATGCGGTCGAGGCCAATCTGCTGGCGGAAAAATACGCTGGACCAGGCGACGTGTACAACATTGGCGGGGACAGGGAAATCAAGCTGATGGAAGTGCTGGAGCTGATGGGCCAACTGACCTCTACAGTACCGGCTGTTGTGCATTTGCCTGCGATCGCGGGAGATTCCCGGCGAACAAGCGCCGACATCCGATTGGCCCAATCCAAACTCGGCTACCACCCGAAGGTGAAACTGGAAGAGGGATTGCGATTGCAGCTGGAAGATATTCGAGCCCAGTTAAAAGGGTAAAACGGGAGGTTTGACATGCAACGGGTACTAGTCTACCGCCGCAAGTTTCTCCCTAAAAGCGAAACGTTTATTTATGAGCAATTGATCGGACACAAGCGCGTACAGACTGCCGTATTGGCCCGGCAAAAGCACTTTAACCGAAAGCAGTTTCCGTATTCCCCGGTATATGTGAAAAAGCGGTTCAAGGGACTTGCCCAGTGGTTGAAAAAAAAGAAATTCGGCTGTTTGCACGCCAGGTTCGGTCCGGCTGGAGTGGAAATACTTCCCTATGCCCGCAAGGCAAAGCTGCCGTTGATCACCTCCTTTCACGGCTTCGATGCAACGAAGCGCGTCAGGGAAAGCAGCTCCTACCGCCGTCAATTAAAAAAGCTGTTTCGCAAAGGAACAGCTTTTACCGTCGTCAGCGACCATATGAAAAAACGTCTCGTTCGGCTCGGTTGTCCGAAACACAAGATCACATTGATTCGCTCCGGCATTGACTTCAATAAATTCCCGATGCAACCGCAGCATCCTGTAAAAAATGGGGCTTTTCGTCTTTTGAGCGTCGGTCGTCTGACGGAGAAGAAGGGAATGGATACGCTGATCAAAGCGTTTTCCCGTGTGGTGCGTCAATACCCGAACGCGACGCTGACGATTGTCGGAGACGGTGAAGAGAAACAAAAGCTGCGGCGAATGATTAAAAAGCGAAATCTTGGCGGGAGCGTCAAGCTTCGCGGCGCGATGCCCCATCGGGAGGTCCAGCGAGAGCTGGCGAACTGCCATCTTTTCGTGATCGCATGCAAGACAGCCAAAAACGGCAATCAAGAGGGGATTCCCAATGTTTTGATGGAAGCGATGGCAAGCGGACGTCCGGTCATCTCGACCTATCATGCCGGTATTCCGGAATTGGTTGAGCACGAGGTTACCGGTTATCTGGTGCCGGAAAAGTCCCCCGGCCGTTTGGCAAAGATGATTCAGCATGTGTTGGGCCGAACGGATGAGTGGCCAGCCATTGCCGCAAGGGCCAGAGCCAAGGTAGAAAGCAATCACGACATTCAAAAACAGCGCGCCAGGCTGGAAGATTTATATGTGAGCGTGCTGAAAAAACGATGAGGTGAAGGAATGAATGTAGCCGTCATTGGAACGGGTTATGTCGGATTAAACACGGCTGTTTCCCTTGCCTTGCACGGTCATCGAGTCGTCGGAATCGACGTGGACGAAGAAAAAGTAAAGCAATTAAAGCAGCGACACTGCCCCATCTATGAGCCGGGGCTGGAAGAGGCCATGCGATCCGTGATGGATCAGGGGAATCTTCACTTTGACCATACATTGAATGGGGAAGCCAAGGAAGCGGACATTTTGTTTATCTGCGTGGGGACCCCTGAATCGGCAGACGGTTCGGCTGATCTCGGGTATCTGTTTGCCGTGGTAGAAGATGTGAGGGCCGTGTACGCCAGCAATCCGGTGAGACGAGGAGTCGTCATCAAAAGCACAGTACCGGTGGGGACGGGAGACCGGGTGGCGGAGCTTCTCGGAGATTGCAAGGAGCTCCACGTCATTTCGAATCCGGAGTTTTTGCGCGAGGGAAGTGCCCTGCAGGATGCCTTGAACCCGTCGCGCATCGTGATCGGAGCAGAGTCGGCGGCAGCGTTTTCCTTGATGGATGAACTCTACGAAGGCTATTCTTGCCCTATGGTAAAAACGACCCGCCGAACTGCCGAGCTGATCAAGTACGCGTCCAATGCGTTTCTTGCCACACGCATTTCCTTCATGAACGAATTGGCCCGGCTCAGTACGGTATTGGGCACGGACATCGAGACGGTCGCACGCGGGATGGGGCTGGACAGCCGGATCGGCCCCGAGTTTTTGCGAGCCGGGATCGGTTATGGCGGATCATGCTTTCCGAAAGACACCATAGCCCTCTTGCAAGTGGGAAAAAGAAACGGAGTGAAATTGAGCATTCTCGAACAGGTGCGAGAAGTAAACCGCACACAGCCGGAATGGTGCGTTCAGCTTATCCGTGAACAATTGGGCGGCTTGCATGGGAAACGGGTTGCCGTTTTGGGGCTGTCTTTTAAGCCGGATACGGACGACATCCGTGAATCGCGGTCACTCCCTATCATCAAGCAGCTGCTGCACGAAGGGGCAATCGTTTCCGCGTATGACCCGATCTCGATGGAGACGGTGGCAAAGCTGTATCCACAGGTCAGCTATGCAGACGACATCTACGCCACGCTGACTGGTGCAGATGCAGCATTGCTCGCTACGGAATGGAAGCAATGCGTGAACCTCGATTGGCAAAAAGCAAAAGCCGTGATGGCCAAACCGGTGCTATTCGACGGAAGGAATGCCTGGCCGTCGGAGCTTGTCAAGCAGTACGGTTTTGCCTATCAGGGAGTGGGAAGAAGCTGACTTTGCCTCCATGGAAAGTCGGCTTCTTGCTCGTATATTGATTTGAACCCGGTGCAAGAATACGCTACGATAATACATATGGATTGTTTTGCCACCCGAAACGAATGCGAGGAGTGAGTGATATTGAATAAAAGCAAAACGTTGCCAAAGCGCAATGAGGTGCCTGCGGAATTCAAATGGCGTTTGGAAGATATATACGCGAGCGACAGCGATTGGGAAAAAGACGTGCAAACAGTGAAGCAACTGGCCGAGAGAATCGCTACCCAAAAAGGCAAGCTGGGCAGCTCCGGACAACAGTTGCTCGAAACGCTGCGCCTCCAGGATGAACTGCTGAAGACGCTTGACCAGGTATACGTTTACGCCCGGATGCGCCGCGACGAGGACAATACGAACAGCACCTACCAGGCGCTGACGGATCGGGCGACGACGCTCAGTACACAAGTATACGGAGCCATTTCGTACATACAGCCGGAGATTTTGGGCATTCCGCAAGAAGAGCTGGAGAAATGGCTGAAAGAAGTGCCAGGTCTCGAGCATTACCGCATTCTTCTGGAGGAAATCACGCGGTTCAAACCGCATACGCTTTCGGCTGAAGAAGAGGCGATTATGGCCAATGTAAGCGAGCTTGCTTCCGCGCCCTCCAAAATTTACGGCATGCTGAACAATGCAGACATCAAATTTCCGATGATCACGGATGAAAACGGGGAAGAAGTCGAACTGACCAAAGGCCGCTATGTGCAGTTTATGGAAAGCAAGGACCGCCGCGTCCGCCGTGAAGCGTTCGAGGCTCTGTATGCCACATACGGGAAGCATCGCAATACGATTGCAGCCTCCCTCACGTCCGCAGTCAAGGCTGACGTGTTTTACGCCCGCACGCGCAAGTACCCGTCGGCCATTTACGCGGCCCTGTTTGCCGACAACGTCGATCTGTCCGTCTACGACAACCTCATTTCTACGATTCGCGAGCATCTGCCGCTCATGCATCGCTACATCGCGCTGAGAAAGAAAATGCTGGCGGTAGATGAGCTGCACATGTACGATTTGTATGTTCCCATTGTCCCTGAGGTTGATATGAAGATCCCGTACGAGCAAGCCGTGGAGACGATCAAGGAAGCGCTCAAGCCGCTCGGAGATGAGTACGGCAGCGTGCTGGCTGAAGGGTTTTCAAATGGCTGGGTCGATGTCTACGAAAACGAAGGAAAGACGAGCGGAGCGTACTCCTGGGGTGCGTACACATCTCACCCGTACGTCCTGATGAACTACCAGGACAACGTCAACAACATGTTTACGCTAGCCCACGAAATGGGGCATGCCCTGCACAGCTACTACTCCCATAAGGAACAGCCGTACACCTATTCGGACTACAAGATTTTTGTCGCAGAGGTGGCTTCCACGCTGAATGAAGCTCTGCTCATGGACCATCTGCTGGAAACGACGACTGACAAGCAGCAGCGGATGTATTTGCTCAACTACTACCTGGAGCAGTTCCGCGGGACTGTGTTCCGGCAGACGATGTTTGCCGAATTTGAAAAGCTCGTGCATGCCAAGACAGAGCAGGAAGAACCGCTTACCGCAGACAGCTTGAGCGAATTGTACAGAGAGCTGAATGTCGCCTACCACGGTTCAGATATGATCGTTGACAAGGAAATCGATCTGGAATGGGCGAGAATTCCTCACTTCTATCGCAACTTTTACGTCTATAAGTACGCTACCGGCTTCTCGGCAGCGACCTCCCTCGCCAAGCAAATTCTTGAGGAGGGCAAGCCCGCTGTAGACCGCTATCTGCAATTCCTCAAAAGCGGAAGCTCCGACTATCCGCTGGAATTGTTGAAGAAAGCTGGCGTGGACATGACGTCTCCGGAACCGATCCGCGAAGCGTTGGCTGTGTTCGCAAAGAGACTGGAAGAGATGGAACAGCTCATCGGCCAAGCATAACCGCTATTAGGCAGCAAAAACGATAAACGAGTGTAAAACCAGGGAATTGTCCCTGGTTTCAGCCTGTAGACAAAGTTCCGTAAGGAACAGGGTCTGCAGGCTTTTTTGTTGAATATAGAACATGTTACGTTTTCAAAAGTTATTTTTTAGAGGTGGCATTATGCTTAATAAGCAAGAGGCCGAAGGGCGTTATCAGATATCTGCATTCTCGCTAGATGAGTTGGTGCCAGAAGATCATCTCGTAAGAAAAATTGAAAATGCAATCGACTTTTCGTTCATCTATGACTTGGTGGAAAGCCTTTACTGTCATGACAATGGCAGACCCAGTGTTGACCCTGTAGTCTTAGTTAAAATTGCTTTCATCCAATATATTTTTGGAATTCGTTCCATGCGACAAACGATTAAAGAGATCGAAACCAATGTTGCCTATCGGTGGTTTATTGGCTATGATTTCAGTCAGCCCATTCCCCATTTCACGACCCTAGGCAAGAACTATGTTCGCCGTTTTCGGGATACTCAACTCTTCGAGTCGATCTTCCTTCGAATATTGGAGGAGGCGGTTCATCATGGATTCGTGAAGCCTGATGTGCTTTTCATTGATGCTACGCATGTAAAAGCCAGTGCGAATAAGCATAAATACGTGAAAGAAATCGTTGAAGAACAAGCGAAGAAATATCAAGAGCTGCTGGACGAAGAAATCAATCAGGATCGTATTGCACATGGAAAGAAGCCCCTTGAAAAAAAGACAGAAACTTCGAAGAAGGAGGTGAAAGTCAGCACAACTGACCCGGATTGCGGATTGTTTGTAAAAGGGGAAAAGGAACGTGTATTTGCTTATAGTTTTCATACAGCATGTGATCGAAATGGATTTGTGCTTGGTGCCAAGGTAACGCCAGGCAATGTGCATGACAGTCAGGTTTTTGAGGATGTTTTGAATCAAGTGCGAAAGACGTTTGCACAGCCTCAAGCTGTGGCAGTGGACTCGGGATACAAGACGCCTTACATCAGTAAAACACTCCTTGATGACCAGATTCGCCCCGTTATGCCCTACACAAGACCACGCACCAAAGAAGGTTTTTTTAAAAAGCACGAATATGTGTATGATGAATATTTCGACTGCTACATCTGCCCGAACGAGCAAATCTTAACATATGAGACAACAAACAAGGATGGGTACCGTATCTATCGATCAAATTCTCAAGTTTGCCGAAGTTGTCCGTTCTTGAAACAATGCACGGAAAGTAAAGACTACACAAAGAGAGTGAGTCGCCACATCTGGGCTGATTACCTCGAAGAGGTAGACCACCTCCGGCATACCGAGGAAAACAAACAAATCTATAGCAAACGGAAAGAAACGATTGAACGTGTATTCGCTGATATGAAGGAAAAGCATGGCATGCGTTGGACGACCTTACGAGGACTGGAGAAGGTCACGATGCAGGCGATGCTTGTTTTCGCTGCCATGAACTTGAAAAAAATGGCGACCTGGCTATGGAAATCAGGTCGCCAAAAGGTGAACGATCAAAACACCTTCGGTATTTTCATCAAATTATTAAACAAACTCCCTCTGCTGTTCGTTCAGCGAGGGAGTTTGTCTGCAACCTGAAACCAGGGAATTGTCCCTGGTTTTTTTATTTCTTAACGCGAAACGACACAAATCAGACACATTTTTGGAGAGAAGAGGTAATTTTTCAAGTATCTATTTCGTAATGACTGAAGGGGAAAGGATACCAGAGCCCCTCCGTCTCAAGGCGGAGACGAAGTTCCATCCGCTGGCTGTTTTGAAAAGGATGGAAAAACTGGCACAATACCCTTGGGAATGATTGTTACGATTTGGAGGAATTTTCGTGAAGAGACGCGCATCCATTCTACTGGCCATCGTTGTACTAACGACCGCCGGGTGCGGGCCGGGAGCTTCCGAACCGGCAGCACAGCAAGAAACAAAAGCAAAAGTAGTCGAAGTATTTACAGTCAGGAAGTCGACAGACCCCGTACTGTTGACGACGACGGGGTTGGTGGAAGCCAAAAGAGAGGCGATTCTGCAGTTCGGCACTTCAGGAACCGTTTCTTCACTTCCAGTTGGCAAGGGGAGCAAAGTTTCGCAAGGCCAGTTGCTGGCCAGCCTCGATACCCGCTATTACCAGAAAGAAGTGGAAGCGGCTGCCGGCCAGGTGGAAGAAGCAAATGCCCGCAAGGTAAAAACACTGAAAGGCGCATCGGAAGAATCCATTCAAAAACAGCGGCTGCAGGTCCAAAGCTCCCAGCAGGATTTTGACAAAGCCAGCCAGGATGTCCTGCTGGGAGAAAAGCTGTTCGCCGGAGGAGCCATTTCCCAAAGTGAGCTTGACGATCGTCGACGGGCCAAAGACCAGGCGCAAATACAATTGCAGAACGACAAGCTCGCTCTGGAAGAGCTCCTGCGTGGCGCAGAGCCGGAGGATGTGATTGTCGCCAATGCCTCCATCAAGCAGGCTGCGGGGCAAGTAGAACGGGCGAAAAAGACGCTTAATGATACAAAAATTGTCGCTCCGTTCGCAGGCATGGTTGTGGATGTTTCCAAGCAAGTCGGGGAGCTGGCATCTCCGGGCGAGCAAGTGATTCAGATCGTCGACCTGTCCGATGTGAAAGTCACGCTGGATGTCGCGAACGACGTCATCGGCCAGTACCAGGAAAACGCGAAAGTCCAGGTCGTGGGAGAGGACGGCAAAAAAAGTGAAGGAACGATCAGCTTTGTATCACCTGTCGTTGACAAACAGACGGGAAAATACCGTGTCGAGGTAACTGTGCCCAACCCGCAAGGCCAATGGAAGGGCGGAATGGTGGCAACGGTTGAAATTCCCCGCAAGCTGAACGGCTTTCTCGTACCGCTTGAAAGCGTCGGGGTCTCCCAATCCGAGTATTACGTCATGGCTGTTGAAAATGGATTGACCGTTAAGCGGCCGGTCAAAACGGGCCAGATGGTGGGAGATCGGATCGAGGTGCTGTCGGGAGTCAATGATGGCGACCAGCTTCTGCGCTCCGGCATCACGTTCTATGTAGAAGGGCAAAAAGTGGAGGCGAAAGGGGAATAGGCATGGAAAAGATTATTCTCTTTTTGCTGAAACGACGGCTGATTGTCTATCTGTTCACCTTTCTCATCACTATTGCCGGTCTCGGCGCCTTGTTTAGCTTTAATATCGAGCTCGTACCGAAAACCAATTTGCCGCAGATCTCCGTCCGGATATCCGGAGGGTCGCTGCCTCCTGAAGAAATGGAGGAAAAGATCACCAAGAAGGTCGAGCAGGAGATCAAGTCAATGGCAGGCGTGAAAGAATACTCCTCGACAACAGGCACCGGCTCGGTCACAATCCGGGTTACCGCCGAGGAAGGGGAAGGAGAACGCGTCAAGCAGGACGTTCAAAACGCCGTTAACAGGCTTCGCAATAATTTTCCTAAAAACGTAGATACCGTCAATGTCATGCAAGACAACCTGGGTGACGAGATGTTGATTGAATACGCCATGGTCGGAGCAGAACCGAAGGCGATGCTCAGTTTGGCAAAAACATCAATCAAGGATCGGATCGAGGATGTTCCCGGGGTAAAGGAAGTCGAAGTATCGGATCGAAGCTTTGAAAACAAGATTACGGTCACGTTGCGACCAGAGCGCTTGGCTGCTTATCACGCCACTCCGTCGGGGGTAATTGACCAGCTCCAGGCAACCAACTGGAAGCAAGCGGTGGGGACCCTCGAAAATACCGGGTTCGATACAGTCGTAATGATTGACAACTCGTACACGACAGCTCAGGAATTTAGTCAACTTGCGATCGATACACCAAAAGGAACCGTTACGTTGGACCAATTGGCGATAATCGATGACATGCGCGGAAAAGTAAAGGACTTCGTCGCCTTGACGGATGGACAGGTGTTTGTAAACCTCAGCGTCAAACGCGCGGAAGGCAGCGACTTGATCTCCACGCAGGCAAAAGTGGAAGAGGTTGTCAAACAAATCAACGCCGAAGCAAACGGGCAGTATCAGCTAAAGGTGATGATCGAAGCTGTCTCCTATATCGATCACGCTGTCACCAATTTGAGCCGTGATGTGATCATCGGCGGTGCTCTGGCCATTTTGGTCTTGCTCGTTTTTCTGCGCAATTGGCGGGTGACATTGGTGATCGCCACGACCCTGCCCTTGTCGGCCATGATGACCTTTATCGCGATGAAGGCAGGCGGCTACAATATCGATATGATCAGCTTGCTCTCGCTCAGCTTGTCCGTAGGTCTGATCGTCGACGCCGCGATCGTGGTTCTGGAATCCATTTATCAGTTTCGGGAAAAAGGGGAGCCCATCACCCAGGCGATTGTAAAAGGGACTCGCGAGGTCATGACTCCCGTGTTTACCTCCCAGCTGACGATCATTGTCGTATTTTTGCCGCTCGTGCTGGCGGATTTTGAAAGCTGGCTCAAGCCGATTTTAGGTGCCATCGCTTTTACGGTTACGGCTGCAATCACAGCTTCGACATTGGCCGCGTTCTTCTTTGTTCCTGTCTTCTCTGACCGTTTCCTCAAGAACGACAAGAAGGTATCTTTGGAAGGAGAAGGCAAGGAGCACTTCATTGTCCGGGCGTTTACGAATCTGTTGAGAAAAGCGCTGCGTCACCGGATCAAGACGATCATGCTTGCCGTGAGCCTGTTTGTCGGTTCCTTTTTCTTGATGCCGTTCATGAAGATGGGGCAGGGCATCAATCCAAATGAAAATATGGTGTTCGCTTCGATCACCATGCCGACAGGCTCGACGCTGGAGAACACCCAGAGAGCCGCTCTGGACGCGGAAACAACGCTTCGCGAGCTGCCGGACGTCAAGGATGTCTTCTTTTTCGCAAGCAAAGAAAACGCAGAGCTGTTTTTGATGCTGAAAGGAAAAAAAGAGAGACAGCAAGGGAAAGACGAGCTGACGCTGGAGATAAATGAGCGGCTTCAAGCGATTCAGGGAATCGAGAGCATTACCACCTCTTTTGGCAGCCAGGGAGGAGCTGCACCGGTACAGCTCGATATTACCGGAGAGGACATGGAGAAAATGCGTCAAATCGCAGGCGAAGTGGAAGGCATGCTTGCGACGATACCAGGCGTCTCCAATATCCGCAATGACTTTAAAGAAGGCAAAGAAAAAGTCACTCTGCTCCCGAAGCAGGAGGCGTTGGCCCGGATGCAGGTCGATCATCGCTCGCTTCTGCAGCAGATCAGCATGTTGATCGGGGATCAGCCGGTGACGACCATTACGACAGATGGCATTGAAGTAGATGTGGTAGCCAAAATGCCGGAGGGCTGGCTAAAGCATCCGGAGCAGCTCAATCAGATCATGATCACGTCCAAAACAGGCGCAGAGGTGCCTTTGGGCGATCTGGTAGAATGGCGCTACAGCAAATCGCCGGTTACGATCACGCATGAAAAAGGCGAGCGGATCGTCACTGTCTCCGCGGAGCTGCTGGGCAGCGACCTGGGTACGGTCGGCCGGCAGATCAACGAAAAGCTTCCGCAGCTTGCCGTCCCGGCAGGGTATCAAGTGGAGATTGCCGGCAAACTGAAGGAGCAAAGCTCTACCATGACCCAAGGTCTCTTTGTCTTCCTCGGTGTGATCGCGCTGATTTACGTGATCATGGTGGCCCAGTTCGGCCGCATGTCTCAACCGTTCATTATTATGCTGACCATTCCGATGGCCTTAGTCGGTGTGATTCTCGGGTTCGTGCTGACCCAGCGCGTCTTTGGGGAGATGGCCATGATCGGGATGATCATGCTGGTCGGTATCGTAGTGTCCAACGCCATCCTGCTCATTGACCGGATCAATCTGCTTCGCGAGCGGGGAATGGAATTGGGAGAAGCGATCGTCCAAGGGACAAAAGACAGGGTGCGTCCCGTTATCATGACCAAGCTGACTGCCATCCTGGGCATGCTGCCGATGGGGCTGGCAGTAGCGGAGGGCTCCGATCTGGAAGCGCCGCTTGCCACAGCGGTCATATCCGGTTTGGTCTTCCATACGATCGTGACACTCGTATTGGTGCCGGTGCTCTACTCGCTGTTCGAGAACGCGAAAGCGCGGCGCCTGGCTCGCAAGCAGACTCGTGAGGCCAAACGCTTGGCCAAACGACTGTCCAAGGCAGAAATACAGCCGACGGACATTTAGCTGCTTGGATGTGAAAAAGAAATGGATGTAAAAAAGAAACGAATAATAGTGAAGAAGCGGAGCGACAGTTCCGCTTCTTTTCTTCTTTTCGGAAGTACAGTTCCTGCGTTTCCTGTACTAGGCGTTTGTCAGATATTTCTGTAGAATGAAGAAAGAAAATGGCAGCATGCCAAATTGTAGCTGGGAGGGGAAAGGTTTCATGGATCTTCATTTGCAAGGAAAGACAGCGATTGTTTTGGCTTCGACGAAAGGTTTGGGAAAAGCGACAGCGCTTTGTCTTGCCGCTGAAGGCGCCCATGTTGCGATTTGCGGGCGGGATGAAGCAGCATTATCCGCTACATAGGGGCTGCTGAACAGATAAAAAATCCGGTAACCACAAGGGTTTCGCCTCGTTTTCATCGAACTCATGTGCAAGGAAATCAACGATTTCCCTTCAAATTCCTTGCACATGGAGCGGATCTGAATGTACGAATTTCTCTCTCATCGTGAAAATCAACTGCTTCTCCCTGATGATTTCTTCTTGCCGTTTGGCGGCAAGTTGAATAAAGAAAATCGCTGGGTCAAGCTGGCTCAGTTGGTACCGTGGGCATATGCAGAGAAAAAGTATGCCAAGTCCTTCCGCAAATCGTTTCGTGGACAAAAAGCGGTTTCCATACGTGTCGCCCTTGGGGCGCTTATCATTCAGGAACGCTTGCAACTGTCGGACCGTGAAACGGTCCAGCAGATTGTCGAAAACCCGTATCTGCAATATTTCATCGGGCTGGAAGGCTATCAGGATCATCCGCCGTTCCATCCGTCTCTCATGACGCATTTTCGTAAGCGTCTGAGCGAGCAGATCCTCCGTGAAATCAACGAGATCATCGCGGTCGAAGCCGCCAAAACCACACAAGATTCCGACCGTGACAATGAACCAAAATCAGGTACAAAATCCAAAGGCAAGCGTACGACCAAGCGTCGCTCAACAACCGAAGAAGATCCGAACCAGGGTGTCTTGTTGCTGGATGCCACATGTACCCCGGCGGATGTGGCGTACCCTACCGATTTGAACTTGCTGAACGAGGCGCGTGAGAAACTGGAGGAGATCATCGATACGTTACATGCTCCACAGATTGGTCGTGCCCGCAAACCACGGACTTATCGGGATAAAGCCCGAAAGGAGTACCTGGCCGTGGCCAAACAGCGTCGTGTAAACGGCAAGGTGATTCGTCGAGCGATCGGCAAGCAACTCCGGTATGTAGCACGTAACCTTCACATTATCCGCAAACTGGCCTCACGGCAGCCGTTGACACTTTTGAGCCGGAAACAATATCGCGACTTGCTTGTGATTCAGGAACTGTATCGACAGCAACGCATGATGTTTGAACGCAAAACGCATCAGATCGAAGATCGAATCGTGAGCATCCACCAACCGCACGTCCGCCCCGTCGTACGCGGCAAAGCGAAAGCGCGAGTAGAGTTTGGCGCCAAAGTGTCGGTCAGCATGGTGAACGGCTATGCTTTTCTGGAGCGTCTATCATGGGACAGCTTCAACGAAGGGGTGACGCTGATCGAATCTGTAGAAGCATACAAGAGACGCTTTGGTTGTTACCCGAAGGCGGTACTTGCCGATCAAATCTATCGCACCCGGCAAAACAGGGCATTTTGCAAAGCGCATGGCATTCGTTTGAGCGGTCCGGCGCTTGGCCGTCCCGTACAAGGCGAAGAAGCGACAGAACAACGGCGAGTCGCAAGACAAGATGCACGAAAACGCAACGCCATAGAAGGCAAATTTGGTGAGGGCAAGCGCAGGTATGGGCTTGGCCGTATTCGAGCATGCCTTGCGAAAACAAGTGAAACCGTCATCGCGCTTCAGCTCCTGGTGATGAACCTCGAGCGTAGGCTGCGGGATTTTTTTGTCTCCTGGTTAAACCGTCTTCTTTCCTATAGAATTCCTGCTTTTGGAAACATTTTTGAAGTTTGAAAACCGTTCAGCAGCCCCTACATACGAAGAAATTCGGGAGGCCACCGGAAAAGAAGCGCTGGCGGTCGTCGCCGACGTGACCAAATCGGAGGACATCGAGCACCTGGTCAAGGAGACAGTCGCCCGCTTTGGAACGGTGGACATACTGATCAACAACGCAGGCGGCCCTGCAGCAGGCACGTTTGATCAAATGACTGATGAGCATTGGCAGGCCGCTTTTGAATTGAACCTGCTCAGCTTTGTTCGCGCAATCAGAGCCGTTTTGCCGCATATGCGCCAGCAGAAATTCGGCAGGATCGTCAATTTCGCCTCCTCGTCGTTTAAACAGCCGTTGGAGAATTTGATCCTGTCCAACACCTTTCGCACGGGAGTCCTCGGCTTGGCCAAAAGCTTGGCATCCGAGCTTGGGCCGGACGGTATTCTCATCAATACGATCGGCCCTGGCCGCATTGCCACCGACCGTGTCGCTTCCCTGGATAAGCTGCGGGCGCAGTCACTTGAGATTGATCCGGAAGACGTAAAAAAGAGCATGGAAGCGATGATCCCGCTGGGACGCTACGGCGATCCCGAAGAATTCGCGCGGATGGCAACGTTCCTCGCTTCTCCCGCCAACAGCTATGTGACGGGTCAAGCGTTTCTCGTAGACGGAGGTTTGGTAAAAGCGATTTGATAGTCATTTGGTAGTAGGAATTTTGTGAAAAAGGGGAATCCGAATGAGTAAAGAGAGCTCTTTCGATATTGTTTCCAAAGTAGATCTGGCAGAAGTGACGAATGCGATCCATACCGCTTTGAAAGAGATTGAGACGCGCTTTGATTTCAAAGGGAGCAAAAGCAGCATCAGTTTGGAGAAAGAAGAGATCGTTCTCATCTCTGATGACGAGTTCAAGCTCGGCCAGGTCAAAGATATTCTCATCGGCAAGCTGGTGAAGCGCAATGTTCCGGTGAAAAATCTCGAGTACGGAAAAATGGAACCGGCGGCAGGGGGGACGGTTCGGCAGCGTGTCAAGCTTGTGCAGGGCATCGACAAGGACAATGCCAAGAAGATCGCCAGCATTATCAAAGAAACGGGCGTAAAGGTAAAGTCCCAGATTCAGGATGACCAGGTCCGCGTCGTCGGAAAAAGCAAGGACGAGCTTCAACTGGTGATCGCTGCGATTCGCAAGGCGGATCTGCCTATCGAGGTGCAATTTATCAATTACCGCTAAAAGTTTCGCTTCTATCTCTCTTTCTTTCTGCGTATGCATGTACTAATTGGTGGTGACAAGCATTTGCGAAAGGGAGAGTAGAATATGAAGGTCTTTATCGTCAGTTTGCGAAACCTTATTTTGGGCGGCATTGTATTTCTGATCGTACTGGTTGCCGGCATTGTACTGTTGGTGAAGGACCCGCTTAATGTCTCTGATTCCTACAGGATGCAAGATCCCGGTATCCCTGCTTCTGCTATGCCCATAACCCAGCCTGCAGGTACAGAAAAACCATCGCTCAATCTGGATATCCAGGTAGAGGGGAACACAGCGGAAGTTTCGCTCCTGACGCAGAACTTCCAATTCGTGGATGATAAAGGGGAGCTGGAACCGCAGGCGGTTTTTGGCCAAGGCCACGCTCATCTCTATCTGAACGGAGAAGCCAAGGGAATGATTTATCAGCCGGAATTTCTGCTGAAAAAACTCCCCAAAGGCACGCACGAGCTCCGGGTAGAGCTGAATTACAGCAATCACTTGCCCTACAAGATCGAAGCAGTCAAAACATTCGAGGTCAAATAAGGGAGCGTTCCGCCAGGGGACGCTTTTCTTTTTGCGCCCGAGAAGGAATAAGCTGGGAGGAGAGCGAATCAAATGAAAAATAATGCGGAATAGTCAGAAAAAATGAATGGAGGGCTATGAATGCTGCGTTCCATCACGATTGGCGACCTGTTGGATGAGACGGCAGGACGGTTCCCGCAAAAGGATGCCGTCGTCTACCCAGAGAAGGGGCTCCGTTACTCCTACGCCCAGTTTCAGGAGATTTGCAATCAGGCTGCCAGAGGCTTTCTTTCACTCGGGATCAACAGAGGGGAGAATATTGCGATCTGGGCGACGAATGTCCCGGAGTGGGTAATCTCTCAATTTGCGACGGCGAAAATAGGCGGCGTCCTGGTGACGGTAAACACCAGCTATCGGGTGCACGAGCTGGAGTATCTCCTGCATCAATCAGAGGCCACCACCTTGCTTTTGATCGATTCGTACCGAGATGCCAGCTATCTGGAAATGATCAAGGAAATATGTCCGGAGCTGGATCACTGCAAGCCAGGGGAGCTGCGGTCGGAACGCCTGCCCCATCTGCGAAACGTCATTTATTTGGGCGAGGAGCGCCAGCCGGGCATGTTCCTGTGGAGCGATATTCTGAGTCTCGGAGCCGAAGCCTCCGACGAGGAAAGGATAGCCCGCCAGCAGTCGCTTCATCCCGATGACGTGATCAATATGCAGTACACCTCGGGAACGACAGGTTTTCCGAAGGGCGTCATGCTGTCTCACGTCAATATTGTCAATAATGCGATCAAGGTGGCGGAATGCCAGCGGCTGGATGAAACAGACCGTATCTGCATTCCCGTGCCTTTTTTCCACTGCTTCGGCTGCGTGATGGGAACGCTTGCGAGCGTAGCGACTGGAGCGACGATGGTTCCTGTCATCGCGTTTGATCCGGAAATCGTGCTGGATGTCGTAGAGCAGGAGCGGTGTACGGCGTTGTACGGGGTTCCGACGATGTTTATCGCCGAACTGAATCATCCTTCTTTTCCCGGGCGCGACTTGAGCTCGCTTCGCACCGGCATCATGGCTGGCTCGCCATGTCCCATCGAGGTGATGAAAAATGTGGTAGAGAAAATGGGAATCCGCGAAATTACGATTGCCTATGGACAGACGGAATCTTCGCCGGTCATTACACAGACGAGGCCGGATGATTCCATCGAGCGTCGCGTTACGACAGTCGGGCGGGCCCATGATGAAGTAGAGGTCAAAATCATCGACCCGGTCACCGGAGAAACTGTGCCGCCCGGTGTGCAGGGAGAGCTTTGCACGAGGGGCTATTTGGTGATGAAGGGGTATTACAACATGCCCGAGCATACCGCAAAAGCGATCGACCACGAGGGCTGGCTGCATACGGGAGATTTGGCTACCGTGGATGAAGACGGATACTATCGGATCACGGGCCGGTTAAAGGATATGATTATCCGCGGAGGGGAAAACATCTACCCGCGGGAAATCGAGGAGTTCCTGTACACACATCCAAAGGTGCTGGATGTGCAGGTTGTCGGGGTCCCGGACGCCAAGTACGGAGAGCAGGTGTTGGCCTGCATCAAGGTGAAGCCGGGAGAAGAATTGACGGAGGAAGAGCTGCTCGCCTACTGCGAAGGGAAGATAGCCCGTTTCAAGGTGCCGCGCTATATCCAGTTTGTGTCGGAATACCCGATGACGGCGTCAGGCAAGATTCAGAAGTATAAGCTGCGTGAACAGGCGATTTCCGCATTCGGTCTGGAAACGGAGGACGGGATCGAGACTGCCTGACGGGGAAGGGGAGCGGACTTTACTTTCTCGCAAGACTCTTCTATGATGATGATGGTAAAAAACAGCGAAGGCAAGGAGTATCCTTTGCCTTCGCACTGTTTTTTTGCGCGATTATGCGCGTTTTTTCGCTTCGTATGCAGCAATCTTGTCTTCGTACTGAAGCGTGATGCCGATATCGTCAAGACCGTTCAGCAAGCAGTAACGGCGGTAGGAGTCCACCTCGAACGGATAGGACAGGCCGTCGCTATCCTTGACCACTTGCTCCTGCAGGTCGATTGTCAGTTCGTAGTTGTCCTTGCTTTGCGCACGGGAGAACAGCTCTTGCACTTGCTCTTCACTCAGTTTGATCGGCAAAATGCCGTTCTTGAAGCAGTTGTTGTAGAAAATATCAGCAAACGACGGCGCGATGACAACGCGGAAGCCGTAGTCGAGCAAAGCCCAGGGGGCATGTTCCCGGGAAGAGCCGCAGCCGAAGTTGTTCCGGGCCAAAAGCACGGTAGAGTTTGCGTATTTCGGTTGATTGAGCACAAAAGAATCAATAGGCTGGCCGTCAGCAGTAAAGCGCCATTCGTAGAAGAGGAATTGGCCAAAGCCAGTGCGTTCGATGCGCTTCAGAAATTGCTTCGGAATGATCGCGTCTGTATCCACGTTTACACGATCGAGCGGTGCTACCAGTCCTGTATGGATGACAAATGGGTTCATTGGAATACCTCCTTGTTCACGCCTTCACGCTTCCATTCGCGTACGTCTACGAAGTGGCCGGCAATCGCCGCAGCGGCAGCCATTTCCGGACTGACCAGATGGGTACGGCCGCCGCGTCCCTGACGACCCTCGAAGTTGCGGTTGGAGGTGGAAGCGCAGCGCTCGCCTTCTTGCAAAATGTCCGGGTTCATCGCAAGACACATGGAGCAGCCGGATTCGCGCCATTCAAAGCCAGCTTCTTGAAAAATCAGGTGGAGTCCTTCTTGCTCGGCTGCCTGCTTGACGGCCTGGGAGCCGGGGACGACCATCGCGTGTACGTGGGAAGAGACTTTGCGGCCTTTTGCCACTTCAGCTGCACGGCGCAGGTCTTCAATACGGCCGTTCGTACAGGAACCGATAAAGACGCGGTCGATCTTGATCTCACTCATCGGAGTCCCAGGCGTCAGCCCCATGTAGGAGAGGGCGTCCTGAGCAGCCTTGCGCTGTGCTGCCGTCTCAAAAGAATCAGGATGCGGCACTGTGCTGGTGATGTCTGTACCCATTCCCGGGCTGGTTCCCCAAGTGACCTGCGGGGCGATTTGGCTCGCGTCGATTTCCACGCAGTGATCGTAAGTCGCTCCCGGATCTGTGCAGAGCTGTTTCCACTGTTCGACTGCAGCCAGGAAATCTTCTCCCTGCGGTACGTGGCGCTTGCCCTTCAGATAGGCAAAAGTGGTTTCGTCAGGAGCGATCAGACCAGCGCGGGCACCGGCCTCAATAGACATATTGCATACAGTCATGCGCTCTTCCATCGTCAGCTTGCGAATGGCATCGCCGGTGTATTCGATGACGTATCCGGTCGCGAAGTCTGTTCCGTATTTTGCGATGATGGCCAAAATTAAGTCTTTTGCGCTTACTCCATACGGCAGATCGCCCACTACACGGACTTCAAGCGTTTTCGGTTTGGACTGCTGCAGGCATTGCGTGGCCAGCACGTGCTCTACTTCGCTGGTGCCAATCCCGAAAGCGAGTGCGCCAAACGCGCCGTGCGTGGAGGTATGGCTGTCGCCGCACACGATCGTTTTTCCCGGGTGTGTCAGGCCAAGCTCGGGACCGATGACGTGCACAATCCCTTGATCAGGGCTGTTCAGGTCGGCGAGCGTAATTCCGAATTCTTTGCAGTTTGCGGTCAGCGTCTCCATTTGCTGACGAGAGATCGGATCTTTGACATTGAAGCGGTCCGCTGTCGGGACGTTGTGGTCCATCGTAGCGAATGTCAGATCCGGGCGGCGGACTTTTCGTCCGGCGAGGCGGAGACCCTCGAAAGCTTGGGGCGAAGTCACTTCGTGTACGAGGTGCAGGTCGATATACAGAAGACTTGGTTTGCCGGCTTCCTCATGGATTACATGAGAGTCCCAGATTTTCTCAAACATAGTGCGAGGTTTCATAAGGGTAATCCTCCTTCGTTCAAAACTCTTATCAAGGTTGTATCATGGCAATAGAAATAGTTCAAAGATATAATTATTATGAGATGGATAGTTTTTGCCTATTGGGAGGTCCTCATGGAGTTACGACAGATTCGTTATGTGCTCGCAGTCGCGGAAGAACGGAGCTTTTCACGCGCTGCCAGCCGTTTGCATTTGGCACAGCCTTCGCTTAGCCAGCAAATCGCCAAATTGGAAAAAATACTGGGAGTTCCCCTGTTTCACCGCCTGCCTCAGCACGTAGAGCTGACCGATGCCGGACAGAGGTTTGTCCAGGTTGCCCAAACATTGGTCGACATGGCGGAGGGCCTGGAGAGGGAAATGCGCTCCTATGCTGTAGGAGAGAGCGGGAAGCTGCTGGTCGGCAGCCTGCCGATTACGGGGGCGTATGTCTTGCCGAGAGTCATTCCCGATTTTACCCGCCAGTTTCCCGGCGTAGAGCTTCAATTGATTGAAGAAACCTCCAGCCATCTCGAGCATTTGCTCGTACGGGGAAAGATAGATATCAGTCTGCTGACGATGCCGATCACTGATCCTACACTGGAGACGATACCGGCGATTCACGAAGAGATATTTCTCGCCGTCCCGCCGCAGCATCCGATCGCAGGGCAAAAGGAAGTGGATCTGGCAGAGCTTGCGGGACAGCCGTTTATCCTGCTGAAGGAAGGTCAAGGTTTTCGCACGATTTCGCTCAGGCTTTGCGAAGAGGCGGGATTCCGCCCGCGAATCGTCTTTGAAAGCACCAACATCCAGACGGTACAGTCGCTCGTAGCAGCGGGCATGGGACTTTCTTTTGCGCCACGGATGATTTCGCTCGCTCCCGGAACGACCGAGCATCCTGTTTACGTGCGGTTGGCGAGAAGGCCGTTTCGCACGCTCGTCGTGGCATACCGCAAGGACCGGCCGTTGTCCCGACCGGCGGAAGCCTTTGTGAAATGCCTGGTTGAACAAAAAAACCATTTTTAAACGACACTTCACGCTTCCAGAAAAAAGACAAACATGTTTAGCTGTGCTACACTATAGCCAGATAAAACCAGAGGAGGGCAAGTTCGATGAAAGAAATCAAGACAGAAGCTGAATTTCAAGAACAAATTGCTCAGGAAAAACCGGTTGTCGTGAAATTTTATACGGATTGGTGCCCGGATTGCCATCGAATCGATCCGTTCATGCCTGCTGTCGAAGAGGCGTATAAGGACAAGCTGGATATGGTAGCAATCAATCGGGATACATTGCCAGAGCTGTCACAGCAGCTGGAGGTGTTTGGCATCCCGAGCTTTATCGCGTTCTCCAAAGGAAAAGAACTCGTCAGATTCGTAAGCAAGCTCGGCAAGAGCCGCGAAGAGATCGAGCATTTCCTCGATCGGGCGATTCAGGTGAGCGAGACGCTGGAATAACCGAGACGAAGAGATCGGCTGTGGGGGATAACCTCTGATGATAGCAATGAAAAAACAAGGAGAATGGCTGATCGGGACGATCCCCGATGAAGTCGACGGACTTGGAATCGGCAGCTTGCTCCGGGAACACTGGAAGTGGCCGAAAAAGCAGGTTCATCTGCTTTTTCAGCATAAAGAGGTTTGGCTGGAAGGAAATCCGGCTGCCCAACACGTCAAGGTAGCGGCCGGGCAGGAAATCAAGGTCAGGGCCTGTGCGCCGGAACCTTTTGGTCTGGACCCCTCGCCAGAAAAGCTGCAGGTACTGTATGAAGACGATCATCTGCTGATCGTAAACAAGCCGGCAGGGATGCTGCTGCACCCGACGGAGAAATTCCATAAAAAAACGTTGGATCATCTTGTCGCCGGCCATTTTGAACGGACTGGCGTCGCGGCGCGTGTCCGCCATGTTCATCGGCTTGATCAGGAGACGTCAGGGGTTGTGATGTACGCCAAGCATGCACTCGCCTCTGCTCTATTGGACGAACATCTGCGCGAGCGAAAAATCAAGCGGCACTACATTGCCTATGTTCACGGGAGGCTGTCAAAGGAAAGGGGCACGATCTCCGAGCCGATCGGGAAGGATCGCTTTTACTCCAACCGCAGGAGAGTGACCCCCACCGGGGATGCTGCAGTCACTCACTATCGGGTAACAGAGCGCTTCGAAACGGCGACAAAGCTGGAATGCGAGCTGGAGACGGGACGAACCCATCAGATACGGGTCCATCTCAGCTATGTGGGCTTTCCGTTGATCGGAGATACGCTCTATGGCGGAAAGGAAATGTTCGTGAAACGGCAGGCGCTGCATGCAGCAATTCTCAGGTTTTCCCATCCGTTCGGAATGGAGACGCTCGAAGTATCTGCAGCCCTGCCGCCCGACCTGCAGCAGCTAGAGTCCAGGCTTCGTCATTCGCCAATGCAAGGGTAGCTGAATAAACTGCCAGGGAAGGAAGCAGAAAGGGTGTTGAGATGAAACGACCCATTATTGGCATACTGACCTGGCGGGAGGGCAAGTCTTTTGCAGAACCGAGCTATTTTCGCAAAATGATTCGGGCAGGGGAGGAGCTCGGGTGTACCGTGTTTTTGTTCTCGCCCCCGGACGTATCGGCAAACGGAAAGCAAATTCGCGGATTCATCCCTGCGGCTCGCGGCTGGCAGGCGCGAATCTTTCCCCGACCGGATGCCGTGATCGACCGGTATCGCTACACGCCGACAGACGCTTTCAAACGGTATGTGGCATTCCGCCGAACAAGCGACCTGTTGTATACAAACAATCGGCTCGCGAACAAGTGGAAGGTTCACGAGGTACTGGTGAAAGACAGCCGGATGCACCGGTGGCTGCCGGAAACGGTTCTGTACAATCGGCTTAACTTGCAGAAAATGTTGGCGCGCCACCCGTTGCTCTATGTGAAGCCGGCAAATGGAACGGGCGGACGCAATATCCTCAGTGTCGAAAAGACCTCGCAGGGCTACCATCTGCTGGGAAGGGATAAGCAGCGGGCCAAGGTGTCCATGGTGATCAAGCAGCTGGAGTCTGTCCAAGCCAGAGTGAAAAGCTGGGCAACCCGCGACAAGTATATCGTACAGCAAGGGCTTTATCTTAATCTGGTACCCGGCAGGGCTGTCGACATGAGGCTTCTGATCCAGAAAAACGGAGAGGGCTTGTGGAGCATTACAGGCGCGGGGATGCGGGTCGGCGGAGCGAAGAGCGCCACCTCCAATCTCCACGGCGGCGGCAGGGCGGTTCCCGTAAAGTCGTTCCTTGCAGCTACATTTGGCGAGCAAAAGACGAATGAAATTATACGAGATTGTGAGCAGCTAGCGTACCAGACAGTCGAGACGCTGGAAAATCACTTTGGGCGCATGATGGAGATGGGATTGGACATCGGGATCGATGTCAAGGGACGCGCATGGTTGATTGAGGTAAATCCGAAGCCGGGAAGAGAAATCTTCCGCGAAATGGGCATGCTTGGCCAATACAAGGACGCAATCAAAAGACCGATCCAGTACGCCATGCATCTAGCAAAGACCCAGTCGGGAAAAAGAGCGGCAACCAACTGACAAAGCGGCGCGATCACAGCGCCGTTTTTCCATTGAATAGCGTCCCTGGCTATGAGGAGCGTCCTTGGGTATGAGAGCATCGGCAAAAGGGAGAACGACTGTCCGGTGCTTGCTTCTGTTTCTCGCAAAAAATGGGGCGTGGAATCGTATTTTTGTAACAAACAGGCCTCTTATTCGTAATTGATAACAGAACGTGCAACTTAGATTCGCTTTTGACCAGCAAGCTTTCGAAAAGATGATTTAGCCGCGCTCCCTTTTGGACAGAATGGGAAAGAAGGAGTTGATCGACATGGAGCAGCTGATCCAATTGGCAACAGATTACTGGCCGATCGCGGTAGGCGCTGTACTGGTTATTGTGATCCTGCAAATGATTGTGAAGAGTTTGTTTCGGATCGTCTCAGTCGTGGTCGCGATCGGTGTCATACTCGTACTCGTTTTTGAGTTTTCCCCCGAACAGGTGATCGATATGGGGCGGTCTGCCGTTCAGACGACGCAGGACGCCTTGGAGAAGACCGTCGTTCCGTTGCTGGAGAAGGAGCTGAAGGATGCGGCGATCACGTTCCACGAGGACGGCAGCTATGTAATGAAGACAAAGAGCATCCAGATTACGGGGAAAAAGGGAGATTCGAAGGCGACGATCCAATACGGTGACAACAGCTGGGAAGCGGATGTCAGCATTCTGGGGGAATTGTTCCAGGACAAGCTGAACAAGGCGGAATCCTCGCTAAAAACGATGTAGAACAGATAGGACTGTTCTTGTGAGTAACAAAACGGGGCTGGTTTGGACAGGGTCATAAGACCGTCCAGACAAGCCCTGTTTGTTTTTTAGGCAGTTGCTGGCTACCCTTGTAATTGAGGCGGAACCCGCAGCAAGCTCGCCTGTTCAAACGAGTACCCGATGCGGATCAGAAGAGGCTCGCTGTACGCTCTGCCCGTAAACATGATGCCGAATGGATTCCCTGATGGTTCATAGCCGGCAGGCAGGGAGATGGAGGGGTATCCGGCCTTGGCAGCGATATCCGCGCCAAAATCATGGGGGAAGAGCAGGCAGTCCAATTGGTGCTGGTCAAAAGCAGCGTCCAATCCTTCCGTACGGGATTGCCTCAGATCCCGGAGGCGACTGTCCAAGTATTCCGCTTCAGTCAAGCTGCCGCCCGTTTGATCCGCTTTTTCCAGGATGTCTTGGCCGTAGCGCAAGGCTGCATCAGCGTTTTCCTTGTTCCATTCGATTATGTCGCCAAGCGTTCGTATGGAAAAAGAGGCGGGAAGTCGGGACAAATAAGCGTTTACGCCTGATTTAAACTCGTAGTAGAGAACACTAGAGTCCCATGTTTCCTGTTCGGAGGGAATGCGGATATTCTCGACCAATATTGCTCCCTGCTCCTGAAGAATGCGAAGGACCGCTTCAAATAATGGCCTTTGGTCATCTGTCATCACGTCGTCGGCAAAAGTACGGACGACGCCGATGCGAGCGCCGCGCAAGCCGCTTTTGTCCAAAAACGGGGTGTAGTCCGTATATGAGCGTCCCGCGCTTGCTCCCGTAGCAGGATCCTCGCTGTCTACTCCTGTCAATGCACCAAGCAGAATCGCTGCATCTTCAACGCAAAGGGCCATCGGTCCAGCCGTATCCTGGCTCGTGGCGATCGGGATGATTCCTGTTCGGCTGACAAGACCCAATGTTGGTTTGATTCCGACAAGCGAGTGGTTGGCAGATGGATTGAGGATCGAGCCTGACGTTTCTGTCCCGACTGCAGCGGCAGCAAAGCCTGCTGCGATGGCGGCTCCCGAACCGGAGCTGGAGCCTCCCGTGTCAAATCGACCGGGGCCGTATGGGTTGCGTACCTGTCCACCGCGCGAGCTGTAGCCGTTGGGCATGGCAGTCGAGATGAAATTGGCCCACTCGGTCATGTTTGTCTTGCCGAGAATAATCGCTCCGGCTGATCGCAACTGCTGCACGACGAATGCATCGCGTCCGGCGTAGGAGTCTGCGAGGGCAAGCGAGCCTGCTGACGTTTGCATCTGATCGGCTGTCGCAATATTGTCTTTGATCAAGACGGGAATGCCATGCAACGGGCTGCGTGGTCCGCGGATCAGCCGCTCTCTGTCCAAAGCGTCGGCGATATGCACGGCATCGGGATTAAGCTCAGAAATGGCATTCAGGCCCGCTCCTCGTTTATCATGGGCTGCTATGCGCTCCAAATAGGCAAGAGTGAGTTCTCTGCTTGTCGTGAAGCCGCCGGCAAGCGCCTTTTGCAGTGTTCGAATACCGGCTTCCAGCAGATCATTCATTGGAACTCCCCCTTTCATAAGGTCATTTGTATTATGTAAATCTTCGGGACGGAAGGTCAGAAAACCTTTTTGAGAGAGAGGAAAGAGGGCAGGTCTGTAAAAAACGAAAAGGCTGATCATCTTTTCGACGATCAGCCTCACATATTTATTCCTTTGCGCCAGCCGCTTGCAGGTTGGCTTTTTCTTCTTCGACGTATCGGTTGCGCGGATGCTCGCGGCACTCGTCGGAGCAGGAGCGCTTGTATTTGACTTCACACTCGGTGCAGCAGAAGTGCTGCTTGTTGCAGAACGGGTTGGCACAGTTGACATAGCGGTCTTCCGGCTTCCCGCAGTAGTAGCAGGAACTGATCACGACATCTTCTTCTGTCTGGTTGATCTTGACGGAGATGCGCTCGTCGAATACGTAGCACTTGCCGTCCCACAGACGTCCCTTCACCTCAGGGTCTTTTCCGTAAGTGACAATGCCGCCATGAAGCTGGTACACCTCTTCAAAGCCTTCCTTCATCAGAACACCGGTCAATTTTTCACAGCGGATACCGCCTGTGCAGTAGGTGAGAACCTTTTTGTCCTTGAATTGGCTCATGTTCTCGCGAATCCACTCGGGAAACTCGCGGGAAGATTCGACTTTCGGACGAATCGCTCCGCGGAAGTGGCCAAGCTCGTATTCGTATTCATTGCGGCCGTCCAGTACGACGACGTCGTCACGCTGGAGCATTTCATAAAATTCTTTCGGGCTCAAGTATTTTCCGGTCAGTTCAGTCGGATGGAAATCATCCTTGAGACGCCAGGTTACCAATTCTTTTTTCGCACGAACGAACATCTTTTTGAAAGCGTGTCCGTCGGCTTCATCTATTTTAAACCAGATGTCCGCAAAACGCGGATCTTTTCGGACAAATTCCATGTAAGCGTCGGTTTGTTCCACGGTTCCGGAAACAGTTCCGTTCAATCCTTCAGGGGCAACGATGATGCGTCCCTTCAGGCCGAGTTCTTTACAAAAAGCGAGATGCTCAGCTGCATACTCCTCGTAATTGTCGAGATGGACATACTTGTAGTAAAGCAAAACGCGATACGGTTTTTGTACTTGCAATGTACAATTCACCCTTTCCAGTCTATTTGATTTTAATGGTGCAACCGTGATTATAGCACAGGTAAAAAGATTTTGCTGAGAAAAAGGCTGGATGGAAGTGATTTTTTTTTGACAATCGACTCTGATTGTGAAAGTGGAGAGGAAAACTTGGCAGCATGTGGAAACGAAAAGGAGGGTGGCTTGCGTCTAAGCCTATGAAGGCAATTGCAAGCCATTGGAAAGCTTAGAAATATAAGCCGGCGATACTTTTTCGTACATGTGGGGGGATAGCGCACATGAAGTCAGACAAAAAGGAAAACACGGAAAATAGGAGAGGGAGACTTGGTCAGGATGAGCCGGAAGTAACGGCAAAGCGGCAGAGGACGATAAAGCCGATCCTCTATGCGCTCGCAATCATCGTCCTGCTTGCACTGGCGAATCTCGCTTTTTCATCGATCGCAAACAAGGAGGACGAAGCGCAAGCGACAAATGCTCCTCTAGCGGATGCTCCGACGTTTGCCGTCGACTTTCTCAACGCCAAAGGATACAAGATCGAAGCCAGCCAAGGTTTGGTCTCCTCGTACACCTTAACAAAGGATTATCTGGCTAATGACGGGAGCCACGCATGGGCTTATCAGGCAGTAAACCCCGATGATTATCTGGGAAAAGAAATCAGCCTGTACAGGTTCATCGTATCCAACCATCCGCTCGATCTGGAGCTTCCGAATGACGAATACGACAAGACAGTCATCGTCTTGATGACCAGCGGCACTGAAGTAATCGGCGGCACCTCTATGCCGGACTCAAAAGAACCATTGGCAGGCGGTCCCTACAGCCTCGACGGGAAGACGCTGGAGGAAGTGACCGGGCTTTCGTTCCCGGAGTGGAGGGAAAAGTGGACACAGAAATACGGATCGCGTAAGTATATCAGTGAGTAAATCGAACCCGCTTCTACATTTTTGGTAGAGGCGGTTTTATTGTCTGCTCCTGAAACGAAAGGGACATTCAAGCATAGCGATGACAAGTCAACCAGAAATGAGACTCTTGTCCTGTATCTTTTTTCTTCGTCTTGTGGTACATACACGCAGAGATGGATGTAATCAATATATAGTATTTGATTTGTCGAAAAATTTAATCCCTTGCTATATATAGTGGTCTCTTGTACACTGATAAAAGGTTTTGAGACTCAAAATCTACCAAATATTGATCCCGTCATTATACCCAATTCTACCAGAGAGAAAATTACGGGGGAGTAAGGAGTTGCGGCATGAACGCTGTTACCACCATTCAAATAGTGAAACGAAACGGAGAGCAGGAAGACCTGCGCATCGACAAGCTGAAAAAAGTGATCGGCTATGCTTGCAAGGACTATCCGGCATGCGATCCGCTTGAGCTGGAGATGGATGCTTGCATTCAATTTCGCGATGGGATGACCACCAAAGAGATTCAGCGGATCGTGATGCAGACCGCTGTGGAAAAGACCAGCGTGGAAACTCCGGAATGGCAATTCGTGGCAGCCAGACTGCTCGCTTACGATTTGTACAAAGACGCAGCGATCAATCGCGGATACCGCGGCCATTTTGGCTACGGCGACTTTACTGAGTTGGTACATACATTGACTGAAAAAGGACTGTACGGTTCGTATTTGCTGGAAACGTACAGTGATGAAGAGATTCAAGAGCTGCAGGCTTATCTAAAGCCGGAGAGGGACGAGCTGTTCAACTACGCCGGACTTCGCCTGCTGGCTGACCGCTATTTGATCAAAGACTACGACAAAGGGGTCATGGAGCTGCCCCAGGAGCGGTTCATGATCATTGCGATGCACCTGGCGATGAAGGAGCAGGACAAGCTGAAACACGCCAAGGACTTCTACGACATCTTGTCCAAGCTGGAGATCACCGTCGCCACGCCGACGCTCGCCAACGCGGGAACGCCACATCACCAGCTGTCGTCATGCTTCATCGACACGGTAGATGACTCTCTCTCAGGAATTATGAATACGGCCGGTGCGACCTCCATGGTCTCCAAATTCGGCGGCGGTGTCGGCATTTATCTGGGGAAAGTGCGCAGCCGCGGCTCGTCCATTCGCGGACACAAGGGAGCTTCCGGCGGCATTGTGCCGTGGACAAGGCTCTACAACCAGATTGCGATCAGCGTCGATCAGCTCGGTACACGGGCAGGAGCATTCGCTATCTACCTGGATGTATGGCATGCAGACATCCTCGACTTCCTCTTGCTTAAAACAAACAACGGAGACGACCGGATGAAAGCCCATGATATTTTCCCGGGCGTGTGCATTCCCGACCTGTTCATGGAGCGCGTAAAAGAGCGGGGCATGTGGTATTTGTTCGATCCGCATGAGGTTCGCGAGGTGATGGGTTTCTCTCTGGAGGACTCCTACGGTGAAGAGTTCGCCCGCCGCTACGAGCTGTGCGTCCAGGAAGAGAAGCTGACGATCAAGACGGAGATACCGGCCATTGAGATCATGAAGCGCATCATGGCCAGCGCTTTTGAAACGGGAACGCCGTTCATCTTTTTCCGCGATACGGTAAACAGAGCAAATCCAAACAAGCATGCAGGCATGGTGTACTCCTCCAACCTCTGCACGGAGATCATGCAGAACATGAGCCCGACCGTGTTCGTCAGCGAAGAGCTGGAGGACGGAGAGGTCGTATACCGTTACAGACCGGGCGATTTCGTCGTCTGCAACCTTTCCTCGCTGAATCTGGGACGCTTGCAATCAACAGAGGACATTGCCCGAATCGTCCCGATCCAGATGCGGATGCTGGACAATGTGATTGATTTGAACTACTATCCGGTAAAGCAGGCGGAAGCCACCAACCAGAAATACCGTGCGGTGGGTCTCGGAACGAGCGGCTACCATCAGTACCTGGCACAAAACGGAATCAAGTGGGAGAGCGAAGAGCACATAGAGGCGGCCGACAAGCTGTACGAGGAAATTGCTTATCAAGCGATTAAAACATCGATGGAGCTGGCACGCGAAAAGGGAACGTATCGCGTATTTGAAGGCAGCGAATGGCAGACCGGAGAGTACTTCGAACGGAGAGGCTACACGGATGAACGGTGGACTTCGTTGAAAGAGGATGTCGCCCGGTACGGCATGCGCAATGCCTGGACCTTTGCCGTGGCGCCGACGGGCACGACCAGCCTGATCGCTGGCTCCACAGCGTCTACCGATCCGGTTTACGCAAAGTTTTTCGTAGAGGAAAAGCGCAGCGGAAACATCCCGCAAACGGCGCCGAATCTGAATGAAAACACATTCTTTTACTACAAGGAGGCCCATCGCATCGATCAGCAGTGGTCGATCCGTGCAGCCGGAGCGAGACAGGTCCACATTGACCAGGCCCAATCGTTCAACCTGTACATCACGCCGCAAATCACAGCGCCCGAATTTCTCGACCTGTACATACAGGCGTGGGAAAACGGATTGAAGACGATTTACTACGTCCGCAATCAATCTGTTGAAGTAGAGGACTGTGTAAGCTGCTCGGCATAACAAACAAAATCAAAAGAGCAAACCTGACTCCCCGGTCCGACAGGCCGGGGACGTTACTTGCTCATAGGAGTGTGAACACGCATGCAACTGGAAAAAAAGCGTTTATTCAATGAAGAAGGCCAGCGCGGCACGCAGCGCATGATCGGCGGAAACACCACCAACCTAAGAGAGTGGAACCGGATCAAGTATCCGTGGGCTGCCAAGCTGTATCGGACGATGCTCAACAACTTCTGGATTCCGGAAGAGGTGCCGCTCGCAAACGACGCCAAGCAATTCGACTCGCTCTCTCCGGCCGAGCGAAGGGCTTTTGACAAGACGATCTCGTTCCTGAACTTTTTGGACTCGCTCCAATCGGTCAATTTGCCGAACATCTCCGACTATGTGACGGCGCCGGAGGTCTGCTCCCTATTGAATATCCAGACATTCCAGGAGGAGATTCACGCGCAGTCGTACAGCTACGTACTGGATTCGGTATGTTCCCCGCAAACGCGAGACAATATTTACGACGAATGGCGCAATGACGTTCACCTGATGGAGCGAAACAAGTTCATCGCCGATTTGTACCAGCAGTTCGTCGACAATCCGAATGACGTGAACTTCGTCAAAACCGTAATCGCCAACTACTTGCTGGAATCGCTCTATTTTTACTCCGGCTTCTCTTTCTTTTACACGCTGGCGCGTCAAGGAAAAATGACGGGAACCGCGACGATGATCAAATACATCCAGCGGGACGAGCTTACACACGTGGTGTTGTTCCAGAACATGTTCCGCGAGCTGCGGGCAGAGAACCCGGATATCTTTACGCCTGAATTGATCGAAGAGCTGCGCGGCATGTTCCATACGGCTGCCTCTCACGAAATCCGCTGGGGACAGTATGTGACCAACAATGAAATTCTCGGAATCAACAACGACATTTTGGAGCGCTATATCAAATATTTGGCCAACCAGCGTCTAAAAGGACTCGATTTGGAGATTCTGTACCCTGATCACCTGGAGCACCCGATGAAATGGGTAGACAGCTTCGCCAACCTGAATCAAACCAAGACCGACTTCTTCGAGCAAAAGGTGACCAATTATACTAAATCGAGCGGATTGAACCTGGGCGACCTCTAATCCGCACCAGTCAGCAAAGGAGAGACGAGAAATGACAAACACGTTTAAACGGCCTGTGGCTCCTGTGAAGATCAAACAACTGCATGCAGATGCCGTCATTCCGAGATACGCCCGTGCCTTCGACGCGGGATTTGATCTTGTAGCAGTCGAAGATGTGATTATTCTGCCAGGGGAGACAGCCAAAATTCCGACCGGGCTGGCCTTTGCCCTGCCCGATGGATATGAGCTGCAGGTTCGCCCGCGTTCCGGAATCAGCGCAAAGTCAAAGCTGCGGATCAGCAACGCTCCAGGTACTGTTGATGCCGGCTACCGCGGGGAAGTATGCGTCCTGATCGACAATATCCGCACACCGTCTGGCGAGAGCGGCAAAACGTGTATGGACGTCAGCGACAAGCCGGTTGAAGTAGATCGGGAAGTGGACCGCCACGCCTATCTCATCCGCAAGGGAGACCGGATCGCGCAGGGAGTGCTGGCGATTGTGCCGATAGCTGACTTCGAGGTAGTGGAGGAGCTGGACGAAACTGAACGCGGAGCGGGCGGCTTCGGCAGCAGCGGCGTACAGTAGGAGGAAAGAATAGATAGATGAAAAGACCCTGAAGACGGCAGGATGCCTATTGGACATCACTGCCTGCTCCAGGGTCTTTTTCTCCCTCGGGGTGTTGTTCTTTATACGTGCGAGGCAAGGTACTTCCGGATCTTCTCCATGTCCTCGTCCGTCAGAGAGGTGCCATCCGCTTTTACAAATACGCAGGGACCATACACCCAGTCGAGGAAACCGTCTGTCGTGACCGGAAAATTGTTCGCTGCCACTCCGCGCAAGTCCTCGTTTACGAGCAGAGATACTCCGTCCAGACGATCATCCGCAAGCACCTCGAAGTCGCCGCCGACGAGCCGGGTGACATCGTCGGTATCCTTGATTTGTATCGGGGCGACATCCTCGTGGGGATGTTTGATCAAAACGGTAATCACACCAATCAACTCCTTCTTTCTATCATCATAAACGATGCGGCTGACGGAAGCGAGAGTGAGTAATTATCGGTAGATTCAGACAAAGGGCCCGAACCGTCATCTGTGGTACAATAATGAAAAAACTGGAAGGACGAGCGAGAGAGATGCAACTGGTATCCATCAATGTGGGCAAGCCGCAAACGGTCATGCATAATGGCAAAGAAGTAAGTACGGCAATTTGGAAATACCCCGTCACGGATCGCAGATTTCTGGATTGGGAACAGCTCGACGGGGACGGACAAGCCGATCGCCGCTTTCACGGCGGCAAGGACAAAGCATTGATGGTGTACAGCTACGATCATTATTCGTTCTGGGAGGAGAAGCTTGGTCAGGAGCTGGCTCCCGGTGCATTTGGTGAAAATGTGACAGTTCGCGGGTTGGACGAGTCCACCGTGTCTATCGGCGACATTTTTCAATTGGGTGAGGCAGTCGTGCAGGTAAGCCAGCCGAGGCAGCCCTGTTTCAAACTGGATGTACGGCTGCAGCGCAGCGACATGGTCTCGCTCATTCAACAGACAGGGTACAGCGGCTTTTATATGCGCGTGCTCGAGACGGGAATGATCGGCCAGGATATGGAGTTTCGTCTGCTGGAGAATAGCAGTCATAACGTGACGGTCGCTTTTATCAATCAGATCAAGTACCACAAAAA
Source organism: Brevibacillus sp. FSL K6-2834 (assembly GCF_038592925.1). Taxonomy (NCBI): domain Bacteria; kingdom Bacillati; phylum Bacillota; class Bacilli; order Caryophanales; family Paenibacillaceae; genus Brevibacillus; species Brevibacillus sp. FSL K6-2834. The sequence goes on from NZ_CP151945.1 coordinate 2,602,827, forward strand.
GGACAATCTGGAGGCCATTCGGCGGATTTTGGCGGTGAAAGAGCTGGCTGACAGCTGGCGGCCTTCGCTGGAAAAGCGTTTAACAACATAAGCGGTTCATGAACAAAGCTGGCATTTGCCGGCTTTTTTTTATTTTCGGGCTAGGTCCGATGAACGGCGCCCAAGCGTCAGACATACGGTAAAATTGGCGGGCTGCGAACACATTGGCGGGCTGAGAGCACAAAGATTGGGCGATTGGACCAAAACAAGTTGACACAAAGTAGGCAGTAGCCACAATACAATGAATTATATTCCGATGCATTTACTGAGAATTAGAAAAGGAGAAAGTCAGATGAGTGGACGTTATTGGTTTTTGCGACCCGTTTCTGTGTATGCAGTAGCCATTGTTTTGTGTCTTGGTCTGATTGGATGCACAGCCTCGAATTCGGCAACAGACAGCAAACAACAGACACAGGTGGAGCTGCTCAATGTGTCCTATGATCCGACGCGTGAGCTGTATCAGGAGGTCAACCAGCGATTCGCCGAGTACTGGAAGACAAAGACAGGGCAAACCGTCACCATCAAACAGTCGCATGGCGGCTCCGGCAAGCAGTCGAGGTCTGTTATCGACGGATTGGAAGCGGATGTGGTCACTCTCGCGCTGGCCTATGATATCGATGCCATCGCTGAGCGGGGATACATGCCCAAGGAGTGGCAGAGCAGGCTGCCGGATAACAGCTCTCCATACACCTCCACGATCGTGTTTCTTGTGCGAAAAGGGAATCCCAAGCAGATCAAGGATTGGGATGATCTGGTCAAGCAGGACGTGTCCGTCATCACACCCAATCCCAAGACCTCAGGCGGGGCCCGTTGGAACTACCTGGCAGCATGGGGCTATGCCTTGAAGAAAAACAATGGGGATGAAGGGAAGGCCAAGGACTTCGTGAACCGCCTGTTCAAAAACGTTCCCGTCCTGGATTCCGGCGCACGCGGCTCGACCACCACTTTTGTCGAGCGGGGTATCGGAGATGTCCTCATCGCCTGGGAAAACGAAGCCTATCTGGCCATCAATGAACTGGGGAAAGACAAGTTTGACATCGTCAATCCTTCGCTCAGCATACTGGCCGAACCTCCTGTCGCCATAGTCGACAAGAACGTCGACAAGCGTCAAACTCGTGAGCTGGCGACGGAATACCTTCAGTTTCTGTATACAAAAGAAGCACAGGAAATTGCCGCCAAGCATTACTACAGGCCCCGCTTAGCCGAAGTGAAAGCGGCCCACCAGCCGCCGTTCCCCGAAATTGAGCTGTTTACCATCCAGGAAGTATTCGGAGGCTGGGCCAAAGCGCAGCAGGTTCATTTCGCAGACGGAGGCGTTTTTGATCAGATTTATCAGGCCCAAAAAGAGTGACGGAACAGCTATTGATCCTTCACTTCCGTTGCTGCAAGGGGGCTGCTTTGCAAAGAAAACAAACTGTCAACCTGCGGGAGAGTCAACCATGGGAAAACGTATGAAATCAAAAGGAATCTTACCGGGCTTTGGGCTTACCATTGGGTACACGCTGGTCTACCTGAGCCTGCTTGTCTTGATCCCTCTTTCGATCCTTTTTCTCCAGACAGCCAGCATGACCTGGGAGCAGTTTTGGCTGACGGTGACGGACCAGCGCGTCCTCGCTTCCTTTCAGGTCAGCTTTTTGACCGCCTTTTTTGCAGCTTGCATGAATGCAGTATTTGGGGTGCTGGTCGCATGGGTGCTGGTACGGTACCACTTCCCGGGAAAACGGTTCATTGACGGTATCGTCGATCTGCCGTTTGCCCTGCCGACAGCAGTAGCCGGTATCGCCCTTGCCTCGATATATTCGGAGAACGGCTGGATCGGTCAGTTGTTTGCGGCGTGGGGGATGAAAATCGCGTATACGCCTGTCGGGATATTTGTCGCTTTGACCTTTATCGGACTCCCCTTTGTCGTCCGGACGGTACAGCCTGTTCTTCAGGATTGGGACCGCCAGGTAGAGGAAGCCGCTGCCACCTTGGGAGCATCCCGGCTGCAAACGTTCCTGCGCGTGATTCTTCCTCATTTGCTCCCGGCGATCCTGACCGGCTTTGCCCTGGCCTTTGCCCGCGCCTTGGGCGAATACGGCTCCGTCGTCTTCATCTCGGGCAACATGCCGTTCCAGACCGAAATCGTTCCGCTTTTGATCATGACAAAGCTGGAGCAATTCGACTATACAGGAGCGACGGCGATCGCTTCGGTCATGCTCGTCGCGTCCTTTTTCATGCTGCTGGTGATCAACTTTTTTCAGTGGAAGACGAACAAATTGGATGCTGCACGATAGGAGGGATATGGATTGACTGATACGAGCGAACCCGGGTATGTTCGCTGGCTCTTGATTGCAGTAGCCTTGATCTTCATGGGATTGTTTCTGGTCGTTCCGCTGATTGCCGTCTTTTCCGAAGCTTTCAGCGAGGGAATCGGCTTGTTTCTCCAGGCTGTAAAAGAGCCGGATACCCTTTCTGCCGTCAAGCTTACGCTGCTGACTGCGGCGATCAGTGTCCCTGCCAATGTTGTTTTCGGCGTGGCCGCGGCTTGGGCCATTGCGAAGTTTTCCTTTCGAGGCAAAAACCTGCTTTTGACGCTGATCGATCTGCCTTTTGCCGTGTCTCCAGTCATTTCCGGCCTGATATTTGTTCTGCTGTTCGGCACGCAAGGAGTTCTCGGCCCTTGGCTTGCAGCGCATGATATCAAGATTATTTTCGCTGTTCCGGGAATTGTTTTGGCGACAACCTTTGTGACCTTTCCCTTTGTGGCGAGAGAGTTGATACCGGTGATGGAAGCGCAAGGGAAGGATGAGGAGGAAGCGGCGATCTCGCTTGGAGCAAGCGGTTGGCAGACCTTTTGGCGGATCACCCTGCCCAATATCAAGTGGGGGCTGTTATACGGAGTCATTTTGTGCAATGCCCGGGCGATGGGGGAATTTGGAGCGGTATCCGTCGTCTCGGGGCACATCAGGGGCATGACCAATACACTGCCGCTCCACGTGGAGATTTTGTACAACGAATATCAGTTTGTCGCCGCGTTTGCTGCCGCTACCTTGCTCGCTGTCCTGGCGTTGGTCACGCTCGTCTTGAAAAGCCTGATCGAGTGGAAAACGGAAGGACAGCAGCGAGAAAACGAGGCGTTGCCGGAAATCATAAGGGAGGCCAGCGCATGAGTATTGAAATTTGCGGCATCAGCAAGTCATATGGAAGCTTTACTGCACTGCGCGACGTTCAGCTGGAGATTCCGACAGGACAGCTGGTCGCTCTCTTGGGGCCTTCTGGTTCCGGCAAAACAACGCTACTGCGATTGATCGCGGGGCTGGAGCCAGCCGATTCAGGCCAGGTGTTTTTCAACGGAGAGGACCATACACATCGTGACGTGCGGGAACGGGGAGTGGGATTTGTCTTTCAGCACTACGCCCTGTTTCGGCATATGGATATTTTTGACAATATCGCCTTTGGACTGACTGTCCGGCCGCGCAAGCAGAGGCCGACCAAGGCGGAGATCAAAGAACGGGTTCACTCATTGCTGCGTCTGGTGCAGTTGGAAGGGCTTGCGCATCGGTACCCTTCGCAATTGTCCGGGGGGCAGAGACAACGAGTGGCGCTGGCGAGAGCGCTGGCCGTGGAGCCAAAATTTTTGCTGCTGGATGAGCCGTTCGGTGCCCTCGATGCAAAAGTGCGACAGGAGCTCAGACGTTGGCTGAGACGGCTGCACGAAAAGCTGGGACTGACGATTGTCTTTGTCACGCACGATCAGGAAGAGGCGTTGGAGCTCGCGGACCGGGTCGTGGTGATGAACGAGGGGAGAGTCGAGCAGACCGGTTCGCCCCAGGAGGTCTACAATAATCCCTCAAATCCGTTTGTGTACAGCTTCCTCGGGCGCGTCAACTTCTTTCGCGGGCGGATTGCAGACGGCAAGGTGAAGCTGGGAGAGGCGGAATTTCCTGTGGATTGGGCATCAGAGGATGACAATGTGCCGGCGGTCGGCTACGTAAGGCCGCACGATGTGGATGTTAGTCGGTCGCCGCAAAATCCGCAGTCCGTGTCGGCGGAGCTGATCTACGTTTACAATCTGGGCTCTGTAGTCCGCCTTGAGCTAAGACGGATGGATACGGGGGAAATCTTCGAAGCCGAAATGAGCCGGCGCCGCTTTGCAGAACTTTCCCTCCAGTCCGGCGATTTGCTGTATGTACACCTGAAGCATGTTGCCTTTTACGTGGGCGGACATCTGATCCATGCGTAGACATGAAATGAAGGGACAGACAATGACACAAGCCATGAAGAAATGGGCAACAAACGAACGGTACCGACGATTAGAAAAAATGACACCCGAACAAAAGTCAGCCGGTCTTTTTTTGATAGACCGGCTTTTCCTGTTCTGCTTGCAGAGCGTTGCTAGGCCAGGCAGCAGAGATTGCTACTCTCCGCGCTGCTTGGAACGAGTCTCTTCTTTGCTGATCGTATTCGAAGCTCGTGTCTGAGAAGGATTTTCCTTGTTTCCCATTTCATTTTTTACGCCGTTTTTCTTTGACATGACTTAGGTCCTCCTTTCGAAAAACCGTTGTGGGTCCATGCATAGCTTTCCCGAGAAAGGCCATCTCTATCAACGGAAACCTCCTTTTCCGGATTGTCTTGAAAAGCTGTAAAACAAACGGGGAGAGGCGGTCCCTTCTCAACTTGCGATATTTTGCGAAAAGTCTTCTTTTCTGATATGATTAGTGTTTGAATGAGTGAAAAAAGGCAGGTATTGTGATGATAAGTACTCAGAATGTTACATTGCGCTACGGAAAACGCGCATTGTTTGAAGATGTAACCATCAAGTTTACGCCCGGCAACTGTTATGGTTTGATCGGTGCCAACGGTGCCGGCAAATCAACCTTTTTAAAAATCCTCTCCGGTGAAATCGAGCCTACCAGCGGACATGTTTCGATCACGCCGGGAGAGCGGATCGCCGTTTTGAAGCAAAACCACTTTGAATTCGATGAATTTGAAGTACTCAAAACAGTGATTATGGGTCACCGCCGTCTGTACGAAATCATGGAAGAAAAGAACGCGCTGTACATGAAAGAGGATTTTTCTGAAGCGGACGGCATGCGCGCATCCCAGTTGGAAGGCGAGTTTGAAGAGCTGAACGGGTGGATGGCCGAAGCGGATGCGGCTGAGTTGCTGACAGGTCTCGGAATTCCTGCAGAACTGCACGACAAGCAGATGAAGGACCTGCAGGGCAACGAGAAAGTACGGGTTTTGCTCGCACAAGCCCTGTTTGGCAATCCGCACGTCCTGCTCCTGGACGAGCCGACGAACCACCTGGACATCGAATCGATCCGCTGGCTGGAAAACTTTCTGGCCGATTACGAGAACACCGTCATCGTCGTATCCCATGACCGCCACTTCCTGAACAAGGTTTGTACGCACATCGCGGATATCGACTTTGGCAAAATCCAGCTGTACGTCGGCAACTACGACTTCTGGTACGAATCCAGCCAGCTGGCGCTGAAAATGGCCCGCGAACAGAACAAGAAAAAAGAAGAGAAAATCAAGGAGCTGCAAGAGTTTATTGCACGCTTCAGCGCCAATGCGTCCAAGTCGAAGCAGGCGACCTCGCGGAAAAAGCTGCTGGAGAAAATTTCTTTGGAAGACATCAAGCCGTCCAGCCGCCGTTATCCGTACATCAATTTCAAGCCGGAGCGGGAGGCGGGCAAGAATCTCCTGATGATCGAAGGCCTCAGCAAAACGCTCGAAGGCGAGAAGCTGTTTGAAAATCTGAATTTGACCATCAACAAAGGGGACAAAGTCGCGTTCGTCGGACCGAATGAGCTGGCCAAAACGACCTTGTTCCGCATCCTGATGGGAGAGGTCGAAGCAGACAGCGGTACGTTTGAGTGGGGAGTGACGACCTCCCAGGCGTACTTCCCGAAAGACAACTCGGAGTATTTCAATACGGACCTGTCCTTGGTCGATTGGCTGCGCCAGTACTCCAAAGAGCAGGATGAAACGTTTATCCGCAGCTATTTGGGCCGGATGCTCTTCTCCGGCGACGAGTCGCTGAAGAAAGCGAACGTCCTGTCCGGTGGAGAAAAAGTCCGCTGCATGCTGGCGAAAATGATGCTGGCCCAGGCCAACGTGTTGATCATGGATGAGCCGACCAACCACTTGGATCTGGAGTCGATTACGGCTTTGAACAATGGCTTGATCGAATACGACGGAACACTTCTGTTCGTTTCCCATGACCATCAATTCGTACAGACGATTGCAAACCGGATTATCGAATTTACGCCAAAAGGCATCATCGACAAGATGATTACGTACGATGAATACCTGGAAAGCGAAGAAATCCAGCGGCTTCGCGAGCAACACTACGCGTAAGACGATTGAGCAAATGCAAAAACCTCTGGTCTGAGTTAGGCCAGAGGTTTTTTGATTTTCCGGAAGGTTTCATTGCAGAGCCTTGTCATTTCATCGTGTGAACCTGTCAGTTATTCCAGAACGCGAAACGGACGGCATCTTTACACCACCGGGCTGTCTTTGTAAGCGGTCAAAGCGATACGAAATAACAGTTGATCATGACCTTTCTCGGGGTGAAGTCCAGTCAAATCCCGGATGATCTGCAGCCTGTATTTGACTGTGTTTTTATGGACGTACAATTTCTTGGCAGCTTCGGCGTGATTGCCATCGCAGGCCAAAAACATACGGAGGGTGTCGATCAGCTGGCCCTTGCGCTCCCGGTCGTATTCGGCCAGCGCGGACAGGCACTCATCAGCCAACTGGCGGGCTTCTTGATCGGGGGACTCGGCAAACAAAATACGCTCGATGCCGAGTGACGAAAATTGGCGGATCGTCAGGGCAGATTTTGCACCCGCGACGGAATTGGGCGGGGCACCTTCTCTCGCAGCCCGACAGCTGATCACCGCTTCATGGTAGCTCTGGGCAATGCCACCCAAGCCGGGATAGGAACGGCCAATACCGATGGACATGGAGCGCTGCCTGTTTTTCTGTATCAACATCTCCAGGCTGGCGAGCAGCTCTTCGGAAGGCTGAACCACCGTATCAGCCTGCACCGGAAAGAGCAGCAATATCCGATGCTCGCGATCCAGCCCGCACAAGATCGGGGGCCGATGGGTTTCCCAGTGGTTCCGAATTGTCTCAAGCACAGCTTCATGCTCACTCCAGGCCTTCATGTCGCTGGCGGAACCGGCTGTAGCCTGCATGACAGAAGCTACATAGCGGTCCGCCAGCTCCCAATCGAGCTCCTCCGCCTTGCGTATGAGCAGGTCAGTCGATTGCTCTTTTCCGGATACAAGAAGCTGGAGAAAATCATTGCGAAAACGCTGGTACGTCGATACGACGGTGTAGTGACGCTCGATTTCCAGCGAAAGCAGGGCAGCTGTCTGTTCCAGCGCAACGTTTTCCCAGGGAAACAGCTCGCGTGTGACGTTCCACAGGACAACAGCTCCCTCCCGGCGATTGTTATGTACAAGCCAGCGAATGAGATGCTGGTCGCGATAACGGGACAGTTGCGAGTGCATCCGGGCGTTTCGGGTCGATGTCAGCAATTCTTCCAGTCCGGGCGAATGTTCGATAGGGGCAGGCACATGCCAATTCCATTTGGGGGTTCTGGCGTAAATACTGACAGGCGTTTGCAGGATATCGTGGAGCAGCTCGGCCAAATTTTCGACACTGCCGTTTCTGGTGAGATGGCGGTGAAACACCTCGTAGATGGCATGGGTCCGATCCAGCTCCTCCCGCTGCTTGGCGTTTATGTAGTGCGCGACAGGGATAATGATGTCCGACCAGGCCTTGTCCATCGGAAAGGAGAGGATCGGCATCTGCCTTTCGTTGGCCCGCTCTATGACGCGGGCGGGGAGCTCGTCGATGTATCGGCCCAGCTTGATGGCAAAGCCGGGGGTGCCGATCTCGGCCAGCTCGTCAATTAGCCGCAGCAGCCTTGCTTCGCGCGTCTGCCTGTCTGTGACAAACGGATAGCCGGTTGTCAGGACAAATTCGCCTTTGTGAAGCCACTTGTATCCGTCGGGGGAATCAAACGACGTAACGGCGATAAGCTCTTTGTCCAAAAAGGATTCGCCTGCCAGCACGGCATTGGGTCCCCAGCCGACGACAGAGATGAGTTCACGTACGGTTATCATGCGATCCCTCCACATGTTTAGTAAATGGAACAAAAAAACCATCCGCTTTCTGGAAACGTGGACAAAGGAAAAGATTGAATCTTTCGATAATAATACCATACATGTTCGATCGGCCGATCGGCAAGCAACCAACATCCATTTGATTGGGGGTAGGGTGAGTGAAAGCGAAGGATTGGTTGGGGTTCGTACCGTTCGTTGGGATGCTCGGCGGAATCCCGTTTGTGAACCGCGTCGAGCCTTATGTTTTGGGGATGCCTTTCGTTCTTTTCTGGATCGTGATGTGGGTCGTTTTGACCTCGGGCATCATGGCCCTTGTCAACAAGCTGGACCCGGTCAACAGAGAGGAGGAAGAAGGATGAACCATGCGCTGTTAATCATCTTCGCATCCCTGCTTGCCGCTCTTTATTTCGGCATTCGCGCCCAAAAGGGAAAAGACATGAACATGGAGCAGTGGACCGTAGGCGGACGCGGCTTTGGCACGATCTTCATCTTTTTGCTGGTGGCAGGCGAAATCTATACGACCTTCACCTTCCTCGGGGGCAGCGGATGGGCCTATTCCAAGGGAGCTCCGGCCTACTATGTGCTTGCCTACATCTCGCTCGCATACGTCCTCTCCTATTGGCTGCTTCCTCCCATCTGGCGGTACGCCAAGGAACACAAGCTTGTTTCCCAGTCCGATTTTTTTGTAAGCAAATACAAAAGCCCGGTTCTCGGCATCCTCGTTGCGACTGTCGGCGTACTCGCGATCATTCCTTATCTGGTCCTCCAGTTTAAAGGGCTGGGAATCATCGTCTCGGAAGCATCATACGGCTCCATCTCTCCCTCTGCGGCTGTATGGATCGGCGTGCTCGCCGTGACCGCCTACGTCATGATCTCGGGCATACACGGCTCGGCCTGGACTGCGGCCATCAAGGACATCATGATCTTCTTTGTCGTGGTCTTTCTCGGTCTGTACCTGCCGTATCATTACTATGGAGGCATCAGGCCGATGTTCGAAGCCGTTCACGCTGCCAATCCCGGTTTCCTGACCTTTCCCAAAGAAGGAATGAGCATTTCCTGGTTTATCTCGACTGTCCTGTTGACGGTGCTGGGCTTTTACATGTGGCCGCATACGTTCGGTTCCATTTTTTCGGCGAAAAGCGCCCGTGTATTCCGAAAAAACACCGTCATGCTTCCGCTCTATACGCTGATGCTGCTGTTCGTCTTTTTCGTCGGCTTTACCGCAATCCTGCAGGTGCCAGGCCTGAAAGGAGCAGACGGCGATTTGTCGCTTCTCCGGCTGTCGATCCAGACCTTTGACCCGTGGATCGTCGGACTGATCGGCGCTGCCGGTTTGCTGACAGCGCTCGTTCCGGGCTCGATGCTGCTGATGACGGCGGCGACCCTTCTTTCGAAAAACGTGATCAAGGTTCTGCTGCCAAGTGTGGGCGACAAGCAGCTTCCCTGGCTTGCCAAAAGCCTGGTGCCGGTTTTATCGCTGATCAGCCTGTACTTTACGCTCAGCGGAGGAGATACGCTCGTCACCCTGCTGCTGATGGGGTACAGCCTCGTTACACAGCTATTTCCCGCTCTGCTGTTCTGCGTGCCTGCACGTCCGCTCGTCAACAAATACGGCGCTTTCGCCGGAATCGCGAGCGGGGTGTTGACCGTCGCTTATGTGACTATCGCCCAGGTCAGTGTCGGGACGCTGTTTCCCTCGCTGCCCTCTGTTGTCAAAGACCTGAACGTCGGAGTAATCGCTCTTTTTATCAACCTGGTTGTCATGTTCGCGGTGCATGTCATTACGCAGCGTATCGTTCAGGCGAGAGAGAAAGATGCCATCGCCGGAGACGAAACACACCAGCCGGTATAAGCTAAAAGGAGGAGACTTTTTTATGGCAGATACAGTATTTCTCAACGGACAAGTGATCACGGTAGATCGGTACGAACGCATTGTGGAGGCGGTTGCTGTCAGCGGCAACCGTATTTCGGCAGTGGGCACGAATGAAGAAGTCAGCAAATACATAGGCCCGCTGACACGGGTAATCGATTTGGAAGGCAAAAGCTTGCTGCCCGGTTTTATTGATTCCCATCTGCACATCACCATTTACGGGACCAACAAGCTGGGCGTCGACTGCAAGGCAAGAGGAATCGACTCGATCGAAGACCTGCTGGAAGCCTTGCGGGAGCAAGCATCCCGCACACCGGAAGGAAAGTGGGTGCGGGCCTGCGGTTTTGACGAGAACCGTATGCGCGAAAAGCGGTTCCCGACTCGCCAGGAGCTGGACAGCGTTTCGGAAAAGCATCCGGTCTTTGTCATGCGGACCTGTGCCCATCACTCCATCGTCAATACGGAAGCGCTAGGCAGGGCAGGGTTTGACGAGCATACGCCCGATCCGCAGGGGGGCAGATTGGACCGTGATGAACAAGGAGTACTAACAGGGCTGCTTGTGGAGACGGCGCATATGCAAATGTTTGAGGCTGCTGCCTTTTCGGAGGAGGAGTACCGGGAAGGGCTTCGACTCGCCTCCGAAGACTTTGTCGCCGCGGGAATCACGAGCGTGCACGATGCAGGCGGGTACGGGCCGGACAATTTGCGGGCCATGCAAAAGGCCGTACAGGCCGGCGATGTCAAGGTGCGCATCTATGCGATGATTTGCGCGCTAAATCAATCGGACGCCTTTGTCCGCAAAGTCATCGATGCCGGGATTGTCACCGGTCTTGGGGACGAGCGCTTCCGAATCGGACCGGCAAAAGTGTTCGTCGACGGTGCCAGCATCGCACCGACAATGGCGATGCGCGAGCCGTTTGCGAGCAGGCCGGGGGACAGCGGAATCCTCTACTATTCCCGGGACGAATTGAATAGGATTTTGGGAGAAGCGCATGAGAAGGGATTCCAGATTACAGCCCACGCTCAGGGAGACCGGGCCATTGAGCTGCTGCTCGCCTGCTTTGAAGAAGCGCTCGAAAAGCATCCTCGCCAGAACCATCGCCATCGGATCGAGCATGCTGGCGTATCCGCCCCTGATCTGGTGCAGCGGATGGCAAAGCTGGGTGTCATTCCGACACCGAATCCGGCCTTTTTGTACGAGTACGGGGAGAGCTATCTGAAGAATCTCGGAGAACGCTCGGCATACATGTATCCGGTCGGTGACTTCTTCCGGAATGGCATCATCGCCGCGGGTGCATCCGATTGTCCGGTAACAGGCTATTCTCCTCTCGTCGGCATCCATGCCGCTGTCAATCGCAAGAGCAGAAACGGGGCAACGGTAGGAGAGCAGCAAGCAGTCAGCGTCATGGACGCCATCAAAATGTTTACCATTCACGGTGCGTACGCCAGCTTTGAAGAAGGGCTGAAAGGGAGCATCGAAGCGGGAAAGCTGGCCGATCTGGTCGTCGTCAACGGGAGAATGCTGGATGTGCCGAAGGAAGCCATCAAGGATTTGCAAGTTAGCCTAACGATGATTGACGGAGAGGTCGTGTATGCCAGTCAGGAAGCCATGGCGAAGTAAGCACCTCTTTCGTCCATTCCTTTCGTGAAAAACGGCAAACCGTTCTTTTGCGAGAATCAAAAGGAGGTCGCGGAAAATGAACGTGGAGACCAGGCAGCTCCAGATCAATCAGGAGCGCTTGAAGCAAAGGATTGAGGCATTGGCCCGGATCGGCAAGATCGGGGAAACAGGAGTATGCCGTCTGGCCCTTTCCCCGGAGGACCGGGCGGGAGTGGAATTGGTCAAAAGCTGGATGGAGGAAGCAGGACTTTCCGCCCGAATCGACCAGTTCGGCAACCTGATCGGTCGGCTTGAGGGACAAAACCCGGCTGTTCCCGTGCTGATGATCGGCTCCCATATCGATTCGCAGCCGTATGGAGGGCGATTCGACGGGACGATCGGCGTATTGGGCGGGCTGGAGGCTGTTCAGACACTCAAGGAACAGGGACTGCGGCCAGAGCAGACGATTGAGGTCGTCGCCTTCTGCGATGAGGAGGGCTGTCGTTTTCAAAAGGGCTTGTTCGGGTCGCGGGGGATACTCGGCAAGCTGGAGGAAGGCGAGCTTGCGCGTACGGACAAAAACGGCGTGTCCCGGAGCCAAGCGCTGCAGGAATTCGGCTGTGACCCCGAGCGCCTGCAGGAGTCTGTCTATCCCGAAGGCAGCATCGGCGCTTTTTTGGAGCTTCATATTGAACAAGGACCGATCCTCGATCAGATTGAGGAGCCTGTAGGCATCGTCAGCGGCATCTCCGGTCCGCTTTGGTGGACGGTCGAGTTTGAAGGCTTTGCCGGTCACGCCGGTTCTGTACCGATGCGGATGAGAAAGGATGCATTGGTAGGGGCGGCCAAAGTCATCACGGCCTTGCATGAAATTGCCAAATCCGACCCGGAGGCTCCAACAGTGGGGACCGTCGGCCATCTGGAGGTATTTCCCGACTCGCGCAATATCATCCCGGAGCGCGTTCGCTTTTCCATCGATCTCAGGGATATCGACCTTTTGAGACGCAATCAGCGGGAGCGGGAATTGCGGGCCGCGATCGAGCAGGCCGCACAAGAAGGTGGACTTCGTTATACGATTACGGAGGATACCAACAGCGAACCCCGGTACTGCGCCGACTGGATCAAAGCGATCATGCGGGAAGAGAGCGGCGCTCTGGGATTCAATCCTCCCGAGCTGATGAGCGGCCCCTTCCACGATGCCCTGGCGCTTTCGTACGTCTGTGATTACGGCATGATTTTCGTCCGCTGCAAAGACGGTATCAGCCACAATCCGCAGGAGTTTTCGACGTATGAAGATATTGCGCTTGGCACCGAGCTGCTGTACCGGACCGTTGTTCGAATGGCGGCAAACAAATAACGATTCGGCTCAAACGGCCTTCTGACAAAAGAGAAGGCCGTTTCTGCTGCCAGAAAAGGAGCCTGGTTTACTTGTGTGAACCTTAAAATCTGGTACAAAAGAACCGATACGGAAGAGAGAGTTGCGAGCCAAGGTGTCAGCGAAGGCATCGTCTTGCATTTTAGCTGCAAATAAGAGAGACTTTACCCGCTTTTTTTGCTATCATTTACCGTATATCTACGTACTTAGCTGCGTGCTGCAAGGAGGTTTCCCATGAAGATGCGCGTTTCTGCCGTGCAGTATCATCTGCATACCATTCATAGCTTTGAGGAGTTTGCCAATCAGGTTGAGCATTACGTAAAGACGGCTGAGGAGTATGAAACCGAGTTTTTGCTGTTTCCCGAGCTGTTCACGACCCAGTTGATGTCCATCGGAGACGGGCAAGGAAACGCGCTGACGATCAATGACCTCCCGTCGTTTACGGAGGCGTACATACATTTGTTTACCACGCTGGCACAGCGTCATCAGATGCATATCGTCGGGGGCACGCACATTATCCAGGAAAACGGGCGTCTGTACAATACGGCGTTCCTGTTTTACCCTGATGGCCGCGTCGGTCAGCAAAAAAAGATTCACATCACGCCTTGGGAGATCAAAGGCTGGAATATGGGCGCCGGCGACGACCTGCACATTTTTGAGACAGACAAGGGCAAAGTGGCGATGATCATCTGCTATGACATCGAGTTTCCCGAACTGGTGCGGATGGCGAAAGCCCGTGGCGCCGACGTGATATTCTGTCCATCCTGCACGGACGATCGCCACGCGTTTCACCGCGTCCGTTACACCAGCCATGCCCGAACCATCGAGAACCAGGTGTACGTGGTTGTGACGGGAACCGTGGGATCGCTGCCGACAGTCGACTTCATGCGGGCGAATTTTGGGCAGGCGGCAGTGCTCACGCCAAACGACATTCCATTCCCGCCGCAGGGCGTCCTTGTCGAGGGCGAGCTCAACAACGATATGCTGGTGACAGCGGATTTGGACCTGCAGCTGTTGTATGACGTAAGGGAAAAAGGCTCCGTCACGACCTGGCGCGATCGCAGGATCGATTTGTATCCCGATTGGAAATAGAGGTGCAGCCGTGTATCGGAAAGAACTTTTTGTGTTTCACGAGGACAAGCCGGCCAAAGCCGTGATTCGCAACTACACACGAGAGGATTATGCGGAGCTGATCCGCATCCAGCAGGAGAGCTTTCCTCCGCCGTTTCCCTCCGAGCTGTGGTGGAACGAAGAGCAGCTGACCAATCATGTCACACTGTTTCCGGAAGGTGCGATCTGCATCGAGGTGGAGGGCGTACTGGCAGGCTCGATGACGAGTCTGCTCGTTTCCTACGATCCGGAGCATCCGGACCACACCTGGGAGGAAGTAACCGACTCCGGGTACATCCGCAATCACGATCCTGACGGAAATACGCTGTATGTCGTGGATATTTGCATACGCCCGGCTTACCGCAAATGGCGGCTTGGGATGAGCATGATGCAGGCGATGTATGAATTGGTCGTACACAGAGGATTGGAGCGGCTGCTCGGGGGTGGCCGCATGCCCGGATATGGGCGGCATGCGTCTGGGATGTCGGCGGAAGCGTACCTGGAAAAAGTAGTGAAGGGCGAGCTGAAGGACCCTGTGATCAGCTTTTTGATGCGCTGCGGCCGTACGCCTGTAAAAGTAGTGGCCAATTATTTGGAAGACGAGGAATCGCATAACTATGCCGCGTTGATGGAATGGAAAAATCCATTTCGTTCTCGGCCAGCGGACCCGTTCATAAAATAGGAGAGAAATTGGGAGGAAGCACACATGCAGTATGTTCGCATTCAAAACATTTCGGACCCGCTATTTGCAAGCATGCACCGGCTCATGCAGGAAGTATTTCCGCCAGAGGAAGTGCTGGACTTTGACCTGTGGAAGGAGCCGCTTGAGGACCCGGGCATCCGTGTGTTTGTCGCTGTAGTGAACGGAGAAGTGGTTGGCGCCACCGAATACCGTTACTATACGGACCTGAACGTAGCAATGACCGACTTCACGATCATCGGCCGTGAAGGTTTGGGAATTGGCCGTTTCCTCGCCCGCGAGCGCCAGAAGGATTTGATGAATCTGGCTAAGGAAAACGGAAAAGAGCTGTACGGCATGTTTGCCGAAATTTACGACCCGTATCGGGTACAAGAGCATGCGTTTGGCGGGATCAAGCCGATGGACCCGTTCGTACGCCGGGAGGTGCTCTCCCACCTGGGCTACAAGCGGATTGATTTCCCTTATGTTCACCCGTCCTGGCAAAACGATGGCGAAGCCGTTGCAGGCCTGGACTTGTGCTTCATGCCGACAAATGAGGACCAGCAGGAGCTGGAAGCGTCTCTCGTGAAGACCTTTTTGACGAGGTACTACGCTGTGCTGCCGCAAAAACCGAAAGCGTGGCATGATATGGTGGAAGACCTGGCCGGACGCGAAACCCTGGCGCTTCGTCCGATTTAGCCAACGCGCTGCATCGACTCCTGGAAAGCGATCATGCTTCCCGGGAGTCTTTTTCCATAAACATGCGGGATTCTAGCGGATAGAAGGGGAAAAACGGTGAAAAAGCAAAATTGGGCATCGATTATACTTTATCTGGCGGTCCTTTTCCAATTGCTCGATATGAGCGGGTGGCTGGACGCTTCGCTGACACAGCCTGTACAGCTCGCCACGCTCGTTCTCATGCTGACCGCGATCCTGACTTTGCGCAAAAAGAAACGGAAGCGCAAAAAAGCTGCCGGGAAGCCTCCTGCGGAAGTAGACCTGATGCTGGATCGGGCGCAGGAAGGAGGCATCGAAAAATGAAGGATCACACGCTCATACAGGCGATTCTGGACGCTTCTCATGACGGAATTATCGCGGTAGACCAAAACTCGACGGTCATCTGGGTGAACAAGAACGCCCTGGAAATTCTCGGCCTGCCGCCGCATATCGTCGGGGAAAAGATCACGCGGTACATTCCCCATTCCGACATGCTCCGCATTCTGGCTACAGGAAAGCGGGAGATCGGCGATATCGCAACCGTGTTGAACCGCCAAATCATCATCAACCGTTTGCCCATTTCCATAGACGGTGACATTGTCGGGGCTGTCAGTACGTTTAAAGAAATCACCGATATTCAGAAAATGGAGCTCCGCATCCGCAAGCAGAGCATGGAAAGCGGTCTGGAAGCAAAATACCGACTCGAAGACATCGTCGGCCAGTCCAGCGCGATCCGAGAAGCGAGGGAGCTGGCGGAGACCTTCGGAATGACCGATGCGACCGTTCTGATACTCGGTGAGACCGGAACCGGGAAGGAGCTGTTTGCACAAGGAATGCATCTCTGCAGCCAGCGGGCAACGGGGCCGTTCGTCGCTGTCAACTGTGCGGCGCTGCCGGGGAACCTCCTGGAGAGCGAGCTCTTCGGCTATGAGGATGGGGCCTTTACAGGGGCCCGCAAAGGCGGCAAGCCGGGACTGTTTGAGCTGGCTCACGGAGGAACGCTCTTTTTGGACGAAATCGGCGAGATGTCCCTGCCTATCCAGGCGCTGCTATTGCGCGTACTGCAGGAGAAAAAAGTGCGCCGGATTGGGGGAGAGCGAATTTTTCCCGTAGATGTCCGGATCATTGCAGCGACAAACCGCGACCTGGAGGAGCTGATCGGCAGGATGGAATTTCGCTCTGACCTGTACTACCGGCTCAATGTCCTGACCTTGGAGCTCCCGCCCCTGCGCCAGAGGCCCGATGACATTCCCGCCCTTGTCTGGTCGATGATCCGCGAGATCGAAGAGAGAGATGACAGATGCATCGTAGAAGTGAGCGAGCAGGTGTTTGAGCTGTTTGCCAAACACGATTGGCCTGGAAACGTCCGGGAGTTGCGCAATGTAGTGGAGAGAATGGTGCTGCTCTGCAAGGGAGGCCGCCTGGATTTATCCGATGCTGCTTTTTTTGCGAAGAAAGTGCAGCGCGGCAGGAAGGTGCAGGATATTCAGCCAGCCATTGACGAAGCAGATTTGATCCGCCGCGTTTTGCAAGAGACAAAAGGAAATCGGGCGGAGGCGGCGAAAATACTGGGGATGGATCGGACAACGCTTTGGCGGAAGCTAAAAAAATACGGGGTGATGCTGCCTTAGTGGATGGGGAATGAGGGAAACCAGTTTATGGAATTTGGCTGTTGCACTTGCAACAAGCTTGCAACAAAAATCGATGGTATGAAACAGCGATGAAACATTACGGCCGATATCCGGCCAATAATTGACGGAATATTTGAAACATACTGATTTGGCATGAGCCTTGCAAGAAGTTCGTGTAACAAAACTTCATTGCAAAGGAGTCGCTTTCATGAAACATTACTCGGCTGCGGTCATTCCAGGAGACGGAATTGGACCTGAAGTAATGGAGGTAGGATTGTCGCTGCTGCAATCCATCGCTGACATTCATGGCGGCATCTCGTTTCAAACGGAATCTTTTCCGTGGAATTGCCAGTACTATCGGGAGCACGGCCGGATGATGCCTGAGGATGGCTTGCAGAGATTGCGGCCGTTTGACGTGATCCTGCTGGGAGCGATCGGGGCACCGGGCGTACCCGACCATATTTCTGTCTGGGAGCTGATCCTGCCGATACGCCGGAGCTTTCAACAGTACGTCAATCTTCGCCCGATCAAGCTGCTGCGCGGTTTGGAAAGCCCGCTGCGCTACAAGCAGCACGACGATCTGGATTTTGTCGTAGTCAGGGAAAATACGGAAGGCGAATATTCGAACATGGGAGGACGTCTCCATGTCGGTACAGCGTATGAACTGGCAGTGCAAAACAACGTCTTTACCCGCTACGGGATCGAGAGGATCGTCCGCTTTTCGTTTGAGCTTGCCAAAGCGTCCGGAAAGACGAGGCTCACGGCGGCCACCAAATCAAATGGAATCAATCACTCCATGCCGTTTTGGGATGAGATCGTCAAAGAGATCAGCAGCGACTATCCGGATATCGAAACCCAGCTAACGCATATTGATGCCCTGTCTGCGTTTTTTGTCAGCAGGCCTGAATCCTTTGATGTCGTAGTCGCCAGCAATCTGTTCGGCGATATACTGACAGACCTGGGGGCAGCGGTAGTCGGCGGATTGGGGCTGGCACCTTCCGGCAATATCAATCCGGAAAAGCAGTATCCGTCCATGTTTGAACCGATTCACGGGTCTGCGCCTGACATCGCCGGAAAAGGCATCGCCAATCCGATCGCGACGCTGTGGAGCATCAGCATGATGCTTGATCACCTGGGAGAGCGGGAGCTGGGCAAACTGGTGCTGGACAGCATCGAGGATGTCCTGATCGCCGGAGAGGTCCGAACCCCGGACATTGGGGGGAAGGCCACCACGAGAGAGCTTGGCGACGCGATCCGTGAACAATTGTACAGAAGGGGAGGATGACAGATGGAAGGGACGACAGCTCAAGTGCAGCATTATCGTTTGTATATCAACGGCGAGTGGATCGAGACAGAGGAGAGCATTCCCGTCACCCATAAGTACACCGGCAAGGTGATCGCCACGATTGCGAAAGCGGGCAAGCAGCACGTGGAGGATGCCGTCACCCACGCGCTGCAGACGTTCCGTACCAGTACGCTGACACCTTCCGAACGCAGCGATATATTGCTCGCGGCAAGTCAGATCGCCGAGAAGAGAAGGGAAGAGCTGGAGCTTTCCCTCGTCTGGGAGGTCGGAAAAACGAGAAAGGACGCCCGTGGGGAGCTGGATCGGGTCATCAACACGCTCCGTCTGTCGTCTGAAGAAGTCAAACGGCTTTCCGGCGAGATGGTCCCGCTGGCTGCCACACCGGGTTCAGAAAATCGGCTGGGCTTCGCCATTCGCGTACCCAAAGGCGTGATCGGCGCCATTACTCCCTTCAACTATCCGCTGCTGCTCAGTACACACAAGGTAGCACCCGCACTAGCAGGGGGCAATACCGTTGTCCTGAAGCCGGCCACTTCAACCCCGATCTCTGCCTTTTTGCTGGTGGAAATTCTGGAGCAAGCGGGCCTGCCAAAGGGACACGTCAATATCGTAACAGGCTCAGGCAGCCAGGTAGGCGACTGGATGCTCGACGATCCCCGGATCGCCATGTACACCTTTACCGGCTCGGCTGAGGTCGGCACGTATATCAAGCAGCGCAGCGGATTGCGCCCAGTCTCTCTGGAGCTGGGAAACAATTCGCCCAACATCGTCCACGAAGATGCCGATCTTGAGCTGGCGGCAAGACAGATCGCTCAGCGCAGTTTTCACAATGCGGGGCAGGCATGTATCGCGGTGCAGCGCATATTTGTAGCAGAAGCGATCCGCGAAGCGTTTACGCAAAAATTCCTGGAAGAGGTGCGGGCCCTGCGCGTCGGCGATCCAGAGGACGCCGAAACAGACGTCGGCCCGATGATCAGCGAGGCGGAAGCGATTCGGGCCGAGAGCTGGGTAAAGGAAGCTGTCGAGCAGGGCGCAGAGCTTTTGCACGGCGGAGTTCGGGAAGGCTCGCTCGTTTATCCGACTGTCCTGACGAGAACGAGGCCAGAGATGAAAGTAAACTGTCTGGAGGTGTTCGCACCCGTGGTCACAATCATTCCCTACCAGACGATCGAGGAAGCGTTTGCTGCAGCCAACGATTCTTCGTACGGCTTGCAGGCGGGCATTTTCACGAATGATCTCAATTTGGCGATGCGGGCGGCCAAGGTGCTGGAGTACGGCGGCGTCATTATCAATGATGTTTCCACGTACCGCAACGATGTAATGCCCTACGGGGGAATCAAAAACAGCGGTCTTGGCAAGGAAGGGCCCCATTACGCCATCGAAGAGATGACCGATCTGAAGATGGTCGTCATGAATCTGAAGCCGTAAAGGAGGGGAGCAGATGTTGCTGAAAGGAAAAACGGCATTTGTCACCGGCGGCGGATCGGGGATGGGAAAGGCGATATGCCGGCTTTTTGCAAAAGAGGGAGCACAGGTAGCGGTCGTCGACTTGAACGGAGAATCTGCCGGGGCTACAGCCGGTGAATGCGGTCCTCTGGCTCTGGCTCTTCAGACAAACGCAGCCGATGCCGGTTCAGTTGAGTCCGCCGTTAACCGAACGGTGGAACAATTCGGTTCTCTCGATATTGTCGTCAACTGCGCTGGCGTTCCGATGGCGTTCACGCCGATTGAGGAAGTATCGGAGGAACAGTGGCAGCGGACAATGGATGTAAACGTAAAATCGATCTATCTCACGTCAAAGTACGCTGTGCCTAGAATGAAGCAGCAGGGGAGCGGTTCTATTCTGAATATTTGCTCGATTGCGGGGGTACGCGCTCGTCCGGGACTGAATGCGTACTGTGCTTCCAAAGGGGCGGCGATCATGCTGACGAAAGCATTGGCGATCGAGCTTGCGCCTTATCGGATTCGCGTGAACGGGATCAACCCGGGGCCTGCCGAGACTCCCATGCTGAGCAAATTTATGCACGGCGATGCGGAACAGATCGAGAAGGATACGAAGGATATCTTTTTGAGCAGCGTTCCTCTGGGCGCATTGATTCAACCGGACGACATTGCACAGGCGGCTCTCTATTTATGCAGTGATCTGGCCAAAATCGTTACCGGCGAGATCGTCAACATCGATGGAGGACGCGGAATCTAACGGGTAAAGGAGGGGACGGCGTGTCGAAGGAAGCAATCATTCGTGTACAGAACGTCTCGTTTTCCTATCAAATGAATCAGGAACAGGCCATCCCTGTATTGCATGGCGTCTCTTTTGAGGTGTATTCGGGGGAGTATTTGGCGATCATCGGCCATAACGGGTCGGGCAAATCCACGATTTCCAAGCATTTGAACGGCATTTTGACACCGAGTGAGGGAGATGTCTGGGTACACGGGATCAATACGCGGGAAAAAGCACGCATTCACGAGATTCGCAGCCGGGTCGGAATGGTTTTTCAGCACCCTGACAACCAGATCGTCGCGACGATTGTGGAGGATGATGTGGCGTTCGGCCTGGAAAATATCGGCGTCGCTCCGACTGAGATGAAGGAACGGGTTGATTTTGCTCTGGAAGCGGTTGGGATGAGTGCGTTTCGACACCGCCCTCCCCATCATTTGTCAGGGGGCCAGAAGCAGCGGGTGGCCATTGCCGGCATATTGGCGATGAAGCCGCAGTGCCTCGTCATGGATGAGGCGACGAGCATGCTCGACAGCTACGGAAGACAGGAAATTCTGGGGGTTGTCCGCAAGCTGCACAGGCAAGGAATGACGATCGTAACGGTTACTCACCATATGTCAGAGGTAGCGGAAGCGGATCGAGTGCTCGTCATGGAGGGCGGGCAGATCGTGATGGAAGGCACTCCCCGTGAGGTATTCGCCCATCAGGAGCGGCTGCAGGAGCTTCATCTGGACGTCCCGGATGCCAGCAGAATCGCCCATCTGGTCCATAGGCAGCATCCCGCTTTTTCCTCTTCGCTCATCCACAACCATGAGATCGTCGAGGAAGTAAAGCGGTTGCACATCAGAACGGCGGAGGCGAGCGGATCTTGAAACAGCCCATCCTGGTTACCGAACATCTGTCACATGTGTACATGCAGGGAACGCCGATGGAACACCGGGCTCTGGATGACGTCAGCATTCAGATTGATCGAGGGGAATGCATCGCGATCATCGGGCATACCGGGTCCGGCAAATCGACATTGATTCAGCACTTCAACGCTTTGATGCGTCCTCAGTCAGGGTCGGTGATCATAAACGGCATGAACGTCTCCGATCCAAAACTGGACGTAAAAGCTCTGCGCAGGCAAGTCGGACTCGTCTTTCAAAATCCGGAAGACCAAATTTTCGAAAAGCTGGTCGGCGACGATGTTGCCTACGGTCCGTTTAAAATGGGGCTGCCGATCGAAGAGGTCCGGCGGCGCGTCGAGTGGGCGATGGAGCTGGTAGGCCTCTCTTTTGAAGAGATGAAAGACCGCCCGACCTTTGCCCTCAGCGGCGGTCAGAAGAGAAAGGTCGCTTTGGCTGGCGTACTGTCTCTCCAGCCCAAAATACTCGTGCTGGATGAACCGACTGCAGGCTTGGACCCGCGTTCCCGAAATGAGCTGCTGGAGAGGATCAAACGGCTGAACACAGAGGAGCGCCTTACGGTTATTTTTGTTTCCCACAATATGGAGGAAGTGGCCCATCTGGCGGATCGTGTCTATGTGATGGCAAATGGGCGAGCGGTCTGCGAAGGCACCCCGCGGTCTATTTTCAGCAATCAGGAGCTTCTCCACACGCATCATATCGGGACACCCGAGAGTGTCGATATTTTGTATCGGCTTCGTGCAGAAGGCTATCAGGTCGACCCGGGAGCATACTCGGTGGACGAGGCAGCAGACCAGATCGCCCATCTGATCGGGCGATGAGAGGAGGGGAGCAGGATGTCAGCAGAATTCGAACTGACGCGCAATATAACGATCGGCCAGTACCTTCCCACGGGTTCAGTCATCCATCGTCTCGATCCCAGATACAAAGTGACAGCGTTTGTCATCATGATCTTGGCGATCGCGGTGTGCAATACGTATCTCGGCAACCTGTTTGCGCTTGCGGTTTGCCTGGTCATGTTTCGGCTTTCCCATATTCCGCTTCACTACGGGATCTCCGGGGTCAAGCCAGCGGTGCCATTCATCATTATTCTGGCGATCATGCAGCTGCTGTTTTACGGTGAAATAGCCCGTGGCGGGACCATTTACTTCCAATACGGCTTTGTCACCATATCCAGCGAGGTCATCCGGCTGGTCGTCGTTTCCGCGATGCGCTTTGTGGAAGTCATTTTTCTGTCCAGCGTGCTTACACTGAGCACCTCGACGACTGAGCTGACCCATGGGATGGAGCGGCTTTTGGGGCCGCTGGAGAAGGTGAAATTCCCCGTGCATGCGTTCGCTTTGATCATCACCATCGCGATCCGCTTCGTCCCTACCTTTGCGATGGAAATGGAAAAGATGATGAAAGCGCAAGCCTCCAGAGGAGCCGATTTTGGCACAGGCGAGTGGTGGAGGATCGTGAAACGGACAAAAGATATGTTTCCGATTATCATCCCGCTCTTTAACGTTGCTCTTTCCCGGGCAGAAGACCTGATTCTCGCTATGGAAGCGCGTTGCTATACGCCTGGTGCCGCTCGTACTCGCTATGCCCATTACCGAGCGACACCAAAGGACTTTGCGGCGGTCGGGATCTGTATGATTCTCGCTATTGTCATGCTCATCATTCCGTGGTGAGGAACAAATCGGGCTGGCCCGTCTTCTGCGGGTAAAGTGCGCGGGGGATCGGGTTTCGGTCTGCTGCGACGGGAGTCCTCCCTACCGGGGAATCCAATAAAAAAGCGAACGAAGGAGGAGAAAGCATGGAAAAAGGGTTGACGGTGCGAAAGATTGTCATCGCTGGTGTGCTCGGAGCCATCGCAATTCTGCTCGGAGTCACCCGTCTCGGCTTTATCCCTGTGCCCACGGCAGCCGGGAATGCGACGATCCTGCACATTCCGGCGATTATCGGCGGAATCATGGAGGGCTGGGGCGTTGGTCTCATCATTGGCCTTATTTTTGGTGTCTCTTCATTTTTAAACGCAACTGTCCCTCTGTTCAAAGATCCGCTGGTAGCGATACTGCCTCGCCTGTTCATCGGCGTGGTCGCGTACTTCACCTACGTGGGCTTGCGGCAATTCAACCAGTATGCAGCGATTGGCGTCGCCGGCTTTGTCGGTTCCATGACCAATACGATCCTCGTCCTGGTCATGGCGGTCATCCGCGGCTACATGCCGGCGGGGGTGGCAGCGACTGTCGCCGTGACCAGCGGGATTCCAGAGGCCATTGTTTCCGTTATCGTGACATTGGCCGTCGTAGTTGCATGGAAAAAGATTGGCTCCTCGGGCAAGCAGAAGTCAAAAATTTCTGGAGATTGATGAACGGAACGATTACAGATGTCCCCGGCATTCTCGTCGGGCACGCGGAAGATACCGAAGCATTGACAGGCTGCACGGTTATTTTGGCAGAACGTCCTGCCGTTTGCGGGGTGGATGTCCGGGGCTCAGCTCCGGGCACCCGCGAAACCGATTTGCTTGACCCGATTAACCTCGTAAACAGCGTGCATGCGATTTGTCTGTCAGGAGGAAGCGCCTACGGTCTGGATGCGGCAAGCGGTGTGATGCAGTACCTGGAGGAGAAGGGAGTGGGACTGGACACAGGCTTTGGGCTTGTGCCGATTGTCCCTGCGGCCGTCTTGTTTGATCTCTCTGTCGGAAACCCGCGGATCAGGCCAACACGGGAGATGGGATATTTGGCTGCTTCTCGGGCGAGCCGGCAGCTTGTCCCGGAAGGAAACGTCGGTGCTGGAACAGGGGCCACTGTCGGCAAGCTGAATGGCTTTGCCCATGCGATGAAAAGCGGAATCGGCTCTGCTTCTCGCAAATATCCAGGGGGACTTTTGATCGGTGCGATAGTCGCTGTAAATGCAGTTGGCCATGTCCAAGAGCCGGATACAGGACGTATTCTGGCCGGACCTCGGGATGAGGACGGAACGATTCTGAGCAGCCTCGATGTCATGCAGAAACAAGCTTTTTCCCTCATACCCCCGGGCACGAATACGACGATCGGGGTCGTCGCCAGCAATGCCATCCTTACGAAAGCGGAAGCAAACAAAATCGCGCAAATGGCACATGACGGGCTGGCCCGCACCATTTGTCCCATCCACACCATGTACGACGGGGATACGCTGTTCGCGATGGGGACCGGTCAAATAGAAGCATCTGCAGATGTGATCGGAGCTCTTTCGGCCGAGATACTGGCTGAGGCAGTCATTCGTGCTGTCAGAGCGGCAAAGCCTGCAGGCGGACTGCCTTCATGCGATTCGATCAAAAGCTAACATCGGAAAGGGGCGTAATCATGATGAATCAAGTCATATCGAGTGTCGATGAAAAAGAAGTGGTGCGCTTGACACAGGATTTGATCCGCATCCCCAGCGTCTATCGACCCGGGCAGGCAGATGGCAATGAAGAGCGGGTCGCCCAGTTTGTGGCTGATTATTTGCGGCAGATGGGACTTCAGGTTTTTTATGAGGAAGTGGTGCCGGGACGGCCCAATGTCATTGCCTTTTATGACTCCGGCCGTCCGGGCAAAACGCTCCTCTTTGAAGCTCACACGGATGTCGTTACCGAAGGAGACCGCGATGCCTGGAGCTATGATCCGTTTGGGGGCCATATTTCGGGCAACCGCATCTACGGCCGGGGCTCATGTGACACAAAAGGCAATCTGGCGGCGGCCATTTGCGCCGTAAAGGCCATCCAGCGATCGGAGCTGCCGTTTTACGGAAAAATCCTGCTCTGCATTCCTTGTGACGAAGAAGGAATGATGATCGGCATCAAGGATTTCATTCGCAGGGGATGGGCCAAGGGCGTAGATGCCGCGATCATTTGCGAGCCGGAGGAAAATCAGTTGTGCATTACCCAGAAGGGCGCCATGCGAGCGATCCTCCGTACCTATGGGAAAATGGCTCACGGTGCTATGCCGCTGACTGGCATCAATCCGAACACGCGGATGGCAAGAGCCATCGTGGCTCTGGAGGAGCTGGAAAGAAAGGAAATGGCTCGGTTGGGAAATCATCCAATGTTAGGATGGCCCAGCATCACGCCGACGATTCTGCAGGCTCCCGTCAGGGGAGAAGCGCAGATCAACGTCGTCCCGGACCAATGCATGACGACACTGGATATCCGTACCGTCCCGGGACAGGACCATCAAGCCCTGCGGCAGGAAATGAATCAAATACTGGAGCAGCTTGCCCGTGAGGACGACCGCTTCAAAGCGACGTTGGAGGTCATCGAAGAAAGGCCATGGACGCTGACTCCGATGGATGCCGAGGTCGTGACAGCGGTCAGCGAGGCATATCGGGAGCTAACGCGAAAGGAGCCGGTGTACAACGGCGTTCCCGGCGCGACCGATGGCACCTTTCTGCACCAGGCGGGAATTCCGATCCTGACTACCGGTGCTGGGGATCGCCACATCCCGCATCATGCCGATGAATACGTGGATATTGATCAGCTGGTCGAATCGACACAGTTATTCGCCTTGTCCGCGCTAATGTTTCTAAAACAGCCCGTCAATGCGTGAATGGCGATACAGCGGGACACGAACCTTGCTTCTTTTCAAGAGCAAGGTTTTCTTGCGACTGCAGAAGGAGCGGATCGAAAAAATATATTGGTAAAACTTGCTCTCTCCATAAGATTTTTTTTACAATAGAAAGAAGGCTGACCAAGATAAAGGGGGCACGTCCGCATGGATATGCGTTGGAATCTGGACGTATTGTATACGTCTTTCGAAGCACCTGAATTAAAACAAGACTGGGAGAAGCTTTCTGCGGCCATCGAAGAGCTGCAGAAATGGGCAAAGCAAAACCTGCAATCGCAGGCCGACGCAGTCGAGAAAATGGAAGCGTACATAACCAAGCTGACCTCAATCCTGCAGACACAGTCCCGTCTTTACGGCTTCGCCGAGCTGACGGCAAGCGTAGATGCGAAAAATGAAAAGGCGTTGCAGCTCGTGGAACGGATTCAGGATCAAGCTGTCGAGCTCGTGGAGCCTGGCGTTCTCTTTCAAAAGTGGCTGGGTGGACTCGAACAGTTGGATATGTTGATCGCGAAATCACCTCTGCTTGAAACCCATCGTTATTTCCTTACTGAAACGGCAGAGAAGAGCAAATATTTGCTAAGTGAAAAAGAAGAAATCATTCTGGCCAAAATGAAAAACACAGGCTCCAATGCCTGGGCAAAACTGCAGGAGATGCTCACCTCTACCCTTTTGGTCGAGATTACGGTCGATGGCGAACAAAAACAGCTACCTCTGCCAGTCGTCCGCAATATGGCCTTTGAAAAAGATCCGGAGCTGCGGAAAAAGGCTTACGAGGCGGAGCTTGCCGCTTATAAAAAAATTGAGGAATCATCCGCTGCCAGCTTGAACGGAATCAAAGGAGAAGTGATCACCATAACCAAGCTGCGCGGCTATGAGTCTGCGCTGGATAAGACGCTGCAGGACTCCCGCATGGACAAAGAAACGCTGGATGCGATGCTGACGGCGATGCGCGAAAGTTTGCCTGCGTTTCACAAATACTATCGGGCAAAAGCCAAGCTGCTGGGGCATGAAAACGGACTTCCGTTTTATGATATGTTCGCGCCGGTAGGAGAAGCTGACATGCGATTTACGTATCAGGAAGCGCGCGACTTCATCGTCAAGCATTTTGGCAGTTTCAGCGAAAAGCTGGCACAGTACGCGGCGAGGGCCTTTGACAACCGCTGGATTGATGCAGAGACAAGAGAAGGAAAGCGCGGCGGAGCATTCTGCTACAACCTTCACGTCGTCAAAGAGAGCCGTATCATGTCCAATTTTACGGGAAGCTACAACGACGTCAGCACGCTCGCCCATGAGCTGGGCCACGGCTATCACGGGGAATGTCTCGTTGGCGAGGCCTTCCTCAACAGTGATTATCCGATGCCGATTGCAGAGACGGCATCCATCTTCTGCGAAACGATTATCGCCAAGGCCGCATTGGAACAGGCATCCGAGGAAGAAGCATTTGCGATCCTGGAAAACGACCTTTCCGGAGCAGGTCAGGTCATCGTCGACATTTACAGCCGGTACCTGTTTGAGTCCGAACTGTTTAAACGGCGCGAGGACGGTTCCCTCTCTGTAAACGAGCTGAAGGCAATAATGCTTCAAGCGCAAAAAGACGCTTATGGGGACGGGTTGGACCACGAAGTGCTGCATCCGTATATGTGGGTGTGCAAGCCTCACTATTACTATGGCGACTACAATTTCTACAACTTCCCATACGCATTCGGCCTCTTGTTTGCGAAAGGGCTGTACGCCGAGTATCGCAAGCGCGGGCAGTCGTTCGTCCAACAGTACGACGAGCTTTTGGCCGTTACCGGCAAAAAGAAAATCGCGGATGTGGCAGCGATCATGGATGTCGATGTGCGTTCCGTTGATTTTTGGCGCGGTTCGCTGCAATTGATTGCCGAGGATATTGACCACTTTGTCAGCCTGGCTGCATCCCGGCGTTAAATATGTACGATAGACAAAGAAGAGCCTGATGGATCGGGTTCTTCTTTTTTTGTATAGGGTTGGCGCTGTCAGGAGAGCATAAGAGAAGCAACGGGAATCATCAAAGAATTGGCGACGAGGTGATACTGTGTTGAACGGATTGCAGTTGTTGGACATGTTACGGGAAACGGAAAACAAAATGCTGCATTTACATAGAGCAATCGACCGAGTAAGCAGCGAACCGGACTTTAAAGAGACGGTCAGTGTGTTGACGGTTGTAGTGCGCGATTATCAGATGCAGCTGGACAAAATGAAGCATGCGCTGCGCAACATTGAAATCAGCCATCAACAAAATCAAAACGGACAGCATGAAAACACGCAGCACTAGATATGAAATGCCTTCCAATCGGATATGGGAGGCATTTTTTTTTGGGAGCAACCTACCATTTTTTTGAAGGGATCAGGACCCATTTTTTCATCCGCTGGTATGGAAAGCTGTGCGTTTTTTCCGAACTCTTCTGATCATGTTGCAGGACTCTCCACATAAAAAACGTGGGAAGATGGGTACAAATATGCCGTTTGATTACATTTTCATGACAAAGGTCAGCAAAAGGAAGCAGGTACCCAGTGACTATGGTCGGTGGCGATATTCTTGCTTATAATGACCGACAAGCGTGTCTGACAATAACAGGAATGGAGCAATCGAAATGGGGAAGACAGTGATTCGCAAACGGATCGGGTGGCTCTTTCTCACGGTTTTTGCGGGCTTGTTATGCGCGTACTTTATTTATGGGAATCCGACCCTCGCCCGTGTCGAAACATTGAAAACAGAGGAAGGCTACAGCCTGAAATTCCGTACGAACCAAGATCAGTTTCAGGTGTACGAGAAAGGAACATGGAAGCCTTACTTTGTAAAAGGGATCAATATGGGAGCATCGCTGCCCGGTCATTACCCGGGAGAGCTGCCGATCCAGAAAGCAGATTACCTTCGTTGGTTCGGAATGATACACGAACTGGGTGTGAAGGCGGTCCGTATTTACACGATCCATCAGCCTGTCTTTTATGAAGCGCTTGTCGAATTTAATCAAAAGCATGCGGAAGACCCCCTCTATTTGATCCAGGGGATCTGGTCTCCCGAAGAAGCGCTGATTGAAAAAAAAGACGCGTTTTTGCCGGAAATACGCAAGGAGTTTCGCGATGAAATCGAAGCGGCTGTTGGTGCTGTATACGGAGATGCGACGATACCAGAGCGAAAGGGGAAGGCGAGCGGGACCTATACAGCGAATGCGGGTCAGTATCTATTGGCCTGGCATATCGGAACAGAGTGGGACCCTGAAATGGTAAAGAACACCAACCGGATTCGAAAGGAAGAGCCGCGCTATCAAGGAAAGCATTTTCAAGCGACAGAGAAAGCAGCTCCCTTTGAATACTGGCTGGCAGAAATGCTCGACTATACAGCCGAACTTGAATCCAGACACGGCTGGCAGCATCCGGTAACCTTCACCAATTGGGTGACGACAGATCCGCTGGAGCATCCGGGAGAGCCGATGATTCACGAAGACATGGTAAGTGTTGATCCGACACATATCGAGTCCGTAGGGTGGGAAGCCGGGTATTTCGCAGCCTATCATGTCTATCCGTACTATCCTGATCTCTTCCGGTACGATGACACTTTGAAAAATGTTCGCAATGAAAAAGGAGAGATCGATACATACAAAGCGTATCTGCGAAAGCTGAAGGCACATCATCCGAATATACCGGTGATGGTAACCGAGTTTGGCGTCCCCTCTTCAGTGGGAGTCGCACATCTGGGAACACTTGGCCGAGACCAAGGCGGACATGATGAACGAGAGCAGGGCCGGATCAATGGAGAGCTGCTGCACGAAATATCCGCAGAAGGATATTCGGGAGCGATCTTGTTTACGTGGCAGGATGAATGGTTTAAACGGACGTGGAATACGATGCGCTTTGAGATCCCGGAAGACAGCCGCGCCTATTGGAAAAATGAACTGACGAATGAATCGTTCTTTGGCTTATTGGCAATGGATGCCGGGTTGGAGAATGTGATCAAGATCGACGGGAACCCGGACGATTGGGACAAGCTGAAGGAAGGAGAAAAGGCAAAGCTGAATGGAGGTTTGGACGGCGTTCAGGAGATATGGGCTGCACATGATGAAGCATATGTCTACTTTCTGATCCATCTTGAGCAGGCGCTGCAGCCGGAGCGCGAAAGCTTGGTCATCGGAATCGATACGCTGCCGGGCGGCAACAGAAAAACAGCAGAGCTGCCAGGACTGCATCTGGATGAAGGGTTGGAAGCTTTCATCCGTTTGGGGACAGCCGAAGAAAGCGAGGTCAAAATCGCATCGAACTACGACTTTCACAAACGGCTGTACGGGAAGCGCTACGGCATGATTCCGTACACAGACGCTGAGCGAAAAGACGATTCGGGTTTGTTTGCAGTGTGGAAGTTAGCCGTCGGACTGGAAATGAGTCCGCCTGATACGAAAGGAACGCATCCTTTCGAGGATGTTGCCGTCGGCCAGATGAAGCGGGGAACCAACGTCCCGGGAAAAGAAGGGTACAGTTCGCTCGCAAACTGGGAGGCGAGTGGCGAATGGGTGGAAGTTCGTGTCCCCTGGATGCTGCTCGGATATACCGATCCCAGCACCAAGCAGGTGATGAGTTACGAGGATAAGGGGAAAACCTTGACTTCGACGAAATCTGCCGGTATCCGCGCGATTGCGATGCGCCAGGACAAAACAAGCGGAAAGATTCAGGGGCTTTCAGCGGAGCAGATGATCAAGCTGACCGACATCGGGCGCTATACATGGTCCGAATGGAGCTTGCCCCGGTACTCGGAACGGAAGAAAGAGAGCTTTTCCATCTATCAGAAAGCCTTGCAATCGATTCCTACTTACCGCTAGCAAGAGGAAGGAGAGTTGGCAGAGGGATGTTTCAGCATTTGCAAGCAGCGTATTTGTTTCTGATCGTTTCATCGGCGTTGATCGTTGCAGGGATCATTGTACTGCTTTGCCTGAAATACAGACATTTGTACGTGACCCGGGAAAAGCAGCGATTGGCAGCAAAGCACCAGGACTATATTGCCTATGTCCTTTCCCATTTGGATGAGAAACAGCCGTTGGAAGTGCCTGCCGTTCCACTGGGAAAACGGGATTTGCAGGTTCTGGAGGAAAAACTGATTGAAATCGCCGAGCGCGTAAAAGGCAAGCACCGCGAGCAACTGACAGCGCTTTTTGAAAAGCTGGGACTGCCCGAGCTGGAATTGGGACGCTTGAAACAGCTTCCCGGACCGATGCGGACCGATGCTGCATACAAGCTGGGAGCGATGGGATATGAGAAAGCGACACCGGCGCTGTTTTCCATCCTTGAGGCAGAGAGTGACGAGGCTGGCCGGTACATCATCGCAAGGGCCATCGCCCGTTGTACCCGGAGTGTCTCCGACCTGCGCGTGATGGTGGAGAAAATGGTGGAGTCTTCTCCGGACTCTCCACGGCTGCTGGCGGAGGTGCTGGGGGATTCGCCGCTTGATGTTTTGCCTTTGCTGCGCGAGTGGATAAACAGCGGTGACTCCCGTTTGGCGCTTGTCGCAATGGCGGGCTTGCCGGCAGCGAATCTCGATGATCCGCTGGTTGACAGCCTCTGGAAGCTGCTCGAGGCGGAGGAGAAAGAGGTGAGGATCCAGGCAGTCCGACTGATTGTATCAGGTGAAAGAGTTTCAGCCGATCAGATCAACGTGCTCATGGCAAGCCCTGACTGGGAAGTTCGTGCGATTGTAGCGAAAGCGATGGGGGCTTGGCGGGAAGCGGATGATATCCCCGTCCTCCAGCAGGCGATGGATGATCAGAGTTGGTGGGTGAAATACCATGCCGCTCGCAGCCTGGTCAAAATGGGAGCGGAAGGCTTCCAAGCGTTGTGCGAAGTCGCTTCCCGAACCCCCCATAAGGAAACAGCAGATCTGGCGATGCAGCAGCTTCAGGAAGCCCTGCATGAGGATAGGACTGCAGGGCAAGGAATGCCCGGCTCTTATGAACGGGATCACAAGCTGACGATCTATCACTCCTATTTCAATCGCCAAAAGGAGCGAGCCATCTGATGATGGAAAAGGAGGAACTATGCGCGAGTTATTGCTTGGATACGGATTGTTTGCGATGTACTACGTCATCGTGGTCAATTCGATCTATCTTGTCATCAACATCTTTTCACACTTGAATATTTCCACGATTATTAAACGTGCTCGCTTTTCGAGGTTTCAATCACTTGCTGGCTCCAAAAGAGTACCGCCGGTCTCGATTTTGGTGCCGGCCTACAACGAAGAGCTGACGATTATCGAGAATGTTCGCTCTCTGTTGGCTTTGCAATATCCGGAGTATGAAGTCATCGTCATCAACGACGGCTCCAAAGATGACACGCTGAACGTCTTGATTCGCGAGTTTGGATTGAAGCGGCAAAGCCATGTATCTGTCCGAAGCGTGGTTCCTTCATCAGCGCCATCCGGTATTTACCACAATCCGCAATACCCGCAGTTGTATGTGATTGACAAAGAAAATGGCGGAAAGGCCGATTCGCTGAATGCAGGGATCAATCTTTCTCATTATCCGCTGATTGCCTCGATCGATGCGGACTCTCTTTTGGAGCGGGACGCTTTGATCAGGCTGGCGCAGGTGTACATGGAAAATCCGGAAGAGACGGTAGCGATCGGAGGGAATGTCCGGATTGCCAACGGCTGCCGGATCGAAGACGGAATGGTCAAGGAAGTGCGTCTTCCAGACAAAATCCTCCCGATGTTCCAAACAATCGAGTACATGAAAGCCTTTCTCGGCGGTCGCATTGGCTGGAGCTCGATTAATGGATTGATCATTGTCTCCGGGGCTTTCGGGCTCTTTCGCAAAGACTGCGTGATTGCTGTCGGGGGCTACCGGGAGGGGTACCCCGGCGAAGATATGAACATCATCATCAAGCTTCACAAATACATGCTGGAAAACAAAAAGAAATATCGCATCGCGTTTTGCCCGGATGCCGTCTGCTGGACGCAGGCTCCCGATAGCCTCCACATATTGGCGAGCCAGCGTAAAAGATGGGGGCGCGGAAATCTGAAAAACATGATTGAGTACCGGCATATGCTGTTTAATCCGAAGTACAAGATCATGGGCCTGTTGACCATGCCTTACAACGTCCTTTTCGAGACGCTGAACCCGTACTTTAAACTGACCGGATTTCTCGCCCTTGTCGGGTACAGCTTATACGATATGACACACGCCCATATCGTTTTGATATTCCTGGCGATCAACCTCTTGTACGGTTATTTGCTGACGATCAGCGGGATTTTGCTGGAGGAGTTTGCTTTTCGCCGATATACAAAGCCAAGCGATCTGATGAAGCTTCTCGGGTACGGGTTCCTGATGTTTTTCGGGTACTACCAGTTGGGGGCCATATGGCGTGTGCTGGGGCACATTGATTTTCTG
Organism: Brevibacillus sp. FSL K6-2834; assembly: GCF_038592925.1. Taxonomy (NCBI): domain Bacteria; kingdom Bacillati; phylum Bacillota; class Bacilli; order Caryophanales; family Paenibacillaceae; genus Brevibacillus; species Brevibacillus sp. FSL K6-2834. The sequence continues at coordinate 2,636,371 of NZ_CP151945.1, forward strand.
CGGAACAACAACACCTGGGGCGTCATGACACGCCAAAGCTGGCAGGTAGAGACTCGCCAATCCTGACGTCCGAAGAGAGGAGTGGATCCGATGGAAAAGAAAGACAGACGTTATATGCGGCCACCTGGCATACCGGAAAAACTGGCGTATTTTATCCGGTATTATGAGGCAAGCGATCTGTCCTGCGGGATGATTGCGATTCGATGCCGACACAGTGGAGATTTGGAGTGGAAAGAGTTGCAGCAGTTTCTGGCAACGAAAGAGCCGAAACAAGCGGCGGAGCTGTTTTACGAACAGAGCTCCGGACGCCTCGTCATTTTGCTGGACGATGTGAGTTTGGCTCAAACGCATTACACCGCGCTGGCGATAAAGGAATATTTGCAAAGCAATGAACAATTGGCCGAGGGCATATGCGTAGCTTCCTATCCGGAAAGCGGTGATTCTATGGAAGCCATTTTATGGGAAATGACAGAGCGCTTGTACCAGACGGCTGCCATGCCTTCCGCTATCCAGGTAGTGAAAGGCCATGATCACAAATGGGAACGTCGTCCCCGCCTTCTCTTGGTCGAAAATGACCCTGTGATCCAGCAAATCTTGTCCGTTCGTCTGGCTCGGCACGGCTATGAAATCCATCTCGCCGAAAACGGTATGGAAGGGAAGGAAAAAGTCGAGCAGGTGCAGCCGGACCTGGTAATTACCGAACTGACACTTCCTGTCATGAATGGCTATCAGCTGATTGACTGGCTGCAACAACAGCATGAAACGACGGAACGTTGCAAAATCATGGTATTGACGGACAGACGCCTGGAAGAGGATATGTCCCAGTGTTTTCGCCGAGGGGTTGCGGACTTTTTGACCAAACCGTTTTCCCCTGTCGAACTGGACTGGAGAATCAGGCGTTTGCTCGTTTCCTAGATACAAACAACCGGAGGGATGCCAGATGGATCGATTTACAGCACTTCAACAAAAAATCGAAGCAAAGACAGCGAAGGTAGGAGTCATTGGACTGGGGTATGTGGGACTTCCATTGGCAATTGAGATGGCCCGAAACGGATTTACCGTCTTCGGAATTGATCTGGACCTGAAAAAGATTGAAACCTTGCAGCGAGGGGAGTCCTACATACGCGATGTGCCAAATGATCCTGTCGACCAATTGGTCAAGGAAGGAAAATTCATCCCCACGACCGATTATCGGGTACTGAAGGAGCTGGATGCCATCAGCATCTGCGTTCCCACCCCGCTTAGTGAAAACCAAGATCCGGATACCTCGTACATTTCCCGCGTCGTCGATCAAATCAAGCATCATATCCAAAATGGGCCGTTGATCACGCTGGAGAGCACGACTTATCCGGGCACTACCGAAGAATTGATCCAGTGGGAACTGGAAAGGATGGGCTATCAGGTAGGGAATGACTTTTTCCTTTGCTTCTCGCCGGAGCGTGTAGACCCGGGGAACAGTCGTTTCTCTACCAAGAATACGCCCAAGGTCATTGGCGGGACGACGGAAAGATGCCTCGCACTCGGTGTTCAACTATATGGCAACTTCATTCATCAAATCGTCCCGGTATCATCGACCAAAGTAGCGGAAATGTCCAAGCTGTTGGAAAACACCTTCCGCAGTATCAACATCGCGTTTATAAATGAAATGGCCTTGATGTGCGAGCGAATGGGCATCGATGTATGGGAAGTGATCAAGGCGTCTTCCACCAAGCCGTTCGGATTTATGCCGTTTTACCCCGGACCGGGAATCGGCGGCCACTGCATCCCGCTCGACCCGATGTATTTGTCTTGGAAGGCGAAAGGATACCGCTTCTTTAGCAAATTCATCGATCTTGCCCAGTCGATCAACAACAGCATGCCAGATCATGTGGTCTACAAGACATCCGTGATTCTCAACATGTACGCAAAGTCGATCCGCAACTCAAAGGTATTGCTGCTCGGCATGGCTTATAAGCCTGATATCGACGATTTGCGCGAGTCGCCATCGCTGCAGGTGTATGAGTTGTTCAAAGAAGCCGGGGCACTCGTTGACTACTATGATCCTTATGCCAAGACATTCGTGGATCAGAGCGGGAAAGAGGTGAGGAGTGTAGCATACGACGCGAAAGCGTGGAGAAGCTATGACTGCATGGTCCTGTTGACCAATCACAGTGTCTTTAACTACCGGGAATTGGCGGAGATGGGAGTCGCGATACTGGATACGCGCAATGCGTTTGACGGCATACAAGCTCCGCATCTCTACAAGCTGGGCACTTCCGTAAAAACCATGCAAGCGCCTGAGGCCTCATTAGCGATTTAATAATAGGAAGGTCTTTCGTGACTTTCGGCTAGCAAGCTGAAGGTTGCGGAAGACCTTTTTCGTTGGGAGGCAGCAGGGGCATGAGCGGCACGCACCGTCTGCCTCTCCCTGCACACGGCACGGCGCTGCGTGGCGGTAGTCGGACCACACCTGCTTGGCAGTCGGCCCCGGTACGACAAGATTATACAAATGGTGAAAACGACCGCTCATTTGAAGCGGCTTTTTAAGCAGGGTAATAGATGATCATACTCATCCGTGTCATCGTTTCTCCGGTATTGCGGTAGGAATGCGGTCGATCGGCCTTGAATCGGATCGAATCACCGTTTTTCACCGTATATTCGATGTTGTTTACACATACAGTCACTTCCCCGTCAAAAACCGTTATAAATTCCTCAGTCCCGTCTCCGTGCGAATCCGATTGAAAGGAACCGCCTTTTTCGATTTCAACAGAATAAACTTCAAAGCGTTTATCCTCCTGGAAGGGAAAGTAGGGGTAAACGCGATACTTCCCATCGTCTTCAGATAATGTTTGAACCTCGCTCCGCAAGACCACTTTCGTATCGGGTTGCGGATGATTGATGAGGGAAGTGAAGGAGATCTTCAAGCCATTTGCGATTTTCCAGATCGTTGTAATCGTGGGGCTCGATTCGCCTCTTTCAATTTGACCGATCATTGTTTTGCTGACTCCAGTCAGTTCTCCGACCTTTTCAAGAGTCAGTTTCTTGCTTTCTCGGATGGCTTTTAAGTTTTTGGCAATGATCAGATTGATCTCTTCCATACACACACTCCTTATTTACAATATGACGTCCAATTTGTACAATATAAAGTAAACCGTTATAACGGTCGCTGTCGTCGTTATAACACATTCGGTAAAGGAGGTTCCCAGATGCCTTTCTTTTCATTATTGCTCTACGCTTTTGTTTCCAGCTTTACGCCAGGACCCAATAACATTATGGCAATGGTATTTGCCAATAAGTACGGTTTTAAGAAGACGCTGCGGTTTTGTTTCGGAGTTGGTTCAGGCTTTTTCATCATTATGTTACTGTGCAGTTACTTTGATCTCCTGCTGAAAAGCTTCATTCCGAAAATGGAATGGATCATGACGGTTTTAGGCGCAATCTACATGGTGTATTTGGCTATTAAATTGATTATCAGCAAACAGCATGAAAATGACAATAATGGGGACCAAAACAGCTTCATAACAGGCATGCTCTTGCAATTCGTCAATCCAAAAGCTATCTTGTACGGCATTACGATCGTTTCAACCTTCATTCTCCCGTATCACACTTCGAATCTCAGCTTGATCGGGTATTCCTTTTTTCTGGCGGTCATTGGTTTTATGGGTACGATCAGTTGGAGTGTGTTTGGTTCCGTTTTTCAAAGGTTCTTATCCAAGTACAGGAATCAGTTTCAGGTAGTTATGGCATTGTTATTGGTATTTACCGCTATTTCGATCCTTGTGCATTAAAGAAAAGAAAGAGAATTGATTCCAAAGAAAAAGGGACAGCTCTTCAGCTATCCCAAAAGGTGACTTACAGTTGGCCCACGAACGATGCCTAGCACGCTTGGAAGCTTTTCGATTCTTCCAGGCGGGCAGCTATCCTTCTACTCATCAGAGTAACGTTTGACCCCGAAGAACGGATAGAGCTTATGCATATTCGACAGCTTTTCGTAGCGGACGTCGTCGCCATTGGCATGAACGATCAGATCGTCGCCGAGATAAATGGCTACGTGGGATACGCGGCCTCTTCCCATGGTGTCGTAGAAGACGAGGTCACCAGGTAGAGCATCATCCAGTGAGACTGCCTGTCCGCCTTGAAATTGTTCTTCGGAGGTGCGAGGCAGGGTGATTCCCAGCTCTTTGAATACATAGGAAGTAAATCCGCTGCAGTCAAATCCGCTCGTCGTCGTTCCGCCCAATACGTAAGGGGTGTTCAACAGCGGTTCGAATGCTCGATACAACTCTTTGGTTGAGAATGAGCTTTTCTTGCGCTTTTTCGATTCTTCTTTAGAAGAGGATTCGGAAGAGGAGGACACCTCATCCAAATAATCGGTCGCAACAAATGATTCGTCTTGACCAAACGAAATCTTGGTCCATTCCGCTCCAGGGTCCAGGACATCTACGACCGCGCCCATTGGAAGCTTTCCGATCACTTCTGAATCGAGTGTAGGGGACTTGCGGACATTTACGATGTCACCGGTAATCCGTGCTTTTATCCCGGCCCGAATGCTAGATGACTTCCCTTGGGAAACGATATCGGCAGGAGCTTCGTTTACCGCCGACTCAGCAGCCGCATAAACAGGGGGAGTCGCTGTACCCGGCAAGGAAAGGCTTTGACCGATCGACAGCCGATCAGATGACAACTGATTTACTTGCATCAACTCTTGAACCGTTGTCTGATTCTCCCTGGCGATTTTCATCAGTGTGTCGCCCGCTTGAACCACATACACAGGGGAAGAAGCGTGGGCAGTCACTGGCATGAATGCGCAAACGGAGAGGATGGCGAGTATTCGTGTCGTTTTTTTCATAGAAGATCGTCTCCATTTTCTACATGATTCCGCATTGTGCTACATTAAATTGTAGCGAAAAATGGCTGGTAAATCTATGAAAACTTTTTTTGAAAAATCATAGAAATAGTTCTTGTTTTCTTTTTGAGGACATGCTATATTACAAGAGTCGCCGCTAGAAAGCGCGGTGCCATCGGAAAATGGAGCTGTGGTGAAGTTGGAGTTCACGCCGGTCTGTCACACCGGAGGTCGCGGGTTCGAGTCCCGTCAGCTCCGCCATTTTTACGAAGAAGCAACGAGTCTCTCGCCCGTAAACGGGTTCACCCTTTCAGCATGGACGTGCCGGTGTAGCTCAATTGGTAGAGCACCTGACTTGTAATCAGGGGGTTGTGGGTTCAAGTCCTATCGCCGGCACCACTTTACAACTTAATAGCTTGCGGTCGTGGCGGAATTGGCAGACGCGCTAGATTCAGGTTCTAGTGGTGGCAACACCGTGGAGGTTCAAGTCCTCTCGACCGCATCAACCAAGTAATGAAGAGCTCTTGAATTTGTCCTATGGACGATTCAGGAGCTTTTTGCATATGCGGGACTGATACGGGAACCCGTTTTGCCCTGCTCCTCGCAGAGACTACTAGCAGAGTACGGACCAAGTATGTTATTGCAAATTGGAGTCGAACTGTATATTATGGATATTGCGGGTCTGTAATAGTTATTATATGAAGTAGGGAGGAGGGGAAACATGCAGTTGCAAATAAGCATTGCAATCTCGATGCAGACAAGAAGCGATAAGCTTTTTGCATCTTAATTACGGATATTATAAATCCATAAAGGAGTGTTAATGGTGGGAAAACAACTGCTTGATGTAGCGATTATTGGCGGAGGTCCGGCTGGGTTGAATGCTGCCCTCATGCTTGGGAGAGCGAGAAAAAATGTGGCGGTGATCGATGAAGGCCATCCCCGCAATGCGGTGACTCGCGAGACCCACGGGTTTCTTACCCGTGACGGAATAAGTCCAGGTGAATTTCGGCGAATTGCGAAGGAGGAGATAAGCGCCTATCCGTCCGTGTCTTTCGTGGCGGATACGGCCGTTTCGATCACGGGATCAGATGGACATTTTCAAATTATGACAGAGCAAGGTAAGACCTTTGAAAGCAGAAAGGTGCTGTTTGCCATAGGAATGAAGGATCGGCCGCTGGACATTCCTGGACTAGCGGAAGTTTACGGAAAAAGCGCCTTCGTTTGCCCGTATTGCGATGGCTGGGAATTAAGCGACCAGCCGCTAGTCATCATTAACAAGGGGGCAGAGCTTATGCACTTCGCTCCATTGATTTCCGGATGGACGAATCGTTTTGCCATCTGCACGAACGGCCCCGATGAGCTGACGGATGCACAGCGCGAAGAGCTAAAGCGACATCAAGTCCCCCTATTTGACTCGCCGATTCAATCCATTGACTCCAGCGAAGGAATCGTCCGTCAAGTGGTTCTCGAAGACGGGACAACCATTCCGTGCAGGGGGATCTTTTTTAAACCGGTGCTGGTCGCGGGATCGGAGCTGCCGCGAACGATCGGATGCCGCATCACGGAAGCGGGATCGGTCGTTGTCGACGAGTTCGGGAAAACGAATGTCCCGGGCGTCTATAGCGCCGGAGATGCGGCATCGCGGCTCTATCAGGCGATTGCTGCAGCTTCTATGGGCGCATTTGTCGCTGCGGCCATCAATAATGAACTGAATATGGAGGCTTGGAGGAGAAACGGCTGAAGTTTCTTGCGGCAGATTACGGCAGATTTCGTCAGGTATTCAGGTACGAGGGGAGTTTCCAAAGAAAAAGTTGACGGTAGATATTTTACCTGCGTTAATTGGTCCTTATTTTGCCGGGCTTTTAGCCGAGTTTCTGTCTTGGCGATTCGTTTTTTGGCTGGTGCTTTCTTTCATTGGCTTGTCTGAAGTGCTGACGATTCCCGCATTTCGCAAATTTTCGGTGAGACAAGAAAGCGGCCTCCAACAACGGCCGCAAAGAAGGATATGTGGTGCTCCTGGCCGATGGAACGTGTTTGCTGTTGACTGGACGCGGTTTTATAACCGATTGGAGAGGGATGGCGCTTGCAGCAAGTGGGAGTGCTGATCATGATACAGCCCTTGCGAAAGCTGCTCCCCGAGGGTACTTTCCGTGCAAGGAGAGGCATGCCCGCGACCATTGGCTCAAGTGGGTTGTTTGTCGCTTGCTATCATGCCACTGAAAGTAACGTTGCATTGGGTTTGTTGACAGGAATATTGCTGGCATTGTCTTTGCAATTGCTTTTTGTTCTCTTGTGCTTTGCGATTTCCTTTCACATCAAACAAAGGTGAAGACTAACGAGCCGGAGTCCTCCATATGATCTGGATGGAACAGTCCCCCTGCAAAGCGGCAACGGGGTGCCTTTCCCATTTTCCCAAAGTCCGCTTTACATCTCCATCGTCTGCGAATATAATAATTCTTGTCGCTTGCGGTCGTGGCGGAATTGGCAGACGCGCTAGATTCAGGTTCTAGTGGTGGCAACACCGTGGAGGTTCAAGTCCTCTCGACCGCACCATATGTAAACATAGGGCCCTTCAGATTCTTCTGAAGGGTTTTTTTTGTCTGAATATATTGCTGAGAGGGAAAGGGAAATATACGATAAAATAACAATTGTAGATATCGTAACCGGAGGCTTAAAATAAACCATTTGTCATTGATTATCGATCAGCTGTAGATCTATTGCACAAGACTCAGCTTGGTGGACCCATCCACTGGAAACTACAAATGAATAGAGGGCTACTATGGACGAGATAAAAATAATCCTAAGAGAGCAGTATGGTATCGATTGCAAAAATGTTTCGCCGCAGCAGGGGGGGATGGTCAGCGCTGGCCTACAAAGTGCTTGATGACCGGTGTGCTTATTTCCTGAAGGTTTATGAAAAAAACAGAGCATCTACCTCCAAGTGGACAGCTCTCATTGATACGTACATGCCTGTCACCGTTTGGCTCCAGCAAAATAGCGGCTTGAAGGGGAAAATTCCTGTGCCGCTATTCACAACAAATGGCGATTATAAATACGAAAGTAAAGATGCCATCTATCTTCTTTTTCAATATATTGACGGAGAAACGATTGGCAATCGTGAGTTAAGCAGGGAGCAGGTTTGTCAGCTCGCGGAAATCGTTGCGGAGCTCCATTGGTATGGGGGAGAAATCCCTGTTCAAACAGAAGGACTCCGGGAAGTTTTTGAGGTTCCGTTTTTGCAGGAGCTGAGGAACGCATTGGATCACGATTGGAACAAGCTGTCAACGGATGTTGTGAAAATGATCGAACCAAAGATGGAACGTATCAAGAGCCTGTCCGATAGCATTCGCAGGCTGTCTGCAAGGTTGAAAAACAGTCATCCCAAACTGGCTCTATGCCATACCGATATCCACAATTGGAATTTGATGCTGGCCGAAGAGAAGCTGATTCTGATTGACTGGGAAGGGCTTACAGTGGCTCCCGTAGAAGCCGATCTGATGTTCCTGGTTGATCATCCGCATTTCGACACATTTTTAAGCATCTATCGGAAACGCCATAAAGACTATTCCTTTAACCCCGATGCCCTCCAGTTTTATCAGGAGAAACGGAAATTGGAAGACATGTGGGAATTTGTTCAGCAGCTTTTATTCGATGAGCAGGATGCCGGGGAGAGAGCCGCAACGATCAGCTTGTTGGCGAAAGAGTTAAAAACGCTCGTTTAGATCATATAAGTGCTGCGATAGCCGTTTCGGTGGTAGAAGGAGCAGGAAGGAACTGTGAGGGACTTTGGCAATTTGAGTGCTTTTGTGTTGAGACTGGCCGTTTCCATGGGCTTAAAGCATGCCTATAAACCTGTTTTAAGACTGAAGCACACGATATAGCGCACTGGAATAACGGAAACAGAGCGGCTGCAGCAGGGTGAAAGCAGCCGCTCTGTTCTTTTTTAGCGTGAAAGGACATGCACGGGGCAAAAAAATCAAGAGTCTGCCATGACCGGAAGCTCGATCTCGGCTCGCAGCCCTTTCCCCGTATCGCTCGTCAGGATCAGCCTTCCCTGATGGGCTTTGGCAATCCGCGCGACCATCGGGAGGCCGAGTCCGTGGCCGTTCTGTACAGGGCTCTTTCTCTTGGTCGAGTACGGCAGCTCCAGCAAATCGGCAAGCTCGCTTTGCGGTATTCCTTTTCCGTTATCCGTGACGGTGAAGCGGCACGTTTTTTTGTCGGGGGAACGCATGATTTGCAAAAGAATCTGGCAGCCCTCTCGATTGTGAAGCATGCTATTTTGCAGAAGGTTGGCAATCGCCCGCTGCAGCAGTTTTTCATCACCATTGACCTTGATGTTCTCATCCTCGAAAGCCAGTTGCAGGGAGAATCTCTCACCGACATCATGGTTGTTGAGAAAGTCTGATACGGCCTGCCGGGCAAGCACCGGCAGCCTTACAGCCTTCCAGCTTACCGGCTGCATCTCGTACTCAAGCATGGAGACCAAATGGAGATCGCTGACAAGGGAACGAAGCTTTTCCCCCTGCCGCCGGATAATCGCGGCTTTTTTCCGTTGTTCATCCGGCAAGGTCTCGCTTTCCTCCAGTTGACTGGCATACCCAAGCACCATGGAAAGCGGTGTCCGGATGTCATGAGAGATACCGGCAATCCAGTTGAATCGCGCCTCATCTCTTGCTTTCAGCTTTGCGTTCTTTTCTTGCAGCAGCGCCGAAGTGTGATTGATGCTCTTTGCCAGGCTGCGCAGCAATCCCTTCGGCTCGACATGGGCAGGCTGCTCGTGGGCGAGACCGTGAATGCCGTCGATCAGCGGGGTTATGGATTTAATCAGGAGGGTGCCGATGACAAGCGACAGCAGCAGGGCGAGCGCAATGTTCCCGAAGATCATGCCGACCAGCCGGAGGGGAACGCTGCTGATCCAGTCAAGCGGAAAACTGAATTGGTATTTTGCCACGCTGTCCTTTGGATACCCGACAACGACAAGGCCATCGGGATGCTCCCAGATGAAAACGGGATAATCCATAACGTAATGCCGGGAGAGCTTTGCCACATCCGTTAGCGAATAGGCACGGGGCAATTCATCCGGCAGCTTAAAGCCCCATGCCACCTGTCCCTGCTTGTCGATGAGCATGGCCCAAGCATTGTGCTGCACAAGCAATTTTTCCGCCCTTTCAGCGAGCGCATAGCTGCCGCTGCTTCCATGAAGTCCCTCTGAAGCCCCGCGTACGACATCCTCAGGCGTTTTTCCAACGTTCATTCCATTAAAAAACCATGTCCCGAGCACTACGTAATTCAGGATGAGCAGAAACACCGAAATAAGGATGGTTGAGATTACGAAACGCCGCAAAATATGAATGGCCCCGTTCATGCCCGATCCTCGCTTGCCATCAGCTTGTAGCCCAGCCCTCTTACAGTCAGCAGGTGTTCAGGGGAGGAGGGATCCGACTCGATTTTTTCCCGGATGCGCCGGATGTGAACCATGAGGGTATTTTCGTATCCAAAGCTGTCGTCACCCCATACCGCGTTGCACAAAGCGTCGCTTGTGACGATGCGCCCGCGGTTTTCATACAGCTTTTTCAGCAGGGCATGCTCCTTGGCGGTCAACGGCTGTTCTCCGCTCGCGCTGCGTACCACGCCCCCTTCCAAATCGACAGTAAAGCTCCCCAGCGCAAAAACAGGCAGCCGCTCCTGCTTTGGCGGAGCGTACACGCGCCGCAATATGGCTCCCAGGCGCAGCATAAGCTCGCGAGGCAAAAACGGCTTGACAATGTAATCGTCGGCGCCGAGGCCAAGCCCGAGGATCCGGTCTTCATCCTTGTTTCTGGCCGAAAGAAAGAGCACAGGTATGTCTGAAATTCTGCGCAGGGAAGAAAACAGGGAAAAGCCGTCCCCATCCGGCAGCATGACATCCAAAATGGCAATGTCCGGCTTGTCCGACAGGCAGACCTCGATCGCCTCGCTGCAGCTTGCCGCATGGAATATCCGAAAAAAGCCTTCCTTTCGCAAAAAACTGTCGATCATCTCGCGTATTTCATGCTCATCATCCACGATGAGCACTTTCTTTTGCTTGATCTGGTCCATTCGTCATCACCTGTTTACAAATATACAGCAAAATTCCGGCGATTTCGCGATAACTCGAAGTGTTTCCCGTGATTTAAGGTCGCTGTAAGGTTGCCGTCAGTATCCAGAAAGATGCCGCTGTTATGCTCATATTGCGATACCAAAATCAGCAGCAAACAGAGTGGAGTGAAAAAGATGAATGCAATCGTCTCAACGCATAATCTTTCCAAACGATATGGAGACGCTTATCGGGTGAACGAGGTGAATCTCGAGGTGCATGAAGGGGAGGTGTACGGCTTTTTGGGGCCCAACGGAGCAGGAAAGTCGACAACGCTCAAAATGCTCTTGGGGCTGGTCAAGCCATCAAGCGGAAAGGTGGTTGTTTTTGGAAAGGAATTTGACAAAAACCGGCTGTCCATTTTGCGCCAGACCGGTTCGCTCATCGAGTCTCCTTCGTACTACGGACATTTGACCGGTCTGGAGAACATGCGGATCATGCAGCGCCTGCACGATGTCCCGGACAAAAATGTATGCGAGGCACTCAAAATTGTGCGGCTGGAAAACCACAAGGACAAAAAGGCTGGACTGTATTCCCTTGGAATGAAGCAGAGGCTTGGCATTGCAATGGCTTTGATCGCTTTTCCGAAGCTCCTGATCCTTGACGAACCGACGAATGGACTTGACCCTGCGGGTATTGGTGAAATTCGCGAGCTGATCAAATCATTGCCGCAGCGCTACGGCATCACCGTATTGCTTTCCAGCCATTTGCTGTCAGAAACTGAACAAATTGCTACTTCAGTCGGCATCATCAGCGATGGGAAACTGCTGTTTCAGGGCAGCATGGAAGCTTTGCAAAGCAAGAGCCAGCCTCGTATTGCGATAAAAACGGTGGATAACGAAACGGCGCATGTCCTGCTCTACAGGCAAGGCTTCCATTCAGTTATCGAGGATGATGCCTTGATAGTGAAAGAAATGAATGACGAGCAGACCGCTTTCGCAAACCGAATGCTTGTCCAGGGGGGCATCGATGTGATTCGGATTGAAGAGCGAAGGAAAAGCTTGGAGCGCATCTTTCTTGAGCTTACAGGAAAGGAGAAAAGCCTTTGATGAAAGCAGTTCTACTGGAGTTCTATAAGCTGCGCCGCAAGCGGGTATTTCTCATGATCGTACTGTTTCTGTTGGTAGAAATAAGCTGGGCCTTCCTGTCTGTCAGCATGGCCATGTCCCGGAATCCGGATAAAGCGGGATGGGAGGGGATAGTTGTCACGATTGCCTCCATGAATGGGCTGTTTCTTCCGATCCTTTCGGCAGTGGTTGTGTCTCGCATCTCCGATATGGAGCATACAGGAAACACGTGGAAGCTGCTAATGGCGGCATCGCTTCCACGCAGCAGGATTTATGCCGCAAAATATGCTTGTGCCTGCCTGCTGATGTTGTTGGCCATGATCCTGCTCAGCATAGCGATTGCAACATTTGGATTGGCAAACGGCTTTGCGCAGCCGCTGCCGCTTTCTTTGCTGCTCCGATTTGTGTCAGGCACCATGCTGGCAAATATGGCAGTCATCGCCTTGCAGCAATGGATTTCATCTGCTGTCAAAAATCAAGCCTTTGGACTCGGTTTGGGGATGGTTGGCGGCTTTATCGGGATGACGGCCGATCTTTTTCCGGAAGCGGTCCGGCGCATCTTTGTCTGGTCTTATTATACGGGGCTGTCTTGTGTCACGTACAAATACGAGAACGGAACGATGGAGTTTGTCACCCGCAGCGTCGAGCCGGCTTTGCCTCTCGCTGTGGTTTTGATGGGAGGAGCCGTTTATCTCATCGGGAGTATCCATATGTCCCGCAAGGAAGAATAAGGGGGGGAACCATGTTGATAAAAAGTTTGGCTGCCGAATGGTTGAAAATGCGCAAGTCGTACATTTGGAGCATTCTGGCGGCACTGCCTGCTGTCAGCATCTTGATTGGCACCGCCAATTATTACGCAAACAAAAGCGTGCTCACCAATGGATGGTACAGCCTATGGACACAAGTAAGCCTGTTTTACGGGGAGTTTTTCCTTCCCGTTCTCATTGCCATCTGCTGTGCATATCTATGCCGTCTCGAGCATTTCAACAAAAACTGGTACCAGGTGATGACGGCCCCGGTTTCCCGGTCTGCGATTTTCATTTCGAAACTGGCTATTGCCGGGATAATGATGCTCATTGTCCAGGCATTTTTCCTGCTGCTGTATTTTTGCGCAGGGAAGGCGCTGGGATTGGCATCGCCATTTCCAATAGAAACCGTTGGCTGGATGAGCCGCGGCTTGTATGCATCTATCGCGATCAGTGCGGTACAGCTTGCTCTATCGATACGCATCCGCAGCTTCGCAGTCCCAATCGGCATCAGCATTTGTGCAGCGTTTATCGGTCTGGGGATGTATGTGATGAAACTCGGCATGTTTTACCCGTATTCTCTCTTGACGATCGGGATGGGCGCATTGAGCCAAGAAAGTTTGACAATCGCGGAGAACGGTCTGTTTTTGGCGATGAACAGCTTGTTCATTGTCATTGTCTCGGCTATTGCGATCAGGTATCTTTCAAAAAGAGATGTTGTCGCATGATATTTGTCGCATGATATATAGAAGAAAGACAAAAAATACTTACAAAAGATTATTAACTTACATTCTCTGAAGCTCTGCGCTACAATAAGGGTACCGTACATATGGAAGGAGCTTTTAAAATGATCATCGAAATTTTCCAGGACACGGTTTGTCCGTGGTGCCGGATCGGTAAAAAGAATGTATTTGACGCTATCAAACAGTGGGAAGGAGAACCGATCACCATCCGCTACCGGGCTTATCAGCTCAACCCGGACACGCCCAAGGAAGGCGTTCCCTTCTGGGAGTACATGGGGGCGATGAAAGGCGGAATCGAAGGGGCTAAACAAATGGTGCAGCATGCCGCCAATGCGGGTGAAGCAGCAGGGATCCCTTTTCAGTTTGATCAGGTTTCCGTTTGGCCCAATACGCTTGCTTCCCATCAGTTGATCAAGCTGGCTCCTCCAGAATTGCAGACCGAAATGGTAGACGCTATATACCGGGCTTATTTCGAAAATGGGCAGGATATCGGTCAATTGGATACGCTCGTAAATATAGCGGGTCTTCTCGGCATGGACGAGATCGAAACGCGCCTGCTCATCGAAAAGGGCGAGAAACTGGATGAAATACGCGAAGACCTCGAGTATGCGAAGCAACTGCAAATTACCGGTGTGCCCTTTTTCGTGGTTGATGGGAAATTGGCTCTATCTGGAGCGCATCCGGTCGAGAACTTTCTCAAAGCCTTCCGCCAGGTGTCGGAAACCCCATAGCATAGCGATTGCCGCCCGTTGTGAGGGCGGTTTTTTCATGCCTCCCCATGAATCCGCTCTCCAAGATTTACAGATTGAGTCTTGACAATAACCTTGCTAAAGTGGTAGAGGAACCGGTGAATCGTTGACCAAAGCCGGCTTTCTCAATTTATCGAAGAAAAGCGGGGGAGAGTTAGTGAAGAATCGATCTCGTTCCTGTCTATTCGCTCTACTGGCAGGGCTTGTGATGACTGTAATCCATGTTCCGGCGGCAAGCGCAGCGGGCACTCCTGATCCATCTGCACCGGGTCAATCGGTAACGAGTGGAGCAACTGCCGCCGTGCCCGGTTTTGACCGCGAGAAGCTGATCGAACGTCTTGGAGTAGATGAGGAAGATGTCGTGGGACTGTACTACACCTCTATGGCTGGCAGCTCTGAGAGTCGCATTCATAACATCAAAAAAGCGATGAGAAAAATCAACGGGGAAAAGATAAAGCCCGGAGAAGAGTTTTCCTATAATAAGGAAGTAGGCAACTCCAACCTGGCCGAAGATGGCTGGAAGGAAGCGCATGTCATCCAAAACGGCCAGTTGACCGAAGGATACGGCGGAGGAATCTGTCAAGTCTCCTCGACGCTGTTCAATGCAGTGATGGAAGCGCAGCTGTCGATTGTAGAACGGCACTCTCACAGCAAGACCGTCGGCTATGTACCCGTCGGACAGGATGCTACCGTCGCATATGGACTTCTTGACTTCAGATTTTCCAATCCATACGACTACACCTTGAAGATCAAGGCCAAGACTTACGATGATACAGAGGTGGTAATTGCCATCTTAAAGAAGTAAAACGGTACCAGCATAAACACATAACTGACAGGGATGGCTATGGCGTGTAGACAGATGATAGGTCTGTTACACGTCTTTTTTTTTGCCTTTCAAGCAGAAGTGGAATTCCACCCTCTATGATAAAAGAAAGGCGGCTTGCTCGTTTTGGACTCCTTCCGAGCGAACATACTGTTTGGTAAGGAGGGATTTGCATGTACGTTGTCGTTCGAGAGGAAACAGAGGGAGTTCTTGTGCACGTAATGGGAGAAAAGCTTGCTCTTGGAAAAGATGGCGCCTTTCTTTTGCCCGGGCGCCTGATCCATGCACTGAAACCGGAAGACCTGCCGGAGGGGGTCTCCTTTTCTCTCGAAGATACGCTTCCATGCGGGGCAGGGTTTTATCAGGAAGATCATGTAGTGTTTCGCCGGGAAGAAAAGTCACTTGCGTTTCAAGTCGATGTCACCTCCAGCTATGATCCCGAAACGTGGGACGGATTGTTTCCGCTTGGAGACACCCTGCGTGCGCGATATCACGTGCTGAAAACCATTCGGGATATCGATATAAGTGCAGTCTGCCTGGATGAGAAGGCCTTTCTTCTTTCTTACCGTCTGCACTGGCAGGCACTGGAGGAGGAAGATCTGGACAGCATGCTGTTGGCCGTTTGCGTAGCGATCGGGACGCTGGAGAACAGAGGCAACGAGCGCTTATGGTACGGCGGAAGAGATGAGAACGGCGGCAATGATTTCTGTCCGTGAAAAACAAACAGTGATATAGTAAAAGAGGGAAAATTGGGCAAGAGGGAGAGAAGAAGTTATGCAAACGATCCGGAATATTTACTGTGTAGGACGCAACTACAAGCTTCATGCGGCAGAGCTGGGAAACGAGGTCCCAACGGCCCCGATGCTTTTCGGCAAGCCGACTCATGCCCTGGTTGAGGCGAATGGACAAGAGATCGAGCTTCCGGGGAATCGCGGTGAACTGCATTACGAAGCCGAGCTCGTGATCCATATTGCCAGACCTTTTGCCGAAGGGGCGAAGCTGGAGGACATCGTCGACAAAATGGCATTGGGCATAGATTTTACACTGCGCGATGTTCAGAGCGAGCTGAAGAAAAAGGGATATCCCTGGATGCTGGCAAAAGGCTTTCCGAATTCTGCTGTCGTCACTGCTTTTCGGCCGTTCCCAGGTTTGCAAGCGTGCCTGGAAACGGATTTCACACTCGTCAAGAACGGCGAACAGGCACAGCGGGGGAATATCGGCGATGTCATCTTCGATTTGATGACCATTATCCGCTATACAAATGAACACTTCGGCTTGGACCAGGGAGATATTATTTATACAGGCACTCCTGCCGGTGTCGCAGCTACGAAAAACGGCGATCATTTTAGCTTCCTGTGGGGATCGGAAAACTGGGGAGAATTTACTGCAAGACTCGTCTAACTCCGCATAATGAAAGCCATCTTCTGACACTATCAGGCAGAAGATGGCTTTTTTGCGCTTGGCCTCGCGTATTTTTTGCTATCTAGGCCCAGGGAACTAAAAGGCATTCATGGCAATGTTTGAGACTCTTTTTTCGTGTAGGGCCAAGTTACCAAAAAACGCATTGGTAAATTTTACGGTCTTATCCTCCCGTTTCCTCCTGCGGTAACCTGTGCTTGTACCCGATTGAGGGATCACAACATGACAAGGAGGAAAAGAGAGTGACGAAAAGAGATTGGGTGATGAAATCGACTATCGCCGTCATGCTGAGTACGTCCCTGTTAATGGGTGGTCAAGTTGGACAAGCGGCCGCTTATTCGCAAGATTCCGGGAAGTCTGAACAAATCGTGAGCTTGACCAAATCGCTGCTGGGCAAAGATTACAAATTTGGTGCCGAAGGGCCGAACAGCTTCGGTTCAGCGGGATTGGCCACGTATGTATACGGCAAAGCAGGAATCAAAATTGATGATACGATCTCTGAATTGTATCGCGGCGGGACCAAAGTAAGCCGGACAAGCGTTAAAGCCGGGGATCTCGTATTCTTCTCCTCCAATGGGAAAGGCAATCCTTCCTTCATGGGGATTTATGTGGGGAACGATCAATTTATCTACTCTTCGCAGAGCCAAGATGAAGTAGTGGTGAAAAAATACTCCGCATATGAAAAGAAATTCTTGGGCGCCAGACGGTATGTAAAAGAAGAGTCTGCTTCAAAGCCAAGTACGCCCGACAATGGCTCGGAAGCTACCGCTATTGCCAACCAGGTAATTAAAAACGGTGAGAAATACATGGGTACACCGTACAAATTCGGCTCTAGCAAAAACACGACCAAAACGTTTGACTGCTCGTCGTTTACCCAACGTGTGTTTAAAGAAGCGGGAATTACGCTGCCACGCGATTCTCGCCAGCAATCCACAGTAGGGAAAAGCGTATCTTTGAAAAACGTGAAAAAAGGCGATCTGATTTTCATGAAAGCATCCGTCAACACATCGTCTGACCGGATCACGCATGTCGCCATTTATGCAGGGAACGGAAAAATTTTGCATACGTACGGTAAGCCTGGGGTTACATACTCGAAGTTCGATGGTACGAACTGGGAACGCCGTGTGGTAAAAGTAAAGCGCGTCATTCCTGAATAAAAAATCCGCGTATCCGCAAAGATACAGGCTCTCATGCTTTATGCGTGGGAGTCTTTTTTTCTTCGCTTTTGCAGACTTTCTCTCCATGTTGTTTCTATATTAACTAGGACGAAAGCGGAGTGCTTTTGTTACAATAGATAGGTTGACAAATGATGGAAGGTTTTTGTTTGCAAGAACAGGAGGTGTGTATTAGCGATGAAGATTCGTTACATGCTGGTTCTGGCGATTGTCGCTTTGTCTACTTATTTAGCAGTAGGGACAGGCAGTCAAAAGGAGAACGTAAACGAGATGATAGCCAAACCGGAGGTCCGGTATCTGGCCCCGGATTTTCAAGGGATGTCCTTGCATGGAGAAGAGATGTCGCTTGCAGAGCAGAGGGGCAAACCTGTTTTTCTGAATTTCTGGGCCAGCTGGTGCCCGCCTTGCCAAGCAGAGATGCCCGATTTGACTTCCTTGCATAAAACGTATGGGGATCAAGTTTCCTTTATAGGGATCAACACGACCTACAATGATTCGGAGGAGGCGGCACGGGATTTTGTTAAGCTATACCAGGTAGACTATCCCATCGTCACAGATCCCAAGGGAGAAATCAGCAAAGAGTACCAGATCATCGCCATGCCTACGAGTTTTGTCCTAGATGCGGACGGCAGGATTGTGTACAAAAAAATGGGTCCGGTGACGATCGAAGAATTTGAACGGGTTGTACAACCCCTGCTGAAGAAAGGAAATCCGTAATGCTGGAACCGGGGGCAATGCTGTCAATCGGTCCGTTGCACTTTTCAGCCAGCGTCCTGTCTGTCGTCCTAGCACTCCTTCTCTATGGATTTTGGATCAAACGAGTCGAAGAGAAGCTGGAAGGGGTTCAGTCGTTTTTGCAGGCAGGCAGCAACGCATTATTGGCTGGGCTTCTTTTGTACAAGCTGTGGCCAGTGCTGGAAGCCGGAAAAGCGGTGTGGCTGCAGCCCTCCCGATGGCTGCTGTACAGTGGCGGAGCGTACGGTCTGGAAGCTGCCGCAGTCGGCGGGTTGCTGGTTTTCGCTCTGCAAGCCTTTCGAGGAAAATGGCCATTAGAGAGAACGATCGAATGGACACTCAGTGCTTTTGCCTTTCTGGCTGCGGTGTATTCGATTGTTGTCAAGCAGTACGGGATGGAGACCGAAGGCTGGGGATGGGTACTGAAGGGAAGCTACTACCTCCCTGTTAATGCCCTGCATGCAGGAGTCATGGTGCTCCTGATTGCCATGCTAACCTTTTCGCGTTCGCGAGCGCATTTTGTCCGCAGAGAACGGATCGGTCTGCTGCTGATGGGCATAGGGTTGTGGGCTATCCTATACGTTGCGCTCACCCCAAGCGAAAGCATACAGACAGGCTGGCGGTCATATCGTGAGGAAATGGGGCTTGCGTCTGTTTATGCAGGCGCCTGGATCCTGCTCAGACGCAGGAGCTAGGAATCCAAAATTTCTGAAAAAGGAAAAATTGAAAATTTGGAGAATCTTCCTATTATACCTGATGAAAATGGGGGAATGTACATGCAGCTACAGATGCCGGAGCGCTACAATTTTGCCGCACAGGTAGACCAATGGGCCGATCGTGATCCCGAAAGACGGGCTGTCTGGGAATTAAGTGACGATGGGACAGAAAGAATTCTCACGTACCAAGAACTGCGCCGCTATTCCAATCGCGTTGCCAATGGTCTTCAATCATTGGGGATTGAAGCAGGAGATAAAGTGCTCGTGCTGGTTCCGAGAGGGATCGAAGCTTATGCCATTTACTTGGGTCTGATGAAGCTGGGAGCAGTCGTCATGCCAGGATCAGAGATGCTTCGCAGCAAAGATATTGAGTACCGTGCGATTCATGCCGAAGCAAAGGCGATTATCAGTTTCGATGCCGTCCTGTCCGAAGTAGACATGATCCGTCAAAACTGTCCGTCGCTTTCGCACTTTGTCACAATTGGTCAGAGCTGCGAGGGCTGGATCGCCTTGCAGGAGCTGTTGGCTGAACAATCTGACGAATTTTCCTGTGCGGATACTCGTTCGGATGATCTGGCCTTTCTCTCTTACACATCCGGTACGACCGGCGGACCGAAGGGAGTCATGCATGTTCACGGTTGGCCTTTTGCACATCTGGCTGTAGCAGCCAAGCTTTGGCTGGACGTACGGGAAGGCGATCTCGTCTGGGCAACAGCGGGACCTGGTTGGGCAAAGTGGGTGTGGAGCCCCTTTGTGGCAACACTGGGAATGGGAGCGACAGCGTTCGTTTACAAGGGACGTTTTGATCCCGAGGTGTATCTGGCCCACCTCCAAGCGTACCCGATCACGGTACTGTGTGCGACCCCGACGGAGTACCGCCTGATGGCCAAAGTATCGGGCCTGGAGAACTACTCCCTGCAAGCGCTTCGCAGTGCGTGTTCCGCTGGCGAGCCGCTGAACCGGGAAGTGATCGATACGTTCCGCCGTGTGTTCGGCCTCACCGTGCGAGATGGATACGGACAGACGGAAAATACGCTTTTGGTCGGAACATTCGTAGGCATGGAGCCAAAGCCGGGTTCGATGGGCAGACCATCTCCTGTCGTCCGTGTCGCAATTATCGACGAAGAGGGCAACGAGCTGCCGCAGGGCGAGGTAGGCGACATCGCGATTGACCGTGAGATGATTGCGCTGTTCCGCGGCTACCTGAACGATCCGGAGCGTACGGCCAGGGCCTTCCGCGGCAACTGGTATGTTACCGGCGACCAAGGGCGGATGGATGAAGAGGGATACATCTGGTTTGAGGGACGTGCAGACGATATTATCATTTCCGGCGGCTACACGATCGGTCCATTTGAGGTGGAGGATGCGCTGGTCAAGCACGCGGCAGTCGCGGAATGTGCGGCCGTAGCCAGCCCTGATCCTGAGCGCGGACAAGTGGTCAAAGCCTTTGTCGTCCTGAAAAAAGGAATCGAGCCTTCCGATGACTTGGTGAAAGAGCTTCAGGATCATGTGAAAAAAATGACCGCTCCCTACAAATACCCGCGAAAAATAGAATTTGTCACCGACCTGCCGAAGACAACCTCAGGAAAGATCCGACGGGTGGAGCTGCGGCTTAAGGAAAGACAAAAAGAGCAACACCGCTCATAAATTCGATCAAACCCGGCTGCATGAAGCCGGGGCTTTTTTTGTTTAGTGACACCGTCCGTTGAAACATTACGGAAATGTAAGGAATGTGTAAGTGGATTCGATGGGAAGAACCCCTCTTCATTCGTATGATAAGGATAGATACGATAGAAGGGGTGATTCCAGATGAACCATGTTACCCTCACGACCAACGAGATCAATCCGCTTCCACGCGTTGAAACTAAGCGAATTCGCCCAGTGGGCAATTGGAAAAAATGGATAGCGGTTCTGTCGCTATGCATTATTTGCTTGACTTACCTGGTCCCGTCCCTCATGACGACTGCAGGCAGCGCCTGGATCGATGACAGCCGATTGCAAGCTTTGAAAGACAGCTCGTCCGGGTACATTCCGATAGAAGAAATGCCGGAACATCTGTGGAAGGCATTCGTCGCCATCGAGGATCATCGGTTTATGCAGCACGGCGGGGTAGACCCGGCTGCATTGGCCCGGGCTGTATGGATTGATCTCCAGGAGGGGGCCTATGTCCAAGGCGGGAGCACTATTACCATGCAACTGGCCCGCAACCTGTTTTTGACCCAGGATAAAACGATGTGGCGCAAAATGAAAGAGATGGCGATCGCGATGGAGCTGGAGCGCCGTTACACAAAGCAAGAGATTTTGGAGATGTATTTGAATGTCATCTACTTTGGACACGGCCAGTACGGAATCGGAAATGCGGCACAGTTTTACTTTGGGAAAGGAAATTCGCAAGCGATCGATACGTTGACGGTCGGCGAA
Source organism: Brevibacillus sp. FSL K6-2834 (assembly GCF_038592925.1). Lineage (NCBI taxonomy): Bacteria > Bacillati > Bacillota > Bacilli > Caryophanales > Paenibacillaceae > Brevibacillus > Brevibacillus sp. FSL K6-2834. Next base: position 2,657,908 of record NZ_CP151945.1, read on the forward strand.
TCCGCCATACTCGCATCGCTGCCGAAAGCGCCCGAGGCTTACTCGCCTGTCAAGCACAGCGAAAAGGCGATGGCAAGACAGCATCTGGTGCTGGAGAGAATGACAGAGTTGAAGATTCTGTCACAGCAGGAAAAGGAAAAAGCCCTCGCGGAAAAGATTCAGGTGAGGCAGCCTTAAAAAAGCCAGAGTACTCTAAAAGACGTCAAAAGGCGAGTCTGTCGGCTTGCGACATTCTAATTGATAGGAATCACATGCAGCCGATCGGTTTTTTAAAGAGCCGATCGGCTTTTTTGCAAACTGGTCCGATCCTTCATTATTGACTGGTCATTACGTCGTTCGATTGACTGCTTTGCTCAGAGCGTCCTCCAGCACATGGGCGTACTGCATGGTCGTCTCGATCTTGGAATGACCCAGTTGAGCTTGAAGCTGGTGGGCGTCAGGATTGAGCCGCAAAAATTGGGTCGCAAAGCTGTGGCGCAGCTTATGGACAGACAGATCGGGAATGCCAAATGCCTGCGCATATTTTTTCACCAGCTTCTGCACAGTACGGACCTCAATCCGATGTCCATGGGGCTTGGCAGGAGAGACAGCCAAAAAAAGGGCTTGTTCCTTCTCGTCCGGTTTATAGGTATGGCGTACTGCCAGATACCGCTGCAAATACGCTTTTCCCCAGTCACTGAAGAAAGGGGCATCCTCTTTTTTTCCTTTTCGCACCATCTTTAATTGGTTTTTCTCCAGTACGACGTCAGACAAATCCAGATTGACGATTTCTGAGACGCGGAAGCCGCCGGAGAGTATCAATGCGATCAAGGCCGTATCCCGATCACGGTTTTGGCGGTAGTACTGCAGTTTTTTTGTGGTGTCGCAGTGGGCTTGGTACCCGTTCTGGACGAAATCGACAAACTGGTGAATCTCATCGTCAATCAGGATTTTTGCACGGATGGCATGGGCGCGCGCAAGCGGTGTCGCTTCGACAAAGTCCAATTCGATTTTGGCCATGACATTGCGGGAAAGGTAAGACTCTCCATTCTCGTCCTCCGCGAGTGCGGACAGATACGTAAACAGGGACTTGAGACTCGAGATTTTACGGTGGATGGTCCGGTCGCTGTATTCACGCTTGGCGCTGCGCGTCGGCTTCTGCAAAAGGCCAGCCCGCTCAAACAAATGCGATTCCTGCAGATAGAGCATATAGCTTTCCACGGTTTCCTTCTTTAAATCGTTCAAGGTCTCCAAGGGGATGTCTTTCATTTCTTTGGCAGTCGTCAAGCCTTCAGCCATCAACCAGCGAAAGAAAAAGGAAAAATCCCGCAGGTATCCAACCAAGGTGGACGGAGAACTTTTCTTGCTCTTTTTATGCTCGACGAATTTTTCCACGTACCAGGGGAACTCGGGAATTAGCTGCAGCAATTGTATGGAATCTCGTTTTTTTATGACAGACATCAAACCGTCCTCCCTTTATGTCGCAATGAATAAAACAGGATCGTTCCCGAACATACATTCTATCAAAAAAGCAGGTTGATGGGAATTTTTGTTCCTATTTCGAGCAGGAGCATAAAGAAATGACGAATAGATGCTGCTGTGAGATAGTAACGGAATCAAGAAGTTGGTTGATTGTAAAAAAAGAGAGGAGTAGATGAACGACGAGTGGAAGCGGCTGATGGAAGAAGAGCAAAACGATTTGCGGATGCCGAGACAGATGGCAGGGAGGAAAGAGACCGGACGAGACGCGTACGGGTTTCCGAAATTGTATCTGAAGGAGGGATGACGGAAGGAGTGGCGAGGACTTGAGCACGGTTAAAAAGCGACTCGTGAACCCTTGAATTTAAGGACGGCAGAGAGAAGATAAACGGCACAGGTGAGCGCAAACCACTCCACATTGGATGCGACCCAGAGGTAAACGCTTAACGGCAGGGACCAAACAAAAGCAATCAGGATCAGCGGCGCCGGCACAAATGATGTGATCAAGGCAAAACAAGCGGGCAGCAAAATCAATAGAAAGAGCAAGAAATCAAGGCCTCTGAAGGCATCGCCAAAGATGAACTGGCAAGAAATTGCCAAAGCTGTCGCTGACCCGGCTATTCCGGTCAAAAGCCCGCCGGCAAACCACCAGTTGTTCAACATGTGAATCTACTCCTTCGGAAATAGGAATCCGCTTTACGCTTTGATTGATGTCAACATATGGCGATTATTGCAATGTTGAATGATAAAACGGATAAAAGCTTGCGTTTCTTTCGCTCGACGCCAACGGGAGACAAGGCCGATTTTCCTCTTTTCCCCTTGTCTGATCTGGAGTGCATCCGTCAGTATGGAATGCCAATGGGCAGGCAGAGTGTGAAGGGCGTATTGGGTTGCCTGCACTTTTGAACCGATTTCTTTGCACTCCAATGTATACAAAATCCTGCTGAGCGTACATACCGCATCCGCCAGCAATTCATCGACAAGATAAAGGGCTGCGTACTCTGCGCGTTTGTTCCAGTAAACGTTCAAATTAATGTTCATCGCATCCACGACGTTATCCCAGCCGATGGACAGTTCAAGCTCGGCAGGTTCAGGGCCGTAAACGGGGATGCCATGATGCTTGACGGTCCACCAGGTTACAGCGTTTATATCCCAATAGCCCTGCCGGACTTTTCCGTCGGCGACGTAAATATATGAAGGGATTTGCTGGTTGGTTTTGCCCAGATGCTCTGCCGACAAGTACATGCCGTCCATCCTTTTCGCCAGCGGATTGGTTCTTTGCAGTCTTTTATGGATGTTTTGTATGCTTGTGAGATCCTCACGCGTCGGTTCATTTTGAAAAACCGTCAGAAAATCAATATCGCTTTTTCCGGAAGCAAAGGCTCCCAAGGCAATGGAGCCATAGACATATATTCCGGACAGGTGATCTGAAAATGCAGACTGGGCCTGCTCTTTATAGCTTTCCATTAGCAGTTGGACCTCATCTGGAACACTCACCGACTGCATGTGCAGATCACCGACTTGCTGCTTATTGTTTTAAACGTACCATAATTTGCCTTTTGTTCACAAGACTTCTACATCAGAGCTTGTGCTGATAATAAAAGACGAAGCATCCCCAGCTTCCGATATGGACCATGATCAGCATTGCCAGAATGAAGGTGATCGAGCTAACGGCGTTCAGCAGGACCAGCACAAAGAAGAGGTAAATCGCAGCCAGGGTGACGAACCAGGAAGCAGCTCTCGCCTTCGTTCGGATCAAGTGGTGGCGCTCATCCAGTGCCCGTTTTTTCTTTGCGAAGTGGTTCCCCAAATACAAGCTCAACAGCCCCAATAGCATCCCGCCAAACAGCCCTGCATACGTACAGATTGTTTCAGTCATATGTTTTCATCTCTCTCAAAAATGAATAAATCTTCAATGGCGCATTCAAACGCTTGCGCCAGCTTGTGTCCGAGGACCAGAGAGGCATTGTACTTGCCGTTTTCCAAAGAAATAATGGTTTGTCTCGAGACACCAACGATTTCCGACAAGTATTCCTGCGACCAGCCTTTGGCCAACCGTCTTTCCCGTATCCGGTTTTTCATGGTTCACATCCTTTCTGTAAAGCAAGCTTTACGTAAGGTGTACTTTACATATTTTCTTTGTGTCAAGTTCGCTTTACATGGTGGATAGAAGAGAGGAGGAATAATTGGATTTTCAGGATGCGCGCACTCAAATGTGCTCTTTCATGTGAAAGCCTGAGCGTTCTCTGCTAAAATAAGTCATTGGAGCTTTCAAACAGGGTGATTATCTCTTGCGCAGCGGAGGAATCGGGATGAAACGCATCTGGATGAAGCTCGCTCTAGCCTTCATGGCCGTAGGGGCGAGCGGTATTCTCATCTCTGCCTTGCTCTCGATCAAAGAAATGGATATTCATTTTTCCATGTATGTGAACGAAGCAAGACAACTGGAACGTCAGGACGTTCTGGAGGTGGCCCGCAGGGCATATGAGGCCGAAAATCGTTGGGGAGAGCGTGCGTTTTCCCAGATGGATGCGATTGCCAAAGTGCTCGGCCTGCGAATCGTGCTACAGGACCAGAATCAGAGTCGGATTGGACAATTCGGCGATGAGTCTGCGGTGCGTGGCTCTGGATACACCAAGCTGCCGGTTGCTGTCGATGGCCAAACGGTCGGTTACTTGACCATCAGTCATCATGAAAAAGCTCCGTCTCATTCTGTTGAGACACATTTTCAAAGGGCCCATACGAACGCGTTGTTGTGGACGATGCTGATCCTGATTGTCGTCGTTATCGTGGTCAGCATTTGTATTGCCAAAAACATGGTAAAGCCGATCGTACGGATTAGTGATGCCTCGATAGCTGTATCGAGAGGAGACCGGTCAGTGCGCGTACCGGGCACGTCCGGCAAGGATGAGCTAGCCGGGTTGGTCGACAGATTCAATCATCTGATTGAGAGCCTTGAACATCAAGAGCAGCTGCGCAAGCGTTTGACGTCAGATATTTCTCACGAATTGCGGACGCCCCTTAACACTTTGCTCGCACAGACAGAGGGAATGATTGACGGGGTATGGGAAGCGTCGCCGGAGCATCTGGAGGCGACGCGAGCAGAGGTGCTGCGTTTAATCCGGTTGGTCAGCGATCTGGATGAAGTCATTCAGGCAGAATCAGGAACGCTCAAAATCAATCAGGACATGGTGGACATAAGCAAGATTGCAGAGCTGACTGCGGACGCCATGAGTGCCGCCCTGGCGCAAAAAAACATCGTGCTCAAAAAGCAGCTAGAAGGTGAAGCGATGGTGCTTGGGGACCGCCATCGGCTTGCCCAAGTGTTCACCAATCTGCTATCCAATGCCTGGAAGCATACAGCCCCTCATGGAGAGATCCGGTTGACTGTAAAAAAGGAACGGGATCGAATCGTTGCGGTTGTATCGGACAATGGAAGCGGCATCGCTGCCGAAGACCTTCCCCATATCTTTGACCGTTTTTACCGGGGGGATCGCTCCCGAAACCGGGAACGCGGCGGGGCGGGTCTTGGACTCACGATTGCCAAAGGGCTGGTGGAAGCCCATGATGGCCAGATCAGTATCCGGAGTGCAGAAGGAATCGGAACGTCCGTCACGATGCTTTTCCCGGCAGCCGGGCAACGGAATTCGGTGGATTGAGGCGACGAGCAGCAGAGAGAAAAAGGGAAGAAGGAGAAGATAAAATGGCTACTTGGAACTTATCGCGTACCCGGAAGCACGTACTCTTGTGCAATGGGGGAAGCTGCACCCGGGCAGGTGCAGAAGAAGTAACGAAGGCATTCCGCTCAGCGATCAAGGAAGCGGGACTGGATGATCTGGTACATACGACAAAAACGTACTGCAATGGGCGATGTGAAGATTCATGCGTTCTGATCGTATATCCGGAAGGAACGTGGTACCGGAATGTAACCCCGCAGCTTGCCGAAGAAATTGTTCAAAAGCATATGGCCAATGGCCAGCCGCTTGAGGCAAGCATCTCGCACCAATGGAGCCCTGACGGATTTGAACGGTCAGCCGATGCTCCCGTGGGACGATTCAAATCGGAAAAGAATGCAGAGTAGGACCGAGTACAGGCCACAGCATAAGATGCTGCGGCTTTTTTGTTTTTGCAAAGAATGAGAACAAAAAGGCTAGGCTATAGATACCTGTAGAACCACAGGAAAAGGGCTAAATGACCTGAAAAAAGGGGAGTGTAAAGAAAAAGCCGAGACAAGGGCGAAGAGAATGTGACCGCTTACAATATGTCTATGTCATATGGACGTTTTTGAAATAAAATGATAATATGAGTAAAGAAACGCTATTATACAAAGGTTTGTGCTATATTTTACTGTACATACCACGGAGACATCTGTTTTCGTCGCATGTATTCTTTTTCAACAAATGCTGGTTTTCCGGAAAATATCCTGGCAGGGAGGCATGTATATGTCAAGCAAGATTTTGGACGCTTTCTTGGAAGAAAATCTGGCGGATCTGAAAAGCAAAGGATTGTATAGCGTCATTGATCCTCTGCAAAGTGCAAATGGTCCGGTAATCACCATCTCAGGCAAAGAGCTGATCAATCTTTCCTCGAACAACTATTTGGGTTTGGCCACTGATCAGCGCCTGATCGATGCTGCCGTCAAAGCGGCGCAAAAGTACGGCGTAGGGGCAGGGGCCGTTCGGACGATTAACGGTACGCTGGAGCTGCACGTTCAACTGGAAGAGAAGCTGGCCGCTTTCAAGCATACCGAAGCGGCGATTGCCTACCAGTCGGGCTTCAATTGCAACATGGCGGCAATTTCCGCTGTAATGGACAAGGACGATGCCATTCTCTCTGACGAGCTGAATCACGCATCCATCATCGACGGCTGCCGCCTTTCCCGAGCGCAGATCATTCGGGTGAAACACTCCGACATTGACGACCTGCGGGCAAAAGCCAAGGAAGCTGTCGAGTCCGGCAAGTATAAAAAAGTGATGGTCATTACCGATGGGGTATTCTCCATGGATGGGGATATTGCCAAGCTTCCGGAAATCGTTGAAGTGGCTGAGGAATTTGACTTGATCACGTATGTGGACGATGCACATGGCTCTGGCGTGCTCGGCAAAGGGGCAGGTACTGTCAAGCACTTTGGCTTGTCCGATAAAATCGATTTCCAAATCGGAACGCTTTCCAAAGCGATCGGTGTCATCGGTGGATACGTGGCAGGCAAACAGAAGCTGATCGACTGGCTCAAGGTACGCAGCAGACCGTTCCTGTTTTCCACTGCTCTCACGCCAGCTGATGTGGCTGCCAGCATAACGGCGATCGATATTTTGCAGAGCAGCACCGAATTGCACGATCGCCTCTGGGAAAACGGCAACTATCTGAAAAAGGGTCTAAAGGAGCTGGGCTTCGACATCGGGCATAGCGAGACCCCGATTACTCCATGCGTGATTGGCGATGAGCAAAAAACGCAGGAATTCAGCAAGCGCTTGTACGAAGCGGGCGTGTATGCGAAAGCGATCGTATTCCCGACCGTTCCGCGCGGCACCGGCCGCGTACGCAATATGCCGACAGCAGCCCATACCAAAGAGATGCTGGACCGGGCATTGGACATCTATGAAAAAGTGGGCAAAGAAATGGGGATTCTGCAATGAAAAAGATTCTGATCACCGGGGCTTTGGGACAAATCGGTTCCGAGCTGACTGCCAGACTTCGCGACGAATACGGTGCGAATAACGTCATTGCCACTGACATCAAAATGCCGCAAGACAGTGACGTACTGCAGGCGGGGCCGTTTGAAAAGCTGGACGTAACGGATGCAAAAGCCATGTTCGATATCGCAAAAAAGCATCAGGTCGACACCATTATGCACCTGGCCGCTCTGCTCTCCGCGACCGCTGAGGCCAAACCGTTGTTGGCCTGGAATTTGAACATGGGCGGTCTGGTCAACGCTTTGGAAGTGGCACGCGAGCTTGGCTGCCAATTCTTTACCCCCAGTTCGATCGGAGCCTTTGGACCGAGCACGCCGAAGGATCAGACACCGCAGGACACGATTCAGCGGCCGACCACGATGTACGGGGTCAATAAAGTGTCCGGCGAGCTTTTATGTGACTACTACTTCCACAAGTTCGGCGTAGATACGAGGGGGGTACGTTTTCCTGGCCTGATTTCCTATGTGACACCTCCAGGCGGGGGAACGACGGATTATGCGGTGGAGATTTATTACAAAGCAATCACCGACGGTACCTATACTTCCTATATCGCAAAAGGGACGTACATGGACATGATGTACATGCCGGACGCTTTAAAGGCGATTATCACCCTGATGGAGGCCGATCCGAGCAAATTGAAGCATCGGAATGCGTTCAATGTCACGGCGATGAGCATTGAGCCGGAAGACGTCGCCCGTTCGATTCAAAAGCTGATTCCTTCGTTTACGCTGAAATACGAGGTAGACCCTGTGCGTCAGGCGATTGCCGACAGTTGGCCGAACTCGATCGACGCCAGCGCCGCACGGGAAGAGTGGGGATTTACGGCAGAGTACGATCTGGAAAAAATGACAAAGGATATGCTAGCCCAGTTAAAAGGGCGGCTGCTTCAAAAAATCGGTTGAGATCAAAGAAAAACAAGCCTGATGCGCCAGGCTTGTTTTTCTTTGAGCAAAGCTTGATTGCAAGCTGCAGCTTCACTACTTTCTGTTTTTCAGCTTTTGCATGGTGATGACATTGGAGATGACGTTCCATACATCGGGCAGTTTTTCTCCCACGTACCAGTAGGCAAATCCGGCGATAGGCCGTTCCATGCTCGCCTGCATTTTCAGTCCAAGCGATCGGCTCTCTTCCAGCCAGATCGAATGAGCAGTCCCGTTTTTCCAGTACGTCGCCTTGTACTGCGAGGTTGCCGGATTCCAGTTGATAGCAGGTTTGTTTTGCGAGATGAGCCGGTAGGACTCCAGGATCAGCAAATCAGTTGATTGCCAAGCGCCATTCACTTTAGACCAGTCGCGAGTGTAGAGCGGCAGACCGACGATGTACTTGTCGGCCGGGATCTGCGTCAAAAGGTTGTTTGAGCTTTTGACGAGCCAGGGCAGCGATGAGACGGAACCGGCAGAAGGGCCTCCGCTCCAATGCTCTTCATAGCCCATTAAAACGATATAATCAGCATACCGTGCCAGATTGGCGTAATCGTACGGTGCACTCCAATCCGTCTGTGTATCAGGCGGAACATCGACGGAGACCGTTCGGCCTTTCGCATGCATGGCCTGCGCCAGCTCTTTGACAAAAGCTGTAAAGGCTTCGCGGTCACCGGGCTTGATATTTTCAAAGTCGATATTGATTCCATCAATCTGGTACTTGTCGCTCAGTTGAGCCAGCTTATTGACGACGGCTGCGCGGTTTGCCGGTACAGAGAGCGCGTTGTGGGTTGCGTTGGCATCGAAGCGGTTGCCAAACATCGCCCATACTTTTCTGCCATTCTGGTGAGCCCACCTGACAAGAGTGGCATCGGTGTGATCGGCGATCGAGCTGTCGGCTTGCAAGTAAAACCAGCGGGGAGACAGCGTATTGACCGGAGTGTCTTTGACCAGATCAATGAACTCTTGCACGGTAGACCGGTACTGCCAGCCTAGGATGACGGGAGTCTTGCCTTTCGCTTGCTGATCGATTTTCTTCTTCACCCTGCTGAGAAGTACCGCCGTCTCTTCACGGGATAGCGGAGCGTTTGGACGGAAATATCCCTGGTAGCCAACCAGGAGCTTTTGGCGGATTGCCTCTGCCACATACGGTCTTGCCCAGTAGGCGACGCTGTAGGCATCACTGAGAGGCAGGGAGGCTGGCTGGGACGGTTGCATTCCCATCGCTCGAATGAGCAGTGCCGCTGCCTCCTGACGGGAAATGGTGCGATTAGGCGAGAAGGCGGTTGGCGTCGTGCCGTTTACGATACCGAGGGAGACCGCGGCCTGGACGGCGCCATAAGCCCAGGAGCTCTTTGGCACATCGGAATAGGCAGGAAACTGGCTTGATACCGTCTTGAGCTTCCACGTGCGGGTCAGCATGGCGACGAACTCTGCGCGGGTTACGGCCTTTTTCGGCCGGTAGTAACCATCGGCATCGCCCAGGACGATACCGGCTTGATAAAGCGAGCGGATCTCTTCTTTTGCATAGCTTGCCGAAATATCCTTGAGCGCAGCAGCGGTCGATGCAGAGACACCTACAGAGACGGACAACAGTGACGTTGCCCACAATACGAAGCTAAGCATGATATGTACGTTACGTTTTCGCATGGCTCTACTCTTTCGTCTGTAATTTTTCTATGTCTCTTCTAGTGTAAAGAATAGAAAAACCTCTTTCATTCATCATTTTCTGGAAATAGAAAACAGGTATGGCTATGGAAGGGAGTGTCAATCGCCGCTTGCGGGTATGATATGATGGAAACAGATAAACTTCTGGCCGCGCTTGCGTGTGAACGTGCACGGAAAGCTGGCTCCAAGAAAAATAGAGACGGGAAGACATGGGAGGATGGATGGGAACCATGGAGCAGGTACTGATTATTGGAGCGGGACCGTGCGGGCTTGCCGCCGCTGTCGAATTGAAAAGACAGGGAATCGACCCGCTGGTCATCGAGAAAGGAACGTTGGTCAACTCAATTTATCGCTATCCGACCTACATGATTTTTCACAGTACGCCAGAGCTTCTCGAGATCGGAGACATTCCGTTTTCGACGCCGAACGAAAAGCCGACACGGCTGGAAGCTCTTCAATACTACCGTTTGGTGGCAGCCCGCAATCAGCTGCGGATCAACAGCTATGAGACGGTCGTTCATGTAGAGAAGGTGAACGGCGGTTTTTCTGTGCAGTCTGTAGACCGTTTTCAGACAAAGCACACATATACATGCCGGTACCTGGTGATTGCGACGGGATACTTTGACAATCCGAACAGGCTTGATGTGCCTGGCGAAAACCTTGATAAAGTGAGCTCCTTTTTTACGGAAGCGCATCCGTATGCGGGGATGAAGGTGGCGATCATCGGCGGCAACAACTCCGCGGTCGATGCTGCCATGGAACTTGAGCGCGCCGGTGCCGAAGTGACGGTCATTTGCCGCAAGCCGCAGCTTTCCGATCGGGTAAAAGCATGGACGAGGCCTGTTTTTGAAAGCTTGGCCGCAAAAGGCCGCATACAGGTGCTCTATTCCACTACTGTAAAGGAAATTGCCGAGCGCAATCTGGTGGTCGTGACAGAGGGGAGAGAAGTCACTCTCGAAAATGACTTCGTCTTTTCCTTGATCGGCTTTCGACCTGACCGCAGCGTCCTGCGTTCACTCGGAGCAGCGACGAATCCGCAGACAGGCGAGCCCGTCCACAATCCGGACACGATGGAGACCAATGTACCCGGTTTGTACATCGCTGGTGTGATTGCCTCCGGCGAGCATGCAAACGCGATTTTTATTGAAAACGGCAGGCACCACGGAAAGCTGATCGCCGAGCATATCGCTTCGCTTGAAAAAAGCAAGGAGCAAGGGTAAAAAAAGAAAAGACAACGCCGCGTCTGAATCGTGACGCTGGCGTTGTCTTTTTTACATCTTCCACTCGAGCTGACGGCCGCCGATCAAGTGGTAGTGGATGTGAAATACGGTTTGCTGACCGTGCTGGCCCGTGTTGGTGATGACACGGAATCCGGATTCTTGTACACCCATTTCTGCCGCTACCTTTTGCAAAGACAGGTGCAGATGGCCGATCAATTCCTTGTCCTCCGGTTGAATGTCCAGGAGAGAAGTGATGTGCTTTTTGGGGATGGCAAGTACGTGTACAGGGGCGACGGGGTTGATGTCATGGAAAGCCACCACGTGTTCGTCCTCGTAAACTTTTTTGGCAGGGAGCTCTCCTTTAACGATCTTACAGAAAATGCAATCCATCTGGCGTATCCTTCCTTTCCATAGCTTCTCTTTAGCATTATTCGTCGCTTCCTTCCATTTTCCTGTTCTGCCGCTGATCCGTTTTGCCGCATTACAAGCACCAGTCAGCAAAAAACGGCGGCTCAGCCAGTTCCATGAAAGGGTTTTCTCTTGCAAAATCCACCTGTTTGATTATAATGGGAAAGGGAAGTGCATCGATGCTGCGGGAATGAATTATTCCTGGCACATTCTGGCTTCCGCGACCCAAATGGTTGGATTGATAACTGGTATGAAAGATGCTAAGTGTTAACCCACCATAAAGCGACTTGCGCAAACCTGGTTTGTACAAGTTGGTTTATGGTGGGTTTTTTTATGGTCGAGCGGATGCTTGTCATTCATCTGTCGACATCATGGATAGCAGCGAAACTAGTGCTCCTTTGGGTGCAAATCGCCGCCAAAAGGCTAGGCCAGACCATGTTTTCTAAAAAAGTTTTGATCGCATTGGCACAGAGGAGGAACCATGGAACAGAAAAAAGTGCGTTTTCAATTAAATGGGGAAGAACACGAAGCGGCTGAAGGCACGCGCCTTCTCGACTACATGCTTGAGCGGGAAATCGAGCACCCGCATATCTGCTATTCGCCCGTTCTTGGACCGATACAGACTTGTGATACTTGTATGTGCGAAATCGACGGGAAGATCATGCGCGCCTGTTCGACGACTGTTGCGGAAGGCATGCAAATCCTGAGCGCTTCCGAGAAGGCTCGGTCAGCCCAGAAGGAAGCGATGGATCGCGTCCTGGAAAATCACATGCTGTACTGTACAGTCTGTGACAACAACAACGGCAACTGCCGGGTGCACAACACGACGGAGCTTTTGCAAGTGGAGCACCAAAGCCGTCCGTTCCGGGAAAAAGGGTACGAGGTTGACATGTCCCACCCGTTTTACCGTTACGATCCGAACCAATGCATCCTCTGCGGACGCTGTGTCGAGGTTTGCCAGGATCTGCAGGTGAACGAGACCCTGACAATCGACTGGGAGCGTGAAATGCCTCGCGTAATTTGGGATGACGATCGCTCTATCAACAACTCTTCGTGCGTTTCCTGCGGTCAATGCGTGACCGTGTGTCCGTGCAACGCCTTGATGGAAAAATCGATGCTGGGCGAAGCGGGCTTCATGACCTCGATGGATCAGGAGCTCTTGACCCCGATGATCGACCTGGTGAAGGAAGTAGAGCCGGGATACAGCAGCATTTTGGCCATTTCCGAGATCGAGGCGGCAATGCGCGATACGCGCACGAAAAAGACGAAGACCGTTTGTACGTTCTGCGGCGTAGGCTGCTCGTTTGAAGTGTGGACCCGCGACCGCAAAATTTTGAAGATCGAGCCATCGGAAAATGCGCCGGTAAACAGCGTTTCCACTTGTGTAAAAGGGAAATTCGGCTGGGATTTCGTCAATAGCGACCAGCGCTTGACCACTCCGCTGATCCGCAGAGGGGATGAATTCGTACCTGCTACATGGGACGAAGCACTGAGCTACATGACCGAGAGAATGTCGGCGATCAAAAAACAATATGGCGGCAATGCGCTTGGCTTTGTCAGCTCCTCGAAGACGACAAACGAAGAAGCGTATCTGATGCAGAAAATGGCCCGGCAAGTATTTGAAACAAACAACGTGGACAACTGCTCCCGCTACTGCCAATCGCCTGCTTCGGATGGCTTGATGTCGACCGTAGGTTTTGGCGCTGACTCCGGTACGATCAAGGACATCGCTTCCGCTGGCCTGGTCATTATCGTCGGGGCCAATCCGACCGAGGGCCATCCGGTTCTGGCGACTCGTGTAAAGCGTGCGAAAAAGCTGTTTGGCCAAAAATTGATCGTCTCCGATTTGCGCAAGCATGAAATGGCCGAACGTTCTGATCTGTATCTTCACCCGCGCCAGGGAACCGATTTCGTCTGGCTCTCTGCTGTCGCGAAATACATCATCGACCAGGGCTGGCATGATGAAGCCTTTATCAAGGCGCGTACCAATCATTACGATGAATTCGTGGCCCTGCTCGAAAAATACACGCTGGAGTACGCTGAAGAAATTACCGGCATTCCGCGCGAGCAAATGATCAAAGCAGCCACGATGATACACGAAGCAGATGGCACATGCATCCTGTGGGGCATGGGCGTGACCCAGAACGTCGGCGGCTCGCACACTTCCGCAGCTATTTCCAATCTGCTGCTCGTTACCGGAAACTTTGGACGTCCGGGCGCTGGGGCATACCCGCTGCGCGGTCACAACAACGTGCAGGGTGCCTGCGACATGGGGTCCCTGCCGAACTGGTTCCCCGGCTATCAGAGCATTGCCGATGACAACATCCGGAAGAAGTTCGAAGAGGCTTACGGCGTATCGATCTCTCCAAAGCCAGGCTATACGAACATTCAGATGCTGGAAGCGGTCGGCAGAGGCGAGCTGAAAGCGATGTACCTGATGGGCGAAGACATGGCATGGATCGATTCCAACGCCAACCATGTGCAGGAGATGCTCAGCCAGCTCGAATTCTTCGTCGTCCAAGACGTCTTCTTTACAAAGACAGCCCAGTTCGCAGATGTGATCCTGCCTGCTGCGCCGTCTCTGGAAAAGGACGGTACGTTCATCAATACGGAGCGCCGTATTCAGCGCCTGTACAAAGTATTTGAGCCGCTGGAAGGCTCCAAGCCGGACTGGCAGATTCTCACTGAAGTCGCCGCTCGCATGGGCTTCAACTGGGGCTACCAGCATCCAAGCGAAATCATGGACGAGATTGCGTCTCTGAGCCCGGTATTCTCCGGCGTTTCCTACAAGCGCCTGGAAGGATGGAACAGTCTGGTTTGGCCGGTACAGCCGGACGGCACAGACGAGCCGCTCCTGTATTTGGAGAGGTTCAACTTCCCGGACGGACGCGCCCGCTTCTCGCTGGTCGATTACGTTCCGCCCGTCGAGTATCCGGCAGAATTCGATCTGATCGTCAACAACGGCCGTCTGTTGGAGCATTTCCACGAGGGCAATATGACGAACAAGTCAAAAGGCATTCAGTACAAAGTGCCGGATGTGTTCGTAGAGGTGTCGCCTGAGCTCGCAAAAGAGCGGGGCGTACAGGATGGCACACTTGTCCGTTTGGTATCTCCATACGGAGCGATCAAGCTGCGCGCTGTCGTGACAGACCGCGTACAGGGGAAAGAGCTGTACGTTCCGATGAACTCGGTCAGCCATGAAAATGCGATCAACGTGTTAACCGGGAATGCCGTAGACGTTCGGACCCAGACACCAGCTTACAAACAGACGAAGGTTCGCATGGAAATCCTGGAGGCGACCGGCAAGAATCCTCTGCCGTTGTATAACCCGCGCTATGCGAAGCGAAATCCGCAGCTGGGAGTTCAGGTGGAACGCAAATGGGCGAGAGGCGATTATGCGCCAATCGCAGATGTGAACCAGCCGGGAGGGGTGAAATAATGGCGAAGCCGACGACCAAGATCGTTCAACCCGTACTGACCGAGGAAGAGAAGCGAGCCAAAGCGCTCGAGCAGGTTTTAAGCGACACAGCCCTGAACGCAGATGGCATTCGCGAAACGATCAAGCTGCTGCAGGAGCTCCATCAGAGCGGCATTCTCGGAGCTGTCGTTTCCCTCGTGGAAGCAAAAGAAGAGGTAGCCAAGATCGCTGTTGGCCAACTGGTCCGTCCGCCGGTAACCAAAGCGATCAACAATGCCATGGCAGTAGCGGAATCGCTCACAGAGCTTGAGCCTGAGATGACCAAAAAGCTGGCGGGAAGTCTGGCAAAGGGCTTGAAAAAAGCGGAAGAGGGCCTGCGTCAGGACGAAAAGGTCGGGATATTCGACCTGATCAAGGCGCTGCAGGACCCTGACATCAACCGTGCCGTCTCCTTTGGCATGAACCTCCTGAAGGGCATGGGTCAAGGATTAAAAGAGTAGTGGATTCCTAGAGTGTGGTGAAATATCTGTGTCCAATCAGGTCGAACATCAATTCAGCAGGCTTGTTCGCGAGATTCGCAAGCAATACGTCGGAAATGGTCCTGAAAAGATTCGGACCAGATTTGTCGGGTCATGGGCGATTATCGAGATGAAAGGCAATCTGACCGAGGTAGAAAAATGGATGATCGACTCCGACGAGGGCAGAAAGATGATACAGGAAACCCGCACAAAGCTGGTGAAAGACATCTACAAGAGGGCTGAAGTAGTCGAGAAGCTCGAAAATTTGGTAGGTGCCAAGCTGATCACACTCTTCAGCGATATCAATATGGATGCAGACTTGGCCATCACCGTTTACGTGTTCGACCGGAAGATAGAAGGCGGTAAACCAAGCCCGCTGCAGCCAGCAAAGCGTATGTGCATGTAGCGGCCTTGAAGTTGGCAAGTTGACAGGTGTACTACGCCGCCCTTCGCATGAAAAAAGTGCGAAGGGCGGCTTTTTTATTTTCGCTGACCGGCTTCTGAGGATTACTGTAGCCGACGAGAGTCGGTCCTACGTTGAGTGGAGCCATGCTTTTTGCCTTCATTCGGTGAGAATCTCTTCCTTCAAAAGGCGAAGAATGGAGTTCCGTGAATGAGTGGATGCGTCCGCATTGTCCGGGGGAGTCCCCGGTTGTATCGGGTTCCAGTGGCGGGGAGTAGAGAAAATGAATCCCGTGGCAGCCATTTTCGTAAGAAAGATAGATATGGTATTCTGATGATTCCGACATGAAAGATTAGGAGATACGTGCTCGGATAGACTATGACGGTCTTGGTTTTTCGGATGTAGAAGATTGCGGAAGAATGTTTTGTCCAAAATAGAAAGAGGAGGATTGCCTTCGTGGAGTGGTCTGAGTTGGTCGTAACCACAGCGGATTGGATTCGCTCGTGGGGAGTATTTGCAATTATCGCCAGCTTGCTTATCAATGTGCTGATTAGTGTCGCTGGTGTTTTGCCCTCATTGTTCCTGTCTGCTGCAAATGCGGTCGTGTTCGGGTTATGGGGCGGGTTTTTCATTTCGCTTGCGGGAGAAATCCTGGGAGCGACCGTTTCGTTTGTTCTGTACCGCTGGGGAATATCCCGTTCGGCCAAGCTGCAAAAGGTAAGGGAAGCCAGGTGGCTGAAAAGTCTTTCCGGCATGTCGCGCGGGCGCAGATTGCTGACGCTGATACTGTTGCGTGTAAATCCCTTATTGCCTTCCGGGGTGGTCAATGTAGGAGCGGCTTTCTCCACGATTGCTTTTGCCGATTTCTTTCTCGCTACGATGATCGGAAAGACGCCGTCGCTCGTCATGGAAACATTTATCGGTCACGATCTTGTCTTTTTCTCCGAGAACAAATTTCGTCTGATAATCGCGGTCATACTCGCAGCTTCCGTTTTTCTGCTGTTTAAATGGACAGAAAAAGAGAAGTCTCCATAATTTCTTCACGAGATTTTGATACGCTGGCACCGTAGAACAAACAGGAGGAGGCAGGTCGATGAAAAAGAAGGTCTTCATAGGCGCAGCCAGTGCCGGAATTGTAGCGATAGCAGCGGCCGGCGCTTTTTTCTACGGAGCGGGCGGTGAAACAAAAGCACATGCTCAATATATGGCAAAGCCCGAAATACTGCAGGAGAATGGACAAACAGTCCGCAGCTTTGAACTGGTGGCCAAGGAAGCGGAATGGGCACTGTCCAAGGATAAAAACGTACCTGTATGGACGTACAACGGTGTTGTTCCCGGCAGCCAAATCCGGGCGAAAGTGGGCGAGGTTATCCGCGTCACGCTGAAGAACGAGTTGAAGGTGCCAACGACGATTCACTGGCACGGCTACCCCGTCCCCAACAATATGGACGGAATCCCGGGATCGACGCAGAATGCAGTACGGCCGGGAGAGACCTTTACTTATGAGTTTCCCGCAACAGTCCCCGGGACGTATTGGTACCACTCCCATCAGGACAGCGCCAATCAGGAGGACCTCGGCCTTTACGGAACGCTTGTCGTTGAGGGACCAGACCAGGCTCAGATTCAACGAGACTATACACTGGTTCTCGACGAGTGGAATACGGGCTCCCAAGGGCATGCGGGCATGAACATGGGAGAAATGGATCATGGCAAGATGGGTTCCGAGCGTATGGATCACGGCAAGACGAATTCTGAGACCATGAATCATGGAAGCATGAATATGAGCGGGATGGATCACGGAAGCCACGGAAACACGAGCATGCCTGGCATGGAGCACAGCAATTCACAGGTGCCGCCGGGAGCCATGCACGACCAGATGATGCAAGCGATGTACACGACGTTTTCGGTGAACGGAAAAACGGGAGACGCTATCGAACCGCTCGAGGTAGCAAAAGGAGAGCGCGTGCGGCTCCGCTTCGTCAATGCGGGCTTCCAAAGCCACACGCTTCGTCTGCCAGGACAGGAGTACAAAATTGCAAGCGCAGATGGTCAACCGATCAAGGACCCGGCCGTGATCAAGGACCAGCCGTTCACGATCGCACCGGGAGAACGCTACGATATCGAGTTTGTAGCAAGCCGTGATGGGGACTGGGTCATCGAGAGCCTGAACAAGACCGAAGCGGCCAAAGGAATGCGGATCCCCGTAAAAGTACAGGGAGCCGGAGCAAAGGAAAACAGCGTCGCCCAGGCAGAGGCGGCACCTGTCGATTTGACGGCGTACGGCCAAGGCGGCAAAGGGGTTTTCGGCCTCGACATGAAATACGACCAGGAATACCAGATGGACCTGGGCGAAAAAATGGGGAAAGACGGGATGGATCCGGTCTTTACGATTAATGGAGAGACGTATCCGGATATCAAGCCGCTAAACGTCAAAAAAGGGGACAAAGTGAAAGTCACCATGGTGAACAAAGGCTCCTCTGACCACCCGATGCATCTGCATGGCCATTTTTTCCAGGTTCTGAGCAAAAATGGCAAAGCCCTCACAGGCTCTCCCCTGATGAAAGATACGCTCAATGTAAAGCCGGGCGAAAGCTATGTCGTGGCGTTTGAAGCGGATAACCCGGGGGAATGGATGTTCCACTGCCATGATCTGCATCATGCCGCAGCGGGAATGGTCAACTCCGTCCTGTACGAAGGACATCAGAAGTTCGTGGAGGACCCGACTGTCGGCAACAAAGCGCATTAACAGATGTGTCCCAGGCGTCCCCTGGGATCTTTTTTCTATTTTTGAAGACGGAGATGAGTTGGCGTGTCAACCATACTGATCGTGGATGATGAACCGCAAATTGTCGAAATCCTCTCTTCCTACTTGCAAAAGGAAGGTTATCATGTCGTCACGGCGGCGTCGGGAACAGAGGCGCTGGAGTGGACACATTCCACCGGAATCGATCTGGTTTTGCTGGATTTGATGCTTCCGGACATGAGCGGAGAAGAGGTGTGCGAGCGAATTCGCCGGGAATCACGGGTTCCGATTTTGATGCTTACGGCAAAAAGCGGAGAGCCAGACCGGATCACTGGACTGGAGCTGGGAGCGGATGATTACCTGGTGAAGCCGTTTAGCCCCCGCGAACTCGTGGCCCGCATACGGGCGATTCTGAGGAGAGCCGGCGATTACCAATCCCTCTGTGACCGTGTGCAATTCGGCGATTTGACGATTTCACATGGCGACAAAAGCGTCTGGAAAAAGGGCCAGATGGTGGAATTGACGCCGAATGAATACCGCTTGCTGATCACGCTGATCCGTCACCCCGGGCGGACCTGGACGAGGGAGGAGCTGGTCAAGGAAGTGCTGGGGATGGACTTTGAAGGGTATGACCGAACAATCGATACGCATGTCAAAAATCTCAGACACAAAGTGGAAGACGATCCGAAAGAGCCCGCATTTATTAAAACCGTGTATGGCATCGGCTACCGTTTTGAAGATCCCAATCTCGAGGCACGTTCCTCCTGAAAGCTTGCGATAGGCAGTACTGCTTACATACGTTCTCAAACCTTTCAGTGGGCATTTTAGAGGAAGAACAACAGCGCGAGTCGAATCCTTTTTAAGGAAAAAGACATGCACCTGCTCTCAGCACTGTTGATTTTTGAGGGAAAAGAGGGAATAGAGATGAATGAATCCCGGAAAGGAATGCGGCTGGAACCGTTCACCTTCACGATCGAGGCGGGTAAGATACGGGAATTTGCACAGGCACTGGGCGACGACAATCCAGACTACGAGACAGGCAAGCGCATTCCGCCGACATTTGCGACTGTCATTGAATTTTGGGGCAGCAAAAGACCGATGGAGGACGTTCTCCAGCTGAACATGGCAAAGGTGCTGCATGCCGGACAGGAGTACGAATACGTAGGCGCCATGGGCGTAGGCGACCAGATTACATGCGAGGGCGAGGTCATCGACGCTTATACCAGAGCCGGCATGAATTTCGTCGTTGTGGAAAACAAGTACAAAAATCAGCGCGGCGAGCTGGTATTGATCAGCCGATCTACCATTATCGAGAGATCGTAAAGAGGAGGGAAACTATATGCAAATCGGCTTTGAATTTCCACCTTTGGAGAAGGGGGAAATTACGCATACGCAGCTAGTACGCTATGCCGGTGCCTCTGGCGACTTTAATCCTATCCATACCGTCGTTCCCTATGCCGAAGAGGTTGGCTTGGACGGGGTAATTGCCCACGGCATGATGATCAAGGGATTTATCGGTCACGCGATCGGCAAGTGGTGCGGCGTCGAAAACCTGCTCCGCTTCTCAACTCGCTTTCGGTCGATGACACGGCCTGGCGAGCGGATTGTTGTCACCGGAAAGGTCGTGGGTGAGACTGCCGACGCCTGGCAGTGTGAAGCCCAGGCGGCCAATGAGCAGGGAGAGGTAAAGGCTAGCGCCAAGTTTGAAGTCAAAAAATAAAGCGTATCATTCAAGCTGTTAGTCGACTTTCAGAATACGAAAATCTGGCAGTTTCCTTAATCACGCAGACACCGGTGGGGCAAGCAATGCGGCTCTCCGGCGTCTTTTTTTGCTTTAGGGAGACAGAGCGGGCAGAAGCCATTTTAACAGGATGCGTTACTTCTTCCATATCCTTCATGAAAAAAGTTGACCATAAAAATATTAAGTTAACTTCCTGTCCTTCATCAAAGGCTCTTCCGCATTTATCGCCATCACCAGGTTATTTCTTCACACTTGACCTCCCGTGGTATTTCTTCCTGTTGCATCACGAAACAATAAAGAAAAAAACTCCGCTCACACGCTCCGTTCTCACCTTTCATAAATGAAACGCGACCTATCAAAATTGAAAGATGCGCGCCCCTTTATGTGTATACTTTTCCTAATATTTCGACGAATTTCAACTGGCACGATAATTGCGATTGCCATATAGAAAAGAAAAGCCTGCCTCCCTTTTAATTGGACGTTGGCAGGACAAATATGGCTCGAAAAGGGGGAGGAACGATTGAAAATTGTCTATACCCATCATTTCGGTTTGCCTTTGGACGCAGTATGGAAGGGAATTCAGGACGAGGAGGTGTTGAAGAAAGCCATCCCCGGCTGCCAAGCCTTTTCCCAGGTGGAAGAAAATGTTTACCATGCGGAAATGGGAATCAGTGTCGGGCCGGTCAAGGGGATGTTTACGGGACAGGTAAGGCAAGCCGATCAGGAGGAGCCGTTTTTTTACCGCCTGTTTGTAAAGGGAAAGGGAGCTCCTGGAGAAATCGACGCCGTTGCAGAAATGAAATTGGAAGAGGAGGATACGGGGGTAAAGCTGACCTGTACGGCTGAAGTTCAGGTGACGGGCGTGCTGGCGTCTGTCGGTCAACGGGTAATGGGCGGCGTGGCGAAGCTGGTGATTGGACAATTTTTCAAGACAGCGGAAAAAGAAATGGGTCAAATGTTTTCCCACTCGTAAACGAATGTACCTGAGGAGGTGTCTGCATGAACAAGTCTTGTAAAGTCACACTCACGGTCAATGAAGTGGAACGAACCGCGGAGGTAGAGCCGCGGATGCTGTTGGTGCATTTCCTGCGTGAAACTCTGAATCTGACCGGTACGCACATCGGGTGTGACACGAGTCAATGCGGAGCTTGTACCGTGCTGGTGAACGGCGAGGCCGTAAAGTCGTGCACCATGCTTGCGGTTCAAGCGGATGGAGCGAGCATTACGACAGTAGAGGGCCTTGGAGATGTCGAGCATTTGCACCCGATCCAGCAGGGCTTCTGGGAAAAGCACGGGCTGCAATGCGGCTTCTGTACGCCGGGCGTGATGATGGCGATGGTGAGCTTGCTGCAGGAGCATCCTGCCCCTACGGAAGAAGAGGTGCGTGAGGCATTGGAAGGCGTGATTTGCCGCTGTACAGGCTATCAGTTCATTGTGGATGCGGTCCTGCATGCAGCAGCCGAGATGGCCAAGCTGCAAGAGAGCGGAAACGTTTCTGACACGATGCCGGTCGGGGAGGGACGCTGAGTGATGGCAAATATGATCGGGACCCCTGTAAAGAGAAAAGAAGATCCTCGCCTGCTGACTGGCAACGGCATGTTTACCGACGATATGAAGCTGCCGGGAATGCTCCACGCCGCCTTTCTGCGCAGTCCGTTTGCGCACGCCAAAATTTTCCGCATCGACACTGAAACAGCGAAACAGTACCCGGGTGTTATCGCCGTATTTACCGGTGCCGACCTGATCGGCAAAGTGAAACCAGTCCCGACCATGTGGTATGTGCCCGGTGCAGATTTGAAAGCAAAGGACAGAAGTCCGCTGGCGTTGGAAAAGGTGCTTTATGCGGGTGAGGCTGTAGCGGTCGTTGTCGCCGAGGATCGGTACATAGCGCGTGATGCTCTCGAACTGATTTCCGTAGACTACGAGGAGTTGCCAGCCGTTACCCATCAGGAAAAGGCCCTCCAGGAAGGAGCGCCGCTCGTCCACGACGATGTGCCGCAAAACCTGGCTCTCCTGTGGAAAGCGGGAGAGGTGCCAGATGAGGCGTTTGAACAAGCGGAGGTGGTCGTCCGGCAACGGCTGTACAACCAGCGGGTGATCCCCAACCCGATGGAAACGAGGGCGGCAGTGGCGCAGTTCAACCCTGGCAGCGGCGAGATGACGATCTGGTGCACCTCGCAAAACCCGCATATTCATCGAATGATTTACTCGGGAGTCCTCGGCATTCCGGAAAGCAAGCTTCGCATCGTAGCACCTGATGTAGGCGGAGGTTTTGGAGCCAAGATCGCGACGTACACGGAGGAAGCGGTCGTCGGCCATGCAGCCAGAGAATTGAGACGGCCGGTGAAATGGGTGGAGGAGCGCCGTGAGCACTTCATGGCGACTACCCATGCCAGAGACGAGGTTATCGAGGTGGAGCTGGCCGGGAAAAAGGACGGCACCTTTACCGCTCTGCGGGTCAAAAACACCGCCAATCTTGGGGCTTATCTCTCGACATTTGGAGGCGGCTGTCCGACGATTGACTTCGGCCTGATGATTACTGGAGCCTACCACATTCCGCAGGCAGCAGTCGTAACGTACGGCGTTTATACCAATACGACACCGACGGATGCGTATCGCGGTGCCGGAAAACCCGAGGCGACCTTCCAGATTGAGCGAATCGTGGATCTGTTTGCCCGAAAAGTGGGAATGGACCCGCTGGAGGTCAGACGCAAAAATTTAATTCCAAAGGAATCCTTCCCCTATACGACTGCAATGGGCTTGTTGTACGACAGCGGAAACTACGAATTAACCCTTGAAAAAGCTTTGGAGGCGGTGGATTACGAGGCGCTGCGAAAAGAACAGGAGGAGCTGCGGGCACAGGGCAAACTGATCGGCATCGGCTTTTCCACCTATGTGGAGCTGTGCGGCTTTGGCCCCTCAAAGGTTGCCGGAGCGATCGGCTTTCAGGGCGGGGTGTGGGAAAACAGCACGGTCCGCGTCCATCCGACCGGCAAGGTTACCGTCTATACGGGCACGTCTCCGCACGGACAGGGGACAGCTACCTCTTTCGCGCAGATCGTCTCGGATAAATTGGGTGTCCCGATCGAGGACATCGAGCTTGTTCACGGCGATACCCAGAGCATTTCGATGGGTTGGGGAACCTACGGCTCGCGGACGACAGCGGTCGGAGGCGCAGCGGTAGCCATCGCGGCAGACAGAGTCGTGGCAAAGGCGAAACGGATTGCGGCGCACGAGCTGGAGGTCGCAACCGAGGATATTGATTTTGCTGGCGGCGTCTTTTCCGTAAAGGGAGTGCCCGGGCGAGAGAAGACGTTCCAGGAAATTGCCCGCTCAGCCAATTTCGCCTGGAATTTGCCGGATGATGTGGAGCCTTCGCTCGAGGCGCAGTCTTTCTTCGATCCGTCCAACTTCGTATACCCGTTTGGCGCACACATCTGCGTCGTCGAGGTAGACAAGGATACCGGAGAGGTAGCGCTCAGGAAATATGTCGCGGTGGATGATGTCGGCAAGGTAATCAACCCGCTTCTAGCCGAAGGCCAGGTCCATGGCGGGGTCGTTCAGGGAATCGGTCAGGCGCTCTGGGAAGGAGCCGTATACAGCGAAAATGGCCAGATGCTATCCGGAACATTCATGGATTACACCATGCCAAAAGCGCGATTCTTCCCCAGAGTAGAGTGGCATTTTACCGAAACGCCTTCACCCGTCAATCCGCTCGGCGCCAAAGGAATCGGGGAAACAGGGACGACTGCCGCTCCACCTGCCGTCGTCAACGCAGTGATGGACGCGCTGCAGCCCTTCGGCGTCGATGACCTGGATATGCCGCTGACGCCGGAAAAGGTATGGAAAGCGATGCAGAACAGGAGGGAAGGCATATGATACCGACTACATTCGATTATGTTCGGGCTGACACCGTAGAGGATGCGATTCGCTTGCTGCAGCAAAGCAATGGGGAAGCGAAGCTGCTTGCAGGCGGACACAGCTTGATCCCGCTGCTCAAATTCCGTTTGACCGCACCCGGCACTCTGATCGACATCAGCAAGATTGGCGAGCTGCAAGGAATTCGGCGGGAGGGGAACCGCCTGGTCGTCGGAGCTTTGACTACCCACCACCAGCTTCACACAAGCCCGCTCATAAGAGAAACCATGCCGGTGCTGGCCGATGCGGCGCGTGTGATTGGAGATTTGCAAGTCAGACATCGCGGCACCGTGGGCGGAAATCTGGCCCATGCCGACCCGGCTGCCGATCTGCCGGGAGTGGCTCTGGCGTTGGATGCCATGCTGGAGGTACAGAGCGAGGACGGAAAAGAATTGCTCGAGCTGGACGGATTTTTTCTGGGACCGTTGGTGACAGCTCTGCCGGAGACCAGCCTGGTGACTTCTGTCTCCTTTCTGATTCCGCCGTCTGATGCAAAGAGCGTCTATCTGAAATACGCGCATCCAGCCTCCGGATACGCCGTGGTTGGCGTCTGCGCCGTCGTGGGGACTGATCCTGACGGGACGATCAACCATGCACGTGTCGGAATCAATGGTGTCGGCGATGTAGCGTACAGAGCGATCAGTGTGGAGGAGCGTTTGCTCGGTCAAAGGCCTTCGAGGGAGCTGATTCAACAAGCTGCCGCCCATGCTGCCGACGAGGGGGATATCGGCGGAGACCTGTTTGCATCGGAGGAATACCGCAGGCATCTGTGCCGTGTCTATACCGAACGGGCCTTGGAGCAAATTCTCTTGCCGGAAGGAACGGCATGAGCGGATACGATTTCGCTCTCATCGAACGCGACTTCTACCAGCACGGTTACGTGACGGATACGTCTGTTGCGACGGCTCTCCGCCTCGTTCTTTGTCTCGGCAAACCGCTGCTGGTAGAAGGATCGGCCGGTGTGGGCAAAACAGAAATAGCCAAGACGTTGTCTCGCGTATTACACACGCGGCTGATCCGTTTGCAATGCTACGAGGGGATGGACAGCCAATCCGCTTTATACGAATGGAATTATCAGAGGCAGCTCATTCGCATCAAGCTCGGCGAGGATAGCGGGCGGACGGCCGAAGAGCGTGAGGAGGAAATTTTTGGCCCGGCTTTCCTGTTGAAAAGGCCCATCCTTGAAGCTTTGACGGATGAAAACCGGGCTCCCGTCCTCTTGATCGATGAGATCGATCGTGCCGATGAGTCATTCGAAGCGTTTTTGCTGGAAGCCTTGGCCGAGTTTCAGGTCACGATTCCCGAGCTGGGGACAATCCGGGCGGTGCATCGTCCCTATGTCATTCTCACCTCGAACAGGACCCGTGAGCTGAGTGATGCCCTGCGGCGCAGATGCCTCTATCAATGGCTGGCGTATCCGGATATGCAGAAAGAAGCGGAGATTTTGCGGGTGAGGCTGCCCGATATAAGCCAGCGCTTGGCAGAGCAGATTTCGCTCATGATGGCAAATCTGAGAGCACTCCCGCTGCAGAAGGTGCCGGGCGTAGCGGAAAGCCTCGACTGGGCTCAGGCGCTGATCAAGCTGCATCGCAGCGAGCTCGATCCATCTGTCGTGCAAGCGACGATGGGGTGCTTTGTCAAAGACCGCGACGATTGGGAAACGGTGGAGGAGCAGCTGCGTTCGGGGAGGTTGCTTGTTGAAAAACGGTGATGCCAATTGCCTGGCACAAAATAGTTTGTCGCACCATCTGATTTGTTTTTCCCGGATATTGCGGGGAAGAGGCGTACTTGTCAGCCCGCAGCAAACGGCCGATGCGCTCCAATCGTTAGCTGTGCTGGATATTTCCGATGAAGCCCTGTTTCGCTACGGACTGCGCCTCAATCTCTGTTCGAGCCCGGAGGAGCAGCAGATATTCGACGAGGAGTACGAGCGGTACTTCCATGAAGAAGCCATCCGGGAGGACAGAAAGCCATCTCCTGAAATGGCAAAGCGAAAATCGCAAAAAGAGCAGTCTTCCCCGCCTGAAGCCTCTGCCCGGTCCGAGGAACGGCAACCAGACTTGGCTGATGCCGTTTGGAGGCCAGTTGATCAGGAGCTGGAGGCCGAAAGCACAAGGCAGGTCGGAAGACACGTCATTCCGACAGCGCCCTGGGAAGCAAGGAAACAAGTGCTCGTGCGCATCCCGACAAAGCGAAATCCTCTGATGGAGGAAGGTGCCAAGCAACTCATCGCGGAATTCCGGTTGAGGCAAAGGAGGGCGTGGCGACGCCAGCTTCGCGGCGCGCTGCTCGATTTTCGCCGTACCATTCGCAGTGGTTTGCAGACGGGAGGAGAGCCGCTCCTCCTTTCTTGGAAAAAGAGGAAGCCGCGAGAAGCCAATTTCTTGCTCTTTTGCGACGGAAGCAGGTCCATGAGCGGTTTTGCAGAAACGTTCCTGCAATTTGCCTATGCCTTGTCTGCCCGTTCGCGTCAGGTAGAGGTCTTTCTTTTTTCCACGAAGCTGCGGCGGATCAGCAGAGCGCTCCGGCATGCGAGGCAAGCTGATCAAACAGGTCAAACAGGTCAAACAGGTCAAACTGCTAAAACTGCCAATACGGCCAATACGGCCAATACGGCCAAAACCTCACCCCCTACCGTCATCGCAGAGTCGGCGGAATGGGGGAGCGGAACCCGCATCGGTGAATCTCTCCATACCTTTGTTCGGTTATACGGCGGCCGCCTGCTTAGAAAAGATACAGTAGTGCTAATCGCAAGCGACGGTTTGGATACCGGCGATGGGAGCAGGCTTGAGGAAGCCATGAAAACCATCTCCACAAAAGCTGCATGTGTGATCTGGCTAAATCCGCTGCTCGATGTGCCCGGCTATGAGCCGATTGCCCGCGGGATGCGTACGGCCCTGCCCTACATCGATATCTTCGCATCTGCACGAGATCTTGGCTCGTATCGTACATTGGCCAAGACCATTCGTCTTTGGAGGTGAGTACATGAGAGATCATGCATGGATCATAAACATGATAAAGGAAGCGAAAACTTCCGGGAAGCGATACGCGATGGCAACAGTCGTACATGTCAAAGGATCGGCTTATCGCCGTGAGGGAGCCAAAATGCTTGTCGATGAGGAGGGGAAGTCCACAGGCATGATTTCGGGCGGCTGCCTCGAAGCTGATGTGGCGGAAGTAGCCAAACAAGTGCTGGAGACGGGGGCGCCAACTGTAAAAACGTATGTCATGGACGAAGACCTGGTCTGGGGCTTGGGACTTGGGTGTCCCGGTACGGTAGAGATCTACATTGAACCGCTGCTGCATGCCTGCTCTGCAAGCGATGAGCGGCAAGCATCAGCGGAGGGCAGCTTTGGAAATCAGGATGTGCCTACGCACGGCGATTCCGTTTATGACGCGTGGCTGTCTGCCATAGAGGATGAACGCGCAGGAATTCTCTTTACCCGATTGGACACGGTTGGAAGCGGCCAGACACCAGCGCCTTTTCGGCTGTTCGTGCCTGAGGCGGGAGAGAGTATTGGAAGTACCGGCGATTTGTCATTGGACCGGCTCGTGACTGCCAAAGCCAGGCAGCTTTTCCTCCAAAAAAATCCGAAGTCTGCTTCGCTCCGCGTTCCTTTCTCGGAAGAACGGGAAGCTGTAGTTTTTGCAGACGTGTATATTCCGCCTGCGGAAGTGATTATTTTCGGGGCAGGGCATGATGCCGTACCACTCGCAAAAACGAGCGTTGCCGCAGGATTTCGTACGACGGTGGTCGACCCGCGTCCGGCGTACAATACGGAAGACAGATTTCCTGGAACGACACGCCTGTTGACAGATGACAAAAACGGATTTGAGCCGTTAAAGATTGGGAATCGCAGCTATATCATCATCATGAATCACCATCTGGAACGGGACATCGAAGCTCTCCGCTTTTCCCTGCAAACGGAAGCGCCGTACATCGGGGTTCTTGGTCCGAGAAGCCGATGTGACAGAATATTGAAAATGATTGAGGGGCGTGGCGATCTTCTTCGGGAGGAACGGCTTGCGCGCCTGCACAACCCTGTCGGCCTGGACATCGGAGCGGAAACCGCGGAAGAGATCGCACTGAGCATCGTCACCGAAGTACTGGCCGTCCACAACGGACACCAGGGCCATTTTTTGCGCGGAAAAGAGAGAATTCACCAGCCTTCCTAGGTATGGCCGGATATGTCGGAAAGTCAAGCCTGATACAGGCAGGAGGTTATTTGTGAACATCCAAATCGACGCGGTCATTTTGGCTGCCGGCTCGTCCTCCCGGATGGGCAGGCCAAAACAATTGCTCCCTCTCTCGGGTATGTTTCTGCTTGAACATGTGATCCATCAAGTGGCGGACTTTCCCTTTGCCCGTATTTTTACCGTAATCGGGCATCGGGCGGACTTGATTCAGGAGAAGATTCACATCGCAGACGACAGGTTTCAGTGGCTGATCAACCGTGACTATCAAGCGGGGCAGGGAACATCACTGGCTCTTGGACTCAGGCAAGTGACCGGTACACATCCGGCAGCCATGGTGTTTCTGGCAGACACTCCTTTTCTTCGGGAAGAGACGGTCCGCACGATCATAGAGTGTGGTCAGGAGCAGCTGCAGCAGGCCCCTGATCCATTCATGGTTCAGCCATACTTCGGAGATACCCCTGGACACCCGGTATTTTTTGGACACCTGGAAAATGGGCTGGAGTCGGTTGGGCCAGGCGATCGGATCGGGCAGAGGCTTGGGGAACAAATCAGACGTTTTCCGGTGCAGGTCGATGACCCGGGTATTTGCTTTGACATCGACACGCCGGAAGCGTATGAGCGAGCGGTCAAAATAGCGGCATTGAATAATGAGAAGCACGCGAATTTACATGGGGGTGAAGAAACCGATGAATCAGTTGCAGACGCGATACGAATACGGCGGGGATGAATTTGTCTTTGTCCAGCTTTCCGAGGAGATGAGTCTGGAGGCGAATTTTAAAGGTATGGCCATCACCAGGGAGTTGAAGCAGCGCGAGCTTCCCGGGATTGTAGATATTTGTCCGGCGAATGCCTCCTATATGGTGCGCGTCGATCCAGACGTGCTGCATCCGGAGGAGCTGATCAAGGAGCTGATGGATATCGAGCAAAAGATGGCCGATCTGGACCACATTACGATTGCTTCCCGATTGGTGGATGTTCCCGTGCTGTTCGAAGACCCGTGGACACATGAAGCGGTCATGCGTTTTCGCGATCGGCACCAGGACCCGGAATCGACTGATCTGGAATATTCCGCCCGAGTGAACGGCTACGACAGTAAAGAAGCGTTTATCGAGGCGATCACGAGCGCTCCCTTTCTGGTCTCCATGATCGGATTTGTCCCCGGTCTGCCCTGGTGTTTCCAGATGGTCGCCCGGGAAAAGCAGATCGAGGTGCCGAAATACGTTCGTCCGCGCACGTTTACGCCGGAGCGCACGTTTGGCTTTGGCGGAGCGTTTGCCGTGATCTACCCGGTGCAGGGAGCAGGCGGGTATCAGATGTACGGGATTGCCCCTGCGCCGATTTATCAAAAGGAACAAACGCTGCCGGACTTCCGTGACTCGATGGTGTTCCCGCAGCAAGGGGACATTTTCCGTTACAGGAGTATTACGCGGGAAGAGTACGACCAGATCCGCAGCGAAGTGGAGAATGGTACCTTTGTCTACCGGAAAAAAGACTTTTCCTTTACCCCGCAAGAGGTTTTGGAAGACCCGGACGCATTCTCGGAAATGGTGCTGAGGAGGTTGTACCATGATTAAGGTAATCAAGCCTGGCTTGCAAACGACCGTACAGGATCAGGGGCGCATCGGCCTCTATGAGATCGGCATGCCACCATCCGGCGCCATGGATAAGTTCTCTTACACGGTTGGCAATCTGCTGGTCGGTAATCAGCGGAATGCAGCCGCTTTGGAAATCACGTACCTCGGTCCGGTCCTGCAGTTTGGACGAAAACTGCGAATCAGTATCACAGGCGGAAATATCCCGCCCAAAATCAACGGACAGCCGGTGGCGATGTGGGAAACGCTCGAAGTGCAGGAAGGAGATACGCTGTCGTTTGACTTTGTACAGTCGGGAGCGAGAACATACCTCGCCGTGGAAGGCGGCATTGACGTGCCGGTTGTGATGAATTCCCGCTCTACCTACACCTTGATCGGGATCGGCGGCTTTCAGGGCCGTGCGCTCGCGGAAGGCGATGAGCTTGCGGTGGGAGATATGCATGAAAAAAAGGTGCCGGTAGGAACGAGGATTGATCCTTCCCTCATCCCGGTGTTTCAGAAAACACATGAGATCCGCGTCGTCGTCGGACTCTGCAGCTATCGTTTGACAGAAGAGAGCAAGGCGGTCTTTCTGGAAAGCGAGTGGACGGTTACGCCGGAAGCCAACCGGATCGGGTATCGGCACAAGGGAGAGCGCCTGAAGTTTGTCGAGCGGCAGCAGCCGTTCGGGGCAGGCAGCAACCCTTCCAACGTGACGGACCTGGGCTATCCGATCGGGTCGATTCAAGTGCCGGACGGGGTAGAGCCGATCGTGCTTCTGCATGATGCGGTTACCGGCGGCGGATATGCGACCATTGCCACAGTGATCAGTGCTGACTTGAACCGGATGGCGCAGATCAAGACAAATGAAAAGGTAAAATTTGTTTCCGTTACGCTGGAAGAAGCGATAGGTGCAAGACGAAATCTCCGCGACCAGTTAATGAAAATTGCCGATGCGATCTGATAATGAACAAAAAGGAGGACTTGTCATGAGTGATAAAAAAGCGATTCTTTCCCCGCTTCCCGGTGTGTTTTACCGAAAGCCGAGCCCTGAATTGCCCGATTACGCCAAGGAAGGGGATGTCATCAAAGCAGGAGAGGTCGTCGGATTGATCGAGGTCATGAAAAACTTTTACGAGATCAAGGCGGAAGAGGATGTCCTCATTGAGCAGTTCGTGGTCGAGAACGATACAATCGTCGATGCCGGCCAGGAGCTTGTTCTGGTAAAAAGCCAGGCGTCTTGATCGCTAATGCGGACCCGAAGGCTTGTTTTCTGAGCGGGATATAGAACGTGCGAAAGGGGGATCTATCGTAGATGAGAGTAGACCTCAATTGCGACATGGGAGAGAGCTTTGGCCTCTATCAGCTTGGACAAGATGAAGAAATGATGAAGTACATCTCCTCGGCAAATATTGCCTGCGGCTTTCACGCCGGCGATCCGCACGTCATGAGACGGACTGTGGAGCTTGCCAAGGCGAACGGAGTCGGGATTGGCGCTCACCCCGGGTTTCCAGACTTGATGGGTTTTGGGCGAAGATATATGAAATGCTCACCGGAGGAAATCCGCGATTACGTCATGTATCAAACCGGAGCCCTGCGAGAATTCGCTGCATGGACAAAGACTGAGCTGCAGCATTGCAAACCCCACGGCGCCCTGTTCATGATGGCGATGGAAGATGAGCAGATTGCCAGAGCTATTCTGGAAGGTCTGGCCGCCCTCTCCGAAAAGATGATTGTCTTTGCGTTAAACGGTTCGGCAGTGGAGGAAGTGGGACGGCAGATGGGCATGCCAATCGCCCGGGAGGTGTACGCCGATCGGGAGCACACAGCCAATGGCTCCATTGTTCTCACTCGCCGGGGGCCTTCGATTACAGACAAGGAGGGAATGGCCCGTCGCGTCGTCCGCATGGTCACAGAAGGCCGGGTCCTGACGCCGGATGGCGAGGATGCTGAAATCAAGGCTGACACGATCTGTATCCACGGCGACACGCCTGGTGCAATCGATCTGATCAAGGAAATTCGTGCGGCGTTTAAACAGGCCGGGATTGAAGTGACACCGGTACGGGATTTGCTGTTTCATTAAAGAACGATTTCAGAAGGTCGATATCTTTTCATGGGGCAGGAAGCTGATCGGAGGAAGAACCGGTCAGCTTTTTCTATGTTGGACAGCATATTTCAAAAGTGAAAGAACGGAGAAGGTGTGGTAAAATGTAAAATGAGTGAAAAGTCGGAAAAGTAAAAATAATCGTCCGGAGGGGTCCTTGTGCTCGTTTGGAAAGATGTTTTACAAAAGGTTTCCGCACCAATTTCGAAAGACCGGACTTTGCAAGAGGCGATACTCGCCATGGAAGAACAAAAGGGAGAGCTGCTTTTCGTCAGCAGCGAAAACGATGAGATCATCGGGTATGTGGACAAGGATTCTCTGTTGAAACAACTGCAGAGCCAACAGTCGTTGCAAGGGAAAATTGCGTATCGGGCTGATATGGTGAAGGTGCCGGAAGAAGGGGCCATTTCGTTTTATCACAACATCTCTGTCGTACTCGGGGTTAATGAATCCGGAGCGATTACGGGCTATACGACAGCCAGGGATACAAAGAATCTGTTGAATGTATACAAGCTCCAGCAGGTAAACCGCATCTTTGACAGCTCCGGAATCGGAATTATCACGACCGATTCCGATTTTGAAATCACTTTCATGAATGAAACTGCGGAACAAATCCTCGGCCTTCCCAAACACGTCCTTCTCTATCGCAACTATAAAACGCTGATCACGGTCGAAAGAGATCTCGATGAAGTGCTGACCGGGAAACAAATGGTAATGGTCGAGTGCTCGATCAATTTTAAACGGACAAGCGGCAATATTTCCCCGTTGTATGAAAACGACAAGATTATCGGGATCGTTCACCTCTTCTCCAATCGGGAGAAGCTCGGGGATGCCGTCAACGAGCTCGAGTTTCTCCGCAATTTCAACGATGACTTGAAAGCTGTGTATTCATCGACGAACAAGCAGATTACCGTCGTCAATCGGGCAGGAACCATCATTCGCGTGGCGGGTACTTTTTTGCAAGGGTTTTGGGAGCAGGAGTCAGCAGAAAAACTGATCGGGAAAAACGTCTATGAGCTGGAAAAGGAAGGCGCCTTTTCTCCCAACATCACCGATTTGTGCCTTGCCCAAAAGAAGCGTTTGTCGCTGATCCAGGAGGCGAAAAACGGGAAAAAAGTCTGGTCGGTGGCGACGCCAGTCTTTCACGGAGACAAAATCGAGAAAATCGTGATTCTGTCGGAGGACATTACGAGCATTCACGAGCTGCGCGCCGAGCTGGAAATGGCCAAAAAGCAATCAGAGGAATACAAGCAGGAGCTGGACCAGCTATTGACACAGAAACATGACGGTCAGCGCAAGCTCATCTTTCGCTCGCAAGTCATGGAACGGTTGGTGGACGAGTGCAGGCATATCGCCAAAGTGGATTCGACCGTGCTGTTGTCCGGCGAGTCCGGTGTCGGCAAGGAGGTCTTTGCCAAAGCCATCCACGAGTACAGTCACAGACACAACGAGCCGTTCATTCGGGTAAATTGCGGCGCGATACCGGAAACCTTGATGGAAAGCGAGCTGTTTGGTTACGAAAAAGGAGCGTTTACCGGAGCGGATCAGCGGGGAAAGCCGGGACTGTTTGAGCTTGCTCACAAAGGAAGCATCTTTTTGGATGAAGTAACCGAGTTGCCTTACAACATGCAGGTAAAGCTCTTGTGTGTCCTGCAGGAAAGAGAGATGATGCGGGTCGGCGGCACCCGGACAATTTCCATCGATGTGAGAGTGATTGCGGCCACGAACCAAAATATTCACGAGCTGGTACGGAAAAATTTATTCCGCGAAGACTTGTACTACCGCTTGAACGTCATTCCCATCGATATTCCGCCCCTTCGCAAGCGTACTCTGGACATCATTCCGTTGTCCGTCCATTTTTTGCAGGTTTACAACCAAATGTACAAGCTGGACAAGGTATTGACCAAGGAAGCGCTGCATGTCCTGGAGGGATACCACTGGCCCGGGAATGTTCGGGAGCTGCAGAACATGATCGAGCGTCTGGTGGTGACGGCGAGGGAGGAGCATATCAGTGCCCGCGATGTGCTGTCCAACCTGTACGAAAGCAAGCCGCGCGATCAGGAGAAAAAACCGATCGTCCGTGAGATTATTCCTTTGAAAGAGGCGGTCGAGGAAGTAGAGACGCAGTTGATCAGTCTCGCCTTGCAAAAGTACGGGACCGCTGCCAAGGTCGCCCAGATTCTGGGCGTCAGCCCCGCGACCTTGAGCAGACGGATGCAAAAGCTGCTTTCCTGAAAGGAGGGGTGACGATGTTCACACTGCCCGAGACGAGATTCGACTTTGGCGGAGATGAATACATCTATGCGGAAATTTCCCGAGACATGAGCGAAGAGAGCAACTTCAAAGCACTGGCGATCACGAGCGAACTGCGAAGAAGGCAAATCCCGGGCATTCTTGACATCTGCCCATCCAATTCTTCGTACCTGATCCGTTTTGATCCGGAAGTGATCCCGGCAGCGAATTTGCTCGATTATTTAAAGGAAATCGACATGACCAAAAGCAACCCTGCCGCTTTGAATCTCGAAGTCCGTATCGTCGAGATTCCAATCTGGTACGACGATCCGATCACGAGGGAGTACAGCAGACGCTTTCAAGAGCGCAACATCATCAAAGAAAACATCAGCAACTTTGAGCTCGTGATGAAGCTGAACGGCTTCAAGGAAAAGGAAGCCTTTATCGAGGCGCATTCCCGCAGTCCATACTTAATCTCGATGATGGGCTTTATTCCGGGAACCGCATGGGAGTACCCACTGGGCCTCAGGAAGGATCAGATCATCCAGACACCCAAATACGCAAGTCCGCGGACGGATACGCCTGGAAGAGCTGTCGGCCTCGGAGGAGCCTTTACGGTGATCTATCCGCTGTCCGCTCCGGGCAGCTACCAGCTGATCGGAATGGCCGCGGTGCCAGTCTTTGATCAGTCAGGCAAGCTTGAGGATTTGCGCGACTCGTTTTTCCTGGCCAGGCCCGGTGACATCTGGAAGCATCACCCGGTTGAAGAGCGGGAGTACAAGCAGATTCTTTCGCAAGTAGAAGCCGGGACGTACCGTTACCGGATGAAATACGTCGATTTTTCCCCGGAGGAATACTTCGCGAAAAGAGAAGCGTACATCAAGCAAGTAATGGAGGACTTTTAATATGCTGCGGATCAGGGATGGCGGCTTGCAGACACTGGTTCAGGATATGGGCAGAAAGGAGTTTTATCATCTGGGGGTGCCGCCTTCGGGAGCCGCTGACAAATACTCCTATGTACTGGGCAATATTTTGCTGGGGAATCCGCATGATTACGCCGCCTTGGAAATTACGCTGCTCGGTCCGGTGATTGAATTTTGCAAAAGGACGGTAATCGCCATAACGGGAGCTCCATGCGAGGTGAGGCTCAATGAGCAGCCGGTGCCGATGTGGGAATCGCTGGTGATACAGGAAGGAGATATGCTCGCATTTCGGATGACCACGCAGGGAGTCAAAACCTATCTATGCGTATCCGGAGGCATTCAAGTGCCGGATGTCCTCGGCTGCAAGTCGACCTATGTGCTTAGTCAATTAGGCGGCTTTCACGGCAGAAAGCTGCAGGCGGGCGACGAGGTGCAGATCGGAGAGCCTTTGCCCGGCGTTTTTCACCAGGTTGGCCGGCGAATTCCCGACGAATACATCCCTGCATTTTCGAATGAGATGGACATCCGGGTGGTGGTGGGCTTATCCAGCTACCGCTTGAGTGATGAAGGGATAAAAACATTTCTCAACTCGGAGTGGCAGGTGGGGCTGGAGTCAAATAATATCGCCTACCGATATACAGGGGCCACCGTATCGTTCAAACCGTTCGATCCGCCGTTTGGAGCGGGAAACAACTCATCCAATGTCGTCGATATCGTCTACCCTATTGGCGCGATCATGGTGCCAAACGAAAAAGAATTGATCCTGCTTTTGCGCGATGCGACAACAGGAGGGGGCTTTGTCACGATCGGAACGGCCATCAATGCTGATCTCGACTTGATCGCCCAA
Organism: Brevibacillus sp. FSL K6-2834; assembly: GCF_038592925.1. Taxonomy (NCBI): domain Bacteria; kingdom Bacillati; phylum Bacillota; class Bacilli; order Caryophanales; family Paenibacillaceae; genus Brevibacillus; species Brevibacillus sp. FSL K6-2834. The sequence goes on from NZ_CP151945.1 coordinate 2,693,890, forward strand.
TCCAGGCCGAATACGAAAACGCGTTTTTTGGCAGTCACCGTGGACCAGGCAATCGAAGCGAGGTTGTCCAAAAAGCGAAAAATTTTGGCCGTGCAAGAGCTGCTCCGTTAAAACCACGTTTTTGCCAGAGGACATTAGGACTGGCGGACGACATGAATAATCGGTATAATATGATTATTCCAACTATTATTTAGGTGCTTCTTGCCCTACGCATTTCGGCAGTCTTTCATGGCAACAGCCGTCTGCAAACCGTGATGGCGACAATGGCGTCAAAGTCTCGGGGAGAAGGACGGAAAATGGGCGGCCACGATCCATCTCATGTAAAGGGGGAGGAGAATTGCGTCAGCGCTACAAAATACTGGTCATCGACGATGAGCCGATCACCCGGATGGATATCCGGGAAATGCTGCAAGAAGTAGGCTATGACGTTGTAGCGGAAGGCAGAAATGGTAAAGAAGCGATCGAATTGACGCAAAAGTGGAAGCCCAATCTCATTATTATGGACGTAAAAATGCCGATCATGGACGGCCTGAAGGCGACGAAAATAATTCGGGACACCTCAAACTCGGCTGTTCTGCTTCTCACGGCCTACAGCCAAAGAGAAATGCTCGTCGAGGCAGAGAGGGCCGGCGTTTGCGGCTATCTGGTCAAGCCGGTTTCCGAAGAAGAGCTGCTGCCTGCTGTAGAGATGATGATTGATCGTCACAGACAGGCAGAGGCGTGAGCATTCACCTGCGAACCGTAAAGTTGATATTGGAAAAGCGACGGCGCTTTGAGTGGGGACAACCATGTTGTCCTGTATTCAAGGCGCTTTTTCTTTTTGTACTGCCCATGAATAAAGACCGCTTGCCAGTCAAGCGAGGGAGGAACGAGATATGAAGTTGTCTTGCGTAATCCGGAAGCAGCACTATCAATTTTCATCTGTCAAAGATGTTTTGGCCAAAGCAAGCGAGGAGAAGTCGGGTGACCAAATGAGCAGGATCGGCGCCCAGTCGGCCCTGGAGAGGATGGCAGCCAAAGTAGTGCTGAGCGAGATGCTGCTATCTGACATCTATGAAAATCCCGTTATTGCCTATGAAGACGATGAGGTCACACGCATTATTTACGACGATCTCAATTTGACCGTCTACAATGAAATCAAGCATTGGACAGTGGGTGAACTGCGCGATTACATTTTGTCTCGAAAAGCCCGCATGCCAGAGCTGACCAGGCTTAGCCGCGGACTTACCAGCGAGATGATAGCGGCGGTAGCCAAGCTGATGTCCAGCATTGATCTGGTCATGGCTTCTCAAAAGATGAGGTACCAGGCCTATTGCAACACATTGATTGGAGAGCCGGGGCGCCTTGCCTTCCGCTGTCAGCCCAATCATCCGATCGACGACCCGGAAGGCATCCTCGCCTCGATCAAAGAGGGGCTCTCCTACGGATCAGGCGATGCAGTCATCGGAATCAATCCGAATAACGATTCGGTTGAAAGCGTTACCAAGCTGCTCGTCATGTCGCATGAATTCATTCAACGCTGGCAAATCCCGACGCAAAACTGCGTACTGGCTCACATTACTACGCAGATGCAGGCTCTCCGGAACGGCGCTCCTATCTCGCTGATGTTTCAAAGCCTGGCCGGTTCGCAAAAGGCAAATGAGGCCTTCGGTGTCTCCAAAGAAATTTTGGACGAGGGCATGGAGCTGATGCTTCGCTACGGAACGGCGACCGGTCCCAATGTGATGTATTTTGAAACAGGGCAAGGGTCTGAGGTATCTTTGGATTCACACGAAGGAGTCGATATGCAGACATTGGAATCTCGAACCTATGGTTTTTGCAGGCACTGGAAGCCGTTTATGGTGAATAACGTTTCCGGCTTTATCGGTCCGGAGACGCTGTATGACGGCAGGCAGATGATCCGGGCGGATCTGGAGGACTTGTTTATGGGGAAAATGCACGGACTGCCGATGGGCATCGCTCCCACCTATACGAATCACATGTACGCAGACCAAAATGATCAGGAAATTGCCGGCATGTTGACTGCTTTGGCAGGGGCGAATTTTTACATGGGCGTGCCCGGGGGAGATGACGTCATGCTCAGCTACCAGGATACGAGCTATCACGATGACGCGAGCCTGCGGGAAATACTCGGGCTGAGGCCGTTGCGGGAATTTGAACAATGGCTGGAAAAGATGGGGATCATGGAGGACGGCAGGTTGACTGAGTATGCAGGAGATCTGACGATTTTTGATTAGAGTGGCGGGAGGCGAAGAAACATGAAGCAGGTTAATCTTGATGAGCTTGTCGATCGCGTGTTGGTTGAGCTGGCAAAGCAGAGTTCCACGTCGGCAAAAAAAGAGCCACTTCAGGCGGGGGCTCATTCAAGTGATCCCATATACTTTCCGGAGGACAAAGAAATGGGGGTCGAGAAGCCGAAGGACCGGGAGTCGCTGGAAAGAGCGATGAGTCGGACACCTGCACGTATCGGGATCGGCCGCGCGGGAACGAGAATGAAAACGCGGAGCTACCTGCAATTTCGGATTGATCAGGCAGCAGCCCGAGACGCGGTGACGAAGGATATCGGCGAAGATCTTCTGCGTGAGCTGGGTCTGCCCATCTTGCAGACGAAATCTGCCGATATGCAGGAATACCTCATGAATCTGGAATCGGGGCGCAGACTATCCGATGAATCCGTGCGATGGCTGGAGCAGAACGGGGATAAAGGAAAGGATGTGCAAATCGTCGTATCCGATGGACTCAGCACATCGGCGATCGAAGCGAATATTCCCGATCTGCTTCCCGCCCTCCTGCAAGGTTTGGCTTTGCGCAACATTAGCACGGGAAAACCTGTATTTGTAAAACGGGGACGGGTCTGGGTACAGGATCAGATCGCCTCTATCGTCAAGTGCAAGGCGGTCATATCGCTGATCGGCGAGAGACCTGGACTTGCTACCGCGGAGAGCCTCAGCGCTTATATGATCTATCAGCCAAGTGCACAGACAGTGGAATCTGACCGGACGGTTATTTCCAATATCCATCGAGGGGGGACGCCGCCGATCGAGGCTGGGGCCTATCTGGCAGAGCTGCTCGATGATATTCTGCGTTATCAGGCAAGCGGCGTGACTCTTGCCAGGTTGAGATCAAGATAAGCTGGGGCGAGCCACTGGGGCTGAGACAGATGAGAATGATGAACCAGATGAAATGACTGAGCGGGTGAAAAAGACGAAATAGATGAAATGACTGAACAGAAGAATTGACAGAACAGTTGAATTGACAGAACGAATGAACTAACTGGATGCGGAAGGGCGGTTGCAGAAGCAAACCGCCCCGAAACCAAATGACAGAGGAAAATGAGGAAAGAAGCATGCCTCTGCTGCGGACAAGAGCGGAGATATGTTTCTTTTTTCATGGCCGCAATGATATAATGATAGGCGCCCTGATGTACGTGCCCTCTGTTTTCCACTTAGGAACAAAGGGCGTTTCGCTGCGTCCGGGCTGCGGGATACAGGGTTGAGCGACCGGTTTCCTCGTATTTCTTGAAAGAAGGGAAGATTCGTATGAAACGCTGCATGTTTCTCCTGTTTTCACTGTTCGTGGCGATCAGCCTGGCGGGATGTGGGGAGGGTAGCCAACCGGCGAAACAATCCGAGCAATCATCCACACAACAACCACCTTCTCAAAGTACAGAGGCGAAGAGCGAAAAAGCAACAAGCTATCCCTTGACAATAAAGGATTCTACCGGTCAAGAGCTGACTTTTGCCAAGGCGCCGGAGCGGATCGTCTCTGCCTCGCCAGCTGAGACGGAAATCCTGTTTGCGCTTGGGCTCGGCGATAAGGTCGTCGCTGTTTCCGATTACGACGACTACCCCGAGGAGGCAAAATCGAAGCCGAAGGTGGGCGGGGTTCTCTCGCCTAATGAAGAAGCGATCCTCGCGCAAAGCCCGGATCTCGTCGTTGGCGGTATTTCCATGAAAGAGGATGTCGTCACAAAATTGCGGTCCCTGGACCTGCAGGTCATTACGCTGCGTCCGAAAGTGGTTCAGGATATCATGGAAAACATTTTGCTTTTGGGACAAATTACAGATCATCAAGTTCAAGCGGAAGAACTGGTTTCCCGGATGAAAGCCGATATCGGCAAGGTGACAGACGCTGTCAAAGATTTGAAGCCGGAAGAAAAGAAGAAGGTGTATTTGGAGTTTTCAGCAGGGTGGACAGTCGGGAAGGGCGAGTTCCTGGACGAGTTGATCACGATGGCAGGAGGCATCAACATCGCCTCCGACACCCAGGGCTGGAACCCGGTCAGCGAAGAAAAAATTGTGAAGGAAGATCCGGATGTGATCTTGTTTGCGCAAGGCTTCACAGATGAAAAGACAGGCGAAACGTTGGACCAAACCATTCGGAAAAGAAGCGGCTGGGACAAAATCAAAGCGATCCGGGACAACCAGGTGATCGGCTTGGACCATAATATTCTGTCCCGACCAGGTCCGCGCATCACACAGGGATTGTACGAAATGGCCAAAGCCATTTATCCGGAGCGGTTGAAATAAAATGAAAGCACGCTTCCTGTTGTTCGGAGGGGCAGGTGTACTGCTCCTCTTTCTGTCTGTCGGCATGAGTCTTTCGCTGGGCTCGGCAGAACTGCCGCTCACACAGGTCTGGGGCATTCTCCTGCATAAGCTGCCGGGAATTGGGACATTGATAACTGTCCAATGGCCGGAGTCTGCCGAGCAAATCGTCATGAAGGTTCGTTTTCCCCGCGTTCTGCTGGCTGTATTGGTGGGGGCTTGCCTTTCATTGGCCGGGGCGGGCTTTCAAGGGATATTGCGCAATCCGCTGGCTGATCCGTACACGCTCGGGGTCGCATCCGGCTCTGCGATCGGAGCGGCGACGCTTATTTTATTTGGATGGCAGTTCAGTTTGCTCGGTCAGTGGTCCGTTCCGCTCGCTGCCTTTACGACGGGTCTGATCAGCTTGTGGCTGGTAATCAGGCTGGCGCATTCACAAGGCAAAATACATATTGAAACGCTGATCTTGTCAGGTGTCGTTGCTCAGGCGTTTCTCGGGTCGATTGTCTCCTTTCTCGTCTCCCTGTCTGACCAGGTCGTCAATGAGATCGTCTTTTGGCTGATGGGAAGCCTGGCTTTCCGCGGGTGGTCTTTCTCGGTCGTATTGCTTCCCTGTCTGTTTCTCGGTCTTATCATTCTGATGGGGTATGGACGGACGTTAAATTTGTTCGCTCTCGGCGAGAGGCAAGCGGCGCATCTCGGTGTGCAAGTGGACCGTACGAAGCTGGTTGTACTCACAGTGTCGACCCTGCTGACAGCCGTAGCGGTATCCGTATCGGGAATTATCGGATTTGTCGGACTGGTTGTACCGCATCTGGTGAGACTGATGGCCGGACCTGATTACCGCCTGCTGCTGCCTATGTCAGCGCTCTACGGGGGAATCTACGTACTGTGGGCCGATACTCTGGCCCGTACGCTGCTCAGCCCGACAGAAATACCGTTGGGCGTCGTGACGGCTTTTCTGGGTACACCTTTCTTCGCTTATTTGCTGCGGAAAAAACAGCGTGCCGGAAAGGAGGGAGAAGCTTGATTCGCGTCGTGGATGTGTGGAAGTCATACAACGGCAAGTCCGTGCTGCAGGACATCGCCTTTGAAGTGAAGCCGGGCGAGTTTTTCGGGATTATCGGTCCAAACGGGAGCGGCAAGTCTACCCTTCTAAAGCTTCTGTCTGCCGTGGAGGCGGCTGATCGCGGACAAATCTGGCTGAGGGGAAAACAGGCCGAAGCGCATCAGCGCAAGGACTTGGCTGCGTGGCTGGCTGTCCTGCAGCAGGAGCCGTTGCCCTCTATCGGGTTCAGTGTAAGAGAGGTCGTGGAAATGGGCAGGTTTCCGTATCAAAGCTGGCTTGGGACGGAACGGGGAGACTCGGCTCCGCTGATTGATGGCATTTTGCAGACGCTGGGTCTGACGGAATTGCAGCATCGGACATTGGAAAAATTGAGCGGCGGGGAAAAACAGCGCGTCGGACTGGCCAAGGTGATGGCTCAAGAGCCAGAGCTGCTGCTGCTGGATGAGCCGACCACCTTCCTGGATATCGGCTATCAAATCCAGTTGATGGACACCGTTCACCGTTGGCAAAGGGCGGAGCAGGCAACAGTAGTTGCGGTACTGCATGATCTGAATCTGGCTTCTCTGTACTGTGACCGGATTCTCCTGCTGGACAAGGGACGGCAGATCGGGGTAGGAAAACCCGGCGAGCTGCTTCGCGAGGACTTGATTTATGAGGTTTACGGGATCAGACCTATCATTCTCGACCACCCGTTCCATCATTTGCCCCAGATGCTGCTCCGATCTGCAAAAGATTTATAAATCGAGCCGGCGTCTGCTTTTTTCAGACAAGGAGGCTGTACGATGATTTCATTGATAACCGGAGGCGTCAGAAGCGGAAAGAGCAGGTTTGCGGTGAGCTATGCAGCCCATCTGGGGCAGAGTGCGTTGTACGTAGCAACCGCCACGATTGGCGATGAAGAGATGCGGCAGAGGATTGAGCAGCATCGGGCGGAGAGAGCGCGCTCAGCATTTCCGTGGCTGACAGTGGAAGAGCCGTTCGATTTGTGCGGCCTTTTGGACAAATGGAAGGGCGAGCCTCCTATTATTAACCGGGAAACAGTGATACTCGTAGATTGTCTGACGCTTTGGCTGTCAAATTGGCTGCTTCGGTATGAGCACGAACGGCCGGTGGAGAACGTCACTCGCCTGATCGGAGAATTGACGGACACAGTAAAGACCTTCCCCGGTACGGTCTTGCTCGTGTCCAATGAGGTAGGGTACGGCGTCGTCCCGGACCATTTGCTGGGGAGACAGTTTCGAGATTTGGCGGGTATTCTTAATCAGCAGGTAGCCAGCATCAGTGACCAAGTATTTTTGGTCACAGCAGGAATCCCGATCGAGATAAAAAGCCGGGCGTATCGCTTCGATACGGGCTGTCAATAGCCACCATTTAGATGGAGCGGCATGTATTTTTTGAAGGCGAAAGGCCTACCTGAAAAAACGGGTAGGCCTTTTTCCTGTACCTTATTTGAACACGTTCCAGGTAAGCGGAGGAAGCATTCTCATATCTCTCATCATCGAGGAACTGCAGATGGGGCAGGTCGGCTCTTTTTCAAAGGTTAGATTTTCCCTCATCCAGCAAGAGCAATCATCCTTGCTGCAGGTCCAAATGGCCGTTTCCTCTTCCACCACGGGCTCCTGATTTCTTTTTGAATACAACTGCAAACACCTCCAGCTTGTTTCCGTAGCAATGCAGCTTGAAACACTCATTTTCCGGTCGATTTCTAATCTTTCTCCGGTGGTGTTCTAGTACTCCCTATACTATATGACAATCTCTGTATTTTATTCAGGAAAAATGGTAAATACAGCGTGGTTCACTTCGGCGGAAAGCTTGCATAAACTGCAATAGTTATCGTACGGCGTAAATTCGGAGAACCACATGGATGGTTGAGAAATAAGGGAGGAATGAACGTGCCTGGAATAAAAGTCGCGATAGTCGGGGTCGGAAACTGTGCCTCCGCTCTGTTGCAGGGGATCACCTATTACAAGCACAGGAGCATCGGAGAAGATGAGGGGTTGATCCACCGCTCGATCGGCGGGTATCTCCCTGGAGATATAGAGGTTGTCGCAGCATTTGATGTCGATAGTCGCAAGGTGGGAAAACCTCTGCACGAAGCTGTTTTCGCTCCTCCCAACTGCACCAATGTGTTTGTGCGAGAAATCGACCAATCACCCGTTATGGTCAAAATGGGCCATCTCCTCGACGGCATGTCTCAGCACATGCACATGTACCCGATGGAAAAACGGTTTCACTTGTCAAACGAGCCCGCGTGTGATGTTGTCGAGGAACTGAAATCCAGCGGTGCGGAGATGGTCATCAACTTTCTTCCGGTCGGGAGTTTGGAAGCCAGCAAATTCTATGCAGAGGCAGCGCTTGAGGCAGGTGCAGGTTTTATCAACTGTATACCAGTCTTTATCGGATCGGACCCTGTTTGGGTGGAGAAATTTGAAAAAGCCGGGCTTCCGATTATTGGCGATGATATCAAGTCCCAGGTAGGGGCCACCATTATCCATCGCGTCCTGACGAGGCTTTTTGCCGAACGAGGTGTCAAGATTGACCATACGTACCAAATCAATATCGGAGGCAACACCGACTTTTTAAATATGCTAAATCGCGATCGGGTGACAATGAAACGAGTGTCAAAAACCGAAGCGGTCCAATCCCAATTGGAAACGCCTCTCCATGAGGAAGATATCTATATCGGTCCCAGCGACTATATAAGCTGGCTTCAGGATAATAAAGTCTGTTATGTCCGGATGGAAGGAACCCAGTTCGGGGGAAACAAAATCAGTGTGGAATTGAAACTTTCGGTCGAAGATTCGCCAAACAGCGCAGGGGTTGTGATCGATCTGATCCGCTGCTGCAAACTGGCGTTAGACCGCGGGATAGCGGGGGCATTGACCTCTGTCGCCGCCTATACGATGAAACATCCGCTCGTGCAGTATACAGACGAAGCAGCCCGCAGCCTTTTGGAAGCTTTCATCGAGGGGAAAGAAGACCGTTAGTGAAAATGCCTCTCCAGCCAATTACCGGAGGGGCATTTTGATTGATGCAGACAAAGGACAGTCGCCGTTTCCAATCCGGAGCAGGCTTAATATGATGAAAAAGATAACAGGGAATCACGCAAGACTTTTGCCTACAGTCAGGTGTGCCATTACGTGCCAACTATAGGTGTCACGATTCTGGACGGGCAGTTGGCATTTATACAAGAGCGCTGGCAAGTGAAAACAGGAAGGCAAAGCGGTGTTTTCGGGGAAGGAGGAGGAGATCCGTGAAAGGCATGATACTCGCTGGAGGAAAAGGAACCCGGCTGTACCCGCTAACGAATGTTGTCAATAAACATTTACTGCCGGTCGGAACATTCCCTATGATCTTCCATCCCATCTACAAATTAAGGCAAGCGGGTATCACCGACATCTTGATCATTACGGGAAAAGAAGATTTGGGCTATTTTTCGCGGCTTCTCGGGAGCGGCAACGAGTTTCAGGTCCGTTTCACCTACCGTGTTCAAGACCGGCCGGGTGGCATAGCGGAAGCAGTCAGCCTGGGAAAAGAATTCGTGGGCGATTCCCCCTTTGTCGTCCATCTCGGTGACAACCTGTTTCAAGCCGAGTTGGCCCCTTTTATCCATCAATTTGCCAAGGGGCGGGAAAAAGCGCACCTCCTGTTGGCGGAAGTAGCTGATCCCCAACATTTTGGCGTTGCAGAATTCGAGGGACAGCGTTTAATAGCGATCGAAGAAAAGCCGGTCAACCCGAAATCTCCATTTGCGGTAACCGGCATTTACATGTACCGACCAGACGTATTTGACATCATCGAGAAAATCCATCCCTCCTCGAAAGGAGAGCTGGAAATAACAGATGTGAATAACCTCTTTATTTCCGCGGGAGAAGCCACCTATCATATCTTGCCCGGCTGGTGGGAGGACGCAGGGACGCTGCAGTCCTATCACCGTGTGAATCAACGGCTCCAATCCGTGAACCTTTTTTCCAGCTCCAGCACCAGGCCCTTTAATGAATAGTGGACAAATGCTCTTTCTCTCGCATATGTGCTCATTCTCTGCCACTCGATGGGATCGCTCAAGAGCGTAGTCACCGTATCCGCGAATGTCTGATAGAAGCATGAATCATAATCAGGCAATGTATAAATCAATTTCCCGGTCTTGCCGTCTTGGACTGTAGTGGAAAGGGCGCCCTGATTGGTCGCGATGGTCGGTGTTCCTGCTGCCTGGCACTCCATGGAAGCCAAGCAAAACATCTCATAGGGACCGTCGCAGGGGTATATATGAATCATGCTTGTTTTTTGCTCATGGACCAATTGCTGCTGCGAGACTTTTCCCAAATAGGTAACGCCCTCCATTCCCTTAAACAATTCGCGATACGGTTCTGTTTCAGGCTTGAATCCCCATAAGCTGTAATCCATGGTGATGACGAGCGATACATCAGGTATCTTTTTTTTGATCAGGGAAAAAATCTGCGGAACATGCCTCAATCCGCGGTCAGGAGCTGAACAGAATATGAGTTTGTTTTTTGTTTTCGGGAGGCAATCCCAGTAGTCTTCTGTCTGTATCCCGAGGCGGGCCTCGTATATCTTGCTTTTGTCGATGTGAAAAATATTGCTCATCATTTTCGTATGGAATGGACTGATGGTGATGACTTTGTCAATAAAGGGAAGGTCTTTTTCGACCGTATTGTCACCGGGATCGATGCACCAGTGAAGCTTGCATGCCGCATTTACTCCGCTACTGGGCAATGCGCATCTGTAACTGACAAACACATCCCAGAATTGGTCGCTCCTATACGTTTGATAGTTGCGGTAGGTGACGCCGTTGTATCGGCCCTCTTTGGTTGTGCTGTTGAAAACAGTCACCTCGTGGCGCTTTGCCAGTTCTCTAGTCATTCTGATAAGCGTCGATTGAGATCCACCGACCCCTTTATTTTCAAGATCATTGTCGTTCCAATCAAATGACGAATCGTAATAAAACGCAATTTGCATAGACATCACGATCCTCTTACTCATTGTTTTGCCGCTTCTAACAGCATATGAAAGGAGCTAGTACGCTTTTCCAACAGTTTCTGACGATTGTAGGGGCGAAGAAGTCCCGTTCGTCATAAATTGCGGGTGTGTGGAATATTTCAATACCAATGCTGCAACCCGCATGAGTTCTGTCCCTTCATGGGGGGACCGTACATCAAAGGGGATCATGCCAGCCCAGAGCACCGCCAGCATGGCCCAAATAATTTGACTGAGGATCAGGGAGGAACACGATGCCAAAAGCTCTAATCACCGGAATCACCGGATTTGCCGGAAGCCACCTCGCAGAATGGTTGTTAGCGAACAAAAAGGATATGGAAGTATACGGTACCTATCGACTCAGGAGCAGAATGGATCACATCAAGCATATCCAGGATGACATCCATATGGTCGAATGTGAGTTGAAAGACCCGCGTTCCGTTGATGAGATGATCAAAGCGGTTAAACCCGATTACATTTTTCATCTGGCCGCTCAAAGTTTTGTACCGACGTCATGGAATGCACCGGCGGAAACGTTAATCGTCAATCAAATTGGTCAAGTGAACCTTTTTGAGGCTATACTAAAGCATCAACTGGATTGCACCGTTCAAATCGCTTGTTCCAGTGAAGAGTACGGGCAAGTATATGCGCATGAAGTCCCGATTAAGGAGGATAACCCGCTCCGTCCGCTAAGCCCTTATGCCGTAAGCAAAGTAGGGCAGGATTATTTGGGCTATCAGTATTACCAGAGCTACGGTCTCAAAACGATACGTACCCGAACCTTCAATCATACAGGCCCGCGTCGAGGCGAAGCGTTTGTGACTTCCAACTTTGCCAAGCAAATTGCAGAGATCGAGAAGGGGATCAAACCTCCTGTTCTGTACGTTGGCAATCTTCAGGCGAAAAGGGACTTCACGGATGTCAGAGATGTCGTCAGAGCCTACTGGCTGGCCGTGGAAAAAGGTGTCCCGGGCGAGGTGTACAACATCGCGTCGGGAGTTACCTACACGATTGAGGAAATGTTGAATAAGCTTCTTTCACTGAGCCAGGCAGCCATTACCATTACGCCAGACCCAAGCAGAATGAGGCCATCTGACGTTGAAATCCTGCTTGGGAATTACGACAAGTTTCATCAACAAACGGGATGGAAACCGGAAATTCCTTTTGAGCAAACCTTGAAAGATCTGCTCGATTACTGGCGTGCCCGCGTATGACCGCGAAATGCTGATCGAAAAATTGGATGGGAAAACGGAAGTAGGGGGGGAGAATTTCCCTCTCTTTTTTTGTTGATAGGCGGATGAGAAGCGACAGGGACATCAGGAGCGACAGGGCTTGTGCCCTCAAAAGGAACAATCGCCCCGCAAAAACTTACCTGGTTCGTTTCCGCCTGCTGATCAAAGCCGAGAGCATCGGGATGCAAAAAAACCGCCTCTGAAAAGGCGGTTCCGCACAACAAGCATCGTCAGTTTCACTTTGGTTCTCCCGCCTATTTGCAATAAAGCGGCGATGGTTGATGCATCCAAACGGGTTTACTGTTCGGCGGGGACCGGGGTCCTTCTGCTTATACAAGCTACCTGCTTGGGGCCTTGCTATATTCAGGAGGAGGCTTCAATCGCTTTGTTCAGTTGTTCGATATACTGTTCGACAGAATGGCACCTCGATACGTACTCTTTGGCTTTCCGTGACATCCCTTGGCGGAGGTCTGGGTCTTGATAGAGCTTCAGCATTGCGGCAAACAGTGGCTGGTCGTCAGGCAGGGGCGACGGTACCTTGAGGACCACCTCGTCGGAAATCTCGCGAAAGGATCCGATATCGGAGACGATCGATGGAATCCCCAGGCTTAGCGTATCCAGCAATGTAGCGGAGGACTCGCCGCAAGTAGGATAGCGCAAATTGATGACGGCATCTGCTTGGGATAACTGCTGATAGTACTCCTCATTTGGCAAGTAACCGAGGAAGGTCACGTGAGATTGCAGCTTGAGCGATGTGACCAGACTTTTCAAGGTATTGGCGTAATCGGAGTCAAAGCTTCCGACAATTCGGTATTCTACGTTGTCATGCCCTTTGCTCACAAGCATTTTGATGCAGCGGATAGCTGACTCCAGACGCTTGTGCGGGCCGGAAAAGCCGAAACTGGCAAAAACGAACCGGTTGTTGCGATTCTTTGGCGATTGGAAAGGCATACTGGCGGGGAGACGGGCCATAATTACGGATTCGACCCCGTCATTGACCAGAGCGTCGTAACAATAGCGATTATGGACCACGACCGACTTTGCTCCGTTTATATAAAACTTATTGATGATATGATCAAATTGACTTCCCATGTTTCCGCTCAGGACAGCACGGAGCAGGCAATCGTCACCGTCTTTTGCTTCTTCTTTGATCATGGTAAGGTAAGTGTCCAGATCATTTTTATCAAGCGCCCACCACTGGCCGAGCCCGTGCAAATTCAGGTCGTGAAGCACGACCACCCCATGGTATTTCCTCAGATACGGGATGATATACGCATGGTAAAAACTGTTTCCCATCTGATACAAAATCGCATCGTATTCATCCGCTTTTTCCGGGAACATGCGATGATGATAAACATTTGCTGTACGTGCAGTATCTGAAAGCTCGGGTGTGTAGCCATCGTCGATATACAGATCGCAATCGTAGTTTTTCAGCAGGGATGGAAGGATACTTGCCATATAATTGGCGATTCCGGAGTGAATCGGTGGGAGAGGTGAAAAGATTGCGATTTTTTTACGGACAACGAGCTGGTACCCATCCATTACTTTGCGTGCAACTTCGCTCCATTGGAATTGCTCTGCTCGAACAAAGCCTTTTTTGCGGTATTCGATTTGCAGGTCCGGGCTTGTTAGCATCTTGTAGATTCCGGACGCGATTTCGTCTGTGCTGTGCGGATTGATTAGATAAGCAGCATCGCCCGCAATCTCGGCCAGCGATGAATTGTTGGAAGTGACCACAGGCACGCCGCAAGCCATCGCCTCCAGTACAGGCAAGCCGAAGCCTTCGTACAAAGAGGGAAAGGCAAACAGAGCGGCCCCATTGTAAAGCTTGACTAAATCACTGTCGGGCACATAACCGGTGATAATCAAGTCGTCGGCCGTGCCGGCATTCTGCGCGACCTTCTTCAAATGTTCGACGTCAGTAGGAGAAACATCGCAGCACAGCACGAGTTGATAGGAAAAGTGTAACGCTTGGTTTGCCTTGGCAAAGCCCTCTATCAACTTGTCTGTATTTTTTCGAAAATCCATGCCGCTTGTACACATGACATACGGCTTTCTGATGCCGTAACGGGAGTTGACCTCCATTTGGTTACAGTTAGGAATACATGTAAACTGTTCGTTCATGCCTCCCATGACTACATGGATTTTTTCAGGATCCATGCCTGCAAGCTTGACAGCATCCTGCTTGGTAGCCTCCGATATCGCAAAAATGATATCGCAGGATTTTACGAATTCCAATACATTTCGATAAAATTCGCGGTATTGCGGATTCGATAAATAGATATGCTGGTAAATCCAAGGGATCATGTCGTAGAGAGTAGCGGCAACCCTCGTTTTTCCATACCATTCTCTGTTCATCATGGCAAAATTGGTCCATTCAAACGGACTCAAAATATGGAACAGATCGATTTTATTTTGCCTGATAAAAAGCTGCAGTTGCTCCCTTAGCTGTTCGTGACTGACGCTCAGGTCCGGATAAAAATAAAAAAAAGAATGGTCTCCACTTTGAAGGGCGATATGCTCCAGCAAGCTTTTGGAATATCGACCGATTCCTCTTACATTGCTCACATTTTGTGAAAATGTCATATCGAACGCAATGTTCACCTTTGATCACTCTCTTCTGTAGAATGCAGGTTTCGTTTTTATTGATGAAACAACTCTTTTATGACTTTGCCGATGGAGGCGGGGGAGTAATGGAGATGCATATCCAAGGCGGCTTTTGTGGCAAGCTGCCTGCATCTGTCTTTGTTGACATAAGCTTCTCGCATCACCTTTCGCACTTTCCCCACGTCGACGTCCGCCCATTGATGATTCAAGTAGTATTCGGGCCTTGCGTCTTGGAGCTTTTGGTTAACGGGCACCAGCTTCTTCTCCGTTTCGATCAGAAAGCTGTTTGCATCATTCATAAACTGTGTGGATCCGCCCCAATTTAGGGCAATCGCCGGTTTGCCAAGTGCCATCGCCTCCATGATGGGCATGCCCCATCCGCAAGCGCGATCCATTGAGATGTAAACGTCACAGCTTTGGTACAAGTCGATGAGTTGGTCCGCACTAACCGCTTCGATCAGGAGGACAATCTGGTTTTTATTGCGCTTCTTAGGAATATAAGACGAGATTTCCTTGCGGACAAACTCGGGTGACTGCCCGCTGTGAATGTATACTTTCAAGATCAAGGAGACGTTTTCTTTGGACGAAAATTCTTTGCAGAAAGCCTCGATCAAAAGATCGTATCCCTTTCGAAAGTCGAACCCGAATACATATAAAAAGGTAAACGATCCAACCGAGGGTGCCGGAGCAAACTTGGTGTAGGGGCGTCCCGGAAAGTACTTGGTTACTTCGATGGGGTAAGGTACCACCCTCAACTTTGAAGGGGCTACGCCACTACGGGTAAACGTGTTGAAATTAAACCGCGACGGAACCCAGACTTCATCCATCAGATTGATCGAGGATGCCCAGCCTTCGGGTAGACGATCGGTTTCAAAAAGTGTGATGCCGATGTTTTTGACAACGTGGGGGACTTGGTAAGAAAGTCGAAAAATGTCGGGTAACCCGTGTCGGATCAACACGACCCTGTTGCCGATCTGGTCAGTGGACAAATTTTCCAACCAGCGCATGGTCGTTTCGCCGATTTCCGCGTGCTTGGGACCATAAGCGTCAATATAAACGGGAATCCCTATCGTCTCTAGCGCCCGCAAATAATTTCGCGATACATTTCCATATCCCCCCATGTCATAAACAGGGCCGATCCAGTACACCCCTGTATACTTCATGTACAACTACATCCCCTTTGTCAGTCGCTAGCAATTGCGTTATTAACAAGTATATAAAGGACGGACAGGGAGTGTGTTGGGTACGTGTATCAAAATGGCAAAAATTAAGGCTTGCAATCAGGCTCGCTATCCGTGATGGTTGCGTAAAACCTTGATTTCAGACCGTGCATATATTACAGCGATGCTTCCTAGAGTCTTAATGTTTGGAAGGGGGGACGCCTAATGGGGATTATCGGACATGACACCCTGCCTTTTTTCATTTACCAGAACAAGCAGCTTACGTACAATCCAATCCACTTTCAGAACTTTTCCGAAAGAGCGGTTGAAGTCCCAATCGCTATTGATTTTCTTAAACGGATAGGAAAGGAGAAGCGAATTCTCGAGGTAGGCAACGTCTTGTCGAATTATGCTCCACTGCTCTCCCAACATCCAGAGATCGGCGAGATTGACGTTCTAGACAAATTTGAAAAGGGACCTGGAATCATGAACGTCGATTTGATGGATTTTAACGAAAAATACGACGCGATCGTATCGATCTCTACAGTAGAGCATATCGGGCAAAATGCGTATGGAGAACACAGCTCTGGTGACCGGGAAGCACCGCTGAAAGCGATCTTGAAAATTTATAACTTGCTTCATCCGGGGGGAAAAGCGTTGATTACCGTTCCCTTTGGTAAGCTGATGGACATGGGGTGGTTGATACAATTCAGCAGTGAATACGTGGCTCTTCTCGTTGACAAATACGGCATCCCGCGGGAAGCGTTATCGATGAGTTTTTTAAAAAAACTGGATGCTGATACATCCGTAACAATTTGCCAGCAAGTCTGGATTCAATGTGAGGAGCGGGAGCTGGAAAACACGTATTTTCAAAGTCCGTTCCCGTTTGCGAACGGAATTGCCGTGATCGAACTGGACAAAGTGGCAGAAACGAGAGCTGTCATTCAAGGTCGGCCAGAGCCGTTGCACTACCGTTCGCCGGCTAATATCCCAAACTACTATTACACTCCTTTTTACAAATTGTTTCCATACGATCTGAACGGGTGGTTCGTAGTGGATCAACCTGGCCTCGCTTTCTACGGGCCATTTATAAACTTGCCACGTCAGGTATATCGATTTGAAGTATGTATTGAAATGAAAGGAGAAGGGGAATTCACGCTGTATATTATGTCAGACTCGGGCAAGAAAGTACTGTGGGAGAGGAGGCTGTCCAAATCCTCCGTGATTAGGGATCTGATTTATTTGAACCATGAGGAAAAAAATGTGGAAGTCCGCTTGCATAAACACGATCCCACAAGTTGTACGATTCGCATTCCCAACATGTTCCTGTCACAACTATAATTGAGGGGTGTTTTATTTGGAGCGATCTCATATTTATCTGGGAGACCATACGGTAGTAACGAGGTTGAAGAATGGACCATACATGTTTTTGGATAGCCGCGATCCGGTGAACGTCGTCATCATGCTAGTGGGCTACTGGGAAGAATGGTTGACCAATGCTTTTATGTGGTGATCAAACCAGGTATGACAGTGGTTGATATCGGAGCCCATCACGGCTACTACTCGCTGTTGGCAGGGATGCTTGTCGGCCCGACCGGGAGTGTGTATTCCTTTGAGCCGAATCCGTTTCACCATAAGAATTTTTTGAAAAGCGTTTCGATCAACGGCATGTATGGCCGTGTAAAATTAAATAAAGTGATGTTATCCGATAGCAGAGGACAAACCGAGATCTGTACGTCCGGCGAGGGAGGAACAAGCATCGAATTCCAAGGCCTTGGAGAAATGACTGGAAATACATGCATGACTGTAGAGAAAGGCATTTTGACTGATTACTTGCCCAATCTGAAGGCAGATGTCATTAAAATTGATATTGACGGTTCAGAACCGCTTATTATGGACAGTTTATGTGAAGTCATTGACCACAATCCCGGGATCCTCATCTTTATGGAGTATTGCCCGAAAATATGGCCTGTGAGCTATGAGCCCATGTCAGTTCTGAGACGGTTCACGGATCGCGGCTTCCGTTTCCATATTCTGCATGATGACGGTAGAATCGTTGAGACGAACATAGCAGAGCTTGCCGCCCATAGTGCGGTTGAGCACCTAGATTTATTACTATTCAGGTGAGCCTGAGAAAGCCACAGAAAGCAGAAACACCGTGCGGTATTCTATCGCACGGTGTTTCTCAAATTTACTCCGCCTTTTTAATGATCAGCCCGATAGAGGTGGAGACGTATTGTCCCAATAGCAGTCTGAGATGCAAGTCATTTGAGTAGGGAGGCACATCGACATACGATTCGATCTCTCCGGTACCTACTGAATAATCGATCTCGATGGAATGTCCCTGTGCCCGCAGTGCCTCCACCATCCATTCGATGTCCTGCAAGCGAAAAATAACAGTGATGCCGCTTTCGATAGTATCGTCGTTCGAGGAGAGATTGAATTCTGTCGTATGAACCGCGACACCGCCCGGCTTCAAGCAATTCATTTGGTTCAGAATAAATTGCTTGCCCAGTTCAATCGAACCGACATGCTCGAACGAGCAGGAAGACCAGGTGAAATCGTACTGGTTGTAATACTCGGGCCCGATTTCGTTCATGTTCAGCGTTTTGAATGTCACCAGATTCTGAAACTGAACCGGATCGCATATCCCTCGTTCGTTTATTTTTTCCATACTGCTGAAATGCTGGTCAGTCTGGACCCATCCCTGGGTGAGAGCACTGTCATAGTCAAGGTCAGTTGCCACGATTTCGCAACCGTGCGAGGCAAATAACGGAATCAATGGTTCTGTTCCGACGCCAAATCCGAGCCCTTTTTTACCGGGAGCCAATATTCCCCGCTCGAGCAAGGCTTGATAAATGTAGCAAAACTCCCACAGCTTTCTGTGATAGCGAAACGGTTCCTTCAGCCTTTCACAGGCTTGACGGAACCAGGGAGTATCAAAGTCTTGCTGTTTGCACATTTGAGACTTCAGCACGATGCAAATCGCCCCTTTACTGGTGATTGGTGATGGAAAAACTACTCGTTTACTATATGCCGACAGGCAGGAAAAGTTATAGGGGTTTGAGACTATATCACTCCTTAAGAACAGGGAAAAGGGGAAATGACGGCTTTATAACACCGGTAGCTAGACGTGAATCCCGATGGCCTCTTGAGGGATTAGGTCGTTTTTGTCCGAAGCATTCAAGAGCGTTTTCCATCATCACTACATAGCATAAAGTAAGAAGATAAACATGAAAGAAAGGATTCTTCATCAGATCAGAGGCAAGAAGGGAGGATTCCTTTGATCGAAGGTGTGAAAACGAAGAAGCTAATCAAGCATTGCGACGATCGGGGTTATTTCATGGAAATGCTGCGTGATGATGACGGGTGGCTTGCCAGCTTTGGCCAGCTATCCGCTTCGCTTAGCTATCCCGGTGTCATCAAAGCGTTCCATTACCATAAGCAGCAAGACGATATCTGGTTTTTTCCGAAGGGGAACGCCCAAGTGGTACTGCATGATCTGCGTGAACATTCTCCATCCTTTCAGCAAACGGAGGTGTACTACATGGGCGAACACAACCCGATTTCTCTGTTTATTCCCCGTGAGGTCGCCCATGGCTATCGCGTGCTCGGCAATGAACCTGCGATGATCCTTTATGTGACCAATCGATCATACAATCCGGAACAACCTGACGAATACCGGATTGCTTTCGACGATCCCGTAATCGGTTTTGACTGGTCCACCAAGTTCAGGTGACGGGCTTTTTCCATAGAGAGAAGCTGCCATAAGGAGGGAGAAGATGAGGCTGCTCATAACAGGAGGAGCGGGCTTTATCGGTAGCAACTTTATCCGGTATATGATCGAGAAATACCCTCATTATCAGATTGTCAATCTGGATCTCCTGACGTATGCGGGGAGCAGGGAAAAACTGAAGGATGTCGAGTCCCATCCACACTATGCATTTGTACAGGGAAATATTTGCGACTCGCGATTGGTAGATGCACTGGTGTCCGGCAAAAGCGAGGCATATGGAACGACTGCACCGGCTCCTGTTGACGTCATTGTGAACTTTGCTGCTGAATCCCACGTGGACCGCAGCATAGCCGATCCCGGGGTCTTTATCCGGACGAATCTGGTCGGAACCCACGTACTGCTGGAGTCAGCCCGCACATACAAGGTGAAAAAATTCGTGCAAATATCGACCGACGAGGTGTACGGTTCACTGGGAGACACAGGATGTTTTACGGAGGAATCGCCGCTTTCTCCAAACAACCCTTATTCGGCCAGCAAAGCAGGAGCCGATCTGTTGGTCCGCGCCTATCATGAAACATACGGGTTGCCCGTCAATATTACACGCTGTTCCAACAACTTCGGTCCTTATCAGCATCCGGAAAAACTGATTCCGCTTATGACAACGAATGCTTTGCTGGGCAAAAAGCTTCCGATCTACGGCGACGGCGGACACGTGCGGGACTGGCTGCACGTGGCAGACCACTGTTCGGCTGTAGACCTCGTCATTCATTCGGGAAGGCCAGGGGAAATTTACAATATCGGCGGCAACAACGAACATAAGAATAGCGAGATTGTCCGAAAAATTTTGGCGGTATTGCAAAAACCGGAGAGTCTCATTGAATTTGTCGAGGATCGGCCCGGACATGACCGCCGGTATGCGATCAATGCCGATAAGATACGCAGGGAACTCGGATGGCGCCCCGTCTATGAATTTGCAACTGCGCTCCGAGAGACAGTGCTTTGGTACAAAAACAGGCTTTGATCATGGACATGCGTCTAAAAACCCGGGTTTCCGGAAACAGGGTGGGAAGCATGAAAATCTTGGTGACAGGTGCAAACGGCCAATTGGGTCGTGAGTTGGTCAAGGTTCTTTCCGCTCATCACCAGGTGATTGGCTGCACCCGCAACGAACTGGATGTTACCGATTTGTCCAAAGCTCGGGACATCGTACAGGAAGCACGGCCAGAGATCGTCGTACACACGGCTGCCTACACCCATGTCGATCAAGCAGAAGCCGATCAAGACCGCGCATTTCTCGTGAATGCGTACGGAACGCGAAATATGACGGTAGCCGCTCAGCAGGCAGGGGCAAAGATGATGTATATCAGCACGGATTACGTATTTGACGGCCGCAGTACTAAGCCATACCGGGAGTACGACTTTGTAAATCCTGTGAACGTATATGGCAAATCGAAGCTGGCTGGCGAGGACATGGTAAAAACTTTATCAGACAAATATTTCATCGTACGGACCTCCTGGGTATACGGCAGACATGGGAGCAACTTTGTAAAGAACATGTTGCGGTTGGCTGAAACGCGCACGGAGATCGACGTTGTTTGCGACCAAGTGGGCTCTCCGACCTATGCGCCGGAATTGGCCTGGTTTATAAAAGAGCTGCTGGAGAGCGAGAAATATGGCATTTATCACGTTTCCAATACGGGAGCTTGTTCCAGATATGAATGGGCAAAAGCGATATTTGCTGCCGCGGGATTGGGGGTAACCGTACGTCCGGTTGACACGGCAAAATTTCTCCTCCCCGCCGCAAGGCCTGCATACTCCGTTCTTGACCACATGGCCATACGCTTGAACGGGTTCTCGACCTTGCGACATTGGAGAACCGCATTAACCCAATTTATTGATGAGCTAAGGAGCATTTAAATGAACATCAGCGCACCGTCTGCAAGTGAACGGGTGGTCATGCTTATCAGCCATCATGCACACCCGGAGATCGTAACAGGGGCGGAAAAAGTACTGCTTATGCTTGGCGCTGCACTTCTGGAGATGCGGCTGAAGGTAGTCTGGATAAGTCCGGGACCTGGACTGTCCGTAGTGCGGGCGGATCAGATGGGGATGGAATCGCGCATCATCCCCTTTCCTTTATTGTGGAGTTTCATTTACAGTCCCGGTCGTTTGGGAGATGAGATCGGCATGCTTCAGATGAGAGCAGAAGGGAGTTTGCTCGATCAAGCGATTGCTGAGATATCCCCGAGCCTGATCATTGCCAACAGTGCCATAAACGCATTTCCGTTGGTCATCGCCCAAAAAAGGAAGATTCCCGTTTGGTGGTATATTCACGAAACCGTCCCGAGCAAGCCGGAGACATTGCCTCTTTTGGCTTTGATCCACGGTCATGGCGATCGAATCCTCGTTCCATCCGCGATCATAGCACAGTCTCTGGCGTCAGCAGGACAACGGCAGATTGATTTGCTTCCCTACGGGGTTGTCATTCTTGATCATTTGTTTGTGAGGGAGAGAAGAAAAGTGGTCCGTCAGACCTTGAGCTGGACTGATTCAGATGCCGTGATCGGATGGTTTGGCTCTATCTATGCCGGAAAGGGACTGATTGAGCTGATCAGAGCCTGCCGTTCTCTCAAAAGCCAGGAGAAAATCGTATTGTTGGCGGCGGGAAACATAGGAGACGACGATTACTTTCGAATGTGCCAGGAAGAAGCAAAATGGATGGAGGCGGTCGAATATCACTATCTGGGTGCGCTTCCGGATATTTCGGATTTGCTGCTCGCAGTCGATATGGTCGTCGTCCCGAGTCTCGTCGAAGAAGCGTTTCCCAACGTCGCTCTGGAGGCAATGGCACTTTCAATCTGTATTGTCGCCTACAAATCAGGCGGTCTGAAGGAAATCGTCATCGACGGGAAGACAGGAATGTTGATCGACAAAGGAGATACCGCTTCGCTTGGCGCCGCGATACAGAAATTGATCGACGAACCGGATATACGGGCGGCTATGGGGCAGCAGGGGAGACAACGGGCTGTTGAATTGTATCATTATGACAACTTCAAGAGGCTGGTCAACGCGATGATCAGTCAACAAGGCGGGAGGGGTCCTGTTTGAAAATTCTGCTTGCTTCCTATTTTCCTTTTCCTCACGTTGGCGGAGTAAATCGCTACATAGATACGCTAAAAAAAGAGCTTGAGGAAAATGGACATCACGTCGACATTCTCGCCCATCATCAGGACATGCGAACCATTTACAAGTACAGTCACATCCGAGATGAGTTTGGACGGAGCCTGACCGGGCGTGAAATCGATAAAACGACGAACAGTCACGAAAAGCGCTTGACGATTAAGGATGTCATTGACCATCAGATGTTTCAGTATTTTGAAAGGCATCTTCCAGGCACCGACCCCGCCATTCGCTGGCGGGAAGTCGAGCGATACACGTTTGAAGTATCGGCTGCCTTGCTCGATCTCCAGAATTACGATGTGATACACACCCAAGACATCCTGTCCACACGCGCCCTGTCTCGTGCAAAGGCGCACCATATCCCCCTCGTCGCGACCATTCACGGCATCCTTGCAACGGAATATATCCATTCAGGAGCAATCGCAAGCAAGGAAAGCCTGAAATGGAAGTATGCCGCAGCCGAAGAGTATGTCGGTCACATGTCCTCCGATGCGACGATAGTACCGACCAGATGGCAAAAGAAGATACTGGGGGGCGAATACGGCGTCCATCCAGACAAACTCACCGTACTCCCTTATGCATTGGATTTGCCCCCGTTTTTAACCCGTTTCGACTTTGAACCGTACCCGCCTTTGACTGCAAATCAGCAGGCGGGAGGGAGATTGATTATCGCTTGTCCTGCGCGGCTCGTTCCGGAAAAGGATCATAAGACATTGATCGAGGCTTTGCGCATCGTAAAGGAAAGGGAGAGCAACTTCGTCTGCTGGCTTATCGGGGACGGAAAGTTGAGAGATGAGCTGGAGATGCAAGCGAAAAAATCAGGGGTATGGGATCATCTCGTTTTCTTCGGGGATCGATATGATGTCGAGGCTCTACTGAAATTATCGGATATCGTCGCGCTGGCGTCGATACAGGATATGCACCCGTATACGCTGATGGAAGCGCAAGTGGCAGGAAAACCATGTGTCGCATCTGATGCCGGGGGGATTCCCGAGGTAGTCTGCCACGAAGAAACAGGCCTGATCTTCCAGACGGGCAACAGCGTCCAACTGGCCGAAAGCCTGATTCGGCTGCTAACCAATCAGGAATTGCGTTTCACACTGGGTATGAACGCTGCCGGACGGGCTCGAATCCGTTTCTCTTCCAAAACCATGTTTGAAAAGACGATGGGGATATATGTTCAGGCAATCGAGAGAAAAAAGCACGGATCGGAAGAGCGGCGGGAGCAGCCGGATTTGTCTGGCAAGCACGGTTTGGTCTCCAAGAGAATAGATCGCTCCGGGAAGGCAGAGAGTATTTTCTCCTTCGACATCGATCCGGCAAAATTTGATGCTGCGCAATGGAGCAACGTGCTCAAGAGGGTACCGCCCGACTATTCGATACCGGATCCGGCCTTTATAAAAACATTGACGGAATGAAAAGAGGGGCATTTCCCCTCTGTTTGATCGCACAGAAACACCTGGCAGCCTTCAAGTGTTCACACAAAAGGCTTCGGCTTGCAAGAAGCATGTTCACCGCGTGAAAGGCGCGTTTTTGGTCGGAATGGCCAGTTTCCATCAGGTCACTTGTTTCATAAAAATAGATGTAAGCATAAGTGGTTCACTGTGTAATGATGGCTATTCGGCCTGTCCTGATACAAACGTGACGACAACATGGAGGTAACCACCCGGAGGCAAAAAAATGAATGAAAGAAGTCAGCTTCAAGAACAGCTTGCCACTTTCCTGAAGGTAAAACTGGGCGTTTTTCTTGCCAATCCCAGCTCGACGCTGCAGTATCCGAACTGGGAACAGCCAGTTGTCTCTATCATTCTGGTCGCTTACAACAAAGCTGCGTATACGTTCCAATGCCTCGAAACGATAAAAGCCCACGCTGATGTCCCTTATGAGGTTGTCATCGTCGATAATGGCTCAAGTGACGAAACAGTCCACCTTTTGAAAAGGACCCACCAGGCAGCTATCATCCGCAATGAGCAGAATGAGGGCTTTGTGAAGGGATGCAATCAGGGAGCTGCCGCTGCGCGCGGGAAATGGCTGCTTTTTCTTAACAACGATACACAGATCACTCCTGCATTGCTGTCTACGCTGCTCCGGACTGCGGAAACGACAAAACATTGCGGAGCCGTAGGGGCCAAAGTCATCTTCCCCGACGGACAACTCCAGGAGGCGGGCAGTATCATTTGGCGAGACGGCTCTTGTGCGGGATACGGTCGGGGAGATCAACCTTTCAAACCGGAGTATTCGTATGTGCGCGAGGTCGATTATTGCTCCGGTGTTTGTTTGTTTCTCAAAAAAGACGTATTTATGGAAGCGGGGATGTTTGACGAGCGTTACCACCCAGGATACTACGAAGAAACAGATTTGTGCATGAAGCTGCGGGAGCTCGGTTATCGGATTATGTATCAACCTGCTGCTGTCGTCATTCACTATGAATTTGGAAGCAGTTCCCCGGAACAGGCCATGCTGCTTCAGGCCAAACACAGGGAAGTATTTGCCGGGCGATGGAATCACCGGCTGCAGGATTACCATTTACCCGGAGCCGGTGCGAGCATCCGGGCCAGAGAACATCAGCGGGACAAAAAATGGAAGGTGCTCGTAGTCGATGACCGGATTCCAATCCCTGCGCTTGGCTGCGGATATCCGCGAAGCTGGATGCTGTTGCAGGGGCTGGCCGACGCGAATGTTTCCGTGACGCTGTTTCCTTTGCAATTTTCGGAGTCAGTGCAGCCCTACACGGAACAGTTGCAACAAATGGGAATCGAAGTCATTTACAACACGGGCGATCAACAGATAAACTTCCGTGACTTCTGGGAAGAAAGAAAGGATGCGTATGACCAGGTGCTGGTCAGCAGACCGCACAACATGCGGGAAATTGCCGGCATCATGCAAAACACCAACCCCAAACCCCAGATCGTGTACGATGCGGAAGCTCTCTTTTTCCACAGGGAAATCGGCCGGCAAACTGCGCTGGGCATCCCACTGACTGAAGAAACCGTACAAAGCCTGATTCTGGAGGAAATGCAATTGATGGCCCTGGCAGACAAGGTGATTTCGGTATCTGAACGGGAAAGGAAAACCATTCAAAGTCTCGGTGTGAAGCAGGTCCAGGTGCTGGGCCACCGTATCGAAGTCCAGCCAACGCCCAATCCATTTTCACAACGTCAAGATTTGCTATTTGTCGGAAGCTTCACGCCAGGATCGCCGAATGAGGATGCGGCACTTTATTTTGTAAACGAAGTCTATCCGCTCGTCTTCAAGGAATTGGGAGTCAATCTGTGGCTCACCGGCACAAATCTGCTGGATTCGATCAAAAACCTGGCTTCCGATCACATCAAGGTCACCGGGACCGTCCCTGATCTGCAGCCATATTACAATCACAGCAAAGTGTTTGTCGTGCCTACCAGATTTGCTGCCGGAATACCCTTGAAATTGCTGGAAAGCATGTCATACGGCGTCCCGGCTGTTGTGTCCCCTCTCATCGCGGATCAGCTCGGTTTAACGGAAGATACGGTGCTGATCGGAAGGGATCCTCGGGACTATGCAGATAAAATCATCGCTTGCTACACAGATAGTCTGATATGGGAGCGCCTTAGAACCAACGGCCTGAAATTTGTAGAAACCGAATACAACGCGAGGCTGTTTCACCAGCAGATTCTGGATATACGAGAGGTGCAAGGAGCGAGCGGATGAATCGCGGGTGACGATCGCTCACAGGTCTCGTCTCAGCTTCTCCGGATGGAGTCAGATGGGGTGGATGGAAAGCGCGGTTTCACGTGGCGAAAAAGTGTCGCAGCACCAGATGAGCGACGGGGAGGACAGAAGGGGGGATGGAAATGGGGCAGGTCGATGTTTCCATTATTCTTCTGACGTATAACGGTATCCGGTATATCGATGAAGTTCTTCGCGCGATCTATCGGCAGCAAACAAGCTTTCCTTTTGAAGTGATTGCCATTGATTCCGGCTCATCGGACGGAACAGTCGACGTGCTGATGTCATATCCCGTCCGGTTTTATCCCATTGACAAGAAACAGTTCGGACATGGAAAAACACGGAACTACGGGGCCGAATTGTCCCGCGGGCAATACCTTGTTTTTTTGACGCAAGACGCAACCCCGGCCGATGAGTTTTGGCTGAAGGAGATGATCAGGGGTTTTAGCCTCGACCCCAGAGTCGGCTGTGTGTTTGGCAAGCAGATTGCCAGACCTGAATGCGATCCCTTTACACGGCGCGATTTGATGCTCCATTTCGAAATGTTTTCCAAGTCGGATGAGCCTCTCGTGCAATATGTGGAGGATACCCCTGAAGGCCGGGCTCTCTATCACCAGAATCCGCTCTGGTACGGATTTAACTCAAATGTCAATTCGGCTTTAAGGAAAGAGGCGTGGGCTGCTATCCGATTTCGCGATGTGATATACACGGAAGACCAAGTAATGGGCAGAGACATCATCGTCAATGGCTGGAAAAAGGTATATATGCCAAAGGCGGCAGTCATCCATTCCCATAGTTACTCCTCGTTTTTTCGCTATTTTCAGCGTTTCTTTGATGAATTGCGGGGGATGCATATGGCTTTCGGCTACACCGAAGATGTTTCGCTTGCAACCTTGATTCCCGCCTGTTATCGAATAGCCAGAGCCGAAGCGCAATTCATTTTTTCCGAGACCGACTATCGTCGGCACGAAAAGTGTTACTGGGTTTATTTTCGCTGGCGGTGGCATATCGCCAGAAGGTTGGGCGCTTATTTTGGCTGCAGACACGACAAGCTCCCGCATTTTTTGCGGAGGTTTTTTTCGCTGGAAAAAAATCCAGGGCCAACAATGAACGCTTGCTCAAAAAATGAGGTGGATCGATGAGGATTGCCATTGCCTCCGTTCAAGTGCCATTTGAATACGGGGGAGCAGAGATATTGGCCAACAATTTAAAAATGCAGCTTATTCTCAGGGGACACGAGGCGGAGGTCGTGACCATCCCCTTCAAGTGGTATCCGGCTGAGAGTCTGGAAAACAGCATCCGTATGTCCCGCTTGATCGACTTGTCGGAAATGAAGGGGAGACCGATCGACCTGATGATTGCCCTGAAATTTCCGATCTACTATGCCCGGCACGACAACAAAGTGTTATGGCTGCTGCATCAGCATCGCGAAGCATACGAGCTGTGGGGAACCGGTTTCGATGGTCTGGACAAAATGGAGGGCGGCGACCGCTTGCGAAAGATGATCGTAGAGGAAGACAGCCATGCCCTTTCTGGATGCGCCAAAACATACACGATCTCGGCGACTGTGTCAGAGAGGCTGCGTACGTACAACGGGATTGAATCGATGCCTCTCTACCACCCTCCGTTCGGATGCGAACACTTCTACACGGGAGAGATAGGAAACTATATCTTTTGTCCCTCCCGATTGGAAGAATTAAAACGGCAGCAGGTACTGATCGAAGCCCTGCGCTATACCAAAACACAAGTCAAGGTTGTGATCGCCGGCAGAGGAAAGGAAACCTTTATCAACAAAATGAAATCCGCTGTGGAAACATACGGATTGCAAGACAGGGTGCACTTTCTCGGCTGGATCTCCGAAGAAGAGAAAAGAAAGTACTATGCGAACGCGTTGGCAGTTTATTACGGACCGTACCAGGAAGATTACGGCTATGTCACGCTGGAGTCGTTTCTGTCCGGCAAACCCGTCATTACGCACGTCGACGCTGGCGGTCCGCTCGAGTTTGTAAGGAATGGCGATAACGGCTTCGTGCTGGAGCCCGATCCGAAAGCTGTTGCGGAAAAGCTCGACTATTTGTTCTCAAACAAGCGGAGCGCGCAAACGATGGGGATGAACGGACTGCGTTTGATTGAAGATATGGAGCTTGGTTGGGATTCCGTGATCGAGAAGTTGATTGGGTAAACAGCGGGGGGATGGGAATGACAAACATGGTATTTACGGACCGCTATCAGGATGGATGGGTATCAAAGCGCCTCGTTTTACCATTGAAAAATATAAAAGAAGCTGCGTCTCTGACGATTTGCGGGCGGCGCCACGAATATCCGGAAAATCTCACGCTCTCCTTTTACGTCAATGGCCAGTTGCTTCATGAGGAAATCAATCCGACGGAAAAATTCTCAATCACCGTGTTGCTTCCGGCGATGATGAAAGGTGTTTTGGAGATCGTAGCCAGTGATGTGTTTGTTCCACAGGAGGTGGGGTTGAACGAAGACGTACGGCAGCTTTCGTTTCTGTTGGATGAAGTGAAGCTCACTGGGGTAGCAGATTTAATGGAGCCGTATCATCACTTGTTTTCGTTCACGCCGTCGAAAAAGGTTTATTTTCTGGATGAGGAAACTTGGGATGAGGTCGCTTATTCATTGCCCCCCGATTACAAAGTGCCCGATGAGGATATGCTGCGTGAATTAAAGGAACCGGGGAAGCCGAGAGAGTGCTCCTCTGCTTCTATCGAAGGAATCGTATACGATAAATTTTCAGGGGCACCTGCAGCGTTATCATACGTTCTCTTGCTGAATGAGAGAAAACAGCTCATAACCGCAACGGCTGTCGACGAGCACGGACACTATCAGTTTGACGAACTGTCTGACGGAAATTATATAGTTGTAGGCAGATCGTATCAGTATGGCGAACAGCAAATCCGCGTCACATTGAACGGGGACGGCATGGTGATACACATACCCGTATTGCCGCTTTAGTAAAAAGGTGAAATGCCAGGCCGAAGGGGAAATTTGCGAAATGTCGACGGCTTGGGCCAAATTGGAACCATAAACAAACGAGCATCCCGTTTCACTTTCAAAAGTGGACGGGATGCTCGTTGTTTAGGCCATCCCTCAACAGAGAGAGAAGGCATACATACATACGGAGAGGGGGCTTATTTTTTGTGCAGGCGTACCTGTTCGTATACCTCCAGTGTCCGGTTCACCATGAAATCGTGCCGCCAGTATTTTCTGGCCCACCTCCTGGCATCGTGCGAGAGCTTTTCCCGAAGAGTTTTGTTATTCATCAGCATCAGAAGCGCTTGAAACAGCTCTTCACTGTTTTGGGGTTCGACCAGCAAGCCCGTATGGTGATGCGAGACGAGCTCCGCATTTCCTCCCACACGGGTGGTTACGATGGGCAAACCGATAATTTGCGCTTCCATGATCGCCAGGGAGTGATTTTCGACAAGGGAGGGAAGCACGAAAATACTCGCCTGTTTGAGCAGATGAAAGATATCGGATCGGTTGCCCAAAAATTCAATATGATGGTCCAGGTTGTGCTGTCCGACCAACGCTTCCAGCTCCGTTCGGTCCGGGCCTTCCCCGGCAAATTGGCAAACGAAGTCATCGCGGACGCGAGCCAATTTTGCCAAAGCCTCGATCAAATACCGCTGCCCTTTGTACGGAACCAGCCTGGCGGGACAAATAATGACTTGTTTGCCGTCTGACCGGGGGATGTGCTGGATTGCGTCCGTCTGTTGGGCTATCGCTTCTGCCTGTAATCCATAGGGAACGACCGTCAGCTTTTCCGGAGCCACAGAGAAGCGGTTTGTGAATTCCCTGCGAAGCCATTCGGTCGGGAGAATCGTGGCATCTGCGGAGGAGCATCCCAGTTTTTCTTCCAAATAGCTGTACTTCCAGCGCATCGAGTCCGCCTGATCGATCTCCCCGGTTAAAACAAACTCATCGTGAATCATGCCGTGAATCGTTGCGACATGCGGAATGTGTTTGGGAATGACACGAGATAGAGCCCGCGTGGAGATGATGTCCTGCGTATGAACCAGATCATACTGATTCAGTTCGAGCATGACAGTGGCCATCTCAAATACATGCCGCTCGATAAGGCGGTACCGCGCCCAGTGATCGAGAAGCGGAAACTCCCGGTCAAAATAATCCATCAAAATATCATAAACAGGAAGGTGAATCGTTTTTTTTTCCACGCTTTTTTTGTCGTCCAGCAAGTGCACCCGACTCATGTCCGGATGATGGCCAAGCAAATCTACTTGATGGCCGCGTTCTTCCAATCCTTGCTTTAAAGTACGTAAATACGTGTCTACCCCTCCTACGTGGGGGAGTATCCAGTACGTAGCGAGTAAAATGTTCATGAATAAGCCTCCGCTGCGCTTTATTTGTACAGCGTACTCATATGAGCCCGAGCGCGTTGAACTGCTCAAGCACAAAATTCTTCAATGCTCGAAGCTTTTGACTGCTTTCTTCCGAAGTGACACCTTTCGTCCCCAGATATACTTTTAGTTTTGGTTCGGTACCGGAGGGCCGCAGGCAAAACCACGACTCGTCATCTAGCCGGTACTTCAACACATCGGATGCCGGCAAGGGAATCGCGGTACTGGTGCCGTTGACCATTTCTCTACAAGTGCCTGCCAGAAAATCTTCCACGACCATAACTTTTTTGCCGGCAACCTCGGTAAAACCTTGCTGGCGAAAAAAAGACAGGGTGGCCTTAATTTTCTCGACTCCCGCCTTCCCTTTGAGGGATAAGGAATACAAGTCTTCGCTGTAAAATCCGTATCTCTTGTACAGTTCGATCAGTCCGTCGTATATGGACTTTCCCGATGACTTATGAAAAGCGCACATGTCTGCTAACATCAGAGCCGTTTGGATGCCGTCTTTATCCCTGACAAAGTCGCCGATCAAATAGCCGCTGCTTTCTTCGAATCCGAACAGAAACGTGTACTGACCCGATCTCTCGTACATGCTGACCTTCTCTCCGATATACTTGAAGCCCGTCAGCGTATCCACCGTATCTACACCGTAATCGGCCGCGATTGCTCGGGCGAATTCGGATGTGACAATGGTTTTGACGATGGTGCCGTTATCTGGCAGAAGCCCTTTTCTTTTTCGCTCGGATAGGAGATAGTCCAGTAAAAGGGCACCGATTTGATTGCCGGACAGTATCGTATATCCCTGCGGACCTTTTTTGACTGCGACACCGATGCGGTCCGCATCTGGATCGGTTGCCAGGATCAGATCAGCGTTTGTCCGTTTACCGTATTGCAGCGCCAGCTCGAATGCTTGCGGCTCTTCCGGATTGAGCGATGCTGCATTGGTGAAATGCGGGTCCGGATTCGCTTGCTCGGTAACGACAGTGACCTGATTGTAGCCGAACCGGCTCAGAACGAGCCTGATGGGTTCGTATGCTGTTCCATGTAAAGGGGTAAAAACGATGTTTACCTGCGAAGTACCCGATGGTTCAGGGTTCAGCCTGATCGTCTGCAGTCGCTCGACATATGCTTCCAGGATATCATCATGAATCTGCACCAATAGGCCGCTCTGCCTCAATGATGCTTCATCACCACTTTCTACGGACAGTTCGTCTGTTACCTCGTTTACCTTTGCCATGATTTGTTCGGCGGTCGCCGGCGTGATTTGGACACCGTCGCTGCCGTAAATTTTATAGCCGTTATACTCGGGCGGATTATGGCTCGCGGTGATAACGATTCCCGCGAACGCATGCAGGTGGCGCACCGCAAAAGACAGAAGGGGGGTTGGACAGAGCCGATCAAACAAATAAACACGGATGCCGTGCCTTCCTATCACCTTTGCGGATTCAATCGCAAAATCAGACGATTTGTTTCTGGAGTCATAGGCAATCACTACGCCCTGCGCCTTCGCCTGTTGGCCAGACTCTGCGATAAAGCGGGCCAGCCCTTCGGAAATTTTTCGCACCGTATACACGTTCATCCGATTGGGGCCAGGTCCCATTTCCGCCCGCATCCCTCCCGTACCGAATTCCAGATCGGCATAAAAGAGGTCCTCTAGAAGTGGTTCATTATCCTTTGCGCGCTGTAACTCTTCGCGTAGTCTTTCGTCCAGATCGGGGTAATTCATCCAGCGATTATATCGCTCTCTCCAATTGATCATGAGCCGAAAACCTCCACATCGATTCGCACACATCTGCGAGTATAAAACATAGTATGAGCGGCGGTATAAATGGCAACCGGAGACAGTGCCACAATATTCATGTGCAGATTGGCTTTGGACGAGCCCGTTGTCGGTTTTCCACTCTTAATCTGGTCGATACACACATACCTTTTCCGGCGAGTGATCATATGGATATTACATGTGTACATCAGGATCAGACAGAAGAGAGGTGCTTTCCGTTGAGGCTCGTTTTGCTTTCAGGAGGAACAGGGAAACGACTGTGGCCGCTTTCCAACGAATCCAGATCAAAACAGTTCCTAAAAACGATACGAACTCCCGATGACGAGATGGAGTCGATGATACAGAGGATATGGAAACAACTGAAGACGAAAGAAATGGACCATTCAGCCTATATATCGACAAGCAAAACGCAGGTGGACATGATTACCTCCCAGTTGGGGAGCAATGTGCCTCTTATCATTGAACCGGAGCGTCGAGACACGTATCCGGCTATAGCCTTGGCAGCAACGTATTTCTATTCGAAGCAGGGCGTAGACTTGAATGAAGTGATCGTCGTCATGCCAGTCGATCCTTATACGGATTATCAATTTTTTGATAAAGTCAAGGAGTTGGAGGACGCGATACGACAATCCGACGCAGATATTGCATTAATCGGGGTGCAGCCCACCTCCCCATCCGAAAAGTACGGTTATATTATTCCGGTTCAAAATACCCTAAAAACCTCCGAAGGCTATATCCCTGTTGATTCCTTTACGGAAAAACCGTCTAAAGATGAGGCAGCCAAGCTTCTTCGGCAAAATGCATTGTGGAATTGCGGTGTTTTTTCATTTCGGTTAGGCTACCTCATTCAATTGCTGGAAGAAAAAAAGCTGCCGGTTGAGTTTGATGAGCTTGTGGAGAAATACGACCAATTGCCAAAAATAAGCTTTGACTATGAAGTAGTTGAAAAAGCAGATCGGGTTGTAGCGATCCCGTATCATGGCACCTGGCGGGATTTGGGCACGTGGGATACACTGACGGCGGATATTCAAACAAAAGTGATCGGAAAAGGCATCATTAGCGACGATAGCAGCAATACACATGTCGTGAATGAATTGGATATCCCGATAGCGGTAGTGGGAGTGCCGAATGTCGTTGTAGCGGCAAGCCCTGACGGCATACTGGTATCGGAAAAATCGGAAAGCCACCGAGTGAAAGATCTGGTGAAAAAGATAGACCAAAGACCGATGTTTGAGGAACGGCGATGGGGATGGTATCGAGTCCTCGATTATCAAACAAGGACGGATGGAACAGACATCTTGACCAAGCGCTTGTGTTTATACGCAGGAAAAAACCTCAGCTATCAATATCACCAGATGCGCAGTGAGGTATGGACGATTGTAGCCGGTATCGGTGAATTCGTATTGAATGACCGGTTGATTCGGGTAAAGGCAGGCGATGTCGTCAGAATTCCTGTCCATGCCAAACATGCAATCAAGGCAATCGAAGAGTTGGAGATTATCGAGATTCAAATGGGCACAAGACTTGTCGAAGAAGACATCGTCCGCCTATTCATGTCGTGGGATGATCTCTTGGACTCCTTGAGGCAATGACAGAAAGCGATCATGAGACAGGCGCCGCCATGCCAGAGGACAGGGGGCGCTTTTTCATGAATCTTTCCAAACTTATGTCGTTTTCTTTCCTATATGAATTGCCAAACATCGCCATTGTACCTTATGATGGATGAGCGGAACGTACATATACGCAAAAGCTTATTTGTCCGTCGCAATCATTTATTATTCTGCATAAGTCAGACAGAAAAAGGAGGAGTAGCATGTTTGCAAAGAAAGCGGCAGGTGCATTGCTGCTGGCATCCCTGCTGGTGCCGTCGATCGGACATGCCCAACCGGTTGTCCAGACAAAATCTGCTGTCCAGCCGGCTGACATGATCCTGCAAAACGGTGCCGTCTATACGGTAGACCGGAACCGGAACTGGGCCGAAGCGGTCGCAGTCAAGGGAGATACCATCGTTTATGTCGGTACCAACGAAGGAGCAAAAGCGTACGCCGGGGCACAGACTAAAGTGGTGGATGTAAAGGGGAAGATGGTTCTGCCGGGCTTCATCGACAGCCATACCCATGCCAGCAAGACGACCGGCATGATTTACACAGTCGATCTGTTTGAACTGGGGTCGATCGAAGAATACGTGAAAGCTGTCAAGGAATTTGTGAAGAAGTATCCAGAGGAAACCGCGATCCAGGGGCGGGGCTGGACGAACTCGGCTGCCACCGGAATTGGACCGCGTAAAGAGGCGCTGGATGAAGTATCCAAAGACATCCCGATCGCACTCACATCGGATGATGGTCATTCTCTGTGGGTAAACTCCAAGGCATTGGAAGTGGCGGGAATCACAAAAAGCACGCCGAATCCGGACGGAGGTCTGATCGAGCGCGATCCGGCTACTGGAGAGGCTTCAGGAACACTGCGCGAAAAGGCGATGGACCTCGTGCTGAAGAAAATTCCGGGTCTTTCAGTCGAGCAGTATATGAACGGAATTTTGGAATATCAGAAGCTGGCCGCCGAGCGTGGGGTCACGACAGCGCGCGATCCGGACATGCTGCGCTATCCAAACGTGCTCGAGGCGTACAAGCAGCTCTCTGAGGAAGACAAGCTGACTGTCCGCTTCCGCAACGCCATTACTGCAGACCCGGCGAAGGGTCCGGAGCAGGTGAAAGAGTTCATCAAGCTGCGCGAAGAGAACAAAGGCCCTCATTTTCAGATCAACGCGGTGAAAATATTCATGGACGGCGTCGTAGAGGGTGCTACCGGCTATCTGGAAGAGCCGTACAAGCACAAGCATACGAGGGGCCAGCTGATCTGGGACCCGGAAGTGTACAACGAGACGGCGGCGGCTGTCGATAAAGCCGGCTTCCAGCTGCACGTCCACTCGATCGGCGATGCAGCGACGAGAATTACTCTCGACGGATTCGAATATGCGGAGAAAAAGAACGGACAGCGGGATGCTCG
Organism: Brevibacillus sp. FSL K6-2834; assembly: GCF_038592925.1. Classification (NCBI taxonomy): domain Bacteria; kingdom Bacillati; phylum Bacillota; class Bacilli; order Caryophanales; family Paenibacillaceae; genus Brevibacillus; species Brevibacillus sp. FSL K6-2834. Next base: position 2,729,289 of record NZ_CP151945.1, read on the forward strand.
TCCTTCCATTGTTCATTTGCAATTGTTCAATCCAAAAGATATGGAGCGCTTTAAAAAGCTGGGCGTCATCGGAATCCCGCAGCCTTACTGGTTCTTGAAGGAGCCCGGGTTCTTTGAAGAAATCGAGGTCCCGTATTTGGGCCGGGAGCGGGCCGAAGAGGAGTACCCGATGAAAAGCATGATCAACGCAGGCATCGTGATGGCTTCCGGCAGCGACTACATTGTGACCCAGGAGTTTAATCCGCTGCACGGCATTCAACAAGGCATCACCCGGATTGAAGAGGGCAAAACGGACCCCAAAGATATTGCCAACCCGGATGAACGCGCCACACTGGCCGACATGATTGCCAGCTTTACGATTGACGGGGCTTACGCCAATTTTGTAGAGGACATTACCGGTTCTATCGAAGTGGGCAAGAAGGCAGACCTGGTCGTTCTGGACAAAAACCTGTTTGCGATTCCGGCAACGGAGATCAAGAAAACGAACATTCTCTGGACGCTGTTTGAAGGCAAAGAAGTGTATCGAAACGAGGCGTTCAAGTAAAGGGAATAGTGAATAGGGAATGAATTGGCTTTAAGCAAAAAAAAGCTGCTCTTCCAGTAGACGAATCTGCTGGAACGGGCAGCATTTTTTACCTTCAATCAACATTCAGAGTGCGATAGACCTTATAGAACGGTGATCTTTTGCCGGTGGCAATCATCAAGCAGTCGAATGATCTGCCTTTACGTCCCTGCTTTCTTTGGCGGGGGCCTGGATCGCAAATTTTGTTTTCATCAGTACGGCAATGACCAACAATGCGATCCCGTTGATAATAAATACCGTCCGGATGGGAATCCAGCCTCCCAAAAAGCCTCCCAGCACAGGACCGATCATGTTGGCGAGCTGTGTAGAGGATTGATTGAGGCTAAATGCTCTGCCGCGGAATTCAGGGTCTGTTACTTTCACGATCAGCGCATTCAAAGACGGATAGACGGCCGCGAAAAACAACCCGTAAACAAAGCGCAGGATGCCAAAGCCGTACAGGCTGGTGAAAAAGTACTGAAGCAGGTTCCCGATTCCGCCGCCCAACAAGCCGATAAAGAGAATCTTCGAGTAGCCGATCTTGTTGCCGATCTTGCCCCATTGCGGAGCGGCCAGCACCGTGGCGATTCCGACCGCGGAAAAGATGATGCCCGAGCTGAGCGAAGCATCTTGCTGAGATGCCCCGAGCTGCAGGACGTAGACGGTGAGCAGCGGCTCCAGAAGCATGACGGAGATCGTTACGACCATGGCCAGGCCGAGAATGGTGACAAAGGAGCGGTTAGCCATCGCGAGACGAATATCGTCTGCAACATGCGAACGCTCGCCGGACCGGTTGAAATTCGTTTCTTTTACGAAAAATGTGGCAATTAATGCCGCGATCAAGACGACTACAGCGGAGAAAAGGAACGCTTCCCGGTTTCCCCACAGATGGCTGACAAAGCCCCCGATGAGTGGCCCGATGATCCCGCCGGTAGCACCAGAAGTAGCCATGATGCCAAGAGCGTAGCCGACATGCTTGTCTGGCGTATTCGTCGCGACAAGTGCAATCGAGGCAGGCACAAATCCGGCCAAAAGCCCCTGCAGGACTCGAAGTGCCAGGAACGAATAAGGGTCCGTCACCAAATAGTTGAGAAAATACAAAACGGCCAAGCTGTAACCCGACCGAATCAACATGGGTTTTCTCCCGTACTTGTCAGACAGAGATCCCCAATAGGGAGATATTAACGCACTGGCCAGAAACGTAATCCCGAAAGAAATGCCCGACCATGCTTCCAGATGCTCATTAACACCCAGCGAGGTATGGAGAAAGATCGGCAAAAAAGGGATGGAAATGGAATAGGCAGCGCTGCAAAAGAAGACGCCGATCCACAAGACGACTAGATTCCGTTTCCACGAGAAAGACATGCTGCAACACAACCTTTTCAATAGAAAGAACAACGTTCACAATATGTTCATTTTAACACTCCTTTATCGTGGAGAGTTATCAAGAAAATACATAGGCCTATTGCAAAAGCTTAATAACAGATTTTCATCCGCACTCACACTGGCAGATTTCTGAAAGATGCACTTTGCGGCAGAAAACTCTCGATAGAGTGAAATCTTTTTGCAAGTTGTTCGTATATCCATATTGGGTGAAGCGAAAGAAGACAAAAAAGCCGGAAACCCGAAACAGGATGACCGGCTTCACATCTGCAGCGCGATTGTAAAACGCAGACAAGGGGGGGATGAATTGGAGCTCACTTATTTTACAAGCTTGTGCCGGAGTGCCAGGGCAACGGCTTGGGTACGATCTTCAACGCCCATTTTTTGCAAAATCCGATGGACGTGTGTCTTGACGGTTCCTTCCGAAATAAACAGGTTTTGGGCAATCTGGTCGTTGCGGAAACCATACGCAAGCTGCTGAAGGACGTCCAATTCTCTATCCGTCAAGTCTTCCAATAGGACATACCCTTTTTCGGTCGGCTCTGCCGCAACGGGCTCTTGACTGCGGAGCAATTCTGCCAACGCCTTGGCAGCCGTACCGGTATGAAAAAGGACAGCTCCCTGATAAGCGCTGCGAATCAGTTCGAGCATCTCCTGGGAATCGGCATCCTTTAGCATATACCCGACAGCGCCCGCGCGAATCCCATCCACTACGTAATTCTGGATGTCGAAGGTAGTGAGAATCAACACCTTGATGCGGGGCGATTGCTTCAAGATTTGGCGTGTTGCTTCGATTCCGGAGCACTTGGGCATCTGCACATCCATCAAAATGACATCGGGCTGGCAAGCTGCCGCTTTTTCTATCGCTTCTTCGCCGTCTGCCGCTTCGCCGACGACTTCCATATCCGGCTGCATCTGGATGACATAGCCCAAGCCTTGTCGGATCATCGTCTGGTCATCGACAAGCAACACTTTGATTTTTTTTGCGCCTTCGTTTTCTGTTTGCACCATCGTTATCCCTTCCTAAGCGATATCCTGGTACGGAATCACCACTTTGATTTCAAACCCATGTGGTTCAACCGCGGTGTAGGAGAGGGAGCCATTCAGCTCCGTCACACGTTCTTTCATGCTTGATAGTCCAAATCCCGGTGCAATGGTTTCACCAGGTGTCAGCTTTCCATCGTCACGGATGCACATATAGCAGTGGGTATCATCCTGGGTAACGATTACGTCCAATTGACCTGCCTCGGAGTGGCGCAGCGTATTTGTAACCGCTTCCTGCAAGATTCGGTAAAAAGCGATGGAAATGGTTTGTGTCAACCCAAGCTCGGGATCGTCTGCAACCAATTTGCAGCGCAGCCCGGTGTTTTTCTCCGTTTGGGAAAGGAACGCCCGCAGCGGAGCTAAACCAAGGGAAGACTGGTCACTCGCCAGCGTGTGAACAGATCCGCGAATGTCTTCCAGACTATGCTTGGCTACATAAAGCATGTTTCGTACCGCTTCCTGTGCGTCGCTGGGCCCATTTTTCAGCATGAATTGCAAGGCGTGAAGCTGGACGATCAAAGATGTGAGGGAATGCCCCAGCTGATCGTGGAGATCGCGGGCAATCCTCGTGCGTTCTTCCAGGACGGCCACCTGCATCGTATGTACGGCAGCCTCCTGCAGCTCGTTATGGGCTTCTTTCAGTTGGGCATGGGCCTTTTGCAACTGCTCCAGATGAAGCTGGTTTTGTTCATAGGCATCGAACTGGACCCGGTACCCTTTTGCTCCGACATAGCAGCCGATAAAGGTGAGCGCGAAGGGGACCAAATGCGGCGAGAAGAACGAGTGGTCCTTGATCAGAAGCAGTAGTCCGATCAACCCAAGACCGGTTGCGTAGATCAAGGCGCGTTTTTCTTCCATTCTGACGCCGACAAAAATGACAAGGGGAAACAGCAGCCCAATCGTCTCCGAACCTCCGACGAGCGCTTTGACGATTGTAACCAAACCGATCAATAAGGTAACGCATTCGGTGCGCAAAGGGGTCCACAAGCTCTTTGGCGTCCAGAACAGCCAAAAGTGACAGACCAGAATGGCAAACGAAAAAGCGAATTGGGTCGGTGTTTCATGCATATATGAATTCGGGACTAAAATCAGGACAATCAAAGCCAGAAACCAAACGGTAAAGTATCGCTTTTGCAAGGCTTCCAGTATTCGTTTAAACAAAGCGACACCCTTCTTTCCACACTTTTTCATATTCTTGCTTTCATTCTACCACGTGTGTCATCTATCTGTAGATAGACCTGCTCGAATCTATAATCAATCCGTCGATAGATCACATACGGAAGTCCTATGTTTACAATATACGTTGTGACAATTACATCCAGAGAAAGGATGTTGTACGTTGCTGGTTTGATAAGGGAGGCTAGGAATGAAGGAACTGATTCAGTTGGCAAAGCTGTTGCGTGAAGCGAATGCCGTGTTTTCTTCCATTTCAGGAGAAGAACTGGATACACAAGACCTGACTTGGCAACAGGTTCTCATTTTGGAACAAATCAAGGATGGACCGAAAACAATCGGCGAGATCAGCAAAGCGGTCGAACTTCCCTACAGCACCACGTCAGGGCTTGTAAACCGATTGGAGCGAGAAGATTTGGTGAAACGGTTGAGAGACGGAAACGATCGCCGGATCGTATGGGTCTCTCCGACTTTGCGCATAACCAAGGGGGAAGAGGTGGAATCTGACGAATCATACGTAGGGACACTCGAAGGAAAAACTGCTCAGATCATCTCATCACTCCATGTCCTTCACGAGATGTATACCTATAAAAAAAGAGCTACTAGTTGACTGGAAGAGGTGAGTGGATGTGAACCTATCTGCACTTTCGATTAAGCGACCCGTCACGATGATCATGCTGACGGTCGCCATGATTATTTTTGGATTCGTGTCTCTGCCTCGTTTGGCCATTGACCTGATGCCGGAGCTGAACTTTCCGGTAGCCGTGGTCGTCACCTCTGTAGACGGAGGTTCGCCAAGCGAGGTAGAAAAGCTGGTGACCAAGCCGATAGAAAATGCGCTGGGTACGGTTGCAGACCTGGACAGCATTTCATCGGTCTCCATGCAGGGGGCTTCCCAGGTCATTTTGTTCTTCAACTGGGGAACAGATCTGGACCAGGCGACCCTGAATATGCGGGATAAGGTAGACCAGGTGCGGGGGATATTGCCGGATTCGGCACATGCTCCGCGGGTACTTAGAATTGATCCGAACAGTCAGCCGATCCTTACCTACGCGCTGACTGGCGAACAAGATGTAAACCAGTTGAAGAAAATCGCCGAAGATGTCATTCAATCCCGACTGGAGCGGATTGATGGCGTCGCTTCCGTATCGATTGGCGGCGGTCAGGGCCGGGTTGTCGATGTGACATTGGACCCGGCGAAGCTGTCTGCATACGGACTGACGCTGGATCAGATTCAACAAGCCATCGGAAGCAACAACATCTCGGGTACTGCCGGTTCTGTCCGTGAAGGCGACGGCAAAATGAACATCCGGGTGCAAGGCGAGTTCGCGAGTGTCGATCAGATCGCCATGACACCAATCCCGGTAGGAAGCAGCTCGATTCGGTTAAAAGACATTGCGACTGTCGAAGATACACTGGAATCGATCACCCAGCTGAACTACGTAAACGGGCAGCCAAGCCTGGGCCTGTCCATTACGAAAGCATCAGGGGGCAATACGATCGAAGTCGCTGATGCCGTAAAAAAAGAAATGGAGAAGCTGAAGAAGGATCTGCCGGAGAACATCGTCGTCACAAATACGATGGATACGTCAACCTATATCAAGGACTCCATTTACACCACTGCTGAGCACGCTTTGCTGGGTGGCGGTATCGGGATCATCATGCTGTTCTTCTTCCTCGGAAGTTTTCAATCGATGTTGATTGCCACGATCGTTCTTCCTGTTTCGATCGTCGCGACCTTCCTGTTGATGTACATGACAGGACAGACGATCAACCTGATCTCCCTGTCCGGTTTGACTCTCGGACTTGGTTCATTGATTGACTTTGCGGTTGTTATTTTGGAAAATATTTTCCGACAGCGGGAAAAAGGCAAGAGCATGATGGAGGCCGCACTGGTCGGTTCCAAAGAAGTCGGAAACGCCGTAATGGCGTCCGCTTTGGCGCAAATTTGCGTATTCCTTCCGATTGCCATGACGGAAGGAATCGCTTCTGAATTGTTCGGTCCATTGGCGCTGACTGTCGTATACTCCCATATCGCCGCACTGGTGTTCTCGCTCATGCTGGTGCCGATGATGAGCTCGCGCATCTTGAAAAAAGTGCCGCATCATGGTGATATGAAAGGGTACCGGGGCGTCAACCCTGTCAAATGGTTCAATATCGGATTCAAGAGAGTGGAAAACGGCTATCGCGGCCTTTTGAAATGGTCCCTGGGCCACCGGAAAACCGTTCTTTTCGTGACCATCGGTACGATGATCGGCTCTCTGCTGTTGACGCCGATGATCGGAGCAGAGTTCATGCCGGCCATGGATGAAGGACAGGTGTCCATTTCCATTAAGATGCCGAACGGCACGATTGTAGAGGAAACAGAGAAGGTTGCCAAACAAATCGAAGAAATCGCCTCGAAAGTACCGGAACTGAAAACCTTGTCTACCTCGATCGGCAGCAGCGGTTCGCCGATTGCAGCCACTGCAACATCAAACCGGGCGTCAGTGACATTGCTGCTTGTCGATGTGACCGAGCGGACTCGTTCGTCGAGCGATATCGCCATCGACCTGCAAAAACAAGTGGCGTCGATACCTGGAGCTGAAATTACCGTAAGCTCCTCGCAAGGCTTCGCGACAGGCTCCCCGGTAGAGCTTACCCTCCGTGGTGATGATCTGGCTGTCTTGCAAGACATCGGCGGCATCATCAAGGAACAAATCAAGAGTATCCCGGGTACAGCCAACGTAGCGACAAGTATGGAAGATACGCTGCAGGAATACGAAGTGCTGGTGGATGCCGAGAAAGCTAGTATGTATGGACTTACTACGGGGCAAATCCTGTCCAGCGTCCGTACGTCTTTCCAAGGACAGACTGTAACGAAATATCGTACAGGCGACGATGAAATCGATGTAAAGATCAAACTTCCTGAATCTTACCAAGAAGATATCAACTATCTGAAAAACCTGCGGATTTCAGCGCCGGGCGGAGCGCAAGTCGCGCTTTCCTCTGTAGCGACGATTTCCAAGGTAGAGGTTCCGCTGGCGATCAATCGTTCCAATCTGTCTCGCGAGATCAAGATTACGAGCGATCTGGCCGGGCGCGATCTGAATTCGGTGACGCGAGACATTCAGGCGAAGCTGTCGAAGCTCACGCTGCCGGATGGATATAAAGTTGATTTTGGCGGTCAATCGGAGGACATGGCTGAGTCCTTTGCTAGCCTCGGACTGGCAATTATCCTGTCAGTCGTACTCGTGTACATGGTTATGGCGGGGCAGTTTGAATCCTTCTACACGCCGTTTATCATTATGTTCTCGGTACCGCCGACAGTTACCGGGGTACTTCTCGGATTGCTGGTGACAGCGACACCGCTCAGCGTATCCGTATTGATCGGTTACATTCTTTTGATCGGTCTCGTCGTGAACAACGCGATCGTATTGATCGACTACGTGAATCAACTGCGTGCGAAAGGGCATTCCCTGCACGAAGCGATTCTGGAAGCAGGTCCGATTCGTCTTCGTCCGATTTTGATGACGACCATGACCACGATCCTTGCGATTGGACCGCTTGCCTTCGCAACGGGTTCCGGTAGTGAGTCTCAAGCGCCGATGGCCATCACCGTTATTTTTGGTCTGAGCTTCTCCACGTTGATTACATTGGTGCTGGTGCCTGTTGTCACGACATTGTTCGATGATTTCGGCAAGAAACTGCGCGACAGACGCAACCGGAAAAGAGAGAAGCGGAAACAAAAACAAAGCGTTCCAGTCATCGAATCGTAAGTGCATGTGGGATAAGGAGGGAAATGTGAACGTGAGAAAACAACCCATTATTTTAGCGCTATCCGTGGCATTGCTCGTAGCTGGCTGCTCCCAGCCGGAAGCAGCTGCTCCGTCAGATACGCAGGCAGAAGAAGCGGCGACTCCCGTACAGATTGAACAGGTGAAAAAAGGAGTCGTCAGCAGCGAAGCGGGAATTTCAGCCAAATTGGCTCCAAGCGAGGAAATACAGATCAGTCCCAAAGTCAGCGGGAAAATTACAAGCCTCCCGGTAAAGCTGGGTCAGCCTGTTAAAAAGGGAGAAGTCTTGTTTAAACTGGACGAGACGGATCTCGCCAATACAGTCGCCCAGCAGGAAGCAGCGTATAAAGTGGCACTGGCGAATCTCAAGCAGTCGGGAAGCAGTACGGATCAAAGCCTGGTACAGGCACAAAACAGCTTGAAACAAGCTGAACAAGCACTGACGGATGCCCAGCTGAACCAGCAACGGATGAAACAACTGTTTGATCAAGGGGCTATCTCATCCCAGCAGTTCGAGCAAGCAAACACAAGTCTGATGAATGCACAGACTGCATATGAAAACGCTAAGCAAACGTTGGAAACAACCAAGCAAAAAACAACCCTGCAAGTATCGGAAGCATCCGTGAACCAAGCAGCGGTCGCTTTGCAAAATGCTAGAGAGCAGCTGGCGAATGCAGTCGTGACAGCGCCGATCAGCGGCTTTGTTTCGAGCGTAAACGGAGCGGTTGGACAGATTGCTTCGCAGGGAACTCCCGTTGTCGTCATCGTCAACACAAACCCGCTCTTGGTCAAAGCGAATCTTTCTGAACAAGACATCACAAAAGTCAAAGTGGGTACGGCCGTAAAGGTAAACATCCCGATTCTCGGCAAAGAAGTGGAAGCAAAAGTATCGGCGGTGAGCCCTGTGATGAATTCACAGCTCAAGGCGTATCCGATCGAAATTTCGATCCCGAACCCTTCCAACGAGCTGAAGGCGGACATGGTCGTGAACGTTACGTTTGCAGGTCAAGTCTCCGGCAAGGAAGAGGAGCTGATCGTTCCGCGCAAAGCCGTGTTTGAACGAGAGGGCAAAAAATTTGTATTCCGTATCGAGGATGAAGTCGCCAAGCAGGTGGAAGTCACTACTGGTGAAGAAACGAGCGACCAGATCGTGATTAAATCCGGTTTGGCCGAGGGAGATAAGGTAGTCGTCAAAGGACAGACATTGCTGCAAGACGGTAAAAAAGTATCGATCATTCAGTAATAAAGGCATTTCGGGATGGGCCTGTACGGACCTTCCCGGGAAGGCTGACAAGACAGAAAAGAGCTGTGCAATCGCAGGAGGCTGCGGCACAGCTCTTTTTTTGTGTCGGTTTGGATCAAGCGGTTTGGAACAAAATAACGAAGGAGCCCTCCGCTCAACAGCGTTTATTTCAGTTGTTCATTTAAGATGCTTTCCTCCAGGACAGCAAATTTATCTCCGTATACTTTGGTAATATGTCTTTCTCCCCAGGCACAAAGGGAGTCCAGTATTCCTTTCAAGCTCCACCCATACTCGCTGAGCTCATATTCGACCCTGGGCGGGACTTGGTTGTACACAATTCGGTTTATGACCCCGTCTTCCTCCAGCTCGCGCAATTGTTGTGTCAGCATTTTTTGGGTAATGGCTGGCATCAGCCGTTTCAATTCGCTCGTCCTCTTTTTGCCGTGGGTCAAATGGCAGAGGATGACGCATTTCCATTTGCCTCCGATGACTTCGAGCGTTGCTTCGACAGCGATGTTGTACTTCTTCTTTTGCATGGTGCTACCTCCTGAAAACAGGCACCAAAAAGTGCCTATCATACTTTTGAGTACCTATGACACAAAAAAGTGCGTTCTTTTCTTTTTGACTTATAACTCCCATAATAGCATTTGCCGGCGGAAAATCACTATACTTTTTTATTTAGATAGTCTGTTGGCAACTAGGGCCCTAGAAATAGACACAAACAGGAGGAGGAACCATGCCTTTGGATCATAAGCGTAATATGTGGGCACTGCTGGCATTGGCAGTGAGTGCATTCGCGATAGGAACCACAGAATTTATCAGCGTGGGATTACTGCCGCTGATCGCCCAAGATTTACACATCTCTGTCACGACAGCCGGGCTGACCGTTTCCCTCTATGCACTTGGGGTCACGGTCGGCGCGCCAATCCTGACATCACTGACTTCCACCATGAACCGGAAAACACTTTTGCTATGGATCATGGTCGTCTTTATCGCGGGGAACAGCATTGCAGCCAGTGCGACCAGCGTAAGCATTCTGCTGATAGCCCGTGTTTTGTCCGCCTTCGCGCACGGTGTATTTATGTCAATCGGGTCTACCATCGCCGCCAATTTGGTGCCGGAGGATCGCAGAGCCAGCGCGATCTCGATCATGTTTACAGGCCTTACGGTGGCTACCGTTACTGGAGTGCCGATCGGAACCTTTATCGGTCAACAGTTCGGGTGGCGGCTTGCCTTTGTAGCGATTGTTGCGGTAGGGGCTATCGCCTTGATTGCGAACGGCATCCTGGTTCCTCGCAATTTGGCAAAAGGGATTCGCACAAAATTTGGCGATCAGCTCAAGCTCGTTACAAATGGGCGGTTGCTGCTGGTATTCTTGATTACCGCGTTGGGGTATGGGGGCACGTTCGTCGTCTTCACTTATTTGTCTCCACTGCTTCAGGATATAACAGGGTTTAAAGCTGAAACGGTCGCGGTCATCTTGCTTGTGTACGGCATCGCGATTGCAGTCGGAAACGTAATTGGCGGAAAAGTAGCGAATCGAAAGCCGATTGTGGCCTTGTTTTATATGTTTATCGTGCAAGCGGCAGTCCTTTTTCTTTTGGCGTTCACCGCACCGTTCAAAGTAGCTGGCTTGATTACGATCTTTCTGATGGGACTGTTCGCCTTTATGAACGTGCCTGGTCTGCAAGTGTACGTCGTCATGCTGGCAGAGCGTTTTGTCCCCAGTGCTGTAGATGTCGCCTCAGCGATCAATATCGCCGCCTTTAATGCAGGTATCGCCATCGGCTCCTATCTCGGCGGGGTCATTACCGATTCCATCGGTCTCATTCATACCTCATGGATCGGCGGCTTCATGGTACTGGCGGCTGTCGTCTTGTCCGGCTGGAGTCGGGCATTGGAGCAAAGGGATCAAAGAGAGCAACGCGCATAATCATCATTTCCATTTCACATAGTCAGGAGGACTTTCATCATGGCAAAACATTTACAAGATACAACAACATTGCATAACGGGGTAAAAATGCCTTGGCTCGGCTTGGGAGTATTTAAGGTAGAAGAAGGGCCGGAATTGGTGAATGCCGTAAAAACCGCTATCGTTCATGGGTACCGGAGTGTCGATACTGCAGCGATTTACGAAAATGAAGCAGGAGTCGGAGAAGGGATCCGTGAAGGGATGAAAGAAGCTCGCATCGCAAGGGAGGAGCTGTTCATCACCTCAAAGGTTTGGAATGCCGATCTGGGATATGAATCGACAATCGCCGCCTACCAGGCAAGCCTGGACAAGCTGGGGCTGGACTATCTTGATCTGTACTTGATACATTGGCCTGTAGCGGGCAAATACAAAGAGGCATGGCGGGCACTAGAGACGCTTTACAAAGAAGGGCGGGTCAAAGCGATCGGGGTCAGCAACTTCCAAATCCATCACCTCGAAGACTTGATGAAGGATGCAGAAATCAAACCGATGGTGAACCAGGTGGAGTACCATCCGCGCTTGACCCAAAAAGAACTTCAGGCGTATTGCCAGAAGCACGGCATTCAGTTGGAAGCGTGGTCGCCGCTCATGCAGGGGCAATTGTTGGATAATCCAGTCCTGCAGGAGATCGCAACAAAGCACGGCAAATCGGTTGCCCAGATCATTTTGCGCTGGGACCTGCAAAACGGAGTCGTTACGATCCCCAAATCGACAAAGGCGCAGCGAATCGTCGAAAACGCTACGGTATTCGATTTTGAGCTGACGAGCGAAGAGATGGAGCGAATCGACAGCTTGAATCAAAATCTCAGAGTCGGTCCGGATCCGGATAACTTTGACTTTTAATAGACCGAAAGCCCTCTTGTTGACTATCGCAAGAGGGCTCCTTTCATAATCGGTTTAGGACCGGTCTTTTTCTTTTCATTATAACAGCGAAAAGGGACCTTGCCTCTACCTGGTTCAGCCTGGTAAGAGGTGAGGTCCCTTTTTTGCGTGTTCCGAGCGAAGCAGTGGGTGGATGGAGCCGCCTCCCCCGCACACGTGCGGTATCACATGGTGAGGTTTCAGCAGGAATCCAGCCCTGCATGTTACCCGATCTCTGCGTTTTTTGAAAATGGCGTTCAATCCACGGTCGTTTCTTTACGCTTGATCATCAAAAGGTAGCACAGGATTGCTCCAATTTCGGCAAGCGCGATGACGACACCCATCGGTACGGCTGTGCCGCTGCCGCCGATCCCGACGAGAGGGGCGACGATGCCGCCGGAAACAAAGGAGAGCAGGCCGATCAGCGCAGAGGCGCTGCCTGCCGCTTTGGCCTGGTTTTGCATCGCCAGTGAAAAAGCAGTCGTACTGACGATACCGACGCTGGATACGACGAGGAATAGCGGCGGCAGGACAGCTGCAAGTCCAGCGCCGATGAGGATCATGGCCAAGAGCGAGATGCCGCCGAACACAGCGATCCCCAGTCCGATGATCAGCAGCTTTTTCTCACTGACGCGTCCGGCAAGCTTTCCGGTAATTTGTCCGGCGATAATGATCCCCAGGCCATTTATGGCAAAGAACAAGCTGAACATTTGCGGCGAAGCCCCGTAAATATTTTGAATCACAAAGGGCGAACCGGAAATGTAAGCAAACATCGCCGCCGACACGAGACCCGAGGACAGCGCGTAGCCCATGAAGTTCCGGTCGGTGAGCAGGCCGCGGAAGGTGGAGAGCGTCTGTGTCAAGCCGCCGGGTGCGCGGCGTTCTGCGGGCAGAGTCTCAGGCAGCTTCAGCAAGACCGCGACCAGCATCAGGACCCCGATTGCTCCAAGTACAATGAATACACCCCGCCAAGACGTTACCTCCAGGAGCTGGCCGCCAAAAATAGGGGCCAGAATCGGAGCAGCACCGTTGACGAGCATCAGCAGCGAGGAGAATTTCGTCATTTCTGTCCCGGAGTACATGTCCCGAACCATCGCCCGTGCAATCACGATGCCGGCGGCTCCGGCAACCCCTTGAATGAACCGGAGCGCGACGAAGCCCCAAATCGAAGGCATAAGGGCACACAGCAAAGAGGTGACAATGTAGACGATCAGACCGATCAAAAGCGGCTTGCGCCTGCCCTGTACATCGCTGAGCGGTCCTGCCAAAAGCTGTCCCGCAGAAAGGCCGAGCAGGCAGGATGTCAGGCTTAATTGGACCAAAGAAGTGCTCGTTTGCAATTCTTCGGCGATCTTTGGCAGCGACGGCAGGTACATATCGAGAGACAAAGGTCCAAAAGCGGTTAAAGAACCGAGCACAAGAACCATCATCAAACGGCTGGTGCCAATCGCTTTTTCGGTTGTACGGTTGTACGAAATCATTGGATCACTCACAAGTATCATTCAAACCTTTCTGTGCAAATTTCCGTCGATGAACGCTTCGACGACTGTACATCCTCCAAATCTTTATGCATTTGCTGCAGCAAGCGGCGGAACAGCTCCTTTTCTTCCGGGGTAAAGTGTGCGAAGCACTTTTCTTCGATCTCTTGCAACGCTTCTTTTACCGCTTTCTCTGCTTGGCGTCCTTTTTCGGTGAGAAAGACCCTGGACACTCGCTGATCGTGGGGGTCATTTCTGCGCTCCACCAGTCCTGTCTTGACCATCCGGTTGACCATGACGGTCATCGTGGCTGGCTTGATGTTTAGCTTGCGGGCAAGCTCCTGCTGAATCTGGCCGTCCTCTTCCGCCAGACGGATGAGCAGCGGCGGCTGACCGGGGTAAACATCGTAGGCTTGAATCAAGAGGTCGACATTGTGACGGTACAGCTTCATCACATGGCTCATCAGATGGGTTAGGGCAGTGGAGTAGTCAAAAGCCATGAAGATCCCCCTTCGTTTAGCCGACTAATGAAAATGAGTGTAAAGCTTTGCCTCTTTTTTGTCAATGGATGAACAAGCTGCTTGCTGGGGGAAAAAAGAGGACAAAACGGCACTCCAGAAGCATTGACAAAAGCTGAGAAAGTACGTAAAATAATCCAAACTATTCCGATAAGAGAACTACATGTCGACTAGACCACTAGAGACAGGAATACCTTTCAGGGGGATTCTGTCTCTTTTTTTTAGTGGGGCCCGCGAGAAGGCAAAGAACAGCAGTCAGCCTGGAATACGAGGAGAGAGACAGATGAATATCGAAAATCTGGAAGCTTTTGTTTACGTCGTCCACTTTAACAGCTTTAACAAAGCAGCAGATGCCTTGTTCTTGTCGCAGCCATCCATCACGGCCCGGATTCAATCGCTTGAGCGTGAACTGGACACCAAGCTGTTTCACCGGGAAGGCAGGAAATTCACCCTGACGGAAAAAGGGAGGCAGTTTCTTCCGTATGCGCAGCAGATACTGCAATCGTATAAAAAAGGAAAACAGCAGCTTCAGACAACTGGCGCGGGAATAAAGGAAATACGCCTCGGCTGCACAGCATCGGTATCCCATTACTTGATCCCGGAAATCTTGCCGGTCTTGAGAAAAAAATACCCCGAGCTTCAGATCAAGCTGGTGACAGGACCATCCGAAGCGATTTTGCAAAAGGTGACGGAAAACGAAATCGACCTGGGACTGGTGCGAAACATCACACATCCGCGGATTGATTCGGTCATGTTTTATGAAGACCCGATTCGTCTCTTTGTGTATCCAGGCCATCCGTTATGGGAGCAGGATAATGTCACGATAGAAGAAGCAGGGAATTACTCTTTGGTCTTTTTTGAATGCGGCTCGCTTGACTGGATCAAGCTTCACCGACTGTTTGAGTCCTTGTCCCGACTACCGTCCATCGATCTGTACATAGACAATGTAGAGGCCGCGAAAAAATGCATATGCAAAGGACTGGGGATCGGTTTTTTGCCCGAATCATGCGCGAGAAGGGAAGTACGGGAAAAGCAGCTTTGCCCGATTGCGATACCAGCTCTTACCTCGTTAACCTTGCGAACGAATGTGATCGCACGCAAAGGGGAGGGCGGCGAAATCTGGAACACATTTTTGTCTCTGAGGAAAGAAATCGACTGGAAAAGCAGCTTCCATGAATCACGATTGAACTTCTCTATTCATGAATAGAAAAAGCTGATTACCCAGCCGATTGACTGTGCGAGGAGGCGGTGGTACATTTTTTTACAACAAATCCCGATTAAACAAATCGGAATAATAAAAGTTATCGTTCAGCTTGCCCGCGAGGAGGGAGCGACCATGAGCATTCGGTTAAGTATTTTGGATCAAAGCCAGATTGGCAAGGGGGAGTCGGCAGAAGAAGCGTTTCTTCATACCATCACCTTGGCCCAAACAGCGGAGGAGCTCGGCTACCATCGGTTTTGGGTGTCGGAGCACCACAATTCTGATGACGTCGTCGGCTCTTCGCCCGAAGTGTTGCTTGCATATTTGGCAGCCAAGACAAAGCGTATCCGGCTCGGTTCCGGAGGAGTGATGCTTCAGCATTACAGTCCCTATAAAGTCGCTGAAAATTTCAACGTGCTGGCAGCGTTGGCCCCGGGGCGCATCGATTTGGGCATTGGCCGTGCGCCGGGCGGACTCCCTTTATCCACGAGGGCCCTGCAGCAAGAGGGCGGGACACCGAAACCGCTGGAAGAAAAGCTCAAGGAACTGGATGCCTATCTTTACAACCGGATCGAAGAGGGGCATCCGCTGTTTGGCTTGCGTGCGACTCCGGTCCCGCAAACTCCATCCCCCATCTATTTGCTCGGAACAAGCACCTCCAGTGCCGAATTGGCCGCACAGGCTGGCTTGCCTTACGTCTTTGCCCAGTTTATCAACGGGGATGAGGCTGTGATACGGGATGCCTTTACTCTATACCGAGAACGATTTTCCGCAAAATCTCCTGCCGAGATTGCCAACAGAGAAGCCATTCTCGCGCTGTCGGTGATCGTAGCGGCGACGGATCGGGAAGCCAGGGAATGGGCTTCGGAGTACAAGAATGTCAAGATCCATCTCGAAGGCGGGAGAACGTTGACTGTGAACAGCATAGAGGCAGCCGAAGCTTTCGGTGTACAATCCGGGGAAAAGTACAGGATCGAGGTAAAGGAGGCAAATATCATTGCCGGTTCACAAAATACCGTTCGCAATAAGCTGCTGGAGCTTCAGCGCGTCTATCAGGTCGACGAACTGATCATCACCGTGCCGCTTAAGGATTTCCACAGGCGCCTCGACTCGTATGTGCAAGTAAAGGAAGCATTCGCGGACGAGTCGATACCAAGCCGGTAGGGGACTCCGCCTTTGTCCACAAATCAAATGGAGGGAATGTTATGAAAAAAACAGCGTTGTTATCTTTGTTGATCGGCACCTTCCTGGTTGCATCCGGTTGCTCTCCCGGCCCGGTAACCCAAGGGGCAGGGGGAAGTCTGGCGAGCGCGGCTTCCGGCGTCAAAACGGTTGTGGTGGGTACGGGCACTTCATTTCCGAACATCTGCTTTATTGATGAAAATGGCAAGCTGACCGGCTATGATGTCGAGCTGATCAGAGAGATCGACAGGCGGCTTCCAGACTACGAATTTGAATTGAAAACCTTTGAGTTCAAAAACCTCCTGCTCAGCCTGGAGACAAGCAAGATCGATCTGATCGCCCATCAGATGGAAGTAAATGAAGAAAGAAAGGCCAAGTTCTTGTTCAACGATGAGGCTTACAATATTTTTCCCAACAAGGTTGTCGTTCGCCAGGACAACAACGAGGTACGCTCCATCGAGGATTTGAAGGGGAAAAAGCTGATCGTGACTGCGACGAGCAATGCCGCGGTGCTCGCTGAGAAGTGGAACAAAGAGCATGGCAATCCGATCAACATCGTCTACACCGGCACGGGCGAGGATGCCAATGCCCAGATCAAATCGGGGCGGGTCGACGCAACCATCAGCACCCAGTTTGCCATCGATTTTCTCAATAAATCGGTGGATGCGCAGTTGAAAACGGTCGGGGAGCCGCTTTCGAATTCGAAAGTCTATTACATTTTGCGAAAAGACGCGACGGAGCTGAAGCAGCGAATCGATGAAGCCTTGCGGGAAATCAAGGCAGACGGAACGCTGGCGAAATTAAGCACAGAATGGCTGGGCGGTGACTACACCGTTGAGCAGTAATGGAGTCTTTTCGTCGCGAGGGAGGCAAACGCCATGGGCAAAGCATTTGACCCGGCATTAATCTTTGAGTTTCTCCCCAAGCTGCTGGCGTATTTGCCGGTGACGCTGTTCATCCTCGTCGCAGCACTTTTCTTTGGCTTATGGCTGGCTCTTTTGATCGCGCTGCCCCGGTTGTACAACGTGCCGGTACTCAGCCAGCTCGCAGCGATTTACGTTTCCTTTATCCGGGGAACGCCGGTATTGATCCAGTTGTTTCTCGTCTTTTACGGGCTCCCGGCGTTTTTGCAACTGTTTCATCTGGACGTTTCGCGGGCAAACCCTTTGTTTTTCGTCATTGCGACGTATTCCTTGAGCAGTGCTGCCTTTTTCTCGGAGACGATCCGCGCTGCAGTCAACAGTGTGGACCGTGGACAAATAGAAGCGGCGTACGCTGCAGGCTTGACGGGTAGGCAGGCGTTCGTACGAATCGTTTTGCCGCAAGCGGGGATGATCGCTTTTCCCAACTTTGCCAATTCCGTCATCGGGTTTCTCAAGGACACATCGCTTGCTTTCAGCATCGGCGTGATGGATATGATGGGGCGGGGGCAGACACTGATCTCGGCAACGGCGCATGCGCTCGAAGTGTATATCGGGCTGGCGATCATTTATTATCTCGTCGTAATCGTACTGGAAAAAGGCTTTGCCCGCGCAGAGCGGAGGCTGCAGAGGCATGAGAGAAAGTGGGCAAGCGCCTGACATCATTTTGCGGAAAGGGCGTATCAGATGACAATTGACATTCCGTTTATCATTACGTGCTTCTTCGAAATTGTAACGGCTCTGCCGCTCACGCTCGTCATCACGGTCATTCCGCTGATCATCGGGTTCGGGATTGGCGTGGTCACGGCACTGATGCGTATCTACAAGGTGCGGTTTCTCCACCGGATCGCCGATTTTTACGTTTCCTTTCTGCGAGGAACGCCTGTTGTGCTGCATGTGCTGATCATTTACTTTGCCCTGCCGCTTTTGATCGCCAAGCTTTCCGATCAATTCGGATGGGGTATTGACACCGCTTCGATTCCGATTCTGGTTTTTGTGCTGACGGCCTTTTCGTTGACGGCAGGTGCCTACATGTCGGAGATTATCCGCTCCGGTATTTTGTCGGTTAACCAAGGCCAGGTCGAAGCGGCTTACGCCGTCGGGATGAGCACCCGCCAAGCGCTGTGGAGGATTGTTTTGCCGCAAGCGATCGGGATCATTTTGCCGAATTTGTGCAATCTGTTCATCGGATTTTTGCACACTTCCACATTCGCTTTCACCGTCTCGCAGATGGAACTGCTCGGAAAGGCGAATGTCGTCGCCTCCGTCAATCTGAAGTTCCTGGAGGCTTTCATCGCGGCCGCGTTGATCTACTGGGGGATGACCATTATCGCTGAGAGGATCACCGCTTTTCTGGAAAAGCGTGTTACAGCGTACAACCGGGGAGGTATCGCATGATTCAACTGCAAAATATCCGCAAGTCATACGGAAGCCATGAGGTGCTGAAAGGCATCGACCTGACGGTAAACAAAGGGGATGTTGTAGTCATCCTCGGGCCAAGCGGTTCGGGAAAAACAACACTGTTGCGCTGCGTCAATTTTTTGGAGCGGCCGTCAGACGGTCAGGTGACGATCAGCGGCTTCACCGTCGATTGCAAGCAGCCGGGCAAACAGAACGTTTTGAAGCTCCGCAGAAAAACGGCGATGGTGTTTCAGCATTACAACCTGTTCAAGCACAAGACTGCTTTGGAAAATGTGATGGAAGGCCTCGTCGTCGCACAAAAGCTACCGAAAGAAGAAGCAAAGCAAAAAAGCCTCGACGTCCTGGAAAAAGTGGGGTTGTCTGACAAGATTCATCACTATCCCAGCCAGCTCTCCGGCGGACAGCAGCAGCGTGTCGGGATCGCTCGTGCACTGGCTTTGAGTCCGGAGGTGATCTTGTTTGACGAGCCGACGTCCGCTCTGGACCCGGAGCTGGTGGGCGAGGTTCTGGCGGTTATCAAAAAGATCGCGCGGGAAGGCGTGACGATGATCGTAGTCACCCATGAGATGGGATTTGCCAGAGAAGTGGCCAACCATATCGTGTTCATGGACGGCGGGGTGATCGTTGAGGAAGGCCCACCGGATGAGATTTTTTCAAATCCGAAAGAAGAGCGGACCAAACAGTTCGTGAGGCGGATTACCCCGGAGTGGAGCTACGTGATCTGAATCGTTTGGGAGGTGTTTTGCATGAGCGACCAGTTTCGTCTGGCGACAGTAAAGGACGCGGAGAAGCTTTTGGAGCTGATCAAAAGAGCGTATCAAACCATCCGGGAGCTGGAAATCGAGTTTACCGCTGTCCACGCAGATATGGAGATGATCCTCGAAAACCTGTCCGAGCATACATGCTTTGTTCTGGAGAGGGAGGGCAGGCTGCTCGCGACAATCTCTTTGCGTTCCTTGGTAGAGGTGACGGAATATCCCTTTTTGTACTGGTTTGCGGTAGACCCTGACTGCAAAAACCAGGGCATCGGCTCAAGGCTGCTCAGGTATGTGGAAGAAACGGTTGTCCGCGATACGCTGCATGCCCCTTGTGTAACGCTGGCGACATCCAGAAAGCACCCATGGCTGTTGTCGATGTACGAAAGAAACGGATATACCCCGTTTTATGAGCGGGATTTGGGTCATGATGACAAGCTTGTGTTTTTGCAAAAACGGCTCATTCACAGCCCGACTGCCGCAAGCGAAACGCACAATGAGGAGGTGTCCATTTGACGATTACAGCCGAAGATCTGCTCAGAGAAGCAGCGGAATACCATAGCAAGCTCGTCGAGATCAGGCGAGAGCTCCACAGCTATCCGGAGCTGTCCTGGGAGGAGCACCGGACGACGAGGAAAATTCGCGACACGCTCACAGAGGCCGGGATCAGCATATTGCCGCTGGCGATTCCGGTAGGCGTATTGGCAGAGATTACAGGAGCTGCGCCGGGACCCACCGTAGCGCTTCGGGCAGATATTGATGCCTTGCCGATTCAGGAGGAGAGCGGGCTGCCCTACGCTTCTTTGGTCAAGGGAAGGATGCACGCGTGCGGCCACGACTTCCACACCTCTGTGATTTTGGGAGCTGCTCTTTTACTGCAAAAACACGCGGCCAAGCTGCCTGGACGCGTTCGCTTGCTGTTTCAGCCGGCAGAGGAAAAGGGCACAGGGGCCAAAGCAATGATCGAAGCAGGAGCATTGGAAGGCGTGAGCGCCATTTTCGGGATGCACAATAAACCGGACTTGCCGGTCGGGACCATTGGACTTCTAAGCGGACCGCTGATGGCGAGTGTGGACGGCTTCAACATCACGGTTTCCGGAAAAGCGGGCCATGCCGCGGTGCCGGATGCGGCCATTGACCCGATCGTGGCCGCAAGCGCGATCGTCGGGGGATTGCAAACGGCTGTAAGCCGGAGCATCAGCCCTTTTGAAAGCGCGGTTGTCAGCGTCTGCCAATTTCACGCCGGCACGTCGTGGAATGTCATACCCGATACAGCAGCTTTGGACGGTACTGTTCGCACGTTTCATCCGCAGGTGCGGCAGAAAATACCGGAGCTGCTTGAGCGGATCGCGACCGGAATTGCAGCAGGCTTCGGAGCCCGGGCCGAACTGGAATGGTTCGCGGGAACACCGTCAGTAGACAATCACCCGGCGGCGACAGAAGTGTTTCACAGTGCAGCGGAGGCACTGCGCCTGAACGTCGTGGAGGCAAAGCCTTCGGCAGGCGGTGAAGATTTTGCCCATTATCAACAAGTCGTGCCAGGCAGCTTCGCTTGGATTGGGACCAGCGGGAGCGAAGAGTGGCATCATCCGAAATTTACTGTAAATGAAGACGCCTTGTCGCCGGGTGCCGCTCTGTTTGCACTGGCTGCCATCCATGCGCTGGAGCGGTGGGAGACGGACAACGAGCTGCAATTGGAACGGTACGCTTGACTGATCGAAAGGGGAGGAAATAGACAATGACGCAAAAAAGACAGTTGAAGCTAGGCACGATGCTGCATGGACCGGGCGGGCACGTAGCTGCATGGAGACATCCGGATGCCGTCGCGGATGCCAGCGTAAACCTTGCCTTTTACAAAAGACTGGTGAGAAAGGCGGAGGAAGGAAAGTTCGATCTTGTCTTCGTGGCGGATGGGCTATACATTACGGAAAAATCCCACCCCAATTTTTTAAACCGGTTCGAGCCGATCACCCTGCTCGCAGCATTGGCTGGTTTCAGCACTCATATCGGGCTGGTCGGGACACTCTCGACGTCTTACAGCGAACCCTTTACCGTGGCAAGACAGTTCGCCTCCATCGACCTGATCAGCAACGGTCGCGCAGGGTGGAACGCGGTCACCTCTCCATTGGAAGGCTCCGCTCTGAACTACAGCAAGCCTGCACATCCGTCGCATGAGCTGCGTTACCGCATTGCCCATGAGTTTCTCCAGGTAACCAAAGGACTGTGGGATTCGTGGGAAGATGACGCTTTTGTTCGCGACAAACAAACGGGTGTCTTTTTCCATCCGGAAAAGATGCATCGGCTGAATCACACAGGAGAATTTTTCTCTGTCCAGGGACCGCTCAATATCGGCAGGTCCAGGCAGGGACAGCCGGTCATCTTTCAAGCGGGCTCCTCCGAAGCAGGCAAAGAGCTGGCAGCAAAAGAAGCCGATGCCGTTTTTACCAATCACGACAACATCGAGGCAGCCAAGCACTTCTACCAGGACGTAAAGGCAAGAGCCGCCCGCTATGGCAGGGCTCCTGAAGAGATTCTCATTTTTCCGGGGATTGCCCCGATTATCGGGCACACACAGGAGGAAGCCGAGCGCAAGTACGAGCAGATTGCGGGACTGGTGCATATTGACGATGCGCTCAATTATCTGGGCAGATTCTTTGACCACTTTGATTTTTCCCAGTTTCCGCTCGACGAACCGCTTCCCGATCTGGGCGAATTGGGCAGCGAAGGCTTCAAAAGCACGACGGATTGGATCAAGCGGATGGCCAGGGAGGAAAACCTGACGCTACGCCAGTTGGCCCTTCGCGTGACCACCCCCCGAAAAGGCTTCATCGGTACGCCCGAGCAGGTAGCCGATGAGATTCAGGAGTGGTTCGAGGCAGGAGCGGCGGACGGCTTCATGATCGGCAGCGCGGTCGTGCCGGTCGGTCTTGATGACTTTGTGGAGCTCGTCGTGCCGATCCTGCAGCAGCGCGGCTTGTTCCGCACAGAGTACGAGCATGATACATTGCGGGGAAATCTGGGGATTCCCGTACCTCCTAACCGCTATCGTTCGGGACAAAGCACTGCTTCTGAAAAAAGCAGAGCACCAGAGCTGGAGGCGAGCAAACAGTAGTTATAAACCGATCAAACCCGTATTGGGCGAACGGCTTCTCACCGAATTCAGACGGACAAGGAGCGAAAAGACAAGTCACGTATGTAACGGTTATCCATGCCTTTCATAAGGAGGGAGCAATGTGAGCCTCACAAAAATCGATATACGTCATTACCTCGCAATATACGAGCAACTGAAGCAAGCGATTGAAGGGTTGACCGAAGACGGGCTGAGATGGAAGGAGTCGCCTGAAAAATGGAGCATTACCGAAGTGCTGTCCCACCTGGCCGACCATAACCTCGTCGTATCCTTTCGAATCAGGGAAATTCTCTCCGGATCAACAGCGCGGCTGCCCGGCTTTTCGCAAGATGCGTGGGTAAGCAATACGAAGGCGAATGAAGGATCAGTTGCGGAGATTCTGCGTGTATACCAAGCGTTGCTTTCCTATAATAGTGAGCTGTTTGGCAGACTTTCTGAGGATGATTGGCAGAAGAGCGGGGGTCAGGTAAACGGGAAGACTGTAAGACTGGCCGATGTTGTTCAGGCATTTATTGCCCATGTGCAATTGCATCTGGCGCAGATTGATCGGATCAAGCAAGCCTTGGCAGAGGACAAATGAACGGTAGAGAACACAAACGAAATGGAGCGATAATACAGGATGATGACAGGAGCCGGGGCAGGAAAGCTTCCCGGTTCTTTTTTCTTGCGGAGCCCTGTATCGTTTAGAACAGAATGAGCCAACTTACAAAATGTATGAAATGTTCGTCCCACTTTTATTTACTATATAACATGCGCGGGAATGGTCGCTGAAGTATGATAGTCTTCTAGAAAGTGATAATTTTTGAATATTCAAAAGGGTGTGATAATAGGATGATCTGGGATTTTCAATTCAATTTGCCGACACGTATCGAATTTGGGAATGGGAAAATCAAGGAATTGGGAAGATGCATTCGAGAATTGGGAGGCACGAAGGCGTTAGTCGTTACCGATCAAGGGATTGTCAAATCCGGTATTTTGAAAACGGTTACAGAAATGTTGGAAGCAAATGCGGTTGCATACGCCGTTTTTGATCAGGTCAAGCCGAATCCGCGCGATGTGGATTGCATGGAAGCCTATCGAATCGCCCGGGAGGCTGGCGTGGACGTCCTGATCGGACTGGGCGGAGGCAGTTCCATGGACACAGCCAAAGCGGTCGGGACACTGCTTACACACGGGGGACAGATCAGCGATTGGTACGGGCTGAATGTGCTTCAAGAGCCGATCACTCCACTGCTCTGCATCCCTACAACCGCCGGTACCGGCAGTGAAGTTACATTCTTCTCGGTCATTACGGACACGGAAACAAAGCTGAAAATGAATATTTTGGACACGCGGCTGGCACCCAGGATTGCACTGTTGGACCCAGAGCTTACAGTCACACTTCCTTCGCATGTGACGGCATCGACGGGTATGGATGCCTTGACGCATGCGATTGAAGCCTATACGTGCAACATTTCCGAGCCGATCACGGATGCGCTGGCCCTGTATGCGATCGATCAGATCGTCCGGTATCTCCCGATCGCAGTGGCTGACGGAACCAATCTGGAGGCGCGCAAACAAATGCTGGCAGCAAGCTTGATCGCCGGGATCGCTTTCGGCAACTCCGATGTCGGCGGCGTCCACTGCATGGCGGAGGCTCTCGGCGGCTTGTATGACACGCCACATGGAGTGGCCAACTCGATGCTCCTGCCGTTCGTATTTGAATACAACATCCCTGCAGATCCCGAGAAGCATGCCGTCGTGGCTGAACGCCTCGGAGCGGTGAGGGGAGATCGATCGGCAGAGGAGACGGCGCGAGAGGGTGTCCGGCTGTTGAAGAAGCTTGCTGAGACCGTGCACATTCCGAAAATGAAGGACCTGGGAAATGTGAATCCGGACGACTTTTTGTATCTGGCAGAAGCGGCGACGCAGAATGTGTCGGCTCCGAGCAACCCGCGTCCAGCGACGAAGGAAGATTACTTGCGCCTTTTCCGTATGGCTTACGAGGGATAGTATTTGCACAAAAATCGGATGAGAAGGATGATTGCCTATGAGTGAATTAAAATTGAATCGCACGCTCGGCTTCTGGGCCGCTTATTCCGCTTCGGTAGGACTTGTCGTTTCCGGGACTGCGATGGTGGCGCTCGGAAATGGCTACGGCGTGAGCGGCCCTGCGTACAGCATAGTCGCCTTTGGAGCGCTGATCGTGATTTTATGCGTAGCATTGTCCTACTCGGAAATGGCGGCAATGATCCCCGGAGCGGGAATGGTCGGGGAGTACACGCTCCCCGCACTGGGCAAGCTCCCCGCCTTGTTTGCTGTACTGGCAGGATATATCGTGCTTGTCGGCACCGATGGAGGAACAAACATGATCGTGGGCGGACAATCTCTGGAGGCGCTGACGGGGATACCTTGGTATGTGTGCGTCTCTGTGATATTGATCTTTCTCGTTCTGGTCAATCTGATGGGGGTCGCCGTGTTCGGGAAAGTACAGTCCGTACTGGCCATCGGCATGATGACGCTTCTAGGCGTACTGGGGCTGTGGGGACTTACTGGCATCGGCACGATGGAGCCCTTGGCCGCGCAGCCGCCCTTCTCGCCGTTGAGCTGGCAGGAGCAGGCAGGGACGCTGGGACTTGCCATCTGGCTTTTCATCGGGATGGAATTTGTTGCGCCGCTGGCTGAAGAGGTAAAAAATCCAGGAAGAACGATTCCGATCGCCATGCTGTTCGGATGCTTCACCATCTGGCTGGTCGACCTGTTCTTTGGTCTTGGCGTCACCAAGTACATCGCGCTGGATGTGCTCGCACAATCCACGATTCCGCATGTAGCCGGTGCCGAGGCCATGCTGGGCAAGCCCGGTCTTGTCATTATGAGTATCGTCTCGATCCTGGCAGCCGTGACCACCTGTGACACCTATCTCGTGGCGGTACCCCGCATGCTGTACGGCTTGTCCAAGGAAGGCTTGCTGCCCAAGGTATTCGCCTGGCTTCATCCGAAAACACGCACGCCCTGGTACGGCATCTTTTTCGTCGTCGGTCTGATTCTGATTGTCCTTGTTTATGCGTTCGTCAATAATGCCAACATTGATTTTGTCACGATGATGATTGCTGTGGCATGCGGCACCTGGCTGATGTCGTACATGATCACACAGATTGACGTCATCGTCTTGCGGATCAAGTATCCTGATGCTGTACGGCCTTTTAAAACGCCGCTTTACCCGATTCCGCAGATCGTCGGCATCATCGCCTGCATGTACATGATCTACACGCAGTATCAGGACCCGCGCGTCCTCACGATTTCACTTTACGTCATCGCTGCGATCATCTTGTTTGGGATCATCTACCTGAAGGCAACGGGTCAAAAACTGTTTGAACCGGTTCCACTGGAAAAGGTATACGACGGGATTCGCAAAAGAAGCGAGCTGGATACAGCGATTGGCGGCCATGAAAGTGACGCAAAACTTTCATCGTAAAAGGAGCTGAACACCTGGATGGGGCTGTTTACAGTCATCGACCACCGCGCATTCAAAACCCTACACCTGATTGCTGGCGAGTTTCAATCTTACGCGCCGATCGGAACTGTCAGCAACGGCCGCATACAACTGGATGGTTCCAGAATCGGAGTGGAGGAGCTGAGCGCTTCCTACAAGATCATCAACAAGTGGATGGGGAGAGTCTATATTTACACATGGATGTGGACACTGCACGACAAGGGACCTGAAGAAGATTTGGTTATAAAATGCGAATTTTCTGGTAAAATGAAAACGGGCAGGCAAGTCCGCTTTTTCTCGAAATCACATGCCCCTCTCGTTGAATGGCTCAATCAGGACAAGCGCATCAAGGAGCTCTGCAATTCGATCGACTATGAGCTGCTCGAGCTTCGTTACAGTAGCCGGGAACAGCGCTGGAGGGTCGAGATGCGTCCCAATTACGGCGACTTCATTTGGGTTCTGCTCCCGCCTGTCAAATATGCCCGCAAGCCAAAACCTCAAGAAATTCAAGATACGATGAGCTTGATCAAACGTCTGGCAAAGCTGATCAAAAAGGAAGAAAGAGGTGTGTAAACAGATGGCTGCAAATTCGTTTTTGACTGATCCGCGAACCGTTCAGAAGATGTACATCGACGGACAATGGGTATTGGGTTCAGACAATCAGACGAGAGAAGTCATCAACCCGGCCAACGGGGAGGTGATCGGTCTCGTCACCGAAGGGACAAGAGACGATGCGAGAAAGGCGGTACAGGCAGCGCGGCGGGCCTTTGACAAGGACGGGTGGCAAGAGAGCAAGGCGCGTGACAGGGCGGCGCTTCTGCATAAGATCGCCGATCTGCTGGAACAGCGCGTGGAAGAGTTCGCCTCACTGGATACGCTGAACAACGGCAAGCCGCTCCGCGAGTCCCGCTATGACGTGAGCGACGCGGTCAATCAATTCCGCTACTACGCCGGACTTTGCACGAAGCCTCACGGGATCACCTACGATGTTCCGGACGAGATGCAGTCGATGGTCGTCCGCGAGCCGATCGGTGTTGTCGGGCAGATTATTCCATGGAACTACCCGCTGGTCATGGCAACGCAAAAAATCGCACCCGCGATTGCCGCCGGCTGCGCCATCGTGATCAAGCCTGCGGAACAAACGCCGCTTTCCTTGATCCGGCTGTTCGAAATCATCGATCAAGTCGGTTTTCCGCCGGGGGTGATCAATCTCGTGCTCGGAGCAGGGGAAACGGTCGGTGCGGAGCTGGCGGAAAATCCGCTCGTGGACAAGGTTGCATTCACCGGCGGAACGGATACGGGCATCAAAATCATGAAGGCGGCAGCGGATACGATCAAAAAAGTGGGGCTGGAGCTAGGCGGGAAATCCCCCAATATCGTGTTTGCCGACGCGGATTTTGAAACGGCTGTAGACTATGCGCTCTACGCGATCTTTGCCAATCAGGGCGAGGTATGCTCCGCGGGCTCGCGGCTGCTGCTGGAGGCAAGCATCTACGACCGCTTTGTCGAGGAATTGGTTGCCCGGGCCAAGACGATCAAAGTGGGGCCGGGAACGGACGAAGAGACGGAGATGGGGCCACTCATCACCGAAGAGCATATGAATCGCGTTCTCTCCTATATCGAGACGGGAATAAAGGAAGGGGCCACTCTGCTTTGCGGGGGCCGTCGACTGATGGAAAACGGGTTGGACCGGGGATTCTTTGTCGAACCGACGATCTTCACCAATACGACTCCTGACATGAGGATCGTGCAAGAGGAGATTTTCGGCCCCGTATTGGTCATCCAGACCTTTACTGCCGAGGAAGAGGCGATCGAGCTGGCAAACGGCACTCGGTACGGACTGGCCGGGGCAGTGTTCACCTCGGATGTTGCCAAAGCGCACCGGGTCATTCGCAAGCTGCGGGCCGGGATTACCTGGATCAACACGTACCATCCCACCTACAACGAAGCGCCGTGGGGCGGATACAAACAGAGCGGGATCGGGCGCGAGCTGGGTACGTACGGCTTTGAAGAGTATTTGGAGATCAAGCAAATCAATGTCAATTTGCAAGTAGAACCGAGCGGGTGGTTCCAGAAAAGATAAGCAGCAATACGAGCAAATCGGCCCTGGCGACAAGGCCGATTTTTTTTCTAAGCTAGTACGGCTTTTCCCTTAATACGAATTGTCTTCTAGTAAGCTAGTACGGCTTCTCCTGATAGAAGAAGTTTGGCGTATGCCACGTATTGTCGTACAGCTTGTGAAAAATGTGAGTCGTTGCTGGAGAAACAGGGGGAATAAGCCATGTCCAATCTCCCGTAACCGCACGTCCGGACGACTGCTCCTGCTGTTCAAACAGCTTGAACTGTTGGGCAGCTGTATGATGGTCCACGATGCTCACGCCTGCTTCTTTATAGGAATGATGGACGGCTACGTTCAACTCAAGCAGCGCCTTGTCTTTCCAAAAGGACGTGTTGGTCGAAGTGTCCAACTTCATGTAAGCAGCCACTGTCGGGAGGAGATTGAACCGATCCTCGTCCGCAAAATTGCGCGCCCCGATCTCGGTCTCCATATACCAGCCGTTGAAAGGGGCAGCGGAGTAGTGAATGCCGCCCACCTCGAGGCGCATCTCCGAGATGATCGGCACCGCATACCATTGCAGGGCCAGCTCCTCAAACCACGAATACTCGGGATGCTTGATCGGAACCTCCAAAATGAGCTGTTTTGGAATCTCGAACCATGCGGGAGTCCGATCCCCGATCTGGATCACGAGCGGCAGGATTTCATAAGGCTGCCGCTTTGCTTCCCAGCCTAATTCCAGACAAGCCTTTGTAAACGGAACGGAATGAGGGTCTCCGATCACGCCTTCAGCCGTCTCAAAGCCCGCATACCGGATGAGCTGGTGGTTCCATATTCGTATTTGCTGCTGCTTGTTGCTTGCGGGGCGGAATACAGTGATCGCAGGCCTGATTTTTCCGTTGTTGGTGGCATACTCGATATGGCGGTAGAGGGCATCGCGGATTTCTTCTTCCGTAGACGCGCTTCTGGCATCGAAGAGGTGGATCGTATTCCAAAACAATCTGCCGATGCAGCGATTGCTGTTTCGCCACGCCGCTTTTACACCGTAGTGAAGCTCTTCATATGTATGTTCATAAGAACCGGTCTCTTGAATTTCTCTCGCAATCTCCTGTATACGTGCTTCCCTTTCTGTATCGGGTTTACCCAAAAACGAGTAGCATTCCTGGATAAACGTCCGGGCTTCTTCTGCTAATTGATGCGCGATGGTTCTCACCCCTTGTGCTTGAAAAAACAGGTTCGTGTACCGTCCAAGCGTTTTCAATCAAGCTTTAGGATAGCACGGGAATAAGCCGACCACAAATGAAGAGAGCATGAACGTTGTCCGAACTTTTTTTGACACTTTCGGTGATAAAGAAAACAGACTCTCAGCCTGATATCAAGCGAAGAGTCTGCTTTTCACTTTATAGACTTGCCTTCTTACAAACGAAAACGGGTGACTTGCTCCCACTGGTTTTCCTTTTCCAGTATTTCCTTTTGCTTCGGTCCCATAAGGTCGAAGTGGGGGAAAGGGGGACGGTCGTGGATATAAACAGGGTTCAGGCCGTTGGCTACACACCAATCTGTCAACCGCTGCCTGTCCGAACAACCGACCTTGGTCACCGTCCTGATGCCAGGAAAACGGGGATCATGCCAATAATGCGTGATAAAGGCAATCTCGCCCCGGGAAACCGACTGTTTCCACTCGTTCAATTCTTCCCTGGAAATCCCAAATGCCATGCAGCGTCTTCCTTTTAATTTTGCATTACAAAATCGCGGTCCACTTTTTCGTTCTCGTGGAAAACACGCAGTATTTCGTAGCGTGTGTTGCGCTGCGCCGGAATATTCCCGGTCTCGCGGATCAGGCGAAGGATCAGATCGATATTTACCTTATGCGTCGTACCTGCGGCGGACACGACGTTTTCCTCGATCATTGTGCTGCCAAAATCGTTGACGCCGTAGGACAGGGCCAGCTTGCCGATTTCTGGTCCCATCGTGACCCAGGAGGCTTGAAGGTTGTCGATATTATCCAGCATGATCCGGTTGATTGCGACCATTTTCAAGTACTCTTCCGGTTTGGATTTTTCCCGCTGGAGATTGGTGTTCTCCGGCTGGAACGGCCAGACGATGAATGCGGTAAAGCCTTTCGAAGAATATCCGTTGGCTTTGCATTCGTCCTGGGCATCACGTACGCGCAGCATATGTAACGCGCGCTCTTCCATCGATTCGCCGAAGCCGTAGACCATCGTCGCGGTCGTATTCATGCCGATCTTGTGGGCGGCTTTCATGACATCCATCCAGTCTGTCCAGGAGCCTTTGAGCCGGCTGATTTTCTTGCGCGTGCGGTCATCGAGGATCTCGCCGCCGCCGCCCGGCAGGGAATCGAGTCCTGCTTCATGGAGCTGGCGAAGCACTTCTTCCAGAGACAGGCCGGAAAGCTGTTTCATTTTTTGAATTTCCGCTGGCGAGAAGGAGTGCATGATGATTTGCGGGAAGCGTTGTTTGATTTTGCGCAGCAGGTCCAAATAATATTGGAACGGAAGATCAGGGTTGACGCCACCCTGCATCAAAATTTCATCTCCGCCCACGTCTACGGTCTCCTGAATTTTTTGCAGGATCGTCTCATCCGAAAGCACGTAGCCTTCTTTGGAGCCCGGAGGCCGGTAAAAGGCGCAAAAACGGCAGTATACGTCACAAACGTTGGTGTAGTTGATGTTTCGTCCAATGTTGAACGTAACGATCGGGTCAGGATGCCGCCGTTTCTTCAGTTCGTTGGCGACATGTCCCATTTTTTCGATTTCGTCTGATTCCAAAAGTGTGATACATTCCTCAAGCCCAATGCGATCGCCACGCAGCGCTTTGTCCAGAACGCGGTCCACTGTCTGCATTTCGCAGGCCTCCTTTAATTCCTTTCAGATTTGAATCCTTCCGAATTTCTTAAATCGACTTATCCTACCATACAACTTGAAATTCGTCATCCCGTATTTGATGGCCGGATGTCAAGGTGCTGCAGTCACTTCCTCAAACTCCATTATAACGCCTCCGCCTTTTAATCGAGACTGAAAAATTGTAGATATGGAGACAACGGGAAAAGAAATGGAGCCAAGACGCTTTCATCGTCACTTGGAAATAAGTCTCTTGGGCATACTGGATGGAAGAGGAGGGTGAAGATGGAAGCTGCCAAACCGAAAGTCATTCACAAACGCAGGCGCGCAAAGGATTTACTGATACGCGCTTTTTTCATCTGCTTGGGCGCAATTCTCGTTTCGGTAGCCTTGGAAATTTTTTTAGTGCCAAATAACATCATTGATGGCGGAATTACGGGCATTTCGATTATGCTTTCTCACCTGACCGGCATCAAGCTCGGGATTTTCCTGTTTCTGCTCAATCTTCCCTTCTTGTTTATCGGGTACAAACAGATCGGGAAGACCTTTGCCATCTCCACCTTGATCGGCGTACTGGTCATGTCGGTTGGGACGGCCTTTCTCATACCGGTCCCTGTACTGACCCACGATCTGCTGCTGTCTGCTGTATTTGGCGGGATTATCCTGGGAATCGGGATCGGGATGGTCATACGTGCAGGCGGCTCCCTGGATGGGACCGAAATCGTTGCCATTTTGATTACGAAGCAGTCTCCGTTTTCTGTCGGAGAGATCGTCATGGTCTTCAACATCTTTATCCTGGGGAGCGCCGGCTTTATCTTCGGGTGGGATAAAGCGATGTATTCGCTGATCGCCTACTACATTGCCTTCAAAATGATTGACATTACCATTGAAGGCCTGGATCAATCCCGGTCCGTCTGGATTATCAGCGAGGAGTACACTGAGATCGGAGATGCATTGACAGCGCGGTTAGGGCGGGGAGTTACCTACCTGGAAGGCGAGGGCGGGTATTCGGGCGAGTACAAGAAGGTCATTTTTTGCGTCATCACCAGGCTGGAGGAAGCAAAACTCAAGTCCATCGTGGAAGAAATCGATTCCTCCGCGTTTCTCGCGATCGGAAACATTCACGATGTCAGGGGAGGGCGGTTCAAGAAAAAGAACATCCACTGATATCGCACGCAGTCCGACATGCTGGCACCGGTTCCAAATGACTGGATACATCTGGTTGACACCAATCCTCGGCTCCGATATATTGGTTTCATGAAAACGATAAAACCATTGGACCGACCCGTGCTGCGAGATCAAATTTACGAACATCTGAAAAAAGCCATCATTACATTGGAGCTGGAGCCTGGGCAGCGAATCAAGGACAGCGATTTGGCGGCGACATTTGGCGTGAGCCGGACACCTGTGCGTGAAGCCTTGAAAAGGCTGGAAGACGAGGGACTCGTCGAATCGTCGCCAGGATCGCTGACCCGAATCACTCCGATCGATATGAAGGAGGCGAAGCACGCTTTTACAGTCGTGGCTACCTTGCACGCTCTGGCTGCACGCCTGGCGGTGCCTTTGTTGACAGACAACGAGTTTGCTGCGATGGAAAGGGAAAACCGCAAGCTCCAGCAGGCTCTCGATGTACAGGATATGACCCGAGCGGTTGAGGCGGATGACGCTTTTCATCAAATCGTCCTGGACGCTTCCGGAAACCGGGAAATCGAACTGGCGCTGGAGCGGATCATTCCCAAAATCAGACGGCTGGAATTTGCCAAGTTTGGTTCTCTGGAAGGGCTGACCTCGGTAGAACAGCACGCCGCGATCATCCAAGCGTGTAAATCGCGAGAAGTGAGTGCAGCCGCCCATTTAATGGAGGAAAATTGGCTGAGCTTAGGAAGAATACTTACGCGTGAATCGTAAGGGCTCCCGACAGATGACGGTCGGGAGCTTTTTTCTTTTTATTTTCAGTTATTTCTGAAAAAACATTGAACATAAAACCGATATCCGATATATTGGTTTTATACATGGAGAGAAGCCTATACTGTGAAAATCAAAACGATCGTTTCTCGATCAGGGAAAAGAGGGATTGTGGATGGCTGCCAACCAGACTCCTGCACAAGCTTTTGAAGTCCATGACGCAAGCGTGCTGAAATGGGCCCGCGATGTATTGGATCGCTGTTCTTCACCGCGGGTGATGCAGACGGAAGTGATACAAGCGGTGGAAAGAAATGCTGTCTGGAGAGGGGAGGAATGTCTGAATTTGCTTGCGCCCGAAGCGCCGACCAGCCCGACTGTCCGCAGGCTCTTGGCATCAGAGGTGGGTACCCGTGCAGCGGAAGGACATATCGGCCCGACGGAACGTTGGTTCGCTGGCACGAAGTACATCGACGAGATCGAGGCCCTGTGCGTGGAGCTCTTGAAAGAGGTCTTCCAGTGCAAGTATGCGGACCATCGGCTCGTAGCCAGCATGCTCGGAAACATGACGGTATACGCGGCTCTGACGAAGCCCGGCGATCCTGTCATGACGATTGCACAGCCGTTCGGCGGGCACTCAAGCAATCGGATCGATGGTCCGGCAGGTATTCGCGGTCTGCACATTCACGATGTTCCGATGGACCCGGTTGAGCTGGAAGTCGATTTGGAGGCGTTTGCCCAGGCAGCCAGACAAGTACAGCCGCGCCTCGTTGCATTAGGTGCCTCGATGACGCTGTTCCCGTTTCCGATCCGGGAAATGGCGGACATCGTCTCGGAATGGGGCGGCAAAATCTTTTTTGATGGCGCTCATCAGCTCGGCTTGATCGCCGGAGGGCAATTCCAGAACCCGCTGAAAGAAGGCGCGTGCGTCCTGACAGGCTCTGCCGGAAAAACCTTTAGCGGACCGCAAAGCGGCATTATCGTCTGGGATGATCCCGAGCTCACAAAGCCAATCACAGATGCTGTCTTTCCGGCACTGGCTGCCACGCATCAGGTCAATCGCGTCGCGGCACTGGCTGCCACGCATCAGGTCAATCGCGTCGCGGCACTGGCTGCCGCAGCAGCCGAGTTTTTGGCTTTTGGCAAGGAATACATGGCTCAAATCGTGAGCAACGCGCAGGCACTGGGAAAAGCATTGAGCGAGCGGGGCATCACGGTCCTCGGAGCACATAAAGGATTCACGCGAACCCATCAGATCATCCTTGATGTCCGCGCTTTTGGCGGCGGTCTTGAGGTCGCGCAGGAATTGGCCAAAGCCAATATCATCACCAACAAAAATTTGATTCCCTGCGACAAATCGACGGATTGGGATCATCCAAGCGGCTTGCGGATCGGGACGACCGAGGTGACCCGATTGGGCATGAAGGAGGCGGAAATGGAGTCGATCGCCGAACTGATTGTGACTGTACTGGAAAAAAGAGAGCCGCTCGAGGTTACGCGCAAGCGGGTTGTCGAGATGCGTTCCGCCTATCAGAAGATCCACTACTGCTTTGATGGACAGTAGACAGCGCTAAGGAAAATGCAGTCTGGACCGAATGGAAAATAGGAAGCCTTCTGGCTGTTGCCGGAAGGCTTCTTTTGGTGCGCCCAGCATGGGCGATAGCTATAGGGTGAAAGTCCCGAACGGGGGTTGGCTGTACCAACCGTTAGCTCAAGGCAAGGGTGTCGACCGCGAGGTCGAATCTGAAGGAAGCCGGCGGCAAAATCCCGACCTGAGGTACACGAACCCAATTTGAGGCTGTTGTATCCGGGCGAGTCTGCCAAACAAGACAAAGCCCCATACAGCCAAGGGATACAGTAGTAAACTTGGGCAGGTACATGGGATGAAAGTTATCGTTCTTACCTGGGGAGGTCTGCATGAAACGCCTTCAACTGTTGGTAACCGTCTCCGTAAGGAGACGCTGAACATGCAGAAGTCAGCAGAGGCCATAGTACCCGAGTAGAGGACGCTTGAATGGGGAAGGGCCGAACATCAAGCCAGCATGCGATCCATGTCTTTTGATACGGTACGTCGAAGCAGAATTCTGTCAAGGAACTACTTTTGAAGAGCAGGGGTGAAGCCCCGAGGGTACAAAAGAGGGCTGAGTATCGTACAGCAAGCACGGAGTCCGCATGTGCGAAGGAAGGAACATCATTATGGATTTGCTGGAAAAAGTCTTATCACGGGAAAACTTACGGATGGCACTCCAACGAGTGGAGGAAAACAAAGGTGTCGGTGGAGTCGATGGTGTTTCAACCGAACAACTACGCGATTATCTACGTGAACACTGGCAAGCCATCCGCGAGAAGATGGAAAGGGGAACCTATAGACCTTCACCTGTTCGCAGAGTCGAAATCCCGAAACCTGACGGTGGTGTAAGGTTATTAGGCATTCCCACCGTGGTAGACCGCTTTATTCAGCAGGCCATCCTCCAAGTGTTAACGCCGATCTTCGACCCCACCTTCTCGGAATCTAGCTATGGGTTCCGTCCAAAACGTAGCGCTCACATGGCAGTAAGGAAAGCGCAAGCGTATATCTCCGAAGGATATCGTTTCGTGGTGGACATCGATCTAGAGAAATTCTTTGATCGCGTAAATCATGATATTCTAATGAGCCGTGTGGCTCGAAAAGTTCAGGACAAGAGAATTTTAAGACTGATTCGTTCCTACTTGAATGCGGGGATCATGATAAATGGCGTCTGTACAACATCAAGTGAAGGAACACCGCAAGGTGGGCCGTTAAGCCCACTTTTGGCAAATATCCTACTTGATGATTTGGACAAGGAACTCGAAAAGAGAGGCCACCGTTTCTGCCGCTACGCAGACGATTGTAATATCTACGTGAAAACAAAACGGGCAGGGGAACGAGTAAAGAAGAGTATTCAAAACCACTTGGAGAAGGTACTAAGGCTAAAAGTAAATGAGGAGAAAAGCGCGATAGACCGACCATGGAAACGAAAATTCTTGGGCTTTAGTTTTACCTTTGCAAAACAGACAAGGATTCGCATCCACCCCAAATCCCTCCTCAAGCTAAAAGAGAAAATCCGCACGATCACGAATCCGGTGTGGAGCATCTCGATGGAGAAGCGGATTGAAAGAATAAATCAGTACCTCATGGGCTGGATTGGATATTTCGCCCTTGCAGACGCGAAGGGCATTCTACAATCCATTGAGGAATGGACAAGGCGCAGGCTCCGTCTTTGTTTGTGGATGCAGTGGAAACGCGTGAGAACCAGATATCGAGAACTTCGTTCTCTTGGCATATCTCACGTAAAAGCCATTGAAATTGCAAATACCCGCAAGGGTGCATGGCGTACCACAAAATCTCCGCATATACACAAAGCCCTCGGCATTGCCTACTGGCAACAACAAGGGCTGAAAAGCTTAGTGCAACGATATTCTCAAATTCGTCAAGCTTGGTGAACCGCCGTATACCGAACGGTACGTACGGTGGTGTGAGAGGACGGGGGTTAGTCGCCCCCTCCTACTCGATTTTTGCTATATGCGAGCAGGTTCCACAAACCGACAAAAATCACAAGGAAACGAAGGTATAATCAGAACAAGGCCGCCTGCGGTTTACCATTCTCGTGATCAGAAGGAGGAGAGGACGAAATGAGTACCGGCTACGATCCTTTTTTTCTGGG
Organism: Brevibacillus sp. FSL K6-2834; assembly: GCF_038592925.1. NCBI lineage: Bacteria > Bacillati > Bacillota > Bacilli > Caryophanales > Paenibacillaceae > Brevibacillus > Brevibacillus sp. FSL K6-2834. Next base: position 2,765,883 of record NZ_CP151945.1, read on the forward strand.
AGAAAAACACGAGGTTCCCTTGCCGTTGTTAATCGGCAAAACGGCACAGGATGCACTGCATAATGGAAAAGTGTACGATTTTACGCATTTTTCGATTGTTATGAATCAGAGACGCAAATGCGCCATTTATTCAGCAGCCTGTGTGGATGAAAGCAGGATGGTGCAGATTCCGAGGGATAACAAGTCTTGGCACTTTGATCCGCGGATCGGCGAGGAGAATCAGGCGGGCCACGAATATTACGCCCAAAATGATTTTGACAAAGGGCATCTGACCCGAAGAAAAGACGTGTGCTGGGGGGATCGGCGCGAGGCGGAAAAAGCCAATTACGATTCATTTTGCTATGCCAATATCGCCCTGCAGTACCACCACTTCAATACCGGAATATGGAATTGCCTGGAGGATTGGGTGCTGGACGGTTTGGAAAACGAAAAGAAAATGCTTGTCTTCACAGGACCGATTTGCAAGGAAGAAGATGAAGAGTACTGCGGCGTCCACGGCGAGCCGGGATGTCAGATCAAAATTCCTTTCGGTTTTTGGAAGTGCGTATTTTTTACCGTCAGGCAAAAGCTGACGAGCCTGTCATTTGTCATCAGGCAAAGGCCGGATCGTTTGCATGATTCCTGTGAGTACGAGCGCTTGGAGACGTACCAGGTACCGCTCGCTGTCATTACAAAAGAGACGGAGCTGTTGTTCATGCACAGCTTGTACGAGGCAAATCCGCTCTATTTTTGGAAGCGACTCTCTCCCGCGGCGGGGCCCATCAATATTCCGGAGCAGCACCGGATTCAACAGCCGTCAGACATTGTCTTTGGCCGAGAACCGGAATGAAAAAAGCCAGGTTCCGCTGTCGCTGGCGACAAGTAGCTGGTTTAACGTGGGTTTGAGTAATATCCCTGCATGAATACATTATTTTTTGGAGGAACAACATGGAAGTTTTTCAGGATTTTTTAGCCCGCATAGACAACCCGCAACATCGGGCCCGAACAGAAGCGGTTTTGGCTTGGGTAGCTGCAACATTTCCAAATTTAACGCCAGCAATGAAGTGGAATCAGCCTATGTTTACCGATCACGGCACATTTATTAATATCTTGGATAAGGCAGGCTGTTCAACCTTTTGGCGGGAATAGGATAAACAGGGTAATCTAATGTCGCTCAACTAACGGAGAACAAAAGTAAAATAGCCCAACATAATAAAACAGATCACGTAATGGCATCTATGTTCCATCAAGTGATCTGTTTTTGCACGTATGCGGCAGTATCTGTTGTCGGGCTCCCAAATGCCGCTACGATACCATCTGCTTTTCAGATGGCGGGAGCTTTGCTGGTACTACGTCCTCCTTGTATTAGGTTCAGCCGGAGAAACAAGCTTGACGGAAAGCGTTATCCAGTTTGGGGCGGGAGAGGGTGGGTGTGTACTATCACTTCTCCGCAACTCTCTTTCTGACTTCCTCGAAAAACCGGCGCCATGCTTCCGGAAGCTCTGCCTGTTCGCGTTTGTGTCCGGAACGGCCGGCAGGAACCTCTGCCCGCTCCTGCTCTTGACCAGACTGAAGCATGCCATTTTGGTCCTTGCCGACTGAAGGCGATCCGCCCGTATTCGCAGAAAGCGAAATACCCGGCTCGATCTCAGTCGAGAGCTGTTTTCCAGATGCATTGTCCATGGGTCACCTATCCTTTCAGATCAAGCCACTCGCTGCGGAGCAGAAACAGCTCCCGAAGCTCCTGCGTGGACAGCTCGGTTATCCAGTTTTCGCCGTTGCCGACAATCTTCTCGCTGAGGCTCAGCTTTCTTTCCATCATTTCGTCGATCTTCTCCTCGATCGTCCCGAGAGAGATAAATTTATAGACCTGCACATTGCGCTGCTGACCGATCCGGTACGCCCGGTCCGTCGCCTGTTTTTCGACGGCGGGATTCCACCATCGGTCGATGTGAAAGACGTGGTTGGCTTCCGTCAAGTTCAGGCCGGTTCCGCCTGCCCGCAGGGAAAGGATGAAGATCGAAGCACGCTCCGAGTCAGGCAAGGCGGTATCTTGAAAGCGAGAGATCATCCAGTCCCGCTGTTCCTTTGGGGTAGAGCCGTTTAAAAACAGGACGGGGCCATAGCCTTCTCTTTCGAGGACGCGCTGCAGCAGCTTGCCCATCTCGATGTACTGGGTAAAGATGAGGCTGCGTTCGCCTTTCTGCCGAATGTCGCTGATCAGCTCAAGCAAGCGCTCGATTTTCGGAGAGCGCGTCTTCTCATCCGGCGCGCCGAGTCCATTGTCGATCAGTCCGGGGTGATCGCAAAGCTGCTTTAACCGGGTAAGCGTTGTCAGAATCAGCCCGCGCCGCTGCATCGGCGAAGCCTGGTCCAGCCGGTCAAACATCGACTGGATCGTTGTCTCGTACAGCGCACCTTGCTCAGCGGTCAGTGTGACGTACTCTTTTCCTTCATTTAATGCAGGCAGGTCCAGTTGGATATGCGGGTCCGTTTTTACGCGCCGCAGCAAAAACGGCTGGATGAGCCGCTGTACCTGCTGAACCAATGTCTGATCTTGATCACGCTCGATAGGATGGACAAAACGCTGCGAAAAATCGCGCAAACTACCCAGGTAGCCTGGATTCAAAAAATCGAAAATCGACCAAAGCTCCGTCAAACGGTTTTCGATCGGTGTACCGGTCAAAGCGATGCGATGTCCGGCACGCAAGCTGCGGATGGATGTCGCCTGTTTGGTCTGGGCGTTCTTGATGTGCTGCGCTTCGTCCAGACAAATGGTGCTCCAGGCAAGAGAAGCGAGCTCCTGTTCATCCAGATGGGAAAGGGAATAGGAGGTGATCACCAGGTCAGCTTCCTGTGCCGCCTGGATAAATGCCTCATTTTTATGCCGAGCCGTACCGTAGTGCACGTAAACAGAAAGAGACGGGGCGAACCTTTGGAGCTCTTTCTGCCAGTTGCCGATCACTGAGGTCGGGCAGATCAGCAGGGAAGGGCTTTGCCGTGATTCGGTTTCCTTCAGAAAGAGCAGATAGGTAATGAACTGGATTGTCTTCCCCAGACCCATATCGTCCGCGAGACAGGCTCCCAGCCCAAACTGCCGCAAAAAGAGCAGCCACGAACTGCCCTCCCTTTGATAGTTGCGCAGCTCTCCCTGAAAACCGGGTGGCTGCTCGATCAGCGGTATGCGCTTTGTATCCTGGAGCTTCGCCATGAACTGAAAGAGATGCCGGTTCAGCTCAACCTCGACGGGAAGGGCAGATGGCCGGTCCCATTCCTCCCATGACGGGTCGGATGGCTCCTCTGTGCCGGCCAGATAGAGCTTCATGACCTCGCGCAGCGTGAGCCCATTCTTTCCTGTCGTTCCCTTCAATGTCTCCTGCATTTGCGCAAACAGCGCGGGAGTCAATTGCACCCACTGTCCCTGGACCTTCAGCAAACGCTGTTTCTGGTCCAGCAATCGGCGAAATTCCGCTTCGCTCAGCTCGAGCGGACCGAGCGCAAGCTTCCATTCAAAATCCATGACTTGATTGATGCCAAAAAAGGACGGGCTTCTTCCCGAGGAATGCGCCGACACTTTTATTTTCACCCGAGGTTTGGTCCGCTTGACCTGCTCCCACCAAACGGGCAGGAAGACGTGGATTCCTGCTTGCACCAGCTGCAAACTGTGTTCCGTCAGAAACGTCCAGGCCTGCTCATTGGACAATCGGGCAGAAAGAGGGGTGTCATTTGCTCCTTTGTCCATCCATGGGAGAATTTCCTTGCACTTCTCGATGTCGCGCCTCAGACGGTGGCGATACTCTCGCCAATCGTCCGGCATGGCGGTCATCATGATGGCGTTACCAGTCGGGGCGGTCTCGTCTTGGTTTCCGAGCGTCAACGGGAATACCGCGAGTTGGCCCTCCAGGTCTTCCGACAATAGCTCGAAGACACGGTCGGGCAAATCCCGATCCTGCAAAAGAAGCTTGAGAGACCAGTCAGCCTCGTCACCCTTCGGTTCGAGCAGCTGCAAGCAGGTGCGGAAAGGAGTATTGTCGGGGACAAGTCCAATCGTTTGCAGCCATTCCGATTCCCCCAGATGGGGCGACATGTCTTCTCCCAGCACATCGAGCGCAGGAAACTGTCTGAGCAGTCCGTTCCAGGCATTCCGTACCCCGCCCCTCTGGGAGAGAAGATCGTTTATAACGAGAGAAAGCAAGCGTTCTCCTGAGGCTGGCAGCGGTTCACGCGGATCAGCCAGCTTCCAGCCATAGCGGCCATTCTGCCAATCGGAAAAGCTCGGCAGGAAGTTGCCGGCTGCAAGGGCATCCATGATCGTCCCGGCGGCTGTCCGGTAACCGGCCAAGTCTTCACTCAGCGTAAAGGTAACGTGCTCAAGCCACCCCGGTGACACGAGAAACCGGAGAGCCTCCAGCGGCTCCAGCAGGATGACCTGATCTGTTTTTTCGATAAACGTTCCAAAAAAAGAGTGTTCATCCCAGGCGAACAGACAGGCTGCCGCCCGCTCCGGATGCACGGGATTGCCCATGCAGTCCTCAGCCTTGAGGAAAAAACGACCGTCCGGCAAGAGTCCTCCGGTGAGAAACATATGCAAAGTAACATTCATGAAATCAGATTCCCTCTCTTTAGCTCCTCTTGAAATGCCCGCAAACGGCTATACTTGGTTGCCAGCCCTTGTATGAAACGCTCCCAAACGTCAAGCTGATCGGCTTTCTGATAACTGGCCCGAACTTTTTTCAGCAGTTTCGCCGCTTCCCGATAACCCGAGCGATTTCGCGACCCGATCTGTTGATTGATCTCACGGATCAACAGCGGCAGGAGAAGAAGGGGCTTTTGGTCCTCAATGATCTTGGCTTGCTGCTGATTCATCTGTTCCAGAGCGCTTTGGTACGTCATGAGTACATCCAGATATTGCTTGTACTGCCGGTTTTCAAACAAGTAGGCGCAGTAGTCGGTCAGGCTTGCCGGCAAAAAACGCTTCAGCATCGCGCCGGAGTCGGCCGATCTGCCCAGCCGTTCCATCGCTTCCCGCCAGACGGCAGCAACCAGGCGGTATTCGGGTCCATCCGCTGTCCCGATCAAGGTTTCCAGCCTATCGACCCAGTACAAGAAGCGTTCCCATTCTTCATGCCGCGCAAAAGCTTTCATGTAAGGCAGATAGAAGGACAAAGCAAGCGACTGCGATCCATTCCATATCCGGAGAGCTGTTTCGTCTTCCCCTTTCATAACCAAAAAATGCGCTTGCAGGATCGAAAACCTTTCACGCTCGGCGTCGGTCAGGACGGGGTTCTTGATCAGGCGGTCCAGCTCATCCATTTCCTCTTGTATCCAAGCAGGGGTGTTCAATAGGTACCACCACAGGAGGCGATATGCTTGTATCCAGTAAATCGTGGCAGAATCGCAATGCTTCCATTCCTTGCTTTTCTCGTGTGTCTCTTCCAGGTGGGAGGAGAAATGCTTCCGCAAGCTCTCTGCATCCAGATAAAAGAGGGCAGCCTCCAGCTGCTCGACAAGCCTGTCAGCCGTTTGCGTCAAGTCGGAAGCCCAGTAGGAGGAGCGCACGTCTTTTACGAACGTTTGCAGCTTCAGCAAATGAAACAGGTTGGCGTGAACAGAAAATAGCTGTGCCAGCTCTTCCGGCCAGGAGCTTGTAACTCCCAGGACGTTTTCATAGCTGGAAAACAACTCCGAAGACGGGCGCGCTGTTTCCATGGCCAGCGGGAGATTCCGTGTCCATTTCTCCAGGAAGCTCCACCAATCGCTTACCTTGCTTTCTGGGCGCAGGGAAGCGCCTAGCGAAGCGGAGGGAGTCGGATTTGCCCCGGATTTTACGATTTTTTTATAGGCAGGAACAAGCATGGCGGGAGAAAACACAGTGCTCCGCGGCTTGTGCAGTACGTTCATAAAGGCTCGGGGATTTTCAAACACACTGTATGCTTGAAAAAAGGTAGCGGCGATGTGCTTGCAATAGCGGGCATACGAACAGGTACAGGTGCTGTTTGCAAAGGCATTCAGGTCAATTTCCACATGGTAAACCGCAGATCCCTGCACATCGCTGCGGAGATGTGCGCCATCTTCCGCCTGAACGTTAAACACCATGCCATCGGTAAAGTACTGATATCCTTGCTCCACGATGTGTTCCTCCATGTTAACGAGGATTTGTTCGCCCAGTTGCTTGACTTGTTCCCGCGTTAACTCTCTTTGCAACATGTAGTCGATGCCTCCGTGCCAAGTGTCATCCCTCCATTATACCGAAAACGGCCGCAGAAACAAAAACGGATCGTTTCACAAACCGTATGAGGCATCATCGAAACCATGCTGCGTGCCTTGACTATTTAGGAAAGTATAAGAAAATGGGAAGGAACGAAATCGAAAGAGGACGGTGCAGCGATATGCTGATGAATGAAAAAATCAAAGCCTCCGAAGTGGAGCTGACCGGACTTCAGGGAGAAAATCTGGGCATCGTTTCTACCAAAGAAGCATTGCGTATGGCCAAGGAGCTGAATGTCGATCTGATTTGTCTGTCACTGGCTACAAGTCCGCCGCCATGCAAGCTTGTCAGTCGGGATGAGTATCAACAACAGCGCGTCCAGGAAAAGAAAAAGGAGCGCAAAGCGGCGCAAGGCCATAAAACAAAGGAAATTCGTCTTAGTGCATATATTGAACAGCACGATTACGATACGAAAAAAAGGCAGGCGGAGCGAATCCTGCACTTCGGAGATGCCGTACAGCTATGTGTTCGTTTGGAGAAAAAAGAGACACAGCAGGCAAAAGAATTGATCGAGCAGCTTGTCAAAGAGTTGGGTCATTGCGGGAGACAGGAAAAGGGCATCCAGGTGAGCGGGAAGCAAGTGGTTGCCGTGCTTTTTCCTTGTTGAGAAATTGTATAGTTTGTTGTCGTATATTGTCAGTTAGCCTTGAACAGCGCACTTTTTCTTTACCATCCTTTCCCTTGCAACTTTTCTCGACAATCCATCGTCAAGTAATCACCTGCTCATGAAGCGTATAGACTATTTCTGACAGAATCGTATATGACCAAAATTTACGAAAAGTACGATTCGTGACCGCAAACATCATGCATCCCAAAAAAAATCAAAAATCAAAATGAGTAATGGGGGAGTTATTTTGCATCATTTCAAAGTTTTATCGACAAAAACAGTAAAAAAAGGACTGGCAGGCGCTGTTATGGCCGGGCTTTTGGCGGTGTCGAATACCGGTTTGGCCGCAACTGCTCTTCCATTGTCCGATATTGCATCGAATGCTTATAAAGGAGCGATCCTGAAGCTGAATTATGCCGGAGTCCTGAAAGGCTATACGGATGGCACATTCAAGCCCGAAAAAGAGGTTACTCGTGCAGAGTTTGCCAAAATTGCCGTGTTGGCAATGGGATACACCGACGAGCAAGCCAAGCTGATGCAAGGAAAAACAGCGTTTAAAGACCTGCCGGCGGATCACTGGGCAACAGGCTACATAAATCTTGCCGTTTCTCAGGGAATTATCAAAGGGTACCCGGACGGCACATTTAAACCGAACAATACCGTGAAAGTCGCAGAAGCTTTGACCGTTTATGTACAAGGCTTGAAAATCAGCGTACCGGCTTCGACTACCGGACAATGGTACTATCCCTATCTGCTCGAAGCCAACAAGGCGGGCATTTACGATTCAAAGGACGAACCGACTGCAGCAGCAAGACGTGATGTCGTAGCCAAGTTCACCGACTTCTTCATGGAGACGCCTGTTTACGCCAATGGCGCTTATTACGACAAGAACGGAAATGCAAAAGGCACGGTCCAGAAGCTTCCTGTCGTAAAAGGAACTGTCGATTCCTACGACAAATCTACAAAAAAACTGAAGCTGACCGGACAAAAAACAGAAGTGACGATCGCTGACAATGCGCAAGTATTCGGCAGCATCGTGGCAGGAGCCAAAGTCGAGTACATCGTGAAAAACGGAAAAATCGCTTTCCTGAACGTAGTGACTGCTGACACCAATATCGTCGAAGGCATCGTGAAAACAGGCCTGAACTTCTCCAGCGCGGTTGGGGACGAAAAACAATTCAAGGCGATCGTAAACGGGAAAGAGATCATCCTGGAAGTAGAAAGCGGCGTAACGGTTTCCCGCTCTCACATCGGCAAGAAATTCGTGGCCGTTATGGATGAGGACGGAAAGGTAGCCTCCATTACCATTTCGGATAACGCAACGAGCGGTCTCGTGAAAAAGACCTCGACCGTTAGCGGCACAAAAGCGAAGAAAGAGATTCAAGTCGGCGATCAAACGTATGAATTGACCGCAAATGCTGTCATCAAGGGGAAAACTCATCCGCTGGCCAAGGAAGCAACGGGATCGTTCGCTGACATTGCCAAAGGGGACCTCGTTGAGCTGACACTGGATGTTGACCGAAAAGCGTCTGCTGTCACCTACACGAAGCTGAGCACGACACAAACGATCAAGGTCGATGCGGATGACAACGTGATCAGCTTTGACGGGTATGAATACGAAGTTCTTCAAGATACGAAGCTCTATGTCGACGAGGACAAGGTATCGGAATTGGATGATCTGAAAAACAACAGCGTTGCCGTTCTCACCTTTGACCAGGACGGAAATTTGATCAAAGTGGAGCAGGGCGTAGGCGTCTCGGAAGGCAAGCTGGTAGACGATACGACAGCATATGAAGGTCAGACGAAACTGGCGACGATCAAGGTTGACGGCAAAACCTACGACATCTTGGCAAACGCGAAGCTGACTATCGACGGAAACTCGGTCTCCGCAACAACAATCAAGGCCGACCAGTTGAATGATTACCGGATCGTCAGCTGGAAATACAATCTGGGAACCAATGATATCGTCGAGCTGACTGCTGAGAAGCAGACGGTAGTGGGCTATGTAACCGAGAAATCGGGTAAAACCATTACGGTGAACGGCAAGGATTATGAGCTTCTTTCCGGAGTATCGATTGATGACAATGCAGACACCAACGACAAAGAGTATACACTCGTACTGAACAACGACGGCAAGGTAAAAGCGGTGACTGGTGCTGCCAAAACACTCAGCGGCGTAGTCGATTCTGTAGAAGTGGTGAATGAAAACGGCTCGACCAAATCGGCCGAGATCGAAGTAAACGGCAAGACATACAAGGTCCTGAACGCGGATACGGTAGATGATGTCGACCAATTTGAGTTGGTTACACTGACAATGAACCGTGAAGGCGAAGTGACGAAAGCCGTTGTACAAGGCACTCTGACCAAGGAAGAAGAAAAGTTCATTGGAATTGAAGCCCGTGTAAACGGAGATAAATACGTCTTCTTCAACAACGTCTCCACGAGCATCAAGCTGTCGAAGGACGCAAAAGTGAAATACTACGACGGTTCTGATATGGATGAGGACGAAGTGAAGTCTTCCGATAAAGTCGACTTGTGGACGAATGCGGACGGCCAGGTTTATCTGATCGTTGTAAACAAGCGATAACGGGTAGCCTTCCGTTCAGCAGGGAACAGAATATAGGGGAAATCAAAAAGATTCAGGATCGGGCTCATTTTTTGAGTCGATCCTGAATCTTTTTTACGTTGTACGACTGCCTCATGAAAGCAAGGGAAGCGTAAATGGTCTACGGTTTTTATAGCTGCTGTCTTGTGGTGAATCCTCAGAGCCTTGAGCTGATAACGATGACAGATAGAATCAGGCAGATTGCCGCCGGCAGGATGGTGACAATCGGCTGCTCTGCTCGAAACAGATGGGCGTGGATCGCCCCCGCCATAAGAACGACAAAGAGTACCCCGGAGCCAATGGCCAAATACCGGTTCCATATTCCGCCAATCAGCGCCAGCGCTCCCACGATCTCAAGAATGCCGACAACGGACATGAACCAGAGAGGATAGTGATAATGGCTCCAATGCTCGACTTGAAACGGAACGCGTGCGAGCTTGATGATACCCCCTGACAAAAGAAACAGCGACAATACGGCTTGCATGATAATCAGTCCCACCGGTTATTCCTCCATTATGTTATTCTTTGGCCTTTGACTCCCGGGGCAGCATGCCGTACATGAGAACATCGACGACCTGCTTCGCCAATCGTGCTGGCGTTTGTTTACCCGGCAACAGGTGTGTAACCGTCAATCGCTCAATCATCCCGAGCAGACATTCCGCGACCGTCGCCATCTCCACATCGGCCCGAAAGTAACCCGCTTCCTGCTCGGCACGCAAGTTTTCAAGCAGGAGAGAAGTCAGATCTTCTTTGATCTGTTCCGCTTGCGGAGCAAGGAAGAGCCCGATTCGAGTCATATGCGGATTGCGGACGAGGAAGCTGAAAACCATTTCCAGCGCCTGTACGATCCGCTGCAGCAAATGCTCCGGCTCGATCCCTGGTTCCAGACGGATGGACGCCGTAAGCTCGCCCAGACCAGACCGGAAGTCATGGATGATTTCATCGAAAATGGCTTCTTTACTGGCGAAGTAGAGGTAAAAAGATGGCTGGGTCAATCCCGCCTGCTTTACGATCGTACTGATTTTTGTCTCGTGGAATCCCCGCAATGCAAATTCTTCCGCAGCAGCTTCCAGCAGCCGCTTCCGACTTTCCTTCCCTTTCCACCCCTTTTCACGAACCACAATAGCCAATCCTCCTCCACAAAAAGATACTCAAAAGTAATGTTACTTACGAGTAATGTAACAAAGGAATCAACTTCCAGTCAAGAAGATAGAGGGGAAAAAGAAAAAGCCCTTCCAGATTAAGAGACTGGAAGGACAAATGTTTCGCCTTGTTCCTCAATGACGATGCGGTCTTTTTCATCGCCAGCTGCCGCAAGCAGCCGTTGAATAGGTTCCTCAACAGGCTCCTGGGAGAGAACGAACGTATTCCAATGGATGGGAACGAGCCATTTGGCTCCGCTCTGTTTAAACATCTCCCAAGCTTGCTCCGGAGTACAGTGGGCAGCTTGATATGCATCGGGCTTATAGGCACCTATCGGCATAAAGGCAATGTCAATGCTTCCAAAAGCACGAGGAAGTTCCTCAAATGATGTGTAGGCCGTGTCTCCCGGATAGAGGATGCGTACCCCGTTTTTTTCAATGATGTAGCCGTTATAGCCATAATCTTTATTCCATGGAAAGCGGTTGCCCCAGTGCCGGACAGGGATAGCCGTAATCTTCACTCCGCTGGCAGTACGTACGGTTTCATGCGGAGCAATTTCTTCATACGAACCAAAAGGCATGCGGGCAATCAGTCTGCTGGTGTTTTTTGCAGTGATGACATGGATGGATGGACGAGCCAGCTCCCGCAAGCTGGGCAGATCGACGTGATCCATGTGAGCGTGAGAGATCAAAATAATGTCCACATCTCCGATTTCCGCAGAGCTCAGAGCGGGTGGCGTATAACGCTTCGGCCCAAAGTGAATCCCCGCGATGCGAAGCCCCAATTTTTCCCCAAGCACGGGATCAGTCAGAATTTTTGTGCCAAAAAGATTGATTAGAATGGTTGAGTGTCCCACCCAGGTAAACGTAACCTCTTCATCTCTCCAGGTTGCGGGCATCGGTTTATTCCGGATAGACCGGGATGGGGGTTTCGGAAGCCGTCCCATGTGGTACCAATAGCGGTACCCGATATAAGCCAGCAGGATGACGAAGAGCACAGCGAGCGCCCCGCCCAGCCACGATAACAATGTAGGTAGCATGCCAAAACTCCTTTTGCTTAGCATCGTAATCACTATAGCAACGACCCAACTTTGAAGTAAAGAGATCGATGTGCATTTTTTAGCCGCAGTATTTTCGTGATTGTGCCAGGCAGTGTAAATTCTTATAGATGATACATACCGCTTTCGAGTCTTGTTTATATTTGCTTTGAACTGATAACCGAACCTTTTCGGATGTCGGAACCAATATGTAGTGAAATAAGCACTTGGGGGCCGGCCGCCTATGACAGAAACAGAATTGCATGAGTGTATCCGCAGTACGAGAAGCGGCAACAAGGACGCTTTTCGCAAAATCTACGCACACAGCAAGGACTATGTGTACGGGACCGTTTCGCTGCTTGTCAACAACAAGCAGGATGCAGCTGATGTCGTCAGTGAGGTCTACGTAGAAGTGTTTAAATCGCTGTACCGGTACGACTTTGATAAACCGTTCCGATCCTGGATAACCGGTGTTGTTATCCGACAGGTACCCAACTGGAACCGGAAGCTATGGCGCAAATTTCGATTGTATGAACGAGGCAAGCTCATGGAGCTGCCTGAGCCGAGCCCAGATTCGGAATCACTTTTTCTGCGGCACAAAAATTGCAAATAATTTCCTCATTGAATCAAAAGAGGCCCATGCACTCAACTGGACTCAGCAAAAAGACGGGGCCGCTGTACTCTACACCATTACTTCAACATCCAAGAATGTTACCAAAGCGGATTTGCTGTCCATAGCAGATCAACTGAGATAACAAAGGCAAGAAAAGACGAAGCCGAACCGAAACAAGACGAAGCTGAAGCTGCTTCGTCTTGTTTCTTGTTTTGCAGGAAGTCGGGCGAGTCTTTCAAGTGCATATCCCCCTGATAGATTGCAAATAATTTACATACTACGATGGGGATATAGGTGTTGAAGATGAAGTTCATCAGGAAGTTTACTCAAAAGACAAGGACTAGCAGCAACCGAAACAGAGACGAGAACCATCAAGGTTCCGCCATAGATGACGGTCACCGCCCGTTAGACACAGACCTTGACATCAACATCAAAAGGTTTCGGGAAGAAACAGGAAACAGCCCTGATTTGAAAGTGCGTCAGTTTGAATTGGGGAGCAATCCGCAAATTCGGGTTGCGGCCATTTATAACGAGGGTCTGGTAGATCAGCCCCAGCTAAACGAATTTGTCATCCAGCCGCTGATGCTCTCCAAAGATAGGGGGCGCCTCTCCGAAGCATCCGGAGAGCAGGTCTTTCATTTTCTCCGAAATCACGCCTTGCCGGTCGGAGAAGTCGACACGGTTGAAAATTGGAATGAAGTCATGAACACCGTTATGGACGGGAACACAATTATTTTTATTGATCACTTCCCGGTGGCTATCGGCTGCAACACGTCTGGCGGAGAATGGAGAGGCATCGAAAAGCCTACGACCGAACTGTCGATCCGGGGACCGAAGGATAGTTTTAATGAATCCATATCGACGAATATTTCACTCATACGCAGACGGATAAAAAGCCCGAATCTCTGGTTGGAGATGTATCGGATCGGAGAAATCACCCATACCGATGTGGCTATTATGTACATGAACGGGATTGTAAGTGACCAAATTGTAGAAGAAGTACGACAGCGGCTGACCGGCATAAAAGTGGACGGGATTCTGCAGGCGGGGAATATTGAGCAGCTCATCGAGGATCAGACGATGACGCCGTTTCCCACTGTGTACAATACCGAACGTCCCGATCTGGTATCGCGCTACCTTCTGGATGGGAGGGTGGCCATCATCGTAGACGGGACCCCGTTTGTATTGTTGGTACCCGCATTGTTCACCCAGTTTTTCGTTGCATCGGACGACTACGCCCAACGCTATGACATCAGCAGCTTTATCCGCTTGCTCCGCTATGCAAGCTTCTTGATATCCCTGCTGTGGCCGTCCATCTATATCGCCGCTATCACCTTCCACCAGGAGATGATTCCGACTCCACTGCTGTTCAGCCTGGCCGCTACCCGCGAAGGTGTGCCGTTTCCGGCGCTGGTCGAAGCGCTGCTGATGGAGCTGAGCTTTGAGATATTGCGAGAGGCCGGCATCCGCATGCCGCGGGCGGTGGGCCAGGCGGTGTCCATCGTTGGCGCCCTCGTCCTGGGGCAGGCAGCGGTACAGGCAGGGATTGTCTCGCCCGCGATGGTCATTGTCGTCTCCATTACGGGAATCGCCAGCTTTTCCACGCCTGCGTACAATCTTGCTGTGTCGGCACGGCTCATCCGTTTTGTTCTGATGATCCTGGCGGCGACTTTTGGCTTTTACACATTGACACTGGCTATGATTGTTCTCGTTGCGCATTTGAGCAGTCTGCGCTCGTTTGGCATTCCGTATTTGAGCCCCTATGCCCCGTTTCAGATGGATGACCAAAAGGATGCGCTCGTCCGGCTGCCCCTCTGGATGCTTGCCACCCGCACGAAAGCGATAAACAAAAAGAACATCAAAAAGATGGAGCCAAGCGGACACTCGATGTTGAAAAAGCAGAATAACAGGCCGGAGGGGGAGCGCCATGAGGAGTAGAAGCCTGCTGATGATCTTGTGCATGGCCCTTCTGCTTTTGACAGGCTGCTGGAATAATCGGGAGCTTGGTACGCTGGCCATCGTTACCGCGATTGGATTGGACAAGGGAAAGAATCAGAATGAGCACGTCTTTTCTTTTCAAGTGGTCAACCCTTCCGCCGTGATTTCGGGAACGGTTGGGCAAGGGGACGAAAACATGGGGCCAGTCACCGTTTATACGGAAACGGGGGAAACCCTTTTTGAGGCCGCTCGAAAAGCCTCGCAAAAAGCACCGCGACGGCTTTTTTTCTCCCATGTTCGCTACATCATGATTGGCGAACAGCTAGCCCGCCAAGGCATCAACGGGGTGTTAGACTCTTTTGAGCGGTCCAATGAAATCCGTTTGACGGCCCGCTTGGTTATTGCCAAGGGCAGAACTGCCCAAGAAGTCCTGGCAATCGTCACACCGATGGAAAAGATTCCAGCAACAGCAGGGGTAGGCGCATTGGAATTTTCCGAAGAGCTGTGGGGAGAAAGCATCAAAATCGAGTTCGATGATGTAATCCGGGCTATTGGAAACCCAGGGAGAGAACCGATGATAAGCGCGGTCGAGCTCCTTGGAAATCCGCGAGCCGGCCAGCGTGTGGAAAATATCCAATTGACCAAGCCGGATGTTATCGAGAAGATCGGCGGGATCGGGGCATTTAGAACCGGGAAGCTGGTGGGTTGGCTGGAAGGAGAGCAAGCACGCGGTGTGAATTGGCTTCACGGCAGTTTAAAAAGCTCCGTTTTGATGGTCGATTGCGATGGAAAAAAGGATCAAGTCGGAATCGAGATTACCCGTTCCAAGACGGATATCCAAGGAAAGGTGGTTCAAGGAAAGCCGCAAATCACCGTAACGATAACGGAAGAAGCCAGCATTGCAGATGTCAAATGCGCCATTCATTTGTCCAGTCCAGCGGTCATTTACGAACTGGCAAACAAGCTGGAAGATAAAACGATGCTTCAGATCATGTCGGCCGTGAAAGCAGCCCAACAGTACAAAACAGATATTTTTGGATTTGGAGAAGTAATCCGCCGGGCAGACCCGAAGGCATGGGGGCATTTAAAGCTGGACTGGCCAGACCGCTTTTCCCAACTGCCAGTGGAGGTGAAGGTGAAAGCGTTTATCCGCCAGCCAGGGATGATCACTGAACCATATTTACTAAAGCGAGACAAGAAAATCAGGGATGAATGAAGCGGGGGTGGCCCATCCCACATGGAAAAAATCAGAATCAGTCCAAGACAATTGTTTTGCTTGATTGTATTATTTGAATTAGGGAGTTCACTGGTTATCCCCTTGGGAGCCGATGCGGGGCAAGATGCATGGCTCGCCATTTTGGCAGGGCTGATAGCCGGTTTGCTTATTTTTCAGGTATACTTGTATTTGTATCGGCAATATCCAGCCATTCCTTTGACAGGCTACATACGAAAAATCCTGGGAAATGTCCTTGGGTGGCCCATTTCCTTGTTGTACGTCGCCTTTTTCATTTATGGGTCGGCTCGAATTACACGTGACATCGGCGATTTGCTGTTTAACTCTGTATATGATGAGACCCCTTTGTTTCTGCTGCATTTTCTCATGCTCGCCGCCATTACGTACGTGCTGCACAAAGGGTTTGAGGTATTGGCCAGAACCGGGGAAGTGTTTTTCGGCATCGTGATGATATTGGTCTGTGTCGGCATCCTGCTGGTGATATTTTCGGGGATCGTCCAGTTTACGCTTCTTCAGCCAGTTCTGGAGAACGGATGGGAACCAATCTTTCAGGCTGTCGTGTCGCAAACCTACACCTTTCCGTTCGGACAGATCATCTGCTTTGCCATGATTCTTCCCTATCTGGCAAAGCCGGGGCGTGCCAGACGGGCGGGGATGACGGGGTTGATTGTAAGCGGGATCATTTTAAGCCTGATAACCGCTCTGGAGATTTCCGTTCTTGGCGCTGACCTCGTCCAGCGTTCAACCTTTCCCTTGCTGATCACTCTCAGCAAGGTGGATATTGCCAATTTCCTGCAAAGACTGGATGCGCTTGTCGTCTTTACCCTGATCATCGTCAATTTCTTTAAAATCTCCATCTTTTATTATTCGGCGGTCATCGGTGCTGCCGATCTGTTCAAGGTGGATAAGCTTCGCAGCCTGATCCTCCCGATCGGGGTAATCATCCTGTTCTCCTCCATGAATATTGCCGGCAGTCATGCCGAGCATTCTGTAGAAGGGGACTTTTATTTGAAATATACGCTTGAGTTATTCGTGACCGTCATTCCGCTGTTTTTGTTGGTTGGTTCCTTTATTCGCAGACTTCTCGGCAATCGCGGGGAAAGTGGCTTTTCCACTGAACAGCAGAGGTAAGGCGATTTATCGCTTCGTTTCTTTTGCATGCTTGAAGGTGTGCGCAAAGTGAAAGACAACCACGATCAATAGGAAAATGACGAGGATATATTCAGCGGGAGACATGATCCAGAACAGGTTTGCCAGATTTTGCAAGGATGCCGGAGCACCCAGGCCGATCAAAACATCCATTGCCATTGCAAATAGCAGAGACAGGATTGTCAGGAAAAGAAAGATCAACAAGCTTTTCATGGAGTCCACCTCTTGTGGAAGAGACATTACGCGTATTTTCTGCCAATCACCACGGATTATTCCCGCAAGCATGCAGGGAGACAGTCCGGGGCTCAGAGCAATTTAGCAAAGATAGAGGAGGGCTTCTCGTGAAATATCGCAGATTGGGAAAAACAGAGTTGAAGTTGTCAGTAGTCGGCATCGGGACATGGCAATTCGGCGGCGAATGGGGTATGGATTTCTCCCAGGAGGAAGCGGATCGCATCCTGCACAGAGCCAAGGAACTGGGCATCAATCTGATCGACACAGCGGAGTGCTACGGCGATCACTTCTCGGAGCGGTTGATCGGCGGCTTCCTGAAAAAGGATCGACGGGAAGACTGGGTGGTAGCGACCAAGTTCGGCCATCACTTCCACGACAAGTTTACACGGACGAACAACTACAGTGCAGACGATGTATTGAAACAGCTGGACGCGTCACTTCTGGCGCTGCAGACCGACTATATCGATCTGTATCAGTTCCACTCCGGTCCCGATGAAGCCTTTGACAATGACGAGCTGTGGACGGTGCTGGACAAACAGGTGCAAGCAGGGAAGATTCGCCATCTCGGCCTCTCCATCGCCAAGAATGACAACATTCATCAGACAGGATCGGCCCCGAAGGTAAACGCCAAGACAATACAGGTCGTCTACAATCGGTTGGATCGTACCCCTGAGGAGCAGGTTTTCCCCGCGTGCATGGAGAATGACCTGGGGGTGCTGGCTCGCGTCCCGCTGGCAAGCGGCTATCTGAGCGGCAAGTACAAGCCGGGTTCCGTCTTTGCCGAAAATGACGTACGCCATAATCACGACCAGGAGCGCGTTCGCTCTTTGCTGCAGCAGGTCGAAGAGATCAAGCAAAACGAAGTGCCTGCGGGTACGGACATGGCACAGTGGGCTTTGGCCTGGTGCTTGAAGCATCCTGCCGTCACTGCGGTGATTCCGGGATGCAAGAGTCCATCTCAGGTGGAAGCGAACGCCAAAGCGGCAGAGCTGGTGAACGAGGACCATCCACAAGCGTGGAAGGCGTGATTGGAAAACCAATGCCATTCCCGTTTGCAAGCAATAAAACAAAACTGTTTTTCAAGCGAGAGAAAAGTAGAAACAAGGTGGTGTTTTTTTGGGTACGGTAGATTTGTCTCTTTTGCCGTGGAATGTGTTCTGGGTGGGCATCGCGTATTTTAGTGTAACGGGAGTTCTTTTCTGCTTTGGCTTTCTTCATCTGTTTCAGAAGAAGACGAAAAGCGGAGTTCTTTTCATGGGCGGAGCCGCAATCAGCGCTTATTTCTTCTTGTCCTATTTATTTACGCATCACATATAGCAGCGCCTCATGCGATCAAACAATAAAGGTATGGCATGGCCAGGTTGCCGTATCAGCGGAGGGTGAAAAAATGGACAAATAACTGTAGATGATCAGATTCAAAAAATGGAGATGAGCTTTTTGACCGTACAAAAAATCATAGAAGATGTTGCGAAACATTTGCAAGGCGTACCTGGCGTAGTAGGAATCGTATTAGGCGGGTCCAGAGCTAGAGAGACTCATCGCCCCACTTCCGACATCGACATCGGCATTTATTATGACGAAGCCGGTGGTTTTGACGCAGCCGAGATCGGAAAAATCGCCACGAAGCTGGATGACGAGCACAGAGAAAACATCATCACACCTCTGGGCGCTTGGGGTCCGTGGGTAAACGGCGGAGGATGGCTGGTCGTTCAAGGGTACCATGTGGACTTTATCTTTCGCGATGTAAACAGGGTCTCGCAAGTAATCGATGATTGCCTGTCAGGTTCTGTCACCGCGAATTACCAAACCGGGCATCCACATGCTTATTTGAATGTGATGTATATGGGCGAGCTGTCGATCTGCCGGATTTTATGCGATCCGGCCAAGAGACTAGCCGCTTTGCAAGCGAAAACCAAGCCGTATCCAAAAGCCTTGCAGCAGGCAATGATCGGGTATTTCATGTTTGAAGCATCGTTCTCTCTGATGTTCGCTGATAAAAACGTTGACAAAGATGATGTGACCTACGTGGCTGGCTGCTGCTTTCGGGCGATTGCATGCTTGAACCAAGTATTATTTGCCAAGAATGAAGAATATTGCATCAATGAGAAAAAGGCTGCAATGATGATCGACCGTTTTTCTGTCAAGCCAAAGGACTACAAGGCCAGGATCGATCAGGTCATTACCTTGTTGTCTGTAGAGGAGGCAAGCACGAGAAGAGGGGTAGAGCAGCTTCGGGAGCTGGTAGCTGAAGTGGAGCAGCTATTAGGCAGCTAACAGTACCCGCTATTTGAGCAGAAAGCACCATGCGTATGGTAGTACTCGCCCAAGAATTTGGAGTGGTATTGGGTGCTAACACATTCTTCCGTTAAACGGTTCTGATTGGTTTTTATTAAAAAAATGGGCTACTTCTCAAATAGGGTGTCTATTTTGAGGTAGCCCATTCTTACATGTTAATGAAAAATTACCATTCAGGATCTACGGACATGATGACAGATGGAGCCTTAATTAATGTTTGCTCAATATCAGAGGATAAAGCAAAAAATCCCAAAAGCAGAACTGAACACAACAGCGTTAAGAACTTTTGCATAAAAAACTCCTCCTGTTTTATTAACTATGATTGCATATATCTGAGATTTTTTCTATGATCTCAGATGGAATACTTCTTTCGCTTTCCTCAATTGACTTCAGTACAAATCCGACACAATTCATTGCCTCTTTGTATTGACCAATTTGGTTGAAATGAGTTGCACTAACCAATGTGTGATTGATTCCTTCGTCAAACTTATCAATCGAGAAATTATAAAATCCCTTAAGTCTTAAATATTTTGCCATCTTTTCAATACGTCTTGGATTCTTGATGGGAACAGAAGGGAAGAAAGTAGCCTCGGAAGCAATTATTTCGTTTACTGTATTTGTGTCTCCGAGGCGCAAGCAATCCTCTATGAGATCGACTACAATAGATATTCGACGTTCCTTATCTACAGAATGGAGCAATTCTTTGTATAGACTGATTGATTTATCATACTGACCCTTCTTTGAATAGATCATTGCTTGTATATGGTCTTGTTTGAAATCAGCAAATTGACTGTTTTTGTATTCTTTCAGGTAAACCTCTGCCAAAGTTGTATCGTCTAAATACAGGTAGGAGCCGATGACCGCAGTTAAAGCTTCGGCCTTCATATGATTATCTGATTCGTCTCTATCAAAGGCAATTTTGCAAAAGTTTATGCATTCGTCGTATCTCTGTAGTGCGTAGGCATGTATTCCCATACGATAATAGAATTGAACGTAGTCGTGCGGATCTAGATGCTCAGTATAATGTGTTAATTCTATTCCACGCTGGTAAGTTTCTTCAAGGCGAACAAAATCATCTCGCTCTAGTAAGTATCTATCTAGTAATGCTTTGGCAAGGTATCCATGACTCCTTGAATAATTAATGATGGTCTCTAAATACCTGTCGATCAGCTGTTTTTGTTCGGTAAATCCGATTATGGCAGAGAAAAAATCCTCTGGATGAACCAAGGGGGATTGTTAAAAAGAGCAAATCCAAAGAGAAGCTTAAAAACCTCATGCGAAAGATAGCCTGTGCGGCCGGCAGCTCTCTACAGGAGCTAAGCCGGCTTTTTGTTGCCCTTTCATTCCATATCTGCAGGCAAATCATCTTATTCGCCGCTAAACTATTTATTAATTTCTTGGACTGGCTTACAATAAGTTTTGCAAAAAAGTTAGTGCTGTTAAAATTTGCAATGCTGTTAGACAAGGAGATGATCTCTGCAAAGAAAGAACAGTTTCATCTAGGTAGATCAGTTCATTTTGTCCTTAATAAGAATGCGAGAACAACTCAAAAAGCCGCTGGTCAACACCTGCATCATGCGGTGTCGCCTCAGACAAAGGGTTAGAAAGGTACGATCATGAAATCAATCGCAACCAAGGCTGCAACCAAGCAGACGACTCCAAAAGACTTCAATCTCTTTGTATTGACCTGGCCCATCTTTTTGGAATTGTTTTTATTCATGCTCATGGGCAGTGCCGACACCTTCATGTTGAGCGAGGTCTCGGACAATGCCGTTTCGGCGGTTGGAGCGGCCAATCAATATATTTTTATCGCCATCTTGATCATGGAGGTTATCGGAAACGGAGCTTCCATCGTGATTGCCCAGTATATCGGCTCAAACAGACGGGAAGATGCGGCGAGAATTTCCGCCATTGCCGTCACATTGAACCTGATGATCGGCGTTGTGATCAGCACCTGTTTCATCCTGTTTGGAAAATCCCTGCTCCAGTCTGTCAATCTGCAGGGGGAGATTTTGCATTACGCGCAAACCTACATTACGATTGTCGGTGGCGGGCTTTTTCTGCAAGCAGTCATCAATACGCTGGCCAGCATTATACGGACGTATGGCTATACAAAAGAGTCGATGCTTGTATCCTTGGGGATGAATGTCATTCACGTCATCGGAAATTACCTGTTGATTTTTGGCCATCTCGGCTTTCCAGAGCTGGGAGTGGAAGGTGCAGCGATCTCAACCGTTGTAAGCCGGCTCATCTCCCTCTTTATCTTTTTCTGGCTGCTATACCGTCTGATGGAAGTCAAGATCGCGGTCCGGGATTACTTCAGCTTTTCCATGGAATACATCAAAAAAATCTTGCGGATCGGCATTCCCTCCGCGTTTGAGCAGGTAACCTACAATGCGTGTCAGACGGTGTTTCTTTATTACGCGACACTCCTCGGGGCTGTCGAGATGGCATCACGGCAATATGTCATGAACATCTCTACGTTCATCTATCTGTTTAGCTTGGCTATCGGGATGGGGACGGCGATTATCACAGGCCGCATGGTCGGAGCCGGGCGGACCGAGGAAGCGTATAAGCGGGTGTGGCGAAGCTTGCGCTGGGGCCTGTTTTTAACCATTGCCGTTAATATTGTCATTATCCTTTTCCGAGTGCCGATCATCGAGCTCTTTACGGAAGATCGGGAGATAATCGCTCTGGCGACGCAGATCCTTTTGCTTAGCATACTGCTGGAATCCGGCAGGACGTTCAACCTGATCCTGATCAACTCCTTGCGCGCGGCAGGGGATGCCAAATTTCCGGTTTATATGGGGCTGCTGTCGATGGTCTGCATGAGCCTGCCGCTCGGCTATTATCTCGCATTTTCGCTCGATCTGGGCTTGGCGGGAATCTGGCTGGCGATTGCGGCAGATGAGTGGATGCGCGGAATCATCATGTTTTTCCGCTGGAGAAGCAGAGCGTGGGAACAAAAGTCTTTGGTGCATCCATCTGCGTAAAGCGGCTGACCGTGAAAAGATGGTAAGATAGAGATGGCGACCAAAGTTTGATAGAGGAGTGAACCTGTTATGGATAAAGTAATGTTTATCGAGATCGGGATGGGGGTTGATTTGCACGGCCAAAACGTGACAAAAGCAGCCGTGAGAGCGGTGCAAAATGCAATCCACCACAACTCGATGCCGGGTCTGCGATCTGTATTGCCGAATCATGACATCAACATGATGAAAGTAAACGTCAGACTCGCTGTGCCGGCTGACATGGACAAGCTGGATTTGGCTGCCGTTCGTGCAGAATTGCCATACGGCGAAGTCACCTTTGACGTTGTCGAGGGAGGCATGCTCACGAGCAGCGGTGTCGTCCTTGCTGACAAGGAGGATAAAAATGATCTCGCTTATGTGGTCATCGCTTCTGTGGAAGTAGGCTATTGAGCGGCTGCCTGCAGCCTTACAAGGAAAAACCATTTTCCTATTTGGAAGGGAAAGGAAGAACCCGGTGATGCGTTATACCGCCGGGTTCTTTTTATTTGTTGCCTGTGAAGCGGCAACTTCCTGCAAAACGGGAGGTGCAGCTGCTCCTTGCTGCATATCGGTAAAATATTTCACGACAAACTCCCGGAACTTCTTAGCTGCCTTGGAGAGATAGCGCTTTTCATGCCACGCAAGCTGGTACGTTCGCTGACAAACCGGGCTTTCAATATCCAGCTTGATCAATGGAGATTTCTTGTCGGTTTTGCATGCGCCCACAAAAGCGACGCCGAGTCCTGCCTGAACAAGGCTGCTGATCGCGGATGGCTCATCAACCTCGCAGACGACATTGGGTTTGAACCCTGCCTGAAGACAGAACTCATCATTCATTTTCCGAAAAGGATAGCTCTCCTTGTACCCGACAAATGGATCTTGGGCCACCTCGTTCAACGATACGCTTTTTCTGGAAGCCAACCGATGCCCAGGAGGCACCGCCAAAAACACCTCCTCCTTCAGTACGGGCAATTGATGAATGCCCGCACCTTCAATAGGGACGGCAGTAAAACAAAAATCGACATCGCCGTTTTCCATAAGACGCGACATTTCCTCCAGAGAAGCTTGTGTGATCCGAAAATTCACGTTTGGGTGCAGAGCCAGAAAAGCACCTAGCGGCTCAGACAAGCGATGCAAGGTAGGAGTCGCTACATAAATGCTGCCGCGCTCCATCCCCGCCATATCGGCCACCTCTCTGCGCCCTTCTTCCAGTGCAGTCAACGCCGTTTCCACCTTTTTCAAAAATGCCTGGCCGAACATATTGAGGCGGATTTGTCTGCCTTGACGGTCGAACAACGGAACGCCGAGATCCTCTTCAAGCCGTGAAATGGTCTTGCTGAGAGCAGGCTGTGCAATACGCAGCTCTTGGGCTGCCTTCGTCATATGCTCAAGTCTGGCAACTGTCCGAAAGTAGTGCAACTGCAGCAGTTCCATATCATCTATCACCCCGGATTCATATCCCCCAGTATATGTAGAGATATATTAATAAATATTTTTATTTCTATAGTATCGATTGTAGAATAAATCGTGCGAGACGACAACAGTGAAACAACCTGGTGAAACCGTGCATGTAGAGGACACACAAAGGTGACGCACATCAGAACAATCTGAAAGAAAGGGGAGTTTACCCATAAACAAGATTGATGTACATCAAGCGGGAGAAAAATTGATTCGACTATTGGCTGTCACGCTCGTCATCTCAGTGATGAGCGCGACTATGTTCAATATCGTTCTGCCTGAGATCAGATCTGATTTTCAACTTTCCTTCGCGCAGGTCAGCTGGGTGTCGGTCTCGTACATGCTGATTTATGCGATCGGAAGCGTCACGTATGGCAAACTGGCGGACACATACAGGCTGAAAAGCTTGCTCACCTTTGGACTGGCAGCCTTTGCAGTTGGCTCGATGATCGGTCTGGCCGCACAAGCATTTTGGATGGTTCTGCTTGGACGGATTTTACAGGCAGTAGGGGCTTCGGTTATTCCGGCAACAGGCATGATCATACCGATCCGCTATTTTCCACCGGAGAGCAGGGGACGCGCTCTGGGCATATCTGCTACGGGACTTGCGCTGGGTGGGGCGCTTGCGCCAATTGTAGCGGCGTTCGTTGCTAGCTTTGTCCATTGGCGGTGGCTGTTCTGTATCCCTCTTCTCACCCTTATTACGCTCCCGTTTTATCGAAAGTATTTGGACGATGAGCCCGGACGGAAAGGCAAACTGGATTGGATCGGCGCTGGTTTGCTGGCAGGAACGGTGGCTCTGGTGCTTTTGGCTGTTACGAATGGAGGATGGATGCTCGCATTGGCTGGAGCCATCTTGCTTGCCTTGTTTTTGCTTCACATCCATCGTTCAACCGAGCCTTTTGTCCAACCGAGACTGTTTGCAAACAAAAGCTACTCGCTCATGCTCGTGCTTGCTTTTCTGGCAAGCGGAATCGGCTACGCGCTTCCTTTTCTAAGCCCGCAGATGCTGTCCCAACTGAATCAACTCGCTCCCGGAGTCGTCGGTTTTGTCATGGTGCCGGCCGCTATCTCGGCGGCCATTCTGGGAAGGACTGGCGGGAAGCTGGCAGATTCAAAAGGAAATCCCTTTTTGTTCTATACGGCTACGGCATTGCTCTTTATCTGCTTTGTCCTGCTGTCATTCTTTGCCGGGTTCTCCCCGGTCCTTATCGCCGTCATTCTCATCTTCGGCAATGTGGGCCAGACGTTCATTTTAATTGCACTATCCAATACGACCTCCAAACTGCTGCCTAAGGATCAGGTTGGGGTCGGCATGGGAATGATGTCTCTCTTGAACTTTATCGCTGGAGCTGTTTTTGCAAGTGTTTACAGCAAAATCGTCGATCTGGGGAGCGGCTCCGCCGGTAACGTGATCGTTGCCCCTTTATCCGGCGAGGCATCTGTCTACAGCAGCATCTATTTTGTCTTGGCGTGTCTGTACATCGCCATGGTGTCGATTTACTTCACATTGATGAGAAAAACGAGTCAGGCAGGAAAGCTTCATGCGGATGCCTGATGACGGGAATTCGTGTACCCGTGAACGCAACACAATCGTAGAGCAAGAAAGGCAAAGAGAGGATGAAGATCATGAAAGGAAGACCTGTCTGGTCATCATTCTTGCTTAGCTGTTTCCAGAGAAGACGCTTATCGATTTTATCCGGCTTGTTCTGACGAGCGTGAAATAATTCGGATCGGGAATAACGGCGGCGGTCAGATAAGGGGGATACAAGATGCAAAAAGAAAACAGAAACGGAATATTTCTCATAACGGGAGTCATGGCTGCAGGAAAATCAACGATCGCACAAATGCTTGCGGAGAAATTCGAAAAGAGTGTCCACCTGCGGGGAGATGCGTTTCGGAAGATGATCGTCAACGGAAGAGAAGAAATGCTGCCGGAGACATCCCAAGAGTCCGTCCGGCAGCTCAGCCTGCGGCATGAAATAGCGGCTTCGACCGCTGATCGATACTACCGTGCGGGATTTACCGTCGTTTTGCAAGATGTCATAATCGGTTCCTTCCTCGCTGAAACCGTGACGAGGATTCAAAGCAGGCCTTTGTATGTAATCGTTCTGGCTCCCCGTCCGGAAGCCGTAATGGAGAGGGAGAAGAGTCGCCCAAAAACAGGGTACGGACTTTGGACGGCAGACGAGCTTGATCGGCGCTTGCGGGAAGAGACACCCAAGATCGGTCTGTGGCTGGATACCACCAACCAAACCGCAGCGCAAACCCTCGATGAAATATGGGGGAGGGTGTGGGCCCAAGGAATCATCGAAGAAACAGACAGTCCATACTAGCAGGAGTCATCCTCCCGCCCGCGGCGCGCTCTCGAATCCGATTTTTTTATGCGTCCCGTCACAGAAAGGCTTTTTCTCTGAATGACCGCAGCGGCAAAGTGAAAACGTGGAGCCTGCCTCAAACCGGCCGCCGAGCGCATCTATCAGGTCAACATTGCCGTTGACGCGGATGGAGCCGTTATCGTTGATTTTTATCGTGACTTTCTCGTTTTCCAGATTTCATCACCTCGGAAGGATGATCGTGAGTATTGTTCCGGCCAAGCTTGTCATCTCGGAATTTGTTTTCCGGTTTACACCAGCAGACCCTTTTTAAATAAAGGGATCGATCATAATCAGCCAGAGGAAATCCTCTTATGGCTTTAGTACGACTTTAATGCAGCCATCCGTCTTTGTGTCGAAGATCTCATAGCCGTGTTCTGCTTGATCCAGCGGCAAAACATGTGTCACGATGTCTCCGGGATCGACTTTTCCTTCCGCAATCAAGTTGTACAAATGCGGCATGTAGTGAATGATAGGGGCTTGTCCGGTTCTGAGATTCACATTCCGTTGAAAAATGTCGCCGAGCGGGAAAGCATTGTATCTCATCCCGTACACACCCGTAATCTGAATGGTGCCGCCTTTGCGAACAGCCTGGGTTGCGATGACGATGGCGCCCATGGCACCGCCTTGCAGCTTGAGACCTGTCGCTATCATTTCCAAAGGCGTCATTTTCCCGTCCATTCCTACACAGTCGATGACGACGTCCGCTCCGCCTTTGGTCATTTCCTTCAAATGATTGCCGATATTTTCTTCTGCCTCAAAGTTGACAATCTCGACTTGATTGGTTCGCTTGGCATGCTGCAAACGGTAGTCGATATAGTCAACGGCGATCACTCTTTTTGCCCCTTTGAGCCAGGCAAATTTTTGGGTAAGCAAACCTACTGGCCCGCATCCGAGAACGATTACCGTATCTCCCTTTTTCACGCCTGCATTGTCTACACTCCAGTAAGCTGTAGCCATGGCATCGGACATCAACACGAGTTTCTCATCTTCAATCTCGCAGTCATCCGGGATGCGAAAAGGGACAAAATTGGCGTAGGGGACACGCAAGAACTCTGCTTGTCCACCTGCATACCCGCCGGCCGTTTCCGAATAGCCGAAAAATGCGCCCGTTTCGCCGTGAGGGTTGGAATTGTCGCATTGACTTTCCAACTGGTTTTTGCAATAGAAGCATTCGCCGCAGCTGATATTAAAAGGGATAATCACACGGTCGCCCTTTTTAACCTTGATGACATTCGGACCCGCTTCCTCGACAATCCCCATTGGTTCGTGACCGATGATAAAGTCCTCGGGCATGTTGGGTATCATGCCGTGAATCAAATGCAAATCAGAGCCGCAGATTGCAGTGGATGTCAGCCTGACAATGATATCGTCCGGCTTTTCAATTTTAGGATCGTTGACCTCTTTTACCTTGACATCTTTGAACCCTTGATACGTAACAGCTTTCATGATTCACCTCCCGTGTGTATTATCCCCTGACGGAATGGCGCTATTCCCATTGGCTATCCAACAAACGCTTGTGATATAATCGTGCAATATGAAATGACATTAGGATCACGGAGGAATTCATGCTTACTTTTGAAGAAAAACTGGCGATTATCGAATCGTTTCCGCAATTACATAAGAAACCGGTGTCGCTTGGCCGTTTCAACTTTCATTTCGAAGAGAGTCTCCATGACAAGAAAATCGTCGTGCAAAACCTGCATCCGAACGGCAATGGCTTTGTATATGCCGGACATTTGCCCAAAAAAGCGACAGACCCAAAGGGCATGGTGAACATTCGCGATTATTCTGCGGATGAACTGCGAGCCATTATTCAAGCTTCAATCGATTACTTGTCCCGTAAACCAGAGCCAAAAGCAAGCACAGATGCAGCTCAGGAACAGACGCGCGAAACTTGGGTGGGTCCAAACGGGCAGACCCTGCAGCTCGTACAGGAAGATGAGCTATGGAATGTTTATGCAGGTCCAAACCTGGAGGAGGCCTTCGAGTCGCATAAAGAGGCGAAACGGTATTTGTTAGAAGAAGGCTTTAAACTGCAATAGCTCACAACAGAAGATCGACCATAAAAACGCTGTTTCCACCTGGAAAACAGCGTTTTCTTTTTGCATATTTTTGCTTGGTAACAGTCAAATCAACTGCATCCTTACGCCGAGTAGGTATGACGGGACCACCGTTGGAATTGAGACAGCATGAGATTGATCATTAGGAGCTATAGGGACAAACGAGCTTACTTGACAGTCGGCTGCTTTCTTGTGTATTCGGAAAAACGGGCAATGCATTCCCCGCTAGATACACCTCCACATTCACGGAATCGGTTTATGAAAGATTGCCATCCTGCAGATAAAACGAACAGCGAAAGTCCGGCGGAAAGAAGATCATCTGAGCAAGCAGTCAATAGAGGAAAGATCCTGGCTCATTTCTGCTCACTTGAAAAATCAATTGTACATCCCTATTTCCTCCCCGTATAATAGTCACCAACAGACAAAAGCAACACAATCCAACAAAGAATAAGAAAACACACAAACCAACAAGTGAATTACTGTGGCGAACAAAAGCGGGAGGGGAAAATGCCATGTACGTAGACTATCATGTCCATTTGGAGGAGGGGCCGTACTCCCTTCGTTGGTGGACCCGGACGGCAGAGGCTTTGCTTTCATTTCGTCAAACGGCTGGCCAAAAACATGCGCTGGAATGGATGGAAGATCTGTCGGACCAGATGAACAGGCGAATCAAGCAAGGAGCCTACTCGCGTGTATGGCTCGACTTGTACCGTAAGCGGGCCAAAGAATTGGGTCTCTCACACTTTGGAATCGTGGATCATCTCTACCGCTTCAAGGAATTCAAGCCCTACTTTGAAGCAAACATAAATCTCGGAGACGATGAGCTGGGACGCATGCAGAAGCTTTGGCTGGATCAGGTCTGCTGCACCTCAATCGATGCGTTCGTCTCCTTTATTCAGGAGCAAAAACCGATCTGGGAGTCCGACGGCATCGATTTGCGGCTAGGCATTGAAGCGGACTATTTTTCCGGCGGAGAAGCTGTGCTTGCCCCATTGATTAGGCAATATCCCTGGGATCATGTCATCGGCTCTGTCCATTTTGTCGGCGGCTGGGGGTTTGACAATCCGGATACACAGTCACGGTTTGCGGAGACAGACTTGAGGCTGCTTTATCGCGATGTGTTTCAGACAGTGGAGGAGGCGATCTCATCCGGACTGTTCGACATCATCGCGCATTTGGACAATCTCAAGGTATTTGGCCACCGGCCGGAAGAAGAGCAGCTTCTCCCGTACTATCAGCGCATTGCCCAACTGCTGCGGCAGCACGATACAGCCACAGAGATCAACACGGGTCTGTTCTATCGCTACCCCGTAAAAGAAATGTGCCCGAGCCCGAGCTTTCTGCGAGTTTTGCGTGAGCAGGGCGTTCCGATCACAACATCCTCTGACGCCCATTTCCCCGACCATTTGGGCAGCTTTTTGCCAGAAGCCCGCAAAGCGCTGAAAGCGGCAGGGTACACGGAGATCGTCACATTTGAAAAACGCGTCCGCCGTGAGGCAGCACTTCAGTAACAAGAAGTACCGCAATCACACATACAGAGGAATCATTTCAAGTGTAAGAAAAGAGTGGAGCAAAGGAGCTCGGCTCTTTTTTTATAAAAAAACATTTGAAATATTCAGTCAATTCACTATATAATAAAAACGAAAAACAACTAAAAAACGGGAAAACAAATCAATTTATGTGTAATTGGTCTTGTCTTAACCGATGCAGATTGGAAGGGGAGCCAGGAGAGGGAACAAAGGGGAGGGATTTGGGATGAAAAAATGGTATAGCGCATTTTTGGCTGGTGTTCTGCTGTTATCGGTTCTCGCAGGTTGCGGACAATCCTCCAGTCCGGCTGCCGGGGGCAAGGGGGGCTCATCTGAGCTTACCGTTTACACTGCACTTGAAGACGACCAGCTAAAAGCCTACGTGGACGCCTTCAAAAAAGCACACCCGGAGATCAAGCTAAATATCGTCAGGGATTCTACCGGGGTCATTGTAGCCAAGCTGATTGCGGAGAAAGACAATCCGCAAGCGGATGTGGTGTGGGGTACAGCTGCGACTGAGCTTTTGGGAGCAGAATTCCAAGGCGTACTGGAACCGTATTCGCCAAAAGGCATTGAGCGGATATTGCCGGAATTTAGAGATTCGAAAGAGCCGGCGCACTGGGTCGGCATCGATGCCTTTGAGACCGCCTTTGTCGTCAATACCAAGGAACTGGAAAAACACAATCTGCCCATCCCAAAAACATATCGTGATCTGATCAAACCAGAGTACAAAGGGATGATCGTCATCCCCAACCCGTCCTCTTCGGGCACCGGATTCTTTACGGTCTCAGCCTGGATCCAGCTCTGGGGAGAGGAAGAAGCCTGGAAGTACATGGACAAATTGCACGAAAACATCGCCCTCTATACACATTCCGGGTCCAAGCCCGCGAAGATGGCTGCAGCCGGTGAATATCCGATCGGGATCTCTTTCGGTTACCGGGGCATTACCGAAAAGAAAAAAGGGGCTCCGCTTGAAGTCGTCTTCCCCGAAGAAGGCGCTGGCTGGGATGTAGAGGCCAACGCCCTCGTCAAAAAGAAACAGATCAAGCCGGAAGCCAAGCTGTTTCTCGACTGGGCCATTACGGATGAAGCCATGAAGGAATACAATAAAAACTTTGCCATCATTACGCTTAGCAGCGCTGGCGGGACGATTCCGGAGGGCTATACGAAAGATCCCAAATCACAGCTCATCCAGAACGATTTAAGCAAAGTGGCCAAAGAACGGCCAAAGATCCTGGCAGAGTGGGATAAACGATTCAGCACAAAGAGCGAGCCGAAAAACTAACGCTATTCGTGGTTGCAAGCTTCGAATCCAGTGAAATGGAGGAAGGGAGGAACGTATGGCAAATCCATATCTTTCCATCAAGGGAATCAGGAAAACGTTCGGCAAGTTTGTAGCGCTCACGTCCATCGACATCGACATCAAAAAGAACGAGTTTATCTGCCTGCTCGGACCAAGCGGATGCGGGAAAACCACACTGCTCCGTATTTTGGCAGGGTTGGAGCAGCCAACGGATGGCCGGATATTCGTAGGTGGCCGAGACATTACAGCCCTCCCCCCGGCAAAGCGCAACTTTGGCATGATGTTTCAGTCATACGCCCTGTTTCCCAACCTGACGGCGGCTCAAAATATCGCCTATGGACTTCAGGCCAAAAAGCTTTCCAAAAAAGAAGTGCAGGAAAAAGTGCAGGAAGTATTGGCGCTGATCGATCTGGAGCATATTCGCGACAAGTATCCCTCCCAACTGTCCGGTGGCCAGCAGCAGCGTGTCGCTTTGGCCCGGGCCATCGCCCTGTCCCCGGATTTTCTGCTCCTGGATGAGCCGCTTTCGGCTTTGGATGCCAAGGTTCGCCTCAAATTGCGCCGGGAACTGAGGAATCTGCATGAAAAAATCGGCATTACGACGATCATGGTGACGCATGATCAGGAAGAAGCGTTGACGATGACTGACCGGATCGTCGTGATGAACAACGCGGAAGTGGTTCAGGTAGGAACTCCCCAGGAGGTATATCAAAAGCCGAACAGCCCGTTCGTTGCGGATTTCGTAGGAGCCATCAACTTTTTGGAACCGTCCGTTTTTTCCGGTCATGCAAAAGGAGAGGACCGCCTTCTGGCCATTCGCCCGGAAAACATTCACCTGATGGAACCCGAAGCGGAGTACAGCCAGAAGGCCATCGTCCAAGACATGGAATTTCGCGGCTCCTTTTACCGTGTCACACTGCAGCTCACAAGCGAGCAGGACGGCATTCTTCCCCACCTCGTCACGATGGACCTTCCTGTGGGCCAAACAAACCGTCTGGGGCTCAGCCGGGATAAGCGGGTCGCTTTCGAAATGCCGATCGAAAGTCTGATCTCGTTTGATCAGGCAGCCGTGGCGAAAAAGACGGGGAGTGACCAGCGATGAGCACAAGAACCGTCCGCCAGAAGATGGGCAGGGATGAGTTGATTCAGAAAATTCTGATCACAGGCATCGTGATCGTCCTGTTCATCAGCGTCCTGATGCCGCTGGGCGATTTGTTCAGCCGAGCATTTCTCGACGAGAGCGGCCAATACATCGGCTTCTCCAACTTTGTCCATTACTTTGCCACACCTGCTCTTGTCCAGTCGTTTACCAACACCTTGTACGTGTCCGGGATCACGACGATCATTTCTGTGGCTATGGCTTTTCTGTACGCATTTGCCCTGACGCGGACTGACATGAGAGGCAAGACATTTTTTCGCTATGCCGCGATGCTGCCGCTGTTTGCTCCGACGATGATGCACGGGATCGCACTTACCTATCTGTTTGGCAACCAGGGAATTCTCACGACGGGATTTTTCGGACTCTTGCCCGGCTTTGAGATGGAGCTGTACGGACCGCTCGGGATTATTATCTCGGAAGTAATCTATACGTTTCCGCAGGCCTACCTGATCATGGCCGTTTCGCTGGCATTTGCCGACTACAATTTGTACGAGGCGGCGGAGACGATGGGGGCGAGCCGTCTCCGCCAGTTTTTAACGGTGACCCTGCCGAATGTCAAGTACGGTCTGGTCAGTGCGATCTTCGTCTGTTTTACCTTGAGCTTTACCGACTTCGGCGCTCCGAAAGTGGTGGGCGGTCAATTCAACGTGCTGGCCACGGACATCTACAAGCAGGTGATTGGCCAACAAAATACGACGATGGGGGCCACTGTGGGGATTATCCTGATCTTGCCTGCGATTCTCGCATTTATCGTCGACCGGATCGTGGAGAGGAAGCAAAACTCAGCCGTCACAGCCAAGTCCACGCCGTACAAGATTACACCGAGAAGGTGGCGGGATCATGCTTTCTTTGCCTACTGCTCACTGATTACAGCTTCGATCTTCATCATGCTCGGTACGGTCGTCTTCGCTTCGCTTGTAAAGGTCTGGCCCTATGATCTGAGCATGACGCTTACCCACTTCGACTTTACAAAAGTAGCAGGGGAGGGAATGCAGCCATTTTGGAACAGCTTGCTCGTCGCCTTCTACAGTGCGGTGGCGGGAACGGTGATCACCTTTGTCAACGCTTATATCATCGAGAAAACGCGGTTTCTCAAGGGGATGCGCCAGGTAGGGTACTTTCTCTCCATCCTGCCGCTCGCCCTGCCCGGGCTGGTGATCGGGCTTGCGTACATTTTCTTCTTCAACCATCCTAACAACCCGTTGAACTGGATTTACGGCACTGTGCTCATCCTCGTAATCGCGAATATCGTCCACTTCTACGCGGTTCCGTTCATCACGGCGACGACTGCGCTGAAAAAGCTGGACAAGGAATTTGAACTCGCATCCGAATCGATGGGCGTGCCATTCTATATCACTTTTTTGCGGGTGACAGTCCCCATGTCGCTGCCAGCCATTTTGGAGATTGCCGTCTACTACTTCATCAACTCCATGGTTACTATTTCTGCCGTCGTCTTTCTCTACTCCGCCGACTTCAAGCTGGCTTCCGTCTCCATTGTCAACATGGATGACGCCGGTGATGTTGCCGCAGCGGCTGCGATGTCCGTCTTGATCGTGGCGACCAACATCGTCGTCCGGATCGTCTACGAAATCGGCACCCGAAAGGTGAGAAAGAAAACGGAGGCATGGCAAAAAAGATAAAGGTGGGAGAGAGGAAATGATTCAAGCAGTAATTTTTGACTGGGCTGGAACTACGGTTGACTACGGATGTTTTGCGCCACTGGACGTCTTTCTGGAGGTGTTCAAAAAGAAGGGAATCGAGGTGATGCATGAAGAGGCTCGGGAGCCGATGGGCATGCTCAAGTGGGACCACATCAACACGATGTGCCAGATGGAGCGGATTGCGGGCTTATGGAAAGAGAAGTACGGCAGATACCCGGAGAAAAAGGATGTCGACATGCTTTACGCCGATTTCGAACCGATGCTTTTCTCCATCCTGAGAAACTATACGACGCCGATTCCCGGTGTGCTGGAGCTGGTGGACCGCTTGCGGCGGGCAGGCATCAAAATCGGTTCAACTACAGGCTATACCGCAGAAATGATGGCCATCGTCGCGCCGGAAGCGAAAAAACGCGGATACGCGCCCGATTCCTTGGTCACGCCCACCGAAATGCCTGCGGGGCGGCCATACCCGTGGATGTGCTATCAAAATGCGATCAACCTCGGCGTGTTTCCGATGAAGCACGTGATCAAGGTAGGCGATACGACCAGTGACATCAGGGAGGCAGTCAATGCCGGCGCCTGGGCAGTCGGAGTTATCAAAGGAAGCAGTGAACTCGGAATGACGGAGAGGGAAGTCCTGGAGTGCGACCCCGATCTTTTGGCAGACAGGATGGAAGCCGTAGCCAAGCGTTTCAAGGAGGCCGGAGCCGATTACGTCATAGACAGCATCGGCGAGCTGGATACGCTGATTCCCAAAATCAATCTGCGCCTTGCGCAAAAGGAGAGATGACCATGAAGATCACTCAGTTGCCGGATAACCCGTATCTGCTGCTCACACCGGGACCGCTTTCCACGTCAAAAGGAGTAAAGGCCGCGATGCTGCGGGACTGGTGCACATGGGATGACGAATACAACGATCTGGTGCAGGAAATCAGGCGAAAGCTGGTGAGACTGGCTGGCAATAACCACGACGACTACACGTCTGTGCTGATGCAGGGGAGCGGAACATTTTCCGTGGAAGCGGTCATCGGTTCCGCCGTCCCGGACGATGGCAAGCTGCTCATATTGACCAACGGCGCATACGGAAACAGGATCGTCCAGATTGCCCGGGTGCTCAAGGTCAACACGCTGGTGATCGATTTTGGCGAAGTGTCGCAGACGCAGCCCGAGAAGCTGCAGGAAGTGCTGGAGGGCGATCCGGAGATTACGCACGTAGCCGTCGTTCATTGCGAGACGACGACCGGGATGCTCAACCCGATCGCTGAAGTGGGCAAGATCGCAAAAGCATTCGGCAAGGTGCTCATTGTGGACGCCATGAGCAGCTTTGGCGGGGTTGAGATTGATGCCGCTGAACTGGAAATCGACTTTTTGATCTCAAGCGCCAACAAGTGCATCCAGGGAGTGCCTGGCTTTGGTTTTATCCTCGCGAAGACGGAGGAATTGAAAAAATGCAAAGGGCGGGCCCGTTCCCTTTCGCTTGACCTGTACGATCAGTGGGAGACCATGGAAACCTACAATGGCAAGTGGCGGTATACATCTCCGACGCATGTGGTCCGCGCCTTTTACCAGGCCATGCTGGAGCTGGAGGAGGAAGGTGGCGTAAAAGCGCGGGAGATCCGGTACAGGGAAAACCAACGCACATTGGTTGATGGAATGGAGCAGATCGGCTTTCGGACACTTTTGCCAAGATCAAGCCAGTCGCCGATCATTACCTCCTTTTACTATCCGGAGAGCGCAGCGTTTACCTTTCACGGCTTTTATGAGCGCTTGAAAAAGGAAGGCTTTGTGATTTATCCAGGAAAAATTTCGTTGGCAGACACATTCCGCATCGGCAATATTGGCGAGGTGTATCCGCATGACATGAAGCGGCTGGTAGAAGCGATCGATAAAAACCGATTTTGGTAACAGGCCCTCTTGGTGAACAGCGAAGAGGCTTATTTTTCACCCATAGGACCAAGTAAAAACAATATAACACATGCATGGAATATGTATTTTCCTATATTTCTGTTGCTTTAACCAAGCTCGAAGGACTGAACCCGGATCAAACCAACAATCCTTGCCAATTGGAAAATTGCTCATGCAGACAGGAGGACTTTATCCATGTCTCTGGTGGGTGAAGAGCGCAAAGAAGTCATCATCCATCTACTGAACTACGCCGGAAAAGTGCGAACGAACGAACTAGTGGAAAAGCTGCAAGTATCCTCGGAGACGATCAGGCGGTATCTCGAAGAGCTGGAAAGCGAAAAAAAGCTGAAACGTGTTTACGGCGGGGCGGTCAAGATCAACTACGACCGGGAGGAGCCGTCCCACCTGACGAGAGAGGTGTCGCACGCCGAGGAAAAGAAAAAGATCGGCCGGGCGGCAGCCAAACTGGTGCAGGACAACGACGCAATCGTGATCGATGACGGTACGACAACGCTGCATATGTTGAGCTATTTAATCAATAAGAAGAATCTCAAAATTCTCACCATCTCCGTACCGGCATTGAATGTTCTGATGGATTATCTGAACCGGGAGCTGTTCACCGGAGAGGTATACTTTATCGGCGGAAAGGTACAGTCAAAGCATTTTCGAACAGTCGGAACGCTTGCGGAAAAAATGATGCAAAACTTTTTTGTCGACAAGGCTTTTATCTCGATCGACGGGATTCTGGCTCACAAAGGGATTACCAGCTATGATGCCGACAAAGCAATGCTGGGGAGGCGGTTTATCGAACATTCTCAGGAGATCATCGTCTTGACGGATCACTCCAAAATCGGAATCAGTACGTTTTATAAAGTGGCCGATCTCAAGGAGATTGACAGTGTGATCAGTGACGTTCCTGCACCCAAAGAGTGGCGGCACGAGCTGGATCAAAGAGGCGTCAATTGGATTGTCGGTGAGTGAGCGGAGGGTATGATGCCGCTTCACCATTCGGTTAGAGTGATGATGGAAAAAAGCGGGGTGAAGGTATGCTCAGTGGTGGATACGCTCTCGGAATGATCGAGACGGTCGGTTTTCCTGCGCTAGTCGCCGCCGCAGATGCCGCGGCCAAAGCGGCAGATGTCCGCTGTGTCACGTATCAGGGGGCAGACGCGGGAATTGTCACGATTTACATTGTCGGCGATGTTGCATCGGTCTCAGCAGCCGTGACTGTTGGAAAAGCGGAAGCGAGACGGATTGGCCAGCTACGTCACTCCCAAGTGATTCCGCGGCCTGATCAGACAGTATTGCAGATGGTTTTACAGCGGTTGGACAAAAAGAAGGGACCAGCGGGCGCCAAACCAGCAGGAAGGTCGACGAGCAAAGAGACGGCCGATAAACAGAACAACGCAAAAAAGGAAAATCCAAATGAAACCGGCAAGGAGGAATGAATCATGGGTGACGCATTGGGAATGGTGGAGACAAAGGGATTGGTCGGTGCTGTAGAGGCGGCCGATGCAATGGTCAAAGCGGCAAACGTCAAGCTGATCGGCAAGGTTCATGTAGGTGGCGGACTCGTAACGGTTATGGTTCGCGGTGATGTGGGGGCAGTGAAAGCATCGACAGACGCAGGTGCTGCCGCGGCGGAAAAAGTCGGCGAGCTGGTTTCGGTGCACGTGATCCCGCGTCCGCACTCCGATATTGAGCTGATCCTGCCCAAGCTGGAAGGATAACGAACACTTTTTTTCTGAAAAGCGAGAGATTTGCAAACGGCTGAAAAGAGGTGACGGTACACGTGATGCTAGACGTTGATTTGCAATCGGTCCAGGAAGCGCGGCACTGTTTGGAAAAGGCCAAAGCGGCACAGCAACTGGTGGCTGGCATGTCGCAGAGTCAAATCGATCAGATCGTAGAAAGCATGGCCGAAGCGGCAAAGGCGGAGGCGGGCAGACTGGCAGCCCTGGCTGTGGAAGAAACGGGATACGGCAAAGCGGCTGACAAAACAGTAAAAAACCTGTTCGCCGCAAACGATGTTTACCAGGCGATCAAAGATATGAAAACGGTTGGGATCATTCGGCGGGACGAACAAAACCAGGTTTGGGAGGCAGCCCAGCCTGTCGGAGTCATTGCAGGCATTTTGCCATCAACCAATCCGACCTCGACACTGATTTACAAGTCGTTGATCGCGGTGAAGTCAGGCAATGCGATTGTCTTTAGTCCTCATCCATCAGCAGCAAAATGCTCGTCAGAGACGGCAAAGCTCATGCAGGCCGCCGCAGAGAGGGCGGGTGCTCCGGCAGGACTCATCAGCTGCGTGAGCCAGCCGACCATGGCGTCCTCGCTAGAGTTGATGCGCCACAGCCTCACCGACGTCATCCTGGCGACAGGCGGTACGGGGATGGTCAAGGCTGCATACAGTTCGGGGAAGCCGACATTTGGCGTCGGCCCGGGCAATGTCCCTGTATACCTTCACACGAGTGCCGACATTCCTGTCGCGGTTCGCCAAATCGTCCAAAGCAAAACGTTTGACTACGGCACGATCTGTGCCTCCGAGCAGGCCTTGGTGGCCGATAAAGCGATCAAGCGAAAGGTTGTAGCCGAACTGAAAAAGCAGGGCGCATATTTTCTTGATGAACATGAAACAAAAAAAGTTGCATCCGTCATCCTGGCAGGAAACGGTCTGAACCCGGCCATCGTCGGCAAGCCGCCTCAGGCCATTGCCGAACTCGCCGGTATCCTGGTGCCGCCGGAGGCCAAGCTGCTCGTCGCCGAAGAAAGCGAGGTCGGGAGAGAATATCCGTTCTCTGTCGAAAAGCTGGCCCCTATTTTAGCGCTGTATACCGTTGAGGATTGGCAGGAAGCCAGCCGCCTGTGCAGCCGTCTGCTAGCGCTTGGCGGACTGGGGCATACGCTGGGCATTCACTGCCAGGAGCAGCAAGTGATCGAGAGGTTTGCTCTCGGACAGCCTGCATCGCGGATTGTCGTCAATTCGGGGACGACGTTTGGCGGAATCGGAGCTACGACAGGCATCATGCCGTCGCTTACACTAGGCTGCGGTTCCCTTGGCAACAATGTCACATCTGACAATATCGGCCCTCAGCATTTGCTCAATGTAAAACGGGTAGCGTTTGGCATCCGTGAAATGAAGCTGGATACAGCGTCCGGTTCAGCGCAAGCATCCGCTGTCTCTGCGGCCCCTCCTGCCGCCATCACGAGGGAAGAAATAGCGGAGATTATCAAAAGCGTACTGCTGGAGCTGCAGACAACCGGCAGGTAAGGAGGCGTAAAGGATGGCAGGAGAAATGGCAGCGCTCGGAATGGTAGAAACAAAAGGTTTGGTCGGGGCGATCGAAGCAGCTGATGCAATGGTCAAAGCGGCAAATGTAAAGCTGATCGGAAAAGTCCATGTCGGAGGAGGGCTGGTTACCGTTATGGTTCGGGGAGATGTCGGTGCCGTAAAAGCTTCGACGGATGCGGGGGCGGCTGCCGTAGAAAAAGTAGGGCAGCTCATCTCCGTACACGTCATCCCCCGGCCGCATACCGACATTGAGCTGATCCTCCCGAAGGGCGAAGGGTGATGACATAGCCTATGGCCTTTATTACGGAAGCGACGCTTCGGGCCATGCTGCGTACGGGTATTCCCAACCCTTATCCATTGCATGAAAACGACAAGCTGACCCCGGCCGCTGTTGACTTTCTAAAGGGGAGAGGGATCAAATTGGAGCCTTGCAAGTCGCCGGATTCATTTTCACGGGGGCCGGAAAATCGGCTGGTTATTCCTGTAGGCGTATCAAACCGTCACGTCCACCTTTCGCAGGAAGACGTGGAACAACTGTTTGGCCCTGACTATCAACTGACGCCGATGCGTCCTTTGTCCCAGCCCGGTCAGTTTGCCGCAGAAGAAACAGTGACATTGCTCGGCCCCAAGGGATTGATCAGGGGCGTGCGCATACTCGGACCGGCTCGGGGAGCAAGCCAGGTGGAAATATCAAAGACAGATGGGTATCAGTTGGGTGTCCATCCTCCTATCCGGCTTTCAGGGTCGATTGACGGGACGCCTGGCATTACGCTCATCGGCCCTGCCGGATGTGTCGTGCTGAAACAAGGCGTCATCGTTGCTAAACGCCACGTGCACATGTCATCCGATGACGCCGCTGCATTCGATGTGAAACAGGGCGACAGCCTGATTCTGCGGCTCAGTGGTGAACGCTCCATCATTTTTCCGGATGTAGCCGTACGCATCGATCCGGCGTTCGCCCTCGACCTGCACATCGACCAGGACGAGGCGAATGCGGCCAACCTGCGGACGGGAGACGAGATGGAGGTCATCGGTAAAAACGGCAAGCTCCTGTCCTCTACAGGGAGGTGAAGCAAATGGAGGTCAGAAAGCTGGTCGAATCGATCACACGCGAGCTCCTGGCATCGATGCAAGCCGAGAAGGAAAAGCTGCAGAAGCATAAGCTGCTGTTCATCTTTTGCGACAGCACGGCACATGAGACGTTTGCCGACCAGTTTATAGCGCTGCAGAATCACGGGATTTGCCACGACATCCTGTTTCTCGACGGGGAAACCTCGTCCTGGCTTGGCATGCATCGCATTGAATGCGGAGGCGCAGGCAAAATCATCGCTGCGGACGAGTACGCGCCAGCCCCATTGGAATTGCCGAAAGAATACGACGGCGTGATCGTCCCGGAAATCGATCTGGACAACGCGGCCCGGGTCGCCGCCGGATTGAAGGGCACCATCAAGGCAGAGATCATCTTTTCCGCGCTCGTCTTGGGAAAATTCGTGCTGGTCGGGGAAGACGTGCCTGGAATCAAGCGCTCGGACCGCCGCTGCCTGAAGACACTGTCACTGCCGGCCGCGTACCAAAAGCTGTTTGAGCGGCACGTGAGCGAGATGAAGGATCTGGGCGTCGAATTTTTCCCGCAACGAGAATTGGCCAATGCGGCTGTAAGAAAATGGACGTCAAAAAGACAGGCAGAAGCTTTAAAAGAGTCGGATCAGCTCCCCGGTGGGTTGCGCAAGCTGCTGCCGGGCAGTGGAAAGCTGATCTCAGCCGAATGGGTAAAGTCGCAGCCAGACTTCCCTGAAAACAGATTGATCCTGGAACAGGGAGCAATTGTTTCTCCCTTGGCAATGGATCTGCTCAAGGAAAGAGGGATCGCTGTTCACTATGTCGGTAAAGGGTGACCGCCATGTTTCTGGGAAAAGTGATTGGCAGCGTCTGGTCTACGCAAAAAGAAGAGGGCATGGAGAATCTGAAGCTGCTGATTGTCCAACCCATAGACTGGAAGGAAAACGAGGGCGGGCCAACGGTGATCGCGGCCGATCGCATCGGAGCCGGAATGGGCGAGCGGGTCATCGTATCGCGCGGCACTCCGGCGAAAAACATCTTTGCCCATAAAAATGTCCCCATCGATGCCGTCATCGTGGGGATCGTCGACTCCTATGAAGTGCAAGAAGGGTAACGGCTTTTCAGGTGTAGTCTCCACAGGCTGCACCTGTGCTTATTTGCTTCGGCAATCTGAAAAAGAGAGCTGGGAGAAGGATGTCCACCACCATTTTGCTCGTTCTGTTGTTTGCCGCTCTGTGCCACGCGGTCTGGAACGCGGTTTCCAAGCAGATTGAAGAACGCGATTCTTTTTTTACCTTGATCTTGGGCGTCTCTGTCATCCTTTACTTGCCATTGGCTGTGTATCTTTTCTCCACGTCGCCCTTTCCTCCTGCAGCGGTCAAATGGCTATTGCTCAGCACTTGTTCGGAAGTTCTATATTTTGTCGCGCTGGCCAAAGCTTATCAGACAAACAACCTGAGCCATGCCTACCCGGTATTGCGAGGCACTGCGCCTATTGTCACCACGATCCTCAGCTTTTTGTTCTTCGGAGCCACGATCGCTTGGACAGGGGTAATCGGAATTACCATGATTGTCA
Source organism: Brevibacillus sp. FSL K6-2834 (assembly GCF_038592925.1). Taxonomy (NCBI): domain Bacteria; kingdom Bacillati; phylum Bacillota; class Bacilli; order Caryophanales; family Paenibacillaceae; genus Brevibacillus; species Brevibacillus sp. FSL K6-2834. Next base: position 2,807,378 of record NZ_CP151945.1, read on the forward strand.
TGGGGGTGCTCATGATGAATCAAAAGAGCTTTTCGCCAAAAGAACTGGGCAGCCTGCTGACGGACTGGAGCAGGATGAAATGGGTCTTCCTGGCAGGCGCTTTTTCGGCCTGCAGCAGCATGATCGACGGGATGGGAGCCGCCATGATGTCTGGCTTGCTGTTCAAATATGTCGTCTTCATCGGCATGTTCGCGGGGAAATGGATGATCGACAAAAGAACAGAGACGAAAACCGATTACTTGTCACTGGTGAAACGGTATCCGGTCCAAACAGCAGCGGGCGGGCTGTTTGTGTTCATCTCCAATTCGCTCGCGGTCTACGCCATGCAAACAACGCCGGTCACGTACGTGGCATCTGTACGGGAGATCAGCATCGTCTTTGCCACTCTCATCGGCGTCATTTGGCTGAAAGAGCAGGTCAGTATCGTGAAATGGGTGTCGATCACCATGATTCTAAGCGGCGTCCTCATTATCAAGCTGAGCTGACGATGTCTGTCCCTCGAAAAAGCAAGAGCCAAACTCCCAAGTAAAAACAGGTACCCCCGAGAATTTTGGGAGTACCTGCTTTTGTTTTGCCGCTTTGAAACCACGGGGACGAGGTGCAGCCTAAAGGAGGAGCTGCTGTCCAAGAAGGAACTGCTGTCCAAGAAGGAACTGTGTCCAAGAAGGGACTGTGTCCAAGAAGGAACTGTGCCCAAGAAGGAACTGCAGTCCAAGGCGGAACTGCAGCTCCAGGGAGTGCTCTGTCTTTTTACAGGCTCATGCTACAGGATCACAGACATAGATTCGTTTTCCGCACCCAGTTGCGTTACTTCCTCGTGCATGTGGATGCCCCGTTTTTCCAGCTCGGCGAAAATCTCTGCAGGGTTGAACGCTTCTTCCGGAATCAGTACACCCGTTCCTTTTACCCTTCCTTTCGCGATCAACTCGGTGGCAATCGCCATCGGAATGCCGACGTTGCGGGTGTAGGCGCGCAGTTTTTCCCAACCGGGAACAGAGCCGTCAGAAGCAGGGTGGGTGTGATAGAGGACATGCTGTACTTTTTTGCCATCCTTCGTTCCGATCACTTCAACATGCAAAGAGTAGCCGTACAGCTCTGTCTCCTGACCTTCTTTGGAATGGAACAAATATTCGCCAATGCAGTCAAGAATTCCGATCTCTGCGCCGTTGACAGTAATTTTGTCATTTCGCATAATGCCCCAGTCGTACATCGCCCGCACGAGCTGCATGTTTTTCGCCGGCCACGTTCCACGTACCTCGATGAGCCTCACTTGCTTGTCTGCCAGTGCTTTGGCCAACGTTTTTGTCTCTGCGTGCGGGATGATGTACTGGACAGTTTTTCCGTACGGTTCAGGCAATTGAATTTCGCGTGGTCTGGCGAACGGAGGCACTTGCACGAATTCGCCGTTTTCGTAGACGACGCGGCCTGGAAGGTGAGGGTCGTATTCATAGGTCGTCGTCTCTGTGATCGAAAGGGAAAAGGCGATGGGGCGAAATGCACCGTGGCTGACACGGACCGAGTCGACTGTGTCGAGCTGATTGGCTGCATGCATGGCCATCATTTGCGTAACCCCGGGGGTCATGCCAAAGCCCGGTACGCAGGTCTTGCCATTTCGCCTAAACACCTCGTCGGATTCATCTTCGGCACCGAAGCCGTTTAGATTGATTCCGTGGCACCCCGCTTCTGCGATGCAGGCAGTGGAGAGGCCGTTCAGGGTGATGGTGGTGCCATCCATCACGATGTCGTAGCCTTTCATTTTGTTTACGGTGTCTTCATGATCCAAAACGTTGATTTTGACAAAATCGACACGGGGATCATTCAGCCATTCAACGACTTTTCTGCCTTCTTCCTCGTTGAAATCCGCCACTGTGATTTTCTCGAAGCTGGAGTATTGCACCAGATCGAGAATGGACTCCCGGCAAATTCGTCCTGCCCCACCTAAACACAGTACCTTCATGACGAAGCCTCCTCGTTATCTGAATAGTAATTCTTTTTCCTGTCTGATTTTTAGTATAGCACACCGCTTGGGTTTTGTGTTGTTTTTAATTGTAAATGTATTGTGTATTTTATTTTTTTGTCCTTTGTTTACGTGAAAACAGAATAAAAAACACATATTTTTTTAAAACAAATGATTTATCCCAAATAAAAACAACAAAACAAGCATACCCTGTGATATAATAAACGAAAAATTCAGTATATTTACCCCTGTCCTGCCCATTCTTCCAATAGAACGCGATGGTCTTCATATGACAGGGCTCCGAATCATAAGGATAAGGTATTGCCTTTGAGCAAATGCCTGAATAGCAAAAAAGAAGGTGTGAACATGGAATATCTGCAGGTTATTTATGAGCAGCATGTCATCATGAATCTGGAGATGTATCTGCGTGTCATCATCAGTGCGGTTCTGGGAATGTTTATCGGGTGGGACCGCTCCCATAAGAACAAGCCTGCCGGGTTAAAGACGTATATGTATGTATCCGTCGCTTGCACGCTGATCACACTGGTCTCCATTTACAGCACAAAGCTGTACAGCTCCCCGAACAGCGGGACAATGATGGATCCGATGCGTCTGGCCGCTCAGATCGTGACTGGCTTGGGCTTTTTGGGCGCAGGCGTGATTCTGAAAAACGGCTTGCAGGTAAAGGGACTGACGTCTGCTGCGATGATTTTCTTTGCGGGTGGCATCGGGATCGGAATCGGTGCGGGCTTTTACGGCATCGTCATTTTTTCCGTGATCGTTTCTTTCGCCCTGGCCAGGGTAAGTCTGCGCTTTGAAGAGAATCATCATAAGCGGATAGAAGAAGAGGGAGTCAAAACACACGAAGGAAAGCGGCAGGAGGTCATGTAGTCATGTAGACTGTATCTAGCCTGCCCGCAAGTCTGAACAAGCAATGCTCGTCTCGTCTGAAGGGGAATGCATCTCACCCGTCTGTTTGGACAGTCCATGCAGAGGGGGACAGAGATGCTTTTGCTTTTTATTGGATGGAGTAAGTACACTGCCGCTGCAGGCTGGAACGATTTCAATATCTTGCTTTTCCATTCGGAATTGCGTACAGACGACAATCGGCGAGGTTATACTGATGGTGGAGGTGAAGCTGATGGCAAACATAGGCGGACATGAACCAAAGCATCATTCCATTCCAATGGCGGATGATGCAAAAATAGCTGCCGACGAGGGACAGCTAACAGACGAAAGATGGCAAGCCATCATAAACAACGATGCTTCCTACGATTTTCAGTTTTTTTACGCCGTCAAAACGACCTGTATTTTTTGCAGGCCGTCTTGCAAATCCAGGCCTCCGAATAAACAAAATGTCCGGATCTTTCAAAACGCGCAGCAAGCCCTGGCAGCCCATTTTCGCCCATGCAAGCGATGCAAGCCGACTGGACAGCGTTTGCCCGACAGCGAGTGGGTCGATCAAATTACGCATTTCATTGACAGCCATTTCAGTGAAAATGTAACACTGGAAATCTTGGCGGAAATGTGCCACGGCAGTCCGTATCATTTGCACCGCACCTTCAAGCGGGTAAAAGGAATGACGCCCGGCGAATACGTTCAGCAGTTGCGCATGAACATGGCCAAGCAGCTTCTGGCCGATACGGATAAAACGATAACGGATATTGCTTTTGCTGTAGGTATGTCCAGTACGCCTTATTTCGTAACACTGTTCAAGAAAATGACCGGGACGACGCCTACCGAGTATCGGCACCGGCATAAACAAGCATCGGAAACGGGGAGGTTGCACTATGAACGCGAAAACTGATCAGACGATTTACTGGACCTTGTTGGTTCATGAAAACTGGAGAATATACCTGGCCGCGACATCCAGGGGACTTTGCTTTGTGGGGACACCGAATCAGCCTTTGGAGGAAATGAGAGAGTGGGTGGAAAAGCATTTTTCCGGGAGCCCACTGGTGCAAGACGATGAAAAAGTTCAACCGTATGCAGCAGAACTGATCGAGTATTTTCAAGGCATCCGCAAAAGCTTTTCCATCCCTTTTGATGTTTCTGGCAGGCCGTTTCAGCTCGCTGTATGGAACGCGCTCCGCGAAATTCCTTACGGGCAGACCAGCACCTATTCAGATATTGCATTGCGTATCCAAAAACCGGCAGCAGTCCGGGCGGTCGGGACAGCGATTGGCGCGAATCCGGTGCTATTCACCGTACCGTGTCATCGGGTGATCGGAAAAAATGGATCGCTTACCGGCTACCGGGGCGGTTTGGATGTGAAAACGAAGCTGCTGCAGTTGGAAAAATCCGAAGGGAGTCCGACATATGCCTGATCGTCTCGCACAGCGAATTTCTGCTCTGGATTGGGATACGCCGCAACAGACGCTGGACGAGCAGGGCTATGCTGTAGTTCCCGGCATCTTGACACAAGAACAATGCAGGGAAATCATCGAAACCTATACGGTAGAGAGCCATTTTCGCAGCACAATCAAGATGGCCAGATACCGATTTGGGGTCGGAGAGTACAAGTACTACCAAGCTCCTCTTCCCGATTTGCTGCAAACACTCCGTCACGGCTTCTATCCTGAGCTGGCGAAAACTGCGAATCGCTGGCACCAGCAGCTAGGCCACGGCATCGTCTATCCGGATACGCTGCCCGAGTTTCTCGACTGCTGCCATCAGCAGGGGCAAGTGCGGTCAACACCGCTGATTCTGAAGTATGAATCAGGCGGATACAACTGTCTGCACCAGGATTTATACGGAGAAGTATTCTTCCCGTTTCAGGTCGTGCTTGCCTTGAATCAAAAAGAGCTGGATTACAAGGGAGGAGAGTTCCTCCTGGTAGAGCAGAGGCCAAGAGCGCAAAGCAGAGGTCACGCGATCAGTCTGGAGCAGGGCGCGGGACTTATTTTCCCGACGAACCACCGTCCAGTCCCGGGAACGCGCGGGTACTACAAGACTACGCTTCGGCACGGAGTCAGCACGGTTGCCTCGGGAACGAGGTACAGTCTCGGGATCATTTTTCACGATGCCAAGTAAACACAACGTATCGTGTATGATAAAAGGAGGAGGCGTATCAGGAATAGGGGAGAGTCTTCATGAAAAGCGAGTTATTCTACAAGTACCCCAAATCGCTGCTTAACAAAGGGACAGGGTTTCTATCCGATTACAGCCACTCTCTCAATCCCTATACTGGCTGTGCTTTTGGATGCTCATACTGTTACGTGCGTCAGATGCCCGTCTCGACGTTTCGCGGCGCTGAATGGGGAACCTGGGTGGATGTGAAAAAGGAAGCTGCGGAGCTTTTGCACAAGGAGCTTCGCAAAGCCAAGGCCAAAGGCGAGGTAACGATATTCATGTCCTCGAGCACCGATCCTTATCAGCCTGTCGAGTATCGGGAAAAAGTGACGAGATCCCTGCTCGAGGTCATGACAGAGGAGCCGCCTGATTTTCTTTTTGTGCAAACCCGCAGTCCGCTTGTTTCCAGAGATGTCGATTTGTTATTGCAGCTCAAGGATCGTGTTCGGGTAAGCATGACCGTAGAAACGGACCTGGAGGAAATACGCAAGCACTTTACACCGGGCGCTCCGCCCATTGCAGCAAGATTAAAAGCGCTGCAGGAACTAGCAGATGCCGGTGTGCCGACGCAGGCGACGATTGCACCGCTACTTCCCAGCAGCGAAGACTTCCCCGTAAAGCTGAAGTCTTTGGTCAGCCGTGTCTGCGTCGATGATTATTTTATGGGGGACGGCAGCGGCGGGAGACGCACGGGAAGATTGGGGATTCGCGCATTGTACGAAGAACTTGGGATGGAAGAATGGTACGACCCGTCCGCTTATCGAATCGTCTACGACAGAATGAGACGGGTTTTTCCCGATCATCAGGTTTTCGTAAGTCAAAAGGGCTTTGCCCCGTTTTAATCAGGGGCAGGAAGGAGCATGTTTCATACAGATCTTTACCCACGTCCGGAATAACCTTTTCCCAGGGAGCAATATTTCGTAAAATAAAGCGAAGGAATAAACGTTGAATGCCGAAAGCGAGGGTAACTGCATGGACGATAAAAAAACGCCGCTCGTTCCAGAGCTTGATGAGCTCCTCTACAAATTCACTGAACTGTTGACGGGAGAAGCAACGCCAGAGCGCGTGGAAATGGTAAAGATCTGGTGCCTCTATACACATATGTCAAAAGCGATGCCGCCGCTGGTTCAACATTGGGCGAGCGAGCCGGAACATTTCGAAGCGCGCGACCAGATCCGGGGAATCATTGAGCAAATCAAGCAGTGGAACCAAACAAAAAACCAGAAGCACTGAAAATAGTAGAAACGGTTGCGGTGAAAGGGCTTGGTGCATGCTGCCAAGCCTTTTCACCGTGTGAGAGTCGAATAAACGGACGATTGTAGTCGTTAATCATTCAATCCTTTTCCATCGAGAATTTGCGGTATACATTTTTCTACCCTTGACGCTCGCGTTTTGGATTGTTTGGGTGATGAAAAATAAAGAAGGTAGGCTCTTTGCCGTCCCGGCGTCAATGCTTCAAAAGCAGTTTTCAAGGCAGGGTTTTCATCTAGTTTCATTTGAAATTCTTCCGCAACGCTGTAGTCCGTATGCTTTTTAAAATCCACTTCCAAACCGGCTTTTTCAACTTCAATCGCTTCATGAATATAGGCTTTCAAGACGGTTTCCAGTTCAATGATTTCTTCAACATTGGTGAACCGAATCTGGCGAGCCGCCTGTACATTCTCCGTTTGTTGAACGAGAATCCCATGGGTATCCTGTAGCAAGGCACCTTTGTGAAACAGAAGCGCGCAGTATTCTTTAAATCCGTGTATTAACACTATGTTTTTATTCTCATACGTGTAGCAAGGATGCATCCACTTCCATTCTTCTGTCAGCTCACAGTCAAGAACAATATTTCTCAGCTTTTCATATTCTGCCTTCCACTTTTCCGCTTTGCTTACGAATTCGTCAACCTTAGGATTCAATTTGCTATTTGCCATCAAGGAGCACCCCTCATCAATTTCTCGTTGAGCTGACAGTCAAGAATAACCGTTTTTGATCCATTCAATTCTCTTCTGTAATCTTTCGGACCGCCAATTTTATTTCATTCCAAATTCTACCTCACTCGGAAGCATGATCTCAATCATAATCTTGCGTACTTTGCAGATAACTGCCCACAGCGAGACGGCTTACAAAAAAGAACCTCCGGCTTCGCATTATCTCCGGAGGTTCCTGCTCATTTCCACCATCTGTCAAAAGGAGTCACAGGGAGGCTGCGCTTGTGCATGGTCACGTCATATTGTCGTTCGATCTTTTCTTTCACTTCGGCTGATACAGCTTGATTCGTCAAGTATTTATCCAAATCGTCGTAAGAGAATCCAAGTGCGACCTCATCGGGCAGCAGCGGCCGGTTGTCTTCGAGATCGGCAGTAGGGGTTTTCATATAGAGATGCTCCGGTGCGCCCACGTATTGGAGTAGTTGACGCACTTGGCCTTTCGTCAACCCGGTGATGGGGGCGACATCGGCTGCACCGTCTCCGAATTTCGTGAAAAACCCTGTAGCGGCTTCCGGCGCCTGATCTGTGCCCAGGACGAGGAGGCCGAAATGGCCAGCTATGTCATATTGGACCTTCATGCGTTCACGCGCTTTTGTGTTCCCTTTGTGGAAATCGGAGAGAGCCGCACCGGTCGCCAGTTGGAATTGCTCCATGGAAGCATCGACGGCGGGCTTGATGTTTACCGTAATCGTGTTATGTGGACGAATGAATCTTATTGCTTTTTGAGCATCATCTTCATCCAACTGCTGGCCGTAGGGGAGGCGGACAGCGACAAATCGGTATTCCTTGCCCGTCTCCTTGGCTGCTTCATCGCAGGCAACCCGGGCCATATAGCCGGTCAGCGTAGAATCAACCCCGCCGCTGATCCCCACCACATATCCTTTTGCACCTGTTTTCAACAGGTATTCTTTTAAAAAATCCACCCGAAAGCGCAGCTCTTCCTCTGCGTCGATCGTTGCCCGAACATGCAAGCTCTCTATGATTTTCTCTTGCTTTGTCAAGTTCCTGTTCATTAGCGGCCAACCTCTTTCGTGTACAACTGATTCTTGTAAATGTAGTCGAGTACCAGGTCGGGAAGCAGGAAGCTCGGATCGCCGCCATTGCGAATTTCTCCGCGGATATAGCTGGAGCTGATGCCCATACTGATGCCTTTTGACATCGTGAGGAAGTTTTCGTCATTGTTTCTGAGCAGCGGGTCCTTTGCGATCAAGTCATCCATGTGATAGCCTTCCCGAGACATGACAATAAACTTGTGGTTTTTCACCAATTTCTCTGCATTTCCCCAGCGGGACAATCCTTCCAACAGGTCGGCGCCCATGATGAAGAAAATCTCGTCGTCCGGAAACTGCTTGCGAAAGTGCTCCATGGTGTCATAGGTATAGGTTTCGCCAGGGAGCGCATTCATTTCAACCAAAGAGATTTCGAACAAAGGCTCCCCGAATCGGTTGGTTTTGTTTTTGCAGGTTCCCAAAGCAAGCTCGAGCATTTTGACGCGATGCCGGTCTTCCGTTTGCAGAATCTTGTCTCTGCGCATGGAGGAGCAGGGGGTAAAGTACACCTTATCGAGGCGCTTGCGGCTCGCTACCGCAGCTGCCGTAAACATGTGGGAATACGTAATGGGGTCAAAGCTGCTGCCGTATATACCGATTCGTCGCATGGTCGAATCCTCCCTTATTCCATAAGAGCAAATTGCCTTTTTTCGTGGATCAGCTTCTCTTTCAACTCTTTCAATTCGTCAGACAACGATACCGGGTACACCTCCGGGTTGTCGAGGCGCAAATACTCCTCCCAAAACGTATTCTTCTGTGCCAGATGGAAACGGCGGGATTGTTCGAGTGTCGGAGTTTTGTAAACCCGCTTTCCGTGTTCAAAGATCGGGACGAGCAAGGGGACAGCCCGAAAATTGACCACGCGTTTGCTCTTTAACGGGTTCGTCGGATGCTTCAGCACAATTTCTTTGACATGCCCGATTTCTTCATGCTCCAGGCAAATGTAGTCGCCCTTGGCCATTCCGTCCTGATCGTACAGCCGATACACTTTTTTAATGCCCGGATTCAGGATCTTGTCGATATTTTCGGAGATTTTGATCAATGCCATCCAATCCTTTTCCGTCTTGCGGGCCACGATTTTGTGGACGCCGCCGAGTGCCGGGCTGTCGTAAGCGGTGATGTACTTGGTGCCGATGCCCCATATGTCGATTTTGGCTCCCTGATATTTGAGGGAAGTGATCGTGTACTCGTCCAGATCGCTGGATGCGGCTATCTTGACATCGTGCAAGCCGGCATTATCGAGCATTTTCCGGGCTCTTTTGGAAAAGAAGGCGAGGTCCCCGCTGTCCAGGCGAATCCCGCTCAGCTTGTGACCGCGTTCCTGCATGATCTTGCCGACCTTGATCGCATTTGGAATACCCGACCCGAGCACATCGAAGGTATCGACCAGCAAAATGCTTTTCGCCGGAAACACCTCTGCGAATGCAAGGAACGCTTCTAGTTCATTCGGGAAAAACTGCACGAACAGATGGGCATGGGTTCCGGTTGTCGGGACACCGTATTGTTTGCCTGCCTTCATGTTGGAAGAGTAATGGAATCCCGCTATATAGGCGGCACGGGCTCCTTGTACGGAGGCGTCACGTCCTTGGGCTCTTCTTTTGCCCATTTCGATGACCGTCTGACCTTCGGCCGCAGTCATAATCCGCGAAGCCTTGGTCATGAGCAGAGACTCGCTGTTCACGGTATTCAGAAGCTGGGCTTCAATCCAGACGCATTCCATGATCGGGGCCACAATCCGGATATAGGGCGTGTTCGGAAAAACGATCTGGCCTTCTTCCATGGCATAAAGCTGACCAGTGAATCGCAGCGAGCGCAGTTCAGCGAGAAATTCTTCATCGTACAGTTGCTTGCTGCGGAGGTATTCGATGTCGCTCTCGTTGAAGTAGAGATTTTCTACGATGTCGATCAGCTGGTGAAGTCCGCAAAAGGCGACGTATCCGCCAAGCTCTCCCGTATGGTCGCCAACCGGTTTTACAAAAGGCGCCTTGCGGTAGAAGTCGTCGAAAACGACAGGCGTTTGGTGCAAGCCCTTCTTGTACAGGGCATACATCATGTTGATCGCGTATTCGTCTACGTCGAGACCGTAATCTCTGGAAGGATCGAAGAAGGGCAGAATCTCGAAGTCTGCCGTCTGGCCGCACGCAGAGCAGGGATTCACCTGATCCGAGATGCGAAAATTTGGTTGCTTGCAGGAATTGCAAATATGGACAAAACGATATACTTTCGGATCAATCGCATCAAAAATGGTCCTTTTCATCCGTTCCCAATCCTTTCTGCTCCGGCAAAGGGAGTTGTAAGAGAGGGGAGAGGAGGCTCCCCTGGTCAAGCTTTCGATACAACCTTCATGCCCATCTGGTTTTTAAAGTGACCCAATGCCCATTCGTGACCGGCAGGATTGAAGCTTGCCACGGCATCCTCGTGAATGACTACCTCGTACCCAAGATACCAGGCCGAAACGGCAGTATGGAGAACACAAATATCCGTGCAAACGCCGACAAGATGGATTTCCCGGATGCCCCGCGCCTGAAGCTGGAGAGCCAAATCTGTTCCCTCAAAGGAGCTGTATCTCGTTTTGTCCATCCAGTAAATCGCCGCTTCATTTTCCAGGTAGAGATCGTGCAGCGCTCCATATAGATGGCGTCCCTTTGTGCCCATGATATTGTGCGGGGGATAGAGGGCGGTTTCCGGATGGTAAGGATCGTTTTCTTTGTGGCCATCCACAGCCATGACGACATAATCTCCATTTTGCAGAAACTCATTGGTCAGCTCGCATATCCGCTTCTCAATGTGTTGTCCCGGTTCTCCGCAAGTCAGGGCACCGTCTGCAGCAACGAAATCATTCGTATAATCGATGACAATCAACGCTTTTTTGCTCATCATCATGACCTCCCGAAAATCAAAATGTATTTTTGATATTGTCAAAATAACCTTATCGTTACTTAAAAAAAGATGGACTAATAGATCGTTAAAAAGGGGACGTAGTCCGTAAAACGGTACAGTTTCGCCTTGTTTTGCGAGTATTCATTCGAATATTTGATCCGGTCTTGCGAGTCCCGGGCGACTTCAATGATCCCTTTTCTCGTTTTGGTGCCCACTAATTTTTTCTCAAAGTTTGATCTATCCACTGTATATGTCGGCACTACCGTTTCGATGACCTGGAGCAGCTCGGATAACGTGAATTCTTCCGGCAGGAATTCCTTGGCGATGTTGGTTTGCAGCATTTTTTCCTGGATGCGTTTGAGCGCATCCTCCAATATCTTGTTATGGTCAAAAGCAAGCTTCATCGACAAGGCTTCTTCCACTGTAAACAAGCGAGCATCAACTGCGTCGTCATCCGCTTTAAAACCGGAAAGGCTTTTCTCGTTCACCAGAGCGTAGTAGGCGACCGTGGGAATCCAGCCTCCCGGATCTCTTCCCGGAGTGTAGTAGGCTTTCAGTTGTTCGATATGGACGTTTTCGTTCAGGATGTGGGTTTCTTCTCTCAATTCCCGCTCGGCACAAGCGTCGAGAGTCTCGTGTTCATTGGAAAAACCGCCGGGAAAAGCCCAGTAGCCTGGAAACCGGTCGCTTTTCGGATCGCGCTGGATGAGCAGGATCTTCAGCTTTCTCTCCGGAAGCGACTTGTTTTTTGTATCTTTTCTGGGCTCGGATGTGATTGTAAAAATGCATATATCGGTAGGCAGACCGTCCGGAGATCGAAAGACCGGCTTTGAAACGGATGCAGAATTCAAAATTGTCTCCTCCTTTCTGCATCGTCTTGGCTTTATTTTACAAGGTGTAAATTACATTGTCAATACGGTATGGTTAAAAACACCATATGATTTTATTCTATGTTTCTTTATTGAGTAGTAGACCGGTAGTGACAGCATATCTTTTTATTGACGTTAACGTAAACGTAAGAGTATGTCTATGGTAGAATAGCAAAGAAAGGATGCTCCTAGACGCAATGAGAAAGGCCGTGATCGGCATGCTATGCAACAAAATTTTGATGCCTTTCGATGGATCGGCGTTAGCCAAAAAAGCACTGGAAAAAGCGGTCAAGCTGTCGTGCAGCATGCTCATATTCCGGTGCTGCTCGTAAAATATGAACCGGATTCGCGGAAAATGATAGTGCCATTATGCTCGGACTGAGAAAAGCGCCTTCATTCAGAGGGCATTTTTTAGGAATGCAAGAAAAACAATCTGCTGCGAACCGAAAGGAAAGCGATCGAGGCTTCTGATAGAGAGAGCCATTCTGTTTATGTTATAATAGGTACCGTCTTTCTTGAATTGGCTGCAGATTCAGGAGGTATGCCATTTCATATTTTTCCGCCGCTCAGTTTCAGGCATAGCCGGTTTTATAAACATCCCTGCTCCGGCATTGTTTTATAATTTCCTCTTGTGAACTGGATATCTTTCATTTAGTATTTTTTTGTCAGCAATCATTTCGTTGCTATGAACCTCCTCTTGAGGGGAGCAGCCTTAATTTGAAACCGTCGAAAGAGAGTGGGACATTATGGGTCGTAAATGGAACAATATCAAGGAAAAAAAAGCGTCAAAGGATGCCAATACCAGTCGGATATATGCAAAGTTCGGTAAAGAAATTTACGTTGCAGCCAAACAGGGAGAACCGGACCCGGAATCCAATCGCGCCCTGAAGGTCGTGCTTGAGCGCGCAAAAACGTACAGCGTACCGAAAGCGATCATTGACCGGGCCATCGAAAAGGCAAAAGGCGGTTCCGAAGAAAGCTACGACGAGCTGCGTTATGAAGGCTTCGGACCAAATGGATCGATGATCATCGTCGATGCACTGACCAACAACGTAAACCGTACTGCTTCCGAAGTCCGTGCAGCCTTTAATAAAAATGGCGGCAACATGGGCGTGAGCGGTTCGGTAGCCTATATGTTCGATGCAACTGCCGTTATCGGTGTCGAAGGCAAAACTGCGGAAGAAGTTCTCGAATTGCTCATGGAAGCGGATGTGGACGTACGCGACATTCTGGACGAAGACGGATCGGTGATCGTCTACGCGGAGCCAGACCAGTTTCACGCCGTACAGGAAGCGTTCAAAAATGCCGGCGTCACTGAGTTTACCGTTGCAGAGCTGACCATGCTCGCGCAAAATGAAGTGACACTTCCCGAAGACGCGCAAGCTCAATTTGAAAAATTGATTGATGCACTGGAAGATCTGGATGATGTCCAGCAGGTGTACCACAATGTAGATTTGGCGGAGTAAATGCTTGGCGCCGGTCCCGGCGAAAGGGACGTCCTTGCAAGCCAACTGAATCAACTCGATATTTCATATAAGAATCGAAAAACTGTCCCTTCAAAAGAGGGGACGGTTTTTTTATTTGCTCAGGACAAAAAAAGCATAGAACTTACAAACATTGGTTAATGTATAAACAAAATGGAAAGGGCAGGTGCCATGCAATGAATGCCAACCAAGAACTGAAGAACACGCTTTCGTATATCCATTCCGAGCTGAATCGGATCGAAACGATGGCCGGAACGCTGTCTACCATTGAGCACGACCATTACAAAAAGCTCACGAATTTCGATGACCGAAACCTGGTCGATATTGCCGTGGAAGAACAGAATGCTGCCCGCCAGCTTGGCACCATGAAGCACATGTGCTTGGCGATGACCCAAAAATTAGAGGGGCTCATAAACGCACTAGACGGTGGTGAACCGGGGGAGAGTGGGCAACGTGCTGAGACTCATTGAAAACTTCATCCGTTCGGCTATTAACGAAACGGTGGATAAAGCAGTAACGAGAATGATGAGGGATCAATACATTGAAAACCTGTTTGAGATGGTGCCTGCCACGAAAAAGGTTGGACCGATCAACCTTATGGAAATCGCGATGCGGGCTGCCCAGGGAACACCCGTCCCTCGTCCGCTTGGCAGTCACCTTCACTTTTCCCCGTGGGAGAAAATCTTGTTTAATCCCGTACATTTATTCCGCTTTCCAACACCAGAAAATGTAGGGATCAAGACTTCTGTCACGATCGGCCACCGCGCGCGAAAACCATTGACCATCTCCATGCCGATCATGATCGCAGCGATGTCGTTTGGAGGGGCGCTTAGCAAGAGTACAAAAATTGCGTTGGCCAAGGCGGCTGCGGCTGCGGGGACAGCGACCAATACAGGGGAAGCAGGTCTGCTCGAGGAGGAGCGGGAAGCCGCTCGCTTGCTGATCGGTCAATACAATCGCGGCGGCTGGTTGAATACCCCTGACAAGTACAACCGTCTGGATGCCATTGAGATTCAATTGGGACAAGGCGCCCAGGGATCAGCCTACCAGCGGACAACAGCAAAAAACATCGGCGAAGATTACCGAAAGGTTTTTGAGCTTCGCGAAGGGGAGGATGCGCTTATTCATTCGCGTCTTCCGGGGGTAAATACAAAAGAAGATTTTATTCAGCTCGTCAGGCGGCTTCGGGATGAGACGGGTGTACCGGTCGGGCTCAAAATCGCAGCAACCCATCACCTGGAAAAAGAGCTGCAAATTGCGGTAGAGGCCGGGGTAGATTTCGTTACGCTGGATGGAGCAGAGGGTGGAACCCATGGAGGAGCGCCGACGCTTCAGGATGATGTGGGGCTGCCGACTCTTTTTGCGATCACGAGGGCAACAGAATTTTTTGCCCGCAAAGGCGTTTTCCGGGATGTCAGTCTACTGGCCACAGGTGGACTTGTAACGCCGGGGCAAATGCTCAAAGCGATAGCACTGGGTGCAGATGCAGTCTATATCGGCACCGCAGCACTCATGGCGCTCGTGAGCGAACAAATGGTCAAGTCGGTTCCGTTTGAACCTCCCACCAGTTTGCTGGTTTATACGGGAAAAATGACGGATCAGCTAGATATTGACCAGGCGTCGACCAATTTGTTTCGGTACCTCAACGCTTGTGTGACAGAAATGGAATTGGTTGCTGTATCAGCAGGAAAAACCGCTTTATCCGACATTTCCAAAGCTGACCTTTGCACGCTTGACCCGTTTCTCGCAAAAGCAACCGGCATTCAACTGGGGTACGTTTCGCCCGAGAATCAAGATCGTTTCTTCGAAGAAACCAAACCCGTGTTCGATCAGACCGAAGAGCGCTTTGCAGAAACACAGCCTTCCACTTTTCACTAGCAGAATGAATTATTTTTCTCCAGAGCCATCATACGGGGTGGAATTTCCTTACTCCGCAGATACATAAAGGCAAATTTGCCCGGGAAGTCTATGATGGGATGTACTATGTACACCAAACCATATGAAGAGGAGGTGCATATATGCAACGGTTTGCCGCACATGAATTTTTGGAAACGCAAGAAGCGCTGCGCTCCAAGCATGCGGAGATCGAAATGCATGGCTTATTTGCCGAAATGGCACAGGATCCGCAACTGAAAAACATGGTTCTCAATCACCAACGCCAAATCATGAATGCCTATCAGCAAGGGATCAATCTGTTGATGGGGAAGGGTGTAAACGTAGCAGCCACTCCCCAACTGGCTCAAATCCGTACGACTGAGCCAGCGACCGTCGGGCTGAATCAGCCTCAGATGATGGCGCCAAATCCACATCCAACCCGCCTTTCTGATATGACGATCGCAACAATCATGCTCAACTGGCACAAGACCGGTTCCGCCATCGGTATGCTCTGGGCTAGTGAATGCGTAGACCCGCAAATCAGACAATATCATGTTAACGGAGCCAATCTGTGCCAACAAATGGCCTATGAAACATGGCAGTATATGAATATGAGAGGGTTCTACCAAACGCCGCAGCTAGCAGACCATACGATGAACACGATGATCAATGCTTACCAGCAACAGCCAGCAATGGCTTAAGTTATGAACCACATTAAAAAGGAGGAACACAAACATGTTTACCAATCAAACACTCTCCAATAACTTCGGTGGAGCCCAAGCGATTTTCCAACCTGGCTTTGCAGGGACCAACCCGCAGCAAGTAAGACAGGATATCGCCCGTGAAGGCGGATTTGGACAAGCTGGCTTCTCCGGCGGCTTCACCCAGCAAGCTTCCCCGGCTGCATTCGGCGGAGCCCAAGCGATTTTCCAACCAGGCTTTGCAGGCACCAACCCGCAGCAAGTAAGACAGGACATCGCCAGTGAAGGCGGATTTGGACAAGCTGGCTTCTCCGGCGGTTTCACCCAGCAAGCTGGATTCGGCGGAGCGCAAGCTGTATTCCAACCGGGCTTTGCAGGCACCAACCCGCAGCAAGTAAGACAAGACATCGCTCGTGAAGGCGGATTCGGTCAAGCTGGCTTCGCTGGCGGCTTCACCCAGCAAGCAGGATTCGGCGGAGCCCAAGCAGTGTTCCAACCGGGCTTTGCAGGCACCAATCCGCAGCAAGTAAGACAAGATATCGCTCGTGAAGGCGGATTCGGCCAAGCTGGCTTCGCTGGCGGCTTCACCCAGCAAGCTTCCCCGGCAGCTTTCGGCGGAGCCCAAGCAGTGTTCCAGCAAGGCTTTGCCGGTACCAACCCGCAGCAAGTAAGACAAGATATCGCTCGTGAAGGCGGATTCTTGGCTTAAAAAACGCGGCAAGAAGACTTTCATAAGACAATGCCAGCCAGTGTGTAGAGATGCGCTATCAAAACACACTGGTTTCTCCATTTGCAGGCAAAGTATGAGTTGACGGAAAGAAGACCGTTTTGATAATTGCACATGTGACGCTTCCTGATGAGAAGAACAACCGATATACGCAACAACAACAGTGAAAGGAGGTTTTGAGATGAAAAAACCGGACGAGAAGCCGAACGGAAATGAAGAACTGCAGGTACTGGGCACTCACGCAGCGGGAGCAACCGACCTCTTCCAAACCAGCAAAGCGCAAAAGGACACGGAGGTACAACCGCCTGAACACCCTGGAGGAGCGGGGACAGGGTAAACGGAACAACAGACGAAAAACCAGGTCAAATCGGCCTGGTTTTTTTACGCAACGCAGATTGCTGTTTGCAGTTGTCAGTCTGCTTGATTCACTTCGTAAGCGGCCCGAATTCCGGATTCGATGGCTCCTTGTATCCAACTGCGAAAATGAGAAGTGTGTTCCCCGGCAAAATGAATGTTCCCTTCAGGTAACGCTATATAGGGTGAAAGATCTTTCTCCTGGTTCGGTTTAAACATCGAAAAAGCTCCTGCAGAATATGGGTGCAAAGCCCAGTTCTGGACAAATCCGGACACAAAATATCGCTTTGTCTGTTCTCCGTGAATTTCTGCCAGGTCTCCCAGAGCTTCTTCCACTTGCACTTGCCTGCTCATGCTTACCCAGGGCAACGCATCATCCTCCCATGTATAGCTGGCTAGCACAACGCCCTATGCGTCCCCGAAACGATGGCTAGGATAGTAGGCAAAACGGATGGGCAAGTCGGTAACCGTTTGCCCTCCAAACATGCCTGCGTCTTCCCAAAAACGACGTGAAAATTGAATGCCAATTTTCGTAGAGGATACGTAGTGAAGCTGGTGAATGGCCTTCCATTTGTAATAGGAAAAAAGATCGTAGGGCTGTACCTCGATAAAGTTCATGAGAGAAAACGGGATCGTCAAGATGAGGCGGTCAGCTGTGAACTCCAGTTTTTGCATCGTGTTCGTATCGATTGCGCTTAGCCGAAGATAGTTGCCGCTCAGCGAAAGGGACGTTACCTTCATCGAAAACAAAATGTGATCGCTCAATTGATTGAAAAAAGCGTTGGGAAGCTGATCATTCCCACCCGTAATCTCATAAAATTCTGACTCTGGTGCAATCGCGATGATGTTTCGCAGCACTTCGAGAAAACTCAACTCGGGAAAGCCTTCGAACGCCAGCAGGACCTTGATCATATCTACAGCTTCGGCGGTGAGAGAAGGGCCAAGAGGATTGTAGCGAAGAAATGTCTCCATGGAGTACCGATCCAAGGCCTCGATTATTCTGGGCCAGTTTCTTTCAGGATCTTGCCTGATGAAGTCTATAACAGGTTGGGCTACCAGGCGGATTAGGTCTTCAGCTGTCTTTCCGCTCTCTTTTTTTGCTACGGGAAAGTTCAGGATATCAGGGCTTCTTTCATAGATCCTTCGACGAGTCTTGACGCCGTTTACATAGATCAAATCATTTGGGGTTTGATTGATAAATTTGTTTACCGGCAGTTTGTACTTTCGAATATAAGCCAAAGTCAGAGAATGACTGCGCGGGATTCTCATGGCGCCAGCCTCGAAATAGTGACCTTCTGAAAAAGGGGAACGTACAGTAAAAATGCGTCCGCCAACCCGCCGAGATGCTTCCAAAATGGTTACGTCATGTCCGTCCTCCTTTAACAAGGAACCGGCCACTAGTCCTGCCATGCCCGCTCCCGCAATCAATACCCTTTGAGGTTTATTTGAACGTTCCAGACCGTGGTGAATGATCCGGACCATTTGATCAAGAGACAGACTGTTTAGGACAGGCATAGAATTCCCCTCTGTTTTATCAGAATAAAGTGCATTATACGATTATGACCTGCGGTTCACGATTATGCCAAAGCTCCCTGTACGACGAATAAAAAAATAACGTCTCCTGACAGCAGGAAACGTTATCATTATGCAAAGCCAGTCCTCACCAGCTTGCCTTTTTCACGCCTGGAATTTGCCCCTTGTAAGCAAGCTCTCGGAAGCAAATACGGCAAAGCTGAAATTTGCGAAGAACAGAGTGTGGACGTCCGCAGCGCTGGCATCGAGTATATGCCCGCACCTTGAATTTCGGCGTCCGCTGTTGCTTGACGATGATCGATGTTTTTGCCATACAACCTCCTGTACATTTTATTCTTGCCTTCGGTTGGCAAGTCTTTTATCGTACCATCATCCACGAAAAATAGATAGTGGTAAGTACAAGAGACGTTGAATAGTAAGCAGCAGGCAGCGCTCCAGCCGAACAGCACGAACGTGCGTTCTCCAAGCAGCGCGCTGCGGAAGTCATGGCAGTCAGACTACAAATTTATTCAGATTCCCGGGTGTTATAGACCCCAGGTGTCGTCCGTTTCATTTCCGCATTCTTTTGTTCCGGTTCATTCTGTACTTTTTCAGCACTCTTGGCAAAACCTTCCGCCTTCAGCCTCTCGACTAAAAGTTCCTTGTCGTTCATAATCTCACTCCCGTATTTGTGGCGTAGGGGCAGTCTATTTCCCCTCATTTTCTATCATGAGCAGAGTGGCATTCATTCATGAAAGAATTTGTCTATGTAAGATGCAACCAATGCCTTTGATCAGGTATTGCTGTCTGCTTCCTCAAACATACTCTCGTATCCGGTCCGAGGAATATCGAGATTTTTCTCGCCAGCATTTTCGTCCATTTTCCCATCATTCGTACCTTCCATATAATCATCGCTAACCTGTTCATGGGTCATGGCCAATCCCTGTTCAGAAAAGGCACGGCTGCTGTAATCAGATGGCTCGTATGTCTTGTCGGCAATCTCGTTTGCGGCGTTGGTCAATTCGTCATTGCGGTTCTTCATCGTATCCCTCCTTTACGCGGATATCCTTAAATTGGGTGACTTTGAGCGGAATTATGCATGCCGCAAAAACGGTCTAAACTGGCGTAAAGTCGATCCTCAGATCAATGGAGAAGCCAGGGCGGCCGGCATAAAACAAGTACAGATGACGCACAGTATAATGACGAATTTGAACAGAGGGGAAGAAGGAAACAATGGCTGAGGAAATCAAGCAGGAAGTGCAAACTGTACGGATTCCTGAGACGGGTGAAACGATGGAAGCAAAGACATACTCGGGCAAGGAGCTTTTCTTGAAAGAAAATGCAGATGAAAAGGACGAAGCGTACGCGAAGCTGTGGGAGGATGACAGACTGTAGACCTGGCTTGCCGGAGTGATGCGGGACATAGACAGGTTCAATGGAAAAGAGGTCATTCTACCACGAGGAGTGATAACAAATGGACAAAGAGCTGCAATTGATGAAGGAACTGACTGAGGCGGCAGGCCCTCCCGGTTTTGAAGTCAGAGTACATCGCTTGATGAAAGAAAAGCTCTCTGCATTGACTCAAGAAATCATCACTGACAATTTGGGAAGCATCGTTGGTCAACACGGGAATGCCGGTCCAAAAATTCTTTTGGCTGCTCATATGGACGAAGTGGCCTTTATGGTCACACATATTACAAAAGAGGGCTTCCTCCGCCTGCAGCCGCTTGGCGGGTGGTGGGGGCACGTCATGCTGGCCCAGCGGGTAAAGGTTCTGTCGCGCAAGGGTGATCTCACAGGCGTGATCGGCTCAAAGGCCCCGCATATTTTATCGATCGAAGAGAGAAAAAACGTCCTGGAGATCAGCAATATGTTTGTAGACATCGGTGCTACCAGTAAGGAAGAGGCTGAAGAATTCGGAGTCGAGGTAGGCGATCCGATCATCCCGATTTGTCCGTTCGAGGTTTTGCCGAATCCCAAAATGCTCTTGGCAAAAGCTTGGGATAATCGCGCAGGCTGTTTCGTGACTTTGCAGGTTTTCAAGCAAATATGCCAAGAATCGCATCCCAATACGGTATTCTGCGGAGCTACGGTACAGGAGGAAGTAGGACTGCGGGGAGCAGTAACCCTGTCTCACAAAGTTTCTCCAGACATTGCGTTTGCCCTGGATGTAGGCGTAGCAGGCGACACACCCGGAATGAGCCACAAGGAAGGGCATTCCAAACTGGGGGCCGGTCCGCTACTTGGCTTTTATGACAGCAGCATGATTCCGCATTTGAACCTACGGGATTTTGTCATCGACACCGCCAAAGAAAACAAGATTCCTTACCAGACGGATATCATGCCTGGCGGCGGTACAGACGCCGGAAAAATACATATGGCACACAATGGCGTACCGTCCATGGTGATCAGCGTTCCGGCTCGTTATATTCATAGCCATGTGTCCATCGTGCACCGCGATGATCTGGACAATGCCGTGAAGCTGCTCGTCAGCCTGATCAAGAAGCTTGACGAAGAAACGGTTGGCAAAATAAAGGGTATGGATGCGCGGGGGCGATAAGATACCCCCAGTGAATCGTCCGTTTATGTTCGTAGCCATCAGGCGAGTGTGAGATTCCGATGTTGGTGGGGTTATGTGAAAAGGGAGTCTGTCATGAGAAAACACTTTGGGAAGCTTATATTCATACTCATTGCCCTTCTCGCGACCGGTTGCGTCTTCGTTTTAGGCTGGGAACCGGAGTATGCTTATGTTCCGCCTGCGGACAAGGTTTTGCGTCCTGCGCAAGCAAATGGTTTTCAGAACACGGGAGTCATGTATTACGACCTGTGGGGACAGACGTTTACGGTACAAGACAAAGCAAATGATCATACAGGCAGACTTTCTGCCCAAAATGGCGCTGTAGAAGTCAACGGCCGTCTGCTGCAATTGGGACGAACAACATTGTATCAGGAGACATTCGGCAATGAAGTGTTTCTCACGGATATCATGGGCATTGTGGACGGCCCTTTGACGATCGCAAATATCGCGAAAGCTATTTTCCAGTTAAAAGGGGAGGGAACGACAAATTTACAGGTTGAGCTTGCTTATGATGTAACCGTAGGGGGAAGGTCTTTTAAGAAAGGGGAAAAGGTGGATACCGGCATAGATGTTCCCAAGGGAGCTTATGCGCCACTGGGATTGCCCATTAAGTGGTCGGAAGGAAAATTGAAAGTCGGGGTCAGTTGCATGGCCTGTCATGCGACCGTTGACCACGAGACGAAAATGGTCATCGAAGGCGCTCCCAATTCCGATCTGAATGCCGGTTTGTTCCTCGCCTTGGCGACGAATTCCACCGCATTCTTTACACACACGGATGTAGCCAACCTAAAAGCATACATGAGCGGATTGGATCGTGTCGTGCCTACCTCTGATGGGAAAACGTCCCCTTTGCCCGATCCCGCTGCCTTGGAAAAAGCAGTGGACGAAAATTTAGTAAAGTGGCCTCGGGGAAATATCGATTCGACGATTGATTTAACAAGCAATCCCTGTCAAATTCCCGATTCCTTCACAAAAGGAAATCACCCATATGGCTGGAGCGGCTTTTCTGCTGCCGGGCCATTTCATGGGTTAAGTGCGTTTAGCAACAACGTTCATGCGCAAAACTCCGATTCCCTCGCCCAAGTCGAGGCCAGCCAGGCATTATTCGGGCTGGATAAAGAAGTGTATCTGGGGACGCTATTGCAGAATGCTGCCAACCCGAAATACCGTTACGACCCGAAAAGCGGTCTGAAACCAACCGAGTTTTTTGCCAAAGTCGACCCTACGCCGGGTGTTCCTGGTGTAAACGAGATGATCAAGCCTCCGTCTTTTCCAAAGTTGACAGTCGTGGCTCCAGATGGATTGGTGATTGGTTCACCAGGCTACAAAGTCGGGGAACAACTGAATGCGATGGCAGCCTACCAGAATACGATCACCCCTCCGAAGCATAAGGAAAAAGTCGACTCTAAACGAACAGTCTTAGGCGAGAATGTATTCAAGAGGGCGTCCTGCATTACTTGTCATGCGGGGGAAGCCTTTACCAATAACCGGGTGCTTACTTCCAAACAGATTGGGACGGAACCTTCCCGCGGAATGGCTCTGAAGAAAACCCAAAACCTGTTTGGTCCTCCATCGTTGTATACGCCAGATACGCCTGTTCCCATTCCGCCAGATGCAAAAGTGCTTCCCATTCCAACGGCCCATTTGGACCCGGAACAGCTAAAGATAGCGTTTGCACATGGCAATTCACCTGGGGGATACAAGGTAAAAGGGCTGATCGGCTTAAGATGGACTGCTCCTTATTTGCACGATGGCGGAGTTGCTGTTGGACCAAACCTGTCGCAATTGGGGGTACCCGGCACTTTGGCGAAGGGGATTTCACCCGATCCGGCCAATAGTTTGCGTGCTCTGATCGATAAAGATCTGCGGCAAAAAGTCATCGCTGCAAACAAAAGCGCGAAGGAGCTTGCAGACGTACATATTGCCGGAAGCGGACATGAATTCTGGGTGGATTCATCGACAGGCTTTACGAAAGAAGAGCAGGATGCGCTGATTCAATACCTGCTGTCCCTGGGGAGCAGGAATCAATAGCCGAGGACATCTTCCCTCCCCAAAAACAACACGTAAAACGATTCATTGAAGAATGCTCTAAAAGGACAGACGATGGGGTATTTTGTTCCATTGTTTGTCCTTGTGTTTGATTACAAATCCGGGTCCACCGATCGTTCACCAGTTTGACAGATTTGGACATGCCAAAAACATTTATAATAGTGGAAAAGTATAAACCGATGGGGGAACTCATTCATGAATACCGGTTTTCTGATAGCTCTGGTCATTGTGTCCATTTTAATTATTTGGATTACCATCTGGGTCACGAATAAAGCATATGGCCGAAAGCCTGATGTCATTGACCCGATACAGTCGACAGAAAACAATGATCCACTCAACAAAGAACCTGATCGATCATGATAAACGTACAAGAGCGATGAAAAAGCAAACGCTCTTACTCACACAAAAGTATTGCTTGGTTCGATTATCGCCTTAAGCATAAAGAAGAATCATTACGAATTTGTCAGCAATCAAATAGCCAAAGTGATCATTAGTGCAGTCCTGCATATCGCAGGGCTGCTTTTTTTGCTTCCAATTCCTTGTAAAAAGGCAACCTCTCCTGTTTTGCTTCAATCCGTCCCATCAAGACAAAGAATTGGAATTTAACATTTCCACTATGTATATATTGCTATCTTTATCCAAAAGATAATGAATGTATAAAGTGGAGCGAGGTGCATTTCCATGGAACAGCAAAGTGAAGACTTGGACTCCTTAATCATCGGGATTGACGTCGGTTCAACCACCGTCAAAGCGACTGTTGTGAACCCGAAAAACAAAGAAATCCTATGGTCAGACTATCAGCGCCATCATACGAAGCAAGCCGAAAAGGTCCTGGAGTTTTTGATCACCATTGGGAATGAGTTTGCCCATGTAAACCAGGATAAGATTCGCGTTTTCGTGACTGGCTCGGGGGGCGGCCCTATTGTGGAGCACATCGGGGCCAAGTTTGTCCAGGAAGTGAATGCAGTCACGATGGCAGTGGAGCAGCTTCACCCTGACGTGGGCAGTGTCATCGAGCTGGGCGGCCAGGATGCAAAAATCATTATTTTCAAGGTCAATGAGGAAACAGGGGACAAGCAGGCGCTGACTTCGATGAATGACAAGTGTGCATCAGGCACCGGAGCAACCATCGACAAGTGCATGATTAAAGTAGGGATGCCGATGGAGGAGGTGGGCAAGCTTCACTTTGACGACAGCAAATTGCACCATGTCGCTGCCAAGTGCGGAGTCTTTGCGGAAACAGACATCGTGAATCTGGTGAAAAGCGGCATTCCCTCGGCGGAGATCATGTGTTCTCTCGCGGATGCCATCGTGATGCAAAACCTGTCTGTTCTTACCCGGGGCAATACGCTGCGCCATCGCGTGCTTTTGCTCGGAGGTCCCAATACATACCTGCCTTTCCTGCAAGAATGCTGGCGAAAGCGCATTCCTGCGACTTGGGAAGAGCGGGGCTACGATTATCCCAAAGACATGCCGATAGACGAATTAATCTTCGTACCGGAAAATTCACAGTACTACGCAGCGTATGGAGCTGTCATGTACGGCATGCACGAACCGGCAGACGTCGGGACATATACCGGGCTGGAAGGCCTGAAGGAATTCATTGCGCACGGACGCAAGGCGAAATTGGGCGAAAATGCGGGTCCGCCGCTCGTAAAAAGTGCGGACGAATTGGAAGAGTTCCGCCGGTTGTACAGTATTCCGCGCTTTACGCCAGCTTCGTTTGAACCGGGTCAAAAGGTGCGAGCCGTCATCGGCCTGGACGGGGGTTCGACTTCCTCCAAAGCCGTGCTCGTAGATGAAAACGGCACGATTTTGCTGAAGGAGTACCAGTTGTCCAAAGGCAATCCGCTGGAAGACACCAAAGAAATGTTAAAGCGCATCGACGACAGAGTAAGGTCGCAGGGAGCCGAGCTTGAGATTATCGGATTCGGCGCCACAGGATACGCAGCGGATGTCCTGGAAAAAACGCTCAAGGCGGATGTCAACATTGTCGAAACCGTCGCCCATATGATGAGCGCTGTGCACGAGTTTGGCGATATCGATGTGATCTGCGATATCGGCGGTCAGGATATCAAGGTGCTCTTTTTGAAAAACGGGGACATCCGCAACTTCAGACTCTCAAACCAATGCTCCGCAGGAAACGGGATGCTCCTGCAGGCAATGGCAGATCAATTCGGCATACCGGTTCAAGAGTATGCGGAAACAGCTTTCAAGGCGGATCTCTCGCCCAAATATTCGTATGGCTGCGCCGTATTTTTGGATGCCGACCGTGTCAACTTTCAGAAGGAAGGCTATTCGAAAGAAGAATTGCTTGCCGGTCTCGCGCTTGTGTTGCCGAAAAACGTCTGGCAGTACGTGGTTCAGATTCCGCGTATGGCAGAGCTGGGACGCAAGTTTGTGCTCCAAGGCGGCACGCAGTACAACCTCGCTGCCGTCAAGGCACAGGTCGATTACATCAAGCAGCGCGTCCCTGATGCGGAAGTTTACGTGAATCCCCACCCGGGAGAAGCGGGAGCGATCGGTGCAGCGATGGAAACGTTGCGCGTGGTGAAACGACGGGGGTATTCCACGTTTTTGGGGCTGGATGCCGCGATCAATTTGCACTATATCTCCCGAAACGACGAATCCACCCGCTGCAATTTTTGTCCCAACCATTGCAGCCGAACGTTCATCGACTCGCAGACGCCGGACGGGCAAACCGCCCGCTATATTTCGGGATTCAGCTGCGAAAAAGGAACGGTGGAAGACAAGGAAGCCGTCATCCAGCTGACCCGGAAGCGGCAAGAACTGAAAAAGCACTTTCCGAATCTGGTGGAATACGAGGCGCAGCGCATGTACCAGCACTTCTACGATCCAGAGCCTATGCCGGATACCGATACAACCGTAGAAGATGTCCATCTCAAACGCACATGGCTCTGTCTGGGGGGCTTGCGCAAAACGGCATACCGCCGAGCTTTCCAGCGATCATCGATGGAAACGGCGGAGAGACGAAAACAGATTCGCATCGGGATTCCCCGCGTTCTCAATATCTGGTCGACCGCACCTTTCTGGCGGACCTATTTCGAGACGCTTGGCATCGACAAGAACAATATTGTTTTCAGCGACTTTACGAGCGAGGAAATGTGGCAGGAGGGGGGCAAATACGGCTCGATCGACCCCTGTTACCCGTCGAAAGTGGCACAGGCGCATATCCACAATTTATTGTTCAAGCACCATGAGCGAAAGCCGCTCGACTATATCTTCTTTCCGTGCATTACTCATATCCCGACCCATCTGCAAAATGTGATGGATTCATCGAGCTGTCCCATCGTGGCGGGAGCGCCAAACGTGATCAAGGCCGCCTTTACGAAAGAGGTAAATTTCTTTGAGACAAAAGGGGTGGCTTATCTCGATCCGGCCGTTACGTTTACGGAGCGGCACATGATGAAAAAGCAGTTGTTCGAGGCGTTTCAGGACTGTCTGCAAA
The DNA here is from genome assembly GCF_038592925.1 of Brevibacillus sp. FSL K6-2834. Lineage (NCBI taxonomy): Bacteria > Bacillati > Bacillota > Bacilli > Caryophanales > Paenibacillaceae > Brevibacillus > Brevibacillus sp. FSL K6-2834. The sequence goes on from NZ_CP151945.1 coordinate 2,833,930, forward strand.
TCACGGAGGACGAAAGCGATTTTGCCGTGGAGCAGGGCTGGCGGGCGATGAATATTTTCGACGCCGAGATGCAGGAGCGGGGAAAAATGATCCTGGAGCAGGTGGAAAAGGAAAATCGCCTTGCCATTTTGATGATCGGCCGTCCCTACCATTCCGATCCCGGCCTCAATCACTCTGTATTGGAAGAATTCCAGGTGCTGGGCTATCCCATTCTCTCCATGCGCTCGATCCCCAAGGACGAAGAATGGCTGCGCCGCTTTTTCCGATCCGATCTGGAAAGCGGACGTGTGCAGCACGCGCTCGAAGTAAGCGATGTATGGCCAGAGAACTTCAGTTCCAACAGCGTGCAAAAGGTGTGGGCAGCCAAATTTGCCGCCCGTCACCCCAATGTGGCCGTATTGGACCTGTCCAGCTTCAAGTGCGGGCACGATGCGCCGACCTACGGCTTGATTGACTCGATCATTTCGACGGCGGGCACTCCATACTCCGCCTTGCACGATATCGATGCGAACAAACCGAGCGGGTCCATCAAGATTCGGGTGAAAACGTATGCCCACAGCCTGAGCCTGCATGAAGAACGCCTGGAGGATTTGGCCCGGAAAAAAGCGGAGCTTCAGCAGCGTTTGGAGAAAAAACGGCTGGAACTGCTTGGTTTGCAGACGAAAGAGACATCCTATGAAGAGAAGAACCTCTCGCAAGCAGGCAACTAGAATACGATTTCCACAGGAAAGAGGCGAACATCAGATGTCAACGACGAAGGAAACACCTGCGGCCAAAGACTCTCTGGAAAATGAATTGCTTCGCTATCAGGAAGAGCAGGCTCTGGCACTCGGGCTGCAGCAGGAACAAAAAGCACAGTGGTTTGATCCGGTTCCCCGTCAGTTTTTGGCAAAGGATAAAGCAAGCACGACCATCCTATTCGGCGGACTGACCATGGCTCATGACTATTTGGTGGAAGGAGCTTTGGCGGGCCTCGGCTACACGGTTCGGCACATGGATTGTCCGGATAATGAGTCGCTGCGCTTCGGCAAGGAGTTCGGCAACCGCGGCCAGTGCAATCCGACGTATTTCACCGTAGGGAATCTCATCAAATACCTGACTCATTTGCGAGATGTGGAAGGCAAATCAAAAGAAGAAATCGTCCGGAATTATCTGTTCGTGACGAGCGGTTCTTGCGGGCCGTGCCGGTTCGGCACGTATGTCACGGAATACCGCAAAGCGCTCCGCGATGCCGGGTTTGACGGATTCCGCGTGCTGTTGTTCCAGCAGCAGAGCGGCCTAAAACAGGCAACCGGCGGGGAATCCGCGCTGAAACTGGATTCCTCGTTCTTTATCAGCTTTGTAAAAGCGTTTTTGCTGGGGGATATTTTGAACGCGCTGGCTTACCGCATCCGCCCTTACGAGGTAGAAGCCGGCGCGACCGATGCCGTCATGGAGCGCTGCAAAAAGATCCTGTATGATGCCTTGCGTGACCGAAAATGGCTGATTCCCGCGTTGATCAAATGCCGAAAAGAACTGGAGAGCATTCAGGTAGACCGTACGCGTGTCAAGCCGAAAGTGAGCATTATCGGAGAATTTTGGGCGATGACAACCGAAGGAGACGGAAATTATCAGCTCCAGCGTTTTCTCGAAAAGGAAGGGGCTGAAGTGGATGTCCAATCGCTGACAGCCTGGGTGCTGTATCTGATCTGGGAAGGGCGCTACGATACGATGAAGCGGATGAAGCTCCGGGGAGAAGATGCCGGGCGTTACGGACTGGAAGGAAAGAACCCCGTCAAGCGCCTGCGGATGCTTTGGGTTGCAGACCGGGTCCTGCGCGTCATGTTCCAGACCTATGCCAAAGCGATCGGCCTCCATGATTATCACCTGCCCGACATGGACGAGGTTGCCCGCGTTGCCCATGACCACTACAACAATCATCTCCGCGGCGGAGAAGGGCATATGGAAGTAGGCAAGCTGATTCTCAACGTGAAGAAGCGGAAGGTAAACATGACCATTTCGGTCAAGCCGTTTGGCTGCATGCCGTCTTCCGGCGTTTCTGACGGGGTGCAATCGTTGATCACGGAAAAATACCCGGACGCCATTTTTCTCCCCATCGAAACGACGGGTGATGGAGCGATCAACGTTTATAGCCGCGTTCAGATGATGCTGTTCAAGGCCAAGCAGGCTGCTCAAAAAGAATTTGATGAAGCCCTGGCCAAAAAAGGGGTGACCGCCAATCAGCTTCGGAGGTTGATGCAACGGTCTTCATTTGCGCATCCTTTGCAAACGAGCCCCCACGTCGTTGCTTGTACCGCGGCAAATGCTGTCTACGGCTTGAACAAATACAACGGATTTTTCTTCCGGAGAAACAATAAGGTCATGGAAGAAGTGCCTCAATAATCATTTAGGGGCATCCTACTCAGGAAGAAACAAAGTACGCTGTATGGGAGGTGTAAGCGTCTATGGCACCAGAGAGAGAATTTCCGGAAGCTATGCGCAGTATCGGAGTTCCGAGTGAAATGAGTCCGACTCAGGAGACCAATGATGCTCCGTTCGTGGAAATCAGGGCGCCGCTGCGTTTTGGAGAATCCGTGGAAAACAGCGATCCTTCGGCACAAGACACTGCTCAGGAAGAGCAATTTGAAATTGAGTAAAACGCAGACTGCCTCATTGTCGCAATGATGGCTCTCCCCACAGCAAAGGTAATTTTGTTCAGCCTGCTTGCTTCAAGGGGGGCATCACACATAATGAGGCAGTCTTCTTTTCTATTAGTTTCATCTCATATTGACAAGAACCTGTCATAATGGAATAATACTGACATGACCAAATTGAACCCGAATGGAAAAGCTTTCACCGAACTTGTCCTAGAAGTCTTTCGCCTGAATGGCCGCTTGCTGGAGGCAGGAGATCGCCTGACCCAGCCTGTAGGCCTTAGCAGTGCTCGTTGGCAGATACTTGGGGTAGTCGAACATGGGCCGATAACCGTCGCTCATGTCGCCCGTATTATGGGATTGACCCGTCAAAGTGTACAGCAAACTGCCAATTCCTTGGAAAAGGAGGGGTTGATCGAGTTTCTCGAGAACCCGCACCACCGTCGTTCCAAGCTGATGGCCATGACTCCAGAGGGAAGAAAAGCTCTTGATTATACACAAGAGCAACATGCGGTTTGGGCAAACAAGATAGGGGAAGAACATGATCTTGATTGCTTGCGTGCTGCCGTGGACGTGCTTCGTCAAGTAAGCAAAAGCCTCAGTCACGAATGATCCACATTTCTATGTCGATTGGACTTGATAGAAACGCAGGAAAGGACAAGTTTTTTTAACTGCCTACGATCTTCAGCTTGGCTTTTGTTTGATTCTGGACCGTGATGATTTGCACGAATACGACTGGCTATTCATTTGTAAAGGTTACTTGAAGGAGTTGCCACTGCAACTCCTTTTTCCGTTCACCTGGCCAATGGAGTTTGAAATTGAATCTTCCTAAAAAGGAGATCAATATGACTGAACAATTGTTCATTGAAGACGTTGTTGAACGGCTTCAGGGTGTACCTGGCACAGAAGGAATCGTGCTGGGCGGCGCAAACGCGAGAGGGAACCAGCCTCAAAGCTCCGGTACGACTTTTGTGATTTATTATGACAGTCAATCTGGTATGGCTGTTCATGAGATTGTCAAATTAGCAACAACGATGGATGATGTGGAGGGAAAGTTTCTGCTTACATCGATGGGAGAGTGGAGACCCTGGATGAACCTAGGAGTTACGGTTTCCGTACAGCAATCCCCAGTGAAATTTCTATTCAGAGATGTACGCAAGCTTTCTGATGTCATTGACGAGTGCAACCAGGGAATCGTAAACATTGAATATCAAATCGGCCATCCTCACTGTTTTACCAACGTCATCTATCTGGGGGAAATCTCCCTTGGCGAAATCATTTGGGATCGAAGCGGCAAACTGGCTGTACTGAAGGAAAGGACCAAACCGTATCCTTCGGCACTCAAGCAATTCATCATCGAAAGGTTTTTGTGGGAGGCGTCCTATTCCCTGCAGGCAGCGGCCAAAAGCGTTTCAAAAAAAGACTTCTCCTACACGGCAGGCCATTGCTATCGAGTCATTACCTGTTTGCACCAAGTATTGTTTGCGTTAAATGAAGTGTATGGTCCACATGAAATGGAGGCAGCAGATCTCGTGGACTCTTTAGAAATTGCGCCGCCCAATTATAAATCCAGAGTAAACGAGGCCTTTCGCCTGCTGAACACAGATCGCAAGCAAACAGAGACGGCACTGGATATTCTCCGCAGCCTGCTGAATGAAACGGTTTTGCGTATATAAAAAGGGGTAGATGATCAAAGCTACTGTATCTCCAACTAATCGGTTTTCTCGGAAGCACAATCCAGCACAGGCAAACCGGCTTTCTCACTACGTAAATCCGGACAGCTACTGAAAGAGAGGATACATGATGACAGCAGATCAACGAAAAAAGATGGTCATTTTAATGATCAATATGTTTATTGCGATTGGAAGCTTTGGCATCATCATTCCAATCTTGCCAGCCTATTTGGCGTCGATCAATCAAGGCGGAACTGCAGCAGGACTGATGATCGCCATTTTTGCAGGCTCCCAGCTCGTTTTTTCACCGATCGCCGGGAAGTGGGCTGATCAATATGGCCGAAGAAAAATGATCATTTATGGACTAGCGGGCTTAACGCTCTCCATGTTCGTTTTTTACAGTTTTGATTCGATTTGGTGGCTTTACGCTTCTCGCGTTATCGGAGGCATAGGCGCGGCACTGCTGATTCCGGCCATTTTTGCCTACATCGCAGACATTACTACTCTGGATCAACGGGCAAAAGGCAACAGTCTCGTCTCTGCTGCCATGTCGCTGGGCATCGTCATTGGACCCGGGATCGGCGGATTTTTGGCGGATTATGGATTGAAGACTCCCTTTCTCATCTCGGCCGTCGTATCGCTTGTTGCCGTCATTTTTTCCGTTGCTGTTCTGAAGGAAAGTGCTGCCAAGCTCGCCTCGGGGGATAGAGGGGCGGTCAAAGACGATGAATCCATGATCAGAAAAATATTCCGTTCCGTGAAGATGCCATTCTTCATACCGCTTGTCATTACGCTTGTAATGAGCTTCGGGTTGATGGCCTATGAGTCTGTCCTTGGACTTTATGTCGACAATCAGTACGGCGCAACACCGCAAGAAATCGCCTTGATGGTTACAACTACCGGTATCGTCAGCGTCATCGTACAGCTCTTCATCGTCGACCGTGTCGTTCGTCGTTTTGGGGAAGGGACCGTCTTGAATATCTTTTTGGGAGTAGCCGCGATCGGTTTCCTCCTTTCCCTATTTGCAACCAGCTATTCGCTGTTTTTTGGCATTACCCTGTTGATCTTCCTTGCGACCTCCATCCTTCGTCCTGTTTTAAATACACTCATTTCCAAGCTGGCGGGCGATGAACAAGGGTTCGCCATGGGGATGAACAACGCCTATATGAGCATCGGGAATGTGCTTGGGCCTACACTTGCCGGCACACTGTATGACATTCAAATCACATATCCGTTCATGCTTGGTCTCGTTCTATTGGTGTTGACATTGCTTACAACCATGGTCTGGCAGAGACGTTATCTCAAACAAAATGCTGTGAATTGACTTTCTCATACGGACACAAAAATGCCGCTTTATTCTCTATATAGAAGCGGCATTTTCGTTGCTTTCCGGTGTCTCGCCGTTTTTACAGTCTGGATCGTGTCTATTATGGAAGCCGAGGCTGCTCATTGTATCGGATGCAGATCACCATTTATAATAAAAGGATCAAGAAGACAACATTCATTCCGAGGAGGAATTATTGATCGTGAAAAAAATGTTGGATAAATTGTAACACTACCGTCTGACTTTTCCTTATGCTTTTCGTATTCGCGGGCCGCCAGCCCGTATTCTAATCATTACGAATAACACATAGAATACGGAGGGTGCAGCGAATATGAGAACCGAAAAAGAAATGATGGACTTCATTCTAAAAGTTGCAGCGGACGATGAACGTGTTCGCGTCGTTACGTTGGAAGGCTCCAGAACCAACCCGAACGTCCCCAGGGATTTTTTTCAGGACTACGACATCAGCTTTCATGTCACGGAAATGGATTCCTTTCTGCAAAATCCCGGTTGGGTCGATATGTTCGGAGAGCGCATCATCATGCAGACTCCTGAAGCCATGGCCATGTTCCCACCCGAGTTGGGCAGGCGTTTCTCTTACCTGATGCTGTTCACGGACGGGAACCGGATCGATTTGACTTTGATTCCACTGGATGAGAAGGACGAATACTGCAAAGAAGACAAGCTGATGATGGTATTGATGGACAAAGACAACTGCTTCCCCAAGGTCCTGCCTCCCACTGATGAAGACTATTGGGTAAAGCGTCCGTCAGCCGCGTATTTTTACGACTGCTGCAATGAGTTTTGGTGGGTTTCAACGTATGTGGCCAAAGGGCTGTGGAGAAAGGAATTTTTATTTGCCCAGGATCACCTGAACCAATTCGTCAGACCGATGCTGATCAAGATGCTGGAATGGCAAGTCGGTATCCAGACTGATTTTTCAGTCAGCGTCGGCAAGAACGGCAAATACCTGGATACATATCTGTCCGAGAAAACCTGGCAGGAGCTCATGTCCACATACGACAACGGTACCTATGAGGGCGTCTGGAGATCTCTGTTCACGATGGGGGCCTTGTTCCGCAGAACTGCCCAGGATGTAGCGAGGCATTTGAAATTTGAATACCCGCTTGAAGAAGACCGGCGCGTCACGGATTATCTAAAGCGCGTGCAAAACTTGCCGCGGAACGCCACCGCATTTATATGATAGCACAAGTGGAGAAATGCAGGAGAATGGACGACAATTCTCGGGAAAAATCGTGCAATTTCTTGGCGCCGGTGTAATCCGGCGTTTTTTTATGTTCAAAAGGAGGCGGGAATCAGGCGTGTCGGGCCGGGAATTTTCCGCTGTCGATAAGGCAGAATATGTCGATAAAAAATATTGCTATCGGAAAGGAATTTTTTAGGGGAAAGGCCAATATAAAGAATAGTGTAATTTTACCAAATATTATAATTATTGGGAGGTAAGATGTTCACATGAAAAAGTCTGTATGGAAAAAAGGCTTTGCGTTGACCGTCGCCCTGTCCACCATGACTGCAGTTCCTCTGGCTCACCCTTGGTCCGCCATGGCTAAATCGTCTGGCGTTCAGTACCACGAGGAGTTTGAAACACCTGAATTCATCGCGGAACCGTTCGAAGCAGACGGCTTGGAGGGAGAAGATCTGATCTGGTCGTTTTTGGAGTCGTATCAGAAGGATTTTCAGATCAAGGGAGATGTCCAGGAGCACTTCAAACTGCTGGAAGAAGTGGAAAACGAGGAGACGAATACGCGCCACTACCGTCTGCAGGAAATGTACAATGGCATTCCGATTTACGGATACCAGCAAACCGTTCACGTTGATGAAGATGGCAATGTGACGTCGTTTCTCGGACAGTTCGTTCCGAATGTGAAAGAAAACAAAAAACTGAGCAGAAAAGCAAAGCTCAACGAAGAAAAGGCGCTGAAAAAGGCACTGGCCGACCTTGAGGACGAAGTGGGAGAAGTAGAGGAGTTCGAAGTCGAGCCTCAGCCGGAACAGTACATTTATGTGCACGATGGAGAAACTTATTTGGCATATGCCATAGAGTTTAACTTCCTGGAGCCGGAGCCAGGCCGCTGGATGTACTTTGTTGACGCGCACACAGGGGACATCATCAACAAGTACAACACGATTGATACGGTGACAGGCACTGGCGTAGGGGTATTGGGAGACGAAAAAAGCTTTGAGACGACAAGACAAAGCAGCACCAGCTATGTCATGAGGGATACGACGAGAGGAAGCGGCATCGAAACCTACACAGCCCGCAATGCAACCAGCCTGCCTGGCACGCTGATGTCTGACAGTGACAATCACTGGACAGATGGAGCGGCTGTTGATGCCCACGCTTACGCTCAGCGAACCTATGATTACTTCAGAGATGCTCACGGACGCAACAGCTTCGACGGGAATGGCGCGAAAATTCGCTCAACGGTGCATTACTCCCGCAATTACAACAATGCCTTCTGGAACGGTTCCCAAATGGTGTATGGCGATGGTGACGGCAGAACCTTTATCTCTCTTTCGGGCGGTCTTGATGTCGTAGCCCATGAGCTGACACACGCCGTTACGGAACGGACAGCCGGCTTGATTTATCAAAATGAATCAGGGGCACTGAATGAATCGATGTCGGATATTTTTGGAGCTATGGTCGACGACGATGATTGGCAGATGGGAGAGGATATTTACACCCCAGGAACTCCGGGAGACGCGCTTCGCTCCCTGGAGGACCCGACGCTGTACGGCGACCCTGACCATTACAGCAAGCGCTACACAGGCTCCCAGGACAACGGCGGCGTACACATCAACAGCGGAATCAACAACAAGGCTGCCTACCTGCTCGCGGAAGGCGGCACCCACTACGGCGTAACCGTCCAAGGCATCGGACGTACGGATACGGCTAAAATCTACTACCACGCACTGACATACTACCTGACTCCATATTCCAACTTCTCGGCGATGCGCCGTGCCGCGATCCAGGCGGCAACCGACCTGTTCGGGGCGAATTCCGATCAAGTACGGTCGGTAATAGCTGCTTATGATGCTGTAGGTGTGAAATAAGAGCAGGCATGAAAAAGACAGGCGGCGCAATGCTGCCTGTCTTATCGTTTCGGTCCATGATTGATACGTGCAAAATGGAGCCGCTACAACACCATCTCATCCACGAATCAGCCGTACTGGCATTGGCAATTTGCCATTTCAAAAAGGAATTCGCTTCGAAATCAATACATAGCCGTGTTCACCTGCCCAGTCTACAAGGCCGCTCCAGAAAGCTTCACACACCGAAACGACCTTCGCTGGTTCCGCCAAATCCCCGGACATAACCAACCTGGCTACATCGTCGAACCCTGCAGGACGATTTGGCAGTTGCAGCGATTCGGGAAGCACCATAGAGCCCGTCGAGAAAAGCCTTTGATTGTGCAAGCCGATCAGCATGGCCCCGGATTCGGCAAATTGCATGGCCAAATAGGGCAAATACGTATGCGGCCCGTTTCGACTTGCATTTCTAAGCTTTCCAATGAATTCGCACATTTCACCAACGAGGACTTCATTGATTGCATTTTTGAAGTCTTCCCTGGCCGGCGATTCAGCCGCTTTTCTGAGGGTCGAAAAAAAACCATCAGGATCATACAGACTGAGCGGGGAAAAGAAGGGTCCATGGGTCAAAGGCCATTGACCTTCTACTGTAGAAGCGTTTTTTAACAGCACATCCGCACTCAAGACATTAACTTCAGCTTTCCACGGTCCTGTCGACCATTCATAGCTGTAGTCCACTGGTTCACTTGACTCCTTCAGCACGCAAAACATCTCAATATCCGAAAAAGGGCCGTCTGTCCCTCGGGAAACCGAGCCGTAGACCCCGATCGCTGCGATTTTTTCTCCGAAAACCTCATGCAGTCTCGCAGCAATTTCCTCGCAGATTTGAAGTCTTTCCCTTCTCGAAATGGCAACAGGTCCATTCATGTTCATTTCCGTGCATCTCCCTTTGTTTTGTGATGGGTTGATACGAGCACATGAATGGAGGGCCACGGTCTTAACGGGGGACTTTCTTTGGGTGCATGCGTATTCCTCCTATGCGTTTCCTTTTGGGAATTGTACCCAATCAGAGCTCTTTTGGCAAGGAGAGCGCTCATCACAACAAAACAGAACTCTTGCATCTCAGGATTACGGCTGGGATGAGGCTCATTTATCGGCAGGCAATCATTCCCTCATCTTCCCAGATTAAAGAAATCCGTTACGCCAATATTAAAGGTGTATAACTGCTTATTTAAGGGAAAAGCGGGGGAATCAACAACATGATCAAACATTTTTTCATCACCGTAGGGGTAATCATCTGTCTGTTTGCAATGCCAGTAACCGGTCATGCACAGGTAATTCATGAAGTGCGATATGGAGATAGCTTGACCAAGATCAGTCAGCAATACAAAGTGGCTGCGAGAGAGATTACCAGGCTAAACGAATTGGCGAGAAATGCCCGTCTTGTGCTTGGACAGGCGCTTTTGCTTCCGGGATCGACTTATATTGTTCAACCCGGCGATAGCCTCTGGGAGATTGCCAAGCGTCATTCCCTACCGAAGAAGTGTTAATGAAAAGCAATCATTTGAAAAATGCGGTTCTTGTCCCGGGACAGAAATTACAAATCCCTCGTCCGCCAAAAACAACGCTATGGACAGGGCCGTTTCTTATACCGAAAAATAAAAACTTCAACGAATGGATTCTAAACTATTATCAAAAAACGATTTCAAGTGTGTTCATTTTTGAGTATCGGCCGGACTATGAGGGGAATTTGCAAGCTGAACCAAACGTTCAGCAGGACAATCATGCGAAACTGGCATGGAAGAAAAACAAGCCGCCTTATGCAACAATTACGAACATCAGTCCAAAGGGCTTCGATCCGGATCTTACTCATCGATTGATGAGTACAGACAAGCTGCGTAAAAAATTGATCAACAACATCCACTCTCTTTTACACTACAATCATTACAAAGGGGTTATCATCGATTTTGAACGAGTGTATCCAAAAGATCGTCGCTACCTGAATAAATTTATAAAGGAATTGGCCAATAAACTTCACCCTTCGAATATGGAAGTTCTCATCGCCGTCCCGCCTTTGGAGGGAGACAAAAATCCTTCCTATGCAGCGGCATACGATTATAAAACACTTGGCAAATACGTCGATAAAATCTTCCTGATGACCTATGATTGGCATTGGCCCGGAGGCCCGTCCGGCCCGATTGCGCCAATAAACAGGGTACGGGCAACTTTGGATTATGCCGTATCCGTCGTCCCGCGTTCCAAATTGATGCTTGGTGTGCCCAATTATGCATATGACTGGACGATATCGGGAGACACGAAAAAAGGGACGGCTTATTCCGTACAGCGAGCCATCGAAATCTATATGACCAAAGAAAGCCAGATTCATTACGACGAAGCAGCTTCTTCGCCATGGTTCCGTTATGTAGATGAGCAGGGTGCGCTCCACGAGGTATGGTTCGAGGATCCCCGCAGTCTCCTGGCAAAATACCGTTTGATTAAAGAATACAAATTAACAGGGGGAGGGTGCTGGCACCTCGGCCTCTCGATCCCGCAAACAGAAGAACTCTTGCTTGAAGAATTCCACATCGCTAATCAGACTTGAAAACTGCCGCATGGAAAAATGGCTATCAGGGGTTGCTCTTGCAATTGAGACCATCCACGATAGCCACTTTTGCTTACTTGCAAATCGGTTTTGGCTCTGGAACCGGTTGAATCTTCGTTTGAAAGCAATTGACTGGGCCATAAGCACTTTTTAGGCCCACAACCTGCTGACAGAACAAAGATTTTCACACAGGTAAAAGTGGATGTAAGATTTGACAAGCAGCCTAATTCGGTTTAAAATAATCTCAAATTAAAAATATATAAAATCAAGATATTTCTCGCTTAGGAAAGAAAACCTGGTTCTTTTCCAAACATGGGCCGATCTTTATAAGCCCAATCATTTTTTAAACAATTATCTCAAAATCGAGATATATGGATGAATGGTGTGAGAAATACTGGTGATGAATTCATCTGAAAGGAGTTTTACCAATGGGCAATCAAACAACAGCAGGTATTCACCATATCACTGCAATCGTGGGAAACCCGCAAGAAAACGTGGATTTTTACGCAGGTATTCTGGGCTTGCGCTTAGTCAAAAAGACGGTAAATTTTGATGATCCCGGAACCTATCATTTGTATTTTGGAAACAAGGGAGGTCATCCGGGAACCATTATGACGTTCTTTCCCTGGCCGGAAGCCTACCCGGGACAGATCGGCACCGGTCAAGTCGGCGTGACGACCTTCGTTGTTCCCGAGAACGCCTTGGATTTCTGGGAAAAACGGCTCTCTGCCTTTCATATTGCTGTCAAAAGAGAACAGCGATTCGGTGAGGATTACCTTCAGTTTACGGATCCTCATGGTCTTTTGCTGGAGATTGTCGCTCGCAAAGAAGGCCCCGAAAGCCAGTGGGAATTCAATGGCATCCGGAAGCAAGAAGCGATCAAGGGGTTTGGGGGCGCGATCCTGTACAGTGCAGCTCCTCAGCAAACCGCGGATTTGCTTGAGCGGGTCATGGGCCTGGAGAAAGTCGGCGAGGAAGGGGATTACGTAAGATTTCGGGCCAAAGGCGATCTTGGCAATGTCATCGATATCAAACTGACAGACATTCCCCAAGGCCAGATGGGGGTAGGTACCGTTCACCACATTGCCTGGCGGGCCAAGGATTTCGAGGAGCATCAAGAATGGCAAAAACATGTAGCGAAGCACGGTTTTTCCCCTACCAAAATTGTGGATCGCCAATATTTCAACGCGATCTATTTCCGTGAAACAGGGGGCTTGCTGTTCGAAATCGCGACGGACCCGCCTGGCTTTGATCGCGACGAGCCGGCCGACATCATGGGAGCACAGCTCATGCTGCCTGAATGGCTCGAGCCAAAACGGGGCATCATCGAAGATCTTCTCATGCCGATTGCCGTGCGGGAAGTGAAGGAGGAACAAGCATGAAGCATATTTTTCAAGAGGGAAAAGATGCAAGCAAGCCGACGCTGCTTTTGTTGCACGGCACAGGAGGCGATGAGACGGACTTATTGCCGGTAGCCGGAATGATTGACGATACCTCCTCGATTTTGGGGGTGCGGGGAAATGTAATGGAGAATGGGATGCCGCGATTTTTTCGAAGAATCGCTGAAGGGATTTTCGATGAACAGGACCTTGTTTTCCGGACGAAGGAGCTGTACGATTTTCTCGATGAAGCTGCGCGCAACTACGGTTTCGACCGCGACCATGTGATTGCCGTGGGGTATTCCAACGGGGCAAACATCGCGGGCAGTCTTCTTTATCACTACGCAGCTGCATTAAAGGGCGCCATTTTATTTCATCCCATGGTTCCTCGGCGCGGAATCGAGTTGCCCGATTTGTCGGGTACTCCGGTCTTTATCGGAGCAGGTACAAACGACCCGATTTGCAAACCGGAAGAGACGAAGGAATTGGCCGAAAGCTTGGAACTCGCTGGTGCCGTTGTCGAGATTCATTGGGAAAGCTTTGGCCACCGCTTGACCCAATCCGAGGTCGAGAAGGCGGCTTTATGGTACACGCAGATGAAATAAACGATGATTGAAAAGGTACACAATCGAAAGCGATCCTAAACCGAACGATAGACAAGGCGGCCATTTTTGGCTGCCTTTTTGTGCAGGACAGCATCTTCCGCGTGTGTAGTGGGAGCGATTATCGGCTGTGTAAGAACCAAATCGCTTTACGCTCTGTCATGGACAAGTAATATGCATCTTTGCTAGCCTTTCAACTGTTTAACCAGGTCAGAAATTTTTTTGTTTTTCAGGGCCTGCTCCATTTGCCGCTCGGCGTCAATTACCACCTGCTGAATCAGGCACTCGCTGCCATGATTAAAGCTGCATTCAAATAGAGAAGATGTTCCTTCGATCGCATGGATAACATCCAGAAAGGAAATCTCGTCTCGGTTGCGTTTGAGTCGGTATCCGCCATTCGCGCCTGATACGGAGGTGATAAGCCCTGCTTTAACCAGTTTGGTCAGCATTTTTGAAAGATAGGTCTGGGAAACACCCAGTTTCTCGGCTAGAATCTGAACACTCACAGGTTTGTCTGGCGTTTCAGCCATGAGATATAACATCGCATGGAGAGCGTAGTCGGTTGCTTGTGAAAATTTCATAAGACACCTCTTATAATGGACTTCACTTATCTATGATAGAGTTTATTTGGGCATAAAGCAAGCCAAGAAGCACTTGTCCATTTACAAGACAGAAGACTATTTTCCTATCGAAGAAATGTACCATTTTGCAACCGCAAAGATCCGTGAAATTGATGAGAACATTGAACGTTTGAACAAGTTTAAAGCCATATTGGAGCTGGTGGAACATAAAACTTATTCTGGTACGACACCATCCAAAAACGAGTGTCCGATCATCAAAACACTTACGAGGACTTTGATCACGACCGTTTAACCGCGATCGTCCACCGACGGCCGATTGAGTATGCCTATTATCTTGCAATGTCTCGAAAAAGCAACAAGACCGAGATAGGGTAGGGCCAGAAAAACTCGAAATGACAAAGGGAAAGCGTTTATGACATAAAAAAGTCGGTTGTCACCAGGCTAAGGGTGCAACCGGCTTTCTTATATGTCAAAAGGAAAGAAGAAGAATGTATCGAATAACAGAGGATGACTAAGCGAGCAAAGACGAGCGGATTCCCGAGGGGAACAGCAGTGCATTCTGATCTGGTTTCGGCATCGGATGGACAAGCTCCGTTTTGATGAAAAGTGGGTGTTTCAGTTAAGGAGAACAAGGTTTTCAACCGGGAAAAAATTAGAGAGCATTTTATTAGAGTGGAAATACAAAAAGAGCCAGCAATTCCAGTATAGTGACCCTCAAACAGGTAAAACGGCAGGAGATACTATAATTTCGATGTTGATTAGGGGATGAAAGAAATGCAGGTACAATTTAAACCAGGCTATGGACTACTAGCGCATAACGAATCGATCGATGGAATTGCTGATATTTTAAAATGCTTTCTTCGCGAAGACGAACAATTATTGTTTTCCTTCTATGAAAGAAATATTGATTTCATTCATGAGTCTGATAAGGATTTTATTCTTAAAAGGCAAATATTTACCAATTCCAATTGGGCATTGCCTTGGGAAGAATCTATTCCCCATTGGGATGGTCCAAATAACACTCCCCCAAAATTAATATGGTTTTACGCCAATGAGAAACAAGACATAAAAAAAGCCATTGGAATCGATTTTCTCTTTCGATGTGTAACACTGAAAAAGGGGAATCGTTTTGAACAATATTCCAACGTTCTCTTTCAAGAAGAATATTATGTAACTGTTGATGAGACAGAGGAGTACGATCATTGTATTGGTTTCACTGAAAAAAAGGACGACTTTCTAACCAAAACATTGCCAATACTAAGAAGCAATATTTCTGCAAAAATTGATGTACTACACTCTTAAATCATTGACCTTGAGGGGAATTCCGATTAACGTAATTTAGCGAAGCCGCTTGATTCAATCAAACAGCTTTATATTTGGACCATAATCTAGGAGGATCCCTATGATCCCTTACGAAATTGTTTTTGATGATAAAGCGGATAAGCTGCGAATCCGCTTGCCTGATCACTTATTGTTGGTAGAAGAATTTTTAGAGATCGAGATTCTATCGGACCTCGCGAAGGACGTAATCTTAGACAGGATACAACGAGTGGTATCTGGGAAAGAGGAAGTATCAGATGGTACTGGAAATTTATACAGCTCCGAAATAAGAAAAGATGATACCCGAATCTATAATTCATACGTTGAGGCGCAACTGGAAGCGGGTATTGACACTGGTGAGGAGTTAGAGTCGTTCATAGAGACTAAACATTTTGCCGAACTGCTTACGATTTGGATGGACGCCCTAAACGAGCATAGAAAAAATCGCAACTCAAAGAAGTGATTTTATAAGAGCAAGAAGAGCGTCGACCCGGAACTATGTAGAGTGGGAAATCAGAATGTAGATCGAATAGCAAACACCGAGTAACCGAGTATATGAATTAATACAGATAATATACTTAATAGTCTGAAAGTACTGTTCTTATGAAAATTCAACCATAAAATATAGGGGTTTTTAATAATTTATATTCAGTTCATGAAATTGATATTTCATGAACTGAAAGCGAATGAAAACAAAAATGATAAACTTCCTCTCTATCGGGGGACGAACTTTAAGGATTCGATGCAGCCCCTTTGATCTAGTGGAATTAAGATTGAATTGCGGCTCGATAGAGATGGCAGAATTACGACAGACAGCTACCGGTTTTACAAACCATAAGGGCAGGAGGTTTTTCAATTACGGGTGAGGAATTTGAGTCAACCATCGAAACAAAGTACTTTGCCGAATTAGTTTCAATTTGGGTAAGGGCACGAGAAGAGTATAGACAGCGGCGTGATTCAAGGAAATAATTCCGAACGAACGGGGTCTGTCAACAATTTTGAGTTTTTTGGGTAGACACTTTATTGTCCCGCAGATCGATTAGATTTTTCCTTGCTGCCATTCCCTTGATCTAACTGATGGTACTTAATATGATTATCTACTTAAGAGAATCATCTACCTGGCATAATCGTTGATAATTGGTCGTCCTACGCATAAAAAACAGTCTCCTCCCAAAGCCCAGGACTGACTCCCAAAGTTAAACGTGTAATTACTTTCTGGACCATGGTATTGCTACTTCTTGCTACTCCTTATTTTACATTATCGATACGGACCATTTTGTCATTCTGGTGATATGCAGTTAGGTACAAAAGCTTTAACATACCAATGGAGTAATATTTCCTTCAACAGACATCTGAACCAAGGTCCAATAGGTATATTCAGCTTCGTTTTTATCAGTTTACATAATATATATTATCGGACTCAAAATATTTATGCGAATATACGGCCCTACCGGATAGTCATAACATCAAAATGTATCATTTATTCGTTATAAAGAGTGATCGTTATAAAAACTACTCAAACAGCACACGGTCAAAACTAAATGAGAAAAACACGTGCAATGTCCGTAGCGGCCATGAAGTTCCTTTATCAAATCGAATCTACATGAGACCCGGATTGAACCGATGGCTTTCAGTTTCATACTTGGTTCCATGCTTTAAGGTCACCAATCAGTCCGTAAAAAGCTCTCACTAAAACACAACCGCAGCCATATTCCGGATGATTTTCCTGATCATCTCCCGAGTACCGATTGCATTCAGACGAAAGATCTCATCGTATTATTAAAATAGACATCTTGGAAGTCAGCATTTCCTATAGGCAACAATAAAATCAAAAAATTCGAAAAACAGTATTTACATTTTCTGTAATTTCACTTATACTAAACTTAAAGATAACTAAATTGAATTATTCGGAGGCACATCAGATGAAACTGTTGACCAATCAACCCCAACCAACGGCTGCTCCGGCGCAACGGACATATGAAGATACCTTAAACAACCTGGCGAAGTATCTCCAGCAAAATACAAAAAAATAACCGCTCAAAGAGTGCCCGACCGCTGGCACTCTGTTTCTCCCTGTTCCCCTTCCCTGCCTCCTAAAACCCAACGGTCTAAACTTGCAACAACTTGCTGATAATAACAATTGGCCCTATGCGCTCCGCTCTACAGCCTCATTTCCGCAACCACCTATTCTTTTGATTCGAGGGTTTGCAATGGAACATCACTTGAACTGGTTCATCATACACTTTGGCTATGCCGGAATCTTTCTTGCATTGGCTCTTGGTATCGTCGGATTGCCTATCCCCGATGAAATCCTGTTAACCTATATCGGCTACAACGTCTTTCAAGGAAGCCTGCACTTCCTGCTTTCTCTGCTAAGTGCATGTGCTGGCGCTTCAACCGGCATCACGGTCAGTTACTTTATCGGCAACAAGCTGGGACTCCCTTTTTTAAGGAAAGTAGGGCCCAAATTACATATCACGGATAAAAGGATCGAACGCACAAACGGGTTGTTTCAAACATTCGGCCCTTATTTGCTGCTTGTCGGATACTTCATTCCTGGTGTCAGGCATCTGACAGCCTATATGGCGGGAATGTCGGGCATGGAATTCCGCAGATTTGCCCCATTTTCCTACTGCGGAGCCTTTATCTGGAGCACTACATTTCTCTTGTTGGGCTTTGGACTGGGAGAAAAGTGGTATCTGATCAAGGCGTACATCCATCGCTATGGACTATACGTCTTTTCCCTTTTGGCTCTGATTGTTATAACGGTGTTGGTCATTTCAAAGTGGAAACAGATCAGGCAAACCCGCGATAGAACCGATTGAGCTAAATTGATCGTCGTTCCGCAAAAAACGAAACGCCCGCAGCGAATGCATGCTGCGGGCGTGACAAACGATGATGAGCTGCACTCCGATGATCCGAAAATGTACAGGTCATCAACCGATCGTCAGCTTATTTCTGGGTAGCGGCTTCCAGAGCGACTTCGATCATGGTATTGAACGTTGTTTGGCGCTCATCCGCGGAGGTAGCCTCTCCGGTCAGGATATGGTCGCTCACGGTCAGGATCGAGAGCGCTTTGCGCTTGAATTGAGCAGCAAGCGTATAGAGAGCTGTAGTCTCCATCTCTACTGCCAGGACCTGATAACTCGCCAGTTTTTTGTACAAATCAAGGCTTTCCTGATAGAAAGTATCGCTCGTGAATACACTTCCCACTTTTACCGACAGATCGCGCCCTACCGCCGCCTGATAAGCTTTGTGCAGCAGATCGAAGTCGGCAGTCGGAGCAAAGTCGACCTGGTTGAATCGCAGACGATTCACTTGGGAATCTGTGGAAGAAGACATGGCGATGATAACATCACGTACTTTGATGTCTTCTTGAATGGCACCGCAAGTGCCGACGCGGATCAAGTTTTGTACGCCATACGACTCCATCAGTTCATGAATGTAAATGGAGATGGACGGCACACCCATGCCTGTCCCCTGCACAGATACGCGTTGTCCTTTGTACGTACCGGTAAAACCGAGCATGTTGCGTACAGTATTATAGCAGACCGCATCTTCCAGGAAGTTTTCAGCTATGTATTTGGCTCGCAGGGGATCGCCCGGCAACAAAATGGTTTCTGCAATGTCGTTTGGTTTCGCTCCAATGTGGACGCTCATGTAATCTGCCCCTTTTCTATGTACATATTTTCCTTCTAGGTTATCGTACTATAAACGGAAGGAAAAGAGAAATGAAAAACAGAGCTGCGGACCTCAGTTTCATCCCATGAAATGACAAAGCCAAGCTCTGTTTTTGCTTTTTCCAATCCAATCCGGCAAAGACAGTCTTGCCGTTACTCCTTTGCCGATTTTCCATGAACCTCCATCGTGGCAGCATGGAAAATTGACTGGCGTGTACCGCTTTATTTTCCTATTTCCTTTTCATTGGCAAAGAACGCGACCGTTTCCTCGAGTCCCTGCCGAAGCGTCGTTACAGGCTTCCAGTTCAGAGCTTCTCTTGCCTTTTCGTTGTCCAGGCAGCTGTGGCGGATGTCGCCAGACCTCTCTGCCTGATAGTCGATCTTGCCTCGTTTGCCCGTGGCGATCTGCAGTAGCTCGCAAAGCCTCTGAACCGTTGTCGTTACGCCTGTACTGATGTTGCAAATAGTCCCGGAGCCAGACGACAACGCCTGTACATTGGCCATTGCCACATCTTTGACGTAGACAAAATCACGAGTTTGCTTTCCATCTCCAAATATAACCGGTGTTTTGCCTGCCAGCAGCTGCTGTGTAAAAATCGAAACGACGCCTCCCTCCCCCTTTACGCCTTGGCGAGGACCGTAGACGTTGGAATAGCGGAGTACGCTTACGTCGATCGCGTGAAACCGGGAGTACCAGTGAAGATACCACTCGCTAAGCCATTTGGATGCGCCATAAAGGGAGATTGGCTGAATCGGATGTGTCTCCTTTATCTTTTCCTCCTGTGTCTCCCCGTAGACAGCGCAGGAAGAAGCAAACACGATCTTTTCCGCACCGCACTTGACGGCCGCATCCACGACATTCAGGGTCCCCATGACGTTGACAGTACCGTCTGAGAGCGGTTCTGACATAGACTTCGCGACGTCTACCTGTGCAGCCTGATGAATCACTGCTTCCGGACGAACAGACCGGAAAAGATCGACGAGGTCATGTTCGCGGATATCCTTCTCGACCAACAGTACATCACGGGAAAGACGGGAGCGGTCCCCTGTAGAGAGGTTATCCACTACCGTCACGTCATGCCCGCGCTCTACTAGCAATTCGACGATATGCGAGCCAATAAATCCCGCTCCGCCCGTCACTAATACCCGCATCAGGAGTCACTTCCTGTTACCTGCAGATGCTCCCGGTACCAGTCGATGGTAAGCTTCAGTCCCTCCGTCAAAGAAACCTGCGGACTGTAGTTCAATACCTCTTTGGCACGCTGCAGATCCGGCTGTCGTCTTTGCATGTCTTCATATCCGGGACCGTACGCTTCTTCATAGGAGAGGGTGATGATCGGCGAAGTCGAGTTGGCGAGCTGAACAACCAATTGGGCCGTTTCCATAATCGTCATCGGTTGATCATTGCCAATATTGATAACGCGTCCATTGGCATGTGGCTGCAATGCCTGGAAGGTTCCTTCGACAGTATCCTGGATAAAGGTAAAGCAGCGGGTCTGTTCCCCTGTCCCATAGACGTAGAGCGGTTCCCCCTTGATAGCGGCAGTAACGAATCGCGGAATCACACCGCCGTATGCAGAAGACGTCGCCCTCGGCCCGTACGTGTTGAAATACCGCAGAATCGTGACGGGCAAGCCCAGTGACGCGTAAGCCAAACAAAGATGCTCATCCAAAGCCTTGGCTGTTGAATAGCACCAGCGATGCGTAGCTGTGGAACCGAGTATCCGATCATCGTCTTCGCGGAAGGGAACCGCCGCATTCTTGCCATACACCTCGGACGTGGAGGCGAAGATCACTTTTTTTCGATCCGGGAACGCTGCTTCCAAAACGAGCTTGGTTCCATCAATATTTCCCTGGATCACCTTCAAAGGATTCTCGACAGTATTTTTTACACCTAATACCGCTGCCAGATGATAAACGGCATCCACTTTTTTCATCAACTCTTGCAACAGGTCCCGGTCCAGTACACTGCCCTGTACAAAGTGCATGTGCGGATGTGCTTGTAAGGGAGTCACAAAGGCTCGCTTGCCGGTCGACAGATCATCCAGCGCCCACACTTCGTGCTGCTCGCGTAATAAGCGCTCTACTAAATGGGAGCCAATGAAGCCGGCTCCCCCCGTCACCAGAATTTTCACGCTGAATCTCCTCCCTAGAGTAAAATGAGATTATCTTGCTGTTCGGTAAAGACTCTTCGGGTATCAAAGAGCAGTCTAGCGTGTTTCCCGATCATCTCGTAAGGCAGCCCTGTATGATCGGTCAGCAGTACGACACAATCAAAGGCTGACAGACTTTCCGGGGAGAGCTCCACACTCTTCGCTTCTCTTCCGTTGACCTTCACTTGGGGCACCAGCGGATCATGGTAGCAGACACTCAGCTCCATACTGTCCAATTTTTCATAGATGGCCAGTGCAGGCGATTCACGTGTATCGTTGACGTCCTTTTTGTAGGTCAAGCCAAGAAGCAGAATTCGCTGCTGCGTCACGGGTTTTTTGTTTCCCATGGCCTTGATGATCCTGCTGATGATGTAGTCTGGCATCTGGTCATTGATCACTTTTGAGAGGTGGATAAAACGTGTTTCCATGTCGTACTGCTTTGCTTTCCACTGCAGATAGAGCGGATCGACCGGGATGCAGTGTCCGCCGATGCCAGGACCGGGATAGTAAGCAGTAAAACCGTAGGGCTTCGTTTTTGCTGCCTCTATCACCTCCCACACGTCTATCCCCATTTCAGCGCAGATCATTGCGAACTCATTCATGAAGGAGATATTTACGAACCGTTGGCAGTTCTCCAGAAGCTTCGTCATTTCTGCTGCTTTCGGTGTGGTGACAGATATGAGATGACGAAAAGCGAGACCGTACACCTCTTTCACCTTTTGCAGGCAGTTTGGCGATATCCCGCTGATTACCTTTGGTATATCTTCTAATGAATACTGTTTGTTTCCAGGATCAATCCGCTCCGGCGAATAACCGAGATAGAAGTCTTTCCCTACCTGCAACCCGCTCCGAGAAAATATCGGCAGCAGTACTTCTTCTGTCGTTCCGGGAAATGTGGAGCTTTCTAGCACGACCAAGTGTCCATCATGCAAATGCGGAACTAGTGAGTTGGCTGCGGCCTGAACATAGCTGAGATCTGGATACGAATGATCGCGCAGCGGTGTAGGCACACACAAGATGATAGCCTCGGCGGAACGGATTTTCGAGAAATCATCGGTCGCTGAAAAACAACCTGTGTCAAACAATGCGGCAACCTCACGATCATGTATGTCGGTCAAATAGCTTTTTCCTGAATGGAGCATTTCTATTTTTTCTGTGTCTACGTCTATTCCGATGACAGACACCCGTTTGGAAGCAAACAGCATGGCAAGAGGTAACCCGACATACCCCAACCCGATAATGGCTACGACAGGTGTCGTATTTTCTTTGTCCACGGTCAACCAGGTTTCCTCCCTTCGTATACGGCTATCTTAGGTTATGTGAACGACTATACTTTCGATATGGTCGGATATACTATCTTTTGAAAGAGTAGTGGAATATCACGAAAAAATAGTTGAACATCCTCTTCCGCTTAGCCGTGGCTTGACATATATCATAGTGAGCCGGTATGCGATGATACAGAAAAGGAGAGATTCATAGGTGCGTATCCTCATCGCAACGTACTGGTATCTGCCGCACGTCGGAGGAGTCAATACCTACGTCAATGTGCTCCGAAAAGAACTGATGGCGGCAGGTCACCAGGTCGATGTACTCGCCCACCACCCGGATATGCAGAAATACTACATTGTCCACTCAGGGCGGTACTTGACGAAAGCAAAAATCAAGCAGGTCGTGTACGACAATGTACTGAAGTACTTCGAAACGTCTCAGCCGTACGTAGATGATTGGATCCGCTGGCGGGAGATTGAACGGTACTCTTTTGAATTGGCAGCCATTTCATTCAACTTGAAGCAGTACGATCTGATCCATACGCAGGACATTATCTCGACACGTGCGTTATCGAGGGTAAAACCACCGAATGTTCCACTGGTTGCCACGATTCACGGTCTTTTGGCTACCGAACATATGCTCTCAGGGGACGTGACCAGCAAACAATCGCTTCCGTGGAAGTATGTCTGCAAGGAAGAGTACTATGGAGCGACCTCCGCCACCAAAACCATGGTTCCGACTTCCTGGCTAAAGCGGAAGCTGAGCGAGCCGGACTATGGTGTACCTCCTAAACTCCTGCACACCGTTCCCTACGGCATGGACATCCAGCAATTTTTGAGAAAATACAACGCTCCCCCGTCCTCCTATGTTCCGATGGTTGAGAGTGGAAAAACCGTCTTGATCTGCCCCGCCAGACTCGTCCCTGTCAAAGGACACAGATACCTATTGGAAGCCATTTATAGGCTGAAACAAAAAAGAAATGACTTCGTCTGCTGGCTGATCGGCAACGGACCCCTGTACAGTGAAATGGTGTCTCTTGCAAGCTCCCTGGGCATAACCGACGTGGTCCATTTCTTCGGGGATCGTGACGATGTTCCTCAGCTTCTTAGGCAAAGTGACATATTGGTTCTTCCCTCTGTACAGGACAACCACCCATTTTCCATCATGGAGGCACAGGTAGCTGGAAAGCTCGTCGTAGCTTCGAATGCAGGCGGTATCCCGGAAATGGTCTCCCATAAAAAGACCGGCTTTATCTTCGCCTCGAGCAATAGCGATGACCTCGCTTCCAAGCTCAACTATGTCCTCTCGCATCCCACTCTTGCAAAGCAAGTGGCAGTTCAAGGACATCGATGGGGATTGCACCGCTGGTCTCTGTCTACTCTCTTGAAAAATACGATGGGGATTTATTTGTCAGCACTAGAGAAGGTGAGGAAGTAAGATATGGCCATAAAAAAGCTTAGGAGCTCATCTCGACCCGTCAGCCGAAAACGGAAAGCCCCCCTGGTTTATCGCGGCGCTGCAGTGAGAGGTCCGTCCACAAAAATGAACAGGGGAAGGCGCCCGCAAACGATAGCAAGATCGGTTCATAGGTCCACCCCCAGCAAAAATGATAAAGTGTATGCAGCATACCGGCAGATTCTACTAAAAAGAGGCATTCCGATATCCATGCAGCAAGCAAAGAATGTCCCGTACCGTTTGGCACTGTCCACCGTCCAGAAAGCCATGCGGGAACGAAAACCGTCTGTTTCCGGTTCAGCCGCCAAAACAAGGCAACGTCCACTTCGCCGTGCAGGAAATAAACAAGCAGGGCTCATGAGAGGTCCCCGCAGGTCGAACCGTATCATGACCAAAACACGAAAGCGTCGAACCGCATGGACAAGGCGAACACTTGCTTTTCCAGCACCCCCAACCGTTCCGGAGGTGACCCCCATCCCAACTGCGCCAATCCTTCCTGCCATCGAAGCGGATGTTATAAACGCACCTGCACCTCTATCGGAAGAAATTCACTCCCAAAGTGTCGATACACAGCGAATCGAGTCTATTTTCTATCAAAACCGGGAGCAATTGTTCGACCCTGGCTTATGGTCCATGGTAGTAAGTGATCTGCCGTCTGACTATCAGATACCTGACCCAGCATTCACAAGCAGTCTGAGCCAGGCTCACAAACAATTAAACGGGTAAGCCAAGTCTGACGGCAACGATAACGAACAACTGGCAGCCAGTTGTAAACAGAACAAAAACCGTTGTCATCTTAAAGGATGGCAACGGTTTTCTATGTTCCTAGACATCGTTTGGAAGAACGAAGTGATTCGAAGCAAGCTTTGCCGTTCTTCCTATATGTCCAAAGATGTGTCTCCTTCTTAGCTGATCGAAAAAAAACACTCTCTCTGATTTCATGGACTGCAAAAAGGAAAGAGCTTCCATATGATCGCCCAAAATCAGATCCTTCACCAGATTGTTCGTCTTCTGATTGATGATTCTCTTCCGATTCGTCCGCAAGACATCCACACTAGCTGATTGTACGACCCGCATTCCCTGCAAAATCGCCTTTGCTTGGGCCAAAGGGGGAACCATCAGGCTGTCATACCCAAGCCAGGCCGCCACAGATCGTTTCATCGCATGAGGCACTGCCGTCATCGAGGAAAAACCGAGATCAGGGCGCAGCAGCAGGCGATTCAAATATGATTTGGCCATGCTCACAGCGTCAATTCTTGCCGTATTATTAAAAAATCGGTTTACGTTATTCAGCGATATATCCGCTCCGAGGTAGCAAGCTTTGACAAATCTTTGGAGACGTTCAGCTGGAATCACGATATCTCCATCAAGAAACAACAGCACGTCTCCGCTTGCTTCCTTGGCCCCGATCGCTCGCCCAACATCGTGTCCCAATGGAAACGGATAGGAAAGGCAAGTGACATTGTATGTGGTCGCAATCTGTATCGTTCTGTCCCGACTGCCATTTGCAATCACAATAATTTCCTTTGGTCTCAAACGCACCACTTGCTTGAGCACTTTGCCGATCGTCCGCTCCTCGTCCCGAACCGGTATGATGACCGAGAGTCGTTGCATGTTTTGCCTTGTTTGCAGGCTGTCCAGCAAAGGGAGCCTTTTTCTTCGGGCCGCTTTCTTTTTAGCTGGTCTCTTCCCGGTTTTGACCATGGCTTTTCTTTTCGTTACCTGGCCTTTTCTCTTAGGTTTGTAGATGATCACGCCCTTCTCCCCCTTCTATTCGCGCCGTCTCTTTGTGCATGACCGAACGCAAATGAAGATGTCCGGGAACATTCAACAACTGGCGGTTTCGATCCAGGTCATGAAATCCCGCTCGAACTCCCCTTGCTTTTATAAAGTACGCGATCGCCTCAGCGTGGTCTCCAAGTACCAGTTCCTTTACATTTTCCGTTCGTCCGGTCCGTCGTTTATTGACCTTGGCCGTATTAATCGGACAAACACGAGTAATAGACAGTCCCTCGAGAATTGCCTTTACCTGTGCTTTCGGTGGGACAGCTAGCTCCTCCCAGCCGATCCGATTCACTGCTTTTCGGCTCATGGCATGTGGAACGGTGGTCAAAGAACTGCCGACGAGGTCCGGCCTGCCCGTAATATGGTTCAAGAGACGCTTGGCGAGCGAGGTTGGATGCATGTTTCGCTTGGTGCAGAAGCCGGAGTATGCATTTAAGGCGATATCCCAGCCAGCCTGAATGGCATTGATGTAAACGCGCAGCTTTTGAGCAGGGATGACGAAGTCAGCGTCGATAAACAGCAAGACTTCCCCTCTGGCAAAGTAAGCACCTACCGCACGTCCTACATCATATCCTAATGATTGATATCCTTCGATTACACGAGCACCTGAATGAAACGCAAGCTTTGTAGTTCCATCTGTTGTGCCGTTTGATACAACAAGAATTTCAATCGAGGGGGATACCTTTTTTACTTCCTCGATGACGCGGACGATGCGTTTGCCTTCATTGCGAGCAGGAATAATAACCGACACTTTTGGTGCGACAGATAAATCGTCGTCCATCGCGTTTCCCCCTTTCCGGTAAGATGGTTTCTTTTTACCATACGTTGGTCACGCGAGTATGGACACGGCTGTTATCCCCTGACTCCTTGACTTCCACTCTTCGTTTTCTATCAGTATTTGTTTGTGATCATTACGTATGTAATTCTTTTTCTAACCAATGCCAATAAGCCGTCCCTGTCATAGAAGGGACGGCTTTGACACCTGCAATTATTTTATTGCATGCGAGACCAATTTCTTGGGATTTGGCGCATACGCTGACGTCGACGCTTTCTCGCACGGGCTACCGTATAGGTAACCAGAAAAAGATTAAGTCCAAGCCAGGTAAACAGGATTCCGTATCGAGGACCGGTTGGCACGCTCTCCGGTTCTTCTTTGCTTGCAGCGGCTGCTACACGCGGCTCCTCTTTTCGTTTCAAGGCATAGGTACGCGAGAGTTCCCCAGCCCTGACAATTAGCTGGCCATCAGCAGTTACCTCGGTCTCGGGGGTTGTTCCCAAGGGGACAGTCGCATATAAATCGGAATCGGCCGTATAGGTCGGCGCTTCTTCCTGCGAAGTCTGCTGTATACTCTGCTTAGCGCGTGTAAAGGCCTGTCCAGCATGGGCGATTTGCTTTGTCTCAAAATGAGCGAAGCCATAGTCCAGCATGGCAGTAACATCCTTGTAGGAAAGGTTGCTCGAGCCCGCTTTCATCGTAACCGCGATAAATTCTGTGTCTCCCCGTTTGGCCGAGCCGACAAGGGTATTGCGTGCCTGGTCGGTAAACCCGTTTTTGATTCCGGTAGCTCCCTCATAATTTCGGAGCAGCTTGTTATGGTTGACCAAAACCGTTTGCCATTCCAGACCGTCCCATGGCAACCGCTCTGTTGCGACGATTTCTCGGAAAATCGGATTCTGCATGGCGTATTGGGCAATTTTTGCCATATCGGCTGCTGTCGTATAGTGATTCGGATCATGCAAGCCATGGGCATTTGTAAAGTGGGTTTCCTCAATGCCCACTTTTTCGACAAGATAGGCATTCAATCGTTCGGCAAATTGCTCTACGGTACCGCTCAAATGTTCGGCGATCGCTGTTGCCGCGTCATTACCGGAGTTCATCAACAGTCCGTACTCCAGCTTTTTTAGCGTTACTTGCTCTCCTTCTGCAAGGTAGACACGCGTGCCTTCCTCCCAGCGAGCTCTTTTCGAAACAGTCACGATGTCATCCGGATTTCCATTCTCGATTGCGTAAATTCCGGTTGCGATCTTGGTGATGCTTGCCGGATACAGCTTGGCGTGGGAATTTTTTTCGAACAAAACCTGACCGGTCTTTGCATCGATCAAGATAGCAGATTCCCCGCTAATTTGTTCCGGCGACAAGACGGCAGATCCCTCCTGGGCCTTGACCTGCTGTACCGCGGTGGTGGAAAAAACACATGCCACGGCCAGCAGGCAGATGAGTAAATAACGCATGCTATTTTTGTTCCTTTCATAGCTATTCGATCTAGTTGTCATCCAAAAGTAGCGCTTATCTGTTATCCGAGACGTTTTCCGAGCAAATCATAGATCATCTTAAACTTCGGATTGTCCTGAAAAGCCTGTTCAAATCCGCTGACGTACTCGCGATACAGGGCGGCAGCCGATTCTAAATCTTGCTTCACATACAATGAGAAGATCTCTTCCAGTTTTTCTTCCAAGGTCGGATCGACCGCTTGCGGCGTTAAAATCTCCTGCCGCAAATTGTTCATCAGCACATCCAGCTGGTGAGTGATCAATGAAGCTTCATGGAGCTGCTCCATCACATTCTGAGGGATGTTCCCTGCATATTTGTATCTGAGCTCATGTTCATTGGTTGCCCAGAAATTCATTCCGAGAGTTCTGATCTGGATTTCACAAAGCAATGTAATTTTTTCGCTGCCATGATACACCGTATAGGATGCAATCATGTGAATGCTCCGATACCCGGAGTCTTTCGGTGATGCAATATAGTCCTTCACGTCATGGATGACAATATCTTCCCGCTCCTGCAGCAGCTGCTGAACCTCGCGTACATCATCAACATAACGGCAGACCACGCGCAATCCAGCAATATCCGTAATCTCGCGTGCGAGATCCGCTTCCCAATCACTCTGCGTAAAATCAATCCCTTTTTCCTGAGCCTTTTTCACCAGGCTGTCCACTTTTTTGACGCGACCTACTACAAACTCGATCGGGGAATACCGTCCCCGCTTCATAAAGCCGTACTTAATTCCTTTTAGCTTTAATTTCAATTCATCAACCGCTTGTTCATAAGGTGCCAAAAAATGAACAAGGTTATTTAATACCCGATTTGGTACTTGTGTGCTTTTCATGCAAAAAACACCTCCATGTCACTCCCAGAGGAAAGGTGATGCATCCAGAAATGGTTGCGGATTGACATACGTATTTCCAATCAACATGCCAAAGTGAAGATGAGGCCCGGTCGAGAAACCCGTGCTTCCGATGCGGCCGATTTGTTGCCCGGCTTTCACCAGATCACCCGTCTTTACATCAATCTTGGACATGTGTGCATAGATGGAAAATACCTGGAGGCCGTGGTCAATGATTACCGTGTTACCGGTCAAATACAATGACTCCGCGAGCACGACTTTTCCGTGGTTGGTCGCCGCGATCGGCGTGCCCGTCTTGTTGGCGATATCTATGGCTGCATGTCGATTGGCCGGTACTCCGTTAACCACTCGTTGATATCCGTATGGGGTTGTAATGCGGCCTTCTGCAGGCCATTGAAATTTGTCGGCAAAATACGCTGTCTCCGCCGACTTGGAGCGGGCAGCGTTGATTTTCTTCTGATCGGCATCAATTCTTGCCGTGTCTTGTCTCATTTGGTTTAGTTGCTTGGAAACAGTCAGCTTGTCTACCGCGAACTGTTTGGGCAGGATCGTCAATTCAGCTTTATGCTTGTTATCCGCAGTTTGTATAGGATAGGTCCCGGGCTTTGCGTCAAAAGGAACCGGAATAAACCGGACATACTCGCCGTTTGAAGGCTGAAGCCGGTACGTTTTCTGAAAAAGGGTGACTGACGTAGCCTGTTTGCTTTTCACCAGTACTGCGTCACCCGGATGTGTTTGAACGGGTGCGATCGCCAGGTATGGTTGCTCGAAGACAGTCTGGGCGTTCTCTTTTATTTCTTTCCCCATGCTGCTTGTCCCCGCAGAAAAGACCAAAGCGGCTATCAGCATCAGACTGGAAATCTGCTGGATCATCGCGTATTCCCTCCCATTTTCCAGTATAACAAATCAAAGCGGGAAATGAAAAAGAAAAAGAAGGCTAAAATTCTTCAGCCTTCTACCGTTCCGACTGTTTTTTGCTATAATCCGACATCATTTCCATAATTGATTGAACGTTTGTCAGCATTTCGCTGGCCCGTTTTGTCTTCTGTGTAATGTTGTCAAAATCGATGATTCCTTTTTTTCTGTCGTTCCATCGCTTGAACAAATCGTTTGCAGCCGCCGGGTTGGCGCGAATCGCAGCCACACGTGATGGGTCCTGCATAAGCCATGCTTCAAAATCCGGGTTGGCTTTAAACAGGCGTTTCATGTCCTT
Organism: Brevibacillus sp. FSL K6-2834; assembly: GCF_038592925.1. Classification (NCBI taxonomy): domain Bacteria; kingdom Bacillati; phylum Bacillota; class Bacilli; order Caryophanales; family Paenibacillaceae; genus Brevibacillus; species Brevibacillus sp. FSL K6-2834. The sequence goes on from NZ_CP151945.1 coordinate 2,863,778, forward strand.
CTTTTTCACGGCCCGCCGTCCCCCCTCTCTATCCCACAAAGAATAGGATGCCTCCGTTACATTACACCATATGACTAGTCCGCGAATGTGGATTGTGTATTCGCACACTCCGCAGAGAAAGGGCTCCTGTGTAGAGACAAGAAGAAAGACCCCTCTATGAGGGGCCTTCCTGCATTCACATATTTACTTGTAGCTGCACGGATTTATCCGCGGCCTGCCAGTTGTTGTTCAGCAAAGCTAACCAGACGTTTCGTGATTTCTCCTCCGACGGAACCGTTTTGGCGGGAAGTGGTATCTGCGCCCAGGTTTACACCGAATTCTGCAGCAATTTCATACTTCAGTTGGTCCAGGGCCGCATTTGCTTGAGGAACTAACAAATTGTTGGTGTTGCCAGAGTTGTTGTTCGCCATGTGTGATTCCTCCTATCGCTTTTTTCTCCCGGGACGGATTCGAACCGTCAGCGTGCTGCTCCTCTCCAACTGAGACCGAGAGACGTTGAGAAAAGAGTCTTGTTGACCTCTTGTGATACTATCTTCCCTCCAACTGTCCAGCCGCATTCGCCTTTCCTCGATGTAAAATCTGACAGGCGCAAAGAAAAGTGTTCGTCCTGTTTTGTGCTATAATGAGGCGAATAGTCTCGACGATGAGAGGAGTCGCCGTTGTGAACAATCCGCAAAAAATTTTGCTCATTGACGGAATGAGCTTTCTGTTTCGCGCATTTTACGCTTCCGCTTGGACAGGCGGATACCGACAAACGTCTCAAGGCGTTTACACCAACGCTGTGCATGGATTTACCAAAATGATGCTGGACTACATCGACTTGATCCAGCCCACACACGTCGCTGTCGGTTGGGATGTCGCAGCCAGGGAAACCCTTATCCGTAGCCAGTGGTACGATGGCTATAAATCGAACCGCAATGCTCCTCCCGATGAATTGATCCCGCAGTTTGATTTGGTAAAGGAAGTAACCGATGCTTTTTCTGTACCGAATATAGGATGCCCCGGTTATGAGGGGGACGATGTACTCGGGACACTCAGCACGATGCTGGCTGCAGACGGTAATGAGGTTGTGATCGCAACGGGTGACTACGACAGCCTTCAGCTCGTGTCAGAAAAAGTCAGCGTGAAGATATTGAAAAACGGCGGCAAGCATGAGCATTACACGCCCGCCAGTCTGCTCCACCTGCGCGGCATCACCCCAGAGCAGGTGGTCGACGTAAAGGCCCTGATGGGTGATGCCTCCGACTGTATACCCGGCTGTCCCGGTATTGGCGAGAAAACAGCCCATAAGCTGATCACAGAGCATCAAAGTCTGGACAACCTGTACAGCCGGCTGGAGGCTTGTACGCCAAAAATGAGAGCCAAGCTGGAAGAAAACCGTGACCAGGTGTATCTCAGTCAAAAATTGGCGACGATCATCTTTGATGTCCCGATCACCTTTGAGCCGGAGCAAGCAAAATGGGAATACGAAAGCACTCGTGTACGTGAAAAATTTGACGAGCTGGAATTTGGCCGCAGCCTGCTTAGCCGGATCAACTAATGGAGGAGCCATGGGAGAACTAGCCAAAAAGCTCAGGATCAAGGAAGGTCATCAAGTTTTGGTGCTTAATTCCCCCGAGGGCTATACAAACCTGCTGCTCCCGCTGCCGGATGGTGCAGCCATGCAGAGCGAGCCCCCTCAGCAACAAGAAAGACAACACCAGAGCAATTCAAAGGACTGTGTCCTGTTGTTGTTCGTTCACAGCATCTAAAACGGGGGGAAACGAGGGCGAGCAGGCTCCAAAAAACGGTTGAACGGCTTTCATCCGGGCTGAAAAACCCTTGGGTGAAGGCGTGAGCAAGAAAGGGCTGAGCAAGAGAGCCTGAACAAGAAAGCCTGAACAAGAAAGCCTGAACAAGAAAGCCTGAACAAGAAAGCCTGAACAAGAAAGCCTGAACAAGAAAGCCGTGCCTCCAAAAGTGACAGGATCGTAAAAAGACCATCTTTGGCTGCCAGTGCCAAGATGGTCTTTTTGCCGCTTATCCGTTTCAGAATGCGGCTATTGCGATGGTTGTCTCGTTGAAAATACATCCAATAAGAGCCCGGTCTGCTCCTCCCCTCGGCTCTCCCAGGTTGAAGCAAACCTCACCCGATGGGAAACCCCGAGTATGTCGTATTGTTGTACCAAATGCTGACGGGCAGAGCCGACGATCAGCGTATGCAGCCGCACCTGCTTCTTTTGGGCCAACTGCGCAAGCATGTCCCTCACGTAAGCAGACAGCCCGCCGATGCCATCTGTCGCCATGACGAGATCAGCGGATTGAAACCGGTTGTTATCCTCCAGGATGCGAATCGCGCGCTTCATGGGGGCATCAAAGTGAGTGCCCCCGCCGAAGGCTGTCTGGGCCAAAGCATAGAATCCTGGCCAATCCGGTCTTTTATGGTACAAGGCCCGCTCCAGCAGTTCACCCTTGGCTCCAAATAACAGCAGCATAAAATCTCGCTTTTCCAACAGACAAAGGGCCGCGAATGTCATCACAAACACTTGGGCTAGTCGCAGCTTTCCGCCCTTCATCGAATGAGAGGTGTCCAGCATGAAAATAACGGGGCCCTTCGGCGGCTCCTCATACCAGCCTGTCGTATCGTATGTCATCAGCTTTTGCTCCAGCCATTTCAGCAAAAAATACGTTTCATAGTCGGGATCAGCCAAAAGAACCGCTTCACTGGGGAGCATATGTCCGATATCCCCGGACTGCCTCAGGTTGTCGTATTCCTCCGGCATCCGGCGTGTCCGCTTCTCCTTCTTTTTGATCCGAAAATGGTGGACGTTGCGCCCCACCTCCTCCAAAAAAGAAAGCAGATCAGGATGCCGCTTCAGCTTGTCCACCCATTGCAGGTACTGGTCCAGCGCTTGCCTGCGGAGCTTTCCCAGATCGTTTCCCCAGCGGCGATTTGCAAAGCGCTGGCTGGCCTCAAGCAGCTCGCGAATAAACAGAGTGTCATTTTCCTCACCGGAGAGCGTCTCTTTCAACGAACGATCCAGCCATTGTCCCAGCTCCTGTTCGAACCGCTCGATAGCTTCCCGCTCCTGGCGCGTAAGGCGCTCATGCTGCTTTTCCCGTTTCGTGAGCTCCTCTTCCAGCTTTTTTACCTTCTGTTGCAGCTTGGACCGCTTCGTAAATTGCACCCGCATATCTTCGCGCAGTTCTTCTATTCGTCCCTTGAGCGACTGGATCTCGGCCTCCACCAATGGCCGGGAATCGAGCACTTCCTGTTTCTCTTCAACCAGCCGCTTTCCTTGCTGCAACGTATATCCCACCAGCTGCAGCCGCGAAATCTGTTTTTCTGTAAGAAACTCGGAAAGCTTGGCCTGCTCATTTCCCTCCCCGTGCTGCTTCTGTTTCAGCCCGGCAACCAGTGGCGTCATTTGCTGCTCGCGTTCTCGCTTCTTCACTTCTTCCGCGAAGCTCTCCGCCAGCCACATAAGAGCCTTGATCGCTGTTTTGAACGAAGCGCTCTCCTGCCCGATCGTACGCGGGTGTATAGTCTGGTAAAAGTACTGTTTGCGGAGCGTCTGGACCATCCAACGATGGAACGGCGTGGCTTCCTGTGTCTGATCGATTTCGGGCTCAGAGAGGAAAAAGCAGAGAAAAAAATCAGCCAGAAGCTCCCGGGACAACCACGGTGCCCGTTTTTTTGCTTCCTCCATCCATTCCATTGCCGTCCGTGATGAATAGCAGAGTCCGTCGAAGACATAACGGTCGACCCTGCTGGCACGAATAATCATGATCGCCGGCAGCCTCCTCAGAGGGTGTAATCATATTCGGTACCCGCAATTTCGCGATCGAACACCGTCCGATATACCCCTTGTATCATCTGTAGAATCCGTTCCCCCTCGACGCGCAGGTGGACGTATTTGACCGTATACTTATCTACTTGATGGATGAGCCTGTTTTTCTCATAGATGTAGGCATTCATATCCTTCTCCCGCCGCTGCCAGCCGAGCAAACGATTCCGAAGGTCCCTGCCCGTCTCTTCAAGCTCCAGCCGGCATTCCTCCAGCATGGAGCGGTACTCCTCCGTCCTCTGGGCTCCCATCTTATGACCGATCTCTTTTTTAAACTGGAAGGCGTGCAGCTCCGATTCTTTTTCCAGCCAACGTTGGGCAATCTGATGGTATCTCCGCAAAGGAAGCTCAGCTTCGAGCTCTGCCTTCACCTGCTCCGTAAACCTTTTTTCAAACAGCTCACGCAAGACGGGCAAATCCTCTGGAACCTCCCATAGCATGTGCGGGGTAAAGACGGTATCCCAAATCGACACATAGTCCCGGCCGTTGAGGACAGCAGAGGTTTTCCACACATGAACGATCTTGTTCCATCTCCTGTCAGAGATGACAAACTCCTTTTCCTCGAGATCCTTTTTCAAGCTGTACAAAAAGTAAATCAGGCCCTCCGAGATGGCAACCTTCTTCGAGGCGGACTGGACATCCTTTACATCGTACAATGAGAAGACCACGGGTATCTCTTTTGCAGGCGGATCGAACATCTTTTCATAGCTGGAGGCATGCTGCAGATATCCCACCTCGTAACGGATGAGAAACCGGTCGTACAAGGCCGTCAGCTGCTCTTCTTCGTCGGGCAGTTCATTGGAAGCGGCCACGAGAAAGAGCAGCGGCACTTCTTCTTTTTCTCTTCCGTTAAAGTAAATCCGTTCATGCAAAATGGACAGCAAAGAGTTCAATATCGCGCTATTGGCCTTAAAGATTTCATCGAGAAAGGCGAATTGAGCCGACGGCAAATACCCGGCTGTCTTCCGTACGTATTGGTCTTGTTTGAGCTGCTGGAGCGAAACCGGGCCAAAAATCTCATCTGGTGTCGTAAAACGGGTGAGCAGATAATCAAACCAATGCTCAGACCCGAATAGTTTGGAAATGGAGCGGGCAAGCTGCGATTTCGCTGTCCCCGGAGGACCGACGAGAAGGGCGTTCTCGCCGCTCATGATTCCGAGGATCAGCAGCCGGATCAGCTCGCTCCTCTCAAAAAACCGGCGCTCCAGTACTTCGATCGCTTGATCTATTTTTTGTTGAAGCTGCGTGGTATTCAGCATGGTCAATGGCGCAAAAGGCGCCGGTCCCCCCTCTTTTGCCCTTACTTGGTGAAAAATTGCTTCCTTATCTATCCTCGCATAAACAGCGAAGCATTTCCAGTTGTCGACCACATCAAGAACCGCTCACCGTCCGTATAACGATCAACAAAGATGGGATAAAATGGATAATAATGACAATGAGAGGAAGATTGGGATGCCCCAGGTACAGTTGACGGAAGAGGAATACGAGCAGCTCATGGAGCGTATCTACAGAATCTTGAACCGGACCGAAGAACTTGACCACGTCACCCACCACTGGATGTGGGAAGTCTGGCGAACAATCCGCTACAACAAAGTGTAAACGAAAATTCCGCCTTCACCCATGCCTGTTTCCTTGCATAGTGTGACAACAAAAGCATTCTCCTGACTCGATCAAGGAGGGGATTGGCATGGGTGTAGAATTGTTCTGGCTGCACGGCGTATATGTCCTGTTTGTCCTCATCATTATCGCGGCGATGGTGATGAGACGAGACACAAGTCTGTTGTGCATGATCGGGATCGCCGTTCTCGGACTCACTGCTACGGGCTCTGTCACAACAGCGGTTGGCGGACTGTTTGGCAGCTTTATTTATGCCATCACAGAGCTGTTGCCGACGATACTGGTCATATCCATTATCGTTGCGATGAGCCAGGTCTTATCCGAGACGGGGATTAATGAGACGATGATCAAGCCCGTCTCTTCGCTCATCCGCACACCTGCGCTGGCGTTTTGGGTGATCGGGCTTGTGATGATGGCCATTTCCTGGTTTTTCTGGCCTTCCCCTGCCGTTGCGCTGGTCGGAGCCGTCCTCCTCCCAGCAGCTATCCGCGTAGGTCTTCCCGCGATTGGTGTCGCAGTCGCGATGAACCTGTTCGGCCACGGTATTGCCTTGTCTGGCGATTTTATTATTCAGGGCGCGCCCACTCTGACAGCCAAAGCGGCCGGCCTCCCGGTTGCAGATGTCATTTCGGCGAGTGTTCCTCTCGTAATCGTCATGGGAGTGGTTACGACAGTCGCGGCATTTTGGTACTTGAGGAAAGACATGAAGAACGGACTTGCCGTCGAACCATTGAAAGAGTTTGAAGATTCTGACTCAGACGAAAAAAGCGCCTCCACACTGCTTGCTTCTGGCCTGCGTGGTTGGCTGGCTGCCGCAGTTATTCTGCTATTCCTCCTCGATGTATGTGCAATGTTCATGCTCCAACTAAAAGGCGGGGATGCCACTGCGCTCGTCGGAGGAACTGCTCTGTTTATTCTCGTTGCTGTCACACTGATCGCTCACAAACAGTCTGGTCTGGAAAAAGTCACGAGTCACCTCATCCACGGCTTTCAGTTTGGTTTTAAAGTATTTGGTCCGGTCATCCCGATTGCTGCCTTCTTTTATATGGGTGACAGCGGTTTTGTGCAGGTCTTTGGCGAAACGCTTCCTGCCGGGTCGCAGGGGATTGTAAACGACTTGGGGGTTGCCTTGGCTCATACGATTCCTTTAAGCAAGGAAGTGGCGGCGCTTGCCCTGACGGCCATCGGGGTCATTACAGGTCTGGATGGTTCGGGTTTCTCCGGAATTACCCTCGCAGGTTCGCTAGCCCAACTATTTGCCACTGCTCTGGGAACGGGAGCCGCTACTTTGACGGCACTCGGGCAAATCTCCGCTATTTGGGTCGGGGGCGGCACGATTATACCGTGGGCGCTGATTCCCGCTGCAGCCATTTGCCGCGTCGATCCGTTCGAGCTGGCCAGACGCAATCTTTATCCCGTGGTGATCGGTCTTTTGGTAACCACACTGGTCGCAATGTTCCTTATCTGAAAAGGATAGCCTCTTACAAAGAAAATCCTCCGCCCATGACCGCAAAATCATGTCGGAAGGATTTTTTTGCGTTTATTCTGATTTTGACCAAGCCTCCATAAAATGGTAGAAGCAAGCTGGAGGAAAGGTCGGGCCTCACTTATGAAACTATGGATCAAAAGTGTACAGGTGGCTGCCACCTACATCGGAACGATAGTCGGAGCTGGCTTTGCCAGCGGTCAGGAAATCGTTGCTTTTTTTACCTCTTACGGGGGGGCAGGCACCTGGGCCATCTGGGTATCGACTGGCCTGTTCATGTGGCTGGCTTACCGGATGATGCTCCTTGCCCAACAACTTGGTACACCTTCATACGAATCCTTTAATCGGTTGCTATTCGGTTCCATTCCAGGACGAATCATGAATGTATTGGTATTTCTGACTTTGCTCGGCGTGACCACTGTGATGCTCGCCGGCGCTGGTTCGGTGCTGGAACAGCAATTCAGTTTACCCTATACCTTCGGGATTATCATCACAGCCATCGCAGCTTTTCTACTCCTCCGAAAAGGGTTGGAGCGGCTGCTCGCGATCAACTCCATTGTCGTGCCCACCATGCTGCTCTTTTCCTTCCTGATCCTGATCGATGGCGACGTAGCATCACCGCTCCCCTTCCCACCGCCGGATTCCCTCGAATTTTTGTGGCAGGCAGTCCTGTACGTCTCCTTTAATCTGGCGATGGCCCAAGCCGTACTCATTCCGATCGGTTACTCCATCAGGGAGCGCGCCGTCTTAAAGCGAGCTGGCATCATAGGCGGCTGCGGTCTTGGGTTCATGATGCTAAGCTCTCATATCGCCATGCTCGCCAACTGGGAACAGATACGCCATCTGGAAGTACCGATCATCTTCATCACCGGGCAGTGGAATGACTGGCTGCAGCTGTTCTTTGTTTTCGTCCTTTACTCGGAAATATTTACGACCCTCATCTCTAACGTCTTCGGGATCGGGCAGCAAGTACGGGAGCTCGTGAACATTCCGGAAACGAGAGTCTATCTTGCTTTATTTACCGTAAGCTTTCTGCTTTGCTTTATCGGTTATTCCGATTTGCTGCTGTTTCTTTATCCGCTCTTTGGGTACCTGGGGCTGGCTACCTTTGTAAAACTGGTTTTGACAAGAGCTGCAAAAACGAAGAGACCTAGACAAAATTAGAACAAACGAACCAAAAAGGAAAATCCACGGAGTATCCTGTGGATTTTGCAATATACAGGAAAGGGCGCTTGCACCATCGACTACGGTATACATACCCGTAGTCATGCAGATGAAATGTATTGTTTTGGCATTGGGGGGTAGTCCGTTGTTTTTAATCAGGTACCGCAATAGGTTCTGTACGGGCGGTTTGATTCAGCCGGCAGTGTGCAGTATTCATCCTGCTCAGGCGAATGCTCATAGGGCTTCGAAAGAACCTCAAGCAACCGATGCATTACACTGTAGTCCCCGTCGTTGACCGCAGCTTCCAGTGCTTCTTCTACCCGGTGATTGCGTGGAATGACAGCCGGATTGCTGCTGCGCATCAACTGCTGTGCGGCTGCTTTCGATTCCTTCTGCCTGCCAAGTCTCGCCTGCCACTGCTCATGCCACTGTGCAAACTCCGGGGTGCCGTTCATCGGTGTGTCCTCCGGCTTGTCAAAAGTCAATGCACGGAAGGTATTGGTATAGTCCGCGCGATAATTTCGCATCATACGGAGGAGGTCTTCAATAAGGGCTTCATCTTGTTCTTCTGCGTTGCTTATTCCCAGCTTTGCTCTCATTCCCGTAAGCCAATTGTGGTAATACAGCTTCGAAAATGTTGAAAGTTCATTTTGGGCTAGTTCGATCGCCTGCTTTTCGTCGTCATGCAGCAGCGGCAATAGAGCTTCGGCAAATCTCGCGAGATTCCACCCGCCGATATACGGCTGATTGCCATAGGCGTAGCGGCCCTGGGTATCAATCGAGCTGAATACCGTCGCCGGGTCGTACGTATCCATAAAGGCGCAAGGGCCGTAATCGATCGTTTCCCCGCTGATGGTCATGTTGTCGGTGTTCATGACGCCGTGGATAAAGCCGACTAGCTGCCATTTTGAAATGAGCTCCGCCTGACGCCTGATCACTTCATGAAGCAGCGACAGATAGCGATTTTCACTGTTTTCAATGTCCGGATAGTGCCGCTTTATCGCATAGTCAGCCAGAGCCCGGAGCTCCTCGGCTGTCCCCCAGTTTGCTGCGTACTGAAAGGTACCGACCCGCAAATGACTGGCGGCCACGCGCGTGAGAATCGCACCGGGCAGGTCAGTCTCACGGATAACGGACTCACCGGTCGTCACTACTGCCAGACTGCGGGTCGTTGCAATCCCGAGAGCGTGCATGGCTTCGCTGATGATGTATTCGCGCAGCATCGGTCCGAGTGCCGCCCGGCCATCTCCGCCTCGGGAATACGGTGTTCTGCCTGAGCCTTTGAGCTGGATATCTACCCTTTCGCCTTCAGGAGTAATTTGCTCGCCGAGCAGCAGTGCCCGGCCGTCCCCGAGCATGTTGAAATGTCCAAATTGATGCCCCGCATAAGCTTGAGCGAGCGGGGAAGCGCCCTCGGGAATCCGGTTTCCGGCAAACGCCGAAACGCCATCTTCACTGCGCAGCGCTTGAGTGTTCAATCCCAAGGATGATGCCAGGGACTCGTTGAGAATGATGAGCTTCGGTGCCCGTACAGGAGTGGGACCTTGGCTGGAAAAAAATAATTCCGGCAGACGTGCGTAACTGTTGTCAAAGTTCCATCCTGCTTCTGTGCTTGCTGTTTCCTTTGTCATCTTGGCTCCTTTTTCTTCCTGTTTTTCTTCATTGGAATTGTATCCTATTTATCGTTATCTATGTTCCAGACATTGCAAAGTCATCCCTTTTTAGTGTCCGCTTCCGCCCTTTTATTATACCTGTTCCCCTCGTAGGTGGCCCCTTTGAACAGCGAACGAAGACGTGCTTTCACTAGCCTGTTTCGCATTGTCTGGAAGTTTGTCTAGTCTGTCAAATATTGATGCCAGATCTCTTCTTCTTCGTCTGTCATTTCCCCGATCATCGTGGAAAAGTCGATTTTTCGGTCAAAACAATCCTTTAATCGTGCGAATTGCTGGAAGGAAGCCGTTATTTTCCTCAAAGAGGCCGACCGGGCCAGCTCCTCCAGCTTCCCGATATCGGGACAACCGTTCAGCTCCAGGGACTGAAGTTTAGTAAGCCCGGCCAAGACTGAAACATCCCCAATCGTCGAATCCTTTATCACTATTTTTTGAAGCCTGCGGCAATTTCCCAGAAACGCAAGACCTGGCAAAGAAACCCCTTCCAGCTGAAGCGTTTGCAAGTTTACCAGTTGTCCGATCGCGTTCAAATCGCTCTCGCTTACTTGACCGAGTCCAGCAAGGGTCAGCTCTGTAAGCTGAGTGAGCGCCGACAGACTTCGAAGCTGCTCCGCATCCGGCTCGCTAACTTCCAACATACGCAAACCCTTGATCGATGATAACGGTGAAAAATCACGAATAGGTGTATGCTGAATATCCAGGTTTGTCAATTTTGGCAAGCAGCCAAGAGGGGTTACATCCGTGACGGCCGTACCGGAAAGATTCAGTTCCTGCAAATACTCCAAACCTCGCAATGGCCGCAGATCCGATACCGGATTTTTCACCAAATACAATCTTTTCAGATGCTTGCAGCCGCTCAATGGCTCAATCGAACGAATTTCGTTTCCGCTAAGAATCAGTTCGCGCACTTCACTGCAAGAACCAAGCGGAGCGATATCAGTAAGTCCCTGCTGTATAAAAAGCAGCTTTTTCCTGCGAAGAAAAGCCTCTGGTGAACTGCTTGACTCGAGTATCCTTTTCTTCCATTCGTCGTCGAGGCCTTCAAACCACACGTCTGCGTCTGGTACTTCTGAAGCTGCGCGGAATGGTTCGAGAACGGGCAAATTCATCCCGCGAATGGCATCGAGAAAGTGTACCTCTCCCTCCCGGCCAAAGCTCCAGGAGGTGTAGTCTTCCTCTTGATCGACACTGTAATTTCCCTCGCGTGCCGTATCTCGGATACATTGCAGGAAATCGGTGAGACGACGAGCTACCACATACTTGACCTCTTCGTCGCGGCCGAAATTGATTACTTGGCCGCTTACACCTTTCTCGTCCGGATCCAGATCGATCCCTAAATGATTGCCGCCCCAGTCTTTGCTGATCGGCAGCCAATAGCGGTTTATGTATCTTTCTTTGATCCAAGCGGCGGGAACGGAATAATGCCCGCCTTCCATGGCGTACTCTTCCTCCAATTCCGCCCATACTCTCCATTCTGCGAGCATGTCTTCCAGCGAAAGAAACGGAAGGCCAAAAAAGAAGCCGGGGCCATCCTCGCTTTGCCCATTGTGTATCTGGTAAAGCTCCCGCAGTTCAGCAGGAAGGGAAAAACCCAGTTCCTCCTCGGCCTTGCGAAGCTCCTCCTCTGTTGCAGGGGGATTAAAGGATGCGGCTAGACCAGGCAAATCGAATCGCAGCTGCTCTATGATTTCCTCTAGCAATTGTCGCATGTGCAAACGTCTCCTTCGCGCCATTTTAGCGATTCTCATTCTTTTTGTAGCTCCAAACAGATCATCTGGCACCGAGGTAAAATCTCAACCTCTGCTTTTCTTTACCATTATAGTAGATTCACGCGGCCATTCCACCTGTTGGATGTTAATTTATGCCAAATCCATCTACTGTTCGCCTGGAAACGGGAGGTCTTTGATGATCCTGTTATGAGAAAAGTATCAATACGCTGCTCAGGGCAAGTCTCCGGTACGATTTACCTCTCGTACTTACGAGCGAGTTCCAGCAAGGCTTTCTTGGCATCACCAGGAAACAAGCCTCCATGATAGCAGATGAGCCGCTCAATGTCGCAGGAAAGCAATCGATGCACGGACCGAACAGCCTCGTCCAGGTCCAAAGCATACTGCGGATTTGCGATATTCAGCTTGCCTTCTTCCATTACGACTGCATCTCCCGCGATCAGCGTTTTGCTGGAAGAAAGGTACAACGAAATATGGCCTGGCATATGCCCTGGTGTGTGGACGATGTCAATGCCGCCGCACCAAGGCAGCCTCTCATCATTGGAAACGGCTCTTTCTACTGAAACGGTTTCAATAGAAGCAAGGAACTGAATAAACTGTTCAGCTTGCGGCTTTGCTTCATCCGGCAACGCATCGTAGGTCGATTCCGCCTGTTCAAGCCGCAACGATTTTTTCGTACCCTCGATGTAGGGAACCTCCCGTTCGTGGGCAATGACTTCGATCTGGGGGTACTTCCGTTTCAGCTCTGCCAGCGAACCGATATGATCCATATCGTGATGTGTCACGATGACTTTGGTGAGCAAATCGAATGCGATGCCATTCTGGAGAGCCGCTTTTTCAAGAAGCGGGATAAAATTCGGATAGCCGCAATCGACGAGAATAAGATCCTGCTCATCTTGAAGAAGAACAGGCGTGATGCTCTGTTTATGTCCATCGTACTCGAACTCGATGTGGAGCAAATGACAGTGATTCATTATCCACATCTCCTTTCTCTTGGCTATAAGATGATTAGGATCTTCGAGCCGAAATCAGCAAAAACATAGGGCGATGAAGCTCCTCTTCCCACTCAGGATGGGAGGCAACTTGTTCACTGGAGGGTCCCCACTCTACTACACGGGTTATTGTAAAACCAAGCCCAATCAGCATGTTCAAATATGTGCCTATCGTCCGATGCTGCTTGACCACTCCTTCGACCAGCCAATTGGTTTTCCGTACACCCTCATATTGATAGTTGTCGACTGGCCACGTCTTGTAACCGTCAGGATGCTTGATCCACCCAGGCCCGCTAGAAGCCGTATAAATCGGATGTTCTACTGAACATACCAGACTCCCCCCTGGTTTGAGAGATGCGTACGCTTCCTTTAACAAGCCCTGCACGTTTTCGATATAGTGAAATGCCAGCGAACTGTACACCAGATCATATGAGTCTCGCTTTAATTCAAGGCTCTCCATGTCTGCCCGCAGATAGGCAATCTGGGAATCCTGCGTTTCCCGTTTCGCTCTGGTCAGCATGTTCTCAGAAATGTCGATCCCGACTACACTTGAGGCGCCATTTTCTTTGGCCCAGCGGCAGAACCAGCCGAACCCGCATCCCAAATCAAGAACATGGGCACCGTGCAAATCCGGGAGCATGGACTGCAGTGTCGGCCATTCCGGTGCACCATCCAGCCCGCTTATGGAACGTCTCAATTGACTGTACCCTTTGAAAAATTCCTCATTGTCATAGATGTTTTGAGTCATGACTCTCGCTCCTCTGTTTGCAGCATCATTTGTCTCCCACCCTACCATCTCTATTCATGCTTCTCAAGCGCATGCATGCACCCGAATCAAACAGAATCATTTCAATAAGAAAAAGCGATATTTGAAGTATCTCGATGGATCACATCAAATATCGCTCCCTTTTACACGCGCTTCTTTTCTTCCCGGATAATTCTGCGGATCGATTGCTCCGTCAGATAATGTCGCTGAGATAACTCCGCAATGGAATCGCCTTGCAAGAAGCTTTTATAGATGTTTTGATTTCGGATTTTGAGCTGAGCACGAACTCCGGTCAGCTCGCCCCACGCCTTGCGTTTTTCAGCTTTTCTGGGAATATACACATACGCGCCGTCAATGTATTGTTGAATGCATTCGATCACGTGCTTTGGCAAAATATTTTTTGCTTTTTCGTGCTTCATTCTCGCCGCTCCTATCTACAGATTTGTGTAAATAGTGAGCAAAGCCTGCACAAGATATATCAGCCTATATGGTTTGGAAGGCGGCTCCGAACAAAAGCATTGTTATATCTCCGTGCTGGTTTGCCCGGAGCCCGACGCATCCACTTAAACGGTTGTACTTCTTTCAAGTGACATGTGTGTTCACCTCGCCTCAAAAACTTGTAAACCATCTACAACCATTATAGCGAATTATCGCTCCAGAACCAGACATCATCTTCCTCTAACATGAAATCCGACGCCGGGTGAATGTCCATAACAGTAGAGCCATTATGCTGACTGTTGCCCCAAGCAGGCATACGCCACTCCAGCCCGCATAGGCGTACATGCTGGTCGAAGCAATCGAACCGGACGCGCTTCCGATGGAATAAAAAACCATGTAGCCGGCGGTCAGGCGGCTGCGCGCTTCGGGGCGTACGGTAAAGAGAATGCTCTGATTGGTCACATGGACGGCCTGCACCGCCAAATCCAGGATAACCACGCCAACAATCAAAACAGGCAGCGAGTTTTCAGCATAGGAGATCGGGAGCCAGGACACGATCAGCAATGTGAGCGCGATACCGGTGGACCACTCTCCGAAGCCTCGATCCGCGAGCCGGCCTGCTCTGGCTGCTGCCAATGCTCCAGCAACGCCGGCAAAGCCGAAGGCCCCGATGGCGGTATGGGATAGCGAAAGCGGCGGCGAGCTAAGCGGCAAGACGAGTGAAGTCCATAATATGCTGAATGCAGCAAAAATCAACAAGGCAAATGCAGCGCGAATCCGCAGAATTCTTTCCTGGACGAATAGGTCAATAACGGAGCCCAGCAGCTGCGAGTATGTCATCGACGTTTTTTCGCGTTCTTCGCGAGGCAGCACTATGACCAAAGCGGCGACCATGAGCAGCATCATTGCTGCAGAGACGAGATAAACTGAGCGCCAGCCGGCAATGTCGGTCAAAATGCCTGCAAATGTTCTCGCCAGCAATATGCCAATGACCACCCCGCTCGTCACCAGGCCGACAATTCGCCCCCGTTCGGATGGGGCAGCCAAAATTGAAGCATATGCGACAAGCGTCTGGGTCACAACGGCCAAAAAGCCGATTACAGCCATGCCTGCCAACAGGATCGAAGCTGCAGGAGCAGTACCTACTACGGTTAGCGCAAGTACGGACAAAAGCATGTGGCACAGAATCAGTCGGCGTCTGTTCAACAAGTCTCCAAGCGGCACCAGTAAAAAAAGCCCCAATGCATAACAAAGTTGGGTAACGGTAATCACAATGCCAATCGATGAATGACGAAGTCCGAACTCCCGAGCCAAAGAGTCGAGCAGCGGTTGAGCGAAATAGATACTGGCTACAGCCATCCCGCAGGCGGCCGCGAACAGCAGTGCAACAGAGCGAGACATCGATCTGACCGGTATACAAGAGGCAGTAGCGGACTCCGGTTGCCCCCTGTCCGCAATGGCTCCGTCCTTTTGATCGACAACGACTTCTGTTTTTTGGGAAAGCCCCTCTCCACTCAAGCTACAACCCTCCAGTTTCATAGCGAAGCAAAATTTTATACTGATCGGTACATAATTACCCTTTCCCATTTATACAGCTCGCGAACTTCATATGTCAACAAAATTCCCTTCTCGATTTGACACAATGCTGGCAGAAATATAAAATCATATCATACCGTTCGATATAAAAAGGGGTTGTTGTGATGGCTCGCTCACGAGAATTCGATGTGGAAAAAGCATTGGACGCAGCCATGCATGTATTTTGGAAAAAGGGATACGAAGCGACTTCACTCAGCGATTTGACGGCTGAAATGGGCATCCAACGGCCAAGCATCTATTCAGCTTTCGGGGACAAAAAAGAGTTGTTCGAAGCAGCGCTGAGGAAATATACACGATTCCACGCTTCCCGTGTCCGGGCGGCACTCCAAAAACATCCGTCTGTGAAAGACGCGTTTCGGTCTTTTTTTGAAAGCTTGACCGCTGAGGACTATGACCAAAATCCGGCCCGGGGATGCTTCTGCATCAACACAATGGTCGAGCTTGCACCACACGATGAGAAGTTTGAAGTTCTTACGAGGGAGCATCAGATGTATCTTTCGGCGATTTTTCAGGAAACGCTTGAACGAGGGATACAAACGGGAGAACTGAAGACAGTCAAGAATGCAAAAGCTCTTGCGCAAACGCTTGTCGTGTCGGTCATCGGGCTCACCGTCATGATGAAATCTCGCCCGGACCGCTCCTTTATCAATCATGCCGTAGAGGTTACCCTCTCATTGATCAAATAGCCTGTTTGGAGACGAGCGTTACTTAAACCTCCTCGTTTCGCAAAAAAGCTCCTTCCGCTATTAATATGGCGTTACTCTCATAGTGGAATGATCCCTCCTGAACGATGTGGAATCTCGCAATACTTAGCTGGATTCCAGTCTATGTTTGGTGTGCATCCGGTTTCAGGTGAAAAATATGATGGAAGCAGATGGAAGCACCTTATATAATAGGACTATTACGGCGAGCGAGCTCTCATTTTTTATCCGGAGCAGGATTTGCTGAAAGGACGCTTCGACCGTACATACTCCCTGTATGCAAGCTGAGGGCAAAAGAAACAACGCGGAACCGGGTTACAATCAACGCTTCGGCCAAGGAGGAAAAAATGGAAAAGAAGGATATTCTGGATCAGGAGAAAGACTTTGGGTTTGCACGGGTTTATGGGGTTGAACTGAAATACAGGCAGCAGCCAAAACTGGATCGGGCGCTCCTCTATGAAAAAATGAATCTCTACACGGGCAAAATCGAACAGCCGGACCGGGAAAAAACAGATGACCCTGCCCTTGCTGTTTGGGAAGCCAACGAAGCCGATAAGGAGCTGCTGATGCACTTCTTCCATTTAAACTACATGGTACAGTACGCGGAAGGAGAAATGCCCGCTCAGACCAGCTTACTGAATTTCGAGAGCCGGCCTGCGGCAGAATACGAGACCGCGATTCAGCAGTCCTGGCATTGGCAAGAAGCAGCTCAAACGCTAAACGAATGCAACTATTCACTCCTTTTGGTCGATATGATGGCATCCGGGCTGGAGCCTCAAGCAAGATTGCAGCTTTTCACCGGCGCCCTTCGAGCGGTACTGGAAGCAGCTCCTTGCGATGCGATCTACTTTCGGGCGAGCGACAAGCTTGTAGAGCCCCAGGCTTATTTGGCTGCCATCGAAGAAGGTGCCATCTTATATGGAGCTATGAATATACGCTTTTATAACGTGCAAGGGACGGGAAGCGGTCGGGCGGAAGGCCTGATGGACTCGATCGGTCTCGCTGCACTTGGCATTCCCGATGTTCAGTGCCATTTTTATGATCTCGACCCTTCTGAGGTTGCCGATCATTTAATGAATATTGGCTATTATTTGTTTCACCAGGGAGACGTGATCGCTGACGGGGAAACTGTCGGTTTCAGCGAAGATATGCGTTGGCGCTGCGAGCACCAATATGCGCTCGCGGCCCCACATCGCGTCGTTATCGATATCGATCCGGGAGAACCTTATTATGCTGGAAGGCAGGGGTACACCGAAGCAGATCGTTAATCACGGCTGATTGAGGACATAAGGATTGTCCTGTGAAAGCGGCATGACAAGCGTTTTGGCAGAAGCGGAAGCTTGCCGGAAACTGGTGGTTTGAAAACAGGGCAGCAATGGCTCCAGAAAAATGGAGTGAAAACCCGCAATCCATGGGGTTTCACTCCGCCTGTCGCCGACTCATTTTCTATTCCTTTACTAATCCTCCTCTCAAATTGCGAACACCAAACTCCAAATACCCTTTCAGACAGGTCAGCATAAATACCCACCCTTCTTTGTTGTCCACCAATTTGCTTATCAGCTCTTCATCATTCTCATTAAAGCCTTCTTCGTTTACTTCAATAATCGTACTGGAATGATCCAACTCTGTCAGGGTAATGGCAACCACGTGTTCCTCTTCGGGGGGCCCCTATTTGAACACGATTTTTTTATCGACCTCCACTTCGATTACGTGAATCTCCGCTGTTGCATCATAAAGATCGTATTTCAGTGTGATCGTCTTGCCTTGTTCCCATCTTTCAGAGCTTGACGAAAACCAGAAATTCCCGATTTTCAAAGGGTCTACGAATGCCTCAAACACTTCTTTAGCCGGTTTTTCTATCTTGAATTTTGTCAGGTTGTTCATACCTCGCATCAGCTCTCTTTTCTGGTTAAGTGGACCTTCCTAGCGAAAAATCGACAGAGAATGTCTGTTCACCTATGCGTGCACTACTATTATGTACATGTTTATCCTAAAAACCCGTTCATAGATCCGGATCGTAAAGCCGCGTTTCTGACATATGCAGCGATAGTAGTTGATGAGTTCTACCTTGAGAATATAAACGCTTTGCCATCCGCGTTGCATATTTGCGTCCCATTCGGCAGCTCAGCATAAGGCTGTTCCCAGTGCACATGCCCGCAGAACACCAGCGTGCTCTCTCCAGCCTCCAATACCGTCCGTATACCGGCATGTCCCAACTGGCCGGAGTTCACTCCTTCGGGCCCCTGGTGAAGCAACAGCACATCGGGCTTTTTCCGTAAAATCTGGTTCAGCGCAAGCAAATACCCTGGTTCCCCGGCATTGCCGTTACATAAGGAATCCGGTCAGCAGGTTCCCATTCGATTTGTTTGATTCTCATGCTTGCATCACCACATCTCTCAGTTTGATCTCTATCGTACCTGAAGACATCGTGAAACGCACTCCCCCACAGGTTGGGATTCATAATTACGCCTTCTTGGAATATAGCAATGGCAGAGTCAGCGTGACAGATATCGCACCGGAATTCCTTTCGCCGACCGCAAATGGCTCCCATCGCTCACCTGCCCCCGGATTCGCAAATTTCAGGTACAGGAAGGCGAAGTAGTTCACTCTATCCTCACACATATCGATGAGACCAAAAAACAGGAGCTTCTGAAGCAGATTGCCCTTTATATTGAAACCAGGCCCGAATCGGGAGCGTGGCCTACCGAGCCTTTGATATCTTGACATACGCAGCGGCCCTTATAGAACACTCTTGTGCACTTATACCGAGCGATATTGCCCGTCTTGGCGTGTTGGCACGTACTTGGCCTTCATCAGTCAATAGCACAGTTACGTATTTCCTCCATTGCCTCTTTCACATTTCTCTCCGGATTCAGTGTGCGGATCATTTCTTCAGTGAGGGGAGCACCGCATTCCCGTTTTCTTGTTCGAAGAAACAATCTTTTTGAGCGTTCACTGTTTTTCGGAAATACTAGCTCTTTGTTTCATACACGATGCTTGCCAGAAAAGCGGAAGGCAGCACTTCCCCGCCAGCGTCGTATGCAGACTCAACGAACACCTCCAGCTTTTCCTCCGAGGAGATCTCTGCCTCCCCTATCGTGACGTTGTGTTTCATCCTTGGCCCGACTCCTTTGCCTTGCGATTTCGCTTGGGTTATAACCGAACGTTTTGCGGAACAGGGAAGCAAAATGGCTTATATTGTGATAACCGACCATCATAGCTGCCTCGCTGACATTGGCCTTTCCTTGCTCCAGCAATTTACGGGCTTCACTCATTCGCAGGCCTCGGACATAGCCGAAGACCGTTGTGCCGAACAATTGCTTAAAGCCGAGCTTGAGCTTGTAGTCGTTAAGGCCGACGAGTCTGGCCAGCTCAAGCAAACCGGGAGGCTCTCTCCACGTGCGTGACAAAATCTCTCTCGCATAATGAAGGCACTGGATATCACCTGTATTCAGCTTGGATTCCGCACGAACCCGTTTTTCCACTTTTTCCGCCGCATCCAAATGATGGACCAGGAGCTCATACGCTTTTCCTTCGAGGAACATCCTTTGGAGCTTGCCGGAATAAGGGCACTGTTTGATTTGCTCGGCGATAAGCGAAAGATGGGGCGAGCCGGCGGTTTGCCTGCAAAAGGATGGTTTCTCCGATATCCGGGAAAGTTCGGGCAGCAGTTCGCGGAAATACCGAACGTCGACCCGAAGTTCCAGATGCACGGACCTCTCCACGGGAAGCAGTTCGAAACGCAGCTTCGAATCTTGAATATAGATGAGATGGGAAACGCCAGGTGCCAAACAATACCCCCGGGATGAGCCAGCCGTTTCCCAGAAACCTTGACCTGAAAGCGTATAACCGATTTCCAGGTGAGGATAACGGACCCCGACGTCCAACGTCACAGGCTCGTGAATGCTTCCCTCATACAAATTGATCTCCATGCCTGTTCGGAGCAAAATCCGCTGCAATTGAGCAGCCCCTCCCAATATCGGAATGGATTGAAAGTGCTGTTCAGGCTGAGGAGAGACGGTGACATCGCTTAGCTCCTCGATCATGCACCCCAAGTCATGGGTATCCAGTTGAAGCTTCAAACCAGCTCCCTCCCTCCCCTGTTTGATAAAATGACCATACGAGCGGTTCCCCCTTGGAGGAGAAGAAGTTTCCACGGGAAACAAGCAAACTTATTATTCACAGTTTAAATAATAATGAAAATCATTGTCAACAAAGATTGTAAAAAGCGGCTGCAGCGACCTTTGCAGTGTATCGTACCTTCCAAATATTTATGGCAAGAATCCAACCATTATCTTCGCCAAACTTATGCCTATGCGCCGTTAGAAGATTTGAAGATGGGAATCTATCAATCGGGTGCAATCATTCGGGTACTGGCAAAACATCGATACAAAGTGTTTCTCCTGTATTTTTGGTTCAATCCTAGAGGACCTATTACCAATTATTGGGTATTCACCGAACACAAAAAAGCCACCAAAAGGAAACATGGTGGCTGAGTATCGATTTTTGCTGTCAGGATGTCCGCTCAAACCGCAAAGCAAAAAGACTCGATGCTATTTGCTTACGTCCTGATGGGCAGCAGTAGTCTCGATTGCCGCCCCTGTCTGCGTTCGGACAGCAAGCAGCGTAACAGCCATAATGATGACGAATAGGGCCACAAAGACGAAAGGCAGATGTTTGTCTAGCTGGTAAAGGCTCGTGCTGAGAATAGGGGCGATCACAGCAGATATACCCTGAACTGCTCCCACAAGCCCTGCTACTCCCCCCTGCTGCTCGTGGGAAACTGCAAGCGATGCTCCCGTCATAAATCCCGGCATCATCAGCCCGGCCCCAATCCCGAACAGGAAAAACGCTGCGTAATAACCTGCCATGCTGATGACGAACAAAAAAAGCGCCATGCTGCTCACCAGAAGCAGCGAGCCAGCCAGGATCAGCGGCTTGGGCTGCCATTTCGGGTTTTTCATTTGTAAGCCTTGCGTAACAATCATCGCAACACCGCTGAGCATCAGTCCCATGGAGATCATTCGTGCGGTTTCCCGGGTAGACAGGGATAATTGATCCTGGAAATAAAAGCCGCCGACGACTTGCAAGGTGATAATGCTGAGCATCGTAGCCAATCCGGCAAACAAATACAGGCGGACGCCTTTTTGAAACGGTTTCACCTTCTTCGGCTTTTCCCGAATCACTGGTTTTTGAGCCGGGATCATCAGCAGGACTACGCCAAATGCCACCAAAGGCAACAGCGAACCGATATAGAGCGGCCAGATCAGATCGATGAGTGCAAAAGCACCGGCAATCGCCGGACCAAGTACCAGTCCCATTCCATTAGCTGCCCCGATTACAGCCATTCCCGCCGAACGGCCTTTTTCATCCGTGATATCAGCCATATACGCTTGCGCCGACGACGGAACAGCAGGAATAAACATCCCGACCAGACCTCGTGCCACGATCAGCATCACAACCAAAAAACCGCCGCTGACGAGCCCGGCCAGACCGACATACATCGTCGCTGTGAACAGTACATAGCTTGCCAGCATCCCGAGAAAGCCGATTAATATAACGGGCTTTCTGCCTTTTACATCGCTCCAGTTTCCCCATACCGGAGCCATTGCCGCCATCGCGATAGATCCCAGCGAAATGATCAAGCCTGAGTGAGTCTCGCTCAACCCCAGCCCGCGTATCAACGGAGGCATGACGGGGGCGATGATCATCAAGCCGACCATCGCGACAAAAACGCTAAAGAAAATGCCGAATCGAATTCGCAACATTTGAACATCCTTCTCCTTCCGCAAACAGCCTCTACTCAGCATGTTTGTTTCGATGGTAAGAGAAAAACAGAACAGCTGCTACCTCGATAAGGATTCATTTATGCGGTAAAACGGATTTTTTTAATTTTTTCCGGTAGCCGCCTTGGACCGTCAATTGACAAAACCATTCTCTGAAAGGCATGGCCGATTCACGTTTTCGAACATCCAGCGAAAAAAAGACACCAGCGCTACGCTGGCGTCCATTCAGTCTCCGCTCTCCGGCTGAGACTCGACCACATGTGTAAGGATCGACAATTTGTTCGTCCAAAACTGTTCGTAATAAGAGAGCCACTCTTTCAATTCGCTTAACGGTCCGGGATGAAGGCGGAAACGCTTTTCCCTCCCTACCTTGCGTCCGCAAACCAATTCGGCCTCCGAGAGTATTTGCAGGTGTTTCGCAACTGCTGTTCGACTCATCGGAAAGTGGGAGGTGATTTCAGAAATAGGCAGTTCTTTTTCTGAAAGCAATTTTAAGATCTCTCTGCGAGTCGGGTCAGCAATCGCCTGAAATACGTCATGTTTTTGTACGGCTGACATTAACCCTCAACCGCTTGGCGCAATCTGTCATGAACAATGGACTCCCATCCGTTGTTCATGCGGTCGCGAATGACTGCCGCTTCCTCGTTGGCCTTCGGCACAGTTGCGTCCGGCTGCTTCCATCCGCTGTGAACCAGGGTAAATTCCGTCTTGTTGCCCAACTCTTTTAACGTAAAAGAAACGACCCAACCATCTTTATCCCATGAAAAAGAAAGGCGGTGAGGCTCGTCGATTTCCAGGACTTTGCACGGCGAGGGACCAAAAGGTGATTGCAGGTGGAACTCGTGCCCCACGACTGGCTGAAAGTCATTGGGCATAAACCAGGCTGCAATGCCTTCTGCAGTGGATACTGTATTCCATACTTTTTGAATCGGGGCATTAAGCACAACCGTCTTGTTGATATCCGGTACGGTGTTTTTTTGATTCGAGTCCATTATGTGTTCTCCTTTGTTCTGCCGGTTTATGAAACCAATTGGTTTCGCTTTTGATTATATAAAACCTTTTGGTTTCGTGTCAACAATGCCCTATCGTGAAAATGGCCGGGATTTATCCCAACTATCGTCCAATTCCAACGGTTCCGTCGTTTTTTATATGGCAGCACTCTTGTATGTAAGTTTGTCGACCTTTGATCTTGTTTATGTATCCTCCCTTTTATTTTCCAGTAGCAGTGAGAAATTCTCCCCGCTTCGGTCGCCTGCGCGTTTATGAGCCGTATTGTTTTAACCGCTGATTCATTTGCTCCTGCTCTTGTTCTTGCTTCTGCTCTTGTTCTTGCTTCTGTTCGGTTTCTTTCTTCCGAAGCTCATTTCGAACTTCGGCTAAAAGCTTCTCAAGTTTAGCTACTTTCGTTGACTCATCAATTCCATTTCTTACGGCTGTTTTAATGAGCAAATAGGCGATATAGAGTACAACCACACACAATCCCAAGAAGATTAACAAATCCAAAACGTCTCTCCTCCCTCTCTGACCGTCCGCCTCAAGACATTGACCACTTCCGCAAAAGCAAGTTCCATTACTTGGACTTTGCTTTCTCCCAGGTTGAAATCTTTTTCCAGGCTTTAGCAGACTGTGCTTTTACAACCAGGCAATAACATGGATAGTATTGGTTTTCTGTGAAATATATCCAAAATATGTTACCATTTTTCTCCCCCAAAAAAATACACCTGAAAACGAAAAAAGGTGGTCCGCATGATTGAAACAAACAGACTGGTTTAACAACTGTATGAACTATCTGCCATTCCGCCCCTGCATAGAATCCTATCCGACTCCGTCACCATGCGTTTCACAGAAGGGGTTGCCGCCTGCAAAGCGTTTGCATTCAATGACCCCCAGTTGCCAAGACTTTGCACAAATATGGCGACCGTCCATACCGCTTCTGCTCATGTTGCCGAGAAGATCGGGATGAAATGAGTAAAGGAATTTATAAACAATGGCAAACAAAATAAACTAACCGATTTGTATTCCGTAGCAAGCGACACCAGACACGCTATGACATTGGTAAGATAACGGAACATACAAGCTTGCTGAAAAAATACATGTCCGTGTTCTCTCCTTCATTGGCAAAACTATGCTTGAGGTGAGCCAATGTCGATGAAAAGCAGATGTACTTGTCTTCTGTTTTGCCTGTCCCTGGCAAGCATATCTTTTGCCACTGCATCCAGCGCCAATGAATCCGGCGAAGGGTACATCAAGATGTTTGACAAAAAGCTCGAAGAAGCTCAACGAGCGAATGCATGCAAAGAGCGCCTAAGACGGCTGGAGCCACCCGAACCGGTAAAACTCCAAGACCCTCCCTTTTTGCCTGAAGGAGCTTTTCCGTCAGTCGTTCTGCCCATCAATGAGATCGTGCAAACAGGAA
This sequence comes from Brevibacillus sp. FSL K6-2834, assembly GCF_038592925.1. NCBI lineage: Bacteria > Bacillati > Bacillota > Bacilli > Caryophanales > Paenibacillaceae > Brevibacillus > Brevibacillus sp. FSL K6-2834. The sequence continues at coordinate 2,887,964 of NZ_CP151945.1, forward strand.
AAAAACTCCCTTATCGAACGATCGTAAGCCTTCCCTCCTATCAGCGCCCTGCATACGAGGAACATTGGCACAGCACTGTCGGGCGCTGGAGTTATATGCCGAACCGAATCCACTATGCCCTCCATCGGTTGTTTACCGCATACGATATCGGACTTTCCAGCTGGTACGATTTTGAGCACAATATAGGTCTTTCCATCCCCATGTTCCAGAATGAAAAATCACTGGACTTGTACATCGTTGCCTTTCAAACAGAAGTGACCCAAGTTTATACAAAAGGAAATCAAGTCGTTGTGGTAGGAAAACCGAAAAGGACGGGAGCAGTCGCGATCACCATCAAAACGGGGGATCTAGAGCCTGCAAACAAAGCGGAGCCACTGCTCGTCCAGTTGGCGACCACAAGCGGGGACGAAATAGATTATTCGCTCATTGAATTTGTGCCGCCAGATTTTTGGAACAAGCAAAATGAACAGCTGAAAAAACAAGAACGAAAAAAAGACGCTTGAAAAAAGCGTCTCAGCCTGTAGACAAAGTTCCGTAAGGAACAGGGTCTGCAGGCTTTTTTGTTGAATATAGAACATGTTACGTTTTCAAAAGTTATTTTTTAGAGGTGGCATTATGCTTAATAAGCAAGAGGCCGAAGGGCGTTATCAGATATCTGCATTCTCGCTAGATGAGTTGGTGCCAGAAGATCATCTCGTAAGAAAAATTGAAAATGCAATCGACTTTTCGTTCATCTATGACTTGGTGGAAAGCCTTTACTGTCATGACAATGGCAGACCCAGTGTTGACCCTGTAGTCTTAGTTAAAATTGCTTTCATCCAATATATTTTTGGAATTCGTTCCATGCGACAAACGATTAAAGAGATCGAAACCAATGTTGCCTATCGGTGGTTTATTGGCTATGATTTCAGTCAGCCCATTCCCCATTTCACGACCCTAGGCAAGAACTATGTTCGCCGTTTTCGGGATACTCAACTCTTCGAGTCGATCTTCCTTCGAATATTGGAGGAGGCGGTTCATCATGGATTCGTGAAGCCTGATGTGCTTTTCATTGATGCTACGCATGTAAAAGCCAGTGCGAATAAGCATAAATACGTGAAAGAAATCGTTGAAGAACAAGCGAAGAAATATCAAGAGCTGCTGGACGAAGAAATCAATCAGGATCGTATTGCACATGGAAAGAAGCCCCTTGAAAAAAAGACAGAAACTTCGAAGAAGGAGGTGAAAGTCAGCACAACTGACCCGGATTGCGGATTGTTTGTAAAAGGGGAAAAGGAACGTGTATTTGCTTATAGTTTTCATACAGCATGTGATCGAAATGGATTTGTGCTTGGTGCCAAGGTAACGCCAGGCAATGTGCATGACAGTCAGGTTTTTGAGGATGTTTTGAATCAAGTGCGAAAGACGTTTGCACAGCCTCAAGCTGTGGCAGTGGACTCGGGATACAAGACGCCTTACATCAGTAAAACACTCCTTGATGACCAGATTCGCCCCGTTATGCCCTACACAAGACCACGCACCAAAGAAGGTTTTTTTAAAAAGCACGAATATGTGTATGATGAATATTTCGACTGCTACATCTGCCCGAACGAGCAAATCTTAACATATGAGACAACAAACAAGGATGGGTACCGTATCTATCGATCAAATTCTCAAGTTTGCCGAAGTTGTCCGTTCTTGAAACAATGCACGGAAAGTAAAGACTACACAAAGAGAGTGAGTCGCCACATCTGGGCTGATTACCTCGAAGAGGTAGACCACCTCCGGCATACCGAGGAAAACAAACAAATCTATAGCAAACGGAAAGAAACGATTGAACGTGTATTCGCTGATATGAAGGAAAAGCATGGCATGCGTTGGACGACCTTACGAGGACTGGAGAAGGTCACGATGCAGGCGATGCTTGTTTTCGCTGCCATGAACTTGAAAAAAATGGCGACCTGGCTATGGAAATCAGGTCGCCAAAAGGTGAACGATCAAAACACCTTCGGTATTTTCATCAAATTATTAAACAAACTCCCTCTGCTGTTCGTTCAGCGAGGGAGTTTGTCTGCAACCTGAGACGCTTGAAAAAAGCGTCTTTACGTGTATTGGCACCTTGCCAAACGTATTGCTTACCGACAAAGACAGTACTGTCGGGAATGCTTGTAATGTTTGGATATACGAATGGCAACAAGGTCACTTCCCGCACACGGGTCGCATGAACCAACCTTTTCAGGCGTCAATCCGCGGTCCGCGGGATCAAAACTATTTTTTCTTCCCATACAATATCCGCAGATCAATCGTGATCTCGGAAATATCCATATCTTTTGCCTTCTGCAAGTCCTCTTCCGTGCATCCCCACGATAACGGTGTCATCCGAATCAAAGGTTCGACCAGCGCTTTTTCAAGCTTCCAACTATATTTCAGCCGCTCACTTTCTACAAGCTCAAACGCTTCTGTAAATCTCGCGACCGTATTGTCGTTTGCGTACAACTGCTTGTCGCTTTGCTCATAGAAAATTGCCCGCAGCTCCTGGAGATATCCGCTTTCCGGGATTACCTTGATCACCATTCCATCGTCTTTGAGCATACGTTGGCACTCTGCGTAATTCGAAGGCGACAAGATCGCCAGAATGAAATGAAATTGCTGGCTGGCAAATGGGCAATTGGCAATATCGGCGACACACCAGATCATATCCGGATAGTCTCTGGAGGCGAGATAGATCCCCTCCTTGGCAATATCAGCCCCCACTGCCAACAACTCGTGAGGCGAGCTTTGCACGATCTTTTCTCGGATAGCAAATAAATGCGAGCCTTCTCCACATCCTGCATCCAATATCCTCAGCGGCTCGCGTGTCGACTCGTGCTCACGGATGATCCTGCCGCCAATCTGATCGACCAGCGGCTGAAACACTCCGCTCTTGTAAAGACTCCTTCTCGATTCGAACATTTGTTTATCGTATTTCGTTTTGAGGCCGTGGGACAGAACATTCACGTACCCCTGTCTGGAAAGGTCAAAGGTATGATGATTCGTACATTGCAGGCTTTTCTCAAGAATCAGCTCCATGGCCCCTGAACAAAGCGGACAACGAAACAAGCCATTATTCGCTGAAATAAGACCCGCAGACTTGATCTTCTTGCTGTTATTGGACACAAAAAAGCACCCCATTCATTCGTATTTCGGTGAATGAAAAAGGCACAGATAAATAAACCCAGCCATTTTGACTGAGATTACATAATCTGTACCTTACATTACCGTAAACGAATGAATTGGATGATCATGTTGGTAACCTCTCCCGTAACAAATCTGGCGAAGGGGATATTTCCCTTGCGACATTAAGTATAGCACTTTTCGTTATGGGAAAAAAGGTTATGGAAAACAGAGTGCTTTTACAATAATCCTCTGCCGATAAAATTGGCGGATACCGGCTGCAGACCAAGCTCTCTCGCCCAGATGGACAGCTGTCCCATATGGTGGATCTCGTGCGCGATCACATGCCTTACTATTTCTCCTTGTGTGTACGCTGTTTCGGACCAGGAAACGGTCACTTTCTCTCGTTCATTTTCACCAGACCACGATTCCAGAAAGGATGCGATTTCACTGCGGCATGAATCGGAAAAATCTTTCACCCGATCAAGTGACTGGTAGTCGCCAAAATTCGGCTCAGTGTCCGGTTTGCCTTGGATCCCGAAGATGATCCAGCTATACTCCACATCCACGATGTGAAACAGCGTGTACAGAATGCTGCCGGCTCCGCCCACACGGCTGCGCAGCAATTCTTCGCGGGGCAGTTGCTTCAACAGCTCCAGCCATTCATCTCTGACCATCCAATTATAGTGGAACAATGCTTGCATGTTTTCCAGCTCCTTTTCCGCCAAAAGATTGGATTCGAATTTGCCCCCGTAAACGGAAGAAATCGTTTTGGGCGTTCACTTTGCCATCTTTCTTGGTCAATGCCGAGAAGCTCGTACTTTTTCCATTTGACTCAACACTCTTTGAAATTGAGGGTGTATATTGTTTGTCGTACAATTCTGAAATCTCTCTCCATCTCGAACAACTATTGCTATATTATGCTTTATGTAACAAACATTATCAATAACCGCTACATGATAGACATTCCTTCTAGGATGATTTCTCATTACAGAACAGTTGCAGCGAGTTACTGGAAAATTGGTGTTGTCTAAATCCATCCCATGCCGATCGACTTGAAGGTTGAACTGCTGTCCTTTTCGTTGATTTGATTCAGCCATACATTTCAATGATTGGCATCATAAGAAAGAGGCCGACCTATCCGTAGATATTTCTAGGGAAGGGCAGCCTCTACGTTAAATAGCTCTGTGCTATAGGCAAAAAAGGGCGGGAGTTTCAAGAAGCGCCGAAAAGGCAAACAGAGTCGAGTTTAATGGAACGCAGGATGGAGCCGCGACGGCGTATAGATAGGAAGACTGACGGTGAACGTCGATCCTACCCCGATCTCGCTTTCAATATGGATTTTCCCGTGGTGGTTTTCGATAATGTTATAGCTGACCATCAGGCCGAGTCCGTTTCCGTCCTCTTTGGTGGAATAAAACGGAGAACCGATTTGCTTCAGCTTTTCTTTAGGAATCCCGCACCCTTGGTCGATAAAGCGGATAACGGCAAGCTCCTGTTTTTTCTTGACCTGGATCAGGAGCTTCCCGCCGCCCGGCATTGCTTCAATCGCATTTTTCATCAGATTGATGAACACTTGCTTCATCTGATTTTCATCGCAGTAAATGGTGACGCCGGGGGTAAACGCGGTCAGTATCTGTACATTATGGATAAGAGCCTGCGTTTCCAATAATGTAATGACGTTTTGCAGCATTGATTTAACATCTTTCTCCTCAAACTTTCGATCTGTTGGCTTGGCCAGCAGCAAAAGCTCGTTGACAATGACTTCGATCCGGTCCAGCTCCGCTTCCATAATGTCCAGATACTCTGTTTTATAGTCTGGTCCCTTTTTGATGAGCTGTAAAAATCCTTTCAGCGATGTCAATGGATTGCGGATTTCATGTGCAATGCCCGCCGCTAGCTGGCCGGCTATCGTCAGCTTTTCCGAATTTCGCAAAAGCTCCTCGGTCAATTTTCGCTCGTTTTCAAGCAAAAGACCCTCCGATCTTTTCAAAGCGGTAATATCCTGCACTTGTGTGAGAAAATAGAGCGGGCGCCCGCAGTCGTCCCGGACCATGGAGACGTTCAGCAGCACCCAAACCACGCGACCCTGTTTCAAAACGTAGCGCTTTCTCATCTGATAGGATTCGATCTTCCCTTCCAGCAGCTGTTGCATGTAATCAAGGTCTGCCGCGAGATCGTCGGGATGGGTAATATCCTGGAAGGTTCGGGACAAGAGCTCTTCCTCTGTATAGCCGATCAGGTCGCAGAAGGATTGATTTACTTTCATCCATTGCCCATCCAAGGAGACCAAAGCCATTCCAATCGAAGAATATGTAAATGTCTGTAAAAACAGTGATTTGTTCTCCACATCAGCACCAAACTTCAACGAATATCGCTCCTTCCAAATCTCGATTGTGACAAGCAATTTGCGAGAACCTTCCTCTGATTTGCCCGGAGTTTTCATGATGGCCAGCCGCTGCATCTTCCTCTCTTTCGCTTTACGGAGCACTCAGCATAAACACGATAATACTCTTGTCCATCCTTGCATTGGATGCAACGAACAATTCGATGACCCTTCTGTTCAGAACACTTTCAATATGGCTGTTTTTGCCTAGAAACTGCTTCTCCACATTTTTCTTCGCCAAAAGGACAATGTCTTCGTGTCCAAGCCGGATCAATTCTTTTTCGATCTGGACAAATACACCCTGCTGTATAAGCAGAATCAATCTCGCATGCAATTGGTAGGAAACGAGGTTCTCCGGTTTTCTCTGCACTTGCTCATGGTGCAGGTATATCTCGCGATGCAAAGCTTCCTTTCCTTCATAAAGCTCTGAAAAGGAAGGATTGTATGAAAAAGGCGTGGAAGCAATCCCCAAAAAAAGCCCCGACTTTCGATGGAAATTCCAGTCGTAATAAAACTCGGTAATCTCTCTTTCTGTTATTTTATTTATGTACGTTTTGATTTCCGGCAACAGCTTTTGCATGAGTGAGTCTCTGATACTGTTAACTGTGGTTTCCTGGCCTTGTTCCAACAACACCTGTTCGATAGGAGACAAGAAGTTTTTGATATAGACGGTAATAAAAGTATGTCCGATCGATACAAAAATGGATTCCGGTCCCTTCCCAAAGTTGTCCCGAAGGATTTTCCCAATATAGCTGCTGATCTCTGTTTGCTGAACTACGCTTTCCATCGTTTCATTCCTTTTAAAAGGGTAGTTTTCAATTAAAAAAAGAGCCGGAACAGTCAGCCTGGGCAGCTGCCATTCCGGCTCATGTCTAGCTCATTTGTCATGTCTAGTTCATTTCCACCGAATTATGAGGTTGGATTGACGATAAATACGATGACACTTTTATCTCTTCCGAAATCCCAGTCTACAAATAAATCGACAACCTTGGTCCCAAGTATCGACTCAAAATGGAGATCATTGTGAAGCATACCTTTTTCCAATTGCCTTTTGGCGATCCGCAGCGATTCCGAAAAGCCGAGCCGGATGAACTCTTTTTCAATGGCCACCAAAATACCGTTGCGGACTACGAGGATGGTCCTCATATTCAGTTTGTATGAGAACATCTCTTCCGGGATTTTTTCCACTTGAATGCTTATCTTTTCGATTTCCTCATGCAACTGCTCCTTACCCGTAAACGCTTCCGCAATTTCGCCTGCGTGCGGCAGCGGCTCCGAAGTAAGCGCGACAATGATACCCGATCTGTTATGTAAGCCCCAATCGTAATAAACTTCCCGAATCTCCACGCCCGTGGCTATTTTCAAGTACGCCGTGATCTCCGGAAGCAAATTTTTCATGAGCAAATCTCTCGTCTGCAGAATGGTGACGATCTGGTCCTGTTCGAGCAGGACGCGCTCCATTGGCGAGAGGAAATTCCGCAAATAGCAGGTAATAAAGGTATGTCCCAAGGTGACAAAGACAGATTCGGGGCCTTTTCCAAAGTGATCGCGTAGAACCCGTCCGATATAACTGCTCAGGTCTCTTTGTACGTTAGTCTCCACATGATCAATCCTCTTGTAAGGAAAAGGCGTTCTTTCCTTTCCCCCATTTTACTATAACATAGACAAGGTAAATTTTCGGCATAAACCGTGAAACTTATACGTCCTTTTTATCCTATAGTAAGCTTTACCTCTTTTTGGGAGAGTTGAAACATGGACCTAAACATTTTTTCAATGCCGAACCCCAAACCAAATCCAGCCAAGACGAGATTATTCCTTAAACCAATCAGGCTTGCAGGTCTCGAAATAGCGATGATCCTCGCACAGGCTATGCAGTCGTTCGACCATTTCGTCTACTTTTTCGGGGGTTACGCGGACCGTCCAGACTATCGCGGAAAAGATTGACATGGCGGCATAGACTGCATACAGTGTCCAAAAGTCAGCCGGTATTCCCCTTTCATAAAAATACCCCTCTATTTGTCCGACCGAAAAGGGAATGCTGCATTCCTTGCTAAAGAGTGCCAATTTATAGAAGTCGTGAATCGGATCGCCCCAATCGAAACGGTTGAAGTCAATTACTCCGGCATACCGCTTTTCATGGACAATCATGTTGCCAACATGAAAATCGTCGTGTTGAAACTTGTTGGGCCGGGCTTTCAGGAGCTTCTGGTGTTCATCAATAAAGCGGATTATCCGGGCGTCGTTTTCCATTTTCACTCCACAGGTCTTATACGCCTTCACATAGTTATGGTGCTTTCTCGTCGCTCGTTCATACCAAGAGGAAATCGAATGGGGGGCGGGATGCTGATGCAATTTGGCAAGGTCCTGCCCGGCGTCCCAGCCGATCCGGTATTGCTTCTCCGGTGGGCAATCGGGAATGGCACCTCTTGCATCTTCTCCGTCGATATAGCTGAGCAAGTAGTAGCACAACTCTGATTGCTCAAGCCTGCCGATGTCTATAGGCTGGGGGCTTTTCGCTCCGTACATTTGGATCGCTTCCATGATCCCGTATTCCGCGTATTTTCGCTCGTACTGCTTCAAGTCGGCCGTTCTCAACAGCAATTTGGTTCCGTCGTCATAGCTGACCACGTATTTTTGATCAGGTGAAAACCCTTCGGCAATTCGGCGGATGTCACTCGCATGAGCGAGTGCGGGAATGTTCTCCCGAAAGGCTTGCAGAATATCGTTCATCTCAGTGCCAGTACCCCCTCTTCAAACATTGTGGAAGAGAATTTTACCATAACGTGTATCCAATTGTTCCGTTTTTTCGGAATTATTTTCAGATTCCTCTCACCATCGTCATCACATCCGACTAAACAGCTACAGTTCTTGCCCTGGATGCAGAGGAACCAAAGAACGAAAAAAGACGCAAAAAAGCAACTGCCTCAAAGACAGTTGCTTTTTTGGGTGGGGCTTTTATATTTTCACTACATTTTCAGCTTGAGGTCCGCGATTCCCTTGGGTAATAGTGAACTGGACACGCTGGCCTTCATCCAGGGATTTGAAGCCCTCTCCCTGGATCGCACTGTAATGTACGAAAACGTCTTCCCCGCCTTCTACTTGAATAAACCCGAAACCTTTTTCTGCATTAAACCATTTTACTGTTCCAATCGTTTGCATTGTTGTAACCAACCTCCAACAGTAGTATATGCCAATCCAAGCTCCTTCATGTACATGAAAATCACACGCACACAAAGCAATGAAGAAATAATTATCCAAAAGGTGAATTACAGCCTTCATTACTATATTTGGTCCAAAAAGGTTTCGTCTATTGTTCAAACATCCAAAACGACGAAAGCCCTACCTCTCTTCCATCCTTGCGGCTCCGTAGACCGCGCCAGTGTGAATCAGAAATTCAAAAGAGGCTCATTCAAGTCTCTTCATAGTAACTGAATTGGAATGAAAAAGCAAATCGCAAGGATTCCGGCTCTCCTTTGAAACAAACTCTGGTCTCATCTCTTTGATCAATCTGTTCTGCTACACATCCAACCTTATCGGATGCAAATGCGTCAACAGCTCTCGGTGAATCTGGCCATTGCTTCCTACAACATGAGGCGTGCTGACCTTGTAGGAATTTCCTGCCATGTCGGTTACCTGTCCCCCTGCCTCCGTGATCAGCAGTGTTCCTGCCGCCACATCCCAAGCATTCAATCCATATTCCCAGAAAGCGGTCAAGCGCCCCGCTGCGACATAAGCGAGATGGAGAGCGGCGGACCCCAGCACCCTCATTGTTTGGCAGCGCGGTCCCAGCTCTCCTATCCCCTTCAACACCGCTTCACGCATCAGCGGTGTTGAGGGAAAGCCCGTCGCAATCACGCTTCTGGCTACATCCTCGGTGCCGGCGACCTTCAGCTCTTTCCCGTTGACAAACGCTCCCTTTCCTTTTTCCGCCCAGAACAATTCATCCTGGCTCGGGTCGTAAACGACGCCGACAATCACTTCTCCTTTGCTGGTCAGGGCGATGGAAACGGTGAAGCCCGGAATTCTTTGCACATAGTTGCTGGTTCCGTCAATCGGGTCGACGATCCAAAGAAAAGGAGTCTCGTCTGCCTTTGCTAGCGATTTTACAAAAGAATGGTGGTTTGCAAAGGACTCTTCTTCCCCTAAAAATGCATGGTCAGGGTACGCTTCCAAAATCCGTTTGCGAATGAGGCTTTCTGATGCTTTGTCAAGCTCTGTGACCACATCGAAGGCATTGCCTTTTTCTTCTATCGTAAATCGGGATTCGCGCCTGTTTTTGATCATCGTACCCGCTTCTTTCGCCACTTGCTTGGCAAGCTCTACATAGCTCACGCTTGTTTCCTCCTGTCTGGAAAACAGTCTTCAATGCCTTTGGCGATTGTAGGATGGAGGCACGTCAGCAGCAACTTCAGGATTCCCCTGTTTTTCCGTTTCCCTTTCATACCTACGGCAGATCATTCCCGAAACATTCATGATTTCTTTTGGATCATTCCGCTTCTGTGCCAGTGAGCTATATAGTCATGTTCTATCTAAACCCTTTCCACTGTAAACAAACGAATTTTTGCTTCCAACCTAATAGACACGATATGTTCATGCACCCCCATTATGGGTTAAGTCACAAATAAAGCCGTCCGCATGGTAAAATGGAATGGCCTGAAGGATTTGCCAAAAGACTTCAAACAAAGAACAGGAGATTGATACATGGAACAAAAAATCCTGGTCCGCGACTTGCTTGTCCGCCTTGCAAACAAAGAGAGGCTATACTTGCTCGATGTGCGTGATGAAGACAAATATCGTGCAGAAAGCTTGAACGATTACGGCGTGCCGACGGAGAACCTCCCGTATCTGAAGATGGTCGAACCGGACGAAGACATTCAGGAAAGAATGAAAGAACTGCCAACGGATAGACAGATCATCACGATCTGTACGAGCGGAAACAAGGCGCGAAAAGCGGCTGAGCTCTTGCGCGAAAAAGGCTACGATGCCACCTCGCTCGAAGGCGGGCTGACTGCCTGGAAACAATATCACGAGAATGGCGGAAACGAACCAAAGCAACCAGCGGACTAGACTGTCTCGCTGGTTGTTTTTCTTGACGGCGGCTGCCAATCTGTTTGGTTCGGAGGCATCTTGCTCAGAGAGGACCTTTCCTCCCAAACTCTTATCCCTTGATAAAGTGGCCCGGACCAAGCGGCATGCCTAACAGGTACCATAGCGCAAACAGGAGCAGCCAAAAAATCCCGAAGAATAACGAATACGGCAGAAGGATTGAGATCAAGGTTCCCATTTGCAGATTTTTCTGATATTTGTTGGCAAAAGTAAGCAAGATCGCAAAATACGGCAGCATAGGTGTGATCGGATTGGTGATCGAATCACCGATGCGGTAGGCAGCCTGGGTGAAAGCGGGACTGTACCCCAGCAGCAGAAACATGGGGACAAAGACCGGCGCGAGAATTGCCCATTTCGCTGTCGCGCTTGCAATGAGGAGATTGATAAGAGCGACGAACAGAATAAACAGGATCAGCAGCGGAAGGCCTGTCAAGCCGATGTTTTGCAGAAAAGCAGCTCCCTCGATCGCAATAATCGGACCGAGATTGCTCCAGTTGAAATACGCGATCATTTGCGAGGCGACAAATGCCAGAACGATGTAATAGCCCATTCCGGACATCGTCTTTCCCAAATGTTCGGCCACATCTCTGTCCGAGCGAATCACACCGGCTCCAATACCGTAGGCGACAGCGGGAATCCCGAACAAAAAGAGCAAAATGGGAACGAGCGACTTCATAAATGGAGAGACAATCAGCGAGTCGGTATCAGGGTCGCGAAGCAGCGAACCGCTCGGTATGGTGACGGCTGACAGGATGACCACGCAGACGAACAAAGCAATACCGGCCCAGCGCAATCCTCGTTTTTCCTCCGGTGTCACCTGTGCTTCCACAGCATTTTGTTGAGCTTGTGGTGTATAGCTTCCCAGCCTTGGCTCCACAATCCTGACAGTGATCCATACGGTCAAAGGAACGAGCATCAAAGTGGAAGCCACCATAAAATAGAAGTTCATCGCAGGGCTGGACATATAGCTCGCATCGATCATTTGAGCCCCTGTCTGCGTAAAGCTTGCCAACGTCACATCCAATACGGAAACAACCAGATTGGCACTGAAGCCGCCGGCTACAGCAGCGTATGCGGCAGCAAGCCCTGCGATCGGATGCCGGCCGAGCATGGTGAAAATCATCGCAGCGATCGGTGGCATAACGATGAAGGCCGCGTCTCCGGCGGCGTGTCCCAACATGCTGACAAGGACGATAATCGGCAAAATCAACGAACGCGGGGAGGCCAGTACAGTCCTTCTCATCGCTGCGCCGATCAAGCCGGTTGATTCTGCCAATCCGACGCCAAGCATGACCGACAGAACCAAGCCGAGCGGCGGGAATGAGGTGAAGTTGTTGACCATCTCGGTCAGAATGCGGACGATCCCCTCTTTGCTAAGCAGGTTGACTGCGGCGATCCGCTCATGATTGGTGGGATTCACCGTCGACCATCCGAGTGCGGCAGCGATAGCGGAAAGGATCAAAATGGCGGCGATTATGACGAGAAACAGTGTGACTACATCCGGCAATTTATTGCCAAGCACTTCCACACGGTCAAGGAATTTCAAAAAGAATCCTTTTTTACTTGCATTCGTCTGTTGCGTAACAGGTGCCGCCATCATATTCCCCGCCCTTCCCTTTCAATTTACGAAGGCTGCTTACCCGTTTTCTCCACGTAGTTGTAGATCGTGTACTTGGAAACATCCAGCAGGTCGGCTACGTGCTGCACAGCGCCTTTGATCAAAAACAGCCCCATTTCATCGAGCAGACCGATAAAGGCAATTTTCTCCTCCTTCTGCATAAAGGGGACGGGTTTGCCGATTTTGCGGATGCATTCCTCAATGATTTGGTCCATCAACTCGGAGATAGTGGGAGCAAAGCGTTCTTCCGTTTTTTCTTCACTTGGCTCCTGCTGAAAAGAAGCCATTCCTTTGAGAATAGACTCGGCCATCACAAGGCTGGTCACGTCCAGATTGATACAGATACAACCGATAATGGCTTGATGCTCGTCCCTGATAAAAATCGTGCTGGATTTGATGATTTTGTCTTTAATCCCTTCGTGCTTGTAGTTGAGAATGAAGTCATGCCCTTGCTCGCCCTGACGGAGCAGCTTCAGACCGAGATTGGTCACCGGGCTTCCCGGGCTTCTGCCGCTTACATGGCTGTTGTGAATGGCAATGATCGAAGCCTCGGGGTTGGTCATGTCGTGCAGGGCGACTTCACAGTGGTCGCCAATCGTTCGAGCCAGGCCCTCAACTACAGGAATATAACTGGCCAAAATGGGATGCAATGAACTCATGTGTGAAACCTCATTTCCTAGCGTGTTTATGTGGGAGAATGCGGCTGCGTCTCCTGGGCAAATCGTCAACGAGGCCTGCTTGTTTACCGGTGGTGTACGCAAAGCTTACCCCCTTTATACACCTGCCTTACTCGCTTGAGAGAAAGCAGGTTTTCCACCGGATTTCCCTCCACAAGCAGCAGGTCTGCCCATTTTCCTGCCTCAATGGAACCCGTTCTGTCCTCCAGCTTCATGCATGCAGCTGCCTGCAGCGTCGCGGCCCGAATCGTCTCAATCGCTGGCATTCCTTCCTCGTGCATGAGCTGCAATTCATCCGCCAAATACCCTGGGATGTTAAAAGGGGTACCGGCGTCTGTGCCTGCAGCAATCTTCACTCCGTGCCGAAGCGCTTTGCGGAAGCTTTCCCGATGGATCTGGACAAACGGCTCTGCCTTGCGGACAAACTCCTCAGGCACTCCGCTCTCAGACGGCTGGCGCAGGATCAGCGTCGCAGCAATCAGGGTCGGAACCAGAAACGTTCCGTTTTCGATCATCAATTGGACGGCCTCGTCATCGAGTACCGTTCCGTGTTCGACCGTCGTAACGCCTGCACGAATGGCGTTTTTGATTCCTTCCAAACCAATCGCATGAGCTGCAGTTGTTTTTCCGGCATGAGAAGCTTCCTCGCAAGCGCAGCGCAGCTCTGCCTCTGAAAGCTGCGGGGAGCCCGGCTCTGTTCCTTTTGTTAGGACACCGCCCGTGGCCATCAGCTTCAAGAGATCTGCTCCCGCTTTCAACTGGCTTCGGGCGGCCTTTCTCACCTCGTCAACCCCATCAGCCTCAATCGCCATTGGATGGCAGTGCCCGCCAGTCATGACGATGGGCTGGCCGGATGCGTAGACGCGCGGCCCCTCGACAAAGCCTCGCTCAACCGCATTTCGATAGGAAATATCTACATTGTATCGTGTACCCACATTCCGTACTGTCGTGATGCCAGCCTCGAGAAACTGTTTTCCTTGCTGATGAGCCCGAAACGCCGTGTCCGCTGCGGAATCCAGTCTGATTTGCCTGAAGGGATCAGGTGAAGCGTCCATGCCCAAATGCACATGGCAGTCGATCAAGCCGGGCAAAAGCGTCATTCCCGTTCCGTCGAACTCCCAGTCTGCCACTTCCGCATTGCCTGCCTCAGAGACATGCAATATTCCGGATTCGTCAAAGACAACCGTTCCTCTTTCAATCTGCCGCAAATGTACAACGTCGATTATTCTTACATTGTATATTTTTCGCCTCACGTCAGCACCACCCTGTTTATACTGGGATTTGTTGCGTGTACTTTTCGACCAGCTCAGCGAGCAGCTTCATGTTTACATTGCCGCCTGAAGCCAGCACGACTACCTTTTTTCCCTTGAGTGCAGTCCGATGGTGAATCATTGCTGCCAAAGCGGCCGCACCGGACGGCTCTACTACCATCTTGGCCCGTTCCGCAAGGCTCACCACCGTCCTTGCAATCTCTTCCTCGGAGACCAATACCATCTCGTCGACGTATCTTTTCGTGTGTGCATACGTGATCTCTCCCGGCTTTTTGGCCATCAATCCATCCGCGATCGTATCCACCTTTTCCACTTCAAACGGGCAGCCGTGCCGAAGCGATTCATACATCGCCATGGCCCCCTCGCTATTCACGCCGATCACGCGCACGGCCGGCTTTGTCTCCTTCAAAGCAGCCGCCACGCCCGATATCAACCCTCCCCCGCTGACCGGAACGATGACCACGTCAACGTCGGGAAGCTCTTCCAAAATCTCCAGGCCGATCGTGCCTTGCCCTGCGATAATATGCATGTCTTCAAACGGATGGATCAAGACAAGACCTTCGCTTTGGTGAAGCTCCAGCGCTTTTTCATACATGGTAATGGAGGTGCTCCCTCCATCTACTACTTTGGCGCCGTAATGAAGGATCGCATTTTGCTTGCTCGGTACAGGATTGGTCGGCATGACCACTGTAGCTGCAATCCCTTGGATCTGGGCAGCGTAGGCAGTGCCTGCGCCGTGATTGCCTGCAGAAAAGGCCACGACACCCCGTCTTTTTTCCTCGTCTGTCAGGCTCACGATCTTGTTGTACGCGCCGCGGATTTTGAACGCCCCTGTCTTTTGCAGATTCTCGCATTTTACGTAGATGGTATTGCCTGACCATTCGCTGAAAGTGCGCGAATACTGCATAGGTGTCGGCAAGATGACACCCGCGAGATTGGCCCTGGCTTGCCTGATTTGCTCCAATGTAACGAACATGCGTTTATCTCTCCTCTTCCCTGATTTCTACGACCATTTCAATCTCCACAGGCAGATTCATGGGCAGAACGGATGTGCCCAAGGCAGAACGGGCATGCTTCCCCTTGTCGCCAAAAACGTTCACCAGCAGATCGGAAGCCCCGTTCATAACCTGGGGCTGGTCGTAAAAATCGTCTGCGCTGCTCACCAGTCCGAGTACTTTCACAATCCGCTCAATCTTATCAAGATTGCCAATCTCCGCTTTGATCATGCTGAGCAGGTTGAGGACAGTAATCTGTGCGGCCTCATATCCTTGTTCTACAGTAAGGTCCCTGCCCAGCCTGCCCGTATAGAGCGGTTTCCCATCGACAAAGCAGCCGGCTCCTGAGGTAAAAACCAGGCAGCCCGAACGCACGCAGGATACGTAGGTTGCCAAAGGCGGTTGGTTCGGGGGCAGACTTACCCCCAGCTCTTCAAGTCTCTTTTCCACAAATGACAAAAGTACCACCACGCTTTTCTGAAAATTCTAATCAACACTCGATATTCTCATTCTATCACGATCCCGGAATAAAATGATACAATTTTTTTGATATCGACAAATTTTTTAGAAAAAAATCAACAACATGCACCCGTCCGCTGAATCCTCCAGCCGCCTGTCATGGAAATCATGCCACAAATACACGGCGGTATTTCCTTTTCTGAACAAGCGTCAACAAGGTCTGCCATTATTTACAGGTTCCATTCTCTCAAGTCTATTTGTTATCCTAGTTAAGCCAAACAAACAAGCCGAAACTTCCAAAGAAGTGGAAGTGCGGGGGACTTCTTTTTGTAGAGTTAGCCACTCTGCATTGGGGTGAATCACGCTTGTGAAGGGTTGTATCCTCAGCCCGAACCCGACAACTAACCTCGTAGGCGAAGAAAAGGAGACGATGAGAACATGAAACCATTCGGCAAGTCTATCATCGCTATTGCTTTGGGATTGGCTGTTACTTCGATGTCCACTTCAGCATTTGCTGCCACATGCCCGGTAAAAAATGTTGTTAATCAAGGGCAATGGCTCCCATATTTCATGAATTCCCAACCTTCGCAACAATCCCAACCATCGAACCAATGGAACCAATGGAACTGGGCATTTCCATCCAACTCTATGCAATGGGTAGAGCTTCCGATGCAACAGCCGGTACAAAAACCGGTTCAGCAGCCGGTACAAAAGCCAGTTCAACAACCGGCTAAAGCTCCGGCAAGCAACACTGTCAACGCTTCCTCCCAGTTTGCTCGCGAAGTGGCAAATCTGGTAAACCAAGAGCGTGCAAAAGCCGGTCTGGCTCCGCTTGCTTACGATGCTGCATTGGAAAAGGTAGCATTGGCAAAAGCGGCTGACATGGATCAAAACAACTACTTTGATCACAACAGCCCTACCTACGGTTCTCCATTTGACATGATGAAGCGCTTTGGCGTATCGTACATGACTGCAGGCGAAAACATCGCCATGGGTCAGCGCAGCGCTGAAGAAGTGATGCAGCAATGGATGAACAGTGACGGTCACCGCAAAAACATCATGAACCCGAATTTCACGAAAATCGGCGTAGGCTACCAAAATGGTTACTGGGTACAAGAATTTACCGGATAACCTTGATGGCTGCAGAGAAGAACCGAGTTGCTCAACAGAGTGACTCGGTTTTTTCGGTTTTTTCCCTGCTTGCAAAAAAAGCCCACCTGAAGCTGGTGGGCATGGTATCGATCTAGGCTTTTGTGATCAAAGGAGAAAATGGCGACACCCGGATCAGAGGCTCATTAACGAGCGCACCAGCCGCCGTCGATGACCATTTCAAGGCCGCTCACAAACGAAGACTCGTCCGAAGCGAGATAAAGTGCACCATAAGCGATATCCTCGGGTTTGCCGAGACGAGGCAGCGGCGTTTGCGCCTGAAAAATGCCCCGAACCTCTGGAGCCGTGATCATTTGCGTCATTGGTGTTTCGATAATGCCCGGGTGAATGGAGTTCACGCGGACGGAATCCTTCGCGCATTCGACAGCTGCTGCTTTCGTAAGAGCTCTCAACGCCCCTTTGGAAGCGGTGTAACCATTCGTAAAGTTCAGAGCAACTAGTCCTGCGATAGACGAAATGTTGATGATGGAACCGCTTCCAGCCTTTTTCATCTCAGGGTAAACCAGCGTCATTCCCAGCACGCAGCCGGTCAGGTTTACATCCATCACCTTGTTCCAGTTTTCCATCGTAAATTGCTCAATCGTAGCATCTGTACTGATACCCGCATTGTTTACCAGGACGTGAATGTTGCCAAATGCCTCCAGACCTTGTGCGATGACGTTTTTCCATTCGTCCTCGGAAACGACGTTGTGTTTGACCCCGATGGCTTCCCCGCCGTCCGCCTTGATTTCATTCACCACTTCTTGCAGCTTGTCTTCGGACATGTCCGTCGCGATTACTTTCGCGCCTTCCTGGGCAAACAGACGAGCTGTTTGTGCCCCCATACCGCTTGCCGCACCTGTAATGATGGCGACTTTTCCTGTTAGACGACCCATAGTCGTATCCTCCCGCTTTTTCATTTCTGAAAAAGAAATTCAAAAAAATTTTAAACAACTAGTTGTTTTATCGACACTGTGTCGTAAATAATTATATCAATGCCCTTCTTATATGGGCAAACAACACAAAACGCCGAAGTGACGATAAATCAACAGAAGATCAACGTTGTGTGGATCACATAGAAAAAGTTCAACAAGGATGGGAAGAATGTCGATGAAACCGAAGAAGATTGATCCGCGGGTCAGGAGGACACGCCAGCTCATTCAGGACGCGTTTACCTCGCTCATACAGGAAAAAGGGTATGAGGCCATCACCGTACAGGACATTACCGAGCGTGCCACTTTGAATAGGGCCACCTTTTACCTCCACTATCGAGACAAACAGGATTTGATGTGGCAAAGCACAGAAGAAGTCCTCTCGGAGCTGGTGGACAGTCTGCGCGAAACGACCAAACATGCGAAAAAAGCAGACTTGCACGTAGATCAACCGCACCCCGTGTTCGTCTGCCTGTTTGAACAGATTGCACGCCATGCGACCTTTTACAAGGTAATGCTGTCCCATCACCAGGCACCACTCGCTGCTCGCCTGATCGAAGTCATCACCGATTACATCTCCCAAGGCCTGGACGAATTCCAGCCCGATGACACCAAGCTCACGGCACAGCGAGAGATTATTGTCCGCTATACCGCCTCTGCCTTTTTAGGAGTCATCATGTGGTGGCTGGAGGGCGGCATGAGCTATTCTCCCCGCTTCATGGCGCTGCAATTGATGAGGCTTGCGATCAAGGGGCCGTATGAGCTGTCTCCGTTTGCGTGAGCCCTTTCGGGGCGGGAAATAGCAAAAAGCCGGAACGGTACCACTCCGGCTTTTCACATTCAAGAGGTACTCGTCAAAGCGTTCTCTTCGCTTCGACGCTCTTAGCTCTCTGTGGAACAGCAGTCACACTTCTGCTCCTCTAGCAAAGGTACCTCTTTTTCATGCATTGTCTGTTTGGTCGGGTATGCCCCCACCTGCTGCAACTCTACACTGACATCTTTGTCATTGTTTTGTTGTTGGTCCATGGGAAGCCTCCTCACTGAGTGCGACCTGTGCCTAGTATACGCACCCGGGATGTGAAGCTATTCGTTCTTCAGGGATTCGTTCAGCCTTTTGCCCGGTTTGCCTGAAGGATGTGCTCCAGGTCTTTCAGGGCTGCAGCTGCGGCTGCCACCGGGTCGGATTTTCCTCCCACCACCAACAGCTCCCCCATTGTGTCCGTTTCCAGACGAATCGCTTTGGTCGTCCCGCGGACTTGGGCGAACGGGTGAGTCTCGGACAATAGCTGCACGTCCACAGCGGCCTGGAGAGTGTCGTCGACTTTGCGCAGACTGCCTACCAGCTTGGGGACAAGACCGTCTGCTTTCCACTTCTGCACTAGCTCCGGTGTGATGCCTTGGATGCCCTTCCGTGCCACATCCGACAGGCGAATGCCTGCATGAAAAGCTGCATTGGCCATAATTGTCAGCTTGCAGGCCGTGTCCCAGCCTTCGAGATCAAAGCGCGGATCAGGCTCGGCAATCCCCATCTGCTGGGCGCGGATAATCGCCTCCTCCATGGAGATG
The DNA here is from genome assembly GCF_038592925.1 of Brevibacillus sp. FSL K6-2834. NCBI lineage: Bacteria > Bacillati > Bacillota > Bacilli > Caryophanales > Paenibacillaceae > Brevibacillus > Brevibacillus sp. FSL K6-2834. Next base: position 2,907,255 of record NZ_CP151945.1, read on the forward strand.
CCTTCTTCCATCATTGCACTCAGCACAAAATTGGCTGTTCCGGTAAATATTCCTTCGATCAGCGCCACTTCACAACCGGCCAAATTGTACTGGAGCAAATCAACCGTCGGCAAAGCTGCAGCCGTTGCTCCGCTTACTTTGAGCATGGCCCCATGTCGTCTGGCCGCCTCATGGAGCCCCTGGTAATCTGCTATCAGCGCCCCTTTGGAGATCGCGATGACATGCTTGCCGCGGGACAGGGCGGTTCTCATGTAGGAGAGGGCCATGCCGCCAGTGACAATATCAGAAGGACCCGCTTCGATCAGGATGTCAAATGGACATGCTGCCAGGAAGTCGGCTCCCGTTTTCTTTTTATCTCCCATACTTTTCTCTGCGGAAAACGCCTGGACTTGTTCGAGTGCCAGTCCTTCATCCGCGTAGCAGCCAGCGGTCGAACGCATGACGCCGACAAGCCTGACATCGGCATCGTAGACCATCCGGTATCTTTCCTTGCGCTCGTGAAGCAATCTTGCGACTTGTCTGCCTACCGAGCCAAATCCGGAGACGACCACGTCGTATCGTTTCATTGCGAGTTCCTCCTTGCTGTGTACCGTACTAGATTCGCTGTCTGCGGCCGAATCAACGCGGCAAACGACGCCGATGAGCGAGGATGGGATTGGCGTCTGCCGGCTTCAGCTTTTTGCCTTTCCGGTCATCGTACAGCTCATTTACATAGTCGATATAGAGGATGCCATGCAAATGGTCGATTTCATGCTGCACGCACCGGGCCAAAAATCCTTCTGCCTCCAGTACGACCTCTTCTCCCGCACGCGTTAGCGTCTTTACTTTTACATATTGGGCCCGCTTGACTATGCCAACGACACCGGGAATGGACAGGCAGGCTTCGGTTCCTTTTTGCTCACCCCGGCTGTCCACGATTACCGGATTGATCAGTTCGATCAGGCCGGTTCCGCAATCCATGACGACCAGCTGCTTGGGTATCCCGATCTGAATCGCAGAAAGACCTGCTCTTCCCTCGGTCGCGTAGATGGTGTCCGCCATGTCATCCAGAATGTTGCACACATTTTGCGTAATCGGGCTCACCGGCCTGGATCGTTCCCTTAGAATCGGATCCCCCAGCTGCACGATCATCCGTTCAGCCATCTCGCTTCTCCTCCCCGACAACGAGTCAATTTGTATCCAACGTAACAAAGCGGTCCCCTTTCGTCAAACGCTTTGCTGAACGCCTGTTTTTTCATCGACAAATACGCTTATATACGCTATCTTAAATGGTAAACATGAAGTTGATGGAAACGAAGAGGGAGGAAACCATGCATCCACTTGCATCTCAGCTCAACGAGACAATTCAACGTGAAAATCCGCACTTTTTCGACATGCTCTCTGAATTGGGCCGACTGATTTACTTCCCGAAGGAAGGCATCCTCAGTCAATCTGCCGAAGCGAAATCAAAGGCCAAAAAGTACAACGCCACGATCGGGATTGCATTGGAAAACGGCCAGCCGATGCATTTGAAATCGATCCAGGACACGTTGTCCGCTTATGCACCAAAAGACCTTTACGAGTACGCTCCCCCTGCCGGCAAGCCGGAGCTGCGCGCCGCCTGGAGGAAAAAAATGCTGGAGGAGCATCCTTCTCTGGAAAATAAAACCTTCAGCAATCCGATCGTGACGAATGCATTGACCCACGGTCTGAGTGTCGTGGCGGACTTGTACGCTGGACCGGGAGACAGCGTCATTATCCCCGACAAAAACTGGGAGAACTACGAATTGACATTCTCCATTCGCCGCGGTGCTGAAATGGTTTACTATCCGCTTTATAACGATGAAATGACTTTCAACGCTGAAGGTCTCAAGGATGCGATCCTGGCACAAAAAGAGAAGGGCAAAGCGATCGTCGTCCTCAACTTCCCGAACAACCCGACCGGATATACGCCTGGGCAAAAGGAAGCCGAAGAAATTCTCAAAGCGCTGAAGGCTGGTGCCGAGGCGGGAATCAACATCGTCGCAGTAACCGATGACGCCTACTTCAGTCTGTTCTTTGAAGATTCCTTGCAGGAGTCTCTGTTCGGCGCGCTCTGCGACCTGCATCCGCGAATTCTGCCGATCAAGGTGGACGGCGCGACCAAGGAAGAATACGTCTGGGGTTTCCGTGTAGGCTTTATCACCTACGGCGGAAAAAGCGATGCCCTGCTGGCTGCCCTGGAGCAGAAAACGCTCGGAATGATCCGCGCGACGATTTCCAGCGGACCGCACCCGTCCCAAACCTTTATCCTGCACGCATTGAATTCACCGACTTTCAACCAAGAAAAGCAAGAAAAGTTCGAGATCATGAAACGTCGCGCCAACCGGGTCAAGCAGTTGCTTGACAGCGGCAAATTTGATGACGTGTGGACGTACTATCCTTTCAACTCGGGATACTTTATGTGTCTCAAGCTCAAGAATGTAGATGCGGAAACATTGCGTACCCATTTGCTTGAGAAATATGGTGTCGGTACGATCGCTTTGGGCAAGACCGACTTGCGCATTGCCTTCTCTTGTATTGAAGAAGAAGACATCGACGAACTGTTCTCCCTGATTTACCAAGGAGTTCTCGATTTGCAAGGGTAATGGAAACAGAAAAAAGCGTTTTGGATGCTCATCCAAGACGCTTTTTTTCGTGTCGCTCCAGATATGCAGGTTCGAACAGAAATCAAGCTCTTCTGCCATCCTCCAACTGCGAAATAAATCGAGAGTTCTTGCCAAATCACGTCGACTCTCCTGTTACGATACTCTTTCAGCCATTTGCGCGGGCTGCTCAAGCTGATCCATGTCGACAGCAGGCAACAGCCTGCGCTCCCAACGTCGGACTTGGACTGTCCAAAAGCGAAGAGATGCCTGCATCACAGGGCCGACCAGAAATACTGACAAGAATGTGCCGAACGATATCGGTCCACCCGCGATCCAGCCCAAAAAGAGCGCCGTCCCTTCCAAGCAGGTACGGACCAGGCGGACAGATCGGCCGGTGATACGGACGAGCGACAGCGTGATTCCATCCCGCGGACCGGCTCCCAAGCGGGACGCGACATACATCCCCGACCCGATACCCATCAGAACAATCCCGACAACCAATTCGACAAACCGCGCCCACTGCGCTGTCACAACCGGAATGATGCTGCTCGCAAGGAAGATGTTGACAAAAAAGCCGATCAACAAAATGTTGGCGACGCTCCCGATCTGCGGCAAACGCCGATCCAGAATACATGCGATTCCGACCATCAGAATACCAACGATCTGTACCCATAAACCGACTGACAAGCCGGTCAAACCCGACAGGCCGATATGCAGGACATCCCAAGAAGATGCGCCTAATGCCGCTTTCATCATACTGACGGCGCCCATCGACAAAACGACCAAACCGAGTAAAAACAGAACCAGCTTGGCCGCAAACAACGGAAGTTTCCCCTTTGCTGTTTTCTCTCTTTTCAACAGTATATGCTCCTCTCCTGTTAGCAAAAATGTTCTCTATTTATAACGTATTTTACAAATTAATTACCTAGCTAATTATATTTGTGGAGCCTTATTTTGTCAAGGCCGGTGAAACATCGCCCCCAAAAAAGCCTGCGATGCGAAATCGCAGACTTTCCGTAAAAAATTATTTGCAGTGGGTTCTGGACGATTTTGTTTGGAATCTTTCGAAAGCTCTGGTGAGCCTTGCTGGTTGCCTTCTCTGCGCCTCGACTCGACCTTCACAACTCCATCTCCAGGCCGCTGGCGCTACCTTTCCACCCTCACTTTCTGATCCTCGACGCTTCTGGTGCCAGCCACAACTGCCCCGAGTACAAACAGCATGCCCATTCCGTGAGCCCACGTGAACTGTTCACCCAAAAAGAGAACGGACACGAGCGCAGCGCTGACCGGCATAAAGCCGGTGAACAAGCCGGCTGTAGAAGCAGCCACCTTCGCTACGCCTCTGTACCAGAGGACGAAAGAAAGGACGCTTGCGGTGACGGCATAGTAGATCATCAGCAGCCAGATCTGGAACGGTACAGCAGTCAAATCCGTCTTGATCAGATCGGCAATCGCAAATGGGAGGAACAAAATCAGACTGATCACATTGATCGCCGCCGTCATCTGAAAGGGGGTCACACTCTCCGACAGCCTTTTGGCAAAGATCGTAAAGAGGGCCTCCGAGATGACGGCCAAAAATACGAGGAGATTTCCAAACATGGCGCCCCAGCCCACGCTTGCCGCTCCGCCCGTAAAGGTAATGAAGCCGATGCCCACAACCGAAAATAAAATGGAGACCAGTTGATGTGAGCGTATTTTTTCCTTGAGGAGCAGAAAAGAAAACAAAGCGATGCAAGCCGGTACGGTGCTCGTAATGATGCCTGCCGAAGTGGCTGTAGTCCACTGCACCCCGTAAAGCATGCAAATGCTAAATAAAAACACCCCAAAGAAAGACTGCCAGAACAGCGTCTTCCCCTCTTCTTTCCGCCACGAGCTTTTCCACTCTCCACGCATGGACAGCAAAGGAAGGAGAATAATCACGGCAAGGATAAAGCGAAATTCCAAAAACAAGAAAACAGGTACGTGCTCGACGATGGCTTTTCCCACCGAAATATTAATGCCGACAAATGCCATCGATAATGCCAACTGCACATAGGAAGCGATCATCCTGTACGCTCCACCCCTTTATCTATCTTGACATAACATATACCATTTTTGCCCGTTTAACTCCTGCTTTGATTACGAAAATTCGGAACATTTCCGCACAAAAAAAGCTCCCCTTTGATAATCAAGGGAAGCCGTGTTTTTTGCAATTGAAAGCCTTCATATCGCTTGTTTATACTCCTTCGGTGTCGATGGAGCCGAGCTGTTTTTCTTCTTCTCGGCAGCTCCCACAAGCAAAGCGCCAAAAGGCAATTTAGCCAAGCCGTAAGACAACCCGAAGGAAAACGCAGAACAGAGAACAAACGCGATCAGACTGCCCCCGATCCCGCTTGCCGTCCACTCCCAGTGATTGAGCAATTTCATCACATACGTCAGGACGAGCCCGTGGATGAGATAAGCGCCATATGAATAATGCCCAAGCATCGTCAGCCATTTTTTCCATTGCGAACCCGACTTGCCCACCCACACGGCTACGAGGTAGACGACGAGGAGCTGGGCTACGGTATAGAGAAACATCGAAGGCTTCAGCGAGGTTGCCACATTCAAATTGACAATCGGGCCGGCCGAATGTTTGACCAGCTCATACCCGATATAGGCGTAGGTGACACCAAAAGCGGCGAACAGCCACAGCCACCTTTTCTGCAAAAAGACGCGAAACTGCGGCAATGCCAGTGCAGCCAGACCGCCCATGAAAAAATAAAAAGAGTAATACAGAAAGTTGCGATCCCGGTATTTGATCAAGTAAGCATCGAGCCAGGCCAGATCAAACCGAAACGAATGAGCCGGGATATAGCGGACGGAGAACCACATCAGAGCGGCGTAGGCAAGAGCAGCAGCTCCAACGGCAAACGTCCTGCCCGCTCTTCCCCGTACAGCATGTCTTGTCCACTTGAACAGCTTTAGCAGGATCGGGTATAAGAGATAAAACTGGAAAATCATCACGACAAACCACAGATGATAGGAAGCGGTTCCTGTCATCCATTTTTTCAGCACCAGCCACAGCGTCTCCGGATTGAATCCAGTCAGGTCGTGATGCATCGCCATATAGACGATCGACCAGACCGCGTAAGGCACCACGATCTCCGTAAACCTCTTTTGGATAAACCGCGGATACTGCAAGCGGTCGTAATAGTTGTAAAACAGCACGAGTCCCGTGACGAATACGAATGCAGGAACCGCAAATTTCAACAGATGAAACAACATCCCAAAAAGAAACGCCGTCTCTTCCCCAACTCCCGGCTTGCGAATGTATACGCCGATGACATGCTGATACACGACAGCCAAAAAAGCAAATGATCGGACATAATCCAATTCGACGATTCGTTCTTTTCGGGCCATTTTTTAAACGTCATACCTTTCCGCCATAGACATGGAAAACAACACTCACCATCTTACCTGTCAGCTTGGCAAGAGGCAATAGGAATGTTTACGCTAGCGCGATTGCAACCATTTGCACAAGGCCCAATAGCCGGTCGTTAGAATGGAGACGGCAATGATCGCCATCAAAGTATCTGGTCTCATACATTTCCTCCAAAGTCCTTGTCTTCTCACTTTTTTAACTGCTGAACAGACCCGTAAGTCAGGCTTCGCCATACCCATTCCAGCGGTCCGTAACGATAACGCGATAGCCACCATTTGCTCCACGCCACCTGAATCGGGAAAATCAGCAGACACAGCATGAAGCCAACCCAGAGCGGGGTTGAACCGTATAAGTGAAAAAGCTTGACGGTACTTATGCAAAGCACAGTTTGGGCGATGTAATTGGTCAGCGCCATTCGCCCCACAGGTGCCAGGAAGGCAAGCCTTTCGCTGCCTTGTTCTTTTCTCATCATCAGCAAAATCGATGTGAGGTAAAAAACGCACAGAGCCAATCCGCTCCACTGAATCAGCACAAGACGAGTCATTTCCAGCGAACCCGGAATCGGGACGATCCCAAAGTGAACCAAGGGAATCAGCACTGCCAGCGGAAATCCGGTCAAAAGCGAAATCACCCAGTATCGTCTGATTGCCGATTCGTATTGGCCGAGCTGGTGAAACACCCCTTTTTTGGCGACATACAGTCCAAATAAAAAGAGCGGCAATACGGTCAGAATCATCAGCCATTCATTTTGAAAGAGCACCGGGAATTCATAGTTCCAGCGAAAGGAGAGCCACTCCCCCAAGCTCCCGTTTTGATAGGCGTCGACCGCTTGTCTGGCCAGATGCTCCTCTTGGGCGCCTGTTGCGTGTCCGTCATCGGGGATGAGCAGCGCCAGTCCCATCGGTATCTGTAAAAGAGCGAGCAACGCGATCGCCCATCTTTTGATGACAACCTCCCGCCTTTTGTAGAACAAATAGAGCAGGATGCCAGCCAACGCATACGTGTGCAAAATATCCCCGAACCAGAACAACAAGTGTACGATGCCAAACAAAAACAACACGGTCAACCGCCTGAAATACTTGCTGCCAACCGGCACCCCTTTTTGCTCCAGGCGGCTCATGAAGAGGTAGAACCCTGCGCCGAACAAAAAAGAGAAGATCGTGTAAAACTTGGTCTGAACAAGCATGTCCAGCATCATCCGCAGCCACAAATCAACGGCGCCTGCGTGTTCGGGAATGCGCTGCATGCTGAGAAAAAGCTCCGGCTGCATGTATCCCGGCATATTCACCAAAAAAATCCCGAAGAGCGCAAATCCCCTGATGACATCCAGTTCATTGATTCTCTCGGTCAATGGGGTAGGTGTTGTTTGCATGCATCTCAACCTTTCTCTCGTGCACTTCCATAATCCCCCATTGTTTAATACGACTGATCCAAGTAAAAAGTAACGAACTATTTTCTTCCACAATCTCCGTATCTTCTCGTACCGCCTATGCAAGCAAGCAAAAACCCCGCCTCCTCATAAAGGAAACGGGATTATTCAACAAACGGGGCTTATTCAACTAACAATTGCCGATATCTCGGTTCGGTTCCTTGCATCCTCATGTTCCAACCACACCCGTCGTGCCATTATGGCTGTTCATCGATCACTTTCAGATCACAGCATTTTTTGGCATCGTACTTCACTTTGACAAACAGCGTATCCGTATCATTTCCCCGGATAAAGGTCGTTTTCAGCGTCCTTTTCGTATTGCCGCGACTTTCCTCGAAAATATAGGATACAGAGACATCCTTGTACCCCTTTACAGAATAGTATATATACCCTTCCATGTCATACATCTGCACCGCATCGGATGAGCGATCCAAACGCTTCAGCCATTCATTTACTTCTATCCGATGCTGCGGCTCAACCGATTCTTGCCCGACCGAAACTGTAAAAGGCGGCTTCTCCTCGCAGCCGGTGAGAAAAAGCAAAAGCGCTGCAGGGAGGATTGCCTTTTTCCTGTACATCCAATCACTTCCAAATTGAGTCAATATTTTCTCCATCTTAACAAGGAAGGATTGGGAGCACAAGTCATTTTCAATAAGCCCGCTTGCGCAGCAGATCTACTCCGAAACCGAGAATGCTGCCGACAAATGCAGGCACCACCCAACCGGCTCCCTCCGAATACAGGGGAAGGCTGGCCAGCAAGAAGTCCATACTGCGCGGCAAAAGCATCGTATTGACCAGATCGAGAAGCCCGTAGACTACAACGAGTCCGACTGCCGTTACATACAGATGAGATCGCGGAGAAAGCAGCGGCTCGGCAAGCGCGAAGAGGATCAACACGATCGCGACCGGATAGATGGCGCCCAGAATCGGCACTGAAATCTTCAGGATCAGCGTCAACCCCATGTTCGCGATCAGCATGCTCACGATACAGAGCAGGCCAACCCACCCGCGATAGGAAATGCGCGGAAACAGCCCGGAAAAGTACTGGCTGCACGAGGTCACGAGTCCAATGGAAACGCAGAGACAAGCGACCGTAAAGATGACCCCAAGCAGGAGAATGCCGGAGGAGCCGAATAAATGCCCCATCACATTGGTCAGAAGCTGTGCGCCGTTCTCTGCCTTGCCCAAAAATGCGTGAGTAGAGCCGATAGCACCCAGCATCAAATAGATGACGGCCAGCAAAATTCCCGCCCCCGTGCCTGCGGCCATCATGTAACCGGACAGCCGGCCAGGCTCTGTGACTCCCTTGGACCGAAGCGTATTGGATACGACAATGCCGAAGGCAAGCGCCGCCAGTGCGTCCATCGTCAAATATCCGTCGAGAAAGCCTTGCATCACAGGGTGAGCAGCGTACGCCCCTTCCGCTTGCACAAGCCCCCCTTTTGGACCAAAGAGACTTTTTACGAAGATCAACGAGAGCAGAATCAAGAGCGCTGGTGTCATCAGCTTGCCAAACCGGTCAACCAGTTTGGACGGAGACAGACTAAACCAAAAGACCAGCCCGAAAAATACAAGGGTATACAGGGCAAGTCCCACGGGCTGTGTCGCTGCGGTTTGCGGCAAAAAAGGCAGCATGCCCATCTCATAAGCCAGACTTCCCGCCCGCGGAATGGCCAGTCCCGGTCCAATCGAGACGTAAATAAGCAGTGGAAACAAGCTTGCAAAAGCAGGGTGAACCCGTTTGGCCAACTCGTAAAAGCTCCCCGCCTTGGCGATGGCTGCCACGCCCAGAATCGGCAGTCCGACTGCTGACAAAATAAAGCCGGCAAGAGAAAGCCCTACCTGATCACCGGCAGACTGACCCAGAAATGGCGGAAAGATGAGGTTGCCCGCACCAAAAAACATGGAAAACAACATGAGACTTATGAGGACGATTTCTTTTTTGGACAGCGCATTCATCTTTTCGGTTGTTCCCTCCTAGCTGTAATGGAGGGATTGTATCAGCTTTTTCAAAGCGAATCTAGTGACAGGGAGGTATTCGTAATGTTAAATAAAGTATGCTGTTTCACTATATTTTGAACTTTCATAAAGGAAAGGTACCAGGAGCAGATCGCATCTCCATACTCGTCCCTTCCCGTCCAAAGAGGAATCACCAGCTTCCAATTGTATCCAGTTCTGTTATCCTTATAGAAAGCCTTTCGATTGCAGCCCAACATGACGTATCCGGGGTGATATGCTGGAATGTGGCCTATTATCGGATTTTTCTTGCTTGCATGTATTGCGGTGGTCGTTTACATCGTGGTAGAGAGCAGCATTGAGCGTCATGTTGAAAGCATCCTCACTGCCACAATCCTGAAGCTGCTCGTGCTGTTTCTGATCGGCATGGCTATTTACAAGACATTGCCGAATTTGGGGGACACGTTCGCTCCTTAGGCTTTACCCAAAAGACAGTCAGCCTGAGGACTTTGCTTTTGGAGATTTTGAAACAGGGTGGATGTATGGGGAATTGGCGGACCTATTCGTTGTTGCTTTGCGGTATTGGTGTATCTTATTTGGGCAATTGGATTTATTTGGTTGCCTTGAATATTTTCATCTTGGACATGACGGGTTCAGCTGCAGCGGTAGCAGGTATATATATCGTTGGACCGGTGGCAAGGCTGCTGACTCAATTCTGGGCGGGCTCTCTGATTGATCGGGTCAATAGACGGAAGCTCATGATCTATTCGGATGTGGCTCGGGGCGCTCTCGTTCTTTTGATTCCATTGCTGTCCTCTGTTTGGGTTGTTTACGCCATTCTGTTCATTGCGAATGTGGCGGGCTCCTTCTTTGGCCCAAGCTCGACGTATTACGTGACAAAGCTGGTTACACCCGAAGAGCGCAGGCGTTTTAACTCAATCATGAGCATGCTGAATGCCGGCGCCTTCCTCATCGGGCCCGCCATTGCCGGAGTCCTGATTGCTACCACAGGAACGAGTTTGTGCATTTTCATAAACGGCATTACGTTCTTTTTTTGTGCGGCTTTGATTGCCCTTCTGCCTGATGTTTCCGACGAGGCTTTGCAACGACGCCAGCCTCTTTCATGGAACATGATCGTAAATGACTGGCGTATCGTTCAAGCGTTTGTTTTGCATGATCGTTATTTCTTGCGGATTTATCTGCTTTTCCAGATGGCCATGATGATTGCGTTTGCCCTTGATTCTCAGGAGGTCACCTTTCTGAAGCAGCAATTGTCCTTAACCGACAAGCTGTATGGTGTGATCGTGAGCATCGCTGGCGTTGGTTCGATTGCAGGAGCGATAACAGCCACAGCTACAACGAAAAAATTTTCGCTGCAAGCGTACTTAGCCGTCGGCATGCTGCTCACCACGATCGGCTACACCATGTTTTACGGGTCCTTCAGCTTTTTGACTGCCGCGATCAGCTTTTTGATTTTAGGTTTTTTTATGTCTTTTGCAAATGCAGGCTATCAAACGTTTTACCAAAACAACGTTCCGGCAGACATGATGGGACGATTCGGCAGCTTGGCAGGGATGTTTCAAAGCATTGTCCAGATTGTATGCACATTTCTTTTAGGCATCGCCTCCGAAACGTTCGACCTGCAATCGGTGTCCCTGCTCTTTTCTTTTATATCCGTCGTTCTTTCCGTTGTTTTGCTGCTGAATGTGTTCAAGAAATCCAAACAAGCCTATTACGCGGAAAGCAAAACGGAAGAAAGACATTTGCAGGAAGGCTGCTAAGTCTCGAGGCCCATTGCCATGACCGCGATGCCCGATTCTTCCAGAGTCGCACGGATGCGCTTTGCAAATTCCACGGCATGCTGGCCGTCCCCATGTATACAGACGGTTTCCGCAACGATTTCTTTGTCCACGGCTTGTCTCGTGGCTACCTTCCCTTCTTTGATCATCCGGATCACCTGGGAAACCGCCTTTTCTTCATCTGTGATGAGCGCATCCGGCTGCGACCGGGGAGTGAGGGTTCCATCGTGCTGGTACGTCCGGTCGGCAAACACTTCATTTTTTACGCGCAATCCCGCTTGGAGACCTTTTTCGATGAGATGGCTTCCCGCCAGTCCGACCAAAAACAGCTCGGGATTGACCCGGTAGACTGCTTCCGCGATCGCCTCTGCCAGCTCCGGATCGACGGCAGCCATATTGTACAGTGCGCCGTGCGGCTTTACATGCTGCATGCTACCGCCTTCTGCACGGATAAATGCCTCCAGGGCGCCGACTTGATAGACAACGTACTCATAAGCTTCTGCAGGAGTAATGGACATATTCCTTCTGCCAAAGCCGATCAGATCCGGCAAACCGGGATGGGCCCCTACCGCCACCTTTTTGTCCAGCGCTGCTATCACGGTTTTTCGCATGGTTGCCGGATCGCCGGCATGAAAGCCGCAAGCGATATTGGCCGAAGTGATGTAGGGCAAGATCTGCTCATCGTTCCCGATGCTATACGCGCCGAAGCCCTCTCCCATGTCACAGTTCAAGTCAATGCGAAACGTCATTTCCTCCAGCCTCCTACTCATATTTCAGTTGCATGCCCAGCCGCGCCTGGCGGATTAGCTGTTCCCGCTCAATCAAAAGACGCTCGGCCTCCTGATGGTCAACCTCCCGGAAACGGATCGCATCCCCGGGCTTTGTTTGAACGATCAACGGCAGATCGACACTGATAATCTGGGCAATCTTGGGGTAGCCCCCGGTCGTTTGCCTGTCTGCCAACAGAACGATCGGATTGCCTTCAGCCGGAACCTGCACAGTACCGAACGTAACTGCTTCGGAAACGAGCTCTCTGCTCTTGTCAATCCGCTCCAGAAGGGGACCATCCAGGCGATAGCCCATGCGATCCGATTGGGGACTTACGCGATAAGCTTGCTGGAAAAACGCTTCCCGGCTCTCCCTGGTAAACCAGTCGAATTGATTCCCTTTCACGACGCGGACGATAGGCTGCTCGTGGTAGCGGGGCATGAGTTCCGAGGCAATCCCCCAATCCGGCGCATAAAAGGAAGCCACCCGGGCTTGTTTTCGCAAAAAATCGTACAGCTTCTTGGCTTGCGGTCCGGGCTTATCTGCTTTCAGTTCGTCTCCCTTTTGCAATGCCCGCCCTTCATAACCGCCTATTCCTGCTCTGACATACGTAGACCGGCTGTTCATTACGAGCGGGATTTGAAAGCCTCCTGCTATCGCTACATATGTTCTGGCCCCGTGCTGGCTGACGCCAAACTGTATGACCGTCCCAGCCTTGACCCATACAGGCTTCCATCGCGGCAGCGGTTGGCCGTCAGCAATCGCTTTCATGTCTGCTCCGCAAATCGCGAGCAGCGTATCTTCTGTCACTTCCCACGTATCGCCCTTCATCGTCATCTCCAAGGTGGCCTCTGACCCTTCATTGCCAACCAGCAAATTTGCCATCCTGTGTGCAAACGTGTCCATTACGCCCCCGACGATCACGCCATGCTTCTGAAAGCCGACTCTCCCTCCATCCTGCACCGTGGTAAGCAGTCCGGGACGAATCACTCTGAGACTCATGCCTCCCCCTCCTTATACGCTTCGTACTCTTCTGCCGTGATCGGAACAAAGCGCACGCGATCTCCTGCCTTCAAATAACTCGGGGGATTGTGCTCCGGACGGAACAAGCTTATCGGTGTCCGCCCGATTATCTGCCAGCCTCCCGGCGTTTCCAGCGAGTAAACTCCCGTTTGTTCGCCTGCGATGCCGACCGAGCCTTTCGGGATTTTTAGCCGCGGGCTCGTCTTGCGCGGGGTAGCGATTTTTTCCGACAACCCGCCGATATAAGGGAAGCCCGGAGCAAACCCGATCATGAATACATGATAGTCTCCCTCCGAATGAATCCGGATCACTTCTTCCTCGCTCATCTGGTGATAAGCGGCTACCTCGGAAAGATCGGGACCCATTTCACCTCCGTAGAGAACAGGTATCTCCACGGTATTTCCGGCGGCAGGCGGCTGATCCGATAATTGCTTCAAGGCGGCTTCGAGGAACAAACGCAGCTTTTCATACGGTGAAATGATCGGTTCGTTCGCGGAGAAATCCGTTTTTCGCTGTTCGTAAAGCGATACCGGATCGTAAAAGATTGTCACGGTCGTAAAAGCAGGGATGTATTCGACCATTCCCGGAACAGGATGCTGGTCCAGCCATGCGGCAAATTGTCTCACCTTTTCGTGAGTTGTCCGGTCAATCACTGTGCCAAAGCGAATGATGAGGGCTTGATCTCCCATCGGTTCCATTTGAATGTCTTTCATTGCATGGCTCCCCTCCCGCACCTTCTGTCATTCCAGCCCAGCTTCCTTGATATGGCTTGTGCGGCTTCGATTACTTTTTGGGCCAACAGCTGTATCTGTCCTTCCTTGTACCGGCTGGTCGGCCCGACAATACTGATCCCTGCGATCACACTGCCGCTATGGTCGTAAATCGGTGCGGCTACCGCTGACGTATCGTTGTACAGTTCGGAGTGGCTGACAGTATAACCGTTTTGCCTTGACTCAGACAGCACACGGCGAAGCACGTCGATGTCGGTAATCGTACAATCCGCGACCGGCTGCAGCTTTACACGCGACAAGTATTTTTCCTGCTCTTCGTCGGGCAAAAAAGCGAGCAGAACTCGGGGACAGGCCCCTGCGTACAGCGGAGCCCGCCGTCCGATCGCTGTGTATACCCGGATCGGCTCTTTGGTGTCTACCTTTTCCACATAAGTTGCTTCTTCGCCGTCCCGGATAATCAGGTTGACGGCTTCGCCAATTTCTTCGTTTAACCGTACCATGACAGGCAGGGCTTCCCGGCGGATATCCATCCGTTCTGAAACAGCTTGTCCGTATTGCAGAAACCCAAGTCCCAATTCATACGCTCCCACATCCGTCCGCTTCAGCAGGCCTCCCTCTTCCAGAGACATCAGCATCCGGTATACAGAGGTTTTGGGCTGTCCGGACAGATGGACTGCCTCCTGCAGCGTCAACTGTGGGTGATCAAGAAACAATTGAAGCAGCTCTAGTGCTTTCAGAACCGTTTTATTGGTTTCGGACAAAGCGATCTCTCCGTTCCGAATATCGGAATTGCATTCCGTTTTTGTATGTACTCCTCATTATAACCAAGACCTCTTTAAAATGACAATCTTGAATGTTCTGTTTATTTCTTAAATAAAGAGGCCGACCACTTGTCCGTGGCAGTGACAAGTGGTCGGCTTCTACCTGCTGAACTTGACGATTCGTCGATAGGCCCGGAGGTCTGGAAGCTTTCGGAACAGCGACAGCGACGGTCGAAAGTTCGCTTCGATGATCCACGGTTTCCCAGTTGTATCAATCCCCAAGTCGAGCCCAACTTTCCTGAGAGTGGGGTATTTTTTTCCCAAGCATTCGCCAGTCATCTGGGCCACGTATTTGATCTCCTCTAACAAATCCGGGGACACATCGACATTTGATTGGGCGAGAGCGACCGTCAGCGGCAAAACTTTGCCTCTGCTTCGGGCGATGTTTGTGACGATAAATCCCGGGCCTGCCAGCTTGGCGAGAAACCCGGTCACGACCCAGGGCCTTCCTTTGGTTCGTTGGATCATCACCCTTATATCAAAGGGACGTCCGTTGATCCTCCCCAGGCGAAGATACGGCTGGATCAAGTATGGCTTCGGCCTGAACAAGGAACGTACATACTTGACCGTTGCCTCCTCCCCTTTGACAACCCTGCGCCCGTTTCCGGCATGAACCTGGTAACGAGAATCGCCCAGAGATGTAACCTTGATTATCCCAGCTCCACCGCCGCCACCTGAAGGCTTTAATATGACAGATCGATATTTTTCCAAATGCCTCCAAAGGGCCTCCGGTTCAAACAGGACCGTATCTGGGAGGAATTCCCACAGACGCTCATCCTGTCTCATCACCAGGTGTTTGCTCCATTTTCCAACATTCGGCGCTTTTATGTGGCATTCTCTCCATTCGTAATAAGATGATGTTCCTCGATCCTGGTAATGCGATTTTCCGAATCGACAAACACGACACGAGGAATTAGCTGGCTGGCTTCTTCTTCCGTATACATGCCCATGCTCAGTATGATGACAATGTCCCCCGGCTGAAATAAATGGGCAGGCGGACCGTTCAGGCATATTTTCCCGGAGCCTTCAGGTGCAGGGAGTGCGTAGGTTTTCCAGCGGGTAGCGTTGCGTAGGCTCGTGATTTGCACGATCTCGTAAGGCAGGATGTTTGCTTCCTTCATGAGCAAGCTGTCAATCGTAATGCTCCCGACATAATCAAGCTCTGCCTGTGTAACGGTTGCCCTATGAATCTTTCCTTTGCACATATGTCTTTGCATCCGGCATCTCCTTTCCAAACACCACTGACACCAGTCTATGAGGGACCTTTTGTCCTTGTTATTGGATGCGTGCGTCTTCCAGCTCGACACCCCATGTACTGCCAAGCGCCGCAAGCTCACAAACGACTGTGTCGGGGAGCGGAACTCCGCTGACCTGCCTTTCTTTTGCCGTTCGCCACTCCCATTCGCCGGGAATCAGAATCTCCTCTCTTCCTTCCGCCTTGGGCTCCGCTTTGATCTGCTGAATATACTGATCCATCCTTTGTTGAAAGAGGGGCAGCGGCATGAAGCTCTCAATTTGAAGGGCCCAAAAAAAATGCCCTACATTTTGCGGATGCTCATCGTTATCGTACAAGCTGTGCACACCCGGACCATATCCCGCCCCCGCCAAAAGGCCGCATAAAATATCAACGAACATGGCGATGCCATAACCCTTGGCGCCACCGATGGGAAGAAGCGCTCCGCGCAAGGCCTCTGCCGGGTCTGTCGTATCCCGTCCACGTTCATCGATCGCCCAGCCCTTGGGAATGGCTTCGCCCTTTTTCCGCGCCAGAGCAATTTTCCCGCGAGCAGCTACCGTTGTCGCCATATCGAGCAGGAATGGAGGGGCTGAACCCGCCGGAATGCCTGCTGCAATCGGATTGGAGCCAAAAAAAGGGCGAATTCCTCCAGTCGGAGCCATCGTCTGTGGAGCGTTGGACATGACGAAGAGAATCATCCCTTTTTGAATCGCTTGTTCAGCATAGTAAGAACAGGCTCCAAAGTGGTTGGAACACCTGACCCCGACGATGGCCGTTCCATTCTTCCCGGCTATTTCGATAGCTGTCTGCAAAGCGGCCTCTCCGACAACCGCTCCCAAATGGTTCATTCCGTCGACGACAGCCGTGGCCCCCGCTTTTCTCAAAATGACGGGAGCCTTGCTGACATCGATCAATCCGGCTGAAATCCGTTCCACATAAACAGGCATGCGCGCAAGTCCGTGAGAGTGGACACCGCGCAGGTCGGCGTGGACGAGCGAACGGGCGACAGTCTCCGCATCCCGCGTGGAAACTCCCGCCCGAACAAAAATCGCTGTTGCAAACTGCTCTAACCGTTTCCAATCGTATCGATTCGGACACACCACTCCCACGCCCTCTCTTTGCATCGGTTTCATTCTGGCCCTGCCCAGTCTGAATATAGATATGACAACCGAAAGCAGCCCGGCACGGCATAGGCCTATTTGCGAAACAGCAAAAAACCAGCCCATGAACGGGCTGGTTTGGAGCTTATTTGTCCTCATAGGAGGCAAGTGCTGACACGATCCGATCCTGGATCGCCGTCATATACTCGCTCTTGGGTGCGTATCCATTTATCACGATGGAGAAGACGAGCTTTTGTCCGTCCTTCGTTTGGACATAGCCGGACAGACTGCTCACTCCAGTCAGTGTTCCCGTTTTTGCACGGGCATTGTTTTCGGCGGCCGTTCCCTTCATGCGATTTTTCAGCGTACCATCTACGCCGGCTATCGGGAGAGAGTCGAGGTATTCCTGATAGGCAGCATGCTTCGTCATCCCCTCCAGAACATCTGCGATATGGCGGGCGGAGATCAGATTGTAGCGTGTCAAACCGGAGCCGTCAACCATGTCAAAGTTCGTTTCAACCCCCAATGTCGAAAGAGTCTCCTGTACGACCTCCACGCCTGCTGACGAGCTTCCTTCCCCCCGTTTCACCGCTCCCAGTGTCTTCAACAGCATTTCCGCATAAAAGTTGTCGCTCTTCTTGTTCAGATAGGAAACGATCTCCGATAACGGCTCGGAAGTGAACTCGGTCCATTTGACTGCCTGTTGGGGCACTGTTCCGACGCTGACCGTGCTGTTCCCCGAGAAGGAGATTCCCGCGTTTTCGAGTGTCTCTCGAAGCACAGTCCCTGCATACAATGCCGGATCTTCAACAGGAACGCGCTCGTAATCGGGAGCCGTCCCCAAAGGAAAATTGCCCGTCACCCGGATCGTGTTGGTCCCGCGGTCCCTTTCGATGGCAAAGGTGTTTTCCTGACCGGAGTTCACCGTTTTTGCCTCGTTTATCACATTTGCATACTTCGTTTTGGGCAGCAGGTTGATCGGTACCGGGTCACCCGCGCGAACGGCTGGCTGGAATTCGATCATGACTGTTCCGCGGTTCAATGCCAACGCACCCAACAGCGGATTGTAGTAGTAGCTTTCATCGTCCCACGACCAGCCAAGGCCAAGGCGCTCTTGATCAAAGTAGCTCTCGTCGAGAATGAGATTGCCGTTGATCCGTTTGATTCCCTGTTCCTTCAGCCAGGCAGCGATTTCCTCCATCGATACGCCCTCTTGCACCTTCAGATTGTCTTCTGTATGAAGAGTCGGATCGCCGTAGCCCTTGAGGTAGAGATCGCCTTGGTACACCCCGTTTTTCGGAAGCGGAGTGGATCCGTACATTTCTGTTTTGAACTGATAGTCTTTGCCAAGCTGTGCCAGTGCTGTCGCTGTCGTCAGCAGCTTGAGATTGGAAGCCGGGGTCAACAGCGTGTCTGCCTCGTGCTCATACCAGATCGCTTCCCCCTGCTCCTGATCCAAAGCCTTGACGACAATCCCTGCAGTAATCCCGGATGCATCCGCTTCCTCGGCGATCGGGTCAAGCAATGCGGAAAGCTTGTAGGCGTCAGGCACTGCCGGTTTGTACCCGTCAGGAGCCTTGATGTCCGGATAGGAGGCCAGCAGTACCGCTACCTTGTCCTGCAAATCCCGCGCATATTTGGATTTGTAAATCCCGTTGATCAAGATGGAGAAAGCGAGCTTGTTTCCATTTTTCGCAGTGGCGTATCCGGACAAGCTGTTTACGCCGCCCATGGAGCCCGTTTTCGCGATGACCATCTTTTCTGCCGGTGTGCCTTTCAAGCGATTTTTCAAGGTTCCGTCGACACCTGCTATTGGCAGTGACTTCTCCAGTGCATCCCTGTATTCCTGATCCTGCACAAACGTAAGCAATTTCACCATTTGATTTGCCGTGATCCAGTTAAAACGGGAAAGTCCGGAGCCGTCCTTTTGCACATACCCGGCCTCGACACCGGCTCGTTTCAATACGTCCGCGACCACCTCGCTTCCCGCTTCCGCCGATCCCTCCCCCTTTTCTGTTGCTCCAAGTGTCTTGAGGAGCATTTCGGCATAAAAATTGTCGCTGTCCTTGTTTAGCTCCACCAAAATCTCGGAGAAAGGCTTGGACAGATGCGTATACAAAGGAGTGCCAGTGGAAAGCGTCGTTTTCTCCACGCTTGCCTGCGGGTGAAGCTTGATGCCGCTCGCGGTCAAACGCTGCTTCCAAATGTCCGCAACGTACAGGGCAGGGTCCTCCATCGTGACATCCTCTTGATAAGGAGCTGCCTCTACACCAATCGTTCCGCTGAAGATGATCGTGTTTTTGCCGCGCGGACGCTGGACGGAAATATCACTGTCCTTGCCGGCAACCGTCTGCAATTGATTTACGACCTGCACATACTCGGTGGCTGGCTCCATGGTGAGGACCGGCGTGTCTCCCGCTTTTTTCCCTGGCTCCACCGTGATCGTCAGCATGTTTTTATGTACTGCCAAGGCGCTTAGCTGGGCGCTGTACCCATACACCTCATCATCCCACATCCAGCCGTAGCCAAGCCGAGTCGGGTCAAAATAGCTTTCATCCACCAGCAATTTTCCGTTTACCTGCTTGATCCCTTTTTCTTTCAGGGCAGCCGCGATGGCTTGCAGATCTGCGACAGTGAGACTGGGATCACCGAAGCCCTTCAGGATCAAATCTCCGTTTAAAACCCCGCCGCCACTTACCTTACCTGTGGCGTACACCTCTGTTTTCCACTGATAATCCGGTCCCAGCTTGTCTAAACCGGCAATAGTGGTAAACAGCTTCATGTTGGAGGCAGGCACATACGTTCTGTCCGCGTTATGCCCGTACAAGGCTTTTTCATCTGTCAAATCATATACCGCTATTCCCGCGTGCAAGCCGATGCTGTTGGGGTCTTTGTCCAGCTCGGATATCGCCTGCTCGATATTTGCCGCAAGCGCTTCCGAGGTACCTGTCGTGTCCTGAGCCAGGGCGGGAACCGCTGCCAACTGAAAGACGAGCAGCATGAGCATAATCCAGCAGCCAGTGCGTTTGAGCAGTCGTTTCATAATACCCTCCTTGTCCTATTCTGTTGCCATGGTGCCGATTCTAGAAGCAGTCCCCATTATCTTATCACTTTGCATCCATTTTCGGAATATTACCACAATAATATGTATGAAAGAAGCCCCGTTTTTTCTTTTTCTCCAGAATAAGGGCTGGCTTGTCGATCATACTAAAAAGGATTTTTACATAATTTAGGAGGTTTCTTCTATGTGGAAAAAAGGAACCCTGCTCCTGCTGGTCTTCATCTTCATTGCCATGCCTGTGTCGGCAACCCCGGAAATTGCCGACTTGCAGGTAGATCAAACCCGGATGAAAGACTGGAAGGAATTGATCCTGCACTGTGATCTGATCGTGGTTGGACTGACAGATGCCCGCCACCAAAAGTACCCGACAGCGAAGCGCATTTCCGCTGGTCAATTGGTGAATTATGTGCAAGACGTCCAGATTGAACGCACGCTCCACGGTTCCGCATCTCGTCGGGTGAAGCTCCTCAGTACCGGCGTCGAGCCTCTCCCTGATGCCTCTGATCCCGCAAACCTTCAATACCCTGGTCCGCTTGGAGAGGGACAGTACCTTTTGTTTCTGAAAAAAGTGAACCGGACTGACATGTACAGCATTGTGGGGCTGTGGCAGGGAGTCTATCCGCTTTACGATGGCAAGACCGTCAGTTTGCGCGGGCAAGGGTTTCCGGAACTGAATCAGTTATCGATCCGCGATGTAGCGGATAAAATCAGAAGTGTCCGCAGATCATCCGGCAGATGAATTTCCGCCCATTGTTGCTGTAATTATGGACTTGGGGATAGGACACCACCAGACCTCCTCTTGCCAAATAGGCTGTCTCCCCTTCAAAAACGGGTGATATGTCCGTGAGTTGTTCCGTGTGCTCCGAATAGGATATACGGCTGTTATTGATATATCCGAATCGGGGAGGTATGCAGGGCTTGCGCATATTGGTGATCTTGCCAGAGCAGCTGCCTGTACCGCCAATCAAAGGCGGCTCTGTTGAAACCTGCACGTACAACATTTTCAAGCGGATGGCACGTACCGATCAGGTGGTCATGATCAGCCGTGCCCATCCGAGGCTGCCCTCTGTCAGCCGCTACCAGAACGGTCGGCTTACCATTATTCGCATTCCCCACGGGGACAGGCGGCGCTATATACATTCTGCCTTGAAAAAGGTAGCCGGCCAATCGTTTGACATTATCCAAATCGAAAATCGTCCTCGTTTCGTTTCACATGTCCGCCGCCAGTTTCCACGAACTGCAATCATCCTGTCGCTTCATTCACTCACATTCATGTCCAGCCTCTCCCGCAGCCAAGCGGACCGGATTCTTCGCCAAGTAAACGGTGTGACTTCGGTTGTCTCCTTTGTCACAAGGACCATGCAGCACCGTTATCCTCGCCATGCCCGCAAATTTCGAACAGCCATACTGGGGGTGGACACCTCCAAATTTCGCCCATGGTCGGCCTCTGCCAAAATGGAGCTGCGCAGCCGCTGGGAACTTGCCGATACCTACAACATCCTCTTTGTCGGCCGCATTGTCCGTGGAAAAGGATTGCATACGCTTGTCCGTGCCGTTTCCCTCCTGAAAGAACGGATTCCTCACGCCAAGCTCGTCGCTGTAGGGGCTTCCTGGCCGGGAGTCAGCAGCCAAACGCCCTATATGCGCCAGGTTCGGCAATTGTCAGAGCTCCTTGGGGTTCCGATCCGTTTTACCGGTTACATTCCACCCTCGCGCATCCATGAAATGTTTCAGCTTGGCGATGTTTTTGTCTGCCCTACGCTGTTCCGGGAGGGCTTCGCCACGGTCAACTCGGAAGCGATGGCCTCCGGTATACCCGTAGTAGCGTCCAACCGCGGGGGAATTCGGGAAGTAATCAGGGACGGGCATAGCGGTCTTTTGGTGGATCGCTTCCAAAGTCCCGAGGCATTTGCAACCGCGATTGATCTCCTGTACAGCGACCCGGAATTGCGTAAGCGGATCGTTCTCAACGCGCGACGGAGAGTCTCGACCTCTTTTAGCTGGCACCAAACCGTGCAGAAGCTAAAGAAGCATTACCGTCTCGTCCGCCGGTAGCATAAGAGCGGAAAGCAAAAAGCCACTGCGCATGATGCGTTCAGTGGCTTTATTTTCAACAGCGGGGGAAGGGAGCGATCCGCTATTATTTGGTTACAACCAGATACATATAAATCGCTACCGACAGCGTACAAACGAGAACACTGCCAACAAAGACCCAGATGACCAGCTTATTATTCCGATCTTCACGATTGCTCATAAGTCGTCTCCTTAGCCTGAATTCCCTTTCTATTATAAAACCCCTTGTATAAAAACAAAACTCTCCCGAGGAGAGTTTTGGCATTTGTCATTATTTATTCAGATTGATCATGACTTCTTCCGGTTTGACATCTTTTGTGATCAGTTTTTCCTGTTTCATCCAATCGATCAGTGTCTGCCAGGATTCAGCCGTCTGTGTGCCAAACGGTTCACTGCCTGCATCCATCAAAGGCAGCAGGATGTCCAGACTTTTCGTTTCCACATCCTCCTCCAACGGGAACTCCTGTGCTTGCTTGGCCAACAGAGATTTCAACGCCTTCTCCTTGTTTTCCTTTACGTACGCCTGGCCTTTGGCGGCTGCACGGAGGAATGCCGCCAGCGCATCCTTCTTCTTGGCTGCCGTTTCATCGCTGGCAGCCACGACCAGCTCATAATAATCAGGCACTCCAAAGTCACTCGGCTTGATTACGTTAACGGGAACGCCGTGCTTTTCCAAGAGGACTTGCTCGTGATTGATGTAGCCGCCGACTACAGCATCCACCTTTTTCGCGGTCAATGCGGGTATGATGTCAAATCCGATGTCGGTAAAGGACAGGCCGGAGTCATCTGCCCCCGCTTGCTTCACCACTGTACGGACGATCGACTCGTCCAGCGGAACGGAAGGATAGCCGATATTTTTCCCGACAAGCTTTTCCGGTGAATCCAGACCGCTGTCTTTTCGCGTCATGATCACGTTCAGCGGGTGACGGACCAGCGCAGCAATGGAGACGACCTTTATGTCTTCCGAACGGGCTTGCACAACCTGGGGCTGATAGCTGATTGCCATATCGACCTTCCCGGCAGCAGCCATCCGCAGTGGATCATTGGTATCGGAAGGCATTTGCAGATTGACCTTCAGATTTTCTTCCTTGAAATAGCCTTGTTCTTCTGCAGCGTAGAGAAACGAGTGTACAGCGTTGGGGTACCAGTCGAGCGCAATGGTCAACTCTGTCGGCTCAGTGCCCGCAGCCGATTTAGCAGCATCTGGCTTCTCCTGATTTTCGCTCTGTGCGCCACACGCTGCCAGACTCGCAGCCAGAGAAAGCGTCAAAAGCGTTTTCGTCCATTTGTTCATGATTCTCTCCTACCTATCCTATCGTTTTTTATCTTTTCTGTTTCGCGTCTGAGGGGAAGCCCACAGCTCCAGCCTTCCTGCCAGCCAGAAGAGCAGCATACCAAGTATGGATAACAAAAGAACGGAAGCAAACAAGGCTGGCGCCTGGAAGTTTCCCGATGCCCGCCGGCCGAAATAGCCGAGACCTTCGCTCGCCCCAAGCCATTCACCGATGGTGGCACCCGACACGCTGTAGGTAGCCGCCACCTTTAAGCCGCTAAAGAAATGGGGCAGACTGGCCGGGAGCTGAAGCTTGCTGAACAACTGCCATTTGTTCGCTCCCATCGTACGCAGCAAATTCATCATTTCCCGGTCGCAGGCCTTCAGACCATCGTACGTGCTAACGACGATAGGAAAGAAGGTAAACAGGATCGTCACCGCGATTTTTCCCGTCAAATCATAGCCAAACCACAAAATGAAAACGGGTGACAGCGCGATGATGGGTATCGTTTGCGAAATGACAATGTAGGGATACACCAGACGCTCGACTGTTTTGCTGAGCGTCATGACCAGTGCAAGCGAGACCCCGAACAGGATGGAGATGAAAAGTCCCAGTCCTACTTCCCTGAGCGTCGCCCACAGATGCTGTCCTAGCAGCTGTTCCCGCAAATCCCACAGAGAGAGGAGAACCGTGCTCGGCGGCGGCAAAATGAAGGCTGGAACGGCAAGCAGTCGGCAAGCAGCCTCCCAGGCGATGAGAAGCGAGATGACGGAGACGAAAAACCATAGCCCCTTTTTCAAAGACTCCTTCACGCTTCGCTCACCTCCCCATTCGCGGCACCATGGCCTCGCAGCAGCTCCCAGATTTCTCCCCGCAGAGCGTGAAATTCCGGATCATTGCGACTGGCCAACGTTCGCGGACGGGGAACAGAAACCTGCAGCTCTACCGGCTGCCGGATCGGACTGCCCAGGAGAACGACTACCCGGTCCGCCAGCAAAATCGCCTCATCGATATCATGGGTAATAAGGAGCATCGTGCTCCCGGTCTGCTGCCACATCGAGAGCAGCCATTCCTGCATTTCCATCCGCGTAATCCCATCCAGTGCGCTAAACGGCTCGTCCAGGAGCAGCAGGTCCGCTCCGGTCATCAGGGCTCTCAGGAAAGAAACGCGCTGACGCATCCCGCCAGAGAGCTCATCTGGATGGGCGTCCTTCCATTCGGCCAGGCCAAAGCGGGGAAGCTCTTCCGCAATACGCTCGCGTATTTCACTTTTGGAAAATCCTTGTATTTCGAGCGGCAAACCGGCATTTTCAGCTACAGTCCGCCACGGCATCAGCAAATCTCGCTGCGGCATGTAGCCTACACGCCCGAGACGTTCTGCCGTTGATTTTCCATCCAGACGGATCGTCCCTGTGTCTGGCTGCAGCAGTCCCGCCGCCAATTGAAACAAGGTGCTTTTCCCAATCCCGCTCGGCCCGATCAGACTGACCAGCTCGCCCTTGCTTAGCTGCAGATCGAATCCGTCCAGTATCGGCTTTTCCCCATACGAAAAGCCGACGCCCGAAAAGGCTAGTTTTTCTCGCACGGCCACATTTCCTCCGTGTAAGCCATTTCCCAGAACAAATACTCCATGCGGGACGTGTTCAGGAAATGCTCCTCCAGAATCGCCAGCTCTTTCTCTGATTTTCCTTCAGCGAGCTCATCCATCAGGTCGATCAGCCACTGCGCCAGCTGTCCAAACTCGTCGGAGCTGTACGTACGCACCCACTCCCCGTACCATTCATGCTCAAGCGCTCCCTCTACCTCGGCGAGCCGCTTGCCGATTTCCCAGTAGCTCCAGGCGCACGGCAGTACCGCGCTGACCAGCTCGGCTAGCGAGCCCTGATGAGCTACCTTCAGCATATAGCTCGTGTAGGCAAGCATCACAAACGACGGTTTGGTCTGCTCCAGCTCCTCGCGCGTGATGCCAAAGCGTTCGGCATACTGACGATGCAAGGCCATTTCGAAATTGAGCGTCGCTTCCTGCAGCGAAGCAAACCGCGCGCTCGTCGCCAGATCATGGGCTTTTGTACTGGCGATGGCAAACATTTTGGCGTATTCGATCAAATAGACGTAGTCCTGCTTCATGTAAAAACGGAAGGACTCCACAGGCAGACTTCCATCTCCCAAGCCGGTGACAAACGGGTGACGATGGGTCCGCTCCCAGATCGGAGCAACCTTTTCCCGCAAACGATGCGTAAATGTCGACAAGTCCACTCACTCCCTTTTCGTGTTGCACCAGTCCACGAGGAACCGGGCAACTGTTTGTGCAAAGACAACCAACTGCTTCGGATCAACGGATTCATTCACAGCATGAGCATGACTCAGCTCACCCGGGCCAAAGATGACGGCTGGTATGCCGGCGTGGGCAAACCATCCTGCATCCGTGACCGAAGGAGACATGTTTACCACCGCCGGGCGTCCCGTTTGCTTTTCAAATGCAGCCTGCAGCTTGAGCAGGGCCGGATGCTCCTTGTCCAGCTCCAATGACGGAAAGATCTCTCCCCGCTCCTCGATCATGGAGCGGCCTCCCCAGCGAAAAACGGGCGGATGATCCCGCAGCCACGGATCAGCGGCGGCGGCTCTGCGGACATGGTCCTCTACTTCCCGTATGATATCCTCATGCGTCTCGTCCGGATAAAAGTGAACGGTAATCCAGAGGGCGCAGCGATCCGCGAGAAAAGCCGCATGGCGTCCGCCTTCGATGACCGCAGGATTGATCGTGCTCATCCCTGGCGGAAAACCGGGGTATGATTTCATCACGGCCCAGTGCCGTTCCAAATCCTGCAGCGAGGCAATCACCTTCATCATTTTCTCAATCGCAGATGCCCCGTGGACTTTACCGCCTGCGTGTATGATCCTGCTGCGCATCCCGTCATGGAGCGTAACCGGGCTTTCAATCGTAATCCAGCCAGTGATCACTCCGCCCTGGCCTTGCATCTGCAGATCGCTTGTGTCTACGACAAGCGCATAATCGGCCGAGTAGCCGCGCTCAATCGCAGCAAGCGTGCCGGCTTCCCCAGCTTCTTCACCGATCACGGACTGAAAGGCGAGATCGCCCTTCAGCTCTATGCCGTGCTCATGCAGCATCTGGATCGCAAACAGGCTGGCAGCGAGCGCCCCTTTCATATCGGCGACGCCGCGCCCGTACCATCTGCCGTCCCCGCCTTTGGTCAAGGCAAAAGGCGGATACGTCCAGCCGCTGTCGTCTCCGACCTCAGCTACGTCGATATGGCCGTTGATGATCAAGCTTTTGTAGTTTCTAAAGTCCGTTCCCTTCTTTACCCCCACGACGTTGTCATCGCCTGGAAAAACGGTCCAGCGGTCGACCTCGAAGCCGAGCGCTTGCAGCTTCTCTGCCACCAGCGTCTGCGCCTTGTCGCTGTTTCGGGCGGGAGGGCTTACCGTCGGCTGGGCGATCAGCTCGGAGAGAAGCGAAAACAGCTCCTCTCTACGCTCCTCAATCGCTGCTAGTACGTGCTCCACCTACTCGATCATCCCTTCAGTCGGACTGCTCGCCGATGCATACCGTTTTTTCGCGATCCGTCCGGCAAGGAAGCCTTTCCTTCCCGCTTCCACGCCCAGCTTCATCGCCTCCGCCATCAACACCGGATTGTCCGCCAGCGCGACCGCTGTATTGAGCAGGACACCGTCCGCTCCCAGCTCCATCGCCTTCGCACAGTCAGCGGGAGAACCGATGCCGGCGTCAACAATGACCGGTACTTTGGCGTCTTCGATGATGAACCGCAGATTGTTTTCGTTGATGATGCCCTGGCCTGATCCGATCGGAGAAGCTCCCGGCATGACAGCGTGAACGCCGGCCTCCTGCAGATGTTTGGCCAAAATCGGGTCGTCATTGGTATAAGTAAGCACGATAAAGCCTTCCTCTACCAAAATACGGGAGGCTTCCAGCGTGCCGATCGGGTCTGGCAGCAGCGTTTTCGGATCGCCGATGACTTCCACCTTGATCATGTCGCACAAGCCGGATGCTTTCGCCAGGCGGGCAATTCGCACAGCCTCCTCAGCCGTATAGGCACCCGCCGTATTCGGAAGCAGCGTAAACTTTTTCAGATCCAATTGCTCCAGAAAATTCGGTTCATGCGGGTTTTCCAGATTTAGGCGGCGAATGGCAAAAGTCAGAATTTCTGCCTCTGATGCTGCCACCGCTTTGTCTTGTATGTCCAGATCAGGGAATTTTCCCGTCCCCAGAAGCAGCCGCGAACGAAATTCATACGGTCCGATTTTCAAAGTGTCCATCTTATTCATCCTCCACCGACAAAATGTACAATTTCAATCCGGTCGCCATCCGCAACCGGTGTCTCTTCATAACGGGTGCGATCCACAATCTCTCCGTTACGCTCCACGATCACGATCTTCTCCTGCAGCTGGTAGGACTGCAGCAGTTCACGGACAGTCGTAATTTCAGCAGCCAGCTCTACATTCTTGCCATTCAACTGTACCAGCATGTTCCCCCTCCTTCTTCGGCGCAGCATGTTCTGGCCGGTCCCAGAAAAAAACGGCTTCTTTTCGCCTGTGCCATGTAGAAAACAGACGGAAGAAGCCGTTTGAATACGGTACATCAGGGGCAGACAGTAAAAAAACCATCCGCCTCGGATGGTTGTGGTTGTGCTTATCTGCATATGCCTAAATGTCGTTCCAAACCATTTGGAAACAGCATCGGCGTTCACGCTGATGAGCTGATACCTCTTCCTCCGCTGGCATGACCCAGGTCAGGTTCAACGGTCAGTAACGCATTCGTTACAATCTCAGCCGATTTTGCTCGACCCCCGTTTGGTATTGCGCGTGGTTATTCAATTCGATTATTACAGTATCACTCTATTTCGGGTTTGTAAAGCTTTCCTTGTACAGAATCTCCAGTTCGACCAGGCAGCGCTCCGCCCATTTTGACGTTTTGCGCAGCTTTTCCATTTCCCTCTCCAAAGCGGCTTTGAGCGATTCCTTGTAGTCGGGCAAAGTCCCGTTGAACCGGATCACGCTCGCAGCCGGAACCATGATTTTTTCCAGGTAGGAGAGAGCCGGTCTTTGGTGAAACAAGGGAACGTCCACCTCAAGCGGATTGTGCAAATCGCCCTGCGTCGGGTATTTCGTAACAGCCATAATTTTGACCAGCAATTTATCGCCGTGATTTTCTACAACCTCTGTCAGATATTCTCCCGTCTTGTACCCGACCCGGACCAGATCTCCCGGATTCCATGCATTCATCTGACTCTCCTCCTTCGTTTCCCTAAGGGCGGTCGCAGCCTGATTGGACAGACTGACTGCGACTGCCACGGGTCATGTTTTACACCTCAAGCAAACCGCGCGCATGATCCAGCACGGCGTCCGCAGCCACCGTCGGAGCCCCTCCGCCCTGGGCCATCGCCGGGTTGCCGCCGCCCTTTCCATCGATCAACGGCAGCGTCTCCTTCAGCAGCTGGTTCATCGGAGCCGCCACCTGTGCGCCCCGGGCAAAAACGAGCTGCAGCTTGTCCGTTGTTGTCGCCAAAAGCGCGATGACATGCTCATCCTGCGAGGTGAGCGTACGGGCAAGCTGCTGCAATTCCTGCATGCTTCTGCCCGTGAAAGAGGCCTGGACGACACGGGCGTTCCCCAGCTCGGCTGCTTCTTTCAAATACCTGGCTGCTTCATATGTCAATAGCTCTGTTTCTTTTTGCTGAAGCGAATCCTTCAAGGCCTCTTTTTCAGCCAGCAGACGCTGCAGCATATCGGCGATTTCCGCTTCGCTCGTCGTCATCATCCGGGTGAGGTCCTGCAGCAAGTGCTGCTTGCGCGTGTAGTCCGCGAGTGCCCGCCAGCCGCACAGAAATTGAATGCGTATATTGCCTCTGTGGCGTTCCCAACCGATGATTTTGATCGGACCGACTTCTCCCGTAGTTTTCGGGTGTGTCCCACCGCATGGATTGTAGTCGTAATCCGGGATGATGACGACCCGGATATTCTCGGATACCGTAGGCTGCTTGGTGAGCGGCAGCTGTTCCAGCTCTTCGGCCGTAACAAAACGAGCGTCGATCGGACGATTTTCCAGTACCACCTGGTTTGCCTGACGCTCCGCTTTTTCAATCAGCTCTGGCGTAAGCTCGCTCAGCGCAACATCAATCGTCACGTGATCGCGTCCGAGGTGGAAGGCTACTGTCTGGGCATCTGCGAGCTTGATGAACGTCGCGGAGAGAATATGCTGTCCCGTATGCTGCTGCATATGGTCAAAACGCCGATCCCAATCGATCCTGCCCGTTACCCGCTGCGTATGTTCCGGAAGCGGCGCTTCGAGGCGATGCCTGATCTCCCCGTCGACTTCCTCTACGTCCGTGACGGCAACCCCTTCAATGGTTCCCGTATCACAAGGCTGTCCTCCGCCTGTCGGATAAAACGCCGTCTGGTTCAACACTACGTATGCTGTTCCGTCCGCTTCCACGCCGCGTTTGATCACATCTGCCTCAAACGTCTGCAAATCAACATCTTGATAGTACAACCTGTCGTTCATAGGTACCCCTTTCCAATCACCTGCAATAAACAGCCGATCCATCCATTTCCTCCCTGACTGGTTCCCTGTATAATGGGTCCTGGAGGTGTTACACTTGGCTAAAAAATTGTTCACGGTCGAACAGGCGAATCAACTGCTGCCATATGTACGCGACGAGCTCTCCTTTTTGCAAGAAACGAAGCGCCTCTTTTATCAAACCTACCAAGAACTGCAGCAGGCCAAAAAGCGGCAGCCTCCCGATGAGCAAGAAGTCTTTACGCTGGAATGCCGCCTGGAGTTTATGGAGCTGGAGGCGCAGATGCATATCAACCAGCTCATGGAGAAAGGCATAGAGGTAAAGGACATCGACATCGGGCTGTTCGATTTCCCCGCTGTCATCGACGGAAAAGAAGTTCTCCTCTGCTGGAAGCAGGGAGAGCCAAGCATTGCGTATTATCACGGCATCACAGAAGGGTTTGCCGGTCGCAAACCAATCGAATAGGCTGCTTGCGATTCCCTTTTTTTGCTATTCCCTTACCAGCTTTGCCATTTTTTCCTCACGTTGAATACGCTCTTCGGGCGTCGCCAAATCGTATTTCTTTAAAAGGTGAAACAGCTCGTTCAAGGTTTCCTGAGAAAGCGTCTCCGTCAAAAGCCCGTTCAGCTGCGCGGCCAGTGCCGGCGGCAAAAAAGGCGTTTGCTCGGCCAGCTTGTTGCGGACGTCTTCTGTACTATGATCCAGTCTGCACTCTCCCATGATCTCCCTCCTCGTTCTTTTTGCTTCATCATACCATGTTTGGCGAGCAGAAAAAAAGCGTACAGGCTTACCGGACTGTACGCTTTCCTATGGTTATCGACGCTTTCTGACGCGGAAGTTCTCCTCGATCAGCAGCCAGTTTTGCGGGAAAGGCAGTCCCAGTCTCCAATAGCTGACGCCTCGCAGACCGAGCTCCTTGACCAGGTTGAACTTGGCCTGAATCGAACGGGCATCTTCAAACCAGACGCGATGACGCCTTCCTTGGTCATCTGTGTACTCAAAAAACGGCGCCTGCGCTCTGCTGTCGTATTGGATCGGCACCTGCTCCCGCTGGGCGAGCGCGACAGCAGCTTGCGGACTCAGGGCACGAGCAGTCGTTCCGGGCTCATAAGGCAATGTCCAGTCGTACCCGTAAAGATTTTGCCCCATCATAATTTTGCTGGCAGGCATCTCTGTGATCGCGTATTCGAGCACTCGCCGGACTGGGCCGATCGGCGATACAGCCATCGGAGGACCGCCGCTGTATCCCCATTCATACGTCATGATAACCACGAAGTCAGCAATTTCCCCGATCGCCCGGTAGTCGTGAGCCGCATACCATTTGCCTTGCTGTTCGGCGCTTGTCTTGGGCGCTACCGCGACTGACATCATCAGGCCGTTTCTTCTTGCCCGCTCACGGGCACGGCGGAGAAAACGCGCATATGCTTCTCTGTCGGCTGCGGGCAACGCCTCCATGTCAAAATGGATATCGCCAAACCCGAGGTCAGTGGCAGTTGTGATAATGTTGTCCAACAGGCGATTTTGGACGTTCATATCGTTTAACACCAGGCTTCCCAGCTCGGAGCTGAACTGACCTCTCTCCAGGTTGGTAATCACCATCATGAGGACGACCTCATTTTCCTGGGCGATCTGACGCAAATCACCCAGAGGGGGCGGTGTCAAAGTGCCGTCCCGATTTATCCTGAAGCTGAAGGGCGCCAGATACGTCAAATGGGGGGCAGCTGTCCGTATATCTGCCTCCAGGGCCGGAGTCACCGTTCTTCTCGGCTCTGCATAGGCGTTAAAATCGGCCGCACGCCGAGGCCGCGGAGGGATGTACAAGCGGAGCCCCACTTCTATCGGGCGGTACAGGGAAATCCGGTTTATACGCGCCAGTTGGGCTGCACTGATTCCAAAACGCTGCCCGATCGTATACAGTGTATCCCCCGGCCGTACCCAGTAGTAACTGCCCACAATGGGGATGACCAGCGCCTGTCCGACGACCAGCCGATCCGGCTCGGGTATTTGATTGGCACTGGCAATGGCTTGCGCAGTCGAATCATACCTCTCCGCGATCGCATTCAAGGTTTGTCCCCGCTCTACTACATGGATCTGCATGCTTCTCCTCCTTCACGTTTTGTCTCTCTCTTTCATGTATTCAACGTGAAGGAAATAGGTGTATGTCTAGAAGAACCTTTTCAGGGTCCGATATAAAAAATCGACAGATTGAAAGGCGAAATGCTTCTCAACAATACGTCCGTGGCGAAAAATGAGGAGCCCCGGGACACTGGCAATCTCCCACTTTTGCGCAAACTGGGGCCCGGTATTTATGTTAAAGCGATAGATCAGCAATCCGGGAATCGTCTGCTCGACAATTTCAAGCATTTTCTCCCCCAGCTTGCACGTTCCGCAAAAAGGGGTGTAGATGAAAACCACTGCCGGATTGCCCTTGCCGGGGTCTTCCAAATCCGCGATGTCGTTTACTGTCAGCTCTTGCACATGCTCTTCCCCGTTTCTTCTTCATTCGGTAGTACTATCCTAGAATTTGGGCGAGAGCGATGTCAAGTGCTGAGAATGGAATCCAGGGGACCGAACGGCTCAAAACTTCCCTTGAATCCGGAAAATGATTTCGGCAAAAAGCGTGGCGAACAGAAATGTTCCTGTGTACACCACGAGGGAGATGACGACGATTCGCCAGCTCAGCCGCATCTATCCGCCGCTTAGCTTCGGGGAAGCCAAAAAAGCGGTCCGGTATTTGCAGAACCGGAACCGCCATGGAGTCGTTCGCTATGGGGATTTGGGCGTAAACCAGCTGCTGATTCACCAGTCGCCGGAGGACCAGGAAGCTTCTGTCCGCAGTGTCTTTCAACCATTGTGGGAGAAAAAGGAAAAATATAGTGATCTTGAGAAAACCTTGCTCGTCTATGTCCATTGCCATCAGTCCGCCCATCTCACGGCCAAGCAGCTCCATATCCATATCAATACGCTGTATCAGCGGCTGAGAAAAATTGAAGAGCTGCTTGCCATTGATCTCAAGCAGCCCGAAGATAAACTAAAGATTCAGCTTGCCTGTCATCTGCGGTCGGAGTAGAAGCTTCCCACCAGTTAGGACAGCCTCAGCAGCAGCCACTCCAGCAAGATGCGCGAGACTCCTGCCACAAATACGGACTGGCCCATTCCACTGAGTAATCCGGTGACCACTCGCAGAACATTGTTGCTCTCCCGCCACTTCCAATACTGTGTACAGCCGTCGATCAGCATTGGCACCTGCAGCAGGACGCCTGCGAACCAAGGAATTGTCAAAGGAAGGAGCAATAACAGCGGCAATGCTGAATACCCAGTCAATATGGCGCTGCAGCGGGCACATAGCGGAAGCCGCTTCCCTCTGACAACCAGCGACCGGGAAGGCATCCGATGGCATGGAATAAAGGACAGGGATCTGATCCTGGCGAACAACCCTTCCTTCATGGCGTCCCCGCTCCGCAGCCGCAGTCCGGCAAACAGTCACAATCCGGTATGGAGCCCGCCCCGCAGTCGACAAAGCCGCAATCCCAGGACGAACACTTTTTGCGTTTGGCCGGATAGGCCACCAGCAGAAAAACGATCAGTCCAATCCCGGCAACGATGAAAACGACTCCCCACGCGACAACATGATTTACGAGCAGCCCGACACCCGTAATCAGGCAGATTAAGGCGGCCATTACTCCTATAAAAAACAACCCGACCCCTCCTTGCTGCACCCATTTTATCACAAAGGAGGGAAAACCACCCACATCTCCAGACGGTTCTTTTATCGGTCATTGGCGGTCGTTGGCAGTCGTAACTTCCGCGGCGCTATTTTAAGAAAAACAAAGGCCCTGCCATACCACGACAGGGCCAACATTCACTTATTTCAGCGAAAACACTTTTGTGATCTGCGGCAGTGTTTCGATCGCCGCTGCTACTTCCGAGGAGATCTCTTCATCGGTTATGGAAACGAGCAGAGCATTTTTCCCCTTTTGTTCCCGTGAGACGTTCAGCTTCGAGATGTTGATTTGATTATCGGCCAAAATCCGCGAAACGTCGTAGATGACTCCCGGGTAGTCGATATGGTACACCAGCAGGCCGTGGGAGCCGGGAGGTATCCGGCAGGGACAATAATTGATCTCGCTGATGTACACCTCTCGCCAATCTTGGGCAATCGTATACTTATTGGCGCCCATTCGGATAATCGCCAGGTGATTTGCGTATTCCCCAGAGCTTGTCTGGACAGCAGCCGAGCCTCCCAATCCTTCTGTGAGGGCCCCCGCGATCTCGTCCCTGTTTTCGTGGGACAAAATGGAGATAGACGCATTCTCCGTCTCTGCTTCCAGTCTGCGTATCAGGCGGGCTAATTCAAGCAAGTCTTCTCTGTTCGACATGGTCCTTATCACGTCCTACTCTCATCATTACTCAGGAAAAATCCACTCTTCTTTCTCTTTTATTATAGAGGATTGATTGTCGGAGCGGTACCATGCCGTTTGGGTCTTCCCCTCTATTTCAAAATCAATTTTGTAAATGGTATTCCCCTTGCCGCTCTCCGTAAAAGGACTTTCATCCTTGGGAACGACCGTAATGTGCTGCACCTTTCCGCCTTTTGCCTCGATGACATCATTGATGACAGCGACATGCTCCTTGCCCAGGGAGTACATGCCGAAATAGGCGAGCAAGGCCAGCAAAACTGCTCCTCCCAAAAAAATCAAGATCATGACTTTTGATTTCTTTGTCGCTTCCACGTCCGATTCCCCAATCCCTCAATTATTTCCCTGTGTCCAGCGGAGTGACCTTGTCGATTGTCCCTCCACCCAAACATTCTTCTCCGTTGTAAAAGACCACAGCTTGTCCGGGAGTAACCGCTTTTTGCGGCTTGTCAAACACAACTTCTACTGTATGATCATCGCGGATGTGCACCGTAACCTGCTGATCAGGCTGTCTGTAACGGAATTTTGCCGTACAGGTGAATGTCGAGATCGGCTTCCGATCGCTGATCCAGTTCACATCCGTAGAAACAAGACTGGTCGAGAACATTCTCGGATGGTCTGCCCCTTCTGCAACGATCAGCACATTCCGCTCCAAATCTTTATCCACCACAAACCACGGTTCTCCTGTCTTGCCATGGCCGCCGCCAATCCCAAGACCTTGCCGTTGTCCGAGGGTATAGTACATCAACCCGTCATGGCGCCCGACAACATCGCCGTCAACCGATTCGATATTGCCTGGCTTTGCCGGCAGGTAGTTTTGCAGAAATTCCCGGAAGTTGCGCTCGCCGATAAAGCAGATACCGGTGCTGTCTTTTTTCTTTGCTGTCGCAAGGCCAGCCTTCACGGCGATTTCCCGAACCTCGGGCTTGCTCATATGGCCGATCGGAAACATCGTTTTGGAAAGCTGCTTCTGATTGAGCGCATTGAGAAAGTACGTCTGGTCTTTATTGGTGTCCTTTCCGCGGATCAGCTTGTATTCGCCGTCCTGGAATTTGACCTGGGCGTAATGCCCGGTCGCAATGTAATCTGCCCCCAAGTCCATAACCTTGGTCAACAGCTCGCCGAATTTGATTTCCCTGTTGCACATGACATCCGGATTGGGTGTCCGCCCGCGGCGGTATTCATCGAGAAAATACTGGAAGACTTTTTCCATATACTCTTTTTCGAAATTGACCGTATAGTACGGAATTCCGATCTGGTCGCAAACGCGTCGCACGTCCTGAAAGTCTTCTTCCGCTGTGCAGTGGCCGAATTCATCGGTATCGTCCCAGTTTTTCATGAAGATGCCGATCACATCATACCCCTGTTGCTTTAACAGGTATGCTGTCACGGAAGAATCGACCCCTCCAGACATGCCGACGACGACACGTGTATCTTCTGGTCTTTTCATGGTCGTTCTCCTCACTGTGAATTTGTTCCTCTACAGATTATCATGTTTCACAAAACAATTCATGTATTCTTGCGCGAAAACGCCTGCCGAAGTGTCCGGCAGGCGCAAGTTTTTTATTCCATTTGCGAAGCCTCGTCTTTTATTTCGGAGCGGAAGTCTTCAATGCTCTCTTCCCTGCGTTCGTTTTTTTGCTGCAGGTTCGCTTTTTCCTCCGCGGAAATCTCATCGCCGTGCGCGTTGAGATAATCGCGTGTCTCGCGCATGTTCTCCATGCTGTTTTGAATCATTTCTTGCAGCTTTTCAACATTATCCGAGCGGTTGTCTGGTTTGGCCATGCGGCACACTCCTTTGCAGGTATGATTCCATGTCCTTACCATTTTGCGCCCGGACGGGACACTTTATGTACAGATACATGTGTCCCTTTCCATGCAGTCTCCTGACTATTCAGCGGGCCTCGGTCCAGCGTCCATGCCGGATTCCGAAACAGTCATCAACGGCTTCACCGCAGCATCTGCCGAAACACTTATCCAACCACCCCCGCTACTCCCCAGTTCCCGTCTGTCCTTTTCATTTCGCGAATTTCCAGGATCGCGTCCTTGTTCAGAGGGCCGTATATATGCGGATACAACAGACCGTCCTTCGCTTGTTCATACTTGACCGGCGAGGCAATCTTTTGCTCCTGTATGACCAATACGTACAGCTTATCCGTAAAATCCTTGTATACGCGATTGGCGACTTTACCCAGGAGCTCCTCACTCTTGGTCGCATGGATAAAGCCTTCCTGCTCATAATCACGCGGGAGGTATGTCTCCTTTCCCTCCCATGTTTCCCAATAGGATTTAGGTACCAGACAATAGATGATATCCACTTGCATATTCCCCTTTCTGTTTGCACGATAGGCAGCGTGTCCCGACGATTCTCTATGGGAACCTTCTGTATACGCAAGCGCCAGAAGGCCCCCCGTCGGCCATCAGCCCCGAAGCGCCTTGTCAATGTGACGAATTGCCTTTAGATAGGCCATCTCATCGAGCCTGTTTTGATCATGTCGCCATTGAATATAATTTCGCAATGAATGCAGATCAACCCATGCATCCCTGGCTTGCGGGTTGTTCCCGGGAACTTCTCCCGTTATTTCTCCTTCCCGTACCAGCTTGGCCATCTCGGCCGGATGCATTCCGATTTGATACGCGATATGATACAGAGCGGTTTTCATTGAGCCTCCCGGTGTGTACATGTGGCGTTTCTTTTTTCTCGTATCTATTCTGCCAATCTTTTTTCCGCTTGCCAAGGCAGTGTTTGTTTTACTGCTTTTCACACTTCCCATTTGAGCATTTCGTATGATCTACTATTGGAAACAGAGGAAAAACTTTCTATAATACTTCTATTCGCTGATTTGCTCGAAAGCATGCAAGCAGCCTATCTAACAGATTCGCTTGGGGGAAAATCCATCATGTCCGATCTCTTGTCCTATACGATTCAAGGCGAGCCCTTTATGCTGTTTTCGGTCTCCCACCTTGTTGCACTTGCTCTATTCGTGCTTTCCGTACTTGCTCTCTATTTGCTTCGCGATCGATTGCGGACATCTGATACAGAAAAACGGGTCCGGTATTCTCTGGCAGGGCTGCTGCTCTTCACCGAAGTAACCTTTCAGCTGTGGCACGTCTATACAGGGAGTTGGTCTGCCGCTTATACGCTGCCTTTGCAGCTCTGCAGCATTTCCTTGTTGTTTTCCATCGCGATGCTGATGTTCCGGAGCTACCGGATTTATGAGTTCACCTATTTCCTCGGTCTCGGAGGAGCCCTTCAGGCGATGCTGACGCCTGAGCTGTTCTACCCGTTTCCACATTTTCGTTTTTTTCACTTTTTTCTGGCTCACGCAGCCATCATACTTGCTTGCCTGTACATGACGTGGGTGGCGGATTATCGTCCCACCATTCGCTCTTATTGGAAGGCTCTCGGTGTTTTGAATCTCCTTTTGCCCATCGTACTGCTTGCTAACAGCGTGACCGGAGGCAATTACATGTTCGTCTCGCAAAAGCCTGCCAATCCGAGCCTCCTGGATTACCTCGGTCCCTATCCCTGGTATATCCTTTCGCTTGAAGGTGTGGCTGCCTTGCTCTTTTTTCTGCTTTACCTGCCGTTTTATGCTCAGAGCAAAAGGGACCGGAAGCCGTCGCAGTCAGGGGTTTCTGTGTAGTCCCTTTTTTTTGTGTCATCTGCGTTGTCCCTGCTGTTCTTGGTAAAGGTTCGCCAGACGCTTCGGCGCGGTCCGCAGGTAGCCTTCTTGGATCAAGCCTTCTATTTCCTCCCAGTCTGGAGTGGTAGACCCGCTTACCGATACCCATCCGTGCTGCCCGATATACGGTGTCTTGGTGTAGCCGCCCTTATGCAGCAGCAGCTCCTGTGTGTGAGGAGTTGTCTTGAGCGAAAAAGTAGTCTCTAGCCCGCGCTCAGCGATCATGACAAAAGGCTTGTCCCCCACACGGAAGGTTGTATGTCCAAAGGAGTCTACTTTTTCCTGCACCTCGGGAAATTGCGTGCAAATCGTTCGTAGACGCTCCAAAAGCGCAAGTCCCGCTGGCGTTTCCACCTGTTTATGCTTGTCCATGCCATCTTCTTCTCCTTTCACGAGTACGCTTTTTTTGGTTCATTCGACAACCGCCAACGAGGGGCTACCATGTCCGATCCTGTTTTGTGGTAAAATGAACCACAAGGAGGTGTTTTCATTTGAAGAATGAAAAACGACCAGCCGATTATCCTCCTCAACGGGAAAATGAGCCCTTCAACAGCGTTGTCGACCACTACCGAAACATTGTCGGAACACCTTCGAAACCTATCGACATGGAAAGCATGCCGAAGCCGCTTAAATGGTTTGGCTATATTGTCTTTGGCATTCTCTTGACAGGCAGCCTGCTTCTCCTCATCGCCTTTCTGATTACGTGAGACTCCCATGAAAGGAAAACGATCAAAAGCGCTTCGATCATCTTGACTCGCCTCTGCCCCCAGCCTTGACCGTTTAACAAGATGAGCTTAGCCTACAGGTTTTGGGGAGAATCTTCAATCACCTTTCAATTCCCTTCTTGTGTATGACACTCAGTTTTTCAGGAAGCCTTGATGTACTGCATACAAAACAAGCACTATCCGTCCGACGATTCCACAGATTTCCGAAATGGGCAAACTGCGATTTTGCGAAGTTTGGAGCAGTCTTTTCTATGAATCGTAGAGGTCCAAAAGATTGCTGTCAACGGGCTTTTAGAACGGAGGTATGAGAAGTGATTGGGAAGCTCTTTCTGGGGGCCTTGCTATTGGTTTGGACATTTGCGGAATTTTTCTTTACGCCATGTGCATCGAAGAAAAGAGAACGCTTGTTGTTTTTCCTCGTCCTGTTGGCGATCAGCGGGGGGATATACTTCCTGTTCTTGTAGGTACTCAATTGTTTGAAGAATCGTTCGTCCGCTACCGAAAACGGCGCACGGAAAAACATGATTTCAAATACGAAAACCTGCTTCTTTGAATCGACAGCAGCTATCCAACTCCGCTTTTATACCGGAATCCGGTAATCAAACGAAACATGGGATCAGGTGATGAACTGTGGCCTCCAACTGGAAGGATACCATCTCTTACGCTAGCTACGGGGAAGGAAAACCGCTTGTCGTCTTGCATGCTCTCGGAACAGACCACCGGGCCATGCAGGCATGGATGGAGCCCCTTTTTGCCAATCGGCCAGGCTGGCAGCGCATCTATATCGATCTGCCGGCGCACGGACACAGCCATGTAAAAGAATGGGTAACGACCTCAGAGGATATTCTCCATGTCATTCTGGGCTTTTTGGACGACTTCATACCCGAGAAGCGTTTTACCCTGGCAGGCAAGTCCTACGGCGGTTATATCGCCCAAGGCATTTATGCAAAAAGAAAAGAGCTTCTGGACGGTTTTTTCCTCCTCGCACCCGCTCTTCACTTACAGAAACGCACCCTGCCTGACAAGACAATTCTACGACAAGATGAGGAGATGCTCCATGATCTCCATCCGGATATACGAACAGCATTCGAAACGCTGATGGTTGTCCAAACCAGGGAGAATCTCACTCGATTCCTGGAAGAGGTGCAGCCGGGCCGTCTGCTGGCAGACCGAGACTTTCTCACATCCGAATGGCGTACCAAAGGCTATTTTTTCTCACTTGATCCCATAGACAGCACGAGTCTCTTCACCGCTCCTACCTTGTTTCTTCTCGGACGGCAGGATGCCATTTGCGGCTACAGCGATCATTGGTCAATGCTCGAACATTTTCCGCATGCCACTTTTTCGATTCTTGACAGCGTTGGTCATATGCTGGAGATTGAAAAGCGGCAATTGGTTCAAACGCTTTGCGGCGACTGGCTTGATCGTGTAGAGCATTTCGTTCAAAAAAACTCGCTTGGTTGATTTCTTGTATTTCCCCCATCATTCTGATAATGGAGTGATCGAAGTGAAATACTGCATGCATTGCGAGAAGACTGATGGTAAATCGGGGAGGGGCACGTTCGTGTGCATAGACGCACTTCCCCCTCCCGCCGCTTTACTCATCCTCAGATGACTCCACATGCTGCCGGATAAACGCCTCCGCTGATTCATCCAACATGTACTCCCTCTTCGGGTCTTCATTTACATCGGAATCAACTTCCTGCTCGGTAATATATGGAGTATCCATGTTTTGCTTGGTGATCAACAGATTGATTTGCGGCTGTTGGTCATTACGTTCATCCTTGGGCATTCCCATTCTCCTCTTCTATGTAGGCTACGAAGCGCTGGGCTTCGCCCGATTTCAAACGATTGCACTCTGTTACTATGTGCCGCTTCTGGTCAAAATATCCGGGATTCTGTTGCCAATGCCGGCATGTTCCAACTATCATGAACAGAGTATCACCTTGTTTACCCATTTTCTCGAAAGCTGAGGGATCCCTATGAATATGCTGGAGCTGAGACAATACTGTCTTGACAAAAAAGGAGCAGCAGAGGATTTTCCGTTTGGTGAGGATATACACGTCATGAAGGTCGGGGGAAAAATGTTTGCCTTGCTTGCAACTGGAGAAAACGGACTGCAGATAAGCTTGAAGTGCGAACCGGATCTTGCCGAGACTTTGCGTTTCCAGTATCAAGCAATCAAACCGGGATACCATCTCAATAAACGTCACTGGAATACAGTTGAAGTGGATGGCACCGTCCCGGAGCAAGAACTGTTGAGCCAAATTGACCTTTCGTATCATTTGGTTTTCAAAGGTCTTCCCAAAGCGAAACAGCAGCTGATCCACTCGTAACAAAGGACAAGCATTGCAGTTCGTTATGTACGGCCTTCTCTTCTCATCATGTCTGCTCTGTTACATAAAACGGAAATAACCGCAATGATTTACATGACAATGAAACATTTCCCTCTCCGTCCTCCGCCCGCAGGCGATAAGCCGATGGATTTCAGCCTGTTTCCCCTGCCTTCAGGTCATCTGTCTATCCACAATTACGTGCACCAGAATATACAGGTATGGTAATCCAAGAAAAAACGGAGAGGATGAAGTTCATGTATTCTTATCCTGGGCGAGGGTCAGGTCAAAGTTCTCAATGGTCACCACAAAGTCCGCAACGGTCCTCACAGAGCCCGTATTGGTCAGCACAAAGTCCACAATGGCCAACTCAACGGGATCAATATCGTCCCCCATCCAGACGCAGATATTGCCCCGATCACTGTCGTTGGTGTCCACCTGAATGCTGCCGCCGTCGTCGAGACAGAGATAGAAGATACTGAGCCTCTTCAACAATCCGGCCAAATAGTCGTGCAAGATCGCTTTCATACTCGTGAATCGTT
Source organism: Brevibacillus sp. FSL K6-2834 (assembly GCF_038592925.1). Lineage (NCBI taxonomy): Bacteria > Bacillati > Bacillota > Bacilli > Caryophanales > Paenibacillaceae > Brevibacillus > Brevibacillus sp. FSL K6-2834. The sequence continues at coordinate 2,948,797 of NZ_CP151945.1, forward strand.
TTTACGTTAGCTACTACATTTGCATTTGGAGCCACCCAACCGGGATTGGCTCTTTTTTTACGAAAAAAAGAACTTGACCCGTCTATCCTCGGCAAATATTTGAAAGCTTTTCGTCTATACGGGCTGTCTCATCCAGACATAGTATATGTCAGCGCTGCCCACATTGTTTGTAGGGAGGGAAACTAAACAGATTGAGACAAGAACGATCGAAAAAAAATGGCTTCCCAAAAAGAACAGCGACAAAGATCAATTCGCCGCAGAAAGATAAGGGCAGGACATCGCAGAAAAAAGTGGTCAAATCGCTTCGGGTTCGTTCCATCCGGTCTGGAGCTGTCAAAAAGTCGAGCAGAAACGGAAACGTCATCATCGCTGTAACTGGCAAAACGGGTGAAGCGCCCATCAAAGAAATGCCCGCACCCATTCTCAAGAAACGCCGGAGAGTCTATGCATCAGGCAAACACGTGCTGACAAGCAATGCCCGTATCCGTACACGCCAGAAACAGCCGCAATACCGCAGAGCTATTGTTGTTTTGGATAGGTTAGCAAAAAGAGATATTCGTCAAGGGTTCCAAAACATTGTGGACGCGCTCAAGGCGATCGCAGCCAGTCACACATCCGGATATGCTCCACATGAGATCCAGGCCGGTTTGTCCCAGCGGCGGCCGGGAGTATCTCACGTCCAAAACGATATTCGCGTCATAGAGGGTACCTCCATCGCACGCCCTTCGGCTGTAAAAGCCGCTCTCGACATTCTGGTCCAGAATGAAAAAGGAACCAACATCGCGGTATTCGGCACTATGCAGGGAAAATACACACGAAAAGAATATGCACGGATCGGCCGATATGTGGCAATGAAGAAAGTGGATTACCTCTACACGCTCGGTCCGTACGCCAGGTGCATCTCCCGGGCAGCCACTCGCTCCGGTTTTCCCCAAAAACGCGCACGCCACTTTACAAGCAGGATAAAGCTGCACCGCGCTTTAAAAAAGAGGCTCTTGCCCGGCACGACCATTCTCGTAATAGGTTCAAACAAAGCAAAAATAAGCAGGACTTGTGCCTATTTGCGCAGATTGGCCAAAAGCAAAGCAAACGTGTCGGTTGAAGTGCGGCCAAAGAAAAGAAAGATCGCCATGCGAAGCGACAATGATCTTCTAAAGGAAAAAGATCGTGTAAGGGAGGATTCTCTACTGGAAGAAGACTCCGAACAGGAAACAGCAGGATCGGAGGTTGAATCAGCGTTCGAAATGGACTCACAGGTTGAAGAAGGTGACGACCATTCACAATTTGAACCGGATGAGGAGCAGGATACTGAACCTGAAAAGACGGATGAGGTTGAGGATGATGCCGGAGACGGTGACCACGTCGAGGACGATGACAATAACCATTCGATAACCTACGACAGGCGTAAACGAGCGGTCCATAAGAAGAATCAACCGGTTGCAACGAACGACTTGTCAACTGATGGGCTTCTCGTCACAAATGACCTCACGGCGAGCACTGAATCGTATTTTGGCTCTCTTCCGGAAGGATTTGATGCTCGGTCAGAAGATTTTGCTTCTATCCCGGAAGGCATTGATGCTCGGTCAGAAGATTTTGCTTCTATCCCGGAAGGCATTGATGCTCAGTCGGAAGATTCTCTCGCGGAAGGCGTTGATGCTCAGTCGGAAGATTCTCTCGCGGAAGACATCGATTCTGTCCCGGATGATTTTCCTCTGACGGCCCAATCCGTTGATCCAGATGATGCTTTATAACAGGGGCACGGCCTACTCTCCTGCGGCTAAAATTGCTCTTCTTGGTGCAAGAAGGGCTTTTTGGTTACATAGATGCAAGAAACTGATGTTTTTATCAAAAACGCATCTTTGGTAATATGAAGAAGAGGAGCGTGATAGCTATGGACAAAGCCTTTTATTACACGGTGGATCACAATCAACTGGAAGAATACAAAAAAATTCTCGATCTGATGAAAATCCCGTATTTCGTCGAGGTACCGGTTGCTCTTTTGCGAAATGGTGCAGATCAGTACGCAATCGTTTTTCCCCATATGTCTGGAAGGCTCTATGAGATGGTGCGAAAGCTTTTTCGCGGGGATGGAACGGCTTATCCGCAGTAATCCACCCCCTATTGCGAAACGACAGAAAAGCCCTTCAGCAATTCTTACGCCAAAGGGCACTGGTTTTGACACTACTTGTTGTCAACGTTAATAAAAGGAGTGGCTCCCCCTGTAACATTTGGCAATTTCCCGTCCCAGCGGCGAATCGCTTCCAGTTGGGCTTCGATTTGCCTCAATTGAATCAACTCAGGTGTAACTTCCTGTTTTTGCAGGCGGAGCGCTTCGGCCTGTGCCTGAGCCTTCGTAATTTCCTGCTCCTTCTCGATTTTGATCCGTTCCAAATCAAGCTTTGACTTGAGCGCTTGCTGCTCGGCGACTTGCTTTGCTTCAATCGCACGGTCAAATTCTTCACTGAATTTAAACTCGCGGATGTTGATTTCGTCCAGGACGATGTAATAAGAAGCAAGCTTCTCCTTCAGCACTTCTTTTACTTTTGCACTTACTTCAGAGCGCTTGGAGATCAATTCTTCTGCCGTATATTGTGCTGTTACCGCTTTCAACGCTTCGGCGATTGCAGGATCGACTATCCTGGCAGCGTAATCCATCCCCACCTCCTGATAAAGCCTGTTGACATTATTGCCATCCAGATGATGGTTGACAGCGATGGTTGTTGCCACGGTCTGCAAATCCCGGGAGGCCGAAGTTTGACTGGTCTCTGATTTTTGGACCCGTACCTCCATCGGAATGACCGTTTGAATAAAGGGAATACGGAAATGAAGACCCTCGTCAAAAACTTGCGGTTGAACGGCTCCCAACTGCAATACAACGCCACGATGCCCCGCCTGGATTATCGTTACCGATTGAAAAATGAGGAAACCGATAATGAGAGCGACAATGATGGTCACAATCGTCTTAGGGGCGCCCAATTTGGGATTGAGCTGTGTCACTTTCTGATTTTCCATTCGCATCTCCTTTATGACTGGCTTTATGCTATGTAATACGACAACAGATTTCATAAGTTTCAAAAATTTCACCCTACTCACTATTCGTCGAATGTTTGGTTTGCGGCTCTCGATACAATAGCTCGGCGGTTTTCCTGATCACGGGCAAACAAATAGCCGCCAGTTCTCGCTGAGAAACCTGACGGCAAAAGAGAGATAGACGTGAATAAAAGAGGTACCCTTTTTGACAGCCATATGCTTGTCCAAGGTTGCGTTTGCAAAAGAAATCAGGAAGATATAACTACAGTGAAAAAAATTTGCATAGAGCATTTCTTCTATCAAGCGGAACATCATTGTGACTTTCGACTCTGACATGGGTTTTCAAACGAAATCGCCAAGACTGCTTTTTACTTTTTGTACCAAAACACCCTCAAATAAGCTGGAGGAATAAGTAGCGCTTTCACGCAATAACAGCTCTGAGTCCTGTGGTTCGACAATTCGGCTGCCTGATCGCCATGACAGGTACTGTCAGGATCACACGACTTGGTGAATATACCGTGTACCTCGTTGATCATCCTACAGGTATGGAAAAAATAACACCGCTCATCCCCCCGGAAATCAAACAACGAATTGAAGAGGAAATCAACGGTCTCACTTTTACGAAAAACTTTCGCTCTGCAACAGCGGAAGAGTGGTATGTATTTCTGCCTGGCTTTAAAGACCCGTTGACGGAAGGTGCCGCAGGCAAAGTGATCATCCACTACGATCTGTACGGTAACAGGGATGTCTTTATAAACACAACCATCATTTACGATGATCCGTCACTCCATCAGCCGGAGCTCCATCCTCTGGTCTACCAAATATCCGAAGAATTGGTCAATCGTCTGGTTGGCTACGCCGACACATTGCTTTCCGTTCACGCAGGGGCCAATTCCTATCAGGCAGAATATATAGAGCGCACATGAATCATCGCACATTACTCGCCGCCGCCCCCTGCTTTCTCCGTCTGTGTCTAGAGATTCTGCCTTTGAAGCATTGCGTATGAATGGCCGCTCTTTGGCCATATGACGAACTTGCAGTTCAAGACGAGTAGTCCGCTCCGCTTCTTCCTCGCGATGCATCCAATCAACCAGCCGTTTCCCCCATATGATGATAAAAAACACGCAAACGTGGTGAATCCGTATGGGAATGTACAGGGACAGGAAATCAAGAAAGTTTCCTTGTTTTTACGGAAACTGGTGCGGCCCCGGATGCAGTGGCCCTGAACCGCCGATTGATGACGTGGATGCCTGCTGCAGGAAGCATGACTTGTGCTACAAGAAACGAGGATATTTTGCCTGCAGCTGTGACCAAAAAATGCTGAAATGTCTAAAACACAAAAGGAATGCGGACACCGCAGCGGGCAGAAAAGCAATGATGATGTACTTGTATTATCAAAATAGCTTCTGCGACCCAAACAGATAGCCTATGGATGCCAAAAGCTTGACCGCAGCCCTGCCTCTGCCCTCCCCTTTTCGTCCCCTCAAAGCATGGGGGTATTTCATTGATAATTCTTCCTTGATGGACGAATAACACTGCCGCCAGAAAGAAATAATATTCCCAATGATATTTTGAATGGAGTGGATGGCATTGTATCGCTTTATAGTCAAGCTGGTAATAAATGGTATCATCTTGGTCCCTTTTATTTACTGGTTTACGGAAGCAACCATATGGGCCAGCATTGTCACATCGGTAGGTTTATCGGTCATCGCCTACCTGATCGGCGACCAGCTTATCTTGCGCGCTTCGAATAACCTGATCGCAACTGTTTCCGATGCAATCCTGGCAGCTGTCTACTTATGGGCTGTTTCCGCCTTCATGAATTGGAACTTCAGTTTTGGTGAAATGCTTTTTACGGTAGTAGTGCTTGGTGTTGCCGAGTTTTTTTACCACCGCTTTCTGGGAAGAGTCGACGAGCAGGAAAAACAAGGTACGTAAGCTTCGCTTCAGACACAGTATTATTTCGGCAGTGAATCAACAGCCATTTGGCCAAAAGATCCGGGTGAACAAACGAACCCCTGATCTTTTGGCTTTTTTGTTCCCCTCCATAAAGTTCTGTGTATGATGTGCGGCAAATGACTCGCTCTCCCAGCTTCTTCCGGTTACAATGACAACAGGAGGTGTCGTATAGAATGAAACAGACAACGGAGGTAGTAGCGGTCAGCATTTGATGAATTAAAGGGGGCCGGGTTTACTGTCTCTGCCGGGCAGTTGGGAGAGAATATCACAACACGCGGCATTAACCTGCTTGGGCTGCCAGTAGGTACCAGGCTCCGGCTGGGCGAAACGGCGCTTGTAGAGATTACCGGATTACGCAATCCTTGTGCTCAGTTGGACCGCTTCCTGCCAGGTCTGATGGCAGCACTTTTGGATCACGACGAGCATGGCAACCTGATCCGCAAGGCGGGAATCATGGGAATCGTGCTGGCGGACGGAGAAGTTAAGCCTGGCGATCCAATCTGCGTAGAGCTCCCGCCGGAACCGTACCGACCGCTTGATCGCGTCTGAAAAGTCAGGCACCTACACTACAATGAGAAATAGAATGGGAGAGAAATGAAAATGAATCCACTGCTGCTTGATTTCCCGAGTGAATTTTGCACGGATCGGCTGTTAATCCGAATGCCAAAACCAGGAGACGGCAAAGCTGTTTTCCAAGCGATCACCGCTTCTCTCGAAGAGCTAAAGCCTGTGATGCCTTTCGCCCATCATGAACAGACAGAACAGGATGTAGAAATCAGCATCCGTAAATCTCATTTGGATTTTTTGAAACGGGAGGACTTGCGACTTCTGGTATTTCATAAAGAGTCCGGCGATTTTATCGCCTCATCTGGACTCCATCGCATCAATTGGGCCATCCCCAAGTTTGAGATCGGCTACTGGATCGACACCCGCTTTAGCGGAAACGGATACATGACAGAAGCTGTCCAAGGAATTACCGCCTTTGCCTTTGAGGAATTAAAAGCACGGCGTGTGGAAATTCGGTGTGATCCCCAGAACGTGAAAAGTCGTGCCATTCCGGAAAGATTAGGATTTGTACTGGAAGGGATTTTACGCAACGACTTGCTTTCTGTAGACGGAAAGGAATTGAGGGATACCTGTGTGTTTGCCAAAGTAAAATGATGAAAAAGTTCAGTTCCTGGCAGCAGGCTTATGACAGCCTGTTGTTTTTTTGTATATAAAAAGAGCAGTAATGACATCAAGTGGACGTCAAGCAAAGGTACCAAAAAAAGTTGGTACTTTTTTCATTCATGTTCTCTTCGGTTTAATGTTTATAGAAAGCATCCCGAATCGGAGTGAACAGATATGCGTCAATCAAGACTATTCGTTTATTACTATATCGTTCTTTCGGCTGTCTTTTGGTTCGGAAGGTTGTATATCATCGAGGCCTATCATATGAAACAGGGTCCTGTTCCGCAAGAAGCTTTTCACACATTAATCGAATGGGTCAGCCTGTTCGCCTTTTTGTATATCGTCCCGCTGTTGGTAGCTGGATTTGTTGGACTGATCCGCTTTGCGAAAAGTAAAGAGCTTCCCCTGTTTCTCGGCGTACTTCTGAGCCTCTTATATATTCCGCTTGCGATTGGAGCCGGTTTTGTTTTGAATTTCATTTTTATCTTGCTGTTTTATGGATTTGCACCTTGATCGTCGAATTTGATTGGGTAATGACTTATGTGGTAATATTTGCTAAACTAAAAGTAACCTGATTAAGGGGTGATGCCAGTGCTGTATGTTTTCGGCGGATTACTTGTTTTGGTTGGTTTAGCATGGTGTCTAAGCGGATCAATTAGTATGAAAAAGCGGGATGAATACGCTCAAAAGCACTCGATGGACGATTCAATCGCTCACCAGACACTAAGTCAGATGCACAACAATCATCACCATTTCTAATGTCTGCGCGCTCTCTCGGGCGCGTTTTTTGTATGCATCTCTCTGATATGTATGCGGGATAGAAATGGGCCCCCTTTCCATGACACTCAAGTGTCCCTGTATAACGTCCAAACTTCCTGAAGAGACTAGCTTTTTGAGGGGGTGACTTGGATGGCAGACCGCGTTGAAAAAGGCAAACAGGAAGCAAACCAAACTGAAACAAACACCGTAACCTCTACCCTGGATGAAAGTGAAATCGTCAGACGTCATCAATACCAGATGTTCCCGACACCAGACGAAGATGAAGCAACGCCAGCAGCTAGGGGAATAACAAAAGTAGATCTCTAACTCTGCAACATGATTCGCGCCTTCACCTAATGCTGTGAAGGTGTTTTTTATGCCGTTCAAAGCAAAGGCCCCTCCTTGGTCACAGCCATAAACTCACCGCCGGAGGGCCTGTTTTTGTTTTTCGCTATTCATGTGTTAACTTAGCAGCACGCTAGGCTACTTCATTTACCTTTTCACCCTGTTTTTCGGGCTCTACAGTTCCTTTGCCTGCGTTTGCAGCCAGACTATGCTCCTTTTTTGTCAGGGAATAGCCATGCATATTGCTACCGTCATGTCCCATCTCCTGCTGCTGACTTTTGTCTTCATTGCCTAGAGACATTTCCTTCACCTCCCCTCGCCTTATTGTCTCCAATTGCAAAAAGCTGACCCCATCTGCATGCCTGTCACTGGTTTATACGCCGTGACGAGTCTGAGCAAGACTTTTGGGAAACAGTAAGAAGACCATAGCTTTCATTTCCAGGCAAATATGTTATGGTAAGAACCAGGAAAGTTGTTCCATATGAAAGAGATGGTTGCCTTCGCTTTCCATTTTTGTTTTTGCATCCACAAGGTATGTACCTTCATCACCATATACGTTATAGGAAGTGGTTCATGATGAAAGCAGTTATCGTCAAAAAGCCAGGCGGTCCCGATCAACTTGAGATTGCCAATTTGCCAATCCCCGAACCAAAGCAAGGAGAATTGCTTGTACGCGTACATGCAGCGGCAGTAAATCGAACCGATATCATTACACGCGAAGGAAAGGCAGGGTATGCCGCAAACCCTGTTTTAGGTGTTGAAATAGCCGGTACAGTTGTAGAAACGAACGGATACAGCTCCCTTTCCGCAGGTGACAGAGTGATGGGATTGGTCAATGGCGGCGGCTATGCCGAGTTTGCCATCATGCCAGCCGATCGGGCAATGAAAATCCCCGAGTCTTTATCGTTTGAAGAAGCGGCATCCATTCCCGAAGTGTTCCTCACTGCCTATCAAACGTTATTTTGGATCGGCAAGCTGCAAAAAAATGAAACCGTCTTAATCCATGCTGGTGCCAGCGGAGTTGGGACAGCCGCCATTCAGTTGGCAAAAAAACTGTGTAACGCAAAAGTAATCGTGACTGCCGGTTCCCAGAGAAAACTGGATTTCTGCCGGGAGTTGGGAGCCGACGTCACGATCAATTACAAAGAGCAGGCATTTGAAGAAGAGGTTCTGAAGTCTACAAACGGGCGCGGTGCCGATTTGATTCTGGACTTTATTGGCGCTGCGTATTGGGAGAAAAACCTGGCGAGTATAAAAAAGGAAGGGCGCTGGGTCCTCATCGGCATTTTAGGCGGAAGTGAAGTGGAAAGCGTACATTTGTTTTCCTTGATGGCGAAATGCGTCCAATTGACAGGGACATTGCTGACGCCAAGAAGCGACGAATACAAAGCTCTTTTAACGAAAGAATTCATGGAAAATGTTGGGGCATATCTGGAAAGAAAAGAAGTACATCCTGTCATCGACACCGTATTTCCGATTGAAATGGTAGATAAAGCTCATGTGTATATGGAAGAGAACCGCAATATCGGGAAGATCATCCTTCAATTCATGGAGTAGTTTTTGAAATGCATAACCGTATTGCAAATGCTTCAACAGAAAAAACCTCACCTGTTTGGGTGAGGTTTCTTTGGTAAGGGTGCCCTGTTCACTATTTCGGTTCAATGCCTTCGGCTATTCGTACGTTTCATCTGTCACAACCTTTATCCCGAGAATGAAAGCTGGCTTATCCGGTTTTCCATGAATCACGTCCGCGTAATAGAAATCCCTCAAAATAAAGCGTGTATAATTCGATTCTTCCGCAATTTTCTTAAGGAAATCGTCTTTCACGATCCCTATCAGTTCCAACGCTTTCATCTCGTCGCCCGAATCATGCAATGGTTCCGCAAATTCTACGTTTATATGGGCAATATTGCCGTCAATGTACATAACAGATACCGTTCCTACGGCATGTTCATAATAATGCCTGATAAACGGGGTCTTTGCTCCCGAACCATATAACGTCCATTCACCTTGCTCTGTTTTGAGCGGTTTTCCGAGCAGTTCCTCTACTCCGCCCGCTTGATCAGGAAGCCCTCGGGTTGATTGTACCAATTTGTTTATGTCCAAGAGAGCAGCGGGCATATCTTCCTCCGTTGGAGCCAGTACAGCCTTTTGTTCTGAGTAAGATGCATCCAACGGCTGGATTTCCTGCTCCTTATCAGTGCTGCAGCCCGTTAAAACAATGATCATTAGCAAAACGTAGGCAATCAGCTTCATGACACCCCTCCCACCATCCAGATTATACCAAATCCTTCAGGGCAATTATACTGGATGCAGTTTAAGCTGGTTCTCCGCCGTCTTTTCGTGAAAGAGCCGAAGCTGCGCCGTTACAACCTTTTTTATTAGGAGCGGAACCGCTCAAAGCTGTAATCGGTTCATTGATCGTTGCAATCATTGTCCGCAATCGGATCGCATCTCTCGACTTCTCCCCTTCTCCTTCTGTATGAGCGCTTGGCTCGGGCCTTTGACGGGCATCGATATCGCGGCATTATCGGACTTTTGTGAATGCTAATCTAATAATTGACCACCTAGTGGTACATCGCTCATAAAAAAGTTGACCACCTGAGCACCTCTTTCCTGTATCTTGTAGTTGTCTAGACAACAAGATATAGGAGGAAAGGAAATGCTTCAGATGGCTAATTATGAGTTTATCAGGAAACAACACTTTCTGCTAGGGAAGTCGATTCGTCAAATTTCTCGCGAAACTGGCTACTCGCGTCAAGTGATACGAAAAGCCTTGACATCAACGGAAATCCCTGTATACCAGCTTTCAAAACCGAAGCCGAAGCCAGTCATTGATTTTGTCAAGCCCATCATCTTGGAATGGCTGCGTCAAGATGAACAGGCTCCCCCGAAGCAGCGTCATACTGCCAAACGTATTTACCAGAGACTCGTTGACGAACATGGATTCACCGGCGGTGAATCTACTGTACGACGCTACGTCAGAGAGTTGCGGGTTTCTCCTCCTAAAGCATTTGTCCCTCTTGATTTCCCGCCAGGGCGATTTGCCCAATTTGACTGGGGTGAGGTTACGGTTCATTTACAAGGGAAACAAGTGAAGGTTCAAGTCTTTTGTATGCGTTGCACATACAGCAGAAAGATTTTCATCAAGACATTTGCTCATCAGAAGCAAGAGGCTCTTCTCCAAGGTCATGTAGATGCTTTTGAATTTTTCGGTGCTGTTCCCCAAGTCATCACATACGACAACCTGACAACAGCCGTTAAGAAGGTATTGGAAGGCAAAAATCGCGAGGAACAAGAGCGATTTATTCAGCTACGTGCCCACTACCTGTTTGAAAGCTATTTCTGTGATCCGGGAAAAGGGCATCAAAAAGGCCAAGTGGAAAACCTCGTACAGTTTGCCCAGAGGCAATTTTTTGCACCTGTTCCTAGTGTTTCTTCTCTGGAGGAGCTAAATCAAATCCTCCTCGAAAAATGTATCTCTTACGAGAATACAACCGTTCCCCGGTCTTCCCTAACGGTTGGAGAAGCATTTGTTCAAGAGTTGCCCATCATGCTTCCATTGCCTCCACGGCCATTGGATTGTTTCCGTGTTGTACCCGTGAAAAGCAATACGCTATCCATGATCCACATTGAAAAAAATGCCTATTCCGTCCCGGTTTCCTATGCATCGACCCAACTTATTTGCCGAGTATTTGCTGAAAAAATTGAGGTGTATCACGGAAAAAGCCTGATTGCGACGCATGAGCGGTGCTTGGAAAAAGGAAAGGAGATTTTGCAATACGATCATTATCTGGATTTACTTCTTATTCGCCCAGGAGCAGTTCTTTATGCTAGACCATTGCATCAGGCAGGATTACCCGCCATTTACCAAAAGTTCTTGGACAAGTGCCGTAACCGACCAGGAGGGATGAAGGAGTTCGTTCGACTCTTGCTTTTGCACCGTGAATTCGATACTTCTCTCGTCGAAGAAGCACTGGGGGAGGCCTGCCAAAAAGGGATGTTCCAGTATGATGCCGTAAGGCAATTATTGTTTCAGCGAACATTGCCGGAACACCGTTTGCCCCAACTCTCGTTGGCGGAGGATAGCTCTGTTCCACGTATTCAGGTAAAGGCCCCAGATCTTAGCCAGTACAATCGTTTGTTACAGAAAAGGAGTGTGGTTCATTGAGTACGAGTTTCCTGCTTGAAACCTACGCGAAACGCCTTCGCTTACCTGCGATTAAACGTGTCTATAAGGAAATCGCCCATGATGCTGCTGAACGGCAAATTCCCTACGAGGAGTTCCTCTTAGCCCTACTAGAGCAAGAAGTTCAGCAAAGGGATGCTAACCAAATCGCGAGTCGCATCAAGCACGCCAAATTCCCTTCTATGAAAACGCTCGATCAATTTGAATTCTCGGCGATTCCGTCCCTCAATAAGCCCAAATTGCTTCAACTGGCTCGTTGTGAGTACATCGAAAAGGCAGAGAACATCATGTTTATCGGAAACTCTGGCACTGGCAAAACTCATCTCTCCATTGCACTCGGGAAGGAAGCTTGCCATCATGGCTATTCCGTTCAGTTTTGGACTGCCGCTAAAATATGTAACGAGCTTATGGAAGCTCAGTCCCAAAAGCGAATCCTCCAGCTAGAGAGGCAATGGTTGAAAACAGATTTGATTATTTTGGATGAAGTCGGGTTTGTCCCTCTGAGTCGGACCGGGGCGGAGTTATTATTCCAATTTTGTGCGGCCCGCTATGAGAAAGGAAGCATGATCATTACCAGTAATCTGGAATTTACGGAATGGACACAGATTTTCAAAGATGAGCAAATGACGTCAGCCCTGGTTGATCGGCTTACCCATCGTGCCCATATCTTTGCAATGAATGGAGACAGCTATCGCTTTAAGCAGAGCATTCAAAGATCGTGATCATGAAAAAGTTACCCACCCGACGGGTGGATTGATTTTTGCCATGGTGGTCAATTTTTTGATGAGCACGGTGGTCAACATTTTGATTGACATTCACAGGCGGATGAAAACGAGGAAATTATTACCTTTTACGGTTGAAACCAGATGTAACTTGGGATAAAATTAACATAAAATTACAAATTTGGGGTGTGGAATGATGAAGAAGATCGCTGCGATTGTTTTTTCTGTCATGCTGGTTCTGTCTGTATCGAGTGCTGCGCTTGCTGCCAAGCCAGCGGAAGTTCGTCCATCGTGTGCGATGGTTCCATGGTGTGTGATTATGAATTAAGAACTTACAGGACTCTTATGAGGGGGGCTTCATGTGCCCTTTGGACTGAAGAAAACCCCGACAAAATGTGGGGGTTCTATCTGGGCTGGCACCTTACTTACAGGTGTCCGCTCTTTCTTTTTTTGAAAACCTGTCATCATGTCTACCATTCCATACGGAAAGGAGCGTGAAGGAGTGGATTCCGCATGATCGATATCGTATCAATCATTTTGATTACAGTTCTCCTCGTTAGTTGGGGTTTTATCGTAAACTCCCATTCGCTTCGTAAAAAATGGATTTATGTACTGATAACATTCGTCATGTTTTGGGGGATTGTTGAATTGATAGACTACCTTGCCCCTTCATCCCCTCACTATGAATAATCAATTACCCGTGACGCTAGCTTATTTACTTTTTTTTGTAAAAATGGCTATTGCCTCGGGTACTCTCCCTCCGCAAAGATACATTGAATGAAAAACTTCTGGAGTCCCCTATCCCGCTTGTAAGCAACCCTGAATTTTTTATTCAGGCCTCATTAAACGCTATATCCAGATCGTCGTCCCAAGAAAGAAAACCACCATGGCGCATAGCACCAATCATCAACACGCTCAACACGGTAAAAACATCAAAAAAGAAGCTTATTTTCTGTTCCTGAGAGCAGCCTTTGTATATTTGCCGTATGCCTGAAAACAACCATAAGCGCCATTAGGCACGCAAATATATAAAAATACAAGGTATTCCCAAAAACAGGAATAAATGAAATAACCGCAAAAAGCACTGTTGCACATATTGTGCCTAAAGAAACATAACGGGTCAAAGCTACTATTATCACAAAAAAGCCAAGGCATAAAAGGGCCATCACCCAGTCAACCATGAACAGCACAGCCACTGCTGTAAGTGCTCCCTTGCCCCCTTTAAAGCCAAAATATACCGGCCAGTTATGCCCAATAACCGCTCCTGCGCCTGCCGCTAAAAGGCTTACGCATTCTTTAGCCTCTCCCGAATAAAAGTAAACGCCAATGTACAAGCCTATCATACAGGCAATGATCCCTTTTAATATATCTCCCGCAAGAACTAACACCGCAGCAGATTTCCCAAGTACCCTCAGCGTATTGGTAAGTCCGGCGCTTTTGCTTCCATGGCTTCTTATGTCCGTGCCGTATATGTTCCCTACAATTACTGCGGTATTCAGGCTGCCCAAAAGGTAGCCCAAAATTAAGGCTGCCAAAAGCTTTATAATATCAATCATCGCTCTTCTCCCTTGGAGTATTCTCATTTTCTTTTATTTATCCATCTATACAGGGTTCATCCGCCGTCAAACCTGCCTCCTTTACCCATTGGTTATATCAATGAATGACTGCGGCCAAATATTTTGCCAAGCATATTTATGAACCTTTGCCAAGCAAATAGAATATATAGGGATGTTTTCTCTCATATTTGCCATTCTTTGGAGGTGTTCTCTCTCAGAATTCTTACATTCGGTAATTTTCAGATATTTTTGTTTCCTGGCTTCATTATAACATATCTCTTATTTTTTCAGATGTTCTCGCAAGTTTAAAGGGAGGGATTTTGCCGACGAGCGAATCCGATCTGGTTGTAAATTCGAGCCGTTTCCTGGGCTTCCTCTCCCCTTCTCCGTGTCTCTTTACGGTTTAGCTTCGGCAGAAAAGACATCTGTGCGCTCATCTTCCGTACCCCCTCGCGTTTTGCCATGGTATAACGTTGGTAGCGTATATACTTTCGATCTCCAGCATGGGGACTTTTCTTTTTCTGCCTCATACCTCTTCTGCTACCGTTAGTTGCGGAAGGGGGTGAGAACTATGACCAAGCGTCTGTACTTTTTTGTAAGTCTCCATGACGCGCTGCGAATCAGTAATGAACTTTCACAACTCGGTGTAAGTCGTTACCATGTACAGCCACACGATTTGGAAGTCGCTTTTGTTTTTGAACGTGTGTCAGAAGTTACACAGGTCGTCTTGAGGCGTTTGTTTGGTACAGATGGTGTGTCACAACAAGACTAACCCAGCAGCTGGTGTTTCCTCGAATGAGGGGCACCAGCTCCGTATTTCCATCGAAATATTGTGTTAAGCTTCGATATCTCATGAAAAAATGCTGTTTACAGAATCTCCCTAAAATGATACGTTATTGTCAGAACTTTCTGTGAGGAGGTGATCCGATGAAAAAGTTGCTTGCTGTTGTTTTTTCTGTGGTAATGGTTATGTCTGTAACTGCTGGTGCTACAGCTGCTGAAACACAAGGGTGTTATGCACAACGTGTTTGCCAAGAAATTTATTAATTGAACTTGTGTAGATCTTTCCATAACGGGACTGGAGCTTAAGGGTACTTTATGTACCCTTTTCTGTTTATTGGCTTCCTCCTCATCACAATTTCTCTTTTGGTAAATGACAGCTCCTTTTGCTTTGAAAAATCCGAAGCTCACTGCTTGCGGCATCTACTGGTTCCAGAAATGACAGTTACTCTTGTGCGCTGATCTTCCCTTCCCCTCACGGTTAGACCTCCGTGGTATAATTTTTGGCCGAGTTATTACCCAAATCTCCCTCAATTGGGGATTCTATAGAAAGTGGTTGATACGATGGTTTATGCCATCAATGACTGGGCCTTCTCTAATGACACAGAATTCCCTCATCAAGATTGGGACCTTTTTCTTACTGATTTAAGTACCGCTCCTTTACTACTATCACTATCAATGAATCCGAAAGTAGCGAAGGCTAAACGAAAAGTCTTTCTAGCTTGCCTATACCTATTTGTAGGTGATGCAGTTGGAATAGTAAAAGATAAAAACTACCTTGAGGAAGTCCGACTTTTTGTAGAGCAAGCATCATCCAATCGAAATTATTACATCCAACAATGGGTTTCTCGGTCGTTTCAACTTATTCAAAACCCTGAGCTTTTCGATTACAAAAAATGGTGTGATGGGATTGATATCTTTTCTTTCTGGGACGATTACGTTTTCCTTTGTTCCCGATATGTTTTGTAAAATCTAAGCCGTTCCTCCTGTTGCAAATCCTCGGTAAGAAAAAATCGCCCCTACACACCCGGACTTCATACCTTGCTGCTTGTTCGATTTCCTCATCAGTCATTCCGTATTTTTTCAGGAACCGTTCCCACCCGACTGGAATGATTTGAACTCCTTTATGAAGAATGCGGACCATCTTTAAAAAGGATTGCTTTTCCTTTTCCTGTTCCATGCCTTTACCCCTTCTTTACAAATTGAGTGATTTGAAAAATCGAATCGAATTGTAACAAATTACCACTACCTTCGTCCTTATAGTGGAAACAATACCAACACTTGAATCGGAGGTATTTCATTTTGAACAAAAAACTTTTTACATCGGGGAACTTAATAGTTGTTCTTCCTCTCTTATTTGCGCTTTTAATACCTGCAAGATTCTTACTTGACTCATCACCAGCCCAAAGAAATAAATTTGATTGGAACTTACAAGCCGGTTCTGCCAATGGAATTGTAGCCAAAACTCCAATTGATGTAGCGAGCAATTTGTATTACAACGATAGGCCGTTACGGAACGCACTGGTAAAAGTAACCTACTTTGACAATAACCAACACGTGAGTATTGTCATGCAACCTTACGAGGATGGATATGAAGGGACCGTTTTCTTCCAAGAATCAGGAAAATATACCCTTCGATTTTCTGTAGAGAAAGGAACTATTACTGGTTCAGAAGTTTGGGAAATTGATGTAAAAGAATAGGTGAGATGTGTTTTTTTGTGAAGACACCAATCTCATGATCCATTAGCAACGAATAGAGTTATAATTTACTCGACTCTTGTTCAAATAAGGATGATTTTGAATGCGACTCCCTTATTTTATCGGGCTTATTATTTACATACTGGTTTTGTCTCCAGTCCTGGCTGTAATCGCAGCCAAACCTTCACCCTCCGGATTCCTGATTGGTGCTGCGATCGTAAAATCATTCGCATTTTTCTTGTTCATACTAATCACTATCATTTTCTTCTCATACTGTTATCTAATTAAAGCTTACTCAAAAGGCCGCCACTCGTTTCTTGCGGCGATACTTGTATCCATTGTGGCACTTACTTCATTCACTCTTTGGGATCAGTATTTTTGTCATTTCTGTTATCCGGTTTTTCATGTCGGCCCAAATGAAACCCCTGTATCCGAGCGGAAATGAGTTACAAAATCACTGCTTAGTAAAAAGCCTCTTAGCAAACTCTAGGTGATCAAAAAATGGGCCTTACACATGAGTTTTTCTTAGTGCGGAGTGAAAGTTGAGCAGGTAGTTATAAGTGATAATCTTGTTATCTACATATGGGACTCTCTTCGTTAGATCCCTTCCTTTTAATCCCTCAACGAAAGAAAACCACATCGGTTTCAATTACCACGGTATAACGTTCATTCGTCACGAAGGTGCAAGACTTCTCAAAGACATTTGCTTAGGTTGGTCACACCTGTTTTCTCTGGCGCCTTCAACACGCCAACTCACTGGCGACTTTGTTATGGATGAGAACTAAAATCCTAACAACTTTGGCAGCTATTGCGGATCGGGCTTTTCACGAAAACTACATCATCGTTCACCACGGCATTTAGCATTTTGAGCAGGTTTGAAAGCTCATATATCATCCGCCCACCATTTTACAATAAACCCAAATAATGATAGAATATTAACAACTTTCAGTAAGGAGGTGATCCCATGAATAAGTTCCTTGCTGCTTCTTTGTCTCTTGCATTTGCTCTTGCTTTGCTCGCAGTTCCTTTGCATAATGCTCAAGCCGCAAGTATTACATGCATACCAAAACCAAATGAATGGTGGTGCGTCTAGATGCTAATCCGTGAGCGCCATCTCTCCGACCTGTCCTGACAAAAGTTTCTGTAATTGGAGGCGGTCGGAGTTGCCGATCACGCAAACTCTGAATTCTAATCCGGGTCCTCACACCGCCTCCCAAAGAGTAGCAATGGTTTCTGCATATGGTTCATCGTTTAGCTACTTTTCCTCGATATAATCTTTACATAATTGAGCTAGTTTTTAACATAATCATGATTATGTTAATTCAATGGCTGCTATCGTACAGATCACGTTCACCTCACCCTGTCACCCGCACGCTTGTAAATCCTGGTTGTCTGGATTGCAATGATAGGAAAAACTAGGTTCCCTCACCAGGAATGTCCGAAGAAATTTCGTCCAACAATCCTTCAGCGCTCCTTCTTTGGCTTCATTTTCACTTCCCCTGCAACCCTCAGACAAAAAGAAAAAACCTTGATTTTTCAAGGTTTCAACACTCTGATTCGATGTAGCGGGTGATGGTGCTCGAACCCTCGCCGCTAGCCTGAAAAGAAGGAAAAACAGTATCCCTGCAAACCCGTACTTATCTAAAAACCCTTGTAAATCAAGGGAGATGCAATCAACAATAAAGGAAGGTCATTTCTATTTCTGTTAGATTTGCCCGATAAGGAATCAATAGTAGGTACTCCCTCACTGTTATTGATCTGAAAGGAAACCTGTTTGGCCGCCCTTACAAATTTTTAAATCCATGAAAAGGTCCGAAATACCAGGCTTGCCTCTTCCTTTTACGATATGCTTGCCAAAAGCTCCTCCAGGCGATCCATGGTCTGTTCGGCACCTGGGACGGCATATACTTTCACCTTTCGAATATAGCGGCAGTTTCTTCGAAAACGGTGCTGTACGTAAGTCTGGTCTTACCATCCAGATCCTCAAAAATGGCTGTGGCCAGAAAATGAGGAAAAACATCGTGTTTGATGACGATTCGCTCGGGTTTAACGACCTCGACAAAAACATTGGTGTTGGGATAGTCAACGCCATCTGGACCGTGCATGATAAATTGCCATGTACCGCCCGGTTTCATCTCAAACTTCTGAAGAGTCAACGTAAAGCCTTGAGGTCCCCACCACTTTGACAGGTACTCCTCTTTCGTCCAGGCATCAAACACAAGATCGCGTGGAGCATCCAATACGCGAGTGATCACAATCTCGCGTTCGCCTACTTGCGCTCCGCTTTCGTTGTTTTGGTTCATGTCAATCCCTCCAAAATGAAATTGACTTCGACTTGCTAAACCTATAGCACAAAGCAGCTTCCCTTGCATTCCTTTCCATATGACACGGGGAAACCGTCATCATTGTTCAGCTCCTTTTTCAATCATAGCAAATACATACTGAACCGGTTTCTTTCAGATTGCTCTCTTGAATCATCCCAATCATTGTTTCCTACTCATACATTTAAACGGGGAGCATTACTCTCATGATATGATGAGGATAAAAAGCCTATAAAAAAACCCGCCGCAGCGGGTTTCATGTATGAGTGCTGACAAGCATTGATATGGACAGAAACGTATTTTCGTCCATATCAACTGACAGGGCCCCTCTCTTAAACGCTATTTGACCTTAACCAAAAATTGCCATTTCCCGATTATTCATATCCAACACTTCAATCTTCACAGTTCCCCCGAGATGACGGGACACCAAATCAGCCAATTCTTTCAGCGCCATGTGAAACTCATCGCTTCTGGTTTCATCTACTAATTCAATACAGAGGAATGCGTTTTTCGTCTTTTCTGTTAGCATCGTTCTCTGAGCTTCACGCCAATTCCAGCATCTGCATATGGCGCCCGCATCATCTTTATAAACAATTTCACCTTCATAAGGCGGAGCATTTTCATCACTTCCCAATGGAATAAACGGTTCGTTGCCAATTGCTTGTGTGAGCCGAATATCGCCTGCAAAAGTGTCGATATCTTCTCCGCCACACGGAAGTCCATAACGCAATGAAATGGAATTATAGATGTCGACAAGCGGGTTTATGGTTCCGATATGATTGCCGTTTTTCACTCTTTTTAATAAAGCTTCGATGGAGCACCTTGCCCCTTTCTTTGTCTTGAATTTCTGAAAGGCTTCCCGCCAAACGGATATGACTGGATTGCCGCTGAATTCCTCCAGCCTCAAGAATGTGTGTGCTTCTTTCTCAGCCTCCTGCAGCAGTTTCTCGTAGATTTCAACATCCCTTATGGAATTATCGATCCCTTGGCAAATAACGGTTCCAATTTTTGCGTGAGGAAATAGCGACCAAAAATCATCTTCAATGATAAATCTTGGCATCGAATATCTCTCCATTTCTTTTTGCTATATTGTTTGTGTAAAATCACGATTTGTTGTGTCACAACCCGACATGTCATCATCACACGCTTATGTTTTGGACGGGCTCGCAAAGGCGGAGAATACCCCTAGAGCAATATAAAAATAACCAGTCATCCGATTCATTAACTTTGTACTCGCTTTCCTACCCACAATCCGCTTTCTTATACTTGCTGCAAGAACAGCATACAGACCATCACTGATAAAAGCTAGGATAAGAAATATCGTTCCTAAAAGCAAAAATTGTGTTGTGACTGATCCAGCCGAAGGTGAAATGAATTGCGGAAAGAAGGATAAAAAAAAGAGTGCTGTCTTCGGATTCATTACTTCTACGAGTGCCGATTCGTAAAAAATCTTACGTAACCTTTTGCGAGGGGCTGTTGGAATTTCGGAAGTTGTTCCAGCGGATGCAGAAAATAAAGTTTTGCACCCCAGATAGATAAGATAAGCAGCGCCCAAGTATTTTACGATAGCAAAGGCTGTTGCCGATGTCATCAGGATCGCAGAAACTCCGATTGCTCCTGCCAGAACGTGAACAGAACCACCGAGTGATACACCAAGAACGGACACGAGCCCCGCTCTCTTGCCTTGATCGATACTTCTTGCCATAATGTAGAACACAGCAGGTCCAGGTATGATTAACAATGCAGCGGCAGCCATTACAAATAGCCAAATCGTTGAAAACTCCATAGGATGCAACTCCTTGTTGTATTTTTGCCCAAGCTGTAACCAGCTCCTCCTTGATTGGTGAAAGCAAAGTCAGACTTTATTTGTAAGGTTCGCTTTCATCAAGGAAGCAATTTGCTGCTCGTTTGAAAATGGAATCCGTTCCAACTGATTTATAACGAGCTCCTGTCTGTGCAAGGAATGGTTTTGACTTAGCTTTGCCTTTCCTTCCACCCGATCGATTTTGATTTTGAATCCTTGAACGCCTTTGTTCATACCAGAAAGAAACTCAGTATCTACATCTTGCAGTCTGTAAGGGCTGTCAGGAGCTTCATACTTCGCTACCATATCATTCATGGAACTCATTAATTCCTCTTCATCCTCGATTAGCTCAACTTCTCCGTAAACATGGACAGTCACATAATTCCACGTGGGCACTGCTTTATTGGTCTCGTACCAAGATGGAGAGATATAGCAATGAGGACCATGGAAAACGGTTAAGACCGTCTGATTTCGAATATCGTGCCACTGCGGGTTCGGACGGGCAAAATGACCGTACAAATGGGTTTTCTCCTTGTTCAAGATCAGAGGCAAATGTGTTGCAAAGGGCATTCCTTTATGAATGGAAAACAATGTTGCAAAACTGTTCTCCTGTATGACCTTGTAGGCGGCTTCTTCTTTCATTGTAAAATGCTCCGGGATATACATTTGCAATTCTCCTAATCCTCTTTTTGACATACAACGGATTTCCATTATCCAGTATGATATAACTCAAGCTGACATGTAAAAAAGGTACAGTATTGAAAAATCGCGCATGTCAGTGAGTGGAAAAGTGATAAAAGTGCTGACTGGCCCCTGGGGCTGCACGATAACAATCTGTCATAACCGGGCCGATTATTCAAATAACCCTTTCCGTTTCTCGCGCATCCACTGAGCAACCTGAATTTCCTCTTGATCCTCTGATTTTTCAAGCTCTGCAACAATCGATTTATAATCGGTATCGCTTCGATTCTGGCTCATTTTGGCCGCAGCTTCAATGGAGGTGATCTCAATTTCAAAACCGACGATCCCTTTCATTTCTCTCTCAAGCAGCTCAGGATCAAACGTCTCCCAGAGCCGACCATTTTCTCGGTGAGATTCATAGCTGTTTATGGCAGGATAAAAGTGCAGAGAATTGCGGCGGAAAACTGCAGAGTTCCACCGCAATTCTGAGGCCATGAAAAAGGCACTTGCCAACATCCCCCTACAAAATCTACCCTTGGATTTGGCTAGAATCTGAGGGAGTGAGAGGAATGTTGAAAGTGCCACAACAACAGTATATCCGATTTTTGCGGGAAGTCGAAGGGTGTTCGATTCAGGAAATTGCGGAACGTGTCCAGGTGAATTGGCGAACCGCCAAGAAATATGCGGATCGCGACGATTGGAATGAACCGGTATGCAAGCGAAAAGGCCGCCATCCGGTGTTGGGACCGTACTTAGAGATTATTGACACATGGCTGGAGGATGATGAGCGTCTTCCACGCAAGCAACGCCATACAGCCGTCCGCATGTTTCAGCGGTTACGGGATGAGTACGGCTTCCCTGGCGGGCAGCGAACGGTATCCGAATATGTCTCCAAACGGAAGAAAGCCATGGCAGCCGAACGAGCCGAACATTTTGAGCGTTTGGAGCATCCAGGCGGGGAAGCCCAGGCTGACTTTGGGACGGTGTACGTGGTCAAGTCGGGAGAACTGGTGGAGCGGAAAGTATTGACCCTGTCGTTTCCGTACAGCAATGCCGCCTTTGTGTTCCCGGTTCCGAAAGAAAACACGGAATGCTTTCTGGAGGCCTTAGGGCGGCTATTTCAGCAAATGGGAGGGGTTCCTCGCAAGATTTGGTTTGACAACTTGTCCGCTGCTGTTGTGTCCATCCAGCAAGGCGGAAAACGAGAGTGTACGGAAGCGTTTCGGCGTTTCTGCGCCCATTACCGCTTTGAGCCCCTGTTTTGCAATCCATACAGCGGCCATGAGAAAGGCCATGTGGAAAACAAAGTGGGGTATGGACGCCGGAACTGGTGTGTTCCGCCACCGGTTATCGATACGCCGGAACAACTGGAGACGTATTTGGCGGAAGCTGCCCGTGCGGATATGCAGCGCCCTCACTATGTGAAAAAGCAAACCATTGCCGAGTTGTGGAAGCAAGAAAAATGCAAGCTGCTGACGCTGCCGACGACACCGCTGGAGATTTTCCGGCTGGAGACGTGCCACCTGAACAAATACGCTGAGCTGTCGTTTGACGCGGCTCTCTTCCCGTTGCCGCAGTGTCGGGCCATGCAGCCGGTTTTGGTGAAAGTCAAGTGGGATGTGCTGGAGGTGTTAACGGCAGACGGGACATACACCCCGATTGTGACATTGCCTCGTCCCTATACGGAGAAAGTCATTCCAGTAGATTGGAAGGCGGTATTGAAGAGATATGAAAAACGCCCGCGGGCGGTGATGTATTCTTCCTTTACCAATATGATGCCTCAGGCGCTCCAAACGTTTTTGACGGTGGAAGACATGAATGCACGAAAAGCACGAATTCGCCTGCTCCATCGATTGCTCGACACCTATACGTTGAAGGAAATCGGGCAAGTACTGGGAGAATTGTCGCATCAGCAAGAGCATCTGGCTGTTGCCTTGGAGCATGCCCTTTACGCGATAAAACACCCTGTTTTCCGCCCGGAACCGTTTTCAGAGTCGCATACACCCCCTGCCCTTCACGGGCAGATACCCATACTGGATGAGTACGACCGGATCCTGGGGGTGAGGGTGGAATGAGAGAAGAGCTGGCAAAGGTGTGCAAAACTTTGCATTTGGCGCATGTGATGGAAACCTATGAACAGGTGCCGTTTGAAGATCGGGAGAGCTTCTTGCTGGGAGTCTTGCGGATGGAGATTCAACGGCGGGAGGAGACAAAGCTGAAGCGACTGATAAAGAAAGCCGCGTTTCCCCAACTGAAGACACTGGAAGATTACGCTTTTGAGGCAGTCACCTTACCGGAAACATGTACAAAGGAGGGATTGATCGACCTACGTTTTTTGGAGCGCAAGGAAAATGTGCTGATGCTGGGAAAAGTGGGCACGGGGAAGACCCATCTGGCAACAGCGCTTGGCGTAGAGGCGTGCCGAAGGGGATATGCCGTTCGATTCTTCCGTGTTCCCGATCTGGTTGCGCTCTTGCAGGAAAAACACGCGAATGGGGCACTGATGCGGTTTCAAAAAGAACTGGCAGACTGTGAGTTGTTGATTTTGGACGAGGTTGGGTTTGTTCCCTTTCACCAAACGGGGGCTGAGCTGTTGTTTCATGTTATCTCGGCCTGCTATGAGAGAAACAGTGTGATTGTGACGTCGAATTTGGAGTTTGGGCAGTGGAATACGGTGTTTGGAGATACGCGATTGACGGCAGCCCTTGTGGATCGCCTCGTCCACCACGCCCATATTCTGGCGTTTACCGGAGAAAGCTACCGACTGCGCCATGCTCTATCCAGCATGAAGTCTTCCTAAATTCTTTTGTATTGATGTTGGCAGTGTTCTGCATAAATTGGCCGCCAAACTCTGCATTTTTGAGTTGCAAAATACAATAGCGTTTCAGCATAGAGTCCAAAGCCGATTTCAGCTCATCCTTCTCAAGCACACGCGATGTTCCATACGCATGTACAGCGAGATAGTCCCATGTAGGAACCTCTTCTCTCTCATACCAGCTTGACGAAATGTAAGCGTGCGGTCCTTGGAAAATAAGCAACACATCACGGTTATGGTCCAATGTTTTCTTCTGGATGTTTCCGTAAGCAATGTGCCCGGTCGCATAAATTTTCCCTTCCTCTTCACGAATTTCCAAAGGGATGTGTGTAGCCAACGGGCGCTGTTCATCAACCGTAATCAATAAGGCAAACGGGTAGGACTTCATCATTTGAACGGCCTCATCATGATTCATCCGATATTGCTTAGGAATATACACATTCATCATCCTTTCAGCTCGCAATAGAATGACTCGGAAAATTGGCAGTAAAAATCGTGACAAAGATATCGTATGATGCGAGCTGACATAAAAAAAGATACAATAACAAACAAATATACATGTCAGAGGGATGAAAATGAAAAACGCCATTTTTTCCTTTCAAGATAACTCTCCGAAATACAAACAAATCTACGAGAAATTTAAATCATTCATTGAACAAGGCGACCTGAAGGCGAATGAGCCATTGCCCTCCATTCGCCAGCTTGCGGATTCCCTGCATGTGAGCCGCAATACAACATTAATGGCATATGAACAGCTTGTTGCTGAAGGGTATATTCGTGGAGAGGGCCGTAAAGGTTATTTTGTAAATGAGTTGGAGCCCCTTTTATTTCAGGAAGCTCGCAGTTCTTCCAATCATAAGCAAACCGAACCGGCCCCACCCGTTCGCGTAGATTTCCGGGCAGGCGTCGTCGATCAAGCGCACTTCCCTTTAAAAACGTGGAGAAGGATCTCGAACCAAGTATTAACGGAAAAGGACAGCTTTCGATACGGGGAACCTTTTGGCGAAATGTGCCTGCGTGAACAAATCGCAGCCTATATACTCCAGTCTCGTGGGGTGAGAACAGATCCAGATGCTATCATTATCGGAAGCAGTACCGGGCAAATGCTCGTGTATCTCGGTCTTGTCCTGAAACGTGATTTTTCCAGCATCATTGTGGAGGATCCTGGCTATGATGGCGCCAGAGAAGCTTTTCGAGCAAACGGTTTTACGCTTGAAACACTGCCCGTTTACGAGTCAGGTGCTGATTTTTCACACCTGGAATATTTGACATCACGGTTAATTTATGTGGCGCCGTCCCATCACAGTCCATACGGGGTAAGCATGCCCATTCAGCAAAGGCACGCCCTCATCCATTGGGCAAACAAGAAGCAAGGCTATATCATCGAAGACGATTACGACAGTGAATTTCGCTATACCCAGCAACCATTCCCCGCTCTCGCATCCATCGACTCAACGAGAGTGATTTATCTTGGAAATTTCTCAAAGTGCTTTCTTCCCGGAATTCGCTTAACTTACATGGTGTTGCCAGAGCCACTTTTACACGGTTACAAAAAGCAATTCAAACATTTCGAGAGCACTACTTCCCTACTTAGCCAATTTGCTATGGCAAAATTTATGGAAGAAGGGGAATGGACTCGCCATATTAAACGCATGCGTCTTGTTTACAAACGAAAAATGCAGCAGTTGGTTTTTGAGTTAAGGAATCATTTCGAGCAAAATCTATCGATTATTGGCGAGCAGTCTGGCTTGTACGTATTAGTCAAAGTACACTTGGAGCGTTCAGAGGAATGGCTCATTCAACAAGCATCCATGCAGGGGGTTAAAGTTTATCCTACTTCACTCTACTTCATTAAAAACAAAACCGATAAACCGATGATTAAACTTGGTTTCAGCAATTTGTCCTGTGAAGAAATCCAGCTTGGTGTGGAGCTCTTAAAAAAGGCTTGGTTATAAAATACATTACACATTTGCCACTTAAGAACGCCTTCTTACTGGTAGATCGGCTTAAAAAACTGCGCGGGATCAGACTGAATTTTTATTTTTGTTGAACATAATCTACTTTTGCACAAAAAGTACTCATCAGTGAACGAACGGGTTCGATAGTTGAATAATAGAGATAAGACGAGCGGCATTCTATCACCCCCACCTGCTATGAAGAGACAATTAAAGCTTGATTTCTCAAGGTTTTTATACTCTGATTTATGGGTCGGTTGATAAATTTTGTGACCTGATAAAGCTATTTTGTTGTAGAATAAGATACATCACTGAAAGGAGATGAAAGCCGATGTTGTATTCACCACTTTTTGAGAATGATGTACCTGTAATTATTCTCCCTTAACGGAAGAATAATTACGTCTCCGTTAAGGACATAAATAGTGTCTATAAAACGGAGGTCAACAATATGAAAAATACCATACTTGGTTCTTTATATTTATCACTCGCTGCTAGTATTTGGGGCGGAATGTATGTTGTCGTTAAAGTTGTGGTCGATATTGTACCACCACTTGAATTAGTATGGCTTCGCTATGTAATTGCTCTTTTAGCACTACTCATTATCGGAGCCCTGACAAAACAATCATGGCGTGTCGCAAAACGTGACTGGCCATTAATCATTTTGATTGGTTTCATTGGAAATACGATTTCTATCGTTACGCAAGAGGTCGGAACGATGCTCTCCTCTGCGCAAATGGGAGCCATTATTACATCAACGACACCTGCATTTATGGTCCTGTTTGCAAGAATGATCCTCAAAGAAAAAATTACTGCAAAGAAAGCCATTTCTATTGTTTTGGCAACCACTGGTGTCTGTGTAATTGTCGGAACTGCTCAAATCGATACCTCAAATCAGTTGGGTGGCGTATCTCTGATTATCGCAGCACTAACGTGGTCACTTATGTCTGTCCTTGTAAAGCGCGTACCAGGGCAATATTCGCAAATTGTCGTAACAAGCTACAGTATCCTTGTAGCCATTGCCCTTCTAACGCCTTTTACACTTGGGAGATTGACTAAGCTTGATTTTCAAGCGATTATGCAGCCTTCTATTTGGGGTGGCTTGCTATATTTGGGGGTCATTTCTACAGCGTGTGGCTTTTTGTTGTGGAATCGAGGCTTGCAAAAGCTTAATGCTTCCAGTGGCGGATTATTTTTCTTTTTACAGCCGATAGTGGGTACTTTTTTAGGTTGGGTATTACTTGGCGAACAGATTGGTTTGTCTTTTTGGATGGGCACAGTATTTATTTTTATTGGGCTGCTACTAGTCATTCGCGACGATAAACCTCAGAAAGAAACCAAAACTGTGTTCATGGAATAGCAGTACAGACAGAAATAACGGCATTCTAGGACTTTCTTTTCTCGTCCTGGATTGCCGCTGTTGTTCTTTGATCCGAGTTAGGTTTAAAACGAATGAAACTACTATTGACGGTAAAACTAGCTGAAAAAATAATTCAAATCGTACAGTCCATGTTTCCGAGCATCAATTAATCTAGCTAGAGTAATCCATATAGCTGACTTTTTTACTTTATAGACAAAATGATTCATACTATAAATATAAATATCCCGTCTCACTTTTCACAAGGGGAAGACGGGATGGTTATGTTTGTGGTTAGGATTTTGTTATTTCATATCCAAACTTTTTAGTTTGATCCTCCCTTTGGAACTAAACACCCTTTATCCTTTTTTATAATGAGTCCACAAATCATCGTTATTAAGAGATTGGATACTAAAGGCGGGTAAAAGATAAAGTGATTTGCCCCAAGAAATACTATAAATTCAAAAAGAGCAATGCTAAACAGCAAGATAAACAACGTTCTGCTTCCAAGTCGGTACATGATAAATATCACCACTGCCATTACAAGGAACCGAATTGCAGTCAGTTTTGAAACGCCCCAAAAATCTTTCCACGGAATGAAACCTTGATTCACATCGTCAACAATAACAAAATAAAGAAACCCTTCAAGCATTGAGCTGCCAACTATATATACAGAGAAGATTGACGGAATAATTAGTCGGAAGACTTTTTGTTCCAAATTCACTTTTACAAATTCCCCCAATAATAAGAATCAATTACATTATACGCAACCTTTATAACCACTTCAATTGGTATATGATCTTAAACACAAAATGTTGGACCACAACTGTGTATAGCACACAATGACAAAAAAATCGGTTTTACTTTTCATATCACAGGTTCTTGTCCATATAACCAGCCTGTTCTCAGATAAGGAACGAGCTATTTACTAGGCAACCGCTTTTTTTGGCGTTGGTTGTATGTTGTATTCACACGGCTTTTTGAGTTAACGAGAAAGTTCGCTATCTTTGAGGGGAGAATCACTCACCATATGCCACTAAATAGCATCCCTCCCCCCTTCAACCTAAAGAATCAAAAAGAAAAAAACCTTGATTTCTCAAGGTTTTTACAATCTGATTCTATGGAGCGGGTGATGGGAATCGAACCCACGCCGCTAGCTTGGGAAGCTAGAGTTCTACCATTGAACTACACCCGCAGGTATCCAAACATCCGCAACGAATGGTGCCGGTGAAGGGAAGTACGCCCTCTCCCTAGCTAGAAAGGAATTTCGTTTTGCGAATATTATTATAACACACGTGAAAATGAAGTCAAGAAAACATGTTAAGAACCTGCGAAAAACCTTGGAAACCAAGGCCATTTCGCAGGTTCTTCTGTTTTTTGCAGGGTTCAGAAGCGTTTGAGAGATTCGAAATGCATTTTGTACATGTCCCAGAAATCCGATGAACAAGCGGAAGCTGAGGGTGGAATCATTCGGGAAGACGGGCCGTGTGGTCGACTTTGGCATAGACAGATGCCATCAAAAGCGGATCAAAACATCAGTGGCTGGAAATACGGTTCGTACACGCAACGGACGTATTTCACCGAGCTTTACATGATGATATTGATTTGAAAGAATCGTTCTTGGAACTCAATCAATGCGCGAATCTGTTCACTGGTATAATGCTTGTTAGATACAACAAGTTTATCTTCTACATCATCATGTCTAATAACGACTGCGATTACTTTTCCTTCATAAGTTTCCAGCGGTTCAAACTCACCCAGGACATAGGCATCTATCTCCATGCCATCCCCCGAGATTGTGCCGGGAATATATCCGTAATTGAGAAGGTAGATGAAGTGATGTCTGGGATGTTTCGAACCTAACGGTCTGTCTATTTTCACTTTTACCTGTTTATGGAGGTAATCTGATACCATTGCTTTCTCCCTTCGCCAAGTGAACTATTGTGTAAACGCTTTGTAGCAGGCATTATTTCGGTCATCAATTTGAAAAGGCGCTCTGAATCAAATCATCCTTGAGATATATTGTATGCTTGGTTCTTCATCGAGAGAAACCTTTCCCCTTCTAACGGCATGAGTCCCTTCCATGATCGATTCGTACCGGCGGCCCGCACTATGCCCGTTTGACGATGTGCCAGCTCCGGGCGCGCTCGTATTGGTCGAACAGACGGGCAAAAATTCCCTCTCCCTGGCGGAGTTCCTCCGGCTTCCCGATTTCGGCGACACGGCCCGCATCGAGTACGATAACTTGATCGGCGGCGGCTAGCGTCGACGGACGATGAGCGATAACGATGACTGTCCGGTCGGGATCGCCGGCCAGATTGGCGATCGCTTGGCTAACCGCGATCTCGTTCTCTGGATCAAGCGCGGAGCTCGCCTCGTCGATCAGCACGATCCGTGCACGCTTCAGGAACGCCCGGGCAATAGACACCCGCTGCCGCTCACCCCCGGACAGTTGGGCGCCTCCCTCGCCGACACGCGAGCGCCAGCCTTGCGGGAGACGGGCGATGACGTCGTCGAGGCGGGCAGCGCGCGCGGCGGCGGCAAGCTCCTCATCCGTGGCGTCCGGCTTGGCAAGCCGGACGTTTTCCTCAATCGTCGTGTCGAACAAATACACGTCCTGGAACACGATAGCGACATCACTCATCAACACTTCTTCATTCAGGCTTCGGACGTCGACGCCGCCGATGCGTACGCTGCCTTTGTCGACGTCGAAGAATCGGGCGATGAGCCGGATGACGGTCGTCTTGCCGGAGCCCGACGGCCCAACGAGTGCTGTCATCGTTCCGGGGAGACAACGGAATGATACATCGGACAAGGCTGGCGCCTTGCCGGTTTCCTGCTCATAATGATAGGTTACGCTTTCAAATTCGATGCCAGCATTCTCCAGACGAGTTACAGGCTTTGGTGCTTTCGGAAGCGGACGGGTGTGCAGAATCGCCTGAACGCGCCCGATCGAGTTGTCCATCGCGCGGAGAGCTCCAATCAGTTCAATCAGATTGCCGATCGGCTCCAGAAAGCGGACGGCCAGCACGAACAGCACGACCGCATCCGGGATGGGAAGCGATCGTTCCAGCAGCAGCCAAGCTCCTAGCGCAAGCACGGCCGCGAACCCGATCATTACAACGGCGGTGAATGTCAGATCTGGCACCATGGAGCGACGCAAACCGCGGCGGTAGGTTCGGCGATGCTCTTCTAGCGCCTCACGCAGCCGGGCGGTACCGGTCGTACCGTGACCGGCCGCTCGCAGCACCGTCTGCGCTTGCCCGAGCTCGATGGGCCGCCCGGCAATCTCCGTGGCTGCCTCCTCCAGCTCAACCTCGGCGATGCTGGCAATGTGCCCGGCACGCCGCAAGGTCAGGAAAGCGATGGG
This sequence comes from Brevibacillus sp. FSL K6-2834, assembly GCF_038592925.1. Lineage (NCBI taxonomy): Bacteria > Bacillati > Bacillota > Bacilli > Caryophanales > Paenibacillaceae > Brevibacillus > Brevibacillus sp. FSL K6-2834. Next base: position 2,979,305 of record NZ_CP151945.1, read on the forward strand.
GGCAATGGCGAGAAACAGCAGCGCCATCCGCCAGTCGACCGCAAACGTGACCACGATGACGGTAGCCGGCACAAGGACGGAAACGATCGCCGGGAATCCAATCGTAACGGTCAGGTGAGAGATCGTGTTGACGTCAGCGGTGACCGCCCGGGCGAGGCGGGCTTTGCGGTCGGCCGTGAACCATCCGAGAGGGAGAGTTGTCACGTGCCGCATCAGATGGTGTCTGAGCTCAGCGGCGAGCTCCATACTGGCGGCGAAGCCGAATGGCGTGGCGATGACGGTGAGCACAGCATAGACGGCAAGGCCGATTCCGCCCGCGAATAGCCACGGCCCAGCAGCGGCGAAGTCCGGCTCCGGGCGCAGCAGCGCCCGCAAGATCGGAACGAGCATGCCGAGCAGCACTCCCTGCAATACTGCCAGAATCACTTGCAACGAACCGAGACGCAAAAGCAGCTTCGGGTCCGGCCATAACCGATACAGGTTGCGGATCATAGGAATCATAGACATTCTCCTTTTTACAAGGTTTAACATGTGAAGGCATGGCTTCCTGGCACGTTTATCCGTTGGGCTAGGTTTGTTTTTGTTCATTCGTTTGCAGGCAGATAGGCAGTCAGTCATTCAGCCTTGTGTACGAAGGCTCCGGCGAGGCCAGCCACCCCGATGCAACTGATCTCTCGCTGCAACGCTGGCAGCCTGCGTGAGCCGAACGGCGTCAACTCAGCTGATGCCGGTGCCGTGCCGGAGTTTGTCGGAGCCGACGCTGCGACTCATACAGATTCTCCCTGCTGTTGAGCTTTCCACATGCGGGCATACAGCCCCTTGTGGGCGAGCAGTTCCTCATGGGTTCCGTGTTCGGTTAGCCGCCCATCGTTCAGAACGAGAATTTGGTCGGCGTTTCGGATTGTGTGCAGCCGGTGTGCGATGACGATCACGGTTTTGCCGGTGGCGAGCTCGGCCAACGCGTCCTGAACGGCCGCTTCGCTGTCCGGGTCAAGCGAAGCCGTGGCTTCGTCCAAAATGACGATCGGCGCACCGGACAGAATCGCCCTTGCAATCGTCAACCGCTGCCGCTCGCCGCCAGACAGCCCGCCTGTGCCAGCACCCAAAACCGTATCGTAACCGTTCGGAAGCTGTTCAATCACGTGATGGATCTGGGCGGCGACAGCGGCACGACGAACCTCCTCGTCCGTAGCGTCAGGGCGGCCAATGCGGATGTTTTCCCTAACCGTGTCCCTCAGCAGCACGACGTCCTGGAATACGAGCGACATCAACTTTAGCAGCTCCGGCGTCGGGATGGACCGGATGTCAATGCCGCCGATGCGGATCGCGCCGTCGGTGACGTCGTAAAAGCGCGGCAGCAGGCTCGCGATCGTCGTCTTCCCGGCACCCGAAGGACCTACGATTGCGGTTACGGTCCCGGGCTCGCATACTGCACTTATGTCTGAAAGCGCGTTGGTCTTGCCGTCGTAAGAGAAGGAGACACGGTCGAATTCGATGCGATGATCCCGCGGCTTCTGCGGCTGCTCCGCTTCGGACAGCGCTTGAAGCGACAGCAGCTGCTCGATATGGCTGGCCGCCATCCGTCCCTGGCGCAAACCTTGTGAGCCGTGAATCGCCGGGGTGATCGACGTTGGCAACCCAATACCGACGATCAGGAAGGGCAACAAGTCAGCGACTGCGAGCTGATCCTTAGCGACAAAACCAAGACCGGCTGCCATCACCACGGCCAGTACCGACATTTCGGAAGAAAACAGCCGGGAGACAGCAGAGCTGTACCGGGTCTCCGACACCCACGCGCTCATCGCCTCGGTATGATCGCGAACGGCTTCGGCGAAACGCTGCAGAATGCGCCCTCCCGTACCGAACGTTTTTACGACCGTGATCCCATCGGCATATTCGACACCGGCGGCGCTGATGCGCTCTTCCGCCGCCTGCAGACGGGCCATATGCGTCGTGATCGAACGCATCGCGATGCGAAAGGAAGTGGCCATCACGGCGAGAACGGCGGCCGTGATCAGCGTCATCCGCCAATCAATTATCGCCAAATAGGCGAAACCGACCGTCATTGCTACGACAGCGCCGATCATTTCACCGAGAGCATGGGCGATTAGCTGATGCATCACTTCCAGATCGGTCGTCATCGCCTTCTTGATGGCACCGGAGCCAGTTGCCCGAAACCAGCCAAGCGGCACTACACCCAGATGGCGGACGAGCCGCTTGCGGATGTCGTGCAACGTTTCGGCGTCTGCATAGTGGCCGAGTCGCGATGACAGGAAAACGAGCACGAGCCTGAGCGCTGCGCCGGCCGCTCCGATGCCCACCCACATCCAGACTTCCCTGGCTGCGTCTGCAGCACTGGCGGCGACGAGCACGTGGCGCGCGATCTCCGCGACGGCGATATAAGGGGCGAGTCCGGCCGCTGCCCCGAGCGCTGAGAGCAGGGCGCAGCCGATTAGATGCAGACGTACTGGACGCAACAGCCGGGCGAGTGCCCCGAAGCCGATCATGTGCTGTTCTTCTATGTGGGCCGAATGTTTTACCCCATCTCGTTCAACCATTGTATTCACCTCATTGGATATCAAAATAAGGAATAGCTTTGCCGGCTGATGCCGTGTGCAGCTATGCCTGTTACCTTCCTGCTCGGCTGGCCATAGAGAAGACGAGTACCCCTAAAAGTCTATAGCAGCTATAGGCCAGGGGTAAAAAAATTCACTTTAACTTGATCCCCGCAACATTGAAATGGGACGGCTGCCCGGCGTAGAACGTATATCCTTTTATTTTATCGGTGTTATGCAGTGCCAACTCCCGCGTGTAGGAAATGGGAAGCAAAGTCGCTTTGTCGTGAATTTCGCTTAAAACAAAGTGATAGGTTTTCCGGATTTCCTTTTCATCCGTCGTGACGTTCAGCCGTTGAATGATGTCATTTCCGTTTTTCACAAGAGCGAGCGCCTGAGCGGCCGGATAGTCGTTCTTCAGATCGGGTTTCATATTGGAGATCGTGGTATGCGGGTCCCATGGATTGCCGTACGTCTGATAAAGGGTAATCGCCACCCCTTTAGCGTACTCGGCATGAAACGCCATCTTCTCCATGCCGTTTCCTTTCATCTCCATGCCGATTTCTTTCAGTTGCGCGGCCAGCACGAGGATCAAATCGTCAATCATGGGGTCGCCTTTTATATACAAAATCTCACCCTTTAGCATAACGCCGTCTTTTTCCCGTACGCCATCGCCATCTGCATCCACCCAACCCGCATTTTCCAGCAGCGCTATTGCTTGTTGCCTGTCGTAAATACGCGGGACCAGTTGGACGTCGCAGTAAGGCAACGCGGGGTCCAAAATGCTGTCCGCTCTCGTTTCAATCCCCGCAAAGATATTTTGAACAATACTCATTTTGTCAATGGCATAGCTGACTGCGAGCCGCACATTCAAGTCGTCGAATGGCGCTTTGGATACATCGAAGGCAAGAAAACGGGTATAATTCGCTTCTCCCTCCGAGACGAGCGCGCCATACCCGGCAGCCTTCATCTCATTGAATCCGTCAAAAGATATTTGGCGGGTCCCCACGAGGAGATCTACCTCCCCGTTGCGAAAAGCAAGCAGCCTGGCGTGATTATCGGGAATCACTTTCACATGGAACCGCTCAACCTCGGGAGGCTCTCCCCAATAGTGGGGGTTTCGGACGAAGGTATAGATATTGCCGTCCCTGTCGCCCCTGTACATGTAGGGGCCGGTACCGAGCGTGACAGTTTTTAGCGTGTCCTTGACGGAACCATCCTCATGAAAGGCATTCGGCGACACGCTCATTGCTCTCGCCATGCAGACACGCTTGAGCTGGCCGCCGCTTAGTTCGTGGGGCAGCCGCTCCAACTGCGCCGCTGACAGCTTCATCCGTTCGGCCAGCGCCAGCACTTTCTCGCGCTCTTCGCTCCGGTCCAGGTTCGTTAGGCAGCGGATCGGCTCAGCGATCGAATCGTACACGCTGCGCCGAGGATCGAGGGAGCCGCTCGCGTTTTGCAGCACCATCTGATACTCTGCCCGTTTCTTGCGAAGCTCCCGTGGGTGCATCTCCCATACGCTGGCACCATCAAACAAAATCTCTCCGCTCGTCGGTGGATCGATCGCCATTAACAGTCGGGCAAGCGTGCTTTTGCCGCTGCCGCTCTCGCCGACTAACGCGTAACGAACATCCGAACGAAGTGTGAGGGAGACCTGCTTGACTGCATCGAACGTAACTGAACGCCCACGGCTGCCTTTGCCCCTATACTGTTTGGATACATCCCTCATCTCGATCATGTCGGTCTTCCTTCCTCATGAGTATTCTGGCCTCCAAAAGCTCCTTTGTGTATGCTTCTCTGGGTGCTGCAAAGACGTCATGTACCGTACCGCGCTCGATCACCTCCCCTTCCCGCATGACGAGCATCTCGTCCGCCAGACCCGCGGCGACGCCGAAGTCGTGGGTGACGAGCAGCAGCCCGATTCCGCTTTGCTTCAACTGTTTGAGTTCCTGCAGGACCATGCTTTGATTGCGGACGTCCAGAGCGGTCGTCGGCTCGTCGGCAATAATTACGTCCGGCTCGTGAATGATTGCCAGGGCGATGACGATCCGTTGCAGCATGCCGCCGCTCAATTCGGACGGATAGCTGTTCATCAGTTGCTCGCAGCGGGGCAGATTCATCCGCTCCAGCGCCCGGACACCGGACGAGTAAGCGTCCCTTTTGCTTATACAGCGGTGGGCCATGATCGTCTCCGTGATTTGAGTGCCGATGGTGGCGGTCGGATCAAACGCCATCATCGGATGCTGCACGATCATCGCAATCCGGTTGCCTCGCAGCGCTCGCATATCCCGCTCGCTTGCCGCAAGCAGCTCTTGTCCGCGATAGCGGATGCTCCCGGAAACAGTAAATGTACGATCATGAAGCAACCGCATGATTGCCTTGCAAGTCAGCGTCTTCCCACTGCCGCTCTCCCCGACAACGGCCAGCGCGGCCCCTTTGCGAAGTGCGAAACTCACTTGCTTGACGATGGGCTTGCCCGTTTGCTTCAGCCCGATGCACAGGCTTTCGACTTGCAACAATTCGCTCATTCGCTTGCCTCCTCAGGAGAGAGAATGTCCCGGAGCGCCTCGCCGAACAGGTTGAACCCGGCCGCCGCGAGCAAGATACACAAGCCGGGATAGACGACCAGCGTCGGATGGGAAAAGAAATGCGCTTTCGCCTCGCTGAGCATCGCCCCCCACTCCGGCGTCCCTGCTTCGAAGCCGAGCCCAAGAAACGATAGGCCGGACACCATCAGGATGAACCCGGCGATGCCGGTACTCAGGTATACCGCAAATTGCGGCAGCAGGTTGGGCATGATGTGGCCAAACACGATTCGCCAGCCGCTGCATCCAGCGATACAGGAAGCGACAATGTAGTCCTTGCCTTTTTCCAGGCTGGCGTACGACCAGACTACTTTGGCGAACCACGCCCACATGGTGCTGACGGTCGCCGCGACAATGCTCACGAGCCCTTGCCCGAGCGAGCCAATCAGCGCCAGCATGAGAACGAGAGAAGGAAACGCCATTACAATATCGCACACAACCAAAAAGCCGCGTTCCCATCTCCCGCCGATATAGGCCGCTGCCGTTCCAAGCGCCGCCCCGATGCCGCCCAGCACAAACAGTGTCGGCACGGCAATACCGAGTGAGTAGATCGCTCCGTACAGCAGCCGGGAGAGCACGCACCGGCCCAACTGATCGGTCCCGAGCGGGTATTGGGCGCTGGGAGCCAGAAACCTGCTCATCACATCAATCTTGTTCGGATCGTTGGGTGCCATGACAGGAGCGAGCACAGCCATGATCGAGACGATGGCGATCAGCGCAAGGCCGGCAAGGGCCTGTTTGTTGTTCAGGATCGCTTTACCCATACAGCCTTTCCTCCTTGTCCGTCAGCTTCGGGTTCAGTCGCGCATTGATCAGTTCCGCCGCCGTTCGGGTCAAAACGAAGATGAGCGCGATGACAAGCACGCATCCGTTGACGGTCGGCAAATCGCGGGCCATGCTGGCATTAACCAGATGCATGCCGATGCCTGGCAGCGAGAATAGACTCTCGACGACCGCGCTGCCGGTGACCAGCAGCCCGACGTATTGACAAAAGAGCGTAATGAGTGGCGGTAACGAGTTTTTGACCACATGTACCCACACAATCCGGCTCTGGCGGATTCCTCTTGCTCTGGCGTAAACGACATAATCTTTATTCAAATTGGACAACAGTGTCGCACGGAACAGGCGGATAAAGGCGGACGCCGCCGGTACCGCCAGCGTAAGCGAAGGGAGAATCAGACTGCCGAGCGTGCCCGTATTCACCACCTGGAACACAGGGAGGATCAAAGTGAACAGCAGCAGCAGGAGAAATCCGAGCCAAAAGCTCGGCAGTGAGATGCCGAGGATGGTCGCCCATCGGACTGCTTGATCGAATAGAGTTCCCGGCTTCAAGGCAGTCAGAATGCCGATCGGAACCGTAACCAACGCGACCCACACGAGGGCGAGCCCAACCAGTTGCAGCGTCACGGGCAATTTTTCGGCAATGTCGGAGAGGACTGGCTTTTTCGTCAAATAAGAGATGCCCAAATCTCCTTGCAGAAGATTGCCGACCCAACGGAAATACTGCTGATGTAACGGCAGATGAAGGCCCAGCTCTACGCGAATGGCGGCAATCTGTTCGGGCGTCGGCTGCTGGGTGACCCGGAGCGCATACGCTTCGGCCGGATCGACCGGCGAGATGCTGGCCAGCAGGAAAGAGAGGAGGGTTACCCCGAACAGTACCACTGCAAGCCCGGTCAATCTCCTTCGAATCATGGACACCACGGCATGTTCACCTCGTTTCGGCAAGTTTCTTGAATGAACAAGATAATCATTCTCAATTAATGTTGTTTTTTATTCCACCATTTCTGGTGGAATTCACAATTTGAATGTCTATAGGTACTATAGTCTTTATGTAAAAATTTTTCTCATTTTTGCTTCTTCTTCTCTTCCTCAGTTGCGGTCTGCAGTTTTGCCGCCAGGTCGATCAAACATTGTTTCAAAAACCGTACCTGCTCCTCGGATTTTCCCTCCAAAACGCTGTAAACCAGATCATCAAACGCTTCGTGAAACCTCAGATGGTTCAAATGCGCGATTTCCCCTTCGCAAGTGAGCGTGAGCAGAAATCGAGACTGGTTGCGAGGGTCTCTTTCTTTTTTGATCAATCCTTTCTTTTCCAGCTTGATCAGAATCTGGGACACAGCACCAAGGGTCACACCGAGCTTTTCAGCCAGCGCGGTAATATGTATCCCTTCGTTTTCTTTAATCGCCGATACGGTATGGATTTCCGCATAATAAATTTGTTTGCCATCCTTTGTTCTTAAAAAATGGGTGGTCTTCTCGAAATCCATATATGCTGTTACTGCATCCAAAAAGTAATAACTGAGTTGAGTTTGGCGCAACTCATTCATGTCCATGCTGATTACCACCTCAAGAAAAAAGTATATAGCAGCTATAGAGCTGTTGTCAACAAAAGGAAATATGCCCATGATGTACCGACCGCAGAGTCTGCAAATCGTTGGGACTGATGGTCCACATAAAAAAAATTCTTCAGGTGCCTCGACCCGAAGAATATCGTCGCTCTATGATGGTGCCGGTGAAGGGACTTGAACCCCCACTCCATTGCTGGAAACGGATTTTGAGTCCGTCGCGTCTGCCAATTCCGCCACACCGGCTCGAATTATAAACTGACAGAAAAGATGGTGGGGAGAGACGGATTCGAACCGCCGAACCCATAGGGAGCAGATTTACAGTCTGCCGCGTTTAGCCACTTCGCTATCTCCCCGAAAAATGGTGCCGGCGATAGGACTTGAACCCACAACCCCCTGATTACAAGTCAGGTGCTCTACCAATTGAGCTACACCGGCATACATCGATGTTTTTCCTTTTATGAAAAACGAATCGACGCTTTTAACTCTAACATAATAGAATTAATATTGTCAATACATACTCAATTTCTTCAGACCCTCTTACTTGTCGTTCCCTACCTGATCCAATATTTGCTTTGCCCACTCATGAAAGAGAGCAAGGGCCTGTTCCACATCAGGAAACGTCTTCTCTTCTTCGCAAATGTATTCGGGAAAATCGGTGATTCTGTTTCGTCTGATCCTAACTGCATCTGCCTCACATTTTATCTCTAAAAAATGAGGGACGGCATCATCGAGGCCATACTGATTTTCAAGAAACTCGTATGTACGAACCCATTCCAATATCCGGACTTCATTTGGACGAAGGCGCAGAACCTGCTCCAATGACATGATGGTCTCATTTCCGTAGTAATGCAAGCTTTTCATTCCTTCCAAAAGAAGCGGACAGGAGCGAACCGTTGAGCCGCGCTCCCATCCCTGCTTCTATTTACAGCCGATTTTCTGTCAACATGAGCACTCTCCCGAATCCGGCGTAGCGAACTGCTTCCCTGGATCTCGGCTGGTCTCGGGTGGTGCTCCAGCTCCTTGTCTGCAATTAAATAGCCGATAGTACGTCCCGCAGTTCTTTTACGATCACCTGCTGGTAGCCGGTGCCCTCTCCGTACTGGGCGAGCATCTCGGCACGAGCGACTTTAATCTTTTCCTCGTAGTCGGGTGCATTCCGGTCCGGATTCTGTTGTTTAAAAGCAGTCATCACTGCTTGCACATGCTGCGGGCGCGGGCCCCATTTGGCGAGAACATGTCCGCCAGTATCTGCAAAGATGACGACAGGAATCGCGCGGCCTCCCATGGTGAGGAATTCATCCATGAGGTCGAGGTGGTCTTCCATCACCATGATTTCTGTAGGGATTTCTGTTTCTTCCAAAGCCCGGAGCACAACCGGCACATTGCGAACCACATCGCCGCACCAATCGGCTGCGATGATCAGGCAACGCAGATCGTCACGATGGCGAAGCGATGCGAAAAACTCGCGGTCTTCCTCGCTGGCCCAAGCAAACTTCTCGAACCAATCGTTGAACGCTTCCTGATTTTTTGTCATTCCCTGGATGAAATCCTGCGGTTTTACACCAGTTCCGTATTTATGCGCTACATTTACTGCCATATGATCCCCTCCAAATTTTTGTTCTTATGTAGGTATGATTCACCAGGACCTATGAAAATCCTTTGCCTGCTTGCACATCGGGAGGATTGCTGCAGATACCGCAATGGCGAGTATGTTTGTCGGTACAACAGCATCTCGATCGACGGGCGGTTGCAGGCAAAGGAAAATGCTGCGTTGGATCTGCATGAGAACGTCGTACGAAGAGAAGCTTCTTTGATAAAGCCTCTTTGCTCGTGGAAGATCAAAGGGAAAGCTCCTTACTCCCCGGCCTCTTTTTTCTCCGCTTCTTCTTTTGCCAGCTCCATCATTTTTTGCAGCAAGATATGTTGCGGCATGTGCATCAGGCGCTCCAAAGGAACCTGCAATGCTTCCGCCAGCTTCACAGCCGTTTCCGGCGAAATCGCGAGTGGTCTCATGGACAACCACTTCCCTTCATCGTTATGTACACCTAGTATAATACAGCACTGCTTGCCTTGCCAGATACGCGGTATGAGCCGCGCGCAAGGTCGGTGATGCGATGTCTTCCATGATCCATACTACATTTCATTAAAGAGCATCTCGAAAGTGGTTCCGGTCCAAAATGGGAACCTCCTGATACATATCCAGACGGGCACAGTGGCGAACGTCTTCGGCAAAGCCCTTTTCACGCAGCTCTCGCCCGCTGCCACAATCCCAGATTAAATCTGCGATGCGGTTCCTGCCCTCGCGAAATGCTCCCTCACAGACCAGGGCCTCCGGAGATTTACTCCCCGCCAAACCGGATATGATCGCACCAGCTCCTAAATAATCCTCGATCCCTGGCCGAAGATCATTTTCGCCGTCTCGTCCGCCTTGCCAATACTCTCCGCATGGAACGACAGTGATGGACGCTCCCGTCTTTCTTTGAAGGCTATTCGCATACTTAGCAGCAGCAGTCGCATTCAACAGACTGCCGACCAATAGGGCAGAGGCACCGGCAGCAAGCCGGGAACAAGCAGCTCCATTGAGTGAGCATAGGACATATTTTTTCTCTGCATCCCTGGGCCCAAACGATACCGGGGACAAAGAGGGTCTTCCAGCTCTCGCCGCTTCTGCTCTTCCCAGCAGCAATTCTGCCCCGATCTCGTCTGCATAGGCGGCAGCCTGTTCATTAATCGGCGGGGGGTATGGATAAACAATCGCATGATGATGGATGGCAGTAACGATTGTCGAAGAAAAGCTGAGAACATCGACGACAATCGCAATATCCCCCCGTTCGGCAGCTTCTCGTGCCCCGCGTTTTCCCCATTCCACTTTTACCAGAAATGGCTCTTGATCAAACATGATTTGCACCCTTTTTGGATTCGACTTACTGTCATTATCTGATAGTGCCAAAAAAAGAAATAGACTTTTTATCCAATATTTATTAGAATTTATAATAGATTCCAAAACGCAACTTCCATATATTACCATCATTTAAGAGATGTCCAAATCGGGTATCCCTTTTTTATTATTATGGAATATTCTTCTCTGTTCTCTACTCTGCTTCCCTGTTTCCTCGTTTTCCACTTAGAATTGCACTTGGCGTGTCAACCTCCTTCAGTCCATACAGTTATGAAAATCTTGATAAGCAAACGAATAAACATATCCAAACCAAAAAATAAAGGGATAATCCCGGCCCTGACAGCTTTAAGCAGGCGATTACCCCGACCTCACACTTCTGTTTCCCTTCTCTGGAACTGATCTCGTATCAGGCACGGGGCCTGGTCAAAATACACGGCACTCCAAAACCAACGGCTCCCGGCTGCGCCATCTTCTCTACATACTCCATACCGCGTGTACATGGCTCCTTGCAGACCATGCAGGTCCCGGAAGTCACAATCTTTAAATTCACTTGATTGGGATGCTGTTTGGAATCCTTCTTTCCTCTCCCCTTCTTTGGCTTGGACACCTCTATCCCTCCTCTGCCTCATGTCCGTTTATCATATGAGGCAAAGGAATCCGTTCTCCTTAGGCAATGGTACAAAAAAAGACCGTTAGTAGCAAAAATGGGCCGGGCTTTGAAGCCCAGTCTCCTCCCTTGCTAGAGCCGCAACCAGGGCCGCTTGATTAGGCTTTTGGCTTTTCAGCATGTTATAATTATCTTTATGTTTTGAAGAAAGCCGCCCCTTGCGGCAGAAGGCTTTGATATGAGGGAGAGCGATGCATCAAACAAGGATAGACCGCTTAAAAGCGAAGCGCAGAAGAAAAAGAAAATTGTTGACGATTGTATTGCGAACGATTCTATTTACGTTTGTCCTGCTGGGAGCCTGTCTGGTTTTTTATTTGCTGCACAACTTCTGGAACCATTCCCAAGAAAAGCAGCCGGACCAGCCTGCTGAGCAGGCAGGTGAAAACAAACAAGCCGCTACCGTAAACCTGACTTTTGTCGGCGACGTGATCTTGACTGGTCATGTGGAAACCAGGTTGAAAGAAAACGGATATGATTTTCCGTATGTCCACGTACATCCATACTTTCAACAGGATGATTTTACGGTTGCCAATCTGGAGACGCCTGTTACAAAAAACGGTACACCGGCCTCCAACAAAGAGTTCGTCTACAAGTCTCCACCGGAGGCAATTCCAGCTATGAAGGAAGCAGGTATCGATCTGGTGAATCTGGCTAACAATCACTCGATGGATCAGGGGGAAAGCGGTCTTTTGGATACTTTTCAGGTGCTGGAAGACAACGGTCTGGAGTATGTAGGGGCTGGCCCGGATGCAAAGCGTGCCTATGCGCCGGCATACGTCGAGCGCAATGGCATTCGGATGGCGTTTTTCGGCTTCAGTCGCGTCGTCCCGAATGTAAGCTGGTACGCAGGCAAAAACAAGCCGGGTATCGCGGTCTCGTATGATCCGGCAAAGGCCGTGGAAGCCATTCAACTGGCCAGAGGACAAGCAGATCTGGTCATTGTCATCGCCCATTGGGGAAAAGAGCGGGAAGACTATCCCGTAGATCATCAGATGGAGCTGTCCCGGGCATATATAGATGCGGGTGCAGACCTGGTGATCGGCGGCCATCCGCATGTGCTGCAGGGCTTTGAACAGTACAACGAGAAATGGATCGCCTACAGTCTTGGGAATTTTATCTTTACCCGTTCCAACGACCCTAAAACATGGGAGACGATGGTTCTCCAGGCCTCCTGTACAAAAACGGGCGATTGCCAGCTGAAAATGCTTCCCCACCATGCCGAGCTGGGACAAGCTGTTCCGATGAATGAGGAAAACAGCCAGGCGCTTCGTCAGCGGATGGAATCGCTATCCAAAGATGTGCAAATTTTGCCTGACGGGAGCGTTCAAAGAAAAGCTGATCCGGAGAACTAAAATAAAACAGGGCCGCTGCCTCCCCTACCGCAGCGGTCCTGTTTTTCCTTCCAGCAATCTTTTCAATTCCGTTTCCAGATAGTGCCCCTCTACCATTCCGATGATTTTCTTTCGGATGATCCCTTGCTTATCCACCAGATAAGTGGTAGGAAATGCTTGAATCCAGTAGCGGTTGGCTACATCACCGGTAACGTCCATCGGAATCGGGAAAGTGAGCTTATACTGCTTTACAAATGCTTGCGCTCCCTCCAGACTGTCGTTGGAAGTTACGTTTACACCGTAAAAGTCCACCTGCTGCCCGTATTTCTCCGCAACTTTTTGCAAGTCCGGCGCTTCCAGTTTGCACGGGCCGCACCAGGACGCCCAAAAATTGATGACAAGCGGTTTCTCCCGCTTCCCTGCGACCTCGTACGTCTGATCGTCAAGCCCTCGCAGCGAAAAATGCGGCGCTTCGAATCCTGCTTCCGGCCTTTGTTCCACCGTCACTGCACCCGTCTGTTGAGAAGGCTGCCAGATTGCTGCGCCTACAAGCACAGCGATAACCATTGCCAGTATGAGTCTTTTCATGTGGTCACCCCGGGTTAGAATCCGGTGAAGCCTCCGTACATCTTAATCAGGACTTTCGTGATGTCTGTCATCTTGTCCGTATACAGCAACACGCCAAACAAGATCATCAGAGCACCGCCCACTTTCATCAGCCGGTCAGAGTACTTCATGATTCCCTTGACCTTGCTGATGAAAAACGTCATGACAAAGAATGGAATCGCAAAGCCCGCAGTATAGGCCAGGGTATAAGACAGGGCGCTCCCCGGATCATTCATGCCGAGAACGATAATACCGGAGAGAATCGGTCCCACACACGGCGTCCAGCCAGCAGCGTACGTAATTCCAACCAGGACGGAGCCGGTATACCCGATCGGCCGGGATTTCAGGTCCACTTTCCACGTCTTCATCATCCAGTCCATCTTAAAGACTTGAAGCATCACCAAACCGATGATCACAAGTAATATGCCCCCTAATTGGCGAATCAAATCCTTTTGGGAGGCAAAAAGGCTGCCCAACCAGGAAGTAGACAGTCCCAAGGCGACGAAAACAATCGAAAATCCAAAGATAAAGAACAGGGTGTGCAATAGCGCCTGCCGTTGGAAAACAGCTCTTCCCTTTTTCACCTCATCCATCGTAACGCCGGTAATATAGGAAATGAACGAAGGATACAAGGGCAGACAGCAAGGGGAAACAAAAGAAAGAAAGCCCGCACCAAATGCTAAAAAGACGGAAAGATCTCCACTCATAGATACCTCCGTGGGGTAATGGTAATTCTATTGTACCGAAACTTGGCATCGCTCAAAAGCAAAACGGGCACTTTGTCTTAAAACGTTACCATTTCTTTTACATAATAAATGTTACGTAAACAATAACTGTTTGAATCATGCTCGTTTTCTATATAATACTGACAAGCGTAAATCCTTATGAGTGCTGTCCCTTTCAAATGCAAGGAAAAAAAGACAAATGCCTCATTTGTACATGAATCATTTGTCTTTATTACCCATTTGAAATTGGAAGCCTTACTTCAAAGCGTGCCCCTCCCAAACGCAGGGAGTTCTCCGCGAAAATTTCTCCTCCGTGGTCGAGGATGATTCGCTGTGTGGTGGACAGCCCAAGTCCGGTCCCGTCAGGCTTGGTCGTGTAAAAGGGAACGAATAAATTTTTTAATACCTTATCTTCCAGACCGGGACCGTCATCTTCGACGGTCAAGACGACCTGATTAATCGACGCGTACACCGAGACTTCCACGATAGACCCCTTGGTCGCGATTGCCTCCATCGCGTTCTTGAGGATGTTGAGGACCGCTTGCTTGATGCGTGCCCTATACCCGTAAATGTACCATTCATCACCGGACCAATTCAGCTCCAGTCGAATCCCCCGTCTGTTGGACTCTGGCTCGAGCAAACGGATGACGCCGAGAACCTCATCCATGATCAGAAATCGCTCAGCCGCAATTTTGTCGTCCCGGTAGCGTGCAAGAACCAAGACATCGTTTAATAATCCGTCAATTCGCTCAATTTCAGTCAATATCACCGAAAAATACGAGGTGTTCTGCCGTGTCTCCGTCTGTTCGCGCAATAACTGGATAAACCCTTTGATTGATGTCAGGGGATTTCTTATTTCATGGGCCATGCCGGCAGCGAGCTGCCCCACCGCCGCGAGTGCTTCCCGCTTGGTCAGCTCCTCCTCGTAGCGCTTGGCGTCGGTGATGTTTCTAAGGACTGAAATCGCTCCCCACAACTCACCCCTGTGATAAATCGGACTTGTACTGACGGTTGTCAGTGTACCGTTAATCTCCGCGACGTAATGTCCGGATTGGCCGCGTTCGATGACCCATTGAACAAACCTTTCATTTTCTCTGGGACGAAACGTCTCATCTATGTGCGTACCGATAATCTGCTGACGTTCCACTTGCTGCAATTCCGCAAAGGAGTAGTTGGCTTCAACAATTCTTAGGTTGCGATCGATAATCAGCACCGCGATATCGGTCGACTGCAGAACAAGCTGAACCAATTCCTGTTCCGCCACTTCGGAAAACCGCTCGCGCGTCGCAGTGCCGGTCTGCATTTCCTTTTCACGCTGACTTTCTTCCGTTTCAAAAATGTGAATAAACATATCAATCAAGCTGTCTACAAATTGATAGAGATCCAATCGAATCTGATACAGTTCCAGTCGCTCTTCCTCTGTAAAAATGAAATAATGCGCATCTTGCTCCATTTGATCCAGCAAAGTATCCCGGCACATGCGTATCCGTTCCAATACACATGCCAGAGAAATTCCCTGTTTGGAACGATGGATCGCAATTTCTCTTGCTCCTTTTTCCACCTTCACGCGATCGCCAGTATGTATGTATTCGATCAAGCTCAGAATGAACGTTTCCAACCGAGACAACGTATACGAACGGTCTTCTAATACTAATGCAGAGATTCGGTTATGATCAGACAGAAACCCATACGTTTTGGCCGCCAACTCAGGGGCCAGTCTCGTTAAGTGCTTTCTTATCCGGTTTTTCACTCTCTACCGGCTCCTTTGTCTTTTGTTTCTATATTTGAGAAAACATTCATACCCTATTTATTCCATAAACATGAAGGAATGTAAAGCGGCGTGACCACCCAATCAGGACAATTCACGCCGCTTTTTTTGGTTCTTACAATCCGAGCAGTTGAAGCCCGTTCATGATGAGTTGCTTTTGGTTTGGATTTGCATCCTTCAACTTCTCCAAGACGGAATGCAGCCTGCTTTGTTCATGCTCCGTCCCGGCCTGACGATAAAGGATTTCCAGGAGCTCCAAGCGAATCAGCCAGTCTTCCGGATAGTCGGCGTCGAGCTCATCGAGGATCGTGAGCAATGTATCGCGATCAAAAGCTTGCTGCTTCTCCCGGATGTTTCGGACCTGTTGATACAGCTGATGCAGTCTGATTTGCTCAGGTGAGTAGCTGGACTGTCTGGCCGATATCACGGATGGCTTGTGTGTACCTGTAGCAAAGGCTTCCCTGTCGGCAGCCCCGGCAAAAACCGATACGATCCGCTCCCCTACCGCCATGTCGAACGTCCCCCACTCTGCTTGGAAAAGCGTTTTGTCCTGATACGTCACAGTGCACTCATCGAAGCCGATGAGCACAAGCCGTCCTCCCTCCCGGAGAATGTAACGGACTACTCCCGCCACTTGGAGACCGGACTCAAATGACAGGATAGAACGTTTTCCGGGCACGATTCCTTTTTCCTGCAATTGTTCATCCGTAAAGCACTCCAAAGGTGTGCTCTCCCCCGCCAACCGGCCGATTGGGGAGCCAAAGCCCTCGGCATGGTATTGCTTGCCGTGGCCTGGCAGCTCTTTATTTCCGACAGCCAACGCGGACGGCCCTGTTGTTTTCAGGTAGACCGCCTCTCCTTGGCTGTCAAATTCCAGCTCCGCCAAGATGCCGCTAACCTGCAGCCCTGAGCTGTAAACGGCCGTCGTCGTTTGCGGCATGTTTCTCGCCTTGATCAAGCTTTCCGTCCCGCCGACATTCAGCGCCATGCGCTTGGAATATTCCAAAATCGCGTCAATCAGCTCCTGGAAATCGCGGCATACAAAAAGCTGCGGCTGCGGTTTTGTGATGTCATAATCGGTCTCGATGCACGCCTGCAGCGAAAACGGAATTTTCTTTACATCATCCTGCAAGCAGCTGATGCTCTCACCGACAGAGGAAAGCAGACCGGCACCGTATATGCGCGGATTTTCACAATCGCCAATCAAGCCGTACTCGACTGTCCACCAGTACAGACGCGCCAGCTCATTTGCTTCGGAAACATTCTGGACCGCCTTTGCTTTGCGCTCCAGCTCCTCTTCGGCTTGTCTGATGACTTCCTCAGTGGATTCCGGGTCTTCTTTTACGATGGAAAGGTAGCGGATCGCTTCGTACAACTCGTAATCTTCCTTGGAGGAAAGCGCGCGGGACCCGATTTCCCCGAATATTTTCAAATAGGAACGGTACGTCTCATCCAAAATAATCGGAGCATGACCTGCCGCCTCATGAATGATGTCCGGTGCCGGCGTATACGCAATATGATCGTATTGCCGAATATCGCACGCGATCGGCAGGATGCGATGTGCTTGAAAATCAAAGAAAGCGACAGCCGGAATGAAACCGTCAATCGTGACAGCCCCCCAGCCGATCTTTGCCAGGCATTCATTCATCTCACGGATGTTGGGGATTCGCTCTACGCTGATTCCAGAGAGCCGCAGCCCCTCCAGGTAGGCGCTGTGTGCAGTCTGCCCGAGATAATGATGATTTTGCCGCATGACATAGCGCCATACAGCGTGGTCAATTGGCGTGTACTGTTCGTAATCTTGCTCCACTACAAATTCCTTCAGATGAATAGGTACTTGAACGAGAGAAAAATCAGGTTCTACGCGACTCATACTCACTTCCCCTTTATCAGGATAGTAACCATGTAAGCGTTTTCTCGACTCACCTTATCATATCATGATCAGGTTACAAATTGTGCAAAGAATGTTTATTGCAAAACTTATCTGAATGAAAAAAGGCATCCGCCTGCTTTATGCGCAAACGAATGCCTGTACATTTACGAAGATGCCTTTACCTGATAGGTGCGCAGCTCGGACTTGACCGGGCTGTTCGGATTGCTGCCTGCATGCGACCGTTTGAACGCCTCGCTCTGTGTCCAATTCAGGAAATCCTGCTCGCTTTCCCATTTGGTAAACACGGTATACTCATCGCCCTGGGTAGGCGCCAGAAACAGGAACTCCAGGAATCCCGGGACATTTTTCATCCGCTCGCCGCCCTCACTGAAGGCTTTTTCCAGGTGAGCCCGATAGTCGGACGGTACGGTCAAACGATTCATCGATACATACATGTACTTGCACCCCTTTCCAACCTGATCAAACCTATTATACAAAAAAGCGCTCCGGGAACCAAAAAGCCACAGGCAGCTTACGGGCGCCTGCGGTTTATTTGTTGCTCCAGCATGATATCGACCAAAAGAATATCCTGAAGCGGGTCCTTGGGATCTGTGGTCAAAAGCGATGCGACCGCAGCAATCGAACAGCGCACGGCGTGATAAGAGTAGAATGCATCCCGCTCGTCGTCATTGGATAAGGAAAGGTCGGACAGCTCGTGTATCGGATAGGGAAAATCTGTTTCGACACCTGCTCGATCAAGTACGACCAGCGCCTGCTTGATCGCCAGCAGAGCCGCGCTTACGCTGATTCCGTATTCCTGGCGTAGCTCATCCCACACCTGAAAGGCTGATCGTTCAACACGCTCCTGATTGGGTCTGGTAATAATACCCGACTTTCGCCCTTCCTTCAGCAGCCAGTCAACGAGGATATCCTGTCTGGGCGGAAATGCAAACACTTGCAGCTTCAGCTCCAGCTCCGTGGGCGTATCCTTCGCAAATCGGGCATGGGATAGCGACATCTCATAGCGCCTCGAAGGATGGCCCGGAACCGTGACAAAAACCGTCTCCTGACGAATAGCCGCTACCTGCAGCTTGGTCCTTGCCGGTATTCGAGCCTGGGGCGCCTTTTCCCTGCGAATATTGCCGGGGATCAGCTCAGTGCCGAACAGATGGTACTCCAGCGGTGAATCAATCCAGGGAATAGGCTCTCGATTCAGAATCTCATACAATCCGTTGAACGTGATCCACTCGCCAGGACGCTTTTGATACCGAACCAGGGCGGCATGCCGTTCTTCTTCAGGCGTCACGCTCTCTGTATCGGGGTGATCTTCGGCAGGGGCAAGCCGCTTATGTTCCACAAGCGCACAATCCGTCAGCTGGAGGCGCTCCAATAACTCTCGTTTGCTTACCCATTCATAGCCAATCCGGTAAATTCGATGTTTCATCTGTTCCACCTCCCTCGCCAGGTTCAAGTTCCCGGTCTGTCTATGGTACGTTATGTGTCAGCGTGGCTGTCCGTTCCTCGTACGATTGACGACTTCATTCAGTTCACGAGCCGCTTGCTCGGGAGATGCGGCCTTGCTGATCGCACTGATCACGGCCACGCCATCCGCTCCGGCAGCCAGAACAGCAGCAGCATTTTCCAGCGTAATCCCGCCAATTCCTACGATCGGCAGCGACCCTCCCACCGCCTCGCGTATTTGCCCCAGTCCTGCAGGACCGATCGGTTCTCCTGCATCCGCCTTGGACGCTGTGGCATACATGGCACCAACGCCGATACAGTCTGCTCCACCTGCCATCGCTTCCCTGGCTTCTTCCACTGTACCCGCAGATACGCCAATGTACATCGATTCTCCCACCAGGGCACGTACGTCTTTTAGATGCATGTCTTCCTGACCCACATGAACGCCGTCTGCTTGCAGGTCAATCGCCAGGTCAACATCGTCATTGACGAAGAAAATGGCTTGATATTGATGGGCAAGCCGCTTCATTTCGGCTCCAAGCCGAGCCTTCTCTTCGCGGGTCAATTTGCTTCCTTTATCGCGGAGCTGCAAAGTACCCGCGCCCCCTTTCAGGGCTTGCTCGACGATTTCCAGCGTACGCGCGGCCGAATATCCGCAATCCTGGGTTCCAACGACAAAATAGACACCCATTTTTTCTCGCAATCGCTCTGTGTTTCTCATCCCGTTTCCCCCTTCCACCTGTCAAGCGCTTCCCTGTATGAGCGGGCAGCTCGCTTCACGTCTGCTGCATCTGTTATTCCTGAAAGCGCCGCAATGCCAGCACAGCCCGCCGCGAGCACCTGGCCTGCATTCTCGGGCTTGATCCCGCCAAGCCCGATCACCGGGATAGAGAGCGCTTCGACGATGGTTTTCAATTCCCCCGTCCCTCTGGGAGCCAAACCCGGTTTGGAACGACTGGGAAAAATATGGCCGTACAAGACGTAGTCCGCCCCTTGCTCGGCGGCTTCCATTGCTTCTGTCATAGAGTGCACCGAGCACCCGACCTTTTGCCCGGGCGACAGTACTCTTCTGGCCGCTTTGACCGGCAAGCTGTGGTAAGCGAGATGTGCCCCGCAGCATTGGACGGCTGCTGCCACGTCGACGCGGTCATTGATCAGGATGCTTTCGCGCGGCGTGACTCCCGCCAAGGCCTCCGCCCACTCCATGATTTCGCGAGCCGTACGGTGCTTTTCCCGAATATGGAGCCGATCCATTCCTCCGCTGTATGCGGCTTCGGCCATGCGCAGCACCTCGTCGAGCTCCTGTCGTCCGCTCGTTATGACGTGCAGCTCAGGTTTGTACAGCTTGCCCATGTCCGCCTCCAGACAGCACCGTCAGACACTCCTGCAGCCATTTGGCTGTTTTTTCATTTTGCTCTTCAGGCATGCGAGCGACCATCTCGGCAACCAGTCTGCGCAAAAAGAACGATTGCGGCAAGCTGAGCGGAAACGTCACGGTCCGCGGTTTTTGTTCCTGCTCTTCCAGCTTTTGCACCCCGGCCAGCAGTATATCGGCGATGGATTCTATCAAGTCTCTCGTATTTTCCTGCTCGCGCAGATCATCGTAGCATCCGTCCATCAACCGGCACAAAATGAGGAAGGCCTGTGTGGACAGCGTAAAAGGTTGTACATCCTGCAACGGTTCGGTCACGATTTTCCCCTCCATAAAAACAAAGCGAAGCTCTGGTTATTATAGCACATTCTTTTCGTCAGACAGAATTTCACGGTGTCGCTTTTCAGCAAATAAAATGCGAGCCGTTTACACTCGTTCGGCTCGCACGGTTTTCATTTACGGTTTGTTGCGGTCGTTGTGGTTGGACTGACGCAGGTTGGTGTTTTTATCGTGCTCATCCAGCGTTTTTCCACGGTGTTTGCCCAGATCCTTGCTGTTGTTGTTCTTGCCCATGTGCCCACCTCCCTTTACAAGCATCAACTGGTAGCGTCCCCTGTCAAAGGCGCTTTTATCAGGAGGCAGGACTTGCTTAATCAAAGGGTCCGGGACGGCCGGCGAATGAGGGCGTAGACGATGGCAAACGGAATCCGCCAGCCCAGCAAAAAGGCGAGCATGATAAAATACGCAACGGCGGCGAACAGCCAGGTGAGCGGTGTTCCCAGCCAGAGTGTACGAATGACCAGACCGATGGGTGCCGCAATCGTCCACATGAGCAGGACGTTGAGCAATTGCGTGCCCGCCTTCTCCAATGAGCGGCGTCGATACGGATGCAAAAACAGCGCGACCAATATCCAGGCCAAGAGAAACGGAGCCAGCGTTTCCATGATCCCTGATGCAGTGGCCGGAAGTCCGTGCGCCAGCTTTCCGTAATACGTAAACAGCAAAAAGGCGG
The DNA here is from genome assembly GCF_038592925.1 of Brevibacillus sp. FSL K6-2834. Classification (NCBI taxonomy): domain Bacteria; kingdom Bacillati; phylum Bacillota; class Bacilli; order Caryophanales; family Paenibacillaceae; genus Brevibacillus; species Brevibacillus sp. FSL K6-2834. The sequence continues at coordinate 3,000,510 of NZ_CP151945.1, forward strand.
CCAGATCGCCTGCGAGCAGGACGTAACCGGCCGGAGCGTGTATCCGTTTCATGAACAATCCTCAACTCTTCCTATTTAGATGGTGACACGCTCATTGTACACATCTCTCTCGTCCATCCACAATCCGTTTTGCCCGTTATTCACCAAACAGCAACATTTGGAGCTTTTGATCCACCTGCGGCCATTCCCTGTCCAAAATGCTGAAATACACGGAATCGCGTATATACCCGTCGCGGACAATCATATGATTGCGCAGGGTTCCCTCGTAAACGCCACCGATTCTTTTGATGGCCCGCTGGGAATTTGCATTGCGGGCATCCGTTTTCAGCTGGACGCGAATGCAACCGAGCTCTTCGAAACAATGACGCAATAACAGCCATTTGCACTCCGTATTTACTTTTGTCTTCCAGACGGAGGGCGTCAGCCACGTATAGCCGATCTCCAGCCCGCGGTCTTTTTTCGAGATATTCAAAAATCGGGTGCTGCCGATTACTTGTCCGTCTTCCTTCCTGATGATCGCAAAAGGCAGTTCTGTTCCGCTCGCCTGGTTCTCCAGCGCCGTTTCGATAAAACGCTGGGCGTCTTCGGGCTGTCGTATCACTGTTGACATATAGCTCCATATCTCCTCGTAATTCCCTGCCTGAAATACACCTTCGCAGTGCCCGGTGTCCAGAGGTTCCAGACGAACCAGTTTTCCTTCGAGGGTGATTGGCTTGATTTGTAGCATACAGACTCACTCCTTCACTGTTCTGCCTTTTGCATATAACAGAACAGTCCCTTTAAATTTTTCCAAGGATAATGGCGACGCTCACTTTTGTCAATACAATGATAGAATGCGAGAATAAAAGAGTGGCACAGCAGAACACGGTCAGAAAAGAATTCGTCACAACCCAAGTGGGAAAAAGGTAGATTCAAACGGGGCGTTCGTGTACAGTTAGAAGAGGAATTAAGGGGATGTGGAGGTTAGGAAAGATGCACGCAAATCTGCGTTCGTTTATGGAACAACTGCGCCAGCACGGGCAGTTAATCGAGATTGACGCGCCAGTGGACCCAAATCTGGAGCTGGCTGAGATACACCGGAGGGTCATCCAGGAGGAAGGACCTGCACTCCTGTTCACCAATGTAAAAGGAAAAACATTCCCGGTCGTGACCAACCTGTTCGGCACAGCCGAGCGTGTGGACATGGCATTCGGTCCAAAACCGGAAACGATTGTAAAAGACCTGGTTCACGGGTTGGACAAGCTGATGCCGCCTTCGCTCTCCGGATTGTGGGAGCTGCGGTCGCCTCTGCTGGAAGTGATGCGTACCGGTACGAAGACGGTATCCCAAGGACAGGCTCCCGTCACCCAAGTAAGTACAACAGATGTCGATATGACAGCGTTGCCTGCATTGACAAGCTGGCATCTGGACGGAGGTCCATTCGTTACGCTTCCGCTCGTTTACACCGAGCATCCAGAGACAAAGCAGCACAATCTGGGGATGTACCGCATCCAGATATACGACAAAAATACGACAGGCATGCACTGGCAGATCCACAAGGGCGGCGGTTTTCATTACTACGAAGCGGAAAAACAAAATCGCTCGCTGCCTGTTTCGCTGACGATCGGCGGACCGCCCGCCCTCATTTTGTCCGCGATCTCTCCTCTGCCCGAGATGGTGCCGGAGCTTGTCTTTGCTTCATTAGTAATGGGAGATAAATTGAAGATGGTGGAGGTGCCCAACCATCCGCACCGCATCGTTGCAGATGCCGAGTTTGTTTTTGCGGGAGAAGTTCCACCGCATGTCCGCAGACCGGAGGGGCCGTTTGGAGACCACTTCGGCTATTACTCGCTGACGCATGATTTCCCGGTATTTCAAGTAAAACAAATGTTCCGCCGCAAGGATGCCATCTACCCGGCTACAGTCGTCGGGAAGCCGCGTCAGGAGGACTACTATATCGGCGAGTACCTGCAGCGCCTGCTCTCTCCGCTGTTCCCTGTCGTCATGCCTGGCGTCAAAGCGATCTGGGCTTACTGTGAGACCGGGGTTCACGCTCTCGCAGGGGCGATCGTCCGGGAAAGCTATTATAAGGAAGCGATGGCTCATGCCTTCCGGATCATGGGCGAAGGACAATTGACGCTGACCAAGTTTTTGATGGTCACGGATGTCCCTTGCGATTTGGCTAATTTTAGGAATTTTATGGAAATCGTTCTTGCCCGCTTCCAGCCGGAGCGCGATCTGCTGATCGTCAACGATACGTCCGGCGATACACTGGATTATACCGGCCGGAAATTCAACCATGGTTCAAAAGGGATCATGCTGGGGATCGGAGACCCTGTTCGGGAGCTGCCCAAAGAATACAAGGGGGAAGGCATCCCGAATACTTCCCGGATCCAACCGTTCTGCGGCGGATGTCTCGTCATCTCCGGTCCGTCCTTTGAGGAGAATCCGCAGTTTGGCGAAGAAATTCTGCCGTACGTAAACGAGCATTGCAAAGAGTGGCCGATGATCTGCATCGTCGATGATGCCTCGATTGCAAATGACCAAAGCCAGTTTTTATGGACCGTCTTCACCCGCTTTGATCCGGCTCATGATCTATATGCAAAAGCGACCATTTCCCGCAACAAGATTCGCTATGAAGGTCCGCTGGTAGTCGATGCGCGAATGAAGCCATTTTACCCTGACGAAGTAGAGACTCACCCGGATATTGCCAAGCTCGTCGATCAAAGATGGAAGGAATACTTTCCGAAATAACAAGCACCACAGCACCCGGAGCAATCATGCCGGGTGCTTTTCTGGTTTCTTTATGTGAGAAAATTCTGTCATTTCTTGTCGGACTGTCCAATATAATGTAGCATCTTGTATCCGAGCAACGCTTATGTTGGTCGGTTCCTATTTTCTTTATAAAGGAGGGAGTTATTCATGAAGACCCAGGTGGATTCGGACGGCATCGTCACCCTGACCAAGGAAGGCGAAAATCTGATCAAAGACAGCCCTCTGTTCAACGATGGGCTGCGGCCAACCACGATGGCTGAGCACAACTGGACTTCGTACAACTTTGCCAGCTTGTGGATCGGCATGTCGATCTGCTTGCCCGCCTACTCGCTCGCGGCCGGATTAATCGCCCTCGGCATGAACTGGTGGCAGGCGATCATCACCATCATCCTGGGCAACTGTATCGTCCTTATCCCTATTCTCCTTAATTCCCATGCGGGCACAAAATTCGGGATTCCGTATCCGGTCTACGCCCGTCTCTGGTTTGGCTCCAAAGGGGCACACATTCCTGCCGTAGCGAGAGGTCTTGTCGGCGCGGGCTGGTTTGGCATCAACTGCTGGTTTGGCGGGACCGCTATCGATACCCTGCTGATGTCCATGAGCAGTTGGGGCAATGTGCCTGGCCATACCTGGATTGCTTTTTTCGGGTTCTGGGCGCTAAACGTCTGGATCGCCTACAGAGGACCTGAAGCGATTAAAAAGATGGAGTTCTGGGCTGCTCCGACGTTGATCATCATGTCCCTCGCCCTGCTGATTTGGGCGTTGACAAAAGCTGGCGGCTGGGGACCGATGCTCTCGGCTCCCTCCAAATTTACAACCGCTGGCGAGTTTTTTAAAGTCTTCTTTCCTTCCCTTACCGGTGCCATTGCCTTCTGGGCAACGATGGCGCTGAATATTCCCGACTTTTGCCGATACGCCAAGAGCCAGCGAGCTCAAATTGCCGGTCAATCCGTAGCGCTGCCGACGACCATGGGAGGCTTCTCCTTTATCGGGGTCGCTGTTGCCTCTGCTACCGTCGTCATTTTTGGGAAAGCGATCTGGGACCCTGCGGCCGTCCTCGCGAAGTTCTCTCCGCTTGCCATCTTCTTTGGAACAATTGGCATCATCCTGGCCACGCTGACGACCAATGTTGCCGCGAACGTCGTAGCTCCTGCACGGGCCATCGAAAACCTTTCCCCGCGCAAAATGAGCTTTGGGGCTGGCGCAATCATTACCGGAGTCGTCGCACTCGTTATGCAGCCATGGTATATTTTGGATAATTTCGGCAATTATATTTTCCTGTGGCTCGGAACTTATGCCGCTCTGCTGGGACCGATAGACGGCATCGCGATCGCAGACTACTGGCTGGTCCGCAAACAGCGAATTCACTTGACGGAGCTGTATCGCACAAACGGAATTTACTCGTACAGGGGCGGCTATAACTGGAATGCCATCTGGGCCATGCTGCTCGGGATTGCTGTTCCTTTTGTCAGCAGGCTCATTCCCGGATTAGGGTTCATCTGGGATAATGCCTGGACGATCGGATTGTTCGTCTCCCTGATCTTCTACACCTGGTTTATGAAACGAAGCTCCAGCCTGATAAGCCAGGCGGATTACGAGAAGATTACCGCCAAGGCAGAGGCGCATGCTTCCTAATTAAATGTGCATACTTCCCGATGAAATGCATTCTACTGCTGCGCTAGCGTAAAAAGTGACGTAATAAAAGCTCCGCCGTTCATTTGGCGGAGCTTCTCTTTTGCTGATCTTTACATTTTAAACCGGCTAATGGACAATTGCAGCTCATGGGAAAGCTTGCTCAGATTTTCACTGGAGTTGGTGATTTCCTGCATGGACGCCAGCTGTTCCTCTGATGTCGCGGCAACACCGCGCGTATGGTCGGAAGCCTCCTGCGCCAACCGGTTCATTTCATCCATCGAGGAGGCGACTTGCTGTATGCTTGCCGACATTTGTTCGGTCGCCGCGGATACCTCCTGAATCTGTTCAGCGATCGTTTGCGATGAAGAGACGATGCGCTGGAAGGCTTCTCCTGCCTCACGGACGATCACACTGCCCGTTTCCGCTTCCCGGGTGCCTTGTTTAATTGCATTCACAACCTGTGCCGTTTCATTTTGAATATCCTGGATCAATCTCTCAATCTCGCGGGCAGACTCTTCCGATTGCTCAGCCAATTTTCGCACCTCGTCAGCCACAACGGCAAAGCCGCGGCCTTGTTCGCCGGCACGGGCCGCTTCGATGGCAGCGTTCAGCGCGAGCAAGTTGGTTTGGGAAGCGATTCCCGTAATGACCTGAACGATCTCTCCGATCGCCTCGGAGCGGACACCTAGCAGCTGCACCATTTCGGCAGCGCGGCTTACTGCTTCATTGATCGCGGTCATCTGATCGACTGCGGACTGAATGCGTTCATTGCCTTGCTCTGCTTCCTGGGCGGCTTGTCCGGAGAATTCGGAGACGGAGCCCGAGGTTTCGGCGATACGTTGTACAGCCAGGGCCATCTCCTCCATGACGCGTACACCTTCCTGGGAGCGAAGTGTATGTACCTCTGACCCGGAAGCGATCTCCTCGATGGCAGCAGCTGCCTGCTCTGACGCTCTCGCTGTCTGCTCTGCGCTCGCATGGAGCTCCTCGGAGGAAGCCGCTACCTGTTCACTCGCCACTTTTACCTGATCGATCAGGAGACGCAGCTCAGATACAAGTCGGTTGAAGGCCAATCCCAGCGTCCCGACTTCGTCTTTCCCTGTATACTCAACTGACTTCACTGCCAAATTTCCGCTAGCGAGCTCTTCCAATTTGGAAGCGACGTCGCGAAGCGGGTTGGCGATCATCCGGGCGATGGCAAATCCGACGCTGAGCGCAAGGACAATCGCAAGCACCGCGATTCCGAGCATCGTAATTTCTACGGCTTTCGCCTCTGCGGTATTTACGTTATTCGTTTCTTCTGCTCTTGCGGAATTGTAATCTGCCCAGGATTTTAGCTCTTGGTTAATCCCGTTCAGCGTCGATTCCGTCGCACGGAAGAAAGCAAAGGCTTCGTCCGGATTTTTTTCTTCTACCAAATGGATCACGACTTTTTGATCGCCCCGGTATTTTTCCAACAGCGTCTTCAGCGTTTCCAGAATTTCTGTCTCCTGTTCTGAAGTTGCAGACTCCTGAAGCTTTGCCAGCAACGCATCAGACTCCGCCACCAGGTCCTGGTACTGCTGTTTGTAATCTCTTTGTTTGGAAGGGCTCGTTTCCAGCATCATTTTATACATAATTGCCTCGATCTGTCTTGTCTCTGTGCGGAGCTCGTTCACCCACTTGATCGGCAACAGCTGATCCTGGTACATCGTGGACATCCGTGTTTCCGCTTTCATTAAATTGTAGTAGCCAGTAGCCCCTACTCCTCCCAAGAAAACACTCATCAAAATAACCAGACTCATTAGCTTTGTCCGTGTCTGCATGTTGCGCAAAAGTTTCATGTCTTGAGGCCATCTCCTTATTTTATAATCATAATTGCTGAAAATGGTCGAATAATGTCTAATTCTACCAAAGGAGGATGGACAAGTCGATAGTTTTACGACGAAACTCCTACATCAAATACTGAAAACAATGAAATGTTGGAAATTTGCTCGTCGGGGCTATAACAAATGTAATAGGTCAATTCGTCGCTTATCCGATAACAGATCCCGTTGTAGCCTTGTTCGATCAAGTAAAGTCTGATTTGTTCTCCGGTCCAGTCCAGCCATTCCTGGTCGTCCATTTCGGCTGACAACCGGTTCAGGTCGTCCTCTGAATGCCGGGATTGCAGGGCATCCAGACGCAGCTGATTCTCTCCGTATTGTTCATGCAGAGAAAAAAGTCCCGCAGTTCTCAACTCCTGCCTGAGGATGGCCGCCTGGTCCCAAGTCGTTTCCGCATGACAAATGGCATACTGAGCCGCTACCTTCATATTGCTGACAAGATACACGCCAGAACCGAACACAGCTTTGGCGATAGCCCCGTTGACAAATTGTCTGCGTTCGTGCCGTTCATATCTTTGCAGCTTGACGACTCGCTCGGCTTCCCTGTATTCAACTCCCCGATAGACGATCTTCTTCATGCAGAAAACTCCTCTTCACGATTCAACTCCAGCGGCGTATCCCAAACGGGAAAAGAGGGGGCGCCACACCGCGCCACCCTGCTTTTCGCTGCTGGGCCATTCCCATTGCCATGCGATTTAAGGGAGCAATTTGACCATATCATCGTAGGTCTCAGGTCGCCGGTCGCGGTAGAATTGCCACGTATCCCGCACCTGATGGATCAGATTTTTATCCATTTCCGCGATGATCACCTCATCCTGATTTCTGCTGCCGACTGCTACGAATTGTCCCCGGGGGTCTACCAGATACGATTGACCGTAAAATTCCCCCATGTTCCACGGCGCTTCCACTCCCACTCTGTTAATCGCAGCGACATAGTATCCATTGGCTACAGCATGAGCCGGCTGTTCGAGCTTCCAGAGATATTCGGAGAGGCCGGCCACAGTCGCCGACGGATTGAAGACGATTTCGGCTCCATTCAGCCCAAGCAGCCTGGCCCCTTCCGGAAAATGACGATCATAGCAGATGTAGACGCCCACTTTTGCAAAGGCCGTCTCAAAGACGGGATAGCCAAAATTTCCCGGTTTGAAATAGTATTTCTCCCAAAAACCGCAGCCGTTGTCGCCGACTCCCACGTGGGGGATGTGCTGCTTGCGGTATTTGCCGAGGTAACGGCCGTCCGCATCGATCACAGCAGCAGTATTGTAGTAGGTACCAATACCTACCCGCTCATAGACCGGCAGAATGAGCACCGTCCCCAGCTCTTTGGCCAGCGACTGAAATTGCTGGACGGTCGGCCCATCCGGGACCTCCTCGGCCGCTTCATACCATTTGGTGTTTTGTTCGGCGCAGAAGTACGGACCGTAAAAGATTTCTTGCAGACAGATAATTTGAGCACCTCTGCCCGCTGCCTCGCGAACCAGCCGGACGTGTTTTTCGATTGCCTTTTCTTTATGGACGTGGACCGGCTCATCGCCGTGAACGTCGTTTTTCGCCTGGATCAGGCCGATTGTTACCTTGTTTGCCATAGTGGAAGTCTGCCTCCCTTCAATGGGTTTGGGGTTATGGCTGTTCAAAAGTAGTGCGTTTGATATACTGGCCGCTTCCTGCCTGCCCGACGAATTGCTTGTCGCGCACCACGAACGAGCCCCTCGATAGAACCGAGACGACCTCGCCGTACACTTCCATTCCTTCAAATGGGTTGTAGTCAACGTTCATATGGTGCGTTTCGACGGAAAGCGTACGCTTTACATGCGGGTCAAAAATGACGATATCGGCATCCGAGCCTACCGCAATCGTTCCTTTTCTCGGGAACATCCCAAATAGCTTCGCAGCCTTCGTAGAAGAGATGTCCACGAACTGGTTCAGGCTGATGCGTCCCTGGCGTACCCCCTCGGAATAGAGGATCGTCAAGCGGTCTTCTATCAACGGACCGCCGTTGGGAATCTTGGTGAAATCACCTCTCCCCAGTTCTTTTTGACCCCGAAAGTTGAAAGGACAATGATCGGAGCCGACGGTCTGCAATATGCCGTTCTTCAATGCGCTCCACAGCACTTCCTGATTCCATTTCTCCCGGAGCGGCGGTGACCAGACGTATTTGGCTCCCTCGAAGTCGGGCTGATCCATGATACTCACATCCAAAGCCAAATATTGCGGACATGTCTCCCCGTAGACATTCCAGCCTTTCTCCCGCGCCTCCGCTATCCGCTGTACCGCCGATGCACAAGAGACATGGACGACGTAAAGCTGCGAGCCCGCCAACGCGGTCAAAGCAATGGCTCTGCCCGTCGCCTCTCCTTCCGCCTCGGGCGGCCTGGTATAAGCGTGATAGATCGGATCGGTGTTCCCCTCGGCCAGTGCTTTCTTGGTCAAATAATCGAGGACATCGCCGTTTTCCGCATGCACCTGTACGAGCGCCCCCAGCTCCTTGGCCTTGACCAAGGTTTTGAACAAAGTCTCATCGTCTGCCTGGAAGACGTTTTTATATGCCATAAACACTTTCAGCGAAGTAATCCCTTCCGACGAGATGACACTCTCCAGCTCCTCCAGCACCTGATCGTTTGCCTCCGCGATCATCAGGTGAAACCCGTAATCAATGACGGCTTTCCCGCGTGCCTTTTCATGCCAGGTCGCAATCGCCGATTTCAGCGACTCTCCTTTTTTGGTCAGACAGAAATCGACGATGCTGGTCGTTCCGCCAAATGCCGCTGCCCGGGTGCCGGTAAAGAAGTCGTCCGCCGTCACCGTGCCTCCAAACGGCATGTCGAGGTGTGTATGCGGATCGATCCCGCCTGGAATGACATAGCATCCGGTGGCGTCGATTTCTTCCGCACCGTCAATTGACAGCTGATGACCGATCGCGACTACCCGTTCGCCCTCGATCAATACGTCAGCCTGATACGTATCGGCTGCCGTCACTACTGTACCTCCGCGAATCCATTTTTTCATCTTATACCCTCCTCTTTTCCCGGCCCCGTCAGGGCAAATGCTCTGGCGGTATGTCTCTTGCCAGTACAAGCTATGCGTTCAGAGGTGAAAACATTACTCCTGGGCCGCTTCGCAGCTTCGGTCTGCTGCCAGTGCCGCTTGCCGCTGGTTCCAAGAGAGCGGCGGCTGATCAGACGGGATTTCTACCATCTCTATCGTCCCTTCGACCGGACATACGATGGAGCAGAGATTGCAGCCGACACAGTCTTCTTCACGAACGACCAGCCTTTCTTTCCCGGTCATTTCGTCAGTCACAATATCGATGCACTGGTGAGAGGTGTCCTCGCATGCAATATGGCACTTGTTGCAATTGATGCACGTTTCCTCGTGGATGCGGGCAACGACCTTGTAATTCAAATTGAGATGGCCCCAATCGGAATAGGTGTGCACAGCTTTGCCGACGATGTCCATGACCGAAGCGATTCCCCGTTCATCCAGGTAGTTGTTCAGGCCGTCGATCATGTCCTCGACAATCCGAAATCCGTGATGCATGGCTGCGGTGCATACCTGGACGCCGCTCGCTCCCATGAGCAAAAATTCGACTGCATCCTGCCATGTGGAAATGCCGCCAATCCCGGAGATCGGAATCCCCACCTGCGGATCGCGAGCGCATTCCGCTACCATGTTGAGCGCGATCGGCTTCACCGCTGGTCCGCAATAACCGCCGTGCGCTCCTTTTCCATCCACATGCGGGATCGGCAGCCACGAGTCCAGATCGACTCCGATCAGGCTGTTGATCGTATTGATCATGCTGACGGCATCGGCTCCCCCCTCTGACGCTGCACGGGCTGTGAAGCGGATATCTGTTATGTTTGGCGTCAGCTTGACGATGACAGGCGTCTGGGCGACTTCCTTGACCCACTCTACCTGCTGCCGGATCAGGTCGGGGTGCTGACCTACTGCCGAGCCCATGCCGCGTTCCGCCATGCCGTGCGGACAGCCAAAGTTCAGCTCCAGTCCGTCTACCCCTATGGCCTCCACTTTCTTCACGATTTCATGCCACGCTTCGCGCTTGTGCTCGACCATGAGCGAAGCGATCAACGTGTGCTTCGGAAACAGCTTTTTGGTCTCCAGCATTTCCTTCAGGTTTTCCTCGAGCGGTCTGTCCGTGATCAGCTCGATGTTGTTGAAGCCGAGCACCCGCTGTCCTCCGAAGTGAAGTCCGGCAAACCGGGACGTCACGTTTATGATCGGTTCCCCCAGTGTCTTCCAGACTGCTCCTCCCCACCCCGCATCAAACGCCCGCTGCACCTGATAGCCTGAATTGGTAGGCGGTGCTGAAGCCAGCCAAAACGGATTGGGCGACTCGATTCCCGCCAAATTAATGCGTAAATCTGCCATTGTTTCTACGCCTCCTTCTTATAAAACTGGCTGAGACTTTGCTTCCAGCGCCGTGTGGATCGCATGAGCCGCCCGCTTTCCGTGATTGGCTGCATCCACGACCATCGCGTCCGTATTCCCTCCGCCAAAGATGACATCGCCCGCGGCGTAGACATGCGGATGAGAGGTTCGATACGTGCCTTCCTCGATCTCCACGATTCCGTTTTTGTGCTGAAGCCCGAACATTTCGATCAAGTCCACGTGCCGCGTTTGCCCGATTGCCTTTACAACGAAATCCACTTCCATTACAAACTCGCTGCCCGGGACCGGCTCCGGACGCCTTCGTCCTTTTGCATCCGGCTCCCCAAGCTCCATCCGCATAAGCTCAATACCGGTCACCCGTCCGTTTTCGCCGATAATCCGGGTCGGCGCTACCAGCCAACGGAATTCCACGCCATCTTGTTTCGCAAATTCATACTCGAACTCGTAGCAGGTCATCTCTTTCTCTGTACGCCTGTAAAGAATCTGAACGAGCTGGGCACCCAGCCGTTTGGAGGCAGTGGCTCCGTCTATCGCCGTGTTTCCCGCCCCGATCACAACCACCTTCTTGCCGAGCATCAGATCCGTAAGCGGTTTCGTTTTCGTATCCTCCACGAGGGAAATCGCATCGAGAACGCCGATCAAGTCTTCGCCCTCGATATTCAGCATCGGGACAGCGCCCATGCCTGCCGCAAGCAAGACAGCTTCAAAGCTCTGCAGAAGCTCCTCCGGTGTCACGTCTACACCGACGCGGGTTCCAGTCTTGATGGTCACGCCCATCTGCTCGATTTGCTCAACCTCCCACAGTGCAACCTCCTGCGGCAAACGGAAGGAAACGATGCCATAGGTGTTTAGCCCGCCGGCCTTTTCTCGCGCTTCGAAAACCGTTACTTCATAACCGAGACGGGCAAGCTCTCGCGCTGCCGAAAGACCGGCTGGACCGCCGCCGACGATAGCGACGCGCTTGCCATTTTGCTCTCCTGCATGAAACAGAATTTTCTGATTTTTTATTGCCCAGTCTGTCGCATGACGCTGAAGCAGCCCGATCATGATCGGCTTGGAGGCGTGATTGAGCACACAGGCACCTTCGCACAGCTCCTCTGTCGGACAGACCCTGGCACAGCTAGCTCCGACCGGGTTTGCCTCCATAATCGTCCTCGCCGACCCGAGCAAATTGCCGGTCGCAATTTTTTTAATAAAGGACGGGATGTCGATTGAGGTGGGACAGGCCTTGATACAGGGGGCATCGTAACAGAAAAGGCACCGGTTTGCTTCGTCTATCGCTTCTTTCGGCTTCAGGGCAGGAACTACTTCTTGAAAGTTTGCCTGCAGCATAGATGCGGTCTTTGTTTCTTCGCGGCGAACGCTCATTATGCAACAACCTCCTCAGGCGTTCTGAAAATTGCTTCCTTGCTATTATCAATGTGGAAAAAAAGCGTTTTATGATTCCTTCATCACCTTTTTTAAATAGGAGGTTCCTGAAATGAAACCGACTTCCCAGGCATGATTGATTTCAATGCAGAATAGGCTGATACCAAAACAAGAATTGAGGGGGATGGCATGAAGGATTACGATCAGCTGATTGCCAGACTCAAGCAGCAAATTGCAGAAGCGATGGACCGGTTGGAGAGATTGGAAGCCGAACGGATTGCTTTTGAAGCGCAACGCTCGGAGAGAAAAAACTATGTATCATCACGCGAGATTTTGGACCTGCTCGCCTCCCGGAGCGGAAGGACGGGAAGCATGGCCTCGATTAAAAGGTGGGCAGACGATGGGCTGCTTGGCACGGTCATCGATGAGCGCGAGGTATTTCCTTTGCTGGCAGGCAAACAGGGAAACAAGCGTTTTCTGTATCCGCGAAAAGAAGTACTGCGCTTTTTGCACGGAAAAGGTTTGCTCGTTCCCAAATTTGACGTCCTGGATCGCGTTCGTCTGGAGCGGAACGGGAAATGGGTTTGTGCGGTCATCACGGCTGTCGCCTTAAGCAAGGCTGATCCTGCAGATGACCTGTTTGTCTACCAGGTACAGATCGAGGAAAACGGCGAAGTAATAGACGGGGTCACGGAGGGTGCTTTGCAGAAAGCCAATCAGACCTCCACTTCTCTTGCCCGGTCGTAAGGAGGAGTTATGGAAACAGCTGTTATCACGCTCGGCAATACTGTAGAAAACCAGGAATATTCTCGCCAAATTCGCGACTTTCATAAAAAAAAGGGGCAGCCCCTCACTATCCGTTTCAGTGAAGAGCTGACCCATATCATCCTGGAAGCCCCTTGCTTGTACGTACCCGATCGCAACATACTCGGAAAAGAAGCGGTTGTCGAAGGGGTGGTCAAGAAGAATGGCAATCATCTTGAAATTCACCCGCGAAGCAAGGGAAAAACGATTAATTTGCATCTGGATTCGGAACTGGTGAACGAGCTGGAGCAAATACGCCTGAAGGTGGCGAGCAAGACCCAGCACGACGTCATCCTGGAAATGTTCGTTCGCGGACTTCGCGCATACCAAGCCGAACAGGATGACCAGCCCGCAACCACTAAAAAAGAGCGGGGATGAGCTTATTTATAGTCCCCTTTTAAATAGTTGTAAAACGGTTGATCGACCCAAAACTGATACGTTTCCACGCTGGCAGAAGGGTTGATTTTTTTCAATCCGGATACGACTTTGGCCGAATCTTCGTTCAGGGTAAAAGTCTGGGCCAGATAGCGGCCTTTTTTCAGCACATTGTTTGTGATCACCGGATACTCATCCAGCTTTGTCAGGGAATAGTAGAGAGGCTGCCACCAGGACGATTTGAGAAGACCGGTCATATCCTCTTGATTGCGCTTCGCGTATTTCAGTACGAGCGGTTGGAATTTCTCTTTTTCTTCGACCGTGGCAAACTCCAGACTCAGATCGTATTCCTTGGCGTAGGCAATGTGATTGCCGTTGTCGATCGGGACTACTTGATAATCATCCGTTTGTACCGGCTCGCCCCATTCTTTCAAATAAACAAAAGCAGACGTTTTCGGCTCCAACTGTACTTTCGCAGCAATGCCTTCGCTGCGGAGCAGGCCGACCAATTGCACCGCATGGACGATATCGCTATGCCCGTAGGTGATCGTCCGTGCGGGATCAAAGTGGGGATCAAACTGCGTGTCCTTGAGATTGTAACCGGTGATCAGGTTTTGTTTCAGTCCTTCATCTACGGTCTTTTGCAATTCTTCTGTCCTGATCAACTGGGATTCATTCCACGCCTGGACGAGCTTTCCGAAGATGTCGTCGTCGCTGATGGTGCCGAGAAAGTTTTGCTGTTCTCCGTGAAATTCTGCCACCTTGTTCAAGAGCTGATAGGCGAGCTCGGCGGATACATTTGCTTCCAGCTTTATTCCGGACAAATCCTTTGCAGAAAGGAACCCGGTGTCAAAGGCGACCGCCACCTCCTGTGCCGCTTCCTTGGCAATCCCTTCGCCTGCTTTATACGTCAAGCCGGCTGCATCCCAGGCTGCGGAGATTTTTTCGTCCGAATACGTATGCGCCAGTTCCTTTAAGTCAGCAGCCTTTACGGAAGCGCTGATTGCCTCCCATGCCAAAAGCTTATTGCTCGTCGAGCCTTTCGGGAAGAAAGAATGATTGGCCCCATCGCTGTTAACCGCTATACTGGAAGAGGCTAGCAGCGTTTCCAAAGCCTTTTCAAACTGCTGTTTGGTAATAGTCCCGGACAAAGTGATTCCGTACCGCTTTGTGATGTAGGCGGCGGCATCTTTGACGGATGTTGGCTGAGGTACTGATGTTTGCACCGCAGTAGCTTGCACCGCCAAAGAAGAAGTGGATGCGGGCGCTGCATACACCTGCGTGCCAGCGGTCACCGCTAAAGCGGTTAGTAAAACTGCCCCCGCGGCTGCCTGTTTGATCGTACGTCCTTTGTTCATGGTTTTCCTCCCCTGTCGAAATGATTAAAACATACAATTCCTATGTATTTACTTAGTATTCATTACGTTGTACCTTATCATGATCCCCAACCCGCGTCAATACCTTTCGCTTTTGCTTGGGACATCTTCCTGGATCTGCCGACCAACTGCCGATAGAGTCTTGTTTGTTCATACATGGACATGATTTGTCATGCCTTTCGATATACACTTTTGGGAGGGACACTTGTGGAATACAAAAGTCATTTCGACTTACCAATTCAACTGATCATGTTTTTCCCGTTTCTGATCCTCCTGGTTCTATACGCGCTAAATATCCTCACCAGTATCTGGGCCTATCGGGACGCTCGCAAACGCGGCAAAAGCAACGAATACGCTTTGCTTGTACTCATTGGAACACTGCTTTTTCCGGTCATGGGTCTGATTGTCTATTTCATCATGAGAAAAGATTCTTGATTCTGAAACCATGAAACCAAACGGCCTCCTTTCCCTTTCTGCTCGTCTTAGGGCAGGTCAGGAATAGGAAGCCGTTTTTGTTATTTGATTGCTTAGGCTAATTCCGCAAACGCTTCACGCAGTACGCGAGCGATGAAGTCAATGTCTTCGCTTGTAGTCGAGAAAGGAGGCGAAAGGGTGAGAACGTTATTGAAGCCCGGTATCGTATCGCCATTTCGTCCGATGATCAGGCCGCGCTGTTTACAGGCTCCGATGACTTTGGTCAATTTGTCAGGCGCTGCCGGTTCCTTCGTTTCCCGATTTTCCACCATCTCGATGCCCATCAGAAAACCGAAGCTCCGAATGTCGCCTACATGCGGATGCTCCTCTAAGAACGACAGCTTCTCCCGCAACTCCTCTCCCAGACGGCCAGCCCTCTCGATCATCTGCTCTTCTTCCATCAGCTCAAGGTTTTTCAGCGCGAGCGCACAAGCCGCCGGATTTCCGCCGAACGTATTGACGTGACGGAAGTGCAGGTTGACTCCTTGCTCGTTAAACTTGTCGGCAATGTCTGCCCGCACCGCGGTAGCCGACAACGGCAGGTACGCACTTGTGATCCCTTTGGCCATGGTCACAATGTCAGGCTTGATGCCAAAGTTTTGATGACCAAACTTTTGACCGGAACGGCCGAATCCACAAATCACTTCGTCGACGATCAAAAGGACGCCGTACTTGTCACAGATTTCCCGCACCTTCGGCATGTACTCCGGCGGAGGAACGATGACGCCGCCGCCTGTGATCGTCGGCTCCATAATGACGGCCGCCACGCTGTTTGCTCCCTCCCAGTTGATGACCTCGTCGAATACCTGGGCACACTCGAGGCTGCAGCTCCCGTAGGACTTTCCGAATGGACAGCGGTAGCAATACGGCGGGGAAACGTGGAGAAAGCCCGGCGCCAGCGGCTCGTATTTTTGTTTTCGGATCGATTGTCCGGTAGCAGCCAAAGCTCCCATCGTATTGCCGTGATAGGCCCGGTGACGGGAAATGAACTTGTACCGGCCCGGCTCGCCGTTCTGATGGTGGTATTGACGGGCGATTTTGAAGGCTACTTCATTCGCTTCCGAACCGCTGTTGGAGAAAAAGACCCGATACTCTTCACCGAGCCACTCGCTCACCTTTTCCGACAGCTTGATCGCTGGCACATGGCTTTGTGTCAGCGGGAAGTAGGCCATCGTTTTCAATTGCTCATAGGCAGCCTCAGCAAGCTCTTGCCGGCCGTAGCCGATATTGACGCACCACAGGCCAGACATGCCGTCCAGGTATTTGTTTCCGTCAATGTCCGTCACCCACGAGCCGCTCGCTTCCGTGACGATCATCGGATTGGGATTGTAGGGCGACATGTGATGCCACATGTGCGCCCTGTCTTTTTCCAGCAGGGATTCCTTTTCCAGCGTATGAGTTTGTTGCTCCTGGCTCATTTTCGATCCTCCCTTTCGTTATTTCACGAATACTTTTTGGGAACCGATACTGGTATCGCCGTCGTCAAACCAGCGCGACGTAATCGTCTTTTTCTTCGTGAAAAAGTCGACGCCGTCTTTGCCGTTGGCATGCAGGTCTCCGTAAAACGAGTTCTTCCATCCGGTGAAGGCGAAGAAGCCCATTGGCGCAGGGACGCCTACGTTGACCCCGACCATGCCGGCTTCCACGCGCTGTACAAACTCCCGTCCCCACTTGCCGTTTTCTGTGTAAATGGTGGCTCCGTTTCCAAAGCGGGATTTGCTGATCGTTTCAAGTCCTTCCTCGAAATTCTTGACCCGCATGACGCTTAGCACAGGCGCAAAAATCTCGTCTCGGACGATCACCATCTCGGCATCCGCCTTGTCAAAAATCGTAGGCCCGAGGAAATAGCCCTCCGGGTTTGCTTTCGCATCCTCCCGTCCATCCCGAACGAGCTCGGCGCCTGCGGAAAGTCCCTGCTCGATGAAACCGTGCACTTTTTCCAAATGCGAAGCGCGAATGACCGGTCCCAGGTCAACTCCCGGCTCTAGCCCATTCCCCATTTTCAAGGCGTTGGACTCTTCGATCAGATGGCGGATCAGCTCGTCTGCGATCTCCTCTACTGCCACGACCGCGCTCGCCGCCATACAGCGCTCGCCTGCACAGCCAAAGGCGGAGCTGACGATGGTTTTGGCTGCTCGCTGCAGATTCGTGTCCGGCATGACGAGGTGGTGGTTTTTGGCCCCGGCCAACGCCTGGACGCGTTTTCCATGCGCTGCGGCTGTCTTGTAGACGTACTCGGCGACTGGCTGCGAACCGACGAAGGAGATCGCTTTCACATCCGGGTGCTCCAATAGCCCGTTCACCACATCGTGAGCGCCGTTGACGACGTTGAATACGCCATCGGGCAATCCCGCTTCCTTTAACAGCTCGGCGATCCGAATGCAGGACAGCGGCGTGCGCTCGGACGGCTTCAAGACAAATGTATTGCCTGCCGTAATCGCGATCGGGTACATCCACATCGGCACCATCAGGGGGAAATTGAACGGCGTAATTCCGCCAACGACGCCAAGCGGAAACCGAATTACCTGGCAGTCGATGTTCCTGGCGATATTCGGGAGCGTCTCACCCATGAGCAGCGTCGGCATTCCTGCCGCAAACTCCACCATTTCAATGCCGCGGAGCAATTCCGCGTGTGCCTCAGGCAGGTTTTTCCCGTTCTCCAGCGTAATCATTTGCGCCAGCTCATCCTGGTGCTCCCAGAGCAGGTTTTGGAAGCGGAACATGATCCGGGCACGATCTACCGCAGGGGTCTGACTCCAGGCCGGAAAGGCAGCCTTGGCCGCTTGCACAGCCTTGTCCACGTCATCCTTCGTCGAGAGTGGTACGCGCGACAGCACTTCGCCTGTTGCCGGGTTGGGGATATCCTCATAGCGCTCCGTCTGGGACTCCACCCATTCTCCGGCGATGTAGTTTTTCAAAGTAGGACCAACTGTTGTTGTACTCATCCTTTCAACTCCTTTGCGCACATGCATGATTGATAATTCTATCTTATCTGAACATTCAACGCGCCATCACTAGACAAACTGACAGGAGTTCGGTAGTATTCATGTTACAGACTGTCTATAGGAGGAGAAGAATGACCAATGAATGGCGCCTGACCGTGGCAGATGTCGTCAAACGTCCTTTGTTTCAGCACGCGGAAGTGGTCGCAGGCAGTCGGGGCTTGTCCCGCTCGGTGCGATGGGTGCATGTATTGGAAGCGGCTCACACTGTTCAATACCTGAACGGCGATGAGCTGATCCTTTCGACCGGACTCGGATTTGGCGAGGCAAAAGAAAAGCGGCTGGCTTATCTCTCCGAGCTCATTTCACGGAAGGCGGTCGGGTTATGTATCGAGCTTGGCGACTACATCCCGCAAGTGCCACAGGACATGCTTGAGCTCGCTGACCATCATGACTTTCCACTGATTGTCTTTCATAAGCCTGTTCGCTTCGTTGACATTACACTGGATCTGCACGAGCATTTGATCAACCGTCAAATGCAGGCGCTTCGCAACCTGGAGACGTATTCCCGCAGCTTGCAGCAGCTCAGTCTGCAGACACAGGGAATTCCGAAACTCTTGCAGCATTTTCAGGCAAGTGTACACACACAGGTGTTTTTTTTCCCCTTGGATGGAAATCCTCTCTACGTCCCTCCCCTGCCGCAGGTTGTTCAATCGGAGCTGTCCGGTTTGATGCGTACGGCCCTGCCGCAAGGGGACGATTCCGTCTCGAGCAGCGGGATCATCGCGCTCTCGGACAAAAAGAAGCTGGTCTACCAGCCCATTATCGTCATGGGACATCTGCTCGCTTATGTCGGCTTGATTCTGTATGATCGGGAAGCCGACGAATACCTGCTATTGACGCTCGATTACACCGTTAGCTCGATGGCCCAAATTCTGATGCGAAAAATGTTTGCCAAAGAGCAGATGCTCGCAGCAGAGAATCGGCTGTTCGACGATCTGATCGCCAACAGACCTTTGCCGGAGGAACAAATACGCTCTCTCCTCGGTTTGTCCGGCAAGAACAAAACACCGGCCTACTATACGCTCTTATTGTCTCTCCATCGGAGTACGGAGGACCTTTCCTCGCCACTCGCACCGCATGAGCTTACCGGCGTATTCCGTTCTTTGCTGACGAGGCTCGGCTTTCGTCCCTTCATCCGCTGCAAAGGAAACCGCTTTTACCTTCTCCTGATCGCACCAACCAATCAAACGGATATTCGCCGAACTCTGGACAAGGCCATGTCCGAGATGAAACGGATGTGCCGCCATGCCATGGGACCGGATACCGAGGTCCTGTTTGGTGTAAGCCGGCCTGGCGAGAGGCTTTCAGAGGCGGGCCGGCACCTGGCAGAATCCGAGCAGGCCCTGATCTTCCAGCAAGACGCCCACAGCCCCTATTTTGCCGAGCTGGGCTTGTTCCGTCTGCTGTTTCATGTCCCCCAGGAGCCCGTGCTCACGCATTTTATCGATGATTACCTGGGGCCGCTCCTGCGATACGATGCGGAGAACGGGACCCAACTGGCCCAGACATTGCGTGTCTACCTGGATCACAACTTGTCCAAGCAGGAAACGGCTGATCATTTATTCATCCACCGCCAGACCTTGTACCACCGGCTGGAAAAAATCCAGGAGCATCTCCCGGTAGACTTTACGCACCCCAATGAACGGCTCTGTCTGGAAATAGCCTTGCGGGCTCACGAGTGGAAGCACGGGTTGAAATACCACACTCCCCCGAACAAGGCTCAAGACAAAACGGCGCGTCCGCCACGTTAGCGTGATGGGCTGCGCCGTTTCCATCCGTATGATCATTCCGGTTTATTCAGGATAGCTCATCGAGAGTTTATAGGATACCTTCGGGCCGTCTTCAAGCTCCAGTCGTATTTTGTATCGCCCCTTCTCCGGGAGCGGCAGAACGAGGCTTTTCCTCTTTTTTATCTCCTTGATTGCCAGTATATCGCCTTGGGAGTCATACAACGTCAAGCTTAACGACGCATGATTGTTCCAGTCAACATATACTCTCAACCGGCCTTCGCTCTTGGCCCGAAATGAGTAATCGGCATACCTGTCCGACCTTTTGTCATCATGCAGCTTCCCTTGCTCGATATGCTGTCCGCCGCCTTTTTCCTTGATTTTGCCCGTTGTGGCGAGCGCAAATGGCTGTGGACCTTTTGGGACATTGAAGCCTTTTACGCTCACCGTGTACAAGCCTTTTTCCGGTCGGGAAGCCCATACTTGTTCCACATTGTTCAAATTGTCCACTTCATCGTCATACGGGTAACGGAAAAAGTCGTTTCCGTTGAACTTCTCTCCGCTGGGAGCGGTTACAGTCAGATCAAGGTTGTTCACCAAGGTTCTTTTCGCTGCCAGAGAAGCCGGATAGTCTGTCCAAGCCAATGTGATGGCAAGCGGCTTGGAGCGGTCGTACACCTCGACGGCAAACGTCGCCTCTTCTCCTGTCACCAGACCATCTGTTTCATCTACGAAATCTGTCTCGATCGCCTGCAGGAGGTTGGCCCGCCCGAATCCCTGAAGGCGCATGTCCTCATCGAGATCATCGGCTCCGCTGATCAGCATCGCTTTGATCAGGGCGGCACTCGGTTCATCCAGTTCTTTTTCTTCGAGCAAAAACTGGCGAAGCTGGGCCGCTCCTCCGGCCAGAATTGGTGCGGCCATGCTTGTCCCGCTGTTGTATGCATAGTATTGGTCGAAGAGCTCTTCAAACTCCTCTTCAGGAGCGACCGATGAGCGAGCGGAAAGAATATAGCTCCCGGGTGCGACAATATCGGGCTTCAGCCTTCCATCCTTCGTCGTTCCGCGGCTGCTGAATCCCGCTACAGTATCCGGATCATCCGCCTCATCCCCGCCTACATCCGGTCGGTCGTTCTCGGTAGCCCCTACGGCGATGACATTTTTGGCTGTGGCCGGGCTGCCGATCGTCTTGTAGCCATACTCTCCCTGATTGCCCGCAGCTACCAGGGCAGTCATATCCTTGTGTTCCCAGAGAAACTGGTCAAACAAGAAGGAATCGAGTCCGTAATCGCCGTTATCGTCAGTCCCCCATGAATCCGAGTGAATACGTGCGCCGTCCTCGTAGGCTTCCCCGAGAATGTCCTCGACCTCTCCTTTCAAATACCCCTTTTCCGTCAGCATCGAATGGAAAACCAGCTCCGCCTCCGGCGCCATTCCCTGATACTGTCCATCAGAAGCCTCTCCGCTGCCAAGTGCCGATCCGGCTACATGCGTTCCGTGTCCATCCAGATCACTCGCGTCGCCTTTGCGGCCAATTGCATACAAGCTTTTGATCCTCCCCGTAAAATCGGGATGGAGATCGTCTGGATCGCCTGTATCCAAACCACTGTCGGCCATGCCAATAATCTGTCCTTTCCCGGTAAAGCCGGCAGATTCCAGCTTGTTTGCCTTGATGATTTTTGCAGCCCGATCATTATGCAGTTTTCGCTCCGGCATAGGAATCACGGCAATGACATCTTCTGACTGGATGACCTCCTCCAATCCTTCTCCGCTCATGCGTGCAAGCGAGATGTGCCTCGCATTCTGCAGCGAGTCCACATCACCGATGCTTTCTTCACTCGCCGCCCGATACAGGGTGCGGTTCATGTCCACTTGCTGATCAAAGCCGATCACAGCTACTTCTACCTCATCGGTTGTTCCCAATGACTTGCGAAGAGTCGGCGCTACCTTGTTAACCGGATAAAAAGGAACGACCCTTTTGACAAAAGAGAGCCGTTTCAATTTTTTCTCATCGCCCTGTTCTGATAATTTGGCTATAAAGGAATAGTCAGGCAAATAGTCGCCCAGCTCTATACCGATATCCTCTATTTCTTCTTTCCATTCTTCTTCGATGGGCCCCTCGAATTGAATGACGACCAGGTCTGTTTCTCCTCCCGCTTTGGATCGGGAATCCAGAGAAAAGCCTTCCCGCGCTTCAATCTCCAGATCTCCCCTGCGCTCACCTTGTTGCTTGGCTCCTGTCGGCAGCCCGCCGACCATGAGCGACAGAACAAGTACCCCAATCAGTGCCGCATGCCTTTTTCCCCGCAATGAAATGCCCCCTTCTCCCGTCTGATTTTTGAATAACAACATTATACGAAAAGGGTAATAATTGTAAAAGTGTCCCAAGCTTCAGACGGACAAAAAAGCGCAGCAATCCCTGCTGGATCGTGCGCTTCCTGCTTTCTTTTCACCGTGGGCGTTGAGAAAGACTCAAAAAGACTGCGAGTCTCGCTCGGTTATACCAAATGACATGCCACATGATGCTCCGGGCCGACTTCGCGGTAAACCGGCACTTCCGTCCTGCACCTATCCGCAGCAACCGGACAACGGGTATGAAACTTGCAGCCTTGTGGAGGATTAGCCGGGCTTGGAATATCTCCTTTTAGAAAGATTCGCTCTCTCGTTATCGTAGGGTCTGGAATCGGTACAGCCGACAGCAGCGCTTTGGTATAGGGGTGGAGAGGATTTTTGAACAGCTCGTCGCGAGGCGCCATCTCCACTATCGAGCCCAGATACATGACGGCCACCGATGAGCAGATGTGCTCTACCACGCTTAAATCGTGAGAAATAAACAGGTAGGTCAGGTTTTGCTGCTGCTGCAAATCAGAGAGCAAATTAATGATTTGCGCTTGAATCGACACGTCGAGAGCAGAAACCGGCTCGTCCAGCACAATAAAGTCCGGCTGCAGGATGAGCGCTCTGGCAATCCCGATCCGTTGTCTTTGCCCGCCGGAAAATTCATGCGGGTAGCGGTCGTAGTGGTACGGTGCCAAGCCGCAAATATTCAGCACCTCCAACACCTTCTCGCGAATTTCTGCCTTCGAGCACAGCCCGTGATCGACGACAGCCTCGCCGATCGCCTCCCCGACTTTCACCCGTGGATTTAACGAGCTGAACGGGTCTTGGAACACATATTGCATTTTGGGTCGCAACTTGCGCAGCTCTTTAGGGGGCAGCTGATGGATATCCCGACCATTATACAGGACATGGCCCTCGGTCTTGTCGTACAGCCTGATAATCGTCCGGCCGGCTGTGCTTTTTCCGCAACCGGACTCACCGACAAGCCCCAAGGTTTCTCCTCTTTTCATGGTAAAACTGATCTGGTCAACCGCTTTTACGTGCCCGATCGTCCGCTGAAACACTCCGGAGCGAATCGGGAAATACTTTTTCAAGTCTTTCACTTCCAGGATGACATCGCTCATTTCGCTCCCTCACCTTCGTACAGCCAGCAAGCCACTTTGCTGTCAGCCCCATCCTTCTGTAAGGCAGGCTGACTTGCACGGCAAATGTCCATCGCATGTTCGCAGCGGTCGCTGTAGTGGCAATTTTCACCCAGACCGATCGGATTGGGGACCTGGCCCGGGATCGTGAACAAGCGCTCTTTTCTTTGTCCGATTACCGGTTTGGCGAGCAACAAGCCTTTTGTATAAGGATGACGCGGATTCTTGAAAATCTCCTTTACCGGCCCTTCCTCGATGACCTTGCCCGCGTACATCACAACCACGTAATCGGCCATTTCCGCAACAACTCCAAGATCGTGGGTGATGAGCATGAGCGACATGTTCCGGTCCTTTTTCAATTGCCGGAGCAAATCGAGAATTTGCGCCTGGATCGTGACGTCCAAGGCTGTCGTCGGCTCGTCGGCAATCAGCAGCTTCGGATCGCAGCTAAGAGAGATTGCGATCATGATGCGCTGCCTCATCCCCCCGCTCAGTTCATGCGGATAGCTGTCAATAATCTGGTCGGCACGGGGAATTCCCACCTGTTCGATGAGCTGGATCGCTTTTTTCCGGGCCTCGCTTTTGGATAGAAGCGTATGCTCGATCAGCGGTTCCATGATCTGGTCCCCTACTGTCAGAACCGGATTCAGCGACGTCATCGGCTCCTGAAAAATCATGGCGATCTCATTGCCGCGGATCATTCTCATTTCGCTTTCCTTGATCTTCAGGAGGTCCCGGCCTTCAAACAAGATTTCTCCGCCCACGATCTTCCCTGGAGGGGAAGCGATCAACCGCATCAATGACATGGCGGTGATGCTTTTTCCGCACCCGGATTCACCGACGATGCAAACCGTCTCTCCAGCTCGGATGGAAAAGCTGACGTCATTCACAGCTTGTACGACACCGGCTTCTGTGTAGAAATACGTTTTCAAATTGCGAAATTCAACAAGTGTACTCGACATATGCAGCTTCTCCTACCTTTTCTGTTTGGGATCAAAGGCGTCCCTCAATCCGTCACCGATGAAGTTGATCGAAACGACGGTAAGCAATATGCACACCCCAGGCGGAACCCAGAGCCAGGGCCTGTTCTGGAAGTCAATCATATTGTTTGCTGCCGAGATCATCTGTCCCCAGGACGGGGTAGGTGGTACTACGCCAAGACCGAGAAAGCTAAGCGTAGATTCGAGAAGGATCGAGTTTGCTACACCCAGCGTCGCCGCAACGATGATGATGGGTACCGTATTGGGCAGCAAATGCCTGAAAATTTTCCGTCTGTCCCTCAGCCCGAGCACTTCGTTGGCCAGCATGAATTCCTGCTCCTTCAAGCTGAGTACCTGGCTTCTGACGAGACGCGAAAGACTCATCCAGGCGATCATTCCGACGATGAACATGACCAGATAAATCCGCTTGTCCGGCGGAAACTTCAAATCAGACAGAATAGCGCCAAGCGCCACGAGGATGGGCAGCGTGGGAATCGCATAAAGAATGTCTGCCAGGCGCATGATCACCGAATCGACAAAACGGCCGTAATAGCCCGCAATGGCTCCCAGCGTCCCGCCGACCAAGACGATGATCGAAGCGGCGACGATCCCCACCAGCAAGGATACTCTTCCAGCTTCCATTGTCCTCAAAAGCACATCCCGGCCGAGCTTGTCCGTCCCGAGCCAATGAGTTTCGTTCGGCGGAAGATTGGCGTTTCTGACCGAAATCTTCGCGTCCAGATGAGAAGAAAAATAGGGACCGATAAACGAAAACAGAAACATCAGCGTAAGGACAATCATCCCGGCCAAAGCCATCTTGTTTTTGAACAGACGGCGGAAGGCACTGCGCCACGGGGAATCGGGTTTGATCTTTTTGGCTTTGAGTTCGACTTGGACGTCAGCAATATTGTGGCTCATCTCTATCCCCCCTACCTGTTCCGGACCCGCGGGTCTGCTACGCCGTACATCAGATCAGCCAGGATATTGGCAACGATCGTCAGTACAACCAGCAGCATCGTAAAGCCCATCAAGAGCGGGTAATCCCTTTGGAAGATTCCGTCCAGCACAACCCGGCCGATGCCTGGCCAGTTAAAGATGCGTTCGGTAATGATCGCCCCGGAAAATAAACCGGGAATTTCGAGGGCAAACAGGGTAATCAAAGGCAGCAATGCATTTCGCAGCGCGTGTTTGAAAATGACGACGCGCTCCTTCAATCCCTTGGCTCGGGCTGTACGAACGTAATCCTGCCTGATGACTTCCAGCATATTGGTCCGAAAGTATCTGGTCAGCGAGCCGATATTCAGCAAGGTCAAAACAATGACCGGCAATGCCAGATGTTTCATCACGTCCCAAAAATCGGCCCAGCCGGTAAGGGTGCTCCCTGTCGACCGCATGCCGCCCAGCGGGAATATCTGATAATCGACGGCGAAGAACTTCAGCATAAGCAATCCCAAAAAGAAGGATGGAAAAGACATCGCCATAAAAACAATCAGCGTGACTGCAGAATCGTAAATCGAATATTGTCTCAGCGCGGCCATAATGCCGACGATGGATGCAATGATCCATTGCAGCACCAGAACGATGATGGCAATCAGAAAGGAATTCCACATAAATGTGTTTATCACGCTCGTCACGGGCTGGCGATGCAGGACAGATTCGCCAAAATTGCCCGTGAGCAGATTGCCCATCCAGGTGAGATACTGCTTGTAGAGAGGTTGGTCAAGCCCGTGCAGGGCGCGTATCTCATCGAGCCGCTCCTGGGTCATATTGGCGTCAGCCGACATCTGGGTGACAAAGTCGCCAGGTGCCAAGGTAAAGACGAGAAAGACGAGAATAGAGGCGCCGATCAGGGTCGGGATGCTTTGGATAAGTCTGCGGATAAGGAGCTGCTTCATGATTTCCTCCCCTCTTATGCAAGCAATATGCTCAGCATAGCGCCGAGCATATTGCGAATTGGTGAAATTATCAAAAATTTTTAGTTAATTTGAACTTCGTTTAGTGACTCTGAGAAGTATTTATAAGGAGAAATCACAAAGCCGGAAAGTCTGGAGCTGATCGTATTCAAATTGTAGCGTTGGTACATAAAGAGCACCGGAATATCGTCATTGATGATCTCGTATGCTTCCTGGTAAATCGCTTTGCGCTTGGCCTGGTCAAATTCTTTCAGACCAGCCTCAAGCAGCTCATCCACTTTGGGGTTGGAGTAGGCGTCTTTATTCGATCCGCCTTTGGAGTGGAACAAGCCGTACGGATCAGGGTCTGTGGAAAGTCCAACGGCCAGGAACGCCATTTCGTGCTCTCCCTTGTTGCGTTTGTCGATGACAGCGTTGAATTCCAGTTGTTCGGCGATAAATTCAATCCCCAGTTCCTTGTAGTTCTCTACCGCAATCGGAATCAGGGCATCATTCACTTCATTTGGAGTCGATGCGGAGAACTGGATCGTGAACTTTTGGCCGTCCTTGTAACGGTAGCCGTCGCTCTCCAGCTTCCAGCCTGCCTCATCGAGGAGCTGTTTCGATTTTTCCGGATCGTAGCTGTACTTCGTCAGCTTGGACTCGTCCGGATAACCCCACGAAAGCTTGGATTGCGGCACGTCAATGACTTCTGCATACCCTTGCGAATACGCGTACACCACTTCTTCGCGGTTCAATCCGTACATCAGTGCTTGTCTGACGCGTTTGTCCTGGAACTTCGGCAGCTTGTGATTGATCGCAATATAGCCATATCCATTGTTCAGGAGCATGTCAAGATCGACAAATCCCAGTTCCTTCAATGCTTCAACGTTGTCTGCATTTACGGAAATCGAGGCGTCAAAGTCGGTTGCACCCGTTTTCAGGCTTTGAATCTGCGTTTCCGCCGTCGTTGACTTGAAGATCAGATTTTTGACTTTCGGAGCGCCCTTCCAGTAGTTTTCATTCGCTACGAGACGGACTTCCTGTCCAGGGATAAACTCCTTCAGAATATATGGCCCGCTGCCCATAGGCTTCTGATGCAAGCTCTTGATATACTCCAGATTTCCTTTGGCGAAATCTTTTCCGTAATAGTGCTTGGGCAGGACAAAAATCTCAGTGCCGAGCAACAGCAAAGTCGTTGCGTTTGCTTCTTCCACCTGAACTTGAATCGTCTGTGGATCAATTACTTTTACGCCCTCGAGGCTGGTTGCGTTTCCATTTTTGTATGCGTCTTCGCCTTTGATTTTGGCCTTTGACAGGTTCGACCTGCCGTCGTATTTGGGGTCCAACAGGACGTGATAGGCGAACGCGACATCCTCTGCCGTTACGGGCTTGCCGTCGGAGAATTTTGCTCGTTTGTCGATATGGAACGTATATGTCAATCCGTCGTCGGAAATCTCCCATTTTTCCGCAAGTCCCGGAATCACAGTGGCATCTTTTGCTACCGACAGCAATCGTTCGGTTACTGCTTCAATCACATACCGGTCATAGACTGTGTTGTAAAACCAGTAGTTGAAAATGCCTTGAGGGTCTGTGATGCCGAGCACCATCGTATCTGTGCGCTGCTTCGCAGAATCCGGCACTTTCGAAGGATCTGTCGCCTTGATATAGCCCAGCTCTTTCTTTTCACCGGCTTTCGTTTGCTCTTGCTGGTTTTGCTCTGATTGGTTCGGTTGCTGCTGATTTTGTTCCGTCGGCTGTGCTGCAGGCTGGGTGCAAGCGGACAGAAGCAGTGCCCCGGTAAGCAGGGAGCACAAGAATAGAGAAAAAGACCTTTTCTTCACTTAATTTCCCCCTTTTTGAATTTTCTCATAACATTTCCATTATAAGCTATAATCTGGAAATCAGAAAGGATATTCTTGTTGATAAAAATATGTCTTGTAGAAATGTGTCCTTTGGGGCTAAAAATAGAAAAAAAAGAGAGACGAAAGTCCCTCGCAATGAATCACTCTATGTTTTCGTTTGCATCCCCTGTCGCTAAAAACAACGGGGCAAAGTCTTCCCATTCCAGCATGCTCAGCGTATCGCGTGTCCATTCCGCTGCCTGCTTGCTCGTTAATCTTACCGCTTGATTTTGCATCGCTTCCTGAACGAGATTTTGGACGAGCCTGCCGTTCCCGTGCAGCTGATGGCTTGCGGCTGCCCGCTCCAAATAAGTCCGGATCGTTTCCACCGTTTTGTCGTGAACCAGATAGCCCCTTTGATATACCGCCAGCCGGAGCATTTGCACCAATTCATCCGTAGTGTAATCCGGGAACGGAATGTACTTTTTGAAACGCGAGTAAAGTCCCGGGTTGCTTGCCATAAATCGCTGCATTTCCAGAGGATAGCCTGCGAGAATGACCACCAGATTTTCTTGGTGTCTGGTCATTTCCTCCACTAACGTATGGATCGCTTCATGGCCAAAATCCGTTTCGCTTCCTTCGGCCAAAGCGTAAGCCTCATCGATAAACAGGACACCGCCCAACGCTTCGCGGACCTTCCTCCTGGTCAATGCCGCCGTCTGGCCTACATATCCGGCAACCAGATCAGCCCTGCCAACTGTAACCAGATGTCCGCGTTTCAAGTAGCCGATTTCTTTCAACCTTTCGGCATACAAGGCCGCAACCGTCGTTTTTCCGGTTCCCGGGTTCCCCGTGAATACCGCGTGGAGTTCAATAGGCAAGGCAGGCAGCCCGATCGCACTGCGCTTGCGCTGAACGTCCACAAACGATGAAATCTTCAACAGCTCCGCCTTTACTTGCTCCAAGCCGATCAAATTGGATAGCTTTTCCCAGGCACTATCAGACTTCTGCTCGCCCCGCTTGGGCAGAACATCCTCCTGGCTGAGAATGGTAAAATCATGCCAATCCAGCTCTTTTTCGCCATCCACCTCTCGTCCTTTGGCAAAAATGGCGTCCAGAACAATGTTTTGAACCGTACGGGCATTGCCAAAGGTATGGTCTACCTGAGCCTGTTCGATACGCTCCCGGAGAGCAGTGCGAGTTTCTGTTGTCAGCGTAAAATCATTGCGGCTCGCGACTTGCTCGGCAATGAGCAGAAGCTCTTCCGTACTGTAATCGGGAAGAAGAAAATGTCCTGTTTCCGGAAAGCGGCTGCGGAGTCCGGGATTAGCGTACAGAAACTGCCGCATTTCCTCGGGATAGCCGGCCATCATGACGACAAAACGGCCTGCGTACTCGCCGCCGGTCATCGCTGCAACCAGCGTATCGATGGCTGCCTGCCCGTAATCGCTGCCGGAGCTGTCCGGCCGCTTCAGGCTGTAAGCTTCATCAATAAACAAGACGCCGCCCTCCGCCCGTTTTACGGCATCCATCACCTTCTGCTCTGTCTGTCCCACGTATGCCCCCACCAAATGAGAGCGGTCCACCTCGACGACGTCTTCGCGCTCCAGCAAGCCAAGCTCGTGATAAAGTCTGGCGATGAGTCTGGCCAAAGTCGTTTTCCCCGTTCCCGGATTGCCCATGAAAACGAGGTGGAGCGGAATTTGGTCCCGCATATGCCAACCTTTCTCCTCCCGCATTTGGCGATAGCGGAGAAAGTTTGCCAGCGAGCGGACCCGATCCTTGATTTCCTGCAAACCGATCAAAGCTTCCAGCTCTTCCAGCGCAGAAAGTTTCCCTACCGGCTCGTCAGCGGCATCAGCCTCGTTATTTGTATCAAACAGTGCCGCCCTCTTTTCGTTCTGAGCAGCCAATGCCCGTATCGCTTCCTGCAGAGACGCAAGTGATTCACCGGAATAAAACAGCCCGCGCAGGGAAGCAGCGTACTCCTCTGCACGCTCCAGCATTACCTCTAGCAGCCGCTTTCTTTCTGCGTACAAAGCCCCTAGTACGGCCAATCTCTCAGCCGTTTCGCTTTCCCCGACCCGTCTTGCAGCTTCCCCGGCTTCAGCCGCCAGTTTGCGCCACCCGTCCAGCTCCACCAGCTCTGCTCGGCCTGCTTCCTGGAGAATTTCCAAGTTTTTGCGTCGGCTGACAGCGTTATCAGTCTCGCGCACAGATGGATAGCCTTGCTGAAACCGATGTTCTTTCAGTTGCAGCTCGTACAGCCGAAGACGGCATTTCAGAGCCAATTCAAAGGAGGGATCCAGCGAGATCGCTCTGTCCAGCCACTCCGCCGCCAGCGTATGGCCTCCCGGCTTTTTCATTCGCTTGGAGGCAAGCAATGTCAGAACGACCGCTTCCGCTTCGCTGGTACGAGCAAATTGACCGTTTTTTCGCAAATCCTCGACCAATTGCAGCGCGGACAGAAGCTCACCCTCTGTCACTTCTTTTGTATCATGAGGTTGGTCCCGCCACATCCATATTTGTTTCAGACTGTCCGGTACGTTCTGTTGCTGCATCGAAGGTCCTCTCCCATCCGTACAATCAGTTTCACCTCCTGTTGTATCATATTTTGAGCAAAGTGAAAAGAACAGGAACCTTTGGAAGGCTTTATTCCTTGATATTGTCTGCTGAATTGTACTGATACAGGTCGTGGAAACAGAGAAAGACAGCCTGACTCACGAAGAGCGGCTGCCAGTCATTTTTACCTTGACGCTATACATCGATATGACCCAGTTCCACGTCAGCCTGGAAATGGGCTTTTGCCGCTTTAAATACATCCTCCTCGGAATCCGCAGCGATTTTAAACATCGTGATCAGCTTGTCTCCGCTCAGCACCTGAACATTGTACTGGGCGTCTCCGTCATATGTAGCGGCAAACTGGTATTCCCTTCCGTTCACTTCTATACATTGTTCCATTGTCGGCACACCTGTGAATGCTAATCTAATAATTGACCACCTAGTGGTACATTGCTCATAAAAAAGTTGACCACCTGAGCACCTCTTTCCTGTATCTTGAAGTTGTCGGACCACAAGATATAGGAGGAAAGGAAATGCTTCAGATGGCTAATTACGAGTTTATCAGGAAACAACACATTCTGCTAGGAAAGTCGATTCGCCAAATTTCTCGAGAGACCGGCTATTCCCGTCAAGTGATACGAAAGGCTTTGAAATCCTCTGAGATTCCTGTGTATCAGCTTTCAAAACCGAAGCCAAAGCCAGTCATTGATTCTGTCAAGCCCATCATCTTGGAGTGGCTGCATCAAGATGAACAAGCTCCCCCGAAGCAGCGTCATACTGCCAAACGCATTTACCAGAGACTCGTTGACGAACATGGATTCACCGGCGGTGAATCTACTGTACGACGCTACGTCAGAGAGTTGCGGGTTTCTCCCCCTAAAGCATTTGTCCCTCTCGATTTCCCGCCAGGGCGCTTTGCTCAATTTGACTGGGGTGAGGTTACGGTTCATTTACAAGGGAAACAAGTAAAGGTTCAAGTCTTTTGTATGCGTTGCACATACAGCAGAAAGATTTTTATCAAAACATTTGCTCATCAGAAGCAAGAGGCTCTTCTCCAAGGTCATGTAGATGCTTTTGAATTTTTCGGTGCTGTTCCCCAAGTCATCACATACGACAACCTGACAACAGCCGTTAAGAAGGTATTGGAGGGTAAAAATCGCGAGGAACAAGAGCGATTTACTCAGCTACGTGCCCACTACCTGTTTGAAAGCTATTTCTGTGATCCCGGAAAAGGGCATCAAAAAGGCCAGGTGGAAAACCTCGTACAGTTTGCTCAGAGGCAATTTTTTACCCCTGTACCCAGTGTTTCTTCTCTGGAGGAGCTCAATCAAATCCTCCTCGAAAAATGTATCTCTTACGAGAATACAACCGTTCCAAGGTCTTCACTAACGGTTGGAGAAGCATTTGCTCAAGAGTTGCCTATCATGCTTCCATTGCCTCCACGGCCATTGGATTGTTTCCGTGTTGTACCCGTGAAAAGCAATACGCTATCCATGATCCACATTGAGAAAAATGCCTATTCCGTCCCCGTTTCCTATGCATCGACCCAGCTTACTTGCCGAGTGTTTGCTGAAAAAGTTGAGGTGTATCACGGAAAAAGCCTGATTGCGACGCATGAGCGGTGTTTGGAAAAGGGAAAGGAGATTTTGCAATACGATCATTATCTGGATTTACTTCTTATTCGTCCAGGAGCAGTTCTTTATGCTAGACCATTGCATCAGGCAGGATTACCCGCCATTTACCAAAAGTTCTTGGACAAGTGCCGCAACCGACCAGGAGGGATGAAGGAGTTCGTTCGACTCTTGCTTTTGCACCGTGAATTCGATACTTCTCTTGTCGAAGAAGCACTGGAGGAGGCCTGCCAAAAAGGGATGTTCCAAT
The DNA here is from genome assembly GCF_038592925.1 of Brevibacillus sp. FSL K6-2834. Classification (NCBI taxonomy): domain Bacteria; kingdom Bacillati; phylum Bacillota; class Bacilli; order Caryophanales; family Paenibacillaceae; genus Brevibacillus; species Brevibacillus sp. FSL K6-2834. The sequence continues at coordinate 3,032,941 of NZ_CP151945.1, forward strand.
ATGATGCCGTAAGGCAATTATTGTTTCAGCGAACATTGCCGGAACACCGTCTACCCCAACTCTCGTTGGTGGAGGATAGCTCTGTTCCACGTATTCAGGTAAAGGCCCCAGATCTTAGCCAGTACAATCGTTTGTTACAGAAAAGGAGTGTGGTTCATTGAGTACGAGTTTCTTGCTTGAAACCTATGCGAAACGCCTTCGCTTACCTGCGATTAAACGTGTCTATAAGGAAATTGCCCATGATGCTGCTGAACGGCAAATTCCCTACGAGGAGTTCCTCTTAGCCCTACTAGAGCAAGAAGTTCAGCAAAGGGATGCTAACCAAATCGCCAGTCGCATCAAGCATGCCAAATTCCCTTCTATGAAAACGATCGATCAATTTGAATTCTCAGCCATTCCGTCTCTCAACAAGCCCAAATTGCTTCAACTGGCTCGCTGTGAGTACATCGAAAAGACAGAGAACATCATGTTTATCGGAAACTCTGGCACTGGCAAAACTCATCTCTCCATTGCACTCGGGAAGGAAGCTTGCCATCATGGCTATTCCGTCCAGTTTTGGACTGCCGCTAAAATATGCAATGAGCTTATGGAAGCTCAGTCCCAAAAGCGAATTCTCCAGCTAGAGAGGCAATGGTTGAAAACAGATTTGATTATTTTGGATGAAGTCGGGTTTGTCCCTCTCAGTCGGACCGGGGCGGAGTTATTATTCCAATTTTGTGCGGCCCGCTATGAGAAAGGAAGCATGATCATTACCAGTAATCTGGAATTTACGGAATGGACACAGATTTTCAAAGATGAGCAAATGACGTCAGCCCTGGTTGATCGGCTTACCCATCGTGCCCACATCTTTGCAATGAATGGGGACAGTTATCGCTTTAAACAGAGCATTCAAAGATCGTGATCATGAAAAAGTTACCCACCCGACGGGTGGATTGATTTTTGCCATGGTGGTCAATTTTTTGATGAGCACTGTGGTCAACATTTTGGTTGACATTCACACACACCTCCTGCTATAGTGTGTCACGATTCGATTTCCATCATGTCGTTTCCACCTTTATTTGCAACAGGCAAAATATTTCCAAAGGTAGGATTAGTCAACAACGCCACTCACAGTCTTGGAGGGTACCAAAGAAATTTGGTGCTTTATACAGGACTACAATAAGGTAGCAACATAGAGTAAGGAGGGTGCTGTGAGGAACTTTACGATATGGTCAATTGTATGTTTGGGAGCCTTCGCCATTTTGTTTTGTTTATTATCAAATGGTATGCTTTCTCCTTCAATGGGCAAATTTTTCTTGGTTTCAGTGATTTTGCTTCCGTTGTTAGGCGTCATTTTTGGAGCTATAAGTGATGGAGGCTTGCTAAAGTGGGTACTCATCTTATTAAACGTATTTGCATTGGGTTCAATTATTTTTCTTCTTTTATTGGGATTTGGCATGGGAGAAGCGTGAAAACGACTTACGAATATTTGGGTAGCCTTTTGCTATCCTTTTTTATTTTATTCCCTACCCAAGTACAGCCAATGGAACTAAATCCCGCTTCCCTAATATCCCACTGTCATTGCACTGCCCGCAGGCCGTATATCGAAATGATCCTTCATGCCTTGGCTGGATAAGGGATAGCTTTCTGTCCTCAACAGAGGCTACGGAATACCCGATCGTTCATGGAGTGCATAACTATGCTCGGCGCAGATAACAAGCATCATTCAGCACATACGTGACAACTCGTATTTCGCTCCTTCAGTCGATCATGTATATGTATACTAACCAAATGGCATATGTTAATATTTGGATAGATAAAACATATCAGGGGCGATATAAATGTTGAGACGTATACTGATAGGCTTGGGTGTTTATCTAGCAGGATTTATCGTTGTGGGGTTAACTGTTTCTATTTTTAATGATTCACCTCAGTTTTCTTTCATGCGAGCAATTGTCTTTTCGATTTTGTATCTTTAAGCTGTAATTGCTGTCTGTGCTTCATTTGTGTTAGGAAAAACAAACAATAACTAATGTTGTGTTTATAGAGGCTATTCGTCGGTGCAGCCCCCTGTTACCTCAAGTATTCTGCCGTTAATCAGATACAGTGATACTGTCGAAAGAATGCGCATGCTTCAGAGTAAGGGCATCGTCTATACATGGTATAATTTGGTCGAAATGATCTTGAGTTAAAGGATGATTTTATGGATGTTTTTCCACCCTTGTTGGTTAGCTTTATGCTTGCCGTCTTACTATACAGACTCAACAAATACAGGCTTACTCGATATAACCGTGAAAATATCGGGATAGCATTATGTAGCCTGCTTATAAGCTCCTATATTAAGACCAAACTTGTTTTTGTAACCATAACTGTTATTTTCGCAATCTTGTTGGCATCTTTTATTTGGGGACTTGCTAAGGAACTATAGAGATTGTTCGAACAAGCATGTCTGTGACGACATCATTAGGGGCAAACGAATAATGTACGTAAACCGTGTCCTTCATAGCACATGTATGACTTCATTGTAATAAGTCCGCTGAAATATCCTTATACGAATCCTTTTTTGCTACATCAGCAGTTTGAAAAGATTAAAGACTACATCCATAAAGGGGGCAACCATGAAACTTGAATACTTGTTCTTTACCCTTTCTTGCTCTATTTTTTTGTACTGGATCGTCACCAATGCTTTAACAACCTCTGATCCATCTATTACGTATTTCTTATCTTTAATAGCTTCCCAACTCTTGATACGACCTTTATATAGCTTCAAACATGCTAAACCTCATGTACAGAGTCACCATGATGGAAAAGAGTCAATGGAACGTAATTGAGATTCTATTCCCGGCTTTTTTCTGTTCGCTCACTCGTGTACTCTGTACTAGAGGAGTGATTGTGTTGGAAAAATCATTTTACTATCCGGTCCCTTGGGGTGACGTTGCCTTTTTGAAAGAAGCTTTGATTGCCATGGAACTGCCTTTTCGTATTGAACAGCCTTCCGTTCGATTGCAGTTGGCACCTGGTGAAGTGGCGATTGTATTCAGTGATATGCATATGAGAGATTACAACGCTGTTCGGGAGCTGTTTGGAGATCATGGGAAGCGTTATCCACAGTAGGCTGTTACCCTCCGATCCAGGTTGGTCGCTGGCACCACTTTTTTCTCCCTCCATTCCGGCTATCGCGTACGAGAAAAACCCGAGACCTTTCACAAACTAGATCCTCTCTCCCCATATTTTCCGCCGCAGCAGAGCATGGACGATAAAAGAAACCCCACTCAAAATTGTGCTTGCCCGCCCCATAAAGGTTTTCCAGCTTTTCTTGATCGATCGATGCCGCCGTTTGGATACTCCTCCACACACCTGTGCACATTAATGGTATTGAGGAGATGACCAATTCATGGTAAAACGAGATGAACGAGAAACACCTGCAGCTATGACCATTAATCAAGCATCTGAAGCCATTCAAAGCACTTCTCCAGACGAATCTGCTGCAATTGAACGAGAACAAAATCAAATGTTCTCGGCTCCTGGGGAGCGTGCAGCGGAAAACGAAAACCCAGCCGATTAATAGCTTGCCTTCACCTAAAGGTGGAGGCTTTTTAAACACTCTTTCACTCTTTCTCATGATGCAGCTGGCAGCTCTACTCATAGCTGCCAGCCGTTCCTCACCTTAACCCCGAAATTGGAATTAATAGCTGGTCATTGTTCTGCCAGCGATATAGTTATACCATTTTCGTGAAAAATGTGAATATTCCTGTTTTAATAGATTTACAATAAGTGGTTTGAATGGTAATATTTATACATAACCAAAAATCAGGAGGTTATTGTGTTGAAAAAATTTGCTCAAGCTGCTTTATTCGTATTACTATCTACAGCTTTTGTCATTCCTTCACATGCTATGGCTACTAGTACCCAACAGTCTTTGGATGCGGTTTCCCCTACTGCGACAACAACACAAGTGGCAACTTTTACGAACCTAACCAAAGGTACCAGATTTCTCGACTCCGAATGGTTCTATCTTAATACACCTGGTTATATTACAGTTAATGTAACGCAGAGTAATAAATCCTACACCCCCATCATGTACTATCGAATATTAAGAGATAATCCTGATGGCACCTCTACTTTCTTTGGCACTGCTGAGATTACTGGAGAGGGCTCCTTTAGTTTCACAAGCAAGAAAGAATTGCCTATTGGCCAATACTACATTCGGTTTAATAGCAACCAATATGGGAAGACGTCTGGAACCATTTCTGTCACTACTCCATAACTCCCCCTTTCGTTATTGAGGCTTTCTGATGAAGGCCTCTACTCTTATTTTTTGCATTTCCATTGAATTACTGTGATACGTTATTATATGAGTCTGTTTTATTTTTTACCATCCCTGAAACTCGTTTCCCGCTTAGATCACCCCCTCCCTACTATCTGTTCTGCTCGCCGATCAGTCGCTTTTCTCCCGCTGCCAAGTGTCACCGTACACACGCCTGCAATGACCAGGACGATCCCGATACACTGGACCCAGGTCATGCTCGAGCCGTAAAAAAGAACGGCGATCCAACAAGCATTGATCGGCACCAGGTTCATGTAGATGCTGGCTTTGCTGGCTCCGAGACGGTGAATACCCTGATTCCAGAGAAAAAAGGCGAGAATCGTCGCGAAAATCGTCATATAAGCCATTTCTCCCCATGCTTGACCGGACATGTGCGGTACACGATCCCAGCCGCCCGCTGTAAAGGACCATACGATGAGAAAAAACGCGCCTGCCATCGTTGTCGACGCAGTTGTCAATAACGGCGATACCCCTTTCATCACGACCTTGCCGATCAAGCCGTAAAGCGCCCAGCATAGGAGCGCCGACAGAAACAACAAATCACCTGCATTAAACGACAAAGAAGTCATCGCTTCCCACGAGCCCTTGACAATCACGAGGAAAACGCCGGAAAGCGACAACAGCAAGCCAATCCCAAGCTTCTTATTCCACGATTCCTTTAAAAACAAGACAGCCCCCAGCGTAATCAATACAGGGGAGTTCGCCATAATCAATGACCCGTTAATCGCCGATGTATAGGAAAGTCCGATAAAAAACAACGCATTGTAGGCGAACACTCCTGTGACTGACATTAACAAAAGGCCCAGCCAATGTTTTTTCATTTCCGCCACCTGCCACTCGCCGCGCAGAAGTGTAAAGACAAAGAGAATCAGACCGGCCGTTCCAAAACGAAAAGCGGCTGCGGTTATCGGCGGAACTTCCGTGATGACGTGCTGGGCCGCCCCGAAAGCCCCTCCCCAGAAAAGCGGAACGGTAAACATCCAAATGTATATGCTCCAATCTTTATTGGCTGTTTCGGTTTTCACTTCCGTTATCCCCTTTGCTGATCCGCCTTTTTTGACTGCTGCTATCCTGCTCCGCTCGTACCAACACCTCATACACCTCTTGCATCGGGCGCAGCCAGTTTTGTCTCATGATTGCTGCAGCCGTTTCACTGTCCCGATTCTCAAACGCGCGGATCATCCGTTCATGCTCAAGCACCGATTCTGTTTTGGACCCCACGGGTTGTTGCAGAAATACGTATTTCAAGCGGCGCACGTGGAGTTGCAGGATGGATGAAAATTGCGTAATGTACGGGTTGTCCGCAATCTCCAAGATCAAATCATGAAACTGTTCGTCATGCTCCATCGCTTGAAACAGCTGCTCCTCTCCGATCGCAGTCCGGTAATCGTTATTGACATCGACCAGCCTGCGGATATCTCCGGTCGCTATTTTCCTCGCAGCTTCTTCGGCAGCCAGCGCCTGAAGAGCGGCAAGCGGCGGGTATATTTTCGGCACGTCCTCTTTGGTTATGGTCGTGACTTTGGTTTCTCTGCCAGGGTACGTCTCGATGAATCCCTGGGTCTGGAGCAATTGCAGCGCTTCTCGGACCGGCGTCCGGCTGATTCCAAGCGCTTCCGATAACTCTGCATCGAATAATTGCTCACCCGGCTCCAGTGTTCCATCAATGATCCAGCGCTGGAGTTGGTGAAATGCTTTTTCTTTTGCAGACATCCGTACAGGTGATTGATATCCTCTCGGGATTGGCATGTGCTTACACCCTCTTTCTGATTTGTCAGAAATATATCGCATATATATTTCATTGTCAAGAACATGAGGACATTTCCGCCATGAAAACATCTCCTTGGAATGCAAAAACCCCCGGTGTCGGGGGTTCTCACGCGAAAGCTGCGCTTTTTTTAGACAGGTGAAAATTGTGAAAGGACGGTCGGCTGACGGAGCTCAGAACCGTTTGGCAAAGCGATGACCAGCGTGCCAGTTCCATCTCCTCCATCATCCTCCCAGCGGAATCCAAACGTCAGTTTCTTCGCTTCCGTTCCGTCTGAAAAAGCCGCCAGCAAGCTGCCCATCGTCTCGGGCAAAATCGGCACGGCTACCCGATTCCCTTGCTCATCCGGAATGGACAGGAGCTTGGGCGCATCTGCGAAATACTGAACCGTATCAGCGAGCAGGGATACTTGCTGCTGAGTCAATTGCGATACAAACGCTTCAAAAGGCACTCCCATTCCGATCATTCCTTTTCTGGGTCGTCAAACAAGCTTTGCTGGATCAGCGTTTTTTTCTCCTCACCGCGTGGAGCGGCCTGCAGCTCTTCATTGACTTTCGAGGAAGCGTCCTCCTCTTCGCCAGTCAGAACCGCTTCATATGCGACGCTGCGGACTTCTCCTTCGACTGCGGCCCTGCCAATACCGCCTTGTTCCGTGATGCCAACCTGTTCAGCCTGTACCTGTACCCACTCCTGTTTGTCTGTCAAGGCATAGAGGGTCTCTTCGACAGTCACGGCGACTACCAGATGGGGATGCGTTTTCCGTTTGCGGATCAGCTGCACTCCTTTTCCGGCCCTTCCCTGCAAGGGGATGCTCTCCAAATAGGTGCGCTTCAGGGTCCCTTCTGCAGTCAAAATGCTGAATACCCGCGGATCTTTCTCTTCGATCGGCAATACCCCGACCACATGATCGCCTGCTGCGAGGGTGATCGCCTTGACACCGCTGGAAGCCCGTCCGGTCGGGCTTACGTCGCTCTTCAAGAAGCGGATGCCCATCCCGTCTTTCGTGACGACGAGGAATGCTCCCTTCTCCTCCGCCGCAAACGCAGCGACATACTCATCCTCTTCGGATTTCAGCTTGGCCGCTACCAGCGCGCCGGAACGATTCGTTTCGTACTCGCTCAAAGCCGTTTTCTTCACGAGACCCGAGCGGCTCATGTGAACGATTTGCAACGGCTGCTTGAAGTTCTCCACGATCGCAAAACCGATTACGCGCTGATGCTTTTCAAGCGGAATGATGTTGACGAGCGCCGTGCCGATGTCTTTCCATTTGTCGTCAGGAATGGCATGCACCAACGTGGCAAAATACTTGCCATCCTGCGTGAAAAACAGCGCTGTATGGGACGTGTTCGTCTCGATGAAGTAACGGACCCGGTCTCCTTCCTTCACTCCACACGTATCGATCGTCCCTCCCATCGACTTGAACGAACGCGGACTTGTCCGCTTGATGTAGCCTTCGTTGGTCAGGGTGACGATGCAATCCTCCGCATTGATCTGCATGGCGATATCCACCTTGATTTCCTCGATCTCGCCCTGTATTTCTGTCAAACGTGGATCTGCGTACTTCTTTTTGATCTCGTTCAGCTCGGACGTAATTACCTGGATCAGCTTTTTCTCGCTCTCCAGGATCGATTTCAGCTCGGCAATCTCCTTGGCAAGCGTCTCCAGCTCTTTTTCCAGCTTGACGATGTCCAGGCGGGTCAAGGAAGCAAGCTGGATGCTTAGAATGGCATCGGCCTGCGGATCGGTAAAGCCGTACTTCTCCATGATGTTTTTCTTGGCATCGGCCCGATCTTCCGAGTCCATGATCGTATCCACGACCTGCCGCAAGATCGATTTCGCCCGAATCAGGCCTTCCACCACGTGCTCGCGCTTGGATTTTCGATCGAGGTCGTACTGGGTACGCCTGGTCACGACTTCCTTCTGGTGATCGATGTAGGCGACGAGCAGCTCTTTTAATCCCATCTGGCGAATCGTGCCTTCGTGAATGACGTTCATGTTGTAGTTGTAATAAATTTGCAAGTCGGTGTTTTTGTAAAGATAGTTCAAGATCGGTGTCTCATCCACATCCTTCTTGATGTCGATGACGATCCGCACCTTTTTCTGCTCCGCCTCCTTGCGGCCGGTCTCGTCCCGGACGGCAAGAGCCCCTTCGATTTTTCGCTCCATGACGAGCTCATCGATCTGGGCAACCAGCTTGGACTTGACCACGTCGTAAGGAATTTCCGAGATGACGATTTTCTTCACCTTGGCTCCCTTTGGCTCCTCGACATGGGTTCTGCCGCGGATGATGAACTGTCCGCGCCCTGTTTCAAAAGCCTTGCGAATGCCGGAGATCCCTTGGACGATTCCCCCTGTCGGGAAATCTGGCCCTTTTACGTAGGTCATCAGCTCATCCAGACTGATGTCCGGCTTTTTCATTTGAGCAATGGCCGCATCAATCACTTCGCCGAGATTATGTGTCGGAATATCCGTGGCAAACCCTACGGCAATCCCCGAAGCTCCGTTCACAAGCAGATTGGGGAAACGGGACGGCAGCACTGCCGGCTGCTCCGCCGAATTGTCGTAGTTCGGGATGAAGGTAACGGTATCTTTCTCGATGTCCCGCAGCATTTCGTTGGCGAGCGCCGAAAGACGGGACTCGGTATAACGCATCGCCGCAGGCGGGTCGGCATCGAGGCTGCCGAAGTTGCCATGCCCCTGAATCAGCACCTGGCGCATTTTCCACCATTGCGCCATGCGGACCATCGTTTCATAAATGGCGGCATCTCCGTGCGGATGGTACGTCCCCATCACGTAACCGACTGTTTTCGCCGATTTCCGGTACGGCTTGTCATGGGTGTTTCCCTCTTGGTACATCGCGTACAAAATACGGCGCTGCACCGGCTTCAAGCCATCGCGCGCATCGGGGATCGCGCGGGACAGGATGACCAGATTGGCATAATCGCCGAAGCGTTTTCCCATGATTTCCGCAAAGCTTTGTTCGATAATTTGATTGGACAGCATGCTTATTCATCCTCCCCCACTTCAAAGGTGACGTGGCTTTCAATCCACTCTCTGCGGGGCGGTACCTTGTCGCCCATCAGTACCGTCACCAGTTTTTCGCAGTGGGCCAGGTCTTCCAGTTGAACCCTGATCAGTTTGCGCGTTTCCGGATTCATCGTCGTTTCCCACAGCTGATCCGGATTCATCTCGCCCAAACCTTTGTAGCGCTGCACTTCAGCACCGCGGCCAAGCTTTTTGAGGGCTTGTTCCAGTTCGTAATCACTCCAGCAATATATCGATTCCGCCTTTCCCCGCCCCTCTTTTTTCACCTGATACAAAGGCGGCTGGGCGATATAGAGATGCCCGGCTGCAATCAGAGGCTGCATATAGCGGAAAAAGAAAGTGAGCAGCAAGGTCTGAATATGCGATCCATCGACGTCTGCGTCAGACATGATGATGATTTTGTTGAACGCGCAATTCTCGATCGAAAAGTCTTCGCCGATATCCGTTTCCAGCACTTCCAGCACTGTGCGGAATTCCTCGTTGGATAGTACGTCGGAAAGCTTGGCTTTCTCTGTATTGAGCGGTTTTCCCCTCAATCCGAAGATCGCCTGAAATTCGGAGCTCCGTGCTTGCTTGGCCGAGCCTCCGGCAGAATCCCCCTCCACGAGGAACAATTCATTGCGCTTCGGGTCTTTATATTGCGGGGGAGCAAACTTCTCCGAAATGGACTTGCGTTTCTTTGTATTTTTGCTCTTTTTGTCTCCGCGCAAAGCCTCCCGCTGTTTTCGCAGCTCTTCCCTGATTTCTGCCGAACGAATGGCCTTGTCTACGAGCAGCTTTCCGACTTCCGGGTTTTCTTCCAGGAAAAAGCCCAGCTTTTCCGAGACGATCTGCTCCACGATTGTCCGCGCTTCTTCGTTCCCGAGTTTGTCTTTGGTCTGGGATTCAAACTGGACGTCAGCCATCTGCAAAGACAGAACCCCGAGGAAGCCTTCCCGCAGGTCGTTCCCTGTCAGGTTGGCGTCCTTTTCCTTCAGGTAGCCTTTTTTTCGGGCAAACTCGTTAAATACCCGGGTCGTCCCGTTGCGGAAGCCTGTCACATGCGTACCGCCATCCGTGGTCGGAATCGAGTTTACGTACGAGACGAGGGTCTCTGTGTAGCCGTCGTTGTATTGAAATGCAAGCTCCACGTAGACGTTATCCTTTTCCCCTTCGAAGTAAACGACCGGATGGAGGGTATGCTTGCCTTCGTTCAAATATTCGACATAGGACTTGAGGCCATCCTCGAAGTAAAATTCCTCCTGCTTTTTCTCCGGACCCCGCTCATCGATCAGTACCATCCGCAGTTTCTTCAGCAAAAAGGCAGTCTCGCGGAACCTGTCGCGAATCAATTCATAGTCAAAGCGAGCGTTTCCAAAGACCGCCTCGTCCGGCAAAAAGCGAACCGTCGTACCCGTACGTCTTGTTTTTCCGGTAATAACGAGATCCGTTACCGGCTTGCCCACATGTTCATTTCCTGCCTCGTCCACGACATAGGCAAATTTTTGCTTGTGCACCGAGCCCTCGCGGTGAATCTCTACTTCCAGCCATTTCGACAGCGCCACAACCACACTGGAGCCTACGCCATGCAGCCCGCCGCTCTTTTTGTAGCCTCCGCCGCCAAATTTTCCGCCGGCGTGCAGGGTCGTGAAAATGACCTCGGGCGCAGGACGTCCAGTCTTGTGCATGCCGGTCGGAATTCCCCGGCCGTGGTCTTCCACGCTGACACTTCCGTCTTTATGTAAAGTTACAATGATCTTATCGTTAAATCCGGCTAACGCCTCATCCTTGGCATTGTCAACGATCTCCCACAAAAGATGGTGAAGACCGCGACTGCCCGTAGAACCTATGTACATCCCCGGCCGCTTGCGGACGGCTATCAATCCTTCTAGAACCTGAATGTCTTCTTCGGTATATCGGAGTGCATCTGTTTCCTTCAAGCGCTTTCTCCCCTCTACTTCTTTCACTGCAGTTCCGCCAAGGTCGCTGGCGAAGTCTCGTTATAAAAGCGAACACTTAATCGCTATTGTACCGTATGGAAACCATTGTATTCAATGTTTAGCCGCCATTTCGGACGGAAAAAGACTTGCGAATGCGTATATGCCGATCAAAAAAAATGTATCGAATCCCCAGTGCGGCGCGCTTTTGCCGACAATGCTGCCAGCAAACTCTCACCATTCAAAACGGTAACTGCTGACGAGTCATCGCGAATAGAGTGGTTCCGCGGGTGCTTGCGATCCATTTGGCGCAACAGAAAGCCATCTCACGCTGCGCGAGATGGCTGGTGACATGTTTTTTTGCAAAAGCCTACACAAGATTCTCCTGCCTGTCGGAAACGATTTCCTCCATATCGACGAAGTACCGGCCTGAACCGGTAAATTGCCCCAACGAGATTCTGCGGCAAACATCTGCGCCCACTGCGGCTCCCAGAGAAACAGACGAGGCAAGCTGGGGCCAGGTCATAATGCTCTTCCCCACCTCCTGCAAAGACGCCTTGAGCCGTTCAGACATCGTTTCATAACCGACGATTTTCAAAACGGCGGGAATCTTCTCCTGGTCGGACAACCCCTGCAGCCGGCTGTAATCCAAACCTTCCGCCAATCCGTGAAGGATGGGGCGGTCCGGCTCCAGATCAAAGCGTTCGACGTCCAATAATCCGCGGTCGCTCGTATCCATGACGACTGGTATTCCATGCAGCCGCGCTTTCTCCCTGGCGAGAATTTTAATATTGAGGCTGTCGCACTCATCTACGAGAATATCCAATTTGCCGCCATCCCATAAGAAGCGTTCGATATTTTCTTCTGTAATACCTTCCGGATAGCAAACTACCCGCAGATATGGGTCAATTTCCGCAATTTCCCTCGCCGTAATCACCCACTTGGGCAGCCCGAGCTGGAAGACACCGGCCCGGATGCGGTTTAAATTGGAAAGCTCCAATGTATCAAAATCGGCGATCCGGATTTCACCGCAGCTTCTTTCCATCGCCAAAGTCAGGGCGATCGATTGACCGACAGACAGCCCGATAACGCCGATGCTTTTTTCAGAGAGCCGCTTTTGCTCCTCCGCCGTTATTTTGTTGCGGTTCCGATTGGTCCGCACAAAAATGAAATCCTCTTCGTCCAGCAAGTGAACCAGCTTATTCCTCCACGGATAATACACCCATACCCCATGAAAAGAGATGGGTGTGGAGCCGAGGTACTCGTCCACCGCGGCAGACAGCTCCTCGGGCGAAAAGCGTATCCCTGCATGTTTCGCCTTGATCATCTCCTGCAATTGGGGACGCAGACGATCAATGACTTCCGGACGTTCCGTCTCCATCAGCTCGCTTACACGATGCTGGTCTTCGATTCGTGACAAGCGAAAAAACTCCGGACGCCAAACGAATCCCGTTTCCTCTTGCTTCGTTCCCGGGTGCCAATCATGGAATGAATGCATGCATAATCCCCCGCTTTCAGACGACTTGTCCTGATTACAAAATGATCGTGTATCCATTCAGCTCTTTTTTAAAGGGCTCCACTTGCGGCGAAACAGTGTACAGAGCGGGCTGCTCTTCCACGGGAGCACCCGGCTTCCAGTACTTTGAAAATGTATTTCGCATCTCGTCATACTCTTTGGCCTCACTTGGCAACGCGAATGGAACCGGAATCAGACCGAATCCAGATTCCGCCATATACTTCTTTACATGGGGCGGGAGAATAATAAACATCGTCCCCCATTCGGCCCTTTGGGCGAAGTCCACCATCGTGGAGAGAAGCATGCGAAAAATATATCGTTTGTGCAGTTGAAGGATTTTGAACATAGTCGCATTCGGATCCTTGGGAAACATATCCAGGATGGGATGGAAGGAAAAGCGGACAAATTCTACCGCCTTCTCCCTCCTCTCTACCCCTTCAAATAAGTCGTAGCAATCAAGCTCTGATCCCACGACTGCCCGGGCCGTGGCCAAAACAACAGAGTCATTTCCCAAATCCTGTTGGACAGTAAAAACTTGCGACTTGTCATCTACTTCGTAACCGATCGGAACATATTGCGTAGGATCGCTCAGATACCGGTAGTTGTAACTGAAGCTGATAATATCCTGCACCTGTGACCACGCCGACGCATCTGCCTGTGTCGGACTTGCCCAGTAATACAGGCGGCTGTTCAGGACATCGTCCGGCCTCTCCATCAATGGTTTTGACAGTGAGTGGTAGAGCTGATTCAGCTGGACGGAAGCGAACGAATCGGGATGCTGAAATCGTTTTAGGGGAAACACGGAGTAAGGACTGGTACGTAGAGGCACATGCTTGGCGGTTACAGAGAATGAATGTGGCGTTGGCATTGTGACAACTTCCTCCTGTCATCTTCCCTGCCAGACGACGGGTTCGGAAGGCGTGATGGGATAGCTCGCGTCTGTCGCATGGGAATAATTACCTGATTACATGGTTCTACAGAAATTTCCGTTTTCCTCCAAATCTATCTACGATTTTCCAAACGATGTTTTTCATCGTTATGGGCAAGCTACGAATGAGTGAAAACCGCAGGCAAAAAGGGGGAACTTCCTTGATCAGCGCAACGAAACCTTTCGTGAAATTTCACCGTTATGACCAGGAGCTGGCCTCCGATATACAGGCTCTGAATGCTTCCGGCTATCACAAGGACGATATCTGGGTACTCAAATGGAATCCGGACAAAAATCACTCCAATCAGCGTGACAATTACTACAAGTACAGTACTCATTTTGAGAGCGCAGTTGGAAATATTGACAGCAAGGCTCACTTTTTCGACAATGGCGGGGAAGAATTGCGGACACGTCTCGAAAAGCTGGGTTTGACAAAGGATGAGGCTTCCGCGCTAGTTCGGGAATTGCAAGAGACCGATTACACCTGCCTGCTGGTCGTTCGCGATCTGAAGGACAACATCATCAAAATGAACGATTAGCAACAAAAAGACCGCTGCTCGTATATGCAGCGGTCTTTTTGTACATTTCTTTCTTATTCGTTCTCGATCAATTCGATGCCTTCAAGCACTTCGTTCAGCTTATTGTAAACGGCATCTTCCTCGTTTTCTTCCAGCGGTACCATTTCGCCACCGTCTATTTGAAATACGAAAATGTCAACTTCCTCTTCCAAATCCTCGTCGCTATCCTCGTCTTCGACAGCTTCTGTAAGGGCTACGTACTCTTTCCCGTTCAATTCGAACATTGCGATGACTTCGAAATCGCCCAAAGGCTCTCCGTTTTCGTCGTCAAGCGTGATGACGTCACCCAGTTCCAGGTCTTTTTCCTCAGCGGTCAATGTGTTCACGTCCTTATTGATGAAATTGGCTACTTCCTTCCCATCATACCGGTTTTTTCCTCAGGAAGCAAATAAGCTTAGACAACAGGCAGCCTCACCTCAAACGTGCTTCCTTCCCGTTCCTTGCTCTTGACCGTGATTTTTCCGCCCAGGCTGTTGATAATTTTATAGCTGACCATCAGACCCAGCCCCGTTCCTTTTTCCTTCGTCGTAAAAAAGGGCTCGCCAAGCTTTGGCAATCGATCCTCCGGTATGCCACAGCCGTGATCGCGGAAACGGACCACTACAACATTGTCCTCGCGCTCCACCTCTACATGCACCTCTCCACCGTCAGGCATCGCCTCGATCGCGTTTTTCAACAGATTGAGAAATACTTGCTTCAACTGATTTTCTTCGCAGCGAACCGGGGGCAGGTCTGCATCATATTTCGTGACAATTTGTACATCGTGCATAATCGCGTGCGTTTCCGCGAGCAGGATGATCTGCTCCAGCATGGGACGGATGTCATGGAGATTAAAGACAACGTTGTGAGGTTTGGCCAAGACGAGAAACTCGCTCACGATATGCTCAATCCGGTTTAGCTCAGAGAGCATGATGTCGTAGTATTTCGGTTTGTCTTCATAGCGGGATTGCAATAGGTGGAGGAAGCCTTTCAACGAGGTAAGCGGATTGCGAATCTCATGAGCGACACCGGCAGCGAGTTGCCCGATAATGGAGAGCATCTCCGACTTTCGCAGCATTTCCTCGGCCTGTTTTCTTTCGGTTACATCAAGCAAAATGCCGATCACTGCCGGAAGCCCTTTGTACACCGTCGTTTTTTGCAGCACTTCCAGCTCGACTGTGCTCCCATCCTTTCGCAATCCGCGAAAAGGATAGCGCATCGAGTGACTGGTATCCTTGTGGCTGTTTGTTGTTTCATCGGCTGTTTCCACGGGGAGGATGACTTCGTCCATTCCCAGCTTCATCAGCTCTTCCTGAGTATACCCAAACATATCCGCCATATACGGATTTACGTAGACAAAGCCGGGTTCGTTCACATAGGCGATGTATACGCCAACCAGCGTGTCTTCTACAAGACTGCGGTACAGTTCTTCCGTTTCTTTCAATTCTCGTTCCATTTGTTTTCGCTCGGTAATCTCTGTAAGCGAACCGACTACTTCCACAACGTCGCCAGAATCCGTAATCGGCGCCAATGTCGTTGTAAATATCCGATCGCCGATCGAGGCTTCGTATTCGACAATTTGACCTGCATAAGCACGTTCATACAAAGGGAGTATTTTTTCCTCGTTACAGGTCAGCAAGATCTCTTGCAGCTTTTTTTGGCCGATTGATTCAGTCGTCAGCCCAAAATCCCTGGCCAGCTTACCTTCTGACAACGTAAAAATAAAAGACCCATCTTCGCCGCGTTTGTACTTGAAAATCAGATTATGTACATTTTGTATGGTCCGGCGCAGTTCATCCCGATACAGATCGATCGCCTGCTTTCCATCCCTCTCTTGCGCTTGCAACCGGAAAGCACTCCTTTATAACAATGTTCAGATGGGTCATGTATTCGCCATTTTTTTCCTGTATCCTCTTTTTTTCCGAAAAAGAAAGGCAGCCTACTCAAAGCAGGCTGCCCTATCGCTATTCTTTCACTTCTTGAATGACTCCTTTTTCCATCAAAAACGCTTCTTCTGCTTGAAGGATCATAATGATCGCATCCCGCTGCACGTACTTCCCGGCCTCGGCCAGGCGGCGTTCCACGAAGCGGAGCATTTCTTCAAAATCGATAATCTGAATGTCCTGATCACTCACCGCGTATTCCCCCTTTTTCTATGAACCTATTGTACATGAATGTTCTACTTCTTCCAACTCCACCATTTTCGCCGGATCGGCCTCAAGAGATATGCGCTCCATAAGACAAGCAAAATGCTCAGTACCAAATAGAAGCACGAAAAAAACAGCCAAGGGGTGAAATCGAAGCGAATAGTAGGCAGTACTGTCTCGCCCAGTATGGCGAACAGCACGATCACCGGATTGATCCCGGCAAGGTATTGAAGCTCCGGCCTGCCCCACACTTCCTGCTGGAGCGACCGATCAGGGGTCAGTTGAATCAGAATCTCTCCGAGAAAGAGGAAGAGCAGACCAGTTACCACGACAAAAAAGAATGCAATGCCGTACGCGATGATCGTGCTGACTGCCGTCCGCTTGATCCAGGTGGAACAAAAAAGCCCGAGCGATCCGAGGAACATGATGTTCACACCGAAGAACAGAGCCAGTGTCAGGAGCTGTTCCGGGGATACGCTGCCGTACAGCATGACGATACTGTACAGAGGCATGGATGCAATCACGAGCAAGGATGTGAAGGCAAGCGAAGTAAACAGCTTGCTCCAAATAATCGTCCTCGGCGACAGTTGAGTGGTCAGCAGGATGTTCAGTGTCTGCCGCTCTCTCTCGCCGCTTACCGCGCCCGCCGTCAAGGCCGGCGCCACGAAGCAGATCATGGCGTAGTGAAGGGCTGCCGAGATGACGAACAGGTCTTTGTTTTGCCCGAGGCTTCCGGCTTTGATCGGATTGACGATCAAAAAGCCAAGCGGAATCCCTCCCATGATCAACAAAAACAGTGCCAATGTCCAAACTGTTTTTTTGGAGCGAAAACGTTCACGCAGCTCTTTGACGATGATCGGATTTAATGATGACGACTTCATCTTCCCGCCACTCCTTCCGTGATGGCGAGGAAGACAGCCTCCAGATTCTCACTCGACTCACCGAAGTACGACACGGCTACCTCTGCCTCGATCAGTTTTTGCAGCAGCTCCGCTTTCTGATGGTCGCTTCCGATGAAACGAAACCGAAAACCGTCCATGTTTTCCTCCAAATCTTCCACAAACATGTTTTCGGCCAAGATAAGCGCTGCCCGATGGTGATTTCTGAGTGTTTTCACCATCATCAGTGTCACTCCGCGCGCCCGAATGCTCACTTCATCCAATCCGCCGCAAGCGATTAATCGGCCTTTTTCGATAATTCCGATGTCATCACAAAGCTCAGCCAGCTCTGGCAGAATGTGCGAGCTGATCAGGATCGTTTTCCCCATACAGCGTAGCTGCTTTAAAATTTCCCTGAGCTCGATTCGCGCCCGGGGGTCCAGACCGGATGCCGGCTCATCCAGAATCAGCACCTGCGGGTCATGGATCAGGCATCGAGCCAGACTGAGCCGCTGCTGCATTCCGCGGGACAGAGAGTCAACATAGGCTTCCGCTTTGTCCGACAAATTCACCAGCTCCAGCAGGTCTGCGATCAGCGAGCTTCTTTTTTGCGGAGCTATTTTGAAGGCACCTGCGTAAAAATCAAGGTACTCGACAGCTGTCAAATTGTCATACACGCCAAAAAAGTCGGGCATGTAGCCGAGTGACTGGCGGACCTCAGCCGGTTCCTTCCGCACATCGTAACCGCAGACGAACGCCTCGCCTTCGGTTGGCTCCAGCAATGTCGAAAGGATCATCATCGTCGTGGATTTCCCCGCCCCATTTGGGCCAATAAACCCGAATACCTTTCCTTGCTCGATCCGTAGCTGGAGATCGATGAGTGCTTGCACCTTGCCATAGCTCTTGCTTAGGTGAATGGTCTCAATCATTTTGCTTGCGCTCCTTTCCCTCCACCTGGAAATACGGCATCGGCAATGCCAGGCGTTGCTCTCCCGGATTTGAGAAGCGGATCAGAATCGATCCATCGGGGGTAAGGTACTCACGAAGCTCCTTCTCAAGCATAAGCCGTTTATCCCTTGGCAGCGGCATCCATTTGCCGCTCTTTTGATGGAAGACCTCTTTTTCGAAGGGACGAAACATGCTGTGGTCGAGAGGCACGGTCAATTGAACCGCTGTCTGCAGGGCCTCGCCCAATTGCAGGGCAAAGGTTGCACTGCCTTTGGACAGCTCCCAGAGACCATCACTGTTGGAATCGAAATCGCCTTTTACTTCGTGGATATCGACACGCAGCATCCCGAATGGATATGTGATGTAGCCATTTGCATCCGGTTCGAGCTGAACATTTTGCGCGATGACATTCCAGTGATGGTCCCGATGGGGAAGCTTCAGCGTGAAAGGAGAAAGCGGCTCCTGATTGATACCCTTGATTCGGATCGTGTTGCCACTGCCATATGCCAGGACATCATCCTGCATGCGGCGAACGCGTTGTTCCGGCGTCTCTTCACCCTCGGAAAATGTTTGACGAGGAATGTACAGAGACTCCAGCTTTACATCGATATTCTTTCCCTCCCCCTTTTTCAGGCTTCCTATCGGGATGCGCTGAAACCCAACCTCCAGGTAGGTTTGTTCAAGCGAAAACACGGTATCGTTTTTGATGCTGCCCGTGATGCGGTCTCCTGTTACCCGGAGATGGGTCTCGATTTGTCCTGTATCGCGCAGCATGCTGAATCCTACCGTTTGCCGGGGGGTCAGATACGGGACATTCTGAAACGTCAGAATGCTGTCACCACTGTTTTTCCCTTCCGCGACCATCCCTTCCGGCTCGTAATCATTTCGTCCGACAGACAGCGGTACCGCCACGGTTCCCGGTTTGGTATCGACGTCAAAATTCCCGCCGCTTACGACCAGGAAAGAAGAAGCGGTCATCGCCTCCGCCGCCTCTTTATCCAGCAAACGAACCTTTGTCACGGCATAGCTGACGTCTTCCGATACGACCATAGGCTTGCCCAGATAAAATATCCCTGTACTGAGCAAGACAGCCGCCCCTGGAATGATGGCCCAGGCCCATTGTCGTTTTTCTTTGCGTTTCAAGAGCCAATACAAAACGGGAGCGACGATGAGCACATACAGCACCCATAATCCGGCCATCATGACCGGGTCAGGCGTTCTTACCTGCGGAATCTGTCTGCTCAGTTCCAAAGACGGACGCCCAAGCTGGTCAAAGTACATATTATTTGACAAGGTGTTCTGAATGCCGTGTTGTTGAAAGACGTTTTGCCAGAGCTGTGCGTTGTATTGCCAAGATGCCAACGGTTCTTGTGAAACATCGTAATTGACAAACAGAAATAACCCTTCGCCCATTTTCCGAGAGACGAATAAAGGCTGACGCTCATCGTAAACAGGGATGTCAAGAGAAGGTATGATTTTTTCCGAAAGGTATGGACGGAGACCTTCCGTTGCTGATATTTTTCCATGCTCGTGTGATTTCAAGGAAAGGAGGTCCGAGAATCTCTCCGATACCCTCGGTTGATCCGGTCCTGCCGAAAAAATGAGAACCCCGCCTTGCTTGACCCAGAGTTTGATCGCCTCTACTTGCTTGTCTCCAAGGGCCGAAACGTCATTTCCACCTAGCGCCAAAATATCCAGGTTGTTATATTGCCACGGCACCTCAGGCATCAGCTCGGGTGACAAATTGTGGACGATATAAGGCGCCCTGACACCGGGACCAGGTTGGTTCATTGCCAAAAAGTGAAAGGCGCTGTCGCCGGAGTGCAACACGCCTATGATGATACCGTCTCTGGGGTAGGGCAATCGTACTTTTTCACTTTTCACCGTCCTGCCATTCTCGACCAGGTGCAGCTTCCAGTCGTTCATCATCATTTCGGCCGGGAGATCGAAAAAAATCTGTTTCTTCTCTCCCTCTTGCAAGGTCAAGGGCTGTTTCAGTATGACCTTGCGGCTTTGCTGCCTGTAAGGATCTTTTCGCAATTCTACCGTCCCGGAAAAAGGCTTGTCTCTGCTTGTTACCGCTACCTCCAGCCTCATCCAGGAATCGTATTTGACAATGCCATCAAGAGGGACATTAACGGTTATCTCGTAGTTCCCTTCTGCAGCTGCGGGTGCAGCTGCTGCCCCCAGACAAAGCACTATCAAAGCGAGCAGCCATTTCCATTTCATGCCTCTATCCTCCGCTCGTCATCGTGACGCAATTGAAATTATGGTCTTCGTCTCACCCTTTTGCTTTTGAGTCAAAAGCAGGTGGTTGCGGTCGCTGGACCACTGAGCCTTGACCAATGCGCCATCCCCTAATCTTCGAATGGGAACAATCCGTATCTCAGGCGGGTCTTGACTCATCTGGGCTTGCTTCATTTTTCCGTCCGGTGTGGTAAATGTAAGGCTGTCGTCATTATTCCATGATGGCCATACGCCTGCCTCCAGCTTTGTGACCGCCCCCGACCGTACTTCCATAACGTGGACGGTGTCCTGTTTTACAAAAGCCAATAACCTTCCGTCAGGCGACCACTCCGGCTGCGTTCCCTCGACCAGCTTCCAGTCTTGCATGGCTACGGTGCTGCTGACCCAAATCTCCTCGGTTCCATCGCTCGTCTGCCGCGTATAGGCGATGCTTTCATCGTATTGCGACCAGCTTGGAGCTCCGAGTACAACGCCTTTTTCTTCTTTCAGGAGCCGTTTGCTCGAAGGACGATTCTCATCTGCCAAGCTGACAATCCACAAACGCGAAAACTCTTCTGCCTGTTCCACAACAGCCAGTTGTTTTCCGCGATTTGACCAGGCTACTGCCGTATACTCACCGCCGCCATCGGAAAGGACAAGGGTCCCTTGTGACTGCGAATGATCCGGCTCTCTTGTCTTGACAACCCTCTTGTCTTCCACGTAGGCAACAACGGTACCATCCGCATTCAGGTCAACCAGCGGCTCCGTCCCATCGGTGGCGAGCGTCATCACCGAGTAGTGACGCACCGACGGAGTATTGTCTCCCCACATACCGAAGCATACAGCAAGAAGCAGCAACAGAAGGCCGCCGCTTGTCACCAGCAGCAGACGGCGGGCTTTGCCGCTTTTCTGGCTCGTCTGCGCTCGTTTCCGTTCCTGCTCTAGCTCTTGTATCCGTTGAAGCAATTGCTTTTTCAACTTTTCTTTGAGCATATAGTTAACCGGTACTGCCCGTCTAAGTTCCTGAAGGTGGGAGAGAAGCTGTGCAATGGTACCTTCGTCATAACCGTCGTTGGGGAAGCGCTCTTGGTCTCTCATTGGTTGTCTCCCCTTTCGTACATCCTCTGGAGCTGATGCAAAGCCCGATAGGAGATCATTTTTACGCTTGATTCCGTTTTCCCCAACACTTCTGCCACTTGGCTGATTTTCAAGTCGGCAAAATAGCGCAGCGTCAGCACATCCCGCTGGTCCTGCGTCAATAATTCCAGACGGTCCCGAAGCATGCGAATATCTTCATTCAACAGTGTCAACCGCTCCGGCTGCCACGTCTCATCTGCTTCCGCTCCCACAAACATTTCCTGATCCACCGGCACTTCCCTGTTTTTTCGCATAAAATCGACATACGTGTTGTGGGCAATCCGAAAAATCCAGGATGCAAAGGGACTGGTTCTGCTGTATTGTTCAAATTTTTCTAGCGCTTTTAAAAAGACCGTCGTGGTCAAGTCATCCGCGTCCCAAGAATTCCGGACTCGGCAGCGAAGATAGCGGTTTACCCGGTCAAAGTACTCATCGTACAGTTCGCTAAAATCGCGCGCTTCAAAATATTGATTTGATGACTCGGTGGACGGCCCTTCCGATCGTTTAATCGCCATCTCCATACTGTTCGTCACCCGCTGCAAGACGAATCTTGGGTACAAAATTGGGTACAAAAAATCGACATTGCAGGAGCTTTCCCCCTTTTGGACTACATCAAAGTACTACGTTTCAAATGGGTAAAATGTTACAGGATTTGGCGAAAAAAATTGTTAAAAAAGGTAAGGTGTTGGAAAATCATGTCAACAATGCCCGATTAAGCTCTTCCATGATATCTTCTGCCGCCTCAATCCCTACCGACAAACGGACCAGCCCCATGGTGATTCCGCTTGCGGAACGCTGCTCCTCTGACAAGGCCCGATGCGAGGTCGTTACTGGATGAGAGACACTTGTCTCCACGCCAGCCAGCGAAGGAGCGAGCTTGATCCAACGCAAGGAACGATAAAAATCGTACACCCGGCTCTCATCGGCAAGCGTAAATGAAACCATCGCCCCCTGCTTTGGACGGACGAAGAAGGCGGTGTGTTCCGCGTCCGGGTAAAACGTCTCTTTTACAGCCGGATGGTCCTTGAGAAATTGAGCGACCCTGCTGGCATTGTCACATTGTTTTTCCATGCGAAGCGCCAATGTTTTGAGTCCCCGCGCGGTCAGCCAGGCTTCAAACGGACTGAGAGACGCCCCGTAGTTGACTATCACTTGTCGGGCACGCTCAATCAGTTCTTTCGACCCGACCAGAACACCAGCCGTTACATCGCTGTGACCCCCAATGTATTTGGTTGCCGAGTGCACTACCAGATCAGCTCCAAAGAGCGTTGGCTGCACCAGATAGGGGGTCGCGAACGTATTGTCGACCATGACCGTCAGACCGTAGCTTTTTGCTTGCTGAATCCAATAGGGCATATCGACAACCGTCAGCAAAGGATTCGTGATCGTTTCCATGAAAAACAGCTTGGTGTTGGAACGGATATGCTTGTCGAGCGAATCAAGACGATTCAGATCAATGCCCTCCGCAGATATTCCGAGTTTGGCCAATTCGTGAAACAGCAGATGATAAGTGCCTCCGTAAATCTCATGAGAGGCAAGCACATGGTCCCCCGGTCCCAGGACAGAAAGCAGACCAGCCATAATCGCTCCCATTCCAGAAGCAGCACTGACTCCCGCTTCTGCCTCCTCCAGGCGGGCCACAGTATCCGCCAGCTCATGCTGGTTCGGGTTTCCATTTCGTGTATACAGGAACTCCCCTTCTCCGGCATAATACCGCTCAACATCCTCCAGACTCGAGAAAGCGAAAACAGACGTCTGGTAGATGGGAGTAGCTTTCCCTTTTACCTGTCTCAGCGGTTCGTGTCCAATATGTACGGTTTTGGTTTCAAAGCGGTCTGCCACGCTAACCCCTCCAATGTCACATTTCCTAACATTATATCATGTGCCTACCTCTGTCGATCAAGTGACGATCCTTCAACGTTGCGCAGGTTTAGTCCTGCGAGCGAATGGGTATATAGTCCCTGTACACCAAGAAGCAAGGAGAGAACAATACATGGCTAAGATTTTAGTGGTTGACGACGCAGCGTTTATGAGGATGCAACTGACTGATATTTTGCAAAAGGGCGGGCACGAGGTCATCGGACAAGCCGAGAATGGTCAGGAAGCCATTGAAAAATATAACCAATTGAGACCGGATTTGGTGACGATGGATATTACCATGCCGGTAATGGAAGGCATTGACGCTGTAAAGGGAATCAAGCAGATTGATCCGGGAGCAAAAGTGATCATGTGCTCCGCGATGGGTCAGCAGCACATGGTCGTCGCTGCGATTCAGGCAGGGGCAAAAGACTTTGTCGTAAAACCATTTCATCCTGACAGGGTTCATGAAGCGATAAAAAAAGTGATCGGCTAGCATGCTCTATCCTCTCTTGCACGAGAGGATTTCAGCCTGTAGACAAAGTTCCGTAAGGAACAGGGTCTGCAGGCTTTTTTGTTGAATATAGAACATGTTACGTTTTCAAAAGTTATTTTTTAGAGGTGGCATTATGCTTAATAAGCAAGAGGCCGAAGGGCGTTATCAGATATCTGCATTCTCGCTAGATGAGTTGGTGCCAGAAGATCATCTCGTAAGAAAAATTGAAAATGCAATCGACTTTTCGTTCATCTATGACTTGGTGGAAAGCCTTTACTGTCATGACAATGGCAGACCCAGTGTTGACCCTGTAGTCTTAGTTAAAATTGCTTTCATCCAATATATTTTTGGAATTCGTTCCATGCGACAAACGATTAAAGAGATCGAAACCAATGTTGCCTATCGGTGGTTTATTGGCTATGATTTCAGTCAGCCCATTCCCCATTTCACGACCCTAGGCAAGAACTATGTTCGCCGTTTTCGGGATACTCAACTCTTCGAGTCGATCTTCCTTCGAATATTGGAGGAGGCGGTTCATCATGGATTCGTGAAGCCTGATGTGCTTTTCATTGATGCTACGCATGTAAAAGCCAGTGCGAATAAGCATAAATACGTGAAAGAAATCGTTGAAGAACAAGCGAAGAAATATCAAGAGCTGCTGGACGAAGAAATCAATCAGGATCGTATTGCACATGGAAAGAAGCCCCTTGAAAAAAAGACAGAAACTTCGAAGAAGGAGGTGAAAGTCAGCACAACTGACCCGGATTGCGGATTGTTTGTAAAAGGGGAAAAGGAACGTGTATTTGCTTATAGTTTTCATACAGCATGTGATCGAAATGGATTTGTGCTTGGTGCCAAGGTAACGCCAGGCAATGTGCATGACAGTCAGGTTTTTGAGGATGTTTTGAATCAAGTGCGAAAGACGTTTGCACAGCCTCAAGCTGTGGCAGTGGACTCGGGATACAAGACGCCTTACATCAGTAAAACACTCCTTGATGACCAGATTCGCCCCGTTATGCCCTACACAAGACCACGCACCAAAGAAGGTTTTTTTAAAAAGCACGAATATGTGTATGATGAATATTTCGACTGCTACATCTGCCCGAACGAGCAAATCTTAACATATGAGACAACAAACAAGGATGGGTACCGTATCTATCGATCAAATTCTCAAGTTTGCCGAAGTTGTCCGTTCTTGAAACAATGCACGGAAAGTAAAGACTACACAAAGAGAGTGAGTCGCCACATCTGGGCTGATTACCTCGAAGAGGTAGACCACCTCCGGCATACCGAGGAAAACAAACAAATCTATAGCAAACGGAAAGAAACGATTGAACGTGTATTCGCTGATATGAAGGAAAAGCATGGCATGCGTTGGACGACCTTACGAGGACTGGAGAAGGTCACGATGCAGGCGATGCTTGTTTTCGCTGCCATGAACTTGAAAAAAATGGCGACCTGGCTATGGAAATCAGGTCGCCAAAAGGTGAACGATCAAAACACCTTCGGTATTTTCATCAAATTATTAAACAAACTCCCTCTGCTGTTCGTTCAGCGAGGGAGTTTGTCTGCAACCTGCTATCCTCTCTTGCACGAGAGGATTTTTTTCTTTCTTCATAAGTTTCCTCAACTTTTCCATATCCCTGCCGCATTTTGACGAGATGGTGAAGTGTATGATAATGTGTGTTGTGAATCAAGGATATTACGAAAGGATGGATGACTAGATGAAGAAATCCTTACTGGCTATCTTCACGATTGTGCTCTCAATCGGACTCTTGATCGGCTGTAGTTCCAATAACGAGTCTACCTCTCCGGAAAATACAAATAATCAACCGACTCAAGAACAGCCGAAAGAAAAGGACAAGACCCCGGCTCAGCCGGCGCCTCCGGGAAAATATAAGGAATACCCAGCCATGTCGATCGACACGAACAAGAAGTATACTGCAAAAGTATCGACCTCTTTGGGAGATTTTACGGTGGAGTTGTTTGCCAAAGACGCTCCCAAAACAGTCAACAACTTTGTTTTCCTGGCGAAGGACAAGTTCTACGACAACCTGACCTTCCACCGCGTGATCAAAGACTTCATGATCCAGACCGGCGACCCGAAAGGCGATGGAACCGGCGGCCCTGGGTACAACTTTGAGGATGAACTCAACAACGGCCACAAATATGAAGAAGGCATCGTCGCGATGGCCAATGTCGGCCCCAACACAAACGGCAGCCAATTCTTCATCGGATCAGGGAAGGATGTCGAGGGACTGAACAACTCGCCTAACTACACCATCTTTGGCAAGGTCGTAAGCGGCATGGATGTAGTCCACAAAATCGCCGCCGTCAAAGTAAAAGCAAACCCGCTCATCAACGAGCAAAGCGTACCGGAGCAACCCGTTACCATCAAAACCATTACGATCGAAGAAAAATAATGCATCGAAGCCGTCGGTTAGCCGTCGGTTAAAACCGGCGGCTTTTCTTTTGAAACTTTTACCAATCCCGAGCGTCTATTTCTTTTGAGGTGTACATGGATGAAGAAAAAGACAATCTTTGCAGCCAGTGCCATCTGGCTTGTCATGTGGGTTCTGAGTATCGCTTGGTACGAGCACAAAACCCTCAGTGAACTGTATATACTGCGCCACTACGAGCGCCTGCCCCTCTTCAATGAAGGATATGTATGGAATCTATCCTTCGTCAAAAATACGAATGACCCCCGAGAGGTGCGAAGCATTGTTGTACCCGGTTTTCCTTCGGCGATCCGCGCCTCCGGCGGTGACGGCAATTATCATCTAGACAATTATGTGAGCTATCGCGGAGTTCAATTTATCATTCCAAACGAATCCGACATTCCTAAGAAAATAACAGAGCTGGAGGTCACTTTTTCGGATGGCTCCTCGCAGATGGTCGACATCGGTGAGCTTTATCTGGATGAAGAGCGGGAAGGAGAGCCTTCAACAGTATTAAGCGGTTATCACAGCAGAGGCTCGGAAAATGAGGGCAGCGCCACTTCCCGATTTGCAAAAGATGCACTGCTTACAAATGTAACCTTCCTGCCCGCCGCCGTATCCGCAAAAGATTTGGAAGTTTCGATCAATGACTCCCTGTGGGAAAAGGGCAAGACACTCTCTTTCTCGAAAGGGGAGCCGCTCAAGGTTTCTTATCGCGTAGTATCTGAGGACGGTGTGAGCTTCGCCGGAACGATACATCTGCACTTCCGAACTTCTGATGGCACTGAATTCGTAGAGGAAGTGCCATTCCGCGCCAGAAGCGATCGCGATCAACTACTCCAAGCCATCCGGAAAGGAAGATAACCCGTCGTGTATCGAAAAGCGTATTTGCAAATATGGTGGGGCTTGCTTTTTCTCTTGATATCCTTCCGTGTGCAAGGGATTGATCTGTTGCCTGACTTCATCGGTTACGTGCTGCTCTTTCTCGGATTCCGAGCCTTGGTCTCGCTACATCTCCGCTTCCGTACGGCCATGTTTATGACGGTCCTGTCCGTCATTTATCGGGTAGCCTTGACAGTCATTCTCCCCGGGAGCGAAGAGGGAAAACCGATACTTTCTTATCCCTTGACACCTTTTCTCGAAAGCATTCAAACCATATTTCATTTCCTGATAATCTACACCATGTACCAGGCGATCTGTTCCGTCGCCAAAATGCAAGGCTCCCTCGACTTTGCCCAGAAGCTCGAAGGGGCTCAAAAAATACTGTTATATGCGTTTCTGGCAGTGGCGTTTACCTCGCCGCTCCTCCCCCATTCGGTCGACGGAATAGTTGCGCTTCTCTTTATCCCGCAGCTGATTTTTATCTTCTGCTGTTTGTATTCCCTCATCTTGGTCCGGCTTGCAGCACGCCAATCAGCAATTAGTAAATAGTTCTATGGAACCAATCTCCTATTGAACCACTTCCAATCCACAGGTAAACTGGCACATGACCTGATTCGCTTCCGCGACACACGAGCAAAAAGCGAAAAGGAGTGGTTTTGATCGTGATGACACGAGAAGCGCGAATGCGCTTTTTCTTCTTTCTAAACAGCTTTGTTTTATTGTTGCTTTGTTTGTTTGTCACCCCGACGAACGCAACTGCCCCCCAGATTATCAAGTGGGGACCCTCTCTGCCGTTGAAGGGTGACATGCAGCCAGCGAAAGCCGAGGTGGCGGACAAGCAATCTTCACGGAATGGTTCAAAACCTCGCATTGCAAAAGAAGAACGCACATCCGTTCGAGCGAGTCGAGACGATCAGCGGATCGCTATTCGAAACGGAAAAGCAAGAATCTCGAAACGAGATATGGAACTGTTAGCCCGGTTGGTTTACGCGGAAGGCCGGGGAGAACCGTATGAGGGACAAGTGGCCATCGCCGCGGTCGTGTTGAATCGGGTAGAGTCTCCTCAATTCCCAAACACGGTTCGAGAGGTCATTTTTGCCCGCAATGCATTCTCGCCCGTACAAAACGGCCGTTTATCACAAAAAACGAATGAGACGGCGAGAAAGGCTGTGAGCGATGCGGTCAACGGACGGGATCCTTCTGGGGGAGCTCTTTACTTTTTCAATCCAAAAACGGCAACGTCGGATTGGATCTGGTCCAGAACGCCAACGCTCCGTATCAAGAATCATGTGTTTGCCCGATAAGGCCGGACATCAGATTTGTGAATTAAATTTAATATTACTTTATTTTTATTTTATCAACAGTTAACCTTTTTCTGTTACATTTCTATACGTAAGCACTTTTTCAACGCATTGAGAAAAGTTCACGATTTCTCACAGTACGCATGATTAGGTCTCTTGATTATCTAGTTATGCCTACTGTGAAAATGCCGGATGAAGATCGTTGCTTTGGGTGAGAGCAAAGCAGCTTCTTTTGGGCCAATCGACATTTTTCTCAATCGCCCCCAAAACTTGGCATTCCCCTTGGGAGTGCTGTTTTTTTTTGCAAAAAAAGAGGGTTCTGTCTAGAACCCGTAAACGGACATCCCTCCATCAACTGCAATTGTCTGGCCGGATATGTATGCAGCAGCATCGGAAGCAAGGAAAATCGCCGGCCCGACCAAATCCTCTGCATTTCCGATCCGTCCGCTCGGAGTACGGCTCAGCACTTCCTGCAGAAATGCTGGATCATCCAGGAGCTTTTCTGTAAGCGGAGTCCGAAAATACCAGGGAGCGATCGCATTTATGTTGACGCCGTACTTGCTCCATTCCAAGGCAAGAACCCTTGTCATATGAATTACCCCGGATTTGCTCGCACCGTAGGCTACTCCCGTCCGCAAGGCGACCAGCCCCGCTACCGAGGCAATATTGACAATGCGTCCGTACCTCTGCTCACACATGATTCTGCCTGCGGCCTGGCACATGCGAAATGTGCTTTTCAGATTAAGATCAACGACCTTGTCCCAGTCCTCCGTTGATACGTCTAGCGCTTGTTTGCGGATGTTCATGCCGGCGTTGTTGATCAAGATGTCCCAGCGACCCCATTTTTCCATCACCGAAGCAGCTACTATCTCCGGAGCCGCGTCCTCTGTCAGGTCTGCCTGGATCGCAAAAGCTGTACCACCCATCTGTTGGATCTCCCGTACCACTTCGCGGATATCCGTCTCTGTGCGAGCTACGCAAGCCACCTTCGCCCCTGCTTCGGCCAATCCCAGCGCCAACGCTTTGCCAATGCCTCTGCCTGCTCCGGTTACGACCGCCGTTTTTCCTGTTACATCAAATCGGTTCAAGTTCCTCATCCTCCTCTTCGTGCTGAATTTTGCTGACTTTATCCTCTATACCTGGTCTTTCTATCCTATAAGTGCTTTGCCGACCTCGTTTAGCATTCGCCGTACATAGTCAATTCCCCTGTTTCCTGTTACAATGGAAGGCATGGAAAGGAGGTCGTCGGCGTGCGATTGTTAAGTCAAATGACCTTGGCTGAGCTGCAGGAAGAGATGGAGCGTCTGCGCCTCTTGATCGAAGAAAATAAGCAACTCGGCGACTCGTCGCAATTGGCCATCTATCGCCAAAAGTTTTTTATGGCCAAATCGTATTACATCGGGACCGATGAATTTCGGATCGGCGGAACCTATCGCGTCCATGAGCACGATCAACCATTTACGATTGAGTATTTCAATGGCGTGTTTGCCTGGGGGAAATTTCCCGATTCACCCGAGGCTGTCGGTTTCCCTGTCGGAATGCTGGAGTTGTGGGTATAGCTGGTGTATGTATGAAAGCCGGTCTTGGCAGATACAAGACCGGCTTTTCTCATGAAAAGATTGCCACGACTCCGCTTTACTCGGGTATAATAGGGGCAAAAAGAAAGAGAGTATTTGTAAACATGGACATTATTAATCTGATGCTGCTAGCCCTGCTTGCCATGGGCATTCTCGGAAATAACTCCGCTGTCTCCATCGCCGTCGCTGTATTGCTTCTGGTCAGGCTGCTCCATGTTGAGAAGGCCTTTCCCTTCCTGGAACAGTATGGCTTACAGATCGGCATCATCGTGTTGACCATCGGCGTCTTGGCGCCACTGGCAAGCGGAAAGATCAGCCCGCAGACCATCCTCTCTATTTTCACCCACTGGCAGTCGATTGTCGCCGTTTTTGTCGGGATATTCGTTGCCTATTTGGGAGGCAGAGGAGTCACCCTGATGACAGCAAATCCATTGGTCGTGACCGGCATTCTGCTAGGTACGATCATTGGCGTGACGTTTTTTCGCGGTGTACCGGTCGGTCCACTTATCGCGGCGGGTATGCTCGCCTTCATTTTGCAATTCTTCCCCAAGTAATCTTACTCCCATCTTCCTTTGACACGCAGCCCATAGGCGACAATTTGCTCAGGGGTTACCAGTCGGAACCCCTGCTGCTCCCGATAATCGACAACGAGCGAATCACTCCCGATGTAATCCACTGTCTCTGCGTCCAACAGGAAGGTTACACCTGCTTCTTCGGTTATCTGGTCACTTGGGGCGGGGTCATCCCAAAACAAGCCATATTCGACGGTCATCCCGCAGCCTCCCACCAATTCTCCATTGATCCGTACTGCTTGCCCCCTCTCTGCGGCCATAGGACGCAGAATCGCGATTGCTGTCTGTGTTGCTGTTATCTTCATCTGTGCTCACCACTCCCGGGTTCGGCTTTGTTGTTGATGCATCATCTCTTCCATAATAGCATACAATGGTTGAAAGGCTTTTTGGAGGAGACGATCGTTTATGAACATCTACGAGCAAGACGGCATGTTTATCGCAGAAATGGAATACCAATCAGAGCGTATCATTAAGTTTGGGAAAACATGGGAAGAGGCCAAAGAAAATCTATTGGTGCGTCTTCTCGTACTGGAAATGATAGGATAAAAAGCGGGTCACCACGGCGGCCTGCTTTTTTACTGGAACGGTGGATGAAACACAACCGACAGACTGATATCAGAAAGGCAGATCTGGATGAAACCAATTCTTACAGAAGAGCGCGGGCTGGTGGCAGAGATCAGGCGCGCAACGAATGAAGCCAATCGGAACAACCTCACTCGCACCAAGGCGTACCTTGATTTTTTTCAGAAGCATCCTGAGGTGCATTGGGCATTGCTAGCCCATCTTGTCTCTCGCAATGGCGGGTGGAATATGACCGATCTGAAAGGAGAGTGGCTCCCCCGTCTCATGGACGCAAGTGAGGTGGAGCGGACGTTTTGGTTTCTCGAACGCTGCAACTGGCTTATTTTCCACGATGCCTACGCCCAGCTGCTGCTTTACGAAAAAATGAAAGACGCGAATGAAGACTTGACTCTTTTCCTGCCGGATCTGGGTGTTTCACGCTTTATGCAGCCGATTTGGCAAGACTTTCTACACAAACGCGACAGCCAGCTTTTGACCCGTGCGCTGATCGTCAATGAACAGCAGTACATTGAGCAAAGAGTAGTGGACAAGCCCTTTGCGCAGAAGCACATTTTCTTTAGCCCGGCTTTCTTTGCCCAGTCAGTCCTCTCTTTGAATCAGGTACTCTTTCCTTACAAGGAGCACCCGACCGATCGCAGACTCCGCATTTGCGGCATGACCGTTCAACGCTTTCCTTCCCTGGAGCAGCGCATCGCTACGGGCAAAGCCTTGTACCAACTGCTCTTTGACAATCCTGTCCGCCTGGCAAAAATATACGAATGGGCGCAGCGGATTCCCCATTCCGGTTCGCGTGCCGACTACTGGCCCCATCTCTTTTCGCCGCGGCCGCATGCAGTGGATGCGCATGTCGCATACACCCCGCGAATGGAAGGCACGGAGCTTCGTCCCGGCACTCACAAGCTGTACAGTCCGACACTGACTGCCGCTTGGCCTGATCAGGAGCATCCGCCTGCAGACGGGGTAGACTGGTATCGCGACGACAAATGGCATGCGGAGTTGGATGAGCGGTCTGATCTGCCTACCATTGACGAGGAGAAATACATCCGTTCCCTGCATATGATTGAGTGGGGCGTCAGATTTGTCACTGCTTTTAGCCCATAGAAAAGGCGGGAGGCTGTGTTTGATGCAAGCGGCTGTACGTTTACAGAAGCAATACATACTGGACTGTCAATTGCCGTCTGGCACCTTTCTACTGGGGCCTGATCGAAAACAGGTCAACCCTTACTTCACGAATCTCGCCTTGATCCCCCTGATCAGACTGGGTGAATGTAAAAACGTGCAGAGCCATGCAGATTGGTATTTGCGGAACAGGAATGAACACGGCTATGTAAATGACTTCCTCGTTCGCGGCGAACGCCTGGAAGACACGGGCACGGCAGACAGCGAGGACAGCTACCACGCCACATGGTTCAGTCTGGTGGCAGAATTGATGCGGTACGAAGGCGACAGGGAATGGTTGAGAGATCGTGAGCAGGAATGCTTGGAACTCCTGGAGGGAATCGCCCGTTTGCAACAGAAGGACGGTTTGACGTGGGCGAAGAGCTCTTATCGGGTAAAATACTTGATGGATAACTGCGAGGTCGCAAAGGGGCTGGAGGATGCCGCATTTCTGTTCTCCCTGCTCGAAAACCATGCAGCCTGCAGAGAAGCAAAGCTCCGGGCAGAGGCCTGCCGGCAGGGAATCCTCCGGATGTACAGTCCGCTGCGAAAATCGTTTGCGGTCTTCAACCGCAGCTTCCCCAATTGGCGCAAATGGTACCCGGATGCCACTTCACAGGCGTTTCCCATTATGTACGGCATTGCTCCGCCAGAGATCGCGCATTCGCTGTATCAGCGTATCACAAGCTCCTTTCCACAGTTCGAACGGTTCCAGACGGACGATCCTTACCCGTGGATGGCGATGGGTGTCTGCGCGTTGCGGATGGGCGATTACGCGCGGGTAACCCGCATGCTCGATACCGCCCAAGCCTTGTACATCGAAGGGCCTCGCCGTCCCTACTGGCTCATCCATGAAGCTGGCCGCTTCATGGAGCTTGCGCTGGAGACGGGAGATGTCCGCTTCTAGGCGAGAGAATAGCCACGAGGAGGCCGAGGCTCCAAACGGCCTTAGCTCTTGGCTCCGGGTCCGGCCCCTTTCTTCTTTTCATGCGTGACGACAACGATCGGAATAAGCTCCCCAGCTTCCCAGACGAACGGAAGCGGCGAGATCGGCATCGAGCTCTTGGATGCAAAGTCATAGGTGAGTCTGGACAGCAGTTCAGCCCCCGAGTCGCCATGCAAATCACCGAAGATCAGTACATCCGGGTGGGGAATGGCGACACCCAGAACATCTCCTGTCCGAGACGCTTCCATCTCTTCGATGAGCGAGGGCAGCAGTATTCTGCTTGCCGCATACCCGTCCGCAGCCGCAATAAAGGTGATTGTGTTTGGCCCTACTTTTTGCTGCTTTTTCGGGATCGGCAGTTGTTGCAGATTGCTGATGGCATGCCGATGCAGCTCTTCCGCTGTCCAACCGGCACTGACGAGCATTTCCTGTTCGATCAGGCGATAGCCTTTTGCATCGTCCAAAGCGTACAGGATCGACGTTTGTTCCGTATGCGTGCGATGGACCCAGCGCTCCGGGTTTTTCTTCACAAACGAGGAATGCCTCAGGACGGGATATATATGGCTTTCCGCACCTTTCAAGGTCATCGGCTTCAAATGTCCCTGAACAATGGCGAGCACACGCCTGGCGAACGCCTGCGTCAGTTCGGCAGCTTCCTGCGGAGTCTTTTCAGCTCGGACAAAAAGCGGCGTTAACGGCAGCCCAGCGATCAATTGCTTGCCTGATTCAGTTTCCACGATACGGATTTCTCCATCCCCTCCCACACAGGAAAGACCTGCCGGAAGCTGTCTGTTCAACAATTCCACCGTCTTTTGCATGAGAGATTGTCGATTGGTGTTTTCCATGACCTATCCACCCGTTTCTTTTTGAAAGTATACTCCTGTTGGCCGCAAGCGAGCCTCCGTTTCACCTGCTGTTGCCGAGCTTTAGTCCCATGGCGGGGTGTCGTCGGGAGGTGTTTGCCGATTTGTTGGGATACCTTGAGCGGGTTTGCCGGGTCCGGCATCCGCGTCATTCCATGGCGGCTTCTCGGAAACAGTTGGCGCATACGACTGGGCGTAGCCTGGGCCAGGCTGGCGACTCTCCAATTCTCGAACAATTTCATGAAGATCCTTCGGCTTTAAAAACTCGACGGGAGACACCCCTCTTTCGAACTGCAAAAAGTCCCCATCCAGCAAAATGACGTATCGGCCGTTCACTTTGGCGATATGAAAATTGTTCCCGTAATCAGCAAGCAGCGCTTTTACCTGCATGTGGTCCAGCTTGCACTTCAGCTCAATTTCCGGCTGCCTGTCGGTAAGAATTTGGGCGGCTTCCATCACCGTCTCATGGTCCCATTTTTCCGCCAGTTCGCGCTTCGGGCTTGCAGCAATCAGCTCGATCTCTTCCTCCGCCCGCTGCCGCTCTTCAGAAGCCTCGGGGTAGACGAGCTCGATATGCTGCCGGGCCAGCGTGAGCACTTCCTCCGAAATCAGTTGCGTCACCGTCTGCGGGTACTCCACAAAGCGCAAAAATTCCTCAAAATAGCGAGCATGGGAGAACTGGTGTATTTTGACGTGATACGGGTCGTTCATGCCGGTTTCAATCATATTCGGATACATCAAGGACTTCATGTTTTTGGCATTAATAGCCATTTGCACATTGGAAATGAGACTGTGTTCATCGGTAATTACCGCTGTTTTCTGTTCAAAATCGCACTTGAGGATGAAGACGAACGGCTCGTCCAAGGTCTCCAACCGGGTCCGCACCACGATCAGGACCCCGCCTCTCACTTGCGATGTACGCAGATACGATTGCACCAGCTCCTGCGATGGCTGCTTGCTCTCTCCTACGGTGACGGCCTGGAGCAAACGATTCAGCAGGGCATAGTTGGGGTTCGCCTCCAGCGGATGGCCCTCTTCGATCACAAACCGGCCCAGTTTGGTCGGGCTTGCTTCACTCTTCGGATTCATCTCTGCCTTTCGCTTGGCGATGCGGGCAAACTCGCCATCCAGAAACTCCCGCAGCTCACTCTTCTCATATTCATCTCCAGACAAATGGCGGGTCATCCGTACCTGCTTGTTCCCGCTCTCTTCCTCCGGCTGTTCGATGAGATAAAATGAAAGCCAATCGATTACAAAATTCATACGCTTCCGCTCCTGTCTGACAAGTAACAGAACTGATTATAACAAATGGCGGAAGAAACGGTCAGCCTTTT
The DNA here is from genome assembly GCF_038592925.1 of Brevibacillus sp. FSL K6-2834. Taxonomy (NCBI): domain Bacteria; kingdom Bacillati; phylum Bacillota; class Bacilli; order Caryophanales; family Paenibacillaceae; genus Brevibacillus; species Brevibacillus sp. FSL K6-2834. Next base: position 3,068,319 of record NZ_CP151945.1, read on the forward strand.
TCGGAGCATGAAAGGCGCTTCCTTTTCAAATGGACTCGCTGCCGCTTATGGTATGATGGTTTCAGGAGGAGGATCTATTCATGTGGAAACGACTGGTCGCTTGGTGGAATGAAACCGTTCGAGACAAGCCCTATCCGATCGGGACTCGCATCGGGAAGTACACTGTCGATCGCGTACTCGGAATGGGCAGCTACGGGATCGCGTACCTTGCCTGTGATGAAGTGACAAGTGAGCTGATCGTCCTCAAACAGGTAAAGCCTAGCCTGCGCCATAGCCCAAAAGGAGAAGCCATGCAAGCATACGAGCAGCGTATTCTCCAGGCTCTTTGCCACCCGCAAATGCCCCGTTTTATGGAACGGTTTCATTTTCGGGGTGATTCCTTTTTGGCGATGTCATATATAGAAGGACCGACGCTGGAAGAACTGCTGTTTGACGAGCAAGCTGTCCTCGGCGAGTACGAGGCGGCCCGATTCATGCTCCGGGTCGGCGAACTTGTCTCCTATCTGCACAAGCAAGGGATCATTCATAGAGACGTGCGAATACCGAATGTGATCTGGCAAAAGGGGACCCCTTACCTGATCGACTTTGGTCTGGCGCGCTTTTACGGAGATTCGCCAACCTACATCGCAGATGACATGAGCAGCTATCCGGAGGAAAAACAGTTGAAACGCCGTGTTGAACCTGCAAGCGACCTTTACGCCCTCGGGCACTTCTTTCTGTTTCTGCTTTACACCGGGTATACGCCGCCCGAGAACCAGCCAGAGCGAAGCTGGGAAGAAGAGCTGACACTTCAGCCGGAGGTCTCCTCGATGATCAGGCGACTCCTGCACATCGATCAAGGCTATGCCGATGTGGACGAATGGCTGCATGAGCTGAAAGCCTTTATCCGCAACCAGAAGATGAAAAAGAGCAGTATACCCTCGTCATAGCTTGGGGTATCTGCTCTTTTTGCATTACTTGCGGATTGGCTCCTGCTTGGCATTCTCCATTTTTTGCTTGAGTTCCCCCGCTTCACGACGCAAGGTCTGACGCTCATGCTTCGAGAGCTCTTCTCCGCCGGCGGGACCATTGACCAGCAAATCTTCCTCATACAACCGATCTTTGCGCATGGGAACCTCCTGTGGACAAAAGAATGGTGAACCCACTCCTACTTTGTTTCAAAACGCCGCTTCTTATGTACCGGACGTCTTTCGTTTGAGACTTCCCTGGCCTGTTCGGGGTCGAGCAATTGCCCGTGAGACATGACCTTTTCCATGATGGCAAGCCCGGTTTGCTTTGAAAATTTCCGGAGAATAAACAGTTCCTGGGGTGTGCTGATGGAAAAGACGAGTCCAGCCCTGCCCATTCGCCCTGTTCGTCCGCTGCGGTGCACGTATGTATCGGAGTCAGGGGCTGGATCAAAGTGAACGACGCACTCCACTTCCGGTATATCCAGGCCCCGTGCCGCGACGTCTGTCGTGATCAAGACCGGATACACGCCTTCGCGGAACTGCTGCAAGGCCCTGGCCCTCTCTTCTTTACTCGTGTCGCGGTGCAGGAAACGGCACGGCAGGTGATGGTATTCCAGCTTGGCGACGATCTCCTCTACCTTGTCGATCTGATTGACAAAGACGATAGCCGCCCGAACATTTACCAACCGCAGGAGACGCCGCAGGGTATCCACCTTTTTCCGCGGTTCGCTGACAAGATACATGTGAACGACGCCAATGGCATTCTCCGGCCCCGATGCCCTGATCAAAACAGGATCGTTTGCCATTTCGGACGCTAGTTCGATAACCGCGTCAGGGAGTGTCGCAGAGAAAAAGAGCCGCTGGGTATCTCGCATCACCCGGCGCATCACTTCCTGCACGGATCGAAGGAAGCCGCTATCCAGCAAGCGATCTGCCTCATCGACGACGACTGCTTTGACTTCATGCACCTTTACCTTGCGACTTTCCAAAAGTTCAACCAGTCGACCGGGGGTGGCAGCTACGAGTGAGGGGCGTTTCTTCAGCCGCTCCAATTGGCGCTTTACGTCCACTCCTCCGATGATTGCCGCTGCCGACATGTTTTTCTTGGCAAGCAAGCCTTCCGCGACCTTCGTTATTTGCATGACGAGCTCGTGCGTAGGTGCCAAAACGAGCAGTTGTATGTCTTTGGACTCGGTATCCAGACGATCGATCAGCGGGAGCAGGTAAGCAAGCGTCTTTCCCGTTCCGGTAGGTGATTCAACCAATGCATTTCGGCCGCTCTGAATGAGAGGAATCGCTTCCTCCTGTACAGGCGTCGGCCGCTCTATTTTTTGCTCTCGCAAAGCATCCATCAACGGTGCGCTTAATGTAAAATCTGCAAACGTGGTGCTCACAAAAACCCTCCTGGCATTGCTTTATCGTGCTTGGGTAAGCTTACCACATTTTGCGCCTGTGCGAAACAGCGCGGTTTCTGCACTCGCCCAAGCCAACCTTGCCATTGCCGGGCAGTATCATTGTCCTGGGCAACTCCTCATCTTTTCAACACCGTCTTTGCTGTGAAAAAAGCGAAATCCGCCTGGAGGATTTCGCTCATCGGTCACCGATTGTTCGAGTCAAGACGGGTCTCCCGCTTTTCCATCTTGTCATGCCGATCCTTCTCCGTCCGTTGATTATGGGTTCCCGGGGGATTTTCCCGATACGCCTCCACCTCGTTTTGAAACTCTTCATCATAGCCGCGCATCACTATCACCTCCTGCGGTTATTTTGTCCGGATGTTGCTTTTCTGTTTCACGAAACTTTTTTACGCTCCGTTCGTCAATCTATTACAGAGAACTTATTACATTTTATAGGAAGGGTCACCATGCAAACTTTATCACGCACTCGTACGAGAAAAAGACGCCAACGACGAAACCGCCCCTGGCGGCTATTGAAACGCCTTCTATTTATGGGCACGATGACCGCCGCTACCTTTATGCTTCTCGGAGCTACATTTCTGTTCGCTACCGACACGGGAGAGGAGCTTCGGGAATGGGCCGCAGGCACGCTGCTGACGACTCAGCACGATTACTGGGCGCCTTATACATTTTTGCCGGAGGAGAAGCTGGAGGCTCTCAAACAGCAAATCCGCAATCCCATCGTCATTAACTCGGCAGACGAAACCACGAACACGCCAAAGGATGAGCCGGTGGATGAACCATCTGCTGTAGCGATTCCGGAAGTAAAAAAGGAATTGATTGAAATCGAGGAAATCGACGAAAAGCGCAGCAATTATTACTTTAAAGGAAAGATCATGTATATCAGCGATCCGAAACGCGTTCAACTGCTCGTCTCCAATCGGAAGGATCGCGGCGAGCTGCTCGATGAATTTGTCAAAAAGCACAACGCTCTGGGAATTGTAAATGCGAGCGGCTTCTCCGATCCCGATGGTTACGGAAATGGCGTCAAAGCGTTTGGACTTTTGATCAAGGATGGAAAGATTTTGCAGAACTACAACGCAAAAGGCGGGGAAACAGCGCTTGGGATCACTTTTGACGGGAAGCTGATCACAGGGAACTACACAGCCCAACAGCTAGTGGACATGGGCGTGAAAGACGCCATGAGCTTCCGTCCGCAGCTCATCGTCAATGGAAAAAATCTGTTCGCGGACAAGCCGGCAAAAAGCTGGGGGATTCAGCCGAGGACAGCCATTGGTCAGAAGGAAGACGGAACGATCGTATTTGTCGTCATTGACGGACGCCAGCCTGGACATTCAATCGGCGCCAGCATGAACGATATCGCCGAATTGCTGGCTGAGCGCGGAGTGGTTACCGCGATGGCGATGGACGGAGGCTCGAGCTCGATGATGCTGCATAATAACGAAGCGATCACGAAAACGTCCTGCCCGTATTACCGCGGCCGCTATCTGCCTAATGCCTGGGCAGTTATATAGGAGGTTTGGCTTGTACTATCACTTTAGCGAAGACCCGTCGATCATCTGCTTTCATCCGCGACCGCATCCATCCCATCCGTCTCTGGCACCGGTAGTCTGGGCGATCGACCAGGAGAAATCCCCGCTGTACTTTTTCCCGCGGGACTGTCCCCGGATCGGGTTTGGCCGTTCGGCAAAGACCACGCCTGAGGATGCCGCCCGGTTTATGGGATACTCGGATGCTTCCATGATCATCGCTGCAGAGTCAGCATGGTATCAAAGAATCAAAGAAGCAAAGCTGTACAAGTATACGTTCCCTCCCAACCCCTTTGTTTGCTGGGATCATGGGGCCGGCTATTATGTTTGCCACGAGACAGTTACGCCTCTATCCGTGGAGCCAATGGGCGATCTGCTGGACTGCCTGACTCAAGCAAACGTGGAGCTTCGTCTCACTCCTTCTTTGAAGCCCTTGCACGATTCCCTGCTCGATTCCACGATGCAGTTTTCCATGATCCGTCTGCGAAATGCCCGGCTGTAATGACCGGATTCAAAAATATCCGCAAACAGAAAACAGGCAGCCCGTCAAAATGGCTGCCTGTTTGTTATTACAATTTGATCGGTTTTTTGGCCTGATCGAGACTCCACTCTTCCACGTTCCAGACCTGTGTCACCCAGTCCTCGTAAAATTCGGGCTCGTGGCAGACGAGCAATACAGTCCCTTTGAACTCTTTTAAAGCTCGCTTCAACTCTTCCTTGGCCACAACGTCCAGATGGTTCGTCGGCTCGTCGAAAACCAGCCAGTTGGCCTCTCTCTGCAGCAGCTTGCACAGCCGCACCTTCGCCTGTTCACCGCCAGATAAAGCTGTCAGCGAACGATTGATGTGCTCGTTTTTCAGACCGCAGCGAGCAAGTGCCCCCCGTACTTCGTGGTTGTTCATGTGTGGAAACTCATTCCAGACATCATCCAGAGCAGTGACTGGCTTCGGCTTTACCTCCTGCTCGAAGTAAGCCGGGAACAAAAAGTCCCCGCGATCCAGCTTACCGCCCAATGGCGGGATCATCCCCAGCATTGTTTTTAACAACGTCGATTTTCCCACACCGTTCATACCGACGACTGCTACCTTTTCCCCGCGTTCGAGGCTGACCGTAAGCTTGGGCAGGAGGGGATGGGTATAGCCGATCGCCAAATCCTCTGCCGTAAAGACAAAGCGGCTGCTTGCACGGGCTTCCTTGAAAATGAAGGTTGGTTTTGCCGCAGTTTCCGGTTTGTCGATCCGCTCAATTTTTTCCAGCTGCTTTTGGCGGCTTTTCGCCCGTCCGGATGTAGAGGCACGAGCTTTGTTGCGGGCGATGAAATCTTCCATTTTGGAAATTTCTTCTCTTTGCTTTTCGTAGGCGTCAAAGTGCTGGGAGCGCTTCATTTCGGACTGAGCCAAAAAAGACTCGTAATTCCCGGTATACCGGTTCAATTTGGTGAACTCCAGGTGGTAAATCACATTGACGACTTCATTCATGAACGAGGTGTCATGGGAAATCAGGATAAAGGCGTACGGATACTCTTTGAGGTACCCTTTCAGCCAGGTGATATGCTCTTCATCCAGGTAGTTGGTCGGCTCGTCGAGCAAAAGCACGCTTGGCTTTTCAAGCAGAAGCTTGGCCAAAAGCACCTTTGTCCGCTGACCCCCAGAGAGCGCGGACACATCGCGGTCCAGACCGATGGCAGTCAGACCGAGCGCATTCGCGATCTCCTCCACCTTGGCATCGATCAGATAAAAGCCGCTGTTCTCCAGACGGTCCTGGATTTCTCCCATGCGCTCCAACAGCTCTTCCAGCTCTTCAGGAGTCGCTTCTGCCATTTTCTCGCCAATCGCCAGCATTTCGGCTTCTTCTTGCAGCAAAGGCAAGAAAGCATCCTTCAAAACATCGCGGATCGTTTTGCCCGCCTGCAATTTTGTATGCTGGTCCAAGTACCCGTATTGAACCTTCGGCATCCATTCGATTTTCCCTTGATCAGGAATCAACTGCTTGGTCAAAATCCCCATCATCGTGGACTTGCCCGTACCGTTGGCACCGACCAATCCGACCCGATCATTGGGCTGCAGCCGAAAATTGACATCGCGGAATAGTGCGCGATCCGCAAAGCCATGTGATAAATTTTCAACGATCAAAACACTCATAAAGATCCTCCTGCAATATTCTTACGTCAAAAGGAGACGTTCTCAAAGAATTTCGGCTGATAACGCAATTCGTAGCTGGACCCTGTTAAAACTTGCTCATCGAGACGGCGGCGAAGTTCGTTTAACGAAATCTTTTCCATCGCCGTGTTCAAAATAACGGCACGGGCCATTTGCCTGAGCAGCTTGACTTCGTCAGCCAGCGAATCCCCATGCTCTTTTCCGCTGTGGACGATCTCAGAGCGATGGTTGTAGGAGCTCTTGACAAATTGTGCGATCTTTTCCCGCTTCTCGGGCGTGTCTCCGTAATAATACGCCATGCGGAAACGAAGCTTGTAGGTAATCTCCCCTTTTTTCCCGTCAGGGGCAAAGAGGGATTCCAGCGAGATCCAGAGATCGAGCAATTGGTCTTCCAGGCTCTTCTTTTCTAATGACAGGGAATAACGTCTGAGCGCCAATGACGGCAGCGTGATTCCCTCCTCCATAAGCGCGAGGAAAATTTTCTGTGCTTCTTCGTCAAACAAGTATTTATCTCCATCAAGCGATCGCTTGAGGTACGTAATGCCGTACACAGGAAATTTTGCTGTAATGATGTATGGGATCGAGCAGATTCCCCCGGTGGATGCCAGATTCAGCTTGTTTTCAATCTCTTCAATCCAAGTCCGTTCATCCGAATACTTTAATTCGTGCGTTTCCGCAGGATATTCCGCCAGCAAAAAGATACTCGTCAAGTCGACTTTTCGATCGAACAAGTAGCGGCTTTCGTCCATCACGTTGCGAAGATACCGCGAAGCGACGTTATACGGCTTTTCGGCACCAGAAACAAGATGAAATGATTTGGGAAGCTCGATGTGCAGCGGTTTCGTTGTAGTGGTATTAAAAATTGGGGCAATCAATGTCGGCATACAGTCATCTCCTTTCCTGCGTGAAAGCCCAAAAATCGAGTGAAATATCTAATCATACCATAACATATTCGATGACAACACGGTGCTTTTCGCAAATATGCAAGTATTTCCGAGATTGCCTTTTCACTGCCAACATGCTTGTACACAGACTTCCCTTTAGAATACCAGTATTTCCTATGGTTCGTCACTATTTGATTGCGGCATTCTAAAAAAGGAAGGAGTGGATACGATGGAAAAAGAGCATATGCTGGATGAAAATCCGCACCAAACCTACAATAACACCTACGAGCCGATGGAACAAACGGGCAGGCCGATGCCAGGCTCCAAAAAAGTAAAACAAGAAAACCATTCGCGTCAAATCAAGACACGGGAAGGATGGGGCTAGCCCCTTCCTGTTTTTTACAGTGCAAAGATTGAATTGTCCCACAAGGATGAACTATGATGATAACAGTATCCTTGTTGGAGGTCTACAATAATGATTTCAGTCCCTCTTTCGGGCGGCAGCCCTCTTCATCCTACCGTTACTTACAGCGTTTCTCCCCTATTTGAGGCAGCCGCCAGCCTTCACAGCTTGGCCCACACAACGCAGACAAAGGAGCATTCCGACTGGGCAGAGGAACTTCTGTCTGGCTTTGATTCAGAAGGGATCTTGAAAGAATGGGAGTACTTTGCTCCCATCTTTCGCGAGACAATTCCGGATGTTTTGGATCCTGTCCAGACGAAAGAGGTCATGTTCGTAGAAGACCTCTACGGCTACTTTGTTCAGATGCCAACAACATCTTTTACAAAAAGTTTTTTAACACCCGAGGATGGCAGAGAAATCGGCGATGCTCCTCCTGCCATCTATCAGGATGCAAGACAGGATGCCGAATTCGTCAAAGGTCGGTTCTCCCTATTTCTTTCAACGTATTGGCTGCTGTTTTTTGAGGAAAAATGGGAAAAAATCGCTCCGTTGTTTGTGAATGAAGCCGAGAACATTTACGAGGCAATACGCACGCCAGAAGGCTGTATGGCCTTTTTGCAAAAAGTTGCTCCGCTTTTTACATATCGTGAAGAAGAGCAAAAACTGATCTGTGACGATGGAACGACAGAAAACGTCCAGGCAGATCAGCTGATTTTGTGTCCAAGCTATTTTTACGATCAGGTTCGCCTCGTAAAAGAAGGATTATCCACATACCTCATCTATCCGATGAAGAAATGGAAAACGCCCCGTTAAGGGCGTTTTCCGTCTTGGATCATGTGCGCAACGATTAATTTATCCAGTTTTTGACTAATTTTTACGATTTCCGGGTCGAGAAAATTGTAGCCAGCGTTCTTGGCTGCTTGTTCCAACTGCCGGCGAACATCATCAATCATCTTTTGCGTAATCTCCATGGTGTCTACCCCCACCCGACTCGTTCTCCCACTATTTTACATTATTTGATAAACGGTGGAAAGGGGAAATGCTGAAAAAAACCCCGCATCATTTCAGGATGCAGGGTTTCCATAAACGAATTTACTTCATCACATGAATGGGGCGACCCAAAGCCAGCTCCGCTGCTTCCATCGTCACTTCACCCAAAGTTGGATGCGCGTGAATGGTCAGCTCGATATCTTCGAGCGTCGCACCCATTTCAATCGCAAGACCGATCTCCGCAATGATGTTGGAAGCCTCTGGTCCGACGATTTGCGCCCCGAGTACCAGGTTGGTCTCCTTGTCGGCGATCAGCTTGACGAAGCCTTCACCCGCATTGACCGAAAGCGCGCGGCCATTGGCAGCAAACGGGAAGCGTCCAGATACGTACTCGATGCCTTTTTCCTTCGCTTCACGCTCGCTGATCCCTACGCTTGCGATCTCAGGGTCGCTGAATACGACAGCCGGGATTGCTTTGTAGTCGACCTCTGCCGGGTGTCCAGCAATTGCTTCGGCAGCCACTTTTCCTTCATAAGAAGCCTTGTGGGCCAGGGCTGGTCCTTCAACGATGTCCCCGATCGCGTAGACATTCGGGATGCTGGTTTGACCTTGCTTGTCTACGACAATATAACCGCGGTCAGTCAGTTTCATGCCGATATCGCGTACGCCGAGCTCGTCGGTGTTCGGACGACGGCCAACTGTCACGAGGATATATTCAGCTTCGACTTGCTTTTGTTCGCCTTTTACCTCAGCCGTAACGACAACGCCGTCTTCCTTCTCTTCCATTCCTTGTGCCAGCGCTTTTGTATGAATCTCCACGCCCAGCTTTTTCAGCTTGCGGTCAACGAGGCGGGTCATTTCCGCTTCGAAGCCCGGAAGGATTTGATCAGAACCTTCCAGGATGGTTACCTTCGTGCCGAATTTGGCAAACACGGTACCCAGCTCCACGCCGATGTAGCCACCGCCGATTACGACCATGCTCTTTGGAATTTCCGTCAGTGCAAGTGCTTCCGTCGAAGACAGCACACGCTTGCCGTACGGGAAAGCCGGCAACTCGATCGGACGGGAGCCGGTCGCGATGATGCAGTGGTTGAAACGGTAGCGGTTTACATCGTAGCCATGGAATACCCGGACTTCGTTCTCGCTCACAAACAGAGCTTCGCCGGGGATTACCTGGATTTTGTTGCCTTTAAACAGTTTGCCGACGCCACCAGTCAACTGGTTGACGATGCCTTTTTTCCACTCCTGAACTTTGGCAAAGTCTACCTTTACGTTTTCCATGGTAATGCCCATGGCATCTGTATGTTGAGCATGCTCATACGTATGAGCTGCATGGATCATGGCCTTGGACGGGATGCAGCCGACGTTCAGACATACGCCACCGAGCTCGGCTTTCTCTACGACAGCCACGGTTTTGCCCAGCTGGGCAGCGCGAATGGCTGCCACATAACCGCCGGGACCGGCACCGATGACGAGAACGTCTACCTCTGTTGTAAATTCTCCTACTACCATCGCTTGTTATCCCTCCATGACGAGCAGTGTTGGGTTTTCCAAGAGCTGCTTCACGTAGTTGACGAATCGCTGAGCAGGTTCGCCGTCGATGAGTCTGTGGTCAATGCTGAGCGAGAGCGACAGCACTTGGCCAACCACGATTTCACCATTTTTCACAACCGGTTTTTCACTGATGCGGCCTACGCCGAGGATCGCAGCTTCCGGATAGTTGATGATCGGAGTAAAGAACATGCCGCCTGCGGAACCGATGTTTGTGATGCTGAAGGTAGAGCCTTTCAGCTCGTCAGCGGACGCTTTGCGGTCGCGTGCCTTTGCAGCCAGCTCGCTGATTTCGCCAGCGATTTCAAAGATCGATTTGCGCTCGGCAGCCTTCACTACCGGCACAACCAAGCCTTGGTCCGTAGAGGTAGCGATACCGATGTTATAGTATTTTTTGTAAACAATTTCTTGTTTTTCGTCGTCGATGGAAGCGTTCAGTTCCGGGAACTTTTTCAGTCCTGCGACAACAGCCTTGACGATGAATGGCAAATAGGTCAGCTTTACGCCGCGCTGTTCAGCCAGCGGCTTCGCGTCTTTGCGCATAGCGACCAGCTCTGTCACGTCCACTTCATCAAAGATGGTGACGTGCGGAGCGGTGTAAGCAGATTTAACCATTGCTTTGGCAACCGCTCTGCGAATACCTTTGAGAGGCACCCGTTCTTCGATTTCGCCAGCTTGTGCCGCGTAGTGGACAGTCGGAGCTGCCGCTGCTTGCTGTACGCCAGTTGCTTCCGGAGCATCAGAAGCCACTGGTGCTGCCGCTTCAGCTGCTGCAGGAGCAACTGCTGCTCCGCCAGTCAGGAAGCGGTCGATATCTTCACGCGTAATGCGGCCGAGTTTGCCTGTGCCTGGCACATTTGCCAGCGCAACGCCTTTTTCACGAGCGTATTTGCGTACAGACGGCGTAGCCAGTACGTGTTTGCGATCGATTGGTGCCGCGGTTGCTGTCGCTGCAGGTTGTGCGAGCGGAGTATCCATTGCTTGGTTTGCGTTTGCGCTTACCTGGGAGCCAATATCGCAGCCCGGTTCCATTTTCTCTTCGACAGCCGGTGCTGCTGCTTGACTGTCTCCATGACCATGGTCAGGGAGATTCGGGATTTCGCCCTCCACGTCAAATTCGATCAGCGGATCGCCGACTACGCAGACAGTGCCTTCCGTAACTTTCAGTTCCAGTACCTTTCCTTTTACAGGAGATGGAACTTCCACTACAGCCTTGTCATTTTGCACTTCCATGATAACTTGGTCTTCTTCAACGGTATCCCCCGGCTTGACATGCCATTTGACGATTTCGCCCTCATGGATGCCCTCGCCAAGCTCCGGGAGTCTAAAAGTAAAACGACTCACGCTATCTCCTCCTCAATGAGGTTGTTTGTACAAGCATAACTATCCATTATGGAAAAAGAGTTGCCTAAAGAAGGCGGAAAGCAATCTCTTTCCGCCGGGTATGTGATTAAAAATCGAGTACTTGGGTCAAACCGTCTACGACGCGTTTCACATCTGGCAGCCAGATGTCTTCTGCTTGTGCGAACGGGAAGATCGTATCCGGTGCAGTAACGCGAAGCACTGGCGCTTCCAGGTGCAGAATGGCGCGTTCGTTGATTTGAGCGATGATTTCGGCAGCTACGCCGGATGTTTTTTGCGCTTCCTGCACCACGATGGCGCGGTTGGTTTTCTTCACGGACGCGACAATCGTGTCGATGTCGATCGGGTTTACTGTGCGCAGGTCGATCACTTCCACTTTCGCGCCGCGAGCTTTTTCCAGCTCTTCAGCCGCTTTCAGACTGGTATGAACCATAGCGCCGTAGGTGATGATGGTAACATCGCTGCCCTCTTTCACTACGTTTGCTTTGCCGAGTGGAATGGTGTACTCGCCTTCCGGTACTTCCTGACGGAAAGAGCGGTACAGTTTCATGTGCTCCAAAAATACAACCGGATCGTTGTCGCGGATGGCAGAGATCAGCAAGCCTTTTGCATCGTACGGATTGGATGGGATGACCACTTTCACCCCAGGCGTTTGCATGATCAAGCCTTCCAGCGAGTCAGCGTGCAGCTCAGGCGTTTTTACCCCGCCGCCAAAAGGAGAGCGGAATGTGATCGGGCTGTTGTAGCGTCCGCCGGAACGGAAACGCATACGTGCCGCCTGAGAGGCGATCGCGTCAAATGTCTCGAATACGAAGCCGAAAAATTGGATTTCGGCAACCGGACGGAATCCGTTGACGGAGAGGCCCACAGCCAGGCCGCCAATTCCGGACTCGGCAAGCGGCGTGTCAAATACGCGCTGCTCGCCGAACTCGGCTTGCAAACCTTCTGTTGCACGGAATACCCCGCCGTTTTTACCCACGTCTTCACCGAAGACGAGAACGGTTTCGTCGCGTTTCAATTCAACGCGCATTGCGTCCGTAATGGCTTGAACCATTGTCATTTGTGCCATGGGTTATTTCGACTCCTTTGCCAGATATTCCGCCTTTTGCTCTTCCAGTTCAGGCGGCAGTGTTTCGAACATAACGTCGATGAGGTCGCTAACTTTCATTTTCGGCGCTTCGTCCGCTTTCTTGATCGCGTCAGCAACCGCTTGTTTTGCTTCTTCGATAACCGCTTCCTCGTCTTTTTCGCTCCACAGCCCTTTGTTTTCCAGGAACTTGCGGAAGCGAATCAGCGGGTCTTTTTGTTCCCATTCGCTTTGCTCTTCGCCAGTACGGTAGCGAGTCGGGTCGTCACCAGCCATTGTGTGCGGACCATAGCGATAAGTAAGCGCCTCGATCAGAGTCGCTCCCTCGCCGTCAATACCGCGTTGCTTCGCTTCGCTCACAGCATGGTACACAGCAAGAATGTCCATACCGTCTACGCGCGCGCTGGCGATACCGGCAGCTTTTGCTTTTACAGCAACGTTTTCAGCAGCTGTTTGCTTTTCAAACGGCACGGAGATAGCGTATCCGTTGTTTTGCGAGAAGAAAATGACTGGCAGCTTGTAAACGCCGGCAAAGTTCATCCCTTCGTAGAAATCACCCTGGGACGTTGCGCCGTCACCAAAGTAGTTGATCGCTACGCGTTTTTCACCGCGGAGCTTGTAGCCCATCGCAATACCTGCAGCCTGTGTACATTGAGCAGCGATGATGATTTGCGGCATCAGAACGTTGACGTCTTCTGGAATGCGTCCGCCCTCAATGTGACCACGGGAGTAGAGGAAAGCTTTGTGCATTGGAAAACCGTGCCATACCATTTGCGGAATATCGCGGTAGCTTGGCAGGATGAAGTCTTCTTTGGAAAGGGCAGCCTCGGAACCGATCATTGCGGCTTCCTGGCCGGCAACCGGCGCATAGAAACCAAGACGGCCTTGGCGGTTCAAGCTGATTGCACGTTGGTCCCACACACGGGTAAAGACCATTTTGCGCATCAGATCGCGCAATTCATCATCAGAAAGCTTGGGCATGAGATCAGGACGAACAACGGTACCGTCCGGAGCAAGAATTTGCAGCGGAGTGTTGTTACCCGTTTGTTCAACAGCAGTAGTCACGCTCATCACATTCACCTCGTCACTGGATTATAAAGCGGGAAAGGTTAATTGCGCAGAAAGTCGCCGTGTTGAAAGTGCTTACAACCACTTTCGCACAACCCTGTTATACCTCAGATAAAATAACTGTTCAATGTGTTATAGTATTGATATTACAGGGTTTATTTCCTTCCTGTTATCATTTACTATAAAATCTGTATCAGTTTTTTTCAAGGATTAGTTTGGAATTTCGTTTAGGAGTTGAGATGAAATCCCATGTCAGACTATGTAAAAAGAACGATTGTCAAAGAAGAAATTCCCAGCGTCTATTTGGATTCGCCCCGCTCCGTAAAGGTATATCTCCCCCCCGGATACAACGAGCTGCTCTCCTATCCCGTCGTCTACTGCCAGGATGGGAATGATTTTTTTACCATGGGTCGGATTGCCACGATTGCCAATCAACTGATCCTCGACGAAGGAGTGCCGCCCTTTCTCGTTGTCGGCGTCTCCGTGGAGAGAAGCAAACGGACAAGCGAATATTCCCCTATCGGATCGCGGCACGAGGGGTACAAGCGTTTCTTTATAGAAGAATTGATCCCCTACATCGAAGAGCGTTATCCGGTACGGAAAAATCCGGAAGCGCGCGTGCTGGCGGGCGATTCGCTTGGCGGAACCGTCTCCTTGCACATCGCTTTGGACGAACCCGCTCTCTTTCCGAATCTGCTCTCCCTGTCGGGGGCGTATTTCCAGCCTACTTTGGACCAACTGTCCGCTGCAGACGACCTTTCTTGGCTGAATGTCTGGATGGTGGTTGGACTGGATGAAACAACTGTCGAAACACACATGGGAACCTTTGACTTTGTGGAATGGAACCGCAAAACAAAAGACATTTTTGAAAAAAAGGGCGCTTCGCTTTCCTACCGGGAGAAGCCGGGAAACCATGTCTGGGGCCTGTGGCAAAAAGAATTGCCGGATGGCTTGCGACACTTTTTTCCGGCCTCCGATCTGTAGTTGTCCGCCTGCAACCGTCTATAGTCCGTTGATCTCCCGAATATCGGCGTAGCTGTAGTAACTGCCATCCGTCAGGAACAATCCCTGGTGGGTGGCTTTTTCGATTTCTCCCGCTACTTGCCGTTCATCGCTCAGGACAATGTTGACAACTTTGCTTTCGTCCCGCTGCATCTGATTTTGGACCTGCTGACGCTGTTTCGCGGAAATCATTTGAATCCCTCTTTCCCTTTTGTTGGATACTCGTAGTATTCCTTTGCAAAGGTCGATTTACTCCCCTGCTCTCATCAGGTGAGCGCCTTGTTGCCCGGCTGACTGGTGTCGATTCGCGAGACCCCTACTATGCCGCGGAGCTTCTTTCGCTTGAGTGAGATGGCACATTTTGGGGCAAACTCTACCCAAACTCGCAAATCCGAGCTTGTCATTCGGAGCTAAGAATTCACCTGGAAAGGATTCACCCAGATGAAGCCGTATGCAAAGTCCCACTCCCCGGAGCTTGTCCCCTCTCTCAGCGACAATCTGGAGCATATCTTGACGCTGCTCGGAAACAGCTCCGATATCGTTTATAGAGAAATGTCCTTGGGCGAGACAGAACGCAAGGCTGTCGCCATCTATGCAAAAGGGATGGTTGACCAGCAATTTTTGTACAGTCAAGTATTCGGGGTGATCTCCCGGCGCTTTCTCACAGAGGTGGAGGCCAGTCCCCCAGACTATCCGCAAAACCTGAAACATTTTGCACAGCATGCGAGCACATTCGGGGATATTTCAGTGGTATACAAATCTGATCAATGTGTCTCGGAGATATTGGCCGGAAATACTTGCGTTCTCTTCGACGAGTATCCCGGCGCCGTCATATTTGGAACGGCTAAGGACAAGTCCCGGCAGCAAGAGGAGCCTGCCAGCGAAGCCCTCGTACGTGGTCCGCGGATCGGTTTTGTAGAAGAGGTGAATGAAAATACAGCGATTCTCCGCCGGCGGTTGAAGGATCCCCATCTGACCTTTGAATCTTTATTTTTGGGCAGGCGGGCACGAAAAGAGGTCATCATCTGCTATCTGCGCGGGGTAACGAATCCGGATCTGGTGAATGAGGTAAGACGGAGACTGCAAAAAATCGACATCGACGATCCGATTGAATCCGGGTATGTTGAGAACTACATTCAGGACAACCCCTATTCTCCCTTTCCGCAGGTTCAAAATACGGAACGGCCGGATCGCGTGGAGGGCGCGCTTTTGGAAGGCCGGGTTGCGATTCTGATCGATGGTACGCCTTTTTCACTGATCGTCCCCGTAACGTTCCCCATGCTGATGCAATCGCCGGAGGATTACTACGACCGCTGGATTCCCGCTTCACTCATCCGCATGCTCAGGACATTGGCGCTATTCTTTGCGCTTTTCTTGCCTGCGTTATACGTAGCGCTCGTCTCCTACCATCAAGGACTCATCCCGACGAAATTGGCCATCTCTATTGCGGGTACGCGAGAGGGAGTTCCGTTTCCCACCATTGTAGAAGCGATGTTTATGGAAATAACCATTGAGCTCTTGCGGGAGGCTGGTTTGCGCTTGCCAAAGCCTGTCGGTCAAGCAGTGGGAATAGTAGGGGGCCTTGTCATCGGACAATCCGCTGTCGAAGCGGGTATCGTCAGCCCGATCATGGTGATTGTCGTTGCGTTGACGGCCATTTCGTCCTTTGCGTTTCCACAATACCCTGCTGCCATCGCGATACGTCTGCTTCGTTTCGGGATGATGCTGGCCGCCTCTATTTTCGGTCTATACGGGATCATTCTCGTATTTGTCTTGATCACCTCTCATGTGGTAAGACTCAAAAGCTTTGGCATCAATTATGCGGCTCCATATGTCCCCAATCGTGTATACACGTGGAAGGACCTGTTCCTTCGCTTGCCCTTGCAGACGCTGTTAAAATTCCGGCCAGCGATGTTCAAGCCGCTCGACCGAAACCGTTCCGATCAATCAAAGTAAAGGAGAGTGGGCTTTCGTGAGTTCCCTTCGGATTTCTCCTTTTTCACCATTCCAGCTGACGATTACAACTGTTTCTACCATCATCGGGGTAGCCATCCTTACCCTCCCCCGCGTCATCGCTGAAGAGGTGGGAACGCCGGATGTCTGGATCGACGTTATCCTTGGGGGAATCATTACTGCGGTCGCGGCAATGATTTGCCTGCATCTAAGCAACTGCTTTCCGGGTGAGACCTTTTATGTTTACAACGTGCGCATCGTAGGAAAAGTACTGGGGACTCTGATCAGTGTTTTGTACATCTGCAACTTTACGACATTTGGGGCCTTTGAAGCGCGGGTGCAGGCGGAGGTTGTCCGTCACTTCCTATTGGACGAAACCCCTCTGGAGGTAACCATGCTGGCCTTTATACTGGTTGGCTTTTATTTGGTGTCAGGCGGTTTGAATGCGATCATTCGGATCAATGAGTTTTATCTCCCCATCACCCTGTTGATCGTGTTTACGATTCTCTTTCTCAATTGGAAAAACTTTGAGTTTGACAATATACGTCCGTTCCTTGAAAACGGACCGTCAGCCTTACTCCCGGGCATCCTCCCTACCGCCCAGGCCTTCTCAGGTTTTGACGTGATCCTGTTTCTTGTGGCCTATACGCGCAATGCCCAAAAATCAACGCTCCCTATACTGCTCGGCTTTGCACTCGTCACACTCATCTATATGACCATCGTCATCATGGTAATCGGCTCCTTGACGCTTAACGAAGTGATTACCTTGACTTGGCCCACGATGGAATTCGTAAAGCAGATCGAATTTCCAGGAGCTTTCTTTGAACACTTTGAAATCTTTTTTATCACCATCTGGCTGCTAAATATGTTTACAACGTTTTTTATTAATTTGTATTTAGCTTCTTTAGGAATTCACCTTCTCATCGGCTGGAATATCAAGCTCGTCATGTGTTTGCTTCTCCCCGTGATATACGGAATCGCGCTATTGCCAAAAGATCTCAACGGGGCATTGGAACTCGGCAAGAGCATTGGCTTTTTCTCTGTCCTTGTCTCGACCCTCATCCCGCTTTTTTTGCTTCTGATCGCGATAGCCAGAAACCGGCCGAAACACGATCAACCGGTTAATGAGGGGTCGAGACCATGAGCATGATGAAAGCCAGATCTCTGCCAATCTTAGTTACGCTCCTCCTGTGCAGCGCCATCGTTTCCAGCGGTTGCTGGGATCGTCGGGAGATCGAGGACCTGGGGATCGCCATCGGGATGTCCGTTGACCAGGCTATACAGAAGAAGCGGACCTCCGAGGAAGAAAAACAAATCGTTCACAAGCATAAAACGATAATGCCTATCTCCGTTACTTATCAGATCGTAAACCCCAAAATTATTGGGGGAACCTCAAGGGGAAACCCTTCCAACCAAAAGCCTTACATTAACATTACAAGTTCAGGGGATACGGCTTTCCAGGTTGCGAGAGAAACAGCTACTCGCATAGGTCGTCCGCCCTTTTTCATGCACTTGAAAATAATTATTTTGGGTGATCAGGTATCTCGTAAAATTAATCTGGCCCAATTGCTAAACATGAATTTGCGAGATACCGAGATGCGTCGTACCGTTCATCTGACCATAGCGGAGGGAAACGGGAGAGAGATTCTTGAAGCAAAAACCAAAAATGAAGACTTGCCCTCCTTCGAGCTGTTAAGCCTAATCGATAACCTTTCTAAATCCATTCATATCGCCCAGCCTATATCCATTGGGACAGTCTCGGAACAATTATCTGCCGACAGCAGCTTTTGCGTACCAAGGGTGGTTCTGCACCAAAAAGAAATGAAGCTGGCTGGCGCAGCCGTCATAAGCGGAAAAACCGGAAAAATGCTAGGGTGGATCGGCGAAGAGGAAACAACCGGACTCAATTTGGTCCAGGGTACGGGAAAATCAGAAGAGGGCCATAAAGGCGGCATTATTGAAGCAGTCATCAAAGGGAGTAGAGATCCTTTTTCATATGAAATCGGAAAAATCCGCAGCAAGATCATTCCGATCGTAAAAAATGGACAATTGTCTTTCAGAGTAGACATCAAAGTGGAAGGGCGATTGGGAGAAGACTGGGCTCTAAACGAAAACGCTTTTGAAAAAGACTACCTCGATAGAGTAAATGCTGCAGTAAAAACAAGGATTGAACAGATAGTCAACAATACCTTGAAAAAAACACAAAAGGACTTTCGCGTAGATGTAGCCGGCTTTGGAAAACAACTGCACATCCATTATCCGAAGGAGTGGAAGAAGCGAAAGGAAAATTGGGACGAGGTGTTTAGTCGAATACCAGTATCTCTCGACGTAACGGTAAAAACAGAGGAGTTTGCCTTGAAAGGCAAGAAAAAATGATCCCTTTTTCAAAGAGAACGTGCACCAGGGAAGTCTGCTGCACGTTTCTCTTTCGGTATGCTGGTGCAGCCCTTTGTGACCCTGCTGCCCGCTGCTCCGTTCTTCCTCCCGGAAAAGTCATTTGGTAAAAAAGCTTGGACGCGTCATCCCGTTGACCTTGATGGATGCAAGATCGCTTCCACTGCTGCCAAAGTGTTCTGAATATCCTGATCACTGATGTGACGATGTGTTGTAAAACGAACGACCGTTTCGTCAAAGTCGACAGCAAGCACCCCTTTTTCAGCCAGCTTGGCCAAAAATTGTTCGGCAGAAAGACCCGCTTTGTCCGTGTGAACCAAAACTATGTTCGTTTCTACCGGTTCGACATGCAGAGATAGCTTTTGCAAACCTACGGCCAAATCATGCGCTCGCTGATGGTCTTCCGCAAGCCGTGACGTCATTTCCGTCAAGGCGAGTATTCCTGGTGCTGCCATGTAACCGACTTGGCGCATGCCGCCGCCCAGCTTCTTCCTCCACCAACGCGCCTCCTGGATAAACGCCCGGCTCCCTGCCAACACAGACCCTACCGGTGCGCTCAATCCCTTCGACAAGCACACCTGAACACTGTCTGTATACCGGGTAAGCCCGGTCACCTCGCAGCCCAACGCGACAGCAGCATTGAATAATCTGGCGCCATCCAGGTGGACAGGTACGTTGTTACGATTTGCTACTTCGTATACGCTTTTCATCTGTTCAGGGCGGACGACCGCCCCTCCAGCGCGGTTATGTGTATTTTCCATGCAAATCAAACGGGTCCTCGGAAAATGGATATTGACCCCGCGAATTGCTTTGGCTACCTCCTGTGGAGGCAGTGCCCCCCTATCTCCCGCGATCGTCCTGGTTTGCACCCCCGCGAGAGCAGCCATTGCGCCTCCCTCATAGTAAAAAAGGTGGGAGTCTGCCTCCAAAATAACCTCGTCGCCATTTACACAGTGGGTAAGGACTGCCACCTGATTCCCTTGTGTACCGCTCGTGACAAACAGCGCGTCTTCTTTCCCCAATATCTCGGCCGCCACTCTTTCCAGGCGGTTTACAGTCGGGTCTTCTCCATACACATCGTCCCCTGCTTCTGCCTCATACATGGCACGGAGCATCGCATCTGTCGGCTTGGTAACCGTATCGCTGCGCAAATCAATCGGCATCTTTCTTCTCTCCCTTCTCTCTTGCCATTTTAACACTTTCTGCATTGCATCGGGATTTGGCAGTTTGCTAATATGGAGGAGTACGATACCAAAACAAGGGAGACTGACCCATGAAGGTAAAAATTACTCGCAACGCCGCAAAACAATTGAAAGCCATTTTGGACCAAGAAGAGGATAAAGAGTTGAAGCTCCGCGCATACATAACACATGCACACGGTGACCATGCCCATTACGGCTTGGCATTGGATAAACCGACCGACGAAGATACCGTCGTTTCTACCGACAAGGAAATCGACGTAATCGTCAAGAAAGACGAGCCGTTGCTAGACGGCCTTGTTATCGACTACCTGTATACACCACAAGAGGGATACGTGCTTACAAATCCTTCCAAAGGAAATCACGGCGATCATTAATGGCTCCCTTGTCCCCGCTGCGAGTCATCAGCGGGGTTTTCTTGAGAATGAATTGTTTTGGGAAAAAGCTGTTTTTGTAAAAGCTGCTAGGAACCAAAAAAAGAGACATCTTGTCGATGTCTCTTTTTTGTAATGGACTCTATACAATTGTTGCAAAACTCTATTTGGGTCTAGAGCTCTTTTTTGTTCCAGGGCCTTTCCCATCTTTCGGAGTTCTCGTTTTCGCTGCAGGACCTTATTTCGTTACCAAAGTCTCTTGTTCGTTGCAAGCCGTTATTTTCGTTACAAAGCCTTCTTCTTTATTGCAAGACTTTTTTCTTTACAAAGATCTCTTCTCGTACAACTCAGGTGGCACGTCAGCAAAGAGCGGACTCATCCTGTCTTCCTGATGAATCATGAAAAGCCGATGTACGGGTCTGGTCATGGCTACATACAGGAGCTTTGTATCCCACTTATTGTCCAAGTACTCCTCGATATTCAACAAGATGACCACATCAAATTGCAGCCCCTTGGTCAAATAAGCTGGCATTACTACGACACCGCCCGGGAATTGGGTATCCTTGCTTCCCAGCAGCTTCAGTCCTTCGATGGAGGCCTTCAATGACTTGTATGCTTTTTTGCTGGCCTCGGCTGTTTTGGCTACGATCGCGATGGATTGAAAGCCCTCTTGCCGATAATCATTTACAAGCTGGACCAGATTTTTAACCGGCAGTTCTTTCCCGTCCCATGATGCCAACAAAGGCTTTTCCCCATGCCGCAATACCGGTTTGGCCATAATCGTCTCCGGCAGGTTTATCTTTCGCAGTACCTCGTTGGCACATTTCATAATTTCGATTGTGGAACGGTAGCTCTGCGCGAGTGTGTAGTAAACCCCCCGCGGCTGCTGAAAAACTCCCTCCAACAGTTCTTCCCACGATTGCAATCCCCTGTATGCATGGATGCCCTGCGCGATATCTCCCACTACCGTCAAAGAATGTCTCTTTGTCACAAGCCCGATCACCGCAATTTCCAACGCACTGAGATCCTGTGCTTCATCAACGACACTGTGGTCAAAGTGGTCGGCCTGCTCCAATCCTTCGATCAGATGCCGCAGATAGATCAGCGGCGCAACGTCTTCTGGCTCGATCCGCTCCGCTTCGAATATCTCTGCAGACGACCGGCAAATATCCTCGATATCCTCGCCATTGACTTCCCCTTTTGTCAGCTCTTTCAATAAAGCTGTGTCGGTCAACATTTCGCGGTACGACGAGAAGACATCCAGTTCAGGAAAAATGGAAAAGTATTTGTCCAGAAGCTGATCAATCATTTTCTCATATTTAGCCAACGCTTGCTTATCCAGATCAATTCGCTTCTCTCGCAGATGGGCGAACAACTGTTTATTGATGTCCTGCTTAACGTGCTTTCGAACGGCTTCCATTCGCCGACGATATGGCAGATGGGCATATTGTTCGGCAAAAAGCTGACGGATGGTCTCACCCGGAATCGTAAAAACATGTTTGGTTCTGTTGTAGACAAAGCTTAATTTTTTGTAGGCTACCCTGTTTTCCGCTACAAACAGCAAATATTGCTGGAGTACATCCCGGAAAGCGAGCGAGCCCTTGAACCGAAGACGATGCAGCACCGTCCGACGCTCGGCATCGCTCTGTCCTTGTTCAAAGAACAACTGAAGGGGCTTGTGCGGGTCCAGAATCCGCCAGCCTTTTGGAAGGATGGACTTGACCAGCTTGGAAGCCCAATCCAGGAATGTCGCCTGCTGAACGTCATCCACTCCCAATTCGGGAAGAACCTCTGAAATGTACGTAAGGAACAACCGGTTTGGTGCAAAAACCATAAACCTCTTTGACATCATCGAGTCCTGATAATTGTAGATCAAATAGGAGAGCCGGTGCAGCGCAATCGTCGTCTTGCCGCTTCCGGCCACCCCTTGAACGACAACCGGGCGATCCTTGTCTGCTCGAATAATGTCATTCTGCTCCGACTGGATCGTCGCTACGATATCCTTCAATCTGCTGTCGTTCGTCTGATTCAGGTTGGCTGCCAGGAACTCATCGATGTACCCTTCCTGCAAAAATTCATCCGGATGGCCAACTTCGCGATGAATCGTCTCTTTGAGCGCTCCATCGTATATCCCTGTAATCTTCCCGTCCTCAATGGCAAAATTTCGCTTCAGGCGGACTTCGCCTCGCACAATCTCCCTGCCGCTGCGGAAGTACGCATCCTTGCTCTCGCCGCTGTAATATAAACTGGCAATGGGAGCACGCCAGTCAACGACAATTGAATCGAATGTGTCGCTCCGAACGATGCCCCTCTTTCCTATGTATACGCTGTCCAACTCGTATGTCTCGTCTTTCAGGAAGTCCACTCGCCCAAAATACGGCTTTTCCAGTCCTTGGTCCTCAAGGTAGCGAAGCTCTTTTCCTTTTTTGTAGTTGACGACCTGTTTCACATAATCGTCCGTAATCTCTTTAACCTCTTTCCGAAGAGTGTCCACTTCCTTTTGGATAATAGAGCGTGTTTCATCGAGTCTCTTCTGTTCATGCTCGTAGTCCGGGTGCTGTACAGTCATTTATATCCTCCTTTCCAAATTGTCAGGTTCAGCATCGCAAGGAGAAGTCCGGTTTTATTTCCACATGGTTTCCGGGCACGGGCTCTTCTTTGTTTCCTCGTAGCCTTCCAATGCCCTCTTCTTTGATTTGATGTTGCTTCCGGATTGGCTCTCTTTTGTTCTCGTTGACGCCTGCCCGTCTTATCCCGCTATATCTTGCCTGTTTACCACACTTGTCTGCCGATCCAGATCCCTGAACCGCAAGCAAGAAGGCCGGCCAAAACACTGGCGCCTGCATAGAACAGCCCTCTGCCGATCTGCCCATCTCCGATGAAGCTTACCACCTCAAGCGAAAAGGTAGAGAACGTAGTAAATCCCCCCATCAGCCCGGTTGTAAACAGAAGGTACATCTCCAAAGACATCAATCCTTTTTCCTTTCCCCACGCATAGAGCAGTCCGATGAGAAAAGAACCGGAGACATTGGCCAGCCATGTCCCAGCCGGCAATCCGGGTTGGTTCATTGCGAGACCGAGACCATAGCGTAGCAATGAACCGACGGCTCCTCCTACGGCAACAGCCAGCCATGCCATCATGGCAATCCCCCCTTCTCTCCTTTTTTGTATGGAACAAAAAGACATCCAGGCAAAAAGCATGGATGTCTTCTTTTTATGTCAAATGGTGCGTTTTAGTGTTTGGGGTTGTTATCCTCGAGGTCTTCCACGTAGCGGATCGATTCGAGATTGGAGCGAAGCGACATTTTCACAGCATCAATGTATTTTTGCCGCAGTTTTTTCTGTTCCTGTTTTTCCTCTTCAGTCAACCCGGCTTCACGAGATTTTTTGGCCAACTCGTTGATCCGTTTGATTTCCGCGTCTGATACCAAAGCCGTTTCCCCTCGCTTTCAATGAATGCCGCTCTATTATATCACATCTCGGCAACGAAGCAAGGGAAAGCTGCAGCTTGTCAATTCCCGACAGGAATTTGAATCGATTGGCCTGGATAAATAATGGCACTTTCCAGCTTGTTCAATTTTTGAATCGCATATACCATATCGCGAACATCCATTTTCGGGTCACTCTTGTAGGTGACCGCCAGCTCCCACAAGCTGTCTCCCGGTTGGACGACGATTTCCTTTACTGGTTGGATCATTTGAGCTTGTTGTACCGTATGATCCCCAGAAGCGAACACTAGTTCTGTCAAAGTGTAAAAAAAGAGAGTGAAAGCGGCAAAAAACAGAATGGCCTGTCCACGCGTAATGCCAAAACGAGCAGTTTTTCTTTCTTCTTTGGCGAAGCGATTAGATACGGTCATTGTACTCATTATTTCATCCCCCTGCAAACGTACGTTCTATCTTCTTGTTCTCATCATAATGCGAACACTTGTTCATGTCAAGAAAAAAACGAACTTATGTTTGTCGAACGCAGGATCCCATGGTATAATATAGAAAACATGTTCGAGAAGATAGAGGTGTGGTCTATGTCCAAGCTATCCAATAGACAGCAAGCCATCATCGATTTCATCCGCAAAGAAGTAAGGGACAAGGGTTATCCCCCATCTGTCCGTGAAATCGGGGAGGCTGTCGGTCTGGCATCCAGTTCAACTGTTCACGGCCATCTGGCCAGGTTGGAAAAAAAGGGGCTCATCCGCCGCGATCCTACCAAGCCCCGCGCGATTGAGCTGCTGAAAGAAGAGGAGCGCTTTCAAGACGACTTTGACGTATCTGTTGTACGCGTACCGGTGATCGGAAAGGTGACTGCGGGTCAGCCGATCACTGCTGTCGAGCAGGTGGAGGATTACTTCCCACTCCCTGACAGCATCGTGACATCGGACAAGGTGTACATGCTGCGCGTGTCCGGAGACAGTATGATCGAGGCTGGCATCCTGGATGGAGACTACGTGATCGTTCGCCAGCAGAATGTGGCCAATAACGGTGATATCGTCGTCGCCATGACTGAAGAGGACGAGGCAACCGTGAAGCGTTTCTTCAAGGAAAAGAACCATTTCCGGCTGCAGCCTGAAAACGCGACATTGGAGCCGATTATTCTGGATTCTGTAACGATTCTGGGGAAAGTGATTGGCGTGTACCGCTTGATTCACTAGAATAAGAGATTTCGTTGCTTGGATGAGCCATGCCTTATGGCGGACTCTTTGAAAAACGCAATCGACTACGACAAGCTTTCCTTTTCCACCCTGACAGCAAAAAAGGCGTTCGCGATTGCCTCGCGGACGCCTCTTCTTTTCATTTCCTTCGATTCTTTGATCGGTCCTTCTCCTACGAATCCCACTTACAGTGCGACAAAGAACCAGATGATCATCACTACCTGAAGAACAACTTTTACGACCACACTGCCCAAAAAACCGATGAGCGAACCCACTCCCGCTTTAACAGCCCGTTCAAACGGCTGCTTTTGGATCAGCATTTCCACCAGAACGACCAGCACGAACGGCATGATCAGCATGCCAAATGGGGGGAACAAAATCACCCCGAGCAAAATCCCCAGTGCAGCTGCCCACGATGACGCTTTGGAGCCCCCGTACTTCTTGACAAAGTACATGTTGGTGAGTAAATCCGCACCGTAGAGAAGAACACTTAAGACCGCCATTCCCCACCAGAAGGAGGCCGGAAGTCCGGCACCCGGATCAGCAATAAAAAAGTGATACAGCAAGAATCCGCCCCACAATAAAATCGTATCAGGAATGACCGGCAAAAAGATTCCGGCAATACTGAGGATAAACAAGGCCGCTATCACGATCCACAACAAGATCTCCATCCATTGACACTCCCTTCTGTATAGGGTATACGATAAAGTGCGGTTTTCGTTTCCATCGACTCGCTACATTTTGACAGAAACCTGTATATACTCGGTTCTTCTGCGAGTCGTAAAGCCAAACGTCGAATCGGAACATAGATGGTCTCGTCCCTCATTGTTCCCCTGCAGAGTTGCAAATAAAAGAAAGATAATCTGAAAGGACAGAAAATGGCTATGCATTCTCAAACGAAGCGAGATTGGTTTGACCCTTCCTACCTGAAAAAAGGAACCCCTCGGCAGCGGGAAGCCTGGTGTATTTTGCAACTCAAAAATGCAGAGTTTGGCGGCCAATTTATGCAGAACACTGCCAACATCAATACAAAAGAATTTAGGAAGACTTCATGCTGGATAGAGCATGGCGCAGTCGGTAGCTTTCTCCGGTAAACGCCAGAATATGGGCGTGGTGGACGAGGCGATCCACAAGGGCTGCCGTCAATCGCGTATCTCCAAACACCGTATTCCACTGCCCAAACTCCAAATTCGACGTCACAATCACACTGTTTCTCTCATAGCAGGCCGAGATAACATGAAACAACAGCTCAGCCCCCGTTTGGTGAAAGGGAACAAACCCAACCTCGTCCAAAATCAACAACTCACAGTCTGCCAGTTCTTTTTGAAACCGCATCAGTGCCCCATTCGCGTGTTTTTCCTGCAAGAGCGCAACCAGATCGGGAACACGGAAGAATCGAACGGCATATCCCCTTCGGCACGCCTCTACGCCAAGCGCTGTTGCCAGATGGGTCTTCCCCGTGCCCACTTTTCCCAGCATCAGCACATTTTCCTTGCGCTCCAAAAAACGTAGGTCGATCAATCCCTCCTTTGTACATGTTTCCGGTAAGGTGACTGCCTCAAAAGCGTAATCTTCCAGTGTCTTCAGTTGGGGAAACGCGGCTTTCTTTATCAGTCGCTTCAGCTTTGTCTCCTCCCGCCGTTGAATCTCCATCCGCAAGACTCCCAGCAAGAAGCTCTCCCGATCTTCAAACGGCACCTGTTCATAGGTTTCCATCACATGCGCCAAATGCAAAGTTTTGCACACCTTTGCCAGCTCTTCTCTCATTCCACCCTCACCCCCAGGATCCGGTCGTACTCATCCAGTATGGGTATCTGCCCGTGAAGGGCAGGGGGTGTATGCGACTCTGAAAACGGTTCCGGGCGGAAAACAGGGTGTTTTATCGCGTAAAGGGCATGCTCCAAGGCAACAGCCAGATGCTCTTGCTGATGCGACAATTCTCCCAGTACTTGCCCGATTTCCTTCAACGTATAGGTGTCGAGCAATCGATGGAGCAGGCGAATTCGTGCTTTTCGTGCATTCATGTCTTCCACCGTCAAAAACGTTTGGAGCGCCTGAGGCATCATATTGGTAAAGGAAGAATACATCACCGCCCGCGGGCGTTTTTCATATCTCTTCAATACCGCCTTCCAATCTACTGGAATGACTTTCTCCGTATAGGGACGAGGCAATGTCACAATCGGGGTGTATGTCCCGTCTGCCGTTAACACCTCCAGCACATCCCACTTGACTTTCACCAAAACCGGCTGCATGGCCCGACACTGCGGCAACGGGAAGAGAGCCGCGTCAAACGACAGCTCAGCGTATTTGTTCAGGTGGCACGTCTCCAGCCGGAAAATCTCCAGCGGTGTCGTCGGCAGCGTCAGCAGCTTGCATTTTTCTTGCTTCCACAACTCGGCAATGGTTTGCTTTTTCACATAGTGAGGGCGCTGCATATCCGCACGGGCAGCTTCCGCCAAATACGTCTCCAGTTGTTCCGGCGTATCGATAACCGGTGGCGGAACACACCAGTTCCGGCGTCCATACCCCACTTTGTTTTCCACATGGCCTTTCTCATGGCCGCTGTATGGATTGCAAAACAGGGGCTCAAAGCGGTAATGGGCGCAGAAACGCCGAAACGCTTCCGTACACTCTCGTTTTCCGCCTTGCTGGATGGACACAACAGCAGCGGACAAGTTGTCAAACCAAATCTTGCGAGGAACCCCTCCCATTTGCTGAAATAGCCGCCCTAAGGCCTCCAGAAAGCATTCCGTGTTTTCTTTCGGAACCGGGAACACAAAGGCGGCATTGCTGTACGGAAACGACAGGGTCAATACTTTCCGCTCCACCAGTTCTCCCGACTTGACCACGTACACCGTCCCAAAGTCAGCCTGGGCTTCCCCGCCTGGATGCTCCAAACGCTCAAAATGTTCGGCTCGTTCGGCTGCCATGGCTTTCTTCCGTTTGGAGACATATTCGGATACCGTTCGCTGCCCGCCAGGGAAGCCGTACTCATCCCGTAACCGCTGAAACATGCGGACGGCTGTATGGCGTTGCTTGCGTGGAAGACGCTCATCATCCTCCAGCCATGTGTCAATAATCTCTAAGTACGGTCCCAACACCGGATGGCGGCCTTTTCGCTTGCATACCGGTTCATTCCAATCGTCGCGATCCGCATATTTCTTGGCGGTTCGCCAATTCACCTGGACACGTTCCGCAATTTCCTGAATCGAACACCCTTCGACTTCCCGCAAAAATCGGATATACTGTTGTTGTGGCACTTTCAACATTCCTCTCACTCCCTCAGATTCTAGCCAAATCCAAGGGTAGATTTTGTAGGGGGATGTTGGCAAGTGCCTTTTTCATGGCCTCAGAATTGCGGTGGAACTCTGCAGTTTTCCGCCGCAATTCTCTGCACTTTTATCCTGCCATAAACACCTGGGCAGTCCTCGACAGCTTGGGAATCTTTGATGGGCTCAAAGAGTATCAACCGGTTCTGTGCGGAACGATCCCCCTCGATATTGATGTTGAGGACAGCGATCTTGATTTGATCTGTACGACAGCCGACCTGGATCGGTTTGGCCATGTGTTGAAAGAAAAATACGGGCATTTGGACCGTTTCACACAAGACCGCCGAGAAATCCGCAACATCCCTACGGCGACTGCTTCCTTTTGGTATCGCGGTTTTCAATTGGAGTGTTTTGCTCAACCGATTCCTGTCACAGAGCAAAACGCCTACCGGCATATGATGATCGAAGCACGGCTGCTCCAGCTGTCTGGGCAAGAAGCAGCAAAAGAGATTCGGGCTTTGAAAGAACGGGGGCTGAAAACGGAGCCTGCTTTCGCTCTGTATTACGGGATTGTCGGAGATGATCCTTATCAGGCTTTACTTGAATTGGAAAGATATTCGAATGAACAGCTTAAGCAAGTGATGGCAAATAAACCGACCTAAACGCCGGCCGTAAACCGGAAATACGAATAATGGTAAACTCAGACAACTTGTGTGTCCTTATGCGGGCATAAAATTAAGATGACTTCTGGATACTTCGGAAGTCATCTTTTTTGGATTGCTAGATTTGTCGTTTTACCTTTTATTGGTTAGATTTCAGTTGAAGACGGCAAATCATGATTTTTTTTTCTACGACTGACCAATTAACATACAGTAAGCATTTTCGGCCTGTTCCAGGTACACACTTGGATTCGTTCGGAATCGTCTGCGTTTGGTAGCTTCACTCAAACGAGCAGACCAACGCAGGCCTTCATTTTTAAAATCAAGGTAGTTTACAGACTGAAGTCTACTTAACACATTACTCTGGTGAAGTGCGTCATCGACAAATACGACCATTTCACCACTTCGGAGGATATATTCGTTCCAACTTCTCAGACCCGTCATCCGTCGATGCCGGGTCTTCGTCTGGCGGAAGAAACGCTCATGGTCGTTGTTCGTTCGTGGGACATGCGGATGGTCGTAACACGTAAACAGGCCTTTCCAAAACCCTCGGGAGTAGCTTTTCAGATTTGCAACCATTGGCAAGTCGTCTTTGCTGGTGTACGTCTGTTCAACCCAATCTAACAGATGCTGCATATGAAATCGAACCGTTTCACTTCGTTTATCTATGCTTGGATTCAAGATCCCGGCAACGTGGTGAATCGGTTTGGACCAGCGCATCACGGTAGCATATTGCTCTTCAAAATCATCCAATTTATCGAAAATTCTGATTAGGTTTTTGAGCAGAGAGGGCCCCTTTTTTACTCAGGCATCGTTCGAGGGAAGCCTGAATGGCTCTAGCATTTTCATAAACACGTATGCCCGGTAGATCGAGTGGGGGATTGCCGTCTTCGAGGAGCACAGAACGAATGGCCGCCACGTAATCTTTTGCCACCTCTGCTTCTGTAGAGGCATCGTTTTCGATTCGCTTCTCGACTTCGCGAATACCACGGAGGCTCTTCTTGATTCCTGTCTTGAGCTTGCGGTCTAAATCGACAACAGGCTTTGCAATGTCCTTTAGATAGTGGTATTGGCAGTATTGGTACGGCACGTCCGGCAGTAACGATTCCATGGCCATTCGGATGGATTGTTGACCATCCGTAACGATCCCGATGATGGGAAATCCCAGTTCGATAACAGGCAGGATGAGTTTCTTAAGTTCTTCTGCGGAGCTACTCTTTAGATTTTGTGCAGACAGGATCGTTCCGCTGAATACTTCTCGTATGACATAGAGCGTCTCATTGCCTTTCTCGGGCTGAACACCGTCCATGGAAATCATGATACCGCCACGGTCCTGAACAACTTGCTTGAGTGCTTGCTTGACGTGATCCGTCACGCTAGCGCGGAGCAAGGTAAGATAACGTTCGTACAACCGCTGAGAATTGCGTTCTGACGTGGTTACCCCGCGCTGATTCAACGTTTCCGTAATTTCGCCGATTGTCATATGTTGCTTAAACCGAAGCTGACCAACCAACGCTAGCACGTCAAAACCGTAGGAAGTGTGTTTCATGCTGAGAAGCTCAGCTTCAGCGGATTTGTAATAGGTTCTGGGGTATGAGCAATCTGCGTTGCTGCAAGCATAAGCCATACTCCAAGCTTGGATAACACCGGCAAGTGTGATGACATTCTTTTTCCATGCGGTATGATGTCGCCTGAGTTTCGTGCCACAGTGCGGGCAATGCTGTATCTCTGGCCGAAAGTATATTTTCTTTTCAGGAATGACACGATTCTTGGGTAAAGGCATGAGAAGACCTCCGTCAAATAGGCTAATGACTAACTTCGACAGAGGTCTTGGAAATCCTTGTTAGTTAATTGGTCAGTCGTAGTTTTTTTAAGAGACTGATATAAAATGTACACGAATCCAACATAAATGGGAAGCCAAACGGGTTCAAAGAATCCTGGAACTCGATAATCAGTAATTACAATTTTGTTTGGCCCAAAATCCAATTGTTGAATTAGATCTGAGATCATAAAAATAAAAACCCAAATCATCATCATTGTCGACAACACAATGGAAATCGCAATTTTTTTAATAATATCACCTCGTTATTATCAATAATCATTTCTTAAACGGACTTCAGAAAAGAAATGATCATTTTTGTAAAAACCCGAGTTAGTGTGCATACGCTGGATTAAGTCCGCATTTCATTAAACCCAACCATCAAATAATATGTTAATAATTTTTTATTTAACCATTAATATACACATCTGTAAACATATTTTAGGTATTTTGTTCTAAATTTTACATTGTAAAGGGGGTTAATCTTTATTAGCAGCATCCCATCCAACTTTAGTCAAATAAATTCATAAAAAAAGCCTTAAAGTTAATAGGAAAGCAAGTTTCCCATCTACTTTAAGGCGTATCTAACTTATAAAGCTGAAACCTAGTTAAAATTAAACTAAACAAGTTTTGTTTCTTTTTAGGGTCCAAAGAAATACAAGTACTCTTTCCCCTAAATATTAATACGTATTCATATACTGCTCGCGCTCCCACTCCGTTACACGGGTGCGGAACATATCCCACTCGATTTCCTTCGCGTCAACGAAGTGCATCAGTGCGTGTTCGCCAAGCGCTTCGCAGATGACCGGATCGGCCTTCAGGCATTCGATCGCGTCCTTCAAGGTAGCCGGCAAGCTGGCGATGCCCGCTGCTTCACGCTCAGCCTCGTTCATGATGTAGATATTGCGATCGACAGCCGGCGGCAGCTCAAGCTTGTTCTTGATTCCGTCAAGACCTGCTTTCAGCATCACGGCGAGAGCCAGATATGGGTTGGCGGCAGGGTCCGGGTTGCGAACCTCAATCCGGGTGCTCATACCGCGAGATGCCGGAATCCGTACAAGCGGAGAGCGGTTTTTCGCCGACCATGCTACATAGCAAGGAGCTTCATAGCCCGGTACGAGGCGCTTGTAGGAGTTCACCAGCGGATTGGTGATGGCGGCAAAACCGCGGGCGTGCTTCAGAATACCGGCCAAGTATTGCTTCGCCGTTTTGCTCAGGCCGAGGGTATCCTTGTCGTCAAAAAATGCGTTTTTCTCCCCGATGAAGAGAGACTGGTGGGTGTGCATGCCGGAGCCGGCGACACCATACATCGGCTTGGGCATGAACGTTGCGTGCAATCCGTGCTTGCGTGCGATCGTTTTCACCACCAGTTTAAACGTGAGAATCTGGTCCGCAGCTTGGATGGCATCTGCGTATTTGAAGTCGACTTCGTGTTGGCCAGGCGCAGTTTCGTGATGGGATGCTTCCACCTCAAATCCCATTCTCTCCAGCGTGAGAACGATGTCACGGCGGCAGTTTTCACCCAGATCGAGCGGAGCGAAATCAAAGTATCCGCCCTGGTCGTTCAAATCCAAGGTCGGCTCGCCTTTGTCATCCATCTTGAACAGGAAGAACTCCGGCTCCGGTCCGACGTTGAAGTTCGTGTAGCCCATCTCTTCGGCTTCTTTCAGCGCCCGTTTCAAGATGTAGCGAGGGTCCCCTTCAAACGGAGTTCCATCTGGATTGTAAATGTCACAGATCAGGCGAGCGACATTTCCATGCTCATTCCCCCACGGGAAAATGACCCATGTATCGAGATCCGGCACCAGATACATGTCGGATTCCTCGATGCGGACAAAGCCTTCGATCGAAGAACCGTCGAACATCATCTTGTTGTCCAGAGCTTTGGGCAATTGGGAGATCGGAATCTCGACGTTTTTAATGATCCCCATCAGATCAGTGAACTGCAGGCGAATGTAGTTTACATTCTCTTCTTTGGCCAAACGAAAGATGTCTTCTTTGGTGTACTTGCTCACGTTTCTCTCCTCCTATAGTCGTATGCATGTATCAGTGGAAGAAGCGGGAAAGCTCTCCACGTATCAACGCATGCTCGCTTGGGCGATTTGCGTTGCTGAAAAATATTTGTTGTTTGAGGAGCTGATGAAGCTCTTGCTCGGTAAGTTCCTTCCGCTTGGCCTCCGAACTGACGGTAATTTCCGTCTGCTCCGGAACAGGGTCTTGCAGCTGAAGCACCTGTTTGATTCCGGCAATGTTCAGTCCTTTTTCAATCAAGGCCTTCACTTCCAGCAAGCGGTCGACATCATTAAAAGAAAAAAGCCGCTGCTTTCCTTCTGTACGTGCAGGCTGTATCAGTCCGTTCTGCTCATAGTAACGGATCTGCCGCGCAGTCAGATCAGTCAGCTTCATGACGATACCAATGGGAAACAGCGCCATGTTTCGACGAAGGTCATCACTCATGACTTGTCCCTCCTTTGAAATCATTCCTTGCTTGCTATTGTATGATTCAAAAGCAACTCTGTCAACGGATGTCAGAAAAGATTACACAAAAAAGTAATAAAAAAGCGACAAGCCGCTGTTTGTGCTTATCGCCTCATAAACAACTCCGATTGATCTTTGCTAGTCTCTTCCGGGAATATCGAGCAAGCCCTTTTCCAGCAGGCCGTCAAGCGCTGTCAGGATGCCCACCTTCACATGGGAGTACGTAAGTCCGCCCTGCACAAACCCGAGGTAAGGGGGACGAATCGGTCCGTCTGCAGAAAACTCGATACTGGCTCCCTGAATAAACGTCCCGGCCGCCATAATGACCGGATCGGCATAGCCCGGCATCTCACTGGGGTAAGGCGTAACATGGGAATCGACAGGCGCTGCCTTCTGGATTCCCTGACAGAAAGCAATCAGCCGTTCGGCACTCCCAAACTCGACAGACTGGATCAAATCCGTACGAGGATCGTTCCATAGCGGGTTCGTCCGAAAGCCCAGGCGCTCAAGCAAAGCCGAGGAAAAGACCGCGCCCTTCAACGCCTCGCCTACCACGTGCGGCGCGAGGAAGAAGCCTTGGAACATTTCCAGCAGGGAGTACAGCGATGCCCCTCCTTCGGCTCCAATCCCGGGGGCCGCCATGCGGTAGGAAGCTCTCTTGACCAATTCCTTCTTGCCGACGATATAGCCGCCGGTTTTGACCAAGCCGCCTCCGGGGTTCTTGATCAGCGAGCCTGCCATGATGTCTGCTCCGACCTGGAGCGGCTCCAGCTCCTCCGTGAATTCCCCATAGCAATTGTCCACGAAGACGATCAGTTCGGGATTGATCTCTTTGACAAACTGAATCATCTCTTTCAGCTTGGCAATCGTAAAGGACGGACGGTCTGCGTAGCCGCGAGATCTCTGGATACCGATTACCTTTGTTTTCGGAGTGATGGCTGCCGCTACTGCGGGAAAGTCGATCTCTCCGGTAGGAGCAAGCGGCACATACTGGTACCCGATGCCGTACTCCCTTAGCGAGCCTTGCCCCTCTCCGCGGACGCCCACCACTTCCTCCAGCGTATCGTATGGCTTTCCGGTAATGTAAAGAAGGTCGTCACCGGGGCGCAGCAAACCAAAAAGAGAAATAGCGATCGCATGTGTCCCAGAAATGATATGAGGGCGTACAAGCGCATCCTCTCCACCGAACACATCCGCATAAATCGACTCCAGCGCCGCCCGACCGGAATCATCGTATCCATACCCGGTCGAGGGCGCAAAATGAAATTCATTCACTTCATGCTTTTGAAAGGAACGCAGCACTTTCAACTGATTATAGTCGACCAGGGCAGCGATCTCTTGATGCCGCCCTGTGATCATTTGTTCTACTTCTTCTACGATGGGGCGCAGACGCTCCCCGTGGGCAAATAAGGAAAACATGTGCTACTTACCAACTCTCTTCTTCAGTCTCTGGTTTTTCCAGGAGAAAAGGAGCAATCCTTCCGTAGATGGGATGATCTCTGTTCACTCTGACAGAAATCCGATAGGAGGAATCCGCTTCGTCAAATTCCTGTTCCATCTCTACCCCTTCCCTGTGCAAAAGCGACAGGATGTCGCCGCGCTCTGCCGGGACGATCAAGGTATAGCGATCAAACGAGGAGTAGACGTAGCCTTCAATCCGCTTAAGCAATTCGGCGCGGTCCTCCTGCCGAATTGCCGAGATCAAAATCGAGTCTTCCACCTTCGGCAGGTATGTTCCCTCCATAATCAAATCCGCTTTGTTGTAGACAACGAGCTGCGGGATGTCATCTGCTTTCAGCTCCCGCAGAATGCGATATACGACCTCCATATGAATCTCCAGGTCAGGATGATGCGCGTCGACCACATGCAGGATCAGATCCGCTTCTTTCACACCTTCCAGCGTAGAACGAAAAGCAGCAACAAGGGAAGTCGGCAAATCCTGGATGAAACCGACCGTATCAGTCAGGAGCACCTCAAGCCCGCTCGGCAAGGTAAGCTGGCGGGTAGTCGGGTCCAATGTCGCGAACAGCTTGTCTTCTTGGAGCGTTTCCGCCGAAGTCAGTTGGTTCAACAGCGTCGATTTGCCCGCATTTGTATAGCCGACCAATGCGATTTGAAACACATTGTTCTTTTTGCGGCGCTCCCGATGCAATTGACGGGTGCGAACCAGCTCTGACAGCTGCTGCTTCAGCTCGCTGATTCGCCGCCTGATGTGCCTGCGGTCGCTTTCCAGCTTGGTTTCCCCAGGGCCGCGCGTACCGATACCGCCGCCAAGGCGGGAAAGCTGCTTGCCTTGACCGGCAAGGCGCGGCAGCAGGTAATTGTACTGTGCCAGCTCCACCTGGATTTTCCCTTCCCGCGAGTGCGCTCTCCCGGCAAAAATATCGAGAATCAACTGCGTCCGGTCAATCACCTTGCAGTCAAACGCGGTATCGAGGTTGCGCGTTTGGCTGGGTGAAAGCTCGTCATTGAAAATGATGACATCCACGTCCAGCTCTTCCGCACGATGAGCGATTTCCTGTATTTTTCCGCTTCCCAAATACCAGGCGTTGTCAATGCGTTCGCGATTCTGCGTGATGACATCCAGCACCTCTACATCGGCAGTCCTGGCGAGCTCATGCAGCTCCTCCATCGACAAGCGGGAGCGTTCCATATCGCGATTATCCAAAAAACAGCCAACTAAAATGGCTGTTTCCTTCGTCTTGATTCCACCTTCCAAGGAATCACGTCCTTTCTTTCCCCTATCATACCACATTTTACTCCTGCCGCTAGGAAGCGGACCAGACAAAATCCTCCGGCAACAACGTCATGACGTCATCCTTGGTCGGCTCTGCCACCGTCATCAGGCGGACAGCCTGCTTGCGGATCGCCTGCTCGATGGCATTGCGTACATACCGGGCGTTGCTAAAATTGGTTTCAAAAAGGTCGAGGCGAATGCGGTTCAAGTGCAGCCTCAATTTTTCCCTGGCGCCTGTAGAAAGCCTGTATTCTTTTCCCTCGACCATTGTCTCGGCAATTTTAATCAGTTCGTCTACGGTATAATCGGCAAATTGTAGCTGAATGGGGTACCGGGAGGGCAGACCGGGGTTCAGCTCCAAAAAGGCATCCATCTCGTCTGTGTAGCCTGCCAGTATACAGATGAAATCGTTGCTGTAATCCTCCAGTGCCTTCGTGAGACAATCAATGGCCTCTTTGCCGAAATCCTTTTCTCCGCCTCGCGCGAGCGAATACGCTTCATCGATAAAAAGGATACCGCCGATCGCTTTTTTGACGAGCTCTCTCGTCTTTTGCGCCGTGTGCCCGATAAACTCCCCGACCAGGTCGGCGCGTTCTACTTCGATCAAATGTCCTTTGCTCAATATCCCCATTTCCCGGAAGATTTTGCCGAATATACGGGCGACGGTCGTCTTTCCGGTGCCAGGGTTCCCTTTGAATACCATGTGATACACTTGTTTTTCCAGCTTCAGGCCGTGTCTTTCCCGCTCCTTGTTGATCCGAAGCAGCGCGTGAATCTCGTACATCAGCTTTTTGGCTTCCTGCAAGCCGATCAGTTTTTCCAGTTCATCGAATGCAGCGGCCACATTGCCGGGTGCAGTCGTTCGTACCTTCTCGGACAGTGTTTCCGGTAATTTGACCCGTTCCGGCTGGCGAAACACCACCTGTATCCGGTGGGGAGCCTTCTCTGCCATCGTATCAGCCGGCGGTTGATTGCCCGACGGTTTCACAAGCCATCACCTGCCTCTTGGTCATACCTTAGTATACTCACCTGCCCGGAAAACCTGCCCATTTTTTGTCTCCGATCTTGTGCTCGATGCTCCAGAAGTTGTTCTTTGCCTTAGATGCGGTCTTTACTGCGGTCTTTACTGCGGTCTTCACGCCGCTGCAACCCCCAGCCTTCTCCCGGTGTAAGGCAATTACCTTCCCGGGACCCGTCGCCATCGCAAGTAACAGGAAACAGCAGCCAATCCTGCCATGCATCCCGACAAAAAGGGAACAACAGCACGAAGCGGCCGCAAGTGGGGAAACAACCCGTCAATCGCATAAAGGTATGCGCCCGCAGCAAGCAGGCCAAACCCGGCAACCCCCAGCCAGAAAGACCATTTTTCCCGGCAAGAAAGCTGTCTGCTATCCTTGGAAGCCGCCTGCGGCTTCAGCTCGGCCCGACGCAACCCATGCCTTGCTTCCCTTGCTATCACGAGCCCTATGCAGAGCAACCCGCCCATTGTACTGCCGTGCTGCAAAAACTTGTACACGGGGATGGCCATTCCAGCCAGCTCCACTTTTTCCTGCAAGAGCTGCAACCGACTTACCATGAATGCCCCGTCAGGGGTAAAAGCATCCCAGAAAATATGGGTTACGCTCCCCAGGACAGCAGAGCAGCAAAAGACGAGAAAAGAACGCAGCGTGGTAAGGCGCCTGGGCGACTCGGCACAGTGCTGCAGTCCGCGGTCAAAGGGTGCTGGCAAATGCTCGATCATCGCTCTTTTCACAATGCCGTGAAAAAGAAGGGCCAATAAAAACGTCATCGGCAAATCAAACAGAAACAGTCCTGCCAGCGTATGGCTCATCGAGCTGTATGCTTGCAAACGCAAAAAATACTCGAAATCCGGGGCCATGCTTCCAAAAACAAGCGCAGTAAAAGAAAACCAGCGAACCCGCCGCAATGGCAAGACGATTGCTGGATGGGCAAAAGTAAAAGGCATTGTCCTCTCCCGTTTACATAAGAAAAGTTATGTATACTATCCTGCTATTTTGTCAGCTATATTCTCTTCGTGCGGATTGATTGCGTTGTCATACCAGATAAAAAAGCCCGGATGGCTAAGATCCCGGCTTCGTTGTTGTGACGCTTATGCTTGTTGATTGTTGTCCTGAGACATGAGCGACACGGGACGCTGTGGAGTGAAGGTGGAAATGGCATGCTTATAGACCAGTTGCTGCTTCCCTTCACTGTCAATGACAATCGTGAAATTGTCAAACGCTCTGATGTAACCGCGCAATTGAAAACCGTTTACCAGGTAGATGGTGACCGCGATGTTTTCCTTCCGCAAGTGGTTCAGGAACGTATCTTGAATGTTGATCGTCTGTTTCATTGGTCATTACCCCCTAAAAGGACTTGTATGTTATATATTCGGCAATTGAGGAAACTTTCCTGCCATTATCTGTTTGATTGTTTGGACGATCTTCGGGTAGTCATCAGTGTTCGTAAGGTCAAACCACTCGATAGCTGACATCCGCCGGAACCAGGAAAGCTGCCTTTTGGCAAAATGCCTCGTACGCTGCTTGATATCGTTCACGGCTTTCTCCAATGTGATTTCTCCGTAGAGGTAAGGGATCAGCTCTTTGTACCCGAGTCCCTGCATAGAGGTCAATGCCGAACCGTAGCCGAGATCCAAAAGTCGCCTTACTTCCTCTACCAGACCGTCCTCAATCATCTTGTCCACTCGCTGATTGATGCGCTCATACAGCTTTTGCCGATCCATCGTCAGGCCAATCATGAAGATGTCATAAGGCGAATATGCTTCCCTGTGTTGAAAATCGGACATCCGCGTACCCGTCAGTTGATAGATCTCCAGGGCTCGGATGACCCGTTTCACATCATTGGGATGCAGTCTTTGCGCCGTCAGCGGATCCACATCAGCCAAGCGCCGATGCAGCTCTTCCACACCCTCAATCTCAGCCAGCCTTTGCAGACGGCTTCTCAATTCCAAATCTTGCTCGGCTGCAGCAAATTGAAAGCGATGGGTCACTGACTCTATGTAGAGCCCGGTTCCTCCCACGATAAAGGGCAGATGTCCGCGTCCGTTGATCTCGGTAATCAATCGGGTAGCTGACTCTTGAAAGCGGGCTACTGAATACTCTTCATCTGGATCAATAATGTCGATCAAATGATGCGGTACTTTTGCCAATTCAGCCGGAGACGCTTTTGCAGTGCCGATATCCATCCCGCGGTAAACCTGCATGGAGTCACCGGAAATGATTTCTCCCCGAAACTGCTCAGCCAGCTCCAGACTTAAAGCTGTCTTGCCCACTGCCGTCGGTCCTACGATTACGACGAGTCTCTCTTTCTCTTGCACGTTCACTCCCCTCCGCCTTTCTCTTTATAGCTGTATACGACCTGGTTTCCTCTGGTTCGATAGGGAGTGAAACCGAACTGTTGATACAGCCTTCCTGTCTTCCCTTCCTTCAGGACGACTCGCCTTTTGGCAACGCGAAGCGCCTCCGCTACGGCAGCTTGCTCCAGTGAACGGTTATTTGCCCATTCCCTGATTCCGGCTATTCCCGCGGAGCTGTTCACCGTCTCTTCGAACATGGGATCAAAGTACACCACGTCAAATGAATCGGCAGGCAAGCTTCTCAATACGTCCAAATGGTTCCCGACCCGAACTTCCACCCGCTTCATCGCTTCACGCAAAGCTTGTGATTCGGCTGGCCAGTATGCAAGCCCGTCTTCAATCAACAAAGCGATGGTCCGCTCGGATTCAACCCCGACTACACGTCCCGTTTCTCCAACGCCATGAG
This sequence comes from Brevibacillus sp. FSL K6-2834, assembly GCF_038592925.1. Lineage (NCBI taxonomy): Bacteria > Bacillati > Bacillota > Bacilli > Caryophanales > Paenibacillaceae > Brevibacillus > Brevibacillus sp. FSL K6-2834. The sequence continues at coordinate 3,108,031 of NZ_CP151945.1, forward strand.
CAAACACGATGGCATCAGCGCCCAAGCCCATGGTGGCATCCAGAACCTTGTCTCCTGGTTGAATTTGGCAAACAGTGAGCATAGTATCATTATCGCCGCGCTCCAACCGCTTTATACGAAATGCAGCCGTGTTCGGGTGAAAAAAGAACGCTGTTTTTCCCACTGCCTCCAGTCTAGCTCCCTTGGAGGATACGATCAATACTTCCGATTCAGCAAATCTTTTTCTCAATTCAGCAAGCGAGTAGTCCTTTCGCTCTACGAGAGTCAGGTTGAAACGCGCCGCAAGCTCACGTGCGTGCCTCGTCGTTTCTGCGCTCGGTTCAAGGGAGGTGGTGACGATCATCCGTATCACCCGTTCGTAATGAAATCATGATCTGTCCAAGACGCTCCTTTTTACAATCATTCCACATTTCGCTTTTTTGGCATTCTTGTCCACTTCATTTTTATATCTTTTCCGGTTGGGGATGTCAAATCTGTTTTTGCCTCTCCCTTGGCCTGCAATAAATTTTTTACAAGAAGTTTACAATCGCTGGACCTTTGATCTTGAGGTATGGTCTCGATGCGGCGTAATACAGTGTAGAGAGCATATTTTTATGAAAGGTGGTTCGTTTGATGTATCCCCATCAATCCATGTCTCATTACCCTGTGCTGCCAACTCCCCGGAATCCGTACGTGATCAAGGTTACTGGCGAAGGTACAATCTCCGCGGCTCCGGACCAGGCGGTTGCGATTTTGGGAACAATTACAGAAAACCGAAATCTCCAGCTCGCTCAAGCCGAAAATGCAGAAGCTGTGTCGCGGGTCATTCAATCTCTGACGAACCTGGGAATTCCACAAGAGCTGCTGAAAACACTCCGCTACCAAATCGAAATCCAGTACCAATACCAGGATGGCAGACAAATTTTCCAGGGCTACAAAGTGACTCATATGCTCCAAGTTATCATAGGCCAGATTGAGCAGACCGGGCTTGTTGTCGATACGGCTGTCGAGCATGGTGCAAATACCGTTTCCAGCATCCAATTCACTCTAAGAGACCCCGAGTACTTTTACAATCAAGCTCTCTCGACGGCGGTCAAGGACAGCCAGCAAAAAGCCGCAACGATCGCAAGGACACTCGGTGTCCGATACAACCCTATTCCTCATCAGGTGCAAGAGCTTACCTCAGCTCCTGAGGCTCTTTCGTCTCGAGCCGAGACATTCCTTGCCAGAGCGGCCACCCCGATCCAGCCTGGTGAAATCAAAATTCGTGCATCCGTAAATGCGGAGTATACCTTCTCTCCATGTTAGCCATTGCTGCCAAATGTGCAGAAATCTCTTGAACAACGGAACACACATGTTCGCAAAACATGACCCCGCTAGGATTGCACCAACATCCACATCAAAGCCTCCATCGCTCTTCTAGATTTTGCCCTCTTACAAAAAATACATAGAAAAGACATGTGAAACCCGGCGCATTGATATTCGTAAATGTTAATATGGATGCAGCTAACCATACATTCGAACAGGGAGGTGTACGCCTTACTTGTGTAAGGCTACTCATTGGAACTAGTTAACTTAATATTGGTAGTGATCCTGATTGCATTAACCGGTTTTTTTGTGGCAACTGAATTTGCAATCGTGAAGATCAGAAGCACCAGGATTGACCAACTGGTGGCAGAAGGTCGGCGTGGTGCGCTCGCTGCAAAGGAAGTAACCACGCACCTCGATGAGTATTTGTCGGCATGCCAATTAGGTATCACGGTTACCGCAATGGGACTAGGCTGGTTAGGGGAGCCGACAGTCGAGAGGCTGCTTCATCCCTTATTTGTAAAGTGGGACTTGAATGACTCTATCTCCCATCTGTTGTCTTTCGGCATTGCCTTTGTCGCCATGACATACCTTCATGTTGTAGTGGGCGAGCTGGCGCCCAAAACGGTTGCCATTCAAAAAGCGGAGACCATTACCCTGCTTTTCGCCAGACCGATCATCTGGTTCTACAAATTGATGTATCCTTTCATCTGGTTGTTAAATGGATCTGCACGTGTACTGGTCGGCGTTTTCGGTATGAAACCGGCTTCTGAACACGAAATGGCCCACTCTGAGGAAGAGCTCCGGCTGCTGCTGTCAGAGAGCTATCAAAGTGGTGAAATTAATCAGAATGAATTGAAGTATGTGAACAATATTTTCGAATTTGACGAAAGAATCGCAAAAGAAATTATGGTTCCCCGTACAGAAATCGTCAGCTTGTCCATCCATGATTCTTTTGAGGAAATGGTAGAAACCATCAGGAAAGAGAACTACACCCGCTACCCCATCGTAAACGGGGATAAAGACGATATTCTCGGGATGATCAATATAAAAGAAATTTTGACGGCCAGGCTTGTGAACGAATCCTCTGATATGAGACTCGAGTCGTTCATCCATCCGGTCATCCGGGTCATTGAAACCATTGCAATCCGCGATTTGCTGGTAAAAATGCAAAAAGAGCGCATTCACATGGCGATCCTCTTGGATGAATACGGCGGCACATCCGGATTGGTTACTGTTGAAGACATTTTGGAAGAGATAGTCGGGGAAATCAGAGACGAATTCGACGCTGACGAGATACCCGATATCCGCAAACTGAAAGACAATCACTATATTTTAAGCGCGAAGCTTATCATCAGCGAAGTAAACGACCTGCTCGGCACCAACCTTTCAGACGATATCATCGATACACTCGGCGGTTGGTTCCTCTCCAAGCATTTCACTGCGAAGACCGGCGACAAGCTCGTGGAGGACGGCTATTGCTTCAAGGTAGTGGATATGTCTGGCCATACGCTGAAGTACATTGAAGTAACCAAAGCAGAGTCCTGACTTGCGATTCGCAACATTCGCACCATATCTTCCGTTACATGAAAAGGGTCAAGGGCTTGTGCAGACAGCCCTTGACCCTTTTTTCACTTAGAAACTTACATAACGCGCTTGAACATTTTCTCCAAATCATAACTGGAGAAATGAATGATGATCGGGCGGCCATGCGGACAGGTGAATGGACTGGAGCTTTCCCGAAGTTGGCTTAGCAGGCTTTCCATCTCCGCGTGTGTCAAGAAACGATTCGCTTTGATCGACGCTTTGCAGGACATGAGTATCGCTGCCTTCTCCCTCATCGAGCGAATATCAGCCTGTGCTGCCTCGCTGGCCTCCATGACAAATTGGATCAGCTCTTCGATTACCTCCAGCTCGCTTCCTCCCGGGAACCAGTGAGGATGTGCACGTACGATAAACGTCTTTGTGCCGAAGGACTCAATCTCAAGCCCAAAGGAGCGCAGCAGCGGGAGCCGTTTGTCCAGCTTCAACGCTTCCTGGGCAGTCAATTCAACCGTATGCGGAAACAGCAGCATCTGACTTGCGACACTTTCCTCCGCCAGCTTCTGCATGAAATGCTCATAGAAGATACGTTCCTGGGCAGCGTGCTGGTCAATCAAATACATGCCATTCTCATTCTGAGCCACAATGTACGTACCGTGCACTTGGCCGACGGGATACATTTGCGGCACTGTCTCCGTTTTCTCCGCAACAGCTACATCTTCCCCGTATGGATCCAAGCTGCTCTCCGCTCCACGTTCTTCGGGACCTTTTTCATATCCATCCCGGGGGAGATGAACTTCCAGATCGGTCCTTTCAAAATCATCCCCACTTGCTGTGGTCGCCGTGGACACCCCCGGAGAAACGGCCGCTAGTGCTGTATCAGCAGCCATACCGCCGTTTTGCCACGCTGTGTATTCCTCTCTGCCCTCTTTTACAGCGTTGTGCTTCTGCTTTCCGGCATCAACAGCCTGCTCTGTATTTGAACGGGCCAAATCATGCGCCCGAACGAGGCTCACCGCTTCAGCGGCCGGCATCTCTTCGTTCGCTCCCTGTATTTCCGGATGGAAGCTGCCGGGACTGGAAAGCGGCTGCTGTATTTCTGCCTGAAATGGCTTTGTAGTGTCTGCATTCGATTGACCGGCAGGCTTTGACCAGGTCAGATCAAACTGCGGCTGTACCACCTGCTCGATAACCCTTGCCTTGCGCTCTGCTGTCAACGGACGCACAATGTCCAGTCCCTGGCGCAGCGTAGACCTCACGCATTGCTCGATCGCCGTGCACAGCTCGTCTTCCTTGCTAAAACGAACCTCCAGCTTTGCTGGATGGACATTGACATCCAGCAAAGTCGGGTCCATCTCGATCTGGAGCGTGACGATCGGGTAGCGGCCGATCGGAAGCAATGTATGATAGCCGCTCATGATCGCGTTGTTCAACCCGAAATGGCGTACGTATCGACCATTTACAAGGGTAGACAGATACGACCGGTTTGCCCGGGTTACTTCCGTTTTGGAAATGAATCCGGTCCACCGAAAATCGAGCGTCTCTCCGCTGATCGGCAGCAGCAGCTTGGCTACCTGAACACCGTAAATGGCAGCCATTACGTGCAGCAGCTTGCCATCCCCGGATGTATGCAGCAAATTCTTTCCGTTATGAGTCAACGTAAATGCCACTGAAGGGTATGTCAGGGCTAAACGGTTGACGTAATCGGAAATATGGCCAATCTCCGTAGAAATCGATTTCATATACTTGAGGCGGGCTGGCGTGTTGTAAAACAAGTCGCGGACAACGATCTCGGTCCCTTTGACAGCTGCGATTTCGCTAATGCTTGCAATCGCTCCACCCTCCATCATCAACCGAGTCCCTACCTGCCCGCTCGATTGGGTGCTCGTCAGTTCCACCCGGGAAACCGCCGCGATACTGGGCAAGGCCTCTCCGCGAAAGCCAAGCGTCCGTATTCGGAACAAATCTCGGGGACTGCGTATTTTGCTCGTCGCATGGCGTTCAAAGGCGAGACGGCAATCCTCCCGATCCATGCCTTGACCGTTGTCGACTACACGGATCAGGGAAAGGCCGCCTTCTTCCACATGGATTTCCACTGTGCTTGCCCCTGCATCAACTGCATTTTCCACCAGTTCTTTCACAACGGAAGCGGGTCGTTCTACCACTTCGCCTGCGGCGATCATATTGGCCAGGTTGTCATCCAGCACATGTATGTTCCCCATCGGTTTCCTCCTCGAACTGGTTTACTTGCTTTTTTTCATTTGCTGTTTCCAATGGAAAAGCTTCAGCATGGCGTCCATCGGCGTCGTCTGATTGAGGTCCAGCTCGCGAAGCTCAGACAGCACCTGTTCCTCTTCTGGCGACAACAGGGATTTCGGTTCTTCGCGTACAGCAGCCACTGGAGCAGACCAGAGCGTTTCCAGGGACATTTGCACATCACCTGCCGTCGTGCCCGCCGACTCCAATCCCGCCAAAATTTCTCGTGCACGTTCAATGACCTGCTGGGGCATCTCGGCCAGCTCTGCGACGTGGATTCCGTAGCTTTTGTCTGCGCGGCCAGGCTCAATTTTGTGTAAAAAGAGCAGCTTTCCGGCCCGTTCTTCACATCTTGCGTTCACATTGACGACTCCGGTCAACGATTCCTCCAGACCTGTCAGCTCATGGTAATGGGTAGAGAACAACGTTTTGGCACCGATCTTTTGTCTGATGTATTCAATTACCGCCTGTGCCAGAGCCATTCCGTCATAGGTAGAGGTGCCTCGTCCAATCTCATCGAGCAGGATCAAGCTTTGGGCCGTTGCTTTTTGCAGAGCGTGCCTGGTTTCCAGCATTTCCACCATAAACGTGGAATGCCCGGAGGCCAGATCGTCGGCAGCGCCAATCCGCGTGAAAATCTGATCGACCAAAGACAACCGGGCTGCTTTTGCCGGCACGAAGCAGCCGATTTGCGCCATGACGACCAAGAGCGCAATTTGCCGCATGTACGTGCTTTTCCCGGCCATATTCGGACCGGTAATGAGGAGAATCTGCCGATCTGTCTGGTTCATATGAACGTCGTTGGCGACGTATTTTTCCCGTTCGAGGACGGCTTCTACCACAGGATGTCTGCCATCTGTAATGACACATTCACCCGTTGTGACCAGCTCCGGACGTACATACCCGCGTTCGTCGCTTACTGTAGCGAATGCCTGCAGCACGTCGATCGCTGCCACCCGCTCCGCAAGGCTCTGCAAGCGCGGGATATGAGCCGCTACCTCATTGCGAATCTGGACGAACAATTGATACTCCAGCTCGATCAGCTTTTCTTCCGCCTCCAGGATCAGCGCTTCCTTTTCCTTTAATTCGGGCGTGATGAAGCGTTCCGCATTCGCCAATGTTTGCTTTCGTTCATACCGGCCAGCTGGCACGTTAGCCAGATTCGCCCGTGAAACCTCGATGTAATAGCCAAAGACCTTGTTGTATCCCACTTTTAACGAGCGAATCCCGGTCGCTTCCCGCTCTGTCTGCTCCAGTTGGGCTATCCACGTCTTGCCCTCGCGACTCGCTGTATGAAGCTTGTCCAGATACTCATCATAACCGGTCCGGATCAAACCGCCTTCCCGTACCGAAATAGGCGGATCGTCTACGAGAGCAGCCTGCAAGTACGTGACGATGTCTGCGCACTCATCCATTCCCGCAGCCAATTCCTTCAAAACCGGTGCATCTGTCTCCAGCAGCAGCCGCTTCAACATCGGTATCGTTTCCAGCGAATGACGAAGCTGTACCAGATCGCGAGCGTTCGCATTGCCGTAAGAGATCCTTCCTGCCAGACGCTCCAAATCGTACACTTGATCCAGACAGTTCCTCAAGTCTGAACGAAGCAGCATGTCCCCTTTCAAATACGAAACGGCATCCAGGCGGGCCTCAAGTTCACTTTTGTTTACCAGCGGACGTTCAATCCAGCGGCGAAGCAGCCTGCCTCCCATCGCTGTTTCGGTGCGATCCAGAAGCCAGAGCAGCGAGCCTTTCTTCGATTTGTCCCGTATCGTTTCGGTCAGCTCCAGATTTCTGCGGGAAAAGCCGTCCATCTGCAGGTACTGCTTGGCATCATAGCGCTTGATCAACAACATGTGTGACAGGCTTCGCTTTTGTGTGACGCCGATATAGTGAAGCAGGGTGTTGACTGCCTTGCGCATGGCGAGATCAAGCTCACGTGCGTCGTTGCCGTATTGGCGGTCGACGGCAAGCCCGTCCAGCTCAGTGTCCTCTATGTATGTGACAGGTACATCTGACTTGAGCTCTCCAGCCCACCCGGATAACACCAATTCCTTGGGGTGGTACTGCATCGCTTCATCCAGCGCTGCCTCTCGTCTGCCAATCAGCGAGGTTACGTACATCTCGCCGGTACTCATGTCACAAGCGGCGACACCCATGCTGCCCTCCGCTTGCGCAATCGCAACCATGTAATTGTTTTCCTTGTCGGAGAGCCATTTGCCCTCCATCATCGTCCCGGGAGTAATAACCCTCGTGACCTCCCGACGGACGACTCCTTTCGCTTCCTTTGGATCTTCTACTTGTTCACAGACGGCTACCTTGTAGCCTTTTTTCAGCAATTCGGCAATATAAGCATCAGCAGAGTGATGAGGAACGCCGCACATCGGGATTTTTTCTTCGCCGCCGCCCTCGCGCCCTGTCAAGGTAATTTCCAGCTCACGCGATGCCACGACTGCGTCTTCAAAAAACAGTTCATAAAAATCGCCCAAGCGAAAAAATAAGAAAGTATCCGGATAGTCACGCTTGATCGCCAGATACTGCTGAATCATCGGTGTATATTGTGCCATTGTAACCTATCTCCTAGCTTCATTCTCGTTCGTCCATTATAACACGGGGAAAGCCGTATGTTGAACCTTTCCCCGTGCATGGCTGCAAGAGATCGCGCTCATCCTGGCGATTATGCTTTGCCGACGTAATGGCACCATACCTTCCTCAGATCGCTGTTTGCCGGCCAAGTATGACCTGCCAGCAAAAAAGAAAAGTAATCGTCCAGACAGCTCCGCGAACGCTCGTATCCAGGCAGCGCAGATATCTCCTTCCAAATGCTGTTTACGTAAGGGACCAATTGTTCCTTTTCCCCCTTGTAATAGGCACGGATCAAGGCAGGGGCGATACAGCCTCGTGATAATATATCCGCCGAAGACGCAACCAGTCGCGCCAGATGAAGAACGCCTCTCGCCACGACGGGATGCACGAGCCAACTGGGCAAGGTGCGATACTCGAAGCCTTTTACGATTCCGTATTCCTTTTCGCGAACATCACCGAGAAATCCATAGCGTGGACGCCGTTTTTGACAGCCTTCATCTTCGATCAGGACAAGCGGAATCGCGAGGTATGCATCCAGGCGGCGCAGCAGGGAAAAATGGGGTCTGATCCCGCTGAAGTGTATATGGCCGCCTGTCGGGTAGCCGTCGAATGGCATCCCCCCGCTGATCCATTCCACTTCCTTGTCGACGATTTTCTTGGCTGCAGCTCCGAGCGCTTTGACAATGCGCGAGAACAACGCGTCCGGCTCTGCCGAGGGCGCGGGGCGGAGCTCGACCAGCGGATGCTGATGCAGTGCAAGGTCTTCGCGATAACGGGTTGAGTCGCACCCTACTACACCACTGATCCCCATGAAATCAGAGGCAAGCGCCATTTTTCCGTCGGGATGACGAAGCGCAAACTCCGGATCGGCCCCAAGCTGGATTTGAGGACTTTCCCAGCTACCCTGTTCCTTCAACCACCACGCTTCAGCCTCGGCGAGAAATCCCGGCTTATGCTCCGCGTCCCATTCGGCGGAGATACTGCGTACTTTCACACGAAATGGAGAGGCCGCCTGCAGGATGATCTGACCTAGGTGCAAACCGACCGCATACAAGCTGCGGATCGCGAGGCGGATAACCGCCCTTGCCTCATAATCGTCGACAGCCGGATCTATTCGCTGGAAATCGCTATGAGCGATGGAGTACTTGGTCCACTGCTGCTGCACATAGGATTTTTCGACCATCAGCACGTGATTTTCAAAAAGATGAACGCGGTAGATTCTGGTTCCGGGTTCAGGGGCCGCTTTCGTCGTCACCGGTATGCCGCTGGTTCGCAGCAAATAAAGAATTCGATCCGGTTTTTGCATAAATTTGATCGTACTCTCTTCATTTCCGGGCAAGGCTGTCTGGCATCCAGGATCTCCCCATCGAGCTGGAGAGCAATCCACTTCACTTTTTGCAAACAAGGGCCTCACCTCCACTCTGATGTGATAGCCTATGTCGCAATCCGGCAAAAAGTGAAGCCGCCGCGCTCTGCTTTTGCAGACGGGCTTCATTTGGCAAAAAGAAAAAGAGGAGACAGTTTCTCTCCTCTTAATCCAATTCGTCCAGCAGGGTGGCCGAATCAAAGTCATCAAACTCGTCGCTGTTGTCTTCGTAATCACCAATCAAATGGTAATCCTTGTCGTCGCAGCTATGGCAAACGACTACGCATACCTTGGTTTCCCCGATTATTTCGACGGCATATTCACTTTCGACTCTTACAGTGACGGTGCCACCGCCGCTCAGTTCGGCTTTGACGCACTTCGGCTGTTCAACGGCGCGGGCCAGGATTTCCAGGTCTCCGCGGCTGTTTCTGTCGAAGAACGTAAGCGGAACGAGTACGGAGAAATTGACTGTCTCCCGCTTTACTTCGGTTTGCGTGTTATCTGCAAACGAGTACCAAAGGTTGACGTCATACGTACCAGATACCTCAACCGCGTCCCCTACCTTCTCTGCCTGGAAGTTCGTGTTTATCACCCAGCATCCGAGGATCGTCGAAGGAGTATGCGACGGTATGATGGTGTGGGTCGTTTGTGTGAATTTATGACCTTTACCGCAGACGGCTTTTGCGATGAGTTCCCGGCACTGCAGGTCTTTGTCTGTACCCGACATTTCGTTACCTCCTCCATACAACGTTTCTGTACATTTGTATGCAGGGCATCCGACTAGGGTGCAAACACCTACTGCCATTTTGGCAGAGCTTGTCGCCGGTTCATCCTCCCGTATCTTTCCGTTGCCGGAGTATCAGGAGCAGCAGCCGCCTTTATGCTTTTTCTCTGGTCCGCCGCCAGTCTCGCCTGTCAACGGGTTCCCGCCGGTATCCAGTACGATGCGCTCTGAAACGGTGTTGGTGATAACCGTGGTGACCATTTGCAGAAGATCGTTTACATCGACTTGCGATTGCTTAAATTCCGTAACAATCGGAATGCTGTCCAGCTCATCGTGAAGCTGATTGTATTCTGCTTCCACTTTGCTGACCAGCTCCGGCTTGTTCATCGATTCAAACATGACCATCTGTTTTTGTTTCTTCTTTAAATCGTCGATCAAATCTTGCACGCGCTCATTGTGCTTGATCTGCAGTTCTGCCCGCTTGTAAAAATCTACTTCTTTGGTCTGTGCAATCATAGCTGCCAGCTCTCTTGCTTTATCCAAAATCTCTTTTTGCGTGTACAGGCCTGTTTGTTCCATCATTCATTACACCTCGATTTTTGTCACGATTTCGCCGTGCAAGGTCCATGTTTTTACGTCATTGATCTTTACATGCGTGTATTGTCCGATCAGCGATTTATCACCCGCAAAGTGAACCAGCTTGTTTGTCCGGGTACGCCCAGCGAGCACGTTCGGGTTGTTTTTCGATTCGCCTTCAACCAATACCTCGACGACTTGATCCTGCAATGGTTTATTTTTTTCCAAACTGATTTTTGCCATCAGCTCATTCAAGCGATACAGCCGCTCTTTTTTCACTTCCATGGGAACATTGTCTTCCATGACAGCTGCAGGGGTACCTTCGCGCGGCGAATACACAAATGTATATCCGGAGTCGTAGCCTACCTCTTCAACAAGCGAAAGCGTCTCTTCAAACTGCTCGTCGGTCTCTCCCGGGAATCCGACGATAATATCGGTTGTCAGCACTACATCCGGAATCACCGCTTTAATTTTACGCACCAGCTCCAGATAGTGTTCGCGCGTATATTTGCGGGCCATCCGTTTGAGTACCTCAGTCGAACCGGATTGGACAGGCAGGTGAATGTGTTCAACGAGATTGCCCCGTTTACCCAGCACCTCGATCAGATGATCGTCAAAATCACGCGGATGACTCGTCGTAAAGCGGATACGCGGAATGTCGATCTTGCGGATTTCGTCAAGCAGGTCGCCAAATCCGTATTCGATATCCTCAAAATCTTTTCCGTAGGCGTTGACGTTCTGGCCGAGCAGAGTGATTTCTTTAAAGCCTTGGCGGGCCAGTTCCCGCACCTCTGCGATCACGTCCTCGGGACGGCGGCTGCGTTCTTTGCCGCGCGTGTACGGAACGATACAGTACGTACAGAACTTGTCACAACCGTACATAATATTGACCCAGGCCTTGATATTGCCTACGCGGTTCTTCGGCATGTTCTCGATAATGTCGCCCTCTTTGGACCACACTTCGACGACCATTTCCTTGCTGAATATGGCATCCCGAAGCAGGAAAGGAAGCCGGTGAATATTGTGCGTCCCAAAGATCAGGTCTACCTGCTGGTAGCTCTTCAGGATCTTGTTGACAACCTTCTCTTCCTGGGACATGCAACCGCAGACACCGAGTATCAAGTTGGGATTGTTGTTTTTCAGACGCTTCATATGTCCCAGCTCGCCAAAAACCTTATCCTCGGCATTTTCGCGAATCGCACAGGTATTGAAGAGAACTACATCAGCCTCTTCGAAATCCTCTGCAAACGTATACCCCATCTGTTCGAGAATACCTGCAATGGTTTCTGAATCATGCTCGTTCATCTGACAGCCATATGTCCGTACATGATAGCGCTTGCCCTTCCCGATCTCTCTCATCTCTTCCGGGATATCAAAGTTGTAGTGTACCTGAATTTCTTCTTTGCCCCGTTTTTTTGCTTCCTTTAAAGAGGGCGGTTGAAAATATTTGGCGAAATCCTCTACCGTTTTGGATGACTTCCCGGATTTTAAGTCCGGAGTCGCTTCCTTGTTTACTGACATCAGTCTATCACCTCATCTGCAAGATGTGTTTGTAGGTAGTTACAACTCATGATTATAGCATATCAATGCCTTTTTCCTGAAATGAAATACGAATATCCTATGAAGATTCCAGAGAGCTTTATCCGCTCCTTCGCTCATCCAACCGAACGGTATGGCATGTCCGCGAAAAGCGGATTCATGAATGAGGAAACGGTCCCATATAATTTCCCAAGAGCACATCTGCTGTGGTCCGTGCCTCCCCTGTTTCCTTGTACTTGTCTCATACATACCGGCTCCCCTTTCAGAGCCCCTGCGTCATAGCCTTTTCCTGCTTTCTTCATAGAACAGCGTTTCTGCGTGAGACTAATTACACAATTTTGCCAAACGGGCTTGGTTTTCTGCAACTTATCCTTGTCCCCTGGCGTCATAGAAGCAGGCCGAACGAAATCAAAAGAGATCAGGAGGTTTCTATGAAAAGAGTTCTTACGTTTTTAATGGCGGTGATGCTCTTTGTCACTGTCGTGCCGTTCGTCAGCGCGTCGACGACCTTCTCCGATGTCCCTCGGAGTCACTGGGCGTACAAAGAAATCCAGGCAATGGCGTCCAAAGGGATTATCAAAGGCTACGAGGATGGAAAATTCCGTCCCAACAACAAGGTAACCCGTGCCGAATTTGCCAAAATCATGATTGCAGCAGCTGGCGTCGATATTCACAAGCAAAAGGTGAGCCAGACCTTCCAGGACGTTCCGCGCAATCACTGGGCGTTCTACTATGTAGAATACGCCAAGCCGTACCTGACCGGGTATAAATCCGGGAACAAATACACCTACAAGCCTGATCAGTATGCTGTACGGGAAGATATTGCCGTCGCGCTCGTCCGCCTGTTGGGCTACGATCGCACACACAAAGCCGACCTTAGCGTACTGAAGCGCTTCAACGATGACGACCGCATTTCGGCTGCGCTTCGCCCTTACGTTGCGATCTCGATCCAGACCGACCTGATGAAAGGAAGCAACAACTACTTCCGTCCGCAAGATGCGATTACTCGTGCGGAAGCGGCTTCTCTCCTGTATCGGGCTCTGTTGGATCGCGAAGATGATGAAACAAAAGTGGTCTTCCCATCCCCTGACAAGCCAACTCCGGAGCTTCCGACCAGCGTCAGCGACAATTTCTCTTCGGAGGAATTGAAAAACTGGGATACAGACAATGCAGTAGGCACATGGGGTGTCATTAACAAGCAAGCAACGGCCACGACTACTGACCGCAAGCTGGAGCATTTCTTCCTGCCTTTGATCTGGAACGAAAAGGCCAATACGGATCACTTTGAAATGTCTGTGGATGTCAATGCGAACGGGACAAACGGTTTGGGCGGCCTTTACTTTAACGCAAAGGACGGCAAAGCGCATGTCGTTTTCCTGAACAAAGATCGTGTGACCCTTGCGACCGTGGATGACGTCAATGACGACGATTTCGATACCATTGCATCCGGTTCTTACAAGCTGAAAGGGACGAACAAATTGAAAATCGTGGTAAAAGACGATGCCGTTTCGATTTACATGAACAACCAGTATTTGTTTGGCCAGGAAAAATTGAAGCTTTCCAATACTCAGCTTGGCCTTTATTTGCAAAAAGATGCGACAAAGGATGCTCCGCGCAAGCTGACCTCTCTTGATAACTTCACGTTTAAAGTGCTTGACTGAGTTTCGATATCACCGTTTCCGTCGGTTGTGCGGTCCGCTTGTGGCCGCCAGCCGGAAACGGTTTTTTTATTCGCGGCAAAAATTGCGTGTAGAAGATCACTAGAAATGAATGGCGTTCAGAGTTATAATGGTAGCGATTCTTGACCGGGAAGGGGTTTCCTATGTCATTTCTTGTAAACCAGCCGTTTTTGTGGATGGATTCGGGCATCTACCGGAAAAGCCCGCTTGAGCCTCTCTCCCGTGACGAAGCGTTGGCGGCTCAGATGAAGAGAGATGGAGCAGCTCCCATTTTACATTTGTGGGTGTATGACAAAGCCCTGTACCTGGGGCGGCGCGATGCCAAGCTCCCCCGGTTGGAGGACGCTTTACGCCATTTTGGACAGCAAGGCTTTGGCTGTGTGCTGCGGTCTTCCGGCGGCGCCTGTGTCCCGCTCGATGCTGGTGTGCTAAACTTGGCCTGTTTGCTGCCCGATACCACCATCTCTATCGATGCATTTTTCCGCTTCGTTACCGGCTTGCTCGCAGTCGGACTGCGTGACTACGGTGTCATCGAGTTCGGGGAGGTGACAGGCTCTTACTGTGCCGGAGAGTATGATTTTTCGATTCACGGAAAAAAAATCGGCGGCATGGCTCAGCGCCGCACTCGTTTTGGTTCCATCCTGCAGTTGTGCATCAATGTGGAAGACCAGCCCCGCGGAGAGTGGATGGAACATTTTTACGATTTGGCCGGCCTGGCTGAAATGGAGAAAAACAAGCCGATCCCCTTTATTGACGGAAAAACAGTAGGCAGTATCGATGCCCTCACCGGCAAAAGCGTCTCTGTAGCCGACGTCAAAGAACGGCTGCTTGCTGCCATTCAATCAGAATGGCCCGTACAGCCTGCAGCGTTTGCCGTTGATGCGCAAACACTTTCCGAGTCTCGTGTCCATTTGGCAGAAAGGCTTGACTTATTTGCATTTACTGCGGAAGAGTTGCGTAAACCAGACTGGAAATTAACAGCCGAACCGTAAAAACGTATTTCCTGGCAACCAGAAAAAAGCACGTGGATAAAACGTGCTGTTAAAAGCTTTAGGAGGAGATATGAATAGCAATCGAAAGGGGACTTTTCAGGATCTGAATGCCCTTTTTGTTTTTGGGGCTGCTACCGTATTGGTCATTCATATTCTGGGTTTCTTTATTCAGACACAGAGCGAGTATCCCTGGAATACGGACATCGAGGCTGTCTTGCTCATATTGCTGCGGTTTGGACGCTCGCTGTTTATCTTTGCAACGGGGATGCTGCTTTTTTACTGGTATCAGAAACGCCAGGTCGACTGGGGGGCATTCTGGCGAAAGCGCTGGAGAGTCATCGTTCTTCCCTATATCATTTGGACGGCGATTTATACAGTTTTCAAGCTGCAAACCGTTAACGTGGCCCAATTGGCTCCACAATTTTTTCACAGCCTGCTAACCGGCAGTTCTTTTTATCATTTATATTATATTCCGTTATATCTGCAGCTGAATTTGCTCTTTTTTGTTTGCAAGGAGTGGTTTGAGCGGTATTTGCGCTTTTGGATGGTCGCTCTGCTGTTTTTCTTGCAAAATGCGCTGTACGTCGCATTCCACTATTTATTTGCCGATCCTCAGTGGGCAATCGATTGGTCTGCGGGCCCGCTGCTCTCTCTGATCGAGCACGGATACGTAAGCGGTCAAAATTACGTCTATATGTACTTCTTTACTTTCGCACTGGGGGCATATGCCGGACTTCATGTGGATAAATGGCGGCTCTGGACAGATCGCATCAAGCTGCCAGCATGGATCTTGACAATCAGTCTGGGCGTTTGGATCGCGTACCGCTATTTGAACAACCACATCAGTTATGAACAGAGCCTGAATATTTTTGATCCGATTTACTTGATCTATACGACGAGCTTCCTGGTCAGTTTTTATCCGCTCTCCCGGTATCTTGGCAAACTTCCGGCGCTCAGCGAATGGCTGTCCAAATGGGCGAGGTATAATATGGCCATCTACCTTGTGCATCCGCTGATCCTATTCCTGCTGGAGAGCTACGTCATCTTCCGACTGAATTGGTCAACTCCGGTCTTAATGGCGGCAATGTTTGTAATTACCCCGCCATTGTGTATTTTCCTGTATGAGCACACCCTGATTTCCTTCTGGAACCAAAGGCCAAAACGCAAGAGCCGTAGACGGGTACAAATAAACACACATGGCGCTTAGGCGCCTTTCACTTTTCAAAGCGATGGGTCCGTTCATTGTAACGCAGAAGCTGGTAGGAGCTCTTCTCCATCAAAGCGACTCCCGTCTGGTCCAAAGTGCGTTCCAAACTGAAATAAACCATGGTTTTTCCATCTGGGTCCAGCTTTACGGTGGCATCGAGCACATCCATCGTCTCTTGTTGATTGCGGCGGTGGGCGATACCGCTCCAGGCCTCATGATAACCTTCGGGCGTCTTATGAATCACGTATAAGGCACGCTCATCTCCTTGCACAGCGGAGATGTCTGTCGTCAGAACCAAGTAATCCTCCCCGACAACCTGATAGCTGTATACGCTCTCCTGCTTGCTGAATACAGCTTCATAGTCACCATTTCGGCGTTCGTACAGGATTGTCGCCCCTAGTCCCTCTGGCAGTTTTACAGCCGCGAGCAGATCAGGAGCATCCGGCGTACCCTCAGTCGCCGAAGAGGGCTTTATAGATGCGTCTATTTTTCTTATCCCTATAGGGACAACTGTAATTTGGGCAGGAACAACCAGATTGCGCACGCTTTCATCCAGCTCTTTGCGCAAATCCTCCACGAGCCAGTCGGGGACTTCAGACATTTGGGCGCGATCAAATCCTGAGCCGTGCAAAGATAACTGTCTGCCCACAAAAAAACCGGCTCCTGCAGATAAGATCATGAACAGGGCAACAGCCCCCCAAATTGTTTTTCGCATGGCAACACAGCTCCTAGCAAAAGGGGATCCATCAGTAAGACGATTGAACCGGTAAAAAAGTTACGCCTGTTTTCCTACAAAATCCTAGTGTAAATAGCCCTGCGATCCTGCATACTACAGGGTAAGGGACGTTTGTTCCACACCTCGATATTTGCCCGGCTGTTTTGCCGGGCATCTTTGTTTTGTTTGCACGCAGCCCTACCCTTCCCTCTCTCCATACGGTATCATAGAGGTGAACCACATAAGGCGAATCAGGTTCGCCAATGTAGAGAAAGGTGGTGGACGTTGTTTGAATCCGGACTGGCAACTGCTCCATACAAAAATAAAAGATCTCGTAATTGCGTCGACAAAAGTAGCTCACGTACAACTGGGGAATTCTTTGGAACATGCCCTGCTCGTACTCATCAAGTCTGGCTATTCGGCAATTCCCGTATTGGATCACTCCTATCGCCTGCACGGTCAGGTCAGCACAACGAATATTTTAAACAAAATCTTGGGCTTGGAACGATTTGAATATGAAAAAATGGATGATTATACAGTCGATGAGGTGATGACGACCAAAATTGCCCGGATGAAGAATTCGGAGGAGTTTTTGAAAGCGTTGGAAATGTCGATCAACCATCCATTTATATGTATTGAGGACGAAGAAGGGGTTTTCCAGGGCATCCTGACGCGAAAATCTATCCTGGCAGTGGCATATCGCCATTTCCGCCAACTTCCTTACCCGGCGGCAGAAAATCAGGCCACTCCATCTGATGCTACATAGTGTCCCTCATTTTTGCTAAAAGAAAAAAGCAGGCCTGGCCTTTCGGCAAACAGGTCTGCTTTTTTTACTGGCTGCTTTTTCTGATAGACGGAACCATCCCTCTCATCAGAGAGCTGGCGTATTCAAGGGGATGGCGATAGGTCTGCTTAAACATTGCCATTTCCCCCGCGCTATAAAAGGAGTAGCGCTGATCTCGAATATTGATCTCGATGAGATAGGGGTTCCCTTTCCCATCAATCCCCATGTCCATTCCCAAATCGGCAAGCGAAGGGTAGTAGCTTTCATACTGCCTGGCCAACTGTATCGCTGCAAGCCCGATCCTTTCGATGATTTCCTTCTGCTGCTCAGGAGAAAAACTCTCTCTCAAAACGGTCTCCAGAGGGAAAGCTCGACCTCCGCGAGCCAAATTGCTCAGCTTGTTCTTTTGATTGGCCACTTTCGCAACCATTCCGCTTACAGACCACTTCTGCTCCCGGTTTTTTTGCACGGAGACCCGTATGTCAAATGTTTTGCCTTCATACCGGGCCAGAGGGATACCTTGCTGGATCAAGTACCGTTTGTTTCCGATCCACCTGGCAAGCTCCACAATCAGACCTTGCCGAGACAATACTTTTCGATACTGTGAAGAGATGAAATGGTAATGGTCCCCCTCTCGCTCGATGCGAACCACTCCGATTCCTACCGAACCAATCGATGGCTTCACGTAGACGATTCGATAGCGGTCGAGGAAATGACGCAGGTTGTCTCTTGAATAAGGGACCGTATGGGGCAAATAGCTACGCACTTGCGGGTTTTTCCAAAGCATCTGATGGACTTTCCGCTTGTCTCTGACGACCAAACCGTTAAAAACGAGCTGTGTCTTGCTCAGGCTTCTGATTACTTGACGGGCTTTCAGGTCTCCTGTCAACACGCGGTTATGGATAACCCGCGGCACAGGAACCACTCTCGGAACCAAGCGGCTCCCATTCCAAAAATAGCCTTTCACCTTTCCGTTCGACAAGACATGGCGAGGATGAAAAAAGACTGGCTCAAGACCTAATTCTCTCCCGATTTCCACATAATAAGGCAGTCGTTCATACGATTTTTTGCCGTTGATGCCGTGTTGGATGATGTTCCAATCCAGCATGATTCCGACTTTATTCACGGAGTTTTGCCCCCTTGATGCATTCCTCATCATAGGGTATGTATATGACCCGGGAAGGGCGTGCCTATTTTCCCGAACATGTTTGTTTGCTCCTTCGACACCCTTTTGCATTCTTTTTTAAGGTTGTCGGAACATGCGCTTGCCCGGGAAAGAAAAAATCTCTGCCGCCAGTCCAAAGCTGCGAAATACAAAAATCAGGCCTCCGTAAATGGCAAAACGCTCCTCACATTTCTCTTCGTTCTATCGCCAGCAAAAAAGGGGCCTGGTTCTGCTGATTGAGATACTGGTATTGGAGCACCAAAAATTCCAATTGGCTGAGTTGCGAGCAATATAACTGCACCGCTTCCTTTTCAGCGGAGCCAGCCGGATGCCCCCAATAAACCATGACGGTCATAATTCCGCCGGGCTTCAAAAGGGACAGACCCGCTTCGATCGCCCGGATCGTAGTCGCTGCCTGGGTCGTGATCTCTTTGTTTCCCCCTGGCAAATACCCCAGGTTGAACATAATCGCCCCGACCGGCCCCGTCAGCTGCGTCATCTCCTCGTGGCTCGCTAATTTCATCTCGACCCGTTCGAGGACTCCCTCTCGCTCGAGGCGTTCTTTTGTTTTCTCCATGGCTTGGGGTTGGATATCATAAGCGATTACCTTGCCGGTTTCACCCACATGACGAGCAAGGAACAGGGTGTCGTTCCCGTTTCCCATCGTTGCGTCGATCACCGTTTCCCCGGCAACAACTCTCTCCCGTATTAATGTTCGTGCTACTTCCAAGACATTGGGAAACATCTTGCTTCTCTCCTCTCTTTCTATAGCGATAGATCTATCTGCAAACCGATTTTTGCTACATAACAAGTGCCGCTCCGGTACGCTTTCGCTTCTTGCCGCACTTCCTCTTCTGTGTACTCGTGAAACAGATGAGTGATGAGAAGGGAGCCGCAGCGCAGTCTCTCCGCCCATTCCGCCGCCTGCCCAACGCTCAGATGTCCATTTGGGCGTGCAGGCTTGTTTCGCTCCAGATAAGTACCCTCGCAAATAAACAAATCGGCCTGGCTGGCGAACGGTGTCCAATCCGTTCCCGGACCGCTGTCTGCTCCATATACAATCGTTTTTCCCGACGATTCCAATCGGATTGCATGGCAAGGGTCGCCATCTCCATGATCGGTGCGGAGGAATGAGACGCGGATATCCCCGATCGTCAAAGTTGTCGTTTCATCTACCGGGTAAAAACGAGTCGCATCGCGGTACACCAGTTCCGCCGTTTTTTCAGCAGGTTTGCCCGGAGCGTAAATCGGCAGCGGAGACTCTTGGTCCCGCTGGCCAAATAATTGATGGACCATGAGGCCGTACTGCAATACGCCGACATCGGCTACGTGATCATGGTGATAATGGGAAAGGATGAGCGCATCCAGATCGTAAACCGGCAGATGACGGGTAAGCTGAGCTAATACACCACTCCCGCAATCGAGCAGAAGGTTGGTATATGCGGTCTGAATCAGGTAGCCGGGAGTCGCTCCGGCAGGGCCCGGATAAGGGGACTGAAACCCCAGGACAGTAAGGAGCATATTCATCGCTTCCTCTCTCATAGGATGAAGTAAGTGGGACAGGAGGTTTGTCATGCAGCGTTCTTGGAAGGCCGCACTGCAAATTGCCTTTACGTATATCGGTACGGTGGTGGGAGCAGGCTTTGCTTCCGGCAAAGAAATTGTTGAGTTTTTTGTTCAGTATGGCTCCCAGGGGCTGGTAGGCATTCTGCTTGCCACCGGCTTGTTTATCTGGGGCGGAATCCGGGTCATGGTGCTATCCTATCGGATTCAGGCCGATTCTTACCAGGACCTGAGTACCTATTTGTTTGGACGACCCGTCGGTACTATCTTCAACATGCTGCTCTTGACTGTGTTGTTTGGAACAACCTCAGTGATGCTGGCTGCAACTGGAGCTGTCTTCCTGGAGTCTTTCCAATTATCTCCGCAGCTCGGGATTTGGGTAAGCATGATCCTGATTTTTTTGGTGGCACGAAAAGGCTTGTTTGCCATTCATTCCGTCAACAGCTTGTTCGTCCCCCTTTTGATCGGCTTTACCCTGCTCGTATTTCTATATTCCCGGCCTTGGCTGGATGACGAGCCCCTGATCGAAGCCGTCAAGCCTTGGGCCTGGCTGAGCTCCCCTCTCTACTATGTTGCCTTAAATATCTCGCTGACACAAGCTGTGCTCGTTCCAATCGGTCGTCACAGCTTTAGCGAGAGACCGCTGATATGGGGAGGCATACTGGGCGGTTTGGGCATTGGCATTCTTTTGCTGTTGGCCTATGCTTCGATGTCCGTTCGCATGCCGGCGATCGGCCACGCAGAGATGCCCATGATCGCTCTGCTGCAGGGCCTCGGCAAAGGGATTCCGTTTTTCTTCTCGATTTTGGTCTACACGGAAATATTCTCAACGCTCGTCGCGAATGTTTTCGGCCTCTCCGAACAGATCAAGAAGGCAACAGGCCTACGCCGCTATACGATTGTAGCAGGCATCCTGCTGGTCGGATACGCCATCAGCTTCATCGGTTTTGGTCCCTTGCTTCGTCTTCTTTATCCCATGTTTGGACAACTCGTAATCTTGTTCCTCCTGATGCTGTTTATCCAGCAAATCCGCGGGAAACCGACATCGTGACGCATTCTGGAAGAGCACTCCGCAGCCATCAAAAAAACCTCTCCATCACCCGGAGAGGTTTTTCTCATGCTTTTCATCAAAAGGTGCGAATATGCATGCTTACGCGAATTCAGCTACCAGTTTCGCAAAGTCTTCTTCGCTCATGCGAATATCTTGACCAGCCAAGGATTCTTCTTTAAATCCGGTTACCAGCTGCTCGTAAGCTTTTTGTTCTGTGTTTTGGTAGATCAGACCGGTCAACAGGCCTTTGTACTGCATGGAAGTAGCCATCGCTTTGATGCGGTCATGCGGATCATAGCCTTCGATGGTGTCTACCGGCACAATGTTTTCTTTGAACCAGTCATAGGTGTTTACCTTGTTGTAGGTTACACAAGGACTGAATACGTTGATCAGAGAGAAGCCCTCATGCTTGATACCCATTTCGATCAGTTCAGTCAACCCTTTCAGGTCGCTGGAGAAGGATTGGGCTACAAAGGTAGCGCCGACAGACAGAGCCAATTCAACTGGAGAAATGGCAGATTCAATCGAACCAGCCGGAGTCGACTTGGTTACGAAACCGGTCGCGGAACGTGGAGACGTTTGACCTTTTGTCAAACCGTAGATTTGGTTGTCCATTACGATATAGGTGATGTTCATATTGCGGCGGATCGCATGAACAGTGTGGCCCATACCGATCGCGAAACCGTCACCGTCACCGCCGGCAGCGATAACAGTCAGCTCGCGGTTCGCCATTTTCAGACCTTGCGCGATTGGAAGTGCACGACCGTGCACGCCGTGGAAGCCGTAGCAATTGATGTAACCGGAAATACGTCCGGAGCACCCGATACCGGATACGACTGCCAATTGTTCAGGTTCGAGACCTACGTTAGCAGCAGCGCGTTGAATCGATGCCTGTACGGAGAAGTCTCCACAGCCCGGGCACCAGTTTGGCTTTACGTTATTGCGAAACTCTTTCAAAGTCGCCATGTTTAATCAGCCCCTTAACTTCGCTATAGATTTCCTTCGGCAAGAACGGGTTTCCGTCGTATTTCAGCACGGATTGGATCTTTTCAGCGTGTCCGACGTGCTGTTTGAGCAGATTGGTTACTTGCGCTTGTGCGTTATGTTCAACTACGATCACTTGTTTTGCTTTTTCAACATGCGCTTTCAGTTGTTCAGCCGGGAATGGATGAATCAAACGGATTTGTGCATGGTTTACTTTTACGCCTTCGTTTTCGAGACGAGCTTTTGCTTCCTGGATCGTACCGATCGTGGAGTTGATTCCTACGATCAATACATCAGCCTCTTCGTGCTTCGCATCGAATACGACTGGGTTTTTGAAGGTTTTCAGCACGCCTTCCAGTTTGCGCATGCGCTTATCCATTTGAGCGACACGGTTAGCTGCGTTCTCAGATGGACGACCCGTCTGGTCATGCTCAACGCCTGTAACGTGGTGCAAGCCGTATTTTTGTCCCGGAATAACACGCGGGGAAACGCCGTCTTCCGTTACTTCATAACGCTTGAACAGGTCGTTCTGCTCTTTTTCAGGCAGTTCTTGTCCAGCCAGCAGTTTTCCGCGGCGGATCTCAACCTTGCTATAGTCAAATGGGTCAACGGTTTGTTTACCCAAAGAGAGTGTCAGGTCGGTCATGAGAATGACTGGGAGCTGATATTCTTCCGCGATGTTAAACGCTTCCACAGTGTCATAGAAGCACTCTTCAACCGTGCTCGGCGCGATAACGACTTTCGGAATATCGCCGTGAGTACCGTAGATCATTGCGTTTACATCGGATTGTTCTTGCTTGGTAGGCATACCTGTAGATGGGCCGCCGCGTTGTGTATCCACGATCACAACCGGTGTCTCTGTAATACCTGCCAGACCGATTGCTTCCATCATCAGGGACAGACCAGGACCTGCAGAAGCAGTCATCGCGCGAACGCCACCGAAGTTAGCGCCGATAGCCATTGTAATGGCAGCGATTTCGTCCTCAGTCTGAATAACAGTACCGCCAAACTTCGGCAGCTTTTTGATCAGATATTCCATAATTTCGGAAGCCGGAGTAATCGGGTATGCAGGCATGAAACGGCAGCCTGCGGCTACTGCACCGAGGGCAATCGCGTCGTTTCCGATCAAGAACAATTGTTTTTGACCTTCAGCCTTCTCCAGTTGGAATTCAGGGAGTTGTCCACCCGTCAATTCGTTGACAAAGTCAAATCCGCGGCGAATAGCCTCCATGTTCTTTTCGACTACTTTTTCGCCTTTGCGGAGGAACATATCTTCAACAATGTTACGGTAGCTTTCCGCCGGAATGCCGAGGATCGCGCTGGAAGCACCAATGGACACCATGTTTTTCATCAGGGACGTACCCAGTTCGTCTGCAATCTCGGACAAAGGAACGGTAAAGAAGCGAACTTCTTTCAGACCTTCCGGCAGCTTCGGGTTAAATTTCGCGTCCGCAATGATGATACCGCCTTCGCGCAGCTCGTGAGCGTTAAAATCAATGGTCTCCTGGTCGAAAGCAACGAGGATGTCCAGATCGTCGGAGATTGCGCGCATAGGCTTGGTGCTCACACGAATTTTGTTGTTGGTGTGTCCACCCTTAATACGGGAAGAGAAGTGGCGATAGCTGTACAGATGGTAGCCCATCCGATTCATGGCCATCGAGAAGATTTCACCAGTACTCTCGATACCCTCCCCTTGCTGTCCTCCAACTTTCCAGGAAAGTTGACTAATCATTCAGATTCCACCCTTTCAGTGACTGTGAGAAAAAGCTGCCCCACCTTACACGACAGGTTCCGATAAGATGTGACAAAATTGTGCATAGACTGTACCAATTGTAGTCCGAGCCATGCAAAAAAGCAAGTGCTTTTACTCAACTTAACTTTGACCTGAATAAAACGTTGAACTTGGTACATTAATGTTCTCAATGACTATTGTAGCACGTTTCGGAAAACACGCAACCAGTTTTCACGCATAAATTTCTGTACTTCCGCCTCTTTATAACGCTTCTGGAGCGCATTCACCAGATTGTGGTAATCGCCCGCTCTGGCAAGGTCTCCAAAGGTTGTCGTGATGCCGTCAAAATCGGAGCCGAAAGCAACATGGTCGACTCCTCCCAAAGCGCAAACATGATCCAAGTGACGAAGCAGGTCGTCGATCCAGACCGTTCTCTTTTCCAAGGTGACAAAGAAGTCTACAAAGGTCAGGCCCATCACGCCTTTATTGGCAATGAGCGCTTTGATCTGCTCATCGGTCAGGTTGCGCGGATGATCACATATGCTGCGGGTATTGGAATGGGAAGCGATGACCGGATCTTTCGACAGCTCCAGTGTATCCCAGAAACCGGGCTCGGCCACATGTGAGAGATCGATCACCATCCCCAGGCGATTCATTTCCGCAATCACCTTTCTGCCGAACATTGTCAAGCCTCCCGGATTCGGTTCCTGGCAGCCTGACGCCACGGCATTTCCGTGATTCCAGGTCAAGGTCATGCCTCGCAAACCCAGACGGTGCCAAGTTCTCAGTTGAACCAGGCTTTCTTCCAGTGCATGCGCCCCTTCTACAAACAGAATAGCCCCTTTGGTTCCCTTTAATACACATTCCTCCAAATCAGCGTTGCTTAGAATTGGACGGAACTGTTCACTCGCCACGCGCTCATGAAACAGGTCAAGCATCTCCAGCACGGCCTGAAAGCGCCTTCCGAACGGAACATGCTGCGGCACGTAGCAAGCGAGCACTTGTATATCCACATTCCCTTTTTGGAGGTCAGGGAAACCTGCCTGCAGCTCCTCATGCCCCTGGTAAAAATCAAGCTCCGGTCTCTCCCACAGCTTGGACAACACGTCGCAATGGGCATCAAAAATCCCCACAGCCACCCCTCCATATCTATAGAAGCTCTCTGACATGCATCACTCTCAAATCAAACCGTACCATACCTGCCCTGCTTTCGTATACATGAAAAAAACCTGTTCATTCTACGAACAAACAGGCAGTCCAAAGCATGTTCAGTTAGGAATTATCTGGGTTCTACGATCAGCTTGATTGCTGTGCGCTCTTCTCCATCAATCACGATGTCGGTAAAGGCTGGAATGCAAATGAGGTCAACACCACTCGGCGCTACGAACCCTCGTGCGATTGCTACTGCTTTTACAGCTTGATTAAGTGCCCCGGCGCCAATGGCTTGAATCTCAGCCGCCCCGCGTTCGCGAAGCACACCTGCTAGGGCACCAGCAACGGAGTTGGGGTTAGACTTTGCTGAAACTTTTAATACTTCCATCCTTTTGAACCTCCCGTCTGATAGGAATCCTCTCATCATTAGAATGATATTCGCATAACCCCTAAAAATTCCTGCAACTGCACATGAAAGATTCAAAAAATTCAAATCTTATTCTTATTATTCCATAAATGGATGGTCGGCGTCAATTCGGATTCTCTCTAGTTTCTTCGCATTCCCTGTTGCTTTGTCGATGGTTATGAGCACAGCGTTCAGTTGGGCCGGTTCCCCGGCTACCTCGAATCTCGCAGGAAGCTGGGTCATGAACTTTCTGATGACGGCCTCGCGATCCATACCCAAAATACCGTTCATCGGACCGCACATCCCGACGTCACACAAAAAGCCTGTACCCTGCGGGAGAACCCGCTCGTCCGCTGTCTGCACATGGGTATGCGTGCCGACTACCGCGGTAACCCGGCCGTCCAGATACCAAGCTAGCGCTTGTTTCTCTGAGGTTGCCTCCGCATGAAAATCGACAAAGATGTATTTGGTACGCTTTCGCGCCTGCTCTACAAGCTGATCCGCCGTTTGAAACGGACAGTCCAGCGGCGGCAGAAAAGTCCGGCCCTGCAGATTGATGACCGCCAGCTCTCCTTCTGATTGCTTGATATACGTAATCCCGTTGCCCGGAGCTCCCTGCGGGAAATTGGCGGGACGGATCAGGCGAGGCTCACCGTCGATGTAGTCGAATATTTCTTTGTTATCCCAAGTGTGGTTTCCCATTGTAATGGCATGGACGCCTAAGCCAAACAGCTCCTTGGCAATTTTCTCTGTTATCCCTCTTCCGTGAGCAGAGTTCTCTCCGTTTACAACCACAAAAGCGGGTTGGTACTTTCTTTTCAATAATGGAAGATACGTTTTGACGATGTCTCGTCCAGGAGATCCCATGATGTCTCCAATAAACAGCAGTTTCATTTCGCCTTCACCTCAAGTACTAGTATAGCATTTCTTGCTCGCAGAAAAAAAAGCGGCCCTTCTCTTGGCGCCGGCACTTCCGCAACGGCTTTGCACGGTCGTAAACATTTCGGCCATCGAAGCTTTTGACGCGCCGCTGCTGGCTCTTTTGTGATGAAGAAGCATTTTATTCGCTCGAAAAAGGGCAGCAACTATGACTCCGCTCATTCCCCACAGCGACGATAAAAAAAAGTAAAGTGGCATCTGCCACTTTACTTTGCATACTCGACTGCCCTGGTCTCACGAATAACGGTAACCTTGATGTGACCTGGATAGTCAAGTTCATTTTCAATTCGCTTCGTAATCTCACGTGCCAGACGAGTTGCTTCGGCATCGTCGATTTTCTCAGGCTGCACCATGACGCGAATCTCGCGTCCAGCCTGAATGGCGTAAGATTTTTCCACGCCATCGAACGACTCGGAGATCTCCTCCAGCTTTTCCAGACGCTTGATATAGGTTTCCAGCGTTTCGCGGCGCGCACCTGGTCGTGCGGCCGACAGAGCATCCGCGGCTCCAACCAGCATGGCGATAACAGAAGTTGGTTCCGTGTCTCCGTGGTGAGATGCAATACTGTTGATAACCACAGGATGTTCGTTGTACTTCTTAGCCAGCTCGACGCCAATTTCCACGTGGGAACCTTCCACTTCGTGGTCGATTGCTTTTCCGATATCGTGCAAAAGGCCTGCCCGTTTTGCAAGCTTCACGTCCTCTTTCAATTCCGCTGCCATCAAACCGGCGAGATGAGCAACTTCCATCGAGTGCTTCAACACGTTTTGACCATAGCTGGTCCGGTAACGCAGGCGTCCCAAGATCTTGATCAGATCTGGATGGAGGCCGTGAACACCTGTTTCAAAAGTAGCCTGTTCTCCGTACTCACGAATTCTCTCATCCACTTCCCGACGAGCCTTTTCAACCATTTCCTCGATACGAGCCGGATGGATACGTCCGTCAGCAACAAGCTTGTCCAGAGCGGTTTTCGCAATCTCCCGGCGAATCGGGTCAAACCCTGACAAAATAACGGCTTCTGGAGTATCGTCGATGATAAGATCAATCCCGGTAAGTGTCTCCAACGCGCGAATGTTTCGTCCTTCTCGACCGATAATTCGCCCTTTCATTTCATCGTTCGGCAACGTGACGACCGAAACGGTTGTTTCCGCCACATGATCTGCAGCACAACGTTGAATCGACGTTGTGATGATTTCGCGAGCGCGTTTGTCGGCTTCCTCTTTGGCTTGGGTCTCGATCTCTTTGATCATGACGGCCATCTCGTGGCGAACCGTGTGCTCTACCTCAGTCAGAATGATGGTTTTCGCTTCTTCTTGCGTCAAACCGGAGATGCGCTCCAGCTCTGAAACCTGCTCTTTATATAAGTGCTCCACCTTGCTTTGCATGTCCGCAATGGTTCTGTCGCGTTCGGCCAATTCTTCTTCCTTGCGCTCCAGCTGTTCCATTTTGCGATCCAACGCCTCTTCCTTTTGCAGAATGCGGCGTTCCTGGCGCTGGATCTCGTTGCGCCGCTCGCGCAGTTCCGTCTCTGCTTCGGAACGAAGTTTGAATACTTCATCCTTCGCTTCCAGCACCTTTTCCTTCTTGACGGCTTCCGCGTCCCGTTTGGCTTCTTCCACGATCTGTCGTGCCGCTTCCTCAGCGCTGGAGATTTTTGCCTCCGCGATGGATTTGCGTACGAAGTAGCCAATGGCAAGTCCGACAAGCAGCACGGCAACAAGCACAATCATCATAACTATGGAGTTTTCAAAAATGGCACTCATAGGCTTTCTTGTTTCACCTCCTTGTGGTAAGACATCTCCCCGCTTTCCAAGCATTCGTTATTCACGGCGTACTGCTGTTCTATCGCTCTTACGAAAGGCTAAAAAACAGGACCGATTTTACTCGGTCCGCTGAATCCGTACATCCCGTACGGTTCTTCAGTTGTTCACTGGGTACGAGCGATCAAATCAGCGAAAAGGTATGATACAGCTAGTAAATACATATCTATTTTATTATTTGTGAACAAGAATTGTCAAGAACATGCAAATGGAGCCATTCTAGTCCGCACCGTGCTCTCTCAGCTCTCGGCGAATCTCCTGAATGACTGATTGCGAGAATCCCTTCCTGTACAGCATGGCCAGAATTTTTTGCTCGTCGTTTCGATCTAATTCCCCTTCGAAGCGGCGCAGTTTCTTTTGAACCAGTGCACGTGCGGCACCAAGCTCATCGTCTCTGGTGACTGTGCTCATCGCTCCTTCGGCTGTCTCCTTGTCGATCCCCCGCTGTTTCAGCTCCATCCTCAGCATCATCGGACTTCTCGGCTTTAACCGCAGCCGTTCATTTACCCATTGCCTCGCAAAGGCCTGATCATCGATATATCCCATTTGCTTGCATCGATTCACAATAGTTTCCGCCACTTCCAGCGGATACCCTTTCTCTTGCAGGTAGGAGACTACCTGCTGGGAAGTACGCGGTCTGATCCCCAAATAGCGCAGGGCAAGCAAAAATGCTCTGTGCTCTTCCTCAGCCAAAAGGATTTCCCGCACAAACCCATCGTCTACTTCTACGCCTTTGGCAAGCTGATACTTTACCAATATATCTTCGTGGACCGAGAAAACCAGTTCATCACCGATATAAAAATGATAGCGATGCTTATTTTTTATATCGCGGTGAACAGCGGTGATCTTGCCGCTCTTCATCGGCTTCTCCCCTCTCACAAAACAGGAACAGCCTGTCTAGAGCGACAGGCTGCCACATTTTCAGTTTACTCCAGATCGAACATCGGTTCCTCATCTTGCTCAGGATCGACGACCGGTTCGGTTGCCGGGATGGAACCTGGGTTCAGGCTGTAGTATTCACGTACCTTGGCCTCGATTTGGGCTGCGATTGCCGGATTTTCCTTTAAGTAGATCTTGGCATTTTCACGGCCTTGGCCCAAACGCTCATCATTGAAAGAATACCATGCTCCGCTCTTTTGCACCACGTCGATTTCGGCACCGATATCAAGAATGCTTCCTTCCTTGGAAATCCCTTCGCCGTACATAATGTCCACTTCCGCAGTCTTAAACGGCGGCGCTACCTTGTTCTTGACGACCTTCACCTTGGTTTTGGAGCCGATCACGTCATTGCCTACTTTGATCGATTCAGCCTTGCGGACATCCAGGCGAACGCTGGCATAGAACTTCAGAGCTCGTCCACCAGGCGTTGTTTCAGGGTTTCCGAACATAACCCCTACTTTTTCACGCAGCTGGTTAATAAAGATCGCAATCGTCTTGGACTTGTTGATGGCACCGGAGAGCTTGCGCAGAGCTTGCGACATCAGACGGGCCTGCAAACCGACGTGCGAATCGCCCATCTCCCCTTCAATCTCAGCCTTCGGTACGAGTGCCGCAACGGAGTCGACGACAATGATGTCTACCGCGCCTGAACGAACCAGCGCTTCCGCGATTTCCAGAGCCTGCTCGCCAGTATCCGGCTGGGACAGCAGCAGTTCCTCGATGTTGACGCCCAGCTTGGCGGCGTAAACAGGATCGAGTGCGTGCTCCGCATCGATAAATGCTGCCTGTCCTCCCTGACGCTGTACTTCTGCAATCGCATGAAGGGCGACAGTCGTTTTACCGGAAGATTCCGGTCCATAAATTTCAATAATTCGGCCACGCGGGAATCCTCCCACACCGAGAGCAATATCAATGGCTAGAGCGCCAGTGGATACGGTGGAAACTTGAACGTTCGCCATATCCCCCAGCTTCATGATGGAACCCTTACCAAATTGTTTTTCTATTTGACGCAATGCACTTTCTAAAGCGGCGCGGCGGTCTGACAAATACGACACTCCCTTTCCAAATCGTTACTGTTATCTTCTTGTCTTCATCATACATCGAGACAGAAGGGTTTGCCAAGTATTTTTTGCGAACAAATATTCGCATAGAAAAACCACCTGCCCGAAATGCGGGGCTCGGTGGTATTTTCCAGCCTTGCAGAAGGATCAGGAGCGCTTGCCGCGCGGCTTTGCAGGCTCCAGGTTGATCCGCTTGCCGTTTATCCGCGTCTGGCGCAGCGACTCGTATACGAACGGCGCCACTTCCTCAGGCACCTCGACAAACGTGAAGTTTTCGAAAATGTCGATGCGGCCGACAGCCTTGCCAGGGATGCCGACAGACTCGGAGATTTCGCGAACCAAATCTTGCGGGCGAACATTCGCGTTGCGCCCTACATTCAGGAAGAAACGAACCATGCCTTTTGCTGCGCCGGTTTCACCAAAGTTGTAGGCTTCAGCCTCTTCCGTTTCGCCAATTTCACTGTGGAAGGCGAGATGCAGGGCTGCGGCTGCCACCTTTTCAGGAGGATACTGTTCCGTCAGCGATTCTGCGACCTTCGCGTACATTTCGGCGATCGTATCGTTTTCCAGAAGCGAGATCAGTTGCTCTCTTAGCTGCTCCTGCTTGCGCTCCGCCACTTCCTCCAGGGACGGAACATTGCGGGAGATGATCTGCGCTTTCGTCTGTTTCTGGATAAACATCATTTGTCTCATTTCGCGAGGGGTCACCAGCGTCATGGCGATACCTTTGCGTCCGGCGCGGCCCGTGCGTCCAATCCGGTGGACATAGCTCTCGGAGTCCTGCGGAATGTCGTAGTTGATGACGTGAGAGACATTTCCGACGTCGATCCCGCGGGCAGCTACATCAGTTGCGATCAAGAACTCGATCGAGCCTTCACGGAACGCATTCATTACTTTGTCCCGCTGCGCCTGAGAGAGGTCCCCGTGCAATCCGTCCGCCAAATATCCGCGTGTCTGGAGCACCTCTGTCAGCTCGTCTACGCCTCTTTTCGTCCGGCAGAAAATGATTCCAAGCTCGACGTCTTCGCTGTCCAGAATGCGGCAAAGGCTCTCTACCTTGTTGCGGTCAAAAACCTTGTAGTAGACCTGTTCAATCAGGGGAGCGGTCACTTCCTCGCGGCTCACTGCAATCGTTTCCGGCTGCTTCATGTACCGGCTGGCGAGGCGTTTGATCTCAGGAGGCATGGTTGCGGAGAAGAGCAAGGTTTGTCTCTCTTCCGGGAGGTGGTTGATAATCGTTTCGATGTCATCCACGAAGCCCATGTCGAGCATTTCGTCTGCTTCGTCCAGTACGAGTGTATGTACATTTTCCAGTCTGAGCGTTTTTCGGCGCAGGTGGTCGAGCACGCGTCCCGGAGTCCCCACGACCACTTGCACGCCTTGACGAAGCGCACGGATTTGGTGGCCGATCGATTGTCCTCCGTAGATCGGCAGGGTGCGGATTTTTTTGTACTTGGCAATTCGCATCAGTTCGCCTGCTACCTGAATGGCCAATTCGCGCGTCGGCGTCAATACAATGGCCTGCACTCTGTTGCCTTGCGTCACTTTTTCCACGAGCGGAATCCCGAATGCTGCTGTTTTTCCCGTACCCGTCTGGGCTTGACCGATCAGGTCTCCGCCCTCAAGCACTTTCGGGATGCACGCCGCCTGAATCGGTGACGGCTCCTCGAAGCCCATGTCATAGATGGCTTGCACAATTGATTTATGTAAAGGAAAATCAGAAAAAATCGTCATATACGTTCACCTTTCTTTAGTCGCTGAAGCGCGTAGAATAAAGCAAATTTGGCAGCACGTCCCACGATAGCGTGTCTTCTGCCGGCAAGTCGGAGCTCTTTGACAACAGTCGGCAGTCCATCTATTGCCACTCCAATGTAAACAAGTCCCACGGGTTTGCCCTCTGAAGGGTCCGGACCGGCAACACCGGTTACCGAAATGCCGCAGGTCGCGCGCAGTTTTTGACGCACGTTTTCGGCAAGCAGCCTTGCTGTTTGCTCACTTACCGCTCCGTCAGTGTCGAGTACAGCTTGGGGAACATCGACCAGCTCGCGCTTGGCATCGTTCGTATAGCATACGATTCCCCCGCGCATGACTGTTGAACTGCCGGGAACGGAGGTAACTAGCGAGGCGACTTTGCCGCCTGTGCAGCTCTCGGCGCATGCGATGGTCTTCCCGTTTTGTTTCAACTCTTCTACAAGGACCTCGTGGAGAGAGGTTTCCCCTTTGGCATAGATAAATTCGCCCAAACGTCTGTAAATCTCCCGCTCGACCGGCTCGATCAGCTTCTCTGCTTCGGCCACCGTTTTTGCCCGTGCCGTAATCCGCAGTGTAACCTCAAACTCTTTGGCATAAGGGGCAATCGTCGGATTCTCCTGGCTTTCAATCAGATCGAGCAGCTGTTCTTCCAACGCGGATTCGCCAATCCCGTAAAAACGCAGGACATGGGAGTGAACCACCTGCTGCTCCGGCAGCAAGCCGATCAAATAAGGCATGACGTACCGATCGGCCATCGGGTACAGTTCGCTCGGCGGCCCCGGCAAAAGTACAAATGTACGGCCATTGTGCTCTGCTGCCATCCCCGGCGCCATCCCCGTGTCGTTCGGAAACACCTGCCCGCGGTCAAAAACGAGCGCCTGCTTGCGATTGTTTTCTGTCATGACAATGCCGCGCTGGTGAAAAAACGATTCAATGCGTTCCATCGCCACAGGATCAGTCACAAGTCCGGCGTCAATATGTGCCGCGACCGTTTCCTTGGTCAAATCGTCCTGAGTCGGGCCCAGACCGCCGGTAAAAATAATCAGGTCGGAGCGGACAGAAGCTTGCTTGATGACCTGCATCAGCCGCTCGGTGTTGTCGCCCACAACCGTATGGAAATAGACTCCTACGCCGATCTCCGCCAATTTTTGCGACAAAAACTGCGCATTGGTATTGGCGATCTGCCCCAGTAAAAGCTCTGTTCCAACAGCAATAATCTCCGCTTTCATGCCCCTCATCCATTCTCTTTGAGGATTGAAAAAAGAGTCCAATACCCGTTTTCTTACGAGTATTGGATTACGTTGCGATTCTTGGCGAAGTAGTCATAGCCCGAGTATAGAGTGATCACTACCATGGCCCAGATCGCTACTGTATCAAATGGAATCCCAAAAATAGCAAACGGGAAGTTGCGGATAATCACGGCCGTGATCGCCACGATCTGAATCCACGTTTTTATTTTGCCCAAGGCGCTGGCTGCAATTACCTGTCCCTCTGCCGCTGCGACGAGACGCAAACCGGTAACAGCAAACTCCCGGCTGATGATGATAATCGCAATCCATGCCTCCAGCCTTTGCATTTCCACGAGAGAAATCAAGGCCGCAGAGATCAGCAATTTGTCAGCCAGCGGGTCGAGAAACTTCCCCAAATTGGTAACGATTTTTCTTTTGCGGGCGATGTAGCCGTCTAGACCATCCGTACTGGCCGCTAGGATAAAAACCAATGCCGCAATCAGCTCGTTGTAGGTCATCGTCAGGCTGCCGATGGTAAAACTCCCGATATTGTAACGCACCAGCAGAAAAAACATGACTACGGGCACCAGGAAAATCCTGGCAAGGGTGATGCGGTTGGCGAGATTCACCTAGACTACCTCCCCGGCCAAGTCATATTCGTAGGAGTGCGTAATCTTTACTTTCACGATCTTGCCCAGCTCGCCTTTGTAGCCGGAAACAAACACTTCACCGTCAATTTCCGGTGCATCGTACTGGGTGCGACCGACGAAAATGTCATTGCGCCCTTCGTAACGTTCGATCAAAACATCCAGTTCGCGACCGACAAAACGTCCGTTCCGCTCAGCGGCAATCTCCCGCTGGATCTCCATCAGAATGTTTGCTCGCTTTTCCTTTGTTTCTTCATCGACATGGTCAGGAAGCCGTGCTGCTGGTGTATCGTCCTCATTGGAGTAAGTAAACACACCCAACCGATCGAATTTCACGTCCTTTATGAACTCGCAAAGCCGCTCGAAATCCTCTTCGGTCTCACCCGGAAAACCGACGATCAGAGATGTACGGAGAGCCACGTCCGGCACCTGAGCCCGGATCTTGGCCACCAGTTCACGTGTATCCCGCTGGCGTCCTGGGCGGCGCATTTTTTTAAGGACATGGTCCTCGGAATGCTGCAGG
This sequence comes from Brevibacillus sp. FSL K6-2834, assembly GCF_038592925.1. NCBI lineage: Bacteria > Bacillati > Bacillota > Bacilli > Caryophanales > Paenibacillaceae > Brevibacillus > Brevibacillus sp. FSL K6-2834. The sequence continues at coordinate 3,142,244 of NZ_CP151945.1, forward strand.
GGCATATCCACGTATTTACATACTTTCGGGTTGGAGGCGAAAACGTCAATCAGCTCGTCCGTAAAGAAGCCCGGATAAGCGTAGTGAAGCCTCAGCCACTCTATCCCTTCCACCTCTGCCAGGCGGTTCAGCAGCTCGGGAAGCATGTGTTTTCCGTCGTAAATATCGGTTCCGTAATTGGTTGAGTCTTGCGCAATCAGACTGATTTCGACAATGCCCTGTTCGGCCAGATGCCTTGCTTCTTCCACAATGGATTCGATCGTGCGGCTGCGAAATCCTCCGCGCATGATCGGAATGCTGCAAAACGTACAGGCGTTGTCGCAGCCCTCGGCAATTTTCACATAAGCGGAGTAGGTGCCTGCTTTTACTTTCCGCTTGACTACTTCCTCGTACGTAAAAATGGGATTGCCCACATAGACCGGACGTTTTCCTGCAAGTGATTCCTCGATAATGCCGGTGATCGACATGAAGTCGCCCGTACCGACAATTCCGTCCACCTCGGGAATCTCGTTCAGGATATCCTCTTTGTATCGTTGCGTGAGACAGCCTGCCACTACCAGCGATTTCAGCTTTCCGGAGTCTTTCAGCTCGGCCATATCGAGAATCTTGTTGACCGATTCTTCCTTGGCAGCATCAATAAAACCGCAGGTATTGACGATGACGACAGTCGCTTCATCAGGATTGTCGACCAGTTCGTAGCCTTTCTCATCTATCAAATGGGCCATCATATCCGAATCGACCAGATTTTTTTCACAGCCCAATGTTACGATCGCAACTTTTTCTCGTGAGCCTACCTTCTCTGTCATCCTTCATTTCCTCCAATTGGTCACACCAGCCCAGATTACACCTATACAGTATAATATAAGCTACAACGGAGTGTCAAAGTTGAAGAACGCACAAAAGGCAAGCAAAATGCTTGCCTACTCAGTGACTGGCTGCCCCAAAGTGATGCTTACGTTGGATGGCATGAACTTCAGTTTTGATGTATCCAATGCCGTTCCGTTGACGGTCACTTGCACTGCACCCGGTTTGCCAAGACGCATATACGCTGTTTTTCCCAGCTCGATCTCAACTTCCTGATCCTTGGTCAGCGTACCCTGTTTCGGGAATTTCGTCGTCTTCGCCTCCGCCGCGCCATACCAGCAGTTTTCTCCAACCGCTTTTATTTTTACTTTGATTTTGTCGCCGCCAGTCAGGGTGTACTTGTACAGAGAACCTTGCTGGGATTCAAACGTCAGTACCGACTGCGGCACCTCCTCCGGAACAACCGGTGCTGTCGAACCGTTATCCGGCGTTGTTTCCGGCGTTACAGCAGGCGGATTGGGGGTTTGCGCCTGTGGCACTTGTGGCACTGGTGTCGGATTTCCTGCCTGGCCCGGTCCTACAACCTCTGCCCCTGGATTCAAATTGCCTCCGGGAACCGGCTGCGTCGAAAACCCGTCGCTATTGACAGCAGCTACGTAAATAACCCCGATGATCAGCCCTACAAAGAGCACCAGCAGCGTCTTGGTAACCCACTTGCCTGCTTGAAGCGGATTGCTTGTTGTAGCGACTCGCCGCCGGCGGAGCCGTTCCAATTGTTCCTGTGGAGGTTGGGCTGGCAGGTCCGACTGGAAATGGCTCATGATATGGTTTGGATCTAGCCCAACAGCTTCCGCATAGCTCTTGATGAACGCGCGCGCGTAAAAGTGGCCGGGCAGTACGTGCAAATGGCCCCTTTCAATGGCTTCTAAGTAACGCCGTTGAATTTTTGTGATCCGCTGAATGTCGTCGAGCGTAATTCCTTTTTCTTCGCGGGCCTCTTTTAGTACTTGACCTAGCTCAGACACAGCTTACCCTCCTTCATCTTATGTCATGTCAAAATTGTCGAATCCGCGGTTGTTGATCAGTTCGTATGTAATTTCCTCATCAGGGTGCTGCCGCAGCTCGATAATGTAATGGAACTCTGACAGTTCGTACTCCGACTCCCGCACGAAGACATCGGGATGTTCGATAATTTTGGCTGCCGGAAAGCTCATGACTTCCCGCAGGAGAGAATGATGCTTCTCTGTCGCACGCATGGTGGAAACAATCCCGTCAATCAAATATACATGATCAGCGGACATCTCATCAATGGCAAGCGAGCTGCGGACCGTCTGTCTGAGCAGGGTTGAGGAAAGAAAGGTCCATCGCTTGTTGGCAGAAACACTGGCGGCAATCATCGATTCCGTCTTGCCTACGCGAGGCATTCCCCGGATTCCGATGAGCTGATGTCCTTCCCGCTTCAAAATCTCTGCCATGAAATCGACGAGCAAGCCCAGCTCATCCCGCACGAAACGAAATGTCTTTTTATCTTCGCTGTCACGCTCGATATAACGGCCGTGCCGAACCGCCAACCGGTCGAGCATCGTGGGTGGACGCAACCGCGTTATCGTTATCTTGTCCATCTTTTGGATAACATTGCGCAGAACTTCCATTTTCTCGTCATCATCCGTCGTGAGCAGCATTCCCCTTCGCATATCGTCAACACCGTTGATCGTCACGATGTTGATCCCGAGCATCCCCAAAATGGATGCGACATCTCCCAATAAACCGGGGCGATTTTTTGAAATTTCGTATTCCATGTACCACTCTTTTTGCGCTTCCATGCCCGATCCTCTCCGACACCCAAATTTCTCTTCCTAAGTAGTATAACACGTTCCGAATAATCGACAATGGACGGAAAAGAAAAATCCCCAAAAGACGGGGATTTGTGATTCATTACGACCCTATTTAATTGCCGCGATTTACATTGTTTGGATCTTGGACCAGCTTGACCATCAGAGAAGCGAGCGCCTTCTGCTGCTCTTCGTCGCCGGCGTCCCAGAGCTGCTTCAGCAGGCGTTCCTGATCGTTTTTCGGATCGACCTGCTCAGCCAGGTAGCCCCCGATTTGATAGGCTACATTTTGCAGCGTGTCGCTCTCCATCCCCGCTTGCTTCGCCTGCTCAACCCGCTCGCCGAGAAACGCTTTCCAATCGCGAAAATTGTCAAGAACTGACATGTATTTTCCCTCCTCCTATGCATTGCGGTCCCCTATGCGACCGTTACATTGGTAGAGTTCCAACAAGCAGGGAAAAATATGCACGATTTTCTATGCGTACCAACCGCCGTTCGGACTGATGATCTGCCCGGTCACGTAACCGGCTTCCGCAGAAAGCAAAAACCTTGCGACGGCCGCAACTTCCTCTGGCGTGCCCAGACGTCCGGCCGGAATCTCGCTTGCAAGCATACTCACTTCCTCGGGTGAAAACCGGTTCATCATGCCGCCCTGTATGGCACCGGGGGCAACCGCGTTTACGGTAATGCCGTTTGGCGCGAGCTCCTTGGCCAGCGCCTTCGTAAAGGAGTTGACCGCTCCCTTGCCAAGCGAGTAAAGCACCTCGCAGGACGCTCCCGTCATCCCCCAGATGGAGGAGATGTTGACAATCCGACCAAAGCGCTCGCGAAGCATAGCGGGCAGTGCAGCCTGGGTCACAAAAAATGCGGACCGTACGTTGGTCGCGATCAAGTCATCGAACTGCATGGGCGACACGTCAGCAAAAAGGCCTACGTGATCGACCGATGCATTGTTGACGATGAGCAGCGGTGGGGTGATCATTGCTGCGAACATCCCGGCGATCTGGTCAGTCTGACGCAAATCAGCCTGAAAGGCGTAGGCCGAGACCCCTTTTTCATGGCAAGCCTGAAGGATCGGCTCTACCTTGTGCGGCGACTGATGATAATGCAGGTAAAGCGGGATGCCTCTTTCGGCGAGAGCCAGGCTGATCGCCTGCCCGATCTCGCCGGAGGCTCCCGTAACCAATGCCCATGGCGGCGTACTGTACATAAACCTTCACTACTCCTGTGGCGAAGCGGAACGAACAATCGAGACAGCCATTTGCTCGGGAACAAAATGCTCCTTCATGCGCGCTTCTACGTCTTCGCGGGTGATCGACTCAAGCGTCGGCACCACGGAGAACAGCTCGTTCCCGTTGAACTTGTAGCTGGTAAACTGGTTGGCAATAAATTCAACCGAGTTGAGCGAACGGAGGAACAGCCCGATTTTTTTCCGTTTCGCCCGTTCAAAGTCTTCCTGGTTGATTCCAGCCTGCTGCAATTGGCGAATTCCCTCTTTGATCTGTGCCGCGAGCTTGTCGGGATCAGGCGTATCTCCTCCCATAATGGAGTAGCCGTACTCCTTTTCTCCGCTGTAGTCGAAATCAAAGCTCTCCGTAATCAGCCCCTCGTTGTACCATTTTTGGTAGAGCGAAGAACTGGTGCCGAACGCGATGTCCAATACCAGTTTAGTGGTCAGGTCGCGCTTTAACAAGGCCTCTCCCGTCAGACCGTCTGCTTTTTCCTTATAGCCGATCAGGCATTTGGGCAAGCCTACCGGCAACTGAAATTCTATGCGCTCTTTGGCGACCGCAGACGGCTCCTGCGGAAACAAGCGCTCGATGACCGGCGTTGGCGGAAATTCTTTCGCTGCCTGGTTGTCGCGCACCCATTTCATCACGGTTTCCGGATCAAAGGAACCGACTACCAGCAGCACCATGTTCGCAGGATGGTAGAACGTTTCATAGCATTGATACAACGTATCCTTGGTGATATGGGAAATGGATTCGATAGTCCCGGCAATTTCAATGTTGATCGGGAACTTCTGGTACATGGCTTTCAACAGGTTCATGTACACTTTCCAATCCGGATTGTCGTCGTACATCGTAATTTCCTGACCGATGATGCCCTTTTCTTTTTCTACGCTGGCCTCGGTAAAATACGGCTCTTGCACGTAATCAAGCAGCAGATTGAGATTGCGGTCAAGGTTTTCCGTGCAAGAAAACAGGTACGCGGTCCGGTTGAAGCTGGTAAATGCGTTGCACGAGGCACCATTTCTACTGAACTCATGCATGACATCCATGTCTTTCTTCTCAAACATCTTGTGCTCCAGAAAGTGGGCAATCCCGTCTGGAACATGCACTTCTTCGCCGTTTTTCAAGCGAAAGTGACTGTCAATCGAGCCGTAACGAGTCGTAAATACAGCGTAGGTCTTGCTGAATCCCTGCTTGGGCACCAGATAGACAGCCAGTCCGTTTGGTAGCTTTTCCTCGTAGACAGTCTCATTCAGCTGTTCAAATACGGTCGTCTGCATATCAGGCATCTCCCTTCTTGTCCCGCAGCAAGTATATCGTGTCAATGGCCACCTGTGCCGCTACCCGCTTCAAATCCTCGACGGTGATCCCGTTGATCTGGGCGAGCAGCTCCTCCAGATGCCGCTTGCGTCCGCTAATCACGCCGTTATAGGCAAAGTCGATCATCATCCGGGCACTGTCCAGAAGCTCGCGAAATTGGTTGGAGAGTGTCGCCTTCGTCTGCTCAAGCTCCTCCTGACCGACATTTCCCTGCTTCATGCTCTCCAGTTGTTCCTTGATAATCGTGACAGCCCGGTCGAAGTTTTTCACATCGATCCCGGACATCATCATCATGATACCCTTGTGGCTCTCCAGTCTGGAGACCGCGTAATAAGCGAGGCTCGCCTTTTCGCGCACATTGACAAACAGCTTGGAGTGCGGGAAGCCGCCCAATACGCCGTTGTACACAAGCAGCGCCGGGTAGTCTTCATCCGCATAGCTGATCTGGGTACGGCAGCCAATGTTCAGCTTGGCCTGATTTACTTCCAGCCTGTCGATCACGACACGCTCTTCGGCAACCTGTTTTTTTGCTTTGGTCGGCCCGATTTGCTTGACATCCTTGCGGTCAAGCTGAACGAATTTGCCGATTGCCGCCTCAACCTCTTTTTGCTCCACGTCTCCGACTACAAAAATGTCGATCGGACTGTGGCTCATCAGCTCTTGAAAATGGGCGTACAAGCTTTCGCCGCTGATGCCGGCAAGATCCTTCGTCCGCCCTTGGGCCAGGAGAGCAAACGGCTCGCCTTGGCACATCTCTTCCGTCACGCGCTGGTTGGCGTATTTCATCTTGTCGTCGATCAGGCTTTCGATCCGCTTGCGCAGCGTCTCTTTTTCCTGTGCAACGTATTTTTCTGCGAATGCATTCCCTTCCAGATAGGGACGGCTCAGCACGTCGCCCACAAAGCGGATCGCGCTTTCCAAAAGAGCGTTTTCCTGGGACAGGTACTTCTCGTTTGGGACCTCCATGTAGATCTGGAGGATTTGCCGCTCGCCTTTTTTCACAACGTCCACATCAAAGATCGCTCCGTAAAGAAAATCCAGATGCTCACGAAGCTGCTTGGTCTCCGGAAATCGGGCTGTTGCCCGCTTCATCACCATCGCCAGCAGAGCCGTCTTCGTGACGGTTTCCTCTGAAAGCTCTTGTTCGATCATGGTCACGATTGTCGTTGTCTTAAATTTGGCTGTAGGCATGATATGTACGTTTATACCGTTCAAAGCGGTGGTATGAAATGAAATTTCCTTTACGCTTTCGCTCATGGCCAAACTCCCTTCTCCGTCGACTTACTCCCCTCTATTGTAACCAATTGGAAGGGGGTTCAGCAAAGATCACTCCCTGAAAATAACCCACCCGGCAATAGCAGGAGCTACGGCCGGGCGGTTTGCCCTGCAAAAAGCGGCATTTACACAATCCGCCTTTTGCTGCTTTTCTTACATTATGCGCCGAGATAGGTGCGTACGACTTTTTCGTCATGCAAAAGCTCGTCGGCAGCTCCGCTCATTTCCACCTGGCCGGAGGAGAGGACATAGGCCCGGTCTGAAATGGCCAAGGCAGCGGCAGCCAGCTGTTCTACCAAAAGGATCGTTTTGCCTTCGCTGCGAAGCTGTGTCACCGTATCCAAAATGAGCTTCACGTATAAGGGCGACAGCCCCATTGACGGTTCATCCAGGACGAGCAGCTCGGGATCCGACATCAGCGCACGGGACAGCGCCAGCATTTGCTGCTCTCCCCCGGACAAGGTCCCGGCCATTTGCTTCGCGCGTTCCTTCAGTCTTGGAAAACGGGTGTATTCCCGCTCCAGCCACTCGCGAACCTGACGTGGCTGCTGTTTGATCTTTGTATACGCCCCCAGAATGAGATTATCCTCCACCGTCTGGTCTCCGAATACTTGCCTCCCCTGCGGTACATGGCCGATGCCGAGACGCATGATCTCATGAGCAGGCATGCCGGATATCCGCTTTCCTTGGAAATGAATCTCCCCTTCTCGCAGTTTTACCAGTCCCGTAATCGCTTTTAACAGCGTTGTCTTGCCCGCGCCGTTGCGCCCGATCAGAGCGACGACCTCCCCTTTCGCGACCTGGAGATTGACCCCACGCAGTGCTTCGGCCATCCCGTAATGAACCCGAACGTTATTAACCGACAACAAGCTTCGTCACCTCCTCCCCGCCCAGATAGGCTTCGATGACTTGTGGATGGTTCTTGATGAAAGCGGGATCGCCCTCTGCAATCTTTTTCCCAAAGTCCAGCACGGTGATCGTATCGCAGACGTTCATGACGATTTCCATATGGTGCTCCACCAGCAAAATGGCAATCCCCGAGTCCTTCACTTTGCGGATGACCCGAACGATATTGTCCACCTCATACAGACTGGCTCCTGCCGCAGGTTCATCGAGGATCAAAAGATCGGGCTTGGTGGCGAGTGCACGGGCGATTTCGACCAAGCGCTGCTGACCGTAGGAGAGCGCTGCCGCCTGCTCGCCCGCTTTTTCGGCCAGGCCGACAAATTGAAGCAGACGCATCGCTTCCGCCCGGAAATGGCTTTCTTCTCTCAAAAAGCCGGGCGTATGCAGGATATTGGCGGCAAAGCCCTTCCGGTAGTGGAGATGGAAGCCGAGCATCACGTTTTCCAGTACGGTCAATTCGTGGAAAAGCTGCAGATTTTGAAACGTTCGGGTAATCCCGGCGGCAGCCATCCGATGAGGCGGAAAGCTGGTTACGTCCACACCCTTCCACGACAGCTTCCCTTTGGTTGGGACATAGACGCCGGAGAGCATGTTGACAGTCGTACTTTTGCCCGACCCGTTCGGCCCGATCAGCCCTCTTACCTCCGAGCCTTTTATCTGCAGATCGATGGCATCCACCGCCCGAAATCCGTCAAACTCCATGACCGCTGCCTGTACGTTTAAATCGGCTCCGTCCCGGCTGCCCATCTGGCTCGGCCCATCCGAATCAGGAGCAGGTAGCGAAGGTGTGCCGGAATATTGGTTCCTTTGTTTGAAGATGCGCTGGATCCCCCCGACGATCCCCTCAGGCAGGGCGATCAGACTAAGCAGCAGAATTCCGCCGAATATCAGCAGGTGGTAATTGTACAAGCTTTGCACCCATTGCGGCAGGAGGAAAATGACAATCGTCCCGACCAGCGGTCCCAGTCTCGTACCGGCACCGCCGACAATGACGCCGACAAGAAACAGAATCGATTTGTCGAAGGTGAAGGTATCGCTGTTGAAATACGCATTTTGAAACGCAAACAGCGCTCCTCCGAGACCGGCCGTGCAGGCGCTGATTGCAAACGCCAGCACCTTCCAGTTGCGGACGTGTACGCCTGCTGTGGCCGCAGCTACTTCACTGTTCCCCATCGCCCGGAATGTTCTGCCATATCGAGAGGTAAAGAGATTGTCGATCAAAACGGTGACGACAAGCGCTATGACAGCAATGAACCAGTAGTAAGACACCGTTCCAAGACCAAGTCCAAACAGCTTTGCTTCCGGCAAATACAAGCCTGCCGGTCCACCCGTCACTTCTACCCAGCGATTGGCTACAATCTCCACGAGCAAACCAAAGGCGATCGTCACCATTGCAAGATACGGCCCTTTGGCCCGGAGCGACAGCATTGCCACGAGTCCGCCCGCTCCGGCACAAATCAGGACCCCTAGCAGCAAGCTGAGAAGAAACGGCACCCCGGCTACAGTGCAAAGGCCGGTGACATAGGCGCCTATGGCATAAAATCCGGCATGCCCCAATGAAAGCTGGCCAGACAAGCCGACAAGCAGATTGAGTCCGGCTACGACAATATAGGTGTAGAGGAAGCCTTGGGCCATATGCACGTAATACGAGCTGGGAAACAGCCAGGGAAAGAAGTACAAGGCAAGCGCTATCAAGAGATAAAGGAGCCACTTTTTCATATCAAAACTTCTCCTTTACTTTCTTTCCGAGCAATCCTTGGGGCATAAAAATAAGGACGATCAGGATCAGCAAAAACGCGCTGGCATCCTTGTAGGCAGAACTGTAGAGAGAGAATACCTGCTCGATGACCCCGAGCAGCAGTCCGCCGATCAAAATTCCGAGCGGATTGGTCAATCCCCCGATAATGGCAGCAGCAAAAGCCTTTAAACCGAGTGTTGCTCCCATGAAAAACGCGGTATTGGTGATCGGTCCGACCAGGATGCCGCCGACGCCGGCCAACGCTGACGAGAGAGCAAAGGCGAGTACCGCCATCCGCCTTGGGTTAATGCCCATCAGCGACGCAGCATCCGGGTTGAAAGCGACAGCAGCGAGAGCCTTTCCGAGCAGCGATCGGTTCAGGAAGAAAAACAGGCAGGCCATGATGACGATGGCACAGATCGCGACAAAGATCTCGTGCTTGGTGATGCCCACGGAACCAAATCGGTAGACCTCATTTCCAAAAGGGGACGGAAACGGGATCACATTTCTCCCCCAGATCAGCATCGCAATATTGCGAATCATCAAGGAAACGGCAACCGTACTGAGAATCCAGCCCACGGACAAAACGTGGCCGAGGGGCCGAATCGCTCCCCTCTCCAGCCCCCAGCCAAGCATGGCCATAGCCGCTGCCACGACCACCATCGTGACGAGAACTGATACAAACAGGTTCATTCCTGCAGAAGTCACCGTACCCAATGTTGTCAATCCCACCAAAGCGCCCAGCATCAGAAAGTCTCCCTGGCCGAAGTTCATCGTCCGGGTGGTCACAAACGTAATGTAATAGCCTTGGGCAATAATCGCGTAAATGCTCCCCAGAATCAATCCGCTCACGATGGCTTGCAGCAATAACACTACCTCCTCTCCAGATCTTCCGTGCCACGAAGTCGTCAAGAGAACTTCGAAGCGCTAAGGCTTGACGATTACGCCGTCCCTATAGGTCGCCAAAAACATATTGGAGCTGGTCAACGCTTCGTGATTCTCTTTTGTAAACGGCTGTTCCCCAATCGCCGTGATGCCGGTAAAGCCGGTCATATTTTCGATAGCGTCCCGTATCGCCTTCGGGTCTGTTCCCGCTTTCTTGACGGCCTGCAGGATCAGCTGCATGCAATCGTACCCTTGAGCCGATGCGATCGGGAAGATGTCTTCGCCGTATTTGGCTACCACCTTGTCGTGAAATGCTTTTGATTCAGCGCTTTGATCGATCGTAAAGGACTGAACCATGTAAACGTCCTTGTTGACCAGATCTCCCACCAGCTCTTTCACTGTCGGGTCCCCCATCGCCCAGGACGCGACCGTCAGCGGATAGTAGTTCAGCTTTTGCCGGGATTTCAAATATTGAGCCGCCTCCGGGGCAAGACCGTAAAAGATCACGACTTCAACCTGTGCATCGCGCATTTTGCTCAACTGCGCCTCCATGTTCGTATCGTTTACCTGGAACGACTCGGTTGCGGTCAAAGTCATGTTGTATTTGTCTTTCAGCACGCCTTCCACGTCCGTCTTGCCGCCCTGCCCGTAACCGGTCGTATCATGCAGCAGACCGATCTTGGTCAATTTTTTCTCTTCCACGACCCACTTCAGGATGGTTTCTACCTGCCCCTTGTCATAGGGCGCTACCCGAAAGATGTAGTTCTTGTCCTCCTTTTCATAGGTCTGGGTAATGGTCGTTCCCGTCGCGACCGGGATGATCTCCGGCACCCCGGCTTCCTGAGCAAACTTGATGTGGGCTTTTGCATTTCCGGAGTTGGCAGGCCCGACAAAGCCGACCACTTTGTCCTGCTGTATCAATCTCTGAACGATCTCAACCGATTTCTCGGGTTTGGCCTCGTCATCGTACACGATCAGCTTCGCTTTCTTGCCATCAGCTCCGCCCGCTTCGTTAAACTCGTCGACCGCCATTTGGGCAGCCCGCTTGACCGCTTCCCCGAACTTGGCCGTTCCGCCGCTGAGCGAAATCGCCAATCCGACGTTGAACTCTCCCCCGGAGCTCTGGCTGCCGGGTGCTGCTCCCGCCTGCGTCTGCCCGCCGGATTGACCGCCTGAAGATTGGTCCAGCTTCGGTCCGCATCCCGCTGCCCCCACGGCAAGTACCATCGCCAACGTAAACCACCATCTTGCCTTTTTCACTGCTGCCAGTCCCCCTCTTACCCAAAATTATTAGTGCATGACATATCCGCCCGAGATATTGATGGCCTGACCGGTGATTGCCGCAGCTTGTTCAGATGCGAGAAATACCGCAAATTCGCCAATTTCCCCCGCCTCCAGCAAGCGGTGCTGGGGCACGTTTCTGAGAATCACCTCTTCGAGCACTTCTTCTTCTGGTACCTGGTAGCTTTTTGCAAGATCAGCCAATTGATTGCGGACGAGCGGCGTATCCACATACCCGGGGCAAATGGCGTTACAGGTCACACCTGAGTCTGCCGCTTCCATCGCCGTCACTCTCGTCAGTCCGATAATCCCGTGTTTTGCAGAACAATAACCGGCTTTAAACGGAGCACCGATTTTGCCATTGATCGAGGAAATGTTGATGATTCTGCCCCAGCCCCGCTGTTTCATCTGGGCAAAAACGGCTTGTGTCGCCACGAATGGTCCTACCAGCATGACCTCAATCATTTTTTGAAACGTCGCAGGATCATACGTCTCAATCGGAGAAACATGCTGGAAGCCGGCATTGTTCACGAGGATGTCGACAGCGCCAAGCTCTTTTTGGCAAACAGCAACCATCTCGCGGATCGAAGCGAAGTTGGACAAATCCGCCTGAATGGCGATTTTCTTTTGGCTGTCCCTCGCTTCCATGGAGTCAACAGCAGACCGCGCCTTCTTTTCGTCGATGTCAGCGATGGCGATCTGACACCCCGCGGCATACATTTTTTCTGCGATCGACAGCCCGATCCCGCTTGCCCCCCCTGTAATCAAAGCGACTTTGTCGAGTTTCAGATTTGTTTGCATAGGTCCTCCTTCCACACTTGTAACCGTTTGTAATTCAGAATATTTGCAACCTTTGTGCCAAGTGGAAAGGAGCAGAATTGATCGCTTTCTTGAATCTGAATGTTTCATTTTTGCGACACATTCTTGATTCAACTTTGCGACATGTTGCGTTTTTGCGACGATCATTCGTTGGGTATCCGGTGCTTTTCCAGCTTCCGGTACAAGCTTGCCCTATGTATGCCTAGCAGTTGGGCTGCCTGGACTTTGTTTCCGCCGCAGTGAGCCAGTGCAGCTTCGAGCACGCGTCTTTCCGTCTTGGCCACCTCCGCCTCGAGGTCAAACGAAGCATTTTCACTGTCAACAGTCACCTGTCTGTCCAGCAAATAAGGCGGCAGATGCTCCACCTCCAGCTCCCCCTGTTCCGCCAACTGTACGGCCCTCTCCAGCACATTGTTCATTTCCCGCATGTTGCCCGGCCAACGATGCGCCAAAAAAATCTCCTGTACCTGCCGGCTGATGCCTGTTACATCGGTATACAGCTCGTTGTTCAGCTTTTTGATCAGCTCATGGGCCAGCGCAATGATGGAGAGTCCGAGCACCCGGAGAGGCGGCAGGTTAATCGTGAAGACATTCAGTCGATAATACAAATCCTCGCGAAAGCTGCCTTCCCGAATCAATTTCTCCAAAGGACGATGGGTGGCCGCGATGACGCGAATATCCACGCTGACCGGTCTGGTCGCTCCGATCCGCTCCACTTCCTTTTCTTGCAGGACGCGAAGCAGCTTCGCCTGCATATCCAAAGGCATGTCCCCGATCTCATCGAGAAACAGCGTCCCGTTGTTTGCCAGCTCAATCTTGCCGGGCTTTCCTCCTTTTTTCGCTCCGGTAAACGCTCCGTCTTCGTACCCGAACAGCTCTGCTTCCATCAGATCCTTTGGGATGGCGGCACAGTTTACCCGGACGAACGCTCCATCCGCCCTGCTGCTCTCTTCATGGATTGCATGAGCAAACAGCTCCTTACCGGTCCCGCTCTCACCGAGGATCAATACCGAGGATTTCGTTTGCGCGATCCGTTTGGCCAGATGGACGGCTTCTTTCATGAGGGGGTGCTCGGCAAAAATATGGGCGAACGAGTATTTCGCTCCCATCATCCGCTTTAGCTCCTGACGGTAAAAGTCCAGCTTTCGCTCCATGATGTTGTAGCGTTCCACGATACTGCGCAGCTCGCGCAAATCGCTGAATACGACCTTGCCCAATGCGCCTACCGTCTCCTCCCCTTCCTTCAGCGGCATACGGCTTACAATGATCTCCCTGTCACCGATCCGCATTAGCTGGTCTATCTCGGGTTTGCCGCTCTTGATGACGAGATGCATTCTCGTATTTTCAATCACTTCCGTAACATGGCGTCCGATCGCCTCCTCAATCGTCGTGCCTAAAAAATCGCAGTAGCTTTGATTGATCATCGTAATGATCCCGCTTTTGTCACACATGACAATTCCGTCATACAGCTGCTCGACCAGCTCTTTGAACTGATGCAGCTCGCGTTCTTGTTCGGTCCACCTTCCGAGGCTGTCTGCCATATGGCCCAGAGGCTGAAAAATGGAAATGCCACCTACCACTTCTCCTGCAACAGAGAAAGGGAGGCGGTCAACGAGAAAAAGCTTTTCGCCATAGCGAATCTCTCTGCGTAAACTGGGTCGTCCCTGGCTCATGACCTGCAGCATATCAGAGCCGGGGGCAATACTGCTGATCGGCCGCTCCACAATCTCTTCTCTCTTCAGTCCCAAAAGCTGTGAACCGGCCGTGTTGACAAAGGTAATCATTCCATCCCGATCAACCAAAACAATCCCGTACGGAATCAAGTCTAAAAATTCGATCAATTCAATCTGCATCGGATTACCTCCTTTATGCTTCCACTTTACCGAAAAAAAGGAAAAGAAAAAAGGAGCGATTGGCGCTCCCTCTAATCATGCACTAAAAATCCGTGGCGTCCCATTCACTGAGATCGTCGTGGTCTGAAACGCTTTCTGCAAATCGCCCGCAATCGGGTTCCAGACAAAGCATGCCGTCCAGCTGACCGTCATGAAAAGGCAAGCCGTGATTCCCGCCACAGTAGGGACATGTCCACATATGGTGTCCTCCTTCTTCCTCATGGTTGAAGTCCTTCCATACAGGTAGTCTGCCCCAAATGCTTCCTTTGCTAATCAGCTGCTAATCAACCTTGTTGTTTTCCCAGTATTGCAGGTAGTAGTACGGATTGATTGCCCGATCGTCTGCAGTCCGATACAGTCCGAAATGCAGGTGAGACGGAAACATGCCATCTGTCCCAGGTGGTCCATAGCCTGTCGTGCCGACAAATCCAATCAACTGCCCGGGTCTGACCGTCGAACCTACTTTCAGATCAGGCGGATAGGCTGTCAAATGGGCGTAGTACATCCGGTATTTCCCGTTTTCATCGGTGATGTTGACTCGCCACCCGCCATAAGTGTTCCAGCCGATCCGATTGATCACGCCGTCTCCTACGCTGTAAACAGGCGTCCCCTGTGGTGCCATGATGTCAATTCCTTCATGGGAGCGGACTGTTCCCGAGTTTGATTCTGTCCACTCCCGCCCAAAGCCAAAGCTGTCTCCAAATGGCTGATACTCGCTTTTGCTGTCAAATGGGAAGACGTATCTTTCCGAGAGCAGCACAGAATGGTCCACCGCGGCAGACAGAGGGTTCACTGCCTTTTTCGCGTTACCCGGCAAAAACAGCAGTTGACCCGTGAGCAGATACCCGGCGTCGTCAGCATTGTTGCCTTGAATTGCAGAAACACTTGTACCATGCCGCTTGGCGATCGTCTCCAAGGTATCTCCAGCCTGGACGATATACGGGTTTCCTCGCTCCAAGCGCTTCCTTTCATTTTCGGCGACTGGCTTTGTCCAAATCTTCGCCACTTTTGCCCGTTGGTCCCACGTCACTTCGTATCCCAAGGATTCACTGACAAACCGAATCGGTACAAGTGTCCGTCTATTTCTGACTACGGGTGCTGTATCCAGCTTTTTGCGGCTTCCATTTACATATCCCACTCTGCTTTCAGGGAACACAGCCACCTGATGGGCTCCATCCCGCAAGGTCACCTGGCGTGTATCCGGATCATAGGAAACATCTGCGCCCGAGTGCTCCGCAAGCAGGCGGATTGGAACCAAAATGCGTCCGTTCTGATGAAGAGGCTGTACATCGGAGAGCACCCCTTTGCCATCTATCATCATCGAGATGACGGGGCGTGATGTCTGGGCATGAGCATCCATGCTGTGGGTTATCGTGAAAGATGTCACAAGCAAAAAAGCGCCCAGAAGCCTGCTGATAAGACGAGGGCTGTTAGTATGTACACAGCGAGTCATCTTTTTCCCCCCTATGCGTTCAAACTCGTACACATTATCGCACAGGGGAGAAAGCAGGTTCCAGACGCAAAAAATGTTAATCAGCGAGATCCGGTATCATACACTTTGCCCAATGCGGCAGGAGCGCTGGAGCGTCCAACCACACCAGCCAACACCAGGATGGTGAGAATGTATGGAAGCATGAAAATCACTTCGGTCGGGACGTATTTGGTGAGACCAAAAATTTGAACCAGCGATTTGATCGCTTGCGCTACCCCGAAGAACAGGGCAGCCCCCATCGCGCCGGCAGGATGCCATTTCCCGAAAATGAGAGCGGCAAGGGCGATAAAGCCTTGTCCGGACACGGTATTGTGAGAAAAGTTGCTGGTGGTAGTAAGCGCAATCGTTGCTCCACCCATAGCTGCCAAAGCGCCGCTGATCATAACAGCCGTGTAACGCATGCGTTTTACGTTGATCCCAACGGTATCGGCAGCACGCGGGTGTTCCCCGACCGCCCGCAGGCGAAGCCCGAATGACGTTTTAAACAGCAGATACCAGGAAAGCGCAACCAGTGCGAAGGCAATATAACTGGTCGGGTAGCCTTCGAAAATGGCATGTCCCAAAATGGGAATGTCGCTGAGCACCGGGATGTGCCACTTGCTGAATACTTGCTGCAATGTCGTCGTTTGTCCTGCACCGTTGAAAATGATCTTGGTCAGGTAGACAGACAGACCTGTTGCCAAAAAGTTGAGGGCGACACCACTGACGACCTGGTCGGCTTTAAACGTGATAGAAGCGACCGCGTGCGGCGTAGCGAATAGCGCTCCGGCAATGCACGCTCCCACCAAACCGATCCAAGGAGCCAATGAGCCGAATGAATCCTGAGCAAAGAAAGTAAACACTGCACCGGTAAAGGCGCCGATGACCATCATCCCTTCCAGCGCGATGTTCACCACGCCGGATCGCTCCGAATACATACCGCCCAGAGCGGCGAATATCAAGGCAGTGGAAAACACGATGGTATCATGAATAAGGTTGCCGATAATCACTCCCCAATCCATCAGTTTCCACCCTCCTTCTTCTGTAAAAGTGGCTTAATGAAAAACTTGACGATTCCATGCGCTGCAACGAAGAAAATGACAGAGGAGATTACTACCCGAATCAGCTCGACCGGTACCCCTGCACCGAATTTCATACCGGCAGCTCCAAATGTAAGCATTCCAAACAGAATGGCCCCCAAAATGACACCAAGCGGGGTGTTTCCTCCGATCAGCGCTACCGCAATACCGTCAAAGCCGTATCCGGGCTGTGCAGCCATAATCGATTGGTAATGGAATACGCCCAAAATCTCGCACGCTCCGCCGATACCTGCGAACATGCCGCCGACGAACATGGCATTGACCACATTGCGGTTCACATTCATCCCCGCGTATTCCGAAGCATGCGGGTTTAACCCTACAGCGCGGAGCTCGAAGCCCGACTTTGTCTTCCAGAGAAGGATATAAAAGAATACCGCGGCCAAAATCGCAAGCAACGTCCCCCAATGCAGGCGGGCACTGTCAAACATCTGGGAAAGCCATGCAAAAGAGATAGACGCCGAATCCTTGATCATTTCCGAGCGCTGCTGGCCTTCTTGAAGGTAAAACGCCTTGACAACGTAGTTGGCAAAGTACAAGGCAATCCAGTTTAACATGATTGTCGTGATCACTTCGTTTACGCCTCGCGCAGCCTTGAGCCATCCCGCGATAGCGCCCCACAGTCCCCCGGCAAGAGCACCTGCAATCACTGCGAGCGGAGCATGAATATACGCCGGAAGATCAAAAGAAATCCCTACTGCCGTAGAAGCGATCATCCCGATAATAAATTGCCCCTCGGCACCGATATTGAAAAGACCGGTCCGGAACGCAAATGCCACGGAGAGACCTGTAAAGATCAGCGGGGTAATCTGACGAATCGTTTCCCCAAAGTTATAAGAGCTTCCAAATACCTTTTCAACCAGGGACGCATATGCCTGAATTGGATTAAAACCGCCTGCCAGCATGGCGACAGCGCCCGTCAACAGGCCCAGAATAATGGCAGCAACCGGTACGAGGAACGACTCCTTGGTAAAGATGGCAATGACTCTATTCACCGTTGCCGCCTCCTTGCATTCGTTTTCCACCAGACATCATCAAGCCAAGTTCTTGCTCGTCCGTCTGTTTTGCATCAACAATGCCGACGATCTGCCCTTCGTAAATGACCGCGATCCGGTCGGAAACGTTGATGATCTCGTCAAGCTCTAGGGATAGCAACAAGACGGCCTTTCCTTTGTCCCGCTGTTCAATCAGACGTCTATGGATAAATTCGATGGCTCCAACGTCGAGACCACGTGTAGGCTGAGCTGCAATCAACAGATCCGGATCCTTGTTCACTTCGCGGGCGATAATCGCTTTTTGCTGATTGCCCCCGGAAAGAGCCCGTGCAGGGGTGTGAATACTCGGTGTCCGCACGTCAAACTCCTCGATCAGTTTGCTCGCATGCTTGTCTATTGCCGCGTAGTCCAGGAAGCCGTTTTTATTGAACTCTGGATGGAAATACGTTTCCAGCACCATGTTTTCACTCATCGGGAAGTCAAGGACAAGACCGTGCTTGTGGCGGTCTTCGGGAATGTGCGACAAGCCCGACTCCGAAATGACGCGCGGTGTCTTGTTCGTTATATCTTGACCTTTGAGCAGCACACGTCCGCTGGAGGCTTTCCGCAGCCCTGTCAATACCTCGATAAGTTCACTTTGCCCGTTGCCATCGACACCCGCGATGCCGAGGATCTCCCCGCTCCTTACTTCCAGCGAGATGCTGTTGAGCGCATTGACGCCTCTGTTGCCCATCGCCGTAATATTTTCCACAGACAAAATGACTTCTTTCGGATTTGCTTCCTTCTTATCGACACGGAAGTTAACTTCACGACCGACCATTTTTGCCGCAAGGTCATCCGGATTTGTATCCTTTACCCCTACGGAATCGATGACTTTTCCTCTGCGGATGATGGTAACCGTATCACAGACAGCCATGATTTCTTTTAGCTTGTGGGTGATCAAGATAATCGTTTTGCCTTCTTTGACGAGGTTGTGCATAATCTCGATCAGTTCCACGATTTCTTGAGGGGTTAACACAGCTGTCGGCTCATCGAAGATCAGAATATCGGCGCCGCGGTAAAGCGTTTTCAAAATCTCTACACGCTGTTGCATCCCCACGGATATATCCTCAATTTTGGCTCGCGGATCCACCTTCAAGCCGTATTGATTGGACAACTTCTCGACTGCTTTGATGGCACTCTGCATATCTATCTGTAACCCGGATTTCGGTTCATTTCCTAATACAATGTTTTCTGTAACCGTAAACTTTTCTACGAGCATAAAATGCTGATGAACCATTCCAATACCAAGATCATTCGCTACGCTGGGGCTGGTGATTTTCACCGGCTTCTCGTTAATGAGGATTTCGCCCTCTTCAGGCTGATACAAACCGAACAAAACATTCATCAGTGTGGACTTGCCAGCGCCATTCTCTCCCAGGAGGGCGTGGATTTCCCCTTTTTTCACAACAAGGTTGATGTTGTCATTGGCAATAATGCCGGGGAAGCGCTTTGTGATACCGCGCATTTCAACAACAGTCTGTACAGGTTTCAACCATGTTCCCCCCGTTTTTGTGGGTCTAGTGTAGAAGGTAAAGAACAAGGCTAGTCGCTCGAACTAGCCTTGTCCGTGTGCAGTCTTAGAGGTCTTCTTACTTTTCTGGTACTGTAATTTCGCCTTTAACGATTTTTTGCTTGAACTCATCTGCCAGCTTCAATACGTCTTCAGGCACATTTTTCTTCGAGGTTTCTGCCAGGCCTACACCGTCTTCAGCCAGACCGAGCCATACGATTTTTCCGCCTTCAAATTTGCCGTCGATCACGTCTTTGGATACGCGGTAAACAGCTTCATCCACGCGTTTTACCATGGAAGTCAGCGTTACTTCATCACCAAATGTCAGGGACTGGTCTTTGTCTACACCAATTACCCAAACATTTTCGCCTTTGGATTTGCGGTCTTTTGCTTCGTTGAACACGCCATCGCCAGTTGCGCCGGAAGCGTGGAAAATGATGTCTACGCCTTGGCCGTACATTTGGGATGCAGTAGATTTACCGAGGTCAGGCTTGTCAAATGCACCCGTGTATACTTTTACTACTTCAACACTTGGATCAGCTGCTTTTACACCAGCTTCAAAGCCAACTTCAAAGCGCTTGATTACTGGGATTTCCATACCGCCCACGAAACCAACTTTTTTGCTCTTGGACATTTTCGCCGCTACGACACCAGCCAGGAAGGAACCTTCATGCTCTTTGAACAGAACGGATTCCACGTTTGGCGCGTCTACTTCTGCGTCGATGATAGCGAGCTTGCTGTCAGGGTTTTCAGTAGCTACTTTCTTCACGTGGTCACCGATAACGAAACCGATACCCCAAGTCAGATCCCACTTGTCTTTTACAAATTGAGTCAAGTTCGGGATGTAGTCAGCATCAGAGGTGGATTGCAGGTAGCTTACGTTGTCCTGCGGCAGGTTCAGGTCCTTCTGCAGTTTTTGCAGCCCTTCCCATGCACTTTGGTTAAAGGAGTTGTCGTTTACCCCGCCCACGTCGGTAACCATGCCGATGCGTGCAGTAGGCGCTGCTCCGCCTTGGGCTCCCCCTTCTGCTCCACCTTGGTTAGCACCACCTGGTTGTCCTTCTGGTTTGCTTCCACAGCCGGCCAAAACCAAAGACAGGCTAAGGGTTGCCACGGACAGGACAGAAAGTACCTTTTTCATGTCAGAATACCCCCTATTTTTAATGAGATGAAATTGTTGAGTGAGGTTTCCCTCACGTGTTACAACCGTCTGCGTACAACGTGAAAGTGAAATTTGTCAGCCCGAAAGTAATTGTGTGAATACAAGACAGGCCGTTCACTTTCGTCGTAGTGAATCTGTTTCAAGAGCAAGAGAGGCGTCGCCTTGTTGCACTGCAACAGGGGAGATACCTTTTCGCAATGTCCGAGCGGTTCCATATCGGCAATCGCATAAGCGATGCGGATCCCGGTCACGGACTCCAGCCACTTGAAAATAGATTCTCCACCCTCCGTATAGCCTCCAGGTACCAAATGGGCGGGTATGCGGTCAAAACAGTAGACCACCGGTTCCCCATCTGCCGTGCGAATCCGTTCTACCATGAGAACGCCCTCTCCCGGATTGAGAGAAAGCTTTTTCCGCTCTTCCTCCGCAGGTTCGCCGTAAGCTGTACGCAAAATGGTTGTGCCGGCAACATAGCCTTGGCGTTCGATTGCATCCGTCACACTAAAGAGTTCCCCAATTCCACCTGAAAAAACAGGTCGAGAATTAATAAAGGTCCCCACACCGTGTCTCCGAATGACAATCTTCTCTTCTTCAAGCAAGCGAAGAGCTTCCCGCAGCGTCGCTCGGCTCACACCCAACTGCTTGGAAAGGTCGGCTTCGGAAGGTAGACGTTCACCGGGTTTTAGCTTCCCGGAATCGATGTCGCTTTTGATCTTGTCCATTACCAAGAGACAAAGCGAACGGAAATTCCCCTTGATGCTCATCTTCCTCCACTCCTGCTTCCTCAGCTATTCGAATAGGTAGGACGTCAGACCTCTTGAAATCAAGAGAGGATAACAACAATTTCCTTCAATCCCGTAAAAATTGTACCCTAGGGGCGAATATCATGCAAGCCAATTTTTTTGACTAGATGACAGTTTTCTGACGATCGTCTCGTCTCTGCGCCCCGCAGGTACATATATGAAAATCATGTTCATTTTAGGAAATGTTGCTCTCGGGAGTGGGCCTTGGCAAACGCACTTCTCTCGGCTTGCTTCCCTCGTAAGGCCCCACGACGCCTTGTGCCTCCATCATGTCAATCAAACGGGCCGCACGTGTATACCCAACCCGCAGTCTGCGCTGCAGAAGCGAAGCCGATGCCGTCTGGGCCTCTACTACGACTTGGACAGCCTGGTCGTACATATCATCGTCGACTACCGGCTGCGCGTCTTCTGTTGTCTCTTCCGGAATCATGTCTTCCTGGTAGCGTGCCTCTTGCTGTTCCTTGACAAACGTTACTACTTCCTCTACTTCCTTGTCAGAAACATAGGCCCCCTGTACACGGGTCGGCTTGGAAGCGCCCATCGGCAAATAGAGCATGTCTCCGCGTCCGAGGAGCTTCTCCGCACCGCCCATATCCAGAATGGTTCGGGAATCGGCCATGGATGATACGCCGAAGGCAATCCGGGAAGGGATATTCGCCTTGATCAATCCCGTGATGACATCTACTGACGGGCGCTGCGTAGCGATGATCAGATGGATCCCCGCCGCACGCGCCATCTGGGCGAGACGGCAAATCGCATCCTCCACCTCACCGGGCGCGACCATCATCAGGTCTGCCAGCTCGTCCACGATCACGACAATGTAAGGAAGTGGAGCCCCTTCTGCCTGCTGGTTGTACATCTCAATGTTGCGGCTGCCTGTCTTGGCGAACAGATTGTACCGCCGCTCCATCTCAGCCACGACTTTTTTCAGCGCAACCGAGGCTCTTCGCGGGTCAGTGACTACCGGTGCCAACAGATGCGGGATGCCGTTGTATACGTTTAGCTCGACCATTTTGGGATCGACCATCATCAGCTTTACTTCGTCCGGGCTTGCTTTGAATAAAATACTCATGATCAACCCGTTGATACATACAGACTTCCCGCTGCCCGTAGCGCCTGCGACGAGCAAATGCGGCATTTTCGTCAGGTCGGCAACGATCGGCTCGCCAGATATATCGCGCCCGAGGGCAACCGTCAATTTCGCGGAGGCATCCTGGTAAGAGGCCGATTCCAGCACCTCTCGAAGCGAGACAACCGCAACCTCGGAATTCGGGATTTCGATCCCGATCGCTGATTTTCCCGGAATAGGCGCTTCGATGCGAATGTCCTTGGCAGCGAGCGCCAGCGCCAAATCGTCTGTCAGACTGACAATCCTGCTCACCTTCACCCCGGTTGCAGGCTGCACTTCATAACGGGTAACGGCCGGACCGCGGTGAACCTCGGAGACGATCGCATTGACCCCGAAGCTTTTGAGCGTTTGCACCAATTTGTTCGCGTTGGACGTATGATCGACATCTTTGCCTGGAATGTACGCCTTTGGTCGGGTCAGCATCTGAATGCTGGGGAGCACATAAGGAACGCTCGGCTGCGCGCCTTCCTCCTCCAGCGTGCCAAAGATCTCTTCGTCCCCCTCAAGCGAAAAGGTAATCTCGCGCTCAACCGATGGTTTCGTGCGAGGAGTTGCAATCGCTTCCTCTTCCGCCTCGCTTCCCTGCTCGGTCACCAGCCTTTCCGCAAAATCGCGAATAAGCGGTGCGCTTGCATGCTGTGTCTGCTCTTCTCCGCCTGTTCCAGGCTGGCTGTCCCCGGAAGTGGCAGCATTGCCGGCATCAAAGGCTTGTGTTGCGTTCGACGCGGCTGCCATCTGCGCTTCCTTGGCTTTCTTCGCTTCGCGCTCTTCTTCAGCCAGTTGCTTCCGCTTTTCGCTTTCATTTTGCAGCATTTGAACAGAATCTTTGACCGAATCTTTCATCTTGGCATACAGCAGAGCGATTTTGTCTCTCGCAAAAATGGCGATGTCCACGTAAGACAGGTTGAACAAAAACATGATTCCGGCCAAAATCAAAAAGCCGATAATCAATCCGGTACCGATCGGCCCGACGAGACCATTGCATAGAGCGAAAAATACCGCCCCCACCATCCCGCCGCCGACTCCGGTCGTCGACACCTTCTGGCTGTGGTCAAGCCAGATCCGATCCCAGGTGACGCGGATGATGCTCTGATCGGAAAACGTTCCTCCAGCCGTTACCTGCTTGTACAAAAACATGTGATCCCAGGTCAAAACAGCGACAAGTATGAGCAGCAATCCAAAAACGCGCAACGACATCCGCGGCGGTTTTCGGGTAAACATCATATGTACGGCCAGCCCCATGATCAATAATGGGATGGTAAAATCCCACGACCCGGCCAAAAAGCGGAATAAAAAGGCGAGAATGTTCTTTCCAAGCCAGCCGCTTTCCAAAAGTCCGATGAGACAAAGCACGATCATGACCAGTCCCAGCAGCTCCAGTTTGACAACAGAGGCAACTGCCGCTTGCGACTGTCTTTTTGCTCTTCTACTCAGGTGGCATGCCTCCTTTCTTTCGTTTCCATCACTCATCTATCACTCAAAAAAAGTCCGGACGTATAAAAAGGCAGCCGTTTGTAGGTCGGCTGCTGTTTGTCCACATCTAGTATAACACAGGAAATTCATAGAAATACAGGTCTTATTGCCCGAAACCTTCCGGCCGAAAACGGATCACTTGACCGGGTGCAAACGCCGGGTTGAGATAGTCCTGCGGATTGGGACTGATCAGGCGAACCATCTTGCCCTCGTAAGGACCTGTTTGCTCAACCACCATAGTCGCCTCACCCATCGGGAGCTCACGCAGGACTTGTTTCTCTACCTGATCCATCCCTTCGAACACTACTTCCATCGGGACCACGGAATAGAAAATCACTGCAGCACCTTCTCTCCGTTCCGGGCTTTTTCGATCAGCTCGTTCAGCTTTTTCAACGCCTTGCCGAGCCCTCCTACCTCGTCAATCAACCCGTACTTGACCGCATCTGCTCCGATGACATTGGTGCCGATATCCCGCGTCAATTCGCCTGTCCTCAGCATCAGCTCGCGGAACTGGTCCTCTGTGATCCTGGAGTGGCGGGCGATAAAGCTGACGACTCGATCCTGCATTTTATCCAGGTATTCAAAGGTTTGCGGGACACTGATCACAAGGCCGGTCAAGCGTATCGGGTGAATCGTCATGGTCGCCGTTTCTGCTATGAAGGAATAGTCGCCAGCGACGGCGATTGGCACGCCAATACTGTGTCCTCCTCCAAGGACCAGTGTAACGACCGGTTTCGAGAGAGAAGAGACCATCTCCGCGATCGCCAAGCCTGCCTCTACATCTCCCCCGACCGTATTCAAGATCACCATGACTCCCTCAATTTTGCTGTTTTGCTCTGCCGCAACCAGTTGCGGAATGATATGCTCGTATTTCGTCGTCTTGTTTTGCGGCGGCAGCTGGATGTGACCTTCCACCTGTCCGATGATCGTCAAACAATAAATATTGCTTTCCAGTTGAGGAACATTGGTTTGCCCCAACTGCGTGATGGAGTCGAGCAAACGCTTTTTCGGATCTTCTGCACCCGGAGGCTGGCCAGGCTGTTGCGGTTCTGTCGGCGCGGTTTGCGGGGCCTCCTGATTGCTCCCAAAAGGGGGGCGATTCAAATAATCGGGCCTTTGTCTGTTTTGCATGAATCCTCCTCCTTCGCTGTCTGTGATAGTATGGGTCGCAGGAGGAGAAAAGATGCAAGCTTTGGAAGACAATCCGTTTATTTACCGTTCGCCAGCTTTGTCAGCTTGGCGATTGTTTGGTTGTATTCCGCCTTGTTTTCCGGATTTTTTTCTTCCTTCAGTTTTGTGAGTAGCTGTTTGGCCAGCAGCTTCCGCTCATTTGGAAATTCTGCGTTGAACAGCTTCAAGTCATTGTCAACCAAATAGTTAACATACCAATAGAAATTCCCTTTGTAGACAGCCGGGACATCGAGCTTGCCAAGTCCCTCCATAAAGGAACGGTACCACTGCAGCTTCATCGCCTTTTTCTTGTCGGCAGCGATATCTGGAAGCTTGGAGACCTCATATAGGTTTCCAAGAGAGATGGCATAATCCTGGTAGTATCGTTCGTTCTCTGTGATCGTCTGATTATTGGTTTTGATCATTTCAATGATTCTGTCTCCCAGGGAAAAAGACAGACTGCCTTTCCCTGCTGTTCCAGGCATCGCTTTGTAAGTGTTGTAGATCGAAAGAACAGCCTGTAATCTTTCATCCAGCTTCGCTGTGTTGTCTTTTTGCAGATCATCTAAAAATTTCACTGTATATTTTTCGGTCCAGGCGTGTACAGTCTCAGGGTACGCTGATGCCAACGGCTTATGAAATTCTTTAAGGACATTCATCGTAAAAGCGTGCCCCCATTCAAAGCGGGCAAAATGTCCACCAGGGATATGGTCCCGGTACTTGTAAATGTCCTCCCGAAAACGGTCGAGAGCTTTCTCTACGCCTTCTGCATACTGGTAAGCAAAATTGATATCCCTGTCCTCCACCCACTCTTCTCGCAGGTCGTCCCAGAGGTGCAGATTGCTTGCGACGCGGACAGCCTCCTGCAGGATCTTCACTTCATTCGGAGAAACGTCCTGCATTGACCCGACACGTGCAAACATGTCGAGCACAATCCCCTTTATTTCCTCTCTCTGCTGAGAGTAGGGAGCGGAAACCTTTTGCTCCCAGACAAGCTGCAGTATTTTCGTTTGCTGCAGATACAGATCGTTCAACCGCCGCAAAAGATACAGTTGATCGGGTGAAAGCTCAGCACCGTTAGCCATGTCGGGATATGCGAAAAAATCGGGTCCAATCTGATGGGACCATCCCCTCGTCGTCCGGCATCCCATTGTGCACTCTTTGTTTCGTTCTTCGGCCAGCTGTTTTTGATCCGTTTCTTTCATTTTTTTGACGATGGCAGATTCGGCCCACACTTGGGATGAGGGTACCAGCAAGCAGGCTACAATCGCCAGAGGAATGATCTTCGTTTTCAATATGATCGCTCTCCTTTGCTTCTAAACACATATAAGGGAAGAACCTTCAAGAAATACGTGTAGCATGTAATGTGACGTTGTACGCTTCGTGATTGTTTCAATCCAGGACTGTCAGCAACTTGGGAATTACATCCCGGGCATGGGATTGGTTCATTTTACCGTGCTATTCCATTTTTTTCAAAATAAAAATAAGGAGAGCAGGGCAAAAGCCTTGGCAAGTAGTGCAGGGCCACTAATTTCGCTGCATTAAAGAGGCTTTTCAAGAAAAATAAAACAAGCCGAAAACCCTTGTGCAAACAGGATTTTCGGCTCGGATGTTGCTTGTAAGAAAAAAGCATTTTTAAACTTCCATGATGATGGGCAAGATCATTGGACGACGGCGGGTTTGATCGTACAAGAAACGGCCCAAGGCTTCCTTGACGTTATTTTTCAAAGAAGACCATTCATTCACATTTTCTTCCATGCATTTTACAAGTGTTTGGGTGACGATGCGATTTGCCTCGTCCAACAGCTCTTCAGATTCCCGAACATAGACAAATCCGCGGGAAATGATGTCTGGACCGGACAAAATCGTACCATTTTGTTTGCTGAGTGTAACGACAACTACCAGAATTCCATCTTGTGACAGTAATTTGCGGTCCCGAAGAACAATATTTCCTACATCGCCGACACCAAGGCCGTCAATCAAGACATTGCCAGCGTTGACCTTTGGCCCAAACCGTGCTTTTCCCCCGGAGATTTCCACTGTGTCACCGTTGTCCAACAGGAAAATGTTCTCACTTGGAACTCCCACCTGTTCTGCCAACATGGCGTGCATTCTCAGCATGCGGAACTCGCCGTGAATCGGGATAAAGTACTTTGGCTTCATGAGATTCAACATCAGACGAAGCTCTTCTTGACTGCCGTGACCGGAAACGTGCACAGCGCCATTCGGACCGTGCCCGCCGTAAATCACCTCAGCGCCAATCCGGGACAATTGATCGATGGTGCGTGCTACGTATTTTTCATTGCCAGGAATAGGTGTAGCTGCGATTACTACTGTGTCCCCTGGAAGAATATCGATTTTCCGATGGGCGGATCGGGCCATACGAGTGAGCGCGGACATCGGCTCCCCTTGACTTCCAGTGGATAAAATGACTACTTGCTCGGCAGGAAGCTTGTTCACTTCATCCGTATCGATGAACAGACCTTCAGGCACGTTGAGGTACCCCAGATCCTTACTGATATTGATGACGTTTTGCATGCTCCTGCCCACGACAGCGATCTTGCGACGATATTCGGTCGCAGCATCGACTACCTGCTGAATCCGGTGAACGTTGGATGCAAAAGTGGAAACGATGATCCGTCCTTCCGCTTTGCTGAACACATCCTTGATCGCAACACCGACAGAACGCTCCGAGCCGGTAAAACCGGGCCGCTCGGCATTGGTGCTGTCCGACAGCAGACATAATACGCCACGGTCACCGATCATGGCCATCTTGGCCAAATCAGCCTGTTGATTGTTTACCGGTGTCTGATCAAATTTGAAGTCCCCCGTATGCACTACGTATCCTTCAGGGGTTTCCAGACAAACGCCTACGCTGTCCGGGATACTGTGGTTGACGCGGAAAAACGTCGCCTTCATGTTCCCGAAATCAACTTCCGAGTCGCTGTTAATTAAAATGCGCTTTGTATCGTTTAGAATACCCGCTTCTTTTAATTTTGCTTCAATCAGACCCAGCGTCAATTTTGTCGCATATACCGGTACCTTCAAACGTTTTAGCACATAGCTAAGTCCGCCGATGTGATCCTCGTGTCCGTGCGTAACAATAATACCGCGAACTTTGTCGCGATTTTCCTCCAGGTACGTAATGTCCGGGATTACCATATCAATTCCCAGCATTTCCTCTTCCGGGAATTTTAATCCGGCGTCGATGACCACAATTTCATCGTCACATTGGACTACGTACATATTTTTCCCAATTTCGCCTACTCCGCCCAGGGCGAAAATGAGAACAGAGTGATTCGATTTTGCCAAAACGTGTAACCTCCTATATTTAGTTGTCTTTCACACTCAAATTAACCGCCCCAAATCACTTAGATTCATTATACCCGAATCGAAAAGTGGAACACAAGAAAAAACAACCACCCGGAAAAGTCATTTTCCAGAATAAAAAAGAGCACCTATCAGAATGAATTGGCGGGAATCTGACAGACTATAGGGTAACTTGCCGAAAAGGAGGTGGCCCGCATGTCTGTGTGGCAGAGGCTAAAGTACAAGAAAGAGACTCAGAAGCTCTCTTCTCCCAAGGCCACGTCTGGCTCTTCCTTCGCTGACAATCGGCGGTTAACCGCCAATCTAGAAGAGACGCTTGCTTACATGAGGCAGACATTTGGAGACACCGACGACTTCAAGATTCGTCGGTTTGATGTGTTTGGCCGCTTTCCGGCAGCACTACTCTACTTGGAGCACCTTACGAATCAACGGGAAATGAAAGAAGACATCCTGCGTCCGCTCCTCCAAAAAAACGGTACGCAGGATGAAAACGGAATTGTTGATAAAAATGAATTGCTCACCATGATCACAAATGACATCCTGATCGGAGGGAACGTATCTACCCAACATGAGATTCGCTCCCTGGTCGAGCAGGTTTTGTCCGGTCAAGTCGTGATTATCATCGACGGATTCGATAGAGCAATCATTTCGGGTTCCAGCAAAGTCGAGCACCGTGCTATCAGTCAGCCCGAAACGGAGCAAGTGATCCGCGGTTCCCGGGAAGGCTTTATCGAAAGCCTTGGCGTGAATCTTGCCCTCCTGCGAAACCGGCTTCCTTCCGTGGATTTGCTCGTCAAAACCGTTCAGATCGGTCGAAGGACAAAGACGAAAGTGGCAGTCTGTTATCTGCGGGATGTGTGCAATCCTGCACTCGCTAAAGAGGTGATAGACAGACTGCAGCGAATTGACATCGACGGCGTGATCGATTCCGGCTATTTGGAACAGTTCATCGAAGATCACCATTTTTCACCTTTCCCGCAAATACAAAATACGGAGCGACCGGACAAATGTGTGGCCAACTTGCTGGAAGGCAGAGTGATTATTCTCGTCGACGGCTGCCCTTTTGCCTTGATAGCCCCAGCTGTGTTCAGCCAATTTTATCAATCTGTCGATGACTATTCCGAACGGTTCGTGCTATCCAGCTTTGTCCGGCTATCGCGCCTGGTAGCCCTTCTGTTTTCCTTAATTTTTCCATCTTTATATGTTTCTGTTATTTCTTTCAATCCCGAGTTGATCCCGACCGAGTTCGCCGTTGCTGTTGCCGGTGGTCGCGCAGGGGTCCCTTTTCCGTCCCTCGTAGAAGTGCTGATCATGGAAATCTCCATGGAAGTTTTGCGGGAAGCGACGATCAGGCTGCCTCAGCAGGTCGGAGGCGCACTGTCGATCGTCGGAGTGCTTGTGATCGGACAAGCTGCCGTATCAGCAGGGTTTGCCAGCCCGATTACCGTCGTTGTTATCGCTCTTACTACCATCGGGTCGTTTGCCACACCAGCATATGACATGGCTCTGGCCCTGCGACTTCTTCGTTTTCCGCTGATTATCCTGGGGGGAATCTTTGGGCTTTATGGGGTCATGGTTGGCTTGATTCTGATCGTAAACCACATGCTTTCTCTGCGGTCTTTTGGGATACCTTACATGAGTCCTCTCGTGCCTGGGCAATGGCAGGGAATGAAGGATACGGCAGTGCGTGGTCCCTTTTGGCTTTCCCGCAAGCGTCCTGAACTCTTGCACCCTCGTGATCCCAATCGGACAGGGACAAAATCCCAGGTAATCGAGCCCAGACCACATAATACGCTTGATCCGGTTTCTGTCGGAAATAGGAGGTGGGAGGATTCGGATGGAGACTCCACGTGAAATTACGTTTTTGCAGGCTGCAGCCGTGTTGATCAGCACCATCATCGGAGTCGGGGTTCTTTCCTTGCCGGTCATCGCCGTAAAAGCGGTAGATACCGGCGCCCCGCTCCTTACCTTTATCGGAACCATGATCGCCCTTTTTTCCTTGGGTATCCTGGCGGCGTTGGGGAAACGCTTTCCCCGCAAATCGATCATTCACTATAGCGAAGACATTCTCGGTGTCTGGATAGGCAGGATCGGGAGTGTCGCGATTATCTTCTTTTTTGCCGTCTTATCTGCTCTGACAGCCCGAGAATTCGGAGAAGTCGTCGTTACTGCTGTGCTCAGAAATACTCCATTGGAGGTCACTGTCATTGTCATGCTTGCCTTAGCGGCGATCTCTTGCCGAAACGACCTGAGCACATTCTCTTACATCCATCTTTTCTACCTGCCTTTTATTCTGGCTCCGGGACTATTAATTGTCGCTTTGTCTCTGCAAAACGCTGAGTTGATTAATTTGCAGCCCATCGCCCCGATTCACAAAGGCCAGTGGTTTTACGGCAGCTTGACCATTGCAGCCCTGTTTCAAGGTTCATTTATCGTTACCATGATTATTCCATCCATGCGCCATCCGGCGAAAACATCGATCGCCTGTGTGCTGGCGATTATCGTCTCAGGCGGTCTCTACCTCTTGATCGTGATTGCCAGCGTGGCGATCTTTGGAGCCGAGGAGACAAAGATGCTCATTTGGCCCACCCTTGAACTGGCCAGAATGACCTCTCTCCCGGCCAATGTCCTGGAGCGGTTGGATATTTTGTTTCTCGCTGTTTGGGTAACGGGTGTATTTACGACTCTGTTTTCCACCTACTACTTTACGATCCATTCGCTGAGCAATCTGCTTCGCCTCAGAGATCACAAGATGTTTTCGCTGTTTCTGTTGCCGGTCATCTTCGTGCTGGCCATGGTCCCGCAAAATGTTATGGATACCTACCGATTTATCCTTACAATCGGTCTGTGCGGCCTCATCATCACCATCGGTTACCCCGCAGTCCTGTTGATTATCGCGATTTTGCGCAAGAAAAGGGAGGATCAACATGATCGGGAACACGCACAAAAAACACCTTAATATCGTTTTGATACTCGCTCTGCTCCTGCCTTTTCTGACAGGATGTTGGGACAGAACCGAGATCGAGACGAGAGCCAACATTCTCGGAATCGCCATTGACGTATCCGAAGATAACCAACAGATGCATGAATCCGAAGTAAACCATATGACCGGTATCTTCCCGGAGCCGAACAAAAAGCTGATCCAGATTACGGCACAAATTGCTGTACCGGGAAGAATTCCTCTCGGGCCGGAAAGCGGAAGCAACGGTTCGCAAAAGCCGGTCTGGCTCGTCAGCACCGTCGGTCATACATTGGATGACGCGATCCTGAACCTCCAGCAAGAAATTGCGGATCGACTTTTTTTCGGTCATTTGCGAGTCATTATCGTCAGCAATGAAGTTGCCCGCAAAGGTCTTGGCGATCTTAACGATTATTTGCGCCGAAATCCTGAAGTACGCCGTACTGCATGGATGATCATCTCCAATGGCAGAGCCTCAAAGGTCATGGAGAGCTCACCGCAACTGGAACGCATCCCTACGCTCTATCTTTCGGCCATGATGGAAAACGCCGTTTCTCTGGGCAAGTTTCCACGAGCGTTCCTCGGCCTATTTTGGAGCGCCTCTTCCAAATTGGGCCAAGAACCGTTTTTGCCAGTCGTTGAAGTAAAACGGCATGAAAACACCGAAATCTCGGGGATGGCATATTTTCAAGGAGATCGGATGGTCGGGGTTCTCCAGCCTTTAGAAATTGGGTTTTATATGGCAGTGATGGGAATCAAACAAGGAGGCTATTCCGCTTTTACTCCTGTCCCCGGCCAACCGGGAAGCGTATTGGTCCGCTCCCGCTCTCGCGACGCGCAAATTGACGCCGTACTGGATCATGGACAGCCAAAGATCAAGCTCTTTATCCACGTGGAAGCTGATATCGTTGAAAAGACAAAAAATACCCGGTCTTTGAATCAGCCAGGCCTGTTAAAAGACATCTCTGCCGAAGTATCGGACCGTGGCAAAAACACCATTAAAAATATTCTTGCCATGACCCAAAAGAACGGATCAGATATATTCGGCTTTGGAGAGCACGTTCGGGCCAAGCTCCCCGATTACTGGAATACCCACATCAAAACGAAAGAAAACTGGCGGAAGAAATTTAAGGAGTTGGATGTGGAGATCAACTTTACGACCACAATACGCCGCGTCGGAATGAGGCTGGGTTAGGAGGTCAATACATGAGTTTCTCCCTGCATCTCGGGTACATCTACTATGCAGTGTTTCTGGCGATAGCTACCGGCATATTCGTCCTTCTGATCGACTCCGAGACTTACCGGGCGGCAAACATGAAGAGAGAACGACGAGCCGCAAAGCTCCTCGGCTGGATCAACATCAGTCTGGGAGTGCTGGTTCTTTTCCTTCACTGGATGTTCAGTCCCTTGCTGGTCTGAGAACAGAAGCGAAACAGCAAAACGGGAGCCTTGGAGCGGCTCCCGTTTTTGGTTCGCTGTTTATCCCAACAGCGAATGGACAAACGCTTTTTCTTCTTCGGTCAAATCGACCAATGGCAACCGAACGCCACCGGTCTGTACTCCGAGCTTCTCCAGGGCCGCTTTGACCGGTCCTGGGCTGGGATAGGCAAACAAGCCTTCAAATACAGGCAGGAGTTTGCGATGAATAGCCGCTGCCTGTGCATGCTCTCCACGGAAAAACGCGGACATCATCTCGGACATTTGTGCACCTACCACGTGGCTGGCCACGCTGACGATGCCTACGCCCCCGATAGACAGTACCGGAAGTGTCAACCCGTCATCCCCGCTGTACAGCTCAAACCCTTCCGGCGCATGCTCAATGATGGATGCCATTTGAGACAGGTTGCCGGATGCTTCTTTCACGCAAACCACATTGGGCAGCTGCGCGAGCCGGAGAGTAGTCTCTGCTGTCATGTTTACACTCGTACGGCCGGGAACATTGTACAGCATGACTGGCAGCTTGGTAGACTCGGCAAGAGCCTTGAAGTGCTGATATATTCCTTCCTGGGAAGGACGGCTGTAATACGGAGTGACGAGCATGACTGCGTCAACGCCGATCTTTTCAACCTCTTTCGTAAACTCGATGCTCGCCGCCGTATTGTTGCTGCCTGTACCGGCAATAATATGGCATTTCCCTTTTGCATAGGACACGACATGCTTGAACAAATCCAGCTTTTCCCTGGCGGACAGCGTCGGCGACTCGCCCGTTGTCCCGCTTACTACTACCGCATCCGTCCCGGTGGCCAGCAAATGATCAATAAGACGCTCGGTTTGTTCATAATCGATTTCCAGTTGTTGATTGAAAGGAGTTACCATCGCGGTAACCAATCGGCCAAAACGTGCCACTGCCCCCAACTCCTCTGTCTATTCTCACATGTATAATGTCATAGCTGCTATAAGTGTCCGGTATGCAGTTGGAATTGATGGTGCAGGGCGCGAACGGCCCGTACCATGTCTTCCTCGTGCACCAGAACCCAAATGGTCGTATGGGAGTCAGCAGACTGCAGAATGGGAATGTCCTCGTGCGTCAAAGCTTCCACAATCTGAGCCATGACACCGGGAACGCCCGTCATCCCCGCACCGATTACAGAGACCTTTGCGCAATGCGGCAATAACTGAGGCTCGTATCCCATATCCGTCAAGATGCGGGAAGCCTTTTCTCCCATTTCATCATGGACCGTATACGCGACACCCAACGGATTCACGTTGATGAAGTCGACACTGATGTCATTCTTGGCCATCGCCTTGAATACCTGCAGCTGCGTATCGTAACGGCCATCCTTGTTGGCGACTTTGATTTGCGTAATATTCGGGACATGCGCGATCCCCATGACCAGCCGATCATGTACAGTGTACCCCATTCGACCAATCTCCAAAAGGTTGGTAACCAGTGTACCTGGATCATCCGAAAAAGTGGATCGGACACGAATGGGGACATTTGCCTGCATGGCAATCTCGACAGCACGCGGATGGATAACCTTCGCCCCCAGATGTGCCATGTTGCAGATTTCCGAATACGTAACCGTCGCCAGCGGCTGGGCCTCATCCACAATCCGTGGATCAGCCGTCATGATTCCGTTCACATCAGTGAAAATGTCTACCATTTCGGCATGGAGCGCGACGCCTAGAGCTGTTGCCGTCGTGTCGCTTCCTCCTCGGCCGAGCGTCGTAATTTCCCAATCCGGCGTCCGTCCCTGAAAACCGGGAACGATAACCACTTTCCCGGCTTCCAGCTCCTGCAAGATTCGCTTTGGTTCAATCGTCTCGATCTGCGCATTAGTAAAATCATCGCTGGTGACAATATTCGCCTGCCCGCCTGTCAAAATCGTCGCGTGTATTCCCTCGGCATTCAGCATGCTGCACATGACCGTTGCCGAGATGATTTCACCCGTGTGCATCAACAGATCCGTCTCTCTTTTGGGCAAACCGTTCCCGTTGCTGCGAATGAGCTGCAGCAATGTGTCAGTCGCGTAGGGATCGCCCTTGCGCCCCATCGCTGACACGACAACGACGAGGGCATAGCCTTCGTCGATTGCTCTTTTTATATGCGTAATAGCCCTGATCCGGCAATCTTCTGTTGTCAGTGAAGATCCACCGAATTTCTGGACGAGAATTTTCACAAACCTCTCCCCTATGCTCGTGCTTTGATGAGTTCTTCAGCGATTTGTACTGTATTCCAAGCAGCACCCTTGAGCAGGTTGTCGGACACAATCCACATGTGCAGTCCTCTTGGATGATGAAGGTCGCGGCGTACGCGTCCTACAAACACATCCAGTTTGCCTGCCGCATCCGTAGCCAAAGGATAGCGCTGCTCTTCCGGTACATCGGTCAATACGACGCCGGGAGCTTTTTCCAGCAGCGATTTTACTTCTGCCAGATCGTAATCCTCTTTCAGCTCTACATAGACAGCTTCGCTGTGTCCATATACAACCGGGATGCGAACGCAGGTAGCAGATACGAGCACATTGTCGTCCCCGAAGATTTTCTTTGTCTCGTTCACCATTTTCATTTCTTCATACGTAAATCCGTTTTCCGTAAACACGTCGATTTGCGGAATAGCGTTGAACGCGATCTGATGATGAACAGGCAGTTTCCCTACCGGAAGCACCTTGCACTCCGGTTCTTTGCCGTCCAAAACGTCACGGGACTGCGTCAACAGCTCTTGAATGGCAGACGCGCCCGCTCCGGAGACTGCCTGATAAGTAGAGACGATGATCCGATCTATTCCATAGCGATCATAAAGGGGTTTCAAAGCGGCTACCATTTGAATTGTCGAGCAATTCGGGTTGGCAATGATCCCCTTGTGGGCAAGAGCGGCATCCATGTTCACTTCCGGAACGACCAGCGGGACTTCCGGGTCCATCCGGTAAGCGCTTGTGTTGTCGATTACGACTGCGCCGTGGCGCACAGCGTGAGGAGCCAGCTCCTTGCTGATCGCTCCGCCTGCGCTGAACAGGGCATAATCAACTCCAGCAAAGCTGTCCGGTGTCGCTTCTTCCAGAACGATCTCTTGTCCCTTGAACATGACCGTTTTGCCTGCCGAACGGCTGGAAGCAAGCAGCTTCAACTGCTTAATTGGGAAATTCCGCTCTTCTAAAATTTTGATCATCTGCTGCCCGACTGCGCCGGTTGCACCGACCACAGCAACGTTGTAGGTCAGTTGGTTCGCCATCTTCTACTCTCCTCCTAATCGCGCTCAAACAGTACTGGTTTTAGTATTGGTATCTTTCTATCAACAAGGGTTGCAATTGTCGGCCTTCTAACGCAGCCTCACACGTTTCCAAAATAAGTTCCATACGAGCTACCAGCGAGGTAGGTTTTTTGTCAGGAGCATCCTGTCCGAAAGGCACAAAATAGACGTTTTTCGCCGCCAGAAGCTTTGCAATATTGGCTGCGTTCAAACCCAATCCGTCATTGGTCGAGATCGCTATTACAACTGGCCGCAAGTTTCGCATCGTAGCCTTGGCTGCCATAAGCACGGGGCTGTCCGTGATGGCATTTGCCAGGCGGCTGGTCGTGTTGCCCGTGCATGGAGCAATCACCATTACATCCAGCAGCTTGGATGGACCGAGCGGCTCCGCCTCCGGGATCGTTGTGATCAGCTTTTCCCCGGTTATGTCCACAAGCTGCTTTTGCCAGCTCTCGGATGTGCCGAAACGGGTGTCAGTGGTAAGGAGCGTATTCGTAACAATGGGAACGACACGGGCGCCCGCGTCCACAAGCCGCTTGATTTGCGGCATGGTTTCCTCAAACGTGCAGTGTGAGCCAGACAGTCCAAAACCGATCGTCTTTCCCTGAAGTTTACCCATGCTGATTCCCCCTGGTGATCGTTTGCTCCCCGATAAGACGCGACAAGGTTTGGGCTAAAATCTGTCCGGCTGTTTTGGGTGCGACGATACCGGGTAATCCGGGTGCAAGCAAAGCCTTGATTCCCCGTCTTTCGGCATAGCGAAAATCAGTCCCCCCCGGTTTGGAAGCGAGGTCAAGAATAAATGCCGTTTGCGGCATTTGGGCGATGATTTCCGCTGTCAGTACAAGCTTCGGGATCGTATTGAAAATAAAATCGGCATTGTTCACCTGCTGTTTCAATTCGCTCATATGAAAGGGCGTCAGCCCCATTTCAAAAATACGTGCTATGTGTTCCTGACGTCTTGCCCCTACACGAACTCTGGCTCCCAGCGAATGCAGCGCACGCGCCATGGACATGCCTGTCCGTCCCAAACCAAGCACGATGGACTGCGAACCGTGTATCGTGATGTCTGTATGCTGGATGGCCATCATCAAGGCTCCCTCTACGGTCGGGATCGAATTGTAAATGGCCACATCATCACGATCCAGAAGTTCCACCAGCTCAATTTGCTGGGCGGCAAGCAGTTGCTTCAAATATGTCTTTGCCATACCCGTGTAGACAATGCAGTGCTTTTGAAGACTCGCTACATGCTCATCCAATAGCTGCAGCGGCTTAGAGCAGAATATGCTTTCCACATAGCCGTTGTCATCCGACCCGACGATGGGAAGAATCAAGGCGTCAACGTCTTTCAACACATCGCATGTTAATGGTCTTTTGGTTGCCCCGGTGAAGATGCTTTCCAGGTTGTCAAAGCCAATCAGCGTGACACTGGCATCCAGTTGAATGCAACGCTTGATCACTTCCAACTGGCGTGCGTCGCCGCCGATAAAGGCAACGTGTTTGCCCGTTAGCATGCTGCGTTCCCCTTTCCACACATTTTACTGCATTAAACGATCGAAACGCAAAGGTTTTTCCGTGTGAAAAAGATAACGGAAAGCGTTACGTCTACCCCATCCTATTCGGCCGTATCCGGTTCGGTGACTAAAGCGCCTATTTTTCCAAAGCTTGTGACTGATTTTTATTTACCTGAATAATCACCATATCCGGCCCGATTTTGACGATGGCGTCCCAGGGAATGACCATGTCGTCGCGCTTCTTTCCGAAACCAAAAAAGCTTCCACCCGGTACGATAATCGCGTGGATGCTTCCTGTCTCGGTATTGATCTCCAGGTCAGAGTCGCCGATCACGCCCAATCGCTCCCCATTGTCCAACCCGATGATTTCCTTGCCGCTCATCTCGCTTAAACGCATGCACTCCATCCCCCTTATTTTGAACCGCCTCTCATGCCAGTTCTTATGAAGTGGCCGCTTCCTTTACGGACCCGCCATTCCGGGGCTCGTCAAGGTTATTCGTTTCTACTTTTATACGAAAAAAAATCCGGTCTATGCCGGATTTTTTCACAGGAGAATATCGCTTCTAACGTTGTCGGGGAAACCGTCCAATGGACTTACCATGGCCATGGCCAGCTTGGAGCGGAACAGCTGTCTAGCGACTGAAAGGACGGACTCATGCGAAACACGGTCGATCTTCGCGACAATCTCATCCAGACTGAGATGACGCCCGAGCAGCAATTCGTTTTTGCCGAGGCGGCTCATCCGGCTGTTTGTGCTTTCCAGGCTGAGCATCAAGCTGCCCTTCAACTGCTCCTTGCCCTTTTTCAGTTCTTTCTCGGTAATTCCATGTTCGGTAACATCGCGAAGCACATTGGCGACAATATCGAAAACCTGCCCAACCTGCTCCGGTGCGGTTCCCGTATAAATGGTGAATGTACCTGCCTCTTTGAAAGATGAATGATACGAGTACACCGAGTAAGCCAGGCCGCGTTCCTCACGAATTTCTTGAAACAGCCTGGAGCTCATGCTGCCGCCGAGCACGTTATTCAACAAGATCAGTGAATAGGTATCCTCATGGCCTACCTGAAAGCCTGGCAGGGAAATGCACAAATGTGCCTGTTCCGTTGCTTTATGGTGGGCAATCGAGCGTCCCTGGAACTCCGGCGTCCGTACCTCTTGCATCCTTGCATTTCGCTGCAGGGAAGAAAATCTGCGCTTGATATCCTCAATCAATGCTTCGTCAAAATTTCCGGCCACCGTCACGACGGTATTGGAAGGGAGGTAATGACCATCAATGTAATCGAGCAAATTCTCTCTTTTCAAAGAGCGCAGCACATCTTCCGTCCCGAGAATCGAATATCCTAGCGAATGGTCCCCGTAGCTTGCCCTTGCAATCAAATCGTGGACCAGGTCGTCTGGAGTATCCTCGTACATGCTGATTTCCTCGATGACCACATTTTTTTCCTTCTCCAGCTCTTCTGGATCAAATACGGAGTTAAAATACATATCCGTCAATACATCCAGGGCGATCGGCGCATGCTGATCGAGGATGCGCGCATAGTAACACGTGTACTCCTTGGAGGTGAAGGCGTTTACATTCCCTCCGATTTCATCAAACGTTTCCGCAATTTCCTTTGCTGAACGGTTCGTCGTTCCTTTGAAGAACATATGTTCAAGAAAATGCGAGATTCCGTTATCCCGTTCCGTCTCAAACTTGGAACCGGTTCCGACCCATACACCCAAAGCCACTGAACGTACGGATGGGATTTTCTCCGTAATGATGCGGAGCCCGTTCTCACATGTATATCGTTGTATCACATAAACCCTCCTCGGTTGCTATTCCATCCTTTG
Source organism: Brevibacillus sp. FSL K6-2834 (assembly GCF_038592925.1). Taxonomy (NCBI): domain Bacteria; kingdom Bacillati; phylum Bacillota; class Bacilli; order Caryophanales; family Paenibacillaceae; genus Brevibacillus; species Brevibacillus sp. FSL K6-2834. Next base: position 3,181,404 of record NZ_CP151945.1, read on the forward strand.
CTCGTTTGATTGCTTGCAAACAAGTTTTACTATAACAAAATTCGCCTATTCTCACAATAAAGGGGGTGTCATCGCAGCCGCTTACTGGAAATTACTTCTGAAACCGGCATCGGCATCAGGCCTTTTTTCTTGGCGTCCTGGATCATTTTATCCAATCCTGCAGCTGTAGGTGCCGTTGGGTGCATCAGAATCAGAACACCGTTGCCCAGCTTGGCCTCGATGCGACTGACCATCTCGCCCACTGGCGGCTTTCTCCAATCGACCGTATCTGCCGTCCACAAAATGGTCTTCATCTGAAACTCGTTGTGAGCAATGTTGACCACCGATTGATTAAAGGAACCGGAAGGAGGTGCAAACAAGACCGGTTTTATTCCCAGCGTCTTTTGAATCACTTCCTGGGTTTTTGAGATTTCCTGCCTCATCCGCTCCACGCCGATTTTTGCCATATCCGGATGAGAATAGGCGTGGTTGCCGATCTCGTGGCCGCGCTCTGCAATTTTTTTGGCCAGCTCCGGGTACCGCTTCACCCAGGAGCCATCCAGGAAAAAAGTCGTTTTCACGCCGTGTTTGTCCAACGTATCCAAAATCGTATCCAAATATTCATTGCCCCAAGCAACATTGATCATAAAAGAAACAGCGGGTTTTTGCGGATTTCCGCGATAAATCGGATGGGCTCCCAGCTGTTCCAGCGAGATGGCGGGAGGGATTTCTTCGAAGACAAGCGCTCCGGGGCCTGCTGTCTGCGCGGTCTTCAGCTTTTCGAGGGAGGCTTCCACGTTCACAGCCAATCCGTTATATCCCGGAATGGCACGCCACACCCGGTCGACCTTCGCATTGATCGGCGCCTCCTCCCTCCCCTGCTTCCACTCGTCGATTTTCTTCCGAAGCTCATCCTCCTGCCCACCCGCAATCGGCTTGTCGGCCGTTATCGATTTGATTTTTACCGTTTCTATATAGCGATCGATCGGTCTGTAATTCAGGGTCAGTGCGAGCAATACGGCGCAGCCTACCGTAAACAGGATCCGAAATGTCACTGCTTTGTTCATCCACATGCCCCTCCCGGCTTTCACACGTACAAGTCCTTCTTTGTCCAATGTATGAGGAGAGCCGGGAAGATAGAAGGAAAAAGAAAAAGCTTCCGTACGCGAAGAGTCCTTCGAGTGACGAAGCCTTTGTCTGCGAAAAACGTCATGACGTTTTTCTGGGAAACGGTTAACCCGTTATTCTGCTTGTACTGGTGCGTTTTGCGCCGCTTGCTCTTTCAGAACAGCTTTGCGGGACAGGTTGATACGGCCTTGGTCGTCGATCTCGGTGACCTTTACCATCACTTTATCGCCAACGGATACGACATCTTCTGTCTTCGCTACGCGCTCTTCAGCCAGCTGGGAAATGTGGCAGAGCCCTTCTTTTCCAGCGAACAGCTCGATGAATGCACCGTATTTTTCCACGCGCTTCACAGTTCCCAGGTATGTTTGTCCGAGGGCTACCTCGCGCACGAGATCTTCGATGATCTGTTTTGCCCGCAGGTTTGCGTCGTGGTCCACCGATGCAATAAAGATGCGGCCATCCTGTTCAATATCGATTTTGACCCCGGTCTCATCGATGATCTTGTTGATGATACGGCCTTGAGGTCCGATGACATCGCGGATCTTGTCCGGATTGATTTGCATCGTGAGAATCTTAGGCGCATAGGGAGACAGCGTCTTGCGCGGCTCGGAAATCGTGCTGAGCATATGCTTGAGAATGGTCAAACGGCCTTCTCTTGCCTGTTCCAGCGCTTGCTCCAGAATTTCACGGTTGATGCCGGCGATCTTGATGTCCATCTGAATCGCAGTAACCCCTGTTTCGGTACCTGCGACTTTGAAATCCATATCGCCCAGATGGTCTTCCATCCCTTGGATGTCTGTCAGAATAGAGAAGGTTTTTCCGTCTTCGCCCATGATCAGACCCATGGCAATTCCGGCTACAGGTGCCTTGATCGGCACACCGGCATCCATTAAAGCAAGTACGCTGGCGCAAATCGAGGCCTGCGAGGTGGAACCGTTCGATTCAATTACTTCCGATACAAGTCGGATTGTATACGGGAACTCGGTTTCGGATGGGATGATCGGCTCAATTGCGCGTTCACCCAACGCACCGTGACCAATCTCGCGGCGGCCTGGAGGACGAAGCGGACGTGCTTCCCCTACGCTGTACGGCGGGAAATTGTAGTGATGCATAAAGCGTTTAGACTCTTCCAGCCCAAGGCCATCCAGGATTTGCACGTCGCCCAACGCGCCGAGGGTGCAGACACTGAGAGCCTGGGTTTGACCGCGCGTAAACAGTCCGGAACCGTGTGTACGCGGCAAGATGTTCGTCTCGCTGGACAGCGGACGAATTTCGTTCAGAGCTCGTCCATCGGGGCGAATTTTTTCTTCGGTGATCAAGCGGCGTACCTCTTCCTTGACGATGTTGTAGAGAACCTCGTCGATGGCCCGCTCTTGCTCCGCATAAGTCTCCGGATTTGCTTCGGCGAAATGCTGCTTGGTCTCCGCTTTGATCGCATCGATGGCGTCGTAACGAGCCTGTTTCTCTTCAATGCGAATCGCTTCTTTCAGACGCGCTTCAGCGTATTCCCGAACAGCCTGATTGACCTGCGGGTCTACCTCATGAAGCACCACAACCATTTTTTCCTTGCCGATCTCAGCTACGATCTTGTTCTGGAACTCTACCAGCTTCCGGATCATATCGTGACCGGTCATGATCGCTTCCAGCATGACTGATTCAGGAACCTGATCTGCTCCTGCTTCCACCATGTTGATCGCATCATACGTTCCTGCTACCACCAGGTGAATGTCGCTCTTCTCCATCTGTTCAACAGTAGGGTTAACGACGAGCTTTCCATCTACACGCCCTACGATCACGCCGGCAATCGGCCCGTTGAAAGGAATCTCGGAAACGCAGAGGGCGGCAGACGTTCCGATCATGGCTGCGATCTCAGGAGAGCAGTCCTGATCCACCGACAGTACGGTGTTTACCACTTGGACGTCGTTGCGGAATCCTTCAGGGAACAGCGGACGGATCGGACGGTCGATCAGACGGCTGGCCAAAATAGCCTTCTCGCTCGGGCGTCCTTCCCGTTTAATAAACCCTCCGGGGATTTTTCCGACAGCGTATAGACGCTCCTCATAGTTGACAGTCAATGGAAAGAAGTCAAGCGGCTTCGGCTCTTTGGAAACCGTAACGGCAGAAAGAATAGCCGTATCGCCGTATCGAACCAAGACCGAACCTTGCGCCTGCTTTGCCATTTTGCCAAATTCCAGCGTCAGTTTGCGGCCTGCCAGTTCAAACTCGTATGTACGGAATTGTTGCTCCATGTTGCTAGCAGTCCTCCTTTACCTCATTGTGCACGATACACAATCATTTTCTACCTGTATGTATTATTTCCTGCCGCCATCAAAATTAAATGGGCAGCTTTGGCAGCGGTTTTAGATAATAGAAAAAGCGGGATGAACCCGCTTTTTTCTCCTGATACGAACTAGCGACGCAGACCAAGACGATTGATCAGTTCGCGATAACGTGTAACATCCAGCTCGCGCAGGTAGCCCAACAGGTTGCGGCGTTGACCTACCATTTTCAAAAGACCACGACGGCTGTGGTGATCTTTTTTGTGCGTACGCAAATGCTCGTTCAGATTGTTAATGTTTTCTGTCAGGATAGCGATCTGAACTTCCGGAGAACCGGTGTCATTTTCATGAGTGCGGAACTCTTGGATCAGCTGTGCTTTACGTTCTTGAGACAATGCCATCTTGACTCACCTCCTACATTTTATCCCCGTCAGCCGAGTTTGCCGTCGGTGAGAATCGGACAACCAAGCTGCGGTTTTTCTGCAACGTTATGAATTATAGCATACAGGCCCGCTAAAAGCAAAGACGAATCATGCATTTCCCTCAGCGAATTTTTCCTTGGCGACCTGTACATCCTGCTGGATTTGCGCGATCAGGGCTTCAACCCCAGAGAATTTTTGTTCATCCCGAATGAAGAACAAAAATTCTACTTCTACTTTTTCCCCGTAGATTTCGCGTTTGAAGTCAAAAATGTGCACTTCCAACGATTTTTCTTTCTTCTCCAATTCAAATGTCGGCTTGATCCCGACATTCATGACACCTTGATATACTTGTCCGCCAACGGTAAACCGGACACCGTACACTCCGTTCTTGCCGATCAGATAAGGACTTGAGACGCGTACGTTCGCCGTCGGAAAACCGATGGTACGCCCGCGTTTATCCCCGTGTACCACTTCACCGCTGATTTTGTAAGGACGTCCCAGCAAGTGCCGGGTCTGTTCCACATCTCCATGGTGCAGGTATTCGCGAATGACCGTACTGCTAACTTTTTCGCCTAGGCGGTTGACCGGGCCAACGATGTCTACGCCGTATCTGCCTCTGGCAAGCTCCTGCAGAGTCTGGGCCGTTCCCATCCCCCGGTGACCGAATGTGTAGTCAAAGCCGACAACGACATGACGGCACCCCAATGGCAGCAAGCATTCTTCGATAAAGTCCTCGGGATAGACAGCCGCGAAGGAAATGTCAAAGCGAATGACGTACGCCAGGTCGACGCCCATCTTCTCGAGCTGCTCCAGCTTTTCCGGGAGGGGGGTAAGATACTGGCTGTACCCGGTTTGTCCCAGCACTTCCCGCGGATGCGGATCGAATGTCATCACAGCGCTTTTCCATCCATTTGCCTTGGCTGTGTCAATCGCTTTCTGGATTACCCGCCTGTGACCGATATGTACACCGTCAAAATACCCCAGAGCGACCGCGCAGGGGACAGGTAGCAAATCTTTTGGCAAAGGATAAGTCAAGGATATCGTTTTCACGGTTACACCTCAGGAGGAAAGACTTTTTCAGCCTTTGCAAAAAGGCCCTTGGGTCCAAGGCAGACGCGATGGATTCCCAGAAGCTGTTCTCCCGAAAAAAGACAGATCAGCGTACCTTCTTTAGCCGCAAGACCCGGGAGAGCGGTCGACAGTCCGTTCAGCACCGCTTTTTTTCGGTCGGGGGCGATTTCATACCGCGGTAGGAACGACAGCGCATGGGAGATCGGAATAACGTGCTTCGTTATATCCTCACCTGTCTGGACTGCTTCTTCCAGCCGCTCAAGCGGTATCGCTTCCTTTTCCAAAAACGGACCGCTTTTGACTCGCCGCAACTGCTTCATATGGGCAGGATACCCCAGAGCACGCCCAAGGTCAACACATAAAGTGCGGACATACGTTCCTTTTGAGCATGTGCAGGAAAAGGAAACGTCCACAAACTCGCCGTCCGTTTTTACCTGGTGAAAATCCAGCTCGTAAATGGTTACCTTCCTCGCGTTCCGTTCAATCACAATTCCTTCGCGTGCAAGGTCGTACAGACGTTTCCCGTTTACCTTTACAGCGGAGTACATCGGCGGGATCTGCTCGATTTCACCCAAAAACTGCCGGAACGCTTCCTCGATTTTCTGCTGTGTAACGTCATGCGGGTCGACCTGCTTGTGCTCGACTATTTCACCGCCAGCATCCTCGGTCGTTGTCGAGGAGCCGAGCCGCATGATGACGTCATAGCGTTTCGGCAGCTCCTGCAAATACTCCACCAGCCGCGTCGCGTTGCCGATACAAATCGGCAAGACACCGGTCACTTCCGGGTCCAGTGTACCCGTATGACCGACTTTCTTGGTTCCAAACATCCGGCGTACCCGTGCCACACAGTCATGGGAGGTCATGCCAGCCGGTTTATCGATCACCACGACACCGTGGACCTTACTCATTGTCCTTCACTCCCATGACTTCCCCCAGCAGGGCCAAGACTCGATCGCGAACCTCGTCCAATGATCCGTGAAGCGTACATCCCGCCGCTTTGGCGTGGCCTCCTCCACCGAGCTGCTTGGCTATCTCGGCTACATTGACGTAGCTGCGCGCCCGCAAGCTCACCTTGACCACATTCGGCTCCGCTTCCACGAAGGAAATGCCGACTTCGACACCCTCGATGTTGCGGCAGTAATTCACAAGGCCGCCTGCGTCTTCGCGGTCGGCATTCGCCTCGGCCAGATCCTGTCTGCTGACGCAAACAGAGGCAACCTGGTTCTGGAATGACAGCTTCAGACTGCCCAACGCTTGGCGCAAAATGTTCACATGCCCGAGTGTAATCACTTCGAGGCAACGCTCAGCGACCTCGCCCGGATTAACGCCATATTTGAGCAGACTGGCGGCACTCTCCATCACATGCGGCGTGGTGTTGGAATAGCGAAATCCCCCTGTATCGGTCAAGAGGCCGGTATAGAGGCATAGCGCCAAATCCGCTTGAAACGGCAAATGGCCGGCTACAGCCAGATCGTACAGGATTTCCGCAGTCGCAGCGGCATCGGTCCGGATCACATTGCATGTGCCGAATTCGTCGTTGGTCGGATGATGATCGATGTTTAACAGTTGCACATCCTGAGCAAAGAGATGCTCGACATTGCCCATGCGAGAGCGGTCCGCGCAATCGACAGCAATCACCGCCGAGAAAGACTCCTCCAGCGGTGACTGCGATACATTGCGAATCTGTTCAAATCCGGGCAAAAAGGAAAATCTGGCCGGTGTCTCGCCTTCGTTGATGACTACAAAGGTTTTGCCGAGATCACGCAGCATCTGGGCGACGGCCAACGCAGAGCCCGTGGCGTCCCCGTCCGGATTGACGTGGGAAAGAACCAGAAAACGGTCATGCTTCTTCATGAAGCTGACCGCTTCCTCCAAGGAACGGTTGTAATTACTCATCCTGTTTGTCCCCTTTTTCTCCATCCGTGGAGATTTCACGCAGGATGGTTTCAATTTTGCTGCCATAATCAATCGATTCATCCAATTTAAATACAAAATCCGGTATATGACGGAGCTTTACCCGTCTTCCGATCTCTGTGCGCAGGTAGCCCTTCGCTTTTTGCAACCCAGCCAGAGAGTCTCTCCGTTGTTCTTCGCTGCCAAAAATGCTGACGTATACTTTCGCAAGCTGCAGGTCGCTTGTCACCTCTACATCCGTAACGGTCACAAACCCGATGCGAGGGTCCTTCAAACCGCGCTGCAAAACGATGCTCAGCTCTTTTTTGATCTCTTCGCCAACCCGGCTCATCCGTGTCTTGTTCATATTTATCACCTCCGCTGGCTTCCTACTCGTAGTATTCCGTATCGGCTTGGATCAACTCCACACCGGGATGGTTTTCCACCAGCCGTATCATCGCTTGCATCTGATTTGCCAAAAAGGACATTTCATTGGCAACGGCAGCGATACCAATTTCGGCACGCTGCCACTGCTCCTGATAGGCCAGCTCTGCCGCGGAGACATGGAATCTGCTCCGCAGTTTTCCCAGAACGCTTTTGACAATGGCCCTTTTCTCTTTCAGATTTTGGCAGGCAGGCAGAAACAATTGAATCCGCGCACCCGCAATCATTATTGTTTTACTTCTTCCATGACGAAGGCTTCGATCACATCGCCAACCTTGATGTCATGGTAGCGCTCCAGCGTAAGTCCGCACTCGTAGCCTGCGGCAACTTCTTTGGCGTCATCCTTGAAGCGTTTCAGCGTATCCAGCTTTCCTTCGTAGATCACGACGCCTTCGCGGATCAGACGAGCACCGGCATCGCGGGTCAGCTTGCCCTCTGTAACATAGCAGCCTGCGATGTTGCCCACTTTGGACACTTTAAATACCTCGCGAATTTCTGCCTGGCCGATGATGGACTCTTTATAGACAGGGTCCAGCATGCCTTTCAGTGCTTGTTCAATTTCTTCAATCACGGTGTAAATAACCCGATGCAGTCGAATATCAATGCTCTCCTGCTCAGCCATGCTCCGCGCGTTTGGTTCCGGACGTACGTTGAAGCCGATCACAATCGCATTGGAGGCATTTGCCAGCGTAATATCGGATTCCGTAATCGCACCTACGCCTGTGTGAATGATTTTTACACGCGTTCCGTTGACATCGATTTTTTCCAGAGAGCCGCGAAGAGCCTCGACAGAACCTTGAACGTCAGCCTTGACGATCAGGTTGAGCTCCTTGATGTCGCCCTCTTGAATGTGCTGAAACAGATCGTCTAAAGATACGCGAGTGTTTGCGCGGCGCTCGGATTCACGCTGCTTGGAAGCACGGGCTTCCCCGATTGCACGCGCTTTTTTCTCATCTTCAAAGACCATGAACTGGTCCCCGGCTTGCGGCACGTCGTTCAGACCGGTAATTTCTACAGGCGTGCTCGGTCCAGCTTCCTTCATGCGGCGTCCTTTGTCATTTACCATGGCACGAACGCGTCCAAAGGCGGAACCGACGACAATCGGATCTCCGACTTTCAGGGTACCGTGTTGAACGAGGACAGTCGCTACAGGTCCGCGTCCCTTATCCAGTTCGGCTTCCACGACGGTACCGCGGGCCCGCTTGTTTGGATTGGCCTTCAGCTCTTGCACTTCGGAAACGAGCAGAATGTACTCGAGCAGCTCTTCGATACCTTGGCGCTGCTTAGCGGAAATTGGAGAAAAGATCGTATCTCCGCCCCATTCTTCTGCTACCAGCTCATACTCGGTCAGCTCTTGCTTGATTCGGTCGATATTGGCTTCCGGTTTGTCGACCTTGTTTACGGCGACGATAATCGGAACCTTTGCTGCCTTGGCATGACTGATCGCTTCAATGGTTTGCGGTTTTACGCCGTCGTCTGCAGCAACTACCAGAATGGTAATGTCCGTAATTTGCGCACCGCGCGCACGCATGGTCGTAAAGGCTGCATGGCCAGGCGTGTCGAGGAAGGTAATCTTCTTGCCTTTAATCTCGACCTGATATGCACCGATGTGCTGCGTGATGCCTCCTGCTTCGCCTGCCACTACGTTCGTGGAGCGGATGGCATCAAGCAGTGTCGTTTTTCCGTGGTCAACGTGACCCATGATCGTAACGACCGGCGGACGCTCCACCATATCTGCCGGATTGTCCACTTCTTCGATCGTTTCAAAGTTGGTTTCGTCGATGACGATTTTTTCTTCGACTTCCACATTGTATTCCGAACAGATCAATTCGATGGCATCGCGATCGAGATCCTGGTTAATCGTAGCCATGATGCCCAAATTAAACAACTTTTTGATGATTTCCGCCGGTTCCTTGCGAAGCTTCTTCGCCAGCTCTCCTACGGTCAAAGATTCAGTGAACGTAATTTTGCTAGGTGGCTCGAGAACAGGACGCTGTTGCTGCTGTTCGCGCTGGCCGCCATGCCTGCGGTTGTCCTGGCGTTTGTTTCCGCCTTTGAACGGCTGGCTCTTCTTGTTGTCTTCAAAGGTTTTCTTTGGTCCTGGGGCTTTTTTGATTTTTTCCCGTTTTTCCAAGCTTACCTTGTTCGGGATATTTACCTTTTCTTCAAAATCCTCGCCCGTGCGTACATCATCTTTTTCGTTCACCGTTGGCTCTTGCTGGTTGACTGGTTTGCGATCAAGCGGTTTCCCTGGTTGACTTCTCATATCGTTTGGTTTTCTCTCCTGATTCTTCCCCTGATTTTTTCCGTGCTGTGGACGTGATTGGTCTGGTCGTTGTCCACCTGGTCGGCTGCCAGTTTGATTTCCCGGACGGTCATTGCGGCGATGCTGCTGTTGCTGTTGATTCGACTGTCCGGTTCGTTGTGTTTGTCCTTTGGATTCATCCCGTTTCTTCTCTTCCGTCTTAGCGGGCTTTGCCTCCCGCTGTCCGGAAGAACGTTGCTGCTCTTGTTGTTTCCCGCTTCCCGAACGCAATTTGGCCAAATGCTCTTCAATCTTTTTGACCATCGGTTCGTCCATGATACTCATATGATTTGCAACTTCTATATTTAATCTCTTTAGCAAATTGAGGATTTCCTTGCTGCTCATGTTGTGCTGCTTCGCATATTCATACACGCGTGTCTTCATGAGATCACCCCTTCTGAATTAGGTGAGCAGACGCTGTATACTTTCCGCCAGTTTTCCGTCTGTTACGGCAATCGTTACACGCTCATCCTTGCCGATTGCACGGCCAAGCTCATAGCGGTCTGTTGCTGATACACACGGCACACCATAATGGGCGCACTTGTCCTGCACTTTTTTGGATGTATTGGCAGAGGCATCGGCAGCGAGAAGCACCAGTTTGGCTTTTCCGTTCCGAACGGCCTCGACGACCAATCCTTCTCCGGTAATGACCTTGCGGGCCCGCATCGCCAATCCCAACATTTGCGCTGCCTTGGGGATCATTGTCCCATCATCTCCAGCCATTTTTCACGAAACGCATCGTACTGTTCCTGGGTGACAGACATGTTGAGGGCTCGTTCCAACACTTTTTTCCATTTACCTGCTGCAAATGTATCCGGCTTCAGGCAGCTCTCCTGACGGCAAACATACGCCCCGCGTCCTGCCGCCTTTCCGGTCGGATCAATAATGATCTCTTCCTGCGGCGTACGTACGACACGTACCAGTTCTTTTTTTGGAAACATTTCCTGACAAACGATGCACTTTCGCAAAGGGATTTTCTTTTGCTTCATGGTTATACCCAATCCGCCCCCTCATCGCCTTCCTCCGCTTTCGGATAGACGATGCCTTCTTGGTCTGCCTGAGATTCGCTCTTGATGTCGATTTTCCAGCCAGTCAGTTTGGCGGCGAGACGAGCGTTTTGTCCGCGTTTTCCGATGGCAAGCGAAAGCTGATAATCAGGAACGATCACCCGTGTTACTTTTTCCGCCGCGTTCACTTCTACATGGAGCACCTTTGCCGGGCTCAGCGAGTTGGCCACGTATTCAGCCGGGTCCTCCGACCAGCGGACAATATCAATTTTTTCGCCCTTCAATTCGTTCACGATTGTCTGAACGCGAAGACCTTTCGGGCCTACGCAAGCGCCGACCGGATCGACGTCAGGATTGATGGAATGAACGGCAATTTTGGAACGGTCTCCCGCCTCGCGGGCAACCGACTTGATCTCAACCACACCGTCGTAGATTTCCGGCACTTCCAGCTCGAACAGACGCTTGAGCAGACCTGGATGTGTACGGGACACGACGATTTGCGGTCCTTTTGTGGTCTTTTCTACCTTGATAATGTATGCCTTTACCCGATCCTGGGATTTAAAATCGTCAGTCGGCATTTTTTCCGTAATCGGCATGACCGCTTCCGCTTTTCCCAGGTCAATGTAGTAGTTGCGTTGGTCCATACGCTGCACAACACCAGTCACGATGTCGTCTTCGCGTTCGATGAACTCGCTGTAAATCAAGCCGCGCTCTGCTTCGCGGATGCGTTGGGTAACCACCTGCTTCGCCGTTTGCGCAGCGATGCGTCCAAAATCCCGCGGGGTTACCTCGATTTCGACGATGTCATCCAGGCGGAAATTGGGGTCGATCTCCTGTGATGCCTCCAAGGAAATCTCCAAGCGCGGGTCAAGCACTTCCTCCACAACGGTTTTGCGCGCAAAAACCCGAACCTGCCCCGAGTGACGATTGACGTCGACACGTACGTTTTGGGCAGAATTAAAATTTCGTTTGTATCCCGAAATGAGAGCAGCTTCAATTGCCTCAATCAGTATATCTTTGGAGATTCCCTTTTCTCTCTCAATGGCTTCCAATGCCTCGATAAAATCGGCGTTCATGATTTTCGTTGCCTCCTCCTTTACCCACAGACCACAGTATTAAAAGACAATCGCCATTCGGGCTGTGTCAATTTGCTCCAGTGCAATGACTTGCGTTTTTTTCTGCTCTTTCACTGTCAGCTTACCATCTTCAAAGGAAATCAGCTCGCCTTCGAAAGTGCTTTCGCCTTCGATCGGCTCCTTTGTCGTGATATGTACGTGCCTGCCAACAGCTTTGCGAAAATCGCTTTCTTTTCGCAGAGGACGCTCTGCTCCCGGTGAAGATACTTCCAGGAAGTATGCGGTCGGGATCGGGTCCACTTCGTCCAGCCGCTGGCTTAGCCGCTCGCTGACAAGGCCGCAGTCATCGATGTCGATGCTTCCTGTTTCATTGTCGATGAACACGCGCAGAAACCAGTTGCTGCCTTCTTTTTTGTACTCGATGTCAACCAGTTCCAGACCCAGCTCGTCGAGAATGGGAGTTACCAGGTCGGTGACGATGTCTGTTACCTTGCTCAAGCAAGTACCTCCTTGTCAAATGAAGCATTAAGTTCAGCCAGAAAGAAAGAGTGGGTTTCCCCACTCTCGATCTGCGTTCGTAATAACCAGTATTTCCAAAAAAATTATAGCATAACAGCCCTTTGTTGACAACCGCGGCTATGAAACCTGTCCGAACCGGCTTGGGAAGGTCGCCAAACCCTCTCCTATTTTTTAGAACAGGGAGAGCTGATTGGATTCTGGCAATCCCTGAAGCGCTCCTTGTTCTTCCAAATATTCCAGAATGGTTTTGGAAATGCGGGAGCGGGTGAGCAGGTCCTCTTTGGACAGAAACTCCCCTTCCTCTCTGGCTTTTACGATCCCGATAGCGGCGTTCGTACCAAGCCCAGGCAAGGCATTGAAAGGCGCGATCAGCTTGTCGCCGTCAATGAGGAACTTGGTGGCATCCGAGCGGTACAAGTCCACATTGGCAAATTTGAAACCGCGTTCTACCATTTCGAGAGCCATCTCCAAAACAGTCAAGAGCGACTTTTCTTTCGGCTGTGCGTCATGCCCTTTGCCCTCGATCTCTTCGATCTTTTGGCGAATCGCCGAGGAACCTTTTACCATCAACGGAATGTCGAAGTCGTCAGCGCGTACCGTAAAGTACGTCGCGTAGAATTCAAGCGGGCGATGCACCTTGAAATAGGCGATGCGGACAGCCATCATGACGTAAGCGGTCGCATGCGCTTTCGGGAACATGTACTTGATCTTTTGACAAGATTGAATATACCATTCAGGCACATTGTTCTTGCGCATCTCTTCCTGATCTTCCTCGGGAACCCCTTTTCCTTTACGGACCGACTCCATGATTTTAAAGGCCCGGGATGGCTCAAGACCTTTGTAGATCAAATAAACCATGATATCGTCCCGGCAACCAATAACTTCCGGCAGTCTGCACGTTCCGCTGCGAATCAGGTCCTGGGCGTTGTTCAGCCAGACGTCGGTTCCGTGTGAAAGACCGGAAATCTGCACAAGCTCGGCGAAGGTCGTCGGCTTCGTATCCTCAAGCATCTGCCGGACAAACTTCGTACCGAACTCCGGAATACCGAGTGTCCCCATGTTCGTGCGAATCTGCTCCGGCGTTACATTCAACGCTTCTGTCGAGCTAAAAATCGACATCGTCGCTTTGTCATCCAGCGGAATGGTTTTTGGATCGATTCCGGTCAAGTCCTGAAGCATCCGAATAACGGTCGGGTCATCGTGTCCAAGAATGTCGAGCTTCAGCAGGTTGTCATGGATGGAGTGGAAGTCAAAATGCGTCGTTCTCCACTCGGACTCGTTGTCATCCGCCGGAAACTGAATCGGGCAAAAATCCTCGATCTCCATATAGGACGGTACGACGATAATCCCTCCCGGGTGCTGGCCGGTCGTCCGTTTTACCCCGGTACATCCGTTTACCAGTCGCGCAATCTCTGCATTTCTGAGAGTCATTCCTCGCTCATCCGCATATTTGCGGACATAGCCGTACGCTGTTTTTTCCGCAACCGTGCCGATCGTACCCGCACGGTACACATAGTCCACACCGAACAGCTCTTGCGTGTATTTGTGCGCCCGCGGCTGGTATTCGCCCGAAAAGTTCAAGTCAATATCGGGGACCTTGTCCCCCTTAAAGCCAAGAAACGTTTCAAACGGGATGTCCTGTCCGTCTTTTGCCAGCTTATGCCCGCAGGAGGGACATTCCTTGTCAGGCAGGTCAAAACCGGAAGCGATCGAACCGTCCGTAATAAACTCGCTGTGCTTGCACTCCGGGCAACGGTAATGCGGAGGCAGCGGATTTACCTCGGTAATGTCGGACATGGTCGCAACAAAGGATGAACCGACCGATCCCCGTGATCCGACGAGATAGCCGTCAGAGAGCGATTTGGTCACGAGTCGCTGCGAGATAAGGTAAATGACCCCAAAACCGTGCTTGATAATGCTCGTCAGCTCTTTTTCCAGCCGACTCTCAACAATTTCAGGCAGCGGATCTCCGTACAGTCTCTTGGCCTTGTCATAGCACATCTGACGGAGCTCATCATCGGCCCCTTCGATGATCGGCGTGTACAGCGAATCCGGGATCGGCGAGACCTCTTCAATACTGTCGGCAATTTCATTCGGGGCGGTGATGACCACTTCGCGGGCGATATCTTCCCCGAGGAATTGAAAAGCCTCCAGCATCTCATCGGTCGTCATCAAATACAGCGGCGGCTGGTTGCCGGCATCGTGGGAGCCCTGCGAGAGCAAGAATACATCCCGGAAAATATCATCCTGCGGGTTGAGAAAATGAACGTCCCCGGTCGCCACCACCGGTTTTCCCAGCTCTTTCCCGATTTCCACGATCATCTTGTGATAGCCTTTCATCGTTTCCAGCGAGGGAATTTCCTCATTTCTGAGCAGCGGCGCGTAATGGGCGATGGGCTGCAGTTCCAGGTAATCGTAAAAAGCTGCCACTTCTTTCAACTCTTCCCTCGATTTCCCGCGCAGAATCGACTGCATCAGCTCGCCGTCTTTGCAAGCGGTCCCTATAAGCAAGCCTTCGCGGAATTTTACGAGCTGGCTCCGCTGGATGCGCGGCACCCGGTAGAAGGTTTCCACATGGGATTTGCTGACCAGCTTGTACAAGTTTTTCAGCCCGGCTTTGTTTTTGACCAAAATGGTTGCATGAAACGGTCTTCCGCTCTTGTAATCGACTTCGGCATTGCTCCGCTCGTTGAGGTCCATGAGGCTTTGAATCCCGGCTTCTCGCATATCTTTGAGCATATACTGGAACACGTGCGCCAATGCGACAGTATCGTCCAAAGCGCGGTGAGCGTTGATCAATTCAACGTTGAAGCGTTTTGCCAGCGTACCCAGGCGGTAGTTTCGCATCCCTTTATACATCATGCGGGCCAGCGGCAGAGTGTCCAAAAACGGATTGCTCCACGGCTCCATGCCGATCCGCTTTGCGCAGGCATTGATAAAGTTCTTGTCAAACTCCGCGTTGTGGGCGACGAGCACTGCATTGCCGGCAAACTCTTTAAAGCGGGGAAGGACAACTTCCAGGGTGTCTTTTCCGCGCAGCATCTCGTTGGTAATCCCTGTGATCTCTGTCGTTTTGGGCCCGATTTCCAACTGTGGATCAATCAGCTCTGTCCATTTGTCCACAATTTCCAGACCGCGCATTTTTACGGCGGCGATCTCGATAATCGTATGTTCGGCTGCGTTCAACCCGGTTGTCTCGGTATCAAATACGACATACTCCGTCTTTTCGTCGATCGGCAAATCACTCTCCGGCGTCAAATTGTAGATGATGTCGACACCGTCCTCTACGACATACGCCTCCATGCCGAGAATGCATTTGATGTTGTTCTTTTTGGCAATGCTGTATGCCTCCGGGAAGGACTGTACAACACCGTGATCCGTTACGGCAATCGCTTTGTGTCCCCACTTGGCAGCAGTTGAAATGAGAGATTTGACCGATGCGACGGCATCAAGCGCACTCATCGGCGTGTGGCAGTGCAGCTCCACCCTTTTCTCCGGCGAAGTATCTTTCCTGCTTACCTGCTCGATTTGATTGACGTCATTGGCCATCATGACCAATTCGCGCAGGAACGTATCGTGCTGGACGCTTCCGCGAACCTTCACCCACATGCCGTCCTTGAGCGCCTCCAGCATTTTGACGTCCTCTTTGTCGCGCGAGAAGATTTTGACGGTCAACGAGTCTGTGTAGTCTGTTACGTTGAACGTCAGGAGATGTCTGCCGCTACGCAGCTCCTTGACCTCAACATTGAACACCGTACCTTGGATCACGACACGGCGTTCCTCTTCCTGTATTTCGCAGATCGGAATCGGCGCATCCTTGATGTCATAGCCGATCATCAACGTAGTGATTGCTTCCGTCTGGTCGCTTCCCTTGCTGTCCTTCTCCTGCTGGACAGCACTCATGACCACTTCGACCAGCGCACGTTCTTCTTCTTCGCGCTGTTCCACAAAGGCCTTGTACGCCTCATCGCTTTCTTCTGCAATAAAGGCAAAACGGGGAACACAGCTTGTCGCTTTTTCAAACGACGACGCCAATTCACTATCGGCCCGTTTGCGTTTGGCCATCTCTACGGCCATCTCCGTCGGCAAGTAAATTTTGACTTCCTGCTGCTCTACCTGCTTGCGCGCCGTACGCAGAGTGACTGCCAACGAATTGAGGCTTTGCTCCAAATTTGCGAGCAGTACATCCCAATATTCCTGAACGGCAAATTCTACGGATGGCTGCTCGTGATAACGGAAACGGGCGTCCACCGAAGCCAGATGCGAGAACGTTTGCTTGAGCCGCTCGGAAAACGCCTTGAAAACATCAGCCGGAAGCAAGCGAGGAAGTGTAAAATGAAAGACCCATTCCTTGTTTTGACGATACAGCTCCAATTTGTCGATATGTGCATCAAGAAAAAATCGCTCCACCCAATCAGTTGGCAGGTCCATCTGCTTAACCAACAGTGAGAAGCGATGTTTTTGTTCTTGTAACCGATTCACGGTCTCTTCCACCTCAATCTCCCGATCTTACCCGAAAATGTCTCCCTTTTTCGCAAGGAGCGAACAAAAGAAATAAAAAAGGGATACTCCCCCATCACAAGGGGGCGTACCCCGACTAATTCGACAAAATCCGTGCAAGTTCCTGCTTGATTTTAGGACTTAAAACAGTTCCGCACCTGTACTGTCCACACGGGCGAGAAGCGATTTGACAAACGATACCAGTTCGGTTCGTTTCACTTCATGCGTTTCGCCTGTCCGGCGCACCCGCACCTCCACCAGCCCCTCTTCTGAGGCCTTGTCTGAAACGGTAATGCGAAGCGGCAGTCCGATCAAATCCGCATCTTTGAATTTGACGCCGGCTCGTTCCGGACGATCATCATACAGCACTTCAACACCGGCTGCCTCCAGTGCTTCGGTAATCTCCTCGCTGATCAGTCGCTGCGCTTCGACTTTGGCGTTTACCGGAATGACATGGACGTGGAACGGCGCGATCGACACAGGCCAAATGATCCCGTGTTCATCATTGTTTTGCTCGATCGCAGCTGCCAGTGTACGAGACACGCCGATGCCGTAGCAGCCCATGATCATCGGCTGGCTTCGGCCGTTTTCATCCAGATAGGTCGCGCCGATGGCTGTAGAGTATTTCGTGCCGAGCTTAAAGACGTGCCCCACTTCCACGCCGCGGGCAAACTTGATCAAGCCGCCGCCGCGCGGGCATTCATCTCCCTCCATAATGTTCCGCAGGTCAGCATAGCGGGAGACGGTAAAATCGCGGCCAGCCTGCACATGAACGAGATGGTAGTCCTTCTCGTTGGCACCAGCTACGCCGTCGGCAACATCCTGAACAAAGTTGTCGGCGATGATCTCCAGCTTCTCCTGGTCTACACCGACTGGCCCGACAAAGCCAACAGGTGTTCCAATCGCCGCCAAAATGTCCTGCTCTGAAGCCAAGCCGACATGGGTAGCATCATACAGATTTTTCAATTTCACCTCGTTGATCTCGTGATCCCCGCGTACCAGGACCATGACCAGCTTCTCATCCACTCGGTAAACGAGACTTTTGATAATCCGGCTGGCCTCAACATCGAGAGCTTGCGTCAACTGTTCAATTGTTTTTACATCAGGCGTGTGCACCTTCTCAACCGCCGGCGTATCTCCCTTCGGCTTCGCTGCAGGCTTGTACACCACTTCCGCTTTTTCCAGATTGGCTGCATAGTCGCCATTTTCCGAATAGGCGATCGTATCTTCACCGATATCGCAAAGCGCCATAAATTCATAGGTGCCTTTTCCGCCAATCGCTCCCGCGTCAGCTTCCACTGCACGGAAGTTCAGACCTACCCTCGTGAAAATGCGTGTGTAGGCATCGTACATCGCTTGGAAATTCTTATCCAGCCCTTCCTGCGTCGTGTCGAATGAATACGCATCCTTCATGATAAACTCCCGGCTGCGGATCAGACCAAAGCGAGGGCGGACCTCGTCGCGGAACTTCGTCTGAATCTGATACAGATTGATCGGCAGTTTTTTGTAGGAGTTGATCTCGTCTCTGACCAGGCTCGTAATCACTTCTTCGTGAGTGGGGCCGAGTGCAAAAGATCGATCATGACGGTCTTTCAAGCGTACCAGCTCCGGCCCGTACACATCCCAGCGGCCGGTTTGGTGCCACAGCTCTGCCGGCTGCATGGCTGGCATAAGCAATTCCTGTCCGCCTGCCCGGTTCATTTCTTCGCGAACGATTGCCTGAATTTTTTGCAGGGTCCTGAGCGCAAGCGGCAGATAGGTATAAATGCCTGAAGCTAACTGCCGCGCCATGCCTGCACGGAGCAGCAGTTTATGACTGGCAATTTCCGCATCCGACGGGACTTCCCGCAGAGTAGGAATCAACATCTGACTTTGCTTTAACACACACGTGTCCTCCTTCACGTTGCAGAGGGTCTAGCCGACCTGGGTGGTCTTTTTCTCTTCCACGATTTCATTGATTTCTTTCATCAATTCCTCGAACAATTCCGTTTCTTTTACCTTCCGTACAATTTCGCCGTTTCGGAAGATCAGGCCTTCGCCATTACCGCCGGCAACACCTACGTCCGCTTCACGCGCTTCGCCGGGACCATTTACCGCGCATCCCATTACGGCGATTTTCAAAGGTGTTTTGAGTGTAGAAACAGCATCCTCCACCTTGGTTGCAAGTCCGATCAGATCGATCGCACAACGTCCGCAAGACGGGCAAGCGATTACGACCGGATCGTTGTTCACAATCTCAAGGCTGCGCAAAATTTGCTTGGCTACCTTGATTTCCTCAACCGGATCAGCGGTCAGCGAAACCCGGATCGTATCGCCGATACCCATTGACAGCACTGTACCGATCCCGACAGCGGATTTGATGCTACCAGAGAACTGTGTCCCGGCTTCGGTCACTCCGACGTGCAGCGGATAATTGCGCTTCTGCGCCATCAAAGAGTACGTCTGGATCATGGTCGGAACATCGGAAGACTTCAGTGAAATGACGATGTTGTCGTAATTGAGCTCTTCCAGAATGTGCACGTGATCCATTGCGCTCTCCACGATTGCTTCCGGAGATGGGTAGCCGTATTTTTCCAACAGCCGTTTTTCCACGGAACCGGAGTTCACCCCGATCCGGATCGGAACATTGCGCTCACGGCATGCTTCCACGACCGCTTTCGTCTTCTCTTTTGAACCGATATTCCCCGGATTGATGCGGATTTTGTCAATTCCGCTCTCCAGGGCGATCAGCGCCAGTTTATAGTCAAAGTGAATATCTGCCACTAGCGGGAGTGGAGAACGTTCTTTAATCGCTTTGATGGAACGGGCCGCATCCTCGTTGATAACCGCCAGACGAACAATTTGGCAGCCTGCGTCATAGAGCCGCTGAATCTGTGCCAGCGTCCCTTCTACGTCCCGCGTATCAGCGGTTGTCATCGATTGAATGACAACACTTTTTTGTCCGCCGATTTGTACGCCTCCCACAAATACCGGTTTGGTCTCCTCACGCTTGTACATAGGGCACCATCCTTTATGTTTGTCAAACAGCCTGTGAACACTGCTTTATTCTGTAAACAATCGGTGTAAATCGTTCCATGTCACAACCAAAATCAACAACATCAAAAAGGCAAACCCAAGGAAGTGTACCATCCCTTCCTTATGCGGATCAAGCGGTCTTCCCCGCAGGGCTTCGATCAGCAGGAAGGCGAGTCTGCCTCCGTCCAAAGCAGGCAAAGGAAGCAGGTTGATCAGTCCCAGGTTAATACTCAGGACAGCTGCCCATTTCATCAGGATCGCCAAGCCTTGCTGAGCAAATTCGCCGGTCATCTTAAAGATTCCGACTGGTCCGCTAAGATCGTTCAATCCCACTGAACCTGTAAAGAGCATGCCGATACTCGTCAAAATCATCGTGGTAAACTCGTATGTCGATTTTCCGCCATACTGAAGCACTTGCCCCGGAGCGTAGGTGACAGCGTTGCCCACCATGATCTTCCCGACATTCTCCTCGTTCTTGACATGGACCATGGCATTGATCATCTGTCCTCCCCGATCAACAACGATTTCCAGTTGCTTGTCCGGCGATTTGCTGACGATCTCCACCATTTCTCTCCATGTCGATACAGGCTGTCCCTGAATCGTAATAACCTTGTCTCCTGATTGCAATCCCGCCTGTGCTGCCGGTCCTCCCTGGATGATCTCGCCCAGCACGGGCTCATTTACAGGTACTCCATAAACGAGTCCGATGACGATAAACAACACGAAAGCGAGCAAAAAGTTTGCAGCAGGGCCCGCAAAGATTGCCCAGAAGCGCTGCATAACCGTCTTTCCTTTAAACTGGCGGTCCAACGGGGCGATTTGCACCTCATGACCGTCTTTTACGAGCTGGGCTTGCGGATGCACCGAAAAAGTGCGTTGTTCTCCGTCTGTTTCCAGAACGATGGACAATGCTTTCTCCAGGTCGAAATCGACAATTGTACCTGTTACCGCACCTTTGCCTTCACCATTTGGGCCATCCAGCAGGATGCGGGTTACCTTCCCCACCGGATCTCGCTCCAAGGTCACTTCCATGTGCGGCTTCAGAACGTCCAGCTCAGGGTCCTCCCCCGCCATGCGTACCATCCCGCCAATCGGCAGCAGCCGCAGTGTGTATTCTGTTTCTCCTCGCTTTACGCTAAAAATCTTTGGTCCCATTCCAAGTGCAAACTCCCGGCACAAAATGCCGGCCCGTTTTGCCAACAGAAAATGACCAAGCTCGTGCACAAAGACAAGTACACCGAACACGATGACTATCGCGAGAATTGATTCCACTGAATCCAAGTTGGGAAAAGGCAAGAGAACAGCCACCTTTCATTCCGTTTTTAACGCTTGTTAACGCCCAGACAGCTCGCAGCCTGATCGCGTGCCCACTGGTCGGCTGCCAAAATTTCTTCCAGAGAAGGATGACTCGTGCCCTGATGGGCTTCGCACGTTTGGCGAACGATCTTTTCAATCTCCAGAAATGCGATGCTTCCTCGCAAAAAGCTGTCTACAGCCACCTCATTTGCAGCGTTCAATACAGTGGGGTGAGTCCCGCCTACTCTTCCGCACTCATACGCCAATTGTAACAGAGGATAGCGGTCAAAATCCATTGGTGCAAAATGAAGCGTGCCGCTCTTCACCAGATCGAGCGGTTCCGTACCAAGCGGCATTCTTTTCGGATAGCTCAGCGCATACTGGATCGGCACGCGCATATCGGGCGTACCCAGTTGTGCCATGACAGCCCGGTCTTTGTATTCTACCATAGAGTGAATGATGCTCTCATAATGGAGAACACATTCGATCTGTTCATAAGGAAGGTCGAAGAGCCAATGAGCCTCGATGACCTCAAAGCCCTTGTTCATCATCGTCGCCGAATCGATCGTGATTTTGGAGCCCATGCTCCAGTTCGGATGATGCAAAGCCTGCTCCACAGACACATCGGCCAGCTCCTCCCGGCTCAAATGGCGAAATGACCCGCCTGAAGCTGTCAAAATGATGCGGGCGATATCCTCGCGACGCTCCCCTTGCAAACACTGAAAGATTGCCGAGTGTTCGCTGTCGACCGGAATGATCTGCACACCTCTGTCCCTGGCTGCTTTCATCACGATATGGCCAGCGCTGACAAGCGTTTCCTTGTTGGCCAAACCGATGGTCTTGCCAGCTTCTATGGCAGCGAGTGTAGGCGCAACTCCGATGCTTCCGACCACTGCCGTCATTACGAAATTGGCCTCAGCATGCTTCGCCGTCTCCTCCAATCCCGCTTCTCCGTACATAATCTCGACCCGGCTGTTCCCCAGACGTCCCTGCAATTCTTTGGCCGCTTGAGCGTTTCCTACAGAGACCAGTTCCGGCCTGAACTGTTCGATCTGTTCAGCCAGCAGTTCGATATTGGACCCGGCTGCCATCGCGACTACGCTAAACTCCTCCGGATGTTGAGACACCACGTCGAGCGTGCTTTTGCCGATGGAGCCTGTTGAGCCCAAGAGCGATATTCGTTTCAAACGCTTCACCCTCTATATACTTTCTATATGGCTTTTCCCGTTAGACAATGCCCAGCAAATGCAAAACCGGAAAGACAAGAATCATGCTGTCAAAACGGTCAAGAACTCCCCCGTGTCCAGGGATGATTTGTCCTGAATCTTTTACTTCAAAATGACGTTTGATCGCGGACTCAACCAAATCGCCAAGCTGACCCGCAATCCCACTGACGAGGGCAATGATCAGCGCCTTGTCCAAAGAGATTCCGCCAATCCATACGTTTACTGCCATAACGACAAGAACAGCCGCAAGCAAGCCGCCTGCGGCTCCCTCAATCGTTTTGTTCGGACTAATTGCAGGCCAAAGCTTCCGCTTGCCGATGGCTTTTCCCATGAAATACGCTCCTGAATCTGTTGCCCATATTCCCAGGATAACGAGAACTGTAAGCATCAGCCCTGTGTCTGGCAAATTGCGCAGCGCAGCCATATAGGCAAAGCCATAGCCTATGTATAACGCCCCCACCAATGCAAGGGCGGCGTGTTCAATGTGAAACTGATTTTTCCGAAAGACCGCGTACAAAAGCAAAAGAAGGGTTACGGGCAGTACCAGATCAGGCAGTATGACTCCTGTCTCTTTCGTAAAGGAAAGAGACGGCCACAACAGGCTGATCATGAGCAGATACGCCAGTACCCCTGCCACACTCAGCGGTTGAACCTTTGCCATCCGCAAAAATTCAAAAAGGCCTATAACGGCCAAGAAAAATACGAGCAACGAGAACCAATGGTCCCCTAAATAAACCAATAACAAAAAGCCTGCCCCACCAATGAGGCCTGTAATGATCCGCTGCTTCAACTGATTCCACCTCTCGGCTTATACCGCTCCGTAGCGACGAGCTCTGCCCTGGTATTCAGCAATCGCTTGATATAAATGTTCCCTGGTAAAATCGGGCCAAAGCACATCGGTGAACCACAATTCCGTGTAGGCCAGCTGCCACAACATAAAGTTGCTCAAACGAAGTTCTCCACTGGTGCGTATCAACAGGTCTGGATCTGGGATGTCACTCGTGTACAAATGTCGGGAAATCATCTCTTCGTCCAATTGTTCCAGGTCGATCTCACCCGCTTGCAAACGGGTACCTATATCTTTTACTGCTAAGGCAATTTCCTTTCGTCCCCCGTAATTAAGGGCAAAAATCAACTGCAGCCCCGTGTTTTGCTTCGTCCGCTCCTCCGCTGTTTCCAGCGCTTTCAGCGTATGTGCAGGCAATTCGTCTTTGCTGCCGACCATTCGAATCTGAACGTTGCGTTCGATCAATTCTTCCAATTCTGTCGACAAAAATTCCTGCGGCAGTTTCATCAAAAAGTCTACTTCTTCTCTGGGTCGCTTCCAGTTCTCGGTAGAAAATGCATACATGGTTAAATACTTGACGCCAATTTCATCGGATGCTTTGACGATCTCTTTTACCGTCTTCATCCCTGCCCTGTGTCCGGCAATCCTGGGAAGATTCCGCATTTTGGCCCAGCGTCCGTTCCCGTCCATAATTACGGCCAAGTGGTTCGGGACTGGTCCGGAGCTGTCAAACTCTACGGATGACCCCTGTTTTTCTTTTCGAGTCAACTTGCGCGCGAGATGTTCTAACATAAAGTGTTCCCCCAAAATGAGAGATATAGACATTCATCCCCCTCAGATGAGGGGGATCATGCATTAAACTTCCAGAATGTCCTTTTCCTTTTCCTTGACGATCTTATCGACTTCAGCGATGTACTTGTCAGTCGCCTTTTGAATCGTCTCCTGATGGCGGCGGGACTCATCTTCTGATATCGTTCCGCCCTTTTCCAGCTTTTTGATGTCATCGTTGGCATCGCGGCGGATGTTCCGAATCGCTACTTTCGCTTCTTCCCCGCTCTTGTTCGCTACCTTGACCAATTCCTTGCGGCGCTCTTCTGTAAGCGGCGGGATCACAATGCGAATGATTGTCCCGTCGTTGGAAGGAGTCAAACCGAGGTCGGATTGCTGAATCGCTCTGTCGATTTCCTTTAAGGAAGACTTATCCCATGGCTGGATGGTCAGCATGCGCGGTTCCGGCACACTGATATTAGCCAATTGGCTGATCGGTGTCGGTGTTCCGTAGTAATCCACCACAATCTTATCCAAAATGGCCGGGTTTGCACGACCCGCACGCAGGCTGGCAAGATCTTTTTTTAGTGTGCTGATGGCTTTGCTCATACGTTCTTCCATATCTTTCAATACGGTTTGCGGCATGTATTATTCCCCCTTAACCAATGTTCCGATCTTTTCACCCATAACGGCGCGACGAATATTGCCTTCTTCAGAAATATTAAAGACAATCAATGTAATGTCATTATCCATGCAGAGGCTCGATGCCGTGGAATCCATTACGCCCAGACCCTTGCTTAACACTTCGAGGAACGTGAGCTTGTCGTACTTCACTGCTGTTGGGTCAATGCTCGGATCAGCGGAATAGACACCGTCTACTTTGTTTTTAGCCATCAGAATGACTTCAGCTTCGATTTCGGCGGCCCGCAACGCAGCCGTCGTATCTGTGGAAAAATAGGGATTCCCCGTACCTGCGGCAAATATGACCACTCGTTGTTTCTCCAGATGGCGTATTGCCCTGCGGCGTATGTATGGTTCGGCTACTTGCCTCATTTCGATGGACGTTTGTACACGAGTCGGGACGTTCACTTTTTCTAATCCATCCTGCAGAGCGAGCGAGTTCATAATGGTTGCAAGCATCCCCATGTAATCGGCTGTGGCCCGATCCATGCCTTTGGAGCTGCCTGAGAGTCCGCGCCAGATATTTCCACCACCGACAACAACTGCAACTTGTACTCCCAATTCTACAATTTCCTTAATCTGGTTGGCGATGGAGAAAATCACCTTCGGGTCAATCCCGTACCCGATGTCTCCCGCCAGAGCTTCCCCACTCAACTTTAACACAACCCGTTTATAGGCAGGAAGTGGCATGTGAAACGGCCTCCATTCATGAAACATTCTCTGTGCTTTACCGGAATCCTCCCAGCTAGCCGAGCGACTTTTCCGATCACCGGGCAATACGTGCCTAGCGGCGATCCGCCTGCTCTTATAAAATAGGGAACACGCAGGTGTTCCCTATTTTTACGGTCATTACTGTTTATTAACTTGCGCCATTACTTCAGCGGCAAAGTCTTCTTGTTTTTTCTCGATGCCTTCGCCCACTTGATAACGGACAA
Organism: Brevibacillus sp. FSL K6-2834; assembly: GCF_038592925.1. NCBI lineage: Bacteria > Bacillati > Bacillota > Bacilli > Caryophanales > Paenibacillaceae > Brevibacillus > Brevibacillus sp. FSL K6-2834. The sequence goes on from NZ_CP151945.1 coordinate 3,206,735, forward strand.
AGCCCTTCAAAGTAGCGCCTTTTTCTTTCAGCAGAGCGGCAACTTTTTTGTCTGGATCTTTAACGAATGGCTGCTCAACCATTACGTACTCTTCAAAGTATTTGGAGAGGCGGCCTTCTACCATTTTTTCTACGATATTTGCCGGTTTGCCCTCAGCCAGAGCTTGGTTTTTCAGTACTTCGCGCTCGCGCTCGATCTCGTCTTGAGATACTTCCTCACGGTTGGCAAAACGCGGGTTGGATGCAGCTGCGTGCATACCCAGGTCTTTTGCCAGCGTTTCGTCTGTAGTTCCTTCGAGGACGACTACAACACCGATGCGGCCGCCCATGTGCAGGTAGCTGCCGAACACGCCGTTATCGGATTTCTCCAGGATGGAGAAGCGACGGAAGGAAATGTTTTCTCCGATGGTGGAGATTTTTTCGTTGATCATGTGGCCGAGAGTTTCTCCTTGGCCTTTGAACGGCTGCTCCAGAGCAGCTTCTACGCTCGCAGGACGTTGGGATACAACGTGCTCAGCGATGTCCTTCACCAGCTCTTGGAACTCAGGGTTTTTCGCTACGAAGTCTGTTTCACAGTTTACTTCCACGATTGCCGCAACGTTGCCGGCTACAGCGCAGGAAGTCAAGCCTTCTGCTGCGATGCGGCCCGCTTTTTTCGCAGCCTTCGCGATTCCGCGTTCACGGAGAAGGTCAATCGCTTTTTCCATGTCACCGTTCGTTTCTTCGAGAGCGCGTTTGCAGTCCATCATCCCTGCGCCTGTACGCTCGCGCAGTTCTTTCACCGCTTGTGCACTGATTGCCATATCGTAGAACCTCCTTGGGAAAGTCGAATCTAAGTATAGGTGTTAAAAAGGGTGGACGGGGTTCTGAAACCCTCAGTCCACCCTCATACACTTGCTTACGCAGTTGTTGTAGCTTGTTCGCCGCCTTGGTTGCCTTCAACCAGAGCGTCAGCCATTTTGGAAGTCAGCAGCTTAACAGCGCGGATGGCATCGTCGTTACCTGGGATCACGTAGTCGATTTCATCCGGATCGCAGTTAGTATCTACAATCGCAACGATTGGGATACCCAATTTGCGAGCTTCTGCTACTGCGATGCGCTCTTTGCGCGGATCGATTACGAACAGCGCGTCTGGCAGTTCTTCCATGTGAGCGATACCGCCCAGGAATTTTTCCAAACGCTCTTTTTCCTTGCGAAGAACGATAACTTCTTTCTTCGGCAGAACTGCGAAAGTACCGTCTTCTTCCATACGGTTCAGCTCAGCAAGGCGAGCAGTACGTTTTTTAATCGTAGAGAAGTTCGTCAGCGTACCACCCAGCCAGCGTTGGTTGATGTAGTAGTGGCCTGTACGGATTGCTTCTTCTTTTACGGATTCTTGTGCTTGTTTCTTCGTTCCAACGAAGAGCACTTTTCCGCCGTTTTGAGCGAGTTCACGTACAAAGTTGTACGCTTCCTCAACTTTTTTCACGGTTTTTTGCAGGTCAATAATGTAGATGCCGTTACGTTCGGTGAAGATATAGCGTGCCATTTTCGGGTTCCAGCGGCGAGTTTGGTGACCGAAGTGTACACCAGCCTCGAGGAGCTGTTTCATCGAAATCACTGCCATATTTTCACACCTCCTTAAAAAATGGTTTTTTTGTGCTTACCTCCGCCTCACCGCATTTTCCAAACAAAACTGCCAATCTGGCAGCACCATTGCCGGAATTGGTGGACGTGCGAATTCAACACCGTTAATGAATATATCATATGACCTAAACGATTGCAAGAAACCAATCCCATTTCCCGCAAAAAAAATCGCCTCACTTTTTCGGAGGCGTCGCGATGATGGACACGATGTCAGCTTCGCTTGCCCCGAGGGGAATCTGATACGTGCCGACACGTATGCGATTGAGTTTGTTCTGCTTTTTCAACGTTTCTACAAACTGGTTGTCGGGTTCCAAAATCCCAGCGTCCACCAATGTGCGCTCGACACTTTCCGCCGTCGCTTTATATGGAATCTGGATCGTCTTCGTCTCTTTTGGCAAGGGCTCTGTCGGCACGGACACCTGAGAACTATCCGCCGGAACAGGCTGCTGCGGCTTGCTTGGATCAGCGGTTTCGGCAGTGGGCATGACCGAGGTCTCGCTTTTTGGTTCCTTTGCTCTCACCGGCGCTTGCGGCAGTGCTGCTTCGGGTTTCTCAGGCTTTCCCGCTTGCGGCTGATCCGGTGTCGATGAAACAGGGGCAGAAGGCTTCTTTGGCGGGGTTGGCAGCGGTTGGAGCTCAATCTTTTTTTCTTGTTGCAGCTGATTGAACTCTTCCTTAGAAAGAACGACCAGTTGCAGCTCTTCTGCAGCTGTCTCCAGCTGTTCCTTCGTCAAGGACTGGTGGGTTCCCGGGGCTTCCTTTTGTGTTGTAATTCCCAAAATCGATGCTGCCACGAGGAGACCGGCCCCGAATCCAAAAAAGATATCGCGCTTATTCATTGGCCGCTCCTGCCTCCCGTGGCTTGGCCAATGACAAGATCAAATCGATCTCTCCTCTGCCTGCCCCCAGCCTTTTTGCAATCTCGTCAGGCCCCAGTCCTTCTTGCATCAATTCGAATACGCGCCGATAGCGCTCACGCATGGAAAGCACATCCGCCGCCTCTCCGGAGGACTCCTGCTGGTCTGGACTTGCCGGCTGCCGACGGGCGGTACGCAGTTCAGCCAATTCCCGCTCCACTTTGTCCAGTCGCCCTTTCGCATCAGCCAGTTCTTTCTTGAGTTGTGCATTCGACTTGTAGAACGCTTCACTCTCAGCTTCTTTCTCTTGCTTGATTTGCAGGACAAAACGCTGGAGCGTTGCCTCCACTTCCTCTATATTCAGTTGTGGAGCGGCTGGCATGCGATCCCTTTTTGAACGTCTGGAAGAAAACAGCAGGGCCAGCACCATGATTGCCACCCCTGCCCCTGCCAAAATATAATAAGACCCATTCATTGTAGTCACCTATACTTCCTTCATTTTCTTCTTGATGGTAAGGTTACAAGGATATGTCGATGTAACGTCCGCGAAGAGGGTCGCGCATCGCCACTTCCCCAGATGCGGTGCCGCCATTTCCGGGAGATTGTGCCGCCTGTTTTGTAGAGGCTTCCAACGCCGACTCCTTGCTGCCCTGCTGGTCTTGTCGCTCTTTATCCCTCAGCTGGTTTTTATCTGTCTCGTTGACCTCTGCTGCACGCTGACTTTTTTGTTGGTCTATCCCTTTCTGCTCTTGTTGCAGGAGATGCTGCTCGTTGGTTAGCCGATGCTGGTATTGTTCCTGAATGCGCCCAACCTCAGTGGTTCGCGGCAGTGCCACCTGTAACTCAACCGTTTTGAGACTCATCAGGGCCATCTCCTTTTTCCGTATCGCTATGCTCAGACGAGAGTGGAAGTCGTGATCTCTCCGTTAACGACGAGAAAGCGGGTACGTGCAAACTCCTGCTTGATAAACCGGACCAGTTTGCCAAATACCATTTTAATGCCAGGATACATCGTGTAATACACATCAATGGCGGCTGGTGAATCTCCCTCCAGCTCCGCTTCCACTTCTTTTTTGCGAGCTTCGAGCTGTTTTCCTTCTTTCTCCAGAATCAGCCTTGTATTGGCCAGCTTGATTTGCATGGTCTTCTTTTCCGGAGAAAGCTCGCCATTTACCTGCAGGAGCTGGTTTAGTACGCCCAGCCCTTGATCCGTTTTGCGCAAATTTTCATACACAATTTGCAGTTCTTTATTGATCGATGCCAATTCCAGACGCAGCTCCGGCTTGACGCCAACCTCCAGAACCGTAGGCGTTGCACTCGTATTGCCTATCACACGAGCCGTTATTTTTTCTCCAGCTTGAAGCGTGCCGCCAATAATGATTCCTTTTGGACCATTACAAATAATTTGCTTTCCCGCCCGCACCTGGGAGAACATGATGCTCTGCGAAACCAGGACTTGATTGCCTGCCGTAACATTTGCATTTTGAATAAATGACGTCTTCACGTTGTTGCCGGCGATTACTTGTCCTTTGTCTTGAGCGACAATACCACTCTTGATCTCAACCGAACCTCCGGCTTCCAATTCGGCGCCCTCGACACTTCCGAGGACGCGAATATCCCCTGATGCCTTCACCCGAAAGCCAGTCGGAATGTTACCGCGAATGACCACCGTTCCCACAAAATCGATGTTCCCGACGCTAAAATCGACATCACCATTGACTTCGAACACAGGAAATACATTCACTTTATGATTGTCCGTAAAGGAAACCTGACCGTCTATCGCTGAATACAGCATCGTTTTCTCTGCATTCAACACCACATTTTTGCCGAGCTTCAGCACAGCTTCCTTGCCGGCTTTAGGAACGATGGGCTCTCCGGTAACCGCAATACCCGCTATTCCGGGCACTGGGGGTGTTTTCCGCGCCAACAGCTGCCCTTTAGCCACATTGGGAATGTTCGTAATGCTGTAATAGTCAACCCGTCCGTCTTCCAGCTCTTTTGGCCGTTTTTCGTCTTGATTTTTTTCAAGAAAGGTGTACTCGATCTCGCCATCCTTCCCGGCAACAGGAGCAGTTCCGTTCGCGATCGTAACGTACGTGTTCACAAATTTTGCCGGGTTGCTGCACAGTTCTTGGACGACCTGATCAAGAATTCCATGTGTAATTTTTTGTTGTCGCAATACTTCACGCACTTCTGTCTCCGTTATGCGAAGCTGCGATCCTAGCTCCTGGTCGGCAATCACCAACATGATCCCGGCTTCCAGTTTGTCCTGAGAGATTTTGACTTCGAGCTTGTAGTTTCCTATCGCTTCCATCTTTCTACCCCTCTCAAACCATGGGCCCTCTTCTCCCATTTTCTGTATCTTCTATTTGTAGCTATTTATCTTTTAGACAAGCTGAGACTTCCATCTGGCAAGTGCGGAACGCAAACGAAATATCGCCTTGGAATGAAGCTGCGAGATACGCGAGGGTGACAAGCTCATCACATCTGCAATTTCCGACAAGGTCAGCTCCTCAAAGTAAAACAAGGAAACGACAAGACGCTCTTTTTCCGGCAGCTTGTCGATGACGGCGGTCAACACTTCTTTCAGGCCTGCCAATTCAGCCACCTGATCGGGACGCGGTGTCACTTCATCGACGATGTAGGAATGCCTTGCTGTCTTTTGCTCCTCTTCTTCCCCCACAGCTTCATCTATAGAAATCATCGTGGCGAGTGAAGTTTCATAAAAGACCTGCTGCAAGTCTTTCTCCGAAATGCCGAGGTAAGAAGAAACCTCGGAGTCAGTCGGCGCTCGCAGTTGCTTTTGCTCCAAGAGCGTATACGCCTCTTCGATCTTCTTTGCCTTGTCTCGAACCGTCCTGGGGATCCAATCGTTCTCCCTCAAACCATCGATCATGGCACCGCGAATCCGCCACATCGCATACGTCTCAAACTGAAGCCCGCGGGTATGATCAAACTTGGCCAACGCGTCCAACAAACCAAAGCGGCCATAGCTGATCAGATCATCTTTGTCCACATTATTCGGAAGGTTGATCGCAAGCCTGTTGGCTACCTTGTCCACTAACGGGAGATACTGTGTGACCAGATCCACCTCCGCGTCCCGGCTGCCTTCTTCTTTCCACAATACCCATTTGTCAAACTGCCTTGCTTTTTCTTGATTGGTTAGCCGTGCCACGATTTCGTCACCAACCTTTACTCATCAGTTAAACGCCTCACAACATCTGCAACGGTGGTGGGATCATGCGCCAGAGGAGCGCTCCCCATTTGGTCCAGAGACAGCGGTATAAATTCACCGTCTCCCTGGGGATCATCCGGCTCTCCGGAAGCCGAGGGGACGCCCCCCTCGGCAGCTTCTGCCGGAACCATGGTCTCAGGGGCTTGGAAAGAGCCCATGATTTTAGCAACGAGCCAACGTATCGGGAAAGCTGCAAGAAAAAAAAGGATAAATGCATAACCGGCGCGTTCCAAAGAAACCAGCCAGACGTTTCCGGCCAAAGCCGTAAAAAACGTAATGACAGAAGCAAGTGCTCCGAACCCTGTATTCACCCACATCGTACCCAGCATACCTATACTTCCTTCACACCTTGATTGACGGTTCGAATTTGCAGAAGACCCGTAGCCGCATCAAACTCGATGGTCCTCCCGCAATTTCCTCCTGTATCCTCGGCAACTACTTTTATCTTTGCCTGCTGCAGTGCCATTTTGCACGCCTCTACATTTCGCGGTCCGATCCTCATCGAGTCACTCTTTCCGAGGAATGCAAACATCTGAGCTCCGCCGGCCAGCTTTGCCACCATGTTGGTCGTCGATGCTCCAGCCAGCTTCATGTCCTGAATGAGACGGGGGATAGCGGTATCGGCGTATTTCCCGATCGCGATCTCCCCGCCTTTTCCGAGAGAGGACTCAGGCAGCATGACATGGGCCATCCCGGCAACTTTATGTACAGAATCATACAGGACGACTCCCACACATGAACCTAACCCTGTAGTCCGTAATCGGTCAGGAGATTTTGCAACTCCGAGGTCCGCCATCCCAATTTTAATAATCTCCATCGAACGGTACTCCTAATGATCGAAATAATGTCTTTAAGGATTCGGGATCAGGGATCAGAAAAAAGTGACCTTGGACTTGTTCATTGCCTTCAAAGAAAGCCGTATCGATAGTGAGCGCGAAGTCCCCTGCTTGTCCCAGCTCCAAAAGTCCGTAGCTGAGAATGGCCCCCGCCATATCGATCGCCAGAGCCGGTACGGATGGCTGCAGATTCAAATTCGTAAAATCAGCCAGCGAAGACAAGTAGGAACCGGTGAGGATGTTGCCGATTTCATGAAGAGCGGAAGCCTCGTACTCTGTCCATTCTTCTACATCCTTTACTTCGCCGATAATCTGCTGCAGAACGTGCCGAGCGGAAGCCATATCCAGGATGAAAAACATGTTGCCCGGACAATCTCCCTCAACCCGAAGAAAGACAGTAACAACGACCGCCTCTGGACCTCCGACGCAGTCCGCTACTTCGTCAAAGGGAATAATTTTTACCTGCGGCACCTTCATGTCGATTTCTTTTTGTATCAGTTTGGAAAGTGCAGTAGCCGCGTTGCCAGCGCCAATGTTCCCTACTTCCCGAAGTACGTCAAATTGAAAATCGCCAAACTTTGTAAAGTATTCCATCCCTTATCCCTCAAAGGAGTCAAGTTGTTTGATTTCCTCGTTGCTCAACACCTTATCCAGATTCAACAGGATCAGCAGGCGTTTTTCCAGCTTGGCCACTCCGCGCAGGTAGGCGGCCTCCACTCCTCCGACAACCTCCGGCGGCGGTTCGATCGCGTTCACCGGTATATCGATCACATCATTAGCCGCGTCTACGATCAGGCCTACTTCCAGTTCACCAACCGCCACAATAATAATCCGCGTCGATTCGGTATACGCTGTCTCTTCCAGACTGAAGCGATTGCGCAGGTCGATAATCGGCGTTACAACTCCGCGCAGGTTGATTACCCCTTTGACAAATGCCGGAGTTCGCGGAACGCGGGTAATATGCTCCAATTTCTCAATCGATTTGACCTGATTTACATCAACTCCGTATTCTTCGTCTTTCAAGCGAAATACGATGACTTTTACTTCTCCGATGATTTCCTTTTGCTCGAGCATACGGCTGCCCTCCTCTTACTTAATCAGTGCGTTGCAGTCGATAATCAGCGCTACTTGTCCGTCTCCCAGGATCGTTGCCCCAGAAATGGCGAACACGTTTACCAGGTACTTGCCGAGTGACTTCAGGACGATTTCTTGCTGGCCAATAAATGAATCGACGACAAGTCCGGCCATTTTTTCACCCTTGCGGACGATTACGACTGCTACTTCGTCATCTTTGTCCGCTCCGTTATCCGGAATCTGGAAGATTTCCTGCAACGAAACGAGAGGAACCACTCTTCCGCGGAAATCAATGACTTTCTGGCGATGCGCCATCATGATTTGATCTTTGCGGAATACCGCTGTTTCAATGATAGAACTGAGTGGAACAGCGTATTTCTCGTTTTGAACCTGAACGAGCATGGCCGAGATGATCGAGAGCGTGAGCGGAAGCTGGATCAGGAATGTCGTTCCCTGTCCACGAACAGAGTCGACGCTTACGTTTCCGCCCAGGGACTCAATCTTCGTTTTCACTACGTCGAGCCCGACTCCTCGTCCCGAGATGTCCGAAATGACCTCAGCGGTACTAAAGCCTGACGAGAACAGCAGTTCAAAGATTTGCCTGTCGCTCAAGGAATCTGCGTTAGCCGGATTTACGATGCCCCGTTCAATCGCTTTCTTCAGAACTTTATCTTTGTTAATGCCGGCACCGTCATCTTTTACTTCGATAAACACATGGTTTCCGCTATGGAAGGCACGAAGCTGAATCGTTCCTTCCTCCGGCTTGCCAGCCTGCTTTCGTTGGGCTGGAGATTCCACACCGTGATCGAGCGAATTTCGCAGGAGGTGAACAAGCGGATCGCCAATTTCATCGATGACCGTCCGATCAAGCTCTGTTTCCGCGCCATATATCTCCAGATTTACTTTTTTGTTTAAATCTTTTGCCAGGTCGCGAATCATCCGAGGGAAACGGTTGAATACTTGCTCGACCGGAACCATGCGCATCGTCAGAATGATGTTTTGCAAATCGCCACTGATGCGGCTCATATGCTCAACGGTTTCCTGCAACTCGCTCTTGCCGAGTTCGCGGGCCAGCTGCTCCAAACGCCCACGGTCGATAACCAGCTCACTAAACAGGTTCATCAGGACGTCCAATCTCTCGATGTCTACGCGGATCGTTTTTCCGCCCGCCGTCACTTTTTTCACGGCCGTGTTGTTCTGTGCGGGTCCTTCGGCTTTTTTGACTTCTGCAGGCGCAGCGGCTGCAGCAGCTACCTGCTGCTCTGCTTGCTTGGCTTGCTTTCCTGCTTCCTTCATTTCAACCGGTTCTACGAGCACTTCCTCAATTTCCGAAATATTACCGATTGCTTTTTTCACTTTCTCCAAAGGTTCCATCGTGACAAAGACTACTTCGAAGGAAAGATCAAAGCGCTCGTTTTCCAAATCCTCTACCGCAGGTGTCGATTTGATCACTTCCCCCATCGACTCCAGCTGGTCAAAAACCATATACGCACGGGCTGCTTTCAACAGGCAGTTCTCCTGCAAGGTTACTTTGATCCAGAACAGGTTGTTGCCCGCTTCCTTCGATTGCTTCAAAACCGTAAGAGAAAACTCGTCCAGATCGTACTCGCGGTTGCCGTCTTCGGAGCCGCCAGCAGCGACTTGCTCGACTGACGCAGTTGCTTCCTGGGCTGCCACATTCGCAATGGCAGAAAAATCCCCCGATACGATTGCCCGCAGTTTAGCAACTGGCTGTGACACGTCTGCCGAGCCGTCTCCGCCTTCCATAATATTCATGACCATGCCTTCAATCAGGTCAACGCTTTGGAAAATCACATCCATAATATCGCTGTTGATTTTCAGCTTGTCATTTCGGATTAAATCCAGCACATTTTCCGCTTCATGGGTCAGACTCGCCATATCCTCAAAACCCATTGTCGCCGACATACCTTTTAGCGTATGCGCGGAACGGAATATTTCGTTGACGATCTGAGTGCTTTCCGGATCATTCTCCAAAACGAGCAAGTTCGCATTGATCGCTTGCAGGTGCTCCTTTGACTCTTCAATAAACATGTCCAAATATTGATTCATGTCCATGGGTGTTCCACCTCCCAAAATCAGTGCAGCAGCTTGCAGAGTGTTTCTGCAATTTTGTGTAATGGCACGACATGATCAGCGAGGCCTGCCTGGATGGCCGCACGCGGCATCCCGAACACGACACATGTCGATTCATCCTCGATAATACTCGTTACAGGACCTATTTCCTTCATTTTGATCAGGCCCTTCTTCCCATCATTTCCCATGCCTGTCATGATAATTGCCCATTTGTCTACTTTTGTCAATCGGCTGACAGACTCAAAAAGGATGTCGACAGAAGGACGGTGACCACCTCGGGGCTCTTCCTGATGCAGTTTGGCCTGCAGTCTTCCGTTCGTTTGTACAACTTCAAAATGATAGCCGCCAGGTGCGATGTACGCGGTTCCGGGCTCCAACCATTCTCCGTCTGTTACCTCTGTTACGCGGATCGCACAGAGAGAGTCCAGACGCTGTGCCAGCGATTTTGTAAAACCGGCTGGCATATGCTGCACGATTGCTATCGGAGCAGGGAGCTGACTGGGCAATGCTGTCAGAACAGTTTGCAGTGCTTTGGGGCCTCCGGTTGAAGTTCCCAGCACCACAAGCTTGGCCGAACCGGATGCAGCTCTGTTTACAGGCATTTCAGTCGATGCCTGCCGGGGTGCAAGCACAATGTCTTCCGTGGCCTTGGCTGCGAACAGGAACGGGGAAGCAGTACTCTCTGCATGAAGCTTAAACTTATTCGTTCTTTTCTTGGCTTGAGAGGCAGCTTTCACTCTCTCGATCAGACGATCGCCGACTTTGTGAATATCAAGTGAAATCGGCCCGGATGGCTTTGCAACAAAATCGATGGCTCCGAGCTCAAGCGCTCGAATCGTTGCTTCTGCGCCCTCTCTGGTCAAGCTGCTCAACATCACTACAGGAACAGGACTTTGCTTCATTAGCTGTTCCAAAGCTTCCAAGCCATTCATGATCGGCATTTCGATATCCAGCGTGATTACATCAGGCTTCAGCTTGGCAGCCTTCTCCACGCATTCAAGTCCGTTCTTCGCACGATCAATTACTTCGATTTCAGGGTCGCTTTGCAGGATGTCAGAAATAACCTTACGCATGAATGCCGAATCATCTGTGACGAGAACACGAATAGTACTCATCCGCCATCGCTCCCTTCCGAAGTCTAGTTGTATTATGGGATGAAGCCCTTCAGCTTCTTAAAGAAACCTTTTAAACCTCCTGGTGAACCGGAACCCGCTGCTCCAGCGCTCCCGAGATATGCAGCTACCAGATTTCTGATGCTTTTGGAAGCTTGCGATTGCGGAAAGGCAAGGAAATACGGACGCTGCTGTTTTACAGCCTTTGTGACATGATCGTCATCCATGACATAGCCGAGCTTGCTTATCTCCATATCCAGAAATCGTTTGGCTACCATGCTCAATTTGTCCGCAGTGGCTTGTCCTTCACGATCCGACGTTGCCCGGTTAATGACAAGGCGTACCTTCGTCTGAGGATTGCGGGAGTGAATCATTTTAATTACAGCATACGCATCCGTAATAGCCGGCGGCTCTGGCGTCGTGACCAAAATCACTTCATCCGAAGACAGCATGAATCGCAAAGACTCCTGAGAGATGCCCGCCCCGGTGTCAAAAATAATCGTATCGGCGTAGCCGTGAAGCGGTTCCAGCTTTTGAAACAGGATATCCAGCTTGTGGTTGTCGAGCTGAAGAATTTGGGTAAACCCTGAACCTCCCGCGATAAATTCCAAATTTCCGGGTCCTGTCTCCATGATGTCCCAGACTGTTGCCTCTTGATCGATCAAATGCAGCAGGTGACGCTTTGGCGTAATTCCCATCAGTACATCCAGGTTTGCAAGTCCCAAATCGACATCAAACAGGATAGCCTTGTGCCCTTTTTCGCGCAAGCCAAGTGCGAAATTCAGGCTGAAGTTGGATTTCCCTACTCCCCCTTTGCCGCTCGTCACCGTAACCAACCGCGTCTGCCGGGAGGACGAATTCTGCTGCATTCGCTCACGAAGTCGTTTTGCTTGGTCATGCATACGATTCATTCCCCCATTATCATGTTAGCTATCAGTCGGGGGGTCGCCACGATAATATCGTCCGGGACATTTTGGCCCGTAGTCACATAAGAAATCGAGAGCTCCGTCTCAAACGCTACGTTTAGCATGGCCCCATAGGCATCCGTTTCGTCCGCCTTTGTAAAAATGACCCGGGAAACCGGAACATCGTCAAAATTGCGGATGATCGTCTTCATGTCGCTGTATTTGGACGTGAGACTCAGTACCAAAAAGTTTAGACTGTTTTGATCTGCCACCACCAAATCGCGAATCCCTTGCACATACTCGTCATTTCGGTAGTTTCTTCCCGCTGTGTCGACAAAGATCAGATCACACCCGCTTAATCGCTCCATCGCTTGCGGAATCTCTTTCGGAGAAAAAACCACTTCAAACGGTACATTCAATATGTTTGCGTACGTCTTCAGTTGTTCAACGGCCGCAATCCGATATGTGTCTGCCGTAATAAAGCCGACTTTCCGCTTTTCCTTTAACATGCAGGCTGCCGCCAATTTTGCGATGGTCGTCGTCTTTCCCACGCCAGTCGGTCCAAAGAAGAAAGCATACCGTACGTCTTTTTCGATGCAAGATGGCCGTTTCACGGCTTTTTCGAGACGCTTGGCGATCAATTCCTCCGCTACCTGCGAGGCCTTGGCATCATCCCAATCAGTCTCGCACTCCAGAATGACTTGCTGAATAACCTGCGCTGCAGCCTCCTCAGTTACCTCTTGCTGCCTCAATCGGCTTCTCACCGCTTGAACCGGCTGGGGCAATTGCTGTGTCATATCATTGGTCAACAGCTTTTCAAACATCTGCCGCATGCTGCGGACCTCAAGTGCGATCTGATCGCTCTGCTCACTCGCCGACGGGGGCGAGTCGGTTTTCGAGTTCCGGGGTTGGATCGGTTCTTTCATTGGTTCTTTCATCAATTCTTTTATCGGTTCTTTTTCTGGGTGGTGCTCTTTCAGAAGATTGTCTGATCCGTGACGTTCCGCCTCCACCCTCTGCTCACGTGTATCCTGCTTGCCGAAGAGGACTGGTGCAGCGTCTTCCGACAGCGGCTGGCTCCCAATGCCCTGGCTTTTGGTCTGGGAGCTTGCCGCAATAGACTGATAGGCTCGCTGGGCAGTGCTCGTGCCGGTCGTTACAGGTCTGGCGGGAACGGTCCGCTGTCTGGCCGCAGCCGAGCTTTTTTGCTTTTCGGATTCTTTGTCGTCGACAGCCGCGACCACCTCAATTTGCTGCTTTCCAAAAAAACCGAGAAAGCCTCCCGTCTTGATTGCTTTGGAATTGAGAATGATGGCTTCAGACCCTAGATCAACACGAATTTTGTCAAGTGCTTCCGGCATGGAATCGACTATGTATCGTTTTACTCTCACGAAATGTTCACCATCCCTACACTTTGCACTTCAACATGTGGCTCCAGCTCGCTGTACGACAGAACAGGAACATCCGGCATCATCCGCTCCATGAGCTGACGCAGATACATGCGGACGGCAGGCGATGAGAGAATGATCGGCTGCTGTCCCGAATTGACCATTCTGCTAACCTCCGCTGACATATTCTGATAAATGCGCTGTGATGTTTCCGGATCGATAGCCAGGTAGCTGCCCTGCTCAGTCTGCTCTACGTGCTCGGAAATCGTCTTTTCTAATCCTGGTCCGGCGGTGATGACGCGGAGCGGCTGTCCCGGCTCCGTATATTGCAGGGTGATCTGGCGCGACATCGCCTGACGCACGTATTCGGTCAACACTTCCGGATCTTTTGTGTACATCGCATGATCAGCCAATGCTTCCAAAATGACTGTCAGGTTGCGAATCGAGACTTTTTCACGCAGAAGCTTTTGCAGCACCTTCTGCACTTCGCCGATCGACAGAGAGCCTGGAATCAGCTCATCGACGAGAACCGGTGCCACCTCTCTAACATTGTCAATCAGTGCCCGCGTCTCTTGACGTCCAAGCAATTCATGAGCATGACGCTTGATCACTTCGGTCAAATGAGTGGCGACAACAGATGGAGGGTCCACAACCGTATATCCGGAAAGTTCAGCAATCTCCTTATTTTCTTCTGTTACCCATAAAGCGGGAAGACCAAACGCAGGTTCAACGGTTTCGATCCCGACGACCGAATCATCGTCAAAGCCCGGGCTCATGGCGAGATAATGATCGAGCAGGATTTCTCCCGTCGCAATCTGATTCCCCTTGATTTTGATCACATATTCATTCGGGCGAAGCTGGATGTTATCCCGGATGCGGATGACCGGCACGACAATGCCAAGTTCCAAGGCAACCTGGCGTCGAATCATAATGACGCGATCGAGCAGATCACCACCCTGCTTGCTGTCCGCAAGCGGAATGAGTCCATAGCCAAATTCAAATTCGATCGGATCGACCTGAAGCAGGTTGACGACGCTTTCTGGACTGCGCACTTCTTCCAGCTGCTGATCTTCTTCTTGTTGAGCCGTCTCTTCCCAGGCCACCTTTTGCTTCCGCGTCATTTTCCATCCGGCAAAAGCGAGCAAGCCGGAAATCGGAACAACAGGCACCAGACCAATGGGCGTGAGCAAGCCAAGCAGGAATATTCCACCGGCCACGATAAACAGCAGGCGCGGGTAGCTGAATAGCTGATTGGCGATATCTTCGCCCAGTCCGTCTCCAGACGTTGCGCGCGTTACGATGATACCGGTCGCAGTCGAAATGAGCAGCGCCGGGATTTGGCTGACAAGCGCGTCACCTACGGACATCGTTGTAAATTTAGAAGCGGACTCGGCAAAGCTCATGTCATGAATCACCATGCCGATGATAAATCCGCCGATAATATTCACGATAAAGATGATAATACCGGCGATGGCGTCCCCTTTCACAAACTTGCTGGCACCATCCATCGCGCCGTAGAAATCCGCCTCGTCTTCGATTTTTTTCCGACGGGCCCGAGCTTCTGTATCGGTAATCATCCCGGCATTCAAGTCCGCATCAATACTCATTTGTTTCCCTGGCATTGCATCCAGGGTAAAGCGTGCTGCAACCTCGGCAACGCGCTCCGAGCCTTTTGTAATCACGATAAACTGAATAATGACAAGGATCAGGAAAACAACAAAACCTACGACCTGATTGCCGCCTACGACGAAGCTGCCGAACGCTTCAATAACTTTTCCGCCCTCGGCATGCGAAAGAATGTTTCGCGTCGTCGAGACGTTCAAAGCCAGTCGAAAGAGTGTCGTAATCAGCAGGACTGTAGGAAAGATGGAGAACTGCAATGTCTCCCGCGTGTACATAGACACTAGCAAAATCGTCAAGGCAAGGGAGATGTTCAATATGAGAAGCAGATCCAACAACTCGGAAGGCAGTGGGATCACCATCATGACAACGATACTAATGACAAACAAGACCGTACCTAGCTCTTTCATCTTTAATCCCACCGTTAGTCCTCCTCTCTTCTTTGTTTTACTTCACTTTCCCTTGCAGTTTGTATACATAGGCGAGAACCTCGGCAACCGCTTTAAACAATTCTTCAGGTATCGGCTGACCAATCTCCACCTGGCTATGTAGAGCCCTGGCAAGAGGCTTGTTTTCCATCGTTACAATACGGTGTTTCTTTGCAATTTCCTTAATCTTCAATGCCATGTAGTCTTGCCCTTTGGCAATCACTGTCGGCGCGTGCATCTCATTGCTGTCGTAGCGGATCGCAACCGCAAAGTGAGTCGGGTTGGTAATCACTACATCGGCTTTCGGCAGCTCCTGCATCATGCGCCGCATTGCCATGCTGCGCTGACGCTCACGAATCTTCCCTCTAATGAGGGGATCACCATCTGATTGTTTGTATTCGTCTTTAATATCCTGTTTGGACATTCGCAGATTTTTTTCGTACTCATATCGTTGATACAAGTAATCCAAAATAGCCAAGATGAGAAGCAACAGCCCGATTAGCAGTCCCAGTTTGGAAGCTTCCGCTGCAGCAAAGGAGAGCGTCGCTTCCAGCGGTTGCATGGAGAGCTTGATTAATTCATCTCGCACATCCCACAAGATCATGTAGGCAACCAGTATGCCTGTACTGATTTTTAAAAGCGATTTGGCCAGCTCCACCAATGAACGGAGGCTGAACATTCGTTTGGCCCCCTTGATAGGGTCCAATTTTTCCAGTTTGAACTGAATCGTCTCTGTCGTAAACAGCCACCCCACCTGGGCGTAGTTTGCAAAGAGGGCAACTAAAAAAACAGCGGCGAGCACTGGCCCGGCAATCTTGACTGCTTCCCAGGCAACCTTCCGGATAATGATTGCCAGGTTTTCTTCATTTACTTGCCACGTCGCAAAGGTGATCAGGGACTCTCTCATCAGGTTTTCAAAGGAATGAAACATAGTTGCACCAAAAGCGACGAGCATGAGAAACGCTGCCATCAGGCTAAGCGCCGGAGACAAGTCGGCGCTTTTCACCACTTGCCCTTTTTTACGGGCATCCTGTTTCTTTTTGGGAGTTGCCTTTTCTGTCTTCTCTCCGCTGAAGTATTGGAGGTCGACAGGGTACAAAAAAGTTATTCGGTTCATCCTGTTCCTCCGAGCAGCTTCATCATCTCCGCTAACGATCGAAACATTTTTTCGAACAAACTGCTTAACGTCAGGAGAAATGCAGGCATCACTACGATTAACAGAAGAAAGCCTGCCAGCAGTTTGATCGGAAATCCAACAACAAAAATATTAAATTGCGGGACTGATTTGGCGATAATACCAAGAGAAAGGTCTACCAGAAACAATGAAACGATTATCGGCGTAGCAATCAGAAAGGCGCTTAGAAACATTTCCCGAAATACTTTTACCGCCAGCCACATGACCTGTTCGCTGCCCAAAGCAGCCCATACGGCATCGATTGGAATGGCTTGATAGCTTTTGATGATTCCGCGAATGAGCATATGATGTCCATTCATGCTCAGAAAGTATAGCATCGCCAAAACGTTTTTGAATTGGCCCGTAAGCGGAACGTACGCACCGGTCCGCGGATCGATGACGTTGGCCATAGCCAGCCCCATTTGCATATCCATGATCCCGCCCGCAACCTGGACAGTGACATACATCAACTCGCAAATATAGCCCAATATGACGCCGACCAATGCCTCTTTGATGACGTAAAGGATAAATGTCAAATCCATCGGGATTGCCCCTTGAACCGGGACAGAACCAAAACTGATGACCGCCATAAACAAAGCCAAACCGATCTTAAACTGATTCGGCACGCCTTTCATCGAGAAAAACGGAGCCGATACGAAGAAAGCGGTCAGGCGGACAAATACAAGCAACAACACAGGTAGGTGAACCAAGAAGGCTGTCATTGGTTACCCGACAAACTTGTGGAGATTCCCAAATATCCCCATGGTGAACTCGAGCATGATTCGCAGCATCCAAGGGCCGACAGCCAGGATGGTGACCAGGATGGCGACGATTTTGGGAATAAAAGCGAGCGTTTGCTCCTGAATTTGTGTCGTTGCTTGAAAAATGCTGACGATCAACCCTACCAGCAGACCTACGCCCAGCGCCGGAGCAGCGATCAGCAAAATCGTATAGACAGAGCTTTGGGCAACTCTCATAAGTAACTCTTGTGTCATGCTCTACCCTCCTTGGCCGGGTGCCTCTCGTACGCTAAAAGCTGGTCAGAAGAGATTTGACTACCAGGTACCAGCCATCGACCATGATGAACAGCAAAATTTTGAACGGGAGTGAGATCATCACCGGGGGAAGCATCATCATCCCCATTCCCATCAGAATACTTGCAATAATCATATCGATGACAAGAAACGGAATAAAAATCATAAAACCGATTTGAAATGCTGTTTTCAGTTCACTGATCGCATAAGCGGGAACCAATGCAGTAAGCGGAATATCTTGTACTGTCTTCGGCCGCTCTGCCTTTGCAAACTCCAGAAACAGCGCCAGGTCCTTTTCACGTGTCTGTTTGGCCATAAATTCCTTGAATGGGATGACCGCAGCCGCAAACGCCTGTTCTTGCGATAATTGCCCCTGCATAAAAGGCTGGACAGCCGTCTCATTTACCTTGGCCAATGTCGGGGACATGATAAAAAAGGTCATGAACAGAGCGAGTGCGATCAATACCTGGTTTGGTGGCATTTGCTGAGTTGCCAATGCATTGCGGACAAACGACAATACGACGACAATTCGCGTAAAGCTGGTCATGAGCAGCAAAATGGCAGGCGCTACGGACAGAACTGTCAAGATCAACAGCAATTGAATGGCTGTCGAAGTCTCCTGCGGCGTACCAGCTCCGCCCCCAATTTTCAAGTCAATCGTAGGGACCAATGATGGTTGAACCGGTGCTGCTGCCGCCATATCCGGTATGACCAGCAATGCGAGCACAATCACGAGCAGCTGCAGTATTTGTTTCATCCCAAATCTCCTCTGTCCTTACCTTGCTCATCCATCCAGCGGACATTTTGTTCCGAGCGTTTTGTTACCGTTCCCCACTGGTTTCGTAGGATTTCTTCAAACGTACGACCTTGCCCATCGGAAGGCTGGAAAAATTCGTCACTGTTCTTTCGATTGCCGCCAAATGGGAGCCATTTCAGCGGCGATGGCAGCGCGCCTTTTATTTCTGCATCTGCCAAAATCAGGTCAGCTTCCTCTCCAGCCGGTATGTGATGAAGCAATTGAACATTTTCACCGACACCGAGCACGTACAATGATTCTCCGATCATTACCACTTGGACCGACTTCCCATTCCCGAGCGGTGCCATACTGATGACTTTAATCGGCCCTTGTGCCATTCCAACCTGACGCTTTGACAAAAAACGCAGCAACAAATAGATGAGAACCAGAATGATGCCCAGTGAGAAAATAACCTGTATCAGGTAACCCCACATACTGCCAGACCCGCTTCCTGGAATGGGTGCCGGTTCCTGTGGACCGGCGGACCCATCAGTCGATAGCGTGCCTTTTTTCAGTGCATCGGCGACAGAACTGCTCTCCGCCAAAGCCTGAGCCGGAAGGGAAGCGACGAACAACAACAGCAGGCAACAAATCCAGATGAGCCGCACCCTTGTGTCCCGGAGTTTCATCATTAGCTCAACGTCTTTTTGATCGCTTCCAATACGCGATCTGCCTGGAACGGCTTCACGATAAAATCTTTTGCTCCTGCCTGAATGGCGTCAATTACCATTGCCTGCTGCCCCATCGCAGAACACATGATGACACGAGCATTCGGATCAATCTTTTTGATTTCTTTCAGTGCCGAGATTCCATCCATCTCTGGCATGGTAATATCCATGGTGACCAGGTCAGGACCGAGTTCTTTGTATTTTTCTACTGCCTGTGCTCCGTCGCTTGCTTCTCCGACGACGCTGTACCCGTTTTTAGACAGAATTTCTTTAATCATCATGCGCATAAATGCTGCGTCATCAACAATGAGAACTTTGTTAGACATGGATTAGCTCCTCCTCGTTTTTACCGTTGTTATTGCAATTTCGAAACGCGGTCAATCGGACTGATAATGTCGGTTACGCGAACCCCGAAGTTTTCGTCGATGACCACAACCTCGCCTTTGGCGATCAATTTGTTGTTTACCAAAATGTCTACATGCTCACCAGCCAGCTTGTCCAGTTGGATGATCGATCCGGCTGAAAGATCCAGTATGTCTTTGATCAGCTTCTTCGTACGGCCAAGCTCGACTGTCACCTGCAGAGGAATGTCCAATAGCAAATTCAGGTTCTGTTCGTCAGGTGCAGCCATCATACCGCCACCGAACGGAGAAAATTGCGCTGCTTTCACATTGGCAACATTCATCGGCTGTGCTCCAAAGTGCTGGGGAGCGTGTGGAACCGGCGGCTGGACATATTGCGGCGGGTACGCATAAGCCGGTGGATAAGGATGCTGACCATATGGATCCTGGTACATCGGCGGAGCCTGATAACCCATCGGCGGTGGTGCGTAACCAGGGTGCGGCGCTTGTGCCGGCTGTTCTGGATAAGGTGTCTGTGCAGCTGCTGCTGGCGGCTGAGTGGCTGGACTTGCCGGAATCGTTGGTTCGGTGTGGCCAGCCGGCTGACTAGGAGCAGAGGGCGCTTGAGCTTCCTCAGCAGGACTTGCAGCAGCGGCATCCGCATCTGATGCGCCAGTCAGACGTCCGATCATATCCTTCGCAAAGGATAGCGGCAAGAGCTGCATGATATTGGAGTCGATCAGCTCTCCTTGCTCCCCTACCTTTAAACGGAATGAGACTTTGACCAGCGGGGTGTCATCCTCCGTGAAGCTGTCTCCGCCCTTCCCCTGCGCAAGATCCATCACATCAATCCCTGGCGGTGTGATGTTTACCAGTTGATTAAAAATGGTAGACATCGACGTGGCTGCAGACCCCATCATTTGATTCATGGCCTCTTGAACTGCACTTATATGCAGATCGGACATTTCCGTCGTGCTCGGGCGACCATCCCCGCCCATCATCAGATCGGCTACAACCGCCGCATCTTCCATCCGGACGACAAGCAGGTTGACGCCTTTAAAGCCATCTGTATACTCTACGTGAACTGCGACATGCGGCATGGGAAACTCTTTTTCCAACTCGCTGACTTGAACCATCGAAACAGTAGGCGTCGTAATATCCACCTTTTGGCTTAACAAGGTAGAGAGAGCCGTTGCTGCACTGCCAAAAGAGATGTTTCCAATCTCTCCAAGTGCGTCTTGCTCAAACGCCGACAGGTAGTCGGCCACATCTGGCACGCTCTGTTGTTCCGTTTCCTCTTCTACCAAATTGTTTGCTCGCAGCAGCGCGTCAATTTCTTCTTGAGAAAGCATGTCTCTACTCATTCATTTCCTCCCCTTCCTCAAGGACTTCGTCGATCTGCACCGCAACACGACCTTTTTGCGTGCCGGGCTGTCCCAGGAACTTCAGTTGATCTCCCACTTTAATTCTCAACTTGTTATCGACGAGATGATCGAGCTGGATCACATCACCGACCTGAAGCTGCAAAAACTCTCCTACGGTGATGGTAGCGGTACCCAACTCCGCGATAATCGGCAGGCTGGCTGCTTTCACCCGCTCCTCAACCCGCAATCGCTCCTCTTCATCCCTCGTTTTCTTCTGTTTGGAAAACCAGTACTGTCCGGACAGCTTCGACATGATTGGCTCCAACACGACGTGTGGCAGACACAGGTTGATCATCCCCGTCGTATCTCCAATTTTTGTACTAAAGGAGATAACCGCCACGATTTCGTTCGGAGAAACGATCTGCATGAATTGGGGATTCATTTCAAGCCCTTCCAAATACGGGTCCAACTCGATAATTTGTTTCCACGCTTCATGGAAGGTATCCAATGCCTTTCCAAACACGCGCTCCATCACGGTTGTCTCGATTTCTGTCAGTGCCCCCATTTTGTCGGGGATAATTCCTTGCCCGCCAAGGAGTCGATCCAGCATCGTGTATGCGATGTTTGGATTCACTTCCAAAACCATTCGGCCTTCAAGTGGTGGCGCCTCAAAAATATTGAGAATCGTCATCTTCGGAATGGAGCGAATAAACTCGTCATACGGTAATTGGTCGACGGAGGCAACTGTTATTTGCACGAAGGTACGAAGCTGAGCTGAAAAATATGTCGTCAACAACCGTGCATAGTTTTCGTGGATACGCGTCAATCCGCGAATCTGATCTTTGGAAAATCGCAATGCCCGCTTGAAGTCGTATACTTTAACCCGCCGCTCAGTCTCTTCTTTTTTCAGCTCGTTGGCATCCATCTCTCCGGAAGAAAGTGCTGCCAACAACGCGTCAATCTCACTTTGTGAGAGAACCTCGGCCATCTGTCGTCACCCCCTTGCTATGTATTCATTCATCATTTGTTAAGATAGGAGCTGTTTCGTTGTGATTACCTGAACGATTTTGCCTTCCTGCATCAATGCGCTAATCTCGTTCATGATTTTGGCTTCCAGCTTGTTGATTCCCTCTGTTCCCTTGATGTCATCGGGTTCCAGACCTGCTAGTGTCTTGATGATAATCTGGTTCACCTGAGGCAGGCGTTGCTCCAGCTCTTCCTTGGAACTGCTGCTGTCCGCAGTGATGGTGAAACGAACGATGATGTAGTTTTTGGAGAGCAGGTTTGTGGTAATCTCGCCAGTGTCAACCGAGTACTCTTGCATTTCCTTGGCCGAAAGAGCCTTTACCTCTTTGGATTCGTCATGGCTTGCTGATTGTGCTGCAGGGGAGAGATAGGTTTGCCAGAGCACGAACGATATGACTCCTAGAAGCGATATCGCAATAATGATGATAAGGGCCATGTTAAACAAGCGATTTTGAAACATTTTTTGCGCCTCCCGCTATTCAATGGAATCGTCTTCCGGCATGCGCGGCGGTGTAAACGCCGGGAACGCGTGCTGGTAGAAACGCAGGATCCGCGCGATCACTTCCTCTGCCGTTTCTTTCACGATGTGCTTTTTCCCCGTAAGCAAGGTGATAACCGTATCGGGAGTGGACTCCACCGTCTCTATGTGCGTCGCGTTCAAGTAAAACTGTGCGCCGTTGAATCGGGTTAGTTGGATCATCTGCCGCTCCTTTCGGGTTGTAGGGGGGAGGAAGCAAGCAGCTTCACTCCCCGATCCCCTTTACACATTATCGTTTCAGATTCACCAGTTCTTCCAGTACCGTATCAGATGTCGTAATGATCCGGGAGTTTGCCTGGAATCCGCGCTGAGCAACGATCATCTCGGTGAATTCCTCGGACAGGTCAACGTTGGACATTTCCAGCTGTCCGGAGATGATGCTTACTTGAGCCTGAGCAGCTGTGATCGGCGTATCAGGAGCACCATCGAATGGGCCAGCATTGTTCGTATTTTCATACAAGGAATTGCCGATTTTTTTGAGCCCGCCCGGATTGTTGAATTTCATGACGCCAATAGTGAACGGCGTGTCCAAAGCACCTTGCGCGTCAACCGTAGTGACCACCCCATCTTTTCCAATCGAATAGGAAACGTAGGTGTCCTGCGGGATTTGAATGGTTCCTCCACCGCTGTCTACGAGCTTGAGACCCTGGGAGTTTACCAAGTATCCTTGCGAATCCCGGGTAAAGTTCCCTGCCCGCGTATAGTAGAAAGTAGTGCCATCGTCGGGCGTTACCATGAAGAAGCCGTCGCCTTCAATGGACAAATCGGTTGGCAGGTTCGTTTGCATAGGGCTGCCGGCAGAGAAGACAGTATCAATTGAAGCCATTTGCGACCCCAAACCGATTTGAATCGGGTTTGTACCGCCTTTCCCTCCCTGATCTGCTGGCGCTGTCGCTCCCGCGATGTTCTGGCTGAGAATGTCCTGGAACATGACGCGTCCTTTTTTGAAGCCTACGGTATTCACGTTGGCGATGTTGTTGCCGATCACATCTAGTTTTGTCTGAAATCCGCGCAAACCTGAGATGCCCGAATACATAGAACGCAGCATAATGCGATTCCTCCTCGATAATATTCAGTAATTGACTGCTTCAGTCAGTCGGCAGTCCGCAGGCTTCCTCCGAAGAGGTCCAGCCCTCGTTCGTTACACAAACACAGCACTGTCTATATTGGTAAAAACGCTATCCTTCATTCGTCCGTCATCTACGGCAGTAATCACTTTCCGATTCTGGATGCTGACCACGAACGCTACATTGTCCATCATGATCAGAGATTCCCTTGCGCCTTTGTCGGCAGCCTTTTTGACGCCGCCAGCCAGACGGTCCATCTTGGTCTCATCCAGGCTGATTCCTCTTTCATTCAAACGGTTCAACGCATGCTGACTGAAAGTGATCTCCTGAGACCTCTTGGCTTTCTCAACAGATTCCGTCAGGTAGTCGCGAAAGGCTTTCCCGTTTGTCGCAGAACTGCCTGAACGTGCAGGTACGGTATGGCTTGGTTTGACAGGAAAGTAGGTCTGCCCGACGTTAAACGAGTGCATGGCGGTTCCTCCTTGTCCTGTTCCTTAGCCGGAATAACCGATTTTACTGATCTCATCGCTGCCTTCTACAAGAGCATCGAGCGAGAATTCAGCTTTGTCCTGCCTGTCGCTTTGCTGATTTTCATTGTTTTGCTGCTGCTGGCGTTCTCGTTGCTGCTGCTGAAATGGCAAGCTTCCAGCCTGTTGCTGCTGATTTACCTCCAGACGGTCGACTTGCAGTCCTTGCTGCGTCAATGCAGCGCGCAGCTGAGGCAGCTGGTTGTCCAGCAATTCTTTTCCGGCGGTTGTTTCCGCGGAAAAATGAGCGGTAATCATCCCGTTATGGGAAGTGATTTTGACGTCAACCTGTCCGAGAGACTGCGGATACAAGATCAGCCTTGCCTCGTGCACCCCGTCCACTTGCGTCAGCTTCATTTGCTTCACAAACAACTGTGTCACCTGCTGGCTGAACTGATTCGCGTGGATTGGATGGCCGCCAGTCGGAACATTTCCTTTTTGCCCAAACGTTTGCACATTCGGATTGTTCTGTTGTGCAGTCAAAGGATTGGCGTCTGGCTCCATCATGAAATCTGCCGTTTGCTGCTGGCTGGTTGGAGCGGCTGTTTTCGCCTGCACACCGGCCTCGGCCTGGTAGCTGGACAATGCGTGTGACACGCGCACCGGCTGTATCGTCGACATCAGGTTTGTCCGCTGTGACATATACGCCGCAGTCGACTGTTCCTTTGAACGAGCGGGCACAAGGCCTTGGGGCATAGTCTCATTGGATTGGTTGAGCGCCGCCATAAAATTGGCCAGCTTTTCTGCTGTTGCTTGGGAAAGTCCCCGTTGAGTGAACGTAGCTAGCAAGTTCTGAACTTGACTGTCAGACAAGACCGCTGTCTTCGGAAGCTTGTTCATCATGTCAGCCAGCTCTTTTGTCTTTGCTTCCAACGAATTGACGATGTCATGGCTCTGGGACTGCGACGTTGCAAACAACTGTTGGAGCATGGCTAGCAATTCAGCAATTTCTTCCTGGTCTTCTGTGTCCATTCCGTCCGCTTCAACCTGAATGACAGCATCCTCCATTCCCTCTAATTGTTCGAGAGCTGACATCATCTGCATGGCAAACAAATTCTCCAGAGTCCCAGGCAGTTGCTGACCAGCCGTCCCCGTCAGAATGGCTGAACCGTTTGCAGATGTTCCTACCGAAGCGGGTACTGCTGGCGCAGCGACATTGGCTACATTCATCTCTGTCACCTCCTCTTGTTTTTTGTTGCTTATGGAAAACGACAAGCGAACAAGCTTTAGGCTCTTCTCCGCTTATCGAAGCAACTCGCTGGTAATTCGGGCTGCTACATCTTCTTTCTTTTTGCTGTCTTCCTTGGCTACGGCCGCCAGGATAGACGCCCGTTTGTCATTGGACATGCCCGCCAGAACCGAGATTGCACGGTTCTTATTGGTCCCCATGAGCGAGCGGATAATGGAGGCCGCATCCTCGGCGGGCATCTGTGAAAATGTCTGAACAAGCGCGTCCAAGCTGGTCGTATCTTTCCTCGTTTCGCTCAGCGCTTTTGTCAGCACTTGAACTCTCTCCTGCAAGGCTGCGATGTCGTCGTCTTTGTTTACAACCGAGTCCTTCAGCAGGATCGAGATATCAGCAGCTTTTTTCGGGTCCATTTTGGCCAAAATGTTCGCCTGCTGATCCGCCTTCATCTTCTTCATCACCGTAACGGCTTCTTCCAGACTTAAATTCTCTACGATGGCAGCCGCGTTTTTCGGCGACATCGTAGAATACAGCTTCGCCAAATCCTGGTACTGCTTTTGGCGTTCTTCCTCTGTCGTCCGCTTGTCCTCGATCATTTTTTGCAAATCCTGAACTTGTTTCTCCAGCGCTTGAATGGTGGCGTCCTTCTTCTCTGCTTCTCCTTGCAAGCTGGCGATGGTTTGCTGGCTTTTTGCTTGTTCTTCCTGCAGGCTTTGTACCTGTTTTCCCTTATCTACCATTGGTGCTTCTCCATCGCCTGCCGCATAATCGTCGGGAACTAATTTTTCCACGTAGGGAATGCTGTTTGCCCATGTAAGCACTTGTCCCAAGACGTTGACACCCAGAAAGCTGAGAAAGACCCCCCCAAGGAGTGTGGCAAACAGAGCAGGGATGACAATCATGTAAAAGAACCATTCCCACCTGCTGTATTCCCGTTCTTCTTGGATCTCTTCCATAGTGAACCTCCATCAGTTGCTTTTGCGAAGATAGAGCTGCGTGCCAATTTCGTCCATCTCTTTTTGTTCCCGTTGTTTTTCAGCCTCGAGATACTGCCCATGGGCCCTCTCCCGGAGCTTATGCCACAATTGCGTTTCTTTCATGCGCTCTGTCAAGAGCATTTGACACCGTTCCATTTCGCGTACGCATCCATACACCATTTGCTTCTGGTTGTGGATAGAACGCTCGACTGACTGGCGATACCGCGTAATCTCCATAAGGTGTGCAACACTGACAGGCTCGGCTTGAACGGAGTGCAGCATCCCTGTCGCTTCTTCATGGAGCTCATGCAGCTGCCCCAGCTTCCACTCTTCTTCATTCTTTCTTTGGATTGACTTGCCGAAGTCCCATTCAGCCTGTTCCTTCTCTTTTTCTTTCACATCCAAAACCTTCTGGAGATGAAACTGGAACACCTTCACACTAGTTCACTCCCCCGAAATGAGCTGTCAGCGCCTTAATGGCACTTTGGAGATCCGAAGGCTCATGGGTGCCCTGCATCGTAAAATCTCTGATCACATCTCGGTAACGAATCGCCTGGTCAATCTCCCTGTTCGTGCCCGGCTTGTATGCTCCAATATTGATCAAATCCTCTGCTTCCTTATAGGTAGCCAAATACCGCTTCAACTGACGGGCTGCCTCCAGATGATCGTCTGTACAAATTTCGTTCATCACCCGGCTGACGCTTGCCATCACATCGATCGCCGGAAAGTGGCCTTTGTGGGCGATTTTCCGGTCAAGGACGATATGCCCGTCCAAAATTCCGCGAACAGCATCGGCAATCGGATCGTTCATATCATCAGAATCAACGAGTACAGTATAAAAGGCTGTAATACTTCCCTTGTCTGCTGTACCCGCACGTTCCAGCAGCTTTGGCAGCATGGCAAAGACGGAAGGCGTATAACCGCGAGTCGCAGGTGGCTCCCCGATGGCCAGCCCAATCTCGCGCTGCGCCATAGCAAAGCGAGTCACTGAATCCATCATCATCATGACATTGAGCCCGCGATCCCGGAAATACTCGGCGATCGAGGTCGCGATCATGGCACCCTTGATCCGTATCATAGCGGGTTGATCCGAAGTCGCGACTACGACGACCGATCTTTTCAACCCCTCTTCACCGAGGTCGCGTTCGATAAACTCCATGACCTCGCGCCCGCGCTCCCCGATCAATCCGATCACGTTAATGTCGGCTGTCGTATTGCGGGCGATCATGCCCATCAATGTACTCTTACCGACACCAGACCCGGCGAAAATCCCTACGCGCTGACCTTTTCCGACTGTCAACAATCCATCAATCGCCCGCACTCCGACACTAAGCGGCTCCTGAATACGCGGCCGCAACAACGGATTTGGCGGCATGTTCGATGTAGGATATGAAGCAAGGCCCAGCGGAAGGCTGCCCTGGAGCGGACGGCCGAGCCCATCGAGAATTCGGCCGAGAATTTCCGGGCCTACTTTGACGTGGAGAGAGCGGCCAGTCGCAACAACATCACTGCCCGGCCCGATTGCGGTCAGTTCTCCGAGCGGCATCATCAGCACTTTATTGTCTCGAAAGCCGACAACTTCTGCTGCAATCGGTTCCTCGCTTTGACTTGCATAGATATGGCAAATTTCTCCGAGCTTAACCTCCGGTCCCTGCGATTCGATCGTCAACCCTACTACCTGGGTAACCTTTCCATTGACGCGTACCGGATCTATTCCTTGCAGGATATGTCTGTACTTGCCTACATCAAGAACAGTCATGCCTCGTCACTTCCCTTGGCAATATCCAGCAGCGCTTGTCTGATTTCTGTCAATTGCGTATCAATCCGGGCATCCACGCTGCCCAGCGGGGTGCGGATGACACAGCCGCCCTCATCTACCGTGTGGTCAGGGTAAATCGCAATCTCTGCTTGTCCATCCAAAAGCGCAAGCAGCTGCGGGCGGTGCTGCTGAACAAAGTCAAAGTGACGCTGATTGACGCAGACAGTTATTTCACCGTGCACCCGCGAACGCTGAAGCGTATTTTTTACGATCTCAAGGACAGCTTCCGGAGATGCGCTCAACTCATTGCCGATAATTTTTTTTGCAATTTCCAGGCTTAACTCCACCAGGAACGGTTCAGCTTCAGAGATGATTCGCTCTTTCTCCCGGTGGGCAAACTCCAACAGATTCCGAGCTTCTTCTACCTTTTCACGCTCTTCCTCCCATGCCAGCTGCTTGCCATCCTGAAGACCGGCTTGAAACCCTTGTTCTCGGGCTTGTGCTTCGATTTCGGAAAAAAGCGCAGCTGCTTCCTGCCGTTTGTTTTCCCACCACTGTTCAATCTCCGCAAGGGCATCCTGCCGAATTTTTTCAGCCTGCTCCATCGCTTCGCGAAGCTGTCCCTGCGCGGTTTCTTCCGCATCCTGGAGAATCATTCCGGCTTCTTCTTCTGCATTTTTTACAATTTGTAGATTTTCTTGCAACCTTTCATCCGATTCAACCGTCTGTATGTGTGTAGACTTCACGGAGAGAAGAAAAGATTCGTCCGATGTCTGATAGTGAGACAGCTTGATAATCCTAGACAATGATATCATCTCCTCCGCCGCGAGCGATGATGATCTCACCCGCTTCTTCCAGGCGGCGAATGATCGCGACGATACGGGACTGCGCTTCCTCTACATCACGCAGACGGACAGGTCCCATAAATTCCATTTCTTCTTTGAATGTATCTGCCATCCGTTTGGACATGTTCCGGAAGATAACTTCACGGACTTCTTCGCTGGCAACTTTAAGCGCAAGCTGGAGATCTGCATTTTCCACATCGCGGATAACCCTCTGAATGGAGCGGTTGTCCAAAGTAGCGATATCCTCGAAGACAAACATACGCTTTTTGATCTCTTCTGCCAGCTCTGGGTCTTGTATTTCCAAAGAATCCAGAATCGTCCGCTCTGTACCTCTGTCTACACCATTAAGAACAGCGACAATCGCTTCGATACCACCAGCCTGGGTATAATCCTGAGTAACGGTGGCTGACAGTTTTTGTTCCAGAACCTGCTCCACTTGCGTGATAACCTCCGGTGACGTGCTGTCCATCAAGGCGATGCGCTTTGCTACCTCCGCTTGTCTCTCTTGAGGAAGCGCGGAGAGAATCATCGCTGCCTGTTGAGGTTCCAGATAAGAAAGAACTAACGCAATTGTTTGCGGATGCTCATTTTGGATAAAGTTCAGGATCTGGCCTGGGTCCGCTTTTCTTGCAAAGTCGAATGGACGAACCTGAAGATTTGCTGTCAAGCGGTTAATGATGTCCATTGCCTTGGTCTCGCCAAGTGCTTTTTGCAGGATCTCCTTGGCGTACGTAATTCCGCCTTGAGAGATGACTTCCTGAGCGACCGCTATCTGATGGAATTCTGCCAAGATCTTGTCCTTTTCATCCGCGTCTACCTTACGAACGTTGGCAATTTCCAACGTGAGCTGCTCGATCTCGTCCTCTCTGAGGTGCTTGAACACCTGGGCGGAGATTTCCGGCCCGAGAGAGATGAGCAGGATCGCAGCCTTCTGTCTTCCTGACAATTCTTTTGCGCCGCGAGCCATTTGCTTTCACTCCTTAATCTTCAGCTAACCAAGTACGAAGCAAAACAACGAATTCGTCCGGCTTGCTGCGCGCCAATTTTTCCAGTTGTTTCCGCACCACTGCCTGATCTGTATCGTCTTGATAGGTTAAATCGGGTACCTCCGTCGGTTGCATCGACATGACATCTGCGACTTCCTCTTCTTGCTGTTTGGCCTGGCGGCGTCTGCGGTAGATCAGGTAGGCAACCGCTCCGAGAGCCAGCAAGGCTACAGCACCCGTACCATACAAGAGGGCAGGAGTCAGACTTCCGGAACCATCAACTGCGACTTTTCCGGAGAATGGACGCGGCAGAACAGAGATGTGCTTGTCCAGTTCTTCTTGTGTCAAATCTATGCCTTTGTCGCTTAACGTAACGCGAACCACATTGCGAAGGACTTGCTTGATACTGTCGATAGTTTGTTCGTCGAGCTGTCCGCCTTCGGGTGGTTCTACCCCAACGTTGATCGTGATGTCATCGATTTTATAGGGACTCATTGAAATATTGCGGGTGATCCGGTTGACTTCCCGATTGATCGTGTCATTCAGTTCTTCATACTGACTGTTGTTGCCCTGCGGCGTACTGCCCGGGTAGCCTGGCGTGTCGTTCGCTCCCGTTCCCGCGATTCCTCCGGGAGGGGCGCCCTGGCCGCTAAAGGTTTTCGATAATTTTTGCGATGAGATGATAAGTCCTTCGTTGTTTTCCTTGTCTGGCGCTTCAACCAGATTCTCAACACGGTTTTCCTTGTCAAAGTTCATGCTGATAAAGGTATGAACAATGACTTTGTCTCTGCCCATAATCGTGCCCAAGAGCGTGTACAAATTTTGCTGGATCTTTCTTTCCACATCTGCTTTGATCTTCTCTTGCTGCTCGTAAGCTGTCAGGTTTCCTTCTGGTTCACTGCCGTCAGTTCGCTCCAGCAGATTGGAGTACTGGTCGGAAATGGTAATGTTTTCAGGCGACAGCTTGGGTACGCTGCGGGAAACAAGCAGATACAAGGAGTTGATCTGTTTTTGATCCAGTCTGGTTCCGGGCTCGACATCAACGATGACCGAAGCTGTCGCGCTATCAGGTGTCTCCGTCACCCAAACGCTTTCCTGCGGCAGAGTAATCATTACCTGCGCGGTGCGAACACCTTTTACCCGTTCCAGCATTTTTCTCAGTTCTTGCTGCAAAGCTTCTTTTTTCATCACGTCAAACTGACGGTCTGTTACTCCCAGGGTGTTAGAAAATATTTCCGAGTTGATGCCTGCTTCGCTGGGGATCCCTTGTGCAGCCAAGTCAACTATGACATCCTGAGCCATTTTTTCTGGCACTTCTATACTTGTGCCGTTGTCTGTAATTCGAAATGGAACTTTCTTTCCTTCCAGTTCCTGCTTGATGATCCCGATTTCCTGTTCACTTAACCGCTGGTTGTATAACGGCTTGTACACCGGCTGAGAAGCGATGTATATGTATAGGCCAAGTGATATGAGCAAAAACAGCGCGATACCGGAAATCATCCATTTCTGTTTAGCAGGCAGCTGGTTCCATTTCGCCAAAGCTTGATCTTTATATAGTGCTAGACGCTCGTTCATGGTTCACCTCACCAATGATACCGCCAAAACATTAAAGTGGCATGCGCATGATTTCCTGATAGGATTCTATGACTTTGTTACGAACTTGCATGGTCATTTGCAGCATGACAGAGGCCTTCTGCCCTGCAATCATGACCTGATGGACATCCTGAACTTGTCCCATCGCAAACTTGTCTGCCAAATTTGCCGATTCTACCTGGGCCTGGTTGACTTGGTTCAGTGCATCGGAAAGATACGCTGAGAATGATTTGCTTACCTCATCCGGCGTATAGGTCTTGGTCTGGATTTGAGGCTGCACTCCGCCAATCCGGGAAAGCGCGTTAATATCCATCCGTTCTTACTCCTTTCCCTACTTGATTTCCAGTGCTTTCATCATCATGCTCTTCGCACCGTTCAGTATGGTAACGTTCGCTTCATAAGCTCTCGATGCGGAAATCATATCGACCATTTCCTTCATCATGTCCACATTCGGCATCAGAACATATCCGTCCGCATCCGCATCCGGATGTGTCGGATCGTATACCCGCTTAAATGGGGTATTGTCTTCGCGAATGGACGTTACCCTCACTCCCTGCTCCGTTCTGCCGGACACCATGCCAATCGCTCCTTGCAGTACACTGTCGAAGGACTGGCTGGGCGCTTTCGGGGACAGCTCAACCATTTTTCTTTTGTAAGGCTGCCAAGCCCCGTTTACAAATGTAGCGCGGGTCGTATTTGCGTTGGCCACGTTCGCTGCAATTGTATCCAGTCTGAGCCGGTTTGCAGTCAGAGCGGAAGCGCTTGTATCAAGCCCTTGGAACAAACTCATTCTTATCTACCTCCGCCTTCAATTACGCTGCGCAATTTTTGAAAATGCCCTGCAGTCAATTGGGTTAACCCATTGTACCAGATCTGGTTTTTGGCGTACTCGCTCATCTCAAACTCAAGATCCACGTCATTGCCATTGTTTTGAACGAAGTTCTCTGGGTTGGAGACAATTCTCGGCACCACATTCAAACCGCTGTCGGCAAACGGGATATGCCGGGCATTAGTACGATACGCCTGCAGTTTTTGTTGTCCTGAAGCCCCATTCATCTCTTGTTTCAGTAGGTCTTCGAACACAACCTGCTTGCTCTTAAATTGCGGGGTGTCAATGTTAGCGACGTTGTTGGCTATCGTTCTTTGTCGAAGCATAGCGGCGTCCAAAGATCGCTCCAAGATTCCTAAATGGTTACTGACTAGCATTTTTTCCAAACTCCCCCAATCTTGCTTTCGCTCCATTCCCACAAATATTCCATTTTTTCCTGTTAATTCGACACAAGAATACGACTCAATCATAGCAAAACTGCTATGGCGAAAAAAGCCCTATTCTCACAAGTTGTGACAAAATGATTCAATGGGACTAAATCCCTGATGCTCCCTATTTTTGTTAGTGTGATGGAAAATTGTAAAAGAACCTTACATATATTTGAATAAACTAGCTTTTTTAGTTAATAATTTTTGACCGTTTCGATTTAATTCCCCCAATTTCGACAAATATCTAGGTACAAATACCTAGAAAAAAGGTGTAGCACGTTTAGCTACACCTTACCTATTCCCGTTATATATTCACTTTGAAACCTATTTATTTGCATAGCCCGCTTACCTGGAGCCAAAAAAATGTCATGAAGTTTTCAGCTTTTCCAGTTCTGGAAGCAGCTTCTCATTCAGAACCTTAATGAAGGTCCCTTTCATACCCAAGGAACGGGATTCGATCACGCCAGCACTCTCCAGCTTCCGCAGTGCATTTACAATGACAGAACGGGTAATGCCCACGCGGTCTGCAATTTTCGAAGCGACAAGAAGACCTTCTTTTCCTTCCAGCTCCTCAAAAATATGTTCAACAGCCTCCAGTTCACTGTAAGACAGGGAACCGATCGCCATTTGCACAACTGCTTTGCTGCGTGCTTCTTCCTCAATTGCCTCGGAACGTTCACGCAAAATTTCCATACCGACGACAGTTGCCCCTACCTCTGCGAGAATCAGGTCATCGTCGACAAACGGGTTGTTGACGCGTCCAAGGATCAGGGTACCGAGTCGATCACCGCCGCCCATTACCGGAACCAATGTCGTCCAGCCTGTGCGGAATACTTCTTTCATCTCCACTGGGAAAATGGTGTACGGGCTGTCCACATCCAGGTTTGCGGACGTCTCTTCCACTTTGAGCAAGCCAAGGCTGTACTCTTCAGGGAAGCGGCGTTCTTCGAGCATTTTACGGATGCGCTCGTTGTCCACTTCTTGGTGGATCGAGAAACCGAGCAGTTTTCCCTTGCGGCTGACCACGAAAATATTTGCTTCAATTACATCGCTTAATACTTGGGCCATTTCACTAAAATTGACCGCGTGTCCCGCTGACTTTTGCAGCAGACGGTTAATTCTTCTTGTTTTTGACAACAGATCCATTATGGTTTCCTCCCAGTCAATAATTGACCATCGTATGTTTTATAGGATGTATTGGCTCAAGTCCTTGTTGCCAACGATAGAGCCAAGCTTTTCACGCACATACTCAGGCGTGATCTGCACCACATCCAGATGAATGTCAGGGGCCTCAAAAGAAAGGTCTTCCAAAAGCTTTTCCAACAGGGTGTGAAGCCGTCTCGCACCGATGTTGTCGGTTGACTGATTCACTTCTGCGGCCAATCGGGCAATCTCCGAAATGGCATCCGGGGTAAAATCGACCCGAATCCCTTCTGTTTCGAGAAGAGCGATGTATTGCTTCAACAGCGCATTTTTCGGTTCCGTCAAAATCCTGACGAAATCCTCCACCCGCAAGCTGGTGAGCTCGACCCGGATCGGAAAACGTCCCTGCAGCTCCGGAATCAAATCGGACGGTTTGGCGATGTGGAAAGCGCCAGCTGCGATAAACAAAACAAAGTCAGTCTTTACGGGACCGTATTTTGTCATCACGGTAGAGCCTTCCACGATGGGCAGGATGTCTCGCTGCACACCTTCACGCGATACGTCGGGGCCTCTCCCATCCTTGCCGGCGATCTTGTCGATTTCATCAATAAAGATGATGCCGTGGTTCTCGGCACGCCGAATCGACTCCTGCGTGACTTCATCCATATCCACCAGTTTTTGCGCTTCTTGCTGAATTAATACCTTTCGTGCATCTTTAATTCGCAATTTTCTCTTCTTCGTCCGCTTCGGCAAAAGATTGCCCAACATATCCTGCATTTGCATCCCCATTTGTTCTGTACCCGGAACCTGGAACATATCAAACATGGAGGGGGATTGGTCCTCCACATCGATCTCAATCATCTGATCTTCCAGTTGTCCAGCCTCCAGCTGCCACTTAACCTGACGTCGCTGCTGTTCAATGGAAACGTCCTCGGGTTCAGATGATTGCTGTTGCTGTTGTCCGCCTCCGAACAACATTTCCAGCGGGTTTTTAAATGACTGCTGCTGCTTTCGCGTTGGAACGAGGATATTTACGATGGCCTCGTTGGCCAGTTTCTCGGCCTTTTCCTTTACGGATTCCATCTTCTCCTGTTTTACAGTGCGGATTGCTGCCTCTATCAAATCCCGAACCATCGACTCTACGTCACGGCCTACGTATCCGACTTCCGTAAATTTGGTGGCCTCGACCTTGATAAAAGGCGCGCCCGTCAATTTGGCAATCCTGCGAGCGATTTCTGTCTTCCCCACACCTGTCGGCCCGATCATCAGGATGTTTTTCGGTATGACTTCATCCCTCATATGCTCCGGAAGCATGTTCCGGCGATATCGGTTGCGCAAGGCCACGGCTATCGCTTTTTTGGCTTGACCTTGTCCGACGATGTATTTGTCCAGATGCTCTACAATCTTACGCGGGGTTAATTGTTCAAGGCTCAGCACCAGGAGTCCTCCCTTCCTTTCACTTCATCTCGTCGACAACGAGATTGTCGTTGGTGAATACGCAAATCTCAGCAGCTGTCCGCAAAGAAGCTTCGGCAATCTCTCTCGCACTCAGATGCGGCGCATACCGTTTCAACGCCCTGCCTGCAGCAAGCGCAAAGCTTCCTCCTGACCCAATGGCTAGAATACCGTCGTCCGGCTCGATGATTTCGCCGTTTCCAGAGATCAAAAGCAGATTATTTTTGTTGCAAACGATCATCATCGCTTCCAGTCTCCTGAGGACTTTGTCCATTCGCCATTCCTTTGCCAGTTCCACAGCAGCTCTTTGCAGATTGCCGTGGTACTCCTCCAGCTTTGCTTCAAACTTTTCAAACAGGGTGATCGCGTCTGCTACCGAGCCGGCAAAACCGGCCAGCACCTCACCGCGATACAACCGTCTTACTTTTTTAGCGCCGTGCTTCATTACCATGCTGTTGCCGAACGTGACTTGACCGTCGCCAGCCATGGCCGCTTCTCCGTTATGGTGTATGGCAAAAATTGTAGTAGCATGAAACTGTTCCATTGCAGATTCCTCCCGCTTATGTACTTCCGGCCGATCCTGGACGGGAATGACCCGCACGTGGATGGGCTGCGTCGTAAACGTGGCGCAACCGTTCCTTGGTCACATGCGTGTACACCTGGGTTGTCGAAATATTGACGTGACCAAGCAGTTCCTGCACCGTACGCAAATCCGCACCTCCATTCAGGAGATGGGTAGCAAATGTGTGGCGAAACGTATGCGGCGATACGCGCAGATTGAGCGCGTGGGCCTCCACATGCTTGTCGACGATACGGCGGACACTGCGGTCGGAGAGCGGCTCCCCGCGATAATTGAGAAGAAGGTACCCGTGGTCAGCCTTGCCGGCAAGAAGCTTCTTCCTTCCATTATCTAGGTATTGCCGAAGAATGTCGCACGCATAACTGCCGATTGGAACATATCTCTCCTTCGCACCCTTCCCGTAAACAAGAGCAATCCCCATGCTTGGGTTTACCGCTTCCAATGTTAGTGTTACCAGCTCCGACACGCGAATCCCACTTGCATACAACAGCTCGAAAATGAGCCGATCCCGCATGCCAAGTGGGGTCGAAGTGTCAGGCAGGTCAAAAAACGATTGGATTTCGTTCGGATACAGGAAGGATGGCAGTTTCTTCTCCACTTTTGGTGTCGATACCAATTGAAACGGATTTTGCGCCAGTTGACCTTCCCTTAACAAAAAACGGTACAGACTTCGCAAACTGGACAGCTTGCGGGCGATGCTGCGCCGCGATAGACCCTTTTTAGCCAAATGAGCGAGAAAGGAGCGGCCGTGCAAATAAGAAACAGCAGCAAATACAGGGATTTGGTGCTGTTCCATAAAGGCGACGAATTCGCTGATATCTGCCACGTAATGCTTCACCGTATGAGTAGAGGCGTTTTTTTCGACACGCAAATAGTCCACAAACATATCAATTTCCGTGGATATTTGCTGTGAATTGTCCATCTGACGCGCACCTCCTCAAAGGCACCTATATAGTAACATAGCCAAAAATCTGATATCAACCTAATTTGTGTCGTTTTTGTGTAAAATTCTGAATTGTGTCTAGCGCCCGCTCAGCGAGCTTTTCGTTTTTCTCCCGTTTATTGCGAATGCGCTTCTCGAGTTCCGGCACCAGCCCAAAGTTGGCATTCATCGGTTGGAAATTGTTTGGATCGGTTGTCGTGATGTAGCGTGCCATGCTGCCCATGATCGTTTCCGGAGGCAGTACGAGCAATTCCTCGCCTTTTGCCAGTCTGGCAGCATTCAGTCCAGCAAGCAAGCCCGACGCGGCCGATTCTACGTAACCTTCCACACCAGTCATCTGTCCCGCAAAAAACAGTGTATCCCGGTCCTTGTACTGATAGGTCGGCTTCAACAGCTTAGGGGAATTGATAAACGTATTCCGATGCATGACGCCGTAGCGGATGATCTCGCAGTTCTCTAGACCTGGAATCATCGAAAAGACGCGTTTTTGTTCCGGCCATTTCAGATGCGTCTGGAATCCGACGATGTTGTAAAGGGTTGCCGCACTGTTGTCCTGACGAAGCTGCACTACCGCATACGGCTGTTTTCCGGTGCGCGGATCGATCAGTCCGACAGGCTTTAACGGGCCAAACAGCATCGTTTGACGGCCTCTTTTTGCCATAACCTCGATCGGCATGCAGCCCTCAAAGAAAATTTCCTTCTCAAAATCCTTGAGCGGAACAGCCTCGGCTTCGATCAGGGCATCGTAGAAGCGGTTGAATTCCTCCTCCGACATCGGGCAGTTGAGGTACGCGGCTTCGCCTTTGTCATAGCGCGAAGCCACAAAGACCTTCTCCATGTCGATGGAATCTTTCTCAATAATGGGAGCAGCTGCATCGTAAAAGTACAGGTACTCCTCTCCTGTCAAAGACTTGAGCCTTTCAGACAAAGCGGGCGAGGTAAGCGGTCCCGTCGCAATTACGACGATACCGTCCGGGATCTCTGAAACTTCTTCTGTCATTACTTCAATCAGCGGATGGTTCCGCACAGCGTCGGTCACATACTGGGCAAATTCATGCCGATCGACTGCCAGCGCCCCGCCAGCAGGTACGGCACATTTATCCGCAGCGCCAATGATGACAGATTCGAATCGGCGCATTTCTTCCTTTAACACACCTACTGCATTGGTCAGCGAGTTGGCACGCAAAGAGTTGCTGCAAACGAGTTCGGCAAATTTATCGGTATGATGGGCCGGCGTCTGCTTTGTCGGGCGCATTTCGTACAGTTTGACGTGTACACCCGATTCGGCGATCTGCCAGGCTGCTTCACTTCCTGCAAGCCCGGCGCCGACCACAGTTACATACGGTTGTTTTGTCATGCTGTTATCCTCCATACGTTCTCAGGAATCCGCTTAGGAATCTGCTTCTTCCTGGTAATCGCAATTGGTGCACACCACGCTGACGCCCTGCTTCTTGCGTTTCTTTTCGACCAGCAGGCTGCTGCATTTCGGGCAAGGACGTGCAATCGGTTTATCCCAAGAGACGAAATCACAGTCTGGATATCGGTTGCATCCATAGAAAATACGGTTCTTCTTGGATTTACGTTCGATAATCGATCCGGTTTCACAGTTTGGGCACTTTACGCCGATTTCTTTGACAATCGGCTTGGTATTCCTGCAGTCCGGGAACCCGGAGCAAGCGAGAAACTTCCCGAAACGTCCGAGCTTGTAAACCATGACGCTTCCGCACAGCTCACAGAACTCGTCTGATTCTTCATCTTTGATCTCGACTTCTTCCATCTGTTCTTCAGCGACTGACAACCGTTTTGCAAAGTCTTGATAAAACTGGTCCAGCACCTTTACCCAATCTGCAATACCTTCTTCGACTCCGTCCAGATCCGATTCCATATTTGCCGTAAATTCAACATCGACAATCTCCGGAAAGAACTCCTCGATCATGGTAACGACGAGCTCTCCGAGTTCTGTCGGCAGAAAGCGTTTCTCCTCTAAGGCAACGTAGCCACGCTTTTGAATGGTTTCGAGTGTTGGAGCATAAGTGGAAGGACGTCCGATTCCTTGCTCCTCCAGCGTCTTGATCAGCCTTGCTTCCGAATAGCGCGGAGGAGGCTGGGTGAAGTGCTGGGTGGGCTCGATCTCCTTCAATTCAAGGGATTCTCCTTCTTCAATTGGAGGCAGGAATGATTCTTCCTCTTTATTGTCGTCGCTTCCTTCTATATATACCTTCATGAATCCGGGGAATTTTACCTTGGAACCGGTGGCGCGGAAGGTCACCCCGTTTACATCAATATCCACACTCATCGTATCCAAAACGGCGGAAGCCATCTGGCTCGCCAGGAAGCGCTCCCAGATCAAGCGGTACAAGCGGAGCTGATCCCGACTGAGGACCTCTTTCAACTGGTCGGGCGTCCGCAGCACGGAAGTCGGGCGAATCGCTTCGTGAGCATCCTGAGCGTTCTCGTTTTTCGCTTGTGTTCTCTGTTCCGTCAATATGTAGTCTGCACCGAAATTCTCCAGGATGTACTCTTTTGCTTCATTCTGAGCAGTCACGGAAATTCGCGTGGAATCCGTACGCATGTAGGTAATTAGACCTACCGCTCCCTCTTTGTTGCCCAGGTCAATCCCTTCGTATAGCTCTTGGGCAATCCTCATCGTTTTGGCTGTTCGGAAATTCAGCTTCCGAGCCGCTTCCTGCTGAAGCGAGCTGGTAATAAAAGGCGGAGCCGGATTTCGCTTTCTTTCCCGCTTGGTCACCTTTTTCACCAGGTAAGGATGATTGCCGATCTGCTCGATCACCTGTTTGACGTCGGCTTCGGACTTCAACTCTGTTTTTTCGTCGCCAATCCCGTAAAATTTGGCTTCAAAAACTTTTCCTTTGCTGATTAACATGCTGCTGATCGTCCAATACTCTTCGGGAATAAACTGTTGAATTTCTCTTTCCCGATCCACAATCATCTTGACAGTGACAGTTTGAACCCGCCCTGCGCTCAATCCTTTGCGGATCTTTTTCCAAAGTATCGGGCTGATATTGTAGCCGACGAGACGGTCCAGAATTCGTCTCGCCTGCTGGGCATTCACCAGGTCCATATTGATATGGCGAGGATGCTTGAAAGCCTCCTTGATGGCGTCTTTCGTGATTTCATTGAAAACAACCCGCAGAGGCTGGTTCATATCAAGGCCAAGATATTGAGCCAGGTGCCAGGCGATGGCCTCCCCTTCGCGGTCCGGGTCGGCTGCGAGATAGACTTTTTTCACTTTTTTCGCAGCGTCCTTCAAGGTTTTCAAAACGTCGCCTTTGCCGCGAATGGTTATGTATTTCGGTTGAAACTGCTGATTAACATCAACGCCCATTTGGCTTTTTGGGAGGTCGCGTACATGGCCCATGGACGCTTTCACTATATATTTGCTTCCCAAATATTTTCCAATTGTTTTTGCTTTCGCCGGGGATTCGACAATCACTAGCGTGTCAGCCATCTTTTTCCTCCCCTTTCTGTAAGGAATCTCCCCTATTATTAAATATGCTTATCCGATTTGTCAAACACTTGAAGCATGAAGGCTTCGGGAGGATTCCAGCGATTCCGGGAGAAAGTGACTATCGTCTCACATAATATCCTCCCGGTAGGCTGGCAATCACATTTTTACTTTCCAGCTTTAGTAATGTCCGAAACAAGCAGGCCTGATCAGCCCCGGAAAGACGTCGGCCTACTTCATCCATATGGATCGGTTCGTGGCGGATATGCTGAAAAAGCCGTTGTTCCTCGTCATCCAGTGCGACTTTCCCGTCCGCGAAAGCACCCGACCCCTTTTTCTTGTTCGCAATGACCGCTTTCCAATAAGGTGGCAGCTCATCGAGAACATCTTCAATGCCTGTTACTAGCTTTGCACCTTGTTTCACCAAGTTATTCGGCCCAGCGCTTACCTCAGAAAATATGGGTCCGGGCACAGCAAAAACCTCTCGCCCCTGCTCGAGCGCACAATCCGCTGTAACTAACGACCCGCTCCTCTCCGCCGCCTCAACGACCACTACCCCTACACTTAAACCGCTGATAATCCGGTTGCGCTCGGGAAACAGGCCAGGTACCGGCGGCACACCCGGCGGATACTCGGAGACAAGCAGGCCTGCGGATTCAACCTCTCGGAACAAGGGACGGTGGGCGGCAGGGTAAACGACGTCGATGCCGCATCCCAATACGCCGATTGTCGCTCCTTTCATCCGCAGGGCAGTCCGATGCGCCTCTGCATCAATCCCGTGAGCAAGACCGGAGACGATAACCAGACCTTCGCCACAAAGCTCCTTGACCAGTTGTGCGCAAGCGGCCCGGCCGTAGGGCGTTGGCTTTCTGGACCCGACAATGCCAATCGCAGGCCCGACGATCAATTCGATATTTCCTTTGTAAAAGAGTGCAAGCGGGGGATCGGAAATGTTTCGCAGCAGAGGAGGAAACACCTCTTCCCAGCATCCGATCACACCGATACCGTTTTGTCTTAAAAAAGTCAGACGTCTTTCTGAATGCACTCCGCTCAGCCGTTCTACTCCCGCTCCGATCAGCTTGACGGGGAATCCGGCTTCTGCCGCAACCTGACGCCACCCTTTGCCCACTGCCGTAAATGACCCATGCTTCTCATATAACTCTCGAAGCCTTTTTCTTCCCAGCCCCGGAATGCCCACAAGCCCGCAATACCAGGCAATCTCTTCTTCGTTTCCGACAGGTGTCATCCCTTCTCCACTCTCCCTTGAGCCCCTTTTTCATTAATTTTACAAAGAGACAGAGAGTCACTCTAGAAAACCTGGATATGCGTTTTTTTCTAGTAGTCGACGTTTGTCGGAGCTTTTATAACAAAACATGAGCTGATTTGACAACATTGGACCCGGGAATCGAGTAGGAGGGGGCGACTAACCCCCGTCCTCTCACACCACCGTACGTACCGTTCGGTATACGGCGGTTCACCAAGCTTGACGAATTTGAGAATATCGTTGCACTAAGCTTTTCAGCCCTTGTTGTTGCCAGTAGGCAATGCCGAGGGCTTTGTGTATATGCGGAGATTTTGTGGTACGCCATGCACCCTTGCGGGTATTTGCAATTTCAATGGCTTTTACGTGAGATATGCCAAGAGAACGAAGTTCTCGATATCTGGTTCTCACGCGTTTCCACTGCATCCACAAACAAAGACGGAGCCTGCGCCTTGTCCATTCCTCAATGGATTGTAGAATGCCCTTCGCGTCTGCAAGGGCGAAATATCCAATCCAGCCCATGAGGTACTGATTTATTCTTTCAATCCGCTTCTCCATCGAGATGCTCCACACCGGATTCGTGATCGTGCGGATTTTCTCTTTTAGCTTGAGGAGGGATTTGGGGTGGATGCGAATCCTTGTCTGTTTTGCAAAGGTAAAACTAAAGCCCAAGAATTTTCGTTTCCATGGTCGGTCTATCGCGCTTTTCTCCTCATTTACTTTTAGCCTTAGTACCTTCTCCAAGTGGTTTTGAATACTCTTCTTTACTCGTTCCCCTGCCCGTTTTGTTTTCACGTAGATATTACAATCGTCTGCGTAGCGGCAGAAACGGTGGCCTCTCTTTTCGAGTTCCTTGTCCAAATCATCAAGTAGGATATTTGCCAAAAGTGGGCTTAACGGCCCACCTTGCGGTGTTCCTTCACTTGATGTTGTACAGACGCCATTTATCATGATCCCCGCATTCAAGTAGGAACGAATCAGTCTTAAAATTCTCTTGTCCTGAACTTTTCGAGCCACACGGCTCATTAGAATATCATGATTTACGCGATCAAAGAATTTCTCTAGATCGATGTCCACCACGAAACGATATCCTTCGGAGATATACGCTTGCGCTTTCCTTACTGCCATGTGAGCGCTACGTTTTGGACGGAACCCATAGCTAGATTCCGAGAAGGTGGGGTCGAAGATCGGCGTTAACACTTGGAGGATGGCCTGCTGAATAAAGCGGTCTACCACGGTGGGAATGCCTAATAACCTTACACCACCGTCAGGTTTCGGGATTTCGACTCTGCGAACAGGTGAAGGTCTATAGGTTCCCCTTTCCATCTTCTCGCGGATGGCTTGCCAGTGTTCACGTAGATAATCGCGTAGTTGTTCGGTTGAAACACCATCGACTCCACCGACACCTTTGTTTTCCTCCACTCGTTGGAGTGCCATCCGTAAGTTTTCCCGTGATAAGACTTTTTCCAGCAAATCCATAATGATGTTCCTTCCTTCGCACATGCGGACTCCGTGCTTGCTGTACGATACTCAGCCCTCTTTTGTACCCTCGGGGCTTCACCCCTGCTCTTCAAAAGTAGTTCCTTGACAGAATTCTGCTTCGACGTACCGTATCAAAAGACATGGATCGCATGCTGGCTTGATGTTCGGCCCTTCCCCATTCAAGCGTCCTCTACTCGGGTACTATGGCCTCTGCTGACTTCTGCATGTTCAGCGTCTCCTTACGGAGACGGTTACCAACAGTTGAAGGCGTTTCATGCAGACCTCCCCAGGTAAGAACGATAACTTTCATCCCATGTACCTGCCCAAGTTTACTACT
The DNA here is from genome assembly GCF_038592925.1 of Brevibacillus sp. FSL K6-2834. Classification (NCBI taxonomy): domain Bacteria; kingdom Bacillati; phylum Bacillota; class Bacilli; order Caryophanales; family Paenibacillaceae; genus Brevibacillus; species Brevibacillus sp. FSL K6-2834. The sequence continues at coordinate 3,249,714 of NZ_CP151945.1, forward strand.
GTATCCCTTGGCTGTATGGGGCTTTGTCTTGTTTGGCAGACTCGCCCGGATACAACAGCCTCAAATTGGGTTCGTGTACCTCAGGTCGGGATTTTGCCGCCGGCTTCCTTCAGATTCGACCTCGCGGTCGACACCCTTGCCTTGAGCTAACGGTTGGTACAGCCAACCCCCGTTCGGGACTTTCACCCTATAGCTATCGCCCATGCTGGGCGCACCAAAAAAAGAAAGGGCAGGCACAAGGCCTGTCCTTTCTATGGCTAAAGCAGGAATCCTGCTTAGTTGCTCATTACTTTTTCGAGAAGTCCGCGTTCTTTCAGTACTTCAACCAGCGTTTCGCCAATTACTGCAGGGGTTTTCGCTACGCGAACACCGCACTCTTCCAGTTTGGCAATTTTTTCAGCAGCTGTTCCTTTACCGCCGGAAATGATCGCACCAGCGTGGCCCATGCGCTTTCCTGGAGGCGCTGTTTGACCGCCAATGAAACCGATAACCGGTTTTTTCATGTTGGCTTTGATCCATTCTGCTGCTTCCTCTTCGGCTGTACCACCGATTTCACCGATCATGATTACTGCTTCGGTATCCGGATCTTCATTGAACATTTCCAGAACGTCAATGAACTCCATGCCTTTTACAGGGTCTCCACCGATACCTACAGCGGTAGATTGACCGATGCCGCGGGTAGAGGTTTGGTGGACCGCTTCATAAGTCAAGGTACCAGAACGGGAAACGATACCCACTTTACCTGGCTTATGGATGTAGCCTGGCATGATACCGATCTTGCACTCGCCCGGAGTGATAACGCCAGGGCAGTTTGGTCCGATCAGTTTTGTCTTTTTGCCTTCCATATAGCGTTTTACTTTCACCATGTCCAGAACAGGGATGCCTTCGGTGATGCAGATTACCAGATCAAGACCTGCATCTACAGACTCCATGATGGAGTCAGCAGCGAAAGCAGCCGGAACGTAAATCACAGAAACGGTCGCGCCTGTCTTTTCCACTGCTTCTTGCACAGTGTTGAATACAGGAATGCCATCGACTTCCATGCCGCCTTTGCCAGGGTTTACGCCGCCGACCATTTTTGTTCCGTACTCGACTGCACCTTGTGCATGGAAACGACCCGTTGCACCAGTAATATTTACGGTAATGACTTTCGTGTCTTTATTAACAAGAATACTCATCGCGTATATTTCCCACCTTTTTCATCACGTGTAGATACCGCTCGAAAATATGGCCTTTCGAACCTGTACGTCAGGGAATGTTTGTTATTTTACCAACGCTACGATCTTTTCAGCGCCATCTGCCATGGACTCGGCAGCCACGATGTTCAGACCGGATTCGTTAAGAATCTTTTTACCCAAATCGACGTTGGTACCTTCCAGACGCACAACCAACGGACGATCCAGTTTCACTTGTTTGGCAGCGGCCACGACACCATTTGCGATGACATCGCACTTCATGATACCGCCAAAAATGTTGACGAAGATCCCTTTTACTTTCGGGTCTTTCAAGATGATCTTGAATGCTTCCGTTACTTTTTCTTCCGTTGCGCCGCCGCCTACATCGAGGAAGTTGGCAGGGTCGCCACCGTAGAATTTCACGATATCCATGGTTGCCATGGCAAGACCCGCACCATTTACCATGCAGCCGATGTTTCCATCGAGTGCGATGTAGGACAGGTCGTATTTGGAAGCTTCGATTTCTTTCTCATCTTCTTCGTCCAGATCGCGCAGCTCTTGGATGTCAGGGTGGCGGAACAGAGCGTTGCTGTCGAAGTTCAGCTTGGCATCCAGTGCCATAACTTCGCCGTCGCCGGTAACAACAAGCGGGTTGATTTCAGCGATGGAGCAATCTTTGTCAACAAATGCTTGATACAAGCTCATCATGAACTTGACAGCCTTGTTAACGAGTTCATTTGGAATGTTGATGGCATAAGCCAGTTTGCGTGCTTGGAAAGCAGTCAGACCAGTTACCGGATCGATTACTTCTTTGATGATTTTCTCAGGGGAGCGCTCTGCAACCTCTTCGATTTCAGTACCGCCCTCTTCGGATGCCATCATAACGACACGACCCGTTGCACGGTCAACTACCACACCCACGTAGTATTCTTTCTTGATGTCGCAGCCTTGTTCGATCAAGAGGCGTTTTACTTCTTTTCCTTCTGGACCGGTTTGGTGAGTCACCAGAACTTTGCCGAGGATCTCTTGGGCGTATGTACGAACCTCGTCGAGGTTTTTCGCAACTTTCACGCCGCCAGCCTTACCACGGCCACCTGCATGGATTTGCGCTTTCACCACAACAACCGCTGTGCCCAGCTCTTTTGCCGCTTCAACCGCTTCATCGACAGTGAAAGCAACTTTTCCCTCAGGAACTTTTACACCGTACTGCTTAAGTATCTGTTTGCCTTGATACTCATGAATGTTCATTCTCCATCCTCCTATGGCAGATAAAGATCGGCAGTCCAACCGTGCCAAACGCTTTTTGCGCATGATAAAAACTGCCACTATCAGTGCAACATGACTATTCTACGACAAAATTCGCAAAAGTGGTAGTGTCATGATCGGTTTCTTCTCTTTTATCCTGACCATATGAGGTGAACTTCATGAAATTCGGCTCTTACTTTTTTGCTCCGAGGAGCCGGATCATTTCTTCATCAAGCTTGTTTTGGGAGTACCATTTCCCTTCGTAACGGAAATAGTCGTCAAAAAAATGTATGGTATGATTTTTCTCTCCTACCAAAAACGTTAACTGAAACCTTTCTTTCCCTACATTTTGAGGTACTTTTGTCAGGGCGACGCTGTTTTTTAACAGGCGGATACATTGATGAGCCATTCCTTGCTCAACTGTAGTCTCTGTCGGCTTTTTTTCCAACGCTGGCACTTTCTCGTCCCCAGTGGCGATCAAGCGTATCGAAGTGGCTTGATAAAGCTGCTGAAAAGAATCATCGGTCGTTTTCCGGGGAGGCATCCATTGGGTCAGCTTGGAAAACAGCGAACCTTGAATCCGGTAATATTGGGTCTCCCGTCCGAACGGAATGGCAATCATCGTTGGTGTAAGCAAAGTCGCGTCCAGCATTCTCTCCCCGGAGTCTACCCTCAGTTGATAGTACGGATGTAGCGGATACTGCCGTTTTTCCTTCTCTATGAGTGGTTCTGCCGCTAAAAACGTCTGCTGGACCATTTCTGTCTGTCCATTATCCAAGGACATTGTTTGGTTCAGATCGACAGCAGAAAGCACTGCATTCTTGTATGTGCCCGACAGCAAGCCGACTCCAGCCTGACGGTAAATCCATTGGTACAGCTTCACGGCACCCTGTCCCCGGTATGTATTTTCTCCATATTGACTGGCCTGCTCTCCCACTTCGACAACCAACGGAGCCTGCTTTGACCGGTACAAAACAAGGGTATATCTGATTTCATCGCGGGTCAGTACTTGATCAGACTTGTGCAGGTCTCCTCCCTGCTCAGGCAATTCCTTGAGAAACTTTTGCAATTCCAGCGGAACTTCTACACCATCCGTAGACAGTACGGTAACCTTTTCAACCGACCCAAGTTCGTTATCCATCTGTTTTTTCATGTCAGCTGGTTGTCCATTCGTGTTTTCTGCGCACCCAGCCAAGAGTAACCCGGCCATTAGTACCGGGAACAGATACGTACGCAAATTCCCCTTCATGCAGGTACCTCCCCATCGTGTTCGCTTTTCTGTCAACACACTCACAGAAGCCCCAATCGACGGCTGATTTCGCTGCCCAATTTACGCTTCACGTAGATTTCCCCAATCTGGTGTGGATCTTTGACTGCGACAGAGCGATTGTTCGTTCGGATGGCTACGAATTTTTCGTTGTTCTTATCCAAGCCGCATACCAATTCTGAGCCCACTTCCACGAAAATGGCGACCACATATTTGTCCTGCACTTTTCTTACTGTAATCTTGGGAAACGGAGTCAAAAACGGAACCGTCTTGTCCTGGATGTACTGTGTAATGGCCAGAACGTACTTGTCTGGGTCCCCATATTGTTCCACTTCATGGTTTACTCCGATGATTTCCCCCTCATCGGATATGCCCAAAAACAGATTGCCGTTATTGGAATTGGCAAAGGCTACTACCGTTTTAATAATGCCGCTTTTGGAAAGGAGAAAATCCCGCTTAAACTCAATCATGTCATTTTCGCCGAGCTGTGTAGCAACGACAGGGTCATCCACCCGTCCCAAATAGCGAAAACGGCTTATCGCGCCCAAGCGGTATACGTACTCCTCAAAAATATCGGCCGGCAGTGAAATATCGGTTAGAATCATATCTGCATTTTGCCAGAGCTTGTAGGTTTGCGGCGAGAAACACATGTCAAATAAAACGGAGCTTCCCAGAGAACGAATGTTCATCCCGATGGCTGCCGGCTGGGCTTCCAGCGGTTGATAAAGGACGCTGCTCTCCACTTCCAGTACCCCGTTGTACAAGAGATAATCGAAGTAATGGCGAGGCAGTGTGACAGCATTCTTCAGCAGCTCTCTGGATGTCGGCGGTCGTTTCGTGACGTGATAAAAGTCAAAGTGAACGCTTTTTTCATCCGTTTCCTTGATGATCGCTAAAAATGTACACGTATGGCGCATAATTCCCTCTTTTGGCTCCTGGTTCATTTGTCTTATTCTATATCAGCCCTTCAGCGATTGACCAGTATTTTTCTGTCAATTGCGGAAATGAATCCGGTTTTCCAGAAATTTGACTTGGATGTTTTCCCGTTTTCAAGGTGTTTGATTGCCTATTTTTTTGAGGTTATTGATACTTTTGCAGGATCGACTGCAGCTTGAGAGACAACCCCAAATCACCCTTCACTTTTAGCTTTCCCATCATGAAGGCCATCGTTGGATTTAATTCCCCCCGGACCAGCTTGATGAAATTTGAATCAGACATCTCCAATATGCAAGCGGCTTCGTCCGGACCACCTTCGACCACACTTACGGCGTTCTCGCTAAAGGTTATCTGGAAAAGACCGCTGTCCTTGAGCTGAAAATGGAAGACTGCCCGCAGTCCTTCCAAACCGGCCGGATTCGCGTTTATTTTGTCTGCTAATGCCGCCATTGTCTCTTGTACTGTCATACGGATCACTCCTCAATTCTCTTTTTCAGTTTTTGGTCCATTCTGTCCAAATATTCCTTCTATTCATTAGCATAGTCCGATTCAATGTGCAGAGTAAAGCAAAAAAGAAGCCGGACCTTCCTGCTGTCCGGCTTCCTCTTCTTTTTGGGGGTTACTGCTGGCGTTTATGATGCGTCGATTCCTGCACTGAGAGTAAGGCTTATCTGACTCTGACCGCTGTTCCGGTGGCGATTACCATCATCATGCCTTCTCTGAGGGTTTCGAAGTCGAGATCGACACCGATGACAGCATTCGCGCCGAGTGCACGTGCCCTGTCTTTCATTTCACGCAGTGCCATCTCTCTTCCTTCTGCAAGCTTGCTTTCATATGCCCCGCTTCGGCCGCCAATAATATCCGTAATCCCTGCCAAGAAGTCACGGACAACATTGGCGCCTAAAATAATTTCCCCACTGACTATATCGAGATACTCCTCGATTTCTTTCCCTTGCAATGTACTCGTTGTTGTAACGATCATCCTCGCACCCTCCCGCTTGTTTAAACTAAGTCGTCTTTCTACTACTACGTTATGATGTCACTCCAAGTTTCACATGTCGCTGTTTTACATACTGTCGCTTCACTCGTTCACGTTTCACATGTTGCGGTGCCTAATCCTTCGTTTATTAACGTTTGTTTTGCTGGTGCTCCCTGGATGTGGGCTCGGTCTGCGGAGCCACTTCGGCTGCCTTGCCCTTGCTGCTCTGCTTATGCAAATCGATGTTTTTGTTCTTGGACATGCAATCCTCCTGCTACAGTGTTTTTCTACAGTATGCCCGGAGCATCTCCTCATATTATCAGAGGACACGGTGCATTCTATTGGAAATGGAAACGACAGGAGGCCAAAGATGAAAGAGCCTTTTTGGACAAAGCGGCATGATTACGCGGATGACGCAGATGGCTTGCAGCAATTGGTCGAGGTCATCAACGCCAAGGGAGACACCGGCGAGCTTAACGAGATTCTGTCGGAAGATGAATCCATCGGAAGTCAATCCGATGCCGAATCAGATCGGCTCAAGCCCTGACATTCAAAAAAAGAGTATCCTTCATGAAGAGGGGCACTCTTTTTTGGTTTTCCCTCACCTGTTTTGGTGATACATTATTCGTATTGTATTTGTAATTGCGAAGGAATTGATGCGGAGGATTTGGACATGAATGGAATTCGGCTTGCTTTACAGGACATTAAAGAGATGTGGTCCTCACACCTACTGAGAAGGTCCGTACTTGGCTTGATGATTCTGCCCTTGTTGTACAGTTTTCTCTATCTCTGGGCTTTTTGGAATCCGACCGAGCTTGTCAACAAGCTTCCCTTGGCCGTCGTCAATCTGGATCAAGGGATGGTCCAAGGCGCCAAAAAGGTTACCCTCGGACAAGATTTGACGAATAAACTGATTGCCGATGAGAAAACCAATTGGCAGGAAGTTTCCTTGGCCGAAGGTGAGGAAGGGATCAACAAGCTTGACTATTTTATCTTGTTGGTGATCCCTGAGGATTTTACTGCAAAAGCGTATAGTGCAGGTACTTCTGCTCCAGAACAGACCCAGCTTCAGTACCGCATTAACGAAGGTGCAAACATGCTGGGAGCAAAAATTTCCAGAACCATCGCAGAAACTGTAGAAAAACAGCTCCAGCATGAGCTGACCACACGATATCTTCAAGTGGTATTTGACAACTTGATGGAAGGCGGAGAAGGCCTCCAAAAAGCGGCTGATGGATCGGCTGCACTTGCCGCTGGAACCGACCAGGCCCTAAACGGGGCAAATGCGTTGGCAGCCGGATTAAAGGAAACTCATTCAGGGATGGCAAAATTGTCCTCTGGACTTGCTGATTTGTCGACAGGTGCCAATCAACTGGAAAACGGAATCATACGGTTGGACACAGTGGCCGGACTGTCATCTGCCGCAATCGGAAAAACAGCGGAGCGCTTGCAGTCCCTTGTCTCGTCATCTGAAAAACTGTCAAGTGATTTGGATGTGATTTCTGAAGGAGCACAAGCGTCAATCCGCGAGCTGCGCAACGGTCGCCAGGCGATAGCAGCTGTCGCTGAATCTATCAATACCAGCGCTCAATCTGCAGCCAAATTGCGCGATGATGCACTGGCTCCAGTCAATACTGCACTGGATAAGCAGCAGGCAGCTATGGACGAACTCAATCATTCTCTTGTCAGCTTATTCGATTCGCATCCCGAGCTGAAGAATTCTGAAGCGGGAAAAAGGGCCTTGAATGCGCTGGAAAATGTCTCACGCTACCGACAAACCGTACGGGATGATATGGAGCAGGCTAAGAATTCGGTCGACCAGCTTAGAGCCGATATGGCTAGTGCCCATTCCAGACTGAATGAGGCTGACCAGAGTATTCAAAAACAAACCGATCAATTACAGGCGGCGCTGAACCGTATTCATAGCGGCATAAACGGCCTTACGAGCAAACTGAGAAACGATGCCGCCCTCGCTTCACTGCCAGAGCAACTGCGAAGCTTGTCTGAAAATATCCACAAGCTGCAGGAGGGCAGTACGGCCCTGGTAAATGGTTTACAGACCTTTGGCCAAGGCTTCTCCCGTTTGCAGGAGGGGAATTCCAGACTCATGGATGGAGCCGACAAACTAAGCAGCGGTCTGGGAGAAATCTCCCGCGGGCAGCATGAGCTGACCCAAAAGCTCCAAGAAGCAGCAGGCATGGCCAAGCAGGACGGGAAGGCCGATCAGCGAGTTCAGGTTATTGCCGACCCAGTCGTCGCTGTTGAGCAAAATCTGCATCCCGTGCCGAATAACGGCACCGGCTTTGCTCCATACTTCCTCGCGCTCTCGCTCTGGGTAGGCTCATTGGTATTGTTCTTTGTGATCGATATCAAGAAGGTATATGCGATGCCGAAACGACCGCTTTCTTATATCACAAACAAATATTTTGCTTTGGCTTCGGTCAGCATCCTGCAGGCGATCATTTCGGTGTTCATCCTGCATGCCGGACTGGGTGTCCATACGGAGCTCCCCCCTCTCCTGCTTTACGGTTTTGCTATTCTGATCGGACTGTGCTTTACTGCCATTTTGTTTATGCTGTTGTCTGTACTCGGCAATGATGTGGGAAGATTTGCTGCTGTTCTCGTATTAATGCTGCAGCTCACCTCTAGCAGCGGGTCCTATCCGGTCGAACTGGAGCCTGGCCTCTTTTCCTTTATCCAGCCGTTTTTGCCGATGACCTATGCAGTGGAGGGACTGCGCCAACTCATCTCTGTCGGCAACACGGGAATTCTGCAGATCGACGCCCTGGCTCTCTTCTTGTTTGGACTGGGAGCATTGGTTCTGCTTTACGTCACCAAACGCCGCAGTATTTTTGAGGAGATCAGCCAATCTGTTTAGCTTTGCAAGTTGTCTGTGATTCCGGTATGATTACCGGTATGAATCATGGTCAGGAGGCAGTTTTTTTTGACACTCACCTATAACAAAAAAAGATTTAGTTCCGTTCAAATCATCGTATTTTTGTACTTATGCAGTGTGCTGGTAGCTTCTATTTTGCTATGGCTGCCGTTTTTCCACCTTCCAGGTGTGAGGCTCTCCTTCATCGATGCCATGTTTACTGCAGCCAGCGCCATTAGCGTAACCGGACTGAACGTAATTACGATTCATGAGGTCTTTAATCAAAAGGGGATTATTCTGCTTACGCTGCTCTTTCAAGTTGGCGGAATCGGGATTATGACATTGGGAACCTTTTTTTGGATGATGCTGGGGCAACGAATTGGCTTGGAGTACCGCAAGTGGATCGCAACCGACCACAATCGCCCAACCTTGGCCGGCCTGGTTGAATTGATGCGCAACATCATCGTACTCGCCGTAGTAATCGAGCTTGTAGGGACCATTTTGCTCGGCAGCTATTTCCTGATCGCAGGCTATCACCAAGATTGGTACGAGGCTTACTACTACGGATTTTTTGCCGCCGTCAGCGCTTTTACCAATGCAGGTTTTGACATCTACGGAAACTCCCTGCAGGACTTTTCCCACGACTATATCCTGCAATCCATCACAATGGGCCTGATCATCTGTGGTGCTGTTGGCTTTCCCGTTCTGATCGAGCTGAGAAACTACTTTGCCCATCGACGAGTAGGGCAACGATTTGCCTTTTCTCTATTTACAAAAATTACGACTGTTACTTTTTTTTCTTTGATTGTTGTTGGGACATTGCTCTTTTTCCTGTTTGAAAAGGACTTCTTCTTGCAAGGAAAGAGCTGGCATGAATCACTGTTTTACTCCTTGTTTCAGTCGGTGACAACGAGAAGTGCCGGGCTATCCACAATGGATAGCAGCCTCCTTTCCACCCCTACGATAGTAGTCCTGGCTGGCCTGATGTTTATCGGGGCTTCTCCAAGCAGTGTAGGGGGCGGGATTCGGACGACCACCTTCTTTGTTCTCGTCGCTACAGTGGTCGCATATATGAGAGGCCATAAAGACGTAAAGGTCTTCCGCCGGGAACTGGTCGAAGAAGACATCATTCGTTCGTTCATCGTCTTCTTCGTTGCCGTCATACTTGTCATCGCAGCGGTTGTGTCGCTGATGTGGATTGAGCAGCTCCCGCTTCCGCAGGTTCTGTTTGAGGTGTGTTCCGCCTTTGGAACGACAGGACTGTCTATGGGAATCACCCCCGAGCTGAGCGGTGCCGGAAAAATGATATTGATTGTCATGATGGTCATCGGCCGGATCGGGATCATCAACCTGTTGCTCTTCCTCAAAAAAGACGATCGCATTATTACGTATCACTATCCAAAGGAACGCATTATCATCGGCCAGTAAATATTGGGGCCGGACGAGAATGCAGCTTTTTGTACGAGTTTGCAGTCCGTTTCTTTCCCTCGACCCTCTTCATCTGAAGAGGGTTATTTTTATATCGCAGGAGAAATCAATGATGCTTTCCCATCCGCAAAACTCTCGTTCAAACAGCGATATTGCGATCTAGCGCCCTGTAGCGGATTGCTTCCGCCACGTGCGCGGACCCAATATCTACCGCTCCCGCCAAATCCGCTATTGTCCGGGCCAGTTTTACGATCCTGTCGTAGGCTCGGGCGCTCAGCCCCAGCGTGTCGAAAGCCATCTGGAGCAGCTCCTGTCCCTCCTTGTCCAGTTTGCAGTAACGACGCAGTTCTTCTCCATTCATTGCGCTATTGAACGGTGCTGCAGGGCGATTTGCAAACCTCTTGCTCTGGATCGCTCTGGCTGCTTCTACTCGAAGGCGAATTTCAGCGGAGCTTTCAGCTGCGTTCCTTTCGTTCAGCAACTGTACCGGGACTCTTGGCACTTCTAGGTGAAGATCGATACGATCGAGCAAAGGGCCGGAGAGCTTGGCGCGATATCTGTAAATTTGCTGCGGTGTGCACGTGCATTCACGCTGGTCTTTTGAGCCGTAGAAGCCGCACGGACAAGCGTGAAGATAACAACCTAGAAATTTCGATTCACAAGGAAACGTCGATGTCTCCTACATTGCCGGAAGATGATACCCCTGGAGGGCGCATCAGACGTGCACGTTTAGAGAAAAACATGTTGCTTGTCGATCTTGCTGCTGCAACCGGTCTTAGTGTCGTGTCTCTTCGTCTGGCCGAACAGAACAAGACAACAGTAAGCCCGCCTAACCTCAGAAAGTTGTCTGAGGCATTGGGGGTGTCAATCGCTTACCTCGGTTGTTTCGAAAACCTTCCGGAACATACACTAGGCCAGCGGATCAAAAAGGCTCGTCTGTATCATGGATATAACAAAAGAGAATTTGGAGAAATTCTTGGATTGAGCCCGCGGATGATATTAGGATGGGAAAAAGACGAGTACCAGCCTTCCGAAAAATATATGGAGCATCTTGATACTTTCCTAGCTGTTTTGCATTAACATGAAAGCCCTCCTCGGTCGAGAAGAGCTTGATTCATTACTCGCACGCGATTCAATCTTAGACGAATAGACAGGAGGTTGTGGCTACTGCCAAGCAATCTCCTCAATGCATTCAGGGAAATCATTTTTCGGGTTTCCAACAATCGTTGATACTGGATACACTCGCATCTGTCCGGGGTCAAATGGAACGAGCAGCAACTGTAACAAGTCGGGATCAAATTTCTCCCGGTCGAGCCATAGGTCTTCATCCTCCCGCCGTAGAATCACCGGCATCCGGTCGTGGATGTCAGCGACGACCTCATTGGGCCGGGTGGTAATGATCGTGCAGGTGTGAAGCTTCCGGCCATCGGGGGCCATCCAGGTGTCAAACAGGCAGCGAAGGCAAAGGGTTCTCCGTCCCGCATCGAAATCCTCATCGGCTGTTTCCCTCTGTCCATCTGCTTCCACTCGTAGAAGCCGTCGGCCGGGATCATGCAGCGTTTACGTTCAAACAGTCGACGAAATGCTGGCTTCTCCTGCAGCTTTTCGGCGCGGGCGTTGATCATCTTGTAGCCGATCTTCTCGTCCTGTGCCCATGATGGAACCAAGCCCCAGCGCAATTGGCCGATTCTGCGGTGTTTATGGCAGACTAAAAATGTAGGTTATGGCAGTTAATTTATGCAGACCCGTAGGGGCTGCATAAATTAAAAAACCACTTGCCAACATCCCCTTATCAAAATACACTCCTGTTGGGCATTACAGACGACGGGAGGTATAAAGTTAGGAGATGTTAGCAGTGGCAGAAATTAATTATATCAGGCATGAGGCAAACAAAAAAGGGCGAGCTTATAGCAAGATTGCCAAACAAATGAATCGTGATTCAAGGACGGTTCAGAAGTATGCAGAAATGGATGATTTCAATCTACAAGAAAAGCCCAAGCAAATTCGAAAAGCTAGAGTCATGGAGCCCGTTAAACCTATTCTTGATCAATGGATCAAAGAGGACTTGAACAAGAAAAAGAAGTTCCGAAGAACAGCACAACGCTTGTTCACGCAATTAGTGGAGGAATACCAATTTACAGGATCATCTCGCTCTGTCAGACAATATGTTTCCCAACGTAAGCACCAGTTAGCGGAGACAAGTGATGCTGCGGCATTGCCATTGGAAACGAGACCTGGATCAGCTCAAGTTGATTTTGGAGAAGCACCATTCAAATATCAGGGAGAAAGTGTTACCTTGCCATTCCTCGTTCTCTCGTTTCCTTATAGCAACACGTTCTACTTTCAAGTTTTCCAGTCTCAGAATCGAGAATGCTTTCTGGAGGGATTAAAGCGTATCTTTCACTATATAGGTGGAGTTCCAAAGGTCATTCGATTTGATAATTTATCACCAGCGGTGAAAAAGATCATGCCAAATGGTCAGCGTGAACTGACGGAGGAATTTCAAAACTTCGTTTTTCATTATGACTTTGAATACGAGTTTTGCAATCCCGGTAGTGGCAATGAAAAAGGGCACGTAGAGGCGATGGTCAAGTACGTTCGCAACAACTTCCTGCTTCCTGAGTTGCAGATACACAATCTTGATCAGCTAAACGAAACCCTTTGGAAAAAAGCCGAGAAAGATCGGGAGAGACCTCATTATGTGAAAGAAACCATGCTTTCCGAACTATATTTGGCAGACAAGGAACACCTTCTTCAATTACCTGCCAAAGAGTTTGATTGTATCCGATATGAACGAGTAAAAGCGGATAAATACGGATATATCCGAGTCGAAAATAAACTCTACTCAACGTCTCCCCGTTTTGCCAAATGTATGGTTTTGGCAAAGATCTCATTTGACCGAGTCGATATTTTAACTGAAGAATATGAGCTGATCGTACAGCATCCCAGGCTGTATGGCAAAGAGCCAAAATCAGTGATTTGGCAGCCATATTTGATATTGATGGCAAAACGGCCAACTGCTATTAAATACACAAGTTTTTATGAACAATTGCCAATCGAATGGCAAGTCTATCTCTCGAATTGCACGGTCCCAGAGAAGCAAGAAGCTCTCCAGCTACTATCCGTCATTTTAAAAAACGATGATATGAAAATACCCACGCAAGCTTTGCAGCTTGCCTCTGAGAATGGTCACCCAGCCGTTGATTCTATTAAGCAGATCTATTATCAACTCATGAATGGCCGTGGACAAAGGGATACCATCCAACCGAAAGGTTTTGTTCCTGCCGTTCCAACAGCCACTAGAGGATTAGCCCATTACAATGAATTTTTTAAGGGAACGGGAGGTCATCACTAGTGGATGCATTGATAAAAGAATATTCAAAGCGTCTCAAGTTGAGTTGGGTTCGGCAACATTTCCATGAGGTTGAAGCTACTACAAATGAAGAGTACTTACTCAAAATACTAGAAAACGAGATACAACAACGAGAAGTACGGAAAATCAATCTGCTCTTTAAACAATCTTCCTTGCCAAGAATAACAGGAAAGCCATTTGAATGGGGTCATATTCAGATGGGACAAGGTCTCACGCAGGATCATATCCTTCATGGTGGATTTATAGAGGAGAAAGAAAATCTGATCTTTTATGGCGGTGTGGGAACGGGGAAAACGTACTTATCCACTCTGATTGGCTTAAATGCCATTCAGCAGCAAGGGAAAAAGATAAAGTTCTTTACTGTCGCTGGATTAGTCAATCGGCTGCTAGAAGCTCACGAGACTGGCTCGTTGAGCCGATTCTTTAACCATATTGAGAAGCTAGATCTGTTAATACTCGACGAACTGGGGTATATTCCTCTGCATAAACAAGGTGCAGAACTGCTATTTCAGATTATCTCCATGTGCTACGAAAGAAAAAGTATTATTATCACGACCAATCTACAGTTTGGCCAATGGAATCATATATTTGGTGATCCAATTTTAACAGAGGCAGTTATTGATCGCTTGATTCATCACTCTCATTTGATCGTCTTCAATGGCGAAAGCCATCGATACAAAGAATCGCTATTACACGGTAAATAATTTAGGGGTTGGCAAGTGGTACATTTTTAATTGCCATTTGCTACATTTCTTACTTGCCAAAAACAATTCTGCGGTGCCCGCAGTCAGCAAGAATGGCCGGGATCGGCTGGCCAAGGGCGATATTGAACCACGGCTTCAGATCAAACGGGAACTCCTGTAGTTGAAATCGGCTCATCGGTTTTTCCGGGGCGGTGACCAACGTAAAACGTCCGCACATGGGCAGTCCCCTCCAGCCACCATCATACCTAAGTAGGCAAAAAAATAGTCCCCCCCGCCGAGCATTCCCCCTTTCTCTGTGAAGGTGTATTCAGTATCAATTGTGTTCACGTAAACTGTAAAAAGTGAAAAAAGCAAAGGGAGAACCCCTTTCTCCCTTTGCTTAAACATTGTTAAATTTACGGTAAAGTGTAGAATCTTCACAAATGTTAATGGTATCTGGAAATGCGTCTGTCGTGGAACAAGCTGAAAGTTTATATGCCGGGTCAATTTCGTACTGTCGAAAGAAAAAAGATTGGAGACAATGGTTCTGATGGATCGTAAACCGTCCTTCCTCTCCCTCTCGACTGATAACAAACGAGTCAAACGCAACGGACAAGCCTCTACCAATAGCTTTGACATAACTTTCTTTTAATGTCCACTGTTCGTAAAAGTATTCCAGTCTTTCCTTTTCCCTTTTTTTCATTAAGCATATGTAATCATCGAGAGAAAAGAAGTTCTTTGCAAGCTCCATCTCCATTGGGAGGATTTCTTCGATATCTATACCCACCAACTGTCGGTTTCCAACTATCGCAACGACCCATTTTCCTGAGTGTGAAACATTGAATGCAAAATCACGATCCCATTCCAAGAACGGTTTACCATACGAATTGTAAATAAACGTAATTTCCTTATTTGGTATTCCGTATTTGTCCGAAATGATAGATCGGATTAAAAGGTCGGCAAAAAGCGTTCGTAGGGAATCTTCTATTCTTAAAAATCGCTTTATTCGTTCCCGTTTCTCCATTGAAACACACGACAAGAGCCTCAAAAACAGTTTAGTATCCACCTCGTTTGGAACTTGTAAAGCATAGATTTCCATCATGTGTGATTTAACCTCTCTTGAGACATCTAAACCAAAAGTCAAATCGACGTATACTCTTTTCAAGTATTCAACAATGAAAATGAGTAGAACCTTTTGGTTTTGCTTACTTCCAATCCCTTTGTTTGTGTAAAACATTTTTGATAACTTGTATCACTTCCCTTTTAAAGGGTTGGATAAAAAAGTGCCCGCCGTCAAATTCAAAAAAACGGCATTGCTTTGTCGTATGAATCTTCCACTCCTCAATATCACCTACCTGCATATCATCTCGATTACCGTAGATTACGGAAATATCATAGTTTAACGGAATTTTTTTATTAAACTTGTACGTTTCAACTAATTTGTAGTCAGCTTTAATTATCGGAATAAAAATTTCCATCAGAGCATCATTTTCCAAACATTCCTTAGGGGTTCCCCCTAAATCTTCCAAAAACATAAGGAATTCATCGTCCGGAAGCAAATATTTGTAATCCAGTGTGTCCATTTTCTTATGAGGAGCAGATATGCCCGAAAAAAAGACGTGCAAAGGATCATCCATTCCGATCTCTTTAAGCTTATAGCATATTTCGAAGACGATTAGCCCCCCCATACTGTGTCCAAACAAGGCATAGTCGTCACCGGGAACTAAACATGATTGAATTTGTTTTAATACGTCATCAACTGCTTCTTCCAATGTATTGTATAATGGGTTATTAAACCGTTTGCCTCTTCCTGCTAACTCGATGGGGATGAGTTCAATTTCATTATCAAAATATTTTTTCCACTCCTGAAACACTACGCTTGACCCACCTGCATATGGAATTGTAAATAGTTTTATCTGTTTCATGGTACCCCCTTCAAACTGCACCTTTCCCTTGATTTATTGAAGCAAGAGAAGCTTATGCTATGTTAAAACTTCTCTTGCTTTCTCACTTAACATTTCACCCGTTATCAATATGCCGGGGTAAAGTATTCCAAAAATTGTATTTGATTGGATTCCTTAAATTTATTGATTCTTAATGTTCCAGCCTCATGCCATAAATCTAATGGTATTCCCAAACGAACAGCTTCTATCGCTGCAATCTTGTAATAATTTTGAATGGGGGCATCTAATGTTAATCCAAATGATCCGTGTAAATGTACACCCTCTCTTGTCGTCTCTAAAGCCAATTCGCTTATCATGGCCAAGGCTTCTGTAGCATGTTGTAAAGAAGAAACTCGTTCGTCTTCAAGCCAAGCTGCGTATTGAATTTTCAGTTTTGCTGCTTCTAATCGTCCATGTAAGGAAGCCAACCGAAACCCCACACTTTGATTTTCAATTACACTTTGACCAAACTGCTTCCTCGATGAAGTATATTTAACTGTTTCCCGAAGGGCACCCTCGGTAATCCCGGAAAGGTACGAGGCTTGACGGATTTTGAACCGAGCCATCACACGATTATGAATTTCTTGGTTAGCGTTTTGGTTATAAACAACAATATTTGAATCACTAAAATTTAAGTCCTCACAAATGACTTCGTATATACTATTACCTGTAATGCTTTTGTAAGGAACAAATTTGATTTCTTCCCCAACAGGGATAATTACCAGCATATTAGCACCTTCATACTCAAGTGGAAGGATCAGTTCCTGGATCATTTTTTTGCAAGTTGTTGTGAAACCAAGCGATCCGTTGATTGTCCAACCACCAGCCGACCTCATCAGACAACTGGAACCAACGCTATTAATTCTTCCTAGCCTTTCAACTGTACCAATTAATAATTTCCCGTGGGCAATTTTCCTAAGCTTCTCCCAATGAAAATCTTTTTGTTTCCCATCGTGGGATAGGGATATACTATCTACAGCAATCATCGTATCTATAAATAAATGGTTAAATAGGACCTTACCCAGCTCTTCGCATACCATTACGTTGACAAGCATGCCCAAATCATATCCATCTGCCGAAACCGGAACACTGTAAGCCGGTATTCCCAGATCAACCAGTTCAGACCAAACCTGTTCAAATGATACGTTGGCAGAGCGCTTCAAAGTATTGGAGATTTTCATTTGTAACTCCTGTAAAATCGGATCTGCTTCCAATCTCATTATTTTACCTCCAATATTAATGTTATTTATTGGGTGTCAATTTTATTTTTGTAAGTGTTTCAAGCATCATTTCCGAAGTTCCTGCCGATATGGTTAAACCTGGTGCCTCTCTGTAAGCAGCTTCAAGGCTGCCATAAACTTCAGGATAACCATGACTGTCCCCCAAACAGGCACCTATTCCTCTTACCTCCAAGCCCTTCCAGATAATTTCACACGCAAGTTCACTGCAATACCACTTGGAGATAGCCGCAAGAGATTCATCGACATGTCCTCTATCTTCCATTTGTTCTATTGATTTGTATGTAAGAAAACGAGCCGCATCCAATTTACTCCCAAGCTTCGCCAATTCAATTAATACGCTATCGCTTCTCACAAGTCCATTTTGATAAGCATTTTGCAAAATCATATGGTACCATCGTTCTGCTCGGATATAGTAGTCGAGCCCGGTCCGCTCGATCGCCAGCATTTTATTAATGACGGGCCAACCGTTGTCAACTTCGCCAATAATCATTTCAGGACTGACACGAACTCCATTCAGTGTCACCTTATAAAAGGATTCGTCAGCCAAGCTGTCTATTTTCGTGAGGCTAACGCCTTCGCTTTTGAGTGGAACCATAAAGAGGGTAATTCCGTCATATTTAGTTCCTCTCGTGGTGGTCCTCGCCGCGCACAGGCCATAATCACACAAATGCGTCTTCATATTATAAACTTTCTCGCCATAAATCCTGTAATAGCCATCTTGATCAAGTTCGGCCCTTGTTTTCAGTCCGCCTAAATCAGACCCAGCCGACGGTTCCGTGTAAAGAACACAAGCATATGCTTCCCCTTTTGCCATAGGTGGCAACAGTAATTGTTTTTGTTTCTCGGTTGCTACTTTTAAAAGTAACATTCCCACAATTTGAATTGAGATGACATGGAGCGACTCAGGAATCCCATTGCGAGACATTTCTTCAGCAACAATAGCTGACTCCACCATGGTTTTCCCTTGTCCGCCATACTCGATGGGCCAATTAACGGCGAGGAACCCTTGTTCCCCCATTATCCTGTAAAGCTTGCGGGGATCTACTTCCTCTCCCGTTTCTTTAATTTCTTTCAAAACTTGCTGGACCTCATCTGACTGGAAAAAATTTTTTATTACACCTCGAAAACGCTCCTGTTCTTCTGCAAATGCAAAATTCACAGTTTTTCCACCTTCCTGATCCCAGATTATAGTGAACGCAACAAGTCTCGTATCTCTTGATTAAATCTCTCTGTATTTTCCCAAAAAGGTGCGTGACCAACTTGAGGGAATAGTGATAGTTTGGCATCAGGATATCGTTTTTTTCCCAGTTCAGCGGTTTTAGGAAGAGACAATTTATCCTCCAAACCGTGAGTAATAACAACCGGTTTGGTTATCTTGACCAATTCAGGATTTTCAAGTGGTTTCCTTGAAAGGATGGCTTTGCGAACATGCGGAGGAACCAACGATTGAAATCCCTGAAACAAAAAATACTCCTCCGGTTGCATCGGTTCATGGATCATCGCATCAAGCAACATTGTATTCGCTTGGATGATCTCCTCTGCATCTTCTGACATCATTTTGGAATGGATCTTTGTCCAAGTCTCACCTACTACATCTTTTCCTGGAACGGATGCTACAAAATGAAATCCTCTTATCTCCTCTTCTCCATACTTTTGTAAATAATCCCCGATGATTCGAGTCCCGTACGACCATCCACATAAGACTGGATGATCCAATTGCAAAACTTGAATGATGGATCTCACATCATCTGCCCATACATCCGTGCTATCGTACATGTTTCTAGGCTTGTCTGAGAAACCATGTCCACGTAGATCGTATGAAACCAAGCGAAAATCATGTAACAGATCCGAATGAAACTGTTTTCTCCAAGCCAGATGGCTTTGGCAGAATCCATGAATGAATAATATAGGGATTCCGTTTCGGTTGCCGGCCTCCACAACGTGAAGTGCGGTTCCATCATGGCTTTTAACTCGATATGTTTGCATGATCAATCACCTAAAAGATTAACTATCCGACTCAGAGATCTTCCGTTATTTGTTTAAGCTGTGCGATAAATTGATGAGAAAATTGCGATACTGTGTCAAAATCTAGAACGGTCTGGTTGAACTCGAAAAGTCCAACCAATCCATATTCTCTTTCACTCATAACCAAACTGAGATCCAATTTTGCGTTATTGGGCATACTGTAAAATTCCAATATAGGTCGAATATGTAAGTCATCTTTATCACGGATTGTTGTTATATCGATACCGATTAAATCTTCATTACCACCGCTAGGTGCATTTTGCAATGCGAACAAGAAAGGAAATAGAGGTGGACAATTCGGTGAGACAGATAGCCCCAACGAATCAATTAATTGTTCAATCGGTAGTTCTTGGTGTGCAAAAGCTTCGGCTGATACTTGGCGAACTATATCAAGCAAGTCATGGAAACTGACCGATCCCTTCCAATTTAACCGCAAAACGGAGATATTGGCGAACATGCCAATCAAATCCTCAATCTCTTTGCGAGTACGGCCAGCGACAGGTGTTCCTATTACAATGTCTGTTTTCCCGGTAAATTTGCTCAGTACGGCAGCAAAGGCTGTTAACAGCGTCATGTACAGGGTAACCTTTTCCCGCCCGCTGAAAATCTTCACCTTCTCTAACAACATTTTTTTAATTGTGAACGGAACTCGACCATACCGAAATTCGCCTTTTCTTGGACGGTTAAAAGGCGATGTGATTTTTGGTTCGGTCAGTAAATCATGAAATATATTTCTCCAATATGCTCGTTCCTTTTCAAATTTTTGTTGTTTTTCCCATGCGGCATAATCGGCGTACTGCAACGGCGGAAGCGATGGAGAATACTCTGTCCCCATGCTGTAAGCGTTATAGAAAGCCGCCAATTCGCGGAAAAATATTCCCATAGACCATCCATCAAAAACAATATGATGGAAGTTTAGCAAAAGAATGTTATCTTGTTCTCCAAGTTGAATGATCTTAACCCGAATTGGTAACATCCTGGATAAATCAAATGGTGATTTTGCTTCCTTAATCCTCTCCTGGTTAACAATTTCCTCCTGTTTTTCAGTTGACATCTCCCGCAAATCTACCAAAGACGCCTGAAACTCATCGGCTCCGAGAATGACTTGATAAAGCTGACCCTCTTCCAAATGAAACGTCGTCCTCAACGATTCATGCCTCTGGACTATCATTTCAATACTTTTAATAAGAGCTGGAACATTTAGCCTTCCTTTCAAGCGATACGCAAACGGTATGTTTCCGACGGTTTGATTTGGGTCCTCATGATGGAGTTTCCATACACGAATTTGTGCCGCAGTTGCCACCTCTTGATTCTTTGGTTCGGTACGAGCACGAATAGAGGTTATAGATCCCAAGGAAGTTCCTTGGGATGCGAGTAGTATCTCCAGCAATTTTTTTTTCCGATCCGACAAAGCATGAATCCGGGAGTCGAGTTCAATCAATTGAGAACACCTCCAGTTTCCTGCAATTTTTGAATATAGAGCTCCGCATCCTCTTCGGAAAGAGCTTCGATTTGATCCAGCGTTTCCATTATCTTCATGCGGGCTGCCGTTTGCTGTTCTTGGTATTTCATTACCAAGTTGGCCACATTCGCTATAGTCGGAGACTGGAAGAATTCTACCAAACTAATATCTACTCCAAAAATTTCTCGGATCCGTGACACCACTTGAATCGCCTGCAGGGAGTTCCCACCCAAATCAAAGAAGTTGCCATGAATGTTTACCTGATTAATTCCAAGTAATACTTGGAAAACATCCTTTGCAACACGTTCTTCTATTTCGTTGGTTGGCAATTGGATGTCGTCTTGTGTTAGGGGTACCATATCATCCGGGGAAGGCAATGCTCGCCTATCGATCTTGCCGTTAGACGTTAACGGAATTGACGGAATTGTCATAATTCGAGATGGTACCATATATGTCGGCAGTCGTTCCAATAGGTATTCGCGAATCTTTGGCAACTCAGGTGTTCTCCCATCCTTCATCACGATATAGGCAACCAACTGCCGGCCACGTTGTTTGTCATCATGCACTTCAATAACGGCTTGCAAAATATCAGGGTGCTCCACCAATACAGATTCAATTTCTCCCAACTCCACACGGAACCCACGAATCTTGATTTGGCGATCCGTTCTTCCTAGAAACTCCAACTGACCTTCTATATTCCATCTTACAAGGTCCCCGGTTTTATAGAGACGGGATTCCGGTTCATCGCTGAATGGGTTTCGGATAAACACTTCTTCCGTTAAGTCTGGTCGATTTACGTAACCCCGTGCCAACCCTACCCCGGTGATATACAATTCTCCAGCGACTCCTACTGGTACTGGTTTCAAACTATTGTTCAGAACAAAAACCTGATGATTGGCCAATGGTCTGCCAATTGGCGGTGAGGTTTCCCATTTTCCCTGGCAATCCATGAGGACTACCGCAACAGTTGTTTCTGTCGGGCCGTATCCATTCATAAAACGGCGTGTCGGTGTGGCCCATTCATTCACAAGGTCACCAGAGAATGCTTCACCACCAACTGATACAAGCCGAATTGTCTGTAGCTTGTCCGGATCTAACATAGGCAATAAGGCAGGAGGCAACTCCGCGACCGTAACGCCTTTAGCATTCATCATAGCCTTCAAATGATCCGGCGATTTTTTCTCAAGATCGTTGGCGATACAAAGTTCAGCTCCAGTCAACAGTGCGGTGAAAATATCAAATACTGATACATCAAATCCGATGGAAGCGAATTGAAGGATACGGTCCTGAGAAGTGATCCCATAGGCTTCCGATATGGCAAGGATAAAGTTAATCACGGAGCGATGCTCAATCATGACCCCCTTAGGTTTTCCCGTACTGCCGGAAGTATAAATGATATAGGCAAGGGAAGTCGGATCAACTGTTTCAGGAAGATCTGCCGAGGGCTGATTTGAAAATTCTTCGGATTCGTTCTGAACTATAACCAGATGGCAGGATGGGAACCGTTCCCTAAGATGATCCTGGGTTATCACAAACTTGGCTCCTGCATCCGACAAGATAAAGTTAATCCGCTCCTGTGGATAGGTCGGCTCCATTGGAATATAAGTTCCACCTACTTTTAACGTAGCAAGGATAGCCACAACCATTTCAATTGAACGTTCTACGCAGATACCAACCCTATCTTGCGGCATTACTCCTTTATTAATGAGATAATGAGCTAACTTGTTGACACGGACTTTTAAATCCTTATAGGAAATCCGCGTGTCCTCAAAACTGATCGCTGTATTATAGGGGGTTTTTCTCACCTGATCCTCAAACGCTTTATGTAACGTGATTTGTGGGATAGGACGCTCCGGTCCTTTTCCCCATTCTTCCATAAGCAGCTTCAAATCAACTTGACTCAGAGGCGAAATCTCTGAAATACGTTGCTCCGGTTGATCGACGACGCGTTCCAAAACCCGCTCTAGCCCGATCATCAAACGCTGGATCGTTATTTCTTTAAACAACTTGGTGTTATACTCTACGATAAACACAAGATTGTTGGGATTTTCTTGAACGATAAAACTCAAATCAAAGCGAGAACCACTATCATGGATTAATTTGTGACTTAAAACGAGTCCATCTTCCTTTTTATCAGTTTTGCTCTCTAAAGATTGAAGAGTAAATTCGATCTGAAACAACGGATGACGGCTCGAGTCCCGAACCGGATTTACAGTTTCCACCACTTTTTCGAATGGCAGATCCTGATGAGTAAAGGCTTCTAACGCGGTCTCACGGACACGGTTCAATAACTCGATAAACGTAATATCTCCATTAAGGTTGGTACGCAAAACTAGCATGTTGACAAAGAACCCGATTAACTTTTCCAAATCAGGATGAGGGCGATTTTCTCCAGGTGTACCTACGACGATATCATCACTGCCAGTATAATGATGTAACAAAACCTTAAAGGCAGCGAGCAGTGTCATATACAGCGTTGTTCCTTGTCTACGGGACAATTCTTTGATTCGTGGAAGCAAATCGCTGTTGACCGGATGATAAACACGTGCTCCTTCGTAGCTGACTTGCTTCGGACGTGGATAGTCAGTAGGTATTTCGGTGACTTCCAATCCTTTTAACTGCTCTTTCCAAAAATCTTTGAGGGATTGGAGCCGTTTTCCCTGCAACACTTCCTTCTGCCATATCGCGAAGTCTGCATATTGGATCGCCAAATCTTCCAAAGGTGATGGCTCTCCCTTTAGAAAAGCATCATACAAAGCTAAAAGTTCTCTCTTAAAAACGTCAAGGGAACCGGGATCCCACACAATGTGATGGGCAACCCAAAGCAAAGCATACTCATTCTCCTGCAAATGGAACAGGAGATAGCGGAAAACCGGACCGTTCTCCAAATCAAACGGTTTGGCAGACTCCTCTTTGGAGATCCGTTCCAATTCCTGTTCCCTTCTCTCTGCAGGTACACCTCGTAGATCCATGACCGGCAGATTCACTATAATATGGGGAACAATCTCTTGATTGACCAGTCCATTTACGTTTTTAAAACGAGTTCTCAAGGATTCATGCCGTTGCACGATTTCTTGCAGGGCTCGATTCAGAACTTGGACGTTCAAAGCTTGGTTGATAAAAAAGATTGAAGCAACGTTGTTACGTGCTCGCCCCCCAGAGGAAAATTGGTCAATAAACCACAACTGCTCCTGTTGATAGGAGGCAACGACGTAGTCCCCCCGTTCGCGTCTTACCAATTCTGGTTTTTGCAAATGATTTTTCTCCACGTCAGATCGCAAATGTTTCAGCAAATGTGCTCGTTTTTCCTTCGGCAAACGTTTTAGACGATTGAGCAAATCACTCATAAAGATTTCCTCCTATACCCAAGTAACTTCAGTCTCTTTTGCAAAGTTTTCTATGACCTGATTCAGAAGAGGCAAGCTTTCAAGCACCTCATCCACCTCTATCCCAAAATCAACCAAACACGCAATTTCTGTTACTCCTATTTCCTTAAACCGCTCTACGATCTTAACACATGAGCTAGGGGTACCAACTAATCCGTTCGTTTGAAACAGCCGGTCGACAGCATGTGAAATTAGGCTTTCTTTTTCGTCCTCCGATAAGGTCTCTTCTTCAGCGTGCTTTCTTTGTAACTCAAGGTTGTGTAATAAATAGCTTCCATAAGCTTTTTTGACTTTTTCGCGTACCGTCTGCTCATCTTTACCCACAAAGGTATGCATCATTAACGCCACTTGCCCTGTTACGGGATCATGACCTCCACGAATCATCGCCCGACGATACAGACGAATTTTTCTGGCTAAATCCTCCACTCGTTTCCCACTAAAGTTGGTAAGGACATTTGCTCCCATTTCGCCACACTTTACAAATGTCTCGTCGGACTGACATGTAATCCAAACCGGTAACGTTTTTTGCAACGGTCTTGGATAAACGTAAATGGGAACTTCTTTTCCTTCTCCATTGATACGGTAAACCGGTTGCCCTCCCCAAAGTTCCTTTACGATTTCAATTTTTTCGAACATTTGCTGTCTGCGATTTTCATATTCGGCTGGATTTAAGACAAAGTCATTGACATGCCATCCCGATGCAAATGCAACCTCGACCCTTCCGCCTGACAGATTATCGACGACAGCCCACTCCTCCGCGACACGTAATGGGTCCTGCAGAGGTAGAACAATGCTACCCGCTCGAATTTTAATTCTTTCTGTAATCATAGCCAAAGCCGCACTAGTCACGGATGGATTGGGGTATAGGCCCCCGAAAGCGTCGAAATGACGCTCGGGGGTCCAAATAGCCGTCAATGCATGCTGATCTGCAAAGCGTGCACACTCTTTCATCATAGTGTACTTGTCCTTACTGTCCGTCGTACCATCTGCTGAGAAGAAAAACATGCTAAATTTCATCGCTGTAAGTCCTCCCGACTTTTTACTTGTAGGGATTATTCCTCATCTTCATAGTTTTTCAGGTAGTCCAGTAACTCTTCCAGTGATTCTTCATCGAAACTGGACAACTGTATTAATTCCTCCATAATTTCACTAATCTCATTTGAATCCGTCCGCTCTGCCTTCATCTGATCAATAACCTGGGCAAGATGTTCTATGGTCGGATTCTCAAAGAACGCACGAAGGGGCACTTCGATACCGAACAATTCACGAAGCCGGCTAAGGACTTTCATTGCCTTCAGCGAGTGGCCTCCAAGAGTAAAGAAATTTATACTCTTGGAAACATCGGTAATACCTAATACCTCTTTCCATACCTCGACCAGACACTCTTCTGTCGGGGTAAGCGGCTCAGAAGCAACCGAAACGTAATTTGCCTGAATGGTATCGAATGAAGGCAAGCGTTTCCAGTCAATTTTACCGTTCGGGGTTAACGGTAAAGCCTCCAAGGCAATAAAGATCGACGGAATCATGTAAGCAGGCAAATATGCTCGGAGATGATCCCGCATAGCGGATTCAAGGTCTTCAACGTCCGGAGCCACCACATAAGCGATCAGCAGCTTGTCTTCTTCAGACATTTCTTTCACCACGACTACCGTATCAAGCACATCGGGGTGTCTGCTGATAACCGCTTCAATTTCATCCAGCTCAATGCGGAATCCACGGATTTTAACCTGTCTGTCAACCCTACCCAAGATTTCAATGCGACCATCAGGCAGGTAGCGTCCTAAATCCCCTGTTTTATACATGAGGTCATCGAGTTTGCCCGTATAAGGATTAGGAATGAACTTCGACTGAGTATGCCGTTGATCATGGAGATAACCCTTAGACAAATACGGTGTCCGGATATGAATTTCTCCTAGTTCCCCAATGCCTGCCAATTGATTTGTTACTGTAAGAATCAGGATATCAACCCCGTCTATTCCTCTGTCCAAAGGAATCCGCGTTTTCAAGCGAGTCGAAGCATGGATGTCCTGTTCGTCATATCCTAGATCCACTCCGAATCCCATTGCTTGCGGCGTTTCAGTAGCTCCGTAAAAGTTCACACAAGTAACCTGCGGCGCTACTATGCAGAACTTTTTGGTGTCTTCTTTTGTAAGAACGTCACCGCTGAAGAAAGCATAGCGCAACTTGGTCAAATCACCCGGCTGAGCAGCTGTCAACATGAGTTGTCCCATTGCTGGCGTCAGATGAGCAACGGTTATTCCTGCACGCTTCATCCAATCACACAAGTTTGCTGAGCTTTCCATCAATCGTTGATCAGGAATGCATAGTACCCCGCCCACATAAAAAGGAGTGAATACATCACGAAGGAGGGGATCATGCGCTAAGCCTGACAGCATGGAAATGCGGTCTTTTTCTGTCAACATGAAAGTTTTGGTATGCCAATCAAGGAAATGTACGATCGGACGGTGCGTTCCTACGATACCTTTTGGTTTTCCGGTAGTACCCGATGTAAACGCGATATAAGCAGTATCATCCAGGCCGATCGGAATACCGGGATCATTGTAGGAACATTTTGAGAACGGCTCATCATTAATTTCATCTTTCTTTGCGGTAAGGGTGACCCTAAATCCTAATTTGAACAAGTCTTCTAATGGCTCGGCCATGTTGCCAGCTTCATTGATGTAAATCAAACCGACAATGTTCGCAGCCCGTACCATATCCACCAAACGTTGGGTTGGATAAGAGGAGTCGAGCAAAACGAAGGCAGCACCGGATTTGTAGATGCCCATCAACGCCAAGACCAAAGCAGCGTTCCTTACCGCATAAACAGCAATAACGTCTCCCGTTTTAACTCCCTGTGCAATTAAATAGTTTGCTAGCTGATTGCTTTTTTGATGCAATTCATGATACGTCCAGCTTCCTAGTGAATCCTGAATCGCAATCCGCTCTGGATACAACTCTGCTATTTTTGCTAGACGAGAATGAACCATATCAAAATCCTGCACCGGCAGCGGAGCAAGCGGGTTAGGAAGGATTTTTCTGGTTTGTTCAGTCACCAGAGACAACGCATGCAACTTTATTTCCGCATTCTCCGCTACCTGCTCATACAATACTACCAGTTGATTTGAAAATTCTTCCATTCTGTTTGGATGGAACAGGTCCCTATTGTAAACCAAATCAAAACAAATTTCTTCACCGGAATCATCCACATATAAAGTCAAATCAAATTTTGAAACCACCTCGGTCTGCTCAATTTGCTCAATGTTAAGATCTCCGATTTGAAAACGAATTGGAGGCACATTTAGCATGTTGAAATAGATTTGAAAAAACGGATTTCGACTGAGATCGCGATCCACTTTCAATTCTTTGACAAGCAATTCGAACGGTACCGCTTGATGTTCAAAGGCGTTAATCGTAGTTTCTTTCACATGTTGCAAAAGTTCGCTAAATGATAGATTCCGGTCCACGCGTGTCCGCAACACCAACGAATTGACAAAGAAGCCGATTAATTTTTCCATTTCCACTTGGGGACGATTGGCTACGGGTGAACCGACCACAATATCTTCTTCTCCCGTCAAACGTGCAACAAGAGCTTTGAAACCGGCTAGCAATGTCATATACAAGGTGGTACCTTCCCGCTTGCTCATCTCACGAAGTGTCTTGGAAAGATGGGAAGATAGCTTAAACTTGTACCTTGCCCCTCGGAAAGTTTGTACAGCTGGACGCGGGTAGTCGGCAGGTAAATCGACGAACGCTGGTGCTCCATCTAATTGCTTCCGCCAATACTCAAGGTGCAATTCCCCCTCCGATTGAAGCAGATCTCGCTGCCATAAAGTATAATCACTGTATTGAATCTTCAAATCGGATAACGGTGAAGAGTTTCCGCTTACAAAGGATTGATAGAGAGTTTCAAACTCCTTATAGAGAATTCCCCACGACCATCCGTCAAATATGATGTGGTGGGCATTAAGAGAAAGCCAATATTCCTCTTTACTCAATTGGAGTAATGTCGCCCTGAACAATGGCCCGTTTTCTAGATCAAACGGTTCGAAACCTAATTGTGTCACTTTTTGCTTTGCGATATCTGCTCGCTCTTTCTCAGTTACGTCCTGCAAATCGATGAAATTAACCGAGAATAAATCAGGACTCGCAATGACTTGAATGAGGCGTTCTTCTTTATTTACAAACGTAGTTCTTAAGATGTCATGGCGGCGAACGATTTCAGACAAACTGTGTTCTAATGCCCTTCGATTTAAGTTTCCATAAAACTTAAGAATAGAAGACATATGATAAGCGGTTGAGGATGGTTGTAATTGCTGAAAAAACCACAATCCTTCTTGTGAGGGCGATGCCAAAGCTTCCCCTAGCCATTTTTGATTCTGGACTGTAGATAAGGTACTCTTATTCTCGTTCATTTTGCCACCTTGCAATACACTTGCCAGATCGGCGACAGTAGGACTGCGGAAAAGATCAACCAATGACATTTCTATACCGAATCTCTCACGAATTCGGGAAATTACTTGTACAGCTCTAAGGGAATGTCCGCCAATTGCAAAAAAGTTATCATAAATGCTGATCGCCTCTTGATTCAAACCAAGTACTTCAGACCATATTTCCGAAATTTTGAATTCCAGTTCATTCCGAGGTGAAATTCGGTCTGCCTCCCGATCAATTTCATCCAGCTTCACCGAGGGCAACTGACTCATATCAACCTTTCCGGAAGAATTCAAAGGTATCTTGTCAATCTTCACGAAAAAGGAGGGAACCATGTATTCTGGTACTTTTTCTTTCATATAGTTGCGCAACGTCTCATTCAAAGGTTGATTGGTGTCTCCCACTAAGACATATGCTACGAGATTCTTGATCCCATCGACCTCCTGAACAGTTACAATGGCTTTTTGAACGCTTGGATATTGGGAAAGAATTTCTTCTATTTCACCTAATTCAACACGAAACCCCCGAATTTTTACTTGGTGATCCAAGCGCCCCAGAAAATCGACGTTACCGTCAGGCAGATAACGAACAAGATCCCCCGTCTTGTACATTTTGGCACCTGGTTTGGATTCAAACGGGTCCGGTACAAATCTTGATTCGGTTAATTCATGCTTCCGATGATATCCTGTCGCTAAACAGTCGCCAGCAATGTAAAGTTCCCCCGGCATTCCTATCGGCACAGGATTCATTGCTTGATCGAGCACATACAGTTTAGTATTCGCGATTGGGCGTCCAATCGGAATAACCGTCAGTTTTTCTTCTACTTCTTCTTCCAATGTAAAAATCGTCGAGGTAATTGTCGTTTCGGTAAGTCCGTAAGCATGTTTAAAAACTACACCGTTTCCGGAGATCTTCTTCCACATCTTGTAACGTTCCAAGGAAACTTTTTCTCCGCCCACTACCATTAAGCGAACACATGAAGGGACTCGACTCTCACTTATAAACATCGAGTTTACCCAGTCGCTCCAATAAGCTGTAGGCAGATTCAGTACTGTTAATTGTTCTTTCTCGATCAAAGTAAGCAATTCAAGATAGGTGGGGATTCGAACATTACTTAATACCAAAGCCCCCCCACTTAATAGTGTTGGGAAAATTTCCTCTGCCGACACATCGAAAGAGATGGAGGCGAACTGAAGCACTTTGTCTTCTATGGTTAAACAAAATTCTCTGATAATAGATAAATTATGATTTACAAGCGACTGATGCGGCACTAAAACACCTTTAGGCTTACCCGTGGAACCCGACGTATAAATCAAGTATGCAGTATGTTCCACTTCAATCACACAATCGAGATTTTCTCTGCTTTCGCGAGAAATGTCTTCCCAATACTTGTCAATAGGAAGTACTTTAACTGATAAGTCGGTAAACAAGTGTTCATAATAACCATGGGTGATCAACAATGAAATTTCCGCATCTTCCACCATATACAACATACGCTCTTTCGGAAGAGACGGATCAATAGGTACATAGGCCGCACCGGCTTTCAATACTCCTAATAGCGTAATAATTAACTCCGGAGATTTATCGAAGCTTACCCCAACAAAACATTTCGAACCAACACCAATCTTGCGTAAATAATGAGCAAGCTGGTTTGCTCTTTCGTTGAGCTCATGATAAGTTACTCGCACTTCGCCGATAACCACTGCAGTGGAGTCAGGCGATTTGTTCACTTGTTCTTCAAACAGATGATGAACGCCCTTATTCTTTGGCACTTCCCGATATGTGTTATTCCATTCGACTAACATTGTTTGTCGTTCATTTTCTGTAAGAAGCGGTAATGATAAGAGACGTTGTGAGGGATCTTCAACCACTCCTTTCAGCAGTACAATATAATGATTGAGCATCCTACAAATTGTGTCTTCGTAAAACAAATCAGTATTGTACTCTAATTCGGCCAGCAATTCTTGACCCTCATCTATAATGGTCATAGTAAGATCGAACATGGCTGTGCCGTTATGCAGATCAATTCTTCGGATGCTACATTGTGGCATTTCCGAATGCTTCATTCGTGAGTTTTCATAAGCGAACATTACCTGGAAGATCGGAGAATAACTCAAATGACGGTCTTGCAACAGTTCCTCTACAATTTTTTCAAAAGGAATATCTTGATTCTCAAATGCTTGAATGACGGTCTCGCGTACTCTGGACAGCAATTCCAGGAAAGTTGGATTGCCTGACAGATCATTACGCAACGCAAGAGTATTAACGAACATTCCGATCAGATGTTCAATCTCGGTTCGGTTCCGATTGGCCACGGGTGTACCTATGATAATGTCTTCTTGTGCTGAGTAGCGGTACAACAGTGCATTAAACGCAGCCAACAATGTCATATAAAGTGTCGATCCCCTGGATTGACTCAACTCATTTAGCCCCTGGCAGATTTCAGTTGGTATTTTCATCTTCCGAACCGACCCCCGGTAGCTCTGGATGGATGGTCTCGGTCTGTCCGTAGGCAAATTTAACACAGGAAGTGTGCCGCTCAGCTTCTCTTTCCAATAATTGAGTTGATCATTCTTCCATTCGCTTTGCATCCATCGATGTTGCCATATGGAATAGTCGGTGTATTGGATTGGTAACTTTTGCAGTGAGAGTGGAGTCCCATTCAAGAAATGGTCGTAATATTGGATCCACTCCTTCATAAGTACATTCCACGACCAACCATCAGAAATGATGTGATGCATTATGAACATCAAAACGAATTCATTGGAAGAAAGCTTGTAAAGCACTGTTCGGAAGAGAGGACCTTCCATTAGCGAAAAATTGTATTGCGCATCTTGAATCAAATAACGATTCAATAACTCTTCCCGCTCTTCTTCCGGTTCGTTCGATAAATCAATTATATGAAGAGAAACCTTTTGGTCATTCAAAACGACTTGAACCAAATCGCCTTTTTCTTCGGCAAATACTGTTCGTAAAATCTCATGTCTATTTACAATCTCCTGTAAACTTTTCTCAACTACTTCGATATTTAGAAAACCTGTGATACGAAGAGGAAGATGAATATTGTACGCAGCTGTCCCTTCCGTAAACTGGTTTAGCAGCCACATTCGTTTTTGTGCAAACGATTGAGGTGTATTTTTTTCTCTTGTAACAGAAACAATGGTACTATCCGTCTTCTCCTGATTTTTTTGGAGCATATTCTCGATCCATTCAGCCATACCGGCCACGGTAGGAAAGTCGAAGAACGCACGAACGGGTAACTCAACATGGAATGTATCGCGAATTCGGGAAGCAATTCTCGCCAACAGTAATGAGTGACCACCCAACTCAAAAAAATCATGATCTCTTCCAATTTGACTAAGGTTGAGAACCTCTCCCCAAATATTTGCTAATTTCACTTCGATTGGTGTTCGTGGAGCTTCATAAATATCCAGTATCGGTACGGCCGAAAAATCAGGTTCAGGCAAAGCTTGCCGATCAATTTTTCCGTTTACCGTTAACGGCATTGAGTCCAGCCATACAAACGAAGTCGGAATCATATACTCCGGTAAGTTTTCTTTCAAATACCCACGAATTTCGGAAAGCGATTTAAGATCATTGGAATCACCGACCAAATATGCTACTAATTGCACTTCATCATTTGGATTTGTATGAGCTAACACAGCAGCTTCTCTCACATAGGGATGTTGTACAAGAACGGCCTCCACTTCAACGGGCTCAATGCGGAAGCCTCGGATTTTGATTTGAAAATCCAGTCGGCCAAGAAATTCCAAAGTATGATCCGGTAACTTCCTCACCCTATCACCTGTTTTGTATAGACGATCGAATGGATCGTTGGAAAATGGATTTTGTATAAAACGTTCTTGCGTCAGCTCTTCGTTAAATAAGTAACCCCTGGCGACCCCTGCTCCACCTATGTACAGCTCCCCTGGTTCTCCATCAGGCACCATTTGCAAGTTCTCATCCAATACATACGTCTCAACATTCTGGATTGGAGTCCCCAAGGGAACGGTAACACCATGTCGTTCTTTCCCCTTCTCGATATGATAAGTCATAACTCCTACAGTGGTTTCGGTCGGACCATAATGATTAAAAATCAACAATTCAGGTGAGGAATTTTGGATCAGATCGACTAAATCCCAGTGAAGGGCTTCTCCTCCAAAAACAAGCCTTTTTTTCGGAAGTACCATTTCAGGATTTGTGCCTAGCAATGCGGACAAATGCGAAGGGACAATTTTCAAACAATCGACTGGGTTTCGACTTAAGTATTCCGCTAATGCATGCGAATCTGTTATCCGTTCCATCGACAAAATATGTAAAGTGCCACCAAGACATAACGAAGGAAAGATGGAGGTGTTCCCCAAGTCTGCAGCCAATGTAGAAACAGTAGCAAAATTCATGCCTTCTTCCAATTTCAACGCTGGGATAATGGAGCTAACATAGTGCATTAAATTTCTATGTTCCACCATTACACCCTTTGGTCTACCCGTAGAGCCAGATGTATAAATTACATATGCCAAATCCTCATTTTTTGTAATATTGGTTGGGTTTTCGGTACTCTCTCGATCGTATTCTTCGAAAACATCTAAACAAATCTTCTTAACCGCCAACGCTGGTAGATTAGAGACGAGTGTTTGCTTTGTCAACAACACCGAAAGATTCGAATTTTCCATCATATACAACAGACGATCCTTTGGAAACCGATAGTCTAGAGGTACATAGGTTCCACCAGCTTTTAATACTCCTAAAACCCCAACCATTATTTCGAGTGATCTGTCGACACAGATTCCCACCAGTTTGTTGGGCCCAACGCCGAGGGATCTTAGCCGATGAGCGAGTTGATTCGACCTTTTATTGAGCTCCTCGTACGTCATTTGCTGATTCTCGAATACCACAGCGATACGATTTGGATATTGCTTAGCTTTTTCTTCAAATACCTGGTGGATCAAGGATTGCCCAATTTCAATAGTCTGATTCTCCTTTTTAAAAACCGAGATTCCCATGTAATACACTCCCTTATTTATGTTTCCGCTAGCGTCATCTTGCTCAGCGAAGATTTTTTATAGACGATGATACCTGAAATGATAGAAACCATTCCCCCGATGATGACGACTATTGAGATTCCAAACCAGTTAGCTATAATACCAGCTGAGACAAAAGCTATCGGGACGAATAAATTTCCGAGCATCGTAATCACAGAGTACACCTGTGCTTGTTGATGCAACGGGACAGTGGTCTGAATGATCACGTATTCCGGGACATCAAATGAAGTTAAAGTAATGCCCATTACAAAACAACAAAATACAATCATCCAAATCCAATCTGACAACCCCGTCACTAAAAGAGACGTTCCTTCCACTATGCCAGCTAATACAAACAATGCTCCAAGTCGTTTTATTTTTACCTTGGTAAGGACTATTCCCATTGCTAGAGCGCCCAATGCCGTACTAATCCGTAGGAGTGTGAGAGTGGAAGCATCACCGTGCAGTTCTTGATAAACAAATAGTGCCGACAAAGCAGACCAAGGTGCCATTCCAATATTTACAAATATAACCAGAAGGCACATGCTATTGAGAAGGGAATGTTGACGAACAATCTCGAATCCTTCCCACAAACGCTTTAGGTAGGATTCATTTTTAGAGTTCTGATGTTTCCTTTCATCAGATAACTCTTCTAAATTATTATTTTGTTCATAATAATTTGATGTTTTAACGAACAAAATTATCAGTGCTGATACCAAATAAAGGACCGCAGTTAGGAAAATTGCCGAAGTTGTTGACATAAACATGATTAAGAGACCAGCTCCAGCTAAACCAACCAATTTGATGACTTCACTTGAAGATTGCATGATAGCATTTGCACGTTGAATATTTTCTTTTGCAACAATGCGCGGCAATAACGCAATTACGGATTGGCTATAAATCGCCCCAGTTGATGCTTGCAATGTAACTAACAAAAAAAACAGCCAAAGATACAAATGATTAGATAAATATAAAATGGGTACAAGCCCTAAAGTTATAGCTCGAAATAAATCAGAAAAAAAGATCCATTGCTGATATTTTTCATTGGACAGTAGTGGACTT
Organism: Brevibacillus sp. FSL K6-2834; assembly: GCF_038592925.1. Classification (NCBI taxonomy): domain Bacteria; kingdom Bacillati; phylum Bacillota; class Bacilli; order Caryophanales; family Paenibacillaceae; genus Brevibacillus; species Brevibacillus sp. FSL K6-2834. The sequence continues at coordinate 3,284,249 of NZ_CP151945.1, forward strand.
ACAAATGGGCCAAATAATGTTCTTGGTACAGATGAACAAACGAATAATATGGAGCTGCTTAAAGCATCCCCTCCCATTTCGATCAGAAGCCAAACTACTGCAATAGTTGCAATATTCTCCCCCATTACTTTTAAAATCCTTGATAAATAAAGCAAACAAAATTGTACATTCCATAGAATCGGATTTGATTTTTCTAACATAATTTCCTGTTCCAATCATATTCACCCTCTTTTTACCATTTCACAAAAAAGATTATAATTCCAAATATAAACAAGTGCAATATCTGTATAAAAATTTTTTCAATTAAAATAGGACTTAGTCAACGATGTCCATTCAGATGTCCTACAAGACGAATCACAGCTCCTCGGTTGGGAACATCCCGACAACGATCAAGTCCTAATTTGTGTGTAAATTTTCACTCGGTTAGAATGAACGCAGGGAGCACGCCCCCTCCCCCCGTCACCTGCCGTTGGCAGGTCCAGCTAAGGGATTGCTGAGTATACAAAAGTGTGTTGAAAAGGGCCTGTCAAGGCTAAATGAAACGCTTCGCGGCCTTGACAGGCTGCGATTGCGTTCGTTAGCTGATCCGTGTGACATTGGAACTCATGTTGGCCGCCTGTGAATCGCGCCACTCCAGATATTCCACCATATCCAGTTACTTTCTGCCACTTGCCCACTTCTCGTCGATTTCCATGAGCAATTCACTGAACAGCCGAATGGCCGATTCGCAATTCGGAAAGATCCGAATTACGCGTTCACGGAGACGAATTTCCTCATTCAAGCGCTCCAGAGCATTTTTTGTACAGAGCAACTTGCGGTACTTTTCCGGCAAAAGCAAAACCGCCGTCTCGTCTTCAAAGCCGGCTTCCAGGATCGCCATAACTTTCGGCGATTTCTTTTCGAATGCCTCCAGCACCTTATTCAAGAGCAGACGTGCCGTATCAAGATTCGGTGAATCCAAAATGGCTCGAATTCGGCTATGTACCTCGTCTTACAGCTGTTTCGACGTAGCGTCCAGCTGCTCCTTCTTATCCCCTGATCCATCGGTACTGACGCGATCCTAAAACAAAGAAGAGTGCCCATTCCTGGACACTCTCAACCTTCTTGAATCCTTTCCCCACGCATGTACATTTTCTTCGCGTGGAAGAACGTCACGTGTGTAGACAACGTTCTCTCCCCAAACAATTCATTCAAGTAACCGGCCACTGCCTGCGCTGCAAACCGGTTGGTAATCAACCGCTGCGGCTCGGATGCTATCACCTGGGAACATGCCATTCCAGAAGGAGCAATCTCGTCCTTATCCTCCAATATGTCCGGGAAACGGCAGGCCACCGGTTCCAGAACAGTTTTTCCGTTCAATCTGAGCCCGGCCACCACTTGTCCCGTCCATCCGGTATTGGCGTGGCGCTGCCGCTCCTCCTCTGTCCACTCTTCACGTGGCCGGCCATCACGAGGAACCCATGCAGCTTCCACTCCCACATCGATATAGAGCAACTTCTCTTGACTGAGAAAGTAACTGTGCATGACCTGGCGTGTGTAGTTGTTATCCACTGCGCCGATCAAAATAGGGAGAAAAAACGTGTCCCAACTGTAACACCAGCGATAATCCGTAAACTGAAACAGTCGTTCTAACGTTCTTTCATCCTCAATGTACCGTTCATCGAACGCAGCAATCGGCACTTGATAATGACTGCGGTACCGATTAGCCAGTACCGCAGCTTTCTTCTGTCCGACATCCTTTAGTATAAAGAGTTGATTAGCCAAATTCTTTTGTTCTACCGTATCCGGATCGGCCACCAGGTAAAACCCCTGTACCTTGAATATACTCATCATTTGAGCACATTGCTGCAAAATATATCCTCCATTTGCACCTGCGCCGATCTGAACAATATAGTAAAAGATCTTCTTCCGTTCGTTAAACCGTATCATTGTCTCCCGCTCCTTTCACGGACACTTGAGGAAAGTCCAGGCTCGTCGGAGACTCCAACGGTGATTCAAAGACGGTATGGGGATTGATAATCAGATACTCCCCGTCCAGGCACGTTCTCACCAGGATTTGCGGGAAGAAATCCAGAACCCTTCCCACAACCGCATAGAGGATTGGCGCCTGCTCAGATCGATCATCTTGGGAAGAAAAGTAGGCTTCCATCGTGTGGTGTGAGTGAATTTCCATCACTTTCACGACGTTTTCCACGTAAGCTACTTGCTCAGTTGGTTCACACATATCACTGCTCACAAGTTGTGAAGGTATCACCAGTCGATACCCTTCTTCTCCCCAATAAATCTCTCCATGAACCTCAGCGCCATATGTCCGGGCGAAGTGGCGGGCGACAACCAAAAACTGCGTCAAAATCCCCCAGGGAATCCTGGGGAATTTTAGACGCACACCTTCTACCAACGCCGGAACACTTGGAACCTTCCGGGCTTTTTTGCAGATCGTTAACGCTTCTGTTTCGCGGATATGGTACATATGACCATCAGCTCCGGGAAGGTACATGTTGGACCGGCGGTTTGCCACAGCGTCCTCCAACGTCAGATAAACACCATGTCGGCGATCCAAGATCATGCCGCTTCCTTTCTTTCGTGCGGTTAGAACAGGGATAATCATATTCTTTTCCTTAATGAATGTCATCGTTGTTAACTCTTCAGTTAGTTCGCCAAAGTCGTTCTCCAACCGCTTTCGCACGTCTTCACCAGTAATGTTCCTCAATTTCTTTGCGGTGTTGTCTCCTGTGGTTTGTTCATCAGTTGGGGAACTCTCTGGAAGACCATTCGTGATTTCTTCCGGTGTAAAGTAATCGGTCAGAGGAATGTTCTCCCCGCCATACCGGATGATCGTCTCGGTGTTTAGTTCCCAAGTTTCCGGTTCACTTTTCGTAACAGATACAGACGGTTTCTTTTGGTCCTTGGAAGCCACCCGTGAATTATTGGCTGCCGTCGTCCTTTTGCCCTTTCCTTTGTCCTGTATGGCCTCTGGTTCTCCTTCTCCCAAGAAACTAAACAAGGTTTCTTGATACAGTTTGTCAGTCATGTTTTATTCCTCCTCGTGGATTCTTATCAAAAAAATAAAGACTGTAGCTTTCGCTAAAGTCTTTGATCTACAGTTCTTGGCAGTATTGTCCAAACGTTTTTTGCTTGGATGTTAACCATTCCTCTGGAAAAGCCTGCCCCTGCATGCGATTGTATAGCTCCCGCAAATCATTGAACCCGGATTCGTTCCGGTTCGTGTCGTAATAGCAGGTAGAACTGGGGGCCGCAAAAAAGACCTGGTGCATGGTAGCAAGTTGAGCCAAGTCTTTAATAACCGGCAACGTATTTCCCCCCATACAAACCACACCATTCGATACATTCGCGTAAGGAAACTTGTATAGTTCGGTGTCCTCGCGAATCCTCCCCTTGTCCTTTACGGCCAAGATGTGCAGTTGTTGGATGCGACCATCCCGGATTCGGTACCCAAACAACATCCGCGGGAATCCCACTTGTTCAAAAGTGGTGTTGTAATAGGCAATGTCCCATTTTCCTTTCGGCACCTCGATAAATACCATCTGGATCTTCTGCGCTCGATTAATCCAAATGTGTTTGACACTGTTGACGGGCAAGGTAGGAGTCTCGATACGTATCGCCGGATTTTTCATCCGTTTTCTTCCGATGATTTTTCGTAGTCGTTTCCGTTTCTGAACCCCCAGGATTCTCATTGGCTTTAGATTCTCCGATTCAGAATTTCGGATGGACTCGACAAAATCATCAAAACTCATCACGTATTCGTCTACCTTTACGCCCTCCGATGAGGTAACCTGGACAGTACAGTATGGTGTGTGCTGCGTAAAATCATCACTAAACTTCACAGTAAAATGCAGCATACCTCGCACCTCTATTTCCTTTTAAGTATTGGGCATACACCAACAACCTATCGAGTAACTTCCTGATCTGGATGAGCTCTTGAATGAACTGATTGAAATAGGACGGACTTTCGTGGATCTCGACGATAAAGCCCATTTTCTTCAGTTCGATGATCATCTCAGCTCCTGTCCAGTCGCAAACAACTCTCTTATTACATCTGAGCTGTCTTTCGACCCATTCATTTGTAAACACCCCAAGAAGTTCTTCGACGTCTGGACATAGGATGACAAACTTCCGGATGTCATATGACCCGTCTTCCCCTTCTTCCTCAGCGCAAGCACCAAACAGTCGCTCCGTTGCCATCATAAAGATATCTCCACCCATGTTTTCAAATGCATAATCCGTTACCCAGCACCCCATGTCGGATACCCGGTACCCAGCATCGTGAAGGCGCTTTAACGAAAGCAAATTATCCAAGGACGACTGAATGACTTGGCAATCCTCGATACTAAACATATCAATGCTCTCCCTCAGATAAAATCGTCTTCTTCTGCATACTGTTTCTTCCTTGAATGAAGCAGTGTGTAAATGTTCTGCGTGCTCCTGACATACTCATAGATCACGTTGTACCAATTGGCCCGCTCAGTCTCTTCATCATAGATGTCTTCCATTGAATACAGAGCGTGAGCTTCATTGTATACGTAATCCAGTTCGTCCAGTGTGAAGCTGTCGAAATCGACTTCTGATGCATCGGCGCCGGCATACAGGTATTCGACGATGCAAAACATACCAGGAGTTTGCATACGTGGAATTTTTGATGAGATGCTGCGGTCCTGGAGTTGTTTTAGGAACTCATTGGTAGAAAATCTCCTTTTCTTCATCGCTAATGCATCCTTTCAAAAACACAGAAGGGGAATGAAATCCCCTTCTGCTCTGTAAATTATGCCGACCGCACAGGTAGTATTAAGGCAAACCCTGGTTCATCACCTGTCGGTCGTATGATTATCGGTGCATTTGCTCCAGATGCTTGAAACATGACTTCTTTGGCCTTCATATGTCGTAGCGCCTCCAGGAGATACTTCGTACTGAACTTCATCTCAAAATTATCGCCTTCGAGATCCGAGACAAACACTTCCTCCTGTACTTTTAACATCCCCTCCTGACTGGCCGAAATGAGAAGAGAAGGCATTGCGGATGGTATCACCTGTAAGCGACACATATTGGCTTTTCCTTCCTTGGAGACGATGCTCACCCGTTCCAGTACCTTGACTAATTCATCCCGATTTGCCACAAATGTTGTCGAAAAAATTGTCGGGATTACCCTGGATGTTTCCGGGTAGGTACCGGAAATTAGCCTTGAAGCATACGTTACGTTCTTGCAAGTGAGTCGTAACGAGTTCTCTGTGCAGTGGATGGTGACCTTATCGGTCGTGTCCTCAATTAGCTTTACCATCTCTTCTGCAGCTGTGGCAGGCAAAATCATCTTCGGTAAATTCAGTTCTTGATCCAGCTGAACTGTCCAAGAGCCCAGCCTATGAGAATCCGTTGCGACGAACGTTACTGCCTTTTCCTTACTAAAGATATGGATGCCCTGTAGGGTAGGGCGCATAGCAGATACCGAGCAGGCATACTCCAAACGTAACCCGTTAGCCAAATCCGATGCTTGTATCTCAACACAAACGCCGGTATCGTCCAACGAAAAGGATGGGTACTCATCAGCTTTCATCGTCTTTAGCTCGAAAGTCGATTTCCCCGCGGCAATGGAGATCTCATTTTCCCCAATTTTCAGTTGGATCTCACCCGCTGGCAACTTACGCACAATGTCCAGGAATATTCTTGCCGGTACGACTACCGCACATGGTTGAGACGATGAGCAATTGTCATCCTCCGTAATCTGGATGGTGTTATCCGTATCCGAACCGGTAATGGTCAAAGATTCTCCCGTGAATTGGAGATGAAAACCGGTTAGAATCGGAATCGTCGTCTGTTTTGCAACTGCTCGGTACGCTTTCGACAGATCAGCAACTAAACGTTCTGAATCCTTGATCACGATTTTCTTCTTCATGCTTCCTCCTACTCGAACCGGGGCCGAGTGGCCCCATAGTTCGAGCCACACGTTTTCTTACCCCGGTGGTAGGTAGAATCATTTCGGCAAATACGTTACCTTACCGTACTAAAAGTACCTCTGTTCTTTTAAACTAATATACTTTCCATCCCCGATAATGACGTGATCAAGCAGGCTAATACCAACCACCTCTCCTGCTTGCCGTAAAATTTGCGTGATCGAAATGTCTTCCTTACTTGGGGTTGGATCTCCGCTCGGATGATTGTGCAGACAAATAATCGATGCCGCGCTCCTCTTGATCGCCTCTTTAAAAATCTCACGGGGATGCACAACCGATGAATCCAAACTTCCTATAAAGATCGTCTGCTTACCGATTACACGATTTTTTGTATTCAGAAACAGACATATAAAATGTTCCTGCGTTAAGTACCTCATTTCAGGCATCATAAGTTCCGCTACATCACGCGGGAGACGAATGGAAATCCTTTTCTCTCTTGGGCTGGTTACATATTTGTGTGCCAATCCAAAGGAGGCGACGATCCGCTGTGCTGCCATTTCACTGATAGACGCAAGTTCCATGATTTCTTGGGCAGACATCGAAGCGAGTTGTTGAATCCCGATGCCAGTTAACTTTTGAATGTTTGCAGCATCTGCTTCGTTTCCAATAATGATCGTCAACAGATCGTTCAAATTCGCTTCCTTCGTCCCGTAGAACGTGATGCTTTCTTTGGCTTTTTTGACAAATTCAGTTACGATGAAATCGTATTGAAACATTTCGATTTGCTTCACCATTACCTCCCTACTCAAACCGGGCCGTCTGGCCCAAAGTTTGAGCCACACGTTTTATCGCCTCGGTGGTAGGCGAAATGTAATGTTTATTCATGCCAGTTCATCTACATTCGATGTAACTTTCTGGCTTTGTTTCGAGATACAATGTAAACCTACACTCCCTGCAAAAGTATTTTCTGTCAGGATTGTTTTGTTCAGCTTCATCCTCCAACATGATCTGAATGAATGACTTCCTTTCTGCGGTTTTCCGAATGATCGCCTTAAGTGTTGACATGGTAAGGATTCCATTGATTACGAAATGAACCTGGTACCGAACCATGAGAGAAGAGCTATCGTCGAACGGTTTCATCCCGCTTTTTAGGGTTGAAAGCAGCAAACTAATCACATTCCAGATTCGTTCGTTTTTCGTTTGTCCTACTGTAATCGACTCTTCCGGTTCAATATAGGTCTTCCATAAGGCAGAAGAGACCGCTGCCGGAATACTGATCCCAATCTCTTTAGCCGTATCCGATACGTCGACTAATCTTCCTTCGGAGATGGCTCGTTGGAAATCCTCAAACGTTTCCAAATTCATGACTGGCAATCCTCCCCTCGGATAAATAAAAGAAGCCAGAACCTCATTTGAGATACTGGCTTACGGTCCTTTGCAGTTTCCGCTGCAATTAACATACAAGCTTCTAATATTCCCTTCTCCGTTATTTCACCTTGGAGGAGCGGAATTGCTTACCGGACATGACACGAAAGACACCGTGTTCTTTCATCTGCTCTTCGTCCCATCCCGTCTTTTTCATGAGCTTCGTTGCCTCCGTTGATCCCAGCTTGAAGAAATCAAACGGATTCAACCCTTTTTCCCGGATATGTCGGGCAAGAGCTTCCCAATTCCCCTCCCACGAATACGACGGGACAAAATCAAATTGGGTGTCTCCCACCACGACTTTTCCGTTTTGCTCAACATATTGCTTCAGCTCTTCTTTCTTGGCTTTAAATATCGCTTCCAGATGAAGAATCTCAGCCGCCAATTGTTGAGCCTGTTTATACTCTTCTTCTTTATTTTCTTCCGGGAGATCCATCGGGATTGCTCCTTCATCAATCAAAGCTGCCGCTTCGATATCCATTGGTTCATCCCATGGAAATATCACTGTTTGACCGTTCATACAATATTCCTCCTTCATTTTGATCATGGGAGAAGCCGACCCATGTAGATCGGCTTCTTCGTTTTGGTTCTGTTAGACAGCCACCTTAGCAAGCAGTTCGCCGGCGTCTTGTTCCAACTCCACCCGAGCATCCCCTTGAAGGGTTTGGGCGGCGCGGGTCATGGCCTGCATCACGTAGAACAGGCTGTCACCGGGTTCTGCCATGTAGGTGCTGGTGATGGTATCTGTCATGGACTGACTGTATTTTTTGTCCTTGGCCAGCGTTTTGATGAAATCCAGCGGGTTTTCCACCTTCACCTCTTTGGCGGCCAAAGCCCGTTCCAACATGTCATCCCCGGCTTTGACGGCAGCCGTAAACGCTTCGGCCACCCGAGCGTACATCTCGCGCTCCCGCAGGTGAATGTGACGCTGCTTGAACACTTCCCCATCGTTGGTCCAGCGCATCAAGCCATTTGAGCAAACCAGGCGGTATACCATCGGCTGAATCGTAACCGAGCGGGCGCCCACCTCGGAGTTGGACAAGTGAACCCCCACCATGTGGACATCCGGTCGTCCCTCCAGGGTTCTCCCGATGCTTCTTGTCAGATCAGGGAACACAATCCGCAGGTGCATGCCGCGCTCATCGCGGTACCAGTACGAAATCCGATGGTCTTCTTCTGACCCGATCATGGATTCGATCATGCCCAAGAACTGTTCATCATCGAACCGGCTATAATCCTTGGACAAGGCTCCACGAATCATGTGGCCCAGTTGTTCAGACCGCGACCGATACGTACGTAACAGCCATTCCTCATCCGCTGGCAACCGCTCTGCGAAGTAGTTAAAGTTCGTTGCCCTTAAATCACTTGGGCAGCGGCGCATGAAGCGAGCTGGCAACTCCAGTTTTTGATACATCTGGTTTTCCGCCCATTCGGTTGCCGGGCTGGCGGCCGCATTCGTAAAGAGTGTCTGAAACGTAAAGTGTCCATCGTCACGCATCCGAATCTGATTGGCCGGTACAACGAAATCTTCTTTTTGCTGCGCTTGACGGTTCAGTTCGTCCAAAATCCGCTTGAAATTTTCTCCTGCATTGTGCATGTAATTCATGATTCATTCCTCCTCAATGAACTTGGTATTTTTTCGTCATGGGACATTCACGGATATAGCTGCAGTTGGTGCAGCCACTTCCCAATTTGGGCGGGAATGCTATCTCCGGTGGGGTCCCTTTTTTTAGTTCCTGATAAGCGTGTCTGGCCTGATGAATCTGCGTCTTGGCCCAATTGAGGGTTTCTGCAATCGCTTCAGGCGTTACTTGTGCTGTTTTGATTTCATTCTTTCTCGGAAATAGATAAGCGACCTCCGAAGCGTAAAGGCCGGATTGCCATGCGCTCCAAGCGTAGAGAAACAGTTGCTTGGGCTTCTGCATGACCTCATAGACTGCCCAGGATGTTTTCCAGTCGTAAACCGTAAGGGAAAATATATCGTATTGGACAATGAGATCAATCACCACATGGAACAGATCCGTTTCCGTAATGGGAGTGATGATTTCACGCTCGACCGCTACAATTTCCCCTTTGAAAATGTGGGTCTGCAACAGTCGATACGCCTTTATCGCCAACTCCTGCACGTCTTTCGGAATCCCCACCGGCGGAGGCTGCCGTAAAACAGAAGAAGCAATGACGTCGTGGAATTGCTTCCCGATCGCCATTGCTTCTGTTTCCTTCTCCTGCATCCCTAACACGTACCGGAAATAGTACGCGTGGGGGCAGGAGTCATATTTAAAGAGTCGGCTATAACTCCATTTCCAGGTCACGCCGTTCTCTCCTTCATTTTTTGCAACTCTCGCTGAATGGTACCTTCCAAATCCGCCGCTTTCTCTTCGTTCCGAATCGCTTCTACAAGTTCACGAACGATGACATCAGCTCGTTTGGCCCATTCTGCCCACAAATCCTTGGGGAGCTGATGCATTTTCACGGCGCGTTCCCAAAGACTTTCAATGCCGGTATCTTTCTCGGTTTTCCTGACGAAATCCTCCACTGCTTTTTCATTCGCCAGGTATTTGCCAATCAGAAGGACATGGAACGCTTCCTTCGATTTCTCAGACGTGAATAGTTGCCACTCCCGCCATGCCCACTGAAGAACCGCGCGTGCATAATTCGGGTTGGTGTGAAACATTTTCCCGTCGATCTTCCCGAGAAAGCCCATCAGTTTCCATTGGTGTGCGGAAAGCTTCATCGCAGGATGATCTTCCCATGTCTTTTTCTTCCGCTTTTTCCTTCGGGCGGCTTCGTGTTTGGTCTTGTATTCATCGATCACTTCTTGTTCGCCTTTTCCCTCCAGAAGACCGATGAATTTGGCCACGCCCCCTTTTTCCTGGCAACGAAAGCAGTGAAACGTATTCTTGACCGGATTTAGATACAGATGGAACCCGCGATCCGCTATACCGACAATCTCTGCGCAGAACGGGCAATGGACGCGAATTTCACCTCTCGGCGCAGCTTTTTGCTGTGCCAAGAGATTAAAACGATCAGCAACGTCAAGGATTTCAGGAAAAATGCTCATGCACTGCGCACCTCCTGAATCTCTTGTCCGCTGCGGCCGGCAATTGCCTCAAAATCCCCCATCGTGCGAGTAAGGAACTTTAACAATTGTCCCCCCATCAAGTTGTTTAAGTCTTGTTGGGCTACCAGATGATCTTCCGGAATCAGGACTTTGCTGCCGTTATGCAGGAACAAAATAAAGCAAGGTGTGTCGTTGATGGCTGTTCCTTGCACATCCGTTACGGTTCCCGTAATCCAACGGGGCGTATCGGACGGAGGGATGGCAGCGTGTTCCTTATGAGCACCGGATTGATGTTGTGGCGGATGCTTCCCTTCTTGTCCTTGCGGCCGGTTTGACGTCCTTCTGCTTTCGTTCCTGTTGTGACCGGGCGTTCCATTCTCACGTCGTGGGTTGGGTTCATCCGATGGAGCCGCTTCCGCCCAATCCTTCAAGTCCTCAACATCCTGGGTAAAGATACCTGAAGAACGGGTTGCAGAAAGCACAGCGTCAATCAGGCCGCGCTTCTTGGCCATCTTCAGAACGGTGTTCCATAATGAGTGGAGATCCTCATTTTCGATCCGGTATTTGATATAGGTTCCGTTTCCGTTCTTTTTCGGAAAACTCTTCTGTACCAAGGAGTTTTTATCAATCCCCCTCGGCAACTCGTTTTCGAAGACCCAACGCCAGCGATATCGACTTTCCATGGTATTGGCTTCCCCAACACCATCAGCAATGGTTACCCCACTGCGACGATGGATCAGGCTAATCGTTACCCGAGCCCGATAGTAGCCGGTATCTCTTTCCGCCGTTTCTTCGATCATTTTTACGATCGGTGAGAAGCCATACAGTTCGCATAGTTTTTCGGCACCCGCTTTCAATAGCGTTGGTTTCGCGGTACCTTCCAGAACGCCGTAATCTTGCCCCTCAATCATGACTTCCTTGAAGAATTGCTGCGTCAGATTGAGTTTTTGTTTCATCTCCTGCAAGACAGCGTGCATCTCTTGGTAACTGTAGCCCTCCATCAAGCGAGTTTCCTGTCCATCGATGACCGTCAGTTGGTTATTCATGGCATCTCCTTTCTTCGCCTCTCGGCCAACGTGCTATTGTTTTCTCCCGCACGAGGGATTTGGTGTATACAAAAAGACTTCTCCCGAACCATCGGAGAGAAGTCTTTTTTGTCCTGCGATGACCCATTCCCTAGAACGGCAAATCGTCATCCGTAATATTGATTGGTTTTCCTGAGCCACCGAACGGATCGGCAAATGGATCTCCATGGGCAAAGGGATCATGGCTTGGTTGCTGATTGCCCGTACGAGTCTCCTCTGCTTTCTCAAGGAAATAAGCACGGTCCGCCACAACCTCCGTCACGTATACCTTTCGTCCTTCCTGGTTTTCGTATGACCGTGTTTGCAGTCTCCCTTCAACAGCAGCTTGTCGGCCCTTGCGTAAGTAGGTTGCGCACAGATCGGCAAGTTTCTGCCAGGTTACGATGTTGATAAAATCTGCTTGCCTTTCTCCTTCTTGATTGGCAAACGGTCGATTCACTGCCAACGTAAACGTCGTAACAGCGATCCCGTTTGTCGTGTAGCGCATCTCCGGATCTTTCGTCAGACGACCAATCAAGACGACTCGATTCATTTCTTCTCCTTTCTGCCGTTATCTCGGCCCGTGCTATTGGTACGCCCGCACGAGGGACAAAATCAAAATAAAAAAGACTTCCTAACCTTAGCGGTTGAAAAGTCTTGGTTTCCTGTGCCTGATGAAAAAACTCATGACAGGCTGTATTTACTTACAAACTCCTCCGGGGTCAAAAACTCAATCTCTTGGATGAGTCTTTTCCCCTCTTCATCGGTGACGTACTCATGGAGTGTCGTTAAACTCCGGTCATTGGAGACGACCGCTTGTGCACCACCATCAATTGCGCACTCAATAAACATGGAGTCATCCGGATCGTAGCACCAGGAATACACGGTTGTTGAGCGTACCCTATTGGCCCGAAGCAAATAAGTCGCCGCTACTCTCAATGGTGGTTTCGGGTTTTGCCCTTTCTTTTCTGCGACGATGACAATCGTGGCAGCAAGCTCTTTCGCCATCTCATCTGTCAGTAGTACCTGATGTTCCCGAATGGACAACGAAAGAGCCCTTTGAGCCATCCTATTTTGTTCCAACGTCGCACGAATGATTGTGCTGGTGTCGATCACCACGTTCATTGTTCCACCACCTTACGGATGGATCTGCGAACGTCTTTGATGATCGCATCCAGTTCCTCATCGCTTAATGGCTTCGTGTTTGCAGCCTCTTTCCAGCACTCTTCCAGTTCTTTTTCAAGAGTGTCCATGTTATCCCTCTCCTTTTGCATGTGTATTCCACCTCCTTCGATACAACGTCTTTCTACCCATTGTATCTCAGTGGAGATGTCCTGAAAACGCAAAAAGGCGTAGTACCTCTTTTTGCACGAAACAATCCTGCAAAAAGCGTACTACGCCTATGCTTCCATCGAGAACATTCTTGTGGCAAGTTCTACAGTCATGCACAACACGTCTGCAGCTTGCGACCGTTACGAGTCCGTGCCTAGCTCTCTCGTAACCACCATGTCGCCTTGTCTCTGCCAGGAAACGACAAGCACGACATCTTTTCCGCCCATGTTGTCCAATCTGCTTCCCTTCGCAGGATTGGAAGAGGCGCACCATGGGTCAAAGCCTCACACACTCCATCCGATTCTGCGCTCAACGCAGATCATTAACCTCATAGGGAACAGGTATTGCCAACTACCCAACGGTATGAGGTATCCCGTTTCTTCGCAATCTCCCATGCTCAACATGGTTGATTGTATACGAACCCCTATCCGCTCCACGGAAAAAGCCTCTGATGATTCGTATATTGGACTTGATTTGCCCATATTTTACCTAAGATTTTATCCCTTCGTCAAGAGGGAGAGAGGTACGGGCGTCCAATTGTGTTCCCACTTCATCACCATTCCCTTTTCCCATACGTCCAGGGTTGCGGCAAAGTGTCCCGGCTGAACAAGCGATCGAAACTCGTTCCAATTTCCTCCGAACCATAAGACCCGCTCCCGTTCGGGAGGGTGGACATCCCCATACAGAATCCGAATGTCCACCAGATCGTCTCCAATCCGGATCGTGCCCCCGCTTGGGTTTGTCTGAATGTCAATGGGCTCCACACAGTCCAACCAGTGGTCCAAGACACGCTCCAGGATCAGTTTTTTTACGGCCTCTTCGCCGGCAACCGGTTCGATGGCGTAAACAGTCAGCTTTTGGTTGTCCTCGGATTGGGCTTGGCCCCGCATAATGATGCCAGCCGACAGAAGCTGCTTGATCGTTTCCCGCGTTTCCCTCTTGGTGGCATGAAACCAGTCTGCAGAAGTGGCCGTGATGATTCCGATGGTTTTCATCCATTCCAGAAGCGGTGAATGAACTTCAAGAGATGAGGTTTGCGTAGGTTCCCAGGTGAATGTCCATGATTTCCCGAACATGTTATCTCACCCGGTTACGCGGATAATTTCTCCACTCAACCGGCGCTCTTTGTTGTTGATCCGCTGCAGCTGGATGAATACTACTTGTCCCTCCCTCAGCAAGCCTTTGTGCAGACTCCGCTTCGGATGCAGGCAATACACATCCAAGCCAGGCACGAGTTCGACCCAATACCCTGCATCGAATTGCCGTTTAATCACGCCTTTGTACACGCCTCGGAGATTGAACCGTGTGCCAATAAATTCCCATTTGTCCTGAAGAACAGGGGCCACGATGAGCCTAATGGACGGAGTTGGCATGTTCTCGCCTTGATCTTCCCTGGCTGCCGCTTCACTCTGCTGCGCCGCATGCCCATTCCTAACGATCTCCTTGACTTCAACGGTGAGCGTGTGGCCTACCTGATATACATCTCGCAAATTCTTAAAGGGCAATTTCAAGTCGGAATTGGTAAACGTAAATGAGAACCCGGAGGTTTCCACGACGATGCGGTTCTGCGACACTTTCGTTACCGTTGCCGTGTATTGATCCCCTACTTTCATCCGCCGCAAGGCAATTTCCTGCATCAGGTCGATGGCACGGGTACGACTGCACAGCACTTGTTCGGCATCCTGGTCAATATGCAGGATCATAACCGGAATGGTCTGTCCTAGGAATTCATTCATCTCGGACGATTTCTCCACGCCCGTTTCCATGCGCGGAACGATGCCCTTTACAGTACCAGTCGGCTCTACTTCCAATACCCAGCAGCGAACGGATTCTCCATTCAATTTGTGTGTCTCCAAGCCGATAACATTTGCCTGAATGGCCATGTTATTTTGTTTGGCTGCGAACAGCTCCGCCCAAAAGTTCTTCTGGTCTCCTTTGCGCTCCAAAATGTTTGCCAACATGAACAATTCCTCCTTTTTCACATGAACGTGAGAAAATAAAAATAGCCCTCATCCTTATGGGAGAGTAGCTATGATCATACCTTCCAATATCTTTCTTCTCGCTCGTCCAGGATAAATGCTCCCGTTTTTATGTCCACTCTGAGGAATGGAACAAACGGTACCTCCTCACTGACTTTTGCCGATCGCTTCTTTCGAGTTGCTGGCTTCTGGGTTGCCACCATTTGTTGTTTATTGACAGCCGCTTGTCTTGCCATGTTAAATCGCCACCTTTATCAAATATCTTGAAGCCTCCGCTAGGAGAATGCCTCCAGAAGGGTTAAACCCGTTACTATCGTGATTCCTACCAAAACCAGGGTCCAAAATCGCCATTTCATCCAATGGACACCCCCACTTCATTTGAGAGGAAGCCGTATTATCCCGTTTTTCGTTTGGCTTTTCGTAACGTAAACCATTTCTCTTCCCCGGAAAGATTGGACTGCTCCGGAAACACTATCGTGATCTTCTTTCTCGGCTGATCTCCCCCTTCTTGTGAGACTGATGCTTTTGCCTCCTCTGATTCGCTCGGGGAATCCCTCGCGATCATCTCTTCCTTCCGTTTTCTCGTCACTGTCTCTAACCACGCGTATGGTTTCCGTTTTCCTTCTTCCTCCTTCCCTTCCGGTATTCGAACCAACTCCCCCTTCACAAGTTTGGGTACCTGTAATTGCCCGTTCTTCACAAGCCTGGCGACAAAGTGATAGGCCGGCAACTCCATCAGTTGTGTCGGGGTAAACCGCGGTACTTCCTTTTCCGTCTGCGTCACTTTGTCCGCTGTGAATGCTTTCATTCCCATATGGGTGTCGTAGATTTTCGTCTGGTTGACTCGTTTTTCTGTCCCGAATAAGGCGCTAAACTTCTTCGCATCCGCTTCGTGTTCGCAGGCGAAAATCAATTTATTCCGGCAGTTGGTCATAATGGTATCCTCCAATCCGGGATATCCGTCCACCTTCAGTTGGGAAATATTCTGGATGGCGATTGTACACGCGTTTCGATATTTCCGCCCCAACGTCAATAGCCGGCGAAAATCCGGATTGAGGTATTCGGGCAGCTCATCGATGAAGGTGTAATGCGGGCGCCTCGTCCATTGATTTCCCGGCCGACGGAAAACAGCGTTTTGAAACGTCATGATAGCAAACTGACCAAAAATGCTGCTGAGATTCCCCAACTCGCCCAACGCGGAATTGATGAGAACCACGCCTCCGTTGGCCAAATGTTCTTCAAACCTGACGCTTTCCTCTTTCTTTTTCGTTAGCAGTTTCAACACCAGCTCGTTCCCCACCAAGTCTTCCAACTGCATCCGGAGGCCCGTAGAGATTTTGGTGAAGTTTTCACTGTCGAAAACCTCCACCTGAAAAAACTCCACAAGGTCATCTCGCCTGTGTTTTCGTTCATACTCCGTGATGTGTTCCTTCAACGTTTTGAGATTCCGGAGCGCACGGACAATATGCAGCAGATCGGCATCGTCTCCGTACAGACGCTTCAACAGCAAAACCGCATTTCGCGCGGCCATTTCCTGCACCAACGCAAAAAAGGCTTCTTGTTTGCCAAACAGCCTTTTTAATACGGTCCTCGTCATTTCCGCAACGACTTGGGGTTCGCCCAGCAACGGGTTTAGACCATCGCTTCCGTGCCACGTTGGATCGATTCGACGTACCGGGATTCCATAGGCAAGGCACCCCTGGTAAATATCCTCCACAAAGTCACCACTCGGCTCCAAAATCAGCATCCCGACACGGTTTCCCCGCTTATACGACTCCAAAATCTGCATAGCCATGGGAGAGAGCAAGTAACTCGTTTTCCCACTCCCCGTTGGTCCCACAACCAAGGTGTGCAAAAACGCATCCAAGCCGCCATAGGTGACAATCATCTTGTTCCCCTCCCCCTTGTTAAAATTCTACCGGATCACCGGACTGCCACTGCACATAGCGGATTACCCGGTTTCGTGCCGCTGCTCGGTAAATCTCCGCCTGTTTTCTCCTCCTCTGAGGTGACCGATCTTCCAGGGCCTCATCCGGTTCGTCCAGCACATCCACATACACAGGAGGACTTCGCTCCGGCAGAACAAAATCCGGCTGATACCCCAGCCATTCCTCTGACGGCTCAATCGGACGAAGGATGGTGTACTTTCGTTCCCGCAACAGCATGAGCAATTCCCATTCTGCTCCGCTGTGCAGCCACCAAACTTCTTCCGTGATATACCACCCCACAACCGGAGCAATAGAACGCGGTTCGTGATAGTCGAAGTTGACGCGAAGCGCAACCAGTTTGCCATCCACACGGTAACGGGTGATATGGCTTTCGGGAACAAGGACACGGATCAAACACGACCTCATGCCCTCAATCCCCCACCGCTCTCCTCCGATCACTTCTTCCCGCTCACGCAGCCACCCAAGAACCACCTTCCGCCGTTTGGGAAGCCGAAACCGCTCGTTAGGGACGTACCCAAACCAATAAAAATCTTCCGTCCCTATCCAGATTCGGTGATGGGACATGCAGTGCCAAATGTGGTACAACACGGAGGCTGGTGTCATCTTCTTGCCCCTTCCCTGCAGCTGCTCGACAGCCAGCTTGTACCAGTCGAAGATGAATGAAGGAAACAAGCGATGACGATGCGTTTGTTCTTCCGTTTTAACCCCGGTTTGATTCCCTGTCTCCCGGCTTTTCCCTGTTTGTGTACCTGTTTCCGGGAACAGCTTGATATGAACGATCAAGCGATCGCCAATCTTTTCGACTGCTCGCCTCTCCCCTGTTCGGGACCGTTCTACCTCCCCGTAGTAAGGACAAGCAGGTGTATGTTTGTCGGAGTTTTCGGGATTGTTGACAAACGTATAGCGTCGATGAGGCGTTTTTCGCACGTGCATCTCCGCTCGCATGGCATATGCCTGACACGCGCATTGTATCCGCGGCTTTTGTTCATGCCATTGTTTCAAAACGGTTTGATCGTAATCTGTACCGGAGCGATACACATCTTCGGTTATCAACTGGTCGTTTACATAAATCACCTTCCCGACACCGCCTCGTCCAGTCTTTCAGATACGCGCATCAACTGCCCTACTATATCATGGACGCGTTCCCGCACCACGGCGTCCGTCAGGTTATCAAAAAACGGGAGGAGATCTTGTTCCAGTCGTTCAATCAGCTTTTCCGCCTTGTCTAGTTTTTTGATCAACAAGCGGCGCCGCAAGTTTCGGGCACTGGATGCTTCCAACGTGGGGGCAACGGCATCAATCGCCGTCTTGGGGATCTCCTTCTCCAGTTCGGTGTGCCATTCCCTGTCCTCTTCCGGCAACTCATTCTTCTGTCCACCATCAGCTGCATCTTGCTCCTCCATTTCTGCCAATACGTCTTCTTTCATGTCCAGCAAATCCAATTGTTCTTCCTGCAGATCCACCTGCTGCGACCGGCGCTCCCGGAGATATTCCAGTTCGCTGCGTATGGCCTGGATTTCTTGGGATCGTACCTCTTTGACATTGGAACGGGTAATGGCCTCGTACAGCTGGCGTTGCTCTTTTTCCGACAAGGCAGCCAGTTCGTTCCCAGCCACCACGCCGATAACGCCACGGGAAACCAGCTCTTGTAGTTCTGGAATCAAATCCAAGAGTCTGAGCAATCGTCTTGCCGTTCTTTCTCCCTCCCCTACTAGATTTGCTACGTCATGTCGTGTTTTTCTCGCATTGTGGTCATCGTGTCCCTTTTTGGGCCTCCCCACCGTGATTCCCCAATAGTCGTACAAGACCTTAATCTTACGGGCTTTCCGCATCGGGTCTTTCTCATCCCCGCGGCGTGCATCATTGGCCATGACAAGCAGGTACAGCATTTCTTCTTCCGTGACAGATTCCACGACTCGTACCGGTACCTCTCCCATTCCCTTCTGTTTTGCGATCTTCCACCGCTCATGACCGGAGATTATAACGTTTTCACCCGTTACCCATAAAGGCTCCTGAATCCCCATTTCGTCGATGCTGTTCTCAAGCAGAGCGGCCTCCATGGAACCCAATGGGGAATTGAGCATCCGATTGAGTGGATGTTCCCTTAACTCTTCCACCCTCCGATACTCCACTTTTTCCCGAATAAGCATGATTCTCCCCCCCTATTCCCCTCCTGGACGGAATGGTTCGCTTGTGATCTCGCTTGTACGATCTACCCCCAGCTGGAATTCGATTAGCTCCCAATCTTGGCCCATGGCCTTCTTTACCGAGCGGGTCAACGTCCCCATGGACGACGTTACCCATTTGGGAAGGGCAACCGCAAAGCGGTGACACATCTTGATGCCGACCACGGCATATAAGACGGTCACCGCTAACGTAATCAACAACCAGTTCATCGCCCCATCCCCGTTCCAATACTCCAAGGCTACCTGGTACAAGGCGAGACGGACTTCATCTCCCTTCCATCCCATGAGAATCCAATAGGCCGCGCCCATCCACCAGCCGGAATAAGACTCCTGTTTTTTCCATACCCACAGAGTTATCCCCAGTATCCACAGAATCCCCAACCAAAGCAAAAGAGGGATCCAAGTCATCGGAAGGGTGTTCGCGAGAACAAAACCTGCTACGACGATGACGAGAAACGATACTCTACCTTCACCCGTCATAAAGACCCCTCCGCTTTCCAGGTGTTCCCCCCTGATGTTCTCATGGCTGCTTCCCATCCGGCGCCGAGACTCAAAATGGCCATTCCTTCATCGTAGGGAAGAACGTACTCCCAATAATCAGGAAGACCCCACTGTTCCATGCACCACCCATTTCGGCTAAGAACGATCACGCCGTCCACGACACCTCGTACCCGACGGGATTCTTCTTTTGCTCGATAAATTGGCAATCTCCCTCCCTGCGGTTCGATCACGAACAAGGCATACTTTTGCTCTTCCCAAATAAGGATGCCGCCAATACGAGATTGCTCTCGATCTTGGCGGCCCCACCCGACAAATTCATACTTTGGTATCCACACCCATCCTGCTTTTTCGCACGCTACCGCTACGTTCATAATCCATAGGCGGTTCCATTGCGCTACTTTGCTGTCATTCCGCCATTCTTCCCATCGGCGAATCTCAATCTCCAACCGGTCCAGGCTCCACCCCTCTACGTCGGCCAACACTTCCAGCCCCTTTTTTAGTAGATACCAGCAGTATCCCCTCGGCCACTCCCGGTTGTAGATTGCTCGTTTGGCAATGTAACCGCGCTCTTGTAACGTTGCGATTCGTGTATACCCGTATCTTCGGCCATCGAAAATACGTTCTCGTAACACATCTGATGTGCAACCACGATAGGCCCATATCATCCGAAACAGGGCAATATCATTTGACGTGATTTCTGGTGTTCTCACAATCGTTCCCCCTTTTTCGTTGCTGTACGGCTCGCAACCGTCGAGTGCTGGGCACTCTCCCACTTGCTCGCCCGATTTCTTTTACCGATCAACTTTCAGAATAGCCAACATTCCCTCTTTCCACCTCCGTGGAATGGTAGCCTTCCCCCCGGCATTATTGAGCTCCCCTGGCTGCTGGTCACCTGGGCAGATTAGGGGCTTCAGCCTCCGGCCTTAGCCCCTAATCCCACCGGAATTGCCCTTTGATTGCACAACCCCGACCCCCAAACTCCAAAACCCATAGAACGACATGGGATCAGGACACTTTTTTCATATGGAATCTGTCTTTTTGCTCCTTCCCCGTAGTTAACCCCCGAAAGGCAGATATGGAACCAAAGAATCTTCACAACACCCGGCAACTGAATTTTGCTTTCCTTAAATAGCACCGTTCAAACATAGGGAATCAAATGTTTCTAGCGAACCCCTGTTTTCACCCTCTGTATCGTATGGATTCTAATTTGATTCCATAGGATAGCCGCTAACGTCGCGTGGAAATTTCTGTCGATTTTTTTGATTCAATACGAAAGAGCGCTTTGATTCCATACGTATGCCACCGCTGTTTTTCGGGTTTTACACCGCCAAGAAATCCATTAATTTTCGTCTGGGCAGCACGTACATTTCCGTGTGGGGGTGGTCGACGTTTGGTTCATAGTCAAACAAAAGAGACACCCGACTTTTGTTGTCGTCGGGGATGAAATAGGCGTTTACCAACGCATCGATCATCCACTTGTACACGTGGTTGTCCAGGTCAATGAGAAGATTGGCGGGATAATGGTTCCGAATCCAGACCGCCACGGGCTCCTGGAAGTAGTAACTTCCCACTCCATCCCTCGTATTAAAACCATCCCAAGCCTTCCTGCGGTCCGGCTGCCAGAATGCTCGCAAGGCTTCTTCTGTTCCTACCAACCACTCCTGCTTGATCTGCTCTCGCAACCCTGGTGCGTGGTTCTTCAATCGACTGAACACAGGAGCCAATTCCGGATAGACCAACCGAAAACAATGGTCTTCCAATGGTTCCAACAACGGTTGAAAAGAGCATGGATTTTCCACAGGATTCCTTTCTTTCATCCATTCCTTTAGCTGATACTGCGCTTGCAGGAGAAGTTCATAGGCTTGTTCCACCCCTGTACGTTCCCACATAAAACCACCTTATCAATAAATTGGCAGAGAATACCGTCACCATTCGTTGGGATACTATCGGCATACATACCGTTCACCCTAAAATGCTGAATTCTCGGCTCTCTGTTGCAATTGGTATAGGATACCGACAGTATCCGTAGGGATACCGTTGGATGCTATTACTGGTTTTCATGCAGACGAATCTTCCGCAGCGCATCGAAACGGTTTCCTGATCGTTGGCCAAAGCGGTTCGGCTGCTCCTCTTTCTTCTCCTTCTGATTCTCATCGTCTTTGGTGACGGCTGACTGTGATCGACTGAACACTGACTGAAATCCTCCCCCAAAACCACCCCCTCCGAATTTGTTCGTTTTCGGCTGATAGGGGTTGAACGTTGACTGTTTCACATTTTTGATAGCGGCAGACACATCAACATCCAGTTCCGATTCTTGTTGAACCTGCACTTGTTTTTCCTTGATCTGTTGAAGTTCTGTCGCCAGCTCGGCGAAACGGCTTGGCATCCCCATCCCAGCAAAAAAAGTGTAGATGACCGCGTAATTTTCATTCCAGATCGGGTCGCCAAACTTACCTCTCATTTGCGTAATCGGATTGTAGTCACTGATCACTTTCTTGATCGTCCGTTCCGTGATGACATCCTTGAAAAAGTCCGCATTGGACGGTCGCAAAATAAAACCGCCGTACATCGTCGCCGTTTGGTACTGGTGCCCGCAAGCAAAGTATCCCTTCTCGATACTCGATCTCATCTTTGCTTCCAGTTTTTCAATGGTAAAATCCGGTTCCAACCGCGCTTTCGCTATCGTAAGAAGCTTGCCGGAGAGCTGCATCAGCTTGATGAAGTCTGAAGGGTCATAGGTTACGTTGTCGCTTCCAAAATTGGCAGGGATGAGATTGGCTTCGTGGATGGTACTAATGACCGCATTATTCCCCTCGTCTTTCCAGGACAGGTTTGTATGTTGGAGCGTCCGCGATCCCTTCTTCAATTCAAAATCATGGTAAATCTTTTTGTTGTCGGTTAAAATCACGCTGGCTAACGGCTTTGTGTCAGAGTATTCAAATAACTCTTCCTGTATCTTGAGAAAATCCTGAATCTCCTTTAACAGCAGCAAGGCATTTGCGATTTCATCAGGATCGTCAATCGGCAGCGAAATGAGTAAGGTGATCGGAACAGGAAAGAATCCTTCCTTGATCAAATTGAGGGTTAAAGAGCCCCAACCGGTTCCCACGCCACCCCCGGCGCCAAGTGAAATGATCAGATGCTCCACATTTGCAAATTTCTTTTCCATGGCAGCAGCCAACTGGCTTCTCAATTCATTCGCCTTGGGATTCAACGTCGGATCGAATAACTCGACCACAAGAGAAGGAGTCCGAGCAGCTCCTTTCATTCCGTCAAAGTGAATGCGATCCTTTTCCGGGATGTTTTTCAGGTGAATCATATCCGCCTGGGCAAAGTTGATTGCCAACGTTGGGTAACATTGTGTTCCATCCGCAAAGTGATAACCAGCAAAGATATCCGCATCCTTGTTCCCCTTTTGACCGGCGCCTATCACACCAAATCGCAAGGACACATCTTGGATGAGGCCGTTGCTTGTCATGAACTCCAATTCCTTACTGTTCATCAGACTCATGGTATCCCCCCTCGTTTGAAGTCAGCAACAAATAATCTACAAACGCTTGTCCTTCCTCGGAGAGTGAGTAGAGCGTTTCTCGTCTTGGTGTCCTCAACTTGAGAAGTCCTGAAAAATACAACGCTTCAACACAAGCATGGACGACTGTTTTGCTGTATCTGCTCGTGTCAATGATCGATTGTTTATTGATCTCTCCACTCTCTCCGATAATGCAAAGAACTTCCTTCATGGGTTCAGTCAAACGGGCAGAGAACAAAGCATAGTGTTTCGACTCGTACAATCGGGTCATAGTTTCACCATTCCTTTAACTGTCTCCATTTCTTTTAGAAGCCAAAATGGTAACTCTCGCTTGTACATAATGTTTAGCTTTCTCAGCACGGTCTGGCTATGTTTTTCCGCTGTATAAGGAGAAACCTCCAAATGAACCGCAACTTGCGGGATGGAGTATCCTTGCAGCAGCATGGCCAGCACTTTTGATTCTTGGGGAGTTAGGCCATATCTTTCGGAAACTCCGTTCATCAATTTGTCTAGCAACTGGTTATCTGTCATCGTCAACACCTCCTTAATCCAGAATGCACATCGGCTTGTAAGAATTGTTCAAACTGATCGGCCGGCAGCGGTTTACTGAACAAAAAACCCTGCATGACGCAACAATCTTTCTGCATGAGATAATTCTTCTGTTCTTCCGATTCAACTCCCTCGGCTACAAGCTGCAGATTCAATTCGTGAGCAAGACGAATGATGGCTGAAGTAATCGGAACTTCCTGCTGGCTGTTTTCCACATCTTGCACAAATACTTGGTCGATTTTCAATGTGTCAACTGGAAACATGCGCAGGTAATTAAGCGAAGAGTATCCTGTACCAAAATCGTCAATCGCGATCTTTATGCCAATCCCTTTCAACCTGGCGAATGTCGAAAGGATATGTTCTTGTCGAATCGCAATGTTCTCCGTCAGTTCAATCTCCAAACACTCTGGGGGCAACCGAGTTTCTTGCAAAACATTCAAGATAACCGCAACAAAGTCGGCATGTTGGAAGGAAAGCGGGGAAATGTTGATAGCGATTCGTATTGGCCCATAAGTATTTAGCCACCTCTTCGCCTGTCTGCAAGCAACTGTTAATACGAA
Organism: Brevibacillus sp. FSL K6-2834; assembly: GCF_038592925.1. Taxonomy (NCBI): domain Bacteria; kingdom Bacillati; phylum Bacillota; class Bacilli; order Caryophanales; family Paenibacillaceae; genus Brevibacillus; species Brevibacillus sp. FSL K6-2834. Next base: position 3,308,287 of record NZ_CP151945.1, read on the forward strand.
TCGGACCAATTCGGCAACCAGACCATTCGATTCAGCTAGGGGAACAAAAATTCGTGGCGAAATCTCCCCTAACAATGGGTGTACCCATCGTGTGAGAGCTTCCGCTCCAATAACCTGACCTGTCCCAACGTGAACAAATGGTTGGTAAAAAATCTCAATCCCTCCCTGCTTTCCCGCTGCCAACGCTTTTCGTAATTCTTGTTCGCATATTTCTTTGGCGTGCTGGATTACCGGCAGATCCATCGACACCTCCTCCTTATTACCCCACCGAAATCGTCGGCAGAAGGATCATGAATGAAAACGTGATAAACGGTGCAAACGGTACATGAACTTGATTCATCACTTTAGAAAAAACGAGCCCCGACAAAAAAGACAATAAGATCACCCCATTTACGAGCGGGAACCCAAGTGCAAATCCCAAGAAGGTAAGGAGTTTCATATCCCCTCCCCCAATGCCGTCTTGTACGAAAAATGAAAGTCCCAGCAGCATAGATAACACAAAAAGACCACCAAATACGGAATGCCCCAATTGGTCATGAAAGTAATGGAACAGGAGCGAAACCACCATAGACGGATACGTCAACCAATCCGGAATAATCCGCCATTTCCAATCCGTGAAAGTGGCGATCAACAGAACAATGAGAGAGAACCCCATGAGTATCACGTCCTCACCTCATCCAGACTTGTGATGTAAACGTGGCAGATGCCCGTAAGGGAACTTGAGCCGTGATTCCGATGATCTTCAAAGACTGAAATGTGTAGGTGGACGAAACGGCAATCACGCCTTCCTCCCCTTTTGCTAATGGACCAGCTGTAACCGTCAAATCCCATTCAGCAGGGTCCAGTCCGGCATCAGCAAACCGCTGTTGCAAATAGGGGATAGTACCATCCAACAGCCCGCCATGCTCCCCCATCTTTTGAGCCGTGTCATTGATACAAACCTGAGCATTGAGCCATTTTCCTCCCCATTGAACAAAATCACCCATAAGGATGAAGAACGGAAAAATCAGGGAGAAGATGATCAAGTACTCAATACTGATAAACCCATTTTGATTTCGTAGCTTTTTCATTGGAGGATCACGCTCCGAAATTCATGTGCTTTCCCGGCATGTCGTACACTGGTGGTATAGTCGGAAAAATACGAGTTGATCCAAGGTAAGGCCATGGAGGCCAAACCAAAGATCATCACCGCAGAGACCACCAAAATCACTTTCTTTTCCATCAAGACCGTACCCGATTCATCAAGGCACCACTGGCGGAGAAACCTTCGCATTCGCACCCTCTCCTTTTGGAATTGATGTAGAGTAGAGAACTGAAACTTTCGGGCGACCGTATGGTCGCCTTGCTCATTTCAGCTCCCCCTCATCAAACCGTACGTGAGGTTTTCCCTCATACGGCTTTCCGATGTTCTTCTTTCTTTGGCATTCGGCTTACTTTATCCGGCTAATTTCAATAAACTACCCTGCGTGTTTTGTATGACCTTCAGCTTTCCGGCATGTTTATTCCGCTTGCTTCTTTTCTTGTTGCAGAAGATTGTAAGGCGTTCAATCACATACCAGTCTATCCGTCTTGCCCATCGTTTGGCGATGGGCGAGATGAAGTAGTAGTTCTTGAACCCCCTTAGCTTGCGATTTAGCCCTTTCACTAGCTCTTCTAGAGACAGAAACAGTTTGTTCCTTGGTGCAGTGTATTCCTTAATTTTACGTCTCATTTCCTTCATTGCTTTCTTAGCTGGTACATGAGACATAGCAAATACCTTGCTCCCCCCTTTGTTGAACACGGGGAATTTGCGATGGTGCAGCCCAAGAAAGTCAAACCCAGTGGAATTGTCCCAAATATTAACGAGTCTAGATTTCTCTTTACTGAGACTAAGCTCCAGCTTGTTTAGAATAGCCATCAGCACTTGAATGCTTTCCAATGCTTCTTGTTTGGTTCTGCACATGATAACGAAGTCATCCGCATAGCGGATAAGTGTGCCAAGATGGGAGAATTGATTTTCCCAAATGGTGTCCATGTAGTTTAGATAGATGTTTGAAAGAAGAGGCGAGATTACCCCTCCTTGCGGAGTTCCCAGTTCTGTTTCATGGAATTGATCATTTTCCATGACCCCAGCCTGCAGCCATTGTCGGATAAGTTTCAGAACACGTCTGTCGCTGATTCTCATTTCGACCAGTTTCATCAACTTCTCATGGTTGATGTTGTCGAAATACCCTTTAATGTCAACATCTACGACCCAATAACACCTCTTGCTTGCTTTGCGTATCTGTGCAATTGCCTGGTGAGCATTTCTTCCTGGCCGAAAGCCATAAGAACAGTCCCGAAAATCAGCTTCAAAGATCGGTTCAATGACTAGCTTAGTAGCCATTTGGACCACCCGATCCTTGATCGTCGGGATGCCGAGTGGACGTTTCTTGCCATCCGGTTTAGGGATGTAAGTTCGACGAACCGGATGTGGACGATACCGCTTTTCTTTTAAATCTAGATAGATCTCGTTAAGAAAACGGCTCTCCCCATACTCCTCCACAATCTGTGCGATGGATTGTCCGTCGATTCCTCCGCTCCCTTTATTTGCTTTTACTCTCCTCCAAGCTGTCGCTAGAATATCCGGGCGGTAGATTTTGTCATACAAGGCATGAAATCGCCGTTTTGAGTTTGCCTTGGCACAAAGATATAGGGTTGTCCAAAGTTGTCGAGCTTTTACATCGGTGTAGTTAGCAAGTTTACTTGCATTCACTCACTCTTACCTCCTTCGACCCGTGAACAAAGCAGGGCTCCTTCCCTCCATAAGGTTGTGTTGTCCTTATGTTCATCGGTACTATGAACCCCTCCGACTCCCTCTCTGCCATCCACCACTTCCCTTACGGTTATAGGTTTCCGTTTTACGCTCCTGACGGGGCGTGCAGAGTAGGGTCTCCCCAGTTCCGTTAACTACTTTCTCAACATACCGCTCCCCATACCCCGAGGGATTCATAGGTGCTGTATTCCAAGTTCTCCACACCGTCCTTGGCCTTCGCCCATATGAAACAAGCTCGGCTTCCCTTTGTCCACCTCTCGGTGGTCTTTCTTAACGAGGCTGCAGGATTCACTTTATGTTACGGCCTGCTGATTTGCTCGCACTCTTTCGAGTTACTTTGTCACAGGGCTTCAACCTTAGGATTTCTCCACCAGTTGCCTGTCAGCTACGAGGTGACTTGGCTCCTGCCTCGGTTGGACTTTCACCAACTAGCAATTAACGGCTTGCTGGGCACGCTTCATAAATAGAAAAACCGGGCATTTCTGCCCGGCCAGGCTGTCGAGAAACCCCACAATATGTTGGAGTTTCTTCTTTCATAACAATAAAATTGAGCACGAAGTGCTGGAAGTCTTAGATAGCACCACACCTAACATGCCTTTGCAAGGTGGAGTGCTATCTTTTTTATATTTTGAACGGTTGCTGTCAGCAACGCTTGCTCTTGGACATTTTCACGTCCGCGCAACCTACAATAGCGAAGTCCATGCAGTTCTTTGGCATCTGCAAAACTTCGCTCTATCGTTTGGTATCTCAACCTGTATAGGTATTTTCCTGACTTACTTAAGCGGTTCTGTCGAACCCATTCTTTACTCTCTTCCCATACATGCCTGGTTATCACCTTTTGGTGATTTTTTGACCGTGTACACATAGTGAGCATCGGACATGCCTTACATATTTCTTTATTTGACTTATACATTCTGTATCCGTTACGGTCAGTTGTCGAATAAGCAAGCTCATGTTTTTGGGGGCAAATATAGACATTCTTTTCGGGATCATATTTAAACCGCCATTTGGCGATAAGGCCTTTAACAGGTGAAAAAGCTCGATGGCCAATGACGGCAAAGATATTTAGATCGTGCAGAGCCTTGCAGATTGGAGTAGTTAAATAGCCAGCATCCAATGCAACGGCTTCAATGGTATCTGTAAACCCAAACTTCTCAATTTGGTGTTGTAGCCGATCTACATAAGGAACAGAATCATGAACGTTACCCGCAGTCACGTGTACATCAGTTATGATATTGTACTTATGATCGACTGTCCGATGATCGAGATAGAAAAAGCCTTCAGGCTTTCCGTCACGAACCATGTAACCACTGTCCGGATCAGTAGTACTCACCTTGATTTCCTTTTCTTCCTTCACATCCTCTCTAGGCTTCAATCCTTTTTTCCGTGTGCTTCACGGTCTTCATTAATGGCTGCTTCTAAATCACTAAGGTAGGCTCGACTAGATTTTTCAATAACATGCTTCTTAAATTTACGTTTGTTCGCATTTGCTTTCAGATGAGTGGAATCACTTATCAAAACACGTCCGCCAACCATGCGATGTTGGATAGCAAGGCGAACGATTTCATCAAAAATCTCTTGGAAAACATTTGTGTTTTTAAAACGAGTTCGACGATTCCAACTGATGGTAGTGTGGTCTGGAACTCGATCTGTTAGTGAAAGGCCAAGAAACCAGCGGTAAGCGATATTCGTCTGAATTTCCTTTTCGAGTTGTCTTTCTGACCGGATACCGTAAAGGTATCCAATGAAAATCATTTTAAATAAAACCACCGGATCAATGGCTGGTCTACCGTTATCTTCACAATAGTATTGGCGTACTTTTTCTCGGATGAAAGAGAAGTCTACATGCTTTTGAATAACTCGTAGCAAATGGTCCTCCGGGACCAACTCATCAAGGCATACAAATTCATATTGCATTTGTTGCTTTTTTTCATTAGAGGAAAGCACAATAATCACCCGCCAGTAAATGTAATTACAAGAATATTATAACACATTAACGCGGTGTCGTCATAAAATACAGGGAAATAAAAATGGCTGTCGACTTTCTCGACAGCCTGACCGGGCATTTCTGCCCGGCCTCCTTTTACCAGCTTACTTCTTCGTTGATTTGGCTGTTGTTTTTGATGTTGTCGGATGTTTGGCTCCAATAGTCTTTTAAGAACGTATAGCCAAGGGAACTGAATCCAAAAACACCTACGACAATGACGACCAACAGAATTTTCTTTTCCATCAGCACCGTACCACGATCGTTGCGGAGCGGTTTAAACAGGACTTTTCCTTTTTGAATCATTTTTTTCCACATCGTAATCCTCTCCTACATATTTTTTTTGGCTTGATTTCTTAGAGATTGCATCTACTCCATAGGGGGATCTCTCAAACTGCTCGCCCCCCTTAAAAGGCCGGTCCTTTGGACAGCATACTCACCAAATACAACGCCATCAGGGTGGCAATAAACAGGATACCGTCCAAGGCAATGAGCATATTCATCGCCTTGACCTTGGCAGGACGTACTTGCTTTTCGCGCTCCATGAGTTTTTTGTCCAACTCCCGAAACGTCAATTCCATTTGCCCCAAGATTTCCTGACCATCTTTACCGGGCCCTACTGTCATGTATTGAGAAAGAGCTGTACTGAATTCAATCAATTCCGGCACCTTTGTACTTCTGGCAAATTTTTGAACTGCCTCCTGCGGTGACAGAAACTCCAAGTCTTGTTTGAGTACTTCCGCATACGCTCTCAGCCCACTACCTGTTCCGTGTTCGCAAGCAATTCGCAGCGCATCTGCTGGGGTCTTTTGCCCCTTGAGCAAGAGTCTGACCGTCAATGCAAAGTTGGGCGTTTCCTTTCGTATCTCTTCCCGCAATTTCTTCGCTTTGTTTTTTAGCTCTCTCCTCGGCTCGAAGAAAAAGTATACGGCTAAAAGGATACCCAGACCGAGTATGAACCAAGATTTCACGAACAAGTGAACAATAAGAAACAGCAACAACACACCGACCATGTACACAAATTGTTCAACGCCAATCTGCTCAGGTGTCTTCCTCGAATCAGCATCCAGTAGTTCTTGCTCAATCGCAGCTCTGGTTCGCAGCAAGTACTTGTTGGTCAGAGGAAAAAGAAACTCGAATGACCGGTGCCATGTTTGATCGGGTTTGACTTCCTCTAAAAGGATTGATGCCCGATAGGTTGACGAGGGCTGAAACAGGTAAAACAGGATTAGAAAAAGGAGGAAGGCCAGTAACCCTCCCCCAAAAACGAGAAAGATCAACGATCACACCTCTTTTCGGATAATGAAATAACTCACGACGGGGACAAAAAGAGCAATCCCCAGATACACGGTTAACAAGCATTGGCCTACCAAACTATTTGTGTACACTGCAAATATTTCTGGCTGAAAGAACCGGAAAAATGCCACTGCAGCAATGAACAAATAGGACAGCCAACGATTCTCTCGAACAGCACTTAGCATGGCATTGGCCAGCTCCATTCTTGCCAATCGCTTGGTTTGAAAGAAGGCACCCGCAACCAATACGCCTTCGGCTGCGCTGTCGCCAACCGATTGACTGATCTCGGCCATCTTCACAAACAAGTTCATTTCGGGTACTTTGAGCCGTTCCATCATCTCCTGTAGGGCTTCCCCAATCAAAACATCACTGCTGTGAAGCTGGTACACACGCATGAACTCGCTTTTCAACGGCTCGTCCAGGCTCGGAATCGTGGTCTCCAACGCACGTTTCCAGTTTTTTTGAATGCGAAAAGCGGCGCCCAAATTTTGAAGCGCCGGTCCCAACTGCTCTTTCGCCAGATCCCGAATATGGCGTTCTTTATTTAAGTAAAACATCTTGATTGAGAAGTAATTGGCGACCAAAACGAGTATTGGAATAAATGGGTTGAGAAAAAGAAAAGACAAGCCAACTCCGATTCCGAAAGCAAGTCCCCACCATATGACTTGTTTCTGAACCGAAACCCCCAGCCTTTCTCCCTCTGCAAAAAAACTATTGCGCTCTCTTTTTGCTGGCTTGTGCAGTTCAATCCACTTGATCGTCTCTCTTTTCCCGGACTCAAACCATAGCAAGAGAAGGAAGCAAAATAACGCGGCTCCTACAGCTAACAAAATCGCCATGCTCATCGTTGCCACCTCATCCAGCGGGTTGGAGATACTTTTCGTATCTCGTTCTTAGAATTTCTGCATGTTGGAACATTTTGACCAGACGTTCAGAAATGGGGTTGCTGCGAACAAACTTTTTATGATCCCAGTCATACTCGAAGATCGGGTTGAGGATCAATTCTCCGTCTTTGTCAACGCCAACAATCTCCACGATTTCAAACACGCGGCGGCGGTCATCTTCAGCAAAATGCTTCTGCATCATGATAATGTTAAGCGACTTGGATAACAGCCGATTGGCGTCCTGTTTGGTCATAAACCGTGCCAAAAGCATACTAATCCGTTCTGCCAATTCTGAAGCACTGAGGCCATGCATGGTAAACCACAACGGGTGCCCAATCAAGGCAGCCTCAATCGCCGCCAAGAGATCCTTCTCTTTGCGAATCTCCCCGATGATCAACCGCTTTGGTGTCTGACGCAAACTGGTAACGACCAACTTTTGGATCACAATGTCCAACGACTCATCTTCCATGATCCGACATTCTTCCGAAATAAAGTGATAGCCTTCCTCATAGGGATACAACTTTTCCAATCGCATTTCGGCGGTGTCTTCAATGACAACGACTCGTTCGCCTTTTTTGATGAAGCCTGCCATTAGCTTAAAGGTTGTGGTTTTTCCGGACCCGGTACTCCCGCCCATGCAAATGGAGCAGCCCCCTTGAACAATTAGTTTGATAAACTCAAACATCTCGGGCGACGCTGTTCCTTTTTCCAAAAATTCCGTTTCCGTCAACGTGATCGGAGGAAACTTTCGGATGGTCAAGATGGGCCCTTTCATTTGACTGATGGGTTGCCATACCACATTTACCCTGCATTCACCGATCCGCGCATCCACAATCGGATTCTTATCCGATACTGACTTCCCGCATGAATTCAGGATTTTGGTGACAATGATGGTCTCCAGGTGCTTCTGATTGTCAAATTGAATCAGATCCCCTGCTGGGCGGTCTTTTCCGTTTTGCTTTACCCACGGCTGATCGTACCCGTTAATCATGATCTCCGTGATGGAGTTGTCCTCCAACGCATCATCCAGCGGCCCCAATGAAAAAATGTCTTTCCAAATTCGGAGAACGACATCATCGATGCTCATGCCAGCCACAAACTTTCGTTCGATCTGCAGGTAGTTGCGGATAGTCCGCTCTACCTCCGGCTTTCGTTTTTTATTGAACAGCGCATCCTGGACAAGTTTGTTATGTTCGTTCATGAGAAAGTTTCGCACTTCATTTCGCACCAATTCGTAGTCGGAACTGGTGTGTTCCACACTTTGTTCTTCGTCTGGCCGAGAAGACTTCGTAGCAGCCTGCTGGCTTTGCAGTTGTTGCAGGTTTACACGTCCTCTATTTAACAGGATTTTTTCATTTTGCATCGCTGACCCTCCTCACACGTTTTTTTCTCGAAACAGGGAAAAATGTGAAAGAAGGCTGACACGCCCTGTCTTTTTTGAATCGGCTTCCCGTCTTTTCGTTTCCTTCTCTAGCCCCAATAACCCTTCAGCGATTTCACCGATGGCTGACTCAAACGACTTTCCACCAAGCAAGTTTAATTTGTGAACCTCGGTGATCATTTGCGGATCATACGGAACAGTATAGGTGACGCTGCGCTGCAGGAACTCCTCGAATACGTCAATGTCCATCTTTTCAGGAAGCTTGTTGAGAATCACCTGGGCACCGTCCGTTGGAACACCGGTGTTCTCCAGCAGTTTGATTCGTTGTGGGAACAACCGCACAGCAGATGGACTGGTATCCATAACAAAGACACGTTGATCGCAAGCCCTGAGTATAGCCAAGTGTAACGGCTCATCCGGATCGCTTCCCATGGAAAAAATGATGTTTTCAAAGAATGGTTTGGCACCCTCCACGATTTTTTTCATGTAGTCGGTAATCTCGTTGAGGTCCGTCCCCAAGGTTGGAAAATACTCGAAACCAAGGTCGGCCGACGGAGACAGGACGTACAACAAATCCGGTAGCTTCTTGAAGTGTTCCGCCAGATGTTTGGTGACTTGCCCCATCTTGGACTTATGCAAAAAGTAGGGTTCCATATTGGGCCGTTCTTTGCTTTGAAGGGCCTCCAGCAGTCCTTCCAACGTGTATCGCGAATCTTTATACCCGATCTGATACGGCGCCTTGGGGAATCGAATATCCATGTCGATGTACAGCGTTTTCTTCCCATTCATGGCCGAATAAAAAGACAAGGCCCGGGCAATCGAACCAGCTCCTACTCCCGGTTGGATTCCAAAAAACCCGATCGTTCTCTTCACGTTCAAATGGGCAATGTGCTGTTTCTGCTCTTGCGTTTGCAGGGAGGACTGAATCCAGGCGTAAATTTGCTCCCATCTCACTTCCTCCCCCTTCAAAATGGAGGTAGAGGGAGACAAATTGACGGGAGGATCGTACGCCAAATAGAGAACAGGAACCCCCTGGCTCGCCAACGTATTCGCCACTTCACCGGTCGGGTCTGTGGTATCTGACAGAATGACAGGTGATTGTGCATCTCCAAGATCATAGCGTTCTTCGCACACGATTCCATAAGAACGTGCGAGCTGAGTAATCTGCTCATAGCTGCTTGCGTTGATGATCATCGGGCATCCCCCTTTGTAGTTTCGAGAACTTGAAACGTTTTACTCAATTCTGCCGTCATCCATTCCCGCATCCTTTTGACTGACCAAAGCCCGTTGTTCGTAGCTGATGTTGTTTTGCCATAGTCCTTGTAACTCACTCCGGCTACTTGAATGGTTCCGAGTTTTTCAGCCAGTTGGATCAAAGCGATCTGCTCATTATTGACCGCGAGAAGAATCGTTTGCGGTACGACATTTGCCCCGATGGTCACCGGCTGCTGCTCATCGCTGCTGTTTTTGGTAACGGCATCTGTCGTTGGCCGTGACTTTTGAGAACTGGTTGCATACGTCCCGATCACCCTCACTTTTTCCAAGAACGGGCCAATCACCGGCTTTTTATCCTCTTTGGCAACCGCTGACAGCCACAGGTCGATGTAACTCCCTTCCGTAATCTGGGCCGCTAAGGAAGAGCGCAAATTTGTGTTGATCGCAACCATCTTCTCCCCTTCGTTGAGGAGCATTGCCGCGCCATCTTTCATTTCCTCGGCCGTCAATACCTTTCCGACGTATAAGTAGCTGTTCGGCGGCACCGTATAGTTGGTGGCTGTAAACTTATTCAGGACGTCTTCCGGTTTTCGGAACACATTGGGCGGAACGATCTTGGCCGGGTGCATGCTCACCCTGATCACCCCGTCGTCAAACATCTTTTGGGTAATCATGGTACGGGGAGGAATCTCTTGCGAGACAGTCAATACCGGAACCAATGCACTTTGTCGTTTTTCATACTCTGTATATCCGAAGTAAACCCCCCCTCCAACCAAAGTGGTAAGCAAAAGAAGGATGACGATCCTCATGGTTCTTTGCATAAGAAAAAGGCGCCTATTGTGCGCCCATTCACCACCTTTTCATTTTACTCATAGTTTTTTACGTCGTACTTCGATTCGATGATCTCCGTTGTCTGTACCGGGACGTATACAAGTATGTTATCCTCCCTCAGCATTTTGAGAAGGGAACTGCTATAGTTAGCATCTACAGCAAGGGAAAGAAGCGCGGGCGACGTTTGTACGTTCATCCGCACGTTTAATTCCTTCGGACCCACATTCAGGTTGTTTTGAAGTACCCGACTAATGGTATCTTCCAATCCCTCCCGCATCAGATAAGGTGGATCTCCTACTCGCAAAGCAGCCCAATCCTGATGTTTGATAATGGCCTGCCGAGCCGCGGCAATCGCCGCACTTCGAAAGTCTTCTTTTCCGAATACGACGATGCTTACGTCTTTAAAGTACGCAATCACAAAAGCCAAGCAAATAAAAAAGGCTACCATCTTGGGTATCCCTGTCAAAGTGATCACCTCCGCTCTTCATGTGGGTAGACGGAGAATTCCTCAACCTCAATCCCGTTGGAATTTTCCTTTCCGTTGCTGTTGTACCAGGGAACAAGTTCATCGAAGTACCATTCGTGTTCCAGCCAATCCCATCCCGGCCGAATGTTGTGGGGATTTGGATTGTTTGGATCGACCCGTCGATAGATATAATCATCATGGGGGCTTCCTTGAATGTTATATGCTTGGTCAATACATGTGGCGAGACGCGGAGAAACAGGGGTTACCGTCGTATTGCCCTTAATATCCGTGTGAGTGATAAAGGTTACTCCTGCCCCTTCACCCTTCACCACAAAAGGATACGTTCCATCCTTTTGATAAAAGCTGGTGTAATACTTGTTTTGCCCATCCACGTACTGACTTTCATCGACTTCCAATGGATCAAGCGTGTGAAGATACTCGATGGCCTCTATGTCCTTCTGCCCCCGCTCAATCTTGGCTCGTGGAAATTGCCAAATGTTTTCTGATACCGGCGGAGCGTGTTTAGGCACCAATTCAACTGACGGCAGGACGATCGTATCTCCTTGGTACTCCTCCGTATCGAACTCCGCCACGATTTTGGAAAAATCATGGTTTGATCCATTGTGGGGATTGGAGTTGTGGTACTCCGTTTTCAGCTTGTAGGCAAAACCCATCCCTGCTTTCACTGTTGCCGTTTGATACTCCGGTGTAACGACGATGGACTCATAGTACTTTCCTGTGCAAATGCTGCAGCCAGTGGGTGTACAATTGCAATAGTACTCATAGGTGCCCGAAACCGCTGTCGTCTGGACCTTTGCCCCGCGACAAGCTGCCCCGACCACCTCTTCGGGCAGCAAAACAACACTCGCAGATTTGATATTGTCCGCGTACGTAATCTCGTCAAATCTCCGCGGCAGAGGATGAATCTCGGCCTCCAGTTTGTATGTCATCCTTTCAGATTTCCCGGTTACAGGTGTCTTCCACTCGAAAGGAACCTCCCTCTCTTCTCCCGGATTCAGATGAACGGATTGTCGGCCAACCTCCTTTCCATCGAAACGCAAAACGAGATCGACCGCTTCGGGCATGATACTATCTGGTATGTTTCCTACCTGTACAACTGTCGTAACGTTGTCTCCCTGACGATAAACCCCACCTTTGACTGATTTGACGTACAGATTCATGTTCTTCGTCAAATCAAGCGTGGTGACTTCCAAGTTGTTATGGAATCCATACAACTCAACAGGAGGAGCATTCTCATGTGGATTGAGCCGGGCATATACGGTATTTTGTAGTGGAAACGTTGCCGAAATGATTTTTTCTTCCCCAACCCCAAGCGAGATATTCGAGATCTCGCCCAATTTTGTTGCTTCTGCCCCCAAACCGTACTCCATGGATGTGACCAACGTTTGGGTACGTCCCGGCAAATCCTTTTGCTTCACAGGAAATTCGACTGTGATTCCAGTAGCTGTCTTAGCGGTCAATATACCTTCCCCGATTTCTAAGTCTGGGAAGTCAAACTGAACGAGCGTGTTCGCGTGATTATCCCCGTAATCTTTTTCCAACGGATTGTGATCGGGATTCACCTCGAATTCCATTGCTCTTTCCTTTTTCCCCTGCATGTCAAACGTGATGGAAAACGATATGGCTTGGCGCCCCAGGTTCTCATACCTCCCCGGTAAGGTTACTTCCTTGACTTCCTGCCATTGTTGATCCCCCTCCCATTTCCATGCTACCTGCGTTGTTTTCGGATTTGGTGATTGATTTTCCACGGTGACCGAAACATCTCTTGTCTCCTTATCTCGTTTGATCAGGATCGGATTGGGACTCACCTCAAGCAGTTTCAAGTTTGTGTCGCTGCCTACAATAACCGTAACCGTATATGGTTGCGCCACATTCCCTTCTTCGTCTTTCGCATGAAGCGTGACCTCATACGTTCCCTTTTGAAGTGCAAAGGTTCCGGAGTTTGTCTTTTCTTCAAGCCATTGTTCTTCAAATACTGTTGTCAGTTGATTGGTTTCAGTGTTCCGGTACTCCAGGGAGACTAACACCTTCTTGTTCGCCGAAAAGCTTTCCAACAAAATCGAATAACTCACTTCTCCAACGTCCGCGTATACGGTCGGAGCATTTTGTCCATTGATCGTCAGCGAATAGATCACAGGAGGCTTGCTCGATGAAAATCCGGACGCGGGAAGAACCGTGACCATGACCATCAGGAACGCAATCACGATCAAAGGGAGCAAGGTTTTTTGTCTGTTCCTCAAGTATCCCACCTCTCACTTCTTGAAATTAACAATCGCTTGAATGGCTCCCCTTACCTGATCCGGATACGTATAACTGGCCGGCATTCCATCACTAGTTGCTGTGGCCTTAGCCCAAAAGCCGCTGTCAACCAATGGAGACGGAAACTGGATGGAATATTCCCCCTTGTACTTTTTCGCGGAAAGAACGATCTCCACCGATTGGCCTTTGTTCACCACATACCGTTTCAAGACCTTTTCTCCTTTTGTCTCAAGGAGATAGGCCACCAATGGCTTCGTATCTTTTGAGTGATTTTCTAAGATGACCCCATTTTTGCTCTTCCCAATCTTGAATTCCCATCGGTTCATAAAGATGCTTGTATGAATGTCCGACACCCGAATGGGTTGATTCAGTTTGTCGGCAATGCCGTTGTTTTTGTTTACAGATTCAAGTATGGAACAAACCGCGGAGTTATACTGCAGCCCCCAAACGAGCGGCCCTCCGTATTTGATGGTCGATCCGTCTGACACATCCGGGAAGTAAATTCTCTGCGTTGCATCCCTCATCTTCACAAGAACCGGTTGGCAGCCTTGTACGATTCCAGTCTGGATGACAATCGATTTGGAAGCGGTTCTCCCAAACTTGTCACTGACCGCGAGTGTGACTTGATTTTGGCCCTGCTTTAGACCAGGCAATTCCGATAAAGGGACATTTCCCTCATAAGTAACCGTGTAGTTGCTGACTGGCGTATTTTTCGAAAAGAGCTGCTTCGTAGCCGTTCCGTTGACGGTGATAACTCCGGTGATAGCTGTATCAAAAATCGAGTGGGCCAACGCTTTGATGTGCAGACTTCCATTCGAGTTTTGTTCCAGGATCGGGATTGATGGCCATGGTGTTGTTTTATAAGTCGTACGAAAAAGTGGAGATGTAACTCCATCTCCACCTGCTGATTGCATTTCCGGATCACCACCGCCACTTAAATAGGCGATTGCACCGATGTTAATGTACTTGTATTTCCTGTCAACTGTATATTCCTGAACATATGGATGAGGGGGATTTTTACTAACCTGTTTCCATACCCATTCAGCATTCCCGTTAGCTTTGGTAGCCAAATCTTTGACTAATCCCTCATCCAACGGTATGATATGATAACCTCGTCGATCCTTGAAGTCGTCAGTTGGCAACATCTCCTGAATGTCATGTTGCACAGTTTGAATGTAGTCGCTAGTTTGGCCACTGATTTCATTGTGAAACCGCAAATCATGGCGGTTTACAGTAGATTTTCTTTGCTGTATACCTTGCAACCCACTCTTAGAAAAATTACCTCTTAGAACGATATCTTTCGTCCCAAAATTAAAAGCTCCGTAAGGGTAGGTCGCTTGGGCTAAAGCAATCGCTACAGAGCTTAATAACGCGATAATCACAAGAATGAAGACAAAGCGAATTTTCATCGTCTTGCCTCCCATTCAACTGTCATTTCTGGCAAATTGACAACTACGCCATTTTTCCCTTCGGCTCCCTTAAACAGACCGAAAGAAAGATATCCACCTGTACCTACAACCTTTGCAGAGAAAGTATCTCCAGGTTTTAGGTTATTAAAATCCCTGTCGTTTGCACGATTACCCCACTTACCGTCACTAGTGTCCTTATAGTGAAAGTTAATTGTGTGCCCTGCCGGTAGCTCTGGAATTTTTCCACTTACAATACCGTTTTCGTACTTAAGACTCGCAATAAACGACTCAATAGCCGGCTCTGTCACCGGATCTTTCCGCAACAACATGTCCGGATCGGACGGAGCTACAACCGTAAACTGCCCATCCACACCAACTTTCGTCCCTACTCCTGTACTGCCGGGTGTAGTCGACATGTTTCCGCTTCCAGGATTGGTTGCACTTGGTTGGCCGGTGCCTGGTGTTGCCGTACCTGGAGTTCCAGTCTCATCAGGCAGTTTTGTGGTGATTAGTACAAGTCGTTCAGTTGCCTTCCAATCGACTTTTGCACCGTAGGCTTCGCTGACAAAACGCAGCGGAACGAACGTACGATTATTTTGCAGCGTCGCTGCTGCATCAAATGTGATCTCTTGGCCAGCCACGACTGCCTTCTTTTCCCCGATTTTGAGCGAGATTTGTTTTCCATTCTTGTTCATAGTGACGGTTTGTTTCGCTCCATCCCACTCTACTGAGGCACCCAGTTTTTCACTGACAAAGCGAATCGGGATCATCGTCCGACTGGTAGATGGATCGATAAACGGCTTTGCGTCTGGGAATTGGACAGAGACATTGTCCACTTTCACCTGGATGTCCTTACTGTCCGCCAAAACAGTAACCGGACTGATGGCAGCGATCATGAGGGCTGCTCCAAGGAGATACTGAGCAAATCGAATCTTTTTCATACATTATCACCTCATGAAAAATTAAATTTTCGATTTCCCCCTAACAATTCCCATTATTTCATAATCGCTCCCCCTTTGAAAGTTGTCATAAATTACTTCTATAAAAAAGCAAAAGCCCCAGTCTCGGAGAGACTGAGGCTGAATCTACCAATCCATGGTATAATATGGTTTGCACAATAGAATCGGCTCCTCAAGGGTGGTCGGCTCACTCTCTACCCCATCAGGGAAGGGGGTGAGATCCATGATGTCAGCACACGACGCAATGAATCTGATGATCCAGTTTGGAACATTTGTTGTTGCGTTGATCGCTTTGGTCGTAACACTGCTGAACATCGGAAGAAAAAAGTAGATCACCCTTGAGCTTGGCAGCATGGTGATCTACTTTCCTAGAATATGAGCCGACGCCTTTGAGGGCGGCTATTGTGTAAGACCGACAGCGTTGCCGCGCTGTTGGTCTTTTTTAGTGTGCACAAATGCTGTTGTTTTTAAGATACCACAAAACCCTGAAGAATAACAGTAGATCACCCTTGGGCTTGGCAACATGGTAACCTACTCCCCCACAATGTGAGCCACGCCTTGGTTATTATTCAAGACGGGCAACGTCCCACCGCTGTGTTGTTATTAGGATACCACAAATCACTGGAGAAAAAAAGCAGATCCCCCTTGAAGCTAATAAGCCCTCATGTAGCCAATCCTGTTACTGAGATCTTTCCTTCTGTGGTAATCGTCTTGAGTTGCAAGTACCTGAGAATTTATAGGAGATCACAATTTAGGCACTTACTTATTGTCAATACTTATATTACCATATCCTGTGAATGGGAGCAAGCATTTTTCTTTCAACCCTGTTCAAAGATAAAGCCCCTGTCATTAAGTCAGGAACGTATTTGGGTTTTTGCCTTATGAATGCAAAGAATCTCGCATAAACTGAACTAAGTAAGACTAACGATAAAAAGGACAGCATAATGAAATGCTTGGTCGAGTTCAAGCATTACATTACCAGTCGATGGATGATCTAGCTGCTTAATACCTTTTACATACATAGCCCACCAATAAAGAAAATCCCTTTTATCAATGACAAGGTGACTGAAAAAAACCAGAAAAATGGCTCCCCAACTAAAGTATCCAAGGAATAGATAGGCTGCACCTAGAACCGTAGCGGTATAAATTGCACAATGTCGAATAAGGTAGCCCCAGTTCTCCGATTTGAGCCTAGCTTGTCCGTCTGTCTGAAACAAGTAATCGGCGATTTTATGAAAAATGTACAGGACGATAAACAGTTCTACGTTCAATTGAATAGGAACCACCTCCGCTTGTTATCTGAAAAATGTATCACAGAAACCGTATAAAAATATAACCCCGAATACAACCAAAAATAACTTGACGGAATTTATCGCATCGTTTACTCGAGCTACTTTCACATTTCGAATAAATGATACCTTCTGTAGCTCTATGGCAAGCTCACATAAGATATCCTCTGCCTTAGTATCCTTTAGTTTTTCCATATAGTCAGCTGTAGTCATCGTTAACTTAGGAAGTGCACGATCATGAAATAAATGTTTACCTGTTATGCTGTTATCCAACTGATGAAGGTAAAATAGCCCTTTAGGTTCGTAACCCGTACAGTCAATTTGGGCTAGTGGATTTATCTTCGGTGTTATTACTTTTAATGCAATCCAAATACTTCTAACAAAGAAAAACAACAGAAAGAAGATGCAACTGTACACAAAAAAGCGATCAAGAAAACCATCAACTGCTTTCAACCAGGGATACCAACTTTCATTTGTCCGCAATATGCTTGTTAGGACAATTCCCCAAAAAGTAATAACTGCCCCCGCTTTTCCGTCCGTGAAGCGAACGGTGTGTTGTGTATCTTCTATCGCTTTTGTCAGTAAATCAAAGCGAAACTTATGTAAATCCTTTTCTTCCATTTTAACCTCCTGCTTTCTTTTATAAAACAATGTAAGCTTCTTTCATTATGGTATTTTGATCGTTAATGGTATAAGCGTTTGCCAAAAACTCGCCTTCCTCCAACTTAACTATGAAGTAAACAGGAAGATACGGTTTCGAAAATAAACGAAGTAACTGCGTCATGGTTTTTTTATCGACAAATGAGGGCTCTAAACCAAAAGGGGCTGGATGTGAATGCCATGTGCCTATGACAAATAAATCCTCTCGTAATCTCTCTTGTGTATATTGCTGCAAATAATTCGCTTCAAAAACAACACCCGTTTTTGTGCGAATTGCTTTTTCACCTGCGTCGGACACATCAAGAATTTTTATCCACGAAGGATTCATTCTCCCAAAAAGTAAGCCACCATTTTCTACATCCGGATAGGCTGCTGTTAATTGTTTCATTTTTTCATAGGAATTAGATTTTAAATACACTTTTCGTTCCATCTATATTTATCTATCCCCCTTACAAGTACAGGCTGGATGACATTGTACGTAGCCGACCTTTGCTCTTGGAATGATTTCATCTGTTCCCCAATAATAGTTGACAAAGTCAAATGGAAATCGCCCATGTCTGCTGTAATAAGAAAGGATTGATACGATTTGGGTAGCTAAAAAATCCATTTTCTCCATTTGTGAGATCGTATGTGGATTCCCGCAGATATCAAATTCTATTGATGTAGCTGCCTTTATCTCTTCCAAAGCAATTTTTTGAAAGGTGGCTAGCTCTTTATCACTTTCTGTTAATGCATAATAACAGTTAAGGCAACCTGTCACTGATGTGGTGATTACAATTTCTTGTAGGATATTATTGGGGGAAGACCATGCCCAAATAATTGGTTTTGAATGACCGAGAAGTTTACGAAATGCAAGCTTGTCAAATGCCTGCCGATCCCCAACGGTTATTACCAGGATGTCCGATATTCCAATAACTTTTTCGTCCTCATTCATGTAAAAAAAATTGTTACTCAAGGTTTTAGTATTTAATTCAAATGCCAAGCCCCTAGATTTTAAATGACCGAGATAAAATGGAGACAATTCATGACGACCGATGTTCTCCATGGAAAGTACGTCAGGGTCACTCATCACAACTCTCCTGGTCTCTTTTTGCGAAAGAAGCCTTGCAACCTGACTTCCGAGGGAACCTACGCCAAGTAGCCCAACTGTCATATCTATCGCCATTGGTCTTTTGGGCATACTCTCCAGTTTCATTAAATGGATCTGAAAATCCTCTTTCCCTTCAATGTACTCTTTGCTGGCAAGAAAAGCCACAGCCTCATCGCGACCTTTATCTCCTCTATACATAACGATAACCGGCATATTTTGTGACTTTTCCAAAATTTTATTTAGGTCCGTGTTTTGTTGAATAGTTTTAAGAAGCTGATAGAGCGTCTTAAATAAGTAATTTCCAGGTAATCGCACAAGAAGTAACTTTGATGAGATGAATGCGTCTCCCAATTTAGCTTTCATCAAATGGGTAAACGGATGTTCTTTAGGAGACTCTGGAAAAAAGTAATATATTCGTTTTTGAAAACTAATCTCATTAATTGGATAGGAATTCCCTTCCTTTTTACCAGATGCTTCTCCTCCAGAAGTAAAAACATATGGTGTATGAAAAGCTGTCATCGAAAAAAAAGTCTTCGCCTCTTCCTTCCTTAGCTCCTGTAAAAAATAATCAGGAAGGTACATAATCGCATTGC
Organism: Brevibacillus sp. FSL K6-2834; assembly: GCF_038592925.1. NCBI lineage: Bacteria > Bacillati > Bacillota > Bacilli > Caryophanales > Paenibacillaceae > Brevibacillus > Brevibacillus sp. FSL K6-2834. The sequence goes on from NZ_CP151945.1 coordinate 3,327,418, forward strand.
TAAACTGAGGGATGATTCTCCAGGTTGGTAGATCTTCATCCACATTCCAATTGTTAGTTACATTGGACTGAAGCCAGCTTAATATTCGCTCATAAATAAACTTTCCACCACGATCTGACCTAGCGCTCCAGTTATGCATGGAGCAGATATAAAATTTGGTACTTTTAGGGTCGGATGAAAAAATAAATTCATCCAAGTGTCTCCACGTTTTTGGAACACTTTTATACAGTTCACTATCGTCATTAATGGAGATGAGCCTTACCTCTGGTTGTTTAATCGGAAAACCGGTAAGCGAAATTTCGACCTGTATATATACACCATGAACATCCCCGTCTTGTGGAACCCGACCAGACAGTGTATTTTCGTTGATAAAAGAGAAGCCGAGTTGTAATAACTCAGCTTCTGCCATTTGTCGTTGTTTATCCATGTTGAACCTTCTCTTCTCCCCGCATAATACTAATACTTGCCATTTTTGCCGCTTCTGAAGCGTCATACACATTACATATACTTGCGACATCTTCAACGTTAATGACTTTATCTTTGTAGTCTTTACAATCAATATAATGGGCGTTGTAACATTTTTTAACGTTGTACATCGTCTTCTCGTATGTTGCGATTTTATTAACCTTTACATCCTCCTTAAAATCCATTAACTCTTTGTATTTATCACCAAACAAGAGGACTCTTCCATATTTAGGGGAGCCGTCTAATTCTCCTTTTGCTTTATTATAATAGCCTAACAGCTTAGCGGAAAAGTCGATCTCAAATGAAGTAGCCTTTACTTCTCCGATTGGCTTTTTCTGATTGTTTACATTGACAATCACGCCTTGCGGGTTCATTAACGTCTCTGGAGAATACTCAATTCCAACCTTGATGTCTAATAGATTATCTGCTTGTATATGAGCTTCTTTCCCCTTATCTTTTAGTGTTTGCTTGAGTTGTTCATTTAAATGATCCGCACTTTCAAGGATTCGCAAAGCAAGTAAAAACGCACGTGCACCTACCGTCCATTCGTCCTTATCATAGTCTTGTTCCCCGCCCAATAGTACCATGATTCCGTCACCGGTAATGGAGTGTATATGCCCCTGATAAAACCTTGCAAGCTTAATCCAAGTAGAAATCGCTTGTTGTTTTAGGCTTGCAATCTCTTCCAGTGTTTCAACTCCAGGATCATCAATAAACAGCGCCCGTTTGGTGAAGTTGCGAAGGTCTATAAACAGCGAACAGAGTTTTACATCCTCTTGCCGTTGTGTCTCAAAGTCAGGATAATCATTCACCTGATCCAAAAGATGATCATAGTCAGCATGTCCACCCAATTTAAAGTCTTCAGTTAATTCTTGATCCAAAATCTCTTGGATCTCTCGCTTTTCTTGCTCAGATACGTAACCCTTAACAATCATTAGGCTTTCGTTGAGAATTACGCGTAACGGATTGTAGTTGTATCGGTATCTTGCATCATTACGAAGAATTTCTCTGTAAGTAGATTTTTTCATTTTTGCCACACTCCCATAATTTTTATGAAAAGGGAGCAGGAATATTCATGGTCATATAGAATATATACAATGAAGATGAATGACCATTGGCGGAAAATTTTCCTGCTCATTTTATGTAGGCTTATCCTTTCTACCGCCACCAATAACCCAGTGAGCCCCAATCATTGGGTTATTTTGTTATACACAATTGTAAGGGATATGTTTAAAACCGGTCAATCATTTCTATCAAACATACGTTTTCTAACCACAATATCTTGCGGTTTATTTAGTGTTTTAAAGCTTTTTGCACAAAATATAGATTATTCCTACATCATTGAGTTGGTTTAATTTTTCTTTCGACTTTGTCAAGCTTACTTAAAATTTGTCACATTACCTGCTCCTTTATCAAACCTTGTGACGTTTTTCATTTTGTCGAGTATATTAAATCAAGAAAATATTTAATGGATATTGATTTACACCTATACGAAAATATGCAATTTGTTTACCCCAAGTAAAAAGCCCTCGTCATTCTTACGACGAGGGCTACTGTCGATCAATTCTTCAATTCTGAATGAGTGAGAACTTCAATCTGCAAATGGTTTCCGCTCTTCGAGATGTTTACCACCTCCGGAGTTGTTCGGTTTGGGGTTGTAATCTCCCGTTGTGCACGATACGAGTATTTGCCGTTACGTACCTCGAACGAAACGACATAGACAGTGTTGTCATCCAGATTTTCAAAGCGTGCTTTTTTTGTGATCTCTTGAGAAAACCCTTCGATGGTTGCTGTCACGGCGAAGTTTGTTTGTGGTACCTCAACGTCGATCCAGGCTTTTCCGGAATTGAGCTGACCATCGGCGATCAGATTGATCGATTGGATAAACTGTGCTGCTTCTTTACGGAATGCCTCTTCTTCTGTTGTCCCTTTCTCCGGAGTTTTAATCGGATACTGCTTTTCCCTCATTCTGGTGCCATCGCTCACCACGACCGTTAGAAGGTATTCCTTGTTCCACTCAAGGTCTCCATATCGAACGGGCGTGGCACTTAAGAGTTGGGTAACCCCGTTGATCGTCCCACGAACATCCATTCCTCGGGTGTTTGTCACGGAGACATCGACCCATGCGCCTTTATCGTCAGCGTCCACCTGGTATACAACCTCGGAGAAGATGTCCTCCGCAGCTTTGTCAAATTCCTGATCGGGGTCAGAAGTGACTGGCATCGTTCCTGTCCGGAATGTTTTGGAAACCCATTCGGAATACTCGTGATTGGAAGACTCAACCCGGGCTTCATAGGTATATTCCGTATTTTCCTTGAGTCCGGTTTCTTCGATCATGGTTCCATTTACAACAGGGTTTCCTCCTTCACGTTTAGCCTCTATCAAAACATCATCCGAATTCCCATTGAGGTCAACTTTCAACGTGATACTCGTCGTGGTTACGTTTTGAACCTTCAAGATCGGCGGCGCCGGCTTGGTCCAAATGGTAATCGTGTTTTTGTTGCTCATGACACTATTTTCGGCCCAAAACTCGTACGTGTACGGTCTTCCTGGTAAAACTGTATCATCTGTAAATGTTAAATCTGTAAACACTTTGGGCTCATCCCAGTCGGAGCGTTTCACCTTGTACACATGTGCCCCTTGCACAGGGTTTACAATCAGAGTGACTTTCCGATCGGTACTTTCTTGAGAAGCCAAGGTGGGCATGGCTGGTGCCTGAATGAGTGTAAGGGTCTCCGAGTATAAAGTCTCAATCCCTTTACCATTTCGTGCTTTGATATGGACGTACACGGTTTCCGCATCTTGCAGATCAAGCGTAAACGTATCTCTGTCATTGTGCGGCGTCCAATCCTGCACGACATCAAAAACAGAGAAGTCGGGGTCTCCCGACTTCTCAATTTTCATTTCCGTTCCCAATGGGTTATTCGTTTCAATTTGAACGGTGTGCGTATTTCCAGATACACCTGTTACAGACAAAGTGGGTACAGTTGCCAAGGTCCATTCCTCGTGCTCTGATACAGCTGACGGATTGGCCGCTACCATTACCTGAACAGGTTGGCCGGTTAAGATGACAAGCGCCAGCCCGACTGTTTTCCATGACTGCTTCATCTTCGTTCCCCCTTACTCTGCGTATCGCGCTTCTCCGAGCACCTTGTACTTTCGATTAGGCTGCAAACCGGTAAAAGTGTACGTCAGCTCCGAGGCGGCCCATCCCGTACCTTGTTGAGCCCAGTCGGTAACCGCGACTTCTTGACCGTTTTCATCCTGCAGGACAATTCGGAATTCAACATTCGTCGAATCCGAATTCGGTGTAAGAGTTACTGTGATCGAGTCTTCTGTCGGAACAGTCTCTACTGAAGGTGCAGCCGGTACAGTGCCCGTCACCAGCTCGATCTCGGCCGTTTCCTTCACATTCGGGTTTTGTGTGTTATTTCGGGCTTTTGCGTATACCTTATACCTTCCGGGCGACAAAGAGCTAAAGTTGTAGGTAAGGTCTGTAGTCCAGTCACTTTCATCAATGGCCGTACCATCTATTGTGGTGATACGATATTTGTATTGACTCGTAGACGGATTCCCGTTTGCATCAATCGCAATTGCCAAAGACGTTTCTGTGCTGGCAGTCACTCGCAAATTAGCTGGATCTTTGGCATCCGTCCAGATCTTCACTTTATCTGATGGCACTGAATCGCCTGTCGTATTGGAATGAACAATGTAAAACTCATATGCGGTATCCGGTGTTAAGTCGGCCAATATTTTGTTTGTGTCTCCGTCATCGATCGTGAGTTGCTGATCTTTGCCGTCAAACAGTTTGGTCGTCGTACCAGGCTCGTTCCCCCAGTTAACCGTGATGGTTTGGCCATCGACACTTCCAGTTGGTGCTGGCGGTTTTGCAGGTTTTGTCAAGAATTGACCGGTCAGGTACTCCCCGTTTGTTCTCGGAGGTGAATCCTGGTTGTACGAGGAAACCCGAAAGTAGTACATCTTGTTTCCCGCCAATCCTATAACCGTTTCTTCCATATCGTCAATGCCCTTGTCCTGCACAACCGTCCAGTCGGTTTGATCCTCAGACATTTCGAGAGTATACCCTGTATTTGAAGGGTTTCCATTCGCATCCCAAAGCAAAGGCAGCGACGTATCTGTCGCTGCCTCCGTGTCCAATGTCAAGTTAGATGGAGTCTTCGCCAAAGTTACCACGTTAACAGTCGTCGTAGAAACCGCACTTGCAGCGAACGAAAGTTGAGCAAAAGAAAAGCAACCTAACAGCGTTAGAATTGCCATCTGACGTCCTTTTTTCACAATAACCACACTCCTCATTTGAATCTGACATCGACTTTAACATCATATATAGTGTTAGGGTCAAGCCCATTGAAGGTATATTCTGCTTCGTCAATCCAGCTTGAACTTTGGATAATCTGACCACCTTTTAGAATGCTAAACTGACGTTCTACAAGTTCAGGGTACGTTTGGGTGTCTGTTACTCTTACGCTGTCTTCAGACAGCTCTAAAACATTCACAATCGGATTGGGCGGGCCTATCGACGTAACGAAATGTGAGGCAACACTCTCGTTACCCGCTATATCGATAGCTCTTGCGTAGATGTTTGCATTTTTTGTCAGCGTGAGCGGTGTGGTATAGGTCGTCCAGTTTCCATTGTCAATCTTGTACTCTTTTATATTTGCATCGGACGGAAAGTTAATCGTGATTGTTTTGGAGATTGCTTGTCCGATTGTGTCACCGCCGGGTTAAAATTGACCCAGGTTCGCCGGAATGAAAATGACCCACCCCTGTAGAATACCTCTCTCTGAAATTACCGACCAAAGTAGCTTCAGAGGGGAGACATATGCTAAGGAGTGGGACTGTGATCAGATTACACGAACTTCAAGTGAGCGGCAAGAGTATCCGCGAAATCACAAGGGAAACGGGTCATTCCCGTAATACCATACGAAAATACCTCCGCGCAGAAGGAATTCCGGAACCTCGTCCGCGTAAGAAGAGAGTCTCAAAACTCGATCCGTTCAAAGCCTTGCTGGATCTATACCTCGAAAAGGGAATTTTCAATTGTGAAGTGCTGCTGCGTCTCTTGAAAGAGCGAGGTTACACGGGGGGCATTACGATCATCAAGGACTATGTGAAGCCCCGTCGACCTCCAAAACAGGCACCTGCGGTGCAACGCTATGAGACAAAAGCCGGACACCAAGCCCAAGTGGACTGGAAGATTTGCGAGTACATCGATTTAAACGGTGAAGTGCGTAAAATCCCCGTTTTTACGATGGTGTTGGGTTACTCCCGAGCGATGTACATCGAATTTACAAAGCGCTGTGACATCCACAGTTTCTTACGCTGCTTGATGAACGGTTTGGAATACTTCGGCGGTGTTCCAAAGACCATGCTAACCGACCAAATGAAGACCGTTATTCTTGGCATGGGCGATGATCGAAAGCCGAGATGGCATCCGTTGTTTGAAGATTTTGCTGCGGCTATCGGCTTGATCCCCAAAGTTTGCCGCGTACGACGTCCCCAAACGAAAGGAAAGGTCGAGAGAAGCGTTCAGTTCATCGAGCAGAACTTCATGCCAGGGCGATCATTCACCGATCTTGGTGACCTAAATCGCCAAGCCAGACACTGGTGCGATGAGCAAAACCGTCGTATCCACGGTACAACTGGGGAAAGACCGATCGATCGCTTGGCACAAGAGAAGCTCGGTATGCTTCCGTCTCCGGAACGATGGGCAAAGTACCGGTTTGAACCGAGGAAAGTAAGCCGTGACGGATTTGTGAGCTACGACGGCGTTCGTTATGGCGTTCCATGGCGGTATAGCGGACGTGAAGTAAAGGTACGAGAGGTAAACAGATTCGTCGAAATATACTGCGAGAAGCAGCTCATCGCCCGGCACGAGAAGCAGTACCAATCCCGAAGGCTAGTGATGTGTGAGGACCAATACACGAATTTGAGTACAGCTCAGGGATATGCTTATCCAAAGCCGCAAGGCGTTCAGATTCCTGTACAAGACGTGGAAGTGCGTCCGTTGGACGTGTATGAACGTCTTGTGGAGGTGGGCGCATGATTGAGCTCGAACAAGCCCGCCAGCGTCTGGAGGAACTTGGTTTGGGTCAAGCCGCCCAATCGCTTGATGCCAAGCTGGAAGCTGCCAGCCGGAGCCAAAGCACGTATCTCTCTTTCCTCAATGATCTACTGGACGCTGAGATTCAGGATCGCCAGCGCCGAAATGTAGAGGTCCGCATGAAGCTGTCTCACCTCCCTTATCGGCGTACGCTCAACGAATTCGACTTCTCGTTTCAACCGGGGATTGATGAACGACTGATTCGTGAACTGGCTGCGCTGACGTTCGTTGGGAGGCAAGAAAACGTGTTGTTTCTCGGGCCTCCCGGCGTGGGGAAAACGCATTTAGCCGTTGCTATCGCTATGGAGGCCATTGGACAAGGATTGCCTGTGTATTTCGTCTCTCTCGCGCAGCTCGTGGGCGATTTACGAAAAGCTTATGAAGAGAATCGCCTGGACAAACGAATGAGGGTATATCTCAGGCCACGCATCCTCATCGTGGACGAGGTGGGCTACCTCCCCCTCGATCCGCTCGCTGCAAACCTGTTTTTTCAGTTGGTTTGTGCACGCTACGAGAAAGGAAGCATGATTCTGACTAGCAACAAGAGCTTTGGCGAATGGGGCGAACTCATGGGCGATCCCGTTCTTGCTACAGCTGTTCTCGACCGCTTATTGCATCACTCCCACGTCGTGAACATCCGGGGGAACAGCTACCGGCTCAAAGAAAAACTAAAAACCGGAATCTATTCGACACCAGGCGCACAGGTGGGTCAAAATTATACCGGCGCTCGTGGGTCAAATTAATTCCGGCGTTGACAGATTGGATCTTCCGAAAAAGTTGGTGCTGCTGGAGGGGTTTTGTCCACCACAAAATTTCTTGATCCAATACTGCTAATTCCGCCTTTATCGTCTTCAACCCACACCTTCACAACGTGGCTTCCCTCGGAAATTGAACCATCAACTAAAATATCGTAATTATTGATGTTCTGGCTACTTCCGGTCGCTGTAAGAGTCTGGAGAGTCTGTACAGCTTTGCTGTTAATTTGATATTTCACCGTGAGGCTATCACCTACGTCAGTATCTTGGACAGTACCGGAAATTGACAGCTTATTGTGGCCAGACACTTCCGATAATGTTTGATTATTCGCAGGTGATGTAATATTAATAACTGGAACTGAATTATCAGTGTAATTTAAAGTAACAGTGTATTGATAATAATAAGTGTAGGTACGTGTATCAGGTTTCGTTACTGTTCCCGAGTAAGAGTAGTTAGCATAATATTGAGTTTGTTGGGAACCGTCTGCTTTCGTGCAAGTACCAGCATAATTATGGATACCCTCAGTCTTGGAAAGAGTACCCGAATAACCTCCACTATCAGGTCCATAACTAATTGAGCTTGGGGCCGTTGTATATGAGCATGAACCTGAGGAAGCACTATTGTGGTTAGTATAAAAGTATCGGGTCCCTGGACTGTAGTTTGAGATTGACTTGCTATCGGCAGGTGATCCTCCTGTTTGAACACTTCTCGAAATTGAACCGTTTTTTAATGTAAAAGTAATTGTATCACCACTTATAGTATATGTTACTGTACCTGTATTCACAGAAACGCTATTTACAGACTTTAAGTTTGGTATCGTCCACGTTGCTGTCTGTGACTGTGAGGTGCTTTCTGGAAATGTCCTTGATTGTGTAGCTGCAGAAACCTTCTGTAAATAGCTATTATTTGTAAAAAGTGCGAATACAAATAAAAGCGCCAGTAAAGTTTTTGATGCCTTATTCAATGTCTTCCTCCCCTTCCAAATATTTGATTTTCATTGTCCCACTCCCCTTTATCTAGATTTCCTGCTCGTTTTGTTCATAGATAATTCCTTTCATTTTCAGAAAACGGACTATTATGGTAGCGGCTTCGGCCCGCGTGGTGTTTCCGGAGGGGCGAAAGGTTCCATCTGGAAAGCCCTTCAATAGCCCTGCAGCAGCCACTTTCTTCACGTCTGTTGGATACTTTATGGCATTCTCGTCTTTGAACATAACTTGCTGCAAAGAGGTTTCTGGAACATCTATGGCTGTCCAGTTGGCAATCTCTTCGCGTGGGATCGCCTCATTAGGGAAGAAAAATCCTTCCGAATATATGACTGGATTAATGTTTTTGCGGACTACAAGAGAAGAAACCGGACCGAAAAACCAGTCACTTGGCTTTACGTCCATAAAGACCGCTGTGTCCACTGGCTGAGGAACTGATGATGTCATCTTTAACACACGGTCCAAGAGCGCAGCATATTCCGCTCTCGTGATGGTTCTTTCAGGTTTAATAGTTCCATCTGGATAGCCTTTCAGTAAACCAAGTTGATTCATAAGCAGGATGTCGTTTCTGGCCCAATGGTTTACTGAATCCATCGGTACGCTAACCGTAGAATCATCCTTTTCTCCAGTACTGTCTTCGTCCGTCTTTTCTCTTTTTTTGAGAGGAACCGTTATGATTTTGGGATCGATTTTGGTTTCAGGAACCGTAACCACCACAGTAATTTGATCCTCTTTGTACGTAAACTCCAAATCTACAAAATTCCCCTCCTTGTCCACGATTTTATAAGCGCTCGTCCCTTCCGGAATTGATACCGTAGCCTTTTTTTCCGCGGACGCAAAAGAGTGGGCGCTTCCCACTAGGGAAAGCGCCACTACAATTGCTAACCACTTTTTCTTTTTCATCATTTTTTCCCTCCAAACAGTCTTGCAAAAAATCCGCGTTTTTCTTTCACCACGAATCCGGATACGAGCGATTCCATCACTCCGATAAGAGCAACAGAAAAGGGATGGGATTTATCTTCTTGTACCAGCACCTTACCCTCATTGTGAATGGCCCGCATGCCGGACGCCTCCGGCAAAAAACCGATGATGGACAACCCGTTAAAGTATGCTTTGCACTTTTCCCTCGTAAGGGTATTCCGGTCTTTTTTCATCGGCTCAAAATTGACCAACACATTGACTTTTTCCAGGGATTGTTGCCGTCTGCTCCAAAGATCCAGATATTCCTGTGAATCCTTGATAGTTGCCAAATCGTAGTCAACGACCAACAGGGTTCTGTTCGCCATCGACATCGCCACACTGAGAAGGTCTTGCCTCTCTGGCCCGATATCAATCACCACGTAGTCAAATGTCCGACTGAGATGGGTCAAAATGTAGCCGACAAGTTCGGGAGAGCAAGATTGGCCCACATTTACACCTGGCAGCACATACAGTCCGTTTGGGTGCTTGACCACTAATTTGGTGAGAACTACTTGATCGGTTACCTGCGCCTTGTTTTCGAAGTACGGCTCCCACGTTTTCAGATTTACCTCCGTCTTGATCCGCATTCGTGTTGCTACATTGCCGTGTGGGTGCATCAAGTCAACAAGAATGACCCGACCGTTTGCATGAGCATGCAACAGCCGGGCCACGTTCATGGCGACAGTAGTTTTGCCGATCCCCCCTTTTGTTGAGGTGATCACAAACATTTGTCGTCCCCCAATGGGACGGAAGTGAAGTTCATCCAGGCGTGTAAAGTTGACGGATACAGTCTCGGGTTGCTTATCATTCAGATGATGGTTCTCTGGTTTTTCTTCCTCCCTCTGAAGTTCTTCATGTTCAATCGGTTCCGAAAACATCGAACGTTCTCTACTCCGGGGAACCGAAGAAGTTGGTCTTGTCCTTGGTACCAAGCGAATAACGTGTTCGACAGGCTTCGTATCCGTTTCCGAATTGTTTGTATCATATGAAGCGGTGGAAACGTGATCCGTACGATCAAGGAAGTCATGGGCACCATTCCGTAGTGCATCCTTCATTTCTTCAACGTATTGTTCATGCTTAGGATTCCCGAGAACATACACTGTTGCATGATCCCTCAGAAGAGGAAGCAGAACTTTATCCTCTGGCCAGAGAAGATACACGATTGAGTTTTGAGTCTCTTGCACTTGGGACAGCAGTTGATCGGGGGAAACAACCGTTACGTCTTTATTTTTCAAGGGAACTGTAGAAAATACGCGTTTTGTTTGAGTAGCGAGCATAACCATCTTCCTTTCGTTTTTTCAGTCATCAAGGGTTTTCCACACGAACAATGAGTGTGCGCCACTCCCCTTTCGCCGGGGCTCGTATGTTTTGATCGTCACCATACATCTTCCTTAGTACACCTCTCCACTCTCTTTTTGTCATTGGAGCCGATTGGTCATGAATGATGGGTGCTATCTCATAAACAAGGCCTAGCCGTATGGCTTCCTTCATCGCTGCAATCGTCAACGTTTGATGGGTGGTTCCGACGTAAACCACCCTCTTTTTCTGATATGTTTTGGCGAAGTCGTACAACCGTCGCAAGTCCCTGATGTACTGCCTCAATAACCGAACAGGTGTACTTCTTTGCTTTTGAACTGGTTCCATCAAATGAATTTCAAACCAAATTTCGTCGTTGGACTCGTTGTAGGGGATCACAAATGTTCTCTCTAGGCCCATCTGCTTGGCTTCTCGATAGTAACCTTGCTTGATCGTATTGCGTTTGCCAACCCCATAGAAAACAAGAACGACGGCTCCTACATACAGAGTTGCAGCCAGGTACAAAAGAAACATCCCTACATAAAAGTGGGATAGATAACAGATGGCAGCGGTTGCCATCATCCAAAAGAACAAACGATAATCCCGTTTCTGCCATACACGCATTTCGTGCATCTTCATCCGATACCACTTCTCATGTACTGATGGAGTGGATCCATTTGAACGATCTTGACCAATCGATCGCATAGCCCCTCATCTGTAAACGCTCGGGGGATGCCGTTAGCAATGTCCAGATAGTTCTCAGGGTCATACGGAATCGCCAAAGTAAGGAGGAGAGGAATCAGTTCTTGGGGATGACAAGCACCATCATATGCCATATTCCATATCAATCCGACGGGTTGAATTCCATCCAGCGACTTACTGATGATCACTTGCCGGGCGTAATCAGAGTCTACGATTACGTACACAACAGCCCCTGGTGGGATATCTTCCTTATTGGCCGCTTCCACAATCAGTACTCCAATCTTGGCAAAAGGTTTAGCTTTCCTCCCTGCGACCGTAAGGGGAATGTCGGATAGCGTAAACGGAAACGTTGGCGCGTTAAACCAAAGTTTCGTCTTGCATGTCGTCGTGCAATCCTTGTATAGAACGGGAACCTGCAATCTTTTGGCTGCGGCAATAGCCGTATTCACGCCGACATATGTTTTACCAGTCGATTCGGGTGAATACAGCACGATAACTTTTTCTGGAGTCGCTTCCGGTTCTTTCTTTCGAACCTCTACAACCGATTTCTCGACCGTCGATGTTGTCTCGGGAGCTGGTTTGTTTTCCTTCTCGCGGGCTTCCCATTTCTCTCGTAGCTTTTCTCTTACATCCTTCACGGACTTGGTAAATCGGAATACCCGTTGGCCAATCGGCCGTTGAGAACCTTCCTGATTTTTCTCTTCAGTCGCTACCAGCTTAATTTCTTTTGCTCGGTAGGTATCCTCCGATGTAAGTTCCTCTTCCTGACAAAGAAGGTGTTTCACCTGCTTGCGAGTTCCAGGATGGTGAAGGGCGGTAATCACTTGATCCACATTGATGGTATCCCCCATGATCAAATCATAGATTCCCAATCCAATCAGTCTTTCCAAAAAGGGATGACCTGGCGGGCGTTCATTGAGGATCATGACAACACGAATCCCTTCCTCGACAATCAACTCCAATATTTTGAGAATGTTTGCCTCCGCCCCCACATGTCCTGCATTCTGATCAAAACGGGAAGTCGGAATGGTTTCCGAAAACAATACGACGTCCGGTTTCAAGGAAGCAACCATGGTGACAAGCTGTTCCGCATACAATGCCCTTCCGGCTTCCAAAATGCCATCTTTTTTGCTCACATAATCATCCAGCGCTTCATCCCCTGTGGCAAAAACAATTTTCATGATAATCACCTCATTGGAGGAATTCAATGAACTTGCGTATTAATGGAACGGCATGTATCGTCAAAAACAAGCCGAGTCCAACAAAGCCAACAAATGACCAGATCCATGCCAGGATTTTTTTCAGTCCCATAAAAAACAGCAGCACCGATCCCAAAATGAGAAACGGTCCCGCCATCAAAAGGAACTTCACTGATAATTTCACAGATAGTTCTGTTAGCCATAATCGAATGACTTCCGTTTTTTTCTCCAACCAGTCCAGAAACGCATCGTTTTCTAAAGAGGACGACTCCTTAATGATGAATGTTCCTTTTTGATTTTCCTCTAATCCAGATAAGATGCGATTGGCCAAGTCGTTTTGTGATTGCTGCTCTTGCTCGGCATAAGCAACTGAACTAAGCAACAACCAAACAATCATGAGACACCATCCCCACTTTTTCATACGATCCCACCTATTGTTTGATGATCCAGACCCTACGTTTTTGTCTTCCAAACTGCAAAGCATCTTCTAACTCGGGCATGTAGATATCGATCCGATTTCCTTTGATGTCACTACCCGCATCTTCGACCACGTAATAGGGCTCCAATCCCTCAATCTTTACAATGCTACCGGCGGGAATAACCGTCCAATCGGCTGCGATTGTATGATCACGACGTACAGGTTTTCCGGAAGCCGTGATCCCATAACCAGGATCTCCTGGCTCCTTCCGGGTCGATTCCTTCCCAGCTGTATAAGCAGTGATCTCAAATTCACCAAAATACTCCATCCTTTCTGTATCCGGATTGGAAATCTCGCCCCCTTCGAATTCGGGTTGTTCTCCGTAAACATCCAGCAGACCGTCTGCCTTCATGAAGTCGATCCACTTGAGTGGGTCCCGACGTTTTCCTCCAATAGTGACATCCATGTGAAGGTGAGCGCCAGTACTTCGCCCCGTGCTGCCAACATACCCAATCACTTCCCCCTGCCGCACTCTCTGCCTAGGAGATACCACGAACTTACTTAAGTGCAGATACCGCACAACAATGTCCTGTGTCCGATTATTTTCATGGACTTGTGTATCCAGTTTTAACGCTACGTAATTTCCGGCAGAGTCCGAGTTTTTCGCAATCTGCACGAGCCCTGAGTTAATCGCCAGGACTGGAACCTGTTCAGGAACTCCCCAGTCAACCCCATCGTGGAATTCTCGCTTGCCAAATAGTTCTCGGTAACAAAAACAGCTGGTAATCGGCCATGTACTGCCATCCCAAAATGTATTCCCCTCCACTTCAAAGTTTGGTGGCTGAATTTGAAAGTCCGGGTCGAGAATGTATATGGGAATGGATTGATAATAAACCGTAAATGCACTACTCAGGGAAGCTTGTGCCTTGACCAACTTCTCCTCGTCTGTATCTTCTCCCCCCATGAAGAGATAAACGACTTCCTCTTTCTTGGTTCGATTGGTGATATCGTCTAACCAGGAAGTGAGGAGATCATAGGACAAGAAAAGATACTGGGCCACCTCATCGACAAAACGATCTGTTAGGATGTCATCATTGATGTTATCTGAGAATTCCTCCACAACGGCGTAACCGTACCTCGGAATATACACTTTCATACCGAGTTGAAGACCGTAAGGGTTATCTTTGGCAACCGCTATCGTTCCAAACCGTGTTTCACTTCCTCTTCGGGGCAGTGTGCCAAGTGGTGTCCTGCCATTATGAATCCGCCACGAATTGTCGTACACTTGAACTTTTACATTCATGTATTCGATATACTCCTTTGGCGTTCGCTCCGGCAGGAGAGCATACAAGTCGATTTCTCCCCACTCATTTCTGGGGGCAGAACCAATCGGCGAACGGGCAATCACTTGTTGCATTTCCGGTGGCAGCAGGTACTTCACGCGAGGATCTTTCAAGTCCCGATCAAACCCATAGGCTTGAAAAATTACGATGTCAACATTCTGGTTATCTTCCAAGCCATAGTGTCGAAGTGCCTGTTTCAGCTTTTCATACGTGAAGTCCGTGTCTACGCGGGCCAACACCTCACGACATTTTTGAGTGCCGTCCGGCTGCTTTTCGTAAACGGTTTGGTAATGATACTGATAGGTCCCGATGTAGGTATGAGCAAAATCAAGAAGAGTTTTGCCATCACAAGCGATTCGGAAGCGAAACTCCGGCTTGACCAGCTCGTAGGTTTGGTTCAGATACTTTTCCATTTGGGATAGATCGTCGAAGTTGTAGGCTAGTTTGTCGATAGCAGCCAGAATGCCCCATGAAAGTTGATGATCATGCTGGAAGACCTGGTCAATTTCCTCTTCTGTCAATCCTTCTTTCCATGTAGCTGCTTTCTGCTCATACGCCGCTTTGATTTCCAGACCGATTTTCGGATCAAAATCATCTCTTCCGGTAAAGTTCAGCATTCCCCCCGTGAGATTGAACATCGAGTCTAGGGTTAACATCACGAGAAGCACAATAAAAAGCAGTGGTATCATGCTCACAATGAGAGAGAACACCATCCGTTTGACATAACGAAAAAGAAGGCGGGCCATGAGCGCGCCCACCTTTTTCAACCGTTCCATCATTCTTTACGGAATCTCCTTTGGAGTTCCAATCCCTCTTCACCTTTTCTGAAACTGCTGATAATCAAGTGTGCCTCCCCCTTGTTCTTTACTGTGCTTGCTGGAACCCCCAATTTTTCTAGTGTGTACGCTTGTTTTTCGGTAACCGGATTAGCGAACCATGCGGGTTCAACGTTCACAGACGTTTGTCGATAGGGATGCCGAAATGCCTCCCCCGATGAATTTTGGAGTGAACTTTTCCCTTGAGATACGGGCCGGAGAGCTGTTTGCTGCGGCGCTGGCGTAAATACCGGTTCAATGCGGTACTTCCTCACAGGAACGGATGGACCAGAAGAAGGTAAAGGAATCACCTTCCCGGTAACTTTTTCAAGATGCATTTTCTGCCCCTCCGCGTTCATCCTTCCAGCCAACGCTTGTTGATAGTTTTCCGCTGCTCCTTGATAGGTTCGTTCCAACTCCTCGTATCGAGCACCTGCATGAGATTCTGCTCGCTGTACTCTCTGTGCAGCCTGATTCACCTGATAGCCTGCTTCCCAATATTGAGCAAGGGAAGAACCAGGGCGATAACCTGCTTTCATGATTGATTGAACATCTTCGCTCCGATAAACGGGATTTACAGCCCGTTTCGTTTGCTGTAACTGCTTGTAGGCTTGTTCCACCTGCTGGCGGGCCATGTTCTTTTTCGGTGTATTTGTTTTGATGGCTTGGTAATCTGCCAACGCCCTTTCGTACGTTTGCTTGGCATCCTGAACCGTCTGGTTGGCATGAATCAGCTGCGGCCGTGAACGATGATACGCCCCTTCATGCTGCTGCAACAGGTTTCTTGCTTTTACGCGTTCTTCCGGCTCCATTTGTTGATACAAAGCATCAAGGTTACGTTTGGCTTGCATGTGATCCTGCTTCGCTGCAAAAACCGGGCTAATCTGGCTGTCAACCTGACGGAGAGCAAATGCTGCTTCCTCTTCACGCTGACGGGCTTCTGCCCACTTTTGTGGTAATTCCATCATCTGCTGGTAGGCTGCTGCCTTTTGGCGATGATAATCACGATCCAAAAACGGAAGACGAGATGCTACGCTGTGGAGACCTTTTCGTACTTCCGGTGACGACGCTGCCGCGGTGATTTGGTTGGCTGCATATCCGGACAGTCTGGTACCCACTTTCGTTCCCGCTAACATACCGGGCGCACCGGCCAATGCCATTCCCGCTAATCCTCCAAAAGCGCCTGCACTAAACTGGAATCCACGCCGCAGGGTATTTCCAATGGACTGCCTTAGACTTTCACCGGGTTGAGCCAAGCCGCTTTGTTGATAAGCGTCACGCATCCCGTGAAAGCTTTGCATGGCTAACTTCCCTGTGTTCATGACACCCGCAATTCCAAGACCCGAAAGAGTCAGATAGGCCATCTTCCGCATCCAACCTGCTCCCTCTTGAGCAAATCCACCACCTTGAAATACTTCCCGCACAAAAGCGCCAGCTGGAATAATCGCAAGCAATAATACTACTGAATAGGCAATCTTCTCCACATCAGGGGCATCCTGCATGAGATTGAAGGCAAAACAGTAGAGCAAGGCATGAACCGGCTGCGTGAACAGGTTGGTCAGCATTTCCCGATTCCACAATCCAAACAGGTGACGCTTGGAGGGAAAATTTTGCAGCATCGCAATGATCGGGAACAGCACCAATAACCCCATGATGACAATCTTCTGCATGAAGTAAATAAAAAAGATCATCCCGTGCTGAGCCAGAGAGATCAATTTCAGCAATGCTTCCGTCAACTTGTCCTCAATGCTGTAATTCAATAACCCCTGCACGACAATTTCCGGATCGACCAAATTGGCGAACAGGGCGACAAATAGCATGGCAATATCGGAATAGATCCCCACAAGAAAGGGGATAAACAGGATTGCCAACGCTGAAAGAACCATGGTGGAGATAATGCTTCGGGCAGTAATGCGATCCTGAACACCGCTCGGAAACATCAGGTAATTTGCCTGATACCCTACGATAATGACAGCTCCTGCCCAAAAGATTCCCATCATGTAGTAGTAGATGTACTTAATGATCTGCCATGTACTTTCATTAAAGCGATAGTAGGCAAAACGGTCTTTGTCCTTAAATCGCACCTCTTCCGTACCGTCTTCGCTCTTCACAATTTCAAAGTTAAAGATTTGCCGCTCCGGCGGTGGAATCAAGAGTTCGAGCCATGCGGCTACCTTCTGAACCACGAAACCTACACTACTCCCCAGGAAGTTGGCGTCATTAAAGGCAATATCATACGCTGAAACACCAATACCGGTGAGGATCGCTCCCCATTTTGCCTTGTCATAAACCTTCTTCGCTTTTTCCCCCACTTTCGTTGCCTTATCTGAAATTTTTCCAAACCAACCGTCTTTGAAAAGATTTCCGATCCAGCTCCCTACAGCTCCACCTTTACCGGCATCTGCTTTATACACACCAAATGTCGTCAGGCCAACACCGGTAAGCATGACAATGGCCACAGTAAGGATTACGACTCGTCTCCACAATGTTTGCTCACCCCCCATGCTCTGGGAAGAAAATCTCCTGTTCCCAGGGAGAGAACTGCGTCACCACACGCACACTGTATTTTGGCTGCTTGATGATCGCGTGGTGAGCTAATCCCATTCCCAAAAATTCCAGTTCCCCTTCGGTTAGTTTGAACAGCTCGGCACATCTCTGCAGATCGCCTTCGTGTTGAGCAAAGATAATTTTCGTGTCGCTGTTCTGAATAACTGCCCTGCCGTGCTCATTCTCATAAAACTTTTGGAAGTTCTGAGTTGCCGCAATCGGCCCTCCCTTTCTCTTGCGGAACCGCCGGAAATAGGTTTCCAACGCCTTGGCCGAATACAGGTTTTTGAACAGTTCCTGGCACTCGTCCGCATCAACGCGGAACAAAGAGCCATCATCCAAATCGCGCTTTTTCAAAAAGCGGTTCTCCAGATAAGAAAGAACCACAATGTTGGCAATCGGTAATAATTCCGAATTGTGAAGATCCCTCAAACCAAATCCTGCACAAGGTGCCTTTCCAAGTTCCACATTGGTTTGACAATCAAAAATCCCAAGGGTTCCCTTATCCGTGAATCGTTCAAGGGTTAATACGGTACCTTGCAACTCGCTGATCCCTTCCGCCAGCAAACAAAACTCATGATAAAAGTTCCCAAATTGCGGCGGTTTCTTTTTTTGCTTTGTGACGAATTGGTTATTCTGAGGATCAAAATAAGCGTCATGATACAAACTGCGTGGATCTTCCGTAATCCCACACTTTTCATACGCCCTGCGCCACGCCCGATCCATATATGCTGCGATCACTTTATGATTCGCACTCTCCGTCAGACCCGCCATTGCAGCTGACAAGTTGACCATGTCTTCGACCTTCCCCTGCAGGTCTACAATGAAGCCGCGTTCCTTGTGGTGTTCTACTTCGATGTCTGCTGGGTTGAACCGTAAATCGGAGTAACGGCTGATCGGAAGATAGATACCTCCCAAGGTTTCAATGGTTTTTTTCAGGTCTCCTTCCTGATCGATCACCGCATGGTAAACGCCGAAAGGAACCTCTCCTGTAATGATCTTTTGAAGCATAGCGGTTTTTCCGGTACCCGAAACACCAATAAGGGAGATACCAAAATTGTTGACGTGCTGTTTATTGAAACCATCGAAAAGGACCGGAGAACCAACGTCGTAGTTTAATCCCAATATCGGGCCATCCTCATGCGGCCAATCCGAAACGGTAAAGGGATACAGGTTAGTTCCCGCAGCCAAATTCATCTCCTTCCACGCTTCTTTTCGCTTGATGGCCAGAGGACTGACCGCTTTGAACATCAGGTCATGCTCATGGTCAGCCGGCTTGAGGCAGTCCTTGGTCCCGCCGAACTTTGACATGAGGCGGTCTGCCTTTTTTTCTAGCTCTTCCTGGCTTGTGGCAGCCAGAATGATAAAGTTATCGAAGTAGATTATGCGATCTCGATTGTTATCAATATCAGACCGTAATTGCTGGAGCATGGCCAGTTCCTCTTGTTTGGACAGCACACCACGGCTGGACGCTTGATTGGCACGATCAATGAGTTTGGATTCGATTCCCTCAATACGGGTCGTTAGCCAGGACAAAATCCTGTCTTTGTCAACAGGGGCGATATATTGGATGAAATCAATATCCCCAGTGAAACTCACAAGTGGGTGCAGATATCCAAAGTCAATTTCAGACGGCCACCCGTCTACAAAAAACGATTGGATGTACCTCTCTCCTACCTGGATGTACGTAGCAGGTGAGAGATCAGCAGCGTTTGGAGCCAACACTTCAATAAAATCATCGATCGGACGATATTCATCATCCTTTTCCTTCTTGGCCGACCAGGTGAACTTGACTTTTGTTTTCAGGTTAAGCAAACGCGGGCACCCCTCTCACAAACAAGCTGTCAAACCCCTTTTCATAGAGATCAACACCCGAGATGTACTTGGACTGTTTTTTATTGCACCAAGCATGCAGAATGTCGTAAACTTCCGGTGTCTCCAGACGTTTGTACCGCCGTACAAACCGTTGGATACGCCCCAAAGACTCCTCGATACGATCACTGAGAAAGTCATTGGCTTTTTCAGGAGAGCGGGTTGGGTCATCTAAAGGAAACACAAGAAAGTTTCGGCGAACCGGCAGGTTTCTCGATGCCAGCAACTCCCGATTGAAGTGTTCTTGCTCCATCAAAAACGCCTCCGCTGTTGAACCGGAAGCGTTATACGTACGGACAAAATTGATTCGATTTTCCCTTTGTCTTTTCATCACTTCTTCCAGGTCAACCTGGCGACTTTGGATATACAAAGCAATCTCAATCTCCAATGTCCGTAAGAAATCCTGCCAACCCAAGTAGACATTCCGTAATTCTTTTTCCGAGCAATGCGTTAAGGGTATCGGGAAAATCTCCAAATACTTTCGGTAACGTCCGTTTGTAAGAACCGCAAGGCCATCCTGGACATCTTCCAGTTCCAGATACTCCGGCCAACTAATGCTCTTTCTGGAGTCCAATGTATCCTCTCCTTTCCCTTCGGGTCACTCTTTTCGGTCTCAACCGGAACAAAAACCGTCGCCACCACACGATCCATGGAGATTCCCCATTGATTTTTCGAAACATGAGATAGCCCCCTGCAATAGGAAACAAGGGGACAATCTCGTACAAACCAATGGAAACGGAGACAAGCAGCCCGGTAAATGAAACAATGCAAATGATCCATTGTGTGTTGGACAGAACGAAAAGCGGGATGTCATTTTTTATCCCTTTCGGTACTCGTGCACGCATGGTACTCACTCCGTCTTTGCTACACCTGCAGCATGTTGTAGATGACCTTGGCTAACGTAACCAGGCTTGCGATCAACAGCAATGCGATAATAATCCCGAAACCCCATGTTTTTGCGGTCTGTCTTGCGTTTTGACCCAAGGCGATGAAATTAAGAAAAAACCCTAGCAATGCACCAGAAATGACGGATGAAGCTAAAGATATCCCGATAACCCAGTTAAAAATTTTGTTGATCAGATGACTAAAATCATTTTCGGGATTTCCTTCGGTCAATCCAAATGGATCAAAATTTGGCTTGCTGTTTGCATTTGCATACGCCACTTGAGACTGAGTAATCGGGACAAACAGTGACGAGAACAAAATGGCAACAAGCATCAGGATCTTGACTGATTTGACAGTCCAGCTCATGCTAATTCACCTTTCCTTTTTAAGCAATTGGGAAAATGTCGAGGCTAGCTGCGCAAAATTCCTCCCTCCCTTCAAGCATGTATTGCTAAGCCTCTCACTAATAGAAAAAGCCCGGTACCGTTTGGATACCAGGCATTCAAAATGCAGCGCTCCTAACCAGGGAGATATGACTGAATAATAATCCACGCTGTGTAGACAGTGGCCCCCCGTTGGACAAGCAGCCGTTCAGCGGTTGAACCTGTTTGAAAAAGCGTTACTCCGAAGCGCCTTGAGCTCAACGGCGAAAACAGCGCGATCTTCTCAGATATAAAATCCAAGGCAAGATGGGAACCGTACCCAATCAGGGCCGGCATCCACAAGTTCGGTTGATACAACCATGCACATGCTACGACAACTCCGATCCCCACAAAGCCATGTGTAGGGCTTTCCCGGTTTTTTACAAGCACCAGTAAAAGCAGAAGAACCCCAATGGCCATAAATAACAGTTCGTGATTTTCCCATCCGTAATAAACCAGCATCCCTCCTACCACCAAGAAAGCAAAGGAACGGAGCCAAGAAGGAATGAAGGGCATCAATATCCCACCCATTCGACTTCTTGGCTCCGTTATATCAGGAAGTAACGATGTAAAAATGACCGTGCCCAGTCCCATTCCCCATAGCGGCAATTCATCCCATTGATGCGGTAGTACGTACGAGCAGTACGCAGCAACCGCAACAGTCATATGTGTGCGTCCTAGCATGGAAGGCTCTCCTTCAGGTTGAGTAACTGTTTATTGATGTCATCTAACTTTTCTCGTAGAATTGCCACTCGTTCGGGCGGGCATGTACGCAACTCTCGTTTCAACTTGGCTCGCTCCGAAAGCAATCGTTGCACATGGTTGTTGATTTCAAACAGAACTCCCATCCAATTTAATCCTCCTTTCACAAAACGTGCCCAAAACAAAAAGCCCTTTGCAACAGGGCCTCTTACTTCAAAGCTAGTAACCGACCAAATACGGTATCGAACATGTCAATTTTGGATTCTGCCGCTTTTCTTGCTTCCTCAAGTGATGTGAATTCCTTTCCGTCATCCAATGAACGATACTTTTTTGGAGATTCAATCTCAAAAACGTAAGTTTGGGTATCACGGCGAAATGTAACCTTTCCTCGATACCCCTTTTTCTTGAACGTCCACTCCACCGGCTGTAGATACGGAAAGTCACGTAAGGTAACGGGTATTAATTTCAACCACAAAACCCCCAATCATCATACAAAAATGGGTATTTTAAGCGACGAAAGGAATAAAAATATCGCTTTTCCAAGCGATTCAGAATGTGCGTATAATTCAAGCACTTTCATATTGTCAATACATAGCATAAATCATCATGGGAATGTTTTCAAGTACCAATTTACCAGAAACTTACCATGACAAATTGTTCCGCCTTATTTCCCCCTCCTACACGAGTAACAGAATTGAATGACATCCCCTGTTCCTCTTCCTGCTGCTCTCGATCCAACCGCTCAAACCGAAAATGTTGAAGATTTGCAAGCATGCTTCTTACCTTTACACAATAGTTGAACAGACGTGCTTTTTTGGCCTGCCATTGGCCACTTGCCTGTTTCATGACAAGGGAATTTGTACCGAGTAACTTTACCGCTGTAATGCCACGGGCGAGTATTTCTTCAAGCAACACCTGGAGCGCATGATAGTACGCCTCGTTCCGATCAAGCCCTTCAATACGCTCTTGAAATTGCCACACCCTTTCTCCTTCTGGAGAAATTAACCACGCAACAGCATACAAATTCTTCTTGTTTCGGGTAATGTCAAAGCAACCTGTATACATCTTGTCTGCACCATCCTTTTTTCATCCTTGCCGATATCGAACTCTCGCCATCGTACCTTGGAGACTGATCTTTGGCCGATCTACCGCGTAATAGTCTTCCCCATTATGTTCAATCCTGGTTCGTACCCAATATCCACCGTCCTCTTCTTCGTTCATCAATATTTCGATGGTCTCTCCGCAGGTGAAGTAATGATCCTCATTGATGGCATATCTGCCGCTGCTGTTTTTGTACAAACGTCCCTGAGCGGAAACCTTCTTGTTCAAATAGCTAAGATCATACAAAGCTGCTTCCAAGTGTTCTGTTGCTCTATACAAAAGATGGTATTCCAGTCGCTCATCAGCAGATAAAACGCTCGGCTCAATATTTTCGAGGTATCGATTCACCTGCTGAACAGTAACCGATAATGGCAGTTTCCCCAGTAAAACTTTCATGTGATTGATTTTGTCCATTGTTCTCATCCTCTCTTGTTTTTCAGTTTGAAGTTGCTCGGCAATATCCTTAAAAACATCCTTCGGCCTCAGCACTTCATATTCGAAACCCTTGCTTTGAAGTGTCTTCTTTGACAATTCAGCTCCTTGTTCGCCCGCCTCGTCATTATCACGGACAACGTATATCTTCACGTCTTTTCCAACAACCCGCTCTATCAGGCATGCTTGTTCTATTGATAGATGTGAAGCTTGTATGGCCGTAGCCGGTACCCGAAGCTCTTGACGCAATAAGATCGCATCAAATCCCCCCTCTACCAAATAGAGTGTCTTGCTGCGTTTTGCCTCTTCCATCACTTCATAAAGACCAAATAAAACAGCCCCTTTTTGAAAGAGGCTGTCGTCAGGCGTATTACGGTATCGTTTTTTTGAAGTGGGAACGATTGAGCGATACGTAAATCCAAGCACATCCCCCGTTACGGCGTCTCGGTTGGGGAATACGATGCTGTTGGTCTTCTGATCCCATCCAATGCCATACGTTCGGATGGTATTGGCATTCAAGCCCCTTTCTTTTAGATAGTTCTGAGCATCATCGGAGAGACAATGATCGGAAGCATACTTATGGGCCTGTTCCCGTCGTTGCATTTTGAGGAGACTATTTGAAACGATGGCCGTCTCCCGCTTGTGCAATGTTTGACCACGGGTTCTCCTGGACTTCCCCCAATCAATCCAAGCCCGATAAGCCTCCCCTGGTATTGCTAAAAGCACTCGGGTTTCGCCTTTGAACAATAGCTGTCTTACGTCCTTAAGCACCTTCCGTACCGCATCTCCAAAGCGCATTCCGTACATGTGTCGAACCATTTCCGCAGCATCGCCAGAAATGGAGCAGGCATGGCAGTACCAGATGCCTTTTTCCCTGTTGGCATACATACTTGGTTCGGTATCCCCATGTAGCGGGCACAAGCAAGGATGTTCACCCGATCGGTTTTCTCTTTGAACCGTAATCCCAAGATGACGAAGATATACCGGGAGGTCTATCCATTCTCGTATCCATGTTGCAGCAGCTCGTACTTGATCAGTGGAAACTCTCGTAGGCAAAATCAATACACTCGCGAGAGAGATCGCAGTGATTTCCCCCTTGTCACAATCAATTGGTTTTAGAGCCGTGGTCCCCGACTGCTGATTTACCAATGTTGCAGGATTCACACACGCGCGCGTAACCAACTGGGGTAATATATACTTTTTTTTATATACTCCATTAGCGGCTGCCGGTTCTTGGAATGCAACATTACCTGCTTTATCCATGCAATTGCAGCTGGGGACGAATGCAACATCGCTTTCCATTCCCATTGCAACATTGGGAACGACCTGTTTCGTTCTGGCGTCTCCTCTGCCCCCCACCTCCTGAACCCTATTTTTTTCTTTACGAACCGTCTTTAATGCAACATTACTGTCCCGCGCTTTTCTTGGGACGACTTTAACCTGGGTAGCATCCTGCCGCCACTCACCCACCTTTTCGATTTTGACCCCTTCACATGTCCGTTGTGTCTGGATCAGATTGGCAATTTCAAGTTTCCGTATATTCCTCCAAACGGTCGCTCTATGAACCGCGAGCACATCTGCAACATCATGAATACGAACAAGGGAATGGTTGACCAAATACACATAAAGTTGGTATAATTTGTTTGTGTTCATATTGAGATTCAAAAGGGACTAGCGGCATCTAGTCCCTTTTTCTTTCCTCCTTTCTTATAGTTTTTGTTGTTTTTTTCATACCACCTTCATCAAAAAACAGCCTCGACGAGTGCCAGTTTTCTGAGCCGTCGCTTTGCCTTCTGGCTGGCTTTGATTTTCACGAACTCAACGCTGCGGCCAGCTGGCCGGAATACCTTGATGATCTCGTCGGGGCGCCGGAGGTTGCTACTCATAGAAAACTTCACTGGTTTCTGGGTCGATGAATTGCCGCACTACACGTCACCCACCTCCATGAAAAAAGCACCGTGTGGGTGCTTATCTCGTCATTCTTTCACAAACCGACTTCATATGCTCAAGAGCTGCCTGCAAATCGTCTGTTTTAGTGTCTACCCAACCGTGTGTGTGTGAATGTGGACGAAGTGCTTCTTGCGCACTGCCAAGATAGTTTCCCTCCTTGTCTTTGGCTAGTTTAATTTCCCAATTCCAAATATATGTAGTATTTGGATGAGGTTGTTCAACAGCCTGGAATAAAAAAGATTTAATCTCATTCATCAAAAATCACCGCCAGCACATTATTTCGACATTGAATAGTGTATTTTTTCTCACTTACTTCAGTAGGGGACTTTGATTCACTTTTTATCGGGATTAAAATTTACATAATAATACAAGGTTTTCATATTCCTTATAGATATGAATATTGAATGTATTGCTAAACCGACCCAGATAACTGCTATACCCCAGGCCCATAATGGTACCCCCCATTCTTTAATACCTGATGGAATGAACGAAGCGAAATAATATAATATGATACTAAAGAATGCGACAAATAATTGGATAATCACGGCCCATGAGAAATAGATAGTTAATTGTTCAAACATATTTATTTTTGGATTTTCTTCACTTGGCTCATTTTTTAACTTTGCAATCGTATCACTTTGTACTGTAGAAATGATTGTAATACTCGCTACATTAAACCCCGCCAAAATCGATACGGCTGTTAATACTTGCCCACTTATTCCTTGGAACTTTTCGATAAATGTAGTAAAAAGAGATACGGTTTGTGTAGTAAATAAAACCATGAGTATTCCTAAAACGAAAGGAATAACCACATCCATGATTAATTCTGACTTAGTCGAACAGCCCCAGTAATTTTTAAATGTTACCCACGGAAATTTATTGGCATTAAAAAACGCCTTCATTAAGCTCATCTCCTTAGTGCTGCCCGTTTACCTGCCACATCTACCAGTGCTGTTTTTACGGATTCGATCATCGGTTGATTACTTCTATCAACTTCAATGCGCCTTTTGTACTTTTCTGATGACTCTTTAAGATTTATAGATTTTTCTGCTAGTCCTAATTTTCCTTTAACAACAATACTCGTAACACCTTTTTTGTCTTTATATTCATTTATAAAAGGAATTACATTTGACAACCCTTTTCGTGAATATTTCGCTCTGAAATCCAATTTTATGTGAGTTGCCTTCAATTTATCCACTTGTTTTTGCATCAACTTAACTGCTGAATTTTCATCAGATTCCTCCTTGGAGGTTATCTCAACAAATATGTTGTCAACGGAAGTTAAAGCCTTTATATTCTCGAAAAAATCATTGTCTACCAGTGTACATACATTTATTCCTGTCAAGTTATGAAGTACTAGGTCTGGCCTACCCAATCGCTCAAAGTATTCTTGTACCTTTCCTCGGTTCAACTGTATATGGCCTTGCAGAAGAAGTAATCCGTCTGTTTTTCTGATTAAAAAATAGGTGTACTGTTCCTCGCCTTCACGAATATTTTTGGGGTTCGGTCTTTTTTGTAAAGTATCAGCATGGACTAATGCTCCATTTGTGCCATACCCTGCCGATGAAAATCGACCGAAAATGACGTGCTCATCTACCTCTAAATAATCAAGGTACATCAACCAAGAATCTTTAAATTTCAAAGTTTTATCTGTTTCCTGGAGATGATATATTCTATTCAACATATCACCAAATATCTGGCCATCCCATTTGGTAGAATCGTATTGTACTTGTTTTCTCGTAGAAATGTAGTGCAAATCTATTTGAAAAGCACTAAAAGTCTTCTCTTTGATTGCCATAAGAAAAAACCTCCTTTTCTGTCATACTTCGACAAAAGGATGGATTTTCCTGTAACATTTTTACTATTTCCCCACTTGCTACGGCAGGGGAGTTCCGCCGTGAGCCAATCCTTATGCCTGCTGCGGTCACAGACTGTAGGAGATGGTACAGCTGGGTCTGCAAGCCTGAACCAGCAAATTTTGCCCCTTACTTGCCGGCAATGACACGTCCACTGCACTCTTGGGGAGGATCGGCATATCTAATAGCATGACAAAAAGATACAAGTAAATCAGTATCCTCCGTAGCGCCCGCCGCACCTAACACCCTTTTGGAGTGTGCATGCTCTTGTCGTCATGCGCGCATATAGGACTCCTGTTGCTCTGCCTGTTCGACTACAACACTCATCGCCCCTACGTCTCGTCCCGAGTACCGCCGTGTATAAGGGAGGACACACTATCTCCCAAGAGCAAAACTCTAAACTCAAGGGTACCGATCCGGCCAAATAAAAACGTCCAGCATTTTGTCCTCGTTTGTTTTCAAATTTCCCCTCGGGTTTTGTC
This sequence comes from Brevibacillus sp. FSL K6-2834, assembly GCF_038592925.1. Classification (NCBI taxonomy): domain Bacteria; kingdom Bacillati; phylum Bacillota; class Bacilli; order Caryophanales; family Paenibacillaceae; genus Brevibacillus; species Brevibacillus sp. FSL K6-2834. The sequence continues at coordinate 3,354,725 of NZ_CP151945.1, forward strand.
CTACTTTTTGTCGGACTTTTTTCGAAAAATGATCCTGAGTGCCTCATTTTTATGTTGGGGTGTGGATCGAAGAGACATGAAAGTTTTATGCCTTGTTTTAAACCATAGGCTTGTGCTACAATAATCCTGCCTCTCAAGGAGGTGATACCATGAACAGAACAATAGAATTTTTAGCTTTTCTGGCGTTCTGTCTAACATTGGCTAAGCTCATGTAAGCTTACCCATTGGACTACAGGTGAAAATCCTTGTAGTTCCAATGCGGAAAGAAATTAAAAATAAAAGTTACGGTCTCCGGAAAGGAGATTTTTTACTTTTACAATCACTCCTTTTCTCTTTTGTTAGTCAGCCCGGTACCAGGTCCAAATTTTCGTATACGTTCCCGATCACTTTACAAAAATCAAAGTCCATTTCTTCGGGCCCGTACCATTCTTCTGTGGTTTCAAACACGAACCTCGCTTCTTCCGGAAGCCACTTCACGACATGATCGAAGATATCCCCGCGGTCTTCCAGGCGGACAATATCCCCCTCGTAAATCTCCTTGCCGTTCTTGTCGCGAAGGCCGGTGTATTGGCCTACACTATCAGTGGACACTTCGTGCACATGACCAGCATCTTCCCAATATGGCCGTCAACCGCAACTAAATTGGTATGCGGCGCGATAAATGCTTTACCGTTTTTTTGGAGCAGATCGCCGAAAACCCAATTCCCTTTCAGCTCGCCCTCCGCAATGCATTTGCCCCGGAACTTGATCTCACGTCCTGCTTGCCTCCCGTTCCCTCCTCCGCAAATACTCTTCCTTACCCTGTCTTTTTATGTCTTCCCATTGCTCACCCGACAAGTATTGAGTAATTGCCAGTCTTCCGTTCACCTGACCGATAACAGCCTCATTCTCCTGGAGCGTAGCCCAATCGTATGTGCTATCCAGCAAAATTGCTCTGTCAAACTTCAGAGTCACTTCCATCCCGGTCACTCCTGATTCAAAAGTAATGTTGTGTAAAACCTTTTTTTGTCCCAACTGGTCATATTATGCTCCACGAAAAGGAACGTGATCATATGGAAAAGTCGTTTTACTATCCGGTACCCTGGTCGGAGGTCAGCTACCTACGCGAGACGCTGACTTCTTTTGAGATACCATTTGTTATCGAACAGGTTGACTGTCTTGATCTTGCCGCAGGCCAAGTCGCCTTCGTTTTCCCGGACATGCACGTGCGACTCTACCGACACGTCTTTGAGTTGTTCGGCAATGCTGGCCTGCGGTATCCAAGTTAACCCCCTTTCTCTTGTAATGAATGGCATCCCAAGCCTTTATAAGCTAGGAAAAATCAACAGCCCTTCTCTCCTCCCAATCAGGATGAGTAGGGGCTGCCTTGTTCAGTCCATACAGCTGAATATCTTCAACGATTCGTTTGGTTAGTCTCGTATTTCGTGCCACAATCTTGTTGTTCTTAATTGCAATTTGCAAGGCTTTTTTGGTTCCAACTAAAACTACTTTGCATTCGGCCCGAGTGATTCCGGTGTAGATGAGATTTCTCGCAAGCATGATGTAATGACTGGTGGATACCGGAATGATTACGATAGGAGCCTGCCCTCCCTGCGACTTGTGTATGGTGATACTATAGGCCAGTTGAAGCTCATGTAATTCTTCCTTTGTGTATGTCACCGCTTGGCCGTTGATCGTGCAGTACAGACCTTTCTCTTCCGTTACTTGTCCTTCTTTGTCCAGCAGGTAATCAATCCGATCAATCTTACCGATATCGCCGTTATAAACCTCTTTCGCGTAGTTGTTTTTGGTCTGAATAATCTTGTCCCCGACTCGAAAGACTGTTTTCCCGACCACGATTTCTTCCTTATTGGGGGCAGAGGGATTGAGGGTTTCCTGGAGCACACGATTTAACTCTTCCGTTCCGATCGGCCCCTTTTTCATGGGACTGAGGACAAGAATATCTGCAGCGGTGTATCCAAGCTGCGTAAACCTCACGACGCTGTTCCGAATCGTAGCAGCGATCTCTTCCGGCTTTTCCCGCTGGATGAAGTAAAAGTCTTGTTTCGCTGGATCAATGACAATTGACTCGCCTTTATTGATTCGGTGAGCATTGGTAACAATCTGGCTGTTTTGCGCCTGGCGAAAGACTTCTGTGAGCCGCACGTGCGGAACGCCAGCGTCTAACATGTCTTTTAGTACATTTCCTGGGTTCACGGAAGGGAGCTGATCCTGATCCCCTACCAGTAGTACTTTCGTTTTGTTCGGGTTGATCGCTCTAAACAACAGATCGGCCAGCTGTATGTCCATCATGGATATTTCATCGACGATGAGTAAATCTGCTTCAAGCGGATTGCTCTCGTTGAATTCAGGCTCCTCTCCCGGCCGGAAGTTAATGAGTCTGTGAATGGTGGCCGCATCCAGTCCGGTTACCTCCGTCAGTTTGCGGCTGGCCCGTCCTGTCGGTGCAGCCAAAGCAATACTTGCCACTGGGTTAAGCCGTTGATACACATCAATGACGGCTTTTACGCTTGCGGTTTTCCCGCATCCTGGACCACCGGTTAAGATCAACAGGTTTTCCGTGAACAACTTCCGGATCGCCTCACGTTGTCCTTCCGCCAATACGATTTTGGAACGTACCTGGTAGTCTTTGATGGCAGTATCGATAGCAGCCATGTTTACGTTGTTACTGCCGCTTCGCATAAATTTGAGCAGGAGTTGGGCCAGTCTCTTTTCGGAGCGATACAAAAAAGGAGGATAGACTCCCTCTTCCTCAATGATGAGGCGGCCGTTTTCCTCCAGCTGAAAAATCCCCTGTTCTACCTCATCCCGCGTAATGTAAACGTCCGTGTTGTGGTTGAGAACCTTCAGAACCTCATCGACCAACTCTGCTTCTGGAATGAAGCAATGGCCAAAATCGAAGCACATCTTTTTCAGAACATAATCCACACAGGATTCAATCCGGAACATTGAGTTGGGCATAATGCCCATCCTTTTAGCGATTTCGTCCGCCTTAAGAAAACCGATGAGATCCAGTTTGGTGAGCTGGTACGGATTCCGCTTGATAATGTCCAGCGTGTTGGAGCCAAACTCTTTGTAGGCCTTCACGACAATACTTGTACTTATACCGTACTGTGACAGCTCCATCATGATCTGTTGAACCTCAAACGATGCCCGGACACTGGAGACAATAGAAGATGCCTTTTGCTGACCAATTCCACGGATCGGCAGCAAGCAGGCTTCTCCTTCTTTCATGATAATATCTAATGCGTTCTCACCAAGGACATCAATAATCTGCTTGGCTCTTTTCTCTCCGCAGCCTTTCACCAGGGACGAAGAGAGGAAAGCAATCACCTGTTCCTTGCTTTTCGGAATCGGACGTTCCCAACGCTCGACACGGTACTGGTCATCATATTTGGGATGTATAAACCAATCTCCGTATACCGTGATTGTTTCATTTAGTTCAACACCATAGATCGAGCCGGTAATAGTCATATCTTTGCCATTTTCGGGACGGAATACAGCTACAATGTACTCATTCCCTATACTCCGAAAGATAAATCGAATGATTTGACCTGTAATTGCCAAAATTTCCCTCCTCTCAGCTAATAATATTTCTTGCGATAACAAAAAGCCGCTGTCTTTTTGACAGCAGCCCAAAATTAACTTCCAAAATGTTTTCGTCTAAGCATAATGTCTTTCAGTTCTACAACAGGTTCATTTTCTTTAAAATTAAGGGTTCCGGGTTCGAGTTGACAAATACGTTCAATCTCATTAGCGGAAATTTTAACATCATATACGATTTCCATTTCGGTTTTAATCTTTGATTCAAGAAGCATTCTCACAGCCTTTCTTAAGATTGTAGGGTGACTTAAAGGTAATACATCGTCGAGAGGTTCTTTTTTTCTCATTTTTTTCATTGAAATTAGTTTTTGTAAATACGTATAACGATTTTCGGAAATGATCCTCACTTCTTTGGCCCTCATAATCATTGCTGCTATGGAAACTCTCCAGTATTTTTTCAGTTCCACATAGTCATCTAAAGTATAGTTGGTTTTAACTGTTTTTCGGAAGGAAGACTCAGGCAACAAAAATGATGAGGCAAAATGATTCGCTTCATCTTCAATACGTCTATATTCTTCCTTCGTCAATTGCTCTTGATCTTCAACCCATGAATGCATGAGAAGATGTCCAAGTTCATGCGCCAAATCAAATTGCCTTCGCACTGCGGAACCTTTATCATCACCGACAATGACCAGAGGCCTTCCAGAGCGAAATTGACAAAACGCATCTACCTTCTCATTCCCGATGTTAAGCTCTGCAACGATAATTCCGTTTTTCTCTAAGACATTTATCATATTTAAAATTGGTTTGTCCCCTAGATCCCATTTTTTCCGAACATATGAAGCCAATTCTTCGATGGTTTCCGTAGACCATTCTTTATTACCAAAAATTGATGTGTTGGGTATATTAAGGCGAGGAAAATTAATATATTTTTCGAGATAGCTATATATTCGGTAAACCCAATTTGCCCTCGCCCTTTGCATATCTAATACTTTTTTGGGTGTCGTGCTTGATTTCCGAAAAAATGTATTCCCAATATACTCTTGTTCGTCATGTTCGTAAAAATACATTCTGGGTAATTCTAACGCGTTGATTATGGCCATCATCGTTTCTGCTTTTGGCATGGCGTTCCCTAACTCAAATTGCGAAACAGCTTGCTTTGTTACATTTAATATCTCCGCTAGCTCCAGAATGGTAAGTCCTCTAGCTAGCCGGGCTTCCTTTAATTTTCTAGGGTTAAATACTAAAGACTCTTTGCTTCTTACATCACTCATGTTGACCGCTCCCTATGATAATGGCATAGTGCGGTGATTATAACTCAGCTGCATCATTAGTATCGTCTTCATCAAGAGTAGACTGGTTAGAGTCTTTTTGATCTTCTATAAATTCATCTCTAATCGACAGACCATAATCGTCATCGTCTGGATCGTCATCAATATCCACTTGAATTAGCTTCGTATAATCAGCCGCATCCAATTTATACTCAAACAGCCACCTATCTAATGTCGGTGATGTTGCACCAAGTCTGAAAGGTGTATGCACCCCAAGATTCCCGTCATAAGTCAAGATCAGGCCAAAAGGAATATCTTCTAGCTCCAAGTCGTTTGCTTCTTCCACGAAATCATCTTCGACTGTATCTTCGAATTCCTCAAAGAACATGGACAATTGCTCTTCATTTTGAACATCTACACCTAATTTCCTCAAAAATTCCAAATTACCACTAACCAGATCCAATCTTAATTTTGATGGCCTTGGCAACTTGTGGCTTTGAGGAAGATGCATAATGAACATGTTGGTATTTTTGTTTTCAAAATAAATGATTATACTCGACCAAGGACCATTTTTCACTATTTTGGCCCTCATGGACAAGTCTAATCGCTGATTGACGGCATCATCGACCTCTTGAATGACAATCGATCTTCTCACAAAAGGTAAATGGTCTTTAACACGCACTTCTTCAGATGCCTTGCGTTCAAACTTCTGCAACCCACGATGGATGGCAATTAAGATTACTGAAAGTTGGTCATCATTAGGAATGACGGGAGCCAATGAGGTCATACCTTCAACACCTTTCACTATGACATCGTTGACTTGAGAATACTACTATTTTTTAGAAAAAGTCAAGTGAAAGGGATTATTCTAATAGATTTGTCTATCGCTCTTGTTGTTCCACAAACAAAAGTTAAGTATTTATTCCCCCAATCTATATTCATAGTTCTCCTGCTTCCTTACTATTTGTATCTCCTATTAATCGGCTTGTTACTAGACCGTTTCCAATTCAAAAATAATTCAGTTAGTTTGGTTTAAACTTTTCAATAAACCACTTAATCTCATCCCCCAGAAAAAACCAGATAATCGGAATTATGATCAGAAGGATGCGAAGAGTTTTTTTATTTGTTCTTCGGTATACATTGTTATTCCCCTCACTTTTCAACCTAAAAAGCTGTACAGCTCAAATATTGCAAGTGAATATCCACAAATCGGATGAAATGTTGTCCACAGGGCAATTTAACTCGCATCTGAACTCCTATTGAGCGATAATGCTAATGTTTGTTTTGTCCGCCGATGAACGAGCAGCCACTTATCGGGCAGTTTTTTGCTTACCAGCCATTCCTTCGGATTGAGGTCACGGCTAAGAAGCACGGATTTTTGCGTTCGTGTCAAGTTTTTTCCGTTTTTCACTGTCACAACCCCTTTTCCCAATTCCACCGTCAAGCCACTGAGCCCCTCAAGTCTTCTTCAATAAGTACCGGCAGCCATTTGATTAGCCATTCTGTCGGGATGAACATGTTGAGTTGGATCGCCTGTGGCAAGTGTCGTTTGATCACGCCAAGAACAAAGTCGTAAGAAAGAGAAAGAACCCGCTTGGATTTCCTGCCGATCTCCCTTTCCTCTATCTTCTGCCCCATCGAACTCACTTTTTGTTTGAAGCGCTCCACCATTTCCTTGAAGGACACGCGCTTACGAACCACTTGTTCAGTTTTGGCATCTTCAGCTACAGCCTGGATCTCAACCACCTGAACAGTGTCAGTTTCATCTTCAGGCAACACCAGGCGAATCTCTGGCTCCAATTCTGTCCCAAGGTTACGAGCCATGCGTTCAATCTCTTCCTGAGAAGTAAACAGCCGTTGTTGAATCTGCTGCCACTTCCGGACCAACCCGATCACAAATGGGATGCCGCTTGTTAGAACGCAATACAGCTTCTCCAGTTGATCGGTGGTCCAATTCATCAGATCGGCACCGATAAACAGGTAGCTTTTCACCCCCTTTTCATAGCTATATTTGACGCGGTTGGAAACCTGAGAGACCCCTTTCCGGAAGTGACATACAACCACATCCTTCAGGAACGCGTATGTATCATCGGTCTCAACCAGCATTTCGATTTTCTTCCTGAGAAGATCCATGACATTGTGTTCCCGACCGCTCAAAACCATCAGCTCAACGTATTGCATAGTGATCCCTCCTCACTCTTTCCGAATCTGACCACTAACAAATGGACAAGAGCCTTTTTAATCGTGTCCTTTTGTTACTACTCAGTTTCAATTGGTAAGAAAAACGATAGGGAAGACTGACTTCCCCTGAGTAAAGACTATTTTTTTGTATCCGTGCGTAAGGTTTCGGCTTCTTTCAAGCCAGATTCCGTAAGCAAAAAGGGTGACGAAAAGCCTGTTTCCTTCGAATTGGATTGAGCATTTTGCAGTTCGGTTAATGCCTCCTCCACCAAGGAACGTTCCATATGGATCTCCCTCCTCGGAAAAGGTTGTTAGTTGATCGATCTGGAATCAAATTAACGAGCATTCACTACACCGTGCAGTATGAGAAATTCTTAAGGTGGAGATAATTAAAGAAACGAGTAGGAAAAAGCAGGAATAGAACTGAGAATGCAAAACCGCTAGAATATTCAAAAAGGTTGGTAGTCAAGCGGATTCTTCTCTCACCGATGCTTTATCTGTCAGGGAGACTTGATTAGGCTTCACAGTTGGAGATTCCAGTACAACCTTTAGTGCTTGAACCATTCGTTCCATATCCGGCTCGAATTCACGTCGGAATTCGATACCCTTGGGTGGTTTAATCACTTCAGATCCTCCTTTTAGGCAGTTTTATCACCGTTCATTTTATGAGCGTCACACTCAAAAAAAAGATACTCAATCGAGCGTTCCAAAACCCTCGAAATCCTATAAGCAGCCTGCAAAGATGGTAATGTATAACCTCGCTCAATGTTAGAAAGCATAGCACGTGAAAGGTTTGCCCTTGTAGCCAGATCGTCTTGAGTCATTCCATGATCTTTGCGCGATTTGATTAAATTTTTGCGAGGGGAAAGCTTCTTCATGTTTTATCACCTCACTCCTAAAATGCTCATTTAATGAGCCAACACCTATAATATACGATCAAAAAATGAGCGTGTCAATGCTCACATTCAAATAATGAGCGTTTATTTTATGAACATTTTTTTGTAGAATGGAGACAAGAAATGAGCGTGATATTATGGGATTTAAGGATCGACTGAAGGATCTACGAGCAAAAAAGGGAATAACACAGGAAGTCCTTGCCCTTGATTTAGGTATACCTGAATCTACAGTTCGCCGTTATGAATCGTCTGACGAGAATACACCCAGGCGTGAACGACTTGAAAAAATTGCTGATTACTTCGGTGTATCTGTTGATTACTTACTGGGAAGGACTGATGATCCCTCCCCTTCCGAGAAGTATGACAGGCCTCGAACGGAAATTGAAAACCTCTTTTTCTACGAGTTGGATAAATTGAGTGAGGAAGATAAGAAAAAGGCTTTGGAGCATGTGAGGTACCTAAGGTATTTGGCAGAACAACAACATAAAAAATGACACCGAGACACGCAAACTCATTTTGGGATTTGCGTGTTTTTTATTCTATATTAACAAGTGGTGATGAGCTTGACCGAGATGCTAATCTATATGTATGATCGTTTATCTAAGAGGATTAGTAAAAAAATACCTGATAATGAGCTACTAGAAAAAATTAAACAAGAGATAGATGCTAACATCTCCGATATACCCATCCTGTGGAAAAATATGATATACGAATTCCTTTTTGTTGAACCAATGTCATATTGGAATCGTGAGATTGCTGAGTGTACTTTTAATGGGTTAGAAAAATTGTATCTTAAGTCAGATATTTTTTCAGATGCATCAGCATCCTCTTTATCGCATTTCTTTATTTCGTACTTTACATACAAAGAATTAGTTACAATTATTAACGATTTATCTCTTATAAACGAAAACAATCAGATAAAAACTAGAATGTATAGAATCCCCACATACGTCTCTCTTGTTGAGGGATGTCTCTCAAATTTATTTAAATATCTTAGAGATATTATAGATTTATATGTAGAAAAGGATCTTAAGTCTCAAACAAAATTAAATGGATTGTGCACTATTATGAATACTTATGGTTTCGAAAAATTGACTCATTTCGTAGATGTTGATTTACGTAATGCAATTAGTCATGGAGGCGTTTATATTACTGATAAAGAGTCACACTTTAGCTATTTTAAGAATGGTACGCCTAGCAAGAAAATAATCAATAACTACGATTTCGATAAATTAATTGAAGATACACTGGATTCAATAGGTGGAATTTTTATTGGAATAATAAGATTTTACTCTAAATACAATGGCTCTCTTCAGAATATTGACAAGATCATGGAACAAGACAGTTTCTTAAAACATAGTTTTGCGAAAATTTTGTTTTCGACACCTGATTTTAGGTGTATGATGATAAGCCTATCTCCTAATGAAGAACAAATAAACTTTGATATCAATTCAACCTCTTTTGATCACAATGAAATTGTTACATTTATTATCGAAATTAGTATTATCGCTAGAAGTCTTTTTACATCATATACTAGATATTTCTTTAGTATAAGTAATGAGAGAATGATGCCTGGATGGATCAGATTCACTGCCGAAGAAATTGATTCACTATTAAATAAGCAGCTAACATTTACAGATGTGGTGGAAAGTGCAACACGACGTGGTGACATTATGTTATGGGATCACAATGACGCGGATATTGACTTAGATATTATTAAACACTTTAGGTTTCCTCTAATTACAAAAAAGAAATGGTCTGTTCGAAATATTGATGACTGTAGCCTTCCCGATAGTAAAAGAATTAAAGCACATCTCTTTATTAAAGAACAGATGCCCAAAAAAGATATTATAAGAGCTGTTAACGATGCCATTAGAGAATTAAAAAAGTTATATACCCCACCTAACCCGATGACTGTCATCAAACATGGAGATGTCCCTGCCGATTCAGTATTTTTAACAGTATATTTCGGGAATAAAAGGGTGAGAAACAGAAGTGTTCTACCATCCAACCCTAGCTTTCTTCTAAAAGCCGAATACAGTGTTACTGGTACTTCAATCTTAAAAAATGGTGGACTACCAAAATGGCTATGGGATCAACTGATAAAGGAACAATCCGGCAATATTCTTTACGCTTGGAATCCAAATTTTTATATTTAAGACCAAAGAAATGAGGATTTTACTTATGAGTATCCCTGATTTCAATAGTAAAGGGTTTCTTCCTGAAGGTATCCATTTAGCAACTGGCTCTGAGTTTATTGAGCGTTTTTGCAACAATGAATATAGGGTAAGTTTTAGAAAGTGTATCTCCGACATTTTTGATTTTGCAAAAGAGAGTAATGCAACGCATTTCAGGTTGCAGACAAACTCCCTCGCTGAACGAACAGCAGAGGGAGTTTGTTTAATAATTTGATGAAAATACCGAAGGTGTTTTGATCGTTCACCTTTTGGCGACCTGATTTCCATAGCCAGGTCGCCATTTTTTTCAAGTTCATGGCAGCGAAAACAAGCATCGCCTGCATCGTGACCTTCTCCAGTCCTCGTAAGGTCGTCCAACGCATGCCATGCTTTTCCTTCATATCAGCGAATACACGTTCAATCGTTTCTTTCCGTTTGCTATAGATTTGTTTGTTTTCCTCGGTATGCCGGAGGTGGTCTACCTCTTCGAGGTAATCAGCCCAGATGTGGCGACTCACTCTCTTTGTGTAGTCTTTACTTTCCGTGCATTGTTTCAAGAACGGACAACTTCGGCAAACTTGAGAATTTGATCGATAGATACGGTACCCATCCTTGTTTGTTGTCTCATATGTTAAGATTTGCTCGTTCGGGCAGATGTAGCAGTCGAAATATTCATCATACACATATTCGTGCTTTTTAAAAAAACCTTCTTTGGTGCGTGGTCTTGTGTAGGGCATAACGGGGCGAATCTGGTCATCAAGGAGTGTTGTCAAAATCGGTTGTAAAATCCCCAATATCAGCGGTTTAAAATTCCCCAGAAAAAGCCGACATACTCTCCGGGAGGAGAGTAAATATGGTGAAAAATGGGGAGTTTTTTGTGATCAAAGAAATGCGTCTGAAAGGTATGAGTATTACCCAAATTGCTGAAGAGATGGGACGGGATCGAAAAACGATTCGAAAATGGCTCCTGAAAGATACGCCAGAGAGCTTTCCTACTCGCAAACCACGTCCCAGCAAGTTGGATCCTTTTAAGGATTTCATCCGTACTCGTATGGCGGAGGGCTGTCAAAATGCCCGCATCATCTTCGAAGAAATAAAAGCCCGTGGCTATACCGGAAAGGACACCATCTTACGAGACTTCATGAAGCCGCTGCGTCCCCACTTTCGTTCAAAAGTAACCGTACGATACGAAACGAAACCTGGACAACAAGCGCAAGTAGACTGGGGACATTTTCGAGCAAATGTCAACGGAAAACAAAAGCGTCTTTACGCTTTCGTCATGGTGCTGGGTTATTCACGCATGATGTATGTAGAATTTACCGAGGACGAAAAGCTGGAAACTCTCATCGGATGTCATCTTCGGGCTTGGCAGTACTTTGGGGGTGTCCCTCAAAGTTGTTTGTACGACAACATGAAAACAGTTGTTTCTGGTCGAGATGACAATGGTAGGGTGATCTGGAACGAGCGTTTCGCCCGCTTTGCCAGCCACTATGGGTGCAAGCTGCTGAGCTGCAAGCCCTATCGGGCTCGAACGAAGGGAAAAGTGGAGAATGGGGTGGGTTATCTCAGAAAGAACTTTTGGCCTCGCATCGGCACTTTTACCGGGCTACAAGATCTCAATCAACAAGTACGCTATTGGCTGGACACCGTTGCAAATTGTCGCCTTCACGGAACCACCCATCAAATGCCGAATGAACGATGGAAAGTAGAAGACCTCCAACCTTTGAACCACGTGCCTTTTGCTGTTGTGGACCGGCATTACCGGAAGGTGATGAGTGATGCTTATGTTTCTTTTGAAGCCAATCGTTACTCTGTTCCATGGGAGCACATCGGTCGAGTAGTAGAAATTCAAGATGAGAAAAATGGAGTCTTGCGATTTTATTGCAATGGCCATCTAATCGCTGAACACTCCAAACAGTGGGGGCGTCATCAGACCGTAAGCATAAAAAAACACTTCGAAGGAATTCGCACATCTACGAGCAAACCGGTTCCCCAACCTACACCTCGTTATATGGCGAATTCAACACCCGAAGTGTTGGAACGCTCTCTTACGGCGTATGAAGAACTGGCGGAAGAAGAGGTGACGCTGCAATGATCTTGCAAGAACGCCTGTTGGAAGCGTCCCGTCATTTTGGATGGATACGCATCCCCGAGATCCTCCACGATCACGCCGAAGAAGCATCCAAACACAACATATCGTATTTGGAGTTTTTGGACAAGCTTCTGCAGGAGGAATTAGCGGCTAAATACGAACGATTTTTGCATACAAGAACTCGATTAGCACGGCTTCCGTTCAAAAAAACACTAGACGAATTTGATTTCTCTTTCCAACCTTCCATTGATGAAAGACGTATCCGTGATTTGGCGACTCTAGGTTTTATTGAGCATCAGGAAAACCTCATCTTCTTGGGGCCACCCGGTGTCGGTAAAACTCATTTGGCCGTAGCGCTTGGTTTGGAAGCAATCAAGCAACGCTATACGGTTTATTTTATCACTGCCCACGATCTGGTACAGTCGCTTCAGACGGCCCATGGCAATCGCACGATTGCCCAAAAAATGCGGGCGCTCACCAAACCAGACTTGTTGATCATCGATGAAATTGGTTACCGCAAAATGGACGAAACTGCTGCTCACTTCTTTTTTCAGATTGTATCTGAACGATATGAAAAAGGTTCATTGATCTTGACTTCAAACAAATCGTACGGAGCCTGGGGAGAGATTTTCGGAGATACCATTTTGGCCACTGCGATTTTGGACCGACTGCTTCACCATTCCAGTACGATCAATATCAAAGGGGAAAGTTATCGCATTAAGGAAAAGAAAAAAGCAGGTTTCTTTCGACCGGAGCCTGCTGAAGTAAACAACCAGTAGCGACAAAAATGGGGAATTTTCAACCGATAGTTTTGGGGAAAATTAAATCGATATTGACAGTGTTTTACTGATGTAAGGCGTCTTGTATCCCGAGTCCACTGCCACAGCTTGAGGCTGTGCAAACGTCTTTCGCACTTGATTCAAAACATCCTCAAAAACCTGACTGTCATGCACATTGCCTGGCGTTACCTTGGCACCAAGCACAAATCCATTTCGATCACATGCTGTATGAAAACTATAAGCAAATACACGTTCCTTTTCCCCTTTTACAAACAATCCGCAATCCGGGTCAGTTGTGCTGACTTTCACCTCCTTCTTCGAAGTTTCTGTCTTTTTTTCAAGGGGCTTCTTTCCATGTGCAATACGATCCTGATTGATTTCTTCGTCCAGCAGCTCTTGATATTTCTTCGCTTGTTCTTCAACGATTTCTTTCACGTATTTATGCTTATTCGCACTGGCTTTTACATGCGTAGCATCAATGAAAAGCACATCAGGCTTCACGAATCCATGATGAACCGCCTCCTCCAATATTCGAAGGAAGATCGACTCGAAGAGTTGAGTATCCCGAAAACGGCGAACATAGTTCTTGCCTAGGGTCGTGAAATGGGGAATGGGCTGACTGAAATCATAGCCAATAAACCACCGATAGGCAACATTGGTTTCGATCTCTTTAATCGTTTGTCGCATGGAACGAATTCCAAAAATATATTGGATGAAAGCAATTTTAACTAAGACTACAGGGTCAACACTGGGTCTGCCATTGTCATGACAGTAAAGGCTTTCCACCAAGTCATAGATGAACGAAAAGTCGATTGCATTTTCAATTTTTCTTACGAGATGATCTTCTGGCACCAACTCATCTAGCGAGAATGCAGATATCTGATAACGCCCTTCGGCCTCTTGCTTATTAAGCATAATGCCACCTCTAAAAAATAACTTTTGAAAACGTAACATGTTCTATATTCAACAAAAAAGCCTGCAGACCCTGTTCCTTACGGAACTTTGTCTACAGGCTGTAATGCAACGCATTTATTTTTCGGTGGTTCCTTTATTACAAATAAAGCAAAGCCTCATGATATTGATTGTGTAATGGTCTTTAAGGAAGAAAGATATATCCCCCATAAATCTGAAAGACTTGTCATAGATGGTACAAAGTTGGATATCACCTTTTGTTTATGGCAGACTAAAAATGTAGGTTATGGCAGTTAATTTATGCAGACCCGTAGGGGCTGCATAAATTAAAAAACCACTTGCCAACATCCCCTTATCAAAATACACTCCTGTTGGGCATTACAGACGACGGGAGGTATAAAGTTAGGAGATGTTAGCAGTGGCAGAAATTAATTATATCAGGCATGAGGCAAACAAAAAAGGGCGAGCTTATAGCAAGATTGCCAAACAAATGAATCGTGATTCAAGGACGGTTCAGAAGTATGCAGAAATGGATGATTTCAATCTACAAGAAAAGCCCAAGCAAATTCGAAAAGCTAGAGTCATGGAGCCCGTTAAACCTATTCTTGATCAATGGATCAAAGAGGACTTGAACAAGAAAAAGAAGTTCCGAAGAACAGCACAACGCTTGTTCACGCAATTAGTGGAGGAATACCAATTTACAGGATCATCTCGCTCTGTCAGACAATATGTTTCCCAACGTAAGCACCAGTTAGCGGAGACAAGTGATGCTGCGGCATTGCCATTGGAAACGAGACCTGGATCAGCTCAAGTTGATTTTGGAGAAGCACCATTCAAATATCAGGGAGAAAGTGTTACCTTGCCATTCCTCGTTCTCTCGTTTCCTTATAGCAACACGTTCTACTTTCAAGTTTTCCAGTCTCAGAATCGAGAATGCTTTCTGGAGGGATTAAAGCGTATCTTTCACTATATAGGTGGAGTTCCAAAGGTCATTCGATTTGATAATTTATCACCAGCGGTGAAAAAGATCATGCCAAATGGTCAGCGTGAACTGACGGAGGAATTTCAAAACTTCGTTTTTCATTATGACTTTGAATACGAGTTTTGCAATCCCGGTAGTGGCAATGAAAAAGGGCACGTAGAGGCGATGGTCAAGTACGTTCGCAACAACTTCCTGCTTCCTGAGTTGCAGATACACAATCTTGATCAGCTAAACGAAACCCTTTGGAAAAAAGCCGAGAAAGATCGGGAGAGACCTCATTATGTGAAAGAAACCATGCTTTCCGAACTATATTTGGCAGACAAGGAACACCTTCTTCAATTACCTGCCAAAGAGTTTGATTGTATCCGATATGAACGAGTAAAAGCGGATAAATACGGATATATCCGAGTCGAAAATAAACTCTACTCAACGTCTCCCCGTTTTGCCAAATGTATGGTTTTGGCAAAGATCTCATTTGACCGAGTCGATATTTTAACTGAAGAATATGAGCTGATCGTACAGCATCCCAGGCTGTATGGCAAAGAGCCAAAATCAGTGATTTGGCAGCCATATTTGATATTGATGGCAAAACGGCCAACTGCTATTAAATACACAAGTTTTTATGAACAATTGCCAATCGAATGGCAAGTCTATCTCTCGAATTGCACGGTCCCAGAGAAGCAAGAAGCTCTCCAGCTACTATCCGTCATTTTAAAAAACGATGATATGAAAATACCCACGCAAGCTTTGCAGCTTGCCTCTGAGAATGGTCACCCAGCCGTTGATTCTATTAAGCAGATCTATTATCAACTCATGAATGGCCGTGGACAAAGGGATACCATCCAACCGAAAGGTTTTGTTCCTGCCGTTCCAACAGCCACTAGAGGATTAGCCCATTACAATGAATTTTTTAAGGGAACGGGAGGTCATCACTAGTGGATGCATTGATAAAAGAATATTCAAAGCGTCTCAAGTTGAGTTGGGTTCGGCAACATTTCCATGAGGTTGAAGCTACTACAAATGAAGAGTACTTACTCAAAATACTAGAAAACGAGATACAACAACGAGAAGTACGGAAAATCAATCTGCTCTTTAAACAATCTTCCTTGCCAAGAGTAACAGGAAAGCCATTTGAATGGGGTCATATTCAGATGGGACAAGGTCTCACGCAGGATCATATCCTTCATGGTGGATTTATAGAGGAGAAAGAAAATCTGATCTTTTATGGCGGTGTGGGAACGGGGAAAACGTACTTATCCACTCTGATTGGCTTAAATGCCATTCAGCAGCAAGGGAAAAAGATAAAGTTCTTTACTGTCGCTGGATTAGTCAATCGGCTGCTAGACGCTCACGAGACTGGCTCGTTGAGCCGATTCTTTAACCATATTGAGAAGCTAGATCTGTTAATACTCGACGAACTGGGGTATATTCCTCTGCATAAACAAGGTGCAGAACTGCTATTTCAGATTATCTCCATGTGCTACGAAAGAAAAAGTATTATTATCACGACCAATCTACAGTTTGGCCAATGGAATCATATATTTGGTGATCCAATTTTAACAGAGGCAGTTATTGATCGCTTGATTCATCACTCTCATTTGATCGTCTTCAATGGCGAAAGCCATCGATACAAAGAATCGCTATTACACGGTAAATAATTTAGGGGTTGGCAAGTGGTACATTTTTAATTGCCATTTGCTACATTTCTTACTTGCCAAAAACAACCTTTTGTTCTTTGGACAATAAAGAAATTGTGGACACCTATATACATTTCTTTTCCCAGTACGGTCTATTGAAAAAAATAGGTATCGTACAAGTTGTTCTTTACCATGAAGATGAAGAGTGGGAAATTCAGCATTACCCTGATCCATCTTCTCTAGAAATAGTACAAAGAGCTTATATAAATAGACATTTTGTTGATGTTTATCAACCTAATGGTGTAATAGTTACAATTCACGGGTTATTGAGCAAAGGAGAGTGGAATTCTGAGATTGTTCCTTCTGCAAGTAGCCAAGGATGGATTGTTGCACCATATATTTACGACTCAAATACTCCTGATTTATTAACTAGACCTAATAAAAGAACTGAGTTCATAGATAACTTTAGAGATTGGATTTATGATCTTAGTGAATATCGATTTCCTGGGTACCCTATCTCCGTAATAGCACATTCTTTCGGAACATATATTATTGCCGCATATCTTGACAGGTTTGAAGAGTTCTCACCCGTTCATTTTAATTGTATTATTTTGACTGGGTCTATTATTAATTCAGATTTTAATTGGGAAAAACATAGAGGAAGCAAAGTTGCTGTTTATGGCAGGATAAAAGTGCAGAGAATTGCGGCGGAAAACTGCAGAGTTCCACCGCAATTCTGAGGCCATGAAAAAGGCACTTGCCAACATCCCCCTACAAAATCTACCCTTGGATTTGGCTAGAATCTGAGGGAGTGAGAGGAATGTTGAAAGTGCCACAACAACAGTATATCCGATTTTTGCGGGAAGTCGAAGGGTGTTCGATTCAGGAAATTGCGGAACGTGTCCAGGTGAATTGGCGAACCGCCAAGAAATATGCGGATCGCGACGATTGGAATGAACCGGTATGCAAGCGAAAAGGCCGCCATCCGGTGTTGGGACCGTACTTAGAGATTATTGACACATGGCTGGAGGATGATGAGCGTCTTCCACGCAAGCAACGCCATACAGCCGTCCGCATGTTTCAGCGGTTACGGGATGAGTACGGCTTCCCTGGCGGGCAGCGAACGGTATCCGAATATGTCTCCAAACGGAAGAAAGCCATGGCAGCCGAACGAGCCGAACATTTTGAGCGTTTGGAGCATCCAGGCGGGGAAGCCCAGGCTGACTTTGGGACGGTGTACGTGGTCAAGTCGGGAGAACTGGTGGAGCGGAAAGTATTGACCCTGTCGTTTCCGTACAGCAATGCCGCCTTTGTGTTCCCGGTTCCGAAAGAAAACACGGAATGCTTTCTGGAGGCCTTAGGGCGGCTATTTCAGCAAATGGGAGGGGTTCCTCGCAAGATTTGGTTTGACAACTTGTCCGCTGCTGTTGTGTCCATCCAGCAAGGCGGAAAACGAGAGTGTACGGAAGCGTTTCGGCGTTTCTGCGCCCATTACCGCTTTGAGCCCCTGTTTTGCAATCCATACAGCGGCCATGAGAAAGGCCATGTGGAAAACAAAGTGGGGTATGGACGCCGGAACTGGTGTGTTCCGCCACCGGTTATCGATACGCCGGAACAACTGGAGACGTATTTGGCGGAAGCTGCCCGTGCGGATATGCAGCGCCCTCACTATGTGAAAAAGCAAACCATTGCCGAGTTGTGGAAGCAAGAAAAATGCAAGCTGCTGACGCTGCCGACGACACCGCTGGAGATTTTCCGGCTGGAGACGTGCCACCTGAACAAATACGCTGAGCTGTCGTTTGACGCGGCTCTCTTCCCGTTGCCGCAGTGTCGGGCCATGCAGCCGGTTTTGGTGAAAGTCAAGTGGGATGTGCTGGAGGTGTTAACGGCAGACGGGACATACACCCCGATTGTGACATTGCCTCGTCCCTATACGGAGAAAGTCATTCCAGTAGATTGGAAGGCGGTATTGAAGAGATATGAAAAACGCCCGCGGGCGGTGATGTATTCTTCCTTTACCAATATGATGCCTCAGGCGCTCCAAACGTTTTTGACGGTGGAAGACATGAATGCACGAAAAGCACGAATTCGCCTGCTCCATCGATTGCTCGACACCTATACGTTGAAGGAAATCGGGCAAGTACTGGGAGAATTGTCGCATCAGCAAGAGCATCTGGCTGTTGCCTTGGAGCATGCCCTTTACGCGATAAAACACCCTGTTTTCCGCCCGGAACCGTTTTCAGAGTCGCATACACCCCCTGCCCTTCACGGGCAGATACCCATACTGGATGAGTACGACCGGATCCTGGGGGTGAGGGTGGAATGAGAGAAGAGCTGGCAAAGGTGTGCAAAACTTTGCATTTGGCGCATGTGATGGAAACCTATGAACAGGTGCCGTTTGAAGATCGGGAGAGCTTCTTGCTGGGAGTCTTGCGGATGGAGATTCAACGGCGGGAGGAGACAAAGCTGAAGCGACTGATAAAGAAAGCCGCGTTTCCCCAACTGAAGACACTGGAAGATTACGCTTTTGAGGCAGTCACCTTACCGGAAACATGTACAAAGGAGGGATTGATCGACCTACGTTTTTTGGAGCGCAAGGAAAATGTGCTGATGCTGGGAAAAGTGGGCACGGGGAAGACCCATCTGGCAACAGCGCTTGGCGTAGAGGCGTGCCGAAGGGGATATGCCGTTCGATTCTTCCGTGTTCCCGATCTGGTTGCGCTCTTGCAGGAAAAACACGCGAATGGGGCACTGATGCGGTTTCAAAAAGAACTGGCAGACTGTGAGTTGTTGATTTTGGACGAGGTTGGGTTTGTTCCCTTTCACCAAACGGGGGCTGAGCTGTTGTTTCATGTTATCTCGGCCTGCTATGAGAGAAACAGTGTGATTGTGACGTCGAATTTGGAGTTTGGGCAGTGGAATACGGTGTTTGGAGATACGCGATTGACGGCAGCCCTTGTGGATCGCCTCGTCCACCACGCCCATATTCTGGCGTTTACCGGAGAAAGCTACCGACTGCGCCATGCTCTATCCAGCATGAAGTCTTCCTAAATTCTTTTGTATTGATGTTGGCAGTGTTCTGCATAAATTGGCCGCCAAACTCTGCATTTTTGAGTTGCAAAATACAGTTGCAAGGGTTTTAAATGAAATTGCTCCTAATGACGAATGGGTCCGACATATGCCAGAGAATTTTATTAAAAGAATATTCCCTTTTGATCCTTTATTCGGAAGATCAGGTGTAGATGGTTTTAACTACTCCTCACCAATTTTAACTCAAAGTAGAAATTCAATCTTTACTCATAATAACGTGATTAAAAGAGATGTAATTGAAAAGAAATGGATACCATTTCTAAATGCCAATAAAGAAGCTTACTATTTTGAAGGCATGGAATATAGTATTCGAAAAAATAAAATCAAGCCAATATAATGGAGCTTCTCCTCATATTATATACACGGAAATTCACATATACTCCCCCACCCACTTGAATTATGGGTGTTGGAGCAGAACATGCTGAGTGAGGAAGATAAGAGAGCATGTAAGATACTTGAGGTATTTGGCGGAGCGAGAGAATTAGAATCGACTACGAGACAAGGAGTTTTACAAACCTCTGTGTATTTCCCGACCATGCTTAGCCGCTGGTCGTAAGGGTGTAAAGTACATGGTGCACAAGATTTTTCTGAAAGTGATGTTACAAAAAGGAGGAGCTAGTTTCGCTAAGCTCCTCTTTCTATTTTTAGAACTGAACACAATCTACTATAGGTTTTGCCTTGAAGTGTTCCCGAATGCTGAATACGTCAAGACGATTATTTTGAAGAAGAGTAACTAGTTTATTGATAGCCGCTTCTTCTCCATTGTACCTCAACTCATTTTTTACTTCTCGGTTTATGTGTTCGGTTCTAGTAAACAACTCACTAATGTAATCTGGATGTACAAGAAACAGATTCTCCGTTGCGTGAGCTGAATGTGAAGATACTCTCTGTTTTGCACAAATCATTACGGTTGTGATCTCGTCTTCAGGAACATTTTTTACATTGTGACGAAACCAGCTTGCATGAGCCTGAGCTTGCCGGAGGTCATCCAAGGGAATTTCTCCATCAGGATTATCAATATCTGTTTTCATTTCAAAAACAAACCAGTCATTTAAGATCCCCCAGTATCCATCCGGAACCCCATTCCCGTTCGGTCGATTTGAGGAAAAACCTAGAAACTCCCCCCAATCTCGCATGGACAATTCATACAGTTTGGCCTCTTTTTGATTAAGACCAACCCGTATCTGTTCCATTTTGTTTTCAAACTTCCGATGATGATCCCCATATCTTTTAAGATTTTCAATAATACGCTGCACCTGTAATTCAAGCGGTGGTGGTAACTGTATCTGCTGCTTAACTGTTGGCTCATCAAATAACCGCTTGTCCAACCAAAGTTTGTAGGTCGATGCACAAATAGCACGTCGATGGTATTCGTGTTCTTTTTCACGATTGTTCTGATGGACACCAATGCAAGCGATGAGGTAGTTCCACCATGCTCGGTACCCATTCAGAGTCGGTACTTTAGAGTAAATCTGTATCACACTATCAATTTCTCTGTGTGCACGATCCCATTCCTTTTCCCACACGTGATAGAGGTAATTGATTTCATGCTTTATGGCATTTTTAAAAAGTTCGTTTAACGGGTTTTTCAGTCGATCACGTTTCTTTTGCTCCGTTGTTCCTCGAATCCACGATTCAACATCTTGCCACTCCTCTCCTTGCTGTAGGAAAACTCTTACAGACTCGTTCCATTGTTCTATTGTTTTGATGTTGTCGACCTGCGCAAAGGCAAATTCCAGCTCTGCATCAATCTCTGGAGGGAGCATCTGTCTAAACTCATTCTTATAAAGATGTTGTCCAACATTTCTCCCTAAGAAAAGCACAACGGCATAGTCATCATTTCCACGCGTACAACGCCCCAATCCTTGTGTCACTCGGGTTAGTAACATGTTCTCAAACAACTCGGTAGCATTCAGTCGGTCAAGCAGGAATTTGTCCTGCATGCTGATCCCCGTTGGAAGGTCGTAGATAATTTGAAATCGACATTGTTCATCTTTGAGATCAATTCCTTCATAACGTCCATGCAAGACAAGAACTGCTGAATCATTTCCTGTAAAAGGAGACATGTCATCCTCCACATCAGCAGCTCCAAGCACCGTATGCTGTGTATTCACTTTAAAATAATTTTCTAAAGAGGAAGAGATTCTCTTAGATGGGGTAAGGACCAGTGTCCGCGGTTGGTTTTTAACAGAATCCAGTACAACCTTATCCAAATCCTCTTCCTCAAAATGATCATTTGGGAAAAGAATCAATCGTCGCCCCGACACCTTCTGCGTAGAGTCGTCAAACGGGCAAATTCGATGTATTTCTGGCACACCAAAAACCCTTTCCAACTCTCCGGCCTCTCCTATCGTCGCAGACATGTAAATTCTCTCTTCTGCTCCAGCAAATGCTGGATGTCGTAGGTTAGGAGGGAGGACAGGTTGTATGGAAATCGTGTTGTGCGACAAATAAATCTGACACGCATGCAGATGATTTCTTATACGGGTCCAGGGGTAATACAATTTTGTTCCATCGGTATGTTGATCCAAAAAGGCTTGAATGTTATACATTCTCGGAGCCCAAAGTGCTACCGGTATTATATCAATCCCATCGGTTAGGGGATCATAGTTACCATATATAATTTTACTTTTTACGTGGGTTGCTATCACATCTCCCAGTTCTGAAATGAGGTTTAAAAATACATTTTCAAATTCAGAACGTGTAATCTGGAGCCCCCAAAATCCTTGAATGGCATACTCTGCAGCGTGTGCATCATCAAAAATAATCAGCTGCGCATCAGGAAAAGCGGGTCGTGTATTAAAGATATGTGAGTAGGTGGTTACTGCGATCAATTGCGAGCGCTGATATTTCCCTAAATCTTGTTGAGGTAGCTCACTCACTTTCCCAACGAGTGTCGTTGATTTTATACCGTAAGAATTCAGCAGTTCTGCAGTTTGATAAGCCAATTGTCGTGTTGCGCAAGTGTACACCACTCGCCAGTTCTTCGTAATACGATTAAACTCTCCAATCAATCCTCCAACAAGAGTTTTCCCATGCCCTGCCGGCATTTCGATGGCTATATCTCTCTTACTGTTTCGAATTTCTTCATACGCAGTTACGGCATCACGTTGCTGGTATGACATCCGTTCCAGTTTCCCAAGTTGTGTAAAAAGTGTCTTAATGTCTGTCGGGGTTAACTGGTTACCACCTGGGATACGAAAAACCATGTTTTATCACCTCAACATTTGATAATTAAGAATATTCTACTTTTTAACTCAATCTAGTGATTTATGCCCCCCTGATAACTCCCTCTTTTTATGTCATTCCTGTTCCTATTAATAATCCTACTAGAGCAAATCCCCCCCTTACTTCAAATAGACCGACAAGATCTAGCAAAATTTTACACCAAAAGATATAATATGAATAGTCTGTTTGACCTGCTTTTATCTTCTTACACGAACATTTATTCGCAAATGGGGTGAATAACATTGAAACTTAAGTATTCCCCTACTCCTTTAGAATCATGGGTTTCTCGATTTTATTTATCCCTTGGCATTCGTAGGCCAAATGATCTGGTTGAATCCCGAATTGCTAAAGCCTTGAACATCTTCCTTATGTATAAGGACGTCCCCTCAATGTCGTACGAGTTTGGCCGTTTCAGAAGCATCACTATAGACAAAAGGCTCCCCACCAAAGTTCAACGGGAACGTTTTTACCATGAACTTTGTCATATCCTCCGTCACGCAGGGCGACAAATTATGATGCCCGAGGCATTTCTTGAACTCCAAGAATGGGATGCCAAGAATTTTACTAGATACGCTGCTTTGCCACTACACATGTTAACTGCTTTTGATTTCAAACAGCAAGGTATTGTAGATGTATTATCGGAACAGTTTAAGGTGACACCAGAGTTGTGTGCGGAAAGATTAAAAAGGATTAGGGAAAAAGCTAAACACTTAGTACGTTAAATCGCCCCTAGTTTTAAACGATGGGAGGGTTTAAAAACATCGTACTGGTAGACTCTTGGATGGAAAGACAAACAAATGATTACTTAATCGAACTAGTTGCCATCTGAAGCTCAGCTGTTTTTGTCGTACTCAGCCCTCACGTTATATAGTAAAACTTTCCACAACTTATAAAATGAGCTATACTAAAAATAAACATTACACAAATAGAATGGTTGACTTCGTATGGAACGATTCAAAAAAGTTTTTTTAGTTTTTAGCCACGAGTTTAAGAAAATTTTTTATAAGCCATTTATTGTTGGCATACTATTGTTGATCTATTCATTTTTACCTCTTTTAAACGTAAATGTTGTATTTGTTCTTTTTCTCGTCCTTTCCGGGATATTACTTTCACTACTACTATATCGATTTGCTAACAATCCGATACTTTTTCTATATGAAAAAATATACTTGGATATATTTTTATTATTAATATATTGGATGACAATTTCCACGATATATATTGTTCTTAGTGAATTTCTCTTCGAATATAACACCGTATTAAAAAGCACATTTTTTGTTACTTGTTTGGGTCTACTTTTTCTAAGAGCTACGAAATATCTTATAGATTTAACACTAGGGATTATAAATGATGTATCAAAAGTAAAAATCAAAGACCCGAAAATGAATTTATTAGCAACAATTATTACCATAGTTTTTATAGTGATTCTAACTGATTTTATTGTTAGTATAATCTATTCATCGGTGATCCTCTTAGGTGGGTTTTTTGGTAATTTGACGGAATTTGAATACTTTACTGATATCAAAGAAGAACTTAACACTAAAACAATTCTCGCATTATCTAAGATATTTTATTTTACTTTCTCAATTCATCACTCAATCCCCCTTTCAGATGGGACAGTATTCTCTAAATTTCAAGAGGTTATAAACAATAGTCCAATTCTATTCATAATTCAAATTCTTCACGTCCTTTTGGCTAAGGCGATTGACATTTTAATTCTAGGAGTTGTTGCAAACAGATTTTTCGAATACTTTCAAAGTAGATCTCTTGAACGAAATAGTCCTTGAAGGACTTTTCTTTTTTAAATACAAACGAACATATATTCCTATTTTGTATAGTAAGCTTTGTTGAGGAGATGAAAGCATGTATAGATTTGCAGTGTATTCCCGGGTAAGCTCAGACGACCAAGCAGAACGCGGAACAATTGAAAACCAGCTCGAATTTGCTCGTAAATACGCTGACCTCCACCAACTGGAAATCGTGAAGTGGTACAAAGATGATGGGGTTACCGGTACCATTCCTTTGGAGGCTCGACCTGCCGGCCGAGATCTCCTGGAAGATGCGAAAAACGGACAAATCGATCTCTTGCTCATCTATCGGCTGGACAGGCTCGGTAGATCGGCCAGGATCATCCTTAACTCAGTTCACGAATTGGAGAGCAACGGAGTCAAGATTCGATCCATGACTGAACCGTTTGACACCGGTGATCCCTCGGGGCGCTTCCTTCTAACCATACTGGCTGGGGTAGCAGACTTAGAGCGCGAGACTATATTGGAACGTTTGTGGTACGGCGCAAACCGCGCTGCGAGGTCAGGGAAATGGCTTGGAGGAATTGTCCCTTATGGTTATCGTGTCAACAATGAGGGCTACCTTGAGATATGTGAAGACCGGCTGCCTAACTGTGACATGACGGAAGCCGAAGTCGTTCGATTGATTTTTCACATGCTAGCGAACCAAGGCCATTCTTGCATTAAGGTAGCCGATTACTTAAACGCACTAGGTATCCCCACCGCGTATGCAAAGGACGACCGTAAAGTAATCCGCGGAAAACGAAAAGAAAATACGGCTGGTATTTGGAGACCATCCAGAGTGCGCGGGATCATTACCAACACCACATACAAAGGAATCCATCGCTATGGAAAACGGAGCTCGAAAGAACGTGAGCTAATCGAACGCGAAGTCCCGGCCATTGTTGACGTCGAGACATGGGAAAAAGCCCAACAAGTCCTTAGAGATAACCAAATTGAAGCCATGCGAAACATAAAAAATCGTTATCTGCTGCGCGGGTTGATGAAATGCCAGTGTTGCGGTTTAACTTATATAGGGGTTCATTATCCAGGAAGTAGACGCGCACTAAAAGGTTTTTATGTATGTACTGGAAAACAATCTTACAAGGGAGCTATGCAGGGGAAATGTACTTCGAAAAACATTCCTCAGGATTGGATTGAGGACTTGGTATGGAAAGATTGTCTCACGTTCATAAAACAGCCAGGGGAAGCGTTACAGGAAATTGCTGCGGCGATGGAAGCTAAACAATCAGAAAAGCTTGATCTTGAATCAGAAACTGCCCTCATTCAAAAAGCGATCGACGACAAGGATATAGAACGTCAAAGTATCTTGGATCTCTTCCGAAAGAACATCATCACCTTTACGGACTTGGAGAAGCAAATCCAAAAGATTAATCAGGAAAAGGAGGTCTTGGAACAGCGGCTTTATGAAATTCAAAATTCATTGAAAGTTGAACAGGACTACACAACCAAAGTCACAAATGCTCTCGAGTTCCTCAATACATTACGGAATAAGCTCAATAGCGAACCATCATTTGAGATGAAGCGAGAAATTGTGAAATCACTGGTTCAACGTATTCAGGTGCATACCATCTATGACGAATACACGAAACGACCTCGGGCATCCGTTACCGTTCAATATTCTTTTTCCAAAGATGTTATTCACACGGGCAAGGATTTAACGACGATATCAGCAAAAACCTTGCTGGAAACGTAAAAACGTGCCGCGATCTGGCGATAGTCACAACTCCCGCTTCCAACGGTTGCCGAAGCGCTTCCAATACGTGCCGTGAAAACTCGGGCATTTCATCGAGAAACAAGATGCCGCCATGAGCCAGACTGCATTCCCCCGGTCTCGGGCTATGGGCTCCTCCGCCGACAAGCGCTGCCGTCGTCACTGTGTGATGCGGAGAGCGAAATGGCCGCTCCTGGATGAGTCCTCTTTTATCCGTCAATTGCCCGGCGATACTGTAAATTTTTGTAACATCATACGATTCATCCAGATTCATTTTTGGCATGATGGACGGCAAGCATGTTGCCAGCATTGTCTTTCCGGAGCCTGGAGGGCCCATGAGCATCACATTGTGAAAGCCGGCGGCAGCCACTTCAAGTCCCCTCTTTACAAAAGTTTGACCGTAAACCGAGGAGAAGTCGGGTAAAGACTGCCGGGCAGAGTTGTCATCTGACCTCTCTTCAACTCCCTCCGGCGCTTCGAGGGTCGTTGACCAATACTTTACAGCAGCGCTTAAACTCGCAGCCGGCAGAACGGTCAATTCGGCCAATTTCGCCTCGGCGGCATTTTGCTCAGGCAGGATCACATGTGTAAAGCCTTCCGCCTGTGCCTGCAGCAAAATGGGCAAAACACCGCTGACCGGCCGCAATGAGCCGTCCAATGCCAGCTCCCCCAGCAGCAAAATTGCTTCTCTTCTCTGTGGAATCTGTTTGGACGCCAGCAGGATTCCCATTGCGATAGACAAATCAAATCCGGAGCCTTCCTTTCTCAGATCAGCGGGAGCAAGGTTGACTGTAATTCGCTGCATCGGGTACTCGAAGCCGGAGTTGCGAAGCGCTGCCCTGACGCGATCGCGCGATTCTTTTACAGCTGATCCCCCTAAGCCGACCAGATCAAACTGGGGCAAACCATTAGCTATATCGGTTTCAACAGCGACCAGCATGCCGTTGATCCCGTAAACAGTTCCGCAAAAACTGCGCGCGTACATAGACAAGCATCACCTCTTGCTTCCACTGTAGAAAAAGTAAGAGGGGGCTGGCAAATAAGTTTCCAGCAGCCATAAGCGATGGTACAATAATAGCTGGAAATTAAAGTGAAAGGAGTTGAACAAATGGATACGACGATTGAAAGGGCACTCGGCGTGATGCTGGAAAACTGGGACCGGTTAAAGAAAAGTCAGGAGGATGACGCAGAGGAAGATGCAAATCAATTTGAGGCCTCCTTCTACGCTTTGATAGATGAGATTCGGGACTGGTTCGCAGGCCTGGAAGAGGCGCCCAAGTCGCTTGATGAAGCTGTTCGGCTCCCCGAGATGGATCAGATTTTGAAACGATTGCCTGGCGAACTCGTCTTAAATTTTGAGACTGAGTTGGAATTGATCGTCGAAGGGGAAACAAGAGAGGAAGACGAGAGGTACGACTAAGGATCAGCATAAAAATTGATAGAAATAAAGGAAAAAATATGATGAAAAAGAAATGGCTCCTCATTGTCTCATTAGTCGCTCTTCAATTTGCATGTGCTTTTTCACCTGCTCCTGCGGAAACGGATTCTGCTTCCACCCCCATTTTGGAATACCATTCCATTGTGGATAATAAAGACAACATGTATTGTGTCGACCCCGTTACTTTTGAGGAACAAGTAAAAACAATCTTGCAAATGGGCTATCAGCCAATTACGGCATCAGAATTGCTCGAAATGTGGAAAGACAAGAAAAAGACGGTCTCCAAGCCTATTTTGTTAACATTTGACGATGGTTATAAAGACAATTACACCACTGCTTTTCCCATTTTGAAAAAATATCAAATAAAAGCTACCGTGTTCCTCGTCACTTCCTCCATCGGGAAACCGAATTTTTTGTCATGGGATGAGATTAAGGAAATGCAGGAAAGCGGTTTGATAGATTTTCAGTCGCACACGATAAGCCACCCGAATCTGTTGAAATTGAAGGCGGAAGAGGTAAGAAATGAGTTTGTCGAGTCAAAGCGAATGCTGGAGCAGCACCTGAACAAACCTGTACGAATCCTCGCCTATCCATACGGCTATCACCGCCCTTACATGTTTCCCATGTTAAAAAAGGCCGGTTATGAAATGGCGTTATCTACGTATCCTGGTCTGGCTGGGGAGAGGCAAGGCATGTTTGCTGTGCGTCGTATCTCGACGACCAAGGATCCTCTGATTTTCCTTCGTTGAGTGAATTGCTCCTTTTTGCGGCACACTCAGCTTTATATCGGTTAAAACATATTGACAAAGGATTGCTGTTAAACTCTCAGCAATCCTTTTCTTCGTTTGAGTTCCATCCGGTTTCGGTTGTTTGGGATGAAAGAAAAACTTGAAACCGACTTCCCTTGCAAGTTGTTTCAACACTATATGCTTTTCAGATGAACGATCGAGCCTTCTTTTTACGACTATTCCCTTGTCAGCGAAGAGCTATGCACTTCTTGCCTGCTGGCTGTACAATCCAGACAAAAGCGTTTCGAACCGGAAAAAGCTGTGTAGTATTTTTCTTTAGAGCATCTTCTGCATTTCCAGTAAAGAGCACACGACATCGAATAGTTCTCCTCCGGCGTATTCCTGTCAAGCTGCACGTAAGAGCGATGTTTCAGTAACAAATTTGCCGTGTTGATCGCGTCGGAACGAGCGGAG
Organism: Brevibacillus sp. FSL K6-2834; assembly: GCF_038592925.1. Classification (NCBI taxonomy): domain Bacteria; kingdom Bacillati; phylum Bacillota; class Bacilli; order Caryophanales; family Paenibacillaceae; genus Brevibacillus; species Brevibacillus sp. FSL K6-2834. Next base: position 3,383,675 of record NZ_CP151945.1, read on the forward strand.
TGAAGCCTTCCCTGAACCTCCAGTCCCGATTGCAGGACAGCGTCCTTCAGCTTCATTTGTGTGCGCCCGCTCAAGTACTGGCTGATCGCCGGTTGAATATCATTATAATTTTTCAACCAGTTCAAGCTAATCCCGTATCTCGCGCAATGCTCAACGAATAGTAGTCTGTCATCCCCTCCCCACGAACATAAATAATAGTCATCACCGAGCCAATCGATGAACTGCCGAATGCCTTGCTGAAACGGTACTACTCGCTGCAAATCCGCTTCTTTCATCCCTATGAACTTTCTTGTTCTCAGGCCGATCTTTCCTCTTATCTCTGGATGTGTATAGCACTGAAATGTTTGCATCTGTGCCGACTGAGGATCAGATAAGTTTATTTTTCTTGCACCAATCTCGATAATTTCGGGAGTTTGCCCCTTTTCGTATGTAAATGTAGTCTCCAGATCAAACACAACTGCATCCATATCTTCACCTCAAGTGCACCATCATGTAGTCAATCAGTTTATTATAACTCAGCAGGCCCTACTGCCATACGATTTTCAAATATTTGCGATAGAGTTCATCAAGCTGCTGTGTTGGATCGGCAATGACGCTCCTTTGCAAAGCTGCGTAATCCGTATAATGTGTCATTTGCTCTTCGATGAACAGATGTAATTCATCGATCCGCTTTTCCAGATGCAGCTCCTCTCCCGCTATCTTTCTTTTCAGCAATTCCTCGATTATGTGTTTTATCTGTGAATCATCGAGCAAATCATCGAGCAATTCCTGAAACAATATGGGCGGATTCGTGTTGTATTTCTCGATCCACATGCATGCCAGCAGAGGGCGAAGCACGTAAAAGTATTTCTTTATCCGGACCTGTTCGCCTTGCAAATAATCCCGATAATTGCCTTTGGCCATGCTGAGATAATGGTGGAGGGACGACTTTGGAGAGAATACTTGATGCCTAATATTCAGCATCTCCTCTTTAAAACCGTACGCATCGTGATAGACAATATCGGAATTCAGCCATTCCAAGAGCGGCGGATTCGATTTTCGAAACAGCTTTAAAGCCTTTCTGATATCCCAACCGCTACTATCAAGGACATCATTGATCGGTTCCTCGATGACATCCCTTTTGTCGTCGATAGACAGATACCACTCAAGGGGTTTGATATACACAAACCTCACGTCGTAGTCACTGTCTTGAGACGGAAACCCCCATGCCCTGCTCCCTGATTCCACAGCAAATAAAATGCGTACCTGATGCTCTTCTTCTATTCTTTTGAGCGCTTTTTGAATGGTTTCGATCATTTTTCGTCCCTCGTCCTTCTGATCCACGTCATTCCTTGCCATTTTTGCTTTTTTCGTAAGCAGTTCAATGATTTTCTCATTTTGATCAATTTGGTGATAATATTGGAATTGAGCCCATTTTCATTCCCAACCAGACACACTGTTTTCGATTGAGATGGCATACCGTAATTTGCTTCCTAGCAATCAAAATGACTATCTCCACCGCCTCTTCCATTCATGAACCTCATAACGCTTCCTCAAAACCAATATAATGGAATATGCTTAATGAAGCTACTAAAGTATGCAAACCGACTGAAGCTCGTCTTCCTTTTTACAGATAACTCTCTCCACTTCTTAGTACGATTCTTACCAGTAGGAGTTGTTCCCATTGATTTCGCTCAATTTCGCTTTTGAGGAAAAATACCGTTCGCATACTGTTACACTGAACATAGAAGAAACCGCTACTCCCGATACATACTCGCATGCCATTGAAAAACTTATTCATGACTTTATCCCCTATATCGGGAAGACGCAAAATGATATGTATTCCCTTGAAATCATCGTGGCCGGGGAGGAAATCAGCGAACCGGCGTTTTGGGAAAAGGCGATTCTTGATTTTCGTTTGGAGGACTTGGCAATCCGTTATCACAAAGCATTGATACATCTTGTTAAATCCTCAAAACCTGTTTGGCTCGATGAAGAAAATCCTGCTGGACGAAGTGCAGCCTTTTATCTGTCCAAGCTATCAGTCGCTAACCTCCCCTATTACACTGAGTACATAAAATGGCACGACATGGATCACGAAGTGTCAGAATATCAGGATATCGAGGAACTGATTAAAATGTACGGTTGGTGTCCTGAAACTTTGGAGCTCGCAGCCGTTCGCGGCGGCATCGGATGTGGCCAAGAGGGGCTCTGGCAGTTTGACAGCTTTGTGAAAGAAATGGGGTTAAGGGAATACTTGCTGGAAAACAATTTGCTGGATCATTTTGTCTTTGCGGTATTCCTGGAGAATTACCTCAAGCATTACGGAGAGATCATGAAGAACAACCGTCATTTTCATTGGCCATTGTCATACTGCCTTGATTTTGTTTCCGATATTCTTGCCGATTTGATCGAAGATGAGGATGTCGCTGGGGAATATTTTGCCAAATGCCGCTCCATTGCCGAGAATTATTACGCGGAGCATAAATTGCCGGTGTAATTCAGATCGTGATGTGATTTCTCTACCAGGACCATGACTGGAGAAATGATTGGGAAGCTATGAACAGCAGAATTATGCCTTTCCAAAGGACAGGGAGTGACCGTTGCGGAATGAATGCTCTGCTCAGGGGAACAAAAAAATACCCCCCGGCGAAGCCGGAAGGTCAAGAGATGGTGCTTGGAGGAGTTTCATCGCGTCGAGTACAGTACATAGTACGCGATCAAACGGCCCTCTGCTTTAGACGCATCCCCAGAAGGCGGCCTATTTGGCGCCCGTTTTTCGGTTTTAAAAGGCATACTCGACATGGGTAATGACTGGTGCTTGGACCGTAATGTCCATATTGGCCCTATCGTTCGCTTTGCCCGTATGATACTGGATCCCCACTACATCAAAGCGAAACTGTCTCACCGAAATCATCTTCGCTTGCATGTACGTGAGCGCCATCTCCCTCAGCTTTTTTTGCTTCTGCCATGTAATTGACTCTAAAGCAGAGCCGTATCTCAGGCCGCTTCGAGTACGAACCTCGACGAACACAAGAACATCCCCGTCCCAAGCAACCAGGTCGATTTCTCCCCTCGCTGTCCGGTAATTCCGTTCTACGATCCGAAGCCCTTTTTGCTGCAAATACGCTTCCGCCATGCGCTCGCCTCGATGGCCCAGTTCACGGCGTGCATCATTCACCCCAACTTTTTCCCTCCTTTGTCCAGACGGTAGACGAAAGCGAGGACTTCCGCTACTACCTGGTACAGCTCGGGAGGGATTTGCTGGTTCAGATCGAGTTTGCCCAGCACTTCTACCAGTGATGGATCTTCCTGAATCGGAATATTGCTGTCTTTGGCAGCCTTCAGCAGGTTTTCCGCCACGTAGCCCTTGCCCTTGGCCACAACGGTTGGCGCCTCCATCACGCCAGCCTGATAACGCAATGCAACGGCTTGCTTTCGCTTTTCTCTTTCAAAGGGAGGGGTGCTCATACGCGAAAATCTACCCCCTTGTAGTCTGCAAGCATGTATCCACTATTACCGCCCAGCCGGGGGGCCGTCCGTTTCGCGTCCGCGTCCGGGATGCTCTGTACCCTCATGGAGGAGAGCTGATAGCCAATGCCTTGCAATTGGTCAGCCAGACCCTCTCGCATGTTCTGGACGAGCGGTTCTACCCAATCATTGTTGTTGAACACCTGGATATTCACAATTCGGTTGACGATCCCGACATCCAGCATGGTCGTGCCCATCGCATTTAGATCGAGATGGAAAAACAGGCGGCAGTTTTCCGGGTCCAGCTCTCCTCCGCCTTTTTTCTTGGACTCGATTTGTACATAGGCCGTGTCCTCGCCATCGTTTGTCCGGATAGGGATTTGCATGACCACTTGTGCAAACGGCTGATTGGAGGGCTGTGCGAGCATGAGCTGCTGTCCGGTGACTTGCTGCAGCAGAGTGTCTGCCGCATCGCGCAGACCTGCAGGCATGCCGTTTTGCGAACTGGAGGCAAGCTGCAATAACAGGGACTTTACAGACTCCAGTTGCCTCTGAGCTTCTTGTGCACCCTTCATCGCATGTCCCAACGCATCGCGCTCGTGGGAAAGCCCCAACTGACGAAACATCTCCAAAATCGGGTGGTCATTTCGCGGAGTTTGCGAGGACTGGAGGGATGCTGCTCTGTCGGTACCTGTACCGATCGATTCCGCTTCCCATATGCCCGCAGGCTGGTCGGCGGAAGTGGTCAGACCTCCGGCTCGTGGCTGGCTGAATGGCTGATTCCCAGACCTCGAGACCTGCTCTGTCAGCGTCCTCAACTGCTGCTCGCCGAACTGCCCAGTCGCCGCTCCTTTTGCATGGCCGGCCATAGCTGCAGAATTTGACGCTGGCTGCGGTGATTCGGACACATCGCCATGTGGCAAAGCGACTGGCAGTTTGGCGACTTTATCGCGGAGCTGTCCGACAATCATCCGAAGCTGGGCGTTCAGAAGATCGGCAGCCGCATTTCCCGCTCCACTGCCGCCTGAAGGCCTTGCTTGGCTTCCGTCTTGCGAGAAGCGATTCGCCCCTTGTTCCTCAGATTGCAAAAAGCTGTCGGCTTGGTTCAAAAAATGTTGTATCACTTGAGCGAGCGGCTTTTCTGACAGAAATGCTTTCAAGCCTGCAATTGAGTCGGGCGTCACCGGTAGATTGCGCTTCAAGGCAAGCAGGAACGCATCCAGTGTCCCCTGATCCGCTCCCAACTGCTGTGTCACGGCAGCATAGCTTTGTACAGCATCCCGATTTACAGGAAGGTTTGACGAAACCAGTGCTTGGACGATCGCTCGGTTCTCTTTTGTTTCCGCGAAGCCCAGAGATCTCATCAAGCCTTCGAGGGATGCATCTGCGACCGTTCCACCCTGCGGAGAGTTCAGCACCTTCAGTGTGATGACACCGCTGGTCGGCTGGACTTGAAGCCAGGCTCGCTGGCCTGCTTCCAGATTCGCTTCCAGCTTTGCCTGGACCTGCATCCCCCCGATCTGGACCAATGCCATATTTTCTGGATATGTCCTCACTACCGCTCCTGTAAATACTTGGCCAGGTGTAAACTCAATCGGTTTGGGAGCCGCAGCGCCGGTGCGCTGCATGAGTGATTGTACCATTTGCGCAGGGGAAAACATGTCATGCCTCCTATATCGCAAGCCCGGTGCCGGAGCGTCAGGCCTGCGCCTTTACCCCGGTAAACGTCCTCCGATGGATCGGGGTCGAACCGCAGCGCTCCAGAGCCGCCAGATGCTCCGCCGTACCGTAGCCAGCGTTTTTTTCAAAGCCGTATTGCGGATAGATTTCTGCGTATTTTGCCATGATTCGGTCTCGTGTCACCTTTGCGACGACCGAGGCCGCCGCGATGGAGACACTTTTGCCGTCTCCGCCGATGATCGGCAATTGTCTGTAGGGCAGATCCTTCAACTGAACAGCGTCGATCAGGCAAGCGTCCGGGGCAATCGAAGCATCTGCGATAGCCAGCTTCATCGCTTCTTTCGTCGCTTCCAAAATATTGATCTCATCGATGCGTTCGGCGGATACGATGCCAATCCCGACCGCAACCGCTTTGGATGCAATGACTTCGTAAAATGCTTCTCTCGTCGCAGCCGGCAACTTTTTCGAATCATTCAAACCAGGCAGGTAAAAATCTGGCGGCAAACAGACAGCCGCAGCCACTACAGGCCCCGCCAGAGGGCCTCGTCCTACTTCGTCGATGCCGAGAAGATGCTCATATCCCTCAGCCCGGAGCGACCGTTCAAACGTGGTCATCTCCTCCCACTGGCAGGCAAGCTTCTCCTGTCTGGCCTTGGCTTGCTCCATTTGGCGCACAAGGTCATGCACGCCTTTTCGTTTATCTTCTTTCAGCAATTGTAAAAAATCTTTCGGGACCTCGTCCATTTTTTCTAGCAGATCCCGTATTTCTTTTATCGACATTTCGGCCAGATTCATTGATTCCATCACCTTACGCTATGTATTTACGAAAAAACCCGTCTACCCATTGGATAGACAGGTGTGTATCTGTAAGCCTCCTAAATGAGGGCTTGCGGCTTGCCGATCGGTTCTTCCATTTCCCAATCGATGGGGCGCTCCAGCGTAACGGTCCCCAATTTGCCTGACCGCAGGTCGCGCAAAAACAATTCGGCTGCCTTGTCATAGTCGATTTCTCCGCCTGATATGAGGCAGCCGCGCTTTTTGCCGATTTCCTCGAGCATGGTGACCCGGTCTTGGGGCAATTCCTTCAGCTTGAACCGCTCTGTCAAGCGTTCCGGGTAATAGTGCATCATGTAGCTGATCGCAAAGAGCGCTACTTCTGTAAAATCGATCAATTCATCCTTGATGGCGCCGCTCGCTGCCAGCCGAAGACCGACCATCTGGTCCTCAAACTTCGGCCACAGAATTCCTGGCGTATCGAGCAGCTCCAAGGTGTCGCCCATTTTTACCCATTGCTGCGCCTTGGTAACAGCCGGTCTGTCACCCGTTTGCGCCACGGCACGCTTGGCCAGTCGGTTGATCAGCGAGGATTTCCCCACGTTTGGAATCCCGAGAATCATAATCCGGATCGCTCGGGCCTGCATGCCGCGCTCCGCTCGCTTGGCCAGCATATCCGCTGCCAGCTCCCTGCAGACTTCGGGCAGCTTGTTTACACCCTTCCCGCTCAGTGCATCGATCGGTAGGGTGCGGAGGTTTTGCTCCCGGAAGTATCGAACCCACTCTTCCGTTACCTTCTCATCTGCCAAATCGGCTTTGTTCAGCAGCAGCAGCCGCGGTTTATCGCTCACGATCTCGTCGATCATCGGATTGCGGCTGGATAGCGGCAGCCTGGAGTCAAGCAGTTCGATTACTACGTCAATCTGCTTCAGCTTCTCCGTAACCTGTCTGCGGGCCTTTGCCATATGTCCGGGAAACCACTGAATGGCCATGACGTCTCACCTGCCTTTTTGTCATACATATTCGTCCGATCAACGGGTTACCCGTATGTCGGAGAAGGGCCAAAATACAAACTCGGCACGTCCCACCACGCGATCCAGCCCTACTGGGCCGATGGCGCGGCTATCGTGACTGTTCAGGCGATTATCGCCAAGCACAAAAATTTGTCCTTCGCCGATCTGGAAGGGGCCGAAATCCTCAGTCAGCGGAATCTTCCTCTCCGCTGCTTCCTTGCGATTTTGGGCCAAGTAGGGCTCGTCTACGACTTTCCCGTTTATCAATAACTGGTCATCTTTCGCTTCGACCGTATCTCCCGCTACCGCGACAACCCGCTTGATATAATCCCGTTTTTCCTCAGCGTGGAAAACGATAATATCGCCGCGCTTCGGCTCGGAGAGATAGTAGATAGCTTTGTTGACCACCAATTTTTCGTTGTTATGTAAAGTGTGCTCCATCGATTCACCGTCTACGATGAAGGGGGCGAACAGAAACGTTCGGATGATAAACGCCAAAATGATCGCTATGCCTAGTGCCTTGAGCCATTCCCATGTCTCGTTTTTGGCTCGGCTGGAGGCGACTTCTTCGCTCATATTTCGATCCCTCCGCTTCTGCCGGTATGGTCCCCGAAATAGGGTTTTTCCATTCTTCTGCAATGGAAAAAGAGGCCCGGCTAGCAGGCCAGACCCCTTTTCTATCGAACACTTGCTATTATCGACGAATTTCCTTGATGCGGGCTGCCTTACCAACGCGATCGCGCAGATAGTACAGTTTCGCACGGCGAACTTTACCGTGACGCACAACCTCGATCTTGTCGATCTTTGGAGTGTGTACCGGGAACGTACGCTCAACACCTACGCCGTAAGAAATCTTACGAACAGTGAAGGTTTCGCTGACACCTGTACCACGGCGGCGGATCACAACGCCTTCAAACAGCTGGATACGCTCGCGCTGACCCTCGATAACCTTAACGTGAACACGAACAGTGTCACCAGGTCGGAACGCAGGAATGTCCTGTTTCAGTTGCTCTTTTTCCAATTCACGAATTACTTGGTTCATCCTCAATTCCCTCCTTCCGATCAGACGTTCTTACTCGTCTATCAATAGCCGGCATGAAAACCGGGATACGAGTAGCGGACCGCCTTAGTCAGCGGGCAAAATTGCCACAAGAAGTATATTAGCATATTGATCTGCAAACTACAAGGTTTATTCCTTAGACAAGCCCGAATTTTTTTCCTCTTGTTCCAGCTCGCGCAGCAGCTTCTGCATGTCCTCGGTCATTTCCATAGCAGCCAGCAGGTCGGGCCTGCGCTCTTTTGTTCTCCTCAGGGATTCCTTCATCCGCCAGCGAACAATATTGGCATGGTGGCCCGAGAGCAAAATATCAGGCACCTTCCACCCGCGGAACTCAGCCGGGCGCGTATAGTGAGGATGCTCCAGCAATCCGGTGGTGAAGGAATCCTCCACAGCCGAGCTCTCATTGCCCAAAGCCCCGGGTTGGAGGCGGACGACACTGTCGATGACGACCATGGCAGCCAGCTCGCCACCTGTCAGCACGTAGTCGCCGATCGATATTTCATCGGTCACGAGATATTGGCGGATGCGTTCGTCATAGCCTTCGTAGTGCCCGCATATAAACACCAGGTGCTCTTCACGGGCCAGCTCCTCCGCCAGCTTTTGTCGATACGGCTTGCCTTGCGGACACATGAGGATAACCCGAGGCTTCGCCTCAGCGGTTACTGCCTCGACAGCCCGAAACAACGGTTCCGGCTTGAGAACCATGCCCCCGCCGCCGCCGTATGGCGTATCGTCCACGGTACCGTGCTTGCTCTCGGAAAACTCCCGAAAGTTTGTCACGTGAAAGTCCACGATTCCCTTTTCCTTGGCCTTGCCGAGAATGCTGCTCCCCAAGACTCCTTCGAACATTTCGGGAAACAGTGTCAATATGTCAATTCGCACCCATTGTCCTCCTCTACAGCAAGCCTTCCATCAGGTGGCAGACAACGCGTTTGCCGGCAATATCGACTTCCTTGATGCAATCGTCAATATACGGCAAAAGGATTTCTCCGCGCTTCCCTTTTACGACCCATACGTCATTGGCACCGGGCTGGAGGACATCGACGATTTTTCCCAGCTCTTCTCCCGTATCTGTCACCACCAGACAGCCTACCAGCTGGTGTATGTAAAATTCGTCTTCCTCCAGCTCCAGCAGGGCATCGTCCGGGATTTTCAGTTCGCCGCCCTTGTATTTCTCCACGTCGTTGATAGACGAGTACCCTTCAAAACTAAGGATTTCAAAATCCTTGTGGGAACGGCGGGTCGCTACTTTAAGCGTGATCGGCTTGTCCAAGGAAGGGTGGAACAAATACAGCTCGCTGCCTTTTTTAAACCGCTCGTCAGGGAAATCAGTCGTGGAAATGACCCTGACTTCTCCCCGCAGCCCTTGCGTATTTACCAGCTTTCCCACGGTATAGAAACGCTTTTCACTCATGCGGTTCCTCCTTTCGGTTCGCGAAAACCTGTGTTTCGAGTACAAGCAGTGACGAAGCACGGCTGTTTACCCGTTAGTCGGCGGTCCGTTTCTAATCTCGTTAACGACACCGTCTTTTATCAGGATTACCGTTCCTGACATTTTTTCTTCCCAAACGTCGCCAATTTCAATTTGAACCGGGCTTTGTACCGTCATATAGTCCAATTCCGCACCCGCAGGCAAGGTTTCCACCAGCCTCATCTGTACATGCAAATGCTCCTGCTTTTCCTGGCGGCGGCGCTCTTCCTGCGAAATTTTTTCCTGTACCTGCTGCAGCATGTCTGCCGATCGTTTGCGGGCATCAGCCAAAAGCTTTTTCGCCTGAAACTCCCACTGCTGCCATTCGTCCTGCTGTTGGCGAAGCTGCCTTTGGTACTGCTCGGTTAGCGCGGCACGAGACGCTTCGGTCAAAACGATTTTCACCTGGACCGTACGTAAGATCGTGAGCACGTCTGCCATTTCCTCCCGTAAGGACTAGTCGACATCTGGACCTATAGAAAAAAGACTGGGACACCTCCCAGCCTTTCCTAGACAATCTCAACCGTGACCCGCTTGTCCGTTTGCACAGATGCGGCGGTCACGACAGTGCGAAGAGCCTTCGCTATTCGCCCCTGCTTGCCGATGATCTTCCCCATATCATCGGGATGCACCGACAGTTCGTAGACGAGCGTGCGCTCTTTCTCCACCGCATTGACACGAACTTCATCAGGATGATCGACGAGAGCCTTTGCGATCGTTTCGACCAGTGCTTTCATCATCGGACCTCCAGATGAACGGCTTACTTGCCGTATTTCGTTTCGTGTACTTTCGCCATAACGCCTGCTTTGGAGAGCAGGTTGCGAACGGTATCAGTCGGAGCTGCACCGTTCAGGATCCATTGCACCGCTTTCTCAGTGTCAATGTTCACAACAGCCGGTTGAGCAACCGGGTTGTAGTAACCGATTTCCTCGATGAAACGGCCATCACGCGGAGAACGGGAGTCAGCAACAACTACACGGTAGAATGGAGCTTTCTTGGAACCCATACGCTTCAGACGGATTTTAACTGCCATGTTGTTCACCTCCTATATGGATCAACGCAATCAACTATGCGTTGGCAATGCTTATCTGAACCATCGCCGCCCTTGCTTTTGCAAAAAGAGGCGAAGAGATCATCCCACTTATTTAAATGGCGGCTTGAAATTGAACGGGAAGTTGTTTCCTCCCTGATTGCCGCCTTTGCCCATGAACGGAAGTCCGAAGCCTTTTTTCTTCGCCTTCTTTTTCATCTTGTCCGCGACGCCGGTAAACTGCTTCATCATTTTTTTCATCTCGTCAAACTGCTTGATGAACCGGTTTACTTCCTGAATCGTTGTCCCGCTGCCTGCCGCGATGCGTTTTCGGCGGCTGGCGTTGAGCAGCTCAGGGTTGGAGCGCTCTTCTTTGGTCATCGATTTGGCGATCGCCTCGACACGGGCAATCTGTTTTTCATCCACCTTTACGGAGCCCTTCATCTTGTTCATTCCCGGCATCATGCCGAGAAGGTCCTCAAAAGGTCCGAGGTTGCGCATTTGCTGCATGGCGTCGAGGAACATGTCAAACGTAAATTCCCCTTGGCGCATCTGGCGTTCCATCTCTTTGGCCTTCTCTTCATCGACGGCTTCCTGCGCCTTTTCGATCAGGCTGAGCACATCGCCCATCCCGAGAATCCGGGAGGCCATGCGATCCGGGTGAAACGGCTCCAGAGCATCCAGCTTTTCGCCCATCGCGGCAAATTTAATCGGCTTGCCTGTCACTGCTTTTACGGACAAGGCTGCACCGCCGCGCGTATCGCCGTCAAGCTTGGTCAGAATCACGCCCGTCAGCTCCAACTGGCTGTTGAAGCTCTCTGCCACGTTGACGGCATCTTGACCTGTCATCGCGTCGACTACGAGCAAAATTTCGTCCGGCCTGGCTACTTCGCGCACTTGCTTCAGCTCTTCCATCAGCGCTTCGTCAATATGCAGCCGGCCCGCCGTATCGATAATCACATAGTCGAGGTGATTGGCTTTCGCATGGTCGATCGCTTGTTTGGCGATCTCGACCGGACTTACCTGATCACCCAGAGAGAAAACGGGAACGTTCAGTTGATCCCCCAAAACCTGCAGCTGCTTGATGGCTGCCGGACGGTAAATGTCGGCTGCAACCAATAGCGGTTTGCGATTTTGCTTTTGCAAGTACTTGGCCAGCTTGCCAGTCGTCGTCGTCTTACCGGCTCCTTGCAGACCAGCCATCATGACGACTGTTGGCGGTCGGTGAGACGCGGCCAATTGGGCGACGTTTCCGCCCATTAATTCGATCAGCTCTTCGTTGACGATCTTGATGACCATCTGGCCGGGAGTGAGGCTCTTGAGCACCTCTTGCCCGACTGCCCGCTCTTTTACGCGAGCAACGAAATCCTTTACGACCTTGAAGTTGACGTCGGCTTCCAGCAGGGCCAGACGGACTTCGCGCATCGCCTCACTGACGACGGCCTCGTCGATCTTGCCTCTGCCGCGCAGTTTGTCAAATGCGCTCTGCAGCCGGCTGGCTAAGCTTTCAAACGCCATACGAGCCCTCCTAATCCATCTCTGACAGTTGGTGGAGCAAAGTCATCAAGTCATCTCTCGCTCCGCTGTCCGCAAGTCCCTCGACGATGCTCTCCATCCGGTTCAGCAAAGCCTGCCGCTGTTCATGCCGGGCCGACAAACGCAGCTTGTCTTCGTATTCGAAGAGCTGTTTCTCTGCCCGCTTGATGTGATCGTACACAGCCTGTCTGCTGACCTCGTGCATCTCGGCAATTTCGCCCAGCGACAAATCGTCCAGATAATACAATTCCAGATATTCGCGCTGCTTGCCCTTGAGGAGCGGTGCGTAAAAGTCAAACAAGAGATTAACTTGATTGGTTTTTTCGAGCATGTAACCAATCCTTTGCTGAGAGGTACTCGAATCATCCTGTAAAGACTTTTTCCTTTACAGCACGATACCTATACTACCTAATTCCCCATGTACTGTCAAGCTTTTTTATTGACAAGATTTTTGGAACAACAATTACGGTTCCTGTACGCGAAAGATCAAGCCTCCGGCTGCTGCTCGCCCTCTGTCTCCTGCGCGATCAGTCCGGCGAACAAGGCGTGGACAAACTGTTCCGGGTCAAACGGCTGCAAGTCGTCCATCCTCTCGCCAAGTCCCACGTATTTCACCGGGATGTTCAATTCGTTGCGAATCGCGATGACGATGCCGCCTTTTGCCGTACCGTCCAGCTTTGTGAGGACAATCCCTGTCACGCCGGCAGACTTTCCGAACGTTTTCGCTTGCGAGAGCGCATTTTGTCCCGTCGTGGCATCGAGCACGAGGAGCACTTCATGCGGCGCTCCTGGCAATTCCCGCTGCAGGACGCGGTGGACCTTGCTCAGCTCTTCCATCAGGTTTACTTTGTTTTGCAAACGTCCCGCCGTATCGCACAGGAGGATGTCCACTCCCCGCGATTTTGCCGCCTGCACTGCATCGTAGATCACGGCCGCGGGATCGACTCCCTGCTGGTGCTTGATCACGTCCACGCCTACGCGGTCTCCCCACACTTCCAACTGTTCGATGGCGGCTGCGCGAAATGTATCGCCGGCTGCCAGCAGCACTTTTTTGCCTTGCTGCTTGAACATATGCGCCATCTTCCCGATCGTCGTCGTCTTTCCGACGCCGTTGACGCCGACAAACAGGATGACGTTCAAGCGGCCGTCCTCGATGTTCAGGCCCGCGTCCATGGAATCGTCATTTTTCAGCAGGGCAACCAGCTTCTCGGACAAGATCGGCTGCAAGTCCATCGCGTCTTCGATCTTTTGCTTGCGAACCTCGGAGCGGAGCTCGTCGATCAGCTCCATGACGGTATTGACCCCGACATCGGCGGTGATCAAAATTTCTTCCAGCTCTTCAAAGAAGTTCTCATCGATTTTTTTGTAGCGACGGACGAGATCCTCCACCTTTTCCACCAAGAGGTCTCGGGTCTTGGCCAATCCGTCTGTAAACTTCTGCGTGACTGCTTCCGATTTTTGTACAATCGCATCCCGCAAGCGTTTAAAAAAGCTCATCTTCATCTTCCTTTTCTGTCTGAGTAAAAGCGCCATGCCTTTACATGACTGGCTTTATCGGGCTTCTCAAGCCGACTCGATATATTTGCGCGTGTCCTCCAGCTTGACGGAAACGATCTTGGAAACGCCGCCCTCCTGCATCGTGACACCGTACAGCACATCGGCGCTCTCCATGGTGCCTTTCCTGTGAGTCACGCAAATAAACTGTGTCTGACCGCTGAATTGATGCATGTATTCGGCAAAGCGGTTGACATTGGCCTCGTCCAGCGCAGCCTCTACCTCGTCGAGCACGCAGAACGGCACCGGCTTGACCTTGAGTATGGCAAACAGCAGGGCCATCGCTGTCAGTGCGCGTTCTCCCCCTGAGAGGAGGGCGAGATTTTGCAGCTTTTTGCCGGGTGGCTGGGCGACGATGTCAATGCCCGTATCGAGCAGACTGTCTGGATTGGATAATACCAGATCGGCCCGGCCTCCGCCAAACAACTGGACAAATACGTCCCGGAACTGCTCCTGGATCGCGTCAAAGGTCTCCTTGAACCTGCGGGACATCTCTTGGTCCATTTCTTCGATCACCTGGTAGAGCATCGCTTTGGCTTCATTCAAATCCTCTTCCTGGGCACTGAGGAATTGCTGTCGCTCCGAAAGGCGTTCGTATTCTTCAATCGCGCCGAGGTTTACTGTACCGAGCGCGGCAATTTCTTTCTTCAAGCGGTTGACGATTTGCTGCTCGCTTTCAATCTCGCCGCGCGGCGGATATTTTTGCTTGGCCAGATCATAGCTCATTTCGTACTCTTGGGAGAGTTTATTCAACAAGTGATCCAGTTCGACGTCAAAGCGGTTGACCTTGACCTCCTCCTGATGCAGGCTGTCTTCCAATGCTTTGAGCCGCTTGCGGATCTCTTTTACCTCCAGCTCCACCTGCTCCTGGCGATGGTACAGAGTCGCGCGTTCGCTACGGCGTTCCTGGATCAGCGAAGCGACTCGCTCTTTATCCTGGCGCAGCTCGGCGATCTTCTGGTCGAGCTCGGCACTGCTTGTTTCGTTCGTCGCCTCCAGCTCGTCGTAGGAAGCAAGTGTCTTATTCAGCTCTTCCCATTCGCGCTGCAGGGTCTTCTTTTGCTCTTCCAATCTCTCTACCTGCTCGACGCGGGATTGATGCTCAGAGCTCACCTGCGCATCCAGCACCTTCAAGCTGGTGATCCGTTGATTCATCTCTTCTTTTGATTCCAGTTGCTCCTGACGCTTTGCTTCCGCAGCGGCAATCTGGTCCGACAGCGCTTTTTCTTCCTCCGTCATCAGGGCGAGAGCTGCTTCCAGCTCCTCCAGCTTTTTGCGGGCTTCATTCATTTCCCGTTCGTAACCGGCAATGTCCTGATCGACCACGAGCAGCCGGTCGGAGAGATTTTTCCCTTCTCCCTCTGTCTGTTGCAGGATGACCTTCACTTCCTGCTCCTTGAGGCGAAGCTGTTCTCCCTGATTGCGCAGCTGCTCCTGCTCCTGCTCGATCTGAAGCAGCTCTTTGGTTACATTTTCCACCAGTGTAGTATGCCCAATAATGGCCTCTTCGATCTGGGTCATTTGCGCTTCCAGCTCTTCAGCCTGACGGTTTCTCCCCAGCAGGTTCGTCGAGTTTTTCTTCAAGGCGCCACCCGTCATGGAACCCCCGGCGTTGACGATGTCCCCTTCCAAAGTCACGACCCGGTAGCGGTACCCGATCGTGCGGGCTACGCGATTCGCCTGTTCAAGAGACTCTGTCACGATCACATTTCCCAGCAGTGACTCTACGATGGTCCGATACGCAGCATCATAGGAAACCAGTTCGCTGGCAATGCCGACGACGCCCGCCTCCTTGCCGAGAAGGCGCTTGTCCTCCGGCTGCAGACTGCGCGGACGGATGACATCCAGCGGGAGAAAGGTAGCTCGTCCCGCGTTGTGCTGCTTCAAATAAGCGATGGCAGCCCGGCCGGCAGCCTCATTTTCCACCACGACGTTTTGCAGCGCTCCGCCAAGGGCCACTTCCATCGCTGTCTCGTATTTCTCCGGTACGACAACCAGCTCCGCCACGGCGCCGTGAATGCCTTGAAATCCGCGTTCCCGGGCCTTCAATATTTCCTTTACCCCTTGCTGGAAGCCGGCAAAGTCAGCCTGCATTTCCTTGAGCATATCCAAGCGGGAACGGATCGCTTCTTTGCGCTGCTCCGCCTGCCTCAGCTCGCGCCGGGCCGTCTCCAACCGGGCTTGTCCCTCGCGAATCCGTTCGAGCGATTCCTTGTAGCGGGCCAGCGTCTCCTCAAGTGCCGCTTCGATCTCCCGAAGCTGCCCCCGAAGCTCTTCGATTTTTCCGATCCGGGTCGCTTCCTCCTGGTCAAGCCGCTCTTTCTCGCTCGAAAGTCTTTCTGCACGGGCAAGGCCTGTCTGCAGTAGCTGCTGCTGATGGCGAATCTCATTTCGCAAATTGGCCAGATCGTTTACTTTTTCAAAGTAGTCGCCCTTTAGCCGCTCTACGTCGTCGGTCAGCGATTGGACCATGGCGTAAAACTGGTTCTCCGCCTCGCGCAGGGCAGCTTGGGCTTCCGAGAGCCGCTTGCTTGTCTCTTCCTTGCGGGCCCGCTCTCCCTCTAGTTCCGCTTCCACGGCGTGCTGCTTTTCCGTAATGCGGTGAAGCTGCTCGATTGTTTGCGAGCGATTGGCTGCCAGGTTGCGCAGCCTTTCTTTCAACACTTCCCGCTGCCCCTCTACTTTTTCCGTCTCCTCACTGACGGTCAAGAGAACCTGCTGCAACTCCTCAATCGATTCATCTATCTGGCTGACGTGAAACTTCGCCTTCTCCAGATCGGCTTCTCTGGAGGATGCCTGCGCCGACTGTCCGGCCAGCTCTTCCTGAAGCTCCTGGACGCGTCTTCCCGCTTCCTCCCACTTCGCATGGGCGGCTTCGATCTGCTGTACGTAAAGGGAGATTTCATGCTCAACCAGTGTCTGATGCAATTGCTTATAGGTACGTGCGGTTTCGGCCTGTTCTTTCAAAGGGCCGACCTGCTCGTTTATCTCGCTGACAATATCATGAATACGAACGAGATTTTGTTCCGTTTCATCCAGCTTTTTCTCTGCTTCCCGCTTGCGGCTCTTGTATTTGACGATCCCTGCCGCCTCTTCGAAAATGCCGCGGCGGTCTTCGGATTTCGTGCTGAGGATTTCCTCGATCTTTCCTTGTCCGATGATCGAGTATGCTTCTTTTCCGAGCCCGGTATCCATGAACAGCTCCATAATGTCCTTGAGCCGGCACGCTCGTTTATTTATGTAATATTCGCTATCGCCCGAACGATACACCCGACGGGTCACGGATACTTCCGAATACTCCACGTCGAGAGACCTGTCGGTATTGTCCAGCGTTAAGGTCACTTCTGCATAATTTACCGGTTTTCGCGAGTCGCTGCCGGCAAAAATGATGTCTTCCATCTTGGCTCCGCGAAGAGACTTGGCGCTCTGTTCGCCGAGCACCCAGCGGATCGAGTCCGAGACGTTGCTTTTGCCGCTGCCGTTTGGTCCGACTACAGCGGTGACACCAGGGACAAATTCAAGCTCTGTCCGGTCTGCAAACGATTTGAACCCTGCCAGTTCCAGGCGTTTCAAATACATACGAATG
This sequence comes from Brevibacillus sp. FSL K6-2834, assembly GCF_038592925.1. Taxonomy (NCBI): domain Bacteria; kingdom Bacillati; phylum Bacillota; class Bacilli; order Caryophanales; family Paenibacillaceae; genus Brevibacillus; species Brevibacillus sp. FSL K6-2834. The sequence goes on from NZ_CP151945.1 coordinate 3,400,829, forward strand.
GTCCTCCTACCAAAAAAGCTCCTGTTTTGAAGCTCTACAAAGAAACTGTCACTACTTGAATAGCGTTCTAAAAGAAAGCTCCTGCCTGGGACAGGAGCGCAAGATTTTTTCTAGGACATTCCCTTTATAGTGTACCATATAACTGCAATCGAGCGGTATCTTTCTCCGTCCTGACAGATGGAGCCTTTGCTGTACGCTTCTACAAACCATATGAAAAAAAGAGCGAGACAAGCACAGGCGCTTCCTCACTCTCCTTCATACTCATTTTCCGTATTACTTGGCACCGAGTAGAATCAATGCTTTTGCGGCTGCCTGTTGTTCCGCTTCTTTCTTGGAACGGCCTGTGCCAACACCCAGCGACCGATTGTTCAAAAGCACTTCGGACACAAACTCACGGTTGTGAGCAGGGCCTTTTTCTTCCAATATGCGGTAGTTGATTTCACCCAGGTTATCCTGCTGAACAAATTCCTGGAGCTGGCTCTTGAAGTCCGTCAGGTTGGTAAACTCCCCTTTATCCACGCGCGGATAAACGTATTTTTCCATAAAGGTGAAAACCGCATCCAGACCTTGGTCCAGGTAAAGCGCTCCGATAAATGCTTCAAACACATCTGCCAACAGAGCGGGCCGCTGCCGGCCACCCGTCAATTCTTCCCCTTTTCCCAAGAGAACGAGCTCACCAAAGCGAAGCAGCTCAGCAAACTTTACGAGTGAGGGCTCGCAGACGATCGCTGCTCGAAGCTTGGTCATTTCGCCCTCGCTCATCTTGGGAAAAGTTTTATACAGGAACTGGGAAACGGTAAGCTCCAGGACAGCGTCGCCGAGAAACTCCAGCCGCTCGTTATCCTGTATACGCTTGCCGCGTTGCTCGTTGACGTAAGAAGAATGGGTGAACGCTTGCCGCAAAACACTCTCGTCGCGAAACCGGATGCCAATGGTTTCTTGCAGCTCGGCGAAATTCATCACCCTCACCACCATCCCCGAAGACTTCCTACTCTTCTTGTGAGCAGGGACCATTTATGCCTCGTAACGCTTTAAAATAATGGTTGCGTTGTGACCGCCAAATCCAAACGTATTGGAAAGGGCCACATTCACCTTCGCCTTGCGTGCTTCATTCGGTACATAATCCAGATCGCACTCTGGATCGGGGTTCTCCAGATTAATCGTCGGCGGCAAGATTTGATCACGGAGCGCGAACGCCGTTGCAATCGCTTCTACCCCGCCTGTTGCACCGAGCAGGTGCCCCGTCATCGATTTGGTCGAGCTGACTGCAAGCTTGTATGCATGCTCGCCAAACACTTCCTTGATCGCCATCGTTTCCGCAATGTCCCCTTGACCCGTGGAAGTACCGTGTGCATTAATGTACTCCACTTCGGAAGGTTCGATACCTGCGTCTCTCAGTGCGTTCTTCATGCAGCGGGCAGCACCCTCGCCTCCCGGTGATGGAGCGGTGATGTGATGGGCGTCCGCGCTCATGCCGTAGCCGATCACCTCTGCGAGAATGGTAGCCCCGCGTTTTTTCGCGTGCTCAAGCTCTTCGAGAATAAGCACGCCCGCACCCTCGCCCATGACAAATCCGTCGCGGTCGCGGTCAAACGGCCTGCTGGCCTTCGTCGGTTCGTCATTTCGCGTAGACATAGCCTTGGCAGAACAAAAGCCGGCAAACGCCATCGGACGGATCGTCGCTTCTGCGCCCCCGGTGATCATGACATCCGCTTGATCGTATTGGATCAGGCGAAGCGCGTCGCCAATCGCGTTCGTTCCAGTCGCACATGCGGTAATCGCACTGGAAGTAGGCCCTTTGGCTCCGTATTGAATGGACACGGCTCCAGAAGCCATATTCGCGATAAGCATCGGGATAAAGAACGGGCTGACGCGGCGCGGCCCTTTTTCCAGCAGCACCTGATGCTGCTCCTCCCAAGTGCTGAGCCCCCCGATGCCTGATCCGATGTATACACCAACACGTTCGGCATTTTCAGCTGTGATTTCCAGCTTGGCGTCCTCCACAGCCATCTTGGCAGCAGCCAGTCCAAACTGAACGAATCGGTCTGTACGTCGAATATCTTTTTTATCCATATAGTCTTCTGGATTGAAATCTTTGACTTCCCCTGCAATTTGCGTCGGGTAGTCAGAGGCATCGAAAGAAGTAATCGGTGAAATGCCCGACTTTCCTTCCAGCAAGCTATTCCAGAATGTCGTCGCGTCATTGCCAAGCGGCGAAACAACGCCAACGCCGGTAATCACCACTCTGCGTTTCATAAGGTATCACCTCTATAATGAAGTCAGCCATACGCTTCCTTGTTGCTTTTTAGGGGTTGAACTGCGATCGGAAATGGAGAAAGGAAGGGGGAAGCCCCGACCATGCGGGACTTCCACTGAATGGAACTACTTGTTAGCTGTTATGTAGGAAACAACCTCACCAACAGTAGTGATCTTTTCAGCGTCTTCGTCGGAAATTTCCAGATCGAATTCGTCTTCCAGTTCCATTACCAGTTCAACAACATCCAGGGAGTCAGCACCAAGATCTTCTTTGAAAGAAGCCTCCAAAGTGATTTTGGACTCATCTACACCCAGACGATCTACGATGATTTTTTTCACACGATCAAATGTATCTGCCATTTTGCTTCACCCCCTCTCCCCGTAATTATAGTGGATGAGCCTATGAAAAACTAGCAGGCTCTTTGTTACATGTACATACCGCCGTCAACGTGAAGCGTCTGTCCGGTCATATAGCCAGCAGCATCTGAAGCCAGGAACAGAACGACGCGGGCGATGTCCTCGGCCTGTCCGAAACGGCCCAACGGGATTTGACCCAGCATCGACGATTTCACGTCTTCCGGCAAAGCGGCGGTCATATCGGTATCGATAAAACCGGGAGCGACCGCATTTACCGTGATACCGCGGGAGGAAAGCTCACGCGCAGAGGTCTTCGTCAGTCCGATCACGCCCGCTTTTGCGGCCACGTAGTTGGCCTGGCCCGGATTGCCCATCACACCGACAACGGACGTGATGTTGATAATCCGGCCGGATCGCTGCTTCATCATCGGGCGGGTCGCTGCCTTGATACAGTTGAACACGCCTTTGAGATTGATCGCGATCACATCGTCCCATTCCTCTTCTTTCATCCGCATCAGCAAATTGTCGCGGGTAATTCCCGCATTGTTGACGAGGATGTCAATGGTTCCAAAGTGATCCAAAGCCTCTTTAAACATATTGTTTACTTCTTCGGCATCGGCTACATTCGCCCGTACCATAATCGCGTCGCGGCCCAGCTCTTTCACCTTGGCAACGGTTTCGGCCGCAGCCGCTTCACTGCCTGAGTAGTTCACCACGATATTGGCTCCCGCTTCAGCCAGAGTCAAGGCGATCGCACGCCCAATTCCCCGGGAAGCACCCGTAACGAGCGCCGTTTTTCCTGTGATCATAGGATACCTCCGTTCAACAGCTCCGTCAGCGATTCCATATCCTGTACGGAGACGATTTTCGTCTCGGCCGGGGCGATTTTTTTGATCAAGCCTGCCAAAACTTTTCCTGGACCTACCTCAACGAAGGTTGTGACCCCCTGCTCGACCATCCATTGAATGGTATCTTCCCACAATACAGGGGCCGCTACCTGTTGGATCAAGCTGTCCACAATGGTTCCCGCATCCGAAACAGGACGAGCCGAGACGTTCGCCACTACCGGCACAGAAGCAGCCTGTACGCTGACTTCTGCGAGCACAGACTGAAGCTTATCGGCCGCAGGCTGCATCAGACTGGAGTGAAACGGTCCGCTTACGTTAAGCGGCAGTACCCGCTTGGCTCCGGCTGCTTTGGCCTTTTCGCCTGCCAGCTTTACGCCCTCAGCCGATCCGGAAATAACGATCTGTCCAGGGCAGTTCATATTGGCTAGTTGGACAGGGTTCCCGGCACCGCTGACTTCCTCGCAAACAGCATGCAGGGCTCCGCGCTCCATCCCGAGAACGGCTGCCATGGCGCCCTGGCCTGCTGGAACGGCTTCCTCCATGAACTGGCCGCGTGCCCGTACGACTTTCACCGCGTCCGTGAAGGACAGGGCTCCTGCCGCCACCAGCGCAGAATATTCGCCCAAGCTATGGCCCGCATAAAAATCAACCTTCATATCCGCTTTCTTTTCCCGAAGTGCCTCCAGTACGGCTACACTTGCCGTCAAAATGGCCGGCTGTGTATTGGCCGTCAGGCGAAGCTCTTCTTCCGGACCTTCAAAGCAAAGACGAGAGAGGGAAAAACCGAGCGCTTCATCGGCTTGTTCAAAAATGCGCCGTGCGGCATCTGACTGTTGCGACAGCGCCTGGCCCATCCCGACAAATTGAGACCCCTGTCCCGGGAACACAAATGCCACCTTACCCATTACTTTTCTCCTCCTTCCGCTTCTTGGGTCGACCATTTAAGCAAAGTCGCACCCCAGGTGAGTCCGCCGCCAAAGCCGACGAGAATCACGTTGTCTCCTTCCTTCAGCCGCCCTTCCTGGATCGCTTCGTCCAGCGCAACAGGGATCGATGCGGAAGACATGTTTCCGTAGCGGTCCAGGTTAATGGCCACTTTATCTTCGGAGAGGCCGAAGCGTTGAATCGCCGAGTCAATGATGCGCTTGTTTGCCTGATGCGGCACCAGCAGGTCGATGTCTTCCTTGGAGGCACCCGATTTTTCCAGCACGGCTTCCGTTGCGGAGTTCATGACACGCACCGCAAACTTGAACACTTCTCCGCCAGCCATCGAAATGTAGTGGAGATTGTTTTCAATGGATTCGGCGGAAGCCGGGATTCGGGAACCGCCAGCCGGTTGAGACAGAAGTGCGCCGCCCGATCCGTCTGCCCCCAGCTCAAATGCCTGGAACCCGAGACCATCCTTGACCGGTCCGAGTACCGCAGCCCCTGCACCGTCTCCGAACAAAACGCATGTATTGCGGTCCTTGTAGTTGGTGATTTTGGAGAGCGTCTCCACCCCTACGACGAGGATATAACGGTACAGTCCGTTGGCGATGAACTGGCTTCCCGTTGCAATCCCGTACAAAAATCCGGTACACGCAGCCGAAACATCCAGTGCCGCCGCTTTTTTCGCCCCCAGCTTTTCTTGCAAGATGCAGGCTGTCGATGGGAACATCGTGTCAGGCGTAACCGTAGCCACAATAATCATGTCAAGCTGTTCCGGACTGATATTCGCTTTGGCCAGCGCTTTTTTCGCGGCTTCCAGGGCCAAATCGGAAGAAGCCTGCTCCGGTCCGCAAATGCGGCGTTCCCGGATACCCGTGCGGCTCACGATCCATTCATCCGAGGTTTCCACCATTTTTTCCAGATCAAAGTTGGTCAGCACTCTCTCAGGTGTATAGGAGCCTGTCGCCAAAATTCCAACCGAACGCGTTCCTTTCATCTGTTCTCACTCACTTTCTCCCGGTGTATTTTTCTGCAAGGCGTCCTGAATGTACCCGTTCACATCCTGTGAAACGAAACGTACGCCACTGGCTATCGCATTTTTGACCGCTCGTTCGTCTGACGAGCCGTGCGCCTTGATGACTGGTCGCCGCAATCCCAAAAGCGGTGCTCCTCCGTATTCCGCGTAATCCATCCGTTTGCGGAACCGGACCAGACCCGGTTTTAGAATAGCCGCCCCTACTTTATTAATCAAACTGGAAGTAAATTCCTGCTTCAAGACAGAAAAGATTGTCGCTGCCGTGCCTTCCATTGCTTTTAACAGCACGTTTCCAACAAAGCCGTCAGAAACAAGCACGTCGCACTCGCCCTGCATGACATCGCGGGACTCCACATTTCCGATGAAATGCAAATCGGCATCCACGAGCATTCCGTAAACGGCTTTTGTCAGCTCGTTTCCCTTGCCTTCTTCCGTCCCGACGTTCAACAGCCCCACGCGGGGACGTTCAAAGCCAAGCACCTTTTCCGCGTACAGGCTTCCCATGATTGCGTATTGATAGAGATGCTGCGGCTTGGCGTCCATATTGGCTCCAACATCAAGCGCCAACGTGACCCTTCCTTTGATGTTGGGGATAAAGGCAGCAAGCGCAGGCCGTTCGATTCCTTCCATTCTTCCGCACAGCAGAAGTCCGGCTGTCATAAGCGCACCCGTATTTCCTGCCGAAATCGCAGCATCTACCTTGCCTTCCTTGGCAAGCTGCACCGTTACGACGAGAGACGAATCCTTTTTTCGCCGGACGGCCCGCACCGGTTCATCATCAGCCTCAATGATTTCCGACGTATGGTGGATTTCCAAACCGGACGGAAGCTCTCCAGGCAGTTCACGCCGTATGGCTTCCTCGTCTCCCACCAGCACCACCGTTAAAGCCGGATTCTCTTTGACTGCCTCCCATGCGCCCAGTACAGCGCTTCGCGGAGCGTTGTCTCCTCCCATCGCATCCAATGCGATTCGCATCCGTGTCCCTCCTTGTTTGCTCATATATTTCTCGTGCTGACATTTGACATCCCGACGACTCGGAATGTCGCTGTAAAAACGAGCTCTCCCTGCACCTTTGTTTCGACGCGAACCTTGCATTCATCGCCATCGCGATTTCGTACGACCGCTTTGGCTACCAGCTTTTCGCCCAGTCTGACCGGGCGGACAAAGCGAATGCGTGCAGTCGCGGTCAAAGCCACATCGGCATCGATGACAGCGACTGCCAGTGAATTGGCTTGCGCAAATATGTAGTGGCCTCGAGCGATTTGTGTCCGAGCAAAAACATGCTCTTCTTTAATTTCAAGTACAGAGATTGCCTGTACGTCCAGTTGAAGGTCAACCACGTCGCCGATCACTTCATCGATCCCAAGCGATTTTACCGGGTCGAGATTTTTTTCGGCAACGGACTTGATACGCTCGCGCAGCTCCGGTATTCCAAGTTCCAAACGGTCTAACCGTATTGTTTGAATACTGACCTGAAATAACTCAGCCAGATCCTCGTCAGTGGCAAAAGGATTCTCCTGCAGAAACTGCACCAGACGATTCTGGCGGTCTTTTTTTGGCAAGCGGGCGATGCTCAACACCCCCAGTGTGTCTTTATTCGCATCCATATGTTTACGAGCTGTTTTTAATACCAGGTACCAACCAAAGTATAAGGGAGGATGCTTGCAATTACAAGTAAAGATCAGGGGTTGCGGCAAAAAAACGACCATAGACCTGTGATTTTTGAAGGGGAATGGTTCCCCAAGGTCCATTTTGAAGCAAAGACCTTCGCCTGAAAGAAAATCCGGCTTCCATCGCCGGTCGAGCAATGTAAATACAAAAACTAAAAAGGAGCCCCGACCATCAGGAGCTCCCCTTTGATAAATTTGCCTGCCGTCACGCTGTTGCCATAACGCCGGCCCGGCAAAGTTTATCCCGTTTCACTATTCGGTTGCATCCTCTTTAGCCAAGTGCTTGGTCGCCTGAATCCAGTCCACATTGTTGGCCCGCAAGGCATCCTGAATCTCTTCGGCAGGTTCTTCGTCCGTAATGACGACATCGATGCGCTCCAGTCCCGCTACCCGATACAGCAGCTGGACGCCGAATTTGGAGTGGTCGGCAAGCACGTAGATCGCGTCCGCGCGGCGCATCATCTCCCGGAGGATCAAGCCATCCTCCTCAGACCACGAGAACAAGCCATGCACCGTGATTCCGCAAGCCCCGATGAACAGCTTGTTGACGTGAAAATCGGAGAGCATTTGCACCGCTCGGGGACCGTACACATACCGGTTCTCGAGATCCAGATCGCCTCCGAGCAACTTGACAGAGACATTGCCCTTGTCGGCGAGAACCGCGGCAATATCAATCGAGTTCGTAATGACCACGTTATCCTTGGACTCCATCTTCTCCGCTGCGAAGCGAACCGTGGTGGAGGCATCCATCATCACCGATTCGCGGTCCTGGATAAAACGCGCTCCAAGCATGCCTATCGCCCGTTTCCCCTCAGACTCCAGCTGAAGCCGTTCCTGATAGGAGCGGATTTGTCTTGCAGAGCCGGGCAGGATCGCCCCTCCGCGGGTGCGGACGATTGACCCCTGCTCCTCCAGCTTGAGGATGTCTCTGCGCGCCGTATCGCGTGAAACCTTGAATTGCTCTACGATATCCTGGACGCCGATACGCTCATGCTGCTCCAGATAGCGAAGAATCGCCATCAATCGTTCTTCCTGGTACACACAAGTCAACTCCGTAATGGATTTGCATCGTTCCTTGCTTCATTGTATGCATTATTTTCAGCAATTTCAAGTGAAATCAAGTCATTTAGGTGCGTTTTATTTCATTTTTCCTTTTAAACACTTACAATGACTTATACAAGCTTCATTCTATGCAATACTCCCCACTCCAACAGCCAAACAAAATAAAAAAAGCAAGGTGATTTCTCACCTTGCTCTTCTTACTTCGACACTTTCACACCTTTGTAGTGTCCGCAGCTCGGGCAAACGCGATGCGCGAGCTTGTATTCGCCACAATTATCGCATTTGATCATGCCAGGAATCTCTAATTTGAAGTGCGTACGACGCATTCTTTTACGGGTTTTGGAAGTTCTCCGTTGAGGTACTGCCATCTTCCTTACACCTCCTTCAACTGGTAAATGCTCAAGAAGCTCTATAGGGTGGATGGAATAGGCGAAACGCTTTTTGCCATCCGTTCAAAAATGAGACGCGCAGACCATCAGATCTGTCGTCACATCTTGAAAACAAGTTTACTTTCCGTCCTTGAAAAAGTCAGCCAATCCGGCCAAACGAGGGTCGATCCGCTCGTTTTTGCAGCCGCACGCTTGCTCGTTCCGATTGACGCCGCAGGTCGGGCACAAGCCCTTGCAATCATCCTCACAGAGAGGAAAAGCGGGTATGTCCAACAAAAAATCCTCTTGCAGCAAAGGAATCAGTTCGATTTCATCGCCTTCGAGCGGGATGATATCACTGTCTTCCTCATCTGCGAGCAGTGATTCCTCAGAGGCGAAGGTTTCGGAAAACGGAACCTCCGTATGCTGACGAAACGGCCTCAAACATCTGGCGCAAACGTAATCGACATCGGCTTTCATGTTTCCATTGACGTAGTACAGGTCACCGAGCTTGGTCGCTTCGCCCGACACTTCTACCGGCGTCAGATTGCGAATTTCGTGATGACGGCGCTTCAGCTCGTCCGCATCCAACGTAAGTCGAAATGGCAGCGGCTCCCCTTTGCGATGATCCAAGTCTACAATTTTAATATTCACGGCTTTTCACCTCATGCACAACAAGGATGATTATATAATCTGGGTTTTTCTTTGTCAACCATTTTTCCTTGACAGCAAGTCCGCTCAAGATTTTTTCAGAGGCTGAGAACGAAGGTAAACAAGTGCATCCTCCACTGTACGGACTGGCACTACTTTCATCGAGGTTCCGATTCGTTTTGCCGTAGCCAGCGCTTCCTCGTAATTGGAGATCGGTCCCTGATCATCCTGCGGTGCAAAAAAGATCTCTGCTCCTGCCTTGTCTGCAGCGACAATTTTGTGGTTGATTCCTCCGATTCGTCCCACAGTGCCGTCGAGCGAAATCGTCCCCGTCCCTGCTATTTGATAGCCGCGGGTCAGATCCATTTCCGTATTGAGCTGATCATATATCTCCAGCGTCATCATCAACCCGGCGGAAGGGCCTCCAATGCCCTCGGAAGAGATCGTCACCCGATTGGGCACGATAATTTCCTGCTTGTCTTCGGGCCGGATGCCGATCCCGGCATTTTTCGATTGGGGCAATTGATCGAGAACCAGTGTCTGCTTTTGCTTCTTGCCGTCCCGCGTAAACTCGATCTCGACGGAATCCCCCTTGCGTTTTTCTGACAAATACCCGAGCAAGTCCTCTTTTCGGGACATTTTCTTCCCGTCTACTGAGGTGATGACATCCCCTATTTTCAGCACATTTTTGGCCGGCATGTTGTCAACCGTGCCCATCACCCAGACGCCCTGATTTTCCACCTTCACGTCGTATCCCGCCATCCGGAAAGCGACAGCCTCCGCAATTTTTTGCGAGTTGTCCATGACCGCAAGCTCGCGTCTGGTAAAGTCCTCGTTGCTTTCCCCTTTGCCGACAACCAGCTCTTTTTCCATCAGCTCGGCATCCGGGGAGAGCTGCGCGTACAAATACCAGGCAAGATTGGCCTCTCCCATCCGCACGGTCGTCAGCATAAAGGCACCGGTCTCGTCTTTTTCCCCGCCTTCGACATCGATCATCGGGGCCAGCTCAATGGCAGAGCCAGGTCTTGTAACATAATACGGCGTAGGTACAAAAAATAACAACCCCAGGGCAACCGGGATTACAACCATCAGCCAGCGGGCAAAGCCGTTTCGCCCACTGGCACTCCGGTGTGTCGTTATTCTTTCTTCACTCATTCTCCTGCCCCCAGTTCGCGATCATTTCCTGAATTTTGTCTACGTATTCCAGTGCCGCCTGTTCTCCGAGCGCAATAATCTCTTCTATTCCTGTATACGCGATACTGCTATAGTGTCCAACATCGGGGCGAATTACGAGATCGGCTGAGAGGATTCGATGGCGCAAAATCTCCCGCTCCATCACGTCGATTGTCTGGGCGATGACATCAAAAATGGTCGTTACTTTCATCGGCGTATCAAACAGCGCGACATCAACGGCGATGACCAGATCAGCTCCCATGTCGCGGATGACCGTGATGGGGACACGGTCGATGACCCCGCCGTCCACCAGCAGCCTTCCGTCCACCCGCTCCGGTACAAAAATGCCCGGAATGGAGATGCTGGCACGGACAGCCTGATCGACCGGGCCTTCCTGAAACACGACCCGCTCTCCCGTCTCGATGTCTGTCGCCACGATGGCAAGCTCCCTTTGCAGTTCCTCAATTCTTTTCCCGTGTGTCAGCAACCGAATTAATTGCTTGATTTTCTCGCCCGTCACAAAGCCAAGGCTCGGTACCGTCAGATCGAGCCAATGCTTGCGCTTCAGGTTGAGGGCCAGCTTTTCCATCATATGCGGCTCAATGCCGTTGGCGTAAACTGCCGCAATCAGACTGCCCATACTGCTTCCCGCCAGCATATCGATCTTGATGCCATGGGCTTCAAATACCTTGAGGACGCCGATATGGGCAAATCCCCGCGCGCCCCCCGATCCCAGGGCAAGCCCTATCTTTGGTTTCCTTCTCTTTTCCATGTCCACATCCCCCTTTTCAAGCGTATGTGGCCGATCGCCAAACTTTTCATGCAAACAACGCAGGCGAATAGTTTTGTCCTTCCTCACGTAGACATGTACTATCTAGCTGCAGGACAGGAGGTAGCCATGACACGCCGCTCTCCCATTCTCACATTGTTATACGCTTGTTCAGCGATCGCTCTGGTCATCATTCTGGTCTCCCATCCGCAGACGTCCTTCGAGGCGGCGATCCGGGGCTTGAAAGTATGGTGGGAGATTGTCTTCCCATCCACTTTGCCATTTATCGTATTGTCTGAAATTCTGATGGGCGTAGGTGTCGTCCACTTCGCAGGCGTTTTGTTAGAGCCTTTGATGCGCCCCCTCTTTAACGTTCCGGGGACGGGCGGCTTTGTGCTTACGATGGGATTCGCTTCCGGGTATCCGGTCGCAGCCAAGCTGACAACCAGACTGCGGGAACAAGGAAGCATAACGCAGGCAGAAGGAGAAAGACTGGTCTCGTTCACGACGACAGGCGACCCCCTGTTTGTCATCGGGGCAGTCTCCATAGGCTTTTTCCACAGTGAACAGTTCGGTTTTGTCCTCGCCTTCAGCCATTACGCGTCCGCTTTGCTGTTGGGGGTGATATACCGGTTTTACTCGCCTTTTGCCCCATCCAGCAGACCTTTGGAAAAAAATCGCCTGCCCCTGCCGCTTCGAGCCTTGCAGGCGATGCACCGGGCCCGTATTCGGGACCGTCGGCCATTCGGGCGGCTAATGGGAGAGGCGGTTCAATCAGCCCTCCATACTTTGCTGATGATCGGCGGGTTTATCATCGTCTTTTCCGTCCTGATTCAGTTGTTCGCCACGATTGAGCTGACCCGATTTTTAAGCAGTCTGCTCGCCGTGTTTCTCGGTCCTCTGGGCGTCCCTTCGGCCTTCTCCTCCGGAATTATTGCCGGTTTGTTTGAGGTCACGCTGGGTGCTCAAGGAGTGAGCGTCGTCAGCTCTTCCGTACCTATGATCTGGAAAGCGGTCGTTGCCAGCGCCATTATTTCGTGGGGTGGGCTCAGCGTGCACGCTCAAGTGGCAAGCATCCTCAGCGAAACGGACATCCGCGTTGCTCCGTATCTGATCGCTCGGGTCATTCACGCCGGCCTCTCCGCTTTACTGGCCTTTTTCTGCTGGAAACCGTTAACGGCTGCTTCTACCTGGTTTTCCGAAAGAGACGTCCCGGTGTTTATGCCGACGACCTCCGGCGTGCCTGTCGTGAGCTGGTGGGATTCCTTGCTTCATTCCGGCCTCGCAGCAGGAGCTCTCCTGTGTGTTCTGCTGCTGCTCAGCTTTTTGTTGCGCGGCACGAAAGGCCACAAGCCGCAATAAACCGGAGGCAAGAAATCAACGGAGAAGGTGTCACTTGCCGGCAAATTTTTTCGCCAGCGCATCCTCTACCGGGGGCGGCACCAGCCCTTTAACGCTTGCGCGGTATTTGGCCAATTCCCTGACGATGCTGGAGCTCAGGTAGGCATACTGCGGGTTGGTCAAAAGAAACATCGTCTCTACATCCTCGCCAAGCGTTTTGTTGGCCGCCGCGATTGGCATTTCATAGTCAAAATCCGCATTTGAGCGCAGACCGCGGAGGATAACGCTTGCCTTCTGTTTGCGCATGTAGTCCATCAAAAGTCCACTGAAGGAATCGACTTCGACATTAGGCAGGTGTGCGGTCGACAGCTCCAGCATTTCTACCCGTTCCTCTACGGTAAACAACGACTGCTTTTGCGAGTTATTCAGTACAGCAACGATTACTTTGTCGAATATCCGGGCACCTCGCGCTATGATGTCGAGGTGTCCGTTCGTTACTGGATCGAAGCTTCCCGAACATACGGCAATCCTCATAGATTTCCTGCCCCTTTGCGTAGTTGTAGAATCATTCCGGCTGCTGGTCACTTTCCGATGCAGCTTTTGGTTCAAGTTCGTCCGTTTGCTCTTGCTCCTGCTTTTGATCCGTCGGGCCGCCCGGTTCGAAGCGGTAGATGGTAATCGTCGTTTCACCATATGTAGACGTGCGGTCAAGACAGCATTCGCCAATCACGTCGGGCAAGCGGATGGCGCTGTCGTGTTCGGCGACGATCCAGGCTCCTTCCGCGAGCAGTCCTCCCTCCTGCATCTGCATGATCTCCTCGGCGATATGCTGATGGGCATAAGGTGGATCGAGAAAAACAACATCGAAGGCGATCTTCCTTTTAAAGAGCTGCTTTAATGCTCTGCCCGCATCGTTACGGTACAGCTCGGCCCTCTCCTCCAGCCGGCAGGCGGCTACGTTCTGTTTGACGACGGAAAAGGCCTTGGGATCCCTTTCCACAAATACGCATCGCTCGATTCCCCGGCTTAACGCCTCAATCCCCAAACCGCCTGTACCTGCGTACAAATCAAGAGCAATTCCGCCCGAGAAATAAGGACCAATCATATTGAAGATGGACTCTTTTATCTTGTCAGTAGTCGGACGGGTCCCTTTTCCGGGCACCGCCACCAGCTTTCGTCCCCTGTGTTCACCTGAAATTACGCGCATAAGCCATTCACCTTTGCAGTCTGGTTTTATTCCTCTTGGTTGAGAATGATTTCATACTATCACAACGGCCTAGGCCGGTAAAATTATTCAGATGGAAAATTTTTTCGCAGATGCTGAATAAAACGCACCTCCACTGGAAAAGAATATGGATAGCGACGCAACGGTGTCGCTGACAACCGCGGAGAAGACTTACGTTTCCCCATAAGCTCTTCCTCCGGTTTCTCCTCTCCCATAATTGAAAAGCAGTTCCTACTCGCGCACGGCGTGTCTGATAGGAGCATTCCGTGCCACCGCTCCCGAACAGGGAGAGATGGACTGCTGCCTCACTGCATTTGCGGTGAGGTTTTTTTTCTGTCTGCAGGGCACACTAACGCCAGTTTCGTGTACTGGAGGGATGAAACATGGCTGAAAAACTTCCATCGAAGCAAAAGCAGGAGGCTGCAGCGGCTCAGTCACGCGCTGACCGGACAGGAACAGGCAAGGAAGAAGCTCGCCTCATGCAGTCCGCAGCAGATCAATCGGACATCGTCAAGCACGGACAATAAGCAAACAGGCCAGCCTGAAAGCGAAGGCTGGCTTTTTCTATGGAAAAAAGCGCTGCTCCCACAACGGCGCAAATCGCCTTCTTTTCCCTACCCGATCCGATCAAAACATGCGGATACTAACGTAACAAGAGCAAAAAAGGGGGATTTTCGTGCATACCGTCTGGAAGGGGTCGATCAGCTTCGGACTGGTCAACATACCTGTGCGAATGTTTACTGCAACTGAAGAAAGGGATGTCCGTTTTCGCCAGCTTCACAAGGAATGCCATACACCGATCCGGTATACGAAAATGTGTCCGCATTGCGAAAAAGAAGTGGGTGCCGAAGACATCGTTCGCGGTTTTGAGTATGAAAAAGGAAATTACGTCATTATTCAAGACGAGGATCTGGAAGCCATTACTCCCGAAACGCGCAGAGCCATCGAAATTGTAGATTTTGTCGACTTGACCGAGATTGATCCGGTTTATTTTGACAAAAGCTACTTCCTTTCGCCACAAGAAACCGGGGACAAGGCTTACTCCCTGTTGCGGGCAGCGATGAAGGAAACGGGAAAAATCGCGATAGCCCGGGTGACCATGAGAAACAAGGAAAGTCTCGCTGTCATTCGCCTCTATGAGCACTGCATCATGATGGAAACGATCTTTTATCCTGATGAGGTGCGCCCGGTAGCTCAGGTGCCTGCGCTTCCAGAAGCTGATGTGGCGCTGGCGGAAAATGAACTGAGGATGGCTGCCGAGCTGATCAATAATATGACGACAGCTTTTGAGCCGGGCAAGTACAAAGATGAGTATCGAAGCAGCCTGCAGGCGCTGATCGAAAAGAAAAAGGAAGGAAAAGAAATTGCCGTGGTTCCCGCTGCGCCGCGCGCCAACGTCGTCGATCTGATGCAGGCGCTCCGAGAAAGCTTGGCGGCGACTGGAGATCAGGCCACTCCGGCAAAATTGGAGCCGCATCCAACGCCAGCCCCTCCAGCAGGAGTCAAGAAGCAGCCTGGAATCAAGCCCGAACGCAAAAGCCCCGAAAAGCCGACCGCCGCGACAACGACAACAAAAAAACTGCGCAGAAAAAAAGCAGAAACGTCCTGACCCGTCTCTGCCCTTGTTTATCTGGCCAGCCGTTCATCCGGCTCAATATGAATGTGCACGGTCCCGATCTTGTGTTTTTCCTTCATGTGTTTCTCAATCTCTTCTGTAATGACATGGCTCTCCAAAACATTCAGGTCCGGATCGACATGAATAACGGCGTCGACGATTACACTGCTTCCCAGGTATCGGGCTTTGATGTCTTTGATCTCGGCGACACCGGGTATTTGTGAAATCGTGTTACGCAGGACCTCCAATTCACCGTAGTCAAATCCATCGGTGAGACGGTGGGCGGCTTCTCTGAAAATCTCCCACGCAGTTTTCAGGATGATCACGCCGACTACAAGCGCTGCCAGCGGGTCCAGCCAATGGAGTTGGAACTGGGCCCCGGCAATCCCCACAAAAGTACCGATGCTCACCCATGCGTCGGAGCGGTTGTCCTGCGCAGCAGCAGCTACAGCTTGACTGTCAATCAATTTGGCCAAACGGATGTTGTAACGGTAAACAGCCAGCATCACCACAGCAGAGCCCAGCGCCACCCATGCAGCCACCATATCGGGCGCCTGCACCTCCGGATTGAACAGGGATGGCACGGCCCTCGTCAACACTTCAATTCCGACCGCAAACATAATGAAGGAAGCGACCATCGAAGAGATCGTCTCTGCCCGGAAATGCCCGTAGGGATGATCTTTATCCGGCGGCTTGCGGGCGATTCGAAGTCCAATCAAAACAGCAATGGATGCTATCACATCCGTCGTGTTGTTCAATCCGTCAGCCAGAAGCGCCTCCGAGTCGGCAAACAAGGCAACGACAACTTTTATGATCGAACAGAAAATGTACGCGGCGATACTGATCCACACCCCGCGTTCTCCCTGCTTTAAATTTGCGTAAACATCCATCCGAACCACTCCAATACAATCCATTTCAAGCGATCTTCATCGTATCAGACCCGGTTCGTGTGGGTCTACAGAAACAGTTTTAGTCTGACCCATGATCGTAGAGGGGGGGAAACTATGTTGGCCTTGGTCAATTTTTCAACTCTCCAAAACACAGTGATCAGCAGGTACATCAACAACCGCTTGAATACTGGGCTGTCGCAGTGTGTATCCCTCTGTCCACTCGGCAAATTGGACCTTCACCGTGATCTTTGGCGTCAACCAGACAGCTCCTTTGACTCTCGATGGTTTGTTGGCAAAGGGTGAATTCTGTTGCGTCAAAGGCGCTATCCTTTCTGTAAGGGCCCTCCAGTCGCTTTGAGTGAATCTGCCTGTTCCCGCATGGCCAATGTAAAATAAATGCCCCTCTTGATCATACAACCCCAAAAGAAGGGCATTTACGATGTTATCGCGGAGTGTCACTCCCCCAACAACTGCGATGGTGTCCCGGTAATATTTTTTCTTTTGCCACTGCTTCTCTTTGCCGCCAATGACATATTTGCTGTTCAGATCTTTCATGACTATGCCTTCCATCCCATGCTGCTGGATAACATCATACAAAGCCTGGCCATTGTCATTGCCAGGAACCAATTGGACGTGCTCATTCGGCATGATGATTTCCGACAGCAGGCTCATGCGTTCACGCAACGAACGATTGATAATCCACTCGCCATCCAGGAAAATCACATCAAAGATCATGTAGGTAATCGGAACCGCTTTTTGTGCCTGACTGACTTTTTCCGGTCGCCGAATGCCATCCCGCCGCATCACTTCATGAAATGACGGTTTTCCGTCAGACCCTAATGCGATGACTTCTCCATCCAGGATTACGGAGCGAGCTTTGCAGTATGTTTGTATGTCAGCAAGCTCCGGAAATTGGATTGTCCGCTCATTTTTTCTCCGGTTGAACAAACGCGTTTCCTGTCCGTCAAAGTAGGTAACAATTCGGACCCCATCCCATTTAACCTGGGCTATCCAGTTCGGCCCTTCGGGGATTGTTTCGCAGCTGATCGGTTCCATCGGAATGATTGGATGCATCCTTTCACCTCATGAAAAGGATTAATTCGTACCTCTTACCATCAACATCTCCACATTCGGCCATTCAAATGCATGATGCGGGCAGAACACAAAAAAGCGGTTCTTTTCTTAGAAACGGAGACAGCTTTGAATCACTCGTTTTTGGCTGCTGCGAAAAAAAGCAGTGCTAGCCCAAGACAGAAAGGATAGCCTCAGACTTTGCACTGCCTTTATTTATTTCTGTTCATCAAGTTCTACAAAGTAGTGGTCCTTCCGATATGACACTGCCTCCATCGTAGCTATCAGATTTTCCTCGTGACATTTATCGATCCGATAGAATCCTGTACGAACGTTTCGTTTAACCTCCGTCGCACGGGCAACGATTCTGTCTCCGGCTTTGCTGATTCCATAAACTGAATAGTGGTGGAGATGCCTCAAGGATGTATTTCCGTACGCGTTACAGGCAACCGAAAATGCGTGGTCAACCAACGCATAGATAACTGCACCATGTACGGTTCCCTATGCATTTACCATATGATTTTGAACATCCGGCACCGCTTCCGCAAAACCGGCCTCAAACTTTGTTACCTGAATACCTGATGATCGGGCATACGGGCCGCTCTGTACCTTTGATCATTGCGGAACTCATTTTAACGGGAAAAGCAAAGCGTCGAGGAAAAAAGGCAGCTTGTCCAGTCGGCCAATTCCATTTTTTCTGGTATGTTCCGCAAGCTGCAGGAAATAGCCGGGGATGAATCCACTCCGCTTTATAGCGACATGCTCTCAGATTTGGCCGCTTTATGTTTGCTATGGTACCAAATGCCAACTGGTATCAGCAGCAGTGAAAGAACGCCGCCGCCAAGCGAAAGTGCCGCGTAGCTGGAATGCGCTACGACCATGCCGGATAATGCTCCGCCCGAAGCCCCCGCCAAAGCAACCAGGACATCAATGGTACCTTGCGTTTTTGCCCGAGTAGACGAGTTGGTTGCATCTACGATAAGCGCTGTGCCGCTGATCAATCCGAAGTTCCAGCCAAGCCCGAGCAGAGCGAGAGCAATCGTGAGCAGCAGCATGGAATCTGCAGGTGCGACAGCCGACAGGACCCCGGCTGCAAGCAGAATCGCCCCAGACGCAAATGACATCGCCACTCGTCCCACCTTGTCAACGAGAATACCGGTCACAAGAGACGGCAGGTACATGGCGCCAATATGAACGCCGATGACCAACCCTACCTCACTGAGCCCATGCCCGTGGTGTTTCATGTGAACAGGTGTCATCGTCATGATCGCGACCATAACGATTTGGGTTAAAATCATGACAGTCGCCCCGACAATAATGCCCCGGGTGTTTGCGGATACGAGCGAGCTTTCTTTCGCAGCCGGGCTTTGATCCTTTTTGTGTGCATCAGCGATTGCCTTGGCTACAACGAATGGGTCCGGACGGAGGAAGGTCAGAAATACAAGCCCTGCCAGAATAAACGCGGCGGCACCTAGAATGAAAGGACCTGCCAGAGCCGGAACTCCGATCGAGGCGGCGAATCGCCCCATTACCTCCACCAGATTTGGACCAGCAACCGCACCGAAAGTAGTGGACACCATTGCAATACTGACTGCTGTTGCCCGCTGTTGCGGCTTAGCCAAGTCCGTCCCTGCATAGCGTGCTTGCAGATTTGAAGCCGTGCCTGCACCATAGAGCAGCAGCGAAGCGAAAAGAAGCCATATATTGTGACCAACAGCCGCAAGCACTACCCCAACCGCACCTACGCCACCAGTCAAGAATCCTGCTGCGAGTCCAAAACGACGTCCGAAACGCTGAGAGAGCCGCCCGACCAGCATCGCGGCTACTGCAGAACCAAGGGTGAGCAGCGCGGCAGGAATCCCCGCAAAGCTGTCCGTTCCGAGCATATCCTGGGCGAGCAGCGCTCCGACCGTTACCCCGGCTGCAAGGCCGGCTCCTCCGAAAATTTGTGAAATGACAACGATAAGCAACGTCCGCTTGTACAGCTTCCCCTGCATTTCCGGGGATTGAATGTAATGGTGGAAGCTCGATTTTTGATTTTGGTTTGCGCTTGCATCACAGGGTTCTTTTGACACGAACGGGAACCACCTTTCCAGTCTAAATTTTGGGCAGCCTTGCATATTGATCGGTTTCATGTTCCCGTTTCGCATGAATCAGGCAATCAAACCGTTGCGAGATCATCAGGCAAAAGGCTGGCTGCATACTTACGAGCAAACAAGTATTGGCGAAGATTGTAAATCCACTTCATGGAAAAGTCAAATCATTTTGAGCAATCCCAGGATTGCAAAGGTCGTACAAGTGTAAAGCCGGTTCCACCCTTGCCCTGGTGAAAACCGGCTCTTTCCGACAGCTCAAGCTCTGTTTCTCTAAGCCCTTCTCGCGATTGATTTTGCTCGCTCCATGATATGATTCAGGGACTGCAGTTCCAAATAAGAGAAGATAAACGCCGCCAAAAATCCAAAAAAGTAAACGGCACCGAAAACTCTTCCCCATCCCCCATAAAAGGGCTCTATAAATGAACCGATCAAAAGAGAAATCGTGCATATGGCAAAACATATCCACCACAATCGTGTGTATCTGCGATATTTCTTTAGGAGAGGGTGGCTGCCTTGATCCGAGCCTGCTCTCTTTCCTGCCTTTTGCCGTGCGGACAAGAACAGCAATAGCAACATTGGCCATTGGATCAACGGAACAAGTACAGGCAATACAAAGCCGATGAAGTTATTCACGTCGTTTATGTGCTGAAAGGTAGTAATGCTGAGGATCAGGACAAACCAGCCAAACGGCCCGTTGCAATACGTATAGTCCTCCCTTCTGGTCAACGTCCCGATCCCGATCAGTAGGGTCAAGTAGGTGATGACCACTTTAATCGCGAAAGCGGGAAACCAGATGCTGAACAGCATCACCTCGACCCGGTCGAGGAAGTCAGTCAAGTGGATCTGCTCAACGAGAACATATACGGGATAATTCAAGCGGCTTGTGATCAGGTATCCCATGACACCCAGTTGAATAATCAGGATCAGCATTATTCCGAAGCCGGCCATCGTCGCCCCGTGCTTAACCGCCGAAAAAAACAACCGGGATTGGGAAATGGCATGCAAAAAAGCGCCAAAAACAAAGATATCCCCGTACAACCCCCCTGACATCCAATTGCTCAGCAGCAACGCGACAAACTTGCTGTCCATAATCGGCTCGAGTCGTCGAAGATCATATTCGTTGGACAAGATAAAATACATCGAGAAAGAGAGTATAAAAAACATCGGGAAATACATCTCATTTACCCGAGCCGCCACTTCCATGCTGGACCGCCCGAAATACTGGAGAACCACGACAAAGACGAGAAGAATAATCTCCAGCGGGGTCTCGCTCAGCAAACTGAGATGCAGAAAATGACCGACTCCTTTTATATCGCGCAAAAGGATGAGCAAGAAAAAAAGCAGCAGTATTCCATTAAGCAGGCTGCCGGCAACACGCCCTCTGGTCTCTATCAAGATTTCAAATATGTTCTTCCCCGGATAAGCCCGAATGAGCCTTTCAAACACATAGGCGACAAGAACCGTATACATGACAGGCAGCAATTGGGACAGCCAGGCATCGTTTTTGGCCACGACCGCCAGTTGCTGCGGAAGGCTGACAACGGCCCCTGTCATAATCACACCGCTCGTCAGCCAGGCGATCTGGCGATGGTTGATCACTTGTTTGACTTGCAAATTTTCCTGCCCCCTTAGTAAAGGCTCATCATCCATGCTTTAACCCTTGACTCGAAAGCACTGATCGTGTTTTGAAAGGGCTTGAAGATATCAACCTGGTAAAACGCAGCGACGAACAGGCACAGCGTTGCGATATAGAGCAGATAGATGACCACTCTCATTTTTGAAGAACGGTGATGCTGTAACATGATGTCACGGATTGCCATCAAAGAGAAGGAAAGGAGAAAAATCCCTGCAAAAAT
This sequence comes from Brevibacillus sp. FSL K6-2834, assembly GCF_038592925.1. Lineage (NCBI taxonomy): Bacteria > Bacillati > Bacillota > Bacilli > Caryophanales > Paenibacillaceae > Brevibacillus > Brevibacillus sp. FSL K6-2834. The sequence continues at coordinate 3,422,040 of NZ_CP151945.1, forward strand.
CAGGTTCATTTTATCTCATCTCCTCCTTGGTTAGGTTCTCTGTGGTTTGTCCGATGTTTGGAACAGTCGCTCTGGTACGAATCTCAAATGTCACTGCTTTCAAATGCTTGTCCCAGTTTTCGCGAAACGATGTTTTCCATAGCTGAGGATATTTTCTTGCGAGCACCAGTCCCAACCCCGCTATGTCGCTCTGGTTTTTCACCATTTCCTGAAGGGTTGTTCGTATGCCTTCGCTTATGTTGGCAGCCAGCTTGTTTTCCAGCATGCGCAAATTCTTCGAGTTTCCCCAATCGGTACCGCTGTGATCTTCAATGATTGCCGCTCTCGCGTGGACGTTTATTTGAAAATGAACCTTTCCATTACGGACGATCGGTGTAATTTCCATCCTACCTTGATTTACTTGAACACTGATCTCCCTGTTTTTTCGGATATCAAAATCCGTAGCGTACGAATAGAAAGTCGGTTGGAACCATCGAATCCCTTTGGCATGCTCCAAAGTTAAAAAATGAGCGAACCGATCATCGCGAAACATGGAAAAACCGATCAGCTCGATTTCCTTTGATTTCCCTTTTGGTCTGGAATCAACGCTTGCCAATACTGGCAGATACGCATCGACACCAGGTGTATTCAACATCTGCGCAATGTCTTTTACCGTAACGGTAACACCCACCATTTTGATCAATTCTCTCATCGCTTCCGCAGAAAATCTCTCGAACTGAGGCTGGGCTTTGAGAAGATCGAAGCCTTTCCCTTTCGCCACGACCATGTATGCTGTCAGGCGGTTTTCCGGGAAACGGGCGATGACATCAAGTATTTCTCTCAGCCCTGATTTGGCTGTCTCCTCGCCAATGACAATCACCCGATGATGGGCGTAAAAAAGCTTTCGACTCATCCTTGACTGCAAAACGTTGTTCGCTTCCCGGAGTGTTTTTCCGGTAGCCGAATCCACATAATAGCTCTTGTCTCCACTGGTCCCTCCACCACCGCCGGAAGGACCTCCGAGACTGCTGACCAGGGGGAGTTGTACAGACATCCGGTACAAGCCGTCCTCTTCCTTATCCACCGCGAAAGCAAGGATGAGCGCCAGATCGTTCACTTCTACCCGATCCCAGCATCCCGTAAGCAGCAGTGAATGAATCAGGATGACGATGATACTAGCAATTTTGAAGCGGGAACTCCTTTTCACAGTACCACTCCCCCGGTTATTTCTGTTTATTTTAGCCTCCTCAATCGCTCGTTTGTCTGGACTTATTGATCGAGGCTGTGTTCAAGCGTTTTTCGTCCTCTACCCCCGTAAAGCTTGGGCGTTTCTCCATTATTGTCCAAGGAGCACGAATCAGCACATCCTTGAAGTCGCCTATCGACATCGGCGCCAGCGGGGAAAGGTACGGCACCCCAAACGAGCGAAGGTTTGCCATGTGTCCCATAATCAGAAGAATGCCGACCAGAATGCCGTATATTCCCAAAAAGGAGGCGGCAAACATCAATGGGAAACGAAGCATCCGCAAAGCGATCGATGCATTGTAATGCGGCACGGTGAAGGAAGCGATTCCCGTGATCGAAACGACAATTACCATCGGTGCCGAAACGATTCCCGCCTGGACGGCAGCCTGTCCTACGACAAGCGCCCCCAGAATGCTGACTGCCTGCCCTACTGTTTTCGGCAATCGAATCCCCGCTTCGCGCAGGGCCTCGAACGAAATCTCCATGATCAGCGCCTCGACAATCGCCGGAAACGGAATGGATTCCCGCGCTGCCGCGATGCTCAGCAATAAAGTGGTTGGGAGCATCTCCTGATGGAAGGTCGAAATCGCTACATAGCCTGCCGGTGTAACAAGAGAAATAGCCAAAAACAAATAGCGCAGCCAGCGGACGAGTGTGGCCATCTGAAAGCGTTCATAGTAATCCTCGTTGGCTTGCATCATCATCCAGAACGTAGTCGGAACGATCAGGACCATTGGTGTCCCGTCGACAAAAATAGCAATCCGCCCTTCCAGCAAAGCGGCTGCAACCGTATCAGGCCTTTCCGAATATTGGACCTGCGGAAATGGCGACAAAGCATTATCCTGGATCATCTCTTCGATATAACCCGATTCCAGAACCGCGTCGATCTCGATGTGCTCGATTCTCGAAATAACCTCGTCCCGTAAAGCAGGGTCTACTATTCCTTCCAGATAGGAAACGACGAGGTTCGTATTGCTCTCCTTGCCAACGACGATTGATTTCATTTTCAATCGGGGCGTTTTCAGCTTCCGCCGGAGAAGGGACGTATTCGTCCGGATATTTTCAATGAATCCCTCCCGCGGCCCCCGTACGACAACTTCCCCTTCCGGTTCGTTTACGGAACGTTTTTCGGCTCCGCGAATCCCGAGCGTGAGAGCAATGTCGTTGCCGTCTACGAGAATTCCCGTATCTCCCCCAAGCACAGCCGACAGAAAATCCTTGTAGCTCGTGACCTCGGAAATTTGCGAGACGGGGAGAACTTCATGCTCGATGCTCCTGATGCTCTCCCGGCCACCCTTCAGGATCATCAGCGCCCTCAGTGCTTCATTAACGGATTGCGTATCAATCAAGCCATCTACAAAGACCGCACAAGCTTGAACACTGTCTTTCAGTTGAAACTCACGCAGAACAAAATCCGAGCAATCCTGAAACAGATGTTCAAGAATCTCAATGTTCTCTTCCAAAGAAGAACGAACGGGAAAAGACTCCAGCTCGCTCAGACTTTTTTCGTTTAACTGGGCAATATTTTGTTCCTTCTTTGACTGACGAGTATGCTTCATACGATTCACCAACTGTTAGTAAGCTACCCGTATTATGTTACTCGGGTTTCCAAAATATGCAGGTGCCTCGCTTGCATATGTTTGGCCAATGCGGGAAAAGTAGGGGCAGCACTAGTCCCAGAGGGAGGGATTTGTCTTGCCTACTGAAGCTGCTGACATTACCGTTGCCGTTGCGGGCAAGGAATTGACGATTACGAATCCAACCAAACCGCTTTGGCCGGAAGCAAACGTCACCAAATGGGATTACATCGGTTATTTAATGGAGGTCGCCTCTCCGTTTCTGGCTTATACGAAAGACCGCCTTTTAACTGTTATCCGTTATCCCCACGGCATCCACGACAAGCATTTTTATCAAAAGAACATTCCTGAGTACGCTCCGGACTGGATCGCTTCCAGCGTATGGGAAAATACCGCTTATCCCCTCTTAAATGATGCGGCGACTCTTGTTTGGTTGGCGAATCAGGCGGCACTGGAATGGCACGTCTCGTTTCACCTGGCGGGAGACGAGATACCGACTGAGCTCGTTTTCGACCTTGACCCGTCTACACCGGAATTCGCTCCCGTCGCCGAAACGGCCATGCTTTTGAAGGAGCTGTTGGACGATTTGCAGCTCCCCTCTGTCGTCAAGACTTCTGGCGCATCGGGCTTGCAAATTTACATTCCGATCGAACGTCGTTATACATTTGAACAAACGAGACAGGTCGGGCATTTCTTGGCGACCTACCTGGCGGAAAAGCGGCCTGATCTGATCACATTGGAGCGCCTGGTCAAGAACAGGGGCACAAAGCTCTACATCGATTACTTGCAGCCCTGGCGGGGAAAGACCTTGACCGCCCCCTATTCGACGCGGGCCCGCAAGGAAGCGACCGTTTCCACACCGCTTCGCTGGGAAGAGGTTCCCCATATCCACCCGACTGATTTCACCGTCCATACGGTTCCCGAACGGTTGCAAAAGTTCGGCGATTTGTTCGCTGCCGTCCATGACCAGAAGCGTGCTTCCCTTGATTCGATCCTGGCCTTTCTGAAACAAAAGCCATAAGTGCGGCGGTCCACAGGCTGCCTGCTGTTGCCATCTGCACAATTGGAACTGCGCATGCGATTTGTGCTATACTGTGCAGAGATGTTTGGAGGCAAGGAGGAATACAACATGATTGATCCGATAGCATTATCACTTGGCCCCATCAATATTCGCTGGTACGGAATCATTATGGGGTTTGCGTTTTTTCTGGGAACCTATCTCGCCCGCTACAATGCCAAGCGTTCGGGCATAGATCCTGATCACGTCCTGAACATGGTCGTACTCATCATTCCCGCTGCCATCATTTGCGCTCGTGCTTACTACGTCATTTTTGAGTGGGACCAGTACAAAGACAATCTCCTCTCCGTTTTCTACGTTTGGGAAGGAGGGCTGGCGATTCACGGCGGCTTGATCGGCGGCGTTCTCGCCGGTGCCTGGTATGTCCGCAAGCACAACCTGCCGTTTTTGCTGCTGGGGGATGCGATGATTCCCAGTGTCATTCTGGGGCAAGCGATCGGCCGCTGGGGCAACTTTATTAACCAGGAAGCGCACGGCGGACCGGCAACTGCGGAGTACATGGCTCATTTTCCTGCGTTTATCCGCGACCAGATGTACATCGGGGGGCAGTATTACCACCCAACGTTCTTCTACGAGTCGATGTGGAACCTGCTCGTCTTCGCCATCCTGATGGCAATGCTGTACCGCTTCAAACGCTTTGACGGACAAGTATTGTTCAGCTATCTGGTCCTGTATTCAATCGGCCGCTTTTTTATCGAGGGCATGCGTACAGACTCTCTCCTGATCGGCGGAACATTGCGCGTTGCCCAATTGGTCAGCCTTTCTCTAATCGCGGTGGGCATTATCTTGCTGATCGTGTTTGCGAGAAAAAGCAGACAGTCCATCCAGTCCCACAATACTTCAGAATAAGAAACAGAATGACAGAGCCACCCTCCAACGAGCGGTGGCTTTTCTTTCGGGGCACCTGCGTCTGAATTGTCGAAAAGATGGGCATACTAAGGAAAAAACAAGGCGGGTGTTTTGATATGAATGAGGGTATGTTGGAGGACTACCTCGACAGGGATGTCCGGGTTCACTTCGCACCGGCGATGATTTCCGCTGGTACATCCTCCTTTGAAGAGGGGCGGCTCTACGATTACAGCGAAGACGGCATTCTTCTGGAGATGACGGACGGGTCTCTCGCGTATATTCCCATCTCATCCATACGCATGGTCACCATCAAACCGAAACAAGGCTTTTGGGCGCGTCTGACGCGTCCGTCATAACTTTGCTGGCAGCAAAAAGCGTCCTTCCCCGTACGGCAGGAAAGGACGCTGGCATTTTATTTATGAACGCTATAGACGAATTCCTTTTACAGGAACACATCGTACACCACGTAACAGGCAGCAGCCAGTAAACCTGTAGCCGGCAACGTGATTACCCATGTGACCAAAATCCTTCCGGCAAGCCCCCATTTAACAGCTGAAAACTTTTGGGAGGCACCTACGCCAAGAATCGAGGAAGTAATTACGTGCGTTGTACTGACCGGCAGCTTGAACGCCGTAAAAATGGTGATGATCATCGCCGACGAAAGGTCTGCAGAGAAGCCGCTGATCGGCTTGATTTTCATGATCTTGCCGCCCATCGTCTTGATAATCCGCCAGCCGCCGACAGATGTCCCTAGTGCCATCGCCACCGCAGCGGAGATTTTGACCCAGAGAGGAATGGAGAAGTCACCGTTTTCCGGCGTCATAAATCCACCGGAAATCAATGCGAAGGTAATAATCCCCATCGTTTTTTGCGCATCGTTGGCTCCATGGCTAAAGGATTGCCAGGAGGCAGCTACGACCTGCAGCATCCGAAAACCTTTGTTCGTCGGATGATACGCCATATTGGCTACGATCGCCGAAATGATCTTGATTACGGTAAAACCGACGACAAATGCGATCAATGGAGAAAAAATCAAGGCTTGTACAATGCTGATAAAGCCTGCCATGTTAATGGAACCGACGCCAGCAGCACCTACGACTGCCCCAGCGATCCCGCCAATCAGCGCGTGCGAGGAGGAGCTGGGAATTCCGAACCACCAGGTGATCAGGTTCCACAGGATGGCTGACGTCAATGCAGCAAGCACGACGACCAATCCGTTTTCCAACTGGAACGGGTCGGCAATCGATCCTCCGATCGTTTTCGCTACCCCTGTGTACGTGAGCGCCCCGATCAGATTTAAGAACGACGCGATAATGATAGCCGTGCGCGGGCTTAACGCTCGGGTAGACACTGAAGTCGCGATGGCGTTAGCGGTATCGTGAAATCCATTGATAAAGTCGAAGCTAAGCGCCATGATCACAACGAGGATCAGGATAATCATATCCGGGGAAAGACTAGGCATTCTTCAGCACGATCCCTTCTACCAGGTTGGATACGTCCTCGGCAAAGTCGGCACAGTCTTCCAGTTTGTCGTAAATTTCCTTGAGCTTGATCGCTTCGATCGGATCAGCGTTAGGAGCGTTGAGCAAATCAGAAACCATTTTACGGTAGTTGGAGTCGGATTCATGTTCCAATTCCTTGATTTCGGCAGCGTATTTGGATACGACCTGATGATCCAGTTTGCGCAGCGTACGGATCAATTCGATCAGCTTCGCCGAGCATTTCACCAAAATGTTGGCCTGTGCAAGCACGCGCGGATCTGGCTGGCGCACCTGGTACAAGTACATCCGGTCTGCTACGCCGTCGATGTAGTCGATCATTGAGTCCATCGTATGGGCCAACTGGTGAATATCTTCCCTCTCCAGCGGAGTGATAAAGGTAGAGTTCAATTCATTCATAATCCGGCGAACGATCTCGTCCCCTTCTTTTTCCACCGACTTGATTTCTTTTACTTTGGATTCCAAGTCCTGGTAGTTCCCGATCATTTCATAAAACAGATGGGTTCCCTTGTGGACATTGGCAATTTGCTGCTCGAACAAGTCAAAGAAGATGTGCTTTTTGCTTTTTAACATAAGATCAGTCGTCACTCCTTTGAATAACTAACGCCTCACCGATTATATCGAACAACTTTGTGAAGGTAAATTTAAAAACAAGGACAAATGTGTATTTTTTTCTTTAAGAAATTGTTAAGTTTTTGTAAAGACAGATGACAAATGAAAAATGATGCGTTAAAACGGCCCCGATCCTTATTTTCTGAAAGGATAAAAAAATACCCGTCCGCCTAGGGTACGAGTGTTAGTGTTGCCAGTTGTTCACTTTTTATTTCCCGGCTGCCAGCATGCCGTTTTTTTCTTTGACTTCCCCCTTTGCTGCCTGGACTCGGCAGCAGGAATCAGCGGCGGTGCGTGATCCGGTAAAGCTTGCGCTGGCTGGCGTAGCCTTCGACCAATTCAATATCGTTGTCATATGCGTGAAACCTCTTCTTTAACAAGGCACGGAGTTCGTCGTGTGTCTGGCTGTCCCTTGGAGATCCTGTCACCTCGACGACAAGCATTCCCTTGAGTGTCTCCCCCGTTATGGCCGTTCTCTTTTTGCCCGGTTTGACCCAGAGAGTCAGCTCTGTGACCTCCCGCTTCCATTCCGCCGCCTTCTCCAGCTCCTGGCTGATGATCTGAAAAGACTTCCCGGGTGACTGCTTTCTCCTCGCCGCCTCCATCTCCCTGCTGGCCGCTCGTGCTGCACGCTTGGCAGAAACGACGCGGCTCGGCTGAATTTCGAGCGCCTCGACTCCGCATATCCGGTCGAGAAGCCTTGGCAGGCGGTGCAAGAACTGCAGGATTGTAGCGTAAGGAGGGTCTTCGCCGCAACGCTCCGTGACGACTTTGTAAAGCCCGTTTTCCACCATTTCGGCGATCATCAGCCAGCCCGGTCCGTCTGCCTTTCGTACGGTCAATTTCATCCTTCTCACCCCAACTAATTGTATATACAACCATTAGGGTAACAAAAGGAGGTTGCATATGCAACCATCATTTCTCCAGGTGGTCCCTCAGCCTTACCACCATGCTTAGAAACATGTCTTGTTCAGCTTTCGAAAATGGCGCAAATACGCTTTGCGTGAAATGGTCCCGTACTGCCTCCAATGTTTCTTCTATGACCTTCACTTTATCAGGCGCCATTTTTACGATGTAGCTTCGGGCGTCCTGGGAATGGGGCTCCGTTTTCAGCCAGCCTTTTTTCAGCAAACCGGGCAAAATGCGCGATATCGTCGTCTTGTCACGCAAAGTCCGCTTTCCCAATTCCGAGGGAGTGAGCCCGTCCGTCTGTGCGGTCGCAACCAACAGTTGCCACTGCTCGGGAGTTATGCCAAACGGCCCAAGCGCTTTGGCTGTCTCTTCCCTGATCAGTTGGCCTACGCGATGAAGGTTGTGGCCGAGGCTGTCTCGAAAGCGATCTGTCATGTACCCTGTCTCCTTTTATTCTACCCTTGGGGGATCTGGTCTTCCTGCGATAATGCAGTTACTTCCTATAGAAACACAGGAGTAAGCATCCGTCAAAGCTCTTTTATAGCTTTTAAATCTCTGAAAGTTGCCAACAGAAACAATTTCCTTTCTTTTCAATAGACGCTTCCTTATACTTATGTCTTACTAAATAACCTTTTATCGGAAGAGAGGAATTTGTCGCATGGCTTGGCTGCAGAACATCATCTCACGCTATGATACCACGATTTGGATACGCGTGATCGGAACCATCCTGACAACGTTTGCCGGTTTTATGCTTCGCCCTTTTCTCGCTTTCTATTTGTACGATCGGATGGATGGGAATCTTCTGGTAGCAGCAATGGTTACAAGCCTTCAGCCTCTCACCAGCATCGTGGCCAGCGTATACGCCGGTGGACTTGCCGACCGCTATGGACGCAAGCCTTTGATGGTGGCCGCTCTGGTCATCGAGTCGATTTCGATGGCGGGCTATATTTGGGCCGAATCCCTGATCGCCTTTGCTTCTCTAACCATCCTGAATGGAATTGGAGCCGCTTTGTTCTGGCCTGCTGCCAGCGCCCAGGTGACAGACGTCGTCCCGGAAGAAAAGCGCAGCGAGGTGTTCGCCCTGCTCCATACCGCTTTAAACCTCGGAGCAGCCGCAGGCCCTCTTATCGGGGTCACGCTTTACAAGATCAACCCGGCTATCGCCTTCGGAATTTGCTCGGCGACGCTCATGATCTATTGTCTGTTGATCATGTGGAAAATCCCGGAGACACTCCCCAAGGAAAGAAGGGAATCCGGCAAACAGAAAGGGGGGCAGCCAGAGGACGTGTCAAAAGCGCCGAAGCTCCGCTTGCGGGAGCATACCACCCTGCTGTGGATGACATTGGCCGCAATCCCCGTCTCACTGTTGTACTCGCAGGTGGAAATTATCCTGCCGCAGCACTTGCGCACTCGCTTTGACGACTTCCTGACGGTATTTGCCACCTTGATGACAATCAATGGAGTACTGGTCGTCTGCTGTCAAATCGCCATTGCCAGGTTTGCCGATCGGTTCCCGCCCGAGCGAATTATTCTCGCCGCTTACCTGCTGCTCGGATGCGTCGGATTCGGTTACGGTTGGGCCCCAGTATTCTGGCTGCTCGTAGTGGCCGAAGCCATTTTTACGATTGGCGAGATGCTCTATGGCCCGCAGATCCAAAAGGCGATCTCCGTACTGGCACCAGCGGAGCTCCGAGGGAGATACTTTTCCATTTTCGGCGCGAACTGGGGAATCACCGGTACGATAGGTCCGTCCACCGGAGCCGTCGCGTTTCGCAATATCGGCGGCGCGTACTGGTTTTCCATCGTCGGTCTGCTCTTGCTGATCGCCGGAGTGTTTCAATACGGTTTGGTGAAAAAGGCTGTCAGAAAGTCGTCTTCCGCACCGGCAGAAACTTCTGTGAATATGTCCGCATCATGATCCGCAATTATTGTTGCTGGAACAAATAGGAACATACCTGCTGGCGGAATCTTGGCTGCGGATTGCAAAACAAGCTAATGTCTGGTCGTTGCCAGGCTTTGGCTTGTTTTTGTTTTGCTTGCTTCCTGTCACGAATGTATTCCTTGCGGTAGGGAAAAATGGAACTACTTACCTTTTAGAGGAGGTGAGCTCGCTGGCGCGGATTACTGCTGCTGCTACCGCTGTTCCTGCTTATGAAGTGACGCAAGAGGCTTCGATGGCCTTTGCCCGCCTGTTGTTCCAGGATGCTTTTCCGGACATCGACCGGCTGATCAGCATTTTTTCCCACAGCCGGATTCGCAAGCGGCACTTTTGCATGCCGCTGGAATGGTTCGGACAAGACCACAGCTTTGCCGAAAAAAACCGGTTGTACATACAACACGCTGTAGCTCTCGGTGCCGAGGCGGCGAAACGCTGCCTTGAGAACAGCAATTGCAGAATAGACGATATTGATTGCCTTGTATTCGTATCCAGTACGGGTATAGCCACACCCAGTATCGATGCCCACCTGCTGAACCGCCTGGGACTGCGCTCTGACATCACCCGCATTCCTCTGTGGGGGTTGGGCTGTGCGGGCGGAGCGATGGGACTCGCCCGCTCCTGCGAATATGTCAACGCCTACCCCAAGCGCCGGGTCCTGTTGCTCAGTGTGGAGTTGTGCGGCCTGACATTTATTCGCCAGGACGTTTCCAAAAGCAATCTGGTCGCCACCTGCCTGTTCGGGGACGGCGCTGCAGCTGTGCTCATCGAAGGGGATGAAGTGGTACATACAGGCGTCTCTGATCAGCCGCAGCTCCATTTTTGCGCTGCCCGCTCCAGGACGTGGTCCGATTCGCTCGATGTCATGGGCTGGGAAGTGACCGACCCGGGACTGAAAGTTGTCTTTTCCAGAGATATTCCCACTCTGATTCACAAATCCATGCGAGAAGAGCTGGAGAGCTTTCTTGCGCCCCTCGGCACAACCGTGGAGAAGCTGAGGCACTTTATTTTCCACCCGGGCGGCGCAAAGGTGCTGAACGCCTACCAACAAGCATTGCAGCTCCCCGCTGACTCGATCAGGTTTTCAGAAGAGGTTCTGCGGGATTACGGAAACATGTCGTCCCCTACCGTCCTCTTTGTGCTGGAAAAAAGCTTGCAGAAGCCGTGGTCGAAGGGAGAACAAGGCCTGCTAGCTGCCCTTGGTCCCGGCTTCAGCTCGGAATTCATCCTGCTGGAAGCGAGGTGAGGCCGTGTCCTTTTTCCTGATTGTCTATATGGCTGTTGTCCTCCAGCGCCTTCTGGAGCTCAGGCTCGCCTCGCGAAATGCCCGGTATTTGCGTTCGATTGGCGGGTATGAAGTCGGTGCTGACCATTACAAGTACATCGTATTTCTACATGTCGGTTTTTTTGCCGCGCTGCTGGCCGAGGGCATCTGGCGAAAAGGCATGCCTGCCCCTTGGTGGCCCCTGTCTTTTTCGCTCTTTCTATTCGCGCAGACTCTTCGCTACTGGTGTATCCTGACTCTCGGAAAACGTTGGAATACGCGGATCATCATCCTTCCCGGCGCTCCCCCGATTACACGCGGCCCTTACCGTTACATCCGGCATCCCAACTACTGGATCGTGACGATCGAGCTTTTCACACTGCCGCTGACCTTTTCCGCCTATGTTACAGCCATGTTCTTTACCATCTGCAATCTCTGGCTGCTGCTGCGGGTCCGTATCCCAGCCGAAGAACGAGCCGTATACAAGCATCGATAAAAAGAACCCGACGCTTCAAATCGGGTTCTTCCGCGTGTTTATTTCACATGATCAGCGGGTAGATAGAAAGTACGATTTTTTTAAGTACCTTCCCATTTTCCATTACTGACACGAGGTGACCTGTTTTGAAAACGACCAGCATGGAAGGCCCCCATGAAGTAAAACACATCATCATCCGTGAATTTTACAGCATGATTGAGCACTTGCCTGATAACGATCAAACCGCCACGATTCAAAAACTAGTCCGTTACTTGCAAGGGCTGCTGCGCATCAAGCAGGTAATCCCGCCCGTCGTAGAGATCATGACCTTGATCAAGAAGGCAAAACCGACCTTGTACAGCGCCACACGCAGAACGGTGGCTGCCACCAGCAATCTGCATATGCTGTTTCAGGTTGACATGGACCCTGTGCTTGCTGAACAGCGCATGCGCGATTTTATAAAATAACGGTTGCCGATCAGGAGCTGAGGTTTTCTGGGTTGAGACATTCTAATTCCGGAATGACAAACCGGCCGTCCTTTCGGATCAGAACTTCGTCAAACCAGATCTCCCCTCCGCCCCAATCCGGTCGTTGGATCGATACCATGTCCCAGTGGACAGAGGATTTGTTTCCGTTGTACGCCTCGTCATAGCACTGGCCCGGCGTGAAGTGGAAGCTTCCGTCAATCTTTTCGTCAAACAGAATGTCCTTCATCGGATTTCGGATCAGCGGATTTACGCCGATCGCAAACTCTCCGATATAGCGCGCACCCTCGTCTGTATCCAGGATAGCGTTCAAGCGCTCCGTATCGTTGGCTGTCGCCTTCACGATTTTACCCTGCTCAAAATGCAGGCAGACCTGTTCGAAAGTAAATCCGTTGTACGGAGTCGGCGCATTATGCGTAATCACTCCCTCTACGGAATCCCGTACCGGCGCTGTGTACACTTCTCCATCGGGAATATTGCGCAATCCGGCACATTTGACAGCCGGGATGTCCTTGATGGAAAAACGCAAATCAGTGCCTGGTCCTACGATTCGAACGCGAACTGTCCGGTTCATCAACGCAACAAGGTTATCCATCGCTTCGTTCATTTTACTGTAATCAAGGTTGCACACCTGGAAGTAAAACTGTTCGAAAGCATCGGTACTCATGTTCGCCAATTGCGCCATGGACGGATTCGGATAGCGCAACACCACCCATTTTGTCTCAGGCACCCGGACATCCATGACAGGCAGCTCGTAAAGACGCGAGTACATACTCATCCGATCAGCTGGCACATCTGCCATCTCATTGATGTTGTCGCCTGCGCGTATCCCGATATAACAGTCCATCTGTTTCATCAAGGCTGTCTCATGCTCCGCCAGCAGCGTCAGCTGTTGCTCTGTACACTCTTTGGCGAGCTCCCGTTTGATCTTCGGATCGACCAGTTGAACAAACGGGTTTCCTTTTGCCAGATACACCTCCCGAATGATCGCCTGAACCAGCTCAGGCGTATGGCCTACCGCATGTATCAGTACATTTTCTCCCGGCTGAACACGGACAGAATAAGAAACAAGATTGCGCGCCAATTCCTCCAAACGCGGATCTCTCATACGTTCACCCCTTTTTCAATTTTCTGACTCCCTTCTATTGTTCGCAATCAACCCTTGCAAGTCAATAAAAATTTTTTTATTAAAGACCGGCAGCTCGGACCGATTACACATACCTAAACAAAAAAGCAGCCTCTTCCCGGTGGAAAGAGACTGCTTTTTCGCGTTCATTTATTGGACTGTTCCTTATTTATCGCTATCGGATTCAGGAGCGGACCATACCCAGCCGGAACGAGTTCCAGTGTCAGCACCTTTGCTGGAAATGACGATGGTATTGTCCTCTGTCGGAGCAGCTACCCAACCAGTGCGTGCAGCTTCTTGGCTAACAACTGGAGAGATGACGATTGTTTCGTCTTCCTTCGGCATTTGAATCCAACCTGTCGGCTGAACATTTTGCGCCTGACCGCGCTCCAAAATGACATACTGGTCTTCTACCGGCATGTTTACCCAGCCTTGTGTTGGTGCTACGAAGGCACCCCGGTCGCTGACTACGATTGTTTGATCTTCCAGAGGGGCATTTACCCAGCCTTTAGCCGCAGCATTGCTGTCAATTTTATTGGTAATGGTGATCGTTTGATCTTCCAATGGCATGTTAATCCAGCCGCCTTGGCCGTTTCCAAATACAGGTTTTTCAGGTTGAGTCGCTACTTCTTTAGCAAATGCAGCGTTCGTAAACAGCGTTGCGCCCAGCACCATGGTTCCGAGCATGAGAGTTGTCATTTTTTTCATCATTCATACACTCCTGTCTTTTCACGCTGTCCATGAAATATCTCTTAGCCGCTATGCTACGCGATACCGGTTGCCCAACAGGCAAACGCGATCCTTCATTCTTCGAGGCCTTGTTTCATTTTTCGCAAATAGGTTGCAAACTGCTCAAGCTCTTCGTCGCTCAAGCTCTTCAACAAGCCCTTCATCAGGTTCCTTCGCTTGCATAGCAACCGTTCGATCAAGGGGATCGCTTTATCGGATACGGTTACCCAAACAACCCGCCGGTCCTGTTCATCGCGAATTCTGTTGACGTATCCGGCTTTCACCAGACGATTCAAAGCAATCGTCGTTGCACTGTTGGATTGCCGTAACACAGTTGCGAGATCCGAGACGGTACTGCGCTGCTTGTCGTAGAGGACACGGAGCAGTATGAATTGTTTTGGACTGATAACCTCATCTTCATCCAATAGCCAGTGACTGATAAAGTAACGGGCCATCTCGATAAAGGCTTGATCCAGTTCCTCGATTTGAACAGCGCGAGACATTTCGCTCACATCATCACCCATTTTCAGAAAGTAAATACTTTTACTATAAAACTATATAGCGTTTGGTTTTATAGTGCAAGTATTTCGATAGTTTCTGCGCATTTATGTACCCGCCTGAAAATAGGTTGATACGAGAGTGGACAATGCGTTTATGATTTAATATTTTTACTGTAAAACTAATTTGCAATGTCATATTACCTCATAATGAAAAACATGGCAAGATGTTTAATGGTGACGAATTTGTGAACAGGAGGCAAGTCCCATTTCCCACCGATTTCCATGAATCCGGCTTCTTCTTCGCTTTGAAAGCATGTATAATAAGAACATCTGTCGGTTTTTCCCCAAAACGTGAGAAGACCCGCTACATACAAAGATATGCCGACGGAGAAACTTGTACATGGGAGATTGCTTATGGAACAAATTGAACGTGCTGCCAAGTGGAAAACAGAATTGCTTGATTGGGTAAAATCGTTTGTCTTGATTGGCGGACTCACCGCTTTTATCTATGTCTTTGTCATGGCGCCTTATGTTGTACAAGGCCGCTCCATGGAAAGCACACTGCACGACCGTGAACGCGTCATCGTCAACAAGGCCATCTTCTATTTGAAGAACCCGCAAATCGGTGATATCGTCATCATTCACCCGGATGCTTCGGGGGAAAATTGGATCAAGCGGGTCGTCGCCCTGGCCGGCGATACGGTAGAAGCGAAAAACGACCAATTGTACGTAAACGGCCAGCCTGTCAACGAGCCGTTCCTGACAGCCAACAAATTAAAAGCTGCTGCTGAAGGTGTCACGCTGACGGAAGATTTTGGACCGATCACAGTTCCGGAAGGACATATCTTCGTGATGGGTGACAACCGTAACAACAGCATGGACAGCCGTGCAATCGGGCCTGTCAGCCTTGATCATGTCGTGGGACGGGCCGAGCTTGTCTACTGGCCGCTGGGAAGCATCCGTCTGCCCAAGTAATTGCAAGCGAGTAATGAATCCTCTTCCTTTCGCTCATCCTATGATGGTACGGCATAACGATCATCAGGAGGTTGGGAAGATGCACAATTTGCAACATACTCAGCAGGAAATCGCTCAGTGCAAGCAAATCGCTCAACAAATGATTCAGCAAACGATGCAAGCGAGCAATACGTATCGGCAAATGCTCCAACAGGAACAGCAAAACGCAGCCACTCTGCAACAGCTTGCTGCGCGTGAATTTGAGGCCGTTCGGATGATTCAACAGGCTTTGCAAGGACATGATACGGCTATCCGGCAGCTGCAGCAGGTCATCTCTTACTGCGATCAAATGGAACGCGAGCTGCTTCAAAGATCGTACCAGCAGCAGACCGCTTTCTCTCAGCCGTCTTTGACCGCAGTTACGGGAAGACAGTAGCTGTTATTACCGGGAGTCCTGGCTGCCTGGATTTATCCGGGAAACCATTCAAAAAACATGCAAAGAGCATGACGCGGGGGATTGTCCGTCCTTCCCGCGTCTTTTTGTTTGGGAGCAGTTCTCTGTGCAATGACAAAAAAATACCGCCAGATAGCAGCTACCTGGCGGATGGTTTCCTTGAAGCGAATTGGTCCTGTTTGTTTACGATTGGCTTTGCACAGCAACAGCATCCTGGAAGTATTCCTCCAGCGTGATGCCCTTTTCCATGATTTCTTTGGCCATCGTCGTTCCTACATACCGCAAATGCCACGGTTCATACGCATAGCCCGTGATCTCTTCCTTGCCCTTTGGATAGCGGATGATAAAGCCGTGCTCTGCACAGTGAGCGGCGAGCCACTTTCCTTCCGGCGTATCGGCAAACGGCTCTTCCAGTCTGGTCCGGGAATCGGCACCGGAAACGTCCATGGCAAGCCCGGTCTGGTGTTCGCTTTTGCCGGGATTGGCACTGTAACGGGCAGCGTGCTCTGCTCCCTGCGTCTTTACGTAGCCGTCAAAGAGCGATTTTTGCGTCCGGTAGGAACGATATCCCGACACGCCGTACAACTGGATTCCGTCTTTCTCCGCGGCGGCAAACAGCGATTCGAGAGCACGAGCGGCGGGCTCGCGGAGAAGCTTTTTCTCAGCCTTGCCGGAAAACGGGAAGGGGACGTTTGGTTCCGTTAATCCTGGCGGGATATAATCGACAGGCAGCGAGCGCTGCTTGTTCACAACAACTGCAAGATCAGTAGGATTGGTTACAGTCGGAACACTGTTTACCATCATAATGGTTTCAGCAAGCGACGATTTCACCGTAATTTGAGCCGTTTTGGTTTGCCCCTGATATTCTACGGTTACCTCTGCCTTGGAGCCGATCGCTGCGTGCTCGGAAATGGCCAGCTTGCCATCCGGCGATACCGTTGCCACATCTGGCGCAGAAATGTGGTACGTGACTCCTTCTCCATGAGGCAGTGCTTTCTCGCTTCCCGGAGCGAGGACAAATGTCTCAGGAATGGCATTCCAGTCGATAGATGGCGCTTCTGGAATCGTCGTCTCTTCTCCTGTCGCTTGTCCTTCCGGTGCCGTAGTCGATTGTCCGCCTGATCCAGAGATCCACGTGCTGACATCCGGAGCTTCACATCCTCCCAGAAGCGCGCCGGAAAGTGCGGCTGCGACAGCGAGAATGACTGTTGGTTGCTTTTTCATCGGTTATGCCTCCTGGTTTCCATCAAGACAAATACAGTCTTCAGTGTCTTTACTACCTTACCATGTATGAAGACGTATGAAAAGAATGGAACGTAACGGGCCAATTGGCTGCCGCGACTCATTTTATTCTGCCGCCAAGCGCTGAATCAAAGGCACAAGCCAATCAGAGAGCGACCGAAACGCATAGCCTTCCCTCCGGGCTTTGCCCGTATCCAGAACATAGGAATCCGGGATCGCAAACGGAGACAGCTGTTCGGCCGTACCGCCGGTCAAGATTCGGGCCGGTTTGCCGATTGCGTCTTCGACTGCACCGAGCAGTTGGGGAAGTGTCCATGCGTCGTCAGAACAAGCGTTGTAGGGCCCGCAAGCCTGAGCGGATTCGCCAGCCCACTGCAGAAACCGGGCCGCTTCGTCCGCGTCTATATAGGATTGCCTCGCATGCGGGTTTCCGACATAGATCTCTTTTTGAGCTCGTATCTGGTCCACATAAAAATGCAGCCTCTTGGTATAATCCTCCACACCCAAAACGATGGGAAATCTGACGGCAATCACCGGAAAGCCGGCTTTTTGAAACAAGGCGGCCTCCGCTTGCCGTTTTCCCTCTTCATAGGAGACCTCTTCTCTCGTACCGGCTGTGATCGGATATGAATACGGGTCAAAATCAGCTTCCCTCCTGATCAGCGGAGAGTGTTCGTACACAGCTCTTGAGGAAGTGACGACGAGTCTCTTTACTTTCCCCTCCAATACTTGCACAATGTGGCTCGCATTTGCTCCCGTGTAGCAGAGACTGTCAAAGACCAGCTCCCATTCAGAGCTTCCGATGCGTTTCAAGGAATCCAGATCATTCCGGTCTACCTGCATACGGGCAATCTCGTTTCCAAACGGGTCGGCTTGCCTTCCCCTGGTGGCGATCGTGACGTCATAACCGCTATCAACGAGACCTTTTACCAGCCTTTTTCCAAAAAATCGCGTCCCACCCAATACCAGAACTTTTTTCATCTCGCACTCCTCTTTCTTTTTTTTTGGTTGTCGGTAAACTACTTCTCCTATTTCGCACGCATCCCCTGCTCTCTTTGCATGAAGAAAGGGAGCCCAGTCTTGGAGCTCCCCATTGGCTTTTCATTTTGCTTGGTCCTGTCGGAATCCAGTCTCTATCTCCTATTGCTTTTGCAAGGAGACAACTTTTTCCTTGGCATCCCACGTCACCGTAAATCCTAGCCCCTCTGCTACTTTTTTGACGGGCAGAAAAGCGCGTCCGTCGATGAAGGCCTGCTCGCTCTGGAAGGAACCTGGTTTTGCGTGCAAGCCGAGCAGCAGTTTATCGGCCTGGACGTAAGGCTCGCCTTTGTACCAAGCCAGTTGATCTGCCGTATACGGATACAGGTTTCCGTTTACCTTTATCTGGAAGGCTGCTTTTGGCGATTCCTTCGGGGCGGGCGGCTCGGCAGACGTATACGCGACCGCGTCTACGCCCAGCACCGTTCCCTCACGGGTATTGTCGGCTCCGCCGTACATCCTGCCGTTTTCCAGGTCGTAGATGATCGCCTGCACGTTTCCGATGTTTTCCGGCTGTGCCTTGAACGCATGCCCCATCCCCATCAATTGAAGGATCACATCCTGATCAATGCCTGCCTCCCAACTGACCGTCGGATAGCTGCTGGAGAAAATCCGTGGAGAGAGGATCGCTTCCTGGATCGGCATATCGTGTTCCAGCACATTCAAAATCGTCTGGGAGACGGAGGCGATGATCGTCGAGCCGCCTGGCGATCCGACCGCCATAAACGGCTTGCCGTCCTTGAGCACAATCGTCGGCGTCATGCTGGAACGAGGCCGTTTCCCCGGCTCTACCTGGTTTACCCCTCCGGGAACAGCATCGAAGTCAGTCAGTTCATTGTTCAGCATGAAGCCGTAGCCCGGGACCATGATGCCGCTGCCAAACACGTCCTCGATCGTAGTCGTATAGGAAACGAGATTGCCCCACTTATCCATGACCGCAAAATGCGTAGTCTGTTTTACCGGAGACACCTCGACCTGAGACATGGCCTTCACCGCTTTTTTGCCCTCGTACCGCCATGGGTCTCCCGCCTTCACATCACTGCTTGCCTTTTCCGGGTTGATCAGCTTTCTCCGCTCACTGATATACTCATCATGGATCAACCCCTTTTTCGGCACCGGGTAAAAGTCCTCATCCGCCATATAAGCAGCCCGGTCGGCATACGCCAAATGATTCGCTTCGATCAGCCGATGGAGATACGCGGCAGAAAGAGGGCCGTCCTTCTTGTTGTCGAAGCCCTCCATCAGCTTCAAAATCTGGATCAGAGTCAAACCGCCAGAGCTGGGCGGAGCCATCGAGACTACCTCGTACCCGCGGAAAGTGCCCTTCACCGGCTCCCGTTCTTTTACCACATAATTTTTCAGATCCTGCATCGTCATGGCTCCGCCTGTGCGCTGGACCTCCTTGACCAAAGCCTCGCCGATCTCGCCCTTGTAAAGTGCATCGGTCCCTTTTTCCTTGATCAGCTTAAACGTTTTGGCCAGCTCCGGCTGAATCAGAAGCTCTCCCGGCTTCAGCGCCTTGCCATCCGGAACAAACACCCGGCCAGCCGTACCGTGTTTTTGGAGCTTCTCCGCAGAGTCCGCAATATGCTGGGCGGTGATCCAGTTCACCGGCACTCCTTTTTCGGCCAACGCGATGGCTGGATCGATCACTTCTCCCAGCTTCATTGTTCCGTACTTTTTCAAAGCAGTATCCAGTCCAAGCAGGGTACCCGGAACCCCCACTGCCTTTCCGTTGGTATGACGCTCTTCAAAAGGTACCGGCTTCCCGTCCTTATCCAAAAACAGCTTCGGATCAACTGCTTTCGGCGCCATTTCCCGACTGTCTATGACTGTGATTTTTCCTTCCTTTTTCAGGTAGATCATCATGAAGCCGCCGCCGCCAATGCCGGACATTTGCGGTTCGACGACATTTAGCGCCAATTGAATACCGGCAGCGGCATCCACCGCATTGCCTCCCTGCTGCAGGATATCCTTGCCCACCTGTGCGGCTGCAGGATGGGATACCGCCACGATTCCTTTCGTCGCGCCCGTCGTTCCCTCGGGAATGCCCGGGACCTTGGCTTGCATGGGGACAGCCAGCAGCAAAAAAGAAGCTGCCGAAGAGACGATTGCTTGAAGCTTTGTCTTCGTCGTCGCTTTCACCTTCCTCATCCTTTCCTTCCCGTCTATGTATTGCCTAGCTTCATTATAATTTTGAATATTCCGACCAGTCAACGTGGAGAAAGTCTTATCCACCCGGAGAGGACAGCCGGAACGACGTCAGAACGAAAAAAACCCTTTCTCGTTTGCAGAAAAAGCCTTCTTTTCCTGCTTGCGAGAAAGGGATTTCGTCTGTCTTCCCATCACTGTTACGGCAAGATGACCAAATTGCTAGATACCGGCCGCTCTTTGCCTCCGGATGGACGGTTCAGCAGCTTGCCGTTGTAGAAGAAGGCACTGGAGCCGCCGCCGTCCAGATTATAGGCATCCACGACGTGAAACTCCTGCAGCTTCCGCTGAGCCTCTTCCAAGGTTACGCCGTTGCTCCACCCCTTGCGCCGGCCGTCGATGACGATCAGCAGCAAGTCGCCATTGTCAAAGTGACCAATCAGTGTCCGCGGCTGACGTGTATTCGCCCATTGCTTCGGTATCGTCATCCGCTTGCCGTTTTGGAGCAGGGTCGGCAGGAAGCTGGCCCCTTGCAAAATGCCCTTCTTGGTAATTTCAGCCTGAGAGGAAATCTTTCCTCCCACCAGTCGCCCGTTTTTGTTAAAGCCGACGAAGCTCAAATCCGTATTATTGGAAAACGTGCGAATCTTGCCGTCAACGACCGTTGTGCCAATCGGCGTCAAATATCCGCCTTTGCTCATAAAGCCCCCTGCATTGATCGCCAGTATGGCGCCAGTCCGTCGGGCTGCGTGACTCGTCGTCTCTCCGCGACTTTTGACCGAATCGCCCGCGAGCACCATCTTGAGGGCATTTGGATTGTTTAAGCGGACTTTGGCCATGTACCCCCGATAGCCTGCTTCCTCCAGGGAGTAGACCTTGACCGTTGCATTTTTGCCAAAGGTTTGGCCAATCGGGTTGCCGAGCATGTTGGCCAGGAGCTTGTCCAAGACGTCCGCCGATTTTTGCGTTTGCGACTTGCTGGCCTCCAGAAGGTTGTGGATCGATTGGTTCTGCTTCTCGTACTCTTCTTTTTCTTTGGTGGCTTGGTCACGGATGTCTTCGATCAGGAGTTCCGTATTGCGAAGCAGATCTTTCGTCTCGTTCATTTGCTCCTGCAGCATGGCCACCTGCTCGTTCGCGGCCTTTGCTGATAATGCCAACCCTTCGTAAGGCAGCTTGTCTACCGGATTGGCCTGGGAGAACGCCAGCAAAAAGCCGACAGCTGGAGCGAGCAGAAACGCAAAGAAGCGATGGATCTTACCAAGCACGAGCCGCATCCTCCAGTTTTTTCAGCGAAGCTTTCAAATCGACCAGCTGTTTGTTCAATTGATCGATCCGATCCTGCAGGGCCTGCTTCGTCTTATTGCTTCCGCCGAGCGTCTCTCCAGTGAGCTGCAGCTCCTCCTCGATGTTGGAAAGCCCGCTTTGGACCTGCTTCATCTCATCTTGAACCAGTGCGATCTGCTCCTCCATCGCCTTCATTTGCTGAGCGTTCTGCGTCTGTATCGCCTGAATTTGCTGGCTGACCAGCTGCTGCTGCTTGTCCAATGTATGTACGGCAAAAGCGTACCCGGCCCAAGCCAGCCCTCCCCACAGCACAACAGCCAGGACGATTGGAACGGCTGAGCGTTTCTCCTCCGAGCGGGGCGCTAGCGTTTGAAACAAGCTTTTAAACAAACCGTTGCGCTTCCGTCTTCCCTGCTTGCTTTGATCGGGAGCATGTAACGTTGTGGATGGTGACGACGATGCGGACAAAATTTTGTCGCTCATCAGTTCCCCCTCCTTTCGTGTGACAAAGAATGAGGTTTTATTATATCATAAAACAATTTTCGACACCTCTTTGCGCAAAAGATCAGGACCATCGTCCTGATCTTTATCTTCCGATCATCCATTCATGCTTGAGCTGCTCATGAAGCCGCAGGACAAACCCGACCGGATGCGCTTCCGCCGCCTGTCCATCCGGCCAATCGATCCGCGTGCAGATGCGGCGAACAATCTGCATGGCCAGTTCAATCCGTTTCCCCTCAGACAAAGAGGGAAGTCTGTCTACGAAGGTTGCCAGCAGGTTCCAGTCCTCACGTGTAATGGCCCGCTTTTGCCGCTCCTCGAGCAGTACCGGCGGGGCTTCCGCCTTCCATCTCTCCACCTGTCTGCCCCATCGTCCGCGAAAACGGGTACGGGCCGCGCCTTCCTCGACCACAACGATCGTCCCTGCCACCAGGTCGCCGATCCGCTTGTCTCGCGGATGAAAAAACGAAACGATGCTTCCCAGCAAGTAGCCGGTCGGCAGGCTGTCAATAATCCGAAACAGATTGCGGATCACCGCTGACAAAAACGTTAGTGATTGACCATTCTCCTGAATCACACGGATTTTCATCCATTTTTTGCCAGGCGTCTGACCGGCTCGAAAGTATTCCCAGACAAAGAAGTAGCCAAAGTTGAACAGGAACAGCGCGATCATTATAATGGCAATCGCATAGCTCTCCGACTCCAGGAAAATATCCTCTCCATTTCCAAAAACAACTATGCCAAACAAAATAAATACAGTAATATTAACCAAGAGAAGCAGCCCTGTATCGATCAGATGAGCAGCCGCCCTGCTACCGAGACCGGCTGTCTGAAACCTTAGCTGGACGTGCTCCGGTGTGACGATGGCAACTTCTCGTCCCGCCTGGTTTGGTATGTGTTGTTCATTCATGCCGGTGCTTCACCCTTCCTGTACACTACACTCTTTATGAAAAATTGAAAGGAGGCCCTTTTCGTGAATCTGACATCATTTTGGCAGGCGCACAAAGCAACCTGGGCTGAGCTCGACCGCTTGCTGGAGCACTTTCAAAAGCGCCCCCGTTCTATCGGGGCGGTGGAAATAGACCGTCTGACGCTTCTGTACAAAAAAGCTTCCGCCCATTTGGCTTATATCCGAACCTACCATCCAAACGATGAGGTGACCCGCTATTTAAACCAACTGGTAGCACGGGCCCACAACATCGCTTATCAACAGCAGTCCAGCAGTCTCGGGCAGCTGTCCCGCTTTTTTTGGGTCCATCTGTTTTCGCTGGTGCACAAGCGGATCTGGTTCATCGGCCTGGCCGGGCTCCTGTTTGCCATTGGCGGAATTTCCGGCTTTGCAGCAGTCATGGTCGATCCATTGAATCTGTATTACGTGCTGCCGGAGGGAATGGCTGCCCAAATCGATCCCAGCCGACTGGGAGAAGGCCATGATGCCATCAACAGTCCGCTTATGTCCACCGCGATCATGCTGAATAACATCAAGGTGGCATTTCTGGCCTTTATCAGCGGCATTACGCTCGGCGTGTTCCCCGTTTACCTGCTGCTTTTCAACGGCCTGTTGGTCGGAGCGTTGGCATCTGTCTACAGCCAGGCTGACAGCAGCTATGCCTTCTGGGCTTACATCCTGCCTCATGGCGTGATCGAGCTGACGGCCATCTTTATTGCCGGAGGAGCCGGACTCCACATGGGCTATCGGCTCCTTGTACCGGGCATTTACCATCGCAAATTTCAGTTTTTGCAGGCAGCGAAGGAATCCGCACAGTTGCTGCTGGGCACGATGCCGCTGTTTGTCATCGCCGGGATCATCGAAGGGTACATTACTCCGTCTTCGCTCTCTTTGGAGGCGAAGTACAGTGTGGCCGTGCTGACGCTCCTCGCCTTGGCCGGCTGGTACCTCTACGGATTGTACCGCCATCGCCGCAGCAGCGGTCAGAGCGCTTCTCTCGACTTGATGTCCAAATAAGAGTTTACAACAGTCAGCGTCAATTGATCGGCCGGAATGTCCAGTACCTGGATGCCCGCGCCGATCATTTTTTGTTGAAACGCTTTGCGGTCCAGCCAGAAGCGCTGCGCCAGCGCCTTGATGTACGCCAGACGGCTGTCTTTGGTCTCCGTCCTGCTCCACTCATGCAGCAGCGGATCAGCCAGCGAGAGCAGCAGCAGCAAATGACTTCGCCGCAGTCTCCACAGGTATGCTCCCAATTGATCCTCCAGCAAGTAATTCTCCATGTCGGAGAAGAGGACGATCAGACTCCGCCGCTTCTGCTGCCGATGCAGGTACTCCAGTGCCTGCAGAGGATTGGATTCGACAAAATCGCTTTGCAGATCGTACACCGCTTCGACGAGCGTATGCAGGTGGGCGAGCCCGCGGCCAGGCGGCACATACGTTTTGATTTCGTGGGAAAAAGCGAGCAACGCTACTTGATCTCCCTGCTTCAACGCAACGGCAGCCAAGGTGAGCGCCGATTCGATGGTCAAATCCAGCTTCGTCTTCCCTTCCAGCTCGACGCCCATCATCCGCCCGCAGTCCAGGAGAATCGTCAGCACTTTGCCTTGTTCCGGACGGTATTGGTTTGTCATCAGACGCCTGCTCCGCGCTGAGGCAGACCAGTTTATGTAGCGTGGATCATCATCCTGCACATATTCGCGGATCGCATGAAATTCTGTACCGCTTCTCGTACGCAAGAGAATTTTTTTCCCGTCCACAATCAAGCTGTCCTGAAGGGACTGCAGATAGCCCCGGACGGCGGTGAGATCCGGATACACCTTGATCTTTTGTTCACAGGGGATTTTCGCCTGCTTTTCCCACAGCCGGATTTTTCCCTGATAGCGCAAATACAAATAGGACAGCGTAAACAATCCCCGCTCGTTTCCTCGCGTTGTGTACGATACCGTTTCATACTTTTGTTTCAGAATGCCCTCTACCGCTTCCGGGCGGTCAAAGGAGATGGGCAGATCGTCTCGCAATCGGAACAGGATCGGTTGACCGCTGTGGTTCTCCAGCTCGATTGACACCGTCAGTTCCTGGCCGATGTCGGTCTGCTCAGGCAGCCTGCGAACCGCTGCGATCTTCTTTGCTCGGGGCATCGTATACCAGTCGGCGATGCTCGCCAACAGCAGCAAAGCGTTGTACATCCAAAAAAGCGCATAACCGAGTCCGGCCAGCGAGCCTGCCGCAGCGACTGCAGCACCACACCCGAGCAGGATGATCATTCTCTTGGTGGGCAGCACGCCATTTTCCAGCAGCCTGTTAACGAGGGACCGGAATGGCCGCGAGCGTTTCGTCGATGATGTGGTCACTGTTTCCCCCCTCCAATTCCACTTGTGGAGCCACAATC
The DNA here is from genome assembly GCF_038592925.1 of Brevibacillus sp. FSL K6-2834. NCBI lineage: Bacteria > Bacillati > Bacillota > Bacilli > Caryophanales > Paenibacillaceae > Brevibacillus > Brevibacillus sp. FSL K6-2834. Next base: position 3,447,274 of record NZ_CP151945.1, read on the forward strand.
AGCCGGTGACGGAGGGCTGGACGGGCGACAGCCTTGACATCGTCTGGTGTGACATACATCCGGTTATCGAGCAAAGCCCATGCCTTGCTTGCCATGAGTACGGCGATGCCTGCACGCGAACTGGCTCCCAGCAATAGTCTCTTTGTCTCCCGCGTCTTGCGGATGATCGTCGTGATGTAGGCGAGAATTTGCTCCTCCACCACTACGTCCTCCAGCTTTTGCCGCTGCAAAACAATCTCCTCGATTCCGCATACGACCGTTTCGCTCTCCTTCTTTTCGGCAAAGAACGGAACATGCTGCTTCAATATCTCCAGTTCCTGCTCCTGTGACGGATAATCTACCTGCAGCTTGAACAAAAACCGGTCCAACTGTGCTTCCGGCAATACATAGGTCCCCTCGTACTCAACCGGGTTTTGGGTAGCCATGACAAAAAACGGATTCGGCAGCTCGTAAGTGACCCCGTGTATCGTCACCTGGCGCTCTTCCATTGCTTCCAGCAGCGCTGCCTGTGTCTTTGGCGGGGTACGGTTGATCTCGTCCGCCAGCAGCAGATTGGAAAAAATCGGTCCTTTAAGGGTTTCGAACGAGTTTTGCTGCATATTGAAAACGACGTTTCCGACAATGTCGCTCGGCATCAGGTCAGGCGTAAATTGAATCCTTCTGTATTCACCGCCAATCAGCCGTGAAAGGGTCCGGACCATTTTGGTTTTCCCGATGCCGGGCACCCCCTCCAGCAGAACATGGCCTCCAGCCAGCATGGCGGTAATCAGCAGGCGGATATTTTGCCGTTGTCCGAATACGTGCTTCTCCATTTCCTGTAGCAATTGCTGCACGTTTTGCTTCACTCCTTTTCCAATCGCTTGGTCACATCATCTAAAAGCCGGCTGTCGGCTACCAGCCGTTTCGCCGTGTAGTGCCGGTCTTTCTTTGCGTCATCCAGCCGGGCGAGAGCGTGGCTCAGCTTGCCGGCCTCTTGCGCTGTCCAGTGGCTTTCAGCTACCCGGACGATTTCGTAATCGGTCGTGCCTTTGTGCAATCCCCATCGGTCCGCAAGCAACTGACGCAGGTACGCCTCCCGAATCTGCAGAGCGTCCTTGGCCAGCCGTCGCCGTTCGTACCAGCTCGAAATCGCCAGAAGCGTTTCATCTCCACGACGAACTGTCCATTCTCTAAGCGTATAGACGGGGCCAAAGCGTTTCCCCTTCCACCAGATAAAGAGCAGCAGAGCGATGGCGAGCTGTGCCAGGCTGGCAATCAGCCAGTCCGGATAGATCGCCAGGATTCCCGGTCTCTGCTGATAGCCGTGATGGTACTCATCTATCCAAAAAACGCTCCAGTCTCCCTGGAGGTACGGCCAGATCAATTCAAAGTGGTTATGTTCCATTATCTTGCCGTTCGTGAGCCACTCCGGGACGAGAAACAAGCTTACTGTCCCTTCTCCCACCCGGCTCCGCCCCGCCAGAATCCCCTCCTGGTCAGAAAGCAGCGGCTCCATTCCATCCGCAGGATCGATTCTCCACTCCGTATCTGCCTGTCCGAAGCCGGGATTGTTCAGCAGCGAGCTTTCTACTCGCCGTTGTTCCGACTCGTAGCCTCCAACCAGACTGACGCTTAGGTCGGCATCCTCCCATCCTTCCGGCTCCCTTTGAAAGATGAGCAAGTCATTCCCTTTTTCCACCCATTGCAGGAGCTCTTCCTGTTCTTCCTCCTGCAAGCTATATGGTTCTACAAGCAGCATGGCCTGGCTTGTTCCTTCCGGAAGGAATCCCGTCGGTTTTCTCCATTCCTTGATTGCCTCACGTTTTTGTCCCAGCAGCTCCATTACTGCCTTCGTTCCATTGGGGTTGGGAGAAAAGGAGACATAGGCAGAATACGATTGGCTCGACGGTTTGAGCAGCATGATTCCCGCCACTAAGAAAAGCAGGATCGCCGCTCCCAGAACCAGTCTTGATTTAGCGGCGTTCGTCATGTTTTCCCTCCCCGTGCAATCTCCTCTCCAATTCGCTCAGCGATTCCCAGAAAGCAGCCGGAGCAAGCTCGGCCCTTCCATACCAAACCTGTTCAAAAAGACGGGCATGTGTGCGGAAGAACGTTTCCCACTCGGGTTGCCTTGCCTGCAATTCATCGAGGTACTCCCAATTTGTCTTCCAGCTCTCAATCCGAACCCAAGAGCGCTCCTGCATAAAACTGAGCAGAGCCAAAAAAGAATAGCGCACACCTTCGCGCCAGTCTTCTTTTTGTCCCCGTTCTTTTGCCTCGCGCAAGTAATCGGCATACGTGCGGATCCGTTCTTCTCGGGCGAGCAACTGGTTCTCCGCCGGGCCCCTGCGGACCATTCTCCGCCACCAGATCAAAAGAAAAACGATGACGCCAATCACAGCCGCGGCAACGATAACCTTTGACAACACGCTTGCCGTCCCCGGACTGACATCAGCCGACTGCAGCATGCGGGCAATCGTATCGAGGATTTCCTCGAAGAGGGCATCCAGCCAGCTCTTCCCCTGCTTTTTTACTTCCCCAAATTCGTCTCTGGCCAGAATGTCCGCAAGCCTTTCCTTGTCTTGGGTAAGCATTTCCGAATCGATCATGGCCTATCTTCCGCCCCCGGGGCAGTAAATGCCGGTTCTGTCTGTTCCTGAAGCAGCGCTTCGACATCCGTTCCGTCGTGGCGTACTTTCAGATCGAGATAGGCAAGCGAGTAAACGATCATCATCCACGGAGTCAACAGACATGTGAACAGAACCATCAACAGCTGTCCCAAAACGGATATGCCGAATATACCCATGAGAAGGGCCTGAATGCCCCCTGAAAAAATCGAATAAATGACCATGAGCACCAGGTACAGCCCGACTAACCGCCAGAAGTTCCCCTTCGTCAGCCTCCAGCTCCGTCCGATCCCGATCCCGTCGCGTTCCACCAGGACAACCGGCAGAAAAAACGCCCAGCGCAGGAGAAAATACCCGGGAACCAGAATCATCAGGACCAAAAACAGCAGATAGGCCAAGATGGCGAAGATGACGATGACAACCGGATTCGGGTCGTCAAACTCAAACAAGCTGCCAATGCCAATCCCCAGCATCGACAATAGAAAAATAGCCACGCCAAACGCGAGCATAATGCCAATTGCAATCAACATATAGACGACCGTGCTTCCTGCCATCGGCCAGAACCTTCCAAATGATTGCTTCAAAGAAGCCTTCAGCGAGATCGATTCCCCGTACACAGCAGCCTGAGTAACAAGCAGCGTCGCTCCCTGCAGCTGCGGATAGACCAGCAGGATACTCAGCGGCAGCCACAACAGCAAATACACCAGCAATTTCCCGATGTCGTCCGTCATTGCCTCATCCGATTGGATAAAACGGTTTTGCAAAAACTCTTCAAAACTGCTCGAATCATCGTCCGATACCAACAGCGGCATGCTGCCTACGTCATTGAGCAGTACCTCCTGCAGCAACAGCAGCGGAGCAAACAGGATTAGTGCCAACAGAAAAAACGTGGTAAAATGTTGGCGGTACACCGAAAAGCTCCGGTCCAATAAGCCCCCCACTCCCATGGGTTCAAGCCGCTTTCGATCCATTCGTGAAACCTCCACCATCTCTGTATTTGGGATTACCCGACCATTATACACGATTTTCCTCTTTTTTGAAAAAATTCCTCTCTATTTGACACATCATGTCGGAACACGAAGCCCTTGCAAAAAGAAAGCACTGCTCCTTTTGAAGTGACCCCAAAAAGTTAGACAGTCATTTTAATTAAGCAGCAAGTAAGGTTTGAGTTCGGTATTGCACTGGACTCAAGCCTTTTAATTTTGCCTTGATTCGTTTGTTGTTGTAGTAATCGATGTATTTTGCTAACTCTTGTTTAAAATGTTCAATGTTTTCAAACTCCTGCATATATAAAAATTCCGATTTTAAGATACCAAAGAAGTTCTCCATTACAGCATTGTCATAACAGTTTCCTTTTCGTGACATACTCTGCGTAATGTTCTTTTCTTTTAATGCCTGTTGGTACTTGCTCATTTGGTAATGCCAGCCTTGATCCGAGTGAATAAGCAGCTCGTCTTCATCTGTTAGTCGTTTAAAAGCTTGGTCCAGCATCGTTGAAACAAGAGAATACCTTGGTTTTGAATCAATCGTATAGGCGACAATTTCTCCGTTAAATAAATCTAACATTGGCGATAAATAAAGCTTTTCGCCAAATAATTTAAACTCCGTAATATCCGTTACCCACTTCTGATTTGGCTTGTCTGCGTGGAAGTTGCGATCCAAAATATTCGGCGCCACCTTTCCAACTTCCCCTTTATAGGAGCGATATTTTTTCATCCGAACCATGCTTTTTAAGCCTAACTGTTTCATCAATCGCTGTACTTTTTTATGGTTTACCTGATGTCCTAGATTCTTGAGTTCATCCTTAATACGACGGTATCCGTAGCGTCCTTTATGTTCATGGTAAATCGCCTGAATTAATGTTTTTAATTCAGCATGTTTATCTGGACGGCTGAAAGTTTTTACATAGTAATAATACGTACTTCGTGGAATACCCGCGAGTTTAAGTAGCGCTTTTATAGGAAATTCGGTCCTTAGTTCAAATACTACTTGCGCTTTGTCTTGCTTTGTAATTTTTCCTTGCTTTGAACTAAGGCATTCAACTTTTTTAAGTAAGCATTCTCCATGCGTAAACGCTCTAATTCTTCCTGCAGTGCCTCGACTGATCCTTCAACAGGTGTTCCTTTCTTGTGTCTCTTCTTCATGGCTGGACGCCCCTTTTTCTTTGAAATGAGAGCGTCTATTCCTTGTGATTGAAATTGCATTCTCCATTTTCGAATCAATCCAGGAGAGGTGATTCGAAAAATGGCGGCTGTTTCATTCGGAGACGTCCCATAAGTATTCATATAATTGAGTACGTCTAGTTTAAACTGTACCGAGTAACTTGTATAGGATTTTACAAAGGCTTTTTCACCCTGATGCTCGTACTGCAACACCCAGTTTCTCACCATATAGTCAGATGCACCAATGGACGCTGCGATCGAAGCATAACTCTCCACACCTTCTAAGTATCGTTGAACCGCAGCTAACTTAACATCCCCACTAAATTTAGTCATAAAAAAACTGCACCCCCAACTGTTGAATATGTCCAACAATTGGGGTGCAGTTCATTTTGATGTGCAGTGCTTTTTCGACTCCATTTTTCTATTCCGTGACGCGGATCACCGCACTCGCCGCTCCCCGCTTTTCGCCGTCCTCTTGTTCTACCTTCACTTCAAACGTAAACGTCCCTTTTCGTTTGGGGACAAAGCGGATCACAACCTTCTGGATTCCCCGCTTTTTGTCGTATTGCCGCGTAATTTCCTCTGCCTTGTAATTCCAGGAGATTTTATGATCCTCCCATTTGCCGATCTTGTAGTAAGCTACCAGGTAAATTTCGTCTCCCGCTTTCATGGTCGCTGTGCCCGGACTGAGAGAGACAAGTATCTTGTCATGGTCCTCGACGGTAAACTCGGTGACGGCGCTTGCCTCAATTGTCTCGCCTGTCTCTTCGTCCTCCATACCCGCAAAGAAAAATGGCTTGTAAACTCCCGGTATTTTTGGAGTAAACGTCCCCGTCGTCACGTACTGGTTGTTTTTTGGATCCAACTCAGTCTCCAATTCCTCTACAGGCTGTGATTGATCAACAGAATTAAAGAAAAACATAAACTTCGGCTCGGATACGAGTTTACCTTTATTGGGTGTATAGACAGTAAACTTGATCGGCTCGCCTACCTTATAATATTCCTTCTGCTCAATTTTAAAGATGGACTCTACAGAAGGATTCATGGGCGGCATATTGTCAACTTGGATCATTTTGCTCGCATGTCCGAACCACTTTTGCTCTCCGTCATCCATAACGATTTTGTACACGAGCTTATAAGAAGTGATTCGACTTCCCGTCGAAAAGACACCCTTTGAGACATACTGGCCGTCGACCTCTTCGGTTTTCACAGGAATATCCAGTCGTTCTCCTTTCTCACCGTAATTGTCGATGGACATCTCGACCTGGACCAAATCGCCCTTTTTCTCCGTCATGGCTATGGCTGTAATCTCTTGTTCGTAATTATATTGCTTGTAGTCTGGTGTTAAACGAAGCTGACTCTCCAGTTCACTCGCTGTTTCTTCCGCAGTTGCTGGTTGAACGCAAAAGAAGCCAAGTCCAACAGCCAACACGGCGGTCCAAACAAACATTGACCAACTGGCTTTGTTGCTTCCCGGAAACCATCTGAAGCGCTTCATACCTTACAATCCTCCTCGGCCATATGGCTTAGGTCATTTTCTTTTATTATAGCGAAACAAATCGACTTTTCATCCATTTTCCAGTTATGTAAATATACAGAGTTCACACGAGCAAAAAAAATCCTCCAGCCATTGAATCAATAGCCGGAGGCATAGTACGTGAATGGTTCTATTATATGAAAAAGGCTCGGGAATTTCCTTCGTAGGTTGCTGGCAAGTCAGGCAACATTGCCTTGGATTGGTGTTTTCTATGTAAAGAAACAGGCCCATTTTCTTGAAAAAGATCGAATCCCCTCTTCCTCTCCCCGCCCCTACCGGTTTATACTTGCCGCATATTCTTCCTTGAACTGTTTATTGTACGACGAGATCAGACTCACCTTTCGCAGCAGCTCCTTTAAGCTATGGCTGAAAAAATCCGGCTCCTTGCATCCGTCCACATGTCCGACAGCAACCGATATGGATACTCCTTCAAGCACCATTGGCCGTCCGATCTCCTCGAGATATTCCTCTACTTGCTCTTGATCCGCTAACGATATCAGCACAAATTCATCGCCAGCATACCGGCACAAATAGTCGTATTTCTCCTTGGCGAGCGCGGAAAGCCGTTGAGATAAAGTCCGAATCACGTCATCGCCAAATGGATGGCCGTATTCTTTATTGATTCGACCGAAATCGTTTATGTCCACAAAAATCAGGTGGAACGGCTGACGCTGTTTGAGGAACTCCTCTCCAATGTACTGTATATAGGGAGCCCGGTACAAGCCTGTATGCGAATCCATGAACTCAGCCAGCTTTCGCATCACTTCTTCGCGAGTCACCAGCCCCTTCATCTCTGTCTTGTCCATGACGAGAATCCGTTCAATCTGATTCTCCGTGAGCATGCGATAGGCGTCCCAAATGTCGTGATCGGGACTGATCGTGACGGGATTGGGAGTCATGGCATCTGCTACGATCCGATTGGGATGGGATGATCGGACATCCCGGGAAGTGATGATTCCCTGTACCTGGTCGTGATCGACTACAATCAGCGACCCGATCTTCCATTCATTCATTTGCTCCGCCGCATAGGAAACACTTCTTCCCGACGTAATGGTGTGAACGGAAGTAGTCATGATTTCGGAGACCTTCATGACAGATCCACCTCGCGCTGAACAGAAACAGCGATTTTCAACTCAGAGCGAAGAACCATCGAATCGCTGATCATGTTTTCTGCTTCCTCCAGAATAATGTTCATCAACACATCTCTATCCAGCATCTGCATCAGCGAATTTCGGATGAGGACAGCCTCAATTCTCGGATGATCTATCTTCACCAAAGTAAATTGCTCCGGCGAAAGCGCCTCTGCCATCCGCCTGACGGCCTCTGGCCCAATGGGGGCTTTTCTTCCTACGATTAAGAGATCCTGCATCGGCGGAACCTCGAATTCCGAGATTCGTAGAGAAAGCGTCGCTTTCCGGGAATACACGTTTCTGTCACTCATCACATATTTCCTCCAGTATGTACACTTTTCATGAATATTGATTCAGTCGTCCCGGTTTCCCGAGGTAGTAGCCCTGACCGGTTTTTACGCCGAGGCTCGCGGCGCAGCAAAAATCCTCCTCGCGCTCAATCCCTTCCAAAATAAGCTCAGCTTCATCCCGGCAGTACTCAACCAAAAGCTGTACGATTTTTTGTTTCTTTCCTGAATGGGCCAAGCCATCTGAAAAGAACTTGTCCATTTTAATAAAATCAGGGGAGATCTCGACAATCTTGCGAAAGGTTGTCGCTCCTTCTCCGACGTCATCCAGCGCGATCTTGAAGCCGATCTTTCTAAGCATGGCGATTCTTCTCGTAAACAGCGGGTTCAGCCATATTTTTCGCTCTACGATGGATTCGTTGATTTCCAGAACAATTTTGCTCAGATTGGGACGAAACCTGCTCATGATGCCATCAATAAATGCCGGAAACTGATCCTCCACGATCGTAGACGGATAAATGTTGACAAAGAGAAACTCTCTTTTTTCCTGCCTCTGCTGGGGCATGAAAAAAACAGTCAATGCCTGTGAAATAGACAGGGTATCCAATTCAAATAACTTATTCTGTTCAGTCGCCTTTTGGAACAATGCTTCAGGGCCGATAGGGGATACGCTGCGAATCAGCGCTTCATATCCTATAACCTTTTTTTCCGGAAGGTGACAAATCGGCTGGAATACGTGGTAGAATCGTCGATTTTCAATAAATTCTGCTATGCTCTCCATCGTCTTACCTTCCTTACATGTTTGATTAAAATGATCGTACCCTGCACCCTCTTCAAACGGACACGCCAGCTGGTTGTACAACCAGCCCGATCATCTATTTAGGTAAATAGACTCACTATTCACAAAGAGTCCTTTTGACAAATAGCTCCATTATCCCTAATTATTCGCTAATTTTTACCTAATTCCTTTTCTTTTTTATGTAATTTGAACTGCCTGATTATTTTTTTCTGTTGGCAAGGATATTTTTATGGAGTAAACGCTTTCTTTTGAGCGCAAAAAAACCTTTCCCCAGCCGACTCTCGGTGAAGAAAGGTTCGTTCTTGTCGATTTTGTTTGGCTTGCGGTTTTATGTCGTCAGGTTTCCGCTTGCCTTGCTCTTTGTGACGATGTGATGGCCGACGGGCAACCCCCGCTGCTGCAGCTCGTCGGACGTGAAAATTTGGAGCGTCTCACTTTTGCATGGCATTGGCATCAGGCCGCCGAGAGGGCTCATCACTCGCCCGTTTGTGTCTGTCTCGATCACGACGTACAGCCCCTTGCTCTCCAACTGCTGGATAAAGTCAGTCCAGCGCTTGGCGGTCATGTGCCCCACGTGCTTCGTGAAAATGACACCCATTTCTTGTGCTAACATGTACAATCCCCTTTGGTTCCCATCAAGTTTGATCAGTTAAGACATTCTAACGATACAAGGAAACATTCCCTTCTGGCAAAATGCGTTTTGAACAATAATCTGCGAAAAAATCCGGTTTTTCCCCGCTTATCGTTTTTAAGACCCTTCCCTCGTCACCGCACACAACTTTTCACCGCGGGCCGCTGTTTTTCGCTGTTTGTCCTTGTCCTCCCTATTTTTACCGATAGGTGACCGCTTGTTTTCCCAATGCTTCCCAACTGTTCTTCAGCGCCTGGTGAGCTACTCTCCGCTGTTTTTTTACTGTCAGCGGATCGTTGACATAGGCGTAAGTCTCATCGTATCCGACCAGCAGTACGGCATGCTCGTCAAAAGGAACCACGATCTGTTTGCCGTCGCTGTCCCAGTACTCCCACTCAGTCGGCGGCGTAAAGTCTCCGGTCGCCCATATGACTACGGGATACCCTGCGGCTACACTGTCCAGCAGCGTTTCGTAGCTTTCTCCAGTCAGATTGACCGTCCGCTCCCCCATATAATGCCGAAGCAGTTCCTCCAGCGGTTTATTGTAGACGGCAAAGCCTTTTTTCTTTCCTGTCATATCCCCGACAAAGCCTTCAGCCGGATCCCCCCATTTTTTGATATCGCCATTTTGCTGAACGATCGGTTCCGGCTCCTTTTTAACTTGCCGGGCCAGTGTCATTTTATCTACGGAATGACCGGCATGCTGCAGCAGCATCGCCAAGCTCGTCACCTCGCAGCCGTTCTTTAATTCCGGATTTTGCGCGATAACGGGAATATCCAGCATCGCTTGAGCGGGTCTGGCTGTATTTGTATGCAAGGCCAGCGGTGCCGGAATCGCTGATTGTTCGCTGCTTGGGTGCTTGCTGCTTAGTCGCTCGCTGCTTGGAACAGGCTGGGATTGTTCGGTTTGCGGCGCTGCTGCACCGCATCCCGTCAGCAAAACTCCCCATGCCGTCAGAGTGGCAATGGCCGTTTGTCTCACGGAATTGATCCCCTTCGATTTTATCCACAGGATGCCCTGGAGTCGTGCAGTCCATGTACAGACTCTCTCAGGAGATCGCTTCCAGCTCTACCGCAAGCAGGCTGGAAAAGGGAATCCAGACGGTCTTCTTATCCGTGTGCAGCTTTATCTTTTTTAATGCCTGATCGACGTGGGCGATTTTCCCCGCCAAACCGCAAGCACTTTTTCCATCGTAATACGTCAGCACGACACCCTGACCTGTTTGCAGTGCCTCCCAGATACGCCCGCTTATTTCAGCCATCTGCTCCTCGTCGAGCCCAGGCGGCACATAACGAAGCTCTTCCGCTTTGATCCTGATGTACATCTCACGGTGCTCCGGCAGCACAAAACGGCTTGCCACAAACAAATTATCCCGTTTGGAAACGCGCTTTTCCCTCATGTCCTTCTCTCCTCTTTGCTGACTGCGCCTTGTTCTTCCTCTCGCCTCTGAAACATTGCTCGCGGTTCATCCGCAAAGGATTTCGGCCTTGCCGTCATCCAGGAGCGGGCCAATTCCTGACACTCGGAGCGAAGCACTTCGATGGAATAGACCGCTTCCCTGACATATCCGCGATGTCGGTACTGTACCACATAGGTGCCATCCTGCCGGGTCGCCGTCAGCAAAATGCAGCCCATCTGCCGAAGCCGGCGCCGCAACTGATGATGCTCCCGCTCTGCCCAGCGGGACAGCTCCTGAAAAAACCAGTCGTACGAAATTTTGAAGGGAACGGTCCGCCCCTTTCCCATATCGACCATCGCAACCCGAAACAACAGGCCAAACAACACGTACAAGCGGACCAGTTCTTGCTCTTCCTCGGCGTCCTGCCTCTCCGTCATTTATAGTGCCCCCCGATCTTGCGAGCACGCTCACGAGCCTGCCCGGCTCCCGACATGGAAGCGGCACGCAAAATCGCATCCGCTCCGTAGCGATTGCGGATATCGTCTACAGCTCGGGCAAGTGAACGCTGCTTCTGAGTATCGGTAAAGAGGTTGAGCTGAACCACGTTGTCAGGCACCAGCTGCTCCAGACTGACGCCGACGCTGCGAACAGGGGTTTCCTGCCAGTGCCGGTCAAACAGGCGGCAGACAGCTTCGTAAAGCGTCATCGCGTCATTGGTCGGCTCCGGCAGCTTGAGCTGACGTCCAAATCCTGTCGGCACGTCAAAGTCGGCTCCCCGGCATCCAACCGATACCACCCAGCCCATCAGCTCTTTGCTGCGGGCCCTGCGGCATACCTCTTCACACAGCTCAAGCAGCACCACCTTGATGTCAGCAGCTGTATGGTAGTCGCGCGGCAGCGTCATGTGGTGACCGATCCCCTTCTGGGTATCATGCGTACGAGGCGAAACGGGCGAGTCATCCATGCCGTGCGCCGTACGCCACAGCACCTCCCCATTGACGCCCCAGCGCCGGGTCAACACAGCGGGCGAGAGCTGCGCCAGCTGCCCGATCTGGTATACGCCCATGCGATGAAAATGCCGTTTCATCCGCGAGCCTACTCCAAACAATTTTTCAATCGGCAGCTTCCAGAGCGTCTCTGCAAGCTCCTCCCGCTTCAGCCAGAAAATGCCTTCCTCCCGCTTCTTGGCGAAATTGTCGCACGCCATTTTGGCCAGCACCTTGTTTTCTCCAATACCGACCCGTGAATGTACTCCTGTTTCCAAGCGGATGCGCCGCTGGATCTCCTCTGCGATTTTCCACGGACCTCCAAACAGCCGGACACTTCCCGTCACATCCAAAAACTGCTCGTCGATGGAATACGGCTCCACCAGATCGGTAAACGACTCGAATATGCGAGTAATTTGTACAGCCACACGGATATAGGTCTCCATCCTCGGGCGAACCACGACCAGATGGCGGCACTTTTGCTGAGCCTGCCACAAGGCTTCTGCCGTGGTGACGCCGTACGACTTGGCAATCGGGCAAGCAGCGAGGACCACCCCGCTTCTTCGTTCGGGATCGCCTGCTACGACGATCGGTTTGTCGCGCAGCTTCGGCTGAGCCGCTTTTTCGATACTGGCATAAAAGCTCTGCATGTCAGCGAGAAAAATAATCCGTTTGTTGTCATGAGCCATTACAACCATCCCCTGAATAGGAACAAACGTTCCCGTTTCATTTCTGTTCTTATTATAGCAAACAGATGTTCGCTTTTATACCATGTACTTTTAAAAAAGGGCTGGAAATTGAAGGAAGTCGCCTGACAGGAGAGAAATTAGTAAGCATCAAAAGCGAAGGAACCGGTGGAGCGCCCGGATGGACATCCCGTAACGAGCAGCAAGCCGGATCAGGAGCTTCACGAGCAGAAAGGAGAAAAGGATGGACATTCGTCTGCGTCCCACTGCATTGGCAGATATACCGTATGTATACGAAACCGAACAGATGGAGGAAAACCGCGCTTACATCCTGCCGTGGGAGAGCACGCGGCATGAGCAGTCTCTCGCAAACCCGGATATCCGCCATTTGATTGTAGAAGATGCGAAGAAGGGGAACAGCGTGGGATACGTGATCCTGGCCGGACTGGCCAATCCGCACGCGAGTATCGAATTCATGCGGATTACCATCTCCGAAAAAAGAAAAGGATACGGGCGCAAGGTGCTGCAGGAGATCAAAAGGCTGGCTTTTGACGAGTGGGGGGCCAACCGCCTCTGGCTGGACGTCAAGGAGGAAAATCGACGAGCGCTTCAGCTCTACCTGTCGGAAGGCTTTATCATGGAGGGAAAATTGCGGGAGTGTCTCAAAACGAACGATCGGTACGAATCGCTGATTGTCCTCTCCATGCTGGCACGCGAGTACAAAAGCTGGACGCAAACTTGACTGAACGGAGTTATACGCCAAAAGCAAAGATAATGGTGCAAAAGATGAAGGTGCAAGGAAACGCAAGCCGGGAAGAAAAGGAAAGTGGAGACTCTCGTGCTTGCAAAATGCTTGCCGGGTGGGTGGAATTAGCGAATATAGCACCATCCGCTAATTCCACTTGCCGACCGTTTTTCTCGTCTTGCAGAATTCAAGCTGGTCTTCACATAAGAGGTGCGCTGTCTACCAAACTGTCTCCATCTGGGAAAGGCTTTCCTGCTCAGTGCGGCTGAAGGTCGCCGCTGCTCAGCAAGTACAGCCACTGACCGTCAGCGCTTGCACCGATAAAGCTGATTCCGAAGGAGAGGTCTGTGATCAACGTGTCCGTCTTTCGCTGGTCAGCGTCAAAAGCCATAATGTCCATCGCGACCGCGTGCCCTTCCGCGTTCTCTTTATGTCTCGCAAACAAATACCGGTGACTGTTTGGGAGCCACAACCCTTCTCCCTGGAAATCCATCAGGTGCTCCTTTCCTTTAAACAGCCCCGCATTCCAATACATCTGATACATCCCGTCATCGGTTTGCGTATAGCCAGCCCAAGCATCTCTCGGAACAGGCGGGTTCCACGCGCTGACCTTTTCCGTCTTCCAGTCATAGCGGTAACGCAATTGGTCGAAGGAACTACGGCTCTGCCGCATCGCAAAAGTGAACTGCCGCCCGTCATCATCAAAGGAAATGGGGATGACATCTCCGTACATTTCATCGATAGGCACAAAGCCTTTCAGCGTACCGGTCAACCGCTGCTTTTCTCCGGTTTCCAGATTCAGCAGCAGCAGGTCCAGATTTTGCTCCTGGTCTTTGGGCCCAACAGCCATGATCAGCTTTTTTCGGTCATGGCTAAAGTCGGCTCCGTGAACGAATTCCCCTATCTCGACGGGAACCGCAGTTTCACTGACAGGCATGTTTTGCCCCTCTTGCGGTGCCGCATAAAAAAAGCCGCGCCGGTCGGCAACAAATGCGCCTTCCCCCCGGTAACTGGTGGTCAGCTCCACTGGATAGCGAGTCAGCTCGTTCGTCTGCCTGTCATAGATCCCGTACAGGAGGGGATGCCGCGCGTCGCATTCGCAATATTCCGTATACCGCCTCAAGAGCAGATATCGCTGCTCAGGGTCGAGAAAAGAGTCGCTATGATACGAGCCGGGATACCCGCTGATCTGCTCCCGCACCTTTCCATCCAGGCTCACCTTCCACAATTGGTTGGGAGCAAGAACAACAGCCAGGAAGCCAGGGGGTTCCGACAGAACATGGCCGCTGGCGGTGCGTGCGCCTTTTACATCCAATACATACTCCTTTATTCCGTCTTCCGGCTGTACTCTCGTCCTGGGTGTCGCCCGGAGGTGAAGCTGTTTATCATGGACCCAACGGAACTCCAGGTCGGGCTCGATAAACCATTCCTCGGCAGACGCCTTCTCTTTTATCCGCGATTCAATCGCTTCTACCACACTGCTTCGGTCCATCGCCTGACGAAAGAACAACGTAAATGTCTGCGGTCCACTACCAACCGGAGTCCTGATCGGAGATTGCAGTACCGGCTCCTCATCCAGTCGGATCACAACATCTGCTTTCATCGATGCATAGTCAAACGGAATCTCTGCTGGATTCCACTCGGCGGAGGAAGGCGTTGGCGGATGCCCGGAGGAGGAATTCGGGGTTGTCCCCGGAGTTGTACTCCCAGGTGGCGCTTGTGATTCCGGCTGTTGATTTCCGCCGCTGCCGGATGGCGGTGTGCCTGTGCTTGCGGCAGGAACACATCCGGTTAAAAGCAATGTGCCTGCGAGAAGCAGCGCGAATGCCTGTAAGCGTTTCATCTGAACCATGATTTCGCTCCTTTGACTTCTTAACAATATTTCCCTGTAAGACGTAGGAAAGCGTGTTTCGTTTCAGCCATACGGCCGGGACTGGTGGGAATTACAGCGGAATTGGCTTGAGTTGGCAGCATCACAACTCATCTAGCATCACAACTCATCTTATGCTGTCCCGCTTGTTTGATCCTTCGATAAACAAAGTTCATTCCAACAAAAAACGCCCTTCCGAGTCCATTCACTCGAAAAGGCGCAGTCGTCTAGCTGCCTTCTGTCCGGGACGTTTTGGCTGACGACGATCAATCAAAGACGATCCCGTCCAAAACACCTTCCCGCTTCAGATAACTGCGAAGCCAGACGTATTCCTTGTTTTTCCAAAACTCTTCCTTCTCTACCAAAGCAGCCGTCTCCTGGCGAGCCACTTCCAATGCCTTGAAATCGCTCATCAGATCGGCCACCTTAAATTCAGGCAAGCCGCTTTGCTTTGTCCCGAAAAAGTCGCCGGGACCGCGCAGTTCCAAATCGCGGCGCGACAGTTCGAAACCGTCTGTCGTTTCGCACA
This sequence comes from Brevibacillus sp. FSL K6-2834, assembly GCF_038592925.1. NCBI lineage: Bacteria > Bacillati > Bacillota > Bacilli > Caryophanales > Paenibacillaceae > Brevibacillus > Brevibacillus sp. FSL K6-2834. The sequence continues at coordinate 3,462,642 of NZ_CP151945.1, forward strand.
TAACGCGCATCCGCTCTTTTCCGATCTCCGATTTGGGATCGGCGATCAGCACGCAGTACGATTGCTCCGAGCCGCGGCCAACACGGCCTCTGAGCTGATGCAGTTGGGCAAGCCCAAACCGCTCCGCATCATAAATGATCATGAATGTCGCGTTTGGGACGTTTACCCCTACCTCTACCACGGTCGTCGAAACCAGCACCGCATACTCCCCGGAAAGAAAGGCCTGCATCACCGCATCCTTTTCCTTTGCTGGCAGGCGCCCGTGCATAAGACCGACCCCGTACTCAGGAAATACCTGCGAGAGCTGAGCATGAACGTCAATCGCATTTTGCACGTCCAGCTTTTCCGACTCCTCGATCAACGGGCAGATGACATACGCCTGCCTGCCTTTCACGAGTTCCTCTCGCATTTGCTCCAGCACCTGGTGAAACTGCTCATGCTTTTTCCACGTAGTCTCGATCGGCTTGCGCCCCGCCGGCATCTGGTCGATCGTGGAGACATCCATGTCACCGAAGGCGGAAATCGCCAGCGTGCGCGGGATCGGTGTGGCCGTCATGAACAACACGTCGGGAGTAAGGCCTTTGTTTCTCAAAATGCGCCGCTGCTCCACCCCGAAGCGATGCTGCTCGTCCGTGATTACCAGGCCGAGCTTTGAGAAAAACACATCCTCCTGAATCAGGGCATGAGTCCCGACAACGACGTCAATCAAGCCCATCTGCAAGGCTCCGATCACCTCGCGACGCCGTTTGGCTGTAAGCGAGCCGGACAGCAGCGCCACCTGGATGCCGTGCGGGGAAAGAAGCCCTGTCAGCGACTGGACGTGCTGCTCAGCCAAAATCTCTGTCGGCACCATCAAAGCGCCCTGAAAACCCGCTTTGACTGCCGCAAACAAAGCGATGGCCGCGACTACGGTTTTTCCCGAGCCGACGTCCCCTTGAAGCAGCCTGTTCATTGCGTACGGCGAACGCATATCGGTGAGAATCTCCTTGATTACCCGCTTTTGTGCATCCGTCAGCGGGAACGGCAACGACTTCACAAAGGTGCGCAATTCCTCCATCGGAATTTGCAGAGCCGTCCCTTCTGTCTGCTCCCGGGCAATCCGGCGAAGCGCCTGCATTTTCAATTGGAATAAAAAAAGCTCTTCAAACATGATCCGCCGCCGCGCCTGGCGTCCGTTCTCGGCATCCTGCGGAAAATGGATCGACCGAATCGCGTCAGGCCGGGGCATGAGCCGGTAGCGACTGACGATATCGGTCGGCAGAATCTCCGGGATTTGCTCGCCGTACTGGCGAAGCGCCTGCTGGATCGTTTTTCGCAAAAGCGTATGGGTCACATCTCCGCCGAGCGGATAAATGGGTGCCAGTTCCCCTCTCTTTTGTGCCCGGTCGGAGTCGGTTTCGGTCATTTCACTGACGGTGATTTGCAGCTTGTGCTTGTCCCACTTTCCGGTCACGAGAATTTCTTTTCCCGGAGAGAGCCTGCTTTTCACGAATGTCTGGTTGAACCAGACCGCCGTCACCACCACTCTGTCCATGACCAGCTTGACGGAGATACGCGATTTTCGCTTGCCGTAAAAGCGAACAGAGGGTTCGCCGTAGACCGTGCCTGCCAGCGTTACCCTCTCTCCGTCCTTCACCTCTGTCAAATCGCGGACGCGGTAGTCCTCATAGCGGCTCGGGAAATACTCCAGCAGCTCCCCCACAGTCTCAATGCCCAAACCTGCGAAAGCTTTGGCCCTCTCCTCGCCTACCCCATGCAAGAGCGAGACGGGCGCGTCGTACCATTCGTTCATTTACTTTTTCTCCAGCTGCACACCGAAGATTTTGGCCTCGATCTGGCGTCCGGTCTGCGTCGCGGCCAAACCTCCCTGTGCTGTTTCCTTGAGGGTAGTCGGCATGGAGCAGCCAATCCGGTACATCGCTTCAATCACTTCGTCAGTCGGCACCACACTCTTGATCCCTGCAAGCGCCATATCGGCAGCTACGGTTGCGATCGCGGCCCCCATCGCGTTCCGTTTGACACAGGGAACCTCTACAAGTCCGGCCACGGGGTCGCAAACGAGACCGAGCATGTTCTTCAGGGCGATGGCGACAGCCTGAGCCGACTGCTCCGGCGTACCGCCTGCCATCTCGACAATCGCAGCGGCAGCCATCGAGGTCGCCGAGCCCACTTCCGCCTGGCAGCCGCCGGCAGCACCGGAAATAAACGCGTTATTGGCAATGCAGTAGCCAATCGCTCCGGCAGTAAAGAGGTAGTTGACCATCTCCTCGCGCGTCGGCTTCAGCTTGTCTGATACGGCAAACAAGGTACCTGGCACAATTCCGCAAGCACCTGCCGTCGGCGTAGCCACAATCGTGCCCATCGCCGCGTTTACCTCGTTCACAGCGACCGACATGGAGACGGCATTGAGCAGGGTGGGGCCAGACAGAAACGGCTTTGTGCGCATGTACTCCTGCAGTTTTTTCGCATCGCCGCCAGTCAGTCCGCTGTGCGAACGGATGTCTTCCGTCAGTCCGCGCCGGACGGCTTTTTCCATCACGTCCAGATTCGTGTACATATCCGTTAAAATGGCCTCGCGAGTCCGCTGGGAAACCTCCATCTCCGCCTCAATCATCACCTGCGAAATTTTTTTCCCTTGGGACTCAGCCAGTTCTACCAATTCTGCTACGTTGCGAAACATGTCCTGTTCACTCCTCTCCTCCCGCTTTACTGTAAAGAAAGCAGTGAGACATCAAAAATATACGGGATGTTCCCGATTTCCTCCAGCACCTCTGGCAGGACGACAGAATCCGTCTCGATCGCCATCAGCGCGCGTGACCCGCGGTCGTGCCGGGAGACTTCCATCAGTCCCACGTTGATTTTATGCTGCGTGAGAACCTTGGCTACGCCGGCGATCATTCCGAAGCGGTCTTCGTGCAAAACCATCAGTGTCGGCGTATCGAAGCCAAGCTGGAAGGCAAAGCCGTTGAGCTTGGTTACCTCGATCTTGCCGCCCCCGATGGAAACACCGACTACCTCCACATCCTTCTCATCGTCGCTCAAGCGAATCCGCGAAGTGTTCGGGTGACCGGTCAATTCTTCGGAAGTGTTGATCACAATATCGATACCCAGGTCTTTGGCAATCTGCAGGGAGTCCTTCAGCCGCAGATCAAACGTATCAAAATCAAGAATGCCCGCGACTGTCGCGACATCGGAGCCATGCCCTTTATACGTTTTGGCAAAGGAACCGTAAAACGTGATCTCCGCTTTTTTCGGCTGTCTGCCAAAGAGCTTGCGGGCTATCCGCCCGATCCGGGCAGCACCGGCTGTATGGGAGCTTGAAGGTCCGACCATGACTGGACCGATAATGTCAAATACACTTTTATATTTCACCCGGTTCTCCTCCTGAATGCAAAGGGGTTCTCCACCTTGAAAGGTTCACTCTCATTTTATCTTACCGCCTCTGAAAGCGCTACAGGTTCCTCTCATTGAAACTGGGCCATCACCCATTCCTGCGGCAGCTCATATACTGCAGCACGGAGCATGATTGTGCAAGCGCGATTTGACCAGGAAAGGAGCGAGCAAGATGAGCGAACGGAAGGACCCCGGAAGAAGAAAATGGACAGGCGTGGAATATCTCGGCATTTTCCTTGTTTTGTCGTCTCTGGCTTCCCTGTTGTTCTGGCCGCATGCGCTGGCCGGCCTGTTCGATGCCATTATCAAAAAAGTATTTCCGATTGTTGTCGACATTTTCCTCACGGGGGAAGTGGGAATTGCCGTCATTGTCAGCGTCATCGTCGGAAGGATGCTGGAACGGCTCGGGTTTACAGATGCGCTGTTCCGCGTATTTGCTCCTGTCATGAAATGGCTGTCCATAAATCCTGCCGTCATTATCCCGAGTGTCTACAATATTCTCGGTGATATCAATGCCGCCGGGCGGATCGCCGGTCCGATCCTGATGCGGGCAAAAGCGACAAAAGCGGAACAGAAAATCGCTGTCGCCACGATGATTCAGTCCCAGCAATCATTCGCCACGTTCATGATCGGACTGATCGCTCTCGCCGCCACCGGAGCCGCTGTTTTTCCGGTCGTACTGCTCTCGATCTTTGTCCCGCTGATCCTCGTTCCCTGGCTTCTGTCGAAGACAATCTACCGGGATACCCGGACAGTAGAGCTGGAGGAGCTTCCGCGTTTTACTCCCGGCACCGCTTACCTCAAAACGGTCTTTGACGCTGCCAAAGAGGGAACGGAGCTGCTCTTGCTGGTCATTATCCCCGCGGTTGCTGTCGTATTTGGGGTCATCGGCCTGTTGGAATACATTGGCGTTTGGCAACCGATCGAGAACGCTTTTACCCTGCTGCTCTCCGCTTTGAGCATCGAGCCTGCGACAGGCATGCTGTCCCTTTTGGCCAGTCCCACGCTGGCGATGGCTGAGCTGCAAAAAATCGCCGCGAGCATCGACCCGCGCCTTGCTGTCGGTTCCTTTGTCCTAGCCTCCTCGGGGCTGCCCTTGTCAGTGATCTTCGGACAGGTTCCTGCGACATGGGCGGCCCATTCCGACTTGACGGAGCGTGAAGCGATGGCAGCCGCTGTCATCGGCATGCTCATGCGGCTCGTCACTGCTTTTGTGATCGGATACTTTGTGACGCCTTGGGTGGTGTAAACATGAGCGGAACGTATATGATCAGGGCCAAGAAGCTGGTGACCGTAACCGAAAAAGGCAGTATCAACGACGGAGCCATGCTTGTGAAAAACGGGCTGATCGCTGACATTGGCCCCTGGGAGAAGCTTAGGGTAGAGCATCGGGCGAATGGAGTGGCTTTGCTCGACTGCCGGGACTGGGTCATTGCCCCTTCGCTGGCGGACTGCCATACCCACCTTTTGGAGTTCGCTCCCAGATCACTGTTTCCGGTAACGGAAGAAACACATGGAGCCGCCGGCATGTCGCTTCTGCTCAAGGCACTGTCCTGCGGGATTACGGCCCTTGGGGAACAAATTTGCGGGCATCCAAAGTGCAGCTTCGACCTCGCTTTTTATCGTCGTCTCGCTTCCTTTGTGCCCATCGATGTCTGCTTTTCTCTGTCCAGTATCTCGATTGGATTTTCGCAGCTTGCTCATTTTACTGCGGCTACCGGCCCCCATCCGGTCGAGAGGGAGCGCTTAGCTGCCCCTGAGATCGTGCACGTGCTGGCGGGCGAGAGCGAATACCCAGGAGAGAATCTGTTTCTCAACGCCACACCGGCCAATTTCAAGCCGGAGGAGGTCCCTCGGGCGGGCGAGATCATTTATGAACAGAGCGAATTGACCCGGGTCGTCGATGCTTTCCACCGATCGGGCAAATCGATTGGCGTTCATGTCGGCGGCGAAGAAGCGATCCGTATGGCCCTTGCTGCAGGAGTGGATGTGCTTCATCACGCTCACGGTATTTCCGATCAGCAAATTATCGAAGCTGCCCAAAAGAACATAAAAATAGTCGCGACTCCGCTGGGCGGCACACATGAACTGCCGAATTCCCCGGAGCAAATCAGCCGCTTGGTTCAGGCCGGGGTGACCACCGCCATTTCTACCGATGCCTACTTGCCTCCACACGAGCAGGCCTCCTGGCTTTCTTTTCCGGATCGGGAATTAAAGGGGCCGGAGACGCTGATGGCCATCGCCCAGCCTGCGATGAAGCTTTTGCAAAAGCAAGGGTATGGGGAAAACGAGATCCTCTCGCTCATCACCCGCAATCCAGCAATGGTCCTTGGGAAGGAAAAGCGTTACGGCAGTTTGGGAAAGGGACTGGAAGCGAATTTTCTGGTGACAGCAGGTGTGCCTGGACTGGAGATAACCTCCGAAGAGGACATCAGGCAGGTGTACTATCGCGGGGTGAAGGTAATTGATCGTATCGGAGAAGGCTGATTGAGCTGGTAGCGCAGAACCTCATCCCGGTATGGGAAGGGAAACAGGCAGAAGAGACAGTTCGGGTGGCGTCTGCTTGAGACACCCAGAATTGGGAATCGTCACGCTGGATCTGTCAGAAGTCAAGCGGATTAAGGAGCAGTACCCGTTTATCTACATGGAGAGCCGTCGGGCAGACATTTATAAAGCGAATCACTTGGTATAGAAACTGATGGGGAGGCTAGGCACTTTCAGCCTTGCCGCGTTAGAGAATACAGCGCAATGCTTTTCCCGTTGAACACGATTTCACGTTCAAAGTTCATGCCTATTTTCCGCGCTACCTTCACTGAGCTATGATTGTCAAATTGGATGAGCGAGATCAGCCGCTTTTTTCCCAGATGAGACAGGCCGAAATTCCGCAAGGCCAGGGCAGCTTCGGACGCATAGCCTTGTCCCCAATGCCTTCTCGAGATCCAATACCCAACCTCTGTCTCTTTGCGCTCATCGACGAGCTGGGGAACAAGTCCTGCGTGCCCAATCAGTTCACCATCAGACTTCCTTGCCACGACCATCAGTCCAAGCCCCTGCTCCTCTTCATAGCGGTTCATCCACATGCGCAGCCGTTCGGCGGTCTGTTCTCTGGTCCAGACATTCCCTTGACCGATATACCGCATCACCTCCGGATCACCTGTCATCGACATCAAAAAATCCAGGTCCTCTGCTGTATACGGACGAAATACAAGACGCTCTGTCGCCAGCATGCAAATACACCCTCCTTGTTTTTTCAAACATGCTCATCGTGTAAATGACAGTCCCCCTGTTTTCCAGAGCATATGGTCCGCAACTGCCATGCAGCGCCGCAACATGTACCGGGAGAGCACAGGACCGTATAAAAAACCTCCTCGAAGCACACGAGGAGGTTTTTCTTTCGAAAAGGACGTCTATTCTTTTACCATCACAAATCCGAGCAATCCCGGGCCTACATGAGTACCGATTACCGGGCCGATCTCCAGCAAGAAAGACTCGGTCACCTGAAACTCCTGCTTGATCGCCGCCAAATGCTCCGCCGCTTGATCAGGTACGGCGCTGTGCAGCATCGCTACCTTCACCGGCTGGTCTGAGGCGTATTCCTTCAATGCTTCCTTCACACGGGCGATCGCTTTTTTGGTCCCTCTTACTTTGTCAAAAGCAGCTACGTACCCCGCAGGGTCCAAGGTCAGAATCGGTTTAATGTTAAGCAAGGAGCCGATGACCGCAGAAGCCTTGCCAATGCGGCCACCCTTTTGCAGAAACTCCAGCGTGTCAACGATGAAATAGACCTGCACTTCATCGAGAAAACGATCGATCATGTCGAGTATCTGCTGCTTGCTCTTCCCTTCGCGCGCTGCTTTGGCCGCTTCGACACAGAGCATGCCGTAAACAAATGAAGCTTTACGCGAATCAATGACGGTGATATCAAGCTGTTCTTCCATCATCGATTGTGCGATGACGGCAGACTGATACGTACCTGAAAGCGAACCGGAGAGCATGATGGCGATGATTTGGACATCTTTGCCGTGCTGCTCCCGAATTTGTTTGTACGTTTCAGCGAAGTCGAGCGGGGACGGTTGAGATGTGGTCGGCATCACATCCGTATGCTTCAATTTTTCAAAAAACATGGCAGATGTAATGGAGACCCCGTCCAAATACGTTTCTTCTCCAAACATCACCTTCAGCGGAACTGCTACGATTCCGAGCGACTCCCGCAGCTCGGAATCGATGTCAGCCGCACTGTCCGTTACGATCACAATGGACATCTACACAACTCCTCTCCAGGGAAGCGAGTCAAAAGCGCAGCCCTCTATGACTACTCTACAGCGAAAATAAACGGATAAAGCGGCTGTCCGCCCTCGTGGATTTCCACGTCCACGTCCGGGAAAGCTTCATCCAACGCCTGTGCGAGTTCGTCCGCTTGATTCTCTTCAGCGCCTTCCCCGATAAAAATCGTCACGATGCCAGTCTCGTCATCGACAAGCTGGAACAGCAGTTCCTTTGCGATCGCCATCATATCCGGGCCGGATGAGACGATCTCTTTTTCAGCAATGCCGATAAAGTCTCCCTGCTTGATCTCGACATCACCCATTTTCGTATCGCGAACCGCATGGGTTACCATGCCTGTTTTCACTTGTTCGATAGAAGCAGTCATTGCCTGCTGATTGGCCTCCGGAGACGCGCCTGCGTTAAAAGCAATCAGCGCAGCCATCCCCTGCGGAATGCTCTTGGACGGAACAACCGTAACGGACTTGTCCGTCAGCTCGGCCGCCTGCTTCGCCGCCATCACAATATTGCTGTTGTTCGGCAAAAGAATAATCTCGTCTGCATGCAGCCCGTCAATCGCGGAAAGGAAGTCTTCCGTACTCGGATTCATCGTTTGGCCGCCTTCCACGACTACGTGAACACCCATGCTGCGGAAAATATCAGCCAGTCCAGGACCAGCCGCAACAGCAATCAATCCATAGGGCTGAGCGGCTGCTGCCGGAGCAGTTTCAGCAGGCACCTGTGCGGCCGCTTTCCGCTCCTCCTCGCGAAGGATGTTGCCGTGCTGTTCCCGCATGTTTTCGATCTTGATCCGATGCAGGCTGCCAAACTGCTGTGCGTATTGGAGCACGTTGCCGGGGTGCTCGGCATGTATATGTACTTTGACCATATCATCGTCAGAGATGACTAACAGAGAATCCCCCATCTGATCGAGCTGGGTACGGAATGCCGCTTCTGAAAACGGCTTTTTGTTGGCTTCCGTGCTATGCGTCAGCCAAACCATAAACTCTGTACAGTAGCCAAAATGAATGTCCTCTGTTTTCATATGGACTTGTGCATTGTGGTGCTCGTGAACCAGTTCTTCCATATCGAGCGAAGCAATCGATGGCTTCGCTTCCTTGACCTGATCCGCCGTTTCACCGCGAAGCGCACGGATGAAGCCCTCGTATACAAAGAGTAGTCCCTGTCCGCCCGAATCCACCACGCCTACTTCCTTTAGGACGGGCAGCATGTCGGGTGTGCGCAGCAGCGTCTCCTGGGCCTGCTCATAGGTTCTTTCCATGACGAAGAGAACATCGTCTGTCGTGCGTGCCGTCCGTACAGCTGTTTCGGCCGCTTCTCGGGCTACAGTGAGAATCGTGCCCTCAACCGGCTTCATCACTGCCTGGTAGGCGGAATCTACTCCGGCCTTTAACGCTTCGGCAAACTGGCGGGCGTTAATCTCGTCTTTTCCGTTTACCGCTTTGCTGAATCCGCGAAACAACTGGGAGAGAATCACGCCGGAATTCCCCCTCGCTCCCATCAGCAGACCTCTGGCAAGAGCGGCCGCAGACTCTCCGATCTTGGGAGATTCCTTTCGTGCAAGTTCCTCTGCTCCCGATGTGAGCGTCAAATTCATGTTTGTCCCCGTGTCACCATCTGGAACGGGAAAGACGTTTAATCCATCCACCACTTTGGCGTTGCTGGACAGGAGCCTCGCCCCCAGATAAACCATCCGGCTAAACAGCACGCCGTCAAGACGCGTATGTACCAACTGATGTTCCTCCTTACGTATCCCTGTCTGTACGGACTCCCTGTACAAAAATATTAACTGCTGTCACATCAATGCCTACCATCTGCTCCAAGGTGTAGCGAACGCGTCTTTGAACATTGCCGGCAACCTCAGAAATTTTCACGCCGTAAGTGACGATAATATGCATGTCCAGAATGACTTCACCGTTCTGGTTATGGACGACTACCCCTTTGCTGAGGTTGTCTCTGCCCAGCATCTCGGCAATTCCGTCTTTGAGCGCTTTGCGTGAAGCCATGCCGACCAGGCCGAACACTTCCATGGCGGCGCCTCCAGCGATCCGCGCGATCACATCTTCTGTCACATCGATTTTACCAAGAGGTGTGCTCATTTCCACTGTCATGCAAGGACTCCTCCTTTTTTCAAACGGCATCGCCGTCTATTGTAACAGTAACCGTACCAGTAAGCATGTACGACATTGCCACCATCCATACCGCATAGATCTGCTCCGATATCCACTCACCTATTGCAAAGTGCGTGTTCAAAAAATGCCGCTTGTCAAAAGAACTTCTTCGATTGAAGAAGCAGCAACCCAATGCATTTCCATGCTTCTCCCAATTTTACACTATCAATAGGTAGAAATGAAGCGTTTTGTCGAATGACCCCCAAAACAGAAGGAGAATGGCTTTTCCTCATGTCAAGTATTGCAATTGACAGGGGCGTATGCTAAGATAAGCAAGTGTTTGTATTATCTAAACAAAACAAAGTATCCCGTTTATATGCATCTGAGGGAGGTGGATCGTAATGGCACGTCGCTGCTTTGTAACTGGCCGTTCTGGCAAAACTGGTAACGCTCGCTCCCACTCCATGCGCGCAAATCGCCGCAAATGGGGTGTTAACGTACAAAAAGTGCGCATTCTCGTAGATGGTAAACCGAAGCGCGTTTATGTAAGCACTCGAGCGCTGAAATCCGGTCTGGTAACTCGCGTATAGTTTCGCGTTTCAACCGAACATCAGTAAAAAAAGCACCCACGAGGTGCTTTTTTGCTTTTCTGCTGCTTCCCCTGCTTCGACTGAAGGAGACCGCTGCCTTCATTTCTTCTTATTAAATGCCTCGATGACAGCGCGAATCATGCCACCTATAAACTTCGGCAACTTGATGGTGTAAAACCGCATGACTACCCCTCCTTACCGAAATTACTTCTTGTGATACAAATACCAGCCGGCCCCGATGAGTCCTACCGCCAACAGGCTATACCAAACCCATGGAGGTGCCGAGTACAATAGAATGGTAATACCTCCGACAGCCAATGCCACCCCGAGAACACGTCGCAAGGCGCCCCCCTGTCGCAGGCGAAAGGAGCGCAATCCCATTTCATGCCGCACCTCCTTCGGGCGTTCTTTCGAAACGTGCATATTACATCTTATTCCGCTCTGGGATAAACATGTGTCTCACCTTGTCGAAACAAAAAAAATTCAGGCAACATTTCGCTGCCTGAATACTCTATGCGGCACCAGCCGCCAATATGCGTGTTTCTTTGGTAAAAGCTTCGTTACGCCAGTCTGTTTCGCACCGGGAACAAAAGCTGAGGCGCACTCGACATGACGACGGTCAAAACAATCCCTGTGATGATCATTTCCGGGAGCAGATAGGTGATGTTGTAGACGAAGGAGTACAGCGCAGCCGGCATGCCCTCTGGCGCATATTCGCCGAACCAGATCACCCCGGAGAGAAAGTGACAGACAAACCGTCCGATCACGCCGACGAACAGGACGCTCCACAGAGCCATAACCTTGTTCGTACGCTTCTCGATCGCAGACAGGCGGACAAGCCCTGCCAGTCCCAGAGCGCCGAATGCGACCGGATAATCGAGCAGCAGCTGGACCGGATGAACGTAACCGCTGCCAAAGAAGGTTTGCAGTACACCAACCAGGATACCGCATGTCACTCCCGGCAAAAGGCCGCGACGCACCGCGAGCAGCGCGATCGGCACCATCACGAGGGACACAGATCCCCCTTGCGGCATTTGAAATACCTTGATCTCGCTGAATACAAGAGCGAGCGCTGTCATCATCGCCATTTCCAGCAAGATAAGCAATCGTTGCCTAGACATTTGTTTCTACACTCCCTTTTCATTTGTAAAAAGGCAATACCGAATATAAATAGCAGAATACACCAATAATTACTCGGCTCAACCTGATTCTAGCCCAAGGCCGAATGTCTGTCAAAAAAGAAAACGCTTCGCAGCCCCAAGGCTCCGAAGCGTAAAAACCACTCGTTGTTACAGCATTTTTTCCAAAAACTGCTTGGCCCGCTCGCTTTTGGGATTCGAAAAGAACTCGCTCGGCGGCGCATCCTCCACCAATCTTCCTCCGTCAAGAAAACAGATGCGGTCGGCGACCTCGCGGGCAAAATTCATCTCGTGCGTCACGATCGCCATTGTCATCCCCGTATCGGCAAGTCCCTTCATGACATCCAATACCTCTTTGACCATTTCCGGGTCGAGCGCCGATGTCGGCTCGTCAAACAGCATGATTTGCGGTTCCATCGCCAAGGAACGGGCGATCGCAACCCGCTGCTTCTGTCCGCCGGAAAGACGATTCGGGAAGACATCCGCCTTGTTGGACAGCCCGACACGAGCGAGCAGCTCCCTTGCCTTGGCTTCCGCCGCCGCTTTGGAGAGTCCCTTGACCTTGACAGGAGCGTACGTGAGATTGTCCAGCACGCTCATGTGCGGAAACAGGTGAAAATGCTGAAACACCATGCCGATCTTTTGGCGAATGCGCATCACATCCGCTTTCGGATCCGTAATGGCTTGCCCGTCGATGACGATCGTTCCCTTTGTCGGGGTCTCCAGCAGGTTCATGCAGCGCAAGAGCGTCGATTTGCCGGAGCCGGATGGACCGATGATCGCCACCACGTCACCGCGGCCGATCTCAGTGGAGATGTCGTGCAAAACATCGAGCGAGCCGAAAGACTTGCTCACATTCTGAATCTTAATCACTGCGTCTCATCCTCCTCTCCAGCACACGCGCCACCCAAGTGAGCAGCATGACCATGACGTAATAGAGCAAGCCCGCCAGAAGGTACGGCTCAAAGTAGCGGAAGATCGTCCCTTTGACGATATTGGCGTTCTGCATGATGTCCGCAAGGCCGATCGTAGATACAAGTGCCGATTCCTTCAAGAGCGCGATCGTTTCGTTTACCAATGCAGGCAGGATGTTTTTCACTGCTTGCGGCAAAATGATATCCGTCATCATTTTGCGGTACGGAACGCCGAGAGCTTTGGCCGCTTCCCATTGCCCCTTGTCTACGGCCATAATTCCGCCGCGGATCGTCTCGGAGATGTACGCCCCGGAGTTGAGCGTAAAAGTCAAAACGGCGGCTTCAAACGCTGAAATGTTGTAGCCTGTAATCTGCGGCGTGGCAAAGTAGACGAACGTCAGCTGCAGGATGAGCGGCGTGCCGCGAAAGACAGACGTATATGCGACCGCAAATCCTTTCAGCAGACGAATGTTGGAAATTTTGATGAGTGCCAGCAAGGAGCCCCAGATAAAACCGAACACGACCGACAGAAGTGTTACCTGTAATGTGACCTTTATCCCGTTTACTATAAAGGGGATATAGGGCACAATTTGTGCAAAATCCAAACTCATGCCCTTTCGACTCCTTTTCGAATAAAACTGCGCTGTCTAGACCGGGAACAAGGCCCTTCTGTCAGCTGATTATTGGCCGAACCATTTGTTGATCAGCTTGTCCATCTCGCCGTTTTCCTGCATGGTCTTGATCACCTTGTTGAACTCTTCCACATGCGGAGAACCCTTCGGGAATGCGATAGCGGAGCCGTTAACCTCATCGCTTTGGATGGTGGTGAACTGCAGTTCCGGATTCGCTTCCACATAACCCTTGGCTACAGTATCCTCCAGGATCGCAGCATCCACACGGCCTGTTTTGACTTCTTCCACGATCTCACCGGTTTTGTTCAGCGAAACGATCTCCAGGCCTTGGATGGTCTTTTGCAGTTCCTTGGCCGCACCTTCCTGAATGGAGCCGGTTTGTACGGTGATCTTTTTGCCCGCAAGCTGCTCCGGCTTGGTCAGATTGCTCTCCTTTTTGGCGACAATCGTATTTTTCGCATCATAGTAGATCGTCGAGAAGTCGGCGTTCTGCAGACGCTCAGGCGTTGGCGTCATGCCTGCCATGACGAAATCGGCGCGCTTGGTCTGAAGCGCCGGTACCAGTCCGTCAAAGTTCATGTCGACCACTTCGATTTCATAGCCGAGCTCTTTTCCAATGTACTTGGCAATGTCGATGTCAAATCCGACGATCTCGTCCTTCCCGCTGGACAAATCGTGAAATTCATACGGTTTGTAGTCAGCAGATGTAGCCATGACCAGCTTCTTTCCGCCTCCTGCGGCTTGTCCGGCAGAATCCTGGCCTGCAGGCTGCTGTGCAGTGCCCGGCTGATTTCCTGTGCCGCAGCCAGCCAGTACGGCTACAGCCAAAAGAGAAGAAAGTGCAAGTGAAGCGAGTGCAGATTTTTTCATGATGAATCCCCCTTCGTCATCTTGTATCTGTTGAATCGTTTTACAAAAAACATAAGTGCAAAACTGTTTGTAACAAGGAATAAAAAGAACTTTGCCCAACAACTAATATTTATACAATGAAATGAGTATTTTAATCAATACTAAAATTATTTCGCTGAATATTTATAAAATTCACATAGAAATATGGACATCATTTCTGATCCGCGATTCATGACAGCTGGTTCTTGTTGTTTCGGTACGAGCTTGTCTCTTTTTCTCCCTTTCACTTTAAAGCGAAATGAAAAAGATGATAGATAATGAACAAATTTACAGAAAAAAAGAATCATTCGTCAGCGCTTTCTGGCATAATGAATAGGATCAAAAACAAACATACAATCACAGGAGGATGGAATATGACTGCGAACTGGACAGCATACTTCCGCGATCAGCTGCCAGACATCCTGGAGGAGCTTCGCCGTTATGTGGAAATGGAGTCGCCTACACACAACAAGGAGGCCGTAGATCGGGTAGGCGTATTCATTGCCGACCGTTTCCGGGCACTCGGCTGCCGGGTGGATACATATCCGCAACATGAGTACGGAGACCAGCTGCGCGTGGAATACGGTGAGGGCGAGGAGCAAATTCTTGTTCTCGGTCACTTCGATACGGTCAAAGAGATTGGCAGCTTGAGCCGCGAGCCGTGGCGGATCGAGGACGGCAAGGTTTACGGGCCGGGAACATACGATATGAAAGCGGGAATTGTCTTTTGCTACTACGCATTGCGGGCCATCATCGAGCAAAAGCTGCCCCTCTCCCGCAAGCTCGTTTTCTTCTGGAATACGGACGAAGAGACAGGCAGCCTGTCTTCAGAGGAGCTGATCAAGGAAGAGGCCAAACGGAGCCGGTGCGCGCTAGTAATCGAACCGGCAGCCGGTGACGGTTCCCTCAAGACAAGCCGAAAAGGCGGCGGAGAATTTTTGCTGAAGGTCAAGGGCCGGGCCGCACATGCTGGGAATGACCATGCCAAAGGAATCAATGCGATTGAAGAATTGGCCCATCACGTGCTGACGATTCAATCCTGGACGAATTACGAGGCTGGTACCACCCTTTCCGTCGGAACCATCCAAGGGGGCAGCGTGAGCAACGTCGTGCCGGATTATGCAGAAGCGGTCATTGATGTAAGGGTGTCTACAGCAGAGGAAGCGGTACGGATTACCCGCTTGATGCACCAGCTGCAGCCTGTCCTGCCTGGTGCCGAGCTGATCGTCGAAGGAGGCATCCCGAAACCGCCGATGGAGCGGACAGCCGGGACGGAACATTTGTTTTTCCATGCCCGCGAACAAGCGCGTTTGGAAGGCTTCGATTTGACGGAAACAGGCGTAGGGGGCACCAGCGACGGAAATTTTGCCGCTTCAGTCGGGACGCCCACACTCGATGGTCTGGGACCGAATGGCGATGGTGCCCACGCATCCCATGAGCACGTCGAAATCGACAGCATTCCACAAAAAATCGCTCTCCTGGCAAGATTGTTCACAACCTTGTAATTTTTCCTTTTTGTGCATATAATAGGACAAAAATATAGGAGTGTGACAACATGGAAACAGCAAAACCATTGCCAATTAACCCTGTCGGTTTTTGGCGACGCCTAGGTGCAAACTTGCTTGATGGAATTATTATTGGTGTTCCATTGATCCTTCTCACCTGGTTGATCACAGGAGGCTTGGAGGACAATCTCGTCTCCAATCTGATCTCTACCCTTTACTCCCTGCTGCTGCCAGTATTTTGGTATGGCTATACGGTTGGGAAGAAAATCGTCGGGGTTCGCATTGTGAAAGTAGACGGCAGCCCGGTCGGCATCGGCACGATGCTGCTTCGCCTGATTGTCGGCATGGGACTCGTATACGGTCTTACTTTTGGAATCGCGGCTATCGTCAGCGCCATCATGGTAGGCGTTCGCGAAGACAAACGCGCCATTCACGATTTGATTGCAGGTACGTATGTGACTTCGAACCAGCCATAATACTCATTATCATCAAGTATGCAAAAAGACCGGGAACTGATGTCCCGGTCTTTTTCATGCACTTTTTTACCCGCGAATCGCAGCAATTGCCGCTGCCCGGTCTGCTTGATTGAACACCGCGCTGCCTGCCACGAGGACTGTCGCCCCCGCTTCTTCGCACAGCCTGGCTGTCTCGGCGTTTACACCGCCGTCAATTTCGATCTCGACGTGCCCCAAACCGCGCTCGTCCAGCATGCGACGCAGCTCTCTGATTTTCGGCACGACGCTGTGGATGAACTTTTGACCGCCGAACCCGGGGTTGACCGTCATGAGCAGGACCATGTCCAGGTCACCCAGCATCGGTTCAATCGTCGTAATCGGTGTCGCCGGATTCAGGACTACGCCTGCTTTTACTCCCTGCTCCTTGATCAGATGGATCGTTCGGTGCAGGTGGCGGCAAGCCTCCTGGTGGACAGTGATCCAGTCTGCTCCGCTCTTGGCGAATTGAGGGATGTAGCGGTCTGGTTCTTCAATCATCAAGTGGACGTCCAGAGGCAGCTTCGTCACCGGACGAATCGCATCGACGATCAAAGGTCCAATCGTAATATTGGGAACAAAGTGTCCATCCATTACATCTACGTGAATCCAATCCGCGCCTCCGCGTTCAACATCGCGGATTTCCTCTCCCAGGCGGGCAAAGTCTGCGGACAAGATTGAGGGGGCGATTTTTACCATGGTTTGTTCCTCCGTTGGTATTCTTTCAGTTCTTCCCGAAACTGCTTGTAGTGCTCGTAGCGCTCCGGGTCGATTTTGCCTTCCTCCAAAGCGCTTTGGACGGCACAGGAGGGTTCGCTGACATGAAGGCAGCCGCGGAACTTGCACTCGCTGCTGAGAGCGGCAAAATCACGGAAGGCCTCAGCCAGATCGAGCTCGTCGATTCCGATGAATTCAAGCGAGCTGAATCCCGGCGTATCCGCTACATAACCGCCGCCTTCCAGCGGAATCAGTTCTACGTGGCGGGTTGTGTGGCGTCCCCTCCCCAGCTTTTGGCTGATATCGCCTGTCTGCAGACTCGTGCCAGGGAACAAGGCATTGATCAGGGACGATTTCCCCACACCGGACTGACCGGCAAAAACAGAGATACGATCACGAAGCACCTCCCGCACCGAATCAATCCCGCGCTCCTGCTTGGTCGAGGTCGGGATGACGCGGTAGCCGATCGCTTCGTACTTGCGAACGATCGCCTCCACATCGCTTTCCGAAGCCTTGTCTGCCTTGGAAAGTACGATCACGGAATCGATGCCTGCATTCTCCGTATGGACGAGAAACTTGTCCAGCAAAAAGGAGGTGAAAGCAGGCTCGACCATGGAAAAAACAAGGACTGCCTGATCCACGTTGGAGATGGGAGGACGAACCAGCTCACTAGTCCGTTCGCCCACTTCCATGACATATCCTTCCGTCTCGCTGGTCGGATCGTACACGACCCAATCCCCGACCAGCGGATTTACTTTGGCTCCTTTTTTCTTGAACAACCCTCGCGCCCGGCATTGGTAAACCCGGTTGCCGTCGTCCACATAGTAGAACCCGCTTAACGCTTTGACGATCCGTCCTTCTGGCATTCATGTCCCCCCAACTGCTTAGTACATAATACTGTCGTAACTGATTTCTTCGTTAGATAATTCCACACCGGCGCGGATGACCTTGATCGTTGCCTTTTTCTTCGGAGACAGGACAATGGGAACATCGAAGGTCCTGCTTTCCGTGATTTTCTCGTCTACGACAACCTGATTGTCTCCCCGGGCGTCACTGACAGTGATTTTCACCGGGATTTCTCCCTCACCCGGATACACTTCTACGTAAACCGGGGTGCTGGTGATCTTGGCATCTGCCGGGTATTGCCCGTTGCTGACTGTAACCGGGATGGCTGTGCCCTTCTCAACCTTCATCCCCGGATCGTACGGCAGGGTGTGAATCACTCTGTTGGGCTCGCCATACAGGTATGACGACTCTGCTTTGATCGCTGTTTCATCGATCAAAAGACCTTGCTTGAACAGCTCTATCCGCGCTTGCTCCAGCGTATACCCGCGAACATCGGGCATGGTTACCTGTGCCTTTCCTTTGCTCACTTCCACGAGGACTTCCGTCTTGCCGGGCACGACCTCCTGATCAGCCGGCGGGAATTGATTGATGACCTCACCGGCAGGGACGTCATCCGACTCTTTTTCCGTGAACGTCTTGTCGGTTATTTTGAATCCTTTTGACTTCAGTTCATTTTCTGCGACTGTCCGAACCTTCCCGACCAGATTCGGCATTTTGATCGCTTCTTGTCCAGTGCTGACATACAGCGTGACGACGGCATTTTCCTTCAGCTTCATCGGCGGTGACGGGTCCTGGCTGATGACCATCCCTTTCTCTACCGTATCACTGGCTTCCTCCACAACGTGGGGGACGAGCTTGGCCGCCCGGATCGCCTGTTCCGCAACCGTCCGTTCGCTCCCCTGGACGAGCGGCACGTCTACTTCCGGCACAGAAGGAAACAGCTCCATGACCAGATTAAAGCCCAGAAAGGCGAGAACGAAGAACAATCCGACCGCTCCCGTCCACAGGGCCGTTTTCATCCACCATGGGCGTTTGGCTTTCTCCTCTTCGGTCTCCTGGCGCGATGGCGTTCCTGTCCGCCCTTGTCCTTCCAGCATTTCCTGCGTAATGACGGGATAGGCTTTGGTCGCTTCATCGTCAACAGGGAACTGGATTTTTTCTTCATTCAGCCGCTCCGGCAACAGGCACGTTTCCAAATCATCCAGCATTTCGCGAGCCGATCCGTAACGCAAGGTCGGGTCCTTGACCAATGCCTTCAAAATGACGTTCTCCACGCTTTGCGGGATGGCTGGATTAACCTGACGCGGCTCCGGCAGAGGCTCCTGCAGGTGCTTCAGAGCGACAGAGATCGGCGACTCACCGGAAAAAGGCAGCTTGCCGGTCACCATTTCATACAGCACAATACCGAGCGAGTAGATGTCCGATTTTTCAGCCGTAATACCGCCACGCGCTTGTTCAGGCGAAAAGTAATGAACGGAACCGAGCACCGAATTTGTATGGGTGATTGTCGTTGAAGTAACGGCTCTCGCAATGCCGAAGTCCGTTACCTTGATACGGCCGTTTTTCCCGATCAAAATGTTGTGCGGCTTAATGTCGCGGTGAATAATCTGGTTGGCGTGCGCATGATCCAATGCATCACAGATTTCCGCTGCGATCTCCACGGCATCCTCAACCGGAATAGCCCCGTTGCGATTTATCAATTCTTTCAGCGTATACCCTTCCACGTATTCCATGACCATGTAATGGGTATCGCCATCCTGTCCCACATCGTAGACACCGACTACATTGGGATGAGACAGGCTTGCCACCGCCTGAGCTTCCCTGCGGAAACGGGTGACGAAATCTTCGTCCGTCCCAAATTGCGAACGGAGCACTTTCACAGCTACCGGTCGATTCAAAACCAAGTCTTTGGCCCTGTACACGATCGCCATCCCGCCTCCACCGACGCGGGCTTCAAGCTGGTAGCGTCCCCCCAGTCGCTGACCTTCCATCTCGCTCACCCCTCTTTCTGAACGGTGTCAACCTTTGCCTGATTGCGAACGGCCACCAACGTGATATTATCCTCGCCGCCTGCCTCCAGGGCCTGATGAACCAAACCGTCCACCTGATCCTGCAGGGACACCGGCTTTTTCAGCCAATCAATCAAAGATGCGGACTGCACCTTATTTGTCAAACCATCTGAGCACAGCAGAACGACATCGCCCTCCGACCACTCAAACTGGCCAAGGTCGATGCGGACATCAGGCTCCGTGCCAAGCGCTCGCATAATCACGTTGCGCTGCGGGTGAACAGATGCTTCCTGCGCAGTGATCTGACCGCTTTTCAACAGCTCGTGAACAAGCGTGTGATCCTCTGTCTTCTGCACCAGCTCTTCATTTTGAAAATGGTACAGACGGCTGTCCCCGATATGGGCGGTTACGACCCCTGTCGGCCCGAGCAAAGCGGCCACAACGGTCGTGCCCATGCCATTGCATTCCGGGTGCTCCTGCGCGTATCGATAGACTTCGTCGTTGGCGAGCAGAAGAGCGTTCATCAGCTTCTCCCGTTCGTCCTCCCGATCCAGTCCTGTATCCAGATGACGCAGTTCTTTTACTATTCGCTCAACGGCAAGGCGGCTGGCTACATCGCCAGCCTGATGCCCGCCCATTCCATCTGCTACGACTGCTAACACACGTCCGCTCACATCGGCTATGCACGCATAAAAATCCTCATTGACCTGGCGCACGCAGCCGACATGAGATTTCATTGCCATTTCCATGGAATCACCCCACGGTTTCTTTCGCATATTGGGCTCTTAACTGTCCGCAGGCAGCAGCAATATCGCTTCCCTGCTCGCGCCGGATCGTGACGTTGATGCCCCTGTCCTCCAGGATGTTTTTGAACTGGAAGATTTCATTTCGCGGAGTCCGTACGTAATCCCGCTCCGGCACATAGTTTACCGGAATCAGATTGACGTGGCACAGCATGTCACCGATCAGATCGGCCAACTCCTCGGCGTGTTCGGGCTGATCGTTTGTCCCGCCGAACAGGCCGTACTCAAAGCTGATGCGTCGTCCGGTCTTGGCGATATAGTAACGGCATGCCTCCAGCAGCTTCTCCAACGGGAAGCCGCGGTTGATCGGCATCAGCTTGGTCCGCAGCTCCGTATTCGGGGCGTGCAGCGAGATTGCCAGATTGACCTGTCCGCCGCGATCGGCAAACTCGTAAATTTTCGGTACGATTCCGCTTGTGGATACCGTAATATGGCGGGCCCCGATGTTCAGGCCGCGATTGTCGTTAATGATTCGCAGAAAGGCGATCAGGTTCTCGAAGTTTTCGAACGGCTCGCCAATCCCCATAACGACGACGTGGCTGACGCGTGCGCCCTCCTCATCGAGCTTTCGCTGCGCCATCAGCACCTGGGCGACGATCTCGCCGGCGTCCAGGTTGCGCTTCAATCCGCCCAGCGTGGATGCGCAGAACGTGCAGCCGATCCGGCAGCCCACCTGGGTCGTCACGCAGATACTGTTGCCGTAGCTGTGACGCATGATTACGGTCTCGATGGCGTGCCCGTCGACAAGCTTGAACAAAAACTTGACGGTTCCGTCCTGAGAGGTCTGGTGGGTGATCTCTTCCATCGCTTCGATCCGGAAAGTCTCGGACAGCTTTTGGCGAAGGTCTTTGGAGAGGTTGGTCATCTCTTCAAAGGAACGGACGCGCTTGACGTACAGCCAGTCAAAAATTTGCTGGGCACGAAACGCCTTGTCTCCGATTTCGACGAGCCATTCTTTCATCTCGTCCGGTGTCAAACTGTAAATGAGCGGCTTTTCGCTCGTATAGGAAGTCAGTGGCATTCTTCTTTTCACATCCTCAAGTCATTAGCTTGGTGCAAATCGTCATCTTATCATTGTACCCTGCATTGTCTGTCGCATCAAACAAGAAATCGGTGGCACAACGCAAAATGCATCGCTTCTCCTAGTGTAAACCATTCCATCCGAGTACAAACGGCAAGGGAGCGGCTTATCCGGAAAACGGCATGCCACCCCCTTGTTTGCTACGCTTTTCGTTTCAATCGGGCGATGAAAAAGCCGTCACTTTCAAAGTGGTGCGGCAATACTTGAACAAAGCCCTCAGTAGTGTCGATTTTATCGCGAACCGACGCTGGCAGGTCGTCTGCAAGCGTTCGATCAAGCTCAAAAGCCGGGTGATTTTTCACAAATCGCTGAACGATTAGCTGATTTTCCTCCGGTTCAATCGTACACGTGCTGTATACGAGCAAACCTCCCGGAGCCAGCAGCGCAGCTACGCTTTCCAGCAGCTTGTACTGAAGCTCCGCGATTGCTTTGACGTCATCCGGCGTCTTGTTCCACTTGAGATCCGGCTTTCTCCGAATCACGCCAAAGCCTGTACAAGGGGCATCCAGCAGGATTCGATCAAATGTACCCAGGTTTTTCTCGCCTAGATGCAAGGCGTCTGAAACAATCGGTTCGATAATGGTGATCCCCAGTCGCTTTGCATTTTGGGCAATCAGATCGCGCTTGTGGGGATGCACATCACTTGCGATGATTTCTCCGCGGTTCTGCATCAGCGCAGCGATATGGGTCGTTTTCCCTCCCGGCGCCGCACAGGCGTCAAGCACCCGCATGCCCGGATCGGCAGCGAGCGCAGGGGCCACAAGCATAGAGCTTTCGTCCTGAACAGTGAACAATCCCTGGCGGAACCATTCTGTCCCGGCTGCATGGCCGCCTTCCATGACAAGGCCGTCTGGACTGACGACGGAAGGCTCGACTGCTGAAAACTGCTCCCTCAGCTTGCCCAGCAGCTCATCTCTCGTGGACTTCAGTGTATTGACCCGAATGGAAGTGCGCGGCGGGCGGTTGTTGCTTTCGAGAATCCGCCTCGTCTCTTCTATTCCGTATTGCCCCGCCCATCTGCGCACAAGCCATTCCGGATGGGATTGTTCAATCGAAAGCCGTGCAGCGTCATCACCGCTGCCCAGCTTGTCCCACAGATCGGGACTGCGAAGAGCGTTGCGCAAAACGCCGTTTACCATTGAGGCGATGCCCTGATGTCCTCTCCGCTTGGCGATTTCTACCGCTTCATGGACGACCGCCCGATCGGGAATCCGGTCGAGAAAGCGAATCTGGTATAGACTGAGGCGAAGCAAATTCTTCACCCATGTCTGCACCTTCTTGCCCCGTATGAAACGATCCAGCGCCGTATCCAGCGTCAGTCGGCGCTGGATCGTGCCATACACCAGCTCCGTCACCAGCCCGGCATCGGGAGCGCGCAACTCCTCTCGGTTCAGGACGTGTTTAAGCTCCAAATTGCTGTAAGACTGATGTTCTTCCACCCGGTTCAAGACATCGAGGGCAATGTCACGCGCACCTTTTTTTGCCACTTGTCATTCTCCTACCTTTGTGCCGATTTCCAAGCTGCCGCCCGCTCCCCGCAAAAAGTCGAGAGCGCTCATCCGTTTTTTCCCTTCCGGCTGCAATTCGGTGAGCTTGACCGCCCCGCTGCCGCAAGCGATTACCAAGCCGTCCTGCTCGAGGGCGATGATCGTGCCCGGCTCGGCGCCTTGGCTGGTCGCAGAATGCTTTTCTACCCACCATATTTTCCAGTTTTTTCCTTGATACGTTGTAAAAGCAACTGGCCATGGGTTTAATCCTCTGACCTGGTTGTACACTTCCTCCGCTGTTTTGGTCCAGTCGACCTTCTCCTCGGACCGCTTGATCGTCGGAGCAAACGTCGCTTGCTCGTGATCCTGCGGCTCAGGCACGATTTCTCCGGCCAGAAGTCCCGGAAGTGTTTTCACCAGCAGCTTGGCGCCTTCTGCCGACAGCTTGTCAAACAGTGTGCCTGCTGTATCCCGCTCTTCGATGGGGACGGTGACTTTGGAGAGCATGTCGCCTGCGTCCAACGCTTCCACCATGTACATGATCGTTACGCCCGATTCCTTTTCCCCGGCGATGATCGCCTTGTGGATGGGAGCGCCGCCCCGGTATTTCGGGAGCAGCGACGCATGGACATTTATGCAGCCAAATCCCGGTGCTTCGAGCAATTGCTTGGGCAGGATTTGCCCGTATGCAGCCGTGACGATCAGATCAGGGCGAAGCGAAAGCACTTCCTCCAGCGCTTCCGGCGCTTTGATCTTCTCCGGCTGCAGCACGGGAATGCCATGCCGCAAAGCCGCCTCCTTCACCGGAGGCGGCGTCATCACTTGTTTGCGTCCGACAGGCCGATCAGGCTGGGTGACGGCCGCAACAACCGTATACCCGTCTGCGATCAGTGCCTCCAGGCAGGGAACGGCAAAGTCGGGCGTTCCCATAAAGAGTATGCGCACGTCTTTCAATTCGATTTATTCCCCTTCCTCGTCCGGATTTACCGTATAAACCCGGTCTGCCACGTCAATAAACAGAACGCCGTTCAGATGGTCAATCTCGTGCTGGGCACAACGGGACAGAAGGTCGTCCGCTTCCATTTCAAAGACATTGCCGTTGCGGTCTTGTCCGCGCAGCTTGATCCATTTGTGGCGGCGGACATCCCCGCGCAGTCCCGGGATGCTGAGGCAGCCTTCCGGATAGTCAAACTGCTCTCCTTTGTGGTCAATAATTTCCGGATTGACGACTTCGATCAGACCGTCGCCGCAGTCCATGACGATGACGCGTTTGGAAATGCCTACCTGCGGCGCCGCCAGGCCTACTCCGTCAGCATCGTACATCGTTTCCGCCATATCATCGAGCAGCTTGTGCAGGTTGGCGTTAAAATTTCTTACCTGGATTGCTTTTTCCCGCAGGATTGGATCTGGGTGTTTGACAATTGTGCGAATAGCCATTTGTTGTTTATCCTCCCTAAAGCAGTACGTACGGATCGACGTCAATCGTCATCAGTACCTTCTGCTGTTTGTTCCATTCTTCAAATGCGGATGTCGCCTGGGCCAAAAGGTCCGGCAGCCGCGATTCATCACGATATTTTAACATGATTTGGAACCGAAATCTATCTTTCACGCGTGCAATGGGCGAAGCGACAGGGCCCAGCAAAATCGTCGTCTCCGCCAACCGGGGACGTAGATAATCGGCGACCAGATGTGCTGCTTTGATGACGACCGGTACTTCCTCATGGGAAAACGTGATCAGCACGAGCCGGAAATACGGCGGATAGCCAGTGCGCCTGCGCTGCAGCATCTCTTCCCGATAAAAAGAAGGGTAGTCATGCCTTGTCGCGTGCATGATGCTGTAATGCTCCGGGGTATAGGTCTGAATCACCACATCCCCTTCCAATTCGTGGCGTCCGGCGCGTCCGCCTACCTGGGTAAGCAGCTGAAAGGTCTTCTCGGCGGCGCGAAAATCGGGTAAAAAGAGCGACGTATCAGCGGCAATGACGCCGACCAGTGTGACGCGGGGAAAATCAAGCCCTTTGGCAATCATTTGCGTACCGAGCAGCACATCTCCCTGACCGGTGCGAAACTTGCGGAGCAGCTCTTCATGCGCCCCTTTTCGCGAGGTGGTATCCACGTCCATGCGGATCACCCGGATCCCGGGAAACAGGCGAGCCAGCTCCTCCTCGACCTTTTGCGTTCCCGTTCCAAAAAAGCGGATATGCTCGCTCTGGCACTCCGGGCAGTGGCTCGGCTGCTTGATCGTATACCCGCAGTAGTGGCAGCGAGCCGTGTGATTGGTCCGATGGTAGGTAAGCGAAATATCGCAGTGGACACAACGAAGCGTATAGCCGCAGGAGCGGCACATGACGAATGTGGAAAAACCCCTGCGGTTCAAAAACAGCACCATCTGCTCCTGACGCGCAAGCCGCTCTCCGATCATCTCATGCAGCTGACGGCTGAACATCGAGCGGTTTTCGGAACGCAGCTCTTCTCTCATATCGACGACGTGAACGCGGGGAAGCGGGCGGTTTCCGACGCGGTCAGGCATCGAAAGCAGCGTATAGCGGCCCCGTTCGGCCAGCGCATAGGTCTCCAGGGCAGGTGTCGCGCTGCCCATGAGAAGAACGGCGTTGTTTTCCTTGGCCCGCCAGATAGCGACCTCCCTCGCATGATAGCGCGGTGTCTCCTCCTGCTTGTACGAGCTTTCATGCTCTTCGTCGATGACGATCAGCCCGACGTTTTGGAACGGGGCAAAAACAGCGGAGCGGGCCCCCACGACGACGCTTACCTCTTTGCGGATGATCTTGCGCCACTCGTCATACCGCTCTCCCTGGGACAGGGCGCTGTGCAGGACCGCTACCTCATTGCCGAATCGGGCCTTGAATTTCTCCACCATTTGCGGAGTCAGCGAGATTTCCGGCACCAGAAAAATCGCTTCCCGCCCTCTGGCCAACGTCTCTTCGATCGCTTCGAGATACACTTCTGTTTTGCCGCTTCCGGTCACTCCATGCAAAAGAAAGGCGCCGTACTCGTTTTTTTTGATCGACAGCTGCACGGCTTGCAGGACATGCTCCTGTTGGTCGGTAAAGACGGGCTTTTGGGCTGCCGCAAAACGCCTGTGCGCATACGGGTCTCTGTATACCTCCAGTTGTTCGATCGCGATCCAGCCTCGGCTCTCCAGGCTTTTCAATGGAGAGCGGGTAATCCCGAGCTCTTCCTGCAGCATTTTTACGGAGAAGGACTGGCCTTCCTGCTCGATCAACAGCTGAAGAACCCGCCGCATCTGCTCCGCCCGGGCCGGCAGGCTCTCGGCCGCTGCCGCAAGCTCCTCGCGAGTCAGCAAACTGCGGACAAACGATTGCTGTTTGCGGGTCACCCGATCGGTTACTTGATAGCCTGTGGAGAGAAGTCCGCTCGAAATCCACCCCGGCACGAGCATGGCTTCTTCGGGAAAGTGCTTTTCCACCTCGGCAAGCGGCAGCTGCTTTCGTCTGAACAGCTCCCACAGCAGCGGAGAGCGGCCGCACATCTCTTCCTCCAACTGGTCTGAGGCGAGCAGCCATTTCTCCGACTTCCCCTTCAATACCGCCGGAATCATCGCCTGCAAAGCAGTTACCCATGGACAAAGGTACTGCTTCGACATCCATTCCCCCAGTCTGATCAGCTCGTCTGAGAGCGGCGGCTGATCATCGAGAACCTGTTCGACGTCCCGCAGCTTGTCAGCTGCTCCCTGTTCGGCCGCTTCCTCCAAGCCGATGACATATCCCTGCAGCTTGCGGGGGCCAAATGGAACGATGACTCTGCTGCCCGTTTTCATCAGCGGCACGAGCCACTCAGGAACGCGGTAATCGAACGGCCGGTTCGTCCGGTTTACGGGAACATCTACAATGACACGGGCGATCATAGCTTTTCGGGCAGAGGCTGATGGTCCAGCTTGAGCAAGATCGCATCAAGCAATTTATCCGCTACTTCCCGCTTGCTCAATTTGTCCAGCGCCACCTGCTCTCCCTCCCTTGTCAACAGGGTGACGATATTGGTGTCGCTGCCCATTCCGGCGCCTTCCAGCGAGACATCGTTTGCTACAATCATATCCAAATTTTTTCTGTCCAGTTTCCCCTTTGCATGCTGCAGCACATCCTGCGTCTCTGCGGCAAAACCGACGACAAACTGCTTTTCCTTTCTCTGCCCTACCTCTTTGAGGATATCGGGTGCCTTGTCCAGCTCCAGGACGAGTGGCCCCTCTCCTTTTTTCATTTTATGCTCGTGCACCACTTTTGGCCGATAGTCGGAGACTGCGGCTGATTTGATGACAATGTCGCTGATCGGCAGTTCAGCCATGACCGCATCGTACATTTCCTGCACCGATTCTACCGGTACGAGCTTTACTCTGGCGGGCGGAGGCAAATGTGTCGGACCGCTGACCAAAACGACATCTGCTCCCCGTGCCTGAGCGGCTTCGGCGATCGCATAGCCCATTTTGCCCGAAGCATGATTGGTGATGTAGCGGACCGGATCGATCTTTTCTCGCGTCGGGCCGGCGGTTACGAGCACCCTTTTCCCTTTCAAATCCTGCTTTTCCCGTGTTTGCTCAGCAAAAAAGCGAATAACCGCTTCTACGATCTCCTCCGGCTCGGCCAGCCTGCCCTTCCCGACCCAACCACAGGCAAGCAGCCCTTCGCCCGGTTCGATGAAGCGATAGCCGAAATCGGTCAGTTTTTGCAGGTTTTGTGCAACTGCCGGATGATGATACATATTTACATTCATCGCAGGTGCCAGCATGACCGGCGCTTTCGTGGCGAGCACAGTGGTTGTCAGCATGTCGTCGGCGATCCCGTTGGCCATTTTTCCGATCACATTGGCTGTAGCCGGGGCGATCAGCACCAAATCCGCCTTGTCCGCCAGATCGATATGACTGATCACGCTTGGTTCCGGCTCCTCAAATATATCTGTATACACCGGCCCATGGGACAGCGCTTGAAAGGTGAGCGGCTGTACAAATTTTGCGGCGTTCTGGGTCATGATGACACGCACCAAAGCCCCAGCCTGGGTCAGCTTGCTGGTTAGCGCCGCAGCTTTGTAAGCGGCTATTCCCCCTGAAACACCCAATACGATTTGTTTGCCTGTCAAAGGAAGCATCCATATCTCTCCTCTCTAGGTGGGTATCTCCAGTCCGAAAAAAAACAACCTGCGCGAGGTTGTTTCGTAACGAGGTACGCGGGCAGAGGTCCGCTTATTTCCGAGAATCAATCGTATCGTGGATCAGCTTGTCTTCGATCAGCTCTTCCAGCGCTTGGCCAACAAACTTCTTGGACTTTGGCTTATCCACCTGCACAGCGCTGTTCTCGCGGATTTGGCGGGCGCGCTTGGAAGCGATCGTCACCAGCGTATATTTGCTTTCAGCCTTTGCGGTCAGCTTGTCAATCGAGGGGTACAACATGATTCATTCAGCCTCCTTCAACCATTTGCGAAACTTGTGGATTTGACGTTCTTTCTTTAAATGTTCGGCTGTAATGATCGATTGAATACGTTCGCAGGCACATTCAATCTGATCATTTACTACTACGTAATCGTACTGATCCATCAGTTCGATCTCCGTGCGAGCCATTTCCATGCGGTGACGGATGGTTTCCTCTGACTCCGTGCCTCTGCCCACGATCCGATTTTCCAGTTCGGCCAAATCCGGCGGAGCCAGGAACAAAAACGTCCCCTGCGGGAACTTTTGCTTAACCTGCAAAGCTCCCTGCACTTCAATTTCCAGGATCACGTCACGCCCGCTGTCCAAGGTCTCTTCCACGAACCTGCGCGGCGTTCCATAGTAGTTTCCTACGTACTCTGCCCATTCGAGCAGCTGGTCCTGCTCGATCATCCGGCGAAATTCTTCCTTGCTCGTAAAAAAGTAGTTCACTCCCTCTACTTCACCCGCACGCGGCGAACGCGTCGTGGCAGAAACAGAGTAGACCAGGTCCGGCATGCGCTCCCGAAGGGCTTTGCAAACCGTTCCTTTCCCTACGCCTGACGGTCCAGAGAGAACCAGAAGGAGACCCCTATCGCTCATGAATGCATTCAACTCCTGCTTTATTCGTCCGATTCATCGTCTTTGTTCGTCAGCCGCTGCGCGACCGTTTCCGGCTGAACCGCGGACAGGATGACATGGTCACTGTCGGTGATGATCACTGCCCTTGTTCTTCTGCCGTATGTAGCATCCACCAGCATGTTGCGGTCTCGCGCTTCCTGGATGATCCGCTTGATCGGCGCGGACTCAGGACTGACAATGGAAATAATACGGTTGGCGTTGACGATATTGCCAAATCCGATATTAATAAGCTTAATGGCCATGACGGCACCGTCCACCCCTTCATCGCTACTCGATGTTTTGAACCTGCTCTCTCATCTTTTCCAATTCTGTCTTGATCTCGATGGCCAACCGTTGAATGGAAAGGTTGTTGGCCTTGGAAGCTATGGTATTGGCTTCCCGATTCATCTCCTGCAGCAAAAAGTCGAGCTTCCGTCCAACTGCTTCCGGCTGTTTCAGCAGCTCTGAAAACTGTGTGCAGTGACTTTCCAGACGGGTAATCTCTTCGCTGATATCGCTTCGATCTGCGAAAAAGGCAACCTCCTGCGCCAGCCGCTGCATGTCAAGCTCAAACGGTGCGCCTTGCATCCATTCACTGATACGCTGCTGCAACCGGGCTCGGTACTCCTCCACTACGACAGGAGCGCTCTGGGCGATTTCTCTGGTCCAGGAGACAATGTCGGCAAGCCGACTGCTGATATCTTCCGCCAGCTTTTGTCCTTCTTTTTTCTTCATCGAAAGAAGGTCTTTCGCGGCTTCTCTCGTCACTTCCAGAAGCGGCTCACAGAACGACTGGGGCTCTACCGCTACTGTCTCCTTCTCGGAAATCACCATCGGCAGCTGCAGCAAGTCTTTCGCTGCCAACGGTTCGCTGAGAGAAAACCGATCGTTCATTTCACGCAACGCCCTGACGTACTTTTCTGCGGCGTCCCAGTTTACTTGAAACTCTGCCTCGCTGGATGCCGCCTCATCGATCGAAATCATCACTTCTACTCGCCCGCGGCGGACGTATTCGGCCACCAGCTTGCGAACCGGATCTTCCAGTACACCGTAGGCTTTCGGCAGTCGAACGATGATTTCCGCATAACGATGATTGACAGCCCGCATCTCCACGGACAACCTGAAAGCCCCGTACATGGTTTCCTTTCGGCCATAACCAGTCATGCTTCGGACCATGGATATCACTTCCACTGTCGTAAAATCGTTAATTCATTATAGGAGACAACTCTTTGCAGTGTCAACCAAAGCCGCCCATGCTTCCAATACCGTCAAAGGGGGTAATATGTTACACTGTGTCTGACGCTAGGCGACAATCATCCTTATTTATGAGAAGAGGTCATGAACCGTTCACAGCGTATTTTGTATTTTTTAAGAGCTAGAGGTGAAGAAAATGGCTTTTGACGGTGTTGTGACTCGTGCCGTTGTACAAGAACTAAAGCGATGGGAGGGCGCGCGGATTGCCAAAATCCACCAGCCCCATTACAGCGATATTGTCATGCAATTGCGAATGCAGGGGGAAACGGGCAAGCTGCTGCTCTCTGCCAACCCGACCTATCCCCGCCTCCATCTGACTACCGAGGATTTTACCAATCCGATGGAAGCCCCGATGTTTTGCATGCTCCTTCGAAAGCATTGCGAAGGCGGATTGATTGAATCGATTGAGCAGGTCGGTATGGAGCGGATCGTCCATATGGATATCCGTGCCCGCGACGAGCTGGGCGATACGACGCGCAGGCGGATCGTGATGGAGATCATGGGAAAACACAGCAACATCATCCTGCTCGACCCGGCGACCGGTGTAATCCTGGACAGTGCGCTGCATGTGACTCTCGCCATCAGTCAGTATCGGCAGGTGCTTCCAGGCAAAACGTATGTCGCTCCGCCCGGTCAGGACAAAAAAAATCCCCTGCTTGTATCCCAGCAGGAGTTTATCTCGCTGTTTAACTGGAACGGCGGCCGTTTCGACAAGCAATTGGTCGATACATTTACGGGGATGAGTCCCCTGCTCGCAAAAGAAATCGTTCACCGCTCCGGCCTGCCGACCCGCGAAGCATTGTGGCAAGCGTTTTCGCAAGTGATGCAAGACATTGCCCGACACGACTACGTCCCTCATTTGGCCGTGGCCAAAGACAAAACATACTTTCACGTCGTTTCCCTGACACATCTTCAAGATGCTGCCATCACTTCCTTTCCCACCGTCAGCCAATGCCTGCAGGGTTATTTTGAAGGAAAGGCACAGCGGGATACGGTCAAGCAAAAGGTTCACGATCTGATCCGCTTCGTAACCAATGAACGGAACAAAAACGTCAAAAAAATCGAGAAGCTGGAGCAAACCCTGGTGGATGCCCAGGAAGCGGAGCAATACCGCCTTTACGGCGAATTGATCACGGCCAATATGCATCTGCTGAAACGCGGAGATACCGTGCTGGAAACAGTCAATTGGTACGACGAGGATGGCGGTGTCGTCCGCATCCCGCTCGATCCCCTAAAAACACCTTCGGAAAACTTGCAGGCGTACTATAAACGATACAACAAGGCCAAAAACAGTCTTGGCATTGTAGCGGAACAGATCGCGCAGGCTGAAGAAGAAATTGTTTATCTCGACGGCCTGCTCGTTCAGTTGGAGCATGCGACTGTACAGGATACGGAAGAGATCAGAGAAGAGCTGGCCGAGCAGGGCTACATCCGCAACAGGCAAAAGCGTCAGGCCAAAAAGAAAAAAGACCACCGCCCCGAGCTGGATACGTATACGTCCTCAGAGGGTGTGGAAATCCTGGTAGGCAAAAACAACAAGCAAAATGAATACTTGACCAACAAGCTGGCGTCCTCGGGTGATACATGGCTTCATACCAAGGATATCCCCGGGTCCCACGTCGTGATCCGCGGGCGAGATTTCTCGGAACAAACACTGAAAGAAGCGGCACTGCTCGCTGCCTATTACAGCAAAGCCCAAAACGGCAGTCAGGTTCCGGTCGATTACACACTGGTGAAGCATGTGAAAAAACCTAGCGGAGCCAAGCCCGGATTCGTCATCTACGAGCAGCAGCGCACTCTTTATGTCACACCTGACGAGAACAGCGTGCGCCGGTTGAAATCGAATTTCCGCGATACGAATAGCAAGACTACCTAGGATCATACTAAGAGCATGAAAGGAGGTGTTCGTTCTTGAGCATCTTGATAAAGCTCCTCTCAAACGGGATTATTGCCGTTCCGGGGCTAATGTGGTCGGGAACGTCACTCTCATTTGCGCTCGTCACCAGCGTAGTCATCAGTCTTATCTCTTATGTGGCCGGGGATCTGTTTATCCTTCCGCGTACAAACAACACATTCGCCAGTACGGCCGATTTTGGGCTCGCCTTTGCCCTTCTCTGGCTGAGCTGTGCCCTATTTGCAGTGCCCTACCGTCTTTCGGGAATATTTTTAACCGCTTTTGCCATCTCCATCGTGGAGTATTTCTACCATAATTACTTGCAGCACCGCGGTGTCCACCATTCCAGACACCCGGGTTGATACACGACTTTGACAGCTAAGGAGGATCGGGATGAACGTCATCGGGATCATCCAGACGGACTTGAATGAATTTAGCGTCCTGTTCGAGCCTGAGCAAGGTGGACAGCAGCAAGGCGGACAGGGGCAGGGACAAGGACAGCAATCACAGCAGCAGGGTGGCGGAGATCAGGACGACTCCATGTTCCTCAGCTTTTTGGAGGACCAAACCGGCGACAGCAGCGGCGGTCAAGACCAAGGGGGAAACAGCGGCAATCAGCAGCAGAATGGTCCCCAAGAGCTGACTGTTCGGATCAAAGGCATTCCCGAGGGCCAGAAAGCAAACTTCCTGCAAATGTACCAAATCATCCAGGATGCAAAGGACAGCAAGGACCTGGAGCAGACGCTGACCATCGTGAACAATGGCGATCAGCAAAATCAAGGCGCAGGCCATAACATGGCCGGCGGGAATAACGGAGGCGGCGGCAGCAGCTTTTCAGGAGGCTCCAATTCCTCCAAAAACCAATAGCGTCCCACATCACGAATAACAAAAAAACCTGAAGCGACGAGGCCTCAGGTTTTTTATGTACAATTTTTGCCACATAGGAATGGAAATTGCTTTCCAGGCTTGGACAAAAAAATCCCCCGCTCTGCCGTCCGACCTAATGTTTCTGTAACCTGTGCTCACACAGGTGGGCGACCCGTCCACGTTTTTGCCTTCCCATGCGTCCCATACAGGGAGGTGGGCCTGACATCCGCGTGAAGTTCTGTCTCCCAGAAAATACGTATAAGGTTAGAAACATATACAGCCTAACGAACATCGCAGGATCTTGTTGTTATTTACTTTACCATAGGTTAGCCCTGTTCTCAATGGATAATTTCCCCTGAAAGGCCCGTTCTTTGATGAAAAACTCTCTTGGCGCTTTACTCTTTTTTCAGCCGCTGGCGGATGACCGTCTGAAACTCTGGATGGGCGATCAGTTTGGGCTGCTGCTGTTTTTCCCAGGCTAGAGCCTCCTCCATGTTGAGCTCCAGACATGCTGTCAATCCCATTTTGGTGGTCTCCCACGCCAGCTTCGGCATCCGCAGCAGGACTTTCGCAAGCTGGTTTGCTTCTTGTTCAAGAGCCGCTGCATCGACTGCCTTGTAGATCAACCCTATCTTCTCGGCTTCGCTTCCGCTGATTTTTTCTCCCAGCAAGGCCAGTCGTTTTGCCTGGGCCATACCGACCAGCCTTGGCAACAAATACGTGCCGCCAAAGTCGGTAGTCAATCCGATATGGACAAACGGTTCCTGAAGCACGGCCTCCTTTGCAGCCAGGACAAAATCCGCATGGAGAGCAAGGTTTAGTCCTGCTCCTACCGCCGCGCCTTCCACAACAGCAATCACAGGTTTGGGCATGTGATGCAATTGCAGCAGAAAGTCGTTGATGATGGTCAGCGCCTGATGGGCTTGATCCGATTCACTCAGCATGCTGAGCACGCTTAAATCGGCGCCGGAACAAAAATTTCCGCCTGCTCCCCGAAAGATCACCACTCTTACTTCTTCCTTGGTAGCCGCAAAGGAAATCGCATCTTTCAGGAGAGAAAACATCTCGATCGTCATCGCGTTCAATACGCGCGGACGATTCAGCACAATAGTCAGAACCCCCTCATGAAGCTCGGTATAGAGAGGAAGTGTCTGTTGGTCATTCATTCACAAAACCTCCGTTTATGCTAGTATTCAAACGAAAATGACTCCGTCCCTTCCCAATTGGGCCAACTCTTCAAGCGACAGCCCCAGCTTCTGCGTCAGTACCTGGCGGGTATTCGCTCCATAACCTGGCGGAGGCGATAGGTCCCGGACCGGCTCGTCCCTGTCAGAAAGACTGGCTCGGGTGCGAACCTGCAGTCTCTCCCCGTATTCTCCTGCTTCAAGCGTAAACGTCAGTTGTCTGTTTTTTATAAAAGCGCTATCCAGCCAAGTATCCATCTCCTCTACGGGAGTCAGGCAGCAGTCCACCTCGCTTCCCAGTTCCCCCCACTCGGGCTGTGTCCTTGATAGAAAAAGCTTTTTCATTTCTTCGTACACATGCGGGTGTTCGTCGAGCCCCGCCCCGTACAGGTCTTCCCAATCCTCGCGGCCGACTGCCCTGCAGAAATTGAGCCAGAACTTTTCCTCGAGGGCCGCGAGAACGACGTACTTTCCTTCCGCTGTTTCAAAGATCTGGTAGGCAAGGCGACCTTTAAAAAACCGGGCCATCTCTTCTTCCCGTGCATGTTGGGCGCAAAGGACGTGCATGCCCATCCAGGAGGACAATGCGTCAACCAACGAAATGTCCAGATACGCTCCCTGGCCTGTTTGGTACCGCCTGATCAATGCCGCGCAGATTTGCTCGGATGCGTACATGCCGCCCGCATAATCGGCAATCGGGACCTCTGCAGCCACCGGTTTTCCGTCCTCGCCGCGGATCGCAGCAAGGAGTCCGCTTGCGGCCTGGAAGTTGAGATCATGCCCGCCTAGCTGATGCATCGGGCCGCTCTGTCCATACCCGGTAAGGGAGCAGTAAATGATGGAGGGATGGCTTTTGGAAAGTCTTTCGTAGTCAAGGCCCAAGAGCTTCATTACTCCGGGCCGAAAGCTTTCGACAACTACATCGGCCTGCCTGGCCAACTCATACGCCAGCTCTTTGCCTTTCCCCGTACGAAGATTGAGTGCCACGCTTTGTTTATTTCGGTTGGTAGAAAGAAATATTGCTCTTGCCTCCCCGATTCTCGGTCCCATTGCCCGTCCAGGGTCTCCGGACGGATGCGTCTCCACCTTGATCACTTCTGCTCCCAGGTCAGCCAGTCTCATGGTGCAAAACGGTCCGGGAAGATGGCGCGAAAAATCGACTACCGTAATCCCTGTCAACATGGCTTTGACCGCTCCTTTCCAACCCTTTCCATGTTCATTTCGTTTTGAATGCCTTCAATCCTCTTTTTTCCAAAAAATAAAACAGTCTGACAACAAAAAAAGCGCCCGACAGAAGACCTGTGTACACACAGCTTCTGTCGGCGCTTTTGGTGAAAGACGGATCGCATTCTTTCACATTTGGAGGTATGACCGCTGGCGGTCAGCACATGCTCCCGCTTAAATGGGAAGCATGTTATTTCTGTTAATAGCGGCTGTCGTAACCACCGCTGGAGGAAGAGGAGTCGTGACCGTAGCCGCCACCATACCCTTTTTTATAGCTATGGCAGTCGTACTTATAAACAGGTTTGTAATAGCATTTTTTCTTGTAGTATTTCTTTTTGCAGCATTGTTTGTGATAGCAATGGCCGTAAGACTTTTTGCATCCGCAGCTCACTCGCTTCACCCCCTCTTCACTTGGTACAGTTACAAAATATGTCGAGGGGAGTGCTTCGGCACGGTACATGTATCTATTCAATGGGAAAATGAGCATCCGCCCTACGCGCTGCGCTAGAGGCTTTTTGACTCGAGAAACGGTTCCGCCGGGGAATTCCTTTGTTTATTTCGCTCCGCCCAGGCCACACCGATGAGAACGAGAAAACCTCCCAGCACAGTCATTGCGGTCAAAGGTTCGTGAAGAAACAGAATAGCCGTCGCCACATTGATCAATGGTGTTGCATTCAGGTAGATGCCTGCCCGGGCTGCGGACACTGTCTTCAATGCCTGATTCCACAAACTATAGGCACAAACCGTGCAGCCGAGCGTCAGGAAGAGAAAGCAGGCAAAGGTCTTTCCGTTAAAAACAGGGGGCCCGTACATCCAGACCTCCGCCAGGGCGAACGGAATCACCATGATTCCTCCGATCAAAAGCGTCAGGCAGGTAAACCATTCGCTCGGCATCTTCTCTTCCCCTGCGGGCCGTTTTTGTTGAATCACATAGATCGCGAAAACAAATTCGCCAGCCAAAACGAGCAAATCCCCCAAAACCGAGAAGCTGGCTTTGCTTTGAGATTGCAGTGTGATCATGAGTACGCCTGCCATTCCGATCAGCAGGCCGAGCCACTGGGAGATTGTAACGCGCTCTTTTAAATAAAGAGCCGCGAGCGAGAGTGTAAAGAGCGGCAGCATCGCAGCGATCATGCTGGCGTGCACCCCGCTGGTAAGAGACATCCCGGAAAAATTGCAGAGAAAGTATCCAGCGACACCGGTAAATGAAAGCATGGCCATTCGCTTCCAGGGAATGATAAATCCTTCTTGCTGGGCGCCAGCATGACGCCTTGCTTTGGCGTTTCGTTTGGCAAAGAAAAAAAGAATGAGTCCGGCTGTAAGAAGTCTCATGCACATCAGGGAAAAAGGGTGCAATGTTTCCATGGCCCATTTTACCGGGACGACCGTCAGGCCCCATAAAAAAACGGCTCCCAGCAGCATCCAGCTCGCTTGTTTCATGAAATTTTCATCTCCGTTGGCTTTTACTGGGTGACGATTTTCCTTAGCTCATTGATCCCGTGGTGGTCAGGAATTTCCTGAAATTCCTTCACCTTGGGCAGCGTCAGGAGATGCGGCCGGGTCATGTAGCCCGGTTTGGAGATGTAAACGACGTCGCAATGGGCTATCAGCTCGAATACGTCCGGGGAATTGGCTTCTATCGTTCGCAAATCCAAGTGGGTAATACCGGCATTATGCAGATCGGCGATCATTCCTTCGGCTCCACGGAGGGTTGCGCAAATGAGACCTACCTTGGTTTGCCGCGGGTACGCCTCCATGGCAGGAATCACGGTAGTCGGGTCCGGAATGAAATCGAGACTGACAATCGGCGGTGATTCGCGCGGCAACGCCTGCTTCACTCTGGCGCTGACCGAAGGATGCGTGACAATCGCTTTATACTGGCACAATAGTCCTCCTTCTTTCTCCAGCCAATCCCAAAAGTCATCCAGTGTTCGCCCTTCCACCATCGCACTGGGCAAGTGATATTGGACCAAACGCAAATATTCGGCCAGCTCCAGCTCTGTAAAACGGATGAAGAGGACGGGAAACTGATTGATCTCATGCATCACTACGGAAAGCACCCGCGTGAATTCCTCCATCGAATACCCCATAGCCTTTACTTTGTGAATCGTCTCTTTGGCCAGCAAAGCTAGATGGGCGGGGTTGCGGGTCAGCAGGGGATCATTGACAACATTGCTGACAATCGTTCCTCTTCCTTGCCTGGAGTCGACCAGGCCCTCCTGTTGAAGCCGCAAGTACACGCTGCGAATCGTGTTGTAGTTTACCTTGAGCTGTGCCGCCAGTTCTCTAACCGTGGGGAGCTGTGCATGAGGCGGCAATTCACCGCTGCGTATGGCCGCTGCGATCTGCTGGTACAATTGTTCGTGATACGAAACATTGGAATCCTTTTGCAAAGACAGGCGAAGCACGTGGCAACCTCCCCGTATATCATTTAATTTCAATCGTAAATCAATTCTGAATGTATCGTCAACATGAACAATCAGGATGAACCACGCTGCCGTATGAAATACTAAGCGTGACGATTACATCGCATGGAAAGAGGGGAATATAGATGGGCGAGCGCAGCCGTTTTCACGAGGGAGACAAGTCTCCGAAAAACGCCGTATACATGGAAATCGGGGAGACTGGAGCGAGTGTCCAGGACCCGATGATCATCGAACTGGGGAAAGGCGACAAATTTCCTCCCACCCGGAACAAGAATCGGGTTTGGACTCAAAAGTAAAGAATAAAGAGAAGAACCAACCCCCACCGGAAGGTTGGTTCTTCTTCATGTATCAATCAGCGCCTTCGTCTTCCCCGCCTTCTTCGTCATCATCGGTCACGTAAATAATCGAAACCCCCATGCTCTCAAGCAGCTGGAGCACTTCCCGGTTCAGCGTCTCGTCCCAGAGAAGCCCCAGACTCTCAACCAGCTCCAGCTCCTCCAGATCACCCGTTTCCGCATCTTGTATCAGTTCAATCACATCTGTCAATTGCTTCTCTTCCAGAATGGCAAGAATTTCTTCTTTGGTCATTTTCTTTCCTGCACCTCGTTTTCTGTATGTATCCTCCTCTATAATAGTACATAGTGAAAACGGAAAACAAAAGAGTGAGGTCATCGTTATGTACCCCCAACCCTATCTGGAATACCTGATACAGTTCCATGCCGAACGGGATTATTTTGAATGCCACGAAATTCTGGAGGAATATTGGAAAGAAAGCCCTCCCGGAGAAAGAAGGGCGGTTTGGGTCGGCTTGATTCAAGTAGCCGTGTCGCTCTACCACCAGCGCAGAGGGAATTTTGCCGGAGCCATCAAAATGATGGACAGCGCGATCAAGATCCTCAATAGAGAGAGGACCGACGTCCAGTCGCTTGGCCTGGACCCGGATGCAACCATCCAAACGCTCAGCCAGCTCCTTGCTGAGATGAAGCAAAACAGTCCCTATCACAGCATCCGATTGCCTATTGCCGACCCGGCCTTGCTGGCCGATTGCCGGAAGCGTTGCGAAGAACGAGGCCTTCATTTTGACAGCGAAAGCGATCTGTTCAATACATTTTTGTTACATAAACATACACAGCGGGACCGGTCGGATGTAATCGCCGAAAGGCTTCGCCGGCTCGATGAGCGCAGTCAGCGGCGCTCAGGCAGCACCGATGCGGATAAGTAAGCAGCAGGAATGGCCTCGGCAAAAAAATAACGTTCCGAGCCTTGATAAAAGCGTATCTTTTGCTGCCATGCATCGTGGGCACTGACTGCAAGCAAGACCAGTGTACCTTGCTCCTCACCGATATCGGCCGGGCTTGCAGCCAACTGCACATGTTCGTTTGCAATTGGCAGGAGTCCTCCCTCGGCTATTTGCGGGATCAGCTTTCGATGCGTACCATAAAACAGCTGCGGCGGCGGCTCCATCTCCTCGCCCCATTTTTTCGGACCTGGCAAAAACCCGTACGTAGCGCGGATCAACGCTCCGCCATCCCAGTCGATCCGGTGCTCCGGATCGTGATCGACCACTTGCCGGATGTCGTTCAGGGTGACACCGCTGCAGCCTTTTAACGTGCGGATGTAGGCCAGCAAGGCATTCACAGGCGTATATCCATATGTATCAAAATAAAGCAAAGGCTGTTCTCCGTTTTGTCTGAGAGCCGAGAGCAGCCTTTTCCGCAGCCGTTGTTCTTCATAATCCTTGAGCATTCGGCACCCTCCTATGGTCAATTCAGTAAACCCAGATGTGCAGTGCGAGAATGATCCCCAAATCGGCCATGAGGTGGCTCAGCCAGGTCGCGTAAACGGTCGGGAACAATCCTTTCAGCCAGCCCCACAAAAGGCCCGTTCCAAACACAAGTCCCGTGATCAGCACTCCCCATAACAATCCAAACAAAATGACTCCGACGACGAGATGATACAAGCAGTAAAAAAAACCGCTTATCAGCACAGCGACAGGCCGGGCCAGCGCATCCAGCATACGCTCCAGAACAAAGCCGCGCCAGAGCAGCTCCTCCAACAAGGAATTGACAACGACCAAATACAGGGAAAACGGGAGAAGCCAGTCAGGTGTCACTCCCCAATCATTTAGCGTGTATTTGACGTGACTGGCGTTCACTATTCCCCCGCTGATCAAGAGCCAGGTCCCCGCCATCACTCCCGTCATGAGCATCGCTCCTAGGCCCAGACCGTATAGCATTCCTTTTTGATCAAAGGGCACCCATGCCCGCTTCCACTGTGCGGACAGCTTTTCTTCCCACATGCCGTGAAACAGCGGCACCAACAGACAAACGAGCAAGTGAAACAAGAGAAAGGTGGCAAACAGGCTGCGTTTTTCCACCAATCCGTAAAATATCGCCAAGGTAGCTGAAAAACCGTAAGCCACCAATAAGAGCAAAGCTCGCTTTCGTTTCACAGAGGAACACCCTTTTCCCTTTTGACAAATATAGGGTTCCCCATTTTCCGTCGCGCATACGACAGCCGGGAATCAATATACAAAATTTTGGGCAAATGCTATACTGTGTGAATCCAATTAATAAAAAAATTTTGAATAGGCAGAAGGAGTGGCTTAGATGTTGTGGCGCAATCGTACCTTTCTCCTCCTAATGACCGGAGAAGTGATCGCTGGTGCCGGTATGTGGATTTCCATTATCGCCAACCTCCAGTTCATGCAGCACATGATCCCTTCCGACACGGTCAAGGGATTGATTCTGATGAGCGGACTGATCGTCAGCATTCTCTTGTCACCAAAAGCCGGCGTCATGATCGACCGTTACGACAAAGGAAAGATCATGCTTTATGCGAGCCTCGTGCGTTGTCTCAGTCCGATATGCATGCTCCCTGCGATCTACTACGGCTCCCTTTCATGGATGGTCGTCTCCCTGGTCATCATGCAGGTCTCTGCCGCTTTTTATTTTCCGACCGTGCAGTCTTCCCTGCCAGCCATCCTCAGTCCGGCTGACTTGTTGAAGGCAAACAGCGTCTACCTCAACCTCTCGACATTGTCACGGATTGGCGGAACAGCCGTAGGCGGCATACTCGTCGCGAACATGGATTTATCCCAGCTCTACCTGTTTTCGCTCGCGGCTTATCTGGCTCTGGCCTTTGTCACCAGATTTTTGCGTATCCCCGCAGTCGATTCCCGCAAGCGACAGGAAAAGGTGGAATTCCGCGAGGTGCTGACCGTGACGAAGAAAGACCCTGCGCTGATGGTTGCCTTGCTCAACACAGGCCTGATTACGCTGTTTCTCGGCGGCTTTAACCTGCTCGTGCTCAATTTCAGCGAAATCCAGCAAAGTCCCGAGCTGATGGGCTGGATTTATACGGTAGAGGGCATGAGCATTTTGGCGGGCGGACTCCTTGCCAAGCGTTGGATTGGCGGACGCAACCTGATCGCCGCATCCACTGTTTTGCTGTTCTTTTTTGCCCTTTCGCAGTACGGCATGTCGTTTGCAGACAGCCGGTTCATGGTCTTGGCTTCATTTGGCGTCTTTGGCTTTACCGTCGCTTTCTTTTTCCCCGTGACCACGACGATTTTTCAGCGCCGGCTGCCAGAGCACCAGCAAGGCCGGTTCTTCTCCTTCAAAGGGATGCTTGACCGCGGGTTCTTTCTCGTCGCTTTGGGAACGACCGGGATTTGCCTCGATCTGTTCGGCGTCTCCGGTTACATGCTCGGGATCGGCTCCGTTACGCTGCTGATGGCCGCGCTGACGATGGTGTATAGCAAGAAGCACAAACTC
Organism: Brevibacillus sp. FSL K6-2834; assembly: GCF_038592925.1. NCBI lineage: Bacteria > Bacillati > Bacillota > Bacilli > Caryophanales > Paenibacillaceae > Brevibacillus > Brevibacillus sp. FSL K6-2834. The sequence continues at coordinate 3,504,212 of NZ_CP151945.1, forward strand.
GACGTCCGCGAGACGGATGAGCCTGCAGTCGCCTGACACCCGTCTGACTGCGATTGCTTGCAGAAATGGAAAAGAGCGCTTTCCTCTTTTTTAAAAAATGGTGTAAACTAGTACCATCATGGAGTAAGGAGGAGCATTTCCATGCACATCCTGTCAACGACCGCTCTCGGGATGCTTATCCCGTTACTCATGGCTACCGCGGTTATCTTTCTGCGACTCCGCGGACAGAAAAAGCCGGTCTCCGCACGCCGGATAATCCTGCCGCCATTGTTCATGTCAACCGGTTTTGCCATGTTTCATTTTCCGGAAACGGCAACACCGCTGATCTACCACGTGATTGCATTTGGTGCAGGGATGATTCTTTCCATTCCGTTGATTATGACGTCCCGTTTTGAAATTGTCGGGCAGGACGTATATTTGAAACGATCCAAAGCGTTTTTTATGATTCTTTTGGCGTTGCTCGTTATCCGGACCGTGATCAAGCTGTGGGTCAACGACTCGTTTTCAGTCATGCAGACAGCCGGCCTGTTCTTCGTCTTGGCGTATGGCATGATCGTTCCGTGGCGACTGGCGATGCTCTACATGTATCGCCAATTTACCAAAAATCCTGTCCGGGAATCGTAACAAAACACGTGCTTCCAAAAAAACAAGAGCAGTCCCCTGCGGAAAACCAGGGAACTGCTCTTTTTCGCATCAAATGGACGACCACTCGTAGTTGCCGCCGAAAATTCCTGCGCTGTGCACGCTGGAGCCGGGACCTGCAAAACGGATGAGAAAGGGACGTTCCCCTCTGGTGGACAACGCATCCCTGGTGACACCGGCTCCCATCGGTTGACAGAGCAGCAGATCGGCCCCGTCGCATTGGATGCGCCGGCATTTGGCTTGCAGCCGTTCGTCCGCAAATTCTTCGCCTGCCACAAGACCGAGCCACTCCTGCCAGTCGCGGGCCGCTTCGTCCAAATTGCCGGTAGCAAGCGCAATGTATGCGATTTCTTGTGAGCCGTTTTCATGCGGGGCGATCATCCCTCGTCTGGTCAAGTCATTCACTCTGGCTTCATCTGACTCATCCCATTGGATCAGAAAGGGAATGCGGCGCTGCTTTTCGGCCCCCTCGGCAAAAAGCATTTTCCACTGAATGAACGTGCCGTCCTCCCGCTTTCTGCTGCCAGGCAACGGCCCTGTCACCTGGTATCCGCGCTGTTCAAAGCGCTCTGCCCACCGCTCGATCTCATCTGTGCGAAAGGCAAGCTGCCCCATTCCTTCGCCGACTGTCGCCTCGGCAACCAATTGCCGGACGAGCGGATTCTCTGCACTCGCGGCAATATCGGGAAATTCTACGGCGAGAAACTCCACGTAGGATAAGCCGAAATAGCTGAGGCTGTTGTAAGTCCCCCACGATTCATGCCGTCCCCCCGCTACTGTATGAAAGCCCGCCTTTTTCAGCCGATCAGAAGCCTCCAGGGGTGGTCTGTAAAGAAAGTGAACGAGGTGATCAAACGAAAGTTTCATCCTATCCGCCCTCTTTTCTTGAACGTCCTCATAATGATCGTTTCAAAAAATAGTACCTGATTTTTGGGAAAAGTCAATTGATTCCCCAACATGATCGGATAGGTCCTGCTCATTTCGCGGGAGATTTTTCAGCGAATGCAGGTAGTTTTGCGCTTCGGCATTCTGGCGAGCTGCCTCTGCAGCGCTCCAGCCCAGCTCCTGTGCCATCAGCCGGACGACAAGCTCTCTTAGCTCCTCGGCCTTGTGCAGTTGAAAATAGGTCCATCCCGTACGCAGTCGGAGGAAATCAACGGCCTGGACGGTCATTTCTTCCTCGATTGCATACTTGATCTGTGCCGCCAGCAATTGTTCCCGGGTGGGTGAGCCCTCGGAAATCCGCTTGTAAATGCTCAATGTGTTGCTACCGAAAGTATCGATCCACTCCTGCGCTATCTCCGTTTCTACTCCCAGCTCGATTCCCTGTCGAAGAATCTCTTTTTTCCAATCCCCGTACTTTTCATATCCATGGTGTTCCCCTCCGCTGATGACAATGCGGTCGGTGGAGCAAGCCGGGTACTCCTTGCCTTCATTCTCCTTCAGCTTGTGGGCGATCGTGTCGACCACTTTTTCCGCCATCTTGCGAAAGCCCGTCAGCTTGCCGCCAGCGATGGTGATCAATCCGGTAGGCGAGTGAAAAATTTCATCCTTGCGGGATAATTCCGACGGTCCCTTTCCTTCCTCGTAAATGAGCGGACGAAGCCCGGCCCAATTGGAGTGGACATCTGCCGGCTCCAGCCTGACGGACGGGAACATGCTGTTTACGGCACGGAGCAAATAATCCCGGTCCTCTTCTGTCGTGCGCGGATGGTCAATGGAATGCTCGTAGGCCGTATCCGTTGTGCCGATGTACGTGATCCTTCCTCTGGGAATGACAAAAACCATCCGTCCATCCGGCGTATCAAAATAGGCGGCCTGCTTGACCGGCAATCTGTCCGCCGATACGACCAGGTGAACACCTTTTGTCAAATAGAGCCGTTTGCCTTGCAGGGAGCCGTCCACTTGCCGTACGCCATCTACCCATGGCCCAGTCGCATTGACGACATATTTGGCATGAATCGGGTAGCTCTTGCCTGTTAACCGGTCTGTGACGAGCGCCCCCTTCAACATGCCGTTGTCGTACAAAAATTGTTCAGCCTTCGCGTAGTTAACGGCCGTTGCGCCCAATCCAACGGCTGTTTTCATGATGTCAAGCGTCAGGCGGGCGTCATCTGTCCGGTACTCAAAGTACAGGCCCGCGCCTTTTAACCCTTCCGTTTTGAGCAGCGGCTCCCGCGAGAGTGTTTCCTTTCTCCCCAGCATCTTGCGCCGTTCCTTCCGCGCCACTCCGGCGAGCCAGTCGTACACGTACAAGCCGACAGACGAAGCCAGGTAGCCGTAGGTCCCTCCCTTGTAGATCGGCAAAAGCATCGGTGCAGGGATCACCAGATGAGGGGCATTTTTGTACAGAATGGCCCGCTCTCGTCCCACCTCCTGAACCAGCCGCACTTCCCCTTGCTTTAAATACCGCAGACCTCCGTGAATCAGCTTGGTCGACCGGCTGCTCGTGCCGGAACCAAAGTCGTTCATTTCCAACAAGCCTACCTTCAGTCCGCGTTTGCTCGCATCAAGCACAATGCCGGCGCCGGTAATGCCTCCACCGATGACGAGCAGGTCAAGCGTATCTGTGGACATTTGCTGCAGAAGTTCCTGTCTGGTCCGTGCTGAAAATCGGTTACCCACTGGTTGCCTCCTCTCCGGCTTCGTGCCGGATGTTTTTGATCAACGAAAAAACCCCCATGAAAAGATCGGCCTGCCATGCAGACATGCCGTCTTTCCAAAGGGGTATCTCCTCATCTCTTCCCTTTTTCCTATTCAGGTGAAAACCAAAATTCTTTTGTTCCGACCGACACGGCCAGGGCGCCAGCCGCCAGTGCCTCGTCGATTTCCTGCCTGGTTCCGATCAGGCCGCCCGCGATGATCGGCAGCGGAGTGAGCTCGGTCATTTCCCGGATGACTCTGGGCATCACACCCGGCATGATCTCGACAGCATCGGGGGCGCTCTGCTCAACTACCCTGATTCCTTTGACTACCGCATTTCGGTCAATTAAAAATATCCGCTGAATCGCCATCAGATCCATTTCCTTGGCGACTCGGATCAGGTTGCTTCGCGTGGAAATAATACCGGTAGGGGCGATGTTTCTTGCCACATAGGCAACCCCGCTCTTGTCCGGTGCGATCCCCTCGATAAATTCCATATGCAGAAACACCTGTTTGCCTGCTGCTTTGCTTCTGTCGACAAGCTCCTGAATGTTAAAAATGGAGCCGGTCAACAGAAAGATGATATTGACATTGCTTCTGAGTGCGTCATCCAAATCGGCTTCGGATTGGACGGCAGCAATGGTTTCATACTCGACCAGATCTACAATAGGATACATCCGCTACCTCCATATGGTGCTTGGTTGCTCCCATTATAGCATCGCATGTCTAAAGATTCACAATTTCTTTAATACTGTTTAAAATGTACCGCGGATTGTATTCGCTTTGCTCGGCCATTTCCCTGGTCGAAATTCCGGTCAAGACCAAAACGGAGTTCATGCCTGTATCGTTCCCCATTTTGATGTCCGTTTCCAGCCGATCCCCTACCATGTAGCAAGCATGGTAGTCCAGACCGAGGTGACGTACGGCCGCTTCGGCTGCTATCGGAGAAGGCTTCCCGACCACCAGATCAATCGGTCTTCCCGTCGCGCCTTCCAGTGCCCCGATGAAGGCCCCGGTATCGGGTATTTGGCCATCCTCCAGCGGGCAGGTGCGATCCGGGTTGGACGCGATCACCTTGGCCCCGCGAATGGCGGCTTGATACAAGTCGTTTAATCCGTCATACGTGAACTGGCGATCCCAAGAGAGAACGACATAAGACACTTCATTCGGGTCTTCGCTCATCTGTATGCCGTGCGCGCGCAGCTCGTCTCGAATCGGCTGCTCGCCGATCACCAGTACTTTATCTGTCGGAGTCATCACTTGCTGAAGGTATCTGGCTGCGATCAAGGATGAGTTCAGCACATCCTCCACTGTGGTGGGAATTCCCATTTTGGTCAGCTTTTCCGCGTAGGATTGACGGGTCGCGATCGGTTTGTTGGACAGAAACACGACCTTGTCCCCGCGGTTCCTTAGTTCCTGAATCGCTTCTGCTGCTCCCTCGATCAGGCGGTCTCCGAGATACACCGTACCGTCGAGGTCGAAGATAAACCCCTTCACTGCCTTTCCTCCTTAGTACAGTTGATCCTTGGTCAATTTTTTCGCCAGGTACTGCAGGACAATGACGATCGCAATGATCAGAATCGCCATCGCTGACGCGGTGTAGTATTCACCCCGCAGCAGGTTTTGGAATACCGCCAGGCTCATCGGCGCCCAATCTGTCGGGGCCAGAAGCAGGGAAATGCTCGTTTCCTTGATCACCGTTACGAATACGAGGATAGCACCCGCTGCAATGCCGGGCAGCATCAGCGGTCCGATCACGGTCACGGCGGCGAGCAGGTTGGATGCCCCCATATTTACCGCTGCCTCTTCGATATCCTTGCGAATCGCCATCATCGAGCTCATCGTCGAGCGGATCATGTACGGCATTCGCCTGATCGTATAGGCGATGATGAGCAAGATCGCTGTTCCCGTAAGCTTCAACGGAGCGGTATTAAACGTTTGGATAAGCGCGATTCCCAGCGAGATGCCCGGTACGATCAGCGGAATGGACGAGATAAAATCAAGTCCCCCGGAGTTGCGACGCACGACAAAGTAGGAGACGAAGGTGGCAATCACCACGCTCAGGACCAGCGCTCCGCCGGCAAGAACCAGACTGTTTAGAATATTTTTATGCGACGTGCTGAAAATCGTCAGATAGTGGCTGAGCGTATAGCCGTCCGGCAATGCGTGACGTCCCCATGTAGTCGCGAGCGACGACAGGAAGATGGATGCGACACCGAGTACGGGAATCAGTACCACCAAAAAGGAGTAGGTGGTCAGTACGGAGACTACGCCCTTGTGATCGTTCATTTTTTGGCGAGTCGGTTTTCCCGAGATCGTGCCGTATTCCTTTCCCTTGATCACGAGGCGCTGGAGCCAGAAGAAGAAGGCTGCGACCAGGAGCATGATGACGGTCAATACCGCGGAACCTGCCCAGTTGAAGAAGCCGGCCATCTCCCGATACGCTTCGACCACGATCAGGTTGAGATCTTTTGGCGCCAAAATAATCGGTGTCCCGAAGTCGGAAAAGCTGACGGTAAAAATCAGCAGCATGCTCGAAACAATCCCCGGCATCGCCAGCGGCAAGGTCACTCGCATAAACGTGTACCAACTATGGGCACCGAGGTTTTGCGACGCTTCTTCCAAGGTCAGGTCGCTGATCTTGAAGGCTGCCACCATCGGCCACAGGGCGTAAGGAAAGAAGTAGAAGACCTGTACGAGCACAATCCCGAGCATCGACTGGATGTCAAAAAGCACGCCTTCCCCGCCCAATGCTTGGTAGATGTGATTGACCCACCCCGTTTTTCCGAACATCAGCATGAAAGCATAGGACGAAATAAACGTGGGTACGACCAGAGGAATTGTACACAGTGTGGCAAAAAGTCCTTTGAACGGCATTTTCGTCCGCGCAAAGGCGTACGCAATCGGAATGACAACGATGGTCACAAGCAGTGCTACTCCGGTACTCAGCTTCAGGCTGTTCAGGAGGGCATCAAAGTAGCCCTTGCCCTCAAACAGCGAGGAGTAGGCCTCCAGAGACACATTGGACAGCTTCTCGATTGTCTTTGCCAGCGTTTTTTGGCTGACCAGGCTGCCGAACAGGTTGATCGGCTGGCCGGTAAAGCTGACGAGCAAAATCGAGAACAACGGAACCAGGAGAAACAGGAAGAAGAACAAGTAGATAAACCATTTCAGGACCGTAAACCCGCTCAATGATTCGAGAAATCGCTTTTTCATAGGATCACCACTAGATGAGGATCGATGGAAAGATAGACCTTTGTGCCTGGCGGAAGCAGCGGCGTTCCTGCTTCAAACGTCTTGTCCACTTCGATCTGCATGTTTCCGACCTGTACGTCATAGCGAATGCTGGGTCCAAGGTAGGTAGACATGGTGATGGTACCCTCTATCGATTTATCACCTGCATCGACCGGTTCTCCGGCAGCCAGGCGAATGCTTTCAGGGCGAATGATTACCTCTACATCTTCACGTTTCGCGGAAAAAGCCGATGTGAGCAGTTGCCCGCCTTCAAGCTGAATGACTGTACCGCTTGCCTCCGTTCCTTTTACCTTGCCCTTGAAAATATTGGACGAGCCTACGAAATCCGCTACAAAAGTGGAGCCCGGATTGCTGTACAGCGCGGTGGGCGTGTCCACCTGCACCAGCTTGCCTCCCTGCATAACTGCGACCCGGTCAGCCATGCTCATGGCCTCTTCCTGATCGTGTGTGACAAAGATCGTCGTAATTCCTACTTTTTGCTGAATCCGGCGGATCGTGACCCGCATGCTGTTGCGCAGCTTTTTGTCCAGGTTGGAGAGCGGTTCATCCATCAACAGCACAGCCGGCTCCATGATCAAGGCCCGAGCCAGCGCCACCCGCTGCTGCTGGCCGCCGGAAAGCTGTCCCGGCAGCCTGTCGGCCAAATGACCCAACTCTACGAAATCCAGTGCATCTCTCACCTTTTTTTCTGTCTCTTTGTCCACCCTGCCCAATTTCCGATTGAGCATATTGCCGAGGACTGCGAGCTTGGTGCCGAAGCCGCCTTGGTAGAAACGGCGCACCTGCAGGCTGTAGGCGACATTTTCAAATACATTCAAATGAGGGAACAGCGCATAGCTTTGAAAAACCATTCCGCAATTGCGCTGGTTGGCGGGGACGTTGCTGACATCGCGGTCCCCGATAAAAATTTTGCCGGATGCGGGACTTTCAAACCCGGCCACGCAGCGCATAGTCGTCGTTTTTCCGCAGCCGGACGGGCCGAGAAGGGCGAAGAACTCGCCCTCCCGAATGTCCAGACTGACGTCTTCCAATGCGGCGATTCCGTTAAACGATTTGTGCAAGTTCTCAATTCTGACCGACCCCATGGAAGAACCTCCTTATTGGAATTTTTGCCGCCATTCGTTGCGTACGCGGTCGTAGTTTTGCACGACCCAATCTACGTCGAGCTCCTGTGCATGCGGGATGACCTTTTCCAGCGTGAGCGGCGTTTTCGATTCAACCTCTTTGGAAATCGGGATATGGTACCAGTTGGCAAGCGTTTGCTGTCCTTCCTTGGACAACAGGTAGTCGATCAGCGCTTTGCCGCCGTCAGGGTTCGGTCCATCCTGGACAAGAGATACCGGGTTGACGATGACAGGAGTTTTCTCAGGAACGATAAAGTCCACCTTTTCCCCCTTTGCCTTCATTTCGTATGCCATGAAGTCAAATGCGATCGCGACATGGGCTTCGCCTTTGGCTACCGCTTTTCCGGGCGCCGAGCCGGAGTCAGGCATCGCGCTCATCTGATCGACCAATTTTTTGAAGTACTCCCAGCCTGGTTCCTCCCCGCGCTCCATCAGTTGGCTCAGAACCGTAAGCGTGGCTGTTCCGGATGCTGCCGGGTTCGGCATTTGGAGCTTGCCTTTCCATTTCGGGTCCAAGAGGTCGTCCCATGTTTTCGGCGCTTCTTCCGGTTTTACCAGGTCGGTATTGTAAACAAAGCCGAGGACGAACACCTCTGCTCCGATCCATTTCCAATCCTTGTCGCGGATTTTGATCCCGTCGCGCACTTCCGGCCAATCCTTGATCGCTTCAGGCGTATAGGCCGTAATAATATCCTTGTCCTTCGCCGACTCAAACGGCAGGAAACCGCCTCCGCCATACCAGACATCCCCCATCGGATTGTCCTTTTCGGCAATCATCTTGTTCACCAGAACGTTGGTGCCGGCGTACTGAATGTTAACGGTCGAGCCCTTGAAAGCCTTTTCAAAATTCTGACCAATTTCTTTGGTCATATCAGGTGTCTCAGGCGAGTAGAGTGCAATTTGACCCAGTTCTTTTGCGGCACCCGAACCCCCGCCAGCTTCTCCTTGGCCCGTACTGGATGAGCCCGTATCCCCCGAGGAACACCCTGCTACTGCCACCGTCGACAACAACGCCGCGGTCGCTACGACATTCAGCCACTTTTTCACCATTTGTCAGACCCCTCTTTCTATTCGTGTTCATTTTTCTGTTGATCGAATAGTTCGACGATAATGAATAAAAAGAAAACCCTTACGTATATAAACACACTCCTCCCCTTAAAAGGAATGTGTTTACGGGTAAGGGTTTTCTCCGTTTTCTCCGCCTAACCGTATTTCCGTATGTTTTCGTGCTGCACGATCAACTTTTCTAAAGTATAACCATAGTTTTCAATAACTGTCAATGAAAATGCTTACACAAATGCTGCCGCAGCCCGGACAGCCTTTTGCCAACCGGCATATAGCCTGCTGCGCTCCGTCTCTTCCAGTCTCGCCTCGAATGAGCGCTCAACCTGCCAATTGTGCGAAATCTCCTCTTTGCTTTTCCAAAAACCGATGCCCAACCCGGCCAAATAGGCGGCACCGAGCGCCGTCGTTTCATGTACGCGCGGACGCTCGACGGTGACACCGAGAATATCGCTTTGAAATTGCATCAGGAACTGATTCGCTACGGCACCGCCGTCTACGCGAAGCTTGCTCAGCGGAATGCCGGCATCTGCTTCCATGGCTGCCACCACGTCTCTGGTTTGGTACGCCAGCGACTCCAGTGTGGCCCGGATGAAATGCTCTTTTTTGGTTCCCCGGGTCAGTCCAAAAATCGCGCCGCGGACCTCGCTGTTCCAGTAAGGAGTGCCCAAGCCCACAAAAGCCGGGACGACATAGACGCCTTCGGTGGATGACACGGCCGTTGCGTAGCGTTCGCTGTCTGCCGAGGTTTTGAGCATGCGCAGGCCATCCCGCAGCCATTGGATCGCAGAGCCTGCGACAAAAATGCTCCCTTCCAGCGCGTACTCCACTTTTCCGCCAAGCCCCCAGGCGATCGTCGTCAGCAAGCCATGCTCGGAGCGAACGGCTTGTTCTCCGGTGTTCATCAGCAAAAAACAGCCGGTGCCGTATGTATTTTTGGCCATGCCCCGCTCGAAGCAGGCTTGCCCGAACAAAGCGGCCTGCTGGTCTCCTGCAGCCCCCGAGATCGGAACCTCCACGCCAAAGAACAAATCCTTGTCGGTTACCGCATACACCTCCGAGCTGCTTCTCACCTCAGGCAGCATCGCACGCGGGACATCGAGCAGAGCCAGCAGCTCATCGTCCCACTTCAAATCAAAAATATTGTACATGAGTGTGCGCGACGCGTTGGTATAGTCGGTCACATGCGCCCGGCCGCCGGACAGCTTCCAGATCAGCCACGTGTCAATCGTTCCGAACAGGAGGTCGCCCTGCTCCGCCAAAGCGCGGGCGCCTTCCACATGGTCGAGAATCCATTTTACTTTTGTGCCCGAAAAGTAAGCATCGATCAGCAGACCGGTCGTATCCCGAAACAATGGGTCGTATCCCTTGCTTTTGAGCTCTTCGCAAATTCCCGCTGTCTGTCTCGACTGCCAGACAATTGCGTGATAGATGGGCACTCCGGTATGCTTGTTCCACACCACGGTCGTCTCGCGTTGATTGGTGATCCCGATGGCTGCCACTTCCTGCGCCGAAACATTGTGGCTGGCCAAAACCTCGCCGATTACGCCGACGACCGATGACCAGATGTCCAGGGCATTGTGCTCTACCCATCCTGGCTGGGGAAAGAGCTGGGGAAATTCTTTCTGGGCCATCCCGACGATGCTTCCTTGCTTGTCGAACAAGATGGCCCGGGAACTGGTCGTCCCCTGATCGATTGCGAGCACATACTTTGTATCCATGAGCTTCCTCCTTCTACCGCGGGATACGGGCACCCTTTTTCTCCTCTATTAGGGGTGAAACCGGATGCGGTCTATATCCCGAAGCATTGGGCCGTCTCCGCTCACAACACGGGAAACTCTTCCGCCCTGATGCCGAAATCGCGGTGCAGCGCCTTCTTGTGCTCCTCTGCAAAACCGCTGGCAATCATGCCGATGCGCAAGACGCTCGCCCAGTCATATTGTATTCGCTGTTTTTCCACGAGAACTCCTGCCCGATCCAAAAAATGCGTGACTTGATCAGGCGTTCCCCGCAACGCTTTACTTTCCAGATAGCAAAAGCACCGCTTCTCCCCGGCTTCCCGATTGCCTGCCGGCTCGCTTTCCTGCCAGACCGGCTGAGGAGTGAAGCGCTGGGTCAGCAAATAGGCCAGATCCTCCACCACAGCGCTTGCTGTCGGAAGCTCGCCTGCCCCTTTGCCCATGAACAAAAGGTCGCCGACGATATTGCCCGACACCTGCACGGCGTTGTAGGCATCCTGCACCTGCGCGAGTGGGTGATCCAGCGGCAGAAGCGTTGGACGGACGGAAAGCTGTAGACCGCCCCCGGCCTTGGAAGCCTTGGCCAGCAGCTTGATCCGGTACCCCAATTCGCGGGCGAGGCCGATCTGTCCGAGATGCAGCTTTTCAATCCCCTGCCTCTCGGCTGCATGCAGCGGCAGCGATTCACCAAATACGAGCTGGGCGAGGATGTACGTTTTGTACAAGGCATCCCAGCCCTCTACGTCCGAGGCGGGGTCCGCTTCGGCGTAGCCCAGCTCCTGCGCCTGCTTCAGCACTTCGGCGTAGGGAAGCTTTTCCTGTTCCATCCGCGTCAGGATGTAATTCGTCGTCCCGTTTAAAATGCCGCTGACCGATACGATGTCATTAGTCCGGAGAAACTGGCGCAGCACGCCGAGAATCGGAATCCCTCCGGCTACGCTGGCCTCGTACGCGAGCTGAACGCCGTGCCGATTGGCTAGCCGCACCAGCTCCGTTCCGTGCTTGGCAAGCAGCTCCTTGTTCGCGGTGACGATGTGACAGCCCTTTTCAATCAGTGCGCGGACATAGCCGTATGTCGGCTCGACGCCGCCCATCACCTCGACGACGATGTCCACGTCTGACGCCAGCACTTCTTCAAACCGGGTCGTGATCAGATTGTTCTCAATCGGTACAGACCGCTGCTTTTCCGCATTGCGGACCAGCGCCTTGACCACCTCGACACGTCTGCCCAACCTGTCCGACAGCTTTTGCTGCTGAGAGCGGATCGTTTTCAAGACGCCGCCCCCCACCGTCCCTACGCCAAGCAATCCTACTTTTACCACACTTGCACTCATGTACTCCACCTCTTTTTCTCATTTCAAACATAAAAAAGGCCTTCTTCCGTTTAAGAAGAAGGCTCGCGAGCTACAGGGGGCCTCCTTCTCATCTGCCAAGACATACTGCTGCTGTCTTGCAGGAATTGGCACCTTGCCACAAACTGCGTGACGGTTGCCGGGCTTCATCGGGCCAGTCCCTCCACCTCTCTGGATAAGAAAGAAGTTATGAAGTTGCGATAACTCAAAAACATTTGATCATACAAATAAAAAACCTTCTCCCGTTAAGAAGAAGGTTGGCATCCGGAATGGACGTACTCCCGCTTCTTATCTGTCAAGACTGTCATCAGTCCTGCAGGAATTGGCACCTTGTCACAAACTGCGTGACGGTTGCCGGGCTTCATCGGGCCAGTCCCTCCGCCTCTCTGGATAAGAACAGTATTTTCCTGTTGGCAACATTGTAAGGAATTCGGTTTGAGCCGTCAACCAGATATTTCCGACATTTCATCTTCGGACAATTCCTTTCATTTTTGAAAAGAAAGGTTTCTCATTTTTAATAAGGTGTTCTCATGCAGGTGATGGCGCACCAACAGACATTTCCAGCACTTTGTTTTGGTTTTTGCTTTCTCAATAGTGAGAATAATGGTACTGCCGATGCTCCTTCATACTGCACAGGAAGCAGCCGGTCATTTGGTATCATTCTTGCATATATTTTCAGAAAAGTCAGAGTATAATTCCCTTTTTCCATTCGCATGGGACGTCGGGTGCGTCGAATATACATGAATAAAAGACGCTCCACTCTGACTTTTTCAGCAGGAAGGAGGTGCTTTTTTTGAGTAGGCTGCTGCCTGTTTTGATCCACGATCGTCCCACTTAGCTTCGGTTTCTACTATGATCTGCCCGTGTGCAGAAGGAGGGTGTTTGGATGAGACTTCGTCCGCGTGAACCAATCGATGTTGCGACACAAGTCGCGGTATTTCCTGCTACGATCGATCTGCATTTGCAGAAATGGCTGTTTCGAATGCGAAGATAGAACGTTTTCCAAAAATGGAAGGAGGACTCTATGCGAGTCGCTATTTTAGGAGTTGGCGGTGTAGGACAAGTAAGCGCGTGTGAAATCGTGAAATCGAAGTATTTGCAAAAACTGGTGCTGGCAGATATATCGATCGGCCCGGCTGAAGAGCTGGCTGCCGAGCTGCGCCGGGAGACGGATGTGGAAATCCAGGTAAAACGTGTCGACGCACGCGATGTATCGAGCGTCCAATCTATTTTGACTGACATTGACGTACTGCTGCATATCGGCTTGCCGGAAAACAACTTTGAAGTGATGAAAGCGTGCCTGAACACGAAAACCCATTATATCGACACGGCTTCCAGCGGCCCGCAATGGCTCCGCAAGCAGCTAGCCTGGACCGATAAATTCAAAGCGGCAGGCATTCTCGGAATCATGGGGCTTGGGTGCGATCCCGGCTTCTCCAACATCGCGGCGCGGTACGCTGTGGATCAGTTGGACGAAGTCGATGAGATTTTGATTCGCGACGGCGACAATTCCGTCGTCGACTACGACGGCTTCTGCTCCTTCTTCAGTCCGCAGACAGCCATTCAGGAGTGTTTGGCCAAACCGAACTTCTGGACGGCTGACAAGGGTGAACAATACTTGCCTACTCCCTTTGCCAACAAAGAGGAGTTCGAATTCCCCGAGCCGATCGGCTGGCTGGACTGCTACAACGTGGAGCACGAAGAAGCGACCACTCTTGGCGAGACGATTGGCCGCGCAAAAGGGTGCAAATACGTGGACTTCAAGTACGCCCTCCATCCCGACTTTGTGAATACCCTCAAGGTGCTGAGCTATCTGGGACTGGACAGCGACGAAGAGATCGAGGTCAAAGGCGTCAAGGTAGCGCCGCGCGATGTAGTCGTGACGACCATGCCGAAACCGGCCGATCTCGCCGGAAAAATCCACGGATACTCCTCCGTCGGCGCACTCGTCAAAGGCAAGAAGAACAACAAGCGAAAAGAAGTTTACGTCTACACGATCGCCAATCACGATGAGGTTTACTACAAGACGGAATTTCAAGCAACGATCTGGCAGACAGGCATCCCGCCGGTCGTCGCTGTCGACATGATCGCTGAAGGATTGTTGACCACGACCGGCTGCATTCCGCCCGAGCTGATCGACCCGCTCCCCTTTTTAGAGCGGTTAAAGGCTCGCGGCATGACTTGGGATGTGATTGAGAAGACTGCCCCTCTCAGGCAAATATCGTAGTACGTAACTTGAGATATAGAAAAAGATCGGGATTGGCAGCTGTTGCCGCTGTCCCGATCTTTGTTAAATACAGATCGGGTACGTTTCTTCCGATTCATCAATCCTACATGAAACGAAGGTGAAACCTCTCATGATGGAGAAAAAGCGGACAAGCCTGTTCATGCTCATCTTAGTCGCTGCTCTGGTTCTGTTGACCGGATTGACTGGTTGCGGAAGCAGCTCTGTCCAGCCGGGTCAGCAGGTCCAGGGGAATGGCGCTCCCTCGTCGGGAAATGAAGCTGCCAAAGCGGGCGGAGACAGCCAGGCAGGATTGTCCAAATCGCTCAACCTCTTTATCTGGTCGGAGTACATCCCGCCAAGTGTTCTGGAGGCATTTGAAAAAGAGTACGGCGTAAAGGTGAATATCAGCACCTACTCCTCGAACGAGGAAATGTTCGCCAAACTGTCTGTCAATTCTTCGGGCTATGATCTTGCCGTCGCGAGCGACTACATGGTAGACTTGATGCGCAAACAGCAATTGATGGAAAAGTTGGACTACTCCAGCATCAGCAACATCAAAAACGTCGGTCCGGAGTTTTTGAAACGCTCCTCTGATCCCGAGGGGGCTTTTTCTGTGCCGTACATGTGGGGAAATGTCGTGATTGCGGTCAATGCGGACAAGGTTTCCATCCCCATTTCCGGTTACCGGGATCTGCTTAACCCAAAGTTGAAGGGATCGCTGGTCGTACTCGATGACGCCCGCTCGATGATCGGCATCGCCAATCAAATGCAGGGCAAGTCACTGAATGAGACGGACCCCGCCGTACTGGAAAAATCGAAAGAGCTGCTCAGCCAATTGATGCCCAACGTAAAGGCTTTTGACAGCGACAGCCCGAAGACGCTGCTCGTATCCGGCGAGGTGGCGGCCGGCATCGTCTACGGTGCCGAGGCTTCGCTAGCCCGTCAGGAAAATCCGGCGATCAAAACGATACTGCCCCAGGAAGGCATGGAGCTTTGGCAGGATAATTTCGTCATTCCCAAGGGCAGTCCAAACAAAAAAACGGCAGAGACATTCATCAACTTCATTCTTCGCCCGGACATCAGCGCCGAAATCTCCAAACATTACCCGTATGCGAATCCGAACCTGGCCGCCCACGAGCTGATCGACAAGGCCGTTTTGGAAGACCCCGCCGTCTATCCGCCGAAGGAGGACTTGGCAAAAGGGGAATACATGGTGGACATCGGGGATGCCGCCAAGCAGTATGACCGGATTTGGTCGGAAATTAAACTTGAGTAAAAAGGTGGATGACGCGTGAAACGGACAACCTGTTTTCTGGCAAGCCTGCTGCTGCTCGGTTCCCTGGTCAGCTATGGCGCAAATGCCGCACCTCTGCCTGCGGACGAGCAGGCCGATCTGATTTTGCAAAATGGAGCCGTTTACACGGTGGACAAAAACCGCAACTGGGCAGAAGCCGTCGCGGTCAAAGACGGGCGCATCCTTTTTGTCGGAACCGATGCCGATGCGAAGAAATATGCCGGCCCCAAGACCGAAGTCGTCGATTTGAAAGGAAAAATGGTGCTGCCCGGTTTCTTCGACAGTCACACTCACGCCAGCGAAACGGTCAAGCAAATTCATTCTGTCGATCTGTACGGCAAGCAATCGGTGGATGAATATTTGCAGGCCGTGCGCGAATTCGCCAAAAAGCATCCCGATGCCAAAGTCATTACCGGTATGGGCTGGAGCAACCCGCTGATCCCGGGCAAAGGGCCGAGCAAAAAAATGCTCGATGATGTCATTTCGGACATTCCCGTCGTGCTCACTTCGGAAGACGTTCACTCTGTATGGGCAAATTCAAAAGCACTCGAGCTCGCCGGCATTACCAAGGATACGAAAAATCCCGAGGGCGGCGTAATCGAACGGGATGACGCCACGGGCGAACCATGGGGGACGCTCCGCGAAAAAGCCGTTGATCTGATCGCCGACGTGGTTCCCGAATTTACTGTCGACCAGTATATGGATGGCATCCTGGCCTATCAGGAAATGGCAGCAGAACGCGGTGTCACGACAGCCCACGAGCCAATGATCGGCGGTCCCAACGTTCTGGCCGCCTACAAAAAAGCCGAGGAAAACAACAAGCTGACCATGCGTTTCCGCAATTCCTTCCTGGCTGATCCCGGAAAAGGGCCGGAACAGCTCCAGGAGTTCATTAAGGAACGGGAGAAAAACAAAGGACCGCTCTACCAGACAAACAGTGTCAAAATCTTTATGGATGGCGTAATCGAAGGCAGCACAGGTTATTTGTCCGAGCCTTACGAACATATTGATTCACTTGGCGAGCTTGTCTGGAGGCCGGACAGCTACAAGCAAATGGCAGCGGCCATCGACAAATCAGGCTTTCAGGTTCATGTTCACTCCATCGGAGATGCGGCCACTTCGATTGCGCTGGACGGACTGGAAGCGGTGCAAAAAAGCAACGGCAAACGCGACTCCCGCCATCTCATCACCCATCTCCAGCTTGTCAAGCCGGAGGATATCAGCCGCTTCAAGGCTCTGGGAGTGATCGGAGTTCCTCAGCCGTTCTGGTTCTTTAAAGAACCGGGCTATTACGAAGACATCCAGGTACCGTACCTCGGTCAGGAACGGGCTGACCGCGAATACCCGATGAAGAGCTTTATTGCCGCCGGGGTACACATGGCCTCCTCGAGCGACTATCCGGTGACGCAGGAGTTCTCTCCCCTGGATGGCATCGAGCGCGGCGTCACTCGGGCGGAGCACGGTTCTACCGATCCCGGCGACATTCTCTGGCCGGAGGAGAGAGCCACGCTGGCTGACATGATCGCCAGCTTTACGATCGAGGGAGCGTATGCCAATTTCCTCGAAAACGAGACTGGCTCCATCGAGATCGGCAAAAAGGCCGACCTGGTCGTCCTGGAGAAAAATCTGTTTGAGATCCCGGCGACCCAGATCAATGAGACAAAGGTTCTGCTCACCTTATTTGAAGGCAAGCCGGTTTATCGCGACAGCTCATTTGGACCGGCAGGCAAATAGCGTTTGATAAACAAGAAGCATGTTTTCCTCAGGCAGCCGACCGGGAGCGCTCTGCAAAATTCTTTCCTGAGCAGAGCTTGGCGGCTTGGTGGAAAGCATGCTTCTTTTCGTTTCACCTTCGCAGTCTGTTTGTCATTCTAACAACTTTTTAACCGTCACAGCCTGTTCGTTATCCCAACTCGATCTATAAACCGCTCTTCCTCTTACATCCACATTTCCGGCAAGAGGTACCCGGAAGCTACCCACCTCGTCGGTCCTCCGAGAACGATGTCTCTGACCAGATTGTTTTCAAGGCGAAAGGAAACCCTAAGCTCTCCTCCCCTGGTCAAGACTGTTACCGGCGACGCGACCAGACCGAGCAACGACGACGTGATTGCGCTGGCCGTCGCACCCGAGCCGCAGGCGAGCGTCTCTCGCTCTACTCCCCTCTCATACGTCCGGATCTTGAGCTTGTTTTCGTCAGCTATTTGCACAAAGTTCACATTGACGCCGTCAGGAAAGATCGAGTGATCGTACCGGATCGCTTTTCCCCAGGCTGATACCTGCTCGTCACTCATCTCTTCTGTATCCGCGACAAACCAGACCGTATGCGGCACACCGACCACGGCAAAATGGTATTGACGAGCTCCATCCATGGCTTCATAACGGCGATTCAGGAAAAAGTCAGCCCTGTCCATTGCCGGAAAGTACACGTCTACCCATCGACCTTCCACAAGAGAATGATACAGGCCGTCTTTGGCAGCAAACCGCATCGCTGCAGGCGCAATCCCTTTTTCAAAGGCGTAACGGGCAATACATCTGGCCCCGTTCCCGCACATTTCCCCTTCGCTGCCATCTGCGTTGAAGTAACGCATGGAAAAATCGGCAACGTCGGACTTCTCCACCCACATGCATCCGTCAGCTCCCAATGCCGTTTCCCGATTGCACAGCCGACGGGCGATTGCTCCGAGCTCCTTGCCCTCCCATTCTTCCTGCCGATTGTCCATAATCAAAAAGTCGTTGCCGCAGCCATGCATCTTCGCAAAAGGGATGCACCTTTTCATGATCTCAATGGAATTTCCGGGATTCATGCTTTGTTCATCCACCCTTTGCCCTCGAGGATGCGAGAAACGAGCATGCTGGCGGCAGTATCCCCGGTAGCGTTCACCATCGTCGCAGGGGGATCGACCAGCGTTCCGATCATCGCGACGATCGGCAGTGCTTCCGGCGGAAAAGCGTACATCGTAACGATCAGCATTTCCCCGATAAAGCCGCCGCCCGGGACGCCAGACATGACCACACCGCTCAGAACAGCGATGACAATGGCTGTCACGTATGTCTCAAACCCGTGAAACGGCATTTGAAACAAGCCAAACAGAAATGAAATTTTCAGAATGGCGCTCAGACAGGAACCATCCATATGGGCAGTGGCTCCGAGCGGGATGACGATCTCGCGGATGTCCTTTGGCACACCGAGCCGGGCCGTCGCTTCCAGATTGACTGGAATGGTCGCTACGCTGCTCGATGTCGCAAGCGAAGTGACGGCAGGAGAGACGGCTGCCCGCCAAAACTTTCCCGGACCTCCCCTGCCTGCTGCCATATACGCATACAACGTGAAGAACAGGAAGAAATACAAAATTGCAATCGGATAGTACACCGACATCGCCCGGGCGTACGAACCTAACAGCTCCGGGCCGAATACCCCGACGAGCGTGGCAAAGTAGGCACCCAGCCCAATCGGAGCATAGTACATCAGCAGCTTGATCAGCTTGATCATTACCTCGGACAAAAGAGAGAGGCCGTCTGCTACCCTCCTCCCTTTTTCTCCGGTAAGACTTACCGCAAGGCCGAACAAGATCGAAAAGACAATGAGTGCCAGCATGTTTTTCCGCGACAGCAGATCGCTAAAATTGGGCACGGTAAAGGCGTTTACGAACTGCTCTCCCGTTTGCAGCCGCTTCAGCTCGTCCGGTGCTTTGAGTTCGATTTGAACACCATCAGCCGGCGGAACAAGCGAAACTCCGACGATCATCAGCACAGATGAAACGATACCCGTAGCGACAAAGACTGCCAGCATCACGCCCAGGATTTTTCCCAGCCGCTTCAAGTTTGCGATGCTGGCTACCGCGCTGCTGATGTTGACAAAGACCAGCGGCACGACAATGGTAAACATCAGATTGATAAAAATGTCGCCAAACGGTTTGAGCACATCTGCCTTCGGTCCGGCCACCCACCCTATCACGCCGCCGATGAGGATCGCAACCAACAAAAGGATGGGATACCGATACGCTTCCCATGCCCGGCTTTTCCCGGATTCCCCCATTATTTTCACCCCTTTTTGGACTTGTGTGGAGTTGTCTACTTAAATATATGGAGGAACGCTCGATACATTTCTGAAAATTCACTAAAATAATGCCTGTTGGTTCAAAGTACGAGAACAGGGGAAAGTGTGGCACTATCACCCGCTTTAAGACTTGAAGCTTCTCCACTGACAAAAAAACTTCTCTCGAATGGAGACATTTTTCCATTCGAGAGAAGCTGATTACTCGCCGAGCGGCCGCGGATTGTAGCTGGAGCCGGTCCAGTCGGTCAACTCGCTGATCGCCTTCCATAACACCGGATAAAACTCGTGTCGGACCCCTTTCTGCAGCGCTTGGGCCGGTATCCCCTTGAGGCTGTTTGTCTCCAGGCCGATCATCCGGCGCACTAGCTGCAGATGCTGATAGCGAAAGCTTTGGAAGCCCTCGTCAAACTGGATCAGCTCCTGCATCAGCTGATACAAGGCGAGATGTGCCGTGGGCTCTTTGTGCACGTCGAGAGGAGACAGTCCCTTTTCGCCCAGGAGCTTTTCAAATGGCTCCCAAAGGGTCGGGCCAAACTGGAGGATCTGATTGAACCCCGGCGAATCCTGTCCGCTGCCCCTCCCGAGCGCGAGCCGTATGGTATGGTAATCCAACGGACTGATCACTTTGACCATCGTAAATACTTCCGGCAGATGCTTCATGTGGAGATTGACGCGGTGCAGCTGTTCCTTTGCCTTGTCAGGCTCCCCTGCGACCATCGCCGATTTGGCCATTTGCAGATATTGCATGACGAGTTTGAAATGCAGCTCCGCGATCTGATGAATCACCTGAAAGGTCAGTTCATCCGCGCACGCCAACTCATCCTCACGCTTTTGCAACCCGAGCAGTTCCTCTGTCCGAATGTATTTCTCGTAATCCGACAGCTCTCTGGTCAACGGCTTTTCCTCCCCTTTTTCAAGTAACAGCGAGCAGCATGGCCGAAAGCATCCGGCTCCGCGATGTCTTATTCATTTCCCTGTGCTAAACGGCGCAATACGGCACGAACAGGACTTCCGTCCGCCTGGACGAGCGGCAGCGGCAGGGCTATCAGCTCGTACTGTCCCGGCTCTACATGATCCAGCAGCAGCCCCTCCAAAATGTGAATATGGCAGGCGTGCAGACTGTGATGAGCCGGCAGCTCCTTGCTGTCCAGCGGATCGACCGACGGGACGTCGACACCGATCAGGCGAATGCCCTGCTCCGCTAAAAAAGGAGCCAGATCAGAGCGGAGATAACAGATATCAGAAGGAAAACGCCCAGGATCGGGCCACGAGCCGGTACGGAGCAAAAGCCGTTCCACCCCTGTCAGATCGATACCGTCCAGATCGGCGGCTCCGACGCTCTGTTTCCCGGACACATCCAGAACTATAGCCGGACCGATGTAAATCTCGATCGGCAAATCAAGAATTTTATTCCCGTCATCGTCAAAGTGATAAGGAGCGTCTACATGTGTACCCGTATGCAGGCTCATCGTCAGCTTGCCTACATTGACAGAGCCGCTCTCGGATTTCGGCCAGCTCACCTCGTAGTGAAACGGCGTATCGCCAGGCCATGTAGGGGCACCGGGCGCGAGCGGACGCGATATGTCAATCCAGTTCATATTCCTGGCAGCTCCTCTCCTGCGTTTCCGGCAGATTTATTGTGCTTCAAGCGACCACGCCGCGTTTGTTCTCGTAACGTTCATACGTCCGCTCCTCCATAATCCGCTTCAGGATTTGGACGGCACGCCATACATCATGGTATGAGGTATACAGGGCTACTGGTGCCAGGCGTATCACGTTTGGCGCCCGAAAATCCGGAATCACCCCGCTATCTTTCAAAGCCTTGCAGATGCGGGCCGCTTCCGGATGCTCCAGGCTGACATGTCCCCCTCTCCTCGCATCCTCTCGCGGATTTCCGATGACAAAGCCGTGATCCGCAAGCTCCTCATCAAGCAGATCCATCAAATAGGCAGTCTGCTGCAAGGACTTCTGGCGAATCTGGTCTATTCCCGCCTCCTCGAACATGGACAGCGCTCCGAATAAGGGGGCCATGCTCAAAATATGCGGCGTCCCGATCTGGTACGCTCCAGCCGTCTGCGCGGGCGAAAAGCTCAGCTCCATATCAAACTGTTTCTCTTTGTCCGATCCGAACCAGCCGGCCAGTCCTGGCAACCGCCCGAAGTGCTTCCGGTTTACGTACAGCGCGCCAACACTGCCAGGCCCGCCATTGAGGTACTTGTAGTTGCACCAGTAGGCAAAGTCGACATCCCATTCGCTGAATCGATGCGGAATCGCACCGACCGAATGACAGCCGTCAAAGCCGATCATGATTCCCCGCTTGTGCGCTTCCTCCGTCAATCGCGGGATATCGAGGAGCTGTCCGCTTCGATACAAAACAGTGGGGAGGACGATCAGGGCGATCTCTTCAGTCATGCAAGCGATGATGTCGTCCTCCTCCAGAAAGCGGCCATCGCGGCTGGCTGCCAAGACCAGATGCTCATGCGGATCGAGTCCACGCAGCCTGATCTGGCTTTGCAAGGCATAAATATCCGAGGGAAAGGTAAGCTCATCGGCGAGAATTTTGGTCCGTTTCCCCTCAGGCTGATAAAAGGTGGACGCCAACTGGTGGAGATTGACCGTTGTGGAACCGCTTGCAATCACTTCATCGGGATCCGCTCCGACAAGCGGCGCCAGACAAGCCCCCAGCCTCTCCGCCTGGTAAAACCACGGTCGCTCCCCTTGTGTCCACCCATCAATCCCCATCCGTTTCCAATCGTTCAGCGAGTCCATGAGGGTACGCTCGGCCCTTTTTGACAACATCCCAAGCGAGTTTCCATCCAGGTAGACAATACCTTGCGGAAGGTAGTACTCTTCGCGAAAAGGACCCAGAGCATCGCGATTGTCCTGCTCCAGAGCAAATTCTTCCGTGGGCGAAAACGCAGATTCCTTCAAGGGAAAACCTCCTTCGTATCGGTTGTTAGCACAAGATTACAGAAAAGTTGACATAGTGTCAATATTTTGAATTAGTTGGCTTTGGAGTCCGCCTCTCTTCCTTTTTCCCTTATTTCCCTGTATTCTAGTTGGTAAAGGAGGGCGGTGCTGTGGAAGAGACAAAGAGCGTAACGGATGGACGCCATTTGCGTTCGCTGCACACCCGGCACAAGCTGTTGGAAGCAGCCAAAGAAGTATTTCGCGAGGAAGGCTTCCACAAAGCGACGATCTCCCAGATCATCAAGCGGGCAAAAACAGGATACGGTACCGCCTATGTCCACTTTACAGGCAAGGATGACCTCCTGATCGTTTTGATGGAAGATGTCATGACGGCATTCTACAGTATTGCAGAGCTTCCCTTTACACCCGCTTCCCGCGCCGAAGCTGAAGAGCTTATTCTGTACCAGACGACTGCCTTTTTACGAATGGCTGAGTCTGAGCGCAAGATGCTGCAGGTATTTGGAGAGGCGATTGGCGTCTCGGCCTCTGCTTCGCAAAAATGGGCCGAGATCCGCGAGCGCTTCATCAACAGAATTGCCCAGGACATCGCCTATTCCCAGCAGAACGGCTTGGCACGGACCGGACTTGATCCGGAGCTGGTCGCACGCGGCTGGTTTTACTCGCATGAAATGTACCTCTGGGAAATCGTTCGGGGAGAACATCAAGCTCAACTGGACGAGATCGCGAAAACATTGGCAGCCATCTATACGGGTGGATTGTATTCATAAGCAGCAAAAAAGAGACTTGCAGCCCGCTTGTTGACGGACAAGTCTCTTTTTTCCGGCATTTGTACAATTTCATTCCTTTTCACGGAATTTCGGTTTCCACTTGGGGGTTCTTCATGAAAATGAAAAAAAAGCGATCTACCCGCGTTTTATTGCTGTTGTCGCTGCTTGTTCTACTGACGGTGTCTCACGCAGCCTACAGCATTTGGTCCTTTGCCTCCGTCCGCTATTGGGGAAAGACAGATGCGGCCATCGTCCTCGGAGCAGCCGTCTGGGATTCGCAGCCTTCCCCGGTGTTTCGGGAACGGATCGACCACGCTATCTGGCTGTACCAGAACGGGTATGTCCAAGGAATCCTGTTTACAGGCGGCAAAAGCGCAGACAGCGCCGAAGCCGAATCCGAGGTGGCTCGCGATTACGCCATCAAGCATGGGGTGCACCCTGCCGATATTTTGTTGGAAAACCGCTCTACTATTACGGAAGAAAACCTTTCATTCGCACTCGAGGTTGCCCGTACCGCAAACTGGCGCAGCTTTACGATTGTCAGCGATCCGCTGCACATGAAACGCTCTCTGGCCATGGCCCACGACCTGGGGATGGAGGCATACTCCTCGCCGACGCCCACCTCAGCCTATCAAAGCCTGAAGACAAAAGCTCCTTTTTTTCTTCGCGAGTTGTTCTATTACCTCGGCTATCAAGCCAGCAAGCCGCTCAGGTGGCTGGGCCTTTACCGATAGCGCCCCCATTTTCGCACTGCCCGGTAAATGAAAGGGGAGATCCATGTATATATGCAGAAAGGGACGTAGACCATGGCGAGGACTCCCGCAGCCCCCTCCCAGTCTAGCTTGCCGAAAAGAAAAACGGCCCCGATAAAACAAATCCACCAGACGACCGGCCCGCCCGTTTTCTGCATCAAGCGATTCGGGAAAAAGACCGGATGGATGATCTCGTCGATTTCTTCGATCGCATACAAGAGCGGTTCATTGCCGGGATCCAGCAAATAGGCCTGCCGGTAACACTCCCGGGCTTCCCGATAATTTCCCCGATCCAGTGCGGCCAGCCCCATTTTCAGCAGCTTGTCAACATCACTTCCGGCGATTTCGTTGTATTTTCGGATCGTTTCCTGCTGGGCTTCGACCTCATCGTACGCCCGCAAAAAATGGTAATGGTAGTGCAGGACGACTTCGCTTTCCGGGTCGACTCGCATCGCTTCAGCCATCAACAGCTTCGCCTTTTCCTCGTAACCGGTGACCAGCATCAAATACCCGTATTGGGCGAGTAAATCGCCGTCCTGCGGATTTTTGGCAAGGCCGGCCAAAAAAAATTCTTCCGCCTCAGCGTAAGCGCCCTTTGCCTTGCAAATAATACCAAGCAGCGAGTATACCTCTTCCCCGAAGTAGCCGACGCGCAAAGCTTCGCGGGCAAACGTCTCGGCTTCGTCCAGCTGGTCCAGCTTGAAAGAGCAATAGGCTACGAAGAACAGCAGCTGACCGTCCTCCTGACTGGTTGCCAAAAACGGCATGAATTTTTCTTTTGCCTGTTCATAGCGCCCCATGTGGTACAAATGCATGGCTTCCTGCCAGGCTACGTTATTGTCATCCCTGATCAAAGACATCGTGAATCCCCTTCCCCATCGTCACCAGCCAACTGTCGAATACGATTCCGGCCACCACGGCAAGCAGTCCCCACCAAAAAATCGGCTGATCCTCACCGATGATGACGGAATGCAGCTTGTAGCGCTTTCGTTGGGCGTATCGATAGACAACTGCCAGGGCGACGCCCATGATCCGTGACAGAAGCGCTACGCTGTCGGCTCCCGTCCAGGCGACGTAAGCGAGCTTCAATCCGCAAAGAAGCAAGCTGATTCCAAGCAGCATCGCGATCATCTTCTTGCTGCACCGTAGCCATATCGCATTTCTCGTACCCAAAATCATGACCGGCAGCACGCCGCCGAAAAAGCCGAGATAAAAAAAACGATCAATGTCGTAAGATTTGGTTACACGTATCTCTCCATTCGCCAAAGAAGGCTGTAAAAGCTCCCGGTTCAACAAACTGTCATCTCCAATCCCGATAATGCAAACACCATTAATCTTACTAGCATACCAAGCATTGTCAAGAATTGACAAACAAAAAGTGCCCGGTTTCCTACTGCGAAACTTTGGGCACTTTTTTCCGTTCCCCCTGGCTGATCTCGGCTCCTACTTCAAAGGAAATCCCTGCTTCCTTAAAAAGTCGCCAAGATGCGGACGCCTTGGTTTTTGCAAATAATCGGCCATCTGTTTGGTCCAGCCTTCCGCATGATCTTTCCTTGTTCTGCGGGCATAATATTCGGCGGAAACCGCTTCGTACTCCTCCAGCGCTTCCGGCAAATGCTCCGTCCGGTATTCCTCTTCATGGATGACCGCACGCTTGGGCAGTCTTGGCTTTTGCTCCACGTCTTGATCGGGATAGCCCAGGCACATGCCCATGATCGGAGCGGTTAGCACAGGAAGCTTAAGCAGGCGGGCGACATCCTCCGGCTGATTGCGTATTCCGCCGATCATTACTCCGCCCAGACCGTGAGAACGAGCGGCGACTAGCGCGTTTTCCGCTGCCAATGCCGTATCTACGGCGGCCACCAGCATATTTTCCACCTCGTCAGCCAAAAATTCGCTTCCGTGCATGTCGCTCGCCAGCTTCAACTTGTAGAAATCAGCGCAAAACACAAGAAAGACGGGACATGTCTCCACCCATTTCTGTCCCCCGCATAGCTGGGCCAGCTGTTTTTTCTTTTCCGCTGAACGCACGACGACAATGCTGTAGGCTTGAACGTTGTGCGAGGAAGGAGCCCACTGGGCGCTTGCCAAAATATCCGCAAGCACGTCGTCCGGGATCGGTCTGTCCGTGTACTTGCGGATGGAGCGGTGCGATTGGATCAACCTGGTTACATCTGTCTGCATCGTATGCCTCCTGTCGGTAACTGAACGAATATTTGATCAAGCTTATTCTTCCTTATGGTTTGCCGATTCGGTTTTTCCCCCGTAAGCCTGATACCACTATTATAGCTTGTCTGCCCCTCTTTCGTCTGAACAGCAAAAAGCTGCGGGAAAATCCGCAGCTTTTTGCACAAGCGTGATGATCTGTTGTCACTCTGCTTCGTGCTACACGCGATCAGGAAGAAAAAAAGGTTCTGGGCGATTTGCGCCAGTCGGCGAGAATGGATTCCTGATCAGCAGTGATAACTCCGTTCTCTTTGGCAGCTTCCAGCAATGCCGTATAGTTGGACAAGGTGCTTGCCTCAATGCCGGCTTCCGCGAACAGCCCCGAAGCGTCGGGGAATTGGTAGCTGAAGATCGCGATCACGCCAAGCACTTCGGCTCCTTCCTCCGCTACAGCCTGGGCCGCCTTCAGCGAGCTTCCGCCTGTCGAGATCAAGTCTTCGATGACGACTACTTTTTGGCCTTTGTGGAGGGCGCCTTCAATTTGATTTTGACGCCCGTGGCCTTTTGCCTTGTCACGAACATAGATCATCGGCAAATCGAGAATTTCCGCCACCCAAGCCGCATGCGGAATGCCAGCTGTCGCCGTGCCCGCGATCACTTCCGCTTGCGGGTACTTTTCGCGGATCGCTTTCGCAAATGCTTGCGCGATCTGGCGGCGAACAGTCGGGTAGGACATCGTGATCCGGTTGTCGCAATAAATCGGAGACTTGATCCCCGACGTCCAGGTGAACGGTTGATCCGGCCGCAGATGCACGGCCCCGATCTCCAGCAATTTGCCCGCGATTTCCTTGGCAGTAGTTTTTGTATTTGTCATCATTGCTTTTCCTCCCCCATGCGCGCTAGATGCGTGCCGCTTCTGCCTCTTGCACGATTTTTTCCCATGCTTCCGCCGGGTCCGGCGCACCCGTGATCGCCCGGCCGATGACCAGATAATCGCTGCCTAGCTGAAAAGCCTTCTCCGGTGTCGTGATACGGGTCTGGTCTCCTTTGTCCGAACCGAGCGGCCGTATCCCCGGAGTCACGGTAATAAACGAGCTGCCCGCTGCCTGTTTGATCACGGGGACCTCCAGAGGAGAGGCAACGACCCCATCGAGGCCCGCTTGCTTCGTCATCATCGTGTAGTGTACGACTACATCCTCGACATTCCCGGGAATAGCCAGCTCCTGGTTCATCGTCGTTTTCCCCGTAGATGTCAGCATCGTGACTGCGATCAGGAGCGGGCGTGCAGCGCCCGCCGGCGTTCCTTGCTCCAGGCCTTCCCGTGCAGCGGCCATCATCTGTGTGCCGCCTGCTGCGTGGACGTTGACCATGTCTACCCCGTGGCGGGCCAGGCTTCGCATCGCTCCTTTGGCCGTGTTGGGAATGTCGTGCACCTTCAGATCGAGGAAGACTTTGAGGCCCTTCTCTTTCAGGAAGTGCACGATTGCCGGACCTTCCGCGTATGCCAGCTCCATTCCCACCTTTACATAGCGGACCCGTCCATCCAGGCGCTGCAGACATTGCTCTACTTCTTTTTTGGTGGAAAAGTCCAGCGCTACGATCATCCGCTCGCGAACATCTGTTGGTTGTGATTGCACACTACTCTCCTCTTTTCTATCCCGTTTCATTCAAGCTTACCGTTCCCTTACACGGTTACCGCAACTTGCGCGCCAGAGCGCTGCGCCGGCATGGCTTCCGTGGAGAAGGTGATCGTCTCCAGTACATGCAGAAGTGCCGTCGCCGTATCCAGCGAGGTGAGACATACCGCCCCGTTTTCCACCGCTTCGCGTCTGATGCGGAATCCGTCGCGCTGCGGCGTCTTGCCTCTGGTCAAGGTGTTCAGCACGATGTTGGCTTCGCCCCTGTGAATCATGTCCAAGAGGTTCGGTGTGCCCTCTGACAATTTGTTCACGCGGGTGACGGGGAGACCTGCCTGCTCCAGATAGTCGGCTGTCCCTGCCGTAGCCAGCAGCTTGAACCCGAGCATGCGGAAGCGTTTGACGATACCCAGCGCTTCCTCTTTATCCTTGTCTGCCACGGTGACCAGCAGGGAGCCGTGAGTCGGGATGTTCATGCCCGCAGCCACCAGCCCTTTGTAAAGCGCTTTGGCCAAGGTGCTTTCACGCCCCATGACTTCCCCGGTCGATTTCATTTCCGGTCCGAGCGTGATGTCTACCCGGCGCAGCTTGGCGAAGGAGAAGACAGGCACTTTGACAGAAACCATCGCTTCTTCCGGATGGTAGCCCGGTGTAAAGCCTTGCTCTGTGATCGAGTGGCCGAGGATGGCCTTTGTCGCGATGTTGGCCATCGGAATGCCGGTTACTTTGGAGAGGAACGGCACGGTCCTGGATGATCTCGGATTCACTTCGATCACGTACGGCTGGTTTTTGTAGATGACAAACTGGATGTTGAGCAGCCCTTTGATTTGCAGTGCGCGGGCCAGCTTGGTCGTCATCTCGATCAGTTCCTGCTTGATCGCATCTGACAGAGACTGCGGCGGATAAACCGCGATGGAGTCGCCGGAGTGCACCCCTGCGCGTTCGATGTGTTCCATTATTCCCGGGATCAGGACGTTTTCGCCGTCACAGATCGCGTCGACTTCGGCTTCGGTCCCTACCATGTAGCGGTCGACCAGCACCGGGTGATCCGGGTTTACCTTTACGGCCTTTTCCATGTACTCCAGCAGCTCGTCATTGTTGTAGACAATCTCCATCGCGCGTCCGCCCAGCACATAAGACGGGCGGACCAGTACCGGGAAGCCGAGCTCTTCCGCAGCCACGACTGCCTCTTGTACCGAGGTGACCGTTTTTCCGGGCGGCTGGGCGATGTTGAGATTGCGCAGCAGAGCCTCGAACTTCTCCCGGTTTTCTGCTGCGTCGATGTTCTCCAGACTGGTTCCCAGGATTTTGATCCCCCGGGCTGCTAGCTTGTCTGCCAGATTGATCGCCGTCTGACCGCCGAACTGGACGATCACGCCTTCCGGTTTCTCCGCATCGATAATGTTCATTACGTCTTCGATGTAGAGCGGTTCAAAGTAGAGCCGGTCGGATGTGTTGAAGTCGGTGGAGACCGTCTCCGGGTTGTTGTTGATGATGACCGCCTCGTAGCCCGCTTCCTGCAGCGCCCAAACAGCGTGTACGGTCGCGTAGTCAAACTCGATCCCCTGTCCGATGCGGATCGGACCCGAGCCCAGCACGATCACCCGCTTTTTGCCTGTCTCGATGCGCTCATCCTCTACTTCGTAGCTGGAGTAGTAGTAAGGCGTTGACGCCTCAAACTCAGCCGCGCAGGTGTCTACCATTTTAAAGACCGGCGTAAACCCGTGCTGCTTTCTGAGTGCGCGAACCTCGTCTTCGGTTTGCCCCGCAAGCTCGGCGATTTTCCTGTCCGTAAATCCGAGGCGCTTGGCTGTATACAGCTTTTCTTCCGTCAAACCTTGAGCCAGCTCCGACTCGAATGCCACCAGCTTGTGGAATTTGTGCAGGAAGAAGAAGTCGATTTTGGTCAAGTCGTGAAGTCTCTCAAGGCTCCATCCGCGGCGCAGCGCTTCTCCCAGAAGGAACAGCCGCTCGTCGTCGGCAGCGATCAGGCGAGCCGTCAGCTCTTCTTCGGCAATTTCCGATGCGCCTTTCATCTCCAGGTGATAGGTGCCCACTTCCAGCGAGCGGATCGCTTTCATGATCGATTCCTCGAATGTTCGACCGATCGCCATCACTTCTCCGGTCGCCTTCATCTGGGTGCCCAGCTTGCGGTTGGCCGATTGGAACTTGTCAAATGGCCAGCGCGGGATTTTGCTCACGACGTAGTCGAGTGTCGGCTCGAAGCAAGCGTACGTTTGTCCGGTAACCGGATTGCGCAGCTCATCCAGGGTGTAGCCGATCGCGATCTTTGCCGCCATCTTGGCGATCGGATAGCCGGTCGCTTTGGAGGCCAGGGCCGAAGAACGGCTGACGCGCGGGTTGACCTCGATCACGTAATACTGGAAGCTGTGCGGGTCAAGCGCATACTGCACATTGCAGCCGCCCTCGATGCCCAGTGCGCGAATGATGTTCAGCGCGGAGGAGCGGAGCATTTGGTACTCGCGGTCCGACAACGTCTGGCTAGGCGCGACAACGATGGAGTCGCCCGTATGCACGCCTACCGGGTCGATATTTTCCATGTTGCAGACCACGATGCAGTTGTCATTGGCATCGCGCATCACTTCGTATTCGATTTCCTTCATGCCGGCAATGCTTTTCTCGATCAGGCATTGCGTAATCGGCGAGTATTTCAAACCGCTGGCGACAATCTCGCGAAGGCTCTCTTCGTCCGCGCAAATGCCTCCGCCGGTGCCGCCCAGCGTGTAGGCCGGACGGACGATGATCGGGTAGCCGATCTCGTTGGCAAAATCGACTGCTTCTTCGACCGTGCTGACGATTGTGGAATCCGGCACCGGCTCGCCCAGCTCCTTCATCAGCGCACGGAACAGCTCGCGGTCTTCCGCTTGTTTGATGGAATCCAGATTGGTACCGAGGAGCTTGACGTTCTCCGCTTCCAGCACCCCTGCCTCGGCAAGGGCTACCGCCATATTCAAGCCTGTCTGTCCGCCGAGCGTCGGCAAGAGACCATCCGGCTTTTCCTGCCGGATGACACGCGTGACAAATTCAAGCGTGATCGGCTCGATATACACCTTGTCTGCCATATTTGTATCTGTCATGATGGTGGCCGGATTGGAGTTGATCAGGACGACCTCCAGTCCTTCCTCTTTCAGCGCCTGGCAAGCCTGCGTGCCTGCGTAGTCAAACTCTGCCGCCTGCCCGATCACGATAGGACCGGAACCGATAACCAGAATCTTTTTCAAATCAGCGTGTTTTGGCATGCGAACTCTCCTCCTTGGCGTTTTCCATCATTTCGATAAAGCGGTCGAACAGGTAACCCGAATCATATGGACCCGGAGCGGCCTCTGGGTGGTACTGTACCGAGAAGGCCCGCTTCTCCGGGCAGCTCAGCCCTTCCACGGTTCCGTCATTGAGAGCCGTATGCGTAATCGTCAGACCGGTTCCGGCGATCGACTCTTCCTTCACCGCGTAGCTGTGGTTTTGCGAGGTGATATACGTGCGTTCGGTGGCGACTTCCTTGACCGGATGGTTGCCTCCGCGATGCCCGAATTTCATCTTCATCGTGTCCGCCCCGGATGCGAGCGCGAACAACTGGTGGCCCAGACAAATTCCGAAGATCGGGTATTCTCCGAGTATTTCGCTGATCATCCGGATCGCCTGCGGGACGTCTTTCGGATCGCCGGGGCCGTTGGAGAGCAGGATTCCGTCAGGCTGCAAGCGGCGAATTTCCTCGGCGGTCACGTTGTACGGCACCACGACCACATCGCATTGGCGCTTGGTCAGCTCACGCAGGATGCCGTGCTTTGCGCCGAAATCGACCAGCACCACGCGATGTCCCGTCCCCGGGCAGCTGAAAACGCTCTTGGTCGATACGCGGGCCACCTGATCGGTCATGAGCGGCGTGCTGCGCAGCGAATCAAGCAATTCGGAAAGCGGAGCGTCACTCGTCGTGATGAGCCCTCTCATCGTTCCGTGGTAGCGGATTTTCCGTGTCAGCATCCTCGTGTCCACCCCGGCGATTCCCGGGATGTCGTACGCCTTGAGCAGCTCGTCAAGGGTGCTGGTGTTGCGCCAATTGCTCGGTTCGTCGCAGTGCTCTCTGACCACAAATCCGTGGATATACGGACGTACAGCTTCGAAGTCGTCGCGGTTGATCCCGTAGTTTCCGATCAAGGGATAGGTCATCGTGACGATTTGTCCGCAGTAAGACGGATCGGACAATACCTCCTGATAGCCCGTCAAGCCCGTGTTGAACACGACTTCACCGTATGTTTCCTTCACCTTTCCAAACGCCGTTCCGACGCATTCCGTACCATCTTCCAAAATCAGTCTCGCTCGCATCTTCGCTCCTCCTTTTTTACGCTTGGCGGTAAACGATTTTTCCGTCAACCAGTGTTACTGCAGGCCATCCTTTGCATTTCCAGCCGGCAAACGGCGTGTTTTTGCCTTTGCTCGCAAACGTATCGGGGTCTACTTCTTTTTCTGTATCCAGATCAATCACGGTCAGGTCGGCCGGCGCTCCGATTTCCAGGCGTCCGTATGGCAACTGGAAGCAGTCAGCCGGCTTCACCGTGAGAAAATCGACCAGTTGTTTCAATGTAAGCTCGCCTGTCAGAACGAGGTTTGTGTACAGCAGCGGGAAGGCCGTCTCCAGACCGACGATGCCAAACGGCGCCCGCTCCAGGCCGTTTGCCTTTTCCTCTGCCGTATGCGGGGCGTGGTCCGTCGCGATGATGTCGATCGTGCCGTCCTTCAGACCCGCGATCAGCGCCGCGCGATCGTCCCGGGACCTCAGCGGCGGGTTCATTTTCCAGTTCGTATTCAAATCTTCCGGGATGTCTTCATCGCACAAAAGCAGATGATGCGGAGTCACTTCGCAGGTGACGTTGACTCCGGCGCGTTTGCCGTCGCGGACCAGCCGTACGGATTCCTTGGCGCTGATGTGGCAGACGTGATAGTGAACGCCTGTCTGCTCGGCCAGCAGAATATCGCGTCCCACATGGACCGACTCAGACTCCGACGGGATGCCGGGCAGTCCGTGGCGGGCGGCCACAACGCCGTCGTGCAGCGCGCCGCCCGGAGGCAAGAGCGTGTCGTCCTCGCAGTGGGCGACGATGGAAAGACCCAAGGCCGCCGCCTCCTGCATCGCTTTTTTCATCATGCCGGCCGATTGCACGCCTACGCCGTCGTCTGTGAGGGCAAAGATCCCTGCTTCCTTCAATCCGGCAAAATCGGTCAGCTCTTTGCCCAACTGGCGGATCGTAATTGCGCCGTAAGGGAGGACGCGGGCAGCACCTGCTTCGCGTGCCTTATCGTGGATGTAGCGGACTGTCTCGACACTGTCGATGGAGGGCCGGGTATTCGGCATGCAGGCAATGGTCGTAAATCCGCCTCGCACCGCCGCATTCGCTCCGGTCGCGATCGTTTCCTTTTGCTCCAGGCCAGGCTCGCGAAGGTGGACGTGCACATCGATGAAGCCAGCGGAAATGAGCCCGCCTCTGCAATCGATCCACTCGTGTCCGGCTCTGTCTACCTTTTCCGCTATCGCCGTGATCCGTCCGTCAGTGACCAGCACCTCTGCGGGGATCAGCTCTCCCGTCCGATTGATCAGTTTGCCGTTGCCAAGGATGATTCCCATTTCACATCGCTCCCTCTCAGTAATGTTTCCATGACGGCCATGCGTGCCGCTACGCCGTTGGTCACCTGCTTATGGATCAGCGACCGCTCGCAGTCGACCAGATCCGTGTGAATCTCCACTCCGCGGTTCACTGGAGCAGGGTGCATGATCACCGCTCCCGGCTTCATCATGCGTGCTCGCTCCAGCGTGAGTCCGTGGGCCAGATGATACTCTTCCTTGGATATGAACAGCGAGGAGGTGTGCCGCTCGAGCTGGACACGCAGCATCATGACCACGTCAGCCGTCCTGACGGCTTCGTCGATTTCGACGATTTGAACTCCATGAGGGACGAGCTGGGGTTGCGGCATCATGCTCGCAGGTCCCGCAAGCAGCAGATGGGCGCCCATTTTCGGCAGAGCGTGCAGATGCGAGCCGAGGACGCGGCTGTGCCGCAAGTCGCCGATGATCGCGACGCTCAGCCCTTCGATTTTGCCAAATTGCTGCTGCATGGTCAGCAAATCGAGCAGGCACTGCGTCGGGTGTTCGTTCGTACCGTCCCCGGCGTTGATCAGCTGGAGCTCTACCTGATCAGCCAGCTCTTCAAACAGGCCGTCCTTGCGAGTCCGGATGACCGCTGCTTCCACGCCCATCGCTTCCAGTGTTCGCACTGTATCCAGGATGGTTTCCCCTTTTACCGTGGAGGAGGTCTCCGGGATGAAGTTCAGTACATGGGCACCGAGCCGCTTCTGGGCTACTTCAAAAGAGAATCTGGTCCGCGTACTTGCTTCAAAGAACAGGTTGGCGACGAAGCGTCCCCGCAACACCTCTGATTGCACGCCCGGACTCTTTGCCCAGAAATCCGCACGCTTCAAAAGGCTGCCGATCTCTTCTCTAGACAAATTCTTGATTCCAGTCAGATGCCGCATGTTACTCATCTCGAATCCCTCCGTTATTTCCGATTTCTCCAAACCGTCTTGTAGATGTGTACAAAAAAAGCTTCTTGCCAAGCTGCCGCGTGAGGCGGGCATAGGCAAGAAGCTTTTCGCTTCGTTCGACAAGCAGGGCAAACAGCGCCCTACTTCCTTGCCAGCCTCACGGGACTGTTTTAAAGGAATTTGGAACGTGTCAGGATTGCGCTTCGCGGTGAGCTTCCCCCATCGCCGATTCTTTCCCCGGGAGAATCACGTGCAGGATGATCCCGAGGAAGGTAGCGAAGGCGATGTTGTCAATCGTCAGATTGTGCAGGAATGCCTGCCAGAAGGTAGCACCTTCGAAGCTTATTTTGTAGCCGCCGATCCCGGTTACGAGGATCGCGGCAGAGATGATCATATTGCGCTTGTTGGAAAAGTCGACCTTGTTTTCGACGAACATGCGCAATCCTTGGGCGGCGATGATTCCGAACAGGATAATGGAGACGCCGCCAAGCACCGGTGTAGGGATGGTCATCAGCAGCGTGCTGATTTTGCCGACGAAGGCGAACAGGATGGCACAGACAGCAGCCAGTCCGATCACGACCCGGCTGTAGACCCGAGTGATTGCCAGAACTCCGATGTTTTCGCCGTACGTCGTCGCCGGAGGTCCTCCGATGAACGCGGCCAGAGAGGTCGCAATCCCGTCACCCAAAAGGCTGCGGTGCAAGCCGGGGTCTTTCATCAGGTCACGGTCCATGACTTTGCTCGTAACAAGCAGATGACCCAAGTGTTCTGCCAGTGTCACGAATGCGACCGGCGCAATGATCAGCGCTGCAACCCATGCGGAAGGATTGCCGATTACAGCTGCAACTTCGCCGAATTTGAAGTGATCGTGAAACATCCCCGAGAAGCCGACAAACCATTTTGCTTCAGCCACTTTGTTCAGGTCGATCAAATCGGGATGGCGGAGCAGGGTGTAAAGATACCCGACGATGATCCCGATCAGAATCGGAATCAGGGCGAAAAATCCGCGCAGCATCACTGCCGCAAGGATTGTCACGATCATCGTGACAAGCGAAATCTCGATGGAGGTCAAGGACAGGTGCGATTGTCCGTCTACCGTTACCTTTGTCGCCATATCGACAGCGACGACAGACAGGCTAAGTCCGATTACGACGATGACCGACGCAATTACCACCGGTGGCAGTACCCGATCCAGCCACTTGACACCTGCCTTCTTGACGATGGCCGCCACGATGATGTAGACAAGGCCTGAGAGCAGACAGCCGAGCAGTGCAGTGCCGACTCCGTAAGCCTGGCTCACTGTGATGATCGGACCGATGAAGGCAAAGGAAGAGCCCAGGTAGTTTGGAATCTTTCCTTTTGTAATCCAGAGGAACAGAAGCGTCCCGATCCCGCTGGTAAACAGTGCGGTCGCCACGTCCAGGCCTGTCAAAATCGGCACCAGTACAGTCGAACCGAACATGGCAAACAGGTGCTGAATGCTGAGCGGCAAAAGCCTGGAGATCGGCGGCGTTTCGTGCACATCAACAAAGTTTTTTTGACTCATTTTCGATATCCCCCTGTGCGTGTATAACGTTTCTGTCTACTAAAAAACCTCTTTGCGAGAGGCGCAAAGAGGCATACTCCTTCCATCGAAAGACGGGAAGCAAGTACCTCTTTGCAACCTCACGGGATTGCCATTTAAAGAGGTGTATGCAGTTAGATCAACTGGCGAATGGTCACCATGTCCATGGCGTCCACTTCCGCTAGCTGTACATCGATAATTTCGCTACGCGAGGTCGGAACGTTCTTTCCTACAAAATCCGGCCGGATCGGCAGCTCGCGGTGGCCCCGGTCTACCAGTACGGCCAATTGAATCATGCGCGGACGCCCGTTGTCGATCAGCGCGTCCAGCGCCGCTCTCACCGTACGGCCGGTAAAGAGCACGTCGTCGACGAGAATCACCGTTTTACCAGTAATTTCATCAGGCAGTTGGGAACCGTGGAGTACGGCGTCCTCGGACTTGTGCTGCAAATCATCCCGGTAAAATGTAATGTCCAGCTGTCCGACAGGAACTCTTACATTTTCGATCAGTTCGATCCGCTCAACCAATCGCTCTGCAAGGTAAATCCCTCTCGTCTTGATGCCGACGACGATGCAGTCTTCCACGCCCTTGTTGCGTTCGATAATTTCGTGGGCAATCCGGGTTAAAGCCCGACGGATCGCAGCTTCATCCATAATCACGCTTTTGTTGATCATGTGTATTTCCTCCCCCGACTGACAGCTTGACATATTTGACGAGATGAAAAAAAGCTTCTTGCCGGTTGACAAGAAGCCACTGGGCATGACAGAAGAAAAGCGGCAGAGCCCCATTCTCTTTTGTCCATGCTTGTATCCGTGCCCTTGCCAGCCTCACGGGACTGGATTTAAAGGTTCTCGATTCGTCAGAACACATTATGTCATGAATCGGGCAAGGTGTCAACACTTTTTCATATTCCTCGAATCATTTCACTCAGATTGAATCCAGTAAACTCCCACCCATTCGGGCAAATAATTCGCATAGTATCCCGGGTCACCCGTCACATGGCGAACCAGCTCTTTCTCTTGCCCATCCGTTGTGCGAGCGTAGACAGAGCCATGCTCAGCTCCATCCAATCGGACAAAGATCAGCTGCTTTCCGTCTGGAGAAGGGTGGGGATACGTATCGGCTGTACCCTCGGGTCCCTTGGTGACTGGCAGCGCACGGCCTTGCGTGTCTCGCATCCAGATTCGTTGTCCGGAGATAAGAAGCTGTTTCGGATCGTAATTCCCGAGCCATTTCGCATTTTCAAACCCTCTCGCAAAATACAAGCTGTCCGCTGCTTTCTCGGGCCAACGCGGAAGGGCGTCCACTTTGCCAGGCTGTCCTGCATGTACAATCTTGCCGTCTTTATCTGCAAGGGTCAGATGTTTGTTTTCCGTTGCGATGCGTCCGCTCCCGTCGATAAAAGCCAATCGGGAACTATCCGGCGACCAGGAGAACCATTCCGGATAAGCCAGCCCCACCCCGATCTCGACCGGCTTTCGGTCCGGCTTCGTCAGGTCAAAAAGCTGAATGCTTACGCCATCGGCCGACAGTGAGCCCGATGAAACCCGGACATAGTAGGCCACCCGTTTGCCGTCAGGGGACAATGTGAGTCCTTCGGCCGAATACGGATAGATGCCTTCCTCGACATTCGGCGGCCCCCCCAGCGCATAGGCGGCCAGCTTTTTCCCTGCAAGATCGGTCAACTCCAAAGTAATAGGACGCCCCTTTGCAGCAGGAACAGACACAAGCAGACGCTTTCCATCCGGCAGCCAGGCAAAATCCTCAATCTCCCGCCTTTGCTCCAACAGCTTCTGTACCCGCTCCCCATCCAGTCTTGCCACGACGAACTCGGGAGAATAGGCATTGTCTGGACCACCTGTTTGAGTGGATTGAACCATGTATGCAAAGGTCTTTGCATCACTCGCCCATTTCGGTTTCTCCAGAACCCGGCGCGGGTCCACCTGAAAGGCTCCGGATCCATCCGCTTTCACTGCCCACAGAACATTTCCGGATGAAGCATCAGCCGGATTTTGGTTGTGCAAGTAAAACAGCCATTTTCCGTCTGGCGACCATCCTGCAATCTCCACTGCACCGGTTGTCGTGATCTGCTTGGGTTTTGCCTTCGGGTCACTGCCGTCCAGCAGCCATAATTGCGCGTTGCTGGTAAACGCCACTCTTGCAGGTACGCTCGCCTCAAATATTCTCTCAGGTGTCTGGATTTGTTCGGCTGCACTGCCGATACCGCTGCCAGCAAACAGCACAACTGCTGCGCAAACGATACCGGACAGGATGGAAACACACTTCCGCATCGCATTTGCCTCCCTCATTCTTGTTCAATCGTACGACGCATTTCGGCTGTCTTTTGTTACCTCCCAAACAAAAAACGCCAGGGAAATGATTTCTCAATCCCTAGCGTTTTCCAATCGCATCGCTTTTATGTGACACCTATACCAAGGCTGGCTCCATCAACAAAAACAGATTTCCGTACAGATCGGCAAAAATGGCTTCGCGCCCGTACATCTGATCACGCGGCTCAGTGACAAAGTGCACTCCCCGTTCGCGGAATGTCGCATACGTCTCGTCAAACCGATCCGTCTCCCACACCCACATCGGATTTTTCCCTACCAGGGCCAGCATTTGTTCCGCCGTCTCCTGATCGTGCCAATGCGTCGGGTCGTGCAGCACAATTTCCACTTCCTGCCCCGGGAGTCCGACCGTCAGCCACCAGGCTCCCGAGTCCATTTTGGCACTCATCCGCACCTCAAAGCCCAGCTTTTCCGTGTAGAATTGCAGCGCCTCTTCGCAGTCCCTCACGTACAGCGTGACATGTGCCAGTCTTCGCAGCATACCTTTGCCTCCGTTACTGTGATCATCTTGAAAAAGCCCTTCCAATCGTACGCTTTACGCTTGCCGCAAATAATCGATCACATCGACCATTTCTTCTGGCAGCGGCGCTTCGAACTGCAGGCGCTCCCCTGTTCGCGGGTGGTCAAAGCCCAATGTTTTGGCGTGGAGCGCTTGTCCATCCAGATCAAGCGTGTTCTTCGGTCCGTACTTCGGATCTCCAGCCAGCGGGTAGCCAATGTACTTCATATGTACACGGATTTGATGGGTTCTGCCCGTCTCCAGCTTCAGCTCAACGAGTGTATACTCTTTGAAGCGTTCCAGCACGACAAAATGAGTCACGGCCGGCTTGCTGTTCTCAAAGACGACTGCCATCTGCTGGCGATTTTTCGGATCACGGCCAATCGGCGCGTCAATCGTTCCCATCTCGTGCGGGATGACCCCGTGTACGATCGCCACGTACTTGCGGTCTACGGTATGCTCCTTCAATTGATGGGCAAGCGACAGATGCGCCTTGTCGTTTTTTGCCACCATCAACAGTCCCGACGTGTCCTTGTCGATCCGGTGGACAATACCCGGTCTGAGGACGCCGTTGATCCCGGACAAATCCTTGCAATGGGCAAGCAGGCCGTTCACCAATGTCCCCGAATAGTGTCCCGGTGCCGGATGGACGACCAAGCCCCGCGGTTTGTTGACGACCACGACATCGCTGTCCTCATAAACAATATCCAGCGCCATCTGCTCCGCCTGGATCTCCATTTCTTTCGGCGGCGGTACGCGCAGCGTCACCTCATCGTCGGCAGACAGCTTGTAGTTGCTTTTGATCGGCTCTCCGTTTACAAAGACTCGGCCTTCCTTGATCCAGGCCTGCACCTGAGAGCGGGACCACTCCTCGTTTTGCCCGGTAATAAATTTATCGATGCGCTCTTTTGCATCCGATGGCTCTGCCACCCAGTCATACCTTTCAAACAACTCCAAATCGTCCATGATACTCTCCTCTGGTGTAGTCACTCTAGTATCCGTCAATATCCGTTTATCCATTAAACGGCCTTGCGCTTGCTATCCAGCAGAACATCGAGCAAAAGCAGCCCCACACCGATGGTAATCGCCATGTCGGCTACGTTGAAAATCGGGAAGTTGATCACGGTCACATCGACAAAGTCAACTACTTTCCCTGTGGTGACGCGGTCAATAAAGTTGCCGATCGCTCCGCCTAAAACCATCGAAAGCGCAAGTGAAACACGCGGTTGGGACTTGCCGATCCGAATAAGCGAGATCAAAATGCCGACCACGACCGCGATCGTGATCACAACGAACAGCATTCGTTGGTTCGCAAGGATGCCGAAAGCCGCTCCCGTGTTGCGATGAGATGTCAAATGAAGCACATCCTGAATCAAGGGAATCGACTGTCCCAGCTCCATATGTTTTACCACCAGAGACTTTGTCCACTGGTCAAGCGCAATAATGGCGGCAGCGATGATAAAGTACATAATATGGAAGTCCTCCTTAAATCCCGACTACAGACAGCCGCAAAAGATTCACGTCAAAATATAATTCTACCATAGGTGGCATAGCTCAACAATCTCGCCTCTCGGCCACTTACTTTCGCAGCAGCCTGGACAGCTTTTTGTAATAGCGATACCCCCTCCGGATTCCTTCCAAAAGCCAGAGCGGCATTTTCCAGCCGCGGTCTTTGATAAACGGCAAATAAAACCGGTAGTACGCTTTTCGCAGATCACGCCACTTGCTGTCCGGCTTGTCGCTCTTGTAGTAGTCGGAGACGTCAATCAAATAGCCGCGGCCTCGGTCCATCAAGACGTTTTTGCCGTGAACGTCATGTGGAAACAGGCCTTTCGAGCGGGCCTCCTGCAACGCCTCCTCCACATCCTCGATCACCTGGGGAGGGACGGGAATCCCGTAGCGGAAGCAATCGTACAAGGAAATGCCGCGTATCCGCTTCAAGACCAGATAGTGCGGCTCCGCCTGGTAGCATACCGGGAACGAACGTGTCTCCCCCAGTTTCCG
The DNA here is from genome assembly GCF_038592925.1 of Brevibacillus sp. FSL K6-2834. Classification (NCBI taxonomy): domain Bacteria; kingdom Bacillati; phylum Bacillota; class Bacilli; order Caryophanales; family Paenibacillaceae; genus Brevibacillus; species Brevibacillus sp. FSL K6-2834. Next base: position 3,544,827 of record NZ_CP151945.1, read on the forward strand.
GTAGACCTCGACCTCTTGTTCCCAACCCGGCCGTCCCGGTGCGTACAGCTTGACGACGACGTCGGGATAATCGGGATGTCCGAATACGGCCGCATAATTTCCCGTACCGACCAATTCCCATGGATAGGGGGTCGACAGAACGACCACAGGATCATCCGGTGAGCGACTTTCTATTTTTACCGTTTGCAAAAAGGGGGTTAATACATCCCGATGAATGCGCATGTGTCCACTTCTTTCATGAGTAAAAAGCTGGCATTTGGCAGTCTGATGCAAAAAAAGCATCCACTCGTTCCTCCAGACAAGATTTATTGGGCGGGTCGAACGAGACCAAGATAGCTTCTTTTGATTCTAGCAAAACGCCAAAACGGTCGGCAACTCAATCGAGTAGGAGGGGGCGACTAACCCCCGTCCTCTCACACCACCGTACGTACCGTTCGGTATACGGCGGTTCACCAAGCTTGACGAATTTGAGAATATCGTTGCACTAAGCTTTTCAGCCCTTGTTGTTGCCAGTAGGCAATGCCGAGGGCTTTGTGTATATGCGGAGACTTTGTGGTACGCCATGCACCCTTGCGGGTATTTGCAATTTCAATGGCTTTTACGTGAGATATGCCAAGAGAACGAAGTTCTCGATATCTGGTTCTCACGCGTTTCCACTGCATCCACAAACAAAGACGGAGCCTGCGCCTTGTCCATTCCTCAATGGATTGTAGAATGCCCTTCGCGTCTGCAAGGGCGAAATATCCAATCCAGCCCATGAGGTACTGATTTATTCTTTCAATCCGCTTCTCCATCGAGATGCTCCACACCGGATTCGTGATCGTGCGGATTTTCTCTTTTAGCTTGAGGAGGGATTTGGGGTGGATGCGAATCCTTGTCTGTTTTGCAAAGGTAAAACTAAAGCCCAAGAATTTTCGTTTCCATGGTCGGTCTATCGCGCTTTTCTCCTCATTTACTTTTAGCCTTAGTACCTTCTCCAAGTGGTTTTGAATACTCTTCTTTACTCGTTCCCCTGCCCGTTTTGTTTTCACGTAGATATTACAATCGTCTGCGTAGCGGCAGAAACGGTGGCCTCTCTTTTCGAGTTCCTTGTCCAAATCATCAAGTAGGATATTTGCCAAAAGTGGGCTTAACGGCCCACCTTGCGGTGTTCCTTCACTTGATGTTGTACAGACGCCATTTATCATGATCCCCGCATTCAAGTAGGAACGAATCAGTCTTAAAATTCTCTTGTCCTGAACTTTTCGAGCCACACGGCTCATTAGAATATCATGATTTACGCGATCAAAGAATTTCTCTAGATCGATGTCCACCACGAAACGATATCCTTCGGAGATATACGCTTGCGCTTTCCTTACTGCCATGTGAGCGCTACGTTTTGGACGGAACCCATAGCTAGATTCCGAGAAGGTGGGGTCGAAGATCGGCGTTAACACTTGGAGGATGGCCTGCTGAATAAAGCGGTCTACCACGGTGGGAATGCCTAATAACCTTACACCACCGTCAGGTTTCGGGATTTCGACTCTGCGAACAGGTGAAGGTCTATAGGTTCCCCTTTCCATCTTCTCGCGGATGGCTTGCCAGTGTTCACGTAGATAATCGCGTAGTTGTTCGGTTGAAACACCATCGACTCCACCGACACCTTTGTTTTCCTCCACTCGTTGGAGTGCCATCCGTAAGTTTTCCCGTGATAAGACTTTTTCCAGCAAATCCATAATGATGTTCCTTCCTTCGCACATGCGGACTCCGTGCTTGCTGTACGATACTCAGCCCTCTTTTGTACCCTCGGGGCTTCACCCCTGCTCTTCAAAAGTAGTTCCTTGACAGAATTCTGCTTCGACGTACCGTATCAAAAGACATGGATCGCATGCTGACTTGATGTTCGGCCCTTCCCCATTCAAGCGTCCTCTACTCGGGTACTATGGCCTCTGCTGACTTCTGCATGTTCAGCGTCTCCTTACGGAGACGGTTACCAACAGTTGAAGGCGTTTCATGCAGACCTCCCCAGGTAAGAACGATAACTTTCATCCCATGTACCTGCCCAAGTTTACTACTGTATCCCTTGGCTGTATGGGGCTTTGTCTTGTTTGGCAGACTCGCCCGGATACAACAGCCTCAAATTGGGTTCGTGTACCTCAGGTCGGGATTTTGCCGCCGGCTTCCTTCAGATTCGACCTCGCGGTCGACACCCTTGCCTTGAGCTAACGGTTGGTACAGCCAACCCCCGTTCGGGACTTTCACCCTATAGCTATCGCCCATGCTGGGCGCACCAAAAAGGCCCTTTCACCGGAAAAAGTGAAAGGGCCGCCGATTCTACGCGTTGCTGGCTACGAAAACCACTCGCGGATGGCTTCCGTTATCTTGTTCAGCGCTCCGACACTCGCTGCCTCGCAATAAATCCGCAAAAGCGGCTCTGTACCGGACGGGCGGATCAGGACCCAGTGTCCTCCCTGGAGCAAGAGCTTGATCCCGTCCATTCTGTTCACGCCTGTGACAGCATAAGGTCCCACTTTTGCAGGAGAAACGGTCCTGATTTGCTCCAGCCAAGGCGTTTTCTCCGGCAACCGGATGTCCATACGCGTACTGAACAGTTCGCCAATTTCGTCATACACGTCCCGCAGCGTCTGGTCGATGCCTTTCTTTTCCCACGCACACATCTCCGCCAAGAGCAGGTTGATCAGGACGCCATCCTTTTCCGGGATGTGACCCAAAATACTGGCACCCCCGCTTTCCTCTCCGCCCAGCAGCACATCGCCTCGCATCATTTGGGCACCGATGTACTTGAACCCGACAGGCGTCTCCACCAGCTCCAGATCGTAACGCTCCGCCAACCGATCGAGCAAGTGAGTAGTAGCGACCGTCCGAACGATTCTGCCGCGAAGCCCCCTGTTTTTTACGAGATGATAGGCGACCAGAACGAGGATGGCATTGGGCGTCAAATACTGGCCGAACCGGTCCACGACGCCAAAGCGATCCGCATCGCCGTCATTGGCGAGTCCCAATGCCGCTTTCTGCTTGATGACCTCCTGCTTGAGCAAAGAAAGGTGCTGATCCTTTGGCTCGGGCAGCTGTCCGCCGAAAAATGGATCAGCCGTATCCCGAATCCCGCAGGTTTCTACGCCTGCTTCTGCAAGCATGCGGCTGACATAGCCAATCCCGGCACCGTGCATGGGATCGACCACAACACGAAGATGCGCCTGCCTCATCTTGTCAAAATGGATCATGCGACGCAGATGGGCTTCGTAGTGGGGACGCAGCACAATTACTTCAAGAAGCCTGCGGGCTACTGCTTCCTCAGGGGTGATCGACAGCACTTCTCCCCCGTTTTGAATGCGCTGAATTTCCTCCTCCAGTCTCTCGGTAATCTCCGGCGTTGCCGGTCCCGCGTAATCGGGTATATACTTGATGCCGTTGTATTCGGGAGGATTATGACTGGCCGTGATCATAATCGCCCCGCTGACGGCAAAATGCTTGACTCCAAAAGCGACAACAGGCGTCGGGACGGATTCGTTTGCCAAATACGTCCGAATGCCATTGGCGGCCAGGACACCGGCAACGGCAAGTGCAAAGCGTCTCCCCAAAAACCTGGTGTCATGACCGATGATAATGCCTTGCTCCTCCTGACCGATTGCCTTCGTATAAGCAGCAATGGCTTGGGCCACGACCCGTACATTTTCCATCGTAAACTCATCAGCTACGATGGCTCGCCAGCCGTCCGTGCCAAAGCGTATTGCATTCACATTGTCTCACCTCAGCTCTCTTGCTTCATTTCTCTCGTCTCCTTTATGGATCCATTTAAAATGGAAAGGCTGCAGATTTCCTTCCTCCCACATTTTACGCGGCGATTTTCCCTCTGATAACCATGGACAACCGGCTATCTTTTGCCTCACTGCAAACGGAGCGCAGCCCGTCTCTGAAGAACCAAATCCGCCAGCGAAAGCTCCTTTTTGCAAAGGTAATCTACGATGCACATGAGTATGTAGATGGCATCCAGCTTTGGATGGAAACGGGCCTCATTGGTTCCCTCGCTTCTCGTCTCGCAAAAGATCATTTGCAGATCGGCAAGCTGGTCCTCCGTCAACCGCTCGCCCGTATGGGAAAACAGCTCGAGCGCTTCCCCGCTTTGCAGAAGCCGTACGCCCATATCCGCCTGATAGCTGCTGACGCCGTCGGCAATCGAGCCAACCAAAGCGGTCATTCCCAGTTCAGTGAATAAAGGATATAAAAGGCTAAGCAAAAAACGGGATTCACATTCAACCAGTACTGTATATCCCCTGTGCTTGATTGTTCCGCCATCGACTTGCATAAACAATGCCTGTTTATACGCATCCCAAACGCGATGCTCCACATGCAGCTGACCCAAGCGCCCCAGGGAACGAGCGTACATCTCCTGTCTACATGACAACTCGATGCTTTGCTGCATCTCACGGTTGATGGGCAATCCGTCTTGATCCGCAAATCGAAGCGTTACCTGCTTTTCTCCATGCTGCTTTGCCATCTGGATATGGATGCCGCCGGTGCAGGAAAGGCTTTGTACACCATAGCGAAGCTGAGGCGCAATACCGACACCGAAATCGATTGTATCAATCCCTGCTGCACATAGGCTGGTCATGACGCTATGCTTGAGCAATTGAGCAAATGGATGATCGCAATCGCAAAGCGCTATTCGGCTCCCCGGCGGAAGCTGATAGGCGTAGGCAGCAGCCAGTCGGGAAACAAACTCCGGGGTTATGTCAACATTCCCTATCCCCGTAATCCCTTGGCTGTCAAACAACCTCCTCGGCTGCGTATTGCCGAAAATAACCGTATGGTTCACCGTTGCTCCTTCCTCAATTCCTTTGTGGGGCCAGATCAGCACACCGGCTTTGACACTGGCTGCGCGTCCGATGCGGCAACCATCCCCCACGACTGTGTTCTCCCCGAGCAGGACGCAATCGCCGATGCTTGTGTTTCTCCCGAGGATACTGCCCGACACATCCGCTTGCATCCCGATATAGCTGTTTTCCCAGAGGATCGTTTGTGTCAATGCTGACCCTTCTGCTACGACAGATCGGCTCCCGATGACAGAGTAAGCCCCAACCGATGTCCCTGTTTGCAGGTGGACCCCTTTTCCGATCAGGAGCGGTCCTTCCAATCTCACAGAGGCATCGATTGCAAGATCTCCCTCCACATAAATTCCGGGAGCCAGCTGCCTGGCGGGGATAGCCCTGTCCACCTTGCCGTCCAGCAGATCGCATTGAACCTGCTTGTATTCCATCAGCGAGTGTATTTTCGACCAATACGCCTTCATGACATAACCGCTCAGAGGGATTCCCTGTTGGAAAAGCGAGTGAACAAGCTGTTCCGGTTCCGCTAGTTCGCCTTCATCCTCAAGCAGCGAAAAAATCTCCGGCTCTATCAACACAATTCCCGTACCCAAGGCAAAACTGCCTTCTTCGACTGATTGTTCCGCAACCCCTGTTACGTTGTCTTCCCGATTTGTCCATACGTGGAGACCTTGTAAACGAGACTCGTCACCAGACAGCACCAGAGTCGCCATCGAACGCCTTTCCCGATGGAAGCCAATGGCTTCCGACAGATTGCAGTCGGTCAAGATGTCTCCGCGAATGACGACGCTTGTATCATTCAGAAATTCCGCAAGGCTCTGCCGATTTTTTTCATCGCCTGCAGACAGCCTCTGCTCCTCAAAATAGGTAAGTGCAACGCCGAACCGGGAACCGTCGCCAAAGTAATCCCGAACCAGCTCGGGAAGGTACTCTAGCGAAACGGCAATATCTGTAATGCCATGCTGCTTTAAGAGCTCGACCGTGTACTCCATGCACGGGCGATTCAATAGCGGTACCATCGCTTTTGGAGTACGCACGGTCAATGGAAGGAGCTCTTCGCCCTTTCCGTCCGCCAAGATTACAGCCTTCATCCACGGTACCTCCTTGTTTGCACAATCATCCGGAACCCCCGGGAAAGAAGCGTACGTTTACTCTATTCCGATTTTCCGGCCAATAGAACAAAACGGCGGATTTACTGCTTGAAATGAATTTGTCCTCTATCGGCTGCCTCCCGCATGCAGTCTTTGCCAAAACATCTGATTCCTCGCTGGCATCGTCACTGGCTCCGAGCGCAGGACAGGACAAAATCGTCTATCGTGAAATAATCCGAAATCAACGAGATACGTTCCACCCGGGCGCAAGCGATCAACAACAGTTTCCCTTGTATCCGCCTGCACGCAAATCTCTCTGATCGGATGAGGAGGTTTGCCATTTATTCGCAGATTCGTGGCATCGTACACACGAAGCCCTTGGGCTACTTCTTGTTCGTCAGCCTGCAGGTAGGAAGCAATCATCCGCAGCCGGGCTGCGCCTATTTCCCACTTTACACAGAAGGCGTCAGGTCTTTTTACAGCAGTCAAGATTCTGTTGTGGCCAAACGGACACGGGCTCTCCTGAGAATCGGACTTCGACTGTGAATGGATTGGAACTGGTTGAATGAGCACCGTACATCGCTCCCTTCTGTCGTATTCCCATATGTAGTTCTTCTCTCCTATCCCACGAAGACTGTTTACGGATCAATCACCATTGCAATCATAGCGGAAGTGGCAGACAAAAACTGTCGAACGCTGCAAACATATCGCTTGTTCTTTTGTCGAGTAAACAGCTCTTTTTCGTCATCATCGTACAAAAATCGTTTTGACCGTTTTGATTGGAGGGAATCACTTAAAATTGTTGCATCTTGAACAAGGAGAAAATTTATGGAAAATGTCTACATCGTAAGCAGCTATTTCCAGCGACCTCAGGCTACATAGCTGTTTCAACTCAAAAGAAAAGAGCCCACCTGTGCGGTGAAGTGCACCCCTTAGAATGGACATTGGATTAAACCCCTGGTAAATCCGATGAAATTTAAGGGGTGCATTTTTTATGGTGAAAAAGGGGCAAACGTTTAGAAGTTATTCTCACGAATTAAAGGTGGAAGCCATACGACTGCATATCGAAGAAGGATGGACATACCGTCGAATCATGGAGCATCTGGGGATTCCGGACCGCCACCGGCTTAAAGTATGGATGAAAAAATATAAACAGTTAGGCGAATTTGGGTTGATGGATCAACGAGGTAGACGTGAAGAATATGTTGATCAAGATCGATATGTTAAAAAGCTAAAACGAGAGAACTCGATGCTAAAAAAGTGTTTGAAAATCTGGATGCGGGAGGTGCAGCCCATAAGTATGAGGCGATCAAGCAAGTAGCTGGTGAGTATACGACTAGTGAACTTTGCAAGCTGTTTGGAGTCTCAAGAAGTGGATACTATGCATACTTGAAACGGCAACAAGCGGACCGGGACAAGCCCGTGAAAGACCTCATCAAAGTAGTTTATAAGAAGTATGATGGTAAATATGGGTATCGACAAACCCAGCTGTTTCTCTTACGAGATCACGGGGTATGGGTCAACCATAAGAAGGTACTACGTCTGATGCAAGAAATGAAGCTCCGTTCTCGAATACGCCGCAAATATCGAGGTCACTATGCTTCAACCGAAGGTGGACGAGTCGCTGAGAATGTGATGCAGCGGAATTTCAAAGCGGATGCACCTAATCGAAAATGGGTAACCGATGTCACACAGTATCGTGTCGCGGATACGTGGCTCTACCTGTCTGCTATTAAGGATTTGTTTAATAATGAGATTGTGGCTTACCACATTGGAGTTCGCAACGACAATCAGTTGGTCCTACGGACCTTTGAGAAAGCCTTTAAAAAGACGAAAGACGTGACTGGACTGATCGTTCACAGCGATCAGGGATTCCAGTACACGTCCTACGCTTACCACGACATGTTGCCGAAGGTTGGCGCCCAAATCAGCATGTCTCGGAGAGGCAACTGTTATGATAATGCCTCGATGGAGAGCTTCTTCTCGCATCTCAAAACGGAAGGGCTCTACCCTTATGATATCCGAAGTGTGGATGAGGCACAAAGGCGAATTGAGGAATATATTCAATTCTACAACCAAAGTCGACCACAACGAAAATTAAAAAGGCTGACGCCTGTTGAATTCAGACGTCAGCTGTCGGTCTAACGGTCGGGTTTTTTCTTACTGTCCACTAAATGGGGTCTTGACCACGGTGGCCCCGGGCTAGAAAAACTTTTTCCGATCTCGTTCTTCTTTCAGTATTTCCACTGCTTCCCTGAAACGAAGCGAGTGAATGACCTCCCGTTCACGCAGGAATTTCAGACCGTCCTGCAAATCCACGTCATCGGTCATATCGATCAGCCACTGATAGGTCGCTCTCGCTTTTTCCTCTGCGGCGATGTCTTCGTAGAGGTCGGCGATGGGATCGCCCTTGGCTTGGATGTAGGTTGCAGTCCAGGGGACGCCGGATGCATTTTGATAAAACAATGCCTTGTCGTGGTTGGCGTAATGATCGCCAAGCCCGTTTTCTATCAGCTGCTCGGGCGTAGCGTCTTTCGTCAGTTTGTAGACCATCGTCGCGATCATTTCAAGATGAGCGAACTCTTCCGTCCCGATATCTGTCAATAGGCCGATGACCTTGTCAGGAATCGAGTACCGCTGGTTCAGATAGCGGAGAGCCGCAGCCAGTTCACCATCCGCGCCCCCGTACTGCTCAAGCAGGAATTTTGCCATACGCGGATCGCATTTGCTCACGCGGACAGGATATTGCAGTTTCTTTTCATACACCCACACGATGTGTTCTCCTCCTCGTCTTTATACCTGCCAGGGCCAAGGCGTGTCGTTCCACTGCCACGGGTAACCAGAAAAACTGAGACCAAATTGCAGCAGCGGTCCGTAGCTTGCTTCAAATTCACAAGCAACCTTCCAGCGCTCCTCGGATATTTGGTTGAACTGCTGCAGCGCGTCAGCGTCATTGCTATGTGTATCGAGATAGAGCGTCAATTCGACCAAGACGAAATCGAGTGCCTGCAGTTGATGCAATAGTTGGTAGTATCGCTCGTCAACAGGCTTTGGTTCATTCATTTTTTTCTCCTCCCTTCGCTCCTGTCGCCGCGTCCTTCATAAGGGCTGTACAGCTCTGGCCACAGTGTGCCGTGGAATAGCGCCTCACGAGGTGAAAACTGCGGCAAATTGGGAGGTTGGAAGTGAATAAATAGCTGCGGCGGAACCACATATGTCTTCACTCGTTGCGGAGGGCAAGGATCAAACGGGCTGACATACGGATAATAGACTCGGTACTGGGAGTACAATGCTGGAACCTCCTTGGGGATAGGTCTTTGACTAACCACTACCACTCTATGACAATTACCCATGCCCGGTGTTGGGCAATCGCCCGATTCGCGTAAATAAAAATCGTCTATTTGCGTATGACAATCGTTCCGGTCACAGGTCAATGCGTCCAATTCTCCGCCTCTCAGCTTTAGGAGAAGAAATGTCTGTTCCTCTCCGTCAGTTATTGATGATGAAAAAATGCATGCGATTACGATTGGAAATCCTGCATGTATGTACAAACAAAAAAGACCCGCTTCTGAAAGCGGATCTTTCTCATACGGATTATCTTCTCTTGGTTATTCGTCCGTAGCCCCCTACCTTCGTACGCGGCGGCGATTTGCTTCGGGGCGTGGAAAAGATCGACGACTTCTTGCTGGAGCTGCTGTCAGAAATGCTGCTGCCCTTGCTTGAGGTTCGGGTAATTTTTCCTTTCTTGCTCGAGCCTGAAGACGTATCCACCGGCTTCTTGGTGATGCTGCCCTCGGAGCCGACGGTCGTATCTTTTCCTTTCGCTCCCCGTTTGATGATGCTGCCGGTTCCCTGCGTTGTGATCGGCGGAGCCTTCTTTATCTCTTCTGCAGTAGGTGTACGGTACGTCCCTGACGGTTTGTACACTTCCTTGGTCGTGTAGCCCCGGTACGTACCCGGATAGCTTTTGTGGCCATCGAACAGATCACTCAGGATGCTTGCAAGGATGTACCCTTCGAGGAAGGACGGATTGTAGTTTTGTCGAACAAATTCCTTGCTGTCCACTTCGATGAGCGTATCTGAAGGCTTGGCCTCATCCTGCTGCAAATGATACCATTCATCCGAGTAGACCAGAAACATGTGTTTCTCGTCCTCTTTGGAGATTTCGTCCGGCTCTCTTTGCGCGGACAACTCCTTGGCCACTTCCGGCACCGTTTTATTTTCAGCGCGGTAAACGCGGGAGGTCTGGCTTCCGTCTTTGGAAATCACAGATTCCAGCGGATAGGTTTCACCTACTGATTGGGTGTTGCACCCTGACAAGGCAAGCAGCAACAGGGCCGGGACCAGGATGAGCTTGATCGCTTTATACAGTGCCTGTCGCATGTCTCTCCCCCTTTACGTCCCGCGAATAATCTGCACGTCGGCCGGCAGGATGCTCTCCCCTTCATACAGCATAATGCGTCCGTCTTGCCACTCGATTCTGAGCAGCCGCCGGTCATCTGATTGGAACTGCCAAATATGCTGCTCCCCCGAGGATTGGAACGCTGTGCTTCCCGTCGCCGTCACCTTTCCGGAAAATTGCTCCTCCAGATGGTAGGTGGCATCGTCCAATTCAATCGTGCTCGGGATTTCATCCACTGAATCCAGCCGCCCGTCAATGACGTCATATAGCTGATAAACCGTCCGCTCCCGCTCTTCAATCAAAAAGTAGCGCACTCGATTGCCATCCTGCAAAGTGAGCATCACAGCGTTCCGGTTGAGATTGCGGGTCTTGCCCGTCACTTGATAGGTCTCCAGCGAGACTTCGATGACATCTCCCGGTCCGATCGCAAGCAAGCTCTCTTCCTCATGAGGAGGCTCATGCTTGGCAAAGATGTTTTGGATTCTCTTCCATACACTCATTGGTGAACCCCTCTCAATCTAACCATTTACAGACAGGCCCCCAAAATCAATGCTCCAACGACATGAAAGGACCCGGCCAGGAGCGCATACGCTACCATTCCCTGCTGGGTGCCTTCATCCAGATCCAGGCCTGTAAACGTTTTTAACAGCCTTTCCACCACAAATTCCAAAATGAACAAGATGATAAAAGATACCACCGAGACGAGCAGCGCTTCCCACAGGTCATTGGATGTCGCAATCGACTGCGACAGAATGTATCCCTGTGCAAACAGCTTCATCACAAATCTCGTCGTGACGGCCACATTGCCTTTTTTCATTTCCGTCAAATCTTTGTATCTGGTAAACAAGGAATCTATCCACATGAGCACAAACAACAAGATAGCCCCTGCTCCCGTCCAAACGAGCATGGCGAGAATTTCTCTCCAGGCCACTGACAATCCCCCCACGCATCAAGTTCATTCAATCCGGAAAATCCCGTGCCTTCGTCTTTCCCTCGGCTCCAACCGTCTCTGCTGATAGAAAGCCGGCTTTGCCAAGCCTTGGCTGAACGCAGTGCCCAAGGGGACAAGGGCTTCAATAGTTGTACTATCGGTCCATTACGCATCATTTCGTTACTTCCTGCGACGAAAAAAGGGGGACCGCCCAGGCGGCTTACCCCTCGTATTTTTTCATCAGCGCAGCAAGCTCGTCTTCAACCTGCTGATCCTTGCTCAGTTTGGCAATTTCTTCGTCCAGAGAGGATTGTTTCTTGTACAGCTCTCCGCTCGCTTCCGCTTCTGCTTCCAGCTGCATCGCTTTTTCTTCCATGCGCTTCAGCCCGGCCATAGCAGTACTGGAGTCGAACCCGGACATCGATTGGTTGATTTGCTTTTGCGCTTTGGCGGCATTCACGCGTGCAGCCAATGTTTCCCGTTTGTTTTTCAGCTCGGTAATCTGCTTGCGCATTTCTTCCAGCTTTTCGCGCAGCATATCGGCAGCAGCCTTGTTTTGCTCATAGCTTGTTTTGTACTCGGCCATTTTTTGCTCGGCTGCTTTCTTTTCTTCCAGCGCGCGGCGAGCGAGGTCGATATTTTTCGCCTGCGCTGCGACATGGGCCTGCTCATCGCGTTTTTTCACCAGGGCTTCCTGCTCTTCATACAGTTGTTTGAATTTCTTTTCCAAAACGATCTGAGCAGCCACCGCTTTTTCCGCTTCCGCCAGGTCTTCCTGCATGTCACGCAGGTATTGGTCGGTCATTTTAATCGGATCTTCCGCTTTTTCTATAAGCGCATACAGATTGGACATGGTCAGGTCGCGAAGTCTTTTAAAAATGGACATAGGTCTTTTCCTCCTCGGATAAGGAACTTGGAAATACAACTTTAGACGCTGTACCTCTTTCTCTATATAGGTACGGATGAGTACAAAAGAAGTTTCAAAAAACGATAGGACTCAGGGCAGAGAAACTCTTTTCGCTCCCCGATCACCCATTCAAGGCTTCAGCGCCAGTATTACGAGTCCTGTTCGACCTTCACTCTTTTCTCCTCCTCGTCCCAAACCAGATAGGCGTCAAAACTCTCCTGTCCTTTTTTAAATCCCTTGATCTTGTTGCTTTTGCCCTGCTCCATCAGCTTCTTGGCATTGGTTTCGGTAATCTTCTTGCCCATGATCTGCTTGGAGATGGTCACGCTGCATTTTGTCTTTTGGTAGTTGCTGCAGCCGTAGAAATCTCCCTTGTCTACCAGATCTCCGCCGCATACCCGGCAGGCGGCCACCTTTTTGCCGAGTCTGAATCGCGAAGCCTGTTTGGGCAGGGCCTGGACATCGTAGTCCTGCAGGTTCCATTCCTTCGATTGCTCCACGGCGTCCTGGACGATCTTATGGGACAATTTTCGCACTTGCTCCATGAACGCCTGGGCAGACGCCTGTCCCTGGCCAATCTCGGCCAGACGCTGCTCCCAACGCGCCGTCATCTCGGCGGATGCCAGAATCTTGTCTCCAATCACTTCGATCAAGAGAATGCCTTTTTGCGTGGCAAACACCTGGTTCCGTTTTACCTCGATGTACTTGCGCTGCTTCAGCATGGCGATGATCCCGGCTCTGGTCGCTTCCGTCCCCAAGCCTTCCGTCTTCATCAGGACCTTTTCCAGCTCCTGGTTGTCCAAATGCTTGCCCGCCGTTTTCATCAAGGTGATCAACTGGCCTTCCGTGTATCGCTTGGGCGGCTGCGTCTTGCTCTCCTTTACCTTTACCTTGTGCACGCTGCCCTCTTCGCCCTCTGCAAGCGGCGGCAAAATCTCATCGTCGCCGTCCTTCTCCTGGTCAAACAACACGGTTCGCCAACCGGCACGCACCTGAACCTTTCCCTTGCTGACGAACTCTGCCCGTCCCTCCACCAGCGTCAGCACGGTCGTATAGTCAAATAATGCGCTCTCGCAGTGGGCGGCGATCAGCCTGCGCGCCACCAGGTCGTAAATTTTGCGCTCTTCATCAGGCAGCTTCGCGACGTTCGGCACCTGCTCCGTCGGGATGATCGCATAGTGGTCCGTCACTTTCTTCTGATTGACGTAGCGGCTGTTCCCTGCAAGCGATGTCTTGGGCGTCGGAAAATAGCCGCTGAACGCCGGCTGCTTTGCCAGCTTGGCGAGAATATCGGGAAAGGTCCGCGCCTCCTCCGTGGTGACGAAGCTGGAATCGGAGCGCGGGTAGGAAAGATATCCTTTCAGGTAGAGCTTCTGTGCCACTTCAAGCGTCTTTTGCGGCGAGAACTTGTAGAGCTTGTTGGCGGTTGCCTGCAATGCCGAGAGATTAAACAGATAGGGCGGCAAATACTCCTTCCGTTCCTGCTTCACCTCTTTTACAGAGGCTGACTTCCCGCGGCAAAAGGCGGCGATCCGCTCTGCCATCTCCGCCTGGTCGATGCGGGACTGCCCGTCCTTTTGCCAGACGCCCTCGTACTTCTTGCCATCGATCTGAAAAGTGGCCAGCACCTCCCAAAACGGTTCGGGCTTGAAGTTCGCGATTTCCTTTTCGCGCTTGACGACCAGCGCAAGTGTCGGGGTCTGAACCCTCCCCGCTGAAAATACATCGTTGATCCCCTTGTTCTTCAGCAGAATCGTGTAGACACGGGAGGCGTTCATGCCGATCAGCCAGTCGGCACAGGAGCGGCTGTAGGCTTCCTGATACAGGTTTTGCGTCTCCGTTTCGTCCAAAAGCGACTCGAAGCCCGCGACAACGGCCTTCTCGGTCAGAGAGGAAATCCACAAGCGCTTCATCGGTTTTTTCACGCCGCACTGTTCGATGATGGTCCTGACGATCAGCTCGCCTTCTCTCCCCGCATCACCGGCGTGGATAATTTCACGAACATCAGACCGTCTGAGGAGCTGCTTGATGATGGCAAACTGCTTGGCTTTGGACCGTGTCACCTGATGGCGAAACGTCTCCGGAATCAGCGGCAGGCTTTGCAGTGTCCATCTTTTCCAGGCTGGATTGTACGCTTCCGGGGGAACGAGCTCACAGATGTGGCCGATCGCCCATGTGACGAGCGCCCCCTGGGGAAACAGGCGATTGGGGGCGATCTCAAGAAATCCCTGCTTTTTTCTATGTGTAAAGGGGCCGGCCAGTTTCATGGCTTGGTCCGGCTTTTCTGCTATGACAACCTTCATTTCCTCGTTCTCCCTATGCTATTTGTACAGGTTTTGTTGAAAAGCTTGTTCCCGTTCATTTTACACTATCCGCTTCCCTCCTTGCGAGCGGATGGAAAGCACAAAAAGGGAGCAGTCTCCTGCCCCCGTTTCCCATATGCTCGTTATTCGCTTCTCGAATGCAGCCTCGGTCTATCCGGTCTGACCGTTGTCGGCTCCCGCTGAAGGCGGACTCGGCACCCACTGCTGCGGATTGACAATGTCGGGAGGCGGCATGTCTGCCGGCGCAGGCTGACCTTCACCTCCCGGAACAGGAACCGCACCACCTTGCCCTTCTCCCGGTGCAGTATTGACATCCGGCTGCATATCACCTGGGGGCTTCGGAGGCTGCGGACTCGTTTGCTGCTTGGTTGAGCCAGAGTCCGGCTTTGCGGACGGCGGCTTAGCCGGAGTTGCATGACTTCCGCTGCCGGTGGACGGTTTTGTTCCCCCGGAAGGCTTGCGGGGCTCCGCACGGGCTACCTCCGCGATCGCAGCGTCGTTCATCGCGATTTCGGATTGAGCGCCCCGCTCGCTTTGCAGAATGCGGCGGATCTCATTCATGTTTTCCCGCGGCCACAGCGTATACAGCAGGCGGGAATCCCACAGCGCCCCGTTGTCAAGCGAAACGATGTCTTTCGAGGAGAAATTGCTGAAATCCATGGCCAAGCCTTTGATTTGATCCTTCGACAAATCGGTTTTCACATGCTTGCCGGCTGTTTCCAAAACAGCCAGGGCCTTCGTCAGTCCATCAGCAGAGGTCATCTTGTCGGTAACGGCTTTGATCACCTCTTGCTGCCTCCTGTTCCGGTCGAAATCGCTTGAATCGTATTTGCTACCCCTTCTGTCTATACGATGGCGGACATAGCCGAGAGCCTGCTCGCCATTCAGCACCTGTTTGCCAGCTCTCAGCGTCCGGTAAACACCCCCGCGCGGCAATTCGTAGACCAGCTCGCGGTCGACAGTTACCTCGACTCCTCCCAATTTGTCGATAACGGCCTTGAAGCCTTCAAAATCAAGCAGGATATAGTGGTCGACCGGGATGCCAAACATGCTCTCCATCGTTTTTTTCAGGATGGTCACACCGTTTTCGGTCACAGGCTCTCCCTTTTTCTCCGCCTGCTGCCTCAGCCCTTCTCCAATGGCGAATACTCCGTTGATCTTGTGGTATTCCGGGTAGCCGGGCACCTTTACCCGCGTATCCCGCGGAATGGAGACCATGCTCACCTTCTTGTCATCCGGATCAGCGACAGCCAGCATGAGAACATCCGTATTCAGCATGCCGATGTTCTGGCGTGTATCCGTCCCGATGATCAGGATCGAAAGCGATTTGTTTTCTTCGTAATGCTGTTCGACTACGGGCTGATCCGGCAATTTGTACGGGTTCTCGGTTACCTCCGTCAGCGTGTCATCCAGCTTGGAGAGGACATATCCCCCGCCGATGATGGCTGCTAGCAGAAGCATGCTGCCGGTCAACACGAGCCACAGCTTGAGACCCTTTTTGCTCCGCTTGGTCCGCCTCTGCTTTGCCGTCGGCACTCCGTTCTTTTGTGTATTCCCCAACATCCAGTCACTCCCTCGAAAAGACAGAGAAATTTTTGTTCTTGTAAAATTATGTCTCATTCTACCATACCCGGGTCTATTTTTGTAAAACTTTGGTGAAGGCTGCTTGACGATGCCATTTTTTTCTCCTATTATGAAAATCACAATAGAGTTAGTCATTCAACTAACTAATCAATGTCAAGAGGGTGAGTGTATGGCCAAACCGAACGTCATCTCTCGTCAGGAATTGCTCCAATCTGCCCGTCAGGTAATCGCAAGCCACGGGATGCAGGCCCTTACCTTGAAAGCTGTGGCCGAGGGAGCAGGCGTTACCCAAGGAACGGTGTACTACCATTTTCGCAACAAAGAACAACTGCTTCTCGAGTTGATTAAAGAAATGTGTCAGGATTCCTGGCATGACCTTCTGGCAGATGCCGGCCAAGGCGAAGCCATTTTGGAAAAGGCGCTCGCTTCCGCCCGGAGCCGCTGTACCCATGATTCTCCGTATCATCGCGTCTATTTCTCCTTGATCGCTGCGGGTATCTATCAGGACTCATTGCGCAGCGAGCTGGCCCTGCTGCAGGACCAGGAAAATCAAGCGCTTGGCGAGATTGTCAAAAAATTCGCGGGGGAGCGTACACCTGTTGATATTCCAGCCGAACGCTGGGCCCCTCTGTTCAATGCGTGGATTGACGGACTCGCCTTGCAGGCGCTGCTGTCGCCCACCTTTGATGCCGATCAGGCGTATGCCGACCTCGCTCATGTCATTTCATTTCTTGTTGGAAGGAAAGGAGCCGAATCACGATGAAACTGTCAACACGCGAATGGGTCACTCCGGTTGTCTCCGGCGCAATAGTCTGGCTGCTGGTCACGTTATTTTTCCGTTACTTTGGCCATCACGTACTTGTCAGTGTGACACACGACCTGTTTTTCCCCGTCTTTCTCGGACTGGAAGCTGTCACGGCCATCGCTCTTTACTTGGTGGGCCTTTCCTACCACCTGATTGATCCATCAAAGTACGGCCTCGTCCGCTTCGGGATGCTTGGCACAGCCGTAGGACTAATGCTGGACAGCATCTCCCTTTCGAATCACACTCTCTTCTTCCCGCACATGAGTGATGAGCAGGTGCTTTCCTTCTCGGTCTGGGTGGTCTTTGCCTACGGGTTGTACATCTTGATCCCGGCCTGGCAGAACACTCTTGCACTCGCCCGTCGAAAGGGGTAGTCTAAAACTGTCTGGATCATCATAGAAAGCATATATATAGAGAGCGTTTGGCAGTCTCTTTTTGGAAAGGGGGACTCGTGTGGAACATGTTCAGGTACTTATCGCTGGCGGCGGCATAGCGGGAATGTCGGCCGCCATTTGGTGCGAACGGCTCGGGTTGTCCTGCATTCTGATCGAGAAAACGGATCGGTTGGGCGGCCAGCTGGCGCAAATCCACAATGAAATCTGGGATTTTCCTCCGCATATTTACGCGGACGGAACGAACCTTCTTGAAGAGCTGCAAAGTCATAAAGTGCTTCGAAGCCTGCAAGTCCGGTTTGGTGAAGCGCTGACCTCGGTCGATCCCACCAAGCGAAAGGTAACAACCACGCGGACGGCCTATCAGACAGACTATCTGATCGTTGCGACAGGCGTAAGCCCTAATCAGATTCCTGCCCTCGCGGATTGTTCCAAGGTACTGGCCCCCTGGTTTTCCACTACCGCCGAGGCGGAAGCAGTCACCGGAATGGACATCGCCGTCATCGGCGGAGGCGATCGTGCAGCGGAGAGCGCCTACAATCTGAGCCGCTATGCACGGACGGTTCACCTCTTGGTGAGAAGCGCCCACATGCGGGCCCGCTCCCAGTGGAGAGAACGACTTTCCACGCTTCCTTCGCTGACGATTCTGTGGGAAACGGAGGTCGCCGCTTGCTCGGAGCGGGATGGAAAAGCTGTTTTGTCCCTTCGCTCCTTTCGTCCGGATACGCCTTCAACAATAAGCGTCGATCGCATTTTGCCCAGAATTGGGGTTCACGGCAATGTTGACGGGTTAGACAGCCTTTTGGGAGAAGAAAATTCCCGCTATCTGCCGGCAGACAATTATCAGCAGGTCAAAGGGACAGAATGGATTTACGCGATCGGTGATGTCACCAACGGTGCGGATTATGGCAGCCTGTCTTTGGCGGCAGGTCAGGCGATGAAGGCAGTAAAGCACATTTCACTCCAACTGAAGGAGCAGTGAAGCATGCATGAATTCGTAGATGACTTCGGCTTCGCGGTTACCCTTACCTTTGATCCTGCCGTCTTTCGCCAGCGTACCGCCAAGCACGTCCTCGTCTTCCCCTTTTGGCAAGGAAAGCTGGTGTTTACCCGTCATCGGACGCGAGGGATTGAACTTCCCGGGGGAAAAGTCGAGCCCGGTGAAACAAGCCTGGCCGCCGCCGTCCGGGAGACCTTTGAAGAGACGGGTGCTGTCCTGGAAGCAATCGAGAGGATCGGTCAGTACACGGTTGGCGGTGAAATCGTAAAGGATATCTACATAGCCCGGGTGCTGCATCTTGCGGATCTCCCAACCGGAACCGATGTGGAAGAAGCCGTTTGGTTTGAGGAAATACCCGTAGCGGTAAAAGGGCAAAAACCGTTTAGCCGATATTTGTATGATGACGTCTATCCGTTGACGCTTGAGCAAGCAAGGCGCCATCCCTTTTCCGCGAATGTGAAAACATGAAGAGACAGGCATCTCCTTTAAAAAGGCGGATGCCTGTCAGCTTTTTTCCTTGTTTTTGGTCCCTTTGTTCTTTAACAAGGCGTCCATTAAATCGTTTGGATCGAATCCAAACCTTTTTATCGCTTCCACGCGTCGTTTGTCCTCTTCGCTCTCCCGATGGATGCCAAGAATCTCCGCTACCTGCTCCATCGCCTTTGTCTCTTTGGCGCTTTCCTCCTCTTCTTCCGACGGCTGCTCCGAGGCAGCATCCCCTGCTTGCTTCGGTTTCAAGAAGAAGATCGCCACCACCCCAAATAGTGCAGCCAGCCCCGCAATCGAGAGGAACATCACGCTTCTTGACCTATCCAAAAGCCAGGTAAACACAGGCGGTCCGACGGCTACACCGATAAAACGGACACCGCTGTACAAAGAGGTTATCATGCCCCGCTCTGACTTCTTTACAGCCCCGATGATCATACTGTTCAGGCAGGGCAGGATTAATCCCGTACCGACACTTCCAATGATAAGAACGCCCGTCAATACATAAGCACCTTTTACAAAATTGGCGATAACGTAGGAAGTGGCAAGCAGGAACATCCCGATGATGACAAAGAGGCGCATGAGCCCTAGTTTTTTCTTGATAATCAATCCGGTGATGTACGCTGTGATGCTCATCACCAAAAGGGGAACCGCCAAAAATGCGCCTTTCAAGAGCCCGTCGATTTTATACTTTTCTTCCAGGAGGTCGGACAGATAGAACAAGACCCCGAAAAGCGTAAACAGACAGATGCTCCCGATAAAAAAGGCCGGAATCAACCAGCGCCCATGCTGCCGAAAGACTTGCCCAATCGACTGCAGATATTGGCGAACCGGCATCGGCTGTTTTTCCTGTTTTTTCTCCTTGGTAAAAAACAGAAACAGCAGCAAAACCACTCCGCAAATAATGGGAAAAGCCAAGAACACCATATACCACGCAATCATCGCCAGGAGCGAGCCGAAAACCGGACTGAGGACTTTCCCAAGCCCGTTGGACGTCTCCATCAAGCCAAGCGCCCGGCTTTCCGAGGCGCCTTTGAACAAATCTCCGGCCATCGCCATCGCGATCGGAGCTGTTCCTGCCGCTCCAACCCCCTGCATTACGCGACCCAGCATGATAAGCATGTACGGATTGTCCCACCAGAGCGATGCCAGACCGGCCACCAAGCCGCCTGCGCCATAGAGGATGAGCGACAGGATAATGACGATCTTGCGTCCGAACCGGTCTGACAAATAGCCCGCAAGCGGAATGACAATTCCCGCAGAGATCGAAAAAGCAGTGATCAGCAAGCTCGTCTGCAAGGCAGTCAGATCCATTTTGGATTTCATCGTGGGCAATACAGGGATGAGCATTGAATTGCCCAGCACCATGACCAGCGGGATGCCGGTTAAACCAACCAGATTTTTTGTGTTTTGCGCCATGTCCAATCTCCCCGTATTTACACGTATGCGCTGCCGTCCCAGCGCAATGCGTTTATAATTCTCCAATCCGGTTCAACACCAATACCGATGCCATCAGGGACGACAGCCAGTCCTCCCTGAAGCTTTATTGGGAATAATTCCGTAAACGGATTCTCCATGACGTCCCATTCGACAGGCTCAATTTTGTCTCCGTCCATTTTGCTCCAGGCCGGCAAGCAAGCTTGTGAGCAGATGGCATAAAGACGGGCCAGGGAGCCGTCGTAAACATGGGGGGAAACCCGATGCCCAAAATTTCGGCCCATCGTCAGGTTCTCCCGATAGCTGTCTATGCCTTCCGAATGAACGGGGTCAGGTTGAATCAAGTCAACAGCCCCATTTTTTAACAGATGTAAAAATTGATTACATCTAATCAAATTCTCCCCGCCTGCCAAAGGAACCGAAAGAGCTGCACGAAGCTTCACATACTCCTCGGTCCTTTCCATCGGCATCGGCTCTTCCATCCATAACCAATTTCCATAGCGAGAAAAAACTTGCTCCCACTTGCGGGCAGTCGCCAGATCATAGCTTTGGTTTGCATCCAGAGCCACCTGAACACTTTCCGGAATGGAGGCCTTCAGTCGTTCAATATGCCTCCGGTCCTCCTGCCAGCACCTGCCTCCGACTTTCACTTTGACCATGCGAAAACCGTTGTGAATCTGGGCTTCGACGAGGCGGACTGAATGGAGCGGCCAGTCTTCTCTATCGCTGTACGATTGAAACGAGGCGTAAACCGGAATAGAGCTATGCAAGGCACCTCCCCACAGTTCGCACAGTGACAAGCCTGCCTCTTTTGCCACAATTTCAGTCAGAGCCATGCTCACCGCCACGGCAGCACGCTGGTGCCATTTTGCGATGGTGGAGACGATTGACAACCGGTCTGGCGCCCGCTTTCCAAGCAAATAAGGAATGATCCTCTCGGAAAAGCCTTTTTCCAGTGTGGGCAGCCAGTCAACCGCTTCACCCCAGCCTTCGGTGCCGGAGTTGGTAATGATCCTGATCAGGAAACAGGTCCGGTATTTTTTGTACCCATTTGCGTCCCCATACGGCTGCCCAAGCGTGTAGAGCAAGGGATACGTCTCAACGCGTGCGATCTGCATGAAAGTCCTCCTGATTTACATCAAATCATTTCGCCCTTCCCGCTCCGCTCTTTCTTCCAAGGCATCTTCATAATTCAAGAACTGCCCTTTTCCTTCGCCTTTGCGCATATACTCTTCATACGTTCCGCTGCGCATGAATTTGACGCTGTCCGGCCCGTGATAGCCGTGAATATCCGTATATCCGATTTCCTCCACAGCCTCGACAAACCCGTCTGGCTCGTCGCTTTCTATATACATTTCCTTGTAGTCGGTTTTGTCATTATCCACGAAGGAAAACGGCGTGCTGGAGGTTCCCCACGCCTCGACGATTTGCCAGGCATCCTCGCCGTCGAAGCCGTTTTGTCCCTCTTTTTCATCCAGAGAAGTCCGCCCAAATGGCGGCTGGAGGAATTCTTCTTCGATTGGACGCGATTCGTTGAGGTTCGGAGCAGGTGCATGTTCCTTGCACGTCTGGGCTTGAGGCAACGCTTCCAGACGCTCCTCCGGTATGTCCTGTCCGCATACCGTACAGATGCCGTATGTGCCTTCCTCCATTCTGCTCAGCGCCTGATCGATTTCCTTTAGTGTTTCCCTGTCCAAGCTGTCCAGGGCAAGATCCTTTTCCCGCTCAAACATTTCGCTGCCGATATCGGCCGGGTGGTTATCGTACATGGAAAATTCCTGTAGGGAAGTAGACATCGGTTCGCGCATTCCATAGTGGTCCTGCACCCGATCCTCCAGTTCCTTCTTCTGCTCCAGAAGTCTTACCCTGAAGCGCGCCAGCTTCTGCTCGTCCACGTATGACACCGTCCTTCCTTTGTTATCTCTGAAGGGTAGTATGTCTATTCGCTGTTCAAATTAACCCCGGCCGCAAATACGCCAACCGTATCAAGGTAAAGGTCATGGAGAAAAAAACACTATTCGGAGGGATAAATCGAGTAGGAGGGGGCGACTAACCCCCGTCCTCTCACACCACCGTACGTACCGTTCGGTATACGGCGGTTCACCAAGCTTGACGAATTTGAGAATATCGTTGCACTAAGCTTTTCAGCCCTTGTTGTTGCCAGTAGGCAATGCCGAGGGCTTTGTGTATATGCGGAGACTTTGTGGTACGCCATGCACCCTTGCGGGTATTTGCAATTTCAATGGCTTTTACGTGAGATATGCCAAGAGAACGAAGTTCTCGATATCTGGTTCTCACGCGTTTCCACTGCATCCACAAACAAAGACGGAGCCTGCGCCTTGTCCATTCCTCAATGGATTGTAGAATGCCCTTCGCGTCTGCAAGGGCGAAATATCCAATCCAGCCCATGAGGTACTGATTTATTCTTTCAATCCGCTTCTCCATCGAGATGCTCCACACCGGATTCGTGATCGTGCGGATTTTCTCTTTTAGCTTGAGGAGGGATTTGGGGTGGATGCGAATCCTTGTCTGTTTTGCAAAGGTAAAACTAAAGCCCAAGAATTTTCGTTTCCATGGTCGGTCTATCGCGCTTTTCTCCTCATTTACTTTTAGCCTTAGTACCTTCTCCAAGTGGTTTTGAATACTCTTCTTTACTCGTTCCCCTGCCCGTTTTGTTTTCACGTAGATATTACAATCGTCTGCGTAGCGGCAGAAACGGTGGCCTCTCTTTTCGAGTTCCTTGTCCAAATCATCAAGTAGGATATTTGCCAAAAGTGGGCTTAACGGCCCACCTTGCGGTGTTCCTTCACTTGATGTTGTACAGACGCCATTTATCATGATCCCCGCATTCAAGTAGGAACGAATCAGTCTTAAAATTCTCTTGTCCTGAACTTTTCGAGCCACACGGCTCATTAGAATATCATGATTTACGCGATCAAAGAATTTCTCTAGATCGATGTCCACCACGAAACGATATCCTTCGGAGATATACGCTTGCGCTTTCCTTACTGCCATGTGAGCGCTACGTTTTGGACGGAACCCATAGCTAGATTCCGAGAAGGTGGGGTCGAAGATCGGCGTTAACACTTGGAGGATGGCCTGCTGAATAAAGCGGTCTACCACGGTGGGAATGCCTAATAACCTTACACCACCGTCAGGTTTCGGGATTTCGACTCTGCGAACAGGTGAAGGTCTATAGGTTCCCCTTTCCATCTTCTCGCGGATGGCTTGCCAGTGTTCACGTAGATAATCGCGTAGTTGTTCGGTTGAAACACCATCGACTCCACCGACACCTTTGTTTTCCTCCACTCGTTGGAGTGCCATCCGTAAGTTTTCCCGTGATAAGACTTTTTCCAGCAAATCCATAATGATGTTCCTTCCTTCGCACATGCGGACTCCGTGCTTGCTGTACGATACTCAGCCCTCTTTTGTACCCTCGGGGCTTCACCCCTGCTCTTCAAAAGTAGTTCCTTGACAGAATTCTGCTTCGACGTACCGTATCAAAAGACATGGATCGCATGCTGACTTGATGTTCGGCCCTTCCCCATTCAAGCGTCCTCTACTCGGGTACTATGGCCTCTGCTGACTTCTGCATGTTCAGCGTCTCCTTACGGAGACGGTTACCAACAGTTGAAGGCGTTTCATGCAGACCTCCCCAGGTAAGAACGATAACTTTCATCCCATGTACCTGCCCAAGTTTACTACTGTATCCCTTGGCTGTATGGGGCTTTGTCTTGTTTGGCAGACTCGCCCGGATACAACAGCCTCAAATTGGGTTCGTGTACCTCAGGTCGGGATTTTGCCGCCGGCTTCCTTCAGATTCGACCTCGCGGTCGACACCCTTGCCTTGAGCTAACGGTTGGTACAGCCAACCCCCGTTCGGGACTTTCACCCTATAGCTATCGCCCATGCTGGGCGCACCAAAAAGTCGCCCGAAGTCATGACGACTTGGGCGACTTTGACAAAAACTGCTTTTCATTCGTCGGTTTTCAGTTGTTTTTTGACCGATGAAAGGACCTCTTACTCCGTTACATGCGCATAGTGTTCGTTGACAACGGATGCACAGCGCTTGCAGATGGAAGGATGTGCACTGTCGGCACCGACATCCAGCTTCACGACGCGGCAGCGTTCGCATTTTACACCGTCAGCAGGAGCTACCACGACAGAGATTCCTTCCAATGCAGCCGCTTCCGCAGGAGCAGGCGTTCCGTACGGATGCAGGTCAACGTGGGCAACGATGAACAGGTCGGCCAGATCCTCCATCGAAGACAGTACGCTTGCCGTCTCTTCCGTTTGCGGATAAAGCGCCAGCTTGGCGTCTACGGAGTTTCCGAATACTTTGTTCCGGCGCGCTTCTTCCATAGCCTTCAGTACCTCATCGCGTACTGCGAGGAACGCATCCCATTTGCTGAGTGCTTCCGCTGCAAAGCCCAAGTGCTGTTCATTTGCTTCCGGCATGTCAGTCAGCTGAACACTTGCTTCTGTCACACCCGGGATAAAGCTCCATACCTCATCTGCTGTATGCGGCAGGATCGGTGCCACCAGCTTGACCAGGCTCATCAGACAATCGTACATGACAGTCTGCGCTGCGCGACGCTTGAGGTTATCCGGCGCCTCCACATAGAGTCGGTCTTTGCAAATATCCAGATAGAAAGCAGACAGATCGATGACGCAGAAGTTGTGAACGGCATGGAAGACAGTGTGGAACTGGTACTCGTCGTAAGCCTTGCGCGCACGCTTGACTACTTGCGCTGCTTTGGCCAGGACATAGCGGTCCAGCTCGCTCAATTGCTCGTAGGCTACGCGGTCTTTCGCCGGATCGAAGCCGTCCAGATTCCCCAGCAGGAAGCGGAACGTATTGCGCATTTTGCGGTATACTTCCGCGATCTGGTTGAGGATCGCGTCAGAGATGCGCGAGTCAGCCTGATAATCGACCGAAGCTACCCACAAACGCAGGATGTCCGCGCCAAGCTTGTTGATGACTTCCTGCGGAACGATCGTGTTGCCGAGCGACTTCGACATTTTGCGCCCTTCTCCATCCAGCGTGAAGCCGTGGCTCAATACCGCTTTGTACGGTGCTGTACCGTATACGGCAACGGCAGTGGACAGCGAGGAGTTGAACCAGCCCCTGTATTGGTCGGAGCCTTCCAGGTACATGTCAGCCGGCCAGCCCAGTCCACGCTCTCTCAATACCGCTTCATGGCTGGAGCCGGAGTCAAACCATACATCCATGATATCTGTTTCTTTGCGGAATTCCGTGCAGCCGCATTTGCCGCAGGACAAGCCTTCTGGCACCAGCTCATTAGCCTCGCGAGCGAACCAGACGGACGAGCCTTCTTTGCGGAACAGCTCGGAGATGTGCTCAATCGTTTGGTCATTGATGATCGGCTCGTTGCAGTCTTTGCAGTAGAAGATCGGAATCGGCACACCCCATACGCGCTGGCGGGAAATGCACCAGTCTCCGCGGTCGGCGATCATATTCGCCAAACGGGTTTCTCCCCAGTGCGGAATCCACTTCACGTTTTTGATGGCCTCGAGCATGTTTTCACGGAATGCATCAATCGAAGCAAACCACTGTTCTGTCGCACGGTAAATGACCGGCTTTTTCGTACGCCAGTCATGCGGATACGAGTGAGTGATGAAGCCCAGCTTCAAGAGCGCGCCTGTCTCATTCAGCTTTTCCGTGACCAGCTTGTTGATATCTTCGTAGAACAACCCTTCGAAGCCGGGAGCTTCCTTGGTCATTTTTCCTTCGTGGTCCACAGGACACAGTACGCCAAGGCCGTATTTTTGACCGACAGCGAAGTCGTCTTCCCCGTGACCCGGAGCAGTGTGAACGCAGCCCGTACCGGCGTCGAGCGTTACGTGCTCGCCAAGGATGATCGGCGACTCGCGATCGTAGAACGGATGCTTGGTGACTACGCCTTCGAGCTCCTGCCCTTTGAAGGTTGCCAGCACCTCTACGCTTTCCCAGCCAATTTCCTTGCTGGCCGCTTCCAACAGTCCGCCCGCAAGTACGAATTTGCGTCCGTCGGCTTTGACTACGTTGTACTCCAGTTCCGGATGCAGGGAGATCGCCAGGTTGGCTGGCAGCGTCCAAGGCGTGGTCGTCCAGATTACGACACCTGTTTCCGTATCCAGCTTGCCTTTTCCATCCTGTACCTGGAAGCTGACGTAGATGGATGGCGAGCGCTTGTCCTTGTATTCGATTTCGGCGTCGGCAAGCGCAGTCTCCGATGACGGGGACCAGTACACACAGCGCAGCCCTTTGTAGATGTAGCCTTTTTTCGCCATTTCGCCAAAAATCTTGATTTGACGTGCCTCGTACTCCGGCAGCAGGGTCACATACGGATTTTCCCAGTCACCGCGAATTCCGAGGCGCTTAAATTGGTCGCGCTGCTTGTCGATGTAGCTCCAGGCGTACTCTTCGCAGCGTTTGCGGAAGTCATTTACCTCGATGCTGCGGCGATCCAGTCCTTGGGCGTTGATGATTGCCTGTTCGATTGGCAAGCCGTGCGTATCCCAGCCCGGAATGTACGGAGCGCAGTAGCCCGCCATCGATTTGTAGCGGACGATAAAGTCCTTCAACACTTTATTCAAGGCATGGCCGATGTGGATGTCGCCGTTCGCGTAAGGAGGGCCGTCATGCAAAATGAAGCTGGGGCGTCCTTTTGTCCGCTCCTGCACTTTTTCATAAATATTCAGCTCTTCCCATTTTGCCTGCATGTCAGGCTCGCGGGCCGGAAGATTCCCGCGCATCGGAAAGTCTGTTTTTGGCAGTGCCAGCGTTTTGCTATAATCCATTGTCTGATTCACTCCTACAGAAAAATATAAAAAAGCTTTCCCTCATCCCCTGTAGGGACGAGAGAAAGCTCCCGTGGTACCACCCTGATTGAACAGAAATCAGCCGAAATATACCGGCACAAGCCCTGTTCCTCTTGATTCATTCGTAACGAGAATGACGCGCTCACTTACTCGACCGCCGCACGACGCAGCCAGCAGTCTTTCGGTTATTGAACTCCCGGGTGATTTTCAGCGGCAAGCAGCAGTCCGGTTTTCACCGTCCACCGGCTCTCTAAGCTGCGCTCGATCGCTTACTCGTCCCGATCATCGTTTGTCAGCGAGTGTATAGTTGTAAAGAAAAGTTTCAATAAATTATAGTACCATCATAGCCCTGGCGTCAATGGATTATTCGGCAAGCACTGCGGAAGACGAATCTGCTTGTTCGATATCGTCCCACGCGCCGTTTTCCAGCATCTCCAATTGGGCTTCGAGCAGCGTACGGAAACGCATCCGGTACACAGACGCCCGTTTCTTCAACTCTTCGATCTCGATTGCAATCTTGCGAGACTTCGCCAACGCTTCGTTGACGATCCGGTCTGCATTTTTCTCCGCTTCTTTCAGGATCAGCTGAGCTTCTTTTCTTGCGTTTGACTTCACGTCTTCGGCCGTTTCCTGAGCGACGAGAATGGACTTGCTCAAGTTTTCTTCCAGGCTTTTATAGTGATCCACACGCTCATTCAGTATGGCGATGCGCTCTTCCATTTCTTTCTTTTCCTTGATCAGAAGCTCAAAGTCCTTGATGATCTGATCCAGAAATTCATTTACTTCGTCGACGTTGTAACCACGGAATCCTGTGCTGAATTCTTTATTGTGTATATCTAACGGCGTTAAAGGCACATGTACCCCCCACTTCTTCCGATAATCGTACTGACATTTTCGACAGCTTCCACATCATTTCCTGCCGGATTTTGCAATTTTTTAAGCCCTTCTATGATTCTATGTAACCAAGCCGACATTCATTCGTAACCTTCCACTGCGGGTAGCTCCGGCCACTTCGAGCAGCTTGAAGCGTCCAAAACCGGCGAGGGAAACCATATCTCCCGTCTCTAGCTGGTAGGACGGATCGTCTACCACCTTCCAATTGACCTTCAAACGGCCGGCACGGATCGGGATGACCGCCTTGGCCCGTGACAGATGGTACACCTCGCCGATTACCGCGTCCACTCGCGGTGAGGGAACGGTGATGGTCTTTTCGGTCAAACGCTCTGACGGCGCCTGAAAGGAGGCCCACTCCACTTTTTCAAACGAAACGGGCGTACGGTGAATATGGGTCACTTGAACGCGGACAAAGTCAGCCACTTCCTCTGCAACGACGGCAAACAAGCCGCTTTCGTCCACGATCATATCCCCGAATTTCTCCCGCTTGAGGCCTGCATTGAGCAAGGCTCCCATCACATCCCTGTGCTCCAGCCGCTTAAACCGCTGATCAGCGGCGATGTGCAGCAAGGTCAAACGAAACTCCTCCGCCTCGGGGGTCAGATAATCAGGGTGCAGCATTACACGAACCCGCTCTGCCCCTTCATAGCCGCCGTTTGCGGTAACCGAGACGTCCTGTACCTGCGAGGTCAAGCTTTTCAGTATGGCCGCTTGCCGCGGGTCCAAAAAATCAGTAAGGCGCATGGCCTGCTTCCGCTCTACCAGCGTCAGCATTTCCAGCGCCCGTTCCACAAAGGGAAGTTCTTCTTTTCGAAAATGGTCGTATACACTCATGTGACCGGCTCCTACATATACAGCAGTTTAATGAGGATTGTCTTCAATCCGCTGTGGGCAAAATTCAGTGCGATCAACGCTACGATTGGAGATATGTCAATGAAGCCGAGCGTCGGTATGAACCGGCGAAACGGAGCCAAATACGGTTCCACCAGCCGCTCCAGCAGTTGCCCGATTCCCGTATCTCTCATCTGAGGCACCCACGACATGAGGACATACGCAATCACCATAAACTGATAAACCGTAAAGGCAAAATCAATGATCGTAAACAGAATGGCTGTCATTCACTCACCCTTTATCCTTTTCAAAGTAACAAGCATCATGTTACTCATCCAAACTTCGCTTCCGTTCAATCAAACACTTTTATTCTTCCACCACGCTGGAAATGGTACCCTGGATGTCAACATGATCGGGTGTGCAAACAAAAATGTAGTCTCCGACTTTTTGGATATCGCCGTTCAGCGCATAGACAGTGCCGCTGAGAAAGTCGATAATCCGTTTTGCCTGTTCCTTTTCCACCCGTTGCAAATTGACCACGACTGGTCTGCGGTGACGCAGGTTGTCAGCGATGTCTTGGGCGTCACTGTATTGACGGGGTTCGCAGAGGATCAAACGGATTCCCTCCTTCTCCCGTGTCTGAAAAGGAACGACATTGTTCGCACGCGCTGCAGGCTGTCGTCTGGCAATAGGCTCTTGCTCTTCGCGTTCCTCTACTACCGTCTCTTCGAAGTATTCCTCGTCTTCCAATCCCAGAAACCCTTTGATTTTATTCATAACGCTCATAGCAATCCTCCTCTCGTGAATGGTCGATTAGTCCGGCTTGACCAAAACCGAGCCTAGCCGAATATATGTAGCTCCTTCTTCAATCGCTACTTCAAAGTCGTTGGACATGCCCATCGACAGCTCTGTAATTTCCGCATGCGGAAACTTCCATTCATTGATCCGCTCTTTCCATTCTCGCAGACCACGAAATACAGGCCGCACCTCTTCCGGATCATCGACACGAGGCGCCATGGTCATCAATCCCGCGATCCTTATATGTTTCATATTACTGGTTTCGCGCAAAAAAGCCAATACGTCATTGGGACTAAGGCCAAATTTTGTCTCTTCCCCGGAAATATTGACTTGCAAAAAGCAGGGAACGACAAGATTCAACGCTTCTCCCCGTTTCTCTATTTCCCGGGCCAGGGACAAGCGGTCCAGAGAGTGAATATAGGAAAAGCGGCCGACGACCTCTTTGGCCTTGTTTGTCTGCAGGTGGCCGATAAAATGCCAAACTCCCTGCTCTCCCCATTGCTCGTATTTGGGCAGGGCATCCTGGACCCTGTTTTCGCCGATGTGCTCGACGCCGACCTTGAGCAAATCGCCAATGGTGTCGGCACCTACATATTTCGTAACCGCGACGATCTTTACCTCGCTGCGGTCGCGCCCCGAACGGCTGCAGGCAGCCGCTATTCTCTCTTCGATTCGGTCCAATCTTTCTTTCAGCAATTCCTGTTCCCGCGTCATAACTTCTTCCGACTCCCTTTCCAAACAAAGATCTATTTCAACGATCCCGCCATCCGATAAAGGAGGCCATCCTTCCCGTCTTCCCTGCAGGTCCCGCTTCTCTCCGATGGGAGAAGAACAGGTCTGTACGGCAGCTTGTACACCATTGGGTCCGTATTATGTTATCGGGCAATATTCCGCATTCCGTTACAATTTCCTGATTGAGTCTGGGCAAATCCAGCAGGTAGCGCCCATTTTCACGCGGGGACACTGCTGGCGACCAATTTTTTGCGGCTGCCCGTACCTGCCCGATAATCCGCTCATCGACCTCATAACAGTTCCCGCATATTGCCGGGCCGATCGCCACTTTCATGTTTGCCGCTTTTGCTGCGTAGTTGCGCTCAAAAGCACGCACCATTTCCTCGGCAATACGCGAAACAGTTCCTTTCCATCCGGCGTGAGCCAGCCCGATCGCCCCCGTCTCCGGGTCCAGAAAGAAAAGCGGCACGCAATCTGCGTAAAAAGACACAAGCAGGACTCCCTGTTTATTTGTAAATAGCCCATCCGTGGCTGCAATGACGTCTTCCAGACTTTCTCTGCCTGCCCCTCCTGCCACTACCTCGCATACCCGGTTGCCATGCACCTGGTCTGCGCAGGTCCACGCATCGAAGGGCATGCCCAGCTCCTCGGCAAGCCGCTTGCGGTTGGTTACCACGTGGGAGGAGCTATCGCCGACATGCAGCCCCATGTTAAACGATCCGTAAGGCTGCTCGCTTACCCCGCCGGAACGTGTGGTAAAGCCTGCGACAAGACCGGGAAACGCTTTTTCCCACTCCTCCAGCCGAAGCCCTGCTTTCCCTGTATGTCCAACAAATGGTTCGTTCATGCCGCCACCTCTTCCTTCGTGATAGAACCGTAGAAAAACCGGGTTGTCCATTCGCATGCTGGACTCTCTTTTCTATGGCTAATGATACCATAGCCCAAAAGAAAAGAAAGGCTCTCTTATGCCTTTCTACGAGCGGTACTCATCCTCGGTGCTGCCCTTCACGTCTACGCGAAGCGTCTCTTCTACTCTCACAAGAACAACGTCTTTCCCGATTTTCACAATGTTGCGCCAAGGGATGACATAATCATTGCCCGATGAAAAAAATCCGAGAAACTTACCCGGTCCGGGGACGACGATGGCCTCTACCCTCCCGTGGCGAAGGTCTATTTCCAGGTCGGATATCTGTCCAAGCCGCTTGCCGTCCAAGATGTTGACTACTTCTTTGGTCTGGAAATCTGAAATCTTGACCATCTGCTCCTCACCTACTTTTCTCCCCTTCCCTTTCATTATATGAGCAGGCGGGCGATTATGTCCGAAATCCGGCGCAAAAGAATAAGCCCTGCAGTGCCGTTCCGCAGGGCTTGGACAAACTGATAATGTTACGATTGCACGTGTTTTTGCATATGGGCGATCGCCGCTTTTTCCAGACGGGAGACCTGCGCCTGCGAGATGCCGATTTCCTCGGCTACCTCCATCTGCGTCTTCCCTTCATAAAATCTCATCGAGAGAATCATTTTTTCCCTCTCGCCTAAACGCTGCATTCCTTCACGAAGCGCGATTTCCTCAACCCAGATGACGTCCTTGTTCTTCTCGTCGCTAATCTGATCCATCACGTAGATCGGATCGCCGCCGTCCTGATAGATCGGTTCAAACAGAGAAACCGGGTCCTGGATGGCATCCAGCGCGAATACGACGTCTTCCTTGGGAACATTGAGCTCCTGGGAAATTTCCATAATGGTGGGCTCACGCGAATGCTTGTTGGTCAGATTGTCCCGCACTTGCAGCGCTTTGTAGGCGATATCCCGCAAAGACCGTGAAACGCGAATCGGGTTGTTGTCCCTCAGGTAGCGGCGGATTTCCCCGATGATCATGGGCACGGCATAGGTCGAAAATTTAACGTTTTGCCCGAGATCAAAGTTGTCAATGGCCTTCATCAGTCCAATGCACCCTACCTGAAACAGATCGTCAACGTACTCTCCTCGATTGTTGAAACGCTGAATGACACTCAGCACCAATCGCAGGTTGCCGTTGACCAGCTTTTCCCGCGCTGGCAGTTCCCCGCCCTGCAAGCGTTCGAACAGCTCCCGCATTTCCTTGTTGGTCAGCACGGGAAGCTTAGAGGTGTCTACCCCGCATATCTCTACTTTATTGCGCGTCACGTCTTTCCCTCCTCGAAGCAAGAAAAAAGTTCCTAACCCGGTTGTCTTGAAAGGCCGCGTTCTGACGCGTACCCGGACGAGAGAGTGGCGGGACCACTTTCTGGCACGGTTTAGGAACAGTATCTCCCTCGATTGGGAAAATATGCGTTAGACCATTTTGTTGAATTCTTTTCGCAACCGTTTTATAATTCGCTTTTCCAGACGGGAAATATAGGATTGGGAAATGCCGAGCAGATCGGCAACATCCTTCTGCGTCTTCTCCTCGCCTCCCGTGAGGCCGAAGCGCAGCTCCATGATGACGCGCTCCCGCTCTGTCAGCTTATCGAGTGCTTTTTTCAACAGCTTGCGGTCTACCTGGTCCTCGATGTTTTTGTAAATGGTGTCGTTTTCGGTGCCGAGGACGTCCGACAACAGCAGCTCATTGCCATCCCAGTCAATATTCAGCGGTTCGTCAAAAGAAACCTCCGACCTGATCTTGTTGTTTCGGCGCAGGTACATCAAAATCTCGTTTTCAATACAGCGCGAGGCATAGGTAGCCAGTTTGATGTTTTTCTCGGGATCAAAGGTGTTCACCGCCTTGATCAACCCAATGGTGCCAATGCTGACCAGATCCTCGATGTTGATCCCGGTATTTTCAAATTTGCGGGCAATGTAAACGACCAGCCTCAGGTTTCTCTCAATCAGCATGCTCCGCACTGCGGGATCGCCGGAAGGCAATCTGCCAAGCAAGATCTCTTCCTCTTCTCTGGTCAGTGGCGGAGGAAGGGCCTCGCTTCCGCCGATGTAGTAAATTTCCTCGGCTCGTGCACCAGTCCACAGCAGGAAACGGTACCAGAGTAGTTGTAATTGTAGGCGAAGTTTTACATACATTTTCGTTAGCCCTCCTGTTCGCGTACTGCGTATTCTTCTTGGAAAGGGGTCTCTATCATCGCAGGGTGTACGATGGCCTGGTATTGCCCGTCTGCTGCCAATGGAATCGGGTTGAGACCAACCAGTACTTTCTCGCTCACATAGCGCTTGCCGTCCTGCACGATCAGCACTTCGTCCGGTTTGAGCGCGATCAGAAAGCTCATCCCGCTGGAAACGCTGCGATACGGAACAAGCCGAAGACGAGACTGCCACGCAGGCGGCAGCTCCTCCCACACACCGTCCATCTGATTGACCGCTCCTTCGCTTTTTTCGATAAGCGTGGCGAGAGCTTCCGGCAGGATGTGGGCTAGCAGACTGCTCTCCAAAATCATGACAGGCGTACGGGTAATCGGCTCATGCAGCTGGTTTCCCGTGTCGACCAAACCTCTGCACAAGACGGTTTCACCGGCGAGCTTCACCCTTACCTCCGCGAGAAAGGCTTCGATCCGTCGCGGCTGCGAAATAGCCCCATAGCTTTGCCTGCTTAGGAAGAAAACGAGCACGAAGCCGGCCAAGAGGATGCCGAGAGTAGGCGTGAAGCCGACGCCGAAACCGTCGTTGTGGACAGTGACCAGTCCATTTACGACCTCGCTTTGCGTCGAAAGAAAATACTGGAGTCCAAACACTCCCCCGCCGAAGACAAAGGCCACAAAGTAAAAGATGACCAAATTATGCAAAAAACCGAGCAGCCTCCTTCGGCCAAAGGCAATCCACAGCATGATGACGGAAAACAGCAATTTTACAGCCCACTGATACATCGGTGCAAAAGCTGGGAAAAAGAAGAAGGCCAGATAGGTTGACCCAAACAAAGATGCCAGAGAAATCCGCCACCACCGCACCCGCTCTTTGCGAAAATATGCCGTAAACCAAAGCAGCAAGGTATCAATGGCAAAGTTGAGGAGTAGAATGATATCGAGATAGACGATCACTCCGCTATCACCCCCGATCCCGAAAAGACCAGGCCGCTCCCGGCCTCCCCGGAGGGTCGTACCTATCTCTGGCCGCTATCCCTTCCGACCAAGGCCAGTATATATCAATGTGTATGTAAAGTCTGTCAATTCTTGACCGTGTTTTTTCGGATTTTTTGTAGAAGATTTTGGGTCCTCTGGGTGAATCCCCGGTTCCGAAACAGCGCTCTCAGCATCTGATGTATAAAACCCATCAGAGAGGCAGGGAGCTTCCATTTGAGCAGAAAAAACAAGCAGTCCTCTCACAGCCATGCCATCGACTTTATCCGCTTTGGCGATATCCCGGGTCATATCCACTCTTATTCCACACTGACAAGTGTAGACGACCGTCATCGCCATGAAGTCCGAGGCCGAACCTCCCCTCCCTATCAAGGAACAGGGAGAGGACATTTGCATTACTATGAAGGCGTCACCTCCTATGATGACGGGCATGTTCACCGCTTCCGCGGATGGACCGGCCCTCCGATCCCACTTCCCGGTGGAGGACATTACCACGATTTTTCTGGCGTAACGACATTTGACGACGGCCATACACATTCGTACCGGGGAAGAACCGGAAAAGACTATGGATAAATAACGCCACGCACGATCGAGTAGGAGGGGGCGACTAACCCCCGTCCTCTCACACCACCGTACGTACCGTTCGGTATACGGCGGTTCACCAAGCTTGACGAATTTGAGAATATCGTTGCACTAAGCTTTTCAGCCCTTGTTGTTGCCAGTAGGCAATGCCGAGGGCTTTGTGTATATGCGGAGATTTTGTGGTACGCCATGCACCCTTGCGGGTATTTGCAATTTCAATGGCTTTTACGTGAGATATGCCAAGAGAACGAAGTTCTCGATATCTGGTTCTCACGCGTTTCCACTGCATCCACAAACAAAGACGGAGCCTGCGCCTTGTCCATTCCTCAATGGATTGTAGAATGCCCTTCGCGTCTGCAAGGGCGAAATATCCAATCCAGCCCATGAGGTACTGATTTATTCTTTCAATCCGCTTCTCCATCGAGATGCTCCACACCGGATTCGTGATCGTGCGGATTTTCTCTTTTAGCTTGAGGAGGGATTTGGGGTGGATGCGAATCCTTGTCTGTTTTGCAAAGGTAAAACTAAAGCCCAAGAATTTTCGTTTCCATGGTCGGTCTATCGCGCTTTTCTCCTCATTTACTTTTAGCCTTAGTACCTTCTCCAAGTGGTTTTGAATACTCTTCTTTACTCGTTCCCCTGCCCGTTTTGTTTTCACGTAGATATTACAATCGTCTGCGTAGCGGCAGAAACGGTGGCCTCTCTTTTCGAGTTCCTTGTCCAAATCATCAAGTAGGATATTTGCCAAAAGTGGGCTTAACGGCCCACCTTGCGGTGTTCCTTCACTTGATGTTGTACAGACGCCATTTATCATGATCCCCGCATTCAAGTAGGAACGAATCAGTCTTAAAATTCTCTTGTCCTGAACTTTTCGAGCCACACGGCTCATTAGAATATCATGATTTACGCGATCAAAGAATTTCTCTAGATCGATGTCCACCACGAAACGATATCCTTCGGAGATATACGCTTGCGCTTTCCTTACTGCCATGTGAGCGCTACGTTTTGGACGGAACCCATAGCTAGATTCCGAGAAGGTGGGGTCGAAGATCGGCGTTAACACTTGGAGGATGGCCTGCTGAATAAAGCGGTCTACCACGGTGGGAATGCCTAATAACCTTACACCACCGTCAGGTTTCGGGATTTCGACTCTGCGAACAGGTGAAGGTCTATAGGTTCCCCTTTCCATCTTCTCGCGGATGGCTTGCCAGTGTTCACGTAGATAATCGCGTAGTTGTTCGGTTGAAACACCATCGACTCCACCGACACCTTTGTTTTCCTCCACTCGTTGGAGTGCCATCCGTAAGTTTTCCCGTGATAAGACTTTTTCCAGCAAATCCATAATGATGTTCCTTCCTTCGCACATGCGGACTCCGTGCTTGCTGTACGATACTCAGCCCTCTTTTGTACCCTCGGGGCTTCACCCCTGCTCTTCAAAAGTAGTTCCTTGACAGAATTCTGCTTCGACGTACCGTATCAAAAGACATGGATCGCATGCTGGCTTGATGTTCGGCCCTTCCCCATTCAAGCGTCCTCTACTCGGGTACTATGGCCTCTGCTGACTTCTGCATGTTCAGCGTCTCCTTACGGAGACGGTTACCAACAGTTGAAGGCGTTTCATGCAGACCTCCCCAGGTAAGAACGATAACTTTCATCCCATGTACCTGCCCAAGTTTACTACTGTATCCCTTGGCTGTATGGGGCTTTGTCTTGTTTGGCAGACTCGCCCGGATACAACAGCCTCAAATTGGGTTCGTGTACCTCAGGTCGGGATTTTGCCGCCGGCTTCCTTCAGATTCGACCTCGCGGTCGACACCCTTGCCTTGAGCTAACGGTTGGTACAGCCAACCCCCGTTCGGGACTTTCACCCTATAGCTATCGCCCATGCTGGGCGCACCAAAACAAAAAACCTTGCTCCGTCATGGAACAAGGTTTTTCTAATGGTCATATTTTTGCCAAAACGCGAATTTACTTTTTGTTGCGGCGACGGTTGCGCAGGAAGGCAGGAATGTCCAGATTGTCCAAATTGCTCATCGAGAAGAAAGACTTCTCTTCTTCCTCTTCCTTCGCACGGCTCGCTCCCGTATTGGAGATAGGTGTCGGGCGGTTGCCTGTCTGAACAGGCTGTTGCACCCGGCGCTGTCCAGTGCTTGTGTTTTGCCGCTGGTAGTCTTCAAAGCCGGTAGCGATTACCGTTACAACGATCTCGTTTTTCAAATCCTCGTTGATGACCGCACCGAAAATCATGTTTACATCCGGATCAGCCGCAGATGAAACGATGTCTGCCGCTTCGTTTACCTCGTACAAGCTGAGGTTTGTCCCTCCCGTGATGTTCATCAGAACCCCGCGGGCACCATCGATGGATGATTCCAGCAGTGGACTGGAAATGGCACGGCGAGCCGCCTCAGCCGCTCTGTTTTCGCCGCTGCCTTCGCCAATCCCCATCAAAGCGGAGCCGCGTTCGGTCATGATTGTTTTAACGTCAGCAAAGTCCAGGTTGATCAAACCTGGAGTAGCAATCAAGTCGGATATCCCTTGCACACCTTGACGCAGGATGTTATCCGCTTCACGGAACGCCTCCAGCATCGGGGTATTTTTATCTACGATTTCCAGCAAGCGATCATTCGGGATGACGATCAGCGTATCGACTTTTTCCTTCAACGCTGCGATCCCTTGCTCGCCTTGAGTAGAACGCTTCCGTCCCTCAAATGAAAACGGACGAGTGACAACCCCAACTGTCAGAGCGCCGAGTTCTTTGGCAATTTCAGCTACGACAGGAGCCGCACCGGTACCGGTACCGCCGCCCATACCAGCCGTTACAAATACCATATCTGCCCCGCGCAGGGCTTGCTCGATCAGATCGGCACTTTCTTCAGCGGCTTTTTTTCCGATTTCCGGATTGGCCCCTGCTCCCAGTCCTCGCGTCAGTTTTTCTCCGATCTGCAGCTTGATATCAGCACTGGAGAGTTGCAAAGCTTGCGCGTCAGTGTTCAGAGTGATAAATTCTACTCCTCTTAAACCTCCGGCAATCATACGGTTTACCGCGTTGCTACCGCCACCGCCGCAACCAATCACTTTAATTCGCGCATAGGATTCCATGTCCATATCAAATTCCAGCATCTTGCTAGTCCTCCCCAATTCAACATGAGAAAAGCTTCTGTGTGGTGAAGCCGGTTGGTTGTGCGGTTCATCGCTCGCAAGAGACTACTTCCCCGCGCGCAATGTTCGTAAACATCAGCCGATTCACCGTATTCGGAGTCTTGAGGTTACAGGCGGTTATATAAACTCGCTGAACCAGTTTTTCACTTTTTCCATCAAACCGCCGCCTTCTTTCGGCTTGGAAACAGCTGCAGGCTTCGGTCCGCCTTTAAACGACGGAGGGGCTGTTCGTACGCTGCGACGTTCCATCTGATGCAGAGCGTACTGTATCAAACCCACGCCTGTCGTATAGGCGGGATCTCGCACCCCGATATAATCAGGAATCGCGACGCGCACCGGCGCATCCAGTTCTTCCTTTGCCAACTCCAGCATGCCTGGCATCGCAACCGTGCCGCCAGTCAATACGTATCCGCCGGCAACTTCATCATGGAAACCCAGCTTGTAGACCGCATCCTCCACGAGGTTAAAAATCTCCGCTGCACGCGGTTCAATGATATTGGCTAAATCCACCTGAGTAAACTGCTTTTCCACATCACTGCCAATACGGGTTACCTTGAATTTTACATCCTCCGACGCTTCATCGATCAGAGCGCAGCCATTTTTCGTCTTCACGCGTTCAGCTACATCCGTATGGGTCCGAAGTCCTAAAGCGATGTCGTTGGTAATATGGTCGCCCCCGATGCCAATCACGGTCGTTGCTGCCAGTTTTCCCTGCTCAAATACACCGATGGTGGTAGAACCCGCACCGATGTCAACCAGAACAACCCCCATATTTTTGTCATCCTTGGAAAGAGCTACCGTGCTCGAGGCTAGCGGTTGCAGAAAAATTCCGGCTACGCGAAGATTTGTCCGCTCCGTGCAACGAACGATATTATGTACGACAGTTTTCGAGCCTGTGACGATCGTGCCTTCCATTTCCAGACGGACACCAATCATCCCTCTCGGGTCCTTTATGCTGCCCTGCCCGTCGACGATATACTCTTTCGGAACGACTTCAATGATCTCCCGGTCAGGCGGTATGGCAACAACTTTTGCTGCCTGAATAACTCGCTGGATGTCTTCATCTCGTATTTCACGGTCTTCGCTGGATACAGCGACAACCCCTTGGGTTTCATGCAGCTCAATGTGGTTTCCTGTGATACCGACGTATACTTCATCAATCGATACCCCAACCATGCGTTCAGCATGGTCAACAGCTTCCCGGATGGCATGCACAGTTTGGTCGATGTCGACGATCACACCCTTCTTGATACCCTCCGAGTGTGCCTGTCCGACTCCGATGATGTTGATGGAACCGTTGTTTACTTCGCCGATCATGACGCGTACTTTTGAAGTTCCAATATCTAGGCTGACGATGAGTTCATTGCTTACCAAACCTGTGACACCTCCCTTGCTACGTCTTTTGTCGTCATAATGTGAATACATCTGCGTAATTTATTCAACACAGGACTACCATTCCCTTTTTTTGATCATGAATTTTTGTAAAAATATGACCTTCTTCCCAATTTCGAGTGATTCTCTATTCCTGCTGGTTAATCCAACGGGATAGGACTATCCGACGAATCACCGCCAAATTGTTAAACAAACGCACGCCGAAAGCAACAATCGCGGCAAGGTAGAGGTCGATGCCGAGAAAGCCTCCGATAAATGCCAGTCCGGCCGCAAACAGCGTATTGAAGAAAAAACCGGACATAAAAACGCGAACATTAAACGTGCGTTCCAGATAGGAACGGATTCCCCCGAAAATCGTGTCCAGACCAGCCAGAAGGGCGATAGACAAATAGCTGCTGTATTCTTGAGGCACGCGCCAATCCAGCATAAATCCGACAGCGATGCCAACGATGAGTCCGATAAGCGGGAGCCACATGTCAGGATTCTCCTTTTTCTTTGACTGGTTTCATGTATTGGATGGGGCGCTGCTCCCGATTAGCCGGTATGATCAGCTTGTCCCGCTTCTCTGCAATAATCTCCTTGTTGGCCAGACGAAAGTTTTCTTCCACACCCTCCAGCTTGAGCGCCGACAGCAGCACGTCCGGCTCCCCGAGCGCTTTCAGTTCGTAAGGCGGCTGAATCGTCCTGGTATCAATCTGAATCGCATTGCCGACATAACGGATCGGTGTCGTTGCCACCATTCGATGCCCATTGATGGACACTGCCTGAGAACCGTTGGCAAAGAGAATATTGACGAGCCATCTGAGGTCTTCATCGTCAATCGTATAGCCTCCGATTACCGGCTCGGTCATCCCTCCGTCGAGGCCCGCTTCCGCAGGATTCACCTGGGCATCAACGACCCGAAGTATGATCCCCTCGCCTTCCACGCTGACCATTCCCGCCATTTTCCGGTTTCTCGCCAGCTCTTCTTTCATGACAGAAAGGCTCTCATCCTCATTGAGGGCGGTCTCATACTGATAGTAAAGCTGATTGTATTTGGAGATGTCAGCCAGAAGATTTTTGTGCTTCTCCAGCTCTTTCTGAAGCGACGTCCGCAATTCCGCTATACTGCGTGATTCCTTATGTGCCGGATGAAGGCTGCTTCTGAGCTGTACGGTCAACATAACCCCTATGATAGCACTAATAATGGCAAGAATAAATGTGATTTTACGGCTTTTTTGCAACATGAGAAACGCTTCCTTCACCTAGGAATGTTTGGTCTTGGCGTCACCTACATAAGCTGGCAGTTTGATTTTTTCTTTTTTTGAAACATCAATCTGTACAAAGTCTTGCAGCGTTTGGATTACGCCGCCCGGGAGATTCAAGGCCGCCTCCAGCGTATTTGGCTCTCCGATCGCGGAGATGACGAAAGGCGCCGCCGACTTGATCCCGTTTACAATAATGGTCGGACCTACGCAGCGAATGGCCGAATTGCTGACCAGCCGTTGCCCGTTGATGCTGATCGCCTCAGCACCGGCGGCACGCAGCTCGTTTACAACCAGCCGTACGTCCTGTTCATGAACGATGTAATTCGCGACGTCCATGCTGCTTCCGGCATTTTGACTGTCCTGCATGGTTACAACGAGCCCTGGTCCTTCTACGGGTACAACCCCGGCCATCATCCTCGCTGCCTCGAGCTGACTGAGTATGCTCGCGCCTTCCGATTTTCGCTGCGCCATCGCCTCCTCGATCTTTCCGACCTGCCGCTGCAAATCGAGCAGCTGGTTCTCCAGGTGCCGGTTTTGCTCCTTTTCAGCCAGAATACGCTCGGTTAATTGCGTCTCTTGCTGAAATTGCTGGTCGTTCAAGCGTTCCCGTTGCAACAGCTTGGTCGTCTCGACCGAAGTTGCCACAAGAAAACCCGTACAAAAAGTGACGAGAGTGAGGTACAAGTTAAATTTATGACGACGACCCATTTTGCAGCTACCCCTTTTACCCATACTTAAAATGATTGGGGCTATTACCCACCGGCAGGAAGCTGAATGGGCGCCCCAGGATTCGAATACGGTACGAACCATGGCTGCTCAAACAGCGAAAGAACCCCTTTTACCCCTTTTGGCAGCTCCTGCACGATTGTCGGATACCAGTTCAGCATAGTATCCAGCTTGTACACGACACTCCTGACCTCGTTTCCGTCCCTCATGAACAGAGTGACCCGCTGATTGTCATAAATCGTCGGCGTCAGGGCGATATCGGAAATCTCCCCCAATACTGCAGGGGACAGCTTCGCCAGCGCTT
The DNA here is from genome assembly GCF_038592925.1 of Brevibacillus sp. FSL K6-2834. Lineage (NCBI taxonomy): Bacteria > Bacillati > Bacillota > Bacilli > Caryophanales > Paenibacillaceae > Brevibacillus > Brevibacillus sp. FSL K6-2834. Next base: position 3,586,545 of record NZ_CP151945.1, read on the forward strand.
TTGCCAAGTCCGGAAGCATTTCGGGATTTGGCCATGAACTGATTAGCGGCCTGTCCACCATCCGTTTGGAAAAATCCACCTGTCTGAGCACTTTCCCGTTCTCCAGGAGCGGAGCCCTGCTGCCATCCTGTCCATTCCAAAACGCCACACGTTTGAATTCGGTTACATGCAAGCGAATTACGCCGGGAAAGGATCGTTCCACAGAGATGGTTTTCACCCCTTCCAAAGGCTTGCTCGCTTTTTGCACCTGGCTTTCCCACACATTCAAAAACTGCATGCCAAGTGTCAAACCGGAATGAGCGATGATCTCCTCGCTCGAGTACATGTCGTTTCCATACACCTGAATTTCCTGAACCTTGCTGTACGGCGAGCGGATGAACAAGACGATCAATACGATCAAAAAAAACAGGACGAGCAAAACAACCAGCTTGCGATTTCCTTTGCGCCGCGGACGCTGCTCTTTAACGTGCGGAATGCGTTCTTCGATTACCGCCATGACTCAACCCTTCCTCACTACGCTAGCGTGTCACGCGCCGAGCACTGATACACGATTTTTCCGTATCCAAGGAGACCTGCTTTCCGGCAAATCACCTCACAAATAATGGCAATCCTATAAATAACTGCCACCATACAAAACAGGGAAAGCGGCATAGCATATGCCGCTCACTTTCTTCTTGTCTATATCGACACGCGGGAAATGCGGGCACCCAGCTGCTGCAGCTGCAGCTCCAGCCGTTCGTAACCACGGTCGATATGATGAATCTGTGATACCGTGGTCGTGCCTTCCGCCGCCAATCCCGCCAGAACAAGTGCGGCACCTGCCCGCAGGTCACTTGCCTCAACACTCGTACCTGACAGTTTGTTTCCGCCGCGGATAATCGCGGAACCCAGGTCGACGTAAATGGAGGCGCCCATTCGCGCCAATTCGTTCACATGTTTGAATCTTCCTTCAAAAATCGTCTCCTTGATCACACTTGTTCCTGTTGCCTGTGCCAAGAACACCATCAACTGCGCTTGCAAATCGGTCGGAAAACCGGGGAACGGAGAGGTAATTATCCGTTCGTAGGCAAGCGGGTTGCCTGTGCTCTTGACTTCCATTATATCATGGTAGGTCTTGATTTCAACACCACAGCTACGGGCGACCTCAATTAATGCGGTGAGATGCTCGGGGATGATATTGGTCAGTTCAATGTGTCCCTTTGACACTCCGACCGCCAGGAGATGAGTGCCCGCTACGATCCGATCGGGGATGATCCGATAGCTGACTGGACGCAGCCTGGTAACGCCGTTGATCTCGATCGTATCCGTTCCGGCGCCGCAGATGCGTGCACCCATGGCGTTCAGGAAGTTTTGCAAATCGACAATTTCCGGTTCCCTGGCGGCATTGCAGATACGTGTCGTTCCCTTGGCCAATACAGCAGCCATCATGATGTTTTCTGTTGCCCCCACACTCGGGAAAGAGAGAAAGATGTTAGTACCATACAATTGATCTGCCCGAAACGTAATATAGCCCTCTGCTTCCTCGATTTTTGCTCCCAGCGCTGTCAAGCCGGCCAGATGCAAGTCGATCCGCCGCTCTCCAATCAAACAGCCGCCTGGCCGGGAGATGGTCACCTCGCCCAAACGTGCCAGAAGCGGTCCGGCCAAAAAGATCGAAGAACGCATTTGACCCATCAGATCATCAGGGACATGCGACACGGAAACTGAGGTCGTATCCAGATCGACACTTCCGTCCGCATGCTTTGTCCTGGCTCCCAGTGCAGTTAAGATTTTCAGCATCACCTCGATGTCTTTGAGGTGGGGAACATCATAGATATAAAATTGCCCTTCCGCGAGAATCGACGCGGCGAGGATGGGAAGGGCAGCATTCTTGGCTCCTTGGACCCGAAGCGAACCAGACAGAGGTCTTCCGCCTTCGATCGCAAAAGTATCCAAACTTTCACCTCCGTGTTACCCCTCGCCCACCACCAACACCTCCGGATGCAAATCAACGCCAAACTTTTCTTTGATCGTGCAGCGGATGTGCGTAATCAAGGTGAGGACGTCGGTAGCCGTAGCGCCTCCCCGATTGACGATAAAATTGGCGTGAATCTCGGAAACCTGAGCTCCCCCGTAATGAAATCCTTTCAGGCCTGCAGCCTCGATCAGACGGCCGGCGTGGTCTCCAGGCGGATTGCGAAAAACACTTCCGGCACAAGGCATTTGCAACGGCTGCGTGATGCGGCGCCGCTCCTTGTTGGCTGCCAGTGTAGCAGCTATTTCTCGGCGGTCGCCCTGGCGCAGCCCAAAGCGGGCTTCCAAAACAACTCCCTTGCGCTTTTGCAAAAGGGACGTCCGATAGCTGAAGCTCAGTTCTTCGTTGTTCAACACTTTGACTTCACCATCATCAAAGAGGATTTCGGCTTCTTTGATAATACGTGACAAATCCGATCCGTGCGCCCCCGCATTCATGTAGACGGCCCCGCCTACTGTACCAGGAATGCCTCCCGCAAACTCCATACCTGTTAATCCCTTTTTGCCTGCCTCCACCGCCAGGCGGATCATGGAATATCCGGCACCCACACACACCTCTTCGCCCCTGAATTCGCAGTGACTCAAGCCCTCAGCCACCTTGAGCACGGCTCCGCGTATCCCTCCGTCCCTCACCAGAAGGTTGGAGCCGCGCCCGATTACACTCCAAGGAATATCATGACGATGGATGATTTTCAAGGCTGTCAACAACGCTGACTTATCCTTGGGCTGGATTAACAAATCAGCAGGACCCCCAATCCGCCAAGTGGTATGATTGGCGAGAGGTTCATCGGTCCACACTTTTCCAATATCCGCCTGCCTCAATTCATCTATGATCTGCTTCATTTGTGAACCTCCTGATACACATGCTAGGTCGGACCTAGGCCTTATCACGTGTTTGCTCCATACTATGCGATCGCCCATATTGGCGTGACAGTCGCCCAAAAAAGACCCTTCTACCTTTTAAGCTCCCCTAGCACCTGATAGATTTTCGTTGCGGCATCAGGCATTCCAAGCTGGCGAGAGCTCTTTTGCATCGCAGCCCACCGCTCCTCGCTTCCCAAAATGGCAGAAAGGGATTCCAACAGCCTCTCTCCGCTAAGCTCGTTTTCCAAAATAACGATGGAAGCTCCTTGCTTCTCCAGTCCGCGCGCATTTTTTTCCTGATGGTTGTTGGTAACGTACGGACTCGGAACCAGTATGGAGGGCACGCCCAACGCTGTCAGCTCAGCCAGGCTTGATGCCCCGGCACGGCCTACCATCAAGTGGGCGGCTGCAAGCAAGTCCGGCATATTGTGGACGAACGGATAGACGGAAAGGTTGCGGGGCTGCTCCCCTTTTTCTTTCAATGCAGCCGAAATGGAATCGTAGTGAACGTCACCTGTCACGTAGACAAAATGGGTGCGGGGAAACTCCTGCATGCGCGGTACAATGGCCAACGTCGCCTCATTGATCGCTCTTGCTCCGCGGCTTCCGCCAAAAATCAGCACCACACGCTTGTCCTCGCCTACACCGAGAAAAGCTCTTCCCGCCCGCGGATCTCCATGCATCACCTCGGTGGCCCGAGGATTGCCGGTCAGCACTGTTTTTCCCGCAGGAAAAAACGAAAGCGACTCCTCAAACGAGACAGCTACGCGATCGACATAACGGGCCAAAAACTTGTTTGTCAAACCCGGTACGACATTTTGTTCATGAATCACCGTAGGAATCCCGAGACGAGCCGCAGCATAGACAACCGGGCCGCACACATACCCGCCCGTGCCGATGACAACATCAGGCCGGAACTCGCGCAGCATCCGTTTGGATAAAGAGACAGCCTGGATGAATTTCCACAGTGTTTTTACGTTATCGAAAGTCAGCTTCCGCTTCAGACCAGCGATCTCGACTGATTGAAACGGAATGTCCGTCCGTGGAACGAGCTGTGCTTCCAAGCCTTTTTTACTGCCTATGTACAAAAAGGCAGCCTGCGGCTGTTGGCGAGAAATTTCTTTCGCCACCGCAAGCGCCGGATAAATATGTCCACCTGTGCCTCCACCCGTGAGGACAACACGCATAGTAATCACCTTCACCCAAGTTTGCCGTTTTCCCCTCTTCATCTGGAAAAACGCGAAATGTTTAGTAATACCCCTACCCCTGTAAGCATCAGCGTCAGCGATGACCCGCCGTAGCTGAGAAAAGGCAAGGTGATTCCGGTAACCGGAAACATGCCGGTAACGACGCCGACGTTGATCACGACCTGAATGGCGATCATGCCGATAATCCCGAGCGCCAGCAGGCTGCCGAACAGATCGGGCGCCGTAATGGCCGTGCGCATGCCTCGCCACAGAAGCAGAAGGAATACGAGCAGCACCAGTGTCCCGCCGATGAAACCAAGCTCCTCGGCGATGACCGAGAAAATAAAGTCATTATAAGGCTCCGGCAGATAGAAATGCTTTTGTCTGCTCTGTCCGAGCCCAAGGCCGAACAAGCCGCCGGGGCCGATCGCATAAAGCGATTGAATGATTTGATAGCCTGTGCCCAGCGGGTCCTGCCAGGGATCGAGGAACGATGTGATCCGTTTGATCCGGTAAGGAGCCGACAGCACGAGCCCGACAAAACCGGCGACACCAATCAAGCCGAGGCCGACAAAATGGCTGATCCTGGCTCCTGCGGCGAAAATCATCATGACCGCCGTCCCCATCAGTACAGTCCCTGTGCCAAGGTCCGGCTGCAGCATGATCAAGCCAAAACAGACAACAGGGATCGCCAGTGCCGGGGCCAAACCTGTCCGAAACAGCACGATCTGTTTTTGATTGTCTGCCAGCCAGCGCGCCAGGAAGGCGACGACACCCAGCTTGGCAAACTCGCCCGGTTGAATCCCGAACGCTCCCAGACCAAGCCAGCTTTTTGAACCATTTACCTCAATCCCGATGATCAGAACGACGATCAAAAGGCCGATGCTGATCATGAAGCCGAGCTTGGCCCACTGCTTCCATACCCAGTAGTCGATATTCATCATCAAATACATCGAGGTGATCCCGAGCAAAGCAAAGATCAACTGACGCTTGGCAAAAAAATACGGATCGTTGAAGGGCGCTCTTGTTGCAACGATGGCACTTGCGCTGTACACCATCACGATGCCAATTCCTAATAAAAAAAGTGTTGCAAAAATAATCATGAAATCGGGGGCAGAGCGTACCTTGCTCATCGTGCAAAGTCATTCCTTTCTCACGCCGTCCCGAGATGATAGTCATTTGGTGAGACAGTGCAGGGACAAGGCGTTATGCTAGGCTTGTTTTAAGTCTATGCACAACGTCCTTAAACATGCTCCCCCTCACCTCAAATGAAGGAAACATATCCCAACTCGCGCATGCCGGACTCAGCAGGACAACGTCACCCGGCACGGCTGCCTCGGAAGCGGCAATAACGGCTTTTTCCACAGTATCGACATGGATCAGCCTGTTGATTCCTGCTTCTTTGGCTCGAGCCAGCAATATCGGTGCCGTCTCGCCGAAGGCAATCACAGCTTTGACATTTTTCTGCATGACCGGAATGAGGTCGTGAAAAGTGACACCTCTGTCCAATCCGCCGCAAATCCAGATCGTCGGTTCAGACAGAGCCTGCAGCGCTCGCGAAGCAGCCTCCGAATTCGTCGCCTTGGAATCATTATAGTACTTGACTCCTGCCACGGTCCCGACAAATTCCATCCGGTGCTCTACTCCGGCAAAGCTAGACAGCACCTTGGCGATTGCTTCGCTGCCCGCGCCTGCCAGCTTGCCGACCAATGCAGCCGCCAGCGCGTTGTCCAAATGAGCCACAGACAATCTGTCCAGCGGCAAAATTTCTTCCCGCTCCCCCGCTGCGTCTACGTAGACGATGACTCCATTGTCTACACAGACGCCACGCGGAACGGGCTGTTGCTTGCTGAAGTAATAAACCGATGCTCGCAAAGCCTCATCCGCAGGCCAAGCATCCGGCTGGTCGTAAGGCAAAATGGCGATGTCGTCAGACGTCTGGTTGGCAAACAGCTTCCATTTGGCTGCCTTGTACTCGTCCATCGTATGATGATAATCGAGATGTGCCGGATAAATGTTCATCAGCACGCCGATTTTCGGTTTGAACGAAAGCGTCCCCATCAGCTGAAAGCTGCTCAACTCGGCGACCAGCCATTGATCCGGACGGGCTTCTTGGGCAAGGCCGCACAAAACGGTTCCGATATTGCCCCCTGTAAGAGCGTCGATCCCCGCTTCCTGCAGAATCAATCCGACCAAAGTGGTTGTCGTGGTCTTCCCGTTGGACCCCGTAATTCCGATAATCGGCGCCTGGGAGACCTGGTAAGCCAGCTCAACCTCCGTCACAACCGGAACGCCCAGCTCGATCGCTTTGGCTACCGGCGCTGCCTCGTACCGAATCCCCGGATTTTTCACCACAAGCGCTACTCCCGGGTGAATCAAATCATCCGGATGGCCGCCGCAGATCACCTCGATGCCGAGCGCTTCCAGCTCGTCCGCGCCCGCCGCTTCCTCGCGCGGCTTTTGGTCATTTACGACAACATGCGCACCAAAGCGGTGCAGCAGTTTGGCCACCGCTACACCGCTCTTTGCCATGCCCAGAACGACGACGTGCTGATTTTGATAGTTGTTCATCGCAGAGTCACCACCTCGAGGTAGACGCCCAATCCAGCGAAGAAAATACCCACCAGCCAGAACGTGACGACCACGCGCCACTCTGACCAGCCCGTCAATTCAAAGTGATGGTGCAGCGGACTCATGCGGAAGATGCGCTTGCCTCTCGTTTTGAAAGAAACAACCTGAAGGATGACAGACAAGGTTTCAACGACGAAGACGCCGCCGATGATCGCCAATAACAGTTCGGTTTTGGTCATGATCGCAATGCCTGCCAGCGCTCCTCCAAGCGCCAGCGAGCCGGTATCGCCCATAAACACGCGGGCGGGATGAGCGTTGAATACGAGGAATCCGAGAACCGCGCCGACTACAGAGGCGCTGAAAATGGCTGTATCGTAATTCTGGCTGAACCAGGCAATGATCGCATAAGCTCCAAATGCAATCGCTCCTGTCCCCGCCAAAAGTCCGTCGAGACCGTCTGTAATATTGACGGCATTGGTGGTACCGACCAACAGGAACAAAAGGAACGGAAAGTACAATACTCCCAGCTCAATGTTCCAGGGAGTGCCTGGCAAATGGAGCGAGGTGTCATGACCCATCAGGTGCAAAAGATAATAGGCACCGATAGCTAAAAGGATTTGGCCGGCAAATTTTTGTTTTGCAGTCAGTCCCAGATTGCGCTTTTTGATAATTTTGATGTAGTCATCCAAAAAACCGATCAATCCGTATCCAATCGTGACCAGCATCAAAAAGAGAACTTCGATGGTGGCATTGGCAAATTTAAGCACAGTGAATATGAGTGCCAACAAAATGATGGTCCCCCCCATCGTGGGGGTCCCTGCTTTTTTCTGATGGGATTGTGGTCCTTCCTCCCGGATCGCCTGCCCAAATTTCAAGCGGCGCAGGACGGGGATGAACAAGGGACCGATGAGTACGGCGATGAGAAACGCGGCTACGATCGTGACTAGGAGTACGTTGTCAGCGAACATGCCCGACCCTCCTTTCTCTGATGCTATTCAAGAATATGTGCTTCTATTCGTTCTTCTGCCCTCTGATAGCTTCTTTTGCCACTTCCCGGTCATCGAAAGGCAAAACCTCGCCCTTGATGATCTGGTACGTCTCATGGCCCTTTCCGGCGACCAGGATCACATCGCCATCAACTGCAAGGGATACGGCATGCCCGATCGCTTCCCGTCTGTCCACGATGGAAGTGTAACGGTCCGGAGCGGTTTTCTTCAGACCGGCGAGCATGTCATCGAGAATCGCCTGCGGGTCCTCGGACCTCGGGTTATCTGAAGTTAAGACGGTCAGATCAGCGTATTTCGTTGCAATTTGCGCCATAATCGGGCGCTTTGTCTTATCCCGGTCACCGCCGCAACCGACGATGCAGAACACTTTTCCTTTGGCAAATTCCTTGATCGTCACAAGCGCGTTTTCCAGACTGTCCGGCGTGTGCGAATAGTCGACGAGCACGGCAAAAGGCTGCCCTGCATCAACGGACTCAAACCGCCCACTCACGCCTTGCACCTGTTCGAGACTGGACTTGATCGCCTCTAGCGAAATTCCTTCGGCCAATCCGACCGCCATCGCCGCCAGCGCATTGTAGACGTTGAACTTGCCCATCAGCTTCAAAGACAGTTTGACAGAGCCTTGAAACGTATGGGCGACAAATGTCGTCCCTTTTGTGCTGATCTCAATGTCCACCGCTCTGATGTCAGCAGGGTTGTCAATACCGTACGTGATGACCCTGGCCGGTGTGACGGTGGCAAAAAAGCCGGACGCCTCGTCATCCGCATTCAGCACGGCTGTTTTCATCCGCTGCGGATCGTATTCATTGCCCAGTTGGGCGAACAAAAGCGACTTGGCGTGGCGGTAATTCTCCATGGTCTTGTGGTAATCGAGATGATCCTGCGTCAAGTTGGTAAAGACGGCTGTATGTACATTGCAACCGCGGACGCGGCCCAGCTCCAGCGCATGGGAAGACGCTTCGATAATGGCGTACTCCGTATCGATATCGCGCATGCGGCGAAAGCTTTCCTGCAGCTCCAGCGCATCCGGCGTCGTGTTTTTTACTTCCTCGGTGACATTGCCGATTCTCATGTGAATGGTGCCGATCAAACCGGTACGCTTCTGCTGATCAGATAAAATCTTGTCGATCAGATGGGTCGTGGTCGTTTTTCCATTGGTACCCGTAACCGCGATCACCTTCAATTCACGCGTCGGGGACCCGTAAAAGCGGTCAGCCAGCATCGCCATTGCCCGACGGGTATCAGGAACCCGAACAATGGTTGCTGGCACGTCCACATCCTTTTGAGCCAACACAGCCACGGCTCCCTTTTCCACCGCCTGCGCTGCAAACGTATGTCCATCCACGGTAAAGCCAGTCAAACAGACAAATAAAAAGCCGGGCTTTACTTTGCGTGAATCTGCTGTTATTCCTGTAATTTCGATGCTGTCATCCCCAGTAGCATGCACTGGCAACAAGGGAGCAAGCAGATCCCGAAGCAACATAAAACTGGCACCCCATTCTTTCCCTATTATAGACAAAAGCCAAGCAAATTCTACAAAAGCGGAGGGTGAGCACCTGTGTACAAGCCTCTTCCGCTCCGCTCCGAATACTCATTTTATAGCTAATCGCTTGATTTGTCACCAAGGTAGATACGAATTTTTGAGCCTTCCTCAATTTTGACTCCGGCCGCAGGCGATTGCTGGATGACATGTGACCCCTTGCCTTCGACAACGAGCGGCAGCTGATCATAGGTCGTTGCCACCTCGCGCATGGAGAGCCCCACCATCTGCGGCACCTCCAGGTAGTTCTTGTCGCCAAGCGCCCTGTTTACTTCCCTTTCGATCCCGTCCTTGCGTTTGGGTACGCCCAAGTGCTGCAGGGACGACTCCAAAATGTTCTTCACGCTGGGCGCGGCAATCAGTCCGCCGAATGCGAGCGCCTTCGGGTTGTCGACTGCGAAATAGACGAGTATCTGGGGATCGTCTGCAGGGGCGAAGCCGATAAAAGACACGATGTACTCGCCGTTTACATACCTGCCGTCCCTCACCTTTTGCGCCGTACCGGTTTTTCCGCCGACGCGGTAGCCTTCGATGTACGCGTTCTTTCCGGTTCCTCTGGCCACGACACTTTCCAGGGCGTAGCGGACTTTTTCAGAAGTCTCGGGAGTGATCACCTGACGAACCTCCGTTGGCAGCGTCCGGCCGACGATGTCATGCGTAACACTGTCCCGCCACTCCTTGGCGACGAACGGTTTCATCAGCTTCCCGCCATTTATCGCCGCCGAAACAGCAGCCATCTGTTGGATCGGGGTCACCGAGACCCCCTGCCCGAATGAGGTCGTACCCAGTTCAACGGGTCCTACCCGATTCAGATTAAACAAAAGACCGTTCTCTTCTCCAATCAGGTCAATGCCCGTCTTTTGGCCAAATCCAAATTTTTTGATGTACTCAAACAGCCTTTCCTTTTGCAGGCGTTGCCCCATGGTGACAAAGCCGGGGTTGCAGGAATTTTCCACGACTTCGAGCATCGTTTCCTGCCCGTGCCCCTGCCGCTTCCAGCAGCGCAGACGCTTGCCCGCGACCATGATGTAGCCGGGGTCAAAGAAGCTTTCGTCCAGCTTGACCTCACCTTCGTTGAGAGCTGCGGCCAGTGTTACGATCTTAAAGGTGGAACCGGGCTCGTACGTTTTCCAGATCGGCAGGTTCCGGTTGTAGATTTCGCTTGGATAATCCCTGTACTTTTCGGGATGGTAGGTTGGGCGGCTGCCCATGCCGAGAATCTCGCCTGTCTTCGGGTTCATTGCGATCGCAAGTACATCGTCCGGCTGATATGCAACCATCGCTTCATCCAGCTCCCGCTCGATAAACGACTGAATTTGACTGTCGATGGTCAGGTACATATCCATCCCGTCGACCGGCGCTACGTATTCTTCTGACCCGCCCGGCATCGTTTGTCCTGTCGCATCGGCAAGATAGGATACATATCCCTCTTTGCCTTGCAGGAACTGGTCGTATATCCGCTCAAGTCCGGTCAAGCCCTGGTTGTCGATGCCCGTAAAACCAAACAGATGGGCTGCCATCGTCCCGTTTGGGTAGAAGCGTTTGGAATCTTCTACGACGACAATGCCCGGAAGGTTCAACTCCTGGATTTGCCGCGCTTTTTCTTCAGAAATTTTCCTGCCGCCTGGAACGCGATTGATCCTCTCTTTCTTCATAATCCCCTTGTAAACGACGTCTTCCGGCTGGCCCAACAATACTGCCAGCTGCTTCGCCGTCCCATGCGGGTCTTTGATCTGAACCGGAATCGCGACCACGGAAGGAACGCTGATGTTTGTCACCAGCTCCTTGCCATTGCGGTCAAGAATGCGCCCTCGCTTCGGCTCGTATTTGATGTCGCGGTTCCACAGCTTCAACGCCTTTTCCTGGAGCTCCGGCCCCTTGACCAGTTGTACGTAGCCTAGCCTCGTAATCAGAGCCGTATACAACACGATTCCGATAACCAATGCGACAAAAATGCGGCGTCTCACGGTTACATTGGATACCCGCACAGCGAGTCCCCCCTTATGACACAGGTTGTCTCATTCCTACCCTATTCGGAGGGGGGACAGGTTAGAACCTATGGCTGTGCGGTTGTCGATCCGGCCGGAGCAGCAGGCGGCCCTGCGGGAATCTGCTGTGTGCCCGGCACAGTATTGTTTGGGTAGGGATACTGCCAGGTTGCTTGTCCCTGCGGCAAGCTTTGGCCTGTTCCGACCGGCATTTGTCCCGCACCGGCAGGTTGCCCCGGATGGCCTTGATAGCCCTGATAGCCGGAATAGCCTCCAGTCGGAACAGCTTGTGTTCCCGGGGCGATACCTGTGCCCGATTGCACGGCACCTGGCGGATAAACCGGTGGATACGTTCCCGGTGTCCCAGATGTCCCTGTCGTCGAAGCGGGATTGCCACTCCTTGTCGTACCTGTCTGGGGAACTCCAGGTACGGTCGTATTCCCGCTATCGCCTTGAGGTGTACCGTTACCAGGCACTGTTGTTTGCGAAGAGCCTGGTGGAGGCTGCCCTCCAGCAGCGTTCGCTGCACCGGACTGGCCATCAGGCGAATTTGCGTCCGGTTGGGCTCCGCCCGGATCTGTTGCCGTTCCTGGCACCACGCCTTGACCAGGCTGCAGTGCCGGAGAAAGCGGACCGGATGACGGCTGGAGAGTAATCTGAAGCTGCTCTCCTCCTTTTAACGCTGTACCTGGCGGAATATTTTGCTGCGTGACGAAGCCGGCGCCGTACGAGGTGATCTTGAGCTGCATCAGCGATGCGAACTCCATGACTTCGCGCAGCGATTTCCCTTTGAAATCAGGCATTTTTGAACCTTCGATTCGGTCTGTTACAAGCGTGACCGTCGATCCGGGCACCACTTTTTCATAAGGAGCCGGGTATTGATTGACAATCTTCGTCCCGGTTCCCATGATGTTGACCGTGATGTTGTCCTGCTCTGCCCTGAGCTTGGCGGCTGTTGTAGACATCCCGACCAGCTTGGGCATGCTGACCTCGCGAACTTGCTCTGCCTTTGCAATGGCCTGCTCCGTCACCGTTTGGGCATTTTTCTCGGCTCCTACCGCATCCGGCTTTTGCTGCAGGTACTGGAGGCTGCGCTCCATGACGGATTTGAAGATCGGCGCTACGAAATTTTTTCCCCATGAACTGTAATGCTCGTTTGTGGTCGGGTCATCCACGACGACGTAGACAAGCAAACGGGGATTGTCTTTGGGAGCAAAGCCGATAAAGGACACGATATAGTGCTGCCCCTCCATAATTCTTCCCTTGTCGTCGTACTTTTGGGCCGTTCCCGTTTTACCTGCAACATGGTAACCGTCTATAAAGTACGATTTCCCTGTACCATGCTCTCCGGTAATGACCGTTTCCAAAACATCACGAGTCTTTTTGGCGGTCGCCTCGCTTACGACACGGTGGACCACTTCCCGCTGGCTGCGTTTTACGACTGCTCCCGTCACCGGATCGCGCATTTCTTTTACGATGTGCGGCTTGAGCAGCTCGCCGCCGTTGGCGATGGCTCCTACCGCTGCCACCTGCTGAATCGCGGTGACGGCCACCCCTTGCCCAAAAGTGGTAACGGCAATGTCGCGCTGGGAAGCCGGTTTCAGCAGGTTGTTCAAAATCCCTTTCTTCTCGTACGGCAGCTCGATGCCTGTCGGCTTGCCGATCCCGAAATTCTCAAAGTACTTTTTCAAAAGCTCAGGTCCAAGGTAGTCGTATCCCATGATGACAAACACGACGTTACTGGATCTTTGCACCCCTTCAAGGAAGGAGATGGTGCCCCAGCCCGCCCCCTGGTTGTGGTCCCGGATGGGCGGCTTGAATTTCTTGTACGTCCCGGATTGATAGTATGCGTTCGGATCGAATTTGCCTTCTTCGATCGCTGCCGCCAGTGTAATAATCTTGAATGTAGAGCCCGGCTCAAACATGGTGGTTACGGCGTGATTCGTAAAGTTGGTAATCCCGGTAAAGTACGTATTCGGATTGAACTGCGGCCGGTTGCCCATCGCCAAAATCTCGCCGGTCTGCGGGTCCGCCACCACGACAGTCGCCCCTTTTGGCTTGTACTCCTGCTCGGCCTTGTCGAGCGCTTGCTCCACGTAATCCTGGATCGTCTTATCGATCGTCAGGTAGATGTTCATGCCGTCCTTGGCTGGCTTGTACTCCCGTTCGCCATCCGGCAATTGGTAGCCTACCTTGTCCGTGACTACATGCATCTCTCCCTTTTCGCCCCGGAGCTCTTTGTCGAACTGGAGCTCGATCCCCATTTTGGCCTCCTCTTCAAAGAAGTCCAAATAGCCGAGGACATGTGCTGCAAAGCTATTGTTCGGGTAGTACCTACGTGTCGTTTCGGTAATAATAATCCCCGGGAGTTGGTTGGTCTTCACTTTTTCTCCGCTTGGGAGCTGGGGGTACTGCAGGTTTTCAATGCCGACTTTTTGATTTTCGCTGATCTTTTTTCCGTATCTTCCCAGCTCAACAACTTGATTTGGCTTGGTCAGGATTCGCAACAGCTCATTTACAGGGGCATTCAGGATGGGCGCAAGCGCCTGTGCAGTATAATAAGGATCTTTCACGACATCCTGATCCCTGTCATCGCGAGGCTTGAGCCTTGCGCTCACATCATACGCCTTTCCCTCATAGGCCAAAATTTCCCCATTCCTGTCCAAAATGGCTCCACGCTTTGGCTTCAGCGTTTTCTCCAGATCCCACTGCTTTTGCGCGATTTCCATAATGCCTGTCGCTTCCACCGTCTGAATCCACCAAAGACGTACCGTGAGCGAGGAAAACAGTACGATTACACACAGGGCCAGGAGGATAATGCGCAAATTCACACGCCGTTTCAGTTCCATTTTGTTTCACTCCAAACCAAGGATATTCCATTGCATATCAAAAAACCGACTGTCAAAAGAAAAGCTTCCGTCGAATCATGTTCGACGAAGCCGGCGGATCTGCATTCGAACAGTCTTTTTATTCAGAAGACATTATGAAAAAATGTTACTCACTTGCGCAAGTAACATTTTCTACAGAGCTCATTGCTGTCCCGTGCTTGGGTTATGGCTGTTTCTTTTGACTCGCAGCTTTGCTTCCTTTCCCGTCCTTTTTTGCAGCTTCTTTGGATTGACCTACCAGATGAGCCGCTTCCGGATTGTACACCATTCCCATTCTCTCCGCTTCCATGATGATCCGATCGCGGTTGCTGAGCTGCTCGATCTGCAGCTGAAGACTGGTGTTCTTTTCCTTATTTATTCTGATCTCTTTCTTCAGGCGCTGTATTTCATAGTTGTACTGCGAGATTTGCGAATAACGAACACCAACCATCCCCACACCTATGACAACCAGGGTGATAAAAAACAGATACATCAGCTTCTCCTTGGTTGGTATAGACGGTTTGATGCGTACAGTCCGCTTCGTTTTCTTCTTGGTGACGGAACCTGGCGAATCCTCCAGTTCTACCGCGAGATTACTCCGGTAGTAGTAGCTCATCTCGGTCTCACTCCTTTTGCTCTGGCTGCGAGCGTCTCAAATTTTTTTGCCGCATTCTTTTTCTATAACTTTTCAGCGACCCTCAGCTTGGCTGAACGCGCCCGAGGATTAGCCTCCAGCTCTTCTTCTGACGGCAGGATCGGCTTTCTGGTCACGATCTTGACCGTGGCCTTGTTTCCGCAGGCACATACAGGAAAGGAAGGGGGACAAATGCACCCTTTGGAAAAATCCTGATAAACCTGCTTGCAGATCCGGTCTTCGAGGGAATGGAACGTAATCACACTCACTCTACCTTCGGGACGCAGAATGCCGATCGCATCCACGATCGCATCCCGGAAGGCATCCAGCTCGTCATTGACAGCGATCCGGATCGCCTGGAACGTCCGCTTGGCCGGATGGGGACCAGTACGGCGCGCTGCGGCCGGGATGGCTTCTTTAATAATTTCCACCAGCTCCCCCGTCGTCTCTACAGGGGCCTGCTGCCGCCTTTGAACGATTTGCCGGGCAATTCGCCGGGAAAATTTTTCTTCGCTGTATTCCCAAATAATTCGGGCCAGCTCCTGCTCGTCCCACTCGTTGACGATGTCGTAGGCGGTAAGCTCTCCCTGCTGGTCCATCCGCATGTCAAGCGGTGCGTCGGCATTGTAGCTGAATCCGCGCTCTCCTTCATCCAGCTGCGGAGACGAAACGCCCAGATCAAACAGTACGCCGTCTACACCATCGAGGCCCAGCTCAGCCACAATTTCTTTCAGATGGCGGAAGTTGCTTTTTACCAGCGTTACCCGATCTATGTAGGGTGCAAGACGTTCCTTCGCGTTATCCAGCGCCCAGTCATCCTGGTCAACCGCAATCAATCGTCCGCCTGGCGCAAGCCGCGAAGCGATCAGACTGCTGTGCCCGGCGCCACCGAGCGTACAATCCACATAAATGCCATCCGGCCGGATGTTCAGTCCGTCAACGGCTTCTTCTCGCAATACAGTTACATGATGAAAGGACAAAGCCGTCACTCCTAATTCAACGGGTGCACCTGAATGGTTCCGACGCACCGCATTTTCTCCGATTCCTATAAATCAAAATCCACCAGCTTCTCCGCAATCTCGGCGAAAGATCCTTCCGACTCCGCAAAGTAATTTTCCCAACGATCCTTGCTCCAGATCTCTACCCGATTGGATACACCGATGACGACGCACTCTTTTTGAAGCGCCGCGTAGTCGCGCAAAGTAGGTGGTATATTTACCCTTCCCTGCTTGTCCCACTCGCATTCCGCCGCTCCGGAAAAGAAGAACCGCGTAAAGGCGCGAGCATCCGCTTTGGTGAACGGCAGCGTCTTCAGCCGCTCCTCCAATGCTTTCCACTCTTCTGGCGGATAGACAAACAGACATTGGTCGAGCCCGCGGGTAATGACGAAGGAAGCCCCGAGGCCTTCACGGAATTTGGCAGGGATCGTCAACCGGCCTTTTTCATCGATGCTATGTTGGTATTCACCCATGAACACGGCCTGCCCCCCACTTTCCTTCCGCTGACCTCCACTTTCCCCCACTTTTCCCCACTCGGTCACCTACTTGCTATTATAAATAAAAAATCCTGCTTTTGTAAGCAGGATTTTTCGTTGATTTTTTTACCGGGAAAAGACGCGTTTCGCGAAATTATTCGACCCAGCTGTCCAAGTATGCTTTTTGCTCGTCTGTCAGCTTGTCGATTGTGATGCCGAGTGCCTCCAGCTTGTAGCGGGCAACCATTTCGTCCAGCTCGTAAGGCACGTTCAGCACGTGTTTGCCGATAGACTCGTAGTTTTTGTTTACGTATTCGAGAGAGACGGCTTGCAGGGCAAAGGTCATATCCATGATTTCCGCCGGATGGCCGTCACCGGCAGCCAGGTTGACCAGACGTCCTTCGGCCAGGAGATACACTTTTCGACCATCTGCCAAGACAAATTCCTCGATGTCTTTGCGAACGGTGCGCTTGGATTTCGACATCGCTTCCAACTCAACCTTGTTCACTTCGACATCGAAGTGGCCGGCGTTGGAGAGGATCGCGCCATCTTTCATGACTTCAAAATGCTCTTTGCGGATGACATCGCGGTTTCCGGTTACTGTGACGAAATAATCGCCGTGCTTGGCCGCTTCGCTCATCGGCATGACTTCGAATCCGTCCATGTACGCCTCTACCGCTTTGATAGAGTCGATCTCGGTGACGATCACTTTCGCTCCAAGACCTTTCGCACGCATCGCAACGCCTTTGCCGCACCAGCCGTAGCCGACGACAACTACCGTTTTTCCAGCGACGACCAGGTTGGTGGTCCGGTTAATGCCATCCCATACGGATTGGCCTGTACCGTAGCGGTTGTCAAACAAGTATTTGCAGAATGCGTCGTTTACCGCAACCATCGGGAATTCCAGCTTGCCTTCCTTGTCGAGCGCTTTCAAGCGAAGGATTCCTGTCGTGGTTTCCTCGGCACCGCCGCGCACTTGGGAAAGAAGATCGCGACGCTCGCTGTGCAGGATCGTCACCAGATCGCCACCGTCGTCAATGATCAGGTCCGGACGCGTTTCCAGCGTTTTGATCAGATGGCTTTTGTACTCTTCCGGGGAAGGATTGTATTTCGCAAAGACGCGAATGCCGTCTTCCACAAGCGCTGCGCAAACATCATCCTGTGTAGAAAGCGGATTGGAACCGGTGATGGTTACCTCGGCACCGCCGGCTTGCACCACTTTCGCCAGGTAGGCGGTTTTTGCTTCCAGGTGCAACGAAATCGCTACTTTCAGGCCTGCAAACGGCTTTTCCTTTTCAAAGCGCTCGCGGATCCGGTTGAGGACGGGCATATGTTCTTTTACCCAGTCGATTTTCAGGTGGCCATTCGGCGCAAGCGCCATATCTTTTACGATGCTTTCAGAAACCATGTTCATGAGCGGATTGAACCTCCTTCTTCTACAAACAAACTATGATTTATCTTACCACATGATTTTTGTTTTTCCTATCCGTTCCATAACCCTATAACCAAAAAAGCAACTATTCCGCTTTGTTTTTGCCATTTAGATCTCACGGGCAGGCATCCCTTCGGTCAACAGATTGAAAAAGTGGCGCATCGCTCGCGGCATCCACTTCTTTTTATGGTATACGAGCTGGCGGTAAACGCGAATGTCTGGATGCGTAAAGGGCAAGACCGAGATCGTCCCCTTTTTCACCTCTTCGGCCACAGCGATCATCGGGACAAGTGCGATTCCCAGCCCGTATGCCACACATTGCTTGATCGCTTCCAGACTGCCAAACTCGAGCGAGGGTTCCAAGCTCGCTCCACTGTCGCGCAGGACTGACTCGATCATCGACCGATAGCTGCAGCCCGCCTCGGGAAAAATCCACTGTTCGCCATTGAAGTCACTCGCTTCAACCCGTTTTCGCGAAGTCAGCGGATGTTCGGGAGATGCAATGACGACCAGTTCTTCTTCTCCGAGATTTACGCTTTCCAAGTCGGGGTGGGATTGCAGCCAATCGAGTACAACCGCAAAGTCGTAAGTGCCCTCCTTGACACCCTGACGGAGCTCGTAGCAGATCCCCGGATTGAGCAGCACCCGAATCTGCGGCTGCTCGCGGCGAAACTGCTGCAAATAGGGGGGCAAGTAAAAAGCGGCGAGAGATTCCACTGTCCCGATGGTCAACGTGCCGGCTAGCTGAGCCTCTTCACTCAGTTGGGCCTTCGCCTCATCAAGCAGTCCGAGCAGCTGCCCGCTGTATTCCAGCAGCACTTCTCCGGCATGTGTCAGCCTGATTTTTCGTCCCCACCGCTCGAACAGGGTGACGCCAAACTCCTGTTCCAGATTCTGTATCTGAGTCGTAACACTGGATTGGGCATAACCAAGCACTTCAGCCGCTCGGGTAAAGCTGTGCCATTTCGCCACTTCGCGAAAGGTCTGCAAATAACGGGTATCCATCGGGCTCTCCCCTTTATTATTAAATCGTTTTTTTCGATTCTCATCATCGAATATTATAGATAACTCCGATGATAACGTCTATGCTACACTTCAAATACCAGCAAATAAATAGCTTTCGGGAGAGGAATTTACATGAAAAACTCGACTTCTCACACGTCAGGACTGGCGAAAACGCTGTCGCTTCCCCAAATCGTCGCCCTGTATATCGGTGCCGTGATCGGTTCGGGAGTGCTGCTCATCCCCGGGATGGCGGCAGAAATGGCCGGCCCCGCCTCTGTCCTCGCCTGGCTGTTCATGGCCATCCTCGTACTGCCGATGGCCATCACCATGGGGCTGTTGTCCGCCCGACACCCTAGCTCAGGTGGCGTCTCCACTTACGTCAGGATGGCTTTCGGAGACCGCTATGGAAACATGGTCGGCTGGTTTTTTCTGTTGTCGGTTCCGATTGGCGCCCCGATCGTCGCTGTCACAGCGTCCCACTATGTCGCTGTCCTTTTGCAGTGGAGCCAGCTTCAAGTGTATCTCGCTGCAGGACTGATTCTTGGTTCTGTCGTCCTCATGAACGTATTTGGCCTGAAAGTCGCAAGCCGCGTCCAGACGGTTGTCGTTTCATTGATCGTGGCTATTTTGGTGATCGCGGTATTGGCCGCGCTGCCCCATGCTTCTGCCAGTCACTTTACTCCATTTGCCCCGAATGGCTGGCTGAGTGTCGTGCAAGTGGCTGGCCTGTTGTTCTGGTGCTTTATCGGTTGGGAAGCGGTGACACACCTCTCCGAGGAGTTTGTCGATCCGGAGAAAAACGCGGTCCGCGGCGTCCTGTGGAGTGCATGCATCGTCGCTTTGCTTTACTTCGCCGTTGCCCTTATGACCGTTGCTACCCACAGCTATGGCGAAGGCCGGTCGGAAGCATCTCTGAGCGTGATGGTTCAGCTTTCGTTTGGCCCGATCGGAGGGTGGATTGTCAGTGTGACGGCCCTGTTTATCTGCGTCGCTGCGGCCAATGCGTATATCAGCGCCGCTTCCCGAATTGCCTATGCTTTGGCTCAGGAAGGCACGGCCCCGCGCTGGTTTGGCCGTCTCCATTCCAAATACGGGACGCCGGTCGGCGGACTGCTCTTTTTATCGATTTGTTTTTTCATCGTTCTATTCGTTCTTGCCATGGGCTGGATTGATCTCGCTCGTCTCATCCAGTTTCCCAACGCGACTTTTTTTGCCACCTATATCGGGGGCTGTCTTGCCGGTGTCCGACTCTTGAAGAACAGCCGGTATGGACGTATCGCTGCCTGGACATCGCTGATCGTTACCGGTGGGCTTTATCCTTTTCTCGGATGGTCGGCGCTTTATCCGCTGGTGATTGCCGGCGTTCTCCTGATATGGGAAAACTGGCAGCGAAAAGCTTCATAACCTGATGGCAAAGGAGCGGGCTTCGACATAAACAATGGGCATGTGAATAGGTATCAGTCCAAAAGATGATAGTAAAAACGATTCATTTCCCAAACAAAAAAACAGCCGTTTCCGAAACAAAAAACAGCCGTTCCCTGCTTGTCAAACTTGAGCAGGAATGGCTGTTTTTCTTGTTCTCCGGCTTTACTCCGTCCCAGTTTGCAGGACAGTCTGGCAACCGTCAAACGAGCACGTGTAATCAATCTTTGTTTTTGCTGCCACCGTATCATCATCGTTTCGCTCGTCCCGTTCTATTGAAACGGGCAGCAAATTTTCCGCCTTTCCGGCAGTCCCTGCTACTCGTCTTTTCCGATCAACCGGAAGTCCTTTCCGTCCGCGGACGCGAGATAGAACGTCCTGTCTACACTGCCGCCCAGCTCTCCGGAATAGTATTGGACGGTCATCCGGTACTTGCCCTCGCTGATTTTCGCGTAGTAAATCAGTTCGTCAAAACGCGGAAAGCGAATGAAATCATAGACGTCGTATTTCATAAACGAGAAGTGCTCTTGCAGGAACTTTTCACTGACGGGCAGCTTGTTTTTTTGTACGTAGCTGACCAGATCGTCGTATCGCCGGATTTTCTCCTTGTCCATAACGGTTGTGACAAAGCTGTCTACCGCTTTTGTCATCGCCTGGCGCTCCGCCTCGGTTACCTTCCCCGGGTACAGCTCCTCCTGCGCTTCCCTGATCCTGTTCAGGAGGACCACCGCCTGCGCCCTGCTGACTTTGTCATTCGGGCGGAACGTCCCGTCCGGGTAACCAGCCATAACGCCTAGTTTATAGATCGGATACACCATCACTACCTGATGCTCATTGTCCACTGATACATCACTAAAAAAGCGGGACGTCGTACCCCGGTATTTTTCTCCCTCTGACTGTTTACCCAGCGCAGCCAAGGTCAATCTTGCCGCCTCAACGCGCGTCAGCGGCTCCTCAGGCTTTCCGCTCGGCAGTATGCCAGCTGGCAGCAAATGCTTATACGTTTTTTCCGACCAGCGGCCCTTCACGGGTTTCAGGTAAAGGTCCTGCGCGAAATCATCCGCTTCGTGTCCGTTAAATGGCGGCAGCATGCGCTCAACCAGCGCCATGAACTGCTCCTGGGAAACAGGTGTCTCCGGCCGAAACGTTCCATCCGGAAATCCTTGAACCCATCGTGCGCTTACCGCTTCTGCTATCTCTTTTTTGGCCCAATGCCGCTCGGTATCCACGAAGGTACCGCTGCTGGCTGCCAGATCGCTAATGCGGGCCTCGGCCGTCTGTCCCCCTGCTCCCAAACCGGATAGCAGCCAGGTAACAGAAAGAGCAACGGTCAACACCCATCTGCCTGTCGTCATTTTCTTGCCTCGCATGAAAAGTTTGACCACCTTTCGGAGAAAATCTCCTGTTCAAAAGGTATGACGTTTATATGCATGAAATGTTTCGACAAATCCCAACAAAACGGCAAGAAAGTTTTTCCATGGTGCATGGTCAGACCCTTCATTTCCGGGAGCACAAAAAAAGAAGCCGCAACCCGATCACAAACGGTGCGGCTTCACTCATGTTATCCGGTTTTACAGATAGACAACCTGATGGCTGCCATCGTGGACGAGGGGCGCTTCCACGAGCCGGTCGACAAGCGACAGACCGTATTTGTTTACGAACGGGATAATCGACAGCTTCCTCTCCTGCAATCCTCCTGCAGGATTCAGCGCCGCTTCCAGCCTCCACAGACGCCGCTTCCCGATATCTTCCCGCTGCTCCAGCGCCAGAACTAGCCGCCGCTCCAAAAAGTCTACCTGTTCCAATAGACGAGCCGCATTTTTCTCCGCCAACTGCTCCATTCCCGGCTCCAGGAGTGCAACCTCGCTGACGAGCGGCTGATACAGCTCCTGCATGGCGTCCCGGACATGCTGAAAGCGGTCCGTCAAGGGATGGGCTCCCCTGCTCGCTTCCCATTCCTCCTTCCACGCGGCAAACGAAGCCAGCGCCTTGTCGATGGGCAGGTCGAAATCTTTCAGCAAGCGGGCAATCGCCCCTTCAACCAGGGTGACGGAGACCCGCGGGAGCACGATCGGCAGCTGCTTGCCAAAAGCGGCAAACACCTCCTTGAAATACGCCCAGTAAGCAATCTCCCCCGCGCCAGCCACAAAAGCCAAGGTCGGGAAGAGATGCTCCTGCATCAGCGAGCGGGTGACTACATTGGAGCTGAATCGACAGGGATCTGTCTCGGCCAGCTCAATCATCTCCTCGCGGGTATACGTTCCCCGGCGGGTGACGAAGCGATCTCCGTGGCGAAGCAGCTGCAAACGATCCTTTCCTTCATACAGGAAGAGATTCGCCTCCTGTCCCCCCACCTCCAGCTGAAGCGGGTAGCCTGCACTCTCCAAACGGCCAGCCGCGTCGGCTACAAGCGCGCTGAGCTCCTCATTTCGCTGCAAAACTTGCGTAAAAACCGGCTTTTCCAGCTCTCTGACAAAAGGGAGAGAAGATTCGACCAGAATCAGGCCGTGCTTGCCAAACAAACTGGCCATCAGGCGGGCAAACCAATCGACGACGGTTTTTGACGATGCAGCAGCCTCTTCCACCCACCTGCGGATCGCCGCTGTCTCCTCCGTCTCTGTCAAATTGGCGAACAGCTTCTCCATGAATGCCTCGTACTCCGCACGTCCCAGCGGCACACTGCTGGCCGAAGGGCGTCCCGTACGCGGAAGGGAGATTTTCTCCTTATGCAGCTTTGTCTCTTGATCGGTGAGCCAGAATGTGTGGTCAATCTCATCGATGTCGTGATCCTCGCCGGCAATCCAGAACACAGGAACGACTTCTGCATTCAACTGTGCCGAAAGCTGCCTTGCAGCCTGAATCAGATGGACAGCCTTGTAAATCGTGTACAGCGGGCCAGTAAGGACACCAGCCTGCTGGCCGCCGATCACAACCATAGTACCCTGCTTTCGCAGCTTTTCGATCCCTTCCATCGCTCGCTGATGATTGCCGATCGCTTGATTGTAGGCAAGCAGCCCATCAGCTAGTTTGTCTCTGTGAGGAATCTCATTGTTTTCAAGCCATTCGAGCCGTTTCCGATACGATTCCATCTGGTACGGGGGATAGGTAAAAAAACGCAGCGCGTCGGCGTTTCCCAGCTGGTAATCATGAGCCAGCCGGTTGGCCAACGGCAGCGATACGCATTCAACATTCATAGAAGCTCACCTTTCTTACTCCATGTCACTGCAAATTATACCATGCCCCCCTCCCCCAAAAAAACAAGACAACCCGCCGTAATGGGTTGTCAAAGTGTAATTGCCATTGTATGCAATTAAAATTGCGGCGGAGTGACGGACCAGATCAGAACCGCTTCTTCCTCGCCCGTATTTTCGACACTGTGTGATTTGGTGCTGTCGAAAGTGATGCTGTCGCCGGCCTCCAGTACGTGCTCTTCATCGTTGAATCGCACGGTAACCGTTCCCTTCGTGACGACAAAGCACTCTTCTCCTTCGCCTTGCACGAATTTGTCCACTACCATTTCGCCTTTTTGCAGCTTTACTTCCAACATACCCAGTTTTGAGCTTCCCCCCGCAGACAATAACGCGTACGTCCCTGTTGACTCGGGAAAAACCATCTGTCTGCGCTTCGGCTTTCGCGTAACGTGGACCTGCTTCTGGTCGATGTCCTCGAAGAAATGGATGATCGAAGCCTCCAGAGCCTTCGTGATTTTCCACAGGGAATCAAGAGAAGGCTGAGAAATGCCGCGTTCGACCTGGCTGAGCAAGCCCTTGCTCAGTCCTGTTTTGTTCGCCATAATCTCCAGGGTAAAGCCACGCTCTTTCCGAATCATTCGAATCTTATGCCCAATCGATTCGATGGGAAGCCTCATAAATCCTACCTTCTTTCTTTATTGGTATATGTATCGGTGCCGCGAGTGTTTATACGTCGCCCATCGTCTTAAAGATCCCGGTTGTATACAGCACTACGTAGACCAGTCCAAACAGGAGGAAAGACAGTCTCCAAACCGAGAAGCTCGCCTTCAACAGCGACAGCTTACCTTTCAGCCTGATTTGAACCCAGCCGATGAGTCCAATGGCCGCGAGAAAAAATCCGGTAATCCACCACCACGCAGACAGCGCTTCCGGCCAAATTACGCTATACGCGACGACAACGGCACGAATGAGCAAAAAATTCGTGATATTTACAGCCCAGCGTCCGGCCAAACGCCGGTCCTTTTTCCACAGATACACCAAAAAGTACGCCAGTGGGAATCCAAGAAAAGGAAACGCGGTCAACGTCGCCCAAAAATAGGTCCACGTCGTTGAAAAAAACGACCAAAGCTTACCCAAAAAGGTCAATGGCGGCCTCTCCCTTCCCCTTCACCATGTCTGTCTTCAGAAGCACGGCGCGCAGCAATGTCTCATGCATCGGGACGGGTATTCCGGTTTCCCTCCCCTTTTGAACGAGATAACCGTTGATAGCGTTTACTTCCGTGTGATTCCGCCGCCGGATGTCTTGCAACATTGAGGAAATGTTACGGGAAGTATTTCGGCAAATTTTTACAACTTCCTGCCAATCTCGCTCTTCAATTTTTTCACCGCAGCGCTCCGCTACGGCCGCGGCTTCCCAAAACAGTTCTTTCATGAATGTCACGGTGTGCGGGGATTCAAGCAGCATGCCGTTTGGCATCTCGAACAGAGTTGTCAACGGGTTGATCAAGGCATTTGCCAGCAGCTTTCTCCAGGCGAATGGTTTTATCGTATCCTCATAAACGGCCTGAAAACCACAGCGGTTGGCAAGCTCTACGAACGCGTTGCAGATCGGATCGCGCTCATCCTGTTCCGTCCAAGGACCTATGCGCAAAAGTCCCGTTCCGGTATGCTCGACCTCTACAGGGGACAGCCGGCGCGCTCCTTCCGTATTGCTTGCAAAAAAACACTGACGGCTTTCAAGCACCTGTGTCAATTTCTCATAATGTCCCATGCCGTTCTGGAGGGCCAATACCCGCGATGCAGCAGAAAGGTGGCGAAGATCAGGCAGGATCGCATCAAGATCCGACTGTTTGACCGCCAGCAGGTAAAGGTCTCCTTGCGGCAAACCGTCTTCCATCGGGTTGCTTCGGATTGAAGCCTTCTGCACCGTTCCGTCGAGCTGGCGAAGGGTTACTCCTGCTTGCGTCAAGAGCTGCGCCTGCTCGCGGGTGCGGGTGACGAGTGTGACTGACTGCCCGCTCAGCAGCAACCTGGACGCGTATAAAAGCCCTACAGAACCGCCGCCTATGACAACCAAATGGAGTGGTATCGACTGAAGCTGCATTTGTTCACCTACATTAATCAATACTTATTTCAAGAATACCAAAGTTGCTGGCAATGATCAATTATTCCTACGTAAAAAGATCGAAATTGTCAAAAAAATATTCACCTGCCGAAATAAAAAAGGCCATCCCTCTTGGGACGACCAGCGGGCGAAATGGTCACACCGGATAAACGGGGTGCTTTCGCTCTGAAAAAATCTGCTTCTTGTTCGCATAAACGTCAAATCTTGCAATCAGCTCCCGCCTCAGCTCTTCGGGAGGAATGATCGCGTCCACGATCAGATTGGAAGCGAGCAAATAAATGTCGATATCTTCCTGGTACTCCTTCCGTTTTTGCATGATAAAGGCTTGCCGTTCCTGCGGATCTTCAATGGCTTGAATCTTGTTGCTGTAGACAGCATTCACCGCTGCTTCCGGCCCCATTACGGCTATTTGCGCTCCCGGCAGCGCGAGGCAGGCGTCTGGTTCAAAAGCAGAGCTGGCCATGGCATAAAGTCCTGCTCCGTAGGCCTTTCTCACGATAACCGAAATTTTCGGAACCGTCGCTTCCGCCATCGCGGATATCATTTTTGCTCCGTGGCGGATGATGCCGGCCCGCTCGACCGCCGTGCCGATCATGAAGCCCGGTACGTCCGCCAAAAACAGCAACGGGATTTGAAAGGCGTCGCACAGCGTGATGAACCTCGCCGCCTTGTCAGCCGAATCGACAAATAAGACGCCTCCCTTTACCCTCGGCTGATTCGCCACGATACCGATCGGCTTGCCATCGAGACGGGCAAGCCCCGTAATCAGTTCCTGCGCAAACAGCTTCTTCACCTCAAAAAACGAGCCTTCGTCGACCAACGCGTCGATCAGTTCATGCATGTTGAACGGAGCATTTTGATTCTCCGGGACGATCTCGCTGATTTTTTTCGCGTCTGGACGAGGCGACTTGGCGGCCCCAACCGGAGGCTTGGCCGTGTAGTCGGCAGGAAAGTAGCCGAGATAGCGGCGAGCGGCAGAAATCGCCTCTTCTTCATTGGCTGCCAGTACGTCTCCGCAGCCGCTGACAGAGCAGTGCATGCGGGCACCGCCGAGCTCTTCCAGTGTCACCTTTTCTCCGATCACCATCTCGGCCATCCGCGGGGACCCCAGATACATGCTGGCATTCTTGTCGACCATGATGACGATGTCGCAAAACGCCGGGATATAGGCGCCTCCGGCAGCGGAAGGTCCAAACAGGATGCAGATTTGCGGAATTTTGCCGGAGAGCTTTACCTGATTGTAAAAAATTCGACCTGCCCCCCGCCGGCCCGGGAACATTTCAAGCTGGTCCGTAATCCGTGCCCCTGCGGAATCGACCAGGTACAACAGCGGCACCCGCATTTTCTCCGCCGTTTCCTGAATGCGGATGATTTTCTCGACCGTCCGGGCACCCCAGGAGCCTGCTTTTACCGTAGAATCGTTCGCCATGACGCAGACCGTCTGTCCGTTTACTTTCCCGATAGCCGTAACGACTCCGTCTGCCGGCAGGTCGCCAGCCATAAAGTTGGCAAACAGGCCGTCCTCCACGTGAAATTCGTCGTCAAACAGAAGCTTCAAGCGATCACGGACAAACAGCTTGTTCTGCTCCTTCAGCTTGGCATGGTATTTTTCGTCTCCGCCCTTTTCCACCTGGGCGATGCGTTCTCTCAGCATGTCTTCTGCTTGTTTGCTCATGGGTGCCTACTACCTCCTCTTATTCGCCGCGATACACCGGCTTTCGCTTCTCTTTAAAGGCGTCGAGTCCCTCCTGCCGATCACGGGTAGGGATTAATACCTGATAGGCGTTGCTCTCCATGGCCAGCCCCGTAGCCAGGTCAGTCTCCAGACCGTAGTCGATCGCATACTTGGCCTGGGCCAAGGCGATCGGGGCATTTTCGGCAATCTCGCGGGCAAGCGACAGGGCAGCCGTCATGACTTGATCGGAAGCCGCCACCTTATTCACCAGTCCGATGGCAAGCGCTTCCCCGGCAGCTACGCGGCGGGCCGTAAAGATGAGCTCCTTTGCCACTCCTTTGCCGACCAGCCTGGGAAGCCGCTG
Source organism: Brevibacillus sp. FSL K6-2834 (assembly GCF_038592925.1). NCBI lineage: Bacteria > Bacillati > Bacillota > Bacilli > Caryophanales > Paenibacillaceae > Brevibacillus > Brevibacillus sp. FSL K6-2834. The sequence goes on from NZ_CP151945.1 coordinate 3,613,904, forward strand.
TGTTCCGCCCGCGCCGGGAATGATCCCGAGGGACGTTTCCGTCAACCCCATCTGGGCTGTCTCGCTCATCACACGCAAATCACACGCGAGAGCCAGCTCCGTGCCGCCGCCAAGGGCAATGCCATTGATGGCTGCGATTACCGGCTTGGGAATCCGCTCCAGCTCGCTGAACGTGTCGCGGATTGTTCTGATGTAATGCTGTACCTGCAGATCGGTCATGGACCGCCTCTCCTTCAGGTCGGCCCCGGAGCAGAAAGCCCTGTCTCCCGCTCCGGTGACGATCAGCACACGCACGCTCCGATCCACGGCTGCCTCGGCAACCGTTTGCCGCATCGCGAGCAAAGTGTCCAGGTTGAGGCAGTTAAACACCTCAGGGCGGTTTATCGTCAATATCCCGATCAGTCCTTCTTTTTCATACAAGACAGTCATGCTTTGCCTCCTTCTGCCCGGGATTCGGGTTGTCTTCTGTGCGACTGGGCCAAGGCGGCCTGGAGCACCTTGGATGGCAGGGCGCGTCCCAAAAGCTGCTGGACATACGCTCCCGCCTCGACCAGCTTCTCCAGGCTGACCCCTGTCTCGTATCCCATCCCGTGCAGCATGTAAACAAGGTCTTCGCTCGAAATGTTTCCAGATGCCCCCGGCGCATATGGACAGCCGCCAAGCCCTCCGATCGAGCTGTCAAAGATCCGTATGCCCTCGTCCAGCGCTGCGGCGACATTTGCCAGACCAGTACCGCGGGTATCGTGAAAGTGACCGGCCAAGCGCTCAGTCGTAACATCTTTCACAAGCGCCGCAAAAACTTGATGAACCTGCAGGGGTGTAGCCACTCCTATCGTATCGCCAATCGAGACCTCATAGACCCCCATCGAAATCAGCTCATTCGTGACTTTGCGGGTGTTGTCCAGGGGAACCTCTCCCTCGTAGGGGCAGCCGAACACCGTCGACACATAGCCGCGGACACGCATGCCCAAGGCCAATGCTTCCCTGGCTGTCTCGCGAAGGACGGGAAAGGTCTCCTCGATCGACTTGTTAATGTTTTTCAAATTGTGCGTCTCCGATGCGGACATGAACAGGGCTACTTCGGTCAAGCCGCACTCCCGCGCCCGCTCCAGCCCTTTCAGGTTTGGAACAAGGGCGCTGTACCTCACGCGTGACTGGTGCGGAAGCGAGCGGCAAACCTCTCCCGCATCAGCCAGTTGGGGAATCCACTTCGGGTTTACGAAGGAGCTCGCTTCCACTCTTTGCAGTCCGGCTTCCGCCAGCATCTCGATCAGCCGGATTTTTTCCGGAGCGGAGAGCACTTTTTGTTCGTTCTGCAGTCCATCGCGCGGTCCGACCTCGACAATTTGTACCTGCATGGACGCTCCCCCTTTCCTAGCGGGCGCTCAGTTTAGAAGCAGCCCCATTCTATTCCAGTACGACGATCACATCTCCATCGTTGACAAAATCGCCGCTGTTGACTTTGATCTCGGCAACAACGCCGTCTGCTTCCGCCTGAACCGGCACTTCCATCTTCATTGATTCCAGTACGATCACATCTTGACCGGCTTTGACTTGATCGCCTTTTTGCACCAGGATGTTGATGACTGTTCCTGCCATCGTTGCTGCTACATTCTTCATTTTGCTCGCACTCCTTAGACTGATTTTTGTTTCCGTTCCTGGATGAAACGAGTGGTATAGGTTCCCCGGACGAACTGCTCGTCTTCGAGTACCTCCAGCAAGAATGGAATATTGGTTTTGATTCCGGTGAGGACAAATTGCTGCATTGCCGCTTTCGCCCGCTTGATCGCTTCGCTCCGGTCCGCTCCGGAAGCGATGACCTTGGCAATCATCGGATCGTAGAACGGGGTCACTTGTGTCCCTGTTTCCACACCGTCGTCGATCCGGACGCCCTCCAGCTGCGGCGGCTGATACAGCGTGATCGTTCCCGGCGAAGGCATAAACGTGACCGGGTCTTCTGCATAGACCCGCAGCTCTATCGCGTGCCGGATCGCCTTGATATCTTCCTGAGCAAATGAGAGTTTTTCTCCTCTCGCAATAGCCAACTGCATGGCGACCAGATCAAGTCCGGTCATTTCCTCCGTGACAGGGTGTTCTACCTGCAGGCGTGTATTCATTTCCAAAAAATAGAATTGTTTGTTTCCATCGACGATGAACTCTACTGTTCCGACACCGGTGTAGCCTACAGCACGTGCTGCCTGCACCGCTGCGCTGCAGAGCTTCTCTCTCGTATCGTCGTCCAAAAAGGGAGAAGGACTTTCCTCCAGTACCTTCTGATGTCTTCTTTGGATCGAGCACTCTCTCTCCAGAATATGCAGAACGTTTCCGTGAATGTCCCCGGCGATCTGCACTTCGATGTGACGGGGCTCATCGACATAGCGCTCAATGTACATCGCATCGTTGCCGAAGTACGCCTTTGCCCTGCCCTTTGCCGATTGATACGCTTGCCTCAGCTCGGCTTCGTCACGGCAAATCTGCATGCCGATCCCTCCGCCGCCAGCGCTCGCTTTCAGCATGACCGGATACCCGATCTCCGAAGCCAGCTGCGCCGCCTCGTCAGGAGACTGCGCGGGTTCCTTGCAGCCTGGTACGATCGGGACTCCTGCGTTGTGCATCACGTTTCGAGCCGTCAATTTATCTCCCATCTGGGCGATCACCTCTGGCGATGGACCGATGAAGAGCAGGCCTTCCTCCTGACAGCGGCGGGCAAACGCTGCATTTTCGGACAGCAATCCGTAACCCGGATGAACGGCATCCGCCCCTGTCTGTTTGGCCGCAGCGATGATGGCGTCTACATTGAGGTAACTGTGCGGTACCGGTGGCGGGCCGATATGTACGGCCTCGTCTGCTTCACGGACAAAGGGAAGATCTTTGTCTGCGTCTGAAAACACCGCTACCGTCCCCAGCCCCTGCTCCCGGCAGGTGCGAATAATCCGCCTGGCGATTTCCCCGCGATTGGCGATCAATACTTTTCGCATGGCAACGCTCCTCTCCAAGACCAATCGGCCGGCACCGTGAAACCGTTTGCAACTCGTCCGGACGATTGTCGAAATTGTTTTGCTTCTCTCTATTTTGCCATGAGATATGACATAGTTCTAGGTTGAAATTTAAATTTTTTCCATGGAGACGAAAACATTTTTTGCAAACAGATGGGACAAAAGGAGAAAATGCGCTCAGATGTAACCGATTTTGTGTATAATGATAAGTAATGTTATGGCAAGGCAAAGCGCGTGAGAGGAGTGGCTTACTCATGTTTGAGGTAAAACGTCTAAACATCAACTACAAGACTTTGGAGGAGTTTCAAAGATTCCGCGAATTTGGCCTGGAGGAGCTTTCGATGAAGGAAGACCTGGAGGCGAACATCGTGGAAAACGATTCCGAATCTCCTTTCTACGGCATCTATGACAATGATTTGCTGGTGGCGCGGATGAGCCTTTACAAAATCGACGGCAAGTACGATCGATACTTTGCCCCCGCTCAGGATTACTACGAGCTGTGGAAGCTGGAGGTCCTTCCGGATTATCGCGGCAAGGACTACGGTACTGCTCTGGTGAACCATGCCAAGAGCTTCGGTGCCCCGATCAAGACCAACTCCCGCTGTCGTGCGGATGAATTCTGGTTGAAGATGGGTTTTACTCCGGTCAAGTACAACCCGGTCCGTGACCGCGGCGAAAACCCTTATGTATGGCTCCCAGAGGGTGTCGGACTTCAAGACTGACGGGGTTTGAAAAACGAAAGAAGCGGCTATGCGGCCGCTTCTTTTTCATGATTCGCTGTCCCTTGCAGACTTTCGGGTCTATTTTTCCACCCTCTCCAAATTCCCGTTCTCGTCCATTTTGAAAATGGCTTTCACGGGCTCCTCTTCATTCAAGAAGGCCATTTTCCGTGCACGCTCCATGATTTGAACCAACGCTTTGTAATCCTCGTTGACTCCCTGGACCTGTTCCAAGTCTTTTTTCATCCTGTCGTGCGCTTCCTTCAACTCTTTTATCTCCAAAACCTTTCCTTCCAACTCTTGTTCAAGCTGCCGTACCTTTCGGACCAAATCCTTGTGATTCATCAGCATCCGAATCACTGCTTCAATCTGCTCCTCGGCTGAGCCGCTTGGAGAGAGCTGCTGGACCGGCGATTGCTGTTTTCTCAGAAGCTGTGCCTCTCCATTTACCTCTGTTTGGACAGAAGTAAGCCGTCCCATCTTTTTCAACTGCTGCCGCTGGTTTTTCGCTATCACAATCGCTGCGTCATATCTTTTGCGCACACAACTGTTCCAGCGAAATCCGCATGCGGCCGCCGTACGCCCAAGGCGTTGCCCTACTTCTTCAAAAGCAGCAAGCTGCGTCCCGCCCTCGCGAATATGGCGTAGGGTGACTTCCGCCAACACCAGATCGTCATCTTCAGTCCATGCGTCCTGTCTGGAAGCTACCATGTATGAAGTCCCTCCCGTTACCTTTAAAAGGATGATGTACTCCATCCTATGCTTTTTCCTACTCTGGTAGAATCGTTTTCTACTAGAAAAAGTATGTCCAAGCACACAATTGTTTAAACGGGAGCGGAGCTGGCGAGTTCCTATTCTCTATTTGCCTAAAAATTTCTCTACAAGACGCACGTGCTCGTCATTTCCCCATAGCTCGGCGCATTGGCTGACTTCCCGGCGCGTGCGTTCCGCCAGTGACAACCCTTTTCGCTTCCAGGCGAGCATGTCCATATATGCTTCGATGCTGGCCAAGGGACGGGCGGCGATTGCCGCGGCGAACTGTTCCGTCTCCTCGCGCAGGCGCTCAGGATGGCAGACGCGGTCCACCAGTCCGTAGCCTTTCGCTTCTTCGGCGCTGAGTCTTGCCCCTGTCAACAGGAGGGCCAGTGCTTTGGACTCCGGGAGCTTGTCCAGCAGCCGCGAGCCTCCTCCCCAGCCCGTCGTGATATGGAGCCCGATTTGCACAAAGCCCAGCACTGCGGTTTCACTGGCGAACCGAAAGTTGCAGGAAATCGCAAATTCACTGCCCCCGCCGAGCGCATGTCCATTGATCATGGCAATCGTAGGCTTTTTTGCAGTCTCCACTGCCTGGAGCACATCCGCCACCTTGCTGAGGATGGGCAGAGCCTGCTCCTTGCCGCGAGCAGCGATGAATTGCCTCACATCCCCGCCGGAGACGAAGCTCGCACCTTCCCCGGTGAAAATGATTACTTTGATTTCCTTATCCGCCGAAGCGTCCTCGATTGCCTGCTGCAGCTCTTCTGCCATTTCCAGACTGATCGCATTATGTACCTTTGGACGATGAAAAGTGATTGTCGCGATGCCGTCCCGTTTTTCTACCCGAATCGTTTCCACCCGGTCTCCACCCTTTCTCGCTCGTTTTCCCCATTGTAACCCCCTCTGAAAAAAGAGAAAAGAGAAGGGGGCTACCCTTCTCCTCGAATTAGGAAAGCAGGTTTTTCATAGCAGATTGATTGAAGCCGACGATCAGGTTCTCGCCGTCAGTCAAGATCGGACGTTTCAGCAATTGCGGTTCTTCGCTCAACATTTCCAAAAGCTCGCTCACAGACATATCGTTGATGTCCACATCCAGATTTTTGAATCGCTGACTGCGTGTAGACAGGATTTCATCCAACCCGTTCGTTGTCATTTTGATGATCTCCAGCAGTTCTTCTGATGTGGGCGGATTTTTAAACAAATGACGCTCTTCATAGTTCACTCCGTTTTCCGCCAGCCATGCCTTCGCCTTCCGACAGGAAGTACAGCTCGGATACGTGAAAAAAGTCAATTTTTGGGTACGTGTACGCTCTGCAACAGCCATCTTATAACCCTCCATCTCATCTATCGCATAATCAGCTATCTAAAAGTAAGCTAATAAAAAAACCTTTTCTACTTTGGATTATAAATGTGGTATTAACACTATGTCAATAGTATTAAATCTAAAAAATACGATTAGATATAACGGCAATCGACAGCGCTAAAACCCATCGGCTGCACACTCTTACCTTAACAATCGAAGAAAAATCGGATACACTTAATGTAATTTGTCAACGGAAAGGGGAGAACGGTATGGAATGCGATGCTCAGAAACTTACAAGCGCTTTGGCTGATTCTACCCGTTTTTCAATATACCAGTACGTTTCCAACAGCAGGGAGCCCGTTACCGTTCAAGACGTGGCCGAACACTTCTCGATCCATCCCAATGTAGCCCGTCTTCATCTGACCAAGCTTGAGGATGTCAATCTGCTCAGCTCAGCTTCTGACAAGAGCGGAAAAGGCGGGCGTCCCAGCCGTCTATATTCGCTTTCCGATCAGGTGGTCAGCCTGCAATTTCCTCCGCGAGATTACCGCCTCTTGGCGGACATAGCGATAGAAAGCATCCTTTCACTCGGCGAGGCCGGGGAAGCTGCGCTAACCAAGATGGGCTATCGGATGGGAACGGAAATGGCGAAACGCGCCTTGAAGGAGTTCCCTTTAGATGAAAACAAAGCTTCCTTTGAAGAAAAGCTGGAGCATATACACCGGCTGGTCGTCGCCCAAGGCTTGAAGCCTGACATCGAAGCGCTCCAGGACGGACGTTTGCGCTTTCGCGTATTCAATTGCACCTTTTCCGAAACGGCCAAGCGCTATCCTTCCTCTGTATGCAGGATGCATAACGCCTTGTTGACGGGAATATTTGAAACATACTTTGGGCAAATTGAGTTACGAGAAGACGAATCGATGCTGAGCGGCTGCCGCTCATGCAATTACACGGTAGTCCGCGTACCCGAGCTGGACTGCCAAATGTCGGTTGATTAGCTAAACCAGCAGCATTTACCAAGACAGTCAAAAAACCGTCATACCTTCCCGTTTACACGTCTCCTCCTGTCCTATATAATGGGGAAGGAATCTTGTAAATATTGCCGACTTGCTGCAAAAGGAGGGATTACAGATGGATCGTATGTATCGCGTACTGGGCTTCTGGACGATCGCAATCGCGCTGATGTCGTTCTGGGCTGGCTTGTACCCGATGGCCCTGTTGTTCTTCGGCCTGACCGCATTCTTTGTGGCGCTCAGCTACATGAATCTGACTGAGCGGGCATACTTGAACATCTTCTTCGGTTTTATGTTTGTCTCCTTCGTTGGGTTCACCTATTACACGTTCTTCGTGATGCCGGTAGGACCGCAAGAGCACTCCATGATGATTCAATCGTTTCTGTAAGAAAAAAGATGCTCACATCTGATGAGCATCTTTTTTTCTTGGCATCTTCACGCTGCCGTCATCTTTTCTCCCCGTACTTTTCTGCTGTTTGGAAACGAAACCCGTGACTTGTAACCTCCCCTTTTGCTTGCACCAGCACCCGGAACATCCCGCCCAAGCCCCCTGGGTAAATCAGCTGTTGGATTGCTCTGTTCCGTTTCATCGCCTGGCTGGTAAACGGATCTCTGTCCGTATGATTGACCGCTTTTTCCAGTATCCCGCTCCTGATCAGAAACTGATCCTGGCGCATATACGTGACCTTCTGAAATCCCTCCCGCTCCCCTGCGCGGATCAGCGCGGAGAAATTGACATGCGCCGTAATATCTTTGTCGCCGACATGCTCGTATGGATTATCATCGGCTTGGTGACGGCGGTAGCACATCAGCGTCCCCCGCTTTCTGCTCGGATGGTATAGCTCCTCCTGCAAGTCGCCGTAATCGATGGTCATCACGTATCCAGAACGGAGCAGCCGGGAGAGTTGTGCGAATGTCTCCTCGATTCCGAGATTGGCTTCCACCCGCATGCCTATGGGCAATCCATTGTCAATCTCGGCCAAGTAACGGGCCAGCGGAGGGATCGGGTCCCGATAGCACTCTGCCAATTGATCGCCGTTTTTGGTGACCCATACCTCTTGCCAGCCCTTCTGCGTTTTTTCAGCGATATGTACCGGAAAAGCATCCAGCCACTCATTGGAGAACACGACACCCTGCAGGCTCTCGGATGCTGCCGCTTGCTCGAGACTTTGATAGGTGCGGACGGGCAGCCCCCACTTCGACAGCGCCTGTTTCTGCAGCTCCCTGTGATACGGACTTGCTTCGATCAGGACGACCTGGATGGAATCGAACAAATGCGGAGAGCTCTCCTGCAATCGAGCAAGCATGCCGCTGCACAATGCCCCGGTCCCGCCACCGATCTCTATCAGAGCAGGCGAACGCCATTTTCCCGCGTCCCACATCTCTGCCACCGCGTCAGCCAAGGTCTCCGCAAAAACCGGGTGCACAGATGCACTTGTAAAGAAATCGCCTTCCTTTCCGATCTTTGGGCGGCTGTTTGTATAATAGCCCTCGCTTTCATCATACAACGCCAGCTCCATGAAGCGGACAAACGGGATTGCCCCCTCCGGATGGCTCTCTATTTCCTTGTAAATTCTGGATATTGTCGTCATCTTCACTTCTCCTGCTATCCAAATTCCGCCAACTAAGGCTATAATACGAAAAGAGATCATACAATGTGGTGAGAGCGTATTTGGCTAGTTGCTCCAATCACGCTACGAAACAAAAGGTGAAGAGATGCGTAAAATTTTGCTCGTGTTACTGCTGGCCGCGATTCCGCTTACCGCTTTTGCCCAGGAAGCGCCTCCTTTGGAACAATTGATCCTGCAGCAGCACTTTACACAAAAAGAACTGGAAAGAACCTTGGGCCTGATTAAACAGGAGGAAGGAAAGCTGAGCGGGGAAATAGCCCGTCTCGATCTGGACATGCAACGGCAAAAGGCAGTCATCGAAGCGATGAGGAGACATGCTGGTGAAGTCGCCAGAGCCTATTACATGGGAGAACGAGTGTCGTTTCTGACACTTCTGTTTGATGCCGAGAATTTCAACGATTTTCTGTTGATGTTTGAGTTTCTGCAGCTTCTCTATGAGCGGGATATCTCGCGCCTGGAAAAATTTCAGGCAGAACGCGCCAAGATGACAGCTCTGCAAGCAGACAAGCTGGAACGGTTGACGGCCCTGCAAGACCTGCGCAAGCAATACGAGCTGCAGCTGGCCGAAATGCTGGCCGTCCAGACGGAAAAAGAAAAAAACCTGCAAATGGTTGGAGATGCAACCAGCGTGCAATCGCTGATGGACCATTTGATCGTCGATTGGCAAAAACGCGGTCTGCCCGCCTTCCAAACCTTCTTTACCCAGTTGTCGACCGTCATGTTCCAAATTCCCGAGCTGGCGACACCGGAGAGAATCCAGTCGGAAGGGCTGTTCCTTCACACGCTGACGATCAATCAGAATGATTTCAACCAGTTTCTGATGAGTAAAAACGACCTGTTCAAACAGTCTCGTTTTCAATTTGAAAACAATCAGCTCATCGTTGAAGGTGAATACGATCACATGAAGCTTCGGCTCGTCGGATCATATGAGCTCGTTTCGCCGAAACAGTTGAAATTTAAGATCAATGAATTGTATTTCGACGGCTTTGCCCTGCCTTCCTCCACTGTTGAAGAGATGGAGAAGCAGTACGACCTCGGCTTTTATCCGGAATTGATCTCCCCGAACATTCAGGTGCAGGGGATCAGCATGATGGATGAAGAACTCCGTTTGCAGCTGAAGGTCAACTTCCCCTTTGGCTTCGGAAAAAAATAAATCCCCCCTTGCACGCAAAAAAGGCCAGCTTCCTAGCTGGCCTCAGGTTGCAGACAAACTCCCTCGCTGAACGAACAGCAGAGGGAGTTTGTTTAATAATTTGATGAAAATACCGAAGGTGTTTTGATCGTTCACCTTTTGGCGACCTGATTTCCATAGCCAGGTCGCCATTTTTTTCAAGTTCATGGCAGCGAAAACAAGCATCGCCTGCATCGTGACCTTCTCCAGTCCTCGTAAGGTCGTCCAACGCATGCCATGCTTTTCCTTCATATCAGCGAATACACGTTCAATCGTTTCTTTCCGTTTGCTATAGATTTGTTTGTTTTCCTCGGTATGCCGGAGGTGGTCTACCTCTTCGAGGTAATCAGCCCAGATGTGGCGACTCACTCTCTTTGTGTAGTCTTTACTTTCCGTGCATTGTTTCAAGAACGGACAACTTCGGCAAACTTGAGAATTTGATCGATAGATACGGTACCCATCCTTGTTTGTTGTCTCATATGTTAAGATTTGCTCGTTCGGGCAGATGTAGCAGTCGAAATATTCATCATACACATATTCGTGCTTTTTAAAAAAACCTTCTTTGGTGCGTGGTCTTGTGTAGGGCATAACGGGGCGAATCTGGTCATCAAGGAGTGTTTTACTGATGTAAGGCGTCTTGTATCCCGAGTCCACTGCCACAGCTTGAGGCTGTGCAAACGTCTTTCGCACTTGATTCAAAACATCCTCAAAAACCTGACTGTCATGCACATTGCCTGGCGTTACCTTGGCACCAAGCACAAATCCATTTCGATCACATGCTGTATGAAAACTATAAGCAAATACACGTTCCTTTTCCCCTTTTACAAACAATCCGCAATCCGGGTCAGTTGTGCTGACTTTCACCTCCTTCTTCGAAGTTTCTGTCTTTTTTTCAAGGGGCTTCTTTCCATGTGCAATACGATCCTGATTGATTTCTTCGTCCAGCAGCTCTTGATATTTCTTCGCTTGTTCTTCAACGATTTCTTTCACGTATTTATGCTTATTCGCACTGGCTTTTACATGCGTAGCATCAATGAAAAGCACATCAGGCTTCACGAATCCATGATGAACCGCCTCCTCCAATATTCGAAGGAAGATCGACTCGAAGAGTTGAGTATCCCGAAAACGGCGAACATAGTTCTTGCCTAGGGTCGTGAAATGGGGAATGGGCTGACTGAAATCATAGCCAATAAACCACCGATAGGCAACATTGGTTTCGATCTCTTTAATCGTTTGTCGCATGGAACGAATTCCAAAAATATATTGGATGAAAGCAATTTTAACTAAGACTACAGGGTCAACACTGGGTCTGCCATTGTCATGACAGTAAAGGCTTTCCACCAAGTCATAGATGAACGAAAAGTCGATTGCATTTTCAATTTTTCTTACGAGATGATCTTCTGGCACCAACTCATCTAGCGAGAATGCAGATATCTGATAACGCCCTTCGGCCTCTTGCTTATTAAGCATAATGCCACCTCTAAAAAATAACTTTTGAAAACGTAACATGTTCTATATTCAACAAAAAAGCCTGCAGACCCTGTTCCTTACGGAACTTTGTCTACAGGCTGAGGCCAGCTTCCTAGCTGGCCTTCGTCTGTTTATTCATCGAATTCAGATGCGTATCCATTTCCTTTTGCAGCCGGTTCAGGAAATCGGCCAGTTCCTTGCCAAGCACAGGCGGCTTCTGACCTTGCTCCATGGCTGAAACAGCGAGCGGTACAGGATAAATGACATAATGACGTTTTCCATTCTTCCGATAATAATGAACATAGGTTGTCGTCCATTCCGCTTTTTCCACTTTGGCTTCTCCTGATTCTCCTTTGTACAAGGTGAGCTTCAGGATCACTCCTACGTCTTTGTAATCCCGGCGTTGGGCGGAAATAAAATTGCCCAGTGAATAGGCAATAAATCCGGTGTGGGTACTCCCATCCTCCAGTGTCATCGTCTTCCATTCATACGGCTGCACGACATGGGGGTGCGCCCCTAGCACCAGGTCGGCTCCGAACTTGATGCACAGCTCGGCAGTCTCCCGCTGCTTGGCGTTTGGCATGCGCTGGTACTCGTTTCCAAAATGGAGCGCGACCGCGACCAGATCGACACCCGCTGCTCTTGCTTTCGCGATGTCTGCCTTGATCAGATCGGGATTGATCAAATTGACCAGGTAAGGCTTATCCTTTGGAATCGGAATGCCATTCGTCCCGTACGTGTACGAGAGCAGCGCCATCGTAAAGCCGTCTTTGTTCAAGATAAGCGGCTCATTGCGGCTTGCTTCGTCCCGAAACGTTCCGGTATGGAGCAAGCCGACCCGATCCAACTGATCGATTGTTCTCCGCACGCCCTTTTCTTTTCGGTCCATGGAATGGTTATTGGCTGTCGTCAGGGCGGTAAAACCGAGCTGTTTTAGCGTATCGGCCAAAGAATCCGGGGAATTGAACATCGGATAACCGGAATAGCGCAGCTCTTGCCCGGCGAGTGTCGTTTCCAGGTTGCCGATCAACCAGTCGGCTTCTTGAAAAATCGGTTTCACGTACGCAAATGACGGTGCAAAATCATAGGTTTTTTTATCCGGCAAAAGAGCGGCTTCCAGTTGTTCGTCATGCACCATGATGTCACCTACAGCCATTAGCGTAATGCGCTGCTCCGGAAAACGGGAAAGCGGTGCCGATAGTCCCGCTGCATGGTTGGTGCCGGACTCTTCCGTGGAGACATCTGCTGGCTCGTCTACAGGTTTGTCTGTTGGTTCGTCTGTTAGTTGGTCTGTTGGTTGGTCTGTTGGTTGGTCCGTTGGTTTGTCTGCAGGTGCCTCAGCAGGTAAGTCAGCCGGCTCTTGAGCCGCGGCGGAAGAGACAGGGGCTGCTGTGGTTTGATCGGTCTTTCCTGTCTGCGGGACACATCCAACTGTTCCCCAGCCAAGCGCAACGACGATCACCAGTGAACACCATTTTTTTCTCATGTGTCAGTAAACTCCTTTTGTTTTCCTGTCCTTCCACTCGCTTCCGTGGGGCGCTCTATCGAAGCATCCCCGTTACGTATGGATTGAAGGTTTTCTCTGCGTCGATCGTCGTTTTGGGGCCATGTCCCGGGTAGACGATCGTATCGTCATCCAGTTCAAACAATTTGTCTTGAATGCTGATCATCAGCGTCTCAAAGTCACCGCCTGGCAAATCCGTTCTGCCGATGCTCTGGGCAAACAGCACGTCGCCGCCAAAACAATGTTTCCCTATGACAAACGAACAGCTTCCCGGAGAATGGCCCGGTGTATGCAGAACGCGGAGAGAAAAACCGGCAAGCTCCAGCATCTGTCCATCGGCCAATTCATATTCGGCTGGCTCACAAATAATCGGTTCCGGCAAATTCCAGCGACTGGAACCATTCAGGTCGGGATTCGTCAACCATTCACTCTCCAAAGGATGGATGTAGACAGGCGCTTTTGTCAACGCTCTGACAGCATTCAAACCGCCGATATGGTCCAGATGGGCGTGGGTCAGCAGCACAGCCGCTACCTTTTTGCCTTCCAGTGCACGAAGAAGAGGTTCCGGTTCCATTCCCGGATCGATGACGATACATTCCTGTGTTTCCGGATGGGTCAGCACATACGCATTTGTCTGAAACACTCCAAGCGCAAAGCTCTCGATTTTCATATTGGCCTCTTTCATGTGAAACCTCCTTATGAACTATGATACGATGAAAGAAAACGGCGTAAAGTGGAGTGATGACGATGAAACGAATGTTCGGTGTTGAAATGCAAGCCCCGGCCGGCAAGCTTCCCGGATTCTATGCTCAAGTCATACATAAAATCGGAGACAATGTCAATGTGTTTGACCGCGATGGACAGCTGTTCATCGTTGAAGGCGAGCATGATCGTCAAAAGCTGAACGAGCTGTTGACGAAAGCCTCGATGCTGGGAGAGGAATTCTCCCTTTGGCTTCTCCCTCCCGACACGGAAATCATTCACCTGGATGACATCGGGTTTGAAAGCCAGGAAGGCCATACTTACCTGTATGCAGATCGGGTCGCATTTTTTTCGCTTGATGTATCCGCAGGTGACGATCAGGATCAATGGGCGGCGCTGGAACAAATGAAGGAAACTATCCTCGGGCGCATTCCCTCCACGCCGGCTGATCTGTACCTGATTGATCCTGCCCATGATCCGTTAATCGACGGAATTGCCCGGGCCTACAACATCTCTGTACTCTGGCAGGACAAAGACGTGTAAAAAACCATACGCTACCCGAAGGATGCACGCATGGCTGTTTGCGAACGTTGTATCCCATCTCTGTCAATCGCCAATCGTATCGAAACGAAAACCGATCACCTTGTCATCGTGAATGCTGAATAGCGCCTTGTACTTGCTTCCTTGAAGCGACACTTCCTGCCCGGGCTTCGCCTGGCCATACAGCTCCTGCAAGCGTTGGAAGCTGTCATAGACAGCCAATCCGCGATTCGTGGCAAATTGGGCGGCTTTTTCCGGAGGAACGCCTCCGACTGCGATCGATTTCAAGACACCTTGCTTCACCATGACTATCAGTTGGGTATCGTCGACCAGGAGCAATCCCATGACAACGGTACCGGCTCCGGAAGCCATTTGGTCCAACGTATAGCTCTCTCTCGTCACAGCATCCATAAAATCGGCCTTTGCCGGCTTCAGGACGTCCATCGCCTCTTTGACGTTTTGTCCCAAATAAATGCCGCGAATGCCGTATTCTTGCGGATTTTCCGGATCAAATGCGGCGGACAATCCTCCCTTTGCCGATTCAGCCGATCCGCACGCCTGAAGCAGAAAGACTGTCAGCAGGAAGCAAATTGCCAAAAGTCCGTACTTTCTTCTCATGCCTGCTTCTCCCTTTTTTTCTCAAAATTGCACAAGGCTATCTTATCGCAAGAGCTGTGCAAGGGGCAATAGAGCGTACGGTACCCGGGAAAGGGAAAAGGATGCCTCCTATTGCTTCGGGCCGCTCACCTTTTGCCGCGGCTTGTTGGGGATATGGTTTCCGTTCATATTATGCTTCCAGCACTCGAGAATTTTTAGGAGCGACGCAAAAAACGGAGAGCCGAAGACTGCGACGATTCCCCACATCCACGTACCCAACTGCCAGGAGTTCTCTACAAAAGCAGATGGGGCACCGACTAGAATCAAAGCCGGGTCTAGCCGGAGAAAACCAAAAATCAGACCGGCTGCGACAACAGAGATGAGCAAATTCAGGAATTTTTTGTAGTGGGAAAGCCGGGCAGCATGATTGTGATCCTCCAGCCTGTCTTCTTTTGCTTCGTAATCTGTATTTAGAAAAGGTACGACCGATTTGACAGCCTCTGTCACCCCTGCGGCCGCGCTGGAAACCGCCGTGATGTAAATCAAAAAAGAAATAGATGTATCCAGTGTAACCATGCTTCACTCCCCCCTTGCTTCATCTTTATGGGGAAAGAGACAACCATAGCACATTCGGATATTTTCACCAGCGACAATTTCAAGTAACATTTTTTTGTATGGATACGAAGATGGAAGGCGGTAATGCGAATGAACATTGCACATGCTTGGGATCATTACGATGTAGTCCGCAGTCTTACGCTTGCTACGCTGCAGGCAACGAAGGAAGAGCAGGCCGACATTGTGCCGGAAGGGTTTTCCAACAATATCCGCTGGAATATTGGCCACGTTTTATTTACCCAGGATGCTCTGCTCTACGGGGGAAAAGCTCCGCACCTCCCCGAATCTTATGCGGCCCTGTTCGGCCCCGGCACAAAACCTGCCGATTGGCAAGGGGAGCTTCCTACCCTGGAAACATTGAACCAACAATTGGCAGAGCAAACGGAACGGATTAAAAAAGAGTTTGCCGATCGCTTTGAAGAAAAGCTTCCCAGCCCGTTCAACCTTCGCGGAAAAGCCGAAATCGATACATTTGGGGGCATGTTTTTATTCAGCTTGTACCATGAAGGCATGCACGCAAGCACGGTTACATTGTTGAGAAAAGCTCTGCAAAATCAAGCTTAGCCGTTTGCCCGGGATACCGGGCTTTTTCTTTTGCCTGACAGGAAGTCAAAAAAAATACCACCCGAGAGGTGGCTAAGAGTTTATGGCAGTTCGACCTTGCTGAAATTAAGTATTTGATTGAATATTCAGAACTGAAATCACCACGGGCAGGCCCATTGTGGACCACCATTCAGACATACGCAATCCGGATGAGGTTTTGGCGCTTTGCAGCCAGCGCAAGCTTCCGAATTTGCCGTGACTGAAGAGGACAGCGTAAAAACCAGAGCTGCTCCGAGTAGAATACCAGCCAGTTTTTTCATTGTTTTCACCTCCTTATTTACTATATATTCACTATATTCCATATATTCCCTTTATCGAAAAAGCACTTTATTTGTCGATTCGTTGTCTATCTTTTTACCAAAAGATTGCTGATCGCGTTTTTAGCCATAAATCAAAACCGCTCCCAAATTGGGAGCGGCCGTGTCGAACCCGTTGCTATGGGGTAGTACCGATTATTCTCTTTAGCTCCTCAACCTCCGTAACAGAGTTTGTCTTACCTAAAGAGTACGGTGTCCGCCAGTTCGATCGATATCGAGAGCGTGATCATGACCATCCACGGTTCTTCGCCTCCTGGAAGGCTTTCGCCGATTTTGATTCATGGATCATCGGGTTCGACAATCCTAGTATGTCCGGATTCGCTTGCACTATGCACACTTACAGCAAGTCTGCCGCAAGCTGTGCCAGAACGCTGCGCTCCCCTTTTTCCAAGCGGATATGACCAGCCAGTTTCTGATCCTTAAACATCTCCACCACGTACGTAAGTCCATTGTTGCTCTCGTCCAGGTATGGATGGTCGATCTGCTCTGGATCTCCCATCAATACGATCTTCGACCCTTCCCCCACCCTAGTCAAAATGGTTTTCACTTCATGCTTTGTCAGGTTTTGCGCTTCATCAATGATAATGTACTGCTCCGGAATGGAACGCCCGCGGATATACGTCAGCGCTTCTACCTGAATGCTGCCCATCCCTGCCAATATTTTGTCAAGGTCACCGGAGCGTTTTGTATTGAACAAATACTCCAAATTATCGTAAATCGGCTGCATCCAGGGACGAAGCTTCTCTTCCTTCTCACCGGGCAAATAGCCAATGTCTTTCCCCAACGGGACGATTGGCCTTGCTACAAGCAGCTTCTTGTATGTTTGCAAATCTTCAATTTGCAAAAGCCCCGCGGCCAATGCCAGCAAGGTCTTCCCGGTACCCGCTTTTCCTGTCATCGTCACCAGCGGAATATCCTCTCGCAAGAGCAATTCGAAAGCCATCCGCTGCTGGACATTGCGGGCCCTGATTCCCCAGATCGGATCGTCGTCAGCGACCAGCATCTCCAGATTCTTTCCATCGATGTCAACCTTCCCGATAGCCGATATGGACGGATTCAACTCATCCTTCAGCACCAGGAACTGATGGGGATAAAAACGCTGCTGCGGAAAACAGGTGGAAAGTGACAACTTTCGGCTGCCGTAATAATTTTTGATGATTTCCGGGGCAACCTGCATTTTGTGATAACCACTGTAAATGTGGGAATACTCGCCGACGACGCGGTCCGAAAGAAAGTCCTCGGCAATCAGTCCAAGCGCATCAGCTTTCACTCGCATCAGGGCATCCTTCGAGACGAGTATGACAGGGCGTGGTTGAGGCAAGAGGTTTTCTTCTTCCTGCAAGTTAAGCGCTACCGCCAGAATGCGGTTGTCATTGGTCATTTCCGTAAATTGCTTTTGAAGCTTGGCAAGCGAGGAATGGTTCAATTCGACGCGCAATAGCGCACCCGTTTCCAAAAGGATGCCTTGATGCAGATGCCCCAATTCGCGAAAGCTGTCAAACAGCCGCGACACATAACGAGCGTTGCGGCCAATCTCGTCCATATAGCGCTTTTTGGAATCAATTTCTTCCAACACCACGGCGGGTATGACGATTTCGTTATCCGCAAAGGAAAACATCGCTCGTGGATCTTGCAGGAGTACGTTGGTGTCCAGCACGTAGATTTTCTTCAAAATCTCGCCTCCTATTACCCATCTGTTATACCCTATGCAATTGCGGGTGGGATGCTCAGTAGCCGCGACGTGATGTACTACAGTCTATGTCGGCAAGAGTGAAGATAGACGAGTCCCGCATGAAAAGGTGGACAGGAGAACAAAATACAGATAATCATGCATGACTTGTGTGGGAGCAACTTAAGAAGCGAAGGAGAATGACCGTGAAGCGGACAGCCGTACTTGTACTCAGTGTCAGCCTGCTGCTCTCCGCCTGCATGTCTGGCAACAAGCCTCCCGGGAATCAAGCAGCACCGCAGCCCGGGAAACGGGCAGATGAAACGCAGCGCGTACAGCAAACAGCACCGTCCCCTGGCTATAACCAATCGTCACAAGCTACTGCAGACCGGCTGGTTCAACTGGCCACCCGTGTACCAAACGTAAAGGATGCCACCGCTGTTGTATTGGGCAAATGGGCTGTTATCGGCATCGACGTCAACGCCCACCTGGATCGACCTGAAGTAGGGGTCATCAAATATACAGTGGCAGAAGCCTTGAAGGAAGATCCCCAAGGCGCCACTGCGCTCGTAACGGCCGATCCCGACATCGTTCAACGCTTGCGGGAAATGTCCACTGATATGCAAAAAGGCCGGCCCGTGGCGGGTATTGCGGAAGAATTGGCTGATATTGTCGGACGCATCATTCCCCAAGCCCCTCGCGATGTTCAAATGAAAGAGGAAGCGCCATCCAGAGAAAACGAACAACGCCTGAACAACAGCGGCAACGCAAAACCGGAAGGAAATCGCAAAATACCGGTCAACCGGCAGTAAAAAGCTCCTCAATAAAAAGGCATTCTCCCGGTTATGCCCCGGAGAATGCCTTGCTTTTGCTTTCAGATAAAGCGGCCTCTACACCTTCAAGCGCCTGTTCCAGGTCGCGGACGAGGTCGTCAGCGTCTTCCAGTCCGGCGGATAAGCGAATCAATCCGTCCGTTATACCGCGACGCTCTCTTTCTGCCGCTGGCATAGCGGCATGTGACATCATCGCCGGATACGACAGAATGGTTTCTACGGCTCCGAGACTGACCGCTACGATCGGAAGCGTAACCCGATCAAACAAAGCCTTCGCCCGCTCTCTGCTGCCCACATCAAAGGACAGCACGGCTCCGTGGCCGCTCGCCTGCCTCGATTGGAGCTGGTGGCCGGGATGACCCGCTAGTCCCGTATAATGTACCTTTGCAACGGAAGGATGATTTGCGAGCCATCGAGCGATCTTTTCCGCTGTTTGGGTGCTTACATCCAGTCTGGCTTTCAGCGATTTCAGCCCGCGCATCACCAGCCAGGAATCCTGCGCTCCGAGTACCGCTCCCATGCCGTTTTGGATAAAGTAAAGCTGTTCACCCAGCTCAGCATCCTTGGTAACAGCCAGCCCTGCAACGACATC
Organism: Brevibacillus sp. FSL K6-2834; assembly: GCF_038592925.1. NCBI lineage: Bacteria > Bacillati > Bacillota > Bacilli > Caryophanales > Paenibacillaceae > Brevibacillus > Brevibacillus sp. FSL K6-2834. Next base: position 3,632,935 of record NZ_CP151945.1, read on the forward strand.
GCTGTGGCCGCCGATGAACTTCGTCGCTGAGTGGATGACGATATCTGCTCCGAGTTCAAGCGGACGCTGGTAGTACGGGGTCAGAAACGTATTGTCGACAATGACTATGATATTCTTGGCCTTTGCGATATGGCAGACAGCTGCGATGTCTGTCACCTTCAACGTCGGATTAGAAGGTGTCTCCAGGTAGATCCCGCGAGTGCGAGGAGTGACGGCTCTCTCCACTGCCTCTACGCAGGTCGTATCCACGAACGTAACGTCAATATTCATGCGGGACAACACTTTGGTCAAAAAGCGATACGTTCCGCCGTAGACATCTTCTGCCACGACAACATGATCGCCCGCGGAAAACAGCATAAACACGCTGGAAATCGCGGCCATGCCGGAAGCAAATGCAAATCCCCGCGCACCGCCCTCCAGGACGGCAATCGCCTCTTCCAATGCATGCCGGGTCGGGTTGCCGGACCGCGCATAGTCGTATGCGCCCGGACGGTCCAAATCCGCTTGGTGAAACGTAGATGCCTGGTAAATCGGCGTGGATGCCGCACCGGTCACCGGATCGAAACAAGATGTCCCGTGAAGCAGTTTCGTGGCAAATTTCATCGTCTACACCCTTCCGCTACCAGACTTGCATCGAGAGCCTGTATCAAATCATGAATCAAATCATCCGGATGTTCAACTCCTACCGACAATCGCAGCAAACGATCACAGACCCCGACGTATTCTCGAATTTTTTGCGGAATGTCGGCATGAGTCTGTGTCGCCGGATACGTGCACAAAGACTCGACGCCTCCCAGACTCTCCGCAAAAGAGATGATGCGCAAGTTTTCCAAAAACGGCCCCACCTGAGCAGAGAAGCGAACGCGGAAGGACACCATGCCGCTGTAACCGGTCGCCTGTTTGCTCTGAATCTCGTAGCCGGGATGATCGTCCAATCCCGGATAGAATACATCGGTGACCGCCGGATGCTCCCGCAGTTCGCGCGCAACCTGGAGAGCATTGCTCTGATGTCGCTCCATACGCAAAGCGAGCGTCTTCATGCCTCTGACCAGCAGCCAGCAATCCTGTGGGCCGAGGGTTGCACCGATGGAATTGTGCAAAAACCGGACCTTTTCAGACAACTCAGCGCCTTTTGTCACAATCAGGCCAGCCAGCACGTCATTGTGGCCTCCAAGATATTTCGTCCCGCTATGGAGCACCAGATCTGCCCCCAGCTCCAGTGGACGCTGATAGTACGGCGTCATAAAGGTATTGTCCACGATGGTCAGCAAACCGCTTCGTTTGGCGATCCCGGCTACGCAAGCGATATCCGTTATTTGCATCAGCGGATTTGTCGGCGTCTCGATGAGAACGGCTTTTGTCTCCGGACGGATCGCGCCCGCAAATGCCTGAAGATCGCGCAGATCAACATAGCTGAACTGGAGCCCGTAGCGGGAAAGGACCTGCTCAAAAAGACGGTATGTCCCACCGTATAAATCAAGCGAAACGATCAAATGGTCGCCTTGAGAAAAAAGTCCCATGACTGTGTGAATCGCTGCCATCCCGGAAGCACAGGCAAAACCGGCATCACCGCACTCGGCCTCTGCGATCGCCTCCTCCAGCACCTTGCGTGTCGGATTGGCCGTACGGGTGTAATCGTATCCGGTACTTTGACCAAGAGACGGGTGGCGGTAAGCGGTCGCATAGTAAACCGGGAAGCTTACCGCGCCCGTGATCGTATCACGACCTACCCCCGCCTGTACCAGTTTCGTTTCCAGATGCATAGCAATCTCTCCCTCTGCTTTGATGTTGAGGGCATGAAAAAGCCCTCTTTTCTTTTGAAAAGAAGGCTTTGTTTACGTCGCCGCAAGCAAACCCTTCTCATCTTTCAGAGCATGATTTGCTCTGCAGGAATTAGCACCAGTATCGTCCTGTTAACAGGAAAATTGGTTGCCGGGCATCATCGGGCCAGTCCCTCCGCCTCTCTGGATAAGAAGTTTGCTATTCAATTTGTTGATCCTAATACTAACGGAAATATCGAGTGATTGTCAACAGATATTTCCTCTTCGTTTTCACCCGTTTTCTCTGTTACTCCGCTTTGCGCAGTGCTGTCATCACCTGATTGTCCAGCTTCGCCGCCGCATTTTTATCATATGTTTTTTCATACTGCGGTTCTACGGAGATACGGGAACCGTAGAACATGACATCACGCACCGCCTCAATGGTAACCTCCACCATCGCCAGCTTCAGGGGAACCTCCTCCATCCGCTCACTCTTCAATACAGCCCTTCCGTTAATGGCATAAGAAGAGCCAGCACCAATCAAATGCAGAACCACTTGTGGCTGCTTGGCGATATTGGTCAAGATGCGTGAACGGTTGTCTACCGCAAACCGGATGACTTGCGGCGATGCCGCAAACGTCCAGGAAAGCGAGCTGAGCGATGGCGCCCCAGACTCATGGTCAATGGTGCCCAATGTGATAAACCGCTCCTGCTGCAACAACCCGAACAGTTCCTCCGAAAGCGTTTGGGATACGGTCTCAGCCATTCCGAAGCCTCCTTGTGTAAGTTTTGTACGTCTATTGTACCCGCCAAGGAAGAGATAGGCAAACCTTTCCGGCATGCGCTTGATTCTTCCCCTTTTTTTCCCTACACTGTTACTTAACTGGTAACCATAGGAGACAGGAGGAGAAACCAGATGTCACAAAGCCCCACAGACCGCCTGTTGTCAAAGATTGACCAGCTCCTCGAAGAAATTCAGGAGGCACGCAAATTAAATGACCGGATGGACAAAATCGCCATGTTTTTAGAGGATATCCGTCTGGCAGATGTCATTCAAAATTATACAGCCCCGCGCAAGCTGCTTTGGATCAATTTCCTGGCAGGTCTGGCACGGGGCCTGGGACTGACGATCGGAACAGCCATCGTACTGGCCATTCTCGGTTCCGTCCTGAGCAAATTCCTCTCGATTCCCATCATCGGGGACTACATCAGCCAACTGATGGATTATGTCTCCACCTACCGTCAGCCCTAGTCAAATGGAATGATTGGCAAGCTGCCCGGAGCAGAAAGAAGATTGCCATTCGCGGTCGCTCAAGAATGCAACGGATTAGTCGTTGTCGCGATCGTCGTTATCGTCATCGTCTCCGTCATCGTCATGGCCATGCTTTTTCCAGTAGCCATACGCATTTCCGTTCGGATGCTTTTTGTCTTTGTCCTTCTTTTTCTTATCTTTATCTTTATCGTCATCAACTTCGTTTACTGGCGTACCGTGAGGAATGTCAGCTTGTGCTACGACCTTCCCGTCAACGACTACTTCCAGATGGACGGACTTGGCGCTGTAAGAACGATTTTTGTAAGAGAGCTCCACTTCGAACTCCCCGTCATCGTCTATCTTGACCTCGTGTTTTTTGCCGTCCGGAGCGATTACATACAGCTTCGCTTTTTGGTTTTTGGAGAATCCTGCGATTTCCCCTTCTACTTCAATTTCCTTATCTTTGGCGTCAAGCTTGGCGGTTCCGGTAATTTTGTATTGGGCAGGCTTCGGCTTTTCCGGCTTGGTCGGTTTATCCGGCTTGTTGACAACAAGCAGATCGACGGATTCCGAATCAAGCTTCTTGCCGTCCTTGTACACCTCAATCAATACTTTCCCTTTGTCAGCCTCTACATCCTTCATGGTGACTGAATAGGAGCCGACACCGTCCCACAGCTTTTTCACGCCGGCGCCTCTCTTGTCTCCGTCATAGGTCACGACTACTTTGCCTGCCGTAAGGTTTACAATGCCGTTTACTTTCAATTCACCCTTTTTGCTATCCAAAACAGCCTGCGTATGAATCAAAACATCGGAATCTACAACAGTTCCCGAGTTGATCCGCACTTCGCGGGTATCGACCAGTTTGTCGTTGACGTAAGCTTTCACTGTCGCGTATTGCGGAGTCGCACTCACAGTGGCCGCAAAGCTCACCGAAAAGCTGTCGTTGGCCGTTGGCACGACTTCGATGCTGTCGCCATTTGGCTTGACAACCACGACTTTGGTTACTTCATCCGTTACTTCACCTTTCAGGTAGGTGGTGCTTTCTTTTGTCTCTGGAGTTAGGCTGACAAAGCCCTGCTCGGTTTCGTCAAAACGTACTTCGAGGTAAATATCGGAATAGTACTCCTTGTAAATCCGGTTCCACTCCGCCTCATTTTGCTCAATGTACGTTTGCATTTTTACGTCGAGATTCAGTTTGTCCACTACAATGTACAAGTGATCTGCCTGCGTTTTCAGCAACAGATTGAGCGTGGCCGGATCGTTTGTTGCCAGCTCTTTCAGATTGTAGCGAGTCACTTGCTTGCCTTCTTCATTCATGACAACCTTGATCGCACTGCTGCTTCCGGTTGTACTGGCATTGGCCAGCAGCGGCGTTACGCCCCCAATTATCGTAGCGGCAGCCACAACTGCCAGCACGGGCCTGGTCATGTATTTTTTCATTGATGTACTTCCCCTTTCCATGTTTTCCCTCAATGCCCTGGGCACAGTTACAGACGAGGGCAACCTTGGAAAAGTTGCAGAAATAAAAAATAGGGCCCCGCCAAAGCATGCAAGGCGGAGCCATCTTGTTTCAGAACAGTGATTATGATTCATTGTATCGCGGTTCAAGCTCGATTGCCCTCAGCAGGGATTCTGCCTCCTCACGATCGTATCTCCGTTCGACCTTCTCTTGATTGCATAGAACGGAAACCACGTAGCTGTCTTCATTTGCCTCGTAGGTCAGGTTGCTCGCCTGATGATCCTCTTTGAGAATGGCCTCAAAAAAGGCGGCAGTATCAGCGGCGGAGCGATCGTCCGGACGAGCATCCGCAACAATCCTGATCTGCAGCCAATTGGCCAATGCATCCTCACGCTTCACGTGCGCTCCCCCTCACTTTCTGCTGCTTCCTTCCGGCTTAATTCTGACCTTGACGATCACCAGGATGGCAATCGCTACGAGCAGGGCGCTTTTCACAGGCAGCTGCACATCCAGAATGCCAAAGATCAGAGCGCCGATAAAGAGCAGTACGTAAAGCAAAATTGTTTTTAAAATGGGCATTCGCACACGAGTGGCAAATCCCATGTAATAGACAAGTATCAATTGTACAAAAATGATCCACACCCGGTTATGATCAGCCCACATCCGAAAGCTGTCATAAGCCGAAAGTCCCTCCGTTGAAGAAGGAGCATAGGTAGAAACAACCTCAAACCATTCCATCTTTAACCCTCCTGCCCTGCGGCCATACTGCTTCGGGTAAGCGCTCGCAAACCAGCGAATTCTCCCCCGCATTTTCTCTCGTATGTAATGATGTTTCCCAGAGGCTCTTGCACTGGTTTACCCCATCCTTATCACTTTATCAGTTGCCTTGAAACCTGTCAAAATGCTGTGACTGCAGGTTGACAGACTGGCATGCATTCTCGTCCTGTTTTTTTCATACGTTCAATAGAAAAGAAGCGGTCGGGAGGGGTTCGCATGAAGCACGCTCAGGTACAGGCAAGCCTGCAGTTTCTGCAGGAGCGCTTCGGTTATTCTGTCATGCATGATTCTCGGCGAAAGAGCGGGAATGGGGAGATCCGCACGATTATCGCCCAAAACCCGGAGGGAGTTGTACGCATCCTGCAAAGCACCGCACGAAAAGGGTCGGAATCTGTGCAGCAAATCATCTTGTCCGAGGTCGAAATGACGATTATCAAACAGTTGCTTTAGCCGGCAGGCTGGAATGACTCCCCTTTGACGTGGTATAGTGGACGGGATCACAACTCTTTGAAAGAGGTGGAATCCTTGCGTATTTACGACATCCCCGTCACAACCATCGCTGGTGAAGAAACGACACTGGCCCGCTACAAGGGCAACCTGCTTCTGATCGTCAACACTGCCAGTGCTTGCGGGCTGACTCCGCAGTACAAAGGACTGCAGGAATTATATGAGCGCTATCGTGACCGCGGTTTGGTCGTACTTGGTTTTCCGTGCAATCAATTCGGCGCTCAGGAGCCTGGTACGGCTGAAGAAATTTCGGCATTTTGCGATCGAAATTACGGAGTGACTTTTCCCCTGTTTGCCAAAATTGATGTAAACGGACCGAATGCTCATCCCCTGTATCAGTATCTGAAGCAGCACGCCCCCAACGAGGAAAACCAGGACATTGAATGGAATTTTGCCAAATTTCTGGTCGACCGTGAAGGAAACGTCGTCAAGCGGATTGATCCGCGGGTGAAGCCGGAAGAATTGACCGGGCTGATCGAACAGTATTTGCAGTAGGGGCAAACCAGTTCATACACATTGGTCTCGGGTGAATGCCTGCGATGTTTTTTGCCTCTTGGCCGAAGCAATTTCTTGCTGAGAAAATGAAAAAGCCGCCCTTTTACCAGGCGGCTTTTTGCATGGTTACTTTCGTATCCGGACAGTATGTCATGCCAGACAAAATTGCGTTTGCCTCTGCAAATCAAGACTGAGACGCATAGCGTTTTTGCTTCTCGTAGCGTTCGCGCTCCGATTTGGTCAGATACTTTTTACGCAAACGAACGGATTGCGGGGTAACCTCGCACAGTTCGTCGTCATTCAGATATTCCAGCGCCTCTTCGAGCGTCAAGAGACGAGGCGTTTTCATTTTCACGGTATCATCCTTCGTTGCCGAACGGACGTTGGTCGCGTGCTTCTCTTTGCAGACGTTTACGGTCAGATCGTTGTCGCGGTTGTGCTCGCCGACAATCATTCCTTCGTATACCTCGGTACCCGGCTGGATAAACATGATGCCGCGGTCTTCGACGGACATCAGACCGTACGTGGTGGCCGTTCCCGTTTCATTGGAGATCAACACGCCTGCATGGCGTCCGCCAACGCTGCCCGGAACGAGCGGACGGTAGCTGTCAAAGGAGTGGTTCATGATGCCGTATCCGCGTGTGATCGTCAAGAACTCTGTACGGTAGCCGATCAGACCACGGGACGGAATGATGAATTCCAGGCGAACCTGGCCAAAGCCGTTGTTGATCATGTTGACCATTTCAGCTTTGCGTTGGCCAAGCGTTTCCATGACGGAACCGGTGTATTCTTCCGGCACGTCGATAATCAGGCGTTCGGCTGGCTCCATCTTTTGGCCATCGATTTCCCGCACGATTACTTCTGGCTTGGATACGCCCAGCTCAAAGCCTTCACGACGCATGTTTTCAACCAGAATGGACAAGTGTAGCTCACCGCGTCCCGATACGATAAACGCATCCGGAGAATCCGTTTCGTCTACGCGAAGGGATACGTCAGTCTCCAGCTCGGCCATCAGGCGGTCGCGCAGCTTGCGGGAAGTTACGTGTTTGCCTTCGCGTCCGGCAAACGGGCTGTTGTTGACGAGGAATGTCATTTGCAGGGTCGGCTCGTCAATTTTCAGCAGCGGCAATGGATCCGGATGATCTGTATGGCAGACAGTTTCCCCTACGTTGATATCCTCGAGACCGGCGATGGCAACGATATCACCGGCTTTTGCCGTTTTTTGCTCAACACGCTGCAGGCCAGAGAATCCAAACAGCTTTTGCACGCGCATCCGTTTAACCGAGCCGTCCCGTTTTACCAGGGCAACGGTGTCATTTACGTTCAGCACACCGCGGTAAATACGGCCAATCCCGATGCGGCCGAGGAAGTCATTGTAGTCCAGCATCGTAACCTGCATCTGCAATGGCTCTTCGGAGTTCGCTTCCGGAGCTGGAATGTGCTCGATGATCGTCTCGTACAGCGGACGAAGGTTTCCTTCCAGTTTGTCCGGCTCCATACCCGCAATCCCTTGCAATCCGGATGCGTATACAATCGGAAACTCCAGTTGATCTTCGGTTGCGTCGAGATCAATAAAGAGGTCGTAAACTTCGTTGATGACTTCTTGCGGACGTGCATTATCACGGTCCACTTTATTGACCACGACGATAGGCGTCACTTTTGCTTCCAGCGCTTTTTTCAATACAAAGCGAGTTTGCGGCATGCATCCTTCAAAAGCATCGACGATCAACAGAACGCCGTCCACCATGCTCATAATCCGTTCTACCTCGCCGCCAAAGTCGGCGTGCCCAGGAGTATCCAGAATGTTGATGGTGTACTCGTTGTACTTAATGGATGTGGTCTTTGCCAGAATGGTAATTCCGCGCTCCCGCTCCAGGTCATTGGAGTCCATCATCCGCTCTTCAACCTGCTGGTTGCTGCGGAATGTACCGGATTGAATCAACAGTTTGTCCACCAATGTCGTTTTACCGTGGTCGACGTGTGCAATAATTGCGATGTTGCGTATGTCAAGACGCTTCATGTAAACCTCCTCTAGTATGCGTACCTTCCATATTAACAGGTAGAGAAAAATGGCACAATGGGGTGTTTTGACATCCAGCCCCTTCCTGAGTATCGAGTGCAATGCGGGCTCATACTAACCGAAGGAGGTGGCTCCCCATGAATAAATGGGCGTATTCTCTTGTTGGCGTAATGGTGCTGGCAACTGTATCCGGGTGTGCAAATGCAGGCACGGATCAAAATAAAGGTACCCAAACAAACAATTTGGCATACCAGCGTCCAGCTAACCTGCAAAACAATGCGCAGCCTAACAACGGCACCGCAAACAATTTCGGAGCAAACAACTACGGTGCCTACAATTATCAAAACGGCTTTACTGCCCAAGGATTTAACCGCGATGTCGCAGATCGTTTGGCGCAAGCAGCAGACAATGTTCCCGGGGTTGAAGGAGCAACGGCAGCCGTGTACGGGAACGATTGCATTATCGGCGTCAGGACCCGTTTTGGCGCTCAAGATATGCAGCAAAGGCAAGCCATCGAACGCCAGGTTCACTCTGCTGCGCGGGCTGCCGCACCAAATCTCAACATCCGCGTCACTTCAGATGACAACATGTACAGCAGGGTGCAAAACATCAGCAACACCGTGACGAACGGCCTGGCGAACACCACCAATGCCGTTACCTCCGGGCCGAATACGGTAACCGGAAATCTGGCAAACGCCGCAAACGATTTTACCGTATTGCTGCGGGATGTCGGCCGTACGATAACCGCTCCGTTCCGTTAAACCCGGGCAATTTTTGACACAAAAGAGGTGCGGACATATTCCGCACCTCTTGGCTTTTTCCAATCGTTACTTGCTTGCCACCTGGGCCGGTTTCATTTCCGGTTCAACCACTTGCAATTCGCCTGTACCGCGAACCAGTTTCTTTGCGTACACTTTTTCTGGCCGCAATACAGAAACCAGGTAATCAATGGCAACTTGCGGGTCTACGGTCTCACCGCAGGTGTAGCAATCCAGAGCCGCAAATCCACGCTCTGGGTAGGTATGAATAGACAGATGGCTTTCCGAGAGAAGAACCAGAACGGTAGCCCCTTGAGGAGAAAACTGCTTGGCTTGCACACTGAGTACAGTGGCACCACAGCTTTCAGCAGCTTCAATCATTTCCTTCTTCAAAAATTCTGCGTCGTTCAACAAGTCAAACTGAACTCCCCATGTGTCAACGGCAACGTGTCTTCCGAAAGTCGAGTATTCCATCTTTCGGTTCCCCCTTCCTAGCAAGTGTAATGTTAAACATCGCTAGGACCTGCGTCATTCACTAACGGGGGCGGTTTCCCTCTTGTTATCCACCCTTTAAAGTGAATCCTGGTTCCTAATCCTGTTTCCAACGAAAACAAACATACCATGCTTCGGCCTAGTTGACAATACTTTTTATGAAAGAAAATCATGGGAAACAAAAAATGGGCGCCGCAGCACCCATTTCATGCAGAAAATCTTCAGTTTTCTCAGGCTTCCAGTTCAAACAAACGACGTGACAATGCGCACAAACGAAGGTCGATCATGCCAAGTTTTTCCGGGGCAGCATGCTTCGCCCAGTTACGCAAGTCCAGCCATCTATCCGTCTCTTGCCGGATCGAGTCAATCTCACACTCGCTTCCCGTCTGCCGGAACAGCTCTTCCAGTTCCTTTGCGGCATGAGGGGCGGTATTTTCAAAAATGGACACTTCCTCGTCGCCGGAAACCTCCTGGATGCTTACGACAGAACCTTCGTCGTAATGATAGACGACTGTAAATCCGTCATAAATCCGATGGACGATCCCGTGGCCTCGAAACGTTTTCATTGCTTTCCGCATGGCATTAGCCAGATGCATATCTCTAATGAGGTAGGAACTTTCACAGGAATACCGGTTGCCCAAGCGGTGGAATGTCAACTGAATCGCACCGCTCTTGTCCGTCAACAAAACGTCCCGATCGCCGTTTTCACAAATTTTCACTTCGACAGAAATGTGCTCATTGGTGAAGAGAGAGACGAATCGGTTCAACTCTTCTTCGTTCATCGTAAAATAGGCCTTGGCGTAGTTTGTTGCTAAACGCTGTGCCATAAATATCTCCTCAATTCTTTTGGTTTACCTGGATCGTTTGGACGAAAACGGTTGCCAAATGAGGAGATACGCTAGGTGTCAACGAAGGAACGTTGTAGAACCTGGCCTTGCCCCGCGAATCGAAAATCGATTTGGGTATTGAAGGCGGATCACCTACTTTTCGTATTTAAAGCCAACCTTGACTCCTTTATTATACTACAGAGGCAGTAAAAAGTCTTGAGCGAAAAGCGGATGAATTTTCGCAAAAAAGCCGAATATCCGTTGAATTTTATCCTGACACAAGAAGAACTCACCTATTCTGCCGGATACTCGCTAATTTTCCTGTTTTATTTCCGTTCCAGAAGGGCTTCCAGCTATTTGATTCATTGCTTTTCTGATCGCTGTCTGCTCTTCTTCTGACAAATGGTAAGGCGAGCTGCCCTGTTCGACCGGCTTTGCGTAGACCCGGGACTCCATGCGGCTGAAAATACTGGTAACAACCACACCATTCTGGGAATCGTCGATGATTGCCAAGGAAAAGCTGAGGTCATTGCCGATGTCATCAAACGCATTGTAGCGGACAACCCCGACATTTCCGCACTGTCCGGCAATGCGCTGTGACAGGCGATTGAGCAAAAACTGCTGATCCGTTTGCCGTTTTTTCACATCATCCATCTCGTCAAAGAGACGATGCATGCCTTCCTCCAAATTAGCCCCATTTGTACCGCTCAGCAAGCGATTTAACGATTTGCGAAGACGGTTGATACGAACCGACTGCATGATCAGGAGCAAAAACAACAAGAGGATGAGCCCGAGGGTGGCCAGGAGCAAGAACGGCGTGTTTTCAGCAAGCGATAGGAGATCTACCATGTAACATTTTCTTCCTTTCTAGTGGCGCAAGGGGCCCAAAAATCCTACTCTATTGTACATCTGTTGCCTGGGCCAATTCAAATGAAAAGACGAACATTACGATCAAAAAGATGCCCAGGAGCAAAAACCAAAAAAAGCGACACTCTCGATATGAGATGCCGCTTTTTTCATTCCCTATTCACATGTGCGACCTTCATCGTTTTTGTTCTTTCCTCCACTCATGCACGCATCTTTCGCATGCTTTCGTGTAATCGCAAAGCTGTTAACGTTTCACTGGCCTGCATCTTAGGTTGGCTTTCCCTATGCTTCCAGCAGCAGCATTTCCTTGCGGAGCTGCTTCAAGCGTTCGGTCGATCTGCGAATCTGAGCCGTATCCTTGGCATGCAAAGCATCGTACAGGGTAGCCAACTCATAATCGAGTTCCAAACGCAAAACCGGTATTCGTTCCTCTGCATCACGACGTTTGAGGGCGGCAATCACCTGATCCATGGTTACACTGCAAGCTTTTTCGTAGATCACTTTTTTCTCAGCTCCTTTTATCTCCACGATTCTGACGGCTTCTCCATACCGAATGTGCTTTATGAGCAACCCGCTTTCATGGAGCATTTTTACAACGACATGTCCTTTTGCCTTCTGGATAAAGCGGTAGAGTATCAAGGCCACCCGGGTGTCACGGACTGAACAATCAGGTTGCTGCCATCTGTAGACACCGTTGACGCGTTGAAGTCTCCATTCTGCTCTGCCGTCCTGGGTGCACACGAGTAAATGAAAGTGCTCCTTGGTTTCCTTCCAAGTGACAGTTGCTCCTGCATTGACCAGAAACTGCAGCATCGCATACAAGGTTTTTCGGTCAAACCAGACAGACAAATTGCAATACTCCAATTCCTTCCCGTCTTGCATCAGATCCCTCCCATTCACAGAATACTCAGTAAATAGAACTGCTTACGGGAGTGAGTGGTATATCATATTATTCTGTTGCAGCTTTTGCTATTCGTTTCCCTGCATGTTTTTTCCTAAAATCTTATGTTATTATATGGGGGGTTCTGAGCTCTTTTGACAAAGATACTTGCCTGTTTCCCAGCGGGCTGCTTGCTACAGATCGTGCTATGAGAGGTGGTCGTGATGACGAATTCTTTTACCGGTTTTCATCAGAATGATTTTGATGTGTTTGCCATTGAGGGATTGGACAACAGAATGGAAGGGATCAAGGAGCTGATCCGGCCCAAGCTGGAGACCCTCGGACAACATTTCGCTCCGTCTCTCTCGCTGGCAACTGGCGAAGAGATGTTTTACCATGTCGCCAAGCACGCGCGCAGAACAGTAAACCCGCCAAAAGATACATGGGTTGCCTGGGCTGGCGACAAACGCGGATACAAGAAACACCCTCACTTTCAGGTAGGCTTGTGGGGCACTCATCTGTTTGTCTGGTATGCAGTGATTTACGAATCTCCCTTCAAGGAGGAGATCAGCCGGTCCATGAAGGAACACCTGGAGGAAATCCTCGAAATGGTACCTGACGACTTTCGCTGGTCCCCCGATCACATGCAGCCGGGCAGCACTCCTCAAGCAGTGTTGGGACGTGAAGGCGTACTGCAACTGATCGACAGACTGCAACAAGTGAAAAAGGCAGAAATTCTGTGCGGCATCAATATCGATCGCCATGATCCTGTCCTTGCGGATGGAGACAAACTGCTTTCAAAACTCGACGCTACCTTTGCTGTCCTGACCAAGCTGTACAATCTGAGCAAGCTGCGTACAACGGGACTCGCTTGATGAGGATGTAGTTTAGGTATATGCAGAAGAACAGGTCCGCTTTCTCTAAAAAAGCGGTTTCCTGTTCTTTTGCTTTTCGGACACATAATCGGGTGCGACCGGGAACACTAAGGAAAACCACTAGGAACGACCTGCACTGTTGTTGAGAAAAGCCAGCTTGCCTTGTACATCTTGAAACATTCGGTCAAACAGTTCTTGTACACTCGGGACATCGTCAATCAATCCGATCACTTGCCCTGCCCATCCGAAGCCCTCCTGCTCGTTTCCTTCGTGGATAAACAAGCGGTTTCGCTCACCGCTGATGTACGGCTTCAAATGCTCATAGTCCGAACTGCTTTTTTCCATTTCCAAAATGAGATCTGACCCGGGTGTTCTGACTACCCTCGCAGGAGTCCCCAACGTCCGTTTGATTACTTGGGTGTCGTGCTCTGTGCTTCTGATCAAAGCATTCTTGTAGGCAGGATGAGCATGGACGCACTCTTTGGTCGCGATAAACCGGGTCCCCATCTCTACGCCCTCTGCTCCTAAAGCGAGAGCGGCCAAAATTCCTCTGCCGTCTCCGATCCCTCCGCTGGCAAGTACAGGGATACGCACCGAATCAACGACGCGCGGGATCAGTACAAACGTGCCGATGTCATCTCTGCCCAGGTGCCCGCCGCCCTCCTGACCTACGGCCATGACCGCATCTGCGCCGATCGATTCTGCCTTTTGCGCCTGACGGACTGAGGCGACAAGCACGAGCTTTTTCACATCGAGGCCGTCCGTTCGGCGAATGAGCGGCTCGGGATTTCCTCCGGTTATGGAAATGACCCGGACCCCCTCTTCCAAAGCGGCCTCCAGCATGTGTTCATATGGGCGACCATGCTGGCCAATGGCAAAGTTCACACCAAACGGCTTGTCAGTCAAGGCCTTGGTTTTCCGAATTTCTTCACGCAAAGCCTCCGGAGAGGGAAGAGACATTGCTGTTACCTGTCCCAGACCGCCGGCATTGGAGACGGCAGCCGCCAATTCGGCATACGCCAGATAAGCCAGCCCGCCTTGTACGACCGGGTACTGGATCTGCAGCAGCTCAGTCACTCTTGTTTTCATAAGCGTCACCTCTCTCACTCACTTCTCGGCCAAAAGGGAGAACTCCTGCCGCCACAGATAAATATCAAAAAAATGAACTTGCTTTCCCCCCCCTTTTTGCTATACTCAATTTGTTTGTTTTTTACCCTTTTATTCTTGTTGCAAAGTGAGGCGATCATATGAGACAAAAGAGTACTCCTCTGTTTAGCGGGTTGTTGGAGCACGCCCGAAGAAATCCTATTCAATTTCACATCCCTGGTCATAAAAAGGGCATGGGCATGCACCCGACATTCCGTGAATTCATCGGGGAAAACGCTCTCTCGATTGACCTCATCAATATTGCTCCTCTGGATGACTTGCACCATCCCAAGGCAATGATCAAGGAAGCCCAGGATCTGGCAGCCGAAGCTTTCGGAGCTGACCATACCTTTTTTTCCGTTCAGGGAACGAGCGGCGCGATCATGGCCATGATTATGGCCACTTGCAATCCGGGAGACAAAATTATCGTCCCGCGGAACGTTCACAAATCAGTCATGGCGGCGATCATTTTTGCCGGAGCGACTCCGATTTTTATCCATCCTGTGATGGACGAGCGTTTGGGGATATCTCACGGGATTACTGTAAAAGCTGTTCAAAAAGCGCTGGAGCAGCATCCCGATGCGGCTGCTCTCCTCGTCATCAACCCGACATACTTCGGCTTTGCGGGCGATCTCAGAGAAATCGTACGTACTGCGCATAACTATGAAATTCCCGTATTGGTGGATGAAGCACACGGTGTCCACATTCATTTTCATGAAGAGCTTCCGATTTCCGCGATGCAAGCCGGTGCCGACATGGCAGCGACCAGCGTTCACAAGCTGGGAGGCTCCTTGACCCAGACCTCTATCCTGAATGTTCGCGAAGGCCTGGTCGATGTCGATCGCGTCAAGACCGTCATGAGCATGCTGACGACGACTTCGACCTCTTATATCCTGCTCGCATCTCTGGACATGGCGAGGCAGCACCTGGCCATTAACGGTCGGATGTTGACCGAGCAAGCGATGCAGATGGCCAACAAAGCCAGAGAGATGATTAACGAGATCCCGCGGATTCACTGCGTCGGTCGGGAAATTCTCGGTACGCCTGCGACTTTTGCCATGGACCCGACCAAGCTCTTGATTCACGTTCGCGATCTGGGGATTACTGGCTGGGAAGTGGAGAACTGGCTCCGTTCGAAGTACAACATCGAGGTCGAAATGAGCGATTTGTACAATGTCCTCTGCTTTGTTACCGCTGGCGATACAGAGGAATCGATTCGCACTCTGGTGAATGCGCTGAGGGAACTGTCTGTGGAATTTGCTCATGTGCAGGCAGAAGAAAAGCCGACCATTTCGCTGCCGAACATCCCGGTCCTGTCCATGACGCCGCGCGATGCCTTTTACGCAGAGACGGAGACTGTTCCCTTGGCGGAAGCGGCAGGTAGGGTAATCACCGAATTTATCATGGTTTATCCTCCCGGTATTCCGATCTTTTTGCCCGGAGAGGTGATTACAGAGGAAAACATCGCCTACATCAAGGAGAACATTCGTGTCGGCCTTCCTGTTCAAGGCCCTGAGGACGAGTCACTGAAAACGGTCAAGGTCGTAAAACGTCAAACAGCTATCTCTGGATAACCTACAAAATGCCGGCTCTACGCGAGTCGGCTTTTTTTGTCTCGAAGGTCAATTCGGAAGAGGCCATTCGCGTTTTGTATGTAGTCAGCATTTGATATGATAGGGAAAAGTGGGTATAGATGGAGGAAACCATTATGCCGGATTGGTCGTATCACACGATGTTTCGCCCCTTATTGTTTACACTGCCCGCAGAGCGGTCACGCCATTTGACCTTGACCGCTATCGGCACATTGGCAAAATGCCCGGGCGGTCCCTCACTCATCGAACTGATGGGACATATGGAGCCTCCCGCCGAGCTTTCGAGAAAGCAGTGGGGTATCTCCTTTCCCACTCCGATTGGCTTGGGAGCCGGGCTCGATACCGATGCCCGGGCGCTATCCGCCCTTTCCCAATTCGGCTTCGGCTATATAGAACTGGGTCCCGTCACCCGCAATCCCGTTGATGAATCCGGCGGCATCGAGCGGTTATTGGCAGACGAGTCTATCTCGTATCCAGCTCCCTTGGCTAACATGGGGGCGGCAAAGCTGGCCGAGCGGCTTGAGCGCTGCGGACATCGCTCGCTTCCATTGGCTTGCCGGCTGTCATTCGCCCCTGGGTCCTCTCCGCTTGAAGCGGCTCAGGAGCGCATTGAAATGATTGAACAGCTATCGCCTTACTGCGGATTCTTTACGCTTGATACACGTCAACAGCTTTTGGATGGGTGGGATGAGACTGCATGGAACCTGCATCTCTCTTTGCTCGCAGAGGCAACAAAGGCCCCGCTGCTTCTGGTACTGTCACCGGACTTGCCCAAGGTCGAGGCCGAGTGCTTGCTATTGCCGGCGATTCGCGCGGGGATAAAAGGTGTTGCAATCGCCGGTGGCATTTCCCCATCATCTGCTTTTGGCAAAACATCGGTCCCGCAGTCTGAAGCCAAAGACGCAAAGCCGCCGCAAGAGCTGTCCCCACGCCGCTTGACAGGGGGCATAACAAGAGAAAAGAGCATCCAGATGGTTCAGTGGATTCGAAAAAGTTACCCGAATCTTTTTATGATCGGTTCCGGCGGCGTGATCGAGCCAGACGATGCTCTGGCTTTATTCGCGGCAGGCGCCGATTTTGTGCAGCTTCACAGCGGACTGATTTATTCCGGTCCTGGCCTGCCAAAACGAATCAATGAAGCCATTTGGCAAAGCAATCATCCTCTTCGGACTGCTGAACTTTCTGCCGACAGCAAGTTGTCCGAGCCGGATTCACCAACCGTCGAGAGCCATCGTGCTCCTCGGAAATTCACCGGGCAGTTCACTGGATGGTTCTCTGGCTCGCTGCTGGGGATCGGCATGGTGATCGGGGGATTACTCGCACTCCTGGTAGCATTGACAACTGTCGTACTTCCCTATGATGAAGCCTTCCTGGGCATGAGAGCGTCCGAGCTCCAGGCTCTCAACCCGCAAATTCTCCCTTTCATGTCCCATGACAGGGTTAGTCTGGCGGGTACAATGATTTCGATTGGCGTGATTTATTTCCAGCTTTCCCGATTCGGCCTTAGCCGGCAGCTTCATTGGGCTAAGCAGGTCTTGCTCGTTTCCGGCTCAGTTGGCTTTCTCAGCTTCTTTCTCTACATTGGCTACGGTTATTTTGATATTCTGCATGCTGTATTGTCTCTGTCGCTGTTCCCGTTTTTCCTGTTGGCCATAAGGCAACCTGCAAACAAACAGCTCTCTCCTCTGCCCGCCCAAGTCAAAAATGACCGTGACTGGCGCCGCTCACTGTGGGGACAATTGTTCTTTGTGATTATCGGCTGCGGGTTGACCGGAGCTGGACTGATTATCTCCATCATCGGGATTACCGGTGTGTTTGTCCCACAGGATCTGGCCTTTCTTTGTGCTACGCCCGAGGTTTTGCAGGCCTATAATGAGAAGCTGATCCCCGTGATCGCCCATGATCGGGCCGGATTTGGCGGTGCCCTGTTGTCAGTCGGAATCGCGGTCCTGTTGATCAGCTTGTGGGCATTCAGACAGGGAGAGTCCTGGGTCTGGTGGACGCTGTTTCTGGGAGGTCTGCCTGGATTCGCATCCGGGATTGGCATTCATTTCGCAGTTGGATATACGGACTTTATTCATTTGATCCCTGCGTATGTGGCTGCCCTTCTCTTCCTGGTGGCATTAATGCTCACATACCCCTACTTTTGTCTGAGGAAGACGTAGCAATTACGACTCCGTCATTTGTCGGGAAGACAGGACTTATGATGAGTGTTTTTTAAAACCTAAAACAGGCATAGAGGACCTTTCCTCTATGCCTGTTTTTGTAGATACTATTTATTAAATACTCGAATCACAACAGAATTTATATTCGTTCCATTCAACAGTTTGAAAAATGTATTGACGTCATCTAATGCTGTCATGAAAGGTATGCTTTTCTCTTTACTTGTTCCAGGATCTAACACAAAATAGGTCCGATTAGCATTTTTTGCAATGATTTTAATAACTGAATCATCGCTTCCAGTCATAACCTTTATAAAGTTATAATCTGTGTAATCTCCTGGAATTTCTCCACCGTTGTCGTCATCATCGTCGTCATCTCGAGGGCTGGCAAATTCAGCGGTATAAACTGCAGGAGTGGAGTCTCTGTTATCGATCCAGACTAGTCGGTTACCACCCATTCGCGGTTCCTCAATCTCGGCATCCTCCGACCAGATTTCATTCATATAGGAATCTCTGTCTATATCGTATAGCTCAAAGTAGTAGTCGGTGTCTCTCTTGGAATTTCGATTATCCGAGAAGAACACAACATCTCTGGAAGCTTGCGGTTCGATTTGATCTCTTTCCGTCCATCGTACTGCAAGATTGGTCCGTTCCCGATCGATGTCATAATAATACAAGTCGTACGATCTCGTGGAATTGGAGTATTCACTCCAAACGACAAACTCGTCGCCTAAGCTTGCTCCTTTGATTTCCACGTCAGTACGAATATCCTCATCACGTCCTCGGTCGATATCATACAGTACAATTGTACTATCACCCGAGCGTTCTTCTTTCACCCACATCGCATAGTCTTCATTTACATCTAGATAAAGCGGTTCATCATTAAGTGTTTCAAGCTCCTCGTAATCACCTGAAGACAGGTCGGTCAGGATCACATCATAACGACGGCCCTCGTTTACCCACAGAAGATTATTCCCTTCAAGTTCGTAAAGACTGTCATGTGGCGTATCATCTTGATCAATAGCTCTTTCCAGCTTGCCAGTTCGTATGTTGTACACCATAAGCGTTTCTTCATCTTCGTCATACCAAACTACATATGGACTGCTGACAAGCGGACGGCTCGGCTCGGAATCCGGTTTGCTGATGACCTTGCTTGTTTTCTTCTGCAGATCGTACAGAACAACACTCGAGGATCTCTTTGACTCGTTTATGTAGACTACGTATCTATCATCTCCATCCGGCTGTGTAGGCTCTCCCGAGGTTCCTCCAATTTGGACAAGATCCTCATCATCCGTGTCATAAATATAGATAGATAGATTATCATCGCGGTCCTTCTTGGCGAAAATGACATAATCCCCCGCTATGCGTGGCTGCAATCTGTCATCAACGTCCGAGGCAATTTCTTTAGCGTTTTTAGGTCTGCTTACACTGCCAAAATACAATGCTTCGTCTTCTTCGTTAAAATAGATGAAGTTGTTTTTATAAATTTGCGGCATTACTTCGTCAGCGGAATCAGTTGTCAGCTGTTTATTCCTGGAACTTCCCAGTTCATGAAGATAAATATCGGTATCGCGGCCAGTGTCACTCTCGTATACGATTTGATCATCGTATATAGACGGATTGGTCTGATTTCCCGACTCTTCTACAGCTGGGTATTCGCGCCCCTTGCTGATGTCGTAATAAAAGATATCGGAATTTTTGTTTCTAGTGTCTTCCCAAGCAACGTAATTGCCGGAAACAGTCGGGTTGCTCGCTCGACCGCTGGTAGAAACACGCTTTGCTTCCCCTGCCTTGATATCGTAGAGGTAGATGTTGTCGTCTGAACTATCTGTCCACACGATCATATTGTCCGCAAGATCCAGTTGAGACGGTTTGGCGTCTCCATTCGTAATCCGGGTTTCCTTTTTTCGGTCAATATCGTAGAGGTAGACATCGTCTCCTCCGTGGCGGTCGTCAATCCAGGCAACATACTTGCCGTCCACCACCGGATTTTTCTTTCCAGAGGACTTGTCCCCAATTTTGGTTTCGGATTGATCATCGATGTCATACAGAGTAATGGTGTTTTCATTCTTCAACATCCACACGGCATAATCGGTAGAAATGTCAAAGCCTACACGGGCAATATAAGGCTGACTTGCATCGACTCGGATTTCATTTGCGGCGAAAGCCGATGTACCGCCCCAGAGGGAAGATGTCAGCAAGACAGCCGCCATCAGTCCCCGGATGCGTCCTCGCTTCATGAAACAATTCCTCCTCTTACAACTATTTTCTCTCTTTCCCATTATCCTTCATTCGCCAATCATTGTCAAAAAAAAACAGACGCTTTCGACAAGCGTCCGTGTTCTATCTATTTCGCCTTATTTCTGTTTCGTCGCTTCCGCGTGCTTGCATTCGCCTTTGCACATGCCATACAGCGTCTTTACCTGATTGCTCTCAAAATGCTCGATGATCGACTCACAGCTTTGGCAAATAATAGTCCCCATATTGCGCAAACCCCTCCGACTCTCATATTGCTGTCGCACAAGCATGTCATATATCCTACACGCCAGCAAAAAGATGATGCTCATTCATGATCGTACCTTTATGTTAATACGTCATAATGGAGGAGTCAATCAAAAAAATACACATTTTAATCTCTATTAGTATGTCACATTTCTAGTCCGTGCTGCTTCATCCACTCTACGATACAGCAGAGCACATCTTCCCGCTCCGGCTCATTCAGAAGCTCGTGACGCATTCCGGGGAAGCGCCGGAATACAGCTTCTTCCGGCAAATCAGCCGCAAATCGCTCCACGGCATCCGCGTCGACCAGCAGATCATCACCGGCCTGCAGCACAAGAGTCGGCAACAAAAGGCTGCCTCGTTCCTCCCAAGCTTCCCCCATCGCTCGATGTAGCTCCTGGTACCAGCGCACGCTTACTTTTGGATACTGCCACGGGTCTGTTATGTAAGCCTTTTGCACCTCCGGGTCGCGCGTAACCATCTCGGGCGTTATCCCGCTCGCCATTCGCAGTGTAGGCCAGCTCTTATCCAACCAAACAGCCAGCCTGGCCTTCCACTGTGGAACCGGCACCTTCAGTTGGAGACATGGAGACGTGAGAATCAGTCCGGCGAGTCGTTTTCGCTCCGCAAAGCGCTCGATGAGGCGCACCGCGACAAGGCCGCCCATGCTGTGCCCAAAAACGAATACCGGGTATTTCTGTCCCGTTTTTTGCAAGGCCGTCTCTACCCACGCCCCAGCCGCGTCCAAATACTGCGAAAAGCTGTCGATATGTCCTTTCCTGCCCGCAGACCGGCCCCACCCTGGCAGATCCCCTGTCACTACTTCGACTCCGAACCGATTTAACTCGTCAGCGACATGTTGATATCTGCCATGATGCTCGCCTGTTCCGTGGATCAGCACCATCGCTGCACGAGGCTTTTCTACAGACCATGTATGGGAAAACCACTCCATTTTGCTCCCTCCTCTTCTCCAAGAATAGCATGTGACAAGGCAATTGTATGAAAGCGCCATCTCTTCTGGAAGGCAATGATTGCATCTCACCGCACAAAAAAATGAGCAGAAGCGAACTTCTGCTCATCCGTTAATACTGGTTTTCTTCGAAGGGCAACGATGGCAAATGCTCCTGGAAAAAGTGGGAGAGCATTTCTGCTTCATCTGAACAATCCAAGCGGAAGATTTTCTTCAGGTACTCCGGGTTTACGGCATCCTCTGAACCGAGAAGGGTAGATTGCCCAGTCTGCATACAGATGACCAACGGCTTTCCATAAAACTTGTTCGTATAGACGATTCCGAAGTCGTGGCGAGTCCGTTCTGTGACAAAACCGAAAAAACGAACCTGTGCATTCTCGGCGACGTCGTACAAATGGTCATAGCGTTCCATCAGCAATCCCTCCTCCAAGTGTAATGATCCGAGCATTGTTTAAATATTCGGATTCTTTATTAGTGTAACACAATCTCCGCTCAATTTCCAGTTTACATTTCAACCTGCCAAATATTGGGCGAAGTCAGATGATCATGGATTGCCGATTGGGTACCCGGTCTTCTCCTTCCTGAATCCACCGGACCTTTTCCGATCCGTGCAGCGACTGCGCGACAAAAGACAGACACTCAAAAAAGAGCTCGACAACAGCTGTACTGTACCTCTCTTCCAGCTTCTCCAACGCATAGGTGAGACGGAAAATCGAAGGGACCCGCTGCCTGCTTGTCTCGATCACTTCTCTGCCCTTGCGCGTCGGATAGACATGGACAACCCGCCCATCCAGCTCTGACTTTTCGATGTAGACCATCTCTTTTTCCACCAGCTTTTTGATGTGGATCACAATGGAAGACGGATGCCAGAAGGTCCACTCCGCGATTTGCGTTACGCGCACGCCTTCGTAGCAATAAATGATCCATAGAATATTCAGTTGTACGGAGGAGTCCAGCTCCGCTTCTTTTGCCGCTCGCTCCCAATCTTCCTTGTTGACCACATCTATGGCGCGCATCGTATTTAATGCTTCATAGACATTTCGAATGGAAACCTCCTGCATGGTATCTTCCCTCCACAATCCATTTGTCGTTCTCTAGTGCTGTAACGCGCTGCAAATGGTATATACATTTTACACTTTTCTGAAAAAACTCGCAATTGTTTTCCCCCTGGGAATGATTCATTGCCAAAGAGTGGCAGGAATGCTACACTTAACGCAGGAGATTCCCGGGACTAGGAGTGAATGCAAACGTGAATCTGCAGTCGGCCTACATATATTTAGTGGATGGCTCTACAGCCACTGAAGCATCTCTGGATGAAGTCAAAGCAAAATTGCTGCGCTACGTCGACATGACCAAAAAAACCGGTGAACAACTCGGCTGGTCCTACGCCGATGCCGCTTTCCCTTATGTCATCGATGAACGCCCCGAGGGCAAGGATTCCTGGCTGCTGCTTCGCGGCAAAGATCCGAGCACTCACAAGGCGATTATCATCGGAGTTGGCAAACGAGAGAAAAATGGTAAAGAACATTCTTACATTCAAGTTTCCCTGCCGGACTCTGCAACACATGGCGACAAGAGCAAGGCAAATGAATTTTGCCGTTATCTTGCACGCAATTTTAAAGCAGAGCTGCACCTCTTTAACAACCGCATCCAATATTTCCAGCCGCGCAAGCCATAAAGCGCCTGGAGCAGCAGCAGCCGGCATTTCCCGGCTGTTTTTTATTTTCCGGCTGTTTTTGTCCACATTTGCCGCTCTTTCTAAAAGGAGAGACAGCAGCCTTCCCCGCTCTGCTTGTTTTCTCATAAAAATAGAGCACAACCCTTCTTTTGGGAGGAATGCCCGATGGACCAACAAGTGTTTATCCATTTTGTAGCCGGGCCAGCCCGCCAATCTTATCTGACGCATCGCATCTTCCCCTCGATCACGATTGCCCAGGCCATTCTGGAATCCGGCTGGGGCAAGCACGTTCCAACCGATGCCGCAACCGGCCGCTACTCCTATAATTTGTTCGGGATCAAAGGAAGCGGACCAGCCGGTTCTGTCACGGTCAACTCCCGGGAGGTGGAAAATGGCCAGACGGTTATTCGCCCCTCTGCCTTCAAAGCCTACTATTCCTATCAACAGTCCATCGATGACCACGCTTCGTTTTTGCTTCGGCCCGCGTATAAGCGTGTCATCCTCGCATCCACTCCCACCGAAGCCGCACAGGAGCTGCAAAAAGCGGGCTACGCAACGGATCCGGCGTACGCCGAAAAATTGACCAACCTGATACGCACCTACCATTTGACACAGTACGATCAATTTGCCCCCGAAGAGAAGTCCGTCCCCGAGTGGAAGCAGGAGCTGGGGCTGCGCGCATTAAAAGAAGGCTTGATCACCTCACCGGAATGGCTCGGAAAGCTGGATGAACCGATGCCGGCCTGGGCTGTATTCGCTGTCGCTCTGCGCCTTTTGGACAAACAGAGAAATATCCCTTAGCGAATGCAAAAAAAGGCTCTCCCAAAGGTGAAGTGACCCCAAAAAGTTAGACAGTCATTTTAATTAAGCAGCAAGTAAGGTTTGAGTTCGGTATTGCACTGGACTCAAGCCTTTTAATTTTGCCTTGATTCGTTTGTTGTTGTAGTAATCGATGTATTTTGCTAACTCTTGTTTAAAATGTTCAATGTTTTCAAACTCCTGCATATATAAAAATTCCGATTTTAAGATACCAAAGAAGTTCTCCATTACAGCATTGTCATAACAGTTTCCTTTTCGTGACATACTCTGCGTAATGTTCTTTTCTTTTAATGCCTGTTGGTACTTGCTCATTTGGTAATGCCAGCCTTGATCCGAGTGAATAAGCAGCTCGTCTTCATCTGTTAGTCGTTTAAAAGCTTGGTCCAGCATCGTTGAAACAAGAGAATACCTTGGTTTTGAATCAATCGTATAGGCGACAATTTCTCCGTTAAATAAATCTAACATTGGCGATAAATAAAGCTTTTCGCCAAATAATTTAAACTCCGTAATATCCGTTACCCACTTCTGATTTGGCTTGTCTGCGTGGAAGTTGCGATCCAAAATATTCGGCGCCACCTTTCCAACTTCCCCTTTATAGGAGCGATATTTTTTCATCCGAACCATGCTTTTTAAGCCTAACTGTTTCATCAATCGCTGTACTTTTTTATGGTTTACCTGATGTCCTAGATTCTTGAGTTCATCCTTAATACGACGGTATCCGTAGCGTCCTTTATGTTCATGGTAAATCGCCTGAATTAATGTTTTTAATTCAGCATGTTTATCTGGACGGCTGAAAGTTTTTACATAGTAATAATACGTACTTCGTGGAATACCCGCGAGTTTAAGTAGCGCTTTTATAGGAAATTCGGTCCTTAGTTCAAATACTACTTGCGCTTTGTCTTGCTTTGTAATTTTTCCTTGCTTTGAACTAAGGCATTCAACTTTTTTAAGTAAGCATTCTCCATGCGTAAACGCTCTAATTCTTCCTGCAGTGCCTCGACTGATCCTTCAACAGGTGTTCCTTTCTTGTGTCTCTTCTTCATGGCTGGACGCCCCTTTTTCTTTGAAATGAGAGCGTCTATTCCTTGTGATTGAAATTGCATTCTCCATTTTCGAATCAATCCAGGAGAGGTGATTCGAAAAATGGCGGCTGTTTCATTCGGAGACGTCCCATAAGTATTCATATAATTGAGTACGTCTAGTTTAAACTGTACCGAGTAACTTGTATAGGATTTTACAAAGGCTTTTTCACCCTGATGCTCGTACTGCAACACCCAGTTTCTCACCATATAGTCAGATGCACCAATGGACGCTGCGATCGAAGCATAACTCTCCACACCTTCTAAGTATCGTTGAACCGCAGCTAACTTAACATCCCCACTAAATTTAGTCATAAAAAAACTGCACCCCCAACTGTTGAATATGTCCAACAATTGGGGTGCAGTTCAAGGAGAGCCTTGCCTTATGCGTACGTTGATCAAATCAGTTGAGATCGCGACAGCGAATAAAATCTGCCATCAACCATCCGAATCCCCAGATCAACACAGTATCTCAGTCCCTGTGTCACTCCATAAAGAATCCATTCTGAAGACCGGTGGTTAATATCAAAGTCTGTATACAGATCTGTGCCGTCATTACGAATCTCGTTGCGGTCCGTCACATCGAAGAGGCGGAGTACAAATGGCAGTTCGGCAAATGGAATCGCGAATTTTCGCTCGACTTCCTGCTCAAACTCTTTTGTCATTTGCCATTCGGCCAAGATCGAATGCTCATCTTGCCAGGCAATGGTTATACTCGGGCCGTCAATGTCGGTGGATGACCGCGGGGGATTTGTCTCCATTCGCTCCCATCGTTCCTTTCTCTCATGTACTTGCTTGCGGATTATGAAAAAACTTGTGTTTTGTAATCATTATACCACGTTAACAAGTCATGTGGAAACGCATCCAAGCCAGATAATTTTATCTGCCCACGGAAAAACTGTTTTCCCCTACTGTTACATACTGATCAAACTTTTCGGTTTTCATCTGCACCTGCACTTTGTAGGTCCCGTACTGCTCAAGCTTGGTGGAGACAAACGGTTCCGAGAAGTAGAAGCTGTTTCCGTTTTGAGTTGAGAATTTCCAGACTTTACTTTGCTCCACTTCTTTTCCATCCGGTCCAATCAATACTACTTGCATGCGCAAATCCTTTGCCGAAGGGGCTTCGTCTACTTCGACAAAGACGTTAAACGTGCGAGGGACATCCTTGTCGCTGTACCCTTTGATCGGGTTGCTGAAGACGACATTTTTATTGCGGCTTTGCTGAACTCCCTCAAGAACAAGCACATTCACATTAGGCTTGATAATTTCCATTTTGCCCGAGCGCTGATCGTACTCTGTGAATCCACCCAAGCGATTCACCAATTCTTCCATGGAAGAAGCCGTAGACCCGGGCAGATCGCTTACAATGCGCTCGCCGCTCAGAAAAATGCGCATTGCGCCTTCGCCCAAGGCCGTACTCCCTACACCTGCAACCGTCAGCACCAACAGGGCAGACAACCACCTTTTTTTCATGACTCAATCCTCCAGTATCGTTGCGCTTCAGCGCTTGTTTTCCTCAGTGTTTCTTTCCATATTCTTATACGCCCAAGCAAGCAAATAGTTGTGGTGCCCCGCGAAGTTTTTTCTGCGATATCCACAAAATCCACATCATCCACAGCTATGGCCTGCTTGGCGGGAATAGGCACGTCACATCATGTCCAAACAATAGAAAAACGACCCCCAAGAGGTCGTTTTCCTGCTTTTATCCACATGTTTTATC
Source organism: Brevibacillus sp. FSL K6-2834 (assembly GCF_038592925.1). Taxonomy (NCBI): domain Bacteria; kingdom Bacillati; phylum Bacillota; class Bacilli; order Caryophanales; family Paenibacillaceae; genus Brevibacillus; species Brevibacillus sp. FSL K6-2834. The sequence goes on from NZ_CP151945.1 coordinate 3,659,572, forward strand.
CGGTCATGCCTGCTGATCGGAGAGCCATGTAAAATATCGGGTCACTACGTCGATGGCGACTTCAATCGCCTGCTCATCCGGCTCGATCTTGGAGTGGTGAAGTCCATAAGGGGTATCCGCTCCCAGCCAGAACAGGAATCCGGGAATTTCGGTCAAGAAAAAGCCAAAATCCTCACCGGTCATCGCTTCCGCGCAGTGTACAAGGGTGACGTCGGGCAGATTTCCCCTCACCCAGTCCATAAACTGAAGGGTCATTTCCTCGTGATTGTACACCTGAGCATAGCCGCAGCCGTAATCGATCTCGGCCTTGCACTCGAATCCCGCTTCCACCCCTTTGACCAGGGCTTCAATCCGGTCCTTCACCCGGGTCATGGAATCGGTGGAAAACGTCCGGATCGTCCCTTCCAGTCTTGCCTTCTCCGCGATGATGTTCTGCCGCGTACCTCCCTCAATCTTCCCGACCGTAATGACAGCCGAATCCAGCGGATCAATATTGCGGGAGATGACCGACTGCAGCTGGGTCACCAGATGGCTTGCCGCGACTACCATGTCGTTTGCCTTATGCGGAAATGCCGCGTGTCCGCCTTTTCCGACCAGATCAATCATCAATTCGGATGTGTTGGCAAACAGAATGCCTGGCTTTGTCGCGATATGGCCTACGGGATACTCTGGAGCGATGTGCAGGGCAAAAATGCAATCCGGCCGCCATTCTCCAAACTCCTCGCTCTCCATCATCGGCTTGGCTCCGCCAGGTCCTTCTTCTGCAGGCTGGAAGATAAAGAGGAGATCGTCGTCAATGGGATGATGGACGAAATGCGTCAGAATGCCGAGGCCAATCGCCATGTGCATATCGTGTCCGCATGCGTGCATATACCCTTCGTGCCTGGAGCGGAATGGATAGGAGGTCTCTTCCGTGATGGGAAGCCCGTCCATGTCCGCGCGCCAGGCGATCGTTCTTTTCGGATTGCGGCCTGCCACTTTTACGAGAATGCCTGTCTTCCATGTCTTGAGCTCAAACCGCTCTGCAGGGAGCTGCTCCAGATAATCGAGCAGGTAACGCTGTGTCTTGAACTCCGCGAACCCGGGCTCGGGAATTTGATGCAGATCTCTGCGGATACGGACAAACGTCGAAACACTCACGCTGCTACGCCTCCTTTCCGGCCGCCAACTGGCTCATTTCGCGGGTGAAGGCTTCCATAAAACGATCGACATCTCCGCGGGTCAGCGTAAGCGGCGGGAGCAAACGGACAATGGTTTTTTGCGTAACATCGACCAAAATCCCCTCCTCCAGCAAATTTTGCTGAAGCCGGCTTACTTCCTCCGGTGAAACCGAGAGCGGGATTCCCACCATCATTCCCTTTCCGCGAAGCGATTGCAGCTGCTCAGGAAAGGCTGCCCGCAGATCTTCCAAACGATCCCACAGGTATTGCGTCACATCCTGCAATTGACTTTGGAACGCTGCGTCCAACAGTTCGTCCAGAACTGCATTCCCCAAGGCGGCAGAGAGCGGTGACGGCGCAAACGTGGTGCCGTGATCACCCGGCTTGAACAAGTCTTGCAGTTTTTCGCCTGCGATGACACCCCCGAGCGGAAGCCCGCCCCCTACTCCTTTGGCAAAAAGAATGAGGTCCGGTGTCACAGCAGCGTGTTGAAAAGCGAATAATTTGCCTGTCCGTCCCATTCCTGTCTGAATCTCATCCATTGCAAACAAAGTGCCTGTCGCCTGGCAGATCGCCGCCACTTCCTGCAAATAGCTTTCAGCCAGAGGGACGACACCGCCCGAGCCCAGCACCGGCTCCATCAAAACGGCAGCAGGACGGCGTTCCTCACAGACAGCGCGAAGCTGATCAATGTCTCCTGCCTTCAGCTCATAGACCGGAAAATCGGGCTGAGGAAAATCCTGATAGACGTGAGGCTGTCTGGTCAGGCGAAGAGCTCCCAATGTCCGGCCGTGAAAGCTGTTGGACAGAACCACGATGCCTGAGCGTCCCGTACCTTCGGCAGCCGTCCATTTGTGAATCAGCTTGATAGCCGCCTCGGTCGCTTCTGCTCCGGAATTGGTAAAGAAGACTTTCCCCGGGATGGTATGCTCGATCAGCCTCTGCGCCAGCTTGATCGCAGGGGGATTGAGGAAAATATTGGAGATGTGCAAAAATTGCTCCCCTTGCTCCCGCAGGGCCTGAATAATCCGCGGGTGAGAGTGGCCGAGCACGTTTACGGCAAGTCCGGTAAACAAATCGAGATATCCCTTGCCATTCGTGTCGTAGAGGTAATTTCCCTCGCCCTTGGCGATAGCGATCGGCAGTCTTTTGTACGTAGAGACGATGTATTGTTGATCAAGCGAACGCCAGTCCATGCCTACCCTCTCCCTTACAGCTGTCTCAGCTCCTGCTTGATCTCCGTCTTGGAGCGTGTCTTTTCGTCGATTTGCTTGATAATGCGTGCGGGCGTACCAGCTACTACCACATTCGGCGGAACGTCCTCGATAACGACAGCTCCTGCGGCTACAACGGAGCCTTTTCCGACGCGAACCCCTTCCAAAATGACCGCATTTGCTCCTACCACGACATCGTCTTCGATAACGACCGGAGACGCAGATGGCGGTTCGATCACGCCGGCAATGACAGCACCTGCGCCGATGTGGCAATTTTTCCCGATCGTTCCGCGTCCGCCGACGACGACGTTCATGTCGATCATGGTGCCTTCTCCGATGACGGCTCCGATGTTGATGGAAGCTCCCATCATGATGACGGCGTTGTTGCCGATGCTCACCTGGTCGCGAATGATTGCGCCTGGCTCAATGCGTGCCTGAATGTTTTTTGTATCCAAAAGCGGAATCGCAGAGTTGCGGCGGTCGCTCTCCACTACATAATCCGCGATTTTATCCGCATGCTGCTCCAGAACAGGCTGGATTTCCTTCCACTCCCCGAAAACGACTCCCGTGCCGCCGTTCAAAAAGGCTTTTGCGCTGGGACCGAAGTCGATGCCGTCCAAATCCCCTTTGAGGTATACCTTTACAGGCGTTTTCTTTTCGCTTTTTTGAATAAACGAGATAATTTCATTGGCATCCATCATGTTCACAGTACTTCTCCTCCACTTTTCTTGAAATGAATGTAGAAAAAGCAATGAGTGCAAACGCTATACTCATTGCTTTTTGATACCGGACAAGCAAACGTAAATAGCGCTCCATAAGAGAAACTTCTCCTATGACAGGATGATCATTATTCACGAGCACCCCAGCCCTGCCGCCAATGGGGATGCGGCCAGAACTTCGGCGCTTTGGCCTTTTCTCCTCTTCCCTTTCCCCATTCCTGATGAAAAGAAGTACTCATCCGCAGCGCGCCTCTATTTAGAAGGCAATATGCAATTGTTCAGCTTTACTTACCCTGTACTGTACCAAATTCCGTACCCGGTGGCAACTGTTGAATCGAGAGTGGGCCGCTCCTGCTGGACGGCATTGTCAGCGACTCCCTTTTCCCTCTTTTCAACAGTCCTGATTCATGCTAAACTTTCCATCCACCCTATATGTGAATAGGAGGCTGAACCTGAAGATGTTTGCACCTTCTGCGTTTCTTGTTCGTCCCTTGTCTGCAAGCGATGCCCCTGCCCTGGCCTCTTTGCGGCAACAAAACCACCAATTTCTGCAGCCTTTTGAACCCATCCGCCCCGCTTCTTTTTACACAATTGAAGCGCAGTACCAGCAGTTGGAGGAGGCAGAGCGAAGCTTTCGCGAAGGGACAGGCTATTCGTTCGGCATTTTCGTCGGCCCTGATCAAACCCTCGTCGGCCGCGTCAACCTCTCCAATATCGTGCGCGGAGCCTGGCAAAACGCTACACTCGGCTATTTCCTCGATCAATCTCATAACGGCAAAGGAATAATGACCAGAGCAGTAGGAGAAGTCATCCGATTTGCGTTTACCGAAGCAAAGCTTCACCGGGTTCAAGCTGCGGTCATGCCGCGCAATACAGGCTCGATCAAGGTTCTTGCGAAAAACCGATTTCGCGAAGAAGGACTGTCGCTTCGCTATTTGCAAATCAACGGTAAATGGGAGGATCACCTGATCTTTGCCATTACCGCCGAGGAGCTGGAGACGACGTAGGAGCGGCAGCATCACTTAATCTGGACGGTTGCAATTCAGAAAATCGGTTCAATAATTCGGTTCGGCGTTTGGCTGGGCAATTTGTTCGGCCGATTCGGCCATTTGGGCTTTTGTTCACACTACAGCTACGCCTCCGTGCCAAGCCGCTCGAGAATCCTTCTCTTGCGATACAGCATCATGCCCGTCTCCGCCACGTCACGGACAGACGAGCGATTCAGATAAGCGCCGAAGAGCATTCCCGCGACCGGTACGATCTGAAACAGCTTTTTCCACCCGAAATTTTCCGTGTAGGTCACCACTACCTCTCGCCAGCCCTGAAGCTGAGAGAGTACATCCCGCTCTTTGGAAGGATTGTCGAAAGAAGACAGCTCCTCCAGGATCGCCTGCTTTCCTACAATATCCGAGGAAGCGAACTGCAGACATTTGACAATAAACAGCCGCTCCCGCTTGTCCTGCGGATCATAGCCGTAGCAAATCGCCATCTCCTGCAGTACCTTTAGCGAGGTGCCCAGCAGCAGAGGAATGTCGATTGCAAGCGTAAAGATGCCGCCAAAGCCTGTGGTGGCTCCTTGTACGGCTGCAAAGGTGGCACGCGACTCGCTCAGCTCTGCGGCGATTTTATCCATTTGCGCGAGTGGACGCTGATTGATCGGAAGCGTTTCTAGCGACTGCTCGTCCTTCCTCGGGAACGCTTCCTGAAAGCGGGTGTGGATATCCTGCTCACGTACCAGGTACTTCCCTCCGTTCTCCAAAAAGGCAACCAGTTCGTCGACGGCTGTGCCAAGTTTGTCCCGCACCACGTTTGGCGTGATCCGGTCTAGAAAGACAAAGGGGAGGCGCCCAAGCTTTTCCCAAAACCACAGATCGTTCTGGTCTGATTCCCATTTCCTTACCTCATCCAACTTACGGGTTAGTGTCACTCGATCTTCAAGCTCCACGATCCGTTCAACCCCTTTGCCGTTTATCGCGTTTCTTCTGCTTGTTTACGAGGCATCGGGTCCGCAAGCATTCCTTTGCGAATGCTTCCAACTCCGAGAGTGAATCAAAACCCGAAAAATCCTCAATTTCTTTTACGACTCCCAGCTTGAGATGTTTCACTTTTCCTTCTTCCATGCGAAAGCCAAGTTTGTAGAGGATGCCCCACTCTTCCTCCGTCATTGCCGTTCCCTCCCTGATCTTTCTTTCCCAAATCCTCGAAGCACGTCAGAAAAAATTAGGAAGGTTCAGGGTTTTTTCCTTTGCGAAGCTCGGTTATTCCCTCCTTGCAGACACCGTAGGATAACCACGAGCACCCTTCGCATAAATGGGCCAAATCATCTGGGGATACTCTCTCGCGTGTCCTTTGCACGAGTTCCGACTTGAGATAAACCTCCCCTGGCGTGATTCCCAGGTGCCGAAACACATTTTGATCCAGCGTTTGGACATGCTCCTCCGAATCAGGAGCCGCTTCGCAGCGCGTCGATCCTTTATGAGGACAGACTTGACACGTTTCATCGAATCCTTTTACGACTTGAATCGGAAAGTCTTGCTCATTGTCGCGGATTCTCTCTACAATCTCCCCCATTTTGACAACAAAGTCAGGACTGTATCCCATTCCGCGAAAACCGTGGACACACAGCAAATGATGCCCGCGCAAAACAACTGGTTCCATCCTTCATCCTCCCTTATCGTCTGCCTGAAGGCATTGTTTCGCAAATGCAAATAGAAATTTCCTATTACTTTTATACTTATTATAGATTTGACTAATACCCTTTTTGCTGGTAAAAACAAAGCAAGGAGGGGGTTCACATGACTGATACGCATTCATGGAATTCGCAATTGTACGACACGAAAATGAGCTTTGTTTCCGCCTTTGGCAAAGGCATCCTGGATTGGCTTCAAGCGAAACCGGGCGAGTCTGTCCTCGATATCGGGTGCGGGACGGGCGACTTGTCCCATGAGCTGGCGAGCATGGGGGCCAAACCGACCGGAATTGACTTCTCTGAAGAAATGATCGATGCCGCGCGAAAAAAATATCCGCATCTTCCTTTTTATGTTGCGGACGCTCATACTTATCGTACAACCGAAACCTTCGATGCCGTTTTTTCCAATGCCGCCTTGCACTGGATGAAGCAGCCCGAGAAGGTGGCTGAAAGCATTTGGATTGCGCTTCGTCCCGGCGGGCGCTTCATCGCCGAGTTTGGCGGAGCCGGCAATGTGGAAACGGTTATCGAAAAGATCCGAATCGTGCTAAGCTCAGCCGGCATTGATGCATCTGAAAGAATGCCCTGGTACTTTCCCAGTATTGGCACTTATTCCACTATATTAGAGCATCAAGGCTTCTCTGTCACTTGTGCGCAGCTTTTTGACCGCCCGACTCCCCTGCCTGATGGAGAAAACGGCATTCTTCACTGGCTGAACGCTTTTTGCTCCCCCTTCTTCACCGGGATGTCCGCTGGCGAAAAAAAGGCCGCATATCGGGACATCGCCGAAGAGCTCAAGCCTCATCTGTTTCACGACGGCTCTTGGGTCATCGACTACAAACGGATCAGAGTGGCTGCTGTCAAACCATTTGAAAAGGAGATTTCCTGATGCGCCTTGGCTGTTAGCACGCCCATCACTCCAATATCGCCCTCATTTCTGATGGTTTGTGTATCGACGGTTTGGCGTTGACCCATTTTGTCGACCCCGGCGTCCTGATTCGCTCAGAGCTTTCGGGACATTTTCCCGACGAGGCGTCGAGAGCAAAGATACGGGAACAGCTGCAATGGATCGCCGCATGCGGCGTGGACGCGATTCTCATTACTTGCACTCAGTACATTGCAGGCATGCAGCCTGAAGATGAAAATTGTGTAGAGCTGCCCATCATCAAGCTGGACGAACCATTTTTCCACGACGTATCCAGCTCCTCCGGCTCTCACCGTCTGCTTTTTTCAAACCCTGCTACGATCAAAGGGACCATGGCGCGTTACCATTCGTTCGCACACGTGCGTTCTTCGGAGACAGACGTACGTGCAGAGCTCGTTCCCGACTCATTTCCTTTGCTGATGAGCGGACGAACAGCGGAATACCGCGAAGCCATCTATCATGGCTTGCAAGTATTGGCCAAGCGAGGGGAGCCGGAGAGCATTTCCGTGGCCCAATTGTCCATGGTTCCTGCTGCCGAGCTGTTCGAAGCAAGCACCGGGCGGCCGATCGGCAATCCGCTAAAAAGCTTGCGGGCCGAAATAGAGAGAATCTTGTTTCCTTCATAATTTCATAAAAAACCGCCCGGCTGTCCATGAATAGAGACATCGGGCGGTTTCCCCTTTATTTGCGGTTCGCTCCAGCCTGCTCCGGCTACATTTCTCCGCCGAGCATCATCAAAACTTCATCTCCGGCTGCAAGCCCGCTCTTAATCTCAACAAATTCCGATCCTTCGATCCCAATCTCCACTTCTTTCGGTGTCGGTTCTCCGGACGCCGGATCTTTCACCATGACCTGTCCTTTCCCTTCTTCCAGGACTTCAACAGCCTGCATGGGGAGTCGGAGCACATTTTCTTTCTTCTCTACGAAAATATCGCAGTCCCCGGTCATTCCGTGCTTCATCTCGTTCGTATCGGACAGTTCGATTTTCACAGCAAATCGAACCGTCTTGTCTTCCTTTGTACCTTCTTTTGGCACTTCGATTACTTTTCCTGTAAACGGCTTGTTGCCAAAAGCCGAGACATACACTTCCGCGTGCTGCCCTACCTTGATCGACGGGATGTCCAGCTCGTCCACAGCCGCGATAAAGTAAACCGCGCTCGTATCCATGATGACCGCAGCAGGCTTGCCCGAGTCAGGTGTTTCGCCTGCCGTTACATTGAGCTTGGTAATTACCCCGCTGATTGGCGCCGTTACTTGTTTTTTTGCGATGTCCCGTCGCTTTTGCTCCATCGTCAGCTGGGACTCCTTCAGCGCCAGTTCTTTTTCCTTCAGTTCCAGATCGACGGAGGTCATGTCCATTTTTGCAATGAGCTGTCCTGCCTTCACTTCGTCGCCATTCTCAATCTCGACTTTGCCCACTTTTCCATGCGTACCGGCTACGAGATCGATGTCATCCGGATTCTCGAATGGCGTGGCGATCTGGCTGGCGTACAACGTGCCTTTTGCATCTGTATACTGCACCTCGCCCATGTCCCCAACGTAAATGGCTCCCGGCTTTTTCACGAGCACCTCTACGTCATGCACGCCGCCGACACCTTTTTCCTTGGTTCCGGTCAGGTCGATTTTCGTAACCGTTCCGTCGACATAAGAGAGAGAGGCTACGAGAAATACCTTCACCTGCTGGCCTACCTTAAAGCGTTCGGCCTCGTATGCCGTGAATTTCCCTTTGATTTTCAGATAATCCGTGTTGACCAGCTTTGCCACAATCGTGTCGGGCGTTACCTGATCGCCTTCCTTGATCAAAACTTCTTTGATCTTTCCGGTTTTGTCAGAGAGAATTTTGTCCTTTTTATTTTTGATCTCGGCCAAATCCTTTTGCGCCCGGATGATGTTCAATTCCTGCTTTTGCAGCTCAATGGCAGCGTCCTCGCCGTCAATGCTAAAGAGAGGATCGCCCTTTGAAACGCGCTGTCCCTCCTGCACGAACACCCTCTCGACCTTTCCGCTCAGCTCCGGCTTCACCTCTTCACGGGCCTTGGCTTCCACTGTCCCCGAAGCGAAGATGGCTTTGCTTACTTCTCCCGTCTCTACTGCCGCAGTCGGGAAGGAAGGCGGTTCCTCCTGCGGCTGCTCCGATGCCGCCTCGTTGCTCGTAAACTTCGTATAACCATACACGCTTCCGCCGCCCAACAGCACGAGAACGGCAGAAATGATGATCCACTTTTTCTTTTTGCTCATCGTAAGTAACCCCACATTTCCTTATTCAGATCGAATCGCTTGCAATGCGCTCAAACGGGACGCGCGAATGGCCGGGAAAATGCCCGCCAACAAACCGATAATAAAGGCAAATCCGATGGCGAACAGAGCCAGCCATGTCGGTATCACAGCCAACGTGGTCATTTCCTCTCCTCCGCCGCCAAAGCCCAGACTGTCCATCAGACCGCCTGCTTTGCCGAAATAGTTGACCAATTCAACGGCGCCCCAGGCAAGTCCCAGACCGGTCATGCCTCCAATCAGACCGATGAAGCCCGACTCCATCAAAAACAGCCAGCGGATGTTGTAAACGGTGGCTCCGATTACCTTCATAATCCCGATTTCTTTGGTCCGCTCCAAAATGGACATGATCATTGTGTTTACAATCCCGATGGAAGCGACCAGAAGAGAAATGGCTGCAATCCCGCCGAGAATCATTTGAATCACGAAGAAGAACTTGTTGATCTGCTCCAGTTCGCGGGCAGGCGACCAAACCTCGTAGCCAAGCTTTTTCAAATCGGATACGACGCTCTCGACCATTTCGCGAGACTCGACCTTGACTGTAATCTCATCGAATACAAACTCGTCCTGATTTTTATCGCGCGAGCGCCTTGAGCTGGTGTCACCAAACTCCTCGCCCCTGCTGCGGTTCAGCCAGTCGTTCATTTCCTTTACGAGGCTGAGTGGAGCGTAGACCGCACTTCCGTAGCGGAAATTCTCCGATTTTTGCAGTTGGCCGACGACCCTCACCCTGACGTCTTTTTTCTCCAGCTTCAATTCATCGTCGATCCGGTATTCGCGAGTCAGCGTAATCGTTGCCGGCTTGCCCACCATGTCGAATGGAGCCGGGCCTTCTTCGCCTCCTCCGCCACCACCTCGCCGAGAGAAGTATACTTCCCCTCCTCCGCCGCCACTCTTGTTGGCATTCCTCATTCGGGCTTCCCGCTTTTCTTTTTCCACGTCCCTCATCTCTCGCGGAACGTAATAGGAAACAACAACCTCCTGAGGCGCTCCCGTAAGATAGGTTCCTTTTTCAATTTCGTCCTTCCGGTATGCGGCAGATTCGCGGACGTCGACACCGACCAGCTCGATGTACCCTTCCCTTCGGCCAACCTTCAGCTTGGACTCGCCGCGGATGCGCTTGATCGGCATGACCGCAGCTACGCCTTTGACCGCTTTCAACTCTTGAACAGCCGCCATATTCAGTTTTTTTCGTTCGTCGTCGGGAATCACTCTGTCTTCTTCCGGTATGTAGAAGGCCGGTTCCACGTCGAGCTCTGTCAAGTTCCCCCAGCTCTCCAGGCTTTTTACAGCATTTGCCTTCAAGCCCAAGCTGAGGGCAATCATCGCGACAATCGCTGCCGTACCAATCATGACCCCAACCGAGGTAAGCGCTGTTCGCAGCTTCATGCGCCACAGGTTTCTCCATACAATCCGAAATGAGTCTATAAATTTCACTTTTGTTTCACCTCATACCCTCGATCACGCCGGTTTGGTACGCCTTTGCACGACTCTTCCGTCCTGTAGGTAAATCACCCGGTCGGACTGCTCGGCCACTTCCTGCTCATGCGTAACGATAATAAATGTCGTATTGCTTTCTCGGTTCATCTGCCTCATCAAGTCGAGAATTTCCTGCTCTGTTTTGCTGTCCAGGTTTCCAGTCGGTTCGTCAGCCAGCACGATACTCGGGTTGTTTACCAGGGCGCGGGCGATACTGACACGCTGCTGCTGCCCGCCGCTAAGCTCGTTGGGGCGGTGATCCAGGCGGCCTTCCAGCCCCATTTTCTCCAGGATCTCGGCAGCTCTTATCCGTCTTTTTTTCTTGCTCTCACCTGCAAAAATCAAGGGAAGCTCCACATTTTCCAGCGCGGTCAGACCCGGCAATAGATTGTAGGACTGAAAAATAAAGCCCATGCATTTGCGCCTGAACAAGCAAAGCTCGTTCTCGTTAAAACGGGAGATTTCCTCGCTATTGACGAAAATCTTGCCCTCTTCCGGTTTGGTCAATCCCGCCAGCAGGTTGAGGAGTGTCGATTTTCCCGATCCTGAAGACCCGCACAGCGCGACAAACTCCCCTTTTGCAATGTGGATATTGATGTCAAAGAGGACAGGGACTTTGATTTTCCCGGTTCCATAGCTGTGATTGACGTTTTCGACCGTCAATTCACCCATTCCGTTGGCCATCTTCTGTGTACACCTCTTTTGCTATTACAAATTTGGAAAAATCATCTCATTGTATATAGACGGAGGAGCAGGAAAAATGTAACGATTTTATTTCGTGAAATAAAATTAACCCTTTGTACACACCAAATTCAAGAACTTGTAACACTCCTGTAACCAAATCATTCCAGTTCGCTGATATAATAGGAGCAGGCAAGAAAAACACGAGAGGGCAGAGTGAAGATGAGGATCTATCGCTTTTTGTTTGAAACAGCTACACGTCAATGGATTGAAGTCATTAAAGCTCCTAGCATGTTTGAAGCAGCGAAAGAGGCCAAGAAACTGGCCAGCACAAGGTCAAAAGCAATGGCCGCTCCCATCAGCTTCTCTTTCCATCACGTCGCATCTGTCTAACACATACATAAAGTGGCCATGGTTTGACCGTCCACCTTTTTGAACCGCTCTTCCTCACAGGGAAAGCGGCTTTTTGCGTGTCACCCTTATTGACACCGCTGTGCATTTGCTCTTCAATAAGGATAAGAAGATTTCAGAGATGCCCCTACTACCATCGTAGCGGATACAAAGGGAGACGAAAGCCATGACCATGAAGAAAGCATTGACCATCGCAGGCTCTGACACAAGCGGCGGAGCAGGTATTCAGGCGGACTTGAAAACCTTTCAGGAGCTGGGCGTATTCGGGATGACTGCCTTGACTGTTATCGTCGCGCAGGATCCGCATAATTCCTGGTTCCACGAAGTGTTCCCGATCGACCTGAACACCCTGGAAAAGCAGATCGAGACGGTCCTCTCCGGGATCGGTGTCGATGCGGTAAAAACCGGCATGCTCGGAACAACGGATCTGATCGAGCTGGCTGCCAAAAAAATCGAACAGTATCAACTGAAAAACGTAGTCGTTGACCCTGTCCTGGTCTGCAAAGGGGCAGACGAGGTGCTCCATCCGGAAAATGCGGACTGCTTGCGTGACGTTCTGGTGCCGCGTGCGACCGTCGTCACACCTAACCTGTATGAAGCAGGGGCTTTGTCCCAGATGGGCGCGCTCAAGACTGTCGACGACATGAAGGAAGCCGCCAAGCGGATTCACGACAAAGGCGCGGCCTATGTTTTGGTCAAGGGCGGCGGCAAGCTGCAGCATGAAAAAGCAATCGATGTGCTCTATGATGGCAGTACATTCGACATCCTCGAAGGCGAACGCATCGATACCACCTATACGCACGGAGCAGGCTGCACGTATTCCGCGGCGATCTGCGCCGAATTGGCAAAAGGACAATCGGTTCGCGATGCCGTTAACGTAGCGAAGCAGTTTATCACGGAAGCGATCCGCCACTCCTTCAAGCTGAACGAATACGTTGGTCCGACCAATCATGGAGCGTATCGCAAGCTGCAAAAAGCGTAAGTGTTGGACTAGCTATATAAATAAAGGCAATAGCAAAAACTCCCGGCCTCCTCTATATAAGGAAGCCGGGAGTTTTTCTGTTGTTATGCTTTCTTTTTGAAAGCCAGGTTTGCGTTTGGAGCGGGAGCTGTTGATGTTCCCTTGCTTCGGAGCGAACTGATCGTAAATACGACCAATGCGCTCCAGATAAAGCCAAAGCTGATCAAATGGGTCTGGGTAAACGGTTCATGGAACAAGAAAATGGCCATCAGCAGCGTGATAGTTGGCGATAGGTATTGAACGAAGCCGACCATTGACAAAGGCAATCGCTTCGCTGCCTGGGCAAACCAATACAGCGGCAGGGCTGTCGCAACCCCAGCCAAGGTCAGCAAGACTATTTGCCAAGCTTCCAGTGAAAGGGCGGTTTCCTGTCCGTTTACCTGAAGTGCAAGCACGTAGGCAAGAGCGATCGGGGCCACAAACAATGTCTCCCAGGCGAGACTCATCATGGGCTCGAGTTTGACGGTTTTTTTCGCCAATCCATACAGGGCAAACGTGAGCGCGAGCAAAATAGCTACCCACGGAACCTTTCCGTAATGGAAAGTCATGACGGAAACCCCTATCGCCGCAAGTACGATAGCGATCCATTGCCCCAGGCGCATGCGCTCTTTAAGGAACAAAACCCCGAACAATACACTCAGCAGCGGATTTATGTAATAGCCCAGGCTCGTTTCCATCACATGGCCGATGTTGACTGCCCATATATAGATCAGCCAGTTGCCGCTGATAATTAACGAGCTCAGCACCAAAGCGATCCACGTTTTCGCTTCCGTTACCGACGATTTCAAATAGCGCAGTTTTTTTGTCACAAACAGCAGGGCTACGACAAACACCGCTGACCAGATAATCCGGTGAGCCAATATCTCCCAGGCTCCCATCTTCTCGAAAACCTTCCAGTACAGCGGCAGCATTCCCCACATAAAATAGGCCCCGATTGCGTACAAGACTCCTTGTTTCATCCACACCTGCCCCCATTTGTTTCTGTTTCGTTCTCCTCGCTCATTCTCTTCAGTGTAAACGATAGAAGAGCAACTTATCTATCTATGTACATTCTTTATAGGAAGCTCAAAAAGGAGATCAACCCTTCATTGCGCTACCATGGTAACTAAGCAGTTTATTACCTAATTATCACGATAAAGCATGGTATAAAATTTTATTGTATCAAGTTTGCTTCTATAGTACAATAGGTCCCATCAATTATTTGTTTAGTCAGAAGAAAGGAAGTTTACTAATGTCATACTGGAAATGCGTGATTCTCGTTCTCGCGGGAGCTGTCAGCTACGGAATCCTCTCTATTATCATGAAAGCAGCCTTCCACGCAGGATTTTCCCCCTATGAAATGAGCAGCAGCCAATTAATCTTTGGCGGTCTCATCATGATCGCGGTCGCCTTCTTTTTATCCAGGGAACGCTTTCGCTGGCGTTATGTGTTCATTTTGCTGCCTGTCAGCGTGATGATGGCCGCGACCAGCTTTCTGTATCATCAATCGGTCAGTCAAGTGTCCGCGTCGCTCGCCATCGTCCTGTTGTTTCAATTTACATGGATTGGCGTGATGATCGAAGCGATCGCAGACCGGAAATGGCCGACTCGTGAAAAATGGCTGTCTCTTGTTCTGCTCGGCATCGGGACGGTGCTTGCCAGCGGACTCGGCATAGACAGCCTGAAGAGCGTCAGTCTGTACGGACTCGTGACTGGACTGCTCTCAGGCGCCACCTTTGCGATGGTCATCTTTTTCAGCGGGCGGCTCGTCCCTGACATGAATCCTTATTTGCGCAGCGCCATTTCCATCAGTTTGGCAGCCATTCTGCTTTCGTTGGTGTACCCCCCTGCCTTCCTGATCAATGGCAGGCTTTTGGACGGCCTGCTTCCGTACGCTCTGCTGGTCGCCTGCTTTGGATCGGTCATCCCGATTCTTTGCCTTGCGATCGGGGTTCCTCGTCTGGGCAATGGCGTAGCGACGATTCTCAGTGCAATCGAATTGCCTACGGTCGTCCTCTTGTCCAGCTTCGTTCTCCATGAGCAGGTGTCCGGACTGCGATGGGCCGGCGTCACGCTGATCATGCTCGCGATCATCGTCCCGCAAATCAGATTGAAGCAAGCGCGTTCGACCACAGCCATTTTGAGCGAGAAAAGCATGTAATCCCAGCAAAAAAAAGCCCAGTGGCTGTCCAATTGGACAAACACTGGGCTTTTTTGCTGTTTGACAAATGGGGCGATCGATGGGAATCGAACCCACGAGTGCCGGAGCCACAATCCGGTGCGTTAACCACTTCGCCACGACCGCCATAAATGAAAAAGAGCGGGTGATGGGAATCGAACCCACGCGACCAGCTTGGAAGGCTGGGGTTCTACCATTGAACTACACCCGCACGATCTTGCTTCTATTTATAGTAGCCAACTATTCGAGAAAAAAACAAAGATGGTCGGGAAGACAGGATTTGAACCTGCGACCTCTTGGTCCCGAACCAAGCGCTCTACCAAGCTGAGCCACTTCCCGATGCAAAATGAATCATGCCTTTCGCAAAAGGCTATCAGATCAACCGAGGTACCTCCCCTTGCTGGGGGGATAAATGGCGTGCCCTGAGAGATTCGAACTCCCGACCTTTTGATTCGTAGTCAAACGCTCTATCCAGCTGAGCTAAGGGCACATATATATGGAGCGGACGACGGGGCTCGCTTCCATTGGCAATACCTCGTCGAGTATCCTTCTTTGCGCAGCCAAATCTGAAGTACCCGAGCAATTCTTCGTGTTTTACCACGAGGGTAAACCCGGCACGGGTGAGAGACCTCATACGCATCATGGAGCGGACGACGGGGCTCGAACCCGCGACCTTCGCCTTGGCAAGGCGACGCTCTACCAATTGAGCTACGTCCGCATATGGTGCGGTCGAGAGGACTTGAACCTCCACGGTGTTGCCACCACTAGAACCTGAATCTAGCGCGTCTGCCAATTCCGCCACGACCGCATGAGTTATGGTGACCCGTAGGGGATTCGAACCCCTGTATGACAGCGTGAAAGGCTGCTGTGTTAAACCGCTTCACCAACGGGCCATTTTAAGCAAGATGGCGGATGGAGTGGGATTTGAACCCACGAGACGAGTCATCCCCGTCTACACGATTTCCAATCGTGCTCCTTCGGCCACTCGGACATCCATCCAGTACCAAATCACATTGTGTTTGTCCGTTTTGACACAAATGACTATATCATAAAACAAGAGTTATTTCAATACCTTCTTTTTCCCTTCCACTTCTCGCATGTTTGACAGCCATCTGTACGCGATTTCTCATCTGATGCGAATTTCTCTAGACAAAGGCAAGGCAGTCGGATATTTTTCACAATTCGAAATTGCACGTTCAGGTACACAACTTGGTAACAGATCGGACTTTTTTTCGTCACATGTCCGACGTTTTTCTTTGCCTGATTCTGGTACGCTATTTTGTGGTCAAGGAGGGAGAGTAACCAGTGGAAATACACATACGTACCGACGCGGGAATCGCCGCCAGACTAAACAAAGAGATCGTCAGGCACGGCATTTCCAAATACTACGTTCGCCCGCTCGAACAAGATCAGGTGGAGTTTGTTTTTCTGTCACTGTCTGAGCATCAGCAAAAGCTTCTGTCGTACACGCTGAAAAAATACAGCTACATTGCATCCATGATCCGGTAAGTCGATCGCATCCAATGTGTACCCGCCTCATTCTTTCGATCTAAATGCTCAATGCGCAAATTTTTCCTCGAAACGGCCCTACATCGCAACAGCCACAGCACCATACCGCAAAATATCTTCCGATGACACCATCGCCAGTTGATTCAGAAATTCAATTTGAAAACTGCCAGGGCCTTTTTCCTCTGTTTTTTCCGCGGCAAGCTCGGCTGCAACCCCGTAGCTGACCAGAGCCGCTGCTCCTGCTGTCAAGAGGGTTTGTTCAACGGAAGCGAAAGCGCCGATCACCGAAGTCAACAGACACCCCGTCCCGGTAACCTTTGTCAAAATGGGATGACCGTTCTTGATAAGATACGCGGCAGTGCCATCCGTAATGATATCTTCCCGTCCGGTGATGACCACGTGCGTTTTCCAATGCAGCGCGGCCTTTTTCGCCAGCGCGACAATATCCCCATTGCTTTCCCCTGCATCCACACCCTTGATGGTCCAGTTTTCTCCGATGACATGGGCAATCTCGGCCGCATTGCCTCTCAGCAAAGAAACGTTGACCTCCTGCAGAATGCGTCTGGCTGTCTCTGTCCGGTACGAAGTCGCGCCAGCCCCCACAGGGTCGAAAATAACCGGCACCTGCTGCTGATTGGCTGCCTTCCCGGCAATAATCATAGCTTCTACTTCCGGCTGATTCAGCGTACCGATGTTCAACACGAGCGCCCCGGCAAGTCTGGCCATGTCTGCCACCTCTTCGCGGGCATATGCCATGACAGGCGAAGCCCCCAGAGCAAGCAATCCGTTGGCTGTAAAATTGGTGACCACCACGTTTGTGATATTATGCACGAGTGGCTTCTTCTCTCGTACTCGTTCTAATGTTCGGGCAATATCATGCAAGCTGATCATGTTTTCCTTCACTCCTGTTTCCAAAACGTAAGAAGGCAGCATGTACGCTGTTTCATACATGCCGCCTTGAATTTTGTTTTAGGCGATTCGCACCACTTTCGCTTTTTCCGTATCCGGGAGGAACGACAAATCGACATGACCTCTGGCCAGTTCCATCCCGATATCTTCCGCCAGAAGGAGTGCTTCTTCGCGGAATGTCGGCGTACAGCTGCCTTCATTCAGTTCGCATAGCCGCTTCAGCCGTTTGAGTCGCTCAGCAGTTTTTTCCGCCCTCATGACTTCGTTTTTCAGATCACATACGTTGATATGTACGGCATCTGCAACCATGCTGACATCATTCACATGGACAATCAGACGCTTGCCTTCCTGGGTGACAAAGCCAAGCGAACAAAACTGTGCATCAGACATTTCAAGCCGCGTCAGAACCGCATTGGTGAACTCTTCACCGGTCCGCAGGCGAATCAAGCCCGCCTCGACAGCACCGCCCACCTTACGTTCATTTGCCACCACCGTGTACATGTCTGTATAACCATTGATTTGATAACGCATGGCACCCTCCCGCAAAAAGGACTAGCAAAGCAATCGCAAACGTTTCATAACTGAGATCAATTATCATTACCATCGTATAATGAAAATCATTATCTGTCAACGATGAGAATGATTTTTATTGGCAATTGAATGCTTCATTTGCTCCGGTAATTTTATCGTTTCCTATTAAATAGATGTCGAAGGCAGTTCTCGCCGCTGACTGCATTTCCTTGCAGACAGTTTTCCCTCTCCTCTGTTAAGGTATTCGCCTACCGATGACACGTTCTGGGGCACTTGCCCAGATTGCTGGTACATGTCTATTTGTTACGTTTACGGCTGTGGATTGAAAAGTTGCAGTATCCCCAGCCAAAAAAAGACCCGGGGATAACCCTCGGGTCTTTTCGCTTGGCAACAGGAGGCCCTCCTGTCGCTTGTCGGATCCAGATTGAAAATGGATATTTTTATCATTTTCGTCAAAACTCATCGGTGGCTTGTCGAAACGCCCCGGACAGGTCCATGGACGTTCTCTTCTTCCTCCGTCGTTCCTTTTCCAATCGTCCAGTTAATCACCCTGCTGGCGATCAAGACCGCCAAAATGGTGTACAGCACCTCTTTGACCGGCAAATACAGGAACGACAGGCTAAGCACCATGCAGTCCAACAGGAGAAAGATCGTCCCGATCGACAGACCGGTATATTTGCTGAGCAGGACAGACATGATGTCATCCCCGCCCGTAGCAGCGCCGAAGCGCAGAACAATCCCTGTTGCCAGGCCAGTCAACACCCCGGAAAGCAGGGAGGCGACCGGCATATAGTCACTCAAATTGATTACGATAGGCGAAAATCGTTCAAACAATTCATAAAAGCCTGAAAAGGCAAGCGACGCAAGTATGGTGTTCCAGATGAACTGGCGTCCTTTCAGCAACCACGCCATGATAAAAAGCGGGATGTCCAGGACGAGCATCGTCGCAGCCGGCGGGAGATTAAAGCCGTACTTGGCCAAAAGCGCCAAGCCTACGAATCCGCCCTCCGACAAGTGGTTTTGGAAGTTGATATGGTAATACGCAAATGCCAATAAACAAGATCCGAACAAAATCAAACTAAGCTGTGCAAACTGTTGTCGTAACGGTTTTGCTCTCCTCATCATTAATTCCTCGCAATGTCATCGGTTTTGGCTTGAGCGCCCAACCGACCACTGAGGAACTTCTGACATACAGACAGCGTTCCATACGTATTTCCTCACTTTCGCAGCAGGTTGAGTCGCCCTAGTGACGATCGACATGCTGCGACGCTATGTGTAGGAGAGATCATAACGTTTCCATACGCTCCTATACGGAACCATTGGTATCCTGATCCTTTCCGTTTTTGAGATGTCTTTATTGTATCACAAAAAATGGAACTCTCCGAATCCGGCTATTCCGCATAGACCTTCAAAAACGGCCGTTTTTTCGTTTTTTTGCAAATGGCTCCTCGGCAAGATCAGGATTTTGCAATGAACCGATAGGGTTTGCTCTGTTTCCCTCGCTTTTTTGCACTCATGAGCAAAAGGAGCGGCGCATCTCCTCTGCCCGCCTGTCCTGCAGCCAACAGGAAACCTGATGCTCCGGACCAAGGCTCGTCGATTGGGGCGAAAAATGATGGCACACCCGCATCACATAGGGACAGCGAGGGGCAAAAGAGCATCCACCCATCAGCCTGGTCACATCGGGCGGAGACCCCGGGATCGGCACCAGCGGCTCGGAGCGGTCCGCGTCCAGACGGGGCATCGATTGCAGCAATCCCTTCGTGTAGGGATGCTGCGGCCTCGTGAATATCTCATGGACAGGCCCGATCTCGACGATTTCTCCCGTATACATGACGGCAACTCGCTGGGCCATATTGGCCACGACTCCCAAATCATGCGTGATCAGGATGATAGACGTCCC
This sequence comes from Brevibacillus sp. FSL K6-2834, assembly GCF_038592925.1. Taxonomy (NCBI): domain Bacteria; kingdom Bacillati; phylum Bacillota; class Bacilli; order Caryophanales; family Paenibacillaceae; genus Brevibacillus; species Brevibacillus sp. FSL K6-2834. The sequence continues at coordinate 3,679,155 of NZ_CP151945.1, forward strand.
TGTCTGCTTCTGCAGTCCGCGCATCAGGTCGAGAATTTGCGCCTGAATGGTGACATCCAGAGCCGTTGTCGGTTCATCGGCGATCAGCACCTTCGGTCGACAGGCGAGCGCGATGGCGATGACGACTCGTTGTCGCATTCCTCCGGAAAATTGATGGGGATAGGCATCGATCCGCTCGGCTGCCTGCGGAATCCCGACCATCTCCAGCATCTGAATCGCCTTTTGCTTTGCCTCCGACTTCGTCAACTTTTCATGCTTGGCCAACCCCTCCATGATTTGGCGGCCGATTTTCATCGTCGGATTGAGCGATGTCATCGGGTCCTGAAAGACCATGGAGATCTCTTTGCCCCGCAGCTTTTGCAGCTCGCGCGGCGAAAAGGACAGCACATCCTGATTGTCATAGCGGATGGCGCCCTCCGTTATTTTGGCAGTTTGGGCCGGCAGCATCCGCATCAGGCTTTTCGCTGTCACTGATTTGCCTGAACCGGATTCTCCCACGATCGCCAGCGTCTCCCCTTTTTGCAGCGCAAAGCTGACTCCCCTGACGGCTTTGACCACCCGGTTCTGGGAATGAAACGAGACGTGCAAATTGTCTACGGACAAGATCGGTTCGTACATGGTTTGTCTCCCTTCTATTCCGGCTATTTTTTCATGCGCGGGTCAAGCGCGTCCCTCAGTCCGTCAGCCAACAGGTTGAAGCTGATCATCAAGGCGCTGATCACAATGCCCGGGAAAACGAGCTTGTAGGTGAAATAACGCATGGACACGTACCCGTCCTGGATAAGGACGCCCAGCGATGCAAGCGGAGGCTGCAAGCCCAGCCCGATAAAGCTGAGAAACGCTTCGAAAAAGATGGCAGTCGGAATCGTAAACATCAGTGTGACCAGGATCGGGCCGACCGCGTTTGGCAAAAGATGCTTGACGATCAATCGGGAGTTGGAAGCGCCAAGGGCCCGGGAAGCGAGCACAAATTCCTGCGCCTTGATCTGCATCATCTGCCCGCGTACGACACGGGCCATTCCGACCCAGCCGGTCACGATCATAGCCAAGACGATGGAGAAAATCCCCGGATCAAGGATCAAGATGAACAAAATAATCACGATCAAGTTTGGTATGCCTACGAGCACTTCGATGATGCGCTGCATTACATTGTCGATCTTTCCGCCGTAAAAGGCAGAGATTCCGCCGTAGGCCACTCCGATGAACAAATCAAGCAGTGCCGCCAAAAGGGCGATGGTAAGCGATATTTGCGTCCCCTTCCAGACACGCGTCCAGAGGTCTCGCCCGAATTCATCCGTTCCGAACCAAAAGTGCTCGGTGATTCCTCTTGCCTCGTATTGATCGATTCCTTTGGCATCCTTCCCGTCAAAACCGAGCCATTCCAGGCCAGCTACCTTGGGCGGCAGGTTGGAAAACGTCAGATTTTGTTCGTCGTAGGGTCGTCCAGACAACTGCGGTCCGATCAATGCCAAGAGTGTGATCAGGACGATGATGCACATCGCAATAACGGTTCCCCTGTTTTGCAGCAGCCGTCTCCAGGCATCCTTCCAAACAGAAACGGTCTGGCCCGATACCTGCTCTTGCAACCGAGAGTCAAGCGGTTCATGGACGAACAGGTCATCCGTGACTTCGGCAGGCGGAAAGACAGACGAATGGCTATGTACTTGCGACACCAGAGTCGATTCGTTTTTTCCCAGTTCAGCACTCATTTCGCCTTCGCTCCTCTCACGCTGATTCTCGGATCAAGCAGACCATACAGGATGTCCACCACGAAAACCATCAGGATAAAGAGCAAGCTGTAAAAAAGCGTAATCCCCATAATTACGCTGTAATCATTGACGACGATGGACAGCGTAAATTGCTCGCCCAGACCCGGAACAGAGAAGATCTTCTCGATCACAAGCGTCCCTGTCATAATGTTGACGGCGAGCGGTCCGAGCATCGTCACGACGGGAATCAAGGCGTTTCGCAGGACGTGTTTTACGATTACACCCGTCTCGGACAAGCCTTTGGCCCGGGCAGTCATGACGTAATCCTGACTGATCACGTCCAGCATTTCCGTCCGAATGAACCTGGCGACGGTAGCGATTACCGTAACCGAAAGCGCAAGAGTCGGCAAAATGGTGTACTCGTACCCCTTCCACAGAGCCGGCGGCAACAAGCCCCATTTCAATCCCAGGTAATACTGCAAAAGAGCGGCAAAGACAAAGGAGGGGATCGACATCCCCAACACAGCCAGCGTAACCGAGGTGTAGTCCCAGATGCTGTTATGCCGGAGCGCTGAGACACCCCCGAGCCCAAGCCCGACAAACGTCCCCACGATCAGCGCCTGAAATCCGATCAGCGCCGATGGACCGATCCGCTCAAAGATCACCTCGTTTACACTTCTGCCCATAAATTTAAATGACATGCCCAAATCGCCTTGGACCAGATTGGCCAAATAGCGAACGTACTGAATGGCAACCGGCTGATCCAGTCCGTATTTGGCCTTCATGTTTTCCAACTGCTGCTCATTCAACCGGTCGGCATTGGTGAAAGGTGTGCCGGGGAGCGTCTTCATTAAAAAGAAAGTAGCAGTTGCAATGATAAACAGCGTCACCAGCATGTATCCAACCCGTTTCAGCAAATAAGCTCCCATTTGTTCACCCCATCTTCAGTCTGGCTGTCCGCTTCGCAAAAAATCGGAAAACGGGAGGGTTATGCTCTCCCGTGATTTACAGGTGAAAAGAGGATACGCAAATGCGATCCTCTTTTTTTGGTCATTGGATAATGATACCGTCAATTACTGCCCTGCAATATCCACCCACATGTAGTTGTACCTCGGCGCTGTTGGCAGAACGACGTAATCCTTCACCGTCGGCCGCTGCAATACTGCAAGCCCTTCCTGATAAACAGGCGCGACAGCCACGTCCTGATCAAGCAGCATCTTCTCCAGCTCCAGCATCATCTGGAAGCGCTTGGACATATCGGTCTCCATCTTGGCCTGTTTTACCATTTCGTCGTACTTTGCATTTGAGTATTTCATCCGGTTGGCTGAGCCGCCTGTCACCCACATGTCAATGTAGGTCATCGGATCGCTGTAGTCCGGTCCCCAGCTTGAAAGCGAGATGTCGTAATTGACCGCCTTTTCGAGCTCAAGCCGTTGGTTGGTCGGTACTGATTTCAGCTCAAGCGTAAAGCCGGGGAGATTTTTCTCCAGTTGGTTCTTTAAGTATTCGCCCACTTTTTTCTGCGTATCTGTATCGGCAAGGTTAAGCGCTACCTTCACTTCGCTCAGCCCTGTTTCCTGCAATCCTTTTTTCCAGAATTCCTGTGCCTGCTCTACCGTCCCTTTGTTGATATCGCCATTGAGCTGTCGGAAATCCTTTCCTTCGGGCGAGAAGAAGAATCCACCGGGAACCATGCCATATAGCGGGGTAGCACCGTCGTTTAAAATGACATCCGTGAGTCCCTGTTTATCCCAGGCCAGGTTGATTGCCCGGCGAATGTTCACATTGCCCAGTGCAGGATGCGTATGATTGAAGCGCAAGAAACGGATAGACGGGTCCTTGATCGTCAGGAAGCCCTCTTTGTCCCTGTACTGATCCACGAAGGAAGAAGTCAGCTCCACCCGGTCGATTTGACCCGATTCATACAGAGTCAATGCCGTAGAGACATCCTTTACGACATAGGCGTCGATTTGATCCAGCTTGACCTTGTCTTTATCCCAATAGTTCGGGTTTTTCTCGTACTTCCAGCCCTGATCGTGCTTCCATTCCGTCAGCATGAAGGGGCCGTTGTACAGCACCGTGTCGAATTCCAGGCCGTATTTCTCCTTTTTGCTCTCGACGAACTCCTTCTTCTGCGGGAAGAATGTCGGGAAGGAAAGAAGCTGATTCAACAGCGGGTTGGGGTACTCCAGCTTGACTTCCAGCGTGCGGTCATCCAATGCCTTTACACCGAGATCCTCCGGCTTCTTTTCTCCTTTGAGAATCGCAGTAGAATTGAGGACCGCTGCTGTCTCGAACATAAAGCTGTAGTGGCCGGCCGCCTGAAATACCTTTTTCCAGGCGAACTCAAAGTCATGTGCGGTTACCGGCTCGCCATTGTTCCATTTGGCATTTTCGCGAATCTTGAAGGTATGTACCAGACCGTCCGGGGACATATCGTGCTTCTCCGCCATCGCCAAATACGGCTGGCTGTTCGCGTCTCTGCGATACAAGCCCTCCATCGTGTTGTTCACGACCGCGAACGAGACATCTTCGTGTACTTGAGCGGTATCCAGCGTCGGAATCTCGTCCGAGTCATAAATCCGCAGTACCTTTTTCCCCGCGGTTGGCTCAGCGGTTTGATTGCCGTTATTTGGCGCCGGTGTCTGCGTATTTGTCTGTTCGGAGTTGAAATTGCATCCGGCCACAGTAAACGCCATCAACAACGCGATGACTAAGGATAAGCCTTTCTTTTTTCGTCTCATAGTGCCCCCCATTGTTCGATTTGATGGACGTTCCATCTTTTGGTAGGATATACTAGAGATAAAATACAACTTTTTGGAATTGTCAGTCAAGTTATTTTCAGGAAATACAGTAATATTTTACATGCGCTGAATCTATTCAGCTTGCCTACATCTTTTTTTATAAGGAGAGATCGCATGTCGACTGCAAATTGGTCTTCCGGATGGCAAATGGCGTCGCTGATTGCAGGTCCTCCCCTCTTTGCTCTGGCATTTGGCTTTTTCTCTCCCTCCCCGCTGTCGCTTGGCGGATACGCAGACGGCCTCTGCTACGCTTCTCTTCTGCTGCTGATGGCATGGGGCGTGCTTTTCGTCATCCAGGGGCAATTTTTTACCGCCTTCTGGATCAGTTGCAAGCGTTTTTTTGCTTCTTGGCGGAGGCAGGAATCATACATTCGTAAGGTCGAAGGCGGGCAGAACGAAGGGATGTATGAGCTAACCGGACAGGACGACGTGTCGTTTCACCCGCGACTGATCCCCCACGGTCCGTTTTTTTGGGCGGGAGCCGGCTATTTTGCGGTCAGTTTTATTTTTTCGCTTCTTTTCATAAAATAGGAGATCTATCTTGCTCATTTGGAATATTTTCAAACAGGAGATACGACGAATACAATCAGGACCAATTCCGGAAGAAAGGAAAATCTGACAGCGAAGGCTGGACAGAGACGCAAGGAGGATCAATTCCTCTGCTCTCGATACATTCGAAAGATTTCCGCGGCGTACAGGAGGAAAAACAGGCCCAGACAGAGCGGCCACAAATCAGGGGCAGTGATGTACAAAAGAAACGGGAGAGCACCGTCCCCGATTAACCGGATGCTTCTGAACCTGGGATTGACACGCGAAAGAATTGCCCCTGCAAGCAGTATCAACCAACCGATCAGCAAAAAAAGACTTCATTGGTAGGCTTCCCTCTCTTCAGCTAAAATCATTGATATAAGTATACGGCTTCGCTTTTGGAAAATAAAGGGATTGGGGGCATTTATGAATGGGTCTGTTTTCCAGGTTTTTTTCTCGACACAAGTGCCTGGTGCATATAGCGGTCGGCACCGAAGCGTATGCCAAAGCCGCGGCAAAATTGCAGGCTCACGGCATCAGCTACCGGACAAAATCGCCAAATGACATCAATCATTTGGGTTTGGATACTTCTAGTGTAATGTTCCCCCGTACCGACCGCACCACTACCTATGAAATTTTTGTCCGTCCGGAGGATGAGCATAAGGCGCAAAAAGCGATCCATAGCGGGCAATGATTGGAAATGCAAATGGATCACCTCTCCCGGCACAAGTTCCGGGTGCGGGTATGCTGTTGATCGGATCGCTTCTCCGCAAATAGAATCCGCTTAGATTAGCTTAGCGTACCGTAATCGTATACCCAAGCTCGGGTTGCTCGATGGTGAATGGACCTCTTTCTCCTTCACTTTCTCCGCTCCTTTGCTCCACCTCCACGATGATCGGATGAATCGCGGCCGGACGGTTGGTCGGAAACCAGGAACGTCCTTGCTTTACGAGCACCAATACCCCACGCCGATCACCGAAAAAGCGAAATGTATCGCTTTCCGCTTCAAATTCGCTGCCCAAAACGGAAAGCTTCTCGGCAAAGGCAGCTACATCCGGGACCGGCATTCCAATCTCCTGAATGCGCAGCCACCCTCCTTCGGCTCCCTCTTCCTCAAAGGAAAGCACTTCTACAATATTTCCTTCCGGGTCTTCGAAATATATCTGGCTTCCTTTCCAGATCACTGAAGTCATCCGTTCCTCTCCATCCCGGTCTCGCAGCAAGCCTTGGTGCTTTTTTATTCGTTGAAGGCACGCTTCAAAATGCGGCTTGGCAATCGCAAACGCATAATGATAGAAAGCGGGCTCCGCCGACTCGGAAAAACGCAGGAGCGAGCTGCCTGCCTTTACTGCAAACGATGCGGAGTCTTCCGACGTTAATGGAAGCCTGAGCACTTCGGTATAAAACCTCTTCATGTCTGAAAGCTTGCTGGTCACGACTGAAAGCACATGAAAATTCATAATATCCTCCTCCATGAAACTTCACTCACTGACTACGCGAGCGGACAGCTTTCGACTATTCGGGCGGACAACTCACCACCCCGAGAAAAAAAGCCCCTATCTCCAAGAAGGAATTGCAATGGATTTGAAGAATACTCTGACAACTTGTCAAACTATGGGAGGCGCACGAATGGCACGAGTCGTTTTGTTTGAATTAAACAGCCAAGACCCTGAAAAAGCAGCAGCGTTCTATTCATCCGTATTTGATTGGAAAATTGCAGAACCTCACTGGGACTATCGCGAAGTCACGACTGGCTCCGATACCAAGCCCGGAATTCATGGCGGCATTGCACTCGGTCCAAGCGATTATCCGCACGGGACACGGGTTGTCATCGAGGTGGACTCGCTGGACGATACACTGGCCAAGGCGGTAGAGAGCGGAGCCAAAATAGTCCGGGATAAAATGGAGTTCGACGAGTTTTACCTGGCTTATCTGGCAGACCCTGTTGGCTTGGGAATCGGGTTGATTCAGTATAAATAACGGCAGCAAGCAAACTATGGGCGAGGAGTCTGCCGATTTAACGCAGGCGTTCTATATACTTATTAAATCAATAAGTATGTTATTCTCCAATCATTAGCAATCCCCTTTAAAACGGCACCATTTTTTTGTCCCTGAATCTGGGAAGTCCAAAGCTTAGGAAACTTTTCTCTTGTTCATGTAAGAAAACCTGACATATAATTGACTCAAATTCGTCAGGTGGTGAACAGCATGTCTTCTATTACCGTAAGAAAAGCAACCGAACACGACTTGCCCGTCCTATTGGAAATATACAATCACGTCGTACGGACTTCTCCTGCCACGTTCGACCTGGTGGAACAGACGCTCGAGCAGCGAAAGAAATGGTTCCAAAAATACGACGAGCAGCACCCCTTGCTGGTGGCAGTAGAAAACGGATCGGTAGTAGGATATGCGTCGCTTGGCACGTTTCGGGAGAAGCCCGCGTACAACCAGACAGCGGAATCTTCTGTCTACGTTCATCATGATCATCATGGAAAGGGAATCGGAGGGCTGTTGATGACAAAGCTTATCGCGGCGGCGAAAGAACTTGGCTACCACGCGCTGGTCGCCGGAATCACCGGAGGCAATGAATCCAGCGCTCAGCTTCACGTCAAGTTTGGGTTTCAGCCAGTGGGGGTTTTTCGTCAGGTGGGGTACAAATTCGGGGAATACCACGATGTGGCGTTTTATCAATTGCTTCTCGAATAAGTGATCGGTTCATGGATGGATGGAGAGACGGGACCGACTGGGTTCTCATTGGGTTGCCTCAGCAAAATACCACCACCCTAACTTGTTCTGTTTAGATACCAAGCGAGAGCTGCCTCATCGATCTGTCGCACAAGTCCGCTTTTGCCGTCTGCGTACGCCTGGCTGTCATAGCGGAATTTTTTGGCAAGCTCTTCCTTGAGGCTCGCATAAGCAGCCATTGCATCGGGGTGGCTGCTTACGTAATCGCGGAAGGCAAGATGCCTGTGGATATCGGGATGGCCTTGCTGGTACATATGGACGTGGTGTGTTCGCTGGTCGCCTCCTTTTTGAAAGTAGCGGCGGCCAGGCAACCCGTTCTCCCCTTTGGGCTCATATCCGGCCATTCGCATGGAGTCGTTATACAGATGGATCCGCTCAATGTCTTTTACGACCGGCATGATGTCAATGATCGGCTTTGCCTTCATTCCTCTGATCGAAGTGCTGCCGATGTGATGGATCGCGACCAGTTCTTCGGAGAATATGCCCTGCAAAAGCTCCTTCTCTTTTTCAAACAATGCCGCCCACTCTTCGTCATAGGGCAGGACTTCAATCTGTCTCATAACGGTTTCCCCTTTGCCTAATGCAGAACTAGTCACGCAGCAGCTCACTCAATTTATCTAAACATTTTTCAAATACGGCAATCTCGTCAGGATCCAATTGCAGGCGAAGCTGTTGATAAAATTCATGATGCATTTCCTCATGGATGCGATATGCCACTTTCCCTTTTTCCGTCAGCGAGACCATCACCGCTCTGGAATCTGTCGGGTGTGTCGTCCTTGTAACCAGCGCCTTGGCTTCCAGGCGCGTCACGAGCTGGGTCACGGCACCTTTTGTCACACCGAGGCGGGACGCAAGCGCACTCATTAGGATGCCGCCCTCACAGCCGATGGCGTCGATTGTATGAATTTCGCTCGGCGTCAGCACGCCCGCTTCCCCAAACGTTCGAGGCTGCCGCTCCAGTCGTTGAAGCTGCAAAATGACGCGCCCCAGTTTTTGACTGCCTGTATTCATTTTTTCGGGTGGGAAAATTTGCTGTTCTCTCATACCCATACTTTAGTTTCTAAACCATACCGTGTCAAGGCGCCCGTTTTGGGTCAAACAGAATGGTTTGTCTCTTGCTTTTGGCTTCCCTTGGTTTTCCGGTCCAAAAATAAGCCGTATCCAAATACCGCAATGCTCAAAACAAAAATAGCGACGTTGATTCCGAACACGCTTGTAAATGCACCCATCGCCTGTGCTTTTTCATCGAAGGACACTCCATTCATGAACCCGAGGCCCAGTGCCGCACCGAAAACCATCCCGACATTTCGCATCAGGGCAACCATTCCGCCAATCGTACCCACGTAGTGGGAAGCGACATTTTTCATAATGAAGCTGTTGTTCGGGGACGTTACCAGCCCCATGCCAAAGCCTGTCAACGCAAGCGTCAGGACAATCTCCAGCATGGACAGCTGCTCCAGCCACAGCGTCAGGATCAAAGAACCTCCGCCCATGCCGCATAAGCCGAGAAACTGGAACAGCCGGGAGCCGTACCGATCCGAGAGTGCCCCCGCAAACGGCCCTGCAGCCGCAAGTATGAGAGGATAAGCGGCCATGATGTACCCCACTTCAAGAGGAACGATTCCAACCAACCCGGTCAAGTAAAACGGCAAGACGACCAAAATCGTGTTGGCGAGCAAAAAAGAGCTTCCCGTGATGAACAGGCCGGATGTCACCGCGGCGTTTTTGAATACCGGCAGGGGCAAAAACGGGTGAGCCTGCCTTTTCTCCCACCAGAGCAGAAGTACCAGCGCGGCAAGAGCTGCGGCAAATAACGAAACAAGCCCCAGCGATCCCCAGCCCCACACCTGGCCCTGGGTTACGCCCAAGATGACGATGCCGATGACGGCGGTAAAGAGAACCGCCCCCATGCCGTCAAAAGTGCCCGGCTTTCTCTCCGGTTCCTGGTTCGGAATGCTGCGAAAGGCAAGCCAAGTCGCAAAGAGGATAATGGGAACGTGAATCAGGAACAGCCACTGCCAGCTCAGCCATTGAGCGATCATGCCTCCCGCAATGGGACCGCTCATCCCTCCAAGCGCTACAGCCGTACTGACAATTCCGAGCGAGCGGCCTCTCCGCTCCTTTGGCATATACATAGTGATCAACGCGATATTTGTCGCCTGGAACATCGAAGCTCCGGCCGCTTGCAACACTCTCAGCAGCAGCAGGATGGCCACATTCGGCGAAAAGGCGATCAAAACCGAGCTTATCGTAAAGCAAACATAGCCGAGATTATGAATGCGGCGTTGGCCATAGCGGTCGCCAAGCTTTCCCATCACGGGCAAAAGCGAAGCGACAGCCAGCAAATACCCGGTCGTGATCCACTGAACAGTGCCAATTCCCGCATGGAAGGTTTCCGTCAAACGAGGGAGCGACACGTTGACGATCCCTGCTGTGAAATGTGACACGAATGCTCCGAGACAAATGGCCATAAGCATGTAAAAAAGGTTTCGGCTTGAGCCTTCTTTTTTCTTGATTATTTCCGTTTTCATTTCGCCGTTTCACCGACCTACCATACAGTATAGATACTAAACAAATTATGCAAAAAAATATTCCTGGACCATTCTCTCCTCATCCATATTGTTTGTTGTCGCCAGGGATATGCCAAATTTTTCTATTCATTAGTTTAGACACTATACTATCTGTTGTCAATGTGTTTTCTTTCGACCTTCCTCAATCACATAAGGAAGAAACAGTGCGAAGCTTAATTGCCTTCGCACTGTTTGCTTTTCCTAGCATATCGCTTGCCTTTCCGAGCACGTCTTTTGCTTCTTCTCCGAGCATGACGTTATGGTTCTTTCTTCTGCCATAACGCTATGTTTCTGTTTCCTCGATTCCATCACGCCTTTGGCTTGCAGCCTCGTCGCCTTTTACCGCAAAACCGAACCCTCCCGTCCATTTTCTTCCTCTCTCCGATAGCGGAGGATCGGATTGCGGGCTGCCTTCGCCTCATCCAGCCTGTTCACCACAGTTGTGTGCGGCGCTTCCTGTACGGTCTCCGGGCTACTCTCAATCTCCTCGCATATCCGGATGAGCGTCTGGATAAACTGGTCCAGCGTCTCCTTGCTTTCGGTCTCGGTCGGCTCGATCATCATCGCTTCTTCGATGTTCAGCGGAAAGTAGATTGTCGGCGGGTGATAGCCGAAATCGAGCAGCCGCTTGGCGATGTCCAGCGTCCGCACCCCTTTTTTCCTGAGCTGCCTTGCTGACAGGACAAATTCGTGCATGCACGTCCTGTCGTAGGGCAGCTCGATGTGCGGCTGCAGTTTTCTCATCATATAGTTGGCGTTTAGTACCGCGTTTTCGGTCACCAGCTTCAGTCCATCCGGTCCCATCGTGCGCATATACGCATAAGCCCTGACCAGAATGCCGAAATTTCCGTAGAACCCCTTGACCTTTCCGATCGACTGCGGCTTGTCTGCATTCAACCGGTAGCGGTCCTGGTCCCGCTCTACGATCGGTACGGGCAGAAACGGAATCAGTTCCTTTTTGACGCCGACGGGTCCCGCCCCCGGCCCTCCGCCGCCATGGGGGGTGGTAAAGGTTTTGTGCAGGTTCAGGTGCACCACGTCGAATCCCATGTCTCCCGGACGGGCATAGCCGAGGATGGCGTTGGAATTGGCTCCGTCGTAGTAAAGCAGTCCCCCTGCCTCATGGACGATGCGGGCAATCTCCAGAATGTTTCGGTCGAACAGACCGAGCGTAGACGGATTGGTCAGCATCAGGGCGGCGGTATCCGGCCCTACCGCTTGCCGGAGCGATTCGAGATCGACCTCGCCGTACTCGTTGGAGGCAATCGTGACACTCTCAAACCCGGCGACGGCAGCCGAGGCAGGATTTGTACCGTGGGATACGTCCGGTATCAGCACCTTGGTCCGCTTTTCCCCGCGCGACTCATGATAGGCCCGGATCATCAGCAGGCCTGCCCATTCTCCCTGAGCTCCCGAAGCCGGCTGCAGCGAGACCTGGTCCATCCCCGTGATGGCCTCCAACTCCTTTTGCAAATGGTACATCAGCTCCAGCGCCCCTTGCACGGTCTCCTCCGGCTGGTACGGATGAATGGACGCAAATCCGCTCAGCTTGGACACTTTTTCATTTCGCTTCGGGTTGTACTTCATCGTGCAGGAGCCAAGCGGGATAAAACCATTGTCAACTCCGTGGTTTCGGCGGGACAGAGCCGTATAATGCCGGACGACATCCAGTTCGCTCACTTCCGGCAGCTCGGCCCGCTTCGCTCTGATGTAGGGCAAAGGCAGAATGTCCTCCACAGAAAGCTCCGGCACATCGAGCTTTGGCAAGCTATAGGCGCTCCGGCCTGGCCGGGACCATTCAAAAATAAGCGGCTGATCTTTTTCCTGTCTCATAGCACAGCCTCCAATCGCTCGGCTAATGTATCGATCTCCTCTTTCGTCCTCGCCTCCGTAAAGGCAAGCAGAACGCTGTTTTCGTATCTGGGGTAGTCTTTCGCCAGCTCGTATCCGCCGATGATTCCGTGCTCAAGAAGCTTTTTGTTCACTGCCGCAGGAGATGCCGGCAGCTTGAACGCACATTCGTGAAAAACGGCTGTCGAAAACAATCGCTCCACTCCTTTGATGGAGGTGAGACGCTCAATCGCGTACTGCGTTTTCAGCATGCACTGTCTCGCTACTTCGCAGAGCCCCTGCTTGCCCATATAGCTGAGGTAGACGGTCGCTGCCAAAGCATTGAGCGCCTGGTTGGAGCAGACGTTGGAGGTCGCCTTTTCCCGGCGGATATGCTGCTCTCTGGCCTGCAGGGTAAGGACGAAAGCGCGTCTGCCGTCGAGGTCCGTGGTCTGCCCGATGATCCGGCCCGGCATCCGCCGAACAAGCGCCCGGGTGGTCGCCAAAATGCCGAGATAAGGCCCGCCAAATGACAGCGGATTTCCAAGCGGCTGTCCCTCCGCCACGACGATGTCTGCTCCAAAGGAACCCGGCGGCTCCAAAATTCCCATCGCAATCGGATTGACGACCGCGATAAACAGCGCCCCGCAATGACGCGTGAGAGCAGCCAGCTCTTCCAGCGGTTCCACGCAGCCGAAAAAATTCGGATACTGGACGATACATCCGGCGATGTCGTCACCCATCCGGTCTCCCAGCTCGTCCAAATCTGTCAGCCCATCCCCCATGCCAATTTCCACGATCTCCAGCCGTTGGCCGTAAGCGTATGTTTTCAGGACTTCCCGGTATTCCGGATGAACCGCCCTGGAGACGAGCAATTTGGTTCGCTTGGTCGCCGCACAAGCCATCATCCCCGCTTCTGCCATCGCTGTCGGACCGTCGTATAGAGAAGCATTGGATACTTCCATTCCGGTCAATTCGCAAATCATCGTCTGGTACTCAAAAATCGCCTGCAGGATGCCCTGCGAGATTTCCGGCTGGTAAGGCGTATATGCCGTGTAAAATTCCGAGCGGCCGACGATGGCTTCAACCACTGCCGGAATCGCGTGCTCATAAGCGCCGGCTCCCAAAAACGAGACATATTCTTCGGTATTTTTGTTTCTGGCGGCCATCCGTCCAAACTGTCTGGTCAGCTCCAGCTCCGACCAAGCCGGCGGTATCTGGATCGGCTCCTGCAGCCTGATCTCGGCAGGAATTTGGTCAAACAGTTCTTCTGTCTGCTGCAAACCCAAAACCGCCAGCATTTCTTTGCGCTCTGTCTCTGTATGGGGCAAATACCCGAACGACTTCAAAAAAAGACCTCCCCTACCCATTGCTTTTTTGTTCACGATTTTGCACTGGACACAAGGTCACCTTCATTATAAGCTTCTATATGCATTGATCAATTCAATCATTATTATCATTTCGATTGTATTTACCTATGAAAAGAAAGCGGTGAGAACGATGGAATTGAAGCAATTGGAGTATTTTTTGGCTGTGGCACAGGAGCTGCATTTCACCAAAGCATCAGAAAAGGTCGGGATTTCTCAGCCCTCTTTAAGCCAGCAAATCCGCGCTCTGGAAGCGGAGATTGGCGTCCCGCTGTTTGACCGGATCGGCAAGAAAACCGCCTTGACGGACGCCGGCCGCATCCTGCGCGGACATGCTCAACGCGTCTTCCATGAACTGTCCCAGGCGCGGGCCGCCATCACGGAACTGCAGGGCTTGCAGCGCGGCAAGCTGACCATCGGCGCACTCCTGACGGTCGTCAATTACCTGCTGCCGCCAGCCATCCTCGCGTTTCATCGGCAGTATCCCAATATCGAGCTGTCCGTACTTGGCCTGCGAACGGGCGACATCCGCTCCGCTCTGTTAGACAACCAGCTGGATATGGGCATTGTCTTTTTGCCCGTCGAAGACGAGGAGTTCGAGACGCTGCCACTGGTACAGGAGGAGCTGTGCCTCGTAGTCCCGTCCAGCCATACACTGGCAGAGAAACGTTCCGCTCCGCTAGAGGTGTTAAAGGAGACGCCTTCTGTCCTGCTTCCGCAAAACTACTATCTCAGGCAGCTCATTGATCAGCACTGCGAGACTGCCGGCTTTTCCGTCAAGCCCTCCTTTGAGATGACAACGATGGAATCGATCGTCAATATGGTCGCAAGCGGAATCGGCGTCACAGTCCTGCCCAAACCATACGTCGACTTTATCCAGAATGGCAAAATTGCTGCCGTCCCGTTCACCATTCCGATCACCCGCCAGATCGGCATCATTTACCGGGCGGACAAATATATGTGCGCCGCCACGCGGGTTTTCCTCGAAAATCTGATTGGGACTGCCAAAAAGGTGTAGTAACCGCAGTCGCCCTCACACATAAACGACAGACAGGCTAGCGGCGGCTTTGCGCTTCCATAAAAAAAAGAGGCGTAATGCACGAGCTTACGCCTCCAAGAGGTTCTATCAACGAGGTGAGTAAAGAGCCATGAACAAATTGTTGCTACTGCCTACGATACTGCCTTCACTGCCTACGATGCCGCCTTCTTACTTGCCAACCGCCTTGCCAACAGCCTTGCGGACATCCTCCATGCTCGCCCCGTAGTTGATATGGTACACCGTACCGTTCAATACGAGTGCAGGCACAGATTTCACTCCCAGTTTTTCCGCCTCGTCCAGCTTGTCCGGATGCTGGGCGAAATGAATGGTTTCCACATCGGTTTTGGTACGGTCGAGATACGGCAAAATGGCCTGTTCCGCATCGACGCATACACTGCATCCAGCATGATAAAACACAGCTTTCGCCATCCTTTTCTCTCCTCCTCTCCTGATGTAATACAAGGGCCCTTAGCTATAAGGTAGCGATTTTGGCAGGCAGCATCAATTCCAAATCCGATATGATAAGGATTGGTTTAGCGAATGAACACATGGAAAGCAGAGACGGTGCCCCGCTTGGTCAGTTGCCGCCTTTTGATTGCCGATAGGCGCTGTGATTGGTCGGTCCGACAAACGAGCGCAAGGAAAACGAGTGACGGATGCCCTCGGTAATAAACGCTTTTGCGGTCGCAACTGCCTCTGGCACTGACCTTCCCTTTGCCAATTCCGCGGTGATTGCGGCAGAGTAGGAGCAGCCCGCCCCGTGCGTATTTGTCGTGCGGATCTTTTCCACTTCGAAAATGTCAAAGCTGCTGCCGTCATACAATAGGTCAATCGCATTGTCTCCCGGCAGCCGCCCTCCCCCTTTTACCAGCACATAAGACGGACCGAGCCGGTGAATGCGTCTGGCCGCTTCCTTCATCTCTTCCACAGATTGTAGCGGTGCCATGCCGCTCAGCTTGGCCGCCTCGATCAGATTGGGCGTCACGACGGTCGCCAGCGGAACCAGCACTTCGCGGAGGCACTCATTTACTTCCGGGTGCAGTTCTTCATCGACGCCTTTGCAAATCATGACGGGATCGATAACGATCGTTTGAATGCCGCTCGCGGCGATTGCTTGGGCCACAAGCTCGATGACCCGGATAGAGCCTAGCATGCCTGTCTTGCAAGCATCCGCTCCGATCACCTCCAGTGCCGTTCGTAGCTGCGCTGCTACCGTGTCCGGTTCAACCGGAAAAACATGATGGCCCCAGCTTTCATCTTGCGCGACAATCGTCGTCAAGGCCGACATCCCGTAAACCCCCAGCTCCTGAAAGGTTTTGAGATCGGCCTGAATACCCGCTCCTCCGCTGGAATCCGATCCGGCTATGGTCACTGTTTTATACACTTGCATGTCTGCCCTTCCTCCTTCATGGTGCTTTTTTAAGCATCGTGCTTGCCTCTCCAAATCCGTGACACTGAATCTTTTTAGGCACTCCGTCTTATTTATTTCGGCGAAACAAGTCCTGCGCCTTCTTTAATCCCAGGATCAGCGCATCTACGTCTTCTTCGGTGTTGTAGAGATAGAAGCTGGCCCGTGCCGTCGCCGCTTGTCCAAACCATTTCGCCAGCGGCTGCGCGCAGTGGTAACCGGCACGGATGGCGATCCCTTCTGCATCGAGCACGGTAGCCAGATCATGGGGATGGATCTCCCCCAGTTGAAACGTCAGGATGGACGTCCGATGCCGCAGCGGCCCCAGCACTTTGCATTCTTTGAGCTCCTGCAACCGCTCCAGTGCGTAGCCAACCAGCCTGCGGTCATGCCGTTCGATCTTCTCCATGCCGATTTGAGCGAGGAAATCAATCGCAGCCCCCAGCCCAATCGCTCCCGCAATCAAAGGGGTTCCCGCTTCCAGCCGGTACGGAAGCTCTTTCCACGACGCCCATTCGGCATCGACCGACTCAACCATCTCTCCTCCATACTCAACAGGTACCAATTGCTCCAGCAATGGACGCTTCCCGTACAAAACTCCAATTCCTGTAGGACCGCACATTTTGTGACCGGAGAAAACGTAAAAGTCGCAGTCCATCTGCCCCACATCGACTGGTGAATGAGGCGCTCCCTGCGCACCGTCGACAACCAAAACTCCTCCGTGTGCATGGACGATGCCGGCGATCTCTCTGAGCGGTACTACATCTCCCAAGACGTTGGATATATGGTGGAGTGCTGCGATTTTAGTCCGTGGGGTCACCACTGAACGGACAGCTTCCGGCGTTATCGTCCCATCTTCCTGCAAGGGAATGAATTTCAGTGTTGCCCCGGCCGCTTTTGCCGCCTGCTGCCAAGGGATCAGGTTGCTGTGATGCTCGGCCAATGAAATGACGATCTCGTCGCCTTCGCAAAGGACCAAACGGCCGTATCCGCTGGCGATCAGATTCAAGGCGCTCGTCGTCCCCCGGGTAAAAACAATCTCGGCCGCTTCGCTTGCGCGGATGAAAGCGCGGACCTTTTCTCTCGCCGCCTCGTACATGTCTGTCGCCTTTGCCCCCAGGTAGTGGACTCCCCTGTGAACGTTGGCGTTTGCCATCCGATAAAATGCTTCCAGCGCCTCAATCACCTGAACCGGTTTTTGGGCAGTGGCTGCGTTGTCCAAATATACAAGCCGCTTCCCGTAGATCGGGACATTCATAATCGGGAAGCATTTCTTCACTTCATGCGGATTCATATCGCTCTCAACTTCCTTTCCGGGATTTACCCGTAAGGATAGCCGCGGCAAACCAATAGTTCAATTCAATTATTTATATAAAAATCATTTGATTATCCTATAGATGGTTGGATTTGTCTTGAAACGTTTCCCTCTTCTTTTTCGTTTACTATATTGAGAGGGTTCGTACTTTGGGAAGCATGTCGCTGCGGCATCACATCAAAAACGGGGGTTAACTCCGGGGTTAGGGAGGCAGTATCATGGCAGTGAATTCCAGAACTCACGTGCTCCGTTTCGTCATCCTTTGTCTATCTGCACTCGTCTGCGGGTGTTCACAGCAACAAGCGCCCCACCCGGGAGCGGCGCTGGAATCGCTTTTTCATTCAGGAAAAGGGAAAGCCATATGGGTACATCACTACCGGGAAGACTCCATCAAAGCGCAACCGGAGCTTCTCTCCCTGTACTCGGATAAAACCGAGCAGATTGCCGTCGTTGATTGGATCTCCGGCAGCGAAAAAGTGGAGCAATTAACGGGAACGGCTGATTCGCTGTTCATTTTGCAGTTTGAATATGAAACGGCCAACAAGGTTTCAGACTACGCGTATATGATGTACGTGGAAACGCGGGAAGGAGAGCATTATCTCAAGCCGTTTACGATGGGGCCGAAGTTTCATCTCGACTCTTATAAGCAAGAGGATGGAGACGCGATTCTCTCCTCGGTGGGAATGGACCAATGGTACAAGCTGGACAAAGCTTTGCACGATGTCTTTCCTCCTGCTGCGACAAAACCTCTTGAACAATTGGGAAAAAGTAGTTATGCTATGGTGGAAACAACAAACTATTTCTAAACAATGATGCACGGGAGCTTGGGGATGACCAGGCTGAGAGGACGGCTACTCTGTCGTCGACCGTTGAACCTGAACTGGGTAATGCCAGCGGAGGAATGTTTATATAGACCGGAGAGGACTGCGTATGCTTGCGTCCCTTTCCTGTCTGCTCTCGCGTCTGGCGTCGCAAGTTTTTTTGCGGCGTTTTGTTTTTGTCATGCAGACGCGTCTTCTTCCGCCTCCATCAGGGTTCATGCCGCGTGCAACCATGACAAGGAGGTTTTTTTCATGTCCATTCCACACGCATCTTCCCTCAACCTGACGGCTGTACAGCCTTTCCCTGGCAGCCGCAAAGTGTACCAGGTCGGCAGCAGGCCTGATCTTCGCGTCCCGATGCGGGAAATCCAGCTTTCGCCATCCCAGGGCATGTACGGAGAAATTCCCAACCCACCCATTCGCGTCTATGACACCAGCGGCGAGTATACGGCGACCGACTACATTGCCGACATTCAAAAAGGACTGCCTTCCCTGCGGCAGCCCTGGATTGCGGAAAGAAACGATACGGAATCCTACGCGGGACGCCCGGTGCAGCCTGTCGATAACGGCTTCAAAAGCGCCGAGCAGCTTGAAGCAGTACCTGTTTTCCCCCGAAATGACCGCAAGCCGCTTCGGGCCAAAAAAGGCAGCGTCGTCACACAGCTCCACTACGCCCGCCGCGGCATCATCACGCCGGAAATGGAATTCGTCGCCATCCGCGAAGGAGTTTCGCCGGAATTCGTCAGAGCCGAGATCGCCAGCGGCCGCGCGATCCTGCCGGCCAACATCAACCATCCGGAATTGGAGCCGATGATTATCGGTCGTCATTTTCACGTGAAGGTAAACGCAAACATCGGCACATCCGCGGTCACCTCCTCCATCGGTGAAGAAGTGGAAAAAATGATGTGGGCCACCCGCTGGGGAGCCGACACCATCATGGACCTTTCCACCGGAAAACACATTCACACGACCCGGGAGTGGATTATCCGCAACAGTCCCGTGCCGATCGGTACTGTCCCGATTTATCAGGCACTGGAAAAAGTAAATGGCAAAGCCGAGGAGCTGACTTGGGAGATCTACCGGGATACGTTGATCGAACAGGCCGAGCAGGGAGTGGATTACTTTACGATCCACGCAGGGGTGCTGCTGCGCTATATCCCGCTGACCGCCAATCGGGTGACCGGAATCGTCTCCCGCGGCGGCTCCATCATGGCGGCCTGGTGCCTGGCCCACCATCAGGAAAACTTCCTGTACACGCATTTTGAAGAGATTTGCGAAATCCTGAAGGCATACGACATTTCCGTCTCGCTCGGTGACGGACTGAGGCCGGGGTCCATCGACGATGCGAACGACGAAGCCCAGTTCGCCGAATTGGAGACGCTTGGGGAATTGACCAAGATCGCCTGGAAGCATGATGTGCAGGTGATGATCGAAGGTCCCGGACACGTGCCGATGCACCAGATCAAAGAGAATATGGATAAGCAGCTTGAGCTTTGCCACGAAGCGCCATTCTACACGCTGGGCCCGCTCACGACCGATATCGCTCCCGGCTACGATCACATCACGTCCGCTATCGGCGCCGCGATGATCGGCTGGTTTAGCACCGCGATGCTCTGCTACGTCACCCCGAAGGAACATCTCGGCCTGCCAAACAAGGAGGACGTGCGCAACGGCCTGATCGCCTACAAAATCGCCGCCCATGCCGCCGATCTGGCAAAAGGACATCCGCGAGCCAAGCTTCGCGACGACGCGCTTTCCAAGGCGCGGTTTGAATTCCGCTGGAACGATCAGTTCAACCTCTCGCTTGACCCTGAGCGGGCACGCGAGTATCACGACGAGACTCTCCCTGCCGAAGGGGCAAAATCTGCCCATTTTTGCTCAATGTGCGGCCCCAAATTTTGCAGCATGAAAATCACCCAGGATATTCGCGCCTACGCCCGAGACAACCAGCTTTCGGTCCATGCGGCTATCGACGAGGGGCTGCAGGAAAAAGCCAGGGAATTCCGCGAGCAGGGAGGACAACTGTACAAAGGGACGGACAGGAAATGAAGCGGGATGCCGATATAGGAAAACTGCGTGATCCCGGCCAGCTGCGTGCTGAAATCAAGCGGTTGGAGTCGGCTTTAGCCGCACTCCGCGCGCAGCTTGGGACTGCCCAAAAAGCATGTGATCACGATTTTCTGGAGACCCCGCTTTCCCGCATGTGCCGAAAATGCCAGTGGACGGAAAGTCTTTATTATTAAAGGAGCGACTGCGGCGCTGGGTTACAGCACTGTTTCCGATGGCGAAACCGACTTTTAAAATGCCAGCGGCCTTCCTGTTTCGATCAGTGTCTTCGTGCTGCTGAGGATCATCCACCATGCCTTCGCGCTGTTATCGTATGACAGATCATTCTCATGCCAACGGTCATGGGTCAGGGTCAGCTTTGTGGACGCGCCGGCCGGTTCGAGCCGATAAGTGATGCGCGATTCGTACCGTTCCTGGCCGGGGTGGTAGGAATCGCCGACAAAGTGGGTAAAGCTGAGCGTCTTGGCCTGCTCGCACTGCAAAATGACGCCGTAGACGTGGATGGTTTTATCTCCGTCTGCGCCCGGGCCGATATAGCGGATCGGGTCTCCTTCACGGAACGTTGACTCGATCACACAGCCCCCGTAAATGGCTTTTACCCCATCTGGCGAGACGAGCGTGTCCCACACCTGCTCTGGGGTTGCCAATACGTAAAATTCGTAGTGCAAGTCGGTTGGTTTCATCTTTGAAAGTCCCCCTCGTATCGTTAGTGTTTTGTATGGCAAAAAGGTTTCCGCCCCATAGAGATCTGATACCCGGAGCTTTTTCGAGTATATCCACTCATCCCTGACAATCGCTGTCAGTGGAGAAATAGGTTACAGAAAAAAAGGCGGGTGCTATACTTGTTAACAGATACCAGTTGAGGGAGTGGGGGTAAAATGGGGCCATTTGCAAAGACGCCGAAGCCGCCTTACTATGCTGTGATCTTCACCAGTCAACGGACACAAACGGATAATACGGGGTACGAAGAGATGGCCGCAATGATGGAGAAGCTGGTATTTGCCCAGCCGGGCTTTCTCGGCGTGGAAAGCACGCGCGATGCGGACGGATTCGGAGTGACGATCTCGTACTGGCAGTCGCTGGAGGATATTCGCAACTGGAAGCAGAACGAGGACCATCTGGTGGCGCAGGAAAAAGGGAAACAGGTATGGTATGAGCAGTACGTGACGAGGATTTGCAGAGTAGAAAGAGAGTATTCGTTGAATGAGCTGTAAGATGAAGATTCGGACGCGGAGCCATTTTCCGCGTTTTTTTGTTTGCAGTCGTTCAGGCTTTTGGCAGTGGAGATGAAAATAGAAGAAAGCAATCAGGTACGGTGGGACACCTCTCGGATGTAGACTGGCCGGCTTCGCCCCAAAAGCGGAACCTCGTCCAAAAGCAGAACCGCATCCAAAAGCAGAACCGCATCCAAAAGCAGCGGACTAAAGGATGCTTAATCAAAGGTTGGCCGCATAAAAAACTGGAGGCTTTTGACGTCAGCCTCCAGCTTCTCTTTGCAAACATATGTCTTGCTTTCTTTTGAAGCGTTTTTTGCTTTTTGCTCTTTTTGCTCGTCAGCATGGTGTCCTGCAACGAATCGACGACGGCTTTGCTTTGTGTCGGTCGAATTGGCTGACATTCGTGATGAGAGCATTTTC
Source organism: Brevibacillus sp. FSL K6-2834 (assembly GCF_038592925.1). NCBI lineage: Bacteria > Bacillati > Bacillota > Bacilli > Caryophanales > Paenibacillaceae > Brevibacillus > Brevibacillus sp. FSL K6-2834. Next base: position 3,700,995 of record NZ_CP151945.1, read on the forward strand.
TCGCTTCCTCTGAAGCAAGCCGTTCATACTTACTGCGTTCTTTTCAGAATGGAGGTCAGCTTGATCTGATCGTTTCGCAGCCATACTTTGGAATACTCGATCGGTACATTGTCCTCGGTGTAAATGGTCTGCTCCAGGAACGTAATCGGCGTTCCTTTGTCGATCTGCAGCATTTCCGCGATCTTCTCGTCAGCGCCTTTTCCCAAAAATGAGCGTTTTCCCCAGGAGATTCTCAGTTTGTAGCGATCTTCGATTATGGAAAACAACGTCTTCTCCTCAAAGTTGTTCTGCTCGAAGCCGGGGAAGAGTTGTTTCGGCAAAAAGTTCTCCAAAAAGACAACCGGCGTGTCTTCGATAAAACGCAGCCGCTTTAGATGATAAACCTGTCCGGATGGGTCCAACTCCAAAAACCGGCTTACGGTTTGATCGGCTGGGGAGGTCTCCAGTCCGAGCAGCCTGGTCGTAAAGTCTTTGTGACTTTCGATCATGGTTTCGGCGATGGAAATCAGTCTCTCCGCCAACGGATACTCCATTTGCTCGCCTACGACAAAGGTTCCCTTCCCGTGTATCTGGACGAGAATGCCTTCTGTGATTAACTGCTTGATCGCTTGTTTGATGGTACCCCGGCTGATTCCCAATGTGGCTGCGAGATCCGATTCCGACGGCAGCTTCTCCTTTGCCTTCCACTCGCCGCTGGCAATTTTTCCCCGAATCCAATTTTTCGCTTGAATATAAATCGGTTCCGGACCTGTTTTTTCGATCACTGGGTTCACCCTTTATCCAACTTATTCTCATTTACTATACTTTTATCCCGCTGTTTTTTCAAGACAACCCCCAGCTTGCCAGGTTTGCACACCTTACATTTTGTCTTTGTAATAATCGGGAACAACGATGCCGGGCTTGTCAAACCACTGCGGAACGCTCACCCCGGATTGCAGGATGACGTTGCCCCATGGATCGAATGCACCTGTACGGACGATCACCTTCGCTTTATAAGCCATCTCGCTCAATATTTTTTGATGCTCCATCGTGCCGATTTCTACGCCGGGGAACATCGCCTTGAGCTTGTTGTACAGAGGCGCATTGTTCGTTTCGACCTCCTCGGCGACGTAGATGTTTTCTGCGATGAAATCTCCGGCGATCAGGGAGAGAACCGTTTCCAGATCGGGCACATCCTTTTTCAGCGCCAAATCAATGCGCTTTACGCCATTTGGGATCGGAAAACCGGCATCACAGACGATCATATAATCAGTGTGACCCATCGAGGCAATCGCTTCATTCAGCTCACGGTTCAGGATTGTACCTTTTTTCATTGTTCTTCGCTCCTCGTTTCCAATTAGTTTTGAGATTCCTTGATCGCTTCTTCTACGTTATCCTTGCTTACGAAAATAGAGGGGAGCTCCAGTTTCTTTTCCACGGATTCGCCGCCGGCTACTTTCTTGGCGATCTGGACTGCCTTTTGTCCGTACTGGTTCGGATAAATGGCCATCGTCCCGGCAATGTCGCCGTCTTTTATCGCCTGAAGAGCATCGGCTGTACCGTCATTGGATACGACCATGATGCCTGTGCGGTTTGCCGCTTTGATCGCCTGTACCGCACCGAGCGCCATTTCGTCGTTTGCCGCATAGACGCCGTTTATCTCTGGATTGGCCTGAAGGATGTTTTCCATGACCGTCATGGCTTTGGCCCGATCAAAGTCGGCCGACTGCGATGCGACAATCTTGATGTCCGGCGATGTCGCAACGCCCTCCTGGAAGCCTTTGCTGCGATCCTGTGCCACGTTTGTGCCCATGATGCCTTGCAGCTCCACGACATTTCCCTTGCCGCCCAGCTGCTTGCTCATGAATTCGCCTGCGACGATGCCATGCCTGACCTCGTCATAGCCCAGATGCGTGACGACTTCGGCGCCTTCCAGCTCGCGTCCCGTGGTGATCACCTTGATCCCGGCTTTATTCGCTGCTTCTGCGGCTGGTATGGTCCCTTTGCTGTCCACCGGATCGAGGATGAGGACGTCGATCTTTTGCTGGATCAAATCCTCTACGCCTTGCAGCTGTGTGGCCAGGTCGTCGTTTGCATTGACCACCACGAGCTCTACGCCCAGCTTTTCCGCTTCTTTTTCCGCTCCATTTTTTACGGCGACAAAAAACGGGTTGTTCAAAGTGTTGATCGCATAGCCGATTTTGATCTTGCCCTCGCCCGCACTGCCGCCTTGCGCGGAGCCGCCCGATCCCGTGGCCGGAGCGCCAGTTGTACCGGACGAACCACACGCCGAAACTGTCAGCATCAGCGTCGCTGCTACCAATGAAAACATCCATTTTTTCATGAAAATTCCCCTCCTCAATTTATTGGCCATTTTCTGTGAGCTATTGTTTTTCTTTGTTGATCATCCGGTCGATGATGACTGCCAACAGGACGATCAACCCCTTTGCCACATTTTGGTAAAACGGAGAGACGTTGATCAGGTTCATTCCGCTCGTCAGTATCCCGAGCAGCAGGACCCCGATCAGTGTCCCGACCACGCTTCCTTTGCCGCCGAACAGACTCGTTCCGCCCAGGATGACCGCGGCGATGGCGTCCAGCTCATACCCCGTTCCCGCGACAGGTGTCGCCGATGACAAACGCGCTGTCAGGATGACGGAGGCCAGACCTGCCAGCAATCCCGATGTTCCGTACACAATCGTTTTGTGCAGGTTTACCCGCACCCCCGCGAGCAAGGAAGCTTTTTCATTGCCGCCGATGGCGTAAATATACTGGCCGTGAACCGTTCGCTTTAGGACGAAGTAAAGAATGGCGTAGACCAGCAAAAGAACGACGACAGGAAACGGGATCGGACCTACATAGCCTTGCCCGATGAATTTGTAGACCGGGTTTGTCACCAAAATCGGATTTCCGCCCGTATAGATCAGGGTAAAACCGGACAGCATCGTCATCGAGGCCAATGTTACGATGAAGGGCGTCAGTTTCAGGCGGGAGATCAACAGACCGTTTGCCACCCCGAATACCATCCCCGTCAACAGCCCGGCGGCAATTCCCAGAAACGCATTTCCTGTGGCAAGCGTAACTCCCGCCGAAACCGCTCCCGACAGGCCGACGATGCTGCCTACGGACAAATCAATTCCCGACGTGATGATGACGAGCGTTTGACCGGCTGCCACAATGCCGATTACCGATACCTGTCTTAAAATGTTGATCAGGTTGGACGGCGTCAAAAAGTTTGGTGTCAGCATCGTGAAGATCGCTGCCACGAGAATCAGGATAAAAAACATGCCGTATTGCTGAATCAGACTGAGCCTGTTTACCGCCGGTTTGCTTGCAACCGGATTTGTGCTATTGATCATGTTCATCCCCCCACCCCCGTTGTTTGCCGGGCTCCAGACGCATATTCCATGAGGAGTTCGATGCTGGCATCGGCCTGATCTACCTCTGCGATGATTTCTCCCCGGAACATGATCAAGACCCGATCACACAGTCCAAGGATTTCATCCACATCACTCGACGCGATCACGATCGCTTTTTCCTCATGTGCCAGCCGGTCGAGCAAGTGGTAGATCTCCGACCTTGCCCCAATGTCGATTCCCCTCGTCGGTTCGCTCAAAAGAATAATGTCCGGGGAGGTAAGCAGCCATTTGCCGAGAATCACTTTCTGCTGGTTTCCCCCGCTCAAATGCTTGACCGGATGATGCAGGGCGTGCAGCTTGATGTTCAATTTCCCCACGCACTCTTTGGCGATCTCCTTGATTTTTCCGAGGTTGCGAAGCCCGTAGCCGGAGAATTGCTCCATGCTGGTCAGCGTCATGTTCTGATCCGATCCGAGCTCCAGCACCAGGCCCTCTTCTTTTCTGTTTTCGGTCACCAGCGCGATTCCGTGGCTCATCGCGGTACGCGGTGAATCGATTTGGACCGCCTGGCCTTTGCAAATTAGCTGTCCCCCATCTGCCCGGTCTGCGCCGAAAATAATCCGCATCAGCTCTGACTGTCCGGCTCCCAAGAGTCCGAATATCCCGACGATTTCTCCCTTTCGGAAGGTGGCGGAGACATTGCGCAGGACTCCGTTTTTCCGTATATGCTGCAGTTCGAGAACGACTTCGCCCGGGTTGTGCTTCGTGTTTGGGTAGTAATGATCCATCTGTCTGCCCACCATGCATTCGATAATCCGCTCGTTGCCGAACTCCGCGATCGGCCCCTCGGCTGTTTTTCTGCCGTCTTTGAGGATCGTGACCCAGTCGCAAATTTGCTGGATTTCATCGAGGCGATGCGAGATGTAGATAATCCCGATCCCTTTTGACTTGAGGGAGTGGATCACTTCAAAGAGCTGATTGGTCTCCGCTGCGGTCAAGGTCGCTGTCGGCTCATCCATGACCAGGACACGGGAGTCCTCCGAGATCGCCTTCAAGATTTCGACCACCTGCTGCTGCCCGATCGAGAGGTCTTTGACTTTGCGGTGCGGATCGAGCTCAATCTGGTACTTGTCGAGCAGCGCTCTCGTCTTCCTAGCGGCTTCGCTCCGAGACAGAAGAAATGATCCCGGTCCTTGTGCCGGCTCTTTGCCGAGATACACATTTTCTGCGACCGTAAATTCTGGCACGAGACTCAGTTCCTGATGAATAACGCTAATCCCCTGGCGTTTGGCGTGACCTGGACTTAGGATTTGCACCTCCTCGCCTTCGATCCGGATGGTTCCCGCATCCTTGGTGTACTCTCCAGCAATGATCTTCATCAACGTGGATTTTCCGGCTCCATTGGCCCCGAGAAGTGCGTGAACCTGTCCCTTTTGCAGGTGAAAGTCTACCTGGTGCAAAATCTGATTGCTTCCAAAGCTTTTTTCGATTTTCTGCAGACTCAGTAGCGCCGGCATCTGGCTCCCTCCCCTCGTCTTTCAATCCCGCTTCCATTTAAAGCGTTTTCAAAAATGGCATTTATTCAAACGTCTTGATGAAATCATTCAGTTGTTCCCTCGTGGGGAGCGCAGGTATGACGTCTTCCTTGGTCACACAGTAGGCGCCGACGCAGCAAGCAAACCGCACGGCTTCCGCAAGCGACTTGCCTTCCGACAAGGCGACAGCCAATGCCCCTGTAAAGGAATCGCCTGCTCCGGTCGTATCTGCCACGGTTACCTTCGGAGCCGGAATCGATGCGACCTCATCTGCTGTCACAGCCATCGCGCCCTTCTCCCCTCGGGTGACAATGACCGCTTCCGGGCCTTTTTCCAAAAGCAGCCGGGCCAAACGCTCACACTCCACGTCCGTCAGCTCGGCAGCAGGATCGAGGCCGTGCAGGATCAGAAGCTCCGATTCATTCGGAGTGACGATGCTGGACAGCGCGAGCAAATCGTCCAAATCCGGCGTTGCCGGAGCCGGGTTGAGGATCACCGTTTTCCCCCACTTGCGGCCGAGCTCCATGCCTTTGCGGATCGTATCCAAGTGATTTTCCAGTTGGAATACGAGAATATCGGCGCGGCGGATGGACGCTTTCGTCTCCAATTCCTCGGGCAAAAGCAGGTGGTTTGCTCCCGGATCGACGACGATGCAATTTTCTCCATGCTGATTCAGGAAGACGAAGCCCACACCTGTCGGGGCAGCCTGTGAGAAGGAGACCTCATCCACATTGACCCCCGCTTCTCGCAGCATGGCGACGCCGGATTTCCCATACGGATCATCCCCGACACAGCCGATAAAAGAAACAGAGCCTCCCAATTTTGCTGCCGCAACGGATTGATTGGAGCCTTTCCCTCCGTCACAAACAGAGAATCCGCTGCCCAATATCGTTTCTCCCCAAACGGGCATTCGCGGCGTGCTGCAGATAAACCCGACATTGTAGCTGCCGATGACGACGATATGCTTTTGCCCTTGTGTCTCCATCTCTCTTCTCCTTTGGCATCAGAGTAAAGGTAATAAACGTATATTGACGTCTATAAACCATGATATACATCTGTTTTCTGTTTTGTCAAAATAAATAATGATCGAAAGAGTCTGAAATTACAGTTTGGGAGAAGCCCTGCTCCCTGCCATAGGATGGCTATGTCGGCATTGACCAATCGACAGGGCAGACGGCCTCGCTTTAATAAACCGTGCTTGCTTCTCCCTGTCCCGTGACGATTTTCACGCTTCCGCTGGTCCCGATCAACTCCGCGCCTGCGTTCAGTATTTTTACGGCATCCTCAAAAGTGCGAATCCCGCCGGACGCTTTTACCCGTGTCTGTGTGCCGGCGATGCGGCGAAGCAATTGGATGTCTTCCACCGTGGCATGGCCGCCCTGTCCCCAGCCGCTGGAATTTTTCAAGTAGGTGACGCCCGCTTCCTTGGCCAACGTAGCGGCTTTTATTTTTTCTTCCTCATCCAGCATCCCGAATTCGAGCATGATTTTGACCACTCTGCCCTCGGCCGCTTTGACGACAGCAGCGATTTCCTGAGCGAACTCGTCGTAACGCCCGCTTTTGAACAATCCGTAGTTCGGCATGAAGTCAAACTCATCTGCTCCGGCAGCAATCACGTCGCGCGCCTCTGCCACCTTTGTAAAAGTGGTAGCTCCGCCCATCGGGTAGCCAAATGCCGTACATACCTTTACTTTGCTGCCCGCAAGCAGTTTTTTGGCGAGGGGAATCCACACCGGCTGAATCATCGCCCCGTCAAATCCGTAGGTCAGGCATTCTTCGCAAACTCGTTTGATATCTGCCTCCGAAGCATTGGGGGTTACCAGCGTATGCTGAATTTTTGCGGCAACTTGCTCTACCGTAAATGTAGCCATTTTCTTCAACTCCTCTATGTTTGGGTAGCGATCCTTCCTACTGGGCAGCCTTACCTTTTGCGATCATCCTGTTGGCTATCTCCGTGATTTTCTCAATTTCTTCGGCTGTAGCCGTTTCCACCGTACGCTTGACGATGCTTTCGCACATTTCCTTGATCTCCGTATAATCATCCGGGTCCTGCCCCCGCTTTTTCAGTGCCGCAGACAGCCACGTCTTTCCATAGCTCGTGTGGATCGTCTCATCGGCCCAGTCGAAGTCCATGTCGTGCTGGCTGGTGCGGTCATTCATCGATTCGAAATTTTTGATTCTGTCCAGCTTTTTCCCGATGTTCTTCGATTCAAAGTAAAACAGCATGCCGAGCCGGTAGATCGGGTCCTGTCCTTTGCAGCTGTCGTAAATGTACGTGCCAAGCGGCAGTTCCGCTTCCTCAAATCCCCATGATCGGAGCCGCTCATAGCCCATCCGGCAATGTCTGCTCTCGTCGTAGACCCAGCGCGCGGCGTCATAGATAAATTCCCATCCCAGCTCCCCGGCAAACGAGTAGAGGACATGTCCCGCATTTTCCACCGCCCAAATCTCGTTCAGATGGCTGACGGCGCTCCGAAGCTGTAGCCGGAAGCCTTCTCCGTAAGGAAACGACGGGTCCACATTGTCCGGCCAGTAGAAGCGCACATGAATAAAGCGGCCATCTCTGGCGGGCACTTCCATCGGGGCAAAGGGGATCGCATGAGAGAGCGCTTCGGCGGACTCGCCGGCTGCTGCGGGCTGATTTCCCAAAGCTGTCTCTTTTTGCTCAGCCTCTGCCACTGGCGCATCAAGGCCGATTCCGCCCATCGCCTGCAAGCGCTCCTGGATCTCATTTGTCCACTGTTCGGCGAGGACTCGATCCGTATGATCGGCACGAGCCGACTCTCTTTCGAGCAACAGACTGATCTCCCGAATCTGCCTTTGTTTTTCTTCCACAGCGAGATTCATGAAGCGGTAGGTTGGGCCGTCCCCGATATGATCGGCCAAGCGGAGATAGGTTTGGTAAGCCTGGAGAAGCGCCGGTTTGAAGACATGTGCCAGCGAAGACAGGAAGGCTAGCGCATTCGGTGCCGAGCGGGCCCTCTGGATGAGGTCGATCAGCTGCTGGTCCTCGCCCACTTCAAGAATCCGGCTTGGGAAACGCAGTTCAAACACTCGTTCCCGCAGCGCATTTGCAGTCATCGCGTCCTCCCACAAGATTTTGGGCAGAAGCGTTTTCATGTCAAAGTAAGGAATGCCAGGAATCCAGCCTGCCTCGCCTACGACCAGCTCTTTTTCGCAAAGGTAAAATCGCTTCAGGATTACAGCCGTGTCGTAACGCATGTACTTGCCCCGCTCAGATCCCGGCAGATACGTTTGTGTCATCCGCTTTTCTCCTCCTTGTCGTCTCACATAGAACGTTGCTGGCGTCATTGTCGGTACATCCTTCCAGTAAATCCATGAACATCTATTTTCGATCGATTATTCACTTGAAAGAATGCGAGTTTCAGATTATGATATGTTCATGTTGGAATATATACCTCTATGGACGTCTAATAAAAACGTAAAGGTTTTTCCGCCGGATGTCAATCCCATTTTTCCAAGTAGTCAGTTTCTTTTCCTATTCTGTTTTTTTGTCTCTCTTACCACATTGTCTCTGGAAAATCCATTTCTACCGAAGGAGAATGTACATGAACTTCTTACAAAGTATGTGCGGGCCTCACCATCTTCCTCCTCGCCTGGAGGTTCACCAGTCATGGTGGGCTATGCGCGGGATCGGCGATGAAAACGGCGAGTGGTCCCTCGCAAAAAAGCTAGCGAAAATTGCGGAAGCAGGCTACGGCGGCATTATGGGGAGACTGCCTGCCCCTGAAGAAGCAGGCCTCTGGCGCAGCTTGCTCGACCATTACAACCTGCAATTCGGCGTCGAAGCTTTCCCGGAGGAGCCGGAAGAATTTGCGGCGTTTCTGCGCAAGGCTAAACAGTTTGGCGTCAGCTACGTAAATGCGCAAGTCAAGGATTCCTTCGTCGTAGGCGAAAAAGCGATCAACCGGCTCAAGGGCATCATCCGCGAAGGCAAAAACCATGGGATTCCTGTTTTTGTGGAAACGCACCGCGGACGGATTACACAGGATTTGCTGCGAACGGTCGAGTATGCGGAAGCATTGCCTGACCTTCGCCTTACCATCGATCTGTCTCATTACGTCCTGGCTGGCGAGATGCTTGTTCCCCATCCTCAGGCGGAAGCGTGCTTTCAGAAATTGCTGAAGCGGACTTCCTGCATCCACGGCAGAGTATCCAACGGCCAGCAAATACAAGCAGACATCGGACCTGGCGGCGAGCATCCGATGACGGAGCGCTATATGCAATGGTGGAAGCAGGGCATGGCTTGCTGGCTGGATGAAGCAAGGCAGGGAGATGTGCTTCCTTTCGTCTGTGAACTAGGGCCTGTCCCCTATGCGATTGCCCTGAACGGATACCTCGCTACGCCCGCGGAAGAAATCTCGGACCGCTGGCAGCAATCGCTGGTATTGAAAGAATTGGCGGAAAAGGCCTGGCGGGAAGTGCAGCAGGCCCGTTCGTAATGGAACGGGCCCACTTCCGGGCAAAAAAATAGACAGCCTCTGCACAGTTTGGCTGTCTTTGATCCCCAGAACAATTTTACGAGGAATTGTCATTCCTTACTTCTATTATCGGCCAAGCTGCCTTTCCTTTTATAGGTCCAAATTGTGGAAAATGGGCCCCTATCGATCGTTCCCGACGGAAAAAATACCGGCAAAATCGCAAAGAGAGGCAGCTTGCGTCAAATCTTTTTGTGGCCTCGCACCTTCGCGTCTTGCGAAATTTTGAGGTCGCTTGTATACTCCACCTCATCGATCTCGCAGCCTTCTCCGATCACAACATTTTTTCCTCTGACGACTTTGGCTCGCGTATATTCCAGATAGATTTCGTCGCCTTCGATGGTACCTGCGTGCAGTTCATGGGCCCCAGCGAAAAAGGATCTGATCAGCTTGCCGATGCCAAACCTTCTCCCTTGTTTGACCGTTATTTTCTCGCCGCCAATTTCCTTGGCGCGCGCCTTTCCGTACAGCTCGATGTCGATTGTTCCCGCATTCAGCAGCCCGTCAACCGAAAAACTGCCCAGTCCTCGAAAAGACTCCGCCTCACAGTCATGGGCAATCGAAACCGAACCTTGTATCTCAATGCTCTCCCCGGACACCGTCCCCTTAATGCCGCAAGAGCCGCTCACCAGCACTTCACCGCTCGTCAAATTGCCCTCAATATCGCAGGTGCCATATACCTTTACCTTTCCGGCGTTTACATTCCCCTGAAAAGAGGCTGTGCCATTCACTTTGATCCGCTCAGCCTTTACATTTCCGCGGACGTCGGAAGTCCCGTTGCAAAAGAATGAAGCACAGTCCAGATCGCTTGTTATCGTACCCGATCCGTTTATTTTCACTTCGTCGACGGAGCCTCCAGTCGCCGTTCCTGCCCCATTGATATTGATACTGCTACGCTGTTGATTATCCATCGTTGCCAACCTCCGTTACCCAATCTGTAGTTTTAGTTCTTCTATGCAGCTATTCAGGTTTAGCCGCTGCACGATTTTTGTGTTTCTTTCAAGATATACGCGACTGTCGCTTTCGATCAGCAAAAAAGTGGATATCCCCAGCTTTCGCACAAACATCAGGTCGAATTTTTTGCCTTCCAGGCTGGCAGAGTGATCCTGAAAAATCTGAAGCAGCATCTTCCCTTCATCCAGGCTCATTTCGCCGGTTTTCAGCATTTTATCCAGTACAAACAACTGCAGAATCCGTTCAAAAGGAAACGGACTGCTGTCTCCTGTTTGTTCCAGATAAAAATTCAGCGAAACCTCTGTAACAATGTTTCGTTTTATCAAATCCTCTTTCGTCAATGACAGCTCTGCTGCATTGGGCGAAAACATATCCGCCAGTTCGTCCAGGGACAAATCCTCTTTCATATTCAAGATTTTGTCGATCCGAATCAATATCTTGTCTTTGGGGAAAAACGTCTCTTGGCCCGTAAACGTGGACTTGCGGATGAACCACTCCTCCGGGATCAGTTGTTTTCGTTTCCATCTATAGAGCTGTCCGTATGAAATGCCTGTCAGCTCCAGCAGCTCTTTTTTGGAGATTAGTCCTGGTTCCATTTGGAACACCTCCTGAAGATAATGTAACATAACATTGTTACGTTGTAAATGCGGTCTTTTATCCCCTTGTTTTGTGCCTTCCTTCCTTTGACTCATTGTTCTCGTTTTTGCTTTGTTCTCCGTCCTCCTATCAACGGGACTCTCGCGCATTTTCTGGCGATCCTGCCATTTGTCCCACACTTTTTCTGATTCAGCCGCATTTTGTATACAAACTTCACCAAAAAAGGACTGATCCCATCGGTGAAACGAACGAAACAACGCCGCGATCGACTCTTCCAATACCCAGCAACAGGAAAGTGTCGGAGCGGACGGTCGCGCGCGAAATCTCGGAATGAGAGGAAAACAGTCTGAACCTAGCAAAAAGCGAAAGAAGAAACGGGACAACGAGGGTCTCGTCATCGTGATCAACAATCAGGTCGCCAAGCGCCGCAACAAGAAAAGCACAGCTGCAGCAGCTACGCAGGTGGCCAGCGGCAGTGGAAAAGACAGTACATGCGGAACGAATGCGGCTATCCAAAGCTCTACGAAGCAGCAGCAAGCTGTTGGCGGCGGAACGACCGGACGGGCTCTGAACAGGGGAATGAATAGCCGGCAAAAGGAAGGCCGTGCGAAAAGCAGGAAGAAGTAAGCATTGCAAAATAGGGAGAATGGAACAAAAAAAAGACCCCGCGAGCTTTTGCTGCCGAGGTCCCCCCATCGCTGTCTTTCCATGCTGCGCTGAATCAATTCCACAATTCATTTGTTCATCGGCGGATTGGAAAGGCGATGAATTCCTGGTTCCACATTTCCTCATTCACCTTTCTGGCTCCAAATACTGTTCCTTTTCCCGTAAACTGTTTGCGGAGGTGATTTGGTTGCGTCCGTTTTTTTTCGACTGGTAAAGGGCTTTGTCAGCAAGCCCCAAAAGCTCGGACAGATCAAAGCTGCTTTCGCTCGTCACCACTCCCAGCGATGCGCTTACCCGAATTTCTTTCTCTTCGTGGCAGATGATTCGATCGGCCAGCCCTTGGTGAATCCGCTGCGCTACTTCCATTGCCTCCTCTTCTCCTGTTTCCGGCAAAAGAATGACAAACTCTTCTCCCCCATAGCGGGCCGTACAATCCGTTTCGCGTACGTGGGAACGGATGAACCGGGCTGTCTCTCGCAGAACCGCATCCCCCGCGAGATGCCCATACTGATCATTAATCCGCTTGAAGTGATCAAGGTCGATCAAGATAAGCGAAAGCTGGTGGTGATACCTCTCGGAGCGAAGCTTTTCTTCCTTGAATTTCGCCTCAAAATACCCGCGGTTGTGCAGCCCTGTAAGCTTGTCCTCCGTCGCCTTCTTCTCCAGCTCCCGCTCCATTTCTTTTCTCTCTGTCAGATCGGACAATACGAGAATCCTTCCGTTAATAAAGCCATCGTCCTTGAAATGATACGTATTGACGCTGAACGTGTATGATTTCCCGCCTTTAACAATCTCCAACTCCCTGCATCCTGCCGTTTTTTCCGTGTACAAGAGCGAAAAGATCGCCTCCACCGCCTGGTTTTCCTCGGCACCCAGCTTTTCTTCCACTTCCCAAAAATACTGCTGAGTAACATCTGCCTTCCCTACCCCGAGAAACTGCAGCATGCTTGCGTTGCAAACATCAATAATGCCTTCCCGGTTGATCCCGATCACCAGATCGCGGGAATTCTGCAGCAGCACATGCTGCTTGTTGGCCACCTGGTCCCGCAGATTCACGACAGTTCGAATCAAATAAACGAGCAATCCCGTGAACAGGATGTTCAGGCACATCTCGATGAGGTAGTCAGCCTGAAAGCTGCCTACGAGAATTTTTACCAGCAGCAAAATGAGATTGGATATTCCGGTGACGATCAGTCCGGCTGTCGTCGACAAAAACAAGGTGGCAAGGACAATCGGGATGTAGTACAGCTCAATCCCGAGCTGGGAGCCAAACAGGTAGTAATGCTCGATTGTCCACAGGCCGCAAATAACCATCGCTATGCCCGTGATCGCGTACGTCACCCATTTGCGGAGTCTGCGAAATGTTTTGATCCAGGTGGGCTGGACCACAATATACGTCATCGAGAGCGCCGTGATGTCGATCAAAAAATGCAAAGCGTAGGGCAGTATCTGAAAGTAAAAGAGCTTTACAAGCGTGTATGCTGCATAAAATAAAAGAATGGCTATATTTTTTAAAGTCAGGGCAAGTCCTTCCTTCACGTGGTCGATCACTCCTGTTATTCGTGTTGTTAGTTAGCATAGAGACGGATGTTTTGAATGCCTGTGCCGGGGGTATTTCGGCACTCCTAGATTATATCGGCTAAACCGCTCTTTTTTCATACCGGTATTATGCATTCTACGAAAAAAGAGGTTAACCCCCTTAACGGTCAACCTCTACCCGCACGACTGTCGATTTTGCAAGATACGGCATGTAGTCCGACTACCGCCATGCAGCGCCGCAACGTGTACCGGGAGAGGCACACGTCATTTGCATGCAGCAGTTATCAGCTTGTTTCCTGCGTTTGCAATCGGATAAAACTTCTGCTCATTTCCACTTAAAAACGGTACAACAGCACGCAAGCCTTCTCATGATGATTTCACCCACACACGGAGCGATCCTATCGATGTGAAACCGGATAGTAGAGCCGCCGACAAGTCGCCCGCTCGTTCGTATCCCACCATTGGCACTCCCGGAAATTCAGCCGACACTATGCTTGCAATATCCAGCCACAGACCTTCATTGGCATGATTCGTAGTAAAGACGTTGGAAATCCCTACTACACCCGCAGCCAGATTTGCAATAAAACCGGAGATTTCACCCTTTTCTTCGTGCATGAATAGTTTCACGGCTGTTTGCTTCAATAGATCAGCCTTGATCACGTCTTGCAATCCATTGGCATGCGTCCAGCTCATCAGGTCTTTTTCGGTGGCAATCAAGCGCCATGAAGCTCGAGCTGGTCGACTAACCGAAATCGAGTCGCGGTATATCCATTCTGCCTCAAGCAAGATGTCAAAACCAAAAGGGGACAAGTCCAGATTCGCATAGCTGTCTTTAATGCTCAAAATGTCTCGCCTCCCCGCGAAGGCTTGTACATCGGCAGTTGTTGCATTCCTGCTCGAAGAGATGATATCAGGATAAAAAGCAGGCGCCTTCGAAAGCACTCCCCAGACGTGGCTGTGAGCGGCTTGGGCAATCCCGTGCGTATCACAAACAGTCCCGCACCATGCGATATTATTTTGAACGGCGGCATCCACCCGGTCCATCATCATCCGACTAGGCCTCCATCTCATTTGCCAATGCGACCAGCTTGTTGAGCGTATTCCAATTGCGGACCGTCACCGGGACATCCAGCTTCTGCAGATTCGCGGAAAGCTTGGAATTGCGAACACTCCGACTAAACAATAGGAATATCTCGCGGCCTGCAATGTAATACTGCTCGTCTTCATTTTTGTAGGGGGCCAAGCGTTCCATCCCTTCCCGTGAAGGCTCCCTGAGCAAAAAGCCTACGTACAGGCTTTCTCCCTCTGCCGATTCCTCCGCTTTCTCCAGCGCGGCTTCCGAAAATGGACAGCTCGCGGCAATCCGTCTCAATTCCTCAGCCGTCCTCAAAATGACACTCACGGACAAACCTTGGGCTGCAGCTATCTCCTGTTCAATCCGCTCGCGCAGCGGTTCTTCCTCCTCTTCCGATTCGAAGAGAACATTGCCGCTTTGGATATACGTCCGCACGCGGCCGAGGCCCATTGTTTCAAATGTACGCTTCAGCTCCGCCATCTTGATCATATTCTTGCCGCCTACGTTAATCCCTCGCAAAAGCGCGATATAAATGGCCATCGATCCCACGACCCTTTCCAGGCATAGTGTGAACACCCCATTTGATGCTCTAAAGCGATGCACCGATTTGGAAGTTTCCATTGTCGCAACATTATCTTAAAAGGGTATCATGGGCGTATCTGGATATGCAATTGCCGATTCCATTTTCAGGAGTTCGCTCACCATTTCTTTCAATCGACAGGCCATGCGTCTACGAACGCAAAAAAGCCTCACCGAATCTCGATGAGGCATGCAACCTATAGAACTGTTGCTACCATTCAAAAAATGGTGAATGAAGGCACACCTTTATGACACAGTACCCAGCCATTAGTAAAGCCGGTTCTTATAGCTGTCTTGCAGTTGGCTTGCTACCTCTTCTGCCGTAGAGTTTGGGGTTTTCGAGTGATCTGCCAGCATTTTCGGGACGGAAGGCAGCAGCTCCTTGGCCAACCACGAATCCGGATTCCACAGACCGGAGCGGATGAAGGCTTTTGCACAGTGCGCGTACACCTCTTCCACCTCAACCCCGATGCCATACATGGGAGTCCGGCCGCTTACAGCGGTTTTTTCAAGCAATTCCGGATCGCGGCAAACAACCGCTTTACCGTTTATCCGCAGCGTTTCCCCCAGTCCGGGAATGAAGAATAGAAGGCCGACGTGGGGATTTGCAATAATATTTTGAATGGAATCCATCCGGCGGTTGCCCGGGCGTTCGGGAATAAACAGATGATGGTCATCCAGCACGAGGACAAATCCGGGTGCATCGCCACGCGGCGACACGTCGCAATGGCCGTTTGCATCGGAGGTAGCCATCGCCAGGAAGGGGGACTTGGATATAAACTCGCGGCAATGGCGGTCAAGAGCGTGAACCACTTTGTTTGCCGCAAGTGAGCTCGGATTTCCCAAAGGCTCGCGAAGCTCTTTCATAAATTGTTGTTCGGTGGAGATCACATCACGAAATACGGCGCTCATTTTATCACCTTTTCCCTGTGGAATATCCTCCCATCGTACTACACTTCCTGTGTTTCTGCCATTGCGCCCGAGGGTATTGCGGCTCATCCCATGCCTTTGTTGCCGCGAAGCTACTCGATTTCAAAACGGGCAGCCACAATGATTTCCTTTTCATTTGCGGAAAAGCTTTTGATAACCCGGTATTCTCCCTTGGTCAAGGTATAGTCAAGGTCACTCATGCTAATTTGGTCCTCGCGCGTTTCTCCCGGCTCGACAAGAAGACCAATGGACGTAAACGCGATATCGGAGCGCATTGGGACCACGTACCATTTTCCTTGCTCCCGTTTCTCAAGCGTAAAAGGCGTCCCAAATGTCAACGTAGTAGGACCGTCGTTTTTGATTTTCAACGTCACCTTGTCAACGGAAGCGGAGTAGCTGGGTTGTTCTGTATTCATTTCCACCTTGGCTTCTTCTGTGCTCGCCTGATTGGATATTTCTCCGTAGCTCGACAGGGTTGTCAACGGTTTTGTCTTTTCCGAAGAACAGGCGGCCACGAGCATTACAGCCAAGGCAACAGCGGCTATCAAAAAAATCTTTTTAAGCATGTTTTTCCCCCCTTCTTTAAAAGACGGAGGCGATGCTGGAGCGTTTCCATTTTATTGGGACCTGTGAGCAGATTTTTTTATTTTCCTAAAATAGCTTTTATGCGTTCCTTTTTCTCTGTCTCATTCAAGTATTCAAAGAACCCCAGCCGATTTCCCCAGGGGTCGGAAAAAGTCCCCCATTTTACAGGAACTTCTTTTCTCGAACAGATTTCAAAGCTCTCGATATGCAATTCCCTTCTTAGCCTGTCCCGCTCCGCTTCGATATCTGCAACGCCAAAGCGAATAGGTCCGCTGCCATCAGCGGGAGCACCTTCCGCCACCTGCAGCCAACATCCGGGAATAAGCTCCCATTCTGCGAATCCTTCGTGAGGGATGAAGTCGGGTTCCTTTTTGAGCAGTGTTTGATACCACTTTTGTCCTTCTTTTATATCTGGAACACGAACTTGAACCGTCATTTCATAGATCAAACATATTCCTCCCTTACATACCCGACAGCTTGTATATACTCGTCATACCATTTTTACCATTCGCTTTCTCTGGAATCTATCGTCCTGCCATCCAATAGTGCCTTGACTTTCAGACAAACATGGCAGCGCGTTGCAGATACAGGCTCAGGCCATCCAGCCCTTAGTTCTTTCCTGCTTTTTCAAAAAAGCTGATATAAACATCAGGTGCGACCTCAACATCCCGCTTCCATTGATAATGATTTTTTTCGTACAGATTTTTGGCAGGGGTATTTTCTCTGCCGGTCGCTACTTTAAAAGAAGAACAATTTGCATTCTGCAATTCCATCGCCACCAACAGCTTTTGGGCAATTCCCTTTCTGAAATGAGCCGGATGCACAACCATTCTGCAGATCGTCAGTTCTTCATTTTCTATGGTATAGGAAATGGCGCCTGCAAGTTTGTTATCGATAAAATAACCCAAGAATTCCTCGCCGCACTGCTGGAACTCTTGAAATGATTCTTTCAACGGGGGGATTTCAAAAAAATTGATCAGTTCTGCTTCTACCTGGTATGCGGCTTTTTGCAGGTCGGAGAGCTTTTGGACGGTATCGGTTTCGGTGAAATTGATTTTGGTGATCATGGAGACTCCTTTTAGAAAGTATGTCCGTTGCAACATTTTTCCTTTATTTAGCATTTCCATTTTGATGGATCGTCTGATTGTCTATTCACTTCAGATAAATGTAGGATTGAGTTACAGATGCTGGATCTATTCATTATACCTTGAAGAATGAATATCTTACATTATGTATTTTCATCACCGAATAAACGTACGATTCTGTTTCTGAAGGTACGTCACCCTTTTTTCCTGTACCCAAATCTTTTTTATACTGATGTTTTGACTCGGAATCTTCCTTCGGATTATGTCTGTATAAATGGCCTATGCCAGTTCCTTAAAGAATGCCGCTGTTTTCCGAAGTTCGTTTTCGACTAAGCAAATCCCTCACCTCCGCCTCGACCGCATCCGTCAGCGAATACTTTGTGGCAAAGCCGAGCTTCCGTATTTTGTCGTCCTTCCAGATTCTGTTTACCGTCATTGTCTTTACGGCGAATGGACTCAACCCATAGGCAGCCATTTCATCTTCGGTCAATGCTTCCGGCAGCTCCAGCATTTTGGCAGTCTTCCCTGCGGCAAGGTCCATCGCTTCCTTCAGTTGACGCCACGTTGTATCGAATCCTTTGAGCAGGTAGACGCCGTCATCTTGCGGCTGCTTTTGGAAGGTACCCAGCCAGACCATCGCCCGGCCGATGTCGCGGGTATCTACCAGCGAAACTTGTGCAGCCCCCTCGCCGATCATCGGGTAGCGGTCATGCGCATGTGCGGCAAACAGTCTGGCGAAAAACGAGGTAGTGTCCCGGACGCCGATTGTACTTGCCGGCCGCAGCACCACGGTCGTCATTCCGGTTTTTCGTCCCACTTCCCCGACGACTCTCTCCCTTTCAATCCCCAGCCGCTGTATCGGGTACTCCGGCTTCGACACATACGACTCGTCTATCGGTTCGTTGCTTTGAAAATCGTAGATGACCACTGTGCTGAGTTGAATAAACCGGGAAATGCCCTGCTTGGCCGCTTCTTCCGCAAGCGTTCGGGTCAACTCAATTTCCACCGGGGCATTCATGCTTATTTGCGTGTGCAGCTTTGCGTCGGCTGTGCAATTGTACGCTGCGTCATTTCCTGCCATCACGTCTGCTATGGCGGCTGGATCTGAAAAATCGATGCGAACGACGTCGACCCCCAAGCTGTCCAAAAACGCGGTGTTGCTGGTCTTGCGGACAACTGCCGTCACGCGGTGTCCAGCCAGATGCAGTTGTTCCGCGACATGCCCTCCAATAAACCCCGTACCTCCAAAGACAACAGCTTTCATGCTTTTTTCCTCCATTCAATTGCTTCAGGATGATTATTCACTATAATAATGAAAGTGCTATTATTATAAAAGTACGGATATTTTTTATAGTTACTATTCAAAAAGATAGCGGAGGGATGTTCATGCCTGAAGAATATAATCAAAAAGCGTGTCCGATTGAAAAAACAATGCACGTGATCGGGGGGAAATGGACGTTCATCATTTTAAGGGAACTGTTCTATGGTCCGCGGCGGTTTGGAGAACTGCAGCGCTCCTTGAAGGGGATCAGCCCGCGGACGCTGTCCATGCGTCTGAAGGAGCTGGAAGAAGAAGGGATTATCAGCCGGACGATCTACTCGGAAATCCCCCCGCATGTGGAATACGCGCTAACCGAAAAAGGCCAAACGCTTCGCCCCGTCTTCGATGCGATGAAGGAATGGGGAAATGCGTGGGATGTGCTGAAGCTGGGAAAACAATAGAAAAACAAAAACCCTTGAGACTGTCTCAAGGGTTTGCTTGCGTATAAATATTTATTCTTGGCTTGCCGGCAACTCGGCTCGTCCCCGCATCAGTACCTTTTTCCCCAATCTGGTTCGATAAAAACCGCGTTCCAGCAAACCGAACAGGGAGCCGGTGGTCCAATACAAGCCCAAGGCGACAGGCGCTTTCCAGAGAATCATCAAGAAGAAGGCGACCATGATCAGCGAGGTCAAGGCCCGTTGAATCAGAGGCGTGTCTGTCAGCATTTCACCAGTCAACGGAATCATGCCGGTCAAAAAGGTAAGTCCAGCGGCAAGCGCAGGCAGGATGTGCCACGCGTCATGCTGGGCAAAGGAGACAACCCAGGGAATAAAGGAAGAGGACATCGCCGCTCCATGCGTCAAAAACAGTCCGTACATCGCCATGAAGATCGGCATCTGCATTATCGCCGTCGTAAACATCGACAGCGGCTTGACTCCCGCCTTTTGGTAGAGATTCATCGTCTCTTGCATCAGCTTTGGCTGGTCGTCTTTGTACCGTTCCTGAAGCAGCTTCAGCTCAGGGCGAATCAAGACCTGCAGCATCGTCTGGCGGGCCGTCCGCAGATTGAGCGGAAAAAGCAGTCCTCTCACAAACAGTGTCAAAAGAACGATCGCAATTCCCCAATCCTGCGCAAACTGAAAGATCACATTCAGCAGCGAGGCCAGCAAATCAATGACAGGTTGAACAAAGGTATACATTCGGAATTCCTCCTCGTATCGTTGCAAATGTCTTTTCGATACAAGAAGGAAAGCGGATCAGCATCGTCACTGGAAGACCCTTGCTCCTCGGGAGGCTTTTTTCGCCGCACCCAGAGCATCCTCGGATGCACGGCGGGGCGAACCGAAATCTCGTTTGGCGGCTGCGAATCTATTCCCTTTTCCAAACAAGCTACCCATCCCAGCGGCTTTACCGGACTGCATAGCAGATGTGCAACCAGATATCCCGACAGGCCCATTGCCAGCAGCAAGAGTGTCATATCCAAGGAAAACTCCACAGCGTCACCTCCCAGAGGACAAAAATCGTTCGCTTTATACTAAAGATACCATACATACTTGGATACTTCCTATAAAAAGAATATGGGGAAGGAACGGGAATGTAAAAAAAGCAGCCCGAGTTTTTTCACGGGCTGCTTCTTCTATAAAAGCCTTGCTGCTTTTTTGCCTGACCTATGCTTATCTTGCTTCTTGCATAAGCCTAACCTGTATATTCCCTGCCTCTTCTTCCCTACTTCGCTGCTGGCTTTGCCTGAGCAGCCGCAGTCTTTCTCGCTTGATTCAGCTTCTGATAGAACTCTCCCTTGGTTTTCACATTGGCAAACGCGGTTGCATTCACCTTTGCCTTTTGCGAGAGCTCCGCAATCTCTTCTTTTGTTACCGGGTCCTTGATGTTGATCGAAGCCACGTTGGTGTACTTGCCGTCTTCTGTCTTTGGCACCCCGAGGATTCCGGCGTTGATCAGCTCAACGACATCGGCACGCTCAGGCGCAGTGGTGTCCACGCCGACAATCTTCCAGTAATTCAATGCTTTTGGCTCGTAAACGCCTTTCTTCACTTCTTTGAGATAGGCGATGGCGCGGTTGCGAATCGTTCCGCCTGTTTCGCCAAATGCGCTCTCATCCTTGGACGACCAGAGCTGTTTGAACTTCCGTCCTTCCAAAGCGCCGCCCTTCGCGATGAGTGCGTCCATACGGTAGGAGTTCATGCCAAGCTTGAGCACATCCTCCGCTTTGATCGGCTTGTCGTCCAGACGACGGAGGTTGGTGATGCGGCTTCCGGCAGGTTTGGTAAGGTCGATTTCGTACTTCACTCCGCCGAAAAAGTCGTTGGTGCTGTATTTGGAGGAACGACGCGTCTTGTCAAAGCTGATCGTCACATCTCCCGGACGAGCGGTATTGAAGTAGCCAGCCGCCCATTCCATGTAGTCCTTCAAATCTTTGCCTGTTACTTCGTACACGGTAATTTCGCCCAGTGCGTACTGGTAGTTGAAGGCGATGTCCTTTTTCTTGATCGGCCCTACATCCAGACGGGCCTTGTCATTGTCGATCTGGTGAGCGACGACATCGGCCTTGCTGTAATAGAGCATGACTTCATTAAAGAAGTCGGCAAGGTGCGTCTCCTGGATTTGGACCTGCGGGATGCCCTCAATCTCATTTTTCGGCACCATATTTTCGCCCTTCAGCTCAGCCACGACGACATTGGCGTCTGCGCGGGCAATCTCGTGGAAAGGCTTCAGCGTTTCTTCCAATGCCTTATCGGACTCGACGAAGGTACCGTCTGCTTGTTTCACAGGCAGCGCTGTCGCTTCCTTGCTTTTCAGCACCACTTTGTTGCCTTGCTTGGCAAACGTCAGGTCGATGCGGGACAGATGCGTGCCGTATTTGTCCGGTTCGGTGATCAGTACGCCGTTTACCTCTTCGCTTTTCACCAGCTTGTGCATGTGGCCGGCGAAAATGGCGGTCAGCTCGGGATTGGCATTGGCAATGTCGCGCACGCCGGTCCCCGGTTTCCCGTTCTCGTTGTCCAGCCCCATATGCATCAGGCCGATCATGACGTCTACTTTTCCTTCAAGCTCCTTGATTGCCTTTTTCGTTTCATCGACAGGATTTTTAACGACAAGCCCGTTCAGGTGGTCGGTTCCCTTTTCAAAATCCTCGATCATCGGGGTGTTCATCCCGATAATGCCGATCTTTACCCCAGCTTTTTCAATAATCGTGGAGGCTGGCAGGAAGCGCTCGCCGTTTTCCTTGTAAATATTGCCCGCAAGCAGCGGCCCGTCGTATTGGCTGCTGATCTTTTCCAGCACGTCCAGTCCAAAGTTGAATTCGTGGTTGCCAAATGCCCACGCGTCGTATTTCATCGCATTCATCGCAACCATCATCGGAGACTGTGGATGGCTGTTAAACAGTTCAGCCGAATTTCCCTGGATGCAGTCTCCCGCGTCCAGAAGAATCGTGTTGGGATTCTCTTCGCGAATTTGTTTGACCATCGTAAATAATTGCGTTAGGCTTCCGTTGTTGTTTGGACCATCGATTTCATAGTCCCACGGCATGAAACGTCCATGGATGTCAGACGTCCCGAGCAGCGTGATTTTGATTTCTGAATTCCCGGCGGCTTTTGCCTGAGCGGGCTGTGCAGCAGCAGCACTGCTGAACAGCGTAAGCCCGAGAGCTACGCTCAGACAGGTTTTCAGCGCCAATTTCCCCTTGCGCATTGCTTGTCCTCCTTTTGTCTAAAGAGTTCTTTCTGAATTTTCTTTCTCTTTATTCAGACCCTCTTTCTCTTGTTGTGCATAGATGGGCACTCTAGTAGACTATCGCAACAGGAAAAGATTCTCAATCATTTTCTTGCCATTTCTGCTTTTTATCCATGGCATTCGCCTGCAGAAAAAGCCAGCGGCGAGAAACCGCTGGCTTTTCATCGTCTTGACCTTGCAAATTGTCCGAATCACGCTCGCTTACTTTTTAACGGATGGCTGCACACCTTCCGGGATCGGGCATTTGTATGGCTTTCCGCCCAAACGCTGCTGCAATTCGGCTTTGGCCTGTTCGATCAGCTCCGGATTGTTCAGCATGTCGACTGCCGTGGAGGCAAGCACCTTTCCGGCATGGAGCATGCCTTTATGGCCCAGGGAGGTACCACCGAGCGACACCCATTGCCAGGAGTGCAGCGTCGACCCGTTCACGAAGCAGGCCGTCGTACACTGTGCGGTAGGCGCGATCCAACTGACGTCACCGACGTCTGTAGAGCCGTTCAGCGGGCTCGTTTCACCGTTGTACGGATTCAGCCATGTCACCATATCGACGTCCGGCCCGTCCGGAAATTCTTTTTCCGAGGTGTTTAACTCCTGCTCAGTCAGCGTGGCGCGAACTTCCTTGGCCAGCTTGAGCTCCTCCTCGTCATGCACGGGGACGCCCAGCTCCTGGAAGTTGCGGTACATGACCTGTTCCACGACCTTGTTTTGCACCACATTGGAGCACGCTTTGTCAAACACGATCTCTACCTCGGTTTCGGTCATCAGCGCTGCCCCTTGGGCGATTTTGCACACCCGCTCATAAATTTCCTGCACCTGGTCAACCTTTGGCGCACGCACCAGATAGAGCGCCTCCGCATAGGCCTGCACGACATTCGGAGAGAGTCCGCCCGTATTGGTCACGGCGTAGTGGACGCGCGCTTCCGGGATGATGTGCTCACGCAAGTAGTTGACGCCGACGTTCATCAGCTCTACGGCATCCAGCGCACTGCGTCCCAGATGCGGGCTTGCTGCCGCATGCGAGCTTTTGCCTCTGAATTTGAAGTACACCTGGTAATTGGCCAGCGATTCGATCGCCATGATGCTGTTGTAGCCCATCGGGTGCCAGCAGAGGGCAAAGTCGACGTCGTCAAACAGTCCGGCGCGGGCCATAAAGGCTTTGCCGGAGCCCCCCTCCTCGCCGGGACATCCGTAGTAGCGGACAGTGCCTTTGAGATTGTTCTCCTCCATGTACTGCTTGACAGCAACCGCAGCGGCCAGAGAAGCCGTACCGAGCAGGTTGTGTCCGCAGCCATGCCCGTTGCCTCCCGGTACCTCCGGTTCTTGCACCGCCTGCCCTTTCTTTTGGCTCATTCCTGAGAGGGCGTCGAACTCTCCCAAAATGGCGACAATCGGACCGCCGCTGCCGAAGCTACCGATAAATGCCGTCTTGATGCCGCCTACGCCTCTTTCTACCTGAAAACCTTCGCTCTCCAGCGTTTGCGCCAGCAATTCGGCAGATTGGTACTCTTCAAAGCGCGTCTCGGCAAAGCTCCAAATGTTGTCGCTCACACTGATGAACAAATCGCGTTTTTGTTCAATCATTTCCGAAATTCGTTGGGTATGCATAAAGAAACATCCTTTCTATTCGCAGCTGCAGGATTCGGGGAGTGTCCGATAGAACGGCTTCTCACGTCAACAGACGTTTGGCGATGCGGTGCAACAGCTCTACGGAGCGCGGGAGAATCTCCTCCTGGATGTCAAATTTGGGGTGATGGTGAGGTGCGGGAATATCCGTCCCGATCGCCATGTACGTCCCTTTTCCTCCGCGCTCCTGAACGCGCTTGATCATGAAGCTGGCGTCCTCGCTGCCCATCGCATTGCTGTCGCTGACCTTGAAGGCGGTGAAGCCCTCGACCTGCTTCGCTTCCTCGATCGCCAGCTCAGCCATGTCCAGATCGCTGTTGATCGGGATGGCGCCGCCAATCACTTCGATCTCGTGCTCCAGCTCGTGCATGGCTGCGCTGTGGGCGATGATATTGCGGACACGCTGTTCCAGCTCGGCATTCACTTCTTCTGACACCGAACGGGTTTCCACGATCATTTTTGCATGCTGCGGAATGATATTGGCTGCCGTCCCGCCTTCCAATACACCCACATTCACACGGGTTGAGCCTGTGCTAAAGCGCGGAATGGCATGGATGTTCAGCAGAGCGGTAGCGGCTCCGAGCAAGGCGTTTTTGCCCTTTTCCGGAGAGGCTCCAGCATGGGACGGTACCCCGTGGAAATGGGCAACCATCTTGGTTGTAGCGAGAAAACCGAAAGAGGCTCCGTGCACCTCGCCGAGCGGGACATTGGTCCCCAGATGGTGACAGAAAATATAATCGACATCGTCGAGCATCCCTTTTTGGACGATGGAGTAAGCGCCGCGGACACCTTCTTCGGCGGGCTGGAAAATCAGCTTTACGGTACCGGAAAAGTTTCCGTCCGCCAGTTTTTCGGCAAGCCCGAGTCCAATCGTCGTATGGCCGTCATGGGCGCAAGCGTGCATGTTTCCTTCATAGCGGGAGCGAAATGCCTTTGCCTGGGGGAGGTGGTCCGCGTCCGTACTTTCCAGGACAGGCAGCGCATCCATGTCAAACCGGAACGCGACGGCAGGCCCTTCCTGCTTTCCTTTTTTCACCCCGATCACGGCTGTGTAGCCGCCTCGCATTTTCTCCACGATCTGCGGGTTTGCCCCGTCCCGCAAGGCCCGCTCGTAAGCAGCCTCCAGCACGTCCGGGGACGGCAATCCCCTGCGGGAACCGCCCTCCATTGCGTCTGCGCCGTAAATCACGTCAAAACCGAGCGAAGCAAGTATTTCCACGACCTTGGAAGCCGTACGGAATTCCGTGAATCCCACTTCCGGGTGCATGTGAAAATCTCTTCGCAGTGAAACCAAATCCAGCATAGTCAATTCCTCCTGTCTTCTCTTGGAGCCATTTTTTGCGTTACATTCTCGGATAGACGCCAGGACCGATTGGCAAGCCCAGGAAATACCAGACGACCAGCAGCAGTGTCCAGAGAATGAATATAGCGATCGGGTATGGCATGATCAGCGAATAGTACGTCCCGAGCTGGGCGTCCTTCTTGTATTCCTGCAGGAACCCGAGGAACAGCGGAATAAACGGCGACACGATCGCGAACGGAATCACGGCAGAGTCGGCGATCCGGAACGTGATTTGCGCGAAAGCCGGGTGGAAGCCCAGCGCCATGAACATCGGGATAAAGACCGGCGCCAAAAGCGACCAGATCGCAGAGCCGCTGGCAATGAACATGCAGAGGAATGCGGACAAAAACATCAAGCCGATAAAGACAGGCGCTCCTGTCATGTTCATTTTTTCGAGCAAATCGGTGATAAACAGGGCGAGGAAGCTGCCCATGTTGCTCCAGTTAAACATGGCGACAAACTGGGAGAGCGGGAAAACCATGACGATGAAGCTGGCCATTCCCTTGATCGGATCGGTCAAAAGGGCCGGAATGTCATTTTGCTTCTTGATCACGCCCACCTTGATCCCGTATGTGATGGCAACCGTGAAGAAGAACAGCAGAATGACCGGGACAATCCCTGAAATAAACGGCGACGGAACAATCGTGCCCTGCTTCGGATCACGCAGGATTCCGCCCTCCGGCACGACCAGAATGGCGAGTACGGCGATGAACACCAGCGCTGCAATTCCTGCCGCGCGAAGCCCTTTCTTTTGCTGAGCCGAAAGGTCCTCCAGCTTTTTCTCCGCACTGCCCTGATAAACACCCAGTTTGGGCTCCACAAACTTGTCGGTGATAAAGCCGATGATGGCAGAAAGCAGCAGTACCGAGACAGACATAAAGAACCAGTTGTCCAAAACGCTTACCGTCACGTTCGGGTCGACCGACTTCGAAATTTCCGAGCTGATCCCGGAAAGCAGCACATCTGTTGTTACGATCAGCATATTGGCTGTAAAACCTGACCCGACACCGGCGATGGCAGCCAAAAGTCCCGCTACCGGGTGACGTCCTACAGCCAGGAAGATCAGCGCACCGAGTGGGGGCATGATGACAAAGGCAGCATCAGACGAGACATGGCTGAAAAAAGCGATAAAGGCAACCAGGTAGCTTGCATATCGGGCATTTACCCGCAGAGACATCTTGCGGATGACCGCTTCCAACAGACCGACCTTCTCTGCCAATCCGACCCCCAGCATCAGCGTCAGAATCGATCCCAACGGCAAGAATCCGGAAAAGTTTTTAATGATATTGGGCAGCAGCCATTGAAGCCCCTCTTGGCTGAGCAGATTCTTTACCTGAACTTCCTCGTTTTTGATCGGGTCTACGGCTGTAATGTGGAAAAACGACAAAACGGCTGTCACTACGAACAAAATGGCGATCAGATAGAGGAAGAGCATGAATGGATTCGGCAATTTGTTCCCGATCCGCTCCACCCATTTCAATAAGCCTGTCCCCTTTTGCTCCTGAAACTCTGACTTTGCTTGCTGCGTTTGCGCTTGCATTGAACAATCCCCCTCGGCCCGTGTCTTTCTGTCCTGGTAAGTCACTCGTTTTCCATGTGTGTGTAAAGCAAGCCGGCAACGAAACCGAATGAGTGTTCAGTCTGCAGCCGCCCCAATGTAAGCACTTTCTTTTTGCGAAAGCGGTAGCCAGCGCCCCTTTCTTCGTGAATTCTGCGCATATTTTTCATTATGCGAATAAATAGAGAAATTGTCGTTAAATGAATTATATAGCCTTGTTAAATGTTTTTCAACAGAATTGTTCGACTTCTCACAAAACAGCAAGCGCTTTCCATACAAAAAGCCAGTCCTCTCTTGAGAACTGGCCTGCTCATCTTTTTTATCGCTACTTTTTTAATTGGTATATTTTTTTCGGACGTCCGCGCACAGCCTGAAGCTCTTCTCCCTTATACTCGGCAAGTCCGTATTCGCACAGGCTGCCGATGATCCGCTGGGCATTCCGTACCGTCATCGACAAGTACGTGGCGATGTCTGAAGTCGTGAATGTGCTCCAGCCCATGCGCTGCACCAACGCTTGCAGCTTGTTATAGGTTTTGATGCTGACGTTTGCCTTGTTTAATTTATCCAAAAGCTCCTTGTCATTGGAGCGATAGGCATAAGCGATTTGTTCCGGTTCGCCTGCCGCTTCCACGATGACGCCGTTTTCCTGGACGATCACGATCCCGTATCCGTCCCTGTTTTTTGCATGCTGAACCGCCTTGCGCGCATTGCTTTCGGCGGAAAAAGCGGTCTCGCCAAACCCGATGCCCACTGCGACGGGAACGTCCGCCTCCAGGGAGAGCTGCTGCAAGGTCGCGCGCAGCATGTCAATCTCCCGCTCGATGGCTCCCCGGGAGCTGAAAATCTGGTAGCGGCCGTTGCCGTTTGCCATAAGTGAACCGTCCAGCTTTTCGCACAGCAGCAGCAAAAGCTGCCTGATCTTCAATTCCAGATGCTGTAAATGAAAACGGGCCGTTGATTTTTCCACAATCGTGTCAAACTGCTCAAGTTCAATGATTTCGACACCGATCTGCGTATCCTTGAAGTAGGAGCTCCTCGCTCTTTCGATGACCATCTTCATTGCTTGCCGAATTTCCATCTTGGTCATATAAATGCGGTAGACAGGAACCCCTGCCTCGCGAAGAAGCTCTTCCACGGTCATCAATGTAGTAAAAGCGCCCTGGGTCTTCCCTTCCCTCCAGACCTTCAGATGGAATTGCGCGACTGCCTGCGCGTCATAATGCTCGTCGTAGGTCATCACGTGCGTGTCTTCTTCCGGTATCTGCAGTTCGGACAACTGCTCCTGCAAAAACTGCCCCTCCGACTCGATCATGTCAATCGAGACTCGCTTCACGGCTTCATCCCGGTCGATCGACATTTGAATAAAGCTCCGGTACAGGTTGGAGCCGGTAGGCGGGCAGTAGACCATATTGGCCTCGGGGCTGAGCACATTTTTCGCAATCGTGAACGGAATGGGTCCGGAGAAAAACCATCCGTCAAATTCGTGATTGCGCTCCTGAACAATGCCGCTCACTTCTTTTGCATCCCCGTACGTTATCGGAACAAATTCGATCTCATGTTCAAATTCGTTGGCTACAGCCAGTATCCGCTCGACAGAAGGAGGCGGTCCAACGACACCAATTCTATACATAATTTTCGCTAACCCCTGCCTGATTTAGATGATGTTTCATTTTTTACTATATCAGACAGGAAGTCATAATCTCCATCTCTATTTCCGAAGATCCCGATAGGCCGGGAGCCCTTCTGCCCCTTCCGCCGCTTTGATCGCGTTGACGACCGCTGCGGCAAGCACCTCCGCGGACAATGCTCCCACGAGATTGACAGATGCATCGACACCGCCTGTCGCAACTGCGAAAACCGTATCCCCGTCGCTCATCGTATGTACGGGGAATATCGCTTTGGCCAGTCCATTGTGAGCCATCTGCGCGACTTTATTCGCCTGCGTTTTGTTCAGGTTGGCATTGCTTGCGACCACCGCAATCGTGGTGTTGGTGCCGCTCGGGACAGGCGGAGAGCTCTGCTCGATCATCCAGGAGAGAGCGTCGCGAATCCTGCCGCTGTCGTCACGCGCGCCGGCCAAAATCTCTCCGGTAACGGGGTCGCGCACCTCTCCCACGGCGTTGACGGAGACGACCGCGCCTACGACCAAGCCGTTTGGCAAATGCAGGGATGCGGAGCCAAGCCCGCCTTTCATCGCCCGTTTGCCTCCTGCCAGCTTTCCTACTGTCGCCCCGGTTCCCGCTCCTGCATTTCCTTGCTTGACCGGGTCTTTGCTCGCTTTTTTGGCTGCCTCGTAGCCCATCTTTTGATCGGGCCGCACCTTTGCGCTTCCGAACGATAAATCGAAGATGACCGCTGCCGGAACGATGGGAACGACACCTACCCCCACATTGTGGCCGATGCCCTGCTCCTCCAGATAGCGCATGACGCCGCTCGCAGAATCCAGTCCGTAGGCGCTTCCTCCCGTCAGCACGATGGCGTTTACTTTTTCCACCATGTTGATCGGGTTCAACAGATCGGTTTCCCGTGTGCCGGGGGCTGAGCCGCGTACATCTACGCCGCAAGGGGAGCCCTCTTCCAGCACGACTACGGTACAGCCGGTCATCGCCTTTAGATCTTGCATCTGGCCGACTTTCACACCCGGTACGTCGACGATCGTTCCGCCTGGTTTGATCCATTCACCGATGCCTGCCGCAGCGGCTTTTGCTCCTTCCATTCCCCCCGCCTCCTCGGCCATGACAGAACCGATGGTCAGAAGACTTCCGGGAACAGCCGCAGCCAAGCCAAGCAGGGCTGTTTTGTGGAGAAACTCTCTGCGGGAGACAGATTGGGTTGTCTGTGTTTGCTGCTGTGGGTTGGGTTCTTCTGACGAAGAGAGAGCAGATTCAAAGACATCGACACTAGGAGGGGTTTGCCTGCAGCCACACTCACTAGGTGAAATATGACTCTGCATCTGGCCGATTTCTTCGGTTGTTAACGGCTTGTCCAACGATTCATTTTTCATGCTGGTCCCACCTTCGTTTTCAGATGTTCTCACAAGCACAAGACAAGTTGCCAGAGTAATTATTTGAATATTCTATCTATTAAATCGTAGCGGAATTTCTTCCCGCAATCAATTGATTTTCCGCAAATAGGGAAAAAGTCGCAGAAAAACCGGAGCTATCGAGGCCATTCAAAAAAGAGGGAGTACGAACACTTTTGTCCTTACTCCCTCGTCCTATCAACTTATAGAAAGATAAAAACGATTCCTAATACTGAAGCAAAGATGATCGTCCCTTCGCCCTATCGTGGAGCCACTCATCCACCGCGCTCTTGGGAAACAAATAGTCCCCTCTGATCTTGATATACGGAAAGTCGGAGCCATGAATGAGCTCCGTCAAATTTTGCTCACTGATCCCCAGGTATTTTCTGACTTTCTTCTGATCCATGACTTCCGGTTCTTCGGCTTGAATCATCTCGTTCACCGTTGCCTCCAGACGAACGACGGCTCCGGCGATTTCAGCGGTGTTGTGCGTTTCCGAATCGCCGTAGGCGGCAATTCCGGTTGCCGCTCTGGCTACGAGCCACGCGCCGATCAGGATAGCTGGGGCCAAAACAAAAATTTCGAGTTTTCCCGTGTTTTTCAAACTGGTTCCTCCTGTACCGACTGTTCCATATTCAGTGCTTCCGACCTTGCCTTCAGGAAAATTTCCATGACTGCAAGAAGACTTCGCTTTTCGTCCTCTGTTCCTTTTGGTCCCCTCCAGTATTCGCTCTAAAAAGACATGCCTCCACCTGGACGGCAGCCTTCCGAATGAGTGAGCGGTTTGCACGAAATGCTATTCACTTGCTCAGTAAATAGACGAAAAAAATGACTTGAAGTCACAGAACTTATTTTTTCGGCTCCCTCTCCTCCTGTTGGTGAATGGAGATAGAGGGAGCCGCTGGATGGGAACGTATGAGAACGGATGGGTCTGCATGAAAACGGGTGGGACCGGCTGGAACGTCACGTCCCCCGTCCTATTCACAGCCGCGGATCGATCTCCTTTTCCTTGGCCGCTTCAAACAACAGATTTGCAACGGCTTCCTTATACGCTTCATTGTCAGACGTGATCTCATGGAACGGAATTGCCAGCATCTTTTGTCCCAGCACGTATTCGTTCATCGATGTCCGCAGCTTTTGACCGATGTTTTTCTGTTTTAGCAGCTTCCTGTACTTGTGAGGGAAACGGTAGTCATACCCGTAGATGATCGACAAGTAGTCAGGATTGCGGACCTTCAGATAGGGAACGGCCCTGCTCGTCGCTTCCTCCGGCTTGATCACGACGCCCTCCATCCGGTTTTCCAGCGTCAATCTGGCGAAGAACCGCTCTGCCCGCTCCACGCTGTCCGGCTCAGCCAGATCGAGCAAGAGGAAGTCGTCATCCGACAGAAAGCTGTACATCTCTGACGTCTTCCAGTCCGGAAGCTGCTCCTGTCCATTCTCCAATACCGCCTTGAGCAAGGAAAACGGCTTGTATTCCAGCTTCCCGTCCCCGGCGTACAGCTCCAGCTGCTGTTTGTACGTGTGGTAGGCGCTCACATGGACGTCCAAGGGAACATACGTCTCCAAAATGTCGTGCAGATGCTTGTAATTTTGATAGACACTCGCCCCGTATTTTTGACTCAGCTCGCTCTTGGAGCTGCGGAACTGGTCTTGCTCAAATCCGCTGTTCCGGTACTCGTCCACCAGCTTTCCAAAGGCTTCCTCAAAGCCATTTTGCTGCAGAAAGGCAAGTTCGCCCTCCAACGCCTTTTCAATCGGTCTGAACTGCTTTTGAATCAGGCTGTCGCCAATCGCGCTCCAGGGAAGCAGCTCCCCGTCCAGTATGAGCATTTGCAGCCCGTTTTGCTCCATGTAGCCGCCGAATTTTTGCAGCAGCCCCTCGTAAATCTCCGTCAGGTCGACCTGCGTGATTTTATAGCCGTTCCTGCTGACCGCAAAGCACTGGACGAGTTCCCTGTGCAGATACACATTGCATCTGGAGCCCATGTACTTCGGCTGCAAAACGACGTGCCGAATCCCTTTCCCTTCAAAGTACTGCAGCCCGCGCTTCAAAGACTCCAATTCATTTGCCGCTTCGTCCTTGTCCGCCGGAGACATTGTACCCGATATAAAATTGACCCGGTTTCGCGAGCAGTAATCCAGCCTGCGGATTTCCTCCTCCTGCAATTCGTCGACAGATACCTTTTGCTCCTCCTGGAACAGCAATTGCAATTCTTCGGTCAGGACAGCCCGGCCGGATTTATATGACCGGAAGAACGGTTTGTGTGCAATACTGACGGCGGTCAGGACATTGCCGTGGACGCAGCCTGTATCGATATGCAGCTTGTTTTTGATGCGAAACGCCTGTTTCGCCGCGATGTGTCCAAATACGTGATACGGGTGGTTTTTCACCGCTTCCTGCCGCAGAAAGGCAAGCTGGTTTTCCAGCGGTTTTTCCCGATCGATCCGATAATTCCGCTGGCGGCGAACCGAATGGTCGTCCATTTTCCCCAAGTATTTGTTTTTGCACGGCGCATGGGTCACGATGAAAGAAGGGCTGTTTGCCCCGATAAATCTGTAAAACGGCTTTGACAGAGCATGCAGGCATGCAAACTTTTCCAAAAGTTCCGCATCCTGCAAAAACACCTGCGTAGAATCGAAATACGAATGGACGAGCTCCTGGTCGGCTCCCTTTATTTTTCCCCTTACATACTTGTCGACAAAGTTCTCGTGATTCCCCGTGACAAACAGGAAATGCTCCCGGTTCGCGTACAAAAACGCTACAATTTCTCTCGTGTTTTTTCCTTTGTCGAGCCAGTCGCCGACCAAAATGATCTTCGTATCCCGGACCTTCTCCGTAGCGATCAGCTTGCCCGCCTCGATCCGGTAGCCGTAGGCGAGCAATAGTCCTTGCAGCTCCTGTACGCACTCATGGACATCTCCGACGATAATATAGCGCCCATCCGGCGGCAGAATTGTCCCGAGGTACTCTTCCCTGTTTTCGATCACAACCCGGTAGTCGGGATGGACCTTGCCCTCTGCCGGCCGGTAAAAGTC
Source organism: Brevibacillus sp. FSL K6-2834 (assembly GCF_038592925.1). Lineage (NCBI taxonomy): Bacteria > Bacillati > Bacillota > Bacilli > Caryophanales > Paenibacillaceae > Brevibacillus > Brevibacillus sp. FSL K6-2834. The sequence continues at coordinate 3,733,978 of NZ_CP151945.1, forward strand.
TTTTGCCCGCACCCGATGGATCTTTTCGTATCCTTCCTTTGCCAGCGAGCCGAGGACATCTCTTTTCAACCGGTTAATGTGGCTGGTAATCAGCTTTTTGGACCGCTCGGAAGCGTAGTAATCCTCCCGGTTGCGATAGTCGAACACGACTGCTTCCAGTCTGTAGTGATTCTGGCTGGCAATCTCCTTCACCTTTGCCCGAAAATCGTCGGCCAGTCCCGTCGTATCGAGCACGACGAATTCCGCATTGATCGGGTAGGAGGTCACCGCTCTCAGCTTGTCATACAAGAGCTGAAACGCCTGCTCGCTCGCCTCCAGCATGACTTGGTCGTACTTGTCCAAATCCGCTCCCAGAAGCTCCTGGCGAATGCTGTCCGAGGAGATGTACTGGACATTTGCCCGATAGTTTTTCGTCTCGTCGGCAAACCGCAGACCGGGAATGAGCACTTCCCTGGCAAACGTCGTCTTGCCGCATTCCGTCGGTCCGATCAGCATGAGGATAGTGTGGACTTTCGTTTGAATTTCCATGGATTCAAGCCTCCTTTCTCCTGACAATGACGCCCTGCGTCGTGTGAATGCCGTTTACCGCGTCGCCGATGTCTACAAATTCCGTGTTTACCCCGACCCCTTTGATCACATTGGAGAACCACTGCTGAAACGCGTCTTTTCCCATCTCCCACTTGTGGTCGTCATGGCGAAATCCATCCAGCTCGTAAAACTGGTTGAAATCTGCATTCGGCGTCGTGATGATAAAGTACTCGAAATCGATATGCCTCAAGATAGACTGAATCAGCTTCCCGGCTTCATCCTCGGCCATATGCTCGATGACCTCTGTCAGGATAACGTCAACTCTCTCTCCGTTGTACACCTCCAGGAAGCGGTCAAGCGAGTCGAATACCGCGATGTTATCGATGTCTTTTGCCTGCGCCTTGCGATTTGCGGAAGCGAGCGCTTCTTTATCCGTATCAATCGCAAAATAGCTGCCTTCTATCTTCCCGGCGAACCGCAGTGCATAAAATCCTTCCCCGCAGCCTACATCGACAATCGACTTGTTGAAGGGCAGCAAACCTTCGATGTAGTTCCGGCGTTGCAGCGCGGTGCTTCCAAATGCAAACCGGATCTCGCAGCCGCCCGTTTTCTCCAGCTCTGCCTTGTATGTTTGAAAACGGTCCCGCGAGGACAGGAAGTTTCGGACAAACAGGCTGCGAATATAAAACGGCGCGTCAATCAGGTTGATGCTCCTCGTGTACTTATCGAGAATGCTGTCGGAAATGTCGATATACTCTTCGCCAAACATGGACAAGAACAGGCACAGCACACTTGCCGTATGCAGCAGATGATGCAGGCTCTTGCGCGTCGTGATGGTCAGCGCATAGCTTTTATGCGCCCGATGCTCGACGGCAAACGCAAACTCCTTGAGATGCTTGGCAAAAAACTCGATATACCGCAGCTTTTCAATATGAATCATGTGGATGTAAAAGGCGTGTTCATAGCCTTCTATGTCCCGCTCGTCATGCACTTTTAACGGTGCTGAAAAAAACTCGTTTATCGCATTTAACGGAAAGAGCGGCGTGTTGTACCGCGACACATTCAAATATTCGAATTGTTCCTGCTCATGCCGTTTGTAGGAAATTTCATTGTCCGCGTCCTTGAAGTACACGTTGAAAGTGGTCGGGTCGGTGTACCAGCCGTACGCCATTCCCTTTCGGATCGACCGGAGCAAAACGCCGGTTTGCGGGTTCTTTTTGATCAGAAAGGAAAACTGCGGGTTTGTAGATTTCAGTTGAACAATAGCCATATAAACCTCCTTTAGGGAAAGTGGATGGTTGCAGCCGCTGGATCGTTTCAGCCACCGGTTCCTTTCCGGCGGCGCCGCCCGTGATACGCAAAAAGGCCACAGACCAAACGTCCATGGCCGAACATCTGCTGTGAACAAATCTGCCTCTACTCTACTTTCCGTCCTCTATCTCCAGCGCTTCTACCTGCTCCGTCATGGAGGCATACCCCTGGAGGGTCTGGGCGATGTAAGCCAGGACGTGATCGCTCCAGCCGTAGATGTAGTAGGTGTCCTTGATTTCCGGCGGAAGCATGGCATGCCGGTACGGAGCAATGTCGACGATAAACGCTTTTGCTTCCGGGTTTATTTTCGAACGGTATTTTTGCAGCTCCAGATAAAAGGGGCTTCCGCTGTTTTGCTGCTCATCGGTTATGATGATGATCTGGTCGACCCGCTTCCGCTCCCGGATCAGCTTCCTCACGGGGGCTCCCGTATCGGTCCCCCCTCCGGCGCGGATTCGCTCCGCCTGGCTCAAGATGCTGTCGTGCCGGGAAGGCTTCGCGTCATGCACATCTGTGTCAAACAGCCAGAACAAGGAGTTCCCTTTCGTTTTTTTGAAAAGCGCCAGTGCGAATACAGAGCCTATCTGCAAATACTCCCCGTCCATCGAGCCTGAGATGTCGAGGAAGATCGCGGTATGCTCGCCCAGCTCGGGAAGATTGTCAAAGGTAAGCTCGACCGCTTCCCTGAGCGCATCGCGAAGCTCGGGATGGTCTACCTGATTGAATGCTTTTGCAAAGCGAAACGGAAGGATTTTTGCTTTTGCCAGCGCCTGGCGGTCAGTCAGCCTTTTCACCGCATAGGCGAGGCTTTCTTTGCTCTCAAAAACACCTGCCCGATCCAGCGCATTCAGATGACGCAGGAGAGCGAATGCCGGCATTTGGTGAAGCAGCGCTTCCCACACGGCCCTGGACGGCTTGATAGCCCCAGTCACCGTTTCATAAGGGAGCCTCCCTGCCTCGATCCAGTGAATCTGCTCCGCCTCCGACTCCGCTTGCTTCAATTTTTCCAATGCTTCCACCTGCGGGATCAGCGTAAGGTTCGTCTCATGTCCGCGCAAATAGCGGAACAGCGCCTGCTGCTTGTCGTCTTTCGGCTTTGGATGCGCGGTGGCGATGATATCACCGAGACTGTAGCCGCGGCCACGGCCGTTGTATTTGAGCGCCCAATACTCCGACACTCCGGCCAAAAAACGGTTGACCTGCCGCTTGACCGCCCTTCCGCCTTCCCCTCGTCCCATGCCTTGCAGGATCGTCAAAAAATCGGACAAATCGGAAGGAATACGAACGACCTGAAGAAACACCTTGGCAAACAGGTCTGGGCGGCAGCCCGACAGGACAGCCAGGCCAAACAACGGCTGCAAGCGCATAAATCCCTCGTTGCGGGCAAAAACGATTGCCTTTGCCATGAACTGCGGGTTTTGCTTGGCCATCTCATGGTGGAGCTGCTGGGCTTCATCCAAAAGCTGTTGTGTATCGGCGTAAAACGTATGTCCCAATGTATTGGTCAACAGCGTCTGCAGGTACTGCTCTTCTGCCGAACGCTTGAATGCGGGGTATCCGTCGCTGTTGTATGTAGCTGGCTTGATTCCGGAGAATACCTTTTTGGCAAAGCTCATGGGTATACCCTCCTTATGCGTAAAAAAGGAAGCGAGGAAAGAGGTGAAAAGGCACCGGCTGCCGCTCTTGGGCAACCTTTCAATCCCAATCCCATATTTTTCGAAGTAGCCCTTTCAAGCGCCTCGCTTCATCTTATTTATCAAAGGGATCATTGAGGAAAAGGTTGGATAGGTACAGATTGCTCTACCAACTGAGCTATCCTGTACGTGTACAGGAGTTGGACTCGAACCAACGACCGATCGCTTAGAAGGCGAAGTAACCCATCCGAGCGCCTCAATGATCTGATCTTCGCGGGCGCCGCCGTGCGGCGTCGACCTCGCACATTCATCATCGCCTATTTTTATGCCCGCGAACATGGCAAAAGTATTACGACATGAGAGAAACTTTTCCATTTTGACCATTTTTCGCTGTTTGGTAAAATGAGAAAGGACGATTAAGCGGAAACGGGGTATTGCCATGGCGAAAGAGAGCTTTGATAAAGAAATCCAATTCCTGCGAATGCTGGTGCTTACGAGCGGCGCCTACAACCGCCAGCAATTTGCGGAGCGCCTCGGCATCTCCGTCCATACCTTTGACAAGACGCTTCGGCGGCTGAAAGAAATCGTGCAGACGATCCATGCGGAGCTTCCGGAAAAGCAGGGAACGGAATTCGCAGACATGCTCCGCTTCAGCTACTATGAGTCGTCAGACCCGATCCTGTTGTTTTTGTACAGGGCCAAGTCGCTGAAAGAATCGGAAAGCCACCGGCTGTCTCTCATCGTTGCTGCCCTTCAGGAAAAGGCATTGACGGCAGCAGAGCTGATGGACATTTGCTGCGATGAACTGCCTGCCGATGTTTCTCTTCCCGACGAGAAAACCATTCGCTCCGATTTGAAGTATTTGGAGCAGGTCGGCGTGATCAAAAGGGAGGCTGGCGGACGGCCCTACCGCTATCGTGTATACAACGATCTGGTAGCCCAGCTTACGGACGACGAATTGCTCGATCTGTATGACTTTGTAGATGTGATGGCAAACACCCAGGTTCCTTCCGTACAGGGGTACCTGCTGCGGGACACCTTGAAGAAAGCGCTGAAGCAAAAAGAGCTTCCTCTTGCTGTCACCGATTCATTTTTGTACAAATATCACTACTACTCGCGCATTTTGGACGAGGCGCACTTGTTTCCCCTGTTCCAGGCAATCCGTCTCCGCCGGAAGGTCAGATTTCTTTACTTTTCTCCTAAAACGGGAAAAAGCTATGCTTCCCAAAATACGAATCCCCTCTTTGAAAGGGAGACAGAAGGCAGAGAAGAGCACGTCCTGCCCTTGAAGGTGGTGTATGACCATCAATATGGCCGTTGGTACCTTCTCGGGAATAACTACCGCCAGGGGATCATGAAATACAGAGTGGAAGGACTGACGCAGGTCGAGGAGAGCGAAGAGGTGCCGGAAGCGGAGTTTGCGCAAAAGCTCGCTCAACTGGAGGCGAGAACACGCTTGAGCTGGCTCGTCGACACGGGTGCGCCGGTAAAGGTCAAGGTCCGCTTTTTCAGACCGGACAAACAGCAGCCGGATTTCGTCAAGGAGCGGGTCCTGCTCCAGGGGCAATGGGGCACGATTACCGAGGAAAACGATGACTGGTTTATTTACGAGATCACGGTGAACGGGACAACGGAGATCAAGCCCTGGCTCCGCAGCTTCGGTTCGAGCTGCGAGGTTCTTGAGCCTGTGCGGCTGCGGCGGGAGTTTATTGCGGAGTGGAAGGAGATTCAGTCCTATTATGAACCTTTTCGAGAAAATCTTTAATTATCAGCTCATTTCCCGTCTGGACGAATACGGGACTTTGCCCATCACTGCCCATGAGCGATCCTGGCTGAAAGCAATGCTGGCCCACCCGTCGGCAGAAGCGGCTTTTGCCCCGGAAACGCGAACCAAATTGCAATCCCTTCTGGAGCCGGTAGAGACGGTTGCCTTCACGGAAAGCCTTGGAGAAAAGGCAAAAAGCAAGGAGCGGCACGTCTACCACCCTCTTCTCAGACTGCTTCGGCGCATTCTGGCAAAGAATCAGGGAATCCGCATGACGTACCGGACAAAAAACGGCCGGGTAAACACGGGACATAAGGGCCTTCCTTATAAGCTGGAGTATTCGATGGTCAAAAAGGAATGGTATCTGCTCTGGTATCATTTCCGCTATCAAGCCTATATGTCGACCAGGCTGCAAAGCATCGTTTCTGTCAGCGAGGAGCCGGTAGATCCAGGCGAGGCAGCTGAGATCAGAGAGAGAATCGAAGCCACTCTGGAGGCACGCAAGGAAACGGCTGTCATCGAGGTCGTCCGTTCGTACAACCGGGAGCTGTCGAGGATATTGTACGCCTTCTCCTGTTTCGAAAAGGAAGTGGAGTATCTGGATCAGACGAATACGTACCGGATCAGGCTTACTTTTCTCGCTGACGACAGCGAATACATTTTGTCCAAGCTTCGCTTCCTGGGCAAGCGGGTCCGCGTCATGGAAGGAGAGCGTCTAAAGCAGCGAATGTATGAGTCCGCGGTCAAGGCACTTTCCCGGTACGGGATCGAATCAGTGGATCCGCTTTTCTAACAGTTGTTTACAAGTCAAACATCTGTCAGCACTAAAAAAGAGATTTGCACCATGTCGAGCCATAAAACAAATAGCCAGTTGAGACGCTCCCGCCGGGAAAGGGGGAAATGGACTCACCTGGCTTTTTTCCTTGTTCATTGTTCATTTGCATTTCTCCTTAACCGCAATCAGCGCAAGGAATCAACAGGGGGGACCTCGAAGGGTTTAGGGAAGAAATGTCGAAATAGTAAGAAATATACAACGGACAATCTGTGATGGGGATGCTAAATGAGTCTATTAAAAGAGATTATCCTGCAAATCTTCTTTGCTTTAATCCCTTTTGTCGCATTTAATATCTACTACCGCGATAAAATCAGAAACTACAGCCAGACTTTTATTCTCCTCACGAGTTCACTCTGTCTGTTTCTCGCCATGACCTTTGCATCCAATGTCGTAGACGGAGTCATCTTCGATATTCGCTACGTCATCATGTTTTTTGGACTGGTTTACGGCGGTGTCCAAACAGGCATTATCCTTCTCGTCGAATTTGTCATTTACCGGTTGTACCTAGGCGGGGAAGGAATGCCGGTCGCGATGATCATCTTGGCCTGCACCTTCTCTTTATCCCTTCTCTTTTACAAATTGTACAAAGCGAATTACCGCAGAACGTTTGTTACCTTTCTGGCGGGAATTGCCTTTTCGGTTATTCCCTTGGTGCTTACGTACTCCTTTTTTCCGAACGACGTGAAGGAGCACCTCGCCTACCACCTGATCGTCATACCGATGCAAAACTCGCTCGGCACGTGGCTCCTGCTTACTTTGTTTGGAAAATCCGTAGCAGATAAAGAAATGTTCATCAGGCACGCTCAAAACGAGAAAATCGAAACAATGAGCCATGTGGCGGCCTCCCTCGCTCACGAGGTGCGAAATCCGCTGACAGCGGTTAAAGGCTTTTTAAAACTGATTCAAGAAGACCATAAACATCTGCCCAAGCTTGAACAGTACATCAACATCTGCCTCGGCGAGGTTCAAAGGACCGAGCTCATTCTCTCGGAGTATCTCTCCATTTCCAAACCGTTGACCGCCCGCCATGAGGTAATCAACTTCTCTGAGCAGCTTTACGTGATTCGGGAGGTGATGTCTCCGTACGCCAACATGCACAATGTCGAGCTGGAGGTCCATGCTCCCGACAGTCCGGTACCTGTTCTGGCAAATCCGGACGAAATCAAGCAGGTGCTGGTTAACTTCATTAAAAATGCGGTCGAAGCGTGCTCGGAGGTCTCCGACGCAAAAGTGATCCTCAGGCTGTCGTCCGAGGAGGACCGCGTCGTTCTGAAGATCAAAGACAACGGCATCGGCATGACTGAAAGCCAGATGAAACGGCTCGGCTCCATTTATTTTTCCACGAAGTCAAACGGTACCGGACTCGGGCTTACGTATTCCTATCAAGTGATACACGCCATGGGCGGGACGGTGACAGTGGCAAGCAAGCCTGGAGCAGGAACGAAGTTTACGCTCATTTTTCCCGAAGCCGAGCAAGTCGGTTGACCCTGATCGCACATGGGAGGGACTTCTATTTATCTACCTTCCATATATTTCGCTGTTCACTGTATGCAGCAACCGGTCCCCGGACAAACCGCGCAAAATGTTTTCCGCCGTCATCATCGCCATTTTTGTTCTCGTCGCGATGCTGGCGCTGCCAATATGCGGGGCAACCACTACATTGTCCAGCTCCAATAGCGGATGGCCCGTACTGATCGGTTCAGTCTGAAAAACGTCCAGTCCGGCCGCCCAGATCCGCTTCTCCTTCAACGCTTTATACAAGGCTTCCTCGTCCACGTTTGTGCCACGCGACGTGTTGATGAAAATCGCGCTGCGCTTCATCAGCGAAAACTCCCGCTCTCCCATCAGCCTTCGCGTGTCTTTTGTCGCCGGGGCCATCAGGATGACGTAATCCGACTCCAGCAGCAATTCTTCCAGTTCACAGTACCGGGACCCCAGCTTTGCTTCCGCCTCCGGCTTGCGGCTGCGGTTGTGATACAAAATGGACATGTCAAAGCCTTTGGCGCGTCTGGCTACCGCTTCGCCGATCCGCCCCATGCCGATGATCCCGATCGTTGCCCCCCATACGTCTTGTCCGGTCAACAGCATCGGGGACCAGCTCTTCCACCTGCCCTCCCGCACGAACCGGTCGGCCTCCGGTATGCGTCGGGCCGTTGCCATCAGCAGCGAAAACGTAAGGTCGGCGGTCGTTTCCGTCAAAACGCCAGGGGTGTGGCCGACGGGAATGCCGCGCCTGGTCGCCTCCGCCACATCAATGTTGTCATAGCCTACCGCCATCGTCGCGACCACGCGCAAGAACGGAGATGCATCGAATACCGCCCGATTGATCGAATCGGATACATTGGTGAAGATCGCTGCCGCGTCTTGTACTTCCCCCAGCAGCACGTCTTGCGGTATTTGCTCTTCCTCAGAATCCCACATGTATACCTCAGCTCGTGCTTGCAGCAGTTCAAGCGCTGGCTGGGGAATTTTTCTCGTTATCACAATTTTGTCTTTCACCGTACATTCCACCTCCGGTATGGAAAGAGACAGCAGGGTCATCTCGACTGCTGTCTCGTTTGGTGCATTATCTGCTTCCTCACTTTATACGCGCTTCGGCGCCAATTCGATCGCCTGCCGAAGCGCTTCTTTCAAACTGAGCTCATCGGCAATGCCTTTTCCGGCGATGTCAAAGGCAGTCCCGTGATCCACGCTGGTACGGATAATCGGCAGGCCGACTGTAATGTTCACGCCCGCCTCCAATCCAAGCACCTTTACCGGACCATGGCCCTGATCGTGGTACATCGCCACCACGATGTCGAAATCGCCGCGCACCGTCCGGAAAAACAGCGTATCCGCAGGCAGCGGCCCCACCGCCTGGATGCCTTCTTGCTGGGCCTTTTCCACAGCGGGAACAATTTTTTCCTCCTCCTCGCCGTAGCCGAACAAGCCGTTCTCCCCCGCATGCGGATTGATGCCGCAGACACAGATGCGCGGCTGGGCATAGCCTGCTTTTTGCAGTGTCTCATGGGCCAGCTTGATCACCTTGTAAACACGTTCTGCATTGATCTTTTTCACCGCGTCGATCAGTCCGATGTGCGTGGTCACGTGAATCACTTTCAGCTTCGGTGCGGAGAGCATCATGGAGTAATCTTCCGTCCCCGTCAATTCCGCCAAAATTTCGGTATGACCCGGATAAAGATGACCGCCCTTGTGCAATGCCTCCTTGTTTAACGGCGCCGTGCAAATCGCATCGATCAGTTTCTCATTTGCAAGCGAAATGGCCTTTTCCAGATAGCGAAAGGCAGCGTTGCCAGCCTCCGCCGAAACAACTCCGAACGGAAGATCGTGAGGCAGCAGATCCAAATCCAGACATTCGACAATGCCCGGTTCAAACGCGGCTTTCTCAATAGATGAGATCGAGCGCACGACGAGGTCCGAGCCTACGACTCCTTTGACACGCTCCAGCATTTTCGCGTCGCCGATCACGAATGGACGGCACGCATCGTAAATCGCTCGATCCCGGAGCGCCTTCATGATGATTTCCGGACCTACCCCGGCAGCATCCCCCATCGTGATCGCGATAATCGGCTTGTTGTTGATCGTCATAGCCGTTTTCCTCCGTTCTTTCAAAAGTCGCCGCTACAGCGCTTTGCGCAGAAGCTCTTCCAGGCTTTTCTGGGTTGGCACACGGGGGTTGTTGCGGATCAGCCGGTTGATGCCGAGCGATTTGCTGGCGATCTCGGCCAGATCCTCTTCTTTAATGCCGATCTGGGAAAGGCGGGTCGGCAATCCGATCGCTTCGACCAGCTTGAATACTTCCTGCCAGGCCACCTCTGCCAACTCCTTTTCCGTCTTGCCTGCCGGGTTCACCCCGAACGCCAGCGCGATTTTGGCCATTTTTTCCTGTTCCACGTCTGTGTTGTACGCCATGACATAAGGCAGGAGCAATCCGGTCACTTCACCATGCGGCGATTTGACCAAGCCGCCGATCGGATATGCCAGCGCGTGGGCAGCCGCTGTTCCCGCATTGGAGAAGGCCATGCCGGCAAGCAGGCTGCCGAGCAGCATGTTTCCGCGTGCCTCCAGATTGCTGCCTTGCTGAACCGCCAGGACGAGATTTTTCGCGATCAGTTCGATGGCTTTATACGCCAGTGCGTCGGCAAGCGGCAGCGATCCCTGGAACAGCAATTCGCCTTCCGCCCGAATGTAGCGAAAATCCTTCGCCGTATACGCTTCGATTGCATGCGAAAGCGCGTCGATGCCAGAGCAGGCAGTCACGTACGGAGGCAGGCCGACGGTCAGCTCGGGGTCGAGCAAAGCTACCGCTGGGCGCAAATAGTTGTCCGAAATGCCGATTTTCAGATTGTTTTCCAGGTCAGCCAATACGGCAACGGAAGTCACTTCCGAACCGGTCCCCGCTGTAGTCGGGATCGCGATCAATGGAGCGATGGGGCCGGGCACGCGGTGCTCGCCAAAGTAATCGGACGGATGTCCGCCATGGGCCATCAGCAGCGCTACCACTTTGGCCAAGTCGATGCTGCTCCCGCCGCCCAAACCGATAATCGCGTCCGTATCCATATGCGCCTTGGCAAATTCATAGCAATCGATCGCCGTTTGGATCGGCGGTTCCGGAACAGCCTGATCGTAAACGACCACCTGATACTGCGCTTCTTCCAACAGACGGAGCACCTTATCGGCGATCCCCGCCCCCTTGATGCCGGGGTCTGTGATCAAAAAAACATTTTTCGCTTTGATCCGCTGCAAAATCTTGTCCAGCTCGCGAATCGAGCCATTCCCGTATACGATCCGCTCTGTAGAAAAGAACTCCCATGTATGTCTCATACCCGCTTCTCTCCTCTTCCCTGTCGATTAAGACAGATTGATCACGACAACCCGCTCTTCCGTCATTTCCTCCACTGCCCAGCGCGGGCCCTCCTTGCCGATGCCACTGTCTTTCACTCCGCCGTATGGCATCACGTCAGCACGGTATGTCGATACGTCGTTGATGATGACTCCGCCGAACTCCAGTTCATGGACAGCCCGCATCGCCAGCTGCAGGTTGGCTGTAAACAGACCGACCTGCAGTCCAAGTCTGCTGTCGTTTGCCTGGCGGAACGCATCCTCGATGTCGTCGAACGGAATGATGCTGATTACCGGAGCAAATACCTCCTGGCAGACCACTTTCATCTCAGGCGTTACATCCACCAGTACGGTCGGGTAAAGAACCGCTCCTTCCCGCTTTCCTCCGCATGCCGCTTTTGCCCCTTGTGCGATGGCTTCGCTGATCCACGCTTCTGCCCTTTTCGCCTCTTTTTCCGAAATCATCGGACCGACATCTGTCGCCGGATCGGTCGGATCCCCCACCTTGAGCGAGTGAGCGACCTTGACCGCCTGCTCCACGAAGCTGTCGTACACGTCGCGGTGCACGTAAACGCGCTGAACGGATATGCAGGCTTGCCCGGCGTTCGAAAAGCCGCGTGTGACGCACAATTCGGCTGCCTTGCCAAGGTCTGGCGCATCCCGGTGGACGATGTTGGGCGAGTTGTTACCCAGCTCCAGCGTGACCCGGCGGATGCCCGTCGTACTCTTGATGTGGCGTCCCACACCAGGACTGCCTGTAAAGGTAAACATCGCGATGCGCTCGTCCTCCAGCAAATATTGACCCGTTTCCGGACCAAATCCGTTCACCACGTTGAGAAAGCCCGCCGGGAGCCCTGCTTCTTCCAGAATTTCGGCCAGCTTCATGGCGATGATCGGCGTCATTTCCGCCGGCTTCAGCACAATCGTATTGCCCGCCGCAAGAGCAGGGCCGACCTTGTGCACCGTCAGGTTGAACGGGAAGTTGAACGGAGTGATGGCTCCGATCACCCCCACCGGTACCCGAACGGTAAAGGCCATCTTGTTTTCATTTCCCGGCTGGCCGAGCGGAACGCCTTGCCCAGCGATTCGCTTCGCCTCCTCCGCAGAAGCGATCAACGTCTGAATGCCGCGATCGATCTCTCCCCGCGCGTCTTTGAGGACCTTGCCTACTTCCGCGACCAGAATCAGGGCCAGCTCCTCCCTGCGCTCTTTGATGATGTCCGCCGCGCGCATGAGAATTTCATAGCGCTCCACCGGACTCAGCTTTTTCGTATGAAAGGTATGAAGAGCACTCGTTACCGCTTTCTCCACGTCTTCCTTTGACGCTTTGCTGACACGAGCAAGCTCTTCTCCCGTATATTTGTTCATCACGGCGAACATATCATCATTTACTTGCCATTTCCCGTCAATATAGTTTCCGTACACGGTGGTGCCTTTTCCAGTCTGTGCTTGCATGGCGTACACTCCTCTCTTTTTTTGCTTGATCTTACGGATGGTGCTGCATTTTTGGCAGGTAGCCCTGATCGTCAAACTCCAGCTCCGCCAATTCTCCCACCACTTCCACATGCGGCAATTCGGCCACTTCCGGCAGCAGCGCCTCCGATACGTAGAGGTACTCCAGATGAAGTGTACTCGGAATCCGCATGATGCGAGCTTTTTCCGGCTCTACGCCCCAGTTGGCGCGCAGCGCTGCAGCTAACGCTGCCCGGTCGCTTTCGAGCACGATCGGAATGCTCGCCCGGGCAAGGAATGTGCTGGTGATGACATTCTCATTCATCGCTTTGAAGTCAAGCTTGTCAAAGAAACGCTGCGTGGTCAGATCAGCCAGGCCGATGCCAAGCCCATTGCCGTGCGACGCCTCGGAAAGATCGCTGGCGATGATGTACTTGATGCGCGGCGACTGGGGTTCAGGCGTCCCCTGAATCCGCAGCCTGCCGATGATATTCGTGTCCATTCCCGTGCCGCTGTAGTTCTTGCCCACTTCATCCACGATCAAAATGTCGATCTCTTCTGCGGGCAGCTTTGGCATCAAGGCCGCTGACTCTGCCAAAAGCTCCCGCTCCCTGGCTTCAATCTGTGCCGTCGGGATCGCTTCGATCAGCGCCGTCTGTTCAAACGCATTTTCCACGATGGCGATGCCGCAAAGAATCTTTGTACGGGCCAGCATGACCCGCGCCACTTTGGGCATGATGTCGCGGATGCCTGTCACCCCGTGACTGTGGATCAGCAAGGCTTGCTTGTGTTTTCCAAGCCCGATGGCGGCCATTTTCATCAATCCGCTTTCAATGCCGATCGGCGATTTGAAATCGGTATGCACCTTTACCCGCCCCATCAGGATGATCCCGTCCGCTGCCAGAGCGTTCTTGTCCACGTAAACCGGCATGCCCTCTTCTGTCTGGCCGATCTGCTCCACTTCCATCGAAGAACGGATCGGCGCTCCGCAAAAGGCCTCCGTTATCCCCAGGCTCTCCAGCACTTCCACCTGTCCTTTTGCCGTCGCGCCTCCATGGCTGCCCATCGTCGGCACGATGAACGGTTCAGCTCCCATCTGCCTGAGCTCGCGGACGACAGCCCGGATGATCAATTGGATGTTAGCAATGCCCCGGCTGCCCGCTGTAATGGCTACCTGCATCCCCGGCTTGACATTCTGCTTCAGCCCTGCGCTGTCGAGCTGCTTGCTGACGGTTCCGTCAATGTCCGCAACGACTGGTCCCGTGAATCGTTGTCTGATTTTGATCATTTTTGGAAAGTTCATGGTACAAATATGCGCCTCCCGCTTTGAACTTACGTCGTTATTTCAACAAGCTCGGCAACCAAGTGGAGATCGCCGGTACATAGGTGATGATCAGAATGTCGACGATCAGCATGATAAAGAACGGAATGAGCGCTTTCGTCAGCTCCTCCAGCTTGATCCCGGCGATCTGGCAGGCGACAAACAAGTTCACTCCTACCGGCGGCGTTACCATCCCCATCGCCAGATTGACGATCATGATCATGCCGAAGTGAACCGGATCAATGCCAAGCTGAACGGCGATTGGCGTCAACAGCGGCGCCAGAATGATGATTGAAGCAGACGTTTCAAAGAACATGCCGACAAAGATCAGCAGCAAATTGATCAAGGCCAGGAAGATAATCGGATTGTCGGAAAAAGCGGTAAACGCGGCGGCAATTTTTTGCGGCACCTGTTCGCGCGTCAAAATCCAACCGAACATTCCTGCCGCGGAAATGATAATCATGATGATCGACGTCGTAATTGCCGACTTGGAGAAAATCTCCACCAATTGCTTCCATTTGACTTCACGGTACACAAACACGCCGACGATCAATGCATACAGGACGGCGATCACTGCCGCTTCTGTCGGTGTAAAGAACCCCCCGTAAATTCCGCCCAGGATAATGACCGGCATCAACAGGGCAAGCAGCGCTTCTTTGAACGCTTGCCAGCGATGCGACCAGGTAATGCCCGTCTCGCCTTTGTAGCCGCGCCGCTTGGAAATGTACCAGCATACGAGAATGAGCGAGCCGCCGATCATGATCCCAGGAAGGAATCCCGCGATAAACAGATCGCCGATGGACACTCCAGCGGAAATACCGAACAAGATCATCGGAATGGACGGGGGAATAATGACCCCCAGCTCTCCGGATACAGCCTGTGTCGCTCCGGCAAAGCGGATGTCGTATCCCTTCTTCACCATCGCCGGAATCAGGATCGAGCCGATCGCAGCAGTAGTCGCCGCGCTGGAACCGGAGATCGCGGAGAAAAACATGGCCGTCACGACCGTTACCACTGCGAGGCCTCCCGTCATTCCCCCTGCCAGCGAATTGGCAAAGTTGACGAGCCTGCGGGAAATACCCCCCGACTCCATCAGCGAACCGGCGAGGATGAAGAAGGGAATCGCCATCAGCGGAAACGAATCGAGTGCGGCAAACATCCGCTGGATCAAAACGATGAGCGGCATCGATCCGTCGTTCATAAAAGCGACCGTGGAAGCAAGGCCGATAGACAGAGCGACCGGCACGCTCAAAAGGAGCAGCACCAATAGCGAAATCATCATGACAGCTGCCATCGTTATTCAGCTCCTTTGAAAAATTCGCGGTTCATTTTTCCGGTGACCACCTCGATCAGAACCGCTATCGAATTTAGCAACATGAACACTCCGCCAATCGGCAGCGATGCATACGGAATGGTCATGGGGATTTTCAAACCTGGGGAAAGCTGTTTTCCAACATGGGCAAGCATTTGAAAACCATACACGATTAAGACGACGAAAAAGACCATGGAAACGAGCAATACAATGATACGAAGCACCTTTTGCAAGTGGGCGGGAAGGCGTTCTGCGATTGCCTCCACTCCAATCAATGCACTGTAGCGAACAGCCAGAGATGTTCCAATCAACACAAGCCAAATCATTGCGTAGCGAGCGAGTTCCTCCGTCCAACGGGGGATATCGATATTGATATAACCGCTCAGCAAGCGCGCAACCACCTGGTATACGATCAATGCCGTCATCACGGCCAGAAGCAATGCAATTGCGTAACGCAACACCTTGTTTACACCGTCAATCGCTTTTACTATCGCCTGCAAAAGACTTCACCCCACCTTATGAATCGGCGGATAGGTCCCCCTATCCGCCTCCATCAATCTCCAGACCTTACTGAGTATTGCGAATTTTCTCGATCAGCTCTTTGCCGAATTGCGGTTCGTATTTTTCGTAAACGGGTTTCACTGTATCAACAAACGGCTGCAGGTCCGGATTTTCCACGATTTCCATGCCTTTGGACTTCAGCTCGCTCAAGTACTGCTTCTCCATCTCGGCCACGGTTTCACGCTCGAATTTCCCTGCTTCCAGCGCCGCTTCTTCAATCGCCTTTTGCTGTTCTGGCGAAAGCGCATCGAATTTGGCCTGCGACATCATCAGGATCGAAGGAGAGTAGAAGTGGCGAGTCAGGGACAGGTGCTTTTGCACTTCGTAGAAACGGGAGGTCATGATAACCGGAATCGGGTTCTCTTCCGCATCAATCGTTCCTTGCTGCAGAGCCGTAAACAGCTCGGTGAAAGCCATCGGCGTCGGCTGTGCGCCCATCGCCTTGAAGGAATCCATGTGGATGTCGTTTTCCATCGTACGGATCTTGAAGCCCTTCAAATCCTCTGGCTTCGTGACCGGATGGGCGTTGTTGGTGACGTGGCGAAACCCGTTTTCCCACCAAGCAAGCGCTTTCACACCCATGCTGCTTTCAACCTTCGCCAGCAAATCGGTTCCCACTTCACCATCCAGCACTTTGTGTGCATGATCAGCGTCGCGGAACAGGAACGGCAGGTCCACAACCGTTACTTCCTGTACAAAACCGCTCATCGGACCAGTCGAAGAAAGGACCATGTCAATGGAGCCGACATTCAGACCCTCGATCATGTCGCGCTCTCCGCCAAGCGCACCGTTCGGGAAGGTTTCAATCTTGACGGAGCCATTGGTTTTGCTCTCTACCAGTTCTTTGAACTTCTCCAGACCCACCTGGTAGTGGGATGTGTCGGCCAGCGTGTGACCTACCTTCAAAGTGACTGCTTCACCCGAAGCGGCTGCTTGCTGTCCGCCGGCATTTCCGCTGTCAGCAGGTTTTGCCTCGCTGCCTCCGCCGCCACATGCGGTCAAAAGAACCATAGTCGAGACGACCAGCGTGCTAAACATTTTTTTCATTCTTCTATTCCCCCTCTATCAAAGTCGTTTTGTATATTTTTTCCACGGCATGCACCAAGGAAAAACGATTGCCAAATGCTCCTGCCTTGGTCACGACAGGCAGCTTGTCCGCCAAACCGCCGATGATGACGGAAAGCGGAATGCCTTCTTCCACTTCACTTACGATTTGCAGTGCTTCTACACCCAGGTGCAGGCAGGTACGGTAGGCAATATCGCCGCCGGTGAGAACAAATCCGCTCAGCATGCGCCTGGCAAACACGCTTTTCCCCACTTCTCCCAGGAAATCCGCGATCGCGTTGCCGACTGCAAAACCGCTTTCTCCCGTGCGTTCCATCCACTCTGCAACTGCCCTTCGCATGCTTTCGGAAGAATCTGTACTCAGTACGGGCACAAGCTGATCGTCAATGCTTGATACGATCTCTGCTTCTACCCGCATCCTTTCCTGATAAGCAGTCTCTTCGTTTAATAGAGCCAGCGGATCGGCCGTCACGATGCGGAACTTCGGCAAGCCCCTCAGTACCTCAATCTGCTCCGCCGTAATAGCGCTTACACTTCCGGCAATCACGAAAACAGGAGCATCAATCGCAACGCTTTCCCCTTTGTCTGTAAATTGAAGCGGTTTCAAATTTCCTCGGGGGGCAAGCTCATTGGATAATGCATCGGCAAGCCCCGCAGAGCCCACCCACAGCACGCGCTTACCGGAAGCAACCAGTGCTTCTGTCGCCTTTTGCATATCCGACTGGTCAAAGGCGTCAAAAACGATCAGCCGCAAGCCCGCTGCATGTTGACTGTTGATTGCAGCAACCAGCCTGTCGCGATCGCCGCGAACCGTTCTTACATCGATATGTCCCACCGCCCGGCTCGTTTGTTTGCCCAAAAGAGTCGGCAGATGCGATTCATTCACAGGCGATTTTGGGTCGCGGGCGAACTCGGTGTCTTCGAGCAAAACCTGGTTGACCAAGTGATAACCGCCGATCGTCGTCCGGTTGTTGGCCGGATACGCCGGAATAATCGCCGCCAGATCGAACGGCCCGTCATCCATGAGTGCGTTGATTTCAATCCCCACATTCCCGCGCAGGGTTGAATCGATCTTCTTGTAGACGCAGGGAATGGTATGGAGATGCAAATGTGCCGCCATTTCCTTGTTTTTTGCATATGCCTCCGCCGGATCAAGCGACCTGGTCTCCGCGTTGATAATCCAGACGTCAGCTGCTTGTCCGCTTTGACGCTTTGACGGATCAAACAGCGATACAGTCCGAAAGCCTTTCTTTGCAAACTGCACACCCGTATCGTTTGCTCCGGTCAAATCGTCCGCGATAACGACTATCCTAGCCAATCAAACAATCACCTCTTTGCTGCATGGCACCCGTTCGAGCCGATCACCTCTTCAGCACCTCGCACAACTTCATGTGTTGCATAATTAAAATACACGAATTAGTTGCAAAATTCAATACTAATTTTTCGATTCTTCGATTCATTTTGCAACATTTTAAGAAAACTGATGATTCCCATAACAAAAAGCAACAAGCTATCTGCTCGTTGCTTTTTGAAGATTTCCGTCTATTCGCTTGTCGTTTGCTTTAATTTTCTCCACAGTGTCGACCGATTGATCCCCAGTCGTTTTGCCGCTTCCGACTGGTTCTGCCCCTCTTCCTGCAGCACGCGCCAGATCACTTCCCGCTCGATTTCCTCCAGTGTTTTTCCGCTGATGTCAATCCCGCTTCCCAGCGATTGGGCGTCTGCCGTTTTGCCTAGCTCGGTTACGATATGCTCCGCTTCCATCCGCTCGATGAAAGGACCTGTTGCAGCATGGCACATTTTCTCAACGGCTGATTTCAATTCCTGAATATTGCCGTACCAGTCGGCCCTCTTTAACAAATGAAGCAATTCCGGGCGCACCCCGACGATCTGTTTCCCGGATCGGGCATTGAAAGAAGCGATGAACCAGCGAACCAGGTCGTCGATGTCTTCTTTTCGCTCGCGCAACGGCGGAATCACAAGGGAAAACCCGTTGATCAGGTGAAATACATCTTCGCGGAAGCTGCCATCCTCGATACAATTCTTCAAGTTTCGGCCGTTGGCGCAAATAACCCGAACATCGACGGATATCGGTGTTGTACCGTTGATTCGGCTCACCTTGTTTTCCTGCAGGACATTGAACAGCATCGCCTGCACAGATAGCGGCAGCTTGCCGACAGCGTCGATGAACAGGGTGCCGCCATGGGCCATTTCAAACGCCCCGCGCTTGATCAGCGCTCCTTCGCTCCCGAACAGCTCCAGAGGTAGCTGCTCCTCCGTATAGGCCTCGCAGTTGAAGAAGACAAACGGAAAGTCCTTTCGACGTCCCGCATTGTGGATCGCCTGGGCGAGACTTTGCTTGCCTGTCCCCGGTTCCCCGTAAATCACCACGGGCAATTCGGTTTGGCTTGCTTGCATCGCTATTTTCAGCGTCTCTTTCATTTTGTCCGAACCTGCCACAAGCTGGTTGAAATGCATGCTGGCCCGGTGCTCAAAGCCCGTGATGGACTGGCGAATCTGCGACTCCGCTTTCTGTATCCGGCGTGCGGATGAAATGACCGCAAACCCGCCGTCCTCTTGCTCATCTAGCAGCAGCGCTTGTTTGGTGAGCAGCGCTTTTTCACCGTTTAACGAGACTACTTCCTCGGCAGACCGCTCTCCTGTTTTCAACACGCTGTCCATATTCAACAGCGGATGAAGCTCTTCGATCTGTTTGTCCAGCGCATGCTCAGATCTGATCCCGAACAATTCCTCTGCCTGCTGGTTAAAGACGAAGACGCGTCCCTCCCTGTCAGCGGCAACGATGCCTTCCGGAAAGCGCTGAATCACGGCCTCCATCCGCTGCCGCGCCGCTTTTTCGCGCCGGGTGTAATACGCCATATGCACTGCTTCGGAAATCGACTCTGTCACCGATTCCTTTCCCGAGGTAATCAAGATCGCCTGCAAGCCCATCCTCGTTGCCATCGAGGTGGAAATCACGTCGCCGATAATCACCTGGACGCCTTGGGCCAGAGCCAGCTTCAAGCCGTTTTCGATTTCTTCCTCCTGATCAATGGGAAAAAAGGTCAGGTTCATATCCAGCAGCGTTCCGATCGCATCGGCGCCCTGGATCGTGTTCAGGTAGCTCATCAAGCCGACTTTGCCAGTGTAGCCCTTGACCAGCGTCAAGGTCCGCAGAATATCGTAGCCGGATATTTTCACTTCCACCACCGGCAGATTGCAGTGCTTTCGGAGCAGGCGAGCGGTCGCCCCCCTGCTGATGATCACGTCATATCCGTTCTCTTCAAGGCTCTTCGCCAAGGCCAAGCCTTTGTACAGGTCGCCTACTTCCACATCCAGTTGAGCGCCGCTTGGCATGTCCTCTTTTACTTCGAGAAAAACATCGCGCATCCCCGGATACGGGGCAATTACCAGGATACGAGTCAAGAAAAACCCCTCTTTTGCGCAACATATCACCATGCTCCATGTTGCAATTTGATACATACAGTGTACAAGAATTACTTTTCCCTTTTCAATAGGGGGTGGGAAATTCTCTTGGACGAGCATTGATTTTCCGTTCAACCCCTGTAGATGAAACAGAAAAAACCTCATCGTAAAAGCCATGAGGTCCGTCTGCTCCAGATTATTTGCTCCTGTCTCGCTGGGAGAGGTAGATTCCGATGGCGATCCGGCCGACAACACTGAAGGTGAGTCCCGCTCCCGCAAAAATGTAGATCATGGTAAATATTTTTCCCTCGTTCGTTTGCGGAATAAAGCCGGCATGCCCCACTGTCGTCAGGGTTGTCACACAAAAATACAAAGCATCGAGAATGGAAAGCCCTTCCGCATTATGATAAAAAATAGTGCCAGACAGCAGCAAAAGGACGACCAGCGTAAAAATAACCTGAAAATCTTTTTCTTTGAAAGCATGCAGCAAGCCTTTCAGCATGCGTGTCAGAGTCAAAAAAAATGAAATCATGGCAGGTGCTCCATTTCCGGCTGAATTCCATTTTACACCAGCTCGTTTTGCCTAAAATTGTTCCCCCCTGTCTGCAAAAATATCCAAGGCTTTCGTGGCCTAGCAGCGCCTTCCCCGTTGGGAGTTCCCTCTGTCGGTGTCTGGGCTTCCCATTCTGGCCCGAGGGCTTCCACAATAATCATCGGAAAGGCCGAGTTCTTCGTCCCGAAAGACACTTTGCGTCGCGTAAAGGAGTACGGTCAGTTGGACTGAAGCCTTTGCCGTTGTTTAACCCTCCTGATAGCCGTACCCACCTGGACCGACAAGCAACCCTCAGAGCCGCTTGGCTGCAGGCAGATTGTAAACACCCTGACCTTTATGACCAAACGATTTTCACAGCTTGCAAAAAGAAGCACGATTCTCTCCGCAGATGCTGCGAAAAGAATCGTGCTTTTAGTGGTAAGCGATTTGGGATTCCAGCATGTAATTGAAAAACACATCGGCAAACGCTTCTGCCGTATTGTAACACTCCTCCAATGTGTTGTTCGTTCCGCCAAATTCCAAAAGCAGGCTTCCCCCGGAAATGGACTGATTGTACTCGCCATTCCCCTGGTTTGAACCTTTCAGAATAACTCCCCGCGACAAGCCGGGATACGAGGCTTCCAGACGGGCATGCAGATGTTCCGCCAGCTTCTTGTTTTCCAAATAGTTCGGATTGGCCGTCCCGATCACAAACAAGATGCGCGAATACGTCTTGCCATTCAACGTAATGGCAACCTTGCTGCGAGGCTCGTCGCTGTCGCGGTGAATATCGAAAATGTATTTCAGGTACGGACTTGTCGCAGCAGCTGCGCTTACAGCTTTGTACGATTCCGAATAGGAAAGCGAATAGCTTTTCTTTTGCTCCGCGAGCTTTTGCGCAAAGTCGTCCCGGTTCACCATCGTGGGGATGCCTCTTGTTTGCAGCAGCTCACCGAGCCTTTTTCCGACCAGTGTAATATTGATCTCGGGGTCATCCACTGAGCTGCCCTGTGTATTTCTGGCCACATTTCGCCACGACTCGCGGTTATGTGTGTGGTAGATGTAGACGGTCTCATTTCCGACCATGCCGTGGTTGTATCCGACGCCAAG
Organism: Brevibacillus sp. FSL K6-2834; assembly: GCF_038592925.1. NCBI lineage: Bacteria > Bacillati > Bacillota > Bacilli > Caryophanales > Paenibacillaceae > Brevibacillus > Brevibacillus sp. FSL K6-2834. Next base: position 3,755,672 of record NZ_CP151945.1, read on the forward strand.
GCCGTTCGTTCCATTCGCCGGCTGGCCTCCCGGCTGAATGCGATCAACGACCCAACCTGCGATATAGGCGGTCGTATTGTCGCCGCGACGGATCACATACCAGTCTCCTGCTGTCTGCACGATTGGGTATACTTCACCGGGCTGAACGGTTCCAATGACGGCGTACTCGGTTCCGGGGCCAGACCGTAAATTCGTGTCGGGATTTTTTACGCGAATCGATGCCTGAGCTTGTCCCGCCGGATTCGGAGTGCTTACCCCGGCCCCTGGAGTGCTGACCGGCTGTCCCTGTCCAGGCTGCCCTCCTGCAACAGGATTGAAAATATAGGCATAGACGCCGTTGAAGCTGATCTTGTACCAGCCATCCGCATATCCGTAATGGTTGATGGCCGTGCCGGCATTTAGCTGGCCGATCACGGGACTTAGAAAATCCGGCGCGCTAAATATTACATAGCCTTCCGACAGCATAATCGTGCCGGAGGCTTGTCCGTTGCTTGGCGTAAATGAGGATGGCGGAGCAGCCGGGACAGCAGGTGTTGTTGACGGTACAGGTGCTTCCCACGGACCAGGAGTCTGTGTCGTCAATGGCGGCTGCGTCGTCGCCTGGATTGGCGTTGGCACTGGCGGTGCTGCTGGATTCTGCGAAAAAACTGGCGGTTGCGTGGTCGCAGGATTCTGCGATAAAGCCGGTGGTTGCGTGGTCGCAGGCTGCTGCGCAGGAGCAGGTGCCGGTTTGGGGGCAGGAGCAGACGTTTCCGTTAGAAAACGTGCATTGACCCAGCCGCTCACTTTGTCAGACAGCTTGATCTGTGCCCAATCTCCCTGCTTTTTGGTTTGCAAATAGACGCCGGTTTTGTCGATGATTTGCAAAATTTGTGCCGTCGCATTCGGTTCGGCCCGAACATTCAGCATGTCTACATTGCTCTTAACATATTTCGGTTGCTGAATTTCAATCATTTTGACGTATTTATTGATGACCCAGCCTGTCTTCCCATCCGTGAGCTTCACCTGTGTCCAGTCTTTCTGCTGCTTGATGATCGGCAGCCGTGTAGCTTTGGTGATGGTTCCGACGATTTGGGAGGTTGTACCCGGAGAACTGCGAATATTCAGCTGATCAACAGCTACCTCGATATGGGTAGCCGCCCGCACCCAAGATGGCGGCAGCAGCAAAAACAAAAAACAACTGGCGATCAAAGCGACTTTTAATCGTGCATGCAACAATCTCGTTCCCCTCTGTTCGAGTATTCGGCATTGGAAAATCTATCCTAATGATTAGATTTTCTAGATTCATCTACATTTTCCTTCACCGTGCGACATTTTTTGTCTGTAAAATGAAACGGAAATGTTGAACGGAAATCAATAAAAAAATGGGTACAAACGATCCCGGCTTCGTTCCCTGATAAAAATGAAGTTTCTTGTCACACTTTCTGCTTCAGCCGGATCAATCTTGGTAGGAACAATAAATGAGGTGAAACAATTGAACGACTTGGAAGCCCTGCCGATCACGCTCACGAGAAGCCGGGAAGCGACCCTCAGATGGCTGATGCAGCAATACGGGGAAAAGGTGTACCATCTGCTCTGCCTGACGGTCAAAAACCACGCGGTTGCGGAGGACATCACACAGGAAGTATTTATCAAAGCGTATCGCGCACTGGATTCCTTTCGCGGCGAAGGCGACATCAAGCACTGGCTGTTCAAGATTGCCATGAATGAAGCGAAAAAGCACTTTCGCTCCTGGTCATTCCGCCATATTTGGACGGTGGTGGATGAGCGTCTGGGCAGCATGCTGGATCAGGACGCCAAAGACAGCGTCGAGGAGGAAGTGGAAGACAGGCTGCATCGGGAAGACATTTTTCAAGTGGTCATGTCTCTTGCCCCCAAGTATCGGCAGGTCGTCATCTTGCACTACTACGAGGATTTGACGATCAAGGAGCTTGCCCACATCCTGGGCGTGTCGCAGGAGGTTGTCCGGACCAGATTGAGCCGGGCGCGAAAGCAGTTGAGAAAGATCATGTCCGAGGAGGCCGGAAGATGAAGGAAGATCGTGTATGGAGAGAATTTGCCGAATCAGCCAAGCAGGAGCTTCGTCAAAAATATCCGTTCCGCCTGTCCGAGCTGGAAGCCAAAGTGATGGATAAAGTGGAAAAGCGAAACCGGCAGTTCCGGTGGAAAACAGCTGCTTGGATGACCGGAGCCGCCGTTTCCTGTGCGCTGGTAATAGCCGTGTGGAATCCACTTGGCCTTGGAGGCCTATTCGTAAAAAACAACGCGATCCAGTCAACGGCGAAATTCGAATGGCTGGCCCCTGACGAAGGTTTTGCCAATGCCCTTAGAAACGGCTACCCCATTTTGCATTCGGTAAAAAAAGAGCAAAACGGTTATACCGTTGAGGTCAAGGAAGCGATGATCGACCACCGCAGGGTCATCTTCACGATGCTGATCTCGGGGAAAATCATCGACGACGTCGCAAGCGAAAATGATGAAGAGAAAAAAGCGGATTTCGTTTTTGCAAAACTGACTACCGCTATTGGAAAAATCGGGAAAACAGGTGGCACGTCCTACGAATGGAAGCAAATCGACGGTACCCACTATCTTATTTTCAAGTCGAGATACATGATGGATGACGACGACATGGATGCGCTTTTGAAACAGCCAAACCCGGCTCTGCCCATCCAGCTCGTGAAACAATCCCACAATGGCGAAGAGGTGCTCGTGGAAGTCCCCCTGCCCTTGCCGGAGGAAGTCGTCTCGGCAAAGAAAAGCATTCAGCCGACAGCTACGAACAACCAGCCCCAGCTCGGGAAACAGGACCTGCTTCGCGAACTCGCCATGGAAGAAATAGAAATGACGCCGACCCTTACGCGGGTACATCTGCAGGCAAAAACGAAGGAAGGCTTTGAACTCCAAAGCTTGATCAATCCCCGTCTGGTGGATGACCAGGGAAGGGAGTACAAGCCGGCAACTGACGGCAACCCCATTCAGGGGTATAGACATATGGCTGACTCCTTCTATCTGGATATGATTCCTTCCCTGTACTATGGCGATGTTCCGCAAAAGCTGTCTCTGAAGTTTGATGGTGCAACCGTTTCAACAATGAAAACAGGCCATTTTACGCTGGAGCGAAGCGGGCAATTCCCGCTGGAAGCGCCGTTTGGAAACAAGACCGGCCGAATCCTCCAGGCTTACTACAAAGATCAAAAGCTGCATGTGCTGCTGCCAGGAGAGGCATTGTCGGAAGAAACCGTATTGAAAGTAGACGGCTTGAATTACGACAATGAAATTTTTCAAAACGGCTCCTTCATTCGCACATATTCTGTTCCGAAAAAGGATGCTTACCAGGTCGACACGGAGAGAATCGACTTTCAGGAAATCAAGATGGATGGGCTTGTTCCCATCATTGACGGCAAATAAGCTATACGAGTTCGCTAGGCTTTGGGGACGGCCAGACTGCCCATGTCACCGCCAGACGGAAGCTGACACTCTCGAAAGTGTCAGCTTTTTTCTTAGGTCCAGTTTGTATCCTTATTTCCTTTTTTGTAAAATAATAAAAAAACAGTGAGTTAACGCAAGTAAATACATCGCGGTCTGCTAAACGGGGTCGCTTCCCTATCTAATCCAAACAGGATGATTCGTACCTGATTCCCGCAAAAATAGGAGGATTCATGCAAATTTTAAAAATGCTGATGGTTCTTTTTGGGGCCGTTGCGATCTATTCGCTGGCAAGTGCTACAACAGGCCATTCGTTGGACAGCGGACTGGCGGCCATTGCCTGGATTTTATCGTTAATTGCATCTGTGCAGCTCGTAAGAATGTTCACGGATGGCAAGGACAGGTAAGGCTATTTGTACGGCTACCCCTCTCCTATTAAAATACTGAAGCACCTACTCTAATCCGACTACACTTCCCTCTATCCCCCATTGCAGAAAAAGACCAATGAGTCCCACCGTTTCAAGCCGTTTCAAAATCCGAGGCACTAGAGGCCATCTGGCTGTTTCTCATACTTCTATCTTTTATCCTTCCGGTTCCCTATTAATGAAAAAACGAGTCCGGCGCAATACCGGACTCGGAAGACTTGATCGGGATTATTTGCGTTGCCAGTTCGTTTACCGCTGAACCACTCGCTGATCCTCGTCTACACCGCGTACATCGTCGGCCAGAAGTACTCCACACCTTCCGAATACAAGAATGCCTGGAACTTTTGCAGCTCCGCAGGCGTATTGCGGACAGCACGAGGGGTCAGGCCGTATTCGAGGCAGTATGCCGCCAAATATCCGGCAGCCTCGCCGACGTTCCACTCCACCGGATGAAGCCGGAAGCAGCCATTGGTGATGTGGGTGACGCCGAGGTTCTTCGCTGCAGGCAAAAGGTTGTTCACGCGCACCGGGATGAGGCTGCCCAGCGGAATTTGGAATGGATAGGTGGAGACATCGACGTAATTGCGGTTTGCGGTACTCGGATGCAAATCGATGCGATAGCTCCCCACACCGACGGAATCATGGAATGGTTCCGCCTTCCCCGTTTGACGGCATGCCGCGCTGACATGCTGCTCAAGTACAGTGAATTCAGCCTTGATCCGCCGGGATTCGCGAATATACGGGTACATGGCAAGCCCGTCCTCTGTTCCGACGACATCCTTGCGGAGACGCAGCCCGGGGTATCCTTGTCCTCCATCCGGGCGAGGAGCCTCCGTCTGCATCCAGTACAGAAGCGACATGCTCAGTTGCTTAGCCATGTAAAGGTGGCGCTGCCGCTCTTCTTCCGGTACATCAATGATAGAGCCCAGCCAGTAGTCATTTTGCGGCCAGTTGACGAGGGAAACCCCGCTTTTGTACAAGCCGTCCCGGAAATTTTTGGGGTCTGCTACCCGGCGATACGTGAATAACGGAAAATACTCGGTTCCCGGAAACAGCTCATATCGTACAGCTTGCGTGGTGTCTCGCGGATTGGAGCCTGTCCAGCTAAGCAGCTTGTCCGGCCAGAAATCCGGTTTGTAGCTTCTCCAGAAGCCGTAGGTTTCCGGCCTTTCAATCGTATGGTCTTCATCCTCCAGATAATCCATGGCGAAGCAGTACGTAAATGCCTGAATATCGTTTGGCTGCGGCGGACCGACGACGGCGTTTGGCTCGCCTGTCTCCTCCACCGATTCTGCTCCGAGCACATATTCCACGCCTGCCAGAGGAAGCACGTCGCCGCATTCGGTAGCGTCCAGGAAATAGGGAGCCGCGAGTTCGATCTGCTCATGATGCCTTGTATCTTCTACAACGATGGACAACACCTCATCGCCGTCCACACAGACGGAATGAAGCTTGTGGTTGGTCAGAACAGTCAATCTCCCGCTGTTTATATACGGAGCGAGCATCTGATAAAAAACAGCCAGAGCGACCCGCGGCTCGTGGCAGAGACGGCTGACGGAGCCATTGCCGGGATTCAGATTGGGAATTGCTCTCGCCTCGGCCGTCATCGGATAGTGATTGCGGTAATAATCGCGGACACTGTTGCGGAATGTGCGATAGCTGCGCGTACAGCCAAACTGTTCAATCCAGGGATGCTCATCCGGCGGCACTGCTTGACTGGTAAATTGGCCGCCAATCCATTCCGTTTCCTCCGTCATAATGACTGATTTTCCTGATTTGGCTGCGGCCAGAGCTGCTGCACATCCGCCTGTTCCCCCGCCAATAATCACAACATCGGCATGAAGCTCTCTCATTCTCTCTCCCTCGCTTTCTCCAGTTTTTGGGTATCTCTACTTATAGTTACGATTAATTGGCAAAAAATGTTTCAATAAATATAAAATTTCCTTTTTTATCTTCTTCGAGAAATACGAAAAAACCCCCGGGCTACCCCGAGGGCCGTTGATGGCTGCCCCCCTCATTTTGCTAAATATTTCCACTTGCCACATTGGATACTCCAGCACGCTTGCCCTCTTCGACGATCATCCGGAAATAATACAAACCGGAAGCACGATCGGGCAGCCGGATGTTCAGGTAGCTTGTTGTGGACGTAACAGGTCTGTCTGGCTCTGCATCTACCCATGTATCCTGGTCTGTAGAGTACTGAAAGGCAACCGAGGCAGCACCGGCAGGCTCCGCAAAGGTTAAAAAGACAACTACGGAACCGTCTGCGCGTTTTGTTACGCCAAAGACATGCAAATTTGAAATGGGCGCTGGTTCTTCGCTATTCTCGACTTATCTCCTTCTTCTTGCGAGGAGCTTCGTTCGAGCCTACACCGTGCGGGCGACTTTCATCGCACACGGCGTTCCATCAACGGAAAAGAAGACTTTACAACGGGCAAGCCTAGCTTAGACCAGCTTCAAAAGGATGTCTGCTATCGAAAGTTAATTTTCTCTGATGGAACGACCTTTTTCCAGTCCTTACACGTTTACAGGCAATTCGCTATTTCAATATGCCCAAATACTCTTTCCAAGGCCCCACGTCCGTTCTGTACCTTTCAGCCATTACCCGTACGATTTGCGCTATATGTGTCAAATCGTGAACAACCCACGTAGACAGCAGTTCTCGGACCTTCACTGTACCGAATGCAGGGTGAGAGCCAGTCACCTCAAGATGCGCTTCCGGTTCAACAAGCTCCTTTAGTTTGGCGATATTTTGCATTCGGATCATTGTAAATTCCAGCAGCTTTTGTTCAATCGATCGTTCAAGCTTTTCATTCAAGTGCGAATAACGGTCAAACGGGGGAAACGGTTTCCCCTCTCCTTCCTGAAGCATAAATTCCAGTCTCGGTATCCAATTGTGTTTTTCTCCTTCTATCAGATGCTCAATCACTTCGGAGACGTTCCAGGTTCCTTCGCCTTCATTGCATTGCAGCCATCCATTGGATACACCGGACAAGAAATGCTCCAAAGCCTGTGGCGTTCGCTCAAGAATTTCAATGGCTTCTTTCAGTTGAAAATTCATAGACTTGCTCCTTTCTTTGCTTTCTGTCGAAGACTCTCCTTTCATCACGCGACTGCTCATGTCGTTTGTCGCTGTTACTAATGGAGGAACAATGTTTGGTAGCCATTTTGTTTGAGCCAAGCGAGCTTGTTCTCTATTTCAATCGCTTGTTAGATGACCTGGAAATCGGTTACGAGCGAAACAATTTTTCCGCTTTCGTCAATCCCCCAATAAGTAGCGTAAAAGCCGTCTCCGTATCCTGAGCGAAAAATAATTACATTGAGTCCCGCATCCTCGTCTGTAACCGCATTGCACCATTCATCGTCATGCTCGGTCATCAAGTCATCGATCAGGTCGTCGTATAAGCTGATAAAATCCTCGCCGCGTTCGCTTTGCAGCTTTTCCTCCAGCTCGTCCATTTTCTCGATCGCTTTTAAATCAGCAAAACATCCGAGGCCCGTATCAACCGGGTAGCCGAATATATACCCCTCTTCCAGTTCTTCTACATTCTGCCCAGGCACTGTAGCCATTTCCCAACGAACCGGCCGGGACTCGGAAAGCTTCAGTTCAGCTCCTGCGATGCAGTTTTCTTCCACGTGCCACCAGGCAATGACTGGGTACGCACCTGGCTGAATAGTCCTCTCAAATGGGGTATGCCGGGAAATAAGAGGGTCACAGGCGACAATCTTGCCGGAAATCACTTTAAGCTGTTCGAGAATCTCTGGGCGCAGCGTTTTGCTTTCGGCATTGGCTAATTCGTTCAACAGATTTGACATTTGTGCGGTTTCCTACCTTTCCCTGAATCCATTATTTTTTGTTCCATAATGCCTTGTCGTAGTAATCGACGCATAACCCCTGGTGCTTTCCTGTAAAAATGTCGAGATGCACATGAGCGTGTCCGCCATTTCTTCGATATTCTCCTGCACCAGCTCTGGAAAGCGGCTCAAACAAGCCGGAAGCCACTTCAAATACGCTTTTGCTGCCAATCAAAAACAGCGTTTCATATTTGCTTTTGACCAATATCTTGTCTTTGTTTTCTGCGAAGGCAAACTTTTGATAATCGTCATGACCGAGATCGGCAAACCTTCTCGGGTTGCAGGTATAGCTTTTCTTGTTCCCTTTTTGGGTGCGAAACCGCTCCCTCAGGTCCTTCCAGAGTCCGGTGTTCGCCTGCAAAGAATGGTGCAGCAAAACCAATTCATCATTTCTGTCGCTTGTAGAAAACGAATGCAAATCTTCGGGCAGAAACTTATCCGTATGGCGCAAATAAATGATTTTGTCTCTATTCTGACTGGCGAGAAGAAAAATGCAAGCAAGCTCCTGCAATGCCCGCTGATCCCCGAAAATCATGTACATATTCTTGTCGAACTCGCATGAATACAGATTGACCGTATCAACTGTGAGACAAAAGTACTTTTGATTGCCGAGGAACACTTCTTTTTGAACGTATTGTATTTTCAATGTTCAAACCACCATACTTAAGTATCGATATGATTTCCTTATTTAACCATTTTTTGGAGCATCCTTGGCGGCTCCTGACATTCCATCGTATGCTCCTGCAAGCTGTCCATAGACCGCACCGGTGCCGGATGTGTCTCGTCATCCCGAGATTCACGGCAGCAGTATGCCATCCTCGATACCATCCGAGTGGGAAAAGCCAATAAAACAGACTGATAGACTCTACCACATTCAATAGATTCCTGAACCTCAATGACATGTTAACGAACCGGTTTTTTTACAAGGTGCATCATGCTTGGCGATTGGAATATATAACCATTGTCTCAAGCTCTCCAGCAAAAACCTGAGAAACTTGTGTTACAATAACGCTAAAAACTGTTTCACAAGGAGAAACCATGAACCGATATTTGCTCATAACGAATCGAACCGAAAGCTTCAATTCAGCCGACATTCCGGGACATTACGAACATTTGGAACAATTAAAGCAAAACAACCGCCTGGAGCTATACGGACCTTTTAGCGATGTTTCAGGCGGAGCATACCTCATCAAGGCGGAATCGCTGGAAGAAGCCATTGCCATCGGGAACGCCGATCCCTTGATCAAATCGGGTTCTTCTACCTTGTCCGTAAAAGAGTGGCTGACCAAGTAGCATAGCTTTCCTTAATTAAACGCCTGTTTTGGAGAGTCCTGCAAAAGTCCACCTAATATCTGTAAACCGTAACCCTAGTGCCCTTAGGTACTGGGGTTTTAAGTATCGAGAATGTAGCTGTAGTGGGGAGAAGCATGTTTCCGATCTGCGCTCCGGTCTACGTCCTGCAAGGATGTGAAACTGTCCGCTCCACAGCGATCCCGGGGGAAGCGCAAAACGGCGCGCAGCTCCGGGGTTTACTCATAGATTGCGCTTCTGTTTCCCCGGGCTCGCTGTTCCGCTTGGCTGGACTCCGCCAGTCGCTCCGCCTGGAAACATGCTTCTCCTCCGAAACAGTAGGTTTTCAACAGGCTGAAACCCAATGCCCCTTCGACACTGGGTTTGTTGTACAATGAAAAGAAAACGAAAGAGTTGGAACCATTGCTACAGCCCTCTAAACAAATCACGGCATCCTTCCATGCCGAATTATATAAACTAATTCCCGCGGATCACCCTTTACGTAAAATCAATGAAATCGTAGATTTCACATTCATTCATGAGTTGGTTCGTTCCTCTTATTGTGAGCATTACGGAAGACCTGCTAACGAACCCGAACTCCTGTTTCGTCTATTGTTTTTACAAGTTCTCTACAATCTTTCGGATGAACGCATCATTCAGGAAACGCAGGTAAACCTCGCTTATAAGTGGTTTTTAGGTTTAAATCCAGAAGATCCCCTTCCTGACCCCTCTCAATTATCCCGCTTTCGTAATCATCGGTTAGGGGCCGGAGCCGTGGATGAGGTGCTTAAATCAGTTGTACGTCAGTGCATCGAAAAAGGACTTGTGAAGTCAAAGACGATCATCATGGATTCCACCCATACACTGGCAGCTTCACAAAAACAAAAGCCGCTTGAAGTACTGCGGGATGCGGCGAAGCGCTTATTCCGTGTTGTGGTGAAAAAGCATCCAAAACTCGAAAAGAAACTCCCACGGTTACCGGAGTTGAAGAAAGATCAAGAGGATGCTGAGAAGATCATGCTTCACTACTTGGCGGAACTTGGAGAGACTGTCGAGACTTTGTTACCCGATCATGAGGGTTCCATCTCGGAGAAGGTCAAGATCGCCAAGGCCATCGTGGAAGACGAACGTCTCCTCGCCAATAAAGGTATTATGTCGGCCATTGATCCAGATGCACGCTTTGGATGGAAGAGTAATACGAAATCCTTTTTTGGCTACAAAGAGCATATTGCCATGACCGAAGAAGAAATCATTACGGCTGTGGAGGTCACCGGAGGAAGTACGGATGACGGAAAACAATTCAAACAACTTTTGAACCAATCGCTTGACGTAGGAATAGAAGTACAAGAAGTGATTGCTGACACCGCATATTCGGGTAAAGATAACTTGGACGAGATGAAAGCCAAGAAGATTCAACCCGTCGTCCCACTAAACCCAATCGTACATAACGGAGGGCTAAGGCAAGAAGGTTTTGAGTACAACAAGGATGCAGACTTTGTTATTTGTCCGGCAGGACAACATAGTATCCGAAAGGCTGTCCAAGGAAGCAAGAGTGGCAAAAGTCGTTCTCTCGTTTTCTACTTCGATACGGAGAAATGTAAGACATGCCCACTTAGGGAAGGCTGTTTCAAACCAGGAGCGAAGAGCAAGACCTACTCCATCCGGATCGTGGCGGAAACCTACAAGGCGCAAATCGAGTTTGAAAACAGCGATACGTTCAAAGAACGTATTCGTCGCAGATCGATTATTGAGCACAAAAATGCTGAATTAAAAAGGTATCATGGGATGACCAAGGCCAAGTACCGTGGTCTCTTTCGTATGCGAATACAGGCAATACTTACGACTTTCGTCGTAAATGTAAAACGGATGATAAAATTGGCAGAAAAAATGCAGCCCGCCTCTTAAAGGAGAATGGGCTGCATTTTTCGTTAAAGTCCTTTTTTGTAAAAAATAGTGTGGGTTACCCGATCCGCAAACCTCAAAAGAGGTATTTTGCAGGCCTCTCTTTTGGAGGCGTTTTTTCTTTAGTAAAAAAAACAAGCCAGGGATTTTGGCCTTCAAGCGATTATACGGTCTCCTGCAGCATTTGCACAAACTTCAGATCTGCCGGCGCAAACGGATACTCATGAAGTTCACTGGGATGCACCCAGCGAAACTCATCATGATCTGTCAGAACGATTTCACCGCCAACGTATAGCGCCGTGTATGCTATCAAACGAATATGTGTGGAGCCGTATCGATGGTCATTCACGGCAAAGGGCTCGTACGGATCGATTTCGATCTTCATTTCCTCCAGCAATTCCCTTTTCAGGCAAGCCTCAACGCTTTCGCCCTCCTCGATTTTGCCGCCGGGAAATTCCCACATTCCTTCCTGAGACTTTCCCTTTTTGCGCTTTGCAATCAATATCTGTCCTTGTTCATTTCCTATAATTGCCGCGGCTACTTCAATCATCTGCGTCACGTCCTATAACATTTGCCTTTGTTTGCTGCTGGCACAACCGCGCGCAGCTCGAAATTCCCTTCCTATGGTATTATCTGTATTTCATTCTTGCCGAATTCCATTTTCCTTTCAAGCTTGTTTTCTCAAAACGAAATCCTTGCCCCATCCAGGTTATAAAAGGACATACAACGTTGGAGGGCCCAAAAGAAGGCTCTCCCCGCTCTCCAAAGCATTGCTGCAAGCAAAAAAATCCTTCCAGCCGGACAATTCCAGCGTGGAAGGACTTTACCGTGCAATTTACTTGAACAAATTGATCGTCGTAATAATGATCGGCATGCCGAACACATCGATCAGAAAGGCACCCACAATCGGGACGACCAGATAAGCTTTTCGCGAAGGCCCAAAGCGCTCGGTCACCGCGGCCATATTCGCCATCGCATTCGGTGTAGCTCCAAGTCCATGTCCTGTGAACCCTGCGACCATTACCGCGGCGTCATAGTCTTTGCCAAGCAGCCGGAACAAAACGAAGGCACCGAACAGGACGATAAAGACAACTTGCACCAGCACGATCACCAGCATTGGCAGCGCAAGGCTGGCCACTTCCCACAATTTGATACTCATAAGTGCCATGGACAGGAAGATGCCAAGCGTCACGTCGCCAATCAGATTGATGCTTTTCATGTCGATAGCTGCCGGTTTGAATTTGTCAACGATGTTGCGCACGATAACCGCCACAAACATCGCTCCTACATAACCGGGAAGAACAAAACCGGTTGCCGTTGAGAACAGCTCGCCCAAATACGTTCCCAATGCCATACAGAACGTGATGAGCAGTACCTGAATGAAGAAGACGTTTGTCGTAATCGGTTCGACTTTTTCTTCTACCTTCGCCGTTCCTTCTTCTGTTTCGGTCGGTTTCAGATTGTATTTGGAGACCAGGTACTTGACAGTCGGTCCGCCTACCAATCCTCCGGCTACAAGTCCAAAGGTAGCTGCCGCAATCCCGATGGCCAGTGCAGATTGGATCCCCATGTCTTCGAGGGTTTGTCCAAAGGCACCTGCCGCTCCGTGTCCGCCTTCCATGGAAACCGCGCCTGCCATCATCCCGATCAGCGGATGAATGCCGAACAGCGAAGCCAGGGAGACGCCAATCACGTTTTGCATCAAAGCGAGGAATCCGCATGCAATCCAGTAAATGACGAGCAGCTTGCCGCCCAGTCTGATGAGCTTGAAGCTCGCTCCCAGTCCTACTGTCGTGAAGAACGTGAGCATGAACAGGCTTTGCAGGGAAGTATCCAAGGTAATTTCCAAAACGCCTGTCGCCTTCAAGGCCGTTGCGATGATCGCAAACAACAGCCCTCCGACGACGGGTGCGGGAATACAGAACTTTTGCAGGAATCCGGCCTTTTTTACGAGGAAGGTTCCCAATACGAGCAGAGCTACTGCGAGAAAAATCGTGTTGACTTGATTAAGTGCCAACGTCATCGTTGTGTCCCCCTAAGAATCCCATGATGGCTTCGTTTGTCAGATAAGCACCTAATTTTACCGTTCTGCCGTTTTCATCCAAAACCGGATTCACTTCGCAAATGTCAAAAGAAAGCGTTTTCTTATGAGTGGCAACGGTGCGGATCAAGCTGCGGACAACCATTGGCGTCAATCCGAAAGGCGACGGAGCGCTCACTCCCGGCGCAAACGCCGCATTTAACACATCGGTACAAAGCGTGAGCATGACATGATCGTGTTTTTCGATGAATTCTTTTAGCTCGGAGATAATGTCGTCCATCTGTTCAGCGGTCATGTCTTCTTCATACACGTACCGGACACCGAGTTCGTCCGCCTTGTCAAACAGCTCCTGCGTATTGCCGAAACGCTGGATCCCGAGGACAAAATATCGGCTGTTTTTGTCATGCTCCAGGATTTGTCGGAACATCGTCCCGGAGGAAGGCTGGCTTTCATAGGAGCGCAAATCGAAATGAGCATCGATATTAATGATTCCGAGCGAAGCTTCTTTTCCGGTGTGTTTGCGGACGCCCAAATAATGGCCATACAGCGTTTCATGTCCGCCGCCTAAAATAATCGGCACCGCCGACTTGGACAAAATATCGGAGACTGCCTGGCCCAATTCCTCCTGGGCTTCTTCGAGCTTTTCATTTTCACAGCGAATATTACCGACATCGACGATGCGGTTGCCTTCCTGCAGCTTCCAGGGAAGGCTTGCAAGCGCTTGCCGAATTGCGTTCGGAGCTTTGGCTGCGCCTACTCGTCCTTGATTGCGCCGAACTCCTTCCTCACATTCAAACCCAATCATCGCACATGTGTTGTCCGCGAAAGGCAGCCATTGATCCAGATCCACCAATTCCACAACCTGGTGGTAGCGAAAACTGCTTCTTCTTTCCGTATGATCAGTCCGGCCGGTCCATACATCAGCTGAAACTTTCGTAGGCAATCTTTTCATCCTTTCTGAACCTTTTAAGTATATGTGTTTTTTTGATTATATAATGACATACTTATTATTTCTAATATATAATTTAAATAATTTTATAGTTTCAAGCTATAAATAGAGGTGGAAATTATTGTGGATATCAAACAATTGTATTATTTCGTAACCGTCTCCGATCAACTGAGCTACTCCAAAGCCGCGCAAAAGCTGCATATTTCACAGCCTTCGCTGAGCAACGCCATCAAAAATCTGGAGCAAGAGGTCGGCTCTCCCCTGCTTGAAAGAAACACGAGAAAAATGGAGCTGACGGACGCTGGGAAGATTTTCTATAAAAAAGCGATTTCGCTGCTTTCCCAAATGGATATGTTGAAAAAGGAAATGGAAGAAGTAAAGCTCACCGGCAGCGGCGAGCTGATTGTCGGCATCATCGAGTCGGTGAAGCATTGGATTCCGAAAGTGATCCGTGAGTATCAAGGGCGTTATCCTTCCATCAACATCAAGCTGATCGAAGTGCTGGGCGGAAAGGCTGTGAAGGAGTCGCTGCGGAAGTATCATACGCACCTGCTCATTACGAACCAGTATGTACATGAGGAGGATATCGAATCGATCCCGTTGTACGATGAACGATTGGTGCTCGTGCTGCACAAGGATCATCCTTTGGCGCATAAAGAAACGGTTTCTTTGCACGAGCTGGAAAGTGAGCCCTTTATCATTAGCACGGAAGGTTTTCAGACGAGGGAGGATATTGTAACAGCCTTTTCCATTGAACAGGTGACGCCGAACATTAAGTTTGAGATTGAACGGTTTGAGACTGCCTTGACCTTGGTGAGGGAAAATTTGGGCGTCACGATTATTCCCGAAAATTATTTAGCTGAATCGACGGACCCGTCTATCGTGTGGAAGGCGATTGATTCCCCGGCATTGGAGAGGACCGTTTATTTGATGTTTATGCGGAATCGTTATTTGGCTCCGGCGGTTCAGGCTTTTCTCGGCGGGATTCGGAGGAAGTTTGGGTGAATGGAGAGTAGGCTTCTCGCGGGCGCTTTTTCAGTCCCTCCTCCCCCTGCGCAACACGTGAAGTCGTGCAGCGTTCCATCGAAATGAAACAGCAAAATAACGAAATAGGCAGTGTTTATAATTGGGGATAGGTCTCTTGATCGGAGACATCGAAAACTTGGTGATTCATTTCATAGCGGGAGGAGAACGATGATGCACAAAGTCGTTGAGCCAAAAATTCTTTATTTCGGAACCCCGGTTGTACTCATCAGCACAGTAAATGAGGACCAATCCGCCAATCTTGCCCCTATGTCTTCAGCGTGGTGGCTGAATCAATCGTGCATGCTCGGAATGAGCAGTTCATCCCAAACCGTTGCGAATTTGTTGCGCGAGCGCGAATGTGTGCTGAATCTGCCCTCGTCCGAGCTCGTTCGTGCTGTAGACCGTCTGGCCCTGCTAACCGGTCGAAATCCTGTACCCGAGCGCAAGGCTCAAGTGGGATACCGATTTGAACCGGACAAATTCGAAGCGGCCCAGCTCACGCCGCAAGCTTCGGACCTCGTCCGGCCGCCGCGCGTGGCTGAGTGCCCGGTGCAATTGGAGGCCGTAGTAGAACAGGTCCATGACTTCGGGATGCCCAGTACGCTAAAAGCGATTGAGGTCAAAATCATCCGCGTTCATATCGATGAACGAATCCTGATGACTGGCGAGCAGAACTACATCGATCCCGAGAAGTGGAACCCGCTGATTATGAATTTCTGCGAATTTTTTGGACTTGACCGCAAGCTGCACCCTTCGAGATTAGCCCCGGTCTTTGCACCTTCTCTAGGTAATGTCAGCCAGGCGAATTAATCATTTGGGCACGATAGCTGGGGGACTGTTCAAAACCCCTTCACCCCCGTTGCCACCCTTCAACCTGTTGCCGAAAACTGCAGGCAAAACGAAACGGCCTTTCACCCCATGCAATTCGGGACAAAGGCCGTTTCTTTCCTTCTATTTTTCGACCGTCTGCTAGACGAGAGCCAGTTCACTGTGCAGACCAAGCGTCTGCGCTGTGGAAAAATCAATTTCACGGATAAGTTCCGGGTGCTCCAATAAGGATATACCATAAGAAGGAATCATTTCTTTTATTTTCGGTTCCCACTCATTGATATGCTGCGGGAAGCATCTTTTCATCAGGTCCAGCATGACGGAAACAGCGGTAGAAGCCCCCGGAGAAGCGCCGAGCAACGCGGCGATCGAGCCATCCGCTGCACAGATTACTTCCGTACCGAATTGCAGCGTTCCTTTGCCGCCAGTAGGCGTATCTTTGATCACCTGCACACGTTGGCCCGCTACGACAATATCCCAATCCTCGCTTTTCGCGTTCGGGATAAACTCGCGCAGCTCTTCCATGCGTTGTTCCTTGGACAGCATCACTTGCTGGATCAGGTATTTGGTCAAGGGAACGTTTTTTGCCCCTGCTGCCAGCATCGTCAGGACGTTATCCGGTTTTACGGAACCGAGCAAATCAAACATCGAACCGGTTTTTAGGAACTTCGGCGAGAAACCGGCAAACGGCCCAAAGAGCAGCGATTTTTTATTGTCGATATATCTTGTGTCCAGATGCGGAACAGACATTGGCGGCGCGCCAACCTTGGCTTTCCCGTATACCTTGGCATGATGCTGCTCGATCACATCCGGATTCTTGCAAACCATGAACAGACCGCTTACCGGGAAGCCTCCGATATGTTTCCCTTCAGGAATACCGGATTTTTGCAGCAAAGGCAGGCTTCCTCCACCGCCGCCAATAAACACAAATTTGGCCGTATGGCGTTCAACGGTGCCGCTGTCGAGATTTCGCACTTTCAATTCCCACAGGCCGTCGCGGTTGCGTTTAATATCATCAACATTATGCTTGAAGTGGATATCGACGTCTTTCCTTTTCAGATGGTCAAACAGCATCCGTGTCAAAGCACCGAAGTTGACATCTGTTCCAGAGTCGATTTTTGTTGCCGCAATCGGTTCATTCGATACCCGCCCATTCATAATTAGCGGAATCCATTCCATCAGTTTTCGAGGGTCTTCGGAGTATTCCATCCCTTTGAACAGGGGATTGTTTGACAGCGCTTCAAAACGTTTTTTGAGAAACGATACATTCTTTTCACCTTGCACCAGGCTCAAATGAGGCAACGGCCTGATAAAGTCCTGCGGATTGCGGATCAGATTGCTGTTTACAAGATAAGACCAGAATTGTCTTGAAACCTGAAACTGTTCATTAATTTTTACAGCTTTGCTGATATCAATGGATCCGTCCGGTTTCTCGACGGTGTAGTTCAGCTCGCACAGCGCTGAATGCCCCGTTCCTGCATTATTCCATTCGTTAGAGCTTTCCTCTCCTGGGCTTGCAAGCTTTTCAAACACTGTAATGTTCCAATCCGGTATCAATTCTTTCAGCAGTGTTCCCAACGTTGCACTCATGATTCCGGCACCAATTAAGATAACGTCTGTTTTGGTTTGTCTGTCGCTCATGTTTACCGTCCTACCTCGCTAATATTTGAAGAAAAGATGTAGGCCCTCCTGCTTAGGCTCCACAGCAAGCCAGGGTGCGACCTGTTCACACACCTTTTCTGCATGATTGATAACCTAAGTAATAGTGTAACACTATTATATATAGAATTAAATATTTGCTATTAAATGGATTGCTAAATGCTATTAATAAGCCGGAAAATTTGAGAAATGATATCAGGTTGTGATTAAGAGAAAGGAGACGTCCACAGATTGGTTTTTGAATCTCAGAAAGATGTGTTTCGATGGTGGCGATCTTATTGCAAGTGGTTGAACTTTTCAAAATACACATTTCGTAAAAATCCAATTTCGACAGCGAAGCCGTATGGTATAATTTTCCTAAATGAAACAAAAGGAGATATCGCCGTGAATCTTGTTCTCAAAGAAGTAACCTCTGAAAACTGGGAAGAATGCATTGAGCTGCAGCCCCGTGAGGACCAAAAACAATTCATCGCTTCAAATGTGTATTCCTTGGCACAGTCAAAATTTTTGCCGAATTTCGAAACACTGGCTGTCTACAAAGATGAACGCATGGTTGGATTTGTGATGTTTGGGATAGATCCTGACGATTCGCAATACTGGATTTATCGGCTGATGATCGATTCCCGTCACCAAGGCAAAGGTTACGGAATGGAAACCATGAAACAGGTCATTGCCAGAATAAAAGCAAAGCCTGATACCACAGATATCATGGTCGCCTATCACCCTGACAACCAAGGAGCTGCTACTCTTTATGAAAAATTAGGATTCAAGGTTCTGGGCAAAGCTCCATGGGGCGAAATCATGGCGCGTCTTTCGAAGGATGATGAAGCAAACTGATCAGTCTGGCAGTTGCTCACGATCATGGAGGTCAGATCCTCTCAAACCCAACGAATCGTTTTTAGTGAACAGCTTTATCGACGCTTTACGCAAGCTCCGTGAGAAAAATAGGAAGAAAAAGGAAACATTTGCATGCAATGAAGCGTTTTCGTAATGGATAAAAGAGGGAGGAACCAAAACCGATGAAAAAAAGCATTCTGGCTTCCATGATCACCGTCATGCTGTTATCTGGTTCATTCGTGCCAGCCATTCAAGCAGCTCCATCAGGGGCACATACATATCGTGTCACTTACAAGATGCCCACTATCAACACACTGGAAGAAGTGGAACTGCTTTATTCCCTTCTGAAAGATTCCCTGCAGGTCAAAAATCCATATGATGCTGCTCTTGTAGAAAAAAACCGGATGGATATATACGAGATTGTAGCAGATCTATATGGTACTGATTCCATTCGCTCGTTTATGATAGATGAAATGTATTTATCCAGAAACGGATATTTGCTCGAGCTCTTTAATCACATAGGGGTGTTAGAACCTGTATACCCCGCAGGCTACGACCCCGTGACTATAAAACAGCAAATCGCCAAGCTGGCAGCATCCGAAAAATGGGAACAATATGCGGAATTCAGAAAAAAACGGGGGCAGATTGAGCTTGACTCGCGCATAAAAGCACTGGTTCAGGCCGGATTTGTAAAGCCGGAGGAATGGAACAGTCAATCGATTACAAAGCAATTTGTTGCGGACACGTTGTATCGCATATACAAAAACGCGAGACCTTACAAGGGCAGTGTTGCCCCGAAGGACAGCCAAAGCGAAGCAGTTCGCTGGGCCATCGAGGCGGGCCTCCCGGGATTTCAAATCGATGCCAAAGGATACATTTATCCGGATCAGCAGTTTTACTATCATGGCGTCTTCGATTTCATTTATTTGTTTTTCCCGAGCAAATTCAATGGGACAGAGCGGGAGTACTTTCAGTTCGAAGTCAAACAAGACCGTCTGTCAGAGGCTGTTGCCAACCGTTCTCAAGAATTCTTGTATGTGAATAACAAGCCCCTTTACTCCCTTCCCGACGGTGTCATGTTGCTCGATCGTCCTGAAGTGAAAAAAGCAGCAGCGCAGCTAAGTGCCGATCTTGGCCCGAAGTTGATCGGGATGGTCGAACAAGTGCGGCGTGAAGTTCTAAAACCGCGTGTGTGGGACTGGCGAAACGATGTGATCCGGCACCCTTCCTTTGCAAAGCTCGTGCAGGAATACCGGAAAACCAAGAGCCAGAAAGCGCTCATGCAGGTATATCAAGCGGTTAAGGAACGGTATAACTTGTTTGATCGCCAGGACTCGCCGCAGGTTATGAAAAGTGTGTTGGATAATATTAAGTAACGGCTGTTTAGTAGAAGCAAATGGAAAACACCTTCTACTCGTATGTGGTTCCTATGATTAGGAGGTGTTTTGTGTTGTTAATGTGGATTAGAGAGTTGTTCTCCTATGATAGATTCCTATATTGACTTGCCTATACAAACTTTCTGGTACATCTGTATTAGCCATACATGTTCTAAACGTTGTTCTTGCTGCGTTGTTAGCGGCTGGAATTGCAGCAATCACTGCAGCGGCACAAGCAGGCGAAGGTCCACCAGCAGCACCACATGCACCAGTTAAGATACTATAGGCAGCCTGTACAGCAGGTGCTGCACATGAATAGATCGTTGCCTGTGCAGATCGGTTTACCGCTGGATGATTAAATCCAATGTAGAATGAAAGGTCATTGTATCTTCTCCTTGGACAAGGAACACATTGTCCCAAAACCCTTGAACAACATGGGTCTCTGATAAAATCATGATATCGAAAACCCCATATCTTATTTTCAAATCCTGGCAATAGGGCCACTTCCTTTATGAAATATTTATGTGAGCCTATTACACTATATTTTTCTGGAATTTCTCTGTGCTAGGCACTTGCCAAAATGTGCTTCTATTCTTTCCTAATGCACTAACCTACCCTTGCAATCAACTGTTCTTCTGTTAACAGACAAAATGGCCGTTATCATCCGCATATTTCTGTTCAAGGGTTCCAAAACATTTCAAAAGGAATCACATTGTAACAAACACCTTAACGCGTTCTGTATAAGGGTCATATAGCCTTACAATGCCGCTAAAGACAAAAGAAAGATCGTCCCGCAACATTGTGGGCGATCTTTTTCTTTTTCATAGGCTTTGCTCAACATTGAACGTCCGCAGAGAGTTTTCCAATGATTAAGAACGTACGCTCCATGCTGCTTTGTTTATCTCTCGGTCATATCATGATAGAAGCCAAGAGATAGATTTAATCAATTGGGGTGCCATATCTGAATTGCTGATAAAACGCATGATACTTTTTAGCTTATCGGGATTCAAGACAGCATACATGTTCACAATCCGATCATTCTGAATATCGAAAGAAATCGTAGCAAAGAGCTGCTCGCCTGCATAAAACACCAATCCGGGCTGGGCATTCAGTTCGCGAAGCGTAAAAGAGAAATCCGGAGGGAACTCCGGAAGAATAGCGATAAAGAAACGGGCGATTCGATCATGGCCAAACAGCGGACGCAAGGGGGCTTTCACTTTGCCTCCACCATCCATATAGAGGATCGTGTCCGCAGTTAGCGTTTCGAGCAGTATTTTCATATCCCCACTCAAAAGGGCTTGCGCAAACTGTTCAATCAAATGGATGGTGTTTCGCTCTATGCCGACGTTCACTTGAGGAATTTTGCCCAAGCTCCTTTTGGCCCGACGAAATATTTGCCTGCAATTCGTACTGCTTTTGTCGACGATCTCCGCTATTTCCTCATATTCGAATTGCAGGACCTCTCGCAACAGGAATACAACCCGCTCGGTCCATGAAAGCTGATGAATCAAGAGCAAGTAGGCCATCGAAATGGTTTCTTTCCGAATATATCCTTCCAAAGGGTCGGTTTGTCCGTCTCCCCCGCTCACAATCGGTTCCGGAAGCCAAGGTCCTGCATATGTTTCACGATGCTTGCTTTGCGCCCGCAACCGGTCTATGCACCGGTTGCTCACACTCCTGAACAAATAAGCCTTCGCATTCCTAACCGTATCGGCGGGAACCTTTTCTATCGAAAGGAACGTTTCTTGAACGATATCTTCGGCATCCATCATACTGCCCATCATACGATAAGCAAGAGAAATCAGCGAAGGCCCCAGACTTTTATACAGCTCTTCCACTTCCACCGTTTGCATGCCCCTCCGCATTGTTGTATTCTCGCAGAATCTCCTCGGAAGCCCGCTTCGCGCTGGCAAAAACCGCATCGACTAATACTTCGCTTTGACCCGTCCAATCCCCGGAAACGTACAAACCGCGCACCTCTGAGACAGAAGGGCCGTAGCGTTTGCCGAAGCGATCGATGGAATCAAAATCATGGGCAACCGTGATTTTTGGCAAGAACTGTCTTGCAACAAGTTCTTTTCGCCATCCTGGTTGAATGAAGTCCAAAGCCCGCTCCAAATGACTTTCGTCGTTTTTGGGATTGTCAGAGCCAAAGCCGATATCCTTGCACACATGAATAATGGCGGAACCATCCTCACTCGCATCGGAAATGGCAGATGGAGTGCTAACAAAGATCGGTTGATCCAGGAAGAAGGTGAAATGGCGCTTTGGATCATCTGGGTAGGGCAGCTTGCGGAGCGCGACGTCCAGACATGCAGCATAGATTGGTTTTGCCCGATCCCGCCACTCCCTGAGCGATGTGTGCTCGGCGTTTTTAACGAGCTTGCAGGTTTCGCCCGGTCCTGCCGTTACAACGACATATGGGATTTCCAATGTTTCGCCATCATGAAAACGGATTTGCCTTACTCTGTCGTCATGCTCAATCTCGGCTACATGTTTTCCGCACAGAATGGCAACTCCTGCCCGGATCGCCTCCTGCCGCAGACTTTCGACCATCTGGCCCCACCCTCTATCGACATATATCACTTGATTTCCTTTAAAAACGAGCTGCAGCCTTCTGACTCCAGGAGCCGCCAAGAGAAGTTCAGGGTATGGCACAAACGTATTGGTTCGGCAGACGGCGTAAATGAGGTGCCGTATCATCGGATCGTTTATTTCCTTTTCCGCCCATTCCCGAAAACTGATCGGCGGCAAAGCCTTTGGATCGATTTTTGCCAGTCGTGCCACAAATTGAACGATTTCCAACTTGGCGGAAGCAGATAACAATTTGGATGTGAGAATCGCGAAAGGATTTCCAGGTAGTCGGTAAAGCTTGTTATTCCACACCATGCCGCCTTTTGCGGGCACGATCCCCCCTTTGACCGGGATTCCCAGTTCGTTTAACACCTCCTCGGCGGCCCCTCCTTTATAGAGCGCATGAAGACCCAAATTCAGCATGGCCCCATTCTTTTTTACCGTAACGGAACGACCGCCCAATTGATTCGCTTTTTCCAACAGAACTACAGATAAACCTGCTTTTGCCAAATAAATCGAACTTGTCAATCCGGAAAGCCCTCCGCCGATTACCGCTGCATCATATTTTCTCATGCCCATTCTCCCTTCCATTCTTTTTACAAACAAGACGAATCGAAAGGATGGATTTGTGACAAATATTGCGTTGGTCGGGGATTCTTTCAGGTTCTTGTGAAAGTCGGCTCAACCGCCCGATCCGTTGACGCCGAAGGCAATCAAACCGAGCGCAACCGTGTAGAGCATCCAGCCGGGATGACGACCGCGCGTTGCCTTACAGTTGATGAAAGCGCCATACAGGTAGGAGCTGCCAACGAGCAGGCCCGTCACGAGCCTTGCGTCCGGCCCGAACCAGATGGAAGCAATCAAAGCGGGCCCGCCAAGAAACCAGTTGAACGTGCTGAACTGCAAGAGCCACGACACGATCCATCTGACTTCTGCCTCGGCAAATAACGACTCCGCTTTCGCCAACGGCCTGACCATGAGCCGTTGAGTCAAAATGCCGTGAACCAGCGCCACGCCGCTTCCGATAATTCCAGCTACTACCAAGGCAATGTCATGCCAATTCATGTCCATACACCTCCATAGAACTTTATGTTAAACGGACATAAAAACATTTGTGTTCCCGATGAGCTTAGATGTCATCGTCTGCACAAGCAAAGACTATTACGCAACACCTAGGGAAGGAACGCCTTAAAAAAAGCTTAATTTATCCACAAAGTCAAACACGATGGCTGCTGCAAAAATCGCCGTAACGAGACATGTTAAAAACAAGAAAATCAGTGTGCCGCGTTTCAAAGCAGAAAGCGAAACATCTCTCGCTTGTGCATAATGCGCTGCCGACAAGCCAGACAATACTCCCATGATGAAAAACCATGGTTGGTAAACGAACAAGTCCCATAATGCATCGATGCGCATATCCACTTCATCGCTAAATGTCGGCATTTTCAAGTCTATGAAGCCAGCCAAAAAGAGGACTCTTGTAATGATTCCGGCTGCTCCATGAGCGATTAAAAAGACAGAGCAGAGAAGGGTGGGGAATAACAGAAATCCTCGGTAGACATTGACTCCGCCGATCCATGGCATCCATAAAGGGACAACCTTCCCCCAAGGTTTAACGAGTCCTAACAAGACAAATCCACACAACATGATAATGACACCCACGACATAGCTTGCTTTGTATATGCCGCCGGTGGGATCAACAATCGGAGCCGAAAGACCGATTGTTCCTCCCGCAGCCTGATAGAATCGGACAAAGACCGCATACAGGAGGGCCCAGACGCAACCCGCATAAGCCGCCCATCTTGACCTCTTTGTAAAGTGGGCGTAGGCTTTCCAGCCATTACGTAACGACGAATCAAGCTTGTGTTCCACCACATAGCACCCTCTAATTTGATTTGGCGACCGGTGAATCGTAACCTTTCACTTTCGCGTTAAAAGCCACGCCTGAGGCAAACCAAGCCAAAAACCTGAAGTCGGCATCACGATAATCCCAATCAAGCAGATGGCAAACAGCATCCATCCGAGAGAAACAGGCGGGGCAATCCCTTTCTTTTTCATGAGCCAATCCACCGTATAGCCGAGAAGAATCAGCACGAAGCCGAGCATCAGATACCAAAATGCGGTTGCCCGCTCCCACTGCCCACTCCCCACCGTATCCCATAGACCCTCGGCAACCATTGGCTGCAGGTGATTCATAAATCCAATCAGCCCCAAGACCGTATGAAACAGTCCGGTCAGCACAAGTGTAAGCCCGACATGACGTTTGACCCCACTCACCATCTGTTCCTCATCCTCTCCCGATTTATGAAATATCAATTTTGCGTGCATATGGAGTGCGGCTTGGCTCCTCCAACAAGTCAATGAGGCTGTCGATGACCGCACGGGAAGCCAGCAGCCCTTCCTTGACGGTGTTTCTTGCATGCTTCCCCGCCTGGTGTCGCTTCAGATGCTCCAACAGCCGTTCTATTTGAAGCTCGTCGCTTCTCATTGCCCTTCATTCCCTTCTGCCATATTTCGCTTACCAAAACGGATGAGCAGCCGGTCCTCTGAAAACTTCGCACCTGTCACCTGCCGGCCTATAAGCGGTCTTGGCAAAATCACCTTCCGCTTGTAGGCACCTGCATGTACCGTCAGTTCGTCGCCAGTCTGCGTCAAATCCAAATCCGTTTTCTCCATAAAAGGAATCGACAGCTCCAGAACCATTCCTCCATCCTCTTCCCGGATCTTTTCTGTTCTGCCCCGATAGAGAATAGTGGAGGGATTCTGATCTTTAAAAACGATATCCGCCAACTCTTCGAGAACAGGCAATCCGATGACTTCCTTTGGCATCATGGGCGCTTTGAGAATCGGCAGCGGCTGGAAGTTCATAACGATTTCCTCTTCATATTTCCTTTGAAGGTCCCGCCAGTATGCGAAAAATCCTTCTCCTGCCTCATTCGGCAGCACCCGGTTCACGATGACTGCGTCCGTATTGAACCCGAATAAATTCAGATACGTGAAGGATCGTTTCGCTTCGGAAAGCACCATCTTCTCGGGGTTCAGCACCAGTCTCACCGATGTCATCTCCGGGTCCAAAACAATCCGCTGCAGCTCCTCCAGGCTGCGCGCCAATTGCTCAACACTGTCAAGGACATCATCCGAGGGAAGCTCTACGTTGTTGATGAACTTGGCGACCGGCCGAACGAGCTTGATCAGCCTGCGTTCGTTTGGAAACATTTTTTCGAGCCACCAATTCAAGACATTGGGATAGCTGAGCAGCCGCAGCGTCTCTCCGGTCGGCGCACAATCAACGACGACCACATCATATTTTCCGCTTTGCGCGTGTTCCTTGATTTGCAATAAACTGAACAGCTCTTCCATGCCAGGAAACACGAGCATTTCCTCCGTAGCAATATCGGTAAGCTGTGCTTTGTCGAGCAGTGCGGTCAGCCACCCTTGGACAATTCCCCAATTTTTCTCCGTCTCCCGCAGGCTGTTCACTTCCTGCCCCCATAAGTTTTCGCAGATTGGGACTGGCTCCGGCCCGATCCGCACGGCCAGTGAATCCCCTAAACTATGTGCCGCGTCCGTGCTGAGAATAAGCGTCCGTTTCCCCTGCTTTGCCATTTTCACCGCTGTCGCCGCGGCTATACTCGTCTTGCCCACGCCACCCTTGCCCGTGTAAATGATGATTCTCATATCCATTGCTCCTCTTAGTACGATTTCGTAGTAATTGTGAAATAGAAGAGTCCGGTTGAATCGGTCACTCATCGATCTTGATCTTTACCGGACGGTTCTTTGTTTCCTCAAGCTTTACAGGTTCCTCGTCTTGGAAGACTTTGATAGCCTTATACGAAAGCAGCGTAAATTGCTCCAGTTCTTCCGGCGTAAACGCCGCTTCCAGCTTGCCCAGCATCCCCAGCATGATGCGCTCCCACTCTTTCGCAAGTCGGATACCCTCTTGTGTCAGCATGACGAGCTTGACCCGTTGGTCTTTTGGAGATGTCGCTCGGGCGATATAGCCTTTTCGCTCAAGCCGCTTGGCAATACTGGTCATCGAACTCAGCGGCGCCCCCATCTCGGCCGCCAATTCCGTCATCGTCAGGTCCCCCCGAAAGAGCAGAATAAGCAGCGTCGCCAGATCCGAACGAGTCACTTTCTGTTCAAGCTGCAGCATGTCGGTCATGAATGCGAAAGGGCGCAAACCGGTCTTGAGAAAAAGATCGTATAGCTTATGCATACCGGGAGCTCCTTTTTAGTACGATTTCGTAGTAAGTGTTTGAATTCAATTTAATACGTTTTCGTAGCAATGTCAACTCGTTTTTGCGGAGGGGCTTGGTTTTTTTTGTAAAGACCATGAATGTGGTTACCTGTGTGATTCTTTTTGTGAGGCGACAACTTAATGTACTTTTGCAGGAGGCGTATATGACATGCACGTATATGACTGTATTCGAAGGACAATGGGTCAATCATAGGGAAGGTTTATTCCTCGATGGATTATCCTTATTGATCTATTCACAAATTAAGTGATCTTCTAAACTCGTTTACCATCAAAGTACCGTTACCCCGCTTTCGAATATGACTTTCATATAGTCACCCTCATAGTGAAACTCGATACTCAGGGTTAGGTCATTTGGTTCGCCATCTGTCGTCAATGCATATTCGTATGAAAGTCCGCTTCCATCAGTAAAGTGGTAAAAAGATTCTTGCTTGTAAACACTGCCATCTTTATAGACAGGCTTGAAGGTACACTCTACCTCAAATTTATCGATCTGTTCCAACTCATTATCTTCCTTAAAATTTTCGATGACCTCTTTTAATAACTCTACGTCCCAATCCCGCATATCATCAACTTTGCGAGCAATTTCTTCGTAGTTGCCTTCTGCAATTGCATCTACAATCTCTTTTGCAAATGCTCGAATGGTTTCTTCTTCTTTTCCTGCGATCCGCTTTAGCACAATAGTCCTCCTCGATTATTGGTTAATCAAATGTCATTATTATAAGCGATTCCCAGAAGCGTTTGACAATTTTATACATCTGTGAAACAAAAAACACGTAGGGGACTACTGCTACGTGCATCTACAGAGCCCTAGATTGATAAAAGTTGTAACGAGATTTGCTCCGCCATATAGCCTAGATTTCTTTACCAGGGTTATTGTAGCCGATCGTACCGATTGAAAGCTGTAATGGGCTGAGAAGTTAATCTGTTGTTTGGAGTCAATATTTCTATCACTCTCAATTTATGAGTTCGATTGTGAGAATACTCTTCTTTGCAGGATTTTCCATACCACTGTATTATTTAAACTGATAGAGGAGATGATCCTATGACTGAAGCAAAGAAACGGGCATATAAAAAACTCATTTCGCAAGCTCTACTAGATATTAAGAACACTGGGCAATTCAGCGAAGAAAATTTCCACCGGAATTTTCGGATAGCTCACGCATTCCATAACCTCGCACATTTTATCGTCTTGGATTTTGAGGGCTTCGATGAATATGAATTTTGGAATATGGTTAATGCATTAGCTGATCAATTTGATTTGCAGCATTATAGAAAAGTCTTCGATGAAGCTGTTATGGAAGGGTAGAACCATCTTGTCAACCGTCTCTGTTATCTTTTCAATCGACTTGTTTATCCCATCAATTGGTTTGTTAACTTAATCCAAAACAAAATCCCACCAATTTCCCGTATGATAAAATATTGCCTAGAGATTATAAGGGGGAATACTCTATTAAGCCGTTTGCCAAGGAAGTAAAGAAGATAGAAGTTAATGGTTCTTTATTTCATTGTGTTATTGACCAAACACCTAACAACGATATGATTAGATTTACTATTTATCCCGACAGAACAAAAACAGCGCATGTCTTACTATCATTTTCCTGGTCAACAAACTGGAAAACCAACCTTTGTAAACCGAGTGCATGTGCCAGTTTAATAAAATATGCCCTGCAAAATGGTTGGGATTTCACTAAAGAAAAGAGCGTAATGACGGTGTCGTCCCATCTTTGACTACCGAGAGGTAGGCACATTGACCATTACCGTAGTGCATATAAGTAATATCCGTGAGCAGTACTTTCTCTGGCTCCCTTTGGTCAAACCGGCGATTCAACAGATTAGGGCATGTCTGATGCTGTTGTGTTGCTTTCGCCATTTTGCGATAAGGATTAGCACGTCTAATTGTAGCTGTAAGATGATATTTACGCATTAATCGACGAATCTTTTTATGGTTCATGATTATGCCATCTACACGTTCAATCCGCATTTTAATCACAAGAGCTCCTGCCTTGCCACGCAGAGCATCAAAGTGCTCTTTGATAAGTCGGAAGTCGTGTTGATCAGCATCCTCACGGAGCTGGCGAACCTCTTCGGCAGTACGCCAGCGATAATAACCGCTCGCGCTCACGCAAGCAAGCTTACACAGATAACGTGTCATTCGCTGCAAGTTGTGTTGACGGATGGATTGGTTAATCAATTGGTAGCGCTCGGAAGGCGTCAATGTTTCCTCTGCATCTTCTGCGTTTCGAGCGCATCGAGCTTTTTTAGAAAGTCGTTCTCCGCCTCGAGCAGCTTGATACGAGCTTCGGCACGTTTTAGCTTTTCCTCCATAGACAGCCTTTCTTCTGTTGGTCTGCCAGTACTGCCTTTCCCTCGTTGTTCCTCTAAAAGCCCGTTCTCTCCAAGAGCTGAATACGTGTAGCGCCAACGTTTTAAGCACTGATGGGGTTTGTCATGACCAATGACATCTACGTTAAAACCTGCGTTACGAAAGATCTCCATAGGTGTTTGCCCGCTAATGTATGCTTTAACGGCAGCTAGTTTGAATGCTGGAGCATACGTAATACTTTTATCCGTTACATGCAAGACTGTGAATGTCAATCAAAATGTTGACCACCGTGCTCATCAAAAAATTGACCACCATGGCAAAAATCAATCCACCCGTCGGGTGGGTAACTTTTTCATGATCACGATCTTTGAATGCTCTGCTTAAAGCGATAGCTGTCTCCATTCATTGCAAAGATATGGGCACGATGGGTAAGCCGATCAACCAGGGCTGACGTCATTTGCTCATCTTTGAAAATCTGTGTCCATTCCGTAAATTCCAGATTACTGGTAATGATCATGCTTCCTTTCTCATAGCGGGCCGCACAAAATTGGAATAATAACTCCGCCCCGGTCCGACTCAGAGGGACAAACCCGACTTCATCCAAAATAATCAAATCTGTTTTCAACCATTGCCTCTCTAGCTGGAGGATTCGCTTTTGGGACTGAGCTTCCATAAGCTCGTTACATATTTTAGCGGCAGTCCAAAACTGAACGGAATAGCCATGATGGCAAGCTTCCTTCCCGAGTGCAATGGAGAGATGAGTTTTGCCAGTGCCAGAGTTTCCGATAAACATGATGTTCTCTGCCTTTTCGATGTACTCACAACGAGCCAGTTGAAGCAATTTGGGCTTATTGAGGGACGGAATCGCCGAGAATTCAAATTGATCGAGCGTTTGTTTATGGCAGGATAAAAGTGCAGAGAATTGCGGCGGAAAACTGCAGAGTTCCACCGCAATTCTGAGGCCATGAAAAAGGCACTTGCCAACATCCCCCTACAAAATCTACCCTTGGATTTGGCTAGAATCTGAGGGAGTGAGAGGAATGTTGAAAGTGCCACAACAACAGTATATCCGATTTTTGCGGGAAGTCGAAGGGTGTTCGATTCAGGAAATTGCGGAACGTGTCCAGGTGAATTGGCGAACCGCCAAGAAATATGCGGATCGCGACGATTGGAATGAACCGGTATGCAAGCGAAAAGGCCGCCATCCGGTGTTGGGACCGTACTTAGAGATTATTGACACATGGCTGGAGGATGATGAGCGTCTTCCACGCAAGCAACGCCATACAGCCGTCCGCATGTTTCAGCGGTTACGGGATGAGTACGGCTTCCCTGGCGGGCAGCGAACGGTATCCGAATATGTCTCCAAACGGAAGAAAGCCATGGCAGCCGAACGAGCCGAACATTTTGAGCGTTTGGAGCATCCAGGCGGGGAAGCCCAGGCTGACTTTGGGACGGTGTACGTGGTCAAGTCGGGAGAACTGGTGGAGCGGAAAGTATTGACCCTGTCGTTTCCGTACAGCAATGCCGCCTTTGTGTTCCCGGTTCCGAAAGAAAACACGGAATGCTTTCTGGAGGCCTTAGGGCGGCTATTTCAGCAAATGGGAGGGGTTCCTCGCAAGATTTGGTTTGACAACTTGTCCGCTGCTGTTGTGTCCATCCAGCAAGGCGGAAAACGAGAGTGTACGGAAGCGTTTCGGCGTTTCTGCGCCCATTACCGCTTTGAGCCCCTGTTTTGCAATCCATACAGCGGCCATGAGAAAGGCCATGTGGAAAACAAAGTGGGGTATGGACGCCGGAACTGGTGTGTTCCGCCACCGGTTATCGATACGCCGGAACAACTGGAGACGTATTTGGCGGAAGCTGCCCGTGCGGATATGCAGCGCCCTCACTATGTGAAAAAGCAAACCATTGCCGAGTTGTGGAAGCAAGAAAAATGCAAGCTGCTGACGCTGCCGACGACACCGCTGGAGATTTTCCGGCTGGAGACGTGCCACCTGAACAAATACGCTGAGCTGTCGTTTGACGCGGCTCTCTTCCCGTTGCCGCAGTGTCGGGCCATGCAGCCGGTTTTGGTGAAAGTCAAGTGGGATGTGCTGGAGGTGTTAACGGCAGACGGGACATACACCCCGATTGTGACATTGCCTCGTCCCTATACGGAGAAAGTCATTCCAGTAGATTGGAAGGCGGTATTGAAGAGATATGAAAAACGCCCGCGGGCGGTGATGTATTCTTCCTTTACCAATATGATGCCTCAGGCGCTCCAAACGTTTTTGACGGTGGAAGACATGAATGCACGAAAAGCACGAATTCGCCTGCTCCATCGATTGCTCGACACCTATACGTTGAAGGAAATCGGGCAAGTACTGGGAGAATTGTCGCATCAGCAAGAGCATCTGGCTGTTGCCTTGGAGCATGCCCTTTACGCGATAAAACACCCTGTTTTCCGCCCGGAACCGTTTTCAGAGTCGCATACACCCCCTGCCCTTCACGGGCAGATACCCATACTGGATGAGTACGACCGGATCCTGGGGGTGAGGGTGGAATGAGAGAAGAGCTGGCAAAGGTGTGCAAAACTTTGCATTTGGCGCATGTGATGGAAACCTATGAACAGGTGCCGTTTGAAGATCGGGAGAGCTTCTTGCTGGGAGTCTTGCGGATGGAGATTCAACGGCGGGAGGAGACAAAGCTGAAGCGACTGATAAAGAAAGCCGCGTTTCCCCAACTGAAGACACTGGAAGATTACGCTTTTGAGGCAGTCACCTTACCGGAAACATGTACAAAGGAGGGATTGATCGACCTACGTTTTTTGGAGCGCAAGGAAAATGTGCTGATGCTGGGAAAAGTGGGCACGGGGAAGACCCATCTGGCAACAGCGCTTGGCGTAGAGGCGTGCCGAAGGGGATATGCCGTTCGATTCTTCCGTGTTCCCGATCTGGTTGCGCTCTTGCAGGAAAAACACGCGAATGGGGCACTGATGCGGTTTCAAAAAGAACTGGCAGACTGTGAGTTGTTGATTTTGGACGAGGTTGGGTTTGTTCCCTTTCACCAAACGGGGGCTGAGCTGTTGTTTCATGTTATCTCGGCCTGCTATGAGAGAAACAGTGTGATTGTGACGTCGAATTTGGAGTTTGGGCAGTGGAATACGGTGTTTGGAGATACGCGATTGACGGCAGCCCTTGTGGATCGCCTCGTCCACCACGCCCATATTCTGGCGTTTACCGGAGAAAGCTACCGACTGCGCCATGCTCTATCCAGCATGAAGTCTTCCTAAATTCTTTTGTATTGATGTTGGCAGTGTTCTGCATAAATTGGCCGCCAAACTCTGCATTTTTGAGTTGCAAAATACAAGCGTTTTCATAGAAGGGAATTTGGCGTGCTTGATGCGACTCGCGATTTGGTTAGCATCCCTTTGCTGAACTTCTTGCTCTAGTAGGGCTAAGAGGAACTCCTCGTAGGGAATTTGCCGTTCAGCAGCATCATGGGCGATTTCCTTATAGACACGTTTAATCGCAGGTAAGCGAAGGCGTTTCGCGTAGGTTTCAAGCAGGAAACTCGTACTCAATGAACCACACTCCTTTTCTGTAACAAACGATTGTACTGGCTAAGATCTGGGGCCTTTACCTGAATACGTGGAACAGAGCTATCCTCCGCCAACGAGAGTTGGGGCAAACGGTGTTCCGGCAATGTTCGCTGAAACAATAATTGCCTTACGGCATCATACTGGAACATCCCTTTTTGGCAGGCCTCCCCCAGTGCTTCTTCGACGAGAGAAGTATCGAATTCACGGTGCAAAAGCAAGAGTCGAACGAACTCCTTCATCCCTCCTGGTCGGTTACGGCACTTGTCCAAGAACTTTTGGTAAATGGCGGGTAATCCTGCCTGATGCAATGGTCTAGCATAAAGAACTGCTCCTGGGCGAATAAGAAGTAAATCCAGATAATGATCGTATTGCAAAATCTCCTTTCCTTTTTCCAAGCACCGCTCATGCGTCGCAATCAGGCTTTTTCCGTGATACACCTCAATTTTTTCAGCAAATACTCGGCAAATAAGTTGGGTCGATGCATAGGAAACCGGGACGGAATAGGCATTTTTTTCAATGTGGATCATGGATAGCGTATTGCTTTTCACGGGTACAACACGGAAACAATCCAATGGCCGTGGAGGCAATGGAAGCATGATGGGCAACTCTTGAACAAATGCTTCTCCAACCGTTAGGGAAGACCGGGGAACGGTTGTATTCTCGTAAGAGATACATTTTTCGAGGAGGATTTGATTTAGCTCCTCCAGAGAAGAAACACTAGGAACAGGTGCAAAAAATTGCCTCTGGGCAAACTGTACGAGGTTTTCCACTTGGCCTTTTTGATGCCCTTTTCCCGGATCACAGAAATAGCTTTCAAACAGGTAGTGGGCACGTAGCTGAATAAATCGCTCTTGTTCCTCGCGATTTTTGCCTTCCAATACCTTCTTAACGGCTGTTGTCAGGTTGTCGTATGTGATGACTTGGGGAACAGCACCGAAAAATTCAAAAGCATCTACATGACCTTGGAGAAGAGCCTCTTGCTTCTGATGAGCAAATGTCTTGATGAAAATCTTTCTGCTGTATGTGCAACGCATACAAAAGACTTGAACCTTCACTTGTTTCCCTTGTAAATGAACCGTAACCTCACCCCAGTCAAATTGGGCAAATCGCCCTGGCGGGAAATCAAGAGGGACAAATGCTTTAGGAGGAGAAACCCGCAACTCTCTGACGTAGCGTCGTACAGTAGATTCACCGCCGGTGAATCCATGTTCGTCAACGAGTCTCTGGTAAATACGTTTGGCAGTATGACGCTGCTTCGGGGGAGCCTGTTCATCTTGACGCAGCCATTCCAAGATGATGGGCTTGACAAAATCAATGACTGGCTTCGGCTTCGGTTTTGAAAGCTGGTATACAGGGATTTCCGTTGATGTCAAGGCTTTTCGTATCACTTGACGCGAGTAGCCAGTTTCGCGAGAAATTTGACGAATCGACTTCCCTAGCAGAAAGTGTTGTTTCCTGATAAACTCATAATTAGCCATCTGAAGCATTTCCTTTCCTCCTATATCTTGTTGTCTAGACAACTACAAGATACAGGAAAGAGGTGCTCAGGTGGTCAACTTTTTTATGAGCGATGTACCACTAGGTGGTCAATTATTAGATTAGCATTCACACAAGACATTTGGATTCGACTCCAGCTGCTTTATTTCATGCTCCGAAAAAATCTTTGAACTGCTCCTTTTTTTGCCCATAAATTTTCCCCCTCTCTTTTCGAATTAGGTTGATTAAAACACAAAATGACCCACAAAGAAGCGTTCACTTAGGGATTGAAGAAAAACTTAAATGAACAGCTTCAAGCGGGGCAAAAAAGACCACATAAGAGTTTTTATACTCCTGTGTGGTCTTTTTTTACATTCAGCTAATTTTGTCCCAATAGTTCTATAATCAATAGTTTATCTGCAATATCCTTAATAAAATGAGGAATTTCCTCTATATGTTGTGCAATAGCTTTAGCTTTTCCTGGTTTTGAAGAAATATGATATTTTTCAGATATGGTTTGTTCCATTGAAGTATAATCATCTATTGCTATACGTAAATAGGATTCAAAGTCTTTACCGAAGTATGCATAATCGGCTCTAACAATACAATTTTCAGTTTCTGTATCCCATTCTTCTTCGCAAAAGATGCCATTAAACACATCCCTAGTCTTTGATGCATTCCTGTCACAATCAAATATGGCATAACAATTGTAACCGTATGCTTTAAATAACCTCCAGTACAAGGGGATTGCATCCTTACCGCGACAATTAACAATTTCGGTTCCATGTTCAGCTAAAGAATATCCACTACGTTTTAAATACACTGGCAGAGCAAAATATTCAGTAGCTCCCTCCACTAAAATGATTGTTTCGGCAAACATTCCTTTTAACTGGTCTGAAAATAGTTTTGTCGAGTAAAAATCAACTATGTTTTCTGGTGACACACAATTCTCTGGAACACCTGACCCTATACAAAAATCGCAAAGTTGTTGAGCGGATAGTTGTATTGCTTTAGTAACTCCACCCTCTTTATGTACTCGAACAAGTCCGTCTAAGTATTCTGCATCTATGAATTCTGCGGAATGTGTTGAAATGATTACTTGAATACCACATGAACACATATCTACAACATATTCCTTTAACCATCTTTGAGCTAAGGGATGGAGATGAGCTTCTGGTTCTTCAATAATCAACACAAAATTTTCACCTGTGAATACTTCCATATATGCTTTAACAAAAGCCATTAATAAGACTTGCTGTTCACCAGTGCCGAATTCTTCAAATCCACGAATATTATCTCCCTCTTTTGCATAGATCCGAAGTGACTTTGCATAATTGTTTGGATCATAGGCTGAAAAATCCACAGCCAATGAATGAACAAACCCTTTTACTGCCCCCTTTAGAGCTTCAGAAAATCGATTAAAAAAACCAGAGAATTCATCAGTCTGTTCAAAGGATGCTGTAATTTGATTAAAGGCTTGTGATAATTCATCTTTGTGTTCTGTACTTAAGGCTTCATGTATTTTCTTTGAAAATTTGCTTAACAGGGAGTAGCTACTACTATAATTAAAAGCGCTCTGGATATTTCTTTCAGCATCAATCAAGTAAGATTGACAAGCGGAACGCTCTTCATTTTTTATATATAACCTATTTCCATTAACATCGTGAAAAAGATTATTATTAGCCTGTCCATTATAATTATAACTTATAGTTATCACATCATGTCCATTCCCTCTACTATCATAATGTAAAGGCTCAGAAAATTTAGCAGTTATCTGTGCGGTAGGATATTCACTTTGATTACGTTTAAAGTAATCACTTTCCAACATCTCAATATTTGTTGGATACCTTTCACCAAGTAATCTATTTATAGCTGATAATATATTAGATTTTCCTGCGTTATTCGGTCCAAATAGGACAAGTGGCTTATTTTGAGGAAGTTTAAGAGCCACTTTTTCTATCGACCGATAATGTTTAATTAAAAATGCTTCTAACCTCAATCTTTCACCCCCCTAAATTAAATTACTCTGCCAATACTTCCTTAATAATCTGAGCCATCTGTTTGTTGTTTAACTGATCACGGAAATAAACAGTGTATCCATCTTTCGAGAGCATATCAAAGAAAACACGAGCACAATCAATTTTTGCTTTTTCTGTACCACGTAAGTCGGATTTATTTTCTACGTCTTTTGTTTCGACTACAATGTTAAGCTCTTTCTCACCGGAAGCCTTTCTTACAACATACATGAAGTCTGGACTGTACATTCCACCGGTAATAGTTGGTATGGCAATGCTGCTACGTGGAATTTTTCCATATACAATGACTTCTTCGATGTCCGACATAATATTTTTTTGTTCCAACGGTGAGTCATAAGCGAAAGCATCATATAAATACTTCTCACTTGGAGTTCCCGGAACTATCTTTGTGCCAATACGTCCCTGCGCAATATCTTCACGTGGAGAACCGTCTGAATAGGTGAGTGCTGTTGCACCAACAGGCGTATTGCTTTTTGCATAATGGAATCGACCTTGCAAATTATTGCTTCTCCAGTCATGAAATTGTTGGATAAACATGCTGACAGAATTTTCATTAATACGTTCTGGATTTATAGTTCCATTCCTCTTAACATACTCACACAATGCCTCATGCAATACTTTAATTGGAATGTTTGTAGCATTTGTGATCCTCTTAAGAAATTCATTGTAGGGAATAGGTTTGGATACTATATATTGGGCACCTGTATCTGAAACAATCATCATCTGTGAGCCATCGCTCTTAACGATATCTCTGGAGCTAGTCATGACAACGTCTGTAAAAACACCGGGTTTTTCCAGCAAAGATAAAACAACTTTAGCCATATCAGCATCCAGATCATCATCATAGAAAAGTAGGTATCGTTGATTGATTGCTTCCCATAATTCGCGTATTTCACTGTAAACAGCTTTGCGGATTTTTACAGGTCTTGGTTTTGCTACATTTCGGTCTTTTACCTTACCTGAAGACAATCCTGTAGCAAAGTCCGGGTATTCTGCAAAGAAAGCGTCCCTTGTATCGGGTTTTATATTTAATCGCCTGTCTATGTAATGTTTATCATATAGTGCATCAAAAAGTTCATCTGAAGTCATGCCAAGCTTCTTGGCCACTTGTTCCAATCTTTCTTCGCTAATAGAAGAAGCTTGTGGAATTTCTCCGTTTATTTGGTCTATTAATCGTTTAGCAAAGTCTGCCTCTGTGAAGTCGACAATATAATTAAGCTGGAATTCTTCATTGGAGATTCGATTACCATTCTCATCTACAGGCAGTCGTAAACCTCGTCCAACCTCTTGCAGTTTACTGTTTTCACTTCCACTAGAACGAAGTTTAGCTATCGTAAATACATTAGGGTTATCCCAGCCCTCTTTAAGTGTCCATTTTGAAAATAGAAAACGTAAAGTGTTATAGCTACCGTCTTTATTCTTGAAAGAGAGAAGGTGTTTTTTTCCATGAAGGATAGTTTCTACTTCTTTTGCTATATCTTCATCCGAATCGCTATTGTCCTGTGAAAAATAGCCTGCATGGCAAGCAGAAATATCTGCAAGACTTGCTTCCAGATATGCCCGATATTCAGTATCATGCTCACTGAGGGTAGATAGCACCGATTCTATCCGTTCCTTAAGCAATCTCTCAAAAGCTTGTAATAGATAAGGGGTTTTACCTTCCTCGTTTGGTCGATATGATGATATATCATCGATAAAAAATAATGCCAATGTCTTGATCTTGAAATTGCGACCACAGAAGTTTATTTTTTCTGTTTCAAAATGACGCTCAAGGGCAAGACGCATCATCTGCTCTTGATAAGAGGTCATATAGATATCCACATCCAATTCCTCACCAGTTGACTTTTGAATACCATTAGAAAACTCAACTGTTGATTTGCCAATAGCATGAACCGTAATTCCCTCGAAAGCTTCATTAATGATAGATAGTGAATCTCCAGTTTTAAGAGTAAATGTTTTAGTCGATTCATCACGCTTTTTATACTGAAAGGTAACAGAATCCTTGCTTGTGATGGAAGTGATTTTCACCTTTTCTTCACGCTTGGATACCGGTTCAAAATGCTCCTTCGTTACTCCCTTTATCAAATTTTGATTAAAAGATTCACAGGCATTTAAATCATAGAGCAGGTTTTGGTAGTCTTTTACGGTTATTTTGTTTTTTCCACGTCCACTTGTAGTTTCAGGGAAGGTAGCACCAAAGCGTATAATACACTGTGGTTTTATTTCATCAACGATAACCTTAAATGCCTTCTGGTCACGAGAAAATCTATGTGGCTCATCAATAATAACAACAGGGTTTGTTGCACGAATAGCATCAAGTGGTCTATAAAAACCTTCTACTCCATAATCATAGTCGTCACGGCTAAGCATACCATTTGATCGGACAACAAGTAGTTGCATATTAACTAATAATACATAAATCTTCTTCGTGTTCTGGCAAGAACCTTTTACAAAGTCGCTCACAACACTCGGGAAATAGGAGCGACCCTTTTTCTTGTTTTTTGGTGCTTCTAGTACTCCAACCTCAATCTCTGTACCATAGCCACAAACATCGGAAAAATGTCGCTTTACATATTCATCACGCAAAAACTGTGCAGTTCCTGCTTTAATCGCAAGTGAAGGTACAGCGATAATAAACTTATTAAGTCCGTAACGTTTATGAAGCTCATATATAGTATGAGTATAAACGTAAGTCTTTCCTGTACCGGTTTCCATTTTAATATCAATATTCAAGCAGTCATCAATAGGCATACTGCTTCGATATTCTGAAGGTATATTTTTTTGAATTTCTCTAATATTTGCAGCTAGTTTAGGATCAGAAAGAGAAATGCTTGGATTTTCATAAAATTGTACAGGAGAAGTTATCTGTACCCCATTCAAAGCAGCACTTATTGCATCTACAGCTTTTTGTTGGTGTGGTAATCCTCGTTGTAGGATAAGTTCCATAACATACCCTCCAATCAATAACGGATATCGAAGTTGATACGCAAGTTTTTCTCTGTATCCTTCAACCGTTTCAAATTAATTTTTAAAGCTTCCATTTCCGTCCATGTAAAACTATAACCGAATAACACCACGTTCTCAGGATTAAAGCTGCCGTCAGTTTCATATTTTACTACAATGGCTTCAATCGCCTTATTAGACAATTCCGGGTCAATTAGGTAAAGATGTTTTCCTATATAATAGCCATTGTATCCAGCAAAATTTAACTCCTCAGCATCTGCTGTAAGTCCATATCCATCTCTAACAAGCCACGTTGTAAGGACGGTAGGTTTTCCAAAATCACTAAGAATGTCTTTGTCAGCAAATAATTTATTTTCAGTAGGGTCAAACTTTTCAAGCTTGTCTAGAGTGTTTTGCTCAGGCTCAGCAAGAATAAAGTGCCTAAAACCGAGATCTACCTTAGTGTCTGGAAATTCTTCCTTTATCTTTTTTGCTGCCCTGATAATGCGTTCTATACCAATTTGATCAAGTGTATGAGGTCGGCTTACGCTATCAAGAAAATCAATAACTCGTTGAATTTTAGGTTTCTCCGTTGCAGAGGCATTTTCATATTTTAAATCTAAATCCTCAGGCAATTGTACTGCTATATAACGTCTTTGCCCTTTCGACATTAATTCAGCATTAAGACGCATAACTGCTTCCGCTGTTGTTGCAGAACCAGAAAAAAAATCAACGCATATACTATCATGCTCTGAACCAAGTGTAAGAACCTTTTTAACCAAGTAACTAGGTTTGGGAAAATCAAAGACATCGCCCATATCATAATTTCCTAGTTCGACTGAACCTTGCTCTGTAATCACACCTGTTTCATCCCAAATATCATCATCTTCATCGATTAAATCATCAATAATTGCATCACTAAACCATATAGTCTTTGCTTTATATGTTGTTTTACGATACTTCTCATAAATACCGTATTCACCAGTATTCTTTTTCCTTGCGACCACATTGCTAAGCATAGTATCTTCATTATTATTGGCTTCCAATTTTTTAGTACCCCATCGCCAACAACTTTCTTGTCCTTCGCTGTTTAGTGGGTATACTTCTTCAATAAAGTTACCATGTTTAGTTAATGATATCGGTGAATATCCATTTTTATCTACACGAGTAGTATCAACATAAATTGGATAATATAAATTGGGTCTGTTGAATCTTCCAAATTTCGGGTTTCTGTTTCGAAGTTCCCGTTCTGAGAATTCACTTACATTATCCTCCATCTTAAATGAACCTACTTCTTTCATAAGTTCATTTATCTTACCATCAATATTTCGCGTATAAACTAAAATATATTCGTGTGTCTTTGCTAGTTGTTTGTATGTCTGTCCCCTTTTATTTGATTGAACAATAATTTGTGCAACGAAATTATCAATTCCAAATACATCATCACATATTAATTTAAGATTTGCTTGTTCGTTATCATCTATAGATATAAATATTGTTCCTTCGCTACTCAGCAAATCTCTTGCAAGTAGAAGTCTTGGGTACATGAACATCAACCATGCAGAATCCGATGCCGAACCACGCTTTGTTAAATCTAAAATGCGTTGTGCCTGTTCTTCGCTAATACTTAGTTTTTCCGAAAGCTCTTCCACAGTAAAATTGAACTGGTCATTATACACAAATCCATCTGTTCCAGTGTTATAAGGAGGATCAATATAAATACATTTAACTTGACCTGAATAGGACTTCAAGAGATGCTTTAACCCATCAAGATTATCGCCACTTATGTAGATGTTTTCACTGTTCATATTTTCTGGTTTTGAGTTATGTTCCTCGTCTGGCACAACAACTGTTGTAGTATCAATTGAAGCCAGCAATCGGGAATAATTTTTTCCTAAAAACTTGAGTTCATAACCCTCTCCTGTTACAGCAATCTTATCACTTAAAAATTCCTTAAACCGCTCAATATCAAAGGATCCATCTGCCCTAAAACATGAGGGGAAATTTTCTTTTAATACAGCCATTTCTCGACTGTTCGGTGTTGCACTATCATTGGCATTCATAATATCCTTAATCATTGTTATCATTCACCTTGCCTTTCTCAATTTTATCAGGTACAAACTCTAAAATATCACAAATATCACATTCTAAAGCTGTGCATATTTTTTGAAGTATTTCTGTATTTACATTTTCGTTTCTACCAAGCTTTGTGATAGTTGCCGAGCTAACACCGGAAAGGCGTTGCAAATCTTTCTTTTTCATATTCTTATCAATTAGCAGCTTCCATAGCTTGTTATAATGTATTGCCATTTTTTGCACC
This sequence comes from Brevibacillus sp. FSL K6-2834, assembly GCF_038592925.1. Taxonomy (NCBI): domain Bacteria; kingdom Bacillati; phylum Bacillota; class Bacilli; order Caryophanales; family Paenibacillaceae; genus Brevibacillus; species Brevibacillus sp. FSL K6-2834. The sequence continues at coordinate 3,796,796 of NZ_CP151945.1, forward strand.
TCCTACAAATACTAATAATTATATCACAAAAACACGCTATAAACAGTATAAATTTTTAATCTCACATTATTTTTCGTCTATTTCAATCACAATTTTCTATTTACGCATTTATCTTAAGATGTTCGAATTAAAGCTTTTAGACAAAAAAGTCGAAAAGTCTAATTGAAAAATCCAAAACTACAGCATTAAGCCTTCTTAAATTTAATACCACTTTCGCTCAAATTTGAGCAAAAGCATAAGCATTACAGCTGTCTTTTCTGGAAAAAAGACAGGCTGTTTTTTTATTTTAGGGGTTCGAATCAATAGAATTCTTCGCTTATGAATGAGGAAGAAAAATTTTTTTCTAAAATCCTCAACTAATGTGTTCTACCAAGGCTATAAGGTGAGAGGAAAAATAATCCCCATTAGCTTCCAAGTTAGAAATTAATGAGGCATATAGCTAAGGGGTTAATAATTTCGGCTATTAGTAGAGGAAAGCAATACACAGAAATATTTGTTCCGGCACTCAAACTGCAGGCTTGTGTCTTGTGCATGATGAGAGGAAATTGCCTTAAAAATACTTTGTGGATTTGCCTTTCTCATGAACAACCAATAAAAGCATAGTTTTTCTCTCACTGCTCCTTGACAACTGAATACCCCGAAATGCAAGAGATACTTCAAGCAGAATATGCCATGACGATAATTTCGAGCGTATTCCTTGAAAGATAACGAGGTTGTGTCAAACAAGGCAAACCCTCTTGAACCGTAGCTTTTCGGGTCATTTATAACAGGCAAGGAGGTGAAATAACTGAAAACAAAATATGATAACTTGCCACAGATGCTTAAAGATAAGCCACAGTTTTGTTGTTGGAAATATGAAGCGCGAAGTGGTAGAAAAACCAAAGTTCCCTATAACCCAGTAACGGGAAAAAGGGCAAAAACAGATCAGCTGAGTACATTTTTAGATTTTAGTTTGGCGGTAGCTGCTATAAGTGATTATGACGGTATCGGATTTTTGGTGGGTAATGACATATGTGTTATCGACTTAGATGATTGCTTTGATAGCAGCGGTAAGCTTAAGCCTATTTCCCAAAGTGTTGTAGACGCTTTTAGTGGTTGCTATATGGAACACAGTCCATCTGGGAAAGGGTTGCATATTTTCTTTAAGGCCACTGGCTATAACTTTGACAAGACAAAATATTATATCAACAACAGAAAGTTAGGAATCGAGGTCTATGTGGGCGGAGCAACAAATCGTTTTGTTACCGTAACAGGAAATGTATTTGCAGATGGTGATATACCGGAGAAACCCAATGAACTACAGATGATACTAGACAAGTATATGCTGCGTCCTACCCCTGTGAAGCAACTACTGGATACAGAAAGCCGATCCTATCTATCTGACAAGTCTGTTATTGAGAAGGCATTAAAATCAGCAAATGGAGAAAAATTCAAAGCATTATGGCAAGGAGATACGTCTGGTTATGCTTCTGCCAGTGAAGCTGATTTGGCACTTTGTGGTATGCTGGCATTTTGGTGTGGCAGAGATATTGGACAGATGGACAGACTTTTCCGAAAAAGCGGCTTAATGAGGGATAAATGGAATAGACCGCAGTCCGGCAGTACCTATGGAATGATAACCATAGAAAAAGCTATCGCAAATGCTACTGAAATATACAAACCAGGTGGTAAGCGTTCATCAGCTGCAGAGGATTTTGGTGAATGTTCTCTTGCTGACTTTAAGCCTGAGAGTAACGATCGCTACCCTTGGACGGATATTGGGGCAAGCAGGCTGTTTGCTGATTATTATAAATCTTTTGCCCGCTTTGTTCCCGAAAGGAAGATGTGGTTTTGCTATGAGAATGGCATTTGGATTCCTGATGTCGGTAATCTCAAAGTGATGGAAATGTGTAAATCATTGGCTAATCAACTGCTAACCTATGCTTTGACTATTCAGGATGAACATCAAAGAAAGGCATACATTGACTATTGCCGAAAGTGGCAGTCAAGAAGATACCGAGAAACGGTACTTAAAGATGCACAGAGTGTATATCCCATATCAATGGCTGAATTCGACCAAGACCCGCTTATGCTCAATTGTGCCAATGGAACATTGTTTTTAATGTCTATGGATTTTCGTCCCCACAACAGCGAGGACAGACTCACAAAGATATCTGGTGTTAAGTATGATCCAGAAGCAAAAAGTGAGCGATGGGATAGATTTATTCATGAGATTATGAGCGGAGATGAGGAAAAGGCAAAATTCCTCCAAAAAGCCTTTGGCTACAGTATCAGCGGAGACACTCGGTATGAATGCCTGTTTGTTCTCTATGGTGCTACAACTCGAAACGGTAAAGGTACGCTATGTGAGAGCATTCTTAAGGTATTAGGCAGTTATGGCTGTACCGCAAGGCCGGAGACTATCAGTCTGAAAAAGAACAATAACAGTTCAAGTCCAAGTGAAGATATTGCCCGGCTTGCAGGAGTACGCTTTGTAAATATCTCAGAACCTAGTAGAGGACTTGTCTTAAATGCTGCACAAGTAAAAAGCATGACAGGTGGTGACACCATTAACGCAAGGTTTCTACATGAGAATTCTTTTGATTTTTCGCCAAAGTTTAAGCTGTATATCAACACTAATTATCTGCCCGTTATTACGGATATGACACTGTTTTCCAGTGGCAGAGTGGTAATCATCCCTTTTGAACGACACTTTGATGAAAGCGAGCAGGATAAAAACTTAAAACGTGAATTCGCCAAACCAAAGAATCAAAGTGCTATCCTCAACTGGCTAATTGAAGGCTATCAGCTGTTAAAGAAAGAAGGCTTGACTTTACCTGATTCCGTTAAGACAGCAACGGAGGCTTATAAACGTGACAGCGACAAAATAGCATTATTTTTCGAGGATGCCTTGGAGGAAAGTCCTAACAGTGAGGTGCGGACATCCGAAGTGTATGCCCGGTATCAGCGTTGGTGCAGTGCCAATGGATGTTATTCGGAAAATGCAAGAAACTTCAAACAAGCCTTAACAGCTATCGCCCGTGTAGAACGGAAACGACCACGTTCTGGTGGTGGGATGACCACAATGCTTATCGGATATAAGCTGACAGAAGAAGAATTTTTTCTTATTTAAACACAGTGTAGCAGCTTGTAGCAAGAAAAACAGGTTATATAAAAAATCGCTCTCGTATAGAGAGTTTAGTTTTTACCTGCTACATCTTGCTACAAAGCTTAATACCACTGAAAACACTGGATACAACTTAATGTGTTGATACCTGCCCCTAGGGGAGGTCAAATCTCCACACCTTTACATCTGGACAACGGGCGTGGGGCAACGCGTAAAAAAACGCGGTTTCAAACGGGGTATATACCCCACATTTAATAAAATTTAGGAGGTAAACGATTATGGCAACATCAACAACTTATAATAGAGCGTTTTGGAATGTTATGAAAGGAAAAGAAGAAAATAATCAAAATCTAAGCGAGGGCTTTGATAATGTAGGAGCCTATGTCGCACCAGATGAGTTCAGAGAAGGCTTTAACACTGCTTTGGCAAAGGAGAATATATTCCGCAGATTTGCTACTGTTATCAATCTATCTTCTGCAGAAGGTAAAATTCAAGCGGTATCCTCAACGGGTACAGCAGATTGGGTTGAAGACGGAGATCCAATCCCCGAAAGTGCCGATACATTTACACAGTTTCTGGTGAAATCATACAAGCTGGCATCTCTTGTCAAGCTAAACCGCTCATTCGTCACCGATATGAACTTTAATCTTGAAAAATATCTGATGGGTGATTTTGCGAAGCGTTTTGGCAAGGCTGAGGAAAATGCATTACTTAATGGAAATGGCACAACACAGCCAACAGGTATCCTTACAGCAGATGCAGATGTAACTACAGCAGATAGTGCTACCATCTCTTTTGACGAGATTATCTCTCTGTATTTTTCATTAAAAGATGAATACCGAAATAACGCTGTGTTTATCATGCACGATAATACAGCTATGCTTCTTAGAACCCTTAAGGATACAAGCGGCAGTTATCTGTGGAATCCTTCAGATAACACCATCTTCGGAAAGCCTATAGTTACCTCTCCATATATGCCTACAGTATCAGCAGGAGCAAAAAGCATTGTATTTGGAGATTTATCATACTACTGGCTGATTGAACGTCAACCAATAACGATAAAAAAATTAAGTGAGTTATATGCATTGCAGGGGCAAATTGGCTTTTCTGCTTACGAGAGATTGGATGGCAAGCTAATTCAACCAGATGCTCTGAAAATATTACAAATAAAAGCTTAAAAAATGGATTAGGCACTGGATCATTGATTCGGTTCAGTGCCAGTTCCTTCAAAACATCGGACAGGAGGTCACGATATGGAAAACCAAATTAACAGCCGCACAACCAAATCCGATATCGGAGGTACGGTCTATGTGGTGGAATCACGAGTAAGTGATTCAGCAAAGGAAAGTGCATATTCCAAGCTGAAACGACTGATTACAGTCAACGCAAAAAGCCTTTCAAAGTTATCAGATAGTTCATATAAACCCACGGAAATCAACTCGACTTCTTCAAGGTAGTACGGTAATATACATAGTGCTAAACCGCTTGAAGACTGTCGGAAATGGAGGAGAAAAATGAATAGACAGTCAACATTTAGCACTATACTTAAATCAACAATAGCATTTGAAGAAGCGAAAATTACTGCTCTTTACTGCAGGCTTTCACGTGATGATGAGCTTGCAGGAGACAGCAACAGCATAGTGAACCAGAAGGCAATTCTAAAAAAATATGCTGAGGACAACGGTTTTCGCAACATCGAATTTTATGTGGATGATGGGGTCAGCGGTACAACTTTTGATAGACCAGACTTTAACCGCATGATTGCTGATGTAGAGTCCGACAGAATTGGAACGATTATCATCAAGGATATGTCCCGCTTCGGCAGAGATTACCTCAAAGTAGGCTATTACACAGAGATTATGTTTCCTGAAGCAGATGTACGATTCATTGCTATTAACAACGGTATTGATAGTGCAAACCAAGCAGACAGTGACTTTACACCGTTTCTTAACATTATTAATGAATGGTACGCTAAGGATACTAGCAAGAAAATCCGTGCTGTGTTCAAATCCAAGGGACAGTCCGGTAAGCCACTCTGCACCAATCCACCTTACGGTTATATTAAAGACCCTAAAGACAAGTTGCACTGGATTATAGATGAGAAAGCCGCCGAAATGGTCAGAGATATTTTCCGACTGTGCATGGCTGGCTTTGGACCCACGCAGATAGCAAAGCAACTTGAAAAGCGATGCATTGATACACCTACGGTTCATCTTCGCAAAATGGGTATTAACACTCCAGCAAGACCACCTGAAAACCCATATGCTTGGTCGGCTCGTACCGTAGCAGATATTCTGGCTAAAATGGAATATCTAGGTCACACGGTAAATTTCAAGACTTCTAAAAAGTCATATAAGAGCAAAGTCAAGATATTGAACAATCCAGAAGATTGGCTGGTTTTCAAAAATACCCATGAAGCAATTATTGATGAGGGCACTTGGGAAACAGTGCAGAAAATCAGAGATGGCAAGCGAAGACCATCGCGATTAGGTGAAATGGGAATGCTTTCTGGCATGATGTTTTGTGCCGACTGTGGAGCAAAGCTGTATCAGGTTAGAGGCAAGGGATGGACACACGATAAGGAATACTTCGTTTGTGCTACTTATCGCAAGAAAAAGGGTATGTGCAGTTCACATCAGATACGCAATGTTGTAGTGGAACAGCTTCTTTTAGAAGACTTAAGACGTGTAACCTCCTTTGCCAAAGACCATGAACAGGAATTCATCCGTATAGTTACGAATAATTCAGAAAAGGAACTTGCCAAAGAACTCCGCCAAAGTCAAAAGGAGTATGAACAAGCACAGACTCGCATTGCTGACATAGACAAAATCATTCGAAAGCTATATGAAGACAATGTGATGGGCAAAATTCCCGAAGAGCGTTTTTACAAGATGTCGGCTGAATATGAAGCCGAGCAGAAGGCACTGGAAGAAAGGATATCCAAATTAAAGCATACCATTGATACAGCAAATGAACAGTCCCTCAATACCGACCGCTTTTTGGCACTGGTTAAAAAGTACACAGAAATTACAGAATTGGATGCAGAGATTATCCGAGAGTTCATTGACAAAATTATAGTATTCAAGGCTGAAAAGATAGATGGCCGCAGAACCCAGCGGATTCAAATTTTCTATAACTGCATTGGTGCTATCGACTTACCAAAATAAACGAAAAAACGGCATAGCCGAATATCAACGACTATGCCGAATTTTTTAGGAATTATAAATCCCTATCTGACCGCTCCTAAGAGGGTCACTTTTTTAAAGTGTCCATCTTATGGGTCACAGTTCAGCCTTACTTCAATTCCTTTATTAATTTCTCTGCTTCCTCCAATAATTTATTTCCTTCATCAAAGTGTTTAACTCCTTCAATGATTAACTCGTTGTTGGAAGTTGTAGTGCCTTCCATTATTTTGTCACTCATTTCCTTAAATTCCTTCATACTTTTTTTAGATTCATCACCATAACCCGTGCTAGACATTGAAAAAACGCAGATGTTCCTCTATCGTGGGAGTTGTCGAGACAACCACTGAAAAGGAGGAAATCTGCGTTGTGCCTTGATTTTAGCACAGACTTTGTCAGACTTCCATCATTCCATCTCACTCATTGGGAAAAAACAACGGAAACGGATTGGATCGCTGTTCTGGAACCGAATTCTGCTTGTTATCTTTGTCCGATCTGTCTCCGAGCCAGTACCAACCATGCCCGTCCTGGACGGCGTATTCTTCGTCATCGTTTCGTTCCTTCTTGGGGGACCGTCTGGGTATCCGTTCCCGTGTATCGCCAGCGCTGTGCGAGTTGTGGGCTTACATGGACAGTGGAATGGAACGGTATCCCGCCTCGAGGATTGGTCACCTCTGCTTTTCAAGAGATGGCGGTGGATATGTGCCGCGGCCGGGATTTGCTCTCGGTTGCCAAGCAATTGAGTGTGGCCTACTCGACACTCGAACGCTGGTACTACCAACTGGCCCCCCAACGCCTTGCTCAACCAAAAGAACATGAAGCTCCTGAAGTGGTCTGTCTGGATGAGTTTGCGTTGCAAAAAGGACATAAGTACGGCGTGAACCTCATGGATGCTCAAACCGGTCATATCTGGCAAGTCACAGAAGGACGTTCACGTGAACAGGTACGAAACGCCCTGCAGCAATGGCCCTTTCGTAAGGCTCCCCATGTAGTTGTCACGGATTTGGCTCCAGGAATGGCTGAAACAGTACGCCAAGTCTGGAAGCATACCCTTGTGGTAGCAGATAAATTTCACGTGATCCAGCTTTTCTCGAAAGCGTTGGAAGCTACCCGAAAACGCACTCATGCTCGTGGAACACATCGTCGGGGCAGACATGAGCAACGCCTGCTCCATACGATCCCTGACAAGCTGAAGCCCGAAGAGCTTCAGGAACTGAAGAATTGGTTAGCAGAAGATCCACACCTCAAACGACTCTACTTTGCGCTTCAAGACATAAGAACCGTGTATGCCGTTCAAACCCAAGAGGCAGGCGAGGAAGCACTTCAGAAATGGATTGACGACCATCTCTATTCTCCGACTCCTGCGGTTCGTTCCATTGCCAAAACGATTGTCCAGTGGCGAGAGCCCATTCAGAATTATTTCTCCTTTCGGGTAACGAATGCCAAGATTGAAGGGACACACAACAAAGTGAAGGTGATCAAACGAAGAGCCTACGGCTACCGCAATCTAGAGAGATTCAAGATTCGCATTAGACTGGAGTGTAAACCGGCTACATAACTACGAAAAACTGCGATAGAGGGAGATCAAGCACGTTTTACGGTGAAGAGCTTTTTTTTATATTTCTCATCAAGAACAATTAAATCTTCGTCAGTTGTGGCCTTACTCAATGCTTCATCTGCTAAATTTTCTAAAAGCGTTAGCGTTTGATACATATTGGGAGAAGAATGAATCTTTCCATTTTGTTCAAGTAGTACATTTAAGAAAAAGATTACCTGTGCCTGTATTTTAATATCGTGTAATTTGACCCACTCTTTGTATTCATTGTCAACTTTATTTACAATATTAAAATTTGAAGAATAGTATACAATATTTTCACCAAGGGAAGAATCTTGCTTGACATAAGTTCCAATTAGATTGCTTCCTTTTTCGCCAAAGATTTTCTGTACCGAATCACTTTGGGTACTAACAATAGGAGTAGTGATCTCATATTGAAAATCACCCGACTTTAACGGCTTACCACCATCAGAAAACAAATTGGAAGTAAAAGTTCCTTTCTCGATCTTACCTTTGTCTTGAGCCACATACCCGTTTTTACCCGAAATTTTAATCATAACTTCTGTGCCATCTGGTAAATTTGTCGAAAAAGCCACTTTTACTTTGTTGTCATCTGTTCTTTCAATTTTAGGATCTAGTTTTACTTCTAATTTTGGTGCGCTACACCCTAATAACAAACTTAATATTACTAATAAAGAAAACAAAAACATTCTTGTAGAGTAGAGAACTGAAACTTTCGGGCGACCGTATGGTCGCCTTGCTCATTTCAGCTCCCCCTCATCAAACCGTACGTGAGGTTTTCCCTCATACGGCTTTCCGATGTTCTTCTTTCTTTGGCATTCGGCTTACTTTATCCGGCTAATTTCAATAAACTACCCTGCGTGTTTTGTATGACCTTCAGCTTTCCGGCATGTTTATTCCGCTTGCTTCTTTTCTTGTTGCAGAAGATTGTAAGGCGTTCAATCACATACCAGTCTATCCGTCTTGCCCATCGTTTGGCGATGGGCGAGATGAAGTAGTAGTTCTTGAACCCCCTTAGCTTGCGATTTAGCCCTTTCACTAGCTCTTCTAGAGACAGAAACAGTTTGTTCCTTGGTGCAGTGTATTCCTTAATTTTACGTCTCATTTCCTTCATTGCTTTCTTAGCTGGTACATGAGACATAGCAAATACCTTGCTCCCCCCTTTGTTGAACACGGGGAATTTGCGATGGTGCAGCCCAAGAAAGTCAAACCCAGTGGAATTGTCCCAAATATTAACGAGTCTAGATTTCTCTTTACTGAGACTAAGCTCCAGCTTGTTTAGAATAGCCATCAGCACTTGAATGTGTTTTGCAAGTAGAAAATGCTCAGCTTTGCAGCCAAAATTGCCTAAGCACTTGCCAGCCGTTTGAAACTACAAAGGAATCCTATCCATTGCCTGTTTGAAGCGGAAACTCTCACCTGTGAATGAGAGGATATGAGCGTGGTGTACCAGACGATCAACGAGCGCCGACGTGAGCTTCGTGTCTCCAAACACCGATGTCCATTGGCCAAACTCCAGGTTAGATGTAACGATCACACTCTGTTGCTCATAGCAATCCGCAATCACGTTAAACAATAACTCAGAACCGGTTTGGCTGAACGGCACGTAGCCGACTTCATCGAGAATAAGTAAATCTATCTTTTTCAATTTCTCGCGAAATCGGCTGAGTGTTCCCGCCACAAATTTTTCCTGAAGTACAGAAACAAAATCGGAAGCCCGGTAGAACTGTACCGCCTTGCCCCGGCGGCAAGCCTCCACGCCCAGTGCCGTTGCCATATGGGTTTTCCCTGTGCCGACGGCACCCATTAAGAGTAAATTTTCTTTGCGTTCGAGCCAATCCAATTCCTGGAGCAGCTCCGGACTACTGCCACTAGGGAAAGAGATATGGTCATACACATACCCCTCGAAAGTCTTAATATGCGGGAACCCCGCCTGCTGAACAAGCTTACCTAACTTGGCACGGCGGCGGCCGTCCAGTTCCGCAACAAGGATTTGCTCCACAATGCTACGAATCTGCTCATTCTGTTGAACGGATACGTAGTCCACGACATGCGCCAATCGGAGTTGTCGGCACAAATCTCCCAATGCCGTCGGCATCTCAGCTCACCCCCACAAGTTGATCATAGCGTTGGAGAGAACCTTCTACGCGAGTTCCCGGAGGGGACAACGTCTCCTCCCACGTGACAGGGAGGTCACGACTGCCATATTTTACGCCTAGCACGGCCGTGATGCGCGTAATCGGTGTGTCTTGGCCTAGTAGAGCAATTACCTCTTGAATCTGTTCGATGGTGTAAATATCACACCAGTGCGACATTGCCTGAAGACGATCTTTTCGCTCTGTTAGATCCTTCACGGTTACATACCCTTGCAAGATCTCCGGTAGCATACGGAGAAACTGCGAGTGCGTTACACTACGTGGTTTTTTCAGCCATCCAGCGCATACTTGTGACCACGGAATGTCTACATTTCGTCCCGTATAAGGTCTGGGTACTTCCCGAATTAGCTGGTGTTGGCCGTTTAGAATGACAAGGCGATCCCAAAACGTTTGGATCAGTACCTCACTGCCTGGCGTTGCCATCCCCAGCAACGGAACCGTCAATTCATCCTTCCGAATCTCTCCATACTTATTCACCACTGCAGCACCCAAGCGAAAAGCCTCAAATCCATGCTCCGGCAAGGTAAGCAATTTACGGCGATCATCCTCCCATAGATCTGCGATGCAACGATTTAGGGCATAATGCTGACGACCACGATCACGGCTAGCTTGCTCGGCGAAGTAGGCAACTAACTGTTCATGGCTTTCATAGATGGGAATCGGCACTGCCCAATTGCGCTTGGAGTACCCGCATTTGTTCTCCACGTGCCCCTTCTCATGACCACTGTATGGGTTGCAAAAGACAGCTTCAAACCGGTAGTGAGCGCAGAATCGCTGGAAGCCATCCGTTAATTGCCGTTCGCCCTGCTTCTCGATATGAACGACGGCAGCGGAGAGATTGTCAAACCAGATTCGCTGAGGAACACCTCCCATTTGTTCAAAGCACAGCTTCATCGCCTCCAAAAAGCATTCCTGATTCTCCGCTGGTGTCGGATAGACGAAAGCGGCATTGCTGTACGGAAAAGACATTACCAGCAGTTTGTATGTGACCAATCGATGATCTCGGCATACCTCAATGGTTGTAAAGTCCACTTGTGCCTCACCCGGTGGATGTTCAAGCCGTTCGTACGTTTTGGCACGGTCCAGTTCCATTTCACTTTTTCGTCTCTGCACATAGGCCAATACTGTACGTTGTCCACCTGTAAACTGATGCTCATCGCGCAAACGTTGGAAAATGCGCACACCTGTGTGTCGCTGCTTACGGGGGACCAAACGGTCCTCCTCTAACCAGGTATCGACGATCTCCATAAATGGACCCATGACAGGACTTCTGCCCTTTCGTTTTGTCATCGAGGCATTCCAATCGGTTTTATCGGCATATTTTTTGGCAGTCCGCCAGTGAACACCTACGCGTCCTGCAATCTCGTTTACCGAGCATCCTTCTACTTCGCGTAAAAACCTGATATAGTGTTGTTGAGGCATTTTCAGCATCCTTTCCATTCTCCTTCGCTAAGTTGTCCCAAACCTAACGGTAGGAGGAATTATTGATGCTGACAAGTGCCTTTTTTGTATTTGTTTTGAGCATTTTTACGCTGCAATATTAGGCATTTCTATTGTGCAATAAACAACTTGAATGCTTTCCAATGCTTCTTGTTTGGTTCTGCACATGATAACGAAGTCATCCGCATAGCGGATAAGTGTGCCAAGATGGGAGAATTGATTTTCCCAAATGGTGTCCATGTAGTTTAGATAGATGTTTGAAAGAAGAGGCGAGATTACCCCTCCTTGCGGAGTTCCCAGTTCTGTTTCATGGAATTGATCATTTTCCATGACCCCAGCCTGCAGCCATTGTCGGATAAGTTTCAGAACACGTCTGTCGCTGATTCTCATTTCGACCAGTTTCATCAACTTCTCATGGTTGATGTTGTCGAAATACCCTTTAATGTCAACATCTACGACCCAATAACACCTCTTGCTTGCTTTGCGTATCTGTGCAATTGCCTGGTGAGCATTTCTTCCTGGCCGAAAGCCATAAGAACAGTCCCGAAAATCAGCTTCAAAGATCGGTTCAATGACTAGCTTAGTAGCCATTTGGACCACCCGATCCTTGATCGTCGGGATGCCGAGTGGACGTTTCTTGCCATCCGGTTTAGGGATGTAAGTTCGACGAACCGGATGTGGACGATACCGCTTTTCTTTTAAATCTAGATAGATCTCGTTAAGAAAACGGCTCTCCCCATACTCCTCCACAATCTGTGCGATGGATTGTCCGTCGATTCCTCCGCTCCCTTTATTTGCTTTTACTCTCCTCCAAGCTGTCGCTAGAATATCCGGGCGGTAGATTTTGTCATACAAGGCATGAAATCGCCGTTTTGAGTTTGCCTTGGCACAAAGATATAGGGTTGTCCAAAGTTGTCGAGCTTTTACATCGGTGTAGTTAGCAAGTTTACTTGCATTCACTCACTCTTACCTCCTTCGACCCGTGAACAAAGCAGGGCTCCTTCCCTCCATAAGGTTGTGTTGTCCTTATGTTCATCGGTACTATGAACCCCTCCGACTCCCTCTCTGCCATCCACCACTTCCCTTACGGTTATAGGTTTCCGTTTTACGCTCCTGACGGGGCGTGCAGAGTAGGGTCTCCCCAGTTCCGTTAACTACTTTCTCAACATACCGCTCCCCATACCCCGAGGGATTCATAGGTGCTGTATTCCAAGTTCTCCACACCGTCCTTGGCCTTCGCCCATATGAAACAAGCTCGGCTTCCCTTTGTCCACCTCTCGGTGGTCTTTCTTAACGAGGCTGCAGGATTCACTTTATGTTACGGCCTGCTGATTTGCTCGCACTCTTTCGAGTTACTTTGTCACAGGGCTTCAACCTTAGGATTTCTCCACCAGTTGCCTGTCAGCTACGAGGTGACTTGGCTCCTGCCTCGGTTGGACTTTCACCAACTAGCAATTAACGGCTTGCTGGGCACGCTTCAATACAAAAACCCTCCCATTTGTAATATAGGAGGATTTTACCATACCTATAGTGTTATTTGTTTGATTTTTGGGAAATTTGGTGTTAAGTGGTCGGAATATTATTGTCCTAGCGAATCATTTAACATTTGTTCTAATTCGGCTTGAATTTCCTCTTGCGTCATAGATTCGACAGGTTTGTATTCACCGTTTTTATTGTAATCTGCTGGGTTACTTGACGCTCCATTTTGTGGAACATACTGTCCATTTTGGTCATAATCTTTTGGGTCTTTGGAAGGTGCTTGAGGATCTGATTCCAATTCTTCTTTTGAATAAACAGGTTGAACCTTGGTAGTAGGTTCTGAGATTGTGGAACTCTTATTTTGAGATGACGGTTCCGATTGTTGATTAATATTGTTGCTTGGTGGATTATCTGAGCAACCATTCAATATGCTAAGGAATAATACAGACAATAAAATCCTTTTCACGAGAAAACCCTCCTAATATAATTTACAGGAGGATTTTACCATATCTAACGAACTATTTGATGGTTTTTGGAAAAAATTCTAGTTTGTGGTCAATAGAAGAAACTATTTTTTCGCGTGTGTGTAAAACGCTATGCTACAGCACTTTTTATGCCAATTGGGGTATCGAACAATCCCAATGAAAACTTGATTTTATCATGTCTATTCCCGAACATTACCCCAAAAACTATCTCTCTACACTTGCCTATTGTCAACGCCGGAATTAATTTGACCCACGAGCGCCGGTATAATTTTGACCCACCTGTGCGCCTGGTGTCGAATAGATTCCGGTTTTTAGTTTTTCTTTGAGCCGGTAGCTGTTCCCCCGGATGTTCACGACGTGGGAGTGATGCAATAAGCGGTCGAGAACAGCTGTAGCAAGAACGGGATCGCCCATGAGTTCGCCCCATTCGCCAAAGCTCTTGTTGCTAGTCAGAATCATGCTTCCTTTCTCGTAGCGTGCACAAACCAACTGAAAAAACAGGTTTGCAGCGAGCGGATCGAGGGGGAGGTAGCCCACCTCGTCCACGATGAGGATGCGTGGCCTGAGATATACCCTCATTCGTTTGTCCAGGCGATTCTCTTCATAAGCTTTTCGTAAATCGCCCACGAGCTGCGCGAGAGAGACGAAATACACAGGCAATCCTTGTCCAATGGCCTCCATAGCGATAGCAACGGCTAAATGCGTTTTCCCCACGCCGGGAGGCCCGAGAAACAACACGTTTTCTTGCCTCCCAACGAACGTCAGCGCAGCCAGTTCACGAATCAGTCGTTCATCAATCCCCGGTTGAAACGAGAAGTCGAATTCGTTGAGCGTACGCCGATAAGGGAGGTGAGACAGCTTCATGCGGACCTCTACATTTCGGCGCTGGCGATCCTGAATCTCAGCGTCCAGTAGATCATTGAGGAAAGAGAGATACGTGCTTTGGCTCCGGCTGGCAGCTTCCAGCTTGGCATCAAGCGATTGGGCGGCTTGACCCAAACCAAGTTCCTCCAGACGCTGGCGGGCTTGTTCGAGCTCAATCATGCGCCCACCTCCACAAGACGTTCATACACGTCCAACGGACGCACTTCCACGTCTTGTACAGGAATCTGAACGCCTTGCGGCTTTGGATAAGCATATCCCTGAGCTGTACTCAAATTCGTGTATTGGTCCTCACACATCACTAGCCTTCGGGATTGGTACTGCTTCTCGTGCCGGGCGATGAGCTGCTTCTCGCAGTATATTTCGACGAATCTGTTTACCTCTCGTACCTTTACTTCACGTCCGCTATACCGCCATGGAACGCCATAACGAACGCCGTCGTAGCTCACAAATCCGTCACGGCTTACTTTCCTCGGTTCAAACCGGTACTTTGCCCATCGTTCCGGAGACGGAAGCATACCGAGCTTCTCTTGTGCCAAGCGATCGATCGGTCTTTCCCCAGTTGTACCGTGGATACGACGGTTTTGCTCATCGCACCAGTGTCTGGCTTGGCGATTTAGGTCACCAAGATCGGTGAATGATCGCCCTGGCATGAAGTTCTGCTCGATGAACTGAACGCTTCTCTCGACCTTTCCTTTCGTTTGGGGACGTCGTACGCGGCAAACTTTGGGGATCAAGCCGATAGCCGCAGCAAAATCTTCAAACAACGGATGCCATCTCGGCTTTCGATCATCGCCCATGCCAAGAATAACGGTCTTCATTTGGTCGGTTAGCATGGTCTTTGGAACACCGCCGAAGTATTCCAAACCGTTCATCAAGCAGCGTAAGAAACTGTGGATGTCACAGCGCTTTGTAAATTCGATGTACATCGCTCGGGAGTAACCCAACACCATCGTAAAAACGGGGATTTTACGCACTTCACCGTTTAAATCGATGTACTCGCAAATCTTCCAGTCCACTTGGGCTTGGTGTCCGGCTTTTGTCTCATAGCGTTGCACCGCAGGTGCCTGTTTTGGAGGTCGACGGGGCTTCACATAGTCCTTGATGATCGTAATGCCCCCCGTGTAACCTCGCTCTTTCAAGAGACGCAGCAGCACTTCACAATTGAAAATTCCCTTTTCGAGGTATAGATCCAGCAAGGCTTTGAACGGATCGAGTTTTGAGACTCTCTTCTTACGCGGACGAGGTTCCGGAATTCCTTCTGCGCGGAGGTATTTTCGTATGGTATTACGGGAATGACCCGTTTCCCTTGTGATTTCGCGGATACTCTTGCCGCTCACTTGAAGTTCGTGTAATCTGATCACAGTCCCACTCCTTAGCATATGTCTCCCCTCTGAAGCTACTTTGGTCGGTAATTTCAGAGAGAGGTATTCTACAGGGGTGGGTCATTTTCATTCCGGCGAACCTGGGTCAATTTTAACCCGGCGGTGACACCTATAAGATAGGTTATAAGCAATTACCATCAATTAGGTCAAAAATAGACCACAAACTCAAGGAGTTAGTGGTTAAGTTAGACACAATTAGCCAGATATCAGGATCAAGTTGAATAATCAGCAGAAGGAACGCAAAATTTTTGAAAATCACGTTCCCCTTGCCATTTTCAATATCGTTTCACCCAATGAAACCGTATAGGTAACATGTGAGCGCGAGTGGATATTATCCCTTCTCACTCAATACCTTATTATTCCTACAATTATTTCCCATTATCATTTCCCGAATTATCCGATTCCATATTCTCTTCCTCATCATTATTTCCCGTTTTATTTCCTACTTCATTATCCTTCAATCGTCCCATTTCCTGCACTACATCATTAGTATATGGTGAACGCTCAAGAATACTTTCAATACTAATCGCTCGCATATCACTAAGCACCTTCAAATTATCAATAACCTCTTTAGCCGACTGTGGACGAGCATATTGGAATACAATGCCCAACGAATCATAAGCATCATCTGAAATGGCAGTCTCTTTAAGCGACAACAACTTTCTAATCTTCTCAAAACGCTGTTCCAATCCTTCTCGCATATATTTTTCATTCATACTGGCTTTAATATCTGCCAATGAGAACAACAATTTAATGGATACTTCGGATAGATTACTTATATCCACCTTACCCATACTGACACCAGGTACTGAACTTATATCCAACAACGTAGTCATCAGCGTCTTATATATTGTCTCAAATGATTTATAATCCAGTTGATTGCTCACCATTTTGAAGTCGCTGCCATCATCGAGGACAATACCTGTACCGACTACATTCGGGTTTATTCCTTCGCCTTTTAACTGCTGACCAATGATGGTTGGAATAGGATTATGATGTTTATAAAACGAATCGGCAAACTTACTGAGCAAATCCTCCATGCTGTCGATGATGGTCACAATGTCCTCAAGGTCACTTCTGCCTGTCGTACTATCCAATTCATTCTGATTCTTATACACAATTGGCAATCCGCTTAAATTACTGTATTCACCGACTAACTTCAATTGGCTACCTTTGTTACAATACTTCTGCACTTTATCAGGATAGTAGACCGTATAATAACTCACATTGTCAGCCGTTGTATAATGCTCAATAAACGCTATGTAATTGTTCTCATCATCATAAATTGGATATGAGTCAGCAGGATCAATTAACTTTGATTTAATCTCTTTGTTCTCATCCAAGAAAACATATTCAGCCACAAATCCATATTTCGTAATCTTATCTAGCACATCAAAGTCAACTCGGTCATATTTCCCCTTTTTATAAACCTTCTTGTATTCCTTGGCAATGCTATCTTGTCCAGTCAGAGTGACAGGATGTGAAAGTAAATATGACGTGCTAAAATTCAGTACATTCTTAGCCCTATCACGGGGATAGGTTTTTATCATAGTTCGGATTTCGTGCAGTTTTAATTCAACTGCTCTTCGAAATCGTTCTGTTCGATTTGGAATGGGACTCTTAAGAGTTTGTCTTTAAACAGCTTTATGGTCTCAGAGTCTATTCGTCCAGCCATACTGCTTGCTTGCCATTCCGCAATGGCATCATATATGCAGTGTCTAAAGTAATTAAGCAAATCTGAAGAGCTTTGGAGTTCTAGCATATAAGGATGGTTGAGATTGACGATCACAATAATTCTATTCTGAGTGACGCTGGGTTCCCGAATGACATAAGGGTCATTAAGGCTTAATTCTCTGGAAATATAGAGTAAAATTTCTAGCCTTCCGATCTTCGCCGATAAGTCTGGTGGTGTCTCGATTATTGGTTCTGCGATTTGTGACAGAGACTGGTTGATGGCTTCCTGAGGTGGAACTTCAATTGCAATTTCGATTTGATGAGTCTGTAAAATATTTTGTGTAAACTCTCAACCTCTAAACTACAATTAGGAGTAGAAAGGTTGGGAGATTTTTATGATGTCAAAAGAGCAGATCAAGCAGTGGATCAAAGAGAAAAACATGAAGTCAGTGGACGACGTACAGTCAGCGTTAAAGGATCTATTCGCAGACACAATCCAAGAAATGCTGGAAGCTGAAATCGAGTCCTCTCTTGGATACGCCAAGCATGACATGAAAAACAAGCGGACAACCAACAGTCGCAATGGGTATAGCAAGAAAACCGTGTCAACTGCAAATGAAAATTCCCCATTATCTGCACTCGAATTTTCCCCATTATAGGCAATAGGTTTGTCTGAATGATGCCCCCTCTGAGGGGGGCGGGTGGCGACCAAAATTCCGTTTATTCTGTTTTATCTTCGGTTGACTCGGGTCGAAAGAAACCTGCTTTTTTCTTCTCCTTTATGCGATAACTTTCCCCTTTAATGTTGATCGTGTGGGAGTGATGCAATAATCGATCAAGGATGGCTGTAGCAAGTACTGTATCCCCAAATATCTCTCCCCACGAACCATAGGATTTGTTCGAAGTAAGGATAATTGAGCCGGATTCATAACGTTCTGATACAATTTGAAAGAAAAAGTGAGCTGCGGTTTCATCCATTTTGCGATATCCAATTTCATCAATGATGAGTACATTCGGTTTTATAAATGCTCGCATTTTTTGTTTGATGCTATTGTTTTGATGAGCAATCTGGAGCGTCTGAACCAAATCATGAGCAGTTGTAAAGTAAACCGTCAACCCTTGTTTGATAGCTTCGAGAGCCAAAGCAACAGACAAGTGAGTCTTGCCGACCCCTGGCGGACCAAGTAAAATGAGATTCTCTTGTTGTTGTACAAACCGGAGGGTTGCCAAATCACGAATCCGTCTTTCATCAATGGAGGGCTGGAAACTGAAATCGAATTGCTCCAACGTTTTATGGTAGGGTAAATGAGCCAATCGCGTTTTCATGCGGATAAACCGATCCCTCTTGGCCATGATTTCTTCTTGCAAAAGCTTGTCCAAGAACTCCAAATACGATATATTCTGAGCAGCAGCTTCTTCTGCGTGGTGGTGAATAATTTCCGGGATTCGTACCCATCCCATCTGTACAAAGGCTTCTTCTAAACGGGCCTGGAGTATCATTGTACGATTACCTCCTCGTCAGCAAACTGCTCATAGACAGACAAATCACGTTCCACCACTTCGGGGCTTGGATTGGGAACCAAACGCGGCATAGGTTGGGGAGCCTTCGCGCCAATTTGGTTTTGAATCCCCTCGAAGTGTTTTTTATTGGTTATGACTTGCTTGGTACGAGTAGCTTTAGGATGTTCAGCGATGATCATGTTGCCCTGATAGATCCGGATATGGCCATTCTGGAGATCTTGTACTTCTACCGTATGACCTACATAAACATAGGGGACTGAATACCGGCTTCCTCCGTAAGAAACGAGTGAATCATTCGATACTCTTCGAGTATGGCGTTCTACCTCTTCGAATGGGATCGGGTTAAGTGGCTTCAACTGTTCGTGTTTCCATCGATCTACTGGTTTTTCATGCGTGGTGCCGTGTACCCGTACATTAGCCACCGTATCCAACCAATGACGTACTTGCTGATTCAAGTCACGAAGGCTGGTAAACGTCTGCACCCGAGGCCAAAAGTTCTTGCGAACATATCCTACTCCATTTTCCACTTTCCCTTTTGTTCGTGCACGGTAGGGAGCGCAGCGTCGCAGCGTAAGACCGTGATGGCTTGCAAACTGGGAAAATCGTTCATTCCACAATACATGCCCTTGATCGTCGTAACCGACAATGACGGTTTTCATATTGTCATACAAGCATGTTTGTGAATGCTAATCTAATAATTGACCACCTAGTGGTACATCGCTCATAAAAAAGTTGACCACCTGAGCACCTCTTTCCTGTATCTTGTAGTTGTCTAGACAACAAGATATAGGAGGAAAGGAAATGCTTCAGATGGCTAATTATGAGTTTATCAGGAAACAACACTTTCTGCTAGGGAAGTCGATTCGTCAAATTTCTCGCGAAACTGGCTACTCGCGTCAAGTGATACGAAAAGCCTTGACATCAACGGAAATCCCTGTATACCAGCTTTCAAAACCGAAGCCGAAGCCAGTCATTGATTTTGTCAAGCCCATCATCTTGGAATGGCTGCGTCAAGATGAACAGGCTCCCCCGAAGCAGCGTCATACTGCCAAACGTATTTACCAGAGACTCGTTGACGAACATGGATTCACCGGCGGTGAATCTACTGTACGACGCTACGTCAGAGAGTTGCGGGTTTCTCCTCCTAAAGCATTTGTCCCTCTTGATTTCCCGCCAGGGCGATTTGCCCAATTTGACTGGGGTGAGGTTACGGTTCATTTACAAGGGAAACAAGTGAAGGTTCAAGTCTTTTGTATGCGTTGCACATACAGCAGAAAGATTTTCATCAAGACATTTGCTCATCAGAAGCAAGAGGCTCTTCTCCAAGGTCATGTAGATGCTTTTGAATTTTTCGGTGCTGTTCCCCAAGTCATCACATACGACAACCTGACAACAGCCGTTAAGAAGGTATTGGAAGGCAAAAATCGCGAGGAACAAGAGCGATTTATTCAGCTACGTGCCCACTACCTGTTTGAAAGCTATTTCTGTGATCCGGGAAAAGGGCATCAAAAAGGCCAAGTGGAAAACCTCGTACAGTTTGCCCAGAGGCAATTTTTTGCACCTGTTCCTAGTGTTTCTTCTCTGGAGGAGCTAAATCAAATCCTCCTCGAAAAATGTATCTCTTACGAGAATACAACCGTTCCCCGGTCTTCCCTAACGGTTGGAGAAGCATTTGTTCAAGAGTTGCCCATCATGCTTCCATTGCCTCCACGGCCATTGGATTGTTTCCGTGTTGTACCCGTGAAAAGCAATACGCTATCCATGATCCACATTGAAAAAAATGCCTATTCCGTCCCGGTTTCCTATGCATCGACCCAACTTATTTGCCGAGTATTTGCTGAAAAAATTGAGGTGTATCACGGAAAAAGCCTGATTGCGACGCATGAGCGGTGCTTGGAAAAAGGAAAGGAGATTTTGCAATACGATCATTATCTGGATTTACTTCTTATTCGCCCAGGAGCAGTTCTTTATGCTAGACCATTGCATCAGGCAGGATTACCCGCCATTTACCAAAAGTTCTTGGACAAGTGCCGTAACCGACCAGGAGGGATGAAGGAGTTCGTTCGACTCTTGCTTTTGCACCGTGAATTCGATACTTCTCTCGTCGAAGAAGCACTGGGGGAGGCCTGCCAAAAAGGGATGTTCCAGTATGATGCCGTAAGGCAATTATTGTTTCAGCGAACATTGCCGGAACACCGTTTGCCCCAACTCTCGTTGGCGGAGGATAGCTCTGTTCCACGTATTCAGGTAAAGGCCCCAGATCTTAGCCAGTACAATCGTTTGTTACAGAAAAGGAGTGTGGTTCATTGAGTACGAGTTTCCTGCTTGAAACCTACGCGAAACGCCTTCGCTTACCTGCGATTAAACGTGTCTATAAGGAAATCGCCCATGATGCTGCTGAACGGCAAATTCCCTACGAGGAGTTCCTCTTAGCCCTACTAGAGCAAGAAGTTCAGCAAAGGGATGCTAACCAAATCGCGAGTCGCATCAAGCACGCCAAATTCCCTTCTATGAAAACGCTCGATCAATTTGAATTCTCGGCGATTCCGTCCCTCAATAAGCCCAAATTGCTTCAACTGGCTCGTTGTGAGTACATCGAAAAGGCAGAGAACATCATGTTTATCGGAAACTCTGGCACTGGCAAAACTCATCTCTCCATTGCACTCGGGAAGGAAGCTTGCCATCATGGCTATTCCGTTCAGTTTTGGACTGCCGCTAAAATATGTAACGAGCTTATGGAAGCTCAGTCCCAAAAGCGAATCCTCCAGCTAGAGAGGCAATGGTTGAAAACAGATTTGATTATTTTGGATGAAGTCGGGTTTGTCCCTCTGAGTCGGACCGGGGCGGAGTTATTATTCCAATTTTGTGCGGCCCGCTATGAGAAAGGAAGCATGATCATTACCAGTAATCTGGAATTTACGGAATGGACACAGATTTTCAAAGATGAGCAAATGACGTCAGCCCTGGTTGATCGGCTTACCCATCGTGCCCATATCTTTGCAATGAATGGAGACAGCTATCGCTTTAAGCAGAGCATTCAAAGATCGTGATCATGAAAAAGTTACCCACCCGACGGGTGGATTGATTTTTGCCATGGTGGTCAATTTTTTGATGAGCACGGTGGTCAACATTTTGATTGACATTCACACATGTTTCCGGTCTGCCGCCAAAGTATTGCATGGCACGCAAGTGGCAGCCGATGAGGGTATCAAGCCGTTCATTCTCTGTAAATTCCACATACAACATTCTCGAGTATCCCAAAACCATGACAAAGGCGTACAGCCGTTTATATCCACCATTCCACTCTACCTTAAAATGTCCCCAGTCTACTTGCGCTTGCTTTCCGGGTGCCGTTTCATAACGGAGCGTTGCCTTGGTCTTAACAACCGGGCGCAATGGTTCCATGAATGAGCGAAGGAGCCGAATTTGCCCTGGATAACCTTGGGCTTTGATCTCATCAAACAAAACGACAGCATTGAAGCAGCCTTCTTCCATTCTCGCTTTGATATAGGGTTTAAATGGATCGAGAATGCTTGTTTTTTTAACAGATCGTTGGTATTTCGAAGGCTCATCCTTTTTCAGCCACTTACGAATTGTTTTTCGATCCCTCCCTAATGAATCAGCAATTTGTGTGATATTCATTCCTCTTTGTCTCATGTCTTTGATCAAGTAAAACTCCCCATTCTTAAGCATATTTTCTCTCCTCCAGGGAGAGATTTTCTGCCGAAAGTGGGGAATTTT
Organism: Brevibacillus sp. FSL K6-2834; assembly: GCF_038592925.1. Lineage (NCBI taxonomy): Bacteria > Bacillati > Bacillota > Bacilli > Caryophanales > Paenibacillaceae > Brevibacillus > Brevibacillus sp. FSL K6-2834. The sequence goes on from NZ_CP151945.1 coordinate 3,819,423, forward strand.
CAAGTGCCGTTATTGAGGATTTTAACAGTGCCGTTCACAACCGTCCGTTCTGAGTACGGGGATGTCGACATCCAAGTCCCTCGAGATCGAGAGGGTGATTTTGAACCAAACATTGTAAAGAAACATCAATCCAATGTTACAGGGATCGAAGATCAAATTCTTGCCCTCTATGCCAAAGGCGTATCCACACGCGATATCCAAGACCATCTGCAGCAGCTCTATGGCATCGAAGTCTCACCAACGCTCATATCAAATGTAACGAATAAGATTGTACCGATGATCAAAGAGTGGCAAAATCGCCCCTTGCAAGCGGTTTATGCTGTTGTTTTCCTTGACGCCATTCACTTTAAGGTAAAACAGGACGGAGCTATCGTCAATAAAGCCGCCTATATGGTCATTGGTATTGACCTTGACGGTCATAAAGATGTGCTTGGGATCTGGATTGGGGAGAATGAATCGGCAAAATTCTGGCTGCATGTCCTCAACGAACTGAAAAATCGTGGAGTCCAGGATATTCTCATTACAAGCGTCGATAATCTTCGTGGCTTTACAGAAGCCATCTCTGCATGTTATCCGAAGACGGAGATTCAGAAATGTGTCATCCATCAAATCCGAAATTCCATCAAATATGTTTCCTATAAGGATCTCAAAAAGATCACGTCCGAGCTAAAACCTATCTATAAGGCTCCAACGGAGCAAGCCGCGTTGGAAGAACTCGATCAGTTTGAACAAACCTGGGGCAGTAGATATCCCTTGATGGTTCGTTCCTGGCGGAATAACTGGGACGAGATTGCCACTTTCTTTAAATATCCTCCAGAGATTCGAAAGCTGATTTATACAACTAACGTGATCGAGAGTTATCATCGACAGCTTCGAAAGGTGACAAAAGGAAAAGCCATGTTTCCCACAGATGATGCCCTTTTGAAGATGTTATATCTCGTAACCATGGATGTTCTACGAAAGTGGACGGGACGAGTTCAGAACTGGGGCCAGATTCTCTTACAGCTATCCGTTTTCTTTGAAGATCGGGTACAGCCGTACATCCGTTAACAAATGAAAGGCTTCATCCCCGAAGGGATTATCTTTCTCTCCACCAACGCGTCAAGGGTTCGCTTCGCCTTTCGCCCTTGACTCTATTGGTTTCGAAAAATGGCCCAATTAGGGGGATGAAACCTTTTCATATATTGGTTGATTGAGTTTACACAAAAATCTTGACAGACCCGTTCTATTCCAATGATCCCTCCTTAAAATGAAAATCAGCAGCTTTCGTATTTAATACAAGATGAATAGTTGGGCGAGTATATCCCCTTAATGTACGCTCCTGGAGCACCGACTGGGGATGAGATTGCGACCTTTTTCAAATATCCTCCAGAGATTCGAAGATGATCTATACAACTAACGTTATGGAAAGTTGCCACCGACAAAAGTAACGAAGGGAAATTCGTCTTTCCCACAAACGATCCACTTCTCAAAATATTACATCTCGTAGCCATGGATGCCCTATTTAAATTGACGAGAAGAGTCCAGAATTGGGGACAGATTCTCATGCAGCTATCTGTTTTCTTTGGGAATCACATATGACCACACATCAGCTAATAAATAAAAGAAAGGCTTCATCCCCGAAGGAACTATCTTTTTCTACACCAACACGTCAAGGGTTCGTTTCGCCTTACAACCCTAGACCCTGTTTGCTCCGAAAAAAGATGTTCCTAATTAGGGTGATGAAACCTTTTCATATATTTAGATTGATTGAGTTTACACGAAATTCTTGACAGCCCCCTTACAAGTAGCGGGCTAGTTATTTTTTAAGTTCTTGTAGTATTTTATTTATCAAGTTTTCAGCTATTGTGGACTCCAAATTATTATCAATTACTTCAAAAATGATTTGAACTATCTTCTTTTCTTTCTTTGAATACGAGGAAGGCAAATCTCTTCCTTTATATTGAACCTTATTTTCTAGTATTTGTTCAAGATTTTTTATTTTCATTTTATAATCTTTAATTTTTTCCTTACCTTCTTCGGTTGTAGCCTTTATTTTATCCGAAGATTCATTGGCCTTAATTAATAAATCCATAACTTTTTTCTTTTCCACCTTTGAACTTGCACCGTTCTTAATTAGAGCAGTCACTCTATCCTCAGCTTCTTGAACAAGTTTGATAAGCTTACCTTCTCCTTCATTTCTCTTCTTCGATGCTTCCCTAATATCTAAAGATAATCTATCGAAAAAGTCGGTTAAATAACTTCTAATTTGGTAATACGCATTATTTAGTTCAAAATTATCTCTACGAGCATTTGGTATAATTTCTGGATCAAGAATATGTATTTCTCCGATATACCAGGAGTTAAATCTCTCCTCTCTAAACAATTCCGACAGGGTATTACTATCCCCAACCATTATATTACCTTTTCTTAAACGAATTCCCTTAATATGCTCTTCAGAACATGCTCCTTGTAAGTTAGTTTTACCATACCACCCAATATAGAGAAGTTTACCATCTGATTCCTTAATAATTGGTTCTATTTGAAGGACTTCCTCAGCATTTTTTTTATTAAATAATGCATACCTATGTTTATATGGTTTATAAATCGGTTTCAAAGTCTCCTTTGAATCACCAATTGAAATTTTATACTCGGTTAATGGAACATCATATTTCTCAAATAGATTTATAATTTCTGTTGTAAATACAAACTTACCTCTATTAAATGGAACCGGTGCAACCTGACTTAAATATGTATTTACTTTCGTCATATCAAGTAATTTATCTTCGTTAGCATCGATTCCCTCCATAATAACACTAAAGTAATGGACGGCACTGTCCTCAGGAATTTTCTCGTAACTTGTAACTAAGTCTAAGACATTTTCTGCAGTTAAATGGTCACTCTCTCCAGGAATCAATAATTTTTTCATTAAAGAACAATCGAAGGTCACAATAGACTTAAATGGTTCGCCTTTAAAACTCGTTACAAATTTTAACGTATTACAATAAGCAAAACCGGCCAGTCGTCCAATTCCTCTAAATCCTCGGTTTGTTGAATAGTCTTTAGTGGATTTACCTACATCGACAAGGGTTTTAAAAGCAACGTCACCTGGGATACCCAAACCATTATCGAGTATTTCAATCCTCCGTTCTTCTTTATTAATAATAATATCGATAATGGCTTGCTGTTGTGTTATTATCCCATCTTGTACCGCCTTATCAAGTGAATCGGCACTATTCTGCACATACTCTCTATATACAACTAAGTGATTCTCGTACATACCTGTTGTTAGTGACTCAATTGAAAATTTTCCAATCTCCGCCTTTGGCTTATTCACTGATTCATTACTCCTTCGACTGGAAATATGATGGTTTTGGAAATTTTATCTTCAATAAGGTTCTAAAAATTGGATGTTGAATAATCAATTCACCTTTATTTAATCTTGTCATCATAGATTTAAAAGTATCTGAGATGAAATTATAGTCCTTCTTGGCAACCTCAATTGAGTTTGTTCTCCCGAAAACATGCGTTCCGCTATTTCCGGTAATTCTAGAGTGAACTGCACTTTTAAATTGCTGTGCTGAGAATAGTATAATTCCCATAGACCTCCCTCGCTCAGCAATTTCAAGTAACAAATTCAAAATTGGTGTTGACTTCGTAGCTGCTGGAGCATATTTATTTAATTCATCAACAAAAATAATTATTTTTGAAGGTACTGGCTCATCAGAATCTCTTCCTTCGTTTTTCAATTGATAAACTGCATCAACAATATCCCCAAAAACAAGGCATTGAAGTTGTTCCTCTAAAGCTGCAATATCCACTACAAATACATCACCAGATTTAATATTTTGAATCTCCTCAGAAAGAAAACAGTGCCCATGTTTGGGGTCGGTTGACTTCGAGTTTTGAAACAGAGAATTACCTAGGTAAGGTTTTATACTCGAATTTAAAAGTCTCTTAAATCTTCTCCAAGAGTTAATAGTAATTTCTTTATCTTTTCCCGAACTAGCTTGGGTATACTCGCTAACCTTATCTAAAAATTTTTTCCAATCAGGTACATTAAATTCACTGTCTTCGGAAATTTTTACTAATATTGAATCCAATGTTTGATTGGTATCTTCGACATTGCTGAATAATAATTCTATTTTGTCTCTATGCTCTTTATAGGTATAAACATAATTAGCGGCTTTTCCCGATTCGTGTTGCTGTTTTAAAATATTTGATGGAAGATGTGTCCTACTATAACTCCTGTCAGGATTTTTATCAAAAGGATAAAAAAATTTGACATTATCAAAAGGTTTAAATTCTAATCCACACTTCTCCCAATCTTCACGACCATCAGTATCTTCTGCGCTTTCATTGATTCTTAATAAATCACGACCCTTAACATTTAAAATTATTATTGCTGTATCCTTTTGTTTTTGTTGTATTGCTTGCAATAAAAACATAGCGTATGATGTTTTCGTTGCTAGACCTGAAATACCTGAAATATTTAAATGTGCTCCTTCTGGACCGATCAAAAAATCTGCATCGAAACATACTGGTACAGAAGTATTATTGGACATACTAATAAAGCCTGCTGGAATCTCTTGCTTAACATTGTCCAACCCCAAAGCAATTTTAATTTCATCAGCATTTGCGAATTGAACACTATTTCCATCTCGTACTGGCATATATATTTCTTTATTATTTGATAACACCTGCGCTGTTGCGTATGTAACACCTAATCTTTCAGTAATTGGTTCAGCATCTGTATCACCAAAATCGTAAGATACAAAGTTACCCATATGCCCCGGACTATCTGTAATGTAAGTTAAGTCTCTAATCAATGCATAAGTATGGGAATTTTTAAGATGAGGTACTTTAATTATGTCAAAGGTATCAACAATTTGATCGTTATCAAGCCAAAAGTGAAACTCATCTGTTGTAGATTTATGCTTTTCCGAAATTGAAACTCTTCCAATCCTCATATGTGGGTATCTCCTTTAAAAAACGTTTAAAAAATGGTAGTCACTTTTGAACGAGCTCTTTAGAAATTTCTCAGTAAGATAAATTGGATACAAATGCGAAGCCCAACGTGAATCACTACCATAACAAGTGGGTAGTCGCTCATTTATTAGACTCATTGAAATGTTGTCAATTAATCCGGTGTCAATACCATCTAAATGCTCATTTTCACTCTTTAATGCAACCTTTTCTACTTTAATAATACCATCCATAGGACTCCTCATATATTCCCTATGCCTTATTCTAAGATACCAAGCCCCAATAGTTAATTGATTTGTTTCTATTTTAAAAACAGGGGTTCTTTCCCCAAATTCAAGTGTTGACAATATAGTACCTATTTCTTGATCTCTTCGCTTTAATAATTCTTTCAGGTTAGAATTAAAGGATTTGGCGACACCTACTACATGTCTAAATGTTTCCTCTATCAACTTCGGCTTATTTATAAATTCAAGTGAACCATCTAAAATTATCATAGAATCAGTATCTAATACTCTTTCTCGATGCATTTCATTTATTATTTGTAATTCCATCCCTTGCATTTCAGAGTTTATTTTCGCTACAGATTGGTCTGCAAGATTTCCATTTGTTTTTTTAAACTCATGATTTATTGTTCTTAACTTGATACCTTTTAAACTTATCCGTTCAATATTATTCTTTAGTTCCTCTAATGTTAATTCATTAATACTATCTGGTAGTACCATTAAATTTTGTTGAAATTGCAAGTGTCTTTTCAGACGTTTACCATCTCTAACACAACATGCAGCCCCAATTTGTCCTGCTACAATTGGTAGATAGCTATCATCCACTAAAACGTCTGCAATTTTGTACGTTCGTCTCGAACCATCTAAAAAAAATTTAAACAATGATTTTGAATACTGAGGATTTATAACCGTTTTTTTACCTTTTGTCGGGTGAGTTTCTAAGAAAAACTTTGGGTCATATATTTTTTTTTGCTCATCTACAGAAAGATGCACATAGTCATCCAAAGGAATACTATCTTGTCTAAAACATTTTAGTCCTTTTTCCTCTAATAAATCCAAAAATCTCTTCATTATTACACCTACCTGAAAAGATATTTCGATACGGTAATGCGAGGATCTTCGACAGATGCATTTCTTTCTCCTTCATAAGTCTTACTAATATGGTAATAATCCTACTGAGTAATTAAATTATTTTTAACAAAACTGTGAGAAAAGCTCTAGGCCCTTGTACTTTAGAGGATATCCTATAGTTTTCACTCATAGTAGATAATACTTCAATACTCAAGATATATCCCATCAAGGTCCCTCGATGCTAGTAGTTATGGTCGGCCCCTGTTAGCTCGCCATCATTTGTCAGTACAGCTTAACAAGAAAATCTTATGTTTTTGCATATAAATATTTTCACGACTTGGTTCCTTCTTCTTTCCTTCGGAAACTTCAAGAGGATCTCCCCCTATTTCCATCTTTTTACACTACCGAATCTTCAAACATCTTTTTTATACATACTCTGTTTAGTTACTTCTACTTAATCGACCGAATAATTTCTTATACTACCTAGGAAAAGTTTCTGAGAAACAATATTCGTATTAGGGCATTTGTTTGTCATGTCACAACTTTACCAACTACAATTAGGCTACCCCCTGTCAAACATATTTTTTTCGATAAAAAGAGGCTGTCCCAAAAGTCATCATAAATGACTGAGGGACGGCCCTCTTTTCATTCAGGTAAACAAAAAGAAACCGCTCTTTGTTAAAATGGAAGTACCACCCACCATTTACAAAAAGGAGTCGGTTTCTTTGTACATTCAATATACCATGAATCAACTCTGCTTACCAATGGATTTAGAAGAAGACATTCCCGAAAATCACCTCGTTCGTGTGGTCAATGCCGCCGTCAATCGTCTCGACGACGCCATCTTCGATGCGGCTTACCCCGGTGGCGGACGAGACAGCTATCACCCCAAGATGCTCACCAAAATTATCATTTACGCCTACACGCAGCGTATCTATTCCTCTCGCCAAATTGCCAAGGCCGTCCGTGAAAACATCATGTTTATGTGGATCGCAGGCAGGCAGCGCCCAGACTTTCGTACCATCAACCGTTTTCGCTCAGAGCGCATGAAAACCGTTCTGGAGACCGTCTTTACCGCGGTGCTTCAATTTCTGGTTGAGGAGAACTACGTGCAGCTGGAGCACTACTTTGTGGACGGCACCAAGATCGAAGCCAATGCCAATCGGTATACGTTTGTTTGGGGAAAGGCTGTCGTGAAGCAGAAAGCCAAGCTTCAGGAGAAAGTCCAAACCTTGTTCGCCGCTATTGAGGAAGCCGAGAAGCATGATGAAAGAACACACGAGGGCAAGGATCTTCGTGAATTAGGCGAGTCTTCTACCATCACCAGCGAAAAGCTAGAGTATGCTGTGAAACAATTGGAAGAACGTCTGCAGCAGACGCCGAAAGACAAGCCACTAAAGAAGGCAGTTCGCACAATCCGCAAGGATCTGCTTCCTCGCCTCCATAAGTATGAGGCGCATGAATCGATTTTAGGCAAGCGAAACAGCTACAGCAAAACGGACCATGATGCTACGTTTATGAGGATGAAAGAGGACCACATGGGAAATGGCCAGCTCAAGCCGGGTTACAACGTTCAGATCGGTACCGAAAATCAATTCATTCTCGGCTACAGTGTCCACCAGCGGCCAACTGATACACGCTGCCTCATCCCTCATCTGGAGAAAATAAAATCACAGTTCGGCAAGCTGCCAAACACCGTCATTGCTGATGCGGGCTATGGCGGTGAGGAGAATTATGACTACTTGGAGCAGAATGAAGTCGAAGCCATCGTCAAATACAGCACGTACCACCACGAAAAAAGTAAGGCATGGCAAAAGGACATCAGCAAGATGGACAACTGGACCTACAACAGCGAACAGGATACGTGGACATGTGCGGCGGGTCAAACGCTCCATTTCCGCCGGATGAGTAGGGAGAAAACGGAAAGTGGGTATGAAATCGAATACCGACATTACCGAAGTGCCGGTTGTGAGGGGTGCCAGCTAAAGCCGCAGTGTACGAAAGCCCAAGGAGATCGTGAGATCAAAGTCAGCATGAAGTATTTGCGGTTAAAGAACCAAGCAAGGCAAAAACTCCGCAGCGAAGAAGGCTATGCCCTGGCCGTGAGACGCATGATCGAGCCGGAGCCCGTATTTGGCGATATGAAGAACAACCGAGGCTTTAAAAGGTTCCTGCTTCGAGGCTTACCAAAAGTAAGTCTGGAGGTCGGGTGGCTTTCCCTTGCCCACAATCTGCTCAAGAAAGCAGCGGTAGACGCTAAAAACCAAGGAGCTAAGCGAGAACAGGCCGCTTAGCTCCTTGGTTTCTTACAAACTCATCTAATTTTTGCTGATGGGGGTGTTCCAGAGTTTACTTTTGAGACACCCTCCCAGGTTGCAGACAAACTCCCTCGCTGAACGAACAGCAGAGGGAGTTTGTTTAATAATTTGATGAAAATACCGAAGGTGTTTTGATCGTTCACCTTTTGGCGACCTGATTTCCATAGCCAGGTCGCCATTTTTTTCAAGTTCATGGCAGCGAAAACAAGCATCGCCTGCATCGTGACCTTCTCCAGTCCTCGTAAGGTCGTCCAACGCATGCCATGCTTTTCCTTCATATCAGCGAATACACGTTCAATCGTTTCTTTCCGTTTGCTATAGATTTGTTTGTTTTCCTCGGTATGCCGGAGGTGGTCTACCTCTTCGAGGTAATCAGCCCAGATGTGGCGACTCACTCTCTTTGTGTAGTCTTTACTTTCCGTGCATTGTTTCAAGAACGGACAACTTCGGCAAACTTGAGAATTTGATCGATAGATACGGTACCCATCCTTGTGTCAATATCGATTTAATTTTCCCCAAAACTATCGGTTGAAAATTCCCCATTTTTGTCGCTACTGGTTGTTTACTTCAGCAGGCTCCGGTCGAAAGAAACCTGCTTTTTTCTTTTCCTTAATGCGATAACTTTCCCCTTTGATATTGATCGTACTGGAATGGTGAAGCAGTCGGTCCAAAATCGCAGTGGCCAAAATGGTATCTCCGAAAATCTCTCCCCAGGCTCCGTACGATTTGTTTGAAGTCAAGATCAATGAACCTTTTTCATATCGTTCAGATACAATCTGAAAAAAGAAGTGAGCAGCAGTTTCGTCCATTTTGCGGTAACCAATTTCATCGATGATCAACAAGTCTGGTTTGGTGAGCGCCCGCATTTTTTGGGCAATCGTGCGATTGCCATGGGCCGTCTGAAGCGACTGTACCAGATCGTGGGCAGTGATAAAATAAACCGTATAGCGTTGCTTGATTGCTTCCAAACCAAGCGCTACGGCCAAATGAGTTTTACCGACACCGGGTGGCCCCAAGAAGATGAGGTTTTCCTGATGCTCAATAAAACCTAGAGTCGCCAAATCACGGATACGTCTTTCATCAATGGAAGGTTGGAAAGAGAAATCAAATTCGTCTAGTGTTTTTTTGAACGGAAGCCGTGCTAATCGAGTTCTTGTATGCAAAAATCGTTCGTATTTAGCCGCTAATTCCTCCTGCAGAAGCTTGTCCAAAAACTCCAAATACGATATGTTGTGTTTGGATGCTTCTTCGGCGTGATCGTGGAGGATCTCGGGGATGCGTATCCATCCAAAATGACGGGACGCTTCCAACAGGCGTTCTTGCAAGATCATTGCAGCGTCACCTCTTCTTCCGCCAGTTCTTCATACGCCGTAAGAGAGCGTTCCAACACTTCGGGTGTTGAATTCGCCATATAACGAGGTGTAGGTTGGGGAACCGGTTTGCTCGTAGATGTGCGAATTCCTTCGAAGTGTTTTTTTATGCTTACGGTCTGATGACGCCCCCACTGTTTGGAGTGTTCAGCGATTAGATGGCCATTGCAATAAAATCGCAAGACTCCATTTTTCTCATCTTGAATTTCTACTACTCGACCGATGTGCTCCCATGGAACAGAGTAACGATTGGCTTCAAAAGAAACATAAGCATCACTCATCACCTTCCGGTAATGCCGGTCCACAACAGCAAAAGGCACGTGGTTCAAAGGTTGGAGGTCTTCTACTTTCCATCGTTCATTCGGCATTTGATGGGTGGTTCCGTGAAGGCGACAATTTGCAACGGTGTCCAGCCAATAGCGTACTTGTTGATTGAGATCTTGTAGCCCGGTAAAAGTGCCGATGCGAGGCCAAAAGTTCTTTCTGAGATAACCCACCCCATTCTCCACTTTTCCCTTCGTTCGAGCCCGATAGGGCTTGCAGCTCAGCAGCTTGCACCCATAGTGGCTGGCAAAGCGGGCGAAACGCTCGTTCCAGATCACCCTACCATTGTCATCTCGACCAGAAACAACTGTTTTCATGTTGTCGTACAAACAACTTTGAGGGACACCCCCAAAGTACTGCCAAGCCCGAAGATGACATCCGATGAGAGTTTCCAGCTTTTCGTCCTCGGTAAATTCTACATACATCATGCGTGAATAACCCAGCACCATGACGAAAGCGTAAAGACGCTTTTGTTTTCCGTTGACATTTGCTCGAAAATGTCCCCAGTCTACTTGCGCTTGTTGTCCAGGTTTCGTTTCGTATCGTACGGTTACTTTTGAACGAAAGTGGGGACGCAGCGGCTTCATGAAGTCTCGTAAGATGGTGTCCTTTCCGGTATAGCCACGGGCTTTTATTTCTTCGAAGATGATGCGGGCATTTTGACAGCCCTCCGCCATACGAGTACGGATGAAATCCTTAAAAGGATCCAACTTGCTGGGACGTGGTTTGCGAGTAGGAAAGCTCTCTGGCGTATCTTTCAGGAGCCATTTTCGAATCGTTTTTCGATCCCGTCCCATCTCTTCAGCAATTTGGGTAATACTCATACCTTTCAGACGCATTTCTTTGATCACAAAAAACTCCCCATTTTTCACCATATTTACTCTCCTCCCGGAGAGTATGTCGGCTTTTTCTGGGGAATTTTAAACCGCTGATATTGGGGATTTTACAACCGATTTTGACACTTGTTTGTTGTCTCATATGTTAAGATTTGCTCGTTCGGGCAGATGTAGCAGTCGAAATATTCATCATACACATATTCGTGCTTTTTAAAAAAACCTTCTTTGGTGCGTGGTCTTGTGTAGGGCATAACGGGGCGAATCTGGTCATCAAGGAGTGTTTTACTGATGTAAGGCGTCTTGTATCCCGAGTCCACTGCCACAGCTTGAGGCTGTGCAAACGTCTTTCGCACTTGATTCAAAACATCCTCAAAAACCTGACTGTCATGCACATTGCCTGGCGTTACCTTGGCACCAAGCACAAATCCATTTCGATCACATGCTGTATGAAAACTATAAGCAAATACACGTTCCTTTTCCCCTTTTACAAACAATCCGCAATCCGGGTCAGTTGTGCTGACTTTCACCTCCTTCTTCGAAGTTTCTGTCTTTTTTTCAAGGGGCTTCTTTCCATGTGCAATACGATCCTGATTGATTTCTTCGTCCAGCAGCTCTTGATATTTCTTCGCTTGTTCTTCAACGATTTCTTTCATGTTTTTGGCAAGTAAGAAATGTAGCAAATGGCAATTAAAAATGTACCACTTGCCAACCCCTAAATTATTTACCGTGTAATAGCGATTCTTTGTATCGATGGCTTTCGCCATTGAAGACGATCAAATGAGAGTGATGAATCAAGCGATCAATAACTGCCTCTGTTAAAATTGGATCACCAAATATATGATTCCATTGGCCAAACTGTAGATTGGTCGTGATAATAATACTTTTTCTTTCGTAGCACATGGAGATAATCTGAAATAGCAGTTCTGCACCTTGTTTATGCAGAGGAATATACCCCAGTTCGTCGAGTATTAACAGATCTAGCTTCTCAATATGGTTAAAGAATCGGCTCAACGAGCCAGTCTCGTGAGCGTCTAGCAGCCGATTGACTAATCCAGCGACAGTAAAGAACTTTATCTTTTTCCCTTGCTGCTGAATGGCATTTAAGCCAATCAGAGTGGATAAGTACGTTTTCCCCGTTCCCACACCGCCATAAAAGATCAGATTTTCTTTCTCCTCTATAAATCCACCATGAAGGATATGATCCTGCGTGAGACCTTGTCCCATCTGAATATGACCCCATTCAAATGGCTTTCCTGTTATTCTTGGCAAGGAAGATTGTTTAAAGAGCAGATTGATTTTCCGTACTTCTCGTTGTTGTATCTCGTTTTCTAGTATTTTGAGTAAGTACTCTTCATTTGTAGTAGCTTCAACCTCATGGAAATGTTGCCGAACCCAACTCAACTTGAGACGCTTTGAATATTCTTTTATCAATGCATCCACTAGTGATGACCTCCCGTTCCCTTAAAAAATTCATTGTAATGGGCTAATCCTCTAGTGGCTGTTGGAACGGCAGGAACAAAACCTTTCGGTTGGATGGTATCCCTTTGTCCACGGCCATTCATGAGTTGATAATAGATCTGCTTAATAGAATCAACGGCTGGGTGACCATTCTCAGAGGCAAGCTGCAAAGCTTGCGTGGGTATTTTCATATCATCGTTTTTTAAAATGACGGATAGTAGCTGGAGAGCTTCTTGCTTCTCTGGGACCGTGCAATTCGAGAGATAGACTTGCCATTCGATTGGCAATTGTTCATAAAAACTTGTGTATTTAATAGCAGTTGGCCGTTTTGCCATCAATATCAAATATGGCTGCCAAATCACTGATTTTGGCTCTTTGCCATACAGCCTGGGATGCTGTACGATCAGCTCATATTCTTCAGTTAAAATATCGACTCGGTCAAATGAGATCTTTGCCAAAACCATACATTTGGCAAAACGGGGAGACGTTGAGTAGAGTTTATTTTCGACTCGGATATATCCGTATTTATCCGCTTTTACTCGTTCATATCGGATACAATCAAACTCTTTGGCAGGTAATTGAAGAAGGTGTTCCTTGTCTGCCAAATATAGTTCGGAAAGCATGGTTTCTTTCACATAATGAGGTCTCTCCCGATCTTTCTCGGCTTTTTTCCAAAGGGTTTCGTTTAGCTGATCAAGATTGTGTATCTGCAACTCAGGAAGCAGGAAGTTGTTGCGAACGTACTTGACCATCGCCTCTACGTGCCCTTTTTCATTGCCACTACCGGGATTGCAAAACTCGTATTCAAAGTCATAATGAAAAACGAAGTTTTGAAATTCCTCCGTCAGTTCACGCTGACCATTTGGCATGATCTTTTTCACCGCTGGTGATAAATTATCAAATCGAATGACCTTTGGAACTCCACCTATATAGTGAAAGATACGCTTTAATCCCTCCAGAAAGCATTCTCGATTCTGAGACTGGAAAACTTGAAAGTAGAACGTGTTGCTATAAGGAAACGAGAGAACGAGGAATGGCAAGGTAACACTTTCTCCCTGATATTTGAATGGTGCTTCTCCAAAATCAACTTGAGCTGATCCAGGTCTCGTTTCCAATGGCAATGCCGCAGCATCACTTGTCTCCGCTAACTGGTGCTTACGTTGGGAAACATATTGTCTGACAGAGCGAGATGATCCTGTAAATTGGTATTCCTCCACTAATTGCGTGAACAAGCGTTGTGCTGTTCTTCGGAACTTCTTTTTCTTGTTCAAGTCCTCTTTGATCCATTGATCAAGAATAGGTTTAACGGGCTCCATGACTCTAGCTTTTCGAATTTGCTTGGGCTTTTCTTGTAGATTGAAATCATCCATTTCTGCATACTTCTGAACCGTCCTTGAATCACGATTCATTTGTTTGGCAATCTTGCTATAAGCTCGCCCTTTTTTGTTTGCCTCATGCCTGATATAATTAATTTCTGCCACTGCTAACATCTCCTAACTTTATACCTCCCGTCGTCTGTAATGCCCAACAGGAGTGTATTTTGATAAGGGGATGTTGGCAAGTGGTTTTTTAATTTATGCAGCCCCTACGGGTCTGCATAAATTAACTGCCATAACCTACATTTTTAGTCTGCCATAAACATTCTTTCACGTATTTATGCTTATTCGCACTGGCTTTTACATGCGTAGCATCAATGAAAAGCACATCAGGCTTCACGAATCCATGATGAACCGCCTCCTCCAATATTCGAAGGAAGATCGACTCGAAGAGTTGAGTATCCCGAAAACGGCGAACATAGTTCTTGCCTAGGGTCGTGAAATGGGGAATGGGCTGACTGAAATCATAGCCAATAAACCACCGATAGGCAACATTGGTTTCGATCTCTTTAATCGTTTGTCGCATGGAACGAATTCCAAAAATATATTGGATGAAAGCAATTTTAACTAAGACTACAGGGTCAACACTGGGTCTGCCATTGTCATGACAGTAAAGGCTTTCCACCAAGTCATAGATGAACGAAAAGTCGATTGCATTTTCAATTTTTCTTACGAGATGATCTTCTGGCACCAACTCATCTAGCGAGAATGCAGATATCTGATAACGCCCTTCGGCCTCTTGCTTATTAAGCATAATGCCACCTCTAAAAAATAACTTTTGAAAACGTAACATGTTCTATATTCAACAAAAAAGCCTGCAGACCCTGTTCCTTACGGAACTTTGTCTACAGGCTGAAGTGCTTCCGAAGGAAGCACTCTAAAAATTTATTCCTCTTGCCAGGTATCTGAAGCTCCAAACTCACCCACAAGTATCTCCTCGTTATCAACTTCCAAAATTCTAGCTATGGATTGATATTCACTATAAACTTTGCGAAATGTTTTTGATACACGAGAGTCTGCGTAAATATTAACGGACTGACCATTCACTTTTGTATTAATACGTTGCATAAAACTTTCAACTCGGACATAATCACTTATATCAATTTTACATTCCCCATGTTTGTTGATTAAGTCTTGTTTCAACATATCAAAAAACGGGAACAATTTTCCGTTCAAGTGTTGTAGGTCAAATCCCTTACTTTTGATGTAATCTTGATACTGCTCGTACACCTTTGTTGAGGGAACCGGGGTAAAAAGCATAGGTATAACTGAACCAACGCGTTCACTAGCATATAAGGCTGTATCATAAATCTCTTCTAAATCTTCGCCTGGTAATCCAAACATAACAAATGCATTCACATTTTGCTTCCTGGTGTCAAAACCTACTTCTTCTAGAGCAGCAAGAAGAGACTCGAACCGCTGGAGATTGCTATTCCATGAACGGTTCCATCGTGCGTTCGTTTCTTTTTTTATCGTTTCAAGAGGTAAGTAAATCTTCTCAAATCCTGCTAATTTCATTAAATACACTATCTCGGGAACCCCTACTAGATATAATCCTAACGAACTTTCATGCTCGTTCTCGTATACAATTTCATGTTTACCGTTGTCCTTGTGAACTTTTCTTAAGATAACCTCTTCTTCTCCACCAACTCTTAATTTGATGTACTCCTCAGGGTTACTGTTGTCAATAACTTCCACAGCTCCTTGAGTAAGATCTTCCTCAAAAGTTATATATGATCGCTTTTGAGTTAATTTTGGATTCTTAAAGCTCTCATATATCCCCTCAATATTTGGTTGTTCTAGAGGCGCGTCCGTATCAACAGACAACGTAGCTAGTATTTGCTTATTCGACTTTAACTTTAACAAAAACCGCTTACGGTCACTTAAAGCAACTCCAATCTCAATCCCTTCAGGTGCAAATATCTTAATTCCATATAATGACTTATCACTAAGAACAGCTTTCAAAATACGTTTGAACTCTTTCATTTTCATAAGTAAATTGTCCTCGTAAAAACAAAAAACGCGAGTACCCTGAACAAACTTTTCTTTGATCTCCCTGATAACGTCGTCAAAATCACGATTACGTACTTTTGTCCCATCATTAAGGACGTTTGAGGCACAATACGAACATATATGCGGACATCCACGTGAAGTTGTCAAGATAGTATAGGGAGGACGCTCATCTTCCTCATATAAATCCGTTGCCAATGATAGATTAGATGCCTCAGGGATCTCATTATAGACAATGAGATGCTGCGCCATTTGTTTTTCATCAGTAAGGTTAACCTGATCACCCTTTATAACAAGTGGCTGAATCCCGAGTTTAACCCTGGCATGTTCTGGTGCAAGCGTAGGATAGATACCACCCACACGAATTTTGGCTTGTGGGAAGACTTCTAAAGCAAGTTGAACAACATCACGGGTGCTTTCCCACCAATAGGTCATGATGGAAGTCACCCAAAACTCAATTGCTTCGTACTCTTTAAACTTGATTTCTTCTTTATATTCGTATAGCTGTCTTTCCAATGTTCCTATAGGACAACCAAATACATACTTCCACTTCTCATTTGGCTTTAGTTTGTAACTTAGTCTATCTGGTTCAAACTCCTGATTAGTTCCTAATACCACTACACTTTTTTTTTGCTTACGTACTGCATCGAAGCTTTCAAATTCGGCGACATTGTCTATAAGCCCACTTTCTTTCCCATAAGGATTCAAGCAATCAAAAAGTTTAAGGTCATATATTTGACTATCTCTTAACCATGTTGCAATTTTCAATAAACCATGAGGCATACTCCATCTAGCCCAGTATTGAGTATCATAAATTGGAGGGTTCACCAATATAGCGAGTTTTTTTCGTTCCATGTTATCACCCCTTCTTACCTAAACTTCGCTTTAAAGCTATTGAGCAATAATGATCATCAAAAAAGTTAAATGATTGACCTAAACGTTTTTCATTTAAGAAGCTTGTGTGTTGGTAAAACTCCATATATTCTTCTCTAGAAATACCATTTTTTTCAGCTAAGGGAAAAACATGAGGCGAGAGTAAGTCAAGCCTTCCTGCTCGTGAATATGATTTATATTCATCAGTATGAAACGAAGGAGTATAGGGCTTAGGTATAAGCGACCCACATAATTCCAGTAGTTGAAAACTATGACGGAACATCGTTTCAAGATCATCTTCAGGAGTACCAATCATCAGAAAACCTGCGAAATTTCCAGAGCTTATTTTATTACTTTTAAGTTCTCTGTAAACCCGGATATAGTTATCGATAATGAGCTCATTGCCTTGTTTTTCGTACTCCAAAAAAAAGGATCTATACCCACCATTATACATTTCCTGAAAGATTCCTAGAGGAGCATCCTTTATCTCAATTCCGCATAAACCATGAAAAGACAGCTGAATACCTTCCTTATTAAGAATGGACAAAAATTCTCTCAATATCTGACCTTCATGAAGGAAGAGGTTCTCCTCAAAAATGACGGTATCTTTTATATTATTCCTTCTCAGAACAGCAACTTGTTCTAGAAGCCCATTCACTGGATCCTGGGTAAACTTTAGTCCCCCAAACCGAGGAAGTTTATCCGAGTTTAGTTTTTTAGTTATCGGTTTAAAATACAACTCATAGTTTGGAATACACCGTTGAAAGTCAAGGTAATCGGTAACCAAATAGGTTGCTCCCATTTTTTTCGCATGCTCTGTCTCCATTGCGGCATAAGGACCAATTATTGAAATTCTTGTATCAGGGATCAGCGTTTTTAAATAAGGAATAAGTGTTCGTAATGTCTCATACCAGTAAGATGTAAGGGTATCGATGATTATATGGTCTGGCTCCCATTCTTTAAGAACGATCCGTAGATTTTTTGCCGCTTCATCCATAGGCATCCCATATGTACGTGCCTTATACGAGGTACTACCTATCACTTTTTGTTTTGCTAAATCTCTTATTGCAACGCGCCCAGTCTCTGAAGGGAGCATGAAATCAAGTAATTGTACATCACAATGCATTTCTGTTAATACTGTACTCAACATCAATAGTGTTGTCGGTTGATTCCAGCGTACCCAAGCATATCGTACCTCTTGAACAGGAGGATTAATTAGTAAGATCTTTGTTTTCGAATTAAATTCTTTTATCCACTGTTCTGCCTGTAAACAAATAGTCATCATTCTGCCCCTAATTAAATTTTGTTGGTTACAAGCTTAATGTATTTTTCTAATTGGTCTTGAGGGAGGTTAGAGGCAACCGTTGCTAAGCAATGCTTGATAAAACCCGCATCCCCCATTGTACCCCTTATCGGATGATCCCAGTTCAAATATATCTTTTTAAGAGATGGATTAACTTCGCAGAAAGTTTTATTTTGTTTTCCTAGTTTGTAGACAATTTCGAAATCATCCCCACCGATGGAAATGTTTCGTTTCCATATATCGGCACGTTTATTTAATTTGAGTGTTTTCGAAACATAATCAATTTCATAATCGCCATCTATGTCCTCCTCGACAGTCACCGTAAAGGAGGCAAGCTTTCCTTCCGCCTTAAATGGTGCTGCCGGGGCCAATTGAAGCTCATAATGTAAGCTACCTTTGTAAAAATGATCTATTACTTCAGGATCCTCAAAAGATAGCTCCATTATTCCCGCGCTAGCTTCTATTATTGCATTCCGTTGTCCTTCATAACGCTTAATAAAATTTGTCATGCTAGCATTAATATCACTACGGTTAATAATTGCATCAATTAGTTCTTTTAGCGGACCTTCCAAACGAGCAGAATTATCACCAATTAAAAGGTGCTTTAATCGGTTATACTGCTTACTCTCTTTATAAAACCCATCTCGTCCCGGATTAATATCGTAAATTGCATCGATACCTTTAGTAATATTTATTTCACCCGAGATTTGCGATAGGGCTACTTTTGAAGCCCCTGTTAGTATTTGATCGAGTCCTAAATATGTTGGATCTCCTATTGCTACTCCTTTCACACGTAGCAAAATTCCTCGACATTCTGCTGGATAAATAGTAGTTGATTGACCAATTAAAAATCCATTAGCTTCAAAATCCTCGCTAGTAAAATTAAGTAACTTAAATAAATCAGCATCTGTTTTTTGATCTAATGGTCGCTCTGGTTCAATTACACTCCTATAAAGATTCTCCGGAATACCACCATTGATTGAATAAGAAATAGCTATCGGATAGTCCAAATGTTCTCCGTCTATATCCGTTCGAATAAAATTACGCACTACTTCCGGAATGTTTTCATGAAGTTTTGCCTTTATTGGGATGATACGACTGAGATTCCAAAAAAATTGAGCAACGCCACTAAAACTTTCTACATTCCTTGCACCTCTTTTTGCGGGTTTAGTAAGGTCACGGACAACAAAATCTTTTAAATCTTTCAGTGTAATTTTGGTATATGATTTTCTGAGTTCTGATATCTCTACTCCTCGGACTGTGATTTCACAGAAGTTATCAATATCTTCGAGGCTACGGTTAGATGCCAGGGAAAACAAAGCTTTGAAATTAATCTTTGCAATGAGTTCAATCTCAGAAGCTTTTAAAATGTATGAGATTCTAGCGTAGTTAATTGAATCTTTAATCGTAAGAACCTGTTCTTTTACTTGGAAAGCGATTTCGTTTTCATTTTCATCTACTACTCCTACAACTAGCACTCGTCCAAGAAGTTCACCACTTAGACCGTGTGGAAGTATAGCTCGCAGATTTAAATTCTTCAGCCCCTTTGCTTGCCAGTGATACACATGCTGCGAATCCGAACCTTTCTTCGTTTTAATTTCAACTTCATCACAATACCTCGCAGGAGCTAGAAAACCAATTCCTTTACCTCCAATACGGGGTCTTCTCTTTTGTGAAGTATACCCCTCTTTTTGTAAACTCTTTCCTATCCTGATATAATCTCTTACAAATTCAACTGGGTCCATACCGCAGCCATCGTCCTCTATGGTTAAAAAACGGAAGTCATCTCTAAAATCAAGATGAACACTGTTTGCATCTGCATCATAGGCATTTGAGACCATTTCTTTAACAGCTTTTACAAAAGGCTGATAAACACCTGATAGTTCTCTTAAAACCACCGGACTTATACCACCAAACCGTAAGTTAGAATGTTCGATGATTAAATCATTTATATTGGTATTCATCAAAGAATTCCTCCAAATCAAATAAGGTTAGGTTCCCTACCTCTAATTCCTCATCTATCGTCAATGTCAATAGAAATTTATTATTAATGTCCACTAGGAATTGATTTTGCTGTTTTTCCAATCTCCCCTTTTTTCCAGTAGGTATATGAAACGAATAAAACTCGTTTCTATCAGTCGCCCAAACAATGGTATCTCGATTGATAAGTATATTCGCAATAAAACTATTTCGATAACAGGTTTCATTATAATAATCTATCTTACCCTTAGGCCTACCGTCGCGAGTTAGAGAATTTAGATAGACCTTCCACAAACAATTACCGGTTTTTTTCTCAATACAAACCAAATCATTCGATGGTAGAAGAAAAAAAAGCCAGTCACCTAAGGCTCCTTGATACTGACTTCCGAGGAAATCATTTAATTGCACGACCACTTGATCTCCACACTTAATGAAAAGCCCCTTACGATTACTATCGTGTTGCATTTCCATTTCCCCGAGATTCCAAATTCCTGATAATGGTGATGGCTTTGTTAATGGAATAACATCACCTGTTATTAGATTAATTTTCATGAGACCACAGCTATATGACATAGTTAATCGGTCGAGTGTATACGGAATTGAAAACTTCTCTATAAGTGCACTTTGGAGAAGCTCCCATTTCATTTTCAAGTTATCTAAATTTAACCATCCAAAGAAACTTAGTTGATCATGAGCTCTAGCATCTTCTACTTTAGTTAATAAGACATCAGGTCCTAACGAACCAATTAATGCATTGTACTTGGTAATTCTCTCTTGTACTGTCCTATCATTTATGTATACCACACGTAATTTTCGCTTATTCGAAGCCATATCACGAAAAAGCACAACGATGTGCTTCTCAGTAAGTAACGCCCAGTTAGCAATAGACCAGTAAGCCGGTAGTTTACCGGACCATATGACTTCCATTGTTATACCCCTCTCGAAGCGAAAATTAAGGAGTCAAGCTTTGCTTTTACCATATCTGACGCATACCGACTAGAATACCCTTTAAAGTCACCGTCACTCATCCAGTTTACATTCTCAGCACGTTTCAAATAGACCCGGAGTCGTTCTTGATCTATTACTCCTGTTTCTCTATTAAGTACAAGCGGGATCAAATAACTTCCCAGTTTACTGACGGCGAGTGTACCCATCGCTTTTTTTAATAGTGAGTTTCTAGTTGCCTGCCAAGCTTCAGGCCATACTTCAGCGACTACATTCCAAAAGTCCACTGCTAGTTGATATTGCTTTTCGATATCAAGCATTTTCACTTCCCCAGACTGCAGTAGTTCCTGTAAAGACGCCCTTAAGGATTGTAGAGAAACAGGACGTTTTGTGCCTCTAGCACCTACAAGGTTTACATTGTGATACCATGGGCTATCAGGGTCTGATTCTAATCTAATTACAAGTTCTGAGAGCATGTCATTTTTATGTCCTACAAAATGAACATGGCTCATAGAAACTTTTTTTTGCTCACGATTAATGGTAATAAATAAGTCTTGCTCGTATTCAGTGTCTAAACAGTTAAATAAAAGAAATGGAATATCAATACCATGTTCAAAATAGTCCAGAATTCCAATCGTACGATGTTGGCCATCAATAATGGATAAGTTGTGTCCTTCTTTAATATAAATACTTCCAAAAGGAGATAATATATCCGGGTTTGTAGGAATAAAATCAAGCTTCTGACGAGCATTAAGAAGGATTGGTGTAACGAATCCAGCAGGATTTTTATTTAAGTATGCTGCAAAATCGACAGCTCGTTTTTTTTCAGGTGGTCGTTGATACCCTAGTCGATTTGGTGCAGGTGGATAATGGTCACAAAAAGTCAAAGACTTAGCCAATTCTTTTGTTAGAAAACCAGTAAAGATTTCTTGGTTTTTTTGCACGGTTCTTACAACTTCAAGTTTATATATGGTCATAAAATCACCTCAATATGACTCATGTAACAGTTACATTATAAACTAATACATATGTAATTTACCATCATGTTTTCATGATGTTCAGAAAAAAGCTCATTGCTAAATTAAGTGAATCTTCGAGAATAAATATCCGGATTCAAAAATTTTTCTCAGTAAATAATAAACTCGGGATAAGTTATGTTAGTTCATTAATTTTAACTACAAATTTCGTAATTTCAACAAAAATTGGACCGCGGCTCATACCAGTGATATTAGTTTAGCTGTGATAAACACAAAACATATAATTAGTATCAAAGGAGGTTAAGTTAAAACCGGTTAAGGTTCCTACTCATAGAATCATTGAAGACAAAAACTGTAATTCCCTTTCCTAACAAAGTAGATGTAAATGGAAAATATAACTTAACCACTCATGGTCTTTTTGGATGTGTAAACGATGGCCATACATTGTAGAGTAGAGAACTGAAACTTTCGGGCGACCGTATGGTGTATTTTGCAACTCAAAAATGCAGAGTTTGGCGGCCAATTTATGCAGAACACTGCCAACATCAATACAAAAGAATTTAGGAAGACTTCATGCTGGATAGAGCATGGCGCAGTCGGTAGCTTTCTCCGGTAAACGCCAGAATATGGGCGTGGTGGACGAGGCGATCCACAAGGGCTGCCGTCAATCGCGTATCTCCAAACACCGTATTCCACTGCCCAAACTCCAAATTCGACGTCACAATCACACTGTTTCTCTCATAGCAGGCCGAGATAACATGAAACAACAGCTCAGCCCCCGTTTGGTGAAAGGGAACAAACCCAACCTCGTCCAAAATCAACAACTCACAGTCTGCCAGTTCTTTTTGAAACCGCATCAGTGCCCCATTCGCGTGTTTTTCCTGCAAGAGCGCAACCAGATCGGGAACACGGAAGAATCGAACGGCATATCCCCTTCGGCACGCCTCTACGCCAAGCGCTGTTGCCAGATGGGTCTTCCCCGTGCCCACTTTTCCCAGCATCAGCACATTTTCCTTGCGCTCCAAAAAACGTAGGTCGATCAATCCCTCCTTTGTACATGTTTCCGGTAAGGTGACTGCCTCAAAAGCGTAATCTTCCAGTGTCTTCAGTTGGGGAAACGCGGCTTTCTTTATCAGTCGCTTCAGCTTTGTCTCCTCCCGCCGTTGAATCTCCATCCGCAAGACTCCCAGCAAGAAGCTCTCCCGATCTTCAAACGGCACCTGTTCATAGGTTTCCATCACATGCGCCAAATGCAAAGTTTTGCACACCTTTGCCAGCTCTTCTCTCATTCCACCCTCACCCCCAGGATCCGGTCGTACTCATCCAGTATGGGTATCTGCCCGTGAAGGGCAGGGGGTGTATGCGACTCTGAAAACGGTTCCGGGCGGAAAACAGGGTGTTTTATCGCGTAAAGGGCATGCTCCAAGGCAACAGCCAGATGCTCTTGCTGATGCGACAATTCTCCCAGTACTTGCCCGATTTCCTTCAACGTATAGGTGTCGAGCAATCGATGGAGCAGGCGAATTCGTGCTTTTCGTGCATTCATGTCTTCCACCGTCAAAAACGTTTGGAGCGCCTGAGGCATCATATTGGTAAAGGAAGAATACATCACCGCCCGCGGGCGTTTTTCATATCTCTTCAATACCGCCTTCCAATCTACTGGAATGACTTTCTCCGTATAGGGACGAGGCAATGTCACAATCGGGGTGTATGTCCCGTCTGCCGTTAACACCTCCAGCACATCCCACTTGACTTTCACCAAAACCGGCTGCATGGCCCGACACTGCGGCAACGGGAAGAGAGCCGCGTCAAACGACAGCTCAGCGTATTTGTTCAGGTGGCACGTCTCCAGCCGGAAAATCTCCAGCGGTGTCGTCGGCAGCGTCAGCAGCTTGCATTTTTCTTGCTTCCACAACTCGGCAATGGTTTGCTTTTTCACATAGTGAGGGCGCTGCATATCCGCACGGGCAGCTTCCGCCAAATACGTCTCCAGTTGTTCCGGCGTATCGATAACCGGTGGCGGAACACACCAGTTCCGGCGTCCATACCCCACTTTGTTTTCCACATGGCCTTTCTCATGGCCGCTGTATGGATTGCAAAACAGGGGCTCAAA
Organism: Brevibacillus sp. FSL K6-2834; assembly: GCF_038592925.1. Classification (NCBI taxonomy): domain Bacteria; kingdom Bacillati; phylum Bacillota; class Bacilli; order Caryophanales; family Paenibacillaceae; genus Brevibacillus; species Brevibacillus sp. FSL K6-2834. Next base: position 3,843,344 of record NZ_CP151945.1, read on the forward strand.
GCGGTAATGGGCGCAGAAACGCCGAAACGCTTCCGTACACTCTCGTTTTCCGCCTTGCTGGATGGACACAACAGCAGCGGACAAGTTGTCAAACCAAATCTTGCGAGGAACCCCTCCCATTTGCTGAAATAGCCGCCCTAAGGCCTCCAGAAAGCATTCCGTGTTTTCTTTCGGAACCGGGAACACAAAGGCGGCATTGCTGTACGGAAACGACAGGGTCAATACTTTCCGCTCCACCAGTTCTCCCGACTTGACCACGTACACCGTCCCAAAGTCAGCCTGGGCTTCCCCGCCTGGATGCTCCAAACGCTCAAAATGTTCGGCTCGTTCGGCTGCCATGGCTTTCTTCCGTTTGGAGACATATTCGGATACCGTTCGCTGCCCGCCAGGGAAGCCGTACTCATCCCGTAACCGCTGAAACATGCGGACGGCTGTATGGCGTTGCTTGCGTGGAAGACGCTCATCATCCTCCAGCCATGTGTCAATAATCTCTAAGTACGGTCCCAACACCGGATGGCGGCCTTTTCGCTTGCATACCGGTTCATTCCAATCGTCGCGATCCGCATATTTCTTGGCGGTTCGCCAATTCACCTGGACACGTTCCGCAATTTCCTGAATCGAACACCCTTCGACTTCCCGCAAAAATCGGATATACTGTTGTTGTGGCACTTTCAACATTCCTCTCACTCCCTCAGATTCTAGCCAAATCCAAGGGTAGATTTTGTAGGGGGATGTTGGCAAGTGCCTTTTTCATGGCCTCAGAATTGCGGTGGAACTCTGCAGTTTTCCGCCGCAATTCTCTGCACTTTTATCCTGCCATAAACACCGTATGGTCGCCTTGCTCATTTCAGCTCCCCCTCATCAAACCGTACGTGAGGTTTTCCCTCATACGGCTTTCCGATGTTCTTCTTTCTTTGGCATTCGGCTTACTTTATCCGGCTAATTTCAATAAACTACCCTGCGTGTTTTGTATGACCTTCAGCTTTCCGGCATGTTTATTCCGCTTGCTTCTTTTCTTGTTGCAGAAGATTGTAAGGCGTTCAATCACATACCAGTCTATCCGTCTTGCCCATCGTTTGGCGATGGGCGAGATGAAGTAGTAGTTCTTGAACCCCCTTAGCTTGCGATTTAGCCCTTTCACTAGCTCTTCTAGAGACAGAAACAGTTTGTTCCTTGGTGCAGTGTATTCCTTAATTTTACGTCTCATTTCCTTCATTGCTTTCTTAGCTGGTACATGAGACATAGCAAATACCTTGCTCCCCCCTTTGTTGAACACGGGGAATTTGCGATGGTGCAGCCCAAGAAAGTCAAACCCAGTGGAATTGTCCCAAATATTAACGAGTCTAGATTTCTCTTTACTGAGACTAAGCTCCAGCTTGTTTAGAATAGCCATCAGCACTTGAATGCTTTCCAATGCTTCTTGTTTGGTTCTGCACATGATAACGAAGTCATCCGCATAGCGGATAAGTGTGCCAAGATGGGAGAATTGATTTTCCCAAATGGTGTCCATGTAGTTTAGATAGATGTTTGAAAGAAGAGGCGAGATTACCCCTCCTTGCGGAGTTCCCAGTTCTGTTTCATGGAATTGATCATTTTCCATGACCCCAGCCTGCAGCCATTGTCGGATAAGTTTCAGAACACGTCTGTCGCTGATTCTCATTTCGACCAGTTTCATCAACTTCTCATGGTTGATGTTGTCGAAATACCCTTTAATGTCAACATCTACGACCCAATAACACCTCTTGCTTGCTTTGCGTATCTGTGCAATTGCCTGGTGAGCATTTCTTCCTGGCCGAAAGCCATAAGAACAGTCCCGAAAATCAGCTTCAAAGATCGGTTCAATGACTAGCTTAGTAGCCATTTGGACCACCCGATCCTTGATCGTCGGGATGCCGAGTGGACGTTTCTTGCCATCCGGTTTAGGGATGTAAGTTCGACGAACCGGATGTGGACGATACCGCTTTTCTTTTAAATCTAGATAGATCTCGTTAAGAAAACGGCTCTCCCCATACTCCTCCACAATCTGTGCGATGGATTGTCCGTCGATTCCTCCGCTCCCTTTATTTGCTTTTACTCTCCTCCAAGCTGTCGCTAGAATATCCGGGCGGTAGATTTTGTCATACAAGGCATGAAATCGCCGTTTTGAGTTTGCCTTGGCACAAAGATATAGGGTTGTCCAAAGTTGTCGAGCTTTTACATCGGTGTAGTTAGCAAGTTTACTTGCATTCACTCACTCTTACCTCCTTCGACCCGTGAACAAAGCAGGGCTCCTTCCCTCCATAAGGTTGTGTTGTCCTTATGTTCATCGGTACTATGAACCCCTCCGACTCCCTCTCTGCCATCCACCACTTCCCTTACGGTTATAGGTTTCCGTTTTACGCTCCTGACGGGGCGTGCAGAGTAGGGTCTCCCCAGTTCCGTTAACTACTTTCTCAACATACCGCTCCCCATACCCCGAGGGATTCATAGGTGCTGTATTCCAAGTTCTCCACACCGTCCTTGGCCTTCGCCCATATGAAACAAGCTCGGCTTCCCTTTGTCCACCTCTCGGTGGTCTTTCTTAACGAGGCTGCAGGATTCACTTTATGTTACGGCCTGCTGATTTGCTCGCACTCTTTCGAGTTACTTTGTCACAGGGCTTCAACCTTAGGATTTCTCCACCAGTTGCCTGTCAGCTACGAGGTGACTTGGCTCCTGCCTCGGTTGGACTTTCACCAACTAGCAATTAACGGCTTGCTGGGCACGCTTCAAAATTAAAAACCCTTGCCGAAGCAAGGGTTATCTTATATATGGTCTAGGTTCGAAAAACAGCGCCGCCCCAGTCATGAACTGTGAACCTCTTTGTGGACAGTTTTAAAAAAGCTTCCTGACTAGGCAGCCAATAGATGACTTCTGAATTCATCAGGAGTCATCTTTTTTAATGACCATTGGTACCGTTCCGAATTGTAATAACTGATATAGCTGTCGACTCGATCTCTCAACTCTTGAAGCGTTTGACCTGTCTTATACTCCAGATCATCCTTCATATGTCCAAAAAACGACTCCATAGAGGCATTGTCCCAACAGTTTCCCTTGCGGGACATTGACTGTTTGAAGCCAGCTTTCCTGATCAAGCGGCGAATTTTAGGATGTGTATAGTGCATACCTTGGTCAGAATGAAGAATCGCTTCGGGATGAATATTGCCATCCAGTCGATGAAATAGCCGTTTTAAAGTCCTCTTCACCAAAGAGAGCTCCAGGGAAGAGGAGAGATAGTGGGCTAAAATCTGTTTCGTTGCTCCATCTTTGACTACCGAAAGGTTGGCACATTGACCATTACCGTAATACATATACGTAATATCTGTGAGCAGTACTCGTTCAGGTTCTCCTTGATCAAACTGACGTTGTAACAGATTTGGACATGTTTTATGCTCTTGTATTGCTTTGGCCAATTTTCGATACGGATTTGCTTGTCGAATCGTAGCCACAAGCTTATACTTTCTCATTAATCGACGGATCTTTTTATGGTTCATGATCACGCCGCTTTCACGCTCAAGTCGCATTTTGATAACTAATGCTCCTGCCTTGCCACGGAGAGCGTAAAAGTGCTCCCTGATAAGCTTGATGTCGACCTCGTCTGCATCCTCACGTAGTTGTCGAGTTTCCTCGGCACGAAGCCAACGGTAATAGCCGCTCGCACTAACGTTTGCCATTTTACACAGGTAGCGGGTCATAAAATGCAGGTTGTATTGACGTAAGGTATTGTTGATGATTTGATAGCGCTCGGAGGGGGTTAAGGCTTCCTCAGCATCTTCTGCTTTTCGAGCGCATCGAGCTTTTTTAGAAACTCGTTTTCCGCCTCTAGCAGTTTGATGCGTGCTTCCGCACGTTTCAATTTTTCCTCCGCAGAAAGCTCTCCGGTCGGCCTTCTACCCGAGCTTCCCTTTCCGCGACGTTCTTCTAAAAGTCCTTCCTCACCGTGAGTCGTGAACGTGTTACGCCAACGCTTCAGACAATGTTTTGGTTTCTTGTGGCCAATGACGTCTAGGTCAAAGCCTGCTTTACGGAAGATTTCCATTGGGGTGTACCCTTCCTCATATGCCTTTACAGCAGCAATCTTAAATTCCGGTGCATACGTGATACTTTTGGCCGTTACGTGCATCACATTCGGGTTTAGCTCCAATTGTTTGATCTCATGTTCCGTAAAAAGCTTTGAAGTTCCTCTGGTTTTGCCCATTAATTTATACCTCGCCCATTTCTAATAAATTGATTAAAACACAAATGACCCGCAAGAGGGACACTTTTTTAAAGTGTCCCTCTTGCGGGTCACAGTTCAAGGGGGTTATAAAAACTATTCTCTTAATTGTCTCTTTACGCAAACAAGAGCCAAGAATGTGCATTCCACAGTGCAGGCGTAATTTAGTATCCTACTAGGTTCGGTAGTTGGCCCTCTTGAATGGCAGAAACCATTATTTCATTTTTTAATGGGGAAACAAGCAAAAAGGAAGGCATAAAAAGAAAAAACCCTTAAACAAACACGGGTTCTTTCTTTTGAAGTATGGTGATCCGGACTGGGTTCGAACCAGCGACCCCCACCCTGTCAAGATGGTGCTCTCCCAACTGAGCTACCGGATCATGGGATATTTGCTATTGTGACTTCACCACATACGTTCAATGGTGGGCCCTGTAGGACTCGAACCTACGACCAATCGGTTATGAGCCGACCGCTCTGACCAACTGAGCTAAGGGCCCGAATCGTACCGGACGTCGATCACATGTTTTAATATACAGGATTTCTTTTCCGATTTCAAGAGGAAAAACAAAATTTCTTTCAAAAAATTTTACCACCATCAAAAACCCTGCAAAATCAAGGAGCATCCCGATAGGGATGCCCCTTCACTCCACCTATCAACCAGGCACAACTAAAGGTCACCCAGCCTCATCCACAGCCTTGCCTTCCACTCGAATCTGCCCCGCAGCCAGCACCTCCGACTGCTCCTGCTCATCTCTCAACCGATGAGCCATCCGGCTTGAGGCATTCGCCGCCACGCTCGCGACCAAATCATCCAGGAACGTATGCACTTTTCCACCGGATGTCTTCGTATCCAGCCGCTTGATCACGCCAATCTTATGCTTATCCAAATGTCCAAACGTCGTTACCGCAATGCTCCCGTACCCGAACACCGAACCGAGCGCCAAGGTTTCGTCGCAGCCAAACAAGCCTTCATCGGAGGCGATAATCGACTGCAGCGGCTCGGACAATAGGCCCTTTTCCGCCAATGTATCCAGCTCAATGCCCACGAGGATGGCATGCTGCATTTCCCTTTTCTCCAAAACAGCCTTTACGCTCTCGATGCACGGTTCCATGGTCAGGTCAGGATGATAGGGCGATTGCATCAAATATACGATCTCCGCGATATCCTCTACGCGCACACCGCGCTCTGCCAAACGATCCAATGCGGCTTTTCTGACTTCGCTGCTGTGTACCTGCTTCTTCATGTAAGACAACCCCTTCCACCATTAAGTGAAGTCACCTATGTTACATAGTATCACAAGGTGACAAAATTGCGACAATCTTCGGCCGCAAGGTCGAAACCCACCCTCCATCCAAACCAAGGAGCCGAAAGGCTCCCCACCTCCCCCACTCCCGCAAAAAACACCTCTCCCCCAGACACCCCCAGCCTCTCCAGCCCCCCACACGACTGTATAATACGAAAACCACCCCCAACAATTTCATCCTCCAACACCCACGCCCCAGCAATTCGCCCGCTCTCTTCCCCACAACCCAAAAAGCTATTTTCCTCCCCCTTCCCTTTCTGCTACAGTAAAACCAACACCCCAAAGGAGGACAACGCAGTGGCACTTGACGAACTGATCCTCACCAGCAAACACCTGGGGACGACGGAGCGTCTCCTCGTCTACCTGCCGGAGCGATATTCCCCGCTCTATTCCTATCCGGTCCTGTATGTCCAGGACGGCGACGACTACCTGTCAATGGGACGTCTCGCCACTCTGCTTGAGGAAATGCACCGGGAAAAGGAAATCCCGAATCTCATCTCCGTTTTCCTTCCCGTAGACAAAGAACGCCGCTACGCCCGCTACCACCCGGACGGGGCGGAACACCAAAAGTACCTGCGCTTTCTCGCGGACGAAGTCGTCAGCGCCGTAGACAGCCGCTACTCCACCCACCCGCTGGGCATGGCCCGCACGCTATTGGGCGAGTCTTTGGGAGGCGTCGTCTCGCTGTTTGCAGCGCTCTCCTATCCTCATACCTTCGGCCAGGTGGCCTGCCAGTCCGCCGCTATGGACGCCGCCCTCAACCGCCGGGTGCAGGAGTCCGACTTCCCCGTACCGTTGCATGTCTATCTTGAGGTTGGACTCGAAGAAACGGCGGTAGAGACGAGCCGCGGCACCCTCGATTTGCTCCAGGCCAACGAAGCGCTGCGCGACATTTTGCAAACAAAAACGGTCACCCTGGCCTATGAGACCTTTGCGGGTGACCACACGTGGGGCTATTGGCAAGCCAACCTGCGGCGCATTCTTCCTGCGCTTTTCGGGTAAACTTACCTTGTCTGTTCTTCCTGAGGACCTTCTTCTTTTCCCGGGGAGACCAACGCCTCGTCGAATTCGGTTTTGCGGATTGCGGTGATGAGGGAAAAGGTAAGGAGGGACAGCAACAGAAGAACGAGAAAAATGAAGATGATCATCATAGCTGTTTTCACGATTGAATATAGCACCTCCCTGCTCCTTAACAGTCTGTCCCGAGCGGGGAGGAATATACAGGCTGACGCATAAGATTACACAAATGGAGAATTTTCTGTTAAAATAAGTTTATTGGATTTTTCCATGGGCTATATGGGCTGTATAGAAACGAAAGAGGAGGGATTCACATGAAGTACAGTATCGTTGTATTTCCATCCAGCAAGGTGCAAGAAGTCGCCAACTCATACCGCAAACGTTACGATCCAGCTTACTCTTTGATCCCGCCGTATATTCGCCTGAAAGAAGCATTTGAACTCGACGAATCTCAGCTGCCTCATTTGGTAAGCCATTTGGAGCTGGTTGCAAATTCCACGGAAGCTTTTACTGCCAATTTCCACCGGGTTTCTTCGTTCCATCCGACCAACAACGTCATTTACTTGGCGGTCCAAAACAAAGAGCCGTTTGAACAGCTCCACGCCAAGATCGTAGAAAAGGTTGTGCAAGAAAAGGAAACGTATGCATTCGTACCGCATCTCACGATTGGCCGGGACCTCTCCAATGATGAGCTGCGCGACATTACCGGACAATTGAGCATGGTCAAGTTTGACCTCACCTCCGATGTGGACCGCTTCCATCTCATTTACGAGCTGGAAGACGGCATCTGGAGCGTGTACCAGACGTTCCTGCTGAAAAAATAAACATGGGGGCCTCCCCCTTGCGCCCTTCCCTGCTGCGGAAGGGCCTTTCCTTTTTGATTTGATACTGCATCGCGTCGAGCGCTATGAAAGGAAGAAAACCATTGACTGAACCGAAAATCCACCAAACAAACGAAACAGACAATCCAATCCAAAAGAACGACTCGCATGAGGCTAGCTCCTCAACCAAGAGCCCCTACCAAATCGAAGAGGTCAAGACTGACAAGCAAATGCAAGACGCTCTTTCAGTAAGACGCACTGTCTTCATTAAAGAGCAGCAGGTTCCAGAGGAAATCGAGATTGACTCGCACGACCGCATCGGCTCCGAAACCATCCATTTTGTCGTTTATAAGGAAGAACGGGCTGTAGGAGCAAGCCGTCTTCGTCCGTACGCACCCGAGGTTGGCAAAATCGAGCGGGTAGCTGTTTTGCAAAGCGAGAGAGGCACAGGGCTCGGACGCCTGCTGATGCTCGCTATGGAGGAAACTGCCCGCCGCCAAGGCTTCAAGCGCCTCAAGCTGAATGCACAGACCCACGCGCAGCGCTTTTACGAAAAGCTGGGCTACACTCCTGCAGGAGAAGTGTTTGAAGAAGCCGGAATTGAACACATCGCGATGGAAAAAGCGATCTAGCTTGGCATCCGTACAATCGCTTTGATCCCAAAACAAAACAAGCCCCGCTTACGGACGAATCCTCATTGAAGTGCACCCCTTAGAATGGACATTGGATTAAACCCCTGGTAAATCCGATGAAATTTAAGGGGTGCATTTTTTATGGTGAAAAAGGGGCAAACGTTTAGAAGTTATTCTCACGAATTAAAGGTGGAAGCCATACGACTGCATATCGAAGAAGGATGGACATACCGTCGAATCATGGAGCATCTGGGGATTCCGGACCGCCACCGGCTTAAAGTATGGATGAAAAAATATAAACAGTTAGGCGAATTTGGGTTGATGGATCAACGAGGTAGACGTGAAGAATATGTTGATCAAGATCGATATGTTAAAAAGCTAAAACGAGAGAACTCGATGCTAAAAAAGTGTTTGAAAATCTGGATGCGGGAGGTGCAGCCCATAAGTATGAGGCGATCAAGCAAGTAGCTGGTGAGTATACGACTAGTGAACTTTGCAAGCTGTTTGGAGTCTCAAGAAGTGGATACTATGCATACTTGAAACGGCAACAAGCGGACCGGGACAAGCCCGTGAAAGACCTCATCAAAGTAGTTTATAAGAAGTATGATGGTAAATATGGGTATCGACAAACCCAGCTGTTTCTCTTACGAGATCACGGGGTATGGGTCAACCATAAGAAGGTACTACGTCTGATGCAAGAAATGAAGCTCCGTTCTCGAATACGCCGCAAATATCGAGGTCACTATGCTTCAACCGAAGGTGGACGAGTCGCTGAGAATGTGATGCAGCGGAATTTCAAAGCGGATGCACCTAATCGAAAATGGGTAACCGATGTCACACAGTATCGTGTCGCGGATACGTGGCTCTACCTGTCTGCTATTAAGGATTTGTTTAATAATGAGATTGTGGCTTACCACATTGGAGTTCGCAACGACAATCAGTTGGTCCTACGGACCTTTGAGAAAGCCTTTAAAAAGACGAAAGACGTGACTGGACTGATCGTTCACAGCGATCAGGGATTCCAGTACACGTCCTACGCTTACCACGACATGTTGCCGAAGGTTGGCGCCCAAATCAGCATGTCTCGGAGAGGCAACTGTTATGATAATGCCTCGATGGAGAGCTTCTTCTCGCATCTCAAAACGGAAGGGCTCTACCCTTATGATATCCGAAGTGTGGATGAGGCACAAAGGCGAATTGAGGAATATATTCAATTCTACAACCAAAGTCGACCACAACGAAAATTAAAAAGGCTGACGCCTGTTGAATTCAGACGTCAGCTGTCGGTCTAACGGTCGGGTTTTTTCTTACTGTCCACTAAATGGGGTCTTGACCACATCCGATGCGGGGCTTCCTTTTTTTCAAATCTGTACTACAACTTTGTACCTCAAGTCAGCACTACAAGCCGCTACTCCCCTTGCCTCTTCCGCTTACCCGCAATCTCCCGCAGCCTTTCCACCGCATCATATGGCGCGGTATGCGTACCAAGCATCGCGTGAAACGGCTCCTCGCCGCGCCAGCCGTGGAAATCCGAGCCGCCGGTCATGACCAGACCATGCGCCTCGGCCCAGCGCTGATACTGCTCCCTTTGCTCCTGGCTGTTGTCCGGGTGCCACACCTCGATGCCATCCAGACCGAACGCAATCAGCTCCTGCACAAGCTCGTCGTCATCGTACAGCCCGGGATGGGCCAGCACAGCGACGCCGCCTGCTTCCTTGATCAGCGTGATCGCCTCCTGAGGGGTAATCCGCGGCGGGTTGACGTACGCCTTTCCCTCTTTCCCCAGATAAACGGCAAAGGCTTCGTCGATCGACTGAACCACGCCCAGCTCGATCATCTCCTCCGCGATATGCGGCCGTCCGATGTTTTTATCTTCGCCTGACTTGCGCCGGTAGACTCCTTCCAGCGTGATCGGTATGCCCAGCTCCTGCAGGCGGGCGATCATCAGCTTGTTTCGCTCATGTCTTGTATCGCGCAGGCCGGACAGCCTCTGGAGAAAAGCCTGGTCCTCGTACGGTATAAAATACCCCAGCACATGGATGTCCTGTCCGCGCGCCAGCGAGCTCACCTCGACGCCGGGAATGACTTCAACAGCTTGTCCCAACTGCCCGGCTGCTTCCAATGCTGCCGGAATGCCGGCAACCGTGTCGTGATCCGTAATGGCCACGGCAGCCAATCCCGCTTCGGCGGCCAGACGCACGTTTTCATGCGGCTCGCATGTGCCGTCTGAAGCCCGGGTGTGTGTATGCAAATCCGCTCGTTTGTTCATGGAAGTTTTCTCTCCTTCTTTCCCCTTGTCTGTCATTCTGAATCCGAACTCCCCTACATATGATTAGGCAAAACGCTTTTACTACATATGCCAAGGAGGATGTCCATGCGGTTAAAGAGCAAAAACCTGACCGGTGTCGTCCAGCCGCTTTCCTTTGTCGACAAGATGCTGCGGCAGCAGGGCTTTTCCCCATCCGGCGGGGACACCCCCACCTATGATGTCGTTATTTACGATTCCGCTACCAGCAGTTCTTATTTTCTCCGCATTCCCGCCAATCCTGTGAGCAAGCCGTCCCACACCGGTGAGATGACCGTCAAATTGGGCCACCCCTATCTTGAGGCAAAACTGATCTTTCATACCGAACAAGAAGAGTATTCCGTTATTCCCAAGGAAATACGCCAAGCCGCCGAGCACAAGCTGGCTGAAATCGGGGACTACCTATCGAGGCCGTCATGTTTCCCCCACAGCCACTGATTTGCGGCAAAGCGGTACCGGATCCGCTCTTCCTTTAACAACCCAATGAAATAGCCCATCAGCGCGGTACGGTAGAGCACGTAGCTCGTCGCGTTCTCAATGGAAATTTGTAAACGCTCACAGACGAGCGCCAGCGCTTGCTCCAGCGTCCGCTCTTCCGACAAAATTTCTTCGATCATCCCGTACAGCCTGCGATGACAATGAATGTTTTGCGTCAAAACCGCTTCCGGAGTGGTGGTGTATGGCCCGTGACCCGGCAAATAGCCGCGGTAATTCGATTCCAAAAGCTTGACTAAGCTTAGCAAGGTTTCGTGAGCATCGACCAAAAAAGGCAGCTTGTGCTTCTTCAATGTCTCTTCGCCGAGGTAACTGTCGGCGCTAAAACATATCCTGTCTACGACCAATCCGACCTGATTCCAGCTGTGTCCAGGAAGGGGGATGACTTCAAAGCAGGTCTCATCAATTTCTACGCGGCCTTCTGTGGGCAAGAGGTGGTCGACGCGCGATGCTTCGGCGAGCAAAAATTTGTTGCGCAGCTCATCCAACGGCTGCGCTCCCATGCCCAGGTAGATCGGCTCCAGCAGCGGATAGCGGATGATCGCTTCCTCCAGCGGCGGAGCGTATACCTGTGCCGCTGGCCAACAGGATAACAGATAGGCATTGCCGCCAAAATGGTCGGCATGGGCGTGAGTCTGTACAATTGCGCTTAGCGGCTGGGCGATCGCGTCCAGCCCTTTCTTTATCTTTTTGGCTGTCTGGGTATCCAGCCCGGAATCAATCAGGATCGCGCCTGTTTTTCCCTGGACAAACCCGATATTGACGCTGCCGGGAAAGTATCCGACTGTTTCGGTGATCATCTCCAACGTATGCTGTGCCATCTGTCTCCCTCGTTTCTTCCTGTTTTTTCTTAGTTTCTCCATCTGCGCCCAGCTTCCCTGCCGAGCGGCCCGATTACGACATATGGAGGCTTCTTGAATCGCATGTTGTAAAAACCGTGGGTAAAAATGGCCACTGCGATGATGGTGCACATGGAAAAAACAGCGCGCTCGATCCCGATTGCGGGAAGCGAAATAGAGACAATGACTCCGTCGATCATCAAGATATACAACGCTACCGGCACCTTTGACCTCCGCGCCAAAAACTGTGCGATCAGATCGGTTCCCCCTGTGTTGGTCTGGTACGCCAGCATGAGACCGGTCCCCGCTCCGATCAGCGCTCCTCCGATTACCGCAGATGTCGGGAGCGTCCAGTTATTCCACGCTCTGAGCGGGGCAAATACGTCAATCATTAACGTTTCGATCAGCATTCCGTGAAAGCTCTGAAAAAACAACGGACGATCATAGGCAAACACCATCGCATAAACAGGTATGCTGCAAGCGATCATGACCAGGCCCGGGGGCCATTGAAAAAAATAGGTCGCCAACAGGCCAATCCCGATCATCCCCCCGTCCATCAAATGGTGCGGGACGAGAAACAGGTTTACCCCGACTGCTATCCCGATGCTCCCCAAAAGGATCGCCGCTCCCTTCTGTACCCATTCCATTCTTCTCGCCTCCAGGGACAGGGTTACTCGATTATCTTTATGTCCCCTGAAATCCGCGTATGTATGGAATTGCTCAAAACTGCAGGATAAAATCGGATGGTTTTGACTGTTTGCTTTCGTTATTGGTATACTATCCTTTAATAATGAAATCGAATGTTTCCCTCTTTGCTTTCGTACATTGAAAGGAAAGCGCAAAACGAGAATAACAAATGGAGGTGAATCTCCTCCTTTCGCCCATCGGCGGAAGGGTGGAGACTTTCTTGGAGAGTCCGATAGGGGAGATACTTCTGAATCTGCTGCTCGTTGTGTTTTTGGTACTGCTCAACGGTTTTTTTGTAGCAGCAGAATTCTCGCTGGTAAAAGTGCGTCAAACCCGTCTTGCCCAACTGGTGAGCGAAGGGAACAAATCCGCTGTCTATGCGCAGAAGGTAACGAAGCAGCTGGATGCCTACCTGTCGGCTTGCCAGCTCGGGATTACCCTGGCATCGCTCGGTTTGGGCTGGGTTGGCGAACCGGCTATATCCCAATACGTCGAACCCGTAATGGTTTCACTCGGTCTGCCGAACTATTTGGTCAGCCCTGTTTCGCTGGCGATCGCTTTTGGAATCATCACCTTCATGCACATCGTCTTCGGAGAACTCGCTCCCAAGTCGCTGGCCATTCAAAAGGCGGAGGCCGCCTCTCTCTGGACGGCTGGACCGCTGATGGTTTTCTACAAGCTCAGCTACCCGCTGATCTTGGTGCTCAACGGAACGGCGAACTTTTTTATCCGCCGCTTGGGGATTGAGCCTGCGACTGAAACGGATTTGGCGCATACCGAAGAAGAGATTCGCCTTTTGGTCAATCAAAGCCACAAAAGCGGTCATATCGATCAGACGGAGATGGCTTTGGTGGACAACGTCTTCGAGTTTTCGGAGCGTCTCGCCAGGGAAATCATGATCCCTCGCATCGATATGGTCTGTCTGTACGACGACAATACCTTTGCTGAAAATTTGGCAATTATGCGGGATTCCCGTCACTCGCGTTTCCCGGTCGCGCATGAAGACAAAGACCGGTTGATCGGCTTTGTCCACATCTCGGATTTCTACCTGTCTGCCCTGACCAACGGCAAGGCCGATTTAAAGGATTTCCTCCGCCCGCTCTTGACGGTGCCGGAATCCATGGAAATCAGCCATGTACTGCGGCTCATGCAAAAGCGGCGGTCGCAAATGGCGATCGTCATCGACGAGTACGGCGGAACAGCCGGACTGATCACGATGGAGGATATCCTCGAGGAGATCGTCGGGGACATTCAGGATGAATTCGACGAGAATGAGCGTCCTGACATCGAAAGCTCCAATAACGAGCTGTCCGTGTCCGGGAAAACGCTGTTGACGGAGTTGAACGACTATATATCTGTAGAAATTCACTCGGATGAGGTAGACACGATTGCCGGCTGGCTCTACAGCCAACTGAATGAAGAAGTAGCCGAAGGCAAATCGGTGCAGTACCAAAACTACATTTTTACGATTTCCGAGCTGGAGAACCACCGTATCACGCGAGTCGGGATCTCCTATCTGAGCGAGGAAGAACTGGTGGCAGATGATAGCGAAGACAACTACCTGCTGCACGCCCAGTCCTGACCTGTCACACACATAAGGCAAGTGTCCCCTGCCCGCAGGGGGCACTTCTTCTTTCCCTCATTGTGCGGAAGCGATCCGCAACACCCTCTCCATTCGAGGTGTCATGATGAAATTTGCACAGCTAGACGACCGGTTGATCCGGTTGCAACCCGATACATATTCGATGATTGCTGCTTGGCGCCTGGCCGCCCGGCGCGAAAAAGTGCGCTGTCTGCGATGCGGCGCACCTCTTCGGCTGTATGCCGGTGTAAGCTTTGATCCGCACTTTTTGCATCCGGAGGGCAGCACCTGCGATTGGGAAGCGTTGGACGAGCCTCCAGCCGAGTGGCTCGTTTCAGAAGCTCCGCCTGCCATTCAGGCTGCTTTTGCGGCTTCTTTGGAAACGGCAGCGGCAACGGAAGCGCTGTCTCATTCGGGCACAGGGGCAGCCGCTATTGGCGGGGCTGTAGATATTGCCGCCACTTCTGGAGCAGACAATAATGGTGCGAGGACTCGTGGACGCGCTGATTCGCAGCCTGCTGAATCTGCATCTTCTGCTGGAGCTTCCACCGCTGGGAATGGCGTTTCTGCCTTTGCCAACGGAACTCCCGCTACCGCAAACGGCGCTTCCGCCACTGCGAATGTCGCTTCCACCCTCCAAAACGACGCCGCAGTTCCTGCGAGCCAAACTGACGAGGAAGACGACACGATCACAGTAGGGGCCTTTCGCCTGCCAAAGAAGCGATCCATCCATGAAGCAGGCTCGGTCACAGTCCCTCCCCCGGCTCAGCCCAAACCGGCGCTTTTTCGCAAAAGACTGGTGCCCAAAAAGGCGATCGAGCATTTGGCTGAGCGCCACGACGAGCCGCTTCACCCCCATCAGCGGGAGGCCATGCTTACGACCGACGGGCCGCTTTTGATTCTGGCCGGTGCAGGCAGCGGCAAGACGCGTGTGATGACGGCCCGAACCTCCCATCTCATCCGCGAGCTCGGCCTTTCTCCACGGCAGATCATGGTCGTGACGTTTACGACAAAGGCCGCTGAAGAGATCAAGCACAGGCTGGCCCGCCAGCTCCCTGCGCAGCAGGCCCGGGAGCTTGTTGCCGGTACGTTCCACAGCATTTTTTACCGGATGCTTCTGTTTCATCAGCCGGAGCGTTGGGATCAGCAAAGACTGCTGAAAAAGGACTGGCAAAAGTGGCGGCTCCTGCGCGAAAGCAATGCAATGAACATGCACGCGGAAATCGGACCGCGCAAAGAAAATGAAGTGATGGACGCGCTGGCGGTCATCAGCCGCTGGAAAAACGAATACCTCCTGCCCCAGCAAGCCGGATTGCGGGAGGCAAACGATGATGCCGAACGGCTGGCCCAGCTCCTTTATCCTCACTATGAAGAGGCGAAAAGACGGACGGGCTGGTTTGACTTCGACGACATGCTGATCGGCTGCTACGAGCTGCTCCGCCATCACCCCGACATTTTGCAGCGCTATCAGGAACGGATCACGCACGTGATGATCGACGAGTTTCAGGACATCAACCGCATCCAGTACGAGACGGTCAAGCTGCTGGCAGCGCCGCAGAACAACCTGTGCGTGATCGGCGATGACGACCAGTCGATCTACGGCTTTCGCGGGAGCGACCCGCAATACATACTCGGTTTTACAAAAGATTTTCCCCAGGCGAAAACAATTACACTGGAAGTGAACTACCGTTCCCGCTCCGCTATCGTCGGGCTCGGCTTTTCGCTGATCGGCCACAATCGGGCCCGCTGGCAAAAGGACTGCCTTTCCTTTCACTCCGAAGAAGGCGAAACGTATCTGTTCGAGCCGGACGACGAAGAGGAGCAAGCGGCCCGGATCGTAGACGAGATCAGCCACCGCATCCGCGAAGGCACACCAGTGGGAGAATGCGCGGTGCTTTACCGGACGAATGAGTCAGCCCGCCCTATTCTGGAGAGATTGAGCGAAGCCGGCATTCCCTTTCACTACTCGCAGGAGGAGGAATCGTTCTACCAGCGGCAAACCGTTCGCTGGGCACTGGCTTACTTGCGCTTGTCGCTTGACCCTGACGATTCGGCGGCATTGAAAGAAATTCTGCCAACGCTCTATATTTCCCAGGAGATGTGGAACGCTGTTCGCAGTCGAGCGATCCTGGAGGATGTCCCGATCCTGCACGTGCTGCCTGGAATGAACCACTGGAAGCCGTTTCAACGCAAGGCTTTGAAAACGATCACCGAGATACTGGCAGCCTGCGCTTCGTGTCCGCCGGCCCAGGCGCTGGAGCTCATATGCGAAGACGGCAAGCTGCGGGATTACCTGAAAAAGCGGGCAAAAGAGCGGGATGGCGGCCGGGAACGCTGGAGCGAGGAGCTGCAGCAGCTGATTGCGGCAGCCAAACGACACGATAGCGTAGGCGGATTTCTCCAGTACATCGACCGGATGGTCCAACAGGAAAAGGAGTGGCGCGAGGTTCAGCCACTCCCTGGGGAAGGAGTACACGTCTTGAGCATTCACCGGGCAAAAGGACTGGAGTTCGACCACGTCTTTCTGCCTGATCTCGTTGAAGGCTCCCTTCCTCATGAATACGCGCTGGACGCCGTGAGAAAAGGAAACAATGCCGCCCTTGAGGAAGAGCGGAGATTACTGTACGTCGCCATTACAAGGGCCAGATACTCCTTGAGTGTCGGAATCCCCCGCGAGCGCTTCGGACGAAAAACCAGGCCCTCCCGGTTCATCTCCGAAATGGGCCGATAAACGGTCGATGCCGCCGCCCATGTGGATCAGAAATTCTTCCATATTCGTAATGATCGGAAACAAGGCAAAGGCTCCCTTCCGCATGTTTGCTTCTAGCATGCGGATGACGGGAGCCTTTTATTCATCGCGGGAGGTTATTAAAGGCTGTTGGAAGGCCTTTATTATAGGCCGTTATTGAAGGCCGTTATTGAAATTTCGCCAGCTCTTTCAGCCTGTTTGCCATTTCCTCCAGCGACAGCAAGGCCGCATTGATCTGTTCAATGCTCGCGGCCATTTCCTGCGTAGCGGCCGATTCTTCCTCCACCTTTTTCAGCACCGTCGCCACCTTTTGCTTCATATCGTTCATGCCTTGCAAAATATTCTCAGCGGAATGGCGAGACTGTTCTGCAAGCGCTCGGATCTCTCCCGCCACGACGCCAAAGGTGCGGCCGTGCTGGCCGGCATGGGCTGCCTGGATGGATGCATTCAGCCCCAGGAGATTGCTTTGATTAGCGATGGAGCGGACGATATCCACGACCTTGGCATTCTCCTCGACGGCATGGACCACCGTCTCGCAGTTGGTGTTGATCTCTACAATGGAGCTGGCGAGCTGTTGAGCTGTAGCCGCTATATTTTGCGCCCACGATGTCATTTGCTCGACGGACGCAGCCAGCTCCTCGGACAAGACGGCTGTCCTCTCTTCCCGGTCACTGGAGAGGATCAGCGTCAAGGCTCCCTTCAGCACTCCCTCCTCATCTCTGACAGGCACGCTTATAGCGTGAAACGCGATGCCAAATCGGGATGACTCTCGCGGGACTGTCTGGCGGATCGACTGCCCCCCTTCGAGGGTCTTGTACGTAATGGATTGCCTATTCACTTCATGGTCGACAGTCAAGCCAAGGTGGATCTCTCCTTCTCTGTAGTACCTGATGTGCGTCAAATCTGCAAGAGCCACAGTGGCCTTCGGAAACAGCAGGGACAATGTAGGCATGCTTGCCAAAACCTTATCGATCATGGAATTATGCACCAGCCCGTTTGGCCTGTCCCGGTTCAAGCCCGTCGGCTGCGGCTTCTTCTTTTACCAGCAGGATGATGAACGCCCCTAGCAAGGGACCGATCGCCAGCGTTAAAAATGCAAAGAAATAGCTGTTTGTCGCATCGAGTACGGCGCCGACGGCAAGCGGCGAGATGAGCGAGCCCAGCTGCCAGATCGTGTTGACAAAGCCTGTCGCGGTCCCGACAAGTCGGCGCGGGACCAATTCGCCGATGTAATTGTTCATGATCGGGCTGTAGACAAAGGCAGCCACGCCGAGAATCGCCGCAACCACATAGAGCATGCTGGCACTAGTTGTCATCGCAAACCACATCAGCACCGGACCAAACAAGAAGAGAACGATAAAGAGCAAGGTTTTCCGTTTTACCTTCAACACATCCGACAAGATCCCGATGACCGGCTTGCACAGTAGAGCGGTTACTCCGTAAATCGACATGATTACACCTGCTTCTACGAGGGAGATGCCCAAGCCTTTGTTCATGTACGTGTTGGCCCAGGTTGCCGTGCCCCATGTGGCCCACATCGCGCAAAATCCGGCGAATCCGGTAACCATCAGATTGCGGTTTTTAAACAAATGGGCGACGTCTTTCCAGAACGCAGCAGAGGATTCCGCCTGTGCCCGCTGCTCGGCGGCAGAGGTCTTTTCCCGCAGGAAAAAGTATCCGAGAACAAGTCCCAGCAGCGGCAAAGCACCAGCTACGAAAAAGGCCGTTTTCCAGCTATAGCTGTTGGCAACTGTCGGTACAAACATGTTTACTACCGATACCCCCAGCGAGGAGGCGGTCATAAAAAAGCCCATCGCGGTTCCCCGTCCCTTTGCCGGGAACCAGTCAAAGATGGCCCGCACACATGCGGAAAATACCGCCCCTGAACCAAGTCCGGCCAGGACCCGCATAGCAAAGCCTGTATGATAGCTATTGATCAATCCCATCGAAACCGTAAACAGACCCATAACGAAAAACGAGCCCAGCAGCACTTTGCGATAGCCAAACCGGTCGGTGAGCAATCCGCCAGGCAGCTGCGTGATCACGTAGCCGATGTAAAAGGCGGTCATGTAGCTGCCCGCTTCTGCCTTGGACAGCCCCAGATCCTGGGAAGCGAGCGGCATGATCGGCGGCCAGGACAGCCTGTCCACAAAAGAGAAGAGAAAAGCCATCCATACGATGAGCAAAACGCCCATCTGCCATCTTCGTTCATTCATTTTGTATCACTCCATTTCATTCTCTCAAACTTTTTTAGTAGAGTTAAATTTATTACTTACCTAACTATAACGCATTAACAGTATGTTTTTTTTATAAAATCGCTTCCTGGCGGAGCAATTCGGAGCGTACCGACTGGTAGTCACTTGCGCCCTGCTGTCCGTGAAGCGCCGCTGCCACACCCGCAGCCTGTCCCGTTGCAAACGCCGTTCCCATGACACGGGCGGAAGCGAACGCCAGCGGATCACAATCGATGATCCGGCCTGCGGCCCACAGATTGCCAACGCCTTTGACCTTGAGCGAGCGGAGTGGAATATCGTAAAAAGACTT
Source organism: Brevibacillus sp. FSL K6-2834 (assembly GCF_038592925.1). NCBI lineage: Bacteria > Bacillati > Bacillota > Bacilli > Caryophanales > Paenibacillaceae > Brevibacillus > Brevibacillus sp. FSL K6-2834. The sequence continues at coordinate 3,862,553 of NZ_CP151945.1, forward strand.
GTCCTTGATCTCATGCCAGACGTTGGGCTTTCCCGGTTCCGGGTGCAGCTCTACCGGCCAGCCGCCGCGGGCGATTGCATCGGCTTGCCGTCTCGCCTGGAGCACGTCGTCCCCGGTCAGCGTGTATTCCCCCACGATATGTCTCGTCTCCCTGATACCGATCTGCGGGCCAGTCTGCACCAAGTAGGCGCTTTCAAAACCGGGCAGGTACCTTTTGAATGCTTCCAAATAAGCCCATGCCTGCCGTCTGCCGGACAGCTCAGCCTTGGTCATGCTGCCCGCTTCCAGTCCGTTTACCTCTTCATCGCACAGGATCGCGAGTACATCCTGATTTCCTCCGGGCATGCGGACGATCGTTCCCAGCTCCTTGGTCAGCCCCTCGATTCCATCCGCTTTTCCTTTCAGAACGGCCTGCTCTACCTGCAGAGGATGAGCATGCGCGCCAGTTGCTACTCCGCCGATCCGGATCATCAGCGTGGCTGACTGCAAATGGCCTTCCGCGTTTCCAAAGATGACTTCCCCTCCCGACAGACTGGCCAGATCGCCTTCCCCGCTGGCATCGACAAAAGCGGATGCTTCAATCGTGAACATACCGGCATGATCCACGCATTGAATGGCGGAAATCCTCCCTCCGCTCGTCTCCGCTCCAATCACTTGAGCGTGCAGCAAAGGCTCCACCCCCGCTTCCGTCACACAGCGGTCCAGCGCCAGCTTGGTCACTTCGGGATCGAGCAGAACGATTACGGTTCCTGTACGCGCTGTTCGCCTCGGGCCTTCATACATGCCCAAGCGGGCGAGGTGGTTCAGGACGTTTTGGCCAACGCCGCCGACAATTTGCTCAGGCGGCTCTCCCTGCGTAAAAAAACCGCAGTAGGTCAATACAGAGCTGTGAGTCGCCGCACCTCCAAAGTACGGGTTGCGGTCGATCAGGATCGTCCTTGCCCCAGTCTGAGCCGCCCCTACGGCTGCCCCGACACCGGCCGCGCCACCTCCCACTACAGCGACATCAAAGGTAAGCTTTCTTTGCATCTGTCTGTCTCCTTTTGAGTGAATTTGATTTGTCCCAAATTTACAAAATATTTGTTTATTCGTTCAATCGATCTTTCCGATACAGTTAATAACTAGGACTAATAAATCAAAGGAGACTTGCCCTATGGAACTCCACCAGTTTGAATATGTCCTGGCCGTGGAGAAACATCGCCATTTTTCACGAGCCGCCGAAGCAATTTCCATCTCTCAATCTGCCCTCTCCCAACAGATCAGAAAGCTGGAAGAAGAGCTCGGAATCGTTCTTTTCGAGCGAACCACCCGCAGCATTCAGCCTACTCCTGCAGGCGTGGAATTCGTCCAATACGCCAAGCGGATCATCGGGGAGGTAGAGCGCGTCAAGCAAGCGATGCAGGCCCACCGGACACTGGAGCGGGGGAAGGTCACGATCGGAGCCGTACCGATCCTCGGCTATCTCGGACTGACCCCCGCTATCGCCGGTTTTCGCAAGTCCTACGCCGGAATTGATCTGGAGATACGCGAAGCGACCAGCGACCATCTTCTTCAGTGGCTGCATGCCGGGGACATTGACCTGGCCCTCACTACCTTTTCCCAGCATCACGATACAGATGAACACATTCACTTCCTTCCCTTGCTTGAGGACCAATTGGTGCTGGTGACAAGCCACTATCATCCGCTTGCCCAGCGCAAAAAAATCGATTTGAGCGAAGCTGCTGGCGAGCCCTTCCTTGCGATCAAGGCAAGCCATTTCATGCGCAACATTTGTGAGCACGCATGCGAAGAGGCCGGCTTTACGCCGACCATCATTGTCGAGAGCAGTCAGGTTGAAACGATTTGCGGACTCGTCGAAGAGGGCATGGGCGTGGCCCTATTTACCCATCGGGTCGCCAAATGCTTTCCCCGCTCCCGCATCGCCGTCGTCCGGCTGAAAAAGCCTTTCACCAAAATTACGGGAATCGCGCTTTCCCGGAACCACCTTCTCACTCCGGCAGCCAATGCATTCTGCCGCTTTTTGCAGGAGTGGCAAAAGGAGCACGAGTGGCACTGATTTCACAAGCCGCCGCGATCCAAGTGCAAAACGGATGGCAACTACCCCATAAGCGACTTCAGGCAAAAACCACAGCCAAAAGAATCTCTATGCCGAAAAACAAACCGCAAAAACGAACAACAAGAAACGAACGGCAAAAAACAAACGACAAAAAACCCCCCGATATCGGATGAAAGTGTCCGTCGTTTCGGGGGGTGAAACTGTGTTTTATTTGCCCATGATGTTGTAGCCGGCATCCACGTGAATGATTTCGCCGGTGATTCCGCGGGACAGATGGCTCATCAGGAACAATGCCGTGTCCCCTACCTCTGATTGATCGATGGTGCGGCGCAGCGGCGCTCTTTCCTCGATCTCTTTCAGTACGCTGTTGAAGTTGCGAATGCCCTTTGCCGCGAGTGTGCGGATCGGACCCGCAGAGATGGCATTGACGCGGATGTTTTCTTTGCCCAGATCGCCCGCCAGGTAGCGAACAGAAGCGTCCAGCGCGGCCTTCGCCACACCCATGACGTTGTAATTGGGCACCACGCGCTCGCCGCCGAGGTACGTCAACGTTACGATGCTTCCGCCCTCCGTCATCAGCGGACGAGCAGCGCGGGCGACAGCGACCAGCGAGTATGCGCTGATGTCTTGGGCAAGGGCGTAGCCGTCACGGGAGGTATTGACAAACTCGCCTTCCAGCTCCTCCGTTCTGGCAAACGCGATGCAGTGCGCCAAGCCGTGAATGACGCCGACTTTTTCCTTGATTTGGGCAAAAGCGGCTTCTACTTCATCGTCCTTGGTCACGTCACAGTTGATCAAGAGCGATTCTTGTTCCAGCTCTTCCGTCAGCTTCGCCACGTTTTCGCGCAGGCGCTCTCCCTGATACGTAAAAATCAGATTGGCTCCCGCTTTGCTCAGGGATTGGGCGATTCCCCAGGCGATGCTGCGGTGGTTGGCGACACCCATGATCACGATATTTTTTCCTGCAAGCATGGTATTCATTATGTATCGGCCCCTTCCTACGTATTTCCCTGCCATTATAACCGATCTTGTCTGCGGTTACGAGCAAATTTAGGAACAAAACACGCAAAAGGGGCCAAGCAAAAGGCTACTCTCCCTGCTGCATGGCTCGAGCGAGGTCATCGACAGGGGCGGCAGCGGAATTGGCAAACGCCCAAGCCTCTTCGACGGGATTCAGCGGTGTTCCGGTTGCCGGGAATTCCGCCTGCATGTTTGCCATCTCTTCCGTATCGGACATAGGCTGTTTGTTCTCCACGTTTCCTTCTCTCCTTTCGAAGATCGATACATGCTGCAAAAAGCATGTTCTTAGACTAACAAGCAGGAAACGTGTTTATGCATGCAGGTGCGCATTGCTGTGAAAAAATGTCATCAGCAAAAGATAAGCCACCATCCCGGCAAAAAAGAACAGTCCCTGTCCTCCTTTTCGCTCGTGGAGGATAAACGGCACCAGATGGCTGGCCGAGACGTAGAGAAAAACGCCTGTTGTCAGCGCCATCATCACAGGGACCCAGCCTTCTTGCAAAAAAGGCTCCGCGATCTGAAAACTCAGGGCCCCTGCCAGAGTAGCCGCCCCCAGCCCCGCCGCTCCCCAAAAAGCCTTTTTCCGCGAACGCGTGACAGCCAGCAGCAAGGAGGCAACGGTTACCCCATCCGGCACTTTATGCAAAAGCATGGCAAACAGCACGGACCATCCCAGTCGCTCGTCCATCCAGAAGCTTGCCAAAATCGAGATTCCCTCCACATACGAGTGAAGCAAAAATCCGGACAAAACTCCGATGATCCGGGCTGACCCCATCGCTCTCGTGTTATTTTCACCCGCATGCCCCATCCAATCGAGCAAAAACAAGCAGGAAAAGCCAATCAGGACAAACGGCATCACCCGCCCGCTTCCCACATGCAGTGTATGGGGAAGCAAATCAAGCAGGGTAATCGCCAGAAGCAAGCCCGCTCCTGCGCTGATCATTGCAAAGAGCGACTTTTCGGACCATGACCGCAAACAGAGCAAAAACCCGCCAATGCTGCTTGCCGCCGCGGCACTCAGCAGGACGACAAGGATGACTGGCTGCATGAGACCGCCTTCCCTTCTACCGGGTGTATCCCTTCCATTCTACGCGCCTGTCCGGGTCATTATGTGTCTCGACAAAGTGCGTCAGCCTGTCCGAATTAGCCGAATTAGCACTAGTTTTTAGAACCTTTGTCGACAAGCTTTTTCCGGGAAAAAATGGTGCTATAATGAGGCCACCGGGAATACCTGAAGGGGAAAAGGAGTGATTCGAATGGATGTGCAAGTTTGGATGGCTTCCAAAGAAGTCGCAGATCGATTGGATGTTCATGTGCGGACGCTGAGAAATTGGCTGGAAATGTTCGTTCCGGCTCAGGAGCGGCTGAAAAATCCGCAGGGTCACTACCTGATCAGCGAGGCTGGATTTGCCCTGCTGAGTGAGGTGAAGCAGAGAAAAGACGAGGGAAACCACTCTTTGCGCGAGATACAGCGACAAATGATAGAGGAAGGCAAAATTCCGGAGTGCATGGCTGCGGAAAGCGAGGTGGCTGCCGCTGACGGACAGGCTCTGTCTGTTTCCGGGCCAAATGCGCTTTCGCACTCCGTACAGGAAATGGAAATGACCGTATCGGAGGCCATCGTCCAATTTCAGCAGGAGCTGGCCCAGCTCTCTACGATGAACCAGCTACAGTCCACCATTCTGCAAAAAATGGCCGACATCGAGGAAATGCAGGAGTCTCTGCGTCTTGAAATGAGGCGGGTCACCTTTGAAATGGACTTGATGCAGCAGCGGTTGACACGCAGAAAGGAGCGGCTGGACAGGCATCAACCCCGCTGGTCTCTCAATCCCTTCCGCTGGTTTACTCGTTCAGACCGCAATCTGACAGCCGGACAGTAAAAAACACGTCTTTTTTCACGGATAAAAAGTCCTCCTTTTCTGACAAACAGGTTTCGAACACCCTGTCTTTTGTGCTATATTTTTACTATTCAAACTGGTTCTTCTTTCAGAACTTTTTGTATGTAAGCCAAGAGACAGGAGTCCTCATTTGTGAGAAAAGTAAGCATCCACTCTGCAAAGCCGGGAGAAATCATCGCCAAAACGATCTTTTTGGAAAATGGCAATGTCCTTTTGGGAAAAGGTGTCCAACTGACGGATCGGTACATTCAGCGCCTGATCAACATGGGTATTGATATTCTCTATATCGAAGACAAGCATACAGATGACATTGTCCCGGAAGACGCCATTCGAGATGAAACGCGCAAACACGCAGTCGATGCCGTCTACGCCACCATGACCGGCTTAATGGAGAACACCGTCCTGAAGCGGCGCACCTCTGTCCCTGATTTGGGACTTGCCTTTCAAAAGGTTTTTGGCGAAATCCTGACTGATCTGAGCAGCCGCCGCGACATCCTGGTCAACCTTTGCAGCCTGCATGTCTTGGACGGGTACTTTTTTCATCACGCCGTCAATGTGTCCGTGCTCGCCGGAATTATCGGGCTGGCCAAAGGGTACAACCAGCAGCAATTGATGGAGCTGGGAATTGGCGCGCTTCTGTTTGATATCGGGATGACCCAGCTGCCAAAAGAATTATGGAACAAGCGGACGAGGCTGAATGACGAGGAGAAGCAGCGGATCCGCTATCACACCGAGGATGGTTTCAATTTGCTGCGGAACCAGTACAACATCTCGCTCCTGTCTGCCCACTGCGCTCTTCAGCATCATGAACGCTACGACGGAACAGGCTATCCGCGCCAACTGGCCGACAAGCAGATCCATGAATACGCGCAAATAGTGGCGATCGCAGATGTGTTCGATGCTCTGATTTCGAAGCGCCCTTACCGGGACAGCTACTCTCCGAGCGAGGCGATTGAGCTGCTGTTTGCTGCCGGGAACAGCATGTTCGATCTGGAATTGGTCAAGCTGTTTTTGCAGCATGTCGCGATATATCCGATCGCCTCGACTGTCACTCTCAATACTGGGCAGATCGGTGTCGTGTCTGCAGTGAACCCGTTGGCTGTAAACCGGCCGACGATCCGGATTCTCCGGGAAGAAGACGGCTCTCCCGTGGCCGCGCCCTATGAGATGGACCTGTACAGCAAAGACTTCATGAGCATTACGATTGTCGATTCGGTGTGAGCAAGGAAAGACTGACAGCTCTTTTGTCGCCTTGAACAATGCCGGTGCAACTGTCTGTGCTGGTACGCATTACATATTGCAGCATTCCAAGAAAATACAAAAAAGCTGGGCTCCACGTCCCAGCTTTTTCTATTTTGCAGCCACAAACATCAGGCCTGCTCTGCCGGTTTACTGCCGCCGCTTCGCTTTCGCTGAATAAACCCGAGCACTAACACGGCCGCAACGATCGCTATTTTGATCGCTGTCTCCACTCCGCTCAGCCCTTCTACCCAGTGCTTTACCACTTTTTCCTCAAAAATCATTTTGGCTGCCGCCCAGGCTAAAATGCCGGAGCCGATGTAAACGAGCCAAGGCAACCGTTCCATAGCCTTCAGGATCAGCTGGCTTCCGAAAACCATAATGGGAATGCTGATGACAAGACCCAGAATGATCAGGACCAGATCGCCGCCAGCCGCTCCCGCAATCGCCAGCACATTGTCCAGTCCCATCATGACGTCTGCAATCACGATCGTCTTGACTGCCTGTACGAGGCTGTCGCTTGCGCTGATCTGTTCCTCGCCGTCATCCTCGAGCAGCAGCTTGTAGCTGATCCAGACGAGAATGAGCCCGCCGATCAGGTACAGATAAGGAATTTTCAACAAGTAAACAGCAAGTGCTGTCGCCAAAATGCGCACAATAATAGCCAGACCGGTCGCCCAAAAGATCGCCTTTTTCCGATGCGCCGGCGTCAGCTTTCGACAAGCGATGGCAATCACGACTGCATTGTCCCCGCTCAATACTATGTTAATCGTAATAATAAGCAACAGTGCCGAAAAAAATCCTGCATCCAACAATGCCTGCGCCCCCCTGTTGGTGAGTAGTGTGCCACGTTTGCCGGGTAAAAAAACAATCCCTATCCTATGCCTGTCCAGGGTTGTTGTCAACCTCTTATTTCAGTATGATGGTAACGAGGAGGGTTGTCGAAATGTCGAAACAATTCGTTATCGAAGCGATCATGTTGGCCATCTACGGGGAATTGATGGCTCCTTCGCAACCTGCAGATTATTATATCCCTTCGTCGACAATCTACGAGCTGGAAGAGTTCATTCATAGTCCCGAACCGATTATGCCGGACCCAGACGATGATTTTCACGTGCGAAGGGTAATGCGAGAGATGAGTCAGTTTTTTGACGATCCGTTTAACCGCAAACGACTGGAAAAAGGGTTGATCGCTCCCTGGTCGACGATTCCCTTCACATTTCCGAACGGTGTCACGCTGCATGTGGTAAAGGTGGATGACAACGAGATGTGGGGCGAACTGTTTGATCCGGTGGAAACACAGCTGCTGCTTACCGCGATGCGGTTTGAAATTCCACTTGTCACAGACCAGCCTGATTTTCAGGACCGCATTCTGGAATACGTCGTCCCCGTCCAATTTTACGATATTGACGACTTTGAATTTGCGTTGGAACAAGGCATCTCTTTACATGAACTGCGGGACCCGTAAGGACTGTCCGCTGTCAAAGCGAAGCGCACAAAACCGGCACAGCCACTGGCCTGACCGGTTTTTTGGCTTTTTATAGATTGAAAATTGGCTCTTTTATTTATTTTTGGAAGAGCGTATAGTATTGAGCAATAGACTGGTGAAAAAGAGGCGACAGCATGGGGCGCAAAGCACTTTATACAAAGATCTACAATCAATTGCGCTATCAAATTTTAAGCGGGGAGCTGGCAATTGGCTCCCCTTTGCCTCCCGAGAGAAAGCTGGCCATGCAGCTCGGAGTCAGCCGCAACACGATCGTCAGGGCTTATGCAGAGCTGGAGGCGGAAGGGATCATCGCCAGCAGGATGGGCAGCGGACGTTATGTGGAGGCTCTTACTCCCGCCCCCGCGAGGATCGACTGGCATTATCACACGCTCGGCACGCTCGCCCCTGCTCCCTCTCACATGGCTGAGCTTCTGGGCGTAACGGACAAATACCCGGATATCATCAACTTTGCCCATGGCGATGGCGGCAAGCACACCCTGGAATCGTCAGGCTTCCCCGATTACGTCAAAAGTACGGCAGAGCAGCTTCACTCCTACTACTTCACCTCTGTCCAGGGGCTGCCGGAACTTCGCGAGCATCTTGTGAGCTGGATGGACATGGAACAGATTTCCTCGCCGGAGCAGGTGGTCATCACCAGCGGCTCGCAGGAAGGACTCTACCTGATCGCTTCGCTTTTAGCGCGTCCTGGCGATCTCGTCTTGACGGAAATGCCCACATACTTTGGCTCGCTGCAGCTTTTTCAATCGCTCGGGATGCAGGTTGTCCCGGTCCCGATGGATGCGGACGGCCTGCGGGTAGATGTACTGGAAAGGATCTTGAGCCATTGCCGGCCGCGATTTCTTTACACCGTCCCAACCTACCACAACCCGACCGGATGGACGATGTCGGCCATCCGGCGCAAGCAACTGCTGGCTTTGAGCGAAAAATACGGGCTTCCCATCGTGGAGGACGATGCCTACCGTCACCTCCATCTCGACAAAGAACCCCCGCCCGCCTTAAAAGCGCTGGATCATTCGGGCCATGTCGTATATTTGAACACGTTCTCGAAGCTGCTCTTCCCCGGACTGCGGATCGGATGGGTGGCGGCCAACCGCAAATTGGCCCAACTGCTCACCCGGATGAAGGAGCTGTCTATCACTACAAATACGCTGGGCCAGCTCGCTCTGGCTGCATACCTGCGAAACGGCGCTCTACGGCCGCATCTGGAAAACGCTCGCTTGCAATACAGTGAACAGGCGGCCATCATGGAAAGTCATCTGGACCGCTTCAGCCCGCTGGGAATTCGGTATGAGCGACCCAAGGGCGGGTTCTACTTCTGGGTCTCCCTGCCGGAAGAGATCAACCCGCGCAAGCTGATGGCCAGATGCCTGGAGCGAGGCGTTTCCTTTACCTGCGGCGACATGTTTCTCTTGCGGGAGGCCGAGCAGCCATACATCCGTCTCTGTTTTACCCATGAGCGCTCGGAAAAAATTGATCGAGGCATGAAAATCATTGCAGAGGTTCTGCAACAAGGAAAGGAGCTGCAAATATGAAAAACGCATCCCCCTCAACGTCCAGTTGGACGGAAGGCCTGATCGACTCTTTGCCGATCACCGCCAGCTACATCATTTACGGAGCCATCTTTGGAATGCTGGCCGGGCAGGCCGGTCTTACCTCTTGGGAAAGCATCGCGATGTCTGTGCTTGTCTACTCCGGAGCTTCCCAATTTGCCGGCAGCTCGCTCATTGCTGAACAGGCAAGCGTCTGGGCCATCATCTTGACTACTTGTCTGTTAAACCTGCGCCACTTTCTGATGGGCTTGTCAATCTCGCCTCATTACCAGCGTTTTTCCACTGCTCAAGTAAACGGGCTCGCCTTTTTTCTCACGGATGAGCAGTACGCGCTCACACTCAACCGTTTTCGCCACCGCGAAAGCGATGTTCCATATATTCTCAGCGTCAGCGTTGCCCTTTACGCAGGCTGGTGCGGCGGTACTTGGATCGGAACGGCAGCGGGCGCCTGGATACCCGATCCGGCTTCGCTCGGACTCGGCTTCAGCTTTACGGCCATGTTCCTCGCCCTCGCCTATTACCAGCTATCGTCGCTCCTGCGCATTTTTGCCTTTTTGCTGTGCGGGGCGGCGTCTGTTTTCCTGTCGTTTGTAGTGCCAAATGGCTTGCCGGTTTTGATCGCCGGATGCCTCGCCTTTGCCATCGGGTATTTCTGGCCGACACAGGAAGACGGAGATCAGACTGCCGCCGAAGAGACGAGAGGAGCTGAATCCGCATGACGACACAGACCCTTTTGCTGTTTCTGGGGATGGGCGTGCTCACCTATATTTCGCGCAGGGCGTTTCTCCGTCTGCCCAGCAAGCATTTTTCACCCCGCTTAAAAAACGGTCTCAGCTTTATTCCTTTGGGCATTTTTGCGTCCCTCATTTTTCCTTCTCTGTTTGTGCAGTCCGGCAGCTTTGTCATTCAGCCCTTGCTGCTGATCGCCAGCCTCGTCTGTCTGGGTGTTATGGCCCTCAGCAAGAATGTATTCCTCAGCTTTGGCGTAAGCCTCGGGCTCGTCGTTGTTGTCTCGCTGGGTCTGTTTTCCTGGTAAGGAACGGAGTTGAGAAAAATTCCCTTCCGATCCCGTTTGACCGTGGTACAATAAGGGTATAGATTGCAAAAGGATTTCGGGAGGGACCAGGTAATGGAAACGGTGAAACTACACGGAGAAACGGACTGGAACACAGAAGGAAGCACGGTTCATTCCATTCTCTTTCAAATGGGAAAAGAGTACTACGGCTTACCGATTTCGTTGGTAAAGGAAATCATCAAGCCTTTGCCCGTGACCCGTTTTCCCAAGTCTCCCCCATTCGTCGAAGGCGTGATTGACCTGCGCGGGCGCATCCTGCCGATCATCAACCTGCGGACGATGTTTGGCCTGGAGCCGCTTCCGCTCACGGAAGAGAGCCGGTTTGTCGACTTGCAGCTGGACGGGCTCGATATTGGCATTGTCGTCGAAGCGGTCTCAGAGGTCATGCACATACCGGCATCGCTGATTGAGCCTGCTCCTCCGATCGTGAGTGGAGTCGATGGGAAGTTTTTGAACGGGATTGCCCGGGTGCAAGATAAATTGATCATGCTGCTCGATGTGGACGAGATCTTCTCCACATGGAAAAAGTAAAAATGACACGGAAGAAATCGTCTTTCTGCTACACGCCGGAACAGCTCCCTCTCGCCTTTCTGCAGGGGGAATACGAGCAGATTTACGCGCAGACAAGCCCCGCTTTTCGCAAAAGAGTCTCTGCCGCTGAGCTTCGCTCGCTGGGAGAAGACTTCCACCGCGGTGTAGATCGCTACAAGCTGCAATCTACCATACTTCTGGAGCACGCGAAACGATATGTCTGGGTAGACGGATCGGGAGAAAAGGGATTGGCCGCTGCCTTTGACGAGGAGGGCACGATCATCTCCCTCGTCATTTTGCACCTCGAGACACATCCGGAGACTGACAGCATGCTTACCCGTACCGTGTTCGTTCCTCCGTTTGCCGGAGAGTGGCTCACGTACTGGGGAGGCCATAACGAGCTGGTCAATTATCATTACGCCTATCCGAACCAACGATACGCCTTTGATTTCCTCGTGATGAAAGAAGGCCGCACCTTTACGGGCGACCCTGCGGCAAATGAGAGCTATTACGCGTTCGGGCAGCCGATCCTCGCACCGGCCTTTGGAAAAGTCGTAGGAGTCGCAAGCCATATACCAGACAACACTCCGGTCGGAACGGTAAACGAGACACAGCCTGCCGGCAACCACGTCATCCTGGAGCACGAAGCTGGCGAATACAGCCTGCTTGCCCATCTCAAGCAAGACTCTGTCTGCGTCGAGGTCGGCGATTGTGTGCAGCCGGGCGATTTGATCGGGCTCTGCGGCAACTCGGGAAATTCCAGCGAGGCTCACCTTCATTTCCAGGTATCTGATTCTCCTGTTCTTTTAAGCGGACACTCGATACCGGTCCGCTTTCAGGACGGACGACGGATCGTACAGGGGCAGTTGGTATCGGGCCCGGACCGGCGAAGCGAATAAAAAAACAGGCGAAGCGCCGGACTCCGCCTGTTTTTGCATGTTCGTACATTTTTTCTTTCTCCGTCAGAGTTGCTGGGTCATCTTTTCATGCATGACTACGTCCTTCCCTTATTTCTGACCGCCGCTCGCCAAATAGGAATAGCTGACCCACACCATTTCCTCGATGCCCAAAATCTCCTTGAACAAATCGACTGAATCGTACAAAAGCGACGCCCCTGTCTCATCATCGAAATCCGTCAGCAGCTGCAAATCAAACAGGGAACGAAGCTGCTGCACCTGCTTGGGACCGACAATCCGGTTGAAGCATTGCGGACAAGCCCGTTTAATCCCCTTGCTTACTTCCCTTCGATACTGGTCGGACCTTGCGACCCTGTCCAGAATGTCATCGTACATCTGCCTTACGTCCTCGCTCTCGGTTATGGCCTCATGCAGGTTTATGTGGGGGTAGAGGCGGGCAAATTCCGCTTCCGCCATATCTGCATCCAGCGAATAGCTGATTGTCGCCGACGACACCTCGAAGCCCGCGTCAAAGAGCCGATACCCCCATCCGTTGTCTTCGGCGTCATGGAACCAGAGGAGCGGGACACACTGACGGGACAGGTTCAGAATAAATTGCAGGGTATGGGCTGTCTCAAGCCACTCATCCCGCAGGAAAAAGGCATTCCAGTCCCGGTTGATGTTCCTATGGAAATAAGGCTGCCTCGATTTGGGCAGGGCGATTAATACTTTTGGTTCATATTTGCGTGGATACAACATGCCTGTCGTGAACTCACCCATCCGATTCCCACCGCTTTCTGGCAGGCTCTCCCTGGTCTGGCACGGTTTGAGCCATCGTTCTTGCTACCAGTTTATTCATCGGATGGCGATTATTTGCCGTGTTCTTTATCAAACGTGCTCGTGTGGATAATCGTATGTACCGCCCCATCCGGCCGCAGCTCTGACTGGTAGAGGTGAAAACGGGTCACTTCCCAGGCGGGCGGCTCCGAGGAGAGGAGTCGTTCGTTCCATTCCGCTAGAGGCACCCCTTCCTGGCCAACCTTGGGGCCTCTTGCCAGCGTAATATGCGGGCTGTATCGCTTCTTGTCATAGGTCAGGCCGGGATGCAGATCAAACCGCTTGCCCAACAGCAAATGAAGCTGTCTGAGCGGGTCTGTCTGTCCGCGAAGCCCGAGCCAGAGGACTCGGGGACGTTCTGCGTGGGGAAATGCGCCGAAGCCTCCGACCTGCAAAGAAAAAGGCGAAATAATTTCGCTGACAATATCCATGTCCTTGCAGATTTCTGGCACCAGCTTTTCTCCTACCTCTCCGAGAAAATGCAGGGTGAGATGGAGATTGTGCAGTGACTGCCACCGATCTGCCTTGATCAGGCTCTTCACCTGTTTTTGCACGCCCGCAATGTAGCGGACAGCGTCATCGGGAATATCCAGAGCCACAAAAAGACGCATCGACATATTCCTCCTCTTGGCAACATCGCATTTGAAAACGTGGCCTCGCCAAGCTTTATGGGGAAGCCTTCGTTGCACTTATGTCGATAGGTGCATTTTCATAAATTCCTGTCGACAAAAAAAGCCCGCCCGCACGAACGGGGAGCCTTTATGCGGCCATCATCTTTCCTGTTACGATGCCCAGAACGCAGCGTACGTATTCGTTCATCCTGCTCGCACCGGGCTCGGCCTGAAAAGCAATGGTCAGCTCTATATGTCCAATATGTCCTGCGGGCGGTCTGTGCCAAAACAGCTCCACTTCCCCGTACAGGATTTCTTCGATTCGCTGCTTCAACCACTCGATATCGGTCTGCGGGTCACAGGACAGCGAAAACTTCATCGTAACCGAAATTGTTTTGCAATCGGCCAGATCGTCCGTCAATGCGTTCAGCTTCCCTTTGACAGCGACCACTCCCGCTTCCCCCCAAAGGGCGTATTCCAGCGTCGCCTGCAAGCGCGGATGGACATGCAGTTCCATGGCGGGAAAGCGGCCATCTACCTCTAGTGAAAACCGTTCTGCGAGCTTTTCCACATCCTCCTGAAACCGACGGGCACAGTCGGAAATCGCCTCAAATCCCTCAGGTTGTACTGTGAACATCCTCCTCACCCTTCCATGGAAAATCTGTCTATATCTCTTCGCAATGATGGCTAAACTTTCCTTTGTTGAATGGTGACTTCTTTTCCCGTTTTTCCACGAAAGAATGCTCGTTCCACAATCGTCAGTCGTCATGCGGGTGCCCTTCCGAAAAAACTACTCCGACACGTTCTCGTACGGATTCAGCTCTCCCGGATACAGCCTGTCAAAGATAGCTCCTAGCCGCTCCGCACTCGTCTCATCCAGCTCCAGATGGTAGAGTCGCCCCGCTTCCATGCGAATCAAAGGATAAGCTCCGTGTCTGAGCGGCACCGCATCCTCTGTCGAAAGAAATTCCGGCAACGTAAAGAGAAAGCGTGAAAAAGGATTGGCTTCATCTTCAGTCAGATGAACCACCTCAAACAAGTCTGACATCTCCGGTGTCACGATGAGTCTCAGCAGCCCATCATGTTCGGCTGCCCACACGGTAAAAGACCTCTCCCTGACTTCGCTTCTGGCATGGCGCCGCATCACCCATACAGCTTGATGGACGGTGCTCATCAGCAAATGCTGGGCTTCATCTGCGCCGTGTTTGTCCTGCAATCGCATAAAGTCGATCAAGTAGGCCGTTCCCTTTTCCTCCAGCTTTGCATCCGAGAGGAAAGAGAGCGGAACGCTTTGCGCTTCCGCTGCTTCCTGTACCTCGGCCTGATGCGGAAGCTCGTCAGCCCTGTCGAAAAACAATGCTTCCACCATCGCATGCGCTTGTCTCGCTTCCTCTGGCGAAAACGTAATCCCCTCCGTATAAATATGCGTCAGCCGTCCCTCTTCAAAGGCCAAATAGTGCAGGGGAACCTCGGCTTGTTCCAGCATCCGCAGCGCCATGCCGCGGTCCTCAGTTCGCTTGATGTCAAACGACAGCGGAAAGCCCAACGGATCGAGCGGATCAGTGAGCGTCCAGATGACAGCCAAAAGCTTGTTGCGATACGTTTTAAACTCGACGGAGACAGCGTCCCGTGTCGATTCGCTGAAGGCGTCAATGCTCTCGAAGACGAGGAACAGCTCAACATCGCCAGCCGCAGACATTCGGGCAAAGTAGGGCAATCCTTCTGTCTCTGCCAAATGATACAGATCGGAATAAACCGCGGAATCAAGCACCTCTCCCTGGGTATCGGATGTCGGCGATACCCGCTTCGGATCGGGGATCAAAGCGGGACGAAAGGACTCGTGAACCGTCATTTTTTTTCGTTGCCCGACTGCTTTACAATCGGCCACTCCAGCATTTTATCGAGCAGTGTCCGGTCTGTCGCGTCGATATGTACCGGGGTTACCGCGATGTATCCGCGTTTCACCAGATAGTAGTCTTCTTCAGGTGTAGGATTGCTTCTGTCCGGGTATTCGCGAGTCAGCCAGTAGCCTTCTGCTTCCTGATTGTATTTGTCTTCGTAGTGGTTCATCGCCAGTGCGGCAGGGACGATTCCGCGGATTTCTTCCGGCGGCAAATGCGGAATGTTGACGTTCCAGAACACTTCGGGAGCCAGTCGATCCTCTCTTGCCTGATCGCAAAACAACTGCAAAAGCGGGCGAATGATTTCCTCCACCTGTCCGTAATTGTCCTGGTCGGTCCAGTTGTCATAGGAGAGAGCCACGCCCGGAATGCCCAAAATAACGGCTTCTCTCGCTCCGCTGCAGGTACCCGAATAATAAATGTCCCGTCCCAGATTTGTCCCTACATTGATCCCGGAAAAAACGATATCCGGTTTTTTGCCTTCCTCAAACAACAGGTGGTAGGCGCCCTTGATACAGTCGGCAGGATTTCCGTCGATCGTCCACGCGGTCACCGGCAGTCCGTAAAAGGAATGCGGCTTAGGCGAGAGCGCACTGCGGTAGGTCAGGCCGTGTCCTACGCCGCTTCTTTCCTCGGCGGGAGCTACAACAAAAATCTCTACATCGGACAAGGCGAGAAGCGCTTCAGCCAGTTTGCGGATGCCCAAAGCCTCAATCCCGTCATCATTCGTCAACAATACTCGCAACATATCATATCCTCCCTTTTCGTGACGCTGCTGCCCATGATTTCTTTGTTCCGGCAAGCCGCGTCCGGATTCTGGCAGGCTGTCTTCTCCTTATTGTACCAAAAAGACCTTTTGTCCGGGAAAAAAGAGGCGTGCAAAAAAACCGCAGACCGGTTTGCACGCCTCTATAGCTATTCCCATTTCACACCAGAAAAAACTGCTTCCAAGCACTCACGGACTTATTCGCCGACGATCTCCTTCCAGCGGTCGCGCCATTGAATCCCTTCCACGATCCATTCTTCCACCTGTTTTTGCTTTTCTTCGGAGATTCCCAACAAGCAGGAAATTCGTCTAATTTCCAACGTTTCCGCAAGCGAAAGCTTTTGATCGACCAGGGCGATTTTGTACAACTGCCGGAGCAGACCGAGCTTCTCCGGCAGAGACAGGTCCACCATGTCCTTGACGATGGTTTCCGGCTGCTTGGGGTAATCCATATCGTCCATGAGAATCTGTCTTTCTCTCAGCGTAAAGTGCTCCGAGTTGACCAGCTCATGGATTCGGCTCACTTCTTTGTTTCCTATATAACCATCTGCATGACCGACGCAGATTATCAGGCGAATGGATGCAAACAAAATATGTTTGTCCTTTTCCGTTTTCGTATACACTTCTATATCCTCCCTCGAACTCTTGGACGCTGATTCTTGTTGTTATATCGTTTCCTAATTATACGATGAAAGAGGAAAGCGGTTTCATACAAAAATGTGACATTTTTTTATGTTCTCACCACAATTCGACAAAGATCCGGCCAACCGTGTGCACCAAGCGAGATACCGCCAAGCCTCGAGTCCGCCCTAGCTTCGATCCGATTGCTGTACAAGGGCAAAAACAGGCGCTGGCTGGCGATCCATTTCATCAGCTCCTGCATTTTTTGCGTTATTTGCTCCTCATCTGCTGCGGCACACCCTCTCTCAACACGTTCCATCACCTCATCGGCAAACCCAGGCGAGAGAAAATGAGACAACGCAGCCGAATCGTCAAATAAAAATTCCAGGAGTGACAGGTGCTCGCGCTCATCCATATTGGCGCTGTCCAGGATGAGATCAGCCCCGCGCATCTGTTGGCTCGCCAACACTTCGGGCTCGACATAATGGATCGCCAGCTTGATGCCGTATCGCCCCAGGCGCTTTTGCAGCCATTCCGCATCTTCCACATGATCGTATTCGGGCATCGTGAACAGACTGAGCGTCTCGCCCCGGTAGCCGCTTTGACGCAGGAGCTGCTGAATTCGCTCTTCCCTTGGACGCTCAATCTCTGGAGGCTTGACCTGACTTCCACTCCAATGAACAGCCGGCTGTCTGTCCCCTCCCAGCTCGGCCAGCATCGCCGGACGGTCGATAATGAGATCGAGCGCCTCCCGGAGTGAATCGTCCTGGAGCGGCCCCGGCTTGCCTGCATTGCAAGCCAGGTATTGAAAGCACTGCTCGATCCTGTAAACGGTTTGCCAGTCAGCTCGCATGGTCTCGCCGTCAACGCCAGCCTCGCCGGGAGCATACAGGATTCGGGGGATGTCTGCTTGCCCGAGCTCAGGCGCAGTCTCGCGTTCCGGCACCTGCCACAGCTCGATCCGATCCAGAAACGGCCTGCCCCCAAAGTACGGCTCGAACGCCTCCATCACCAGCATCGAATCGTCGTTGCGGACGATCCGAAACGGACCCGTGCCTGCCGGCATCCTACCGAACTCCTCCCCCATACGCTCCGTGTAATCCTCCGGAACGATTGCAGCGTACTCTTTGCTGAGGGCATGAAGAAACAGAAAATCCGGACGATGCAGCATGACTTTTACGACGTATGAATCAATGACCTCCACCTGCCGGATCGAGCGAGTAATCCACCGATGCGGGGAGGCCTGTTTGCCGAGCCTGAGCAGGGAATAGCGCACATCCTCCGCTGTCAAGGCACGGCCATGGTGAAACCGTACGCCTTTGCGCAAATAAAACGTATAGGCTGTGCCGCCATTATCCACTTCCCAATAAAAGGAAATTCCTGGTTCTATTGTCTTGTATGCGGGATCAAAGCGGACGAGTCCGTCAAACACGTGACGCACCAGATTTGCCTCTGAACGCATCAGCAGTCTGGCCGGGTCCAAAATCGGCTGCGGTCTTGACGCAAACAGCCGCAGCATATCGAGCCGCTTGCCGTGGCTTTTTTGGACATGCAGCCCGAACTGGCTGTCCATCCAACGCCCAAACGCCTCTCCTAGTCCTTCCCATTCATCCTGGTGAAGGGCTACAAGCTCTTGGCCGTCGCGAATATCTCCGCGAAGAATCATTTCCTGGGCCAGGGAGAGCACGACATCCCCCGGCTGCAGCCGAAAGGTCAGCGTCGACTGATTGCCCCTGCCCCTTCCTGGCCGCCAGTCTATCCATCCCCGTTGCTGCAGCTTTTTTACCGTTGTCGCGGCATTTCGCTTCGTACAGCACAAGTGAGATGCGACCTGCTCCAGACTGATGGAAATCGGGCGGGATACGCCTTGCTCCCGAAAAAATGAATACAGCCGATGGTAGTGTTCGAACAAAAGCATGCGATAGTCCCCCTAAAACATGAAAAAAAACGGGCCGAATCTGTACCCTTTTTGTCCTGGTGTTTTCCCCGTACAATCGGGAACAACCCAAAAATCATTACAGAAAGGATACCAGATATGAACGAGAAAGCGACACGCCTTTTTTCCAGGTACCCTGTGATCCTCTGGGTCCGGCTCTTCGGCGAGCTGCTGACGGAGCTGTCCCGCAGCATGATAACGCCGTTTCTCATTTTGTACCTGCACGAAAAAATCGGGGGAAGCATCCCCTTGATTATGCTCGTGATCGGGCTGCAGCCTGCAAGCGACATTCTCTTTACGCTGATCGCGGGAGGCGTAACCGATCGGTACGGCCGTAAGCCGATCATGCTGCTCGCCCTGCTTTTGCAAGGCCTCAGCATGCTCGGAATGGCCGCGGCAGGCTCGCTCGCAGCGTTTGCCCTTTTGTACGTGCTAAACGGCATCGGCCGTTCTCTGTTTATCCCGGCAAGCCGGGCCGTGCTGGCCGACAGCATGACGGCCAAGCAGTTGACAGAGGCCTTTGCCCTTTTGAGTACGGCAACCTATATCGGAGCCTCCGTCGGCCCTCTTCTGGGCGTTCTGGTCTATCAGACGGCACCTGCTCTTGCCTTTGTCTGCACCGGTCTTTCGCTGTTTCTGTATGCTGCTGTCATCTGGTGGAAGGTGCCGGAAACGAAGCATCAGGGGCAAAAAGAATGCGCGAGCGCACACGAGCAAATCTCGTTTCGCAAAGTGGGCGCCCATCGCGCTGTGCTTTCCATGATGGTCCTCGCTCTGCCGATCAGCTTCTTCTATGCCCAAACCGAGACGAACCTGCAGCTTCATCTGAAGAACGGCTTCGCCAATTATCTCGATGTGCTGGCATGGCTCGCTTTGACGAAAAGCATCTCGGCCATCATGCTTGAGTTTTGGCTGGTGAAAGCTACTCAGCGCTTTTCCCCCCGCCGACTGGTGGTCTTTTCCTACATCTGCTTCGCCGCAGTCTCCTGGACTTACGGGAATGCCGACAGCATTATCCTGCTGCTGTGTATGCAACTGGTGTTCGTCATGGGAGAAAGCATCGGCCTGAACCATATGCTGACGATGGTATCCAAAATGGCTCCCGCCGCGATGCGGGGCAGGTACTTTGCCGTGTACGGCTTGCACTGGGACATATCGCGCACGCTCGGCCCGCTTGCCGGCAGCTTTCTGTTTCTGCACTTCGACGGAGCCGTCCTGTTCACCATCGCGACGGCCTTGCTTCTGATCGGTGCTGTGATCCAAAACGTTTTCCTTCGCCGCATGGAAAAAGCCTCCCCGCTTAGTCGGGAAGGCTCCGGTTCGTAACTAGCCCGTGTATTCGTTTTGAATGCAGGCTCAGCATGACACCCCTAGGACAAAAGATACCGGTCCTCGCTGAAGGACTCTCCGCCGCGGGCTTGTTCGAAGGCCCGCAGGAGATCCTGCGGCTTCATCGTTTGCTTCTTCTCCTGAGGAATGTCCAGGATGATCCCGCCGTCATGCAGCATCAGCAGGCGGTTCCCCATATTGAGCGCCTGCTCCATGTTGTGGGTGACCATAATGGTGGTCAGTTTGTACTGCTCGACGACCTTTTGGGTCAGATCGACGATCAATTGAGCCCGTTTTGGGTCGAGCGCAGCCGTATGCTCGTCAAGCAGCAAGATCTTCGGCTCCGTAAAGGTAGCCATCAACAGGCTCAAGGCTTGTCGCTGACCTCCCGACAAAAAGCCTACCTTTGTCTTCAGGCGGTTCTCCAGCCCCTGATCTAGCTGCCTCAACTGTTCGCGGAACAGCTCCCGCTTCCGGTTGTTCACTCCAAATGAAAGTGTCCGCCGCTTTCCGCGCGCATAAGCGATCGCCAGATTTTCCTCGATCGTCATATTCGGCGCAGTCCCCGCCATCGGGTCTTGAAACACGCGGCCAACAAAGGAGGCCCGTTTGTGCTCGCCCAGCTTTGTCACGTTTTTTCCGTCGATGATGACGCTGCCGGTATCCGGGATCAGTCCGCCGGAGATGATGTTCATCAGCGTGGATTTCCCCGCTCCGTTGCTGCCGATAACCGTAATGAACTCGCCGGGAGTGACGTTCAGATTGATTTCCCGCAGAGCGATTTTCTCGTTGACTGTCCCCTCGTTGAACACCTTGCGTACACGTGAAATTTTAAGCATCGCCTCTCCCTCCTTTCGTCGCCCGGAACGGCTGCCTTTTCCAGACGCTTTTTGCAACCGCCGGAACGGTCAGCGCGATAATTACGATGAGCGCCGTAATCAGCTTCATGTCGGACGGATTGAGCCCCGCATCCAAGGCAAGCGCGATCACCAGACGGTACACGACTGAGCCGAGGATAACGGCGAGCGTAGCGCGGAAGATCGACGAGCTGCCAAACAGCACTTCCCCGACGATCACGGAGGCAAGACCGATGACGATCATCCCGATCCCCATCCCTACGTCGGCAAAGCCTTGGTATTGTGCGACCCAGGCGCCGGAAACTGCGACCAGCGCATTGGACAGGCCGAGCCCGATAATTGTTGTCGTATCCGTGTTGGCTCCAAAGCTGCGAATCATCTTCGAGTTGTCTCCGGTTGCGCGGATATCAAGTCCAAGATCGGTTTGCAAAAACCAGTCGATAATAGCCTTCAGCAAAAAGATGCCGATCAGGAAAACGAGGGCAACCCCGGTGAAAAAGACGACCCCTCCCACCGCGAGATTGGGCACCCCAAGATCTTTCACAAAGGTATACAGCGTGTCCTCGCGCAGAAGCGGCAAATTGGCCTTGCCCATGATCCGAAGATTAATGGAATAAAGTGCAATCATCGTCAGAATCCCGGCCAACAGACCGTTGATTTTGCCCTTCGTGTGCAATACTCCGGTAAAGATGCCCGCTACCCCTCCGGCCACGAAGGCCATCAGGGTAGCGAGAAACGGATTCGTTCCTTCGATGATTAGTCTGGCTGCCAGCGCCCCGCCCAGTGCAAAGCTGCCGTCCACGGTCAGATCGGGAAAGTTCAAGATGCGAAAGGTCAAATATACGCCCAGGGCCATGATCGCGAACAACAAGCCCTGTTCGATTGCTCCGTGTAATGCCAGATTCATAATATCCTCCTACGATTATTGCTCAATCACTTCGCCAGCGCGATCAAGCATGGATTGCGGAATTGTCACGCCCATTTTTTCTGCTGCCTTCTTGTTCAGCACCAGCTTCATGTCGGCTTGCATTTCTACAGCCATGTCGGCAGGCTTGCTTTCGCCCTTGAGAATTTTCACGGCCATGTCGGCTGTTTGCGCGCCCAGTTTTGTGTAGTCGATGCCGTAGGTTGCGATCGCGCCGCTTTTGACGGAGTTCTCTTCGCCGGCGACTACCGGGATTTTTTGCGATTCGGCCACACCGAGAACAGCGGAGATCGAAGAGACGACCAGGTTGTCTGTTGGAACGTAGAAAGCATCTACTTTGCCTACCATCGATTCAGCCGCCTGCTTCACTTCTGTCGCGCTCGTTACGGCTGCTTCCTGTATCGCCAGGCCGAGCTTCTCGGAAACGGCTTTGGCTGCGTCTACCTGCACCTTGGAGTTGACTTCGCCGGAGCTGTAGATGACACCTACTGTCTTGGCGTCAGGCTTCAGTTCCTTTACCAGCTTCAGCTGCTCTTCCACCGGGTTCATGTCAGACGTACCGGTTACATTTCCGCCCGGCTTATCCATCGCCTTTACCAGGCCCGCTTCGACCGGATCGGTCACCGCTGTAAACAGGATCGGAATGTCCTGGGTCGTCTGCGCGGAAGCCTGAGCGGTCGGAGTCGCGATTGCCAGGATGAGATCAACCTTGTCGGAGTTGAACTTCTGGGCGATTTGGATCGCTGTGTCCATGCTCGCCTGTGCCGAACTGATATCGTACACGACTTGCTTGTCTTTTTCATATCCGTTCTTTGTCATCTGTTCGATAAAACCTTCGCGTGCCGCGTCAAGCGCAGGGTGCTCCACAAACTGGGCGATACCGATTTTTACCTGCTTGGTTTCCTGAGAAGGTGCTGGTGCTTCTGCCGGCGTCTGAGCAGATGGCTGGGCAGAATTGTTTGCCGGTGTACTTTGTTGCCCACATGCTGCAACGGACAAAAGCAGCAAAGGACACAGAATTTTCTGGACCAATTGGATAGACTTTCTTTTTCTCATAATGTATCAAAACCCCCATTTGAAATTTTTTTAATCTTACCATGATTAAAACAGGTTGGAAAGCTGTAATCTGGTGCTTTCGGGGGAAGTGATACAAATCCTTGAAAAAAAGATAAGAAGAGAGCTTGGCGCTCTCTTCTTTTTACTTCACGATCTCTTTCGCCTGTGATTTGAGCGCTTCGGGCACAGTCAGGCCAAATGTTTCCGCGGCCTTTTCATTGATGTACAAATCAGCTTGTTTGGAAACCTCTACCGGTGTGTCAGCGACTTTTTGTCCTTTCAGGATGCGAGAAGCCATTTCACCGGTCTGCTTGCCGATTTGATAGTAGTCGATGCCGTACGTAGCCACTGCTCCCCGCTTCACCGTGTCGGTATCGGAGGCAAATACCGGGATTTTGTTCTGCTCCGCTGCTCCCAGTACCGCTTCAAACGAGGATACGACCGTGTTGTCGATCGGGATAAACATGGCGTCCGTTTTACCGGCAAGCCCCTGTGCTGCAAGCTGTACTTCAGAGAGCTGGGAGATGCCGGCCTTGACTACTTCAATGCCCTCTTTTTTCGCCGCTTCTTCCAGTTCCTTTACCTGTACCTCGGAGTTTACCTCCGAAGTCGTGTAAATAACGCCCAGCTTTTTGAGCTCGGGCAGGAAGGTTTTGACCAGCTTCAGCTGCTGCTCCATGGATACCTTGTCGGAGGTGCCTGTGACGTTTTTGTCAGGCTTTTCCAGACTGCTGACCAGTTGGGCAGACAGCGGATCGGTCACAGAACTGAAGACGACCGGCTTGTCCGTAATCGCCTTGGCGGCTGCCTGCGCGGATGGCGTAGCGATCGCTATCACCAGATCTTTTCCGTCGCCGGCATACTTCTGCGCAATCGAGACCGTATTATTCATATCACCGTGGGCGTTCTGATAATCGAGCTCCACGTTTTTTCCATCTTCATAGCCGGATTCCTTCAGTCCGTCGACAATCCCCTGACGGATCGCGTCCAGTGCCGGGTGCTCCACAAACTGGGTCAACCCGAGCTTGACGACTTGCTCACCACCCGCAGCAGGCGTAGCCGAACCGGTGCTTGCGGCTTCCGGCTGGTTGCCACAGGCTGTCAGCCCCGCGAATAAACATGCGGATAGTAAAAAAGATACTGCTTTTCTCATCTGAACTTCCTCCTCTAATCTCTGCTAAGCTAAACTTGTGTCCCATTATAGCACAATTTTTTCGGATGAAAAGATTTTTTGCCGCAACTATCGCAAACGCTTTGTCTCAGCCGTTTGGAACCGGCTCCTCCTGGCCTTCCTGCTCTTTTGGCGCTTCCTTCGCGACTTTTTTTACCAGCACCCTCGTAATCCGGTAATGATCGACCTCGCCGACGACGAATTCATAGCCGGTATGCCGCACCGTATCCCCGACTCGCGGCGGATGGTCGATCTGCATGTAAATCCAGCCGGCGAGTGTGTCTACCTCTGTATCATCGAGATCCAGGTCGAGATAGTCGTTTACTTCTTCCAGCAGCATTCGTCCGTCAAAGGAAAGCTGGCCGTCCTTTTTTTCCACCTCGGGCCGTTCATCGTCGAATTCATCCTGGATGTCGCCGACGATCTCCTCCATAATATCCTCCAGAGTAACCAGCCCCGCCGTTCCCCCGTACTCGTCGATGATGATGGCGAGCTGCACCCGCTGTTTTTGCAGCATGGTCAAAAGACGGCTGATCGAGATCGTCTCCGGGACGGTCAAAATCGGGCGCATGATCGATTCCAGGCTGTTGCTCTTGCCTTCCAGCAGGCTGGTCAAAAGGTCCTTGATATGCAGGCTGCCGACGACGTGGTCCTTGTCCCCGTCGACCACCGGGTAGCGGGTAAACCGGCCGTGCTGGACGAGCTTGATGTTTTCCTCCAGGGAGTCGTCGAGATTGAGCACGACCATATCTGTACGCGGGACCATAATTTCTCTGGCCATCGTTTCTGAAAAATCAAAGATGTTGTCGACCAGCATCAGCTCGGTTTGGTCGATCAGTCCGCTTTTGTGGCTCTCGCTGACCAAAATCCTGATCTCTTCTTCCGTGTGCGCCTCCTGGTGCGGCTCCATCGTGATGCCGGCCAGACTCAAAATTTTTGCAGCCGACCAATTGAGAAAGGCGATAAACGGGTACATGACCTTATGAAACAACTGGATCGGTCTGGACACGTGGAGGGCTACCCATTCGGTCCGCTGGATGGCGAGCGATTTGGGAGCGAGCTCGCCGAGGACGATATGCAAAAACGTAATGATGGAAAAAGCGATAATAAAGGAAATGCTGCCGACGAGGGCCTCGTTCATTCCGAAATAGTGAAAGACCGGATGCAAAAGATGGGCGATGGCAGGTTCTCCAAGCCACCCCAGTCCCAATGACGCGAGGGTAATTCCCAGTTGACAGGCCGACAGATAAGCATCCAGATTGTCCAGCACCTGCTCTACATTCCCCGCTCTTTTGTTGCCCTCTGCCACCAGCTGCGTGATGCGCGATTCCCGCACCTTGACCACGGCAAATTCAGTTGCGACGAAAAAGCCGTTGAGAAGGACGAGGATTACGATCAGGAACAGATTGAACACGTTCCCCCATACGTCCATGCCGTCTCTCCTCCTTCATCGGGGTTTCTTCGGGTTAGTGTAACCCACACAGTCCCAAAAGTTTCCCCGCGGCACTGCGCCAACAAGGACTGGAGCATTTTTCCACTGAGAAAAGGCGGTTTTTCTTTCTATATCATGATGTGATAACATGGTGCTAAACGAACATACAATCGGCGAGGTGAAGAAGTTGTCGTACCGTCCCGATTTGCCGATGATTGTGCAAAGCGATCGGACCATTCTCCTGGAAGCCCAGCACCCGTTGTTCAATGAGGCGCGTCAGGCGTTAGCAGGCTTTGCGGAATTGATCAAAAGCCCCGAGTACATCCATACGTACCGCATTACGCCGCTTTCCCTGTGGAATGCCGCAGCGGCCCATATCGCCCCTGAGCAGGTAACCGAGGTGCTTGGCACGTATAGTAAATACGGAGTTCCTTCTACGATTGTCCGTGAGATTCATGAGACGATGAAGCGCTACGGACTTATTCGTCTGGAAAAAGCAGCGGATCAACTTCTTTTGACCGGCGACGATCCCCTGCTGCTGCAGGAGCTGACGAGCTATCGCTCGATATCGTCATTGTTGGAGGAATATCGGGAAGAGCACGAGTATCCGGTCAAGCCGTACGCACGCGGTTTGATCAAGCAGGAATTGATCCGCCTGGGGTATCCCGTACAGGATCTGGCAGGCTATACAAGCGGCGAGGATTGCCCTGTTTCCCTTTTACCGACCACGGCTTCCGGAAAGGCGTTTTCCTTGAGAGGATACCAGCAGGAAGCGGTGGATGCTTTTCATGCCGCCGGATCGGCCTTGGGCGGCAGCGGCGTGCTTGTGCTCCCCTGCGGGGCGGGCAAAACCGTTATCGGGCTGGGAGCTTTGTGCCAGCTTCAAAAAGCAACCCTGATCCTGACCACCAATACCACTTCTGTCAGGCAGTGGATTTCCGAATTACGGGACAAGACAGACCTTGATCCCGCCATGATCGGAGAGTACACTGGCGAGCGAAAAGAAGTGAAGCCCGTGACTGTGGCCACATACCAGATTCTGACGTACAGACCGGACGCAGAAAGCGACTTTCCGCACATGGAGCTGTTTTCCAAGCGGGATTGGGGATTGATCATCTATGATGAGGTGCATCTGCTGCCCGCTCCCGTTTTTCGCGTCACATCAGGCATTCAGGCGACGCGCCGGCTCGGACTGACCGCTACGCTTGTCCGCGAAGACGGACGAGAAGAGGACGTCTTTACGCTGATTGGCCCGAAAAAGTACGAGATGCCGTGGAAAGTGCTTGAAGAGCAGGGGTGGATCGCCGGTGCCACATGCCAGGAAATCCGTCTGCCCTTTGAGGCGAAGTGGCGGGAGGCTTACGCCCATGCCGGAGCGAGACAAAAGTTCCGGATCGCTGCAGAAAACCCCCGCAAGCTCGATGTCGTCAGAAAGCTGCTCGACCGCCACGGAAATGACCGGGTCTTGATTATCGGTCAATACGTGGAGCAGTTGGAGCAAATGGCACAACTGCTGGACATCCCTGTCATTACCGGAAAAGTGCCGGAAAAAGAACGGGAGTCGCTCTACCAGCGCTTCAAGGCTGGCGATCTTACGCGCTTGATCGTCTCCAAGGTAGCCAACTTTGCGGTCGACCTGCCCGATGCCAATGTCGCGATTCAAATATCCGGTACGTTTGGCTCGCGGCAGGAGGAAGCGCAGCGGCTGGGCAGAATACTGCGGCCAAAACAAAAAGAAAACACGGCCCATTTCTACACCTTGGTCACCAGGGATACGAGAGAGCAAGAATTTGCTATGAATCGCCAGTTGTTTCTGGTAGAACAAGGATATAAATACGATGTGATAGAAATAGAGTCGCTGGACTGAAACGTTTCAGCATATGCCAGCGTCACATAGAGGGAAGGAGGCCGGAGATTCGATGCAATCCGACGCCGAAATCATTCAGCGGATTCTCCAGGGCGACATTGAAGGATACCGGGAGTTGATCCAAAGGTATCAGCACATGATTTACGTGTTTATCTACAAAATGGTAAACAATCGTTCCGATGCGGAAGACCTGACGCAGGAGGTCTTCGTCAAAGCGTATGAAAAACTCTCCACCTTTCGGGGGGACAGTCAATTCTCCTCCTGGCTGCATACGCTCGCACGCAACAAGACAATCGATTTTATCAGACGGCGCAAGTTCCATGATTCTGACGAACAACTGGCCTACGTCCCTTCCCAGGTGCGCGACGAATCTCCCCAGGAGTCGCTCATGAACAAGGAAACGCGCAGGGAAATCGAGGAGGCTTTTGCCTTGTTGTCTGATTCGTATCGGGAGGTCATCGTGCTGCGCTGTACGCATGAATATCCTTTCGAAAAGATTGCTGCGCTGCTCGGCATCGCCGAGTCGACAGCCCGCGTCCGATATTTGCGCGCTCGCCAGGAACTGGCCAAACTACTTTCACGCAAGGAAGGGGGGCTCGTACATGAACTGCCAGGAATTTAGAAAAGCTTGGGAAGACACCACGAATGAGAGCACGCTTTTCCATATCGAAACATGTGAAGAGTGCATGGTCTGGATCGAAGCACAATTTGCAAACGGCGAGGAGGTGCAGTTCTTGAAAGAGGTTCCTCGGCCGTCGGCGCAATTGGAAGACAACATTATGCAAGCGATATACAAGATGACCGGACAAGAGTCTACTCCCCAAGCCGCTGCAGCCCTTGTCGTCAAACCGGCTGCGCCGCGCCGCTTCAGACCGAACATCTCTTCGATGGCATGGGTTGGTGCCGCGGCTATCCTGCTTGTCGTCGGTGCGATCGGCTTCCAGCAAACACAAAACAGCAGCCAGGAAATCAGCATGAAAGCGGAGTCCAGCGCAGCCGATATGCAAGGCGCCATCGTTTCCGCTCCCGCTGCAAACAGCCCGGCTTCTGCGGCCATGGACACAAAATCAGGCACTCAGGCCTTCGGCGGCAGTTCAACTGAGCCAATCCAGGCAGCACCGCCTGAAAGTAAAGCAGCACCTGCTCAGGAAAAAGCCGGACAACCCGATGGGAATGCAGGTGGCCCAAACCAATCGGCTTTTGGCAATCAGATTGCCATGGATGTACCTGCTGAGAAAATCGGCGAGCTGAAGTCTGCCAGGGAGTCTGCAAAACCGGAAGGAAATGAAGCGCCCGAACCCAAACGGCCGATAATCGCTGCCCGCAATGCAAATGGAAAGCCTCCTGCAGATCAGCCAAAAGCGAAAGGCAATGCGGAAGCCGCGCCAAATCAGCCAGGGCAGCACAACCCGGTTGCAGGCGTTCCAGCGGACGAACAGAACAAAGCGCTGGCCAATCAGCCTGTAGGCGCACTGGCTCTGGACGCGAATGCCGACGAAGCAGGACAGCCTGCCGCGGAGCACGCACCTGCGCTCGTTGGACCTGCTGTCTCGACTATGGCAAAGTCGGAAATTACCCTTTCCAGCTTTTCTGATGTAGAGACGGCGGCACACGCCTCAGATATGCCTGTACCCCAGGCAGGACAGCTGCCTGAAGGTTTTTCTCTGCATGCGATTTCCGCTCAATACGAATCGCAAACCAGTCAAAAGGTCATTCGTTTGACATCTGAGTACAAGCGAAACAAAGACTGGATCAAGGTAGAAGTGGTTCGCAATGAACACGGGAAACGGAGTCTGTCCATCCCTGGCACCTTCACCGCGACCCAACTGTTTACCGTTCAATCAGAGCAAGCCATTGCGGTTACTTTTGACAAACAGGCAAACGCGGGCGAAGCCGCAGCACAGCACGCCGTACACTTCAACGCCCAACCGGACAATCAATCGCTGTACGTCGTTGTCACAGCAAACGGGGTTACACTGGATCAGCTTGTGGAAGCGTCAAAGCAAATCACATGGCAGTAAGAAAGACGCGGGTAGTCGCTCCCGCGTCTTTCGTTATATGAGGGTAGCCAGCAGAAGTTGGCTGGCCATTTTTTATTTTGGGGAGTGAGGCATCACCCTCACTCTCAAATCCCTGCTCTATCAAAACGGCTCTGCTCGGGTTATTGAAGCACAGTCTCGTTATTGGCCCAAGCACCCCCCAACCAATCCGTCTACGACGTCACATCCCGCTTGATAAACACAGCATAGGCAACGACGAGCGATGCCGCCCCCCATACTGTCAACACTGTCAGTGAGAACGGCAGGCTCATGCCTTTGATCGGAGGCAGCGTCCCTGCCAGGTAATCGGTCAACTGCAGGTTGACGACGAACAAGTATTTGGCGCTTTCCCATGAGGAGGCCATCTGGGTCAAAATCGCCCCGCTGATCAATGCGGCCATCATAATGCCCATACCTGCGGCCGCGCTGCGGACCAATACCGAAACCATAAAGGTGATCGTTCCCACTACTACCGAAACAAACCAGCCCAATCCGTATTGCATCAGCAGGTACTTCCATTGCGGCAGCGCAAAGACTCCGGCAGTCTCCAGCTCTCCTCCGGCAATTTCGAAGCCTGTCAGCACCGGCATGTCCCAGCCTGCATAGCCAAACACCACTCCTGAAATCAGCGCAGCCAGGATCAGGGTCATCAGCACTGTGAGCGAAGTGAACAGCAAAAGTGTCACATACTTGCTGGTCAGCACCTTCCAGCGTCTGACGGGCCTGGTAAGCAGCAGCTTGATTGTCCCCTCGCTGAATTCCGCCGATACGAGGTCGACGGCCAGCACTACGATGATCATCGGCAGAAACAGCGATATCGCCTGATCCATAAAGCCGCGGGCAAACGTCGGAGCCCCCGGAGCCATCGGATTAATGTCGTGATCCAGATAATACTGCTGCTGTTGCACGGTGATTTTCAGAAACTCGCGCCATTCCTCCGGCAATCGGCTGGAGGCAAGCCGGTTTTGCGTGTCGACGATTTTCTGTTGAAGCAGCGCTCTCCAGTCGCTTGTTCCCATCTGCTCTTGGGCAGTGAGAACGGATCTGTATTGGGCATAGGTAAAAATCGGGATCAGAATGGCCAGGATGAGCAGAATGACGAGAAAACGGCGACGGCGCAGTATCTTGATGGTCTCATTTTGCACCAGGTCCAGCATGCCCATGTTCTGCTCCCCCTTCTTCTGTCGTTAGCGCGAGGAACAGGTCCTCCAGCGTTACTGTTTTTGCGGCGATGCCCAGGACGGCGATGCCCTGCAGAACCAAAGTCCGATTGGCCTCTGCGATCCGCTCGGTGTCCATTTTGCACATGATCCGGCCTTCCTTGGATGCCACGGCTTCTTCGACGAAAGGAAGAGCACGCAAGATACGGCTGGCCGCCTCTGTCGTCTCTGGAGAAACGCTCCATTCCACCTGATCGCCAAACTGTTCCATCAAGTCTTTGACAAGTCCGACCGAAATGACTTTGCCCTTGCCTATGATCGCTACCCTGTCGCACATCATCTCGATTTCGCTGAGCAAATGGCTGGAAATGAAGACAGCCAGCCCTTCCTCTTCGGCAAGTCTGCGGATAAACTGGCGCAGCTCGCGAATTCCTGCGGGATCGAGGCCGTTGGTCGGCTCGTCCAGGATCAGCAGCTTCGGATTGTGAAGCAGGGCCTGAGCGATCCCGAGCCTCTGCCGCATCCCGAGCGAATACGTCTTTACCTTGTCGTCGATCGCTCTTTGCAAATCGACAAAACGGACAATCTCTTCAATCCGCTCACGCGAGATGCCGCCGCTCATTCTGGCAAAGTGCTCCAGGTTTTCCCGGCCTGTCATAAACTTGTACAGCTCCGGATTTTCCACAATGCATCCCACTTGAGCGATTGCCTGGGGAAAATGCTTGTGCAGCGAGATGCCGCCAATGTGAATTTCTCCCGCATCTGCCGACGCAAGCCCGACCAGCATCCTGATAGTCGTGGTCTTGCCGGCACCGTTTGGCCCGAGAAAGCCAAATACTTCACCCGCATATACGTCAAAGGAAATGTCCTTGATGATCGGCTTTCCTCCCATTTGCTTGCGAAGCCCTTTGATTGACAATACCGTTTCCGTCAAATAGCTGCACCTCCTATCCTGTCAACTGCCCCTGCTTGGGCAAAAAAGGGTCTGTTGTGGTACACTCAAAATATATGTTTACTGTCACATTATACCATGCAACACGATTCAATACCGAAACGGGAGGTACCCATGCAAAGCTCCGGCAAATGGTTATGGCGCGTGTTTGGACTTCTCTCGCTGGCCTCGATGCTGCTGCTGGCGGCTGGTTTTGTGCTCGCTCTTGACCCGAGCCAGCTTGCTCCAGAAGGCCCAGTCGGCCCTGTAAAAGAGGCAAAGCCGCCTACTCTGGTCCCGGCAGAAGGAGTCCGGCAAATCGTCGGGCTCGGTGATTCGTTGACAAGAGGTGTCGGTGACGCCAACGGGCTTGGCTACATCGGACTTGTGCGGCAAGCTCTGGAAAAAAAGAGCGGCAACAAGATCACGCTGTCCAATCTGGCTATCAACGGGCAAGAATCGCCCTCCCTCGTAGCCCAGTTGTCTCAGAAGCAGGTGCAAAGCCAACTGGCAGCCTCCGACCTCATCTTCTTTACCATTGGCGGGAACGATCTGTTCAAGCAGTCCGGAGAGCTGGAGGAACTCGATGAAAAAAAATTGGCCGCAGCCACAAAACGGCTGACGGTCAACTTTGAAGAGATTATCAAGCAAATCAGAAAAGCAAACCCGGATGCAACGATTGTCTATGCGTCCCTGTACAACCCGTTTGGAGACACCGAAGCAGCAGCGGATACGATTCAGCCTGTCCTGGATTGGAACAGCGCAGCTTCCGATATTGCCGCTCGCTATCCCCGCGTGCTGGTCGTGCCGACCTATGACCTGTTCGTAAACAAGGAGCAAGCTTATTTGTATACGGATCATTTTCACCCGAACGCAGCGGGCTACAAGCGGATTGCCGACCGGATCCTGCAGGCGTTGGAATAACTTCGCTCCCCGCTCCCTTTAGGCCTGGACTCGCGCGGCATCGAGCGCTTTCCCGCTCTGCTTCAAGTACGCGCGCTGTCCAGCCCACTGGAAGGCTGTACTGGTCAAGGAAAAAGCGGCGACGACACAGAATAAAGCGCTGCCTCCCAAAGTAGCCAGGAAAATGCCGCCCATCCACGGACCGATGAACTGCCCCAGATTGCTGAAGCTCTTGGCCCCGTAATACGTACCGCGCATATCCTCCGGGGCCATGCGGTCAATCAGCACGTCAGATGCGGTAAAGGTGAGGATTTCACCCAATGTAAAGACGACCATGGCGATGATGAACACGCTCCACGAACCGGCAAAAGCAAATCCTACATCCCCCAGCGCATAGGCCACGTTTCCGACCACGATACTGGTGAGCGGCGTCCGTTTTTCCGACCAGCGCATAAGCGGCATCTGCATCAGCACGACGACAATCGCGTTTACGCTCATCAGGATCGCAAACAGCTTCGTCCCGTCAACCACAGACATTTCCGCGTACTTTGCCAAGGTAGAGGACATCTGCGAGTAGCCGATCGCCCCGAAGACGCCAGCCACCATGTACAGGCGGAAGGCCTTGTCCTTGACCACGACTTCAAAAGCTCGCTGAAAGCTGACGGCTTCCTTCTTCTGCCCCTCGATCTTTTTGATCCCAAACACGTTCAGCATCATTTGCAAGCTGATTACGTACACCAGGTAAATGGCCGCCGTTACGAGAAACGGCAGTGCGGCGGAAGTCATGGCCAGCATCGCGCCCAGTATCGGCCCGACCGCGACCCCGACGTTGATCGCCGTATAGCGGAGTCCGAAGACGCGGAAGCGTTTTTCCGGCGGAGTGACATCCGCCATCAGCGCTTGGGAAACAGGCTCGTAAAAAGAACGGCAGAGCCCGCCGATAATATTGAGCAGCAGAAACAAAAGCGGGCTTTTCCCGAATGCAAAACCGACGAACACAAGCATCCATACATAAAGGGCACCGAGCATGACCCGGCGCCGTCCGAACTTGTCCGAAAGGGTTCCCCCGAAAAATCCTCCGATTGTTCCGGCAAGCGCACCGGCACCAATCGTCAGTCCAATCATCCCGAGGTCCATATCCGTATGGTTGGACAAAAACAGAAACAGAAAGGGCATGCTCATCGAGCTGGCCGCCCGTACAAATACCGTCCCGACCACCAATGACCAGACAATCGGGTGAAACTCACGAAACATTGCGCTGACCCTACTCATTTTTCTCTCTCCTCTAGGTGTTCTGCTCTTCTACCAATTCCGAACAGTTCCGTAAGTTTTTTTTTATTGTAGTGAGCGGCACTTGATTCGTCAATCAAGTTTGAAGCTTTTTGATTATGGAAAATTTCGATGAGGATGTTCGATTATTTGATAAGGTTGGAAAAACTCGGAGGCGGACAGATGAAAATGCAAGAAAGCCGGGGCATCTCCCCGGCTCTGAAACGCAATGGCACGTCTTTATGCTTCCACTTTGATCTGACCGATCAATTCGTTCTGCTCATTCCACTTTACCGCATGATAGATGGCGTCGTGGTAGAAGGTAAACCACGCTCCATCCTTCAAGCCTTGTTTGACCCATTTTTCCTTGGCAAAAATGGAGTCCATCGGGTAATCGTCATAAGCCAGCACCCACAGAGAATTTTGATGTGCATGAGTCGGCATCAGATCAGCCATGTGCAGGGCAAGCTCGCCCCCGCTTTCCATTCTGACAATGCTGTGTCCCTGGCTGTGTCCCCCTGTATGGTGCATCGTGACACCCGGGATGACAGAAAGCTCGGAGCCGAAGGTCTGCACCTGCTGCTCGATCGGACGCCAGTTTTCTTCCCAGTATGTATTGCGGGAACGGATGTTGGGGTTTCTCATCTCCTCCCACTCCAGCTCCTGTACGTAAATAACGGCCCTGGGGAAGGTGGAGGACAACTGGCCGCCGTCCTTGACCGATACCAGTCCATTGGCGTGATCA
This sequence comes from Brevibacillus sp. FSL K6-2834, assembly GCF_038592925.1. NCBI lineage: Bacteria > Bacillati > Bacillota > Bacilli > Caryophanales > Paenibacillaceae > Brevibacillus > Brevibacillus sp. FSL K6-2834. The sequence goes on from NZ_CP151945.1 coordinate 3,896,684, forward strand.
TAGTGCATGTGGGTCATTAATACAATATCAATATCTTCCGGAGAGAGTCCAACCGCTTGCAGAGACTCGAGCACCTCTGATTCTTCCTGCAATCCGAAATTGCGCTTCTGCTTTTCGGTCAAACGATCTTTCCCGATTCCCGATTCGATCAGGATGCGCTTCCCGCCCGCTTGCAGGAGAATGGGATCAGCCCGGAGCGGTATCTGGTTCAGCTCGTTGTTTGGGTAACGCTTGCTCCACAGAGGCTTTGGCACCACTCCAAACATCGCACCGCCATCCAACTGTGTCAGGCCGCCTCGCAGCCAGGTCAGGGAAAACTCCCCCAGCTTCCATTCTGTCAACTTCATTTGCCTCATCTCCTGTCTGAAAATAGGGTCAGGATAGTGAAAAAGCACCCTGCCTGGGTGCCCTATTGTTTCACTGCTACGTTGACCGTACGAGTCGCGGGCGACATTTCCAGACAAATTTCACTGGAGATGGCCTGGACAGACAGATCCGAATCGCAGCGTCTATGACTGAGCACAAGTTGTGCGATTTTCTCGGTTTCGTGATAAATGCTGATCAACGTTTGCAGCGGATTGGCACTGCCGCCGGCAATCACCTTAAAACCCGGGGCTATTGTAAACGTCCATCCCTCCACTTTTACAACCCGCTCGGTAGAGTGCAAGAAATGACGTTTTCCCAATAAGATGCCATTTTGATTCATCAAGGCGAGAGCCCCCATTCAAATTGATTTGAACAGCACATTTTTATTTTGCAAAAAAACATGTACAAATGATAGTCTTTCGACAAAAGATCCTAAAAGCCGACAATATTCTATTATGGTGCGAATGGATTATATATTCCTGCCGATCGCCGCTCCCTCGTAAATGGCCCGTTTGGCATCCAGCTCTCCTGCCTCTCTGGCGCCGCCAATCAGATGGACCGGCAGCTTTTCCCGCAATGCTTCATACAGGCGATTGTTTGGCGTGTTTCCGGCCGCGATCACGACTGTATCTGCCGGCAGCAGCTTCTCTTCCCCCTGATGCACGATCCGCACGCCCTCCGGCGTTATCTCGCGGTACTCCACCTCCGTCAGCATTTCCACTCCCTGCCTTTTCAAATTGGCGAGCACAGCCCAGCGGGTCGTTTTGCCCAGTCCTGTTCCCACATGCTTGCCACGCCTCAGTATCGAGATTCGTCTCGGACTTGTCTGCATCCGCTGCAGCTGCTTTGGCTCCACAATCCGATACTCCAGCAAATATTTCATCGTCTCGGAGGACAGCTGGGCGGGTTCCGCCAAAAGATGGGACAAGTCGCAGGCGATTCCTCCTGCTCCGATGATCACGACCCTGCTCCCCACGCTTGCCTTCTTTTCAAAGATCTGCGCATAGCTGACTACATGAGGCAGATCGATGCCGGGAAGCTCCGGAATGCGAGGGATGACACCTGTAGCAATCACTACTTCATCGAACCCTTCTGCGATAAGCTGATCAGCGCTTGCCTCGACACCAAGCCTGACCTCTACACCCAGCAGGCGCAGCTTTGTTCGGTAATATCGCAATGTTTCGGCAAATTCGGATTTGCCTGGGACCTGAACCGCGTATGTCAGCTGCCCGCCGATCTGTGTCTGTCTTTCCAGAACGACGACCTGATGGCCGCGCTCGGCGAGAACTCGTGCCGCTTCCAAACCTGCCGGGCCCGCTCCCACAACAGCTACTTTTTTTCTCACAGGCGCACTCGCCAGCTTCCACTCCTCTTCCCTGCCAGCCATCGGGTTGACCAGACAGGACGCTGTCTTGCCTTCGAAGATGTGGTCCAGGCAAGCCTGGTTGCAGGCGATGCATGTATTGACTTCGTCAAATCTGCCCTCCATGCTTTTCTTCACGATATCCGGGTCGGCCAGCAGCGGTCTTGCCATCGAAACCATATCCGCATATTGGTCCTCCAGGATTGCGTCTGCCTGCCTGATATCGTTGATGCGATTGCTGGCGATAACCGGAATGTTGACGGCTTCCTTGACCTGTTTGGCGACCCAGACATAAGCGCCGCGCGGTACCATCATGGCGATCGTGGGGACTTTTGATTCGTGCCAGCCGATCCCGACGTTGAGCGCATCTGCTCCGGCAGCCTCGATCTGTCTGGCGAACTCGAGCGTCTCTTCCATCGTGGTGCTGTCGGGTATGAGGTCGAGACCGGACATGCGGAAAATGACCGGATAGCCCTCTCCGACTGCCCCTCTGACCCGTTTCATCACTTCGATGCCAAATCGCGACCTGCGCTCGAAGTCTCCTCCCCATTCGTCAGTGCGATGGTTCGTGACAGGAGAAAGAAATTGATTGATCAAATATCCTTCCGATCCCATGATCTCGACACCGTCAAACCCCGCCCGTTTGGCCCGAAGCGCTGCATCGGCAAACGCCTGAATCGTCCGTTCGATCTCTTCCGGACTCAGCTCGCGCGGCTTCGTCCGGTTGATCGGCGCTTGCAGGGGGGACGGGGCGACCGGTTCCAGGCCGGTCGTCTCTTTGTACGCATAGCGGCCCGCATGGAAAAGCTGCATCGCGATCTTGCCGCCTGCCGCATGTACGGCTTGCGTAAGATGGCCAAGCTGCTCGACATGATGGTCGGCATACGCATTGCAGTACGCTTCACCCATGCCGCCCTCAGGGAGAACTGCAACTCCGCCTGTTACGATCAGGCCCACTTTGCCTTTTGCTCGCTCGGCATAAAAAGCGGCCAGCCGCTGAACGCCCCCCTCCAGCCTTTCCAGGCCGACGTGCATCGATCCCATCATGACCCGATTGTCCAGCGTCAACTGCCCGATCTGAATCGGTTCAAATACCCGTCTGATCGCCATATCAGCTCACTCCTCACCATCCGAATGAATGCTCATTCATTTCTTTGCGTAATACAATTCTCCACGCTCCTTTCATTTTCCTTCTCTTCATTCTGTCCGACCTCCCCCTACAGCCCCAGCAATTTTCCCAAATCGCTGGCCGCTTGCTTGATAATCTTCTCGGTCCCCTCTTCATCGGAGCATTCCACGACGAAATGATAGTCGAGGATAAAGGTGGCTTCTGCCAACTGGCCAGGGGCCAGGAATCGCTTTTTCTCCGATAGGGACACCTCTGCTACAATCTCTCTCGCCTGCTCCCACAAGCGTTCACCCTGCTCCGAAAGGTCAAGGCCCGGGTATTCCAGCTCGATCTCCACTTCACAGCTTTTTCCCGGCTCCAGCTCGTAGAGAAAAACTGACGCAGCCGGCTGCTCCCCTTCGGCTGGGGCAATGATCAGCTTTACTTCCTTGGTTTCTTCGTCTTCCAGCAAGGAATGCTCCGAACGCAAAATCACATCATGGATCATACCGTTCTCCGGCATGTTTTGGTCCCATAGTTCAATCAGTCTTTGCAGCATTTTGTCTACTCCTTCTGTTGCACACTTACGTTCCTATCCGAAGTATACCACGCCGGGGGGATCAACGAAAAACCCCTTCATGGCGAAGGGGTGGGTGTATTGTTCAAGTCCTTGTTATTGACGAATTCCGAGAGCCAGGCACGCCTTACTTCCTTGTTGGGGCAAAAAGCGAGCACGTAGCTTTCGCCGCGCATGTATTTTTCCTTGATCCAGTCCTTATGTTTGCGAAAGAACGCCTGTTGGAAGTCGATGGGCATCTGTTGGTATTCTTCAAGGGCTGAGGGGTTCTGGAGAAAAAAATCTTCATCATATATGATTTCTTCGTTTTGTTGGCGGCTGATCAGGTACACGAACGCGATCACCAGAAACAGGTTGACCAGAAAAATTGTCATCCAAATCCCTCCCTGTCCGTTTCATTTATCAGATTTATCTGTCTTCTCAGCATATTATTATTTTACCATGCTTTTGGTGTTTTTAAACCACTTTGCAATGATTTATCCAAAAAGTTTTTTTATGAATCTTTTTCCCAACACGGCATCGACGAAAAAAGAACACCCGACATCTCGGGTGTTCCTCTGTCATTTTGTTATGGATCAGGAGGTCGTTTTCTCGCCTTCCCCTGCTGGTGGTGGAGTCATTTCCTGACTTGGAGCAGGAGTGGGCGTTGGTTGAACAATATCCGGCGGCGGCGTCGATCCGTTGCCTGGCGTCGCACCCGATCCTGGAGTGGTGGCGTCCGGTGTCGGAGTCGTCTGCCCGCTCTGCTGGTTGTCGTCAGGCGCCATAATGTCAGGCGGCGGCGCGACTGTTTCATCCGCCTCTGCGGTGTCAGGCTGCGTTTCTTTCGGCTTGCTGGCTGCCTGCTCCTTCTTTGGCTTCGCCGGTTGCGATGAAGCGGCCGACTCGCTCGTTTTCTTTGTCGTGCGAGGCTTGCTGCTGGCATAAGAATCGTCCCCGGCCGCAAGAATTGGAGAGTCGTTCAATTTCGCAACGATGCTTTCCGTCTGCCCCATCTCCGTTTGCAGCGCGGCACGTATCGAATTCAGGTTCTCCTTTGGCAGGAACGTGTAGCTTCCTTGCCAGTAGGCGCCGTTGTCCAGAGTCGTCACGGAAGCGGAATTCAAGCCTTTGAAATCATAAGCCAGCCCTTTGATCTGCTCCTTGGACAAGTCGGTATGTATGTGCTTGGCTCCGACATCCATGATGCTGAAAATTTTGGTCAAGCCTTCCAGCGAGCCTACCTTGTTGATCACTGCGGCGATGACTTCCTGCTGGCGGCGGTTGCGGTCAAAGTCGCTGGAATAGTACTTCGTTCCCCGGTTGTCGTGGCGGTGGCGGACATAGCCAAGGGCCTGTTCGCCGTTCAACACTTGAACGCCCGGGTTCAGGTTGATATGCGTGTTATCGGTCGGATCGTCGTAGACCAGCTTGCGGTCAACGTTGACCTCCACTCCGCCCAGTTCGTCAATAACGGCTTTAAAGCCGTCAAAATCGACTGCTACGTAGTGATCAATCGGGATGCCCAAAAGCTCGGTCAACGTTTTTTTGGTCAACGAAATCCCGTCTTCAGTCGGTATTTGTTTCTTTCGTTCGGCTTGACGGCGCTCAGCCTCGCCGTTGGCAAAGACCGAATTGATCTTGTGGTAATCGCGGTATCCTGGAATCTTTACACGTGTATCGCGCGGCAGAGAAACCATTGTCACCTTTTTGGTGGTCGGATTGGCAACCGCTACAATCATCACGTCCGTATTCATCGAGCCTGTTTCAGGCCGGCTATCGCTCCCCAGAATTACGAGAGAAAGAGGTTTATCATTATGGTATGTAGGATCAATATTTACAGAAGCAGGCGACACATAGCCGTCCTGCGGCGAGGTCACCGTATCGAGGGCGTTGTCAATTTTCAAGTAGATCGCCCCGGCAACTCCCCCTATCAGGAGCAAGCAAAAAACAGTAAAGAACATCAACCATTTGCGCAGATTGCGGCGGCGGACTGGTTTCTTCGTCTTATGAGCAACAGTACGCGTTTTTCCGACTGTATCCGGCATGTGCATCAATCTCCTTGTCAGCGAAAACGCTTGGTATTGTATGGAAATGTTTCTGAAAATAAGAAAAGTGCTTTTCGACAATAAGCACTAAGTTTTTCTTCCATTGGTAAAATACTGACTAAGGTATTGTAGCACATTCATGTCCGCTTTTGTAGAAAAATGTTCCGATCATGCGAAACTCCCCCATCTGTGTCGATGAGGGAGCCCGCTTTTACTGTTTGCCGTGTGGCGCTTGACTGAAGCCCTGTACGGGGCCCTCAGGCTCTTTTTGTGTAGAACGGTGAGCGTCTCCGCCATGGCGCGTGTGACTTTCCTGTTTGCCGTTTAGATCATTCGACTTCTTTTCCATGCTACCCCTCCTTTTCGGCTAGGGAATAGTGTGTGCCGCTCTTCTGTTTCTCATCCTCCTATTTTTGCATGCTATATGCTGACCTTACAGTAATGACGTTCGGAAAAAACAGTGCTACAGTAAATAGCAAAAAAATACGGAGATGAAGGAAGATATGAGTGCCCAGACCGGCAGTTTGAATGCCAGCCCAGCGGCCAGCGCCGCTCCGACGGTTTATCGCATGTTGTTTGCCATTAGTCTCGTTCATCTGCTGAACGACAGTATCCAAGCCGTCATTCCCGCCTTGCTGCCGATTTTGGAGAGCAATTTGGCACTGACGTACACGCAGGTAGGCATTATTTTACTTGTAGTGAATCTTACTTCATCCGTGCTTCAGCCAGTCGTAGGCTATGTCTCCGACCGCAAGTCCCGCCCTTATATGCCTCCGATTGCGCTGTTGATTTCCGGGTTGGGCATGCTTGCCCTGGCCCTGGCCGACCAGTATTACGTGGTACTGTTGGCTGTCGCGTGCGTCGGTATCGGCTCTGCTGTCTTTCACCCGGAAGCGTCCCGGGTCGCGCATCATGCCTCCGGTCCCAGACGCGGGCTCGGCCAATCGATTTTTCAGGTGGGAGGAAACGCCGGCCAGGCTCTGGCCCCGCTGATGACCATCCTCATTTTTCAGCCGCTTGGCCAGCCAGGTGCGATGTGGTTCCTTGTTCCTGCGGCTGCAGCCAGCGCTGTCCTGGTTTACGTCGCGATCTGGTACCAGGGACAGCAGCGAGCGAGGAAAGCCGTGCAGGAGGCCGTAGCGTACAGCTTTAAACAAAAACGGATAATCGCTCTTGGCCTGCTCGTGCTCATCGTCAGTGTCCGTTCCTGGATGAACGCCGGCTATCAAAGCTTTTACCAGTTCTTTTTAATGGATGTCAAAGGGATGGAGTACGCCAGCGCACAGCTTTGCGTATTCGGATTTTTGCTCGCCGGAGCGATTGGAACCTTCATGGGAGGGCCGATCGCTGACCGCTTTGGAAAAAGAAACTTGCTCGTGCTCTCCACGCTCGGCTCGCTTCCATTGACCTTGCTCACGCCGTATGTATCCGGAATCTGGACGTATCCTGTCCTGTTCTTGAGCGGGCTTGTCATGCTCTCCAGCTTTTCCGTTACCGTCGTGTACGCACAGGAATTGCTGCCCGGCCGCATCGGCACCGTCTCCGGCCTGATTATCGGCCTTGCCTTTGGAATGGGCGGCATGGGAGCTCTCGTACTCGGCTACCTGGCTGACCTTCAGAGCATTTCCTTTGTCATCACGGTGTGCTCGCTCATGCCTTTGATCGGCGCACTTGGTCTTCTTTTGCCAAGCGACAAGGAAATTACGAGCTGGAACAAGACGGTATAAACGCAAGATTCCAGCGCAAACAATTTACGCAGACTTGCGTAAGCAAAAAACAACAACCCCGGGCTCGGATAGCCTCGGGGTTGTTGTTTTATTTATACCAGAACTCGCTGCTTGAGTCCCATAAGCTGGCCGATAACAGGCGGATAAAGCTCGGGTGTTCCGATCAAGCTCCATGTATCGTCACCGGTTTGGCCGACCAGTCCGGAAATCAGCCAGTCGGAAGCGAGCTGCAGGACATCCTCTGCCGGAAGCGTGAGCAGTACCCGATCGCCCTTGCTGTTTTTGACGTACCAGCCTTCCGCTGTTTTCTCTTCCAGAACCATTGTCTCTTCCTTCACCGTGCGGAAGCTCTCTTCGCTGCCAAACAGCCGCTGATGTGCATCCTTTTCCAGCAAAGTCCGGTAGCGGTATGCTTCAGGAAGCGTATCCTTCAATTCTGCCAAAAGCGGCTGCATGACCGGCGTCAGCGTTGTCTGATGCTGTTTGTCCAGCCATTTGAAGAAAGCGGTCAAAACCGACAGCAGATTGGTTGCCAGCGTCTTCGTCGAAGCATCCACACGCGTAAAGATGTCGTGAACCAGGAAGTATGCCAGGTCCTCGCGTCTGAATTGCTCCCAGGAAAATCCGGGACCAAAGGCGCTCCGTACAAACGAGCGGAAGTTGGTCATGACCTCGTCGTACTTTTTCACCGTTGCCTCAGACTTGCCTTCGGTCATCTCCTGAACAAATTGGTGGATATCAGCCAAACGCTCCGGTTGAACCGTATAGACGCTCTCAGGCAATCCCTCGATCAACGGTCTGGAGAGCAAGCCGGCGATATGCAAATCATCGTTTGCGATGGCCAGGCGCGATTTGAGCGACTCCACCCGGATAAACCGGGCAACGCCCTGACCCAGCTTGTTGTCTTTTTCCAACTGCTCCACCAGCTTGTGGAGCTTGTCCTGCATCGTCTCATTGTCAGATGCAGCGACCAGGACCGGTGCGAGACCGTCCAGTGCGTCGTTCGCGGACAACAGCCATTTTTCCGTAAAGTACGTCTGGACAGCCCATTGCAGCACTTTGGAGGGCAGCGTAGGCTGACTTGTGATGAACAGCGTTCCTTTGGTCAGCTTTGCTCCCGTCGAGGACAGAGCTGTGATCGCTTCCTCCCCGGAGCTTTGCGGGAGCTGCAAGAGTGCTGCCAGCTCATCCAGTTGGGGAGCATACCCTTCCAACAAGACTGTTCCGTCCTGGATCAGAACTTCCGCCCGAACCTCATACAATTCCAGCAGCGTGTCCTTTAACGCTGTAAAAAGATGTTCTTCCTTCCGCGGGGCGTAGACCCAAATCTCGCGAGAGCCCTCCCGCTTTTTCAGCTCCAGCATTCGATGCGATTCAATCATCCGCTGCAGGCGGGACATATCCGGAACTTGATAAACGCGCCGAACCATGCCCTGCACGCTCCGGGGAGTTTCTTCCGCGCCAAACTGTACGATAAAGCGATAGAAGGCAGTGGTGTAGGTGCGTTCGGCGCTGTCGTCTGCCGCTTTGGAAATCTCGGGATGGGCTTTGAGCCACTCCAGCAGCGCCGGCTTCAGGTGAGGCTGCAGGACGATGCTGCCGGTGAACAGCACATCGCGCAATCCGAGCGAAAGCAGGCGGCCGGCAATCAATTGCCCCGGCTCAACCTGCAGTGTATTTGTTCTGATGACGTATCGGACGTCGCCGCGCAACGGATGCTGAACGGTCAGCGCGTCACGGTCTACCTGCACGATCTCGTAAACATCGAGATTCAGACGGGAGAACGCACGGCGCAGATCAGGTTCCATCCGGCGCCCGTGCTGCTTGAGATAGTTTTCAATCGGCGTGTCGCCGTTCGTCTTGACGTCCAGTACAAGCCAGTTGAAGAAGTGCGCCGTCCACTCCGGGCTCATGACGCTCTCCCCGGACAGACCGACTTCAGCGGCAAAACGGGCACGCAGCTCCTGAACGGCATCACTGCTCACCTGTCCGCTGACAAAGTGATTCAGCCGCTCTACCCAGCCGGCGTACTCCTTCTGGAGCTTTTGTTCATGGCGGCTGCGGAGCTCCGTAATCGGTGTTACGACACCGCAGCATTTTTTGTATTTTTTCCCGCTACCGCAGGGACACAGTTCGTTTCTTCCTACAGACATAAGGGGTTTGGATCTCCTTTCTATCCCGTCGCGGCATGCGCAGGGATCTAGCGCAATCCCCCTATAACTACCGCATATTTCAGGTCTTCGTATGTTCTCGTTTTGGTTCGTGCGAGATGCCGGCGTCTTGGACTGATTCCCACTCCTTGATAAATTGCTCCAGCTTGCGAATCAGTCTGACTATGCGTTGCTGTTCCTCCATGCATTCGGATATGGCCGCCAACTGATTGGCGGCGAACAGCTCCACAACTTTCCGTTCCATCTCCTGTAGGCGAATCCGATAACTCGCGATAATGTCGCGCAGCAAGGCAAACCTAACCTCCAACCGGATCTTGGCCTCCAGATCACTCATTGCTGATCGTTGGCTTTCAGCACTTGCTCAATGCCAAGTGCGAGTTGCTCATTTTTATGTTTCTCTTTCATCAGAACTTCTATAGCTTGCATATTGCTTTTTTGGAAATGGGCAACAACCTCCTGAGCCATTTCCTGATTGCGGACCTGCAGACGGTCCAGGGCCAGGCGAAGCATTTCCTTGGCCTCCTGATAAGCAGATTGAGTTTGAACAGCGTTCATTGGCAATTCCTCCTCAAATTGTAGTTGTTCATGTTGTTCATGTTGTCGTGTAGGCGGCGCTTCTTGCTGCTCATCGGGTGCTTTGGCAGGTGATGCAGCAATTTCTTCCCGCACTTCGGATTGTTCTGAAGGTGCTTGGTTTACAGACTGTTGCTCGATTTGCGCGGTTGTGGGAGCTGCTTCGGCGCTTGCTTTCTCCAGTTCCCATTCCACTTGCTCGCCGTATGGTTCGGCATCGGCATCATCTTCCTCAGAATCGGTGATGTCTTCGCGGACAATGATGTGAAGCGTCTCCTCATCTGTGCGAAACCGATCGTCCAGAGCGGACAAAAAAACGGAGCCCTGCGGCACTTCTGCTTCCAGCTCCAGAAAATGCGTAAGCGACCTAACAGATATTTGCGCAATGCCATTTTTGCGGCAAAATTGGTACACCTGATCGTTGGCCAATGTCCAATCGGCCAAAAACCAGCGAACATCCCCCTGATATTGGACGAAGCGAAGATCGCGCTCCAGTTGCAGCATCCGCATGATCTGATTCCATCCAAACTGCGTTTGTCGACGCAGCTCAGCTACGATCTGTTCCAGCGTTTTCGGCGATTGGGTATCGCGCAAAAAACGATACGCCAGATCAAACAGTTGATGGGGCTGGTACGTTACCTCCACGATCGCTTCTGTCCGCCCGATGCGCACAGGCGACTGTTCCATCTGCAGTACTTTGGCCAGCAGCGCTTCTGCATCCATGTCCAGAAGGGAAATCAGTCCGGTCTCGTTCAAACGCGCACAGATTTCTTCGCGAGGAAGCGAGCGTTCGCCTGACCGAAACACCTTTTTAACGATACTCGACAGGGTATAGGTTGGCCGTTTCATATACTTTCTCCTTCTAGTTCGCTTGGCAAAACAACCGCCAAACAAATGGGAATCACAAAGGTATTCGACACGAATAAAAAAAATCCTACTACGGATTGCCCCGATTGTCCAATCTGACTGATTAGAAAATATCTTGCTGGCCTTTTACGGGCAGATTTGTGCCTACAAAAAGAAAGGGAGGGGGATTATCCTCCCCCTCACTGTAAACAGCGCGAAATCGTACCGCTCTCCCGCCAATTTTTCGCTGCTTTCTACTCTTCTTCTGACTTTTTCTTTTTCCCTTTCTCTTTCTCCAGGTATGTCTGCTTCTCTTTGGGCACGCGTTTTACCGGCTCTCCGGTTTGGGCGTTGAGCGCCAGAGTTTCCATATTAACCGGCAGGTAGACTAATTGCGGAAGCGAAGGGGTCTGCCCTCCGTATTCCGGATAAATATAGTACAGGGATACCTCCAGGTCGCGCAAAATTGCGTCTGTTGCCGCTTTTCCTTTGACGCTCGCCAGTTTTTCTTCTGTTTCCGGACGTTTGGTCATCTTGTGTTCTACTGAGCGAATCCCGCCTCTATCCGCATCGACCACAATCGTATACAGCGGCTGCAAGCCTATTGCGCCATTGGCAAACACCTCGTGGAAAGCGTATGTGTACTCCCGGTAGTCCTTCGACTTTTCAGCCCATTTTGGCCGTTCTGCAGAAAGACTCATTTCTTTTACGAGAAAGGATTTTTTTCCGGAAATCAATGCGTTTTGAACAAAGTTGACAGCCATTTTGCTTGCTTCCCGATCCGATAACGGCTCCTCGCGCTCTTTCCGTGCTTCGTCGTCGACACTGATCGTCCAGCCTTTCTTTTCTTTATCAAAAACTGCGTGAATGCCGGCCCTTGTTACAGGGGCATCCCATCTGCCATTTTTCTCGGCGGCTGTCTTTGTTTCCTCTCCAATATCAACGGGCACGGAGGGGAGCTGAAGCTCGGCTTTCAAAACACGCTCCAGCTTGAAGCTATCCTGCCAAGCAGACAGGTCAGCCTGACCGTTTATCTCGACCTGCTCCTCCTTTACTATGCGCATGGGAGACACCGGCTCTCCTGTCAAAGCGTTGACCGCCTCTACCGTGCGCGGCAGGTACAGCCAGCTCCCGTTTTCTTCATCGTAAACCAACTTCAGCTTCAGATTTTCTGCGATAGCGTCCTTCGCTTTTTGGACCGGAACCGCTTTTCGCGGATCATCGACCGAGGACTGATTCGGAAGCTTTACGTTTTCCCGTTTGACAAACACAATATCCCTGTCTCCGTTCACGACCACTTCCGCTGCTTTCTTCTGTAACGGAACGCCGTTGATCGTAGGATAGACTGACCAGATGGCTTTGTTTTCGTGCTGACCGTCCTCGATGCCCAACACCGCAAACGAGCTTGCCGTAAAATCGGGAGAGAGACGGTAGTTTACAAAATCGTTTACCAGCTTTTTATCTCCGTACAAATCGGGCAATTTTCCGCTTGCGGCATCCGGCTCCTTCACCTATAAGGAGATCAATTCTCCATCCTCTTTGACCTTGATGGTAGCAGTTGCCTTCTCGTCGCTCCGTTCCGTCTTGCCCGCATTGGACAAGGTGACGGTGTATGTATCATCTTGATGGGAGATCGTCCCTACCCTCATATTTTTGAGCAGCGGAATATCATCACGCACGCCGGTGATTGTCAGTTGGGCTTGAAATGGCAGATCTTCCAGCTTGTTGAGCAGTGTCGTCATCAACGGCCGCTCTTGTTTTTCCGCAGCCCATGCCGGCGTAGCGAGCAGCGAGCACGCAATCAGCGCCACCAATGTTTTACTTCCGTTTTTCAATGAAAGCTCCTCCTTATTGATCACGTCTATTTGGTATTACGTTCCAGATAAGGAAATAGTCACACTGCTTTCGATCTATGAAAATAGGAGCCTTTCCGCAAAAAACCGCCTGCCGTAAGCAGACGGTTCCAGGCTGTCGAGAAACCCCACAATATGTTGGAGTTTCTTCTTTCATAACAATAAAATTGAGCACGAAGTACTGGAAGTCTTAGATAGCACCACACCTAACATGCCTTTGCAAGGTGGAGTGCTATCTTTTTTATATTTTGAACGGTTGCTGTCAGCAACGCTTGCTCTTGGACATTTTCACGTCCGCGCAACCTACAATAGCGAAGTCCATGCAGTTCTTTGGCATCTGCAAAACTTCGCTCTATCGTTTGGTATCTCAACCTGTATAGGTATTTTCCTGACTTACTTAAGCGGTTCTGTCGAACCCATTCTTTACTCTCTTCCCATACATGCCTGGTTATCACCTTTTGGTGATTTTTTGACCGTGTACACATAGTGAGCATCGGACATGCCTTACATATTTCTTTATTTGACTTATACATTCTGTATCCGTTACGGTCAGTTGTCGAATAAGCAAGCTCATGTTTTTGGGGGCAAATATAGACATTCTTTTCGGGATCATATTTAAACCGCCATTTGGCGATAAGGCCTTTAACAGGTGAAAAAGCTCGATGGCCAATGACGGCAAAGATATTTAGATCGTGCAGAGCCTTGCAGATTGGAGTAGTTAAATAGCCAGCATCCAATGCAACGGCTTCAATGGTATCTGTAAACCCAAACTTCTCAATTTGGTGTTGTAGCCGATCTACATAAGGAACAGAATCATGAACGTTACCCGCAGTCACGTGTACATCAGTTATGATATTGTACTTATGATCGACTGTCCGATGATCGAGATAGAAAAAGCCTTCAGGCTTTCCGTCACGAACCATGTAACCACTGTCCGGATCAGTAGTACTCACCTTGATTTCCTTTTCTTCCTTCACATCCTCTCTAGGCTTCAATCCTTTTTTCCGTGTGCTTCACGGTCTTCATTAATGGCTGCTTCTAAATCACTAAGGTAGGCTCGACTAGATTTTTCAATAACATGCTTCTTAAATTTACGTTTGTTCGCATTTGCTTTCAGATGAGTGGAATCACTTATCAAAACACGTCCGCCAACCATGCGATGTTGGATAGCAAGGCGAACGATTTCATCAAAAATCTCTTGGAAAACATTTGTGTTTTTAAAACGAGTTCGACGATTCCAACTGATGGTAGTGTGGTCTGGAACTCGATCTGTTAGTGAAAGGCCAAGAAACCAGCGGTAAGCAATATTCGTCTGAATTTCCTTTTCGAGTTGTCTTTCTGACCGGATACCGTAAAGGTATCCAATGAAAATCATTTTAAATAAAACCACCGGATCAATGGCTGGTCTACCGTTATCTTCACAATAGTATTGGCGTACTTTTTCTCGGATGAAAGAGAAGTCTACATGCTTTTGAATAACTCGTAGCAAATGGTCCTCCGGGACCAACTCATCAAGGCATACAAATTCATATTGCATTTGTTGCTTTTTTTCATTAGAGGAAAGCACAATAATCACCCGCCAGTAAATGTAATTACAAGAATATTATAACACATTAACGCGGTGTCGTCATAAAATACAGGGAAATAAAAATGGCTGTCGACTTTCTCGACAGCCTGAAACCGCCTGCCGTAAGCAGACGGTTCTTTTTTAGGCTGTCATGCATCAATACCCTCGCCAGATTTTCCTCTTTACGACCGCGGAATAGGCCCACTCCTCGTCTTCCATGTCACTCAACGTTTGACCCAGCGCGTTCATCTTGCTGTCGATCATATCGAGGTGGTGGAACAGGATGGCCGTTGGCGTTTTTCCCGAGACGGCGCTTCCCCAGCCGTTTTCCACGTCGCCGTGGTGACTGAGAATGCAATGCTTCAGGTGAAGCACCTCCGCGTTCCCCAGCGGAATATCGTGTTTGCGGCAGATGCCGCTGACGATCTCCACTCCCATCACCAAATGGCCGATCAATTGTCCGGGCGTTGTATATTCGGGAGCGATCGGATCGGACAGCTCGTACAGCTTGCCGATATCGTGGAGAATGCAGGTCGCCACCAGCACATCCCGATCCGCCTGCGGATAGAGCGGGAGCAGCCTCTCCGCTGCGGAGAGCAGCGAGACGATATGCTCCAGAAGCCCGTGATAGTACTGATGGTGCATTCTCACGCCAGCCGGGAAAGCACGCAGTCTTTCTGCCGTTTCCGGGTCGCTCAAGGCTTCCGTGACGATGGTCTTCAGCGTATCGCTTTTCAGACTGTCGACCGCTTTCATCAGCTTGTCCCAAAGCTCGTCTGCAGGGAAGGGTGAGACGGGCACCAGAGATTCCATCTGCACCTCATCCGATGCTGTCGCCAGCCGGACCCGCTGGATGACCAGCTGCTTTTTCCCCCGGTAGCTTTGCACAGCGGCATCAATTTTGATGACGGACTTAACCTGAATCTCTTCTTTGAGCTCGGGTGTGACATCCCACAGCTTGGCACTGATCGTGCCCGAACGGTCTCCCAGCTCCAGATTGAGGTACTCGCTCTGGTTGCTGGCGACCCCCGCTTCCTTGCTTTTCACCAGACAAAACGCGACAACCCGTTCTCCCTCTTGATAATCAAGCAAATATTTCATAGATAGGACCTCTCGTTTTATTTTTTTCGAAACAGTGTCTGTTCGATCTTTTTCACCAGCTTTTTGCCCAGCAGATCATCTGCAGAACGGACGACCTTGGTGATGACGCGGAGCAAGTCTTCTTCTCCGTTCCAGTGCTCCTTCACGATGCTCTCGTCGACATCCACGAGTATTTTTCTCAGCGCATAAACGGCGAACACGACATCGTCCAGCAGTCCGAAAGCGCCTGTAATCGCCTCCGGGATAAAATCGATCGGTGAAATGAAGTAAGCGACGGCAGCTCCGGCCAAAGCCTTGGCCTGCAGACCGACGCGCTTGTCGACCAGCAGCCGCGCCAGCAAAACAAACAGGTCCGGAGCAAGCAAAATGTATTTCGCCACCGCTTCGTTGCCGCTCTGCTCCCGAATGAACGCCTCGATTTTGGCTCTCAGCTTGTCGTAAAAGCGCTGGTGCTGTTCAGGCAGCTCGATGGGAACCAATTCTCTCGACTTTTGAACTGCCGGCAGGTTCTCACCCGTACCGCGGTTGTCTTGTTGCTCTTCGCTCAAGTGTGATTCCCCCTTTTCGGTTTTGACTGTGCCCTGCGCATGCGCCAAAAAGACCATGCGGCGATCAGGGCAAATACGGCTACGAAGAAGATCGCCAGGTTTCTGGCAATGAGATTGAACAGCTCGTCCCAGCGTTCGCCCAACTGCCACCCGAGTGTGACGAATAAAACACTCCAAAACAGCCCACCTGAATAGGTGTACAGCATGAAGGTCGGAAACGGCAGACGGGTAATCCCGGCGAAATACGCGGTAAACTGTCTGACACCAGGAATAAAATAACCGAGCGGCAACGCCCATTTTCCTACCTTGTTAAACCATCCTTCCGTTTTTTTATACAGGGAGTAGCCCAGTCCCAACTTTTTCCCGTACCGCTCGATAAAGGAAAAGCCCAAGGTTCTGCCGATCCAGTACGCTGACGTCATCGCGGAGATCGACCCCAAGAAACAAGCGATAAAGGTGGGAACGAGCTTTAACTGCCCTGTGGACACCAAAAACCCCGAGAAGACGAGCAGTGTTTCCTCCGGAAGGGGCATTCCGAGAATTCCTAGAAAAAACAAGCCGAACAAGGCTCCATAACCATAGTGTGTGATATATCCGCCAAACGATGTTACGATTTCCTCCATGCAAGACACCACATTTCAACACCGGATAAACTACTCCCTCATTATGCCAAAAACAAAGCTCAGGCACAAACATTCGCCCAGCCATATTCCCTGATTTTGGAAATTGCTGTAGAAAAATGACGAAAAACTGCACGTCAGCCGTGGCTTTCTTGTTCCCTTTTCGCTATAATGAGTTGAATGAGTTGAACTGGTAAACGAGGGACAAGCCGGCATGTGGAAAAAAATCTTCCGAAAAATGAAGTACGAGTACTACAAGCTCATCCGGATGAAGGGAGCCCCTTCCTTTGTGGCTCGCGGATTCTCCGTTGGTATTTTCGTCGAGTTCATTACGTTGCCGACCTTTGGTCTGGCATTTCTCCTGCTCTTTCCGCTGGTCAAACTGTTCCGTTGCAGCCTGCCTGCCGGACTGATCGGCTTCGTCATCGGCAAGCTGGTCTTGCCTATCTTCATGGTTTTGAACTATCAATTGGGTTACTCGATCGTGGGCAGGCCTCTTCAGGAGCATCTGGAACACAACAATGAATCGGTCGCGGGCTGGCTGGTCTGGATGAAGGAAAAAGGATTGGCTTATTTTACCGGAAGTGCCGTCATGGGGCTGATCGTCGCCATCGGAAGCTACTTCCTGGTGTACTCCGCTTTGCAATGGTACCGTCGCAAGCGTGCGCGGCGTGTTCCTGCGCGGGGGCCATCCACTCCGTAAAACAAAGCCCGCAAGCTGCAGAACCGAACATGCGTCTGGACGTTTGTAGAGTAGAGAACTGAAACTTTCGGGCGACCGTATGGTCGCCTTGCTCATTTCAGCTCCCCCTCATCAAACCGTACGTGAGGTTTTCCCTCATACGGCTTTCCGATGTTCTTCTTTCTTTGGCATTCGGCTTACTTTATCCGGCTAATTTCAATAAACTACCCTGCGTGTTTTGTATGACCTTCAGCTTTCCGGCATGTTTATTCCGCTTGCTTCTTTTCTTGTTGCAGAAGATTGTAAGGCGTTCAATCACATACCAGTCTATCCGTCTTGCCCATCGTTTGGCGATGGGCGAGATGAAGTAGTAGTTCTTGAACCCCCTTAGCTTGCGATTTAGCCCTTTCACTAGCTCTTCTAGAGACAGAAACAGTTTGTTCCTTGGTGCAGTGTATTCCTTAATTTTACGTCTCATTTCCTTCATTGCTTTCTTAGCTGGTACATGAGACATAGCAAATACCTTGCTCCCCCCTTTGTTGAACACGGGGAATTTGCGATGGTGCAGCCCAAGAAAGTCAAACCCAGTGGAATTGTCCCAAATATTAACGAGTCTAGATTTCTCTTTACTGAGACTAAGCTCCAGCTTGTTTAGAATAGCCATCAGCACTTGAATGCTTTCCAATGCTTCTTGTTTGGTTCTGCACATGATAACGAAGTCATCCGCATAGCGGATAAGTGTGCCAAGATGGGAGAATTGATTTTCCCAAATGGTGTCCATGTAGTTTAGATAGATGTTTGAAAGAAGAGGCGAGATTACCCCTCCTTGCGGAGTTCCCAGTTCTGTTTCATGGAATTGATCATTTTCCATGACCCCAGCCTGCAGCCATTGTCGGATAAGTTTCAGAACACGTCTGTCGCTGATTCTCATTTCGACCAGTTTCATCAACTTCTCATGGTTGATGTTGTCGAAATACCCTTTAATGTCAACATCTACGACCCAATAACACCTCTTGCTTGCTTTGCGTATCTGTGCAATTGCCTGGTGAGCATTTCTTCCTGGCCGAAAGCCATAAGAACAGTCCCGAAAATCAGCTTCAAAGATCGGTTCAATGACTAGCTTAGTAGCCATTTGGACCACCCGATCCTTGATCGTCGGGATGCCGAGTGGACGTTTCTTGCCATCCGGTTTAGGGATGTAAGTTCGACGAACCGGATGTGGACGATACCGCTTTTCTTTTAAATCTAGATAGATCTCGTTAAGAAAACGGCTCTCCCCATACTCCTCCACAATCTGTGCGATGGATTGTCCGTCGATTCCTCCGCTCCCTTTATTTGCTTTTACTCTCCTCCAAGCTGTCGCTAGAATATCCGGGCGGTAGATTTTGTCATACAAGGCATGAAATCGCCGTTTTGAGTTTGCCTTGGCACAAAGATATAGGGTTGTCCAAAGTTGTCGAGCTTTTACATCGGTGTAGTTAGCAAGTTTACTTGCATTCACTCACTCTTACCTCCTTCGACCCGTGAACAAAGCAGGGCTCCTTCCCTCCATAAGGTTGTGTTGTCCTTATGTTCATCGGTACTATGAACCCCTCCGACTCCCTCTCTGCCATCCACCACTTCCCTTACGGTTATAGGTTTCCGTTTTACGCTCCTGACGGGGCGTGCAGAGTAGGGTCTCCCCAGTTCCGTTAACTACTTTCTCAACATACCGCTCCCCATACCCCGAGGGATTCATAGGTGCTGTATTCCAAGTTCTCCACACCGTCCTTGGCCTTCGCCCATATGAAACAAGCTCGGCTTCCCTTTGTCCACCTCTCGGTGGTCTTTCTTAACGAGGCTGCAGGATTCACTTTATGTTACGGCCTGCTGATTTGCTCGCACTCTTTCGAGTTACTTTGTCACAGGGCTTCAACCTTAGGATTTCTCCACCAGTTGCCTGTCAGCTACGAGGTGACTTGGCTCCTGCCTCGGTTGGACTTTCACCAACTAGCAATTAACGGCTTGCTGGGCACGCTTCACATGAAAAAAGACCGGTACTGACTCTATCGTCAGACCGGTCTTTTTTCATGCGGCATAGATTATCCAAAAAAGCCCTTTTCCCGCAATTGGCTCATGATTTCAGCAACGGTCAGGTTGCCTTCTTGAAGCAAGCGAAGAGTTTCCTCTACCTGTTCAGGGGACAGTCCGTTAGCACCCAGGCTTTCTCGGACAAGGACGATGTTCGGACGGCGGAAGTGCGTTTGCAAGGTCCGAAGAACGCGTCCTTCCAGTGACGTTTTCAGCATCAGTTCAGTTGTCGACATCTGTTCCACCTCTTTACTAGAAAGATTTGCGCGTACCTTTCATTATCGTACAAACCGGACAAAGAATCAATGTTTAGATCTCCGGCATCAGACGGCGTTTGTGCTCCGAAATTCGGTGCAAGTAATCGATGCGCTTCTTGGCCTCCGGATTTGTTTCTCCTGTGATCAGCAGCCGATCCAATTCCTCGTAGGTAAAGCCCATTTCCTGTTCGTCCGTCTGTCCTTCCCACAGGTCTGCAGAAGGCGGCTTGACGATGATGGATTCGGGAACCCCCAGTTCACGGGCGAGAATCCGCATCTCGTGCTTGGTCAGGCTGGCAACCGGGTTAAAGTCAGCCAATCCGTCGCCGCCTTTGGTCATGTATCCGACATGAACCTCGCTGCGATTGCAGGTGTCTGCTACCAGGTACCCCTTTTGATTGGCGATCGCATAAAGCGTCGTCATGCGCAAACGCGCTTTGGTATTGCCCCGGGTTTTATCGTCCAGCTTCAGCACACCTTCAATCGCAGGCAGGATGGCATCATACGCCGGACCGATATCCACCGTAAACAGATCGAGCTGGATTGCCTCTGCCAATTTGCGGGAATCCTCTTCGTGGACAGGAAGTGAATAGGCAGGCATCCATACGCCGATGACCCGGTCCCGCCCAAGTGCACGGACGCAAAGCGCTGCTGTCACCGCGCTGTCGATGCCCCCGGAAATTCCGACGACTGCACCGCCCAGGCCAGGTCCGTCCACCTGCTCACGGATGAAGGCCAGTCTTTTCTCGATATCTTCTTTCACATGAGCCTGGTAATTCGCCAAATGTGCTTCAAACTTGTCCAAGTCAAGTCCCCCCGTCTCCAACATTTCCTCCTCATCCTACCATGCGGAATTGACTGTGGCAATCGACGGCAAACAGGTCTACACTATAGAGAGAAAGACTTACTTTATGAAGGAGCGAACCGATGATCATTCTCAAAAACCAAGAAGAAATCGACCAGATGAGAGCAGCAGGCGAGATTCTGGCTGCCTGCCATCGGGAGTTGGCCAAATTGATCCGCCCGGGCATCACGACTTGGGAAATCGATCAATTCGTCGAGGGATTTCTGAAAAAACATAACGTAACTCCCGAACAAAAGGGATATTCCGGCTATCCATATGCGACATGCGCTTCCGTCAACGATGTTATCTGCCACGGCTTCCCTAAAAAAGAGCCCCTCAAGGATGGAGATATTGTCACGATCGACATGGTCGTCAACCGCAATGGCTGGCTCGCCGACTCCGCCTGGTCCTACGCTGTCGGCAATATTTCGGAAGAAGCGAGACGGCTTCTGGAGGTCACGGAAAAATCCCTGTACCTGGGGATTGAGCAGGCAGTCGTGGGCAATCGGATCGGCGACATTTCCCATGCGATTCAGACCTACGCCCAGGAGCAAGGGTACTCGGTCGTTCGCGACTTTACCGGCCACGGCATTGGGCAAAAAATGCACGAAGAGCCGTATGTTCCCCACTACGGTCCGGCAGGCCGCGGGCCGCGCTTGAAAGAAGGCATGGTAATTACGATCGAGCCGATGCTGAACGTGGGGACGTATCATGTGAAAATCGACGAGGACGGTTGGACGGCGCGTACACGCGACGGCAAGCTGTCGGCACAGTATGAGCATACGATTGCAATCACAGCTGACGGTCCGTTGATTTTAACAAAGCAATAACAGGCATAAAAAAAGTGGCCCCCTTTGATCAGGCGGAGCCACTTTTTGCGTTATGCGCGGACGCTGTTTGCAGTAGTGCTGGTCAACTCTTCCAGCTTCTTTACGTCTTTCTCCAGCTCGCGAATATCTTCTTCAATCAGCTTCTTCAAGTGCTGTTTCTCCCGCAGTACCTTGCGGGTCTGCTCCAGACGCTGATTCATGTCGAACACGCCGAGATACACTGCCTTTCCCTCCCTATGTAAGTGCTGCACTCTACCTTACATCGTATGCAGAAAGGCAAAAAAGTTGTCGTCTAAATCCCTCTCCACTTGGCCAATTCCGCGCGCAGGCGATGCACCTCTTGGACCAGTGCGCGTTTTTCCAGCCGTTCGATCTCACTGTCCAGATCGTAGCCGCGTCCGAACATCGGGTCAAAAGGATCGCAGCCATCATGGCTGTAAGACCAAACCGGCTCCTTTGGCATCAGCAAGGCCAGGAGAAAATAAATCAGAAGCGGCACACCTGTAAACAAGGTCAGGATCACCACACCGATCCTCACCAATGTAGCATCTACCCCGAGAAAACGGGCCGCTCCCCCGCAGACACCAAACAGTCGCTTGTCGTAACGAGATCGATATAGACGTCTTTCCATCATGACATTCCTTCCTCTCTTTGTATCCGTTTCCGTTTGTATCTCCAAGATACCCGAAAGGAACGCCGATCAAAACTGGCCCTGGGGGGATTTGTCCTCCGTCCCGGGACGGAGGACGCGGTCGGACCCCGTTTGGCGTATGAAATGGCAAAGCTACGACCACTCTACAACTGAGGTGAATTCGATGCCATTTCTGATCATGTTTCTGGCTGCAATGTTGGCAGGATGCACGCCTGCAAATGAGTCGCCCGGACAGATGCGGACAAACGCTGTTTTGGATAGCGACCGAAGCATGTATTACCAGCAAAACGTCCTTCTCCCCCCTGGCATGGAACCAAACGCCACACCGTACGGAACACCGGCAAATTCCGGAACAGCCGGAGAATACGACCGCAGCCTTCGAAAAGACGCCGTATCCCATTACCCGGGGTTCGAATAAAACGACTCGTCGTCAGATCACCTGATTGGCAAGCAGGGCCTGCGTAATGCCGATAAAGTATTCCGATTCCCGGCGAATGTGGTTGAGCACAGTTATGGCTACGGGATTGTTGCGATACGGTGCACTTGTTTCCCCTATTTGGTTAAGGAGCTGGATAAACTGCTCACTCTGCTGCATCGCAAATGTGACCAGCTCCCTGATTTGGTGCAGCGTTTCAGCGCTCACCTGATTGCCCGACCTCACGACAACTTCGATGTATCGTACGAACATGCCTTGCGTTTGAGCAAAAGCCTGCTCCCACGCCATCAGTGCCTCTACGAACGGCGTTTCCAGATTGGGCGCAAGCTCCCGAAGCACGACAGTATGCTCGTTCTCTTGCTGCTTCCAAAAGTCTCCCTCGTCCAGAATCCTGAGCGGCATCTTGTCATCGTAATAAAATTGCACAAAGACTCCTCCTCTGTATATCTGTGCCCGTTTGGGTCCACCACAGTTTATGTGCCGAAAGCCCAAGGTTGTGCTTGATTTGTAGAGTAGAGAACTGAAACTTTCGGGCGACCGTATGGTCGCCTTGCTCATTTCAGCTCCCCCTCATCAAACCGTACGTGAGGTTTTCCCTCATACGGCTTTCCGATGTTCTTCTTTCTTTGGCATTCGGCTTACTTTATCCGGCTAATTTCAATAAACTACCCTGCGTGTTTTGTATGACCTTCAGCTTTCCGGCATGTTTATTCCGCTTGCTTCTTTTCTTGTTGCAGAAGATTGTAAGGCGTTCAATCACATACCAGTCTATCCGTCTTGCCCATCGTTTGGCGATGGGCGAGATGAAGTAGTAGTTCTTGAACCCCCTTAGCTTGCGATTTAGCCCTTTCACTAGCTCTTCTAGAGACAGAAACAGTTTGTTCCTTGGTGCAGTGTATTCCTTAATTTTACGTCTCATTTCCTTCATTGCTTTCTTAGCTGGTACATGAGACATAGCAAATACCTTGCTCCCCCCTTTGTTGAACACGGGGAATTTGCGATGGTGCAGCCCAAGAAAGTCAAACCCAGTGGAATTGTCCCAAATATTAACGAGTCTAGATTTCTCTTTACTGAGACTAAGCTCCAGCTTGTTTAGAATAGCCATCAGCACTTGAATGCTTTCCAATGCTTCTTGTTTGGTTCTGCACATGATAACGAAGTCATCCGCATAGCGGATAAGTGTGCCAAGATGGGAGAATTGATTTTCCCAAATGGTGTCCATGTAGTTTAGATAGATGTTTGAAAGAAGAGGCGAGATTACCCCTCCTTGCGGAGTTCCCAGTTCTGTTTCATGGAATTGATCATTTTCCATGACCCCAGCCTGCAGCCATTGTCGGATAAGTTTCAGAACACGTCTGTCGCTGATTCTCATTTCGACCAGTTTCATCAACTTCTCATGGTTGATGTTGTCGAAATACCCTTTAATGTCAACATCTACGACCCAATAACACCTCTTGCTTGCTTTGCGTATCTGTGCAATTGCCTGGTGAGCATTTCTTCCTGGCCGAAAGCCATAAGAACAGTCCCGAAAATCAGCTTCAAAGATCGGTTCAATGACTAGCTTAGTAGCCATTTGGACCACCCGATCCTTGATCGTCGGGATGCCGAGTGGACGTTTCTTGCCATCCGGTTTAGGGATGTAAGTTCGACGAACCGGATGTGGACGATACCGCTTTTCTTTTAAATCTAGATAGATCTCGTTAAGAAAACGGCTCTCCCCATACTCCTCCACAATCTGTGCGATGGATTGTCCGTCGATTCCTCCGCTCCCTTTATTTGCTTTTACTCTCCTCCAAGCTGTCGCTAGAATATCCGGGCGGTAGATTTTGTCATACAAGGCATGAAATCGCCGTTTTGAGTTTGCCTTGGCACAAAGATATAGGGTTGTCCAAAGTTGTCGAGCTTTTACATCGGTGTAGTTAGCAAGTTTACTTGCATTCACTCACTCTTACCTCCTTCGACCCGTGAACAAAGCAGGGCTCCTTCCCTCCATAAGGTTGTGTTGTCCTTATGTTCATCGGTACTATGAACCCCTCCGACTCCCTCTCTGCCATCCACCACTTCCCTTACGGTTATAGGTTTCCGTTTTACGCTCCTGACGGGGCGTGCAGAGTAGGGTCTCCCCAGTTCCGTTAACTACTTTCTCAACATACCGCTCCCCATACCCCGAGGGATTCATAGGTGCTGTATTCCAAGTTCTCCACACCGTCCTTGGCCTTCGCCCATATGAAACAAGCTCGGCTTCCCTTTGTCCACCTCTCGGTGGTCTTTCTTAACGAGGCTGCAGGATTCACTTTATGTTACGGCCTGCTGATTTGCTCGCACTCTTTCGAGTTACTTTGTCACAGGGCTTCAACCTTAGGATTTCTCCACCAGTTGCCTGTCAGCTACGAGGTGACTTGGCTCCTGCCTCGGTTGGACTTTCACCAACTAGCAATTAACGGCTTGCTGGGCACGCTCCAAATAATAAAGACCGTCCGCAGACGGTCTTTACTTGCTATTCGATTGGTACACCGGCCGCGGACGTTCAAAAAGCTCACCCAGCCTGGCATATGATTGTCCTGCCAGACGGCTGACAGGAGCAAAGGCTTCGATGTCGATTTTCCCGTTCTGGTACAAACGGTCTTCCACATGGACGTGAACGACTTCGCCGATAATCAGGTCGGACGTGACAGGATCGCCCAGTGTGACGATTTGATGGAGCCTGCACTCAAAGTGGATGCGAGAGTCGGCCAGCCGGGGCGGACGTACGACCGCACTTGGCTCGGTGGCCAGCCCGAGCGCATCCACTTCCCCTATCTCTGGAGGAAAGTCGGCAGAGGTTTCATTGGCAACGTCAACATTGCAGACGTCCACCATATTGACGACGAACTCTTTTGTTTCCGCGATGTTGCGAGCAGTATCCTTTCTGACACTGCCTGGCTTGCGCATGACCGCAATGGAAACCATCATCGGTTCAATGCTCGCCACATTGAAATAGCTGAACGGAGCCGCATTCAGGACACCGGCTCGGCCGATCGAGGTCACCCAGGCGATCGGCCTCGGTACGATGCAGCCGATCAGCAGCTTGTATTTGTCCTGTCGTTCGATTGCGCTGATGTCGATTTCCACGAAAAAACACCCCTTTTCACTCCGGCGACACAGGTGGAAGCCAGCTGTTCATATAGTCCGGGTCTTCGATCTCCAATGCCTGCTTCGTCACATACAGCGGTTTGAAGGTATCCAGCATGACCGCCAGCTCCTTCGTCTCCTTTTTGCCGATGCTCGCTTCCACTTTCCCCGGGTGGGGCCCGTGCGGAATGCCCATTGGATGGAGCGTGATGGACCCTTCATAGATGCCTTTGCGGCTCATAAAATTGCCGTCGACGTAATACAGCACCTCGTCACTTTCTACATTGCTGTGAAAGTAAGGGGCGGGAATCGCCTGCGGATGATAGTCGTACAGTCTCGGCACAAAGGAACAGACGACGAAATTTTGCCCGGCGAAGGTCTGATGAACAGGCGGCGGCTGATGAATCCTTCCGGTGATCGGCTCAAAATCGTGAATGCTGAGCGCGTACGGATAGAGATATCCATCCCAGCCCACCACATCAAAAGGGTGAAAATCAAACATGTAGCTGTATAAGGTGGACTGACGCTTGACCCGAACTTCGAAGGAGCCCTCCTCTACATGTGTATCCAGCCTCTCCGGCACGCGGATATCCCTTTCGCAAAACGGCGAATGTTCCAACAATTGCCCGTGCTCGTTGCGGTAGCGCTTGGGCGGAACGATCTCGTTCTGGGATTCGATGACGAGGAATCGGCTCGGCGTCTTCATTTCAATCCGGTAGGTGGTACCGATCGGAATCACCAAATAATCTCCCGGGCAGTACGGAATCGTTCCGAAAATCGTCTGCAGCTCGCCTTCTCCCTGATGGACGAACAGAAGTTCATCCCCGTCCGCATTCCGGTAAAAGTAGTTCATCTCGTCTGTAGGAACGCAAACGCCGAGCACGACGTCGCTATTGCCCAACAAATACGTTCTGCCCGAAACAGGGTCGCCTCCTGCCGGCGCATCGAACGTCTTGAAATGCTGATGCTTGAGATCGGCTTGCTCGACATATTCCGGCTTTACGTCGGCAACCCTTTTCGTCGAGCGGACCTGGGTCGGCGGATGATGGTGATACAAAATCGATTGAATGCCGGAAAAGCCTTTTGTTCCCATGACCTGTTCCCGGTACAGCTCCCCGTTTGGCTTGTGAAACATCGTATGCCGCTTCTTCGGAATCTCCCCCAAGCGGTGGTAAAATGCCATTGCGAACCCTCCTATTCGGAAATGATGTTTTGTAATACGCCGAGCCTGTCGACCTCCAGCTCCACCACGTCACCGGCTTCCAGCCATCGGTGGCGCTCCGTCCCCAGCTCGAGGATGCACCCCGTCCCGACTGTACCCGAACCGATGACATCGCCGGGGTAAAGCGGACAATCAGCGGAAGCGCGGGCGATCATCTGGGCAAACGTGTAGTGAATGTCCTGAAAATAGCCGCGGGACAGCTCGATGCCGTTCACTCTTGCGACCATCGTCAGCGCAAAGCGATTGCCTTCCTCGCCGGCTATGCAAACATCGGCGAGCTCGTCTGGCGTAACGAGCCACGGACCCATGGAAGTGGCAAAGTCCTTGCCTTTTGCCGGGCCCAGCCCTACCTTTACTTCCTCCCGCTGAAGGTCGCGTGCGCTCCAATCGTTCAGGATGCAGTAACCGGCGATGTAGCGATCCGCCTGCTCGACAGGGATGTCAACGCCCTCCTTGCCGATTACGCAGGCAAGCTCCAATTCATAGTCGAGCCATTTGGTCGTCGCTGGCTTTTTCACATAAGCATTCGGGCCGACAAAGGCGGCTGCATTGGAAAAATAGAAGACGGGGAAATGATACCATTGCGGAATCATCTCCAGCCCGCGGCGTGCGCGAGCCGTCTTGACATGCGCTTCAAACGAGTAAAAATCCCGAAAGCTTCGGGGACGAGGCAGCGGCGATCCAAGCAAGACAGCTTCTAAAGGAAAAGACTGCCCTTCGGCAGGAGTCCCAGCCTGTTGTGACAGAAGCTGCAAGGGCTCTATCCACCTCTCCCACTCATCCAGCAGCTCCAGCATCCCCGGCGGCGCCCCCGCCAGGCTGGAGGCGATGTCTACGATGCGGTCCTCCCGCAAGATTCCGGCTCTCCACGCCTGCTGTTCTTGCATTCGATACGATACCAGCTTCACATGCTCTCCCTCCTCTCCTACGGGCCCCAGCCCCGGCTTCAGACAAGCAAATGAAAGCAAAAAAGCCCAGCATACGAACAAGCTGAAGCAAGGAGCCCGAAAACGGTATCATCCATTTTCGCGGGCACCCGATCAAGCTTATTGACGTACGCTGGGCTCAGTCTGCTAACGAAGAAGACCTTGCGGGAATTCCCCCGCAGACGACCAGCAATTTCCATTGCTCACTGTTTTTTCATTGGTATATTTATCATACCGGAAACGCTTTTCGGTTGCCAGAGGCAAAAGCGTTTTTTCTATAAACGGTTTTATCTATACGTTTTTCACTCCAGCTATTTCATGCCAGTCCCTCGCCGGCAAAAAACGTCCTGTACAGCAAGGCCATATCCTCCGGCAGCGGCTCCGTCCACTCCATTTCCTGTCCCGTCCGAGGATGGGCAAAATGGAGCCTCGTTGCATGCAGCGCTTGCCGCCCGATGTGGGCTCTGCTCCCCCCGTACATGTCATCGCCTGCTAACGGATAACCCAGATGGCTCATATGGACCCTGATCTGATGCGTTCGTCCCGTTTCCAGCTTCAGCTCCACCAGGCTCATGCCAGCTCCCCGCTGCCTGACCCTGAAACGGGTTACGGCCTGCTGGCCATCCGCTCGAACCTCCCTCGCAATGATGGAGTCGTCGCGAAGACCGATCGGCTCGTCAATGACACCTTCTGTCTCATCGCACACACCCTCGACGATGGCTATATAGTATCGGTGCAGCTGGCGTTCCTTTTGGAGACGGCTGAACTGCTCGTGCGCCCACTGGTTTTTGGCTACGATCATCAGTCCTGACGTGTCTTTGTCCAAACGATTGACCGGACGGAATTTCCGCTGCTCTCCCCGCTCCTGCCAGTAGTGCGCCACGCCGTTTGCCAGTGTATGGCTGCTGTGATTCCCCGTCGGGTGGACGACGAGTCCCGCCGGTTTGGCGATGACCAAAATGTCCTCGTCCTCGTAGCGAATATTCAAGTCCATCGGTTCGGGTGCGAGCATTTCTTCTTCGGCCGGGACGAGTACGCGAACGACATCTCCCTCTTTCAACCGCTCTGTCACATAGACGGAAACACCGTTTCGCGTAATATCCCCCTGGTACTTCGCCCTGACCAGCAAGCGCCGGGAGACGCCGAAGTCTTTTTGCAGCACGTCGCGGATGGTCATGCCTTCATGCCGTTTGGCGGCTGTTATTTGCAAAAGCTCTTCCAACATGCAGTCACACCTTCTGTCGCTTCAACTCCTGCCAGTATATCAAAAACAGCTGTGCGCGTCCTGTCGAAGGCCACTGATGTGGGAAAGCCCTTTTAAACCCCCCACGGTTTTCCAATTGTATCGCAATATGAAAACAATGCACAGAAGACCGGGTCTTCTATCCCCATACAGAGGAGAAACCTTCAGGAGTCGATGAAAATGGACAAAAGCTTTTCCACATGGATAAAGAACTTTCCATTTGGCGGAAACGTCCGACAAGACGCTCTTTCGCTGCTTCGTTACCACCAGCTTGATCATATTGCCGAGCATACCGAGCGAGTCGCCAAAGAAGCGATTCGATTGGCTGAGCAATTCCATGTCGATCCTCGCTTGGCCGACGCCGCCTTCGTTTACCTTGACTATTTATGGGCGCAGCGCACCAAGCTTCGAGTGATCCATCCGTGGCTGAAGGAAGCGTATTTGCAGCTTCGCGGGGGACGCGATCTGTACTGCTGACAAGGCTCCGGTCTGTCGGCAACCTACTTTATCCAAAGTGACACCTGACCGCTGCTCGCTGTCACTTTGGCCTTGCCGCCGATCGGAAACGTGATCATCGGACTGGTATGCCCAAAGTCAGCATTGGCGACCACCGGCATGGCTGCCAGCTCCGGTTTGCTGCGGATGATCCGGACGAGCTTTTCCCGGGTCATTTGCGAAGCTTTTTGAAACCGGCCGATGACGATTCCTTTCACGCCGAAAAAGGACGGCTGATGAATCAATGATTGCAAATCCCGGTCAAACGTCGAAGGAGACACATCCCGGTCGTCCTCGATAAACAGAATCGCTCCTTGCAAGTCAGGCATGTACTCTGTACCCTGCAGCAGATTGAGCGTACACAGATTGCCGCCGATGAGTGTCCCTTCCGCCTCTCCTTCCTGAATCAAAAGGTAGCCCTCATTCGGGATAAAGCTGCGATTTTCCTGATCCAAATACCATTCGTCGTCACTCCATTCAGAGGCAGGCGTGATTTGGAGCGGTCCCGCTTCGGCTTCTCTAGCCGCCCCCGCTTCCCCCTCCAGCAAGCAGCTTTGAAAGAGGCGGATCGTGTACTCGGCTCCCTTTTTCATTCCGAATGTGGAGAAATGAGGGCCCGAGAAGCCAATCAATCCTGTTTTGGCATAGATCGCATTGGACAGTGCCGTGATGTCCGAGTACCCGCACAGTATTTTGGGGTTGCTTCGGATCAACTCATAATCGATGCCGCGAAGCAGCTGATTGCTGTTGAATCCGCCCAGCACTGTCAAAATACCTTTTACGTTCTTATCGGCAAACGCTTCATGGAGGTCTTGCAGCCTCTCTTCGACTGAACTGGAAACAAACTCGTCGCAAACCTCCACATGTTTTCCATACGTTACCGTTAGGCCCATCGATTCCAATCTTTTTTGCGCCCGCTCTCTCACGTCCTGCGACAGGATCGCCATGCTTCTGCTCGGGGCAATCACTCGGACTTCGTCGCCTCTCTTTAATTTATCTGGCCTCATTTCCCTCACTCCTCGCGGCTATTCGTTCTTTGCCTGCCCTGAATGTAGACGCGTTATGATTTGTTCATTTATTATACAGGGGCAAACAACATTTTCCATAAAAAAACCTCCTTCACGTGGAAGGAGGCTGGTATTTTTGACAGTAGACGCAAAAATGTTGGCGGGAATCGATTACTTCGCCGCTTTGGCTGCTTCGATCGCAGCTTCGTAGTTCGGATGATCGCCGACAACCGGAACGTATTCTGCGTAAACGACTTTGTCGTTTGCATCCACGACAAAGACTGCACGAGACAGAAGACGCAGTTCTTTGATCGCTACGCCGTATGCCAGACCAAAGGAGAGGTCGCGGTGGTCAGACAGCGTTTGCACCTTGTCGATGCCGGCAGCACCGCACCAGCGGCTTTGCGCGAACGGCAGGTCGACAGAGATCGTCAGGATGGTTACGCCGTCCAGCTTTGCAGCTTCTTCGTTAAAACGGCGGGTTTGCGCGTCGCACACGCCAGTATCCAGAGACGGAACGACAGAGATCACGCGTACAGTGCCTTTGGAATCATCCAGAGTCACAGGGGTCAGGTTGTTAGCCAATACGGTAAAATTAGGAGCGGTGTCCCCTACCTTTATTTCAGGTCCGAGCAAGGTAACCGGGTTGCCTTTGAAGGTAAATGCGCCATGGCGTTCTACTGCAGATGTCATCAAATCTTCCTCCTCACAAAATGATAGTAGGTTATGTACCTTCTCAATCATACCTCATTTTTCTACGATTTTCACTATGGAAACAGGGAAATTACAGATTCAGTCGCAATCCGCCGATCTGATTTTGTTCAAGTTTGGTAATGCTTTTGATTTCGTGCTCGTACTCCCAGCCGCTCCGCCTGTTCAGCTCATGGCAGCGCATGAGGGCGTGATACAGCGCTAATATAAAGCTTACTTTTTTCAGCTCGTAGCGCGTGCACATCGATTGCGGGAGAACCGTGTTGATGATTTCAATTTGAAACGAACTTGTTTCACGGGGCCTGCGGGTCGTAACGACGAATCCCATCTGCTTCAGTACAAAGCCGTAATCAAATTCCCCGTTATCGTCGAAATCGACAGTCTCCTCCGACGTTGCCAGCCATTCCAGCAGCGTTTCCAGATCGAGCTGTTCAAAACACGCCGGCTTCGGCAGAGCCAGCACCGATCCGTCCTCGTTGATAAAGTAAATCGAATCGCGATAATGAAAGATCAGCTCGTCCTCTGGCATCTCTTCACAAAACATCCAGTTTGCAGGCGGTATCAGCATGCGCCAAATTTCGGCCGGGGTCTTT
The DNA here is from genome assembly GCF_038592925.1 of Brevibacillus sp. FSL K6-2834. Taxonomy (NCBI): domain Bacteria; kingdom Bacillati; phylum Bacillota; class Bacilli; order Caryophanales; family Paenibacillaceae; genus Brevibacillus; species Brevibacillus sp. FSL K6-2834. The sequence continues at coordinate 3,928,210 of NZ_CP151945.1, forward strand.
TGCAAAAAGTCCATGGCAGGGTCCCCTCCTTTCCCTACCATTTTGGGCAAATCCGGTAGCTGCTATTCACCCTGCCTGCTGTCCCTCTGCCTGTCTTTGATAAACCCGGCCCAATCTCCCGACGGAATGTAAATCCCTTCCCGTCTGGCCCAGTCTTCCTTTAGATACCTGTAGAGGAATGCCCGGATTTCTTCTCCTCCAGGCATTTTCATGACACTTTCCTCCACCCGTTCATACTCATTGCGAGGGTCGCCTGGTCCGAAATAGTCCTCCAGCTCGTCCAGTCCGGCCAGTGCTTCTTCATAGACGTCTTTGGAAAATGTGAGCAGCGCTCCTTTCACAGTCCCCGATTCGCCCCGCAGCAAGCCGGGATAACCGGCAGAAAAATGGTACAAATGTCCCCGTACTATCGCAGGCTGAAGCGTATGCGGGTAAGGCTTGACATACCTATTGTGGTTGCCGAAACCGGGAAGCAGAGAGCCATATACGAACACGGGCAGGATTCTCGTCATGAATATTTACACCTACTTCAGGATTTTTCAGAAAAAAAAGGGGTGTTTCTGTATCTGCAATTTTGTATATTTACTCTATATATAATATTCACTTTACAAGTGCTTAGGGTAAAAAAGGGGGAGAAACCATGACAAAGAGAAAAATCAACCGGCTGCTGGTCGCCAACCGCGGGGAAATCGCCATTCGGATTTTCCGCGCAGCAACTGAACTGGGCATTCGCACTGTAGCGATCTATTCCGAGCAAGACAACGTGTCCATCCATCGTTTCAAGGCGGACGAGTCGTATCTGGTAGGCGCCGGAAAAGGTCCCATTGAAGCCTATCTGGACATTGAGAGCATTATCGAAATTGCCAAGCGCAACGATATCGATGCGATTCACCCGGGCTATGGATTTCTCGCGGAAAATGCGGAGTTTGCCCAGCGCTGTCTTGAAGAAGGCATCATCTTTATTGGCCCTTCCTCCACTTTGATCGACAAGTTTGGAGACAAAGTCGAAGCGCGCCGAATGGCCATCGAAGCAGGCATTCCCGTTATTCCGGGTACACCCGAGCCGATCGAAACCCTTCAGGAAGCCCTTTTGTTTGCCAAGGAGCACGGCTATCCGATAATCATCAAGGGGGTCTCTGGCGGAGGCGGCCGCGGCATGCGGATCGTGCGAAGCCAGGATGAGCTCCAGGATGCTCTGGACCGGGCCCGTTCCGAAGCTCGCTCCGCCTTTGGCAACGCCAAGGTGTATCTGGAGCGTTATTTGGAAAACCCCAAGCATATTGAAGTGCAGATTCTCGGCGATGCACACGGCAATATTGTGCATCTGTTCGAACGGGACTGCTCCGTGCAGCGCCGCCATCAAAAGGTGGTCGAAGTCGCGCCAAGCCTTTCCCTGGATGATGCGCTGCGCGAGGAAATCTGCCAGTCTGCCTTGAAATTGATGAAGGAAGCCGGTTACTCCAACGCGGGTACGGTCGAGTTTTTGCTCACGCCCGACGGTCAATTTTACTTTATCGAAGTAAACCCGCGCATTCAAGTGGAACATACGATTACCGAGCTGATCACAGGCATTGATATCGTGCAGGCGCAAATCCGCATTGCCGAAGGGCACAGCCTGTCTGATCCGGAAATTGGCATTGCCTCCCAGGAAGCGATCAAGATGAGCGGTTACGCGATACAGTGCCGGGTGACGACAGAAGACCCGGAAAACAACTTCCTGCCCGACGCCGGGCGCTTGCTGGCATGGCGTTCAGGCGGAGGCTTCGGGGTGCGGCTTGACGGCGGAAACGGCTATCCGGGGGCGATTATTACACCGTACTACGATTCGCTCCTGGTGAAGATCTCCACATACGGCACGTCTTTTGACCAGGCCGCCCGGAAAATGCTCAGAACGCTGCGGGAATTCCGCATCCGCGGTGTCAAAACAAATCTTCCGTTCCTGGAAAATGTAGTGACGCATCCCGATTTTCTCAGCGGACAATACGATACGTCTTTCATCGATACGAAGCAGGAGCTGTTCATTTTCCCGGGACGTCAAGACCGCGGCACCAAGCTTCTAAGCTACATCGGCAACACGATTGTCAATGGCTATCCGGGGCTGTCCACGCAGGACAAGAAGCCGCACTTCGATACGCCGCGCATCCCGCGCACTCCCTTTGCCCAGCCGTATCCGGACGGAACCAAGCAAATTCTGGAGCGCGAAGGCGCAGACGGCCTCGTGAAGTGGATTCAGGAGCAGAAGCGCGTGCTCGTAACCGACACCACCTTCCGCGACGCCCATCAGTCGCTGTTTGCGACTCGCGTCCGGACGTACGATTTGGCAGCTGTCGCTGAAGCGACCGGCAAGCTGGGAGCAGACCTCTTCTCCCTGGAGATGTGGGGCGGGGCCACGTTCGACACGTCGATGCGCTTCCTCAGAGAATCGCCGTGGGAGCGTCTGCAAATACTTCGTCAGCGCATTCCCAACATTTTGTTCCAGATGCTTTTGCGCGGCGCAAATGCGGTCGGCTACACCAACTATCCGGACAATGTGATTCACGCTTTCGTGAAAGCGTCCGCCGAGAACGGCATCGACGTCTTCCGCATCTTTGACAGCCTCAACTGGCTGCCGGGCATGCAGACAGCGATCGAAGCCGTCCGCAATTCGGGCAAGGTGGCCGAAGCGGCGATCTGCTACACCGGCGACATTCTCGATCCATCGAAGACCAAATACACGCTGCGCTATTACGTCGATCTGGCCAAGGAGCTGGAGAAGGCAGGAGCCCATATCCTCGCGATCAAAGACATGGCCGGACTGCTCAAGCCGTACGCAGCCTACGAGCTGGTGCGGGCTCTCAAGCAGGAGATCGGCATCCCGATCCATTTGCATACGCATGACACGTCCGGAAACGGCGGCGCGATGCTCGTAAAAGCGATTGAAGCCGGCGTCGATATCGTCGACGCGTGCGTCAGCTCCATGTCGGGGCTTACTTCCCAGCCCAGCCTGAACGGATTGATCGCTTCGCTCGAGCATACCGAACGGGATACGGGTCTATCCCTCGACGCGTTCAACAAGCTTTCCGATTACTGGGAGGATGTCCGCCCCTACTACCAAGGATTCGAGAGCGGAATGAAAGCAAGCAATACCGAGGTTTACATCCATGAAATGCCGGGCGGCCAGTATACGAACCTCGAGCAGCAGGCGAAAGCTGTCGGACTGGAAGGCCGCTGGGACGAGGTAAAACAGATGTACGCTACTGTCAATCAGATGTTCGGCGACATCGTCAAGGTCACACCGTCCTCCAAGGTAGTCGGAGATATGGCGCTGTTCATGGTTCAAAACGGACTGAACGAAGAAAACATCTGGGAAAAAGGCGAGCGGCTCGATTTCCCCGACTCTGTCATTCAGTTCTTCCAGGGGTACCTGGGACAGCCTCCGGGCGGATTCCCGAAAGAACTGCAGGCGCTCGTCTTGAAGGGACGAGACTCCTTTACGACTCGTCCGGGAGAGCTTCTGGCACCGGTAGACTTTGACAAGGTAGCGTTGGAACTGACAGAGAAAATCGGGCGGGAGGCGACAGAACTGGATGTCCTGTCCTACATCATGTACCCGCAGGTGTTTCTACAGTATGACCAAAGCTTGAAGGAATACGGCGATTTGTCCGTGCTCAATACCCCGACCTTCTTCTACGGCCTTCGTCCGGGAGAAGAGACGGCAATCACGATCGAGCGCGGAAAAACGCTGATTATCAAGCTTGTCGCCGTAGGCGAGCTGCATCCGGACGGACGGCGCATCATGTATTTTGAATTGAACGGCCAACCGCGGGAAATTTTCATCCGCGATCACGCTGCAAAGGTCTCGGAGCTGGCCCGCCGCAAAGCCGACCCGCAAGATCCCGGACAGCTCGGCGCGTCCATGCCGGGCAAAGTCTTGAAAGTTCTCGTTACAGCAGGCGACAAGGTACGCAAGGGAGAGCATCTTTTGGTCAGCGAAGCGATGAAAATGGAGACCACCATTCAAGCGCCAATGGACGGGAAAATCAAAGCCGTTCATGTAAAAGCGGGAGATGCGATCGAAACGGGTGACTTGCTTGTTGAAATGGAATAGGATTGCCTTATAATGGTAGGGAGATGAAACGCAAGTGAAAGGAGGAGATGGGTGTGCGTCTAGCACAGGTCAGCCAGATTCCGTACAGCAGGCGGGTGGGTCCATACCACTTTCAGATGATTCAAGCCAAATTGAGCGGTCCTGTCCAGCCCATTGTCGGATACAGCCTGCAGCCCTTTTATACGCGCCAACAGCAATGGATGACAGACATGGCTGACTCCCTCTCCCAGCTATATCGTTATACGGCCGAATTAAGCCAGGCTGCCAAGCAATTTGACCCTTCGCGAAGAAACAGTGTGCTGCACGCGCGAGTTGCAGTGAGCTCCCACCCGGAACGCGCTCAGGCAAAAGCCGCCCCCGGGGCAGAGCCGGGCAGCTACCAATTGGATGTCATCCGCCTGGCAACGCAGCAGACAAATCGGGGAATCATGGCTGAAAGCAGCGGCCCTTCCCTCTTGCCCCCCGGCGTGTATACGTTTTCCCTGACGATCGGTCAACAGGAGAACATCCTCGCCATCCAGGCAAAGCAAGACGATTCGCATGAACAATTGCTTAAGCGTTTGGCAGGTGTCATCCATCAGGCAGATCTGGCTGCTTCAATCGAATATTCAGAGACGATGAGCCGGATGGTCCTCCGCTCCAGTCATACGGGGGCAAAGCATGCTTTTCAGCTACGCGATATAGACGGGGCCGTGGTTCGCACTCTCGGACTCGATCAGGTCGCTATGAAAGCCTCCGATGCCGAATACGATCTGGACGGGATGCGTAGCGGCTCCCCCTCCAACCAGGTGGAGCTTTCTGGAAAGGTCGCCGCAACCCTGCTCCAGCCGGGCAAAGCATCCCTGGTTATCCAGCCGGACAGCGAACTCTTGCTGGAGAAAACCCGGGAACTGGTGACTCGTTATAATCGCTTGCATGCTTTCGTAGAAGAAAGGCCGAACCTTTTCACGACCATACTCCCTGCATCACTGGAGCAGATTGCCCGGACTGTTCAATCGGGGCTTGCTGATTACGGATTGCACATTGCTCCCAACGGTCAGTTGAAATTGGACGAGGAGACGCTGACCCGTTCTGTCGAGCGCGATTTTTCTGCTTTTGTACAAGACGTATCCAAGGTGTCTCAACTGGTCGAAAGGGAGACGGGAAAATGGAGGACGGCTTCCCCTGCCAATTTGACAGGCTTCAACGAAGAAGATGCTTCGGGTCGAGCATTCTCCTCGTTTCTTTTGCCCAATCACTTCTACCGGCAAGCGGTTTACACGGGCTTGATCATCAATCAGTTGTGGTGAATATCCCAAACAAAAAGACAGGTGTGCCCCCGCGCGGCCAACCTGTCTTTTTCGTTTTGCCTCATGCCCCAACAATCAGCTTCGCTCAATCAGTTCTTCCAGATCGTGCTCATCGACATTGGTCACGATGGTAGTCGAAGAGACCGGGGCCTCTTCCTTTTTGCCGAACATCCCCTGCATTTTCTCCACGAATTGAGGGATGCTGTCCAAAATACGGTCATACAGATGAGTGGAATTTTCGAGAGGAATGGAGCGGATGCCCTGTTTGCCCACGACCAGGAATGCAACAGGCGTAATCGATACGCCGCCCCCGCTTCCGCCGCCAAAAGGATGCCCGATCACACCCGGATGATCGCGCTCGTATTGAAACTCACTGCCCCCTGCCGCAAAGCCGAAGCCAACCTTGGAGATCGGCAGAATCACACTTCCGTCCGGCGTTTCCACCGGGTCGCCAATAATCGTATTCACATCAACCATTTGTTTGATATTTTCCATAGCCGTTCTCATCAAACCCTGAATGGGATGGTCTGCCATATCATTTCCTCCTTACTGGGGTGAAATGCAGTTTTGCGCAAACTGTTTACAACTAGTAGCTTGCCCAAAAGAAGAACAGGCCATGTACGCTTTTCCTACGCCCCGGAGGGACTCGTCTCCCATTTGTGGACACGCCCCTTTTTCAAGCGAAACAGCAGACGGAGCCCCATTACCAAGACATGGCCGAGGAAAAAGTGGAGAATGCACCTCGCTTGGGTGCGAATGACCGGTTGATTCCAGACAGGCTGCACACTAAGCCGCGGCATGCTCCGCAAAGAAATGGCGTGTGAGAAAAGCGCGATCAAAATGCTTTTCACTCCCCACACCGCTCCGAGGAGCGCACCAGTCTCCGCAGCCTCGCCCGTTCCCAGAACAGTGTGCCATTCCAGCCGTTCGCATCGAATCTGCTTGGCAAATTGCTGAAGAACCGGTTTAAAATCATGGAAGCGTTCCAGTATGACCTGATAAATCTGTTTCCACTTCTGCAGTTGATCCTTCCCTACACCTCTTACCGTTTCTGCCGTCTTCTCTTCCTGTCTCACCGTTTCCACTTTTGCCTTCAATTCGGGGCCATTTTCCGTCTGTTTTACCATCACGACCGGCAGCTCATATTTGCGCCGGATCCGGTGAAACCATGCCGAAACCTCAACGACGAGGTGATCGTTTTCACTGACCCTGCCATAGTAAAGGGAAATACGTACAGGCGTTGCGGCAAGCAGCACAATAAATACGAAGAGTCCAATTAGTATCCAGCCCAACAAAAAAACCCCATCCTTTCACCGTTAGTATGAGTGAATGGATGGGAAAATATGTTGCAAAAGGTAAATCTATCAGTCGAGGACGTAAACAGTCACGCCATCTTTAATCCCGTGGTTCAAGGCTTCCACCCGCGAAGAGAAAAACAGGTCCACGCGATTATTTTTCACCGCGCTCCCGATATCAGCCGCGACGGCATACCCATAGCCTTCAATGTACAAATGGCTACCCAGCGGGATAACAGCAGGATCCACGGCTACAATCCCTACACGCAATGGGAATTCCAGATAAGAAAGCGCCTCCGCTTTGTCCTCCGGATATGTATATGCCGTCGTCTCAACCGTCAGTTTTTTTGTGAAGGGAGTCCCTGTAGGAGCTTTTTGTTCTTCTCCTTTTTCCAAAAGGTGGATAGCGGTATAGGTCGCAGCTTCCGCTCTCGTTATTTCATGGTGTGGCTGCAGGTTTCCATCCTGGTACGGATTCACCAACCGATTTTGCAGGGCAAATGCAAATGACCGCTGATAAGCCTCTTCCACGCTGCGTCCATCCGGATACTGCTGCAGTGTTTGAATCGCGGAGGACCAAGGCAACTGATTCACCTTGCCGCTGTCGCCCATTGCCCGTATCAGCATCGACACCATCTCTTCTCGACTTACCAGCTCGTCCGGCTTGAAAACGAGTTTTCCCTCTGAATACTCTCCATGAACGATGCCGAGTCGATACGCCGTTATGGCATATGGCGCGAGCCAATCGCCCGAAGGAATATCCGCAAAGGGTGATGCCTCCTGTGCTGCTGGCTGGACTCCTTTGGCTTTTACAAACATTGTGATCAATTCTGCCCGTGTGATCGGATCGTCTGGGCGGAAACTCTTGGCATCACCGATTACCTCTGTTATGTACAATTGTTGAATGTCCTTCTCTGCCCAATGTCCGGCTACATCGGTGTATGGTAGGTTTGCTCGTGTTGTCTCTGCCTCTGCTTTTGGCATGCCCGTGAAAATGACAGCTGCCAGCGAGGCTAGAATCAGCATCTTTTTCATCATCAACCTCCTGTAGTCGATTGCTGGAAATCTCTTTGTACTATTGTAAAGGAAAATATTCAGAAAACAACCCTCAATGATTGCCAGCCTCTGTTGGTATACAAGAACCGAAAGCGGCAGTAAAAAAGGAGCTGCCCACATCGTAGATTCATCTACTCGTCGGACAACTCCACTCACTCGACGATCCCCAAATAGACCAGGTCCTCCAGACCGATCTGCCCTGTCACTGCAAGGCCTTCTTTCTTTTGAAAGCGAAAAACGGCCCTTTCAAAATGTTTGTCAAAATGACCATGCACGGGACCATTGTAATAGCCCGCCGCCTTTAATCGATTTTGTACAAGCTTGACCAATGCTCCTCGCGACCCCGGAACCAATACCCGATAAGTTAGCCTTTCATGCCCCATGATCGGCCCGTCTATGATGATGGGGGTCCCTACTTTTACAAGCGGGTAGAGCTTCTCGATGTCCTTGTTTTTCATCCGGAAGCATCCATGACTGACGTACCGTCCAATATGCTCAGGGCGATTTGTCCCATGAATTCCGTACGTCCCCCATTCAACATTGATTCCCAGCCAGCGAGAACCAAATCCGCCGCCCCAATTCAGCGATTTTTTCGTGACTGTGAACAGGCCTATGGGCGAGGGCGTATCGACAGCTCCCGGTGCTATGCGGTAAGAGGCTAGTACTTCCCCCTTATCCGTCCGCAGGTACAGCTTGTTCTCCCACAAATTGATATAAATGTAGACTGGCGGATCAGCCTGCTCGGCGTGAACCGGAACAAGCGAGGCCATGAGGATGATGAGCACGGAAATGACAGACAGAAAGGCTCTCATCATGCTGATATCGCTCCACTTCTTGATCTGATTATCAGAAGAAAAGCTGTACGAAAGCAATCACTATCGATTATTTGGCAAAGATATGGCTTCCGATTTTTTTAATCTGAGGTCTGGACCAGATCCACTTGGAAGTCGCTGTTTTGGGATTAAAGTAGAACAGGGCATTGCCCGATGGGTCCCATCCTCGCACCGCTTCATAAGCGGCTCGATATGCCGTCTTCCCTGGTGTCAGCCAGTATTGTCCGTCGTCAATCGCCGTAAAGGCATAAGGCTGAAAAATAATCTCTTGAATACTGTTGGGGAAATTGCTGGATTGCAAGCGGTTCATGACGACTGCGGCAACGGCCACCTGTCCGACATAAGGCTCGCCCCTTGCCTCGGAATAAACCAATTGGGCCAGCATTTGCATCTCGGATCGATTTACGGTAACTTTCTTCAGCTTTTTCCATGTCATTTTTCCTGTAATTCCATCTGCAGGCATCCCGTACTTTTTTTGAAACTGGCGGACTGCCTGGGTGGTCTTGCTTCCGTATATTCCATCCAAAGGCCCTTGATACAGGCCTATCACCTGCAGACGATACTGCAAATCCCAGACGTCACCGGTCCTGCTTCCCTTTTTAAGCACGGGAGCAGCAGATGCCGGAACAGCCAGCAAGAAAGCGACCAGGACAGACAAAAACAGGGCAATCCCGCTTTTTTTCTGAAACACCTATATCCCCCTCCTCAAGCCCCCATTCTATCGGGAGAGAAGATCAGGTTCAATTCAAGGTTTTTGGCATGTTTGCCAATACATGCCGTCTATCGCTCAAGCCCATGCTTCTCGTTTCATCCTTTTGGTTTGAACAGGACCGCCGCAAAAAATCCAAACACGATCGCCGCCGAAATCCCTGCACTCGTCACTTCAAATATGCCGGTAATCACGCCGACAATCCCGTGTTTTTCCGCTTCCTGCATGGCTCCGTGAACCAAAGCGTTGCCAAAGCTGGTAATCGGCACAGTGGCCCCGGCTCCGGCGAATTTGACAAGCGGCTCGTACAAGCCGAATCCATCGAGCAAAGCTCCTGCTACGACCAGAGAGGACATGGTGTGAGCGGGCGTCAATTTGACGACGTCGAGCAGAAACTGGCCAATCAAACAGATCGTGCCTCCCACCAAAAATGCCCACAGGAACGTCATGCTACCCCTCCTCCGGATGCTCTGCTTCAATGGCGACCGCATGAGCAATGCAGGGAATGCTTTCCCCTTGCTGATAGGAGATGGGTGACAAAAGGGCGCCGGTAGCGACGACCAATATGCGTTTCCATTCGCCTTCTCTCATCCTTCGCAACAGATGTCCGTATGTAACCGTAGCGACACAGCCACAGCCACTCCCTCCCGACCAGACAGTCGGATTGTCTCCGTATATAAGCTTGCCGCAGTCGATGTACCGATCCAGCGGAATATCGACGTTATGCTTCGGCAAAAGCTCCGAGAGGATCTGGTGACCGACCTTTCCCAAATCTCCCGTTACGACGAGATCGTAGTGATCGTGCGGGAGCCGCATATCGCGGAAGTGAGTCTCAATCGTCGAAAGTGCTGCTGGCGCCATCGCCGCCCCCATGTTGAACGGGTCGCTCAGCCCCATGTCGACGATGCGGCCGATCGTCGCGGCATGAACCCGCAGCCCGCTCCCCTTGTTTCCCACAACAGCTGCACCTGCTCCGGTAACGGTCCACTGGGCTGTAGGCGGCTTTTGCGAACCGTATTCGGTTGGGTAGCGGTACTGTTTCTCTGCTGCCCCGTTGTGGCTTCCGGTAGCAGCCAATACGTAGTCGGCTGACTGGCTGTCTACCAATAGCGCACCAAGCGCCAAGCTTTCCATCGCTGTCGAGCAAGCTCCAAACAGGCCGATGTAGGGGATACCCAATGTACGGGCAGAGAAGCTGGACGTAATGATCTGATTCATCAGATCGCCTGCAAGCAAGAAATGGACTTGCTCCTTTTGCAGGCCTGCTTTTTCCAATGCTTTGTCGCAAGCTTCCTCCAACAGAACTTTTTCGGCTTTTTCCCAGCTGTCTTGTCCAAGCATGAGGTCCCCATGCGTGATGTCAAAATCCTCTCCCAAAGGTCCTTTTGCTTCGAAAGGACCGCCGATGGCAGCCGTACTGAGAATGACCGGCCTCGAAGGGAACACCCATGTTTGATGCCCTTGTCGCATGGCTTATCCTCCCATTTTGATCAACGTTTTCACGATCCCGATCACGAATGCGGAAAAAACTCCAAACACAATCACCGATCCCGCCAGTTTGAACATGTTTCCGCCCACTCCCAGGACAAAGCCTTCGCTCCGGTGATCGATAGCGGCTGATGCAATCGAATTGGCAAAACCGGTTACCGGAACGCTTGTCCCGGCTCCTGCCCATTGTGCAATCCGGTCGTATACACCGAGCCCTGTCAAAAGAGCGGACAGAAAAATGAGCACGGCTGTTGTCGGATTTCCGGCCGTCTTTTCCGTAAAGTCAAAGTACCGGATAAACATCTCCTGAATGCCTTGCCCGATCAGGCAAATAATCCCCCCTGTGAAAAACGCCCGCGTAAAATTGCGCAGCAAAGGGCGAGGGGGCTCGTGACGTTTGGCTAACTGCTGATACTCCTGCTGGACGGGGGTAAGCTTTTTCTTTTTTTGATCCGCCATTGTTTTCCCTTCTTCCCTATCTTGTCAGCAGCGGCTTGACCTGATCCATAACCTTTTGCAGTTCTTCAGCGTCTCTTTGGTACACGAGTTTTTGCTGCTGATTTTTCGTAGACAGCGCAAACACTTCCAGATCGGCCTGGCACTTTTTCAACTGCGCGTAGGTTAGTTTCAACGCCTGCGGCTCAGCCACTTTGATTTTGTCGTCATACAGATCGAGGTATAGCTGACCGCCTTTGTCAACCTGGCCGAGAAAGACATTTTCCAGGGCGACGCCGGCCTTCTGCAGCTCAGCCCGTACCCAGGAACGGTTCAAGCCCATGTTCGACAGCGGCTCATCCATGATCATCCCGTCCATGATGACTGCTTGCGGCTCCTCTGCCGGCGACACCTCAAGCTCGAGATGCTGCGGGGTCACTGGCTGATGCTGCGATTTTAAAAGCACGCTCAATTCTCCACTGGTCTCCATCACTGCAAATTCGACGTCGGCCACGCGAAACACATTTTTGATTCGCAGCTGCTCCATCAGGTCTTCAGAGGTCAACCGCTCTTTTTTCAGGTTGTCTTCCAACACCTTGCCATCCTTGATCAAGATCGTCGCTTTTCCCTCAAAAAAATCCCGAAGAACCTTGCTCTTTAAAGCCAGCCATTCAAACAAAACAGGAAAGATTGCTACCACCGTCAAAGCGATCAGGCTGTGGTAGATAGGGCCGTCCATCTCTGTTGCCATGAAGGCGGCGATAGAGCCGATCGTAATGCCGACAATGTATTCAATGTACGTTAATTGCCTGATTTGACGCTTGCCGATAATTTTTGTCAGGATGAACAGATAGACCACAGCTCCGAGTGAGCGCAGTGCGATATTTAACCAATCGGGCACGCATAAACCCTCCCGCTCATGTACTAGAGAAGAGGAGAGAGAAGCCCCTCTCCTGTTTCCTGAAAGGTACTTAGAAGCCTTTGTATTGAGGCTCCTCGTTTTCAAGCTCGGTAACGCGCTGCTGCAGATTGGTCACGATCGACTCTGTCTGCTGTGCAGCTTGTGTGTACAACTGCTTCGCTTGCTGATTTTGGGTGCTGAGCGCAAATTGTTCCAGATTCGCTTGAGCTCCCTTTAAGCTTGCCAGCGTCTGCTTCACTTGGGATGCAACTGTCATCTGATTCACCTCCTAGCACCTATAGAGTCAACCAACTGCAGGCATTTAATCCCACGCTTTTAAAAAAGCGAACTGTAAAAATTTTACAAATACTAAATCGAGTAGGAGGGGGCGACTAACCCCCGTCCTCTCACACCACCGTACGTACCGTTCGGTATACGGCGGTTCACCAAGCTTGACGAATTTGAGAATATCGTTGCACTAAGCTTTTCAGCCCTTGTTGTTGCCAGTAGGCAATGCCGAGGGCTTTGTGTATATGCGGAGACTTTGTGGTACGCCATGCACCCTTGCGGGTATTTGCAATTTCAATGGCTTTTACGTGAGATATGCCAAGAGAACGAAGTTCTCGATATCTGGTTCTCACGCGTTTCCACTGCATCCACAAACAAAGACGGAGCCTGCGCCTTGTCCATTCCTCAATGGATTGTAGAATGCCCTTCGCGTCTGCAAGGGCGAAATATCCAATCCAGCCCATGAGGTACTGATTTATTCTTTCAATCCGCTTCTCCATCGAGATGCTCCACACCGGATTCGTGATCGTGCGGATTTTCTCTTTTAGCTTGAGGAGGGATTTGGGGTGGATGCGAATCCTTGTCTGTTTTGCAAAGGTAAAACTAAAGCCCAAGAATTTTCGTTTCCATGGTCGGTCTATCGCGCTTTTCTCCTCATTTACTTTTAGCCTTAGTACCTTCTCCAAGTGGTTTTGAATACTCTTCTTTACTCGTTCCCCTGCCCGTTTTGTTTTCACGTAGATATTACAATCGTCTGCGTAGCGGCAGAAACGGTGGCCTCTCTTTTCGAGTTCCTTGTCCAAATCATCAAGTAGGATATTTGCCAAAAGTGGGCTTAACGGCCCACCTTGCGGTGTTCCTTCACTTGATGTTGTACAGACGCCATTTATCATGATCCCCGCATTCAAGTAGGAACGAATCAGTCTTAAAATTCTCTTGTCCTGAACTTTTCGAGCCACACGGCTCATTAGAATATCATGATTTACGCGATCAAAGAATTTCTCTAGATCGATGTCCACCACGAAACGATATCCTTCGGAGATATACGCTTGCGCTTTCCTTACTGCCATGTGAGCGCTACGTTTTGGACGGAACCCATAGCTAGATTCCGAGAAGGTGGGGTCGAAGATCGGCGTTAACACTTGGAGGATGGCCTGCTGAATAAAGCGGTCTACCACGGTGGGAATGCCTAATAACCTTACACCACCGTCAGGTTTCGGGATTTCGACTCTGCGAACAGGTGAAGGTCTATAGGTTCCCCTTTCCATCTTCTCGCGGATGGCTTGCCAGTGTTCACGTAGATAATCGCGTAGTTGTTCGGTTGAAACACCATCGACTCCACCGACACCTTTGTTTTCCTCCACTCGTTGGAGTGCCATCCGTAAGTTTTCCCGTGATAAGACTTTTTCCAGCAAATCCATAATGATGTTCCTTCCTTCGCACATGCGGACTCCGTGCTTGCTGTACGATACTCAGCCCTCTTTTGTACCCTCGGGGCTTCACCCCTGCTCTTCAAAAGTAGTTCCTTGACAGAATTCTGCTTCGACGTACCGTATCAAAAGACATGGATCGCATGCTGGCTTGATGTTCGGCCCTTCCCCATTCAAGCGTCCTCTACTCGGGTACTATGGCCTCTGCTGACTTCTGCATGTTCAGCGTCTCCTTACGGAGACGGTTACCAACAGTTGAAGGCGTTTCATGCAGACCTCCCCAGGTAAGAACGATAACTTTCATCCCATGTACCTGCCCAAGTTTACTACTGTATCCCTTGGCTGTATGGGGCTTTGTCTTGTTTGGCAGACTCGCCCGGATACAACAGCCTCAAATTGGGTTCGTGTACCTCAGGTCGGGATTTTGCCGCCGGCTTCCTTCAGATTCGACCTCGCGGTCGACACCCTTGCCTTGAGCTAACGGTTGGTACAGCCAACCCCCGTTCGGGACTTTCACCCTATAGCTATCGCCCATGCTGGGCGCACCAAAAAGGAAAGACACCGTTATGGTGCCTTTCCGACATTCAACCTATTTGGTTATGCACGACCAGCCAATTGTTGTTCAGCGAAGGAAACGAGACGCTTAGTGATCTCTCCTCCAACAGAACCGTTTTGACGGGAAGTGGTGTCTGCTCCCAGTTGAACACCGAACTCAGCAGCAATCTCGTACTTCAGTTGATCCAGAGCTTGGTTAGCTTGCGGTACCAGAAGGTTGTTACGGGAACCACCGTTGTTGTTTGCCATCTGTAATCACCTCCTCGTTGGTTGTAAGCTTAATATGTCTGTTGACCCCCTCTTTCATTCATTCTGTCACTTTGATTTTCACTGGCAATTTATAGCGTTATAGCTGGAGCAGATATTTCGCAATCTGCTCTGCCGAATCCGGTTTGCTCAAGGAAGCCATTCTTTGGCTCACATCCTTTCTTTCTGCAGGGGAGTATCGAAGCTGCCGTACGATCTGGCTGATTTCATCTGTCGTACGTGCATAAAAAGCAGCTTCGTGCTTGAGAAGAAAGGACAAATTCCGCCATTCCTGACCTGGCAGCGGTTGAAACAAGACAAGGGGCGTTTGGACTGCAAGGGCTTCTGCGATGCTGATTCCACCCGGTTTGGTAAGAAACACATCCGCAGCAGACATCCATTTCCATATTTCGGGCTCATATCCTCTGACGATGACATTATGAACAGGCGGACATGAGGATGTCAGCCTGACCAATTTCTCCTGAAGAGAGTGATTTTTTCCTGTAATCACGACGATTTGGAGAGGCTCCGGCTCGCGCATCAAAACGCGAATCACCTCTTCCATCGAGCCATATCCCCCTTCACCTCCGCTTATTAACACAGTAAACTGCTGGGGGCCCAGGCCAAGCTGATCTTTCCAGGAAGCTTTATCCTGGAGGGCAGACGACTGGAAAGTGCGGCGGATCGGAATGCCATACTCCAGTACAGGTGTTCTCTCAAGCCGACGATCTGCCCGAATCGGATCGGCCAGTTGTTCATGGGCAACTACGTAAGCATCCGTCTCTGGATGAATCCAAAATCGATGGACGCAAAAGTCGGTGGGAACACCAACAAGCTGATAGGGTTTGGCCCCTTTCCGCTTTGCTTCAGCGAGCGCGGAAAAGCAGTACGCATGCGTAGCAACGACAACATCAGGTCTTTCCCGATCGATCAATTCCCGAACCATTCTTCTGGAGAGCCAGACTGCCAGCGGTTTGTTAAGCACGGCCGCCCACTTTTTGTCGTTGCGATGCATTTTTTGCCATAATCCGGGGTTGTACCGGAGCATGTGCAGATAAAAAAAGCGGGAGATTTCCCGCAACGCCGGACTTGCTGTTTGTAGGCCCGACACTACTTTTACATAAGCTGTGGGCCGCAGCTCTATCAGAGCTTCAGCGAGTGC
The DNA here is from genome assembly GCF_038592925.1 of Brevibacillus sp. FSL K6-2834. NCBI lineage: Bacteria > Bacillati > Bacillota > Bacilli > Caryophanales > Paenibacillaceae > Brevibacillus > Brevibacillus sp. FSL K6-2834. Next base: position 3,943,984 of record NZ_CP151945.1, read on the forward strand.
TTCGGCGGCCATGCGGTGACCGCTTCCCGCCCATTCTTCGGTAACGAGCAAGATTCGCTTCGCGCTCATACCGTATCACCTGCTCGTTCGGGCTGTTGCATGAGATACCTTCGCAACAGCTCTTCCTTGGACATGTACACCCGCTTTAACGGGACGTCCTGATCCCATGTTTTCATCCTTTTCTTTCCATCCGGATGAATAAATCGAATCATCAGCTTCAGGTACCAGCGTTTGTATCGAAAAAACCAGCTCATCGGCACATTGGAAACGGAGAAGCCCAAAGGGGTTACCCCTTTGCTCAGGGTTGTTGTTCCGACGATTCCCTTGATCTCGTCCCTCTCTTCCATATTATTGAGGTAACTGGCTAGCTGCGGCAGTGAACGCATGATTTGCTGCCTGAGCAGCAAAGCCACTCTGAGGTCATCTTTTACGCCTTTGCTGAGGGTCGCGAAGTAGTAATTGTGTATATGCAGTTTTAAGATCAGATCGCCTTTTGAAATGACGCGATTATCCGAGGTGACGAGCGGTTCACCACGGTAGCGCATGCGGACAATGCGAAAGATATTGTTGCCTTTTTCAATATATCGCAGCCTGGTGCAGCGCTGATAAAGCTCGTCCCAAATCCCCCACAAGATCAAGATGCCCGTGTTCATCTCCAAATCGGTTCCTTTCTAGCTGTGTATTTCTGTATTCGTAGTATGCCCGATCCTGCTTGAAGAAAACACCGGGCTGCTGCCGGAGGAAGACTTGATTCAGCCAGTCGTTCTCCAGTAGCGCCCGAATGCGACGATGCCGCCCGCAACCAAAAATGGAATCCACGCATGATTTAAAAGCAACGGATTGAGAAGCTTCCAAACGTAAGGGTCCTCCAGGCACATCTCCGTGGCCGTGTACGCCAGTACCCCGCCGCCGAGCAGGGACAAGCTGGGAAATCTGTTAATCAAACGCGCGACCAGCGAGCTTCCCCACATCAATAGTGGTATGCTCATACCCAATCCCATCAAGATCAAGAGCAAGTCTCCGTCAGCAGCGCCGCCTACCGCCAACACATTGTCGAGACTCATGACAAAGTCCGCCAGAATAATCGTTTTGACTGCCTGCGAGACATTTTGGCTATAGGACACCTCCGTCGGTTCCTCCTGATCGCCAAACATGAGCTTCCAGGCGATCCACAAAAGCAGAACTCCTCCTACTACTTTTACCAAGGGGATGTCCAGCATCCAGGTCGTCATCCCGGTCAGCAGAACACGAAGCACGATCGCTCCCATTGTTCCTATGTAAATGGCTTTTTTTCGCTCTGTTGGCGGCAACCCCCGGCAAGCCATCCCGATAACAACGGCATTGTCACTACTGAGTACCAGATCGATGAGAAAAATTTGCAGCAAGCCAATCCAAAATTGCCCCTCCATCGCTCTTCCCCTTACCCACTTCTATTTGCCCTTCCCCTAACCGACTTCTATTTGCTCTTCCCCTAACCGACTTCTTTTTCGCCCTTCCCCCGCCCGACGATTCCGATTTACGGTTGTCCTTCTTACTCTATGCTCCCAGATGCCCCCTCATGAGCGCTTTTCTATTCCCGAATAAAGACGAGAATACTCGGATTTTGTTGAACAAAAATTCCATAAAAAAACAATTTTCAACGCAATATAGGAGATATATACCTTGTTTTTCTGGACATCCTTCCGTACGATATGAGTGGGGTGGGATAAGATATGGTGGAAACTGTCTCTCTGAACCTTCAAAACGTTTCACAAAAAATTCTGGATATGGGGCCGACCATCACTACGCTATGGTTGCAGGAGATCGTTTTGAGCATGGAAACCCCGCTGACGATCCCTCGCGATTTTGCGGAGAAGCGTACCGTATTGTTGGCACGTTATCTGGTTGAAAATGTCGAAGAGGATATGCAAACCTGGTGTCTGGAAATGGGGGAATGGCTGCGTTCCCAGGAGTACCCGTTTTCGTCGATCTTACGCACCTATCAGCTGTATCGAAATGTCTTTTGGCGTGTGATCAAGCCGGAGCTGCTCAAGTGGTCGCTGACAACTGAACACATGATTTACCTCGAAACGCAGTTGGGGAAGGCCATGGATGAAAGCATTTTTTGGGCTGTTTACCATTTTGAACAACTGATTAATAAAGAGCTTGTGAAAAAGGAAGAAACGATCTCCTTCCTGCATAACGACAAATTGACCATGTTGGGCAAGATTGCTGCTAATATGGCACATGAGCTCCGAAATCCGTTGTGTGCCATCGAAGGCTTCTTGAAGCTGATCGCCGAATCGACTCGCGACCAGGACAAGCTCCAGTCCTATATCCAAGTGGTCATGCATGAATTTGAAAACCTGCATCGGCAAATAACCGGTTTTCTCAGCTTTTCCAAGAAGCCAATCCTGGATGAAATCTTTAAGACGGTTGATGTGGAGCATTTGCTATACGAGGTAGAGCTTCTCATTACACCTCGGCTTCTGGCTGAAAATATCGGGTTTGAAAAACAGATTGAGCCCTGTATGCTGAGCTGCTATGAAGAAGGGTTAAAGCAAGTCGTCGTTAATCTTTTGACCAATGCTATCGACGCTGTCCAGGGAAGACCCGAAAAGATGATCCGGGTTCAGTCAGCTTGTCAGAATGGCATGGTACAGCTTTCGGTCGAAAACAACGGGGAAATGATTCCGCCAGACATCCTGGAAAGCTTGTTTCAGCCCTTTTTTACGACGAAACAAAATGGAACCGGGATTGGTCTGTCGATCTGCAAAAACATCATCGAGAAGCACAATGGAACGATTTCCTGCGAATCTACCCGCGAGTCCACCCGTTTTATCGTTACACTGCCTTTGGCATAAACAAAGCTTCTTTCGAGGTTTGCTCGAAAGAAGCTTTTTCATTCTCACCTGTTTGTCATGTTCGGGCTGTTTAGATCGCTTTGGACTCAGCTGCTCCCCTTTACAACAGAGACGTGCTCGTGTGGACAACGTGCTTTTTATCGAAAGCGAAAAAATGCCCTCTGATGACAGAGGGCGAGGCAAGAGATCCGTTTACCTTTCGAGTAAGCGATCTAGACCCTACTCTACACGAAAACATATGTTTCTACTACCCAAACCTTAAGACAACTTTCGACAAAGTCCATTGACCTTGTCGAACTCCTCACATATTGTCGATGGTCGAAAAATCTGGGCCAAAAGACTTATTTAGCTCATTTATATAGAGATTGGTCGGGTTACCGGTTTTAATAAATTCAATTCAATCGCAGGTAGGTATCAATCTATAATGAGAGCATAAAAAAACAGGCACTTATTGAAGTAAGTGCCTGTTTCTTCTAGCTGATGGAGCGGGTGATGGGAATCGAACCCACGCGACCAGCTTGGAAGGCTGGAGTTCTACCATTGAACTACACCCGCATAACAACGATGGTACCGAGGACCGGGCTCGAACCGGTACGGGAGATACTCCCGACAGATTTTAAGTCTGTTGCGTCTGCCAATTCCGCCACCCCGGCAAAAATCATGGTCGGGAAGAC
>NZ_CP151945.1:3955000-5022500 GCF_038592925.1 Brevibacillus sp. FSL K6-2834
TCCACGACAATCCGGAAGCTACAGAAGAAGAAAGATAGTCCTAACCGTTTACTCTCAATAAAAAGCTCACCTGCCCGCAAAGGAGAGGTGAGCTTACTATTTGAAGCCAGGTCATACATACACATTATGATTCAGCGATGACATGAGTAGCGAGGGTACCGATACCCTCGATCGTAACGGAAATCTCATCACCAGGATGAAGCTCCCCTACTCCAACGGGGGTTCCCGTTAGAATTACATCTCCCGGCAAAAGAGTCATAACCGCCGATACTGCCTCAATCAAACGGGGGACAGGAAAAATCATCTGCCGCGTGGAAGCATCCTGCCGTACCTCTCCATTTACCCGAGTGACGATGCGTGCGTCCCGATGATCCAATTTGGCGGCAATCGCAGGTCCAAGCGGACAAAATGTATCAAAGCTTTTCGATCTCGTCCACTGGCCGTCCTTATGCTGGAGGTCTCTTGCGGTTACATCGATGGCGCAGGTATATCCGAGAATAAAATCCTCCGCTTCCTCTGCTTTTACACGATGGGCCCGCTTTTTGATCACGACAGCCAATTCCGCTTCATAATGAAGCTGATTCGTTAACCGGGGATAAATAATCGGTTCGCCCGGCCCTACAACCGTCGTCGACGGTTTTAGAAACATCAACGGCTCTTCGGGTGTTTCCATTCCCATCTCTTCAGCGTGATCGAAATAATTTACCCCAATGCAAACGACCTTGCTCGGCGTACAAGGGGCCAGCAGGGTTACCTCACTTAGCGGCAGCTCCAAACCGGTCATAATGGGCTTGGCTGACTGGACTTTGTAAATATCGCCCTCGATCACCCTTACCTTTTGCTCCTCTTCCACCATCCAGCCGTGCTTAACCTTGCCATTGCGTTCATACCGGACAATCATCGTTCTCCCCCCGATTTTCGTCTCCACATATTTAATGAAACCCGCTTACGCAAAAAACTAAAACAAATCGTTGATCACTTCGCGAGGTTTGGATGTAATCTCTTCAACCACCGTGCGCTTGACTGCGTCTTCGACCATCGCATCCACGTCCAATTTTTCTTCGAAGCGCTCTGCCATATACGGTTTTGGTCTCGTGACAGGTTTTTTCGGTGTAAAGATCGTGCAGCAGTCCTCAAAAGGCAGAATGGAGAGCTCATACGTATCGATCCTTCTGGAAATGTCCATGATCTCCGATTTATCCATGGCAATCAGAGGACGCAGAATCGGAATGGATACGACATCGTTGATCGTATTCATGCTCTCGAGTGTTTGGGATGCAACCTGCCCCAGACTTTCCCCTGTTGCCAAGGCCAAAGCGTTGTTGTCATCCGCGATTCGCTCGGAAATCCTCATCATAAAGCGGCGCATAATCGTAATCATGTAGTCTTCAGGGCAGTTTTGCCGGATTGCCGTCTGAATATCGGTAAAAGGAACCACATGCAGCCGAACAGTTCCGCCCCATTTGGTCAGCTTATGGGCCAGATCCCGCACCTTTTCCAGCGAGCGTTCACTGGTAAACGGCGGGCTGTGGAAATGGATCGCCTCCAGCGTAACTCCCCGCTTCATCATCATCCAGCCTGCGACCGGACTGTCGATCCCGCCAGACAGAAGCAGCAGCACTTTGCCGCCGGACCCTACTGGCAAGCCGCCTGGTCCCGGGATGGTTTGGCAGCTAATGTACGTCCCCTCAGCCCGGATTTCGATATTGACGACTGCCTCCGGTTGATGAACGTCTACTTTAATGGCAGGGAGATTGCGCAAGATATGCGTGCCCACCATCCGGCTGACCTCCATCGAAGTTTTCGGAAACCGCTTGTCGGCACGCCGCGTTTCCACGCGAAAGGTCCTTGGCTCCGGCTGGATTTGCCGGATCATCTCCAGCGACTTTTCCTTAATCAGCTCTTCATCCGGCTCTACCTGAACCGTCGGACTGAAGGAAGAGATTCCAAATACCCGCTTCAGGCGTTCCATAACAGCCTGGGAGTCTTCTCCGTGAAGCTCCACATACATACGGCCGTAATTGCGGCGAACCTTAATCTTGTAAAAGGAACGCAATACACTTTTCACGCTGCGCACCAGCGCCTCTTCAAACAAATCGCGATTTTTGCCTTTCAGGGCCAATTCGCCGTATCGAATTAAAATAACATCGTAATTCATTGTCCGCTCCTTTGCATCGTTACACTTTTTCTTTCATATATGAGCGCATGCTGCCGACTTCCCTCACGGCAGCAATGAACTTTTCGACTTCTTCCGCCGTATTCTCTCTTCCCAGGCTTATCCGGATCGCTGATAAAGCCTGCTCTCTGTCCATTCCGGTCGCTGTCAGCACCCTGCTCGGTTCATCTGCTTTGGACGAACAGGCTGATTTCGTAGAGACGAGAAAACCGCGTTCCTCCAGGGCATGGAGTACAACCTCTGCCTTCATTCCGGGAAACGAGACATTGACGATATGCGGGGCACTTCCCTCTGCGGGAGTGTTGATCACGCAGCCAGATATGCTTGAAAGGCCTTCCCGCAAATGTCCCGTTAACTCGCTCAATCGATCAGCATCGCGCTTTCCTTCCTCCGCCAACATGCGGATCGCTTTGGCCATGCCGGCAACCGCCGGAAGATTTTCGGTTCCCGACCGGAAACCGCCCTCTTGTCCCCCGCCCATCAGCAGCGGCTGGATGATCAGACCCTCGCGTTTAAAGAGAATCCCTGTCCCACGGGGACCATGAAATTTGTGAGCCGAAATGCTCGCAAGGTCAATGCCCCACTCTTTGACACGGAGCGGAAGCTTTCCAAAGCTTTGCACAGCGTCTACATGAAACAAGGTTTTCGGGAATTGTTTGAGCCATTCTCCAATTTCGGCGATTGGCTGAATCGTCCCGAGCTCATTGTTTACATGCATGACAGACACGAGTATCGTATCGTCTCGAACTGCTTTTTTGACGTCTTCGACGGACACCCGTCCATCGCGGTCGACAGGCAGGAAAGTGACGGAAAAACCGAAGCTCTCAAGCTGCTTGCATACATCGTACACTGCAGGATGCTCGATGCTAGTCGTCACAATATGCTTGCCCCTGCCCTGATATTGAAACGCCACTCCTTTGATTGCGGCGTTGTTGCTTTCCGTTCCACCAGAAGTGAACAGGATCTCCGACGGTTTGCAACCGAGGTACTGAGCGGCTACCAGACGGGCCTGCTTCAGCACGTTTTCTGCCTCCAACCCTTTTTGATGCAGCGAAGAGGGATTACCAAAGTAAGTTTCCATCGCTCGTTTGACCACCTCAATCACTTGAGGATGCGGTCGGGTCGTGGCGCTGTTATCAAAATAAATCACCAGTCCACACCTTCCTGTTTGGCGATTGCCCAAAGTCTACCTTTCATCATAACACGACTTGTTTCTTTCCACATAGAGAGAAGCTCGCTACTTCTTTACTTTCCCCAGTTTTGGGGGCGGTCAGTACCTGTTTTCGGAAGCTAGCGAGAGGCTGTTAGGGAAAGCATTCATGACTTATGGCAAGATGGACGGCCTGCCTGTTACGATCAATTATTTTTTAATCGTCAAGAAACCGTCACAGTTACAAGCGCTTACATTCCCAAAGTGCTCTTTACAGGCGGCTGCCCCTTCGTTAAAATAGTCAGTAAATTTAGATAAAAGACAACGAAGAGGAGAGAAATCATCATGACTGCACAAGCAATGCAAGAGAAAATCCGCAAAATGGAAGCCGAATTGAAAAGACTTCAAGCGGAGCTGACAAAAATGAACCATGCGAAGATCGACAAAGCAGAAACAGCCTATCTAAACGAGGTGTACAACGGGTGACAATCCGTATCGTTGATTTCCGTTAGCGTGAAAGGACGCACTGTCTGTGCCGACTTTCACGCATTTTTTGTTTTCACGATCTGGGTACGTTTGCCAATCGGGGAAGCATTTATCCAATGCAAGAAGCTGTTTCCTCCATATACACTGTTGTTACACTATTTTCACAACAAGAGCTCAACATCAAGGAGGAAAGACACCATGTTCAGCACAGCTTGGAAACGCATGACCATCAGCTCGCTCCTGGCGCTCTCACTTCTTCCTGCCGCCAGCGCTTCCGCTCAGACGATCACAGTCAAAGCCGGGGATACCTTGGGGAATATCGCAGCAAGGTACGGTGTTACCGTTGCCCGGGTCAAACAGGTCAATCAACTACAGTCGGACATGCTCTTCGTGGGCCAATCTCTTTACATACCGCCAGTTTCCCCGGTATACACGGTTCAATCCGGCGATGTCCTGTGGAAAATTGCCGGAAAATTCGGTACAACCATTTCCGCTATTGTCGAGGCCAACAAACTGCAAAGCACAGACCTTCTCGTCGGACAAAGGCTTTTGATCCCTGTATCCGGGAATCCATCTGCTCCCCAAACCGGTTCTGTCTACACGGTCGTAAAGGGGGACATGCTGTGGAAGATTGCTGATCGTTTTCAAGTATCCATTCAAGCCATCGTGGATGCCAATCAGTTGAAGACGACCGAGTTGTGGATTGGGCAAAAGCTGGTCATTCCACAGAAACATACTGATACGCCCCCCTCTTCGGCGGGCAGCGAGAGTACATCGGCCACACCCGCCGATAAGACACCTGGTGCAGAGTCGCCTGCCGCCGAGGACAAGCCTTGGGTAACCACGACTTCCTACACGGTTGTCAAAGGGGATACACCGTGGACGGTCTCGATTGCGTACGGGATTCCCCGGGACGAGTTTTTGCGGGTGAACAATCTGTCGGAAAACGATTTCCTGCAAGTCGGGCAAGTCGTAAAAATCCCCGTTCACCATATCCCGGTCACTTCTGCTCCGAGCGCATCCTACGGCGAATATCTGGACTGGTTTGAAGCCGCACAATACCTGTTTCCGATCAATGCTGTCGCCACAGTAACCGATTTTTACACCGGCAAAAGCTTTCAGGTGAAGCGGACCATCGGCGCATTCCACTCGGATACCGAGCCGCTGACGGCAAAAGACGCGGCGATCATCAAAGAGGTATGGGGCGGGACCTATTCCTGGAGCGTCCGTCCGGTACTCGTCGAAGTAAAGGGAAGGAAGCTGGCCGCCTCCATGACTTCTATGCCGCATAGCATGGAATACATAGCGGACAATGATTTCGACGGTCATTTTGACATCCACTTCCCAAACAGCCTTCGCCATAAAGACAATCAGGTCGACCCGGATCATCAGGCAGCGGTAAAAGTAGCGGCGGGTCGGAGCAGGTAGGACTTTGATGCGGAACTGACAAGTCGTCCCAGCATCGTTCCAGCAGAAAAGTCGTACGTACCAACAGGTTCTTCCATTCAAAATCCCGCCCTCGGCTTTTCGCTGAAGGCGGGATTCTTTACTTGGCATGTATCATGTCATTCGCAAATTATTCTGCGCTTCCCACCATCGGAAGCGGTTCTCCATACACACCTTGATACACTTCCGTAGCAGGGCCGGTCATATAGACGCGATTATCGCTCTCCCGCCACTCGATCAGCAAATCTCCGCCAGCCAAGTGAACGGTTACCGTCCGGTCTGTTTTTCCGCTGAGACTCGCGGCAACAGCAGCGGCACATGCCCCGGTCCCGCATGCAAGCGTCACGCCGGAACCGCGTTCCCACACGCGAAACAACAGCTCCTGCCGATTCAGTACCTGAATAAACTCGACATTGGTCCGCTCCGGAAACCACTCATGCCGCTCAATATGCGGCCCATATGCGGTTACATCCTCTTCCTTGAGCTCTTCTACAAACAGGATGGCATGGGGATTGCCCATCGAAACGGCAGTCATGGGAAACGTCCGTCCCTCTACCGTGAGCGGATACTCCACCACCTGTTCATCCGGATTCCCCGTCATCGGAATCGCGGAACGGGCAAAGCGCGGCTCTCCCATATCAATCGTGACCAGCTCCACCCTGCCGTTTGCACCAAGCCGGACACGCGGAGTGACGATGCCCCCCAGTGTCTCCACGGTAAACGACTCCTTGTTGGTCAAACCGTGGTCTACGACGTATTTGCTGACACAGCGCAACCCGTTGCCGCAGTTTTTGGCTTCACTGCCATCATTGTTGAACACTCTCATGCGAAAGTCCGCCACATCGGAAGGCATAATCAAAATCAATCCGTCCCCGCCGATGCCGAAATTTCGATCACTTACCCTCCGGGCCAATTCCGGCAAATCGACTTGCTGGAGGGGCTCCTCAAAACAATTGACATAGACGTAGTCATTTCCCAGCCCATGCATCTTGGTAAATTTCATCGCAGGTTCCTCTCTCGTTTCGTCGTTCTTCTCCCCTCATGTTATCACAGAACATCCTTTCGTGGGACATGGTATACTACCCGTAACCGATACATGTGGAGGGTAGTTCAAATGGATTTTTCCGCACTGAAATACGCTTTGGGCACGAACAACGAAGCGAAGGTAAAGGCGGTTCGGATGGCTACCGGCTCTGAACCGGTGTGCCTATCCGTTTCATCCGGCATATCCGGACAGCCTCTATCCGAGGAAGAAACGATCAAAGGCGCCATCAATCGGGCAAAAGCGGCCCGGCTCGAAGCAGGTGAAGGATTTGTCGGATTGGGATTAGAAGGAGGCCTTACGTTTGACAGTGTCCATACCAACCAATGGTATTTGATCTCCGTATGTGCCGCCTGGAACGGAGAACAGCTTTCGATCGGAAAGGGCCTTGCTTTTCCCATCCCAAGTGCAGCCGTGGATCGTATAAAACGGGAAGGAATCGAACTGTCTGCGGTGATCGACGAGTGGAGCGGCACTGCCGGAAGCAACCACCGTGGGGGCGCTTACGGTTTGCTTACCGAAGGCCGCATTCAAAGAGCCGAGGTTTTTCGTGACGCCGTACTCGCGGCTCTGACTCCATTTTTATCATCCTTCTATAAATAATTCCGTTCATACTGGGAGCGTACATTGCACCCCTGTAAAAAAGAAACACCCCTCCCAAGGGAGAGGCGGTCAAACAGGACTACCGGGCGACATAATAGGGGTACACGATCAAAGCGCCAAGAACAGCTACAACCCCGATAATCATCGCCCACGTCCCGAGAGTACGGGCATCTCGGCGATAAGCAAGGTAACCCAGGACAAAGCCGACTGGCGCGATCAGGTACGGAAGCAAAAAGAGTGACAGGATGGATAGCCCAAGCCCCGTCATTCCAAGTCCGCTCGCGCCGTTTTCAGGGTCTGCCTTGGTTTCGGCAGATCGGCGGGTTCCACGGATCGGCTCCGCAATTTCGGCCGCCGTTTCAGTCTGGTAATCCTTTGCCGAACGCTCGACTGTATAATGGGGGTGTTCAGTTTCCTCCCTCGCTTGGGTCAGGTCGCCATCGAGGTTGGCATTCTGCTGTTCCCCATTGTACCGCTCGGTGCGTGTCAGCGGGTCGTAATCGATGTTCCGCTTGGCATTGTTGCTGTCAGGGTTAAACACAGCACCCATCCAGCTGTCCACAGCAAACTCCGTGTCCCGCTGATCCACCATTTCGGCGGGCCCGTTGTCTGCTTCCTTCCGCTCAGCATTCATACGCTCGTTTTCGTCGTACGCCATGTTAAGCTCAGCCCCTTTTTACAAGGATTGTGGTGAAGGAAGTAGCCTTATTCTCTGCCTTGGGTGTACAATTTAAACTGGAGGCGAGAGGATGAAACCAGAGAGAACCCTAACAATTGGCATTGATATTGATGGAACGGTCACGGAACCTAGCAGTATCGTGCCTATGATGAACGAGAGCTTTGGCAAACATTTGCGGTACGAAGACTGTTTTGTCTACAACCTGGCCGAGGTCTACGGCATTAGTGATGAAGCGTTTGCCGACTGGCTGGACAAGCATGGTGAACGTTTGTACGATGAAGCCCCTGTGCATGGAACGGCTGATCTGATCTTGCGTAGCTGGTTCAACCGCCATCGCCTGATCTACATCAGTGCCCGGGAGGCGCGCCACCGGGAAGTCACGCTCAATTGGTTCTCCCGGTACCGAATTCCTTTTCATGAGCTGGATTTGATCGGTTCTCACGACAAGCTTGCCGCTGCCCAAAGATGGAACGTGGACTTGTTCCTTGAGGACCGTTTGGAAAATGCTCTCCAGTTGTCCGAAGCGCTGGAGATTCCTATCCTGTTGTTTGATACCCCGTACAATCAGGGAACTCTGCCTGAGCTTGTCCACCGCGTTCATTCCTGGGAGCAGGTCGATGCCTTGGTGGAGTCGCTGCCGATCAAACGCCTCCTCGGCTCGCAATCATAGCTAAGCTGAAAGTAGACGTCTGAGCCGCCCCCTTGCCCGAGGGCGACAGGCAAAGGAATAGGAAAAGACGTATCACCAGCCGTGGGATACGTCTTTTTCCTTGCTACGATGGATTTACTTCTTTGCTGTTTTTTTCGGTTTGAAGGTGTGACAACAGGTTTGGGAAGAAGTATCTGCCTTGTCCTTGTGCTCGCTGTCATGGCCGTACTCGCCTGCAAACTCTTCTTTAAAGTTCGCATCCGCGTGCGCGTCGATTTCCACCATGATCATGTCGGCATTACAGTTGTTGCCCTCGCTCCAATACTCACAGTTGGCTACACTGCACTTTACTACTGGCATGTATATTCACCCCCTAGGGGCTATCCTTCACCACATGCCAACCACTTATACTTTCCATATATAGATTGACCTGTTTGCTAAAAAGAACCATCGAAGGGTGAGTATTCATGGATAAACGGCAAGTTGTCGTCATCACCGGCGCTACGGGAGGACTGGGCGGGGCGCTGGCTCGTCTGCATCTCGAACAAGGCGATCAGGTCATTGCCACCGGGCGATCGGAGGCAGGACTGACAGCCCTGCGCGAACAGTTGGGGAACCCGGACAACCTCCGCTGCTATTTGCTCGATGTCACCGACGCCGACGGTTGTGCCAAGCTCGCCGACTGGATCAAACAAAACTACGGAACGTGCGATCTTTTGTACAACAATGCCGGCACAGCCTTGTTTGCACCTTTTGCAGATATGGACCTGCAGCAAATCAAACAGATCGTAGACACCAATATATCGGGCCTGCTTTACATGACCCACGCCCTCTTGCCTCTGATGCTGGCGGCAAACTCCGGACACATCGTCAATATCGGCTCATTGGCGGGACAAGTCGCAACAGCCAAAGCGGCTGTTTACGCCGGCAGCAAGGCAGCCGTCAATCGGTTTAGCGAAGGGCTTCGCCACGAGCTGGCTGACACCGGTATATTCGTCACCAGCGTCCTGCCCGGCCCAATCGACACTCCATTTTTAAATCGGGCCGATCAGTCAGGCGCTTATCGGGGAAAGGTCGCCCGTTATCTGCTCACTCCGGAGGAAACGGCGAAGCTTATTCTCCGCGCTGTCAAACGCAAGCGGGATGAAGCAGCCATGCCCCGCCGCCTACACCTGCTCTCCCTTTTTTATCTCCTCCTGCCGAGCGGGCTGAAGCGTTTGGCCGCTCCCCTCCTGAACCGCAAGTAGCCCGGAAGAATCAAGCCCTCGCAGAAGCGGGAAGGCGAAAAGTCCAATTACGATACAAGCAGCAGACGCAGCTCCGAGAAGCCCCTGCAATCCGAGCAGCGGAATCAGCACACCGGAGATGCCGGCCCCCACCGGCATCCCCGTTCCGGTAATGGTCCTCACACTCGTCAAGACACGACCCAGCATTTCAGAAGGAATGTTTTTTTGCAAATAGCTGCGATACATGATGTTGTAGGGGGTAAAGCTCAGCCCTGCCAACCCCATGGCGATAATGGCCACATCTGTTCGCGAAAAGAAAGCCAGCGGTAGCGTGGTGATTCCCCACAGGACAATGATCGAGGAGAGCGTGACGCCGGTAGAGATCCTCCAGGTGACCGCTGAGAACAGGACGGAACCGAGCAGCGCTCCTCCTGCCAGCGCCGACCACAGCAGACCGAGCGAAAGCGATCCTCCCTTCAGAAGCTGATCGGCATAAAGCGGCAGGGCAACCTCGACAGGGCCGTACGCCATGTTGAAGAAAAACGTAAACAGAATGAGCCAAACGAGCTGTGACCGTTTAAAAAGAAAGCGGTACCCGGTCAAAATATCGGCTGCAAGCGAGCGAAAAAATTCCCCCGGCTTGCCCGCAGCGCTTTGCTGAGAAGCATCATCCAGCGACTCAGCAGAAATGCGGTAAAAACAAAACGCGCATAGGAACATGGCACATGCATCTACCAAAAGGACCATGCTCTCTCCGATCAAGGCGATCAACATTCCTGCCAGGGCCGGTCCGAACAAACCGGTCATCTGCCACTGGCTTTCCATCAAGCCGTTCGCTCTTACCAACAGATTTTTGTCCGGAACCAGTCGGGGCAGAAGCGCCTGTGCTCCCGAGCTGCTGAGCGGCGAGAGCAGCCCCGCCATGATAATCAAGGCATAAACTGTCCACAGCGGCAGCGAATCCGACTGAAGCACCAGGACAAGCGCTATGTAAATCAAGCCGCGCAAAATGTTGTCCCAAATAATGAGTCTGCGCCGGTTAAAGCGATCCAGCAGCACCCCGACGACGAGACCTGCCGCGACCGATGAAAGCATGAACGCAAGAACGACGCCCCCCATCGCCACAGGCGAGCCCGTCTTTTTCATCACAAACCAGGAGAGGGCCATCCAGCCAAACGAATTTCCCAGCGAGGACAAAAACAATCCCGTCCAGTACCAGCGAAAACCGGAATGATTCCAAAGTTCCTTCACATGCATCTCCTCTTTTTTCCACTTTTTCAACCATTTTAATTTATAATACATACATTTTCAACTAGTATGTTTATTAAAATATATAAATTGATTAATTGGGAACAAAAAACACCTCTTTTGCGCCGATCATGCAAAAAAGGTGTTCCTGATAGGAGAATGTGCAACTGCTATACTGCTTCTTTTTTCTGTTCTTTAAGGCTCCGCGCTGCCAGAAGCCAAATCAGCCCGGCGATCACTCCAAAAATGGCCAAACCTGTGGAAACGAGCGAGCTCCCTGCTTTTTCCGCGCCGTAGCCTACGATCAGACATCCCACCGCAAAGCTCCCCATCGTGAGCATCTCCCTGATCGAAAAGACCCTGGCCAGAAATTCCGCATCCGTCAAGCGCTGCAGACGAGTCACCGCCATGATCGAAGAGCTGAAGGAAGCAAAAGCGCAAAACAGGGTGGCCACCGCAAGCACCAGGATAGGCCCTGAATGGAACATCCCGTAGACGGAAAGGCTCATGGCTACCAAGGCCCAGCCAAGCGCAGTATTGACTCCCTTTTCTCCGGCCCGGTCTGCCCACCTGCTCACGACAACACCGGCCAATACTCCCCCCAGTCCCAGCGGTATATCAAGCAGACCAAAGACGTACAAGCCTTCTTTGCGCTCCTGCAAGATATGGAACATCAGCATGATGTAATACGCGCCGAGCATTCGTTCCGCCATTTGATACAGCAGCACAGACTTGATTTTCGGAACCGTGCGGATATAGTCAATTCCTTCCCGCAGTCTCGTGAAAAAGCCGATGCTCGTTATCATCTCCGTGCCGCTGAGAGACGGCAGCTTTAACAGGATCAACAGCGAGACGAAATAACAGGCGGCGTCGAGGAGAAAATTAAATCGGTAGGAAAAATAATAGACCAAAAACGCAGCTACTCCCTGACAGACAATAATCAGAAAGGACGTCGTTCCTTGCAACAGCGAATTGGCTTGCAGTCTGTCCTCCTGCTTTACCGACTGGACGATGGCTACCTGCATGGCCGGTTGAAAAAAGGCGCTGCAGACGTTGACCAGAATTAACAGCAAAAAAACGGCCCATAGGTACGCGGGTGTCGTGATCCAGAAAAAGAGGCTGACCAGGACCCCCCGCAAAAAATTCACGATGATCATCACTCTTCGCTTGTCCCAGTTTTCCAGCAGTGCCCCTGAAAACAAGCTCGTGATTACATAGGGCAGCATCCGAAAAACCGTACCGGCCGCAAACGACAGGCCAGAGCCGCTGAGATCCTGCAGCAGACCCACAACCGCGATAAAGGTGAATTCATTTCCGACGATGTGAATGATGTGTGCCGCGTATAGACGGCGAAAGACGGGGTGTTTAAGAATCGATGACATGCTCTACTCTTGTCCTTTCACCGTTTTTTTCCGTATTGTAACACTATTTGTGAAAAAAAGCAGAATCCTCTTGCGCTACCAGTCATTCTGTTGTTACAATACGTTCAATAAAATTTGAACGTTTGAAAAATAACATACGTTCACTTCACATTGAAAGGTGGATTACGTTTGAAACGTTACATGGTCATCGAAAACCCGGAGCAACTGAAAGCAATCAGCGACGCCCTTCGGATGGAGATCATCAACCTGCTGGTCCGGGAAGAACAGACCGGCAAGCAACTGGCTACCCAGCTTTCCCTCTCTCCCTCCAAGGTGCACTATCATCTGAAAGAGCTGGAGCATCACGGCTTCATCGAAGTCGTTCGAACGGAAGAAAAAAACGGGATCGTGCAAAAGTTTTATCGCTCCAAAGCATACGACTTCAAAGTAAGCGACGCCCTCTTGCCGTCCCTCAAAGACGATACCGTGCTGATGCAGGAAACGATGCTGAACCATCTTCGCAGCAGCATAACCCGTCTGTACAATGCTCCGGAAGAGAGCTTCCTGTACTTTGCCGAGGAATCCAAACGGCCGCCGCTTTTTGGCTGCAATGGCGAGATAAAAGGCCCGCGGGATGAAATCAACGCATGGCTGGACAAATACCGCGAGCTCCTGAAGGAATTGGGCGATATTGAGGAAAGACACCTGCGCCGGATTGCCGCGGGGGAAATCGAAGATACGAATGAAGTATTTTATTTCGTCCACGTCGGATTCATGACGAATGAACGCGTTTACGTAGCGGAAGACGAGTCGCTGCCGGACGGCTATGAATTTATCAACGATACGACAGTCGGAAAAATTAGCAGGAGGGCTGACGCCAATGACGATGACGGCAACTCCGTCACCTAATCCGGTTCTCTGGCGCAACAGCCAGTTTCTCCGCCTCTGGATCGGCAATCTGATCTCAGCGTTGGCTGACGGCGCTTTTTTTATCGCCTTGTCCTGGTTTATCGTCGACAAGACCGGATCAGAAGCGGTTCTCGGGACGACACTGATGTGCATGTCCATCCCGCGCCTGCTCTTTATGCTGGTGGGGGGCGTCGCGGCTGACAAGTACAACCGAAAGTGGATCATGTTTGGCTCCATCCTGGCCCGCGGAGTTGTCCTGGGCGCCTTCGGCTTGCTGCTGCTGCAGGAAACCGGTCATTGGCTGCCTTATGCCGCGTATCTCACAGCCTTCCTGTTCGGTACCGTCGACGCTTTCTTCTGGCCTGCGAGAAGCAGCGTCCTGCCTTTTGTCGTCTCCCGCGAGCAGCTTGCTCCCGCCAACAGCCTTATGGAAATCGCACAGCAGATCAGCCTTGTCGGCGGTCCGCTCACGGCAGCGCTCTTGATGCGGTTGACCAGCTATCCCGCGACCTTTCTTGTCATGGCAGCCGCCTTTTTCATCGGTACACTGATCATTTCTACCCTTCGTCTGGAGCCGGCAGAGGAAATTGACACCTCACGCCAAACAAAAGAACCCTCCTTTTTCCGGCAGATTTTTGAAGGAATCCTCTTTGCCAAAACCATCCCGGTGCTGATGATCATCTTCGGAACCTCGCTGGTCGTAAACATGATGTTCTCAGGTCCTGTCAACATGGGGCTGCCGCTCCTCGTCAAGCAATTGGGCTGGGACAGCAATGCTTACAGCTCTCTGAGCACTTCTCTCGGAGTCGGCACGATCATTGGCGGAGTCATTACCGGCGCCTGCAATGGCTTTCGCGGACGCTTTCTGCTGCTTCCGTTCTTCCTCGGTCTGATGGGGGCAGGCATCCTTGCCGTTTCCTTTATGCATGTTCTGCCGTTCGGTCTGTCGATGATGCTGCTTGTGGGAATAACGATGGCGATGACCAACATCCCTTTGATCACCTACATTCAGACCATCGTCCCCGCCCACATGTTGGGCAGAGTCATGTCTTTGCTGACAACGATGTCCATCGGACTCGGTCCGGTCAGCTATGCCCTTTGCTCATTTCTGCTTGAAACAAAGATGTTGGAAGCCGGTACGCTGCTTCTCGTCGGCGGAATTGCTGTCGGCTTGCTCGGGATGAGTCTGATCCTGTTTCGCCACTTTAGGGAGGCGGAGCAGCATCCGCTATGGGCTCAGCAAGGTGCCAAAAAGCAGCAGGAGCAAGAAAAACCGCAAACCACGCTGTCTGTTTGACCGGGGCAAGGGAGGCAGGCGCGTTCGGGGCGTTTGGGGCGTTTGGAGCCTTTGGAGCGTTCAGAGCGTTCAAAGCGTTCGGGGCGTTCAGAGCGTTCTGCGCGCCCGGCACACACGCTCCCCTCCTGCCTCTTTCCATCACCTGCAAAAAGAAAAACGCCCGATCCGCATTGGATTGGGCATTTTCGCTTTAGGACGTCTTCCACTTCGCCAATTCGGACGGGAATTTGTCGTTCAATACTTTGATGTAGGTCCCTTTCATCCCGAGAGAACGGGATTCCAGCACACCTGCACTGGCAAGCTTTCTGAGCGCGTTGACGATGACGGAACGGGTCAGTCCGGCCTGATCGGCCAACTGGCTTGCGACGAGCAGGCCTTCTTTGGCATCGAGCTGTTCCATGATTTTTTCGATGGCGATTTGCTCACTGTAGGAAAGGGAGGAAAGCGCGATTTTGGCAAAGGTCTTGTCGCGAACTTCATTTTCAATTTGTTCCGTGCGCTGACGGACAATTTTCATGCCGATTACGGTTGCCCCGATTTCGGCCAGGATCAGATCCTCTGTTTCAAAAGTGCCGTAAGCCCGCAGCAATACGAGGGTACCCAAACGGCTTCCGCCTGCGTTGATCGGAACGATGGTCGTCATCATTTGCGGGAAGAGCGGCAACAGCTCCTCTGGTACCATGCTGTACGGGCTTTGTACCCCCTCATTGGCCAGAGACTGATTGACTTCCAAAAGCTTTTGATTGTAGCCGTATGGCAGCATTGCGCCTGACCGGCCGTCCTGCCCCTGTCCGATGCCAAAATCCTCCCGAACCCCGTTTCCGAGAATCGTCCCGTCTGCCGTCACGATGTAGACGTTCGCGCCAATCACATCAGCCAGCAGCCGAGCCAGATCATGATACCCTACCCCGCTTCCTCCCATCGTCTTTTGCAGCATGACGTTAATCCTTCTAGTTTTCTCCAGTAAATTCATTCCATTTTTTCCTCCTTGCGGTTATGTATAGTCGCAGTATTGTCAGAAAAATCCCGGCTTATACATGCAAATCAAAAAATAGACAATAAAAGAACAGGCCCCTTATGGTTTATGCCATAAAGGACCTGTCCGTTCCACCATTCCCGCAGGAGCCGCTTCCTACTCTTCTGAAACAAACGCCATGTACTGTTCTGCAGAAAGCAATTCGCTTACTTCCGCCGGGTTGCTCAATTTGTAAATCATCGCCAGCCTCCGTCAGCGCAAAACTGAAGCGCGACTGTAAAGCGGATAGGCAGCACATAACTGACTGATCGTATCTCGAACGGACGGATCTCCTTTTCCTTTCAGAACAGCAGCAATCGATCGTCCGATGGTCTTCATTTCCGCTTCTTTCATGCCCCTTGTGGTGGCAGCGGCAGTGCCGATGCGAATCCCGCTGGTGACAAACGGGCTTTCCGGATCAAACGGAATCGTGTTTTTGTTGACAGTGATGCCCGCTTCTTCCAACAGCCGCTCCGCTTCCTTTCCTGTCAGTCCGAAGACGCGAACGTCGAGAAGCAGCAGGTGATTGTCCGTGCCCCCCGAAACCAGTCTCGCTCCTTCTTCGAGCAAGGTCTCGGCGAGAGCCTTTGCGTTTTTCACCACTTGCTCCGCGTAGCTCTTGAACTCGGGCTGCAGCGCTTCTTTAAAAGAGACTGCCTTTGCCGCTATGATATGCATCAGCGGCCCGCCCTGAATACCTGGGAATATCGCTTTGTTTACGCCCTTTGCGATCTCCTCGTCATTCGTTAACACAATGCCGCCGCGCGGTCCTCTCAGCGTCTTATGCGTGGTACTTGTCACGACGTCAGCATGGGGAACGGGCGAAGGATGCACGCCCGCCGCCACCAAGCCGGCGATATGAGCCATGTCTACCATCAGCTTTGCTCCTGCCTGCTCGGCGATCTCGCGAAAGCGGGCGAAATCAAGCGTCCGCGAATAGGCGCTGCCGCCTGCGATGATGATCTTCGGCTTTTCCCGGCGGGCAATCGCTTCCACTTCGTCATAATCGATCAGGTGATCCTCTTCGCGGACCCCGTATGCCACGACATTAAACCACTTTCCCGAGAGGCTGACCGGACTTCCATGCGTCAGATGGCCACCGTGCGACAGATTCATTCCCATGAAGGTATCTCCCGGCTGCAGCAGCGAAAAGAACACGGCCGTGTTCGCCTGTGCGCCGGAGTGAGGCTGGACATTGGCATAGGCTGCTCCAAACAGCTTCGATACTCGCTCGATCGCCAAGCGTTCGACTACATCCACGTGCTCGCAGCCGCCGTAATACCGCTTTCCGGGATAGCCTTCCGCATACTTGTTGGTCAGAACCGATCCCATGGCGTCCAAAACGTCCTGACTCACAAAGTTTTCCGATGCGATCAACTCCAGCGTCCCGAGCTGGCGCTGGCGTTCCGCTTCGATCGCTTCAAAAATTTCCTTGTCGTGATCCTGCAAGCTCATCGATATTCCTCCCTTGGCTCCCATCTTTCCCGAACGCAAAAAAGGACAAGGGAAAGATAGATAGCACGTAATCTACCTCTCCTCTGTCCTTTTACCTGAGAGTTTAACTCCTGACACGGGAGTCTTCCCCTTGGGTGGCTGTTCGCTCTCTCCAGAGGTGCGTCCAATTGTGGTACCTTGTACCTGAGAGATTCTTTCCCAAGGATTTTTGGGACTTGCTCCTTCGGTGCCGGGCGCTTCGGTCCGGTCTCTCCCACAATCGTCATCCGCTCTATGCAATTACTTCGAATCATACGTCAAGGGATTCAACATTGTCAATAATATTTCGAATAGAATATCAATTGTTCTTGAGAATGATCCAGTCTGCGGCCTGTCGCCCAAAATGGGTAGTCGCCCTAACACCGAAAGGCCCGCCCGTAAATACGATAGCAGGGAACCCATTCAAACAAAGGAGGATGCTTGCATGAGTAGTCTGTTCAAGAGCGGCGGGTTTAACGGTATCGGTCTTATTCTGGTGCTGTTTATTCTGCTCTCGATTGTCGGATGTTCGGAAGATTGTTAGCAAAGATTGCAAACCGTTCGCTTCTTCATGGATGATTGATTGGGCAGACCGTGGGCGAGCTCCCATATCGTTATAAAAACGCGGGAATTGAACTGCACCTCCAAATGTTAGCTGTGCCTAACAAATGGGGTGCCGTTCACACTCCCGCGTGTTTTTGTCAAATGCGTATTGGTTTTTTCAGAGCGTGGCTTGGCCTTTTGCTAGTGAATATTCCGACGGATGATTTCTTCGATCCCTTCGGCAATCGCCGAGACCGGTCGATGCAAATCAGCCTGGGTCAGCCGGAAACGGGCGTAGCGTTCGTCCAGATTGAAGGCTTCCTGAAAGGCTCCCAGAAAACCGCGAGCTCGTTTGTCCATTTCCAGAAGAACCTCCAGTTCTCCCTCCTTCAAATAAAAGACGGCCTCCAGCTCCTCCAGTCGGCTGCGGTAGGGGCCTGTCGGACGGAACTCAAACTCCTGCACAAACGGGTAAGAGCGCCCGAGATGACGATTGTATTCGCAATCCACTTTGAATAATTGAAAGCCGAGAGACTGAATCGCGTCCAGCACTTTTTCCATCAGCGGATGCGGCCGAACCTCGATGAAGTCTGAATCTCCCGGATCGATGGCATTTTTAATGTCCAGTCCGGTACGCAGGTACACAGGCTGCCGTCCCATCGTAAGCGGAGTCTCGTACGGAAGCTGGAAGGAAAACGGAATGACCTTCTTTTCCTTCGGGTTCAGCACGAACCGTTCAGAAAGACGGTACTTGCCGAGCGTGCATTCTTCCTTTACCTTGCGATCATTTGCCTCGCGCTCATAATGCGTGACGACGTACATATAAATTTCGTCCACATCCTGTGCAACATCGCCACCTGTGATGTGGACCTCACCTCTTACCCATTCTCCCGGGATCAACGAATCGTTCTCCAGGCGGGCATCTACTTGGGCAGCCCCGATACCTACGCTTGCCAACAGCTTTTTAAACATTGACATGGACTCATTCTCCCCTTACCAACGCATCGATTGCCTTGCTTTTTCATGCAGTGAGAAGCTTCTGTACCTTTTATACGGCGGGTCGCAATAAAAGTTTCGCTGCCGAAAATAGATTTCCCGATCTTCATATATCCTCGCGTTTTACTTCAGCAGTCACGAACAAGTGGAGAATCCGGCTGATCGCCACCGTTTTGACGCGCACCTCGACCATCGTTCCTTCGATGATGTACTCTCTTCTCCGCAGCATTTCATGGAGCATCTCCTGGACTTCTGCCACCTGCTCGACTTTTTTTCCTTTCAGGGAAGCCAAGTCTTTTTCCAACTGCCTTGTCATTTGCAGTTGAATCGTTTCATGCAGCTTTGAATCCAGGACGGTGACCCGAATCTCATCGATGACCACCTCTTGTTTTCTCCGGGCCACTTTTTCCGACTGCTTCAAGCTCTGATTTTCCTCCATCAGCTTTTCGTTCAGCAGTTCCAGACTGCGCTTGACAAGCATCATCTGCTCCATTTCCCTGCCGTAAATAAACAGCATTCCCGACCCGCCGAGAATGGCGCCTATGAGCAGGAGAGCTACGTAACGCTTCCACAACATTATTTTCATGAACGCACCTGGACCAGCCATTGAATCGAAATCGTCCCCATATGTGCCCCGAGGAAGGCGACAACGATCATGACAAGCTGTTTGAACACAGGCGAAAAATTGCCCGCGAGGATTTTTTCGATCTGCAAAAAGGAGTCAAACGTTCCGCCCAAGGCACCTACAAGGCCCCATATTTTCAATTGGTCAGCCAAATCATGAATGGACCAGAGCGGCGGCTTTTCATTTAAAAAAGCGCCCAATCCACCGCACAGGGAACCGCCGACCACAATGCCGTACGCCACAAAAAAGGTTAAAATGACCTGCCCCATCTCCATCCCTCCGGCTTGACAGCGTTAGTCTATCCCTACGCCGGAGGCTGGACAAATATGAAAGGCTATATGTCCCTAGCTATATGGCTCCCAGCCAAACGGCTCTCACACACGCAAAAACGGCATGCCGCCAGCGACACGCCGTTTTTGTATGCAGCCCTCAGCCTCTTCTCCCTCGTCCCCTCATTCGCCGAAGTCTCTTTTGAATTTGCGCGGAGTTCATCATCATCAGATCCATGAACAGATTGACCATATTGGGATTGTGCAGAACCTGCTGGAATACTTCCGGATTTTCCCGAAACCACTGTTCATTAGCCTTAACCCAGGATCGAAACCCGTCATTTCTTTTGTAATAGCGGTTTAACCGGCGAATCGGACGGTATGCACTCACCTTTAATCGATCCCTTCGTCGAAGAAAATGGAGAGGAGAAAGATGATCACCAGAATCCAAATCACTACTTCAAACCCTTCGTGATTTGCAAAAAAGCCTCTCACGTTTGTCCCTCCTTGTTGACGCAACCTTGCACCATGTATGCCCACAGTTTTTTTACAGTATAGGTATATGTCGAGAGGCACCCGTTGGATTGGACGAAAGCCTGTTATCCCTTCAATTCCGCTCTCGCCTATTTTCGGGTGCATAGACTGGCTACGGGAACATGCATACTAGGGGAAGATTGCCGAAACGAAAGAGGAGGCGGCTCTATGACCGTTGCGGCAGGAAAGCTATGGCGGAACAAAATATTTGCACTGCTGCTCGTCCTGGTTTTTTTCATGCACCTGGCCTCCTTTCTGATCGTGCCGATCTTTCCCATTTTCCTAAAAAAAGCCCGTGCCCTCTCTCTCGGACAGGTCGGCATCATTCTCGGTGTCGGCAGTATCGCGTATCAGGCGGGCAGCCTTTTG
Organism: Brevibacillus sp. FSL K6-2834; assembly: GCF_038592925.1. Taxonomy (NCBI): domain Bacteria; kingdom Bacillati; phylum Bacillota; class Bacilli; order Caryophanales; family Paenibacillaceae; genus Brevibacillus; species Brevibacillus sp. FSL K6-2834. The sequence continues at coordinate 3,975,097 of NZ_CP151945.1, forward strand.
GGAGGTCCTCTGTCCGACCGTCTCGGCCGGCGCTCGATCATGCTGGCGGGAGCACTGCTCCAGGCTGTTGCGATGCTCGGCTACCACTACAGCGACAGCTACGCCGCCTTGCTGTTTTTCTCAGGTGTGAACGGACTGGGAGTTGGATTTCTGGCACCGACAATCAAAGCATTGCTCGCTGACACCGTAGACAACACCCAGCGGACCGCAGCTTTTTCCTGGAGAGGGATTTTCGCTCACCTCGGCATTATCATCGCGGGCCTGACGATCACCTGGATGACCACCAAGGATCTGTATCCGTTTGTCTTGGCCTCGATTGTTTTTTTGCTGCTTGCTGCCGGCATCCTGTTTACCCTGCCGAACGACCGCTGCGTCGGACCTGATTGCAAACGCACGTCCTTATCGGAGTACCGGCATATTTTCCGGCATCGGAGCTTTTTGCTCTTTTCCGGACTCTCTCTATTGATCTGGGCCTTTTATGCCCAGTTCACGCTGGTGCTGCCATTGCGCGGCGAGTACGTGCTGCATTCCGCTCATTTGATCGGGCTGATCTGGACGATCAATTCCGTAAGTGTGGTGCTGCTTCAGGGGCTGATTTCCCGTTTTGTGCTTCTGAAAATCAATCCGTATTTATCGCTCGTTGCGGGAATCCTGATGATAGGCGCCGGTTTGTTCGGCATCGGGTTCGCGGACCGCTTTGCCACGCTGAGCGCTGCTGCCGTCCTGTTCATCATCGGGGAAATGCTTCTGATGCCTGTGCAGGACAGCCTCGTCGGTCACTTTGCCAAAGAGGAATGGCTGGGGGCGTATTTCGGGATTGCCAACTTTGTATCGGGTATCGGCACCGCCATCGGCACAACTGTTGGCGGCACACTCGTAGAGCGATTGGGCGGGGTCAAGAGCCCCTATCCGTGGGTGGTGTACGCCATTACGACAATCATTCTCGCTGTCGTTATGGGATTGTTCGCTCTCTACGCCATGCCGCGTCACAAGCAGGGAAGCGAGGCCGCAGGGCCGATCCAGTCCCGTTTTATGCCTAAAAAGGAGCGTGTCAAATAAAGATGGATGAACGGACACAACAAGATGGTCCCCCCATTCAGGAGGAAAAGGTGCAACTGCTTCAGCGCATCCCCCTGTCTTCTCTGCTCATACAGGCTGAGGACAACATCCAGGATCGACAGTTTGCACGCTGGCGGGCATCTAACCGCCAGCAGTGGATTTTCTAGGAGGTCATGATGGACGAATCGAAAAAGCGCTTCTCCAATAACCAAGAGGTACGAAGCGAAGACAACAGACAGCCTCGTTCCGTGCAAAATGATCAGCCGGGGTACGGGAATAAAAAACTGGAGGGACCAAACCGCCCTTCTACATGACTTGAAAGGGATGGCGATCACCATCCCTTCCTCTATTTTTTTCGACATCATTCGTGAATTTATTGAAGGTTAAAGCGATTTCGCCTATTATGAGGAGGAAGAATACCAAATTGCGGAAAGGACGTAGCGCCTTGCCTTCGAAAACGACGCAAACGACCATAACGCGCCTTTATCCATTGTTCCTTATGTTGCTTCCTATCATCTTTTCCGTAATCGTGTTCTTCGGTTACTCCCAGACAAAGCTTCTCTACTACCAGAACGAAGTACAGGCGATGGACCGACAGTTGAACTCCGTCTTCCAGATACTGAGCTTGTTTGACAAACGGGTCAAAGACAACTCGATAACTCGCACAGAGGCTCAAGAGAGTGCCAAGAAATTGTTGGCCGGAACCAGGCTCCCGGACGGAACCCGCAATACCAACGATGTGGAGCTGACCTTGAGTTCGGGAGATGCCTTTATCGTCTTTAATTCGCAAGGCAACTTGCTCGTGCACCCGCATCTGGAAGGGCAAAACATGTTTCAATTGTCCGATGCCGATGGGCGGACACTTGTTCGTGAAGTGCTGCATAAAGGAAAAACCGTTATTACATACCCGTCATTGGACCCGACTACCGAGACGCGCGACACGAAAATCGCCGTAGCACGGTATTTTCCCGAGTGGGACTGGCATGTAAGCCTGACCACAGCCGAGTCGGACTTCTACCATCAGCTTTCCTTGTTGAAATCTTTACTGGTTTTATTGGTTCTTGGCAGCTATCTGATCACCGCATTTCTTTTTTATAACACGAAGCGGAAGGACAAGGCGCTGCTCAGCTCCACTCTGCGCGGCCAACAGCTCGCGGAGACCAATCAAGGCATTTTGAAAACATTGGCCGTCGCCTTGGAGGAAAGGGATTCGTATACATCGGGCCACTCCCAGCGAGTCGCTTTTTACATGCGGGTCATCGGCCAAAGCATGAACCTGGATGAAAAAACGTTGGATACGATGTACACAGGCGGACTTCTTCACGATATTGGCAAAATCGGCATTGAGGACAGCATACTGCTAAAACCGGGCCGCCTGACAGATGAAGAGTATGAAATTATCAGATCTCATCCGATACGCGGCGAGGCTTTGTTGAAAAGGCTGTACGCCGATGCAGGCAGGCAAAACTCCGCTGAAATTGACGCCATTTTATGCATAACACGCCATCATCATGAGCGCTACGATGGAAAAGGGTATCCTGATCAGCTCGCGGGCGAGGAAATTCCGCTGCTGGCAAGGGTGGCCGCAGTCGCAGACTCGTTTGATGCCATGACATCCTCCCGCGCATACCGAAAAGGGCTCTCCTATTCCAAAGCTTGCGACGAGATTATTCGCAATGCCGGTACACAATTTTGCCCGGAAGTAGTGGCTGCCTTTTTTCGGTGCATGACAGAAGAAACCTTCTTCCATGCTCACCACATCTCGCGAGTCACTGAAATGATTGACCGGATTCATGATAAAAACGGAATGCCCTATATCCATCGCGTCAGCAGTTGAATGGATGTGCGAAATCCATACTCTTTTGCTGCTTTGAGCATAAAGAAAGCCATTTGGCCAAAGGAAACGGCTAAATGGCTTTTGTTTTTCGACGCCGGGCTGGCAATCGGGAATTTTTAATCCAAACGAACTAATTTATAAGGAAGATGAAGCTCCTCCAACTTTGCGAGAAAAGCTTCGGCTTCCTCCTGCGGCGCGATGAGCTGCAGATAGCGGGAGAAGTAGAACACAATCCGGTCTGTCTCGTTCTCCTGCAGCCGATAATGCGGAAACGTGGAAATATCGGTCAGCGTATAAAAGAAATCATACCGCTCAGCCGTCATCGGAGCCCGAAATTGTCTGCTGACAATCACATCGCCGCTCCGGTTTTCGCGTATGCTGTCTCGCGTCGCCCCCAAAAAAACCAGCCACTCCGCAGAACGCTTTGCCCCCCAATTGTCAGCGAGCATCTGATCATTGTACTCGATTTCCAGATGGGTCAGGCGTTGACGGACGCTTTCCAGCATGGCCATCAACACTTTCCGCACAGCCAGATTGCTCGGCGAAAACTTGTTATCGTAAATGTTGTACTCGTACGAGGTCTGTTCACCCTGCTGTTTTACATAAAGGGTTATGGCCTGCATCGTCCTGTTCCTCCTTCCCTATCGCGGCAGGATGCTTTCATATGTCGCTTTATCAAGCCTCTTTACAGCGGCAAAGAGAAGCTTCCTCGCTGCCTCATAGTCATCCCGGTCGATGATTGCCGCATGACTGTGAATGTAGCGGGACGGAATGCCGATCACCGCAGACGGTACCCCTGTGCCATGATATTGGACGACGCCCGCATCGGTGCCCCCTTTGGCGATGTAGATCTGGTAAGGGATGTTTTCTTCTTCACAGACAGAGATGAGGAAATCGCGCAGGTTGGGCGACATGATGTACATCGGATCATACAGCCGCATCAGAACGCCGCCGCCTAGTTTTCCTCCGCCTTCTCTTACTCCGGGAATGTCGCCCGCCGGACTGGCGTCCACCGCCAGGAACAGGTCCGGGTCAATCATGCCGGCCGCGGTCTTGGCCCCCCGTGTACCCGCGACTTCCTCTTGCACGGTCGCTCCGACATAGACTACATTGGGATGATCGCGATGCTCGTGAAGCTCTTTGGCCAGCTCGACAGCGAGGCTGCAGCCGTAGCGATTGTCCCACGCCTTTGCCATGATCCGTCGCGGGTTGGCCATCTGGGTGAGCGGGCATACCGGAACGATCTGCTGCCCCGGACGAACTCCCGCTTTTTCCGCCTCCTCGCGGGAATCGGCCCCGATGTCAATGTACATGTTGCGGACATCCATCGGGCGATTGCGCTGGTCGTCGCTCAGTACATGCGGCGGGATCGAGCTGATGACCCCTTCGATCGCTCCCTGCGGCGTAATCACCTGTACCCGCTGAGCAAGCAGAACCTGTCCCCACCAGCCGCCAACGGTCTGGAACGACAGAAATCCTTTTTCCGAAATGCGGGTGACCATAAACCCGACCTCATCCATATGTCCGGCGACCATAATTTTCGGTCCATTTTCGTTGCCGCGCATAACTCCAAACATGCTTCCCAGACGATCATGAACAATCTCATCCGTATATGCTCCTATGTATTCCCGCATAATCGCGCGCACAGGCCCTTCAAAGCCGGATACGCCCGGTGCTTCCGTCAGTCGCTTCCATAGGTTCCATTGAAACTGGTTTTCCATACCAGTACCCCCTTCTCTCGTACATCCCTTTTATTATTGATCAGGGACTGCCGGGATGCAACCTGCCATCCCGTACTGCAACACCCGATGTGCAGGAATCCCGAATTCCCGGAGCGAATGGTTAACTGTCACATGCTATGGATACGGAATGGAAAGGAAGGCACGCCGATGAATATTACCTTTCGAAAATTGGCAGAGAAAACGGATCTGGAAAAGCTGGAGGAACTGGAGAGTGCAGTCTGGAGCGAATCATCTGTCGTTCCTAGCCATATGACCTTGACACTGGCCAAATTCGGCGGATTGTTTCTTGGCGCCTTCGACGGCGACCGCATGATCGGCTTTCTCTACAGCTTTCCCGGCCACACGGATCAGGAGCTGCATCTCTGCTCGCATATGCTCGGCTTTTTGCCTGAATACCGGAAGCAAGGCCTGGGGGTGCAGATGAAATGGATGCAGCGCAGCGAAGCACTGGCGGAGGGCTACCGAAGGATTACCTGGACCTACGACCCGCTTGAGACGGTCAATGCCTACCTGAATCTGGTCAAGTTGGGCGGCGTGGTTCATCGCTATATTCCAAACTGCTACGGAGAACTGGCAGATGATATGAACCGGGGTCTGCCGACCGACCGTTTTTTACTGGATTGGCATATCGCAAGCGACCGCGTCATGCAGCACCACGCCGGCAAAAGCGTTCGACCTGACGCCAGCGGGCTTCCGGCCGTCCTTTTCTATCAGGAGAAAAACGGTGTCGTGCAGCCAGCAGGAATACATCTGGATCAATCGGAGGAGCGCTTGTCGCTTCCTGTTCCTGCGCACTTCCAGGCCGTCAAACAGGCGGATATGGGAGCAGCCGCTGCCTGGCGGGAAGCCACGCGCGAGCTGTTCACTCACTACTTTTCCAAAGGGTACATCGTAACCGGGATTTGCCGGCAGCAGTCGACCGCCTCTTACATTCTGGAAAAGCGTTCCCTTGAAGACGTGCTGCAAGGTGAGAGGCTTGCCGGGGCAAAATAGGCTCGCTCCTTTTCCTGTGCTACAATAGACGTACAATCATACCCTAAGAAAAAAGGACGAGAACTGATGAAGGCTAGTCACTACGATGTCATCGTCATTGGCGGCGGTCCCGCCGGACTGATGACTTCCATTGCCGCTTCTTCCCAGGGGGCCCGTGTCTGTCTGGTGGAGAAGGGCAACAAGCTCGGACGCAAATTGATCATTTCCGGAGGCGGCCGCTGCAATGTTACGAATGCCAAGGAGCTGGACGAGCTGATCAAGCAAATGCCCGGAAACGGACGCTTTCTGTTCAGCGCACTCTCTCAATTTAACAATCAGGACATTATCCGGTACTTTGAAGAGCTGGGCGTTGCCTTAAAAGAAGAGGACCGCGGGCGCATGTTTCCCGTCACCGATAAAGCTGTGACGGTGGCGAACGCTCTGATCGAGCGGATCAAAAACCAGGGTGTCGAGCTTCGCTTAAACAGTCCCGTGGAGAAAGTGCTGTACGAGAACGGCCATACGGACGGCGTGCTATTGAAAAGCGGCGAGCATCTGAAAGCACCCTGTGTGGTAATCGCGGTAGGCGGATGCTCCGTTCCGCAGACAGGTTCTACTGGAGATGGCTACGAATGGGCGCGGGATGCCGGTCACACCATTACCGACCTGTATCCTACCGAAGTGCCGCTGATTGCTGCCGATTCCTTTATCCGGGACAAATCGCTGCAGGGCTTGTCGCTTCGCGAAGTGGAATTGACTTTGTATGATCCGAAAAAGAAAAAGAAGGTCAGTACGCAGGAAGGCGACATGATTTTTACCCATTTTGGCATTTCCGGCCCTGCTGCCCTGCGTCTGGGACACTATGTCTCCGTCACCCAGAAGAAACACGGCCAGGTCCCGCTCCCTCTGACGATTGACCTGATGCCTCACAAGCATCTTGACGAAGTTGCCGAAGAGAGCTGGCGCTTGTTGGAGGAGCAGCCCAAAAAGGCTGTGAAAAACGTCTGCAAAGGCTATCTGCCGGACAGACTGATCCCGATTCTTTTGTCCATGGCGGGCATTTCCGAAGAAACGACGCTGAGCCACATGCGCAAACAGCAGTGGAGAGAGTTCGCCCAGTTGATCAAAGCGTTTCCGTTGACGATCACCGGCACGCTTTCTTTGCAGGAAGCGTTTATTACCGGTGGAGGTGTCAGCGTCAAGGAAATCGATCCACGGACGATGCAATCCAAGCTGATGCCGGGACTCTTCTTCGCGGGAGAGGTGATGGACGTCCATGCTCATACGGGCGGATACAACATTACCATCGCTTTTTCCTCGGGATATGTCGCTGGTACGCATAGTGCCCAAGCTGCGCTGGAGAAACGCGGATAAAATTTCTACAATTTTTTCTCGAAGAGGTTTAGGCTTTTTCTATACGGGGAAACTAGCTTGTGGGTACTCTTTTTCGAAGAAGAGTGAATGGATTTCTACTCCCCCTAGCAGTAGGATTCCGATTCTCACACCTCTACTCCCTTTATCTTTCTAGATGGGCGTCGATCCAACAGTCGACGTTCTTTTTTTTGTGTGCAAACCGCTCTTTTCCGCTTGTACGCATTGAGAATATGGGCACCGCGCAAAAAAAGCTTCGCCACTGAAAGGCGAAGCCGTGTTTCTTGCGATTATCATGTTGTCACACGATACAATAAGGCGAGTCCTGCCATGATAAACGCGAACCCTAACAAAAAGAAGGTGTTTGCTCTCTGTTTGACCTTTTGTTCATTTCCGTTGAAGTGGGCGAGCAAACGCGCTTGCCACCGCTTGGTTCGCGGCTGGATCATCAGCAAGATCCCGCCGGCGAGGAGGAAAATGGGCAGGAGCAAGCTGCTTCACCCCTTCTTCTTGCGCCGCAGCAGCCAGCGCGTTTCCGTCTCTTCCGGATCGCCTTCCACGATCAGGCGGGCTTCTTCAGCCAATTGGAACGCTTCGGCAAACAACAGCTGGCGAAATGCCTGTTCGGCCTTTGTCAAAAGTTCGTTTACCTGCCGATTTTGCCTTCTGTAGCGATTGGTGTACTGGATGGCCCCCTCCGCCTGCTGGCAGTCGGAAATCGTCCGCTCGGCCAAACGCTCCGTTTCCAGCAGCAACTCATTGGCATCGTTGATCAGCATCGCGACTTCCTCGATGTCATAGCGATACGTTTCCATAACTGCCTGGATGCGGGCCAAAATTTGCACAATGTCTTCAAACAAGTACTTCAAATGCTCCGGTACACCCGGCAAATAGCTTCGCTTAATCTGCTGGCGAATCCGGACCAATGCATTGGAGATGCGTTCCAGCTCATCCAACGCCTCGTCTTCGGTCTCGATCACCAGGCGCTCCGCCTCTTCTTCCGCTTCTTCTTCCTGCCAATCCGAAGCCATTTTCGGGATCACGAGCTCGTATTCCTCGTCGTCCTCGTCATAGTCCGGTTCTTGACGCTTGGGAGCTGCGGCGTTGTCCTTTTTCCTGTCAACGGCACTGTTCAACAGCTCTGCCCGCTCCGCGCCGCTTATTTCATTGGCAGCCCCTGCAAAAGGCCGTTCTTCCCGCATCTCTTGTACCGGAGGCAAAACCTGACCGATGATCTCCGGCTCCGTTTGCAAACGGGCCACATCCGGTTCGACAGAAGGTGCTGCTGCAGCCATCGTCTCAAGTGCTTCCTGGCTGATTGGAGGAGCCGCTTGTGTACTGCCTTCCCTCTCTGAATGTTCTTCGATCGTATTCTCTTGGCCGGCCTTCTCTTGGTGACCAGTAGAGACAGCAGATCTCTCTATGTCAAAACCGATAATCTCCGGTTCCATCGACTCTGCTTCAGCCGGGTAAGCAGTCGGGGAAGCAGCCGCTGCCACTTGAGCGGAGGCGGCTCCATTTCGCTCGGTTAGGATGGCCTCTTCGATACTTTGACAGGTCGAGTCAAGCAGAACCTCAAATGCCTTCACGTGGGTCTCCAGCATCTCCAGATTCCCTTCCTCCAAAGCAGCCTTGGCAGCCATCATGAGCTGCTTTGCCTGCAGGAGAGAGTTGTCCAGCACACTTCGGTTCAAATCGTATCCGTCCCTTGCCGCTTGTGCAATTCCTTCCTCCAACTGGCGGTACTCTTCGGGAAGCTCTTTGCGGATACGCTCGTTCCATTTCGGAATGCTATCGATCGCATCTGTGATCCTGCCCAAAATCTTTTGCGCTTTCAAGGTAAGATCGTACGCAGCGACATCGTCGCCGTCTGCCCGCACTTCTTTAATTCGGGTGCGAATGGCGTAGGCCTCATCCAGTCCGGCCTTGAGCTCATGGAACGACAATCCGTACTCCAGACGCAGATCGGACAGGCGGCGCTCCACCTGCTCCAGTTGTTTGCCGATTTCCGGGATAGCGAGCTTGCTTTCTTTTTTTGTCGTTACCACTTTGACGGTGTCTTGTTTTAAGTCATTGAGCTCCTGCTCGATGGAGGTCAACGTCTCTCTCGCCTCGTCCAGCAGTCCCAAGGCCAGCTTGAAGCGGAAGCGGTCGCATGCTTCCTCCGCGTCAAGTATCATCATATCGACATCCGGTATGCGATTTCGCAGCAGATTTTCTTTGCGGTCTGCCAGGAACATGTACTTCTCTTCCGTCTTTCCGGAAGCCCGGCGAAGCGGCTTGTCCATCTCCATTACGTTGATTTTCTCGACAAGCTCGTCTTTCCAATCCTCTACATCATCCACTTGGGCAAAAATGGCCCGGCGTCTGATCATCGCGTAGATCAGACCGACAGACAAAGCTGCAAAGACGGCCCCAATGGCGTACAACCACCAAGGAAGCTTGGCCCAAGCAGGCTTTTCGGCTTTTTCCTCCTGCGTGCTTTCATCTGCAGCAGGGTTATTGGCAGGCTGCGTTTGATTTTGCTGTCTGTCTAGTTCAGCGGCAACCTCATCGAGAAACGTCTGGATGCCGGACAAGTAATCCTTTTGATTCCGAAAGGGCTCATAGTAAGCCGTCACCTTGTCATGCAGCATCGTCATGCTGGCACCCTTCGCCTGGAGCGCAGGACCGGCATAAACACCGAGCTGTTCGGTATTGATATCCAGCACAATCATCATCGCATCTTCCGGCAAATTGTAGTTGTCGTACAGCTTCTGTGCATACTCGTCTGGGCTTTGCGCCTCTGGCTGCGTGCTTTCGACGACGACGACCTTGTATGTACCCGGCAGCTGCTTGATTGCCTCTGTAAGTTTCTTCTGATCCTCTGGTTTCGTATATTTTCCTGCGTCCTGTACGACTGCATCCGTTTTATCCGGGAAAGGCGCGGCCAATGCCGGTTGGCTATATAACATCATTCCTGCAAGGCAGAGCAGGATCCATTTCTTCTTCACGGTTAGGACAACCCCTTAGCGTCAAAATTCCCTGTAGGCAAAGCTGTTTTTACTTTTGCTGATTGTAAGGCAAACAGAGCCATCCATGCAAAGAACGCATGATTTCGGCAAGCAGCCACTCTGCAAATTCTGCCGAAGCAGGCTCCAGATAGTAAACCTCCCGCACTGTTTGGGGATGGAGAAAAGGATATATCAATTGGCTTGCTGTCATCAAGAGGACGTGTTCCACAGACACAGGCATAAAAACGCCGGCCGCAATCCCTTCTTCGATCGGTTTTGCGATTCCGTGTTTCCAGCGGCTAATATACAGCGTCATCACTTCACGGGCCAACATCGACTCCACGCTCAGCTCTCGCTGGATCAGCCTTGTCGTTGCCGCGTGCTCGCTTTGAAATGTGACATAAAGCCGGATGACCCCTTCCAGTCTTTCCATCGGGAGAAGGTCTTTCTCGCTCTCCTCGAGCTGTTCCAGCTGTTGAAACAAGGTTTCAAAGTAGTAAGAAATCAGCCTTTCGAGAACACCCTGTTTCCCTTTGAAGTGATACGAAATCAGGGCGGCATTCACTTCGGCTGCTTCAGCAATTTGTCTGACACTGGTTCCATGGTACCCCTTTTGGTCAAAAAGGGTTGCTGCTGCAGACAAAATGCGCAATTTGGTCTGGTCCATTCTGCCTGCCCCTTTCCTCGCTCCGCCATTCCGATGAAGGTCGCAGAGGAGGTATCTTACTTCATTTTACAGACCATTCGCCATAAAAAGATAGTCTTGTTAGTAGTTCGACAAAGTTTTCCAGGATTCCTCCTGCAGAAATTTCAAGTATGATAAAAGTATGACAGAGGAAACCTGCATGCACTACAACGATTTATCCGACAGTTCTGGTTGGTCACACTTTCCCTGCCGCCCTTCTTTTCGCAGTCCTTATAGAGCAGAGGGCACAAGATTTTCAACCTCGAAGGAAAGGACCAAAAGCTTTTCCATGAAGAAATACGCTGAAGTCCCGTCAATCGTTACATACGATATTCCCGAAGACGGTGGCGAGCTAAACTATGCCATCTCTATTGCAACAGCTGCGATCGTATGACACTACCGGCTGAATTTGTCCGCATAAAAAAACGTCCACTCTCCCTTCTTGCACAAGAGTGAACGTATACGGAAAGCTGCCCGCATAAAGCCAATTACCCTGTGGCCCCCGCCGCAGTCGGGTCTGGTACCGGAATGGCCTGTCCGTAGTTTTGGAGGTATGTCTCCACCTGCGTATACTCGCGGACTCGCTGGTCATTCATATCGTATTCCGAGCGTATGGACATCGTCATGTTGGTCGGGAGCATCGTATTTTTGTTGTAGTAAATGGTGTATTCCGCTTCCAGCTCCATCTGGTCAATGATCTCGTCCACTGGCGGTTCGGTCGCCTGTATCGTGGCTCCCGTCCGCGGCCGGTTCCATGTTCCGTCCGAGAGCGTCAACGCGTATTTCAAACGAGGCTGGTGAATTGCCTCTGTCTGCAAGACAGCAGCGCCGCCGGCATGAGACTGGGTCCGGGCGCTCGCCTGACTTTTCATCTGCTCCGCCAGCCAGCTTTTCAGTTTCGTCGAGTCCATCAAAATCCGCACTGCTTCGATGTCATCCTCTGGGGCGCGATCCTGCAGGGGCAGTACGCTTTTCTTCATTTGATTGATCTGCTCCATAGCGAACACTGGATCCCAGTTGTTCATTTCCTGGCGAAAGACCGTGTCTTGGCCGCTTGTATTTTTCCAACCGGCGCTTCCTTCTGTCCGAACGTAAATCTGTTCATTTTTGCTCAGCAGCGACACGCTTTTCGCCTGTTTTTGCTCGGGAACGGCAAAATCGACTCTCATCAGCATGTCATCGCCTGTTTTTCGTCCGGAAAAACTGACTACGTTGCCGTTGGCGGTATCGCCTGTCACAAGCTTGGTCGTACCGTGAAAAGCAAAAGCCTGCTGCTCTGAAAAACGGTCACGGACCTGTTCAAAAGCGGAATCCGCATTTTGCTTGACCCCCATCTGATTGCAGCCGGTCAGGCCTCCACAAAGCAGGGCAAGCATCACGATGCTCCATCCTTTGCGCATCTTCGTCCCTCCTCTTCGTCGCCATTAGGGTTTCCGAGGAAGAAAAGGCTTATTCTGCTTGATATTCTGCTTGAGAGATCCGGCAGCCGGAGAGCGTCCCTTTACCTTCATTCACTCACAACGAGTAATAGAGAACCCCCTCTTTTTTTCTGCATTCCACTTGATGCAGGATCGTCAGCAAATCAATATGTCCCAACGTCTCGGATAGCGTCAAAGGGAGTTCCTTTTCATACAGGATGGGGAATAGCATGGCGGTCAGCTCATATGCGGTCTTTTCCCCTTCAGCGAGCAAGTGCCGCAGCATATCGGTCCGCTCCCAATTTCTCTGCAGGCGCTGCAAGATCAGCTCGCGGTGGCCCACAACCGGCTCCCCGTGTCCGGACAATGCCAAATCAATCTCCATATCCGCGCACATCTGCAGTGCAGTCCGATACTGGACGAGGGTCAGCGGACGCGCCGCCGACTGATCGCGGGGCGGTTCGATAAACGCATTGGACGAGATTCGCTTGATGATGTGATCGCCTGCGATCATGACCCGATCTTCCGCCCTGTACAGGGAAAGATGGCTTTGGGAGTGGCCCGGCGTGTATAAAACGCGCCACCCGGGAAGGCCGGGAACGGTTTGTTCGTGCTTGAGCGGTACATCAATGCGGCTTCGCTCCGAGAAGGTCATCATCAGCTTTTGGTACTTTTGAATGATGATCAGCTTGTCGTTCGGTACGCCGCTCTCTTTGTACAGATCATAAAAAAAGCGGTCGTGAAAGGATAAAAAGTCCTCGTCCATCTCTACATACGGAATGGCCAGCGGATGAGCGAGAGTAGATGCGCCCGATACCCGGCGAATCCGCTCCAGTTGTCCGCAATGATCCACGTGATGATGCGTCAGGACGATTTGCTCGATCTCTTCCGGTCGGATGCCGATTGACTTCAGACCCGCTACGAAAGTCTCCCACGCCTCATCCGTCAGCGGACCTGTGTCAACCAAAGTCAGACGCTCTCCCTTGATCACGTATAGATTCACCGGACCAACGGAAAACGGGGTGGGGATTTCCAATAAATAGACCCCCTTTGCCACCTCCGCCGCTTGTCTGTTTGGACGTTCTGTCGTCATTGTAGCCCTCCTGTTTCCCGTCGTCTCTCCAAAAGAAAAGAGCCCAGACGGCTCCTACGCTAATATAACCTGGTTTCTCCCTTTGTTTTTTGCCTCGTATAAAGCGATATCCGCCTGATAAAACAGGGACTCCACACTGATATCGCTGTTTCGTTCCTTGCTCCACTTGGCCAGACCGCAAGAGATCGTAACTTTTGGAGAAGTCTCTTTTTCAACAAAAGAGCGAATCCTCTCTGCGATCGCTTGTGCAGTGAGCTTGTCTACCCGGGGCAGATAGACCGCCAGCTCTTCTCCTCCCCAGCGCGCGGGGATGTCGCTTTCCCTGATATGGCTTTTGATCTGATTGGCGACCTGGATCAAAACCTCATCCCCTACCTGATGGCCGTATGTATCATTGACGACTTTAAAATAGTCAATATCCATCAGAATCAACGAGCCAAAGCCGTCCTTTTCGAGAGAGGCCCGGACGCGTTCATTCAGATAGCGCCGCGTGTACAGCCCGGTCAAATTGTCTGTGATGACCATCCGCTCCACTTCGTTATGCAGCATGGCATTGGTCATGGCTAAACTGGCGTGCTGTCCGAAAATTTCCAAAAGCTTATAATCGTCAAAACTAAAGAAATGATGGCGAGAATCAGCAACGATCAGGACGCCTCCCAGTTCGCCTTCAACGACCAGCGGAACACCCATCAGGGACGCAATCGGCGTCACGGATGAACAAGGCAGCAAGGAGAAGGACAGCGGCCCGGAGCCAGGTTGTACGAGCAGCAGGGCCTGCTTGCTTGATAGTATTTCGGAAATCGGCTTTTCTCCGGCTTGGATAATCCGCCCCTGACACTCGGGATGGGAAGAAGAAATCACTTCAAAGGTTTCCTTTCCCTGCTCCTTGCGTAAAATGGCGCAAAATTCGGTAGAAAAGGTCTCCAGCAGCATCTTGGTTACAAAGTCGAGGATTTCCTGCAAATTCAGACTTCGATTCAGCTGTCTGGCCATCTCATTAATCAAACGCAATTCTCTGATAAGATTGCGGGATTGCTGATACAACTGGGCGTTTTCAAAAGCTTTTCCCGCCGTCTCAGCCAAAATCGAGATATACTCCGTCTCATGTGGACTTAAGAAAACGGTCCTGTCCGTAGTCAACTGCAATACCCCGTAAATGCCCTGTTTGCCTAGCAGTGGTGCGGCAAGCACGGCTACCGTGACTCCATCCCGCTCCTCGTAGTCCATGACCAGGCTTCCTTCCAGATAGGCGCGTGTGCTTGTGGAACAATCCTCGTCTTGGAAGGAGAGCGGCTTAACCGGTGTCGTCGCATTCGTTTCGACGGTGAGGAACAGGTCAACAACGGCGTGCGGATACAAGGATCGGATGCTGCTGATGATTTCGTTCAGTACGTCATTTACATCGATTGACGCCTGGATCTTGGTCATCAATTGATAGAGCAGATCTTTTTTGCTCGCATCCCTTCGCAAGTCGTCGGCTACCATCGTTCTTTTGAGAGCGTAGCTCGCCTTTTCGCCTACCTCTTGCAGAAATGCTACGTCCCGCTCGTCATACGTTTCTCGTTCTTCGGGAGATAGATGTAAAAACAGGGCGTACAGCGGTCTTCCTTCACAAGTAATCGGCAGGATGACGGTGCGATAGCCATCCTCCACCGAGGGGGTCAGCGGCACTCCCGCAAAACGCGCAGCCAACTGCGTAATGTGGCATCCCTTTCCATCCACTGCCTGCGTCGTAAAATACTCCGGCACGATCAGGGTGCCGACCTCGGTCAGCTTTACAGCGGATACGCTGCCTTTTTGGATGATTTCGGCAATTTGATGAATCAAGCATTCCAGCAGGTCCTTCGTACTCTCATGGCGGTTCAGCTTCATGATGATGTCGCTCGTCGCATGCTGAATATATGCGTCATAGCCCATCCGAATCAACGCTTCCAGCCCCCTCATGTACGAAGCCAGCTCGAACTCGATCTCCTGTTGAGGCGCGACCATGCCAATCACCGCTCTGATACGGCCGTCATGCTCCTTTAACGGAAACGCTCCCCAAACCAAATCGCCGTCTCCGGATTTCTGTACGGAAATCTCTCCTGTACGCAACGCTTGGGAGACAGGAGAGTGGGGTTCGTCGATGAGCTTATTGCCCGCCTGGAGGCAGAGTTTGTTGGGATTCCAGGATTGGCCGACCTGCATTTCCATGAACGATACCAGGATTCCGGCTGAATCTGTCAAGAATAGAATGCCCGGGCGCTTTTCCGGCCAGGATAGCAGCATGAAGTGGGCCATGTAGGAAAAGACCGTTTCCAACTTCCCCAACATTTTACTTGACACGCAATACTCCCTCTCTCCACTTTTTGTCAGTCTTCCAAATGGTCCGTATCATTTACTGTAACTACTTCCCATCGCCGGTCAACGTAATGAAACACGTTGATCCCCGTATTGTCGATTCGGGTGATTCCTGTTCCCTGCTGGCCGCCTGTCACACCGTGCAGGAAGCTGTTAATCAGCCCGCCGTGAGAAACGACGACAATCGCTTTTCCCGCATGGCGGTCGGCCAGTTCGGTCAACGCGGCAGCCGCGCGCTGCTGCATATCCTCAAACGTCTCTATTCCACACGCTGTCTCGTCCATATTTGCAAAACGGACCTTGATTTCTTCATAGGTCAGCCCTTCCCACTCTCCATAGCAACGCTCGCGCAAGGTAGTCAGAGTGGAAACGGTGCAGCCGACATTCTCGGCGATGCACTGGGCTGTTTCCCGTGCGCGGGCCAAATCACTGGCGTAAACGGCGTGAATCGTCTCACCGCGAAAGCGGACACCTACCTTCTGAGCCTGGCTCCTCCCTGATTCATTAAGGGCAATATCACTGTGGCCTTGAATTCGGCGAGCCAGATTCCAATCTGTTTCTCCGTGGCGAACGAGGTAGATGACAGTATGCAATGCGTTTCCTCCTCAGCCGTACTGCTTGTATTCACAACTCTTTATTTATTATATAAGATGAATGTTTGCAATTCCATAACGATTCGCTTTTGCACCAGGACAAAATTCCCATTTTTCCCCTCCTCCGTTTGTTTTTCTTCCAATCTATTGAAACGCCGCTTCTCTTCCCTGCGTCAGAAGTTGTAGTGGCAAGATGTCAGATACAACTTGGGGGGATAAATTATGAAAACACTGTTGGTCCGTTCCGGATCGATTCTCTTGACCGCCAGCCTGCTGGCTCCCGGGTCGCTTGCTTACGGGGAGACGAGAGCAGCTTTGCCCGCAGACGCAAACGCGGCCAGCGCAGCCTCTCCTGCCATGCCTGCTTCCAAAGGGTCGGCTGGCCAGCCTGCTTCGGCGCAATCAGGCAAGGCAAAAATCTCGAAAGACGCGGCTATGAAAATTGCCGGCAAATTTGTCTCGACCGCCGGCCTGGAGCTCAACAACGTCTCCTTCCGCTCTGCCGATCCCTGGCGGGCATTTCCGGAATGGACGTTTTACTGGGTAAAAAAATCAAAGAACGATGCGGAAATCGAACACTCCTACAGTGTGGGCATCAACGCCGACACGGGAGAATTGACGTCCTTTTCATCGTACAACAGGAACGCATCCAAGCCTGATTACGCCAACCGCATTTCGTATGACGACGCCCGGAAAAAAGCAGAGGAGTTTTTCTCCGCCAACGTTCCGTCGAAATGGAAGGAGACGAGACTGTACCATGACGATCAGCCGGTGCAAAAAACTCCGCTGAATGCAGACGCTTCCTATGCGTTTCGCTTTGTCCGTCTCGTGGACGATATTCCGTTCCCGGACAACTCTGTGGATATTACCGTTGACTCCTCTGGAAAGGTGACCAATTACTCGGTTTCCTGGAACGATGACGTCACCTTTGAAAGCCCTGGCAAAATGATATCTTCCGAAGAGGCGGCCGAGCTTTTCCAAAAAGCGCTGAAGCCCACACTGTCCTACGTAGTGCCTTGGGAAGCCCAAGGGGAAAACAGGGATAAGCCGATCCTGGCCTACGACAATCCCTTCAAACTGTTTCTGGACGGATCGGACGGCACTCTCTTGACGCCCCAGCTGAAACCGGCAAAGCCAGAAGAAGAGCCTGTTCCGGCCAGCAGCAAGCCGTTGTCGCCTCGCAATGCCGGAAAACCGCTCAGTCAGGATGCAGCCGTCTCTCTGGTCGATCAGGTATTTGGGCTGAAAGGCTATGCACTTCGCTCTGCCAATTACAGCGAAAGCGACCACCGCAGCAACAGGCCAGTCTGGAATCTCGATTTTGAAAATAAAGAGAAGCAGGTTTTTGCTTCGGCTGCGGTCGATGCCATCACCGGCGATGTGTACAGCTTTTACACCAATTTGCCTGATACCCTGAAGGCGGCCGCTACAAAACAAGAGACGAATCCAAAAGCAATCGAAAAGAGAGCGATTGAGGACTTGAAAAAATTCGCGCCCACCTGGGCCAACCGGCTTTATCTCGATCCGCCGCAAGAAGAAACGGGCGAACAGCAGCCGGACACGTCCTACACCGTACGCTTCCTCCGCTTGGTAAACGGCATAGCGGCAGCTTCGGGATCGGCCCATCTTACCTACGACAAAAAAAGCGGCGAGCTGATGTCATTCAACCTCGACTTTGGACGGGAAAGCTATCCATCCCGGCTCGGCGATCACATCTCAGCCGACAAAGCAGCAGAAGCCTGGCTGAAAGAAGCGAAGCCGGAAGCTGTTTACATGCTGGAGCAGCTCCCGGTAAAACCGCTGGAACAAAAGGGTGGTGTCGAAATCGCCCCTCTGCCGGAGCAAAAGGCCAAACTGGTCTACCGCATGACGACCACTCCGCTTGAGCAAGGGTACTTCCTCGATGCCTTATCCGGGGAATGGCGCAGCACGGCGACGGGGAAAACGATTGAACTGCATCGCACTCCGCCTTCCGATCTGGATGGACACAAGGCCGAGAAGGAACTGCTGTTGATGTACGAGTACGATGCGCTCTCCCTTGTTGACGGAAAGATTATGCCGGAAAAAGAGATTACGCGCGGTGAAATGATCGAAATGCTGATGATCAGCCTGAACCAGGGACGGATGTTTGGCATCTCACTGGAACGCAAGGCAAGCTTTGCCGATGTGGCCAATACATCCAGGTATTTTGCTGCCGTAGAGGCTGCGGTTGACCGCGGGCTTCTGGACAGAAATGTAAGCTCGCTGCGGCCGGACGAGAAAATCACCCGTGAAGAGCTGGCCGACATGCTGGTACGGGCGCTTGGATATCGCAAGCTGGCGGATTACTCGGACATGTTCCAGTCCGACCTAACCGATATCGCCAAGTCAAAAAATCGTGGGGCCATCGTGATTGTCACTTCGCTGGGCATCATGAAAAGCGGCCAGGAATTCCATCCGGAGGACACCGTTTCCCGGGCCGATGCGGCCATCGCCTTTTCGCGATTCCTGGAGGTGCGCAGCAAGCTGGACGAGAATCCCCGATTCTGAGAGCCACTGAAAGAGGACATGGCGAGAAGAAAATAGAGGCAAAAGAGACAGACAGCCGCGTGCTGCAAACAAGGCAACTCCCCATTTTTTCTTGACATTCTCCTAAAAGAAAAGATAATATTGATTGTATGTGTACAGGGTGGCATTGATTGTAGGTAAAAACGGGAGGTAGACCCTCTTAGTTTCGTCCCTTGCAGGCTGCGGCTGAACTCCTGCCAAGGAGCACGATGCGGAAATGCTACCGTCCGAAGTTCGTGTAGCTAAAGACGAAACTAGCCTCGCGGAAGTAAACACCTGCGAATCCAACTTAAAGGAGAATGAAAACATGGCACGTTACACAGGTCCTCGTCACAAACTGGCTCGTCGTCTGGGCATTTCCCTGGATGGTACAGGCAAAGACATTAAACGCAACTTTCCTCCAGGTCAACACGGTCACAACAACCGTCGTAAACTGAGCGAATACGGTATCCAGCTGCAAGAAAAGCAAAAGCTGCGCCACATGTTTGGTGTTAGCGAGAAGCAATTCCGCCGCACATTCGAGCAAGCCGGTAAAATGGCTGGCGTATTGGGCGAAAACTTCATGAAACTGCTGGAATCCCGTTTGGATAACGTGGTATACCGCATGGGCCTGGCTCCAACTCGCCCTGCTGCTCGTCAGCTCGTTAACCACGGCCACTTCCTGGTAAACGGTAAAAAAGTTAACATTCCTTCTTACCGCGTACAACCAGGCGACGTGATCTCCGTTCGCGAGAAATCCAGCAACCTGCAAATCATCAAGGATGCTGTGGAAGCACGCAACTTCCTGCCGAACTACATCACGTTCGACGACAACAAACTGGAAGGTACGTTCAACCGCCTGCCAGACCGCGAAGAAATGCCTGCTGAAATCAACGAAGTTCTGATCGTTGAGTTCTACAGCCGTTAATCTTTCGGATAAAAAAAGAGCAGTGCCATTACTGGCCTGCTCTTTTTGTTTTCTCCGCAGCCTTTACAGAAGTGCTTTCCGAATTTAAGGGCTAACGGGCGGCATATGCCGCTTTTACCCGCTCAATTTGTGCCAGATGGTCATGGACATGGTTGACATAGCGCTCCAACAACTGCAGCAGCGAAAGCGGACCCGCTTCGGTGTGAATGCCTTCTCTCCCCCACTCTTCATCCTTCACCCGCTGCAGTACAGACGCCATTTCCTCACGCAGCAACTGGAACAACTGCAAGGCCCGCTCGGCATTCTGCTGCGAATAACCCAAAGAACGCGCCCAGGCATCCTGATCATACCCGGTCAGGAGCGGCCGGTCTTCTGCCAATACCTTCTTCATCCGCTGCACGCCTACGATCTCCGCATCGCAAATATGTACGATGATCTCGTGGATGCTCCATTTTTCCGGCCCCGGCTTGAAGCTCATTTCCTCTGTAGTCAGTCCGTGGATGGACCTGCGGAGCTTTTCACTTCCATTTGCGTAGTCTTCGATCAGCCGTTTCACCATGCGTTTCCACTCCCATTTCCGACAGTCTTCGGACTCCCCTTTTTCTCTTCCACGGCGACCTTGCCGATTCCTCGTTTTAGCTGACCCGAAGAAAAAAGCCCCGGCGCTGTGCTTTGGAATACAACGCAGGAGCTCTCTAACCATTCTATGATACGCTTCAACTACCCCAGCTTCACTTTGGCAAACTTCCGCTTGCCGACCTGAACGACCATCTCGTCTGCAAGCTTCACACTGGCGTTGATGTCCGCCACTTTTTCCTCGTTGATTTTGACAGCTCCTTGCTGAACCATCCGGCGCGCCTCCCCTTTGGAGTCTGCCAGTCCGAGATCAAAGACGAGGTTGACGATACCCGCTTCGCCATTTTCATACGCGGCTGCGTCCAGTTTTACTTCCGGAATGTCCGTCGGCAGCGCCCGCTGCTGGAATACGGTTTTGAAGTAGTTCTCCGCCGCTTCCGCCGCTTCCTCTCCGTGGTACATCCGGACAAAGGTCTTGGCGAGATTCATTTTCGCATCGCGCGGGTGAACGCTGCCGTCTGCCAGCCCTGCCCGGAGCGCCTCCAGATCCTCATTGCTCATGTCCGTAGCCAGCTCGTAGTAGCGAAGCATGAGCTCATCCGGCACAGACATCGCTTTCCCGTATATTTCGTTGGCCGGTTCGTTGACGCCGATGTAGTTCCCCAAGCTTTTGGACATTTTTTGCACGCCGTCCAGGCCCTCAAGGAGCGGCATCGTCAGAATCACTTGCTGTTCCTGACCGTATTCCTTTTGCAGGTTGCGTCCCATCAAAAGGTTGAACTTCTGGTCCGTACCGCCCAGCTCGACGTCGCTTTGAAGCGCTACGGAATCGTATCCCTGCATCAGCGGGTAAAAAAATTCATGCAGGGAAATCGGCTGTTCACTTTTGTACCGTTTTTCAAAATCATCCCGCTCCAGCATGCGGGCAACCGTCGTCTTGGCTGCCAGTTCCACAACCTCGGAGAATGTCAGCGGAGCCAGCCAGCTGGAATTGTAGTTGACCTCGACACGGCTGGCATCGAGCACCTTTCCGAATTGCTCCACATAGCTTCTCGCGTTTTCCTTTACTTGTTCCTCGGTGAGCGGTTTGCGGGTCTCGGATTTTCCGGTGGGGTCGCCAATCCGGCCGGTAAAGTCGCCGATCACGAGCTGGATCGTATGGCCCAGCTCCTGGAACTGGCGCATTTTTTGCAGGACAACCGTATGGCCCACGTGAATGTCAGGGGCGGACGGATCGAGCCCGAGCTTCACCTTCAGCGGCTGGCCCGTAACGACGAAACGCTCCAGCTTGCGGCGCAGGTCCTCCTCCGGGATGATCTCCATCGCGCCGCGGCGAATGATCGCCAGCTGACGCTCCACCTCTTGCTTTTGCGCTTCCGTCAGCGTGAATTTTTCGTTGGTTTGATTGATTTGCTCACTGCTCATCACTGTTACAGCTCCTATTCAAATAAGTTTGTGAAAAACAAAAAAATCCCGCCCCAAAATAGGGACGAGATTGAACCCGCGGTACCACCCTAGTTGAAAAAATGAAGAATGCTCATTTTTTCCGCTCGAATACAGGATAACGGCCTGCACCGTCCGGCATAACCGGCAAGCTCCCGACGTGTAATTCGCAACGTGCAAGGGGCTGATTTTCACCGACCACCAGCTCTCTGCAGGAATCGGCCCGAATCCTCCGCCACTTTCGTCCGGCTGATCCATGCCACTTTCCCTTTCATCCGCTTGTCACTTGCTACTGTCGCCGTTCGACGCTGTTTTGCATTTTACTCGCAAAAAATTATAAGGCTATTTTGGCATAACGCCCCGACGGTGTCAACTCAGACCCGCTATCCTCGCGGTTCCTCCTATGGTATAATCAGGATGCTAGGGGGTCGTAGATCATGTCGAACAACCACACTTCTTCCTCTGAATCGACAAAGAAAAAACGCCGACGAGGCCGCAGACGAATGGTGACGCTGATCGTCTCGGGCCTGTTTCTCTTAGGACTCATGGGTGGCGTTTTGGCAGGAGGAATTCTGGCAGGCTACGTTGCCGCCCTTGTGAAGGACGAGCCTGTACGCAGCAAAGCAGAGTTGGCCGAGAAAATTTTCACCAACTATTTGACCGGCTTTGCCTACTACAATGACGGTACGCTGATCGGTCCGCTCCGTGCAGCCGAGGG
Source organism: Brevibacillus sp. FSL K6-2834 (assembly GCF_038592925.1). Taxonomy (NCBI): domain Bacteria; kingdom Bacillati; phylum Bacillota; class Bacilli; order Caryophanales; family Paenibacillaceae; genus Brevibacillus; species Brevibacillus sp. FSL K6-2834. The sequence goes on from NZ_CP151945.1 coordinate 3,997,391, forward strand.
CGACCGGCGTTTGGTGAAAAAGTCGGAAGTATCGCCTCATCTGATCAATGCGGTCATTGCGACGGAAGACAAAAATTTCTTTCACCACAAAGGAGTGGTCTTGCAATCCACGCTGCGGGGAGCCTATCAGGACTTTACCAACCAGCCGGTCGTAACCGGAGGCAGCACGCTCACCCAACAGCTGGTCAAAAACACGATCCTCTCCCAGGAAGTAAGCCATTCCCGGAAGGTTCGCGAAATCTTCACCGCGATCCGCATCGAGCGCATGTTTTCCAAGGATCAGATTCTGGAAGCCTACCTGAATGAAATCTATCTCGGCAAAAACGTGAACGGCTCTGTTGTTTACGGCGTTCAGGCAGCTGCCAAAGGGATTTTCAACAAGGATGTGAAGGACCTCGATTTGGCAGAGGCCTCTTACCTGGCGGGAATGATTCAAAACCCCGGGATGTATACACCGTTTACGAGCGAAGGATACCAGCGCGGCAAGGACCGCCAGAAAATGGTGCTCGAGCGCATGCAGGAGAACGGCTACATAACACAGGCACAGTTCGACGAGGCCCTCAAGACTGATCTCACTCCCCGCCTGGCCGCGCCCACAAAGCAGGCCTACAGGGAGGTCCCGTTCCTGATGATGGACATCGAGGAACGCGCAGCACGGGCACTGGTGGATGCCGATCTGAAAGAAAAAGGGCGCGACAAGGAAACAGTCGGCCGCAATGAATACCGCCAGTTGGTCGAAGAAAAACGGCGCGACATCCTGACACGGGGCTACAAGGTATATACCACGATTCACAAGGATGTATACAAGTTCATGCAGCAAATCGCAGCCGATCCGAAAAATTTCGGCCAAAACCGGACCTACACCATCCGCCGTTCCAACGGGAAGACAGAAAAGATTGAAAACGCGCTGGAAGAAGTGGGTGCAATGCTCATCCACAACAAAACCGGCGCCATTCTGGGGATGATCGGGGGGCGCGACTTCAAGGTAGAGCAGACCAATCACGCGACTGCTCCGCGTCAACCGGGGTCGGCGATGAAGCCTTTGGCTGCCTATGCCCCCGCCTTTGAGCTGGGAATCCTGCAGCCTGGATCACCGATCGACGACTCGCCGCTCGTCCTCGCTGACGGGCGCAACGGATCGCACATGCCCATGAACTGGAACAACAAATACCAGGGCGTGGTAAGCGCCAGAGAAGCGCTGCGCCAATCGTGGAATATCCCGGCGATCAAGACTTACCTGAAAGTCGGAATCCCGACCGCTCTGGAGTACGTAAAAAAAATGGGCGTAACCACACTGGTGGAAAATGACAATTACGCAGCCACTGGGGTTATCGGCGGTCTGAGCTACGGTTTGACTGTCGAAGAAATTACCAATGCTTATGCTACCTTTGCGAATCACGGTTCGTTTGTCGATGCCTACCTCATCGACCGGATCGAGGACAGCCAGGGCAAAATCGTCTATCGTCACGAAAGCCAGCCCGTGCAGGTGTACAGCGAACAAACGGCTTACCTGGTCACCGATACGCTCCGCACCGTCGTCAATGCCGGTACGGGCAACCACATTCGCAAATACGTGCCGCGCAAGGTAGATGTAGCAGGCAAGACGGGAACGACCAACAACTCCAATGACCTCTGGTTTGTCGGATACACCCCTGATGTCTCCTTGGGCGTATGGGTCGGCTACGATGAGCCGTATCCGATGCCTGACAAGGATAAGTACGTGCCGATGGTCGTCTGGGGCAAAATCATTAAAGAAATCGGCGAAAAGTATCCCGAGCTGTCGCCGCCGGATGCCACTTTCAAAAAACCGGCCGGGATCGTCAGCGCTACGATAGACAGCAAGTCGGGCCTTTTGCCGAGCGAGCTGTCGAAAGAAGCCGGGCATCTGATAACCGATCTGTTTAATCGCCAGTTTGTCCCGACAAAAGTGGACGATGCCCATCAACGGGCACGAATCGTTGAATACAACAATGTCCGCTATCTGGCCAAGGAAGGGACGCCGGACGATTTCGTGACAGAAGGAATTTTCTTCCGTTCACCAGACCCGGCACCAGACGGCAAGCAAGTGCTCGAGATCACGGACAAGAACAGGAAGACCTCAGCCAAGCCGCCGGATTGGGATCAGCGGCTGCCTGAGAAAGAAGACCCCCGGATCGAAACGGGTGGTCCGCCAGCTCCGCCGAGCAACGTAAAGGCTTCCAAATCAGGCACTCAGACGGTTCTCAGCTGGCAATCCGGCGGAGAAGCCGATCTCCTCGGCTATCGGGTCTATCGGGCCGATCCGCAAGTGGGCTTCGTGCAGATCGCTACCGTCAAGGATCCTGCAATCGTTACCTATACAGACGCAGGCGGCAGCGGCTTGAACGGGTACTACATCACATCTGTGGATATCAGCGGACAAGAATCATCGCCTTCTGCGATCGCTTCTGCCGACTCCTCTGCCGGTACATGGGAGGTTCCCGTGCCGCCAAACGGTATCGGACAGCCTGATGCTATTCCGCCGGATGTACAGGTACCGCCAACCGGCGAGACGAACGAAGGCAATGGTGGCCAGCAGCCTTCCAATGCTCCGCCCTCTGCTCCCCAATCCTTGACGATGTCAACCTCGTCCGATGGTTGGAAGCTGCAATGGAAGGCAAACCGCAGCAGTGAACAGGTCATTGCCTACAACGTGTACTACAGTCCCGATCCTGCGAGCGGATTCCTTTTGATCGACACGGTGACGGGTACCAGCTATATCAACAAATCCGGAGATGTGGCCGGCTCATACTATGTCACAGCCGTAAATAGTTACGGAGAATCGTCACAATCCAACAGTGTAACAGCGAACTAAACTGAATACAGCTAGAGATGAGAAACACACAACAGAGATGGTAGCTTGCTTGCCATCTCTGTTTTCCTACTACGGGAGGTGACCGAATGGAACACATCAAGAGATACTACTCCAAGCATGTCGCAATAAACGGCAAAAGCCTGCTGGTGGAGGGCCCCGTTCCAGCGGATCGTTTGGCGGCTATGCGATTTGACGATGGCCTGAAGGCGTTTCGGATACCGGAAGAACAGCACAAAGCGCTGGTGGAGATCGCGGCACTGCCTGAAGGTCGCATCGTACTCGTCCGGGACGGGGATCTCGTGCTCGGTTATGCTACCTTTCTCTATCCGGACCCGATGGAGAGGTGGTCCCAGGCCAGGCTCCCTGATCTGCTGGAGCTCGGAGCGATTGAAGTGAGCCAGAGCATCCGTGCGGGAGGCGTGGCCAAAGCCCTGCTGGAGGTGGCTTTCTCGGATGACGCGTTGGAGGATTATATCGTCATTACGACGGAGTACTACTGGCATTGGGATTTGAAAGGAACCGGCCTAGATGTGTGGCAGTACCGTAAAGTGATGGAGAAAGTGATGGGCAGCGCCGGAATGGTCTGGATGGCTACGGATGATCCGGAAATCTGCTCGCATCCGGCAAACTGTTTGATGGCCCGCATCGGCAAGCGCGTCCCGCCGGAGAGCGTGGCTGCCTTTGACGCCATGCGGTTTCAGAATCGTTTCTTATTTTAGCTCCTGGCATCACTGCTTTACGAGATTCTGTCAGCTTTGATCTCAATTACGAATGGAGAGATAATCTTTCATGCGTATCGAAAGCATTATGCGTAGACAGGTCATCACCGCAAGTCCGACGACCACGATCGGCGAAGCCTTGCAGCTGCTCCGTGAAAATAAGATTCGACACCTGCCCGTAGTAGAACAGGAACGTCTCGTCGGCATTCTTTCCGACCGCGACCTGCGGGAAGCCCTCCCTTCCATTCTGTTGCCGAAAAAAGACGACGAGACCATTTTTGGCAAGCCCGTTTCCGAGATTATGAAGCGCCAGGTCCTCACTGCCCATCCGCTGGATTTCATCGAGGATGCGGCCGTGCAGATCTACGAATCCAAAGTTGGGTCGCTTCCCGTCGTGGAAGGAAACCGCTTGGTTGGCATCATCACGGAATCGGATTTGTTCAACAGCTTGATCGAGCTTTTTGGCGTAAACAAGCCGAGCTCGCACATCGAGGTGGAGGTGGACGACCGCGTGGGAATGCTTGCGGAAGTAAGCCAGGTGTTCCGGGAAGCCCAGGTCAATGTATCCAGCATCGTCGTTTTCCCCGGGTCCAAGCCGGCGAAGAAAAGTCTCGTCTTTCGCGCTCAAACCATTGACCCCCGCCCGATCGTCCAAAAGCTGCGCGACCATGGCTTCACCGTCATCGCGCCCGGGGAAGGAGGGACCAGCCATTGAGCCGCAACGCTCGTCTGATCTACTCTCCGGACTACACCCAGTATTACTTCAATGATGAACACCCTTTCAACCAGCGCCGTCTTCTGTTGACCCATGATCTGATGAGCGCTTATGGCTTACTGACTGACGCCGATATCCTGCCTCCGCGGATGGCCACGGATGATGAACTGGCGCTGGTGCACGACCGGCGCTACATCGATTTTGTTCGCGACCAGGGACATAGCGACAAAGAACTGCCTGCAGCAGCCAGCTATGGTCTGGGGACGGAGGATGTTCCCTGTTTTCCGCAAATGCATGAAGCTTCCGCCCGGATCGTCGGCGGTACGCTGCAAGCGGTAGACGCTGTCATGACCGGCCGTGCCGAGCATGCGTTCAATCCCGCTGGCGGTCTGCACCACGCTTTCCGCGGCCGGGCTTCCGGGTTTTGCATCTACAACGACTGCTCCGTGGCAATCGCTTATATGCGCAAGCATTGGAATGCGCGCGTCCTCTATATCGACACGGACGCCCATCATGGCGACGGGGTGCAATGGGCTTTTTACGACGATCCCAACGTCCTGACCGTCTCGATTCACGAAACGGGAAAGTACTTGTTTCCCGGTACCGGCAACCTGACGGAACGCGGAGATGGAAGCGGATACGGCTATTCGGTAAACGTCCCTTTGGATGCGTTTACAGAGGACGATTCGTTCCTCGATGTTTATCGGGATTTGCTTCCGAAGCTGGCCAGAGGCTTTCAACCGGATGTCATTCTGACACAAAACGGCTGTGACGCCCATGCTTACGATCCGCTTACGCACCTTTCCTGCTCCATGAGGATTTATCAGGAAATCCCGCGTCTGGCCCATCAACTCGCCCATGAGTATTGCGACGGAAAATGGATCGCAGTCGGCGGCGGCGGCTATGATATCTGGCGGGTCGTTCCCAGGGCCTGGACCTTGTTGTGGAGCGAGATGAGCGATCAACCACTTGCAGACGGGCCTTTGCCGGTTAATTGGCTTGCCCGCTGGCAGCCTCTGAGTGAAGAAAAGCTTCCGGACAGGCTGTTCGACACCCCGTTTCCGCCGATCCCCCGCCGAGCCGAAATCACCGAGAAAAATCGGGTGACGCTGGAGAGAGCCAAAATGTACGCGCCGATCACAGATGGAGACTGAATTTGACCAAATCGCAAGAATAATGAGGAATTTTACCTGTAGAGTAGAGAACTGAAACTTTCGGGCGACCGTATGGTCGCCTTGCTCATTTCAGCTCCCCCTCATCAAACCGTACGTGAGGTTTTCCCTCATACGGCTTTCCGATGTTCTTCTTTCTTTGGCATTCGGCTTACTTTATCCGGCTAATTTCAATAAACTACCCTGCGTGTTTTGTATGACCTTCAGCTTTCCGGCATGTTTATTCCGCTTGCTTCTTTTCTTGTTGCAGAAGATTGTAAGGCGTTCAATCACATACCAGTCTATCCGTCTTGCCCATCGTTTGGCGATGGGCGAGATGAAGTAGTAGTTCTTGAACCCCCTTAGCTTGCGATTTAGCCCTTTCACTAGCTCTTCTAGAGACAGAAACAGTTTGTTCCTTGGTGCAGTGTATTCCTTAATTTTACGTCTCATTTCCTTCATTGCTTTCTTAGCTGGTACATGAGACATAGCAAATACCTTGCTCCCCCCTTTGTTGAACACGGGGAATTTGCGATGGTGCAGCCCAAGAAAGTCAAACCCAGTGGAATTGTCCCAAATATTAACGAGTCTAGATTTCTCTTTACTGAGACTAAGCTCCAGCTTGTTTAGAATAGCCATCAGCACTTGAATGCTTTCCAATGCTTCTTGTTTGGTTCTGCACATGATAACGAAGTCATCCGCATAGCGGATAAGTGTGCCAAGATGGGAGAATTGATTTTCCCAAATGGTGTCCATGTAGTTTAGATAGATGTTTGAAAGAAGAGGCGAGATTACCCCTCCTTGCGGAGTTCCCAGTTCTGTTTCATGGAATTGATCATTTTCCATGACCCCAGCCTGCAGCCATTGTCGGATAAGTTTCAGAACACGTCTGTCGCTGATTCTCATTTCGTGTCAAAATCGGTTGTAAAATCCCCAATATCAGCGGTTTAAAATTCCCCAGAAAAAGCCGACATACTCTCCGGGAGGAGAGTAAATATGGTGAAAAATGGGGAGTTTTTTGTGATCAAAGAAATGCGTCTGAAAGGTATGAGTATTACCCAAATTGCTGAAGAGATGGGACGGGATCGAAAAACGATTCGAAAATGGCTCCTGAAAGATACGCCAGAGAGCTTTCCTACTCGCAAACCACGTCCCAGCAAGTTGGATCCTTTTAAGGATTTCATCCGTACTCGTATGGCGGAGGGCTGTCAAAATGCCCGCATCATCTTCGAAGAAATAAAAGCCCGTGGCTATACCGGAAAGGACACCATCTTACGAGACTTCATGAAGCCGCTGCGTCCCCACTTTCGTTCAAAAGTAACCGTACGATACGAAACGAAACCTGGACAACAAGCGCAAGTAGACTGGGGACATTTTCGAGCAAATGTCAACGGAAAACAAAAGCGTCTTTACGCTTTCGTCATGGTGCTGGGTTATTCACGCATGATGTATGTAGAATTTACCGAGGACGAAAAGCTGGAAACTCTCATCGGATGTCATCTTCGGGCTTGGCAGTACTTTGGGGGTGTCCCTCAAAGTTGTTTGTACGACAACATGAAAACAGTTGTTTCTGGTCGAGATGACAATGGTAGGGTGATCTGGAACGAGCGTTTCGCCCGCTTTGCCAGCCACTATGGGTGCAAGCTGCTGAGCTGCAAGCCCTATCGGGCTCGAACGAAGGGAAAAGTGGAGAATGGGGTGGGTTATCTCAGAAAGAACTTTTGGCCTCGCATCGGCACTTTTACCGGGCTACAAGATCTCAATCAACAAGTACGCTATTGGCTGGACACCGTTGCAAATTGTCGCCTTCACGGAACCACCCATCAAATGCCGAATGAACGATGGAAAGTAGAAGACCTCCAACCTTTGAACCACGTGCCTTTTGCTGTTGTGGACCGGCATTACCGGAAGGTGATGAGTGATGCTTATGTTTCTTTTGAAGCCAATCGTTACTCTGTTCCATGGGAGCACATCGGTCGAGTAGTAGAAATTCAAGATGAGAAAAATGGAGTCTTGCGATTTTATTGCAATGGCCATCTAATCGCTGAACACTCCAAACAGTGGGGGCGTCATCAGACCGTAAGCATAAAAAAACACTTCGAAGGAATTCGCACATCTACGAGCAAACCGGTTCCCCAACCTACACCTCGTTATATGGCGAATTCAACACCCGAAGTGTTGGAACGCTCTCTTACGGCGTATGAAGAACTGGCGGAAGAAGAGGTGACGCTGCAATGATCTTGCAAGAACGCCTGTTGGAAGCGTCCCGTCATTTTGGATGGATACGCATCCCCGAGATCCTCCACGATCACGCCGAAGAAGCATCCAAACACAACATATCGTATTTGGAGTTTTTGGACAAGCTTCTGCAGGAGGAATTAGCGGCTAAATACGAACGATTTTTGCATACAAGAACTCGATTAGCACGGCTTCCGTTCAAAAAAACACTAGACGAATTTGATTTCTCTTTCCAACCTTCCATTGATGAAAGACGTATCCGTGATTTGGCGACTCTAGGTTTTATTGAGCATCAGGAAAACCTCATCTTCTTGGGGCCACCCGGTGTCGGTAAAACTCATTTGGCCGTAGCGCTTGGTTTGGAAGCAATCAAGCAACGCTATACGGTTTATTTTATCACTGCCCACGATCTGGTACAGTCGCTTCAGACGGCCCATGGCAATCGCACGATTGCCCAAAAAATGCGGGCGCTCACCAAACCAGACTTGTTGATCATCGATGAAATTGGTTACCGCAAAATGGACGAAACTGCTGCTCACTTCTTTTTTCAGATTGTATCTGAACGATATGAAAAAGGTTCATTGATCTTGACTTCAAACAAATCGTACGGAGCCTGGGGAGAGATTTTCGGAGATACCATTTTGGCCACTGCGATTTTGGACCGACTGCTTCACCATTCCAGTACGATCAATATCAAAGGGGAAAGTTATCGCATTAAGGAAAAGAAAAAAGCAGGTTTCTTTCGACCGGAGCCTGCTGAAGTAAACAACCAGTAGCGACAAAAATGGGGAATTTTCAACCGATAGTTTTGGGGAAAATTAAATCGATATTGACATTCGACCAGTTTCATCAACTTCTCATGGTTGATGTTGTCGAAATACCCTTTAATGTCAACATCTACGACCCAATAACACCTCTTGCTTGCTTTGCGTATCTGTGCAATTGCCTGGTGAGCATTTCTTCCTGGCCGAAAGCCATAAGAACAGTCCCGAAAATCAGCTTCAAAGATCGGTTCAATGACTAGCTTAGTAGCCATTTGGACCACCCGATCCTTGATCGTCGGGATGCCGAGTGGACGTTTCTTGCCATCCGGTTTAGGGATGTAAGTTCGACGAACCGGATGTGGACGATACCGCTTTTCTTTTAAATCTAGATAGATCTCGTTAAGAAAACGGCTCTCCCCATACTCCTCCACAATCTGTGCGATGGATTGTCCGTCGATTCCTCCGCTCCCTTTATTTGCTTTTACTCTCCTCCAAGCTGTCGCTAGAATATCCGGGCGGTAGATTTTGTCATACAAGGCATGAAATCGCCGTTTTGAGTTTGCCTTGGCACAAAGATATAGGGTTGTCCAAAGTTGTCGAGCTTTTACATCGGTGTAGTTAGCAAGTTTACTTGCATTCACTCACTCTTACCTCCTTCGACCCGTGAACAAAGCAGGGCTCCTTCCCTCCATAAGGTTGTGTTGTCCTTATGTTCATCGGTACTATGAACCCCTCCGACTCCCTCTCTGCCATCCACCACTTCCCTTACGGTTATAGGTTTCCGTTTTACGCTCCTGACGGGGCGTGCAGAGTAGGGTCTCCCCAGTTCCGTTAACTACTTTCTCAACATACCGCTCCCCATACCCCGAGGGATTCATAGGTGCTGTATTCCAAGTTCTCCACACCGTCCTTGGCCTTCGCCCATATGAAACAAGCTCGGCTTCCCTTTGTCCACCTCTCGGTGGTCTTTCTTAACGAGGCTGCAGGATTCACTTTATGTTACGGCCTGCTGATTTGCTCGCACTCTTTCGAGTTACTTTGTCACAGGGCTTCAACCTTAGGATTTCTCCACCAGTTGCCTGTCAGCTACGAGGTGACTTGGCTCCTGCCTCGGTTGGACTTTCACCAACTAGCAATTAACGGCTTGCTGGGCACGCTCGCATATACAAAAAACCGGCCTCTCAGAGACCGGTTTTTTCACTGTCGAAACGATTATGAACGTCCGTCCACCAATTTTTCCAGCTCTGCTGGCTGGAAGCCTTTTACTGCCTTGTCCCCGACTACGGTGACCGGCACTCCCATGAAGCCAAAACGTTCTACTTCCTCCTGGAACGTCCGGCTGGTCATGACATCGCGCACCTCAAAGGCAATTCCCTTCGCGGTCAGCCAATTTTTCACCATATCGCAGTCGATGCAGTTTTTCGTCGAGTACACAATGACTGCGGGTGTCATCGCTCTCAGCATACGCTGGACCATAGAGTAGGAGCGCTCGGATGCTAGCTTGGTAAACTCCGGAAAATTGACGTGTGCAGAGCCATCTGCCTTATCCGACATCGACCGAACGACGACAAAGGGAATGCCGTTCATCGAGCATACTTGTCCGACCGCAGCCCCCTCCATCTCGGTGCAATGGGCAGCAAACTGCTGATGGAGCTGCTGTACCTTTTCGCGGTCGGCCACGAACTGGTCGCCGGAGAGGATACGGCCGGTCGTGACTTGAACACCGGCTTCGAGCTCCTTGCCCGCTTTGACTGCCAGATGGATCAAGCCCGGGTCTGCCTCCCAGACGGATTTCTCGGTAAACGGAATTTGCCCTGGCGCAAACCCGAGCGGCGTCACATCGATATCATGCTGGATACAGTCTGTCGAAACGACAATGTCGCCGATGTTCAGCTCCGGATGCAGCGCGCCCGCTACCCCGGTAAAAATGACGCTGTCCACCTTGTACTGGTCGATCAGGATTTGCGTGGTAACAGCAGCGTTTACTTTTCCCACGCCTGATTTGCACAGGACGATTGTACTGCCTTCCCATTCGCCTTCGTAATATGTGATCCCCGCCTTTTCAGAAGCAGTCGTCCCTGTCATGTTCTCCATGTACAAGGCGATTTCTTCATCCATGGCGCCGATTATTCCGATTCTCATTGCTGTCCTCCTCTTGCTGCTGTGATGCAGCCTTAGCTCGTAGCTGTCACTCGCGGCCTGGTGCTTTCCCGATACTCAATCCGGTGCGGCAGCAAAACGACATGCTCGTCGACTTGTTCGTTGTTCATGTATTTGGTGAGCAGTCGCATTGCAACGGCACCGATATCATACATCGGCTGTACGACCGAGGTCAGGCGAGGACGCACCATTTCGACCAATCGAATGTTGTCGTGACCGATCACCTCGAGGTCTTCGGGAACGTTCAGGCCGGCATCCTGCGCCGCGTGAATTGCCCCGATGGCCATCTCATCGTTGGCCGCAAACACAGCCGTAGGCCGTTTCTCCAGCGTGAGGAATTGGCCTGTTGCCTGCAAGCCGGACTCATAAAACAGATTGCCTTGCGTGACCAATGCGTCATCAACCGGCAGACCCGCATCTTCGAGCGCACGCTTGTAGCCCTGATAGCGCATCAAGCCGCCAAGCGGGTCGTTCATCGGCCCGGTAATCATGGCGATCCGCTCATGTCCGTGGTCGATCAATTCCTTGGTGGCATCGTAAGCAGCCTGGAAGTGATCGATCGTGACCGAAGGCAGCGTGTTGTCGGCGTCTCTCGTAGCTGCCAGCACCGTAGGGACGGAGGAAGAAGTCAGAGCTTGCAGGTGATCCTCTTTAATCTCCGCTCCCATGAACAACAACCCGTCCACCTGCTTTTCCAACAGGGTGTTGATCAATTGAAGCTCTTTCTCCAGGCGCTGGTCAGAGTTGCACAAAATAATATTGTATTTGTACATCGTCGCGATGTCTTCGATCCCGCGTGCCAATTCGGAAAAGAACAAACTGGAGATATCCGGAATGATGACACCGACCGTAGTTGTCTTCTTGCTCGCCAAACCGCGTGCGACTGCATTGGGACGGTATCCGAGGCGCTCAATGGCAGCCAAGACCTTTTTCCTTGTCAGCGGTTTTACGTTCGGATTTCCGTTAACGACTCGGGACACTGTCGCCATGGAGACCCCTGCTTCCCGAGCCACGTCATAGATAGTTACCGGCATCACACACCCTCACTTTCCCCATTTTATGGTTTTCATAGTGTTTTCATAAATGTATGCACCTATGATACGACAAGCCGTGTCCGGTTGCAATTGTTTTCCGGACACGGCTCCCCGTCATTTCATCAATTTATTCATCGTTTTCAAAAGCTCGTCGATCACTTCGTTGTCGCCTTGTTGGATCCGCTCCATGACACAGCTTTTCATGTGCCCTTCCAGCAGTATTTTTCCGACGGCATTCAGCGCAGATTGAACGGCGGCGATCTGGTTGAGGATATCGTCGCAGTAGACATCCTTTTCCACCATGCCGCGAATGCCGCGAACCTGTCCCTCAACTCTGTTCAGACGGGAGATCATATTTGCCTTGATCTTGTCTGCCCGCGGCGTCGACCGCTCTGACGAACAGCAATGGCCCTGCTCACTCATAAACATGCTCCTTCCCCCGAAGTCCATCTGTTATGTTTTAGCTTACTGGTTGCGAGGTTTTTCGTCAAATGAAAGGATGTCCCAGCTACACCCGGAACCGCCTGGAACGTTCATTTTTATCGAAGCCGTCTCCCTGACCGGCGTGTTCTTCCTGCTCTTCCTTTTCCTCATGAAACTCCACGTTCGTCTGGCCGGCAATATAATCAAACGGGGTGTAGCTGTGAGAAATGCTTTGCTTGCGGACAAATGCCTTGTAGCCGGCTATAGCGAGAGATGCGAGAATCAAAAGCGTAAAAACAATCATGGCTGCATTCATTGCAAGCATTTCTCGTCCCCCCTTTGTTTCTCTTAGTTATACGCTTTTTTAGCGGGGAGGTTTCCATTATAGCTGCTTTCGAGCGTGTCGGCTTTCAAAAAGAGCTTTCCCGCAATCGGGAAAGCTCTTTTGGTGCATCCAGTTTCAGTTATCCGCTTGCGGTTTATCTTTCTACGGCAATCTTTGCTTCCTTATATAATCCCGAAGCAAGCAATTGATCCACGATTTCGTTGAACTGCGGAATGTTGACCTGCTGCTTGGCGTCGGAGAGGGCCACATCCGGGTCAGGATGGACTTCCAGCATGACACCGTCTGCTCCCACAGCGAGACCTGCCTTGGCCGTAGGGAGGAGCAGATCGCGGCGGCCGGTAGAGTGAGTGACGTCTACGAAAACAGGAAGATGCGTCTCCTGCTTCAAAAGCGGCACTGCGGAGATGTCCAGCGTGTTGCGGGTCGCTTTTTCGTACGTGCGAATACCGCGTTCGCAGAGCATGACTTGGGTATTGCCTTCGGACAAGATGTACTCGGCAGCGTAGATAAATTCCTCGATCGTCGCAGACAAGCCGCGCTTCAGCAAAACCGGATGATTGAGGCGTCCCACAGCTTTCAGCAGCTCGAAGTTTTGCATGTTGCGGGCGCCGATCTGGATCACGTCGATGTATTTGGTTGCCATCTCCAGGTCGGCAGGCGTCACGATCTCGCTGATGGTGACGAGGTTGAATTCGTCGCCGATGCGTTTGAGAATCTGCAGGCCTTCTTCACCCAGGCCTTGGAAGTCGTAAGGCGATGTGCGAGGCTTGAACGCGCCGCCGCGCAATACGCGAAGTCCCCGTTTGACGTGGTTTTCCGCCACTGCCCGGACTTGCTCATAGCTTTCGACCGAACACGGTCCGGCGATCAGAAGCGGTTCGCCTCCGCCAAACTCTACTCCTTTGATGGTAAGTACGGTGTCCTCCGGCTGCTTCTTGCGGCTCACAAGCAGGACTTTCTTGTTGTCGTCCTTTTGCAAGTCGAGGGAAGCCTGGAAAATCTGTTTGAAGAGGTGACGGATGGTATTGTCGGTAAAAGGTCCGTTGTTGTTTTCCACCAGCAGGTTCAACATTTCGCGCTCGCGCTCCGGATCAAAACGATTGATCCCCTGCTTCAGCTTTTCCTTCCCCAAGTCTTGGACAAGAGCTGCCCGTTTGTTGATTAAGGCGAGAATCTCCAGGTTGATCTCGTCTATCTGTTTGCGCATGGTTTCGATTGGATCATGTGCCATTCGTCTCCACTCTCCTTTTCTCTTCTAGTTTGTAGGCTTTTTGAAATAAATTAGGCTTATTATAATGGATCGAAACCCCTTTGTCAGCAGTTTAGCGCCAAAAAGCGCGAAAGTAAATTGTAAAGTATTTTATAGCGTTTTCAAAATTTTCTTGTAGGAATAAGAAGATTCCTTGATTCGACAGGATTCTCCCCGTTTCGAGTCGAATAACATACACATTCATTTCCCGGAATTTCCACCGGTAAGAGGAGTGACATCCCATTGTCAGACCATGAACAATCATCGTCAGAAGAGCTGATTTTTGCTTTGGATATCGGAACCCGCAGCGTAGTAGGGCTGATCGTGGAACCCTGTGGAGAACAATTTCGCGTGATTGACTGCACCGTCCGCGAGCACGACGAACGCTCGATGCTGGACGGTCAAATACACGATGTGATCGCCGTTTCCAAAGTCATCGGAAAAATAAAAGAAGAGTTGGAAATAAAGCACGGGCCGCTCAAGCGGGTAGCTGTCGCTGCGGCGGGCCGCTCGCTTCGGACAAAGCGCGTGAGGATGGACATTCATCTGTCGCGTCACGCAGCCATTGCCCGTGACGATGTCCTGACATTGGAGTTTTCCGCCGTACAGGAGGCACAGGCACAGTTGGCCCAGGAGCTGAATGAACAGGACGTGACTCGCTATTACTGTGTCGGGTACAGCGTGGTCAATTACTTTCTGGATGGAGAATTGATCGGCAACCTGATCGACCAGCGCGGTGAAACAGCCAGTGCAGACGTGATTGCGACGTTTTTGCCACGTGTCGTCGTGGATTCTCTGCTGGCTGCCTTGAACCGCTGCGGACTGGACATGCAGGCGCTCACGCTGGAGCCGATCGCTGCCATCAACGTCCTCATCCCGGTCACGATGCGCAGGCTGAACATCGCGCTTGTCGACATCGGCGCCGGCACATCTGACGTCGCCTTGACCGAGGAGGGAGCGATTACCGCGTACGGGATGGTGCCCGTCGCCGGTGACGAAATTACCGATGCTCTCATGAACGCATTCCTGCTCGACTTCCCGATGGCCGAGGAAGTAAAGCGCGCCCTCACCGGCTCCGAGATGATTACGTTCACGGATATTCTCGGACTTGAACAGACGCTGCCGAGCGAAGAGATCGTAAAAGCAATCGACAAGGAGATCAACCATCTCGCCGGAAAAATCGCGATGAAGATCCTCGAGCTCAACGGCAAGCCTCCGCAAGCCGTGATGCTGATCGGCGGCGGCAGCCTGACACCCAAGCTGACGGAACGGGTCGCAGAGGCACTCGGGCTGCCGGCAGCGCGAGTCGCGGTCAGAGGAGCGGATGCCATCCGCCAATTTGTCGGCGAGCATCCGCTGCTGAACGGACCGGAATTCGTAACGCCAGTAGGGATTGCGGTCGCTGCACAGCGGCATCCGGTGAAGTACGTAACCGTCACCGTCAACGACAGTCCCATCCGCATCTTCGATCTGCGGAAAATGACCGTCGGTGACGCTTTGATCGCTGCCGGTCTGGATATTCGCCGTCTGCATGGCCGTCCGGGAATGGCGATCACCCTGACCGTCAACGGCCGGATGAAGATGATCCCCGGCGGGCATGGAACCGCTCCTGTCATCATGAAAAACGGAGAGGCTAGCGGTCTGGACGCACCGATCATGGAAGGCGACCGGATCGTGGCAGAGGCGGGATCAGACGGAGAAGACGCCAAGGCTCAAGTGATCGATTTGATGGACAAGCTGGATACGCTGGAGCTGACCGTAAACAGCCAGCCGCTTTCCTTGGGCCCAATCGCGCTGGTGAATGGCCAGCCCCATCCGCTAGACGCCGAGCTGGCTGACCGGAGCGAGGTTGTCATCCGTTTGCCGCGAACGGTAGAAGAGGTTTTGCGCGAATCCGGCATGCTTTCTGCGGCATCTGCCGACGCGGCCGCCGAAACCGTTCAATTCAGCGTAAACGGCCGTGAGTATTCCTTGTCATCCCGACAGACAGTCGTGGAGATAAACGGCAAGGCAGCTTCTCTCAGCGACTTTGTCAGACCTGGAGATGAGCTGATCTTCCGGGAGGAGCCGCTCGAGCTGCCGGCGATCCGCGACGTCATTCCGCCGGAGGAATGGGTGCAGGAGTCGATGACCGTCCACTTCAACGGGACTCCCGTATCGATCGCGCTTTCTTCCCTGTCGATTACGATGAATGGCCGCCCTGCCGAGCAGCACGAACGGGTAGAGGACGGTGCGATCATTACCGTAAAGGCGACACAGCCTGCCGCGCCCGTATTCAGCGATGTCTTCCGCTATGTTGACGTCTCGCTGGAAAAACCATCGACGGATGGCCTCACCAGGCTCGTCATGCTGATAAACGGAGAGCCCGCTTCTTTTCATAGCGAGCTGCAGGCGGGCGACAAACTGGAATTGTACTGGGAATAGCTTTTGAGAGAAACGTTTGACCGAATAGAAAAACGGGCTGGCGCCATATGCCAACCCGTTTTTGGTTTACCCGTTAATCGCTTCGGCTATCGCAGCTTTGGTGATTTTCCAGTGCGATGTGTGCCATTTGACCTGGCCGTCCTCCAGCAGAAAAATCTGCGGGGACTCGTGCGTAATCGCGAAACGCTCGGCAACGGCATTGGATACGGGACGATCCTCCCGCACGAGAATAACCGCTGACGGCACGTCCTGTTCACGCAAAAATGCTTGAAATTCCTCGTAGGCAGTCGTGCTGATCGGGCAGACCGTACTATGCTTGAACAGCAGGCGCTTGCCTGTTTCCGACACAAACTGGTCCAATTCCTCCAGGGAATGAAGCTGATTTACTGACATTGGCGTATCGCTCCTCTCATCACTCCTATGTGGTTCATAGTATACGGAAAAGAAATGCGGAAGTCCATGCTTCCGGTGCACCCGCCAGCCCACAATCGCGATGCATTCTTTCCGTATCGAAAAGCATTCTTTCCGCATTTTGAAGCGATAACAAAAAGAGCCGTCCTAGCAAACAGGACAACTCTCCACAGTCAAATCATGATTTTGGTCAAACGCTGCCGGAGCTCTCGCATCCACTCCTGATCCCCAAGCGATTGCGCAAGCAAAAACAGGTCCAACAGTTCATTTACCCGCTCTTCCAAAGCCTGCCGAACCGTAGCATCCTCTTCTTGGTTCGCAATCAATACCAGCAAATGAGAGAGTTCTGACACGTCTTCAAATTCGATGTTCTGCCGCTCCGGATACTGGCCCAGGTTCTCCATCAATTCTTTCAGGTCTTCCTTGACTACGTCGACGACCTGGGAATGGGAGCAGTGATCATTCTGACAGACTTGCACCGGTACATTCAAGATTTTGACCCTTTTCCGGTACACGACATTTCGCAGCATGATCTCCATGTCTCTCCCACAGCGGCTGCATTTCTTGTGCATGTGTTCACCTCTATCCTGCCTTATGTATGCTCCCTTACGTATTCGATTTAACAGGGTTCAATCCTGCTAAAACAGGGGTGGTACATGGTGGATAGAGTGGCAGACACAAGCAAAAGCGATGCCCCTGTAAGAGACATCGCTTTTGCCCGATCAGGGGCTGATGCTCCCGGATCTTCGATGAAACCTGTTGTTGCCGCCATTTCGCCATGCCCTTCTGCGAGCATGGTCCCCCCGGCTAAACCTTTCCCCCTTTTTTCTTAGCGGCAGCGGGAAAAGTTACCTGGATTACTCAAGCGTAAATGGCGTTCACTTTTTCGCAATGGGGACAGACTGCGACTTTTCCGGAGCGTCCTGCTTCATCTTCGACCCGGTACCCGGTAATCTTTTCGGAAAAACAGAACAGACACTCCGTATTAAAATCCATATCGTATTGCGCTTTCCACACAATCGATTTGAAGTCTTCTCCCACGTTGATCAAAACGGGTTCCAAAAAATAATGGTCCATGCCGGACAAGGCTTTGCGCATGACAAATGCCATCCTTTCGTTTCGCGTCGTACTTTCGTATCCTCTAGCTTTTCCATGTTTTCAGAATAATATACTTCGGAAAAATGGGCGTTTGCCCTTGTTACGGCATTGTGCGAAAACCCATATGTTATGGATGTAAGCACTGACGCTTAACAAACAAAGGAGGATGTTTAATGAGTAGCATCTTTAACGGCAACCTTGACGACTTCACTCTGGTGTTGATCCTGTTTATCCTGTTGGTAATTGTCGGCTGCTCTTGTGACAATTAATCAGCACTAGTGGAACATAAGGGCCAATGATTGCATATATATTAGGACCGGATCCTGAATAGCGCGTTTCATACGCATGCTGCCCTGTCGACGGGTAGCTTTTTTCTTTTCTTCACGAGTTAGAAAAAAATTTTTTATCGCTTGCATAGCGGTTTCTGGCAAAGCCAGATTTTCTCATGTTACAATACTGTATGAACGCTACTGAAAGCGAGGTACACTCACCCATGAAAGATCCCCGTTTGGAAAAGCTGGCCAATGTTCTGGTCAATTACTCGACCCGCGTACAAAGCGGTGAAAACGTTCTCATCTATGCCGTCGGTTCTGTTTCCGAACTGACTCGCGCCGTCATCAGGGAAGTGTATGCAGCAGGAGGCAATCCTTTCGTACAGCTGATCGATCCTACGATTCAGCGTGAACTGCTTCTTCACACCAATGAAAAGCAACTGGAAATCATGCGCGAGGCTGACGTGTCCTTCATGAAGAAGATGGACGTCTACATCGGCATTCGCGGCGGCGACAACATCAATGAATACGCTGATGTTCCCGGCGACAAGATCCAGTTGAGTTCCAGACTGCACACGCGCCCGGTACTGGATGTGCGTGTTCCTGAAACAAAATGGGTCGTCCTCCGCTACCCGAACGCTTCGATGGCCCAGTTGGCCAACATGAGCACGGCAGCCTTTGAAGATTTCTATTTCGATGTCTGCACGCTGGATTACGGAAAAATGGATAAGGCGATGGACAGCCTCGTCGAACTGATGGAGAAAACCGACAAGGTCCGCATCGTAGGTCCTGGCACCGATCTGAGCTTTTCCATCAAAGGCATTCCTGCGATCAAATGCGCCGGGGAAGCCAATATTCCGGACGGGGAAGTGTTTACCGCACCTGTTCGCGACTCTGTCAACGGCGTCATCTCCTACAATACGCCGTCTCCTTACCAAGGCTTTACATACGACAATATCAAGCTGACCTTCAAGGATGGCAAAATCGTCGAAGCGACCGCCAACGATACGAAAAAGATCAACGAAGTATTCGACACAGACGAGGGCGCCCGTTTCATCGGGGAATTTGCCATTGGCGTCAATCCTTATATCCAAAATCCGATGAAGGACATCCTGTTTGACGAAAAAATCGACGGCAGCTTCCACTTTACGCCGGGTCAAGCCTATGACGAAGCGTTTAACGGCAACAAGTCCTCCATTCACTGGGATCTGGTCTGCATCCAACGCCCTGAGTGGGGTGGCGGTGAAATCTGGTTTGATGACCGCCTGATTCGCAAGGACGGCCGTTTTGTCGTACCTGAGCTGGAGTGCCTCAATCCGGAAAACCTGAAATAAAACACGAAAAAGCGAAAGGCGTCTATACGGCCCTTTCGCTTTTTTTATTTGTTCTGAGCACGCATCATTGGGGGTCCTTCACTTGGGTTCCTGGCTTTTAAGCCATGTACGCATGCTCCTTTTTCAATAGAGCCGGCATTTTTTCTTCCAGGAAAGAAATCGTCATTTCCAGGTGATGAATCGTATATTCCCAACAAAACTTTTGATAATCGTCAAAAGTGTCCTGCAATTTCGCGTACGAGTCCCGGCTTTGCTTCAGCATGTTATGCTGAAGCTCCAGACAGCTCTCCATCAGCTCTTTCTGCTCTGCCTCGGTGCGGCTGTTTCCGAAGAAAATTTTTACCAGCATATCGGAACGAAGAACGGGCGGCAAAATTGCAGACTGAATCTCCTGGTTGAATGTCGCCTTGCCCGCTTCTGTAATCCGGTACAAAATCTTGTTCGGCTTGCCCGATTGAATGATTTCCTGCTTGGTCACATAGCCCTCTTCCTCCAGCTTGCGCAGAGCCGGATAGATCGCGCCGAAGCTGGCATCGTAGAAAAAGCCGATGCTGCTTGAAAAAGCCTGCTTTATGTCATAGCCGCTCATTTCACCATAATTCAGAAAACCGAGTATGATTGTTTTTACGTCCATCTCTCTACATCCTCCAATACCCTAAGCATCTCCATGTTTCCGCCGCGAAATCGTCAATTCTGGAAACGGAAGGTTTCCGTATATTGCGAAATCGCTTGTATTGTTCGAAATATTCTTTACCCAATTATAAGTGTTCCTTTATAAATATACCAATGCTAATTCTTTATTATATCAATTAAAAATATTGATATATCCCACTGATTATATTTGGGCGTCCCATACCTCCGCACTCGCCATAAGATGATACATACCTATCTGCTTTAGGGGGAGAGAGACGTGAAAAGTAAAAAGTGGAACAACTATGCCAGAGCCAAATACCCCGCGAGCAACAGTTTGCACCCCTTCAACTTCTTCGTTCCCATTATCGAACGGGTAAGGGACGGCGTTGTTTCCATCGTCACAGAAGATAATCATCAGACCAACAACGTAGAAGACCTGATTCGCAGTCTGGTCTCCGATGATCCGCCCTTTGCTTCCGAGCGGAGTTACGGTTCCGGCTTTCTCTTTCATCCCAAAGGGTATATCCTGACCAGCGAACACGTCATCGGAAAATCGCGTACCATCCTTGTCAAACTATACAATGGGCGTGTCTTTGAGGCGAAGCGGGTACTGGCTGATCGCGTCCGCGATTATGCTGTTATCAAGATTGATGCGGATTGCAAGCTGCATCCATTGCGGCTCGGTGACTCTTCGGAGACAAAAGTAGGTGAATGGGTCATCAGCATTGGTTCACCGCCTGTTGCTATAGCGGCAAACCGTCATGGGGGGTCTCCACCGCTTCGTTCCGGGTTTGGCTCCCGCCTCTTCAAGCCCCCGTTTTTCGACCGCCTTTCGTCTGCACCTGTCCGGAGTTGATCAGATGAAGCGCAAAGGAGACGGGGCGGGCGATCGCTTCTTCATACGTGCGCGTATCCCCCATCTGCCTGAAGATTTCCCGGCCCGGCTTGGGGTTTACTTCGATCAGCCAGACTCTTCCGGCTACATCCACCCCTACGTCCAGACCAAACTCCATCATCCGCCCAAATTTTCCCTCCAGGACAGACGCTATCTCGTGGGCCATCCGGTGGCACTCCTGCTGGATAAGCTTTGTCCGCTCCGGACCGAACCGCTTGCCCACGAACGACTGGAATGAAATGGCCTTCCCCCCTCCGTGCAGATTGGAAATGGAGCTGCCCGTCTCCCCGAGGCGTACTCCAGAGCCAGTCACCTCCCACTCTCCAGCGCTGTTTTTTTGGATCAAAAGGCGTACATCAGCGACGCGGCCCGGCACCAGCGAAAGATCGAGCCCCTGCTGCACGAGAAAGTTCCCGTCTCGAATCCGCTGCTCCCGCACCCACTTTTGAATCCAGCTCTCCACGCCATCCCTGGTCGCAAAGCTAGCCTTCCGTCTTTGCAGCCGGCGATCTCTCCCCTGAATGAGGAAGTGTTTCCCTGCCTGCGAGATCTTGACGATGCTGCGTCCCCCTGTCCCATTGCCCGGTTTTACATAGACGATCGGATAGCGGTCCAGCATCGCCTTTACTTTTCCTTTCGCGTACACGTACGTCTCGGGAATCCATCTTTTGACCCGATCGTCTTTGGCCAAAAGCTCAGTCACCCTCCATTTCTTTCCAAACGGACTGTTGGCAAACTGAAACACCCCGCCATGACGCAGCCTCATGTACGCGTCTTCCCTTTTTCGGTACCGGTCAATGACGACCTCTGGCCACGGAAACAGGCGGCTTTCCCACCCGCCTCCCTTTGCCGGAACGAATCCCCTGATCTTTTTCTCAGCCGTATTCACATCCTGATGGGAAAACAGGAACGTCTCTGCCCCCATTCGCTTTCCTGCCGTCACCAGCCTTCGCAAGTATCCCGGCTCGCCAAACCGTTTCCCTTCTCTCCACGTAAGAATACCGATTACCGGTTTTTTTGACATCAAGACCCACCCTCCGTCTATGTTCTCGAATAGTCTATGTTGAAATGAAAAAAGTGGAGACCCATGGGCTGGAAACGGGCCATCGCCCTTTTTATCGCCAGCGCTTGCATAAGTCCGGACACTCTGGACAAAACAATATAGGCACCAGGTCTCATTGTGTTACTTACTTTATTCAAGTTGATATGCTACAATAAAGAGGAAAACAAGATGTACCACAGAGGTGACACCATCGTGGGTCAAGAATTTGGGAATGAACAGACGTGCCCCAAATACGAAGGAGCTATCAATATTCTCGGTAAGAGATGGACCGGTTTGATTATCAACGTGCTGTTGCGCGGGGCTGTCCGATTCAAGGATATCCGGGAAATGGTTCCGCACATGAGCGATAAAATGCTTTCCGAGCGATTGAAGGAATTGGAGGAGCAGGGCATTCTGGAACGCAAAGTGTATCCGGAAATACCCGTCCGTATCGAGTACGAGCTGACCGACAAGGGGAAGGATCTTCGGCCAGTGATCGACTCCATTCACGAATGGGGGCAAAAGTGGATGTAGCCTCCCCAACAGATCCCTCTCGCCTGCTGCGTTTTCGTCACGAATCGCAGCGGGCTTTTTATTTTCCCCGGCAAAAACTTTCAGCTGTCCAGGCATAGGAAACCCGGCCTGCTTGTAAACTCTAGCAATCCGTTATCCGGGAGGTTGATGCCATGAGGACAGCTGTGTACATTCGCGTCAGTACGGAAGAACAGGCTTCCGACGGGTTTTCCATGGCTGCTCAGAAAGAACGGCTGACTGCCTACATCAGCTCGCAGGGCTGGACGCTTTCCAACATCTATGCTGACGAGGGCTTCAGCGCCAAGGATACGAAAAGGCCGGCCCTGCAGCGAATGCTCGGCGACATTCGTTCCGGAAGCATCGATGTCGTCCTGGTCTACCGGCTGGATCGGCTCACCCGGTCTGTTCTCGACTTGTACCGGTTGCTTCAGGATTTTGAGAAATACGGTGTCCGCTTTAAAAGCTGTACAGAGGTGTACGATACGACAACAGCCATCGGCAGACTGTTTATCACACTGGTAGCCGCCCTGGCCCAGTGGGAGCGGGAAAACCTCGGAGAGCGGGTCAAATTGGGCATGGAGCAAATGGCGCGGGAACGAAAACGCCCGGGCGGTCCTCCTCCCTACGGCTACATGCTGCATCACCATCAGCTCATACCCCATCCCGAGGAAGCCAAAGTGGTCAGCCGCATGTATCAGCAATACCTTTCCGGTTATACGCCTGGCCAGATTGCAGAGAAAGCCAATCGGGACGGACATTTGGGCAAGCATGGCGGAAAATGGAGCGGCAGCACGGTGACTCGCCTGCTGCGCAATCCGGTGTACTACGGAGCGCTTCGCTGGAACTACGCGGAAGCTGGCGGACAGCAGAACAAGCGGGACGAATGGATTCTGGTTGAAGACGCCCATCCGGCGATTGTCGATCGGGAAACGTTCCTCAAGGTACAGGAACGGATGGGGCTGCGGCAGAGAACGCATCCGAGAGTCCTTTCCTCTCCGTTTGTTTTTTCCGGCTTGTTATACTGTGCCCGCTGCAAAGCCGAGATGCGCGGGAAAACAGCAGATATCCGCAAAGGCGGCGGAAAGCGGTATCGTCACATCTATTACCTGTGCAAAAACAGAGCCAACGGCATTTGTCAGGCGCCTGCACTCCGGGAAGACCGGCTGGAGGACGAGGTGCTTGGGCAGCTTTCTTCTGCACAAGAGGAAATGGGCTCGGTCTTTCGCCGCATCGTTCAGGAGAGGTGCAGGTCCTCTACAGCGGCTGCCGATGATCGCAAGCAGCTTACCAAAAAACGGCAGCGCTGGATGAAAGCGTATGAGGCAGGCGTGATTACGCTGGAGGAGCTCGCAGCAAGGCAGCAGGACTTGAGGCGGTTGGAGCAGGAGATGTCTTCGGGTGGAAATGAGGCTTTCTTTGCTCCCGGAGCAATCGACTGGCGGCAATGGACAGATTGGAAATGGATATGGCAGCAGGCTGCGCGTGAAGAACGCCGGCATTTGGCCCTGCTGTTGTTGGAGCGAGTGGAGGCAGAGGCTTGGACGACCCAAGGAAAAAAGAAGCAGCGTACGGTGAAAGTGCGGGCCATTTTTTACCGGTAACGGCAAAGATGTTTGCTCCTACAGGAACAGACGGTTCACCGCTCGGTTTGGAAAACTCCGTCACAGCGGGCATCATCAGTGCAAAAAATCGCCGTCTCCATGTCGCCAAACGAATGTATGACGAAATTTTCCAGACCGATGCCGCCATCAATCCCGGCAACAGTGGAGGTCCCTTGATCAATCTGAATGGAGAAGTCGTAGGGCTAAACGCGTTTATCATCCAGTCCAGCCAATGCCTTGGATTTGCCATCGGAATCGATGCATTGAAACAGCAGTTGGATCAATTTGTGTTTTAGAGGAAAGGTCCCGCCAAGTCCCCGGCTCCGTTCCGTCGGAGCCCTCGGCCTGGCGGAGCCAATTTCAAAGCAAAACCCCGTCACTGGGACGGGGCCTGTTTTTCAAAAGCGATCAGGTAGACATCTGTGCCTTCTTTGGTGATCTCTTCTTCCGCTGCTCGCAGATGCTGAAGCTGCTGCTCGGACAGTTTGGCAATCGGCAATTCGTCAAGCTTGTTTTGCTTCACCTTTCATTCCCCCGTTTGGTGTACATATCAGTCTGTAGTCTTTCCACAGCGGGGGGTATGTATTTATGCTCCCTGAACCAAAGCCTTCGCGATCGCCGAGCAGGAACGTTTGCAAAAGAGAATCGGCAGCTCCCTGTCCTTTGCCTGACTTTTTACGGTCTTGGCCAGATTGTGGTTGACGAAATCCGTCAGCACCAAAATCATGTGAATGCCAGTAGGGATTTTTACGCCGGTCTGGGAGTTTTTCCGCCCCGTCACATGATGAATATTGGTAAAACCCTGCTCCTCCAAAAAGTCTACAATATTTCCGAGGCGGTCTCCGCCAATGACGAGAATAGATGACATGTTTTTTCCTCCTAACCTGGTTTATCGACTTTTGTTGTGTATATCTATGGCTTTCATTTCTAATTGATAATGAATATCACTCTTATTGATAAATATTATCATTCCCATTTAGCTTTGACAATACTCTCCATGATAAGTTTTTCAGACTGACACAAACTAGGAGATACATGCAGATAAAGGTTGCCCGGTTTATTTTTCCAACGTTATAATGAAACAAATCACCTGCAAGGAGGTGGCGTCGGGTGCAAGAAATGTCACAACTGCACGCCATATTTTCTCGAACCAGGGGCTATATCGACCGCTTTGCGGAGATTATCCAGCCCATTATCGATGCTGCACAGGACGAGCATACGCGACTCTACTACCACCACATCCTGGAGGAAGAAGAACAGCGCCTCGGCCGTTTGCAGGAGCTGATTCCCTACATAGGCTCGCTCGACGAGGCAAAAAAAGCGGAACAGCTCAGCGACCGCGAACTGTCCCGCCTTTTATCCGACATCAATCTCGAACGGTTCGGCTTGCACAATTTTCGCGAGCATCTGGAGCTATCTTTGTATGAGTTCAAAGACGAGGAAACCCGCCAGCTCCTAAACAGCATGCGCGAATCCACCCAGGAGGACTACCTCCGCGTAAAGGAAATCATGGCAGCGCTAAGCGAGCGTTTCTCGGATGTGCACCGGCCTGATCTGACCGATCATGACGAGGGATACGATATCCACCAGGTGGATCATCTGAAAGCCTCCTCTTCTCCGGCAGTTGCCAATACCGGCAAGACTGCTGCCGCCCCAGCAGCCAAAACAGGCAGAAAGGGCCTGACTGTAGGCAGCTTAAAAGGCATGTTTTAAACTTTGCTTGCAGATTCCGGCAGGTAAACAGAAACGATTTGGAGGTATGTGGAATGGACAAGCTCCGCAAATATCCCGATTCCCCTTTGACTCACGATGAATGGAAGCAACTGGATGAAACCGTTGTTGATATGGCGCGACGCCAGCTGGTTGGCCGCCGCTTTCTCGATATTTACGGCCCGCTCGGTGAGGGCATTCAGACGATTACCAACGATATTTACGACGAGTCCCGCTTTGGCGGATTGAACCTGCGCGGCGAATCGCTGGAAATGACCCAGCCCAGCAAACGGGTCAGCCTGACCATTCCCATCCTGTACAAAGACTTCATGCTGTACTGGCGGGATGTGGCCCAAGCCCGGACATTGGGTATGCCGCTGGATATGAGTGCCGCTGCGAATGCGGCAGCCGGCTGCGCTCTCATGGAGGATGACCTGATCTTCAACGGCTCCCCGGGTCTGGACCTGCCGGGCTTGATGAATGTGAAGGGGCGTCTCACCCACTTGAAGAGCGACTGGATGGAGTCGGGCAATGCCTTTGCCGACATCGTGGAAGCGCGCAACAAGCTGTTGAAGATGGGACACAGCGGTCCATACGCATTGGTCGTCTCCCCTGAGCTGTACTCGCTTCTGCACCGCGTACACAAGGGAACGAATGTACTGGAAATCGAGCACGTCCGCAATCTGGTCACCGACGGCGTCTTCCAATCCCCGACCATCAAGGGCCGATCCGGCGTCCTGGTCGCAACCGGCCGTCACAACCTTGACCTGGCTATTGCGGAAGACTTCGATACGTCCTTCCTCGGAGACGAGCAAATGAACAGCCTGTTCCGCGTCTATGAGTGTGTCGTGCTCCGCATCAAGCGGCCGAGTGCGATCTGCACGTTGGAGGAAACAGAAGAATAATAACCGAGGCTGCAAAAAACAGGGTGCCCCCGTCGTCAAAGACTTCGGGACACCCTGTTTTATTCGATCCACGTATTCATTTATCGCTAGTGAGCGACTAGCTGGCTGTACTCCGCAAACGCTTTGCCCAAGCGGTTGATCGCCAGTTCGGTATGTTCCCGATCCAGCAGCGTATAGTTGAGGCGCATCGTATTCGTTTGAGGCTGGTCCGCGTAGAACGGGATACCGGGAACAAACGCGACGCCTTCCTTGACAGCCTGCGCCAGCAGCTTCTCGGAGTGTACATGCTCCGGCAGCTCTACCCAGAGGAACATTCCGCCTCTCGGTTTATTCCACTTCATGCCGCTGGTTTGACGACAGAGCAGCTCGTGCATCCACTCCATCCGCTCTTTGTACGAGTCGCGGATTTTTTGAATATGGCTTTCCAAATCAAACCGGGACAGCAGCTCATACAGAGCAAATTGGTCGATTGTGCTGGACTGCAAGTCGATTGCCTGCTTGGCTTTTACCATCATCTGAATCACCTGGCTGTCTCCAATCGCCCACCCCGTTCGAAGACCCGGAGCGACGATTTTGGAGAAGGTGCTGGTGTAGACGACAGCCGATCCGTCCGGATGCTCATCGAGAGAAAAAATGCTGCGATAAGGCGCCTTGCCGTCGAACTGGATTTCCCCGTACGGATCGTCTTCCAGAATCAAAATGTTGTTTTCCCGGCATTGTTTCAGCAGTCCCAAGCGTTTTTCCAGACTCCAAACCTTTCCTGTCGGGTTTGCAAACGTCGGAATGACATAGGCCATCTTCGGGCGATATTGTGCGATTTTTCTGGCAAGGTCCTCCATATCCATGCCTTCCGCATCTCCATCCACCGGAATAGCTCGAATGCCGCGAAATTGGAACAGTTGCACGGCCGCGAGATACGTTGGATTTTCTACCAGCACGACGTCGCCTTCGTCCAGATAGACACGGCAGAGCAAGTCGACGGCCTGCTGGGAGCCGGTAGTGATCAGCATGTTTTCTACGCCAACATTCATATGCTTTTGTTTCATGCGGGACGAAACCCATTCCCGAAGCGGAATGTACCCGTCAGTCAAGCCGTATTGCAGCGATTTTGCTCCGTGATCCAGAGCGCGATTGAAGGCTTCTCTCATTTCTTCGATTGGAAAAGAATCCTCTGCCGGCAGGCCGCCTGCCAAAGACAATACTTGATTGCCCTGTGTCAGCTTCAGGATTTCGCGCACGGCCGAGGAGCTGAGTGCGCTGGTTGCTTTGGAAAATGAATATTCCATGTTCGGTTCCCCCTAGATTTCGCTTATACCTGTTTTATCACTGCGGCCGTCATAAGTCCAATCTCACAAATCTATCGGCGGAATAGGTTTTAGCTATGTCGAGCGATGGCTCGGTCGAAATCGTCGGATTATACTCGCGACTACTTTGGTTGGGGGTATCGATGCTTGTGCAGATGTTTCCTGCTTTTCTTTTGGTGGTAAACCGGGCTGTAGAGGTAAGAAACAGGAGAAAAAGCAAAAGTACGGTGGGACGGGTTTTTGTAGGCAAATTCGAGCCCGTCTGGATAATCGAGTTGAAGGGCTTGGGAAAACTGGAGAGCTTCCCTTACTGGAATCTGTATGACGAAAACGGCAAGCGTTTCGACGTTCGGACCGATTTTGCCAAGACGTATATGGAGAATTCAGACAAGGGAGTCGTATTGGTCCAAACCCTGATTGTCAAAGGAATGGAGCAGCCTCCGCAAAAGCTGAAGCTCGCTTTGCAAACCATCGAAACACGGTACATAGACTTGAACTGGCAACCTCCGATCCCGCCCAGTCCATAAAGCTGGCCTGGGGTATCACCTGATTCCATCAAGCCATCATAAAGGCCCTGAGCGATCATAGCTCCGGGCCTTTTGCTTGGGAAGCCATGCTTTATGTTGCAAGTATGGCTTCCGCTATACACGAAAAATAAGGCTGTCTTTCTTGAAAAGATTGCCGTCATTATGTTTTGGCATCCGTGAGTATCATTTCGAATCAAGCCTGCTTTATCCGTGAGTATCCTGCTTGATTCAGCCTGTTGTGCCACCCCGAATCGCAGGAGAAGCCTGTTTCCAGGCTTCTCCCCACCGCGGCCCCTGGACAAGGAGCAAGATAACCCGAAGCCCGCCAACAAGCTTACCGAGCAAACAGCCCCAGCTTCTCAATCCTTCGCACTGCCTCCGCCAGCCTTTCTTCGCTGGAAAGAAGCGCCGCGCGCACATACCCCTCGCCCGTCGGTCCAAAACCGACGCCAGGCGCAACCACCACATGAGCCTTTTCCAGCAGCAAATCGGAAAACTCGACCGATGTAAACCCTTCGGGAACAGGCAGCCAGCTGAAAAACGAGCCCTCTGAAGGCTTGGCCTGCCAACCGATCCGGTGGAGCTCGGCGAACAGCACATCCCGCCTGCTTTGGTAGACGGAGACGAGATCATGTACGCATTGCTGCGAGCCGGTCATCGCTTTTGCCGCCGCCATCTGCACAGCGCCGAAGAGACTGACAAAGTAATGGTCCTGAATCAAATTGACCAGCCGTACGAGCTCCTTGTTTCCGACCATAGCCCCGACGCGCCAGCCGGCCATGTTGTACGTTTTCGACAGGGTGTAAAACTCCACTCCTACTTCTTTTGCCCCCGGCACCTGCATGAAGCTGACCGGCTTTTTGCCGTCAAAGCTGATCGCACCATAGGCGAAATCATGGCAGACGACGATCTCGTGCTTGCGGGCAAAGCGGATGGTCTCTTCAAAAAATTCCACCGGAGCGTTGACCGCCGTCGGATTGTTCGGGTAATTGAGGAACATCAGCTTGGCTTTTTCCAAATCTTCCGGCTTCAACTGGCCGTAATCCGGAAGAAACGCGTTTTCAGCCTTGAGCGGCATCATGACCATGCGGCCGTCAGCTACAGCCACGCCGGACCAGTAATCCGGATAACCTGGATCGGGCACCAAAGCGACGTCCCCGGGGTTCAGCAGCACCTGACAAATCTCAACCAGACCTGTCTTGCTGCCAAACAGGATGGCTACCTCTTCCTCCGCGTCCAGCTCCACGCCGAACTCTTCCTTGTACCAGTGGGCGACGGCCTGCTTCAGCTCCAGCCTGCCGCTGAACGGCGGGTATTTGTGATGGACAGGGCGCTTGGCCTGCTCGCTCAGCTCTTCCACGATATGCTGCGGTGTCGGGAGATCGGGATTGCCCTGTCCAAGATTGATAATGTCATGTCCGGCCGCGATGGCCTTGTTTGTTTTCGCTACCAGCGTGGCAAAAAACTGCGTCGGCAGTCGGTCCACCATGGCAGATGGTTGGATGCGCATTGGCTTTCTATCCTTTCTTTCGCAAAAATAATCCAGACATCGAAGCAGGCATGCAAAAAGCCCCTTTTCCTGAACAGAAAAAGGGGCGGATCGTGCGTCTCCACGTTCTTATCTGTCAGGATCGCTCCTGCTGGAATTGGCACAGCATCTGCAGAATATCCTGCAAGATCCGCTGCCGGGCTTCATCGGGCCAGTCCCTCCACCTCTCTGGATAAGTTAACAGCAACCTATTTACTTTGAATGTCTACTATACTACTTGAGCAGGTTGGGAGTGTCAATACAATATCCCGAACCATGGCCCGGGCTGCTTTGCTGTTGCTGGCCCGGCAGCCTGCAGGGCCTCGTTAGACAGCCTGGCAGTCCTCAACTGTCAGCCTGGCGGTCCTCAACTGACAAACTGAGGAGCCTCACTGACAGGCTGAGGGGCCTCGACTGACAGCCTGAGCGGCCTCGGCTGAAAGCCTGCTGGTCTTCGCCTGACAGCTACGAGTATCCGTCCAAGCATTGCTTGTCATGACCCGAGCTTCTCCGGAGCAGGCAGAGCTGCCTTCATCTCAGGACGCTTTACAAAGGACGTGTACACGGTAAAGCAAGCGACAGCGACCAAAGCCAAAGCAGCCATGAAGTAGACCATCCCATTTGCTCCGAGCGCTTCAAAGATCACGGCGCCCATCAGCGGGCCGACCATGCGTCCTCCTGAGCCTACGCCCCCGATGAGGCCTTGAATGAACCCTTCACGTCCCGGTGGAGACAACTCGGCAGCGATGGTCGGGACGGCAGGCCACACCAGCATTTCACCCAGTGTAATGACAAACATGGCCACGAAAAAACCGGCGTACACCGTCGTCTGGGACAAGATCAGCATGGAGAGCGAAAAGACGTAGGCGCCTAACAGCAACTGCGCTTTCAGCGTACGGGCGAAGTGCCTGATCACCCAGGAGATAAACGGCTGCCCGAACAGGATCAAAGCACCATTCAGCGTCCACAGCAGGCTGTACTCCCTGAGCGTGATGCCCAGCGACTGCATATACGCCGACAGCACAGTCGTCCACTGCGAGTAAATAATCCAGCAGACCAACAACCCTGCCGACAACAGACCGAGCGCTAGCCATGCCATCGGGCGACCGGCAGCTTGAGCG
This sequence comes from Brevibacillus sp. FSL K6-2834, assembly GCF_038592925.1. Lineage (NCBI taxonomy): Bacteria > Bacillati > Bacillota > Bacilli > Caryophanales > Paenibacillaceae > Brevibacillus > Brevibacillus sp. FSL K6-2834. Next base: position 4,028,362 of record NZ_CP151945.1, read on the forward strand.
GCATCCGTCGCCATTGCCGCCGCGGCCCCTTTTGATCCGCCGGCCTTCTCCGCCAATCCCGCGGCAGGCAGCTGTGCCCCCTCACCTTCCTCTGTGTGCTTCGCCGACGCTGCCACGAGCCGGCCTTCTTTTTCCTGACCGCGCTCAAGATCGACCGTGCGGCTCAAAAAGATAAAGAGAAACAGAACTGCCAGCTGCAGCGCCGCATTTCCAAAGAAAGTCCAGGCAAAGGAAATGCTCGCCAGCATTCCCGCCGAGGCGGAACCGATCGCTACCCCGATATTGAGTGCCACATAAACCGTATTCAAGCCCTTGCGGCCGCCGTCAGGCCACAAGAGGCCGATCAGGGCATTGAGCACAGGAAACATGATGCCGGAGAAAAATCCGTTCAAAAGCAGCAAGACCGTATACGTATGAAAGCTGGTTGTGAAGCCCAGTGCCACAGCTACGGCTACCGCTCCCGCTGTCGCGGCGTATACTGTGCGCATTTTCCCCCAGCGGTCAAAGAGAACCCCGCCTGTCAGACTGCCGATCAGGTACGCTCCCTGATTCAGCATCAAAAGAACACCCGCTACGGTGAGCGGCTTCCCGAGAAAATCGTGGATGTAGATCGTCACCAGCGGCCAGATACAGGCCATGCCCGTAGAATGAATAACGGCAGCAACGGCCAGAAGCCGGATGCTGCGCGGATAGGAATTCCATAGTCGACTCATCTGATGTTTACGCCTCGCTCCGATAAAAATCTCCGCTTTTCCCGCCGGTTTTGCTCTGGAGATACGTCGGCCCGATTACCATTTCCTTGTCCATGGCCTTGCACATGTCATAAACGGTGAGCGCGGCTGCGCTTGCGGCTGTCAGTGCCTCCATCTCCACGCCGGTCTTGCCGGTCGTTTTGACGGTTGCCTCGATATCCAATGTCGCTTTGTCCGCATACGAAAAGCGGATGTCAATGCCCGTCAGCGGCAGCGGATGACACATCGGGATGATCTCCCACGTCTTTTTCGCAGCCATTACTCCGGCTACCTGTGCGACAGCCAATACATCCCCCTTGGCAATCTGCCCCTCGCGAATGCGCAGCAGCGTTTCCGGCTTCATCGCGATTTTGCTGACAGCCACCGCTACCCGCTTGGTTACCTCTTTTTCGGAGACGTCCACCATTTTGGCCCGTTGTTGATCGTTAAAATGCGTTAATTCGTCGTTCATTTCTTCCTCCCATTTGCTTTCCGCCTGGGAATGCCCTTCTTTTTCGATAATCTAACCTTACATTCAGCACTGTAGAAAATCAATCGGGAATCTGCAAGAAGTCGCTCTCTGATTTGGCAGTTAGGCGCAATTATGTTATCGTCACAAGTAGAGAGAAGCTTTTCCTTCCTATAAATAACCCTTGGGAAACGAGGAGTGCTACATGCAAATATCTGTCCTTTTATTTGCCGGTTTGGCCGAGCTGGCCGGCGAGCGAACGATACAACTGACACTGCCGGAGGGAGCAACCGTACAGGACCTGCTGCAAGCCGCATCCAGCCAATACCCTGCGCTGTCCTCCCTGCTCGGCAGCTGCTTTATCTCCGTCAATCAAGAGTATGCCAAGCCGGATACGGCCATCCGGGCCGGAGACGAAATCGCCATATTGCCACCTGTGAGCGGCGGTCAGGACCCTCGTTTTGCCATCACGACCGAACCGCTGAGCGCTGACAAACTGGTCAAGCTCGTGTCCAATCCGCATGCCGGCGCTGTCCTCGCTTTTGTCGGAACCGTCCGGGAGTTCACGCACGGCCAGCGTACCGTATTGCTTGCCTATGAAGCCTACGAGCCAATGGCAGTGGAAAAAATGAAGCAGATCGCGTCCGAGGTTGAAGAGCGGTGGCCGGGTACGAAGCTGGCGATGCATCACCGGATCGGCGAGCTTGCCATCGAGGAGATCGCGGTGGTCGCTGCCGTAGCGACGCCGCATCGAAAAGCGGCTTTCGAGGCTGGCGAATACGCGATCGAGCGGTTGAAGCAGATCGTACCGATCTGGAAGAAGGAAATCTGGGAGGACGGCAGCGAGTGGAAGGGCCATCAGCAAGGACCTTGGAACCCGACAGCGCTTCCGGATGACGTGGAAAGGAGCTAACCTACCGTGAATACGCGTTATTCCCGTCAAATCCTGTTTCCTCCTATCGGCCGCGCGGGACAAGAGCGGCTGTCGCAAAGCCGTGTAGCGATTGTCGGCATGGGAGCGCTGGGTACGGTGTCCGCCAATCACATGGTTCGCGCAGGCGTCGGTTTTGTCCGGCTCATCGACCGCGATTTTGTGGAACCGAGCAACCTCCAGCGGCAAATGCTCTACGACGAGGACGATGCCCGGCAGCATTTGCCCAAGGCCATCGCAGCCCACGCCAAGCTGACGCGGATCAATTCCGAAGTCGCGATCGAGCCTGTCGTGGCTGACCTGACCGCCTACAATGCGGAGTCTCTGCTCGCCGATGTCGATCTCGTGCTGGATGCCACCGACAACTTCCAGGTGCGCTATCTCGTAAACGACGTCTGTGTCAAACACGGCATTCCCTGGGTGTACGGCGGAGCGGTCAGCGCGACCGGCACGTTTGCCTCCATTCGCCCGGGCGTGACGCCTTGCCTGCGGTGTCTCTTTCCGGAGCCGCCCAATCCGGGTGAAATGGCGACCTGCGATACGGCCGGGGTAATTGGCCCGATCATTCACATCGTGGCCTCTTATCAGGCGACAGAAGCGCTCAAAATCCTGGTCGGGGACACCGATGCGCTAAACCCCAATCTGGAGCATTTCGACTTGTGGAACAATCGCCACCACCAGATCAAGGTGGCGAACGGGCGTCGCGATGACTGTCCGACATGCGGCCAGCGGCAGTTCTCCTTTTTGCAGCCGGATTCGCAAGAGGGCCAAGCCGTCTCCCTGTGCGGCCGGGATACGGTGCAAATCTCCCCTGCCGGCAATATGTCGCTTGATCTGGATGTGGTCGCTGAACGGCTTTCCCCGCTGGGCCAGGTGGAACGCAACAAGTTTCTCCTGCGCTTCCACGTAGACCCGCACACGCTGGTCGTCTTTCCAGACGGGCGGGTGCTCGTGCAAGGAACGGATGACGTCAGTCTGGCCCGCACTCTCCATGCCAGGTATATCGGAGCTTGAGCGCACGGCGAGCATTGCAAAAAGTCCCCTTCTTTTTAAGGAAGAGAGGGGACTTTCTTGTCCTCCGCGAATGTGATGATAAAGGTTGTTCCTTCGCCTGGCCGGCTCTGTACGGCAATCTTTCCCTGATGCAAATCGACAATCTTTTTTACGATGGAAAGTCCAAGTCCGCTGCCCCCAACGGCCCGATTCCGCGATCTGTCCGCCTTGAAAAACCGCTCGAATATCCGCTCCTGATCCTCCCTTGAAATGCCGATGCCGGTATCGGAAACCTGCACGACCACCTCCCCCCCTACTCTGTGGGCACGGACGCTGATCGAACCGCCCTGGGGAGTAAATTTGATGCTGTTGCCGAGCAGGTTGGTCCAAACCTGGCTCATCATGTCCTCGTCCGCGACGAGCTCCACTTTTTCCAGCTCTGCGTCCAGCTCGATGCCTTTCTCCAGCCACTGCGGCTCACATGCCAGGATGATGCTCCGAAGCTGGTCGTCGAGACGGTAGCGCTTCCGCTCCATCGGATGCTGCCTCGCTTCCAGCGATGTGAGCTTCAGCAGATTGTCGCTCAGCTTTGACAGGCGCTTGCTTTCCGTTTCAATAATATCCAGATAATGGAGCTGTTCCTCGCGGGTGAGATGCTCGCTTCGCAAGGCGCGGGCGAAGCCGCTGATCGAGGTCAGCGGAGATTGGATTTCGTGAGAGACGTTGGAGATGAACTCCTGGCGCATCTGCTCCATTTCGTTCAGCTGCTCCGCCATATGGTTGATGTTCTCGACGAGCTGCCCCCACTGGTGCTCCATTTTGATATCGAGCTTGACGCTGAAATCCCCTTTGGCGATCCGTTTCAATGCGTCGATCAGCAGTTGGAAAAGCTCCACATGCCGCGGCCTGACAAGCCGTGAAAGAAGAAACATAGAGCAAAAAAAGATGAGAAAGCCCAAAAAGGAGTTGACCAGTCCCCTGACAAACTCGGAAGGCTCGATCCCGATTTTCGGGTACAGGCCTTGCGTAATCCAATACGCAGCAGACCAGCAAAGATTGATGTAGATGACAAAGCCGATGACGCCAAGGACTCTGAGCCATATCACCTTCCTGTGCGGATGAACTCTCATGGCCTGATCTCCAGTCGGTACCCGAGCCCCCGAACGGTTCGAATCTGAAAGCCGCACTCCGACTCGGGAAAGCGTTCCCGCAGTCGGTTGATGTGCACATCGACGGTTCGCTCATTGCCCTCGAAGTCAAAGCCCCAAATCTGCTCGATCAGCTGCTCGCGGGAGATGGTCTGCCCCGGATAGCTGGCCAGCTTGAACAGCAGCTCGAACTCTTTGGGAGGAATCGTCAGCTTTTGGCCGCCCATCCCGATTTCAAATGTCTTCCGGTTCAATTGCAGCGAACCGGCCTGTACCGTGTGCGAGGCTGCGATCCGGTACCGCTTTAACAGCGCCTTGACGCGAACAACGAGCTCCGCCGGTTCGAACGGCTTGACGAGGTAGTCGTCCGTTCCCAGCTCGAAGCCTTTGATTTTTTGCGCAGTCTCTCCCTTGGCTGTCAGCATGAGCAGCGGGATGTCGTAATGCTTCCTGAGCTCGCGGCATAGCTCCCATCCATCCATACGGGGCATCATGATGTCGAGGATAACCAGATCCGCCTGGTCCGTCTCCATGATAGCCAAGGCTTCCTGACCGTCGGCTGCCTCCAGGATATCGAAGCCTTCGTTTTGCAAAAAGACCCTGACCAGTTCGCGAATATGCGGATCGTCATCGACAACCAGCAGTTTGGCCATTTGCCTACACCTCCTGTTTCATTCGCAGCTGCTGCGTGGCAAATTCGCGGTACATCGCATGTGTTTCAAGCAGCTCTTCGTGCGTTCCTTTTCCGGTAATCCTTCCTTTTTCCAGAAAGACAATCTGATCGGCATCTACGACCGTAGACAGGCGATGGGCGATGACGAGTGTCGTGCGTCCCTTCATCAAATTGTTGAGCGCCTGCTGCACGATGATCTCGGATTTGCTGTCCAGACTGGAGGTCGCTTCGTCCAGCATCAGAATTTGCGGGTTGCGCAGCAGCGCCCGGGCGATGCCGATGCGCTGACGCTGTCCGCCCGACAGCTTCATGCCTCTTTCGCCGACCTGTGTGTCATATCCTTCCGGCAGCTCGTCGATGAATTGATCGGCGTATGCCATCGAAGCAGCTTGCCTCAACTCCTGCTCGCTGACAGGACGCGAGATTCCGTAGCAGATGTTATCCCGGATGGTCCCTGCTATCAACGGGCTTTCCTGGGACACGTAACCGATTTTGCTCCGCCACGACGACAGCGTATAGTCGCTGATCGGGCTGTCGCCGAGCCGGATCGTTCCGCCAGTCGGCTGATAATACCTTTCGATCAGGGAGAACAAAGTCGTCTTCCCGCTGCCGCTCGGTCCGACGATCGCCGTCACTTTCCCCGGCTCGACCCGAAAGCTTACATCGTCGAGAATGGTCTCCCCGTTTTCGTAGGCAAACGTCACCCGGTCGATATGGATCGGCAGCCCCGCATCCTCCAGCGGCCGTCCCGAAGCGTGGTCTTCTTCATCGGCTTCCAGCGTGGAGATGATCCGCTCTGTCGCACCCATCGCTTTTTGCAGCTGGGTAAAGAACTGGGTGAACTGCCCGAGCGGCATGATGATTTGAACCAGATAAAGAATAAACGCGACAAGCTCTCCTGCCGTCAAAGCGCCCGTGGAAACGCGCATTCCTCCATATCCCATGATGACGACCAAAAGCACCATCAGGACAAACGAAATGAGCGGACCGATCAGCGCCTGTACTCTGCCTTCCTTTAATCCGAAACGGAACAGGTTCTCTATTCCCCGCTTGCCGCTTTGGTACTCGTGCGGCTCGGCATTGGATGCCTTGACGAGACGGATTTCCGACAGCACCTGATTCATGATGGTGGTGAAGCTGGCGGTCTCGTCTTGCAGTCCCTTCGATATTTTGTACATCTGCCGCCCCAGCGGGACCAAAATGAGCAGTGACAGCGGAACGGCAATCAGCATCGTCAGCGTCATCTGCCAGTCGAGGTAGAGAAGCGTCGCTACCGAACCGATGATGGAGATGATCCCGGTGAAAAAGCTGGACAGGTGATCCGTGATCAGCCCTTTTACGACTCCGGTATCATTCGTCATCCGGCTGATCGTTTCCCCGGTCCGGTGGTTGTCATAATAGCTTACGGGCAGGACGAGCAGCTTTTTCCACAGCCTGTCCCGGAGAGCGGCGACGATGCTTTGCCCCACGTGATTCAAAAGATAGATGGTCAGCCCTCCTGCGATGGCCTGGGCGATGAAGGCCACGGCCAGCAGCACAATCTGTCCGGTGGTGATCGAAGCGAGCGTAAAGCTGTCCACAAGATTTCGCGTAAACAGCGGGATCACCAGACTGACAAGCGTCGTGGCGATGCTCATGAACAAGGCCACGCCCAACTTCAGCTTGGACGGGTTGGTCTGTTTGATCAGCTCGTAAAAAGCGCGCCAGTTTCCTGTTTTTGTCTTCGTTTGCGTATGTGTCTGTTCCATAAATAATGATTTCTCCTCTCCTAAAGCTTTCCGCTTGAGTCCCCCAACACCCTTGCACCATTTCTTTGGCAATGCGGCGATTTTCCCGTTCGTTTCACTTCCCATCCGGTTTTATGCATGGAGAAACGATACCGCATGAATGTAAACGGAATGTAAACGGGATAATACATGGAGTCTGGTTATTTTTCCTAGCTCTACCGTCAAAGCGGCATCGTGTTTTTTCCGAGTGATTTTGTGTATAAAGGATGAAATTTGGGGTAGAAGCGGGGAAACAAATCGAGTATAATAGGTTCGTAATGAAGAAACGAAACTATGTTTCACCAGATGAAACCCCGAAATAATTAGGGAGGTTATGCACATTGGCTACACACGATGCTTACAACGTGAAGTCTTCCCTGCAAGTGGGCGATAAAGCGTACGCATACTACCGCCTGCAAGGCCTGGAAGAACAAGGAATCGGCGAGATCTCCAAGCTGCCATTCTCGATCAAAGTCCTGTTGGAGGCGGCAGTTCGTCAGTTTGACGGCCGCGCCATTACCAAAGAACACGTACAACAACTGGCAAACTGGACAAAAGGACGCGACGGCAATCAAGAAGTGCCGCTCATGCCTGCCCGTATTGTCCTGCAAGACTTTACTGGTGTTCCTGCTGTCGTAGACCTCGCCGCTATGCGCATCGCCATGAAGCGCGCCGGTGGAGATCCGAAGCGCATCAACCCGCTCGTACCGGTTGATCTCGTTATCGACCACTCCGTCATGGTTGACGATTTCGGAAACGACAAAGCTCTCGATAACAACATGAAGCTGGAATTTGAACGCAACCAGGAGCGCTACCGCTTCCTGCGCTGGGCTCAAACCGCTTTTGACAATTTCCGTGCGGTTCCTCCTGCGACCGGTATCGTTCACCAGGTAAACCTGGAGTACCTCGCATCGGTAATCGCTACCCGCGAAGTAAACGGCGAGCTCGTCGCTTTCCCTGACTCCCTCGTAGGTACCGACTCCCACACCACGATGATCAACGGTCTGGGCGTACTCGGCTGGGGCGTTGGCGGTATCGAGGCAGAAGCAGGAATGCTCGGCCAACCGCTTTATTTCGTAACGCCAGAGGTCGTCGGCTTCAAGCTGACCGGTACCCTCAAAGAAGGCTCTACCGCTACCGACCTGGCACTGACTGTAACACAAATGCTGCGCAAAAAAGGCGTTGTCGGCAAATTCGTAGAGTTCTACGGTCCTGGCCTGTCCAACATCTCGCTGGCTGACCGCGCTACGGTTGCCAACATGGCTCCTGAATACGGCGCGACCATGGGCTTCTTCCCGGTAGACGCGGAAACGCTCAACTACCTGCGTCAAACCGGCCGTGAAGAGTCCTTGATCAACCTGGTGGAAACCTACACCAAAGCACAAGGCCTGTTCCGTACAGACGACACGCCAGATCCTGTCTTCTCCGAAACACTGGAACTGGATCTGTCCACCGTCGTACCGAGCCTGGCTGGTCCGAAGCGCCCGCAAGACCGCGTAGAGCTGACTTCCATGAAGGAATCCTTCAACGAAAGCCTGCGTACGCCAATCGAAAAAGGCGGCTTCGGTCTGTCCGAAGAGAAAATCGCTGCTGAAGCGCAAGTAACCTATCCGACCGGTGAAACTGCGACCCTGAAAACAGGCTCCGTCGTTATCGCGGCAATCACTTCTTGTACCAACACCTCCAACCCGAGCGTTATGCTGGGCGCAGGTATTCTGGCGAAGAAAGCGGTTGAAAAAGGCCTGAAAAAGCCTCCGTTCGTGAAGAGCTCCCTGGCTCCAGGTTCCCGTGTCGTTACCCAATACCTGATCGACGCTGGTCTGATCGACTCTCTGAACGCCATCGGCTTCAACGTCGTCGGCTACGGCTGCACCACTTGTATCGGTAACTCCGGTCCGCTGCCGGAAGAAACCAGCAAGGCAATCGCTGACAACGATCTGACCGTAGCGGCTGTCCTGTCCGGTAACCGCAACTTTGAAGGCCGTATTCACGCCCAGGTGAAAGCGAACTACCTCGCTTCTCCTCCGCTCGTTATCGCATACGCGCTGGCTGGCAACGTGAACATCGACCTGACCAAAGATCCGATCGGCATCGGCAACGACGGTCAACCCGTTTACCTGAAAGACATCTGGCCAACTCCGCAAGAGCTCAACGAAGCAATGGGCAAAGCGATGAATCCGGAGCTGTTCCGTGCGCAATACGCAAAAGTATTCACACAGAACGAAGAGTGGAACAAAATCGACGCTCCGACGGGCGATCTGTACGAGTGGGATGAAAAATCCACCTACATCCAGGAGCCCCCATTCTTCAAAAACCTGGCTGGAGACGCAGGTCACATCGACGAAGTACTGAAAGCACGCACCATCGCGCTGTTCGGTGATTCTGTCACAACTGACCACATCTCCCCCGCCGGAAACATCTCGCCGACCAGCCCGGCTGGCCGCTATCTGCAAGAAAACGGCGTAGAACGCAAAGACTTCAACTCCTACGGCGCTCGTCGCGGAAGCCACGATGTCATGATGCGCGGTACGTTTGCCAACATCCGTATCCGCAACCAAGTGGCACCTGGCACCGAGGGCGGGGTAACCAAATACCTGCCGACGGGCGAAGTCATGTCCATCTACGATGCGTGCATGAAATATCAAGCAGACGGTACTCCACTGGTTGTTCTGGCCGGTAAAGAGTACGGTACAGGGTCTTCCCGCGACTGGGCGGCAAAAGGCACCTTCCTGCTCGGCATCAAGGCTGTTATCGCAGAAAGCTTCGAGCGCATCCACCGCGCCAACCTGGTAGGCATGGGCGTACTGCCGCTGCAATTCGCAGACGGTCAAAGCTGGAAGTCTCTCGGCATCGATGGCAGCGAAACCTTTGACATCCTCGGCCTCTCTGACAATGTTCAGCCTGGCCAACGCGTCAAAGTGAAAGCGACTCGCCAAGACGGCAGCAGCTTCGAATTCGACGTAATCGTACGCCTCGACAGCATGGTTGACGTAGACTACTATCGCAACGGCGGTATTCTGCAAACCGTTCTGCGTCAGCTTCTCGACGAAGGCAAACCGGTAAACGCATAAGCTTTACCCAATATTTCCATTACAGCACCCACCCATAGCAGGCAGACATCGTCTTAGACGGTGTTCTGCCTGTTTTTTTGTGCAACCGGCTTCCCCATCCTGCGCGAGCTAACGGCTGCTGCTGCAATATTTGCCTTTTTTACAAACCGCACCCTTTGATAGAATGTCACTCATGGACTGTGAAACCGTCTCCCGAGCCAATCCGTAAATGACCAGTAACGGGTGGTGATTTTATCCATGGGGTCTATTTTCGATTTCTTGTTTTACCTCTTCTTTTTAGCGATCACAGGGCTTACCGCTCTGTATCCTCGCACTGCTTTGTCTAAGCGCGATTATGAGCCTTCACAATTTCGGGTCGACATGACTCGCATCATTTCGAGCATTGTTTTTTTCATTTTTTTGATCAGCTTCATACACGATCTCTTTTTCTAGCGCAAAACGAATGTATCTTCCTTCCCTGGCAAGGCACCCTATAAAAAAGGAGGGACTGCGCAATGGACCAACGAGATTTTGAACAGATTTACGCCGCTTACAAGGCAGAGGGCGAGCGGCAGGCCCGGCAGGAGAATGGCGGTGGGACAGGAGCGCCGCTATCCGCCGATGGAAAGGAGAGCATCGTTGCCGTCCGCAAAAATGACGACGGCGATCTGATCGCTTTCAAGACAAATACGGGACGGGAGCTGGACTATGTGACAGCCCTGCAGGAGGCAAAGGCAGGTCAGCTTGCCCATGTCGACGTCTTCCACAAATACGGCCGTGACATTTTGCGGAGCGAGCCGGACGGAATCAAGGAGAACAATCTGGACAACCTGCCTACGTTTTAAACCCTGGACAAACATACGCCTGATCCCCCACTCGCCCCTCTGGCTCAGTATCGATACCGGTACTCAGTCCAGAGGGGCTCTCTTGTGTGTTATCATAAGAGACAGGACTATTTTATCGAGGAAGGATTAAATCCATGGGCTTTCATTTGACTAAAGGGATCATCACGTCTTTGTGCGGCCGGATCTCTTCCGACAGAGGAAAAGCGTATTACCGGGCCAGAAAAGTAACTTTTACGCAATACGATCCCGAAGCTTCCGTCTATGAAGCCACGGTCAAAGGAACAGGCAGCAGCTACAAGGTCGCTGTCGAGTTTCATCCGGACGGGAACGTAGAGGCGGAATGCACCTGTCCCTCGCTCGGTTCCTATGATCAGTTCTGCCAGCACATTGCCGCCGTCCTGCACGGCATCGAGGATATGGAGAAAAACGAGCTCATGAATCGCTACTCGCAAGGGGCCGGACGGCGATCAGAAGCCTTGGAAAATCCGTATTCGGGGACTTCCGGAGAGCGGGAACCCCGCTTCTCTGCCACCCAGCCCTCCTCCGGGATTTCTGCGGGAGATGTACAGCTGACCAACCGCGTTCTGGGACTGTTCGGCGAAAAACCGACCCGCCCGAATCATGTGCGGCCGCTCTTTGATACCCGGACAGCCCTCGATGTGTCTTTCACTCTGAAGCCTGTCCTGTACGGCTACCGCAAGCAGATGTTCGGCATCGAGCTCAAGGTCGGGCCAAAACGGCTGTACGTCGTCCAGAAAATAAAGGAGTTCCTCGAGTGTATCGAGCGCAGAGAACCGTTCGTCTTTTCCAAGCACTTCACCTACGACCCTGAGCTTCACCGTTTTCAAAAAGAAGACGATGCCGTCATCAGACAGCTGATTCACATTTTTCACAACGAAAAGCTGTACCGCGAAACCGTGAGCGCGTACCTCCTGCAAACGAGGAACAAAAGCGGCGAACGAATGCTGTTCATTCCCCCTTTCATGTGGGAGTCGCTTCTTCCCCTGCTCACGTCCGCCCCGAACGTGCAGGTGATGGACAAAGAGCAAGCATTCGCAGGAGTCCACATCTCCGATGAGCTGATCCCGCTTTGCTTTGCGTTCGACCAGGCCGACTCGGAAAGCTTTCAACTGGACGTCCAGGGCTTGGATTTAATCACCGTGATGGAATCGTACGGAGTCGTTCTTTCCGAAGGGAAGCTGATCAAGCTGCCAGCCGACCAGTGCAAGCGACTGGCGGAGCTGAAACAAATGCTTGAGGCTTCCCGCAAGCGGCAAATCCTGATTCCGGCAGGACAGATGGAGCCATTCATGGTTACGGTCGCACCCGGATTGATGAAGCTCGGCAGCGTCAGCATCGCCCGCTCCGTCTCTGAGCGCATCATCCAAACACAACTGAAAGCCAAGCTGTATTTGGACCGGGTAAAGGATCGACTGCTCGCCGGTCTGGAGTTTCAATACGGCGACATTGTGATCAATCCGTTGGAGGGAGACGGGCAGCATCGCGGCGCCGAACGCATCCTCATGCGGGACGGAGAGCAGGAGCGGCGAATCCTGGAGCTGATGGAGCAATCCCCTTTTATCAGGACGGAGAGCGGCTATTTCATGGAGGATGAGGACGCTCAGTACGAATTTCTGTACCACGTCGTTCCCGAGCTGGAGAAGCTGCTGACGGTATACGCCACCTCTGCCGTGAAAACAAGACTGCATACCGGGTACACTCCGCCAAAGGTAACCGTGAATCTGGATGAACGAACCGACTGGCTGGAATTCAAGTTTGATATAGACGGGATCCCGGAGTCGCACATTCGCCAACTGCTCCAATCCATCGAGGAAAAGCGCAAATACTACCGGATGCCGGACGGAGCGTTTGTACCGCTGGAGAATGAGGCGTTTCGGGAAATCGGCCGCTTCATCGACGACATGGGCATCCGCATTGCAGAGCTGAAAGGCTCGGACTTCCGCGTTCCGGTAGCCCGGGGGCTTCATCTGGTCGATTCCCACAGACCAGGGAATGCCGTCAAGCTGGGCAAATCGTTCCGCCAGCTCCTGGAAAACATGCGCAATCCGGACAATCTCGATTTCCCTGTGCCGGACAGTCTGGCATCTGTGCTTCGGGACTATCAAAAGTACGGCTTCCAATGGCTGAAGACGCTGGCCCACTACCGCTTCGGAGGTATTCTCGCGGATGATATGGGGCTTGGAAAGACGCTGCAAAGCATTGCTTTTCTCGTCTCCGTACTGCCGGAGATCAGAAGCCGGCAGCTCCCAGCGCTGATCATCTCACCCGCTTCGCTTATGTACAATTGGAAAAACGAGCTGAAGAAATTCGCTCCGGAAATAAAGGCCGTCATCGCGGACGGGAGCAAGACAGAGCGCAGCAGGAAGATTCGGGATGCCGCCCAGGCAGATGTGATCATTACCTCGTATCCGCTCCTGCGGAGAGATGTCGAGCTGTATGCGTCAAAGTCGTTTCATACGCTTATCCTGGACGAGGCGCAGGCCTTCAAAAACCACGCCACACAGACGGCGCAGTCGGTCAAAGAGCTCCAGGCCAAGTACCGTTTTGCCCTCACCGGAACACCCGTGGAAAACTCGCTGGAGGAGCTGTGGTCAATCTTCGATGCGGTGTTCCCCGGATTGTTTCCGGGACGACGGGCATTCAACGACATGTCGAGGGAAGCGGTGGCGAAGCGAGTTCGTCCCTTTTTGCTGCGCCGGGTGAAAGCGGACGTGCTGAAGGAGCTGCCTGACAAGATCGAGTCGCTGCAAGCTTCCGAGCTGCTTCCGGAGCAGAAAAAGCTGTACGTCGCCTATTTGTCCAAGCTGCAGCAGGAGACACTCAAGCATCTGAACGAGGAGACCTTTGATAAAAACCGGATCAAAATTCTGGCTGGCTTGACCCGTCTTCGTCAGCTATGCTGCCACCCTGCCCTTTTCATCGAGGACTACGCAGGAAGCTCGGCCAAATTCGAGCAGCTGCTGGAAATTGTCGCGGAATGCCGCAGCGCGGGAAAGCGGCTTCTGGTATTCTCGCAGTTTACCGAAATGCTTGGAATGATCGCAAGGGAGCTTGGCTGTCAGGGAGTGCCGTTTTTTTATCTGGACGGGAAAACGCCAGCGGCAGAGCGGATTGAGCTGTGCAACAGGTTCAACGAGGGTGAACGAGACCTGTTCCTCATCTCGCTAAAGGCAGGGGGCACCGGATTGAACCTGACGGGAGCGGACACCGTCATTCTCTATGATCTGTGGTGGAATCCCGCTGTGGAAGAACAGGCAGCCGACCGTGCCCACCGCATCGGCCAAAAGAATGTCGTCCAAGTCATTCGCCTCGTCGCCCAAGGGACCGTGGAAGAGATGATGTACGCGCTTCAACAGAAAAAGAAGCATCTGATCGAGGAAGTGGTCAAGCCTGGTGAGGCCGCGTTGTCGTCCCTGACGGAACAGGACATTCGCGAGATTTTGATGATCGGATAAGTGGCCTGACGGTCAGCATCGGGAACCGCAGGACTTTTGGCAAAGCAAGTAAAACGAGTAGAGGCCCAAAAGCGAGCTGGCGAAGCCAATGTACACGGAAAACCTGCGGAGCCGTGTCGCTTCTGTCCATGGAGCAAGATCGAGTAAACGGAAGCAGCATGGATTCGAATTGTGTTAGGGACCATGCACGGCAGTAGAAAAACCGGAGCGATTGAGAGCTCCGGTTTTTTCCGTTTACAAGTTGTTTAGAATTTATTCAGAGCATCAGGCGATAATAGCTCTTGGAATCCAGCAATGAAAGCAGTTGCGAGCGAACCAACTACTGATATACAGGGAGAGGAAATTCCATACATGCAAACCGTGACCGATCAAAAATTCGCTATTTTATCGTCGATTCAAAATCATTTAGCCATGATCAGGTTTGACACGCAAGGAAGGGTTATTTGGGCGAATCAACTTTTCGCTTCCACAATGGGATATGCGGTCGATGAAATTGTCGGCCTCCATCACAGCCAGTTTTGCTTGCCTGAATATGCATCAAGCAAAGCGTATGTAAATTTGTGGGATGGTTTGCGTCAGGGGAGAGCATCCCAAGAAAAGATCGTACGGATTTCGAAGGATGGACGAAAGCTGACGCTGGAAGCAACTTATATGCCTGTTATTGAGAATGGCAAAGTGGAAGCAGTCGTCAAGGTGGCTACTGATATCACAAAACGTGAATCAGTTCTTCAGCAAAGTACCGCAGAGTTGATGGCTATGGTCGAGGAGATGACTGCCAGCACGGATCAAGTATTGGATGCCTCAAAGCTCATCTTGAACCAGATGACCAAGTTGAATATTGAATCTGAAGCAGTTACCGATCAGGTAAAAAGTATCCAATCCGTAACGAAAATTGTCAAAGAAATTGCCTCTCAGTCCCATATGCTAGGTCTAAATGCCGCTATAGAAGCTGCCCGAGCCGGTGAACACGGACGCGGTTTTGAGGTCGTTGCGAATGAAGTCCGGAACATGGCGGCATCCAGCAAACAGTCGGCGGAAACCATTTCGGTTCAGTTGACGGATATCGCAAAATCGGTATCTTTGATGATGCAGAGCATCGAAGCAATCACCGCTCAAATCTCAAACAATTCGAGAGCGATAGAAGAATTAAAGACGGCTTATCATCAAGTCGCCACGGCAACCAAAAGATTAACATCCTCGATGTAACGTGGAACAATAGTTGAAAACGACAGGCGCAACAGCGGCGGACTGCGTTCCTCTCCCCAGTCCGCCGCTGTTTTCCCATATGCGATAAGCCCTTTCGAGACGTCCGCTTTCGATTTGGACCAAAAAAAGACGGACACTGGCAACGATTACGCATCCGGCGTCGGAACGGCAGGAGCATTTTCGCCTCCCAGCCTGCGCCGGGCGGTTTCTCTTTTGCCTACGGCCGGGACGTGCTGACCGGCTTTGGCCAATCCATACACAGGCATGTTTACGTACATGCACTCGTACATTCCCGCCTCCACCAAATACGTTTCGTGAAAAAATCCGACCCCTCCCGACTTTGCCGCCTTTTGATTGAAATCTCTCCACGCAGACAGGTGCAGCTCCCCGCTTCTGGCATACTGCTCCAGCTGGTCAAACGAGCGCCAATACTGAATCTGGACAGGGCCCCGTGCGCTCATGAAAAAGGCGGCGTCAAGAAAGCCCAGCTCCTTGTTTCGATACAATTCTTGCAGCATGCCATTCATCGCCTTTACGACAGGAAGCCATTGATTCACGGCAAGCCAGTTGTTCACATGCAATCGATCACAAACACGACAAACGGCCCTTCCATCTCTGCCGTATACCGCCCCGCTAAAATTTTCCCCATCTGGATCACCTACCTGAATAAAAGTTTGGCATGAAGCTCGTAACATCCGAGAAAATCCTGCGATTGATAGATGTGGGCGGTCAAATACGCACCGTAAAAGATCGTGTGCAGTCCCATAACCAGGTCATTTACATCCGCATCAGCCGCAATTTCGCCATCAGCCATGGCCTGCTCTATGCAACGGCGGAACAAATCGTCGAGACGAGGAACAAGCGAACCCGCCTGTTCTTCCTTTCCGGGATAGTACAAATGGAGTTCCGCCTCCGTCAGCTCCGGCATGCATGGATGCATTTTCACCTCAGTTAAAAAACCGATAAGGCTCAGCATAATACCCGGATGCTGCTTCGCGTTTTCATCCACCTTTTGAAATACGTGACGAAGCGCCGACAGCCCCCTTTTGGGCGAATCGGCCAGCTCCAGCAGCCGATCGGTCACCCACAGCCGCATGTAGTAAATCAGCAGGTCCTCCTTCTGGGGAAAAAACTTGAAAAAGGTCACCTTGGAAATCTCCGCTTTTTTGCAGATCTCCTCGACGTACACCTCGCGGAAGGATTTCTCTCCGATCAATTCCAGACACGCATGCAGCAGTGCTTGCTTCGTTTTCGCTTTTTTCCATTCCCTGAGCGGAATGCTTCGTTCCATGGGAGCAGCTCCTTCGCAAATAAATACAAACTCATATTAATAAATTAACTTGAGTTAATTTTAAAGTCAACCATTCCTCACTTCCCCCTCTCCCTCTCATCATCCACCCGGCTCAAAAATTTCTCTTCCCCGCTCTCCAGGCATTTGCATACCTTGTAAGAGAGAGAACCTAAGGAGAGAATTTCGTGAAAATCTGTTTTTCCTGCCACCTAGAAAAATTCAAGCCAAAAGGGAATGTCCTGCAGTTTTTCATCATGCTCCAGGCGATTGACCGGGAAGTGGAACGGCTCCCTGCCCAAGAGCGCGAGGGATTTGTCCTGCACTGCGTCCTGCCGTTTCGATATGTAAACGGGATGGGGGGCTTTCGCTTTCGCCATGTTCGCTTTTATCAAGCCGCGGAGCTGAACAGCAAAATTATCAGTCTCGATCAGAAGCACAGCTACGACTTTATTTTTATTCGCAACCGGACACAGGCTCGCGAGTTTATCAAAAAGAAGCCTTCCCTGGGCAAAAAGCTGTTGTTCCTCTCTATTCACTACAATCTGAACGACCCGATCATCATGAACAAGGTCAATCACTTGTTCGACAACTCCCGCATGGTCTTTTTTCAAACCGTGCCCAATGCCAGGCGCTACCGCGAATATCTGGAACGGAAAACGAGGTATTCCGCTCGGGAGCTGGATCGCAAAATTCAGGTCCTCCCTCAATTCGTGGAGGGATATTCCGGTGATCAGGACCCCCAGCCGCAGCCGAATCCCCCGCTCGACCTGATTATGGCCGGGGTGCTTCGCCCCCGTTACGGACTAGAAACGGCCGTGAACGCCATCAGGCTGATTCGCAAGGAATTTCCGGGGGCAAAGCTCAATGTGCTCTACCCGTCTATCGTGATCCGTTACCGGAAACAGGCTCACGAGCTGCTCCGTTCCCGAGGTGTGCGGAATCACGGACAAAAATCGATGTGGGAAACAAAGCGGATGATTCTGCAAAGCGGAATTGGCCTTGCCCTGATTTACGACAACACATCAGACAAAAATCCGTCTCATTCGTATCTTTCCCGCGTCCTGGAGTACATGGCGCTCGGTGTGCCTGTGCTTACCACCAAAACCGTCGGCAACATCCATCTGCTTGGAGAAAAGTATCCGCTCTTTGTCAAAGACGAACACGACATTCTCAAGTGCTACAGGAAGCTATCAGATCCGGACTATTACCAGCAGATGTGCCAGTACGTGAAAAGCCGGGGCAAGCACTACCTTGCGGAAAACGCGGTCAAACCGTTCTGGAATCTGCTCATGGACGAGTGGAAAGCAATGAAAAAAGGGCGATCCCCCAAGTAGAAAAACCTGCTTGAGGGGCCGCCCTTTTCCCTGTTCATTTTAACATTTTTCCCATGCGATAAGCGGATTCCATGATCGGCTCCGCAATCTCCATCATTCTTTCCAGCGTGAGGCGGTTGGAGGGACCTGATACCGCCAGCGCGGCAACCAATTTTTCGTTCCGGTTAAAAATCGGCGCGGCTACTGCTGCTGCTCCCAGCTCCCGTTCCTCGACACTGGTGGCAAAGCCTTGGCGTCGGATCTGCTCCAGCTGTTCCAGGTATGCGTCGCGGTCGATCGATTCGGGCCAAAGCGGGTCACTTAGCACTTCTTCCCTGACAGCCGGTTCCGCGTATGCCACCAGAACCTTGCTCGATGCGCCTACTGACAGCGGCATGCGTGCCCCGATAGGCGCGACCCTCCGGATAGCCTGGTTGCTCTGCACTGCCTGTATGCGAATCCGCTCATTGCCGTCGCGGACATACAAGCTGATCGTTTCCCCGACGACATCCCGCAAACGCTCCATCTCCGGCAGCCAAAGGGTGGCCGGGTCATCGGAATGCGCCAGATTCACGGACAGCTCCCACAAGCGAAATCCAAGGCGGTATTTCTCCGTCTGAGCGTCGCGTATTAAAAATCCCTTGTTTTCCAGAGTGGCCAGCAAGCGGTGTACCGTACTTTTATGCAGCGACAACCGCCCGGCGATCTCGCTTAGCCCCAAGTCGGTTGAATCCGTAAAGCAAAGCAGGATGTCAAGCGCCCGCTCTACGGCTCGCACGTTAGCTTTCTGTTCTTCCATTCGTTCCACCTGCTTCATTAAAATCGGTTCCGTACGTTTCACCTGATGAAATGAGGTTCTATTTTTAAGTATACGAAAAAAAGCGGCGAAGAGTAAAGAGCAGAATGTGACGCGGTCCTGTCAGGCTGTCAACGCGGCCATTCCTTTTGAAGTGCGCCTTGAAGTGCGCCATCCACCTAATTTTCCCCTGAGTGGACATCTCCCCATCGCTATTCGCTGATAGAAACATAGATTGAAAAGGAATGAAACCATAACTTCAGCTCATGGAGGGATGACCGCTCGTGGGTAAATACAATGAGTCAAAGCTGAAAAAATACCGTGTCTTGCGTCGAAATTCCCGCTTGGCCTCTACTCTTCCGCGCACCCGACTCTTCTCCAAGCATGCGCTCCGCCATTTTTTAAAACAGTATCGAAAAGTTATTGCCAAGCCGATCGCAGGCAGCGGCGGTGCCGGTGTCATCCTGATCACCGGCCTGGGAGATAACCACTACAAGGTCCATCGCGGCTGCCGCAAACGTACGATTCGCGGCAAATCAGCCACCTACCGCTACATCCGCAGCCGGATCAAGTCGCAGTACTTGGTGCAGAAAGGAATCTCGCTCGCCCGCGTCAACGGCCGTCCGTTTGACATTCGTGTCATGGTCCAGCGCCGTTCGGGCTCCTCGTGGGTCGTGACCGGAATGCTCGCCAAGGTGGCTGGAGCCGGCTACATTATCACCAACATCAAGCGGAGCGGAGGAAGAGTATTGCCGCTGCGTTCCGCGATACAGCTCTCATCGCTTCGATCCGCTTCTGCCGATCAACTGATTCAGCGTTTGAAAGCGGTGGCGGTCGCAGCCGCCAAGCAGCTAAGCACCTACTATGCCAATCAGAGGGTGTACGGTTTGGATATGGCTTTGGATTCTTCGGGACGGGTCTGGATCATCGAAGCCAACCTGCGGCCCGATATTTCCCTGTTCCTGAAGCTGAAGGACAAAAGCCAGTACCGCCGCATCCGCTCCTATAAACGGTAGTATCCAAAATCGGACGAGCGAAGCCAAGGAAGGCTAGACGAGCCTTCTGCCGTACAGAAAGCAAAAAGCCCCGACAGCTCTCGCAGAGGTCGGGGCGTTCGTCGTTTATGCTAGAAATCAAAGTTATCCGGGTCCGGACCAAAACGCTTGTTTTGATTAAGGCGGCTGATTTGCTCCATCTCTTCAACTGTCAACGTGAAGTCGAACACGTCGGCATTTTGGCGGATGCGCTCCGGCGTGACCGATTTTGGAATCGTCACGACACCGTTTTGCAGATCCCAGCGCAGGATTACCTGGGCAGGAGACTTGCCGTATTTTTGTCCGATTTCCACCAGCACCGGCTGGTCGAGGTTGCCTTGCATCAGCGGGCTCCACGCCTCCATCTGGATGCCGTTCTCCTTGCAATAAGCGAGCAGCTCTTTTTGTGTCAGGAGCGGGTGGTACTCTACCTGATCCACGGCCGGGACGATTTCACTGTTCTGTTTCAAATCCTCCAAGTGATGCACGTGGAAGTTGCTGACTCCGATCGCTCGCACGTATCCGTCGCGGTACAGCTTTTCCAACGCTTTCCACGTATCCAGATACTTGCCTTGTACCGGCCAGTGCACCAGGTACAGGTCGAGGTAATCCAGGCGCAGCTTTTTCATGCTTTCGTCAAACGCCTTCAGCGTCGTCTCGTAGCCTTGATCGGAATTCCATACCTTGGTCGTGATGAACAGTTGGTCGCGGGCAATTCCGCTGTCGCGAATCGCATCGCCCACGCCAGCCTCATTGCCGTAAACAGCAGCGGTGTCGATGGCGCGGTAGCCGGTCTCGATAGCCGACAGGATCGCGCGCTGCACCTCATCCCCTTCTTTCACTTTCCACACGCCGAGGCCGAGCCAGGGCATTTTGATTCCGTTGTTTAAGACGGTGGTATCAGCAAGATGCGTTGCCATTCGATTTCCTCCCGTTCTATCGGTTTTATGTATCTCGCTTGATAGTGTAGCACAATGGCGATTCCAAAAAAAGGCGCTGCGCCCTTCGAATATGCTTTCCGTGTGCTCTCCTTGAACAGGGCTGTACACCCTGGGACACAAGTGACGGCTGCTCCACGGGACGGTTGCTATACAAGACGGTTCCTGCATGAAACCGTTGCTGAACGAGGCGGCTGCCCCAGGAGACAAAAAGCGGGCCGATACGTTCCTTGCGGTGCTGCGCGCAATCGCATCGGCCCTGAATGCCGCGTATGGAACGCCGCTTTTGATGCTTGTCATCCGTTTTCATGCTTATCATCGCTTCTTGTACGAACGGCTCATCCTGCGTGAAGCGCCCGAATCGTCTCCAGAAATTTTTTCATCGTTCCCGTCATGTGCGAGTCCCGTCTATGGATGAACACGGTCGAGACCGTGGAATATTCCTCGGGTATGGAGAAGCAGCGAATCTTCCCCTCTCTCTCCAACCGTGACACGGTCGGCCGCGGAACCAGCGAAACGCCCAGCCCCGATGCGACGACGGCCAGTATCGTCTCAAGCGTCCCGAACTCCATGATCTTCGTCGGCGCAATGCCCTGGCTGCCGAGCCAATGAACCAGACGAGAGCGGTAGCCGCAGCCGGAGCGAAACACAAGGAGCGGCTTTGTGCTGCATTCCTCCAGCGACGCAGGCCCATCCTCGGCCCTGGCGATCAAGACCAGCTCCTCTTCGATCAAGGGCTCCTGGACAAGCTCCGGGTGCTGGACCGGACCGCTGACAAACGCCCCGTCCAGCTCGTACTGGAGGACGTCCCTGATCAAATGCTCCGTGACGCCGGTCATCAGCGACAAATCCACGCGCGGATACTTTTTGTGATAGGCGGACAAGATGTCAGGCAAACAACTGACAGTTTCCACCGAGCCGACCAGGAGCGGACCGGACGGGTCTTCCTCGTCCTGAAAGGCGAGCTTCATTTCTTCCATCATCGCCAGGATCTTCTGCGTGTACCCCAGCAGCTTTTTCCCCTCGGGATTGAGGCTCATTCCCCTGCGATGCCGATAAAACAATTCGGTCCCCAGCTTCAGCTCCATCTGTTGAATCCGGGCTGTCACATTGGACTGTACGTAATTTAATTCTTTCGCCGCCTTGCTGACACTGCCCAGCTCAGCCACAGCCTGAAAAATCCGCAGATCGCTGATCTCCATTTTCGCTCCCTCTTTCTATGTTTCCGCCGCTTATCTTCCACCCCCATTGTATCACTGACAATGATACATTTCATCATTTTCAATCATTTTACATGATGGTAATTTCGGAATATGATAGTCATCGTGAAAAATTTGTTAGCGAAAGTGAATTGCGAAAGGAAGTCACCTATGAACAAAGAGCACATCATGAAAGGGGCCTTGCTCTGCCTGATCGCCAGCATGGCGTGGGGCGCCATGTTTCCGGTCGCAGAAAGCGCGTTTGCCCATCTGGACCCGTTTTACTTTTCCGTTATCCGTTATTCGGTTGTTTCCCTGCTGCTGCTTGTTTTTCTCTGGATCAAGGAAGGCAGACAAGCACTGCGTCTCGAAGGCCGCGGAGTCTCTCTCTGGTTTTTCGGGACCATGGCATTTACCATATACAACTTGCTGGTCTTCTGGGGCCAAAACCAGTTGGGCACCTCGGGAGTGATCCTCGCATCCGTCATGGAAGCGCTCATGCCGATGCTGTCCGTACTCGTGCTGTGGATGTATAAAGGCCAGAAGCCTCAACCGTTTACCATCGGCTGCATCGCCCTCGCCCTGGTCGGCTGCTTTTTGGTGATTACGAAGGGCGACTTCCGCACCTTTCTTTTGGGGGGAGACAGCCTGCTGCCTGTCCTGCTGATATTGCTCGGCGTACTGGGCTGGGTGATCTATACGATCGGGGGCAACCACTTCGCCTCGTGGTCAGTGCTGCGGTATTCCACTTTGAGCTGCGTGCTGGGAACCGGGACCTCCCTGGTGATCGTCCTGCTGCTGACAGCCTTGGATGTCCTGCACGCCCCATCGCTCCAGTCGGTATTTTCCGTCGGCTACGAGCTTGGCTTCATGATCGGAGTCGCGGGAATCCTGGCTCTGCTCAGCTGGAACGCGGGTGTCAAGCTGCTCACACCGATCAACGGCATCCTGTTTATCAACTTTGTTCCGGTCACCACTTTTCTGATCTCCGTCTGGCAAGGCTATCAGATCACGATGTACGATGCCGGAGGAACGCTCTTGATCATTTTGGCTTTGATCAGCAACAACCTGTTTCAGCGAAAAAAGCTCAAGCTTGCGGTGTCGGGCAGAGCCGCTTCCAAGGAAGCCTCTTTTTGACCGCCCCGTGGCGCTCAGCTCCCTATTGCTTCAACAGATAAAAAAAACTACGACTGACCAATTAACTAACAAGGATTTCCAAGACCTCTGTCGAAGTTAGTCATTAGCCTATTTGACGGAGGTCTTCTCATGCCTTTACCCAAGAATCGTGTCATTCCTGAAAAGAAAATATACTTTCGGCCAGAGATACAGCATTGCCCGCACTGTGGCACGAAACTCAGGCGACATCATACCGCATGGAAAAAGAATGTCATCACACTTGCCGGTGTTATCCAAGCTTGGAGTATGGCTTATGCTTGCAGCAACGCAGATTGCTCATACCCCAGAACCTATTACAAATCCGCTGAAGCTGAGCTTCTCAGCATGAAACACACTTCCTACGGTTTTGACGTGCTAGCGTTGGTTGGTCAGCTTCGGTTTAAGCAACATATGACAATCGGCGAAATTACGGAAACGTTGAATCAGCGCGGGGTAACCACGTCAGAACGCAATTCTCAGCGGTTGTACGAACGTTATCTTACCTTGCTCCGCGCTAGCGTGACGGATCACGTCAAGCAAGCACTCAAGCAAGTTGTTCAGGACCGTGGCGGTATCATGATTTCCATGGACGGTGTTCAGCCCGAGAAAGGCAATGAGACGCTCTATGTCATACGAGAAGTATTCAGCGGAACGATCCTGTCTGCACAAAATCTAAAGAGTAGCTCCGCAGAAGAACTTAAGAAACTCATCCTGCCTGTTATCGAACTGGGATTTCCCATCATCGGGATCGTTACGGATGGTCAACAATCCATCCGAATGGCCATGGAATCGTTACTGCCGGACGTGCCGTACCAATACTGCCAATACCACTATCTAAAGGACATTGCAAAGCCTGTTGTCGATTTAGACCGCAAGCTCAAGACAGGAATCAAGAAGAGCCTCCGTGGTATTCGCGAAGTCGAGAAGCGAATCGAAAACGATGCCTCTACAGAAGCAGAGGTGGCAAAAGATTACGTGGCGGCCATTCGTTCTGTGCTCCTCGAAGACGGCAATCCCCCACTCGATCTACCGGGCATACGTGTTTATGAAAATGCTAGAGCCATTCAGGCTTCCCTCGAACGATGCCTGAGTAAAAAAGGGGCCCTCTCTGCTCAAAAACCTAATCAGAATTTTCGATAAATTGGATGATTTTGAAGAGCAATATGCTACCGTGATGCGCTGGTCCAAACCGATTCACCACGTTGCCGGGATCTTGAATCCAAGCATAGATAAACGAAGTGAAACGGTTCGATTTCATATGCAGCATCTGTTAGATTGGGTTGAACAGACGTACACCAGCAAAGACGACTTGCCAATGGTTGCAAATCTGAAAAGCTACTCCCGAGGGTTTTGGAAAGGCCTGTTTACGTGTTACGACCATCCGCATGTCCCACGAACGAACAACGACCATGAGCGTTTCTTCCGCCAGACGAAGACCCGGCATCGACGGATGACGGGTCTGAGAAGTTGGAACGAATATATCCTCCGAAGTGGTGAAATGGTCGTATTTGTCGATGACGCACTTCACCAGAGTAATGTGTTAAGTAGACTTCAGTCTGTAAACTACCTTGATTTTAAAAATGAAGGCCTGCGTTGGTCTGCTCGTTTGAGTGAAGCTACCAAACGCAGACGATTCCGAACGAATCCAAGTGTGTACCTGGAACAGGCCGAAAATGCTTACTGTATGTTAATTGGTCAGTCGTAGAAAAAAAAGCCACGCGCCATGGCAACCGTTCCGCATAGGAACCTGCCAAGCGCGTGGTTTTTTCTTGTGTTTTCGTTCCGTTGTCTTTTATGGTGTCCTGAAGTTTTTACGCCTCCAGCGGCGTGACCGCATCGTGCATATGCATGTCCATCTCTTGCAGATACGCATCTTTTTGCGATTCGCTCCACCCCAGATGGCTGGCCATGTACGCGACCACGGCATCCTTCCACTGTTTCGCTTCGTTGATCCGGAAGAACAGAGCACCCGTCCGTCTGATGAGGAAATCGACCGGCTTCACTGCCATTTCCGCTTCCATCGCATAGCGCAGCGAAACGAACCAGTCAAGCGGCAGACCGGACTCCGCGGCCTCCTGGGCGTGCCCTTCGGCTAAGCGGAACAGTTCATCTACATTGGAGCCATAGAAACGGGCCAGCCGCTCTGCTTGCTGACGGGTAAAGCCGTATCTCGTTCCCTCTTCGGTTTTCCGTTCGATAAAGGCGGGCAAGCTCGCACTGCCTCCCACTTTTCCGCCGGAAATAGGCATATGCTTCGTTGCACAAGGTCCAAATGTCCCTTTTCCTTCTTTTTGCAGCAAATCAGCGACCATGTCGACGACCATCTCGGCCATTTTCCGGTACCCCGTCAGCTTCCCTCCGGCGATGGTGATCAATCCCGAATCGGATTGCCAAATTTCGTCTTTGCGCGAGATTTCCGAAGCGGATTTTCCTTCTTCGTAAATCAGCGGGCGAACGCCTGCCCAGCTTGATTCGACGTCTTCGTCTTTGATATCGAGCGCAGGGAACATATAGCGGATCGCATCAAGCAAGTACTGCTTGTCGGCACTCGTCATCCGCGGATGGGAAATCTCCTCTTTGTAGAACGTATCGGTTGTCCCTACATATGTTTTTCCGTCGCGAGGGATGGCGAACACCATGCGTCCGTCGGGCGTGTCAAAATAGACAGCTTGTTTCAACGGGAAGCGGCTTTGGTCGATGACGAGATGCACCCCTTTTGACAGCTGCAGGAATTTTCCTTTCTTGGAGTTGTCCCGATCCCGCAGCGTATCTACCCAAGGTCCTGTCGCGTTTACGATTTTCTTTCCGTACAGCTTGTATTCGGTGCCGTCCAGCTGATCGACGACCTTGACGCCGTTCACCTTGCCGTTTTCGTACAAAAATTCCTCAACCTTGGCGTAGTTCACCGGCAGCGCCCCGCGCTCGGCGGCTTCTTTCATCACCTCTATGGTCAAACGGGCATCATCTGTACGGTATTCTACATAATACCCTCCGCCCAACAAATCTTTTTGCTTGATCAGCGGCTCTTTGGCCAAAGTCTGCTGGGCATTCAGCATTTTCCGGCGCTCTGAGCCTTTCACCTGGGCCAAATAATCATAGACTCGCAGGCCGATGGATGTCGAGAATTTGCCGAAGGTCCCGCCTTTGTGGATCGGCAGCAGCATCCATTCCGGTGTCGTCACGTGAGGGCCATTTTCGTACACGATTGCCCGCTCCCGTCCGACTTCCGCAACCATCTTCACTTCAAACTGTTTCAGATAGCGCAGGCCGCCGTGGACCAGCTTGGTCGAACGGCTGGACGTTCCCGCAGCAAAATCCTGCATTTCGACCAGGGCAACCTTCATGCCCCTCGTTGTCGCGTCAAGGGCAATGCCCGCTCCGGTAATTCCTCCTCCGATCACCACGAGGTCAAAGAGCTGATTGTTCATTTCTTCCAATCTCTTTGTTCTCTGCGCACTTGAAAATGTCTCTGCCATTTCATTCCCTCCCGAGGTTGTACAGAAAAACAAAAAGAGACCCCAACGAACACTATAGCTAAACTATAATGCATTGAGGTCTCTCCGATTCTCCAGACGAAATATTAACTTATACAATAATATAACATAATATGCCTTCCGATAAAAGCCATAGCTGCAATTACCGCTCGTTTCCAGCCCGGCTGCATTACTGCAGCTTTTTCCAGGGCCGCGAATGCCTCTGTACCAAAGGACGAGGCGACCATTTTTGGACAACGTCCGCCTTGTAAAGCTCCGAAACGCACCTCAGCCTTTCGGAGCAAAATGCTCCCAGAGCTTCCGATTGGAGGTGGTAATAGCCGAAGCTCCCCCTTGCAAGGCCATGTTCACGTCATCAATCGTTCGAATCAGTCCCCCTGCCAAGATCGGGATCTTCGTTCGTTCAAACACTTCTGTTATGATCGCAGGCATGGCGCCCGGGAGGACTTCAATAAAGTCGGGCTGCGTCTTTTCCAAAAGCAAATAGCTTTTTTCCAATGCATTGGTATCCAGCAAAAAAATACGTTGAATCGCCAATACCCCTTTTTGCTTCGCTTTTAAAATGACGCTCGACCTGGTTGAAATCAATCCCGCCGGCTTGATTTGCTGACAGAGAAATTCCGCGGCGTACTCATCGTTTTTCAAGCCTTGCACGAGGTCGGCATGCAAAAACATTTTCTTCTTATGTTTCTCTGCCATGTCATACAAGCCTTTCAATTGCGCGATATGCGTATCCAGAAACACCCCGTATTCGTAGGGGGATTCCAAAATATGATCAAAATCCTTCATATGGCGGGCAGCAGGAAGTATTTTTTGGCCGTTAAAATTCATCAAGATCCACCTTTCTTCCGATAACGTCCTTCCTCCAACTAGGATGCATCGATCATTTCCATCTTACTGCAAAACAGCTTGCAGACAGAAAAAAACCCACCTTTTGCAAACTCCCCTTCATCGGGGAATTCAACAGTGGGTCTCCATCTCTCCGTCACTTCGTATTAACTTAGTTTGATTTAAGCAGATCGTGTAACCGTTGTCAATTGCTCTGAATGGAGCCGCACTCCCCGCAAAGCATGTTATTTCTGTTGATAGAGAGGACCGATTCGGTCAATCCGGTTTGTCCAGATGCCGCCGGTATAGCCGGAAGGCAGCCGCTTTACATCCTCGGGGGTATCAAATCCGGTTGAAAAGTCGCTTCCGTCTCCTCCCACCACGATAACGCGTGTGTGGGCGTTATCCATGCGCTCCAGAAAACGAGTCGGCCATCCCCACAGCCAAGGGCCGATTTTTTCGGGAATATGCAGCTGCGTATGCTCGCATGCGGCTGGAACGTAGCCTGTCCAGCCTGCAGCAATGTAAGGGATCAGACAGCTTTTCATCGTTGCTTTCGACATCACTCTGACGCTGGGCAAGCCTTCCTTCAGGGCCGCTATCGGTTCATCTCCGCCATACACAGTCAACCGCTCCAATTGGCTGGCGGGCAATCCAGAGAGAAAGGCGGCGAGCTGCTCTCCTTCGGTCGGATCGTTGCTCTTCACGTGGATTAAAAACGATTGCTCGGGAAAATGGTTCAGCACTTCTTCCAGCGACGGCATCAAGCCGATTCCCTTTCCGCGAAACGGATATGTTTTTCCTTGGTCGGCTGTGTAGCCGTACCCGATATCCAATCGCTTCAGCTCTTCCAGGGTATGCTCGCGCGTAACCCCTTGTCCGTTGGTCCGGCAGCCTAGCGTCCAATCGTGGAAAACGGCGAACTTGCCGTCTCTGGTGGGCTGAACGTCAAATTCGACAATGTCGGCTCCAGCCTGAAAAGCCGCTTCCATAGACGGGATCGTGTTCTCCAGAAACGGGTGCTCCGGTTCGTAAATCCTCTCCGCTGTGCACGTCTCGCCTGTAATTCCTTCCATATGAAAGGTTTGGGCCATACCCCGATGGGCCAGCAGCAGCGGAGCTTCATTGCTCGCTTTTGTAAACAGAGAGCTGTTGTTTATGTAGACAAATGCAGCCAGCACAAGCAGACACAAAACGAATTTGCTCTTCAGCATTTTTTTCAGCTTCTTCATCGAGTCCTCCTGTTGTAGATTGCATGATGTAAAGCAAGAATATCATGAACCTTCTCCATATGGCTAATCCGGCTACAGCTCTCCCAGCGGTTGAAAACCAATCGCATGTACACGTGCCTTGAAAAAATAAGGCTGGCTGCCTCTTTTACAAGTGCAACCAGCCTGTGCTCATTTCTTTGCGGTCATTCTGTTTTCTTACGGTCCTACGACAAGAACAAATAAGCGAGCGGGGTCGTAAACACAAGCGTGAGAATCGTCCTCTCCAGCCAGATCGCGATCAGCTGCGGGATGCTGATCGGAATCTCCGTAGACAAGATGCACGGAATCGTGGCGGAGAAGAACAGGATAGACGAGACAGAGACTACCGCGATCACAAACTTGGTGATCAGGGGCGCTCCGGTCACAATCAGCGCGGGCAAAAACATTTCGGCGATTTCGATCGCGGATGCCTTGGCCGCGAGGAACGGCTCAGGAAGCTGCAGCAGCCACGTGACCGGATAAAACAAATAGGCCAGCCAGTCAAAAACAGGCGTGAACTGGGCCAGCACCATGCCGATCAAGCCCACTGACATGATCGAAGGCAAGATGCCCATCGTCATGATAAAGCCGTCGCGCAGATTCACCCAGATGTTTTGGCCAAGCGACATCGACGATTGGGCGGCGTGCATCGCGTCGCTCCAGGCATGCTGGAGCCTGCGTCCGGTCACCGCCTTTTCCGGGTCCCCTTTGCCATCGTAATACTCGTCGCTCATCTTGCTGAGCGGCCAGATGCGGACGGTCACAGCCGTCACCAAAAACGTAACCACAAGCGTGACCCAGAAATAAAGGTTCCAGTAGGCCATCAGATCAAGCGTCTTCGCCACCACAATCATGAATGTGGCAGAAACCGTGGAAAAGCCGGTGGCAATGATCGCCGCTTCCTTGACCGTATACTTGCCTTCCTTAAAGACGCGGTTTGTAATAAGCAGGCCGATCGAGTAGCTGCCGACAAACGAGGCCACCGCATCGACAGCGGAGCGGCCTGGTGTTTTCCATACGGGACGCATAATCGGCTGAACCAGTACGCCTATAAACTCCAACAGGCCGTAGCCGACCAGCAAAGCCAGGAAAATGGAACCGATCGGAACGACCAGCCCAACCGGTATCACGAGCTTTTCAAACAGGTACGGCCCCATGTCTTTGTCCATCAGCCAGGCTGGTCCGATCTGAAAGAAGATCAGAGCCGCTACGATCACACCCAGCACCTTGAGAAAGGAAAAGACAATGTTCACCTTGTTTTTCTTCCACGTGCCTGTAGCGAACGGATAGATCGCTCCGAGCAGGATCACCACAAAAGCATACAGAGGGATGACGCCCGGGACAGTGCCCCGCAGCCAGGTGACGATATGGTCCAGCGGGATGGAGGAATTTCCGTTTACCGTTATCGGGATAAAGAACATAAAAATGCCGATCAAGCTGAAAATGAGAAACTTCCATACATTGGCCGGCGTAGCTGGAGCAGTGGCCGGATTCGTTTCTGCAGCAAGCCCGTTTTGCGGATGATAGTCCATAAGGGTCCTCCTCTGGCTGAGTTGTCGGTCCCTCTCCCTTTTCCTATCCAGATAACTGCTATCTCTCTTTTTCAAACGGCACAGGCTGCCTGCCATCACCCAATCGAGGAGAGAGTGCCCCCTCGCACTCTCTCTTCTGGACCGGGTTATGACGCTTTACGCCAACCGTCCTTCTTTTACTACCGTGATGCCTTTTTTCACAACTGTGTGAACGTGGTTGATGCCGTATCGATATTGCAGGGTCATGTAATCAGGCACATCAAATATCGTTACATCCCCCTGCTTGCCCTGCTCAAGACTGCCGATCTGCCCGCCGCGGCTGATCGCGTGGGCCGCATTGATCGTCGCGGCTGTCAATACCTCCGCAGGGGTCATGCCCATTTTCAGGCAGCCCAGATTCATGATCAGCGGCGTGGAAACAGTCGGCGAAGAGCCTGGATTGCAGTCCGTCGAGATCGCTACGGCCATTCCCGCGTCGATCATCTTCCGGCCATTGGCCGACTCCGCCATGAGGAAGAAGGCGGTCCCCGGCAGGAGGACACCGATGACGCCCGCTTCTGCCATCATTTGAATGCCTTTGTCAGAAGCGCGCAGGAGGTGGTCAGCCGATACGGCGCCGATGGAGGCAGCCAGCTCGGCTCCTTCATACGGCTCGATTTCATCGGCGTGAATTTTTGCTTTGAGTCCATACTCCACGCCTGCTTCCAAAATGCGGCGGGACTGCTCGGGGGTAAACACTCCGCGCTCGCAGAATACGTCGTTGAATTCTGCCAGCTTGCGGCGGGCGACTTCGGGAAGCATTTCGCGAATCACCAGCTCGACGAAAGCATCGGGATCGTGCTTGTATTCGCGAGGGACGGCATGCGCTCCCATAAAAGTGCTGACGATGTCAATCGGATGCGCTTGGTCCAGCTGCTGTGCCACTTCGAGCTGCTTGATCTCATCCTCGAGAGTGAGGCCGTAGCCGCTTTTCGCTTCTACAGTCGTGACCCCGTGGAGGAGAAATTGATCGAGCCGCTTCTTGCTCTCGGCAAACAGGGTCGCGTGATCAGCAGCGCGGGTCGCGGCTGTCGTCGCGTGAATGCCCCCGCCGTTGTTCATGATTTCCATATAAGTAGCGCCGTTTAAGCGCATGTTGAATTCATTTTGACGGCTTCCGGCATGGACGAGATGGGTATGAGGATCAACCAGACCCGGCGTTACCAGCTTGCCGGACGCGTCGATGACTTCTGCCTCATGGGCTCGCCCCTCATACGCCGCTTGCAGCTCGTCATCCGTCCCGACCATTTCAATCCGGCCTTTTTCGATCCAGAGGCTGCCGTTCTCGATGATTCCCAGCTCATTCATTCGCTTGCCTGTCACCGGTGCGGCAGAACCGCCGGCCAGCGTCACCAATTGGCTGGCCCGGCGAATCCATACAGGTTTGTTGTTCATGGCGCTTACTCCTTTAGCATCGGGATTTTGACGCCTTTTTCCTTGGCTGTCTTCACCGCGAGATCATAGCCTGCATCCACATGGCGGACTACCCCCATGCCCGGGTCGGTCGTGAGGACGCGCTCCAGGCGCTTCTCTGCTTCCGGCGTTCCGTCAGCCACGATGACCATGCCGGCATGCAGCGAATACCCCATGCCTACGCCGCCGCCGTGGTGGACGGATACCCAGCTTGCTCCGCCTACCGCGTTGATCAGGGCGTTCAGGATCGGCCAGTCCGCAACTGCATCGCTGCCGTCCTTCATCGCTTCCGTTTCCCGGTTCGGAGAAGCGACAGAGCCGGAATCCAGGTGGTCGCGGCCGATCACGATCGGAGCGCTCAGTTCGCCGCGGGCCACCATGTCGTTGATGATTTTGCCGAAGCGTGCCCGCTCGCCGTAGCCCAGCCAGCAGATGCGCGCCGGAAGTCCCTGGAAGGACACCCTTTCGCGGGCCATGCGAATCCAGTTGCACAAGTGCGTGTTATAGGAAAACTCGCGGAGAATCACTTCGTCTGTCTTGTAGATGTCCTCCGGATCACCCGAGAGCGCCGCCCAGCGGAACGGACCTTTGCCTTCGCAGAACTGCGGACGGATGTACGCGGGTACAAACCCCGGGAAGCGGAACGCATCCTCCACGCCTTCGTTTTTCGCCACCTGACGGATATTGTTGCCGTAGTCGAAGGTAACGGCACCCTGCTCCTGCAGCTTCAGCATTGCGCGGACATGCTCGGCGATGCTCGCCACCGCTTTCGCCTCGTACGCTTTCGGATCAGCCTTGCGGAGTGCTGCCGCTTCCTCCAGCGTCATGCCGACCGGAATATACCCGTTCAACGGGTCGTGGGCGGACGTCTGATCAGTCAGTACATCGGGGATGAAGCCGCGCCGCAGCATTTCGTTCAGGACGTCTACGGCGTTGCCCAGAAGACCGATGGACAGGTCCTTCTTGGCCGCTTTGGCTTCCTTCGCCATCTCGATCGCTTCATCCAGACTTTCTGTCATCACATCGAGATAGCGCGTTTCCAGACGGCGCTGGATGCGTGTGCGGTCGATTTCGATGTTGATGCTCACCCCGCCATTGAGCGATACCGCGAGCGGTTGAGCGCCTCCCATACCGCCCAAACCGGCAGTTACTGTGATCGTGCCTGCCAGCGTACCGCCGAAATGCTGACGGGCGCACTCGGCAAATGTCTCGTACGTCCCCTGCACAATTCCCTGGCTGCCGATGTAGATCCAGCTGCCGGCGGTCATCTGTCCGTACATCATCAAGCCCTTTTTGTCGAGCTCGTTGAAGTGGTCCCAGGTCGCCCAGCGCGGCACCAGATTGGAGTTGGCCAACAGCACGCGCGGCGCATCCGCATGCGATTTGAATACGGCAACCGGCTTGCCGGACTGGATCAGGAGCGTTTCGTCGCTCTCCAGGTTTTTCAATGTTTCGACAATTGCATCGAAGCATTCCCAGTTCCGGGCTGCCTTGCCAATGCCGCCGTACACGACCAAATCCTCAGGGCGCTCCGCCACTTCCTCGTTCAGATTGTTGAGCAGCATCCGAAGCGCCGCTTCCTGTACCCATCCCTTGGCATGAAGCTTTGTACCTGAATATTGCTGGATCAACTCTTGAATCGATTGTGTCTTCGTCATCATTGCACCTGCCCTTTCCCCAATAGGTCTTTGTATATGTAGTATAGAAGAGACCAATCGGGGAAAAACAGGCATCCTTATTTCGATTTCCTTTCGGTTTTTTCGGAGATTTCGGATAACCGGAAGCGCTTCCAACCAGAAAAAGAAAAAAATTTACGATTTATTGCTTTTCTTTTGATTTCGAAACGAACGAGGGGTTGTCCCCCGCTTTTCCTTAAAAATCTTGCTAAAATAATTGGCGTTTACAAAGCCTGTCCGCTCGGCAACCTCCTGGATGGAAAGGCGCGTCTCCAATAACAGCCGCTCTGCTTCGCGCAAGCGTATCGTCGTCAGCAGCTGGCGAAAGGACACTCCCTGACGCTTTGACAAAAGCGAGCTGAAATAGGCGGGACTGCGGTCCACATGCCGCGCTGCCTCCTCCAGCCGCAAATCGGCGCGGGCGTAGTTTTCCTCCAGGTAGCGGATGGCCTGCTCGATAATATCGAGGCGGGCTCCCTCGCGATTCGTCGTCGCGGAATCGAGCAGCTCGTAGATGAACAAAAGCAGCTCCTGGACGATCCGATAGAGCACCGGCGTGTATAAGATCGTATCGAATACGCGGTGATACCAATCCTCCAGCGCTCCTTCGTCCAGACAGTGAGACTTCATAAATCTTCTCACCTGGGCCAAAATGCTGGTCAGGCGGATACGAAGCAGCCCCGGCTCGGGATACGGCTCTTCTTTATGAAGGAACTGGCGGTACATCCACTGCTTCACCTGTTCGCGGTCGCCGTCGTGGAGCATGTCAATCCACGCCCTTTGCTCCGCCGGAGTCAGAAAAGGATCGATGACCGCCCAGTTCACCTTGTTCTCCACCACCGATATTTGCCGGTATCCTTTGAAAAAGCGGATGTCCAGCGCTTCGACGGCATACCTGTACTTCTGGTGCAGACTGAGCATTTGATCCTCGGCGTCGTACAAAACGAGCGAAAGCGACTCCGAATGCTGCGCTTCCCAGTCCATCAGCAGCCGTTTTCCTACTTCCAGCAGCGAAGCGAGAGGCGCCTCGTTTTTCAGATCGAAAAGACAGACGATCACGTCGCTCAGCGGCAAAAGAGCAGGCTTGTCCCGAAACGGATATGTCTCCAAAAATGTCAGCAAATCCCCGTGCCGCGCTGTCTCCTCGAGCTGCAGCAGCATCAGCTGAAGTCCCCTTCCCGGCGTTTCCAGAGGCAAAAACAGACTGCGGTACGATACCGCCGATCCGTAATGGTCAGTCTGCACTTCGCTTGCTTTTCGGGCCACCGTCCTGTCCTGGCAGCAGCGGGTCAGGACACGCCGGATATGCTCGGGAGTTTGCGGCTTGACCCACAGGTCGATGGCGTGAAGCTCGATGCCCTGTACGGCGCGCTCAAAGGTGGCCTCCGCTGTTGTTACAATGACTGTCGGCCGGTATTGGGAGGTCAGCATTTTCAGTCGCTCCCACTGTTCCTTGGACACCATGTCCAGCTCGACGCAGACGACATCCGGCCTTGTTCCTTCGAGGACGCGGAACAGCTCGGAAGCCGTCCCGGCGGTGACAACCTCGTCAAAGGGGATGGCACATGTGGAAACAAGCCAACTGATGCCCGTCCGTTCATTGGCGTCCCGGTCCGCGATCAAAAGCGTCGTCATGCGATCTCCTCCTGTTCCGTGAGACTAGCAGGGTTATGCCCTGCATGGGATTCCTCGCAATCCGGCTTTGCCGGCAGAAATTCTGTCAGACAAGGGAAGGGCTGCCAAAATGGCAACCCTTTTACTTTCCAACCTTCCATTCTATTTTGCTGCCGATGACATGATCGAACGGGACAAAGCCGATCTCGCGGGAGTCCAGGCTGTTGTTGCGGTTGTCTCCCATGACGAAGATGTGGCCCTCCGGCACGGCCCATTTCCCGTCTTCTCCCTCCATCTTTTCCTTGATGTAGGGCTCACTCAGCTTCTCGCCATTTCGATAGAGCTGATGGTCCTTAATCTCGATGACGTCACCCGGCTTGCCGATCAAACGCTTTACATACATGAAATTTTCGTTCTCTTTTCCCAAAAACAGATGGATGAGCGGATGGCCGACCAGGTCATCCTGAAAGCTGCGCTCTCGATCCACGCGACTGTCAATTACCACGATATCGCCGTAGTCCGGCAAATACGAAAACGTATGGGACAGCTTCGATACATAGATTCGCTGCTGATCTTGCAAGGTTGGGTCCATCGAATGCCCTTCTACCTTGAACGGCTGAAACACAAAAATGCCGAGCACAAGCGCAAGTCCTAGCGCAAATGCCAATGAACGGACCCATTCCCAGATCTCTCTTAGCTTCACCGGCAACCCCGCCTTTCGATTTTCAAAATTTCCTCGAAAGCTATCATAGCATAAAATGGCGGCGGAGCCAAAAATATACCAAATTATGGATCTCTGTGAGACCGTTCACATATTCTCATTTCTTTCAATTTCCTGAACAAAGTCGCCCGACTGACCCCTAAAAGCTGCGCCGCTTCCTCTTTCGGCCTGTTTGCTCTCTCCAGGTGAGTCATGACCCGCCTGATTGTGCGCTGCTCGATCTGCTTTAGATTCCAGCTTGAGCCTTCTCCCGGCCCGACGACAGGCTGGGCCTTGCCTTCAGCAGATGGGCTTGTCCACAACGTGGCGGGGAGATTTTCCGGAGAAATGAACAAGCGATGCTCCATCGTGGACGCATACTCGACGACGTTGGACAGCTCCCGTACGTTACCGGGCCAGTCATGCTGGACGAACCTGGCTTGTACCTCCGGCGTAAAGCCGTTTAGCTGTTTTCCCAAACGTGCAGCGTTTTTCTGCAAAAGAAGGTGGGCCAGAGGCAATATATCTTCCCTGCGCTCCCTTAGCGGAGGCAGATGGATCGGGATGACATGCAGACGATAATACAGATCCTGCCGGAAGGCGCCCTCTCTGACCAGTTGGGCGAGATCGCGATGGGTCGCCGCCACCACTCTTACGTCGACACCGACGGGCTGGCCCTCTCCTCCCACGCGGACGACCTGCTTTTCCTGCAGGACACGCAGCAGCTTGCCCTGCAAATGCATCGGCATATCCCCGATCTCGTCGAGGAAAATCGTCCCTTTGTCAGCCGTTTCAAACAGTCCCTTTTTTCCTCCTCTGCGGGCTCCGGTGAACGCCCCCTCTTCGTATCCAAAAAACTCGCTCTCCATCAAAGTATCGGGAATGGCGGCGCAGTTGAGAGAAACAAACGGTTCGTTTCTGCGGGGACTGGCCTTGTGAATCGCTCGTGCGAACAATTCCTTTCCCGTGCCGCTTTCCCCCAGAAGCAGGACGGTGGAATCACTCTCTGCCGCACGTCTTGCCATCTCTTTCGCCCGTGTGATTACGGCGCTGGTTCCGGTTATCTCGGCAAACGCATCATCCTGCTGCATAGCCGCCTGCAGTCTCTCCAGGGCAAGCTGCTGCTCCCGATACATCTGATGTTCTTTTATTTGCATCGCGATCAGCTCTGCCATTTTTTGCAAGAAAAGCAAAATGGAGTCCACATCGGAAAAAAGCCGATCCCGCTGTTTCTGATCAAAGGCGAGCAGCCCGATCACTCCCACGCCAATCCCGTTCACCCGAATCGGACAGCAATTCTCCCCGGTTTCCGCGCAATTCCCGTAATGCATGCAAGGACGACAGAGCGGATCGGTACCCGGGCTGTCGATCACGACAGGCTGACCCGTCCTGAGCGCTGCCTGGTAGACAAAATCTTCTCCGGCCATCGCTTGCAATCTGCCCGGCTCAGTCTTGCCTGTACCGGCGATTCGCAGCAACTGATGGTCAGCTATCTCTACCTCCACGTGCAATACGGACGCGACTGCCTCCGCAATCTGTTGAACCGAGTCGGCTATTTCCCGCAATGACACAGCGCATCCCCTCTCGTTTTCCGTCTCCCTCCATTATAGCTGGCGGGAGGCACAAGAAGGATCTGGAACAAGTGGATACTTTCCGCCCCATACGACGTCTTCGTACTGTTTCGCATCCGTATTTCCCTCGGTACTGAAGAGCAGGATCACCGAGTCTTTGCCCAGCCCGAGATGTTCCCGCAGCGCAGAGAGCTCACCTGACCGCATGATTTCCGCAAGCAAGCCGAGTCCTACCGCTCCACTCTCACCGCTAATGATGCGGGGGTCATCTCCCGGGGGAGCTGCCAGCATTCGCATCCCGGTCGCCGCTACCCAATCGGGACAGCTCACGAAAGCTGCGGCATGATCGCGCAAAATCTCCCAGGCGATCGGGTTCGGTTCTCCGCAAGCAAGCCCGGCCATAATCGTCTCCAGATCACCGTCTACCGTATGCGGAGCACCGTCGCCTATCTGTGCCGACTGGTACAAGCAATTTGCCGTATGAGGCTCGACAATGATGGTGGCCGGCCCCTGATCTCCCAAACAGCTTTGCAGATAGCCATGCACGGCTGCAGCCATCGAGCCAACCCCCGCCTGCAGAAAAACATGTGTCGGCACAGGCTCTCCGGACTCCTCGAGTTGTTCCAGCGCTTCCCTGGCCATCGTCGTATAGCCCTGCATAATCCATCGCGGGATGTCCGTATAGCCTTCCCATGCGGTATCCTGGACGACCTGCCAGCCGTTTTCCTCGGCCATTTTTCTCGACAAGCGGACAGCTTCGTCGTAATTGCCATCTGTCACATGCGCCTCGGCTCCTGTCTGCCGAATCGCTTCCACCCGCTGCTCTGCCGATCCCTTTGGCAGAAAGACGACTGCTTTTTGTCCCAACTGCTGCGCTGCCCAGGCGACCGCTCTGCCGTGATTCCCATCGGTCGCAGTGACGAACGTTACGGCTCCGAGCTTTTGCTTTGCCTCAGCCGAACGAAGCAGCTCGAAGCTCGCCTCTTCGACCGGAATCCCCAACCGGGCGCTCAAATGTCTGCCGATCGCATAAGTGGCTCCGAGCACCTTAAAGGCGTTCAGGCCAAAGCGGTAGGATTCGTCTTTGATAAAAATGGCTCTCACGCCGAGACGCTCAGCCAGGTGTTTCAGGAAATGAAGCGGAGCAGGCTTGTAGCCGTGAATGGAGCGGTGGAACCGGATGACCTCCTGCGTTTTGGCCTCATCCAAAAATGTCGCCGCTTCTCGCGGTCGGCCTATCGTTTGGTTCCCTGTTTCTTGAAGAAAATAGCGAATACCCGTTTCCATTGACATGATTTCTCTCCTCCTTGTTTACCCGCAATAAAGGAATGCTCCATTGCTGCTGAGTCGATTGGTTGGAATCGATGCTCTGATTCGATACTCTGAATCGACTATTCAGAGCTTATTTCTGTGCAACTCTCATGCCATGGAGGAGGGGAGGCAGTGAACGGTTTCATTTTTCGTACAAGAATCAAAACGATACTATATTTGACTCATTTTGATTCTTTCGTCTCTTTTTGAGACTTTTCGCTTTTGGTGGTCACAGCCTGCCGCAAAAGCTCCGCGATCCGCTTTTGCTCCTGCTCGGCGATGATCACGTAACTGAGAGACTGCGGGCCAAATCTGGCGGTTGTCGCCTTGTATGCAAATGGATCTACCTCCGTCTTGTCCCGATCGTTTAGCAGGGAACTGGTGAGCTCTATCGCCGCTCCGCCTTCGTACTTACACCTATCGACACAAGACCATTTATATAGTTAGTACAATCGTATGGCGGGAAGGAGGAAAACTTGACCGATACTTTTTTCCCATCCCGTTTCTTTTGTCCTGGACAGAAAATCCCCCCTCCGATTCGATTCTCATCAGTTTCTGAAGGGGGCTTGTTATTTATTTTCGGACGACCTTGAACAAATCGACTGTATGGCCTGGCTCGTTTCTGCAAACGTCCTTGCTCAAGCTTTCAGCGTCACGGCCATGTCTGCCAATGCCTCTTCGGACTGGGCAAAAAACTCCTCATACAGCGCGATCACGGCCCTGTCCGCATCTACCTCTTTTACGCCGAACATCATGCTGACCTCGGAGGAGCCCTGGTTGATCATCTCCAGATTGACCTTGGCTCTGGCGAGAGCGGATGTTGCTCGCGCCGAAGTACCCACGGAACGGCGCATGCCTTCGCCGACGATCATGACGAGTGAAAGGCCTCTCTCGACGATGATGTCTTCGGCCTGAAGCTCCTGTTTCAATCTGTTCACTACCCGCTGTTCGATTTGCGGGGTAAAATCCTTTTCCCGCAAAATGACAGAGATATTGTCAATCCCCGACGGCGTATGCTCGTACGAGAGACCCTCTTCCTCAAAGATTTGCAGCAGCCTGCGGCCAAAGCCGATCTCTTTGTTGAGCAAATACTTGCTCACATAAATACTGCAAAAGCCTTTGTCAGCCGCGATTCCGGATACCCGATTTTCGTGGAACGGTCTCTCTGAGACGATCATGGTGCCTGGTGCCTGCGGATTATTCGTATTTTTGATGCAGACGGGGATACCCGCCTGATACGCCGGATACAAAGCTTCCTCGTGAAAGACGGAAAAGCCCGAATAGGAGAGCTCTCGCATCTCCCGATAGGTGATGACCTGGATTTCCTTCGGTTTTTCTACAAGACTCGGGTTCACGACA
The DNA here is from genome assembly GCF_038592925.1 of Brevibacillus sp. FSL K6-2834. Taxonomy (NCBI): domain Bacteria; kingdom Bacillati; phylum Bacillota; class Bacilli; order Caryophanales; family Paenibacillaceae; genus Brevibacillus; species Brevibacillus sp. FSL K6-2834. The sequence goes on from NZ_CP151945.1 coordinate 4,068,163, forward strand.
TACACCGAGTCGACATCGGTAAAGTTCTCATACAGCTCCGCTTGCACGGCTGCAGCCAGAATGGAGCCAGTAATATCGGAGCCTCCCCTGGAGAAGGTGACCAGCTCGCCCGCCGGCGTAAATCCGAAAAACCCCGGAAAAATCACGATCCCGGACTGGCTTTTCAAACTGCGCAGCTTTTCATACGCTTCAGGCAATACATGAGCGTTCCCCGGCTCTCCAGTCACGACCAGACCGGCATCCTTGGGGTTTACATAGACAGCCTCCCTGCCCTGGCTTTGCAGGTAACGGGCTACCAGCTTGGCGCACGTATCCTCTCCCGCCGCTTTTACCCTGTCCATGAACCGGCCGGGATCTTCGGCAGGTATGAAGTGCAGCGCCTCTTTCAGCTGTGCGGCGATCTCTTCCGCCGCCTCGACAGGCAAGCCCAGTTCCCGGATAATGTCTTGATATCTGCCGATGATCCGGCTTTGAACTTCTTCGGCGGGCTGGCCTTGCAGACGCGCTTCCGCGTACCGGATGAGAAGATCGGTAACCTTCGTATCTTCCTTGTACCGTTTTCCGGGTGCTGAAACGACGACGAGCTTTCTCGCTTCATCCGACTTGACAATCTCGCATACTTTTTTTATCTGTGCGGCGCTCGCCAGTGAGGTCCCGCCAAATTTGGCAACTTTCATCTCCGACTCCTCCATCTGTGTATAACGATCACAAACTGCATGAGTATAGGTTAAATTATTTACCCCATAAAGACAAGTGTCCATTTCAGAAGGACATAAAAGAAACCCCTTTCACAAAGAACAGTCTTCGCGAAAGGGGTGAAGAGCCTGTATGATCCGCGATATGGGCCGCGGCCGTCGGAATAGCAGGGGGGTAATAAAGTTTCTACAAATCGGGCTAAAAAACATTTCGAACATTAGTTCAGCTGTAAATATATCGGTTCATGTTTGTCGAGAGAGACAATCATACCCATCTACCCCCAGAGATTAGAATTTTCCGCAGAACGGTTACCATACCCGCAGGAAACTGTGCATTTCTAAGAGTGCGTTCCGGACCGAATACCTTCCGCGGCAATAACATGCTCCGTGTTGTTATGGAGGGGGATACGAGTAAAAATGAGAAAGGCGTTGTAATAGCCCTGTCAGGCACTACAGCGGAAGGACGTACAGCAACTACAATGATTTTCAATCATGAAGAATTTATTGTAGTTAAATGATCACTTTTGCTTCCCAGGAAAAAGAAGTGCTTCATAAACAACGAAGGAGCTGCGCAAGACTAGCAGCTCCTTTTCCACTTTGTACATACAAGCCGGCAGCTCCCCCGCGAAACGCTCCGGAGCGGACAGTTCACACTTCTTATGCAAACGGAGCCCGGAGCCAAGCAGAAAAACACGCTTTTCCCGCCCCGGCCCCGTTCTCAAAACAAAAAAGGGGCAAGCCCCCAAGGATTTAGCCCCAAACAAGTTAAAAAGCTGTGCCACATCAGATCATGCAGGTCATGCGGTCACATTCAGATTCGGATTGTACCTCTTCACGTAATGATACAGCTCCTCCTCTGCCAGACGAAAAGTGAAAGCCGCCTGAGATTGTCCAGACAGATGCTCGCCAAGTTGTTCCTCTCCCCGCGTCAAGCGCTTGTTTGCCGCCTCTGGCAAGGTGAAGACATGCGGGACGAGAAGCTGCAAGTACCACTTGCCCTGCTCCTCCTCCGAAATATCGATTTCCAGCTCGATGTCAGCACTTTCGAAGGAGTAGAGATGCGTAAACAGCTCCTCTCTCGCAGCAGCATCCAGGCCGTCTATGGACAGCTTCATGACGCGGAGGTAATACTCCTCGTTAAACAGGACGGTATGCTCATCCATGCGTTGATATTTTTTCTGGACCAAATCCATCGCAATCCCCGCCTCTCCTTTTCTCATACTTTTCAGAATACAACGAACAATCGCTTTGAGCAACCATGCAATAAAAAAAGACGGCCTGTTACCGAGAATAACATCCCGGCCACCAGGCCCCCTGATGAACTTGCTAAAACAGCGATGTCCCTTCCGTCAACGCTTCAGCGTCTTCACGCGTGATCAACACAGCGCGAGGCTTTCCGCCGCTCTGTCCGGCTACATAGCCGTCGGCTTCCATCATCTCAATCAGGCGAGCCGCCCGGTTGTAGCCTACGCGGAAACGGCGCTGCAGCGCCGAAGCAGAAGCCTGTCCCTGATCGGCAACATACAGCAGTGCCTCGTGGTACAACGGGTCGTCCCCCATATCGAATGATTGCACCTGCTGCTCCAAATCCTCTTTGCTGAACAGGTACGCCGGTTTTCGCTGCCTTTTGATCGCTTGGGTGACGGCCTCGATCTCTTCGTCCGTCACATAGTTTCCTTGCAGGCGAATCGGTGTCGTTCCGCTTTCCAAAAAGAGCATATCGCCCCGCCCGAGCAAGCGCTCCGCTCCCGATTGGTCGAGAATCGTCCGCGAGTCCACCTGAGAAAAGACGGCAAAGGCCAGACGCGTAGGGACGTTTGCCTTGATGTTCCCGGTGATGACATCAACGGATGGGCGCTGTGTCGCCAAAAGCAGATGAATACCGCATGCACGTGCTTTCTGTGCGATTCGGATGATGCAGTCTTCCACATCCTGAGGGGAAACCATCATCAAGTCGGCCAATTCGTCGATGACAATGACAATGTACGGCAGCGGCTGATCCGTCGTTTGGTTGTAGCGGTCAATATCGCGCACTCCCGCATCCACAAACAGCGCATACCGTTTTTCCATTTCCTCCACCGCCCATTTGAGCGCAGCCGTCGCCTGCTTCGCGTCAGTCACCACCGGCGTAACCAGATGGGGCAGATGATTGTACGGAGCCAGCTCAACCATTTTCGGGTCGATCAGCAGCAGACGCACCTGCTCCGGTGTCGCCTTATACAGCAGGCTGACAATGATCGAGTTGATGCAGACGCTCTTTCCTGAACCGGTCGAACCGGCAATCAAGCCGTGCGGCATTTTTTTGATGTCCGCGACGATCGGCTCTCCGCCGATGTCCATACCCAGGGCAACAGCCAGCGGCGACGAATGCTGCAAAAATTTCTCGGACCCGATAATGCGGCTGATCAGCACCGGCTGGCTTTTCAAGTTGGGGACCTCGATGCCGACAGCGTTCCGTCCCGGGATCGGAGCTTCGATCCGAATGTCTTTGGCAGCGAGATTGAGCTTGATGTCATCGATCAAACTGGTGATCTTGTTCACCTTCACCCCTGGCGCAGGCTGTATTTCAAAACGGGTCACCGAAGGACCTTTCACAATGCCGACGACCTGTGCGTTTACGTTGAAATTGCTCAGCGTCTCTTCCAGCAGCAGCTTCTGTATTTGCGTATGCTCGTCGTCATCGTCATCCTGCTCTGGCGATGGGGCAAGCAGCTCAAGGGACGGACTCGCATACGGCAATAACGGTTGCTCGTCCGGTTGCGGAGCCGGTTGTTGGTTGACGACTTCAGCTTGCCGCTGTAGTGGGTTGACGACGGCAACTTGCCCCTGCTGTGGGGTGACATCGGCAGCTTGCCGCTGCTGTGGATTTGCTTCGTTTGTCTCTTTCTGCGGTGCGGATGACGGCTCGCTTTTTTCCGCAGCGTATGCAGCCAGACTGGCCGCCAACTCGGCTGCTGAAGCAATTGGCGCGACCCCTTGCAAATTGTTGGCTGGATTCGCAAAGGAATGCGGCGGAACGCTTTGCGAAGAACTGTTCACAGACTCGTCTTTTGCGGAGCCGATCTCTTCCCGCTTCTCCTGGGAACGGCTGCCTTCCAGACCCGGCTGAATCGTTGCCCGGGGAGAAGCGCTCATCTCCTGCGCAGTCTGTTCCTCTACAGGCTGTTCCGCTTCCTTCTGTTCCGCGTTGGTCTCTTTCCCGATAAACGGCATGCCGGCATTCGATACAGAGACAATCGGCTGTTCTTCTCCCGATTGCTTCGAGGCTGGTTCTACTGCGGCTGGTTCAATCGATCCTTCTGCCGCTGGCTCCTCTGAGGTCTGCTTTTCAGCCGGTTCTTCCGCCACTGGCTCCTCCACAGTCAACTTTCCAACCGGCTCCTCCGCCACTGGCTCTTCTGCGGTCAGCTTTTCAGCAAATCCTTCCGCATCTGAATCAACTGCAGCCCGCACGCCATTATCCTCGGCTTCGCCTGAATCAAATTCCGCCTCGTCCAGTGCAGCTGCTGCTTCAAGCATCTCGCCAACAGTCACGCTATACTCTTCTCCCGGCTGACCAGTGCTTGCCGGCTGCATGTGGCCGGAGGCTGCTGGATCGGCAGGTTGACCTCCAGCGTTGTCAACGTCCAAAAAGTGCGGCGCTTGCGCCCGGTTATGGACGCTGTGAGCAAACGATTCTTCCTCTTGCATGCCGTCTTCCACCCGAATATCTGCGGCTTCGCTCACTACCGTTTCGGTCTTTTCATTTTCAGGAAGCTGTACCACCGGCTCGCTGTTCATCTCCAGTACAAGGTCGGAAGATGCTTCCGACCGGTCATCCGCTTCTGCTCTTTCCGCGTGGCTTGAGGCAGTCAGCTCCCGCATCCTCGCCTGTTGTTCATTGATCAGCTCCCGGGAAGAATGGACTCCGGCTGTCGTATGTATCCGATGATCAGCGTCCTCTGTCTCAGCAGTCACCTTTCCAAACACAGGTGAAATGACCTCTGAAGGTTTATAGGGGCGCTTGGTCTCCAAAGGCTGGGCGGTCCGGCTTACCGTATCAACGGCCTCTTCCGCCTGTCTGGTCTGTTCATTGCTGTCAGATGTTGTTGCACGCCGCCGCTCCGGTTCACCTTTTCCCGCAGTCGCGCGCGCTCTCTCAGCCCTTCTTTTCGCCACGGCATCTGCCGGATTTTCTGTCGGCGGAGCCTGCTCTGTCCGTTTTTCGGTCTGTTTTTCATCAGGTATGACCGGAAATTTAAATTGTCGCTGTTTCCTTCTGCGGAACGGCTCGTCCGTCTCTTCGATTTCCCGCTCTCTGGGGTAAATGCTCCGCGTTCTTGCCTGCACTTTGCCGCCAGACACTCCTGTTGAAGGACGAACGTATTGCTCTGTATGCCCTTGTTCCTGTTGTTCACTTTCGTCTCCGCGAATAAAACTCATCAGCTTGTGAAGCCACGACCACATGTTGCAACGTCCTTTCTTGCATAACCTCTTAGCATAACCTTTCGCTTTCTACAATCTTACCACGAAACACCTCGTTGTTTTTGCTCTGTTGAGTTTTTTTTAGATAATGAGAAACCTTTTGCCAGCTCATGCGTAATACAAGATGTGGAAATTGAAATGAATTGATAGAGGAGGAACACTTCATGTGGAAAAAGGGGAGTGCCCTGCTGCTTGCTTTGGGGCTTGTTCTCACAGGCTGTTCAGGTCAAGCGTCATTGGTGCGGGACGCCGTCGTTACATCGCTCGATAAACCCAACTATGACTACCAGGGTTCACTCAAACTGGTTGGTGACGTAGACAAGCTGCCAGCAGCCCTGGGCGAACCAGCGGACTCTGAAAGCATCGCCGTACTGAATGCACTGAAAGCAGGAGTAACCGTAAAAGGTTCCCAGCTCGATCTTCAGAACGCGAAGATGGACGTCGTAGTAAACGACGACAAGCTGCTGCGGGACAAAGGCGTTTGGGCTGGCGATAAAAAAGCTGGCGTGGAGCTGATCGTAAGCGGAAGCGATCTGTATGCAAAATCTTCGTTGGATAAAAAATACTTGAAAATCGACTCCAACTCGACTGGACTCGTTGCCGCTGGCGAAACAGCCATCGATCCGGCGAAATTGAAAGACTACCAGGACAAAATGAACAAATTGACGATGGACTTCATGAAGAAGTACATCTCCAAGTACGGCTACAAGCTGTCCAATGTGAAAGACCTGGGCAAAGAAACCGTCACACTGCCTAACGGCGAGAAAGTGGAAACAGCACACATCGCCATCACACTGGACACAAAAGAACTGATTCAAATGTTCTACTACACAGCAAATGACGCTGTTGCCAACCAAGACGTAAAAGCGTTTGCTGTCGACATCATGGTCTTGACTCAACAACTGGAAGAAGAAATCACTCCAGACGCGAAGAAAACGACAGATGCCGAAAAACGCGCGACTGCCGAAGCTGCAGTAACAGCTGGCATTGCTTCTGCGAAACAATGGCTGGAAACAGAGGGCAAAGTCTATACGCCTGAAAAAGTCGTCGAGCTGCTGAAAGAAGAGGGCTTCCACGGTGTGAACTGGACCCTGGACTTCAACATCGACAAGGCAAAACAGCCTATTCGCCAAAAGAGCGCTTTGAACGTAACGTTCGCGGTTGACAAAACCCAAAAGCCGTTGACTGTCGGTCTGGAAGCAGAAACCGTATCGTACAACTTCGGCAAAGCGACCAAGTATGACATCCCTGGAAAAGACGCTTCTTTGACTGTAGAAGATCTGAAGAAAGATCCGAAAGCAATCGAAGCTTTTGACAAAAAAGGCTTCTTCCGCTCCCTTGCTGAAACGCTCTCCACTGAGCCAAGCTGGGAAATGGATGCTGTAGAAGCAGTTGTAGAATAAGCTACATGAAGAAAAGGCATGACGCCCTGTGCGCCATGCCTTTTTCTTATCCACCGTTTGCCTGATGGATCAAGTCCGCAGTCTGGCTATTACGTTGCCTGCTTCCCGACTAACGTTCTTCCCCGTTCCTTTCCCGATACAACTCCTCAATCGTTTTCATCATCGATTCGTACTCTTTTTGCGTCAACTGCTCGACTTGCTGCAATTGATGAAGCGCACGCATCTTCTTTTCCGCATGAGCGTGTTCCTCCGGCGTCTGCCCTTTCCCCTCCTGAAACTCGGTCCAATGATGGGCGAAGTTTGCGGTCAGAGCGCCAAGAGTCCCGATACCGGTGACCATCAATATCGTAGCCATGATTCTGCCCCCCGTCGTAACGGGCGAGATGTCTCCGTATCCGACTGTTGTCGTCGTGACGATGGACCACCAAAGAGCATCGCCGAAATGAACGATATTTTCGTTGATGCCGGCCTCCAGCAGGTAAATGGCTCCCGAGCTCCAAAGCATGATCAAGGTGACCACGCCAATCACCCGCTGCATCGGCTTGGATTTCAGCATGCTCCAGAGAAAAGGAGAAGCTCTCAATATCCTGACAAGGCGCAGGATACGCATGAAGCGCGCCAGATAAAAATAATGATCAAGCGGGATCATGGCGACGAGATCGAACCAGTTGCTGATGACAAATTTCTTTTTATCTTTGGCCAGCCATAGGCGGATGACGTATTCCGCTGCCAAAAAGCTGATCAGGATGACGTCTGCCTGATTCATAAACTCCTCGGTCAACCGGGGATGACTGGCCGGATCGGCGAAGACGACAATCGCATACGTGATGACCAGCAGGATGACAAAAATTTCATACATGACCCGAAAAAACAAGAGGACTCCTCCAAACCCAGTTAACCTGCCCGTTCGCTTTCTGTCTCCCGGCTGCCAAGCAACGTTGCTTCCCTTTTCAAGGTTACGCTTCTGCTATTCCGAGATCAGTTCCCGCACCTTTTCGTGCAGTACGCCATTGCTCGCCACTAGCGACGGCAGACGCTCTTTGTCGAAGTCTTCATGATGATAGATCTCTCCGTTCCAATCTGTGACGAGGGCACCGGCCTCCTGTGCGATCAGAATGCCAGCGGCCACATCCATGATGCTGGATCGCTGCATCACGATGTAGTCCAGCCACCCGTTGGCGAGCAGGCACCAGTCCAGAGCTGGCGCGATGTTGCGCAAGAGCCGCTTCGTTTTGAGCACGAACGGACGCGTGAATTCGAGCTCCTGCTCCTTGGTGACCGAGTTGCGTCCCCGGATGTACGTTCCGACTGCCCGGGTCAAATCGTCGCGTTTGTTCACTTCCAGCCGCTTCCCGTTGAGGAACGCTCCCTTGCCTTTTTCCGCCCAGAACATTTGACCGGCCACCGGGTTGTAGACGACGCCCAAGATCACATCACCTTTGTACTGCAGGGCAAGCGAGATAGAGAAATACGGATAGCCGATGAAATAGTTGTTTGTACCGTCCAGCGGATCCACGATCCAGAGATAGTCTTCCTTGCGTTCGACCATTCCGATCTCCTCGGAGTAAATGGTATGGTCCGGAAAATGCTTATGCAAAACCTCAATGATCCGTCGTTCGCTCTCCTTGTCTTCGGGAAGCTTTACGTCGTTGTGAAGCTCCTCATCGGGGATGAGCTGTTGCAAAAAACGTTCCTGCAGATAGGTTCCAGCGTATTTTGCTGCTTCTTTGGCTATTTCGATCATGGGAGTCTCTCCTTTTCTTTTCTGTAAATCCATTGATTACCCTTGCATCCGGACCCGGTTCATCCCTATGATAGGGAGACACCCGTGTTTTGAAGGGGCTGCCCGGTCTTTGCAAAAGCGCATCCGGGCAAGTGCTTCCGCCAAAGGAGGGGAAAAGACATGAACAGCGATTTTATTCGCCTGAAAAATCTGGAAGGCGAACTGATGCTGACCCAGTTGAACAAAAGTCTGGGTTGCTCCGTAACCAGCAAGGAGCTGGTGTTTTTCAAGCCTCATATGACGTATCACCTGTTCCTGCATGACATCGTCAGCATGGTTCCGATAAAGCTTGACAACGCGCCGATTACTTTCCGCCACAAAAGCGAGCTGATCCGCTCGGAATTTGGCTCGGACTACTACAAGCTCACCGTAAAATGGGCGCGGATTGTGACGCGTTCCGGAATTACCGAACGGGAGAACATGGAGTTTATCGTTCCACTTTCCCGCAAGATGCTGGACTACATTGCCCAATACAGCGGCCTCATAGCCATTGGGTAAAAAACATGCGCCTCGCCTGGTGCACGTGGCTGCGCTGCACGGCCGAAAGCCTCTATCCGCTATTTGCGTATAGAGGTCAGGCTGTCGAGAAAGTCGACAGCCATTTTTATTTCCCTGTATTTTATGACGACACCGCGTTAATGTGTTATAATATTCTTGTAATTACATTTACTGGCGGGTGATTATTGTGCTTTCCTCTAATGAAAAAAAGCAACAAATGCAATATGAATTTGTATGCCTTGATGAGTTGGTCCCGGAGGACCATTTGCTACGAGTTATTCAAAAGCATGTAGACTTCTCTTTCATCCGAGAAAAAGTACGCCAATACTATTGTGAAGATAACGGTAGACCAGCCATTGATCCGGTGGTTTTATTTAAAATGATTTTCATTGGATACCTTTACGGTATCCGGTCAGAAAGACAACTCGAAAAGGAAATTCAGACGAATATTGCTTACCGCTGGTTTCTTGGCCTTTCACTAACAGATCGAGTTCCAGACCACACTACCATCAGTTGGAATCGTCGAACTCGTTTTAAAAACACAAATGTTTTCCAAGAGATTTTTGATGAAATCGTTCGCCTTGCTATCCAACATCGCATGGTTGGCGGACGTGTTTTGATAAGTGATTCCACTCATCTGAAAGCAAATGCGAACAAACGTAAATTTAAGAAGCATGTTATTGAAAAATCTAGTCGAGCCTACCTTAGTGATTTAGAAGCAGCCATTAATGAAGACCGTGAAGCACACGGAAAAAAGGATTGAAGCCTAGAGAGGATGTGAAGGAAGAAAAGGAAATCAAGGTGAGTACTACTGATCCGGACAGTGGTTACATGGTTCGTGACGGAAAGCCTGAAGGCTTTTTCTATCTCGATCATCGGACAGTCGATCATAAGTACAATATCATAACTGATGTACACGTGACTGCGGGTAACGTTCATGATTCTGTTCCTTATGTAGATCGGCTACAACACCAAATTGAGAAGTTTGGGTTTACAGATACCATTGAAGCCGTTGCATTGGATGCTGGCTATTTAACTACTCCAATCTGCAAGGCTCTGCACGATCTAAATATCTTTGCCGTCATTGGCCATCGAGCTTTTTCACCTGTTAAAGGCCTTATCGCCAAATGGCGGTTTAAATATGATCCCGAAAAGAATGTCTATATTTGCCCCCAAAAACATGAGCTTGCTTATTCGACAACTGACCGTAACGGATACAGAATGTATAAGTCAAATAAAGAAATATGTAAGGCATGTCCGATGCTCACTATGTGTACACGGTCAAAAAATCACCAAAAGGTGATAACCAGGCATGTATGGGAAGAGAGTAAAGAATGGGTTCGACAGAACCGCTTAAGTAAGTCAGGAAAATACCTATACAGGTTGAGATACCAAACGATAGAGCGAAGTTTTGCAGATGCCAAAGAACTGCATGGACTTCGCTATTGTAGGTTGCGCGGACGTGAAAATGTCCAAGAGCAAGCGTTGCTGACAGCAACCGTTCAAAATATAAAAAAGATAGCACTCCACCTTGCAAAGGCATGTTAGGTGTGGTGCTATCTAAGACTTCCAGTACTTCGTGCTCAATTTTATTGTTATGAAAGAAGAAACTCCAACATATTGTGGGGTTTCTCGACAGCCTGGCCTCTATCCGCTATTTGCGTATAGAGGTTTTTTTGTGTACAGACTGCCTATCTCTTTCGCTTGAGGACGATGAACGTCCCGGTCCCGTGAGCCAGCAGCCGATCGCGTTCGTCGTACACCCTGCCATCCATGACCACCAATGTTTGTCCGCGATGGATGAAGCTGGCTTCCGCACGCAGCTTTTCTCCCTTTCCCGGACGCAGGTAATTGGTCTTCAGTTCAGTCGTCACGGCGTATTGATCAGGCGGAAGGGAGCGGTTAATGAGCGACCCCATCGCCGAATCGATGAGCGTAGCCAAAATCCCGCCGTGGACGACACCGAGCGAGTTGTGCGTAAACACAGTCAACGGCAGTTCAAAGCGATAGGTGTTCTCGTCGACGAAATCGCCCTTCAATCCGAGAAAGCCGGACAAAAACGCGCTTCCCCGCTCCCTGCGCTGCCGGATCGCCTGAACGGCAAGCTCCAGGATTTGTCGTTCTTCCTCAGTTCCCTGTTCCCAGATCGTTTTTAGTTCTTCCCACATCCTGTTCACTCCAGCTCTATTTATTTCATGTACCTTATTGTAGAACAAAGTACTTTCTTTTTCACCAGTTCCGTTGTTATGAACAGGCAAGCGGCGCTGCTTTTGACGCCTTGAGAAGCTCTTTCCTGAGCAAATGTTCAGACTTTTACGGTTGTTTCTATTTATGAAAAAGTGATAAGATAGTTCAAAATAAACAGGCATCGTTTCAATCGGAAGGGAGTTTTTCAAGTGGCCAGACAACGAAGCGACATGATCAAAAAAGGCTTTGACCGTGCGCCGCACCGCAGCCTTCTGCGTGCAGCCGGCGTAAAAGACGAGGATTTCGACAAACCGTTTATCGCGATCTGCAACTCATACATCGACATCATTCCCGGTCACGTCCACCTGCAGGAATTTGGAAAGATCGTAAAAGAGGCAGTCCGCGCAGCGGGCGGAGTGCCGTTTGAATTCAATACAATCGGCGTAGACGACGGCATCGCCATGGGCCATATCGGGATGCGCTATTCCCTGCCAAGCCGCGAGCTGATCGCCGACAGTCTGGAGACAGTCGTGGCCGCTCACTGGTTTGACGGCATGATCTGTATCCCCAACTGTGACAAAATCACCCCCGGCATGATCATGGGAGCACTGCGCGTTAACATTCCTACTGTTTTCGTGACAGGCGGCCCAATGAAAGCCGGAAAAACAAGCGACGGCCGGTCCATTTCGCTTTCCTCCGTGTTCGAGGGAGTCGGAGCGTACCAGGCCGGTCTGATCGACGATAAACAGCTGGACGAGCTCGAGCAATTCGGCTGTCCATCCTGCGGCTCCTGTTCCGGCATGTTCACCGCCAACTCGATGAACTGCCTGGCGGAGGCTCTCGGACTGGCTCTGCCTGGCAACGGAACCATTCTCGCCGTTTCTCCGGAACGCAAGGAGCTGGTCAAAGCATCGGCCCAAAAACTGATGGATTTGATCGCTCGCGACATCAAGCCTCGCGATATCGTTACGCTGGAAGCCATCGATGACGCATTCGCCCTCGACATGGCAATGGGCGGTTCCACCAACACCGTTCTCCATACGCTGGCGATTGCCCAGGAAGCAGGCTTTGAATATCCGCTGGAGCGGATCAACGAGGTAGCCAAGCGCATCCCGTACCTGTGCAAGCTGGCTCCGGCATCCGACTACCACATCGAGGACTGCCACAATGCGGGCGGTGTCTCCGCCATTTTGAAGGAATTGTCCAAAAAGGCGGGCGCCCTGCATCCTGAACGCATCACCGTGACCGGCAAAACGCTGGCGGAAAATATCGCTGACGCGGAAATCACGGATACGCAGGTCATTCGCACACTCGACAACCCGTACAGCGAAACAGGCGGACTGTCTGTTCTGTTCGGTAATCTGGCTCCGCAGGGTTCCATCATCAAAACCGGCGGCGTCGATCCGTCCATCAAGCGGCACGAAGGACCTGCCATCTGCTTTGATTCGCAGGAAGAGGCGCTTGCCGGTATCGCTGCAGGCAAGATCAAGCCAGGCCACGTCGTTGTCATCCGTTACGAAGGGCCAAAAGGCGGTCCGGGCATGCCTGAAATGCTCGCCCCTACCTCCCAGATCGTGGGCATGGGACTGGGCAAGGAAGTGGCGCTCGTCACCGACGGCCGTTTCTCCGGCGCCTCCCGCGGAATCAGCATCGGCCACATCTCTCCGGAAGCAGCGGAGGGCGGTCCGATCGCTTTCGTCCGGGACGGCGACATCATCAGCATCGATCTGGAGGATCGCTCCATCCAACTGCATGTAGCCCCTGACGAGCTGGCTCGCCGTCAGGCCAACTGGACCGAATTTGAGCCAAAGGTGAAGACCGGCTATCTGGCTCGCTACTCCAAGATGGTTACCAACGCCAGCAACGGCGCTATTTTGAAGATCTAACCTATCATCCAAAAACAGGCTGGGCGCTTTTCCAACGCTCAGCCTGTTTTTGCTGTATGTGGGGGGCAATCTTTGCCTATGCCTATGCCTATTCCGTCCCGATCATTCGATTTTGGGGGCTGCATGTCAGTCCCGTATAATTCCGCGGCTTGCTCCCGTCAATACTTCCTTTCCGTCCTGATTGCGATAGATCAGCTTCACTGAAACCTGCTTGTAGCCTTCCTGCTGCGTTACCTCGGTCACGGTCATTTCACATGAGACGGTATCTCCTGAAAAGACAGGCCTCAGAAACTCGCTGACCAATTCTCGGGCGATGTAGTTCATATCTCCGCCGAGCTTTGTTCCGATACTGGCCGTAAGAAAACCGTGAACCATCAGCCGCCCTTTTTCATCACGTTCCACATGATGTCTTCCCTTGTCGCCGGTCAGCTCCGCGAACTGCAAAACCTCCTCTTCACGAAACGTCCTTTCCCACCTGAACACGTCGCCTGCTTTCACGTCCACTTTTCATAACCTCCTGTTTCACATTTCAGGAAATTTTCTCCCTTGAATATATCACAGCTTTGGTGAATGTACATTCATTCATTTTTGGCTCGTTAGGAAAGAGCGTTGTCCGGGGCTTTGGTGGTGGAGATGAAAAAGCAGAAAAAACGCTACAGGTTCGGTGGGTCACCTGCTGCGGGACATGACTGTCCGGCTGCATTCCAAAAGCGAAACCGCGTCCAAAAGCAGCCGATTCAAAGGGGCGTCTCAGAGTTGGACGCTAAAAACGGTTCCGCTTTTTCCATTCCGCCTAGGCTGGTGCCCCAAAGACCTTCGTGTTTTTTCTGCTTTTTCATCTCTACTGCTGTTTGCCTTTTGTCTGGCTTTTTGAAAGAAGACTGATTGAAGGCATGTTCATGAAGGTCATGGAGGGTTACAAGGCAAGAGAGGGAAGGAATGACAAGAAGCTGAGGAAGGCCAGGGATGTAAATAACGCCAAGACATTATTGTCCAGAAGCATATTAATTGTACTGAAGCGGCATAGAGCACCGCATCTTGGCACTCCCTTCTTTAGGTTGAGCCCTCCAGAGCTTTCGGATCAGAAGACAGTCTAAAGCTGCGAGGACGATTTTACTCCACTTCATTGATTCGCTCAAAGAAACACCCGAACAACCATTGAAGCTGTAGAGATGAAAAAGGGAGAAAATGCGAAGGTCTTTGGGACACTACCCAGGCGGAATGGAAAAAGCGGAACACGCTTTCAGCGTCCAACTCTGAGGTACTTCATGAATGGGCGGCTTTTGGACGCGGTTCCGCTTTTGGAATGGAGCCGGCCAGACCTGGCTCCGAAGAAGTGTCCCACCGAACCTGCAGCGTTTTCTCCCTTTTTCATCTCCCCCACCAAAGCCTGTCCTAAGTGCATTTCCAATAAAGCGTGAAAAGCCCAAAAGCGATGTCCTCCAAGAAGCAGTCCCAAGAACCAACCTCAAGAAGGGAAACAGAGAACACAACACAAAAGGGCACCTCTAAAAAACGGAGGCACCCTCTCCCGTGTCTATCCATGAAAGCGTACTGTTCCAAGCCTATTGCTGATGCAAATGACAAGCTACCCAGTGCCCTTGCCCATCGACCGGCGCCAGCTCAGGCCTGACACTTTTGCACGCCTCCATCACATGCGGGCAGCGCGTATGAAAAGCGCAGCCGCTCGGAGGATTCGCCGGATTGGGCACATCTCCCTTGAGGATGATCCGCTGGGGCCTGGCATCCGGATTGGCTACCGGCGCCGCCGACAGCAATGCCTGCGTGTACGGATGAGCAGGAGCCGAATAGAGTGATTCCTTTGGAGCGAACTCCACCAGCCTGCCCAAGTACATGACGCCGACCCGGTCGCTAATGTGCTTGACCACACTCAGATCATGCGAAATGAACAGATACGTCAGGTCAAACTGCTCCTGCAAATCCTGCAGCAGATTGAGAATCTGCGACTGAATGGAGACGTCCAGCGCTGATACGGGCTCATCGGCGACGATCAGGGAAGGCCGCAGAATCAGGGAACGGGCGATTCCGATCCGCTGACGCTGTCCGCCGGAAAATTCGTGCGGATACCGGTTGGCATAGTGACCGCCAAGGCCGACGATCTCCAGGATTTCCTCCACCTTTTTCAATCGCTCCTGCTTGGTTCCGATGCCGTGAATCTCCAACGGCTCGAGCAGGACGTCCCGTATCTTCATCCGCGGATCGAGCGAAGCGTACGGGTCCTGGAAAACGATCTGCAGCTCCCTTCGCAGGACACGAAGCTCGCTTGTGGACAGCTTGGTCAGATTCCTTCCATTATAGATGACTTCTCCCCCGGTCGGAGGCAGCAGGTGCAGGAGCGCTCGCCCTGTGGTCGACTTGCCGCATCCGCTCTCGCCGACAAGGCCGACCGTCTCTCCTTTCTGTATGGAAAAGGTGACGCCGTCTACTGCCTTGACATGGGTCGTCGGCTGAAACCATTTCCCTTTCACCGGAAAATACTTCTTCAAATCACGTACCTGCAGCAAAGCTTCCACGATGCTCCTCCCCTCCTTCCTTCACCAGCCAGCAACGGCACTTGTGTCCTTCCCCCACGCCAAGAAGCGGAGGAATCCGGCTGCATTCGTCGCGAACATAGTCACAGCGCGGGGCAAACCGGCAGCCGCCCGGCATGGCCGATGGGTGAGGCACTGTCCCGCGGATAGAGTTCAGCCGGCGCTGCTGCTGGTGGAGCGACGGGATCGAAGCGATCAAGCCTTTGGTGTAGGGATGCTGCGGATTTTGGAACAGCTCCCGGACAGCAGCCTCCTCGATCACCTGTCCCGCATACATGACCACCACCCGGTCGCACATCTCCGCGACTACCCCGAGGTCATGGGTAATAAAGATGATCGAGGTACCCCTCTTTTCCTTCAATTCTCGCATCAGGTCCAGAATCTGCGCCTGGATCGTCACATCGAGGGCTGTCGTCGGCTCGTCGGCAATCAACAGCTTCGGATCGCAGGACATCGCCATGGCGATCATGACGCGCTGCCTCATCCCCCCGGAC
This sequence comes from Brevibacillus sp. FSL K6-2834, assembly GCF_038592925.1. Taxonomy (NCBI): domain Bacteria; kingdom Bacillati; phylum Bacillota; class Bacilli; order Caryophanales; family Paenibacillaceae; genus Brevibacillus; species Brevibacillus sp. FSL K6-2834. The sequence continues at coordinate 4,084,125 of NZ_CP151945.1, forward strand.
AGCTGATGGGGGTATTCCTTCACGATCTCCTCCGCACGGGGAATCCCGACCATTCTGAGCATCTCAATCGCTCTCTCCCGGGCCTCCCGCTTGCCCAGGCCGAGGTGCAGACGGATCTGTTCACCGAGCTGTTCGCCGATCGTATACACCGGATTGAGCGAGGTCATCGGTTCCTGGAAGATCATCGCAATTTCATTTCCGCGAAGCTTCTGCAGGTCGGTTTGGCTCATGTCCGCAATGCTTTTGTCCTGAAACAAAATGCGCCCTCCGCTGACCCGGCCGATCCCCTTTGGCAAAAGCCCCATGATCGCCAGAGAAGTAACGCTCTTTCCGCAGCCTGACTCCCCGACAATTCCCAGCGTCTCTCCCGCATGGACGCGAAAATCGATGCCGCTCACCGGGTTCAGGTCGCCATCTTCTCCCCGAAAGGAGATGTGCAAGTCTTCTACCTGAAGGATCGGTTGCATGTTCACACTTCCTTTCCGCTGGCGGCCATCAGCAACGATGTCGCCAATATTTGCGCTCCGGCGACAAGCGCCTTTGTGTCAAAGGACATGTCAGGATGGTGCAAGCCGGGGGCCAGGCCGCATCCCAGGCCGAGCATCGTTCCGGCCAGCCCCGGATTGTGGTAGGTGTAAAAGTGGAAGTCCTCTCCCCCCGGGGAAACGCAAGGTCCGGCAATGTTCTCTTCCCCCAATACGAGCGAGATCGCTTCACGCATCATTCCTGCTGCACGTTCGTTAAAGGTTGCGGCTGGAACCGCACCGGGAATGCTCCATTCGATCGGGGTTCCCATCAGACTCCCTACGTGCTGCATAGTGTGCTTCAGCTTTTCCTGCAGCTCCTCCATGCCCTCGTTGGTCTGCGCCCGCACATCCAGCTTGAAAGTGGCCCTGTCCGGAATGACATTGGAGGTATCCCCGCCGGCAGCCAGCTGTGTCATTTTCACGGAGAATGGACAGCCTGCCTCCAGGCGGATGTTTTGCAGCGATTGAACGAGCATAGATGCCGTTTCGATGACGTTCTTCCCGCGTTCCGGCCGTGAAGCGTGCGCTTGCAGCCCGGAAATGGTGCCGTGGATCGACGCGCTGGCACCATGCAAAATGGCGGGAGCAGCCGTACCGTTGGCCAATTCCATGACTGGCCGGACATGGACGCCAAACAGCATTTCGACGCCTTCCAGCGCCCCATCCTTCATCATCTGCAGCGCTCCGCCCACCTTTTCCTCCGCCGGCTGAAAGAGGAAGCGGACTGTCTTTTTCGGACGTATACCCGCTGCGGCGAAGGCCAGGGCGGCGTAGAGGACCATTGTGCTGTGTCCGTCGTGTCCGCAGGAGTGATTCGGACGCACCACTCCGTCCACTTCCTGCACAAGCGCATCCATGTCAGCCCGCAGCGCGACGACTCCCTCTTCCTCGCCCGGAATATCCACGGTCAGTCCAAAATGGCCAGGGTACGTCCGTACAGTCAGCCCGGCCGCCTGCAGCCGCTGTGCCAGGTACTGCGAGGTTTTCTCTTCCTGCCAGCTCGGCTCGGCCAGCTCGTGAAGCTCTTCATATGTCCGGACGATGTCAGCCTGACACTCTCTCAGATAGTCGCAAACCGCTTTTACACTCATTTGTCCTACCCTCTCGTCACAACCTTGCTGGCTGTTGTGTATTTTTCAATCAATTCCGGCACCGGTGTATAGCCGATCCCAGGCAGGTCCGGGACGGCAATCGTTCCGTCAGCGTCCACCTCCACCTCTGGAGAAATGATATCCTCCTTCCAGTAACGGGACGAGCCTGCGGTATCTCCGGGAAGCGTGAAGTTCGGCAAGGTCGTCACGGCGATGTTGTGCGCCCGGCCGATCCCGGACTCGAGCATGCCCCCGCACCACAGCGGGATGCCTTTTTCCTGGCACAGATCGTGGATGCGCTTTGCTTCCGAGAGCCCGCCGACTCGCCCTACCTTCATATTGATAATCCGGGTGCTGCCCAGCTCGATTGCCTTGCGTGCATCGTCGTAGGAGTGAATGCTCTCATCCAGACAGATCGGCGTTTTTAGCGCTTTTTGCAGAGTGGCGTGGTCGATGATGTCATCGTGAGCCAGCGGCTGCTCGATCATCATCAGGTCGAATTCGTCAAGCTGTTTCAAAATGTCCACGTCCTCCAGCGTATACGCGGAGTTGGCGTCTGCCATCATCGGGATATTGCCGAAGCGCTCGCGCAGTGCCCGAATGACCTGGACGTCCTTGCCCGGAGCGATCTTGATCTTCATCCGGCGATAGCCGAGCTCCAGATACTTTTCCACATTGCGGAAAAGATCGTTGATGTCCGCTTCGATTCCCAGGCTGATGCCGACGTCGATCTTGTCTTTTGTCCCGCCGAGTGCTTTTGCCAGCGAAATGCCCTGTTCTTTTGCGTACAAATCCCAATAGGCGGCATCCAGAGCCGATTTTGCCATATTATTGCGACGAATCGGAGCAAACAGTGCCCCGACCTCATCCGGGTGGGTGATCTCGCCCTTTTCAAAGAGCATCGGGAGGAGAAAGTCTTCCAGCATATGCCATGCCGTGCCGACCGTCTCTTCACTGTAGAGCGGCTCGCCGGACACGACGCATTCACCGTACCCGACGAAATCCTTGGTATGCACCTCAACCAAAATAAAATCACGGACGATCTGCGTGCCGAAGCTCGTTTGAAACGGAGATTTCAGCGTCATGCTCATTTTGCGGAGAACAACCTTTTCAGCTTTCATGTGGAATTCCTTCCTTTCCTTTTTATGCTGCTGGTGTTTAATCGACCTTCGGATCCAGCATATCGCGAATGCGGTCACCTGCCAAATTGATGCCGAGGACTGTGATCAGGATTGCGATGCCCGGCAGCGTCGCCAGCCACCATGCCGTCGCGATATAAGGCCTGCCTGTACTCATCATAAACCCCCAGCTAGGTGTAGGGGAGCTGACACCGAGTCCGAGAAAGCTGAGCGACGATTCCATCAGGATGGCCCGGGCCATGGCCAATGTGGCCAGCACGATGACAGACGGCAGACAGTTGGGCAAAAGATGCCGCCAAATAATCCGCCAGTGCCGGCTTCCCAGCGCGTACCCCGCCTGAATGAACTCCTGCTCCCGCAGACTGATCACATCACCTCTGACCAGACGCGCGTACTGCGTCCAGTCTGTCAGGCCGAGGACGAGAATCATGTTCAAAAGACTCGGACCCATAACGGCTATCGTCGCCAGCGCCAGGAGAATAAAGGGAAACGCCATCATGATGTCGATTACGGTGGAAATGGCAAAATCCGTTTTGCCGCGAAAATACCCGGCCAGAATCCCCAGCGCCGTTCCCAGTGCCAAGGAAATCACGACGGCAAAAAATCCGACCGACAACGATACGCGCGAACCGTACACGAGGCGAGCCCATACATCGCGCCCGACCTCATCCGTTCCCAGCCAGTGCTCCCACGTGCCGCCCTCCTGCCAGACCGGCGGCTGCAATTTTTCCTCCAGATTGACTTCGATCGGATCGTGGCTGGTCAACAGCGGTGCCGCGATCGAAATGAAGGTGATCAGCAAAACCATGACCAGCCCTATGATGCCGATGGGATTTTTCACAAACTTCCGGTACTTCCGCTTCCATTCGGGCACGGCCGGTTTTGGGGTTTCCAATACCGGCTCAGCAGCGGTTTGCAACCCTGCGCTGCTCATCGCAATCACCTCGCTTAGCCAGATTTGATTTTCGGATTCAGATAGCGGTACATCGAGTCGACGCTGAAATTCATCGTAGCCACGATCAGCGCCAGGATAACGACACATGCCTGCACCAGCGGATAGTCAGCCGTGTAGATCGCCTTGACGACCAGTTGTCCGACTCCCGGCCAGGCAAAGACGGTCTCCGTCACGACGGCTCCGCCCAGCAGCTTCCCGATCTGAAACCCGATGACCGTAATGATCGGGATCGCCGCATTTTTCAAGGCATGCTTATAAATGACCACCTTCTCTGCAAGCCCCTTGGAACGGGCGGTCCGGATGTAATCCTGCTGCAGCACCTCAAGCATGCTGGAGCGGACGATCCGGAGCGTTGTCGGAGCGACCCACACCGCGAGCGTAAAGGCCGGCATGATCAAATGGGCAAACGTCCCTCTCCCTGAAACGGGCAGCCAGTGGAGCTTCACCCCAAACAGGAGCATCAGCATGATCCCGGTCCAGAAGATCGGCATCGACTGTCCGAGAAAAACGGCGACGGTCACGAGGTTTTCCGACAGAGAGTTGCGGTTGACCGCCGAGTAGATGCCCAGTGGAATGGCGATGACAATGCTGAGCAGAGTCGCAAACAGCGTCAGCTCCAGCGTGGCCGGAATTCTCTCCAAAACGACATCGAGCGAGGGCTGGTGGAATTTGAGCGACTTGCCGAAATCCCCCTGGACAGCTTGCACCAGGAAGTTGACGTATTGCTCGGAAAGCGGTCTGTCAAAGCCCATCTGATGGCGAAATGCATCGATCTCCTCCTGGGTTGCCTCCGGCGGCAGCATCAGGAGCACAGGGTCCCCCGATAAATGGATGAGAAAAAATGCGATTGTCGAGATGCCAAACAAGACGAGGACAATCCGCAAGCATTGCTTCCATAATCCTCCCATTGCACTTCCCTCCTTTCCGGTAGATGAAGGGGGAGAATCTCCCCCCGGCTATTCCTTGAAGTCAATTTCATAGGCGTAAATGCGTTCATCCGCCCTCGCCTGGAACTGCAGCTTCGCATTGTACGCCTGGTTGTCCATCGGCGAGAACAGGAAAATCCACGGCGCTTCCTTGTAAATCAATTGCTGTGCCTGACTGTAAAGCGCTTTGCGCTTGTCCTGGTCGACAGACGAGCGCGCTTCGTTTATCAATGCATCCAGTTGTGGCGTGTTGAAGTACTTGCCGTATACTCCCTTGCTGTCAAACATCGGCTGAAGAATCGCATCCGCATCGTAAACGGAGTAGCTGCCCCAATGGCCCAGGCGGAACGGCAGATCGCCCGCCCGCTGTTTTTCCACAAACGAGCTGGATTCAGGGTAAAATTTTGCTTTCGCCTTGATGCCGACCTTGCTTAGATCAGAAATGACGGCATCTGTGATCTGCTGGCCGATCCCCGGCGTAAAGTAATGGATTTCCGTCTCAAAACCGTTTTCGTACCCCGCCTCCTTCAGCAAGCTCTTTGCCTTTTCCGGATCGTACGGGTACGGCTTGATGCTCTCGTCAAATCCAAAGTGATTGGGGTTCACTCCCGCTGGTGTACGCACAGCCTTGTCGGCCAGCACTTTTTTCACAATCGTGTCAATGTCCACTGCGTAGTTCATCGCTTGTCTTACGCGGGCGTCGTCAAACGGCTTTTTCTTCGTGTCAAAGGCCATATAGTAGACCCGCAAGAGAGGGGTCGAAGTGACAGCGAGCTGCGGGTTGCCCTCGAGCTGGGCGAGCATGTCCGGCGGCACCATGCGAATGATGTCCACGCCTCCGCTCTGCAGCTCCGCGATCTGCGTCGCTACCTCGGGAATGACGCGGAAGCTGACCTTCTTGATCGTCGGTGCGCCTTTGAAGTAATTTTCGTTCGCTTCCAGAACGATCTTGTCACCCTTGACCCACTCTGCAAATTTGTACGGTCCCGTCCCCACCGGCTTTTGCGCGAATTCCTGGTCCCCCACCTCCTGTACGTATTTCGGCGGGACGATGCTGAGGTAGAACAAGCGATGCGGCAGCAAGTTGTACGGCTCCTTTGTCTTGATTTCCACCGTGTACGGATCGAGTACATTCACGGCAGAAATGGCGCTGATGTTGCCGCGCTGCGGGCTTTTTTGCTTTTCATTCAGCACCCGCTCCAGAGAAAACTTGACCGCGTCTGCATTGAATTCCTCTCCATTGTGAAAGGTAACGCCTTGACGCAGCTTGAAAATCCACGTCGTGTCATCCTTTTGTTCGTAGCTCTCCGCAAGCCCCGGCTCGATTTTCAAATCGCGGGACAGAAAGAGCAGCGAGTCGAAAATATGCCAGTTGGTCGTGATCGCATTCGGCTCATTGTGCATGTGCGGGTCCATCGTCGGAACGTCGGAGTCAAACGCTACAACCAATTCTTTTTGTCCCCCTGTACCGGATGAGGACTGGGAACAGCCGCTCAGTCCAAGCGCAAGGACCAACAAGACCGCCCACAAACCAGACAACCATTTCTTCTTCATGCAAACCCCTCTCTCTTTTTAATATTTTGAATTGGCAGTCTATTTATCGCAAAAAAGAAGAAGCGCTCTCCTCCTTTTTGAGATCGGAAACTATTCCTCGAAAGTGCCCCAGTTGGAATAAAGCTGCTCCAACTGTTTCATTCTCGTCTGGTTGTTCGCGCCGCATTTCTCTTCAATTCCGGCAAGCAGCAGATTTAACAGATTGATGACAGATGCATTGGAGTAATGGCCGGATTCGATATTGATGTCAGTCGTGAACGCGATGTCGGAGATGCGGCTGACCGGAGACAAGAGCCGATCCGTAGCGGCGATAATCTTCGCTCCCATCCGCTTGCTTGCTTCCGCCACCCGGATGCTGTCCTTCGTGTAGCGCGGAAAGGAGATGACCATGACGACTGATTTTTCCGTGAGACTGACGATTCTCTCCTCCGTCTCGCCGCTGAAGGGAATAAGGAGCACATTCTTGCGGATCATCCCGAGCATGAAAGTAAACCAGTGGGCCGCCGCATAGGACGCACGATACCCGACGACCAGCACCTGATCCGCCTCCAGCAGCCAGTCCACTGCTCTCCAGACGTCTTGCTGGTTAAGCTGGTGCAGCGTTTGCCTCAGGATGACAATGTCCCGTTCGATAACCCGTGTAAAAATGTTCGGTTCCTCTCCCGCTTGCGGCGCGGGCTCTGCATACCGGGAAGAGCTGCTTTCCAGAACGTACTGCTGGATCGCCGCCTGCATGTCGGAAAAACCTCTGAATCCGAGCGCATAAGCAAAACGGATCACGGTCGTTTCGCTGACATCTGCTTCCCTGCCGATCTGTACAGCTGTATAGAAGGCTACCTTCTCGATGTTCTCCAGCAGGTACTCGGCTACTTTTTTCTGTCCGGAAGACAACTGGGTAAACGATTCCTTGACGAGCTGTTCAAAAGACATGGATCCACTCCCATCCCAGGATTTGCAGAATGAATTACTTCATAGAACTATTCTTGGTGCAGAAATTCCTTCAAAAGAGATTATCCTATTTATACCACGAACTAGTTATGCGTCAAAGAGCTAAAGATAAAATTTTCAGAAAAATATTTTTGCATGCAAAAAAAGAAAGCCCCGGCAAGAGCTTTCTTTTTACAAATTTTGTGTAATTGGACTTAGCGCAACCTTTTGACAAATGACACGTATTGATATAGTAGAGATTACAAGACGCGTTTAGCAGTAACGAATCTTCTTTCCCACGAAGTCCCCTTGAACGTAGAGAACGTTACCCCGGGTTTTCCGTAGGTATGTAACAGCTTGTTATTGCCGGCGTAGATGGCTACATGTGTGATGCGCGTGGATTTTGTATACTGGCTCGCTTTGAAGAAGATCAGGTCTCCCTTTTTCAGGTTGCTTTTCGCAATCTTCTTTCCTACCTTCGCTTGGGCACGAGAAGTACGCGGAAGAGATTTCCCTACGGCTTTCTTGTAAACTCGCTGCACAAATGACGAGCAGTCAAACGTGCGAGTCGTGCTGCTTTTGGAGCCGAATTTATACGGGGTACCAAGGTATTGCTTCCCTGTATTGATAACTTTGTCGGCACGGGACTGACTCCATGCTGCTTCCGCTACTTCGTGGTTTCCTGGCATTGGTGCTACGATTCCGGTAAAGCCCAGAGCGGACCCTAGTAGAATTCCTACGAGTAATTTGCGAAGTTTCATGCTGTTCATCCTCCCTATTTGTCAACAAATTGGCTGACTATTCGCTTGCCATTTACTCTATCATCGCCCCACAGCTTGTTAAATTCCCAAAATCTTTCCACCTCAGCCAAACGCAAATGGCCCGTATTTCCAGTTGACACATTCGTTCCCATAGCGGCGGGAATCTCGTCAAATTTTCAGTCAATTATCTCCCCATCATCTACCAATATTCCGGTCCAATTTTTGCCTGCGGAAAATCGGGATTTTATATGTATTTTGCGACTTATGGCCTATTTCACCTCATAGATTTTCCCATTTGATACGCAGGCTCGCAGGTCAAAAATGGAACTGGTCTATTTGGATGATTTGCATGCTTGCAACCTGTCCCGACACGGCGTAAAGTAATAGGAGCTATGTTTGAAGGAGGTTCCTATGCGACTGCGTAACATTCCAGGTGCTGAAGAAGCCCTGCGCGAATATCCCACCTTTGTGGACAACCCTGCCGGCATGAAAGGACGCTGGAAGGAACGGTTCGGAAACGATCATCCGATCCATATCGAGATTGGCTGCGGCAAAGGCCGTTTTATCAACACCTTGGCCGAGAGGCACCCTGACATCAACTTCATTGCAATTGAATTGAAGGCGGAGGTTGTTCTCCGTGCCGCACAGCGTACCGAGAAGCGCGAGATTCCCAATCTGGCTTTCGTCCAGTACAACGCTGCGCTGCTTCCCGACCTGTTCGGTGCTGAAGAAGTCTCCCGCATCTATCTGAACTTCAGCGATCCCTGGCCGAAAACCCGTCATGCGAAACGCCGCCTGACCTATGCCAGCTTCCTGAATACGTACAAGCAGGTATTGAAGAAAAACGGGGAGATTCACCTGAAAACGGACAACGAGAAGCTGTTTGAATTCTCGCTGAATCAGTTTTCAAACGAACGTTTTCAATTGCGCAACATCACTTTTGATCTGCACCAATCGGCGCTGGCCGAGGAAAACGTGATGACGGAATACGAAGAGCGATTCTCTTCCCGCGGTCAACGAATCTATCGGACCGAAGCGATTTTTCGCAGCTAATAGTGAAAAGGGGCAGTCTGGATGATAACCAGGCTGCCCCTCTTTATATGGCAGAGCGATATGGCGTTTGGAGCATAACTCTTAAAATGCTATAATGGAAGCAATTTTCCATTTTATGCAGAGAAAAGGAGAGAAGACATGCATACTATTGGAGTCCCTACGCTTGTTACGTTCATTCCCGTGCTGATCACGCTGGCATCGTTCGGATTTATTCTATACTTTCTGATTTGTATCATCCGGTTTATGAAGGACAAGACGAAAAACGATCAGGCGCGAAACGAGAAACTGGACATGCTCATCCACTTGCTCAAGGAACGGTCCAGCAAAGAGTAGCCGTTAGTGCCGCTTCCCCATAGGCGAGGATCTGCTCATAAGGGAGCATCTACCTATCCCCGAAAGGATGTATGAAGATGAAACACGAGATTCTCACGCTCTTTCGTGAATCCGGACTTGACGCTTACGCCGACAAATTCGAGCCGTTGATCCGCCCATCTTACCGAATATTCACACAGAAAGTCCCGGACGAGCATGCACTCCCCTCTGGCGCTTCCAAAATCGGCGGCATGCCGGATCTACCGGCCGGGGAGAGTTGGCCGTACTGGAGGTCCTATCCGCTCTCCTTTATCGCCCAAATCAATCTCGCCGAGCTGCCGCCGCTGGCTGACCCGATCTTGCCCAAGCAGGGCCTGCTGCTGTTTTTCTACGCCGCATCCGCCATGTATGGAGTCAAAGGTTTTTACGATACCCATCAAACGGCAAAGGTTCTTTACGTACCTGATACTGCCGGTATCGAATTGATTCGTACAGCGCCGCCCGAAGAGCTGGAGGATTGCGATCCCGAAGCCGTCTTCTCCCCCGCCTCCGTATCGTTTTTAACAGAATGGACGATTCCTCCCGGAGAGTCGGCAGACATCGCCGGGCTTGGCATGAGCTGGAGCACTAACCGGGAGGATTATGATCTGTATTGGGATGTTTTCGGCAGACGCTTCGACGAGAAATTTCAGCATCCCGATGATATGAAAAACCGTCTGCTGGGCTGCCCCGACGCGATGCAGGGAGACATGCAGGTCCACTGCGTTCGCCTGCTTGAGGGTGCAGACCGGAAAAGCGAGGAGGATTTGCTGGCCCGCGCTTCGCAGTGGCGTCTTTTGTTCCAGGTGGATTCGGAAGACGACAAAACCGGCATGATGTGGGAAGACGTGGGCCGACTCTACTTCTGGATTGAGCAGGACGCACTGGAGCGGCTTGATTTTTCTCGCGTGGTTTGCGACGTGCAGGGCGGTTGAATTTGCAGCATGTTTATGTTTTAATCCGGTTTTGTTTCCTCCAAGAACGCTTTGCGATTCTCCAAAAACCTTCTCGTCAACTGGTAATGTTCCGTCTCTTCGTAGCGAACTTCCGCCAGCGGCGATTCGTCAAAGCTTAGAATCGTCGCTCCGGGAAAGCCCATCAGGATCGGCGAATGTGTCGCGATGAGAAATTGCGCCCCCTCTTTCACCAAATCCATCATGAGGTACAGAAAGGCTAGCTGCCGCATCGGGGACAATGCCGCCTCCGGCTCGTCCAAAAGGTAAATGCCCTTTCCGTTGAAACGGTTTGCAAACAGCGAAAGAAACGACTCCCCGTGCGACTGCTCGTGCAGGGAACGGCCGCCGTACGCACGGTAACCGTTTGGCTCGATGCGCTCTGCCTCGTCGATATGGCTGGCAAACTGATAAAAGCTCTCCGCCCTGAGGAAAAATCCGTCCGTCATTTTCGGCATCCAGGAAAGGCGGATATAATCACCCAATGCCGCTTCCGCCCGATCGACGTGGTAGGAGTTGGCCCGCGAGCCTCCGGCCGTATGAAACCCGCATTGATACGCAATCGCTTCCAGCAAAGTGGATTTTCCTGAGCCGTTCTCCCCTGCCAAAAACGTGACACTGCTTGTCAGATCGATGCGCTCCAGCTCCCGGTAGGCAGGCAGTGAAAACGGATAGCCTGTCTTTGTCAAAAAGCGTTCTCTCAGCAAGTAGATGGTTCGCAGATAGATCATTTTCTCGCCCCCTCTCACCATTTTCCCTGAACTGGCCGATATTTCCAATAGGGAGGGTTTTTCGTGAACAAGGTTCAATTTCTCCAGGAAAAAAGTTCATACCATATTACATATCCAGATCGGACCGACCTTTCCTTCTATCGCTGGTTCACTGAAAACCATCCAGACCTGGCTGTAGGGTGGTACCACCTGGGAATGGAACGGGAGCGCCTGGGAAACGAGGACCAGGCTCTGGAGGCGTATCGGCGCGGGCTGCACCTGCCTGCCGATGATTTCTCGGAGCAGCTCCGGGATGCGTATCATGATTTGCTGCGGAAACGTCGAAGGACCATGTGGAAGCGAACAACGCGCCTTTTGCTCGCCTCCCTGCTCTTTTTATTCGGACAGTTTGTCTATTCGCCAAGTCCGCTCACCGAGCCGAAGGAGAGCGCCTCCCCGGAGAGTGTTGTGCCTGCTCACCTGCAGCGGCCCCATGTCGAAGTGATTGCGGTCCCGGGAAATGTGAGCCGCTCGCAATTGCGGAGTCAAGTCGAAGCCTATGCGGCCGCAAGACGTCCCTCCTTGAAGCAGCCGTACATCGTGCTGGCTGTTCCTGAGGTGGCTGGAGCACCGCTGTTTACTCCGCTTCTGTTTTATCGGCCTGCTGAGGTGCGCGGCCTGTTGCGTTACGACCCTGTCAGCCGGACGGTACTGCAGGACGTCTGGTTCGATCAGGCTTGCGATTGTCTGGACAAGCCTGCCGTGCAAAATGCCCGGTCGGCCTTGGCAGAGGAACAGCGGGCACTGGAGCAGGTGCTGATATTGCGGAATGCGCTGTACCGTACGTATCAGCAAAAAGGCTACCTGCCTGAATCACTGGACCGTCTCGCCGGTTCGTACCCGGCCAACTCGCTGCCGGAGGTGCCTGTCCCGACTCCCGCGAGCGGTCTGACGGCCTGGCCGTACTATCCTGCTCTTTTTCGCCCGGAATCGGCCTGGGAAAGCATGCAGAACGTCCTTCCCTTGCAGGGCTACCCCGAGCCTTTCATCCCGCTTCAGCCCTTGCAGATTCAGGTTCATCAGGCTGGGCACACGATGACGCTTGCCAGCGGCCCGCACGTCGTCAGACGATATCCGATCGGCATCGGAAAAAACGGCAGCACGCCGGAGGGGTATTTTACGATTCAAAAAAAGATAAACCGCCCCGAGGGTCATGACCATATATACGGTTCACGCGGCCTCGTATTTCAGTCGGACGGCTATGCGATTCACGGCACCAATCAGCCTGACAGCATCGGAAAATCTATGTCGCTGGGCTGTATCCGCCTGCACAATCCGGATGTCGAGGAGCTGTACACATTCGCCGCGACAGGAACTGAGGTCATCATCTCCGACCGAACACCGCCCGTATCGCAATGGGCTAATCCGGGCCCTTACGTCCTGGCGGCAGGGCCTGAGGAAGAGACACGCGGGGTCACCTATCATTGGCTTCATTGAGTAGGACGGGGCTTGCATGGGAATGTTACGCTGCAAATATTGGGAGGAAAAGCGAAAGCCGTTTCCCAAAGCAGCGATTTCAAGAAGTGTTTCAGAGGTTGGACGCTGAGAAAAGTATAAGAGCCAACCGATTCCTTGTAGAGTAGAGAACTGAAACTTTCGGGCGACCGTATGGTCGCCTTGCTCATTTCAGCTCCCCCTCATCAAACCGTACGTGAGGTTTTCCCTCATACGGCTTTCCGATGTTCTTCTTTCTTTGGCATTCGGCTTACTTTATCCGGCTAATTTCAATAAACTACCCTGCGTGTTTTGTATGACCTTCAGCTTTCCGGCATGTTTATTCCGCTTGCTTCTTTTCTTGTTGCAGAAGATTGTAAGGCGTTCAATCACATACCAGTCTATCCGTCTTGCCCATCGTTTGGCGATGGGCGAGATGAAGTAGTAGTTCTTGAACCCCCTTAGCTTGCGATTTAGCCCTTTCACTAGCTCTTCTAGAGACAGAAACAGTTTGTTCCTTGGTGCAGTGTATTCCTTAATTTTACGTCTCATTTCCTTCATTGCTTTCTTAGCTGGTACATGAGACATAGCAAATACCTTGCTCCCCCCTTTGTTGAACACGGGGAATTTGCGATGGTGCAGCCCAAGAAAGTCAAACCCAGTGGAATTGTCCCAAATATTAACGAGTCTAGATTTCTCTTTACTGAGACTAAGCTCCAGCTTGTTTAGAATAGCCATCAGCACTTGAATGCTTTCCAATGCTTCTTGTTTGGTTCTGCACATGATAACGAAGTCATCCGCATAGCGGATAAGTGTGCCAAGATGGGAGAATTGATTTTCCCAAATGGTGTCCATGTAGTTTAGATAGATGTTTGAAAGAAGAGGCGAGATTACCCCTCCTTGCGGAGTTCCCAGTTCTGTTTCATGGAATTGATCATTTTCCATGACCCCAGCCTGCAGCCATTGTCGGATAAGTTTCAGAACACGTCTGTCGCTGATTCTCATTTCGACCAGTTTCATCAACTTCTCATGGTTGATGTTGTCGAAATACCCTTTAATGTCAACATCTACGACCCAATAACACCTCTTGCTTGCTTTGCGTATCTGTGCAATTGCCTGGTGAGCATTTCTTCCTGGCCGAAAGCCATAAGAACAGTCCCGAAAATCAGCTTCAAAGATCGGTTCAATGACTAGCTTAGTAGCCATTTGGACCACCCGATCCTTGATCGTCGGGATGCCGAGTGGACGTTTCTTGCCATCCGGTTTAGGGATGTAAGTTCGACGAACCGGATGTGGACGATACCGCTTTTCTTTTAAATCTAGATAGATCTCGTTAAGAAAACGGCTCTCCCCATACTCCTCCACAATCTGTGCGATGGATTGTCCGTCGATTCCTCCGCTCCCTTTATTTGCTTTTACTCTCCTCCAAGCTGTCGCTAGAATATCCGGGCGGTAGATTTTGTCATACAAGGCATGAAATCGCCGTTTTGAGTTTGCCTTGGCACAAAGATATAGGGTTGTCCAAAGTTGTCGAGCTTTTACATCGGTGTAGTTAGCAAGTTTACTTGCATTCACTCACTCTTACCTCCTTCGACCCGTGAACAAAGCAGGGCTCCTTCCCTCCATAAGGTTGTGTTGTCCTTATGTTCATCGGTACTATGAACCCCTCCGACTCCCTCTCTGCCATCCACCACTTCCCTTACGGTTATAGGTTTCCGTTTTACGCTCCTGACGGGGCGTGCAGAGTAGGGTCTCCCCAGTTCCGTTAACTACTTTCTCAACATACCGCTCCCCATACCCCGAGGGATTCATAGGTGCTGTATTCCAAGTTCTCCACACCGTCCTTGGCCTTCGCCCATATGAAACAAGCTCGGCTTCCCTTTGTCCACCTCTCGGTGGTCTTTCTTAACGAGGCTGCAGGATTCACTTTATGTTACGGCCTGCTGATTTGCTCGCACTCTTTCGAGTTACTTTGTCACAGGGCTTCAACCTTAGGATTTCTCCACCAGTTGCCTGTCAGCTACGAGGTGACTTGGCTCCTGCCTCGGTTGGACTTTCACCAACTAGCAATTAACGGCTTGCTGGGCACGCTCCACACAAAAAGACGCGCTCCCGTTGTGAGAGCGCGTACTTCATTTACAAGGATATTGCTTTTGTTGTTTATAAAGCTGCAACCAGTACTTATTCTTCCACGTTGCTAAGGGTTTCCTCCGGCTCGGTCTCTGGATGCCATTGATCCAGCACTTTGCCCTGCAGAACCTTGCCGGTGATGAATTCTACCTGCTGCTCGTTGAATTCATCCTTCCACTCGATCCCCAGCTCTTCCGCCAACCGAACGACTGTCAATAGCTCCGACCAAGCGACATAGCGTTTGTACCAGAAGAACTGCGGTTGCTCATTCATATATGGGTACAGGTCGTCAAAATCGGTGTGTTTACAGTCGAGAGCACGTTCAAAGTTCACTTTGGCACCACGTAGCTTTTCCCGGAAAAATACTTGTAAATTCTCCTGTGTGAAGTCTTTCATGGACAGTCCCTCCTGTCTCCCGATTTACATGTATTGTACCACGTGTGCCATGACGTGAAAATAGTTGTACGAGCGTCAATTGTTTGGAAGTGTCTGCATTCTAGCCGTTGAAACCGTCAGAACCCGGCTGCTGGCCCTGGTCGGGAGGAGGCGGCAGCTCGATTCCCTGGGGCGGAGACTGCGAGTCCCCCTCCCCAGGCGGTACAATGTCTGGCGGCGCCACAGGCGGCTGGCCATCCGGCTGTCCGTTGTTTCCGTTGCCGTTGTTTCCGCCATTACCGTTGCCTTGGCCGTTACCTCCGTTGCCATTGCCCTGCCCAGGCCACTCGCCGTTATCCATGCCTCCGTCAATCGGAATGTCACCGTCCTGCATCTGGCCATCATCATGATGCTCGCCTTCCCGCAAAAGGTTTTCCAGTTGGCTCATGTTTATTTCGGCGACGTTGGACGGCGTTTTCTCTTCGCCGTCCGCATCGCGCGGAACTACGATATATTTGTACATCGTCGGACCGTTCAGCGTATCTACATAGGACATTTCACGCAATCCCGATGCGACCTTCTCCCGGTTTTCCGGGTTGTCTGTGAACCGGTAAACATCATACGTGTAATCCGGGCTTCCGCCGATCCAACTGAGCACGACCTTCAGCTTATCTTCATCCAGCGTCATGTCGGCAGCGAGCTGCACAGGCAGGACTTCTTCTTTTTCTTCCTCCTGCTGCCTCTGGATACCGGCCGGAGGCTCAAAGCCGCGGGACTTGACGCCTTTCAGGCCTTCTCCCAGCACCATGGAGAACATTTTCGCGGTCAGACTGCTTCCTTGCCGCATCAAGTGCTGTTTGTCTTCAGGATCGAAGCCCATCCAGACGGCCCCTACGTACTCTGGCGTATAGCCGACGAACCATGCATCTTTGTTTACGCCGCTGTCTCCAGCGATGGACTGCGTCGTACCTGTCTTCCCGGCTACAGGGCGACCGGAGATTTTTGCCGCGCGTCCTGTACCTTCCTGGACGGCACGCTCCAGCATCGTGTGAACCTCCCATGCCGCTTCCGGCTTCAGTACCCGGTTTTCTTTCGCTTCAAAGACGTGCTCCACACCTGACCGCTTGTTTTCCAGCTTCTCGATGATATGCGCTTCGGCCATCACCCCGCCGTTGGCGAAGGTGGTGTACGCCTGGGCCATTTTCAGCGGGGAGGTACCTTTGCTCAATCCTCCGAGGGCGATGGCCAGGTTGCGGTCATCCGGCGACAGCTCAATGCCAAACTTCTCGATGTAGTTCATCCCCGTCTTCACGCTGATCTCGTTGAGCAGCCAGACGGCCGGGACGTTGTCGGAATTGATCAGCGCCCTCATCATGCTGATGGATTCGCTGTACTTTCCGTTGTAGTTGCGCGGCTCATAGCCGTTGAAGCTCTGGCGCTTGTTGGACAGCATAGAGTGCGCGTTCCATTTGTGGATGTCCGTATCGATTGCAGGCGCATAGACGGCAAGCGGCTTGAACGACGAACCTGGCTGACGGGCCATGTCTGTCGCGTAGTTAAAGCCCTTGGCCGTGTAATTGCGGCCGCCCATCAATGCGGCGATGCCTCCGTTCTTGGCGTCGACGACGACCATTGCCGACTCCACAGCACGCTTCGGTCCCGGTTTGGGGAAGTTCTTCTCGTTTGCGTACGCCTTGACCATCGCGTCCTGTATATTGGGCTCCAATGTCGTATAGACGGACCAGCCGCCGCGGTAAAGCTCTTCTTCTGTGACATTATAGCGGGCTTCTGCTTCCCGGAAGACGTAGTCGATAAATGCCCGATTTACGTTTTTTGAGCTATTTTCCGTTGTATTTTTATGCTCTTTTGGGAGTGGTTCCGCTTGCGCTTTTTCTTTTTGCTCATTCGTGATGTGCCCATCTTCGTACATTAATCGCAGAATGGTATCCCGTCTTTCCTTTGCCTTTTCCGGATTGGCAAATGGAGAATACGTAGACGGAGCTTTCGGTATGGCTGCGAGCATTGCTGCTTCTGAAATTGTTAGATCAGAAGGCTTTTTATCAAAGTATAATTTAGCTGCATCTCCTACACCGTACACGCCCTCTCCAAAGTAAATCTGATTCAAATACATCTCCAGAATCTGGTCTTTGGAGTAGTTGCGTTCCAGTGCAATAGCTATGCTTACTTCTTTCGTTTTTCTCCAAAATGTTTTTTCAAGAGAAAGGAACACTCTTCGAGCCAATTGCTGAGTAATCGTACTTCCTCCCTCAGCCAATGATCCTTTTTGAATATCATTGATAATGGCCCCGCCAATCCTAATCATGTCGATCCCTTTGTGTTCATAAAACCGTTTGTCTTCCACGGATAACAAAGCATCTATCAGCATTGGTGAAATTTGGCTAAAAGGAACGTAGTCACTATTTTTTTGTCTTACCAGGCTCATCATTTCTTTACCGTTTTTGTCATAAATAATGGACGGTTCAGCTTTCAGATCTTCGAGTTTCGTTGTATCGATCATTTTTTCCCCTGCATACAGCAGGGAGAAGTAGCCTCCAATAACGCTCAGAAACAAAAAAATGACAAAGGAAACGGCAAACAATAGCATCTTATTTTTCTTTTTAACCCGTTGTCTAGCCTTTGCTGCCATAATTGACCTCCTAGTTCTTTCTCTCCCACCTTTTTAGACGGATAGGAACAAAAAAAGTTTCCTGTCTACATTAGTCAGTATTTTTTTACTTCATGACTATGCAACAAAAAAATTTTTTAGGTAATAAATTCCTTGTTTAGCCAAGGGGAAGAAAAGTTTTACCTTGCAACTTGATTTTCTCAAATCAGATAGCAAGACTCGAATAGTTTAATCATAGTTCAATCATATTAAAATAGCTTATTGTATAGTAATTCCGTTTTCAACATATAGAAATAAACTCTAATGACTAGATTTGGCTAAGAAGCATGAATGTGAATGGAAGGTTGGGCTTGTGATCACCCAGGAAGAAAAGGCGGGTCTGGCACATGCAAAATAAAGCTTCTTGAATGTTTCAGGTTCGGGAACGACTGTTAAATGAATTGGTGGAGAAGAAAACTATAGATCATGTACTACTTTATTGAATAGTTGAAAGTTGTACAAAAAGCACTGCAATCCTATATGATTCGGTTCGTTTCAATATCAAAGAGGCAGCCCTATGTCTGTTTAGACACAAGGGACTGCCTCCTTTTTTGCAATGTACAAAAAGAGTTTAATCAGCCTCGTATGATTCTCGTTATTTGAGCAGCTTTTCCGCCTCTGCCACCACGTTCTCGACAGTAAAGCCGTACTCTTTCATGATGCGCTCGCCCGGAGCGGACGCCCCGAACATATTGATGCCGAGCACTTTGCCGCCGTCGCCGACATAGCGCTCCCAGCCGAGCGGAGAGCCCATCTCGACAGCCAAGCGCGCTTTGACAGCAGGCGGGATGACTGCGTCGCGATACTCCTGCGGCTGGCGCTCGAACAGCTCCCAGCTCGGCATGGAAACGACGCGAGCCTGAATGCCGCGCTCTGCCAGTGCTTCGCGGGCTTGCATGACCAGAGACACCTCGGAACCGGTCGCGATCAAGACCAGCTGCGGCTGGCCGTTTGGCGCATCGGCCAACACGTAGGCTCCCTTGCTTACGCCTTCTGCCGCTTTTTCGAGCGTTTCAGCCATGACCGGCAGATTTTGACGGGTCAGGACCAGTACGACCGGCTCGTCAGTGCGGGATACGGCGTATTTCCATGCCTCGTTCGTCTCGACAGCATCAGCCGGACGCAGTACAGTCAGGTCAGGAATCGCGCGCAGAGACGCCAATTGCTCGATTGGCTCGTGAGTCGGGCCGTCTTCGCCAACCGCGATGGAATCATGCGTAAAGACGTAGATGACTGGTTGTTTCATCAGTGCGGACAGGCGGATAGCAGGTCGCAGGTAGTCGGAGAAGACGAAGAACGTCGCACCGTATACCTTCAGGCCGCCGTGCAGGGCCATCCCGTTCAAAGCAGCACCCATCGCAAACTCGCGGACTCCAAACCAGATATTCCGGCCTTCGTAGGTACCCGGCAGGAAGTTGCCTGCTTCTTTGATCAGTGTATTGTTGGAAGACGCCAGGTCAGCCGATCCGCCGAACAGGAATGGAACGGTTTTCGCCAGGGCGTTGATCGCGCTACCGGATGCCGCGCGGGTAGCAAGCTTCGCACCAGCCTCGTAAACAGGCATTTGGCTGTCCCAGCCAGCCGGCAGTTTGCCCTCCACAGCCGTCCGGAATTGCTCGGCCAGTTCAGGATATGCTTTGGCATACTCGGCAAAACGGTCGCGCCAAGCCGCTTCTGCCTGCTCTCCCGCCTCTGCCAGCTTGCTGTAGAAATCGGCTACCTGTTCCGGTACGTGGAATTCATTTTCATATTTCCAATCGTACTGCTGCTTGGTCAATGCCGCCTCTTCCTTGCCGAGCGGAGCGCCGTGCGATTTGCTGGAGCCGCTCTTGTTCGGGCTTCCGTACCCGATGACGGTTTTTACCTCGATCAGCGTCGGACGATCCAAATCCTGCTTCGCCTCTGCGATTGCCGCTTCGATCGCGGCCAGATCGTTTCCGTCCTCGACGCGCAGGTATTGCCAGCCGTACGCCTGATAGCGCTGCGCCACGCTTTCCGAGAAAGACAGGGAGAGCTCTCCGTCCAGAGAAATATCATTGGAATCGTACAGAACGATCATTTTGCCCAATTTAAGGTGGGCTGCCAAAGAAGATGCCTCGCTGGACACGCCTTCCATCAGGTCGCCGTCGCCGCAGATCGCGTACGTGTAGTGGTTGACGATGTCGAAGCCTTCGCGGTTGTAGACAGCCGCCATATGCTTTTCGGCCATCGCCATGCCGACAGCCATCGCGATCCCTTGTCCCAGTGGACCCGTGGTCGCATCCACCCCAGGCGTATGCCCGAATTCAGGGTGCCCAGGCGTTTTGCTTCCCCATTGGCGGAAGTTGTGCAGGTCTTCCAGAGAAACATCGTATTTCATCAGGTGCAACATCGCGTATAATAGCATAGAGCCATGTCCGGCCGAAAGCACGAAGCGATCGCGGTCAACCCACTGCGGGTTGCGCGGATTCACCTTCATAAAACGGCTATACAAAACATGAGCCATCGGCGCTGAACCCATTGGCATGCCCGGGTGACCGGAATTGGCCTTTTCGATCGCGTCGATCGCCAACGTTCGGATGGTGTTGATTGCCAGTTGATCAACAGACGTGTGCTGAGTCATCAAGTGGAGCCTCCCTGCGTTTTTATGTGAGATTTTCGGGGTGATCCAAGCGTCCGGCACAAGCCGGCAGATCGCCTGAAATACCTTCTTCCCTTGCCAAAAACAACTCATCAAATTATATCACAGTTCAAGGAGACAATCATGCCTGGGGCTGAAAAAAGGAGGGCATTTTCATGCATATGGGATACTTGACTATCGGGATCATTCTCGGCCTTGCCGGAGTAGGCATGCTGCTGTACGCCATGGTCACCTCGCCTGCTCTGCGCCGTAGGGACAAGTACCTGAAGCAAAAAGCGGCGGAAACGCATCAACCTACCCATGATTCCAGGGAATAAAGAAAGGAAGACTGGCATGAAAAAAGAACGCTACACACTGCCTGCAGCGGTTCATCTGTTTCTGCTCCGTGGTGACGAAATCCTGCTGCTGCGCCGCTACAACACGGGCTACGAGGATGGCAACTACAGCGTCCCTGCCGGTCATCTCGACGGCGGCGAAGAAGTGAAGTCTGCCGCCATTCGCGAAGCGAGGGAGGAGACAGGCATCGAGATTGCCCCGGAGGATTTGCGCGTCGTCGGCGTCATGCACCGCAAGTCGCTGGACGAGAGGATCGACTTTTTTCTCGCTGCAGAAAAATGGACAGGCTCCATCGTCAATGCTGAGCCGGACAAATGCGACGAGCTGCGCTGGGCCCATACAGGCGAGCTGCCGGACAACGTCATCCCGTATGTTCGACAGGCTATCGCCAACTTTCAGAACAATCAGTGGTTTGACAGCTTTGGCTGGAATTGAAAAAAGACGCGGATTACCGCGCCTCTTGAGCATCCGCTGGCAGCCAGATGTGAAAGGAAAGAATCCCTTCCTGAAGCTCTGCCCGGATGCTTCCTCCGTGCAATTCCACGATGCTTTTGACAATCGCCAGCCCCAATCCCGTTCCTCCCGTTTTCCGCGAACGGGATTTTTCGACCCGATAAAAACGCTCGAACATGCGTCTGAGATCCTCATTGGACAGATCGTCTGCCTTGTTGGCGACCGTCAGTCTTACTCCTTCTCCCTCTCTCATAAGAGAGATGTCGATATTGCCAGGCTTGTGCCCGTATTTGATCGCGTTGCTGAACAGATTTTCCAGCACGCGGACAAATTTTTCCGGATCGACGCTCACGTAGATGCGATCCGCCGGCAGCTTCTTGCAAAACGTCAGCTGCTGCTCCTCCGCTAAAGGCACGTACTCTTCGACTAGCTGCTCCAGCATCCCCGTCAGGCTGACATGCTGCCGATGTAGCTGGACACCCTGCCCGCTCAGTGTGGCGTATTCAAACAAGTCCTCCACGAGCCGCTTCAAATGCTCTGCTTTTTCATACGCGATCCGGGTGTATTCGCTGCGCTCCTGCTCGCTTCCGGCGTTGTCCCGAAGCAGCCGCAAATACCCGATGACCGATGTGAGCGGAGTCCGCAAATCGTGGGAGACATTCGTGATCAGCTCGGCTTTTGTCCGCTCAGCCCGCCGCTCCCGCTCGATATTCTCCTGCAATTCTTCTGTCATGCGATTGATGTTCCGCGCAAGCGAACCCAATTCGTCCTCACCCCGTACGTTTACCCGATGATCGAGCTTGCCTTGCGAGATGACCAGCAAGCTCGCGGCCAGCTCTTCGATGTATCCGGTCTTTCGCTTTGTAAAGCGGTAAAACAGATAAAAAAAGACCAAAACGAATGAGAACGGCACAAAGCCGTTAAATTCGACCTGATATTGAATCGTGGCCTCCGGAATTCCCCGGGCGATCACATACCCTTTCTGTCCGTTCAGCTCAACCGGGTAAAATGCCGTAAACTCCTGGCGCTCCCCCTGCCAATTTTGGCCGCTGCGAAGCTCCATCGCTTTGCTGATCACCGAGTAGAGATCAACCTGGCTTTCTGTCGCTCTCGACGATTTCATCAGCACTTTGCCGTCAAGATCGACCAGCAGCATTTGCACGCCGCGAAGCTCCTGCGCGCGATTCATCAGCTCCTGGAGGTACTGGTTGTCTTCAACCTCCCCTTCCTGGATTCGTCTCGCCAGATCCCGTGTCTCCCAGTCCATGGACTCCATGCTGTAGCTGTAATCAACGTAAGGCCTGCGGTACATATCCTCTGTCAGCAAATTGACAACAGAGGACGCCAGAACAGCTGCCAATATGCAAAAGGAAAAGGTCAGGATCAACTGGAAGCGAAGACTCCGCTCGCAGTATTCCACCAGGAAAAAGAACCCCGTTTTCGTCCACCTGTACGCCGTCTTGATCCAGCGAATCGGCGACAGCCACCTAAAAAGCGTTCTCAATTTTGTATCCAACTCCCCAAACGGTCTTGATGTACCTCGGCTTGCGCGTATCCTCCTCGATCTTCTCGCGGAGCTTCCTGATGTGCACCATCACCGTGTTGTCTGACTGGCCAAAGGACTCTTTCCATACCCGTTCGTAAATATGCTCCGTGCTGAAGACGACTCCCGGGTGACGGGCGAGGAGCTCCAGGATGGCAAATTCGGTCGGCGTCAGCTTGACATCCCGGCCGCTGACCTTGACCCCGCGGGTAGCCGTATTGATCAGCAGATCGCCGATCTCCAGCTCGTCCTCCCGCAGTGCGCTCACTTGATTCAGCTTCAGGTAACGGCGCAGCTGGGACTTGACCCGAGCGATCAGCTCCAGCGGATTGAAAGGCTTTGTCATGTAGTCGTCGGCGCCGGTGCTGAGCCCGTATATCTTGTCCATATCCTGGGACTTGGCCGAAAGCATGATAATCGGCAGATGCTGCTGTTCGCGGATTTTGAGGCACGCCTGGATTCCGTCCATGCGGGGCATCATCACGTCGAGGATGAGAAGCTGAACCTCTTCCCGCCTCAGCATCTCCAGCGCTTCCACACCATCCGCCGCCTTCAGCACGCGGTAGCCTTCGTTTTGCAAGTAAATCGCGATCAGATTGCGGATCTCTTCCTCATCATCCACGACCAGAATCGTTATCTCTTCCACAATCTCTTCCTCCTGTTACTGTTCCTTTTGCCCCCAAAACACGCGTGTCCCTTTGCGCTGGCGGATTACCACGTACAGCCCCGCGAACAGCGCAAGCACACATAAAGTAATCCACCCGTAGGTTTGGACACCTTCTGTGATCGATTCCAGATGAGTGCCGAACAGGCGGCCGGCCATGAAGTAATTGAGCGTCCAGACAAAGCCCGTAGGCAGCGAGTACAGTGCATAGCGACGCAGCGACATCCGTTGAATCCCGACCAGATAAGGGACGACGTGGCGAATGACGGGGAAAAAATAGCTGAGGCATATCGCGCCATTCCCGTAGCGCTCAAGCAGCCCCTCCGCCTTTTTCAGGTACTTTTCTCCGTTCAGCTTTCGCGCGAGCCACCGCAGAATCGGCGCTCCCACCCGGTACCCGAGAAAATATCCGAGCGACAGTCCCGAGACGACTCCGAGATAGACCGCGATGAACGCCGGAACCGGCTGGAGCCAGCCCTGAGCCGTAATCGCTCCGGCTGTCATCACGATCATTTCGTCGGGAATCGGCATTCCCACGATCCCCAGCCACAGGGAGAGAAACAGCGCGGGATACCCGTACTGGGCAACCATGCTGGTAATCATATCCGTTTCCATGACTTATCCCCCCCTCTTTTGGCATACATAAACGAAGGCACATGGAAAGTTAAACGGCACAAACCGGATTGCCACTCTTCCGAAGCGTTTCTCCAGCTTCTTTTTCATTTGCAAGGAGTATTGAAACTGCACAAAGACGCCTCCCGGCTTCAGCGCAGCCTCCACCTGATCCAGTATCTCATCGCGAAGCCCTTGAGGAAAGTTCGCAAAGGGTAGGCCGCTGATCACCGCGTCCAACTGCCCCATGCCGTGCTCCTCCATCGCTTGTGTCAGCTTCCTGGCGTCATCGCTGAAAAGCAGATCGGGGTAGCGGCGGACAAGCCTCTCCCGCATGGTATCATCTTGCTCCAGAATGAGCGCCTGGCAATCCTTTCTCTTTGCCTTTCGAATCGCGTCTGTAAAAACACCTGTTCCTGCTCCCAGCTCCGCTACAGCGGCAGCACGTTCCCAGTCCACAGGTGACAATATCCGTTCCGTTAGCTGGCGAGAGCTTGGGACAATGCTGCCCACAGTCTGCGGAGAAGAAAGGAAGCGGGCGGCAAAGACCAGCTTGTCGGTAATCGGCGCAAGCATCGGCTCCAGACACCCTACTCTTTCATACGTGTTTTTCATCTTTCCGTCACTCCTCTCACTGCCCTAATCCTACCCGGAATTCCTTAGCAAAAAGAGAGGAAAAAACTTAAGATTTTCTGAAGATATGTTCAGCAAGCAAAAAAGAGGACTCGGCTCTTCCATACCGATTCCTCTTTCTCGCAACAAACGCTCCTATGATCCGAAAGTGAATGGCCGTTTTCCTGCAGGCAGGGCAAAAAAAGCGGCGGTTGCAGGCAGCAAGGGCTATATCCGTTTTTTGTGCTGCTTTAGCGCTCCAAGAGCCTCGAACATTTCTTCCTTCTCGATCATGCCAAGCTGGTACAGCTCGCGAATCTCATCTTCGAGCAAGATCAGATCACCTTCCGGATCTCCGGTATAGATGAAGAGGCTAAACCGCCGCAAAAAAGACTGCAGGTCAAATCCTTCACGTCCGTTCAACGCGATCCCTCCAGATCGGATTCCATCTGCGACAATACGGAATCGTAGTCGAATTCGACAGCAAATCCCGTAATCACGATAATGTTCGCTTGCGGATAAGCACGTTGCCAGCTTTCCTGTTCATCCGGCTTCAACCCTACGATGTAGAGCGAGTCGTGGGCGGATCGGCCGTCCGCTTCCCACTGCTGCAAAAACTGGCGGCACTCCTCTTGCTCGTAGGCGGCATTCAGGACGATGACATATCGGTCGATCTGCTGCGAATCCTTCTCCTCCTTCAGCAAGCGAAACGTCTTGGCGTTGGGGACCATTGCCCGAACCTCGCTGAAGCGGTCGAGAATTTCATCCAGCCAGTCATCCTCTTGCCAGGCCAGGTATACCATCATGGCGGTAGACATCATTCAACACTCCTACGTCGATTGCTCTTCCTATGACGATTTCATGTCATTTCAACAGTATACCATGTCTTGGCCCACTCGTCCCTTGGGCTTGCTTGACTTCATCCGACCGTTCACGTAAGGTGGAAACAGCATCACATTTTTTGCCGGAAAGAGGTAAGTGTTTGTGAAAAAGAAGTACCTCCCCTTACTGTTTCTGATCGCCTTCCTCACCATGCTGGGGTTCGGCATCATCATACCCATTTTGCCGTACTTTGCCGAAAACATTGGCGCTTCTTCCCTGCAAATCGGAATCTTGTTCGCCAGCTACAACGTCATGCAGTTGCTGTTTGCTCCCATCTGGGGGGCGCTTTCGGACCGCATCGGACGAAAGCCTCTGATCTCGTTTGGCCTGTTTGGCTTTTCCATCACGTTTATCCTGTTCGGGATAGCGGATACCTATACAGAAATGCTTGCATACCGGATTCTTGGAGGCATCGTCTCGGCTGCCGCATTGCCGACCGTAACTGCGATGGTGGCCGATGTCTTTCCCTCCGATGAACGCGCCAAAGGCATGGGGGTGATTGGCGCCGGAATCGGACTGAGCTTTGTATTCGGTCCGGCGATCGGCGGATTCCTCAGTCCGTATGGTTTCTCCGTTCCGTTTTTTGCTTCGGGCGGTGTGGCTTTTTTGACGTTCCTTATCATCTTATTCGCGCTCCCGGAAAGCTTGCCAAAGGAAAAGCGGACAGGGCAAACACGCGAAAAAAAGGGAAATGTCTTCTCCGTCCTGTTCGGTCCCCTGTCGCTGATGTACGGCATCATGTTTGTCGTCTCCTTTGCCTTTTCCGGCCTGGAGACCACCTTTGCCCTCTACATCAATCACCTGTACGGATTTACCTCGAAGGACCTCGGGTACATGTTTCTCGTCATGGGGATCATCTCCGCGTTTGTCCAGGGCGGACTGATCGGGAGACTGGTGAAGCGGCTGGGCGAGCCGCTCGTCCTGACGATCGGGCTTGCCTTGTACGGCATCGGTTTCTTCACGATTCCGCTCGCCGCCAGCTTCTGGACACTGGCTTTGACACTGTCGCTGTTCGGAGCCGGACAAGGCATGATTCGGGCGACCGGAACTGCCATGATTACACAGCGCACCTCACAGGGCCAGGGCGTAACGAGCGGCGCGATCAGCTCGATGGACAGTCTCGGCCGCATCCTCGGTCCGCTCGCCGGCGGCGCCGTCTACGGATGGTTTGCCAGCGGGCCGTTCATCATCGGAGGGGTGCTGATGGTCATCATGCTGGTGTTGTTCCGGACAAGGTACCACCGGTTGCCGGAGCGGGCAGAAGCGTGATCAGGCTGAATTTCATTAGTTACAAAACAATAAAAAGCAAAGCCGTCCTTTTCGGGAATGTGCTTTGCTTTTTATTGTTTGTGAGCATAATTGAAGAGGATGTAAGTCAAGCGAATACCACACATGCATTCCCCCTCTCCCAATCTCTCTTACAGCACGTATGGCAAAAGGTTGCAAAAGGTACGGAACCAAATGGATTCCGTACCTGGGAACTCACAAGCCCCTTCTCTTCCGAATCAGGGAGTCAGCCTTCCTGCATCTCCAGCCATTCCAGATACAGCCGTTCTCTTTCTGCCTCCACTGCTTCCAGCTCGGACTGCCACTCCATCAATTGCGTATAGTCATCGGAGCCTTGCGACAAAAGCTGCAAGAATTCATCCCGTCTTGCTTCCAGAGTCTCGATCCGCCGCTCCAGCTCCGCCAGCTTATACGTATTGATTCGCTTGGGAGAAGACTGCGGCGATGGCTGCTGAATTGCCATAGAGGGTGGTGTTTCGGGCATCGTATTTTCATTTGGAAGCGGACGTGTTTCGGTAGCGATCGCGGACGTGTCTTGCTTCTCGGTTTTGGCTCCTGCTCCTGGTGTTTGGCCCAAGCCAGGCTTCGCTTCTTCATTCGCCTTTATCGCCGACGCTCCTGGACGGCCCTGTCTCGAAGAGCCTCTTTCTCGCTCTTTTTCTTTTTCTTTCTCCAGCTTTCTCTTTTCGACCGCCTCCTGGAACGTGCCTTCATAGTGCATGAGCCTGCCTTCCTCGATCCAGAAAACACCGTTTACCATTTTCTGCAAAAAGTAGCGGTCATGCGAGACGATGAACAAGGACCCGCGGAAGTCAGCCAGCGCTTCCTCCAGCGTTTCGCGCGCCTCGATGTCCAGATGGTTGGTCGGTTCATCGAGAATGAGCAGGTTGATCTCCTGGTGCACAAGCTGGGCAAGGCGCAGTCTCATGCGCTCTCCGCCGCTCAATTGGCCGATTCGTTTAAACACATGCTCGCCGTAAAAGAGAAAGCGGGCAAGACGGTGGCGCGCCTCCGCTTCGGAGACGGCTGCTGTTTCCCGGAAAACGTCGATCACTCTCTGCTTTTGATCGCCTTCCAGCGCTTGCTGTGAAAGGTATCCGACCTTGACGCTGGCTCCCACTTTGACTGTGCCGCTGTCGGGGGCTACCTCCCCGAGCAGCATTTTGATAAACGTCGATTTCCCGCAGCCATTAGGGCCAAGCAGAGCTTTTCTTTCACCGTATCGGAGCAGCAGATCGGCCCCATTCATCAAGCATTTCTCCCCGTATGACTTGCACAGTCCGGAAGCGATCAGGACATCCTGGCCGCTGCGGTCCGTCTTTTGAAAGGACAGTCCCATCCGCTCTGCTTCCATCCGCGGACGTTCGATCCGCTCCAGCCTTGCCAGCGCTTTTTCCATGCTTTTGGCGCGGCGGTGAAACGCTTCATTCGGCGGATTAGAACGATTTCCCCACTCCTTCAAGCGCTTGATCGTCTCCTGCATTTTCTTGATCTTTTTCTGCTGCTCCTGGTAAGCCTCGAACTGGCGGAGCAGCCGCTCTTCCCTTTCCGTGACAAAATAGCTGTAATTGCCCAGGTAATGCTCCACCTCGCCCCCGTCCACATGGTAAATCGACGTGACGACGGCGTCGAGGAAAAAACGGTCATGGGAGATCAACAGGACTGTCCCTGCGTAGTCTTTGAGAAAGCCCTCCAGCCACTCCATGGCGTCTACATCCAAATGGTTGGTCGGCTCATCGAGAAGCAGCACATCGCTTCTCTCGCACAACAGCTTGGCAAGGCCGACCTTCGTTTTCTCTCCGCCGCTCAACTGTACGAACGGCGTTGACAGCAGCCACTCTTCGATGCCCAAGCCTTCGATCACCTGCGCCATGCGGACCTCCCACGTATACCCGCCCAACTGCTCAAAAGCTTCCTGCTTCTGCTGATAGCGATGGATCAGCCGCTCCAGATCGCGGTCCTCTGCGGTCACGAGGCTCATCTGCCGCTCCAGCTCCCGGATCTCCTGCTGCAAGCGGAGACCATCCGCAAAAGCGCTGGCGATCACGTCCTGTGCCGTCCAATTTTCCGGGTACTGCGGGTTTTGCGGCAAATAGGCCCAGACACTTCCCTTTGCCCTAAACAGCTCTCCTTGATCCTGCTGCTCCAATCCGGCCAACAGCTTGAACAGCGTAGTTTTTCCCGCTCCATTGGGGCCGACGAAGCCGACCCGCTCTCCTGCTTTGATCTCCAGCGTTACCCCTTCCAGTACGGGGTTTGCTCCATAGCCTTTATGAATGTTCTGTGCAGAAACGACGATCATGATTTTTTCCTCCTCAGGTCGGCTCACTTGAAATGTAAATGAAAACAGCAAAAAGCCGCAGGCATAAACCTGCGGCATCGGTTGCGTGTAGAAGATAAGGTGGTTGACGAACTATGATTCAGTTCGCCTTGTCACCTGCGGTTGCAAGTATCGATGCACGGTACGCCTGTTTTGTTCCGTTCGGTTGTATGACCAAAAAAGGGCAGACTTCCCCCTTGGAGCAAAAAATCATGTGTCATACTGCTGGTTTCCACAACAAACCAAGCTTGAACGGTTCCAAACACGTACCTGCACCTCCTTCCTGAGGATGAGCATTTTCCAATATTTTCACTATACACGACTCTTTTTAAAAAGACAACTGGGCAGCCGCTTAAATTGAATACGGCAAACCTGTCGGCTTTCGCTTCAAAAAAGAGGGCAAGGCCGGCTGATCCCGTGTGGGGCAATCGCCTGCTCTGACACCCATTGCTTGACCGAATTCCGGATTACATCCCTTGCGCCCCTTCAAACAACGGCTTTTTCGTATTGGCATCCAGCACGAGCAGCGTTGTATACGGCGGCAGCTTAACCTTGGCCACGATAAACGGATACGAAATCACTTGCGCATACATCCGGCCCGGCTCCGGCTTGGTCAGCTTCACGTACACCTTCAGCTGCTCCCAGCTCATTTCCGTATTCACGATTTCGATGCCGTAACCGGGGTTGGGCGCCTGACCGCGGGCGATCACGTACAAATCACCCTTTTGATGCACGCCCTGCGTCCCTTTTACCTGCTGGACAAACGCTTTTTCGTCCTCGCTCAGCGAAGCGAGGTCCACTTGCTTGAACTCTTCATTTCCCACTGGCGCCACGATTTCCACCGTCCTCGTTTGGGGATTCCATTTCAACTCGTACCCGCTTTTCTCCGTCATCCATCTGAGCGGCACATACATTTGCTTGTTGTGGAGAATCGCGCCCTGGTCGATCTCCGACCACTTGTTGTCGACAGCGACCCGCTTCGTGTTTATCTGAAAGGAGATAGTCTTTCCGTCAGGCAGAGTGACAGCGACCTCTTTTTGATTGTTGCTGGCTTGCCACTTTGCTTGCAGGATGCCCGCCATGTCTTCAATCGCCAAATACGTACGGCCGTCGATGATGATGGCTGGCTGCTTCAACTGCAAAGCCTGCCCGTTTACGGAAATTTGTGTGTTGCTTGCCGGACTGGCGGCTGCGTTGCCGGATGCATTCCCCGCAGCGCCCACAGGTACTGCCATCAAAAGTTGAAGCCCGATCAAACAAGCGATTGCACGTTTTCCTCTCATGTTCAATTCCTCCATTAATACAGCCGGTTTACCTTGTTTGACTGTGTATCGCCATGAAACGTTTCACAATCAATCAAAACAATCTTCATGAAGGAGAGTGCCCGTTATCGCAAGAAAAAATTACCCACCATGATGACAGCAGGGATGGAAACGAGGGCCAGCAGGGTCGAAAAAACCGTCGTCATCGCCCCCATCTCTTCATCTGCCGCGTATCGCGCGAACAGGATCGATGCCATCGTCAGCGTCGGCATCGCTACCTGGATGATCGCGACACGGGTAATCTCCCCATCCAAATGGAGAACGGACAGCAGCAAAGCAGCGGACAGCGGAAAGACGATCAGCTTGAAGGTCAGCGGCATGCCCAGAACCGGGAGTGAGAAATGGGGCTTTTTCCTGAGCAGCAGCGGCAGCAGCATCCCTATGTACATCATCGCAAGCGGAGAAGCCAGCTTTGCCAGCGTGCCGACCAGATGCTTGACCGGCTCCGGAGGCATGAATCCCGCCATGGCCGCTCCCAGTCCGAGAACGATGGCGATCATCGGAATATTGACCATCGCCTTCAAGCCTTTCAGACTAAAGGCCCCTTTTTCCTGGAGCATCATTACCGCTACGGTCCACATCACGACGTCCACCCCCGCATCAAATACGGCTGCCAAAAGCGCTCCTTTTGGCCCGAACAGCGCCGCGCAGAGCGGGAGTCCGATAAAGCCCGTATTCCCCAATCCGGAGAGAATCGCCATCTCGCGCCGTTTCTTTTCCGGCAAAGGCAAGGTCCGCGCCCCCAGCCAACCGAGCAGGATGCCGAGACAATTCAATAGTACGGAAATACCAAAAATGATAACAATTTGCGTCATCGTCTGGCTGTCGATCGGCGTCTGGAACACCCCGTCCAAAATGATGCACGGCATAGCCACGTTGACGATAATCGTGATGATGAGCTGACGGGATTCCCCCGTCAGCGGTTGACGATATCCGATCACACTTCCAATCGCAATGATCACCGCCATCAGCAGAATCGATTGGAGCAGCAGCGATATTTCC
Source organism: Brevibacillus sp. FSL K6-2834 (assembly GCF_038592925.1). Taxonomy (NCBI): domain Bacteria; kingdom Bacillati; phylum Bacillota; class Bacilli; order Caryophanales; family Paenibacillaceae; genus Brevibacillus; species Brevibacillus sp. FSL K6-2834. The sequence goes on from NZ_CP151945.1 coordinate 4,115,389, forward strand.
ATATATGAGTGCCTCCCTTGCTACATCTCCACCGATATCCAGGTCAGTCCCGACGGCTGTCCTTTTTCGCAGGTACGCAAAAGATCGCCCAATACAGGTATGGCCTGTTCCAATTCGATACACCAGGAAGCCGGAAAAGAAACATCCGCCCCTTCGATCGTCAAGGTGCTCATCGTTCCGGCCGGCTTGTCGGCGGTCAAAACGTAATGGCGCGCCTCAGGCTCATGCTCTTTCCACTGGACCAGAATTTGGCCCTGATTACCGCCGGCTACCACCAGGTCGACATGATCGCCGTATGCGGCATGGACCAGCGTCCTCGACGTACCGTTCAACTGGGCGATTTCCTTCAATACTTCATGCCAGCCCATGTGATTCTGGTCCTGGCCGCTCGCATCCGTATACATCCGCCAATCGTTTAGCATGCTGTTCTTCTCCTTTATTTGCGACAAAAATAATGACGACAAAGTGATGTTCATATATAACAGTACCCCCGTGCAAAACGAACGGGGGCAATGATACTCGTCCTTATTTTACGCTTCTTCCTTCACATACTCAACTACCACTTCGGTTCCAAGGCCGCCGCGCGCATTCCAGACGGCGACGATGCGCATGTACAGCGGATCGCAGCACGCCACCAGATCGTTTAATATCCGGTTCGTCGCATGCTCCTGATATATTCCGACATTGCGGTACGAGGTCAAATAGTACTTCAGCGACTTCATCTCAATCAGCTTTTCATTTGGCACGAGATAAATTTTCAGGTCTGCGAAGTCTGGCAGACCCGACCACGGACAAACAGATGTAAATTCATTCGTAGGCATCATGATTTCGGTACGCTTTCCCACATATTCGTACGGAATCGTCTCGAGAATGTCGACCAGAATCGCCGATTCATCCTGTGTATCAAAACGAATGCTGTTGTACTTGCTGTGATTGTGCTCCACTGTTGCCATTTCCTTCATCGGTCCTTTCCATTTTTATTGTGTGTGATCGGGAAGCTTTGTTGCGTGATCGGGAAGCTCCTTGTGCCTTTTCCCCGCTTCAACCGGCCAAGCCAGAGACAGCTCGCTGCCTTCTCGCTCCTTTGACGACCAGATAGGACAACGGCGTATCCACGACGGCAATCATCGTTTTCACCAAATACTGAAACATGATCATCTGCAGCAAGGCATCTGTCGGCATCGTCCCGTAAAAAGCGATGACGATAAAGATCGATGTGTCGAGCAACTGACTGATTGCAGTCGATACGTTTTTGCGCAGCCAGAAATGCTTCTCCCCCGTCCGCCGCTTAATGAAATGAAAGACCTTGACGTCAGCCATTTGCGCGGCAAAATAGGACAGCATGCTGGCAATGACTACGCGCGCGGAGGAAGCCATGACGGATTCGTACGACTCCTGGAGCGGCCAAAAGCCGGCAGGAGGCAGAAGAATCGTCGCCTGGACAAAAAGGAGCATCAGAGCGTTGGCCCAAAAGCCTGCGTAGACGACCTGGCGCGCCCGTGCCTCCCCGTACAGCTCGCTGATCGCGTCTGTCAACAGATACGTCAGCGGATACCCAATCACCGCGGCTGGCAAAATCACGCCCCACAGGTCAATGACCTTTGCCGAAACGATGTTGGCAACAACCAGCAACGTCATGAACGTCGCTGTCAGGTAGAGAAAACGCTTCTCTTCCGGTGGAAAATTCATCGGATCAGTTCCTCCTAAAGCGAAGAGCAATCAGCCCGCCTCGATCCTGCTCACCTACGCAAAAAAGCCGCCTCCACGCGAAATGCAGGAGAGCGGCTTCCATAAGAACAGACCTTAGGCAATTGACTGCTCTCCCCTAGTTTTGTTTTACGAGAGGTGGGGATTCCGAACTCTCGCGTCTCGTAGACTTATAACAGGATATCAAATGGACATCCTTTTTAGAAGAGGGAGTTTCTGTTCCTTTTCACCTTGTCCGTGCTTTTCTTCTCCCTCGCACTCTTTTCATTGACAAATAGAAGAAAGGCTTTTAGTATGAATCCATAAAATCATATCAACTTAGTGGGGGATTCACGATGAAAAAACTTGTTTTCACAGCATTAATTTCGACTTTACTGCTCGGAATTGCTGGATGCGGCAACTCTACAGCGCCTGCAAACCCAAATCAATCCGCAGCTCCTGACCAATCGGCGGCTGCTCCTCAAAATCTGTTGGAAAAAGTAAAAGCCGAGGGCAAACTGGTGATCGGCACAGAAGGCACCTATGCTCCCTTTACCTTCCACGACCAGTCCGGCAAGCTGACCGGCTATGACATCGACGTGGCTACGGAAGTAGCGAAGCGCCTTGGTGTAGAACCGGTCTTTCAGGAGACGCAATGGGATGCCATGTTTGCGGGACTCGATTCCAAGCGGTTTGACCTGATCGCCAATGAGGTCGGCATTCGTCCCGACCGTCAGGAGAAATACGACTTTTCTTCCCCGTATTCCGTTTCCCGCGCTGTGCTCGTCGCTCATAAAGACAACGAGACGGTAAAGGATTTTCCTGACATCAAAGGCCTCAAAGCCGGGCAATCGATGACAAGCAACTACGCCGACATGGCTCGCGAGCTGGGCGCCGAAATCGTCGCGGTGGACAACTTCAACAACGCCATCGAGCTGATCGCAAGCAGACGCGTCGATGTGGTGCTGAACGACAACCTGTCTGTTCTCGACTTCCTGAAGCAAAAGCCGGATACCCCGATCAAAATCGTCAAAGTCAAAGAAGAAGGCCTCAATTGCGGCTTCATGTTCCGCAAAGGCACCAGCAACGAACTGATCGAGGAGATCAACAAAGCGCTGGATGCCATGCATAAGGATGGCACGCTGAAGCAGATTTCGGAAAAATGGTTTGGCGAGGACATTTCCAAGTAAGCTCATTGCCCTTGACCAGGTGGCACGGTCTCTTTTCCCGTCGGAGAAGAGATCTGCCACTTTTCTTCTGCATGATGGAACCGATTGACAGCCGACGCTTTTTCGCAGCCCTTTAGAGCTGATTTCTTTATTGACAAAACAGGCAAAGACTTTTAGTATGTTCTAAACAAATCACATCGGTTTAGTGGGGGATTATTTATGAAAAAATTATTGTTTTCCGCACTCATCTCCTCTCTTATGTTTGGCATCGTGGGATGCGGCTCGTCCGGCACTGCTTCGACAACGAATAACGCCGCTCCGGCCCCTGCTCCTGCACAGGCCCCTTCCGAGCAAAAGGCAGAACAAAACCTGTTGGATAAAGTAAAAGCCGAAGGGAAACTGGTGATTGGTACGGAAGGGACGTATGCCCCCTTTACTTTCCACGACCAATCCGGCAAGCTGACCGGTTTTGACGTAGAAGTGATCAGCGAAGTGGCCAAACGTCTCGGGGTGGAACCGGTCTTCCAGGAAACACAGTGGGATGCCATGTTCGCCGGCCTCGACTCCAAGCGGTTTGACCTCGTCGCCAACCAGGTCGGCATCCGCCCGGATCGTCAGGAGAAATACGATTTTTCCAACCCCTACACCGTGTCGACTGCTGTACTGGTGACACATAAGGACAACAACACCGTCACTGGCTTTGACAGCATCAAAGGATTGAAAGCAGCGCAAACCTTGACCAGCAATCTGACAGACATCGCCAAGCAAAACGGCGCAGAAATCGTCGCTGTGGAGGGCTTCAACCAAGCGATCGACCTACTTGTCTCCAAGCGTGTCGACGTCACGATCAATGACGGCTTGTCCCTGCTCGATTTTCTGAAGCAAAAGCCGGATACCCCGATCAAGATTATTGCCAAGCATCCGGACGGGGCGAAAAACGGTTTTCTGTTCCGCAAAGGCAGCACCGAGCTCGTAGAGGCGGTCAACAAAGCGCTTGACGATATGATGAAAGACGGTACGTTCCAACAAATCTCCGAGAAATGGTTTGGTGCAGATGTTTCTAAGTAACCTGTTTGGCAACCCGGAACGCTTTGACAGATGGGTAGAGATTGCGCAGAGCTCCTTTTGGCCGCTTCTGAAAGGCGCTCTGACGTACTCCCTGTCCCTCTCCCTGATTTCGTTCGCCATCGGGCTGGTCATCGCCATCCTGACGGCGCTGGCCCGAATTTCCGGCAACAAAGTGCTGGTGGGCGTCGCCCGCACGTACGTTTCGATCATTCGCGGAACGCCGTTGCTGGTGCAACTGTTCATCATCTTTTTCGGTCTGCCCAGCATCGGCGTTACGATCGATTCGTTCCCATCAGCGGTGATCGGCTTCTCTCTCAATGTCGGCGCCTACGCTTCGGAAGTGGTCCGGGCCGCGATCCTGTCCATACCAAAGGGACAGTGGGAAGCCGGCTATTCACTCGGCATGACGTATCGGCAAGCGCTGGTGCGCATTATCCTGCCGCAGGCGGCGCGCGTGTCTGTCCCGCCTCTGTCCAACTCGTACATCAGCTTGGTAAAGGATACGTCGCTCGCTGCGGCTATCCTCGTTCCCGAGATGTTTCGCAAAGCGCAGGAGATCGCAGCGGCTACGTATGAACCGCTCCTGGTCTACTCAGAAGCGGCACTGATCTACTGGCTGATCTGTCTGGTACTCTCGGCGATCCAGGATCGCATCGAGCACAGGCTTGACCGCTACGTCGCCTAGAGGGGAGCATACGCATGATAACTATCAGCAACATTCATAAACGATTTCACGATCTGCACGTCCTCAAGGGCATCTCGCTGACGGTAGAGAAAGGAAAGGTCGTCGTCATCATCGGGCCGTCCGGTTCCGGCAAAACGACGCTGCTCCGCTGCCTGAACGCTCTGGAGATCCCGACCGAGGGCAGCGTGCAAATCGGCGATGTCCAGCTTGACTTTTCCCGCAAAGTCGCAAAATCGGATATCCCGAAGCTGCGCAAGCAGACCGGGATGGTCTTCCAAAGCTACAATTTGTTCCCGCACATGACGGCGCTGCAAAATGTCATGGAAGGCCCCGTCACCGTAAAAGGAGAAAAACCGGAGACCGCAAGAGGCAAGGCGGCGCAGCTGCTGTCCAAGGTAGGACTGGCTGACAAGCTCGACCACTACCCTGCTCAGCTATCCGGCGGCCAGCAGCAGCGTGTCGGGATCGCCCGCGCTCTCGCCATGGACCCGAAAGTAATGCTGTTTGACGAGCCTACCTCCGCGCTCGACCCCGAGCTGGTCGGCGAAGTGCTAAAGGTCATGAAGGAGCTGGCTGTCGAAGGGATGACCATGGTGGTCGTCACGCATGAGATGGCATTTGCGCGCGAAGTGGCAGATGAAGTCATCTTTATGGACCAGGGCGTGATCGTCGAGCGCGGTGCGCCGGAGCAATTGTTTACGAGCCCGAAAGAAGAGCGGACCCGCCAGTTCCTCCAGCATTTGAAAAAATAATTCGCTGCGTGCAAGCTATTGATTTCTGTTATCTTGTGATAGCTTTCCCGCATCGTCTATGTAAAAGAAAGAAGACTCGCTTCCTTGGAAAGCAGGGTCTTCTTTCTTTTTTACAAATTAGTCGTCCAGGAACGCGAAGATCAAAACAATGATCAGGATGATCCAGATGAAATTGTTATTGTGAAAACCTCCGCTCATTTGCATGGCCTCCTCTGTGATTGTCTGAAGCAGGCGTCAGAAATGGCGACGCCGCTCCTTTTCACAGAATATGAGAGAGTCCCCCTGTTCGTATGGATGCTCGTCTACAAGACAAAAAATCAGGCCAAAAAAGGCTCCAGACCTCCCCTTTCCAAAAAATTAACAAAGCCTTTATCGTTTCTCTATTTGTTCTTAACATGAAAAACCTATGATGGGAGGTGTCAGACCCTACGATGGACATATCGTCCTCCATTGCCGTCCGTTGACCCCCTTTCAACGGGCGGTCTTTTTCCGACCACATGCGGCACTTCCCCGGAAGCCCGCTTTTTTGCTGCCCTGACCTATGGGCACCACAAGCAGGAAAAGCCAAAACAGGGCAGAACCTCATGATAGGATAGGGAAGTGCGTGACTTGAAGCCATTACTCACCATCTGTCGTTTTCAAATAGCGAAGGTGCGGTTGCAACTGGGGACAGCTTGCGGAGGCTCCCGTTAGTCTCGGATCGGAGGGAAAGAATGAACGTGAAAGAAAACAGACCAGCTTTGCTCAAGCCCGGCTTGTTTGGCATCGAGGCTGCGGCCGACAGACGCCGCAACGAATTTGATTTCCACAATGAGGCCTTGCTGCATCACCAAAGGAAAATTGATTTTGTCTTTTTCGGGGACTCGATTACGCACTGGTGGGACGTCGACACCTATTTCGGCGGTGCAGGCCGTGTCATAGTCAACCGGGGAATCGGCGGAGATACGACCGCTTTTGCCCTGCGTCGGTTTGCCGCTGATGTGGTGCAGCTCCGCCCTGCTTACGCGATCATCCTTCTCGGCATCAATAACACGTGGGCCCTGGACGAGTGGCTGCCAGAGGACCGCAAGCAGCCGGAGCTCATACAGCAAGAAATCGTCGACGATCTGGCTGCCATGTTGACGCAAGCCAGAGAAAACGGGATTGCTCCGATTCTCTGTTCCCTGCTTCCGACCCGGATGGAGCGCTACGCCAAAAACAGCTTGCGAAACGAGCTGGTCGCCAGCATCAATAAAGCCTTGCAGGAATACGCACGCGCTGAAAACATCATCTTTGTGGACTACCACCGGCACATGACTGACGAAGACGGTCTCACTTTGCGGGAGGAGCTCGCCGATGACGGCCTCCATCCTCATGTGCTCGGATACGACCTGATGGCCCGGGCCCTGCGGGAGACGCTGGCCGCACACGGGATCGAAATCGGATAAGGACAAGAAGACAGCAAAAAAGGACAGCCCGCCTCCCGAGCTGTCCTTTCTTCTGTATGAGGTTATTCCATCATCCGTACCAGCTTGCGCGATACGAGCAGGAGCACCAGCCCCAGTACAATCGCCATCAAACCGATGATACCAAACACTTCAAAGTATCCGAGCGACTGTGTAAAAGCGGCCAATTGGCCGGCCAGGATGTTTGCCACTCCGGAGCTTGCCAGCCATACGCCCATCAACAGCGAGGCGAGTTTGACCGGAGCGATCTTGCTGACCATCGACAGCCCGACAGGAGACAGGAACAGCTCACCGAGCGTATGCATGAGGTAGGTCAACACAATAATCATAATATTTGACTTTGTCAGGATGTTGTTTTCGTCGCTTCCGGTCTGCATGACAGCCAGCAGCAAAATCATGTACCCGAGACCGAGCAGGATCATTCCCAGTCCCATCTTCGTAGGAATATTCAAGTCGCCTCGCTTGCTGTTGGCCAGCTTCACCCACAGCATGGAGATAACGGGTGCCAAAAGCACAATAAACAACGGATTCAAGGATTGAAACCAAGAGGTCGGAACCTCCCAGCCGCCAATGGTACGATCGACAAACAGGTCTGTGTACAGTGTCAAAGAGCTCCCCGCCTGTTCAAATCCTGCCCAGAAAAAGACGACAAAACAGGCCAAAATGACGATGACGGCGGTTCTTTGCTTCTCCTTCTTGGTGAGCGGCCGATTGGCGGCTTCCTGCTGCCCCGGAGCTTCACTCTTTCCGAGCGGCTGTTTGCCGATATCCCCCAGGTAGCGGTTGCCAAGCAGGTTGAAAGCGATCTGACCGATCACCATCCCGATGGCGGCAGCCAAAAACCCGTACTTGAAGCCGTACATTTCCACACCGTCCAGCGCGGTCTTGAAGTGCTCCTCCGCCAAATAGCCGCAGATCAGCGGTGCGAAGAGCGCTCCCACGTTGATCCCCATGTAGAAAATCGTAAACGCGGCATCCCTGCGCTTGTCATTTTCGGGGTAAAGCTCACCGACCAGCGTAGAGATATTCGGCTTGAAGAAACCGTTTCCAATAATCAGGAGAACAAGGCCCAGATACAATCCAGTTGTGCTCTGTACGGCGAACAGAAGAAAGTTCCCCACTGCCATGGTAATACCGCCCATGGTAATCGCCAGTCTTCTGCCGAGATACCGGTCCGACAAATACCCGCCGATGATCGGCGTAAAGTAAACGGCACCGGTAAACAAGCCGTAGATGCTCAACGCCAAGCCCTTTTCAAAGCCTAGTCCGCCGCTGATCAGCGCTGTGGTCAAATACAGGGTTAACAGGGCGCGCATGCCGTAATAGCTAAAGCGTTCCCAAAGCTCCGTAAAGAACAACAAATACAATCCTGGAGGATGTTTTTGTTTCCCTTGCTGTGAGTTCACAGTTGCGTCCATTGATGTCCCTCCCAGATGTCAGACAACTATCGTATGAATCATATCACAGTTTTCTCGAATATACTTTTATTAAAAATATTAACTACTTTTTTATAATTGTTAAATTTATATAGAATAATGATATGTCAACCTTGTCATTCCTAGTTATTTTTTATGCTGTACTCCATCTCTTTGTTTACTATTTGTTAAAAAGTGGAGGATTATACAGGCCAGAAAGGGAGTGGCCCGATTTCCTGACATCAGGAAAACGACGCAGATCTTTTCCTGGATCGGAAAGTCCCCCGTCGTTGTATTCCCGTGACACATCGCTTTAGCCATTTCCCTTTCGGTTCACCACTTTTTCGGCTTCTGCTGAAAGTGGCCTTCTCCGCCGCTTGATCAGCCCAATGATCAAGGTCAGAGCAGGAAGCAAAATCTGCATGGTCGCCGAGTAAAACGGCTCAGAGGTGGTAAACAGATTGATCAGATCAGCGAATCCCGGAGCAAGCCACAAGCTGAACACGATGATCAGAATGCCGACGGAATAGACGATCGGCCGGTAATCCGAAAGGTGAAAGCATTGAGCCACACTGATAACGGTCACATAGTACCACATCGAGATTTGAAAAAAACCGCCCATGACCCACAGCGCCATTACCATGGCATCGAGATGCTCCAAAAATTCTGCCATGCTGATATAGTGGGATGCATTGAAGACCGGAAAAAACATCCTTCCGGTTATTTCTCCAAACAGAAACAGAGCGGACAGATTCGCGATGACCATCGTGACCAGCATCAATGCAACGGCCCACATCCCCGCTCTCAACGCTTTATGCGTTTCCTCTGCACGCAGATGCGGAAAGAGAAAGGAAATAAAGAGAAATTCCATAAACCAGGTTAACGGCGTTACGGCACCAGCCAGGGAAGGTCTAAGCCCGTTCTCCATAACGGGAAGCATATGAGTCGGCTCATACCGCGGAATGAGCAGCAAAACAATCCCGATCAAAAAGAGACCAAAGAGCGGACCGAGCAAGAGAGAAAAGCGCCCCAACACCTCGATCCCGGAGCGCACTGCGAATGCTGCCGTGAGCACGATGCTGCCCATCACGACCACAATCGGCGTTTTCAGCAAGATCGTTCCGACGATAAATTCGCCGTATTCACGGACAATCAGGCCTGCTCCGTGCACCAAAAAAAGAATGTACAGAAGAGCAGCTGCCTTTCCCAAACGGGGTCCCAGAACCGCCTCTCCGGTTTGAATGATCGATTTGCCGGGGGTCAACCTGTAAAGCGACCAAGCCAGCCATACAGCCAAAAAACCGGACAGCGACCCCCAAAAGGGAGAAATCCACATGTCTTGCTTTGCTTCCTTCGCTGTAATCGCCGGAATGATAAGAATGGCCGTAGCCCCGACCATCAAATACATCGACAGGCACATTTGCAGAACAGAAATTTTGCCTCGATCCAGCATGTCCATTACTCCCCTGCGTTACCGGACCCTTTCCCGATCAAGGGATAAAGCGGTCTGTAAAGGAAATCCACGAGCTGGGTCAGTCCTGGCATTTCCGGAAAAAAAATCAGCAAGCTTCCCAGCCCCCATCCTGTCACTGTGATGACCAAAAATACGGTTCGTTCCCGCTTCATTTCTGCCGTCAACCGCGGAAGCTCGTACCATGCAAGCACGAGTGCCAAAACGGTCAGCGCGGCTACACCCACCCACTTCAATATGCCCCAGCCCCTTTTTTATTGATGGGGATTGGACACCCCGGGTCGCAGCACTTCGGCTGTCGACTGAATGTCCACCTCGATCTCGGAGAAGGTGCGTTCCCAATCTGCTACGGCTTTTTTCCATTCCTGCGGGTACTTTCGATGAAAGACGCCGGAAAAATCGAACACGTCCGCATGCAGGACATTCTGTGCTTTGTTCAGGGAAGCTTTTATGACCGACCGAGTATATGCGGCGGCGTAGGACTCTACGATGGAGACATCTGCCGGTATGGTCATATTCAGATTCGTCGTATTTTGTCTGACATCGTATTCGGCGTGCAGTTTGACCTGCATGGACCACTTGCTGTTTTTGACCTGCGGGCTGAGAACTGCCCTGCCCCTGACCATCTTCAGAGAAACATATCCCTTATGCTTTTCGATCGGAATGGTGATCATGACAAATTTGATCCTGTTTCGAAGCCACAGCACCCCTTGCGCTTCCCTCTCGTCCATTTGCCCCGCCCACTTCCCTTTTTTCAGCACGCCCATTCCGTAGATGTAGGGAACTGGCCCGCCATCTTGCTCCGGCAATGTTGCCACCAGGGGAATGATCGATACTTTTGCCGGATTCTCCATCATCTGGGCCAGCTCTTTTAAGGTCACGCCTTCACCTTTTTGGGCCTTGGCGATCTCTTCGAGCGACTTGGAGCTGCTTCTCTCAAGCGGCGGCTTTTGCTTCAAAATATCTTTGGCCTTGCCTCTGCTCACGAACAAATAGGCAAGCCCGCGAGGACCCGGCTGCCGAAAAAAATAATCGACATGGCCTTCAATTCCCGTTCTTGCGATGTCCCTGCCAAAGATAAACACCTCCGTATGGCCCCAAAAAACTTGTGCGGAAAGCGTGTCCTGCAGACTTTCTACCGCGTCGGCCAGAGTGATGCCTGTCGCTGATTGCACGACGGTTTGGTCGGCCTCTTCCTGCTGTCTGCCCGCGTGATTGACATAGAGCTGGACCGATAGCTCTACCTTTTTGTCTTCGGTCAGGTCGACACCCGCTGCAGTAATAATCGCGATGTCATTAATTTCTTTGCGATCCCAACAACCGGTCAAGCCAAGCAGCAGAAGAACGACTCCAAGCAACCGGTACACCTTCACTCCTTGCCGCTCCTCCTTCATCCGACAGCCTTTTTCATCCTCGTCTTCGCCGCTCCTTCTGCCTACCTGCTAGGTAGTATCGGGCTCTTGATCGCGGCCTGTATTCTTGCCCCTGTGCTCATCCACCGACGCATCCGTCATCCAGAGAGGCACTCTCGCCATCACGTCGGACAGCTCCTGCAGGTTTAACGGCGCAAGCGGGCTTAAATACGGGACGCCAAAGGATCGCAGGGTAAACAGATGCGTGAGCAGCATCAGCAGTCCCAGCATCAGCCCCATAATGCCAAAAATGCCGGAGAGCAGCATGATCGGAAAACGCAGAATTCTGATCGCCACTCCAAGCGTGTAATGAGGAATGATAAAAGACGCGATGCCAGTGATTGCGACAACCATGACCATCGGCGAAGAGACGAGCCCTGCTTCAATCGCCGCTTGCCCGATAACGAGGGCACCTACGATGCTGACCGCCGCCCCGACCTGCTTGGGCAGGCGGACACCCGCTTCCCGCAACGCTTCAAAGGTGATCTCCATCAAAAGCGCTTCCAACAACGCAGGGAATGGAACAAGCTCCCGGGAGTTGGCCATCGTCAAAAGCAGCGCCGTCGGAATCATTTCCTGATGAAAAGAAACGATTGCCACATAAAAGGAGGGGCCAAGCAGCGCAATAAACAAGAACAGATAGCGCAGCCACCTGATCACGGTGCCAAAGAAATAGCGCTCGTAATAATCCTCGGGAGATTGCAGAAAGGAGTAAAAGGTCGTCGGAGCCACCACGGCGATCGGCGAGCCCTCGACGAGGATGACGACTCTGCCCTCCAATAATTGAGAGCAGGCAATATCCGGCCTCTCGGTCGACAGAAGCTGCGGAAAAGGAGAATACGGGTTGTCCTGCAGCAGCTCCTCCAAATCTCCGCTGTCCAATACCCCGTCGATCCGTATGCTGTGCAAACGTTTTTCCACCTCATCGACCAGCGCTTTCTCCGCGACTCCCTGAAGGTAGGCGATTACCACTTCGGTATGGGAGATGCTCCCCAATTTGTAGGACTTCATCTTCAAAAGCGGAGTGCGCAATCTTTTCCGCAAAAGCGAGGTGTTGATATCTACGGTTTCCACGAAGCCTTCTCTCGGTCCGCGAACGACAGATTCGGCGATAGGCTCCTCGACTGAACGCGTTTCCCACTTGGTTAATCCGACCGAGGTCGCGGTGTTTTCTCCATCCGTCAAAATGACAGGATTGCCGTCCATGACGTGTCTGACGGTCTCCTCAATCGTCCCGATCTCGCTTCCGGAGGCTACGGGGATGATCCCGTGAAACAAAGGGGACCCGGCCGATCTCCTCCGCCCCTCCAGCAAGGGGGTCAGCACCTGTTGATTGAGTTCCTCCTGATTGGCGGTGCCATTGATGTAGATCAGGATGGCTCTCCGGCCACCGCTTATCCAAAAATCATGAAAAAGAACATCCGTGCAATCGGCGAAAATGTTTCGGAGAATATGCAAATTCCTTTCCAGTTCGAAAGACAGCGGCGTCAGTCCCCTCTCGTCTGAGCCGGGCTGAAAAGACAGGGAAGACAAGTGCCCCCCTGAGCGGAGCTTCCGCTTTTTCCATGATCTCGAGAAAATCATGCGGCATCTCCTTTTTTCCTCCATTGTTGACTTTCCCCCTACCTTTTATAACCGCTTCTCCAATGGTACGGAGGCAAAATAAAAAAACTGCCCGACAGGCAGTTTTTATGAGCAGTATGATGGAATCAGGAAGGATCGGCGTCCTGCTCCGATTGGATGTAGTGCTGTAGTTCTTCGTAAAACGTCGTGTTGCAAGCCATGACGCTGCTTTTCCGATCAAACGGCAACGGCTTCCCGTCCATTGTGGTCACCTTGCCTCCTGCTTCTTCTACCAGAATTCTCCCCGCTCCAAAATCCCAGGCGTTCAGCGAGAGGCTGACATACCCGTCGAGTCGTCCTGCCGCCACGTACGCCATTTCCAGGGCAGCGCTGCCCAGCAGACGCATGCCTCGCACCTTGCCGGCCAATTTTTTCACGATCAGGTCAATCCCCATTTGTTCCGCTTGTTTGTTCCAGAAAACGCTGGTACAAAGCAAGGCTTCCTCCAAGGAAACGGTCTTTTCCAGACGCAGTCTTTGGCCATTCAAATAAGCGCCTTGCCCCTTTACTGCGTGAAACATCTCATCCCGGGATGGATCATAGACGACACCGATCAATCCTTCCCCTTTGTGATAAACGGCAATGGAAACAGCAAAGTTGATCTGCTGATGAACAAAATTGGTCGTTCCATCAATCGGATCGATGACCCATAAAGTGTCATACTCGCCGGGATCTCCCGTAAACGTTCGCTCCTCGCCCAGTATGCCATGCTCGGGATACTGGCGCAGAATCGCATCGATAACATGCTTCTCCACTTCCTTGTCCACAGCTGTGACAAGATCTGAAGCGGATGTTTTATATTCGACAGTAAAAGGCTGCTTCATTCGTCTGAGACTGAGTTCTCCTGCGCTTCTGGCACAATCCAGAGCGAGTTCCTTGAGTGCCTCCAAGGTTGTTGCATGCACACGTATCGCCACCCACATCTTGACTTTGCCTCTAGTGTACCATACTTTCCCTGCTGATACACCCTGCTGTCCACCTGATGAAAGCCCGGCAAAAAGTCATAGGAGGCCTGTTGATTGGCCTCCCGTCTGGTCTTGCAGGATGCTGCAGGGAACATCTGTAAGTAAGGAACAGCGCTGGCAAGCAACGGCTACCTGCAGTGATGAGCGACAGCAGCTAACAGCAGCGGGTCACTCCGCCTTTTTCATAGCGCTCACGCAGTGCGTAAATATAGTACTCTCTTTCCGTCATCGGAAAGTACCCGGGTTTGGCATGGGTCTGGTACCAATGCTGCAGATAACGATCGTAGTCCGGCATGCCGAAGATGGTCTTGATGATCGAGCTGATCTGACGAAGGGACTTTTTGATCGTTCTCCACCTTTTTCTCATGCGATGGAATGTCCTTTGCCGTCGTAGTAATTGTCCCCTTTGGATTGAATGTACGGGGATTCGTGAAGCTCGAATTTCTTTCCGCGCAAAATGCTGATCCACAGCCGTATCCCGTCGGCAATAATCCCGATGATGATCGCCATGAAAATCGCGCAGACGGCAGCGTCAATCTGGTCATTCAGGATCATCTTCTGGGCTGCCTCCACTGTCTTGACACCCGCAGGAAGCGTTCCGGCATCAAGCGCCTTTTGGAATGCATCTGCGTGAGCCAGGAAGCTGATCTTCGGATCGGCGTGGAACAGCTTTTGCCATGCAGCGGTCAGTGTAGCTGACGTCAGCCAAACCATCGGCAGCAAGGTGACCCAGGCGTACCGCGCCTTGCCCATTTTGATAATGAGCGTCGTACCGACAACGAAGGCGATTGCAGCCAGCATCTGGTTGGCAATACCGAACAGCGGCCACAGGGTATATATTCCGCCCAGCGGATCCACGACTCCTTGGTAGAGGAAGTATCCCCAGCCTGCCGTGATGACTGCGGAGCCGATCAGGTTCCCCGGCAGCCAGTCTACCTGCTTCATTTTCGGGAAAATATTGCCCAGCATGTCCTGAACCATGAAGCGTCCGACACGCGTACCCGCATCGATCGTCGTCAAAATGAAAACGGCTTCAAACAAGATCGCGAAATGATACCAGAAGGCCATCAATGCCTTACCGCCCAACACCGTAGAGAAAATGGTCGCCATCCCGATGGCCAGCGAAGGTGCTCCGCCCGTCCGGGACAGGATCGTTTTTTCGTTGATGTCCTGTGCGAGTGTCGTAATCACATCGGGAGTAATCGTAAAGCCCCAGCTCGAAATCGTCTGTGCGGCGGCGACCGCATCCACCCCGATTACCGCAGCCGGCGAGTTAATGGCGAAGTAGACACCAGGCGTCAGTACGCAAGCCGCAATCATCGCCATAATCGCGACAGCAGATTCCATCAGCATCCCGCCGTAGCCGATCATCGGCGCGTGCGATTCCTTGGCGATCATCTTCGGAGTTGTACCGGAAGAGACGAGCGCGTGGAACCCGGAGACGGCTCCGCAGGCGATCGTAATAAACAGGAATGGGAACAGGTTTCCGGCAAAGACAGGACCGGTACCGTCGATAAATTTGGTCAGAGCCGGCATCTCCAGCGGCGGCAGCGTCAGCACGATCCCTACAGCGAGAACGGCAATCGTTCCGACCTTCAAAAACGAGCTCAAGTAATCGCGAGGCGCCAGCAGCAGCCAGACAGGCAGGACAGACGCGACGAATCCGTAGGCGATAATCATCCAGGCGAGCTGAACCTTGCTAAAGGTAAACGCAGGTCCCCAGGTAGGAGATTCAGCGACCGCCTGTCCCCACCACAGAGACAGGAACAGAAGCACCAGTCCGATCAGCGAGCCTTCCATGACTCGCCCGGGGCGAATGTACCGCATGTACAGCCCCATCAGAATGGCAATCGGCAGCGTCATAAAGATGGTAAATGTCGCCCATGGCGATTCAGCCAGCGCATTGACAACGACCATGGCCAATACGGCAATCAAAATCACCATGATTGCTACGATCCCGATCAGGGCAAGCGCCCCGCCAAAAGGACCGATCTCTTCCTTGGCAATCTGGCCAAGCGACTTTCCATTGCGCCGCATCGAGCCGAACAGGATGATAAAGTCCTGTACCGCTCCGCCGATGACGACCCCGACGATAATCCAGATCGTCCCCGGCAGGTAGCCCATTTGCGCGGCCAATGTCGGTCCGACGAGCGGCCCGGCACCGGCGATGGCCGCGAAGTGATGCCCGAACAAGACCCATTTGTTGGTCGGAACAAAGTCCTTCCCGTCATTATTCACTTCTGCAGGTGTAGCCCGATTGTCATCGAGCCCCATGATTTTCCGGGCGATGAACCTGCTGTAGAAGCGATACGCGACAGCGTACGAACAGATCGCAGCTGTCAGCAGCCAGAACGAGTTGACGGATTCACCGCGTGACAGGGCCAGAAAGCCGAAGGCAACTGCCCCCAGCGCAGCAACCCCGCCCCAGATCAGGACTGAGAGAAGCCATTTTTTCATTCCTTTCTCCCCCTTGTAAAATGATGAATAGGAACATGAGGAATAAGACCTCAACCTACCCTATCACACGGTTGTACATCAAAAAAACAAAAATTGTCTGAACAGTAAAAAATCGAGCACGAAAGGAGAAAATGCAGGGTTGAAACGAAACGGCTCATGAAAGCGTCTTTTCTACACTGTTTGGACTTGTTCCCACTCTGCTGATTTCCTGGTGGCAAAAGGGCAATGAGCCTTTTCTGTTGATCATCGCAGGCATCGGGGCTATTTGGCTATTTTGGTGGACACGGAAAAGCTTCACCTGGCTGGCGGGATTATTGGCATTGTCCGCCTTATTTTGGGCTTTCCAGATGATGTAGAAAGATAACGGAATCCATGTCAATAAAAGGATAAAAGCATGTATCCGGGCAAGTGGCCGCTGCCGCAGCAAAAGCCATATTCCCGGATACATGCTTTTTTGTCAAAGTAAAAAAAGTAAGTTGGAACTAAAATCCCAGCCGTTTTTTCAACTCCTTCACGACATTGCGGCTTACCGGGACTTCCGTCCGCTGAGCGTCCTGCATGACCAGATAGAGCGCTCCCTTGAACCAGGGAACCAGCTCTGCAGTGCGGTACAGATTGGCGATGAACGCCCGGTGCGTCCGGAAAAATTGTTTGGGCGACAGCCTGCTCTCCAGCTCTTGCAGGGTAAAGGATGTGGCGTACTGCTCCTCTTCCGTATGTATGCTCGCGTATCGGCCGTCCACCGTAGCGTAGACGATATCGTTGGGATCGATCAGCATGATCTTCCCGTTGCGCTCCACCGGTATCCGGCGCGGCTGCTGATCTTGAAGTACGGTCTGGAGCAAGCTTTGCAGTTGCATTTCCAGATACGGCTGCTGGGCCGCTTCGCTTCCCGGCAGCGGACGAAGCTTTCGGACACGGTTGATCGTTTTCTCCAATCGATGCTCGCTGAACGGCTTGACGATGTAATCCACCGCTTCCGTCTCAAAAGCCCGGACCGCGTGGATCTCATAGGCGCTGGCAAAAATAATGACGGGCGGCTGCACCATCAATTCGAGCAAATCCTGCCCTACATCGACGCCGTCGCGATCGTGCAGGTGAATATCGAGAAAGACGGCATCCGGCTCCGCGTCGGGAATAAGCTCGAGCGCCTCTTCCCCGCTCTCTGCTTCTCCAATGACGGCTACATCCGAAAATTGTTCCAGGAGATAGCGAAGCTCTGCCCTTGCCGGGGCTTCATCATCCACGATGAACACTTTCAGCATGAACTTTCACTCCTAAAGGCAATTCTATGAGACAAGTCGTTCCCAGCCCCTTTTTGCTGTCGATCACGATCCCGTACGGCTGGCCGTAGATGGCCTGCAGACGGCTCCTTACATTGGACAGCCCGATGCCGGACAGCCGGCGTTTTCCGTCCTGGGCCGGAGGGGGCGGGACAAACGGGTCCTTTTCCATGCCCACACCATTGTCCGCAACCTTCAGCTCCAATACCTGCTTGTCCTTCAAGCGGGCGCTGATTTTGACGACGCCTCCCTCGCGCTTCGGCAACAGTCCGTGCTTGATCGCGTTTTCCACGAGCGGCTGGAGGACGAGCCCGGGAACGACATAGCGGTCTACGCCCGGCTCGATTTCATATTCCACTTTCAGCTTTTCGCCGAAGCGGGCCCGCTCGATCGCGAGGTAAGCCTCGATGTGCTCCAGCTCCTCCGCCAGCGTCACAAAACCACCGCTGTCGTGCAAATTCTTGCGGAAATATTCTCCCAAATGAATGAGCAGCTCCCGCGCCTGCTCGGGGCAAAAGCGGATGAAGGAAACAATCGTATTGAGCGCGTTGAACAAAAAGTGCGGATTGATTTGCGCATGCAGCGCCTTGATCTCGGCATCCGCCAAAAGACGGGCCTGCTTTTCCAGATCGGCCAGCTCGAGCTGGGTCGAGATCAGGTTGCCCAGCCCGCGAACGAGCTCCAGGTCGACCGCCGACAGCTTGCGGGATCGATCCTGATACAGCTTGAGCACACCGG
Organism: Brevibacillus sp. FSL K6-2834; assembly: GCF_038592925.1. NCBI lineage: Bacteria > Bacillati > Bacillota > Bacilli > Caryophanales > Paenibacillaceae > Brevibacillus > Brevibacillus sp. FSL K6-2834. The sequence goes on from NZ_CP151945.1 coordinate 4,133,558, forward strand.
CTACCTCTCCCCGCTTGCGCATCAGCGGTACGAGTATGGCGCTGCGCAGTGTGCAGTTGTTTTCCCGGCAGCCGATCTCCTCTTTTGTCCCCGCGATCTTCACTTCCTTGGTCTCCAGCACTTCCCTGGTCGCTTTTGTGGTAATCTCCTGCCCGACCACATGATGAGAGGAGCCGGCGCCGACATGGGCAAGGACCGTCTTCGTGTCCGTAATCGCCACGGCCGCCACTCTGGTCGTGCGGAGGATTTCCTCGGCGACGCGCTTGGCTGACTCATAGGTAAGCCCTTGTCTGAGGTAAGAAAGCGTTTTGTCCGCGACCTGCATCGTTCGCTGAGCCTGAAGAGCGCCAATCCGGTCCTCTTCCGTCTTTGCCAGATCGATAATGATGATCAGGACGGCGATCCCGAGCGCATTCACCACCGACATCGGCACGCTGATGGCCTTCACCAATGCCAGGGCATCCGCATACGGCCTGGCCACCAGCAAAATGATCGCCATCTGCATCCACTCTGCGACGAATCCGACGGCCATTGCCGTCGTCCAGCGAATTTCCCGCGTCCGCCGGAACCTGTAAAAAAGGCCGGCCAAAACTCCTTCGCTGATCGTGGAGATGGCACAAGCCAGATCGGTGAAGCCGCCAAGCGTGTAGCGATGAATGCCGGCGACCAGCCCAGTCGCCAGACCTACCCACGGCCCTGCCAGAAGGCCCGCCACGATGGTGCCGATCACGCGGGAGTTGGCAATCGCGTCCTGGTACCAGATGCCGTTGTACGTGCCTAAAATCGAAATTCCGGAAAAGATGAGAACCATGACTGCTTTGTCTTTGTAAGTGGCTCGCTGGTTTAATAGGCTGCGAAATGCTTTGACGCGCGTGAACAGCAAGGCAGCTACGACCAGTACGGCAGTTCGTTCTGCCAAGGGGATCATGAGGGCCAAATTCATCCTTGTCGCTCCTCTTCCAGTCTGTTGTTATCATTATCGCCACGGAGTGCTTATGCGGTCAAGCAAATCGTCAGTCTAGACTGAATTGACGCACAAAAAAATCCGCCAACAGCCATAGCTGTCGACGGAACAGAAAGCCAAGCCGCTTCTTACAGATTGCCCCGCAGCTCCTGTTCTCTCTCGAGCGCTTCAAACAGCGCCTTGAAATTTCCGTTGCCGAAGCCGCGCGCCCCTTTTCGCTGAATGATTTCTACGAACAGGGTCGGACGGTCTACAATCGGCTTGCTGAACAACTGCAAGAGGTATCCTTCATCGTCGCGGTCCACCAGCACCCGCAGGTTGCGGAGCGTTTCGATGTCTTCGTCGATCTCTCCGACACGCTCCTTCAGTTCTTCGTAGTACGTGTCCGGTACGTAGAGGAAGTCCACGCCATTTGCCCGCAGTGCGGAAACTGTTTTTACTATATCGTTGGTCAACAGGGCGATATGCTGCACACCCGGACCTTTGTAAAACTCGAGAAATTCCTGGATCTGCGATTTCCGGCGCCCTTCGGCTGGTTCGTTGATCGGGAACTTGATCCGCCCCGTGCCGCTTTGCATCACTTTTGACATCAATGCGGAGTACTCGGTCGAGATGTCATCGTCGCTGAAGTTCTGCACGGCTGTGAATCCCATGACTTTTTGGTAGTAGGCCACCCATTCATCCATGACTTCCACGTTTCCGACGATATGGTCAATCCCGATCAACCCGGTTTCTTCTCCTTGAATAGGAGATTCATACGCTTGGTAGCCCGGAAGGAAGGGACCGTTGTAGTTTTTCCGCTCGACAAAGGTGTGGATGTTGTCCCCGTAGGTGCCGATGATTGCCTTTTTCACAGTGCCGAAGGAATCGGAAAACTCGGTCGGCTCCATGACCGGCACGGCTCCGCGGGAAACGGCCTCGCGATACGCCTGCTCACAGTCGTCCACGCGAAGAGCCACGTCCTTTACGCCGTCCCCGTGCTTGCTCACAAACGCGTTGATCGGGCTGTCAGGAGTAAGCGCCCCTGACAAGACAAACGTAAGGTGTTTTTGTTTCAATACATAGGAAACCTTTTCCCGCGAGCCTGTTTCCAGCCCTGCGTAGGCCACAGCCTGAAATCCGAAGGCCTTGGTGAAGTAATGCATGGCTTGCTTCGCATTTCCTACATAGAACTCCACATAATCCCAGTCCTGAATGGGAAAGAAATCGGTGTTGCTCATTTGCCTACCCCTCCGACTTTTTCAAATTTTTGCATGATTGGGATGATTTTGTTTGTTATCTTGAGAGTACATGGAAAGCGTTTACTCCCGCAAGAACACGGAACAACGCGAAAACGCGCAACAGCTTTTCTCCAATAAAGTGCGCATCATCAGCGTCTTCCGGTACGATGCAGGAATATTTGCCCGGATAGATGAAAAACAAGGGATGAAGCGTAAAATGCTTGCTGAAAGGTAAGGAGGACTATACGAATGACACAATGGAGTGAAATGGCAAAAGAGCAATGGGACCAATTTTCGGCGGATTGGCATAAGCGCAGCGAAGCCATGTGGGAAACGGGCAGCCGCAGGACGATCCTGCCGCTGTTTACCCGCTATGTCCACGCGGAAAATGGACCTGTTCTGGACGCTGGTTGCGGAGATGGATACGCTAGCTGCAAGCTGGCCGCAAGCGGCTATACTGTGGAAGGAGTCGACATTGCCGGGGAAATGATTCGCCTGGCTAAAGACCGGGCAAATGACCGGGCAAAAAACGGTGAAATAGCTGTCCGCTTTCAGACTGGGGATGTGTCCAGCCTTCCCTTTTCCGATCAAACCTTCAGCGGGATTCTCTGCATTAACGTGACGGAATTCACGCCTTCGCCACTCGCTGCACTCCTGGAGTTCCATCGTTTGCTCAAACCGGGGGGCATCCTGCTCCTCGGCATACTCGGCCCGACGGCAGGACCACGGGGACACAGCTATCGCCGCCTGTACGGGGAGGCGACGATCCAAAACACGATGATGCCGTGGGAAGCGAAGCAACTGGCCAGCGAAAATGGCTATGTCCTGCTGGAGGAAGAACCCGTTTATAAAGAAGGCGTACCTGCCGAACTGGCAAATCGGTTACCCGCGGAATTGCGCGAGGCCCTCAGCTTTTTGACATTGTTTGTGCTGAAAAAAGGATAGAAAGAACGGCCCCGCCCGTGCCAGCCATAAAAAAAGGTGCCGCGACCGGCACCTTTTTTGGCGTTTTGTTACTGAAATGGATTGACAACTTTATTGGCTGCCATCCACATTTCTTTGCTTTTCATCAGCTGTGCGATTACGGGCTGTTCCGTTCCGTAAAGCGACCGATAGAGTCGCTGGGTTTCCCGCAAATCATTGTAGGTCAGATAAGGGTAATCCGGTCTGCCAAAGGTGTCATCAGGGAACCAGGCGTAGTGCAGATCTCCATTTTGCGTGATCCATCGTTCTCCCAGATTGGTGACTCCCTGAAGCATCACTGTTGCCAGCGCTTGGTCGGCCGGATCTTGAAATTGCATGTACATTTTCCACAAAAAGTTAATTTCCGCCAACTGGTGGTTGAGCGAAACATGTGTCGGCTTATGCGGTGTCGGGTGGGCGTAATCGGCAACCAGCCATCCATCTGTAGGACCGGGTATGACGTAGTGATACTGACTGGCGTGGTTTCGCAGATACAGGGCGTACCTTTTGGCCGATTCACAAAATTCACTCTCATTATACTTTTTGCAGCCATCAAGCAGCAGCTCGGCCATTCCGGTATTAAACCGCGTATCGTAAAAGCCATCAGGGATCCCGTAATCGTCAGCCAGCCACTGGGACTGTGGATACGTCTTCCAGTGCCCTTCCGCTTCCTGATTGCGGACAGCGGTATCGAGCATGACGTAGGCCATGTTTTGCGCCGCTTTGCTGGTTGGATTCGCCAGGAAGGAGCGGACTACATAGTTCTCCGGATTGCGCCAAAACGCATTGACGGTGTAGGGAACGTATGTAGACGGACTCGTGTAGTAATAGCCGTCGTACAACCACTTGGCCTTATCCGAGAGATCGACTCCCAGCCAAAGATTGGCTGTCGGCTCACTATCCCAGGGAACCAGCGGGGAGCTGGACTCCATGATCCACCATTCGCTGACCATTCCCGCCTTTACCGGGAGCTGTACCTCCAGATGCATGCGATACCACTCTTTTTTCACGGCAATGGGCAGAGCCAATTCCTTTTTTTCCTCGATTGTCGTTCTCCCCAGAGGATTGTAGACAATCGGCGAGGCGACCCAGAAGTAACGACTTGGTGATTCAATAAAGCCGGGAACCAGCGGCAATTCATTTGTCTCCGCCAAAGAGAGCAAATTCCATACCCGCGTGATCTGGCCATTATTATCCGTGCTCAGAACGTGGCGAAAGGTTGACCCTTCGCCTGCAAACGGCACCGACAGCACATACGGACTGCTGTCGATCTGCCCTTCCAGCCTGTACATGCGAAACACGTCACCATTTTTAAACTGGTAGATCTTCTGTTTCAAAGCTCCACCGCTTACCGAAATAGACTCTTCCTTGATCGTCGGCTTTTCCCACTGAAAAGCATCTGAGGCGGAAGGGGGCATTGCGAGTGAGACTAGCAATGCGAGAAAAAACAATACGGACTTTCTTACCTTGGTCATGTAATCCCCCTTGCTCAGAAGTTTGCGAACCCGCTCGCTCTGTTTTCGGAGTAACTGCCACGCCATGATGTAATAGGTTCCACATTATCTTCGCATTTCCTCCATTATTTATCAAATATGATTAGAAAGTACCATGATGAAATGCCTTGCAATCTGATAAAGATGTAGGGAAAGCGACTATTACATTCGACACGGAGGGGATGTCATGACAAACAAAATTATTTCTGCTGCCCTCGTCTTTTTCTTTATTTCTTTGGCCGCCTGCCCGCCGGCAGCTTGGGGAATCCAATCACATCCGCCGCTTGCCGCAGCACCTTCAGCCAAAGAACCAAAAGAGCCTCTCCCCTATTTTGGGACCGGAGAGGTTTACGTGCAGCCCGGGTCAATCGCCCCGCTTTTTCCCGTCCCTTCTGTTTCTTTCGATACGCCTGCTTTTCAAAAGGCCAGCCAAGCCTTTACCAGTCAGGAAGAAATGATGGCGTTCGTCAAGAAGCTGGACAGTCAGTACGCTCACGTCCGCCTGGAAATCATCGGGCAATCCCTCGAAGGTCGGGACATTCCGCTTTTGATCCTGTCCCGCCAGCCTGACCAGGTCCAAACTGACAAGACAAAACCTATCGTCTGGCTCCAGGCCCAAATTCACGGCAATGAGCCCGCTTCAGGTGAGTCCGCTCTGGTCATCGCGCAATGGCTGGCAACAGAACATCTGGGAAAAGACCTTTTGGACCAGGTACATGTAATCATCGTTCCGCGAATCAACCCCGATGGGTCCTACCGGTTTCAAAGAACGATCGCTGTCGGTCAAGATGCCAATCGCGATTACATGAAGGCCGAATACCCCGAGGTGCAGGCGATCCACAAGGCATTCGACCGCTTCCGGCCCGATGTCGTGCTGGACGCTCATGAGTATGGCGTCACGTCCGCTTCCCTGGCGAAGACAGGGAAAAAAGGAGCGCTTTCTTCCTATGATGTGCTGATCTCTTCGGCCAAAAATTTGAACATCCCAAAAGAACTGCGGAGCATGTCCGATCAACTGCTGCTGCCGGAAGTTGAAAAAGCGCTGGATGAGGCCAAACTGACGCATCACCCCTACTACACGTTATCCCAGAACAAGGACGGGCAGATTATCGCGACAGAAGGCAGTACGGAAACGCGAATCGGCCGCAATGCCCTCGGATTGAAAAACAGCCTTTCCTTTTTGGTGGAGACGAGGGGAATCGGCATCGGCCGGGCCGATTTTGAACGCCGTGTATATGGACAGGTGACGACACATGCCGCCTTTATCCAGGCCACAGCCCGACATGCAGAAAAAATAAAACAGACGGTCGCCAGATCACGCAGCCGGTTGATCGAGCAGGGGAAAAAAGCTGATGACGACGACCGGATTGTCGTCACTAGCGAAAACAAACGAATGACCGGTTACTCACTGGATGTGATTGATTTGGCACAGTCCAAGCGCGTCTCCATCCCGGTTGCGTGGGTGAGCGCGACAAATGCTTATCCGACCCTGGAGAGGAAAAGGCCGACTGCCTATTTAATGCCTCCCGCTTATCACCATATCGCTGACCGGCTGGAGCGGCTGGGCGTGAACATCGCGACATTGTCCGAGCCTGCTGCTCTCCCTGTAGAAAGCTATCTTGTCACGGATAACAAGGTACAGGCTCGCCTTGAAAACGGCCGTTTTCCCAACCGGGTGGAGACCTGGGTCACTGAGGAGCAGGTGACCTTTCCTGCAGACAGCTACGTATTTGCGATGGACCAGCCGCTCGCCAACTTTATTGCGCTCGCGCTGGAGCCGGAGTCCGTGGACAGCTTCGTGACGAACAGCTACCTCCCTGTGCAAAAAGGTGACCGTATCCCTATATACCGCTATATGTCCGAAAAGCCGCTCCCGGCGAATTAGCACTTCGGCACTTCGGTCCCCCGGCACTCCGATACTCCGGCACCCTGGTACCCCGGCACTCAGGTACCCCGGCACTCAGGCACCCCGGCACTCAGGCACCCCGACCTAATAAAAAAACGTCCCTGCACCGGTTGTTTCAGCCGGTTGAGGGACGTTTTTTGTCAAAGAGGTTTTTCCTTACATAATTACTTGCTCACTTGCTTGCGCTGTTTTATTCAGCCAGCAATCGTTTTACGTCTTGGTAGCTGGCTTCCAGCTGCCTGTCGACTGCTCCCGCTTCCTGAACGTGATGGCGCAGCGCCTCATTCATCTGCTCCAGAGCCCGTTTTGCTTCCTGGACCTGCAGATTGTTTTCGTCCGTGTAGCGCTTTTGCTGCTGGATCGTTTCCATGACACCCGCCGTCTCTTCACTCACTTCCCGCAGGGCGGATACGATGCTTTCCATTTTTTCAGCCGCTTCCTTGCTTGTCGACAAGCCTTTTTGGATCGCACTGCCGCTCTTCTCGCTGTTGGCGATCGCTTCTTTTGTCTCTTCCTGAATTTTGCCGATCAGCTCGGCAATGTTTTTGGTCGAATTGGCTGTCATTTCTGCCAGCTTGCGAACCTCGTCCGCAACGACCGCAAAACCCCTTCCCTGTTCGCCTGCGCGAGCGGCTTCAATCGCTGCATTGAGAGCCAGCAGGTTCGTCTGATTGGCGATATCGCTGATCACTTGAACGATGCTGGTAATCTCCGACGAACGCTCTTCGAGACGGCCCATGGATGCGGACGTGCTGGCAGACTGCTGTTCCAGCACGCTCATCACCGAGACGACCTCTGCCATTGAGAGCTTGCCTTCATTTGCCCGTTCTACGGACTGCATGCAGATGCTCGTCAAACGCTCTCCGCGGGAATAAAGGTTGTCGGCCGACTCCTCGGACTCTGTGCTGATCCGCTGAATTTTCGCGATAATGCCTTCCATCCGGTTTGCCAGCTCGGCAAGGGAGCCGTGCTGGTCGTTTACAACGCCATGCTGATGAATGATCGCGCCCATTTGCTCGTAAACCGCCATCAGCTCTCGCTTGATTTCTTCGCGGTCTCCCCGCGCATCCGGCTCCTGCAGTGCTACGGCGGTCGCAGCTATTTCCTGCTGGGCTTCGTCCTTCTTTTTCTTCCAGAACATTGACGTCACTCTCCTCTTTTTTCTTCTGGCTAGCGTGTGTGGCTCTCCCGGTGCGCAAAAGCGCGCGATTCCATAATTCCCGGATGCTGCTTGGCCAAAAGAAGCAGGTTTTCCAGGTAGTAATAATGGCCTTCCAGTACTTCCACGTCCTTGCGGGTAAACTGCTTCGTCTGCAAATACTGCTGCATCTCCAGGGCGTATCTCTCCAGCTTGCCGTAAAATTCATTGGCCCGCAGCATTTGCTCCACTTCCGGATAGGCGGTTTTGAGCCGATTGATTTCACCGTATACCTTGGTACCTTCGAGAATCAGTTGATAAGCCGCGCGCTCATAGGAGGCGGCCGTCGCTTGTTCCTGTTCCTGTCTTGCGGCGCGCAAAGCGGACAGGTACGTGATAAAATGGTAAACAGTTAAAAATAAAGGCCCCAAAAACAAAATGATTCCTGCTTTGTATACATGTTGGTTTGCCAGGTTGCTGATGAGCAAGAACAGATGAAACAAAATTGCCCCCAGCCATGCGTAAATAATCACATGGTGGTTTACCTTGCCTGCCTCCTGCTGGCGCGAGAAAACAAACGTCAGCCCCAAAAGATAAAAGGCAAGCAGAGTAAAACTCGCACTGAACAATGCCATTTCCATCTCCTGAAGCCAAGTGGCATCGGCAGGAATCTCAAACAAAAATTCAAAGGCGAGTACCAGCAGTGAGAAGAGCAAACCCATGATCCAAAACCGGCTTACTTCGGAATCGTTGCGCCGGCGAGAGCGGTACCTTTCCGCACGGGATTCTTTCAATTGTTCTCACCTCACTTTCAAATGGATTCGCCATGATTCACCAATTTCCTCTTAGGGCCAGACAAAATCTGACATCGGAGGCTACCATGAAAAACCCTTTGCCCGCTGCATTTACGGCACGTATGCAGGCGCTATTGCAAGACGAATACGAAGCCTTTATCGCGAGCTATGAAGAGGCTGCGAGCCACGGCCTCAGAATCAATCCGTTGAAGCTTGCGCCGGCTGATTTCCTGTCGCTCTCCCCCTTCTCCCTGGAGCCGGTGGAATGGTGTCCAAATGGCTTCTGCTACAGGGAAGGAGATCGTCCCGGCAAGCATCCTTACCACTCAGCCGGTCTGTACTATTTGCAGGAGCCGAGTGCCATGTCCCCTGCGGAAGCACTGGAGGCGCTCCCCGGCGAAACAGTACTCGACCTATGTGCGGCTCCCGGCGGCAAGACAACCCAACTGGCAGCGGCCATGAAAGGGAGCGGGCTGTTGATCGCCAATGAAATTCACCCGTCGCGGGTCAAGGCCCTTTCGGAAAACGTCGAGCGGCTGGGCATCACCAACGCTATCGTGACCAACGAAACACCGGAGCGGCTGGCAGAGCGATTCCCGCTGTTCTTTGACCGGATACTGGTCGACGCGCCGTGTTCCGGCGAGGGCATGTTTCGCAAGCTCCCGGAGGCAGTCGAAGAGTGGTCACCGGAAAAAGTGACGGAGTGCCACCTCACGCAGCTCGATATTTTGGATGCGGCCAGCGCCATGCTCAAGCCCGGGGGAACGCTTGTCTACTCGACTTGCACATTCGCTCCTTTGGAAAACGAGCAATCCGTGGCTGCTTTTCTACAGCGCCATCCCGAGTTTGGCATGATCCCGCTTCCTTCCGCAGACTTGTATTCGCCCGGCGAGCCCAAGTGGGCCTACCCGCCCTTGCAGGATGTGTCTTTGGCCGCACGCCTTTGGCCCCATAAACTGCGAGGGGAAGGCCACTTTGTCGCCAAGCTGAGAAAGTCGGCTGAAACGGACACGGCAGAACTGTCCCGCAGCCGTCCGAAGAAAAAAGCAAAACCTGCCTCTTTTGCCGGCAAAAAGGAAGCGGTCGCAAGCTGGCAGAGCTTTGTCCGGGAAGCCCTGCCGAACCTTGGCGATCTGTACGCCGACGACTCTGCCCTTCTCCTCTTCGGCGACCAGCTTTATTATACCCCGCGACCCGGACTGGATTTGGACGGCCTTCGCATCAACCGGGCCGGCTTGCACCTGGGAACGCTGAAAAAAAATCGCCTGGAGCCCTCACACGCTCTCGCCTTGGCAGTATGTGCGGAGGCAGCAGCACGCGTCGCCAGCTTTTCTGCAGCCGATCCTGACCTGATCCGCTATCTCAAGGGAGAAGCATTATCGCGGGAAGGAGAAGCTGGCTGGACTCTGGTCTGTGTGGACGGCTTCCCCGTCGGCTGGGGCAAGCAGGCTGACGGACAATTGAAAAACCATTATCCCAAGGGATTGCGCTGGCTGTAATCCAGCTGGCAAGAAAAAAGCCCACCTGCATCGGGAGCACAGATTCTTCCCGCAGGTGGGTTTTTGTTAGCGGTTCCGCCGATTCGGCCCGTCGTTTACCATAGTCAAGGAGCCGTTTTTTATGTAACGAAGGATTCTGGATACGGAAATACCGGTTGCGTTGGCGATTTGCATCGCATTGGAGTTGGGGTTCATTCGCAGATACTCGCGAACTACCCGATACTCATCCAGTTCTTCCTGTGTGCACGAACGGCATGCCGATTCAGCCGCCGGAATAGGCAAACCGCATTGTTCACAGAATAGTTGAGTCATGACAGCTTTCTCCTCATACCCTGATTTGTCCCCTGAGCAGGACCCAGGTCCAAAGTGGCCGATATTTTCTGGTACTTCTATCATTATTGTACCCGTTTTAGGGTAAGAGGAAAACCCTGCATCTATAGAACTAGATTCAGCCGTTCACTGCCATTTTCACTGACAAAAGACCGCTTGCGGTAAGCAAAACGACGCATCCGACAGCCAAAGCAGCCATATCGGGCACAAAAAGTGAAAAGGTATGCCAGGTCACATTCAATCCGTACAGGAGCACCGGCAGCAAGAGAACGGCAAGCAGGATAAAGACTGTTGCAAGCCCGGCCCATATCCGCCTGTTCCCTGACTTCCGCCGTACTCGGAACAATCTGTAGACCACCATTGCCGTTACCAAGAGCAGGACGAGAAAAACAACTGCAAACAGCCATCTTTCCATCGGCACTGAAAAGGTTGCGGGCTGCGCCTTTTTTCCCAGCAAAATCTGCTGGACCCCGTTCATTACTTGCGTAAGCCTGATCTCCTCCAGCGAATTGTTGCGATTGGTCAAAATGGCGGCTCCCCATCCTTCCCCGGGCAGCAGCATGATCTCCGAGCGATAATCGGGGGTTGAGCCTGCATGCCAGATGCGTTCTCCGCCTTCAGCCAGCGGCGTGATCCTCCAGCCGAAGCCGTAAGAGGTCTGTGAATTGGCTCTTGTCAAGACGGCAGGCTCCATCATCATCCTGGTGTGGCGGGCAGAAAGCACGGCATCCGGCTGCAGCATTCCGATCAGATAATGTCCCATGTCTTCGGCACTTGCCGCAATGTACCCGTAAGGAGCTCCCCCGTTGTCATATGCGATGTCGCTTTGGACAGACAGACCAAACCAGGAGCGGTAACCGGACATCCAGCCCTTTTCTTTGGCTTGCCGGACACTGGCTGCAGCATTGGACATGCCAAGCGGCTCGAATACGGATTTATCCATGTACTCCTCGAACGAAACGCCGTAAATCCGTTCGATCAGCGCTCCGAGTATCCCGTAGTTTGCGTTGCTGTACTGGTGCCGTTCACCCGGCCGTGCGGTGGTGGCTTCCGTAGAAAGCTCACGAACGTATCGCTGGACTGCTTCGCTGTCGTCCGCTCCCTGGTCGGCAAATTTCATGCCGGATTCCGTACCAAGCCCGCTCGTTTGCGTGAGCAGTTGGCGGACAGTGATTTTTGCGGCGTCCTCTTCGCTTTCTAGCGTAAATGAAGGCAAATATTGCCGGACAGGCGCATCCAGGTCGATTTTATTGGCCTGAACAAGCAGCATGATTCCATAGGCAGTAAGGCCCTTGCTGAGAGAACCGAGCAAAAACGGCGTTTGTGCCGTCACAGCCGTCTTCCCGTCTCCGGTCACTCCCCATGTTTTTCTGTAGACAATCTGCCCGTCCTTTACCAGCACCATGGAGCCTCCGGGGGCACCCAGCTTCGCGGCGGCATCATCGATGTAGGCATCGATCTCATCAAGCTTGGCTTGCAGCTCGGCGGAAATCGCCTGCTGTGCCGCAGAAGCATGCTGACTAGGCAAAATCAGGGTTGAGACGATCAAGGACAAACATAAAAAATAGCTGTAAAACCGAAAAGATTGCACGGATAATAAGCTTTTCATGACAGACTCCTTTTCCTGGTCATCCTGAGGCGGTTGCGTCAATCGTTGTCGATGACTACATTACCAGATGAAACCAAGTTGGAAATCCGTCAAGAGGCGGAGAGGAAATCGGACCTGCGGCCCGGCTTGCGAAAATGAAAAGCGCTCTCCGTCCTCGGGTACCAGCACTCTGTCAGCCAATTGATTATCTTTCAAAAAATCTCGCAGCTCTTTTCGCTCCAGCAGACAATGATTATTCGCAGCGATCAACGATCTGGCCTGCCAAGCTGGGAAACGCATGCGCAAAATGGAATCCAAAGACCACCTGCCCTATGTCCGCTTCGTCTCTGGCCGCCCTTATCCATCAAAAAATCAAATGATTGAGGTGACGAAAATGATACCGACATTGGAAACAGAAAGGTATCCTGCTGCCAGAATATCTGTACAGCAAACAGCCTTAGCCCCTGCAAATTCAGGACTAAGGCTGTTTCGGCATCAATTGCCCCAGACTTAGGCTAGCCACATACTCTGGGCTGGCACGCTGGGTGCTTTTGCTTCTACCCGTCGACTGTTAACCGCGCGGACGTTTCCCGCCGAAATTTCCTGAGCGGTTTCCGCCACGGCTGCCAGCTCCGCCCGGTTTTCCGGATCTGCCAGCGCCGCCAGCTTTCCCCGCATCACCCGATTTCCCTGCCTTGCGGGCAGCGATCGCTTCTGCGCGGCGGCGATTTTTTTCGTATTTGGTCTGCAGCTCTTCCAGCTCGCGAGCCAGCTTTTTCTTGTAGCCCGGCTTTACCTTTGTCTTCTTTTTGATGGCTTCGCGGACCGGAGCGATCTGCTTGTCCTTTTCCTTCGCTTCTTCCTTTGCCTTCTGCTCGCGCAGTTCAATAAAATACGCTTCACGTTCTTTGGCGCGCTCGCGGCGTCCCGCGTCGAGATGGCGTCCGACTACCAGCAGCCTTTCCTCGATCGACGCCTTTGTCGCTTTTGCAAACCGGATCATCATGCTTTTCTGGCGAGGAGAGACGAGCGAAATCGCCTTCCCTTTTTGTCCGGCCCGTCCCGTCCGTCCGACGCGGTGGATGTAGCTCTCCACGTCATTTGGCAGGTCGTAGTTGATCACATGAGTGACGCCTTCCACATCCAGCCCGCGCGCCGCGATGTCGGTAGCCACGAGAAACTGGAATTTGATATCGCGGAACTGCTTCATTAGCTGTTCCCGCTTGTTTTGCGACAAGTCTCCATACAGCGCGCTTGCCGAAAATCCGTTTTCCTGAAGCCGCGCAGTCAATTGCTGCACGCGCACCTGGGTGTTGGCAAACACAATGCAAAGATATGGCTTTTCTTGCTCCAGCAGATCGACCAGCGCATCCGTCTTTTCAGTCTGGTTGACCACATAGTAAAACTGCTCAATGGATTCAACCGTCTTTTGCTTCGATTCGATCTTGATATGCGGCGGCTGCTTCATGAACTGCTGCGCCAGCTTTTTCACCAGATCGGGCATCGTGGCGGAGAAAAGAAGAATCTGACGCTGCTGCGGCGTGTTCACGATGACCTGCTCGACATCCTCGAGAAAGCCCATCTCCAGCATTTTGTCGGCCTCGTCCAGAACGAGCGTGGATATGCGGCCAAAGTGCAGGGAGCCCCGCTTCATATGGTCCAGTACCCGTCCCGGCGTTCCCACGACGATGTGAACCGTTTCTTTCAATTTGTTCAGCTGCTTTTCAATATCCGTGCCGCCGTGCAAAGAAAGAACGTTGACACCCATATGCTTGCCAAGCTTCTCAGCCTCTTTGGCGATCTGGATTGACAGCTCACGCGTCGGCGTAAGGATCACAGCCTGGATATCCTTCCTGCCCGCTTGCAGACGATTCAGGATCGGCAGCACAAAAGCCGCTGTTTTCCCCGTACCGGTCTGCGCTTGACCGATGACGTCCTTGCCCTCTGTTATCAATGGTATCGCTTCAGCCTGGATCGGCGTCGGTTCCTTGTAAAACGAATCCTGTATGCCTTGCATCAGTTCCGGGCGAAAGCCAAACGACGCAAATGTCTTTGTCATGATGCTCACTTCCTTTTCAAAGGAAGCCGCCCTCCCCCGTCTGTCGGCCATCCCTGCCTGACGAGCGGATAACGGCATCCGTCCTTCATTTTCAGCGACGAGCGCTGGTTCTGTCTCCCTATAGTATAGGAGTCTTTTCAAAAACACAACAAAACGGTCAGAATGCCCCTTTTTGGCTTCGCAAAAGGGATGAAACAGGCGGCTCGGCTGCATGCGTGCATGCTGCTTCGAACCGCCTGCATTTCCGGTTATTTCGCCAGCTCGTAAATCGCTTGAGCGTAGATAGCCGTCGCTTTGATCAAATCGTCTATGAGAATGTATTCATCCCGCTGATGCGCGCAGTCGGGACGGCCGGGGAAAAGCGGGCCAAAGGCAACGCCTACGTCCAGCGAACGGCCGTAAGTAGCGCCGCCAATCGCGATAATTCCCGCTTCCAGTCCGGTCTGCTCCGTGTAAACCCGCTGCAAAGTCGTCACCAGTGGATGATTCGGGTCTACCCGGTGAGGGCGCAAATGCTCGACCACCTCGAACACGAATGCAGCCTGGGCAATCCGCTCCTTGAAAATGGCGCTCCACTTTTCAAACGGCAAGGAGTGAGGATAGCGAATGTTGAGCTGGAACAGGGCATCGCCATCTGCCTCATACTGAATTACGCCTGTATTCAGCGTGAGCGGTCCCATCTCCTCGTCATGATGAGAGATGCCGAGCGCTTCGCCGTAATGCTGCCGATACAGGTACTGCTCGGTGAAGCGGACGAATTGATCCGCTCGGGCATCCAGCGTCAGTGTTCCCAAAAAATGAATCAGCTCGGTGCCTGCATTGACGCCCTTGCCAGGGTCCATTCCGTGGACGGAGACGCCTTCCATATGGAGCAGCACATGCCCATTTGAGCATTCGGCCTTGCCCTTCATGCCCGAATCGTTCAAATACGCCTCGTATGCTTGAATCAATTCCTCGGCTCCCATGCCCATCGGCAACAATCTGGCCTCCGCTTTGTCCGGCACCATGTTCATCCTTCTGCCAGAGGCAAGCTCCAGAAGCTGAGCTGCCGGGCTGTCGGCCGACGGGAGCTGCTGCCCGAGGAACGCTTCATGCGTTTGCAAAACAGTCAGGTCTGTCAGTCCCTTTTCCGCATATATCAAAGGAAAATCGGCATCCGGCGTGAAGCCCATGGTCGGCATCTCTTCGGTTTCAAAGTACGTTTTGACACACTGCCAACCAGACTCTTCGTCCGTTCCAAAAATGAGTCTGACCCGTTTGGACAGCGGCAGACCGGATTCCTTGACCAGCTTCGCCGCAAAAATCGCCGCAATCGTCGGTCCTTTGTCGTCAATCGCTCCGCGGGCGACGATCTTCCCGTCCACAATTTCCGCAGCGTATGGCGGCGAAGTCCAGCCGTCCCCTTCTGGAACGACATCCACGTGGCTGAGCACGCCGATCAATTCGCTGCCCTGGCCAAACTCCGCATGACCGGCATAGCCGCCGACATCCTTTACCGTCATTCCTGCCTGCTTGCACTGTTCAAGCACAAAGTCCAGCGCTTCACGGATGCCTTCGCCGAAAGGAGCCCCTTCCCGTGCTGTGGATGGGTCCAGCAAGCTTTTGATCCGCAAAAATCCCTGCGTCGTGGAAATCAGGTCGTCTTTTCGCTTTTCAACTTCCTGCAGCCAGTTCATCGTCGTCATGTAGATGTTTCTTCCCTTCTTTGGTCTTCATGCCTTCTCCCGTTTCCTCATCGTCCACGTCCAAATCAAGCTCCACAAGTGAAATCAGCGATTCCATCGCTACTTCCTTGGCGGTGAACTCCACCTGGGCCTCCTTGATTTCCTCGCGGATATTGTTCATCTCGCTGTCCAGCTTGGATGACGCCTTGGCGGCTTCAATCAAGCGCTGTCGGATCGCGGAGGGAATGATTCCTTCGTATTTGTAGTTGAGAGAGTGTTCGATCGTCGCCCAGAAATTCATGTTCAGTGTGCGAATCTGGATTTCCACAGGGATGACCGCCTGCCCCCGGGCTGTCATCAGCTCGTACGCTACGGCCAGATGATAGCCTCTGTACCCGCTCTCCTTTGGCCTGGACACGTAGTCCTTCTCCAAATAAATCCGCATGTCTTTGCGGCGCCGGATCATTTCCACCACAGCTGGAATATCGTCAATGAACTGGCAGATGATCCGGATTCCTGCTATATCCCGGAGCTCCCAGCAAATATTTTCATCGATTTGAAATTGAAGGCGATTCGCCTTGTTGTATATACTCGGGACCGACTTCACCCGACCGGTGACGAACTCGATAGGAGAGTGCTCTTTTCGCTTCCGCAGCTCGTTGCGGATGTTTTTCAGCTTAACCTTGATCTCTTCCACGGCTTGTTCGAACGGTAGCAGGTATAGTTCCCAGTCTAGTTTCTGCATGCTAGTTCCCTCCGACCCGAAACTCCATCGTCCTTATGATTCAACATTTTGCTAGAGATATCCTCCCCTGCATGAGAAAAGAGACCGCAGCGGGTCTCTTAATTTTTCGCATCCAACCGGAAGGCTGCCAGCGATTCTCGTAGTCTGTCGGCAAGTGCAGAGAGCTGATCGGCTGAAGCCGCGATCATTTCCATGGCTGCGCTCTGCTCTTCCACCGCTGCGGAGATGCTCTGGACACCGGCAGCCGCTTCTGTCGAGGCAGCGGATACTTCCTGTGCGACTGCAACGACTTGCTGGGCCTCTGGAGCGATCCTGGCAAAAGCCTGCCGAACCCCCTCCATTTCGGAGGAGACTCTGCGGATATTCTCTTCGATTCGCTGAAACAGCTCGCCGGACTGACGGGCTGTACGGGAACCGTCCTTGACGGTGCGCGTGCCTTCGGCCATTTTCTCCACAGCGGCAGTCGTGCTCGCCTGGACGTCGCTGATCATGGCGACAATTTGCTGGGCGGCTTCATTCGTACCTTCTGCCAGCTTGCGAACCTCATTGGCCACGACGGCGAATCCCTTGCCGTGCTCGCCTGCCCTCGCTGCTTCGATGCTGGCATTGAGCGCGAGCAGATTTGTCTGACGGGCGATCTCCGTAATCGCTGCGATGATTTTGGAAATCTCCCGTGAGCGCAGCTCGAGTCCGTGAATGACTTGTGTCGTCGCTTCCACAGCTCTGTTAATCTGATCCATGCTGCTGACGACAGCCTCGATGGCCTGCCGCCCTTCCTCTGCGTGAATTCTCATCTCCCTGGAGGAGATCGCCACCTGCTCGACGTGTCCCGTTACGCCCGAGACCGTTGCCGTCAAATCCTCTGCCAAGTGCAACGTGCGCGCCAGCTTGTCGACCTGTCGATCTGCAGATGCTGCCACATGGTCGACGACCTGCACAATTTGCCCGCTGGATGAGGAAATTTCCCCCGTATTTCCGTGGATCTCCCGTACCGACTCCGCAACCGAATGAGAGGCGTGCCGGACCTGGATCAAAATGTCGCTCAGCTGATCCCGCATGGCAAACAGCGATCGCGCCAGCTCTCCCAATTCGTCCTTTCGCTTCAAAAGAGCAGGCGGAACAGCACAGGTAAAGTCGCCCTGCCCGATCCTTCTGGCTACCAGCAGCATTCCGGCAAAAGAGCGGCGCAGCCAGGCAGCGGTGACAGACGCAATAACCACCACCAATATCAGGACGATTCCGTTGAACAGCAAAATGGCATTGCGGATACTGTTCGGTCCGGCCATAATTTCCGTCATGTCCATTTCCGCCAGGATCGCCCAGGTCTGCTTGCCCACCTTCACCTGATCGTACGATACCAGCACTTCCTCTCCGCGATAGTCTGTCGACTGCACGGTAGCAGCGGTCTGATTGGAAAACAACACCTGATCGGCAATCTCCGTGTCGACCTTCACCTGCAACAGAGTTGGCTCCCCGCCGCCAAGATCAGTCCGCATCAGTTTGTCTTGTCCGATCAAATACACCTTCCCAGTGGCGCCGAGTCCCTCTCTTCTGTTCAGTTGCCGGGATATGTAATCGAGCGGGACTTCTGCCGCCAATTGTCCGATGACGGTGCCGTGATCAAAGATCGGGACTGCCATGAAGATGGCCGGAGCGCCGCCAGACGGTTCATACCGGCTGACATCTGACAGTTCAAGGCTCAAGCCTTTGAATGCCTTTGCCACCGTCTGCCCCAATGTCGTACCACTATATGGCCCACTGAGGAGATTCGTGCCAAAATCAGCCTGCGGTTTTGTCTCAAAGACGACTTCTCCTTTGTCATTCAGCAAATACGCATTGGCGAAGCCGTATCTCGCCACTTCCATCTTCAACTCCTTGCCCCGCGCTTCCTCTACCTCCTGATAAACGGGGGCTTCCCTGCCCTGTTTCCATACGGCTTCAAAAGCAGGCAAGGCATCAATCACCGAGCCGGATGCAGCCAGTGTCTCCAGGTTCTTGGATCGCTCGCGAAAATAGTTTTCCACCTGTTCCTTGTTGCTGTTGCGAAGCGCCTCCAGTGTGGCTGCGCTCCCCTCCAACAGCTCCTGCTTCGTTTGCGAATAGGCAAATACACCCGCAGCTGTCAGCGGCACAATTCCTGCCAACAGCAAGGCAATCAACATCCGAGCCCCCAGTTTCATAGAGTTGCCCCCTTGTCTCTCTTGTTCTCCGGTAGATATTTTCAAATTTTATGACTAGTAAGAACATAGTACCAGAAAACATGTCATAGAGGCATACCATTTTTCCTAAATAAGGGATCGGCAAGCAAGGAATGCAACCGGAGAAAGCAGCAAAAAATGCCAGCCGCTCCGTAAACCCGAGGCAACTGGCATCTACTCTTTTTCTCTTTCAGACAATCGATACGTTCCCGGCAACTCTTCAAAACTCGAATTCCAGCGTCTTTAGCCTGGAGTCGTATTGGAACCCCAATTTTTCTCCCAACCGGATGGACGCCTCATTCGTTTCCATTGTCGCCCAATGCGGGGTAAGCCCGAATTGCAGGCAGTGCTCCAAATACAAGACGCATGCTGCTGTCGCCAGCCCTTGGCTTCTCTCTTCTTCCCTGTACGTTTCCACATTGATCTCGTGGTGCTTGCCGTATACACAGCAGGAGAAACACGCGCTGACGACCTCGTCGCCCTTCATGATGCAATACCCGAGACCCTGTTTCAGAAAATCGTCGACCGAGTACCAGAATTCCGCAATCGCGTTCGACAGGTACTCGTCCCGATCTCTTTCGATCACCGCAGCGTCTATTTTCCTCGCGCTATACCCGCCTGGCAATGGCTTGAAGCTGCTCTTCGCGACCAAAAAGCGATCGGGATGAAACGTGAAGTAGCATTCAAAATCCGGCTCGTAGTCTCTGTGTGAGATTGCTTCTTCAATGGCTTTTTCCCACGCTTCATCGCTCAATACCGCGATGAAATAGGTGCCTCCGCACGATTCGTAGGTGTCGATTTTCAGCTTTGTGTCGATAAACTCCCGGAGAGGGGCAATAAATTTCTGATTGTGCGGATCGCCGATGAATAAGGAGCTGATTCCCGTGACATCGACCAGCGCCGTTTTCGGCTGGCTCAGGTCGTCAACATAAATCGTCCCTCTGTTTACGCCATCGATAATTGCATGTACCGTTCTGTTGTAGATCTGCTCCGTTGCCGGGAGCAGGCTCCTGACCTTGCGATGATCCTGCCGGTCCAGTTTGAAAATCACTCGTCCAGGCTCCTTTCTTGCCGATGCTCGGCTTTTCTTTTCGTCTAAAGGGCATGCAGGCACCCCCCGTCTGTTCTTTGTTCATGAATGTCCCGGCCCTTCAAGTGCTTCAACAGAATCCTCATGGATGCTTGAACGACTCGCTTCGGTACGGGGATAGGCAGGGGAGCAGAGCGTTTGCGCCAGTGCTCCCCTCTGATAATCGGGTCATAATCAATCCTTCTTTCATCGGGGGATTCGAGAATTTCAGCCAAAATCATGCGAGCCCGGTGCAGGCGGGATTTTACCGTTCCTGCCGGGACACCTACAAGCTCAGCGATTTGTTTGACGGGCAGATCCTTGAAGTAATGAAGCTGGACGACAACGCGCAGATCGTTATCCAATCCGGCGACGGCCTCCTTCAATGCAACCGTTTCTTGCAGACCAACCACGGTTTCACCGCAAAATCCCGACTGGATGATCCGCATCCGTTTTTGCATGCGCAGCAATTGTATGCATTCGCGAATCAGAATCCGAAACAGCCACCTTTTGAAATATGCAGGCTCTTTCAAACTGCGAAGGGCACGATACGATTTGAGAATCGCTTCCTGTATCGCGTCAGCGCAATCCTCGTCGCGTTTGAGATACATTTTTGCCAGACCGTAAAGTCTCCGCTCATAGGCCACAACCAGCCTGCCGAAAGCATCTCTGTCGCCGTTTTTTGCAAGCAGGACATCCTGCAGCATGCTCGGTTCGCTGTTCACATGGGAAAGCCTCCTTTGTCCAAAATTTCATCTACATGAGTCTAGACGCGCGAGTGAGCCAACCGGTTCACGAAAAAATGACTATTTTTCATGTTTTGACAATCCCGCTCAGCTTCAAGGCAAAAAAGAGCCGCCGGTTTCAGGTTGCACCGTTCTCTAAACCGCCGGCACGGATTGGACCATGCAAGCAGCAGAGAGCGGCACACCTCACACCCAACGACTCTTCTCTCTCGAAACTCTTTTTCTTTTGTTTACACAGCCGTTTCGCAAATCATGGCAATCTCATCGCACATAGGAAGTTTGGAGCAATTGATGCAGTCCTTCCATACTTTTTGCGGCAGCGTTTCCTTGGCGACGATATGAAAACCGCACTTTTCAAAGAATTCCTTCTGGTAGGTAAGAGCCAATGCCCGATTGATGCCAAGGTCCCGGCACTGATCAACCAAGTGAAGCACCAGCTGTTTGCCTACCCCCAATCCCTTTGCCCGCTCCGCGATGGCCAGAGAACGGATCTCCGCCAGATCCTCCCACAAAATATGCAGCCCCGCCACGCCGACTACCGATTCGCCGTCGTGAGCGACAACAAACGACTGCAAATGTTCACAAACCGATAATTTTGTCCTCGGGAGCATCAGTCCTTGTTGTGCATATTGATTAATAATCTCCAGCATCTGATCTACGTCTTTCATCGTTGCCTTTCGCACCGCTATCGCTTTGGTGACAACCATTTTACTCTCCCCCACTCCATGCTCTCACAGTCATCTATGGCATAATAAATATTCATTATGATATATAAATATACATCCGGTATCGTGAGAAGTCTATCCTTTTTTCGCCCCTCTTTTTTGTTTTTTCGACGATCAGGAATTTTTTTGCAGGAATTAGTTGTGCTATAATCTTCTATAACCAAAAAGGAGGTGTCTTCCTTTTGACGACACGCAGAGAACGAAAGAAGCGGGAAACGCGCGAAAAAATCTTTAATGCCGCTATCAAACTATTTAAACAGCACGGGTTTGAAGCCACCACGATTGACATGATTTCTGAAGAAGCGGATGTTGCCCGCGGAACCATTTTTCTTCATTTCACGTCAAAGGAAGCAATCCTCGCCAACTGGGGATATGAGCGGTTGCATGAAATCGAGGAACGCCGGGAAGAGTGGGATTACGGGGATAGCTGCAAGCAAAAAGTACTTCGCATCTACAAAATCATGAATGAGGTCAATATCCAAAACTACGACTTCATCAAAGTGCTGGTAGAGTCCTCCATGAAGCACAGAAAGATTCTGGAGAACGAAAAAAACGTCTATTATGAGCTGCGCCAGTTGTTTGCCGATCTGATCGAGGAAGCGCAGGAAAAAGGCCGGCTGAAAACGCGCTTCAATCCGTTGGTGGCAGCCAACATGCTGGAGAATATTTACTACAATGCGCTTTACGATTGGGTACGCAACGAAGGTGCCTGGGCGTTGGAAGAAATCATGGAAGAGAAGGTCTCGATTGTTTTTGAAGGCCTGGACGCAGAATAACATCTGACGTCCGGACCTTCTCTCATACTGGCGGCATTGACAGCTGCCCCCGTTCCCCCATACACAGGTCAAGTTCCCCCTATCGTTTCCACAATTCTGCACCTCACCATCAGCCCCGGTCCATTTCCCTTTTCCTGTGTCGAATAAAAAGGAGCTCCCACCTGCTCAAGCTGTATCTGTGTCATGCCTTTTCCCTCGTCTTTAATGGAAACAACCACATCCCTGTCCTGCCGTTTCGCTCCTATTTCCAAAATTCCGCCATTCCGCCATGCTGCATCGCTTCCATGCCGTTTTTCAACAGATTCATACGG
Organism: Brevibacillus sp. FSL K6-2834; assembly: GCF_038592925.1. Classification (NCBI taxonomy): domain Bacteria; kingdom Bacillati; phylum Bacillota; class Bacilli; order Caryophanales; family Paenibacillaceae; genus Brevibacillus; species Brevibacillus sp. FSL K6-2834. The sequence goes on from NZ_CP151945.1 coordinate 4,155,746, forward strand.
ACCTGTCCCACCATATGCTTGTAACAGCCAGGCAGGCACCATAATGATAAGCAACTGGAACAGGATGTTTTCTACAACCAGCATGATACTCTCGGCTCTTCACAATTGTCTGACTCTTCCCTGAAAAATAGTCTGTCGGTACAAACGGAAAGGGAAGTTTTTGAAAACGCACATTGGATCGAGGTTTTCCTTGCGGAGACTGGGACATTTCCCTATGATGATGAAGATAGCCTGTTTTTGACCTTGGAGGTAACATACACAAATGCGAAATGGTATCAAACGTGAAGATATTGAACTTTTGGCGCCCGCAGGAAACTGGGAGTGTCTGAAGGCTGCAGTCGCCAACGGAGCAAACGCCGTCTTTTTCGGTGTGGAGAAGTTTAACGCACGGGCAAGAGCCGAAAATTTCCAGATGGCGGAACTGCCGGAGATTATGGCTTTTTTGCACATGTATGGAGTCAAGGGCTTCTTGACCTTTAACATTCTCGTTTTTGAAGATGAAATGAACGAAGCCCGCAAGCTGGTCGAGGCCTGTATTGACGCCGGCGTGGATGCGCTGATCGTCCAGGATCTGGGGCTGGTCAAGCTGATTCGTGAAATCTCCCCTGATTTTCCCATTCACGGGTCCACCCAGATGACGATCACCTCGCCGGAGGCAGTCGAATTCACGAAGCCGTTCTCGATCGAGCGCGTCGTCCTGGGACGGGAAAACTCATTGAAGGAAATCAAAGTCATCGGCGAAAAAGCGAAGCTGCCGATGGAGGTATTTGTCCACGGCGCTCTCTGCGTATCGTACTCCGGTCAGTGCCTGACTTCGGAAATGTGGGGAGGCCGCTCCGCAAACCGCGGCGAGTGTGCGCAAGCCTGTCGTCTGCCGTACGATTTGATCGTCGACGGTGTTCAAAAAGAGATGGGCAATATCGCCTACCTGCTTTCACCAAAGGATTTGGCCGCGATCGAGCTGGTACCGGAGCTGATCGAAGCGGGCGTCACCTCGTTTAAAATCGAAGGCCGGCTGAAATCGCCTGAATACGTGGCCAATGTTGTGAGCAAATACCGCGCCGCCATCGACCGCTATTTTGCCGGACAGGACGCCTCTGTGAGCGAGCAGGACATCCGGGAGCTGCAGCAAAGCTTTTCCCGCGGCTTTACGCACGGCTTTTTGGAGGGAACCAACAACAAGACCCTGCTGGACGGCAGCTTCCCGAAAAGCCGCGGCGTCTTCCTCGGAACCGTCAAGAAGGTGCTCAAAAACGCTGTTCTCGTCGAGCTGTCTTCACCATTGAAGCGCGGCGACGGAATCGTATTTGACGCTGGTGATCCGACCCAGAAGGAAGAGGGCGGACGCGTGTACGATCTGCTCCAGCGCGGCAAAAAAGTAGAGGGCGAAGTAAACAGCGGGCTCTACGAGATCGTCATGGGACGAAACGACGTCAAGCTGCAGCGCATTCATGTCGGCGACCGCGTCTGGAAAACGAGCGATCCGGAGCTGGACAAACGTTTGCGCAAAACCTTTGAAACGGAAAAGCCGTACCGGACCTTCCCGCTCAGCGTACATGTGAGCGGCAAGCTCGGGGAAAAGCTGTCTGTCACGTGGGTGGACAAAATGGCGAACAACGCCGTCACGAGCCAATCGGAGATACCGCTGGAAGCAGCCGTAAAGCGCCCGTTGACTGCAGAGCTGCTGCTCGATCAGCTCGGACGCCTCGGCGGCACGATCTACCGCCTCGAAGCGGCAGACTTGACGGTAGCACTCGACGGCGAGGTAATCGTGCCTGTCAGCGAGCTGAACCGGATGCGCCGGGAAGCTGTCGAACAGCTTCTCTTCCTGCGGACCAAGCCGCCCGTCTATCAAAAACGCACTGTTGACGCGTACGCAGATGTAAAAGAGCGCGGCCAAGTGGAAAAACCGAAGCTGACTGCTCTCTGCCGTTCGCTTGAGCAAGTGGAAGCCGCTGCTCAGACCGACGTCGATTTCCTGTACGCCGATTTTGAATTCGTCAAGCAGTACCCGGATGCGGTCAAACTGGCGCATCGCTATGGCAAAAAGATCGCAATCGCAACAATGCGCATCCACATGCCTGACGAGAACGGGGTCCTCGCCCTGATCGCCAGAAGCCAGCCTGATGCCATTCTTGTGCGAAATACGGGAGCGCTTCACTATTACATGGCCCGCAGACACGAGCTGGGTATTCCCTTGATCGGGGATTTTTCGCTCAATATCGCCAACCATAAGGCAGTCGAGCTGTTCCTGGATTGCGGGCTGGAGATGGTAACGCCTTCCTATGACCTGAACATCCAGCAGATGGTCGATCTCCTCGAAAACGCGGACGCGTCCAAGATGGAAGTGGTCATTCATCAGCATTTGCCGATGTTCCACACCGAGCACTGCGTATATTGCACGTTCCTCAGTCCCGGCACCGACCATACCAACTGCGGAACGCCTTGCGAAACCTCCCGCGTTTCGCTGCGCGACCGGGTCGGCTTCTCCCATCCGGTGCGTGTCGATACCGGCTGCCGCAATACCGTTTACAACGCCATCGACCAGTCTGGCGCCGAGTACTTGAGCGAATTTACCAAGCTGGGCGTAGGCAGCTACCGGATCGAATTTTTGGAGGAAGAGCCGGAGCGAGTGCAAGAAGTGATTCGCCTGTACCGCCAAGCGCTGCGCGGCGAAGTCAGCGGCTCCCACGTATGGCGCTCGCTGAAAGCGACCAACCAATTGGGTGTAACCCGCGGCCAGCTGATCAAATAAACCGGAAGTCCAATTGATGTATATCTCACGGAAATTGTGCGACGGACGCCCATTTCCGATACAGGGAGGAGAATAGCCCATGGCAGACCTGACTTTGCCAACGCAAGAAAACCTGGCTACGATCATCGAAGGCATCAAAGCGAAGCTGAACATGGCCAACACCGCCGTTATGCGGCCGGAGGATTTTGACCTCGAGCATTACGAAGACCTTTTGTACCTGTACAATATGGTTCAGAAGAAAGCGAGCTTCAGCATCAATGAAATGACTGCCATCGTCGAAGAGCTGGGCGGTATGCGCAAGCAGTCGTAAGCATATGTGTCCAAAGCGAAAGCGCCGTATCCGTTGGGGAGCGGCGCTTTTGTTGTGTACGGGCGACCGTTTTCGAACGGTGATTTCTGTGCTTCGTGAGAATCTTTTTTGATCCGTGTTGTCAGATTCCTTTTCTATGTCTGTCTTCTGGCATCTTCACGCTTCAGACATGGACGCTTTGCTCCAGTTCTCCCTCAGAGGAAGCAACTACGACTGCCGCAGAAGCGTCCCCGATGACGTTTACCGAGGTCCGGAACATGTCGAGAATCCGGTCCACCCCAGCGATCAGCGCCATTCCCTCCAACGGCAGCCCGACGGAGGTCAGCACCATTGTCAGCATGATCAAGCCTGCCCCCGGCACTCCTGCCGTTCCGATCGACGCCAGCGTAGCCGTCAGGACGATCGTCAGCAGCTGGGCAAAAGACAGATCGATCCCGTAGAACTGGGCGACAAACAGGGCGCATACACCCTGGTACAGCGCCGTACCGTCCATGTTGATCGTCGCTCCGAGCGGCAGGACGAAGCTGCTTACCCGTTTGGAGACGCCCAGATTGCTTTCCACGTTTTGAATCGTGATGGGGAGTGTTCCCGAGCTGCTGGAGGTGGAAAAAGCGATCATCCCGGCAGGAGCAATGCCTTTGAAAAACTGCAGCGGCTTCATCCCGGCAAAAAGCTTGACGCTCAGCGAATAGACAATCGCGGCATGCAGCAAACAGCCGATCGCGACACCGAGAATGACTTTGGACAATGGCAGCAATACGGAGAGACCGTATTTCCCGACGATCGGCGCCACGAGTCCGAAAACGCCGATCGGAGCAAATCGCATGACGATGCCGGTAATCTTGTACATCACTTCGGCGAACTGCTCGAAAAACAGTTGAACGGTCCGCGCCTTCTCTCCTGCCAGCGAAATCCCGATACCGAGAAAAATCGCAAAGAAAATAATGGGCAGCATGTCGCCCTGTACAAGTGCGGCGAACGGATTGGTCGGGATGATGGCAAGCAGGGTGTCGATGATTCCCGGAGTCTCCTTGGCCTCTACCCTGGCCTCCTCCGGCTTCAGCTCCAGTCCCGCTCCGGGCGACATCAGGCTGGCGATGATCAAACCGAGGATCACAGCCAGAGCGGTCGTCACCAGGTAATAGGCAATGGTTTTGCCGCCCATCCTCCCCAGCTTTCTGACATCTCCCGTACTGGAAACACCTGTGACCAGTGAAGCCAACACGAGCGGAACGATAATGAACTTGATCAAACGCAAAAATAAATCTCCCAACGGCTTGACGGTCTCCGCGCTCGTGCCTGCGATGATCCCCACAATGATAGCGATTGCAAATGCGACCATGATCTGCGTGATCAGATTCCCACTCCACGCTTTTTTCATCCCAATCCCCCTCCCTTGATTTTGAAAGATAGGAATTCTTGCTACAAATCTATGCGAAGAGGCGGACAAATAGATCAGCATAGAGGAATTCCGGAGAGGGAGATCACTGAGGAGCCGGGGTCAGATAACCTTTCTTCAAAATAAAGAAGCCTATCGCTTTGATAGACTTCACAATAAGCTCTATATTCTTCTCGTCAGAGACTAGTGATTGACGATGCCCGCACGGACTTCTGCCTGCTCCTGCGGTTCGGACAGCTCGCAGCCTTCCTTCCACAACAGGTAGCGAATACTGTCCACGAGCGCTTCCCAGCTCGCTTCGATCACGTTGGTCGAGACGCCGACAGTGCTCCACTTCTCCCCTTTGCGGCCTGATTCGATCAGCACGCGGACTTTTGCCGCGGTGGCGCCATTCTCGTCCAATACACGCACCTTGTAGTCGGTGAGATGCATTTCGGACAGACAAGGAAAGTGATTTTCCAACGCTTTGCGGAGCGCATTGTCAAGCGCGTTGACAGGGCCGTTTCCTTCGGCGGCGGTATGAACCAACTGTCCGTTCACATGCAGCTTTACAGTTGCTTCGGACAGAATCGACCGGTCCGCTGACTTTTCCATCAAAATTTTAAAGGAATCCAGAGTAAACAATTGCTCCAGCTTGCCTCCGGCATCGAGCAGCATCAGCGAGAGAGAAGCTTCTGCTCCTTCATACTGGTAGCCCTGGAATTCCCGTTCTTTGATCCGCTGGATGATCTCTCGCGCTTCCTGCTTATCCAGCGCCACATCGATGTCCAGCTCATCAGTCTTGGCGAGCAGGTTGCTTTGTCCCGACAGCTCGGAGACGAGTACGCGCCGCTTGTTGCCGATCAGCTCAGGGTCGATATGCTCATACGTTTTCGGGTCCTTCAGCACGGCGCTTACATGGATTCCGCCCTTGTGGGCAAACGCGCTGTTGCCGACGAACGGCTGATTGTTCGGCATTGCCATGTTGGCTACCTCCGCGACGAAGCGGGATAGCTTGGTCAACTGCTGCAATTGCTCCGGCTCGACACATTGGTATCCCATCTTCAACTGCAGATTGGGAATGACGGATACCAGGTTGACATTGCCGCAGCGCTCCCCGATGCCGTTTGTCGTCCCCTGCACCTGCTCCGCTCCGGCCTGAACGGCAGCCAGCGCATTGGCGACGGCCAGCTCGCAGTCATTATGCGGGTGAATGCCGAGCCGCGTCTGCAGGCTCCCTTTTACCGTCTTTACTGTTTCATAGATTTCATGGGGCAAGCTGCCGCCGTTTGTATCGCACAGCACGATCCAATCAGCTCCCGCCCCTTCCGCCGCTTCCAGTACGCGCAGAGCGTAAACCGGATTGGCTTTATATCCGTCAAAAAAGTGCTCGGCCAAAAACAGAACAGTCAGTCCTTTTGATTTAAGAAATCCGACGGAATCGGCAACCATGCGCAAATTCTCATCCAAGGTCGTCTTGAGTGCGTCTGTGACATGCAAATCCCATGATTTTCCGAAGATCGCTGCGGCACTCACGCCGCTTTGGAGCAGCGCCCGCAGGTTTTCATCCTCGGCTGCAGGCACATTCGGACGACAGGTGCTGCCGAATGCGGTTATCGTTGCGTGCTGCAGGGGAATTTCTTTGATTCTCTCAAAAAAAGCCATATCCTTTGGATTGCTCCCCGGCCAGCCGCCTTCGATGAAATCGATACCGAACTGATCCAGACGGAGGGCGATTTTCACCTTGTCCTCCACTGACAAGCTGACGCCCTCTCCCTGGGTGCCATCCCGGAGAGTCGTATCGTACAAGCATACGTTTGGTTTCATCGTTTCTCCACCCCATGAGTTTCTTCATTTTTCAGAATTGTCACTGAATTTATCTTTATGACGCTATTCAGTATACCATAGCCCAGAGGGAAAGAAAACGCGTGATTTCGCGGCTTTTGCTTATGTACACAGGGCGTGGACAAAGGCTGCTGCATGCTCGATCGCGCTCTCCAATTGCGGACTTGGACCGGCGAAAGGATGGCGCGTGTTAAACGTGTGGTCCCCCTCCTCAATCCAGTGGACACGGACGTCCTTGGCAGCTTCCTGCAGACGCTTGGCCCCTTTTACCAGGCGTTCGTAATCCTTTGTTCCCTGAATGATGCAGAGCGGCTGCTCCATGGAGCTCACTTTGACAAGCAGATTGTACGCTTCCCGGTTTTGGTCGACATCGTCGATGACTGCCTTTGTGATCGGCATCTGCTGGCCGGTCCGGGCATTGGCGATGTATCCGACTCCCTTTTCGGCAATTTCCTGTCGCAGTCTGGCGTCGAACAGGTCGACATCAGCCGTGCCGTTCCATGTGATGATCCCTTTGACAAGCGGATGGTTCGCCCCGAACAGGATGGCGTCAGCCCCCCCCTTGCTATGTCCCATGACAAACAGCTTCTCCCTGTCAAACGCAGCTTTAAACGGGCAAGCTTCGCTGTGCAGCCACTCGGTCAGTACCCGAAGGTCAGCGATTTCACGAGCATACGTATTTCGCCCAAATTTTTCGAGCTCATCAAACTCTGTTCCGCTTTCTCCCACACCGTTGCAGGAAAAATTGAACCGGACCACAGCCATACCCAGCTTCGCCAACCGATTTGCCGCATAAGGAAAGCTTCCCCAGTCTTTGAAGCCTTTAAAGCCGTGGCAGAAAATCAACAGCGGTTGTCCTGCGTCCTTTTCCTGCGCATGAAAATCTCCCCGAATCACCAATTCTTCGTCGACAGGAATGCGAAATGACTCCATCATTTCCTGACACCTCCATTTTGTTTTTTCTATATTATGCGTGGTATCGGTCCCGAAATGAAGACAGCTTGTCCATTTTTGCCCGAATGTTTTTCCTTTCCTGACGGATCTTTTGCACATACGGACGTCCTGATACACTCTGGAACGTCCGTACATGCTGCATTCTCCCATGACGACTTTTTCAACCTATTACTTTTCATTATGCCTATTGTGAAACAAGCGAATCCTTTTCCAAAAGGTGCAAGGCGTATTCCAGCGGCCGACGTACTGCTTGCCGGTAACGACTGAGCTGCCCGAGCTTACGGAAGATGTCCCGTCCCGGCTTGGGGTTGATCTCAATGATCCAAACGCGCCCCTCTGTGTCTATCCCCAGATCAAAGCCAAACTCCATCATCTGACCAAAATGGCTTTCGAGCTTCTCGGCGGTGACCAGGGCCAGCTCCTGGCATTGGTGTATGATGATCTCGGCCAGGTCCACCCCGAAGCGGCTGGACAGGAATTGGCCAGCTGGCAAAGCCGTACCCCCGCCGTGCAGATTCGACGTGGAGGAGTGAGCCGGCCCGACACGCATTCCCATACCGGTCGTCCGCCAGACTCCCTGCCCGTCTTTTTGAATCAGCAGGCGGGCGTCTACGGTTCGGTCAGACAGCAAGCCGAGGTCAAGCCCCTGTTGCAGGAAAAAATGTTCGTCTCCCCGCTTTTCCTGCTCCACCCACTGTTTGATACGCTGAGTCAAGGAGGCTGTGTTCGGCAGAATCTCGTTCTTCTGTCCTTGCTTTTTGGTCCGTCCGCACAAAAGAAAGCGGTCTCCCTTTCGCTCAATCCGCAGAATGCTTCGGCCTGCAGTGCCGTTTGATGGTTTAAGGTACAGACGAGGATGCTTTTTGATCATGTCACTGAGATTTTTCTTGCTGAACGGCACTGTCTCCGGGAGCCATTGGTACACCTCCGGTTCCTGCTCTAGGATCTGATGGACGCGGAACTTGTTGGCGAAACGATTGTTCGCAAAGCGAAAGATGCTCCCCTCTCGAATGGGCAAGTAATGCCTATGCTTTGCTAACGGATAATAGCGATAATAGTCAATGACGATGTCCGGCCACTCGCGCCATCTCCACTTCCATCCCGCACCGTATGGCTCATAGCCCCTGATTTGGTGGAATATCCTATCTACATCCTGAGGGGAAAAGACAAAGACCTCCACTCCCATTGACGTCCCCTCTTCCACGAGACGACGCAAAAAAGCCGGATTTCCATAACCTTTATCTCCCCGGTATACCAAGATGCCGATTCGTTTGTCCACTTGTGGCAACACCTTCTTTCTCGGAAAAGTCCTCATCTCTAGCTTATGGTTGCCCAAAGGAAAAAGCGCCATATCCACATAGGGACAGACGCCTTTTTACGCGATTGTCTTTTATTTAGCTCCGGATCCGTTCATAGAGTAAGAACGTATGCGGTACAGGATTTTTCTCGTCTACGACGCCTTCCCGTCTCCATACCAGCTCAAAAGCCTCCCGGTCCCATTCGGGGAAAAACGTATCGCCCTGCGTTTCCATATCGATTTCCGTAATATACATCCGATCGACGACATCCAAAAACTGGCGGTACAGCTCGGCTCCGCCAAAAATAATCACATCGCCCAAAGCCAGCACGTCTTCCTTGGTATGGACGACTTCTGCACCCTCCGCAGAAAAGTCTTTGCTCCTCGTCAAAACGACATTGCGCCGGTTTGGCAGCGGCTTGCCGATGGAAGCAAAGGTTTTTCGCCCCATGACGATGGTTTGTCCGGTCGTAATTTCTTTTACATGCTTCAGATCATTGGGCAGATGCCAAGGCATGGCCCCGTCTTTGCCAATTACGCGATTGCGCGTATGGGCGACGATCAGGCTGATCATACCGATCCCTCCCTTCCCAAATTGTCTCTCTTACACTGCGATTGGTGCTTTGATGCCGGGATGAGATTGATAGCCAACCAATTCAAAATCCTCGTACTTATAATCAAAGATAGAGTCCGGTTTCCGCTTGATTTGCAACGTCGGCTGAGGATAAGGCTCTCTCGTCAACTGAAGCTTGACCTGCTCCAAATGGTTCGAATAAATATGAACGTCCCCGCCTGTCCAGATCAGCTCCCCTACTTCCAGATCGCATTGCTGCGCTACCATGTGGGTCAGGAGGGCATACGAAGCGAGGTTAAACGGCAATCCGAGGAAGGTGTCCACCGACCGCATGTTAAACAAGCACGACAGGCGGCCATTCGCCACATAGAACTGAAACGCGTAATGGCAAGGCGGCAGCGCCATATCTTCCACCTCGGCTGGGTTCCAGGCACTGACGAGGTGACGCCGAGAATCGGGATTGGTCCGAATCTGCTCGATGACGTTTGCAATCTGGTCGACGACTTGTCCGTTTGGACCAAGCCAGGTACGCCACTGAGCACCGTACACTCGCCCCAGGTTGCCTTCTTCGTCCGCCCATTCATCCCAGATCGTAACGCCGTTGTCATGTAAATAGCGAATGTTCGTCTCCCCGCTTAAGAACCAGAGAAGCTCGTGAATAATGGATTTCATATGCACCTTTTTTGTGGTTAAAAGCGGAAATCCTTGCCGAAGATCCATTCTCAGTTGTCTTCCGAAGACGGAGATCGTCCCTGTGCCTGTACGGTCTTCTTTCTTTACACCATTGTCCAATATATCTTGAAGCAGTTCCAAATAAGCCTTCATAAGCCACCTCGTTTTCAAAATCTGGTCATGACAAATGCCGCTTCTCACGCGCCAAGAAAACCATCATCATTATAGCAGAGGACTGGTGAATTCAAAAGAGTGCGGAACGTCCGCAGGGGACCACAGCAAATCGAGAGTCTGGACGCGGATCATAAAAATAGCCGTTTGCTCCTGATGGAACAACCGGCTTTCATTTGCGTGTTGTTTTGGTTATGATCCGTTGGTGGCGCGGGTTACATTGGCCGCCTGCAGACCGCGCTGGCCATTGACGATTTCAAACGTAACCAGCTCGCCTTCCTCCAGATTGCGGTAGCCTGAGCCGCTGATCGCGGAGTAATGGACAAACACATCCGGTCCCCCGTCTCGTTCAATAAAACCGTAGCCTTTTTCCTTACTGAACCATTTGACTTTCCCCTGCATCGTTGTTTCCTCCCTGTCTTCGGAACAGCTTTGTTTCATACCATAGCATATGCGGGAGCGGAGAAAGTGGAGACAACGAAACAGCGCTTTTTCGTGTGCCAGAAGGGGCATAAGTCCAGCGCGGCTTTCCCTTTGGACCAAGGTGAATCTCCGGCCAGAGTCGGACTCATTTCCCCGTCCGTCTATGTTACAATGCTGAAAGGAGTGTCAGGCGCAAAAGAGCTTCACAAGATAAATATTCGACAGAAAAGGAGAGAGTCCTCACATGCGCAAAATGGTGATCGTCCTGCTCAGCAGCTTGCTGCTGACCGCTTGCTCCGAGGTATCGGAAGGGGTACAGACTGCCCAGCAAGCGATAGAAACCGGAAAGCAGGCTGTAGAGACCGGAAAACAAGCGATTGAAGCTGGCAAGCAGGTCGTCGAAGCGGGGAAACAATTGGCAGAATCCGAGATCGCACAGCAATTGAAGAGCTACCTGCAGCAGAAATACGAATCGTCTGAGCCTTTGCGCAAAGCGATGTTCAGCGGTGACGGGACATTGCTGGCAGAAGAGCTGCAAAAAACGGAGCTGGCCAGCTTCAGCTTTTACAAATCGGACCTGTTCGGCGTTGAATATACCGGCCAGTTGACCGGCGACGGAAAATTCAAGGTCCTGAAGAAAAACCTGAACAATCCAGGCGAGGAACCGCAGGTGGTGAAGGAATTTAACGTCTCGCTGGATACGAACGGACAAATCCAGGTGCAGTAAAAAAAGCTAAGGAGCCTGTGCGAGCCTGCTTTCGAGCATCGATTTCTCTTGGCTGATGACCCGAACCGAACCGTTGCGGGGCGAATATAAAACCAGTATGGACTTGAAACCTGCGTACCCGATGCAGGTTTCTTTTGTCTCTTTCTCATGGAAACCGACCCGGCGGAAAAAATTACAAGAAGCGTTGTCACAAGATGATCGGTACAGACTTTCTAGGCTTTTCTCGATAAAAAAAATTTAAGCGCTTACGTTATCGAATCTTCTGATTTTAGCAGTAGATTTTTATACATGACCGTGGTAAAGTATAAATCGTTCACAATTTGTTTACAATTATTAAAAATGATCAAGGAGTGCTAAAAAATGGACCTGCAGCTTCTTTCTTCTATTGTTGTCTACATGGTTGGCATGCTGCTCATCGGCTACTTTGCTTACAAACGCACTTCCAATTTGACCGACTATATGTTGGGCGGACGAACGCTCGGTCCGGCTGTCACGGCGCTCAGTGCCGGCGCTTCCGACATGAGCGGCTGGCTGATGATGGGCTTGCCGGGGGCCATGTTTGCCCAAGGAATAAGCGCTTCATGGATAGCCATCGGGCTGACGCTGGGTGCTTATGCCAACTGGTTGTATGTTGCCCCTCGCCTTCGAACCTATACAGAAGTGGCGAACAACTCGATTACCATTCCCGCTTTTTTGGAAAACCGCTTTGGGGACGCCTCCCGCATTTTGCGTCTGGTATCCGGGCTGGTCATCATGATCTTTTTTACCTTCTACGTCTCTTCCGGACTCGTCTCCGGCGGCGTACTGTTTGAAAACACATTCCATCTGAATTACCACACGGGCCTTTGGATCGTCGCTGTTGTCGTAATCGCTTACACATTGTTCGGCGGGTTCCTCGCTGTTAGCTGGACTGACTTCGTGCAAGGATTGATCATGTTTATCGCACTTATTTTGGTACCGCTTGTCACTATTTTCCACGTAGGCGGCATCGGTCCTACGTTTACGGAAATCCATGCAATCAATCCCGCACTGCTCGATATTTTCAAGGGCACCAGCTTGCTCGGAATCATTTCACTCTTCGCCTGGGGACTTGGCTACTTCGGACAGCCTCATATCATCGTCCGCTTTATGGCGATTTCCTCGGTAAAAGAAATCAAAAAGGCCCGCTTCATCGGCATGGGCTGGATGATCTTTTCCATCGTGGGCGCGATGTTTACAGGACTGGTCGGCATCGCCTTTTACTCCAAGAAGGGCCTTGCACTGACTGATCCGGAAACTGTGTTCATCGAACTGGGGAAAATTTTGTTCCATCCTCTGATCACCGGCTTCCTATTGGCAGCGATCCTGGCGGCGATCATGAGTACGATCTCGTCCCAGCTGCTGGTAACCTCCAGCTCCTTGACCGAGGATATTTACAAGACGTTCTTCCGCCGCGAGGCATCAGATAAGGAGCTTGTCTTTGTCGGGCGCTTGTCTGTATTGGTTGTATCGTTGGTCGCCTTGCTTCTCGCCTACAGCAAAAACGACACGATCCTCGATCTGGTGGGATATGCCTGGGCCGGCTTTGGCGCATCCTTTGGTCCCCTGATCCTGCTCAGCTTGTACTGGAAGCGGATGAACAAATGGGGGGCGCTGGCCGGTATGGTGGCGGGTGCAGCGACCGTTATTCTCTGGACGCAATCCGATATGCTGAAAGATCTCCTCTATGAAATGATCCCGGGATTTGCCGTCAGTCTGCTCGCCATCGTCGTAGTGAGCCTGTTGACGCAGAGACCGGCGAAAGAAATCGAAGAGCAGTTTGACAGCTATCAAAAAGTAACGGAATAGGTATTCCCTGAAAGCCCCTTGGCAGCCTCTCGCACCAAGGGGCTTTTTTGCCTGCCAAATGCTCTTTTACGAAAACCAGGCTAACGCAAGCCGCCTGATCCCCTCTTCGATGTCCGCCTCCTTCATCCCCCCGAATCCGACGATGATCCGCGGGCGAGGCGGAGCCTGGGATGAAAGCCAATTGCGGGAAGTGGGATAGACCCGCACCTCTCGTTCTGCAGCTGCCCCAATCAATTCTGCTTCCGTAAGCGTCGTATCTACCTCCAGCAGAATATGCAGCCCTGCCGAATGGCCAAGCACCGCGACAGACGGCGGCATATGCGTGTGAATCGCCTGCAGCAAAAGCTGATGCTTCCTCTGGTACAAGGTCCGCATTTTTCTGACGTGCTTCTCCCAGTACCCTTTTTCCATAAACAACTGCATCGCCCGCTGCTGCAGACGAGGAACCGGGGAGGGATACGCCTGAAACTCCTCCAGATAACGGCGCAGCAGCATAGGGGGAAGCACCATATAATCCATCCGCAGCGCAGGAGAAAACGCTTTGGAAAAATTGCCGATGTAAACAACCGTGCCTGCTTGGTCCATCCCCTGCAGCGAAGGGGTCGGTTTTGCATTGTAGCGAAATTCGCCATCGTAGTCGTTTTCGATGATCAGGCCGCCGGTTTGTTTCGCCCACTGCAGGAGACGGAGCCGTTTGGCGGCAGGCATAACCATTCCATGCGGGTACTGGTGGGCCGGCGTCACGTATACGATGCGGGCTCCGCTTTTTTCCAGCGCCTCGATCGACAGGCCGTCCTCCTCCAGGGGGATGGGCGCGAGCGTAAAGCCGTGATGCTGAAAAACCACTCTGGCGTCGGCATATCCGGGGTCTTCTACGGCCGCGACAGGGTGAGTGTCTCTTGTCATCAGGCTGAGGAAGCTGAGGGCCTGCTGCAGCCCCGTTCCGATGATGATTTGCTCCGGCTCGCATATGAGCGTGCGAGCCCTCCTCAAATAGCGGGCAAGCTCCAACCGCAGCTCCCACTCCCCCTGATCGTCTCCGTAAAACGCGAAGTCTTCCGGGTACCGCTGCAAAGCCTCCTGGATACAGGAGCGCCACAGTGCGTATGGGAAATGCTCCGTGTCCACGACCGACCCGTGAAAGTTGTACCGGTACGAAAGATGCTCCCCTTTATTCTTTTTTAACTCCTTCGGCATGGGCATGATCGGCGCCGTCCCAGTTGCCTCCGCTTCCACCCATTTTTCGATGTCGGCGGCAAAATATCCGCTTCGCTCCCTGCTGATCAGGTAGCCTTCCGCCACCAGCTGCTGGTATGCAGCTTCTACGGTGATTTTCCCCACGCCGGCCAGCACCGCCATTTGCCGGATCGAAGGGAGCCTGAAGCCAGCCGGAATATGTCCGGAAACGATCTCTCCCTTGATGTAGGCATAAAGCTGCTGGTACAGGGGCTGGTCTCCACTTACATGTAAAACAGGAGCCATGTTCATCGTGCGTTTCCCCCTTTTCGTTCTTCCTACTGAATCATCTATTGTCCCTATCATATTCTTTCAAACTGTCACTATCGACAAGCACAGATTTTTTGTACAGTTAGTCTATCAAATCATCTCATCAGGAGGAAGAATCGGATGAACATAACGCTTCAGGGAAAAAAAGTAACCTTGCGCGATATACGCAAAGAGGATTTGGACACGATGTACTATTGGACCTACGAGGCCGAAGATCGCGAGCATCTCCGCTGGAACGGCCCATACAAAGATCCCGATCCGATGACATTGGAGGAATACCGCAACCTGCCGAAACATCAGGAAGCGCTCTCTGTCGTCGGCACGACACTGCCCCGCCACGAGCTGATCATCGAAATCGACGGCGAGCTCAAGGGCAGTGTCGGGCGTTACTGGGTGTCGGAGGTGACCAACTGGTTTGAAATCGGCATCGTCATTTACGATTCCCGCTACTGGTCGAACGGCTACGGCAGCGAGGCCTTCCAGATGTGGATCGATTATTTGTTTACGCATATGGATACGGTCCGGTTGGGGATTGGCACCTGGTCCGGCAATGAGCGGATGATGAGGCTGGCTGAGCGCTGCGGGATGATTGAGGAAGCCCGTGTGCGGAAAGCGCGGATTGTTCGCGGCGAGTATTACGATGCGATCAAGATGGGGATTTTGCGGGAAGAGTGGGAGGCGCGGAAAAGCCAGTAGATCGTGCTTTGTGTGAAGGAGATGAAACAGGAGAAAACGCTCAGGGTTCGGTGGGACACCTTCTCGGAGGTTTGACTGTCCGGCTCGTATGCAAAAGCGGAACCTGCGTCCAAAAGCAGCCGATTCAGGCAGCATCTCAGAGGTTGGACGCAAATGCGGGTTCTGCTTTTGCATGCGAGCCTGGGTAGTGTCCCAAAGACCCTTCGCTTTTTTCTCCTGTTTCATCTCTACAGCGGTTGGTCTATTCCTGGCTTTTTTGCGGGTAGATCAGGGATGAGAAGAAAAGAAGGATCTTTTCAATATCCTCACCCGTTTTTCAAAAGAATGAAAATGCGTGCGAGCGCAATTCGACAGTTTTGCGGTCCGCTTTGGAGAGCTTGGGGCTAAGGCTTTCTTTTTTTTGGGACAGCGCAAAAAAGTCAGGGGACGGCTTTTTCCGCGCCATCGCCCTGACTTCTTCTCTCCTGTTTCAAAGTCTCTATCAAAAACTTTATTCTTCCGCTGTTATGAGAGCAGCCACACGCTCCAGCTTGGCCTTCAGCTCATCTATGTCCAGATTCATGTCCAAAGCGGCAAAGATGCCGGTGAAGTACGCTTCCACCTGGCCGGCCACGCGGCTTCGTTCTTCGGCCACCATTTGCGTCAAGAGCGACGCGAATTGCTCGCCTACTTGGGCGCTTCCTGTATTCAGGTAGGCAGATACCGGTTCCTGCAGGCGTTTTTCCAAATCCTCGCGCAGCTTGGCCTTGCCATCCTGTTCAAAAAAGTCTTTCGCGCTGCGGAACAGCGACAAGGATGGCTGGAGGCTTGCCAGAGAGACCGGAAGCTCATCGGCAAACGACAAGGTTTCCACCTTTCGCGGCTGATAAGGCGCCAGCGTCAAGCCGGATGCGTACTGCTGAACGTCCCGCTGCCACTGCTGCACGAGAGCCGCTCCCTGCTTGCCCAGAAACTTCTCCAGACGCAAGGTCGTCGCTCTCAGCTCCTGAGCCAGATCGTAGCTGATCGACCGGAGCAGATCGCCCAGGCAGCCTTGGAGCGCCTGCTTCATATTGCGGCCGTCCTCTTTCAGTACGGCCGGGTTAAAGGCGGTATTAAACAGTTCATTAAAGCGGAAAAACAGGCGCTGCTTTACATAGTACACCAGCTCTTCACGCTCTTTCAGCAAATCGCGTTCCGCCGAGGCAATCGACAGGCCTTCCACAGCAGCCAGGGCCGCTTCGCGAGCCTTCGTGGCTGCCTGCCTTCTGGCGTCGCGCTCCGATTCATCAGCCTCTGCCATGCGGATGAATTCTTCGAGGGTGGTGTGTGCCCGGCGTATTTCGCCCATCGCTGCATTGACAGCGATTTGCGTCAGCTCTTCCAGCGTAAAGCGAAGAAAATCCTGTTCAAACACGGCCATGCCCGACAGGCGAAGGGCTTCCTCTGCAGGAGCGAGCGGCTCCTCCTCCGGCGTGCCTGTGCGCTGACGGTAGACCTTTTCCGCAGAGCCTGCGAGCTTCCCGGCTTCGTGCATACGGGCCAGCAAGGCGGTCTGGCTGGAAACCGGATAAATGCGCGGATGGCGAATGCCGCAGCTCAACAGGTTTTTCTCCACATGGGCAACAACCCCGGCAAGCTCTTCCTCGGAAGCCGCGAGATCGGCGGCATTGACGAGAAAGAACATCTTATCCATGTCAAATGTGTCCTTGACACGCCCCATCTGGAGCAGGAATTCGCGGTCCGCCTGCGAGAAGGCGTGGTTGTAATACGTAACGAACAGAACCGCGTCGGCATTTTTCATATATTCAAAGGCGACACCGGTATGGCGGGCGTTGATCGAATCGGCCCCCGGCGTATCCACCAGCACGATCCCTTGATCGGTGAGCGGACAAGAATAAAACAGTTCAATATATTCGGCAAAGCAAGCCTTTTCTTCTTTTGCCACAAACCCTTTGAAGGCTTTCATGTCGACGAGCAGCTCGCCGCCCAGGTGAGCGGACATCTCGCCGAGGCCCTTGGTGACCGCTTTCAAGAACGTGTAATGCGGCTTGGCCGTCGGCGGGATGCTGGAAACATCGATTTTGTTCAGCTCTGCCAACGCTTCCTCCAGATCGGAGGCAGCCAGGCCAAAAATCGCAAGCGAGCGAATGACGTCCTGCTCTACGGCTTCCCGGCTTTTCAGCACGACGCGAACCGTGCCGTGCGGATGCGTTTCTGTCGGCGGCATGATTTTATTGATCGCCGCCGTCGTCGGATTCGGCGAAACCGGCAGGACCAGCTCTCCCATCAAGGCGTTGGCAAACGACGATTTCCCTGCGCTGAATGCTCCGAACAGGGCGACGGTAAAACGATTGGCCTGCAAGCGCTCGGCTCGCTCCAGCATGGTCTCGGCTTGCGCCTGCATCCCCGGTATTGACTGAATCTCCCTGCTTGCCTGCTGCAGACGTTGTGCCGCAGCGATCAGTTTGTCTTTTAGCTGGTTCATGATTGAAAGTTACGCTCCTTCACGCAAAATCGCTTGCAATCGTTGCCGTGCAGCCTGCTCCATCGCAGCAAGCCGCCCCAGGCGGGCGTGGATCTGCATCAGCTCACGAAGCACCGCGAGCTGCTTTTGCAGCGCCATGCTTTCCTGTTCGGTCTGCTTCCTGATGAGCGCTGCTACCTGGTCGATCAAGCCCAATCCGGCACGGCGGTATTCTGTCTTGATACCGTTCGAAATGTCCGAACAGTAATTCATGACATACTGGCGGGTACTCGCCCCATCCTTTACGTGGGAGGCGAGAAATTCGGCTGTTACCTCGATCGTCGTGGCGTAGACTGCGGCATGATAAGCCTCGTCACGCAGATCGAATTGCTCCGGAAATTTGCTGAGCAGCTCCTTGAAGTGAAAATCGAGATTGGCCGCTACCTTTTCGCGGAAGTCTGCAAGCAGTACGTCCAATCTTCTCGCCCGCTCTTCCTCTGTCTTTTTCCCGGAAAAGAACAACCCCATCTTGAAGCCCGGCTTGCGGCTTTCCAAATACTGTTCCGCTGCCTCGTTCGTGCTGTAATAGGTGAGGCGGGCATTGTCCAGCAGCGCCGCCAGCTCTTTTTCCATCTGTTTGCGCGCCTTGTCCACCCGGCTCGCCAGTTCGCTTGCTGCTTCCTCGGCTGTTTGCAAGGCGTTCTTTACCCGACCGGCATCCCGGCTGTCCAAAGCGGGCATCTGCAGCTCATCCAGCCTGTTTTCCAACTCCTGGCGCTCGGCAGCGTTCTGTCTGCGCAGCACTTGAACGTGTTCCTCGATCAAATGCTCGGCAGCGTCCGCCACCGTTTTGCTGACCAGCTTTTCGCGGTCCGCGATCAGCTGCTCCAGCAACGCCCGGAATGCTTCGTACTGGTTTTCCTCGTGATCAGGCTCCGCCAGCGACGTGTAAAAGATCCCGTCCGGTTCAATATTCCACGTGGCGAAAGCCTCTTCCACGCTCTCCTTGTAGCTGTCAAAATCGAGTTCAAAATCGATATGCTTGTCAATCATATTTATAACAAGATAAACTGGCTTTCCGCGGTCTTTCAACGTTTTGGTAAAATTGAAGTTCTCTTCCGCCTGCACGTGGTTGTAATCCATCATGTAAATGACGACATCCGCCAAGTGCAAAGCCGACTCTGTCGCTATTTTGTGAGCCGCGTCCGTAGAGTCGATTCCGGGCGTATCAAGCAAGCTGGCCTTCTCATTGAGCATAGTCCCCGGATAGGAGACCTCCACCCACTCAACCGTATCGCCGTCGACGGCAAATTGCTTGAGCTTTTCCATTTCGGTGTCAGGGTCAAAGGTCAGCACGCCGTTATTATGCGTGTATACACGCGCCGCCTTTTCGCCGCCGCGGATTTTGACAACATTGGCACTGGTCGGAATCGGGTTGGAAGGCAAGAGACTGGCTCCCAACAGTGTATTGATCATTGTAGACTTACCGGCCGAAAAGTGGCCGCAAAATGCGATATTCAACTCCGCTCCGCGTGTTTTCTCCGCGAGCTGAAGCAGCTTCCCCGGTGTCGCATCGTCCTTTGTCTCTTCAATAGACGACGCCATCCGTTCCAGTCGATCAGCAAGCTGGGCGAAATCCGCTGCCCGCTCCATGACGTGACTTTGCACCTGTACCATCCTCTCCATTCTCCTACTCTACCATGCCGAATGTATCATACCTCCCCCGGTTGATCAATTCTTTTGCGCGAAAGTTTCCATTGGAACTGTTTGAGAACAGAGGAAAACGCATCTGTCTTCAGGACAGCCCCGCATACTTTCCTGCAGATTGGAAAAAATCCCAATAAGAACTTTCACATTTTTCCTGTAAGGGAGGGGGGCGAATCCGATTGTTTCGCAGAGTATGGGAAAAATGGAAAAACGAAGCAGTAGCATCTCGCCGGAAACAGCAAAGCAGCCATTCTGATCAACAGGCTTCCAATAAAACTCCGCTTTCCGAAAGCTTGCAGGAAAATCTCGATATCATCAAACAGCGCCTGGGGAACCCGCAAGACCTGATCATCCGTCCATTTCTGATCGACAATAGCGGACGGGCTTGCGCTGTAGCCTGCATCGATGGACTGGTAGACAGCGAGCTCGTTCACGACAAGGTAGTAAAACATATACAGCTGCTGATGTCTCCCGCCGGCAAAGCTATCCCGGCACCCGACGAAGATATCATGGCTTTTATGCTCAATGAAGTGCTGTCCATTATTGAGGTGAAAACCGGAACCACCATGGAGGAAGTCCTGGACGCCATGCTGGTGGGAGATACCGCCTTTTTCGTGGACGGTTCCCATACAACCATTTTGATTGACAGCAGGGGCTGGGAGACGCGTGGCATCGAAGAACCTGTTTCGGAAGGTCTCGTACGCGGACCTCGAGACGGCTTCAACGAGAACATCCGGGACAATACAGTCCGCATCCGCCGCCGTGTGCGGGATCCCAAGCTTCGTTTTGACGCCACTACTGTCGGAAGGCGGAGCAAAACAGACCTGATCGTCGCATACATCGAAGACATCGCACATCCGAATATCGTAAACGAAATCAAACGGCGCATCTCCACCATTGACATCGATCAGGTGGAGGAGTCAGGTTATATCGAGCAATGGATCGAGGATAATTTCTTGTCGCCGTTTCCGCAAGTACAAAACACGGAGCGTCCGGATAAAGTCGCATCGGCCCTGTTTCAGGGGCGTGTTGCCATCATCCTGGACGGTACCCCCATGGTGCTTTTGGCTCCGGTTACACTGGGCATCATGCTTCATTCTCCCGAGGATTTTTACGAACGGTGGATGGTAGGCTCGCTTGCGCGGGTGCTTCGGTACCTGGCCTCTTATCTGGCCGTCTTTTCTCCAGCCCTCTATATCGCGCTGGTCACCTTTCATCCGGGACTGATTCCCTCGGATCTCGCCTTTTCCATCGCCGCCACCCGGGACGGCGTTCCGTTTCCGGCTGCCGTCGAATCCCTGATCATGGTAACCACCATGGAGCTGCTGCAGGAGGCGGGCTTGCGTCTGCCAAAGCCGATCGGACAAACGGTAGGCATCGTCGGCGGGCTTGTCATCGGCGAGGCAGCCGTTTCCGCCGGGATCGTCAGCCCTGTCATGGTCATTGTCGTGGCGATTACTGCGATCGCTTCCTTCGCCATTCCTTCCTATAATCTGGCCATCGCTTTTCGGATGATCCGTTTTGGCGCCATGCTTGCCGCTGCCATGTTTGGCCTCTACGGCGTGGTTCTGGCTTTTATCCTCATCGTCATCCATCTCACCAATCTGACCAGCATTGGTGTGCCCTACCTGGCACCACTTGCTCCGCAGCTTGTTTCCGACTGGAAAGATTACATCCTGCGCGCTCCTATCACGTTCTTCAAAAAACGGCCGGACATGCTGCAAACGAAAGACAAAACCCGCATGAAAGCAGGGAGATCGCAATGAACACCTTACCCTACGCGGATCAGAAGATTGGACAAAAAGAGATGGTGTTTATTGTCGCCAATGTCGTCATCGGGGTGGGCATTCTCACTTTCCCCCGGACTCTGGCTGCCAAGACGGGTTCGATCGACGGATGGATCTCGATCCTCATCTCCGGTCTGGTGGCTTCGGTGATCGGCTGGCTGCTGGGCAAATTGGCCAGTCGCTTTCCCGCAAACTCTTTTTTTGAATATGCGTCCCTGATCGTAAGCCGGCCCGTCGCACAGGTCATTACTTTTCTTGTCGGCATCTACTTCCTGCTGTTTGTTTCTTTTGAAGCCAGGGCTCTCGGCAATATCGCCAAGCAGTATTTGTTTACGACTACTCCTGTTGAAGTGATTACGCTCGCTTTCTTGCTGATCGTTCAATATGCTGTGGCTGGCACACGGATCGCCCTGCTGCGGCTGAACATGCTGTTTTTTCCGATTGTGCTGCTGATCAGTGCCGTTGTGCAGCTCTATTCGATCCAAATGCTCGAGCTGGATAACGTCAGACCGCTGTTCACTACCGGATTAGGTGCCCTTTTGCAAGGCTCAAAAGAAGTCAATCTGTCGTTTTCCGGCTACGAGGTCGTCCTTTTTTATACGCTGCTGATGACCCGGGCCGAGGACGCTCCCAAGGCCGTCGTGAAAGGACTGTTGATCCCTATTTTCCTGTACCTGACGATCTACATTTTTGTCATCGGCGTATTCTCCGCTGAGGTGGTGAAAAACTTGACCTACCCGACGATTGAACTGGCCAAAGACGTCGAAGTGCCCGGAGGGTTTATCGAACGTGTGGAGTCGCTCTTTTTCACCATCTGGATCATGACGATTTTCAATTCCTGCACGGTCTTTTTCGATCTGGCGATTTTCAACCTGGGATCGATTTTCCCGAACGTCAGAAAGTTCACCTGGCTTTTGATCATCTCCCCTCTGGTCTACATGATTTCGCTTTGGCCGCAAAATCTGGTTCAGTTTTTCTCGCTGGGGGACCAGCTCGTCTATTTTGGAATATTCATCACTTACCTGGTCCCGATTCTTCTCTTGCTGATCGCCAAATGGAGGGGGGTGCGGGGAGATGAGTAAAAGCTCGGCTCGCCTTTTAGTGGCGGTATTATCCGTCTCCCTCCTCTCCGGCTGCTGGGACCAGGTACAAATCGAGGAACGCGGCTTTGTAGTCGGCGTTGGAATTGATTTGCCGTCCTCCAAAGAGATGGAAAGACAGGCAGAAAAGGAGGCTCCGGACAAACCGAAAGGGAAACGGCGGTATCTCGTTACGCATCAATTCGTCGTTCCGGGAGGACTTGTCTCAAACTCGCAAGGAGGAGGCGGCAGCCAGAGCAGCACGGGCGACCCGTTCCAGAACCTGACGTCTGAGGGAGATTCTCTGTTCGAAATCTCGCGTGAGCTGGCTGTCCGGACAAGCCGTTCACCGTTTTATCAACATTTAAAGGTTGTCATCGTCTCCGAGGAAGTGGCGAAATCGCCCAATACGTTTGCCGATGTTCTCGATTACTTCTTGCGCGATCCTGATTTGAGGAGGACCAGCAAGGTCATGATCTCCAAAGGGAAGGCCAAGCCTGTCCTGGAGGTAAAACCGAAAACGGAAAAGCTCCCTTCCCTCTACATCAACTCTGTTGCGGAAAATACAGACCGCACAGCACGCATGATCCCCGAGGTTCGCTTGGGGGAAGTACATGAAGATATGATCAACGAGTTCAGCTTTGTCCTCCCGCGTATTGTCGCCGCCAACAATGAAGTGAAAGTAGCAGGCGCTGCCGTATTTCAAGGCCAGGGAAACAAGATGATCGGCTTTCTCGGAGAGGAGGAGACGGAAGGATTGAACTTTCTCTTGGGAAACGTCCAGGGAGGGCTGCTGAAAACCAAAGTGAAAGACAATCTCGTGATCTTCAATATTCAGGGAACGAAAAGAACGATCAAGGCCGACGTCCGGGATAAAAAACGCATGCGTTTTCAGTTTTTCATCGAATGCGAGGGCGTAATCGCCGAGTCCTTCGAGCGCTTGGACTTTATGGAGAGTCGCATCATGGATAACCTTCAAAAGACAATCGCGGCAGAGATTGAAAGGCTTTCACATGATGCCATCCGCAAAGTGCAGAAGAAAATGAAAACCGACGTGTTGGAACTGGGCACATATGTAAAACAAACCCATCCTGATCTGTGGAAGCAACTCAAAGAGGACTGGGACCACGGCCGAAATCTGTTTGCCTCCAGCGAGATTGAAGTGAAGGCCGTTGTCTACATCCGCAATGGAGGGTCGGTGAACAGGACGGAAATCCGTTAGGAGGATCGGTTTATGCTCAGAAAGATATTCGGTACTCTGCCGCCTTATTTGACATTTTTCGGGGCGGTTTTGTCCATCTTGATCCCGTGGCTGTTCTACAAGGCTTCTCAAAAGCTTCACCAATATGGCGATCCGCCGTGGAAAAATGGAAGCACCGGTCAGAAGGGGGAATGACCTCCCCCTTTTTTCCTGCTGAGCAAGGGAAGCCTGCAAAGAACAGCGCAAGTTGATTTTGATTCATGTATAATGGCATACAGAAACATCGCTTGGGGGAGGTATTTTCGATGCGGCTTGCAGGTAAAAAGGTTTTATGCCTGGTTGATGAAGAATTTGAGGACTTGGAGTTGTGGTACCCGATTTACAGAGTGCAGGAGGAAGGAGCAGTCGTTCATCTGGCAGGTCCCGTCAGTGGCAAAAGCTATACGGGCAAATACGGCGTGCCTGCAAAAGCGGATTTTGCTTTTGCTGACATCAACATCGACGAATACGACGGTCTGCTGGTACCTGGCGGCTGGGCGCCCGACAAGCTGAGGCGCTATCCGGAAGTGCTCGCTTTTGTACGCCGCATGAACGAACGGGAAAAGCCGATCGGACAGATCTGCCACGCAGGATGGGTTTTGATCTCCGCAAAAATCCTGGATGGCCGCAGGGTTACCTCGACGCCAGGCATTCGCGACGATATGGAAAACGCTGGCGCGATTTGGCTGGATGAACCAGTCGTGGTCGACGGACATCTTGTTTCCAGCAGACGTCCGCCCGATTTGCCGGCTTACGCAAAAGCATTTTGCGATCGCTTGGCAGGTGTATAAGCCATTCCTTTGAAGCGGCAAAAGCCACCCCTGTATTTCAGGAAGGTGGCTTTTGTTTTTGCTTTTGCTTTCGGCTGCTGTCTTTTATCGTATGCGGATGGGCCAAATGCCCGGCAAGACGACCTCGCTGCATACGAGGCGTTTTTCCAGCAAGCGGCGCGGTCTTATCCTCCATCCTTTGAGCGCAGGAGTCTCATGCCGTTGGCAATCACGATCAGCGAGCTTCCCGTGTCGGCGAGCACAGCCATCCAGAGCGTCGAGTAGCCAAACAGAATCATCAGCAGAAAGACAACTTTGACGAGCAGAGAAAATGCGATATTCTGCTTGATGATGCGAAGCGTCCGCCTGCTGAGGCCAATCGCGTATGGCAGCTTGGACAAGTCATCAGCCATCAGTGTAATATCGGCGGTTTCCATCGCCGTATCCGAGCCGGCTCCGCCCATCGCGATCCCCACTGTTGCCGCAGCCAGAGCCGGAGCATCATTGACTCCATCCCCCACCATGGCTACGCCCTTCGAGGTGGACTGCCACGCTTGAATCGCAGAAAGCTTGTCGGCCGGGAGCAGTTCTGCCTTGTACGCGGTCAGCCCCAACCGCTCCGCTACGGCATGGGCCGTTCCTCTGTTGTCCCCGGTCAGCATCGCTACCTGTTTTATGCCCAGCTGCCGGAGTTTGGCGACGACCGAAGCGCTCTCCTCCCGCACCTGGTCAGCCAATCCGATCAGGGCGATGACTTGCTGTCCGCAACCAAGCAGCATCAGTGTCTGACCTTTTTGCTGCAGCGCCTCGATTCTCGACTGTACAGAGTCGAGCGCAAAATGAAGCTCATTTTGGAACCAGCGTGGGTTGCCCAGATAGTAGTCGTTGCCGTCCACAGTCGCTTGCACACCGCGCCCCGTCACTGATGTAAAACCGTTGATCGGCATGGGCCTCACTCCGATTTGCTGTGCCCGCCGCAGGATCGCAGCTGCCAAAGGATGTTCGGACATCGCTTCCAGAGAAGCAGCGATGGCCATTACCTCAGCCTCATCTCTTCCTTCCAGCGGGATGACGGTTGTCACTTCTGGCCTCCCAACTGTGAGTGTTCCCGTTTTATCAAATGCGATGGTGCTGATCGCGCCCAGCCGTTCGAGATGGACCCCGCCTTTGATCAAAATGCCGTGTTTGGCTGCGTTGCCAATCGCAGACACGATGGAAACAGGCGTGGAAATGACGAGCGCACACGGGCAAGCCACTACCAGCATCATCAGTGCCCGGTAAAACCAGAGCTCAAACGGCTCCTGCAGAAACAAAGGGGGAACGACGGCGATCAAAGCGGCGACCACGATCACTGCCGGCGTATAATACTGGGAAAACACATCCACAAACCGCTGCGATGGAGCTTTTTGCGCCTGCGCTTCTTCCACCAGATGGACGATTTTGGACAAGGTATTCTCCTCAAATCGCCTTGTTACCTTGATCTTCAGCGCGCCCTGCTCGTTGATCGTGCCCGCAAAGACGTCGTCACCTGCGTTCTTTTCGACCGGCACGGATTCTCCTGTGATCGGGGCCTGATTGACCGTGGAAACACCCTCGATGACCGTACCGTCCATCGCGATCTTCTCGCCGGGCCTGACGAGGACGATCTCCCCTACATGGATCGACTCGACAGGAAGTCTTACTTCCCGCCCCTCCCTTATGACGGCCGCTTCCTCCGGCGCCAGCTTCATCAGGCTGCGGAGAGACTGACGCGTCCGATCCATCGTATACGCCTCCAGTGTCTCCCCAAGTGAAAACAGGAAGACAACAGCCGCCCCCTCTGCCCATTCACCAATAGCCGCAGCGCCGAGAACGGCAATCGTCATCAAAAAATCGATGCCAAGCGTCCTGGACTTCAAGCCGTATATCCCGCTCTTGGCAATGCGAAAGCCGCCGATGACAATCGTTGCCGCATACAGCAAGGTGATGACGGTCTCCGGAATCCCGGCCCATAGATCAAGCGTCCACGCCACGAGAAAAATGGAACCGGAGATCAGCGTCGACCACGCCTTCTTGTTTTGCTGCCAGAAGCTCTTGTTTTCCAGCTGCTTCTTGTCCTTCTCCAGTACCGCGTCATAACCGGCCTGTTTGACTGTCCGAACAATCGCCTCCTCAGCGTTCTCTTCGTGCAGCACAGTCATTTTGGCAGCGCCGAAGTTGACCACCACTTGAGAGACAGACGCGAGCGCCCCTACCTTTTTTTCCAGGCCGCGGGCACAGTCTGCGCAATCCATGCCGCTGATGCGAAAGACAGTTCGCTGCCCGTCCCCCTGGATATCGGCCGATGCTACCGCGGCATCCGGACCTTTTTCCCCATCGTGCATATGATGATGATGCCCATCGTGATGACTGTGCGAATGACTATGTGAACTGCAGCATGAGGCAGACTGTGAGCCTGGAGCGGCTTCACTTCCGTGTGAGACTGCCTTGACAAGCGTCTCTGACTGGACCAGGGGCTCACAACAACCAGGTTTTCTGGACATCTCCAACACCCCAACATATGATTAATTGTTCATATTTGAAATCTCACCCTTATCATATTTTTCCATCGTCCGAAAAGTCAACACCCTTTTTTCTCCCATGGCAAGATTTCGCAAAATAGCCTCGTCAGCTTTTTTGAGTGCATGTCCTTTCCTTTTCCCAATAAAAAAACCCGGCAGATACCGAGTTTTCCTAAAACATCTGCTATTTTTGCTTATTCGTGCTTCAGATGCTGCAGGGTCTGAACAAAAATTTGTTCCATATGGTCATCATCCAGCGAGTAGAAGACCGTCTTGCCCACCTTGCGCCGCTTTAAAATCCGCAAATTCCGCAGATACCGCAATTGATGGGATACAGCCGACTGCCCCATCCCCAATGCCGTCGAAATATCGTGGACACACAATTCCTGCTGCAGCAGCGCGTAAATGATTTTGACCCGCGTCGGATCTCCCAGTGCGCGGAAGAGATCGGCCAAATCAACAGCCGTTTGATCATCTATCATTTTATCCTCAAGTCTTGCGGCGTCCAAAGCCTCCGACCCTTGACACGTATCATCGCATGCTTCCTGCATTTCGCTCTGACCCATCCAACACACCACCCTCATCAATAAACCCTCTTTTGTCAGTATAGCAAAATTCGCGCAAGGTGTCGTCCGCGACTGTATCATTCATGAGCATTCGCGGCCCTGCTCGCAGCCCCATTTTACGCATGACGGAGAAGACCCGGCCCAAAAGTTGCACTCGGTAAACTTTTTGTTGCTGAGCGAAAAATATTGGTCTATACTAAATTTTAAAGAGAAACATATAGACAATTGCTCATAGTGTAAGGAAGAGGAAGCAATTTGCCTTTTATTTAGAAGGAGGCAGGTGTCCATGTCATCACCAATCCGTTTGCTCGACGCGAAAACCGGCACCAAGCTCCGATTGACAAAGCTGGAAGTCACAGGGGTGCTTCGCAGAAGATTGCTCGATCTGGGGTTTGTCCCCGGAAACGTGGTGGAAGTTCTGCAAAAAAGCCCGCTCGGAGACCCGACTGCCTTTCGCGTAAACAATACAACGATTGCCCTCAGAAAAGAGGAAAGCGGTCTGATCTTCGCAGAATTGCTGGAGGTGTAATCACATGATGGAAAAAACAATCGCTCTGGCAGGAAATCCAAACACAGGGAAAAGCACGCTGTTCAATGCCCTGACCGGATTGTCCCAGCATACGGGAAACTGGGCCGGAAAGACCGTCACGATGGCTGCCGGCCATTTTGAATACCAAGGCCAGGCATATCGGATCATTGATCTTCCCGGCACGTATTCACTGTATTCCAACTCCACTGACGAAGAAGTGGCGAGAAACTATATTATTCTGGAACAGCCCGATGTTACTGTTGTCGTCCTGGATGCGACTTCGCTGGAACGTAACCTCAATCTTGCGCTGCAAGTAATGGAAATGACCAATCGGGTCGTCCTCTGCATCAATTTGATCGACGAAGCCATGCGTTTGGGCGTGCGCATCGATGTCGCAAAGCTCCAGGAACGGCTTGGCGTACCAGTCGCAACGATTTCGGCCCGCAAAAAAATCGGCATCGACGGACTGCTGGAAAAAGTCGGGCAAGTCGCTTCAGGACAATTGATCCCTGAGCCTGCGCCAATCGTGTACAGCCGGGAGATCGAGGAAAAAATCAAAATGCTGGAGCCTCACGTCGTCCGCCTTTTAGGGAACCGGTTTCCTCCGCGCTGGGTGGCGCTTCGCCTCCTAGACGGCGACACGGATCTCATCTCCACACTGAAGTCGCCTGCGGGCGCTCCAGCGGCGGAAGCCGGGGAGGTGATGCAGCTTGGGAACGCCTCTTGCCACTGAAAAACCGGATTCGCTAGATGCTCTCTATGCAATGGCGCAAAGGCTGGCAAACGGAGAGTCGATCCGCGACGAGATCGTCGGCGACATCTACAGAGCGACTCATTCCATATGCCACGAAGCCGTAAAGTACGAGGACAAAAAAAGGCTGGAGCAGACGTATCGTCTCGACCGCATCGTGACTTCTCCCATCTGGGGTTTTCCCATCATGCTGGCCATTCTTGGCGTGGTCTTCTGGCTGACGATCGCTGGTGCCAACGTTCCCTCTTCGATGCTAGCCTCTTTCTTTGGCGTAATCGAAGACTATTTGACTGCCGGATTCCAGGCTGTTCATGCGCCGGATTGGCTGTACGGCGTTCTGGTTCTGGGGCTGTATCGCGGGACCTCCTGGGTCGTCTCCGTCATGCTTCCGCCGATGGCGATTTTCTTTCCGATCTTCGCCCTGTTGGAAAATTTCGGATACTTGCCGCGAGTCGCCTTTAACATGGACCGCTTGTTCAAAAGCTCGGGGGGCCATGGGAAGCAGGCATTGACCATGTCCATGGGATTCGGCTGCAATGCGGCTGCGATTCTGTCGACGCGGATCATCGAGTCGCCCCGCGAGAGAATGATCGCGATTCTGACCAACAACTTCGTTCCCTGCAACGGCAGATGGCCTACCTTGATCCTGTTGGCCTCCCTCTTTATGGCTGCAGGCGTCGCCAGTCAGTACACCACGCTCGTAACAGCTCTGGTCCTGATGGGAATGGTACTGATCGGCATCGTCGTGACGCTTGCCGTCTCCTGGATTTTGTCCAAGACTGCGCTGCGCGGTGTACCGACGCACTATACATTGGAGCTGCCGCCGTTTCGCAAGCCGCAAATTCTGAAAACCGTCCTCCTCGCCTCCAAGGACAAATCGCTGAGTGTTCTCAACCGCGCGATTATTGTTGCGGCACCGGCAGGGGTGATCACCTGGATTTTGGGCAACATCACGGTAGGAGATGCCAGCATCCTTGCACATATGGCTTCGTTCTTTGATCCATTTGCTCACGCGCTCGGACTGGACGGCTATATCATCATGGCCTTTCTGCTCGGCCTGCCTGCCAATGAAATCGTTTTGCCGATCCTCCTGATGGGCTATCTCTCCTCCGGCGCGATGGTCGATCTGGAAAGCACGGCGAACATCAAGAATATTTTCCTGGCACACGGCTGGACATGGCTTACGGCGCTGAACATGATGTTGTTTTCGCTTTTGCACTACCCTTGCGGAACCACGCTGTTTACTATTTACAAAGAAACAAAAAGCGTCAAATGGACGGTGCTCTCGGCAGCCATTCCGCTTTGCATCGCCATTGCGGTCACGTATGCAACGACACAGATTGCCTATGCATTTGGCTGGGTATAACTCCTTTTCGACAAGAAAAAATGGAAGCAAACGATTTTGGGCGGCCCTTATTGGCCGCCTTCCTTCTTTTTTCACCTCCAAATAACCTTTCGTCACATACACTGTATGAAACTTATGTTTTCAGGAGGACCATTGTGGGACGATGGAAATGGAAGTTCAAAAAGGTTCTTCGCAACAGATACGGAAGAGAAATATGGATCGTGAAAAACCGAGAGGGAACGCAGGGGTATTTTAAATTCCCGGTGACCAGACAGCGGAAAAACTATCGTATTCTGCTCGCAAACGAGTATATCGCAGCGGAGCTTGCCAAGCTTGTCGGACTCCCCGCAGCCAAGGTAAAGGAGATCAGAGTAAAAGGGCGAAGAGGATGGAAAAAACGGGGGATTGTTTCCTTGAAAGCCACGGCAAAGGAAGTGATCCCGTGGAAGAAAGCTTCGCCAGAGGTTCACCGGAACCCGGAGCAGCATGTCCATCAATCAGACCTGTTGGCTCAGCTTGCGGTTTTCGATGCCTGGATCATGAATCCGGATCGGACCAACCGAAACCTGATTCTATACCGCAATCAAGCCGATGATCGCTACCGTTGGTACCTGATCGATCACGGCATTGCTCTGTTTGGATCGCCGGAGAGGTGGAAGACCAAAAAAGCGCGCCGACCGCAGAGAAGCGGGGCCCTCTTTCCCCGTACCAACAGAAGAAAAAAGCAGTTGCGCATTCCAGCCGGGTTAAAACGCTTCACATCGGACAAACGTTCACTGGTTTCGCAAATGGTTGAAAAAATACAAGCCTTGTCTCCCCAGGATATCAAGAGAGCCATAAACAAGGTACCGCAAAAATACTTGAAAAAATCGGAGAAAGCCTATATCAAGAGGTTATTGTGCGCAAGACAAAAAACGCTGCCCGCCATCATGAACGATGTCCTGGCCCACATCCGGCCTGCTACCTGAAGCTGCTCAAGTCGAAAGCGCTCCTGAAAAGGCAGCGGATCATCTCCCTGCCGACCAGCCGTGTACAGAAAATATTCGATAAAAAAAAGATGAGAAACAGGAGTTGATCACTGTTTCCCACCTTGCAAACAATATGTATTGGTGCCGGTAGAGGGACTTGAACCCCCACGGTTTCCCTCACGATTTTGAGTCGCGCGCGTCTGCCAATTCCGCCATACCGGCACGTATGAAATTCGATGGTCGGGAAGACAGGATTCGAACCTGCGACCCCTTGGTCCCAAGCCAAGTACTCTACCAAGCTGAGCTACTTCCCGACATTGACTGTGGTGCAGGTTCCCGAAAAGATATCGTTTTCGGAAAACCAGCTTTTTGAGGCAAATGGCGTGCCCTGAGAGATTCGAACTCCCGACCTTTTGATTCGTAGTCAAACGCTCTATCCAGCTGAGCTAAGGGCACATTTTGTCTGATTTTGTCGCACCTAGGCGACAATTCAATAATATACATGTTTTTATGTAAAAAAGCAAGTAAAATCTTTACCACCTCCTCATTTCCTTCCCCTTGCATCCCGGGAAGACTGCTTTTTTCACCCCGATACAGGCAGGTTTCGCTTGCGAGTACAGGAAGACCGCTGCCGCTCATTTACGCGCAATTGATACAGGCAGAGCAGCAGCCCGTCGATACCTTTCGAAAAGATCGGTTGAACGGATAGTCCAATGGATGGCGTCCGTAAACAATCCATTGTCCCTTTGCGTTTCGGCGCAATTGATACACGCGGAAAAACCGGTCGTCCTTGTCAAAGCCAAACCAGACGGCGATCGTCACCCTGCCTTTTGCATGAGAGAGCAATTTCTTTTTGAGAATGGGCGGCGCTCCAATTCCGTCCCCTACGGGTATGGCCAGACGTCCCCCAATCCTTCTCAATTGCAGATTCCGGATCACTCGCTCCGCCAGACAAGCAGACATGCTTTTTTGCAAGTACCGCTTGATTTTTACCTTGGAATTGAAGCGCTCCGGGAGCAAAACTCCTCTTTCCCCGATTCGCTTCCTGGCCGAAAAGACGATCGTCCAAAACGAATCCTCGGCCCTTGCAATCGCCCGTATCCATGCTTTGTTCATCCGCAAACACCTCCTGTTTTAAAGGTATGCATCTGTCCTTCTGCACGGTTGTGCTGCTGTCATGCCACATAATTTTCCTCCGGGCGGACAATCTAAATGAGACAGATGATGACGAACAGGAGGAATGGTGCTCGTGCCAGCACAAATCAACACCGACCAATTGAAAAAGGCGGAGGTATCCGCTACTCTTGCCAAAACGCTAATTACGCAGGCGATTGAACAGTCCGCCGCCAACCCGCAATTGGCGGAGCAAGCACTCAAGCAAGCTTCCGAAGAGATTGCCCAGGCGCAAACGATGGTCTCCCAGGTGCAATCGACGATCCAGACACAGTCTCAACAGCAAGGACAGCAAGCCTGAAAAATAGGGCAGATCCGTGGCGGTCTGCCCTTTGCCTTTCCCAGAGACCCAAGAGCTTTTTGCAAGGAAACAACCGATAATCAGCGCGTTTCCGACCTGGCATAAGTCAGGAGTGTCTTTTTGCTTTCTGCACGTTCACCCAGTTACAATAGCAGAAGCAAACCTATTGGAAAGGCTGGATTCGCATGTTGCAACTGCAAGGTATCAATCATTTGCTTTTTTCTGTTTCCGACCTGGAGCGTTCCATCCGCTTTTATCAGGACGCACTTGGAGCCAAGCTGCTTGTCCGTGGCCGAAAGCTGGCCTACTTTGACTTAAACGGCCTGTGGCTCGCCCTAAATGAAGAGACAGACATCCCCCGCAATGAAATTCACCAGTCGTACACACATATCGCCTTTTCTGTGGAGGAGAACCAGTTTGAAGAGTGGAAAGATCATCTCATAGCGTCGGGTGCTGCCATTTTGCCCGGGCGCGAGCGGGATGAGCGGGACAAGCTGTCGATTTACTTTACAGACCCGGATGGCCACAAGTTTGAGCTGCATACCGGCACCAGGGAGGATCGGCTGGCTTACTACCGGGAAACCAAGCCTCACATGACTTTTTTTGACTAATACCAGACGCTACGGACTAATTAGTGGCAAAATCTTCCCATTCATGAGAAATTTCCTTTTTCCCGCTTGTCATCCATGGTAGACTAGTTCAAAAGAACTATTTTATTAGCTTTTTTCCCCACAAATAAAACGGTGAGAGACAACAGTGTAAAAACCGGCCTATCTCCTTGTCAGGAATAGGTCATTTTTACGACAGCGGAGGTATTTTTCATGTTATGGAAACATTCGAATTCAATCGCATCCAATAGCAGAGCCTTCCCGATCAAGGATAGCGACGTGGAGCCCCCCGAGCGAATTGAGAGCAAGGTCAAATTTTTGCATCTGACCAATCACGATCTGGAGATGATCCGTCGCTTGCAGCCACTCTTGCAGGAGGTAACGCCTGTCATTACCGATCAGCATTACCGCATGCTGGGCGAATTTCCCGAGCTTCTGTCGATCATCGACCAAAACACGACGATTGAGCGGCTGTCCGGTTCTTTTCGCCGCTACTTGCAATCGCTCGCCACGGGAGAACTGACTGAGGACTATATTGCCGGCCGGGAAAAAATCGGTGTCATTCATAGCAAAATCGGATTGGCCCCTGAGTGGTACATGGGCTCGTATTTGCGTGTCTACGAACATCTGGTGCCAGCCATCGTCAGCGCTTACGCCAAACGTCCCGCGGAGCTGTCTGACGCCCTTCTCGCACTGCTCAAGGTCATAACGCTCGACTCTCAAATCGTGCTGGAATCCTATCAGGCGGACAACGACTTCAAGGTAATTGACCGGCTGGGCAATGTGCTGGAGCTCGTCATGCAGATCGATAAAATCAAACACGTACTGGACAGGCTCGGCCGCACCACCGACGAGGCTGGCAATGTGAGCACCGCTGCGGAGCAGCTCTCCCTGTCCGTTCAAAAGGTGGCCCAATCGTCAGCCGAGGTAGCGGAAAATGCCCTGTCCGCCATGGAACAAGCGGACAGGGGCAAGGAAATTATCGCCTCCTCCCTCATCGGCTTTTTGGCCATGGCAGAAGAATTTTACGAAACCAAAGCGAAAATCGCCCAGTTGCAAAAGTCGATTGACAAAGTATCCCAGGTCGTGGAGATGATCCGTTCCATCGCCGATCAGACGAATCTGCTCGCCCTCAACGCATCGATCGAGGCAGCGCGGGCGGGGGAACAAGGACGGGGCTTCGCGGTCGTGGCCGGGGAGGTCCGGAAATTGGCGGAACAGACAAAATCCTCCGTCCAAACGATCACCGCCACCATTCAAAATGTTCAGTCGGATGCCAATCTGGTAGGCCAAACGGCTGAGCGGATGACCGGACAGATCGATGAAAGAGTCGCCCATACAAGGGAGGCCATTCAGCTATTCAACCTGATTGTGGAGAGCATCAAAGAGGTCAGCCGCTCTACGGAACATATCGCGGCCATCGCAGAAGAACAGTCCGCCGCCACCTCCGACATAACCAGGCGCGTCTCCAGCGTTCAGGAAAACATGGAATTGATCGCAGCCAATGTGTCCACCGCTGGCCAGAACGTGTACGACATCGGCGTCGCTGTCAACGAATTGCATAAACTCAGCATCAGCCAAACCTCTTCCCTGCGGGACAAGCACTACCTGCGAATCGTCAAGACCGATCACCTGCTGTGGAAGTGGTGGCTCTACAACTTCATGCTCGGATATCACCAGATCGAAGAAAATGAGCTGGTCAACCATCACCAATGCCGTTTGGGGAAATGGTACGACGCGGCCAAAGAAAACGGCTCGCTCGGCTCTCTGGAAACGTTCCGAAAGCTCGAGGAGCCGCATCGCCAATTTCACGAGCTGGTACGCTCTATCTTCTTCCATGTAAAGGAAGGCAGACACCAGGAGGCACAAGCAGCTTTCTCCCGTCTGGAAGAGGTGTCCGAAGCGGTGATCCGGTGCCTGGATGAGTTGGCTGACAGCTTATAGGCATGTCCTGGCAGCGATGAAGCCCATTTACTTCACTTCAGTTGCCTGGGGTTTACGCTTGTTTTGCCCGAGTGAAAATGATTTTGAGAGAAGCGGGTACAACAGCGACACTGCAGCCATCAGCAAGATGACCGCCGATATCGGTTGCGTGAGAAAAGAAGTGAAGTCTCCGTCGGTGATCAGGAGCTGCCGACGGAAGGTTTCCTCCATCATCTTTCCCAGAACTAACCCCAAAATCAGCGCAGCCGGGGAGAATTCGTACTTTTTCATGTAATACCCGATCAGTCCAAACGCGAGCATCAGCCACACCTCAAACATGTTGTTGGAAACCGCGTACGAACCGATGACGGACAAGCCGATGATGATCGAGGCGAGTATGGAATACGGAAGCTTGAGAACCAGACCGAAGCTTCTGACGCCTACGCGCCCACCGATAAACGTGATGGCGCTGGCGATCAGCATCGCAAAGAAAATGCAGTACAGCATCAGCGGCTGCTCCGTCATCAGCTGCGGTCCGGGCTGCAGGCCCTGAAGAGTCAGCGCCGCAAGGATAACGGCGGTGGTCGGACTCCCGGGAATCCCGAGCACCAGCGTAGGGATCATCGCTCCGCCGGCCGCGGCGTTGTTGGCTGCTTCCGGCGCGATCACGCCCTCTTCTGCTCCATTGCCAAACTTCTCTTTGTTCTTGCTGGACCGCATCGCTTCTCCATAGCTCACAATCGAAGCGATCGAACCGCCGGTCCCCGGCAGGATTCCGATCAAGGTCCCGATCACGGAGGCTTTTAACACGCACCACTTATGGACGAACAAATCTTTGAGCTTGTACCCTTCCAGCTTGATTTTTTCGGTGGTCGTAAAGTTCTGTGTCTTTGCTCTCTCCGCCACCTGATTCAGCACTTCGCCCAGCGCAAAAGCGCCGATCATGATCGGAATGAACTCGATCCCGTTCAAAAGCTCAATCTGGCCAAACGTAAAACGCTCCGTGCCGACGATTGGGTCAATCCCGATCATCGCAATTGCAATCCCGAGCAAACCGGAAATCAGCGCTTTTGTCATGTTTTTCGAACCGATGGCGGAAATGACCGTTATGCCTAAAAATGCGAGAGCAAAATACTCGGCGCTCTGGATTTTGAGTGCCACCTGCGACAGCGGCGGAGAGAGAAACAGCATGACAAATACGGAAAAGATACCGCCAAAAGCAGAAGCGCTGATAGACAAACCCAATGCCCGCCCCGCTTTGCCCTGTTTGGCCATGGGATAACCGTCAAACGTTGTGGCGACCGCTTCGGGAGTGCCCGGCGTATTGAACAGGATCGCGGTAATCGAGCCGCCGTACGCTGCCCCTGCATATATGGACACGAGCAGGATGATAGAGGGAATGATTCCCATGTAATAGGTGAACGGAAGCATGAGCACGATGGCCATGGAGGAGCTGATGCCGGGCAGCGACCCGAACAGCACTCCCAGAAGCATGCCCAGCAGGATGAGTGCCAAATTGCCAAGGGACAAGGTCGTCGCCAGACCCTCGGCAAATAAATTGATGTCCATGATATTCTCCCCGTTCTCAGTAGATGTAGTAACTCAGCGTTTTGAGCGCTTCCACACCTCTTGGCAGCGGAACACTGAGCAGATTGCCGAACAAAAGCGTAAAGCTGATCGAAATGACCCCCGATAGGCCGACTACCTTTCCCACCTTTTTTTCTCCGAGCAGCAAGAGAAGAACAAGCAGCAGAAGAAAGCAGGCAATCAGAAAGCCGATGATATCCACGGCGAGCACGAAGGCGGCGATGCTGACCAGCAGCCCGACAAACTCCTTGGAAAGCTCAGGCGGCCGATGCTGCTCCCCGGTACTCTTTTTTCTCTTTCGGATTGTCTGGAAAAGCGAGAAAAGAGCTAGCAGAATCGCCAGGATCAAAATGCCTTGCGGAAAACCTGCCGGGCCGATCGGATCGCTGGCCCGCGCCGTATCGATGAAAAGCGACTCTTTGAAAAAGTAGCCGATTGCTCCAATCAGCAGAACATGAAACACGATTTCTCCCATTATGGTCACCTCCGAAGAAGAGCGGCGGAAAACCGCTTATCCTACTTTTTCAGCCCGGTTTTTTGGGCAATTTTGTCAAAAATTTGATACTGCTCTTCCCACTCTTTTTTGAAATCATCCGGGCCGAGGAACCCCTCGCGAATATCTGCCAGATTTTGTTTGGCGAACTCCTTGTACTCGTCCGTCTCATAAACCGCTTTCATTTTGTCGATCAAATACTGCTTCACCTCGGCTGGCGTATCTTTTTTTACGGCAAATCCGCGCCAGGAGCCTATCGTCAAATCAATCCCCTTTTCCACCGTTGTCGGGGTGTCCTTCAACTCTTCGATTTGCGTCACCCGTTCATCATGCAGCACGACGATCGGCCTTACCTTCTCGTTTTGGATGTATGACACCGCTGAGATCAGCTTGTCGAAGTACACGTCGACTTCTCCGCCCAGAACCGCCGCTTTGACCTCTGAACCGGACTTGTAAGGGATGAACTTGATCTTGATTCCGGTGGCATCAGCCAGAGCGCTCAATGTCAAGTCGTCCAGCCCCCCCGGGCTGATGCCGGCGAAGGATATTTCCTTGTCTTTGCCCTGCCTTACCAGGTCGTCGAAGTCCTTGATCCCGCTATTTGCCGGTACGGACAGCAGGTAAATATCGCTCTGGATCCGGGCAAGAGGTTCGAAATCTTCCATCAATTTGATGTTTTTCCCTTTTCCCAGCACATCGGCAATGACGTGCGAAGGCGTGATTTCCAATAGGGTGTATCCGTCATTCTTCTGTTTGTATGTGTAAAGAAGTCCGACGAGACCGCCGCCGCCATCCTTGTTGAGCGGCTGAACCGGCTGAGCCGTTTGCTTGTTCAGCAAGTCGGCGAATTTTCTGGCAAATGTGTCGCTTGCGCTGCCTTCGCCAAAAGGAACGACCATCTCGATGGGCTGTTTCGGGTAGCCTTCCGTCAAACCGCCAGCCGTAGACGACGGTTGGCTGGAACAGCCGATAAGACTAAAGGCAAGAGCAAGTGTAAGCGATAAACAGATCGCTGTTCGTTTCATGTCAGTCCTCCTCATAAACCAAATCGGGATAAGGGTATTGATGAATCATAATGAAACTAATCGGGGTTGAACCGATCATGCTGAAACCGCTTCCAGTCGTCTGCAAAGAGCCGACTGTTTTCTGCGGAGGCGGGGAAACCCCCGTCCCTTCGCCGCTACGCTTGAACCACGCTTGTCAAAGACGAGACCGGAACGTAGGCATACCCATCCATCAGCCTTCTCGCAGTCCGTCCAACGGCGGCCCGCTTCACACTCCAGTCCTCCCCCTCTCGTTCTACCTGCGCTTCTACGTACAAAGTCCCTGTGGGATGGCCGATCCGAAGGCCGGCTTCCGTGCCCCTCGCCAACCGGTTCGGCAGGGTGCCCGGAATGTTCGCGGCCGCTCCCAAAGCGATGGAACCGCTGACTGCAAAAGCCCTGTGCAGCGTCCCCATGGAAAGATAGCGTCCCAAAAGGTCGAGGCTGTCCGCCCGTACCATTTGCTTGTCCTCGGTCTGATAATCACAGGCTGCGGATATCATCGCGATCTTGGGCAGAGCATGTGTCGCAGGGGTGACCGTCGTTTCATCCTCAATGATTCCGAGCATCACTCCGGCTTTTACGCGAATCTTCTCTAGCGTTTCCAGCAAGCGGGCATTTCCGTTTAGGTCCTTGGACAGCTCTGTTCCGGTCGCTCCGACATCCTGTGCCAAAACAAACACGAGGATGTTGGCCGCATCGATGATCGTCACCGGGAATTTTCTGCCGTCATCCAATGCGATGGTGTCTATCGGATTTCCAGTGGGCAAGGTCCTGCCGGAAAAGGTTCCCCCCGTATCGAGAAAATTCACCATGATTTTCGCTCCGGTGCCAGACACTCCTGCGATGGAAAAGTCCCCCTCGTACTGGATTTGCCCGTTTACGACCGGGACCTCCACTTCAATCACTCTGTTCGTGTTGGTATTGAAGATGCGAACTCGTGTAAACGGCTCCTGCAATTCCACGTATCCTTCTTCCGCCGCATACAGCCCGACTGCCGACGCCATGTTCCCGCAGGTGACATGGTAATCAATCACTTTTTTCTCCAGACTGACCTGCCCGAATGTGTAATGGATGTGAACATCCTGGCTGGCAGGCGGTCCGATGAGCGCAAGCTTGCTCGTCAGAGGCGTTCCCCCGCCGATCCCGTCGATTTGGTTGTTTCCGGGACTGCCGAACACTTT
This sequence comes from Brevibacillus sp. FSL K6-2834, assembly GCF_038592925.1. Classification (NCBI taxonomy): domain Bacteria; kingdom Bacillati; phylum Bacillota; class Bacilli; order Caryophanales; family Paenibacillaceae; genus Brevibacillus; species Brevibacillus sp. FSL K6-2834. The sequence goes on from NZ_CP151945.1 coordinate 4,194,921, forward strand.
CAGGATCACCTGGTCGCGGGCAACCGGGTCTTTGGGGAGATCAACCGTACGCAAGATGAGCCCCTTGCTGGTACCCCCGCGCACCAACGTGCTTGGGATTCGATAGATTTGCCCATAAACGTACATCTGTTGTTCCAACTCCTTCATGATAGTACAGATTAAAGAGAATGAATATTCGTTTAACTCTACAACAATAGTAGCCAAAGAAAAGCAATAAAAAAAATACTTATTTTTTATAAAGATCCATAAGTATTTTTTATGTTTTTGTTTTTCGTTTTAAAAAAGAATGTTGATCATTCATGACTTTTCTGTACAATTAACGATAAGTTTTTCCATTCCGTTTTTAGCCAATTTCACTACTTTTTTTATTGAAAGAAAGTTGGAACCATATGGATGACAGAGATTGGGTCATATTAACGACGCTGTACGACGAAAAGAATATCACCAAAACTGCGGAGAAAATTCGCATCTCGCAGCCGGCGCTTACTTACCGGCTGCAGCAGTTGGAGCAGGAGTTTGGCATTACCATCGTCTATCGCAGCAGAAGAGGCGTTACCTTCACGCCGCAGGGTGAGCATTTGGTCAAATACGCCCGCGACATGACGCTTCATCTGCGCAAGACAAAAGAAGCCCTGCAAAACATGGGCGACAAAGTGCAAGGAACCTTGAGATTGGGCGTTTCCAGCATTTTTGCCCGCTACAAGCTTCCATCTATCTTGAAGGACTTCCACCGGCAGTATCCCGATGTAGAATTTAACGTTACCTCCGGATGGAGTGAGGAGGTCATCAACTCCGTCTACAAGCAAAAAGTGCATCTCGGCATCATTCGCGGCGATTACAATTGGCCCGATCAGCGCAAGCTGCTGATGGACGAAGAAATTTTCATCGTTTCCAAGCACGAAATCGACATCGAGGACCTGCCCAATCTGTCCCGCATCTACTACAACACGGATACTTCCTTAAAGAAGCTGATCGACAACTGGTGGCATGAACGCTATTCTGACCCGCCCCTGATCTCCATGGAGGTAGACAAAATGGAGACCTGCAAAGAAATGGTGATAAACGGCCTCTGCTATGCGATCCTGCCCAGCATTTTGCTGGACCCCAACGAAGATTTGTACGTCACCCGCTGCACGACGAAGGATGGCGTCCCCGTCGTCCGCAGAACCTGGATGATCTTTCGCAACGAATCCCTGGAGATTTCCGTGGTCAAAGCGTTTGTAAATTTCTTGGAGGAGAGAGAACATCCATACAGATGAAAGGCTCAAAAAAAGGGTGCCCATCCGTGTTTTCAGGGTCTGTCAAGATTTTTGTGTAAACTCAATCAACCGATATATGAACAGGTTTCATCCCCCTAATTGGGACATCTTTTTCGGAGCCAATAGAGTCAAGGGCGTGAGGCGAAGCGAACCCTTGACGCGTTGGTGGAGAAAAAGATAATCCCTTCGGGGATGAAGCCTTTCATTTGCTAACGGATGTACGGCTGTACCCGATCTTCAAAGAAAACGGATAGCTGTAAGAGAATCTGGCCCCAGTTCTGAACTCGTCCCGTCCACTTTCGTAGAACATCCATGGTTACGAGATATAACATCTTCAAAAGGGCATCATCTGTGGGAAACATGGCTTTTCCTTTTGTCACCTTTCGAAGCTGTCGATGATAACTCTCGATCACGTTAGTTGTATAAATCAGCTTTCGAATCTCGGGAGGATATTTAAAGAAAGTGGCAATCTCGTCCCAGTTATTCCGCCAGGAACGAACCATCAAGGGATATCTACTGCCCCAGGTTTGTTCAAACTGATCGAGTTCTTCCAACGCGGCTTGCTCCGTTGGAGCCTTATAGATAGGTTTTAGCTCGGACGTGATCTTTTTGAGATCCTTATAGGAAACATACTTGATGGAATTTCGGATTTGATGGATAACACATTTCTGAATCTCCGTCTTCGGATAACATGCAGAGATGGCTTCTGTAAAGCCACGAAGATTATCGACGCTTGTAATGAGAATATCCTGGACTCCACGATTTTTCAGTTCGTTGAGGACATGCAGCCAGAATTTTGCCGATTCATTCTCCCCAATCCAGATCCCAAGCACATCTTTATGACCGTCAAGGTCAATACCAATGACCATATAGGCGGCTTTATTGACGATAGCTCCGTCCTGTTTTACCTTAAAGTGAATGGCGTCAAGGAAAACAACAGCATAAACCGCTTGCAAGGGGCGATTTTGCCACTCTTTGATCATCGGTACAATCTTATTGGTTACATTCGATATGAGCGTTGGTGAGACTTCGATGCCATAGAGCTGCTGCAGATGGTCTTGGATATCGCGTGTGGATACGCCTTTGGCATAGAGGGCAAGAATTTGATCTTCGATCCCTGTCACGTTGGACTGATGTTTCTTTACAATGTTTGGCTCAAAATCACCCTCTCGATCTCGAGGGACTTGGATGTCGACATCCCCGTACTCAGAACGGACGGTTTTCTTGCTATACCCATTGCGGCTGTTGGTTGTCCGCTTGTTTTTCATGTCATGCTTGGCGTATCCAAGAGAGGACTCGATTTCAGCTTCCAGCATTTCTTGGATTGTGTCTGCGAATAGATCCTTTAACGCTGACTGTACGTCGTCCACTGACTTCATGTTTTTCTCTTTGATCCACTGCTTGATCTGCTCTTTTGACATCATAAAAATCTCCCAACCTTTCTACTCCTAATTGTAGTTTAGAGGTTGAGAGTTTACACAAAATATTTTACAGACTCTGTTTTCACGGCGGGGCACCCTTCGTATCTTTTTTGTGTGTTCGTATTTGTTTCTGCTTATCCAATTGGAGCGTTGTCCGTTTACACCTTTGAAACTGTTGAAGTCACATACTGATTGCTCCCCTTGTTCTAAGGGGCTTCGCATTATGATCTATTTTAATTCTTCTATCAAATCATTAAGTTTACTTAACATCCTTTTGTGATACTCGATTTCATCCTCCCCATCTAACATTTCATTCTCCGACTTTATTTTGTTGAGTATGTTCAACCGTACCAACTCCTCTTCATAACCGTCTCTTGAGAATTCAAAGAAGAACTCATCCTCGGTAATATCCAGTCCTTCAATGATACCAGCAACAACATCATATTTATGCTCTTTATAGGAATCAGCCATTTCCTTGATATGCTTTTTAATTTCTTCTTCTGTAGGGTAAATATCATGTTCTCTTGCATATTCCGCAAGAACTGTTCTTTCTTCTAATTTCTTCATAGCGTCTTCTTCAGTTAGCTTGATGCCAAAAGCTTTTGAATATGCTTGGTACCTTGCTAGTTTATCTGTTAGTTCATCTTGGCTGATTTTTTCGGATTCGGTATCTATAGTGATTTTGTTATCATTATTTTTCTCCAAAGCTTTTTTGTAATACTTGGCGAATTCAGTTCCTTTATCATGGTCATTTAATTCAATGTTTGCTAATGAATATGAGATACTGCCTAGCGACACAACGGCAACCACAGAGAGCAAAACCCACGTCTTTTTCATACTTGTCACTCCTTTTAATATAACGACATTCTTATTTCATCTGTACTGCCATAATAGATTCCATCTGCAACAGCACCACTGGTAAAAGTAACTTTTGGCCTGTCGGTTACGGTACTATAAAAAGTTTTTGTATTCCCCCCGCCATATACTGTTTCACCACGATCGGTTATATAATCTGTTAACCGATCTCTCCATCTCCAATCAGAAGCATTAATTTTTCCAATTGTTCCAGCGTCATCTTTGTATACTCCTGAAACATAAAGTTCCAGACTATAGGGGTATCCGCTAGTTTTGCCGATAGCTACTGCATGATGATGATCCAACTCAACTTCATCATATTTTGTATAGACATAATATTCCTCAATAGTATGTACTGTATAATAGATATTTTTGTACCCCCAGTCTGGATGGTAAAAGTGTGATAGAAAAGAATCTCCGCCTTCTTTTGTTTTGGCAAAACTTGATGAACTAAATATTAAGACAAAAAATGAGGTAAGTAGTATCGTCAAACTAATTTTTCCAATTTTCATTTTAACAATCCCCTTTCTACTTAACCCTAAGGCAATTACCTATTTACACAAATAACCTACTAAAAAGTCTTGATCGATGGTCCCTTACTTTTTTGCCATTAGTTTCACTTGGTGATATCTAAAAACAAGAAAACCTAACTAGATATATTTCCAGATGGCCACCTCCTTACCATTTGTATTTAATAAGCTGATGTAATAACCTAAGAAGTAAGCCACTTCGACAATTCTTTGTGAGCTATATCCAAAACCCATAATAGTAAAATAAAGGTAATGTTTGGTTACAAAAAAGTAACATTAATGGAAATTGACTAAATTATCATTGATTTTAAGGCAATCAAAAACAGTGCTACTTTACGGGTTATTTGTTATTAAGAAGATAATATGCTACGGTATTTATTTCTGTTTGGGTTTTCGAGCAATGAACAAAAAATGTCGAACTTATTTAGCCCTAAATTCACCTCCAAGAATTCCCTTTTTGGGTAATTTCCCAATTTCACACGTTCTTCTGTCCCAAGAAAAAAAGATGCTCCTCATTGGTAAAACCATGGGAGCATCTTTTTTTCTTGAAACGAAAATAAATTCACACCTCGGGAACAGTCGAGGCTGCCGAAACAGGTTGCCTGTTCTCTTTCTTCGTATGAATGAGCACGATATTTAAAATAACCGCGGTCAACGAACCGGTGACAATGCCGTTTTGCATCAGCATTTTCAGCATGTTCGGCAATTGGTCAAACATCGTTGGAACTGCTGCGGAACCGAGTCCTACAGCAATGCTGCAGGCCGCGATGAGGAGGTTTTCGTTTTGGCGCAGGTCCACGCGGGACAGGATGTTGATGCCGGACGCTACAACCATCCCGAACATCGCGATCATCGCTCCTCCGAGCACCGGGTCGGGAATGATCGTCGTCAGGGCGGCCAGCTTCGGCAAAAGTCCCAGCACGACGAGGATTCCGCCAGCACCGATCATGACGTCGCGGCTTTTGATGCCGGTCAGCGAGACGAGCCCTACGTTTTGCGAGAAGGCCGTATACGGGAACGCATTGAAAATACCGCCGAGCGCAATCGCCACGCCTTCCCCGCGCAGCCCTTTGACGACATCTTGCTTCGTCACTTCTTTATCGGTCACCTTGCCCAATGCGAAGTAAACTCCTGTTGATTCCGCCATGCTGATAATGTTGACGAGAATCATCGTCACGATGGCAACGATATTGAATTCAGGTACGCCGAAATAAAACGGCTGAACGACGCTCACCCAGGAAGCGGATGCCACGCTTTCAAAGCTGACCATTCCCATGAAGTACGCGGCCAGCGTGCCTGCTGCAAGTCCGATCAGCACTGAAATAGCGCGAATAAAGCCACTAAACAGGCGATTGACAAGCAGGATGACAACCAGTGTCCCCAGTGCCAAGAGAAGATTGCGCGGATGTCCAAAATCGGGATTGCCCGCTCCTCCGGCCACATTGTTCATTGCCACAGGAATCAGCGACAACCCGATAATCGTAACCACGGAACCTTGTACAACGGTAGGAAAGAACCGAAGCAGCTTGCCGAACAGCGGAGCGGCCAGCACGACAAATAATCCGGATAAAATAATGGCTCCATAGGCCGTGGCCAGGTTACTGGACGACGCAATGGCGATAATCGGTCCGACCGCTGTGAAGGTACAGCCCAGAACGACAGGAAGCTTGATGCCGGTATAGCGCGTACCGATCACCTGCAGCAGTGTCGCAATCCCGCTGGTAAACAGGTCAGCGGCGATCAGGTAAGCAATCTGCGTCGGGGTCAAATTCAGCGCATCCCCGATGATCAGAGGAACGATGACCGCTCCGGCGTACATCGCCAGCACATGCTGCATGCCCAGCGTGAGCGTTTTTTGTTTGGACAACATGAACGTAACTCCTCTCCTTTATTGACTGCGCAGGATATGTTGATTTGCTATACAGTACCTGTAAATCGCGATTGATCACGACAGCAGCATGTATCATGTGGTGCTTTTAGGATGTGTGAACCGGCGTTGTCTCTACGAAATGAATTTCTCCCGGCTTCATCGACTTGATCCGTGCCAGCGATTCCACCCGGACGCCTGCTTTCTCCAGCAATCCTCTTCCTTCCTGGAAGCTTTTTTCTACGACAGCACCCACGCCGACGAGGTGAGCGCCGGCATCTGCGACGATTTGTGTCAGTCCAACCAAAGCTGCTCCTGTCGCCAGAAAATCATCCACGATCAGGACGCGCTCTTCTGCGCTGAGGTATTGCTTGGCAATGCTGATCTGGTAGTTCTCCTTACGGGTAAAGGAATAGACAGGCGCAGAGTACACGTCATCGGAGAGTGTCACCGCTTTTTTCTTTTTCGCGTAAACGAATGGAACCCCCAGCGCATACGCCGTTGCAAGAGCAAAATGAATACCGCTCGCCTCCACCGTCAGGACCTTGGTCACTTTCTCCGAACGGAAAAGATCCGCAAATGCTTGCCCAATTTTCATCGTCAGCTCCGCATCAACCTGATGATTAAGAAAAGCATCCACCTTTAATACAGTTTCGGACAGCGCTCGCCCGTCCCGAATGATTCGCTCTTGCAATTCTTTCACACGATTTCCTCCTATCCATTTTTCATCTATATGGAAACAAAAAAGCCCAGACGAGACAGTCCACTCGCCGGTCTTTCAAACCGACTCCAAGTGAAACCTGTCCCTCCGGGCACATCCCTTCAGGGGTCACGAAAACGTGCAAGCGACAGCAGGAGGCTGTTTCCCGCTACGGGTAAAGGACTAACTCCTGGTCGCTCGTTCACTCGTAGTCAGGCGATTTACGGTCACCCGGTAGAAACTCATGGGCCAATTCCCAAAATTATACGAGTCATCAGCTATGTTCAATTGATACTGACAAATCTATCATATCCGCTATGAAAGGGGCAAGCGTATTTTTTGGAATTCAGGAAAAGCACGAGCCCGTGCTGAAAATGAAACGGCCATACATAGAAAAAACCCCCTTGCCTTGCAAAGGGGGCCAATGTGATCCGGTGTGTAAAAGGCACCGATCCGATTGTGATTGCAGACGCGGCAGACGGCTACCGCTTTGGCTTCGTTTGCCGGAGAGCCATGTTGATCTTTTTCCATTTGTCTTTTTCGGCTGCCCGCATCCTGGCATCCTCTTTGCGCGCCTGATGGGCCAGCTCTCGCTGCAATTTTCGGTAGCTGTCAAAACGGGAACGATCCAGTGTGCCTTCTTCGATCGCCAGCCGAATCGCACAGCCGGGCTCCTTGGCGTGGAGGCAATCGCTGAAGCGGCACTGGGCGGCCAGCGTCTCGATGTCGTCGAAGGCATCGCGAAAGCCTTCGTCTCCCTCCCAGAGCTGCAGCTCGCGCATCCCCGGCGTATCGATCATCAGGCCGCCGCCAGGCAGCTGAAACAGCTCGCGATGGGTCGTCGTATGCCGCCCGCGGTCATCTCCCTCGCGTACTTCTTTGACGAGCTGGACATTCCTTCCGGACAGGCGGTTGATCAAGGTGGATTTCCCCACACCTGAAGAGCCGAGAAGAGCGACTGTCTTCCCCTCTCCCAAATACGGTGCCAAGGCATCGAGCCCCTCTCCCTGCTCCGAGCTGATCGCATGGACCGGCACTCCGACTGCCACTGACTCTACCTCGGCGATCTTGTTTTCCAGGTCGTCGCACAGATCGGATTTGCTCAGTACAATCACGGGACTGGCTCCGCTTTCCCAAGCCAAAATCAGATAGCGTTCCAAGCGGCGCAAATTGTAGTCGTTGTTTAGAGCGTTCACGAGAAAAACGGTATCCACGTTGGTAGCGACGATCTGTTCTTCGACGCCTTCGCCGGCAGCCTTTCGGGAAAACTTGCTTTTGCGCGGCAGAATCGCGTGAATCGTGGCCTTTTGTTCATGAGGCCGGGCGCTGATCACTACCCAGTCGCCCACAGCGGGGTAGTCTTCTCGGCCAGCGGCTTCATAGCGAAGCTTTCCGGAAACCTCGCCCAACAGCTCGCCGTGTTCGGTTAAAATCCGATACAGCCTTTTATGTTCAAGAGCGATACGCCCTACTTCAAATCCCTGCTCGATAAAAGGGGAAACATGGCCGGCAAAAAAATCGTTCCAGCCCAAAGACTTTAGATATTGGTTCACGTGCGGATTCCTCCTGCATTCGGTTTTGATTTGGATGTCTTTCCAAAACCGGCCACAGGAAATCCTCACTTAAAGAACGGTTACTGCCCGACTGAAAGGAGGATCTTTCCTGTGACCCTTGCTGCAATGCTCTTCTCGACAATCATCATGCACACCATAAAACATCTCTCCTTTCAGACCGGTTCCCCGATCCGTACGTCATGATTTCCCAATCATTGTAACACGGATGCCTGACAGCTTCCATCGGCGGCATGAAATTTTTTAAAACGGCCTAGTCGCCACCACCGCCGCCGCCATCTCCCCCGCCGCTGTCGCTGGACCCTCCGTCTCCCCAGGAGCTGTCGGAATCGCGGGTTCTGTCGTTGTCATTGTAAAACGACGTGGCTCCGCCTGAGTCTCCTCCGGAGGCATGACGTCTTCCAGGTCCTTCTTTCTTAAAGGCTAGCGACATAAATCCGATGAGCAGCACAAATGCGACAAGTACGCCAATAAAGATCTCCACTCCATCGCTCTCCTTCCGTTCTGTTATTTTCTACCTGTCCTAACAGTATAGCACGAGTTGCAGTTCTGGTTCACGCAATGCTGGTTTACGCAATGCCCGCACCCGCCATGCTGCCGCAAGTCACAGAACGATAGAGCAACAGTGGTATCAGCCTTTCAAGAGAAATTCGTTTCCATCCGCATCCTTGAACCGGGCGAAGCTGCCCCAGGCCATTTTCTTTGGCTCCTCCAAAAAGATTACGCCCCTTTGGCTCATTTCCTGATAGGCTTTGTCGATGTCTTCGCATTCGAATACGATCGAGGCCTTCATCTGCTCAGATCCGGGCATCATCGCTTTGGGATAGATGACGAGATGCGACTCGGCTCCCTCTGGACCGACTTCCAGCCACGAGGCATTGGGGGTCATCGGCTCGTCTCGATGTACGACAAACCCCACCTTCTCGGTCCAAAACTCGCGAGCCTTCGCCTGATCCTCCACGTAAACAGCCACTGTAGCAATTTTTTTAATCATAACGATGTGCCTCCTGTAGTAAATGAATGTAGTCGCAAAGATGAATGTAGCCGTATTTACCATACCATATACCATACATTCTGCACACGGATGACCGTGCCTACGCATAGGTTCCCCAGAATAAACAGACAGGCCTCCTCACATGCCCGCTGCCTGATCGTCGCGAGGTGCAACTGCCAGGATGTTGGCCAGACAAAACACCCGGTATGCGCGGCGGGTATAGCAGTACGCCTTTATCCGGTCTCCGTTTACCGCAATAATTTTTACAGCTCGCTTGGTCGTCTCGCCGGAGCGGCTCAAGTAGATCAGCTCGACCGTCTGCTGCCGCTGGCAATATCGCTCCAATTCGCTTCTCATGATGTCACCACCACACAAGAACATTTGTTCCCATTATAGCGAACACGCCTGATAAAAGCAAGAAACCCCTTCAAAGAGCGGACTACAGAGCATTCGTGCCTGCATTCGCCCTCCAAAGAGTTCTTGTTTCCGCATGCGAACAAGCCCATGCGAACCGCTATTTCTTTCTCGTCAACATCCGAGAACCAAGGAGAACAGCCCATGCTTTTTCTCCCTCTTTCCAGAAAAACGGAAGCGGCATCTCGTGCTTCCGGATGACCAGCGTACGGCTGTCACTCGCCCGAAGCGCGAACTGTTCGCCGGCCATTTCCGCTTGCAGCATTCCGCCTGCAAAGGTTATACGTACGCTGCTGCCTTCCGCGCAGGCATAGGTGCCCACAAAGCGCTCCAGCTCCTCGACAGATGCCTCGTATTCCGGCTCTTTCTCCTGCTGCTCCAACGGAAGGCCCAGGGCGTTGCGAACAGCAGCGAGCCACAAATCCCGGACGGGCACATCCGCGACATTGGTCAAAAGGACCGCGACAATTCCCTCTTCGGGCACAAAGCCGAAGTGGGACGAAACGCCCGGCTGCGAACCCCCGTGCTCGACAAGCGTCATTCCTTCCCGGCCTAGAGTCGACTTCAGCGCGTACCCGTAGTACGTGTTTCTTCCGATCTTGTGGACCGGGTGCCACATCCGTCTGAGCGAAGCCTCGCTGACGATGTTTTCCCCCTGGCAATATCCGCCGTTTATGTAAAGCTGACCGTATTTGAGCAAATCCCGGACATTGGAGCGGATGCCTCCCCCTACCTCATAATTGCCCAGCAGGGGCCAGTCCGCCCTCTTCAGGCCATTGCCGTCCGAATCCTTGACATAAGGAACCGATACGTCGGACAGCCGTTTCACCTCTTCCAGGCTAAAGGTGGAGCGGTTCATCTCCAAAGGGTCAAGCAGCCTGCTGGTCACATGCCTGCGGAACAGGCGCCCTGTCACTCTCTCGACAATCAGCCCCAGCAGCAAAAAAGTGTCGTTGCAGTAGCTGAAATACTCGCCCGGTCTGCCCAGCAGCTCGTGCGGCTCCCCGGCCAGGTACTCCAGATGGTCCGACAGCCTGCACAATTCCTCTCTGCGGCGAATCGGCGCAAGGCCGGTCGTGTGGCTCAGCAAATGATGAATGCAGACGCTGGAGGTGTCCTCTAGCGATGCCAGAGAAAATTCCGGCAAATAAGCGTTGACCGGATCTTCGATGGACAGCTTCCCTTCCTCTGCCAGCTGCATGACCGCCATCGCCGTAAAGGACTTCGTCACGGATGCGATGCCAAATACCGTATCCGGCGTGACCGGTTCCTTCGTTTCCAGATCGCGCACGCCGAAGCCTTTTTGAAACAGCAGCTCTCCATGCCGGGAGACGGCAACCGCCGCCCCTGCGATTCTCTCCTCTTCCATTTTGCGGGACATATACTCCTCAAAAAGCGGCCACTGGCCTGCACTCACGGCTATTCCCCCTGTTCGGCGAATGGATGCGCATAAATCGTCCGGCCGCCTCTCCCTGTCGTCGTGACGGCCTGAGAAAGAGAATTGAGGATCGCTTCCTCCGTCGCTTCACTGGCTGCGGCGAACAGTTGATTCATTACCGGGTGGTCCTCGCGAAGCTGGGTCCTCACTTCCGTTATCTGCTCCGCTGCATGGGGGATTTTATGCGCTGTTGAAAAGGCGATGCAAATGTCGCCGCTGCCGTGACTGTAATGGCTGCCCGTCCGGCCCAGTCCGATGCCCGTCCGCTTGGCCACGCGGAGCAGTTGGCGGTCGCTGAGCGGCGCGTCCGTGCCCAGCACGATGATGATCGATCCGTCCGGCGGGTTGTCCAGCGGGCGGACCCCTGACGAACGGAGCCACTCGTACCGCTCAGACTGGAAGTCTTCGGGCTTGCCGAAGTTGCTCAGCACGAGTACGCCTACCGTGTACTCCCCCTCTTGCGTCCGGATAAGCCGCGAGGAGGTTCCGATCCCGCCTTTGTGTCCAAAGCAGACCATTCCTTTTCCAGCGCCGACGGCCCCTTCCTCCGCTGGCTCCGCCGACGCCCGTCTGATCGCTTCGATCGCATGCTCCGGCTTTACTGCACACGCCCTGATCGAATTGAGATGGCCGTCGTTGCATTCTCCCACGACGATGTTGACCGTCCCCGTGGTATCGCCGATTTCGCTGTTTTGCTCCAGCATGTAGCTGAGCGTCCCCTGGGTGACAGCCGGTACGGAAAACGTATTGGTCAGCATGATCGGCGACTCCAGTACCCCCAGCTCGTTTACCTGAACCAGTCCGGTCGTCTTCCCGAAGCCGTTGAACACATAGCTTGCTGCTGTCACCTTTTCGCGAAAGAGGCTGCCGCTGTGCGGAAGGATCGCTGTCACTCCTGTACAGATGTACTCCCCTTCGCCCGATTCCAGCGGATAATCAAGCGTCACATGTCCTACCAGGACGCCCTCCACATCCGTCAAGCAATTTTTCCTGCCGGTCGGCAGCTTCCCGATGACGATGCCGCGATCGCGAATTTTTTTCCGATTCATATCCAAAAGCCCCTCTGTCTGCTCTTCGTTAACGCGGGCGCCGCTGCAGGAAGTTTTCGCTGGCAAAGCCCCGCACTTCGCTTTCTGTATAACGCTTCAATAGTTCGTTGAGCAGGTTGTCAATCATCCCTGCATGCTCCAGCCCCTCCACAAAGCTTTCAATCCCGTCAAAGTCGGAGCCAAGGCCGATCTGGCGGACACCGCCCAGCGAACAAAAGTGGTCGATATGGCGGATCAGGTCATCGATCGTCGCCTGCCCGCCCTTCTTGACAAAATGCGGATAGTAGACGATATGGATCATCCCGCCCTTGTCAAACATCGCTTTGGCCTGCTCATCGTACAGGTTGCGCGGATGGTCGCAAATCGCCCTGGCGTTGGAGTGGCTGGCGATCGGATAGTCCGCCAGCTCCATGACATCCCAAAAGCTCTGCTCGCACAGATGGGAAACGTCGGTCAGCACCTTGTGCTCGTTGTTTAAGCGGACGATTTCCTTACCGAACGCTGTCAAGCCGGCATTTCGCTTTTCCAATGCGCCATCGGCGGCCAGGTTGGCAAAATTCCAGGTCAGCCCGACAGAACGCACGCCGAGTTGGAACAGGATGCGAAGCTTTTTCAAATCATTGCCGATCGCATCCACGCCCTCCAGCGTCAGCATCGCCCCGATCTCGCCGTCCCCCAGAGTGTCGAGGTCGGCCCATTCCTTGACGTGCTTCATCTCGGGCTGCTTCAGGACCTCCTCGTAAAAGTAGTCGATCTGGTCCAGCACTGCTTGAAATTGCTGCTCGGATTTCAATTGCGGCGGCACGTAGAGGGCAAAGCATTGAAGCTTTACCCTCCCTTGCTTCAAACGCTCCAGATTGGTGTGCAGCTCAGCAGAATCCCTGAATGAAAGAGGTTCCTTGCTTTTCCACATTTTATAAAGGGCATCACAGTGAAAATCTACGATGTTCATCGCTTATCGTTCCTTTCCGAGCAGGTATATCAGGCTCTTTCAACAAATCGACCATCCGGAGTGCTTCGTTTAGATCGTTATGCGTCAGCAGACACCGTTGTCGTCGTCAATTCCTGGAAGTGCCGCTGGAGCAACCGGGTCATCGGCCCTGGCTGTCCATCTCCAATAAGCTTGTCGCCAACCTGGACGATTGGCATCACCTCGTTGGTTGTACTGGTGATGAACACTTCATCTGCCTCGTACAGCTCCTCGATGTCCACGTGCTTCTCCTCAAAGGGTATTGCGGCCTCCATAGCGATTTTCTGAACAGCCATTCGCGTAATCCCTGCGAGAATATGGCGGGACAGCGGCGTGGTCTGGATACGGGAATCCTTGATGACATATACATTGGTGCTGGTTCCTTCGGTCAGCTTTCCATCCCGATGGAGGATCGCCTCCAGGCAGCCTGCCTTGTGCGCCTCCTGCTTCGCCAAAATATTCGGCAAAAGGTTGAGCGATTTGATATAGCAATTCATCCAGCGTTCGTCTGGATGCAGGATTGCCTTTGCTCCCTTCTCCCTCAGCTCTGGCGGGATGCTGCGAAAAGGCTTGGCTGTCATCGAAATTGAAACAGGCGCATCCGGGAAGAGGTGATTGCGCGGAGCCATGCCTCTTGTAATTTGCATATAGACATCCAAATTGTCCAGACCGCTTCGCTCTATCAACTGAAAGATGATCTCCTTGAAGCTCTCGCGCTCCTGGTCAAACGGCAATGCGATCGCTTTTGCACTCATATACAGCCGGTCGAGATGCTCTTCCAGCATAAACGGCTTGCTATTATAGATCCTTATAAGCTCGTAGACGCCATCGCCAAATTGATGTCCTCTCTCATCTATTGGAACCACCGGATCGTTTGAATCAACAAATGTACCGTTAAAATAAGCTACGCTCATCTCAATTATCCTCCTTCAGTTAGATAAGTAACGGTGTTTCCCTGGCCGCTTGCGGCAAGCAGCCATCCTCCCTTTCAAAGTAATGTATTTTTTCGCACGAATCCAATAGAATAATGCCATATGCGTTATTAACATTTTCAATGAGGGGTTCAACATGAATGCGGAGCAAATCGAAGCTTTTATTTTTGTCGCACTAACCGGCAGCTTCAGCAAAACAGCCGATCTTTTGTACTTGTCACAGCCGACCGTCAGCATGCGGATCAAAGCGCTGGAGAACACACTGGGCTGCAAGTTGTTCCAGCGTTCCGGCAATACCGTTTTTCTCACGCGGGAGGGGGATGTTTTTCTCCCATACGCCAAGAGCGTACTGCAATCGCTGCAGGACGGGCAGATGGCGATCCAGCGTTCATTCGGCCGTCTGGAAGGCGAGCTGGTCATCTCCGCTGTATTCGTGGCCGCTTTTTACATTTTGCCAGAGCTGGTGGAAAAATTTACGCAGCTCTACCCCAAGATCAAGCTGACAATTTTCACGGGTCACTCCCATCAAGTCCTGGAGATGGTGCTGCGCCATGAGGTGTCGTTCGGGATCGCGCGAGCAGTGAATCATCCCCAAATCAAGCGGGTCCAGCTCATGCCTGACGAAATGGTGCTGGCTGTCTATCCGGATCACCCGTTTCAAAACAAAACACAAGTTACGCTTGAGGACGTGTCGCGAGAAAAGCTGATTTTGTTTAACAGGGGATCTCTGGACTGGACGCTGGTCAATGGAGCGTTCAGCCATTATCAGCTAGAGAACAATGTTGTGATGGAAGCGGACAATATCGAAGTGGTCAAACGCATGGTGAAGCAGAGACTGGGAATCGCCTTCTTGCCGCGTTTCTCGATTCAGGAGGAAGTAGCAGCGGCTGACTTAAAGGAAGTGGAAGTGCTGAGCCTGCCGCATATCAATCGGAATTTTGAGCTGATTTACCACAAAGACGCGACGATAAACGGAATTACAAAGACATTTATTGACTTTTTGATTGCCAACCGGACCAAAGGATGACGGCATGCTTGACTGCCTGACTGCATGCTTGTCCGCCTGCAAAACGCTGCAGATAGGCCGATTGAAACAGCTCATTACTGTCGTGCCTGTTCCAAAAACGACAGGACAATCCGGTTAAATACAGGGGCTTGATCCATTGGCGGGAGATGGGCCGAGTCTGGAAGAAGGATTTTTTCAGCGTTTGGAATCCGCGCTTCAAGCTCCTCCGCCATCTTTTGGAAGTCTTCGTAATCTTTCTGCCCAGCGATCACCAGCGTAGGCACAGCGATCTCTTCAAGTCGCTCAATCGGAGGAGGCGCAAGCCAGAGCGGCGGGTTTTTCAGCTTCGGCAGATCGTAAGCGTGCGCTGTCATTTGGAGGTACTTTGCTCTCGCCTGCTGGCTTTCATCCCGTGCTGCTTGTCCTGGCCCGTCAAACCACATCCGGGCCGACATTTCTACGGTCTCTTCCTTTGTACCTGTTTCATAGATTTCGACAAAGCGGGCAAAATCCTGCATCCTTCGCTCAGACCGCGGATACCCTGTCAAGGTCGGAGATACGAGCACAAGGCTTTTCACCATCTCCGGGTAGGCCAGGACAAGCTCCTGTGCGACTACACTGCCAAAGGAGTGGCCGACAACGCGAGCCGCGGCTATCCCGAGTCCTTGCAGCACTGCTCTGGCATCATCGTAGAGGGTAAACGGCTCTTCTGCATTCGGTGTCTGTCCCATCCCTCGCAGGTCAAAGCTGATGACCCGATACCGCTCGGAAAAGGCGGAAAGCTGCTCGGCCCACATCCGCGTGTCCAAATTGAGACCGTGAATCAATAGAAGAGGCTCTCCTTCGCCACACGCTTCATAGTAAAAAGACGTGCCGTTTGCTTCTATAAACCCCGCTGCTCTCCCTGAAGTTTTTCCCATTTTTTGTCACCTCCCTTTCACTATCTCACAGATGCCGTTAAATATCCAGAAAATATCGAAGGAGCATATATTTTTCACAATTTTATCGCGCAACGAAAAAAGCAGCCTGAGCAGAAAACAAATTTTCTGCTCGGCTGCTGCTGTTGTCAAACCTTATGTCCCATCCTGTACAACGAAGCCACTCGTCTCTTAGCGGCCGCTCTTCATCTCTGTCCAGTAGCGGTCGTACTCCTGGAGGGTATCCCCTACGTCAACGAGCCACTCTGCGCGAGCCATGTCCTCTTTATCCAGGAAGATCATCTTGTTTGCGCGGTATTCTTCGCTGTGCAGCGGATAGGCCTTTTCGTTCGGATTGCTGTAGCCGATCCACTCGTAGTTTTTCACGCTTACTTCCGGGTCCATCAGGTAGTTGATGAACTTCTCCGCCAGCTCCTTGTGCTTGGCGCCTTTCGGAATTGCCAGGGTGTCTGCCCAGATCGTTGCGCCCTCTTTCGGCACGACGTATTCGACATCCGGGTTCTCGCCGTTGATGATCGCTGCGTCGCCGGACCAGACTGTACCGATCCACGCTTCCTCTGCGATCATTTTTTGCTTGATGTTGTCCGTGTCAAAAGCGACTACGCTCGGCAAAAGCGTTTTTAGGTCTGCAAATGCTTTTTCCAGCTCGCCCTTGTCCTTGGTGCTGTTGGAAAACCCGTTTTTGATCAGCCCGACGCCCATGACCTCGCGCGGGTCGTTGAGCATGATGACACGGCCTTTGTACTCCGGATTCCACAGGTCCTGCCAGCTGGTGATCTCGCCTTTCACGTACTTTTTGTTGTACGCGATTCCCGTAATTCCCCAGGTGTAGACGAGCGAATGCTTGTTGCCCGGGTCGAACGGCGGCGTTTGGAAGGTAGAAACAATATTTTTTTCGTTCGGGATATTTTCTTTGTTCAGTTCTTCCAGAAGCCCCAGCTTGATCATGGTGGCTACCATGTAATCCGACGGCTGGATCAGGTCGTAGCCGGATGCGCCCGCCTGGATTTTCGCCAGCATTTCTTCGTTGCTGCCGTAAATATCGTAGTTTACCTTGACGTTGTACTTCTGTTCAAAGTCCTTGATCACGTCAGGATTGAAGTTGTCTGCCCAGCTGTAGATATTCAGCACCTGCTCCTCTTCGGTAGAAGAAGAAGAACAGCCTGCGGCAGTAACGGCAAGAGCGGCGGCCACGGCGCCAATCATCAGGGATTTCCACTTTTTCATCTTTCTTTTTCAACCTCCAGTCTTTTGTTTGGGTGTATGTCCACTTAAAAAGTGAGCGACTTGGAATCTTTGCGGCGGAACAACTCAGCCGCAACAACGAGCAGTACAGTAAAGACGATCAGCAGCGTCGACAGGGCGTTTACCTCAGGAGATACACCGCGTTTGACCAGTCCGTAGATGTACAGCGGCAAGGTCGTCGAATTGGGACCCGCTACGAAAAACGAGATAACAAAATCGTCCAGCGACAAGGTAAAGGACATCAGAAACCCGGCGATAATACTGGGTGAAATCAAAGGCAGCGTGATGTGACGCAAGGTCTCCCACGCAGTCGCGCCCAGATCCTGCGCCGCTTCTTCCAGCTCCTTGCCCATGTCGGCCAGCCGCGTGTTGATGATGACGATCACGTACGGCAGACTGAAGGTGACGTGAGCCATGATCAGCGTCAGTTTGCCCAGCTCGAGATGAATCTGGCTGAACAAGACCAGCAGAGACAGACCCATCATGATTTCCGGGATAACGATGGGCAAGTAGGTCAGCCCGTTGAACACGCTTCTCCATCTGAGCGAGTAGTGCTTCATCGCAAGCGCGGCAGCGGTGCCAAACACAGTGGCCAGCACACTGCTGATCAAGGCGATGCTCAGGCTGTTCCACAAAGCCTCCATGACCTGCCTGTTGTCAAACAAAGATACGTACCATTTCCAGGTAAAGCCCGACCAGACAGCATTGATCCGCGAGTCGTTGAACGAATACAGCATCAATACAGCGATCGGCAAGTATAAAAAGACGAGCATGGCCCAGGAATATCCGGCCATTGTACGATGTCTCAGCGCTTTCATGCCGTCCCCTCCTTTGCCTCGGCGGCGTTGACCGCCCGGTAGTAGAGGTAGATCAACACCATGGACAGCAGCATCAGGACGATCGAGAGAGCAGACCCGAACGGCCAGTCACGAGCTGACAAGAACTGATTTTGGATGACGTTTCCCATCAGCGCGGACTTCGCTCCGCCCATCACGTCGGGCACGACGAACATCCCGATCGAGGAGACGAAGACCAGAATCGATCCGGTAATGACACCCGATTTCGTCAAGGGAAGGGTTACGTGCCAAAACGTCTTCCACGGCGTTGCGCCCAGATCGTAGGCGGCTTCCAGCTTCCGCCGGTCGAGCTGCTCCAGCGAAACGTAAATCGGCAGGACCATGAACGGCAGCAGCGTGTACACCATCCCTACCATCACCGAGCCGAAATTGTACAGCAAGGGCAAAGGCTCTTGAATCAATCCGGTCGAGAGCAGGAACGTGTTGATCACTCCCTGCGAACGCAGGATGATGACCCAGGCGTAGGAACGGACCAAAAAGTTGATCCAAAACGGGATCATGACGAGCAGCAGCCAGATCTTCTGGGCAGACCGATCCATGCGGGAAATGTAGTAAGCCATCGGGTAGGCGCACACGAGAGAAATGGCCGTTGTCAGCACCGCTACGAGAAAGGTGTCAAAAAAAATCTGAATGTAGAGCGGATCGATCATCCGGGCGTAGTTGTTCAGCGTAAACTCATAGACGACCTGCCCGTATGTTCCGCGCTTCATAAAAGACAGCGCAGTAATCATCAACATCGGCAAGACGAAGAGCGCCCCCAGCCAAACGAAAGCCGGCAGCGCCAAAATCTTCAACTGCTTTCCGTTTTTCAAGTGAGCATCACCTCGTCTGCCTGCGACCATCCGATCGCCACCTGATCCCCTGCCTGCCAGCCCCGGCTCTCTGTCGCGTACTCATGAGCCAGCACCGTCATCTCCTCGCTCTCGAGGCGGATAAACAGCTTGCTCATGTTGCCGAGGAAAACCATATCGGTGATCGTGCCGTTTTTGCGATGCTTGTCCAGCTCGGAATCTTTCGGATAGATCTTGATCTTCTCCGGTCTGACCGCAATGCTGGCATCGCCGCTTCTGAAAATATTGTTCTCCCCGATAAAGGTAGCGACGAACAGCGTCTTGGGATGATTGTAGATTTCTGCCGGCGTGGCAATTTGCTCGATCCGCCCTTTGTTCATGACGGCGATGCGATCAGACATAGCCATCGCTTCTTCTTGATCGTGCGTTACGTAAATAAATGTAATGCCCAAATTTTTCTGCAAATTTTTCAACTCAAGCTGCAAGCTTTTTCGCAACTGGTAATCCAGTGCTCCCAGCGGTTCGTCAAGCAGCAGCACTTTCGGGTTGTTCACGATCGCCCGCGCGATCGCCACCCGCTGCTGTTGCCCTCCGGAGAGCTGCTTCGGCGTACGCTTGCGCAGCTCGACAAGCTGCGTGTACTGCAGCACTTCCTCCAGCCTCCGCTGTTGCTCCGCCGCCTCTACTTTCTTCATCTTCAGTCCAAACAGAATGTTCTGTTCGACATTCATGTGGGGGAACAGGGCGTATTGCTGGAAAACCATGTTCATGTCCCGCTGATAGGGAGGAATGCTGGTCAGCGCCTTGCCGTCCAGGTAAATTTCCCCCGCTGTCGGCTGCTCAAAGCCGGCAATCATGCGGAGCAGTGTCGTCTTCCCGCAGCCGCTTGGCCCCAAAAGCGTTAGAAATTCCCCTTCCTGGATGGAAAGGGAGAGTGGCGGAACCACGACAGAACCGGAAAAGTGTTTTTCAATTGATTCCAGATTTATCATCGTTTTCATTCGGTCATCTTCTCACAATATGTCTATTTGCTCATACCAATCTAGGTAAATATATCGTGTATGACACGTTTTGTAAACAGTTTCGAAAGGTTGCGCAAATTTTTTTTGCCGACAGGAGAAAACCTTGCTGCTCCTGAAGAAAAATGCTTCCCGACCGTTCAATCACCCTCCGGCTGTCAGCTTCAATCCGACAATCCCCGCAATGATGCAAAGCAAGAAGACGATCCGCATGATATTGCTCGGCTCCCCAAATGCGATCATGCCGACAACGACCGTTCCAAGCGCGCCAATGCCCGTCCAAATCGCATATGCCGTCCCGATTGGAAGCGCTTTGAGTGCCATAGACAAAAAGTAAAAGCTGATGCCCATGCCAACTACAGTAATTGCACTCGGCACCAGCTTGCTCCACCCTTCGCTGTATTTCAACCCGATCGCCCAAACGACTTCAAACAATCCCGCAATCACCAAATAAACCCAAGCCATGCTGCCATCCCTCCTGATGTTCCCCCTTATTGTTTCAAACACCGAAGGAACTGATACCCGGCCAGGGTTATATTTCGGCCTGCAAGAACGCGAGAGAGCATGCTCAGTGACCTTGACGGCCCACCTGCTGAAAATAACCTATCCATTCTTTACACACACTACTACCAGCAATTTAGCGAAACGTCAAAAAAAGAGGCTTTCAACAGCTCAAGGCTCGGTTGAAACCCCTGTCCTCTCTTTATATAATTACGCTATTAATAGGAATCAGGAGGGTACACCCTTGAACACTCTGGCGTATGGATTGCTTGGACTGGTAGCGCGTACACCCAGCTCCGGCTATGACCTGATGCTCCAACTGCAACCGTTCTGGCAGGCCAAACACAGTCAAATCTATCCTCTGCTGGCCAAGATGGAGCAGGAGGGCTATTTGGAATTTACGCGGGTTCCGCAGACAGATCGGCCAGACAAGAAAGTGTATTCCATTACAGAAAAAGGGCGGACTGCACTTCGCGAGTGGCTGACCCAGTCCACCTCCGAGCCGGTCCTGCGCGACGAGCTGTTTCTGAAAACGTATTGCCTCTGGCTGACTGACCGCAACACCGCTCGAAAGCTGTTTGAAGAAAGAGAAGCCCATTGCCTGGAACAACTGAACATGTATGAAACCTTTTTGGAAGAGCTGAAGCTTGCTTGCGACGGTACGCCTCAAGACCACGGTTCACCGTATTTCGGCGAATACATCCTCTTGAGCAGGGGAGTTAGCAGTATGCGCGAGGAGCTGAACTGGTGCCGCTGGGTGATGGAGCTGCTGGATCAGCAGGCTTAATTTACGCTGCCTGTCCTTGGACCTGGCTGCAGCGTTCCATTGTGGTGGCGCCGCTGCAGCCGTTCCCTGTCTTTCATGTTTATTCTGCCTGCAGGGCATCCACCTCCGCGAGGGTCGGCAGGGAAGGCTGCGCTCCGTGCCTGGTCACGGCAATCGCCGCAACCCTGCTGGCGAATGTGCCCGCCTCTTCGTCGGTCATCCCCTTTGCCATTCCGACGGTAAAGGCTGCCGTAAAGGAATCCCCCGCAGCCGTCGTATCCACCGCCTGCACTTTAAGGGCGGGGATGTGTGTCGCTCCATCCGCATTGACGATGAGCGCCCCCTTCTCTCCCATCGTCACAACGATACGCTTCGGACCTAGTCCGAGCAGCTTTTCCGCAGCCGCTTCGATTTCGGACAGCGTCTCTACGGGCATTCCCGACAAAAGCTCAAGCTCCGTTTCATTGGGAGTGACCGTATCGACATGCCGCAAAAACGAAGGCGACAGCGATTGGGCGGGAGCCGGATTCAAAACAACCAGTTTGCCCCTATCATGCGCCAGTTTGACTGCATATTCCACGACTGCAAGCGGGATTTCCAGTTGAACCAACAGAACGTCACAGCCCTCCAGCAGCCGTATGTGCCGATCAATGTCCGCCTTTCCCATCATGCCATTGGCGCCCGGAACAAGCACAATATTGTTCTCGCCGCGGCCGCTGACGTTGATCAAGGCCATTCCCGTCGTCCCCTCCCTCCCGATGCCTCCTGTATTTACGAGTGAATCAGCCAAGCTTTCCAGCAGCATGTCCCCATATGTATCGCAGCCCACCTTTCCGATCATATGCACGTTAGCGCCCAGCCTTGCCGCGGCTACAGCCTGATTGGCGCCCTTCCCTCCCGGAATGGTTTGAAACGATGTGCTCGTAATCGTTTCCCCCGCTTTCGGCAAGCGAGGGACGTGCGATACGAGATCCATATTGAGACTGCCGACAACAACAATATTCATCTCTGATTTCCCCGCTTTCTAACATCGCCTGTTTCTCATTCTCTCCATTTTCGCTTCTCATCCCTTCGTTTCCTTTGATTCCGATCAGTCCGATCGTTTTCCCTGTCGGACTCCATCCTTGCCAGAGGAGAGATTTACATAAATTTTCTAAATAATGGAAACAAAAAATTCTGAATCTTATGTTTGACAAGATTATCCTTAATCGCTTACTATTAGACCTATCCGATGTGTAACCGGTTACACACAATGATCAAAAACACTCGCAAACGCCTGAAAAATCTAGGTTTTCACCCTTTTTCATCAATATGTAATCGGTTTTTCATTGCAATCCTGATTACAAAGAGGATGGTGCTGATTGGCAACGATTAGAGATGTGGCTAAGCTCGCCGGTGTCTCGGTAGCAACTGTCTCCCGTGTCATCAACAAGAACGGTTACGTCAACAAAGAAACGGAACAGGCCGTGCAGCAGGCCATCAAAATGTTGAACTACGAACCGAACAAAGTGGCGAGAGGCTTGGCCAGCAAAAAAACGGAAACGATCGCACTCATCATGCCCGATATTTCCAACCCGTTTTTTTCCGAGCTGGCCCGTGCAGTGGAAGACGTCGCTCGTTTGTACGGGTATACCGTCCTGATCTGCAACTCCGACAACGATTCCGGCAAAGAGCAAACGTATATCAACGTGCTGAAAAAACGGTATGTTGACGGCATTCTGTTTGCCACGCATTCATTGAAGGCGGCCGATATCAGCGCCATGAACGAAGCCGGCATTCCACTCGTCCTTCTCGATCGTGCTCCTTCAAAAGCCTCCTGTTATGTAGTCCGCTCCAAGAATTACGAGGGAGCGACCCTGGCTGTCCGCCATCTGCTGGAGATCGGGTGCAAAAAAATCGCCCACATCTACGGACCGCAGGAAACAGCGACAGGAAAAGAGCGACTGCTCGGCTACGAGGACTCCGTCCGTCATTTTGAGTGGTTTACCCCGAGCCTGATGGTCCCCGGCCACTTCCGGATCAACGGAGGGATGGAGGCCGTCGAACATCTGCTGGCCCGTCATCCCGACGTGGACGGCATCTTTGCCGGCAATGACCTGATGGCGCTCGGGGCTTTGAAAAAATTGCAGCAAATGGGCTTGTCCGTTCCGAATCAAGTCGCCCTGTGCGGCTTTGACGGCATCGAGCTGACCGTAATTACCGAGCCGGAGTTGACGACCATCTCTCAGCCGATTTATGACATGGGAGCATTGTCGACCCGCTTATTGATTCAAAAAATCGAGGGAGTGGCTGTTGACAATCAAATCTATGAATTCGATGTGGAATTGATCGCAAGAGGCTCTACGAGAAAGGACATGAAAACACCATGAGACAACCAAACATTGTGGTCATCGGGAGTCTGAATATGGATATCGTCGTCGAAGCTCCCCGTTTTCCACAAGTGGGAGAGACCATTACAGGCACCAGGGCTCACTTCATCCCCGGCGGCAAAGGCGGGAATCAGGCCGTAGCCGCTTCCAGGCTGGGAGCGCATACCGTCATGGTCGGAATGGTTGGTGACGACGCTTTCGGAGGAGCGCTGACACAGTCGCTTGCAGACAACCAGGTCGTCACCAAGCGCGTGACCAAGACTTCCGATGCTCCTACTGGTCTTGCTTCTATCATGATTGCTCACGATGACAATCACATTGTCGTCGTTCCTGGGGCAAACGCACTTTGCCTGCCCGAGAATATCGAAGGACTCGAGGAGACAATTGCCGCTGCCGATCTGGTCCTCCTCCAGCTGGAGATACCGTTGGAGACAGTAGTCGCTTCGGCACAGCTGGCGAAGCGGCACGGGAAAACCGTCATTTTGAATCCAGCACCTGCTCAAAAGCTTCCTTTGGGCCTGATGCAGTCTGTCGACTACATGACGCCAAACCGCTCCGAGCTTTACCTGCTCACCGGTATTGACCCTTATGGAGACGGCCTCGAAAAAGCAATCGATGCCCTCCTGGAAATGGGTCCCCGCTGTGTGGTCACTACACTTGGCGCAGCAGGCTCTGTGTACAAGGAGTCGGGGAAAAATCTCGTATCCGTCCCGGCCCATCATGTGCAGGTCATGGATACGACCGGCGCCGGCGATGCTTTCAACGCTGGCCTTGGCTACGCCCTGTCAATCGGCTACGAACTGGACAAGGCCGTCCGCTTTGCCGGAAAAGTATCGGCACTTGCCGTTACCCGATTTGGCGCACAGGCTGGAATGCCAACGCTGGATGAAGTGAAAGCGTTCGCATTGCAGCTCCTGCAGCCGGAATAATTCCATCGGTTTCACTAATTTTCATATAAAAAATGGGGGAAACAACATGAAGAAAAGTCTGTTGGGAAAAATTGGAGCAAGTCTTTTGATTCTGTCCATGGCCTTGACCGGCTGCGGCGGAGGTTCCGGAGCTGACAACGCTGCGAAGCCGAAAGAGGCGAGCAAAGGCGATGCAAAAACAGATGCATCGGCAGAAAAGAAATTGTCTGTCGGCTACTATGTAAGCGGAAACCTGGGAGACAGCGGGTTCTTCGACTCCGCGAAAGAAGGACTGGACAAAGCGGAAAAAGAGCTGGGCATCGAAGTAAAAACCGTTCAAGGCGGAGCTAACCAATCCGACTGGCCTACCGGTCTGGAATCCATGGTCGCAAGCAAAAAATACGAGGTCATTGTCGTTGGGACAAGCCAAATGAAAGAAACGACGATCGATCTGGCCAAGCGTTATCCTGAGCAAAAGTTCATCTATTTTGATGAAACCATTACCGATGTGCCAAACATCTACTCTGTG
Source organism: Brevibacillus sp. FSL K6-2834 (assembly GCF_038592925.1). Taxonomy (NCBI): domain Bacteria; kingdom Bacillati; phylum Bacillota; class Bacilli; order Caryophanales; family Paenibacillaceae; genus Brevibacillus; species Brevibacillus sp. FSL K6-2834. The sequence goes on from NZ_CP151945.1 coordinate 4,219,850, forward strand.
AGATACAACCAACGCGAAGGCTCCTTCCTGGCTGGCGCTTTTGCCGCGATGTAACTACGAGCACAGATTTGAAAGCGGCCAACCCGGATAAAACCATCGGCTTCCTCGGCGGTATGGACATTCCGATCATCAACGACTTTAAAGCTGGTTATGAGCAAGGCGCACAGTTTATCGATCCTGAAGTAAAAGTCATCTCTTCCTTTGTCGGCGACTTCAACAATGCGCCAAAAGGCAAAGAGCTGTCCCTGGCCCAATACAACTCCCAAAACGTTGACATCATCTTCACCGTTGCTGGTCCTGCAGGTATCGGCGGTCTGGAAGCGGCTAAAGAATCCGGCAAATATGCAATCGGTGTCAACAGCAACCAAAACATGGTACAACCGGGTCACGTTCTTACCTCTATGCTGAAAAACGTTGGAAACTCGATCTACCGCGCCATCGATTTGTACAAAAAAGGCGACCTGCCATTCGGCCAAAACGAGTCTCTCGGTATTTACGAAGAAGGTGTAGGCCTGGCGAAGGACGATCTGTACAACGAGCATGTTCCGCAAGCAATCCGCGACAAGATGGACGAGCTTCAAGTAAAAGTAGTCAGCGGAGAAATCAAGATTAAACAAGATTAATCAAGATGAATTAGGAGGTACGCCCTGGCTGACCTGCTGGAAATGCGCAATATACACAAGGTGTATCCGAATGGCACAAAAGCCAATCAAGGCGTTTCGTTCTCCGTCCGACAAGGCGAAATCCATGCACTTGTAGGCGAAAACGGTGCAGGAAAATCGACACTGATGAAGATTTTGTTCGGTCTTGAGAGCCCTACCGAAGGGGATATTTTTTACCGGGGCGACAAAGTCGTTCTGAAGAGTCCAAAAGATGCGATCAAATACGAAATCGGGATGGTGCACCAGCATTTTATGCTGGTCCCCTCCTTCACTGTCGCCCAAAACATCGTGCTCGGCTCCGAGCCGACAAAGGGTGTCCTGTCCGACCATCAAAAAGCCATCGCGGAAACGCAACGTCTGATTCAAGAGTTCGGCCTCAAGGTCGATCCGAATGCCAAAGTAGAGAACATTTCCGTAGGCCTGAAGCAGCGCGTAGAAATCTTGAAGGTTTTGTACCGTGGAGCGCGGCTCATCATTCTCGATGAGCCGACCGCGGTCCTCACCCCTCAGGAAACGGATGAACTGTTCCAATCTTTGAAGAAGCTGGTGTCACAAGGCTATACGATCATCTTTATCACGCACAAGCTGAATGAAGTCATGGAAATTTCCGACCGAATCACGGTTTTGCGTGCAGGAAAAACCATCTCTACCCTGATTACCTCCGAAACCTCCAAAGAAGAGATTTCGCGCTTGATGGTAGGACGGGATGTGCTGTTGCGGGTCGAAAAGCAGCCCGCCAAGCCCAAAGAGACCGTTCTCTCACTCGATGAGGTCAGCTATGTATCAGAAACGGGCAAGCAGGTGTTGAACGATATTTCCTTCCAGGTGCGAGCTGGTGAAATCTTCGGCATCGCCGGTGTGGAAGGAAACGGCCAGACTGAATTGATCGAAGTCATTACCGGCTTCCGCAAAAACTTCAAGGGCCGCATTACCTTTCTCAGCCAAGATTTGGCAGGAAAAAGCATCGAAGAAATTCGCAACATCGGGATTGGCCACATTCCGGAAGATCGACAGACCAGAGGTGCCTGCCTGACTTCCTCTATCAAGGAAAATTTGATCCTGGATTTATATCGTGACAAATCGTTTCGACGCGGTCTCTTTCTCAATCAAAAGAAAATCAATGAGCATGCGGACAAGCTGATCCAGGAATTTGATATTCGCACCCAGAGCCGCGATACGCTGGCGGGGGCACTGTCAGGCGGAAACATTCAAAAAATCGTCGTCGCCCGGGAGATTTCCAAAAATCCCAAGCTGCTGATCGCCGCCCAGCCGACGCGAGGCGTCGACATCGGCTCCATCGAGTTCATCCACAAGGAGATCGTCAAAAAGCGCGACGAAGGAGCAGCGGTCCTGCTCGTCTCTGCCGACCTGTCAGAAGTGATGAGCCTGAGCGACCGGATCGGGGTTCTCTACAATGGAGAGCTGGCCGTTATTTTGGAAAATTCAGAGAGCCTGACCGAAGAAGAAATCGGCTTCTACATGTTGGGCGTTAAAAAGCAAGAAAAGAGGGCGAGTGCCACATGAATCAGCGAAGTGCAGTATACCTCGATCTCCTCGGTATCTTATTGGCTATTGTCGCGGCGCTGGTCATCGGTATTTTCGTCATCTTTCTCGTGAGCGATGAGCCTGTCGCGGCGCTGCAAGCATTGCTGATCGAACCATTTACGACGCTGTTCAGCTTCGGTTCGATTCTCAACCGGATGATTCCTCTCGTCTTCACCGGTCTGGCGATCGTCGTCGTCTTTCAAAGCGGCGTGTTCAGCATGGGGGCGGAAGGCCAGTTGTATATCGGCGCGTTGACCGGTGCTTTGGTGGCCGTCTATCTGCCGGAAATGTCTCCATGGATACACATTCCGCTCGTAGTTTTGGCGTCACTGATCGGAGGCGCTTTGTACGGCTTTTTGCCCGGTGTGCTTAAGGCCTATTTCAAAGCCGACGAGATCGTATCTACGTTGATGTTTAACTTTATCGCCACGCTGTTTGTTTCGTATTTGCTGAACTACGTTTTCAAGGCACCGGACAGCGGCGGCTTTGCCCGTCTCCCGTTCGTACAGGAGAGCGCGAAGCTGGGACCCATTTTTGACGGATTCCCTACACACGCGGGCTTTCTGCTTGCGCTGCTGGCAGCGTTGGCTGTATACCTGCTGCTCTACAAGACCAAAACCGGTTATGAGCTTCGCACAGTAGGGAAAAACCCGCTGTTCGCGGAGTACGGCGGCATCAAGCCGAAAAAGGTGCTGATACTCAGCATCGCCATCAGCGGCGCGCTTGCCGGTCTGGGCGGTACCGTCGAAGTGATCGGCCTTCACGGAACGTTGAAAGACAACTTTTCTGCCGGCCTCGGGTTTGACGGAATCATCGTCTCTCTTTTGGCTCGCAACCACCCTATCGCTGTTTTGCTGTCGGCCTTCTTCTATGCGTATTTGCAGGTAGGCGGCCAGATCATGCAGGCAAACAGCGACGTTCCTCGAGATTTGGCAATCATTATTCAAGCATTGTTGGTGATTTTCGTCTCTTCTCAAGCGATTTTCGCTTACCTGAAACAGCGCAAACTGATGTCGTCCCGTGGAGGTGAGCGCGTTGCTAAGTAGTCTGTGGGAACAAACCATTAACTTAACGCTGTTTGTCATCCTCCTGCGGATGATGCCCCCTATTCTGCTCGGGGCATTGGGCGGTCTGATGACCGACCGTGCCGGTGTAATCAACATCGGGATCGAAGGACTGATGCTCGTATCCGCATTTACTTCGGTCGCTGCAGGTTCTGCTACAGGCAGTTGGATCATCGGGATGGCTGCCGGCGTGCTTGCCGCAATGATTGTCAGCTACGCGATGGCGTTCTTCTCGCTGAAAATGAACGTGGACATCATCGTCACCGGATTTGCCGTCAATATTTTCGGCGCCGGCATCACGGTACTGATGATGAGCATTTTGTACGATTCCCACGGAAGCTATGTACCAGAGAATCCAGTGTCCATTCCCAATGTCGTAGTTTCTGGATCAAATTCCATTCATCGGGAAGCTGTTGAGCGGTCATAATTTGATGGTCTGGGTTTCTATTCTCGCAGTTGTTTTTTGCTACTACCTTTTGTACCACACTCCATATGGAACCCATTTGCGCGCAACCGGGGAAGAACCGGGCGCTGCTCGCTCTCTCGGGATTCCGGTCGTGCGGATTCAGTACTCGGCTCTCGTTTGGAGCGGTTTCTTCGCCGGCTTGGCAGGGTCTTATCTCTCGATGGGGATGACCAGCATGTTCGTTCGCGACATGACAGCCGGTACCGGATTTTTGGCGCTTGCCGTCGTCATTTTCGGAAACCGCAATCCGTTTGGAATTTTAGCCGGTTCCGCCGTGTTTGCGCTGGCAACAGCGATGACGATGATTATCGAAACGACACCCGGAAATGTCATTCCGAGCCAATTCATCAAGATGGTGCCGTACATCGTAACGATCGTCGCGCTCGTTGTTTACGCCATCCGCAAGCATCGCAAAACTTTATTTACGTAAATTCATTCCATTCCCCATCGCCTTTTGATCGGGGAATGAACTTTTTGGAGGTATTTGCCATGACAGACGTAATCAGAATGCTCATCGACGCAGACACCGGTATTGATGATTCTCTCGCGATCCTTCACGCATTGAAAGCGCCAGATGTCAAAGTAGAAGGCATCACTACGGTATTTGGCAACGCCAGTGTGGCGCAGGCAACTGACAACACTCTGCGCTTGATCAAGCTGGCCAATCCCGGCTATGAAGTCCCGGTAGCCATGGGAGCTGCCAAGCCGCTCACCCGCGAATGGGCCGGCCCGGTCTCCCACGTTCACGGGAACAACGGGATCGGAGACGTGGACCTGCCCGCTTCCGAGCAGCAGGCACTCTCCGAGTCGGCGGCTCAGTTTATCGTCCGCAAGGCAAATGAATTGGGCGGGGAATTGACCTTGGTCACCCTCGGCCGATTGACCAACCTGGCGGAAGCGCTCGAGATCGATCCGGAGCTTCCGAAAAAAGTGAAGCGCGTCTATATCATGGGCGGAACGGTCTTTGCTCCCGGCAATGTGACGCCGAAAGCGGAAGCCAACTTCCGCGGCGATCCTGAGGCAGTCGCGGCTGTTATGAAATCCGGCCTGAAAATCACCATGGTCGGACTGGACGTTACGATGAAGGTCAGACTGACACAGCAGCACCTCGATGCAGCCGCAGGCTACTGCCGCCCGGAAAACAAGCCGATCGTGCAGTACATGAACGACGCCCTGCAGCATTATTTCCGCTTCTATTGGCAAGTAGACAACCTGATGGGCGCTTGCCCGACGCATGATCCGCTTACGGTTCTCGTAGCGCGTATGCCATGGGTGGTTCGCACGCAAACGATGAAAGTAAGCATCGAGACCGAGGGTGTGTACTGCGCCGGTTCGGTTGTGGCCGATCTGCGCACCAAGCCGAGCGAAGGCCATGAAATCGAAGTTTGCGTAGACGTGGATGCGGAGAAGATTCCTCATCATCTGCTGTCCGTCTTTTAACAAGAGACGCTTCCTTTTAAGCGATCGCGTGTTTCATGAGAAGTTCACGGATCGCAAATAACGTCGGACCCTCTTTGTCACCGATCCCCTGAATCACATACCGAACGATTCGAATAATCAAATTCAACTAAACGGAGATAAGCTAAAGTGAACATGAACAAACAAGGATTAAACCACGGGATCGGGGCGCTGCAATGGCTGGTATTTTTACTGGCCAATGCAGTCGCCCTTCCTATCGTTATCGGCCAAGTCTTTCATCTGCCCGATCCGGACATTGCCGGACTGATGCAGCGGACCTTTTTTATCGTCGGGATCAGTTCCTTTTTGCAGGGCTGGCTCGGCCACCGGTTCCCCATCGTGGATGGACCGGCTGGCACCTGGCTCGTCGTCTTTATCATCATGGGAGAGACCGCTGTCCGTACCGGCGCCAATGTATCCGAAACGCTCCAGCTTTTGGAATCCGGCATGATCGCGGCAGGCGTACTGCTCATCCTGTTCGGGGTGACCGGACTGGTGCGCCGCATGCTTCCCTTGTTTACTCCGCTCGTATCGGGGGTATACCTGCTTCTGCTCGCCTTGCAGGTAAGCGGAACGTTTTTGCAGGGAATGGCCGGTGTGAGCGGCAATCCGGCGAAAGCGAATTGGACGTCGGCACTGCTCGCTCTTCTCGTTTTTTCCACAGTCCTCGTTCTCTCTTTTCGCGGAAAGGGCTGGGTGAAAAGCTATGCGGTTCTGATCGGCATCCTGACGGGCTGCGTGGCCTTCTACATAGCGGGCATATGGAAGCATCCGGCCCCTGCCGAGACCTTGCTCCAGGTTCCCGAAGCGCTCGCCTGGGGAGCTCCGCTGTGGGATCCGGGCATGGCCGCATCGAGTATATTGATCGTCATGATCCTGCTGTCCAACACCTTCGCCAGCATCGCGGCGATGAAGCAGGTGCAAACGGGAACGCCCGGACTGGAGCCTGCGGAGCTTTCCCGCAGCTCGGTAGTCGGCGGTTTTTCCCATCTGCTGTCCGCCCTTTTCTCGACAGTTGGAATGGTGCCTCTATCCGGCTCGGCCGGCTTCGTTCGGCTCACTGGTCAAAGGAGCAGCATTCCGTTTCTCCTGGCCTGCCTGATCATGGCTGCTGCTGCCTTCTTCCCCGGCGTGATCCGGCTGCTGACCATGCTTCCCGGCCCGGTCGCGTATGCGGCGGTACTCGCCTCCTTTGTCCAGATGGTCGGCATCGGCCTGCAATCGCTCGTCCAGACACAGCTCGACCAGCGCCGCCTGACCATCATCGGGATCGGCCTGCTCTTTGGTGTAGGCTCGATGTTTTTCCCGCCGTCTGTCTTTCAGGAGCTGCCGTCGGTCATCCGGTATACGCTGGGCAACGGGCTGTTGTTTGGGACGATGATTGTGATGGGGCTGGAGCAGGTTTGGAGGGAGAGGAGTAGTGAATCAACGAAAAAACAAAGCGTGGATTAAAAGTGTTTTTGTATGTAGTTTTGATTTAAAAAACTGGCTAACTACTCTTAGGGAAGCCTAGCTCCTACGCACTGAAGAAAGGGCAGTCCCTTTCGTCTACATCAGATAGACTTTTGGAACTGCCCTACTAAATGATCTCCGTACTCAATTTTCATTTTCCTTCTCGGATTTTTTCTGCTCTCTATTTTCACGATCCCTCAACTTTTTCGAAACATCTTTATAGTCAGAAGGAACAGCTTGCATTTTGGACAAGGATGAAACATCTTGCTGTTTATCAAACTCGATAGAAAGGACTTCTATGGAGTTCGTAACTTCATCTTTACTATTTGTCTCTACTAATTTTAGCAATACTCCCGTTTCTTTATCTATCCACATTTTAAAATGGGTAGATTGATGTTTTTCAGCCAAAATTGGATCGTCATGCTCCCCTTCAATGACGATTGAAGTACGATTTAACAGTTTTTCTTCTCCTACTACTTTATGATTGTCAGGTGTTAACCAAAACGCATAGTCTTGAGGGAATAATACATCATTTGCCACCCCTGAGAAAGCGGGGTCCTGCCTTTTTACGAATACCAATTCTCCTTGATCATTTTTATATGAGCGAGGAGTGTTTTGGCCGAGTGCCACAGTCTGCTGTTGAGTTGCTGTTTTGTTTTGTAAATATGTTTTATTGGTATGATTAATCGACATGAACATGTTTCCGTCAAAAGCTGTTTCCTTAAGTACTTTGCTCTTGTTGTCCATTACTTTGACATGGCTTCGAGGATTTGCTCCCCGATAAACCTCAAAATCTACTATCTCATCCACGCCAATTGGCGTCAGTATAGCCCTGTAAGAACCTGTAGCACTTTGATAATGATCAATTGCATTCAGCATTTTATTTTGAACGGAAACCAAGGAATGACTAGTGGAGTTCGCCTCAAGTGAAGAGTATTGTTGACTACTTTCGTTTGATGTAGATTCCGCTGCAGTCCCTTTCAGTGTATAAAATCCAGTCAATCCAAGACCTACTAAGGAAGTTGCAAGAATGGCTACAAATTTCTTTTTCATCTGTTAAAACCTCCCTTTCATTTATATTCGTTTTTATCACAGAGAAACAGCGTCAGCACCTGTTTGGGTATTTGATCTTCCACTCTCATCCTTACCATATAAAATAACCCATGTCTTACCCGAATCTAGCCTCATGGTCCCCACTTCATTCCAACCCGATCTAGCTGAATATTGATTGACTGAACCAACATATTCCTCATATGTCAAACCTTGGTGCAATATATAGTACATAGCTTCCCTATTTGTGAAATCAGCATTTGCTAAGTATACTTCTAATGTTGCACGTCCTGCTGGTAGACTCCCCATCCCCCATTCATACCAAGTACCTCCTCGCTCTGAAATTACGCGATGATCCTTGTTATAACTACCTGACTGGCCACTTTTATAGGTCCAAGAACCATCGTAATTATGGGTGCAACCTGAACTTGACGTAGGGTCGTTGTCACATATTTTAGCAGATGCACCTTCAATTAAAGTAAAATTACCAACAACCGCAAGTGAGAGAGCTAAACCTAACGATAAAAATTTTTTCATTAATCTTGCTACCACCTTTCGTAATTAATATTTTTTAATTCTCTAACATATTGTTATTACATAGTAGATACCACCTCCTATTTACATTAACGTTGCAAAAGAGAGAATGTTACATAATAATCCATATTTGGTCATTATTTTGCAATTTCAGTCGTTTCGCGCATCCCTCCGAGTATAAAGTAGCCTTTATAAGATTTTTGAAACCTTTGCCCAGACACTACTGCAATTTACGTCTGAAAACGAAATAGAGCCTTAATCAAGAATGCACAAGTCTTGTTTTTTTCACTCATTCGAAGTTAGGCTATATTGGACTAATGTTAATATATAAATCTAAAAGTTTATTTTTACCCAAAAACAGACCGCCTTTAGCTTAATAAGTTAGGCGGTCTTTCACTGTTATCTATTAAGCTAATCACTGGACTGCAATCTCTTACCAAGCAGAAAGGGAAACAGCGCCCAGTCACTCTACTTTTGCACCCGATAAACAAGCCTTCCGCTTACATAAGTAGATTGCACTTCAAAATCGTCCCCAAGCACGACCAGATCTGCGTCAAACCCGGCTTGCAGCTTTCCTTTCTGCGTGCCAAGCCCAAGGATGTTGGCAGGCGTTTCCGATGCCATCGCCACTGCTTCTGCAAGCGGCACTCCCGACAGCACGACCATGTTTTGCACGGCGCGGTTCAGCGTCAGGATGCTCCCGGCCAGGGTACCGTCTGCCAGTTGGGCTTCCGCACCGCGGACATGCACTTCCTGTCCGCCGAGATCGTACGTGCCCTCGCCCAATGCGGCCGCGCGCATGGAGTCGCTGACCAGCGCGAGCCGCGCCGCCGATTTGACGCGGTACAAAATCCGCATAACGGCTGGATGCACATGCACGCCATCAGCGATCAGCTCGGTGCTCAGCTGCTCGTGGTACATGGCCGCGCCGACGACTCCCGGCTCGCGGTGATGCAGACCCGTCATCGCATTGAAGCAGTGGGTGAAGTGGCAGACGCCGCTCTCCACGGCTTTCCCTGCCTGGTCGAAGCTGGCGCCGGTATGCCCGGCGGAAACGACGACCCCCTGCTCCTTCAGCCATTGAATCGCTTCGGTCGCCTCGGGCTGTTCCGGTGCGATCGTCACTACTTTCATAAGACCATCGGCCAGCTCGTGCAAACGACGAACATCTTCCAGCTTGGGGACTGCGATATTTTCCTCTTTTTGCGCTCCTTTGTACCTCGGGTTGATCCACGGCCCCTCCAGATGAATTCCGACGATGGATGCTCCGTCCATTCCCTGCCGAGATACTGCCACCACATTGCGGATCGCCTTTTCCAAATCAGCATAAGGAGCGGTCATCGTGGTCGCCAAAAACGAAGTGACGCCATAGCCCGCCAGCGCACGGGAAATCGTCTGCAGCGCTTCAGGGGTCCCGTCCATCGTGTCGCTGCCGGCAATCCCGTGCATATGCATATCCACAAAGCCCGGGCAAATAAAGCCGTTCTCCACCCGCTCCACTTGCTCCGGCCATTCCTCTCCGTACCCGTCTGCCGTTCCGGCGTACGCAACGACAGAGCCATTCACCACGACCAGTCCGTCCAGGATGTCCTGTCCGTTTGTTATTACCCTTCCCCGCAGGGCAAATCTATCTGACATTGTGTATCCCTCCATGCGAATGCTGCTAGTGTTGAGACGATTTCTGCCTTGTGAGCGACTTGCGACTGACGGGGAAGCAAACGGTTTGCCAATCCTCGCCGGGTATTCCAGCCTCATGAGCTGTTCCGGCTTAAACGGTAACTCCAGCTTCATGAGCTGTTCCGGCTTTATCAGTTATTCCAGCTTCAACGGCTTTTCCAGCTCAATCTCGTCGCGCAAAGGGATGCCGTCCGTGCCCATCACGGGAATAGAGGGCTTCAGCCTTCTCGCCTGCTCTACAGCGTTTCGCCGTACCGCGACCAATTCGTAGCCCCGCTTTTGATAAAAACGCAGCGCGTTCAGATTGTCATTGGTCATCAAAAGCCATATCCGCTTTATTCCGTTTTGCGCAGCCGCCCGCTCTACCGCGAGCATGAGGGCACTGCCAATCCCCATTCCCTCGCGAAGGCTGTCCAGAGAGACGATCTGCCAGCCGTCCCCTGTCTCTGTATACGTAACCAAGCCCGCTGTCTCTTCCCCGTACAGGGCGACAAAACCAGGAAGCTGGTCGCAATGGTACACTTGATCCCCGTAGACCATCTGCGGACTGCCCCACTGCTGTTCCAAAAAGCCCGCCAGCCATCCCCTGTCTTCCGGTGTAATCGCTCTGACTTGAAATTCGTTCATCGATCCTTGTCCTCCTCTATTGTAACGCAACTACCCTCTCCAGCCGAAGGCAAAGTTTGTCGACAGCGTGACCGGCAGCTTTCCCGTCGGCGAAACGCGGCCCGTGAGCACCCGTGCCAGCGATTGCATGGCGAGCGGTCTGCTTTCATAACTGCATACATACGTCCCCGCCTCGGGAAAGAGGGAGTAATCAAACGGATTGCGAATGGCTGCGACGATCAGCCGTTTCCCGTGGACGGCGAGCAGCTCGTCGACCAGCTTGGATTGCCCGGGGAAAAAGGCGGCATTGTACGTGGCGACGATGACCTGCCCGAAGCCTTTGCTGGAGGCGACTGCCTGTGCGATCTCTTCGGGTGTCGGGTTCGTCGCTACGACGTTTTCAACAATCTGCATCCCCATACTGCTCAGGTAAGAAGCGAGCGTCTCCTTGTCCGCGTAGCGTTCGTCCGCGTCGTTGGCCGCCCTGACCACCGGCCAGATGACGCATGTGTCCGCTCCTCTCCGCAGCGGCAGGTTCTTCCCTTCATCCTTTACGACCGTGATGCTTTGCTCGCTGATCCGCTCGGCAGTCCGCCGCTCTTCCGCTGCTTCCAGCCGGGGTTCGACAGCTTCCCAGGGAAGCATGGCCTCCTCCATCTTTCGCTGCTGCTTGAGCCGCAAGATTCTCGTGACGGATCGGTCGATGCGCTCCTCAGAGATTCTGCCGTCTATAACGGCTTGCAGCAGGGCCTCAAACGCTTCCCGCTGACGGTCGTACCGATGGCTGACCATGACCAGGTCGACTCCTGCTTCCACGGCCATAACGGCAGCCGGCCCCACACCGTAATGAGCCGCGATCGCGTCCATCTCCAGGCAATCGGTAATCACGATGCCGTCATAGCCCCATTCTTCTCTCAAAATACCGGTAATGACTGCGGGAGACAACGTGCTCGGCAGCTTCTTCGGCTCGATTTCGGGCAGCACGATATGCGCTGTCATCACCATGTCTACTCCCGCTTCCACCGCCTTTTTGAACGGCACCAGCTCCAGCTGCTCCAAGCGCTTGCGATCAAGCGGGAGAACTGGTATGTCAAAATGCGAGTCCACGCTCGTATCCCCATGTCCGGGGAAGTGCTTCACCGTCGCCGCGATCCCCGCCGACTGGAAGCCGCGAACCGCCGCAACCCCCATCCTGCTCACCAGCTCCGGCGTTTCCCCGTAGGAGCGGACGCCGATCACGGGATTGAGCGGGTTATTGTTGATATCCACTGCGGGAGCAAAGTTTATATTTATGCCTAATAAACGAAGTTCACTTCCGCTAATCCTGGCCAATTCAAAAGCGGCAGACTCATCCCGGGTAGCTCCAATGGCCATATTTCCCGGCAAGGGCGTGACTCCGTTCGTCACACGGGTTACCATCCCGCCCTCCTGATCGATTGCGATGCCCAGCGGAATGTCGCTGTGCTCTGCCGCCCACTGCTTTAGCTCGCTTGAAAGCCTGTGCACTTGTTCTACCGAGCCGGCATTGCGGCTAAAGTAGATGATGTTGCCCAGCCCGTATTGCCGGATCAAGTCGCGAATCCCGTCCGTCGGTTGGTGGCCGTCAAAGCCGCACACCAGCATTTGTCCGATTTTTTCTCGCAAGCTCAAATCTCCGATCGTTCTCATTTCGCTCCACTCCCTCATTCTTTTTGTGCTGCCTGCTCGCGGTATTCCGACGGCGTAAGTCCGATGTTCCTTTGAAATACTTTGGAAAAATACCGCCGGTCCGGATAGCCCACTTCCCGGCTGATTTCATGAATGGTTTTTCCGCTCATGGACAGGAGAAAACGGGCACGCTCCATTCGCTGCTGTGTCAAATACTCGACAAAAGTGAGCCGCGTATGCTGCTTGAACAAAAGGCTGAAGTAGCTGGAGCTGATGCCGAGATGCCCGGCCACCTCTTCTACGCCCAAATCCCGGGTGAGGTGCTTTTGGATGTATTCCATCGCCCTGATCATCAGCACGTCGCCGGTCTTCTTTTTTACGCTTTCCCGGATGCTGTCCTCCAGGACCTGATGAATGACCTGCAAAAGCTCCCTGATCCCCTGCGCCCGCTCCAGCTTCATCCAGACCAGCTCCTCAAGCTGTCCGGTGATAATCTGCATGTCCTTCATCTCCCGCACCAGATGGAGCAGATAATAGCGCAGGATTTGCTCCGTCCGCGTCAGCGAATATCTGGACGTAGGCTGCAGGTCATCTCGCATGCGGGAAAGCGTCCGCTTGATCGAGGCCAGGTCATGCCGCTTCAAACCGGACAGCAGCTCTTCGAGAAGACTCCACCAGTTATACCCGGTGGCGCTTTCTTGCGATGTCTCCGGCTCTACAGCAAAAATCGCCTTCTCGTGACGTGCGAGATCGAAGTGAATCGCTTTTTTCACCTGCTGGTAGACAGCGGAAAGCTCCGGCACGGCAACAATTTCCGTATAGTAGCCGACGCTGATCGAGAAAGCGAGGTGTTGGGAGACGGCCTTTTGCAGGCGGCTTGCCCAGGAGCGTATCTCCGCTTCCTCCAGTGGACTTTCTCTCAACGCCAGCAAACACCATTCGCCCTCGCGCATTGTCAGGACCAAGGCACTCTCTTTTCCCACAACCGAGGAAAAGCTGTCGCGGAGCACGTTTTGCACGGAAAAATTCCACAGGTTGCGTTCCTCATGGCTCCAGTGACGAGCAAGCTGCGGGTAATCGTCCAGATCGGCGACGAACACTGCATATTTCTCCCCCCACGTCTGCGTTTTCCCCGTGATTGTGTAATGGCTATGCCCTGCCGCTTGCCCCATCAGCGCATCGAACAAGTACTTTTGCTTGGCCAGCTCGGTAAACTCCCGCCACACTTTTTCCTCCAGCAAGCGGGCCTGCTTGCGCTGGCGGATTTCCCCGCCTACCCTCTCGATCACCTCATGCAGCTCCTGATAGTTGATCGGTTTGACGATGTAGTCCTTGACACCGTAGCGGATCGCCGAGCGGGTGTACTCAAAATCGGTGAAGCCCGTCAGCATGATCACCTCGCACGCCTCTCCCGCGTCGCGAATTTCCTTGACCAAAGAGACTCCGTCCATGATCGGCATGCGAATGTCGGACAAAATCAGATCAGGCCGATGCTCCTGAAAGGCGGCCCATGCTTCGGCCCCGTTTTGCGCCAGGGAGACGACCTGCATATCCAGCATCTCCCACGGGATGACCATGTTCAAATTTTTCAGAATATGAATCTCATCATCCACCAGCATGACGTTCAGCCTCATGCAACTCCTCCTGACTGTACTTCGGAATCACGCACCGCACCGTCGTCCCTTCGCCCGGCATGCTGCACAGAAAGAGTCCGTACGCCCTTCCATAGGAAATCCGTATCCGGTCAGCGACGTTGGCCACGCCCAGGCCCCGGCGGTCCGAGCGTCCCTGCAAAGAGACATTTTCCGCGTTCCGGTCCCTCGCCAGACGGCCGTCTGTAGCCCCCTTTGCCTGCCCTTCCGCTTGCTTCCTCATGCCGGACTCAGCCAGCAGGGCCAGTTGGTCTGCGGTCATTCCCTTGCCGTTGTCGCGGACAGTGAGAACAATCGAGTCCTGTCTCTCTTCCGCTGTAATGGAGATGAATCCGGGCCGGCTGATTCCCTCGAAGCCGTGCTGGATGCTGTTTTCTACGAGCGGCTGCAGGGTTAGCTTGAGGATCGAGTACTCATACAAATGAACAGGTATCTGAATTTCGTAGGAGAACAGATTTTCAAACCGGAACGATTGAATTTCCAGATAGCTGCGCAAATGCTCCAGCTCGCGCCTGATCGGGATGTGCTCCCGGTCGCTGATGCTGATGCGGAGAATATTGCCCAGCCGGTAAATCATCTGGCTTACCCTGTGCCCTTCATTCTGGATCGCCAGTACATTGATCGACTCCAGCGTGTTAAACAGGAAATGCGGGTGAATCTGTGCCTGAAGCAGTGCAAGCTCCGCCCGCTTTTTTCGCTCCTGCTCCCGCTTCACCTCCTCCAGCAGATGCTGGATCGTTCCGACCATGCTGTTGAACCCTCCGGCCAGCCTCGTCAGCTCGTCGTCCCCGGACGGCTTTGCCCGAACGGTGAGGTCCCCCCGCTCGGCCCGCTTCATCAAACGCACGATCTGAATGATCGTCTGGGTGATTCTGTTGACGAACAGCATGTTGAAAAGGAGTGCGGCGATCAGGGAAAGCAGCAAGACCCCGCCGACCCAGCGGGCAATCGTCGTACTGTCGTGGGAGACAGTCGCCCACGAAGCGACGGAAACGAGGTACCATTCGCTCGCAGGCAGCTTGTAGACAGAAAAGAGGCTGTCCTCGTCCTGCAGCATGCCCCGATAGCTCTGATACTCCAGATCCGGCTGAAACGGAGCTGACCTCAAGAGGTTGGTGCCGCCCAGCTCCGTTCGCGAATCGTACAGAACCGTCCCCTGCTTGTTCGCGATCAGATAGCGGCCGTTCTGCCGATAGGACAGCGGCGTCTGGGAAAACATCCGGTGCAGCTCGTTTATTTTCACTTCCATCAGAAGAATGGCCCTGTCGTCAAAGTTGTTCATGTCCTTGACGAGACGCACCTGCGTAAATACCTTGTCGTTTGCGCTCAGATCAGGCTGTTCATACGGACCTATCCACACGGGGTGGCCGTTTTTCTCGATGACCTGCCCGACAATCGGATGATGGATAAATGTCTCGTACGGAATCGTCTGCCCCTGCGGGCGAAACGTTTTGAACATGCGCCCATCGAGCCGGTACAACGCTACGTACTGCACAGCCGGGTGGATGAAAAAAACGCGGCGCAGTGCCATCTCCGCCTCGTTCGTCTCCAGAAGCTCGTTGGCCTGCGAGGTTGAGTTGGCCGTGAGAAACGGCTGGAGGGCAGGGCTGGTGATCCCGGCATCGGAGACATTGCCAATCTCCGATAAAACGTACTGGAGATTTCTGCCCAAAGCCTTCAGCGTCTCTTCCGTATGCTCGCCGTAGCGCTGCTGAATGGCGTTTTGCGAGAGAACATACGTGACTGCCCCGAGCAGGCAGAGCGGGATGATGATAAATCCGATAAACGCGACAATCAATTTATGGCGCAGGTTACGCAGCATACGGCTTATCCTTTCACGCTGCCCGCCGTTACCCCCTCAATGATTTTTCGCTGCAAAAAGAGGTACACGATCACGACGGGCACGACACTGTACATGACCGCCGCGGACAGCAGCGCGTAGTTTGTCTGAAACGCATCCTTGAACACGGACATGCCGACAGGGAGGGTCCGCAGCGTTTCCTTGGAGAGAAACAGCAGTGCCATGATGAATTCGTTCCACACATTGATAAAGTTGAGAATAAATACGGTCACGATCGCCGGCATCGTCACCGGAAGGATGATCCGCACAAACAAGCCGAACGCGCCCAAGCCGTCTACAATCGCCGCTTCCTCCAGCTCCCTCGGGATGGCCTTCATAAAAGCCGACAGGATAAAGATCGTGACGGGCAGAGCGAATGTGGCGTTGATCAAAATCAGGGACAAGTGCGTGTCGATCAGCTTCATCTCCTGCAGCAGCCGGTAGAGCGGGATGAGCAGCGCCCCGCCCGGAACGACCAGACCGAGCAGAAAAAACTGATAGACCCATCTGCTCAACCGGGGGAAATTCATCCGCGTGATGGCAAACGCCGCCGCCGAGCCGATGATGACGATCAAGATGCAGGAGACTGTGCTGATGTAGAGACTGTTGAAGAAATACGTGCTCACTTTCGCCGTCTTCCACGCTTCCACGTAGTTTTGCCACTGAAAGCTCGACGGCAGTCCCCAGGGGCTTTCTGTAATTTCCCGCTGCGTCTTCAATGACGAGATCGCCAGCCAGACGAGCGGATACAAGGTGACGAGGACGTATACAGTCAAAAGCATGTGGGGAATGACATTCCGGCGGTACAGCCAGGTGCGCATCAGAGCTCCACCTCCTGCTCTTTTTTGTTGGCCCGCTGGATGATCCAGGCAAACAGCAGCGTGAGCAGAAAGATCACGACGGCAATCGCGCTTCCATAGCCGTATTCGTATTCGCGGAATGCCTTCGTGACCATGTAGGTGGCGAGCACATCGGTCGTCTGGAACGGTCCGCCTTCTGTCATCACCATGATGATGTCGAGCGCCTTCATCGAGCCGGAAACATTGAGCAAGAAGATGACCACCAGGACGGGCCGGATCAGCGGCAGCGTGATAAACCACGTTTTTTGCCAGGCATTGGCCCCGTCAATCTCCGCCGCCTCCGTCAGCTCACGCGGCACTCCCAGTATCGCCGCCAGCACCAGCACGACGTAAAAACCGGTCCATTGCCAGGCATTGGCGACCAAAACGCTGATCATCGCCCACTTGGGATCCGACAGCCAATACTGGGTCAGGGAGTCGAGCTTCAGCAGGCGCAGAAAATTGTTCAGCAGCCCTGCGTCCGGATGGTAAATGTAAAGCCACAGGACCCCTACCACCGCCGTGGAGAGGACGGTCGGGAGAAAGACGCCGGTACGGTAAAAGGTTTGAAACCGTCTCACCTGGCTCAAGAGCAGAGCGACAGCCACGATGATCGGCATGGAGATGAAGGTGCTGAACAGGATGAAAGACACGTTGTTGTAAAAGGAGCGTCGAAATACTTCATCTTCGAGCAGCCCGGCGAAGTTGTCCAGTCCGACAAAGGTCATCTCCGTCACGCCGTCCCATTGGAAAAAGGCGTAATAGAGAGACTGTACCAGCGGAATTCCCATAAATATAACGTACAACCCAATTGCTGGTAGCAAAAACATAAGAAAAAGCCACGGCCTTGTCAACACGTTGTTCATTTTATGCCTCCATATTCACCAGTAAGCATGATCGGGTAAGAGAGGGAGCCACTTGACTGGGCGAAGTGGCTCCTCTTTTCATGCTGCTTTATGGCCTTTTGGAATGCTTATTTGCTCTGATTGGCCTTGTCCTGCTCTTTTTGCAGGCGCTCTGCTACCTGCTCCGGCGTTTTCACCTTGCCGATCAGCTCCTGCAGGGAATTTTCCACGGCAAGCTTGACCGGCGGCTGCACGACAGCATCATACGCTCTCCAGGTGCTGCTGGCGTTGTTGATCGTCTGGATGACCTCGGTAATCAATGGATCGGCACCGGACAGATCGCTCAGCTTCATCGACGGGAGCACCCGATCCTCGACCAGCATCCGTTTTTGCACCTCTTCGTTGAAATGCTCCTTGATAAAGGCATAGACCATCTGTTTTTGCTCCTCGGTCAGGTCTTTGGAGAAGCCGAAGCCGTTGGAGTAACCAGCGTTGATCGAGGTCTGGTCGCCCTTTCCTCCGCTGACCGCCGGGAAGGGGAAGAAACCGATCTGCCCTTTCAGATCGCCCGCCTCGTCGCCGCTGTAGCGAGTGGCATCCCAGCTTCCGGTGAAGACCATGCCGGCCTCTCCGCGCAGGAACTGGGCTCCCTGATCGGAGTATGGCAAGCCGAGCGCCCCTTTGGTAAAGTAGTCGGCATTCACCAGGGAGGCATAGTCGGAAAGTGCCTTCACCATTTCCGGATCAGTCCACTTGTGGGTGCCGCTGACCAGCCCTTCGATGGCCGGCATCCCGGCATTT
Organism: Brevibacillus sp. FSL K6-2834; assembly: GCF_038592925.1. Classification (NCBI taxonomy): domain Bacteria; kingdom Bacillati; phylum Bacillota; class Bacilli; order Caryophanales; family Paenibacillaceae; genus Brevibacillus; species Brevibacillus sp. FSL K6-2834. Next base: position 4,237,988 of record NZ_CP151945.1, read on the forward strand.
CGTTCCAATATCGTGTTGAACAGCATCGCGTTGACCCAGCCGTCCTTGGCCGCCAGGGCAAGCGGCACTTTTCCCGCTGCCTTCAGCTTTTCATTTACAGCGATAAATTCATCCCATGTCTTCGGGACGCTGAGACCCAGCTCGGCAAACAGCTTTTTGTTGTAGAAAAATCCTTCGGCGTACCCGCCTATCGGCAGACCGTAGATGCGGCCGTCGACCGTGAACTCTTCGAGGTTGACAAACTTGTCTTTCAAGCCCGATTCGACCAGAAAGTCAGTCAAATCAAGCAGTCTTCCTGCCTTGACGTACAGCTTCGTATCGGCTCCGCCAAACATCTCGAAGATTTTCGGCGGATTCCCTGCCGCCATCTCCGCCTTCAGCTTTTGATCGCGGTTGACGTTTTCATCCATGCCTTCCAGCTCGATTTTCAGACCCGGATTTTTTTCTTCTGTCTTTTTGACGACATCTTCCAGAATCTTCAGTCTTGTTTTGCTGGTCTCCTTGATTTGCGTATGTCTGAGCGAAAGGGTGACTTCCTTTTTGACAGCGCTTCCAGAATTGTCGGCAGGTGTCGTCGAACCTGCCGGCGCCTGCGGCTGTGTGCTTGTGCTGGCACCGCCGCCGCTGCTACAGGCGGCGACGACCAGCATCGATGACATCAACAACAGGGCTCCCGCCTGTTTCCATGCATGTTTCATTGCCTGTTTCACTTCAGACCCCCCTTTTTTCCTGATTTTGCCTTTGTACGATCATTATAGATTTGAAAATTTTTGGCAGGTAGGTCGAAATTTCTTTACAAACAGGGGGAAAAAACTCTACGGCGCTGGTGTTTCCTCAGACCCGGCCGACATGAAAACGAGCAATGCCCATTTCGCATTTTTTAATGATTCCGGTGTAAAATCAACGGTCTTGATGACTTGTTCATCAGTCGCCTGCATGCCCCATACCGCGGCACGCTCGCCTTCCTGCAAATTCAGCTCTTCTGCCAGCTCGATCGGACTGCTGGCGACCTGCTTGGCATCCACGACCCAATCAAGCTGACTGCTGGTTGAGCCGTTTTTATCGGTGAGGGCAACCGTGATTTCATAATGCGTCTTGTTCGGGTCCTCTCCCTGGCTGCCCTTTACGGAAAAGATCGCTTCCCCGTCAAAGCTGTATTGCTCTTCTTTGCCCTCTTTTCCATCTTTGTCCCTGATGCTTTCCCCAAGCTCTCCGAGGGTCTGCGTCTTTTTGCCGTATTCCCATACTTCCAGCGTAGTTTTGATCTCGTTGCTCTTTCCGCGATATTTTACTTGAACCGCGCCGGACATCAGTCCCAAGAACGGTTTGAATTTTTGCGCATCGCCTGCAAATAAATCGACCGGCTTCACTTGCATGGCTGCCTCCGGTGCCTTCTCTACCGGCGTGCAAGCCGCTGCCGAAACGGCCAATCCAGCTACAAGAATAAGTCCGAGCCATTTTTTCATCGACTTTGTCTCCTTTGTCTCCCGTAAATCTGTCCACAAGAACGAATCCATTGTAACCAATAACCATCCGCGAAACAATTGACCGATGGCTGAGAGTATGCCGGATTTGCCGGCAGGGAATTAGAAAACTTGGCTACGCCAAGCTTTTTGGCGTGGTCTTAGTTGCACTTATACTTTCACCCTCTATCGCGTTAGCGAAATTAGACTTTTACAAAGTAGAAAAAAGCTTCGCCTGGTCAATCGGCGAAGCCATTCGTGTATTCGTTGTCCGATAAATCCTTGCCCGATAGGTCCAACAGTGAGAACCCGAGAGACTTTCGGGACACCGGCCACCATCCTTACAATTTTGCATCCGCCGCCGGCTGACAGCTCAAAAAAGGGTGGCTCACCGCTTCCCCAACAATTCTTCCGTCTCTTCCACCAGCTTGCGCACCAGCTCTTCCGCACTCATCGCTCTGCCCAGCGCCCCGGCCTGCCCGGCCCACATCGAGAGAAATTCGCTTCTCTCCTGCTTGGATGCCGCTTGGCGGATATCGCGGGTCAAAGCGTTTTGCACCGGATACGCCGGGATTTCTTCCGTGTACGGGGCGAGCAGCTGCATGAACTCATTGGTTACGCCGCGGGCCGCCTTTCCGGAAAAGGCCATGGTCAGGACCGTTGCCTCGTCACTGGCCGACAGCACCGCCTGCTTGTGCAAGCGATGGGCGCCGCTCTCTTCCGTCAACAGAAACGCTGTTCCCAGTTGGGCGGCCTGCGCTCCCAGCATGAAGGCAGCGGCGATTCCTCTGCCGTCCATAATGCCGCCAGCGGCAATGACCGGAATGGAAAGCCGGTCTGCCATTTGCGGAACCAACGCCATCAATCCGACGAGATTGTCCGGCGAATCCGGCAAAAACGAGCCGCGGTGCCCGCCTGCTTCGCTTCCCTGGGCAACCACCATGTCCACGCCGCTCGCTTCCAGGGCCACGCCCTCCCGTACTGTCGTGGCTGTGCCGATGACGACGATTCCGCGCTGCTTGCACGCAGCCATCCATCTTTTGTCCAAAAGGCCAAAGGTAAAGCTGAACACAGGCACCCGCTCTTCCAGCACAGCGGCCATCTGCTCTTCAAACGGCTCTGCTACCTTTCCCAGCTCCGGGTCCTCGGGGATGCCCAGACGGCGCCTCGTTTCATTCATAATCTGCCGGACTGCTTCGCCCGGGACTGTTTTGCCTGTCTCTTCTTCCGGAATGAACAGATTGACGCCAAATGGCTTGTCGGTCAGTTCGCGAATGGCCCGAATCGCTGTGCGAATCTGCTCGCCGCTCATATAGCCCGCTCCCAGCGTGCCCAGTCCGCCAGCCTGAGAGACGGCTGCAACCAGCTGCGGAGTCGTCGTTCCTCCCGCCATCCCCGCCTGGATGATCGGCAGTTTGATTCCGAGTTTGCTTGTCACTTCGTTGCCGGTCCACATACATGCTCGCTCCTCTCTGGTCATTCCAGCTCTTTTGCCCGTCGCAGCAAATCGATAAAATGAGTCAGAATCCGTGCTGTCATCCCCCACACGACCCGTCCCTTAAGCTGGTAGAAGTAGTGGGATACAGAGCCAAACCGCCACGGGTAGTCTTCTCCGCCCGGTATGAGGTGGTAGGGGTAATCCGGGCCAGGCTCGACCCGTATTTTCGCCTGGTAGATATCAGGGCTTGTTGCAAGCAATTCTGCCAGCGGCACCAAAAACACTTCGCCTACTTCCGCAGGATTCGGATGCAGCTCCTCAAGGGAATCCAGAAATCCAACGAAGGGGTATATACAGGATGCAGGGGTGACCAGCGTATCGAGCATGCCGACGAAATGAATTTGTTCCAGAGGCAATCCCAGCTCCTCGCTCGTCTCCCTGCGTGCGGCATCCCACTCGGACGCATCCTCCGGGTCGATCCGGCCGCCGGGAAAGCAGATTTCCCCGGCTTGTCTGCGCATCGTTGCAGCCCGTTTTTCAAACAGCACACACAATTGCCCATCTTCCCCTCTGACCAGCGGGACCAGTACGCCGAAACGGGAGAAATCCTGTTCTCCCATAATTCCCGGCCTGTGCTTGCCCAGTACCGCTTCCACTTCGGCAATCGTTTTGTCCATATTCCTGTTTGTTCCGTCCGCCATTTGATTCAAGCCTCCATTTCATGCAGCCTGAAAAACATGGGTAATAGAGCTGGGACGATCATACTCCACCCCGGTTACAAGCCGTTCCTTTCTGTCTGTCCTGCTGTGATCGTAATGACCTGCAGCTAGGCCTCTATGTAAACCGATATTTCAATTAAATTTTGATCGGGATCGCGCAAATAGACCGAGCGGATCTTCCCGACAGCACCCGTTCTGTCTACCGGCCCTTCCAATATCGGGACTCCGCACGTCTCCAGATGTGCCATGACCTGCTCCAGCGGAACAGAAGCGATCAAACAAAGATCGGCAGAACCCGGAACAGCTTTGTTGGCCTTGGGCTCAAACTCTTGCCCGGCTTGATGCAGATTTATTTTTTGCCGTCCAAACTGCAACGCAAACCTCCCACCGCCAAACGTCACAACCGTCATGCCCAGCACCTTTTCATAAAATGCACAGGTTGCCTCTACATCTGCTACGGTAAGCACAAGATGGTCCAGTCTGTCTATCATCTCTCTTCCTCCCATCGCGGTTCGTGGCCCAAAGAAAAAGACGAAGTCTCCTAGTTTCAGGATACCACGTCTCTTTGATTTCGTTTACCTGTTATTCCGCTTTTATCCATGCTACACGGTTCATCTCAAGGTCGGACAGCCATTCCTCCGGCGCCGCTTCATCACAGATCACCATGTCGATCGCAGACAGATCGGACACCTGGCACAGGGTGCTCGTACCGATTTTGGAATGGTCGGCCATGACGATCACTTCACTGGCATGCTCGATATACCGCTTGGCAAGCAAAGCCCTCTCCAGCTCGTAGCAGGTGATCCCCCTGTCCATCATGATGCCGTCAACGGACAAAAAGGCTTTGTCCACGTAGAAATTGCTCATCATGCTCTCGGCGAAGGGGCCCGCAACGCGGTGGTGCTTGGCGTTCACTTTGCCTCCGAGAAAAAACAGCTCGGCGGACAGAAGTCCCTGATTTTGATAGCTTACGAGCATGGAAAGAGCAGTGACCGAGCTGGTGATAATGACCAGCTCCTTTCTATCCACGAGGAATTCGATCATCTGCAATGGCGTCGTTCCTTCATCGATAATGATCGTATCCTGATCCTGCACCAGAGCTGCCGCCGCTCGTCCGATCCGCTTCTTTTCCTCGGCTCTGAGCACCTCTCGCGACAGATGGGAAGGCTCAGCCCTCTCCTGCCGCAGCTTCACTGCCCCTCCGTACACGCGCTTCAGCTTCTTTTCCGCCTCCAGCTCTTCCAGATAGCGACGGATGGACTCCGAAGACACCTGCAGCGCCTCCACCAAATCATTGGTGCGCACCTTGCCCTGTGCATCCAGCAGCTGAAGTATGATTTTTTTCCGTTCTTCTCCGTTCAACGACACGCCGTTACGCCCCCTGCCCCGCTCTACCATTTATCCGGAAATTCTTTTTGTATGTTGTCCCGTTCTATCAGATTCTGCGAGACAAGCCAGCACAGCCTTTCTCCGTCCTTGGCCCTCTCGCGATTGAATCGTACCCGTTCAGTTCCATTTTTCCCCTCTCTGAGAATTGTAGAGGAATTGGGCGATACAATCAAGGATTCCTGGCCCTGTCCCGCCGATTTCCTGCGGCCTCGCCAAGTCATTGCCTTATTGCGGCCACGGCCGCCTCTCTCTTCTTACCGCCAATACATACTGGCTTTAACAGCCTGGACCAATCTGTCGATGTCTTCGGCGTACACTTCTCCGATATTCCCGATGCGGAAGGTCTCCGCCTGCGAAATTTTCCCCGGATAGATGACAAACCCGGCCTGTTTCAAGCGTTCGTAAAACGTTTCAAAGCGGAACTCCGGGTGATCGGGATAGCGAAACGAGGTGATGATCGGCGACTGCCAGCGAGCCGGAAGCAGACAGGAAAAGCCGAGGCCTTCCATTCCTTCAACGAGCAGGCGCTGGTTGTCCGCATAGCGCTTGTTTCTCGCTCCGACGCCGCCCTCTTCCTCCAGCTCCACGAGTGCCTGATAAAAAGCCCGAACGGTGTGGGTCGGAGAGGTATATCGCCACTTTCCGCCGTGCTTCTCCATCGTTTCCCACTGGTCGTACAGATCGAGCGAGAGGGAGCGTGCCTGTCCTTTGCACGCCTCTAGCGACGCCGTTTTGGCGATGACAAAGCCAAAGCCGGGGACGCCCTGGATGCACTTGTTGGCGCTGCTGACGAGAAAATCAGCCCCCAGCTCTGCCGCGTCGAGAGGTATCCCGCCGAAGCTGCTCATCGCATCGACGATCAGGATCTTGTTGAAACGCTTCACGATATGTGCAATTTGTTCAAGCGGATTGAGCATCCCCGTCGTCGTCTCGCAATGAACGACGGCTACATGCGTAATCGCCGTATCTTGTTCCAGCTTTTCCGCGAGGCTGTCCGGGTTCACCGGCTCCATTTCCCCGAAGGCCATCCTCGCCATCGGAATCCCGTGCACGTTTGCGATTTTGGCGATGCGGTCTCCGTAGGCGCCATTGGTCAATACAAGCAGCTTGCCGTCCTTTGGCACAGCCGAGCTGATCACCGCTTCCACGCAAAAGGTTCCGCTGCCCTGCATCAGGACTGACGTGTAGTCGTCCGGCTTCGCGGCAGCCAGTGAAACAAGCCTGCGGCGAATGCTTTGGACCAATTGGTTGTAATCGTCGTCCCAGGTGCACCAGTCGCGGAGCATGGCGGCACGTACGCTTGGCGTGGTGGACAGCGGTCCCGGCGTCAGCAGCAGGTATGGATTATCCGGTCCGCTTTCTGTTTTGGCGAGCAGTTTGCTTTTCTTGGCTGTCATGGCTTTTCACCACGCGCCAGACGATCTTCGATTTCATCCAGCACCTCGTCCAATTTGCCGATTTCATCAATGATGAAGTGTGCACCCGCCTGTCTGAATCGCTCTGCTGCTTCCGCGGCTTTTTGTGCAAGCAAGACCGGATCGGCTTCTGCCACCTGTTCACGCGACCAGCCCAGCTCGCTCCCGCCTTTCACGACTCCGACCGTCCACATGCCGGCATTTTTGCCCTCCCGTATATCGCTTACGGTGTCACCTACCTTTACCATTGCGCTCATCGGATAGACTCCCAGCAGCTTTGCATTTTCATAACACATCCATGGCTCCGGCCGGCCGGCGGGCACTTCGTCGGAAGCGACAATCGCATCTGGCGCATATCCGCGCTCCCGGGCTGCTTCTGCCACAATCTTCATCATTTCGGCGGTATAACCGGTCGTTGAGCCTATCTTCAAGCCGCGCTCGCCCAGCCGCTCTGCCAATTCCACCGCTCCCGGGACCGGCAGCGCATACTTTTCCAAGACGGTAACCATCATCGGCTCAAACTCTGCATACAGAGCGTCCACATCCGTCTCGTCCGGCTTCTTGCCGTAGAGCTTTTCCCACTGGGTGCAAATCCGCTCCATCCGGCAGATCGCCCGGATGTGATCGCGCTTCAGCAAGCCCATTGGCACGCGGGCCTCCTCCGGCGTGACATCGATCCCCCGTCGCTTGAATACCTCGATAAATACGGCGAGCGGTGCAAAACAACCGTAGTCAATCATTGTTCCCGCCCAATCAAACACAACTGCTTTCAACACATGTTCACCAGCTTTCTCGCGTTATCTCGTACATATAAGTCCTGTCAACCGAACGGCGCTGCTGGATGCAATGCCTTTGTGGACAGCATGTTTTTACACGTTATCTTTCCTGCCATTTGTTTGTCCGCTTTTTCAAAAGAAACGAAATCCACTCTGCGCAGCCGCGGGCAATGATATTGATCACGACGATCAGAACGGACATGGCCGCAGCCGGGGCAACGTCTCCGGCATCGTCCATATTGACGATCGCCACGGAGGCCAGCTTGAAGTCTGCCGCGTAGAGGAAGACCACCGCCGAGATCGTGACCATCGCATTTATAAAAAAGTAGACAGCCATCTCGATGATAGCGGGCAGGCACAGCGGCACAGTGACTCGCCAAAATGTTTTGTACTGGGGAATTCCCATCGATTCCGCAGCCGCTTCAAATTCCGGGTCCAGCTTTTTCAGTGCAGTCGTGGCCGTAATGAAGGCCACGGAGAAAAAGTGAACGACATTGGCCAGCACCAGTATCCAGATCGTTCCGTACATACTGTGCAAAGGATTCGCCGGATTGTTGAAAAAGAAAATGTACGCAAGCCCAATGACCAGGCCCGGCAAAGCGAGCGGCAGCACGGACAAAAAGTAGCCTGCCTGGCGAAGCCCGTTCCATACCTGCATTTTCTCCAGGACGTAAGCCGCGACAAAGGTGAAGACTGTCCCGATCCAGGCCGTCCAGAGGGCGATTTTCACACTGTTGTACAAAGTTTCCATCCCCGCTCCCGCTGCCTGCGAGAAGTCGTAATGGCCGAGAGTAAAGGTCAGGTTATACGGCCATACCTTGATAAACGACGCCAGGACGACCGCTCCCATCAAGAGCAGCAGCAGACTGGTGACTCCCAGGCAATAGAGAAAGAATAGCGTGTCACGAAGCTTGTTTTCCTTGATCTGATAGGGCAGCGACTTGGACGTGACAGCAGCGTTTTGCTTTCGCTGCACGATCCGGTCCACGACAAAGGCCAGCAGGGCAGGCGCGATCAACAAAAGGCCGACGGTCGCTCCCATCGTCATGTTTTGCTGGCCGATCACCTGTTTGTACACATCTGTCGCCAATACGGAATACTGCCCGCCTACGACTTTGGGCGCCCCAAAATCGGTGAATGACAGTGTAAACGAAACAAAAGCCGAGCTGATCAAGCCGTATTTGACGCCGGGGATGGTAACTGTCCAAAACTTTCGCCAGCCTCGCGCTCCGAGGGTATCGGCCGCCTCGTACAGGCGGTAGTCGGCAAAGGCCAGCGAGACGGCCAAAATCAGGTAGGCTTGCGGAAACACGTAGACGATTTCCGCGAGCACGATCCCGGTGGCACCGTACAGCTCCATATCCCAGGAAAACGGCAGCAGCCCGAAAATTCCGGTCGTGATCAACCCTTGATTGCCAAAGAGATAGGTAAGCCCGATCCCGTGCATCATCGTCGGGGCAAACAGCGGCAAGAGAGCAATGGAACGAAACCACGCCTTGCCCTTCATCCTGGTGCGTGTCAAGGCGTAGGCAAACAAAAAAGCGAGCGCAACCGCCAAAATCGTCGTCATGCATGAGATGTACAGCGTATTGGTAAAAGACTGGACGAGCGACGGCGTGGAAAAATAGGCGATGAAATTGGAAAGGCCTGCAAAGCGTCCCTGTTCGTCCCAAAAGGCTCGGACAAACAATGTCAGCAAGGGCCACAGCACAACGACCCCCAGGACCATAACGAGCAAGGCAAGGACGCCCTTTTGCCAGGCTTTGTCGATCCCGCCCCTCTTTATCGCTTTCCCCTGGCTCCCCGCATCGAAGATCGTTTCCTTGCTGGCGCTATTGCGGGCGCTGCTGTCCACATCCATGCGCAGGTCTTCACGGGTCCCCTCCTGCTTGGCCTTGTCCGCTTCCCTTTTTGCGTGCAGCCATATCCCCATTTTCCTCACCCTGCGCCCTTCCAAGCGTCCCGTTCAAATACCAGCAGCTTTTCCAGGGGAAGCTCCAGCAGTACCTTTTGATCACGCTTTACTCTCATTCGCTGCGCCGATGCGGCAGGCAAATCAATCGTCAGGCGAAGAGGAATTGTTGCTTCCTGCTCATCCTGCACTTGCAAAAACAAGCGGTAAAACGAACCGCGGAACTCTACGCTTTCGACGACGGCAGGGATACCGCACTCCGTCTCGTGATCCAGCAGACGAACATGCTCGGGACGAATCGCCAAAAGCGCGTTTGCATCCGGGAGATGACCGACAAAACGGGTTCCCTCAAAAAAGTTGATCGCTCCGATGAAATCGGCGACAAACGGGCTGCCCGGCCGATTGTACACATCTTCCGGCGTCCCGATCTGAACCACCTCCCCGTGGTCCATCACGACAATTTTATCGGCCATGGTCAAAGCTTCATCCTGATCGTGGGTAACCATGATCGTAGTCATGCCTGTTTCTTCATGAAGACGCCGAATCTCGCGGCGGAGCTTTTGACGGACCTTGGCGTCCAGCGCGGACAACGGCTCGTCCAGCAGCAGGACGTCGGGCGCGAGCGCAATGGCCCGCGCTAAAGCCACTCGCTGCTGCTGACCGCCGGAGAGCTGGGCCGGATATTTGTCTGCCGCCTGCTCCAGATCGACCATCGCCAGTACCTCCGCCACCTTTTCCTTGATAGCGGTCCGCGGCCACTTTTTCTCCCGCAAGCCAAAAGCGATGTTCTCGGCAACGGTCAGGTTCGGGAACAAGGCATAGGATTGAAACATCATCGCGATTCCCCGCTCCGCAGGGGGGCGGGTGGTAATATCTTGTCCGTGCAGTACGATGCGGCCTGTCGTCGGCTGCTCCAGTCCGGCCAGAATCCGAAGCAGCGTTGATTTTCCGCAGCCGCTGGGGCCGAGCAGGCAAATAAATTCGTGCTGGCTGATGGCAAAGGAAACATGCTCGAGCGCGGTGTACAATCCAAAACGCTTGCTCACGCCCTGGATGGATAAATAGGATTGTGTCATGTTCGCACTCCTCTTAGTTCGCAGGCTCGCTTTTTTGGTTGAAACGCTTCTCCCACTCAGCCAGCACCTTGTCGCGGTTCTCAGCCGATTTTTTCAGGTCGTTTTTGATCAATTGCTGCAGCGGATCGACCGTATAGCCCTCCGGAATCTGGCTGCTTGCCCCTTTGACGCTGACGATGGCAAAGTTCTTGTTGTACTCCTTCATCGCTTCATCAGAAATCGCCCAGTCCAGAAATTGCTTTGCTGCCGGTTTGATCGTTTGCTTTTTCACCAGGGCGTTTGCTTCCACATCCCAGCCCGAGCCCTCTTTCGGGAAGACGACTTCGACCGGCGCTCCCTTTTGCTTTTCGGTAATGGAGCGGTAGCCAAACGAAATGCCGATCGGGTACTCGCCGGAAGCAGCCATTTTTGCCGGCTTGGAGCCGGAGTGGGTATAGACAGCCATGTTTTCATGCAATTTGTCCAGATAGGCCCAGCCTTCTTCCTCGCCCTTCAATTGGAGCAAAGCGGAAACAGTCAGGTAGCCGGTGCCCGACGATGCCGGATTGGGCATGACGATCATTCCCTTGTACTCCGGCCTGATCAGGTCTTCGTAGGACTGCGGAATGGGGAGGTTCTTCTTCGCCAGCTCAACCGTATTCACAGCAAACGCAGTCTCCCAGGCATCTATGCCTACCCAATGGGCCGGCTCCTGCGTGTCTTTGAACTCGGGAGCGACCCGCTCGATTCCTTTCGGCGAGTACCCTTCCAGCATGCCATGCTGATCCAGCACCAGCAGACTGGTAGCCGCTACTCCCCAGATCACGTCAGCCTGCGGATTGTCTTTTTCCGCCAGGAGCTTGGCGGTAATTACGCCGGTAGAATCGCGGGCGATATTGATTTTTGTCTCCGGGTGCTTCTGCTTGAAGGATTCCAGATACGACTTGATCTGGTCATCTTCTAACGCCGTGTAGACGGTGAGCTCGGATGAGCCTGATGCTGCACCTCCTGCAGAGACTGTGGATTGCTGTGATTGTGTTTGTGTCCCTGAAGCCTGTCCGCAACCTGCGGCGACAGGAAGCAGCAACAAGGACGCAAGCAAAGGATGGAACCAACGCTTCATATGAACCTCTCCCTCTCTTTTCAGAACCTTTCATCACCTCTCATGATACGGGCTGTTTGTAAATCACGTGTGAATCAAGTATTAAGAAATTGTTTTTACTTTGTTTTTGTTGTTTTTTATTGTAACTTAGTTGACCAATTAAAGAAAGACCAGCCCCAAACATGCACAAACATGTTTGAAGCTGGCCGATAGCTTGCTGCCTTATCTGGTTTTCGGGAGACAGTCTTTACGTTTTTAACCGGATTTCGACACAAACCTGGACTAGCCAGCTTAGGCCAATGCTTTCACCAGGCTTTGTCCAAATTCCACAGCTCCGTCTGGACCGTCGCTCGTAATCACGTCTTTGTGTGCCACAACGTGCTCGGCTACGTACTCTACGTTGTTTGCAGCCAGCTCGGAGATCATCACGTCAACAGGGTAGCACGTACCTTTGCGCCCGGAAAGCAAGCCTGTCTTTGCGACCACTACCGAACCTGCGCAGATGCCGGAAACGAGAATGTTCTGGTCATACGCTTGTTTCAAATAGCTGATCAGCTCCTGGTTTCCCCACAGATGGTCGATGGTTCCGGAACCGCCAATCACCGCTACGACATCATAGTCGCTTGCCGACACTTCCGAGAAGATGACCTCGGCTTCCGCTTTTCCCGCGTTGTCTCCTGTGATCACACCCGTTTTTGTACTGGCAACGGTCACTTCGATACCGGCTTTTTGCAGTTCTTCTTTCGGTCTGAACAGCTCATCCTCGTTGAAACGGTCTGGTGGTATGATAAGCAATGCTTTTTTCGCCATGATATAATGTCCTCCTTGATCGTGAACAAGTGTTCAAAAGATACTCTCATCCTATCGTCATTTACCCATGGCGGGAAGCATGCACTTTTTTGTTCGATGGTTACAAAAATGTTACTATTGGAGAAGGAGGCGTAGGAAGCGATGTCAGACAAATTGCGAAAAGAAATTCAGGAAAAGCTCAAAAATGGCGATTTCAATTGTGAAAAGGAGCTTACACTGTCCATCATCAGCGGAAAATGGAAGGTCGTCATTTTGTGGCACTTGGGTGTTGAGGGGCCGCATCGGTTTAGCGACCTCCAGAGGCTGTTTCCGAAAATATCCCATAAAATGTTGACCAATCAACTCCGCGAGCTGATGGAAGACGGGATCGTTCATAGAGAGGTTTACCCGGAAGTTCCCCCGAAGGTCGAGTACTCCATGACTGAGCTCGGCATGACGCTGCTGCCGATCGTCGAGATGATGTATGAATGGGGAAAAAAGCGGATGGCGGATTTAAAGCAACAGATCCATGCTTCCGAGGTCTAGGCAACACGTCCATTCGTTATAGAAGCATATGAACATGACATGGAAAAACGCTTGGAGACCATCCAAGCGTTTTCTTGCGTTTATTTCCCGTATTGCACGACTTTCAGCAAGCTGGAAATGGTTGAGGAATGCATCGCTTCATGGACGATGGCAAAGTTCACGACCTCGCCGACTGTCGTAAAACGGAGCGGTCCCATTTCCACCGGCGACTTCAGCGGTTCCTCGAGCTTGCCGGGGGCTATCTCTGCGATGCGGGCAAGCTGCTCGGACAAGTGCTCGACAAGCTCTTCTTTTGTTGGAGGCTCAGCGGTCCAATCGGACGGCTTCGTCCCCGTATTGAACAAGGCAGCATACGACTCCGGAAGGCGCGAGGTGTCCGGGAAGCCCAGGGAGAGAAAGGATTCCAGGCAAAAGACGATATGGCCGACATTCCATCTGATCGTATTGGTAAACTGTGGAGGTTGAGCATCGAACAGCTCCTCGGGGATGGATTGAACCTGGTGCAGGACGATTTGCCGAACAGATTTTGCGGTGTTGACAATGTTTTGAGACATAAGACCATTCCTCCATTCATTCTCCGTTATTGACTGTGTGCTTCCTGTCAAAACAACTGTACCCTTTTCAAAAAAACTCTACAATCGCCAGTTTCCGATTATAATGATTACTGAAAGTGATGATAACTGCGGGGAGAGGGATACATGGAGCTGCGACAATTGGAGTACTTTATCGCTGTTTGCGAGGAGATGCATTTTTCCAGGGCATCCGAGAAGCTTTGCACCACACAGTCCAATCTCAGCCAACAGATCAAGCTTTTGGAGAGCGAGTTAGGCGTCCCGCTCTTTGATCGCATGGGTAAAAGAATCGCGATGACAGAAGCAGGCAAAGTGTTGCTGGAACAAAGCCGCCATGTTTTTTCCCATCTTGCCTATGCCCGCGACGCCATTGCCGAAATGAAAAATGTGCAAGGCGGAACGCTCACGATCGGGGTTCTGCCCGGAGATGCGGATCTTCTCTTTGATGCTCTGCTTGTGGAATTCCACCGAACCTACCCGCAATTGTCTTTATCCGTCATCGAATCCACGAAGGTTTTGGAGCAGGTCATCAGCGGCACTATCGACATTGGCGTCACGACCACGCCTCCCCCCGCTGAACGAATGACCGTGCTGCCGTTATTTCACGAAGAATTTGCCTTGGCTATCCGTGCAGACCACCCGCTCGCCAAGGAAAAAGCGATCCCCTTTGCCGGGCTGCAGCACTTGAAAATGGTGATGTTTCCCCCGGATCATCAAGTCAGGCAAGTGATCAGCCGTTATTGTCTCCAGGAAGGTTTCCGTCTGCAGCCGCATATCGAAACGACCACCCTGTCCTCTCTGCTCACACTGGTGGAGCAGGGGATCGGTGCATGCGTACTGCCCCGACTGCTGCTGGAAAATCTCAACCGAAAAGAGATCGCGATCATCTCGCTTCTGGATCCGACGCCTTGCCAGGACATCTGTATCGTCCATCGTTCGGACAGATACATGGGATTTGCAGCCCGAACGTTTATCGATACGTTGACTGCCTATATCCAGACAGCGATCGCCCATACCAAAAAACACTCCAAATCGGTTACATAAGCTGCCGGATAAGGTCAGCAAAGCCTTAGCCGCTTTTCGAACAGGTCGAAAACGCGGACTCTCCATAATCGGCTGCCACAAAAAAGGAGGGGATTGCGTCATCCCCTCCTTTTTATTCGGCATCGTCCCCGAGAGCGTAGCGGACAGCGGCTTCCGCGTGAATCCGGGTGGTGTCAAAAACGGGCACGGCACAGTCTTGCTGCCCGATCAAAAGGCCGATTTCCGTGCAGCCCAGGATGATTCCCTCGGCCCCCTGCTCGATCAGGCGTCGGATTATTTCCAGATACCTGCCTTTCGACTCTTCCCGGATTACTCCCTGGCATAGCTCCGTGTAAATAATTTCATGCACGGCTTCCCGTTCCTCCGCAGAAGGAATGAGCACGTCCAAGCCGTGCTTGTCCCTCAGCCTTCCCGTGTAAAACTCCTCTTCCATCGTAAAACGGGTGGCAAGCAGGCCCACTCTCGTTAAACCGGCAGCCTTGATGGAGTGAGCCGTAGCGTCAGCGATATGGATAAAGGGAAGCGGGACGAGTGTCTCGATCTTCTCCGCGACCTTGTGCATCGTATTTGTGCAAAGCACAATCATATCGGCACCGGCGGCCTCCAGTCTTTGGGCTGCACGCACCATTTCCCGGCCCAGTTCCGCCCATTCTCCCTGATGCTGCAAATGCGCAATTTCTGCGAAATCAACGGAGAACAGCAGGCATTTGGCAGAATGCAAATTTCCTCTTTCCGCCTTTACGGCCTCATTCAGCAAACGATAATACACCGCGGAGGACTCCCAGCTCATCCCGCCGATCAATCCAATCGTCTTCATTAGCCCGCTCCCCCTTCACCAATTTGTTTTCCCTTAGTATAAGTCTACAGGTGGATCAAGGGAATCTCTTTCTCGGGGGAAACCGGAGTGACGGCCCTGCCTCTCTCTCGTACCAGTGTATAGTATTCGTAACAACCGATTACGCTGCTGTCTCCGTTCATTACGCCCGGATAAGCCCGATTGACCGAGTATTCCTGGCTTTGATGCGCACGCAGCGCTTCCGCTTTTTGTTCACGGTATAGCGTGATGTCCACCTTTCCTGTAATGGGGACGGCCGGCCTCGGTCCCTTGTCGGGGCAATGGTCGTAGTAATGCGGAATGGATACGAAATAGAGCGAGGGGTATTCCCCGTTTTGCAGTTGCTGTTCCGCCCGTTCCACTGCGGCAACGGTAGCATTGGAGGCGGCGATATGATCGGGATGCCCGGTCACGCCGTCCGGCGGAAACGTGACTACCACGTTTGGTTTCCAATCCACGATCAACTGGCAAATGCGCTCTGCAAGCTCTTCCGGCTCCACTGCTGACAATCCGCCATCCGGATAACGGAGTAGCTCCAGCTTTCCGATCCCCAAAACGTCGGCTGCACGCGCAAGCTCCTGCTCCCGATGCCGGGCCAGCTCTTCCCGGCAGTTGATGGGAAACGGACCAGGACGCCCCTTGCAGCCGGACGTGACGCAAACGAGACACGTTTCATGTCCAGCGTCCCGGCACCTTGCCAATGTTCCGGCACATGCAAAAGATTCGTCGTCGGGATGGGGAAACACAAACATCCATCGTTTCATGCTTTTCACCTCAATGTCTCTCGGTTCTCCCTTTGAGATATGCCAATCCTTTGGCGATTACACCGTAAATAGGTTCGTTTTGAGCCTTGTCGATCACAACCTGGGGAGCCGCCGAGCGGATTCGCTGCATGACGATCGAACGGACCCGCTCATCGTTTTGCAAGACGCCTCCCTGAAGGATCATTTTGAACGGCTCTCTGCCCATGCCCAGCCGCTCCATCACTGCTTTGGCCGCAAGAAACAGCTCTTCTCCCGCCCTCTCCAAAATGCCGAGGGCAACAGAGTCTCCACGGTCGGCTGCCTGGCTGACGAGAAGAGAGAGCTCCCCGAGCTTGTCGACGGAGTATTCCGAACCGTATGTCCAGTTAAACAGCTCTTCTACGTGAGCAAGACCGATATGCGGCAGCAGCAGGTCTGTCAGTACAGTCTGGCTTCCGCGTCCATCCGCTGCCCTCAGCACAGCCGTAACGGCCTGTTTGCCGATCCAGTAGCCGCTCCCTTCGTCTCCGACCCGATGGCCCCAACCGCCTGATCGGGCCGTTTCGCCAGCCTTGTTGACACCGAAGGCGATCGAACCGGTACCAGCAATGACGAGAATTCCCGGCTCCCCGTTTGTGGCCCCCAAAAGGGCGGCGAAGCCGTCGTTTTCCACCAGCAAATGGCGCACATGTACTTGCAGCTTTTGCAAGACGGCAACCACCATTTCCGTAATCACGCGCCGGTCGTATTCGGTATCCAGTCCGGCCAGTCCAAACACCGCGCATTCAATTTCCAGCGTTTCCTTCCCAAGCGCAGGGCTGTTCTCCCGAGTCTGGCGATCGCTGGAGCGGCGAGTCGATGGAGGTTCGTCTGCGCTCGCTGTCTCCTGCCGGACTCCGGCTTCCTGCAGCGCTGCCCGTATCGCCGCCTCCAGCTCCCGGGCTGCCAGCTCTTTGCCAATCCCCTGGTAGTTGCAGGAGCCCGCACGACCCGTAGCCACGATCTGTTGCGAGTCGTCAACCAATACGGCCAGACACTTTGTTCCCCCGCCGTCTACGGCCAAGAGGGGAATGCGTGTCACGGTCATCATGCTTCACTCCATTCGGACGTGATCTGATCAAGATAGCTCATAGCTTGCCGAACTGTTTCCTTCTCCGCTGCAAGCCAGGCCGAGTCGGTTTGGCCTTCTTGCTTGCGATGGGTGATCATGCGTCTCATTTCATCTGGGCTGGGACCCCCGGGTAGCTTGCGGATCGCCACAAAATGAACGGGATCAAGCGCCTGCCTGAGCTCTTGCTCGGTCAGACTCATGTTTCTTCCGATAACGGCCTGTGCCGCCTCCTGAACGAGATCGAGCCCGATCTCATCGGCCCGAAGTCCGCGTGCCATCGCTTCTTTTACCACTCTGCTGACGATGTGGTGGGAGGTGCGGAAAGACAGGCGGTCCGTCCGAACAAGGGTATCAGCCAGCTCCGTTACCGTGGCAAAGCTGCCCTTGGCCCGCTCCAGCAAGCCCTGTTTGTTGACGTCCATCGTCCCTACCACGCAGGCCATCAGCCGGTACATCTGATCGAGGACAGACAGGCTGCGCCATGCGTACGGCTGCATGTCGTCCTCCGTATCGACGATGTCGCCGAACGGAGTGTTGTGCATCATCGTCAAAACGGTACTGGCGTTGCCAGCCGCCGACGACAGCAGGGACCGCATGTGTTCGAAAGAGACGGGATTTCGCTTCTGCGGCATGATCGAACTGATCTGTACATAGGGGCTTGCCACTTTCAATACGGCAAACTCCTGTGTACACCACTGCAGCATATCCTGAACGGTACGTCCCAGGTTGATCGATGCCAGCTGCACAGCCGTAGCGACTTCACCCAAATAGTCGGCGCCTCCGATCGCATCGTATGCATTCTCTACCAGCTCGTCAAAGGCCAGCAGCTTCATCACCCGCTCCCGGCTGATCGGGAAACCGGACGTCGTCAGTGCTGCCGCCCCCATCGGGCTGCGGTTGCAGGTCCGATACGCGCTGATCAGCCTGCGGATATCCCGCGTCAGCGAATCGACCACGGCCATGATATAGTGGGCCATGGTCGTCGGCTGAGCCTGCTGTGTATGCGTATACCCGATCATGACCGTTTCCGCGTGTTCATCTGCAAACCGGAGCAATTGCTCTTTCAGGGCGATAGCTGACGATAGTGTCACCAGCAATTTCTCGCGCAGTACCATGCGATAAATGGTGACACCCATGTCATTGCGGCTGCGGGCCAGATGCAGATTGCCCGCGACGTCACCCGCCAGCTCCAGAAGCTTGCTCTCCACCTGAAAGAACAAATCCTCAAATTGTCCCGTGTACGAGGAGCGACGCAGCTCTTCCAGATCGATGCCGCGCAGCGAACGGGCGATCTGTTTGGCCTCTCCATCCGTGATCAGCTCCTGCTCGCGAAGCATGATGAGATGGGCCTTGTTGATCGCCATCATCGGCGTCAAAAGATGGGTTTTGGCTTCCGTAAAGGCTGGCTCCAATACTGCTTCGACATACGTCTTTCCAGGGAAGTGGTCCCCCTCCTGCTGAAAGATCCGTTCTTTGGTATCCATCGGTGTTTCTCCTTCCGGCCATTTCTTTATTTTTTAGAGGATATACGTTCTTCGGTTAAAGCTTCCCCAAGGCTGGAAACAGGGAGGACAGCCGGCAAACGGCAGCCTCCCGCTTCTCTCGCCTTTCTTGTCTGCGTCGGGTATCCCGCATTTTCTTTGCGATCGCTTGCTGTATATTTATTGCTTCAGACTGGCCATGTTGACAAACAGCCGGATCGCCCCCGGCACCAGCGCAGGTATTTCACGGTACCAGACGAGCGAGCTGTACGTATACGTCCCTTTTCCGTATGTGGCGGTGAGGAACGTACCGGTAAACTCCTTCTCGCCCGGATCGCCGTTTTTGATCAGCTCCACATATTCCTTCGCCCATTTGGACGGATTGTAGGCGGAACGGTCCTGAATCCAATGATTCCAGTCTTCGTCCGTGATTTTGTTGGGCGTGTTGAAGATCGGATGCTCAGGCGCCAGCATCGTCACTTTGGAATTCTCGTCCGTCACGCGCCATTGGATCAGCGGCGTCCCGATGGTGATCGGATACGGCGCCAGCTCCGGCTTCCATTTGTCTTCCGGCTTGTGGTACTGCACCACCAGGTTGCCTCCGTCCTCCACGTATTTGAGCAGGCGGGCATTGCTCGGAATCAGCTCCGGCCGGAATCCGTAGGCGCGGATGCCCAGCACGATCGAATCGTACTGACTCAGATCGCCCGATTCGATGTCTTTGGCGCTGAGCGAAACGACGTCCACCCCGACTTGGCGCAAGTATTGGTCGATGTTGTCAAAGCCGCTGGAGACGTACCCGACCTTCAAGCCCTCCGGCACGTTCAGATCAAAGGCCTGGATCGCAACCTCTGCCGGTTGGACAAAGTATGTGGTGCCGATATGCGGATAGCGGATCACCTGGGCGCCTTGGCGGCTTTCCTTTCCGTTTCCGCGGGCGACAGCCGTTACCTTGTATTGGCCCGGCTTTACCGAAGATCCCGGCTTCACCGTAAACGCTGCCGATTTGGTCTCACCTTTGGCCGCGAAGGAAACAGGCACGGACTTCGGTTCAGCAGACCAGCCATCCGGCAGCTCCAGCGAAATGGCGGAATTGGCTGCTCCCGGATTGTAGTTTTTGACTGTCACCTTGACCGAGATCGGCTCTTCCGGCTTGAGCGTATTCAGCACGGTCGCGCCCGGGCTGACCGACAGGGCAAAGCCGGGCAGCACGGCCACCGCGTCAGCAGGAACGACGTGAGTGACAGAAGCCGTTTCAAAGGCAGTGACCGCAACATCCGCCGTGATCAAAGGCTCTTGATACGGCTGGAACAAAGACGCGTTGCTTGGCACCGTCACCTCGAATTCGGCTTTTGCCGTCTGGTTATATCCGAGACCGTTTACGCTGGTCGGACCTGTTGCCCGCGCCTTCCATCCTTCCGGGACATGCAAGCTCAGCTTCACCTGACTCCATTTCACCTGGCCGCCATTATAAGCCGTTACGGTTACTTTGGCCGTCTGTCCCGCGACCAGCTCGCCCGTCTCCGGGCGCACCTTGGCTACGAGCGACAACGCTTCCGCACTCGCTTTGCTGAGCTGGTTTTCTTTTACCTCCAGCCGATGCAGCACATCCTGCTTCACTGCACGCTCCAGACCGGATGCCTCCACAACCGCCTTTGTTTTCCTGACGTCGGCCAGCATCGCGTGGACTTCTTCTGCCACCCTGGCGAAGCTCGGATAGGCGGCGATCACCCGGTCGGCATCCTTTTGCAGCGCGGACAGCTCCGCTGCCAGCTTGCCACCGCCTGCGGCTTTCTTCACTTCCTCGGCAAGATCGTCAAATGTATAGGCAATGCCTTCAAAGAAATCGGGTTCTTTTTCCTTTGCTGTGTTCCCTGTATTCTCCGGGACGACCGACTTTTCCAGCTTGTAGTAATTGTAGCTCGGGCCTTCATCATAGTGCCGCCCCATCCCCTGGCTCTTGTGCATAAACCGGGATTCCTCGCCCAGTTGCAGATACGAGGCTCCGTAAATCTCGTCATACTCGCCTACAGGCACTCTGACGTCATAGTCCTTTGCCGACGCCGGGACGTACAGCTTTTTGACCTGCCACGGCGAAAGCCCCTGGGCCAGATGCTCGGGAAACACGCTCGGGTCGGCTGCGTCCTCAAACGCTCTGACCGTGATGACATTGATGGCGCGATGATGTCCGTGCGTAGACGGCTCGTTCAGGAAAGCGGGAATGACTACGTCAGGTCTCAGCTCCCGGATTTTCCGGATCAGCCGTTCATAGACCTCCTCTTCTCCCCATTTGGAAAGGGTCTCGTCCGGGCTTTTGGAGAAGCCGAAATCGTAGACGGGATCATCAATCTGTTCGCTGAGGATGCCCAGCGTCACATTGGTGACCTTGGACGCCTCCTGCAGCTCCCTCGTGCGGATGATGCCGAGCGCATTGCCCAGCTCGCTGCCGATCTCGTTCTGTCCGCCTTCGCCGCGATTGGCGATGATGCTGGACGTGTCCACTCCCTTGCCCAGCGACAGGTACGCCAGCATTGCGCTGTGCTCGTCGTCGGGATGCGCGCCTGTGTTCATGGCGCTGGCAATCGTGGTCAGCGGCTTGATCGCTTTCCACAGGTCGACGACACCGCGGTCGGCATGAGCGGTCTGGGGCGCCAGCGGCAGGACGAGACTGCCGGCCAGCGCGACGGCTGTAGTGACGGAAAACAGCTTGGCAAAAGTCCCCTTTTTCAATGAACCCTCCTCCATTTCCTCTGTAAGATGATCTATCTGCAGGAAATTCCTGCATTATCAATCATGGCCTTCATGCAGGGGAGTTCATGCTGTCGCCACGGATTGACCCATAGAAGCAAAACGGAAATGCACGAGTAATCAAAGCGCCAACAGTTGACGGCGGACTTGCTAGGCATCTTGCCTGTTTAAACCGCCGTTCCCGCCTTGTCGCCGGTCAGTTTTCTGGAGACGAACAGCACGATGATGATCACGACGATTTGCAAGACGCCGTATGCACATGCCGTACCGAATTCAAAGGAGTACATCTTTTGGAAAATCGCCACGGAAAGAGGCGTTGTCCGCGGGGTAAAGATCAGAATAGATGCCACGAACTCGCCGATACACTGGACAAACGCGAGCAAGGTACCGGCCAGTATCCCGCCGAACGCCATCGGAAAGACAACCCGCCGGAAGCTGTACCACCACGTAGCCCCCAGGTTTCGCGCCGCCTCTTCGACAGACGGGTCCATCTGCATCAGCGTAGCCGACGTCGAACGGAACACGAGCGGCAGATGGCGGACAAAGTAGGCAAGCGGGATAATCCAGAAGGTGCCGATCAACACCTGGTTGAAGCTGAACACGGTCGGCTCGCTGAAGGCTGCGATCAGGTTGACCGCCACGACCGTCCCAGGCAGTGCCCAGGGCAGCATAATCAGGACGTCCAGCAATGTCTTTCCGCGAAAACGCAGCCTTACCATCGCATAGGCTGCCGCCACCCCGAACAGGACGATCCCGATTGTGGCAATCGCGCTCAGCTCCAAGCTGTTCATGATCGGACGCCAGGTTTTCTTGTCGGTAAACAAGTCGAGATAATGATCCACCGTATACTTTGGCGGCAATATCTGGACCGTCCACGTGCCGTCCACGGAGAAGGAAATCAAAACGAGCACCAAAATGGGCAGCATCAGGATGACGATGCCGATAAAAGCCAGCACGATCGAGATATAGCGGCCTGTCTTGCTTTTGATTTCCGTTCTGTGCACGCTGACGCCCTTGCTCTGGTTTTGATAATTCCGCGCTCCCTGATACCAGCGCATCAACAGGAGGAAGGCTACCGACACGATCGACAAAATCGTCGATTGCGCCGCCGCCATGTCCAGGTCTCCATTCGTTCGGGAGAGATAAATTTGCATCGTCATCGTCCGGTCGATTCCGAAGATGAGCGGGGCCGTGTAGGACGCCATCGAAATCATGAACACCAGCAGGGACGAGGCGACCAGCGCAGGGGTGAGCATCGGCAAAATGACTCTCCGCCAAACGGTAAAACGCCCTGCCCCAAGGCTTGCGGCTGCTTCCTCCAGAGACGGGTCAAGCCCCTTGATCGCCGCCGACGCGGTCATGAAGAAATACGTGTACATCGTAAAGGTGTGAACGACGACAACACCCCAGATCCCTTTCAAGGAAAACGGCACTTGGGCCAGGCCGAACAATTCCTTGAACGCCCGTGGGAAAATGCCGCTCTCACCGTACAAAAACGTAAACGAGAGCACCCCGATCAGCGGCGGCAGGGCCATCGGCACCAAGGCAAGCACCGATAGGATTTTTCGCCCCGGAAATTCGTAGCGCTCCAGCAAAAAAGCCATCGTCACTCCGACAATTCCGCAACTGATGACGCTCAGGACGGATATATAAATGCTGGTCCACAACGCCTCCAGATTGGCCGTATGCTCCAGACTGAAGAAGCGGACGTAGTTTTTCCACGTCGTCTCGCCATCGATGTGGACGCTGGCGACAAACGTTTCCCAGAGCGGGTAAATGACATACGCCAGCAAGATCAAAAACAGCGGCGAAACCAGTACATACACAAATGCCGGCGAAGAGGTAAACGACATTCGCCTTGCGGGTGCCGATCCTGGCTGCAGTTCTGCTCTCATCGCTTTTCCTCCTTATCCGGCAAAATAGATGCTGTTCTTTGGAATGTGCAGGGAAATGGCCTCCCCGGGCTGTTTGACAGCGCTTCCTTCATTGATAAACATGCTCCTCAACTGGTGGGGTCCGACGCTGGTCACGTAGTTGACGCATGCACCGGTAAACTCGGCAAGCGCCACGGTTCCTCTCACCACGTTCTCACCGTCCGCTCCCGCACTTTCCCGAACCGCTTCGGGACGAATCGAAAGCGCTACCTTTTCTCCGACCGCCAAACGAACCTGCGGGGATGCCTGCTGCAAGGAGCCGCACAGGGAGATGTCGGGCGTCACCTGCACATAGACGTTTTGGCCCTCAATTCCTGTCACTGTCGCTTCCCACAGATTGGTTTCGCCGATAAAGGACGCGACGAAGCGGTTCACCGGCCGGTGGTAGATCTCGTGCGGCGTGCCGATCTGCTGCATCACTCCGCTGTTCATGACCATGATGCGGTCTGACATCGACATCGCCTCCGCCTGGTCGTGCGTCACGTAAATGGTGGTGATGCCCAGCTCCATTTGCAGGCGCTTGATTTCATAACGGGTCTCTTCCCGCAGCTTCGCGTCCAGGTTGGACAGCGGTTCGTCGAGCAGCAGGATTTGCGGCTCGATGACGAGGGCACGGGCGAGAGCAACACGCTGCTGCTGTCCGCCGGACAATTGGTCGATCCGGCGTTCTCCGTACCCATCGAGACGGACCAGCTTCATGATCCTCTCCACGCGTTCTTTGATGTCGGCTTTCGCCATTTTTCGAACCTGCAAGCCAAAGGCAATATTTTCAAACACCGTCATATGCGGAAACAGGGCGTAGTTTTGGAAAACCATCCCGGTATTGCGCTTGTTGGGCGGCAGCATCGTCACATCCTGGCTGCCGAACGAGATGCGCCCTTCCGTCGGGTAGTAAAAGCCGGCGATCATTCTGAGGGTAGTCGTCTTCCCGCAGCCGCTGGGGCCCAAAAACGTGAAGAATTCTCCTGATTCGATATGAATGTGGACATCTTCTACCCCTTTGGCCTTTCCAAATCGCTTGTGTACGTGATCCAGTGTTACGCTGCTCATCAGGTGTCCTCCCTAAAAAAAATGGGCCCGGTCCGGAAGTGATCGCATAAAGACCACCTCTATGCAAGAGCCAGACGGAGCGACTTGTGTGCCTCCCCGTCTGGTCGCTGTCCGTGAAACCGGTTACTTCTTTCCTTTTCCTTTGATGTTTTCGTCCCAATGCTGCATCCATTCTTTTTCTTTTTCCGCCATGACCTTCCAATCCAGCTCCAGCGGCTTCAGCTCGAGGTTTTTCATGAAGTCAGGCAGATCGTCCTTGTTGATGTCCGTGCGGGACGGGAACTGGAAGCGCTCCTTGGCAAGCTGGGCGGCAATTTCCGGACTGAACAGGAATTCGTAAAACTTCTTGGCCGCGTCCGCGTTTTTCGCGCCTTTGATCAAGCCGACGCCGTCTACGAGGATCGGTGCCCCGCTCTTTGGATAGACGAAGTCGTATGGATGGTTGTTCTGTTTGCTCTGAATCAGTACGTCTTGCAGATTCCACAGAGAGATGACGCCTTCCTGGCGGTCCAGCTTGAGGTAGAGGTTGGTCGGGTCCTGGGTGTATTCCTTGGTGTTGGCGTCAAGCTTTTTAAGCCACTCGTAGCCTTTTTCCGGGGTGTCTGGTCCTTGTCGGTAGATCATGGCAGAGTAGATGGTCCTCATCGTTCCCGATGGCAGAACGTTGCGGATTACGATTTTATCCTTGTACTTGGGATCGATCAGCTCATCCCAGTCTTGCGGAACTTCCTCCGGCTTGAGCGCCTCGGAGTTGTACATGATGACCTCCGGCAGCAGCATTTCTCCATACCAGCGATCCTGCGGGTCCTTGTACAAATCCGGAATCTTGTCGGCAAACGTCGGCTTGTAAGGTTCCAGCAAGCCCTCATCCGCCGCCGTGCTCAGAGCGGACTGCGTGCCGCCCCACCAGAAATCGGCCTGCGGATTGGCTTTTTCGGCGCGTACGCGTTCCAGAATCTGCTGCGCTCCCATCTCCAGCGTCTCCACTTCGATATTCGGATACTTTTCATTGAACTTGGGCAGGACGATTTCGAAGATGTTCTTGTCGCGTGCGGTGTAAATGATCAGCTTCTGGTCGCCTTCCGGTTCGGCAGGCTTCGCTTCGCCGGACGGCTGCCCGCCAGTATTGTTGCTGTCTGCCGGCTTCGCCTCCTGTCCGCCGCCGGAGCACGCCGCAACCGTCAGGGCCAGCGAGCTGGCAAACACGCCTCGCATCCATTTTTTCAGTGTGCTGTTGGACTGTTTCAAAACAAACTCCCCCTTTTTTTCTGTTACCTGTCCAGCAGTCTCGTGGACGGGAACGCCTCTAAAACGCTGTGGACGGCACCGATCAAGCCCGCCTGTTCGCCAAGAGCAGCCTTTTCCAGACGAGGCGCTACGGGCACCCACTCACTTAGCCAATCGGAAATCCGCTTCACCCCTTTATCATCGATATGGACCATCTCCCCGCTCAGGATCAACAGCTCCGGGTTCAGGATGCTGACAATATTGGCTATTCCGTATGCCCAGTTGAGGTACACTTCGTCCAGAAGTCGGACGGCTTCCTCGTGTCCTTTCTCGGCGTACCGAATCAGCTCTTTTATGACACTCGACCCTTCCTGAAGGTCAGAGAGAAATCCCTTGGCCTTGCATGCGATGCCGGGAGCGGAATAATGCGTCTCGAAAACACCCGACGCTCCGTCCTTTCTGGAATTGGCGGGACCGATCATCATGAAGCCGATCTCCCCTGCCGCTTCCCGGCTCCCACGGTAAAACTGTCCGTCCAGGATGATGCCGGAGCCGATCCCGGTGCCTACATACATGTAGACGACCGTGCTGTGGCCGACCCCGACGCCGCGGACGTACTCACCCAGGGTCATCATGTTTACGTCGTTGTCGATGATGACAGGCAGCCCGAGGCGCTCCTCGATGGTCTTCTGGATTGGCGAGCCCATCCAGCCTGTGCTGGGCGAAAAGCTGACCGTACCGCTCCCGCGCTGGGTAACGCCGGGCAGGCCGACACCGATCCCGAGCAGCCGGTCAGCGGGAAGACTGCTTTCCTCCAGCAGCCGCTCCAGCCCTTGGGCCAAATCCTCGATCACCAGCTCCCCGTTTCCAGGCTGTGACAGCCGCTTCTGATAACGCCCCAAAAACCGTCCTTTCAGATCAGCTACTGCCATATCCAGCGTGGAGCCTTCGAACACAGCCCCGGCAATCGCGTATGCCTGATAGTTGTACTCGAGCAAAATCGGCTTGCGGCCGCCGCGCGAATCTCCCATGCCTACCTCGTGCAGGAGGCCTTCCTGAATCATTTCATCGACGAGGGCCGACACACACGGACGGCTGAGCTGCGTCTCCTTGGAAAGGTCGGCGCGGGAAATTTGTCCATGCAAAATGACCTGCTGCAATATCTCTTCCTTGTTCCACTTTTTGACAAGCTTGCTGCTGCCTGTTCTTTTTGAAGAACGCACGCTTTGCCATTCACCACCAAAGAGTTAGTTAATTTAACTAACAAAGTTATCCAAATTATACCTGTTATAGGCTGAATAGTCAAACTCTTTAGATGTATATGACGGTAGGGACAAAAACAGCTCCTTGGATCGCAGGGAAGAGCTCTTACGTTATCGCACATTTCTCGTTATCAAGCAGAGTCAAGCGATATGCCAAATAGCTGTACACAAATTTTTAAATCATGACAAAAGTTGTCACTATTATCCGTTACAGTTGGCTTGCCATCAAATTTTGTTCAATTCGGAAGGGAAAGGGAGGAAAGGACATGCTTTTTGCAAAAGACAATCGATTGCCAACAAGAAAATACTTTCAATCGGGAAAGATGAAGCTCTCATACCTTGATTTCGGGGGTGAGGGTGAAGAAATTTTACTGATGCTGCACGGACATATGAACGATGCCAGAACCTACTCAGACTTCGCCTCCAAAATCGAGGGTTGGCGGGTGATCGGTTTGGACCAACGCGGACATGGCTGGAGTGAGCACTCTCCCGATCTGGATTACTCCAGAGAAAGCTACCTGAATGATATTTTTAGCCTTATTGACACGGAGCTTGGCGGACAGCCTGTCACCATACTGGGGCATTCTTTAGGCGGAGTAAACGGCTATCAATTTGCTGCACGTTATCCTGAACTCGTCAGAGCCGTTATTGTGGAAGACATCGGTGTCGAGATCAATGCCGACATGTCCTTTGCCGAAAAGCTCCCCAGCCGTTCCGCTTCACTGGAGGAACTGAGAGCATCATTGGAGCGCGCAGGGGTTAGAGCCATTGATTACTTTTCGGAAAGCGTGTTTGAGGATGAACAGGGCTGGGGATTTCGCTCCGACTTAAGAGGGATGAATATTTCTACACAAAACATAAATGGTGTCTGGTGGGAAGACTGGCTGTCCTCTACTTGCCCCATTTTGCTTATTCACGGAAAAAAAAGCTTTGTCATGGATATTCATCAGGCCAAGCTTATGGTTTCCCGCAGGCCCAATACAAAGCTTGAAGTTTTTGAAGAATGCGGTCACGGTGTCCACTCTGATGACCCGAATGGCTTCTATCGGGCAGTGCGGGATTTTCTCGATGGACTACGGTAAAACAGGCTAGCTGTCAGTGCTTAGCTTAGCTTAGCTTAGCTTAACTTAGCTTAGCTTAACTTAGCTTAGCTTACCTTACCTGACCTGATCTTACCTTGCCCCGCCCCAAAACCCACTCCCAAAGACGCTGAAAAGAGCATCTCTGGATGAGATGCTCTTTTACGTTATACGAAGCCCTACTGATTTTCCCGAACGCTTTGCCACACATCGGTCACCAGCTCGGCGAAGGTCTCAATCGCCGCCTCGTCCTTTCGCCGCTTCAGGCAAATAATCGACGTCTCGGCACGCCGGGAAAAACGGTGCAGCTCCTCTACCGCTCCGGAACGCAGCTCCGCCTGGATGAGCGCGGTACTGAGAAAGGCGACCCCTGTGTGATTGAGCACCGACCGCTTGATCGTCTCTTCGCTCGTGCACTTGATGACGGATTGGGGAGAGTAGTTGATCTCCGCCAGGCACTGGCTGATAAACCCGTCGAGGTTGCAGCCCTCCTGGTAGGACAGGAACGGATACTGCTCCAGCACCTCGGAGAAGCTGCGCCCGGCAATCATTTCCGGCGTAGCGACCAGCGCGAACTCCTCCAGATCCACCACACTTGCATAAATATCCGAAAGATCGCATGTTCCGGCGATGATGCCGATGTCGGCTTCATGGTTGTTCACCCTGCGCAGCGCCTCCTGGCTGCTGCAGGAAATGACCTGCAGATTCACCTGCGGATGCATTTCCAGATATGACTTCAGCATGTGGGGCATGTACTGGGTGCAGTAAAATTCAGGAGCGGCGACAACCAGATTGCCAAAGGGGTTGTTCAGGTGGTTCAGCTCTTCTTCCATCAGCTGCATGACGGAAAACAACTGCTCCGTATACTGCCTGACCACCTTGCCTGCCGGGGTGAGGAATGTTTTCTTTCCCACCCGGTTCAACAGCGAATGGCCCAGCTCCCTCTCCAGCGCCTTGATTTGCAGGGTAATGGTCGGCTGGCTGTAGCCCAGATGCTCGGCTGCCTTGGTCAAATTCAAATGTTCGGCGACGACCTGAAAGGTCCTTAAATTACGAAGCTCCATCGTCTACACTCGCTTTGTCCGAATTGGAAGGCGTCAAACGCTCATTCCTTATTCCCCAAAGTGTACCCGATGGAGCCCATTTATGCTATGCCAATTTCACGTGAATGCGCATCAAAGACGCAACAGTCTCTTCGTTTACTGCTATTCCCAGCCCCGGTGATTCGCCAAGCCGGATGCGGTCGCCGAAAACGGGGAAATCCGCCACGTCTTTGGCAAACATCCGGGGGCCGACCATCTCGTTGGACCAGATATTCTTCTTTGCCAGCGAAAGATGCGCTCCCGCCGCGGTGGCGACGGCCGACTCCACCATCGAACCGATCTGCACGCGGATTCCCGCCATTTCCGCCTGGTGGTTCAATCGCACTGCCGGGTACAAACCGCCGCATTTCATCAGCTTGATGTTGATCCAGTCTGCGGCATTTTTCTGGGTGATCTGCCGCATCTCCTTGTCTCCCAAAAGTCCTTCGTCAACCATCACGGGGATCGCCGTCTTTCGGCGAATATCGGCCATGCCGTCCAGGTCGTCGGCGTGAACCGGCTGCTCGATCCAGTCGATGCCCAACGCCTCCATATGCTTCAGCGCCTGCAAGGTCTCGGCGGCGTACCCCCAGCCCTGGTTGACGTCGACCCGGAGCCTGATATCGGGCCCGACTGCTTGGCGTACGGCCTGCACCCGGGCAACATCTGAGGCGACGTCCGTCCCGACCTTCAGCTTCAAGGTTCCGTACCCTTCGGCGACAGCCGCTTGGGCC
Organism: Brevibacillus sp. FSL K6-2834; assembly: GCF_038592925.1. Lineage (NCBI taxonomy): Bacteria > Bacillati > Bacillota > Bacilli > Caryophanales > Paenibacillaceae > Brevibacillus > Brevibacillus sp. FSL K6-2834. The sequence goes on from NZ_CP151945.1 coordinate 4,267,494, forward strand.
TCTTGGGCCATGACCTCCGGCGGCTGAATGCTCATGACATAAGGAATGACCAGCTCGTCGTGAGAAGGGCCGCCCAGCAAACGGTAGAGCGGCTGGCCCGCCAGCTTGCCCATCAGGTCGTGGCAGGCGATGTCAATCGCTGCCTTGGCCGCCGGGACTCCCTTTGCCTTCTGGTTCATCCTGTCGTGAATCCGCTCGATGGAAAACGGGTTTTCTCCAAGCACAGCCGGACCCAGATGATGCTTGATGACCTCGATTGTGCTCCAGTAGGTCTCCCCTGTCACATGCTCGTCCGGCGTAGCCTCGCCGTATCCTACGACTCCCTCGTCTGTCTCCAGCCGGACCAGGATCGTCGGCATCTCGCGGAACGTATCGTAGGCGATGATAAACGGGCGGATCAACGGCAGCGCAATCGCGTAAATGTCGATGGACCGAATCCGCGTCATCCTATTCGTACCTCGCGATCAGCTTTGCCAGCTTGCCTGCGTCCACATTGCTGCCGCTGACGATCGTCAGCACTTTTTTGCCCGCGATGCCCGAAACGGCCCCTTGCAGCAGGGCTGCGACGCCGACTGCGCCCGAGCCTTCGACCATCAGGTGATGCTCTTTTGCCAGCCAGTGCATGGCCTGTGCGACGTGCTCTTCTTCGACGAGGAGTATGTCGTCCACGATCTTCAGCGCCAGATCCAGGTTGCCCTGGGTAATGCCGCCGTGCAGGCCGTCAGCAAGCGAGTCGCTGTACTCCACATCGACCAGGCGTCCTTCCCGGAACGAATAGTACCACGGCGGCGACGCATGGGTCTGGATTCCGATCACCTTCACCGCGGGATTGATCGCCTTGGCTGCGGTCGCGATCCCGCAGATCAGGCCTCCGCCGCCAGCCGGAACGATGATCGTATCGAAATCGGGCTCCTCCAGCAGCGCTTCCAGTCCGACCGTCCCTTGACCGGCGATGATTTGGTCGTCTTCAAATGCGTGCACGAAGGTTCTGCCCGTTTCCTCCGCTAGCTGGTATGCATGCGCCTCTGCTTCATCGTAGTTGTCTCCGTGAACGATCAGTTCCGCTCCGTACTTCTTGATTCCGGCCTTTTTCGTCTCCGGAGCCGTCTTTGGCACGACGATCAGGGCGGATACGCCTTTCAGGGACGCGGCATAGGCTACGCCCTGCGCATGGTTTCCCGCAGAAGCGGTGATAACGCCTTTGGCCAGCTCTGCTTCGCTCAGGGAAGCGATTTTGTTCAGCGCTCCCCTGACTTTGAACGAGCCTGTTTTTTGCAAGCATTCCAGCTTGAGCCACACGTCCGCGCCTGCTGCCCCGGACAGAGCGTCCGAACGCAGCAGCGGCGTCTTCGTCACTTGGCCCTGCAAATCCTTGTGCGCTTTGACAATATCGAAAAATGAAACGGATAGCATCCTGTAAAAACCTCCTTAGGCAAACTCCTTGTGCAAACGGCCGGGCGAGCCTATTAGGTCACCTTTGTCGGCAAGTCCTTATGCAAACTGCTTGACGAGTTGAATGAACAGATTGATCGCTGTCGGCATCACGTCTTCGTCGATATCGAAGCGAGGGTGATGATGCGGATAGGCGCTCTTTTCGCCGTTCATGCCGACAAACACAAAGGCGCCCGGCTTTTTGAGCAAGTAGTGGGAGAAGTCTTCGCCGCCCATGACCGGATCGACATGAACAAGCAGCTCGCTTCCGAGCTTTTCTGTCACGACCTGCTCCACGAACTGGCTCATCTCTTTGTCATTGACCACCGGCGGCGTGCCCCAGTCGACCTCCAGCGTCCCCTTTGCTCCGAAAGCGGCGCAGATTCCCTCGACGGTCCGCTTCATTTCTTCCGCCAGAGCCCGGCGGGTCGCTTCCGAATGCGAACGGAACGTGCCGGACATGACCGCCTGGTTGGGAATGATGTTGTACGTCGTCCCCGCTTCGATTTTACCCACAGAGATGACCGCCGGCTCGATGGCGTTCATCCGGCGTCCGACAATTCCCTGCAAAGCGCCGATCACATGGCTGGCGATGTAGATCGGATCGATGGTCTCATGCGGCATCGAGCCGTGCCCGCCCTTTCCTTCGATGACGATGCGGTAATCGTCCGCCGACGCCATCATCGCGCCGTAGGTGATGCCGATCTTTCCTTTCTCCAGCGGCTGCCAGAGGTGCAGGCCAAAGACCGCATCCGCCTGGTCGACCGCTCCCTGGGCCACCAGTTTTTCCGCCCCGCTCGGCAGCATTTCCTCCGAGGACTGGAACAAAAACAGCACGTTCGGCTTCACTTCCTGCCGGTTTTCCGACAGCCATTTGGCGGCGGCGAGCAGCACGGCCGTATGTCCGTCATGGCCGCAGACATGGGCGATGCCCTCGCGCTTGGAAATATAGCCATCCTTCTCGCCTTCCTCCAGAACTGGCAGCGCGTCGATGTCAGCCCTCAGCGCAATCGTCTTTTTCCCTTCGGTTCCTTTCAAAAAGCCGACGACGCTCGGTGCGGGAAAGTCGAGAATTTCGATGTCCAGCTCCTGCAGACATTTTTTGATGTATTCGCCAGTCTCGAATTCCACCCCGGACAGCTCCGGATTTTGGTGCAGGTAGCGGCGGTGGCCGACAGCCCATTGGGCGAGTTCTGGAGTGCACAAGGCTCTAGTCATACAATCACGCTCCTAGCAAAAATGATGCAGGCAGGAAGCTCGCTGGTCCGCGAAACATCCCCCTGTTCCAATGTTTCTTAAAACGGCCCGTAGCCGATCAGCTGGGCCACGACTACTGCGGCAATGGCGATGCCGTACTGAAGGAGGATCAACGGCAGGATCCATTTCATCCAGCGCATCCATGGAATCCCGGCAATTGCCAGGCCCGCCATGAAGTACCCGGACGTAGGGATGAAAATATTCGAAATCCCGTCCCCAAACTGGTACGCGAGCACTGCGGTTTGTCTCGTCACGCCCACCAGATCGGCGAGCGGTGTCATGATCGGCATCGTCAAGGCGGCCATTCCGCTGCCGGACGGCACGATAAAGCTGATGATTGTTTGCAGCACAAGCATGCCAAACGCGGTCAGCGTCGCCGGAATCTCATTGATCAACGCAGCTGCATAGTAGAGGATCGTATCGAGAATGTGGCCCTCGTTCAGCACGACCACGACCGCGCGGGCAACGCCGATCACAAGCGCCCCTGCAATTACGCCGGAGGCTCCTTTCATGAATGATTCTACAATCGTGTTGGACGAGAGTTTCCCGATTAACCCAATGACAATTCCCAAAAGTAGGAACAGTCCGGCAATTTCCGTAATATACCAGCCGTATTTGATTACGCCGAAGGCCAGAACGACAAAATTGACCACAAAACAGCCGAGAATCCATTTGTGTCTCGTCGTAAGAACAATATCGCCGCGCAGCAGCTCCGAGGCGTCTTTCCCCTCAAAATTGCCGAAGAACCCGTGTGAGCGGTCCTTTTTCACCTTCATCGCATAGCGGTAGACAAATCCGACCGAGACGATGTACATTACGGCAAAGACGGCAATGCGGTACGCTGCCCCGGAAAACGTCGGAAGCTCGGCAATGCCTTGCGCTACCCCGACCGTAAACGGGTTCATGATCGCCGACGTAAAGCCGACGGAGGCGCCCACCAGGACGATCGCCGCCCCGGTGATCGCGTCAAATCCCAAAGCGACTGCCAGCGGTATCATAATGGCTATGTACGGAATCGTTTCTTCCGCCATTCCCATCAATGATCCCCCCATGGCAAAGAAGAACATCATGATCGGAATCAGCCATTTTTCCTGGTTTTGCAGCTTTCGTGAGAGCGTGACGATCAGAGCCTCAATCGCCCCGGTTGCTGTCAAAATACCGAAGGTTCCGCCGATAATCAAAACAAAAAAGATAATGCCCGCCGCTTCCTCCATGCCGGTATGGACGCTGTTAACGAGTCCAAGCGGCTTTACCGGAGATGATTCGATAAATTGGAATGATTGCGGATCGACGACGCTTCTGCCGTTTACGTCCACGCGTCCGTATTCGCCCGCCGGGATCAGATAGGTCAAGACGACCGCGATCGCCAGCACGGCAAAGAGCAAGACGAAGACGTTTATTTCTTTCACCTTGGAAAGCGAAGGCTTGGTGTTCATTTCTGGTTGCGCCATAAGCAGTTTCCCCTCCCTAAACTTTTTTTAATAATAACATTTTTATATTTATGCAATCAATTGTATTTTTATAGGGCCAGCACTTAGCGGCGGGCCCTTAGATATTCTGATACTTTTGCCAGACCGTCGCGCAGCACGTCTGTGGCGCACGCGTAGCCGATCCGCACATAGCCTTCCATGTCAAAGCAGCTTCCCGGCGTCAAGAAGGCCCCGGTCGTTTTGAACAGGTCGATGCAAAACTCCTCGGACGGGATGTCCAGCTCGTATTTCAGCATCGCTGTCGTCCCGGCCTGCGGCTTCACATACGAGATAAGCGGTTCATTTTGCACCCAGTCGTCCAGAATTTGCAGATTGGTGCGGACGATTCCGAGGTTGCGGTCCATGATCTTGTCGTAGTTTTTCAATGCATGCACGGCGAGGACGTCGTCGATCATGCCGCAGCTGATCGTATTGTAATCGCGGTGCTTGACACATTCCTTGATCACGGCAAGCGGTCCCGCAATCCAACCGAGACGCAGGCCGGCAAGCGAAAACACCTTGGACAGGCTGCCTGTGCTGATTCCTTTCTCGTACAGGTCCGCAATGGACGGAACGACGACCTCGGGGTCCTGATGCAGTCCGCGATACACCTCGTCGCAGAGCAGATAGGCATCCACACTGCGGGCGATTTCCACGATTTCGCGCAGCATCTCTTCGCCCATGAGCGCGCCGGACGGGTTGTTCGGATTGTTGATGCAGATCAGCTTCGTTTTCGGGCTGACCATGCTTCTCAGTTCACCCAGATCGGGATAAAATCCGTTTTCCGGACGCAGCCCGAGGAGCTTCACCTGTGCCCCGAACGATTCCGGCACCGAGTACAGCTGCTGATAGGTCGGATGTACGGTAATGACCTCGTCCCCCGGTTCCACGAGTGAGTAAAGCAGCAGGAAGTTGGCCCCGATGGCGCCGTTCATCGAAATGACATTTTCCGGCTTCATCGTTTTGTACAAACCGGCGACCAGCGAGCGAAACTCCGGCGATCCCTCGATATGCCCGTACGTCAGCTTCATTTTTGCCAGTTCGCCAAAAAAGTGCTCCGGCTCATCAGACAGGCGGATCAATTCTTCCACGGTCAGAGAGTCCACGCATGTCTCGGCGATGTTGTAGACCGCGTCCATTTCATATTCATTCATCCACTCTTCGACTTTAAACGGTTTTACCTGCATCTTTTGTTTACTCCTCCCTTTTTTAGAGTTCGACTACCGTACCGGCACCCGTCTTTTCCGCCACCTCAAGCACAAGATTGGCGGTCAGCAAATCCTGCAGGGCGATGCCGGTGCTGTCAAAGATCGTAATCTCTTCAGGCGACGTCCGTCCGGCTGTCCGGCCCAGAATCACTTCGCCGATTTCCGCTATGATTGTCTCTTTCGTAACGACGCCTTTCTTTACGGGAATCTCCATTTCTCCAACGTTCACCGATTGCCTGACGTCGTCTACAAAAACGCGGGCTGCGGCAAACAAATGCTCATCGATCTCCTGCTTGCCTTCCATGTCCGCTCCGACACAGGTGATATGTGTTCCCGGCTTTACCCATTCTTTCCGGATCAACGGCTGACGGGCAGATGTAGCGGTGATGATGATGTCCGCTTCTCTTGTCGTCTGCTCGATGTTCTCTACGGGAACAAATTCGATCTGACAGCGCTTGGTGTACTCGCCTAAGAGATCATCCTGTCCTTTAAACTGGGAGGCGACCATTTTGAGCAGCCTGGACTGGATATTTTCGCAAAACGCAGCAGCTCGTTCGTAGGAGCGGGCGTTGTATACAGATACTTTTTTTACATGCTTCATGGCAATCAACGTGGCCAGGATTTGAAAAGGGGCTTGATGACCGCTGCCGACGATCAGCAGATGCTCCGACTCCGGTCTCGCCAAGTATTTGGCGCCGATCCCCCCGGCTGCACCCGTGCGCATGCATGTGATATGCTCGCCGCTGAGGATTCCCCGCGGAGCGCCTGTACGGCTGTCCAGCACCATGACCATTCCGATCAGCTGGGGCAGATTCTTCTCCGTGTTTTCTCCAAACCAGGAGACCAGCTTCAATCCGAAAATGTTGGCACCTGTCAGATGGCCGGACTTGATGTCCATATCCGCTTTGCCCGGCTCGAATTCGTGGAAAACCATGGGGAACAGGGTGGCCTCCTTTTGGGCTTTCAGCGTATAGGCTTGTTCCACCGTCTCGATGACGCGGGCCATGTCCAAAATTTGTTCAGTCGTTTTCTGGTTGATGACGCGAAATGGCAACAACGCGCAGCACTCCTTTCCTCTCTCGATGTTCTTTGCTTTACAGTATCATAGTTGAAATTTATGAAAAAATGAGAAATCGCAATGGTAACCATTGCGAAAATTTAGGGGTTTGGGGAAGTGGATGGCTCAATTAAGTAGGGAGTAATTGCTGCAAAAGAAGAAATCACAGATCCTGTGGATACTTGGCGGCAATTCTAGCCGTACAGAGAGGATGCTTGGTGAAATATGGATATGGGGGACAAAGTGGACTGGGGGTATATCGAACTGTGGCAAATGCTCTCCGACTCTCTGTTCCGCGATCAAACTCGTCTATTCCTTTTCTTTCTTCATGGATACGAAGGCAGATATAAAGAAGCAGATTCCTCCCACTAATAAAAGGGTTGGTAAAGCGATAGATAAAGACATAGATAATCTTAGAAGCAAACTTATTAAAGAAGAAATAATCATAAGAATAGAGGCAATAAAACTTATCATATATCTTTTCTTCACAGTTTTCTCTCCTTTGCCAAATGCAATCAGTAATTACGAATAAACCGCCCGGAACAGCAACTATTGCAGCCTCCGGGCGGTTTTGCACTCACTTCTAATACCCCTGCTCTTTCCTCTTCACCGGACTTTTCCTGCCCAGCTGGTGCTTAATATACAAGTATTGCTCGATCTCCCGCAGCAAGGTAAAGAGTGACGCGCGGGTTTCGAATTCTTCTCTCGACTGGGGCAGCGGCGCCTCTTGGATCTCTTCCCGCATCACCTGCAGCTTGTCGAGGAAGCGGTACGCCGTATTGCCCGGATGGATGGAATGGCTCAGGTGGTCGAGAAAATCCGCGATTTGATGCCCCTGCGGCACTTGCACGCTGAGTGTCGATACGATCGGCAGCATCCGCTCCAGGTATTCAAACTGCTTTTCCCGCATGACGAAATACTCGTAGTAGGTGTCTTCCTCTTTGCGGACGATGCGGTTCTCTACATCCCGCCAGGCCAGCAGCTTTGCTTCCTCCAGCATTTTTTCGGTCTCGATCATCTCGCGCCCGTCCCAATCGCTTTGGCCGTGGCGAAGGTAAAAGCAGAACTCCTGCAAAATCGTCGCAAAGTTCCGCTCCACGGCCGCCTGCATGCCCTTCAGCTCCTTTTCCAGGCTGGGCATGTAGAGGTTGGCCAGCAAGGCAACGCCAACGCCGATCGTAACGAGGGCAAGCTCGTTTAAAATGACGGGCACGTCCATCCGCTCCGCAGAATAGAGATGCAAGAGGACGACCATGCTGGTCACGAAGCCCTCCTGAATGCCAAAGCGGACAGCCAGCGGGAGGAAGACGAGGATGAGCAGCGTCAGCGCTACAGGCTGAAACCCGAGGAGGGCAAACAGCGCAACCCCGACCACCAACCCCAGCAGGCAGGCGAGAATGCGGTTGATCGCCGTCCGAAATGACTGTTTTCGCGTCACCTGAATGCAGAGAATCGCAATAATTCCGGCCGAGGCATAGAAAGAAAGGCCCAGCTGCTGAGCGATCAGAATCGCCGCTCCCGTACCAATTGCAGTTTTTATCGTTCGGTATCCAATTTTTAAAGGCATATTGCTGTTCCGTCCTTCTTTGGTTGGTCATCTTTGTTTTGTTCTTGTCCCTTTTCCCGGCCATGTCCGGCAGAGCTTGTTTCCTCCTAATACAGTATCAAAAACGCCGTGCAAAACAAAGAGAGTCTCTCTTCATGAGAGACTCTCGCGGCATAGAATTCATAAACTTGTGCGGGAGATCAACATTCTATTCAAGCGTTACACGGACACTATCCGCAATCGCCCAGTCGCCTGCAGGAGCGACCTCGTATGTCGTGCCCGCTTCAAGCGCTCCGTCTTTCAATTCAAATGTCCCTACCTGACCCTTGCGGCTTGTCAGCTTGTAATCGGCAGTGAGCTTGGTACCGTCCGGTGCTGTCAGCGTAATGCTGCGCAAGGCGAAAAGCTCGTCCTTCGGATCTTCGGCCAAGGTGACAGACAGCGTTTTTTCATCCGCAGCCTTCACTTCTTCAATCGTCAGCGGCGCCTTCTCGGTTGCGACGAACGTGTTTTTCTGCAGCGTCGCCCAATCCGCTGTCACCGTGTACGTGGTGCCCGGCTTCAGCTTCTGTCCGTCAGGCAGTCGGAACTTTGGCGCCTGGCGGCCATCGGTTGCTTGCGTGAAAGGAACGTAGCCCGCTCTGATCGGTTCGCCGCCCTCTGGCGTGATCGTGACGGATATATCCCGCATCGAGGAGAGAATTTCATACGTTTTTCCGTTGTACTGGTTGTTCTCGTCGAGAGCGAACGGATTCGGGCGAGAGTTGCGGTACGCTACGATGACGTTTCCGTAGTCAGTGACGCCGTCTTCGAGACTGGATTCCACTTCAAACGTGTCGCTTGTAACCTGCTGGGTCGAACGGAGGGCAAGCTTCTCCGGATTGGCTTCAAATGTGCCTGCCTGTTTCCCTTTGTACGTCAATGTGTAGGTGGTTCCTTCTTTCTGAACGGTGGTCGGCACGATATACGTCGCTTCAGTGCCTGTCATCAGCTGCGGCACATTGCGGATGGTCAAGCCGTTGTCAAAGACAAAGTTTTTCTTCGCTGCTTCCAGCTCCACCTCTTCTTTTGGCAAAGGCTTCGCGAACTTCACGACCAGCGTAATCACGTTCTGCGCTTCGATGCTCGTCACTCTGTTCTCGGCTGCCTGCTGAACCTGCTGGGCCTGCTGGGCCGTACGCTTGGCCTCGACCACCAGATAAGCCGCCTCGGCTCTGGATGCTTTCGCCTGAGACTGCGCATTGCCCAGGATTTTCTGGAGGGCCGCTCTATCTGTTTTGCTTGCTTTCGCCACGACATGCACCAGTTCACTGACGGTCAGCGGTTGATCAGGCAGGAATTCTGCTTCGTCTCCGCTCATGATGCCCGCGGAGACAGCAGCCGTCACGTACGGATGAAACCAGTCGCCGCTTCCTACATCGGTGAAAGCTGCGCTTCCCTGACCTGTCGGCAGACCGAATGCCGCCACCGCCAACTTGGCCAGCTCGGCACGGGTAATCGCCTGCTGCGGCTTGAGCAGATCAGCACCGTATCCTTCGAATACGTGCTGTTCTGCCAGCGTTTTCACTGCAGCCTGATAAGACCCGGCTTTGTTTATATCGGCAAAGTTGGCCGCTGCCCAGGCAGATTGAACAGGTATCAGAACAGACGTACCAATTGCAGCGGTGGCAAGCAGTCCGGTGATTGTATGCGAAGCTTTTCTTTTCATGTGGTAACGCTCCTTCCATTCCAGAGGATTCTCGTTCCTCCTCAGGATAGGGAGCAAATCTAAACCCGTTCTAAAGCAGTTCTTAAAAAAACCTTAAGCGGGTCGAAACATTTTCTAAACAAGCTTCTCCTACACCGTAAACCGGTACCCGGCACCCCAGACCGTCTCGATATACTGGGGATGGGAGGGATCGGTCTCCACCTTTTCCCGGAGCTTGCGAATATGGACCGTCACGGTAGAAATATCACCCGCGGAATCCAGTCCCCAAATGCGTTCAAACAGATGTTCTTTGCTAAAAACGCGATTCGGATTGGCTGCGAGAAACGCCAGCAGGTCAAATTCCTTCGTGGTAAAAGGCACCTCCCTCTCGTTGACGAAGACGCGACGCGACGCTTTGTCGATCCGCAAACCCCTGATCTGGATCTCGTCGCTGCGCTGCTCCCTTCCGCCCGAGAGGCGTTCGTACCTGGCCAGATGCGCCTTGACGCGGGCCACCAGTTCTCCGGGACTGAACGGCTTGATCACGTAATCATCTGCTCCCAGACCGAACCCCCTGATCTTATCGATCTCCTCTTTTTTGGCCGTGACCAGCAGGATCGGGATGTCTTTGCTCGTACGAATCTGCTTGCAAAGCTCGAATCCGTCCACATGGGGCAGCATGACATCAAGGATGATCAGATCGTAGTCGCCTTCCAGCGCCTTTGCAAGTCCAGCGCTGCCGGAGTGCTCCACATCCACACGGAACCCATTTATTTCCAAATAATCACGTTGAAGCTCTGCAATGCTTTTATCGTCTTCAACGACGAGAATGCTTTTCGTCATGCTTCTGCCCCCTCTACACGCGGCAGGGTGATCAGGATGGCCGTTCCTTCGCCAGCAATGCTGCTCGCTTTGATCGTGCCCCGATGCTCATCGACGATCTGCTTGGCGATGGCCAGGCCAAGGCCGCTCCCTCCCGTGTCCGTACTACGTGACTGCTCCGCCCGATAAAACCGATCAAAAATATTCGGCATCGCTCTTGGATCGATTCCCGGACCGTTGTCGGAAATCTCGATTCGCACCTGTCCAGTATCGACTTGCAGCGAAAAGGATATCCGCTTTTCCGGCTTGTCATTGTATTTCAAGCTGTTGTCGACGACATTGGCCAGAACCCGCCTCAGCTTGTCGCGGTCCGCCAGTACGAGCGCCGGGGGCGTTGATGGGGCTGCCGAAACTGCTGACCCTTGCCGTTCAAACTCGACCGTCACATTTTTCTCTTCCAGGTCAAATCGCAGCTCGCTTACGTAATCCTCCAGAAAGCGTCCGATGTCCAAGCGTTCAAAGGTAAACGGCAGCTTTCCGAGATCCAGCCTTGAGAACAGGAACAGCTCATCGATCAATTGGTCCATACCCTTTGCCTTGCGGGCGATCGTATCGAGATATTTTTCCAGCTTTTCCGGCGTGTCCGCCACCCCGTCGCGAATCCCTTCTACATATCCGAGAATGGAGGTGATCGGCGTTTTCAGGTCGTGAGAAATATTGGAGATCAGCTCTTTGCGGTTTTCCTCGTACTGCAGCTGGAGCTCCACGGATTCCTTCAGCTTTTTTCGCATATCCTCAAAGGCTTGGGAGAGCTGGCCGATCTCATCGCGGCCGGACTGCTCAATATGAAAATCCAGCTCGCCGTCCCTGATTTGCTCCGTTGCCGTTTTCAACCGGTACAGCGGCCGGATAATGCTCCGCGAGACGAGGAAGTTCAGCAAGCCGTTCATCAGCGCAAGCATCAACAGCAAAAACAGGATCAAGACAGGCAACAGGCTGCGGGTCAGCTCCGCATAAGGGCTTACCTCTTTCATTACGTAAACGCCGCCCTCTGTCTTGTCGGCAAAGTGAAAATCAAACTTGACGTAGGAAAAAAAGCGGCCCTCCGTCTCCAAAATGTCGCGTACATGCAGGTTGCCGAATTCGTAGGGCGGAAGCGCCGCCTTCATCCCTGGCACCTGCAGCATCGGCGTCGCGTGATGGATTTCGCTGCCCTTGCGGACGAGAATCCCCGCCTGAACAGGAGCCAACCGCTGCTCGAGCTCCCGCAAAAATGCCGCGTCGAGGAGCTGCTCGGGGTCGCTCTTGCCGAGAAACTTGGTCTCTACAGACACGGTCTCCTCCGGCTCGGTCAACGGCATGACGGCATAGCGGCTCGTGTACAGGTCGCGTACATGCCTGACGTCCCCTGTCACCGCCACGGCGATGAGAAACACGGCCGCGACAAATAAAATCACGGTAATCAAAAGCATGGCTGTATAGGAAAGCAGCAATCGCAGCCGAATAGACATGGGCACCCCTCCTTTCCCCATCTTACACGAAATGTTGATGACTGCAATGGATTCGGATTGGGTGGTGGCTGTCTTCTTGTAGCATCGTGAGGCAGGAAAGTCTTCTGCCGTGCTTTCAGGTTTCATCTGCACCTCTGCCGGGGCTTTCGTAAAGGAGCTGAAAAGAGGGACAACCCTAGGGCAAAGAAGCCAACTGAAATTTTGGCAATCAAGACAGCAGATGTCATATTGGCCTGCAAAAATAGAGGCATGACTTGCTTTTACGCAAGGTTAATCGAGAGGAGAGATCTGTTCCATGAATCCATTGACAGGCAAAATCGCTTTGGTCACGGGGGGAAGCAGAGGCGCCGGACGAGGAATTGCGGTGGAGCTGGCGAAAGCCGGGGCGACGGTGTATGTCACCGGGAGAAGTGTCAGAGGAAAATCTACGCAAAACTATCCGGGAACAATTGACGACACTGCAGCAGAAATTCAATCCCATGGAGGAACCGCATTTGCCGTTCGTTGCGACCACACAAACGACGAAGAAACAGAAGCTGTCATTGACCGCATCCAACAGGAGCAAGGACGATTGGACATCCTGGTGAATAATGTGTGGGGCGGGAACGAGCTGGCTATCGAATATCAGCCTTTTTGGGAGCTGCCCTTGCTGCATTGGGATCACATGTTTCAGGCAGGTGTGCGGGCACAGCTTGCGACCAACCACTTCGCCGTCCCGCTTATGCGGAGGCGCCAATCAGGTCTGATCGTGCATACAACATTTTGGGACGATCACAAATACACTGGACATTTTTACTATGATTTAGCAAAAAACGCGTTAAACCGAATGGCGTACGGACTGGCAACAGAACTTCAGGCTGACAACATCGCCGTTGTCGCGGTTTCTCCGGGATGGATGAGAACAGAACTTGTGCTGGCCGCGTTCAACACGGACGCAGACCATTGGCAAGCTGTCGAGGAATTGAAGAACACCGAAACTCCTCACTACATCGGGCGTGCCATTTGCGCATTGGCAGGTGACCCGGAAGTGAAGCAAAAAAGCGGTCAAATCGTGAGAGTAGGGGAGCTGGCAGAGGAATACGGCTTTACAGATATCGATGGAAGAACGATCCCTCCCTTCCGTCTCGGATAGAAACATGGAAAAGACTGCCGATTTCTTTTGCAAAATCGGCAGTCATCCATCTGACCGAAGCCAGCTATTTTTCTCTATCTGTAGTCTTTCTTGAGTTCGATCAGCTTCTGAACCAGCCTGGCCGCTTCTGCTCTGGTAAGCGTCCCGTTCGGCTTAAAATCGGCTTTCCCCTTTTCGCCCAGAAGCCCGAACGCATGGACGAGCGCTATCGCTGGAACAGCGTTTTTCTCTACGTCTCCGTATGGGGCAGAAAAGATGTCCGTTTTATCCAAAAGGTCGCCGTATCCCAGCAGGCGTGCTACGAATTCAGCCACCTCCGCCCGGGTAATCGGACGATCCGGTTCGAATCTGCTCCCTTTCTTGGCGAAGAGACCGGTCTGAACTCCCTTCTGGACGACGCCGTACAGCGGATGCTTTGGATCGACATCATCAAAGCGATACGGCTGTCGCCCCTCGTCGCTGGAGAGGCTGTACGAACGGTGAAATTCGATGCGCTCAATGAGATGGGAAGCGATGACGGCCATTTCGCCTCGGGTCACCTCCTTATCCGGCTCAACCTTCCCGTCGATTACCGGAAACAGGCCCAAACGAACGGCAAATTGCAATGCCTCCCGATCAGGATGATCCGAGATATCGCTTGCCTTCGTTTTTTCAAGCTGCTTGTCCAGACTGATCCATTCACCAGTGATTGCATCCACCATGCCACGGTCCCCTGCATAGCGGTAGACGAGAAGCGGCTTTTGTTTGTCCGGCGCTGCCCTGTAGTAGTTCGCCAGCGGCTGATAGTAGGTGAGCAACACTTTTTGCTGCTCTTGCTCTACTTTTTTGGCCGCCTCCCTGTCGATCTTGGCAGCTGTCGGGCTCTCGATCTTCGGATAGCCTTCCCCGCGAAGGTTCAACGTTTCCGCTTCACCCGTCTCAGGATTGACCACGACTTCAAACTCGGCATGCTCGATCGGAATGCCGTCTTTCATCCAGCCAAACGGAATGTAGTAGTATTGACCACGTTCCAGTTGCTCTTCGATTTGTTGTTCCGTAGGCGTGCGATCAATCATATAAATTTCGCCCAGGCGGTCGGAAAGCAGCGTTTTCACCAGTTGCTGGGCACTCTCGCTCGCTTTTTCGTAGGAAACCGCTTTTTCGATCTTTTTGCCAGTCTCTGCACGAAAACCTCGTTCCTTGCTGGAATATTCGATCAGCTCTCCCCGGTCGCTGATCCGAAGCTTGACCGGCTCCACATTTTTCTCCTGGGTGTGAAGCGGAGTGTAATCAAAGCTCCAGTTGCGCCGTTCGATTCCGTCAGGTCCTGTGCTGCTTCCGCTGCCCCGATTGCCATCGGAACGATACGAGCCGGGGAGAAGCTTGATCACCTGGTCGGCTATTTTTTGCGCCTCTTCTTTGGTTATGACGCGATCTTCACCGTCCGTCTTGCGGACTGCGCTACCCAGTGGCTTGAACACGGATTCCTTCGCTTCCTCGCCCCGCTGGTTCAAGGCTTTGCCGCTACTCGCATCCAAAAACTGGGGGTCGCTTTCCAGGTAGCGATAGACTAGCTGATACTGACTCCGGTCTTGAAGGGGCTGCCTGGTCAGTGATGACTTTTCCACAAACACAAGAGAAGGGCTGGTCCGTTCCGCCAGCAGCTTCTCTGCTTCCGCTGCCCCAAGCACATCCTTTGCGTCCGGGAGCGCCTCGTCACTCCACAACCTGTGATACTCTACTACCTCCCCGTCCTGGGAGACGACGATTTGAAAACCGTTCTCCAGGAAGGGTATTTCGTTTTCCACCCGCGTAAATGCAAATGTGTGTTCACTTCCCAAACTATAGTAGTAAGGAAGCAGCTGTTTGTATTCATTCGGCTGGGAGAGCTTCCGCTGCTCATCTTTTGGCGCTACCTTTTTTATGAACTCCTGCGCTTTTGCCAGAGCGGCTTCTTCCTCCAGACTTGCTTCCCCTGCCCCTTTTTCCCGCTGCTCCGTATATTTCGAGTAGTCCAGCAAAACGCCTGTCTTCGCATCGATCGTCGCGTAAATACCGCCTTCTTTCCCATCATCCCAGCTCAGGCGCCAGGATGGGCGATCATAGAAGGATTCTCTTTCCGGGTCCAGGTAGGTAGCCCGCTCCAGCTTGAAATCACCCGGGATGGATACATAGCCTTGCAGTTTTTTGACCGCTTCTTCCTTTGTCATCCCGCCCGTTTTCGCTTCTGCCGCAAATGCGGTACTGCCCACTGCCAGAAGTCCTCCTGCGGGTAAAGGCAATGACGTCATCAACACGGCTGCAGTCAGCCCGGCTGCAAGCTTCCAGGACTGCTTTTTTCTCGTCACTTCGTCCAACTCCTTTCGACTTTTACGTTTTGTTCATTTTGCTCACATCAATTTTGCCATTAAACAGAGATTTTGTCATGGATATCTTTCCTCATGCCGTACCTCATGCCGTAGATACATCGGTTCTTTTTCCGCTTATTTTCGGCCCTTGCTTTCTTTCTCTCTCTGTTTATCCAGAATGATCCATTCGCCGGTGACCGCATCTACGAGTCCTTCATCGCCTATGTAGCGGTAGACGAGCATTGGTGTTTGCTTCTCTCCACGTTTGGCTTTATCCATCCAATTCTCCGGCAGAAAGTAAGTGAGCATGGCTTTTTGATTCTTCTGCTCGATCTTCTTTGCTGCTTCCCGGTCGATTTTTGCTGCTGGGAGGGTGGCTGGGGGTTTTGCGTCTTGTAGAAATCCAAATTCCACCAGTTCCCCTGTACCAGGTTTTACCCTGACATCAAGATAAAGAGGATCAAATGGGATGCCATCGATCAGTAAACCGTAACTGAACACATAATTCCGATTCCCACTTGCCAGTATCTCCTCGACCTCTTGATCGGAAGGAGGATTTCGTTCGATCAGATACAGTTCCCCCAAACGTTCAGGCATTAAGGTCTTCACCATCTGAAGGGCAATTTCTTTCGCTTGTTCATAGGAAATTGCCTTGTCAACTTTTTTGCTTTCTGAATTTATCTCTTTATAATATTGGAGCAGTTCGCCTTTAGGGCTAATAATCACTGTCACCTTCTCGGTCTTTTCCTTTTGCGGATCTGCGGGCACATATTCCATACCTGCGTGTCGTTCCACTACTTGCTCTAGGTTTTGGGCGGAGCTGCCCCCTCTAAATTGCAGAAACCGGTATGAACCCGGAAGCTTCTTCAGCAGATCGTCCGCGATTTTTTTCGCCTCTGCCTGCGTTATCGATTTTTCTCCCGTTGACTTGCTGATGGTGTTTCCAAGCGGAGTAATCTCATAGTCTTTTGCTTCCGTTCCCCATATGTTCAGCATTTTGCCGCTTTTCGCGTCCAGATAGCGAGGATCCTCGTTCATATAGTCGTAGACCAGTCTGTAAACTTCTCCCCTTTCATAAAGAGCATCGTGCTCATCAAAGCTATAGCCGTTCAAACGAGAAGGCAGATCCACAACCATTCGCGACGATCTCGTCTGTTCAGCCAGACGCTTGATTGCTTCTTCTTTTATCATCCCGGCAGATTTAGTTTCTGCTGCAAATGCGGTACTTCCTGCTGCCAGAAATCCTCTTTCTTATAAAGGTAATATTCTTGGTGCTTGTGTAAGCTAGACACAACAGATGGTAGGTATTACAGTTCATCGATGTGTTTTAATTATTAAGCTAATCTTTAATACAGGAGCCCCAGTGAAATTTTATGTTTCCACCTATCATCACCCTACCGTGTACAGTTTACCTCGATAACAGTAGTTGGAATCTCACTCGTTATATAAATCTATATAACAACAATCGAACCAATATACTACAGGTTAAAGAACCACCCGCTTACAATCATTTTTCAGAAAAGGGAAATATTTGGATAATTTCTCTTGAAAACATCAAGAAAACTTAGTATGATTTTAATTACAATATTAACCAATTAGGAGGGTATTTGTGTGAAAAAGATTGTTTCCAGCCTGTAGACAAAGTTCCGTAAGGAACAGGGTCTGCAGGCTTTTTTGTTGAATATAGAACATGTTACGTTTTCAAAAGTTATTTTTTAGAGGTGGCATTATGCTTAATAAGCAAGAGGCCGAAGGGCGTTATCAGATATCTGCATTCTCGCTAGATGAGTTGGTGCCAGAAGATCATCTCGTAAGAAAAATTGAAAATGCAATCGACTTTTCGTTCATCTATGACTTGGTGGAAAGCCTTTACTGTCATGACAATGGCAGACCCAGTGTTGACCCTGTAGTCTTAGTTAAAATTGCTTTCATCCAATATATTTTTGGAATTCGTTCCATGCGACAAACGATTAAAGAGATCGAAACCAATGTTGCCTATCGGTGGTTTATTGGCTATGATTTCAGTCAGCCCATTCCCCATTTCACGACCCTAGGCAAGAACTATGTTCGCCGTTTTCGGGATACTCAACTCTTCGAGTCGATCTTCCTTCGAATATTGGAGGAGGCGGTTCATCATGGATTCGTGAAGCCTGATGTGCTTTTCATTGATGCTACGCATGTAAAAGCCAGTGCGAATAAGCATAAATACGTGAAAGAAATCGTTGAAGAACAAGCGAAGAAATATCAAGAGCTGCTGGACGAAGAAATCAATCAGGATCGTATTGCACATGGAAAGAAGCCCCTTGAAAAAAAGACAGAAACTTCGAAGAAGGAGGTGAAAGTCAGCACAACTGACCCGGATTGCGGATTGTTTGTAAAAGGGGAAAAGGTGTGAATGTCAATCAAAATGTTGACCACCGTGCTCATCAAAAAATTGACCACCATGGCAAAAATCAATCCACCCGTCGGGTGGGTAACTTTTTCATGATCACGATCTTTGAATGCTCTGCTTAAAGCGATAGCTGTCTCCATTCATTGCAAAGATATGGGCACGATGGGTAAGCCGATCAACCAGGGCTGACGTCATTTGCTCATCTTTGAAAATCTGTGTCCATTCCGTAAATTCCAGATTACTGGTAATGATCATGCTTCCTTTCTCATAGCGGGCCGCACAAAATTGGAATAATAACTCCGCCCCGGTCCGACTCAGAGGGACAAACCCGACTTCATCCAAAATAATCAAATCTGTTTTCAACCATTGCCTCTCTAGCTGGAGGATTCGCTTTTGGGACTGAGCTTCCATAAGCTCGTTACATATTTTAGCGGCAGTCCAAAACTGAACGGAATAGCCATGATGGCAAGCTTCCTTCCCGAGTGCAATGGAGAGATGAGTTTTGCCAGTGCCAGAGTTTCCGATAAACATGATGTTCTCTGCCTTTTCGATGTACTCACAACGAGCCAGTTGAAGCAATTTGGGCTTATTGAGGGACGGAATCGCCGAGAATTCAAATTGATCGAGCGTTTTCATAGAAGGGAATTTGGCGTGCTTGATGCGACTCGCGATTTGGTTAGCATCCCTTTGCTGAACTTCTTGCTCTAGTAGGGCTAAGAGGAACTCCTCGTAGGGAATTTGCCGTTCAGCAGCATCATGGGCGATTTCCTTATAGACACGTTTAATCGCAGGTAAGCGAAGGCGTTTCGCGTAGGTTTCAAGCAGGAAACTCGTACTCAATGAACCACACTCCTTTTCTGTAACAAACGATTGTACTGGCTAAGATCTGGGGCCTTTACCTGAATACGTGGAACAGAGCTATCCTCCGCCAACGAGAGTTGGGGCAAACGGTGTTCCGGCAATGTTCGCTGAAACAATAATTGCCTTACGGCATCATACTGGAACATCCCTTTTTGGCAGGCCTCCCCCAGTGCTTCTTCGACGAGAGAAGTATCGAATTCACGGTGCAAAAGCAAGAGTCGAACGAACTCCTTCATCCCTCCTGGTCGGTTACGGCACTTGTCCAAGAACTTTTGGTAAATGGCGGGTAATCCTGCCTGATGCAATGGTCTAGCATAAAGAACTGCTCCTGGGCGAATAAGAAGTAAATCCAGATAATGATCGTATTGCAAAATCTCCTTTCCTTTTTCCAAGCACCGCTCATGCGTCGCAATCAGGCTTTTTCCGTGATACACCTCAATTTTTTCAGCAAATACTCGGCAAATAAGTTGGGTCGATGCATAGGAAACCGGGACGGAATAGGCATTTTTTTCAATGTGGATCATGGATAGCGTATTGCTTTTCACGGGTACAACACGGAAACAATCCAATGGCCGTGGAGGCAATGGAAGCATGATGGGCAACTCTTGAACAAATGCTTCTCCAACCGTTAGGGAAGACCGGGGAACGGTTGTATTCTCGTAAGAGATACATTTTTCGAGGAGGATTTGATTTAGCTCCTCCAGAGAAGAAACACTAGGAACAGGTGCAAAAAATTGCCTCTGGGCAAACTGTACGAGGTTTTCCACTTGGCCTTTTTGATGCCCTTTTCCCGGATCACAGAAATAGCTTTCAAACAGGTAGTGGGCACGTAGCTGAATAAATCGCTCTTGTTCCTCGCGATTTTTGCCTTCCAATACCTTCTTAACGGCTGTTGTCAGGTTGTCGTATGTGATGACTTGGGGAACAGCACCGAAAAATTCAAAAGCATCTACATGACCTTGGAGAAGAGCCTCTTGCTTCTGATGAGCAAATGTCTTGATGAAAATCTTTCTGCTGTATGTGCAACGCATACAAAAGACTTGAACCTTCACTTGTTTCCCTTGTAAATGAACCGTAACCTCACCCCAGTCAAATTGGGCAAATCGCCCTGGCGGGAAATCAAGAGGGACAAATGCTTTAGGAGGAGAAACCCGCAACTCTCTGACGTAGCGTCGTACAGTAGATTCACCGCCGGTGAATCCATGTTCGTCAACGAGTCTCTGGTAAATACGTTTGGCAGTATGACGCTGCTTCGGGGGAGCCTGTTCATCTTGACGCAGCCATTCCAAGATGATGGGCTTGACAAAATCAATGACTGGCTTCGGCTTCGGTTTTGAAAGCTGGTATACAGGGATTTCCGTTGATGTCAAGGCTTTTCGTATCACTTGACGCGAGTAGCCAGTTTCGCGAGAAATTTGACGAATCGACTTCCCTAGCAGAAAGTGTTGTTTCCTGATAAACTCATAATTAGCCATCTGAAGCATTTCCTTTCCTCCTATATCTTGTTGTCTAGACAACTACAAGATACAGGAAAGAGGTGCTCAGGTGGTCAACTTTTTTATGAGCGATGTACCACTAGGTGGTCAATTATTAGATTAGCATTCACAAAAAGGAACGTGTATTTGCTTATAGTTTTCATACAGCATGTGATCGAAATGGATTTGTGCTTGGTGCCAAGGTAACGCCAGGCAATGTGCATGACAGTCAGGTTTTTGAGGATGTTTTGAATCAAGTGCGAAAGACGTTTGCACAGCCTCAAGCTGTGGCAGTGGACTCGGGATACAAGACGCCTTACATCAGTAAAACACTCCTTGATGACCAGATTCGCCCCGTTATGCCCTACACAAGACCACGCACCAAAGAAGGTTTTTTTAAAAAGCACGAATATGTGTATGATGAATATTTCGACTGCTACATCTGCCCGAACGAGCAAATCTTAACATATGAGACAACAAACAAGGATGGGTACCGTATCTATCGATCAAATTCTCAAGTTTGCCGAAGTTGTCCGTTCTTGAAACAATGCACGGAAAGTAAAGACTACACAAAGAGAGTGAGTCGCCACATCTGGGCTGATTACCTCGAAGAGGTAGACCACCTCCGGCATACCGAGGAAAACAAACAAATCTATAGCAAACGGAAAGAAACGATTGAACGTGTATTCGCTGATATGAAGGAAAAGCATGGCATGCGTTGGACGACCTTACGAGGACTGGAGAAGGTCACGATGCAGGCGATGCTTGTTTTCGCTGCCATGAACTTGAAAAAAATGGCGACCTGGCTATGGAAATCAGGTCGCCAAAAGGTGAACGATCAAAACACCTTCGGTATTTTCATCAAATTATTAAACAAACTCCCTCTGCTGTTCGTTCAGCGAGGGAGTTTGTCTGCAACCTGTGTTTCTTTAGTTATAGCGACAACTTTAACCACTACACCATTTCTCCATTTTGGAAATTTTGCTCATGCCCAAGCTTTAAATGTAAACCAATCAGTAGATTTAATTGAATTAAAACAAATATTCGATAGTATTGAAAAATATAAAGATTATTATACAATTGATGAAAAAGGGTATCACCTTACTAAAGAAGCAAAAAATGTAATCCCTGATAAAACTTATAACCTGTTAAAAGACACTTTTGAACAAACAAACGTCATTTTTAAAGAAAGAGAAAACAATACAATTGGTAATAAAGTTAAAGGAAACAATACAATTGGTGATGAAGTGTCGACTCTTGGCAATGATGAGGGGTATACTTATTACGCATACGATAAAGATACGTACTATTACGAAGGTCCAAACTGGGATGTTGGGAATTGGCTCTATATAAGTGATGATGATACTCGGTGGCTCGCAAATGCTATGGCTGCTGTATCAGCTGCATCAGCCTTGGCATCAATTATTCTAAGCCTTTTCCCACCAACCAAAGGACTCGCAATCTCTTCTAGTATAATTTCACTAATCTTTAACCTCGGAGCAACCTATATATCGAACAAGAACAAGGGCTATGGTATCGTTGTAAGGGCTTATAGTGGTGGTGTGACTCTTAAATCCCGCACATATTAAAACAGTATGGAGGGAGGTTAACTATTATCGCTGAATACTATCCTTACTTAATTGCTATCTTAATGATAATGTCATATGTAATTACTTACTTTACAAGGAACATTGGCATTGTCATTATAAATAATAGTTTATTGGCAGTGTTTCCGTATCTAGCAAACCGAAACTATTGGACTGTAAGTTTATTCCTTCTAATTGCAACATACACTGTAGAAATCATCAGAAATAAAAAAAAACAAGCTAACAATTGAGTTGATCCATGGTCAAGTAGAAAGGCTCAAAAAGCCTAAGCAACCAGTGTGTAACGGTTCTAAATCGAAACACACTGGTTCTTTTTTCTTGGAAACGCTCCTAGTAACTATATGTAAGTTAAAACTAGCAAGTAAGAGTCCTCTTCTGTTTTTCAGCATCAAAATTACGATGTTTTGTTTTAGGATGAAAAAAAAGAATTTGGTATGCATTATCAAAGTTATATCATGAGGGTTCTGTGTTTCATTACCTCTTTAATTTGAGTATTTATACTTTTAATAAAATGGACTGTGTTGGTACTCTAAATACACTGGATTATATTAAGAGTTTGATCACCAGTAGAAGAAGACCGGAACAGGAAGTGTTTAACAAAAGAAATTAAGATAAGCAACTGATCCCGATACGTCTGGAAAGGCAAACCAGAAAGGGATTTATTATTTAGACCATCGTCAAAACGAATACCACAACAATGAATCGAATTCAGATGTTTGTAAGTAATCTGCGCTCCTTGAGAAATGATCCCGGTCAAATTCCCCCCTGTAGGCTATTACAAAGAAAATATGTGAAAACAGCAAGAAAAAGTGAGTAAACCGGTTAAGTAAGTCGGGTAAGAAGCTTTACAAAATTATAAAGATCCATTGAACAAAACTCACTGAATGCTAACAGGTCAGTCCTACGATTTTCGCTACGACCGTTTGAAAAAAATACGTCACATCAGTAAATAATCATCACAGACACAAGCTGTGCTGAATATGAAAATGATTACCCTCGACCTAGCCAAGTAAGTATAACGGAGGGCAATCTATTTTTATTGAAAATACCCTTTTTCACGAACTCCCCCTTGAACGAGGCACTCTTCTCTTGTTCACTATCATGAGGATATGATCCAAGAATGCTTCCGCTTAGACAACCTCTACGCCTTTTCGTTCACATAACTCTCGGAGTATTTTCTGGATTTCTCTTATTATATCACTTGTTTTCGGTATTTAGGACAAATACGACATTTGTAGTTCCGGTTGGTTTGTGCTGGACTGCTCTTCTCTCATCCCTGTTCTGTTTTATCAATAGTATGAAGTCGGCTGACCGGTACTCATCTTACCTTTGAGTTCAAGAGATAGATATTCATAGCCATAAGCTTCTCGCCCCCGCAGTCTATCTGTTTTTTATACAAAATAAGACGCCCGATTAAAATCTTCGAGCGCCTTGCTGCTTTATTAGGCTTTAAAGTACTAAATTATACTTGAATCATCTTAATTAAGTCTTCAGGTGTAACGCGATTTCCCACCAGGAAGTTGCCAAACTCGCCGTAGCGCGCGCTTACTTCGTCAAAGCGCATTTCGTACACGATGTGCTTGAATTCGAGCGGATCGTTGGCAAACAGGGTGACGCCCCATTCCCAATCGTCAAAGCCTACGGAACCGCCGATAATTTGCTTGACCTTGCCTGCGTACTTGCGGCCGATCATGCCGTGGGAGCGCATCATTTCCGCGCGCTCCTGCATGGTCAGCATGTACCAGTTGTCTTGTCCGTCGCGCTTTTTGTTCATCGGGTAGAAGCAGATGTGCTCCCATTTCGGCAAGGTCGGATAGAGCCGCTCACGGACGTGCGGGTTGGATTTCGGATCTTCGCCCGGATTATGTACGTAGTTGCTCAATTCAACTACAGATACGTAGGAATAATCCACTTCCGTGAAGTCGGCAAATTTCGTCTTGTTAAAGGCGGTTTTGATCGCGTCCAACTCCTGCATGGTCGGGCGAAGGAACATGAACACCAGATCGGCCTTGTGTCCGAGGATGGAATAGACGGCAGTGCTGCCTGCCTGCTCCTGCTCGTTTGCGTCCCATGCTTTCAGGAGCCCTTGGAGCTCGTCCACAGCTGCATTGCGCTCTTCCGGAGTCGCCTTCTTCCATTTTTCCCAGTTGATCTTGCGGAAATCGTGATACGTATACCAACCTTCCAACGTGAGAAGCGCTTCGTTTGTACTCATCAGGATCAGCTCCTTTGCGTGATATGGCTTGTATTTCCTGTTACCATTCCCAGTATAGCATAATCGCCGGAGGGTTATCCGATACGAATTGGTGAACAACCCTCTGCCTTCTGCATTTCGTGTCCAGCAAAAAACACGCCTTACAGACGGGCGTGTTCGGTTTCCTTGCATTCGGCGCTGAGACGGCTGGCAGCCGACCGATCCATGATGACGACCACGTCTGGATGCTGCTGGAGCAAGGACGCTGGCACTTCCGCTGTCGGCTCTCCTTCCAGCATGCGGTGAACGGCTTCTGCCTTGGATTCGCCGCTGGCCAAAAGCACGATCTTCCTGGCCTCCAGAATGGTCTGGATTCCCATGGATACCGCTGCTGTCGGGACCTCCTCGATGGAAGAAAAGAAGCGGGCATTGTCTTCGATCGTTCTTTGGGCGAGCTGAACGACTCTCGTCCGGGAGTCAGCCGCAGAACCAGGCTCATTAAACCCGATGTGGCCATTCCCCCCGATCCCCAGGATTTGCACATCGATTCCACCTGCAGCCTTGATCGCTTGCTCGTATCGGGTACATTCCGTCGCCAGGTCGGAGGCGTCTCCGCTCGGAATATGAGTATGCTCCGGGAGCAGATTTACGTGGCGGAAAAAATGCTCCTGCATGAAGACATGATAGCTTTGCGGATGATCGACCGACAGTCCGACATATTCGTCCAGATTAAAGGTGGTAATCCGGGAAAAGTCCAGATTCTCTACGCGATACATACGAGCCAATTCCTTGTACATGCCGACCGGCGTGCTTCCCGTAGCCAGTCCGAGCACAGAGTCGGGCTTTTTCTTGACCTGCATAGCGACAAGCCTGGCTGCCTCCGCGCTCAACTCCTCGTAATTCTCAACGATTTTCCACTTCATGTAAGTCACCTGTCCAATCTCTTTCATTTTATGGTTTGCCTTTGCCCGGTTGGGCTGGCTCATACACTTTATCCAATACGGCTTTGGCTGTCTTCTGCTTGTAGGTCAACGCCTTGTCGCTCATTTTCTGGGATACCGCTGTGCACAGTACGTCAATCACGTGAAGCTGGGCGATCTTCGCAGCGAGCGAACCGCCCTCCAGCGGCCCCTGCTTGGCGGCGGTCAAGAGCGTAATATCGGCATGCTGCGTAATCGGGGACCGGCGGTAATGAGTCAGACAGATGACGGAGGCGCCGGCTTCTTTCGCCAGTTTCAGGGCGTCAATCGTATCCTTTGTACTGCCCGATACAGATATGCCTACAGCCACATCGCCCGGCTCCAGCGTGGATGCTGCCATCGCTTGCAAATGCGCATCGGAAAAGGCGTCTACTCGAAGCCCGATACGCAGGCACTTGTATTTGGCGTCAAGAGCTGTCACCCCCGAGGTACCTACCCCGTAGAAATGAATCGTTCTCGCCTCTATGAGTAACTGTACGCAGCGCCCTAGTTGTTCGACATCCAAAAGGGCGTCTGTATCGTGAATCGACTGGACGTTAAAAGCGGCAACCTTCTGCGCAATCGCATGCAATGAATCTTCCTTGGTCACCTCATCGCGGGAATGCTGGGACGGATTTGCCAGTTCCTGGGCGAGTGCCAGCTTAAATTCCTGATAGCTGCGGAAACCGATTTTTCGGCAAAAGCGCAAAACCGTGGTCTCCCCCACCCCGATCTTCTCCGCCAAATCAATGACCGACGCATAAATAACGGTTTCGGTATGGGCCAGAACGTACTGCGCTACCTTGCGTTCGGATTTGGTGTAGGAAGGAAGAAGACTGTTGATCTCCAGCAGTGTGGCTGTTTTGCCTGTACTCGTTGTCGTCCATTCTCCCCTGTCTGCTGTTGATTCTGTCATCGGTTACCTCCTTGGCTATTGCTTCGTGCAGAAAAACGAATGATTCCTCCAATATGTTATCATAAAGTGGAGTATTTCTCCAAAAAGAAAAATTGGGGAATAAAAACATCGTCTCTCCGGTTTTCTTGGCATATAAAAAGGCCAAATCCCTTTGTAGGAATTGGCCTGTCTCCTTGCAAAACACTATTTACACGATTACCCGATATCCGATCAGAATCACGATGACCATCAGCGCCAGCGCCCCGACGAAAAAGCCGATGCTCGCTTCGTTTCGGCGCGCGCGGCCCAGCGACATTTCCATCAGTCCAAAGACAATCAGCGCGAGAAGGCCTTTGACGTAGTACAGCCAGTCGCCCGCACGAAACGCAAACAGCATCCAAATGCCGGACACAGCAATGATCACAATCATCAGACGCAAAATCATATGTAGAATTTTTGCTACCCGTTCTTTTCCTGCACGGTAAAGGATATAGCCGATGATCAGAAGGACAAAGGCCACTTCCCAGCCACCAACGTGGGATTCCACCAACGCTTTATACACGAATCGTTCACTCCCTGCCAACAGTCATTTTACTAAACTTATTATAACGTAAAGTCAGGAAAAGTACAGGACCCGCGATGTGCGACATTTTTGTGACGAAGCACTCGGATAAGCAGCTATCCCTACTCTCCTTTTTTGAACAAGAAATAACCCCTTGACCATTTTGCTGCGACCAAGGGGTTGTAGCTCATGAACTCCTTTTGTTTGTCTCGCATGCCTGCAGCACGAGCTTATCTATGTTGTCGCATCAGGCAGGCAAGCCATTCAGTCCAGCTTCCCTTGTGTCTACTCCCAGATGACAAACGGGTTTGGCTCCGACTGATCATTCTCCAGCTTTTTCATCTGGACCGAACGCTGCTCCATCGGCAGCGCAATCTGCTCGTAAATCGCCCCGGAGTTGAATCCGAAAGGCACTGCTTCTTCCTTGGAATAGCCGTAGTAGACCGTTTTGATCCCGGTATAGTAAATGGCGGCCAAACACATCGGACACGGCTCTCCGCTCGCGTAGATGACACAGCCCTCCAGCTTGATGCTGTTCTCGTGCTTGCACGCCTCCCTGATCGCGAGGATTTCGGCGTGAGCCGTAGGATCGTTGGTGGCTGTCACCTCGTTGACACCGCTTCCAATAATGTGGCCGTCCTTCACCACCAAGGCACCATAGGGGGTACCGTGGCCGGACGACGCGTTTTCGCACGCCATCTGAATCGCTTTTTGCATGAATGCCTGTTTTGTCATCATGATTCCTCCCCTGACCGGACATTTTCCTTTGTTTATTGTAGCATGGAAACAGGGTTTCCTGCAGGCTTGTCGCTCTGCTGTGCTTTTCCCAATCACTTTCATGAGGCTGTCTTTGAAAAATGTGCACGCGAGCCCCACGATATGCCTGTAAAAGTAAAAAGCGATACATCCAACTGTTGGATGCAACGCTTTTTTCATTGTTTGGTGCTTTCACACAAAAGCTGACATCGTTCACCAATAGGCCACGGCTCCACATGCCCGCTACACAGCCCGGAAGCCCTCGCCTAATACCTCCTGAGCCGGACACAGGATGATAAACGCTTCAGCGTCAACAGAGCGCACCAGCATTTTCAGCTTGCTGACCTCGCTTTGGCTCACCACGGCCATCAGCACCTTGCGCTCGTCGCCGGTATACCCCCCAGCGCCGTCCAGCAGCGTCACGCCCCGGTCCAGATCAAACAAGATCGCCTCGCGCATCTTGTCTGTTTCATCGGAGATGATGTACGCCACTTTGGACGTATTCCAGCCCATCTGCACGATATCGATCGTTTTGCTGGTCACAAACAGGGCAATCAAGGCATACAGCGCCTTTTCGGGAGTAAAGACAAAACCGGCTAGCAGGATGACCAAGCCGTCAAAGACAGCAACGGATACGCCCAGGCTGATGCCGCTGTACTTGTGCAGGATTTGCGAAGCGATGGAAAATCCTCCTGTAGAGCCCCGGCCCCGGAAGACGATGCCGATCCCGAGCCCTACGCCCATCCCGCCGTAAATGCTGGCGAGCAGCGTGTTATCCGTAAGCGGCTCAAGATGGCTGGTCAGCGCGACAAACAACGGCAGGACGATAGAGCCTACCGCCGCCTTCATGCTGTACTGCCTGTCTAAAAGCCAAAAGCCCAACAAAAACAGCGGGATGTTCAGCGCCCACTGGACGATGGACGGCGGCCAGTGAAAGAGATGGTACAAAATGACAGAGAGGCCCGATACTCCTCCCGATGCTAGCTGATTAGGGTTGAGAAACAGGTTGAAGCTGGTGGCAAGCACAAAGGAACCCACGAGCAGCATGCCGTATTCGACTGCTTTGCGCTGCGGACTGTTCAAGCTTGCACCTGTCCGACGTTTTCGTGACACTTTTCTTTCTCCTGCCTTTTTCACTAAGATGAAAACCGTCCATACATTACCATGTTTTGCCCAAAAAAGAAACCCCCAAGCAAACTGGGGATTTTTTCTGTACTCGCTCTCTATGGTCAGCTCACCGCACAGCGGTACACTTCATATCCGATAGCGGCCATCGCCTGCAGGGAGGCATCCGGGGGAGCATTCTCCGACAGGGCTGTCAGGGAGTACGCTTTTCCGCCTGCAAACAGGATGCCGACATCGTGCTGGCGGCCTGTGTCCCAGCCGGTTTTATTGGCCATTTCCCACACGGCAGCGGCGTCCGACACTCCCTCCTCGATGCGGGGTAGCCGGGCAGGCAGCGCATTTCGCACCTGCTGCTTTTTCATGATCCCGATCATCTGGCGGCAGGCATGCTCGCCAAGAAACGTTCCTGTTGCCAGCCGTTTGAGCATCCGGGCGATGTCACCAGCGGTAATCATGTTGTTGGGCGGACTGTCCGCCGGGTACAGCATCAGCTTTCGGCTGTAGCAGCTGTCGTGCATGCCAAGCTCTGCCATTGTGAGCCGCACCTGATCTTCGCCGATGAGGTCGATCAGCATATTGGTCGCGGTATTGTCGCTCTGAATGATCATGAGGGTGATCAGATCGTACACAGGGTAATGCGTATCAGGTGTGAGATGCTGCATGACACCGGAACCTGCGACCTGATCCGTTTGCTTCATCAGTACCGTTTCGTCAAGGCGGACTTTTCCTTTGCTGGCGGCATCGAAAACGGCTGCCATGACGGGGACTTTGATGATGCTTTCGGCTGCAAAAGTCTGCGTGGTGTTGTGTTCCCAGTAGAAGCTTCCGTTGATTTCTTCCACTACCACTCCCCATTGTCCGCCGGCCGCAGCGATGATCGTCTCCAGCTTCTCCTGCAAACTCTTCATGTGGCCTGCTCCTCCTTTATTCTCTTCCGTACCTGGTGGTCTGATTGACAGCCAATGTTTTGCCAATGAGGGGAAATTCCCCGGCTGGGAGTTGGAATCCTTCCTTGGTTTTGAGAAATAGCCTGTGAAAGCTTCTTTGGCGAGATTGGAAATGCCTGTAGGGCTGTTGGGGAGGAGATGAAAAAGGGAGAAAATGCTCAGGGTACGGTGGGACACTGCGGGAAGCCGTTACTGTCCGGCTCCATTCCAAAAGCGTAAGCTGCGTCCAAAAGCAGCCTACTCAAGGCAGCGTCTAAGAGGTTGGACGCTGAAAGAGTGTTCCGCTTTTTCCATTCCGCCTGGGTGGTGTCCCAAAGACCTTCGCGTTTTCTCCCTTTTTCATCTCTACAGCTTTGGATTGTTTCGTTGTTTTTTTAGATCATTCAGGAAGTCGGATCAGGGGTGGCGTTCCCTGACGTGCCTTCTCTAATTCTGATCCAGTCCGTTTACGTGTGTCTCACTGTTTTTTCCTTAATTCTCAAACCAGCCGACTGGCTGCACCTGCAAATTCACATTAATCTGTTTCACTTCCGTGAATTCATCGAAGCCGAAGGTGCCCAGGCCGCGGCCGATTCCGCTTTGCTTGTAGCCGCCCCAGGGGGCTTCGTTGTAGGTGGGGTGGTAGCAGTTGATCCAGGTGATGCCTGCCCGCAATTTTTTGATGACCCGCATCGCTTTGGCTCCGTCCTGGGTAAAGACGCCCCCGGCGAGGCCGTAGACGGTGTCATTGGCGAGGCGGATAGCGTCCGCTTCATCGCGGAAGCGCTGCACGGCCAATACAGGGCCGAAAATTTCTTCCTGGACGATTCGCATGTCCGGCCTCGTGTCGACAAAGATCGTCGGCTCGACGAAATAGCCCTTTTCCAAACCGCCATTTGTCAGACGGTTGCCGCCGCAGGCGAGTGTCGCTCCTTCCGCTTTTCCGTACTCGATGTAGCGCAGTACCTTTTCCATGTGAGCCTCGCTTACCAGCGGCCCCATTTCGGTCTGCGGTTCGTCTCCCGCTCCTACCCGTATCTTTTTCGCACGCTCCACCAGCCGCTCGACGAAGCGGTCGTGAATGCTGTCCTCGAGAAGCAGCCGGGAGCCTGCCGAGCAGACCTGCCCCTGATTGGCGAAGATTCCGAACAAGGCGTAGTCTACGGCTGTCTCAAAGTCCGCGTCGGCAAAGACAATGTTGGGCGACTTGCCCCCCAATTCCAGCGAAATCTTTTTGATGTTGCCTGCAGCCGCAGTCATGATGCTTCTGCCGGTCGCCGTGCCTCCCGTAAAGGAAACCTTGTCTACCAGATGGCTTGCGGCCAGCTCATGTCCGACCGTAGGGCCCGGTCCCATGACCAGATTGGCCACACCGCCTGGCACCCCTGCTTCTTCGATGATCTCAAACAGCTTGATCGCCGTAACAGGCGTGACCTCGGACGGCTTGAAGACAATCGTATTTCCGGCCGCCAGCGCGGGGGCGATTTTCCAAACAGCCATCAGCAACGGGTAGTTCCACGGGACGATCAGTCCGCAGACACCGACCGGCTCGCGCACGACCATCGCCTGTACCGGGTCCGCGACGTGGTACGTTTGTCCGTCAGGCTTGGTGACCATTCCGGCGTAATAGCGGAAGCAAGCGGCCGCATCCGCCACGTCAAAGCGGGCTTCCCGCAGCGGCTTGCCGTTGTCCAGCGTCTCCAAAGCAGCCAATTCCTCAGCGCGTTCCTCCAGCTTGTCAGCAATGGCGAACAAATACCGCGCCCTCTCTGCAGCCGCAAGCTCGGACCAGCTCCCGCTGTCGAATGCTTCGCGTGCCGCGCGAATCGCTTTTTTGGCATCCTCCTCCGTTCCCTCTGCCGCCCGTGCAATCACTTCTCCTGTGGCCGGATTGACAATCTCCCGAGTCTCCCCATTTTCCGCATCCACCCACTCGCCAGCCATGTACATCTTCAGATTGAACATCTGCATGCCCCACCTTTCCTCGTATTACTGATGTGTGCTTGATTACCCAAGTGACGATGCTTGTAGCCATTATCCGCAAAGGCTTGCGGCCACTGTCCGCAAGGGGACTTGTTGTCGTTACTCGGCATCTGCCGCCATCTCCCCCGCTGCCAACAGCCGCTTCTCCCGCAGGGCAACAAGTGCTGCAAAATCGTGGATGAGCGTCGCCGCGAGCAGCGATGTTGTCTGGGCCGGATCGTAGGGCGGCAGCACTTCCACCAGATCAAAGCCGATGTAGTTCAAGTCCGTCAGTCCTCTGATCAGCTCCAGCGTCTCGAAGCTTGTAAATCCTCCGACCTCCGGCGTTCCTGTCCCGGGCGCATAGGCGGGATCGACAAAATCAATATCAAAACTGAGAAAACAGGGAGTATCTCCAATCGCTTCTTTTATCTTTCTCACCGTTTCGGCGGCTCCGGTTTTGCGCAGCTCCTGGGTCGTCATCACGTGATAGCCAAGCTCCAGACTGGCTTCCAGGTCACCCGGGTGGTTCAGCGTACCGCGGATGCCGATCTGAAAAACCTTGTCCGGCAACAGCAGCCCTTCCTCGTGGGCGCGGATAAACGGAGAGCCATGCCAGTACTTCTCTTCGTAATACGTATCCCATGTATCGGTGTGGGAATCGAACTGAATCAGCGCTACTGACCCCCACACCCTTTTGGCGGCGCGCAATGTGGCCAGTGTGACGGAATGGTCGCCTCCCAGTCCGATCGGTACGATCCCTTTGGCCATCAAGTCCAGCATGACGGCTTCCATCCGGTCGTAGCTGCGATGGATATTGTGCGGAATCACCGGCACATCCCCGATGTCGATAGCTCTTGTGTCCTCAAATGGAAAGACCTTGTGAACGGGATGATACGGAAACAGAAGCATGGAAGCCTGTCTGATCGCCTGAGGGGCAAAGCGGGCTCCTACGCGAAAAGACGCAGCCGTATCAAAGGGCAGACCGACGATGGCTACTCTGGCGTTCTCCCTTTGTGCCGGCAGCCGCATGTAAGAGCCCGTGGTGCAAAATTCCGGTTTTACGTCTGGAGACAACGGATATTGCAAGCTGTTCACCTCCGTGTTTCGTCCATGGTACCCATCCATGTAGCAAACCGCATGCCAAACGGGACGTGAATGAAAGACGAAGGCTTTTTGCGTGGAA
This sequence comes from Brevibacillus sp. FSL K6-2834, assembly GCF_038592925.1. Lineage (NCBI taxonomy): Bacteria > Bacillati > Bacillota > Bacilli > Caryophanales > Paenibacillaceae > Brevibacillus > Brevibacillus sp. FSL K6-2834. Next base: position 4,299,841 of record NZ_CP151945.1, read on the forward strand.
ACCGCATCAACTCGCATTCTCTGCGCTCCAGTTCGCTCTGTCCGTTTCTCATTTTTTGGAATACGATCCCATTTGCGAGAAAGGGATTTTCTAAAACAATGAAAAAGAACGTCCTGATGATATCCGGACGTTCTGTCTCTGGTTAATTCCCTGCATGGTTTTTGCAAGGTGTTTTCGGATGAAATGTGATAGGTCCAAGCATAATTGCCTGCCTGTTCTGCTCGGAGCTTTTCTGACGTCATGTGGGCCGGCAGACCGGAGGGAGCCTGTTTTGAAACGGGCATGTCTCTTTGGCGCAACTGTTCTCCAGACCAGGCTTACGAAACGTTTTGTCCCATCATATCCTGGAGGTCTGCCTGTGCTTCTCCGATTGCTTTGACTCCAAACAAATTCTGAAGCACCTCCCATACCCCGGGCTGGATGAATTCGGGCAGCTTCGGTCCGATGCGAATGTCGCGGACTCCCAGGCTGAACAGCCCCAAGAGAATCGCTACCGCCTTTTGCTCAAACCAGGAGAGGACGATGCTGACAGGCAGATCGTTGACCTCGCAGTCCAGCGCATCCGCCAAAGCGACGGCTATTTTGACCGTCGAGATGGAGTTGTTGCACTGCCCCAGATCGATGTAGCGAGGGATTTGCGTACCCGGTACTTTGCCGTAATCGACATCGTTAAAGCGGAATTTGCCGCAGGATGTGGTCATGATCACCGCATCCGCCGGCAAAGAAGTGGCCAGCTCCCGGTAGTAGTCTCCGCCTTTTCCGGGAGCATCACAGCCCGCGATGACGAAGAAGCGGCTGATTTTGCCTGCCTTTACGGCGTCGAGAATTTCCGGGGCAATACCCAGTACGGTCTCATGGTGAAATCCGGTCAGCAGCGTCTGATCCGACTCTACATCCGCATCCGGCAATGCGAGTGCCCGCTCGATCAAAGGCGCGAAGTCGTCATTCTCAATTTTGGTAACGCCTTCGAGTCCGGCCACATCATACGAGAAGAAGCGATCGGCATATGTCCCCTTGATCGGCATGACGCAGTTGGTCGTGGCTAGTATCGCACCCGGGAACTGTTCGAACAACCGGCGCTGGTCAAACCACGCTTTCCCGATATTTCCCTTGAGGTGCTTGTACTTGCGGAGGGCGGGATACCCGTGTGCGGGGAGCATCTCCGAGTGGGTGTAGATATTGATGCCTTTTCCTTCCGTCTGTTTCAGCAGCTCCTCCAGCGCAAACAGGTTGTGCCCGGTCACGACGATGCACTTTCCTTCGATTTTGTTTTGCGAAACGCGGATGGGCTGAGGGATGCCGAACCGGCTCGTATGGGCCTGATCCAACAGCTCCATGACGCGAATGGCTGCACGGCCCACTTTCATTGCCATTTTCAAGTGTTCATCTAAATTGAAATTCACGTTAGTCAAAGTAAAATAGAGTGCTTCCTGTGTAATGCCGTCCACTTCCGGGTCGATGTGTCCCATTTGTCGGGCATGCGTTGCATATGCCGCAATCCCTTTGAGCGCAAAAATGATCGTATCCTGAATACTGGCAAGCTCCTCAGTCTTTCCGCATACTCCCACCGTTTTGCAACCGCCTGTCGGTGTTTGCTCGCATTGATAGCAAAACATATCAATACCTCCCCTATGGATCACTTCTTACTCCGGATTATAGAGGAGGCGAAAAACGTAAGATGTGATGTACTTCACAGATTCGTCTATTTGCCATTCTTTTCGGTTTTTCGCAAAAAAAGCCCTCTCCCTAAACTTGGGCGAGGACCTTGTATCGCATGTTTCTCTATGAAATATGATGTGTTGCCAAATTATGAACCGGGGCCCGGGAAAAAGCCGTTTCGATTTTGCTGCTTCCTCTGCTCCCTGGTTATGACTTTGCCGCAATCAATCGTTTGACAGCCGCTACCTTCTCCTGATCTACGTACTTGAGCGCGCTTCCGGCTTCCCGAACGCCGGTGCCAAAATGGACTTCCGTTACAGCCGTACGACCGACGAAATCAGCGATGTTTGCCAGGCCCAGCCCGCTTCCGGCCAAAATGCTCAAATGCTCCCCAGCGGTCATCCGGACAAGCTCGGCAATCCGTTCCGCTCCATCGATGGCGCTTTTCTGTCCGCCGGAGGTGAGAATCCGCGAAATTTGCGGATAACGCATCAACAGCCGCACGGCCTCCAACTGGTCAGCCGCCTCGTCAAATGCGCGGTGGAATGTCACATCCAGCCCTTTCGCCTGATCCAGCAGGCTTTCCAGCCCTTCCGTATCGATCTGGCCGTCAGGAGCAAGCATGCCGGTGACGATACCTGCTGCGCCGAGCTCGCGAATGATTCGCACGTCTTCGCGCATGACCCGGTAATCGTCAGACGTGTACACAAACGACTGGCTGTGCGGTCTCACCATCACATTGACCGGAATGGATACGGCCCGGACCACAGCATCGATCAAGCCCCAGCTCGGGGTTACGCCGCCCTCCAGTATCCCGGTGATCAGCTCGAGCCGGTCGGCTCCTCCCGCTTCCGCTCGTTTGGCGTCCTCTACAGAGGTCGCGATGACTTCCAACAACATAGCACGGTATCCTCCCGTCCGTTTTCCTGTTATTGTAAAACGCTTCGATGACAAACAGCAACGCCAAGGGCTGATCTTCCGCGCTGCTGGTTGACAATTCTGCCTTGCCCGTCTATTGAGCGAGCACGTAGTCCGCGAGCAGTCTCGCCCCATATCCGGTGGCACCCATGACGCGATAGCCTCCGGTGGCTTTCGCCTGTACAGGGGGAGCCATGTCGATGTGCACCCATTTCATGCCGGCGGCCACAAACCTGCGGATAAACAACGCGGCGACAATCGCTCCACCGTAGCTGATCGGACTGATGTTGGTCATGTCGGCATAGTCGCTTTTCAGCAATTCTTCGTAATCGTCTACCAACGGCATCGGCCACAGTCTGTCTCCACAGTCATTACCTGACGCGATGAGCTTGGCAGTCATCCCGGAATCTCCCCAAATACCGGCCAGCTTTAAGCCGAGCGCTTCCCCGACATTCCCCGTCAGCGTGGCAATATCGATTGCCTGCTTGGCTCCCAGCCTGTCGGCGTGAATCAGGGCATCGGCCAAAATGAGACGCCCCTCTGCATCCGTATTGGCCGTCTGCACAGAAAGACCGTTGGGGTAGCGGATCACATCCGATGGCAAGAAGGCTCCGCCGTCCGGCACGTTTTCTGCGATCGGCAGAAGCACCAGCAGATTGGCCCTTGCCTTTACGGAAGTGAGGATGTCCAGCGCGCCCGCGACAGCAGCCGCTCCGCCCATATCCATGCGGGCGTCGCTGATATCCCGCCCGGCCTTGACATTCATGCCGCCCATGTCAAAGGTGACTCCTTTTCCGATCAGCGCGGTCAGCGGCAGGGACGGGTCGGTGCAGTATCGGATTTCCACCATAGCCGGCGGATGGACGCTGCCTTTGCCAACCGTGATCAGGCCAACCATCTGCAAACGCTCCAACGCCTCCCCGCGATGAACCGTCACATCCACGTCTCGTGCGGCGAAATGGTTCTGCAGCCGCTCGACAAAGGAGACCGGCGTCAGCTGATTGGGCGGTTCATTCACGAGATCGCGTGCAAAGCATGTACCCTTTGCACGGATACGGGCCCATTCGATCGCCTGCTCCGCCTTTTCTGCACCCGGACAAGCGATATGCAGCATAGAGACACTCCGTTCTTGCGCCTTTGACAAATACCGGTCAAACACATATGTACCGAGAAGCCAGCCCTCTGTCCAGGCTGTGACTGCGCTATGACGGTCCAGTCCGGCAGCAAACAGCGGCTCCAGCGAATCAAACGTCACACATGCTTCTGTAACCCTTTCCTTCTCCGCGGCCCGACCCGCATTGCCCGCCGCATCGCGCAATGCCTCCAGGTCAAAACGCGCCCGCTCCCCCAGTCCGACGATAAGCTCATGCCCTTCTTCTCCGCGGCCAAAAAACCAGGTGACAGCTCCCTTCGCTTTCATGTGCGGGCGCAGCGCATACGGCAGGTGCTCTGTTGGCGAGTCTTGGAAAAGCAGGCGGATCGTGACTTCCATCTCCCGCTGCTGTCCAACCGAAATGTCCATCCTCTTCCATCCCTTTCTTCTTGCCTGGTCATGCAAGCGGCATGCAGACAGCTTGCGGCGTTATTCAGGCAACAGGTTCACGTATCATGCTGCCCTCATCGTCTTATCGTTTTTCCAACTGAAACACCGTGCGCTTTTCGCCAACGACCAAATGGTTGTCATTTTTAATCTCGCTTGGCACCAGCGCACGCAGGCGTTCAATGGTGTCCTTGTTCTCGTAGTTGATCTGCTCCAAAATCGAGGCGATTACCAGCGGCCACACCAGTTCAGAGCCATCCAGAACCTTCAGGGCAAAGCTGATGCGTTCTTTTTTCAGGCCAAAGCCGTATACCCCCATCGCGCCCCCTTTGGCAATGATGTTGGGATCGGTCAGCAGCGCTGTGCAAACGAAATTGTGGCTCGCGATGATGTCGGGATTGGCTGACATCCATCCGGTAATTTTCACGACTGCCTCTCTCGTTTCTGCGTCCGCGATCAGATCGGGACAAGCGAGCTTCAAATACGCTTTGGCGATGTTCACGAGCGGCACGGCAAAAACAGGGAAGCCGCACCCGTCAACGCCGAGGCCAATCTTGTCCTTTGGATACTCAGCCAGATAAGCAAACGCTTCCAAAGCGCTTTGTTGGGCAGGATGGCTGACATCGTAATAGCTGTCTGTCGGATAGCCCATCTCTTTGGAAAGGGCGAGAAAGCCCAGGTGTTTGCCGGAGCAGTTGTGGAAAAGACGGCGCTTCGGCACGCCTTCGCGCAGGCAGGCGAACTTCGGTTCTTCGTTGAGCGGATAGGTCGGGCAGGTCAGCAATTCTTCTTCCGAAATGCCGGTTTTTTTCAGGATCGACTCCAATCCTTCCATATGATACGTCTCGCCGCGATGGGAAGCGGCAAAAAGGGCGGCTTCACGGCTGGTCAGCCCGAATTTCTCGTCGATTTTCTGTTTGGCGACCGGGATGGCCTGGAACGGCTTTGCCGCCGAGCGGAGAAACGTCATATGCTCTTCGCTGCCCGCGGACAAGATGACTTTTCCTGATTCGTCTACGCCGCAGATGACGCCAAAGTGGATATTCTCCAGCACTCCACCGCGGTATTCTTCCACCAATGTGCTGTAATTCATTTCTAATCACCAACTCTGTCTTAATGGTATGTGTGGAAAGGAAGGACCAACAGTACAGAATTAATCCACTGATGGTATTAAATAATGGGTTAACCTGAAAAAACTAGTGGAGGCAATGTGGAAAGATGGAATAGAAAACGTCAAAGAACCATATTTCCTCATTTAATTTCTCCAACCATGTTATTAATTTGATAGTAACAGTCGGGTATAGCATCGTCAACTTTCTTTTTTCAACTTTCGAAATTGAAGGTCTTGGGAGAAAAGGCTGGCTTTGATGAAGGAGATTGAAACAGGGAGAAAAATGCTCAGGGTACGGTGCTCTGGGAATTGACTGTCCGGATCTAAAAGAAAGTCCGTCCTATGCTCACATGCACAAGACGGACTTTTGCTTTCTATAATTGCTTTACCGCTGCTTGCAGCAGGGAAGCCGCATGCTTGTTGTACTGCTGGATCAATGTGTTCAGATGGCGGTCCAGTTCGACACTCGGCAGCGGGACGGGGAGCTGTTCGAATGCCCTGCCGTTTACGATGATCCGCGTGCTCAGCATGCTTCGCTGGGATTCATCGAGGGCTGAAAGGGCCAGAGGCTTTGCTTTGTAGCTGCCTTTTCCGGCCTGGGCTTTGAGCAGCTCTTGGAAAAACAACTGGTGATAATCCGCATAGATGTCTCCCTGGTAATGGCCGCCCCGCTCACGCACAAGCCCGCGTTTGGTCGCCCAATCTACCAACTGCTGCTCGGTCAGCGACTTGCCGCTCGTTCCCTGGACGACATTATGCATCAGTGCGTAAAAGTCGGTTCCCGCAAAATCCGTACGGGCGGGATCTGGCTGCAGAATTCCTTTTCCGGTCAGGAAAGCCAGCACTTCCCGCTTCCCGGAACCGGTCGGAAGGTCGAAATACAAGGCCAGATTGGCAAAGAAGTTCGCCTCTCCGCTGAGTTCGCGATCCCACTTGTACGGCTTGCCGAAATCGACCAGCTTCAGCGGATCGCTCTGAAGCATCTGCTGGTAGGCAGGAAATGGCTGGGCGGTTACGTTTTGATACGTGACTGTCGGCCGTTTGGTCAAAAGAGCGGCGCGAAACAGCTCGGCGCCGTTCGCGTCCAGATAGCCAAACTTGTCCTTGGTCGTAAAGACAAATGGTGCCGGAAGCTGTTCCACGCCAAGCATCGGAAACACCTGATCCATCGGCTTGATCGATTCATACGCCGGAGGAGCGGCTGTCCGCCAGTCTTTGCTTAGCACGCCGAGAAGTCCCGTTTTCTTGTCCCGATACGTGACGAGTTTCGCACCGCTGTACGTGGACAAAACCTCAAGCCGGCCGTAGCTTCCACTCGTCATCTGCTTCAAATCGGCCGAGTAGACGTCCCATCCGCCCGATTTCTGGACAAACAGTCCGGACTGCGATTCTTCCAGCCGATAGTTTTGCACTTGCTCCAGCCTGGCTGTAATCTGTCCGCTCGCCAATACCTCAAGATCAAAGCTGCCATCAGCCCTTTGCAGCGCGATCAGTTGCCGATCCCCCCATGGCTGAATCGAAACGCTGCGATACACAAAATCTGTCAGCGCTTCTATTGCCCCGCCCGCTACGCGGATGAACGCTTGCTGCTGTGTCCCTTTTTTCATCCCGGCTGCATACATGCTTTCTCCCGACGGAAAGAGCGTTACTGTCGTCCCTTCCTGTGGAGAATGGGTTGCCGGAAGCTTGACATCCGCTGTCAGCAGTGTCCCCTCCGCCGTGTACAGGTCGGCTTCTCCGGCACTGAAGGCCACGACGAGTTTTCCGCCTGCAGCCACATTGGCCCCCTGGTAAGCGTGACTGCTGATCGGCTTGCCGCTAGCTGTGTCCACGAGAAAGACTCCTTCTCCAGGCTTATAAATAAAGGAAAGGGCATCCGTCAGCCGCTGCGGTTTGGGCTCAGCCGTGTCTTGCGAAGTGCCGTCTGGCCGGTATTCGCGCGTCGATCCGTCCGGTCCCTGGACCAGCACGCGCCCGAATTTTGAGTCATAGCGGACGATTGTGCCCGACTGCGGCGGGACGAGAAGCCCTTTTTGCTGCGAATAGAGTCCGGTCTTGCTCCCGTCCGTAACACTGACGAGGTCGTATCCCCCGAGCGTCGTCACCGCATCAAACCAGGCATCCGGCTCTTTTACCGGTTTTCCCCACGCTGCGCGCAGGATGCCCTTTTTGCCATCGGAGCGAACCAAGAGCCACATCGCCGGTACCCCTTCCAGGCGCGGATACTCAAACGGCACTACCGTTTCACCGCTGATCCGTTTCACTCCGTAACGGGAGGTTGTCGGGTCCTGCCCCAAAACGTAGCCGTCATGCAAATATTTGGCCCCTTTCTTCAATGAAAAGGAGGTACCGGATGAAATGGAGTGGTACGTCTCCAGATCGCCCTGCAGCACTACATAACCGTCTGCCATGTCATGCTCGACTCTGACCTCGGCGTACTGCGGCTCGGCAAGCATCCGGCCATCCTTCCACAAGCCGCTTCCTTTTTGGTTTTGCACGCGAAAAAAACCACTGCTGCCCATCATTTGGACGCTTGTGTATTGCGGCTGCAGGACGTACTTCCCGTTTACATCGACAAGACCGTATTTGCCGCCGACGATCACTTTGAAATAGGGCATTCGATTCCCGCCGCTCGGAGCCAAGGTCGCCTTGGGCAGGGAAAACATCGGCTTAACCGTTACTGGATCATAGACCGTAAGCTGTTTCGCCGTCGTGGTGACCAGGTACCGTGTCGTCTCTTCCTCGCCGTTCTTTCCCGGCTTGGACAAATCGGCAAACTCGATTTTTCCCGCGAACGGAGCAATCAGGGTCCGGCCGGATGGATCGAGCAGCATCGAGGTCTGGCCCTGCATCAAAATAATGCTCGGATAGGCCTGAGACAAAAAGAAGGTATGTGCTCCCGCGTACTTGCTTTTCGAGACGCTTTTTTTGGCTAGATCGATGTATTGAAACCATCCGCCATTGCGAACCACTGCAATCTGCTTTTGTTCAGGAATCTCCACATCGTCCCAGATTGGCGGAGTCAGCTCCTTTCCGGTACGGGCATCGAGGATTCCCCTCTTCCCGTTTTTCACTACGGTGTAATAGGCACCGACTTTGGAAAACTCGTCATAGACGGCCTTGGTGACCAGCGCTTGTCCGTTTGTAAATCCGATTTTATAGTCGGTGATGTAAGGCTGAATGGAAGCGAAGCTGGCTGCTTGCCCCGGAACAGCCCATGCATTCCAGCTAAGTGCAGCAGCCGCGCAAAGTGCAACAATGCGTTTTTTCACATCTGTTTTCCTCCTGACGTGTCAGCAAAATGTTGGTCTATCTTTGACGCTGGCGGAGGAAAAATGTTGCACGTGCGGAAGGAATGTTTGTTGCTTCACCGTTACCCCCGCCTTTACTCTGCCTTGTGCAAAAAGTGTCGTACCAAAAGAAAAAGAGCCCTTCGTCTGCACGACTCGGACCCTCTTTCATTTGTCTATTTATTCACAGCGAGACTTACCCATTCTCACCAAAATGCTTGTCGTACCATTTGATCAGCGCCTGGGTGCCGTTGTCTTCCAAACCTTGTTCCGCGAGCTCTTGGTACAGCGAGAGGGACAGCTCCAAGCCGGGCGTCGCAAGCCCCATCTCTTTTGCCGCTTCCAGCGCAATCGAAATATCTTTGATGATATGCTTGATATAAAATCCGGGGGCAAAGTTGCCTGCGATCATGCGTGGAGCCAGATTGCTCAAAGACCAGCTTCCTGCCGCTCCCGCCTCGATGCTCTTCAATACGTTTACCGGATCGAGCCCTGCTTTTTTGGCATACGCGATGGCCTCGCAGACCCCGATCATATTGGAAGCGATCGCGATCTGGTTGGACATCTTCGTGTGCTGACCGGCTCCGGGGCCCCCTTGCAGGATGACGTTGGTTCCCATCAGTTTGAAAATCGGTTCCATCGCCGCAAACGCTTCCGAGTCACCGCCTACCATGATCGTGAGGCGGGCCTCTCTGGCCCCCACGTCTCCGCCGGATACAGGCGCATCCAGGGAATGCAGAGAGCGTTTTTTGGCTTCTTCATAGATTTTTTGCGCCAGAGACGGCTTGGAGGTGGTCATATCGATCAGGTAGCTGCCCGGCTTTGCATGGGCGACAATTCCTTTTTCTCCGAGATAGACTTCCTCTACGTCTTTGGGGTATCCTACCATCGTGATAATGACATCCGCTTCGGCAGCCAGCTCCGAAATCTGATCCTTCCATACGGCTCCCTGCGCCAACAGCTCCTCCGCTTTTTGCTTGGTGCGGTTGTACACGAGCACCTCATACCCTGCTTTCATGAGATGGGCGGCCATGCTTTTGCCCATCACCCCGATACCCACAAACCCGATCATCTTTCCTGCCGTATGTGCTGTCATTTCGTTTCTCCTCTCTCTACTGCGGTGTTCCAAATTTTTAACTTCTCTTTACTTTCCGGAATTTCCTTCTATCCTTTTCTTCAGCCATCTTATGCTGGCTACGGAGCAGAAAAGCCGGTGCATTGAGTCCACGGCCCTCCATCTAAAGGTTCGATTTTCATTTCAAAGCTTCCATCTTCCGAGCTTCCGGCTGATGGTCGATTGATCGACTCCTAACGCCTCTGCCATTTTGGTCGTCGTGCCGTACTTCTCTTTCGCCATCCCCAGAAGCTGTCTTTCCAGGAGCTCTACAGCCGATTTCAACGGAAGAATATCTGTTACGCTTACCTTTGTCGCAGAAGGCTGGACGTAGTGAAGCATCTCCGGCAGATGATGCGCTTCGATCACATCCTGATCAGTGATGACGATCAGACGCTCCACGATGTTCTGAAGCTCCCGCACATTGCCTGGCCAACGGTATAGATGCAGGCAATCCAGCACTTCCTGCGAGAAGGTTTTCTCTTTTTTGTACTTCTTGGTAAAGCGGTCCCGAAAAAAGATGACCAGTGGAAGGATATCGTCGGTACGCTCCCGCAGAGGGGGAATATGGACCGGAACGACATTCAGGCGGTAGTACAAATCCTCGCGAAAGCGCCCCTGCCGCGTTTCTTCCTGCAAATTGCGATTGGTGGCGGCGATGATGCGGACGTCGATCTTGATCGGCTTGGTGCCGCCGATACGAACCAGCTCATGCTCCTGGAGCACGCGGAGCAGCTTTACCTGGAGCGAAAGGGGCAGCTCGCCGATCTCGTCGAGAAACAGCGTCCCCTCGTTGGCCAGTTCAAACAAGCCGGGCTTTCCTTCTTTTGTCGCTCCGGTAAACGCGCCCTTTTCATAGCCAAACAGCTCCGATTCCAGCAAATGCTCCGGGATCGCCGAACAATTGAGCTTGATGTACGGCTTGTCCCGCCGCTGGCTGTTTTGATGAATATAAGAGGCGACCACTTCCTTGCCTACTCCCGATTCGCCCAGAATCAGCACGGTGGAGTCCACCTCGGCCATTTTTCCGGCAAGCGTTATTACCTGTTTCATCGCTTCGCTCTTGTAGATCAGTCCCGCTTCCTTTGCGGTCATTTCACTCAGCTTGCGCAATTCCTGCTTGTAGCCCTCAAGCAGCTCCCGGGCGTCCTCCAACTCGGCCTGCAGCCGCCTTTCCTCGGAGATGTCCCGGCAAAAGTTGACGACGCGGATGATGTTTCCCTGCTCGTCCTTGATCGGCGTACCGACGACCATCAGCCGGCCGCCAAGTCCTGTCGTCTGCACGACCTGCACCTTTTCCTTCCTCTCCAGCACCAATCGGGTAATAGACGGTCGAAATACGCCTGTCCGCTCCAGCTCATAAATGCTTTTCCCGACCAAATCTTCCGGTTTGTACCCGTAAATTCTTTCGGCAGATGGACTTACGCGCTGCGTGATTCCTTGACCGTCCGAGATGTAAAACATATCGTAGCTGGTGTTGAACACGGTTTCCAGCTCGAGTGAATAGTACGCCTGCCTTTCCTTATACACCTGATAAAAATGGCGATACAGGTCAATTGTTTTCATCCATCCCTGAATCGTGCCGGCTGAATCGACAAATACCCAGATCTCGTGCACGTTCCACTCGGCTTCACGCGCTTCAATCTCCTCGGCCTGAGACGATCCGACAGAAACGACCCGACCCGGATTCGTTTTCCAAACGGCTCCCGATACAGTAGCGCCATCTTCTGCGAGAATAAACAGCACATCTTCCTGCATGCCTCGGACAGCATCTCTCCATGCGGACTGCGGGCTTGCGGCAAAAGAGGTATTCCATGCTTGCTGCAGCGTCACGCTTCCCCTCCTCTCCGGGATCGAGAAACAGCGCAGGAATACAAAATACCTCCCCCAACGATCACACTTCGGACCGTTGCGGGAGGAGGCACATCGCTTCTGTCCCACCATTATACAGAATAGAATAAATTTTTACAATTTTCATTCCTGCCTTATTGATCTTTGGAAATGCCCAGGTATGCGACCGCAAGTCCCATGTAAAAGCGGATCGCCTCCATGTATTTGTCTACCTCTATCCATTCGTCCGGCTGATGGGCCATCGTCGGTTCTCCGGGGCCGTAAATCAGGATCGGAATGTCCAGACGGGGTCCGTAGACAGATGCATCGGTGTAGTAATTGACGCCTCTGACAGTCGACTCCCGGCCCAAATACTGCTTTGCTGTATCCAATGAAAGCTTGATAAACGCATCCTCCGCAGCGGTTGTCACTGCCGGCAGATCGTTCACCGCACGGATGGCGAAACGGGCATTGGCCGGTTCGCATACCTGTTCCAAGAGCAAGTTGAGTCCATCGATGATCTCCGGATGGCTTTGTCCAGGAACGGTGCGGATATCCAGCATCATGGTGCACTGATCTGGCACGACATTTGTTTTTACGCCTCCCTGGATCACTCCGATATTCATCGTCGGTCCGCCCAGCAGCGGATGAGGCTGATAGCTGAAACGATAGCTGTTTAGCTTATGGATGAATCTCGCCATGGCCATGATCGCATTGACCCCCTGATCAGGCATGGAGCCGTGAGCTGTCTTGCCGTACGTCGCTACTTCCAGCCAAAGCGCTCCCTTGTGCGCGATGAACGGTTGATTGTTACTCGGCTCGGAGATCACCATCGCTGTCGCATCATCGATCTGCCCCCGACTTGCAACTGCCTTTGCCCCGAGGCAGTCGACCTCTTCTCCCACTGTCCCCGCAAAGCGCAAGGTTCCTCCGAGCCGAATTCCGGCACGATGCAAATACTCCATCGCAAGCACCATGGCCGCGACGCCGCCCTTCATGTCCGTGCTGCCTCGTCCGTACAGTCTGTTTCCAACCCGCACTCCCCCGAACGGCTCATGCTCCCACTCGATACTCCCGGTCGGAACCGTATCGAGGTGACCGCTGAGGACGAGCACCTTTTTTGACAGGGATGCATCCGCTTTATTCAAGACAGCCAGCAGATTGGCCCGCTGCGGTTCAACTTCATCCAGCTCTGCCTGCATGCCGGCGGCTGTCAGCCTGCGCCTGATCGCTTCGGCTACAGCCGTTTCGTTCCCCGGCGGATTTACACTGTTGATCGCAATCAATTGCTGCAAGAAAGCGACGGCATCCGCTTCGTCGATCAAGGAAAATGCCTGTTCCAACCCGCTCCCGCTTACGGTGTTCTCTCTTTCATTCCCTCTTTCCATTGCTTCCCATCCTCTCCGGTCTTTTTCTCTCTGAGCCTTGCAAGCCGCTCCTGTCGCCTCAAACCGCTATTACTGCCAAATCTACTATTCCAGTTCATTTGTTTCTTCCATATGGCTTGTTCTATGGCTTGTTCTGCAAAACTGCCTGCTTCCGCAAGACGCCTGTACACTCAAACCGCCTGCTCCGCTTCTTCCCTCACTCCGGTCTCTGCCGCTTTCACCTTGGATTCTTTCAGGATCATAGCGCATACAGCAGCGACAGCGGCCGTCAGCGAAAAGAAGAGGAATACCCGGCTGAAATCCTGCGACCCGTCAGCCTGAACAACCACCAGATAGCCGGCGACAAGCGGCGAGACGAATGAGCCCATTTGTCCGATGCCGTTGGCAAGGCCGGTCGCTCCGCCGACCACCTCGGTCGGGTAGCGTTTTTGGATGTAGGCATAGATCGTGCCAAAGTTCAGGTTGACGAAAAAGCCAGCCAGCAGCAGCATCAGCAAAAGCAAGCCGGTCTGTCCCTTTTCTACGCTCCCCAGAAGGTACAGGACCGGAATGCAGCCGATGTAGGCGATCAGCGCGACAGGCTTCATCCGATGCATGACCTTGTCCATCAGCCAGCCCCCCAGCATCATCGCAAAAAAGGCGACGATATAAGGGGCCGAAGCAAAGAAGCCCATCTCTTTCAGATTCAGGCCATGCTGTTGAACAAGGAAGGTCGTGAGCCAGGTAGTCGTGCCCCAATAAACGGCGCATTGGCAAAACAACAAGACTGTGTAAACATAGAAATATCCATCCTGGAGAAAAATCCGGTTGCTTTTTTTATCCGCCTTTTTCTCAGCGGAAGCTTGCTCTTCCACGGAACTGGCTGAATTTGCATCCATGATATGGGCGTACTCCTCCTGGCTGAGTCTCCCCTTTTCCAGCATCTCCTTTGGCGTGTTGGTGATAAAGTACCACAAGGCCCATATGCCGATCAGACCGGGTATCGCAAGCAGATAAAAGACAGGGCGCCAGGAGCCGTCAAAAAAGTAGAACGAGATGCTTGTGATCAAAACCGGTACGATAGCGGGAGCGACAGCCCAGGAGGTGGCAAAAAAGGAGACGGAACGCCCGCGCTCCGCAATCGGAAACCAGTTGTTGATCGTCCGGCACGCCGGGGCAAAATGATGCCCTTCTCCCAGTCCAAGTCCGATCCGCAATGCCAGAAACTGACCAAAAGACTTCACGGCGCCAGTCAGTGCGGTCACAAGCGTGAAGACGATGATGGCGATATTCATGATTTTTTTCGGACCGAATTTGTCCGCCAAAAATCCTGCGGTCACCTGTGCCAGCGAATACGCAAAGAAAAAGACGGATGCGAGCTGCCCCAGCTCAACAGGTGTGAGATTCAAGTCCTTTTGAATGAAGGGCAAAAAGGTAAGTACCGCAAGCCGGTCAAAGTAGTTGATAATGTACAGCAGCCATAGCACGACCAAGACGATATGCCGGTATCCCCAGGCTTTTTTTACGATAGCGTTCATACACCTCTTCCTTTCAAAGTTATTTGATGAGGCATGCCGTACCCTGCAGCCGCTCTCATGAACGACCTCCCGCCCCCTTTCCCGATGACTTGTAAGCGCTATCAAAAATCATTTCATGCGAAGCTCATAACGCAAGGAGTGTGCCAACGATAGGCTCGGGGCAGCGTTTCGCCGGAAATGGATAAGAATATTCAGACTTCTGCTGTTTCAATATGCCAAGGCGGTCTTGCTTTTTATGTAAAAACGCATAATCCGAACGCGTCACCTCTTTTCAAGCGACGAACAAAAAGCGCATCACAACAGGATGCACTTGCGTTTATGCACATTTGCATATGAGTTTTGTATGTTTGCATAGCTTTTTCAAACTAGAAGCGGGCATAACTGTCCCGTCTCTTTGCACAACTATCCCGTCACTTTTTGTTTTCACACCTGATTGCATCACGGGCATAAAAAAAGCTGCCGAGACTCTCTCGACAGCCTGGGGCCACCAAATTGGCCCATTTTCCATTCGATTGTCAGTGCAGAGGAGATGTGGGGGCACCGAGATGCCGCACCATTTGCCGACATATTTCCTCCGCCTGGTCATGGATATAAAAATGATCTCCCTCAAACCAAGCAGCAGAATACTCCCTCGATGTAAATCGGCTCCATTCTTCGATTTGCCCCGCATCAATAAGCAGGTCCTGTTTTCCGTTGAAGATCATGAAAGGACAATCGAGAGGTGCATCCCATTTGAATTGGTAGGTCTCTACTAGCTTATAATCGGAGCGGATAATCGGCAAAAACAGTTCAAGCCATTCGCGGTTTTCCATTAATTCTGGCGGAGTCCCCCCCAATTTTAGGATCTCTTGCACCAGCTCTTGCTCAGACAAAACATGTCGTAAAAAATTGCTCTTCACATGCGGGGGATTTCTGCCGGATAAAAATAATGCAGCAGGCAAGGGGTGGTCTTGTTTCGCCAGCTCTCTGGCCAACTCCAGTGCGAGTAGATTTCCCATGCTGTGCCCGAAAATGGCGTATGAAGTGGATAATTCATGTGATGTGATATCTTCCAGTAAAACTGGGATCATATTCTGCACGGAATCAATAAGGGGCTCCTTATAGCGTTTTCCTCGGCCTGGCAGCTCCATGGGAATGAGTTCGACTTCCGCAGGCAGGTGTTTTTTCCAGCTCAAATATACAGATGCACTTCCCCCTGCGTAAGGAAGCATAAATAGTTTTCCCTTTCTCATCATCATCTCCAACTCGCTTCCACCTGTTCCTTCACGGTAACCACGATGTTGTCTACCGCTTCTTGTAAACGATACTCGGTCTGCGCATATGTACCGCCGGAAGCTATTACATACCCCAAGCGATGGTACGCATTTTGCGGTATATACACGCGATCTCCCGCTCTTGCGGAAATCGTCACATTCCGGATGCCTGGCATGCTGCGGACCTCCTCAACCCCTTCTACTTTTTGCAACGTACCTTCTTTGCCAGATAGCAGGAAACCGCTGCACAGCTTTACATCGTTTGAACCGCTGTCATCGGTAGGTTTTACTACACACGGCAGACCGATCGCCTTCACCGTTTCAGGGATTTCCTTGGCTGTACGAATGATCGCAAATCGCGGCTGAGCCACATTGGCTTTTGCCAATCGCAACCGGGTTTGCGCCTTGTTGCGACAAACAAGCATGGCTTCCGGCGGATTGCCGGGCAAACCGTACTCTTCTGCTAGCGTCGCAACCGTGACGAGGTAAAATTCGCTTATCGTCATAATCCCGGCTATCTGGTCTGCGGGAAGCTCTTTTTTAATCGTGGTTCGCAATGCGTCCAAGGAATTGGTGTCACATACGAGAACCCTGCATCCCGTTTCCGCCAGACCCGCATACCTCTCCGGCTTGCTTGTTAAAAAAACGGGGGAAAAGCCCCGCTCTTGCGCCTTTTTCAGAGCAATCATGCCCGTACCTGTCGTATTTGACTCAACGAAGAGCAGGAGCTTTTTCACGTCTGTTCCCCCTTTTGACCGCTGCGTACGACCAGGAGGTCACCACGCTCTCATACGATACCTTGGCCGGTTGAGAAAGCGGTTCGGATGAGTTGATGTCCTTATCCCGACGATATTGTTCATCGTAAATGGTTTGAAAGTAACGGTCTCCCCGATCGGGGAATATCCCCACGATGTTTGTTTCCGGCGATACTTGGCTGCTCAGCCAGCGGGCCACCGCATATACGGAACCAGAGCTGTTTCCGGCAAAGACCTTTTCGTGTTTGGCCAGCTCCAGCGTCGCAGTGAAGGCCTGCTCGTCGCTGAGCCAGTGAACTTCGTCAACCAGTTCGTGATTAACATTGGGCGCCACCAGACTGTTGCCCAATCCGCTCTGCAGCCGCTTCGGATTATCCGGCTGACCGAAAATGACGCTGCCGACGGAATCGACGGCCACTACCCGCAGTTCCGGATTGTACTTGAGCAGCTCTTGGGCAGTTCCGCACAAGGAACCGCCGCTGCCAACGGAGGCGACGAGAATGTCCACTCTGCCAATGTCATCAAGCAATTCCTTCGCCAATGCCGCGTACGCCAGCGGATTGTTGGGATTTTCGTACTGGCGGGGCCAAAAGGCTCCCGGATATTGTTCCAACAGGTCATGCAGCCGTTCCAGGCGGGCACTTTGCCAACCCCGGCCGGTCATCTTTTCCACAACATGAATCTGGCATCCGAGCGATTCCAGTTTTCGAAGGGTGATCAAATCGATTCGCGGATCGGTCACGATATGAACGGGGTGTCCCAGATACGTTCCTACGAGAGCGACACCCAAGGCCATTGTTCCGGAGGAGCTTTCAATAATCGGAGCCCCGTCAGGCAGAATTCCGTCCCGTTTTGCCTCCAAAATAATCTTTTTTGCCACCCGGTCCTTCATCCCGAACAGATTCATCATTTCCAGCTTTGCGTATACCGGGCCTATCGCATTTTCGTCCAGGCGAAGTTTCACTAACGGCGTTTGTCCGATAGCATCAATAATCGTTGAACGCAGCATGATTGTCCCATCCTTCCTTATAAGACCACGACTGATAAATCATCACTTCGCCGGCCACTTTCTCCAGAAGTGCGCCGGCCGCTGTCAATTGCTCCTGATAGCGGCTGCTCTCAGGTGACAGCAGAAGTCCGAGGCAGGTACCACTATGCGCTACACAAACGCCAAGCGCATCGATTTCTTCGCAGATGCTCAGCATGGCATCAAGCGTCCTCTTGGGCCGAAGTTTCTGGTTAAGAAGCGCACTTTCTGTCGATACTTTCCCCACGGAAGCCAGATCATTTTGCCGAATGGCGATGGTGATGGTATCCAGAAGGCTTTGATACTTCTGTCTTTCTGCTGCTGTAAACGGTTTTGGCAGCTTGTTAAACTCAACGGTATCCACTTCGCCCCCCTCGTCAATGCTGACGATGGTAAGCGGCGAAAGCTCACCGATTGACTCGCGAAGCTGTACCCTCCGGTGGTAAAAGGAAACCACTCCCGGATACATCACACCGTCGGTGGGTTCGATCTGCCGAATGAGCATTTCGAGGAGTGTCACAGGCAGATGGAGGGAATAGCAGTCGGTTATCGCTCTGGCCGTCGCCACCAGATCAGCAGAAGAGCTGGCCAATCCTTTGCCGACTGGAATGTTGCCGGAGATTTTTAATGTGGCTCCCTTTGGCAATGAAAAATGGTCCAGAATAATCTCTGCCAGTCTGCGTGATTTCTGCTTGTGTGACGGATAAACAGATACGGTGTCGCTTTCCGGCTCGGGAACAAACAATGCATGGGCATAACGATTGATCGGAAAGGTAACGAGAAAATCTGAATTGTCTTCCTCCAAAACGCCCTGCAATAACTCGCCGAACGTACCATATGAACTGCCTCTCCCTAACATCTTGGGTTCCAGTGAATGTTTGACTGGATTGCTTTGCGTGTAAAAACTCATATGGACGATTTACCCCCCCACCGAAATTAGCAAGGCTTCTACCTGTTTATACCTGGACTGTATTCGTAATTTTCGTTCCAACCATCCGATTCTTCCGGTGGACGTCATCTCTTCTGAAAGATCTTGCTTCATCGTGCACTTACCTCCTCCCGACGAGGGAAAGAATGGACAACGGCGATCACCTGTTCATTGGCAGCCAGTTCCGATCATGGATTCTCCGCATTGTAGTTGCAATGGATTGGGCAATCTGTTCAACGCCGGGCGATTGCAGGATGGTGAAATGATTGCCGGGGAGTTCGTGAATCTCTATTTCACCGTTTGTCACCTCTTCCCACCCGTTCGACGGGCTGCTGTAAATACCGGTGACTCCCTCATCCCGGTCGCCTGATGTAAAGAGAATGATAGGCTGCCCGGAAGACTTCGGCACGTAGTGGCGGTAGGCCGTCCAGTTGGCTTGGAATACTCGAAAAAGTCTCGCGAACTCTTCAAATGATGTGCTTTGTCCCAGCAGTTCCTGTTCAATCAGGGTGTTCATCAACGTATGGATCGCCTGTTCTATCGGAATATCGCGCAACGATTGGAACCAGCCGGGGATCTCTTTTGCTGTTATGCCCAGCAAATCTTGGACAAACATTGCAAGCACGGTAACCTGATCATGTACAGCGTCTTTGCGGTATGCTTGGGCAAAGCTGTCCATCAAGATCAAGGCAGCGATTTGTTCTCCCGCCTCCCGCAGTTGATACGCCATCTCATACGCAACAATTCCTCCAAATGACCAGCCTGCGAGAACGTACGGCCCGCTTTTTTGAACCGATCGAATCTGTTCCAGATAATGGATCGCCATCTCTTCCACACTGCTTAACGGCTCCTGATCATCTGCAAGGCCCCTGGACTGTAATCCGTAAAACGGCTGTTCACTGCCTAGCAAACCGGATAAACGCTGATAGCAGAAGACACCTCCGCCAATCGGATGGACGCAGAAGAAAGGCAGATGCGAACCGTTGGGCTGTATGGTAACAAGCGAAGAATGGCCTATTTCTGTTTTTGACTGGCTGATCATTTGCGCCAGGTGGGCGATCGTAGGATCTTTAAAAAGAACGGACAACGGGACGTTCTGATGGAACTCCTCCTTTATTCGCGCAAACAACCTGACCGCCAATAACGAATGGCCTCCCAGGCGGAAGAAGTTGTCGTACACGCCAATCGGGCTTACCGACAGCAGCTCTTCCCAGATCGTGACCAGTTTTGCTTCCACCGGATTTCGTGGAGCCATGTAGCTGCTCTCCAGCTCCGTCCCGCTTCTTTCCGGTAAAGGCAAGGCATTCCGATCAACTTTTCCGTTGCTCGTCAATGGCAATTCATCCAGCGTGACAAAATGGGAGGGAACCATGTACACAGGCAGTTTTTCCTGTAAATACGCCCGCAGTTCCACATGGGCAGATCGGGTGTCCGGGTTCATCACCACGTAGGCAACCAAGCTTTTCTCTCCGCTGCCGTCAGCCATCACGGCAATGACGTTGTCTTTTACAGCGGGATGCTGACTCAGCACCCCTTCAATTTCTCCGAGTTCTATCCGATATCCGCGCACTTTCACCTGGTGGTCCGTACGCCCCAAATATTCCAGAGTGCCATCCGGCAGATAGCGAGCCAAGTCCCCTGTCTTGTAAAGACGCGAACCTTGTTCTGGGTAGAACGGGTCCTCGATGAATCGCTCAGCCGTCAACTCGGGGCGATTGAGGTACCCACGTGCCACGCCCGCTCCACCGATATAAATTTCTCCTGGAACGCCAATGGGTACGGGCTGCATGTTTGAATCCAACAAATACACGCGCATGTTGTCGATCGGACGACCGATCGGAACCGATTCGGTAGCCGCCATATTCTCCGGTATTTGATAAACGATACAACCTACTACGGTTTCTGTCGGACCGTATTCGTTAAACAGTGCGGTCCCCGGGGCATGCCTGCGCCACAAGGCAACTGTCTCTGCCAATAAGTTCTCTCCCCCGATGACGAGCGATCTGGTGCATGTTTTTACATGGTCAGGCGATAGCTGTTGATTGAGGAGCTGAATATGAGCCGGTGTGATTTTCACCAAACTGAAGTTTTCCGATTCCTTCAGGAGATTCCCTAATCCCTCAACTCCCGCCGTCTCGGGGAGCATCATCACGGTTCTTCCCGCGATCAGTGGCACAAACATGCTCGTGATGGTCAAATCGAAGGCAACGGACGAGTGAACAGGAGCACCCGTGCCCTCTTCTGCCGGATATGCCTTTTTGCACCAGTGCAAATAATTGACCAGTCCCCGATGAATGATTAGGGCTCCCTTCGGCGTTCCCGTTGAACCCGAAGTATAAATTACATAGGCCAGATTTTCCGGCGTTGCGATGCAAACCGGGTTGCTGTCGCTCTCTTGCTGCACGATGTCCCAATCCGCATCCAGATTGATCACGGTTGTTTCTCCCGGCTCCAGAACGCTGCACAACCGCTCTTGTGTCAACAACAGCGACGGTTTCGCATCGCTCACGATAAACGAGATTCTCTCCTTCGGATACCCCGGATCAATCGGTACATAGGCGCCTCCCGCCTTGTGAATGCCAAGGATGGCCAAGACCAGCTCCGCGGAGCGTTCCAGGCAGATCCCAACGAGCTGCTCCGGTCCAACACCGTTTTTTTGCAAATAGCGGGCTAGCATATTGGCCCGCCGATTCAATTCCCTGTACGTCCACCGCACATCTCCGCAGACGACTGCTACCTCGTCGGGCGTCTTTTCCACCTGTTCTTCAAACAGCTGGTGAAAACACATGTCTTCCGGATACTCCGCCTTTGTATCGTTCCACTCAACCAACAGCTGATGACGCTCTGTCGCGGTCAAAAGCGGCAATTTGGAAATCTGGCAGCCAGGTTCCATAGCAATGCCTTCCAACAGTGTTTGGTAGTGGCCAATCATGCGTTGAATCGTGCTTGCGTCAAAGAGATCGGTATTGTATTCGAAGCTGCCGGTCAACCCTTGATCCGTCTGTTCCATGAACAAGGTGATGTCAAACTTGCTGACCCGCGTCTCCGCCTGAACAGGAACAAACGCAAGGTTTGGCAGGACGACATCCGTCTTCGGCGTGTTCTGCAGCACAAACATCACCTGGAACAGAGGCGAGTGGCTCAAAGTACGCTCCGGTTGGAGCTCCTCCACCAGTTTCTCAAACGGCAATTCTTGATTGGCGTAGGCATCGATGGACGTTTGTTTGACTTGGGCCAGCAACTGTGTGAAGGACAATTCATGGGACAAATCCGATCGCAATACAAGCGTATTGGCAAAAAATCCGATAACACTCTCGCAATCGCGATTCATCCTGTTGGCAATTGGCGTCCCTACCAGGATGTCATGCTGGCCCGAGTAACGATAGAGCAGCGTCTTGAATGCCGCCAACAGTGTCATGAACAGAGTCGCACCTTCCCGTTGGCTGATCGCACTGAGTGTATCCGTGAACTCTTTTGACAATGTAAATGATTCAGATGCCCCCCGGAACGTCTGCACCGCCGGCCGCGGCCGATCTGTCGGGAGCTGCAGGACCGGAAGATGCCCGCCCAGCTTGCCTTTCCAGTAGTGGAGCTGCCGTTTGCGTTCTTCGCTTTGCAGCCAATCCCGCTGCCATTCGGAATAATCGGCGTATTGCATCGTCATCTCGGGAAGAGCATGTTTTTTGCGCGTTACGCAAGATTCGTACAGTGCACCGAATTCACGGAAAAGGATGTCGATGGACCAGCCGTCGGAAATGATATGGTGCAAGGCAAACAACAGCACGTATTCCCGATCCTCTAGCTGGAGCAGTCGAAACCGTGCCAGCGGCCCGGCAGCCAGGTCAAATGGACGTTCCGCTTCCTCACTGGCCAGCCGCTCCACTTCCCTATTTCGCAACTCCTCCGGAAGGTTTCGCAAATCGGAAAATGGTACAGAAATATTCATCGTGGGATGAATCTTCTGCATCGGGTGACCATCTGCCTCGACAAATGTCGTCCGCAGCGCTTCATGACGTTGAACAATTTCCCCAAAGGCCCGTTGCAATGCAAAAATGTCAAGCTGCCCACTCAGCCGAATCGCCCCTGGAATGTGATAAACGCCGGTTCCCGGTTCCATCTGTTCAAAAAACCATACCCTCTCCTGGGTAAAGGAAAGCGGGGCCAGTTCCCTTGCGGGTGAGTGCAGCGGCCTCAGTGGAATCCGTCGATCTGAACGATCACGGTTATCGACAAGGGCAGCGAGATGTTCGATGATGGGTTGTTCAAAAAACGTTCGCAGAGAGACCTCAACCCCAAAATGGGAGGATATCCGCGAAATGACTTGCGTCGCCAAAAGGGAGTGGCCGCCGATTTCAAAGAAATTGTCATGAACCCCTATTCGTTGGACGCCCAGCACTTCCGACCAAATCTCCGCCAGGGACTGTTCGGCAGGTGTACGCGGACCAACCCATTCCCGATCCCGTGCGAATTGTGATTCATCAGGGGCCGGCAGTGATTTTCTGTCCACTTTGCCGTTTGACGTTAGCGGAAAAGCGTCCAGTAGAACAAACAAGGAAGGAATCATATGTTCAGGCACTCTGCTCTGGAGATAGGCACGCAGTTCGCCAACGCCCGGCTTTGGTTCTTGCGGAATAGCCAAATAAGCCACCAGTCGCTTATCGGCATTCTCTCCCTGCCATACCTGGACGACACTCTCCTGCACAGCGGGGTGTTGATCCAAGACAGCTTCTATTTCTCCCAATTCAATTCGGAACCCCCGAATTTTCACTTGCTGGTCTGCCCGCCCGAGAAATTCGATGTTTCCGTCCGGGCGATAGCAAGCAAGATCGCCCGTTTTGTATAAACGGGTATCCATATTTGCATCGAACGAATGGGAAACAAATCGCTCTGAGGTAAGCTCCGGTTGATTGAGGTACCCTTTGGCCAAGCCGTCTCCGCCGATGTAGAGCTCGCCTGTTACTCCCACCGGAACCGGCTGAAGATACGAATCCAAAATGTATACGCGCGTATTGGCGATCGGCCTTCCAATCGAAACCGATCCTTGAACCAAACTCCCGTCTGTCACTGGATAGCAGCAGGTAAACGTCGTGTTTTCCGTAGGTCCATATCCATTGATCAGCTTAATGCCGGGCAGGTGTTCCA
The DNA here is from genome assembly GCF_038592925.1 of Brevibacillus sp. FSL K6-2834. NCBI lineage: Bacteria > Bacillati > Bacillota > Bacilli > Caryophanales > Paenibacillaceae > Brevibacillus > Brevibacillus sp. FSL K6-2834. The sequence goes on from NZ_CP151945.1 coordinate 4,323,313, forward strand.
GTACCTTTTTCACGTGAGAGACGGACAAGACGTCTCCTCCGGCCAACAGTTGTTTTACATGGATGAGATCATCCAGACGCTGGTCAACCATCTGGTGAAACAGCCCCGCCGTCAGCCATAAGGTCGTAACCCGATGCTCCCGCAGCGTTTTTCCTAATTCCTCCAGAGACGCTTTGCTGCCTGGGTACAGGACCAGGCGGGCGCCGTTCAAGAGACTGCCCCAGATTTCAAACGTGGACGCATCAAATGAAACGGGAGAAAATTGCAGAAAGACTTCTTCCGGCGAAAAAGAGGCATAGCCGTTCCCCTTCACCAAGCGAATGACTCCGCGATGAGGGATGCAAACTCCTTTCGGTTTGCCCGTAGAGCCCGACGTATACATGACGTAGGCTAGATCGTCAGCAGTTGTGCCGGTATCGATGTCTCCCTCTCTTTCGCTGGCAATCTGCTGCCTGTCTCGATCAAGGTCAATCACGCGAAGATGCTGCCAAGGCAGAACATCCTCCCTTTTCCCACCCGTGATCAAAACGGATGCGCGTGCGTCCTCCAGCATGTAGGCCAGGCGTTCTTTCGGATAAGTAGGGTCTAGCGGCAAGAAAGCTGCTCCCGCTTTGAGAATAGCCAAAAATGCGACGATCAGATCGATGGAACGATCCATGCAGACCGCGACCAACTCTCCCCTTGTGACACCCAGCTTCACGAGGTGGCGGGCGAGTTGATTGGCACGGCGGTTTATCTCATCATAAGTTACTTGTTCTGTTTGACAGACAAGTGCGATTGCGTCAGGAGCCTTGGCAACCTGCTCGGCAAATACCTGCTGGATCGAACTAAGAGATGGATAGTCCGTCTGTGTCTGATTCCACTCCATTAACAATTGGTGGCGTTCCTTGTCTGTAAGCAGCGGCAGCTCGTGAAGCTTGTAGTCCGGATTTTGGACAATAGACCCGAGCAGCGTTTCAAAATGTCCAATCAAGCGAGCAATTGTATCTGGGTTGAACAGGTCAGTGTTGTATTCGAGATAGCCGATCAGTTCATCACCTGATTCCCGCATGGAGAGGGTCAGGTCAAATTTTGCAGTTCCGCTTTCAGCATCTAGTTGCTCCATTGTCAGTCCCGGCAATGCCAAGTCTGATGCAAGCGTATTTTGCAATACGAACAGCACCTGAAACAGCGGGGAGGCACTCCTGTTTCGTTGCGGTACGAGCTCCGCTACCAACCGCTCGAACGGGAGGTCCTGGTGGGCGAAAGCACCGACGGCTGCCTCACGCACCTGGTCCAGGTATTCACGGAACGATATCACACTGTTTGGCTGACTGCGAATCACCAGTGTATTGACAAAAAAACCAATCATCCCTTCCAACTCGCTCCGATTCCGGTTTGCGATCGGAGAACCCACTGCAATGTCTTCCTGCCCGCTGTAGCGGTGCAGCAACGTTTTAAAACCGGCAAGAAGGGTCATGTACAAGGTCGCTCCGGACTGGACAGTCAGTGTCTTGAGTGCATCGGTCAGTTGTTTTCCCAAAACGAAGCGCTGGGCGTCTCCGTTAAATGTTTGCGATGCCGGGCGAGGCCGGTCGGTCGGAAGCTGCAGGACGGGAGGCTCCTGTTGGAAGACTCCTTTCCAATAGGCAAGTTGTTTTTCCAATTCTTCTCCCTGCAGATACTGCCGCTGCCAATAGGCAAAATCGGCGTAGTGCAGATCGAGGTCCGGCAGCGGTGAAGAGGCCTGATTGCAAAACGCGTCATAGAGTACCGCCATTTCACGAATGAATACACCGAGCGACCACCCGTCGGAAATGATGTGATGCATGGTGATCAACAGAACGTGCTCGGTCTCCCCCAGCTTTGCAAGAGTGGTACGAAGCAGTGGCCCCTGCGTGATGTCAAATGGCAGCGCCGCTTCTGTTTTGATCAGCTCACGCAAGGCACTCTCCCGACGGTCGGCCGGAAGCTGTTGCAAGTCGACTGTCACCGATGGAATTTTCATTTCCCGGAGGACGGTTTGAATCGGTCTGCCATTTGATGCCGAAAAAACGGTACGAAGTGATTCATGTCTGCGCACGATTTCTGCAAAGCTGCGCTCCAATGCATGAACATCGAGCACACCAACCAAGCGAATTGCTCCCGGAATGTTGTACGTGGCCGTCCCCGGCTCAAACTGCTCAAAAAACCATAGCCTCTCCTGGGCAAACGAAAGCGGCATTTCCTGTTCACGCGGCGCCGGCTGGATCGGGGGTGCATCATTTTCCTGCCGTTTTTGCCGGACGTGGGCAATGGACTCAGCCAAGGCGCGGACGGTAGGAGCTTCAAACAATGTCTTCAGCGGAATTTCCATCCGGAATGCATGGTTTAGTCTTGAGATCACTTGTGTGGCGAGCAGCGAGTGACCGCCCAATTCAAAAAAGTTATCGCCAAGACCGATCGGCTCTGTACGCAGCACTTCGCTCCAGATCTTGGCCACGCATGCTTCTTCCGGTGTCGAAGGGGGTACGTACTCTCGCTCCATGCTTCTATTTGCGTAATCAGGAACAGGCAGTGCACGCCGGTCGATCTTTCCGTTTGGCGACAGTGGAAGAGCCTCCAACTGCACATAAGTGCCGGGAATCATGTATTCCGGCAGCCGCTTTTGCAGAAATCCGCGAAGTTCCTTGGTGGAATAGGAAGCACCTGCTTCGGTCACGACATAAGCGACCAGACGCCTGTCGCCTGGAACATCCTCTCGTACAACCACGGCTGTCTCCCTGATCTGCGGATGCTGTCCAAGCGTTGCTTCAATTTCTCCCAGCTCAATTCGGAAGCCGCGCACCTTTACCTGGTGATCGATCCGGCCGATATACTCAATCGTCCCATCCGGCAAAAAGCGGGCTACATCGCCTGTGCGATACAAGCGCTCCGTCTGATCGGTAGAAAACGGGTGTGGAACAAATTTTTCAAGGGTTAGATCGGGTCTGTTCAAATAGCCACGGGCGAGTGCCGTGCCACCGATATACAGCTCTCCCTGCACGCCAATCGGCACAGGCTGCAGATGCTGGTCGAGCAGGTAAATTTGTACGTTGTCAATCGGCCGTCCAATTGGCGGCAGGACAGGCCACTCCTCCGGTTCTCCCTGCAAGGTGTAGCTGGTTACCACATGGCTTTCCGATGGTCCGTAGTGGTTGTACAAACGGCACCCTTTCATTTTTCCAAGCCAGCCGCTAATATGCCGGGTGATTTGCAATTGCTCGCCAGCGGTGATGATTTCGCGGAGCCGCTCAGGTACCGTCTCTCGGACATTGGCCGACTCTGCCAGTTGTTGCAGTGCGACAAAGGGAAGAAACAGCCGCTCCACTTTCTGCCCGGATAAAAACTTCAACAGCTTTACCGGATCCTGCCGCACTTCTTCCGACATCAGAAGGGTGCCGCCCGAGCATAACGTTGAGAAGATTTCCTGAAAAGAGACGTCAAAACTGAGGGGAGCAAACTGCAGCGTTCTGGCCGGCTTCGGGTCTTGGAACGATTTCATCTGCCACAACAACAGGTTGACGAGCGGTTTATGTGCCATCATCACACCTTTTGGCTTGCCGGTCGAACCCGATGTGTAAATCACATAAGCCAGGTTTTCAGGCTTCACCAAGCAGTGCGGATTGGAATCACTCTGTTGTGCGATTGCTGCCCAGTCCGTATCGATGAGAACGCATTGGCCGTCATAGGCCGGCAGCTCATGCGCAATTCTGTGTTGCGAGATGAGGATAGACACCCGGCTGTCTTCCAGCATGTAGGCAATTCGGTCAGCGGGATAGGCAGGGTCGATCGGGACATAGGCTCCCCCGGCCTTCAGCACCGCAAGCACGGCCACAACCGTATCGACTGAGCGATTCAAGCATATCCCTACGAGTGAATCCGGCCGAACACCCGACTTTTGCAGGTAATGGGCCAGTTGATTGGCACGCCGGTTCACCTCGTCGTAGGTAAGCTGTCTCGTTTCGTCCTCCACGGCAATCGCATCTGGCGTTTTCACCGCCTGCCGCTCAACCATTTCATGGGTGCACCCCGGATCTTGTAGCTCTCGGTTCTCTGTCCGATTCCACTCCTCCAGCACTGTTCGCCGCTCTGAATCCGGCAGGATGCCCAACTGGGATAACGTTTGCTCCGGGTTGCTTGCGATACTCATCAGCAGTGTTTCAAAATGACGGATCATTCGCTCAATGGTCTTCTTTTCAAACAAGTCGACATTGTATTCAACTGATCCGTTCAATCCGTTTGCTGTTTCTGTAAAGGAAAAAGTCAAATCGAACTTCGTCGTTCCGCTATCCAGAATGAAGTGTTCCACGTCAAGCTCGGGCAGCTTCATCTCGGACATCGGCGCGTTTTGCAAGATGAACATCACTTGAAACAAGGGAGAATGACTCAAAAGGCGGCTGGGTAAAATGTCCGCTACCAGCTTCTCAAACGGCACGTCCTGATGGGCATACGCTTCCAGAGCGACGTCGCGTATCTGGGCAAGGTATTCGCGAAAGGTTGCTGTTCCGGACGGTTGACTCCGCATGACAAGCGTGTTTACAAAAAAGCCGATCAATCCTTCGATGTCACTCCTGTTTCGATTGGCGATCGGAGTGCCGACCAGGATGTCGTCCTGTTGCGTATAGCGGAATAACAAAGTCTTAAACGCCGCGAGCAATGTCATAAACAACGTCGTCCCCGACTGCGCGCTTATATCCCGGAGAGAGTGGGCAAGCTCGTGCGACAGGGAAAAGCGTTCAACAGCACCTCGAAACGTCTGTATGGTCGGGCGTGGTCTGTCTGTCGGAAGTTGCAAAACGGGCAAGCTTCCCGACAGTTTTTGTTTCCAGAAATCCAGTTGTCTTTGAAATTCCTGCCTGTTTGCCCACTCCCGTTGCCAATGGGCGAAGTCGGCATATTGAATCGGCAAAGGTGTTAAAGGTGAAGCCTGCTCATGATAAAAGGCAGTGTAGAGCTGCATCATCTCATGAACGAGAACACCCAGAGACCACCCGTCTGCAGCGATATGATGAATGGTAACAAGCAGAATGTGCTCCGTCTCATGAAGGCGCAGAAGGGTCGTTCGCAGCATGGAATCTTCCGTCAGGTGAAAGCACTTTTGCGCTTCCTCCCGAGCCAGCCGCTGTACTTCTGCTTCTTTTTCCTGTTCGGACAAGGCTCCAAGGGATTTCACCGGTATCTTCACCGGAACAGGCGGATTGATCACCTGTATCGGCTCTCCATCCACAACGGAATAAGTCGTCCGCAATACCTCATGACGATCAAGAATCTCCTGAAAGCATCGCTCCAGAATCGGTATCCAAAGGTTGCCTGTCAGACGGATCGCGTAGCAAAGATTATAGACTGGACTTTCCGGTTCATATTGATCCAGAAACCACAGCCGCTGCTGGGCAAATGATAGCGGAATGGCGTTTTCCTGCGGGCGAACAGGAATTCGTTCGCCCGCAGAATTTTCACGTCGTTTGCTTTCCAACATTTTTTCGAGTAGAGCTCGTTTAGCTGGGGATAGTTCAGCCAAGCGATCATTGCCTTTTGATTCCAAACGCATCCTGGCACCTCCGGCATCGCATATGCAATGGATTTACTTTTCTTTCAACTGGCTCAACAAAGCCTCTGCTTCTTCATCTGATAGATTTTCGATCTGCTTAAGCAAATCAGCCAGCTCGGTTTGAACGCTCTGAGGAGCCAGCGCCTGTTGAACCAGCTCGGCCAGTTGCTCTACAGTCGGAGCTTCAAACAATGCCCGGAGTGGCAATTCAATCTGAAACGCTTTGCGAATCCGGGAAATTAACTGTGTGGCCAACAAGGAATGGCCACCGTGCTCAAAGAAGTGATCACGGATACCCACTCGCTTATATCCCAGCACCTCTCCCCAAATCGAAGCAAGCTGTTGTTCCAGTTCTGAACGCGGTGCGACAAATTGCTCTTCCTCGACATCTGTCAGAGGGGACGGCAGCGCTTTCCGGTCAATTTTTCCATTGAGCGTCAGCGGGAACTCTTCGAGCTGCATAAACGACGACGGGATCATATATTCCGGAATTTCTTGCGAGAGGAAATCGCGCAGCTCCGCTTTCGTCGGTTTCATGCCCGCTGCGGCAACGAAATAGGCAACCAATTGCTTCTCGCCTCGTTCGTCTTCACGTGCAACCACGGTTACATGCTCGATTGCCGGATGTTTGCCGAGCAGTGTCTCTATCTCTCCGAGTTCAATACGGAAACCGCGTATTTTCACTTGATAGTCGATCCGTCCCAGAAACTCCAAAGAACGATCCGGACGGTAACGAACGAGGTCACCAGTTTTATACAGTCGAGGGTTGTCGTCCTGCGTAAACGGATTTTCCAGGAACGTCTGGGCGTTTTTCTCGGGAGCATTCAGATAGCCCCTCCCCACCCCAATTCCACCGATGTACAGCTCTCCAGCTACCCCAATTGGTACCGGCTGCCTATTTTTATCCAGGACGTACATCTGCATATTGGCGATGGGTCGGCCGATCGGAATTGTCGCCACCTCTTCTCCCGGAGGTTCTTTGATAAAGTGATGCAACACATCATCGGAACACTCCGTAGGTCCGTATGCATTGATGAGATAGGCATTCGGGTAGTAACCAAGCCATCTTTTGCACAATTCAGGCGGCAACACCTCGCCGTTTGGAATCATCCAGCGAAGCGAAGACAAATCAGGTTGTTTAAAATCGCGCAACGCGATCTCTTCCAGCATCGCCCGCAGCAATGAAGGGACCGTTTCAACAATCGTCAATTGGAGGTGTGCCATTGCATCGAGCTGTCGTGACGGGTCAAAGGCAACTTCGTCTTTCAAAATCACAACACGGCCTCCGGTCAACATCACGGCAAACAACTGCCACACGGAGATGTCGACGCACTGGGACGAGTTTTGCGCTACACGATCCGCCTCTGTCATGCCCAGGTCATCGATTTTTGCATAGAGATGGTTTACCATTCCTCGGTGTTCTACCATCGCGCCTTTTGGTTTTCCGGTAGAACCTGATGTGTAAATGACGTAGGCGACATCTTCCGGCTTCACGTTCGCGCTTACCGGCTCGCTGCTCTCTTGTGCGATTGTCTCCCAGTCTCTGTCCAAGCATAGGGAAATGTTGTTCTTCTCTGGAAACACGCCAAGCAAGCGATCGTACGTAAGCAGTACCTTCAAATCTGCATCTTCGATCATGTGCGTCAAGCGTTCTTTCGGATAGGCAGGATCGAGCGGAACATAAATGCCACCGGCCTTCCATATTGCCATGATCGAGATCACCCACTCCAGGTTGCGTTCCCCAAAGTAACCGACAAAGACGTCACGTTCGACTCCGCGGGCTTGCAAAAAGCGAGCGAGTTGATTGGATTTCCGCTCCAATTCCGCGTAAGACAATTCCTTGCCGTCGAAAACAACAGCGGGCTTCTCTGGCGTCTTTCCTGCCTGTTTTGCAAAAAGCGCATGAAAGAGTTGGTCCACCGGGTAGTCCGCACGCCTGCTGTTCCATTCGACCAACAGCTTATCCGTCTCTTCTTTTGTCAGGAAGGATTGTATCTCGTGACGGCCTAACGGATTCTCCGCCATTGCCTCCAGGACGTTTTGATAATAGCGTCCGATTGTTTCCACCTGATCTTCGGTTAATTCATCCGTTTCAAAATCAAGCGCGAACAAAACCTGTGACGTGTTGATGTCTACCGTAAATTGCGCTGTCAGCGGAACATAGGTGTAATCGGACTGCGCGGCATTGATGATTTCAACATTTGGCACGCTGTGCAAGCTCTCTGCGATATGGAAATGGGTGTAGTTGAACACTACATCAAACAACGGCTGACCCGAGCTGTGTTCTTTTTGCAGCTGAACAAGCGGATATCGCCGATAGGGCAGTATTTCCCGTTCAGAATCAAACGCCGTCTTCACCAGATCGATCCAGGTGCCTGGCGACAGCTCCGCCCGAAGCGGCAGTGTGTTTAGAAAAATTCCGAGCACTTTATCGCCGTCAGTATGCTCCAGACGCCCGTTTGCGATCAAACCGGAGATCACGTCCGTCTGTCCTGTCAGCATGCTCAACACCTTGAGGTGCCCGGCGAGCAAGACATTTTTCAACGGGATGGCTGTGGTATTGGCCAGATTTCTTAATCCCTCGCTCACTTTGGCAGAAAGCGGAACCCAGATGCGGCCTTTGCTGTTGTCCTGTTTGGCTTCAGATTTAGGCCAACGGTATAAAGGTGTGATTACGCAGTCACTCAACTTTTCGTTCCAGAAACGGCGCGCTTTTTCCGATTGCAGCGTCTTCTGCTCCAGCTCCACAAAATCGCGATAGGAGCTCTGCAAAGGCGCTTTCTCGGGTCGCTGTCCATTCGTAACCCATGCAGCGTAATCGGTGAGCAGCTCGGTGATCAGGGACACGACGCTCCAACCGTCCAGGAACGGCTCAATCAGCACCAACTGGAACTCTTCATCAGAATAACGGCAGACATAAAAACGGCATAATCCCGGTTTCTGCCAATCAAACGGTGTTTTCCGCTCTTGCTCCAGTCTGGCAGACAAGTGTTCCTGCTGCTGCTCATGGGACAAGTGCCGCAGGTCTTCTACGTGCAAAGATATGGCAGCTTCTCTGTATACCAATTGAAGCGGCTGACTGAAATGGCTGATGTCAAATGACGTGCGCAAGATGTGATGGCGCTGAACCATTTGCTGCAGGGTCTCTTCCAAAGCGGCTTGGTCGAATAGGCAGCGTACGCGATAACTGGAAAGATAGACCTGATAATCGGACGACATCTCGCTGTGATAGACGAATGCCGCTTGTGTCATGCTCAGCGGATAAGCGTCCTCCACCTGTTGCGGAATCAACAGGCGGTCTTCCGCAGAAATCAGTCCGAATGGCTCTTTTCCACCTGTACTTTCTTCATGTTGTTGAACCCGTTTCGCAACTGCAGCCAATTCACGAATCGTTTGATACTGAAAGAGATCCTGTATGGATAAATCCAACCCGCGTTCCCTCGCCTGAGACAGGATGGCAATGCTGCGGATCGAGTCGCCGCCCAGATTAAAGAAGTTATCGTCGATGCCGATTTTCTGTACGTGAAGGATGTTTTCCCATACGGAAACCAAAATCTCTTCTTCCGCGGTGGCAGGCGGCACATAGACTGCTTCCGATTCCGGTTTTGATGGTGAAATAGCAAGCAGTGCCTTGCGATCTACCTTGCCGTTCTCTGTCATCGGCAGTGCATCAAGCAGATAGAAAGAGGACGGCACCATAAAAGCGGGAAGTCTCTCCTGGAGAAAACGGCGCAAATCCGCTGAACCGAGGGAGCTGCCTGGCGCGACCACTGCATACGCTGCCAGATGCTTTTCCCCGTGCAAATCATTTCGGGCAAATACGATATTGTCCCGTACCTCGGGATGCTTTGCAATCACCGCTTCGATTTCATTCAGCTCGATTCGGAATCCCCTGATTTTTACCTGGTGATCGATGCGACCCAAATACTCGATGTCTCCGTTGGCATGGAAACGAACCAAATCACCGGTTCGATACAGGATTTCCGATTCGTTGTGCGGATTCGCAATAAATCTTGATTTCGTCAATTCCGGGCGATTCAGGTACCCCCGTGCTACACCCGCCCCTCCTACAAACATCTCTCCTGCCACCCCAATCGGCACAGGCTGAAGCTGCTGATCAAGGATGTAGATTCGCAGGTCCGGGATCGGCTGCCCGATGAAGCTCGCCTGTTTATCCACGTCCGCCTTCGAGAGCGGGCGATACGTGACGTGAACGGTTGTTTCCGTGATCCCGTACATATTCACCAACTGCGGACGTTTGTCGCCGTGACGATCAAACCAGGGACCAAGCGACGGAATGTCAAGCGCCTCACCGCCGAAGATCACCAGGCGCAGAGCGAGATCGTCTGACATGCCGATCGTCTCTTCCGCCTTCATCAATTGCGAGAAGGCCGAAGGTGTTTGGTTCAGAACCGTCACTCTTTCTTTGACAAGCAATCGATAGAATTCTTCTGGCGAGCGGCTGATCCAATAAGGAACGATCACCAGGCGTCCGCCGTAAAGCAATGCTCCCCAAATTTCCCAAACGGAGAAATCAAAGGCATAGGAATGGAACATCGTCCACACGTCCTGCTCCGTAAACGAATACCACGGTTCTGTTGCTTGGAACAGGCGGATGACTTGGTAATGTGGAATCAGCACGCCTTTTGGCTTCCCGGTCGATCCGGACGTATAGATGACGTAGGCCAGGTGATCGGGTGTTGTGCCGCTTGCCGGATTTTCGCTGCTGTTTTGAGCGATTGCGTCCCAATCGGAATCTACGCACAAAGTCTTTACATCGCTCTTTGGCAAATCGGATAACAGTCGCTTCTGGGTCAGCAAAATACGGACTGCCGAATCTTTCAGCATGAACTCCAAGCGCTCTTTTGGATAGGCCGGATCAAGAGGCACATATGCTCCGCCAGCTTTTAACACACCGAGAATGCACACGATCATCTCGATGGACCGCTCTACGGAGATCCCGACAAGATCATCCGGACCGATCCCCTCCTGTTGCAAATGATGGGCTAATTGGTTTGCCCGGCTGTTTAATTCACCGTAGGTAATCCGTTCGTCTCCGCAAACAACCGCAGTTTCTCCTTTATGAAGCGCTGCTTGGCGTTCAAACCATTGATGGATGCACTGCTCTTTCGGAAAGGCAGCCGCTGGATGGTGCATTTCCAGGAGATGTGTTTTTCCTTCCGCCGACAGAATCGGAAGCGTGGAGACTTGCTGGGTCGGATCATTTGCGATCTCGGTCAACAGCGTCGCATAGCTGTTTAACAGACGATCGATCGTTGGTTCCTCATACAGGTCGGTATTGTATTTCAGCTCAATCGAGAGATCATCACCTACTTCGACGACCGTCATCGTCAGATCAAATGGAGCTGCCTGTTCGTTGAGCTCTACTGGTTCCAGAAGAAGGTTGCCCAGCTCGATTCCTTCCTTTTGACCGCCAGCGATCAATGGAGCCAGTCTCCTGTAACTGCCGCCCACATTTTGCATGACAAACGCGGTCTGGAAGATCGGTGAACGGCTGGCGTCCCGTTCCTGCTGCAGTTTTTCTACCAGCACTTCAAACGGATAATCCTGGTGCGCATACGCCTCTAATACGATCCCGCGCACTTTTTTCAACAAGGTGACAAAGTCCGGATTTCCTGACAAATCAACTCTGATCGGTACAGGGTTCGTTACATAGCCAACCAGTTTTACCAGCTCCGACCGGGATCTGGCTGCCATCGGGGAGCCGATGATCAAGTCATCCTGACCAGCGTAACGGTGCAACAGCACAGCGTAGCTGGCCAACAGCGCCGTATACAAGGTAGTTTTGTACGTTTTGCTGAGCTGCTTCAATGCAACTGTCGTTTGCCCATTCAGTCGAATGGTTTTGGCAGCCCCATTGTACGTCTGAACAAGCGGCCGCGGATGATCGGTTGGCATGTTCAGGATCGGAAGTTCTCCTGACAGCCTTTTTTCCCAGTACGCGAATTGATCTGCTCCCTCGCGATCAGCAAGCATGTTCTCTTGCCAGAGCACATAATCGGCAAACCGTACGGATACCGGCTCGAGGTACGATTTTTCTCCTGCGGCTTTTTTCGTATACAACTGGCTCCATTCTGAAAACAACAGGTCAAATGACCACAGATCTATCACAATATGATGGAACGACCACAACAAAACGTGATCCTCCGGAGCTGTTTGAAAGAGCTGCACGCGCATGAGCGGCCCTTTCTCCAGATCAAACGGTCGGTGCGCCTCTTCTTCCATGCGTTGATGCAGGGTGATCGTATCCCAAGTGGATGCATCCTCAATTTTCACGTTCGCTTCGATGTTTTTGCGCACGTATCCAAGCGGCAGTCCGTTCTCCAGTGCGGGATACGCTGTTCGCAGTACGTCATGCCGGCTCACCAGTTCGTTGAACGATTCGATCAGTACGGGAACATTCATCTGTCCCTTTATGCGGACCGCTTTGCTGATGTTGTACGCACTGCTGTGCGGCGCCAGCTTATGCATAAACCAAAGTGCCTGCTGACCGCGCGAGAGAGGCACGTAATACTCCTCCTCTTCACCCTTGCTCGCATTCGCGATCACTTGGTGATGTCCATTCAAGCGTTCCGCCAACAGCTTTGAAAGTTTGGTCGAGCTTTCCACCTCAAACAATTCTGTCGGATTCAGGACGATCCCGAGATCTGTTTCAATCGTATACTGGAGCTGCATCGCTCGCGCCGAGTCCATTCCCAGCGTGCTCAAATGCTGACCGGCATCGTATTGGGAGGACGAGATTTGCAAGACGCGCGGTATGATATTGCCCAGATACGCTTTCAGTTCCGTCTGGAGTTCTTCCGGTCCCATCCCCAACAAAGCATCGCGATTCACCGTCGGGTCTATCGTTTCTTCGAATGGTTCGTCATCCAATACGTGGCTGCCGATGACATGGAATCGGTCTTGGAGGTAAATTTCACGGCATAAGCGGCGCTGTATTTTTCCGCTTGATGTTTTCGGAATGCTGCCATAACGGACAAGCTGGATCGCGTAAACCTGCACCCCGTGATCCTGTGCGACGGCCTGACGGATGCAGCTGGTTACTTCTTCGACGTCAACCTGTCGGTGATGACGATCGATCTCGGAAACAATGACGAGCCTTTCTTCCCCGTTTACTTGGACGGAAAATGCCGCGCATTCCGGTCGCAAGGCAAAATGGCTCTTCTGTGCTGACAATTCGATGTCCTGCGGATAGTAGTTGCGACCGCGAATAATGATCAAATCCTTCAATCGTCCGGTTACGAACAGCTCGCCGTTTTGCAAAAACCCGAGGTCACCTGTACGGAGGAAAGGCCCTTCTCCGCTGTCCGCCACATATGCGTTAAACGTAGCAGCCGTCTGCTCTTCATTCCCCCAGTAACCGCCGGCAACACTTCGCCCGGCTACCCATATCTCGCCGATTTCATCAGCCTCGCACTTTCTGAGCGTCTGCGGATGAACGATGCACACGGTTTGATCGGAAACCGATTGTCCGCATCCCACCAGTGCCTGACTGGTGTCGGAGTCAAATGAAGGTGGCTGCTCAAGCACCCGATTGTCCGTCAGCGCCTCCTTGTCGAACTTTTGGATGGCCGGAAGTGTTAACCGTTTTCCACCGGAGACGAACAGCGTACCTTCAGCCAATCCGTAGCACGCGTAAAAAGCCTCTTTTTTAAATCCGCAAGGTGCGAAAGCCTCGGCAAAACGCTCAATCGTCTCTTCGCGAATCGGTTCCGCGCCGTTAAAGGCCACTTCCCAACTGCTCAAGTCCAGCTCCGCTTTCTGTTCATCTGTAATCCTCTTGACGCATAGTTCGTAAGCAAAATTGGGACCGCCGCTTACAGAAGCGGCCGTACGGGAAATGGCTTGCAGCCAGCGCAGAGGCCGCTGCATCATGTCGAACGGAGATATGAGCGTTGTGTGGAAGCCTGCGTATAACGGCTCAAGAATTCCACCAATCAGTCCCATATCGTGATACGGCGGCAGCCAAATAACGCCGCGGTCCTCCGAGGTAATTCCGAAACTTTCCTTTATCGCAGATAAATTGTGCAGCAGGTTTCCGTGACGAACCATCACTCCTTTGGGAGTAGAGGTAGAACCCGAGGTATACTGCAAGAATGCGAGAGATTCCCCGTTCAGATCAGGGGTCTTCCAATCATTTTCACTGATTCCGCTTATTTGATCGGTAGCCAGCCACGTTACCCCGTTCATTTCCGGGAGCGCGGCAAAGCTCTCTTTGAAATTCGTTGCCAGTTTTGAAGTCGTGAGTGCGATTTTTGCCTGACAATCCATAGCAATGGCGTGAATCCTCGGTATGAGCCGAGGAGAAGTCGGGGGGTATGCAGGTACAGCTATACTTCCTGCATAGAGACAACCGAAAAAGGCAGCGATATACTCAAGCCCCGGTTGATATAGCAGCAGAACGCGCTCCCCACCCGCCTGCATGTGCTGCAGCTTGGCTCCAATCACTCTTGCCCGCCGGTCCAATTCTGCGAAAGTCATGCTCTCTTCGTTCAATTCCCCATCGAGCAAAAAGCGGTAAGCCTCCTGGTTGGGTCGCTCGTTTGCTCTCGATTGCAGCATCTCTACCATGGTAGAATACATAAGCGTTTCTTCGGACATGAATGGCCGCATTGCAGATGACCTCCAAATTTTATAATTTTATGCAAAATTTGGTAATTGATCGCACAGCCAGACCCTGGCCCTTCTCTCCTCACGATTATGGATGAAGGACCAGCAGGTCTCCTTTTCGGTACTCTTCTGGTGCGAACCATTGCTTGCACAGTTCTCCAGCGGCATGGGGGACTGCCTGATCGGAATACCAGCAGCTAAAAACATGGCCCGATTGCCCCGGTGCGACAATATCAAAGGAATTGCCGGCAAGATCGGACAGATCGACAACCTGACGCCACGGAGCGCCGTATCCCACGACTCCCGATCCGTCAAAACCCATCAGACACACGGTTTGTCTGCTGCCGCCCATGGGAATATCCGGTTCCTCTACCGGAATCCCGAGAGATTTCATGACAGCTGCCAACGGGTGGGTGTAGCGGATTCGATGGTATTCGCCCCACCTCCACGCTTGAGGGTTCTCGCCCTGCAAGTCAACCGCTTGCTGCACAGCGCTGATAAAGCTACTGATGGCAAGTTCTTTGATTCCCCCCGCCTGTTTGATCCAGTCGTTTTCGCGACCCGCTGCCGCTTCGAGCAGCATGGCGTCTGTCACATTGGTGCCATCTGCCATGAGTTGATACAGCGCAGGTCCCAATTTCGGTTCGTACAATCGTTTTCGCAACAGATCGAACCACAAGTGATACATAAGGGGGGCTGCCTGCTCGGCCTCGTCTTGATAATTCCATTCTTGCAATAATTGCAACGCTTTCTGCTCCACGTCTGTGAGCTGCACCTGATTGAACAATGCAAGCAAGGCAGGCAGCAAGGTTGTCGCTTGTTCGTTGAAAAGGTCCGCTTGAAGACGACGCATATCTTCTGATGAAAACTCTTTGCTGCCGCGAAGGACCTTGGCAATCCGGTTGGCCCGATACGGTGCATCCCATGAATGGGCGATCAGATACGGATAGGAGTCATTGACGATTTTGTTGTTAGCCGCGACGATAAATCCTTCCTCGGGATTTACCACTTCGGGACACTTCTCAAAAGGGATAAACCCGTTCCACTCAAATTCATTCGTCCAACCGGGCACGGGAACCAGTCCGTCCCCTTTGGCACGAATCGGTATTGCTCCAACGGTTTTGAATGCGATCGTGCCGTCATTGGAGGCAAACAACACATTTAGTGCCGGAGAGACGATTTTTTGCAGACCTTGTTTGAATTGCTCCCAGTTCTCCGCTCTGTTCATCTCCAAAAACGCCTCGATCTCTCTGCCCGGAGAGTACGCCGTCCATCGCAAAGACAATCCGTATTCTTCCCGTTTTGAGACTTCTGGAGTGTGGTCTGTCAAAACAGGGCCGTGACGGGTAATTCGCACTTCCATGGGTATGCTTGCCTCACCTTTTACCTCTATCACTTCGCGAACAACGGTAACGTCCTCCCACTTGCCCTCCTGGTACACTTGATGCGGATTGTCGCTGTTAAACTTTTCTATGTATAAATCCTGTGTATCCGCGATTGCATTCGTTACCCCCCAGGCGATGGAGTCGTTGTGCCCCAACACGACACCGGGTACCCCGGGCAGTGTCACCCCGATCACATTCAACGTTTTTTCTTCAGTGTGCAGATGCAAATGAGTTTGAAACCAGATGGACGGCGTATCCATACCGAGATGCGGATCGTTCGCCAAGAGCGGCTTTCCGCTCTTCGTCAGCTTTCCGGAAACGACCCACCCGTTCGAACCGGCAACGGCGCCTGATCCCGTGAAAAATTGCAATAAACTCCTCAATTCCATCTGAATGTTTATGGGCAAATCAGCTTCCTTTTCGGAAACAGTGCTCCCCCCGGTGTGTTGACTGGAAATCGTGATAAAGCCGTCAGCTGGATAGACAGGCCAAAGTTGTTTGGCCAACTCATCGCCTACTTGATTTCGCAAAAGATGGCGATACACTTCCGCTTTCATATTTTCGCTCAGGCTCGCTGCCAGCAGCTTGCCGATCAACAGCGTATCAATCGGCGTCCAGAACTCCGGCTGATACCCCAGCAGATTGCATTCGAGCGGAAGCGTGTTTTCTTCAACAGCTTGACGCAGGTAGGCGTTCACGCCCTGGGAAAAACTGTCCAGGATCTTTCTGGTCGCTGGCGAACACTGGGTCAGGGAATCCTCGGCGGCTCTTTTTAGTTGAAGCTTGCGATACAGTTTATCCGAGTTTACCGTCGAGGAGCCCATTACTTCCGACAACCGCCCGCTTGTTAGCCTGCGCGACATATCCATCTGCCACATGCGTTCTTGAGCAGTCACAAACCCTTGTGCCAGATACAGATCGGCTGCTGTCCGGGCCTCAATATGAGGCACGCCTCTGTGGTCCCGATACACGTGAACAGGTTTGTGCAAAGCTGCTACTTTCAGCTCCCCGGATGTTTTCGGAATACCATGGCGGACAACCGATTGCAGGTGGACTGACACATCCACATTTTGATCGTGCATGGCGGAACAACCTCCTATTGAAGACGTTTGAAATGCGCTTCTTTTCAACAGGCCTTACATCGAAGTGACGGAATTGCCCCTTCTGACTTCATACATTTTTTGTCCACGCCAAAAGAAGAAAATACTCAATAATGCAATCAGTCCAAACGTGTTGAACATCGCAATGCCGCCGTATTCTGCCAGCAGAATTCCGCCAAACCACGGGCCGATAAAGTTGCCAAATCCGTTAAAGGTATGCGCTCCGTAATACGTGCCACGCATTCCTTCGGGCGTAATGCGGTCGACGATAATGTATTCAGACGGGACGATCAATATTTCTCCAAGCGTGAAAACGATCATGGATATGATAAAAAACGTCCAGCTGCCGGAATACGCAAAGCCTGCCTCGGATATGGCCAGAAGAATGCTTCCCATCACGATGTTGATCAACGGCGTAAACCGTTCCGCCCATTTTGTCAGCGAATATTGGAACAAAATAACGACTACTGAATTGATACTCATCAAGATCGCAAATAACCGGACCCCGTCGATAAAGCTATTTTTCAAATATTGAGAGAGCGTAACAGACATCTCGCCCATTACCGCCATCGTCAGGATGCTGCCCAGGATGAAAAATCCCAGCACCTTATCGTGGCGGATGACATGAACAGCACTCCGAATGGTTATCTTCTCTTCCGCTTTTGTTTGAATATCTTCATAGGCAAAGTATTTGAAGCTGAATTGCAGAATGAGGACGTATAGCAGGTAAAGAATCGCCCCCACAAAAAACGGCACCCGGTCATCGATGGTGGACAAAGCGGTACCGAGAAGCGGACCAATGGCAAAACCGATGTTCACCGAAGTATAACGGAACGAGAATAGTCGCAGCCGTTTTTCCGGTGGAGTGACATCGCCCATCAATGCCTTGGACACAGGATCGAAAAACGAAATGCATAGATTCAGCAAAATGTTCAAAACAAAAATCAACAGGACATTCGTGGTTAAAACAAACCCGAAGAAAACCAGAGCAAAGACATAGAGCGTGCCGATTAACACTTTTTTACGGCCGATAAAATCGGAAAGTGTGCCTCCGATAAAGCCGCCAAAGGTACCGGCGATCGCACCGACCCCTATGATCAATCCAATCTGTGCCGGATCCAGATCAGTCGTTTTGGCGAGATAGATAGCTAGGAAGGGGATACTCATGCCTCTTGCTACAGATACCAGGATGATCCCTAGTAACAACGTGTGGACAATTGGATGAAAAGACTTGTAAAACTCTCGTAGTTTCCCCATTCGCGTCTCCTTGTTTCTATGATTTTCTTGACAAAGATTCACTGCTGCTATTTACGTATTGGTCTTGGAGAATGCATGTGGTGAGCACCAGAAGCAGGACGGTATCTGCATTTACGCGTTGGCTTTTATCCATGTGCGGGAGTTGGTCGAGCAGCTTGATCATCAGTTTTTTCTCAAAGAAAGGAACATCGTCCATGACCTTGCTTCTCAACATATCCTGAGTCAACTGAAACAACTTGTTGTCCGTTTCCAATGTGGAAGGAGGAGCATTAAACGGCTGTTTGGGGCGGGAGTAGACGGTCTGGGTGAGGTAGGGCTTCGCCGCTTCACGAAGAGCATACTTTTCTTTGAACCGATTTATCAGCATCGATACAGGAAGGTTTCGTACCACTTCAAACAATTTGTGATCAAGCAGGGGCATTCGCACTTCTACTCCATGAGACATATCCAGACGGTCGGCAAACAGGATCTGGTTAGGCAGAATCGACTTGTTCCACGTATAAAGAACTTGAGTGACGCGATCTCGCCCTGCCAACTGTCCTTCTACATCCAGCTTTTTCACAAATTCACGATACGGATCGTACTCGGCAAAGCGCGCTCCGAAATCGGGCGAGAGCAGCTGTTTTAACGGCATGCGGCTTGCATGCACAGCCTGGATCCAGGCGGGTGTGTATCCAAGTGTCTGGTTGAAACAATCCAATGACTGGTTGAGATAGCTGCGAATCGAAACGTGGTTAAAAGAGGGATTATGTTGCAAAAATTCGTCCAGTTTGCGAAGCTTCTCCTCTTCGCTCAGGCCTTCCAGTCCGGCGAGTAGCAAATCCAATCGGGAAAATATGTATCCGGCAAACAATTCATCAGCGCCGTCCCCCGACAACACGACGCGAATCCCCCGCTCGTGGAGTACCTTGCTTTTCAAATAGCGGGCAACGCCGTTCATGTTGATCCCAATCGTTTCCGCATGCCAAACGGCCTTTATTACGTGATCGGCAAAATCGGTATGATCAAGCGGAATCAGATGAAAATCCGCCCCTACATGGGCCGCCGTCTCACGCGCTACTTCACTTTCATCATAGGCATGATCCGAAAACGAAACGGTAAATGCTTGCAGCGGGTCCGTCCGATGCCTGGCAGCCATCCCAAGTACCGTTGAAGAATCAACGCCTCCGCTGAGATGAAATCCAACGGGTACGTCGGCCCGCATCCTTGTCTTGATGCTCTCGTCCAGTGCATGCCTTACTTCACTGATGTACTCTTCTTCGCTGCGTGGCAGAGAATTCGCGTCTGCCAGCGGATAGTGATGATCCCAATACTGTTTGATTTGTATTCCATCAGCCGTAGCAAGCAGGTAGTGGCCGGGTGGAACCTGGTTAACACCTTCGAATAACGTACGGTCCAGATGCTTGTAAAACAACAAGTGCTGGTAGTAGGATTCATGATCCCACTTCGCGGGTACTCCTGCTGCAAACAGCGCCTTCATCTCCGACGCGACGTATAGAACCCCATCTTGTACTGTGTAAAAAAGCGGCTTGATCCCAAAACGGTCTCGCACAGCCAACAGGCGTTGCTCGGTTTCATCCCAAAGCACCAGGGCAAATTCACCGCGCAGGTATTCAAGAAATCCGAGTCCATTCTCTTCGTACAGATGCAACGCGATCTCACTGTCAGAGCGTGTTCGCAACCGGTGCCCCCGTTTGACTAACTCTCTCTGAATTCGCTCGTAATCGTAGAATTCACCGTTTACGACAACGTGAAGCCGTTCATCTTCATTCGCAATAGGCTGGTCTCCAGTCTCTAGGTCAATAATGCTGAGGCGAGCGTGACCCAATCCGACTCGCTTGCTTTCGGACAGCCAGATACTTTGCCGGTCAGGTCCGCGATGGGAGAGTTGACGAGTAGCACGTTCGACAGCAATCGCAGTGATGGGAGCCTGTTTCGAAAACATTGCGACAATTCCACACATATAAACCAACCTTTCCCTACATAATTTTGATAGTGCTGCCGTACGAAGATCACTCTTTGGAAGAATAAAAACAGTAATATTGATAGAATGTGTATTGCAGATCAGCATATCAGACCATTTCAGTATACCATATTTAACCAAAAATATAACTTTTTTCAATTCGCCAAATTTCAACAAGGTATTTTGGCACCCAAACGCCTAATGGCTTTCACCGCCATAGACATACATTCCCTATGCATATGGGAAACCGGGCAACGATCCATTTTCCTTTTGATACCGTAAAGCTGGTACCCTACTATTTCAAAATCAGAGGTTCCTATCATCGATCAGGAAACAGGGAAGACGAATAACTCTACCTATGCAAACATCGAGTGGGGTTTATGTTGGGGATTGTATATGGAAACGTTCCGGAGCTGAACAGAAGCTGACGTGTGTGATTTCTTGCAAGTCACCCGATATGGATTTACGGACTAACGAAAAAATCGATTTACGAAAGAGCTATGAACACTCCCTCCAGCGAGAGATGAGCTTCCTCTAACCTTGCGTTTGGACGTATGTCGGCCTAATGCCCCTGCCGTCTGCGTATTCCTATGACAACTGCCTTCGCCCGTGTGAGGATGGCCGAGAAATGGCAGCTTTGCCGCTTCGAATCACAGTGATCGATTCAACAGAGATCAACAAGTCGATTCCTCCTTCTTTGAGAATGTATGTTCCGGTTTTGATTATACCATAATCGCGGACAAAAAATGACATTTATCCCATCGCTTGGGCAATATCCTGTCTATTCAACCCGATAACAGTCTATACAGTTTACAGTTTATTGGAAAAACCCCTTTGAAACGGTTACGAATGAAGTGCGCTTTCGCCTCATACAAAAAAATAGCCGGCTTCACACGCAATGTGGTGAAAACCGGCTTACTCAAAACCTTTTTGCTCCGGGTCTACTTCATTTTATTCTGCCAGGAGAACAGCTCCCGGCTACCCATCTCTAACCAACACTATATCTAGCCAATGCCGACTTCCTCATTTTAAGGAATCAGCCCCTGCTCCTTCAGCCAAGCTTCCGCAACATCCCGCGACTTCTTCTTGTCTACATCCACCTGCGCGTTGAGCACCGCCATTTGCTTGTCGTCAATCTTCCCGGCGAGCTTGCTCAGCACTTCCTTGATCTGCGGATGCTTCTGCAGCGTTTCCTGACGGACGAGCGGCGCGGCAAAGTACGGCGGGAAGAAATGCTTGTCGTCCTCCAAAATGACCAAATCGTGCTTCACGAGCTGACCGTCTGTCGAGAAGGCATCGATGATATCGACGTTCCCTTCGCTGATTGCTTTATATTTAAGACCGGCGTCCATTGATTTCGTACCTTTGAATTTCAGGCCGTATGATTTTTCCAGGCCTTTCAAGCCGTCCGAGCGCTCGAGAAACTCCTGTTCGGTTCCGAACGTGAGCTGTTGCGCATGCGGGATCAGATCAGAGATTGTCTTCAGCTTATATTTATCGGCCGTCTCTTTTGTCACCGCCAGGGCATACGTGTTGTTAAACCCGATCGGCTCCAGCCATTCCATTTTGTATTTCTCTGCAAAATCTGCCTTTACCTTGTCGTACACCTCTTGAGGGTCCTTCATCGCTTCCTGTCCCATGATGTTGACCAGACCCGTTCCCGTATACTCTACATACAGGTCTGCACTGCCGCCTTTGACGGCGTTAAAAGCTACATCGGTCCCGCCTAAAAACGGCTTTGTCTCGACTTTTAAGTCCGTATTTTTCTCCAGCATGATACCTACGAGATTCGTCAATATATCTTGTTCCGTGAAATTTTTCCCCACCACAGTCACCTGATCAGACGCTTTTGTACCGGTCAGAACCGAGCAGCCCGTCACAGCCATCATCGACAATGCCAACACGCCCATTCCAACTTTCCTCAGCCATCCTGCTCTCACAAGATCCTCCCCTTTCATCATTAACCGTTTATTTGAAAAACCCCAAAAAGCCTGATGTGTTCAAGTCTTCAAAAATCAGCTATTTGGATAAAGCGGCCTAACGCGAGTGGCGAATGCGCAATCCTTTTGGCGTCACTCGCCAATCTACCCAGGCCAGAATCAGGTCAAACAAGACCGCCAGCAGCGCAGCCGGCACCGCACCTGCCAGGATGATGCCCGTGTCCACCATGGCAATCCCGCGAAGGATCAGGTCGCCCAAGCCGCCTGCCCCGATAAACGCCGCGAGCGTCGCCACTCCGATCGTCATGACCGTAGCCGTGCGAATCCCGGCAAATATGACGGGGCGGGCCAGTGGAAGCTCTACGATCCGCAGCATCTGGCCTTTGGTCATCCCCATGCCGCGCCCTGCTTCCAGCAGCGAGGAATCGACGTCCAAAATGCCGGTGTACGTATTGCGGACGATAGGCAGCAGCGCGTAAATGACCATCGCGATGACAGCCGGGATCGGTCCGATGCCAAACAGCGGAATCATAAATCCGAGCAGCGCCAGACTGGGAATCGTCTGGAAGACCGAGATCACGGCCAGCACCGGACCGGCAAGCTTCCGGTACCGGGTCAGCAGAATGCCTGTCGGCACCGCAACTACAATCGCCCAGAACAACGCGACGACAGACAGAACGATATGCTCCCAGCTCGCCTGCACAATATCCGGCCAGCGGTCTGCCATTACGGAAATCACTTCACTCATTGCGCCACGCTCCTCTCCTGATCCAAGTATGGCCGTGCAAGCACATCGACCAGACTGGCCCTTGTCAACAAGCCTGCCAACGTCCCGTCTTGGCGGACGACCGGCACGTACCCGTACGGCGCTTCCTGCACGAAGCCGATGGCATCCGCGAGCGGAGTGTCGGGTGAAAGCGTCATGGTGTCTGTCCGCATCACATCGCGGATGGCCAGCGATTCATCCGGGTACCGCTTGTGAATATCCGCCGTATCCGCCATGCCCAAGTACTTCCCATGCTTGTCGACAACGATCAGCCCGGTTACCCGCTTGCGGTGCATGATCTGTACAGCCTCCGCCAGCCCTCGGCCCGGGGAGACGGTAACCGGCTGCGTGACCATGACATCCTGGACAAGCTGCCCGAGGTGGGACTGCAGCCGTTTTTCCCCGATGAACTCCCGGACAAAATCATTGGCCGGATGGCGCAAAATGTGATCGGGCGTCCCCTGCTGGATCACATTCCCGTTTTGCATGACCACGATCTGGTCGGCGATTTTCAACGCTTCATCCATGTCGTGGGTGACAAAAACGACTGTTTTGTTCAGCTCCTGGTTCAGCCGGATCAGCTCATCCTGCAGCTGCTCCCGGGTAACCGGATCGAGCGCCGAAAAAGGCTCATCCATCAGAATGAT
Source organism: Brevibacillus sp. FSL K6-2834 (assembly GCF_038592925.1). NCBI lineage: Bacteria > Bacillati > Bacillota > Bacilli > Caryophanales > Paenibacillaceae > Brevibacillus > Brevibacillus sp. FSL K6-2834. The sequence continues at coordinate 4,346,550 of NZ_CP151945.1, forward strand.
CGGCGGATCGCTCATCAGCGCCCGGGCTACCCCTACCCGCTGCTGCTGGCCTCCGGAGAGCTCGGACGGGTATCTGTCCCGGTACCGGTCGGGGGCCAGGCCGACCATATGGAGCAGGCGATCGACCTTTTTGTGATCAATCGACCCTTTTCCCCCCTGAAGCCGTGGCACCAGCGAAATATTTTCCGCGATTGTCAGGTGGGGAAACAGGCCGACCTGCTGAATCACATAGCCGATGCTCCGCCTCAGCGCGACCGGATCGACCTCCGCCGAATTCCTTCCGCCGACGGTAATCGTCCCCGATGTTGGCGAAATCAACCGGTTGATCATCTTCATCGTCGTGGTCTTGCCGCAGCCGGATGGCCCGACCAGCACTGTGATGCTCCCCTCGGGAATCTCCAGATTGAGATTCGGGATCACAGTCGTCGAGCCGTACGATTTGCGCACGCGTTCAAAGACAACCGCATTTGCCATTCGCATCCCCTCTTTTCGCTGTATTTTTGAAAATAAAAAGACCCCGCCAATGCAGGGTCTGTACCTGTAAAAATACAAAAAGACCCTGCAAAAGCATAGGGTCAAAAAACCGAATTGTTTTCCACGTCGGAATGATCTGACACGGAATGCTTGTTTTGACCCATCTTGAGGCTGACGAGGTTAGCTGACGGACTCGGGAAAGATGGTTCCCTACGGCAGATATGCTGCCGATTCGCCCCGGAAAAAGTGGTTCCCCCGCTTTCCGATTATGCAAATCGGAAATTAAGCTTATGGCTATTATGCATGAACTCGATCATCAAGTCAAATTCGCCTTCCCGGATATGAGGTCCGAATGTCATAGGTCATTGGTAACAAAAGTAATTATTTGTGAAAATTTGTAGGTATTTGTCTAACTTATTGCGAATCTATCTAAATATTCCATATTTTTTCTTGCAAGGAGGACTTCTATATGACCAAGCAGTGGAAACAGGCGTGGCAAGCAGCGCTGTTGGCTCTTGTCTTCTTCTTCTCTCCCGCCCAGCATTCAACGGCATCGGCTGAGAGTCTAGATTACAGCTCCAGCGTGCAAAACGGCAAGCTGGTCGTTTCTGCTTCCCTGAAAAATCCAGGCGATGGACGCAGCATCGGGGTCATCGCCGTCGGCTATGACGCCAATGGAAAAGCGATTGCCTCCAAAAGCGCAAAGACCTTTATCCCGCGCAATGAGGTAGGGAACTACCAGCTTTCCTTGCCAAACGCAGGAAAAATCGTCAACGTCAAGGTCACCCTCACCACTCCTTAACTCGCGTATTTTTGGCGAACGAGCAACCATATCTGAAAAAGGTGCCTCTTTGGTCTGCCTTGGACCTTGAGGCACCTTCTTTTTTGCCGCTGCCTGTTTGGGGACGTATCGCGATTCCATCTGCTTTCGAATGACTGCTTTCGGATTTGGCGACACTTCCTTTACGCCGCCAGAAGGGCAATCTTTCGCAATCGTGTCTTTGCATGATCAAACCGGCGCAAAGCAAGGGATGTCAGTTCGTCAAAAGAACTCCTGCCTCAGCTTTAACCGAGCGGAAAATGGCAGGAGACAAAATGCCCTGCAGCACCTTCTGTCAGTGTCGGCGCAGTCTGTCTGCACACATCCTGCACATACGGACATCTGGTGTGAAAATGGCAGCCGGACGGAGGATTGGCCGGATTCGGCAGATCGCCCTGCAGGACAATCCGTTCCTTTCGCTGCGTCGGATCAGGAATCGGGACAGCCGACAGAAGCGCTTCCGTGTAGGGGTGGCGCGGGTTTGCAAACAGCTCGTCGCGCTCTGCCAGCTCCACGATTTTGCCCAGGTACATGACCGCGATCCGGTCGCTGATATGCTTGACGGCAGGCAAGCCGTGGGCGATGAAAATGTAGGTCAGCTTTAGCTCCTTTTGCAGCTTCTTGAGCAGGTTCAGCACCTGCGACTGGATCGACACGTCGAGCGCCGATACCGGCTCGTCGCAGACGATCAGGCTCGGATTCAAGGCGAGGGCGCGCGCGATGCCGATCCGCTGTCTCTGCCCGCCGCTGAATTCATGCGGGTGGCGGCTCATATGGTGGGCATCCAGCCCGACAAGGCGCAGCAGCTCCACAACCTTTTCCTTCAGCTCGCTTCCTTTGTGGGTGCCGTGTACGCGCAGCGGCTCGGCCACGATTTCTTCCACCCGCATCCGCGGATTGAGCGAGGAATACGGGTCCTGAAAAATCATTTGCAGGTGCTGCCGCAAAGTGCGGACCTCGGCTTTGCCGAGAGTGGACAGATTTTTTCCCTCAAACCAAATCTCCCCTTCGGTCGGCTCCAGCAGCTGCAAAATCATCTGGCCGGTGGTCGACTTGCCGCAGCCGGATTCTCCGACGATTCCCAGCGTTTCTCCGCGGTACACGGTAAAGTCGACGCCATCTACGGCCCGTACGTAGCCTGTCTCTTTGGAAAACATGCCTTTCTTGAAGGGAAAATGCTTTTTTAACCCTTTAACCACCAACAGCGGTTCTTTCGTCTGGTCCATTGCTATGTGCCTCCTTTACGCGTAGAAGCAGCGTGCCAGATGGTTCAGGGCCACCTCTTGAAGCTGCGGCTTGTTTTGCTTGCACTCTTCTGTGGCGGCAGGGCAGCGCGGGTGAAACGCACAGCCGCCCGGCATGTCGAGCGGATTCGGTACCGAGCCGGGGATCGAGTCCAGCTCCTCCCGATTTTCGTCCAGCTTCGGCAGCGAACCGAGCAGCCCTTTTGTATACGGATGCTTCGGCTCCGCAAAAAGGGAAAAGACGTCAGCCTGCTCCACCACTTCTCCCGCGTACATCACCACGACCCGGTCCGCCATCTCGGCTACGACACCGAGATCGTGCGTAATCAGAATGACTCCGGTTTGAAACTCCTTGTTCAGCTTTTTCAGCAGCTCGAGAATTTGTGCCTGGATCGTCACGTCCAAGGCGGTCGTCGGCTCGTCCGCGATCAGCAGGGCCGGATTGCAGGCCAGCGCCATGGCGATCATGACGCGCTGCCGCATACCCCCTGAAAGCTGATGGGGAAAGGAATCGACGATCTTTTCCGCATTGGGGATGCCGACATGCTCCAGCATTTCGACGCTGTGTGCCCGGGCTTCCTTTTTGTCCATCTGTCTGTGCTGGCGAAATACCTCTCCGAGCTGGTTCCCGATCGTAAACACGGGATTGAGCGAGGTCATCGGCTCCTGGAAGATCATCGACAGCTTGTTGCCGCGCAGCTTGCGAAGCTCTTTTTTGCTTAAAGCGAGCAGGTTTTGGCCCTCCAGCCAGATTTCTCCGCCCACCACTTCGCCAGGCGGGGCGACCAATCCCATGATCGAGAGGGAGGTGACGCTTTTGCCGCAGCCCGATTCGCCGACGATGGCAAGTGTCTCGCCCTTGGCTACGGAAAACGAGACGCCGTTTACGGAGGGAACGACGCCGTCCTCAGTTTTGAAATGCGTCCGCAAATGTTTCACTTCCAGCAAGTTTGCTTCCATATCGAGTCTCCCCTCCTTACTTCGCTCTAGCCTTCATGCGAGGGTCCAGAATGTCGCGCAGCCAGTCTCCGAGAAACATAATGCCCAAAACCGTGATCGTAATCGCTACACCGGGGAAGGTCGCCACCCACCAGCTCGTAGCGAGGTACTGCCTGCCGTCGCTCAGCATGCCGCCCCAGGAGACAGTCGGCGGCTGAATCCCCAAGCCGAGAAAGCTGAGCGAGGCCTCCGCGATGATCGTCGTGGCTACGCTCAACGTAGAGACGACGATAAAGGAGGAGATAACGTTGGGCAAAATGTGTGTAAAAATGATTCGCCCGTCGCTTGCGCCGACAGTGCGGGCGGCTCTGACGAAGTCGCGTTCCTTGACGCTGAGCACTTCACCGCGGATGATGCGGGCGTACTTGACCCAGTTGGTAAAGCCGAGGACGAGGATCAGGGTCGTCAGACTGGGCCCGAGGACGGTCAAAATCACCAGCATGAACAAAATATTCGGAATGGCGAGAAACGAATCGACCGTCCGCATGATGAGATTATCCACGATCCCGCCGAAGTAGCCGGAGACGAGTCCCAGTACGACCCCGATCGCGCCCGCTACGGCGACGGCACACACCCCGACCATCAGGGAAACCTGCGAGCCGTAGATGATGCGGCTGAGCACATCGCGCCCCAGATTGTCGGTTCCGAGCGGATTTGCCGGCGAGCCTCCCTCCATCCACATGGGAGGCTTGAGGCGCTGCGCTGCCTGGGTTTTGGCCGGATCATGAGGAGCGATCGCACTGGCGAAGACGGCCATAAATACGACGACGATGACGATCAAAAGTCCGATTGTTCCTGTTTTGCTTTTCAACAGCATGCGGGCCAAACGGCGGAGCTGCCCCGGCTTTTTGACCGCCTGGCCGACGCTGCCTGCTTGTGCTGTTTGCGATTCCAGGGGAAGAGACATACGGCTCACCTCCGTTTAGTTGTACTTGATGCGCGGGTCCAACACGCGGTATAAAATGTCTGCCAGGATGTTGCTGACGATGACCAAAAAGGCGACGACAAAAACAGCGGCCTGGACGATGGCCATATCGCGGGTATTCACTGCCTGAATGATTAGCTGTCCCATTCCCGGCCAGGAAAAGATCGTCTCCGTAATCAGCGTGCCGCCGATCAGGGTAGAGGTTTGCAAAGCCATGATGGTCACTACGGGGATAAGCGAATTTCGCAGGGCGTGCTTGTACACGACAATGGTTTCGATCAGCCCCTTGCTTCTCGCTGTGCGAATGTAGTCCTGCCCCAAAATTTCCAGCATGCTGGAACGAATCAGGCGGGTCATCTCCGCAGCAATTCCCGTCCCGAGTGTAAAGGCAGGCAGGATCAAATGGTCCCATGAACCCCTTCCCGATACCGGCAAGGTCTTCCACTCGACGGCGAACAACAGGATCAGCATGATTCCCAGCCAAAAATGCGGCATTGCCTTGCCCAATACGGAAGCGCCTGAAACGAAAATGTCCAAAAAGGAATTTCGCTTGGTCGCGGACAGAATGCCCAGCGGAATCGAGATCACCGTGGCGACGATCATGGCTGCAATTGCCAGTTCAAAGGTTGCCGGCAGACGCTCCAAAACAATCGGCAGGGCGGGCATGTCATAGCGGAAAGATGTGCCGAAGTCCCCCTGCAGCATGTTGCCGAGAAAGCGGAAATACTGGATGTGCATCGGCTGATCCAACCCCAGCGCAGCGATCAGGATTTCCCGATCCTCGTCCGTCGCCGTATCGGACAGCATCAGAGACACCGGGTCTCCGGTAACGTACACCAGCACGAAGACGATGATCGAGATCAGAAAAAGCACGGGAACAATCTGCAGAATCGACTTCAACAAATACTGTCTCACGGTGTCACCTCCCGAAACATTTGCGAGTTGCTAAACAGGTTCATCAAGCTGTCGGTCATGGAACAGGAAGGGGCCTCGCCAGTGGAGACCCCATTCGCTGCACCTTTTTCTTATTTCAGTGTAATTTCATCGACGAACAGCATTTCGTCCAAACGCGGTTCAAAGTTGATGCGGTCGCTCACACCGTAGTTGGCATTCATTTGGTACAAATAAATGTGCGGGCGTTCTTCCGCGATGATTTCCTGCGCTTGTTTATACTGCTTTTCACGCTCTTCCATGTTCATGTTCTTTTCGGCGTCCGCCAGAAGCTTGTCCAGCTCCGGGTTGCTGTAATCCGACTCGCCCTTGGACCGCTCCGTAGTCAAACGGTCAAACGCCAGAGACGCGTCAAACATGGAGTTTCCGTAGGCGATCATGAACACTTCATCAAATTTTTTCGCTTTGTACTTTTCGTTGAACTTGCTCCACTCCAGCAGCTCCAGCTTGGCGTTGATTCCCACCTCGGCCAGCATCGCCTGGATCAGCTCTGCCGTTTCCTTGTCTTTCAGGTAACGGCCGCTCGTCGCATTCAGCGTCAGCTCCAGACCGTTTGGATAGCCGGCTTCCGCCAAAAGCTGCTTCGCCTTTTCCGGATCGTAGAGCGTCTTGTTGTACAGGTCGAGATTGGTGCCAAAGTTTCCCGGAGTCACGCGGGTGCGGGTCGGCACGCCTCCGCCGGCGAGGATGTTGTCGACGATCGCCTGCTTGTCGATAGCCAAATCAATAGCTTCACGCACCTTCGGATTCTCGGTGACCGTTCCCGGCGTCAGCCGCAGGGTGAGCTGCATGACGCGCTGGGTCGGTCCTTGCTTCGTGTCGGTGCCGTCGTTGTCCTTGATGCGCTGCAGATCGCTCGGCGGGATGTTTACGGCAATATCGACGCCGCCTGTCAGCAGTTCCGCGACACGGGTCGCATCTTCCGGAATGGAACGGAAAACGACCTTGTCCCATTTCGGCTTTTCGCCGAAGTACTCATCGTTTTTCACCAGCGTCAGGCGATCGTCACGCACCCATTTTTCCAGCTTGTACGGGCCTGTTCCCACCGGGTTTTTCAGGAATTCGTCCCAGCCCTTTTCCTTGATGTACTTGGATGGGAGGATGCCGGAGCCGAGCCTTGACAGACGGTTCAGCAGGACCGGTTCCGGCGCGTGGGTGATGATTTCAACCGTATGCGGGTCGATTACTTTCACTTCTTTGATTTGCTTGTAGTTTCCGTATTCCAGCAGCTTGTTGTCCGTGGCTACACGCTCCAGCGTGAACTTGACGTCCTCGGCGGTGAACTCGTCGCCGTTGTGGAATTTTACGCCCTGACGCAGCTTGAAGCGCCAGGTCGTGTCGTTTACCGTCTCCCACTCGGTTGCAAGGTCGGGCTGCACCTTTTGCTGGGCATCCTTTCGCACCAAATAATCGAACATATTGACGTGCACAGCTTCCGTCGACGTGTTGTTGTGATCGTGGATATCAAAAGTGACGATGTCGCTGCCGCTGGCAATCGTCAGCACTTTTTCTCCGTTCTGTCCAGCGGGCTGTGCCGTTTCCTTGTTCCCGGACGGTTGAGCCGGCGCGCCAGATTGGCTGCTGCAGCCGACCAGGGCCGCTGACAGAGCAAGGATCGCTGCGAGGCCAAAGCCTGCAATCCGTTTTTTCATGTCTGGTTTCCCCCTTATGGATACACTGAAGTGGCTCCCGCCTATTGCCTCAAGTAATTCAAGGCAAACGCCGACAGCATGGCGACGCCGATCGGAAGCGCGTCTTCATCGATGTCGAACAGCGGGTGATGCAGTGGATATTGAGTGCGCTTGTCTTCGTTGCCCACACCCAGGCGGAAGAATACGCCCGGCACTTGATGGGTGTAGTAGGAAAAGTCCTCTCCCCCCATGGACGGCTTCACGAGCTGGTACTTGCCCTGTCCCAGAACGTCATCGGACGTTTTGAGCAAGAGATCCACCATGCCGTCGTCATTTAAAATCGACGGGTACCCGAACTCGTAATCAAACGCATAGGTCGCTCCGAAGGCTTGGGTAACGCCGGCGATCACTTTCTCGATCCGCTCCGGCATTTGTTCCCGAAGAGCCGGATTCAGCGTGCGGACTGTTCCGAAAAGCTCTACCTCCGGGGCGATCACATTGCTCGCCGTCCCTCCCTGAATTTTGCCGATTGTAATCACGATCGGATCGAGCGGATCCACGTGGCGGCTGGCGATCTGCTGCAGCGCCGAGATGACCTCTGCAGTCACAGCGACGGAGTCGACTGCCAGATGCGGATGCGCCGCGTGTCCGCCGCGGCCGATGACCCGGATGTGGATCGTGTCTGCAGCAGCACAGCCTACGCCTCTCACAGCAGTCACTCGGCCCACAGGCACCCCCGGAAAGACGTGCAGTCCGGCCATCGCCTGAATGCCTGTCTCCCGAAGCAACCCGTCCTCGATCATGACCTGGGCGCCGCCGCCTCCCTCCTCGGCCGGCTGAAACACGAAGACGACATTTCCCTTTTCCGGCCGCTCCACTTGACTGAGGAACTGCGCTGCTCCCATCAACATGCTGGTGTGGGCGTCATGGCCGCAGGCGTGCATTTTGCCGTCTACCGTGGAGCGGTACGCGACGTCTTTCTGATCGTGTATCGGCAAGGCGTCCATATCAGCCCGCAGGCCAATCGTCGCTCCCGGCTGCTTTCCTCGCAAAATTCCGACAACGCCTGTCCTGCCAAGGCCTCGCTTTACTTCCAGCCCCAGCTTCTCCAGGTGGCTTGCGACAATATCCGAGGTGCGCTTCTCTTCAAAGCTGAGCTCGGGATTTTGATGAAAGTCCCGCCGCCACGCCACGATTTGCTCTCTCAAGACGCTTGCTTTGGCAAGAATCTCGGAGATTTGGTACAAAGCGGGTGTTTGGCCCATATGACGAACGCCTCCTTTTTCGTTACTGCGTTGTTTTCGCCTCCTGCTGCGCTTGTTGCTCTTGTGGATATGTGGTATTTCCGGTACTTCCGGTACTTCCGGTATTTCCGGTATTTCCGGTACTTCCGGTATTTCCGATACTTCCGGTATTTCCGATACATACGGCACTTCGATTTACTTTCACGCTACCTCCTTGTTCCTTGTTCCTTGCTACACTTCCTTCGCAAACTCTTCTAGAATCGCGGCGATATGCTTGATCCCCTGTATGTAGTCATCGATGCTGATATTTTCGTTTGGAGCGTGGTTGTTGGAGGCGAAGTGGCCGACGCCGACTGATACGGCGGGAATGCCGAGATGCTGGCAGAGAATGTACATCGGGCCTGTTCCCGGCGACATCGGCATGATGGTCGGTTCCATTCCGTAAATCTGCTTGGAGGTATTCACGACAGCGCGGGTCAGCGGATTGTTCAGCGGCGTACGGGCCGGATGCTCCAGCGTGAACGACTGGATCTCGATGTCCGAAAATCCGTGCTCATCCAAATGCTTGCGCAAAAGTGCGAGTATTTCGTGCGGGTCCTGATCGGGTACGAGCCGGAAATCGAGCTTTACCCTCGCCTCTGCCGGCAGGACCGTCTTGGAGCCTTGGCCGATATAGCCGGAGACGATGCCGCAAACGGTACAAGTAGGCTGGAAGATCAGCTTTTCCTTGAGCGGAATTCCTTTCAGGTCCAGCAGGAAGGACTTCAGCCCCAGCTTTTCCAGCGTGTCTTCCTCGTTGTAAATCATTTGCTCCAGCATGAGCTGGTCGTCATCGCTCAGACTCGCAACCTTGTCATAAAAGCCTTCGATGCGGATACGCTCATCCGGTCCCTTCAGCGTGTTCAAGGCCCAGAGCAGGCGCCAGGCGGGGTTTTCGATTATCGCCGCATTGGCGGAGTGCAGGTCGGTGTTGGCTCCCCGGCAAATCAGCTCCACATAGCACATCCCTTTTACCCCGAGGCTGATCTGCGGCCGTCCGTCAGCGTTTTTATAGCCAAACTCCCAGACGCAACCGTCGGCTCCGATCCGGTCCGCGTACTTTTCCACGAATTCCTCCAGATGCACGCTGCCGATCTCTTCCTCGCCCTCGACGATGAACTTGACTCCTACAGGCAGCTTGCCCCGTACCTGGAGGCAAGCGTGGACGGCAGCCAGGCGGGCCATCAGATTGCCCTTGTTGTCCGCCACTCCCCGCGCATACATGTACCCATCCCGGATTTCCGCGCCAAAAGGCGGTGAATGCCATAAATCGAGCGGATCTTCCGGCTGGACATCGTAATGGTTGTAAAAGGACAAAATCCGTTCGCTCTCGCCCTTGAATTGTCCAAAGACGACCGGATAGCCGGACGTTTCCAATTGCTCCGCCTCTCCGCCGATCTCGCGGACGAAACGTTCCACCATATCAGCGGTTTCCTTCATGCCGCGGTTTTGCGCCGCCACGCTCGGTTGCTTGCAGATGTCTTGCAGCCAGCCAATGTAAGTCTCCCGGTTTTGTTCGATGTAGGAAAAGACGTCCTGCACCTATCTCTCCTCCTTCTTTTTGGAAATATTCCTTTAAGATTCCTTAATTAAAAACTATAGGGTCGGTTCAGCTTTGTGTCAACTAAAAATATTCTAAATTGTTCTAATAAAATAAAATTTACTGGAAGGATTTTCATTTCCAGCAGAGAAATTCATTTGAATTAAGGAGTAATTCCTAAATTATTCCTAAAATAGCACGCCGCAAAAAGGAGACGCATATGGTTGAAGGTGTAAACAGACTGGTAGAAGAGTTATTTCCCACACTCTTGAGCTGGCGCCGCGACTTTCACAAGTACGCTGAATCGGGCTGGGTGGAGTTCCGCACGGCCAGCATTGTTGCCGACCGCTTGTCCGGTTGGGGCTATGAAGTAAAAGCCGGCCCGGAGGTCATCCATCCAGAGGGAAGAATGGGCGTGCCTGACGAGTCATTTCTGGCTCAGCAGGAGCAGCGTGCCCGAGAGCAAGGAGCCATCGCCAAATGGCTTCCGCATTTTTCCGGGGGGTTCACCGGAGTCGTCGGCATTCTCGACACAGGCCGCCCCGGGCCCACGGTCGCTTTTCGCGTCGATATGGACGCGCTGGACCTGCAGGAATCGGATGCGCCCGATCACATTCCTGCGGCAGAAGGCTTCGCTTCGGTCAACCCTGTCATGATGCACGCCTGCGGTCATGATGCCCACACGACCATCGGGCTGGGGCTGGCCTATGTTCTCAGTCAGCTAAAGGATGAGCTTCGAGGCAAAATCAAGCTGATCTTCCAGCCGGCGGAAGAAGGCGTCCGGGGAGCCAAATCGATGGTGGATGCAGGCGTTGTCGACGATGTCGACCGCTTTTTTGCCTGCCATATCGGCATCGGTGTGCCGCTCGGCGAGGTAGCCTGCGGAACCAGCGGCTACCTGGCTACGACGAAGGTTGATGTCACCTATACCGGAGTGGCATCGCATGCCGGAGGCCATCCCGAAGACGGGAAAAACGCCCTGCTCGCTGCCGCCTCTGCCGTCCTGAACCTTCACTCGATCGCGAGGCACAGCGGCGGCAACTCACGTGTCAACGTGGGCGTCCTGCATGCCGGCAGCGGCCGCAACATCATTCCCCATCACGCCTCCTTCAAGCTGGAAACGCGCGGAGAGACGAGCGAGGTAAATGAATATACGCTCGCCCGCGCGATGGAGATCATCGAGGGTGCTGCCGCGATGTACGGAGTCGAGTCGAATGTCCGGATCGTAGGGAAGGCAAACCAATGTGCCCCCAGTCCGGAGCTGCTTCCGTTTATCCGCAGCCAGGCCGAAAAAGTAGCCGAGGTTGTATCTGTAGTAGATCAGTTCCAGACATCCGGTTCGGAGGACGCCACCTACATGATGGAACGAGTCCAGGCAAAAGGCGGTCTCGCTTCCTATCTGGCATTCGGAACGACGCTGGCTGCCGGCCATCACAACGAGCGCTTCGACATCGACGAGAAGGTTTTGCCCATCGCCGTGAAAACGCTTGCGCTTTGCGCCCTGTGCGCCCATGAGTCATGATGAGCCGAGTCGGGGTTGTCGGCCCCCGGGATTCCGTCCGACTCATCTGCGAAGTCGGTGAAGAGTACAAGGACCGCATGCAATTCATTCCTTATGTCTATCAAAATGCCGCAGAAGCGAGCGGAATCGTCCATGCTGCGGCTGACTCGGTCGATATTTGGCTGTTTTCGGGCCAGGCCCCTTACGCGATCGCCAAAGAGCAGATCCGCAAGCAAAAGGCGTTCTTTCCCCAGCTCCAGGGCTCGAGTCTGACGAGAGTCTTGCTTGAGCTGGTGTACCGGGACCATCGACGTCTGGAGCGCGTCAGCTTTGATACCATTTCAGCAGAGGCGTTCCGGGAAATGTGCGCCGATCTCGGCCTTCCCTGTGACCAGTTGCATCTGCTCTCCTATTCCGGCTTCATGCCTTCCATGGAGCTGATCGCCTTTCATACGGGACTTTATTCCCAAGGAAAGGTCGACGCCTGCGCTACCTGCATCAGCTCTGTCTATGATGAATTAAAGGCAAGGGAAATCCCTGTGTACCGGATCACTCACGACCGGGTGGCGATCCGCACGATGCTGGACATGGCCAGCCAGGAAGGAGAAGCGCTGCACTTCAAAAAGTCGCAAATCGCCGTTCAAATGGTGGTGGTCGACGGCCTGGACAAGCTGATCGGCGAGAACAAAGGAATTTACGAGGTTCATCGCCTGGAGCTGAAGCTGCAGGAAACCATTCTCGATTACGTCGAAGCGCAGGCGGGTGCCGTCGTGCCTCTGGGGAACGGAAAGCATCTGGTCTTCTCTACCCGGGGCTCGTTTGAAGACAACCGGACATTTCCCCCGTCTGCCCTGATGGAGCGAATCTGGCTCATCGCCGATCTGCCTACGCACATCGGTGTCGGCTTCGGCGCCACTGCTCTTGCCGCGGAAAAAAATGCCCAGCTCGCGCTGCTCCACGCCAAACAGACAGGTGTCTCCAACGCGATCCTCGTCAATGACGAGGGAGTGATGGAAGGCCCCCTCTACACCCCGGACAGCATCACTTATCAATACCGGACGGAGAACAAGGAAATGAACCAGCTGCTGCGCAAGGCCGGCGTCACGATCACGACCTACAACAAGCTCCTCTCCGTACAAAAAAATTTGGGCCAGAATTGCATCAGTGCCGTTGAGGCGGCGGAATGGCTGGGGATGACGCAGCGCAATGCCCGCCGCATTTTAAGCGATCTGGAGAAAAACGGCCTCGCCGAGCTTACCGGAGAAGAAGCGCCGGCCAGCCGCGGACGGCCGCGAAAAGTGTACCGGCTGATCGCGCCTAGCTAAACAAACCTAAAGGAGGAGAATGTCATGCCATCCATCCAGTCCTATCTGAAAGAGCGAGAACACTTGATTTTATCCGATCTGGAGCGAGTCGTCCGGGCAGAGTCGCCCACGCACGACAAAGCGGCGGTAGACCGCTGCGGCGAGGTTTTCCAGGAGCTGTTCCGCCAGCATCTGGGGCTGTCCGCCGAGGTCATCCCGATGGAGAAAACCGGCAATCATTTACGTTATCAATACGGCGACGGGAGCGAGCAAATCCTCATCATGGGCCATATCGATACGGTCTGGGACATCGGCAGGCTCAGGTACCGGCTGGAGGGCAACAAGGCGTACGGCCCCGGCATCTTTGACATGAAGGGCGGCATCATTCAAGCTCTCTGGGCCCTGAAGGCTTGCAAGGATCTGGGCATAGCCCTGAACAAGAAGGTCGTCTTTCTGCTGACCAGCGACGAAGAGACCGGCAGCGACACCTCCCGCTCGCTGATCGAGGAAGAAGCCGCAAGAAGCGCTGCGGCACTTGTGCCCGAGCCTGCCGTCGCGGTCTCGGGCGCACTGAAGACAGCGCGAAAAGGCGTCGGTCAGTTTACGATGACGATTACAGGCAAAGCCGCCCACGCCGGAAACCATCACGGGGACGGCATCAGTGCGGTTGAGGAAATGGCTCATCAGATTTTGAACCTGCACGCCCTTACGGACTACGCCAAAGGCACAACCGTCAATGTCGGGATCGCCTCAGGGGGCAGCCGGTCCAACGTCGTCGCCGAACAAGCGCGGCTGGACATCGATGTCCGCATTTCCAGCATGGCAGAGGCAGAGCGGGTGCAGGCAGCCATCAACGGGGCCAAGCCAAAACTGCCGGGAATCAAGCTGGAAACAGACGGCGGACTGAACCGTCCTCCGATGGAGCGGACGGTACAAACGGCCCGCTTGTTCGCGCTTGCCAATCAATGTGCAGATGAGCTTGGCTTCACCCTGACAGAAGCTTCCGTAGGCGGAGGCAGCGACGGCAATTTTACTGCGGCTCTCGGCATTCCGACACTGGATGGATTGGGCGCGGTCGGTGACGGCCCCCACGCCGAGTACGAGCATGTCGTCATTGACCACCTTGCGCAAAGAAGCGCCCTGCTAGCACTGCTGCTCACGAAAATCTAGAGGCAGCACTGCCGATAGAAACGGAAACGGCTGACGGGACCCATCCTCGTCGGCCTTCTCCTTGCTACTCGTCCTTTGCTGTGCAACTGCCTTCTTTGTCTTCCAAAGCCCTTCCCCTTGTTCTCGGCATTTCATCCGCTCCCCTGGACGTTTTCACAGGCTACACCCCCTATTCCGAAACAAATTTGCGTCAAACAATCCGCTTTCCGGTATGAAAGCAAATCGCTGCCGCGTTTCAGGCCTGCCCCTTCTACTAGCTGAACCGTACTTGCTATGATAGAAGTTGGGCAATCTCGCAAAACTCCCGCTGCCTGTACATGAAGGAAGCGCCGACTGGTAGGCAGGGACGGTTTGTATACGGCGCAACCATGCGTACGAGAGATATGACGTCCGTCTGTTTTTTTGGTACTTTTTAAAAGAATGCAACAGCATCTTAGGACGAACGAAAGGAGCGATCCTAACGTCGTCAGATAACATGCCTCAAGGAAATGAAATGAGAAACCGCAAACGGATAAAGGACGGGGGAAGCTACTATGCTGAACAAACGCATTTTATATATCGAAGACGATGCCGACATCGGTGCCTGGGTCAAAGAAGATTTGTCCAGAAGGGGATATGCGGTCAACTGGTTGACGTCGGGGGACCGTGCGGCGCAATACGCCGAAGCTGCCGATCTGGTTATTCTTGACGTGATGCTGCCCGGCCTGGACGGCTTTACCGTCGGACAGCGACTGAAGAAGACAGCGCCGCACCTCCCGATCCTGATGCTTTCGGCTCGCACGGCGGTAGACGACAAGCTGCAAGGGCTGCAGTTCGCCGACGATTACTTGACGAAGCCGTTTCACCCCGACGAGTTGGCAGCACGAGTCGAGGTGCTGCTGCGGCGCTACGGTTCGGCGGCTTCGCAAGCTCTGCAGCTCGGTCATATCACGGTCGATATCGGCGGGAACCTCATCATTGACAGTCGTTCGGGCGAGGAGATCGCACTGACCGGGAAGCAATTGCAGATTTTTATGTACCTTTTGAAGCATGCAAACCGAATTTTGACCAAGGAGCAAATCTATGAGGCGGTCTGGGGCGAACCGTACATCGAAGGAGACAAAACGCTGAACGTGCACATCCGACACCTCCGCGAAAAAATCGAGCTCGATCCGAGCGTTCCGGTCCTGATCGAGACGATTCGAGGCATCGGCTACCGGGTGAAGCTATGAAATTCCGCAATTCGCTGCTGTTTAAATACTTGCTGATTGTTTTGCTGGCGATACTGCTTCTGCCGATACTGTTTCCGCTGCTGTCAATTGCGCTAAATACGGTGCTTTTGGGCGATGACGAGCCGAACATGTATCGAAACGGGGTCTGGCTGGAGCAGATGTGGCATCAGGAAGCCAGGCAGCTTGCCGGTGCCGATGACGAAGCGATCAGCCGGAGACTGACCGAGCTGAAGGAAAAATACGAGCAGGCTTCCGTGTTCTGGGTCGATGCGCAGGGAAAGACGCGGCTTGCGCTTCCAAAGGACTTGGGAATCCCCGATCAGTGGACACCGTCCTATACGATTCAGTTCATGAAGGAGCACTACGATGCCGATCCATTCACGACGGTGGCCTTTATCGGAAACAGTCGGGACAAAGGCTTTATGGTTTTTCAGGTCGACCGTTCCGTGATCCAGACGAGCAGCGAGCAGCTCTCGGAAAAACGGGACCATCTCTTTATCGTCGTCGCTCTGGTCATTCTCTGCCTGTTTTTGTTCATTTCCTGGATCTTTATCTATCGGCTGCGCAAACGGTTGCTCGGATTGGAGGTAGCAATGACGTCTCCGACCGAAAACGGGATTCCGAAGTCGATCGAGGTGAACAATCCGGACGAAATCGGGAGGCTGGAGCAGGCGTTCAACGCGATGATCAGGCAGCTTGAGCTCGGCCGGAAACGGGAGCAGGAAGAAGAGCAGCTGCGGCGACAGCTCATCGCCAACCTGTCGCACGATTTGCGTACGCCGCTGACATCCATCCGAAGCCATGCCTACAGTCTCAAACAAGAAAACCTCAGTGAGCAAGGGATGCAATCAGTCGAGCTGATCGACCACAAGATCGGTTATTTGGCTGAGCTGATCGACAACCTGCTCTCCTATACGCTGCTGTCAGCCGGCAAATACCCGTATCGTCCGGAGCCAACCGACATGGTCCGGCTGCTGCGGACGATATTGGCTCATTGGTACCCCGCCTTTGAAAGAAAGGGCTTTACCGTGGAGCTGGAGCTTCCGGAATCGGCTGTCGTATGCCGGGTCGACCCGATGTGGATCGAACGCATTCTGGACAATCTCCTGCAAAATGTACTCCGGCATGCACGGACCGGCCGCTATCTTTCCGTCAGGCTCGAGCCGGAGGGCGGACAGGCAGCCATTCGCCTTGAGGACCGGGGGCCTGGCATGAACGGCAAGTCGCTGAACCAGGGAGCCGGGATCGGCCTGACGATCGTGCAGCTGATGCTGAAAGAAATGCAGCTCAAGTGGGAGGTCAAAAGCGACTGTGGTGGAACTCGAATGGCCATTGCCGGCTTGCGCTTAAACGAAATTTAACCTTCGCTCTCCCCTGGATTTAACCTCGCACCGCTACAATCCGGTATTGAGGTGATGAACTGTCATGAGCGAAGCCGTAATCGAAACCAATCAATTGACAAAGAAGCTGGGAAATAAAATGGCCGTCGATCGGCTGGACCTGCGGATCGGCCAAGGTGAAATCTACGGCTTTCTCGGGCCGAACGGCGCGGGAAAGACAACGACGATCCGGATGCTGCTCGGCCTGATCCGGCCGACTCGCGGCACCGTGCGGATCTTCGGACGCGATCTGCAAAAGGACAGGCTGTCGGTGCTGCGGCGCGTCGGATCGCTGGTCGAATATCCGTCCTACTACGGACACCTGACGGCCTATGAAAATTTGGAGGCGGTACGCTGCATCCTGGATGTGCCGCGATCCCGGATCGACGAGGTGTTGTCGGTCGTGCGGCTTACGAAGGAAGCGAAGCGGCCGGTCAAGGGCTTTTCCCTCGGGATGAAGCAGCGGCTCGGCATCGCGACGGCGCTGCTTGGCTCGCCGGAGCTGCTCATTTTGGATGAGCCGACGAATGGCCTGGACCCCTCCGGCATTTTGGAGATGCGCGAATTGATCAAGAGCATGCCGAAGCAGCTTGGCATGACCGTTCTGGTATCAAGCCACCTATTGTCCGAGGTAGAGCAGATGGCCACGCAGGTCGGCATTATCGCCCAGGGCAAGCTGATTTTTCAGGATTCGATCGAAGCGCTCAGGCAGCACTCGGGCTCCCGTATCCGAATAAGCGTCGATCAAGGCGAGGCCGCATGGAAGATGCTGCTTGCCAGTGGAATCCAGGCGGAATGGGAGCTGACCGATGCAAATCGGCTGCTGCTGCCTCACGAATCCGACGAGCAGCTGGCCCGGCTGGTCAAACTTCTTGTGCACAACGATATTTCCGTGTATCGGGTGGAAGAGGAGAAGCGTTCTCTGGAAGACATGTTCCTCGAGCTGACCGGTGGAGGCGACAGCTTATGATGCGGGGAGTGATGGCATCCGAATGGCTCAAAATCCGCCGCAAAGGGATCTGGCTTCTGATCGCGCTCGGCCCGCTCGGCGTTGTGGGGTTGCAGGCACTAAATTTTTTCCTCCGGTACGATTACTTGACCAAGCGGTATGCCGACGATCTGTGGGGGGCGGTTATCGGAAACGTGCACCAGCTTTCGGTGCCGACCCTGCTGATGGGGATTGCGATTGTCGCCTCCATGATTGCGGGCATCGAGCACCAGACGAACGCCTGGAAACAGACATTGGCCTTGCCCGTATCGAAGTGGTGCGTCTTTGCCTGCAAGTTCACCCTGCTCTGCACGCTTCTGGTGTGCGCCTGCACATTGCTGGCAGCCGGCACAGTGGTTCTCGGCATCGCCCTCGGATACGGCACCGATATTCCGCTTGTCACGCTGCTGGTCAAGTCGTATTTGCCATTCCTTGCGGCGATGCCCTTTGCCGCACTGCAAACCTGGCTTTCGATCACGATCAAAAATCAGGCGATTCCACTCACGACAGGCGTTCTTTTCTCTGTCCTCTGCCTGTTCGGGACAGCGGTGGGTGATTGGGTTCCGCTGAAATGGCTCTACCTTGAAAATCAGTGGAACGAACCCTTCTATTCGGCTGGACCGGGCCTGCTCCTGGGGCTGGTCATTTACGTTATCGGTCTCATCCATTTCATCCGAAAGGACGTGAGTTAGGCCATGTGGAGGTTTTTCCGATCTGAGCTGCTGAAATTGCGGAAATCGCCGATCTGGCTGCTGGTATTCGTCAGTCCTGCATTGTCCACGATCTTTGGATTGGGGATGCGAATCACTCCAGAGATGGAAGAGATGGCATGGGGAATGACGTACACTATGATGGCGGCCCCTCACGGCCTGTTGTTTCTGCCGCTGCTGACCGGGGTACTGTCTGCGTTCGTCTGCCGCTACGAGCATGTCGGCGGCGGATGGAAGCAGATGCTTGCGCTGCCCGTTTCCCGCGGTACCGTCTATGTGGTGAAATTCGTTTGGGTGATAGGGTTGCTGCTCTTGACCCAATGCCTTCTGCTCGCAGGATTGCTGGCGGTCGGAACGGTCAAGGGTTACTCGGCAGCTGTTCCCTGGGATATTCTTGTCAGCAGCCTCGTCGGGGGGTGGGTGGCTTGCATGCCGCTGGCTGCGCTGCAGCTCGCCGTCTCCGTGGCCTGGTCAAGCTTCGCTGCACCGATGGCGGTAAGCGCCATCTTCACGCTGCCGAACATCCTGCTGGTCAACTCCGAGAAATATGGCCCGTGGTACCCGTGGGCGCAGCCAATGATTGCCATGCTCTCGGGGGCGCAACAAGCCGAACCTGGGGTGTTGGGCGTGCCGCCAGAAACGCTGTTCATCGTCATTTTGGGCAGCTTCATCGCGTTTTTCCTGTCCGGATTCGTTTATTTTCAGCGTAAAATGATCTGAGTACCGTGCCGCAGAAAAAAGAAGCTGCCTCAACCGTTGTTGAGGCAGCTTTGCTGCAGCTTGGCTTCCTTGCAGAGTCTTGGGTGGAAGTGTCCCCTTGATTTCTTTTACCCCACGTTCAAGATTTTGGAGTAGCTGCGATACCCCTTCCACACCTCAAAGCCCAGCTTTCTGTAAAAGTCCACCAGGTCGGTCCAGTCGATGCAAATCCGCTCGATGCCCCGCTGCCGAAGGAAGTATATCCCCGCCTCGACAACCGCCCGCCCGTATCCGAACTTTCGCTCCTGCGGATCAATGCCGAGCGGGCCGATCCCGCCCAGTTCGTCGGCAAAGAGCGGAGCCCAGTACACATTTTGGGCGATAATGGGCGAACGGGCATCATTGATCCGGCAAAAGCCGATGATCGCCCCGTTTTTCTCCGCGAGGACAAATTCCCGTCCGGTGCCTCCTTTTTCGAAATAGCAGAGCGCTTCGTATTCCCACCGTCCGGGAAAGCATCTGTTGAAAAAGGCCATCAGCGCGTCGCGGTCCTCGGGCTTGCCTTCCCGAAACGTGACTTCCGCAAAGGTGGGCAGCTCGGTGCCGAACGCAGGCCGTTCTTTGCCGGACACAGACTGCTCGACGCCGGATGCTGGCCGTTCCTTGCCTGTCGCAGGCTGCCCGACGCCGGATGCTGACCGGTTACCCGCTGTTTCCTCCGGCGAGGAGATCAAATCAAACAGCTGCTTCCCGGCGATGTACCCCCGTTTCTCTGCCCAGCGCATCGTCTCCTGTTCCTCGTCGGGAACACCTGGGAAATAGTGCCACCAATCGCTCCCCAGGCTGATTTTCTCGACGTTCTGCTGAAAGAGCGCACTCTCCGCCCGCTTCAGCAGCTCTGCGCCAATCCCCTGCCTGCGGCAAGCCCGGTCCACCAGGAGAGCCTGTATCCAGCCCGAGCCTTTTCCCCATGTGACAGGATCTGCTTCGCTCCATTTCTTGGCGATCACGACGCCGACCAGCCGCTGGTTTTCCTTCTCTACGGCAACCCATGAGCCCTCCGGCAGCAGATGCGGATCATCCAGGCTGTTCTGCCGAAGCAGCTCGGGTCTCATCGGAAAACGGTCGCCGCACTGCTCATTCCAAAGCTGACATACGGCGTCCAGCCATTTTGACGACCACGGATGATATTCCATATTGCTCCTCCGTTCATTTGGAAGCCAGCTTTTACTTCAGCCCGGAGCTTCTGGCTCCTTCCACAAAATACTTCTCGGCGATCAGAAATACGATCAGGATCGGGATCAGGCTGATCAACGCCCCAGCCACCAGGTACTGGTCGTTCCCCCCTGTCCACTGCCCCTTTAACGACAGAATGCCGACCGGCAGGGTGTATTTTTCCCGGGTCGTGATGTAGATGACGGGAGCGAGGATTTCGTTCCATTTCGCCATGAAGGTGAAAATCGCGAGCGTAGCCAGCGACGGCTTGCACATCGGCAGGGCGACCCGCCAGTAAATCTGGAACGGATTGCAGCCGTCGATCTTGGCCGCTTCTTCGTACTCCCGGGGAATTCCCAAAAACGCCTGCCTCATCAGGAAAATGCCAAAGGGCTGTCCCAGCCATTCCAGCACCCAGAGCGGCATCAGCGTATCCAGCATGCCGAGCTGCTTGAAGATGATGAACTGCGGGATAATCGTGACGACGCCGGGAATCATCATCGTTCCGAGCACGATCATAAAGAGCGTATCCCGGAATGGAAACTGAAGCCGGGCAAAAGCGTACGCTACCATCGAGCTGGACAGGATCGCCCCCAGGATGGAGAGCACCGACACCGTCAGACTGTTCAACGTATAGGTGCTGAAATTGGCCAGTTCCCATACTTCCGAATAGTTGCTCCACTTGATCGGATCGGGGAACAGCTCCGGCGGATACTTGTTGAATTGGCCCACTGTTTTCAAGGAGTTGAACAGTGCTGTCAGGAAGGGAATGAACATGATGGCCGAACTGATTCCGATAGCGGCATAGGCGAGTATTTTACGTATGCTCATATGTGGCTGCCCCCTTTCCTCAATCGTAGTGGACCCAGCGTTTTTGCAGTCTCATTTGCATAAATGTAAAGACAAACAGGATCAGGAACAGCACCCAGGCAATCGCGGATGCGTAGCCCATGTGGAAGAAGGTGAAGCCTTCGCGGTACAGGTGCAGCATCAGCACCAGGCTGGCATTGTTGGGACCGCCTGCCACGCCATCGACCGCTCCTGCCGTCATGACGTAAATCTGTTCAAAGCTCTGGAACGAGCTGATCGTGCTCAGGATCAGCACGAGAAAGGTCGTCCCCGAGATCAGGGGCACTGTGATGCGCCAGAACTTTTGCAAGGGTCCGGCTCCATCGATCTCCGCTGCCTCGTAGAGGTCGCCCGGCACGTTTTGCAAACCGGCCAGAAACAGCACCATCATGTAGCCGACGCCCTTCCATATCGCCACCGCGACGAGAACGGGAATGACCAGCTGCTCATCGGCCAGCCAGTTTTTCGGCTCCAGTCCCAGGCTGACAAGCAGGCTGTTGGCCCAGCCGAAGCGCGGATTGAAAATCGAGTCAGCTACGTAGGCGATAACCGTCCAGGACGAGATGACCGGGATGAAGTGAGCGATCCGGTACAGCTTCAAGCCTTTCAGCTTTTGATTCAGCGCGACAGCCAGCACCAGAGCGAGCGCTGTCTTGATCGGAACGAGCAGGATCGTGAAGTAGAGCGTGTTCTTCAGCGCCTTCCAGAAGAGCGGATCGGCGATCATCTTGCTGTAGTTGGCCAGTCCCGTCCACTCGGGAGGATTCAGCATGTCATAGTCCGTAAAGCTGATGTACAGCGATGCGATGGAAGTGAACGCGACAAAGACGATCAGGTGAATCAGATACGGGGAGATGAGTAAAATCCCCCATCTCCCCTCACTGTCGAGCCGCTTTCGTTTTCGGGGCTTTGGTACAGGCCGCTCATCGGTTTTCCATTCACCAGTGAGTTGTGTATTTTGATTCATGTCTGCCTATCCCCCGTAAGCGTTTTTTATTTCTTGTAGAATCCATCCAGAACCTTTTGCACGGCCTCATTGGCCTTTTTCAAGCCTTGCTCGACGCTCTCCTCGCCGGAAAACGCTGGGAACATGGACTCGTCAAACGCTTTGCGCCATTCGCCAAATACAGCGTTGGCATCGAGGGAACCGGCGAATTCCATGCTGTCCAAGAAAACCTTCGCGTTCAGCGAAGTATCGGAAGTGAGGACCTCCTCGGCCACTTTTTTCTTGACCGGAATGGCTTCGCCAAGCGACGCCCACTCCCTCTGCGCCTCGTCGTCCGTCGCCCAGTACTTGATCCACTCCCAGGCTGCCTGGGTCTTTTTCTCGTCGGCCGTTTTGCTGATCACCCAGGAGTTGACGATGCTCGGTGCAAAGCGTTTGCCCCCAGGTCCTGCCGGAATCGGCGCCACATCGAAGTTCAGTCCGGCTTCGCGCATTTTTACCCGCGCGGCGTAGATGTCGATCTGCATTCCGGACACGCCGCTCAGGAAAGGCTTGAACGGGTCCTGGAAGCTTTGCAGGTCGACCGGATCAGGGAAAATCCCCCGCTTCATGCCGTCTACCATCCACTCGATCGCCTGTTTGTTTTCAGGCGTGTCGAGAACGGCCTTCTGCAGGCTGCTGTCCAGCACGCCGCCGCCGAACGTTTTCATCAGCGGGAACCAGCCTCGGCTCACCCCGACCGGACTGCTGAAGATGGTGAAGCCGTACTCCGAAACCTTGTTTGGATCAAAGGAAGGATCTTTGGCATTTTTTCCGGAAGCGTCAATGGTCATCAGTTCGGCCGCTTCCTTCACCTGATCCCACGTCCAGTTGGCATCCGGGTATTTGAGGCCCGCCTTGTCAAAAAGGGCTTTGTTGTAGTAGAGCACCCCGATCTGGATTCCCTGCGGAACGCCCCAAACCTCGCCGCCTGGGCCTTTGTTGGCGTCCATGCCGTAGTACTCCTCTTTGCTGAGGTCCTTTTCGATCAGTTCGCGCAAGTCCTTGACAGCGCCGCGCTCGGCGAATTCAAACACCTTCACCCCGTCGCTCAGCCACAGATCGGGAGCATTGCCTCCTGCTATCTGCGTATTCAGCTTTTGGAAAAATTGCGCGTGAGGCCCTGTTTCTGTCGTGATCTTGATATTCGGGTGCTTCTCCATGAACTTCGCGAGCAGCTCCTCCATTTTTTTCTGCGTGGGAGGATCGGAGTAGTACCCCATTTTCAGTACGATCTGCTCAGAATCGTTCTTCGCATTCTGCGGATCGCCAGTGTTTGCCTGCTGACCGGTACAGGCCGTAATCAGCAGGGCGGCAGACAAGAGTGCCGACAAAAAAAGTGAAAAGCTCCTCTTTCGTTTCAATGCAGACCCCTCCATTTATCTATTAAAAATGTATTGCCAATAAGGTATGGGTATTGCCTGCGGTCTGTAGTGCGAATAGAGTGGGATCACGGGTACGGTATGCTGGCTGACTGAACAAGCGCCAATGCGGCAGATCTGCTAGTCAAAGAACGGCGGATATGCAGGGTAATATAGTCTCAATATTCTGAATAGAATTTGCCTAATCGGTGCGAAACTCGGCAAGCACTGCCTGACGGGTCTTTCGCAATGAGGATACAGCCTTGTCATAGCTTTGCGCGGCTACCCCCATGAACAGCATGTCGATGACAGCCAGTTGGGCAATGCGGGACGAAGTGGCGGCACTGCGCATGTCTGCCTCCGATGAAACCGTGGCCAGGTGAATGTCTGCCAGCGCCGACATCGAATTTTGCCCGAACTTCGTAATGCCGATCGTGACTGCTCCCGCTTCCCTCGCCCTTTTGATCGCGGATAAAACCTGGCGGGTCTCCCCGGAATAGGAGATGCCGACAGCCACGTCTTTGTCCGTCAGCGTGACAGCGGAAGTAATCTGCAGATGGGCATCGGCGTGTGCCGTCGACATTTTATTGATGCGCAAAAATTTTTGCTGCGCGTCCTGAGCGACCAACTGGGATGCGCCCACTCCGAAAAAGTCGATCCGGCGTGCCCGATACATGGCCCGAACCGCCTGTTCGACGGCAGTTGGATCCAGAACCTTGATCGTCTCGCGCAGGGAGAAAATGTGATTGGCAGTGACGGATTCGATCAGGGTGGGAATGTCGTCGGTAGGACGGATTTCCTTGTACTCGTCCTCTCCGGCGGAAGGGGACTGCAGATCGGCCGCGATGCGTATTTTCAGCTCCGGGAAGCCTTCCAGGCCCATGCTTTTGCACATGCGGATAATCGCGGCTGGACTGGCGTTGCTCCGCTCCGCCAACTCCTTGACCGACATGCGGATGACCTCCCGCGGATGCTCCAGGATGTACTCTGCCACGCTCCGCTCGGACGGCTTTATATCTTGCAAGTATTCACGGATTCGCAGCAATCCTCCGCTCAGCACGGCTTCATCACCCTTTATCACAAATGTTGTTGTAAGCGATGCCTATTTCAGCCAGTATGAATCAGCTCATCCAATCATGAGCATCGCAGGTATCTTTTGCCATTTTACAATCATTATACGACTTTGAAACAAAAAATCAACACAAACTATTCTCCATAAAAATAATTTTCAGACTTCCGCTATCAACAGAAAATATGGATCGGCAACGATGAAACAAACAGGCTGCAAAAAGCCGGCTTCCCCTGACACTATGGCGGAAGCCGGCCCCCGAATTGTTTTATTCGCCTCAGCCTTTCCTCACAAATATCCGATATACTCCACCCTCCTCTTCCGTTTTCAACACCTCATGGCTGTTGGAACGAGCCCAGCCCTGAAAGTCGTTGACGGAGCCCTTGTCGGTGGATTCCACCTGCATGACCTGCCCGCTTTCCATCGCATCCATCGCTTTCTTCGCCTTGACGATTGGCATCGGGCAGGACAATCCTTTTGCATCTACAAATACGTCTACGTTTATCATGAATATGACCTCCTTGGCAGCCTCCTGGTTTTGTTCTCTTTACAATGGTTTAACCGTGGTGAAGGGCGCAGCGATTGGGCCCGATCTCCAGCTCTGTCGCCTTTTCCGGAGATGCACTGGCAGCTCCGCGGTTGATTTCGACGATCTCCTCGTAGTTGGGAGGCGTCGCTCCGACGGCATGAGCGACTTTTTCCGCAAATCGATCACGGTTTGCCGTCCGCATCACTTCGTTGTTTCCGCGGATCTCTCCGAGCGGCGCTCCCACATATCCCTCCCGCCGAATCTCGCTTGCTTCGGCATAATGAGCCGGCAGCACCAGCACGTCGTCCGGCAGGGAAGCGATTGTGGTAAACACCGTGTCGTACAAGGCTTGCGCCCACTCTGCCGCCTTGCCGCCCAGATCGGGTCGGCCGAGGCCGCCGACAAAAATGGTATCGCCGGAGAGCAGGTAGCGATCGTTTACCAATACGGAGACACTCCCCGGGGTATGTCCGGGCGTAGGAACAGCGAGAATTTTTGCCTCGGCACGGCCGACTTCCAGCATGCCCTGCTTTTCCAGCGGCTCATAAGAGAGTTCGGAGCCCTGCATCTCGCTGGAGGAGATGTAGTAGACAGCCCCGGTTTTTTCGGCCAGCTCATGGCCACCCGAAATGTGGTCGGCGTGCAGATGCGTATCGAGGACGTATTTGATGGCGGCGTCTTCCTGCTCGGCTAGCGACAAGTATTCCTCGATATGCCGATTGGGATCGACGACCAGCGCTTCGCCTCCTGAGATCAACATGTAGGACAGGCAGCCCTTTGCCAGCCGATTTACCTGAATCAGCTTGAGGTTGTCGTCCTCCATGACGGTCACCGGGCGGTAAAACTGGCTCCACTCCTGCATGCCTTGCTCCAGATAGCTCGCCTGAAAGCCTTTCTCGTCCAGCAGATCGGCCACCATTTTGGCGCTTCCGCCCTTGGCGCAAATGACGACGATCTCTTCGTCAGCGGGAAGCTGTCCGTAGATATTTTCGTTGTCGTCAAGGAAATCAAAGTACGGGATATTGATAGATCGCACTTCTTTCCCTTCGATCTTCCAGTCCGCAAAATCTTCCGGATTGCGCACATCGAGCAGGAAAACACCCTGCTCCACCTTTTCGTTCAGTTGAATTGCGTTTATTGCTCCTGCTGACATATCAATCACCTCCTGGTTGTTTTAAGCTTGAATGCGGGCAAAACTACTTTTTCACTGCTCCTGTCCATCCTGACATGCCTGTTGCGCAAATGGCTGACCTGTTTCATCCCGTTTTTCAGCAAAATCCTCGCTGCTTGCCTGCTTCTCATCCCGCTTTGGCAGGTCAGGATCACATGCTTTATATACGCATATACCCATATAGGTATATAAAATGCCGAAAGAAGCCACCAGGGAAATCAGCCTTCTATGAAACGGCTTTGGATGTTTTTTCCCCTTATGATCCGGCACTCTTTGCTTTCAAACACGTACGGCTCCAAATGTTTCGCTTAAATGAACAGATTGACCCTGGACTGTTCGGCTTCCGCCAAATAGGTTGCCACTCCTGCAAATTTCAGGCCGTCTGCCAGCTCTTCTTCCTTGATTCCCAGGACGTCCATGGACATCGTGCAGGCAATCATCTCCACATCCAGCTCCTTGGCAAGCTGGATCAGCTCGGGCAGCGAAGCCACGTTCTTTTTCTTCATGATGTGCTTCATCATCGTCCGGCCCATTCCGCCCATGTTCAGCTTGGAAATCCCCAGTTTTCCGGGACCACGGGGCATCATCCGCTCAAACATTTTCTCCAAAAATCCTTTTTGCACCGGTACATGCTGCTCTTTTCGCAAGATGTTCAAGCCCCAGAAGGTGAAGAACATCGTTACCCTGTTTCCCATGGCTGCAGCTCCGGTTGCGATAATGAAGCTGGCCATCGCCTTGTCCAGATCACCGCTGAATACGACCATGGTCGTCTGCTTTTGAGCTTCCATTTTTGAACTCCTTCCTCCCATTATACCTACAGGGGTATTTATGAGATCAAAAAAACAGACTGGCTTCCCAATCGTTATATACCCCTACCCCTATTAGTATATTGTAAGCCGCGTTTTGCTGTCAAGACCGAGTGCATCATCGGCTCTTGACCAGCAGTTGAATCGCTTCCTGCACGACTTGATCGGTATCCCTGCCTTCCGCCAGCTCCTCCTTGATGCATGCCGCCAAATTTTCCGCCACGATCAAGGCGATCGCTTTGTCCACAGCCGAGCGAATGGCCGAGAGCTGACTGACGACCTCCTTGCAATCCTTGTCTGTTTCCATCATGCTGAGGACTCCCCGGACCTGCCCCTCTACCCGTTTCAGGCGGTTTTTCACATTGTCTCCGTATTTCATTTTGGCTTCCTCCTGACCTATGCCGGCCGATCTTTTTGCTGGGAAGGAGGATTTGCATGCGCAATCCCCTTACCCCTATGGGTATATAATAGACAGGAAGGAAGGGCTCTGTCAAATTTGCAGAACCCCTCTTGCATAACTCTCCTATTCGATTTTTCCGATGAACTTCGTGCCTTCCTTCTCAAACTTGTACATGAAGACATCCGCGAACTCGTTGTCGCCTTTCTCGTCAAAGGTGACCTTTACGAATTTGCCCTGGTAATCTTTCGTGCTGTGGACCTTTTCCAGAACCTGCTCGCGGGTCGGCTTTTTCCCGCCGTTCTCTTTGATGGCGGCTGCCAGTCCGTCGAGAATCACATTGGCCGACTCATATGCGTAGTCGGAATAGGTTCCCGGCTTTTTGCCCATTACCTTTTCATATTCTTCCGCCCATTTGCGGCCTTCCTCGGACTGCTTCGCGTCTCCAGCCAGAGCAGTCAGATAGACGCCTTCGGCTGCGGCTCCGGCGATCTTGATCAAGTCAGGGGAATCGATGCCATCCCCGCCCATAAACATGCCGGTATATCCTTTTTCCCTCGCCTGCTTCACGATGATGCCCGCTTCCGGATAGATGCCTCCGAAATAGATCATGTCGGGCTTGCTGGCGACGGCCGTATTCACGACGAAATTGTAATCCTTCTCGCCCTGGTTTACCCCTTCGTAGCCCAGTACCTGAACGCCGTCCTTCTCGAACTGCGCTTTTACCTGATCGACCAGCCCTTGCCCGTAAGCGGTCTTGTCGTGGATCAGGAAGACGGATTTCACGCCGAGCACTTCTTTGGCATACTTGGCTCCTTTTGGACCTTGGGCGTCATCGCGGGCACAGATCCGGTGAACGGTCTTTTTGCCCTCCTCCGTCAATGTAACCCCGCTGTTTGCCGGAGATACCATGACCAGACTGCCCGACTCATACTTTACGGAAGAGGGGATCGCTACGCCCGTATTGAAATGGCCGACTACACCCAAAACATCCGGGTTGGCTACGAGCATTTCCGCGTTGGATACGCCAATTTTCGGGTCAGCCTGATCGTCCTGCGGGAACAACTGCAAGTCAAAGCCGAGCTGCTTGAACTCCTCTTTCCGCTTTTCAATGGCAAATCCGGCTCCGGTCTTGATCGCATCGCCGATGGCGGACTGTGATCCGGAAAGCGGGCTTTGCGTGGCGATCAATATCTTTTCGCCGCCCCCGCCGCCCCCACTGCTGCTGCCGCCGGACGATGCGGTATTGCCGCCCGACTGGTTGTTCTGAGCAGGAGCTGTACCTTGCGAATTACAGCCGACAAGCGACATGCTGAGGAGCAGCATGGACGCCAGCACGGTAGTCAACTTTTTTTGACTCACGAAAATCCCCCCTGTATGTTTTCTATTTCTATCTTATCTGTAAATATAAGAAAAAATAGAAAATTCTTAACCTTACATATCGTCAATGAATAACCTGCATAAATGTTACATTCTATCTATTTTCATAATCGCATTTTTGTGCTTCATCTTCTTATTTTCGTTCTGTATGTATCGTACCGTTATTTAAATTCCATCTTTTGTAATTCATTACATTTATGGATCAGTTTTCGGCAGAGGAGATAAAAAAACCGACGCATCATTGCGTCGGCTTCTGGAGAGTGCGACAAAAGGCAGGCGTAATTTCTCCTCTTATTACGGATTACGGACTTGTTCATACCTTATCTCTCCGCTAAGAACACATCTGCATAAGTGTACAGCGCCGGTGCCCCTCCGGTGTGCAGGAACAACACCCGATCCTCTTTGCGAAACGCTCCCTTGCGAATCAACCCGATCAGACCGGCCATGGCCTTTCCTGTATAGACCGGATCGAGCAGAATCCCCTCGGTTTGGGCCAGCAGCTTCACGGCCTCCACCATCTCAGGTGTCGGAATCGCATAGCCGGGGCCCACGTATTCGTCCTCGCAGCGAACCAGCGAAGCAGGCCATTCTCCCTTCAGTCCAACCAGCTCTGCCGTAGAGAGCAGCAGCTCATGGACTTTTTTCTCCTGCGTTTCGCGGTCCCGGCTGACATTGATGCCAATGACGGAAGCAGAGGATTGGCGGGCGGCAAAACCGGCGATCAGTCCGGCTTGCGTCCCGGCGCTTCCCGTCGCGGTCACCACATAGTCAAACGGAATGCCCATCTCCCATGCCTGCTGCTCGATCTCTTCGGCGCAAGCCATATACCCGAGTGTCCCTACCTCGCTGGAGCCGCCGACCGGGATCTGGTACGCTTTTCGTCCTTCTTTCTCCAGGGCTGCAGCGAGTTTTTCCATCTCCGCCGGCATATCCCCATCCGCAGGAATGATCTGCAGCTTCTCGGCTCCCATCAGGTGAAAGAGCAGATGATTGCCGCTCGCCTGGGGATTGTAGCCCCCCGTTTCCGGTTCGCTCAGCACCAACTGGCAGCGCAGCCCCTCCCGCACTGCTGCGGCGAGAGTCAGCCGACAGTGGTTGGACTGTACGGCTCCGCAGGTAATCAGCGTATCCGCACCTTGCTTGAGCGCATCCGCCACCAGGTACTCCAGCTTGCGCGTCTTGTTTCCTCCCGCTGCAAGCCCGAGCAGATCATCTCGCTTGATATAGATGGCAGGGCCGCCTAATGCTTCGGATAAGCGTTTCAGCTCTTCGATCGGTGTCTGTCCGTTCGTATACCGTCTGCGCTCATAACGGATGTGGTTCACTTTGCTCGTCTCCTCTCCTGTCTCCAACAATCGCTTGCGATTTTGGAAACTGCGTGAGTTGCTTACGTTCATATGTGTTCTGCCTGATTGGCTGCATGATCACATTCAAGATTGCCTTCATCATAGCCTAATTTGCAGGGAGTTTCTACCGGCAGCATCTCCACTACACTATGTTTTTTCCTCGGCCGCACTCTTGCCCTCCTTTGGCTTTTCTTCAGATTCCGCCGATGTTTTCTTGGCTGAGGACCGTTCTTTTTCACGCCTGCTTTTCTTTTCCCATTGCTCGTAATCATGAATCGCATATCCCGCATAAGCGGAGTATTTCTTCATCCGCGTCTCGAGTATGCTTACCTGCTCTCGCATGATCTTGGTATCTTCTTCATAAAACGTCGTCCGGTCCCCTTCGTCGCTTTCCAGCACATTCAGGCCGACCACCACTTTTTGCCGATCATATCCTGCTTCGTCCAGGATGCGGCTCGAGATGTCCAGCACCCCGTTGGAGCCTTCCACGTAATCCCGGTAGGCCATCAATGTCACATGATCGAGCTGCCCGATCAGCCATTCACTGACGCTCTGCGTCTCGCTCGCAGGCAGCTCGTTCATCCAGAATGGAATATCGGCGCTCACCTGCAGAGCGGGATCTTTTTTCGTCTCCTGGACCACAAGCTGCATGTTTTCCATCCATTGGCTTTTCAAGGCTTCCTTGTCACGCTTCCACTGCGGATGCACATGCGGCTCGATGTCGACGTGAATTCCGGTGAAGCGCTCGTCTTCAGCCGCAGCACGGTTGTAGACATGCACCCAGTCTATAAAGGAGGCAATGCTTTTTTGACTGGAGACGAGCGACCAGGCAGGGTCGCCGCCAAGGGCATCCACCTGTATATCCCTTGCGCTCGCTTCCTTGATGAATGTGCGATACGCTTCCGGCGGCACATTCTTTTGATCGATGTGCAGATAAATTCTGTTGATGTCGTTTTCTTCGGCAAAAGAAAGGATGGCCTCACCCTTTTCTGTGATCAGCTCCGTGTTCCAAAGCCATGTCGCTCTTATGCTCGGGGCCGACGCGAAAAAAAGCCACAGCATCGTAGCTGTTATCGTCAGGGTAAGCAGCAGCCTTAGCCAAAGGTACCGGTGTACTCGCTTGCATCGTCTTTTAGCGGGGATCGTGCTCATATGGCTGCCTCCTTCGCCCTGTTTTTTTCAGGCATCTGCCTCTTTGCCTTCTTAATGAAACAGACGGGCTGGGGCCTTGTGCAAGTTGCAACGATTTGTTGACAGGAGCGCATGAAAAAAATGGACTTGACCATTTCCAAGTGAAGATGGTGTAGGCGCACGAAAAGAGACGAGGGGCTCTTCCGTCAAGCAGCTTCACTGCTTTTTTGGACAGCCCCTCATTCGTTTGGTGCTTTCTTTACAGACATTGCCGACTGAAAGCCTGTGGTTCTAGCCGTGGGAGTCTCATTTGACAGGTATCACCACGTTCACGGTCCCGCCGCGGGTCGAGCGAATGGTCACCTCGGCATTCCCCTTTCCTTTGACGGTCCAGGAAAATGTTTTCGTCCGCTCTTCCTCTTCCAAGGCGCCTCCAAAGAATCCGGCATCCTGGATTTTATCCGTATTCTCGTCGGCCAAAGCCAGGCCATCCCCCAGTTCGATGCTCGCGGAGCCTTTGCGCACGATTTTGACGAGCCATGCCTGCTTTAACGCATCTGGCAAAAAGCCTTCATTTGTCACCGTCACACTCACCGTTGAAGTACCGTCCTGATTCTTTTTCACCTCTGTCTTTGTAACGACCAGCAATGGAAGCGATTTGGCCAACTCCAGATTGAATTTGCTTTGTTTTTCGACCGCCTGTTTCAAATAGCTTCCCGCAGGAGCGTTTTGGTTCCAAAATTTCGGGTTCCAGCCGCCAATTTCTACCTTCCCCAACTGCGGGTGATCGTAGGCCATCCAGTTTTGGAACAGCTTGCCCTTCAATTCCGGTATGTGATCATTCATCCATAGCTGATCCAGCTCATCGGTCTTGCCGTCCTTGTTGTAGTCTTTGACATACTCCTGTTTCCCCCACAGCTCGTCACCGTACCAGATCGCTCCATACTGAAAGTACCCCCAGTCAGGCGAATGCCCGAACAGCGGTGTCCCTTCCGAGCCGCCCCTGCGGGTGTGGTACGAGTAGTAAACGTCTCCCGCCCACGGATAGCCGGTCAATTCCTGGCCCTTTTTGTCCAAATGCTCATAGTACTTCAGATCTTCCGGAAACATGGACTCCTCACTCTTGCTGGTGGATGGGGGACGCAGGTGCATCGGCACCGTGGTATCCATCGTCTCTACGACCGAAATGTGGGGATTTTCCAGTAGAAACAAGACGACTGACCGCATCTCCGGTTCGGATAACGGATATTCTCCCGCTCCCCCCTGGGTCCATCCCATCCCGGTCTGTTCCGTCATGGGCCGCCAGTTCTCCGGATAATTGCGGTGAATGTCCAAACCGCCAATGCCATCCTCATTGTATTTTCCGTCGCCGTCATTATCGATGCCCTCGGACAATACCCGATAGTCTCCTTTTCCTTCTCCAACCTGCTTCATCAAACGTCCGGACGAATCAGACGGGTCTTTTATGTAGTCCCCCTTTCCCATCCCGACATACTGACGCATTTGCCGGGAATAGCCGTCACCATCCAAATCCTCCAGAATATCTTCGTCCATGATGCCGTCTCCGTCGTTGTCAACGGGCCGATTGGTGGAGCGATTGGTTTGAATGGTATTGAGGTACAGCTCGGAGCCGTCGGGATTTTCAACAGGTCTCACATAAAATGTTCGGGTATCCAGCAAGCGGGTAATCTCAGGGTCCTTCCCGTACTTGGAGAGGAGTTCATGCGCAAAATGCAGCGCAGCCACCCTTGTCGTCACTTCTCCGGAATGCCGGTTTGCCCCTACCCACATAGCCGGCTTGCTGGTAGCAGTACCGGTTTTTTTGTTGGTGATCGTAATTTGCCAGATGTCCCTGCCTTCCAGTGACTTCCCCGCTGACTGAAGCTCTACGAGATCAGGATACTGCTTCGCCCACGTCTCCAGCCAATACAGCACCTCGTCGTAAAGGGGATAGTGCTGGATGTCAAACTTGCCAGCTTGTATCGGCTTGGTCTCCGGATATGCGTACTGCTTTACCTCAAAGGATGCTTGCGCAGGGATAAACGGGCGTTTCAGAAACGGTACCTGACCGACTGGAGAAGCAGCAGCCGATACAATACCTGCCTGTGACAACACAATCGTCGCCAGAAGTCCGGGAAACCAGCGTTTCACCATTCATCTCTCCTTATGTTGTTTTGAATTTTCTGAAATATACTACATAATTACTGGGACAGGTCTCTGTTTATTCCTCTTGATTTGAGTCGCACCGGCTCTCTCTTGGATGTTGACAGCAAGAAGCCCGCTGCTTGACCAAATTTCGTCAAAGAACGGGCTTTTTAAGGATCGGCTACACAATGGTTCTCATCAGCTTCGTCTGATTTCGTCCTTCCTGTTTTGCCTTGTACATGGCCTCGTCAGTCAGAGCCAGCAATGTCTTTGTATCGATCTGCGGGGCGATCGTCCCCACTCCAAGCGAGATCGTCACAGGCTCGCCCGTGGGACTGACGGTATCGCTCATAAACATCCGCAGAGACTCTGCCATCAGATACGCCGTTTCTGCACTCGTCTCCGGCAGCAGTACGATAAATTCCTCTCCGCCGTAGCGGCCGCAAATGTCCCCTTTCCGCACATGCTGCTTCATCGCCTGGGAGAGAAAGCGCAATACCTCATCTCCGGTCTGGTGACCGAATTCGTCATTTACCTTTTTGAATCCGTCTACGTCCAGCAGAAGAACCGAAAACTGTTTTTTCGTTTCCGTCCACTGACGCAACGTATTTTCGATGTATCTGCGATTCGCAAGTCCGGTCAGCGGGTCGGTCAATGACTCTCGTTTGATCACGTTCATTTTGTGGCGCAGCGTCTCCGCATACTGCTGAAAAGCGTGATTGATCTGCTCGGCCTCGTAGTACCAGGTCGGGATCGTCGGAAACGGCTGTACCTCTGTTCCCGCCGTTCGCACGCTTTTGGCGTAGTTGGCCAATTGGCGCAATGGATTGACCATTTTCTGGGTCAGAGAGAACGAGATCAAGAGTAGCAAAATGAAGAAGGGACTGATATATCCAAACATGTCGAGGACGACCTTCAGGGTTGGAGCCAGCGCCTCCTCTTCCGGGGTCTGGGAAACGATCCCCCAATTGGCGGATGGCACATAGGCGTACCCGGTCAGCATCGGGACGCCTTGCGTATTGACCACTCGCTCCGCGCCCGATTTTTGGTCCATCAGTTTTTGGACGACGCTGTTGCCGTCTACCATTTGACCGATTCTTTCCTCCTCCGGGTGGTAGATAAGCGTGCCATTCTGGTCGACAACGTACAAGTATGAGCCGTCTTCGTAAAAATGCTTGCCGAGAAACTCATGCAACGTGTTGTCCTGCTCCAGGTAGAACGTTCCGCCCAGAAAACCGGCATAATTTCCGTTCTCGTCCCACAGAGGCGTGGATACCAAAACAATCAGTCTGCCCGTAATCGCTTTATATGGCTGCGACACTACTGTTTTTTTCTTTTCCAGCGCTTCTCTCGCACCGCTCGACATCAGAAATCGCCCATCGACTTCCATCCTCGGCTCCGTTGCGAGAATCTTTCCCTTGCTGTTTGCGACCAAGATGGAATTGAAGAACAACGTGCTTTCCTGCCACAGCTTCAAATGTTGCTGCAGCCTCTGGCGGTCTTTCAGAAGAGGGGCGATCTCGCCGGCGCTCGTCTCCAGATTCTTTTTCATACTCTGAAACATAAGATCGGTAGTCTGGGCCATCCTCTCGCTATAGGCGCGGTTGATGTCGAGGATGTCATCTGTCATCACCTGCTTGACCACCAGATAGATGCCGGCGCCGCAGCTCAGCACGATCAAAAACGTCGAGACGGAAAACAAAAAGATCAGCCAGAAGCGCAGGGTAAAGTGTTTATAGGAATCCATCAGGTTTGCTCCCCTCTACATAACAATAGAGGAGATACCCTTTTTTGCTTTCACCGAAACTCGTTGCCTTTTATTTCCTCGTTATATTTCCCGCCTCGTCAACCCCTGCCCCATACGAGAGCTTCGCAACCTTCTCCCTGAGCTTTTTCGCATTGTCTCCTGCCTGGGGAACGGGCTGGCCATTTACAATTTTAGCCGGGATGATCTTGCCGTCTGTCTTGTTCTGGGCAAACGTCAAAGTGACGATCAGCGACTCGGAGCCCTTTGGATTTCGCGGCGTCGTAAAGACGAAATTGCCCACGCTGTAAAAGATCGGGGCCTCTTTGTACCATTCGACCCCCATGAGGGAATGGCTATGGGACCCCACAATCGCATCCACTCCATTGTCGATCAGCAAACGGGCCATCTGGCGGGCGTACGGCTCAGGGTAGTCCTTGTACTCCAAATTCCAATGCATGATCGCAATGGTGATGTCGGACTCTGCCACAGCCTTGCGAACATAGCCGAGCATCGGCTCCCGTGAATAGGCGTGAGCCAGCCCCGCCTTGTTCTTCCCCGCAAACCACTTCTGATTGGGCAGTACACGGCTCAGCCCGATGATTGCTACCTTCTTTCCTTTGATCGTCTGGATATAGGGGGCAAACGCCTCCTCCTCCGCCTTTCCTCCGCCTACGTAAGCGATATCGTTCTCGCGCAAATGCTGCATCGTATCCAGAAAGGCGTCCATTCCGTAGTCCATCGTGTGGTTGTTGGCCAAATTGA
Organism: Brevibacillus sp. FSL K6-2834; assembly: GCF_038592925.1. NCBI lineage: Bacteria > Bacillati > Bacillota > Bacilli > Caryophanales > Paenibacillaceae > Brevibacillus > Brevibacillus sp. FSL K6-2834. Next base: position 4,382,272 of record NZ_CP151945.1, read on the forward strand.
CGACGTCGAAGCCGGCATTTGCAAGGCCTGCCAACGTTTCCGGCTTGGCCCGGAAGGTAAATTCCTTGTGCTCGGGGGATCCCCGTTTGCTGACGGCTGTCTCCAGATTCCCCACCGTCAGATCAGCCTGCTTGAGCAGCTCCGCCGTTTTGGCAAAAGGATAGTCCACTCCGTAGCGTTCGATTTGCGCTCCGACGTTCTTGTCCAGCAAAATGTCGCCCACCACCGTGACCGTGATCGGCTCATCTGTCTGCGGAGCAGGCGGGTCTTGCTGCGCCTGGGCCGATTGCTGCACTGCCCCGCTCGTTTCCGCCCCCGCAAACGCAGGAAAGAGGCTGAGATTGGCAAGCGACCAGGCAGTCAGGATGGAGACAACCGCTTTCCACATGTCGATCTTGTTTCACCTCTTTGCTCGTTTGCCTCATTCTATGAGGGCAAGAGCGTGAAACATGACGAAAAGCGAAAGCCGCCCGGATGCCCAGGCGGCCCTCTGTTTTCTGTTTTTAAGGAGCGCTGTTTCGTATTGGAACAGCTTGGGGCGGACAAAAAAGGCTGTTGCAGCGCCTGCGTCCAATCTGATTATCCGTCCGTTTTTGCGTCCTGTCTGCCCCTTATTCATTCTTGCGTCGCGCCTGAGCCTTATTCTTGCGTCGCGCCTGCTCCTTTTGCTTCCTCCCGCAGCGTCCGCCGCAAAATCTTGCCTACGGCCGTTTTCGGCAGGGCGTCGCGGAACTCGATAATTCTCGGCACCTTGTAGGCGGCCATGTTCTCCCGGCAAAAATCGGTGATTTCCTCTTCGGTCAGGACAACTCCCTTTTTCGGAACCACGAACGCTTTTATCGTCTCTCCTCGATACGCATCAGGCACGCCGATGACGACAGCCTCTTGCACAGCCGCGTGCTGATAGAGGACTTCCTCTACTTCACGCGGATAAATATTGAAGCCTCCGGCGATAATCAAATCCTTTTTCCGGTCGATGATATAGTAATATCCCTCTTCATCCTTGTAGGCGATATCTCCTGTGAACAGCCATCCGTCTTTGAGCGTTGCCGCCGTCTCTTCCGGCATTCCCCAATAGCCGCTCATCACTTGCGGCCCGCGCACGACCAGCTCTCCCGCTTCATTCGGCCCCAGCTCCGTCTCGCCGTCCTGTAGGCTGACGATTTTTGACTCCGTAAACGGTATAGCCGTCCCGATCGACCCGGCCTTTCGCTTATCCCTCGGGTTGAAGTGAGTGACCGGGGAGGCTTCGGTCAGGCCGAAGCCTTCGAGAATCATGCCTTGCGTCTTGGCTTCAAAGCCTTTGATGACCTCAACAGGAAGCGGTGCGGAGCCGCTTGCGCACAGGCGGATGGACGAGATGCCGTACTCTTCCGCCTGCGGATGGGCATTGACCGCCACGTACATCGTCGGCACCCCCGGGAATACCGTCGGTTTCGTATCCTTGATCGTCTGCAGCACTTCCTCCAGGTCAAAGCGGGGCAGCATGACCTGCTGCGATCCTCCAAAAATGGCCATGTTCATGCAAACGGTCATCCCGTAGACGTGAAAGAGCGGAATCACAGTCAAGATCCGGTCGGGATTGTCGACGTCTCCTCCCATGATGATGTGTGACTGATAGGCGTTGGCATACAGGTTTTGATGGGTCAGCATCGCCCCTTTGGAGCGCCCTGTGGTACCGCCTGTATACTGGAGTACCGCGATGTCATCCGGAGACACGGACACCTCCGGCAAATCCTCGGCAAGTGCCATGACGTTTTCAAAACGGAGCCATCCGGCTGGAAGCTCCGAATCCGTAGGAGGCAGTTCAACGATGATTCTCGCCGCCAAGCCTTCAGCGCTTTTTACCTTTTCGACCACCGGCAAAAAGGGAGCAAAGGTGATCAAGGCTTTGGCACCTGAGTCGGTCAAATAATGCTCCAGCTCGGCCGGAACCGCCATGGGATTGACCTGTACGACGATTCCGCCCAGCTGCAGAATGCCGTAGTAGGCTGCCACGTAATGCGGACAGTTGGGCAGCATGACCGCCACTCGGTCTCCCTGCCCGATCCCGAGGCTGTGCAGTCCGGCGGCGAACTTCTTGACCAGCACTCCCAGTGTTCCGTAATCCCATTGCTGTCCTTTGAAGTAAACGGCGCAACGCCAAGGAAAGCGCTTACAAGTTTGTTCCAGCATTTGCGGCAAGGTACTTTGCAAAAGTTCGTTTGTGCTCATCGTCCTACACTCCCTCATCATTTTGATTCGAAAGCTTCCGTTCAGACATGTGCTGCCGATGCCAACATATTCGCGGTACTTTATCCTATTACCTCTCTCCTAATTTTACAGCTTGTTCGCCATTTTTCCTGCCTGTTTTCAGAAGAAAACAAAAACTCGTCAAAAAATGCCCCCTTTCTGCCAGTTGTTACCCCCCTGTAACGAAATCTTGTCGAAAATCGTCTACACTCAGTGTACATCCTATCGAGGTGGAGTTTATTGTGAAAAATAACCAAACTCAAAATCTAAAAAGAAAACGAAAGAGCAAGCGTCGCATCGTTTTTTTGCTAATCCCCATTCTGGTCCTGCTGTTCGTCTCAACCGGGTATGCGGTCGATCTGTACCGCAAGGCAGCCATGCTGGAGGAAAAGTCCCATCAGGAGCTGCAGCGGGGAACGATCTCACCCAAGCGTGTGGAAAAGAAGGATGCTTTGGCAGACAGCTTTTCTGTCCTGCTCATGGGTGTGGATGACAGCGAGCAAAGACATAAGCAGTACGGGGAAGCCATCCGCACGGACGCCCTTCTGCTTGCGACCTTCAACAAAAAAGACCGCTCCGTGAAGCTGCTCAGCATTCCGCGCGATTCTTACGTATACGTGCCGGTTGAGCAGAAAAAGGACAAGATCAATCACGCCCATGCCTTCGGCGGCGTGGACGCTGCGGTGGAAACCGTGGAAGGTCTGCTCGACGTCCCGGTCGATTACTACGTAAAAGTAAATTTCACGGCGTTTATGGAAATCGTCGACGCGCTCGGCGGGGTCGAGGTAGATGTTCCGATCACGTTTACGGAGCAGGACAGCAAAGACAGGCCGCGTGCGATCAAGCTGAAAAAAGGGCTGCAGACGTTAAACGGCGAAGAAGCCCTGGCGCTGGTCCGGACCCGAAAAATAGACAGCGACATGGAGCGCGGCAAACGCCAGCAGCTCGTGCTGGAAGCGATCTTCCACAAAACGCTGTCGTTCGGCTCTGTCACCAAGTACGGAGCGCTGCTGGAGGCGCTGGGCGACAATGTGAAGACGAACCTGCGGCTGTCTGACCTGGAGGCGTTCTATTATTTTGCCAAGGGAAGCAGCGTCAATATTGAGAAGCTGCAGTTGAAAGGCAGCAGCATGTACAAGAACAACATTTATTACTACAAGCTGGACGAGCAGGACTTGGCCGAGATCCGCAAAACGCTGCAGGAGCATTTGGGACTCGCAAAAAGCAGTACGCTGCCGCAAGCTTCGTAATACATGTACACCCCCCGCAAGACCATGCATCCAAAAAAGAAGGCTGTCCCTCAAGCAAGAGCATCTGCTTGGAGGACAGCCTTCTCGGCTAGTTGGCATGAACAGGTTTTGACAAATGGTGTTCGATCGCGGAAACAGCCGCTTACAGCGTGAGACCACCGTCAACAACGACGATAGAGCCTGTCATGTAGGACGCGCCCGGGGAAGCCATGAAAGCGACCACACTCGCGATTTGATTCGGATCAGCCATGTAGCCGATGCGCGGGAATTGGATTTCCGGAACATTTCCGGTTTCTTTGATCGTTTGCTCAAAACCGGCTACCAGGTTGGTCGCTACGCCGCCAGGGCAGATGGCATTGATGCGGACGCCGGTTTTCGCGTATTCCATCGCAGCGGACTTGGTCAGGCTGACGACTGCGTGCTTGGAAGCGGAGTAAACGCCCAGGCTGTGCTCGGGCTTCACGCCTGCCGTGGATGCCGTGTTGATGATCACGCCGGAGCCTTGCTTTTCCATTACTTTGATGACGTATTTCATGCCGAGGAACACGCCTTTGGTGTTTACGGCGAAAATGCGGTCAAACTCGGAATCCGGAATATCTGCGAACAGGTACGGTTTTTGGATGATTCCCGCGTTGTTGAAAAAGACATCGATCCGGCCGAACGTCTCGACCGCTTGATTGACATAGTTTTGCACATCGGCGCTTTCGGCCACGTTTGCTTTTACGAAGATCGCTTCTGCGCCTTTTTCCTTTACGAGCGCGAGCGTTTCTTCACCGAACTGCTCGTTGAAATCGACCAGTACCAGGCGATAGCCGAGCTCGGCCAGCTTGATCGAAGTCGCGCGGCCCATGCCGCTCCCTGCACCAGTGATTACAGCTACTTGTTGTTGTGTTGTCATGTCATTTCACTCCTTGTCAGGTTGGTAATGCTTGAGGTTGGCAACCATTTTTTCGTAGTGCTGCAGAAGCTGCGTCAATTCCTCGGGAGCAAAGCCGCTCCAAAGCGTTTCCGTCAAATGATGGTACTTGTCCAGAATCCGCTTCAAAACGTCCGACCCGGTCGGTGTGATCTCGAGGAGCGTTACCCGGCGATCCTCTGCGGAGACAGATCGTTTGATATACCCTTTTTTGACCAGCTTGTTGGCCAGATTCGTAACGGCTGGAAGACTGATCTCCAGTTGTGCCGCCACATCCGAGCTCTTTTTTGTTCCCTCGTCCTGCAAGATCTCCAGCATATACACCTGAGAACCGGAAATATCCGGGTCGAGGGCCTTGCCATAGGCCACGATAAACTTGTGCATCATGATGGAAAACTGTTTGGATAGTGACTGTTTTACATCCATGGCAGGCTATACCATCTCCCTAGTTTATTAAAACGTTTAATAGTTAATACTTTTAACTTTTTCAGTTTTAGTCTAAATCATTTGATCAGCTCATGTCAACGTGCCTTGCAAAAAATTCATGAACCGGAGCTTGGCTCCGTTCGACTATATAAATGAGGAGAACATTTGTGAGAGGGTGTTGGATTATCAATGCACAGCTTTCTTCCTGCTAAAAGAAAAGCCGGAGGAATACCCTCCGGTTTTTTTGGTGCGCATTTAACTGTTTGATCTTACCCACAAACGGCAATCACCCGCTCTACACAAACACAAACCCGATCACCAGATACAGCAAAGCCGAGATGACCGCGACTGTCAGCGCGTACGGAAGCTGCGTCTTGACGTGGTCGATGTGGTCAGAAGCCGCTCCTGTGGAGGCGAGGACCGATGTGTCGGACAGCGGCGAGCAGTGGTCCCCGAAGACGCCTCCCCCGGCGACTGCTGCAATCGTGGCGACGACCAGAATGGAAACCTCTCCGCCGGAAAAGGTGAAAGCGAGCGGAGCGGCCAGCGGCATGACGATGGCGAAGGTGCCCCACGAGGTCCCGGTGGCAAAGGAAATGACGGCGCAGGTAATAAAAATCAGGAACGGCAGCAAATGAGGAGTGAGCCAGCCTTCCGTGACGGAAATGATGTAGTGGGCTGTCCCCATGTCTTTGCTGAGCTGGTTGAGCGAAAAGGCAAAAGCCAGAACGAGAATGGCCGGCATGACGCCTTTCATCCCCGCTGTCGCCGTCTTCATGATGTCGGCAAACGGCACCCCTTGAATACGCATGATAATGCCGAGTATGACCGCTGCCGCCAAAAAGGCTTCCATCGTTTTGGCCGACTTCATGGTCATAAAGGTGCCGACGGCGATAGAGATGACGATGATCACCGGCAGGATGAAATTCAGGAACACATTTGTCTTGATTCCCTCGTAAGGAGGCGTGTCGGTCAGCTCCGAGCCCATCAGCGGGTCTGCGCCGTCGCGAAGCACCTTCCCTTCCTCCAATGCCCGTTTCTCCGCCTTTTTCATCGGGCCAAATTCCGGAATGACGCGGAGCGCAAGCAAACCGACGAAGAGAACCGACAGGATGGCGTAAAAGTTGAACGGGATGGTCTTTAAGAACAGGGACATGGCGTCTGCTTCATTGGCGATGGTGCCGACGCCGATCAGCAGGCCGGTAAAGTAGGCCGCCCAGCCCGTAATCGGCACCAGCACGCTGACCGGCGCCGAGGTGGAGTCGGCGATATAGGCCAGCTTTTCCCGGGAGATTCTCGCCTTGTCAGCCAGATTGCGCATCGTCGAGCCGACAAACAGCGGGCTGAAATAGTCGCTGAAGAACACGAACATGCCCAAAAACCAGGCGACAAGCTGTGTTTTCACACGTGTGAACCGCCTGCGCTCCAGCATCAGTGTTACATTCTGGATCGCTCCGGTCCGCTGGAAAAATGCGATCATCACGCCGATAAACAGCTCCAGGAGCAACAGTCCGGAAAAGCTGGTCGTACCGAGCGCGGTTTTCAGCAAGGCGGGAAATCCCATCAGGCCTTGTCCCGACAGCAGGATGCCGAGAAAACAGGCTACTGCAAGCGAAAACACGGTGTTTCTGGTCCAAAACGCGAGAATGACAGAGACCGTCGCGGGAACCAGCGAAATGATGCCGAGATGAACTGCTTCTGTCGCCTCCATAGACAGCACTTCCCCCTTTTTTCCTTTTGTTTGTAAATGCTATTTCGCCGGCAAGCCGAGCAGTTCTTCTGCTGTCGTACGCTCGCGCTGCTGGATCAAAGCGGTTTCCTCATGAGTCAATATCCCTTTGTACGACGTCAATCCCCGGCGCAGATACGGATTGCGACGAGCTGCCTCGTCCGCTCCGTGGTCGGCAATCGACTTGATGTGCGGAAATACGGATGCCGCATAAGCAATCGAAGTCGTATGAGGGGCAGCGCCCGGAATGTTGTCGACGCCGAAGTGGATAATGCCGTCGACTTCATAGACAGGCTCCTCGTACGTCGTCGGTCTGTATGTCTCCACTGCTCCGCCGACGTCTGCGCTAATGTCGACGATAACCGCCTTTTTGCGCATGAGCTGCAGCATATCGCGTGTGATCAGATGGTCCTTGCGGTGCTTTGGCCATTTGACGCAGTTCATCACCAAATCGACGTGAGGCAGCACCTGGCGGATGTTGCTCCGGTTGGAAAACATCGTGTCTACCCCTTTTGGCAGCAAATACTGCGCTTCCCGAAGGACGCCGATATTCACGTCCATCATTGTTACCCGAGCTCCAAGCGAGGAGAGGACATTGGCTGCGCTGCGTCCGACAATTCCCGCACCGATGACGAGCGCCTGGATGCCGGGTACGCCTCCGATGCCGCCGACAAGCTTGCCCATCCCGCCATTCACGCTAAGCAAATAATGGGCGCCCCAGAGCGCTCCCAGCTTTCCGGCCACTTCTCCATTGGGAGAGCCGTACTGATGCGTATCCTCGGCGGTAAAGGCGATGACCTTTTTGTCCAGCAGTACATCCACCTCTTCCCGGTTGGCAGCGGGATGAAGGCAAGTAAACAGGATTTGTCCTTCCCGCAGCAGGTGGTATTCCTCCGGCAAAATCTCTTTTACCTTTACGATCAGCTCCGCTTCGGCGTAGATTTCCTCCATGCCGTCTCTCAGCTCGGCGCCCGCTTCGGCATAGGACTGATCGGGAAACCCGGCATTTTCGCCTGTCCCTTTGCCGATCAGGACGGTGTGGCCGCCGCCGGTCAATTCGGCCACTTCCGTCGGGGTAAGCACGACGCGCGACTCCCCCGGCTTCAATTCTTTAAACGTTCCGATAATCATGGAAGGCATCCTCCTTGTTTGCAAATGCAATGATGCCGTCTTCTCAAAGCAAGGACCATGCCAGCCATTTTGTGGAATATTCTCAAAAAAAAGACGGGCATCTCTCCTTTTTCGGGAGGATACACCATCTATCGAAAGGAAAATTCCAGTTTCATTCGCACAGCGTGTTAATTTTCGGGCACTTCTTTGTACGTTTTTGGGCAGAAGCAAAATTGGCAGAAAATCGATTGGAGCCCCGTTTTTACTGCTATTTGATTTCATAGTCGCGGATTTTGTTTTGCAGCGACTGCCGGGGAATGTTCAGCAAAAGTGCCGCTTTCGAGACATTTCCCCCTGTTTTCGCCAGCGCTCGCCGGATCAGCCGCGTTTCCAGAGAAGCGACCGCTTCCTTGAGAGGCACAAGCTCATCTTGTTCTTCCTGTGCTTCCTGTGCTTCCTGTGCCTCCTGTTTTTCCTGGCCCTCGCCTGCTCCCGTCACTTCCCCGTAATCCTCTCCAATTGTTGCTCCCCACGCTTTTCCTTCCGAAGCGGCTGTCTGTTCGGGTGCCTGCTCGTCCCTCAGGTGGTTCATGATCGGCTCCAAATCGCTGCGTTGAAGCGTTTCGTCACCGTCTTCCTTGAGCTGCAGGGCAAATTCGACGACGTATTCAAACTCCCGGATATTCCCCGGCCAATCGTGCATCTGCAAATACTCGTACACGCCTTTGGCGATGTGGCGGACGCTTTTGCCCATCAGATGGTTGTACTTGTTGATAAAATAGGGCAGGAGCAGCTCGATATCCTCGGGCCGCTCGCGCAGCGGCGGCAGGTGCAAGGCCATCACGCACAGCCGGTAGTACAGGTCTGGGCGGAGCTGTCCATCCTTGACGCACTGACGGGGATGCTTGTTGGTGGCAGCGATCACCCGCACGTCTACTTTGCGGACATGCTTGTCCCCCAGTCTTCGGATGAGGCCATCCTCCAGCACACGCAGCAATTTTGCCTGCAGGGAATGGGGCATCGAGTTGAATTCGTCGAGAAAAATCGTGCCGCCATCGGCCAGCTCGAACAGCCCCGGATTGTCCTCCGCCCCGGTAAAGCTGCCTTTCTTCGTCCCGAACAGGATGCTCTCCATCAGGCTTTCGGGAATGGCCGCACAGTTCTGGGCGATAAAAGGCTTGTGCGAGCGGCCGCTTGCATGATGCAGGGCCTGGGCGAACAGCTCCTTCCCCGTGCCCGTCTCACCGAACAGGCAAAGCGGCGAGCGGCCGCGAGCCATTTTCTTTGCTTGCCTCTTCAGCTCCAGCATTTGCTCGTTGCCCGTCACGATATCGTCCAGCGTGTATCTGGCTCCTTCCGGCTGGATATTCGCTTGCTCCGCTTTGCTTGGTATGAACAGGCTGGCGTCCAGTTCGATCAGCTCGTCTACCGGCTCCCCCCGCTTGCTGATATCCTTGGACAGCTCAATCGCCCCGATCACCCGCCCGTTTGTCTTGATCGGCAGCGTAACATTGGTCGTTTCGATTTTTTTGCCGGTAAAATCAATGATTTCCTGACGCTTGCGAAAAGTCGGACGCCCCGTTTTCAGCGCATGGTAGAGTGTACTTGTTTGTTCATTCAGCATAGGAAAGGAAGTAAACAGATTTTCCCCGACGATTTCATCCGTCTTCTCGCTCCCGGATGCGAAGCGGGGGTTGAATTTCACCGAAAAGAGGATCGTTCCCGACGTATCGATGATCGTAATTCCGTCAATATACGTGATCTCCTGCAGCAGCTCAACCCGATGCATGCGGTCCGCCTCCTTGTTCACAAAGATTTATCCCATCTTATCAACACTGATCGGGTTCTACAATCATTTCGATTCGTTCGTTCAATTGATTTAAAGCTACTTCTTTCTTTGAAACTATGTTACGATTTTGATGAAAGTAAACAACGTTGTTTAACATCAAAAATATCCTGTAGGAGTTGTATACACATGGATACAGCAGTAACCAAACGGGTAGAAAAAGACTTCCTCGGCGAAAAAGAAGTGCCGAAACACGCCTACTACGGTGTACAAACGCTTCGTGCCCTGGAAAACTTCCCGATCACCGGATATCGAATCCACGAATCGCTGATCAAGGCGATGGCGATGGTAAAAAAAGCGGCAGCACTTGCCAATATGGAAACGGGCCAGCTCAACCGCCGCATCGGAGAAGCGATCGTTCAGGCGGCACAAGAGATTATCGATGGCAATCTGCACGACCAGTTTATCGTCGATCCGATTCAGGGCGGCGCCGGAACCTCGATCAATATGAACGCCAACGAAGTCATCGCCAACCGTGCGCTGGAGCTTCTCGGCTTTGAAAAAGGCGACTACTTCCAGGTCAGCCCAAATACGCACGTGAACATGTCCCAGTCTACGAATGACGCTTTCCCGACTGCGATCCACATTTCCGTACTGATGATGCTGGACCAGCTACTCGCGACGATGGATAGCCTGCAGGAGTCGTTCTCGCAAAAAGCGAAAGAATTTGACAGCGTTATCAAAATGGGCAGAACCCATCTGCAGGACGCGGTTCCGATCCGTCTGGGCCAAGAATTTGAAGCGTACCGCAAAGTGCTGTCCCGGGACATCCTGCGAATCTCCGGCTCCCGCCAGCATCTGTACGAAGTAAACATGGGCGCGACTGCCGTGGGAACCGGCTTGAATGCGGAGCCGCGCTATATCGAGAGTGTCATCAAGCATCTGGCTTCGATCACAGGCCTGCCGATCAAAGGCGCATCCGATCTGGTCGACGCCACGCAAAACACGGATGCTTACACAGAAGTGTCCGCGGCCCTCAAGGTGTGCATGATCAACATGTCCAAAATCGCCAACGACCTGCGCCTGATGGCTTCCGGACCGCGCGCCGGACTCGGGGAAATCTCCCTGCCTGCCCGTCAGCCAGGCTCCTCCATCATGCCAGGGAAAGTCAATCCGGTCATGGCCGAGGTGGTCAATCAGGTGGCGTTCCAGGTAATCGGAAACGACCACACCATCTGCCTCGCTTCCGAAGCGGGACAACTGGAGCTGAACGTCATGGAGCCGGTGCTTGTCTTTAACCTGCTGCAATCGATCAGCATCATGAACAACGCCTTCCGCGCATTCAAGGAATACTGCCTGGACGGCATCCGTGCCAACGAAGAAGTGATGAAGGCTTACGTCGAGAAGAGCGTGGGCGTCATTACCGCCGTCAACCCTCACCTCGGATACGAAGTGGCGGCACGCATCGCCCGCGAGGCGATTTTGACGGGCAAATCGGTGCGGGAGCTGTGCCTTGAGCACAATGTTCTGACCGAGGAAGAGCTCGATCTGATTCTCGATCCGTACGAGATGACCCATCCGGGAATCGCCGGCGCTTCGCTGTTGTTTAAAGACTAAAGAGATCGCCGTACAAAAACGGAAAAGCTCGTTCGTAAACCATATGCTTTCAAATAGGAAGACCGGCTCCGCCCCGTATCGAGGGGGGAGCCGGCTTTTTGTGTTGTTTTTGCAGACTGTCGGAGCAGGCCGCCTTTTTGAGAAAGGGGCTCTGCAACTCTTTGTGGCTGTAGAGCATGTCCGGCTTCCAAGCCTCTAGCTCTCCGAGGCGACATTCCTTTTGACTCGGGCGGGTTCAGGAAGGAGAAGATTCAACACGGAAGCTCCGACCAGCAAAACCACCGCAATGTAGAATGACATATTGTAATTTTCAGTCTGACTAAACAATAATCCAGGCAAGTAAGCGCCAAGCGCGGAGCCTAGCTGGTGGCTGAGAAACAGCCAGCCGACAATGAAGCCGAGCGACTGCTTGTTGAAGTACTGCGTCGCCAGCATTTGCGTGGGAGCGACCGTCGCAAAGTCGACAAGGCCGAAGGAAATGGAGAACAAAAACAACAGAGACGGATGTGCGGCAAATACCAGCAGCAGCTCGGGATCGCTGACGAACACGAGCAGCAGTACGATAGTTGCAGCCCTTGCCGCATACAGGAGGGCCAGAAATTTTTTATTGCTCCAGCGGTCTGCGACCACTCCCGACAGCAGCGTTCCCAGCGTATTGAAGGCCGCGAGCAGGCTGACCGCCGACCCGGTTACGACCGCGGAAAAGCCGCACAACTGGGCGAACGGGATGAGGTGGGTATCCATCAAACCGGTCGTCGTAAAACCGCAGATAAAAAACGGCAGGATCAGAAACCAGAATCTTCTCGTGCGAAACACGTTTTCCGCCAATTGGCCGCCTGGGCTCTCGTCTGTCCCGTTTTCAGTGCCTTCCGCAGCTCTGTCGCCTCCGATCGGCTGGATACCTTTTTCGGAAGGATGATTGCGCAGCAAAAGCAGCAGGACGGGAAAGACGATCAAAATCAGAAACGCGCCCAATACTGCGACGGCCATCTGCCAGTCATACCAGTGAATCAAAAACAGCGAGGCTGGCACAACGATCATTTGCCCGACGCTGAAGCCGGCTTCCATCAACCCGAAAGCGAGGCCCCGCCTTTCCTGAAACCAGTTTGTCACCACAACGGTGGCTGCCACGTTCGACGCCCCGCCCACTCCGAGCGAAGCGATCACGCCGTACAGAAGAAAAAGCTGCCACGGCGAGGTCACAAAATACGTCAGGGCGATGCTTATCCCGACCAGCAGTGCACTGACTGACAAAATCATCCGAGCGCCGAAGCGGTCGACCAGCTTGCCCACCACCGGCTGGGATATGCCGTATACGATGAAGCTCAGCGTAGAAATGAGTGAGATCGTGCCTCTGTCCATCGAGAATTCGGTCTCCCACGGCTCGATAAAGGCGCCGAAGGAAAGGCGAACGCCCTGGACGGCCAGCAAAGCCAAAAACGTGACAAACAATACAATCCAAGCATAGTGAATCTTTTTCTCCATCTGCTTCTCCCCACTTGTAAAAGATGCTTCTTTGCCGTTCAGGCGTCCGATCCTTGGAGTTGCCCATCTATCCGTCCCTACGGCAGACCGAAAGTCAGTCCATTCGCCGTAAAGGCCATCCGGGCATCCGGACGATGGATTACGCTTCTTTCTCCAATCCGAGCCTGGTCAGCATGCTTTTCAACATCGCAAGCTCTTCTTCCCGAAAAATGGACATGGCCTCCCGGTTTACCTCGTCGCTGATTTCGTTGAGCGGCTTTTCCAATTCTCTCCCCCGCGGAGTCAGGTAAATCAAATTCGTCCGGCGGTCGGTCGGAGACGGCCTGCGCTCGATCAAGCCCATCTGCTCCAGCCGATCCAAGAGGCCTGTAATCGTCGCTCCATCCAGACGGAGCCGGCTGCCCAATTCCACCCCTTTTTGCCCATCCTTCTCCCATAGCACGTGCAGCAGGACAAATTGCACCGGCGTAACCCCGTACGCGCTCAATCGCGCTTTTTCCAGCTGGAAAACCTTCTGGTACGCCTTTCCCAACAAAAAACCAAAGCAGTCCTCGATTCGCTCCATGATGACCCTCCCGTTCATTCCCAAAACTTTTTGAAAAGAATAACATAGGCTCACACGATTTGTACACAAAAAGTTTGTATGCAAATTATTTATGTGCAAATAAAAAGCTTGCTCCTCATGGGAACAAGCTGACATGGCAGAGACTCGGCTTGTCTATGCTCTCATATCCAGTCGATAACCTTATTTGCCGCCGGGCTCGGCTTTGCAAAATGGCATAGAGCCATTTTTCCTCATCCGTGTTTGGCAGGCAGCCAGACGGTAAAGGTGGCCCCTGCCCCTTCCTCGCTCTCGACGCGGATTCTCCCTCCGTGGGCGTCGACGATCCACTTGGCGATGGACAGTCCCAGCCCCGTCCCGTCTGTTTGGCGGGAGCGCATCTTGTCCGCGCGGAAAAAGCGGTCGAACACGTACGGAATGTCTTCCTTGGCGATCCCGATCCCGTTGTCTTTTACAACGAGGGTAATGCCCTGCCCCTCCCGCTTGCAGCTCACCGCAATTTTTCCTTGCTCATTCGAGTATTTGAGCGCATTGTCGAGCAAAATGACGAGCAGCTGCTGAATCCGCTCCTGGTCCCCGTTCAGCTCCAGCGGCTGCTGGATGTCCGTCTCGATTTCGATGCCTCGGACAACAGCCAGCTGCCGGAACGTGTGGACGCTTTTTTGGACCAGCTCATCCATGGCCACCTTTTGCTTGAGGATTTGCAGCTCATTGGAGTCGGAGCGGGCCAGGGTCAAGAGATCGCCGACCAGCTTGTTCAGCCGCCTGGTCTCCTGAATGCTGACCATAATGTGCTCGCTCTCCTCCTCAATCGTCCGCTCCGGAGAGCGAAACAGCCTCTCCAGATTGACCAGAATCACGGAGAGCGGCGTTCGCAGCTCATGGGAAGCGTCCGCGATAAACTGCTGCTGCTTTTCCCAGGAAAGCTGAATCGGAACAAGCGCCCGCTTGGCCAAAAACAGCCCCGCAAACAGCGCGATCAAAATACTGGCAAGACCGCCGATTCCGAGCACATAGAGGAGCGTATCGAGCATCTTCATCTCCGGCTCCAGATTGTAAATCAGCTGAATGTGGCTGACATTTCGGATGAATCCGCGGTCGATGACGCGCTTGTCCGTGGTCATCGTATAGACTCGGTACACCTGCCCGCCGACCGTCACATTTTCGATTTCCTTGCTCCGATCTACGGGATGGAACAGGTTCAAGTCGCCATTTTCAAGCGATTCGCCGTAATCCTTGCTGATCAGCCCGCCCCGGTCGTCCCACAGCAAAAAGACGATGCGCCTGTCGACATCGGGCAGCCGCTTGCGCTCCGGCTTCAGAAACGGAGGCGGCACCTGCACGAACCATTTGCCCGACCGGACCAGCTCTCTGTCCACCTGTGAAAACAAGCGGTACTGAATGGAGAAGTAGAGCGCGCTTCCGAGCGCGTTCAAGAGCAGCACAAACACGATCGTATTCAAAATAACCAGGCGAATCCTCGTCTTTTTAAACATTCTCCTTTTGTCCCTTCAAAATGTAGCCGACATTGCGAATCGTCCGGATGTAGTTGTCGCATCCGTACTCAGCCAGTTTTTTGCGCAAATAATGCACGTACAAGTCGACGATCCCGTAGTTCGCCTCCGAATCGATCCCCCAGATGCGGTCGAAGATTTGATCTCGCGTCAATATTTGCTCCCGGTTGTGAAGAAAATACTGCAGCAGATCGTATTCCTTTCCGGTCAGCTTCAACGGATGCTCGCCCACGAAGCCGTCGTGTTCATTTGTCTTCAGCGAAATCGGCCCGTAGGATACTTCTCCGTCGGCCGAATACTTGCCGTTTCTTCTCAGCAGCGCTCTCGTGCGGGCCAGCAATTCCTCCACGGCAAAAGGCTTGACGAGGTAATCATCAGCCCCGGCGTCCAGACCTTCGACCCGCGACTCTACGCTGTCTTTGGCGGTGAGGAGCAGAACCGGCGTAAGCTGTCCTTTTGCCCGCAGCTTTTTCACGAGTGAGACGCCATCCAGACCGGGCATCATGATGTCCAGGATGAGCAAGTCGTAGATGCCGCGCTCGGCGAGCAGCAGCCCTTCATCGCCCCGCTCGGCCTTGTCCACCTGATAGCCCTCCTCTTGCAAAACGCCGCAAACCGCTTCCAGCAATGCGCGTTCATCTTCTACTGCCAAAATCCGCATCGTCACACCTCCTGATGCTTCAGAAAGGTGGCACCCGAAGAATGCCACCCCTGTCCATGTTATCTATTCATTATACTATTCTATTTTTCGATGCTCGCCGTTTTCAGCTTCCGCGAAGGCCGGAAGATGTTGGAGAGCTTTTTCAGCCTGCCGGAGAAGTCGTCAAGAATCGTGTAGACGACGGGAATGACGATCAAGGTCAGCATTGTCGAGAATAGCAACCCGCCGATCACGACAGTGGCCATCGGCGATTGGCTTTCTCCTCCTTCGCCGATCCCGAGGGCGAGCGGGAAGAGGCCCAGCACCGTACACAGCGTCGTCATCAAAATCGGCCGCAGCCGGATCGGCGAAGCGGTCAGGATCGCCTCGCTCCGCTCCATCCCCTGCCTGCGGAGAATGTTGATAAAGTCGATCAGAACGATCGCATTTCGGACGACGATCCCGGTCAAAAGGATGATCCCGATAAAGGCGGGAATGCTCAGTGTCCGTCCGGTCATCCACAAGCTGAAGCTCGCGCCGAAGAAAGACAGCGGCACGGACAGCATGATCGACAGCGGATAGACGAGCGACTCGAACTGTGCCGCCAGGATGATGTACACAAGCACCACGGCGAGGCCAAAGGCGAGAATCATTCCCTGGGTCGTTTCATCCAGCTGCTGGTTTTGCCCTTGCTGCTCGATGACGTAGCCGGGCGGCACAGGGAAGTTTGCTACGACTCGATTGACTTCCTCGGCGACGCTGCCCAAATCTCTTCCCGGAGCAAGCATCCCCGTCACATTGACCACCCGGGCCTGATTGTAGCGCTGGATGGCTTGCGGTCCCCCGGCAATGGCGACGGTCGCCACATCCTTCACCTGGACAACCTCTCCCTTCGGAGTGGTGATCAGCAGGTTTTCGATATCCTGCATGCTGGCCTGCCCTTCCTTGTCGAGCTTCAAGGTGATGTCGATCTCGCTTCCCCCCGCCTCCATCCGGGTCGCCACCTGATCGCGCAAGGCGGTCTGGATCGTACTGGTCAGAGACGACTGGGTAATGCCGAGACCAGCCGCCTTGATGCGGTCAAGCTTGATCTGGATCTCCGGCCGGGACTCCTCCAGCGTATTGTCCGCCTCGCGGATGCCGTCCACCTCGCTGATAGCGGCAGTCAACCTTTCGGCGAGATCCTTCAAGGTCGCCTCATCATTTCCCCGCAGCGCGTAGGAAATCGGCGAAGATCCGCCGGAAAAGCCTTGTCCGCCCATACCGGGAAGCATCATGCCGCCAGTCTCGCTGATCCGTACGCGCGCTCCCGGGAAGCGGTTCAGTTTGTTCCGCAGATCGTCTACGACCTCTGCTGTCGTCCGGCTGCGCTCTGACGAATCGGACAGGATCAGCAAAAAGGAAGCCGCCGAGCTGTTCGCGTTGCCGCCGCGGGTTGCGTTGGCGCTGCCCAGCGTGGAGAAGATCGTCTTCGCTTCGGGGACATGTGACACGATCTCATTTGCTTTCGTCAGGACTTCTCTCGTTTTTTCCAGCTCCGTCCCGTTCGGCAAGGAGATGGAGATGTTGACCTGTCCCTGATCCGATGTGGGCATCACTTCCATGCCGATAAAAGGTACGAGCCCCGCGCCGGCGACCAGCGAGGCGAGGCCTATCGCGATGACGCTCTTACGGTGGCCGAGAGACCAGGCCAGGACTCGCTTGTAAAATTGGACCAGCCTGCTTTTCGCGTCTGCTTCCTCGTGACTTAGCTTTTTCGCATGTGAAGCCGTCCATTTGGCCGCGAGCATCGGCGTGACGGTCAGCGACACCACCAGTGAAGCCAGCAGGACAAACGAAACGGTTACGCCCATATCCTTAAACAACTGTGCCGTCACGCCTTCGACAAAGACGATCGGGAAAAACACGGCAACCGTGGTCAATGTAGCCGCGATCACGGGCATCGCCACTTCCTTCGTGCCCGAGACAGCCGCTTCCTTGATGGACAGTCCTTTTTCCCGGTGGCGGTGAATGTTTTCCAGCACGACGATGGCATCGTCCACGATCATCCCGATGCCAAGGGTAAGCCCGCCCAGACTCATCGTGTTGATCGACATATCGGTAAAAAACATCAGGGCAAACGTGGCGATGACGGAGATCGGAATCGCTGTGCCGATGATCAGCGTGTTGCTTGTGCTCTTCAGGAAAAACCAGATGATAAAGATGGCCAAAATGCCCCCGATCAGCGTATCGTGGACAAGCGTATTGATCGATGCGCGAATAAAGGCAGATTGATCGGAAATGCTGAACACCTTCAGATTGGCGGACAGAGTGCCTTGCAGCTTCTCCAGCTCCTGGTTGATTTGATCGACGACGGCAACTGTATTGGTGCCGGACTGCTTCATGATGGAAAGGGTAACCGTCGGCTGCCCGTCCATTTTGCTCTCGATCGTTACGGCTTTATAGCCATCCGTGATGAGTGCGACATCCTCCAGAAATACCTGGCCTTCGCCGCGCAGCGGTATGGATACCTTCTTGATGTCATCGATAGAGGCGAGCTTGCCGACAGAGCGAACCGTATAAGTAGTCCCGCCCTCTGTGATGGTGCCGCCCGGCGAATCGATATTCTGGTTGCGGAGCTGCTGGCTGATGTCGGCCAGCGTAATACCGTATTGCTCCAGCTTGCCGGGATCGACCCGGACCGTGATTTCCCGCTCCAGTCCGCCGGACACGGTCACAGACGCGACGCCGTCTACCCGTTCCAGATAGGGCACGATTTGCTCATCCACAAAAGAGCGCAGCTGGTCAGCGCTCATCTCGGAGGAGAGAGCCAGAGTCAATACCGGTGAGCTGTTTGGGTCAAAGCGCATCACTGTCGGGGAATCGGCATCATCCGGCAGCGACCTTCTGGCCCGTTCCACCTTCTGCTGAATCTCGGCGACGGTCCCGTCAATATCCGTTCCGTAGCCAAACTCGACGATGACCTGTGACGTGCCTTCGCGGGAGATGGACGTGACCGACTTGATGCCTGCAACCGTCGCCACAGCCTGCTCGATCGGCTTGGTCACCAGATTTTCCATCTCTTTCGGGCCGACCCCCGAGTAGCTCGTCGATACGGCCACAGTCGGTATTTCAATCGGCGGATAAAGATCGATCGGGATTCGCGTCAAGGAGAGGATTCCCAAAATTACGACCATGAGAATGCCCATCATCACGGTCACCGGACGACGAATCGAATGATCAGAGATATGCATGGGGTTCACCTATCCTTTTGGTCTTGCCGGACGCTCTTGATTTTCCGATCCGTTTGTCGGTGCGTTTTGCGGGTTTTCCGGGTTTTGTTGATTCTGCGGGCCCCGCTGGCGCTTTCCGCTATTTTCCTGCTTGCCTGCATCCTGCGAAGCGGCGGACTGGTTTGGATCAATGACGACAACAGACGATCCGTCTGCAAGCGTGTTCTGCCCCTTGACCACGACCTCTTCACCGCCGGAAAGTCCTTCGAGGATTTCGACCCGCTCCCCGTCCGATTCTCCGCGCTTGACCGGGACGAGCTTTGCTTTCTGCTCTTGGACGATGTAGACATAGTCCTCATTTTCCCGGGAGATAATCGCTTCGCGGGGAACGATCAACGCATCATGCGGCTTGCCTGTCATCTCGATGGAAGCGATCATGCCTGCCTTGAGCTTCAGACTCGGATTGGCGATCTCGATTTCGATCGGGTACGACTTGGTCGAGTCTGCCAGCGGACTGACAGAAGCCACCTTTCCTTTCGTCGTGAGCTGAACGGCAGGAACGTTGATCTCGACCTCCTGGCCGTTCTGGAACAGACCGACCTGGCTTTCCGTAGCCTGCGTTTTCACCTTCATCGTCGTCATATTGATGATTTGCGCGATCTCTGTATTGCTGCCGACATTCGCGCCGACAGAAACAGGAAGGGAACCGATCACGCCGTCAATCGGCGCTTTTACGACCAGGTTGGACGCGTTGAGCTGAGCCAGTGCCAGATCGGCCTGGGCCTGCTTCAATGACGCTTGCGCCGATGCGAGCGAAGCGGCGGTCGGTCCCTTTTGATCCAGCTTCAGCTTCTGCTTCTGGTTTTCCAGACTGATCGCGGCACTGTCGAGCGCTGCCTTCGCTTTTTCGTATTCTGCCGCCGAGATGGCTCCCTGCTTGTACAAAGCTTCTGTGCGCTCCAGCTCCTTTTTGGCCGCGTCGTACTTGTTTTGCGAATCGGCAAGCTGATTTTGCGTCTGGGCTACCGTTTCTTCAGGAGTCCCCTCCTTGGCTTCCTCGTATCTCGCTTGCGCAGAGAGAAGAGACGCCTGGGACCGCTGCAACTGGATTTTCGCTTCTTCGCCATCCAGCGTCACGATGGGCTGCCCCGCCTTGACCTGGTCGCCTACGTTTACATGAACCTGGGTAATCCGGCCGCTCGCTTTTGATGTCAGCGCCACCTGGCTTTTCGCCTCCAACCTGCCGCTGAGAGACAGCTTTTGCCCAAACAGCTCCTTGTCTGCTTTTTTCACTTCCACCGGGATGGCCCTCTGTGCGGCTCCTGCCCGTTGTCCCATGCCGCCCTGCTGCGGCGAGCATCCGGCCAACAGGCCAAAAATCGCGAGGATGGCGGCGGTCGTTTTTATTTTGCTGGACCTCAAACTGGCTTCCTCCTTCTTTCTCTACCAAACTGTGACAAATCAACCCGCATGAAAAATCCCTGTCTCTTCCAATTAGGTCTTTGGGTCCAATTAAAGCACGTCTTTTTTTGAAAAAGATTTGAAAAAGGCAGGTGATCGATTCACCTGCCCGAAACTGCTCTCGTTGTGTGGAAGCGGAGGCGCTTAGTTTTCTACGACGACCTTCTCCGGCTTTTCTCCCCGTTTGTGCTCAAGCTGTTTTTGGATGGACTCTGTCAGGTTAGCCTGAAGCTTGTCTGCCTGCTCCTGTGTGATTTTGCCCGCCTTGACTGCCTCGGAAAGCTGGTCTGCGCGCTGTTTTGCCAAAAGGGCGACCACTTCATCCGTATCCACTCCTTGTGCTTCGGCGACTTCTGCCAGCGATTTGCCGGCCTTCAGCTCTGTCTCCAGCTCTTCAGCGGTGAGATTGAGCAGCTTCAGCAGCTCTTCGCTTTTGAAAAATCCGAAGCCGCGCGGGCCGAAGCCTTTATCCTGATGGGTGCTTTCGACCATTTTTTGAATGCGCTCAGACGCGTTTTCGCTCATTTTATCGGCTTGCTCCTGGGTCAGCTTGCCTGCTTTCACGGCCGCTGCCAACTGCTCCTCCTGGTGCTTGGCGATCAGGCTCACGACATCTTCGACGGATACGCCCTGTGTTTTGGCGACGTCTGCGAGAGATTTGCCAGCCTTCAGCTTTGTATCCAGCTCTTCGGCGGTGAGATCGAGCAGCTTCAGCAGTTCTTCGCTCTTGAAGAAAACGAAACCGCCGTGTGGGCCGAAGCCTCTGTCCTGGCGCGTGCTTTCAACCATTTTTTGGATGCGCTCAGCGGCGTTTTCCTTCATTTTATCCGCTTGCTCCTGGGTCAGCTTTCCGGCCTTCACAGCCTCTGTTAGCTGCGCTTCCTCCTGCTCTGCGATCAGTTTGACGACATCCTCTACAGACACGCCTTGTTCTTTGGCCACGTCCGCGAGAGACTTGTCTGCCTTCAGTGCCTCCTTCAACTCGTCTGCGGAGAGGTTCAAGAGCTTCAGCAGGTCTTCGTTTTGATCCAGCCCTTTTCCTTTGAGGAAGAAGCCTTTTCCTTCGCCTCCCTTGAAGCCTTTGATCACAATTTTATGTTGGTCGGCTTTGTTTGCAGCTTGCACAGACGTTGCCTGATCGTTGGTTGCAGCGTATACACCGTTGATCGTTCCTGCACTCAGCACTGCAGCCAGCGCCCCCAGCGCGATTCCCACTTTTGCTTTGCTAAACATATTATCATCCACCTTTCTCGATTTTTCGTCTTGTACCTAGGCACAGCTTTAGTCTAGTCGGGGAAATTTTGATTTGTTTTTGAGAACTGTGGAAAAGTGGGGGAAAAACTGTGGAGGTTTGCGGAGAACAGGTGGAATGCATAAGGACACTGTGCCAGTCGCTTTGAATGGAAACAGGCTTCTCTGACGATCTGGAGACACTGAAACGCTCCCCCGAGCAGGCTGCTTTTGGACGCGGTTTTGCTTTTGGAATGGAGACGGACAGTCCAGTCCCCCCGCAGTGTCCCACCGAACCTGCTGCTGTTTTCTCCTTTTTCATCTCCCCCACCAAAGCCTGTCCGACCACCCCAAAAAAGAGGCTGCGGTGGAGGGAAGTCCCCCACCAGCAGCGTAGATTCATTTCCGTATATTGCTCTTCGTAGCCAGATCGGTATAATACTGGGTCTCCTTCTCAACATCAGCCGTAAACTGTGCCGAATCCGCGTAAGCAGGCTCCACTTGAAGTTCGTGCAGCTTTTTCACAAAGTCGGGGTCACTGGTCATTTTGGCAACGACAGCCTCCCACTTCTTGATGACCGCTTCCGGTGTGCCTTTCGGGAACGACACACCCGTCCACCAGAAAACGGTCAGTCCGTCAATGCCCTGCTCCTTTGCAGTCGGTACATCGGGGAGAAACGGACTTCTTTCTGTCCCGCCGACGGCCAATATCTTCACTTTTTTCGCCTGAAGCATGGGGTTGATTTCCCCGATCGTATGGATAGCCACTACCGCGTGGCCTCCCGCTACCTTCGGAACGGAGTCGGACGCCCCTTTTGTCACGATCATCCGCGTCTTGGCAAAGTCCGCGTCAATCATGTCAAACCATTGAGCTACGCCAAATGCTGAAAAGCCTGCTGGACCTACCGATGTCCAGGTCAACTGATCGGGGTTCTCCTTCGCCCATTGGGAGAAAGCGTGAAAATCGTTCCACGGAGCGTCTTCCTTCACAGCAAAGGCCATCGTTCCTTTCCCGATGCGGGCGGTGTAGATCTGGTCGTTACTGGTGATCAGGGAGTCCTTCATCCCCGCAGTCAGCATCGTCGTGTTGGATACATTGACGGCCAATACGGTATATCCGTCGGGCTTTGCCTGCTTCAGCGCGTATTCCGCGCCTACTGTACCGCCGCCTCCCGGCTTGTTGACCACGACGATGGGCTGGCCCCACTCTTTGCTTACATAGTCGGCGGCAGCCCGGGCTACCAGGTCTACCCCGCCTCCTGCCGAATAAGGGACGATGTATTCAATCTGTCTCGTCGGGTAGGCGGGCTCCGACTGTCCAGCCGATTGATCTGTGGCCGGCTGCTGTGGAACCGCCGGGGATGCAGGCGGCTGGGCCTGCCCGGCACCGCAAGCCGTCGTGGCAACTGCGATCAAGAGAGAAAAAGCGATGCGAAACCAAACATGGGCTGCTTTCAACCAAAATTCCTCCCGTACTTGTGTATCTAGCTGACGTCTATTCCCCGCTCCCGCTCTTCCTGCACCCTCTTTTGCGTCCGCCTGTTCAACACAAGAGAAATGATCAGCAGCGCCGCGGCCGCAACAAGGATCACCGATGAGATCGGGCGCTGCAGGACAATCGCCAGTCCCTCCGCTGACATGGCCGCCGTCTGGATGAGCGACTCCTCGAGGAGCGGTCCGAGGATGAAGCAGAGCACCAGCGGTACCACGGGCCATTTATACGTGGAGAACAGGTACCCGAGCCCGCCAAAAAGAAAGGCGACGAAGACGTCGAACATGCTGTTTCTCACCGAATAGGCCCCGATGGTGCAAAAGATCAAAATGATCGGGGCCATTATTCCATACGGCACTCTCGTCAATTTGACCCACAGCCAGACCATCGGCAGATTGAGCACCAGGAGCATGGCATTTCCCACGAACATGGAGGCGATTACCGCCCAGACGAATGTGGTATTTTGCTCAAAAAGCACGGGTCCCGGCGTGAGACCGTAAATCATCAATCCCGCCAACAGAATGGCGAGCGGCGGTGAAGAAGGGATTCCCAACGAGAACAGGGGAATAAAACCGGCGCTGCTCGTCGCGTTGTTTGCCGCTTCCGGCGCAGCTACCCCCTCCATCGCCCCATGGCCAAACCGTTCCGGGTGTTTCGATACCTTTTTCTCCAGATCATAGGCGAGAAACGACGTAATAGCGGCCGAGCAGCCCGGCAGAAGTCCGAGGAAAAAACCTACGAGTCCTCCCCGCACCATCGGCTTTACGCTTTTTTGCAGATCAGCCTTGGACGGGTAAACGCTCCCCGGATTGCCGATCACCGTCGTCACCCGTTTTTCCTCGATTCCCTTCAATACTTCCGTGATGGCAAACAACCCGATGATAATGCTGATCATATCGAGGCCGCCGACCAGCTTTGCGCTGCCGTAATCAAACCGGGGGACCCCCGTGGAAGGACCCAGTCCGACAAGTGACAGGGCGTACCCGAATGCCCCCATGATGAACGCCTTGAGAAAAGAACCCCCGGAGAGGCTGACCATCAAGGTCAAGGCCAGCACCATCAAGGCCAAGTATTCGGGCGGGCCAAATTTGAGTGCTTGATCCGCCAGGACGGGAGCAAAAAAGACAAGCCCGATCACGCCCATGATTCCAGCCACAAACGAGCCGATAGCCGAGATGCCCAAAGCCGGTCCGCCTTTCCCCTGCTTCGCCAGAGGGTATCCATCCAGACAGGTCGGCACCGAGGACAGCTCTCCCGGAATGTTCAGCAAAATCGCTGTCGTGGAGCCTCCGTACATGGCCCCGTAGTAAATGCCGGCCAGCATGATGATGCCTTGCGTAGGTTCGAGAACAGCCGTAACCGGAAGCAGGATGGCAATAGCTGATGTAGGCCCCAGTCCGGGCAGTACGCCTACAAAGGTCCCGACCAGAGCGCCTAGAGCAGCCATCAACACATTTTCCAGCGTCAGGGCCTCCGCAAAGCCGGACAGCAGAAGATGCAAGGTATCCATAAGCAGCAACCTTTCAAAAGAAGAATCCGGTCGGAAACGCAATCTTCAGCCAAACCACGAAAACCGTGTACAAGCACCCCGTCAGGACAATCGCCATCGCGATGGAACGGCTCCATTTGTACGAGCCGATGACGCGAAACAAGGCAATGGAAGCCAGAAAGGTAGCCAGCACATATCCCACAATGTCAATCACCAGCGCATAGAGAAGCAGCACAAGAAGACAAGGGAGTACGCTCTTTGGCCGGAAGCCACTCTCTGCATCAGTCTTCCTCTCTTCTTTTTTGTCCCGAAAGGAATGAAAAAGCAATCCCGTGCCTAGCGTGATGAGCAGAAGCCCCAAGGTGGCGGGCAGGGTGTGGTCCCCGACATACTGTGAGGGAGAATATGCGTGCAGGCGAAAAGCCTCCAGGCTGACGACGATTCCGATCGCAATGGATAGCAAGGCTCCAAAAAAGTCAGGCAGGTTATACGGAAGTCTCACATCATCACCTCAGCATCTGAACCATACAACAGCCTATGGCACAGACGCCTATAGTGTTACGTGAAAACAAAAACTCGCCGCCGTTTGGCGAGCTATTGAATCCCTTGGGACTTTTCTCGTTTTGCTGGCATCATCTTTTGCCTTACTCGGACCCGAATGTTTTTCTTTTTGCACAGGGAAGATGGGCTATAATGGGAATAACCGAAATACTCAGGGTTTTCATCCATGTTGACGCTTGGAAAAACACCTTCATGGAGGGAGCATGCTTAATCCTGCCGATGTGCTGTTAAAAACGAAGATCAACCTGCCTGTATTCAAGGATAAAGCCGTGAACCGAGGACATTTGCTGGAGATGCTCAGCACCGGCCAGCACTGCCGCCTGACATCTATCTGCGCTCCTGCCGGTTTTGGCAAAACAACGCTTTTAGGGCAATGGATTTTCCACACAAACGTCCGCGCGGCTTGGGTATCGTTGGACGAAAAAGACAATGACCTCAGCAGGTTCTGGCGATACGTGGCCTACTCACTCGCCTCCGCTTGTTGCCCGCAGTTGACTGAGCGCATGACTCCCTTGCTCGATTCGCTCTCCGGCAGCTCTGTTTATACGATGATTGACGCCATGATCAACGAGCTGGATTTGCTGCCGGATCACGCCAGCTTGATTCTGGACGATTTGCATGTGATTGCGAATCAGCAGATCCATGAAAGTCTTTCCTACCTGATTGAATATCTTCCTGGAAACATCCATCTGTACCTTTCCAGCCGCGCCGCCCTGCCTTTCTCTGCAGCAAAGTGGAAAGTACGCGGCGAATATAACGAGATTGACGCTCCTTCACTCCTGTTCACGCGGGAGGAAGCTGCCCATTTTTACAAGGATGTAACGCAATTGTCCCTTTCTTCGAGCGAGCTTGAAAAATTGCTCGGATTTACCGAAGGCTGGGTGGCGGGGCTACAGTTGTTTGCCATCTCCCTGCTGGCCAGCTCGAACTACGACCGGCTGTTGCAGCGGATGTCCGGGTATGACCGAAATGTCGCCGATTACTTGTTGCACGAAGTCATTTCCGGACTGCCGGAGGATATTCACGACTTTTTGCTGCAAACCTCCGTGCTTCAGCGACTGGACTTTCAAAGCTGCGATGCTGTGCTGCAAAGGACGGACAGCCATGCCATGCTGCAGCGCATTATTACACTGAACCTGTTTATTCTCCCGCTAAATGAAGAACGCACCTGGTATCGGTACCACCATTTGTTTTCGGAATTTCTGCAAAAGGAACTGCTCATCAAGCATCCTCAGGCATGGAGCGAGCTTCACCGGAGGGCAAGCGCGTGTTTTGCCGAACGCCAGATGATGGATGAGGCCATCGAGCATGCCCTGCTCGCCAAAGACTATGCGCTGGCGGTCAAGTGGCTGGAGCAGCATATCGTCACAGTGCTGAAGCGAGGCGAATTTTCCACCCTGCTCCGCTGGTTCGAAGCGTTTCCCGAACCCGTCAGGACTCTTTCCCCCGTGCTGCTGCTGCTCTACGCCTTTACCTTGAATGTCGTCGGGAAATTCGACCGCGTCGATCCGCTGCTGGACGATTTGGAACGGAGCATAGCGGATGTCACTGAAGAGCAGCGTCAGGAAATCCGGAGCGGCATCTTTTTTGTCAAAGCCAATCTCGTGTTCTCTACGCGTCGCTTTGAGGAATGGTTCGCCCATGCCGATCTCATCTATGACGTCTTGCCGGAAAATCCGCTTTTTTACAATCTGAATTTCAATACGAGTGAACCGCTCATCAGGCGGACTGCATTTGGACTCAAGGGACTGCTCTCTGCACAAACAGAAGAAGTGGGCAAACGATTCATTGCCATTCTCCAATCCCACGGTTGGCAGGATTCCTTGATCAACCTGTATGTAGTCCAGGCCCTCGCCGAAGGGTACTATGAATGGGACAGGCAGGAAGACAGCGGGACGCTTCTGAAGCAGGTGGAATGGATCGCCCTCCAAAAGCAGGTGGCCGGATTGCTCGTCCCCAATCGGATTACGCTTGCCCGCTCGCGCCTGGTAAAAGGCGAGTACGATTCTGCAAAAGAAGCGATCGACGAAACAATTGTCACTGTGAAAGAATGGACGGAATATCACTGGCTGCCTTCTCTGTACGCCTTTCGGGCGCGGATCGATCTTTTGGAAGACAATCCATCGGAGGCAGAGCGCGTCATGGACTTGCTTCACCTGTCCGCACAGGATAAACCGACGCTGGACAAGGAGCTGGAGTATCTGACTTTTGTCCGTCTTTTGGAGGCAAAAGGGAACACCACCGATGCACTGCGCATATTGGAAACCCTCAAGCCTTTGGGCAAACGCGATGGCTGTCTTTTGAGCATGGTGGAAATCCCGGTTCTCCAGGCACTGATCCATCATAAGCTGGGGCACCGCCTGCAAGCATTCCGCTACCTGCATGAAGCCCTCGCCCTCGGAGAGCAAAACGGCTATATTCGCAGCTTCCTGGACGAGGGAGAAAGGATGGCCCGCTTGCTGCGGGATTACGGGAAACAGCGGAGAATCGTTGCGAAACGCCAGGAGTGGGAAGGAGTCTCCTGGGACTATGTAAATAATCTGCTGGATCGGTTTGCCGCAGGGAAGCCGCGAGCCGGTAGTCCTCCTGCCCTTCCTGCCGACGGTTTTCCGGAGCCGCTTACCCAGCGTGAGAGCGTCATTCTCGGGCTATTGGGACAAGGCGCAACCAACCAACAGATCGCGGCAGAGCTTGATTTAACCGTGGGGACAGTAAAGGTGTATTTGAACCGCATTTACGGGAAGCTGGGGGTTTCCTCCCGGACGCAAGCTTTGCTGAAGGCGCAGGATTTGGGGTTGATTGCTCCTTAGCGGTTTGCCCCTTTTTGACTAGCAAACGAGTTGCGTTTGTAAGAGAATGTTTGCAAAGCTAGGATGCTTTTTTAGCGGCTGCGGTGCAGAGAAGCCTGTTTCCATTCTGCGCTCCGGTCTTCGTCCTGCAGGGTAGCGGAGACTGTCCGCTCCGCAATGATCCCGAGGGAATCGCAAAACGGCGCGCAGCTTCGCAGCGGATTCATAGGTTGCGATTCTGTTTCCTCGGGATCACTGCTCCGCTGGGTGGGACTTCGCTAGTCGCTCCGACTGGAAACAGGCTTCTCTGGCGAGCAGAATGGCTTCTTCCAGCTTTAAAATGCTTGCGGGATATTTCATGGCGCCAAAAGAATCAAGTCAAGGTTTTTCAGCAGGCTAACTTCTGATTGTCTATGGCTGCGGCAAACCTGATCCCGGTAAGTTGACGGCGGTTCTTTGATTCGAACCTCCTTTCAAGCAAGCCTCTTTCAAGCCAGCCTCGCTCAAAACCGTTCGGGCTTATGTCCGAACGGTTTTTTGGATAGAATCCAGCATCTGTAGAGATGAAAAAGGAGAAAACCGCGAAGGTCTTTGGGACACTCCCCCGAGCAGGCTGCTTTTGGACGCGGTTTTGCTTTTGGAATGGAGCCGGCCAGTACAGCTCCCCGCAGTGTCCCACCGAACCTTGAGCGGTTTTCTCCTTTTTCATCTCCTTCACCAAAGCCCGTCCAACCGCTAAAAAAGAAAAGCTGTGGTGAAGAAAAGCCTGCGCCCACTCTCCGTGCCAGTCTTCGTCCTGGACTGAAACAGAAATCTGTCCAGGCTTTCTAAAAACCTGTCGGTTCTCCCAGCACTGAAAATCTCAGCTTCTAGTCAAAAATCGAAACGGTTTTGCCAAGGGAGTCAGTGCCCGTACACAAGTCGGAATCAAAATCTGTCAAACACATGGCATGAGTGACCGTCAACGGCTGCTTCTGCAGCATTTCGTGAATTTGCTCATCGCTGTAAATGTGATACGGATGATGATGAAGAAAGCGGATTCGCCACACTTTTTTGCCGTGCAAGGATTGAAAAAAGGACGTCAAATGACTGCATATCTCCTCTTTTTTCGAGAATGCCTGCTCGCATGCGGGACAATAAAATTCCATATCGATTCCTCCCAATCGCGCTATACGTGCCATGTTGACGAAAAGGATTATGTGTAAAGATAAATCATATAATACATATATGTCAAGTCGGAATTAATGTGATACGTTGTCGCCCCTCTTTGCAAAAAGGGGTGGCTGCCGGGCGGATGGCATAACGAAAACCCGCTGCACGCATTGTTCTTACACAGTCGGCAGCGGGTACAGTTTTCCCTGATAGGCAAAGCGAGCTCTTCCCGTCTCTTCGGAAACCACGAGCACGAGTGCGTCGCTCCGTTCTGTCAATCCCAAGGCAGCGCGGTGCCTTGTACCGAGGCTGGGATCACCCAGATTGTTGTCGGAGAGAGGCAGTACATTCCCCGCTGAAACAATCGAGTTTCCTTGGATCAGCACAGCGCCATCGTGCAGCGGACTTCCGGGATAAAAAATGGACTCCAATAGCGAGCTGCTTACCGTGGCCCCAACCGGTGTCCCCTTGTATATCCATTGGTCGAGCGGCTCATTTCGCTCAATGACGATCAAGGCACCGTGTCTGCGGCTGGACAGATGTTGGATGGTCAGGGATAAATCCGGGTATTTATCGGTAAAGGGCGCCAAGTAACAATAGAGATAAAAGGAAGCGGCTGTCGATTCAATCTGGAAGAATCTCTGCTTGATCTGGTCCAGGTTTCCCAGAACGCAGTGATTTTCATCTCTCATCGAGACCAAACTGTGCTGGATGTCGAGGATTAGCTGTTGCAAATCACTCTCTACCTGCAGTTTCATCGGAGACATATCGCAATCTCTCGGCTCCATCGCCATCACTTTGCACTGTACCTCCCTTCATGCAAACCGGATTTGCCCAATGCCACTACGTACAGCATTCCATTTTCTCGCAGGAATATACGATACTC
This sequence comes from Brevibacillus sp. FSL K6-2834, assembly GCF_038592925.1. NCBI lineage: Bacteria > Bacillati > Bacillota > Bacilli > Caryophanales > Paenibacillaceae > Brevibacillus > Brevibacillus sp. FSL K6-2834. The sequence goes on from NZ_CP151945.1 coordinate 4,411,811, forward strand.
CCTGTTTTGCTCGGTCCGGCTATTCTTCTGCTCGACTAAAAAACGGCACACAAAAAAGCACACAAAAAAAGCAGGCTTTAACCGAAGAAAAGCCTGCCTGCATCCTGTATTTTTTACTTTTTCAACGCCTCGACACAGTCAATCAATCGATCGATTTCCTCCACCGTATTGTACAAGGAGATGCCTGCGCGGACCAGCCCGCCCATATCTTCCAGTCCCAGAGTCTCGACTACGCGCATGGCGTAAAAATGGCCGCCCCAGACGAACAGGCCCTGTTCGCCCAAAGCCTTCGCCACGTCTGCCGTATGTACGTCCTGTACAGTGAAGGAAACAGTGGGCGCCCGCAGCCCTTCTCCAAACGGCTGGCCATATACACTTGCCTGCGGCAAGGCTGAAAGCCTGTCGTACAAGTAACGGGCGACATGCTCTTCATGGTCATGGATCAGCGCCATGCCGCTCGTGAGCTGCTCGCGAAGGCTTTCACCGTTCCCAAACGAAGCGATATAATCGACGGCTGCTCTCACCCCCGCCAATGCAGCAAAGTTCAACGTGCCCGTTTCGATCCGGTAGGGAGCCTCCGCCAGCTGCGGCCGGAGTCTGTCGGTCGGAATGTGGTCCAGCAATCCGGGACGGCTGTACAGCACACCGACGTGGGGACCGTAAAACTTGTAGGCGGAGCATAGCAAAAAGTCGGGATCAAGCGCCGCCACATCCATCGGGAAATGCGGGGCGTAGTGGACGGCATCCACGATCATCCAGGCACCGACAGCCCGTGTCCATTCCCTTATTACAGTCAGGTCATTGACGGTACCGAGCGAGTTCGATGAGTACCCGACCGCGACGATCTTCGTCTTGGGGGATAGAAGCGACTGCAAATGGTCCATATCGAGCTGCCCGCCCGATGTCATCCTGACCGAGTGGATGACTGCTCCTTTTTCAGCCAGCGTTTGCCATGGTCCGCGATTGGCTTCGTGGTCGAGATCGGTGATGATGACCTCGTCTCCGGCAGAAATGAGGCGCGACAGCGCTCTGCTGAGAGAAAAGGCGAGCGTGGTCATATTGGCCCCAAACGAAATGCTGCCGGGAGAAGCAGCCCCTAAAGAAGCGGCCATCCCCTCCCTCGTTCTCTCCACGATCACATCCGTTTCCTCGCTTGTCACAAACGGACCGTGGGCATTGGCATTGCTCGTCTCATAGTATTGTGCGATGGCGGCGATGACCTGCGCTGGCACCTGGGTTCCTCCCGGGCCATCCAGATAGGCTGCGCAGTTGTCCCCAACCTTCCGCTGCAAGGAAGGAAAGTGGTTCCGGTAACGATGTACGTCAAAGTCCATGATCTGCTCCTCCTCCGCCTTTTTACGCAGAATATTCTAACTATATGATGGATTGTACACTTCTTTTCCTAAAAAAAGAAGGCCAGTATTCAAAAGCCCGTTCTGCCACGCACTTGCCCCAGTGCGGCCGGCTTCCGTCCCGCGCGGTGAGACCGTACTCATCTGACATTCCCAGCTACTGAAGTTCTTACTGAACATGATATATGACAGCTCCTGTCATATAAAAATGGTATGATCAAAAAAGCAACCGGTATGAAAACCGGAACACCGTTTCGGATCAAAGGAGGACTTTCCTTGCGGGCAGATCGATTGCTTTCCATCTTATTGCTGCTGCAAAACCACGGCCGGCTGACGTCCCGGATGCTTGCGGAAATGCTCGAGGTTTCCGAAAGGACGATTCACCGCGACATGGAGGCTCTAAGCGCGGCGGGAATCCCCGTTTTTGCCGAACGCGGTTCACAGGGCGGATGGTCGCTGTCGGAGGGATACCGGACCAATTTGACAGGGATGACGACGGAGGAGCTTCAATCGCTGCTGCTTGTGCATCCTTCCAGCCTGCTGAGCGATCTCGGCCTCAAAAATCGGTTCGAGGCTGCCTTCCAAAAACTGCTGGCAGCGTCCTCGGCAAAAGCACGCCGTGACGCCGAAGCTGTTCGCCAGCTCATCCACATCGACGGAGCTGGCTGGCACCAGTCCGACGAGTCGTTTCCTTTTCTCCCTGCTGTACAAGAGGCTGTATGGGCGAGCCGAAAGCTGTTCATCTCCTACCAAAGAGAGGAAACCGCTGTGGAACGAATTGTTTGGCCGTTAGGACTGGTGGCAAAACGAAGCGTCTGGTACATGGTCGCGCAGGTGGACGGCGAAGTTCGCACCTATCGGATTTCCCGCCTGCTTTCTGCCCGGATGCTTGACGAAGCCTTTGAGCGGCCGGCCGATTTTGACCTCGCCCGTTACTGGGAGCAGTCTACCGAGCAGTTCAAGGCGAATCTGCCGACCTATCCCGGGCGCGTGAAGCTTGTGGAAACGAGTTTGTCCCGCTTTCGCCAGGAGCGTTATGCCAAAGTCATTCATACCGCTCCCGCTGCCGACGGGTGGATCGAAGCCGAAGTCGAATTTCAGACTTTGGACTCTGCTTGTGAAATTGTCCTCGGACTCGGGTCGCGCATAGAAGTCATTGAGCCGCTCGAGCTGCGCGAGAAGGTCATCGCAGAGGCAAAGGCCGTCACCGCCCTGTATCGCCAGTCAGAGAAAGAGGCATGACGCCTCCTGTTCGGTCCAGCCTTTTAAACAGGGAACATCGTCACATTCTGCCAACCCCCTGCACAGCAATAACCTTCTTACTCTTCAACCGCCTTTCGTTACCCCCGACTCCATTGCTCATATACTGCAAAAAGGTATTTGTCGTACCCGCGAAAAAACGGCTGTCCTGCAAAGATCGATCAACAGATCTTGGCCAGACAGCCGTTTCTTCATTCACCTTCTAACGGTACAGTCCATAGCGCACCATATCCATATAGGTGGACAGCTCGCCGAAAAATTGCTGCAGAGCGTCCAGCCCCTTGTCCTCCTGATTTACATGTGCCCGGACGTGCTTCTGAATCAAAGCCTCGACAGCCGTAATCAGGAAGTCGGCCGCTCTCGCCGGAGAAATGCCTTCGCGGAGGACGGAGCTGTCCAATCCCTCAAGCAGCATCGTCAAATAGCTCTCATACACCTGCTGCTCCCGCCCCGCAATCTCCTCCCTGATCTCCGCCGGGTACCGGACAAAGGTCTCGACCGCCAGCCGGTAGATCAAAGGTTCCTCGAAAAACAGCTTCATTCGCGCCATGCCAAGCTCCGCCACACGGTCCAGCAGGTCGCTTGAACGCATCTGCATGTGCCCCTTCAGGTAAGTCTGGAAGTACGCAAGGCAAGCATCCACGATATACAGGTACAACGTTTTTTTATTGGAAAAAAAGTGAAACAGCATCCCTTTGGAGATGCCTGCATTTTGCACGATCTGGTTCGTAGAGCCAAGTGTGTAGCCTTTTTCGGCAAACTCAAGCAAAGCCGCATTCAGCAGCTTGACTTTGTTCGGTTCTTCGTCCTGGCTCCATAAATGAATGGTTTGCACCTCGTCACCTTCTTCTTTTTGCGTAGCTGGACCCTTTCACGGGAAACAGCAATCATTTTTCCGCATGCTGCTTCTCTCGGGTCAATCCTTCCGCTACAAACTCGATGATTTTATCCATCACATCGGCAAAGATCTCGTGGCCAATGTCTTGCTTGTGCAGCCGCATCATCATGACAGCCTGCATAATGCCGACGATGACTTGCGGATCATCCTTCGGGAGCGCCCCGCGCTCGATCAAGAGCTCGACTGCACGGATGCCTCGCTCTGTGTTCTCCTGTGAAAATTGTCTCATTTGCTCAGGAAGCTTGCGGGCAAGCCGCTCATGTTCATCATTTTGAAAAACGCGTTGAAGAAAGGGGTTCTTCTCGACCAGTTCAAATGAGGTGCGGAAAAAAGAAGCCAGCAATTCCTTTGGAGGCAAATTTTCTCGAAATAGCTCCCTTAGCACCGTCTCCCTGACTTCCTCCTCATTCTTCAAAATTTCAAAGTAAAGCTCTTCCTTGGAAGCAAAAAATTTATAAAAGGTGCCCTTGCCAATTCCGCACGCGAGGATGACATCATCAATGCTGGTCTTGGCCAGCCCGTATTGAATAAATAATTCCCTGCCTTTTATCAAGAGAGATTGGCGAACTTGTTCTTTTTCTTGCTCGGTGAATTTCGGCATGACAAACTCCCTTTTACAATCGTGTGACTTTTTATGGACTTTTCGTCACATGGTCATTATACTTATCATAATCGCTCAGTACCTAGAAGTAAACCGGGGACTGTATGAGTCGCAGTCTTTTCTTCCGGCTTTTATGTGACCATAAAAACCATTTCAATCACATGTGCACATTTTTTTGAGAACGTTCCAGGAGGTACCCGTTTTTCATCTGCTTGCATGGGGGAAATGTTCATGAAAACCTTGGAGCCACGTTCGGTCCTTCCATTCGACGGAGTATATAATTTTCGCGATGCAGGCGGCTTTCAAACCACAGACGGCGGTGTAATGAAGAAAGGTGTGCTGTTTCGCTCTGCAGACTTGTCCCGGTTGTCGCAAAAAGACATAGAAAAATTCAAGCAACTGAGAATCGCCTCCATCTGTGATTTAAGAACGCCGCGCGAGCGAAGTTCAAAGACCAGCCGGATTACTTCCCAGCACGGGATCCAAGTCATTCGCGTATCTCTTTATGACAGCAGCCAGGAATTTACACGCCTGGCGTTTTTCAAGTTTTTGGTCAGTCAAGCAAATACGATCAATTTTGAGCACATCATGAAGGACATGTATCACAACATGGCTTTTAACAGTCATGCTCAGTTGAACGAAATCATCACGCATCTCTCCGAACAAAGGAATTTGCCGGCGCTGATTCACTGTACAGGAGGAAAGGACCGGACTGGCTTTGTCTCCGCCGTCATTCAGCTTCTCGTCGGGGTCCCTTATCAAAATGTGTTGGAAGACTACCTGTTTTCAAACGATGCCATCGGGCCGCGCATGAAAAAAATCGAGACCTTTATCAGGTGGATGAGTCTGTTTCGAGTTTCGCCGGATCAGGTAAAGCCGATGCTGGAGGTGCGCCGGGACTATTTGGAGGAGGTTTGTCAGGGCATTCTGAATGAGTACGGAGACATGGAAACCTATTTGTGTCAGGCCTGCAGCATCCAGCCCGAGCGCTTGTTAAGACTCAAGCAGCATCTGCTTGAATAAGCATACATCATCAATACTTGGAGTCTCGGAACCATCGGTTTTTCGAGGCTTTTTTGTTGCCCGGCAATTTGCACAAGTGCTGCCTCCTCAAAGACACGGCCCCCCGTACCGATGACAATGACATTGCTGCTTGGAATGGCAACCCTTCGTTCCAGAGCGTTGCTTGGCCCCGCAAAATTGAGTGTTCACACCCTGTATTGACCACCCGGTCAAAACGGACTATACTTTCCTTATTGACCACCCGGTCACACACCCGGTGGCATATCCTATCTCCTTCCAGAAAGGATGTCATGATCATGCGAACCACCATTTTGCTGTGCCGCCTGTTACTCGGACTTATCTTTTTAGGCGCAGGCTTCAACGGCTACCTCGTTATTTTCGGACAGCCGCCGATCTTTCCGACGAGTCCGCCAGCGATGGAGTTTTTGCAAGGGTATTTATTGGTCTTGGTCAAAACGGTGGAGATCGTCTGCGGACTGGGCTTGCTTCTGAATTTTTTCGTGCCTTCATCACTGGTCATTCTGGCCCCGGTTGCCGTCAATATTTTGACGTTTCACCTGTTCGCCGATCCTTCGCTGCTTCCTTTGGGAATCATCGTCTTTGTTCTGCAATGCTTCCTGCTCTGGGCGTATCGCGATCATTACAAGAGCCTGCTTCAGCCAAAAGCTTTCCCGAAATAATTCCATACTTCGATCCCTGCCGAAATATCTGCTTGCTATAATCGTTTCGTCTTATGATGAAACGATGGAGGTAGGTTATGAAAACAAACGCACTCGCTCACAAAAGCATTCAGCCCAAAATTTTGTATTACGGCACACCTGTCGTATTGCTGACAACCAAAAACGAAGACGGCTCGACCAATATCAGCCCGATCTCTTCTTCCTGGGCGCTCGGCGACTGCATCGTCATGGGCATCGGATACGGCGGAAAAGCAGTAGAGAACCTGCGTCAGCATCCCGAATGCGTGCTCAATCTTCCCGACCCTTCCCTGTGGAAACAGGTAGAATTGCTGGCGCCGCTCACCGGCAAGGACCCCGTTCCTTCCTATAAAGAGCAGATGGGCTTCCGCTATGAAAAGGACAAATTTGCGGCTGCCGGCTTCACGCCGATGCCTTCCGCTACCGTAGAGCCGAAGCGGATTCTCGAATGCCCGCTCCAGATAGAGGCCAAGGTCGTAAACATCCGCACGCCCGAGCACAGCCCGGATTTTGCCATTGTGGAAGTAAAGGCAGTCAAGGTGCACGCCTCAGAGGATATCGTCCTCGGAGAAAATTACATCGATCCTGCCTCCTGGTCTCCGCTCATTTACAATTTCCGCCATTACTTCGGCCTGGGCGCACAAATGGGAAAATCGTATCGCTCCGAGACCTGAAAACTCTTGCGATGCATCGGAAAAACAGGCTTCTCTACGCGATGCTCCTGCTCATGAAGCTGATCGGGCCGGCAAAAAAAAGGCAGCCGGGCGGAATTACATCCAAGCCTGGCTGCCTGCCAAATGCTATTCTTCAAAACCGACGATCATTTTTGCAAATCTATTTGCGATCCGCTCGGACAATGTCTTCGACTACGTGTTGGAGGCGTTTACGCGTTGGGGGAATCCGCCGTACGCACGTCATCCTGTCCCCAAAAAGCCCGCATGTGGACAATCTTTCCGTTCTCGTCGAAAGTCATCACATCGGTGACGTGAATCCCGACGGCACGGCCTTCCATTTCGGTGTGCACGATGAAGGTGACCGCTGCATGGTTGCTGAAAGAAGCGCGCGGCGGCGCAACCAGCTCGAGCTTGGCCCCGCCTGAGATGGCATAGCGGAAAAATTGCTCAAACTCTGCTCGTCCCCTCTTCGGCTCCAGACCGACCGGGTCTTCCACCGTCGCTTCCTCAGCGAACAACGCGAGAAGACGTTCCGCGTCACCGGCGTTGAATGCGTCTACATACGCAAGCAATGCTTGTTTCATCGTCGGGCTGTTGTTCATCTGTCGCACGCTCCCTTTTTGGTTCGTCCATCACTTTATTGACACGATGTTGATCATATCTTACCCCGATGAGAGAACATGCTCAACCGACAGCAGCAGCCGATTCGTCTAGTAAACAACAGCAGCGGCCCGTCTGTGCAAATAGACAAGAAATGTTCTATAAATAGAAGCAAAATGTCGAAAAACGGCTTGCCTTACGTATCCATCTGAACGTCATCCCAGTCGGCATCCATATAACGCACCAGCCAGTTCAGCGCTCTGTGCCTCTCCAGCACCACCTCGTCGTTTAAACCGCCTGCGACGGGACGATTGTTGATTCTCGCGTCTACACATGCCCAGTCGTAACGGTATATCAAATCTGCCTGGTCCAGGATTTCTTTTTTGCTGCGTACCGTCGCATTTTGGTAGAAGGCATCGTAGTTTTCGGCGAGACGCAGACAGTCAATGGCAGATTGCACATCGCAAATGTCTGATGGGAAATCAAGCGTCTCCACGTAACCGAGCGCCCATAGAAGCACCCAGTAGCATTCGTACATCCATACCATCTGGATCGTGTCCGTCCGGTCGGGAGCATCGTTGTACAGGAAGGCCCGCTCTTTTTCCGTAAAGAATCCTTCCGCGCCGTATTGCTCGATGATTCCCTCGATAAACTCTCGCTCTTCCTCAACATTGCCATTCTCGGCAATGCCGCCGGAATAAACCGCGATCAGACACAGTGCGATTGCTCGCTGGACGATCTCATCCTTTGTCCGGATCACCGCATCTTCGTCCCCGACGATTACAGGAAGGTGATCAATCACCGGGATTCCCTGCTCCCTGAGAAGCTGCATGCTTCTCTGTTTGCGCGCCTCTCCCGATGGCGTGGGGTGTATATGTCCATCAATCAGATCAACACTGACAGTCAAGATAAAATCCTCCAGCTCTGATTCGCCTGCCGTGTCGAGAATGAGTTTGCCCTCTTTATCGAGCATCTCGCCTGTAGGGAGGAAAACGATCCCATGCACGCTTCGGGCAATCTCCAGTATTTTTTGAAACGTTTCCTTGTCGATCCCGTCACTCGACACGATTCCTACTGCGACATTGAGAGCCGTGATTTGCATGAGCAGCTTCTGTTGAACACGCACATGAGGCGTTTCAATCTGCGAAAAATAACCGTACATCCCTCTTTTCATCTGGTCAAACGCTTCCGGATCGAGGTCCTCTCTCAGCGTATTGAAGGTAATCGTGCTTTTGCTGAACCATTTTTTGCTGCTGACGGTCACAGCCCGGCCATCTGTTGAGACTTCAACCGTTTTTTCGGAAAACGCCTTCCGAATGGCATCCGTTACGCTTTCACGCTCCTGAATGGAAACGTACAATGTACACTGCTGCATGGCAAACCCTCTCTTCCAGAAAATTGATTTACTATTTCTAAATTTGTTTCCTTCGCAACAACTGTGCTATCCTTTTTCCATATCCACCCTGAAGTTGTATATCAATCCATATATGTATCGGTTGGGAGAACATGATTATTGAGGTGAATAGATGAAAAACATTCTTTTGGAGGAATTATCCCCCTTTTGTCCTATCCAGGCCTTTGTAGAAGAATACGACGATTGCGTCTACTTTTACCTATGGGATTACCCCGGCGAGGAGTATGCCCGCATCCGCTCCTGCTGGGTCCGAAACTACAAAAAAGCGCCGGAATCGCTCGATCTGGAGGCGATGGAAAGCGGCAAAGGTCCGATGCTGCCGAGAGCCTTGTGCGCCCATCCCGAAGGTGCCGAAAGATTGGACCCCGATCACCTGTCTATCGTCTGGTTTGAGGAATGCGATGCTGCCGCCCTTCTTTACAAAGAGGAGATTCTCAGCGTCATCCCCGGATGGGCCGGCCCTTCGGACGACGGACGTTCCTTCTACCCTTCCTATGCCCGGGATTGCATCGGCGAGTCGGACCTGTGCTTTCCGCTGGGAACGTCCGAGACGAATGCACTGTATGAGCGCGTAGAGTCTGCCAAGCAGTTTTGGCAAAGCTGGGACGCGAATCCATGGACGCACCTGCAGCAGCAATACCTTGACGCCATCACCCGAGAGCTGGGCCCGATCGACAACTACTACGCGATCGACGGTGGCCATTGGCCGCCTAAAGCGATGGTCAAGATTGTCAAGGAAGAGATCACCTATGTCGTCACACTCGGCGTCTCCATCCTGCCGCAGCCCAAGGTCGAGCAGTATACGGAAACACCGGAGCGGCTACGGCGCTTTGAGCTCGCCTTTGCCTGCGAAACAGAGTGGCTCGCCAAAAACGAAAAGCAGATGCTGCAATACATCAGTGGGCAAACCTCGCTGCCCTGGTCATACCTCACCTTTTTCGCCCGCGGCCATACTATTCCTTGCCGCGAAATCGGCCAGATTCACGAGAGGTTCACATCTGTCCTGCTCGCCCAACCGGCGAATGCTCCTGCTATTTCTTTTCCGGACATGGGAGAAGACCCGGTCAACCTGCTCTGGATGATTCCGATAACCGATGAGGAAAGACAATTCGCCGAAAACCACGGGTCGGAAGCGCTGATCCAGAGGTCTGCCGGAAAAGATTTGTTGGTTTTCAATGGTGAATGCAAATTTTAAATGCAGGCGAATCTCTTTTTGAATGGACTCGGCAAAAGAAAACCCGTCTCTGCTGCAATCGCAAAGACGGGTCCTTCTATCCAAACAGATTAATTATCTTCTTGAGTCTCCTTATAGCAATCCATGCAAACAGAGTTGTTGTTTTCGATCTCATACTCCGTGAGCCGAGCCTTGCATTCCTTGCATTGCACTTCCGTTAACACCAGATTCAAGAGTATTTACCCCTTTCGATGCTTCCTGTGTACTTCACCCCCATTATATCCGATAAATGTGATCGTTTTTCTTGCAATGTGTTAAAATTTCATGAATCTTTGTAAAACAATTCAGTTTTGAAAAATCAGATATATCTCTGCGAAGAATATTTCCTCTCGGCACGAGGCTTTACCCACCCGAGACGACACAGCTCATTTATAATATGTCTCGTCTTTCTGTCAGCTACAAGCTCGTTTATGTCCGTACCCTTGATCAGCAAGCCGTACACCTTCAGATGTTTGGAAGTCAGCACGGGCACCCGCTGCATTTTACTGTCCAATGGAACCATGATGGTTTCGATCAATTGTCATCCCTCCGTTGACGAGCATGTTGTATATAAAAGTTAGAGATCGTGTGAACCAAGCATCATAAATTACATTGTACACAAACGAACTCATGTTCTCAAATGGTTCGCTGGTAAAAAGATTTCTATCGCATGACCCGACCACGATTGAATGGAGCTGCGAACATATGGCGAGAAAAACAGTTTTTCTCTTTTTGCTGATTTGTCTATTGGGCGGCATGCTCCTTTTTGCCGACCGCCCTGCCTTTCTTTATCCCGAACTGCCCTTTCCATCCGTTTCGAAACAGACGGTCGTATCCCAATTGCGAGAAGCAAACGGCCGGTTCAGAAAACTGGCAACCGAACGAAGCTATGTCTGGTACGGCATTGCTGCCCAAAGAGGAGCAGAAAAAGACAAGCTGATCGAAGAAATGGGCAAAGCGGGCTGGACTTTTTTACAGCAAGAAGGCTCGGGTTATTTTTTTCAGCAAGGGACGGAAAAGATCGTGATCACTTCAAGAATGTGGTCCGGCGATTTTGTCTTGTTCAAAGCACCCGTGACGGACCATCCGCTCTCTCTGTCAAACGAGTGAACCTGGCCCTGTTTGCAAAACCGTCTTGATTAGTTGCGTATCCGTGAAATTGGTTCGGTACTCGATAGTGGTTTGCACTCGATATTGGTTCCGCACCCGACATTGGTTCGGTACACGAAAAAGGTCCGCATTCACGCGGACCTCTTGGCTGTACACCCCCGAGTGCTTGCCTATTCTTCTTTCACCGAACGAGCCGTTTCTGCCGCCTTTGCCAACACTTCCTTCAGCTTCTCCGCCGCCTTTTGCAATGCCGCGGGATCATTGGCTTCAAGGGCCTCAGCGATGGCTGGCAGAGGCTGCGCCGCATAACCGGTCGTAAGCCCCGGCGCCCATACCTGATGCTTATACCACGGACGGCCGGACAGCCCCTCTGGCTTGAGCAGGTCGCGCTCCTGCTGGAGCAGTGCCGCATTCAGCTTTGCCAAATCGCCGTACTCCTCTTCGGTTACGCCGTCTTCGATGATATTCGCCGCCTTCTCCTCAAGTGCAGCGGCCGCAGCCTGCCACTCCTGAGCCTGAGCGATCACCGGAGACAGATCGACACCGAGCGTTCCTTTATCGGCCAGCTCCTCCAGCATTGCCCGAACGTCGGCCGCATAATCGGAGTATTTGAACGGTATTACTTCCGCATTTGCCAAGCGAAGCGCTGTCATTCCGACCAAACGGGCACCGGCAGCATGATGCTCATAGCCGGGATCGGTAAACCTTTCCATCGCATCAAGGTTGTCATAGGCGCTGTGATAGAGCCCGCCAGCAGCGCCGAACCCCATATCGAGCGACGGCACGCCGAGGTGCTGGATAAACGGAGTGTAGTCCGACCCGCTGCCCAATTTTCCAATCGCCGGCTCTTTGCGTCCCGATCTCAAATACCAATCATCGTAGATCGACATGCCGCTTCTTGGCTCTGTTACTTCTTTCGTGATCTCGTATACGAGCTGCTTCAGTGAAGGCACCGCAGATGCGCCGAAGAACTGACCGCCCAATCCGTCCATGTTGATATAGGCGACGGCGTTTTTCGTCAATTCCTCGCGCTCATCCTCGGCCCATTCGACCGAGCCAAGCAAGCCGTATTCCTCCCCGTCCCATCCGGCCAGGACAATCGTGCGATCCGGCTGCCAGCCTTTTTTCGCCATTTCCCCGAGGACGCGGGCAATCTCCATCGTGGCCGTCCAGCCCGACAGATCGTCGCTTGTCCCTTTTACCCAAGTGTCACGGTGAGCCCCGATCACCACCATTTGCTCCGGATATTTTGCCCCGGGAATGCGGACGATCACGTCATTGACTGGCTGCTGCTTGTAATCGATGTCGAGGGAAATCTTTACTCTCGTCTGCCCCGGTCCGATCTTGTACGTAAACGGCAGACCTCCCTGCCAGGACTCCGGCGCTTCTTCTCCTTCCATCGCTTCCAGCAAGGAACGTGCCTCCCCGTAAGAGATCGGAGTCGTCGGGATCGTCGGCAGAGAATCCGCATCAGCCGGATCGATCCGTTTGGCATCGGGCGTTGACGGCTCTCCCGGGGTCAGCGGATCGCCCGGATATCGGAAAATGTACAGGATGCTTCCGCGCTGGATGGCGTCTGCAGGTCTCCATGGACCATCCGGATAGACGAGTCCCTTTATGTACCCGTCATCGGCCGGATCGCTGTACATCAGCATGCCGACGGCTCCCCTTTTCGCCGCTTGTTCCGGCTTGACGCCGCGGAAGTTGGCACCGTAGCGGGTGATGACGATCTTGTCTTTTACCGAAATGCCCCGTTTTTCCAGCTCTTCGAAATCCTCGGGCCTGCCGTAGTTGGCGTATACAAGCTCCGCCTCCACCTCGCCAGCGGGTGAATATGCGTTGTATCCCGGCACAATCTCGTTTGCGTGCTTCGTCCCTTTGGGCAGCTTCTCGATGACCTGCAGCTCGCGTTTTTGCGGATAGGTTTGCGTGACCGAAATCTTTTTGGGAACGGACATGTAGACATGATAGGTCTTCACTTCCGGCTGAAGCCCCGCCTTTTTCAGCTCCCGCACGGCATACTCTACATTGGCCTCATTGCCGGGCGATCCCACCAGCGAGGAGCGTTCACTCAAATCTTTGGAATAGCGGGCCAGCGATTCCTTTTTGACCAGTTGGGCAAAAGTCTGTTCATACTCCAGTTGCCAATCCGCTTTTTCCGCTGAAAAGCCTGTTGCGGTTTTTGAAGCTGCTGTTGCCGATGCAGCGTATGTCAGCAACGGAACGGCTGACGTGAAGACCAGTGTCGAAGCAACAGTGAGACCCAATAACAGCGAAGAAACTTTCCTTGCGCATAAAGATGCAGATTCCAGCTTGCTCAAGCAGACTCCCCCTTACCGCCATTAAATTTCTGATTAATCATAATAGTAGGTAAATTATCCGCAATAAAACATAGGTTGTTGGGTGTAATTCCCAGCAGTTGCTTCTGTCCTATTGACTCGTTGAAAAGCTTGAGAAGCAGGCAATTCCATGTAGCCCTAGGTTGAGGAAGAACGCAGGGCCTACACCCTTTTTCTCTGATCGACAGACATATGGCAGTTGTTCATCTATCGGTGAGAAGTATTCCATTCGATTCCTGATGAAGCATGACAAAACCGGAATCGCAAACAATCGGGCAGTCATCAACGGCAACCTTTCAAAAGCCAGAACACAATGCCTATGCTCACCGTAAGATACAGTAGGCAGTCTCAAAAACAGAAAGTGGAGGAGTGTTATGTACAGTTATTCAGAACAGGGCTTTCCCTATCCCTATCCAGTCGCGGATTCCGAGCAAGTGCACGCTCAACCGGCCCGGGCGATTGCCTGGATACAAGGGGGTCCTCTCCAAGGCTATGTGACATTTACCGAAGTTCCTTATGGCACTGACGTTCTTGTCGAAGTAACCGGCCTTCCTCCCTACCGACCGGGATCAGCGGGCCGGCAGCCAATCGGGCCCCATGGCTTCCATATACATGATGGAACCACTTGCGAAATCGGCGATCCGCAGGACCCATTCAAGCGGGCGGGAGAACATTGGAATCCGACGAATCAGCCCCACGGCAATCACGCGAGCGATTTTCCCGTGCTGTTCTCCAACGATGGATACGCCCGCATGAGCTTTTTCACGAATCGGTTCCAGGTGAGAGACATCATCGGGAAAACGATCATCATCCATCAAAACCCGGACGACTATCGCACCCAGCCGGCAGGCAATTCCGGCAAGCGCTTGGCCTGCGGGATCATCCAGCCGTGGGAAGCGTAACGATACCGATACCTGCATACACGAAAAACAACTGAACAGGCGCCCTTTGTGGCAGCCTGTTTTTGTTCGTCAAAGTGCAATCCCTCCCGTTTGGTACATCAGCAGCGTGCTATAATCAAAAGGCTAACGTAATCATACTTGCACGTGGACAAATATAAACCAAAGAGGTGCAGGGATGGAAAAGGTCAATATTTCGCAAAAGTTTGCGCTGTTCCAGGAATACTGGAGTCCAAAGATTGTCGGCGACCTCAATGATTTCTACATCAAACTTGCCAAGTTTCAGGGAGAGTTCGTCTGGCATCATCATGAAGATGAGGATGAGCTTTTTCTGGTCGTCAAAGGAAGACTGCTGATGCATTTCCGCGACCGGGATGAATGGGTCGAGGAAGGCGAGTTTATCATCGTTCCCAAGGGCGTGGAGCACAAACCGTCCGTACCGGAAGGCGAATGCCACGTCATTCTGATCGAGCCGAAAAGCACATTGAACACAGGAAATGTGAACAACGAGAGGACCGTCGCCAAGCTGGATACCATTTAGACTGAAACCTCCAGCCGTCACAATCGTAAAGGATAGAGCAACCATTACCTGCGGGAGTGATGAACGTGTTTAAAAAACTGTTAAACAACCTGCTCGGCAAACATGGAACGACTCATTCACACAAATACCGCAAGTACAGCAGCAGCGATTACCATCACAGAAAAGGCCACAGCCATCCTCACGGAAACGGGCATGCCTACTACGGCAGCTCCTATTACAAAAAGAAGAAACGCTCCAGCAGCGGTTTTTTCAGCAGCTAGCCTGCAAGCCATATGCCTACTACCTCCGCAGTTTTTGGGCGGAGTTTATTTTTTGTCCGAAAAAAATCCCCCGCCGGAGCGAGGGAAGCACGGGACAGGCATGCCACAATCCCAAACAATTTTTATAAGTGAACAACGATAGACTTTTCGAGTTTAGACGTTAAACGTAAAATGTCAACCTTTACGCTTGAAGCAAACCCGCCGCCGATAGCCGCAGACAGGATGTCAGGCATTTTTTTCCTACTGCATGATATTGAGCAAAAACGTCAGCGTCCCCACGCTTATCAACGTTGTGACCAAAACACTGCTGGAGACGAATTGGGGGCGCATGTTGAACTGGATCGCATACATCGCTGTCGTGGCAGCCGATGGCATAGCAGCCAGAATGACCAGAACCTTTTGCAATAGCGGATCAATCGGAAAGCACAGACAGATGAGATATGCCAGGAGCGGCGAGGCCACCAGTCGAATCACGGTGGCCACACTCAAGCTTTGCCATTCAAAGGTGCTCGACGATACATTCGCCAGCTGCATCCCGAGGATCAGCATAACGGTAGGGATCGCCGCCTGCGCTACGAGATCAATCGCCTGGTAGTAGCTCTCCGGAATGGCCACCTGGAACTGCTGCATCGCAACCGCCACGATGACCGCATAATTGGACGGCTGCTTCAATACCGCCTTGACCGCTGTTCTCGCCCCATTTTCCCCGCGAGAAGCAAAATAGACGCCGAACACGCCCATGATGATGGAATGAAACACCATGATTTGCACGGCGTAGTGAAAGCCCGTTTCCCCAAACGCGAAAAGAATGATCGGCGCTCCGTAGTTTCCGCTGTTCATGAAAGCCGTCGACAGCATCAACGCGCTTTCCTGCTGCTTGTCGTACTTGAAAAATCTTGCGGTCAGCTGCGTAATGACGATCAATCCGGCCAGAAGCAGCAGCGAAATGATCACAATGTAAAACAACTGCAGATCCAGCGGGGTTTTGTAAAACGTGCGGAACACCAGGGCGGTCGTCAAAACGTAAATGGCAAGCGTGGAGATCGGTTTTAGATCCAGCTTGAAAATGCGCTGCAAGACGTAGCCGCTCAAAAAAATAAGCAGAACGGGCAAAATGACTTCAAAAAAGATCATGATAGCAACCTACTTCCGAGTCGATTGTTGATTGAGAATAGTATACCAGACGAAGTTGCAAACCGCTGATTCTTCTTATGCCCGTTTTCCTTTCCAACGCGTTGTTCAAAGCAAGAAACAAAAACAAGTTTCCACACAATTCATATTTGACATATCGGAATTGCTGTATTTATAATTTACAATCAAAACACCACGCTTGGGGAGGATGAACATGGCAGCGAAAATTGTATTGGGACTTCTTTGCGGGCTCGCTCTCGGATTTGTCTTGCAGCGGGGACGGTTTTGCGTGGTCGGCGCCTATCGCGATGTCATTCTGGTCAAGGACAATCGCATGTTCATCGCCGTCTTGATTGCCATCGCCGTTCAGAGCATCGGCGTCTACGCTCTGGCCGGCCTCGGCCTGATCCAGCTTTCGGAAGTGCCGTTCACGTGGCTCGGAGCGACACTAGGCGGATTTATCTTCGGCCTGGGGATCGTCCTTGCCGGAGGGTGCGCAACCGGCACCTGGTACCGTGCGGGCGAAGGGCTTCTAGGCAGCTGGATCGCGCTGTTCGCCTACATGCTGGGGACCGTGGCGACAAAATGGGGCGTTTTGAAACCGGCTTCCGATGCCTTGACCGGACAAAAGAGCGAGGATGTGTTTATCTATACGACTCTGGGGATTTCCCCCTGGGTGCTCGTCGCCTTGTTTGCTGTTCTCGTCGGGCTGATCGTCTGGAGGCATTTGCGCCAGCCGTCCTTCGCCGTACCGACGTTGAAACGGCGAAAAACAGGGCTTGCCCATCTGCTGTTTGAAAAACGCTGGCATCCGTTTGTGACCGCTCTGATCGTCGGCGTAATCGCCATTGCGGCATGGCCGATGAGCGAAGCTACCGGCCGCATGTTTGGACTGGGCATTACCACTCCGAGCGGCAACCTTTTGCGTTACATCACGACCGGCGACATCAAATTTCTCGACTGGGCTGTATTTCTGGTCATCGGCATCGCGCTTGGCTCCTACGTCGCGGCCAAGGGCAGCGGCGAGTTCCGCTGGCGGCTGCCTGACATCAAAACGATCCGGAACAACTTCTTTGGCGGCCTGTTCATGGGCTTCGGCGCCAGTATCGCCGGCGGCTGCACGATCGGAAACGGGCTGGTCAACACGTCGCTGTTCACCTGGCAGGGCTGGGTCGCCACCTTGTTCATCATTTTGGGCACCTGGGTTGCCACCTATTTTGTGATCATTCGCGGAAAACGCAAAGCCAACAGCGGAGCAGCCCCGAGCCAGTCGGTAGCGGTTTGACGATCGGTAGCAGACTGACGATCGTAAGCTTTACCCTCGCGAAACTGTGACTGCCGTGGGCTTTGGCAGTTAGCATTGCTGCGACCGGCTTTGCTGCCGACTGGCTTTGCTGCGGCCAGGCACAACGCTTTTACTGCCTCATACTCTTCTAAGAAAGGAAGAATCCGCATGAAAAAACATTTGCAGGTCATCGGCATGGTTTGCCCCTTCCCGCTGGTCGAAGCGGAAAGCGCCATTAGGGAGCTGGCGCCGGGACAGGAGCTGATCATCGATTTTGACTGCACGCAAGCGACAGAAAGCTTGCCCCGATGGGCCGTCAAAAACGGACATCAGGTCGTCTCATTCGAACAAACCGATGATGCCCAGTGGCAAATCACGATACGCAAAGGCGCGGCAGGCTGAAGCTGCCGCGTCTTTTTGCTCTCGTATCCACCCTCAAAAGGCGCCTATCTTGCCTACGCCCGTTTCCGTTTTGGCTTCAGCCGCATGCCGCAATCACAAATAATGCTGTGCTTCAAATACCTGATTTCCGATTGGCAGACCGGACATAGCACCTTTTGAAGGTTCATCGTCTTTCACCTCTTCGTTATTTCCCGCTTTGCCAAACGGCTGAAGCAGACAGTCCCGACCGTCTTATTTCACTTCTTCCGGTACAGACAGGCCAAGTCCCTCGGCAACACGTGTTCCGTATTCGGGGTCCGCTTTGTAAAAGTGTCCGATTTGGCGAAGCTTGATTTCTTCTTTTGCCACCGGTTTCATCGCATTCACAATATTTTGAACCAGACGCGCGCGCTCATCCTCGCTCATCAGCCGGTACAAATCTCCGGCCTGCGTGTAGTGGTCATCCCGATCATAGGCGACGCTGTCGGCCAAGCCTGACACCGGATAAGCCGTTTGCTTGTGCTCGGGCGCCTCCGTCGGACCGCCGAAGCTGTTGGGCTCATAATACACCGAGCCGCCACCGTTCTGATCAAAACGCATCTGTCCGTCGCGTTGATAGTTGTTCACCTCGTTGCGCGGCCGGTTGATCGGCAGCATCTGGTGATTCGTCCCTACGCGGTAACGGTGTGCGTCATGGTAGGCAAACAGGCGTCCTTGCAGCATTTTGTCAGGAGACACTTCAATGCCGGGAACAAGCGTGCCGGGTGAAAATGTCGCTTGCTCAACCTCGGCAAAGTAGTTTTCCGGGTTGCGATTCAACACCATGCGCCCCACTTCGATCAGCGGATAGTCTTTTTGCGACCATACCTTCGTCACATCAAATGGGTCAAAGCGGTACGTATTGGCATCCTCCAGCGGCATGATCTGCACGTATAGCCTCCACGCAGGATAGTCGCCTTTTTCAATCGCATTGAACAGATCCTCTGTATGATAGTCAGGGTTTTCACCGGCAATTTGAGCCGCTGTTTCGGGCGTTAGATTCTTGATCCCTTGTTCCGTTTTGAAGTGGTATTTGACCCAGACGGACTCTCCCTTTGCATTGACCCATTTAAAGGTATGGCTGCCAAAGCCGTGCATATGTCTGTAAGTAGCAGGGATGCCGCGGTCAGACATCAAGATCGTCACCTGATGCAAGGATTCTGGGGAAAGAGACCAGAAGTCCCATACCGCTGTCGGATTTTTCAAATGCGTTTTCGGATCCCTTTTTTGTGTATGGATGAAATCCGGGAACTTGATCGCGTCCCGAATAAAGAAAACAGGCGTGTTGTTCCCTACCAAATCATAGTTGCCTTCTTCTGTGTAAAATTTGACGGCAAAACCCCGAGGGTCGCGGACTGTATCGGCCGAGCCCAGCTCGCCTGCAACCGTCGAGAAGCGAACAAAGAGAGGTGTACGTTTGCCTACTTCTGACAAGAAAGCAGCTTTGGTGTACGCTGTCAGGTCATTTGTGACTTCAAAATAGCCATGCGCACCGGCGCCTTTGGCATGCACGACCCGTTCTGGCACGCGCTCCCGGTTGAAATGCGCCAATTTCTCAAGCAGATGCACATCCTGAATCAATGTGGGACCGCGGGAACCGGCTGTCATCGAATTTTGGTTGTCCCCGACCGGAGTACCCCAGCTAGTCGTCAGGTTGTTGTTCTTGTTTGCACTCATCACCTATTCACCTCACCAGTTTGTTCTTACAAAACAAATGATAACACTTCTCAAAATAAAATCAATACTTTTTTATAATAAATTTAAATAAGTAATTGTTACAATGATTGCTGTAAAAAAGCAAAAAAAAGCCCCCGCCAAAGGAGAGTCCTGCAAAAGTCCACCTAATATCTGTAAACCGTAACCCTAGTGCCCTTAGGTACTGGGGTTTTAAGTATCGAGAATGTAGCTGTAGTGGGGAGAAGCATGTTTCCGATCTGCGCTCCGGTCTACGTCCTGCAAGGATGTGAAACTGTCCGCTCCACAGCGATCCCGGGGGAAGCGCAAAACGGCGCGCAGCTCCGGGGTTTACTCATAGATTGCGCTTCTGTTTCCCCGGGCTCGCTGTTCCGCTTGGCTGGACTCCGCCAGTCGCTCCGCCTGGAAACATGCTTCTCCTCCGAAACAGTAGGTTTTCAACAGGCTGAAACCCAATGCCCCTTCGACACTGGGTTTGTTGTACAATGAAAAGAAAACGAAAGAGTTGGAACCATTGCTACAGCCCTCTAAACAAATCACGGCATCCTTCCATGCCGAATTATATAAACTAATTCCCGCGGATCACCCTTTACGTAAAATCAATGAAATCGTAGATTTCACATTCATTCATGAGTTGGTTCGTTCCTCTTATTGTGAGCATTACGGAAGACCTGCTAACGAACCCGAACTCCTGTTTCGTCTATTGTTTTTACAAGTTCTCTACAATCTTTCGGATGAACGCATCATTCAGGAAACGCAGGTAAACCTCGCTTATAAGTGGTTTTTAGGTTTAAATCCAGAAGATCCCCTTCCTGACCCCTCTCAATTATCCCGCTTTCGTAATCATCGGTTAGGGGCCGGAGCCGTGGATGAGGTGCTTAAATCAGTTGTACGTCAGTGCATCGAAAAAGGACTTGTGAAGTCAAAGACGATCATCATGGATTCCACCCATACACTGGCAGCTTCACAAAAACAAAAGCCGCTTGAAGTACTGCGGGATGCGGCGAAGCGCTTATTCCGTGTTGTGGTGAAAAAGCATCCAAAACTCGAAAAGAAACTCCCACGGTTACCGGAGTTGAAGAAAGATCAAGAGGATGCTGAGAAGATCATGCTTCACTACTTGGCGGAACTTGGAGAGACTGTCGAGACTTTGTTACCCGATCATGAGGGTTCCATCTCGGAGAAGGTCAAGATCGCCAAGGCCATCGTGGAAGACGAACGTCTCCTCGCCAATAAAGGTATTATGTCGGCCATTGATCCAGATGCACGCTTTGGATGGAAGAGTAATACGAAATCCTTTTTTGGCTACAAAGAGCATATTGCCATGACCGAAGAAGAAATCATTACGGCTGTGGAGGTCACCGGAGGAAGTACGGATGACGGAAAACAATTCAAACAACTTTTGAACCAATCGCTTGACGTAGGAATAGAAGTACAAGAAGTGATTGCTGACACCGCATATTCGGGTAAAGATAACTTGGACGAGATGAAAGCCAAGAAGATTCAACCCGTCGTCCCACTAAACCCAATCGTACATAACGGAGGGCTAAGGCAAGAAGGTTTTGAGTACAACAAGGATGCAGACTTTGTTATTTGTCCGGCAGGACAACATAGTATCCGAAAGGCTGTCCAAGGAAGCAAGAGTGGCAAAAGTCGTTCTCTCGTTTTCTACTTCGATACGGAGAAATGTAAGACATGCCCACTTAGGGAAGGCTGTTTCAAACCAGGAGCGAAGAGCAAGACCTACTCCATCCGGATCGTGGCGGAAACCTACAAGGCGCAAATCGAGTTTGAAAACAGCGATACGTTCAAAGAACGTATTCGTCGCAGATCGATTATTGAGCACAAAAATGCTGAATTAAAAAGGTATCATGGGATGACCAAGGCCAAGTACCGTGGTCTCTTTCGTATGCGAATACAGGCAATACTTACGACTTTCGTCG
Organism: Brevibacillus sp. FSL K6-2834; assembly: GCF_038592925.1. Classification (NCBI taxonomy): domain Bacteria; kingdom Bacillati; phylum Bacillota; class Bacilli; order Caryophanales; family Paenibacillaceae; genus Brevibacillus; species Brevibacillus sp. FSL K6-2834. The sequence goes on from NZ_CP151945.1 coordinate 4,433,167, forward strand.
TAAATGTAAAACGGATGATAAAATTGGCAGAAAAAATGCAGCCCGCCTCTTAAAGGAGAATGGGCTGCATTTTTCGTTAAAGTCCTTTTTTGTAAAAAATAGTGTGGGTTACCCGATCCGCAAACCTCAAAAGAGGTATTTTGCAGGCCTCTCCCAAAGCGGGGGGATGAAAAAGGTTGTTAACAGCGTATTTTTTATTATGCCCGGATCTTGCGATTTTATTCTCCAAACTGTGCTGAATCACAGTGCCAAACCCATCAGGTTTCGCATGCAGAAACATTCGGGAATAGTTCGAGAAGAAGGAATGACAACCCCGTGCATGAAAAATTTGGGTTTCATCCTACTTTCAACTCTGGTAAAATTTGAGAATATATTTTTCTATTTTTCTAAAAGGGGCACACATCATGGTTACGCTAGAGAACAAATGGAGCCAACTCCTCGCGTTTTATGACCTGACAAAAGACGATCTGAATCTTTTGCATTCACATCGCGACTTTTTTCAGACTTACTCGGAAGAGATCGTAGACTGTTTCTATCAGGAGTTGGAGAGACACTCGATTCTCGACCAACTCATTCGTACCAACAGTACTGTAGACAGACTAAAGAAAACACAACTGCGGTACCTGGAATCTCTCTCTTCTACCGTCATTGATGCTGACTATATACACACTCGGCAAAAAATAGGCGCTATCCATGCCAAGATCGGGTTGTCCGCTTCCTGGTTTCTGGGCGGATACTCTCTCTATTTGCGCCTGTTTGCTGAAAGAATCCAAGCCTTGCCTGATGGGCATGCCTTTTATCGCGCGCTTAGCAAACGAGTTTTCTTTGATTCTGCCATCATTCTCGAGCAGTACATCGGGGATACCATGGAAGAAAATTTGGCATATCGCCAGCGGATGGAGCAAATGGCAACAGAGCTTACGACCACGACACAGGAAGCCGTTCGGATCTCTTCCGTATTTGCCGAGTCGGCTTCAAAGCTTGCCGAATGCAATGAAGCGATTGCCCTTTCCATGGATGTTCTGAAAACGCACAACGAAGAAATCGAAAAGCTCAGCGACTTCGTTTCGGAAGTCTCTTCGCAGACCAACTTGCTTGGACTCAATGCCGCCATAGAAGCTGCCAGAGCTGGCGAGCACGGCCGCGGCTTTACCGTCGTTGCGGATGAGGTGCGAAAATTGGCGGATAAATCGAATGCCTCCTCCAAACATATCCATCAATCTCTGCTGAAGATTACCAACCAATTGCAAAAAATTGACCAACAGATAGCCTTTTCCACTGTTTCTGCTGAACAGGTGGCTGCTACCTCCGACCAGCTCTTTTTGATCATCCACACGCTGGATGAGATTTCGAACCGATTACATAACAAGCACCAATAAACGGCATGCGGCCATGGACTCATTGATTTCCTATGGCCGCTTGCTTTTTTGCAAAAAGCTCCGCTTCAGTCCCCAAATCACTTGTTTTGGGAGGAAGCCGCTCCTTTTGAGGACACTGCCACGACACACAGACCGCCTCCTTTTGAAACCTTTTTTTGGGTAATTTCGTATTTTTATGTATCAAATGACAGGGAGTGAATGGGTTTGAAATATAAAATCGGCGGGACGATTCTCACTTGTCCGTGCTGTCAAAACGACACGTTTGACAAGGACTATAGACAGTTAAACTCGCGGGGAGCTACCTTTTTCGGGCTGGATTGGGCAAACAAAGAGGCAGCCATCCTGATTTGCAAGCGGTGCACGTATATATCCTGGTTTATGGGTGATCCGTCAAAGGCATAATCAGTCGCGGGGCGAGCAGCCTGTAATGCTTCAAACAAACTCCCTGTGCTGTCCAGGCAGCGAGGGAGTTTGTTCTCTACTGATTTGCCAATTGCAAAATCCAGTCTTTCATATCGATGAGGCGCAGCGTTTTTGGCCGGGTGTCTGTTCCGGCTACAATCATCGGGACAAGCGAATCTTTTTCATGAAGCGAACCGTGAGCTCCTCCGCCGAGATGAGTGGGGGAGCTTTCCGTGACCAGTTCGTATCCGGGTTTGATCGTGACGACAACATACCTTCCTTCGTGAGAATGCACCGCACCGTACAGTCTCGCCAAAACATCCGGATACTTCCCGTATTTGATCCGCTTATTGGCAATCACAATATCCGCCAGCTTCGGTTCTCCCGATATCGTCCATGTTTGCCCGTACTCATCCGTGTATCTTCCGCCGGGACGATAAGAAAACTGATCGCTGGTATTGCCTGCAGTAACCCGCACGTTTTTGCCGTCTTTCACGGCAATGATATCGAGCTTGTCCTCGGCCTGCAGCCGCTTCACGATGTCGGCTAACCGGACCTTCTCATCAATCGCATAGATGTAAGCCATGCGCTCGTTGGTGGAAATCACAACCTGATCCTCGGGCCTTACCGGTTGGCCGATTTTCGCGATCCGATACGGAGCCAATAGCGGTCTTAGGTCGACCGTCGCTTTGTCCCGGTCGTCGTACACGGCGCTCTGTGCACTGTCCCCCATAACGATCCAAACGGCGTTCTTCACCGCCCGATCCCACGAGCCGTAAGCGTTAAGCGCGACCTGCAGCGCCTGATCCGCTTTTGCTATCCCATCCAGGTTGGCGACGCCCCCTCTGTGGACGGTCATGTCATTCTCCGGGAAGTATGCGATTGTAAAAGGCGGAAGCTGTTTTTTCGTGATCAAATAGGCCACGTCATGACCGGAAAAATCATTGTTCATCCCGTACTTTTTCCACAGACGGTCGTGGCGGTTGTTCGGGTCCAGTTGTGCAAACGCCGCATAGGAAAGCCATTCAGGTCCCGTTACGTTCAATGCGTCTGGCATATGAGTGGCGGCTGAGATCCAGCCGGGGACTTTCAAGCTGTGTTCCGTTTTTCCCCGAAATACAATCGCATTGATCGACGCCGATTTTTTTCCCTTTTCCGCCAGCTCCTCATGAATCGTTTTCGTTTCCTTGTTCAATTGAACCTGGTTTAACTGCTGCACGGAGTCTATCAATACTTGCGGCTGATCGATTTTCATGGCCTCCTTTGGGCCGTTTCCATAGAAAATCATCCGCTTTTCTTTGCCGCTGTACCAGACAAGGCCCGGAACATGATGCCGATCTGCGTATGTCCCGGTCAATAAAGTGCTGTCGATGGTGACGGACATCGTCGGAAACGAGCTGACGACCTTCGGAAAGTAGTGCCCGTTCGCTAGCAAATGCTTCAAAGCGGGGGCGCGGCCTTGCCGAATCGCTTCCTGCAATGGCTTGTCCATCAACGAATCAATGACAATCAGTATGACGGGTTTTGCCGTTTGATTGGCAGACGCCGGGGATTTGACGCTTTGCTGGTTTAGCTGCTGGCCGGGGTCTGTCCGGCAACCGATGGTCAACAGGCACAGGCTGACGGCGAGCAATAAAGAAACCCTATCCTTGATCTTCATGAGCCCACCCTTTTTAACCATAAAATTTCCCAACGCAATATTTCTATGCAGCGATGCTGCCCATACAGTCAATTTAGACTCGGTTGGACAAACCCGTTCCTCCTACAACATTTCCCGGCATTTGACGCATACTGAAGCTATTAGGAGGGTGCAGAGCATGGAAGACAACGAAACGAAGAAAACGATGCGGTTCTGGATTTTTTCGGGCATTGCCGCGATAGCCGCTTCTCAATTGCCGCTGCTGTTCAGAAAGAAACAACCAAAGGAACAAGAAAAGAACCAGGGTCAGGAACAAGTACAAGCAAAGCAGCAGGGAAATAGCACAAAATGGGCGGTGCTGCTCCTGCTAGGTGCTGCCGTGGCTGGGGTGATTCTCTGGCTGTTCGCTGTCAAGCTGTAGTGGCAGTACCCGCCTGCCCAATAAAAAATCCCTGAGCGCAACCGCCAGGGAGAAGAGGCAAACGGATGGCAGCTATTTCCGATAACGAAAACGGAATGTGCACACAGGTCATCGCCTGCGAGAAAGCTCAACGGATCATCTACGCTGGCTGCTTGGACGACTCCTGCGCCTCATATTTACCGCCAAATTTAAAAACGATGATACTGCCGACGAGGACCAGCACGCCGACCACCTGTTTGAAAGTAAACGGGACTTGCTCCAAACCGAACCAGCCTAGAGAGACCCACAATAACGCAAATCCGAGCTGCGCTGACAAAACGACCGAGCTGGCGTACGTTGGGCCGAGCAGCCTGATCCCCTGCACCAGACAAATGACTACTCCAACTCCGATCAAACCGCTAAACCAGTACCAGGGCTGCATCTTTTCCAAGACAGACAGCTCTGCGCCTTCAAATAGCAGACCGATCACAAGCGAAGCCAAAAATCCCATGCCTAATACGAGCGCCGTGGTTGCCCAGGATCCCGCTCGTTCATTTACCTTGCTGTTGAAAATATTTTGCAGACTGACCAGCGAACCTGCGAGAACTGCAAGTATCCGTCCCGATATCATACGCTTTCCTCTCCCGTGATTGCACCCTGGATGATGATTGATCGCCGCCCTGCTCTTCTGAAGCCTATTGCCATGTGTCTATTCGTAAATATTATCGCCTGCCAGCGCTCTTACCCCTTCCTTGTCCGCAACCAGGATGTACTCTTTGCTGCGTTCGATCAGACCCTCCGTGCAAAACTGCCGGATGACCCTGTTCAGATGTCGGTAGCTGGTTCCGATTAAGTTCGCGGCATCCCTCAGACTGGCTGTGCTCAATTGCCCTTGAAACCGGGAATCGGCTGCATCAAAGCAGACAGACAACAGATAACTGGCCAATCTCACTTCCACGGGGTGCATCCGATTCCCCTGTTCACCCTTTACACACATTTGGGCTCCTGCACATACCCTGAAGTGTGCAAAGGGAGGGAATGACATGAAAAACAAAGTCGATGTACAAAGTGACATTATGTTTGAACATAGATTTTGGCTGCAAATACTCGGCGATCATGCCCGGTTTATTCATCAGTCACTGGCGCCAAAAGAGACCCGTGAGATTGAGCAAGCAAGCCACTTTATCAAGTCCTTTGACAAGCTGCTTGAATACGCACGCCAAAATCTCTCTGGCGAGGACATTCATTTGCTGAATCAACAGGCGAGCCTCTTCACGGAGAAATTGCGTGAATATAAGCTCCATCTATTGGAGCGGCATCTTGTCGGAAAGATTGCGATCAGCCTGCCTCCCACTTTTTTAAACCACATGGTAAACGAATTGGAGGAATACGAACGAATCCTCAACGATGTCCTTTCCGGAAGCGGAGCTCCCACTTTTCATGCCGTTCATTATCATCTGCTGTGGCTGTCTGACGCTGCCGGGCATGCTGCTACGATCAGTTCGCTTCTGGACATGGTGGAACATGACTATAAGCAAAAAAGCAATCATTTTACGAAGCAATTTGAACATTTTTACCTAAAAGCCGTTGAATTGGCCGGATATCTCCGTACCCATTTGCAAAGCTTTCCTGCGCTAAGCCGTTTCCATCACCAGGCAGAAATGGAGATTCAGCTTTTCCAATCCTTCTTGCATGAATTGACGGAAATGCGCTTGCGGGATGAAGTATTGGGCGTGCTGTCTCCGCTGATGGCCGACCACATGTCGCGGGAGGAGTGTTATTACTTGATGAAGCTGTCTGAGGTATCGGATGTGAAAATGCCGGACTGTTATCCTACGAGGCCGAGGATTGAACAGTAGAAGTCCCGCTATGGTTCAAAAAAAAGAGGCGGTTTCTCCGCCTCCTTTCTACGTCTATTTAATCCCACGCAAAACGCTGCTCCTTCCAGGGATCGCCATACATATGATACCCGTTTTTCTCCCAGAAGCCCTGCTTGTCACGCTCCAAAAACTCGATGCCGCGCACCCACTTTGCACTCTTCCAGAAATACAGGTGAGGAATGACAAAACGGAGCGGCCAGCCGTGGTCCGGCGTCAGTTCCTCGCCGTTATGCTTGTTGGCAAATAGATTGCCCGGCGTCAAAAAGTCGCTGAGCGGCATGTTGGCTGTCCAGCCGTGCTCCGCGTGAAGCATGACGTATTTGGCCTCCGGCTTGACCTTGACGAGCTTGACGATCTCTTCTACGGGGATGCCTTCCCAGACGTTGTCCAGCTTGCTCCAGCCTGTAACGCAGTGAATGTCGTTCGTGGTCGTTCCTTTTGGAAGAGCCATCATCTGCTCGTACGACAATGTCACTTCCTCTTCCACGAGCCCGAAGATGCGGAAGCTCCACTGCGCAGCAAGATCGGTGTACTCCGGCACTTCGCCGTAATGCAATACAGGGAAGCCGGTCGTCACCTTTTGATTCGGTGGGACACGGTCATTTTTTGCCTCTGCTGTCTTGTTGTAAAACATCTGACTTCACTCCTTCGCCGAAACCATTCCACGGTTGTTTTTGTGCAGCCATTACTTCTTGCCAATGCGTAAAAGAGCGTGGTCCACCTTTATGCACAGATCCATAATGACGTCGATGCCTTCCTTGGACACCTGCTCTGCCGCCTGCTCGTTGGAGATGCCCTGCTGCAGCCAAAATGCCTTCGGCTTATGCTTCATCTTCAGCGTTTCTTCGGCCACGGGAGGAGTATCCTCACTGCGGCGGAAGACGTTTACAATGTCGACAGGCTCGTCGATGTCGGTAAGCGAGGCGACGACTTTTTCACCCAGTACCGTTTTTCCCGCGATCACCGGATTGACCGGGATGATCTTGTAGCCAGCGCTCTGCATGGCTGCCGCTACCATGTGACTGGTCCGATCCGGCTTGTCGGAAAGACCTACGACTGCGATTGTGTTTGCCTCCTGCAGGAGCTGGCGGCGTTTTTCATCGCTTGGATTTTGGAACATGGATAACTTCCTCCTTCATTCCGCTATGATTGGCTGTTTGATCGTGTATCTGTACTTATGCCTGGCTGCGGTTCATTACAAACTGGGCGATGGTTCGCACCATGACGCCTGTACCGCCTGCCGGGTTCATATCATTCGCGCTGGCAGAATACGCTGTGCCCGCGATGTCCAGATGCGCCCACGGCGTCTCTTCGGCAAACTCCTGCAAAAAGACTCCGCCGATAATGCCGTGACCGTAACGTCCGCCCGAGTTTTTCAGATCGGCAAAACGGCTTTTGTTCAGCTCGCGGTATTCGTCAAAGGTCGGAAGCTGCCAGAGCCGTTCACCCGCTTGGCCGGCAGCATCCAGTACCTCTCCCACCAAAGCGTCGTTGTTCGTCATGACACCGGAGCAGTAGTGGCCCAGTGCGACGACGATGCCCCCGGTCAAGGTAGCCGCGTCGAGCAGGCAGGAAACGCCTTTCTGTTTGGCATATGTAATGCAGTCCGCCAGAACGAGTCGGCCTTCCGCATCGGTGGTGATGATTTCAACGGTTCTCCCGCTCATCGTAGTGATGACGTCCCCAGGCTTGTAGGCCGTTGATGATGGCATGTTTTCGACACAGCCGATCACGGTCAGGATGTTTGCTTTCGGCTTTAGCTGCCCGATCGCTTCCAGAGCCCCGATCATGGCCGCTGCCCCGCCCATATCCGATTTCATGTCCTCCATGCCGGCTACCGGCTTGATGGAAATACCGCCCGTATCAAAGGTAACGCCTTTTCCGATCAGACCGATGACGTCTTCCCAGTTTTCCTTGCCCTGGTATTTGACGGCGACGACGAACGGCTCCTCCGCGCTTCCCTTTGCAACGGACAGAACGCCGCCCATCCCCAATTCCTCCAGTTTATTTTTTGCCAGCACTTCATACTCCATACCGTAGCGCTCGGCGACAGCCACGACAGCGTCCTTCAACGCGGTCGGCGTCAAGTAATTGCCGGGCTCGTTGACAAGCGTGCGGGCCAAATTGGTTCCCTGCGCCAGCGCCTCGCCGCGCATCACGCCGACCATAGCGGTCGCGGCTTCCTCATCGCTGCCGACCAGAAGCTGAACGGTGCTGAGCGGTTCCGCTTCGCGCTTCGGCTTTTGACGGTAGCCCTCGTAATGGTACGAAGCGAGCCCAAACGCTTCTGTCATCGCCTGAGCCAGACGGTCCAGCTCCAGACTTCCCTTCGTCCGCACATCGATCGCAACGAGCTTTTCCTTCCCCTTCGTCGTGGAAACCTTGGCTGCGCGTCCCCATGCAGCCCGTGCCGAAACGAAGTCAAACGACTCGGGATTGCCCATGCCGGCGATGATTAATTTTTTTGCCGCCAGTTTTCCCATCGTGTGAACAATAGCCACTGTCTTCGCTTCGCCGCTGAACTCCTTATCCGCTTGCATCGCGGCAAGACCGCCGTCAAAGCGTTGGTCCAACTCCGGATACGCCGCCGCAATCTCCTCTCCTTTCCAGAGAGGAATGATCAGCTCGTCGCAGGCGACGTTCCACCCATCCATACGTTTTTCTACAGTGACGTTCATATACTCTTCCTTCTTTCTCTGTGATAGGATACAATTATGGGCACATTTGTTTTCCGATTTTCAGCGCGTGCCCAGCGTCAGGTGCAAGTCAGGAAACGGCATCGCCTTTGCCTCTGTGTACGGGATGGCATTCTCCTCGGGAAGTTCTGCTATGCATTCATTCAGAAAAGCAAGCACGGCAGATACGTCCAGATCCCAGTGCCTGGGCGCATAGGGCGTCAGGTACTTGCGGCTGTTTTCGAACATCCAGCGCGCTCCCTTGATGTTGCCGCCGGAGAAATGGTACAGCCCGACTGCCATCTGCAGGAGTCCCTGAAGGAACTTGTTGGATTTATCCTCCATCCAGATTTCTTCCAGCAGATCGTGACACTCGTAGTATTCTTTTTTATTGAACAAATCAATAAACTGGAGATACTGCTCGGGGTAACTCATAAGCGTTGCCTCCGTTTCAAACCTTCCATCTTTATGGTAACACAGATTGGCTTGTCTCGAAATCCCAACGAAAACTTCACGGATGAGCATAACGCCGTTCTGTTACAATAATCTCTAGAAGTGCACAGCAGAAAGGAATGGATTTTCACTATGGCAGCGATATTTGACAACTTTCCCTTATGGGCGGCTTTGATTGCCATAGGAATTGCCCAGTTTGTCAAGATTCCCCTTACTTACTTTGCCACCAAGACGTGGCAGTGGTCGCTTTTGTTCAGCACAGGCGGTATGCCCAGTTCTCATTCCTCAGCTGTTACCGCACTGTCCACAGCAGTCGGCATTCGCGAAGGCTTCACCAGCAGCATGTTTGCCATTTCTGCCATTATCGGCATCATCGTCATGTTTGATGCGGCTGGCGTTCGCCGCCATGCAGGAATGCAGGCTGTCGTTCTGAATAAGCTGGTAGATGAATTCAATCACCTTCTGGAAGGCATGAAAACCTTCAAGGTCCGTCCGAATCAGGAAAAGGCCCAGAAGCTGAAGGAACTGCTCGGTCACCAGCCGATCGAGGTGCTTATCGGCGGATGGCTGGGAGTCGTGATCGCCATTATCGTCGATCGTCTCTTCTATGCATAAGCAGGCGACAGAAAGACCAGGAGACGAAAAATCTGTCCTGGTCTGATCTTTACACAACCGGAGGGGGAAGGGTTATGCGGATCGTTTCCATCTGTCCGAGCAATACGGAGATCCTCTATTATCTGGGGTTGAAAGAGGAAGTGGTAGGGCTGGATGATCACTCTGACTGGCCAGGCGAGTGGCAGCACTTGCCTCGCGTCGGACCCGATCTGACCATCGACATGGAAAAGGTGGAAGCCCTCAAACCGGATTTGGTCGTAGCTTCGCTCAGTGTCCCTGGAATGGAAAAGAATGTGGAAGCATTGATTGCCCGCCGGATTCCCCATATCGTCCTCAACCCGCAGCGTTTCACCGACATCCCGCGGGATATCCGGCTCGTCGGGGAAGCGACCGGCAGACACCTGGAAGCAGAGCGGCTTGCCAATCACTTTGTCGAAAGATCTGAAACCATCAGGCAAACAGCGTTGGCTGCTGAAACTACGCCAAAGCTCTACTGGGAGTGGTGGCCCAATCCGATCTACACCCCGGGCCGGGACAACTGGCTGACGGATGTAAGCGAGATCGCCGGCGCCATGAATGTGTTTGCCGATTTTTCCGTCCCCAATGTAAAAGCGACCCGCGAGATGGTCCTGGAACGCAATCCCGACCATATTTGCGTAGTCTGGTGCGGCATTGAGCTTCGAAGGATTAAACCGGCTATGATCACTGATCGCCTTGAATGGCAAGAGATGGCGGCTATTCGGAAAAAGCAGGTGCACCTTTTGGAAGAAGGCCTCTACTGCAGGCCCTCTCCGCGTATCCTGGACGGATTGGAGCGTCTTGTCTCCCTGATCCACCCCGAGCTCGCCGAAAAGCTGCCCGCTTCTCGAAACTAAGCTTTGCATGGAACGCTGCAAGATTTTGATCAGAGCTCATGCGAAAAAGGATTTGCCAGCTGAAATAGCTAAAGCAAATCCTTTTTTAAAAGTCACATTCGTTTGCTTTCGATCACACTAGTCAATAGGTTCGGCCATCGCCGCAATCCCTTTTTCATTCAACCCTTGCATCATCGCCTCTGTTACTTTCCCGTCGCCCCGGCGGACCAGGTATACGTCTACGGACTTCTTCCCCCACTGCTTGAATACATCCTGCTTGGTTTCAAAATACAGGTCGATTTTGTTGCCGCGTATAGCCCCTCCTTTGTCAGCGACAACTCCGTAACCATAGCCGGGGATGTACAACACTGTCCCCAGTGGAAACACGCGCAGATCAGCAGCAATGGTGGAGTATTCGCCACGACGGACCTTCACGCCTGAATATGTAATCCCGTAGGATGGATGACTCGGATGTTTCCCCGTTGATTCATATCCGGCGTAGTATCCGGTAGCGACAACGCGGATTTTCGGATATTGCTCCAGCATCGCATCTGCTTTGTCGATGACCTGGCTAAATGAACTGGTGGAGACAGCCCGTTTTTTCACGACCTGCTGCCCTTCCCTGGTTTCCCTGATTCCATAAGCGGTCTGGACAGATCGATCACCGATCGCGTTGTAGCCCAATCCATCGCTCGCAAAGCCTGTCAGGACGGTTACAGCCAAAACGATGACACTAACCAATCGCTTCACATTCATTCTGTAAAAAACCTCCTCTCGCTACTAATCTTGTCCCGGAGAGGAGGAAACTATACACAAATTCAACCAGAAGCTGAAATATTCGGGATAGTTTGGGCGGTTTGAGCTTCTTTCCGGAGGATTTTTACGGGTGGAAAGACACCTGGTTCGGGCTGTAGTGGAGGAGATGAAAAAGGAGAAAACCGCTGCAGGTTCGGTGGGACACTTCTCGGATGCGCATACTGTCCAGTTTTCGAGCAAAAGCGGAACAACGATTCGCGGGAATCAGGAGTAACCTGATTCCGCTACGAAGCGGCTGCCACTTTTACGCTCCCCCGCGAATCGTTGTGTAGCGGACAGTCTGCGCTTCCTCGCAGGACGAAGACCGGAGCGCAGGACTGGAAATATGCTTCTCTCCCCCGCAGCCGCTTTCCAAGCGCTTTTAAAAAAAGAAAAAACGAACCCGAGTAAGGTCCGCTTTCTAAGTCAGTTAAAACATCCGATATCCTTTTTTCCGAAGTGTCTGGATCGTCCAGCCGCTGGCCACCGCTCCAATCAGGCCGACGCCGAGAATGATGGAGTCCCAAAGGCCGGGAACGATGTTTTTGTAGATCAATGCGCCCACGACCACTCCGAAGACGAGGATGACGGGCATCCAGGTGGTACGCAATATCATGTTTATAATAAAGCCGATCCCGAATCCAAGCACAGCAAACAAGACAACAGACACCACAAATTGCAGCAAGCTCATGAGCTTTTAGACCTCCTGCTCTCTTCCGACAGAAATGGGACCGCGGCAGCCGACGGCCCGTTATCGCTTCTAGTCTATCGAAATCAAAGCATAAGGTCAATTGGGAAACTGGGGCTTGCCTCGCTTTTGGCGGCGCACAAAAAAAGCCGACTTTCATCGGCTTCTCAAAGACTTCCCTCATCGATTGCCGGCAGCTGCGGACATCTCCTCCGAGTGGGCACCCGAGCCCTCGCATCCCGGACAGTTTTCTGTCCCACCCAGCAGCAATTGAAAATAGCCTTGTCCATTGCAGTATGGGCATTGTTCCTGTTCTTTTCTCATGATGATCGCTCCTTTCCCATGGCGCCGGGTTCGCATAACCGACATTTTTTAAAATTCTGATTTTTTGGATGTGTCTAACTATATCAGAAAAAGACAGCATTCTTCAACTGAAAAAAGCGAGGAAAAACAGAAAAAAACCGCTATGTAAGCGGCAACAATGGCTGTTATCTAGCGTATACTCACGATTGCGAGAAGATTTTATAGCGTGTGTATTGAAAAACGGGGTCGATCGGGTATTCGTCTCCGCCCAAGCTCTGTTCTCGCTTCTGGTACGTGGGCAGGATGATTTTCAAATAGGTCGAGGAAAGCGGATCTTCCAGAAGCTGCCGGATCGGCACAAAGGCTGCCACCTCGATTTCCCCTTCCTGCGGACGCGGTTCACCGCTGACATAATCCATCCAGAAGACCACCATATTGTCGCTGATCGTATCGCGGATGACTCCGGAGCGGACGGCTGCCAACCGCCGTATTTCCGCGCGTATTCCAGTCTCCTCCCAAACTTCTCTCACGGCGGCTTCATCTACGGTCTCCCCCGGCTCCACAAATCCGGCCGGAAAGGACCACTGTCCTTTGAGACCCCCGTACGTTTTCTTCACGACCAGCGCCTCTTCGCCGCGAATCACAATTCCGCAGGCGCCCAGCCATACATTCGTCTTTCGCACACGGTCTCCCACCTTTCTTTCGTCAGTATAGCGAAACCGGTTGTACAGCGCCAGCTCGGAACATACGATTTGGCACCGAAACGCAAGCCCGGATGTCTTCAAAACAAGGAAGCTCCGTGTGAGGCATTTCAAGTAACAGCCGGCCCATTTGGCTCGTTCCTCCAATGAAAAACCCCCGGCTTCTGGTTCGCCGAGGGCATCTTCGAGTCATCTATTCGCTAGCTTGGTCAATCGTCGTCCTCATCCAGAAGTCCGTTGTCAATCATGTAGCGAAGGTTTTCCCGGTCGCGTTCGCGGCCCTTTTCCTTCAAACGATCAATCGCTGGCAGGATGAGTATGTCCACTTCCCGCTGAATATGATGGGCGAGATCGTGGCGCCCCTGGTCTTCCAGGTAGGCGCCTACGTCCATCAGCGCGTTGTAGCGCTCCATCTCTTCGCGGGTCATCAATCCTCTGACCTGGATACTGGCATGGCGCATAGGTTTCTCCTTTTACAGGCGCACTTTTTTCAGAGCGAGACCAACGCCGCCGATTTTGTACAGGTAGCGCAGATCGCTCGCTTTTTTCATCAGTGCGGCCGAGGTGCCGAACAGTTTTTTCGTGCCGACCATACCGATTCCTTCGCCTTTTCCGAGCGAAGCAAGAGATCCTTGGAGAGCTGGCTTGAACGGCATCATCACTTCGCCGCGAATGAGAGCCGCCAGATTGTCACCGAGCGCTTCCCCTTCTTGTACGGCAATCTGAGCAGTCGGCGGATAAGGACGGCCTTCATCGTTGAAAATCAGGGCGCAGTCGCCGACGACGAATACGTTGTCGTACCCTGGAGCACGCAGGAACTCGTCTACTTTGACACGTCCGCGCATGACTTCAAATCCGGATTTTTCCACGATGCTGTTGCCGCGAACACCTGCGGCCCAGACAACTGTAGCAGCCTTGATTTCTTCTCCATTGGCGAGCACTACGCCCTCAGGCGTGCATTGCTTGATCGCCGTTCCGATCATGAACTCGACGCCTTTTTTCTGCAGAATATCGACCGCGTAGGAAACCAGTTCCGGATCGAATCCTGGCAGTGCGGTTGGAGCCGCTTCAATGTTGTAAATCTTTACCAAACTCGGGTCAACGTCGAATTCCTGGCACAGCTCAGGAATGCGGTCAGCCAGCTCGCCGCTGAACTCAATGCCCGTAAATCCGGCTCCGCCCACGACGAATGTCAGGTAATCCGTGCGATGCGGTTCATTTTTATATTTCGCAAACATGTACTCGATATGCTCGCGGATTTGACGAACAGCGTTGATGCTGCGGATGCTGAACGCATACTCTTTCAGGCCCTCGATGCCGAAGGTTTCCGGATCGCTTCCGAGGCCGATCACGAGGTAGTCGTAGCTCAAAACGTTTCCGCTATCCAGTGTAACCGTACGCTCTTCCGGCTGGATCGATTGGACGGTATCTTTGACAAAATTGATTTTGTTCATGTCAATAATTTGATCGAGAGGCACGCGGGCATGATCCGCAGGTGCTGTTCCCGCAGCCGGCTCATGCAGCCAGGTCGTGATGTAGTGATAGTTGTGCTTGTTGACCAGCGTGATTTCTGCTTCATTGTAGTTGAGCTTTTTTTGCAGGTGCAGAGTGGTCAACAGGCCCCCGTACCCGGCGCCGAGGATGAGGATTTTGGGTGTACTCATGGATATCCCTTCCATTCATGAATGATAGTAATCCCTGAAGGTTTGTGCGAAATTTCACGTGATTGGCTACGCTTTAAGGTTCCCTTTTTGATCGCCAATGAATAAACGGAATTATTGCCATGTCTCATCCTATGCGGCAATCTGTGAAAAATGGCACAAACGCTGGGATAAAAAAAAATGTGTCAATTTCTTTACATTCAAGATCATATTAAGGGGAATCGACAAGTTTTGCAAGCCATATTTGCCTACGCTGTTCTTTTCTTTGCTTTTTTTCATTTTCAAGTATGGGTATAATAGGAAAGGATGCTTTCAGAATATTTCGGAGGTGCTTAGGTTGAATCTTCTGCAAAAGGACGAGCAGGTATACGACATTACGATTATCGGTGGAGGCCCTGCTGGCCTGTTCACTGCATTTTACGGCGGAATGCGTCAGGTAAGCGTAAAAATTATTGAAAGTATGCCCCAACTGGGCGGACAGCTTTCCGCTCTTTACCCGGAGAAATACATATACGATGTGGCCGGGTTTCCGAAAGTGCTTGCGCAAGATTTGATTAACAATCTAAAAGAGCAATTGTCCCGATTCAATCCGACGATCTGCCTTGAGGAAAAGGTGGAAAATGTCGAAAAGAAAGCAGACAACATCTTCGAGCTTACGACAGACAAAGGCATACACTATTCGCGTGCCGTCATTATTACCGCCGGAGTCGGCGCATTTGAACCTCGAAAGTTAGAGCATCCAGACGCCGTCAAATACGAAAAAACCAATCTGCATTACTTCGTTACCGACTTAAACTCCTTCAAAGGGCAGCGCGTTGCCGTCATCGGAGGCGGGGATTCTGCTGTTGACTGGTCCTTGATGCTCGAGCCGATCGCCAAGGAAGTCACACTCATCCACCGCCGGGATAAATTCCGTGCACACGAGCACAGCGTCGAGCTGCTCATGTCCTCCAAAGTAAACGTAACAACACCATACGAAATCTCAGCCATCCACGGAGACGAGAAAATCGAACGCCTCACACTCGTAAACAGCACCACAAAAGAAGAAAAGGAACTGGAAGTAGACGCCGTCATCGTCAACTTCGGCTTCATCTCATCGCTTGGCCCGATCAAAAACTGGGGTCTCGAGCTGGAAAAGGGCGCGATCGTCGTAAATTCCAAGATGGAGAGCAACATTCCCGGCATTTACGCGGCAGGCGATGTCTCGACCTATCCGGGCAAAGTAAAGCTGATCGCCGTCGGATTCGGCGAAGCGCCGACAGCGGTGAACAACGCCGTGGGCTACATCAATCCGGATGCGAAGCTGCAGCCCGGCCACTCCTCCAGCATGGACAATTTCAAGGCGTAGACAAGATCAAAGCTCTGCCACCCTGTTGAAGGGCCGCAGAGCTTTTTTATGCTGCCGGTTCCCCGGCAAGCAGCAGACCTTTCGCATTTTTGTATAGACACCGCTTCCCCTGTGCAAAGTAGGGAGAGAACCAGACACGTAAAAGGAGTTATGCGCCTGATGGATCATCTCTGTCCCGTATGCAACGGTCTCCTCGATCTGCGCGAGGCATGTCCGCTATGCTCCCATCCTCTGGATGACAGCGGCCGGCTTTATGATTACTACGGGGACTACAGCCCGTACAGGGAGATCGAAGATTCAAAGCTGAGCAATGGCGTGCCCGATGCCCTGCAACATCGCTGCCTGCATCTCGGCTGGTGCCCCAACTGTTCGGAGGAACACATCCTGGCCGTAGAGGAATGGGACGAAAACACCCTGTTTCGCTATATGCAGGCTGCGAGCGACTAGGCATCGGAACTACCAGCCCGGCCGCTACCGCTTCATGAGGGGAATGGAAATGACAAAAAACACTTCACCGGCTCCGTTTTCCACTTGAATGCGCGCATGATGGAGCTGGACGATCTGCTTGACGATGGCAAGTCCCAGGCCAAACTCCCCCTTTTCCCCTTTGCTGAAACGGTTAAACAGGTGTTCCGTTTTTTCCTCGGGGATCGGCGGTCCGTCATTGCCGATGCGAAGCTCGGCATTTCCGTTCTTTTGTCCCAAAGCAAGCGTGATTTTTTTCTGCGCATACCTCATTTGGTTGTCCAGAAGGTTCTCCACTGCTACCTTCCACTGCTCCGGGTCCCCTGATATGGTCACGGCTTCCGCAGAGCAGCTCCAGTCGACATCGGTCCGCTTCCACTTGAGCCGGTCCCACACCTCTACGACCAGTTCATCAAGGCGAAATAGCTTGCGGGAGGACTGCTGCTCCAAATATTCCAGCTTCGTTATGTACAGCAGTCCCCGAATTCGCTCCTCCAGCCTTTCCGCCTCTTCGTCGATCACCCGTACGCTCCCCGGTATATCTCCTTTTGGGAAGATGCCGTCCAGGATGGACTGGGCATAGCTGCGGATGACCATAACCGGCGTTTTCAACTCGTGCGAAACCTGCTGCAAAAAGGATTGCTGCTTCTCGTTCTGCGATACGAGCCGTTCGCGCATCCGCTCGATGGAGCCCGCCAAACGGCCGATCTCGTCAGCACGCTCCAGCACGAACGGCTCGCTCCAATCCCGGTCGGCGATTCGCTTGACCCGCTGTTCCATCTCCACCAGCGGTCTGGTCAAGTAACGGGCCAGCCACAAGCACGGAAGCCAGCTTATGAGCAGCACCGCCGCCATGATGAGAATAAGCCGCCACAACAAGGTACTTACCAATCCGTTCAAATACGAGTTCCAAACATAAGAGACCAGATAGATTGTCTTTCCGGCCAGCGTCTCTCGCCGGATTACGTAGTAGATCGACTCGTCCTCCACAGGCCGAACGTATTGCTGGACATCGGCCAGTTGTTCTCCGATATCCTCGTTCAGCATCTTTACAAGCGATTCGGGCAGTGCCTTCCCGCCGATCACCTTTCCATTTTCGCGAAAAATGACATGTGTGACGGTCCGAACATTCTGGCGTTCCAGCTCCCGCTTCAAGAGCCCCTTGTCCTCCCAGCCGTCCACGGAGGAGGTCGCATATGCAAGGAATACGTCTTGGGAGGCTTCGATCTGCGCATAAATTTCTTTGGTAAAGAAGCTGCGCAGCGCCCACGGAAACAGCAGCGCGAGCAGCAAGGTCACCCCCAGCGTAATACTGGCAAAAATGAGCCAAATTTGAACAGCCAACGGATAGTTTTTCATCGCTCCACCAGCCTGTATCCATACCCGTAAATGCTCTCCACACGCAGCTTGGGCAGCTTTTTGCGCAGCCGGCGCATCAAATCGTCGACGACGCGGTCACTGCCATCATATTCTTCTCCCCAAATCCGCAGCAGAATCTGTTCCCGCGACAGCGCTTGTCCCGGATGAGCGGACAGCAGCAAGAGCAAATCAAACTCCTTGGTGGTCAGTTCAATCTTTTGCCCGTCGATTCGGGCCATTCGGGAGCCTTCGTCGATTTCGTAAGGCGGCAGCATCCGCACAGACCGGCCAAGAGCCGCTGCTGTCTGATTGGCCGCTGGCGGGCTCGTTGCCGCATAGATCCGCTGCAGCAGCTTTCCGGCCCGAATCACCAGCTCCCTCGGCAAAAAAGGCTTGGGCAAATAATCGTCGCTGCCCATTTCCAGACCGATGACACGGTCCAGCTCCGCATCGCGTGCAGAAATAAAGATTACGGGAGTATGTGGCTGGCGGGCTTTAATCTCGCGAATCAATTGGTATCCATCCACATGAGGAAGCATAATGTCCAAAATCCAGAGGTGCGGCGCCTCCATGATCGCAGCCCTTGCTGCATTCCCGTCGGAAAAGCAGCGCACCTGCCAGCCTTCCTTTTCCAGGTAGGAGGCCAGAACCTGGTTTAGATTCTCCTCATCCTCCACCAGATAAATCAAGTAGCTCATGTTCCTCTCCCCTTGCCTGACCATGTGAACGTATTGTGCTTGCTAGCAAGGCTTTTTTCAGCTATGTCGCAGCCTTCTGCAAGGGCAATCTTCTTCGTAAAAAGCAATTCCTGGTAAAAGCAAAAGGACGCGCACGGGACACGTCCTTTTTGCCATACGCTATTTTATTGTACGAAGCGAGTTCGGGCTCTGCTAGTTTTTCTTTTCTTCCAGTTTTTTTGCAAGCAGCTTGTTTCCCTCTTTTACCTCAGCCAAAAGCTTGGGCAGGACGATCTTGATCTTCGCGGCATCCCCTGATTCGATCGCCGCGTGAAACTCTGTATGAGTGTCCCTGTACTTCTCTTTTAACGCGTGCATCGCTTCTTTGTGCTCCTGATGCTGCCCTGCATCGTTTTGCTGCTTCGCTTTTTGCGCCCTGTAGGCCTCTTTTAGCCGCTTGCGTTCTGCCAGGGCAGCCTTCCACTCTTCGGCGCTCTCCGGGGTGTACTTTTCCGCGAGCAGCGTCAAGTACATCTGGCGATGAACCCCCATGTGGGAATGATGCAGACGCTTCATTTTATAATGCTCGCCATGTCCCCCGCCGTGTTCACCATGCTCCTGCTGCTGTTTGGTTTGGGGCGACAATCCATCCGAGCGGCTTTCCATCGCCAGAGCTGCACTCGGCACCGCCAGCCCGATCACAAGTGTTGCTGCCAAAAGCTTGCTTTTCCAACATTTCATCGAGGACCACTCCTTTTCATGCTGTCAGTAAAGTCTTGTCCTAGCGCTCCAAAATGCCTTCCAAAGGTCCTTGCGGCGGGTCTTCCACCTGGCCCGCAGCCGGATTTTTCAGCTCTTGCGGCATTTCGTCCTGATTCAGCCCCAGTGCCTTCACCAGACCCATCTGTTCGAGATCCTGCTTCGTCTTCGGCGTCCCCAGACGATACATCATGCGATAAATCTCCCGGAGGTTGTCGTCGTACTCGTCATTGTCCCTGTCAGGCATGTCGGTCCACAACGTGTGGCCATGCATCCACATCATAAAGTCGCCATGTGCGCAGTGTTCGAACAAATCGCGCATCATTCCTGCTTCCATCGGGGATGCCTCGATTTCAAAATCGTAGGTGGATTCCCCTTTCACATCCCGAATCTCGGCCACTGTCGTGCCGGACTGCAGCGTGATGTAGTACCGTTTTTTTTCCACGGACGCACATCCCTCCTTTTGCCTCCAGCTTTTCTCCTTTTTACCATGCTCGTTTCGGAGGAAAAACATGTATTTATTCGGCAAAGTTTTTCAGCGCAATCACCGCATTGTGGCCGCCGAAGCCAAAGGAGTTGGAAATGCCAATGGAAAGGTCGGCCCTTCTCGCCCGATTGGGCACGTAGTCGAGGTCGCATGCGGGATCGGGGTTCTCCAGGTTGATTGTCGGCGGAATGACGCCCTCCCCGAGGCTCTTGACCAGAGCGATCGCTTCCACTCCGCCTGCCGCCCCGAGCATATGGCCGATCATCGATTTGTTGGCCGTTACCGGGATTTTGTAGGCGGCCTCCCCGAACAGTCTTTTGATCGCCGCTGTCTCCGTCTTGTCGCCGATCTCCGTGCTCGTCGCGTGGGCGCTGATCAAATCGACCTCTTGCGGCTCTATTCCCGCTTCCTTCAGCGCCGCTTTCATGGCCAGATACGCCCCGATGCCTTCCGGATGCGTGGCTACCATATGATAGGCGTCCGAGCTGGCTCCATAGCCGATGACCTCTGCATAAATCCTCGCATTTCGCTTGAGCGCGTGCGTGAGAGACTCCAGCACCACTATGCCCGCTCCCTCGGCCATGACAAAGCCGTCACGCTCCAGATCAAACGGCCGGCTCGCTTTGGCAGGCTCGTCATTGCGGGTGGAAATCGCTGTGGCATTGCCAAAGCTGGCGAGCGAAATATCGGTAATCGCCGCTTCCGTCCCCCCGGCCAGGACGACGTCGCTCCCTCCGGCCCGGATCAGCCGGAATGCCTCGCCAATCGCCGTGTTTCCGATGGAGCACGCCGTCACCGGAGCCATTGTCGGACCGTGGGCGCCAAACCGGATGCTGATCATCGCGGCCGCCATATTGGCGATCATCATCGGCACGAGCGTCGGGCTGACCCGTCCAGGTCCCCGCTCTTGGAGCAGCGCTTCTTGCTCCAGCAGCGTCTGAATCCCCCCGATGCCAGAGCCGACGTATACGCCCATCCGCTCCCGATCCACCTTTTCCGGATCAAGTGCGGCATCCGCAAAGGCCTGCTCTGCCGCCGCCAGGGCGAACTGGCAAAAACGGTCCATCCGCCGCGCTTCCTTGCGCCCGAATCGCGCTTCGGCATCAAAATCCCGGACCAGGCCCGCTATTTTTGCTTTATGTCCATCCGTGTCAAACGTATCGATCCGCGTGATCCCCGACTCTCCCCGGATCAGCTTGCTCCAAAAAGACTGGACGTCATTGCCGAGCGGCGAGATGACACCCATACCTGTGATCACAACTCGTTCCATCGTTTGATTCCTCCCTGAAAATGTCTTTCTGGAAGTAATCTTGTCACACCCGTTATCCTATTACAAGTTGTCGTTTATACTAGTATAACAACTACCACCTTACCGACTAAAACAAGGCAGGGATCGATGATGAACCACCAGACCAGATTGCAGGCATTATCCGCTTTTTTAAAAACGCAGAGAGCCAAGGTGCAGCCCCAGTCCGTCGGGTTGACCGCCGGGAAGCGCAGAAGAACGCCAGGACTGCGCAGGGAAGAAGTCGCACAACTGGCCGGAGTCAGCCTTACCTGGTATACATGGCTGGAACAAGGGCGGGACATTCGCGTATCGGCATCCGTGCTCGATGCGATCGCCAACGCCCTGCAATTGACCGTCGATGAGCGCAAATACTTGTATGCCCTCGCGTTCGAGAGCGGAACAGGACCCATTCTTTCACAGGAGGAGCAGCCCAAAATCAGTCCGTCGCTGCAAAGGATTTTGCAGGAGCTGCGCTATTGCCCGACGATTATCTCGGACAGGCGCTGCCAGATCGTCGGCTGGAATCAGGCGGCCTCCCATGTCTTCCTCGACTTTGAACAAATTCCCGCCAAGGAACGGAATCTCATCAGTCTACTGTTTGCCAGAAGAGAGCTTCGCCGATTGGCGGTGAACTGGGAGCACTTCGTCAGCGGCTTTTTGTCCATTTTCCGCGCGTATTACGGCCAGTACGTAGAGGACGAATGGTACGAGCAGTTCCTCGACGAGATGAAAAGGACCCATCCCGACTTCCATCCGCTGTGGGAGCAAAGCCGGGTGAGCTCTGCCCCGGAGGTCTTGATTGAATTCAGGCACGCCAAAGCAGGCAAAATGCTGTTCCATCTGACGTCTCTGCAGGTACAGGGCGATGCCGATCTGCGCTGCAGCATCTACACCCCCGCTCCGGATTCCTCGACGGAGGAAAAGCTGAAGCAGCTCATGGAGCGCCAGTCTGCCCGAACAGCAAAATTGGAATAAAAACAAACAAATCCGGAAAAATTTTGTAACCTTTTGCTGTTTCATGCGAATAACGCAGGTGAGAAAAGAAAACCTAGGAGGTTCGTAGCATGAAAAAGCTGAATCAAGCAATGCTGACAATCGCGGCAGCAAGCCTTTTAAGCGCAAGCCCTCTTTGGGCTGCCGGGACGACGGCAGTCTATGCCAGCAGCCCAGCCCCTTTGAATGACGTCATCCAAAAAAACCTGGAGCAATTATCTACGCTGCTGCCCTACATGAAAGAGCTCCCCGTTCAAACAGTGGAAATGGCTGCGGACAGCAGCACGGTCGTGATTACCCGCAAAGCCGAAAAAGCAAAATTGCCGGAAATGACCATCTTTATGCAGAAAACCGGAGAGATCAAAAGCTTTTCGCTGGATAGCGGCGCTAATGAAATGGACCAGGAGCTTTCACTCGGCGAACAAAAGAAAAAGGCGGAGGCGTTTTTGACTGCCGCTCATCAAAAGGGATTGGTTGACTGCAGCCTGGCGGAATTGCAATACAACGAAGCGTCGTCAAAGAGCCTGAATGGAGCCGTGTTCGCCAGATCGATCAACCGCATCCCCGTCGAACAGAAAAAAGTGTTTGTGTCCTTGGATGGAGCAGGAAATGTTGTGGAGTTTTCCAACGAAGCCTCACTGAACGGCTCACCTGATCCGTCCAAGCTTCCGAGCCCGTCTGAGGCCATGTCCCCGGAACAAGCCAAGCAAGCTATGACCAACATGATGAAGCCGTTTTACCGTCTGACCGGCCCTGACAAAACACCCAGCCTGGTCTATCAGGTTGTCGGCTCCGGGTACATGGATGCCAAGACAGGCTCCTGGGTGGACACTGAGCATGCAAAATTCAAGAGCTTCACCGGAGAGTTCTTTTATGATATACCTGTTGCTCCGCCTGGCCAGCCACTGGCTGCCCGCAGCAAAGAAGAAGCTGCGTCCATTTTGCAAAACGTTTTCGGCTTTGAACTCGCTGGCGCTTCCTTTTCGGAACAAAACGGCTCTGCGGCGGGGAAAAGCTATAAAGAGTACAGGTGGACGAAAAACAATGAGAACCGTTTCGTAACCGTCGATCCAACCAGCGGACTGGTCTTCTCCGCAGGACTCGATACCGGCGAAGATTCTGTACAGCCGCCAGCCAGCAGCAAAATTTCTCTGGAAGACGCGAAAAAGGCTGCTGTTCAGTTGATTCAGCCATTCCTTGATCCAGACAGCAAAGCCGTTGTGTTGGAGACTCGCTTGTACATTGAACCACAGGGGCATTTCAACTTCGCGGTTTATCCTGCGACAAACGGAATACCTTTCGTGGAGAAAGCGTTTCAGGTAACCATCAACAGCGATACAGGCAAGCCCATTCGTTTGATCGGCCCTTCCGTTCGCGACAAATTCGCTCTTCCCGACCCCAAAAACGCGATCAGCGCGGAACAGGCCATGCAAGAATATCTCAAATACCATCCGCTCCAGCTGACGTATTTTTATCCGATCAACCAATCCAAGCAAGCAGATCAGCCCGTTCTCGTGTACAAAGCCCAGATCAATCCCGACGTGCTCGAATTTGTGGATGCGGTCACAGGAAAGATCGTTCCGCGTTAAGAAAGGCAACCGCGCCGGTGCTTGCTTCTCCATTACCTGGAGGCAAGCACCGTCTCTGAAAGGAGGAACGGGATGTCTGGAAGCTGCGAACAGCGCATCCGCGAAATTTGCGAGGCCTATTACCAGGAAATCTATTATTTTTTATATCACTTTGTGGGAAATCGAAGCGATGCGGAGGATATTACGCAGGAGGTATTCGCCCGTGTGCTGCAGGCGCTCCCTCGCTATGACGGGCGCGTGGCGCTCAAAACGTGGATATTCTCCATCGCCAAGCACGTTGCCATCGATCAGTATCGCCGGAAACGATTTCAGCAAATATTCGTCGACAGCTGGTTTCACGGGCTGCCAGCCAAAACCGGACTGCCGGAAAAAGAGTTTGCCGAAAAGGAACAGGAGCGGGAACTGCGAGAGGCGATCCTCGCGCTGCCGGCCAAGTACCGGCTGGTCATTATCATCCGCTCCATCAAGGGGTGCAGCATAAAGGAAACGGCTGAAATACTGGGTATCTCCGAAGCGAAAGTAAAGGTCGATTTTCACCGAGCCATCAAGCTCATTCAAAAGAAGCTCGGCCCGGAATGCCACGGAGGGAGGGTCGTAAATGCACTGGGAAAATAACGACAGCTTGCACCAGCAATTACGGGAACTGAACAGCCGCGTTCCAGCCCCCAGAATAGAGGCCAAAGAGCAGCTGCAGACGATGCTGGCCGAAAAAGCCAGAAGGATGGATCAGGCAAAAGGCAGCGAAGCGTATGTTGTCTTCGCCTTGAAAGCAGCCAGCTTTCTATTCGTTGCCGCATTGGGGGCTGTACTCGCCATTCCCTCTGCGGAACAAATACCGATGGCCACTCCTCACTCCTCAGTACATGACAAGCAGGGGCCCGAATTCTCCGTTGCGGCTCCCAAGAAGCAGCAGGCTGATCAGAAGCATTCGCAGACTGAGACAAAAGAGCCGGATGACGCCTCACGGAAAACAGCGAATCCGCAGCCACCCCAAAGCCGCAGACCATCCATCGCTCCTTTGGGCAATTCATCCGTGAACGCACCTCCGGCAACAGCACCAAGCCTGCCAGATTCTCCCGGAGACAGTACCGACAGCGCAGTGACTGACAATCATCCGGCGGCAGCGTACCTCCAGCAAATGATCGGCCGGGAGAGCCGGCATTACCGGCTCATCGAGGCATTATCCGATCCGGCAAAGCGGCAATATGTCTTCACCCGAATGGTGAATGGCGTTCCGTTTCTTGATGATTGCTTTGTCGTAACCCTGGATAATTCCAATCAGGGTCAAAAGCTGCAGTCGAGCAGCAACCGCAAATGGACGGACGAGCGCGTGTTTCCCGATCCGGCCAAGGCGATTCCCAGGGAAAAAGCCGAGCAGCTTATCGCTGACAAACTCAAGCTCTTCTACGCCGGTCAAACCGGAGAACAATCGCCGGCGGGCGCTTCGGCCATGGTTTACGATCCCGGCCTGATGGGCTATGTACATGCACTGGACGGCCAACCAGCCGGGTCCGGACAGGAACATTCCCGGCTGCTCGGAAAGCGGATGGAAATCGTGCCTGCCGAAAAGCCCTTGATTGCCCGAACAGCAGAGGAGGCTGCTGCCGTGCTGGAAACGGATTTTGGCATTGCGGTTGGGGGCAAGCCGCAGCGCTTAAACGATGGGATCAATCATGTAAAAGAGTATCGCTGGGCCGTAGGGAATGACAGCGCAGTCACAGTCGTGACAAAGGAATCATCGGGAGAAATTGTTGAAATCGAATACGTGAATCATCACCCTGTCGGAGATACCAAAACGACCGCAGAAAAAGCTGCCGAAATTGCCGCCTCCTTTCTTGAAACATACCTTGATTCCGATACGAAAATGCTGCAGATAGCCAAGGTGGAAAAAGAACCGTCATTTACCCGGATTACGTTCACCGGGATTTACCGGGAGCTTCCTATATGGGATGACACCTACTCGGTAGATGTCGATCCTTCATCCGGAAAGGTAACCGGGTTTAAAGGAGACTTTTCCCGAAAAAACCGTGAGCGTAGGGCTGATGCAAGCCTGCAGTCGGCCGGGGAAGCCGCGCGGGAATTTGTGAGCAAGCATCCGGCTTCACTTGTTTACGTTTGGCCCAAAGGAACTCCTGCTCCCTCGCTTGTTTACTTGCCATTGAACCCTCGTATATTGCCGACCGGGCAATAATTTTAAAAGTAATCTGACCAACAGACTTCCTTCCATCGAAAAGGGGAGAAAAACGCATGGGCTTCTTCCGGCCCTCGCATTTTTCTCCCTTTTTGCTCTTTGCCTTTTGGAGGGCTCGGAGCTCCCCGCCTGTTCAACGAACCTGGAGCACTTGCTTTTCTCCGCGATCCTTCCCATTCTTCCTTTTGCAGGTAGCGGGATGGACATCACTCTCCGCTGAGGTGTCTGCGGGAGCCTGCCTCTTTGCCAGCATGTATGATGCTTGAAGCGTTGTTCTTGACGGCAGCATAGTTGTAAGCGTCAGCCTGTTTTTACGTCGCTTCCTTTTTGCAAAAGCTGCTCGATCGCAAACGGCAGCAGGTCGGTCAGCACCTCAAACGCACTGTGAACATCCAGCCGCTCTGTCCATTTGTGGGCATCCTTGCCAAACGGTCCGAGATTCATCACAGGCATATTCAGGGCGACCAGCTCCTTGATCGGCAGCGCGTACCCTTTTTCCCAGAGCGGCATGTTGTCCACCAATGGCTGGATGGCCTGAGCAGCTTCCGGGAGACCGGTGTAGCTCAGATCGGAGAGACCCGGAAAGTAGTGCTGGTGCTTCAGCTCCAACTGGTGGCTTGCAGCGGCTCGGGCGCTGACCTCCCCGATCACGTGCTGGATGAGCGGATCGTTCCGCGAACTGACCGGCGGATAGTACGGAGGCGCATAAAACAGCACAATCATCGGCGCCAGCTCTTTGCACAACAGACCGAGCTCGTCGATCAGGCGGATCGTCACTTCGCGGTCGTCCAGCTCGCCTCGGCCTGCCATGACCTGCTCCTGGATGCTCTCCACCTGCTCCCGTCCGACTTTCCCGATGAGATAGGCAAGCAGCTCCTCGTATTGCAATACCTTTACTTTCATCGAGATTGGCTGCGACTGGTTCAGACTGGCGAAAATTGCCGCCCGCTCTGCGTACTCCCGCTCGATTTTGTCTGCGGTCCTCTCCGCAAGCTGACGGAGCTGTTTTGTCACCTCGTCGATCGGTTTTTCCATCACGAACATGTTGTACAAGGCGACGGCACGGTCGGGGATTTGCACCGAGTACTCTTTCTTCAAATCCTTTTGCAGCAGACTCGTTGGCGGCGGCGTGACCTCTCCTTCCACCACCTCGCAAAAATCGGTGTTGAGCTCCAGTTCGCATGTAAGCCGGGATACCATCGCGTTGGCATTCAATCCCGAGAACGGCTCGCCCACATGGGTTTCCTTGCCGTAGCAGTAGAAGCCGGGCAGCACTTTTCCCAGCGATCCGCTGTAGATGTACGTGTTCTCATCCCCCGGATACGTGGAGAAGACGGGCTCGGAGTTGAGGCAGGCGCGATAGTCGAGATCGTGCTGCTCGGCAAGCTGCAGCAATACCGGCACAGCCGCACGCATGCCGAGTGAGTTCACCTCTTCATCCGGTACTGTCAAAAGCAGCACGTTCCCGTCAAACTCGCCGGCACAAGCCCGCTCCAGCATCGACATCTGCAGGGCCAGTCCTGCTTTCATATCCATCGAGCCGCGTCCAAACAGCCATTGACCTTTAGCCAGGTCCTGCTGGACATGCTGCGGTAGCTCATCCCGGTGCCGCAAATACTCATCGGTCACTGCGGTGAGATCAAAAGCAAGCGGCTTCCACTCGCCAAAGTCCTGTACATCTACCACGTCGAAGTGGCTGACCAGGACAACGGTAGGCTGAACCCCTTCCGCTTTTTTCGCCAGCGCCGTGACGAAAAACCGGCCGTCGCCTGTCGGATGAAGCTGCACATGGCCCGGATTGGCCTGGAAATAGGGAAGCGCTGCAATTTCTCCGGCGACAAATCGGGCCAGCTCGATTTCAGCTTTAGAGCCCGTGACGGACGGATAGCTTACCAGCTTGCCCAAAAGCTCGATCAGTTGTTCTTTTGTTTGCCATTTCCATGCATTTCCCATAATGGAACCCCTCTACTTTCCGTATCATGGAATCATTTTCTGAATGATGGTGAAAAAATAGGCGGCCAAATATGGCCACTGGCTTCGGTCATATTGTGCTGCTCCGATCTTGCAGACCTGTTCCGCCATACAGTCCCGCCCCGGTCGTGTAGACTTGTTCCGGTCTTGAAGTCCGTTCCGCCATGCAATCCCCGTTCGAGTCACAATATTGCCGCTCGGGTCATCTATTCCCGCTCAGCAGCGAGATTTCCTCCGCCGCCTCTTTGACTTTCCCGATCAGCATGGGAAGCCTTTCGTCGGTGATGCGAAAAGCAACGGCATTAATCGAGAGGGCGCCGGCTACCTTCTGGTTCCGTCCCATGATCACAGCGCCGATCGCCGTCGTTCCCTCCGTCCGTTCTCCAGAGCTGATGGCATAGCCGTTTTCCCGGATCTTTGCCAACTGTTCGATAAACTCGCTTTGCTGATGGCGAGGAAGCAGCTGGCTGACGATCCGCTCCATGTCCGCCTGCGGCATATGAGCCAGCATCGTCTTGTTGGGAGCGCCGATCGTGAGCGGAATCCGGTCGCCCAAATCCTCCGCCACGCGCAGCTTGAGCGGACTCTCCACCTTTTCGATCAAAATGGCATCCAGGCCGCTCGGAATGTTCAGGCAGATGCTCTCCTCCACTTCCCGGGCGAGGCGCTCCATCACCGGCTTTGCGACGACGCGAATATCGATCTTGTCCAGCATGCGCATGCCGATGGTCATCCAGGTGTAACCGATCCGGTAGTGCTTGGTCACCGGGTCCTGACTGATCAATCCATGTGAACTCAGCGTCCCGAGGATGCGATGAATCGTACTGAGCGGCAGAGAGGTGGCGTGTGCCAGCTCCGAGATGGACCAATCCGACTTCGTTTCATCGGAGACAAGCACATTGATAAGTTCCATTGCCCTGTCAATTGACTGTACCATTGGCTAAACTCCCCATCCTTACCCCGATTGTACCGACATTCCTCACACGGATTGAGATGCCGAATCATAGCCTTTGCTCTTTTTCTTTGCCGCCCCCGTGTTCAAGCGGTTTTCCAGTCGATTTACCACGTAGGTGAAAATGAGGACCAGCACAAGGTAGTAGAGACCGACTACCAAATACGTATCGAGCTGCCGGTAGTTTGATGCCGCTTCGCCCAGCCCGGTACCCCAGAGCTCCTGCATCCCGACGTAAGCGACAAGCGACGAATCCTTCAACCCGATGATAAACTGGTTGCCGAGCGGAGGGATGGCCCGTTTGAATGCCTGCGGCAGGATGATCCGGCGCATCGCCAGCGGATAGGACATCCCCAGCGATTTGGCTGCCTCCATCTGTCCGCGGTCGATGGACTGGATAGAGCCGCGAAAAATCTCGGCAATGTAGGCCCCGTTGTGGATGGCGAGCGCAAAAGCGCCGGCCCAAAAGGAAGAGAGCGTGACGATCTCGGTTATCCCGAAGTAGAGCACCATGATTTGTACGATCAGGGGCGTTCCGCGGATGACCGTTATATACACGTGGGCAATCGTTTGCAGCGCCTTGGAATGAGAGATGCGGAAAAAGGCAATCAGCAGACCGACGCCACACCCCATGATCAGGGAGATCGCCGTTAACCGGAGTGTTAAGAATGTCGCCTCCAAAAACATGGGATAGCTGGACAAAAGGATGTCAAACATATTGGTTCACCCCATTTTTAAAAATAGGGGCGCCCGTAACAGACGCCCACTGGCCGCGGAAAGGGTTATTCACTTCCCAAAATGTTGCGTCCAAACCATTTCTCGCTGATCTTCTGATAGGTGCCGTCCTTGATGATCTCGTCCAGAGCCTTGTTCACCTTCTCCAGCAGCTCTTTATCGTCCTTGCGCAGCGCAATCCCCTGATTGTCATGGCTGAGCGGCTCCCCGACATCCTTGATCTTGTCCGGCACTTCCTTCATGTAGCGGAAGCCGACCATCTGATCCGTGATCACCGCGTCCAGGCGGCCTGTCGGCAGATCCATCAATGCCGTGACATCGCTGTCATACGTCGTGATGTTGCTTTTGTCTGTCAATTTCAGCGCCTGCTGTTCATAGCTGGATGACTTTTGGACACCGATTCGCTTGCCTTTCAAATCGTCGGCTGACTTGATCGAGTCGTTGCCGGCCGCGACGAAAATTTGAGCGCCGGAGCGATAGTATACGTTGGAGAACGCAACGGCTTTTTCCCGCTCAGGCGTAATCGTCAAGCTGCCGATGACCGTATCGTATTTCTTCGCTTGCAGCCCCTGGATGATCGTTTCAAACGGGTTGGTGATCGGCACGGGGTTCATCCCCATTTTTTCTGCCAGCGCCTGCCCGATCTCCACGTCGAAGCCCATCAGCTCCCCGTTTTCTTTAAAGTTAAACGGCTTGTACACACCGCTCATCGCGTACGTAAAGTCTTTCTTGTTCGGGTCTTTGGCCCCCTGTTCCCCGGCTGTTCCCCCCGTGCTCTGGGACGTTCCACAGGCCGACAATACGAGCGAGCCAAAAAGCAAGGTGGAGAGTACCCCCATCGTCCATTTCTTTTTCATTTTCATCGTGATGCCCCCTTTTATCGTTGTCTTTCCTTGCTTTACAAAATGCTGTTTAAAAACTGTCGGGTTCTTTCCTGCTGCGGGTTGGTAAAGAAATGCTCCGGCTCCCCTTGCTCCAGGATCTGCCCGTTGTCCATGAAAACAGCCCGGTCGGCCACTTCGCGGGCGAAGCCCATCTCGTGCGTGACCACGACCATCGTCATGCCTTCCTTCGCCAGCTGCTTCATCACCTGCAGTACCTCCCCGACGAGTTCGGGATCGAGCGCCGATGTCGGCTCGTCAAACAACATGATTTTCGGCTTCATCGCCAGTGCCCGCGCGATGGCGACGCGCTGCTTTTGTCCGCCGGAGAGCATGTCCGGATAAACGTCGGCCTTGTCCCTCATTCCCACTTTTTCCAGCAGGGCGTACGCTTCTTCCCGCGCCCTGTCGGGGGGAGTCTTTTTTACGTGGACAGGCGCTTCGATCACGTTTTCCAGGACCGTCTTGTGCGGAAACAGGTTGAAGTGCTGAAAGACCATCCCGACTTCTGTCCGGAATTTGTTCAAATCCGTCGTCTTCGGGTCGATCCTCTGGCCGTTGACGTGAATCTCCCCCTGATCATGCATTTCCAAAAAGTTCAGACATCGCAGCAAGGTACTTTTTCCCGAGCCGCTGGCCCCCAGCAAAACTACCACTTCTCTCTCGCCCACCTGCAGATCTACGCCTTTCAAGACGGTAAGCGAGCCAAACGACTTGTACAAATTTTTCACTTCAATCATTTTTGTGCTTGCCCCCCTTCCGGTAATTCGTGGTGAATAATCAAATCATGAAAACGCATACATATACTTTTCCGAATTGTGAAAATAGTTTCTGTTTTGATTATATTTACTCAATAGCATTCTGTCACCCTTTTTTTCGCAAAAAAAGAAAGGCTCGTCTTTTCGGGACAAATAAGCCTTTCCAGTTGGGACTGTATTCTCTATGCATCTTTGAAACTATTTTGCGAGCAACCGTCCAGGCCAAATGCGCTGTATCAACAAAAAACACCCCGACCGAAAGCGGCCGGAGTGTTTGGGTTTTGTTATTCAAATCGTTGCCGGCGCTTTGGCCAGTTGTTACTTCACGACAAGCTTGGCGATCATTTTGCCGTGGTCAGGTCCGCAAATCACGTTACAGAAGATCTTGTACTCTCCTGCTTTGTCGATGGTCATCGTTTTGCTGCCCTCGTTTTGGATATCTACATCCAGGCCTTCGATGCCGATCCCATGGAAGCCCTCAGTCGATTTGAAGTTGATCGTGAACGGCTCTCCTGCTTTCACCTCGAAAGATTCCTGGTTAAACTTCCAGTTGCTAGCTTCGATGTTGATTGCGTTTTCAGTGGCTGCTGCAGGCGCTTGTTCGCCTCCTGCCGCTGCTTCTTTTTTGTCTCCTCCGCAGCCCGCAAGCATAGCGGAAATGGCCACTGCCGAAATCAGTAAACCCCACGTTTTTTTCATAAGGCACCCTTCTTTCATGCAATTTCTGCAAGTTCTACAATTTCATTATAACGAAAGAAGGCCGTCCAAAATCTGGGAGTCTGTGAATGAATCTTGACGAACCTGAGAACGATTGGTGAACTTTGGAAAAAACTAGGAAAACTCTTGCATTTCACTATGTTTCTCTACTCCCGATTTATCCGCGACAGGAGAGATATAGAAGACGGTAATTTCGGGAAAGCACTTCCAGCGAAAGGGCAGCTTCACTGTTCCCAATCCGCGGCTGACATAAAAAACACTGCTGTCCGAATCTGTTTTTGCACCTGTATGCACATCCCGGTATGCTCCCCAGGTCTTCCCAAACAACCGGATCTGCCCGCCGTGGGTGTGGCCGCAAAGCAGAAGGTCATAGGCCAGCCCTTCCTGGCGAATAAACCTCTTAATGCGAGGCGAGTGGGCCAGAAAAACAGTCAACGGCGCCGGATTGGCGCTTTCAGCCGTACCATTTGAGTGGTCCATAAACGCGCTCTGGTCTGGCACGTTGTTCCGCTCGTTTCCGTAAATGGAGTTGTCGAAACCGTACAGCATGACTGGCCTTCCATCAATCTGTACAAAAGCGGCCGCATTTTCAAGTACAGTCATTCGGGACAGCCACGCTTCCCGCAGCTGTTCATATTCAGCCGTTGCAAACTTGCGCTTCCTCAAGAAGCGGCGTTCCTCCCTTTCGTAATTCCCGGGCACAAAAAACAAGCCGAAACGAGATTCAATGCGTCCCAGCTCGTTTAGCACATGTGTCAGCTGCTCTCTTCTGCTAGTCAAATCTCCCGTCACGCACACCAGATCCGGCTGCCATCGGTTGATCAGCCTGCTGATCCTTCCATTCCAAAACCGGGTGCGGCCATGCAAATCAGAAATGTGGACTATCGTGCAAGCAGGTGAGTGAGGCTTTGGAAGCCGGCAGACTGTCGTTTTGACAACCCACGTGTGAAAGCTCAACATTCCCAGGAAGATCAAAATAAAAAAGACAGCCAACGTTCCCCATAAAGCCATAGCGTTTTCCCCCAGCACGATTTCTTGAGGCCCATTTCCCGTTTGCAAAGCCTCTGTCTTCTGCCGATCTTTGCCTTTTTCCCTGAACCGAATAAAAGAGAGTGAGCCTCAAAATATGATCGTAAATGAAGTTCGACACAACTTCAACGAGTCCCTTCCTTATTATGGCAAACCACGCACTGAGCTGTACATCCTAAAAGCTCGCCCTTTTTGTTTTAACGACGCGCACCAGATCTTCAACCCCGATCCACTGCGCCTCCCAGTCGTTGACCAGCTTGAATTTCTTTTGTCCCACATCGATATTCCGGACGACCCCCCAGGCTGTCTCGACCACTCCCAGTCCCCCGGCTGTTTCGCGAAACCAGGAAACGGTGATCGCGTAGTCGTACTGCGTCGAATCGTAGACGCGGAAGCACATTTCGCCAAAATCGTCTTCGTCCACGACCGGGCGTCCAACAAGAGGCAGCGCCGGGCTTTCCTCGCCGCCTTTCGTCAGCGACAACGCGTGTTTCAAAACTGCCATCTCCATACTTTCTGAAAAGTCTTCGATGTTCTTAGCCATTCCGGTACCCTCCAACAGGAACATTTGTTCTTATTCTACTCCTTTTTTGCGAATATGCAAATGGAGGATTTTGTAGCGCTCTTGCCTCCAGCTTCGTCAAATAAGCAATGAGCAAGGAGGTGATTCCCTTCGAACCGCTAGCCAAGAGAAGAGAGCAGGTCATCAAGGAGTGGGTGGCCACGCACCATGCCCTGATCTTTCGAACAGCCTATTACTATGTAAAAAATAGAGCAATCGCCGAGGATTTGACCCAGGAGGTGTTCGTGAAAGCCTTTCAAAAATTTGATTCCTTTCGGGAAGACGCCAATCCGAAGACCTGGCTTTACCGGATTGCCATAAACACCGCCAAGGATTATTTGCGATCATGGAATCATCGGCATCTTTTTTTTACTTCCGTTTTTTTTGAAAGGAGCTCCTCTCAGTCTATCGAGGAGCAGGTTATGCACCAGTTTCAAAATGACGAGCTGGTCCAAAACGTCATGGGGCTTCCGACCAAATACAGGGAAGTCATTGTGCTCTACTACTTTGAAGAGATGCGAACGCCCGACATTGCCGAGCTTTTGGGACTGAAGGATTCAACAGTGCGGGTCAGGCTTTCGCGAGGCTTGGAAAAGCTGAGGCAATTGCTGAAAGGAGGAGATCAGGATTGGACATCCTTGACCGACAGCTGAAACAACGAAAGGAACTGGTACACGACTCGCTCAGACTGACCCAGGAGGAAGTGTCCCGGCTGGAGCAAAGAACGCTCGCTTCCCAAGCAATGGCTAAAAGTGGAAAAAAACGATTCCTTGTCCGAACATGTGCCATAGCTGGCGTCGCGGCAGTGGCCGCCATCCTTCTTTGGGCCGGTCCGCTCGCTCAGCTTCCGGAAGAAAATCCAAGCCAGTTGGTTTCTCCTCCTGTGACGACGCCCAATCACCAGCAGACGCCAGCCCCTGCACTGCCCGAAGCACCCAAACAGACTGTCGCCTGGCAGACAGAAGCGGATAAACTGGCTTTTTACCGCGTATTTTCGCTCGGCATGACCTATGACGAAGCAAAGGCGCTCTTCCCCGAATTGGGAGAACTGCAGCCGCTTGGGGGAATTGAAATCCTGGGTGCGGACGGCTTGCAAGAAGCCTTCATGCCCGTCACCTTGGGAGACGAGCAGGTACAGCTGACGCTCTCTTTTGAACACGGCTTCCTCTATGCTGCCCGATACCAGATCGAAAGCAAAGACGAACAGAGGATCATGCAGAAAAAAGCCGAGCTGGAGACGTTCTATGCAAGCGATTTTGGCTCGCCAAAAGAAGAAGCGCTTGAATCGGGAACGAGTTCGGCATGGAGCCCCTTCTTTGGGCTCGGTCTGACGAAAAACTGGGACGGCCGCTACATCCTCATCTGGGGGCTGCAAGGAGGTGAAGAGGCATTGGAGGAGCTATACCGGGATCGAGAGTTTACCGTCCAGGAAGCGATTGAGCGGGCGCTGTCGGAGCAGCCGGAGTTTCCTGCCCGCACAGGTGAAACCAGGCAAGTCCGTGTCGAAGGAATACCCGAGACACTGGCAACCACCAGCCTGCGAACGAAGGTAAAGCTGCAGACGAGAGACAGCTATCTCGTTACATTTGAACGGATGTGGACGATTCAGGGTGGCGACAATCGCCAAATGACGATCCCTAGCTACTGGACCTACGAGGTAACAGAGAAACAGGTGAAGCTGGTGGACAGCTATGTTGCAGATCGAGAGGTGATGGAGTATCTACATGCTGCTGCGCCCCCGCCGAAAGGCTGATCGCAGCTCGTGGGGTGGCTTGCTGAAACAGGAAAAGGCGGGTATTCGCGCCCTACCCTTTCTCTATATGTCTTTGAGATCGATGACGTAATAGTGAAACTCGGCAACAGCTTCAAAACCTATCGACTGATAGAGGTTCAAAGCACGCCTGTGATGAGTGACCACTCCCAGACGAACCTGTTTGCAGCGCTCTGCCAGGAGTTTCCCTACACGCGCAAGCATATCATGGCCGTAGCCTTTTCCTTGGTATTGCGGGAGGACGCAAACACTACATTCAATGAGAGTCAAGGGGTCCCGTAAGGTCTTCGTTTAGAGGTTATAAGACTGCAGGAGCAAAACGATATTCTACAAAAAACGGACTCGCGTGAAACCTTTACATTCTTAAAAAATTTCCCAGCAAGTAAAATAGCAAAACAAGTGTAACGATGGTTGGAACCAAGGTGATTCTGTTCCATTTGTACTTATGCGAAAGCACACAGCTCCAGATAACAAAAACAATCGCCACACCCAGCATTGTGATCATGTAGATCATAAGATTCAGATTCCCCTCCCCTGCAAGACCGATCTTTTCCTTTTGCCAACCGGACATGTCGTAGAGATAGATCTGCATGATTGGTACAAAAAAAACTCCCTGGGCAATGCATCCAGCTTCTGCATATGCCCAAGGAGGTCTCTCGTTTCAGCTTTTGTCTTTCCTTAGTCGTCGCACTTCTCCGCTTTCCCCTCAGCCAGCGCGGTCTTGAAAGAAGAACCGCAGCCGCAGGAAGCGACCGCGTTCGGGTTTTGGATGGAAAACCCTCCGCCCATCATCGATTCCTTGTAGTCGATTTCCGTGCCTTTGATATATAGGTAGCTGTCTTTGTCGACAACAATCTTGACTCCATTTTGTTCAAAGGTTTGGTCGCCTTCTTTGATTTCCTGATCCCAACCCATCCCGTAGGTAAAGCCACTGCACCCACCCGGGCGGACACCTACGCGCAAAAACAGGTTAGGGTTGTTCTCTGCCGCCAGCATTTCTTTTACCTTCAGGGCGGCTTGCTCGGACATGGTAATCATTCGTTTCCCTCCTTGTCAGCCGTTGTTACTATGATGCGGCGTTCTCCTTACAGTATACCGAAGAAGCACCTGTGCTCTCAAGACTGCGCTGCACTTTGGCGGGCCCAAAAAGGCAGCAAAAAAAGAGGGTTGCCCCCTCTTATACAAAATAGGCCTTTTTATCCAAAATATAAAAGCAGTAGGACTGCTTCTTTTTACCTACCTTGGACAGATTATGATCCATTTGGTTCAGCTCGTTGTGAAGTTGATCAATCTTCTTGCTGTATTCCAGTACTTCTGGATGATCCAACCCAAACTCTAACCCCATACTAACCATACGCTGTCGAAGGAGTTCAATTTTTTCAAGCAAAACGTCCCGCATTGCTGAAGCTCCTCCTAAAGATCATTAAGGCTTTCGTACCTTTATTTTACAAGATGATAAGACATTAGGCAAACAAATTTTCCTTTTATAACCATGAAAGATCTGGAAATTTGGCGACATTTGTTATATTTTTACAAACAATCCTTCTCAAAACTTCTCATATTGTTCCCCTTCCTGAAGAGGTTTATAATATAGGTGCTTTTGTTATCGTGAGGAAAAGGGTAATCATTGATTTTAATCACCAGACTGCTCATGTGAAGAGTAGAACTATTGTCGTTGCTTACGGGGCGCTGATTGTCGACGCTCTCGCTGAACGGAAGGCTTCATCTGGAGGAGTGTTCCTTGGCTTTTAGTGCCCGGCAGAGACTGATACCCTTTCGAACAACATCACAGGATTGCGAGTAATTCTAGCTGAAGGGAAGTGTTTATGATGGCACTCGACACCCTTGTTCTTCAGGACAAAAATTTGTCCACAGTGGCCAACAAGGTAATTGCCGGTGAACGACTTACATTGGAGGACGGTCTCACCCTTTTTAATTCTAATGATTTGCTGACGATCGGCCAGCTTGCCAATCTGGTCAACCAACGGAAAAACGGAGACAATGTTTACTTTATTCAAAACCTCTACATTAATCCGACCAACGTCTGCGAGGCTCATTGCAAATTCTGCGGGTTCCGCCGCGACTTGGGCGAAGACGGCGCTTATACGATGAACACCGAAGAGCTGCTTCACTATGTAGAGACCCGCTACCACGAAGGCATCCGCGAGTTTCACATCGTCGGCGGCCACAACCAGCATGTGCCGTTTGATTACTATCTCGACAACATCCGCACGCTGAAAAAAGCGTATCCGCATGTCACGATGAAGGCGTACACCGGTGCCGAGATCGAGTTCTTTTCCCGCATCTCTGGCCTGTCCATCCGTGAAGTGCTCGAGGAGCTGCGCAAGGCCGGAGTGGAAAGCTTGACGGGAGGCGGCGCGGAAATCCTGACCGAGCGGTACCGCATGAAAATGAGTCCGGAAAAGGCATCGACAGATATGTATCTGGAAGTGCACCGTACTGCCCATCAAATGGGTATGAAAACTCACTCCACCATGCTGTACGGATCGATCGAAACATTGGAAGAACGCGTGATCCACATGCTCCGCCTGCGTGAATTGCAGGATGAAACCAACGGATTTTTGGTATTCATCCCGCTGGCGGTCCAGCCGATCAAAGCGACAGCCGGCATCAAACGCCGCAACTCTGCTATCGACGACCTGAAAACAATGGCGATCAGCCGCTTGATGCTGGACAACTTCCCGCACATCAAGGCTTACTTCATCAACATCGGCACCCAGCTGACCCAGTTGTCCCTGACCATGGGGATGTCCGATGTGCACGGAACGCTGATCGAGGAGCGCATCAGCCACTCCGCCGGGGCGCTTACACAGCAAGCGCTCACTGTCGATGAGCTGGTCTGGCTGATCAAGGGCGCCGGCAAACGCGCGCTGGAACGCGACACCTTCTACAATGTTGTCAAAGAACACTAAACGAATACGCTGTTGAAGTCTGCAGACGGGACGCCTTAACCGGTGTCCTGTCTTTTTATTTGTTTTTATCAGCCATTTTTGTTACGTTACTGATTGTAAGACATTTTCAAATGTTCAGGAGGTGTGAACCGTGCCGCTCTTAATTGTTGCAGCCCCCCGGTTAGGCAATTCATAACTTGGGGGGATCTCAATTGATTTTCTGGAAAATAGCAAAAAATGAAAAGATGTTCCGACGCTATCTCGCTGCCTTGTTTCTGTGGGAGTGGACGCAGTGGATGCTGGTTACCGCTATCCCGCTGTTTCTGCACCAACGCTACGGACTGGGGAAAGAATTTGTCTTCAGTATTGTCATTGAACTGCTGCCCGGCATCCTGCTCGGTCCAATCATCGGCTCCTGGATTGACCGCTGGGGCGCAAAAAGAGTGACGACCCTGGATATCGCGGCTTACAGCATCCTGGTCACGCTCTTGCCCCTGTCATCCTCGCTGTGGCAGGTGCAGCTCATTCTGCTCGGCATCGGCATCGCGAAAACAGCAGGGTCTCCCGCTTCGCTCACCTTGCGGGCCAGGGTCATCCCAAAAGGGCTGGAGATTCAGGGAAACGCAGCAATCATGGGTATCGAGCGCCTCTGCAAAATCATCGGGCCCTTGGCCGCAAGCATGGCCATCCTCGTTTTTGGCATCGGAACGATGCTTCTGCTCTGCTCCTTTGCCGGACTTGCTGCATTTGCCCTGTTTTACATGCTTCCGGCAGCGGAAAGCCAAAAGCAGGCAGAGAACGAAAATGGCTTTACAAAAGCGATTTTCTCGGCGCTCCCTGCCTTTTTCGGATTGCTTTCTCGTGACCGGATGATCGCTGCTTTTGTCGTGACAGCCATCGGGTATTCCCTTTTGTTGGGAATGCTGAAGATCTTTCTGCTGTCACTTGCCGGCTTGTACGGAGATCCCCAGCAATACTGGGGGCTGCTTCTGGCAGCACAGGGGTTGGGGTCGCTCGCAGGAGCACTTGTCTGCGACAGGGTTGTAAACCGGCTGACACGGACGTACTCCCTGACCTGGGTCTATTTCCTGTTTGGACTGGGGGAAGCTGTCCTTTTGACCGGCCTTGCCTTTCCGCTCGGGCTTACCTGGACCCTTTTCGTCCTCGTCCTGGCTGCTGTGTTTGAAATCGTGGCGACGATCATTTACTTTTCAGTGATACAGACGCGGATTCCGTATGAGCAGCAAGGTTTGTTCAATAGCATGACCTTGCCGGTACTGGATACATGCTATGCGGCTGGCATCATGTTATCGGGCGCGCTCCTCACTACACTGCCGATATTCTCTGTACTGCTAGTGTGCCTCGGATTTATGCTGGTCACCCATCTGCCGTTCGCCAGGCTGTTCTTTCGCGACAGGGCAGCCGAAGCAAGCGCAGGCAGCGAGTAGCCGTTTCCTATAAAAAGCACTCGCATGCAATGAAAAAGGGCTGTCCCGCTCGTAAAGACTTACGAGGGGACAGCCCTTCACTATCGCAACAGGTCAAACGAAGCTGCTCATTTCCCTTCCCGATTGCTCAAAAGGGAAAGTCCTCCTGCTCTTCTTCATCTGCCTTGAGCTTCGCTTTGATTTTTTCCAACAGCTCATCGGCCGTTTCCGCTTGCACCAGGTCCCCGTTTACCAAGGCAAAGGGCTGCATGTAGCATTCGCCGCAGTATCCGAGGCAGCCGTATTCCAGCACGTCGACATCCAGCTCCGGGTCATTTTCGAGCGCTTCCATTACTGGCTTTGTATAGGAAGAAACGTTACTCGCGCAAAATTCTACTAAGGGCTTCATCTATTTCTCACCTGCCATAGTTATTGGCTTCGTATTTCGTTCTTTATTGTACCGCTTCTCAAGGAAAAATTCAGTACACAAGTGCACCGTTATCTGGGAAAAAGATTCTGCTTGCAATTTAAGCGAAAGAGAACAACAATAGAGTGGGTGCTGTAAAATAACGGACAGAAGAAAGGATAGACCTTCTATGAAACGACTTGTTATCCTTGGCGGAGGATACGGGGGTCTGCGAATTATTGAGCGCATCCTGTCCCCTGATTTACCAGATGACGTCTTTGTCACGCTTGTGGACCGGATGCCGTTTCACGGATTGAAGACGGAGTATTACGCTCTGGCTGCAGGTACGGAGCCGGAAATGGCCGTACGCGTCGCTTTTCCCAGCGATCCTCGTTTAACAATCAAGTACGGAGAAGTAGCAGGAGTGAACCTGGACGAACAAATCGTCAATTTTGACAACGGCGATACGCTTTCCTATGACTGGCTGGTGTTGGCACTGGGTTGTGAAGACCGTTATCACGATATTCCCGGAGCCGAAGAGTTCACCAATTCGATCCAGACCATGGCCGCAACAAGAAATACGTATGCGGCAATCAATAACCTCAACCCATATAGTATGGTTACCATCGTCGGTGGAGGACTTAGCGGCGTTGAGCTTGCCTCCGAACTGCGGGAAAGCCGTGCCGATCTGAACATTCGCATCGTGGACCGCGGCGAGAGCATTCTCAGCCCGTTCTCCAAAAAGCTGCAAGAATACGCTTCCCAATGGTTTATTGAGCACGATGTCCAACTGGTCTCGATGGCAAACGTGAATCGCGTCGAACCGGGTGTGGTGTACAACCATAACGAACCGGTTGAGAGCGATGTCATCGTCTGGACCGCAGGTATTCAAGCAAACCGGATCGTCCGCGGGCTGCCGATCGAAACGGATAACATTGGACGAGCCAAGCTGAACGCCTACCACCAGGTTCCCAACTACCCCAATGTATACGTAGTGGGCGACTGTGCGAGCCTTCCTTATGCGCCGAGCGCACAAACAGCGGAACTGCAGGGAGAGCAAATTGCACTCATGCTGAAAAAGGATATGAAAGGCGAAGATTATCCTGCCTCGCTGCCTGTTATCAAGCACAAGGGAATGTTCGGCTCTCTGGGTAAAAAAGAAGGCTTCGGCGTCCTCGGAAAAGTATCCCTGGTCGGCCAGATGCCTCGTGTCATAAAAAGCGGCATTCTCTGGATGTACAAGAAACATCTGGGCTAGCCCGGCAATAGAAAGCCTATCGGTTCTCGTAAGCCGAGGGCTTTTTTGTTTGCTCTGCTGCATGGTTTGTTGATGGTCTCCTCATACTAACGGCATATTCGTACGCAAAGTCTTCCCCCGTATAGGTGAGTCAATGAAACATGCACTCCTTTTCCTTTTGTTGGTCCCTGTAACATTTACTTACAGATACATTGACGCTTCAATAGCCGGGCGAGTGCCGCATTACACTTCTGCTTCGGAATCTGAGCGAGTGCCACTTCACACTACCGCCGCGGCATTTGGGCAAGAACAGCTACAAGCTGCCGCCGCCGCGTCGGAGAAAGTACGGCTTTCATTTGCATCTCCCGCACCTGGCCGCGAGCAGCTTCTCGAAGGCGCCCTGCTAAACCGCTACCTGGAGTTGATCGGCAGCACTCTTCAAAGGCCTTTTGGCTGCGGAAAAATCGCCGGCATCAAGCGTTTGGGCGACCCCAGACTCCCGGCCTTCGAGGTAGTCATCGAAGTCGTTACATTCGGCGAGGCATTTGGACAGCCCCCGTATGGTCTCGTCTCCCTAACCGTACGGGATCGTCCGGACCTCGTAAGCCTGACCGGAATTGAAAAGCAGCGGAATCTTTCCGAGGACGAATATAAAAACCGATGCCGCTGGTT
This sequence comes from Brevibacillus sp. FSL K6-2834, assembly GCF_038592925.1. Lineage (NCBI taxonomy): Bacteria > Bacillati > Bacillota > Bacilli > Caryophanales > Paenibacillaceae > Brevibacillus > Brevibacillus sp. FSL K6-2834. Next base: position 4,474,798 of record NZ_CP151945.1, read on the forward strand.
CGTGCGGTAAGTGTTCAAAGAAATTTTCCTTCATTCTCTTAAAACCGCACGGTAGAAAAGATTCACAAGTTCGGTACTATACGACTGCGGATCGATACTGCCGTTCAGCTTCCTGTTGAATATATATTCGTCAATCGCTCCTCGAATTGCGCTTGCCATTGCCAAAACGTTGAACTTGCCGAATTCCTTTTTCTCCTGTCCCGCAACCAGAATTTGCTGCAGCTCGCTCTCCAGAGGATTCTCTTCATCGTCGTCCAGCTTATAATAGGGGACATTATTGGCCGTCCGCGCATGAAAGACGATCTCAATCAAAGCTATATTGTATTCAGGCTTATTGGCATGATAGGCAATACTGGCTTCGATGTAGGCGCGGAGCTTGTCGCGGGGAGTGGTTGCTGTTTGCGTACGTTCCAAAACATAAGAGGACATGTCAGATAAAAGCTGCGTTAATGTATAGTCCATCAAATCATTTTTGTCCTTAAAATGGTATGAGATCAATGCCGTGCTAATTTCAGCCTTTTTTGCTATTTGGGCCATGCTGGCGTGGATGTACCCGATCTCATCCAGGGTCTTAATCGCCGCATCAACGATTTGCGCGCGCCTGGCCTCGGAAATAAAAGATTTTTTTTCATCCGTTTTTTTCGTTCTCATCCTGATCGACCTCGTTTATTTGCTTAGGTTTCTCCAGTACTGAAACTTCCCTCTGTCTTTTACCATTATGCCAAATTTACAAGCTTCGCGTTGCATCTCTTTGGCCGATTCCACGTCTTTCTCTTGCAATGCTTGCTCGCGGCCCTTCAAAAGAGCGTTTAAGGCTGGGGACAAATCTGGCGTTTGATCCACCCAAAGGCGATATTTTGCCTCATAGGGGTCCCCCTCTACCGACCATGGATAACGGTGCTTGACAAACGCATCAGCGATAGTGGCAGGCGTTGATTCATAAGCTTCGCGCGCTAACTCTTGCCCGGTATTTCCAAGCAGGACAAGCTCCTTGCCGTCAATAAACACCGACGCAATTTCGGATTTGGAATACCGTTGAGTACCATCATTGATTTTCATTGTTACTTCATCATCGGAAACAGCGATTACAAGGCTTTCTTTTATCGCCACAGCAGAGAGCCATACACCTGCAATCAAACCTAAAAAAGTCGTTACAATCGCCACCCACTTCTCATCAAAGGAAGCGACCAACTGCAAAGGACCTTGAAGTGGGAACCAAGGCAATCCGGCAACCCAATCAGCAATTGACGGCAAGAAATACCCTAGAATCATTCCCAAAACGGGTGGAGTAAGCATCACAAGAACGCGCTCGACTGGCGCAAGTCCAATAACTGTCATATGCTTGTTGCTCTGTTGAGATTTGAACATAAACTACCTTACCCCTTTTCATAAGAAACGTCTTTGAATCTAGAGAATGGGAGTGCAACAGACACCCAATATTACATCTCCCTAACTCTCAGGTCTGAGGAGCGAGACAAGTGGATGAAATGATTTGATCGATTAACCAAATTATTGATCGCATAATCAAATTATGACTTTTTATTCGACTTCTGTAAATAGGCAAAATCGAGATTATTATTCTCAACATGTAGTTCACGTCTCTGTTCTTCAGTTGTCTTCTTCGTGTTCTCTCGCCGAGCTGCAAGGAAAACTCCCCCGATTACTGACTTTTAGGGATTTCATGACATTTTTTCCTCGCCTATGTAACGTGCATTGCTGCTGCTGCGTCTTTACGTCGAGGTGATTGTATGGCAAGGTGGTTTGCATTCGGATTGCTTCCTCTCCTGCTGCTCCTGTCGTTTGTCTTCACTCCTTCAAACGTTTATGCCTGTACCTGCGCCGAGCCTCCGACTCCGAAAAAAGCGCTTGAACAGGCCGAAGCCGTCTTTGCAGGTACGGTTACGGCTGTCACTTCCGCAGAGTATGGACATGAGGTGCAATTTCAGGTCAACACTACGTGGAAAGGAGTGAGTCAATCCCAGGTACTCGTTGCAACGGGCAGCGGTGACGGCGACTGCGGCATCGCCTTCCAAGCAGGCAATGATTATCTTGTGTACGCCCACCCGGATACGTACTACAGTGAATCAGGCGGGCTGGCGACCAATATCTGCACTAGAACGACGCTTCTCTCCGATGCCTCAGTTGATTTGCTTGCCATCGGCCCGGGAACGCCTGTAACCGCGGACCCGCCAGAAAATAGCCAACCAAGCGGTTTTTGGGAAAAGCAGGAAAACGTGTGGATAATCGGACTGCTGGTTTCCATTGCGGCTGTTTTGGTTGCTTATCTCAGCTATGTGAAAAGGAAAGGGCAATGATCCATCCTCTATGCAAGGAAATTGCAGTGCAGGATAGTTCCCTGTTTGTATCGGACATCGATCGTAAAGAGAGTCGAATGGAAAGAGGTGCAAAAAAATGAGTATGGTAACCCTCCCTGCCTGGTTTTGGGCGATTTATTACCTTTTTTTGTTTGCTACATTAGCCTTGGGCCTGTGGAGCCTTGCTCGAAAGAAAATGAAAAGCGCGTCGATTGTCGCTATCATCTTCGCAATCACCGTCCCTCTTGTCAGTTTGGTCAACAGCATCGGAAGAGCAGAGGGCACCCATGAATTGAATCATTTGATCAGTCAACTGCAAGAAGGTGCTGTCTGGTCTGTGTATGTCAGCGCGGGTTACTTGTATTTGCTGGTTTGGTGGATGCTTTTCTTCAGCAAGGGAAAGGACAAACCGAATAAATACGCTGCGAAGTAAAGAGTAGCAACTGCTTGCAGCCATCGTTTTCTCTTAAACTGGCTTCAGACATGCAAGACACAAAAACCGGAGCATCGCTCCGGTCAGACTGACGAGAAAAACCTATTTTCAAAAAATGAATGGCATAAGGATGGATAAAAAGTAAAAGCCGGTCTTCTTTATAAAGAAGAATGATCGGCTTTTGTTGTTAAACGAGAGCTCTTTGTTAGTATCGTGTTATCCCCTATCTTTCCGGAATGCCTGCTTTACTCGCTCGATCTGAGCGAGGTGGTCACGGACATGCTGGACGCGTAATTCAAGCAGCTCTTTGAACGTCTACCGCATTCCATCGGGATATTTCCCGACCCGCTCAAGCTGCTTGGGAGTCAGATTTTCCAGAAGTGGCAACATGCTGGCCCGCAGATTTTGGAACAGGAGCAGATGCTGCTCTCGGTCCAACCGTCCATATCCCAGGTTATCCGTCCAGGCTTCCTGATCAAATGATAGCAGAAGCGGTTCTTCCTCAGCCAAGACTTTTCTTAGCCGATGTGTCGACAGGATTTCGTCATCCGTCACATGGATCACAATCTGATGGATGCTCCATTTGTCCGGTCCAGGTTGGAAACGCAGTTCTTCCTCAGACAATCCTTCGACGGCTTCTCGCAGCAGCGCATAGTCTTGGCTATAATCCTCGATCAATTTTTCCATCCGATCTTCTCCTTCATTATTATTTGTGTCACAGGAAGCTTTCGATAACAAATATTATTATTCGTTATAGAACAAATACCTTCTTGGTTTTACCAATAATCCGTCACCCTACAATGATTTCTTTGGAAGTTGCCTAAATGTTTAATCCACCAGTGGTTCCGTGGTTAGCCTCATTTATTCAGTTTTTTTGAACCTTTACGACCGGGACTCGTTTCAGTTCATACGTCCCTTCCAATATTCCTTCATGGATGACGTTCAGCTTTAGCAAGCTGGATATTTTTCCTGCATCCGCTCTCGACACCAGCCTCCACAAAGAAGCCTCAGGCAGGGCGTTGTACAGTCTGTCGTCGTAATATTCGCGCCTTTCCTGAAAGCTGATCGCCAACCTGTAATCACCAAGGATTACGGACCCCGCGTCAGGGTATTCTTCAAGGATTTCCTGTCTGATCCCCTGCAATTCTTCCTCGATTTTTTTCTGCTCTTCTTTTAGCTGATAATAGCGTGCCAACCGCGCTTCCATTCCATCGTCTCCCCCTTTGTCCATGTCGGTCGATATATATGAACAAAACAGGAGGGGTAGAACAGCGACTGGCAGCTTATTTCGGGTTAGACAGAGATGGGTTTAGCGGGCTTCATTCAATTTGGCAACAGGAAAAATTCTTGGTAACAGAAAAAACTTGGTCTCAGAAAACAACTTGATAACAGCAAAAAGACGCGGCAGCCACCGCGTCTTTTTCTTGCCTGCTACAGATTTTTGAGCAGGTCGCAGCTTGTCTTATTCGTTTGCATCAGGCGTGACATTGATCGCTTCATTCGGATGCTTCAAGAGGAAGGTGGAGTATTCCACTTCCCATGGTGCCCATTTGCCTTCGCTGCCAAAGCCCCAGATCGACTTGAGTGTGGAAACGGTATCCGTATTGTTCAACCCGACGATCCGCTGCTCGCCCATCAGTTCAAACGTTCCGTTGTTGTCGATATCAATCGGCTGCAGCGAGCCGAACGGATAGGAATAGACGGACAAGTCGTCATCTTTTTTCAGCAGCTTGCCGTCCCTGTCGTACAGCTTGGCCATCTGATAAAGCTCTTTGTTTGCCTGTACATCGAGAGTCAACGGCTGCTGCAGATGGGTCCCCTTTCCTTCCACCTTAAAACCGTTTGCGAATTTGCCCTCGTAGCGGATTCCTTCGTTTTCTTCTTCGCCAAAGATTACTTTCCCCTTGTTGTCCGCAAATGTCGCAATGACATGGTTGTAGATGCCTCCGCTGCCGCCTGTCGCTGTTTTGACAAAGGCATCGGCGACGTGGTCTCCCGTAAAGTCGAGCAGAGTCAGCTCGCCCTCATAGCCGCCAAGGTCCTTCATCTCGGTTTTGCTGTAGGCTTTTGTCTTTCCGTCCTGAACCACGATGTTCATATCGGCGGCGTATATATCGTCCGCCTTTTCCTTTACTCCTACCAGGTATACCGTGTCCGCTACTTTATCGCCGTTGACATCAGCAGATTTCTGGTCGATGACATAGGTGTTCTTGTCCAGCTTCAGTTCTGCTGCTGCTGCAAACGGCTTTCCTTTCTCTGCGTCCGCATGAGCTACTTTTGTATGGGCCACCGTCAGACCAGTACCTCCGATTACGCCGGCAAGCAGCAGGAATGTAACGGGCTTCATCCATTTGTTATTCATTGTGATTTCCTCCTTGGTGATGGTTACATTCATAACTATAGGACGAAACCCCTTATCTTTCGTTACAAACGGATGACGAAACAAAAACAAAGAGGTAAAAATCTGCTATTTCACATGATTCAGCACGCTTTTGATCACTTCGACCGAATCTTGCTTGCGGTTCAGATTATAATGCTTGCGCACCGCTTGATAGACGGCATTCAAATTTTTGCTTGTCTTGTTTTTCCGATAGGCAGCTACCTGCTTGGTAAACTTCGGATGGTGGATCAGGTCGCGGCTCCAGTCCCAGGCCCGCGGCTTCAGCGCGTCCGCTCTTGCCTGCGCAAGCATTTGGTCAAAGCGCGGAACAGCAAATTCCGTTACTTTTTTTCGTATGGTATAGGTTCTATCATCGGATGGCCACGGGTCTGAGCCTTCCTGATACGCTCTTCCGTTGATGAACAATACATCCCGGTATTGCATCGGAACCATTTCCGGCTTGAGCTGGAGGCGGTAGTATTCCCAGCCATTGGCCGTTTTCCTTCCTAGCAAAACAAACGTGATGAAATCAAATAATCTTTCGTAGGCGTATTCCTCTATGTAATCATCCGGACCTATTGATGCAAGCAAGAAAAACTCAATCTCCATCTATCTCTGCCTCTACTTTTACCTTATTTCCTGCATCCCTTCCATTTGTCGAACGTCTTCTCACATTTCAACAGCACGATCGGTTTCCGTTTCCATAAACAAAAAAACGGCCAGACCGTAAATCTCGTCTGACCGCTTCCTACTGCTATTTAAACCATTGATCTATTCATCGCTGTCAACAGGAGCAGCCAAAGGCTGCAAGCCCATGCTCTCCAGCTTTTCATAAACACTTTTCAACTTGGGATTTCCCTCGCCGACAATTTCCCCGGAAATTACGACAAGCGGATACCACAAATCTTCCTCCAGTATGCGCTTCGCCCAGCTTTTGTCTTCTTCTGTCTCCGGCTGTTGAAAGTCGCTATACGTGATGCGGACATTGTCGTTCCCGTACTTGCGGCCAACCGCTGCCTGCAGCCATTCAGCCGTTTCCTTGGCTGAAGGCAAATTGACGCAGCTTGCACACAACTGCTCTGTACCGTACACCTTTATCTCCACACTCACGCTTTCCGCCCCCTCCACATTTTCTCCATCTTATCACTTGGAGAGCGCTTGTTCCAGATCCTCCATCAAATCCTGTACATCCTCGATTCCGACAGAGATGCGGACCAGGCCATCGGTAATTCCGAGCTCGGCGCGGCGTTCTGCCGGGATCGAGGCGTGCGTCATCCGTGCCGGAACACTGATCAAGCTTTCGACAGCACCCAGAGACTCGGCGAGCGTAAAATATTTCACTCGGGACAGCACTTCATCTGCACGAGCCGCACTTCCTACGTCAAAGGAGATCATGCCGCCAAAGCCGCGACCTTGGCGTTTCGCCAGCTCATGCTGCGGATGGCTGGCCAATCCAGGATAAATCACCCGAGAAATATCGCTTCGTTTTTCCAGCCATTCGGCCAGTGTACGAGCATTTTGCTCGTGCTCTTCCATCCGGATGCCGAGCGTTTTCATGCCGCGCAGCAGAATCCAGGAGTCCTGAGGACCGAGAATGCCCCCAATCGCATTTTGCAGAAAATGAAGCTCTTCCCCGAGTTTCGCATCCTTGGTTACGACCAGACCGGCGACGACATCACTGTGGCCGCCAAGGTATTTGGTTGCGCTGTGATAGACGATGTCTGCTCCAAGGTCGAGCGGATTTTGCCAATACGGCGTCATGAACGTATTGTCGACGATCAACAGAATGCCATGCTTCTTCGCAACCTTCGACAGCGACTCAATATCGCTTACCTTCAGGAGCGGGTTGGTCGGCGTCTCCATGATGATCGCCTTTGTTTCCGGGCGAATGGCTGCTTCTACAGCAGCTCCGTCACTCGTATCCGCATAGGTGGCTTCCAGGCCCAAACGCGAGAACACGCGGGTAATGACGCGGTATGTTCCCCCGTACACATCGTCCCCGACTACCACGTGATCGCCTTTGTTGAACATGGAGAGTATCGTGGAAAGCGCCGCCATGCCGGAGCCAAACGCCAGTCCACGCGCACCGCCCTCCAGCTCGGCGATATACGTTTCCAGGGCATGCCGGGTCGGGTTCCCCGTCCGGGAATATTCAAAGCCTTTGTGCTGGCCGATCGCTTCCTGCTTGTATGTGCTCACTTGATAAATCGGGACGGAAACTGCTCCTGTGTGTGGATCTCCCTCGATTCCTCCGTGAATCAGGCGCGTTTTGATGCGCATCTTATATGCCCCCTTGATAGATTTTTTTACTCAGATAGCGTTCGCTTCCATCCGCGAACAAGGTAACGATATTCGTCCCCGGCTTGGCGATTTGCGCTTCCCGCAGTGCCGCTGCCATGGCCGCACCTGCAGAGCTGCCGACCAGAATCCCTTCTTTCGCAGCGAGCTCCTTCACCAGTTTGAAGGCCTCCACATCCAGGATGGTATGGATCGCGTCGAAATAGCCGGTATCCATAAACGGCGGCAAAAACTCCATGCCGATGCCTTCCGTCTTGTGCGGACCGGGCTCGCCGCCGTTCAGGATGGACCCTTCCGGCTCGACAATCACGGTTTTGACCTGCGGATTCTTCTCTTTCAAGTACCGGGCTGCCCCCATAAACGTACCGCCGGAGCCTGCTCCCGCTACAAACACATCCACATTCCCTTCCATTTGTTCCCAAATTTCCGGTCCCGTTGTTTTGTAGTGTGCGTCCGGATTGGCCGGATTGGCGAATTGTTGCGGGACGAACGAGCCCGGGATGCTTGCGGCCAGCTCTTGCGCTTTCGCGATGGCACCCTTGATGCCCAGCTCGGTCGGCGTATTGACGACCTCTGCGCCAAGTGCGCGCATCAGCTCTTGCTTTTCCTCGGAAAATTTTTCCGGAACGCAAAAGATCACGCGGTATTCAGTCCCGACGGCCGCCAGAGCCAGGCCAATCCCCGTATTTCCCGCAGTCGGTTCGATAATCGTGCCGCCCGGCTGAAGCTGGCCGCTTTCCTCAGCAGCACGAATCAGCTCGACACCCAGCCTGTCCTTGACGCTTCCGCCAGGGTTGAAATACTCCAGCTTGGCAAACAAGCGGACGCCCTGCGGGAGCGAAAACTTCGTCAATTCGACAATCGGCGTATTTCCGATCAGTTCTTTAATATTTCCATATACGTTCACGGCACCAGACCCCTCATCGTATTTGTTTCGTTTCCGTTTTATTATAACATGAGGCCATAACAAAAAGTCCACGCGCGGAGCGCAAGCCGCCCAATTTATACAAAGTGCAGCGGCCGGGGAACCGGTCATGGATTTCTTTTGACACGAGGATTATAATAGAGGTAGGAATGAAAGGAGTGAGTACCCATGGATAACATGTTCGACCAAGTAGAAGAAGTCCTCGATAAATTGCGTCCTTATCTTCAACGCGACGGCGGCGACGTACAGCTCGTCGATGTGGAAGATGGCATTGTCAAGCTTCGTCTGATGGGAGCTTGCGGCAGCTGCCCTTCTTCGACCATCACCCTGAAAGCAGGGATTGAGCGCGCACTGTTGGAAGAGATTCCAGGCGTGAAGGAAGTACAACAAGTATTCTAAGCTGAAAAAGCCCTTTCCGGTCAGTCGATCGGCGAGGGCTTTTTTGCATGTGCGAAGCTTTTCGTCTCCGCCTCGCTATTCCAGGCGTGCCGCAAAAAATCGATCACATGGTCTATATACGCTTCCGGATCATGCGGATAGCTCCGCACATGCCCCGTTCCCGGTACGAGCCAGAGACGGGAAGCTTCGTGAGTCACAAGCCGATACAATTGCTCGCTGTTGGAGCACGGCACAGTCGCATCTTTCGTTCCGTGGATGAACAAAATCGGCTTATCCGCCTGTCTCACAGCTTCATACGGCCTGACGTGCCTGGGGTTGGCCCGAAGCATGAGCGGGCTTAGCGTCAAAATCAGCCAGTTGAACGGGAAGCGGGGCAGGCCTGTCCACTGCGGCAAATTTTCCTCAAGATACTCCTGCAGGGAGTAGAAAGGCGAATCAGCAATGATCGTCTCTACCCGCTCGTCCAGTCCTCCCACCATCAGGGAGGTGGCTGCCCCCATGGAAAAGCCGACCAGGCCGATTTTTTGTTCGGGCCGCGTCGCTTTGACAAAGTCAATTGCACCCAGCAAATCCTGCTGTTCCCTAAGACCGATCGTCGTCAATGCCGGCGAGGATTCTCCGCTGTTGCGAAAGTCAAACAGAAGCACATTGTATCCTTTCGAGACGAGGTCGGCGGCAAGCGACAAGGCGGGAAGATGAGGCTCCAGGCGATTTTGTCCATAGCCATGAGAAAAAATCAGCGTCCTGTCGCTTTTCTCAAACCCGTTTCCTTCTGCCGGAATATACCAGCCGCGAATCGTTATCCCACTCTCTCTGCTCGGAAAGGAGACGGACTCATAGGCCTGCAGCGAATACTCCTCCGGTCTGCTTTCCACCGGCTTTCGGCGGGGATGAGTCAGCTTCCAGGTAACACGCAGGGCTACCGCTGCTGCAGCCGCGATTGCTGCCACTGCGATCACGACTGCGATCATCATGATGTTCATACTGGTGTAACAGGCTCCTTTCCCTCCAAAACTGCCCGGATATTGACCGCGGCCAGCTTTGCCATCTCCATGCGTGTCTGATATGTAGCACTGCCAATATGGGGCAGGGCGACCACATTGGGCAGTGTGAGCAGCGGATGATCCAACGGAACCGGCTCCTTCTGGAATACATCCAATCCGGCGGCCCAGATTTTTTTCTCTGCCAGTGCCTTGTAAAGCGCCTCTTCGTCAACTGTACCGCCCCTGGACACGTTGACGAATACCGACGTCGGCTTCATCAGGGAAAACTCCCGCTCCCCGATCATTTTCGCCGTATCCGGAGTCAGCGGCGTCAGCATGACGACGTAGTCCGCCTGTTTCAAGAGATCATCCAGCTCGCGATACTGGGCACCGACCGCTTGCTCTGCTTCCGGCTTCCGGTGGCGGTTGCAGTACAAAATACTCATGCCAAAGCCCTTGGCTCGTCTGGCTACAGCCTCCCCGATCCGCCCCATGCCGACAATCCCCAGCGTCGCATTAAATACATTTTGCCCCGCCAGCAATGTCGGGCTCCACGACGTCCACTGACCCGCCAACAAAAAGCGGTTTGCTTCCGTGATTCGTCTGGCTGCCGCCATCAACAGGGCAAAGGTCAGATCGGCGGTTGCCTCGGTCAGCACATCAGGCGTGTTGGTTACCTGGATGCCGCGCTTTTTCGCTGCCGTAACATCGATATTGTCGTATCCTACCGCCATATTGGCCACAACCTTTAACCGTTTGGCCCGGGACAGCAGTTCCTCATCGACCCGGTCAGTCAGCATGGCAAGAAGTCCGTCAGCCCGCTCCGCTTTTTCGAGCAAAATCTCCCGCGGGCAGGGACGGTCCTCCTCCCATACGTCGACCGTAGCTATCTCTTTTACATACGCGATTGCTTCATTCGCTACTTGCCTCGTCACGAACACGATCGGTTTCTTCATCTTCTGGCCTCCACAACCAATCAATTTGCGGAATCGAAACGCCGTACCGCCGGTGAATGAACACCGGGTATGCTAGCAGCGCCTCTTCCATTTTTATCAGTTCCTCATCCAGTTGCTCCTGCCATCCGCTGCCGTCGACTTCCTGCTTCTCTTCGGGGGACAGCTCCCGGTAGGCTTCCACCACTTTGAGAAATCTCCCCGGATACAGCATCAAACCGTAAATGACGGCGTACTCGCTTTCCAAAAGGGGCGTCACGCTGTTGTACCCGTCGAGAAAGCTCGCGATCCGCTCTTCTTCCCATCCGCTGCGCTTGACCTCGGCCTTGATCCACTGCCCGATGTCGCGCGAGCGCATGTCCAAGACCCAGTTCCACTCTCCTGTCAGATGGGCGCCTCTTTCCTCGTCCCAGAGAATGAAGTCCTGTTCAAAATTCTGGTACGCCACTTTCCCGCAGGCAGATGTTTCCTTGACCACTTTGTCGTAATCGGCGTGGTACAAATATTGGACCGCTGTCTCTCCGAGCTGATGAACATAGGTGTAGCTGGTCAAGAGGTACTCGTCAAAAGCAGTGATCTCCACATCAACTTCGTCCATATCATCGCGATATCCTTCGTACTGGCGCAGCTTTTTCCGCCACATCGCAGGCCAGGTACCAAGCGAGCTGTAGGGCAAAAACAGCTTATCCCCTTTGAGCGATCCCGTCCCCTGATGGAAGTGGGCGAGTGCCTGCCCGCACTGGAATGCTTGATTTTCCGGAACCGTTTCCCTAAGTCCCCGGTACACATACAAAATCTGGTCGTCGTGGACGACGTGCTGCTGGCCTTTGACCGTCTTGATCAGCGCAAGAGGCTTCAGCACTTTTTGCCCGCTGAGATGTTTTCTTACCTTTTCAATGAACTTGTTTTTGTATTTGTAAACAACTGGAGCTTCATAGAGATAGAACAATCCCTGGTCTGTCTTCAACCGCGCAGCGTTTCCGCTTCGACTGTAGTTGACGAGAGACAGTCCGTATGCCTCCTGCAAAATCGTATGATACTCCATCAGAACAACCCTCCCTGCACACCTTCTCATGAAGCAAGGTATGTCAGAACACCGGGATAGGTGCCTACTTCCTTGTAAATACTACCTTCGTGCCACGAATAAGCGTGCGAGGAGGTCCGGTTGATGAAAGAATACAGTCCGCTCAACAGCATGACCTGCTATGAAGTCACGCTGGAGCTGTTGAAGCAGCGAGGAGTACAGGTGGATGATATCGCAGAAATCGTGTTGTTCCTGCAAAAGGACTACTTCCCTCATCTGACCTTGGAAGCTTGCAGAGAAAGCGTAGCCGCCGTCCTGAGAAAACGCGAGGTGCAAAATGCGCTGATGACCGGGATTCAATTGGACATGCTTGCGGAAAAAAAGCAGCTTCTTTCCCCGCTTCAAGAAATTATCGAAACTGATGAATCCCTCTACGGCATCGACGAGGTGATGGCGCTGGCCATCGTCAATCTGTACGGCAGCATCGGATTTACCAACTACGGCTATGTAGACAAACTGAAGTACGGGAAACTGAAGCAGTTAAACGACAAAAGCTTTGGTGTCCATACCTTTTTAGACGATCTGGTAGGCGCAGTCGCAGCGGCAGCCTCCAGCCGCATTGCCCATCGGCAAAAACAGGAGGAAGAGTCCTGTCTATGAGGCTGCGACTCTGCGAATGATCTACGAGGAGATGCGGCGAAGCCACTCCGACAAATCGGCTGCCGAATGCGTGGGACGATTGGGATGGTTCTGCGCATCCTCTGCACTGGAAAAACCGGTCAGGACGTGAAGCGTATCGATCCCGCTTCCGGCCCCTGCATCGATGTCGGTAAAGAGGTTGTCACCGACGATCAGGGTCTCCTCCGCTGCTGTTCCCAGCATATCCAGGGCAAGGCGGACAATGATCGGCTCCGGTTTCCCAATCACAATCGGCTCCTTTCCGGAAGCGACGGAAACAGCGGCTACCAGTGAACCGTTCCCGGGAAACAGTCCATTTTCCGAAGGCAGGGCCGCATCTCTATTCGTTGCAATAAACGTAGCCCCGTCGCGGATAGCACGTGCGGCGACTGTCAGTTTTTCATAGGTAAAGGCCCGGTCAATTCCGACGATGACGTAATGCGGCTTTTCCTCTGTCAAGACGAAGCCCTGACGCGTCAACTCCGTTCGCAAGCCTTCCTCGCCGATGACGCAGACCGGCGTGCCCGGTGAGGCATGTTCTGCCAGAAAATGAGCCGTTGCCATGGCAGAGGTATACACATCATCTGCCGCTGCGGCAATACCCATGGCCTGCAGACGCGAAGCTACATGCTCCGATGTGGCAGCCGAGTTGTTGGTCAGAAAAAGGTACGGCACTTTCGACTTACGCAGATGCAAAATGAATTCTGCTGCACCGGGTATGACTTCCTTGCCCCGGTAAATGGTTCCGTCAAGATCAAGCAAGTAGCCTCGGTATGTCTTCACAAAATATCCTCCTCTATGCAAGAAAATCCACCCGAAACCGAGTGGATGATTGTCGTTGTTGTTTTCCGAGATTATGCTTTGTTCGCTTCGCGAATCTCAAACACGCATTTCTCCCCGCCTTTGGCCATGCAGGTGGTCTGTTCGACATCTGCCTTCAAAACCCGGCGGAACAAAGAGAGCTCACAGCTGCAAGCCTGGTTGAATTCACGGGCTACCTGTGAAATGGGGCAGTTGAACTCGCGGATGCGATAATGCCCTTCCTCATCCGCCTTTTCCCATTCTACCATGTATCCTTTTTCGTTTTGCAGCTCAGCCAGCTTGGCCACTCTCTCTTCCAGGCTCCCCTGGACGTGGTTGCGATACGCCTCCTCCAGTCGGTTTTCACGACGGCGGAACAGCATTTCTACTTTTCCATTTCCATCTATATCCTGCAAATCGCGCAAGAAATCCAAGGTAAGATGGGAATAATTGCGCGGAAACAGCTCATCAGCCTCTTGCGACAGGGAATACACATTCGTCGGGCGTCCCATAGCCTGCCGAACCAACGTCGACTTGATCAGGTTATCCCGCTCTAGGGTGTTCAGGTGGCGCCGTACGGCCATCTCCGTAATCCCCAGATCTACGGCCATGTCACTGACAGAAAGCGACCCCTTCACCTTTAGCATACTCAAAATCTGGTCGCGGGTAGATGTGTTTTCGGTACTCATTGTATCACCGCCCTTTCCTCCATTGTACCGAACTTAGCCACTTTAGTAAACAAAAGAAATCGTTTTGTATATAAAATCCACGAGCGCCCTTAAAACAGCTCTTTTTCCAAATAGGCCCGGACTGCCGGCTCAAATTGCCGCAGCACAGGCAAACCATTTGCGGCCAGTGGAATCATCGCTTCGTGTGGAATCTTTGCGTATTCATTGACCAAAAACTTGCGGAATTCGACTATCTCAGTCAAAACGCGCGCCTGCTCGTCACTGATGACCTGCTCGTCCCGCAGAATCTCTACAATATCCGCATAGCTCCCCGGATCGCGCATAATAAATCCGTCAATCAGCGCATTGCCGACGTCCAGGATCGCTTCAATGGACAGATGCAGGGCTCTTTCCATCGCTGCAACCGCCACCCTGTCTTCAAGCAAAGCATCTTGCCTGCGAGATGCCAATGTTTCCAGGAGCGCGAGCATTTGCGACATATGCCCCAATACCTCATCGATCCGCTTTGTATTTACGTCGTACATGACAATCCCCCTCATGCGATACTGCCTCTCTTCCGATATTTGCGCAAAGCCAACCCGGGTAAACTGGGAATAACTAGTGAGGAAGAGGCATCATTTTCTGCGAATGGTTATTTGTTCCGTTTTTTGCGCTTTGCGTACCATATCGTAATGACAAAAGTAAGGAGTAAAACAACCAGAACCAATTCCCCTTCCTGCAAGTAGGAATTGCTCATTCGACTCACCTCTTTTCATCCAACAGTATACCAAAATTGTACGTGCTGTCACGAAAACCTGTGGTTTTTTGTGTTACAATGAGTTTTGAGTTTTTTGCGGCACAAGGAGGAGCTTGAAACAGTGGAACGCGAACTGGCATTGGAAGTCGTACGTGTAACGGAAATGGCAGCCCTGGCATCTTCCCATTGGTTGGGACGCGGCAAGAAAAACGAAGCGGACGGAGCAGCTACCAACGCCATGCGGACGATGTTTGACACCATCAATATGCGGGGAACGGTCGTCATCGGCGAAGGCGAGCTGGATGAGGCCCCGATGCTGTACATCGGCGAAAAGCTGGGCCATGCCGAATCAACGGGCCCAGAGGTAGACGTGGCGGTAGACCCGCTGGAGGGTACGACCATCGTCGCCAAAGGCCACAACAACGCGATGTCGGTCGTTGCGATCGGAGACAGAGGCACGCTTCTGCACGCGCCGGACATGTACATGATGAAAATGGCCGTAGGCAAAAGAGCCGCAGGCAAAATTCATCTCAACGACCCTGTAGAAAAGATGATCGAAGTCGTCGCTCAGGCAAACGGCAAACGAATCCAGGATGTTACCGTCATCATCCAGGAGCGGGAGCGGCATCAGGAAATCATCAACGCTGTAAGGGAAAAAGGGGCTCGCGTCAAGCTGTTTGGCGACGGCGATGTCGGTGCGGCTATCGCAGCCTGCATGCCGCAAACGGGTATCGATCTCTTCCTCGGGATCGGCGGTGCTCCGGAGGGCGTTATCAGCGCGGCTGCGATCAAATGCCTGGATGGGGATATGCAAGCACAGCTACGGCCTCAAAACGAGGCCGAACGCCAGCGATGCATCAAAATGGGGCTCAAGGACCCCGAGCAGCTGCTTACCCTGAGCGATCTCGTCAAGGGGGACGACGCGATCTTCGCTGCGACGGGCGTTTCGGACGGCGAGCTCTTGAAGGGCGTCCGCTACCTGGGTGATGACCTGGTAGAAACCGATTCGATCGTCATGCGTGCCAAAACGAAAACCATCCGGTTCGTTCGGGCATTGCACAATCTCACCCAAAAACAATATCTTATCGGGAGGTAGAGGGAAGAACATGTCCAACGATTTGTTTTATCTATACGACGAGTCAGAGGAAACGAAGACCCGGTTCGTCAGCTTTATGGCTGAGTCGACCCGCTTCGATCTGGCCATCATGACGACGAATCGCTTTTACGGAAAAAAGCTGGTCATAAACATACAAAACGGCCGCTCCGCCATCATCGGCAGCGATGACCTGGAGGAAGAGGGCTACTTGGAGTTCGCCTTTAATTTGAATGAAACAGAGGCAGCAGAATTGAAGGCGTTTCTGGAACAGATCATCTACACAGCAGGGGCGGGCGACAGCGACTAAAGACCCTTTGCGAAAAGAAACACAAGAAAACGGTCAATGATCCAAAAGAGCATGCAAAAAAAAGCATGTTCTTTTTATTTGCACTAAATATTTTAAATATTATTATTTTTCCCGTTTATACTGACATCAACATCTGTTTATGTTACTTTTGCTTTAATCCATTCCACGCGGATATGTGTTCACCTTAAACAAACAGTTCTACAGGGGGTTTACGCCATGAAAAGGTTGGGCCTGTTGCCCAAGGTTATTATCGCAATTATTTTGGGGATTCTGATCGGCTCCATTTCACCGGAGGCAGTCATTAAGGCATTGGCTACATACAGCGGGCTTTTTGGCAATTTTCTTGGTTTTGCCATCCCGTTGATCATCATTGGTTTCATCGCGCCGGGTATTGGCGAGCTCGGCAAAGGAGCCGGGAAGCTCCTCGGATTGACGACCGCTGTCGCGTACGGTTCCACCATTATTGCCGGCACAATCGCCTATCTTGTAAGTTCCGGGCTGTTCCCCAACATTCTGGAGGTTGGAGGATTGACCAAAACGTTTGCCAATCCGGAAGAAGCGCTTGTCCAGCCTTACTTTTCCGTGGATATGCCTCCGATCATGGGCGTTATGACCGCACTTTTGCTGGCATTTACCCTTGGCTTGGGCGCTTCCGTGATCAAGGGAGACTCGCTCCAGCGGGTCATGGTTGACTTGAGGGAGATCGTGGAGAAAATGATCTCTTCGGTGATCATTCCGCTGCTGCCTTACCACATCTTGTCCGTTTTTGCGAACCTCACTTATGGCGGGCAGGTCAGTATGATCCTGTCTGTATTCGCCAAGGTGTTTGTGATTATTATCGCGATGCATTTGCTTTACCTGGTCATCCAGTACATTGTAGCCGGACAGTTCGGACGGAAAAATCCGTTTGTTCTTTTGAAGAACATGATGCCGGCTTACTTTACCGCGATCGGGACACAGTCTTCTGCAGCCACCATCCCGGTAACCCTGCGTCAAACAAAGGAAAACAAAGTCACGGATAAAATTGCCGACTTCGTAATCCCGCTGTGTGCGACCATTCACCTGTCGGGCAGCACCATTACCCTGGTTTCCTGTTCTATGGCAGTCATGATGCTGAACGGCATGTCCACATCTTTCTCAGTCATGTTTCCGTTTATTCTCATGCTCGGTATCACGATGGTTGCCGCCCCGGGCGTTCCCGGCGGTGCGGTCATGGCAGCGCTCGGTCTCCTGGAATCGATGCTCGGCTTCAGCACCACGCTCACGTCCTTGATGATAGCCCTGTACATCGCTCAGGACAGCTTCGGTACAGCCTGCAACGTGACAGGAGACGGCGCAATTGCAGTCATTACAGACGGATTGAGCAAGTCCAAAGCAGCGTAAAGCTGGCTGGATGAGCTATTTCAGAACGATTGAAAAAACGCAAAAAAAGAAACTGCACCCATTTGTCAGCGATTGCGAACATATGGGGTGCAGTTTTTCTATGAATGAACGTTTTCTGTGGCTGCATTTTACTTCGGGCTTTCGTCGTAGGTGACAAACTCTCCTACCGGCTTGCGATAGCCCCTCGGTCTCTGGCTGGAAGTATCCTCTTTTCCGAGTGCAATCAGCATGACCGGCACGTAGCGTTCGGGAATGTCGAGAGCCTCTCGGAGCGCCTCGGGGTCAAAACCGATCATCGGGCAGGTATCCCAGCCTTTTTCCTTGGCGACCAGCATCAATTGCATGGCAGACAAGCTGGCATTGCGGATGGCCTCTTCTCTCGCGAATACCTCTCCGCGATCCAGATAAAACTGAACAGTTTCCCTGACCATTTGATCATACTCCTGTTGGTTGTATACGCCGAGATGCAGAAGTCCTTCATAAATCCGCCCCGCCTGCTCATAAGCCAGCGTATCTCCCAGAACGACAATTGCCGCTGATGCGGTTTGAACCTTGTACTGCCGGTAAGCGGCCTCATAGACCTTTTCCTTCAAATGCGGGTCCGTTACCACAATGTAATGGGCATGCTGCAGGTTGAATGCGGAAGGAGCATACTTTACAAGAGCAAAAATGTCATCCAGTTCTCCTTTTTGAAATCTCCTGCCCTTTTATAAATTTGCTGGCAGAGCGTCGTTCCTTTATAACCGAAACCAGGTACTTCATCGTTCTCTCTCCTCTGCTTTTCCCCGAAGACGAACTATGTACGAAATGTAATCAGCACTACTGACTATGTCCCTGGGATTTTGAATGCGTTTTTACGTTACTAAAAGTAAGTATATAATTATGGTAGATAAGTAAAGCAGTTTCCGTATCTACTCCCTTTTATTTACGAAGCTGGAAACATTTTTCCGACTTTTTCGTCTTATTCTATACAGACCGGTAAAGGAGGAATCTCTCTTGCCAATGTGGGCCTTTTTGCTGTATCTTTTTGCAGGATTCATGGTTTTCGGGATTGTTTATGAGCTGACAATAAACAAGAAGCGGAGAAGCGAACGTCTGTCGGAGAGCGTAAAACATGAGGGACCCGCAAATATCGTTTACAAGGAACAGTTTTTAGACGAGCAGCGAAATCACATCCACGATAGATTCCCTTAACATTCGATACTTATTGATCCCCAGTCCTTTCGGCACTGGGGTTTTTTCCGCCCATTTCTGTCGGACAATGCTCCGACAGGGCGAATACCCCGTATACTGCTACTGGAAAACAGATAGAAACCTTGAGAGGAGTGTCATTCGCACCATGCAACCGTATTACCAGCAGCCAATTGATCCTTCGACCGGTTATCCTTCTGCCGGTTATCCTTCTGCCGGTTATCCCTCTGCCGGCTATCCCTCTGCCGGTTATCCCTCCCACAATTATCAAGCGTATCTGGAGGAGTATGCTTATCCTGTTCAATGGAGAAGACGCAGGAGACCTCGAATAGACTTTGTTTTTCCGTTTGTCTTTCCGTTTCATTTTGGATTCCGCCAGCCCTTCTATCCATACTATCCTCCGTTTCCTTCCCCCTACCCGTACTATTATCCGTATGGCTACTGGCCGGTTTCCGGAGTGGAAGAATCTCAATGACATAGAAACAAAAAAGCGGTCTGAAATAACTGATGGAAAACGTAAAAAAGGCATCTGCCCTTTTCAGGAGGCAGTGCCTTTTTCTTCTTTTTCACGCATTATTCTTTTTTAGGCTGGCCCTGCCCGGTTGGGACTTTGTCCCGCTCCCGATTTGGGCGGCCTTGACTTTGCTTTTGGCGATCCTTTCCACCGTCTCGTGCGTTCTTATCCGATCTGTATTTAGGCTTGTCTCCCCGTTCTTTGCGCTCTCCCGCTCCCTGCCCCTGATTGCGGTCATTTCGCTCTGCGCGGTGCTGCCTGGGATGAACGCGCTTGCGCTCTTTGCGCTCTACAAAGATCTCATCGTCCACTTGACTTTCCCTCGCGGTATCCCCGCTGAGGTCATCGCGATCATCTGCTTGCTGATCAGATGTATATGGAGTAGCTTTCACCTTTTTCAGGACAAAATAGGGACAGCCGAAATTACAAAACTCATGCAAATACTCGTCCAGAGCGGAAATTCGCTGCTCAAACGGCACTTTCCGGTTGGTGCTTTCGTAAAAACCACGTAAGCGGAGCTGGCCGTAACCCCAATCGCCCACAATATAATCGTACTTGTCAAGAATGTCGCTGTAGCGCTCTTTAAACGCTTCCGAATTCCAACCGTCGCGATTGTCTTCCATGACCTCATAAGTGCCTGCTTGGGTGCGAATCAAGGCCGCTTCCTCCTTACCAATGCATACTACGTCCATCTTACCACATTTTTTGCAGAGAGAGATAAAATTCCCACGAAAACGAGACCAGCTCCGAGGACACCCTAGCTGTAGGGGGTGGAACCATTGAATAAAAAAACTTGGTTGCTTCAAGCAGTTGCAGGTATTGCTCTGTTGACTTCCGCATGTGCGAACAACGCTGCGCCTGACGCCAATCGTCCTAACGGCACTACGGTCAATCAAGCCGCTCCGCGTCTTTTCAATGCTGACAAAGCGGGTGTCTACAACAATGCACCCGGGTTGCCGGACAATGCCAGAACAAACTTTCCGTATACTAACGCCAACCGTCCTGCTGGTATTGCCGGGACCGGGTTCGGCACGGCCGGAACCGGAAACGGTACTGCCGGAACCGGGTTCGGGGCTGCCGGAACCGGAACTGGATTCGGTACCATGAACGGGACCGCCGGGACAACCCGAGGCACTGTCTTTGGGGATACAGGCTACAACGGCGGCATCAACAGCTACAACGCCTTTACGGACAATGGCATGCGCCCTCTGAATCGCGCCGGTACCAACAACCAGTCGATTTACCGTACCAATCAAGGTGCTGGTACAATGGCGACCAACACGATGCCGCACATGGGTTATGCCCAGGCACATCGCGCTGACATGCAAGCTGCCGGTGTTGGCGGTGCGAATGGCACAGGCTTTGGCGGTGGTGCCAATAACGTCTTCGTGGATCGCGATGCACTGGCCCGTGCAGTGGGCAATGTGACTGTCAGCTGCCCTGGGGTAGATCGTTCCACCGTCCTGGTGACAGACGAAGAAGTATTCGTCGGTCTCAATACGCAAGGCCCGGATGGACGGACAGCAAAGGATCAGGCGAGAATGAACGCGATGTCGGTTTCTCCTCGTTACTACAAAGTGTACGTAACGGACAACCAACAAGACATTGACGAGATTTCCCGAATTGCGAGCCGCACTTCCAACGGCCCGGTTACGAGGGCTGAAGACACTCGTCAAATCGACGCCTTGATCAAGCGGATGGGCGGAACAGTGGACGGCGAAGAAATGCGCACAAAAGGGTCAACGATGACGACCGAAAACAATCGTACCAACAAAGCAAAACAAGGTATGGGAACCTCCTCCCGATAAATGCGTAAAACCCCTATGCTCGCATAGGGGTTCTTTTATCATTGCGCTTGTGCAATTGTCGCTTTGGCTGCATTCGCCTGTTCATGAGCATGGTAGGAGCTGCGTACCAGCGGCCCTGCTTCCACATGGGAAAATCCGCGACGCATGCCCTCCTCTTTCAAGCGGACGAACTCGTCAGGGTGGTAGTACTTTTCAACAGAAAGGTGCTTTTTAGTCGGCTGCAGGTATTGACCGATCGTCATGATGTTGACATCGACGCTGCGCAGGTCATCCATCGTCTCTATGATTTCTTCGAACGTTTCGCCTACACCGATCATCAGGCTGGACTTGGTCGGAATGTCAGGCTGAAATTCCTTTGCCTTTTTCAAAAGCTCCAGCGTACGGTCGTACTTCGCCCGGGCTCTGACTCGGTCGGACATGCGGCGAACTGCCTCAATGTTGTGGTTCAGGACGTCCGGACGGGCATCCATCACTACCTTGAGCGCATCCCAGTTCCCCATAAAATCAGGGATCAGCACTTCTACGGTAGCAAGTGGCAAGCGCCGGCGAATAGCGCGAATCGTTTCTGCAAAAACAGTTGCTCCTCCGTCTGCCAGGTCGTCACGGGCAACAGAAGTTACGACGACATGCTTCAAGCCCATTTGCTCCGAGGCCTCCGCAACGCGTTCCGGTTCTGCCAGATCAAGCTCAGTGGGCAGCCCCGTTTTTACCGCACAGAATCGACAAGCACGCGTACATATATCGCCCAAAATCATAAAAGTGGCGGTTCGATTGGCCCAGCACTCGTGGATGTTGGGGCATTTCGCCTCTTCACATACTGTATGTAGCGTCTGACTGCGCATCGTTTGCTTTAATTCTCTGAAGTTGGCCAGTTCTTTTCCTGATACAAGGTTGATCTTGAGCCACTCCGGCTTGCGTTGCGACATTAGGGCTCACTCCTCATTGGACTTGGGTCTCTCCATTCATTATAGAGTTTGCTCTGGAATGGGGCAACACCTGTATAATTATCCGTTTATCAGCATCCTCTTTTAGCCGGTCCCTCCAACCGATATACTAAGAAGAACCAATACTGACAACAATGGGGAGGGAGCAACCATGGAACGTGTCATCGAGGTGCGCGGACACATTATCCGCGATAACATTCTCAAGCAAATCGACGCTTCTGTCGTACAGTACAACGGGCGTTACCGCGTTTTGGAATTATCCGTAGGCGATCAGGTAGACGACGAATCAGTCGCCAAGATCGCTCTTAACCTGCCGGAAGACAAGCTCGAGCTGATTTTAAACGAGCTGATCAACCTCGGCTGTACGATTCCTACCGGGGAAGAGGCTCCAACGATCAAACTGGCGGAAAAGGACAAGGTGGTGCCTGACGATTTTTACTCTACCACCAATCATGCCACCGAAGTGTTTCTGAACGGCAAATGGGTCCGGGCCAAGCATCAGCGGATGGATGCCTGTCTTGTGGTCAAGGGCGAAGAGGTTCACTGCGTCAAGCTGCGCGATATTAAAAAGGACGATCATGTCATTTGCGGCAGCAACGGAGTTCGTCTCGTCCTGCAACCGACAGAGGAACGCTCCTCCGAATTTTCTTTCATGAACAATGAAGTAAGCTCGGAGCGCCGTGTCGAAGTCATCGTCAAGCAGTTGGCAGAAGAAATGCGGGACATTCGCAAACGCAACGGTCGCATTGTGTTCGTCGCCGGTCCCGTCGTCATTCACACTGGCGGGCAGGAAGCTTTTCAGAACATGATTCGCAAAGGCTATGTAAATGCACTGCTCTCGGGGAATGCACTCGCCGTGCACGATATTGAAAGAGCGCTGTTCGGGACGTCCCTCGGCGTCAACCTGGACACCGGATCAGTGGTCCGCGGCGGGCACAAAAACCACATGCGGGCGATCAATGCGATCAATCGTTCCGGCTCCATCGCGGAAGCGGTAGCGGATCAAACCTTGAAAAGCGGAATCATGTACGAGTGTGTCAAACACCAGGTGCCCTTCGTGCTGGCCGGTTCCATCCGCGATGACGGTCCGCTTCCGGACACCTTGATGGACCTGATCGAAGCGCAGGCCCGATACGCGGATCAGGTCGCCGACGCGGAAATGGTCGTCATGCTGTCTACGATGCTGCATGCGATCGGAACAGGCAATATGATGCCGAGCTGGATAAAAACCGTCTGTGTGGATATCAACCCTGCCGTTGTCACCAAGCTGATGGACCGCGGTTCCGCCCAAACCGTCGGCGTCGTAACCGATGTCGGCTTGTTCCTGACGATGCTGGACAAGGAATTAAGCTGAAGTAAAAAATACAATACATGTAAAATCCTCCAGAAAGGACCTTTTCCTGTCTGGAGGATTTTTGTATCTTTCCTATATTTGCGTCTCGCTGCTGGCCGTTTCCCTCAAGGAATGCAGGCAGTGGCGGTCTGATCCCTGCAGAAGCGGCTGCAACAGCTTGCTCTCCCGATCTGTGCAGGTAAACAAAAAAATCTGATATTCCTCAGCCAGCCGCATGACCGTATGGAGGGCTCGCTCCAGCCTTTCCGGATCGTAATGGACAAAATGGTCGTCCAAAAACAGGGGCAGCGGCTCCGTCTGTTGGCTGACATGCCTGTGAAGCGCCAGTCGCTGGGCAAAGTAAAGCTGGTCCTGCGTTCCCGAAGAGCAGCAATCATGCTCGACAATTCGCTGGTGCGGCTTGTCCCAGACCTTTATGCCAAATTTCTCCTGGGGGTCCAGCCTGACTTCCTCATATTTGCCTCCGGTCATTTGGGCCATGATGTCGGAGGCAATCCGATTGACCGCGGGTGACAGCTCTTTGTTCCATTCGTGTAAAGTCTGCTGCAGCGTATCCCTGGCGAGAGTGAGCGCTTCCCGGTTCAATTGCAGTTGGCGCAGCCCCTCGACCGCCTCCTCGTAATCCCCGCGTACTTTTGCCAGTGAGACTTCATCCTGCTGGCCCAGCTCTCCCGATGCCCTGGCGATGCGCTCCCGAATAGCGAGGAGCTCCCGATCCAGCTCTTTGGCCTCGCGCTCAAGGGTTGTCCGTTCCTGCTCGCGTACTGCCTTTTCTTGTTCCAGCAGTGCCCGCAAAGCTTCTCCCCACTCTTTTATCAGGCGGGCTCTCTCCTCCTGGCGTTTCCACTCTTGCGCTGCCAGACTCGCTTGTCTGTCTTGCACGCGGTTTTTCCGCTCCTCCCTCATGATCAGGAAGGCATCCCAGTCAGCGGCATTCCACTTTTGCAAAAGCTGCTGCAGCTCCTGGTCGCAGCGGGCAGCCTTGTCCTGCCAGGCTTGCCATTCGTGCTCGTTGCCGGCGGCACAATTTTCTCTCTGCCTTGTCTGTCCCCGATTCGCGGCTGCAGCCGCAAGGGCACATGCAGCTGAGATTCCTGCAGCGATCCAGCCGACCGGAGCGTTGCCCGCAAGCAGAAATAATGCGGCGACGACCAGACTCGCCAGACAGCTTGTCCACCACAGACGGACTTTTCCGGTCCGCTTCTCTTTCCCCCGGCCCACACGGCTCGGAGCGGTCCTAAGCGCCGCTTCAGCCAACCGGTCGGCTTGCTCCTTGTACTCGTCTCGCTCCTTCCGCAATTCCAATGCCTGCCGGTAAGCCGCTTCCAGCTTTTCCAAAGCATCGCTTTCAGGTACGTCCGCATTTCCTTTGTCTTGTTCAGCTTCACCCCAATCCCCCTGGGCAGCCAAAACTGACTGAACCTGGCGATGCAGCGCACGCTCTTCTTCTGTGCGGGCTGTCGCTTCCCACTGCGGCCAGCCTTCCTCATCAGGCTCCCTGTAGCTGTCCTGCCATCTCCTTTGCCAAGCCTGCTCCTCCTTTTGCAGGACGAGAAGCCGCTGCCGCATCCGCTCCCGGGTCCGCTCCATTTCCTGCTTTGCCTTCTCCCAGTGGGCGATCTGCTGCGTCAATGTTTGAACGGCTGCCCAGCCGGCTTCCGCTTCGGCCAGCTCCTGTTCTCTTTGCGCGACCAGCGCTCCTGCCTTGCCAAGCAGCGTATTTTCCGCCCGTTCCTTTTTTCCGATCAGCGTCAATTCCTTGTCCAGGGCTGCCAGCATTCTGTTTACCGCCGGATCAGCTTCGCTCGTGCCAAACAGCGAAGGCAGGAGGTATTCCGAAGCTTCCAGCGGACTTCTCCTGATCCAGGTCAGGTCAGTAAACAAGCTGCGTGTCAAGCCGAGATGGAGCTCAAGAAAGTTTCGTTCTTTGCGCCGGTCTTCCTGGTACAGGTGCGTTACCTCTGTCCAGTCGGGGTCGAGAAAAACCTGAGCCTGTTCCCTTTCCTTTTCCAGACGGCGGTGAAGCCGATAGCGCCTGCCGTCTACCTCGTAGAGAACGCTAAGCTCGTAGCTGCCCGAATGCCACGGGAAGTATTTGTCGTACTCGGGCAAATACCGGGCGGAACGAACATAATCCCGCTTCAGCCCGTACAGCGAAGCAAATATCGCCTGAAGCAGCGTAGATTTTCCCGCTTCGTTGGGAGCGGCAAATACATTCAGTCCCGGGGCGAAGCGAAAATCGGCTCCGCGCCATTTGCCAAAGCCTTTGATCGATAGCTCGTGAATCTTCATCCGATCATTCCTCCGATCCGCTCCAGCGCTATTTTCATGGCCATGCGAGCCACTGCCTGGCGCTGTTCATCGGAAGACGCGGCCGCAGCCGCTTCCTCTTCGGCGAGACGCTGCAGCCAGCGTCCCCAGATGCCGCCCTCGGCGATCAGCTTGCCCGCATCCAGGTCCGGTCTCGTCCGGTCTGCGATGCGGATGGCAAAAAAGCGGGAAAAGCGCTTTTCGAGCACATCTGTAACTGGCGTAAAATGTACGGGCCTGTTCCCTGTCAAGGTGATGTCCAAAATTTGCCCGTCCTGCACATCGGCCAGCCCGCTTTCCAGTATGTCGGCGACTTGATCGACCGTTTCCGCCCCTTGTATATCGATCTCCCGTCTCACGATCATTCGCGTTTGGACCGGGAGCTCCTCAAGCAATAGCTCGCCCGCTTCATTCAGTTCGCCGTACAGGACGTGACGGGGCCCGCTTTCTTTGACAGACAAGCCTTCGGGAGAACCCGGGTATGCGGCAAACGTCCGTCTATGTACCGGATGAGCGAAGCGCGCAGGCTTGTGGATATGTCCGAGCGCAATGTAATCCATTCCCGTTTCTGCGAGCTGCTCTATGGTTACCGGTGCGTACGGATGATGCTCCTCGCCTCCCCCGTTGACCACACTGGCGTGCAAAACCATCAGATGGTGCCGGTAGCCAGGCAGCTTTCCGGGGAATTCCGCCAACGGCGACTCGTACACATGCGGCTGGGGAAAGCCCCATCCGTAGACGACGCAAGACTTTTCGGGAAATTCGAAAGCCCCCCACTCCGGCGTAAACCAGTACACGTTTCCCGGCCACTCCAACGACTGGTAAAAGGAATCGGCCCGCCACGGGTCGTGATTCCCCGGAGCGATACAGACCGGTGTAGGAGCCACGCTGGCAAACAGATCACGCAAAAAAATCGCCGTGGTTCTTCTCCCGCCATGCAGCTCCATGAGGTCACCGGCGATCAGCCAAACATCTGCCCGCTTTTCCAACACGAGATCCCGAACCGTCCGCATCGTCCGCCGAAAGTCGTCCTGCCTCAGCTCATAAGAAACGGACATGGCACGGATCGGCGCGTCCAGGTGGACGTCAGCTATATGAATAAACGACAACATGAAAACTCACTCCTTGGCATGACAGACTGCTGGAGGAAATGGTACACTTTGGTCAGCAGATTCCCCTGTCTCATACACGAACATATTTTCCCTTTTATGATACAGGAAAAGAGTACCGGATAAAAGGAGCGATTGCTGTGCGTATTGCCTATTTGGACTGTTTTTCGGGAATTAGCGGCGACATGCTGCTCGCTGCACTGGTCGATGCGGGTGCGAACCGCGAAACGATTGAACGTGAACTGCGCAAGCTGCCGCTGGGGAATTTCCGCATGGAGTGGAAGACGGTGGTGAAAAAAGGGGTCAGCTCGCTAAAGCTGGATGTGATCGATGAAGAGCTGGAGAAGCTCAAAGCGCTGAAAACATTGCCGGTGCTAAACGTCGGACATCATCACGATCACTGTCATGACCACGACCATGACCACGACCATCACCACCATCACGGGCACGACCACAGTCATGATCACGGACATCACCACCACGAGCACGATCACAGCCATGATCACGGACATCACCACCACGAGCACGATCACAGCCATGATCACGGACATCATCATCACCGCAGGTACAAAGAAATTTCTGCGATGATCGACGAGGCTGACTTCTCACCGCGTGTGACCGCCCGAGCGCAAGCGATCTTCGAGAAAATCGCCATTGCCGAAGCCAAAATTCACAATGTGCCGGTAGATACGGTTCATTTTCATGAAGTAGGGGCGCTGGATTCAATCGTCGACGTCGTCGGCATCGCCCTGGCTTTGGAAGACCTGGACATTGATCAGTTGTACAGCGGCCCTGTTCCGACCGGAAACGGCTACGTCCGCTGTGACCATGGCCTGTACCCGGTCCCTGCACCCGCGACGATGGAAATGCTGAAAGGAATTCCGCTTCGCCAAACAGACATACAAAAAGAGCTGACTACTCCGACCGGAGCAGGGGTTGCGGCCGCCTTGGTCAAGCAGTTCGGGCCGCTTCCGGCGATGACCGTGGACGCCATCGGCTACGGGGCAGGGACCCGCGATCTTCCCGATCAGCCTAACGTACTGCGGGTGCTGGTCGGCACTATGTGATCTCATTTAAGTCCGAGACATCCGGAAGCAAAAAAGCCTTGTCCGCAAAATCAGGACAAGGCTTTTTCATGTCTGCTGCCACTGCTCTGCATGAGGCAGGCCCACGGATGCACAAGCTTCCGATCAAGCCTCGCGGAGCAGGCGCAGGAATTCACGCATGAATCCCGGAAGGTCAGGCCATGCGTGGGCTGACACGAGGTTATTGTGAACGTGCAGAGGTTCCGTGCGATAAATGGCTCCGCACGCTTCTACATCTGGGCGGCATGCCTGGTAGGCAGTCATCTCGCGGTCGCGAACGTGCTCGCCTACGAGCGCCAGCACCTGCGAACCGTGACAAATGGCGGCCACAGGCTTGTTTGCCTCAAAAAAGTGAGTCAGGATCGGTTTCAAATGCTCGTTCAGCCGGATATATTCAGGGGCACGGCCCCCCGGAATGATCAGGCCGTCGTATTCCTCCGGATTTACATCCGCAAAAGCCACATGCGAGGCCAGTTGATAAGCAGGCTTTTCCGTATAGGTTTCACTGTGGGCTTCGAAATCGTGGCAGACCGTGTGCAGCGTCTTTTTGGCAGGCGAAGCGATGACGGCCTCCAGCCCCTCCTCCAGGCAGCGATAATAGGGGTAAAAGATCTCCAAAGCTTCCACCGCGTCACCGGTTACAATCAGCACCTTTTTGCTCATAGTACAGCCTCCCCGCTGGATTTTTGAGGAAAAAACCTCTCTCTACCCATTTCTTCACGGACCGATGAACTCCTGCTGGCAGCATCACGCGTCAGCGTACTTTCATCGCAAGGGCAAGCGAAAGCGCCTCTTGATGCACCTGCTTCACCGGGATGCCGGCTTCTTTCGCCAATTGAGCACAAACGGCATACTCCGGTGAACACTGTACCTGTTTTCCGCGGTGCAGCCCGATTTTTACGGGAACCTCGCCCCATTGTGTTTTCACGGTTGCGAACTGTCTTGCCAGCCGATGGCAGGCCACGGGGAAATACCTGATACCGAAGGTGGTTGTCTCCTGAAACAAGACAGATTTAAGTTCTTCCAGTCTGCTCTGGTAGCACAAGACCTGCACCAATACGCCCGGCCTGCTTTTTTTCATCGTAACCGGAAGAAAGTGGACATCGTTGGCTCCCGCCTCAAGCAAACGCTCCATGGCGTGGGCCATCCATTCCGGACTGCTGTCGTCCAGATTGGCCTGCAGGAGGAACATCCCTTCGTCAATATGTTCAACGCCGTGATCGCGGTATTCATGGACCACGGGAATGCCCGTCCGTGATTCTGCACAGCCGGCAGGGTCGTTCATATCGGCAAAGAAGACAGCCACTCCATCTCCGGCCTCCACGCGCTTTATCTTGCCGCTGATCGTCCCGATCGGTTTTGCCCCGGTCTCCTGCAGCCACAGCAGCACAAGCGGAGAAAACTGTTCTGGCGGAATGTGCGGGTCCTCATGTACGTTCCATCCATCCAGCAAGGGCAGAGCGGCTACCGGCAATCTGGCCGGAATCACCAAAGGCTGAACGAGGATTTGCACATTTTTTCTGCACGCTTCCGGCTCTATCACGGTCCATAGCTGTCGCAACGCCTCCGTTTCCTTTTGCCATACGTCGGGTGGGCATGTGGTGCGAAAGTTCTCGGCACGCTGCAAAAAAGCCTCGAAATGCGTCTTATGCGGCTGGACCGCCTGATTTTGATTTGCAGCTCCCGGACGGACCTTCTGGTTTGCAACTCCCAGCCGGGCCTCCTGATTTTCTGCTTCCGCCCGAACCCGTCCTGCAAGTCCGCTGCACGCTGCACCTTCCACCTGCTCCAGAGAATCAATCCCGGCCTTCTCCCACAACCGCAGCAGCGGACCACGCAATTTGTGGAAAAACAGCGGCTGATCGCCTCTTATCATCATCGTCTGCATCCAGTTTCCTCCGTTCTGTCTTCTGATACGATCATACACCAAAACCCGGGGTTGGCCCATTCTGGCTCCCGGGACTGGCAAAAACTATCTCGGATAATCACAGTGTGCTGGCAGAACCTACAAAGGAGAATACTGCTGGAGGGAGACGGGCATGACTACGTTTCGCCTGATGATGCAAATCAGTTTGTGCGTACTCTTAACCTTGTGTTCATGGCCTCCTGTTTCACAGGCAGCTTTGTCCGTCCCGGCGGCTACTTCAGGAGATCCCATCTATCAGGAACGACTGGCGCTGTTTCAGCGCTTTGAATCCGTATACGGCATTCCCTGGTCATATCTGGCGGCGGTGGATCAGTACGAGCGTTCCATCAACAAACGCTCAAGGCAAAAAGACAACCGGCAGCAAGCTCCCCAGCGCTTGACAGCCATTGAGATTCCTCCTGCCTTGTGGGGCGGACCATTGAACCCGGACGACCGGGATGCCACTCCCGCTTCCATCCAATTTTTCGGCGGACTGGGTGTGGATGGAGATGGGGACGGCAGAGCAGACAGGGAAAATGATGTCGACGTGCTGACTACGATGACCCTGTTTCTGTCTCGATACGGCTTTACCCGCGAGGATTGGAAGATCGGGCTCTGGTCGTATTACAAACGCGACAGGGCCGTTAAAACGATCGACCAGTTTGCTTCTGTCTTCGAGAAATTTCAGCGGCTTGATCTGGATGACCACCATTTTCCCATCCCGAAACGCTACACATACAGCTATCGCAGTACATGGGGCGATCCCCGCGGCTGGGGAGGCAGACGTATCCACGAGGGAACGGACATCTTCGCCGGATACGGCACGCCGGTGCTAAGCACAGGCTATGGAGTAATTGAAGTCGTCGGTTGGAACCGCTACGGCGGATGGCGGATCGGCATGCGAGACATCGGCAACGTCTATCACTATTTCGCCCACCTTTCTTCGTTTAAAAAGGGTTTGAAACCGGGCGATATCGTGGAGCCGGGAGAAGTGATCGGGTACGTCGGCAGCTCCGGCTATGGAAAACCTGGCACCTCCGGCAAGTTTCCGCCCCACCTGCACTACGGCATGTACAGTGACACGGGGAGCAATGAGTGGGCGTTCGATCCGTATCCTTACTTGAAGCGATGGGAGCGGCAGATGTACAGCAAAAAGAAAAAGCGGTGAAGATGAGCGCGGGAATTGCTCTCCCGCGTCTTTTGGCTGCTTGCCAGTATGCAGACACAGCTTGTTCGATTGGTTGGTTCCTCCGTTTTCCAAACTTTCCTTTTACCATTGACACGGACATTTCCCCTACATACAATCAAGATAGAAAAACTGGACGTTCGTCCAAAAAAGTTGGTGCATATCTGATGACTCGTTCTCCCCGTGCACAGGCCAAAGCAGAAGCAAAGCGGGCCCATCTGATCGAACAGGCGACTCGATGTCTCGCCGAAAAAGGCTACGCCTCTGTCTCGCTTCGGGATATCGCCCGAGAATCGGGAGTCTCTCTCGGGATATTGCACTATTACTTTGCCAGCAAGGAAGACCTGCTGCTCTCCGTTATTTCCGGTTACAAGGAACGTTTTTTACAAGAGCTGGAGGAAGATCTCATCTTGGGTCCTGTCACCGGGTGGCAGACGCGCCTGTCTTCGCTTTTGCGCAAGGTTATGACAGAAGACCGCAACCTCCACCGTCTCTGGTACGACTTACAGGTGCAGGCCATGTACGTCGACGCCTTCCGCCAGCCTGTCCGAGAGATTCGCGAACGGCTTTACACCCTGATCTCGCGGATGCTGGAAAAACTGCTTTCTGAAAAAGGGCAGAACACCCCGCCGCCATCCCAGGAATGGGTACATCTCCTCTACACTGCGCTGGACGGCATGTTCTTCCAGGCCCTGCTGATGGAACCAGAGCAAGCAGACCGAATGATCGCCAAACTGGACAGCGACTTGTCCCGGCTGCTGGCTATGCTTTTCGACTCCCATAAGACGAGGTGAAGCAAATGGGCACTCTCACACTGCGCAATCCGGCTACCGGAGAAGTGATGGGGACACTGCAGGAAAACTCCCCTGAAGAGGTTCACAAGGCCATGGAACGGGCCAGACTGGCATTTGGTCATTGGGGCAGCACGCCTGTTTCCGCGCGGGTTCACTACCTTCGCAACCTCCGCCATTATTTGGTGGAGCATGGCGAAGAACTGGCGAAAAAAATCAGTGAGGCGACCGGCAAAGTGGCATTGGAAGCGTACATGACCGAGATTTTCGTGACCGCAGACACCATCCGCTTCTATGAAAAAAACGCGGAGCGCATGCTGGCACCCCGCAAAGTGCCGACGCCGATCGCCCTCTCTCCGAAGAAGTCGTCTATTCACTACCAGCCGATGGGCGTTGTCGCCGTCATCTCTCCCTGGAACTATCCGTTTCAACTGTCTGTCGTTCCGGTTCTCTCGGCACTGATTGCGGGGAATACCGTCATTTTGAAGCCTTCCGAGATAACTCCCGGGGTCGGTGTGCTGATCGAGGAGCTGTTTCAGGCTGTCCCTGCCCCGCAGCACATCGTCCAGGTGCTGCACGGAGGCAGACAAGTCGGGCAAGCGCTGGTGGCGGCGCGGCCGGACAAAATCTTTTTCACTGGTTCGGTAGCCACAGGGAAAAAGATCATGGCACAGGCTGCGGAGCATTTGATCCCGGTAGAATTGGAGCTCGGCGGCAAAGACCCGATGATCGTGCTGGAGGACGCCCATCTCGAACGGGCGGCAAACGGCGCTGTTTGGGGTGCCTTTACCAACTCCGGGCAGGTTTGCATGTCTGTTGAGCGCGTCTACGTGCATGAACGCGTCTACCCGGAATTCCTTCGCCTGGTCAAAGAAAAAACAGCAGCCCTGCGTCACGGTTTTCCCGATCAGGCCGAAGTCGGCTCGATGACCTCGCCGCAGCAGATTGGCATCGTTCGGCAGCATGTCGAAGAGGCGCTGGCCAAAGGGGCGATTGCAGAGCTCGGCGGGAGCTTTTCCGAGGACGGCATGTTTTTGCCACCTACAATACTGACCGGCGTAACCCATGAGATGAAAATCATGCGGGAGGAGACATTTGGCCCGATCCTGCCCATCATGACCTTTTCCACAGAGGAAGAGGCGATTCGTCTCGCCAATGATACGCCCTACGGCTTGAACGCCTCCGTCTGGTCACAGAACAAAGCAAAGGCAAAAAGAGTCGCACTCCAGCTCGAGAGCGGCAATGTCTGCATCAACGACGTCATTATCAGCTTCGCCAATCCCAACCTTCCGTTCGGCGGTGTCAAACAGAGCGGCATCGGGCGCTATCGCGGCCCTGAAGGCTTGCAAGCCTTTACCCATGCTGTCTCGATCATCCACGACCCCGGGAAGAAGAAACGCGAGATCAACTGGTACCCGTATACGGAGGAGCAGCAGACGCTGTTTGTCGGCTTGACCAAGACGTTGTTTGGCAAGGGACAAACCTGGAACAGCCGAAATCTGCTTGCTGCCTGGCGAGAGTGGAAACGTCTGTTTTAGCTTGCCGCAAAACCGCTAATTCATCGTACCTGTTCCGATAATCTCCACCTTCGCTTTTACCCGAAACTCAGCCTTCTGATACAGCTCAAGACCGATTGATCGGCCCCACTCCCCGCGGTATTTTTGCCGGAAGCTCTCTTCGATACTTGCGGGGTCCCACTTTTTCTTTTGAAGCTTTTTGAGCAGCAATGTGATCTCTTTTTCTATTTCCGCTCCTAACTTTCTGGTGATTTCACTGCGCTCCGAAGGGTCCTCCAGATTTCGCGAACCCGTATACCCGAACAGGATGCCGCGAACCTCGACCGCAACATCCACGACTGGCTTGTTGAGAGCCCCGTTGCTGCGCACCTTTGAATGGGAGCGGATAATATCAAAGACTAGCTGTGACCTTTTTCCGGCAGCGTATTCATCTTCGATTATGAAACTGATGGAGGGAAGATGCCTGCGTCCCTTTACCATCTGTATGAATCGCCCTTCCCTTTGCGAAAGGGTACCAACCATATGCTCTCCCCGAAAAGCCGCAACCCCTGAAATGACGATTTCCCCATCTTCCTTTTTCAAATACGGAAGCTCGGGATCGCTCACCTGATTGGTCAGCATGAAAACAAGGTCGTGAAGCGTGGCAAAGGACGTGAACGCCGTCTCCTCTCTGGGACGCAAAAGATTGTTCAGATACGTATTGATCTCCGGCTTGTTTTCGTACTTGCCTTTGATGACATCCTCCGCCTTGCCACCCACAACAGCCACGACCACATTCTCTCCGACGGCCGGATTCCGGTAGAAATCGAGGATCGTCTCGCGAAGCCCCCATTCGCGGACGAATTTTTCGCCAAACAGGATCACCCTTAATTGGGAAAGCGATATGGTTCGATCCGCCTTGCTAGACAGCATAATCGTCGCTTCGCTCGGGATTTTGCTGACCGCTGCATACAACTGTGTACTTTCCTTTTCTTTCTCCGAGGGTACTGGTACAGAAACGGATACCTTCATATGCTTCTTGTCGACATAGTCGATACCCATGACACCGATCAGGGCCATATCTTCGAGCGTCGGCTTCTCGATCTCGGGAGCGCATCCGCTGCCAGACAGCGCACAAACGGCCAGCAGCGGCCCGAACATCAGCCTTCTCCATCGCGCGCTTTTCACAGCGTGTCTCCTCCCCGCTTTTCCCGAATGGCATGCAATAGCAGAAGCACCAACGGCCAGAGGATGACCCCGTAAGCAAAGTAGATGCTTCCATTTCCATACAATAAAATTTCCATGGGGATCGGAAGCGGACCGCGGACGCTGAAATATACGATTATGGTCGCGATGTACAAGTGCAGGACACTGTTTTTTCTCCTCCACCGGTCTATGCCTTTTTTCGCCATCCACAGATAGCCAGCGCCTGTTGAAAGAACTAAAAACACCCAGAGGCCAATCCCGAGATTCTCCACTCGCTCTATGAAGGACAGCTCCACGGCCTTGAACAGATTCAGAATGGGATAAACGACTTGCGTAACCTGCCATACCGAAAAATAGCTGACACTGGCAATGAGGACGAACACATAGATAGCGCAGACAACCCACAGCCCAATCGATGCGTGCCTGAAGACTTGTTCCTTCTTTTGCACGTAGGGGTAATAAAAAAGGATGAGCTCGTAACCGAGGAAACTGAAGAACCCATTATGGACTCCTGCAACGATCTCCATGACATTTACCTGAAACAGCGGGAAAATATGCATGATGTTCCCTTTTTGAAACCCCCACTGCAGGTAATACAGCATCCAAAAAGTAAAAAAGAAGGTCAAGATGCAAAAACGGGCGATCGCTTTGATCCCCCCGAGAGAAATATAGATCATGACCGAAAGCAAACCCAAGAGCGGATACGTGATTGTCGACGTATTCAGCATGGATGTTTGCACCAGTCTGATATAGCCAGCAGAGATGGACGCCACCATGAGCAAGCCGTAAACAATCAGGACACCGTTCACTGCGTAGCCAAGCCATTTTCCAAGAAGCTTTTCATTGATGACAAACAAAGTGTCGCCAGGGTAACGCCTGCAAAGAGCCACCATGGGAAAAAGCGTCAAGTGCGCTAGGAGGCACATCACTACCGGCATCCACCATTGATCGTATCCAAGCATGCTCAGGCTGTGCGGCAAGGTCAGCAGATTCATGCCCACAATCACGTTGATGATCAAAAACGTGACATGGAACGGATTCAATTTTTCAAGCTTCCCTTTATCCATCGGCTACTCCTCGTCTATGGGAAAAATCTGCTTTTTCTTGGCGTTCGCCATTCCGCTCCGAAATGCGATGAATTTAAATGGAGTACGCAGCAAACTGTTAAAGACATCGCTCCAGACGCGTGGAATACCTGTGCTCATATAAGGCGTACCGAGCGAGGTCAGATTGAGCAAGTGGGCAAACATCAGAGCAAGCATCAACATTTGTCCGTACATCCCCAAGAACCCGGCCGACAGAATAAATCCGTAGCGAACCAGCCGAATGGCATTGCTCATGAGGAAGTTGGGCGGGACAAAGGACAGAAGAGCAGAGACGGACACGAGAACGATCAAGATATTGCTGGCAAGGCCCGCCTGTACGGAGGCGGTCCCGATCACGATACCCCCGACAATACCGATCGTCTGGCCGATTTTGGTCGGCATGCGTATTCCGGCCTCACGGAGAATTTCGATGACAAGCTCGATGATCAGCACCTCGATTACAGGCGGAAACGGCACTCTGTTGCGCGATTCGGATAAAATCGTCAGCAGTGGCGGGGGCAGCATTTCCGGGTGATAGGTTAATACCGAAACATAGCTGGAAGTGAGCAAAACGGTCAGGAAAAGTCCCAGGAAACGGATCATCCGCAGCAGGCTGGCTGTCGACCAGCGGTTGTAAAAATCCTCCGGGCTGCTGAATAACTCGAAAAAAGCAGCGGGACAAATGGCCGCTTCCGGACTTCCGCTCAAAATGAGCAAAATGCGCCCATCCAGCAAAGCCGCCGCCGCATTGTCCGGCCGTGTGGTGAGTCCAAACTGGGGAAATGGCGAATAAGGCTTGTCCTCCAGCATCTGCTTCAAAATCGGCATCCCGACAAAGCCGTGATATTCCGTATTTTTAATTCGTTCCTGAACGCGAGTGATATTTTCCGGGTTGGCGATGCCTTCTAGGTACAGGATGGCTACTTTGTTTCTGGATTGAGTCCCGATGCTATGTACCTCGATTTTCAGGTCAGGGTTTGCGATCCGGCGGCGAATCAGCGAGAGATTCACCTCAAGCATTTCCACAAATGAATCCTGCGGACCAAGCACCGTCGATTCCGTCTCCGGCGGGCTGATCGTACGGTGCGGCGCTTTGAATGTATTTACCTGCAGCACCTCGTCCCGCTCGGGAAAGATGAGAATCGTATGTCCACGCAGCAGGTTGTCCGTTATCTTCATTTCCTCATCGGGATTGACCAACTGGCCCAAGGGAAGGGCTCGCACAGGGCGGCGCCCGTCTTCTCGCTGAAGAGGAAGAAGGATGCTCTCGTAAATATTGGACTCATCTACCAAGGTATTCAGAAAGTAAACCTCTACAGGTTCATCGTTCATCGACAGATGGAGAACTGTAAAATCATCCACGTTTTGCATTCGCGCTTGCAGCAAGGCTCGGACCTTGTGTGCAGCCTGTTTTGGGCGCCTTTTCGCAGAATGGCCAGAACCGGGACGTGTCAGTACCTTGTCAGCGTTCTTTCTCCACCACGCTTTTACATCCATGGATCCCGCCCCCTGTGCACAGGAAAATCCTTCTTACTTTGCCCATCCCTGGTCAAATTATCCAAAAGGAAAGCGGGGACGATGCGCCCTCGCGCCTGCCCCCGCTTTTGCTTTGCCGTATAGGATACCCCTATGTCAAGCAAATTGCCGGCTCAGATTTGCCATTTCGATGGCTGCCGAAGCCGCTTCCCAACCTTTGTTGCCTGCCTTGGTCCCCGCTCGTTCGATCGCCTGCTCGATCGAGTCGGTCGTGAGTACGCCAAAGATAACGGGAATCCCCGTATTCAGCGAGACCGATGCTACCCCTTTGGCGCATTCGCTGCACACGTAATCAAAGTGCGGAGTGGAACCGCGGATGACCGCTCCCAGGGTCACGACTGCATCGTACTTTCCGGACTCCGCCATCTTTTTGGCGATCAGCGGGATTTCAAATGCCCCCGGCACCCAGGCAACCTCTACCGCGTCTTCCTCGACACCGTGCCGCTTCAATGCATCGAGAGCGCCACCGACGAGCTTGCTGACAATCAGCTCGTTAAATCTCCCTGCGACAATCCCGACACGCAAGCCAGTTCCGATCAAATTTCCTTCCCAATGTTTCATGATCCTTCACTCCCCTGCAAACTGGAGCAGATGGCCCAGTTTGTCCTGTTTTGTGTGCAAATACTTTTCATTTTCGGGATGCTCCGGCATTTGCAGCGGAACCCTTTCGGCGACCTGCATTCCATAGCCGGAAAGGCCGCGAATTTTGCGCGGATTGTTCGTCATCAGCCGCATCTGCTTTACGCCCAGATCGAGCAGAATTTGCGCCCCGATCCCGTAATCGCGAAGATCAGCGGGAAAACCGAGCTTTTTGTTGGCTTCCACTGTATCATAGCCCTGCTCTTGCAGCCGGTAAGCCTTCAGCTTGTTGATCAGTCCGATGCCCCTGCCCTCCTGGCGCATGTAGAGAACGATGCCTCGGCCCTCGGCCTCGATCATGCGCAGGGCAGCATGCAATTGCGGGCCGCAATCGCAGCGATGCGAACCGAATATGTCCCCGGTCAGGCACTCCGAATGGACCCTTACCAGGACGGGCTTGCTGCTGTCAATCTCTCCTTTTACAATCGCCACATGCTCCTTGCCGTCCAGTTCATTGGTGTAGGCGACAATGCGAAAATCCCCGAAGGCGGAAGGCAGCTTGGCCTCTGCTTCGCGCTTTACCAATCTTTCATGCTGCATGCGGTACTCGATCAGGTCGGCAATCGTGATCAGCTTCAGCTCAAACCGCTTGGCGATCTCGATCAACTGCGGAAGGCGAGCCATTGTCCCGTCCTCGTTCATGATTTCGCAGATGACGCCAGCCGGCTTCGCTCCGGCCAGCCTGGCCAGGTCGACTGCTGCCTCGGTATGTCCTGCGCGCCTCAGCACGCCTCCTGCTTTGGCGATCAAGGGGAAAATATGTCCCGGACGGCGAAAATCGTCTGCGCCTTTGCTCTCGTCCAGCATGGATTGCACCGTATGGGAGCGCTCATGCGCAGAAATGCCTGTATGCGTCCCAGTTTCATCGATAGAGACCGTGAAGGCAGTGCCTTGGCGATCCGTATTTGCTTCCACCATGGGAGCCAGCTTCAAGCGTTCCGCATGCTCTTGTGTGACAGGGACGCAGATCAAACCGCGTCCGTGCATTGCCATAAAATTGATCATCTCCGGCGTTGCCGCTTCGGCCAGGCAAACGAAATCGCCTTCATTCTCCCGATCCTCGTCATCCACGACGATGACAGGACGGCCGCTTCGCAAAGCCTCAATCGCCTCTTCAATGGTATGAAACATCGTTGTTCCCTCCTTAAGCGAAGCCGTGTTCCTGCAAAAAAGCCAGGTTCAGGCCTGCTGGTGCTTTCTGTTGTTCGCCCGGAGTCCTGCCGCCAAGCAGCCTCTCCACGTATTTGGCGATCACATCCGTCTCCAGATTGACCGGATCGCCGACCTGTTTTTCCAGCAGATTGGTCTGCTTGAGCGTATGCGGAATGATCGAAACGGACAGGCTCTCCTCGTCAACGGCCACTACGGTCAAACTGATGCCGTCTACAGTGATCGAGCCGCGCGGCACTACGTAGCGAAGCAGGTGCGGTTTCGCCTGGATCGCAAGTCTCACCGCATTGCTGTCCGTTTTTTTGGAGAGGATTTTTCCTGTGCCGTCTACGTGGCCCAAGACCAGATGGCCGCCGAGACGATCTCCGAGCTGCAGCGCCCGCTCCAGGTTGACACGCATCCCCGGCTTCAGGCTGGACAGGGCCGTCACCCGCCACGTTTCCGGCATGACATCTGCCTGAAAGCGGCTCGCGGAAAACGAGGTGACCGTCAGACAAACGCCGTTGACAGCGATGCTGTCACCCAGGCGAACATCCTCCAAAACGGCCGCGGCCCGTATCGTCAGCTTGCTGGACCGCTCGGTGACCGCAATGGAATCTACTGTACCTACTTCTTCAATCAATCCGGTAAACACGGCTTCCCCTCCTATCATTTGCAGCCCGCATTCCTGCGCGTTTCGCTATTGCTGGCTCCATCCGGCCATACCGGATAGCCGGTAATGCAAAGATCGCTTCCTCCGATCGGCTCGACATCCACGTCCGCCAGAGAGATGGCTTCCCCCATATGAGCTGCGCCCAGTCCCCCGTAGGGAGCAGGCGCCCCCTGTCCGCCGATCAGCTTGTAGGAGAGAAAATGCACGACCTTTTGAATGGCCCGTGCCTGCAAAAAAGAGCCGTTGACCGCCGCTCCGCCTTCGACAAACAGAGAAGTGATCCCTCTTTCCCCCAGCACCGCAAGCACCTGCTCGACTGTTACGCGCCCTTCCAGTCTCACAATCTCGGCCCCGTGGCTCTCGAGCTCTTTTTGCCTGCCGATGGGTGCGTCATCCGCTGTGAAAACGAGCGTCGGCGCCTTGCCGTCCCGTATCACGCGGGCTTCCGAAGGGGTCCGCAGCTGGTTGTCGAGAATGACACGAAGCGGCTGCTTTCCCCTGGCTATTCCCTGTTGGCGGGCCGTGAGCTCAGGGTCGTCCGCGAGCACTGTCTGAACCCCAACCAAAATAGCATCGTGCTCTCGCCGTAGCTGATGGACCCGCTGGCGGGCCTCTTCACCCGTAATCCAGCGGCTGTGCCCCGTATGCGTAGCGATTTTCCCATCCAGCGAAGCTGCCGTTTTGACGGTCACAAACGGTGTTTTCGTCGTGATGAAATGGAAAAAGACTTCGTTTGCCTTCTTCGCCTGTGCTTCTCCCACTCCCACTGTTACTTCCACACCCGCCTGTCTGAGGCGAGCGATTCCTGTACCGGCGACAAGCGGATTCGGGTCCGCCACTGCAACCACTACTCGCTTGATGCCGGCTTCAATGATCGCATTCACACAAGGAGGGGTTCTCCCATGATGACTGCAAGGTTCCAATGTGACGTAAAGCACGGCATCTTTCGCATGCTCACCAGCCATCCGCAGTGCATGCACCTCGGCATGTGGTTCACCCGCTTTTACGTGAGCGCCCATCCCCACGACTGCTCCGTCCCGGACGACAACGGCTCCCACTACCGGATTGGGACTGGTTTGTCCTCTTGTCGCCCTCGCCAAGTCCAGTGCCAACGCCATATACGACAAGTCATTTCCTGACATGAGTTCCTCTCCTCCCCAATGAAAAATGCCCTCGAAGCACGCTTCAGGGCATTGGGAAAGAAGCCTCTCGTTTTTCTGTTTTTTCACAGAGAAACGAAGGCCACATGCACCTTCTCCCATCCGGACTGTAACCGTCGGCCTTGGATTTTCACCAAGTCAGTCGCTCATGGCTTCAGCCATGGGCGAGTCGCGGGCTCAGACGCTGCTTTCGTCATTACCGCCGGTCAGGAATTTCACCCTGCCCTGAAGGTCATCTATTCATTTGCTGCCGAGCCGCCAGCCCGCAATCACGAGCCAGGAGACTACCAAGGCATGTCTCCTACTTCCTGTCGCGCGAGTCGCCATCACCCTTTCCCAATAAAAAATGCCCTTGAACAAGTTTCAGGGCATAGAAGAAGAAGCCTTTGGTGCTCGGTTTTTTAAACAAAGCCAAAGACTATAGCCACCTTCTCCCATCCGGACTT
Source organism: Brevibacillus sp. FSL K6-2834 (assembly GCF_038592925.1). Lineage (NCBI taxonomy): Bacteria > Bacillati > Bacillota > Bacilli > Caryophanales > Paenibacillaceae > Brevibacillus > Brevibacillus sp. FSL K6-2834. Next base: position 4,515,786 of record NZ_CP151945.1, read on the forward strand.
TACCGTCGGCCTTGGATTTTCACCAAGTCAGTCGCTCACGAAATATCTTTCATGGGCGAGTCGCGGGCTCGGACGTGCGTTCGTCATCACCGCCGGTCGGGAATTTCACCCTACCCTGAAGGTTGGATATTCAGTTGCTTGCATTATAACACGTTTTTTTACAAGCACTACACTTTTTTATTGGAAGTCGGCAGTTTCCCTCCTGTCGGCAACTACCGCTTTGTCATCCATGGTCGCAAGGCAAAAACAAGCCAGCGCAAAGCATTGAAAGATTTGCCCTGCAAAATGCTCTCTCCCCACCTGCTTCCCAAGACAGGGACGATTCTGTCCAAATCCTCATTGTCCAGCCTCTCCACTGCCCTGCGTAAAACCAGTGAATTCTCGTAACTGCGCCGCAAAGGCTGCGTCAATTCTTCATAAGCGCCCTTGCCGCATATATCATACGCTGCATATATGCCTGTCAACAGCGCCGTGAATTGGCCAAATCCCAAGAAGGGCATCAGTGCCCCAAAGCAGTTTCCGACAAAAAACGTATTGCCAATCCTCGCCCTGCGGCAGATGCCGATCGGGTATCCGGTCACATGAAAGTGACTGGTAATCCTGAGCGGCTGACGCAGGTCCCGGCAAACCCGCTCGTAAAATAAACCCCAGCGCTCGTCGACATCAAGCCGGTCATTCTCTGGATAGTCGGGGTAGGCCATGACCAGGTTCGCTTCCGTGTCCGAAAGCGGGAGCAAATAGCCGTATCCCTTTTCCATATAGCTGTAATCCAGCCATGCACAAGGCGTGTACCTGTCAAAGTCTCCGGTTACCATTGCACCTTTTAGCGACACGGTCAGGTCTGTCCGGAAGTTATGCATTTTCCTTGTGTACTCCCCGTCTCCTGTGGCGACTACTACGTGCGTGTACTCCATCAGCAATTCCTCGTATGTCGCTTTGGACCGGTACTGGATGGCACTTTTTACCTGCCGGCCGAGCTGCCTTTCAAAAGCGTGCTCATGTCTGCCGCGGTAATTGATAAATCCCAGACTTCCTTCGATTTCCGCCTTTTGGCTCTGCGAGAACACCAGCAGCCTTTGGATGCTCGCAGTCGGCTTGAGGTAAATGCCGTTTTTCTCCGCGAAAAAGGCAACCGGATCCGTAATCGGCTTTTGCAAAATGGAGAGCATGGATTCAGCGTTCACAAAGCGGTCGCCTAACCGCTCCCTCACTTCGAAAACGGCGGGCGATATTCCGTGTTTTTCAAGTGTGATCGCGCAGGCCAAGCCTGACAGACCGGCGCCCATAATCGCAACCTTCACGCTTTCATCATCCGTTCGTCTGTTTTCCTAACATTCTTGACGAACCGACACCTTTTATTCCCTCTATCAGTTTCCTCCCTGGAATCTTCCTCCTCCATGTTTTGGAAATGCCCAAACGAGCACTCCCCGAAGCAACGGGAACGTGCTCGTTTTTGTAGCAGCCGCCTGTTTGGCTCTTTTACGGCTGCCTGGATACGTCTTCCGGTCTGGGCACATCCGGCTTTCCTTCCGGATTGTTGTACAAGTACTGAGGCACATCGCCAATGATCAGCGAATGGGTAATGGGAATCTTCGTCGTGATCGTCTTCTGGTCGGTGGCAAAAGGAATCACGATGCGCAAGTCCACTTCAACAAAAATGTAGACGGTTGCCAGGACCATATTGATGCCGGCCTCGGTCAATTCCGTCTCCAGCTTCGTCTTGACAGATCCGATCGGCACAAACGTCACCGGCAGATCCGGACCCATTTGCGCCAAAAAACTGCTGCCTGTCGCCAGCCCCAAAGGGATATAGCGGTCTACCTTTTCCTCTTCAAACTCCCTCAGCCGGTTCTGTACGCGGGAGGTGGTCTCCCCTACGATCCGGGCATACTCCTTGAAGTTGAACTGGTACGCCTGGATTCTCCCCTGATTGTCTTTTTCAATTTTGACGATCTGGTTGAAATCTACCCCTTGCTGGGCAATCCGCTTGGTGACCGCATCTGTAATCGCTTGTTTGGCCAACTGCTCGGCTTTTTGGGTTGCGAGAATCTTCAGCGTCGGTTCCAGGCGTTTTTCGATAAAAAACAAAAATTGAATGCTCATCGCCAAAAAAATGACCAGTGCGATAAAAAACGCTTTCGAACGAGAAAGCGGGTTCCTCCACCGCCGACGGGGTCGAAACACGGCCACGCCCGTCACCTCCCAGTTGGTACATCCTATGGCTGGGAGGCGCAAAAAATACGTAACCAAAAAGGAGTTATGACGGAATTTCGTATACATCCAGCGCGGCTTGCAGAGCTTCTCCGCGATGAACCTTCGCTCCCATGCGGATCAGCACCGCCTCAAGACCTGCCAACACGTGCAGGACATTCTTTTTCCGGCAACTGAAGCCCATCGTGCCGATGCGCCAGCATGCCCAGGTCAAAGTAGTTGCTGCGAATCCTCCGCTCTGACGGCTCAGAGAGATTCCCCGCCAGCCCGCGCTCCACGCTTTTTCTTTCCTGGATAATTCGCTCAGCCCGCTCATTGTAGGTGATCGGAGCCATTCCAGCGGGAACGGACAAGCACTTTTGCGTTCCGCCGACGACCGCATCGAGCATCCACCCGTCCGTATCGACAGGCGATCCCCCGAGCGTAGCCACAGCGTCTACCACGAGCAGCGCCTCCCGCTCTCGGCACGCATGTCCGACCCGGGCTAGCGGCTGCATGCAGCCGGTCGAGGTTTCACCGTGCACGATCGCTACAATTTTCGGGCGGACGCGGTCCATTTCCCTGATGATCTTCTCTTCATCAAACACTTCGCCCCACGGCGCTTCCATGGTGTGCACCTCCGCACCTTGAACGCTGGGCAATCTCCGTCAGAAGATGGCCAAATCGGCCGTAGATGGGAACGAGCACTTTGTCGCCCGGTTCGATCAGGCTGCACAGCACGGCCTCAAGCCCCGAGCGGGAAGTCCCGTCGATCGGATACGCCCACTGATTGCGAGTGCAGAACAATTCTCGCAGCATTTCCATCACGCGATTCATCATATCGGTAATTCGGGATCAAACTGCCCCAGTACAGGAGTTGCCATAACCCTCAATACCCGCGGGTCTACCTCAACCGGACCCGGAGTCATGATCGTGCGAAGCGACGGGTTTACTTCCTTCCATCTGCTCACTTGTTTACCCTCCTCGGCTTTTCTATTGTTCCTATTGTTTTTCGTTTTGCCGTCTGTTTCCCCTGCATAGCAAAAACCCTCTGAACCAATAAGGTACAGAGGATTTCTGCTCGTTCTATTTCACGCCGTCGATAAACCCGAGCGACAGCCACGGGAAGACAGCGAGCAGCACAATGAACAAAACCATGATAACCGCATACGGCGCGGCGCCCCGAACGATTGTGGATATCGGCGACGACGGGTCTACGCCTTTGAGCACGAACAGGTTGAGTCCGACCGGCGGCGTAATCAACGCCAGCTCCATGTTGACGACCATGATGATGGCAAACCAGATCGGGTCGAATCCCAGCGCTGTGATGATCGGATACAGGATCGGCAGCGTAATGACGAGAATGGATACCGTCTCCAAAAAGCAGCCCAGAACGAGCAGCAGGATATTGATGAGAATGAAGACGACCCATTTGGAAACAGGCAGGCTTGTCGCCATTTCGGTCATGGCCTGCGGGATTTGCAGCGATGTCAGGATAAAGCCGAACAGCATCGCCCCCACGATGATAAACAAAATCATCGCATTGGTTGCCACCGTCGAGAGCAATATTTTCTTGATGTTGTCCCAGGACAGGCTGCGATACACGAGTCCGGCTACGAGTGCGCTGAAGACGACACCGGCAGCAGCGGCTTCTGTCGGGGTAAAGATACCGGAGTAGATGCCGCCGATGATCAGTACCGGCATCATCAGCCCCCATATCGCTTTGCGTGTCCCTTGCCAGCGCTCTGCCCAGGTCGCTGGCGCCTCCTTGATGTGCCGCATTTTCCAGGAGGCGTATCCCATGAAGATCAGCAGCAGCAAGATCCCCGGAAGGACACCGGCGATGAACAGCTTTCCGACAGATTCGCCAGTGACTGAGCCGTAAATGATCATCGGCACGCTCGGCGGAATCAGGATACCCAAGGTTCCTCCCGCAGCGAGCAGGCCAAGCACCGCCTTTTTGTCATACCCGCGCGCCGTCATCTCGGGGATCGCCACCATCCCGATCGTGACCGCAGTCGCTACGCTGGAGCCGGAGATCGCAGCAAAAATTCCGCAGCACACCAGCGTCGCCAGGGCCAAGCCCCCGGGCAAATGACGCAGCCAGCGGCTTGCCATCTCATACAGCTCCTTGCCGACTCCGCTGAACAAAAGAATTTGACTCATCAGCACGTACATCGGCAAGGCGCTCATCGTAAAATCATCCAATGCCTTGTAGGCAATGATAGGGACTTGAGAAAGCCCGAGAGCCCCTCCGTTGAACCAGTACATGCCGATTGCCGCCAGTACCGCGAGAGTGAAGGCGACCGGCACCCCTACCAGCATCAGCGAGGCCATTCCTCCCGCAAAAAACAATCCCATTACGCCTCGCCTCCTTCCTGTCCGCGAATGTAGTCAACCAGTTGCAAGAGGAAGGCGAGACCGAGCAGCACGCCGCCGATGGGCAGCAACATTTCCGGAATGTACATCGGGATTTGAAGCAGGGAAGCGGAGGTGAATCCCAGCTCCATCGACTGTTGGACATGCTCCCAGCTCAAATAGCAAAACACCAGGCTGAACAAAAGACCGATCAGGGCCGATGCGATCAGCATCCAGCGGCGCACGGTCGCAGATACGTTGTGCAGCAGCAGGTCCACCTTGATATGGGCGTCCACCCGAACCGCGTAAGCCGCTCCGATGAAGCAGCTTCCCATGATTGCATAAATGGTAAGCTCGGTTGCCCAAATCGTCGGCGCGTTAAAAAGAGAGCGGGAGACGATCTCGTAAAAGGTCATCCCCGTTGCCAATACGATAAAGATACCGGCGATCACTCCGCCGAACTTGATCAAACTGTCGATCCAGCCATACAACACTTGAAAAAATTTCATGAAAACGTCCCCTCTTTGCTCCTCGCCTCAGGCTTTACTTGATGTTTTGCAGATCTCCCAGCAGTTCTTTGCCCAAGTCGCCGGCAGTTTTCAGGTACTCGTCCCAGGCTGGCTTGGCCGCTTCCTTCCACGCAGGAAGTTCCGCCTCTGGCACAACGTAGACTTCCATTCCTTTTTGCTTTAACTCGTCGGCGGTTTTCTTGTCTTCTGCTTCAGCCTGCTGGCGAATCCAGTCTTCCGTCTCTTTGGCTGTAGTGGTTAGCAGCTCCTGAGTTTTTGGCGGCAAAGCATCCCAGTACTTCTTGTTGACGGCAAGTACGAACTCCAGATAAGCGTAGTTGACGACGGTTAAATATTTGGATACCTCATCGTATTTCCGCTGAACCATCGCTGTCGTACCAGAGGTCGCACCGTCGATTGTCTTGCGCTGCAGAGCCATGTAAACCTCGCCTGCTCCCATAAAGACCGGTGCCGCGCCATACGCCTGGATCATCACGGACGGAATATGGCCGATACTGCGAATCTTCAGACCCTGGAAGTCTTCCGGCTTGGTCAACGGACGTGCACTGTTTGCAAATTGCGCGTACCCATAGTCCGCAAACAGCAATACCTTGGCACCCTTCTTCTCCATTTCCGCGTTCAGCTTCTCGCCGACCGATCCGGACAGCGCTTTCCCCGCCAATTCGTACGAGGTCGGAAGCGCAAACGGAACGTCGAACAGTCCCATTGCCGGAACCACAGATGCCCACAGCGTCGTGGAGTTGACGCCCATTTCCACGCCGCCTGTCAAAATGGCCTGGTTCATTTCTTTGTCAGAGAGCAATTGGCCGGCAGGATACACCTGCACTTTTACCTTGCCGCCGGAGCGCTCGGTTACTTTTTTGGCAAACTCCTCGATTCCCTTGGAAATATGGTGATCCTGCGGCAGGTTGTAAGCCAGGCGAATCGTCGCTTCCTGGTATTCGTCTGTAGCCGCCGCCGTGCCGCCTTGCGAGCTGTTCGCTGCAGGAGCGCTTCCGCTGCCTCCGGCCCCGCTTTGCGCAGGGGCTCCTCCACAGCCTGCCAGCAGTCCTCCCAGCAAACTGATTGTCGTCAGTACTCCTATCCATTTCTTTTTCATGGTCGAAACCCTCCTCTTTTATTTAAAAGCCAATCGTCGATTGCTCTTTCTTTTCTACGAGACGGATGCGCCCGAGCGGCATTCTCATCGAGAGGCTGACGGCGTACTCCGAAGCGTCTAAAAGTTTTGAAAATTCAATACCTGTCTTTACCTTCATCCTCTCAAACATATACACGACGTCTTCCGTCGCTACATTGCCCGCAGCTCCGGGTGCAAACGGACAGCCTCCCAGGCCCCCTGCAGCCGTCTCAAACGTCCGGATGCCTGCGGTATATGCCGCATACGTATTGGTCAAGGCCAGGCCGCGGGTGTCGTGAAGATGCAGGGACAATCGCTCAGAGCCCACCGCTTTGACCAGGCGATCACAGAGCGAGAATACTTCATCCGGGACGGCGATGCCGATGGTGTCAGCGATGCTGATCTCTCCTGCGCCCGCATCAAGCGCCTGCTCGGCGAGCCGCACCACGACATCCGGGTCCACTCTGCCTGCAAACGGACAACCGAAGCTGGTCGCAATGGAAAACCTGAGCAAGCGTCCCGATTCACCAGCCAACGGGACCAGCTCGCGGAACGCCTCCAGGTTCTCCTCAATCGTCTGGTTGATATTCGCTTTGTTAAAGGCCGGACTTGCCGAAGTCACCCAGTTGATCTCGCCCAGTGCGTAGCCGGCTGCCCGTTCGTACCCTTTCCGGTTGGGAACGAGAGCGCTGAACGAAACATGCGGAATGTCAGCCAGCGACCTCGCGACCTCTTCGGCATCCGCCATCTGCGGTACCCGCTTGGGATGGACAAACGAAGTGGCTTCAATCCTTGTCAGACCAGCGTCGGCCAGCGTGCGAATCAACTGCTGCTTTTTCTCCGTAGGAATAAACCCCGCCTCATTCTGCAATCCGTCTCGCGGCCCTACCTCCAGAATGGTTACATCTCTCGTCATATCGCTCTCTTCTCCTTCAGCATGGCCAATACGGCCGGGTCCAGCTGGAGCAGCTTTTCGAAAATCTCCTCGTTGTGCTCTCCCAGAGAAGGCCCTACCCACTCATGGGTACCGGGTGTTTCGGAAAGCTTCGGCACTACGCCGGGAAAGAGCACCTTTTCACCGTCCGGCAAATCAATTTCTTCGACCATCCCGCGCTCCCGATAATGCTCGTCCTGGACGATCTCCTCGATGCTGTAGATCGGTCCGACGGGAACAGCAGCCTCGTCCAGCAACCGCTGTGCTTCCTTGAGCGTATGCTGCTTTGTCCACTCCTCGATCACCTGATCGATGTAGGCGACGTCTTCCGCCCGTCCCTGATTGTTCGCATAGCGCGGATTTTCCGCCACATCGCTTCGTCCGATCGCATGCATCAGCCGTTTGAAAATGCTGTCGCCGTTTGCTCCGATCACGATGTATTTCCCGTCAGCGCACAAATACGTGTTGGACGGCGCGATTCCCGGGAGCGTGCTCCCTGTTCTTTCGCGGACGAGCCCTTTCAAGTCGTATTCCGGCAGGACGCCCTCGAGCAGGCTGAAAACGGCTTCATACAACGCCACATCAACCATCTGTCCCTTTTTCTCAGGTGACCTGTCTCGCGCGTGCAAGGCCATCATCCCGCCAATCACGGCGTACAGCCCCGCGGTCAAATCGCCGATGGCGACACCGACTCGCACTGGCGGCAGTTCGGGGTAGCCGGTCAGATAGCGCAGGCCGCCGATGGCTTCAGCCACGCTTCCAAATCCGGGTTTGTTGCGGTAGGGACCCGTTTGGCCATAGCCTGAAATCCGCACCATGATCAAGCCGGGATTCAGTTCGCTGAGGACATCGTACCCGATCCCCCACTTCTCCAGCGTTCCGGGTCTGAAGTTCTCAATGATGATGTCCACTTCCCGGGCCAGGGAGCGAATAATCTCCTGCCCTTCCTCCATGCGCATGTCTACTGTGATTGATTTTTTGTTGCGTGCCTGCACATACCACCAGACAGACGTGTCTTTGTGCATCGTCCGCCAGTTGCGCAAGGGATCGCCCTTTTCCGGGGTTTCCACCTTGATTACTTCCGCGCCGAATTCAGCGAAAATTTTACCGGCAAACGGTGCGGCCACAAGCGTTCCCAGCTCCAGGACACGCACGCCTTGCAGCGGCTTCGTCGTAGTCATTGGCCCCTCCTCATTGATCATCTGCTTGTTTTCGATCGGCTTCCATGCACAGCTCAAAATCGCGTGTGATGTGCTCTGTCATTCTCGCTTTGGCTTCTTCTCCATCCTGCCGGGCAATCGCCTCTACGATGGCCTGATGCTCGGAAATGACCGTTTCCGGCCGGCGAGGGTGAACCTCCAGGATGGCATTGCGGTAAAACGAGATCAACACTTTCAGTTCATTCATGATTTTTGTCAGGTACGGATTCTTGCTCGCTTCCGAAATGCGCTGGTGAAACGTGAAGTTCAACTCGTGCGTGCGCCGAGAGTCACTGGGGTAGTTCAGTTCCTTCATCCGTTCCAAAAGGTCCCGAAGCTCTCTTACCTCCGCCTCAGTCCTGCGTTCGGCAGCAAACATGGCTGCGGTCGGCTCCAGACTCAGACGGCACTCATACAGATGAGTAAAGTCGTCCGGAGTGGGCTGGTAGACGGTTACGCCTCCCTGCGCCTGAACGATAACTAAGCCGTCCTTTTCCAGACGGCGGATTGCTTCTCGAATCGGGCTCCGGCTCACGCCAGTTTCTTCGCAAATCCTCTCTTCAATCAGTCGCTGACCCGGGGCTAGGCCGCCAAACAGTATCTGTTCCCGCAAATACTCGTACACCTGGGACTGGAGTGTCTCACTCCGCTTGATCATTTTGGCCATAAGCTCAACCCACCCCAAACATGAAAACTGTATTCTGTATACAAAGATGTTTTTAAAATAGTAATACAATTGTAAAAAGAGTGTCAATTATGTTTGTTCAGCATATGAAACGGAATGTTACTCTTTCCCAGCAGAAAAACGCTCACAGGCGAATCAACAGCCCGCGAGCGTTTTTTATCATGCGACCAGCCTTACCCCTGGCCTGTCTTTTTTCGAGCAAACAAGTACGTACCCGATACCGCGAGCACCAGCACCGCCTGCGAAACGGCAACCATGGCAAACAGGCCATAAGCCTGAAAAATCATCGGGGACAGCAAAAAGCCGAGAAAAAACCCTCCACGCGTCAGCAGTGTCTGCATCCCCAAGGCACGCCCGCGAACCGTATTGTCCGCCTGTTGCACGATCGTCCTCTGAAACACCTCCCGCCATCCCTCCAGCACACCGGTCACGGTTAGCAGCAGCAGGATGATCAGCTGATGCCACCCGGCAAAGGCGAGCGAGATGACTATGGCCATCGCGAGCAACGAGATGCTCAGTGCCGAAAACTCCTTCCAGCCAAGACGCGGCGCCAGCCACGCCCCGACGAGTGTGCCGACACTCAAGAGCGACCACATCAATCCGTGAAAAGAAGCGTGGGATCGGACCGACATTTCAGCGAGCAGCGGAAGGCCATAGTTGTACGCCGCCACGCTGACGGTCCAGAAGAAAGACAGGATTATCACCGCAAGCAAGACATCGTTTTGCCGCAGATATGACCAGCCTTCCTGCAGGTCCTTTATCCAGGAAACACGCTGCCGCTTGTGTCTGCCCGCTGCCGGATAACTGTCCCACCGCAGCCGCACCAAGACAAGCGCAGAAGCAAAAAACGTGGCGGCGTCAAACCCGATGACCCATATATGCCCGAACAAGTCGCTGGCCACCCCGCCGAGGACAAATCCGATCATTCCTGCCACTGCCTCCAGCCGTACAATCAATCCGTTCACAGCAGCCAGCCCTTCTCCCGGAAACAGCTTCGGCATCGATGCCCGAAAGCTGATCTGGAATACGCTGAACAGGATGCCTTTTAGAAACGCGGCAGCCACCACCGTATACGGATGCGGAAAGAGGACGACAGCCGCGATCGCCAGGCCCGAGCCGAGATCACTTGCAATCATTGCCTTTCGCCGGTCAAAGCGGTCGGCCACTACCCCCGCCGCCAGACTGAACAGAAGGCCTCCCACTTGTCTGGCAAGAAAAAAAGCGGTCAGCCACATCGCACTATTTTCAAAAGTAAAAATCAACGCGGAAAACGCGATTAAATCCATACGCGACCCAAGGTCGGACAAGGCATTTACATACACGTACCACTTTCTTGTTTTCATCTGCTAAACCCCCTGATCGGTCAGACGGTTCAGCTCCTACGCCCCTGTTCAGGGCGTTTGTACACTGATTATGGCAGTTGACATGCGCAAGCCTCCTTTGCCTTATACACGGGTCTTGATCCATCATTGCTTTGCTGGAAAAGAGAAATCACTGTTTGACAGGGGCGTCCTCCCCAAACGTCTGCATGGACACGATTTGTGTCTCTCTTTCATGATATACCTGTTTGCTCTCTTCTCCAACGCCAAAACGTCAAAACAGCAAAAACATTTTGTCGTCTCCCTTCACACCTTCCCGATTTTACACATACAGATAAGCGAGAAAAACTACGCTTTGGAGGATGCAAATGATTGTAGAGGAAATTCGTAACGCCTTTGCTATACTGACTGAGCCAACCCCCAGTGAAATAAAGGAGGTTTTGTCCCGCCTCCCGCTCAGTGCGGACGCATTCGCTTCCTGCATGCCGTCCTCCGACGGACTTCCTTACGGCAGAGAAGTCCTCTTTCGCACGAACGATGTTGAAATCGTTCTCATTTACCTTCCGCCCGGCCACGAGTCCGCCCCTCACGACCACGGTTCGTCGTTTGGGTGGGAATACGTGCTCCAGGGTGAATTGATGAATATCAATCATTCCGTCATCCCCGGCTCTTCCCGCGCCCCCGCTTACGTCAGCGTACAGGAAACAATGTCTGTTGCATCTGGACAAGTGTACTTTATTGAAAAAGGACAGATACACGCCATCCGCAACGGCGGACAGACTCCGGTCATCTCTTTGAACGTCTATTCGCCGCCACTGTCTGGCTGCAAAGAGTATCGCATCTCGCCTGACTGTCTTCTGCCTGAAACGGAGAGCACCGGAAAAGGCGCTGCCCCCTGACTGTGGGGCAGCTTTTTCTTTTCATCAAGCAAACATTTTACTAGATCCGCTTCGAAGTGGTATGGTGGGGGGAGGGAGTGATTTGCGTGAAACTAAACAAAGGTGACGTTCTTTTTCGGCAGGGAGAGACGGGGCCGCTGTTTCATCTCCGGACCGGCCTTTTGAAAGTGGTTCGCCTGCAAGAGGACGGATCGCCCTTTCTTTTTAACCTGATCTTGCCCGGAGAAACTATACCTCACCATTCCTTGTTGACGGCAAAAGAGTACCATGGCACTGCCGTTGCCCTGATGAGCTGCGAAGTCGATGTGATTACTCCGGCTGAATGGTACCGGTCCCTGGAGGAAGACCCATACAAATACAGGGAGATTGCCCTCCAGCTCCAATCGAAGCTGCGGTTTACCCAACAGCGCATGGACCAGCTCACTGCCTCTTCTCCAAAGGAGAAGCTGGCTCTGATGACAGAGTGGTTTGGCAAATATATTGGAAATTACCCGATTACCGATCTGCTGACCCAGGAAGAAATCGGTCAATTCCTCGGTTTGCGCAGGGAGACCGTCAACCGGTTACTGCGGAAACAAACATAAGCACACCCGCAAAGGTGTGCTTGTTTCCTACAGATTTTCCGTGATTTCCGACAACTGATCAGCGGAAATCGCTACCTGTGAAACGGCATGGTTCATCTCTTCCATCACGTGGAAAAAGTTCTCAAGCTCTCGCTGGATCCGGCTGCTCTGCTCTTTGCTGTCTGTGACAGCACTGCGAATTTCATCGAAAAACCGGTTGGTCTCGCTGGTCATCGTCGTACTAGACGCAACCAGCTCTCGTACTTCGGCCACGACAGCAGACAGGCTGGCCGTCTGCGCATTCGTTTTTTCGATCAGCTCGGTCACGCCCGACACCGACTGCTTCGTCTGTTCAGCCAGCTTTCTCACTTCCCCGGCGACGACGGCAAAGCCGCGGCCCTGCTCTCCGGCACGGGCTGCTTCAATCGCAGCATTCAAGGCCAGCAGGTTTGTCTGCTCGGCAATCGCCGTGACCACATCTACAATCCCGCGAATTTTCTCCGAGATCTCCTCCAGTGTCCGCATTTCCGACGCGATCTGCTCAGCGCTTTGCTGGATCAGCTTCATTTGCTGCTGCTGATTTTCCAGCTTCTGCTTGCCCTCATCAGAGAGGTGCTGAGCCTTGTTGGAGAAACCGGTTCCGTTCTCCGCATAACGCAGCACCTCCCGCGACTGCTCGGTCAATTGATGCACGGATGCGCTCGTCTCCTCGGAAACTGCCGCCAGCTCATGGGCGGAGTTGGAGAGGACGACCCGCAGCTCGTCCTTCTTGCGTTGGGCCTCCTGCCTTATTTGTTCATGCTTGTTTTCGTACTCCTCCAACACGATTTGCTGCTCAATGTTTAAAATCTTCGTGACAACGGTAATCGCACGGATACATTCACGCTTGTCCGCGATTTCCCGCTCCAAAAGAGTGATTAAGGATACAAGCAGGTTTTGAAAGGCGCACATATACCATTTCGGCTCCAGACCGATCTTCAAATGCATGACCGCGATTCGGCTGCGCTGTTCAATATAGCTGTGATCAATCTTTCCGCTGAACATCTCCGTGATATGCCGGGTCAGCGTTCCCTTCAATCTTTCAATCGTACTGTTCTTATCAATGATAGCCATCAAAGACGGCTCTTTTTCCAGGTTTTCGTAGAAACAATTTACAATATCGCCAATATTTTGAACAACGAGCGGTTGCAGCATTTTTACCGCGGCCAGATCATCCTCAGTCAGATCAATCAAGGATAATTGCTTTAACAGCTCAGACTTTGATTCAATTATCACTTCTCCTGTTTCCATCTTGCCGTGGAAAAAGGATTCCGTCTGCTTGCTTTTTTTTAAGCCAAACCAGCTGGAAAACGGGCACTTGCTCATTGTATGGTCTCCTTTGGAATCTTTCGTTTTCACTGTATTTACAGTAACTATACTATAATTTTTTCCAGTTTGGTATGCCCTCCCTAGATAAAAATGCCCAGCACGACGAGAAATTTTACCGTTTTCCGCAAGCGAACAAGGACTTCCTTCCCTCTCTTGTGCGGCCGTACCCCTACCATTGTATCCCAAACCAGTCCACAATGTTAACGCTTTCAAAAAATAGAGCGAAAATCTCTACTCAGGAAGACTTAAAACCCATCGTGCAACAAAAGCCGGTAACTGAGGCACACTATTCCATGTAGCGGCCCGGACAGACGCTCTCTCAGCGGCTTCACTGAAAACTCATCTGCTCCCCTTCTTGTTGGAAACAGGGCTAACGGACAAACGCAGCCTCATACTTTGGTCTAAACAACCTTTGGATGAGGAGGGCGTCGCCATGAAACGATCTACCCCGGAGCACCCAAACCGTCGCTCCCCGAGCGAGTCGGCTCTGCGCTCGGCCTGTGATTTTCTGATCCACCACGTATTTCCGCGTGTGAACAGACAGGCAGGACAAAAAGTCCGGTCTGGCGCAAGCAGCGATACATCAATTCCTGGCAGGAGTATGGCGTATGAAGATTCGTCTCGTCCAAAACGGAATGATCACCCTGATTGACGATATTGAACAGACCCAGTTCCCGCCGAGAAACGGCTTTTATTGGATCGATGCCTCGCTGTTTGACCTCGATGTGCTGCAGCACCTCTTTGGCCTGCACGACTTGGCGATCGAGGACTGCATCGACGAGGAGGAGCAGCGCCCGAAGCTGGAAGTGTACGAGGACCATTACTTCATCGTGATCAACAGTGTGGAATTTGGGAACCAGGATATTTTTTTGCGCGAGGTCAATCTGTTTCTCGGCGGTCACTATATCATCACCGTTGCAAAGCACGACACCGGCCTTTACCCGCGGGTGCTGCAAATTATCAGAGAAGAAGAGGTCAACCGGCCGGATGCCTTTCTTTATCATCTGGTGGATCAAATTGTAGAGAGTTTTTTTGAGGTCGTGGAGAAAATCGAGGACTTGATCGAAAAGCTGGAGGAAGAAATCCTGGTGAATGCAAAAAAGGCGCAGCTCCACCAGATTATCGGACTGCGGAGTGAAGTGTTGTATGCACGTAAAATGCTCTTGCCGCAGCGGGATCTGATCGATGCTCTGCACAAAAAAGATCTGCCGTTGATCGACCGCAAACTGCGGAAGTATTTTGGAGACATCCTGGAAAACGCAGTAAAAATCGTGGAGAGCTTCGAAACGTTCCGGGAGCTGATCGGCAACCTTCGTGAAGCCTATCATTCTTCGGTAGCTGGCCGTGCCAATGATATCATGCGGATTTTTACAGCATTGACCACAATTTTCATGCCGCTCACGATTGTGACCGGAATATACGGCATGAATTTCGAGTATATGCCCGAGCTGAAATCTCCGCATGGCTATTATATCGTTTTGGCCTTTATGGCTTCTCTGGGAATCGTCATGTACCTGATCTTCAAAAAGAAGGAATGGCTCTAACGGTACGGGCGGGCACGGACGCTAAAACAGCCCGTCGCAGGAGACGATCATCAGGTGGAGCCGTTTGGATAAATCGTATTCATACGGATTTGCTACGGGACTTCCGCTCTCATCGTACAAGATGCGAACGATCGGTCTGCTCGGTGTCCCCTTGTTGTAGTCCACGACAACGCCAGACTCACCTGTATTTAACACGACCGTCAATCCCAGCGGGTAAAGCGCAATCGTATCGCGAAGTCTTTCGACATATTCTTTGGCGTACAGTGTCTCGACACCTGTGTACAAAAGCTCCATCGCCTCGTGGGGCAGCATGGGCGGTCTATAGACGCGATGGGTCGTCAGCGCGTCAAAAACGTCGCAGACCGCCATCAGTTGCGCGTAGGGATGGATCTCGTCTCCCTTCAGCCCGCGTGGATAGCCTGTCCCATTTATTCTTTCGTGATGCTGAAAAGCGCAATGTGCCGCCAACAGCGGAATGTCATCCTGGCGCCGCAGCATTTCAAAGCCTATTTCTGTGTGCTTTTTCATTGTTTGAAATTCATCATCGGTCAGGCGTCCCGGTTTCTTCAGAATTTCATCGGGAATCGACATTTTTCCGATATCGTGGAGTATGCCTCCCACGCCGATATCCAGCACTTCTCTCTCCCCAAAATCGGATTTCAGGGCCAAGGCTGTAGAATAGAGCATCACATTAAATGAATGCGCGAAAATGTAATGGTCGAACGCGCAGGCATCAGCCAGCAGGTTCATGGCGGAGTCCTTGCCCTTCAGTTCATCTGCGACTGTCGCAAGTACCTGCCTGATTTGCCTGCCAAACTGCCTGTCTGAAAACATTTGCTGCCATTTCTGGGGACTTTGGTGGGAAGCGCGGAATGTCTCGTTGATTAGCCCCATTGCTTCCCGCCGTGTCTCTTCCGAAACGGGCGCCTCTACTACAATATCCTCTGTCCGTTTGTCCTGTATGTATACATTGGTGATGTTCATATTGATCAGCCGATTGATCATGCGCTGTGTCAGGCTTACTCCTGCGCCTACCAGGATGGTTCCGTTCTCCGCGTAGACAGAGCGAGCCAGCGTGACACCAGGCTGACATTTATGAATAGAGAGTAATCTCATTTCCATTCTTCGCCTTTCTTTCAAAGTACCCCTATTATACCGCGATTCAAGATTCTTCTACATTTCTTTTTCCTGATTTTGTTGTATTTTGTCGAAAAAACGCCTCGTCCCCAGGACAAAGGCGTTTTTCTTCTTAAAACATTTTTCGTACCGCATCCCGCCCAATCGTTCCGGCGGCAATGCCAAGCTTCTCGGCAGTGAGAGTGACTGACTCCAGCGGAGCGTCCAGCAATTCTTCGATCGTTTTGACACCGACCGCCCGGCCCGCAATAATTTCCCGGCTAGCCAGCTTTTCATTCAACAGACCCACATCCAGGGCTCCGCACATGATATATCCTTTATCCGTCGTAACCGCCAGCAGAGTGGTCTTCGGCAGGCGAACCGTAACAGCGATGGCAGTTCCTTCGGCAAAATGAACAGGCTGTACCTCAATCATCGTGAGTTCCTCCTTCTTTTCAGCTTCACGTAGGCGCGCTACCATCCTATGATATTGCTGGCCGGAAGGTGTCAGTCATCAGTGGATCAGAGAGACGGGCGGACGCTCGTCATCCATCGCTACCTTTCGCTTCATGACTTCAATCATGTAGGTGGCCAGCATATGAAACAGCTCTTCTTCGTCCATCTCCGTCACAAGCTTGATGAGATCCTGATGGGATTGTTCGTCCAGAATACCTACGATAATCGCAACGATGTCTTCCTCGTCGCCGTTGAAGTGCCCTTTGTACATCTCGTATACTTCATCGATAAACCGCATGGGCTGCCGCCTCCTTTTCCCTGTTAGCATGCCCTATTCCACGGCCTGCTTTTCGTCAGGAAGGCGCCAGGGGGAGCCAGCGAGGCTGGAGAGCCGCGGCAATCAGCTCCGTATCAGCCAATGTTTGGGCCAGGATTTCCCGAAGCATTTCCGGGAGGTAAAAACGGACGTCGGCCCCTTCCGCCAGTTCGGGAAACATTCGATTAAACATGAACATATCGATGGTACCTACGCGATAGGTGCGTCCGGCATCCAGCGCTTCTCCGTTGACCTCGACCCTTGAAATTCGCGGGCTGTCCCCCGTTTCATACCATACGTGGAGACCGTCTATTCCCATCCATCCCGTCACCTTGCCGCGGAAGCCGAATCCCCGCAGCTCCCGATTCACGGTCTGCGGCTGGATCGACTGCTGCAGCACTTTGTAAAGCTGCTCGCCGGTTATCGAAACAGCGCACGGGTTGATCGGGTGGGGGACGCAGTGAAGCAAATCCCGATAGCTCACCCTTCCATTTTTCAAAGGAGCGAGCAAAAGGCCGTTGTTGGCCAGGCCCACCTCTGCTTGTGTCCATTTTCGTAGTGATGCGGCCAGAATCGAGCCGAACGCCGTTTCTTCCGTCCAGGAGATATTCAGGTTGACCGAAAGCTCAACCGCCGTCTGATCGAGCCGTTTTTCTGCCGCCTCCTGTTTTTTGGCTAAGAGGGCGTCTAATACCGGTTCAGACGGATACTCGCTGGAAACAAGCAGCTCTGCAGATGCCTCTCGCACTCGTTTCGCCACTCTGTCCCACACCAGCCGCACATGTCCGACGTGGCGGCCAAACACGCCTGTTTGCGCCACCAGTGTGCCGTTGATGTGTTCGCCCCGCTCCAACTGATGATGAGTGTGGGCTCCCAAAATGACGTCCACTCCCTGAAGCTCTCGGGCCAGCCTGCAGTCGTCGGGATAGCCCAGATGAGACAGCAGAACGATAACGTCTACATTCGGACGCAAGGCTGCCACTTGCTCCCGCAAATGCTCGAGAGGCTCTTTGGATTCCCAGCCGAGCAGCTTGTAAAACGGGGGAAAGGACGCCGTGACACCCAAAATGCCGACACGGAGATCGTCCCACTCATGAACGGCATGCGAGGCCGCCCAAGGCGGTATCCTGCCGGTTGCCGGATCGATCAGGTTTCCCAGTACAACTGTAAAGGTCGCCTGCTCATAGAGAGCATCCAGTCTTTCTTTCGGAAAGGTGATTCCCTCGTTGTTTCCTATCGTCACATACTCATAGCCGCTGTGGTTCAGCACTTCTACATTGGCCCGTCCCCATGTGGCTTCTGTCTTCACATCCATCCGGTCAGCGTGATCGCCGATGTCTACTGTCAATACATGCTCTCCCAGCGCTTCCCACCTCTGTCTGTTTTGCCGCAGACAAGTGGCAATGCGGGACATGCTGGAAAAATGGCTGTGCACGTCATTGGTGTGCAAAATATGCAAGGTACAGGTGTCCGCCACGACTTTCCCTCCCTTTTCTCTCTGGTATCTTTTCCGCTATGACGTCTATTGCGTTGGGTTTCCTGCAAGCCCGATTTACTTCGTCACCGCTTCCCCGATCATCTGAATCGCCATGCCCAAAATCAAGATGCGGAGCACCAGCACGATCGTCTGCCCTTTCATCCGGTTAGCCGCCAGTACCCCCAGCTTGCCTCCTGCCCATGCACCCGGAGCCAGCATCGCCGCGTACAACCAGTTCACATGGTCATGCAGGATATTTGTCGCCGACCCGACCATTGCGGAGAAAAAGATAACCAGCATGGACGTGGCAGCGGCAATATGGGGCGGAAATCGAAACAGGATCATCATCGCCGGCACCATCAAAATCCCTCCGCCTACGCCAAACAGCGAGGAGACGATCCCGACCAAAAAAGCGACAAAAACGGCAAGCCAGCGATTGTAGCCGTATTCGTACTCCACGCCTTCCGCATCGACAAATCGCCGCCGGACATCCCAGTTCACGCTGCGCGGCTTCAGTTTGTCCTTTACCATCATCAAGGCAAACATGCTGAGCTGAAACAAGCCAAACAACAGTGAAAATGCCTTTATTGGTAGTAATGTATTAAGATAGACACCGACAATAGCACCGGGAGCACTGCCCAAAAAAAAGAGCAGCGCGGTTTGGATATCCGCTCTTTTCTGTTTGATATAAGAAACGGAGGAGGACAGGGCCGTCACTCCAATCACGATCAATGACGTACCTGCCGCCATCTGCGGGCTGACAGAACCTGGTGCATATACGTTGCCGAGATAAAGCAACGCCGGGACGAAAAACATGCCTCCGCCCAAACCGGCGATGCTGCCGACGACTCCAGCGAACAGGCCGATAATGAGAAACATGCCTGCCAAAGCATAAATCATGTGCTACCCTTCTCTCTGATCTAGACTCCGCCTCCCCGTCCTTCCCGGAACGGGTCAGAAGAGCTCCAATTGGCGGGGATTAAGACCGACAGGGTCGACACCCAGCATTTTCATAAACTGCTTGGCGTTCCCCACTGCGTCTCCGCCGGAGTTGTTGTTAAACAGGATGCATACTTCCTGCGCTTCCTCTGCTACTCTGCGAATGCGCGGGACCCACTCGGCAAGCTCTTCCTCCGAGTACTTGTAGAGGTAGCGGACATCTCGCCATTTCTGTCCCTCGCCCGGATCACGCCATCCCGAGACGTTCCGCCCATGGAAGCGCACCAGAGCCAGGGACGGATTGGTCACCGCCTCTACGATAGGAACAGAGCCTTTCCCCGCTTGCGGCTCGTCGCACAAGACGTGTGTCGCATCGAGATTCCTCAGCAGCTCCAGTGTCTTTTCCCGAAAACGGGGTTCAAACCAGCTCTGGTGACGAAACTCGACAGCAACCGGATAAGCGGCCATCGTCTGACGGCAAGCCCGGAGGTATTGAACATGCTCACGCGTGCAGTCAAACCAAGGCGGAAACTGAAACAGAAGCGTCTTTAGTTTGCCCGCTTCTACCAATGGCTGAATGCTTTCCTCAAACTGGCGAAACAGCTCCCGCCGGTCTGCCGGAGCTTCGCCTCGCTGATGACCGGTCATCGCTTGATAAGGCTTGACGATAAAACCAAATGACTTGGGTGTCTCGCGCACCCATGTTTGATAGTGAGTCTGTGGTAAAATGGCGTAAAAGGAGCTGTCCAATTCCACGATAGGAAAATGACCTGCGTAGACGGAGAGCTTGTCCTGATTGCGCACTCCCTGGGTATACAGATCGTAATGGTCTCCCCAGCCGCACACTCCCACATGAATCGTATTCATGGATAGACAACCTCCAGGAGGTATATTCTATGTTTCCCGACCTGCTAGGCGAACCCTTTGGGTTTAAGCATACCAAAACATGTCTGGACCGAAAAGTAGCGAAACGCCTCCTGGCCGAAGCCAAGGAGACGTTCCCTCTGGAGTATTCTGCTCTGTTGGTGGGCCATAAAGCCAGTATTACCGGCCATATCCCGATGCCCTCCGCCCATCACACCACCGATGCCTTCAGATGGGACGGCTCCGCTTTTTTCCAGGCGCTGCAGATCATCAGACAGCGAGAGCTGCAATGGCTCGGAGTCCTGCACAGTCACCCGACTGCCCCGCCTGTACCCTCCGCGGCCGATCACCGCGGCTGGCATTACCCCCAATTGGGCTATTGGATACTGGGATTGGCGGGTGATGACCCCGAACTGAGGCTCTACCAGTGGGAGGGCGGGTCCTTTTTGGAGCGTACTTTCCAGCTTTATGATTCGCCTCTACTTTAAGCTTCCGGTCTGGTTTTGTGTCTGGTTTTGTGTCTGGTTATGTCCGATCTGGTCTGTTCTGGTTTAGTCCGGTCTGGTCTGTTCTGGTTTAGTCCGGTCTGGTCCAGCCTGGTCAGCTCAAAACCATACTCCATCCTGCTTATGTAGAAATCAGGCTATTTCTCTTGTCCCGGACTTTGTGGTTGGCTGACAGCATCGGGTGGAGCGATTGTCGCAATCGAGCTCGTATCCTCGCCTACAGGAACTTTTTTCGCAGTCTGCACGGGCGGAGCGTATCCGCCGGTCTGATCTGCTTTCATGAAGCTGGAAATGATCTTATTCATATCTACACCGGAGACGTCCTTGAGCATTTCCGGCAGTTGGGCCATCAGCTTGGTGACGTTTCCGCTCAGGCGGTTGACGCCGTCTCCCTGGCCTCCGCCGGCATCGACGATCGTTACCTTGTCGATCGCTTTCATCGGCTCGGCAATCTTGCCTGCCAGCTCTGGCAGCATCTTGGCGATAATGTCGAGGACAGCGGCGTGGCCGAATTTCTCGAATGCTTCCGCCAGCTTCTGTTTCCCTTCTGCCTCTGCTTCCAGCTTCAGGCGGGTTACTTCCGCTTCCGCACTTCCTCGCGCCTTCTCGGCTTCGGCAATCGCAAGCCCTTCCAGACGCTTCTGCTCGGCCTGTGCCTTTGCCTCTGCCTCGATGCGGTACTTGAGCGCGTCCGCCTCGCGGATTTTCTTCGCTTTTTCCGCTTCTGCCGCCTGCTCTACAGCATAGCGGTCGGCATCCGCCTTTTTCTTGACCTCGGCATCGTACTGACGCTCGCGGCGCAGAATTTCCTTCTCTTCCAGCTCGATCTCTTTTTGCTTTCGGACGATCTCGATCTTCATTTCCTCTTCCGTTACCTGCTGCTTGGCGACTGCCTCCTGGAGCTTGTAGGCTTGGTCAGCGGAAGCTTTCGCCTTGTCCTGCTCTTGCTTGAACGCAGCGATTTTCAGTTCCTTTTCTTTTTCCGACTCGGCGATGTGCGTCTCTTTCAACAGCTCTGCCTTGCGCGCCTCCTGCTCGGCCTGTGCCTGACGAATCCGCGCTTCCTTGTCCGCCTCCGCCTGCGAGATCGTCGCGTCCCGCTTCACAGCGGCAATCTGGGGAATCCCCAGCGCTGCCAGGTAACCGTTTTTATCGCGGACATCCTTGATCGTAAAGCTGACCACGGAGAGCCCCATTTTTTTCAGGTCTTTCGCGGCAACGGCTTGCACCTCTTGGGCGAAGCGCTCCCTGTTCTTGTAGATTTCTTCTACCGTCATACTGCCCAGGATGGCCCGCAAATAGCCTTCCAGGACTTCCTGCGCCTCTGACTTGAGGGCGTCATCCGTTTTGCCCATAAACTGCTCGGCTGCTGTAGCGATATCCTCAATGGAGCCGCCTACCTTGATAATAGCCACACCGTCGGCCATGACCGGAACGCCCTGCTCCGTGTACACCTCGGGCGTGGATACATCCAGCTTGTGCGACAGCAGGCTGAGGAAATTGGCTTGCTGGAATATTGGCAAAATAAAGGCGCCGCCGCCGCGGACGATTTTCATTTTGCGTCCGGTTTCATCGCTCATGACGTTTTTGCTGCCCAAAAAGCTTCCCGTCACGATCATCGCCTCATCTGCGCCGACTGTCTTGTAGCGGGCCCAGAATGCGATTCCCAAGACGACAAAGACGGCGACAACAGCGACGACTGGTACGAAAAAGGTCGAATCCATCATACTCATCACACGCTCTCCTTTTCCATTGGATTTTGAAAGGGAGTGACATACAGAACGTGATCCCGGACATCTATGACCACGACGCGCGTTCCCTCGCGAATGGCTTCACGGTCGATGCTGGCCGCCATGTGATTGGTCGTGCCGCCGACCATGGTAATCAATACTTCACCCAGCCCTTCAGCCGGTATGCTCGTCAACACCTCGCCTACCATGCCTTCCAGTTGTTTCATCGAATAGCCGATCGAGCTCTCCGCATTTTCCATCGGTTTGACCCAGACAAAGTAAGCGGCAGCAGCCAGCATTAGCCCAATCGCTACAGCTATCGCAAAGACGAACCATTGTGAAAAGGCAGTAAACCGGGTCAATAAAAAGCCGCTGGCTCCAAATGCTGTCAAGGCGCTGACCAAAAGAATCGGCTGCAGCACCGGGAGATCGATTTGACCTAGCAAGTCCGAAACGGTATCCCCGAAAAAGAGCGTTATCAACGTATACAGAAGTCCCGTACCCATGCAGACAAGATAAATGATGTCCCACGTATCCATCCTGTCACCCCTTTCCATTTATGTCTCTATTGTTCATACGAACCAGGACGGAAAATGTTTCAAAATGGTGAATGTTTTTGTCGGGCGGTGCCGATTCCGAAGGATCACTGTCGCCTGGGGCATTTACGGCGCACTCGCTGGAAGGAAAATCCACGTATGTATATGCATCGTTCCGCTCTACTCCCTCTAGTAAGAAAGACGGACCAAATGGCATTCGGATTCTTGTCTTGTCATGAAACAGCGGCCCTGCTGCAAAACAGGACCGCTGTTTCTATGAAAGCATATTGCCAAGATAGCGAGGCATATAGCCGGTTTCTGTCAAAGCCTGTATCACCTGTTCGCGGCGGCCTGGATGGAACAGCGGCAGGGAGCGGAACTCCTCCAGCGGAACCCAGCCCGCCCATTCAATCTCTTCATCCTCTAGTCCTCCCGGGATTGGCGTCTGGTCCTCCCCGATCAGCCTGGCCAGCACCCCAATGCCAATGGTGTGCTTCCCGTTGCCGGTGCCATCAATTCTCTCGTCCACCCATAGCATCCGGTCAAACTCGACTAGCAAACCGGTTTCCTCCCACACTTCCCGGCGAGTGGCATCCGGGATTGTTTCGAGATAATCGACGACCCCTCCAGGCAAATTGTAGCAGGGATGGCCTGAGCATTTTTCCTTGATCACCAAAATCTCACCCTGATGCTCCACCACGACGGTGACCCGCATACGAATTTCGTTCATTTTTGCTCGCTCCCTTTACATGACAGGGGGACGCATGACATCCAGAGAGTTGACCTCAGCATCCGCAAACTGTCTCTCCAAAGCTGCCAAGCCTTCGCGGCTCAAAAACTCTGCCTCCGACCCGGATATCGCGTGCAGCATTTTGAACCAGACTACATCGCTGCCATTGGTAAAGAGATCAAACCCCTCTACTTCAAAATCAGCGGGGGTAGCGAGGACAAACTGCAGACTCGAGCCCTTTTGGATCGGCTTGCCGAGTGCGAAAACATCCCCGTTTGCAAATCCTCTGCCTGTTTCTTCCCAGCGGCGTGCGACCTCGGCGGCGACCCGACCCAAGTGCGAAATGAAAGCGCCATCAAAATGGTACGAGTAGAGCATGCACTCGACTCCTCCACTCCTGTGCAGCTCCAGCGTAGTGTATGTCCACCAGCCGCGCTCGCGCGTAGGCGGAAACACGGCAAGCAAAGTATCCGCCTTTTCCGTATAATAGAGCTCTCCGTCACTGCCAAACAAGCGGGAGCAGTGGTCGTACAGCTGCCTTGCCACCAACATATGTGCGTCCCCGTTCTTTTTAGTCGTAAAATGATGACTTCATCTGTTACAAGACAAGCCCAGGCTTTCTTTCCAATGGAAAGAACCCACCCGGTCAGCAAATGCTGCACCAGGCGGGACCTCTTGGCAAGACGTGACTGTTTGTACCAAAAGCATGTCTGTTTGCTTGTAGAATTTCTTGATATAGCCAGACTTTTACTTGCAGGCCCTTTTACATTATAACATAGCTTCGAGGCCCATAGCCTCTTCCAAACGCAATTGCTTGCGTGCTTAACAGCCTTCCAATATGATGCCCGGATGATCCCACATCTATGATATGCATCGGACATTCATTGAGTGAAACCGTGACAACCAGAAACCCGCATGAAACCATTTTGAGAATTCCCTGGTTTGCTGTATCGGCTTAAACAAATTCTTACGTTGGTAAGCTTTCATAAAGGCTAAAAGAGTAGCGAATATAAAAAATATTGTTTTATCGTTGAAACGAAACTGTTAGACTTTGGAACAAACCATTATATAACAATAACAAGTCAGGAATGGGGTACCTATTTGGACTCAAAAAAAGCGTCATCGGGCAAGAAAAGCAAAACAAGCGGGAAGAGTGAGTCTTTACAAAATGTAGACGAAGCAAGACTGCTGCCAGACTCGGGTCCATGGATGAACAGTGCTCTCTTCCCCGACAGTTCCATGTATGCCATGGCCGTTACGAAGCTTCGGGCCGCGGGGTGTGTATTTGCTGAAGAGGAAGCCCGGATGCTCCTCTCTGCAGCGCAAACGCCGGCGTCGCTCGCCGCCATGGTAGATCGGCGGGCGGCCGGCTTGCCCCTCGAACATGTCATCGGCTGGGCAGAGTTCTGCGGCCTGCGGATCGCCGTAGACCCGGGAGTCTTCGTACCCCGCCGCCGCACCGAGTTTCTCGTTCATCATGCCGCTGCGCTCGTCCGTCCGGAAGCTGTCGTGGTTGACCTGTGCTGCGGCTCCGGTGCGGTGGCAGCCGCTTTGGCCGCAGCCTCGGAACGAATCGAGCTGTACGCTTCAGACATCGACCCCGTCGCGGTCCGGTGCGCACTCCGCAACGTCACCGCCGCTGGCGGCCAAGTATACGAAGGAGACCTCTTCGAACCTCTCCCAGGCAACCTCCGGGGACGTATCGACGTCCTGGTCGCCAACGCGCCTTACGTCCCCACCGAGGCGATCAGACGGCTACCCCCAGAGGCCCGTATGCACGAGGCATTGCTGGCCCTCGACGGAGGTACAGACGGGCTTGACATCCAGCGGCGTGTAGCGGGCACAGCGCCCCTCTGGCTGGCACCGGGCGGCCATCTGCTGGTCGAAACCAGTCAGCGCCAGGCTCCGTTGACTGTCGAGATCTTCTCTCAAAGCGGACTGATACCGCAGGTAGCTAGCTCCGAGGAGCTGGATGCCACTGTGGTCATCGGAACCAGGCCTGTCCTAACGATTTGAAAACACAGAAGCAGCCCTCCGTCGATAGAACCGCTGGAGGGCTGCTTGTACATTCCTATTATTCTGGACAGGGTTTGAAGGTAAGGAAGTTCCAAGAAGGTTCAATTTTGTTGTTTCAAGTTCAAAAACTTTCTAAACTCAATCCCTTGTGTACTGTTTGGAAGTATCCCGCTCTTTGCATCTGAAGTAAATGGCATCCACTGCCAATCTTCCCCTCCGACAAAGCCAAGTTGTGACCATCTATCAAGCAAGTCAATGAAGTTATTTGCAAGTATGCAGCCATGACTCGTGCATCCATCATGGCTTAGATAAACAATTGGAGGATCTTCCCCCTGGCTTAGGTCAAAGGCAAGAAAATCACCATTCCCTACATCATAAAAAGACAGCTTGTCATGCCATACAGCATCATAAGGATCATGTGGGTCAGGAAATACCACTCTTATCCACTCTAGTCTGTCCTGTTCTAACTCAACTAATTTAGACAGATCCCAATGCATATCTCCGGAAAATATTCCTCTAAACTTTTCCGGTAATGCAATTTCATCAGGGAGAAACCATCTGAAACGGAATCGGGCTGAAAATTCCAAAAGAACTTTTTTGAAACTTCCCGGCAAGCAAACATGTAATTGCTCTTCAATATCCTTGATCTGTTTATCCGAAGCGGGTTGTTTTTTAATGATCTCGTAAACCTCGCCATTCAAGGATTTAATTCGGTCTCCAAATGTATAAATTCGACTCATGAGAACATCGTAGTTCATCTTTACATACTGTCCCTCCGTCTGTACTGAGACTCGCTTCCATCTATTGTATCATCCAATTGTTTAAAAAAGTAAATCCCTAAAAAACTAATGGTTCATTTTTTATCGCTCTTCATCTGGAACGTGAGGATGGTGCAAACAAAAATACGTGCCCACGCAACCAGGCACGCAAGCGTGAGGTCGCAATGGACACGTATCTGTTTGTTACAAAGAAGATTGAAGACGATTCACTCGCACTATATGAGCAATGCGTCCAAAACCAAATATGGGCTAAATGGGGGCAAAGCCCGTTTCGGAAGCCGGAAACCCTTGTGGTGCAAGCGTTAACCGATAGAACCTTCCATCTCGAACTTGATCAGTCGGTTCATCTCGACAGCGTATTCCATCGGCAGTTCTTTTGTAAACGGCTCGATGAAGCCCATGACGATCATTTCAGTCGCTTCGGCTTCGGACAGGCCGCGGCTCATCAGGTAGAAGAGCTGGTCTTCCGATACCTTGGAAACCGTCGCCTCGTGCTCAAGCGTGATGTTGTCGTTCATGATTTCGTTGTATGGAATCGTGTCCGAGGTGGACAGTTTATCCAGAATCAGCGTATCGCATTTGATGTTCGACTTGGAGCCTTCCGACTTGCGGCCGAACTGAGCCAGTCCGCGATACGTTACTTTTCCGCCATCGCGAGAGATGGACTTGGAAATAATCGTGGATGTGCAGTCCGGAGCCAGGTGGATCATTTTCGCACCTGCGTCCTGATGCTGTCCTTTGCCTGCTACGGCGATAGAAAGAACGGTACCTTTGGCACGCGGTCCTTTCATGATCACCGCAGGGTATTTCATCGTCAGCTTGGAACCGATGTTGCCGTCGATCCACTCCATGTTGGCGTCAGCGTATGCAACCGCACGTTTGGTCACGAGGTTGTACACGTTGTTGGACCAGTTTTGGATGGTCGTGTAACGGCAGCGAGCGCGTTCCTTGACGATGATTTCCACGACTGCGGAGTGCAGGGAGTCTGTGCTGTAGATCGGTGCGGTACAACCCTCTACGTAGTGCACGAACGCATCCTCATCGACGATGATCAGCGTGCGCTCGAACTGACCCATGTTCTCCGAGTTGATGCGGAAGTACGCTTGCAGCGGCGTTTCTACCTTGACGCCTTTTGGCACGTAGATGAAGGAACCGCCGGACCATACAGCAGAGTTCAGCGCCGCGAACTTGTTGTCCGCCGGCGGGATGACTGTCGCGAAGTACTCCTTCACGATGTCAGGGTACAGCTTCACGGCAGAATCCATGTCGCAGAAGAGAACACCCAGTTTTTCCAGGTCTTCCTGCATGTTGTGGTACACAACTTCGGATTCGTACTGGGCGGATACGCCGGCCAGGAACTTCTGCTCGGCTTCCGGAATACCCAGCTTGTCGAAGGTAGCTTTGATTTCTTCCGGTACTTCATCCCAACTGCGGCCCGCTTTTTCAGACGGCTTCACGTAGTAGGTGATTTCGTCAAAGTTGAGGTCGTCCAGATCGCCGCCCCATTTCGGCATGGGCAGCTTTTCAAAAATTTCCAGTGATTTCAGGCGGAATTCCAGCATCCATTCCGGTTCTTCCTTGATGCGGGAGATTTCCTCCACGATCTCGCGAGTCAGACCCTTCTTGGTACGGAAAATGGAGACGTCCTTGTCGTGAAAGCCGTACTGGTATTCCTGTATTTCCGGGGCTTTTTTCGCCATGTGATTTCACTCCTTACGATTTATTCATGTCCAGCCTGCTTGATTCCCTGCTCCAGCGCCTTCCAGGCCAGGGTAGCACATTTGATCCGCGCCGGGAATTTCGTTACTCCGGAGAGCGCCTCGATGTCCCCCAGATCGACAGAATCGTCGACTTCTTTTCCCTGCATCAAATCGGAAAAGAGCTGAGCCAGCTTGAGCGCTTCCTCTACAGGCTTTCCCTTGACTGCGTCCGTCATCATCGAAGCGGATGACATGCTGATGGAGCAGCCTTCTCCGAGGAACTTGGCATCCGAGACAATTCCGTCCTCCACTTTCAAAGAGAGCGAAATGCTGTCGCCACAAGTCGGATTGTTCAAATTGACGATGAGTCCTTCCGATTCCTCCAGCTTGCCGCGGTTGCGCGGTTTCTGGTAGTGGTCCATAATCACGCGGCGGTACAGATCATCAAGAGAAGACATTGCCGAAAAACTCCTTCGCCTTTTTCAAGCCCGACAGGAAAACATCCACTTCTTCTTCGGTGTTGTACAGATAGAAGCTGGCACGCGCACTAGCGGTGACATTCAGCCAGCGCATCAGCGGCTGGGCGCAGTGGTGACCCGCCCGGATGGCAATCCCGTGGCTGTCGAGCACTGTGGCCAGATCATGCGGATGAACCTCTGACAGGTTGAAAGTGATTAAACTGCTGCGGTCCTTTTTGGGGCCGTAAACGGAAACTCCGTCCATTTCGAGCATTTGCTCCATCGCGTACGCCACCAGCTTTTTCTCGTGGCGCTCGATTTCTTCCATGCCGATCTCCTGCAAAAAGTCGATCGCCGCGCCGAGTCCGATCGCGCCGGCGATGATCGGCGTGCCGCCTTCAAACTTCCACGGCAGCTCCTTCCAGGTAGAGTCATACAGCTCTACGAAGTCGATCATTTCGCCGCCAAATTCCATCGGCTCGGTTTTCTCCAGAAGCTCGCGCTTGCCGTAGAGCACGCCGATCCCGGTCGGCCCGCACATCTTGTGAGCGGAAAACGTGTAAAAGTCGCAATCGAGATCTTGCACGTCGACCTTCGTGTGCGGCGCTCCTTGCGCCCCGTCGACAAACAGGACAGCGCCGTGCTGGTGGGCGATTTGTGCGATTTCCTTGATCGGCGTCGTATCGCCCAGCACGTTGGAAATATGGTGAATGGCTACGATTTTCGTATTGTCGGTTATGGTTTCCCTGACAGCGTCCAGCGTAATCGTACCGTCCTCTGCCAGCGGAATGAATTTGAAGGTAGCTCCGGTAGCCTTTGCCGCCTGCTGCCAAGGGATGAAGTTGCTGTGATGCTCAACCACGGTGGTCACAATTTCATCGCCTGGCTTAAGAGTAGCGCGGGCATAGCCGTACGCTATCGTATTTACCGCGGTGGTCGTTCCCCGCGTAAAGACGATCTCTGCCGTTTCACGGGCATTCACGAAGGCACGCACTTTTTCGCGCGCCTCCTCGAATTTGTCCGTGGCCCGGCTTCCAAGCGTGTGAACCCCGCGATGCACATTGGAGTTGACCTCCTTGTAATACGCATCGATTGCTTCGATAACCTGAATCGGCTTTTGCGAGGTGGCCCCATTGTCCAAATACACCAGCGGGTGGCCATTTACCTCTTGGTGAAGAATGGGAAAGTATTTCCGAAGCTCCTTGGCATTCATTTAACCCAACTTCCTTTCGAGCGCCTGACGAAGCCGGTTGCGAACCTCTTCAACCGGAATCTCGGCTACGACAGGGTCCAGGAAGCCCAGGATAATCAGGCGTTCTGCATCCTGACGTGTGATTCCCCGAGACATCAGGTAGTAGATGCTCTCTTCGCTGACGCGGCCTACGGACGCTGCGTGGCCTGCCTTTACATCATCCTCGTCGATCAGCAGGATAGGGTTGGCGTCCCCGCGGGCTTTTTCGCTCAGCATGAGAATGTTCTCAGCCTGTACGCCATTTGCCTTTTCGGCGCCTTTTTCGATTTTGGTGATTCCGTTCAAAATGCTGGTCGCTTCATCCGTCATGACGGCTTTGCTGACCATGTCGGACTCGGAATGAGTACCGATATGCTGTACTTGGGATGTCAGGTTTTGACGCTGGGAACCGGTACCTACCGAGATGCTCTTGGTCTCGGCGATAGAACCGACCCCTTGGAGGATGGTCGTGTTGTTTGCCACAGTGTTTCCGTCGTTCATCTCGCCCAAGATCCACTCCATCTTGCCGTCGCGGTCCACGCTGGCGCGGCGGAAGGAGTAGTCGTGCACTTCGGTGGAAAGAGAACGCACGGATGCGACTTGCACGGTTGCTCCTGCGCCTACATATACTTCAACAACGCTGTTTGCTACCATATTTTTGCCTTCGCCGGATACATACGTGTCTACGTAAGTAACCTTGCTGTGCGCTTCCGCAACGATCAGCACGTGCGGACAAACAAGCGCATCATCGCCTGCCACTTCAAATACGGCTTGCACAGGCACGCTTACTTCCACGTTTTTGGGAACGTAGAGGAAAACGCCGCCATTGACCACTGCTGTGTGCAGCGCGGTCAGCTTGTGCTCATCATATTTTACGACAGTGCCCAAGTATTTTTGCACGAGCTCGCCGTGTTCTTTCAGCGCAGTTGCCAGGTCGGTAAAGATAACGCCCTGGTTCTTCAGCTCTTCGTCTGCGGACTGAAAAACGACGGATGCGTTTTTCTGCACGATCAGACTTTTTACGCTATCTGCATCGATTTGTCCTTTGACCAGATCGTCCAGCTCTTGGGCTGTTGCCACTTTGCCGGAGGTTTGGAACGGTACAAACTGATCGATATTCCACTTGTCTATTTTCGTTTTCTCCAAGACGGGCAGTTGCAGCTCGCCCGCTGCCTTCAGACCGGCCAAGCGCTTTTCCAAAAACCATGCAGGTTCAGAATTAGCCTTGGAGAACTCGGTGATCGCTTCGGAATCGAAGCGGAGCTGTATATCTACACTCATCTCACTGCTGCCTCCTTCTCTTACACGTTTGCGTTGACGGTTTCATCGACGATGCCGAGTTCTTCCTTGATCCAGTCGTAGCCTTCCGCCTCCAGGCGTTCAGCCAGCTCAGGACCACCGGACTTCACGATTCGTCCTTGCATCATCACGTGTACGAAGTCAGGCTTGACGTAGTTCAAGAGGCGCTGGTAGTGGGTAATGATCAGGAAGCCGCGATCAGCGGAACGCATTGCATTTACGCCGTTCGCTACCACTTTCAGCGCGTCGATGTCGAGACCGGAGTCGATTTCGTCGAGAATGCAAATGGCAGGCTCCAGCATCATCATTTGCAGAATCTCGTTGCGCTTCTTCTCACCGCCGGAGAAGCCTTCGTTCAGATAACGGTGGGCAAAAGCTTCATCCATTTCGAGGGCGCCCATTTTCTTGTCCAACTCGCGGATGAACTTCATCAGCGAAATTTCATTGCCTTCGCCGCGGCGTGCGTTGATCGCAGAGCGCAGGAAGTCCGTGTTGGTAACTCCGCTGATTTCGGACGGATATTGCATCGCCAGGAACAGACCTGCGCGTGCGCGCTCGTCCACTGCCATTTCCAGAACGTCTTCGCCGTTGAGGATCACTTCCCCATCGGTTACTTCGTATTTCGGGTGGCCCATCAAAGTGGAAGCCAGGGTGGATTTCCCCGTCCCGTTCGGTCCCATGATCGCGTGCACTTCTCCGCCTTTGATCTCGAGGTTGAGACCTTTGATGATTTCCTTGTCTTCAATCTTGGCGCGTAGGTTTTTTATCTGCAAATGCGGTACTGCTGTCATTTTCTTTTCCCTCCATGACACTCAAAAATGAGTTGACTTATTCTCAATCCATTCTCAATACCCATCTTATAATAAGAATAATTATAAATCAAGGAATGAAACATATCTGTAATTTTTAAATCATTATATTTAAAAAGTATCACCTCGTTGACCGGGCATTTGCTTATTTTGGCTAATTTTGGAGAAATCATGCGGATTTCTCTCAAAGTGGCTGCGGATATGTTTTTTGGTGCGGTCCCGGCTTTGGTGGTGGAGATGAACAAGGAGAAAACGGCTGCAGGTTCGGTGGGCCACTGCGAGGGAGCTGAACTGTCCGGCTCCATTCCAAAAGCAAAACCGCGTCCAAAAGCAGTAGACACGATGAGGGGTCTCAGAGTTGGACGCTAAAAGCGTGTTTTGCTTTTTCCATTCCGCCTGGGAGGTGTCCCAAAGACCTTTTCCGTTTTCTCCTTTTTCATCTCTACAGCTTGGTTCTTCGACCGCAACTTATTGCAAGCAATTCAAGAAGGGCTGTTCCCTCTTGCAGCAGTTTGAACCGATGCAAAGGGACAGCCCCAGGAATATCCTATATTTCTCTGTATCGCTTGATAGCTTGATTTCTCGCATGCGATTTCAGGTCGCCTTTGCCTGCACATTGCCGACTCGGCGTTGCCACGCATGTTCGCTATTCATTATTCCCTGTTCCTTGCTCCCGGTCTTACTGAACCTTTGGACCTGCTGCAGCGATTTCGGCTGCATTCGGGAACTTCTTCTGGAAGTTTTCGATAAAGCGGTTGGCCAGATCGCGGGCCTGCTTGTCGTAGGCGTCTTTGTCCGCCCACGTGTTGCGCGGGAGCAGGACTTCCGCCGGGACGTTCGGGCAAGAGGTTGGCACTTGCACCCCGAAAGTCGGGTCTGCCACATAGTCGACCTTGGCCAGCTCGCCGTTCAGAGCCGCGGTGACCATTGCGCGGGTGTAGGACAGCTTCATGCGTTTTCCTACGCCGACCGGTCCGCCGGTCCAGCCGGTATTGACCAGGTACACCTGCACGTCGCGCTCATCGATCTTTTTCCCGAGCATTTCCGCGTAGACGA
Source organism: Brevibacillus sp. FSL K6-2834 (assembly GCF_038592925.1). NCBI lineage: Bacteria > Bacillati > Bacillota > Bacilli > Caryophanales > Paenibacillaceae > Brevibacillus > Brevibacillus sp. FSL K6-2834. The sequence continues at coordinate 4,548,510 of NZ_CP151945.1, forward strand.
CTGGGTGAAGCGGCAGGAACGGGGAACCGAAGCAAGTGGAGAATTCGGTTTGCGGAGTGGTCACGCCGCGCTCTGTCCCAGCCATTTTGCTTGTATATCCGGACAGGAAATGGTACATTGCCTGTTCTCTTGTCAGTTTGGAGATGGGCGGAAGCACTCCGAACGAGTCAGCTGTCAGGAAAATGATCACATTCGGATGACCGCCGACACCTGGGATTACAGCCCCTGGAATGGCTTCGACCGGATAGGCTGCCCGGGTATTTTCCGTGTATTTGTCGCTGTCGTAATTTGCCTCGCGAGTCTCAGGATCGACTTCCACGTTTTCCAGCACTGTACCGAACTGGATCGCTTTCCAGATCTGTGGTTCGCCTTCTTCGGACAGTCGGATGCACTTGGCGTAGCAGCCTCCCTCGATGTTGAACACGCCGTTGTCAGACCAGCCGTGCTCGTCGTCGCCGATCAGGAAGCGGTCCGGGTCAGCGGACAATGTTGTCTTTCCTGTTCCTGACAGACCGAAGAAAAGAGCCACATCTCCGTCTTTGCCTACGTTTGCTGAGCAGTGCATCGAGAGAACGTTTTGTTCAGGCAAAAGCAGGTTCATTACGCTGAAAATCGATTTTTTCATCTCGCCGGCGTATTCGGTACCGCCGATCAAAACGGTTTTTTGCTCAAAGCTGGTGATGATGAACGTCTCCGAGTTGGTGCCGTGCACTTCCGGATTTGCCTTGAAGGTAGGTGCGTATACTACGGTAAACTCCGCTTTATGGGCTGCCAGCTCTTCCGCGCTCGGGCGAATGAACAGCTGGCGGGCAAACAAATTGTGCCACGCGTATTCATTGACCACCCGGATCGGCAGGCGGTAGGTTTCGTCCGCTCCGGCAAAGCCGTCGAAGACAAACAGTTCTTTTGTTTGCAGATATTCCATGACGTCCTGGTATAGCACCTGGAATTTTTCCGGGGTAATCGGCTGGTTCACAGGGCCCCAGTTTACTTTATCGTGTACGGATGCTTCGTCCACTACGAATTTGTCCTTTGGGGAACGGCCCGTAAACTTACCTGTCAACGCGTTGAGCGCCCCTCTATCTGTCATCATGCCTTCGCCGCGCTGTACCGCCATCTCAACGAGCCTTGCGACTGGCAAGTTTGCATACACCTTTGTATTAGCCAGTACGTCAGCAAGCTTGTGAACCGTCTTGGTTTCCATGTGTGAACGATCTCCTTCCCGTATCTATCCGTTAACATGTTTTCTAATCATCGTTGATTTGCAATTAGTATATCACATTTGATCAAATAAGCTACAAGATTTTAATTTTTAGGTGTGAAGAAAATGTGAAGGCTCGTCCCACAAACGCAAGACTCCCTATATTATATGACATTTGTCGAAAAACAACATTCAAAGAAACAGGGAACCTGCGGAAAATAGCAAAGGATTAGAGCAACAGACCGTCGCTGCCTCCCTAGCCACATCTGCAGCCTTTATTGCTTCTCTGCCAGGTTTGGAGGGTTTTTGGTCCGGACTACATGAACCGCGTACCCATCCGGCTTGATTTCCAGACAGTTCAACTGAGATCCATACACGCAAGCGCCATCAATCCCGATTTTCCTCTCCCCAAACCATACATCCGGCTTTTCGTGCAGCGTACTGCAAGTCGTGTGGCCAAATACAACCGTTCGCGCTTCCTTCACCGGCTGATGATAAAAGGCATCCCTGATCCAGATCATCTCGTAGGGAGGAGTCTCTCTCCAGTCCTCGTACGCCGGATTGATGCCTGCATGCACAAAAATATGCTCTTTCGTCTCATAATAATAGGGCAATTGCTGCAAAAATGCGACTTCCTCCGCATAGTGCTGCAAAATATGCTCCCTGGCACTCTGGAGCTTCTGGTCCGTCACTTCATTTTGAAACCAGTCGGTACCGCAAAAGCTCTCCAGCGTGGCTTTGCCGCCATTGCGCAAATACCGTTCCGTCTTTTGCGGCTCGCCGCTGTAGAGAAACTCGAGGAACATCTCATCGTGATTTCCTTTGATGGCAATCGCTTGCTGCTGCTCTGTCAATGCTTTCACCCGTTGCACGACTTCCTTGCTTTTGCAGCCTCGATCAATGTAATCCCCGAGAAGAATCAGCTTGTCAGAATCGGCGTCAAACGAAATTTGTTCAAGCATTTCACAAAATTCATCATACATTCCGTGAATATCGCTTATGACAAAGGTCCTCACTTGTCCATATCCCCTTTTATCCTTTCTCAATCTCGCAGACTACCCCATCGCCCTGCGGATTTCGGCCTGGATCGGCAAATGATACGGACACGCTTGCTGACAAAGCGGCTGTTCCCTGCACGGCTCGTAGGTCATACACTGCGCAAACTTGTCAGCCGACTGCTGCCACATCAGTTCCCCCGCTTCCAAAAGCCCGTATTTCTGGCGATACCTCGAAGGAATCAGCGTATCCGGAATCCGTATCCCCAAGGGACATGAGCAATAGTTGCAGCGTCTGCAGCCGTGCTCATCCAGCCCCGCTGCCATTTCCTCCAGAGCGGCGCGTTCCTCCGCGTCTACGCTTCTCTCCAGCGCCGCGATGTTGGCATCTACCTCGGCGATGCTCTGCATTCCGGAGAGCACGACATGGGCTGATGATGCGGCTGAATAACGCAGCGACTCCGTTACCTTCGACAGAAAGGGACCGGAGATCGGCTTCATCGCGATCATTCCGACATCCAGCGATTCGGCCATTGGCATCAGCTCCCGTTTGGCAAAGGGCTGTACCATGCTCAGGTGAAACAGCACGGTGGCAAACGGATAATCCCGAAGCCAACGGGCCAGCAGCTCAGGACGATGGCCGGTAATCCCAATATGCCCGATGTATCCTTTCGACTGCAGCTCCTCCGCCGCGCGTATGGCGCCGTCTGCCGCTCTGACCTCCCGGTACTCCTGCGGATAGTTCACGTAGTGAATTTGCAAAATGTCCACATAGTCGGTCCGCAGCAAACGAAGGCTCTGTTCGATCTCCTGTTTTGCCTCCCCGTAGCTGCGCTTCATCGTCTTTGTGGCCAGCACATACTCGGAACGGCGATGGCTGATGGCGCTCCCCAGCTTCTCCTCGCTGTCTCCATAACTCGCGGCGGTATCAATATATGTAATGCCGCGATCCAGCGCATGATTGATCACGCGATCCGCTTCCGTATGGCTAATGGCCCGCAGGCGCATGGCGCCAAAGCCTAGCTTCGATACAGTCAATCCTGTTTTCCCCAGTATGCTTGTCCTCACGCCATGTACCCCTCCCTGGGATATTATAGCATGCCTGAAAAATAAGAAGCGCCGCTTCGCTCACGAGCACGTGAGTCGAAGCAGCGCATCGAGTTTCAATTGGTCCCGCAGCGGCCCTCTTATGGTAACAGACTGTCTGGCACTGATGTAGAGCAGCTCGTCACCGGCAAACAGTCTCTGCAAATCGCGCTCCTGTCCGCTCACCACCAGGTGCACCGGCTCCTGCCACCCTGCCCTGGTAATTCCCCCCGGCGAAAAGCGCAGGCAATGCCGCGATTGTGCATCCTCGGCGACGATTCCCACACATCTCTCCCAGCCGCCTGTGATGCCCTTCAAGTAAGCTTTGCCTTGTATTTGACCAGCCACCCGTTCCAGCAAGGAATCCAAACCTTCTCCATTCATCACCGTCGCCCCCTTCGCCTTCTCCCATCAAGGTTCTGGGCAGCCAGAGTCGAATCCTTTGACGAGAGGTGAGAAGCGCTGTCGGTCTCTGTCAAACGGTTTGCCTTTTTCTCGACAAGCTTTTGCTTGCACGGAAACGCCCATTGGCCTGCGCTTGTCTTGTGGAGCATGCAAAAAAGGCACCTGTTGCGAGACGCTGCAGCATCTCCCAAAGGTGCCTCTCGTATATCTATTCATCCAGCTCGTCTTTATCCAGCCGGACCTCCAGATGATGCCCGTCCGGCGTTTCAAAGTAAAGGTTGAAGCTGGTCGGACGCGTAATCGGTCCGCGGTAGCAGATATTTTCCGCTTCCAGTTTGTCTACCAGATAGTCCAGCTCGGCACGGCTGGTCAGGGAAAAAGCGATATGGTCCACTTGCCCGACACCGTTTTTTCCTTCCTCGCCCTCATAGGCATGGAGACCAATCCGTGTGTAAGTGCCAATTTGAAAGTAGATAGGCGCTCCTTCTTCGATGTCTTCTTCCGGGATGGGGACTTCCAAAATATCCTTAAAAAAACGAGCTACCTTCACCACATCCTGACAATTTAACGCGATGTGATGCACGCCTTTCAAATGAAACATTTACACTGCCTCCCACGTCAACTCAGGTCACGCGCTGCGCTTTGACATTTCCTTCCGTCGGTTGTATTGCTTCAAACGATCACTGAGTCGTTTGAGCCTGAGCATCAGCGCTTCACGCCAGTCGTCGTCTTTCAGTTCTTTTGCGACGCCCAGCAAATCAAGCGATATATCAATCTGTTGCTTCAGCACGTCGGCGAAGCTGCCCGCTTCATCCGTCATGGTACAATTCTCAAACAACTCGGATGTATTGTCAACACTAACGAAATCGGCAAAGTCAACTTCCGGCGCCCGATCCCCTTGTGCGTATTCCACCAAAATTTCGTATTCTCCCTCAATAGCAGGGTGAACCTCTATTCTATCACAAACCGGACAAAACATGATCGGCACGTTGTGAACCAGCGTCTTGTAATGACGAACCGAGCCTATCGAGCCTATCATTCCGGCACCACAGCAAAAACTCATGCCTCTCCCTCCTTTTTGCCAAACAAAACGTATGACCATTCTCCCTCGTCCATCAGAGGAACAAAAGTCCCGACCGCAAAGCATTTCTGTTTCCTTCCCTGTAAAAATCGCAAATGCAACTTTCTCAAAAAAGTTTTGCGGTCTTTTGTCTTTCTTGCATTGTAGCGTATAAGAAGGTGTTGTCTCTAGTCGAAAATCATACCAGTTTGCAAAGGTTGGAACGTATTTCTATTGTAGCGAAAAATGACCGGGATGACCAATGTTTTCTGACTAATTTGAACATTTTACCAACAATAGGCCTATCCTGCCAATTTTGTATAATGGTTAGAGTCGGCGGTTTTAAGCTTCCACAGATTGGGAATAGGATAGAGACGCCTTTTTGAGAGGAGAGGTATCATGTTTCGATTTAAAAGCATTCGTACCCGCACACTAGCTATCATGCTCCCTGTGATCATGGGGACGTTGGCACTCGTGATGGGCGTGTCGGCCTTTACCGCGCATTCCCTCCTAACTGAAGAAATCGGAGAGAAGATGCGCAAAGAGCTTGGCATGGTTAGCGCGCGAATTGAAAGCCAACTGGAATCCCATGGCAAGGTGACCGAGGCTTTGGCAAAGACCATTGAGATCGCCCCTTCCTCCTACAAGCTGCAAGACCTGCACGCTCTGCTGAAAAAGACTGTACCTTTACATGAGACATCATTTGGGATGGGCATCTTTATGGAGCCGTACAAATACGACCCCGCTATCCAGTACTTCTCGACATATGGCCAACGCTCACAAAGCACAGTCACCATGACCGAGGAATACAATGACCCGAGCTTTGGCTATACGGGGCAGGAATGGTACAAAAACGGTGCGTCTACCGACAAGCCCTACGTCTTTTCGCGCCCGTATTACGATGAAAAAATGAAGGCTGCCATGGTCACCGTCACTGCTCCTTTTTACGACCAAAACGGCAAGCTGATGGGCGTGACTACCGATGACCTCGAGCTGGGAAGCATTCAAAAGATGGTTTCTGACATCAAAGTCGGGGAAACCGGCTGGTCGTTCTTGATCGACAGCGAGGGAACCTATCTTTCGTTCCCCGACACCGCCAAGCTGTTGAAAGCGAATATTTCCGCTGACGAGAACGCTTCACTGGCGGCCATCAGCCGTACTTTGCTGGACGAGCCTGAGGGGCAAGCTGCTTTTACCGATCAAAACGGCAGCAATACCGTTTATTTTCACAAAATTCCCCAAACGAACTGGACGCTGGCTCTCGTGATGCCAGACGCGGAGCTATTGGCACCGGTCAACTCGCTTCTCTGGAAGCTCTCTTTGACAAGCGTCGCCGGAATTCTCGTGCTGGTCGTGGTGATTCACTTTTTCAGCCGTTATCTGTCCCGACAGCTCGACAAAACAAACAGGCTTTCACAGTCGCTGGCCTCGGGAGACTTTACTGCAACGATTCAATTGGACACAGCCGACGAACTGGGGCAAATGGCAAACAGATTCAACGAGATGACCGCTACCTTGCGCGAGACGCTGCAGCGCGTCAGCTTTCACTCCGAGCAAGTCGCGGCCACATCCGAGCAGCTGACCGCCAGCGCCCAGCAGACCAGCCAGGCCACCGAGCAGATCGCCGAAGCCGTGCAGGACATCGCCTACGGGGCAGATAAACAAGCGGAAGCGACTTCACGGGGCACAGAAATCGTCACACAGATCGCTTCCCACATTTCGCAAATTGAGGAAGCGGTAAAAACCGTCACCGAATCTACCTCCACGGTGCGGGATCAGGCAGCCGAAGGCAATCAGATGGCCAGCAAAGCCGTTGAGCAAATGCATCTGATCGAGGGCCAGATGACCCACACTTCCGACGTGGTCAACATTCTCGGACAGCGTTCGCAGGAGATCGGGCAGATGATCGCCTTGATCACGGATATCGCCGCCCAGACCAACCTGCTCGCGCTCAACGCCGCGATCGAAGCAGCCCGGGCCGGAGAACAGGGACGCGGCTTTGCCGTTGTTGCCGATGAGGTCCGCAAGCTCGCAGAACAGACGGCGGCATCCGCCGACCAGGTACACCGTATCGTGACAGACATTCAAAGCGACACGACCGCTGTCATCGCCGCCATGCAAAACGGATCTCACGTCTTGCAGGAAGGAATGACGTATGTGCAGACCACGGGACAAGCCTTTGAACAGATTTCACAGTCGACCCGCGTGCTGTTTGGCCAGACCGATGAAGTCTCATCGTATATGGCGGAGATCAGCAAGCAGATGGAGACGATGATCGAGGCTATTCAGGAAATCGCCCGGATCTCGGAGCAATCCGCCGGCAATACCCAGACGGTAGCCGCCGCTGCCGAGGAGCAAAACGCTTCGATGCAGGAAATCTCTGCAGCTTCCGCAATGCTCGCCCGGATGGCGACGGAGCTGTACGATTCGATTCGTTCGTTTAAGTTGTAGGCTTGGTGAGTAGAGGATAGGATGGCTGATGGCTGGCAGTAAAGAAGGTCATGAGGGCGTAAAAGCTCTCATGACCTTTTTGGTTGAGTCTGTAAAATATTTTGTGTAAACTCTCAACCTCTAAACTACAATTAGGAGTAGAAAGGTTGGGAGATTTTTATGATGTCAAAAGAGCAGATCAAGCAGTGGATCAAAGAGAAAAACATGAAGTCAGTGGACGACGTACAGTCAGCGTTAAAGGATCTATTCGCAGACACAATCCAAGAAATGCTGGAAGCTGAAATCGAGTCCTCTCTTGGATACGCCAAGCATGACATGAAAAACAAGCGGACAACCAACAGTCGCAATGGGTATAGCAAGAAAACCGTCCGTTCTGAGTACGGGGATGTCGACATCCAAGTCCCTCGGGATCGAGAGGGTGATTTTGAACCAAACATTGTAAAGAAACATCAATCCAATGTTACAGGGATCGAAGATCAAATTCTTGCCCTCTATGCCAAAGGCGTATCCACACGCGATATCCAAGACCATCTGCAGCAGCTCTATGGCATCGAAGTCTCACCAACGCTCATATCAAATGTAACCAATAAGATTGTACCGATGATCAAAGAGTGGCAAAATCGCCCCTTGCAAGCGGTTTATGCTGTTGTTTTCCTTGACGCCATTCACTTTAAGGTAAAACAGGACGGAGCTATCGTCAATAAAGCCGCCTATATGGTCATTGGTATTGACCTTGACGGTCATAAAGATGTGCTTGGGATCTGGATTGGGGAGAATGAATCGGCAAAATTCTGGCTGCATGTCCTCAACGAACTGAAAAATCGTGGAGTCCAGGATATTCTCATTACAAGCGTCGATAATCTTCGTGGCTTTACAGAAGCCATCTCTGCATGTTATCCGAAGACGGAGATTCAGAAATGTGTTATCCATCAAATCCGAAATTCCATCAAGTATGTTTCCTATAAGGATCTCAAAAAGATCACGTCCGAGCTAAAACCTATCTATAAGGCTCCAACGGAGCAAGCCGCGTTGGAAGAACTCGATCAGTTTGAACAAACCTGGGGCAGTAGATATCCCTTGATGGTTCGTTCCTGGCGGAATAACTGGGACGAGATTGCCACTTTCTTTAAATATCCTCCCGAGATTCGAAAGCTGATTTATACAACTAACGTGATCGAGAGTTATCATCGACAGCTTCGAAAGGTGACAAAAGGAAAAGCCATGTTTCCCACAGATGATGCCCTTTTGAAGATGTTATATCTCGTAACCATGGATGTTCTACGAAAGTGGACGGGACGAGTTCAGAACTGGGGCCAGATTCTCTTACAGCTATCCGTTTTCTTTGAAGATCGGGTACAGCCGTACATCCGTTAACAAATGAAAGGCTTCATCCCCGAAGGGATTATCTTTTTCTCCACCAACGCGTCAAGGGTTCACTTCGCCTCACGCCCTTGACTCTATTGGCTCCGAAAAAGATGTCCCAATTAGGGGGATGAAACCTGTTCATATATCGGTTGATTGAGTTTACACAAAAATCTTGACAGACCCTCTTTAAGTAATTATCCGAAGTACTTTCGGCAGACCAATGTACTCCTTTCCATAGCTTTTGATGTTTGTACCATACCTACCGAAGAAACTTCGTTTTGAAAGTGTATGGTTCAAATTTTATTCTAAGCCGTTAATTTGAAACGCCTTGGCGTTATAAGCATCCGTTAGATAATCTTGTAAGTCCCTCATTGTTTCCACATACAAATCCTTGAAGTCCCCATTTGCTTGAAGTCTTTCAATAAAAGGCTGATACTGACGAGGCTGACCAACAAACTGCTTTACTACTTTTCTAACCAAATCTAAGGAAGCCGACACGTTACTATCGAATTGGCTCTCAAGTTTTTTTCCTTTTTGGTCAGGTAAGAAAATTCCTATGACAAAAGATATCCAATAATGCACCCCCTCACTAACGAGAATATATGGGTTCTTCGATAAATTGCATGTGCGAATGATATCAGTAGCTGTTGTTCGTTTTTTCTGTATGAATCCCTTTTTCATCAGTTGATTCATCATTTTCCCAACAGTCTTGTTTGATAGTCCTGTATAGAGTTCAATCGTTTTTTGCGAAACGCTTCCATAACCATTTTCGTCAAGCCGCCACACTAGTTCCCATAGAACAGACAATTCATTCGGAGAGAGAAAAAAGCATCGCCGCAATACGTTAGGGGTTCGGAGATAATGGCCGAGATTGGCTTCCCAGCAACGGACATAATTACCTTCCTCCCCCTCGGGTATGAGAATCCCTTCCACAGCTCCATCATTACCGACATAATTAAATCGATCAATTGCATCATTTAGCCAATTAAATGCACCCATTCTAACCATCCCTTTTCTGTAAATGATATTGTTCCTACTTTCCTTATACGAGCTTCATAAACGACAGTTAAGACCTGTAGAAAAGGAAAAACCCCGCACAACGGCGGGGAATGGATTAGCCAAACAACGGAAAATATTTACGATAGTAGTCTTTATGATAGTCGGATAGATTCCATCCATACTGATTAAGGAATCGAGTAACTTTCGCTAATACTTGATTCCGATGAATGACATCCTTATGTGTTGATTTGGCGAGGTAGTGAGCTAGGCTTAGTTCGGCTTGCTCCTGCGAGAGAGTGTCTGTAACATGCTTGGCAAAAATGCAGGCAAGTTCGTCCATATCAGAGCCATAACCGAGCACGTTCTCCCGCCGCATTAGGGTTAGGACTGTATCTAACGGCAGTCTTTTCATGCGTTAGCCCTCCCTTCTGCGGCGGCGGGGGCGTGTATCTCTTGTTCGACTCTCCATTTCCGCCATAAGAGATATTGACGCTGTACGTCCTGTTCATCGTAGCCATGCTGTATCATGACATTCAGGATGGCGCGGGGGATGGAATCGGTGTAGCCATACAAGCAACTACGAAATCTTTCCCAAGGAATATCATGCAAAACAACAAACGCCCGATGGGTTAGCCCTAGCTTCTGAATGCATTCTTTTACGGGATGCATCATGATTGATTTCTCCTTTCAAGTTGTCTTCCCTTATTAGGTTAGACACTCTATAGGTAGGAATCACACCAGACATACAGAAGCATGGGGTGCTTTTTGAATCTTGAATTTGTCACATCGGAGTAAATCCGCTCGTTAGGTAACAGGCTCACCCGTAACGGTAGAGCCCGAATGAATTTACAGTACGCAACCGCATCCTGTCACACTAATCAACCAAGTTTAATTCAACCAGTAACCATATAGTGTCGAATTGGCTTGGCTTCGTTATCTCCCACCCGCTAAATTGGCGGTGTATGATGCATATACGGGCGGGAGACTATTTTCAAATTCCCTCATTCGGCACTGGGTCGCCCCGCCAATAACACATAGATTATTTTAGTTTTTCAATTATCTCATTTACTCCGTGCACAATCACACTACTAAGTACATCAGTGTAATTTTTATAATCATCTGACTTGGCTATTATTGTATCAAAAACATCTTTCAACTTGCCATCAATTATTAGTGTAAGCCCTTCTACCTGTTCTTCACTTCCCTTTTTACCGAACATGTCCTTCATTATCGTAAAGGTGTCTTCGCTTTTCATTTTACCCTCCTTGTAAAAATAGATTGTTACCATCGACTATCCAGTAACGATAGTCTTCAGGAATGACCTCAATAAATTGCTCATACTTCCCAAGCCACCCATTCGGTACATATAGTTCATAAGATGCAGGTTCAGGATAGTAGGAAGTCAATTCCTTATCATCAAAATCCACGTATAGGGAAGGTAACATTTCTGAAATATAACTATACGTTCCCTGCTCTAACATTTTCCTTAATTCTTCTGTTCCAACCTCAAAGTCACTAAGCTTTTGGAGGAAGTCTTCCGCCGTGTCCTCGTTTACTACTGCGATATTAAATCTGTCTGAGAAGTCATCAGGATTAGGAATTTCAAATCCTTTCTCAAGATATGAAGAAATTAATTTTTTCAAATCCAAAAACCATATCTCCTTATCTGCTACAAACCATCTGAAAGATTTCTTATATTTGACTAAAACTATTATAGTCTCAGCATACTTTGGCTTGTTGTGCACTGTTCCTCCTCCTCAGTATTCAAGTACCTCTCGATAATCCTATTTTTTTATTTTACCATACTCTTCAAGCCACTGAATCCAAGGGGCAGGGAATTCATATGATGTTCCCGGCGTACTCGGGTCGACCACTTTTGGTGCTGTCCCCCCTTGATTAAGAGGATTTGAATTATATTTGTACTGTGGAATTGCATTTTCTTTAACAAAATCATCAAACCATTTCGGTACTTCAACTTCAACAATTTCTGCACCGTTACCCCTTTTTTGCAAGAAATACTCGGCATGTTCCCTAGTTCCTGCACTAACATTCAAATTCGCTTCTTTGTTTGGGATTACCATTTTTCCATTTTCATCAACCTGTATTCTAACTTGGCTTGCATTTGGCATTTCGCCACCTTGAACTCTGTAGTAAGAAACAGTTTCACCCGTCCCCTAAGTTGTAATCTTAAACTTGGGAATAAGGAAGGTGGCAACTGTTTTACCAATTACCACCATTATATCAACTTGCCTGACGTTCTGTTAGAGTTGCCGCCCGATACTCGGTCTTGTGCTTCATCATACTGTAAATGATGTTTACGAGCCTTCTCATGACGCATATCAGGCCTTGCTTCTTGGTCTTGCCTTCTGCTAGCTTCCGATGATAGTAGTCATAGAAGAGAGGATTCCGTTGTTTTTTATTGTCGCCTTTCGCTACTTGGATTTGCTGAACGGCTAAGTTATGGAAGATGGCGTTTAATACCCGATTTCCTTGTCCGCTTGCTTGGTCTTTGCCTTTGCCGCCCGAACTAAAGCGGACAGGGGCAATACCTGCAAAACGGGCTAATTTGTCAGCGTTGGAGAAGCGGCGAATGTCTCCGATTTCGGCAATCAGTTCCGCCGCTGTAACGGTGCTGATTCCATCCATCGACTCTAGCTTATAGTCCGTCTCACATAAGACCTGACGAAGTTGTTCTTCCGTCTGCTTAATCAGTTCTCTGCTCCGCTTCATGTCCTGAACCATATTGACAATAATAAAGTCTCTGGACGTTTGAAACTTCCTCTTCGTCTCCCCGTCCTTCTTTACCAGTTCCAAGATTTCTTCTGCTTTACGGGTAGAGCAGGTGTTATGGCTTGCTTTGCGAAGATAGGTCGCCAAGTCATCCGCCCCCACCGACTCCAAGTGATGGGGAGCAGGGTACTTCTCCCAGAAGGCAAGGGCGGCTTTTCCATCTACATCACAGAAGAACTTCTTGTAGGACGGATAGTGGTAGCTTAATTGTTGATGCAGTTGATTTTTCAATGAACTGGCATGTTTGACCAGTGCGTTTCGTCTTGCCACCAATTGCCCAATTGTCCAGTAAATGTCCTGCGGATTGGCGTCTGGCAGTTCATCTAGTCTTGCAAGCAACACTTTGGCGATGCAATACGCATCCCAACTGTCGCTCTTTTGGGTGGTAGCGTAACTCTTACGCTCATTGTAGGAGAGGGCAGAGTTGACTTCCTTAACGATTTGTTTCCTCTCGACAAGGTGAACGGCTAATGCTCTGCCGTTGCCGCCCGTATCCTCCAATCCATAGACAGGAGTCATTCCTTTTTTGCAATGCTTCTTGACCGTTTTCATCAGGTCATCGAAACTGTTTGGCTTGTTGTCGATTTGGATTTCATCCAACTTCGTATTCCAACAGTCGATGATAACGGCTGTATGGTGGGCTTTGTGCAAATCAAGCCCGACATAGATGTGTTTTTGCTTGTAGTGCATAAAAGAAATCACCCCTGTGTACGGATTCTTTGATGAATAGGAGTAAAATGGGGGCAACCTCAGTTCAAGCGTTACTCTTTCGAGCCGCAATGGGACGCAAGCCTCTCCATTCACTTCCTGTCACAGAATGGCTTCATGCAAGCCATCTGCCTGTATATCTCCATAGCGATATGTGCCGCTATAAAAATCACGTTTGTCCAAGATTCGTTTCACTTGTACTTTGGTAAACAATCTGCCTTGTTGCGTTGTAAATCCTTCTTGATTCAGTGTTTCAGCTATCTGGGTCAATGACCATGTGGGATACTGTTCCTTGATTTCAAATACTCTGCGGACGGTCTGGGCATGTCTTTCGTCTACTTGGATACATTTATGACCTTTCTTTGCTTTGTATCCGAATGTTGCCCGTCCTCCTGCATAGCCGCCCTGTTGGGCTTTCTTACTACGCCCTCTACTTAATTTCATGGCGATTTCAAGACGTTGGTATGCGTCTAACAATTCCATCAAGCCATTTATCAGGAAGTCATTCGGGTCTTTCTTGTAAATGCTGTAGGTGGGCTGTTCAATGCTCCGAACGTCCACTCCGTACTTCTTAAACTCTCTGTGAACCAGAACTTTCACAATGTCTGACCGCCATAGACGGCTTGTATGGAGGACGACAACTGCATCAATGGTTTTACTGGCTAGGGCGGCTAACATGCTCTGGAAGCCCATTCTGTCTACCTCAAGAGCATCCTCGTTCACCTTCGCCCCACTGATACCTTCGTCAACATATATGTTCATCAAGTTCCATCCTTGCTCCTGACAATAGGAGCGGATTTCGTCTTGTTGATACCCTAAACTGTAGCCATCTTTGGCTTGTCCTTGTGTTGATACTCTTACGTAACCGATGACGTTCATGGTGTTTCCTCCCCCACCGTTACAGAAATTCAGATTCATGTAACGCCACACCGATATAATTGATTATATATCGTATCACCGTTGCATTCAACTAGATTACAATGCTATAGTTGAAGAAAATTTGGTGATTCGCATATATCGGACAAGCGTTATATTTGGAGGGATTATCATTGCCTATTCGGTTGCGGTTAAAAGAAATCTTAGAAGAAAGGGGGATGTCTCAACGGGAACTAGCTCGTTTAATGAACATCCGCCCCAATACTATCAGCCATCTTTGCTCCGATAAAGTAAATACGGCTTACTTCGATACCTTGGAGCAGATTTGTAAGACCTTAAACATCAGCCTGAACGAACTTCTTGTATTGGAAGATGACTAATCTTCCCTGATAGGATTGCACAAGGGAGGGTTACTGCTTCCTGCCACTGCTCCGCCGCTAGTTCATTCAGGTCAATCACATCCTGCGTTTTCATTTGTTCCTGAATTTGCTTACGGTAGTAGGGGGTTGTATCCTGCGGTAGAAGTTCTCCTTGCAGAATCTCCTGAACGAGCCGCCCCACCTTCGGGGCAAACTTGGATAAGTCCGTCAATACAGCACATAGATACTTACTGTTGAACTGCGGCGGAAATTGAACCAGTGAAGCAAGTGGTATCTTCACCTTCGGTGCGTATACGATTTCCATCCTCGTTAGTTCCCCTTTGATTTTCTGCCGCCCTATCTCCAACAACTGACGTTTCTTGTCATACACCCGACAATAGCCATCCTCCTGACGTTGATGCTTGCCGTTATAGTAGCGAGTGCCTTTGAACAGTCGTAGCTTGCGACCCTTCTTAGACATGGTAAACAGGTCATTTATGGAAACGGGGATGTCAAAAGCTATATCACATCGCACAAACAGGATTTGATTGGCGTAATTTCGGATTTGTTCTAGCCAATGACGGAAGTAAACAAGTGACTTCGGATAGACCTCAATCCTCAGCGTGTTCTTACGGGTTTTCGGAGCAATGACCAACTTGTAGGAGATATGCAGGAAATGTTCTCCTGTGTTGATTTTGATGCGGTATTGAAATCCTTTTTCCCCCACCGTCATCTTAACCCCGTAGAAGTGGCAGATTCGTTTATGGAACTCATTGAAGAAATCCCAATACACGTCTGTAAAATCAATGACGATACGGTCGATGGATACACTGACTCCTTCCATGTGCCGCCCCCTCCCGATTTTTTCATGAATTTCGGGCTATATTCGATTTTTTCATGAATTTCGGGCTATATTAGAGGGCAGGTGGCTAGCCTTTCACACATGTCCTTCCCGTTGTAATACTCTCAGTTGATTCCTGACACTCTTTATGGTCGTCTTATCCCACTCAAAAGTTGAGGTCAAATCTCTTTCACCATATCAATCGTCCTATGTACGTACATTGTTGCAATCATATTTGAAAAAACCGCAAGAAAACGAAGATAACAAAAAACAGGTCTTTTATGGTGGTATCTGACCATAATTGACCTGTTCCATGTAACGCTATTGCGTTAAATAAGTATACTTTTTCCAGACATGCAGTACGTACATCTTAATTCATGAAAATATCATATTGATAGAACAAAGGTTATGTTGGTACTGATGAAGTAAAGTTGTTCAATCGTTACTGGGTAGCCCCATACTATATATTCCCTAATTGTTCTTTATATTTTTCAACTCCGTTCATAATTTTCGTAATATCTTCGGATTCTAACTCTTCCTTCAATGACATTGATGCAATATCACTAATCATGATATTCAATTCATCTTTTATATCCTCTCTAAGATAGCCTTTATCGAGACAAAGAAGAGCGATTGTCAGATAAACAACTAACTTTTCAACCTGACTGTTGACAATCCCACGGTGATATTCGACAAGCAATTTTTCCGTTACTTGCGATAAAGATAGCCCCTCATCTAGGAACTCTTCAAAATCATCAATAATATACTGCTCAAGTTCCTTATAACTGCTTAGCATTGGCATCTTCACCTCTCTAATTTTTAAACTCCCCTGAGTAGACATTCAATTTGATATTTGGGTATTCTTGTCTGAACTTCAGAATAATATCGGAACAGCTTCCGCAAGCAGGTAATTCCGTGAATAAATCAATTGTGCCTTTAACTTGCTTGTTATTCCCTAATTGATTTGCTATATCCTCTAAAATTTTGCGTTCAGTGTCATTATCCCTAGGAAAAGCCCCCTCACCGTTAACTTCCCCTTTTTGGTTTACTGATTTTGCAGGGAATTGACCCTCGCCTGTTACTGTTGAAAAACCGTCGGCATTCTCCTTATGAATCCTACTATGGGCTTTAAACTCTGTTTTAAGTCCGGAAATATTCACATCTGCCACCGCAACATTACCGTAATTCTTATACTTGTTTGGCAATGTATCACGAATAGCTTGTGCTCTAGCTTGGAACATTTCAACCTTTTGGGCATAGGTGAGGTTACCCGTCCCCTTAGAAGAAAAATACTGTAAATCCATCGGTAACAAGAATTTTGATCCACTCTGCTCAGTACTGCTCTTCACCACAGCCTGCGCCGTTTCCTGCCCGGTAGAATACGCTTTGTTTAGTCCAATCGATCCGCCGGTCACCAGCAGCGCCCCGATGGCCGCAGCAATTACCGCCTTGCGGTAATTCACCTTTTCCCCGCGCGCCCGGTCATCCATCACACTGACGGCAAAGCCTTCGCCAGCCCCCGCCGTTTTGCTCCGCAGGACCGTCGTTGCCAAACTGCGGGAGATCGCACTGCCGATTTGCCGGAAGCCCTGGCTGATTTGTGTGCCCGCTTTTTGTGTGAAGCCTGCGACAGCCCGGACAGGTGCCGTCTTTTTCACAGTCTGGACGATGGACTGCATTTTGCTGCCCGTCGTCTTCGCTACTGTTCGCAAGCCGCTTCCCACGTTGCTTGCCAGCTTCCCGATGCCTTTCCCCGTATTTCGTCCGAGGCTGGCCACTGCCCGGTACACACTGCTGTTTTTCACGGCATTTCCTGCGCTGCTGGCGGCACTTCTTACATTCTTCGCCACAGACGCTGCGCTCTGGGCCAGGCGCGTTTGCCCGATGCGTGCTGTAACTGCTCTCAGAGCGCCGCCTGCTTGTTTCGCTGTGCTTGCCAGAGCGCTGCGAAGAGCATTCTCCGCCTTGCCTGCCGCGCTCGTTGCCGACCGTACCGCATTTCCTGCTTGGGTCCCCAAGCGGGCTGCGGCACGGCCAACCGAGGTTTGCCGCACCCATCTGGCTGCCGCCCCTGCCGCTTGCGCTCCTTTGCCAACGGCGGTCCGGACAGCGCTGGTAGCCCGGCTCGTCAAGGCGGACGCTTTGCCAAGGGCATTTGCCACCGGTTTGAGGCGAGCGACTGCCGTGGCCGCTTTGCCGATTAAAGCGCCAGCACCAAAGCCCGCTGCCGACAGTACGCCGCCAAGCGCCATTTCCCGCAGCAGCTCATCGCCGCGCATGCCAAAGGCGTACCCGATCACACCGGATATCCCTTCGCCGACCAGGATCGAGACGCCAAACGGCAGCAGCGGCGGAAAGAACACGCCGCCCACGGTGAGGGCGACACCTGCTGTCGTGACCAACACGACCTCCCAGTGGTCCGCAACCCATTTTCCTGCATCGACGACCGCGTCTACGACGGTAGTTACGACGTCCTTCACAGTATCTACAACGGTGTCAATGGCGTCCCTCACTGTTTCCTTTACGCTGTCCACGGTGGACTCCCAAAGCTCCAAGCCTTTGTCGAGCGCTTCGGAGGCTCCGCCGATCAGCCAATCCCAAAAGCCTGGCTTGCCCTCTTTTGCTTTCAGTTCGTCACCTTTCCCATCGGGGTCGCCGCTTTTTGGGTCAAGATCGCTGGCTGTAGGATCAAAAGGAGCGCGGGTGTTTTCATGGGCTGGAGTACCGTGCTCCGGGTCTCCGCCTTTGCCTCGGTCATCTCCACCTTTGCCTAGGTCGTCCGCGCCTTTGCCCAGGTTGTCTCCACCTTTGCCCCGGTCGTCTCCGCCTCTGCCCAGGTTGTCTCCGCCTTTGCCCCGGTCGTCTCCGCCTCTGCCTAGGTCATCCCCATCCCCGCGCAAATGGCCCGGTATCCGCCCGTCCCACATTCCTTCCGCATATGTCGCGTACATGATCCTGAATCTCATCAGCTCGTCGGGAGGTGCCCCAGCTCTTGCTGTTCCGCCCGAAATCGCATCATTTCGCTCATCTGCGCGCAGCATGTTTGGCTTTGGCTTGTCTGCCGCATACGTGGCCAGCGGCAGACAAAGAATCATTGCCAGAATCAATAACAAATAGTGCTTCCGAATCACCAGTGCTCCTCCTTATTTCTCCGGACATTCCTTTTTCTGCAATCGTTTCTTTTCCATATGGTAGTATTTGGATGAAAAGGCCACATGCAGCAAAAGTATGAAAATCCAGTGGGTACAACGGAGCAAGAGGAGGGCTCTTATGCCTGCGAAACAGGAAAAAGGCCGGAGATTAGTCTAACGGGTTCGGTTTTGGGGTGCAAAAATAGAAATGACGTGGCTTTTGGTAATTCATTTGGTAGAATTGTTGGAGTGAATTTAAAGAAAAAAGCTCGGTAAATTGCCGAGCTTTTTGTCATATCAATGAGAGTCAGATAAAAACTCGTTGATTCTTTTCAATACCTTTTCTAAAGTTATGATGGAATTCAAAGTATTAGTTGGTTCAATGTCTAAAGAATGATTAGCATCGGGGATTCTTTCTATTTTAATATTTTGCTTAGTTTCAATTGCTTGGATTTTACTGGTAATAAAATGACTGTCTCTTTCACCTATGACAATAAGGGCAGAATGATTACTCATCAATAAAGCTTCAAAAATTGTATCCAGCTTTAATAATGGCGTAAGCAAAATCAATTTTGAATTCAAATAATTATCGTTTTTCATAAGCTTGTTGATGATAGGAATAGTACCGAGTGATTTTCCTAAAAAAACGGTATTTAGGTATTGTTGACTTTTAAGAACTTCGGTAATGACAGCAATTACATCATCATAAATAATATTTGTAATATCTTCCGTTGAAAGTTTGAATACATCTTGTCCGTAGGAATAATGGACGTGGACAACATCATACTGATTTTGAAGCATTGTCATTGTCGAATAGTAAAATAAAGGTTTCTCATACGTGTAACCTGTTCCAGAAAACATAAAGCAAACCACTGAACTTCCGTTTTCGATATGTGTGTATCGAACTTCTTTTTCATTTACAAATGTCGTTTTTCGATTAACCTTCATAATAGCTCCCCTTTTGTATCCTCTATTTGTTCTATTTTACTGTAAAATTGTATTTTTTCCTAAAAAAACCATCTAAACAATGCAAAGACGGTTTACTTGAAATAGATAATATCCTTCATGGAAAAGCTCTTATTCGTCAAACCCAAGCTTTGAGCAGGGGTTACTCTATTGTCTCCCCATTTATATGTCATACAGAAGTTATAGTACGTTCGAAGGATAGTGACAGCATACTGAGCATATTTCGGATTGAAGTTTGCATAGATATAGCTCTTCCCGTCTCCACGAGCAGTAACCAAAGGGCGTTCAAGGATTGAGATTCTTCTTCGCATCAGTTGCATGAAGTTATTAACTGCATAATCGTTGACCTTCATTAACATGTTGGCAACGTACTTCGTTTCTAATGTTGATATATCCGTTGTACAATCGACCCAACGATACCCTTGGTCTTTCGTGGCGAGGGGATGTTCCAAAGGATTCCTCGCCCAACGATAATAGTCATTACCACCGATATGAACCGTTTCGTGGAAATGATGATGTTTCAGGATTTCCACTAATTGATGATATGCCAATGCTGTAATAGAGCGGAACGTATAGCCCTTGCTTGTCCCCCAAGCCTTTAAGTCACGGATAGATTGTTCATATTCGGTATATGAGTCTCGAAGGCTTTTCCCTCGGTCAATTTTACATAAGAAATGGTGTGTTACTCCTTCTCTTATTTCTTTTGAAAACACTCGATATATGGCAGACATCAGTGAATAATCTTCATCAGTTACAAATCTCCATTTTTTTGTTTTTAGTATTTTTTGCAGATGCCAAAGCTGGGCAATCGCGGTGTATGTTGCGTTCACATGAAGTCCATCAATATACCTTTTTCGATTGTCAAACTCCTGTCGTTGACTCATGTATGCAGACGTTGATTCCGTATCATGCGGAGTGGGCGGTTGTGGTGCACAAGAGAAACGAAGCCGTGCATTTTTGCGAGCAAATTCGTGAAGGTGGTCTTCACATAGCTCTTTCGTATCTCGCTCAATGTCATCTAATGTAATGTCCCAATCATATGCAACATCTGCACGAAACACATATCGAGAGTCAACATCTGCGGTAACGACAATATTGGTTTGAGGCTTTTTCACTTCAATCATGTCGTAAAACTTTGAACCGTGTCCTTTTTTTCGAACATTATTTAGATTGTATTGCAACTTGTCGGTGTTGAGCCAAAGAGAATCAAATTGTTTGTTTTGAAGCGGTACTGATTCGTATCGCTCTAAGAACTCCAAGCACCTGCGATACATCCATTCCAACTTTCGGTAATAGGTATCAGAACTAATTTCTAATATCTCACAAACCCGTTTAACTGGCGTCCTGTTGAGTATGAGAGCTACGTAGGTGGGTAGGATATCGTTTCGCTGTTGATGATACGTTGTTGTTTCTCTACGTTCAGGAAGGACATTAGTTATCTTTTTACACGTCTTACACTGCCACTTCTGTGATTTTCCACTGCTTTTACCTCTACGATAAAAGTGATTGGGAGTGGCGAATGGAGTTATATCGTGTTTTAAGCATGAACCACGATGGAATTCATACTCTGGCTCCCAATCCTGAACACGGTCATGAGTAGCTAATCGTTTAATTTCCTCTGCGATAGACCAGTTGGACAGAGCATTCGTCGTACATTTCCATGTCATTTTTCCAATGGTAGTTGTCGGGTCTGGATTACACACAATAGCATGACTCGTACCTCCTTTTGCTCCTGAAAGTCGGTAACGAGACGGTTTCCCTTTCGCGGACTCGAATCGATGCTGTTCAAGACCAAACCATTTACAGTAGGGGTTGTCACAACGATTCATTTGAATGTTGTGATATTCTCCCTCATAGCCTAATGAAACCGTTCTAAATAAAACGTCCCTATATTTTTTCGCGAAATCAACAGGGGCGAGCAGGGGATAGTCTGCCTGTCTCGAATGTATTTCACTATCGGATATAGGACGTTGAATCTCTATAATACGGTCATCAAGCACCGCGAGACGTTTCAGTTTCGTCAAGTTCTAATTCCTCCGTTTCATCCAATAACAGTACCTTGGACAAGGCTCTCTTGTTTCGCCTTTTGCCATGTATCCAATCGATAAATTGCTCGTCCTTTAGGATGTTTTTCAAGAATTGGTCCACACACTCATCTTCTGAGTAGCCCGTGTATTCAGCATAGTATTTTACGATATCTTTTGTATGCTCTGATACTTTCCAGTTTGCTTTTATATCTAAATTTGGCTTTGGTTTTATAAATTCCATGTACGATTTCTCCTTTTAAAATGACATTCGAATTGACATAGATTTTGACATGAGTATTCCTCTCTTCATAAATTATTTCCAGTTCGTTAAAACTTATACATTTCCCTGCCAATATCCGTGTCATTTTTCAAAAAAATCCTTTGATAACAAGAAAAAAGGCGTGTTCGAACTATTGTCAGTTCGCACGCCATTTTGTGTTATTTTTTTGTTTTTGCACCTAAAAACCGAACCCGTTAAGATTAGTCTCCAGCCTTTTGGCTTGATACACACTTTCAGTTGTTGTTTACTCTTGTACCATCGCTTCGTATTTGTCTGCGTCCATCAGCTTTTTGAGCTCGCTTTCGTCAGACAGCTCCACAACGATCATCCATGCTTGCTCATAAGGAGAAGAGTTTACCAGCTCCGGCGCGTTTTCCAATTCGCCGTTTACTTCTACTACCTTCCCGCTGACAGGAGCATACAGTTCAGAAACGGTTTTTACCGATTCCACGCTGCCAAAAGGTTCGTCCTGTGTAATCGTGCTGCCCACCTCTGGCAGTTCGACAAAGACGATGTCGCCCAGCTCGGATTGAGCAAAAGAAGTAATGCCGATATACGCCTTGTTTCCTTCTACACGAACCCACTCGTGCTCTTCGCTGTAAAGAAGATGTTTAGGAAATTCCATCGTTCACGTATCCTCCTATCAGGTTCAATCAGGTACTCCATATTAATTGGACAGAGGGCCTAGGAATCCTCTTCAATCCCCAAAATTCGGTGGAGACGTTTTTTCACCAGGTTCAAGCCTTTTTCGCCAGCCTGGAAGTGGCGAAGCTGCAGGTTTTCATCGAACAGGTAGAAAGCCGGGACGTACTCATTCTGGAAGGCGTCTACGGTCTTCATTTCGTTGTCGATCGCGATCGGATGTGTCAGCTTGTGCTCGACGATCGTTTCCTTGATCTTTTGGATGTCTGTATCGGCCTCCGAGCGTGGCATGTGGATTCCGATCACCTTCAAGCCGTTCGCCGCGTATTTGTCGCGCCACTCCAGGATTTGCGGCATCGATTCCTTGCACATATAGCAGCTTACGGACCAGAAATGGATCAATACGGGACTTCCTGCCAAATCAGCTTTGCTCACCTGACCGTTTACCCATTCGGTAATCCCCGGGAAATCGGGCAATTCTTCGCGCAAACGCATCAAAAACAACCCCTTTCAAATGATCGTGGAACGAGAAAGACAGCAATCTTCCCGTCTTATTTGCCTCTTTTTTGTAAAAAAAGGGCCTAACAACTGGTTGTGTTAGACCCTTTTTCGTAAAGGGAGCAAGCTTTATATGGCTGCCCCGATCAATCGCGCTCCAATGCGGATGCTTACTTCGCAGTCAGGTGGCTTTGACCTGGACGCCAGTTAGCTGGGCAGAGACCGCCGGATTGCAGAGCTTGCAGAACGCGCAGTGTTTCTTCTACGGAACGGCCGATGTTCAGGTCGGTTACAACTTGGTAACGCAGAACGCCTTCCGGATCGATGATGAACAGACCGCGGAATGCTACGCCGCCTTCTTCATCCAGTACGCCGTAATCGCGAGCGGTTGTTTTCAGGAAGTCGGAAGCGAGCGGGTAGTTCAGGCCGCCCAGACCGTTTTGATCGCGAGGAGTGTTGATCCATGCGCGGTGGGAATGCTTGGAGTCTACGGATACACCGAGAACTTCCGCATCCAGGTCTTTGAAATCTTCGATCGAATCGCTCATCGCGATGATCTCAGTCGGGCAAACGAACGTGAAATCGAGTGGATAGAAGAACAGTACCAGCCATTTGCCACGGTAGTCGGAGAGAGATACCTTTCCGAAATCTTGACCATTGCCCAGAGCTGTTTCCATTGTGAAATCAGGAGCTGGAAGACCTACAAGACGTTGTGCCATATGTAAAACCTCCTTGGAATAAGTTTTTTCACCTACATGTTCCATCATAGCAACCTTGTTGTTTATAGTCAATACAATGTAGGAATCATTTTCAATTGATTGTCGTTTTTGTGGTGCCAGATGTATCCTTTCCGCTTTCACAGCACGATATACATCTGTTTTGCTCTCTTCTGCCGTTCAACAGGCCGCTTTTTGCGATCCGCTTGGCCGCTTCCCGCAGCAGGTCCGGCGGCTGCACCAGCGCGATCCGCACGTACCCTTCTCCCTGCTCGCCAAAAGCGCTTCCAGGCACGACCACGACCCCAGCCTCCTCCAAAAGCGCAAAAGCGAATTCGCGGGAGTTCCAGCCAGACGGAATTTTTGCCCAGACGAACATCGTCGCCTTGGGCGGCTCGATGACCCAGCCTGCCTCTCGCAGGGCTTTGATCAGGACATCGCGCCGCTCCTGATAAATTGAAGCAACCGTGTTGTCCTCCCCCGCTTCCCGGTCGCGCCTGAGCGCGGCAACAGCCATTTTTTGAACCGGCAGGAAGACGCCGTAGTCTACATTCGACTTGACGACTGCCAGCGGCTTGATGATCTCCGCATTGCCGACCACATAAGCGATGCGGCACCCGGCCATGTTGAAGCTTTTGGAAAAGGAGTTGAATTCGATGCCGACGTCCTTGGCCCCCTCCGCCTGCAAAAAGCTGGGCGGCCGGTAGCCGTCAAAGGCCATTTCGGAATAAGCCAGATCATGCACGACAATCACATCGTGCCGCTTGGCAAAAGCGACAGCCTCTTCAAAGAAGGAAAGCGTCGCGACCGCCGATACCGGATTATTGGGATAGTTCAGAATCATGAAGCGAGCGCGTTTGGCCACCTCTTCCGGTATGGCATTCAGATCGGGCAAAAAAGCGTTTTCTGCCCGCAGCGGCATGGGGTATGGCTCCGCACCTGCCAGATGAACGCTGCCGGCATAAATCGGGTAGCCGGGATCGGGCACCAGCACGATGTCTCCGGGATCGGACCAGGCAAGGGCAAAATGAGCCAGACCGTCCTGTGAGCCCATCAGCGAGTGAATCTCCGAGCGCGGGTCCAGCTCGACGCCGAAGCGGTACTGATACCAGCGGGCCACCTCCTCGCGAAACTCCTCTGTTCCGTCGCTCATCGGGTAGCCAAACGCACCCGGCTCCCGGATCGCCTCGGCCAGCGCCTCCACCAGCTCCGGAGCTGGCGGCTGATCAGGGCTGCCGATGCTCAGATCGATCACTGAACGCCCCGTTGCAACGCTCTTTTTTCGTTCGGCCAGTTCGGAAAAGATTGCCGAAGAAAGCTGTTCAAGGCGCCTGGAAGGGGTACGCATCGTCAGCGTCCCCCCCAAGCCTTTTCATACTCCTCTTCCTTGAACCCGACCGTAACTGTTTTTCCGTCAGAGACGAGCGGCCTTTTTAGCAGCTTCCCGTTGGAGGCCAGCAGCTTCAGCATCTCGTCTTCCGTCATCGATGGCAGCTTGTCCTTTAAGCCGAGCTCGCGGTAAAACTGGCCGCTCGTGTTGAAAAACTTGGTCAAGGGAAGTCCGCTTGCCTGCCACATGCTGCGCAGCTCGTCTTCTGTCGGAGGGGCATCCACGATCGGGATCTCCTCGATGGCGACATTGTGTTGGTTCAGCCATTGCTTGGCCTTTCGGCAGGTGCCGCATTTGTCGTACAGATAGGCTTTGATTGTCATGGAGCATATCCTCGCTTTCTTATCAAGCATAATGGTGTCTCGAATACCTGCTTGCTGTATCCCCAGTGTTTTCCTTTATTTTAACGCAGTTCCCGCGTTTATCAAACGGCTCCCTTAACAACGCGACGGCACATCGCCAGTCTGCCGGATCAAGACTTGTCCGTAAGAGCCTGTCTACCGAACAATCGACAATGTTTTCGTAAACTGGACCCCGTCCTTGGCTTCATACGGAATTTCCAACAAAGCGTAATCGTTTACAAACGAGCGGTCTTCACTGTTTGCATAGTCGTACGTCTGGTACTTCACCGTTACTTCCTCTATCCATAGCGAAACATCCTCTACTTCCACCGAATCCGTCGGCGAAGACGACGTTTTGATGAGCACATACGTTTTTTTCCCGTCTCGCAAGTATTCCGTTTTCCATTCCGGTGAGGCAAGCAGCGGCTCCAGCCAGTCCTGCACGTTTTTGGGCACTTCCTCCTTTTTCACCGCCTGATAGAGCGGAGCGACTGAACCGACATCTCCCGGGGACATGCCGTTAAAGCGCTCGACTGTCCAAATCTGGTCATAGGCTGGCCATTTTTTCATCTCGATTTCATACGCGGTGCCATCCGTAGTGGTTGCCAGCAGGATACGCGGGTTCACCGTCCGGCTGGTCGTCTGAAAGGTATTCAGCTTTTTTCCGAGCTTTTTCTCTACAAATGTGCGCAGCACCCATTTGTAATCCCTGCTGCGCGGTTCGGCCATCATTTCCTGCTTGTCTTTTTCCGTGATTTCAAAGCTTCCGCCTTTGTCGTCCGTCCGCCGAAAAGCATCCAGGATTGCATCGTGGTCGATGAAAGCGGGCTCCTTCGCGTTTTGCTCGGCCGCCTCAGCCGGTTGTTGAGCACTGTTTGCCGGAGGGGATGCTTCAGCGGCGGGAGCCTGATTCTGGAGCTTTGACCGCAACGCTTCGTTTTCCGCTATGACCCTGCCTGCCTGTTCCTCGTTTCTTTTGCTTTCCACATCAGTTCCTACCATATACCCGGCCCAAGCGCTTCCACAGATCAGCAACGCTGTCGCGACGGATAATGCCCATGTACGCATGAAGTGCCCTTCCCTTCCCCAATGGCTAGTTATTTGGATAAGAAAAAAGCAGCCGATCATGTCTGGCTGCCTTTTTCCTTCTAGACGTTTTTTATTCCGTTTTTGTTTCTGCCACATTCCCCGTACCCCGCTCGGCAGGATCTGCTTCCGCCCGGGGGTTCGCCTGCCACGTCCTGGCAAGCGGCGAGTAGGGGATGCCCAGCGGATCGGCCTGGGCTGCTTCTGCCAAGGTACCCGTCAACGGTTCCGTATATTCAATGCGCTCCGGTGCCATGCCGATCGCCTCCTCCAGTCTTTTGTTTCAGTCTGGAGGAAAAGCGGCCGCTTTATGCAGAAGCGCTGACTTGCACCTGATAGCCGGCGTGCTTTCTCGCCTGGAAAACGCCGTTTTCAAAAATCAGGTACTGTGCCTTGACACCGATCAATTTGCCGCCGACGCTTTCCTGCTTGTCCAATGTGAGCGAGTTGATCTTGTCCAACGACTCAAGGATCGGATAGGTAATGTCTATCCATTCGTCCTCACGGTAGCGAAAGGCTTTGAACTCATCCGGGAAATGCGCGTACACCTCGTCTCTGAGGCTGAGCAGGTCCACCTCGCGGACATCGCCCTTGAGCATTTTTCTCCAGTTCGTCTTATCCGGCAAAAATTGGCTAAGATGGAATTCAAGCTCACCTGCCATGCGGCGTGTCGGTACCTCTGCGATCGGGATCGCGCGAATGGCTCCCTGGTCGACCCAGCGCTTTAGCTGATTGTTTTTCCTCGTCAGGCCGACTTTTACATCACTGGAAACAGCCAGATAAACGTAGTGCGGAATCATGCAATGAGTCTCGCCAAAGCTGGCATCCCGGCATGTTCCCTGATCATAGTGGCACTCGTGAGGCTTGACGATGCACAGATCGTTCTCCGGAAGCTTCGTAAAACAGGGATAGCAATATCCGCTGTTAAAGGTTTTGTTCGTTTTTCGTCCACAGGCGATACAGTTTTTCTCGCCCAGAAATGAGATCGTTATTTCGCTGCCCAGCAGCTCATTTAACGGCAGTCTCTCTTCGCCCAGCTGCAAATAGTAGTCAACAGGCTGATCCTTGCCGTGATACTGATGGGTCAACCCGTGCAAAATACCGCGGAGTTCCACCGTATTCTCTCCTCTCCTATGTACAGTCCTTTCATTTTACCATATCCCGCTCGCAGGCTGATTGCTGTTTTCTTTTGGCAGGATGATTTGAGTTGTGCGGGTGAAGCTAAAAGATAGTTACTTTGGAAGGAGGGATTGTTCTGCGCTATCGAGCGTTCATTCTGTCTTTCATCGCCTGTCTGCTGTTCGGGGTGGTGCCGACAGATGCGGCAAGAAGCCCTCTTCCTGCCTATGAGCCGATTCACCGGATCGACACAACCAACAAAGTGGTTGCCCTTACTTTCGACGATGGCCCCGATCCCAAATACACGCCCATCATCCTGGAGGTTCTGCACCGCAACAAGGTTCCCGCCACCTTTTTTGTGCTTGGCTCTCAAGTAGACAAGTATCCCAAGATTATGCACTGGATCAAGAAAGCAGGGCATGAAATCGGCAACCACGGCTATCATCATGGCGATTTGAACAAATTGACGGAGCAGGAGATTTACGAAGAAATCAAGCTGGGGGAAAAATCGATTCTCCGTTCTACCGGCGTGCTTGCCCAATATTACCGGCCCCCGGGGGGAGTCTTGACGCATGACGTCATGAATGCAGTCCAGTCCTGCGGCTATGACATCATCCACTGGTCGGTCGACCCGCGCGACTGGTCTTTGGCCCGGACGGCTTCCCACATCGCCAAAAGCGTCAAGAACGACGTGGCTCCCGGAGACATTATCCTGTTCCACGACGGCGGGCTGAATCAGCGGGAAACGATTGCCGCGCTGCAGGAGTTGATCACCGATCTGCGGAGGCAGGGCTATCGGTTCGTTACGGTCAGTCAATTGCTCGATGTGAAAGGAAGCAAGCGAGACGCGAACAAGAAGTAAAAATGCCCCCTGTATCGGGGGCCGATTTTTTTATACCGGTCGCTATGCCGAGGTCTTGCGCAAAAATGCCCGCAACCGCTCGTTTTTCGGATTGGACAACAGGGCTTCGGGTGCTCCCTCCTCCATGATGACGCCTTGATCCATGAAAATCACTCTGTCGCTCACTTCCCGGGCAAATCCCATCTCATGCGTGACGACGATCATCGTCATGCCTTCCTTGGCCAGATTCTTCATCACTGTCAAGACTTCTCCGACCAGCTCCGGATCCAGTGCCGAGGTCGGTTCGTCAAACAGCATGACCTTGGGGTTCATCGCCAAGGCTCTGGCAATCGCCACCCGCTGCATCTGTCCTCCGGAAAGGCGATCCGGATATACATCGGCCTTGTCCTCCAGCCCCACCTTTTTCAGCAGCGCCAGGCCCTGTTTTCTCGCATCCTCGGGGGTCATCTTTTTTACTTTGATCGGCGCGAGCGTAACGTTTTCCAGAACCGTTTTGTGCGGAAACAGGTTGAAGCGCTGGAACACCATTCCTACCTCTTCGCGCACCTTGTTGATGTCCACCCTCGGATCGGACAGGTCGTGGCCGTCAATCACGATGCGCCCGGCCGTCATCTCTTCCAATTGATTCAAGCAGCGCAGAAACGTGCTTTTTCCCGAACCCGACGGGCCGATCACGCATACGACCTCGCGTTCCGCCACTTGTGTCGTGATTCCTTTGAGCACCTGCAGGCTGCCGTAATTTTTTTTCAAATCCGTTACTTGGATAATCACGCTTCCGTACCCCCCGAACATATTCTCTCTTGTCTTATGACCAATTGTACCGCAATTTTTAGAAAATTGCATGAGTTTGTGAAATGACAGGCATGCGTAACCGGAAAGAGAAGAGCAAATGCTACATCTGAGGTGGTTTTCCATGAACCGTAAAAGATGGACGGCACTCTTTCTTGTACTGGCTGTTTTTGTCCTTGGCATCGGCGTCGAAAGCATCTTTGGAGGCATGCGCAATCTGACCGACCATCCCGAGTATGCCTGGGATGAACATGTCGTCTCCGGCTCCGGTACGGCCAAAATCGTACAGCTTTACGTCAATGGCACGATCACCAGTGAGCGCTCCACCGCATCTGTCACACCGATGGCTGACCTGTTGACCGAACAAATCAGGCGCATCGAGGAAGACGAGCAAGTAAAGGCAGTCGTCCTGCGGATCGAAAGCCCTGGCGGAGAGGTAGTCGCTACGGATGAATTGCACCGCCGCCTGCTGCGGCTCAAAGAGCTTCGCCAAATCCCGCTTGTAGTCAGCATGGGCTCGACTGCCGCATCGGGAGGTTACTACCTGGCTACAGCAGGAGATGCCATTTTCGCCAATCCCAATACGCTGACAGGCAGTCTGGGCGTCATTTTTACCCTGACCAACTACAGCAATGCCATACACAAGCTGGGAATCCAGGAGTATGCGATCAAAAGCGGACGCTTCAAGGATATCGGAAGTCCTGCCCGTCCGCTCACAGAGCCCGAGCGGCAAATTTTCCAAACGCTGGTCAACCAAAGCTACGATCGCTTTGTCGATGTAATCGTAAAGGGAAGAAGCCTCCCCCGGGAGCGCGTCCTGCAAATAGCCGACGGCCGCATTTACTCCGGCGAGCAGGCGAAGCGGCTGGGACTGGTGGATCGCTTTGGCGATCTGGAGGATGCTACCCGCTATGCCTTGACCCTGACTGGACTGCCGGAAGCGCAGATTGTTCGCTTTACCGAAAACATATCGCTTGGCAATCTGATCTTCCGCATGCAGCGTTACTGGTCCAACCCTGATCCGCTCGGCCTTGAGCGCATTTTGCAGCAGGGCTCGACGCCCAAGCTGTTGTACCAGTTTATCCCGTAACCATTTCTAATGGAGGTGTCCGCCATGCGGGACCAATCGTCGTCTGAAGCTGATTTTCCCGAATCCCTGCTCTCCGCTGATGCCGCCGCACGGACCGCGCTTGTCCAAGGCTTCGCAGGAGCCGAGCCGTCCGGAAGCGAGGATGCCTCCCAGGAGGCCAGCTATGCGTTTGCCGGCTTCTGGATTCGGGTCGGGGCTGCTCTGCTGGATGGACTTTTTCTCACCGGCATCAGCTTTTTGATCTTCAATCCGCTCCGCCGGGCTTTCACTGCCGGGCCGGACGTCTTTTCGTACATCGACTTGCTGGAAATCGTATTCGACTTCGCCTATGCCATCCTGCTGACCTGGTGGACGGGACAGACACTCGGAAAGCTCATCACCGGCATCCGCGTGGTCAATGCCCGCCAGCACCGCAGCCAGTTGACGCTGGGGCAGGTATTGCTGCGAGAGGTTGTGGGCAAATTTCTCTCTGCCCTGCCGCTGGGACTGGGGTATTTGTGGGCAGGGTGGAACCGGAAAAAGCAAGGCTGGCACGATCTGATTGCCAGGACGTATGTCATCCGCGACAGCAAACGTACGTAAGCCGAAGCAAAAGAAAAAGACTCGCCTTTATGGAAACAGACGAGTCCTTTTTGCCCGGGTTTTACCTGCTTGCATTGTTCACAGTCGGAGCAGGCGTGGATGGCGTGTCATCGGAAAAGAACGGGATCACGATCAGACTGATGATAAAAAACAGAATCCAGATCATTCCCCGCTTGAAAACACAGGGCGTCATCATCAGGCAAACCCCTTTCTGGGAAAGATGACTGTATCCCTACGCTTCCCCTCTCTTCACATTTTTATGCTTATGACGCCACCGCGGTCTCCTGAGAAGAGCGGGTCGTGCGGAAAAACAGGCAAGCAGCGGCAAAACCGAACAGCAAAAGCCCCATCAGCCAGAAGATGCTCCGCGGGTCCCAGACCTGGATCAACAGTCCGTTTACATTGGGGGCCAGGATGCTGGCGACGCCGAAATTCATGCTGGCAATGATCCCGGCTGTAGGGACCATCGCACCCGGCAAAATATCGGTCGCAAAGGCAAGACCGAGCGAGTAAAAGGAACCGACAGCCGCACCTGCAATCGCCAGCAGGAACATCATCATCCAGACGTTGTCGCCGCTGAGCGGGAACAGGATGAACGCCACGGCTCCGACGAGCGCACAGGCAAACATGACCCGCTTCCGGCCGATCCGGTCACTTAATGAGCCCAACGGAATTTGCAAAATGATGCTGCCCACTACAAAGGATGGCAGGATAACCGATACCCACTCGATGGAAATGCCGGTCCGCAAAGCGTAAACCGGAAAGCTTCCGTTTAAAGACGTTTCCATAAATCCGTACAAAAACGACGGGATCAGCGCCAGCCAGCTTAACCGGAATACAGTGGTGTATTTGTTCTGTTTTTTCACACCGGCTTCAGTTGCCTTGATCTCTTCGGGAAAATCATTGCGGATGCGCGCCAGCAGAATAAACGCTGCCGCATACAACACGGTCAGTGCGGCAAACGGCGCCCAAAATCCTATCGGAAGCAGGTTGATCCCCAGCGGCCCTATGCTGAATCCGATGCCGTAGGCCAGACCGTAGAGCGACAAATCCCGTCCGCGCCTCTCCGGAGCGGCGATTTTGGTCACCCACATTTGACTGGCGTAGTGAAGACCGGAGTCGCCGATTCCCATCAGCATGCGGAGAACAAACCAGACCGCCAGATGGGAAAACACCGGAATCAGGACGGTGGCTGCGGTCACCATTAACAGCCCGCACAGAATCGTCGACCGATAACCGATCC
Organism: Brevibacillus sp. FSL K6-2834; assembly: GCF_038592925.1. Taxonomy (NCBI): domain Bacteria; kingdom Bacillati; phylum Bacillota; class Bacilli; order Caryophanales; family Paenibacillaceae; genus Brevibacillus; species Brevibacillus sp. FSL K6-2834. The sequence goes on from NZ_CP151945.1 coordinate 4,580,408, forward strand.
GGCGCAGCGGGATTTCCAGCCAGGGTGACACAAGCAATATACCGATATACAAAGCGGCTGCATTCAACCCATTGGCGACCGATGAAACTCCCTGCTGCTCCAGCATCACGGCCAAAAGCGGAATCGTCAGCCCCTGGCTGGCTCCCGCAATGACTACGACCAATATCAGCACCCAAAAGGTAAAACGTGTTGAAGACATGATGTATGCGTTCTCCTCTCCTGCACTCACTCTCTCTATTCATAATCTCCCCTCACCCGGCGGCAAGGTCAAGATCAATCGCTATTGTTCTACTGTAGCAGAGATTTGCCCCTGCTGTAGCTGGTACATTTTTTGATACAGGCCATGCTGCGCCATCAGCTCGTCATGCGTGCCCCGCTCGACGACTTCGCCGCGGGACAGAACGAGAATCTGGTCGGCATGCTGAATCGTAGACAGGCGATGCGCGATGATAAACGTCGTGCGTCCCGCCGAAAGCACGTGCAGCGCCTCCTGGATCGCCGACTCTGTCTCGCTGTCGATGCTCGCTGTCGCTTCGTCCAGGATCAAAATAGCCGGATCGGCTGCGAGCGCCCGGGAAAACGAAATCAACTGCCGCTGTCCGGCAGACAAGGTCATCCCCCGCTCCACGACGGGTTCTTCGTATCCTCCGGGGAAGTGGCGTATAAACTCATCTGCCCTGACTGCCTCCGCCGCCTGTTTTACATCGTCATTCGTAAGCTTGTCATTGTACAAGCGAATGTTGAATCCGACACTGCCGGTAAACAAAAAAGGGTCCTGCAGCACCAGCCCTACATGGCGGCGAAGCGTCCGCGTATCCATTTCGCCCATGTCCATGCCGTCGATCAGGATGCGCCCTTTCGTCACCGGATAAAAGCCGAGCAACAGATTCATCAGCGAGCTTTTTCCCGACCCGGTGTGGCCGACCAGCGCTACCGTCTGTCCCGGCTTGGCCGTGAACGACACATCTTTCAAGACGTATTGATCACCCTGATAGGCAAAAGAAACGCGGTCAAAGACTACCTCTCCGCGCGAGCGCTCGATAGCCTTGCCTCCCTTCTCCTCTTCAGCCGGCGTATCGAGAATGTCAAACACGCGCTGCGAGGAGATGGCAGCCTGCTGCAATTGCGAAAGACGGTTCATAATCATGCTGATCGGCTCGAAAAAGCGTCCCATGTAATCGACGAAGGCAAACAGCGCGCCGAACGAAATGGCGCTGTGAAACGAAGTCGAGCCGAAATACCAGACAATCACCGTGAGAGAGATTTTCCAGATGAGATCAACGGCTGGTCTGAGCAAAAGCGACTCCAGGTTGTTCTCCTTCAGACGAACCCGAAAATACTCTTCGTTTACCTTGGCAAACTCCTCTTGAACCCCCGACTCTCGGCGAAACGCCTGGACGATCGTCACGTTTTGAATCATCTCGTTGATCGTGGCGTTCATATCGCTCAGCCTGCTGCGGATGACCGCATAATAGCGCGAGCTGAAGCGATGGTAAACGATAATGAGCGCGACGATCAACGGCACGCTTAAAAAGCAAAACAGGGCAAGCTGCGGCTGCAGGACAAAAAGCGCGATCAAAATCCCCACGAGGTATACCCCGTTCTGCACAAAAGTTGCCAGAACGCTGACGTACAGTTCACGAATGGCCTCCGTATCGTTGCTCACGCGGGAGACGATCTGACCGACCGGTGTCTTGTCAAAAAAGGAGACCGGCAGCTTCTGCAGGTGGGTGAACAAAATCATCCGCATGCGCTGGATGATGCGTTGAGCTGTCATCTGCAGCGTCAAAATTTGCGTATAGTTGCATGCCGCGCTGATCAGGATCAACAAGGCATAGCCGCCTGCCAAAAGCAATATCGGCGCAATCTCCCTGCTGTACAGCGCCTTCACCTCGTCCGCCGTCAAGCGGATTCCCTCCGCCTGATCAACCTCCTGCCCCGAGCGAACGAGCGTCGCCTTGACCCGCTCCCTTCCCTCGACGGCCGGAAGCGGCAAAAGCTTCGGCTCCCCGTCCTCGGACAACTCACGGTCCAGCATATAGTAGGTCGTTCCCTCGGTCACGACCTGTGTCTTTTTCGCCTTTTGTGCATCGTCCGGAGGCAAGGACGACAGCCAATCCTCCCGGACGTAATACTCATCCGCCAGCCGGATCGCGATCTGGTTTCCTTCAATGGTAAGCGGTTCCTTTTCAAAGCGATACCACGTCTTCTGAACCGCCAGAATGTGATTGTCAATCATCACTTTTGCCAAAAAGGGGCCGGCCAGTTCCGCGGCAGTACCGAGCAGGAGCAGCAGCAGGGCCCCTGCGATCTGTCTGCGAAACGGCATGGCGTACTCTACAAGCCGCTTCCATACTTGTTTGCCGTTCATTACACGTTCCCCTCTCTCCCCTTAACCCGCGACGTCTTGTTCCATCTGCTGCCTGCGGTACTGCTCCGCATACCAGCCGTTTTGCGCCATCAATTCATCATGCGTCCCCCGCTCCACGATCCTGCCCTCGTCCAGCACCAAAATCAACTGGGCATGCTGGACCGCAGAGAGCCGGTGGGCGGTGATGATCGTCGTCTTTCCTTTGCGTTCATCGCGGAGGTGGCGAAGAATGCTTTCCTCCGTCCTCGCATCGACTGCGGACAGACAGTCATCGAGAATGAGGATGTCAGCGTTCATCAGCAGGGCACGGGCAATCGAGATGCGCTGCTTCTGTCCCCCTGAGAGGGTGACCCCTTTTTCACCGACCATGGTTCCGAGCCCTTCCGCGAATTGCGCTACATCGCCTTTCATTTCGGCCAGGGAGAGCGCATGCCACACTTCCTCTGTAGTCGCCTGCGGCGAGCCGAAAGCGACGTTCGCTTCGATCGTTCGGGAAAACAGCAGATGCTCCTGGGGAACGTAGGCGATTTTCCCGCGCAGGGCAGACAGCGAAATCCGTTCTACCGGCTTCCCTCCGACAAACAGGGCGTCCGACTCTACCGGGTACTGATGCAACAGAGTCCGGCAAAGCGTTGACTTCCCGCTTCCCGTCCTGCCCACGATCCCCAGCGTCTCTCCTTCGTGCAGCATGAAGCTGATATCCGACAAGGCGTCCTTCTCTGCCTGCGGATAGCGGAAGGTAAAGCCTCTCGCCTCGACAGTATTGTCCGGAACATCTTCCACCACAGTTTCGCTGTCCACCACGTCAGGCCGTTCGGCGAACAATTCCGACAACCGCTTTTGCGAAGCGCTCCCCCGCTGAAGGATGTTCATCAGCCAGCCAAAGGCAAACATCGGCCAGATGAGCAGCCCGAGGTAAAGGTTGAATGCGACCAGATCGCCCAGGGAAATCGCGCTGGAAAAGACAAGGTAGGTCCCGTAGCCAAGCCCGATGAGAAAGCTGAAGCCGATGATAATGCCGATCGTCGGTTCGAACAGGGCGTCGATCCGGGAAACGCTGATATTCCGCTCCATCGTCTTCTCACTGACCCGGCGAAACGCCTCCACATCCTCTTTTTCCTGTACAAAAGCCCGCAGGACCCGGACGCCTGAGACGGACTGCTGCACATGGTCGTTCATCTCGCCAAACGCTTCCTGGGCCAGGTAAAACCGGTCGTGCAAAAGCTTGCCGTAATAAGCGGTCGCCCAGGCCAAAAACGGCATCGGAATAAGTGCCGCCAGCGTCAACTGCCAGTCGATGGCCACCATCATGACAGCCAAAGTCAACAGCGTGGCGAACAGGGAGTCGACCAGCGTCAGTACGCCCATCCCTGCTGTCTGTTCGATTGCGGGAATGTCGTTGGTAGCCAGCGCCATCAAATCACCGGAACGACGGCGCGAGTAAAAGGACGGCGACATCCGGGTCAAATGGCCAAACAGCCGCTCGCGAAGCGTCCGCTCCAGCATCAGCGAACCGCCGAACAGCAGGTACCGCCAAAAGAAACGGAGCCCGTACAAGATAAGGCCAATCAAAAGCAGCGTGACAATCGTCGTCGCCAATCCAGATGTCGTCAGCGATCCATTGCGGATTTGATCCACCGTTTGCCCGATCAGCCGGGGAGGCCACAGCATGAGCAGATCAATCAAAAACAGAAAAGCAATCCCTACTGTATATCGTTTCCAATATTTTCTGAAAAACCAGGACAATTGCCGCAAAATATACACGCCGTCCGTCCCTCCTTCCTTATCCTATTAGAAAACTTGGCTCCGCCATGATTGTGGCGGAGCCTCCGTAATCCGGTTATCAACAGGGACGACTTTGACCCTGTCGATCAAAAGAAAGGGATGCGATATACGCAATCCCTTTTCCAATATCTTCATGGTAGTTTACACAAAATTTCTTGTCAATCCAGCTTTTTCTATCGGCAGCAAAAAACTGAAGGACTCAACGCCACTCTGACGCCAGCATGCCGTAGACGGCGTGATCGACGTAATGATCGTAGAGAAATTCGTTGCTTCGCAGGATTCCCTCCAGCTTGAACCCGAGGCGCTCCGGAATGGCCCTGCTCTTTTTGTTCTCGGTAGCGGCGTGAATGGCGACCTTTTGCAAGTCCCACTCGCCAAAGATCAAGTGATCCAGATAGGCCGAGACGGCGGCCGTCATCAGTCCGTGCCCGGTGTACTGGGCTCCGAGCCAATACCCGATGGACGTCTTCCGGTTTGTCCAGTCGATATGATGTACGCCCACTGTTCCTGTCAGACGACCGTTGTACCAAATCCCGAAATGGGTGCCCTGCCTGCGGCTGTCCTGATCCAGAGTGGCAGAGATGAACCTTCTGGTATCCGCCACGTTTGTGACGATATCCAGCCACGGAAGCCATTCGCGCAGATGGAGACGATTGGTATCGGTCAGCCAGAACATTTCCTCTGCATCGGCAAGCTCCAAGCGCCTCAACGCTGCATGCTGCGTTATCGGAATAACCTTCATGTCATCTCTCCCCTTCTTCAAAAGTGAAAAAGAGCGCCCGAGGGCGCTTTTGTTATACAGCCACGATTTATTGCTTGGAATTGCGGATATCTTCCGGCTTGAAAATGCCGGTTTCGGTGACGATTGCCGTTATATATTCCGCTGGCGTTACGTCGAATGCCGGGTTGTAGACCTTGATGCCGTCCGGAGCCACCTGCTTGCCCAAGCCGTGCGTGATTTCCTCCGCCGGACGCTCCTCGATCGGAATGTCCGCTCCCGTCGGCGTTTCCAGATCGACAGACGACAGCGGTGCAGCCACGTAAAACGGGATGCCATGGGCTTTCGCCAGCACGGCAACGCCATACGTTCCGATTTTATTGGCGACGTCGCCGTTCGCCGCTACGCGGTCGGTTCCTACGATGACAGCCTGCACTTTTCCCTGCGCCATCACCATGGCCGCCATGTTGTCGCAGATCAGCGTGACGTCGATTCCCGCCTGCTGCAGCTCGTAGGCGGTCAGCCGCGCTCCCTGGAGCACCGGCCTCGTTTCGTCAGCGTATACCTTCAGGTTCCAGCCGCGTTCCTTGGCCAGATAGAGCGGAGCTGTCGCCGTCCCGTAAGCGGCGGTAGCCAGCGCCCCTGGATTGCAGTGGGTCAGGATGCCCATTCCATCCTGCAGCAAGGTGAGGAGGTGTTCGCCTATCGTCCGGCATACTTCGGCATCCTCGCGCTGTATCGCGAGAGCTTCGTCCAAAACCGCCGCTTTCAACGCGTCTACCGGTTTTTCTCCCTCCTGCTGGACGCGTGCTTTGACCCGATCGATCGCCCAGAACAGGTTCACCGCTGTAGGGCGTGCTGTCGCCAGGTAGTCAGCCTGCTCGAGCAATTGATTCCAGAGGGCTGACGAATCTGCCGCTTCGCTGTTCCGCACGCCGAGGTAAAGCCCGTATGCCGCAGCCATCCCGATCGCAGGGGCGCCGCGAACCTGCAGGTGGCGGATTGCCGCCCATACTTCCTCAGACGTATGGAGGGAAAGAAAGACTGTTTCTACCGGTAAACGCGTCTGGTCGAGCAGAAGAAGAGAGTCTCCTTCCCACTTTACAGGTGCGAATGCTTCATGAATTGTGGTCATACCGCTGCTGCCTCCTGATCAAATCTTGTTGTCGCATTGCGAACGATGTCTGTGATGTCGGTCGAATCTTCGATGCCGCCCCGCTTCAGGATCAGCTCCTGACCGATCAGCAGTGCCAGCCGTTCCGCTTCGGCACGGGTTTTTTCGTCGCTGATGCTGTTCAGATCGGCGACACCCGCCAGCCCGATCACGCGGCGAAGGATTTTACAGCCTGCAAACCCGGCCGTATCCTGGATCAACCGCTTCACGTAGCTCTGCCAGAGCCCTTCTACATGTGCGCTGCGCTCTTTCGCCTGCTTGTGCCATAGCTGGACGAACTGGGAGACGAACTCGTTCCAGACGTCTTCGACAGTTGTAAGCAGGTATTCGCGATAAGACTCCCGCTTTCCTCCATCCTTCTCCAGTCCGTGCTGGCCGGCATAATTCAGGAGCAGATTGGCGATTACCGCGCCGATGTCAAAGCCGATCGGGCCGTAGTAAGCGAATTCCGGGTCGATGACCTTGGTCGAGGTTTCGGTGACGAAAATGCTGCCTGTATGAAGGTCGCCATGCAGCAGCGCCTCTGCACGGGTGAGGAAATCGTACTTCAGCTTGGCGATTTCCAGCTTGAGCGGCTTGTTCTTCCAGATTTCCTCCACTTCCCGCCGAATCAGCGGGTTGAAGCTGTTGGTCGGCGCATTTTCGTAAGGATCGGTAAACACCAAGTCTTCCGTAATTTTGCACAATTCCGGATTCAAGAATGTTCCGACAAGCGCTTTTTTCTCGTAGGGATGCGCTCCCAGATCAGACGTGAAAAAGAGCGTGTGGGCCATGAAACGTCCGATTTGCTTCGCGAAATTTGGATAGCGTCGCCCCTCGATCAATCCTTTGCGCATCAGGATGTGATCGCTGAGATCCTCCATGACGGTCAAGGCAAGCTCCTGATCGTAGTGGTACACCTGCGGCACGAGGTCCGGAACGTATTTGTACTGGATGCGCAGCGCTTCACTCTCGATGCGGGCGCGATCAAGCGTCAGCGGCCACGACTCGCCTACGACGCGGGCATAAGGCAGAGCCTGCTTCACAATCACGCTTTTGCCGGTCGCTTCATCGCGGATGTGAAAGACAAGATTCAGGTTGCCGTCGCCTATCTCGCGGGAGGACAGGATAGCCCCTGCTTCAAACAGGCCGGGCAGCTCTTTTACATACTGTACTGCTTCTTGTTCACTCAAAGCACGATAAGCCATAACTTGTTTCTCCCCTCACGTGAATCGATGTGGATCTTTCCAGCGGCTTTCCCGGCCCATTCAGCAGGGGATAATTCCGCACGGTATGTTGCAGGCTGCGCCTCCGATCAAGCCGTTTTTGCAGCCAGACATGCAAAAAGACCTCTTTTCCCGAAGAAAAGAGGTCGTATACGTACGCGGCAGGGCGTGTCGTCTCCCCCTTATCTTCCAGAATACTTTTGCTTCTGCAGGAATTAGCACCGTGCACATCGCTTGCAATCGCGCCGTCAGTCTAGCTGACAGGCAAGCGCTGTGTCGGTTGCCGGGTATCATCGGGCCAGTCCCTCCACCTTCTCTGGATAAGGTATCCAACGTATGCTGTTTTGATTAGTTTGAATCATACACGCGGCTATGCACGCTGTCAACACTCTTTTTTGTTTTTTGCCAGTCGGCTGATCCTCGGCCTTACCAGCTGTTTTGCTGTCCGCTTGCACTCGGACGATTCCAGTTCCACCAGTCAATTTGTCCTACGAATGCGGCGGTGATGGCAGCTTCCTGCTTCAGCTTGAGCAGTTCCTTGGTCGGACCGGTGACGACGATTCCATACGTTTTGATACCGTTTTTCTCCAAATACCGATAGCGCTCGTCGATCTTCAATCCTGATCTGCTGTTGAACAGGCTTTGTCCGATCGATCTGCTCAGCCTCTCCTGCTCGGCGAGGTATTTCATCTCCTCCACGTACGCCCGGGTGCGGCGATCTGCTTCGCCATTTACCTGAATCGGTCCCAGTCCATAGTCCAGCCCATGTTCGGAAAAACCCCAGACGTCACCGGCCGAAAGCAGCAGCACGCCTTCTTTGGCATCCTCATGCAGCACCTCCTGTCCGGTATCCACGGCCAGCCAGGTAAGGTCCAAATTATACGGAGCCAGGAAAGCGTACATTTCCTCCAGGCTCATAAACCGGTCAAAGGAAATCGCCAGTTGCGATACCGTCCCCTCCGGCAGCATTTCAAGCGTCTTCCACGCGGGCTCTCGTCTGAAAGAGGTATCCTCCTGCAGCTTCGTCTGAAGCGGGAACAGGAAAAACAGATTTTTCTTCCGAACGCCGTCGTTCCATACCGGGCGGGAGGATACTTTGGTAAACACATTCGTAGTCTCGAAATACCCTGGCTGCTGACGGTCGCCCCCCACCTTTTCGCGCAGCTCCATTTGAATGCTGCCATAAAAAAGGCCAACCTGCGCGCCGCTGCTGCCTGCTACGATCCCCGGCTGAGTGAAATTCACCAAATCCTTGGAGACGCGAAACATATCTTCATACAGCGACCGGCCAATCCAATAGTTGACAAACAACAGGACAAAGCCGATCAGCAGCGAGATCCCCACCGTGTAGGCGGCGTTGGACAGCCTGCTCTTCCACTTTCCCCAGCGGATGATGGAGCGCTGCTTCTCCTCCGGCAAAAAATCCGCGGCTTTGTCTTCCGGTTCTGTCTGCATCAGCCCGCCTCCCAGCAAAAGCTCCTCCAGTCGCTCCGCATACTCCGGGTCGTCTGCGAGACGCTGCCTCAATCGCGCTGTCTCCTCAGCGCCAAGCTCCCCCCGCAGATAAGCGAGAAGGAGCTGATCGCGCTCCCGGCTTTTTTGCTTATGATCCTCCAGCTTGCCGTTATCCGCCATGTTGACCGTCCCCCCACCATTTTCGCATCTTCAATCGTCCCCGGTAGATCGACCGCTTCACATCGGCCACATCGATGCCGAGGACGTCGGCTATTTCCGCATAGCTGAGCTTTTCCGCATGAAGCAGCAGCACCTGTCGCTGTTTTTCCGGCAGCCCCCGGAGAACAGTCTGCACGAGGGCCGCCGTCTCCCTAGCCAGTGCCGCCGATTCCGGACTGACCGCCGCCTGATCCGCCTGCTCAGGCAAGGTGTCGATCAGTTGAACAGGCCTGCGCTTTTGCTTGCGGTGCCAGTCGATAAACGCGTGGTACGCTACCTTGAACAGCCAAGGACGCACTTTTTCTCCCCGATAGGTATCCAGGTGCTGAAAGGCACGGAAAAAGGTCTCCTGCGTCAGATCCTCCGCCCAGCCTGCATCGCCGGTGAGCTTGCGGAGGTAGCGGTATATGTCATTGACGTGCAGGCGGTACACATCCTCCACTCCTGCCTTTCCCATTCCTTCACACCCTTTCACCTGATACCACGCCTTTTTTTAGAAAAAGTTCCACCTGCAGCAAAATTTTTAATGCTCAAAACAAGGGTTGACTCCCGAAAAGGAACAGCATATCATGGGGTTATCGCAAGTCAAATGCATACTGTACATGAAACTCTTATCGCGAGCTGGCTGAGGGACTGGCCCTATGATGCCCGGCAACCGGCGCTTACCCTGCAAGGGGGGCGAAACGGTGCTAATTCCAACGGTGAGAGTCGAAGCCGCCGACGAAAGTCTGCCACTTCGACCCTGAACCGAGAGATGAGAGGAGACGAAAACGTTATCGGACGAAAGCGCCTCCCCTCTCGAAGGGGAGGTTTTTTTGCGAGAAAAGGAGGTTTCCTCATTGAGCGAACAACGCATCCTCGTCACCTATTTGACTCAGGCAAAGGACTTGCAAAAAAAGGCGGAAGCGATCGCCGTCGGGATGACTGTCGGCAGTTGGACCGATCTGCCCGCAGCCAAGCAGGCAGATTTGAAGCCCTATTTGGGTGAAGCTGTCGGCGCCCAGGTGCTCGATACCCTGGAAAACGGCGAAAGCCGCGGATTGATTACGATCAGCTACCCGGTTCGCAACTTTACCGCTGACATTCCGTCCTTGTTGACAGGCGTCTTTGGGAAACTGTCCATGGACGGAAAAATCAAGCTGATTGACATACAGTTTCCGGAAGCGTTTTTGGCCGCTTTTCCCGGCCCGAAATACGGCATCTCAGGCATCAGAGATCGGCTCGGAGCGCATAATCGCCCACTCTTGATGAGCATTTTCAAATCCTGCCTCGGCCTGCCGTTTGACGATCTGAAAACCCAGTTTCGGGCACAGGCTCTGGGCGGCGTTGACCTAGTAAAAGATGACGAAATTTTCTTTGCCGATGACCGTGCTCCCTTTCTGGAACGAATCCGGGCGTTTAAACAGATTGCCCGGGAAACAGAAGCGGAAACAGGGAAACCGGTTCTGTATGCGGCCAATCTGACCGGGTCGGTCACCGACTTGACCGAACGTGCCAAGAGAGCTGTGGAAGCCGGCGCAGACTGCCTGCTGTTTAACGTGCTTGCCTTTGGCTACGATGCCCTGCACCGACTGGCTGCAGACCCGGATGTTCAGGTGCCGATTATGGCCCACCCGGCGCTCGCCGGAGCCTACTATCCGTCGCCCGTCTACGGTATTGGGACACCGCTGCTCCTGGGCAAGCTGATGCGCTTGGCTGGCGCAGACCTGGTGCTCTTCCCATCGCCGTACGGAAATGTGGCGTTGAACAAAGAAGAAGCGCTCAAGCTGGCGGAGCATTTGACCGAACCGACCGGAACTTTGCGCAAATCATTTCCGGTACCGTCTGCGGGCATCCATCCCGGCCTTGTCCCGCAATTGTACGAGGATTTTGGCCTGGACCAGGTGGTCAATGCCGGTGGGGGCATTCACGGCCATCCAGGTGGTGCGACGGCAGGCGCCCGAGCGTTTGTCGCAGCGATCAACGCAGTCGTGGCAGGACAAACGCTGGAGGACGCTTCCTCCGAATCTGCTGAACTGTCACAGGCTTTGCAGAAATGGGGAACAAAATGATGACCAAGCCACTCGTGCTGTTTTGCGATTTTGACGGAACAATTACGGAAAAAGACAATATTGTCGCGATTATGCGACGTTTTGCTCCGCCTGAGCGGGAAGAGTTGATCGAGCAGATTCTCACCCAAAAGGTGTCGATCCGCGAAGGTGTCGGCGCGTTGTTCAAGCTGATCCCATCCGAGAAAAAGCAGGAGATCATAGACTACATCGTCAAAGAGGCGACGATTCGCCCCGGATTTGCCGAATTCGTCCGCTTCTGCCGGGAGGAAGGCATCGAGCTGTTGATCACCAGCGGCGGCATTGACTTTTTTGTCGAGCCGATCCTTGCCCCGTTTGCACTCGATGTGCCGATCTATTGCAACGGCAGCGACTTCAGCGGACCGCGCATCACGATTACCTGGCCGCATGCGTGCGACGAGCATTGCGACAACAACTGCGGCATGTGCAAAACAGCCATTATCCGCCGCTACGATCCAGAGCGATACTACCGCGTCGTCATCGGCGATTCGATCACCGATCTGGCCGGAGCCAAAATCGCCGACTTTGTCATTGCCCGTTCGCTCCTGGCTCAAAAAAGCGAGGAGCTGGGGCTGCCCTTCAAGTCGTTTGCGACGTTCCACGACGTCATCGCTATCTTGCAGGAGCTGAAACGCAGGCAGGAGGTACCATCATCATGACGATTACACTTGAACAGCGCTTGGACGCTTTTCGCCGCCTGGACGAAGCCAAGCTGACCTTTGCCCGCCGGGACTGGTTTCCCGGCACCAGCGGCAACCTTTCGATCAAATTGAGCGACGAACCCTTGCAATTTGCCGTGACTGCCAGCGGCAAGGACAAGACAAAGCTCTCGCCCGAGGACTATCTGGTCGTAGACGGCAACTCTCAGCCGGTAGAACCTACAGCACTCAAGCCGTCAGCAGAGACGCTGGTCCACGCTGTCGTCTACCGCGTCATTCCTACGGCAAAAGCATGCTTCCATGTCCACACGGTCTGGAACAACCTCATCTCTGAGCTGTACTTCGGCCAGCGAGCCTTTTCCATACAAGGACAGGAATTGATCAAGGGGCTCGGCATCTGGGAAGAAAACGCCCGCATCACCGTCCCGATTGTCGAGAATTTTGCCGATATTCCGACGCTCGCTTCCGCCATCGAAAAAGTCATTACGCCCGAGGTTCCCGGCGTGCTGATCCGCAACCACGGCATTTACGCCTGGGGCGACAGCGACTTTGCGGCGAAGAGGCACCTGGAAGCATTTGAATTTCTGTTTGAATACCACGCGCGCTGGCTGCAGCTTCGCCAAGCCGCTGTGGCTGCTCCATAAACAACCACCCCAAGGAGGCCTGTAACATGGCAAAAGTACGCTTTCACGACAACAACGAGTATTTGACCGGCGAGAGTGTCATCTCGTTTTTGGACACGCAGGGAATCATTTACGAGCACTGGGGCGTTGACCGTCTCGACGAACAGCTCAAGAGCAACTACAGCCCGACCGATGAAGAAAAGCAGCAGATCCTCGACGCTTTTAAACCGGAAATCGATGCGATCAGCGCGCGCCGCGGCTATTTGACCGCTGACATCATTGTCCTGTCCGACAAGACACCGAATCTGGATGAATTGCTGGTCAAATTCAAGAACGAGCATCACCACACAGATGACGAATGCCGTTTTTGCGTAGACGGCCACGGCATTTTTGCCATCAAAGGAAAAGACGACCGCTACTTCGATGTGGAAATGGAGCCGGGCGACCTCATCTCCGTTCCTCCGAACTATCGCCACTACTTTACATTGATGGACGACCGCAAGATCAAGGCGATCCGCCTGTTCGTCACTCCTGCAGGCTGGGAAGCGATTTATTAATTTACGGATAACAGAAAGAGCCCTCTCTTGAGCTTGGCGGATTGGCCGCATCCGGCAATTCCGCCTTGCTCAAGAGAGTTTTTTTATTCCGTAATGCCAATTCCTTTGATAGAGATAACAGGCTTGACCCGCACCTCTGCTTTGGCAAATGCCGCCGGCCAATCATCCTGAACCTTTTTCCATTCCTTGTACTGGTACGCCCGGGCGTACACCCCGAAGCCGACAGGATCTACCTTTTGTTTTTGAAATTGTTTGATCAGGTCGGCGTACTTTTGGGCCAACTGCTTCTCAATCAACTGTTCCAGTTTCTTGTATTGCTTTGCAGGTTCAACCGGGAACATTTGCTCCGCCAGGGAGATTTCCATTTGCAATTCTACATCAAATCGAAAACGGTTGTCGCGGTATCCGGTTTTTACTGTTCTGGTTACATCCTTCACAAAGAAGGAGACCCGCGGCTTGATTACTTTCTGCTGATCTGATTGTCCTGGCAACGGCACTGTCAGCGTCATTTCTCCCTGCAATTTGTGGATGAGAATCTGAAGCAGAATGGTATCTTTGGGAAGGAGCAGCGTAACGTATTTCCCTTGATGGTCCAACAGAGCCGTACCCATGACCTCTACAACGCTATTTCGCTCTCTGAACTCCGTTATGGAGGGCGTCATTCCCTTCTCAGCCATCATGCGGTGAAACTCCTGCGTTGTTGTTTTGACTGTCAGATTTCGGCGGTTCGCTGTATCGAGCAATTGCGTCAGATGAAGGGGCAATCGCGGTTTATCCGCAGGATTCAAATGAAAGACGGAATGCACGGGACCATCTACTACCACGACGCGAGAGTTAACCGTCATTCGCCCGTCCCTGTAGAGAGTGTCGAGCAGCGAAAACCAGTCGGGATGCTGCAGCAGCCGCTTGCCCAGAACGATGAGCTGGATTTTTCCTCCTACCGTCAGGGCCGTCACGAGCGCATCAAACCTTTTGGTCGACTGGCGGATACTATCGGCTCTTACTCCGTACTCCTCTACCTTCTTTTTCGCGTCTTTGCTGAATACAGGACTTGATACGTAGAACAAGAGCTCATTTTTTTCGCTCAGGTCTATCCCCGCCATGAGCGCCAAGGTGACATCCTCCAGATTTCGCAAATCAGCGCACCCCGGCAGTATGGCCAACAGCATTGTCAGGATCAGGAAGTGCAATCGCCGGATCATGGCATCCTCCTCTGCCGGTATTTGTGAAACAGGCGCTCATACCCCCACAAGAAAAAGGGAACAGCATATCCGAAAATCATCCCTGCTTTGCTCCATGTTTCCCCCAGCTTTCGAATATCGAAAAAGGAAGGGGTGTAAAACATTGTCACTGCTACGAGCAAAGCCATAAAGCCAAGCAGGTATTTTTTCTCATTGGACTTTTTGAACAACCGGCCTGCTCCAAAAACCGTAAAGTACATGTACGGCATCCAGGTTGTCGAAATGATAAACAGATAGAAAGCAAGAAACAGGATGTCGATCCTTTCCAGAAACCGGTATTCTACCCCTTTCCACATGCTTAAAACAGGCCAGATAAACTTTGTGATTTGATCCGGGCTGAAGATGACATAAGCAATCAGGGTGACGAACAGAAACAGAAGCATCGATAGCGTATTGGCAATGACAATTCCAACAGCGGCAAACTGTTTCTTTTGCAGATGCGGGTACAGAAAAAAGGCCAGCTCAAAGCCTAAAAAGGAGAGAATCGTGGTTGGCACAGCCTTCAGAACAGGTCCCCAGCCCTCCTTCAAAACGGGCAGAAGATACAGATACTGAGGCTCCTTCAGAGAAACGATCAAAGCGATCGGCACCCATAGGCTTAAGTAAAAAATCAATTCCGCATACCGCGCCAACGTCTTTACTCCTTTGCCGACCAAAAACAGAACAGGAATCAAAAGCAAAATCATGATCTGATAAAAAGGAGTGAGCGGCAGGAGCCAAACCTTCAAGATGCCGCCCGTATTGGCCAACACAGTAGTGGCAGCGTATGCGCAATAGAGCACAATCACCGCGATCAGGCACTTCCCCAGCCATTTTCCAAAGAATAGTGGCATCAGGTCAATGATGGTGCATTCCGGATACCTCTTCATCGTGTTGACAATGATCAAGCTGGCCATAATCGCGGCAAGCCATCCGAGAATAATCCCGATCCATCCATCCGTACCGGCAATTTCCGCTACATCGCGAGGGATGGTCAAAATGCCGATTCCTACCTGGGCTCCATGGATAAAAAAAATGTATTGGAGGACAGTAATCTGTCGGGTCGCGTATGGGTTCACTGTCCTTCCTCCCCCGAGCCGGATGTACCCTGCCTTTTGGTCTGGACCGCTCTGGCGCTGACCGGCCGCTTGTCCATATCCCACAAGGGGATCCGGAGAATCAGGTCCTTCCAATCGGCAAATCTCGCAGGCGCCAGCGGAGCCCCATAGGGGACGCCAAGGCTTTCCAGCGCAATCATATGCCCGATCAATCCCATCAAGCCGATGACAATCCCCACGATGCCGAACATGGCCGACAGCCCCATCATCAAAAAGCGAACCAGGCGGACGGCGGAAGCCATATCGTAATTGGGGATGATAAACGAGGCAATCGCCGTGAACGCGACGACGATTACCATGATGTTGCTGACAATCCCCGCTTGTACGGCGGCTTGGCCGATCACGATCCCCCCGACAATGCCGACGGTTTGCCCGATCGGGGCAGGCAGGCGTATCCCCGCCTCCCTGAGCATTTCCAGCGTAATCTCCATCAGCATCGCCTCCAAAAGCGGCGGAAATGGGACGCGTTCCCTCGACTCCCCGACAGAAAGCAGCAAATCCAACGGGATGATTTCATAATTGAAGGAAACAACCGCGATGTACAAGGTTGGCAAAAAGGTGGCAACCAAAAAGGCCATGAACCGGAGTGTCCGGATAAAGGTAGCGACAGGCCAGCGCAAATTATAGTCGTCCACGTTTTGGAAATAGGTAACGAAGCCGGCAGGTCCAATCAATACTTTGGGCGTCCGGTCCACGACGACCGCAACTCTCCCTTGCAGGATATGGGAGGCAGCCGTATCCGGCCGCTCGGTCGTGATCAGTTGAGGAAACGGAGAGTACCTGCTGTCTTCGATGATTTCCCGCAGTTCCCCTGTGTTTAGGATCGTGTCGATATTGACTTGTTGAAGCCGGTCTACCATCTCTTTGACTACTTCCGGCTTTGCCACGTCAGCCAGGTATAGAACGGAGGCTTTGCTGATCCCTCTACTCCCGAGGGTATACTCCTGAATTTTCAACTCGCGGTTGGGAATATACCGGCGAATCATCGCTATATTTTGTATGCTCGTTTCCACAAAGCCTTGGTGGGCACCCAGGAGCGATGCTTCGGACTGGGGGTCTTCAATAGCCCGCTGCGGCCAGCCGCGCGCTTCGATCACGAAAACCTTGCTTTGCCCCTCAAGGAACAACAAGCTGTTCCCCAACAGAATCGAGGATTCGACGTCATTCCAGTCTGTGATGAAATCCATGTTCCCCACTGTAAGGACATTGAAAATACTGCTTTCTCTCGACCGCCGCTTGTCCAGAAACGGCCGGATGACGTTGTTGTTAATCGCGTTTCTATCCACCAATCCGCTCAGATAAACCAGTATGGCCCGCTCTCTCGTCACAGGATTGTCCATATGGCGAATGATCAAATCTGGTGTTAAGGGAAATCTCTTACGAAGTTCTAGCATATTATCCGACAGACTCGTACTTATGGGCTTTGCTGAAGGTGAGCCAGGTTGTCTAACCTGAGCATCCCCGGCCTGTTGTAAAAACGATTTCTTGCCACGCAGCCAGTCTCGCAGATTTCTCATGAGATCCTACCCTTGAGCAAAAATGTATTCTTTCGTATAGAGTGAGGAAACTGCTGTAAAAATATGCACGTCCTGACAGCGCCCAACCTTCGCCCCCACATGGACGGAACTTTCGGGGGTGCCGTATACTCCCCCATCAATTGCTCATACTTTAGGAGAGATCAGGAAAAGTCTGGCGGGAAACCTATGAAAAATGGCATTTCGTTTATTCAGTTGATCTTTATTCTCATGCTCTCCAACGGATTGATGAACCACGTGATTGTCATTCCGATACTTCTGGATGCAGCGAGACGAGATGCCTGGATCTCTGTTATCGCTGTAGTTCCGCTGTACCTCCTATTGATTTGGATGATTTCCTACGTTTATCGGAAAACCGGGAACGAGCCTTTGCTCGTATGGATGAAAAGGAAGTACGGAACCGGTGTCACACGGTTTCTCTCTCTTTTGTTGGCCTTGTATGTGGTGGGACTGGCCGTAATCACGATAAAAGACACGATTACCTGGGTGAACCTTACGTTCGCTCCACAAGCCCCTATGTTTATTCATGCGCTTTTTTTTGCTCTTGTCTGTCTCATCAACTCTCTCTTTGGCATACGCTCGATCTCGATGGTATCTGTCTTTCTGCTGCCGATCGTCGTTCTTCTGGGTTTTTTCGTGATGAGCACCAACCTGCAGTACAAAGATTATTCTTATCTGTTCCCCGTACTGGAGTATGGGTGGGAGCCCGTCTTGAGGGGAATGGTGTACGCTGGTGCGGGATTTTCGGAATTATTCCTGCTCTTGCTGATCAAGCATCACGTCGGGGTAAAGGTGACGTTCTGGAGGCTGGCCATCCTTGGCCTCATCATGGTATAGCTTACAATCGGGCCGCTTACCGGTGCCATTACCGAATTTGGACCTGCAGAAGCGGCGAAGCTGCGTTATCCCGCTTTTGAGGAATGGCGGCTGGTGAAAATCGGCCTGTATATCGAGCACGTCGATTTTCTCAGTATCTATCAATGGTTTAGCGGAGCTTTCATCCGCGTATCTCTCGCCTTTTATTTGCTCGTCGAGATATTCAATTTTCCGGACGGCCGCAAGCGGGTTTGGGTCCTCGTTTTCGCCTGTCTGGTGAGCATGTGTTTGGCATTGTGGCCCTATGACGATATCGGGTTCTATTTGTCACTGACCAGATTTTTGCTGCCCGGCCTGCTCATTGCCGCCTTGCTCCTGACTTTGACACTTACGTTACTGGCGTTACTCTCCAGCAAGAAGGAGGATCTCCATGAACAATAAGACGCGAGAGCACCCTTCCGATCAAGTGAATTCCCCGGGTGAGATTCCCCATCTGGACAGCCTCCGTCCTGAAGCGATCCGCCAGCTTTTTTCAGGCTGCCACGATGTCTCTGTGGAACACTACGGCATGCTCCCTCATTTGCAAGACGTCACTGTATATCTGATCTATGCGGAAGGCCTTTGTGACAAGCATATCCTCATGGAGTACATCCTCCCGGAAATGAGTGAACTATTTCGCTCCGGAGAGATCACCGAAGAGCAAGATTTGCAGCAGAAACGCCCCTTTTTTCTAAGGAAGTTGACTCAGGCCAATGCAGACGAGATCGTAAACCATGTGTTCGAGGGAAAATTGCTGATCTTGTTCAACGAGTGGGGAGCACTGTACAGCATAGATGCGGATAATCGTCCGCAGCGCTCCCCCGAAGAACCGAATACGGAAGTTTCCATTCGCGGACCTCGCGACGGCTTTACCGAAGATATCACGACGAATGTCGCGCTGATCCGCAAGAGGCTGAAAACTCCGCTCTTGCATTACGAGTCGTACATTCTGGGAAGCCAGACACGGACGAAGGTCGGATTGTTGTACCTTCACCACACGATTGACCAAAAGCTTGTCGATGAAATCCGGCTCAAGCTCTCCTCGATCAAAAGCAATGGGATCGTAACAAGCACCCAACTGGAAGAGCTTTTGCTGGATACCCCGTTTACGATTCTGCCGTTGTATGAGCATACGGGAAGACCCGATTTCGTGGTAAACAGCCTGTTGACCGGGCGCTTTGCCATCTTGGTTGACGGTTCTCCGACCGCATTGGTCGCACCGGCCAACTTTACGTATTTGATCAACACGTCGGAGGATGCCAACACCTCGATCTACATGGTCGTGTTTGTCCGCATCATTCGCCTGTGCAGTGTGTTCGCGGCCTTGTTTTTGCCCGGATTTTGGGTGGCATTGGTAACATACCATCAGGACCAGCTACCTTACACCATGATCGCCACCATGGTGATTTCCCGTCAAGGAGTGCCGCTTCCGGCCGCCTTGGAAGCATTGTTCATGCTTCTGCTTTTTGAGTTGTTTCGCGAAGCGGGTTTGCGTATGCCGATGGCCATCGGACAAACACTCTCTGTCGTCGGCGGACTGATCGTCGGACAGGCAGCCATTTCTGCCGGTTTGACTGCTCCCGGCAGCCTGGTCATTATCGCCATTTCCATTATGGCTACCTTTACCATGGTGAATCAGAGTGTAGTCGGGACCCTCAGTCTCCTCCGCATTGCCGTTCTTATCATTTGTTCGGTCTTCGGGATATTCGGATTCATGATGGCGCTGATTGGCGTACTCCTCTTCTTTGCCAACTCCCGTTCCTTTGGCGTCTACTACCTGACACCGCTCTCTCCCCCTGTCCTGCGAGACATGGCCAAGGTCCTGATTCGCATGCCATGGCGGTTATGGGAAGGAAAAGCAAGCATTTTGAAACGCTCTTCGCGCAAGGAGAACGATTCTTAGGATGGAACGAACAAAGCGGATGATAGCCGTCGTGTTGGCTGCTTCGATCCTGCTGGGCGGCTGCTGGAACGCCCGGGATATCGAACAGCTTATTTACATCGATGCGATTGGAGTCGATTACGTCAATCACAAGGTAGTCGTCTATCTGCAAATTCTCGGCTTTTCCAACATCGCCAAAAAAGAAAGCAATACACAATTGACGAGAGAACCAGTCTCCGTTGCAAAAGGCGAAGGCGACACCTACGTTTCAGCCATCTATCAGATTTATACGACCACTCAGCAGCGGCTCATATGGAGCCACGTGCACTCCATTGTTTTCACTGAACGGGCCTTGAAGCACGGAAAGTTTGATCAGGTCATGGATGCGCTAGACAGGTACCAAGAATTTCGTTATTCCGTATGGTCCTTTGCCACGAAAGAATCGCTTGAGGACGTCTTCAACGCCAGGCCGATACTGGGAATATCCGTCCTTTACTCCCAACTGGCCGACCCCAAAGACATTTACGGCCAATTTTCGTACATTCGGCCCCTATTATTGTTTCGAGTCATTTCCGAGAGAAACGAGCCGAATGGAGCAGTCCGCCTTCCCTTCCTGTCAGTGGAAAAAAAACCGTGGACCGAAAACAAAAAGCCACTTCCGCAGTTGAAGATTAACGGAATCTGCTTCCTGCAAAACAAAGAGCTGAAGGGGTGCTTGCCCCACGAGCAGGTCGCAGGCGTACGGTGGCTGGAGAAAGAGACGCGGCGGACTCTTCTTAAGTCGGGAAAAAAATCGGCTCTGCTGGTGATGGAGTCCCCACGCCCCAAAATAATACCGGGATTGGAAAAAGGCCGTCCCATCTTTCGCATATCCATCAAGACAACGGGCTACGTGACTCAATTGTTTCAGCCAACCCGTATAGCGCTCTTGGAAAAGGATGCAGCCAGACAGATTGAAGCCGAGGTCCGCTCGCTCTATGACCGCGGGCTGAAGCTGGGAATCGATACGCTTGAATTGGGACATTCCTTTTATCGAAAATTTCCCCGCGAGTGGCATCACTTGAATCAGGAGGGCGTGCTTCCTTTGACACCAGACTCTTTGAAATCGATTGAGGTCGAGGTCAAAATAACCGATGGAGGCATTTCGAAAGTGCGTCAGCGGAAAACAGGCGCGGATGACAGGAGATGAAAGGGCTGAGCCGCCGATGGAGCGGCTCGCTTCGGACAGCGGATATATACGCAGAAAAAGTAGCCGGAACATAACAAAGCAGATCACCAGGCCAGGCAGCCTTTCGTGATCTGCTTCTGTTTTGCCAATAGTCGACGTGGTCAGCGCCGCATGTTGTTACATTGAAATGGCCTTCCCCCGACTCTACAGCACATATCCGCCGGCTTCGATGACACGATCAGCGATGACACGCTTCATCTGAACCGTGTTGATCGGAGTGCGCCGCGTCAGCTTTTTCAAAATCGAGAGGCGGATTCTGAGATCGTCGCCTTCCTCCATCGCAGCCAGCGCTTCCTTCGCCCATGCTTCAACCTTGTCAAACGCATCGCTCACGTAAACGGTCGTCAGATCCAGCTTTTGCTGCTCCTTCTCAACGCCGTTTTTGGCAATGGCTTTCTCTGTCCGCTTGACGACGCTGTCCATCGCGTACAGCTCGATCAGCATGTCTGCCGCGAGAGCGAGCAGCTCCTGCTCTTTCGCAATCGCCTGTTGATACTTCATCAAGGCGGAACCGGCCACCATCAGGATGATTTTGCGGGTCATATCGATCAGGTGCTTCTCCTGAGCCAGCGGTGCGTCTTCGATCTCCTCCGGATAGTAGCTCATCAACTCTTCCTGCAGGTTGGCTGCCGCTTGCAGCAGAGGCAGCTCTCCTTTCATCGCTTTCTTGACGAGCATGTCAGGGATCAGCATGCGGTTGATTTCGTTTGTCCCTTCAAAGATCCGGTTGATCCGGGAGTCGCGGTACATGTTCTCGATCTCGTACTCCGACATAAAGCCGTAGCCCCCATGGATTTGCACACCTTCATCCACGCAGTAGTCGAGTACCTCTGTAGCAAACACCTTGTTGATTGAGCATTCGATTGCGTATTCGGCGATTGCCTTCGCCACCTCGCGCCCGTCATCTTGCTTGTCGCCGAGGCTGGAGAGAGCGGTGTCGAACAAGCCGACGGTCCGGTACACGGAGCTTTCCGATGCGTATGTTTTCAGCGCCATGTTGGCCAGCTTGTTTTTGATCAGCGTAAAGTTGGCAATCGGCGTCTTGAACTGCTTCCGCTCTTTTGCGTAGTTGGTCGCCAGCTCCAGCGCCCGTTTCGCGGAGCCGACCGCTCCTACGGCCAGCTTGTAGCGGCCTACGTTGAGGATGTTGAAGGCGATGACATGGCCTCTGCCCGGCTCGCCCAGCAGGTTTTCCACCGGTACCGGAACATCCTCCAGAATGACAGTGCGAGTAGAGGAACCCTTGATGCCCATCTTCTTTTCCTCCGGTCCAAATGACACTCCGGGGAATTCGCGCTCCACGATAAAAGCGGTAAAGTGCTCGCCATCGATTTTAGCGTACACGATAAAGACATCGGCAAAGCCTGCGTTGGTGATCCATTGCTTCTCGCCGTTCAGAATATAATGCTTGCCGTCCTCGGACAGTTTGGCCGTCGTCTTTGCACCCAGCGCATCTGAACCGGAGCCTGGCTCGGTCAGGCAATACGCAGCCAGACGTTTGCCGGAGGCGAGATCCGGCAGGTAGCGGCGCTTTTGATCGTCATTGCCGAAGTAGACGATCGGCAGGGAACCAATGCCCACATGGGCTCCGTAGCTGAGCGCAAAGCCGCGTGCCAGCGAAAACTTCTCTGTCACCAAAGCCGTGCTCACTTTGTCCAGACCCAGGCCGTCGTATTTTTCCGGCACGTCGCCGCCCAGCAGGCCCAGCTCGCCGGCTTCCTTCAGCAGGCGGACCGAGATGTCGAAGTTATGGTTTTCGATCTCTTCCAAATGGGGGCGAACTTCACCGACGACGAACTCTTCTGTCGTTTTGGCGATCATTTTTTGTTCTTCCGTGTATTCCTCAGGAACAAACATCGAGTCGGCGCTGCCTGCGTCAATCAGAAAGCTGCCGCCGCGGATCAATTCTTTGGTATCAGCCATTGCCATTCTCTCCTTTAGCTTTTCGATTGAATAACGTCAATGCGCTTGCCTACACCATTTCAAATACGCCTGCGGCTCCCATTCCGCCGCCGATGCACATCGTCACGACGCCGTATTTGCCGCCGCGCCGTTTCAGTTCGTTCAGGAGGGAGACGGTCAGCTTGGCGCCTGTGCAGCCGAGCGGATGGCCCAGCGCGATCGCTCCGCCGTTTACATTCACCTTTTCCTCGTCAAGGCCAAGCTCTCGGATAACTGCCAGCGACTGGGAGGCGAACGCTTCGTTCAGCTCAAACAGGTCTACATCGGCAATGCTCAGTCCCGCCATTTTCAGCGCCTTCGGAATGGCCACCACCGGTCCGATCCCCATCACGTCCGGCTCGACACCGCCGACCGTAAACGATCTGAACTTGGCGATCGGCTGGACACCCAGCTCTGCCGCCTTTTCTGCCGACATGACCAGAACGGCCGCGGCGCCATCGCTCGTCTGCGAAGAGTTGCCTGCCGTGACGCTGCCTTTGACGTGGAAGACCGGCTTCAATTTGGCCAGCGCTTCCAGCGAAGTGTCTGCCCGGACTCCTTCGTCCGTATCAAAAACGCGCTCTTGCACGTGCAGCTTGTGATTTTCATCGAGATAATGCGACTTGACAGTGATCGGGACGATTTCTCCGCTGAATTTGCCTGCTGCCAGTGCGGCTGCCGCACGCTGGTGACTCCTCAGCGCGAAAGCATCCTGGTCCTCGCGGCTGATCCGGTAGCGCTTCGCCACCTCTTCGGCCGTATGCCCCATGCCCATGTACGCCTCCGGCATGGTCTCGACCAGCGTCGGGTTCAAGGCTACCTTGTGACCGGTCATCGGCAGCAGGCTCATGCTTTCTACACCGCCAGCGACGATTACGTCAGCCCCGCCCACCATGATCTGATGGGCCGCATAGGCGATCGTCTGCAGACCGGATGAACAGAAACGGTTGACCGTAATGCCGGATACGTTCGTCGGAAGCCCTGCCCGCAAACCGATCAGACGGGCCATGTTCATTCCTTGTTCCGCTTCTGGAACAGCGTTGCCGATAATGATGTCCTCGATGTCAGCCGGATTCAGCTGCGGCACCCGGCCGAGCAGATTGCTGACGACTGCAGCGCCCATATCAACGGGATGAACGTCCTTCAGGCTGCCCCGCTTGGCTCTGCCAACAGCAGTGCGGGCACCTGCGACGATTACTGCTTCCTTCATGGCTCTTCCCCTCTTTCTGGCGATCTTCCTGGGATCTTCCCCTTTTGCCTATCACTATTACAGGTGCAGACGCGCTCCCGCAAAAGCTCGTTATGATCAGTTCCGCAGCGGCTTGTTCTTTGTCAGCATGTGCTGCATCCGCTGCTGTGTTTTTGGCGTTTTGATCAGCTCCAGAAACGCCTGCTTCTCCAGCTCCAGGATGTACTCCTCGGACACCTCTGTGCCCGCAGGAACGCTTCCGCCCGACATCACATAGGCGATCTTGCTGGCGATCAGCTCATCGTGGTCGCTGATGTACCCGCTCTTTTTCATCGAGTAAATATTCTGGCGCAGATTGGCGTAGCCGCTCTCTCCAATGACGCGGATTTTGCGCGGCTTGGGCGGCGTATAGCCTTCCCGGTCCATCGCCAGCACCAGTTGCTTGGCATCGTAGAGCAGGTGGTCGGAATTGATGCTGATCCGGTCAGTGGAGCGCAAATAGCCGAGGTTGATCGCTTCCTTGCCGCTGGTCGATACCTTTGCCATGGCAATCGCTTCAAAAGCCCGGGCCACAAACGGGAACGGGTCTACCGGGACAGTGCCGCCCTCCGGTACGTGCTCCATGGCGCGGAACAGCATTTCCTTCGTGCCGCCGCCCCCCGGCAAAAGGCCAACGCCGACCTCGACGAGTCCGAGATAGGTTTCTGCCGACGCCTGAACGCGGTCTGCGAGGTAGCAGATCTCCACTCCGCCGCCGAGCGTCATCCCGAATGGAGCCGCAACGACCGGCCTGTGCATGCTTTTCATCGCATTGCCTACCTTGTGGAAGCGGCTGACCAGCATATCCAGCTCAAACCAGTTTTCATCCTGGGCTTCCATCAGGGCGTAGCCGAGGTTCATGCCGACGCAGAAGTTTTTCCCCTGATTGCCAATGACCAGGCCGAGGAAATTGCGCTGCACTTCTTCCACGGCGTAGCTGGCCAACTGCAGGACATCCATGCCCAAAGCGTTGTGCGGCGATGTAAACTCGAGGCAGGCTACGCCATCGCCCAGATCCACCAGAGCTGCGCCGGCGTTTTTCTTGATCAGCTTGCCTTGCTCCTTGAGCGCGGCCAGGTTGATCTTTTCCTTTTTCTCCTCTATGGCTTTATAGGCGCCGCCGATTGCGAATGCTGCCCGGCGTCCCTCCTGTTTTTGATAGAAAGACGTTTTTCCGCTTGCCAAAAGCTCCTCTACCAGTGCCGGGATGCTCTCTCCTTCTTCGCGCATCCGGGCCACCGATTTTTCCACCCCGATGGCGTCCCAAGTCTCAAACGGTCCCAGTTCCCAGCCGAAGCCCCACTTCATCGCCTGGTCGACAGAGACGATGTCATCCGCGATTTCATGCGCTTTTTCAGCCGAGTAGAGCAAGACCTTTTTGAAGACGCTCCAGACAAATTCGCTTCCCTTGTCTTTTCCGTATACGAGCGCCTTCAGCTTTTCCGGCAGCGTTTTGGCTGTCTTGGCCGCCTCCAGCGAAGCGTATTTTGCCTTCGCCCGCGGGCGGTACTCCATCGTATTGTAGTCCAGCGCAAGGATTTCCTTGCCTTCCGCTGTTTTCACCTGCTTGAAAAAACCTTGTCCGGCTTTTTGGCCGAGCCAGCGTTTCTCCACCATCTCCAGGACAAAGGTCGGGACCTCGAACACGGCGATCTCCTGCGCGTCCGAACTTTTTTGTTTGACGTTGTTTGCAACGTGCACATAGGTGTCGAGACCGACGACATCAAGCGTGCGGAATGTGGCGCTTTTCGGACGGCCGATCGCCGGACCCGTCAACGCGTCTACTTCGTCCACGCCAAGCCCGAGCCGAACCATTTCCTGAATGGAGACCTGGAGGCCGTATGTGCCAATCCGGTTGGCGATAAAGTTGGGCGTATCCTTGCAAAGAACCGTCCCTTTGCCGAGGACAAATTCTCCGAAATGCATCATGTAGTCGACAATCGCCGGATCGGTATCCTGCCCCGGAATAATCTCCAGAAGCTTCAGATAACGAGGCGGATTAAAGAAGTGGGTGCCCAGGAAATGCCGGCGGAATTCCTCGGAGCGACCCTCGCTCATTTCGTTGATGGAGACACCGGATGTATTGGAGGAGACGATCGTTCCAGGCTTTCTATGGGCTTCTACCGTTTCAAACACCTTTTTCTTGACGTCGAGATTTTCGACAACGACCTCGATGATCCAATCCACTTCACCCAGATAGGACAGGTGATCCTCCAGATTGCCGACGGTGATCAGCTCAAGATTGGCCTTGTCGTAGAGCGGAGCCGGTTTTTCCTTCAACAGCCGCTCTTTGCCGCTTTGCGCAATCCGATTCCGAACGGCAGGGTCTGCCAGCGTTTTCCCTTTTTTACTCTCTTCTTCCGTCAATTCACGCGGCACGATGTCGAGCAGATAGACAGGGATACCCACATTGGCCAAGTGAGCGGCGATACCTGCTCCCATCACGCCGGAACCGAGAACAGCCGCTTTGCGAATTTTGCGTTCCATCCAATACCCTCCCTCATGTAAACTAGAATCTCGCGGTAAATACGAAATAGTCTGAACAAAAAATCCTTGCTTTCTGATTTCTACTCGTTCAAAAATATTCCTGTATTCCGCTTTACATGTCTCCTTTGAATGAATGCTCATTCATTTTTGTTTTGTAAAAAAACATCTCACCACTTTTTGCTTGCGCTTTCGTGAGATGTCTGGCAGTTCAGCCGACACTGAATCACCGTTCAGTTTTTATTGTAATCGAAAAGAGAAGCCGTTGCAATCTCCATTTGCCGATTTTTTGCAACAGCAAGACTGTACGCTTTTTCATCTTTTGGGACAATCAATCAAAAAAGGAGGGATGCCGAACGTTTCTGTCGGCTGCTCCCTTCCCTTCTCTTCTTACCGCTCTCTGTACGCAATCGACGTAATCTTATGTCCAAACGGATTGGATTCGTCTTTTTCAAATAGGAACTCCAGCTCATAGGGTCCCACCTGGCGATGCTCGTACTTGCCGGTCACCCATAATTTATCGGAACTGTTTTCGTCCCTTTTGAGCTTCAATTCCGCCATGTAACTATGCAGCGGCAAAGCTGCTTGCAATTTGGTCAGACTCTCTATGGCAGCTTCGCTTACATAGGAAGACAAGCGCTGCTGATCTTTGTCCAAAAACGCCCGATTGGCCGCCGTCAACAGCAGGTTGGCTGCGATCTGCTGCCGCTTCGTGCTTTCCTTGAACTGCTTGCTGGCGTCCCCCTCCAAAAAATGATGCAAGCGGGTGAGCACAACCGCAAACTGGGCTCTGGTCATGTTGGAGTACGGGTCAAAATTTCGCTGCCCGCCAAACAGTTGGAATTCCCGAATCGCTTCCGCATAAGGAGAAACGGTATCGACGTAGCTGCTCTTGTGCTTCCACTGGGAATAGCCGTCATAAAACAGTCTTACGTCATTGATTTTGGGCTCGACGATGCGAAGCTTGTATGGCGACAGCACATGGAACAGGATCATGCTCGCCTCTTCCCTCGACATCGGATATTGCAGGTAAGGCGTAGGCACCCACCATTCGGGATTGACTTTCTGCGGTTTTTTCATCAGCATGCCATTTGATGCGAGATGCAGATTGTAGACCATCAGATCGCCCGGCCTGAAATCGTTGACAAACCCGGTGTTTACATCGAGCAACACCTGCATGTTGGCAACCAGTCCTTCGATTTCCGTTTTCAACGGATAGCGATGATCCAGATACGGCTGGGGGACGGGGGTTGCAAGTCTTCCGTACACATCCTCCAGAACGCGGTTGACCAGTGCCAGCGCTTCTCCGCGCGACACCGTCTTGTCCGGGTTGAAGTGGCGGTTCCCTCCGTGCTTGAATATGCCCCGCTGTTCAAGAAAGAGGATCTCCTTTTCAGCCCAGTGCCCTCTGATATCATCGTAGTAAGTTTCCGCCGCCCCCGCCTGGACAGCAAAAACTGACTGCACCAGGATTGCGACAATGAGTAGGAAAAGAGAATGCCGTTTGCGCATACTATACTCCTTTCAGATTATTTTTAAAGCTAAGCTAATATGTAAGCCAACTATTCCCTCTCCATTTGGCAGGTCCACCTAGCCGAATGGTTGCATTTTCCCTTACTAAAACACTATATGACCCGAGACAAAAATACCAATCATTTCTACAATTGTAAAGATTGCCAGAAAAATTGAACAGATAGAAGTAGTCTTCAGGAACTAAAAATAGTTCCTTTCGCCCATCACCAGGAAAAATAAACGGCTTTATGTACAATCATCGTTAGTTCCAAAGAATCGTTTTGAAAACAGAAAAACCGGAGACCCTGAGGCCCCCGGTGACAGCTTGCAAATGATCAGTCGATTTTTTCCATCCAGCCTGGTCCTTTTTTCATCAATATACGATACAGAATCAGGTCCACGATCACAAACAGGACGCATACAGTGCCGGCAACCATGGAGCTTGCGGCATCTCCCTGGATCACAAAGAAGAAAATCAATCCGGAAACAGCCAGCATGATGATGAGCGGTATGAGCGTGTTCATGTTCTGCTTCACCGCTTTTTGCTCCGAGTCCCAATCCAGCTTGGGCATGTTCAGGTCGATCATGATCCCAATCAGATTGATAAACAGGATTCCCGGGACAGCCGCCACAAAAGACAGGAGCAGAAAGGAGACAGGAGCTTGCAGTGCGATACCCGCCAGAACCTCCATCAATAGCAGGCTGAAAACGCCTAAAATACATCCCGGTACAATTTTTGCCAAGATGATCACCGAAGCGGGAACCGGCAGAAACTTGTTGACGAAAAAGTTCTGTCCCTCCCGAGAAATTGCCGTTACAGAGATGCTCCCCGTGGTCGTAATAAACATGGCTGCGGCCACTGCGATTGCAATGCCGATCCCTGCCGCTGTCTCCGATTGAAGCATCTCCCCGTATGCGGAAAGGCCGGACAAGCCATCTGAGCGTGTCGCCAAGGGCAGAAAAGCAATAAACGGCAAAAAGAGACTGGAAAGCACGCAGTTGAGCAGAAAGGCAGGTGTCCGGAACAGCGTTTTCCACTCTTTGATCGCGTAGGCGAGGAAGGCGGAACGTTTTCCCGTCATGCGGTCAAACTCTTCCGCACTGGCCCGCTGGCGCTTCGCAGCCGTTTCCGAAATGCCCATAACGCCTTTCAAATACAACCGATCACCGAGAATGATGAGCGCTGCTCCGAAGGCTGCGGAGATGAACAGGAAAGCCCCAAGATAGCCGATGCCGACTAACGTGCCTGCTTCTGCCAAAGCCATCGCGCCCAGTCTGCTCGTCGGAAACATCTGTGTGACGAGCGACAAAAACATATTTTTGTCTGACAAAATCATTTCCTGAAGCTGCTCTGCGTTCTCAATCGTACTTGCCCCCCGCTGCACGATTGCCTGAAACCCGATCGCGATCGCGATGGCCACCAATCCGCCGATCAGCCGGAAGCGGTCTTTACTCTTGCCGATGTTGGTAAACCGCATGAACACCATCGCCACAAGCGAGGCTAGGACGACAGGAATGACCGGCAGCACCAAAAAAGTGATCAGCATGTGCAGGTAGTAAAGGACGCCTGCGCCGCTTTTGAATCCGTACGTAATCAAAAGAGGTCCTAAAAGGATCGCCACCGTCGCATACTCGTACAGAAGCGTGACGAGAAACTTCGCGCCGATAATCTGAGCGGGCTTGAGCGGCAGAGGGAGCAGATGCTCAATGTCCTGTGAATAAAAAAAGACGGATAGAACGTAAAAAATGCCGAGAACAAAGATGCCCAAGCAGGCTGCAGCCAGCCCCAACCCCAACAGAACCGTTTCCTGTCCGACCAGCTTCAGGCCGTCATAGAGCGCTGATGCAATCATGACGTAGGCCGACATCAACGGCAACAGGCCGAGACAAGCCAACAGCAGCAGCGCAATCTTTTTCCACCTGTCCTTTGCTTTGCCTCCCAAAAAGCCGCTGCCGTTTTTCAGCATCACTTTTGTCAATTGCCAGGTCTTATTCATGATCGGTCATCTCCAGGAACAAGCGCTCCAGTGATTCATCGGACTGGAAGTGCTCCTGCATCTCGCGGAATGTACCGCAGAACTGCAGGACTCCTTTGTTGATAATGGCTACCCGATCGCACAGCTTTTCCGCCACTTCCAGTACGTGAGTCGAGAAAAGCACAGTCCTTCCGGAGTCGGCGTGCTCCCGCATCATTTCTTTCAGGGTATAGGATGATTTCGGATCGAGACCGGTCAGCGGTTCGTCCATAATCCAGACTTCCGGCTCGTGGATGAGCACTCCCATGATAATGATTTTTTGCCTCATTCCGTGCGAGTAGCTCTGGATGGGATCGGTCAGGGCATCGATCATGTCGAACCGTTTCGCCAGAACTTCGATCCGTTCCTTGCGCAGGCTGTGCGGAACCTCGTACATATCCGCCATGAAATTGACGTATTCCAATCCTCTCAGCCGCAAAAACAGATCCGGGCTGTCGGGTACAAAGCCAAACTGGCGCTTGGCCGCAACTGTATCGGTCAAAATATCCTTTCCATTGATCAGCACCGTTCCCCGGTCAGGACGAGTGATCCCCGTAATCATTTTGATAGTGGTTGTTTTCCCTGCGCCATTTGGCCCCAGAAAACCGAATATCTCGCCTCTCGGAATGGTCAACTGAAGGTTGTCGACCGCTTTTGTCGAGCCGTTGTAGCTTTTGGTAACTCCTTGGAGTTCTATCATCATGTACCTCCTCATATGTGCCGCTGGGAAGGAAGGTCCCCTGTTTAAGTACGTTTTAACCGGCTTATTGGTTGCATATATCGGAATTTGCGCAATTCCCCAAATTTATCAAACAAAACAAAAAGGAGCAGTGAACAAATTCACTCTCCTTTTTGGATGCAACTGTTTGCCGCATTCTGTTCATTAGGCTTGCGGAATGAAGCTTCCGTCTCTGAGCATGGTCAATTCGCCCATGATAAAGGCAATATCTTCATTGTCGCCCAGCACGCCGCGCTCTTCCAGCGCTTCCAGACGGCGCAGCAAAATATTGGCAAAGTCCTGGATTTGCACCGGATGCCCTTCCATGTCTGCCTCGTCCATGACAGTGATGTCCATCATGGCTTCCAGGTGGGTAACCATGCGAAAACCGCCGATCTCACCGAGGTATTCGGGCTTGTTGAAAGAAGAGCGCTCCAATTTTTTCAACATGCTCACAATATCGTTTGCATACATGCTGGGAAAGGCCACCTGATAAAAATTCCGGTTGGCTGCTTCTTCTGTCTTAATGATCAGTACGTCCGTACCTTCCAGCTTTTTCACTTTTTTTCCAAAACCAAACATGATTATCCACCTCAACTATTCGAACTGCATGACTCCCTTCATGATAGCCGTAAATACTGGTTGGAAACAACCCCTATCTGTTTCCTGTTTCTTTCACCTGGTCTTTCTTGCCCTGTCAGGAAAAAGTTAACGCGATTGGCTGTTCTCTCCCGCAGGCATGCTAGATAAAGAGAATCATGTGAGGAGAAGTGAGGTGCTGGCATGAAACGATGGTTGATTCTGTTTGTGGCGGCTGCTCTCTTCGCTGGCTGCAATGCGGGACCGCAGGACGAGAAGGGAAAAGCCAAAACGACGCAAAGACAAGAAAGACAAATCGCTGTACAAAAACTGGGGGAGAGCAAGGCCGATACGGTTATTTTCCTCAACAGGGCTGAACACGTCTGGGAGGAGCTTTACTTTGCGGCGATGGAAAGCAAAAGAAAGCCGATCCGCGAAGACGGCTTGACCTATCGTGCCCTTCCCTCCCGCTTTGACAGCCGGGAGAAAATCGTCTCCTATTTTTCCCGCTACTGGACTCGCCCCTTGGCTGAGCGGATGTACGACAATCTGACTACTAAGGTAGTCAAGGGAAAGGTCTATCTGGCAGGGCCCTCCGCCCTGTATCCGGTATTGATTTCGACCGGCAACACGAGCTTGGAAAAAACGGCAGACGGGCTGCTCGTCACGGTGAACGAGGCCACCTCCCCTTCTTTTGCGTCGGAAAGGACGATTACGTATTTGCTCGTTCGCGACAAAAAAACAAAGCGGTATGAAATCAAATCGAGAACGGGTGCGTACGGCAGCGAACAATTTGAATAACCCTCTTGACATTTTTATCCCTCCATGCGAATAATTATGAATTAATAAGCGCATACGGATTGCAATGACGGGGACTAGTAAAATCGCATGTCCGGACCAGAGAGCGAAATTCAGCGGCTGAGAGATTTCGCCCGCGATACGGTTTGAACCCACCCCCAGAGCTGCCAGGGATGACCTGGACAGGTTTCTTTCACCTGTTATCAAAGAAAGAGAGCTGGACGATATCCGAGCATCCAACGTGCTCCTATCGTCAAGTAAGGTGGTACCGCGAAGGTAAATGAACCCTTTCGTCCTTATGTCGAGGAACGAAAGGGTTTTTTATTTTTCTAGACAAGGAGGCTCTGAGATGAAAAAGGGAAAATTGCGGCTGGTTGTAAAGGTGGGCAGCAGCTCGCTTGCCGCTGCGGGTGGAGGCTGCGACCCGTACAAGATGTCTCTGCTCGTCTCCGCTGTAAGCAAGCTGCGGGAGGCAGGACACCAGGTCGTTTTGGTCTCCTCGGGCGCGGTGGCGAGCGGTTTTCGGGGACTGGGGTATCAGCAGCGACCGCGAACGCTGGCAGCCAAACAAGCAGCAGCCGCGATCGGCCAGAGCCTGCTGATGCAGACCTATACACAGCTTTTCGGGTCCTACGGGATCACAATTGCGCAAATATTGCTTACACGCAGCGACTTTTCTCACCGGGGACGGTATCAACACGCTTTCCAGACGCTGTCGCTCCTTTTGGAGAAAGGCGTGCTGCCGATCATCAACGAAAACGACACAGTCTCTGTGGAAGAGCTTACCTTCGGCGACAACGACATGCTGGGCGCGCTCGTTGCCGGTCTCGTTCACGCCGATCTCTATCTTATTTTGACGGATACGGATGGTCTGTACGACAAAGATCCGCGCAGCCATGACGACGCCGTTCGCATTCCTCACCTGCCTGCGATCACAGAAGACGTGGAGGCGCTTGCCGGTGGCGCTTCCCGGCTCGGTACAGGCGGAATGCGTTCCAAGCTCATCGCTGCCAAAACAGCCCATCATCTGGGCATCTCTACCTTCATCGGGCGCTTGGGAGAGCCGGACGACCTGATTGCCGTGTTGCGCGGCCAAGGGAAGGGCACGTACGTCGGCCACAAGCCGGAAGAACCGCCGCTGCACGCTCTTCCGACCCGCAAGCAATGGATTGCCCTGCACTCCCCTGTCAGCGGCCAGATCACGATTGACTCCGGGGCGGCAGAGGCTGTCCTGGAAAAGCGGAGAAGCTTGCTGATAGCAGGCGTTCTGGAGGTCAGCGGAAGTTTCCTGCAGGGCGAGGTGATCGACGTGTACTGCGACGGCCGCCTGATCGGCAGAGGCGTAAGCCGTTATGACGCGAGCGAATTGCAAGACCTGTTGTCAGCGCATCACCCGGCGAAGCCAAGCGGTACGGTAATCCACCGCGATCAATGGACGGAAGCCGCCTTTTTAACCTAGAAAGACAAATAAACGGCAGTAGCCGCTGACGTATTGGAAAGGGAGATGAGAACCATGGAGAGCGCCCTGAAAGAGAAATTGTATGGGCAAATGAAGCTGGCAAAGGAAGCGTCCCGCCAGTTGGCCCGCTTCAAGCAGGAAGCCAAAGACGCCGCCCTTTGCGAAGCAGGCAGACAGCTGCTGCAAAACCAGACGGCGATCCTGGCGGCAAACGAGCAAGACCTGATCAAGGCCCAGCAGGCTGGTCAGCCCGCCGCCTATCTGGATCGGCTGCGACTGACGCCTGAGCGGCTGCAGGATTTGGTGGACAGCCTGCATCAGCTCGCAAAGCAAACCGATCCGGTCGGTGAAATCATGGAGCGCTGGACTCGTCCAAACGGTCTGGTTATCGAGCAAATCCGCGTCCCGCTCGGCGTGGTCGGCATCGTCTACGAGGCACGTCCCAACGTCACTGTCGATGCGGCGGCAATCGCCCTGAAGACAGGAAACGCGATCGTCCTGCGTGGCAGCCGAAGCGCACTTTCCAGCAACCTCGCGCTCACTGAATGCATCCGCAAAGCGCTGGTCCAATCCGGCCTCCCCGAAGAAGCCGTTCAGTACCTGCCTTATCCGGATCATGAAGCTGTAGATCTATTGTGCACCGCAAACGGCTTGATCGACGTCATCATTCCTCGCGGAGGCGCTTCGCTGATCCAGCGCGTACTGCAAAAGTCGACTGTGCCCGTTCTGGAAACAGGGGTCGGAAACTGCCACGTCTACATCGACAAAACGGCCGACTACGACATGGCCGAAGCGATCATCCTGAACGCGAAGTCAAGCCGCCCGGCTGTGTGCAACGCCGCCGAAACTCTGCTCGTCCACCGCAGCTGGCCGCAAGATTTGCAAAACAGACTGCTTGCCAAGCTGCTTTCAGCCGGAATCGAGCTTCGCGCCTGCGAAAAGACACGGTTGCTCCACCCCGCTCTTGCGAACCGATTGGCAGCAGCTTCGTCAGCGGATTGGGATACCGAATACTTGAGTCTGACCCTGGCAGTCGCCACTGTTGACAGTCTTGATGACGCCATCGGGCATATCGAAAGCCACGGAACGGGGCATTCGGAAGCCATCGTCGCTTCGGACAACGAGAGAGCCGAGTTGTTTCTGTCCCGTGTAGATGCCGCTGCGGTTTATCACAATGCGTCGACCCGCTTTACAGACGGAGGAGAATTCGGCTTCGGCGCGGAGATCGGCATCAGTACTCAAAAACTGCATGCACGCGGCCCGATGGGTTTGACCGCCCTGACGACCAGCAAGTACGTCGTCCGCGGCTCTGGCCAGATCCGCTAATACAAACAAATCAGCTGCAAGTGGGCTCGCCTGCACCGCTGCCCGCCTGGGAAGGCGACTGGCAGGCAGGTCCCCGCGCAGACAGAGGAGGATTCAGCATGAGTAGCATCAACCTTCAAACCGTGCGCATCGGCTTTCTCGGCGCAGGCTCCATCGTAGAAGCCATGCTGGCCGGTATCGTCAAAAACCGATTGCTTTTGCCGGAGCAGGTGCTGATCACCAATCGCTGCAACCAGGATCGTCTTCAATGGCTGTCAGAACAATTTGGCGTATCCGCGTGCTCCAATAAACATACATTGATTTCCCAATCGGACATCCTGATCCTGGCGATGAAGCCGAAGGACGCTGCCGAGGCCTGCCAAAGCCTGAGAGGATTGGTACGCAAGGAGCAGCTGATCATCTCCGTCATCGCCGGTGTCTCTACCGATTGCCTCGGCGAATGGCTCGATATCGACTGCCCGATCGTCAGAACGATGCCCAACACTTCGTCCGCCATCGGCTTGTCGGCGACCGGCATGGCAGCCAACCGCTTTGTCACAAAGGAACAGCTCCAGCTCGCCACCCTGCTGTTTGAAGCAATCGGTTCCGTCTACACCGTTGCCGAGGAAGAGCTGGACATCATCACAGGTCTGTCCGGCAGCGGCCCTGCATACATTTACTATCTGGTGGAAGCGATGGAAGGTGCAGGCGAGAAAGCCGGCCTTTCCAGGGAGATGGCCCGGAAGCTGACGGTCCAGACTCTGCTCGGGGCAGCCCAGATGCTGCTGCACACTACGGACGAACCTGCCCTTCTCCGGAAAAAGGTGACCAGTCCGGGAGGCACCACTCAAGCTGGCCTGGAGGTGCTGGAATCGTTCCGCTTTCAACAAGCGATCACTTCAGCTGTTCTTCGCGCAGCCGAGCGGGCCCGTGAACTCGGTGCCCAGTACCAATAAGCCCTCGGGCTTTTCCGCTGGGGCCCGCTTTCGTGTATACTGGTAGAAATGAACCGAACGAGGAGAACATGCATGGAGATCTACGCCCTTTTTGGAACAAGCGGAACCGGAAAAAGCACGAGCGCCCTCCAGCTTGCCCATCAGCTGGGGATTGACGCCATCATTGACGACGGCATTCTGATCCATCAGGGACGCAAGCTGGCCGGGACTTCCGCCAAATATGAAAAAACAAAAATACAGGCGGTAAAACGGGCCATTTTTCACTACCAGGACCACGCCGATGAAGTGCGCCGGACGCTCGCGCTGACCAATCCGGAGCGCTTGCTGATCCTTGGCACCTCCCGCCGGATGATCTCCCGAATCGTCGAAGCGCTCGGACTGCCGGACCCTGTCCGCTACATCCCGATCGAATCGATCAAGCCCCAGCAGGAGATTGAAGCAGCCCGCTACATCCGGGAGACGCAGGGAAAGCATGTGATCCCGATTCCGCGGGTCGAGGTGGAAAAGGATTTGCTGCAGCGCCTGATCGCCTCCGCCCAACAAATTTTTTCCCCGAAAAAAGAAGTGATCGGCGAAACGACCGTCGTCCACCCTTCTTTTACTGGCGGACGAATCATGATTCATCCCCAGGTTTTGCGAAAAATCGTTCAGGTTACATGCGCCCGATTTCCCGAGGTCACGCAGCTGCAAAAAACAGTCTATACGTTTGAGGATTTGCCGCGTCTGGAGGTTTCCCTGACGCTGCGTCTGCCCTTCGGCACTCCCCTGCAGCCGCTTGCTCACCGGATTCAGCAAGCGCTTCACGAGGAAGCGACGTATTGTCTGAACATCGCACCCGCAAGCATCGATCTGAAAGTGGTTCAACTCGAATTGGAAAAATAAAGGGCTGGGGCAGTTCTCTGCTTCCAGCCTTTTTTTGCTTCCTTCCTGCAAGGATATTCCCCTTTGGCTTGCCCCATGCTAATACGTGTGTATCCCATCATGGTTAATGAAAGGAGAACACCGATGCCTGCAATGATGACTGCTCCGCAGCAAACACAAGTGCCGATTCCCCAGCCTCCCCGCGCAATCACCACAAAGGACTGCAGCTACCTGAAGGATGCCCTGTCATGGCAGCTTTTGGCCTTTAAAAAGCTTCACTTTTTTGCCCAGCAAGCGACCGATCCGGAAGTGAAGCAGGCTTTGGAAAAAGCAGGCCAAATGCACCAGCGGCACTACCAGAAGCTGTTGACCCATTTGCAGGTCAACAACGCCGCGGTGATGGCTTCCATCCCTCAGATACAAGCCCAAGCGCAGCAACAGCAAAACCAGGCCCAGTAAAGGGAGGGGAAACCTGATGCCCAATCAAAATCAGATTGCCAATCCACAAAGCGGACAGCTCCCCCAGGTAAAAGGACCGCAGATGAACGATCGGGACTTTATCAACGATGGCCTTGCCACGTGCAAATACCTGACTGACAGCCTCAATGTTGCCGTACGGGAAGCCAGCCATCAGCAGTTGTACGACGACCTCTTGCAAATCTTGAACGAGACGCACCAGAGCGCTCGGGAAATGTACAATCTGATGTTCCAAAAGGGCTGGTACAAGCTGGAGGCAGAAGAGCAGCAAAAGCTGCAGCAGGCATATCAGCAGTTCAGCGGGTACTCCAGCCAATTTCCTTATCATTGATGGGAGAAACACGAAAGAAGGGACATCCACGACCGGATGTCCCTTTGCTTTGAAATCGATGTACGCAATGCAATACCGCTTGGCGTTAATGACTACAGCACAAAAATATCAGTCTTTTGCCGCAGCTGCCTGATGTGGACTGCTACCTCTTCTGCTTCCCTCGCAACCTGCCGGATATGTTCCCCAACCTCCTGGATCGTAGCGGTGACCTCCTCGGCCGAAGCAGCGGTCTGCTCGGAAACCGCGGTCACGGAAAGGACGTCCTGCCGAATCGACTGCTGGAATCGGCTCATCTCATCCGTAATGACTACGACTTGCTCCAGAGCCATCTGCAAAGCGTCCGTGATGGCTGCCAGACGGGATACTCCGTCAGAAACGCCCTTGATCTTTTCGGACTCCTCTTCGTACTTCGACATCGTCAATTCCAATTCACTTGTCACCCGGTTTACTTCTCCGATGACATCCTGCACATTTCTTTGGATCACCAGGGTCGCTTCGGAGGTTTTCTCGGCCAGCTTTCGCACCTCTTGGGCGACGACAGCGAAGCCTTTCCCCGCTTCCCCCGCCCTGGCGCTCTCGATGGCCGCATTTAGTGCGAGCAGATTCGTCTGCCCGGCAATTTCCTGAATCGTGGTCACGACGCTGCCGATGTCAGCCGACTTTTGCACCAGCCGTTCCATACCGGAATTGACTTGTCTGAGCTGGGCTGACGTTTCTCTGGAATGCGACAGGAAGGACTCTAGCTGCAGCCGGCTTTCTTCTCCTGTCCGCAAAACGTCTCTGCCCAGGCGCTGCATGTCTTGCACCTGTTGATTCACGTTTTGAATCTTATCCGTCAACTCGCCATTGAGCCCGGAGATGGCTTCGACAGACCGGGCCGTCTGCTCGTTCCCCCGCGCGATCTCGCTGCTCGCCGTGCCGATTGCAAGTGCCTGTTCCTCTACGTTTTGCATGCTGCGGGCCATTTCGTCGGTCATTTGATCCATTTGTCCAGCCGCTGTTTTCACATCGCCAATCAGCTCTCTGAGGTGCGCAATCATCTGGGAAAAAGAATCCATAATCAGGCCGATCTCGTCTTTTCTCGAATAGGCAAAATCCGCTTCCGCGAGTTTTCCGGCTGAGACTTCCCCGGCCTTTTCGCTGATTTGGCGCAGAGGACGCAGCCTCCTGCGAATGAACAGCGCCAGACAGATCGCGGCGAGGAAGGAGACAATCAAATTGAGTGAAAGCGTAGCGGGCAGGCTTTCCCATTGGACCTTCGAGATGATGCCTTGGACAGCCGAAGCATCAATATCGACGCCGAGAATGCCTACCACCTTGCCAGACTGGACCAATGGGGCAAATGCAGAAAGGTAGTCCTCATTGTATTTGGCATCATGGACGATCGGCTGACTGGCTGTTCCCCCGTTGAGAACAGGAACCAGCTCCTTGTACGTCAAGGTGGAAGCCTCATCGCCGATCTCGGCTGCATTCGGCTCCCCTTTGGGCAAGCCATCGATCATCAGCTTCACGTTTTCTGCCTCATCTACCTGAATCGTATAAATGTACTTTGCCCCCATTTTCTTGCGAATGTCGTCCAATTGATTCCGGATGCTCCAATAGTCCTCGCCCTCCACAGGGTTTTCCAGGAAGCGTTGATACGTCCCGATGTCCACCTGTGCTGCCGCATTCCGGGCCAAATCCATCCCGAAAGCGGAGATCGACTTTTCTACGGCATTGCTGTTGTGCAAATAAAGACTAAGCGCATTGACAGCCGCCAATAAAAGCATCACCACTCCGATGATGATCACGATATTTGTCACGATGCTTGTCTGTTTTTTTGTTTTCATGGAATCCCCCCAGCAATGGCTTTCCCGACATGTTTTTGTATGGATTTCCCTACCCTTTTTCCCGCCGCGATAAACCCGCTACTTCCGCAATAACTGCGAGAGCCGGTACAGCGCATGCTCCAGGTCCTCCTCGCTTGCGTAAGCGTAGGAAAGACGCATATGCTGACTGTCTGTTTGGTCATACACATATCCGGGGTTCAGCAGGATTCCCTCGGAGAGCGCCCGTAAAAAGAGCGTCCGCATGGATCTCGCCTGCTCTAGGCGCAGCCAGATGTAAAACCCGCCACGCGGCTCCTGCCATTCGGCAATGCCGGAAAACCAGCGAGAAAGAGCACTGCATGTCAGGTTCCTCCGCTCTTTCAGCGACGCTCTTACCCGCTTCAAGTGTTGCTCGTAGCGATTTCCCCGCAGCCACTCTGCCGCAGCCAACTGGGACAGAGCGCTTGCACCGTAATCTGTCTGCATTTTGACATCGGCCAGCCGCTCGATCACCGGCTCCGGCCCGACGATCCATCCGATACGCAGCCCGGGGCTGAGCGTCTTGGACAGGCTCCCGGTGTACAGGACAAGCCCGTTCTGGTCCAGCGCTTTCAGCGGCAGCGGTCCCGGCTCGTCCAGCCACAGCTCGCCGTACACATCGTCCTCCAGGATCGGAAGCCGCTCCCGTTCGCAAATAGCCATGACCTGACGTCTTCTGTCTTCAGACATGAGCGTGCCGGTCGGATTGTGAAAAGAAGGAATCGTATACAAAAGAGCCGCATCCCGGAGCTGCTTTTGCCTGGCC
The DNA here is from genome assembly GCF_038592925.1 of Brevibacillus sp. FSL K6-2834. Lineage (NCBI taxonomy): Bacteria > Bacillati > Bacillota > Bacilli > Caryophanales > Paenibacillaceae > Brevibacillus > Brevibacillus sp. FSL K6-2834. The sequence goes on from NZ_CP151945.1 coordinate 4,620,358, forward strand.
AAAGACTCCGGCCGTATTCCTTCGTCATCCATCGGAATCCCCAGCAGGCGCATCCGGGAAGCTTGGAAAACCGATAGCGAGTAAAGGTAGGAAGGTCGCTCCAGGAGAATACCGGAGCCCTGTCGCAGGATACCTTGCGAGATCAATTGCAGGGCTTGCAAGGCTCCCGACACGATCAGTATCGATGCGGGCGACGCCTCAATCCCTCTTGTCCGCAGATAGCCGCTGACGGCCTTGCGCAGCGGCAGCCAGCCCTTTGGCTCCGAGTAGCCCAGGTGGGTAAGGCGTCCCCGCAGCGAACCGAGGATCTCTTCCGTTTCCCTGAGCGGCAACAGGTCAGGGGACAGCTCTCCCGTTCCCAGACGGATCATGGAAGGATCACTCTCGTATTTGTTGATGTCCTGTATCGTCTGCATATTGGACGGATGATCTCCTGTCTGTACATAGCTCATCCAATCGGGAGGCGCTGCGGATGCGAGAACGGACCATGTATTGTTGCTTACGACCGTTCCGCTTCCCACTACAGACTCGATCAGTCCTTCCGCTTTTAGCTCGTCCAAGGCCGTGACCACTGTACTGCGATTTACCCCCCAAGCCTCCGCCATCGCCCTTTGCGTGGGAAGTCGGGTATGAACCGGCCATTCGCCGCTTGCGATCTTTTCCTTTATATACTGGATGATTTGCAAATAAACAGGCAGGTCAGCATGTTTGTCCGGCTTCCAGTCCAGCTTCAGCATCACAGCATTCCCCTCCTTTTCCGACAGTTCGTTTTGTTGCTATTTTACGAATTGGTTGGTCTCAAAGCAAACCAATTGGCTGGAGACATTCTCCGTTTTTTCACGTACGCTAAAACCTATGAAAAGGATACAAAGGAGGCTCCCGCATGTGGGAAGCAATCGCGCACGGTTTCGCACTCGCACTTGGCTTAATACTGCCGCTAGGTGTGCAAAACGTATTTGTCTTTAACCAGGGAGCACTGCAGCCTACTCTCTGGCGTGCACTGCCAGTCGTCATCACGGCTGCTCTTTGTGATACCGCCCTTATTTTGCTGGCTGTGCTCGGTGTTTCACTGGTCGTCCTTACCTTTGCCTGGCTGAAAATGATCCTGTTTGCAATCGGTGTCTGTTTCCTCGCATATATGGGCTTCATGACCTGGCGCAGCCGCCCGGCTGTGGACAAAGAGGCAGCGGAGCGCTTCACGCCCAAGCGGCAGATCATGTTCGCCGCGTCCGTTTCCCTGTTGAATCCGCATGCCATCCTGGACACGATCGGGGTCATCGGAACGAGCTCGCTTCAGTATACGGGTACGCTGAAATGGGCCTTTTCCCTCTCCTGCATCCTGGTCTCCTGGCTCTGGTTTCTGGCGCTTGCCATCGCCGGAAGAACCGCTGGAAAGCTCGACACCTCCGGCAGACTGCTCCGCGGGCTAAACATCGTCTCCGCGCTGATTATCTGGGCTATCGCATTGTATATGGCCATTTCCTTGATCCGCGATTTTCAGTCTCTTTCCTGACCAAAAAAAGGAGAGCCTCCCCGCTCTCCTTTTTTGCTTCTCTACGTTCCTCTGCGCTTTTCGGCCGCAAACACTTCTCTTGTTTATCCCAAAGAGGTCCAGGGCAGGATAATAGTAACACCTCCAAGAATTCCGCACACGCAAAGGAGCTGAAGGGATATGACTCGTCAACGGTACAGGCAGCTTCGCTATCCGTTAATCGCGTTGGCGTTGATACTGGGGTTACTGGCTATTCATCAGTACCGCCTGTATGCCTCTCCAGTGACTGCCCAACGCGTGCAGACTGTAACCATCTCCAATGCAGGTTTCTTGCCCAACAAGCTATCCGTCAACAAAGGAGAGACCGTCTCCCTGATGATCGTCAATACGGATATTCGCCCGCACAATCTCGTGATCCGCGAATTGAACGTGCAATCCTCCGATCTGAAGCCAAACCAGTCGGCAACGCTGCAATTTTTGGCTGAGCAGGAAGGCCAATTTCCATTCATCTCCAATACCCCCGGCTATCCGGAAATCGGTTACCAGGGGACTTTGATCGTCAATTAGCCTTCACGCTGGATGGCTCTAGCAACGGAAGAGCTTTGCTAGAGGTGGCTGCTTTGGGCAAACCGGGGCTGCTTCCACGGCCCATAGCGGATTACTAGCAAGGGAATCAAGCCTAGAGCAGTCGCAATCCCAAAGAACAAATACGTTTCCAAAATCGACGAGAGGTCCTTGATCCAGCCGCCGACCAGATTGCAGGTCATCGACCCGAGTCCATTCCCGATAGACACAAATAAAGACAGCGCCGTCACTTGCAGAGAAGCCGGTGTGTTGTCCCTGACAAATTGGGAAGCTGTGGCCAAATAAAAGCCGACGGAAAGTCCTTGCAGGAAAAAGAAGGCGATCACAAATGTCGTCCCCGGCGCCGAGCTGTACCATAGCCAGCGCATGGCAGAAACAGTCCCCGCCAAAAGAATCGTCAGCTCCAGGCCGAAGCGGCGGACAAAGAAACTGGCCAGCTTCATGAACGGCGCCTCACTGCCGGCAAAGAGCATAAAGGCAAGCCCGATGCCGGCGACAGAGCCGCCAATATGCTGGTAGTACAGCGAAAACCAGATGTTGTGCGCATTAATGGCTCCGTAGATAAAGAAAGAAGCAATGAGAAAAAGGACATAGCGAGGGAGCTTCATCAGCTCCATCACGCCCTGAAGGAGGCTCCCGCCAATCCGCGGAGCCGATTCGGTATTATCCGGAATATTTCGCAAAAACCAAACAGCGATCAGCGACGCCACACAGTAGGAAACGAAAATGCTTCCCGTACCCCATTGCTCCAGAGCGAGTCCTGTCAACAGCGCTGCCACGGCAAAGCCGACGGCACCCCATAGGCGAATGTCTCCAAACTGGAGGTGATGTTGTTTGGCATAGCCGAGCGCCATGCTGTCCGAGATCGGTACCAGCGCACTTTGGAAAATAGAGAGCAGGACGTACATGAGGAAGACGAGCGCAAACGTCGAAACCGCCGGAAAGAGCAGACCGACCAATCCCGAAGCGACCAGCGCAAGCATCAATACAGGTTTTCGTATCTGAAAACGATCACAGATCATTCCCCAAATCGGCTGGGTGACCATGGAAACAACAGGAGTCACTGCACTGATGATGCCGATTTGGGTTCCCGTGAGCTGAATGGACTGATAATACTGAGTAATCAGCGGATAAAGCGCCCCGTACCCGTAATAGATGAACAGATACAAAGCACACAAGCTCATATGCCGCCCTACCTTGCCCTCCATAGAGTCCTCCTTCTGATTTAAGAAAACCAGGTTTTCGCCAAACTGTTTGGCGGTCGACCAAAGAAAAGACGAGCCAACAGTGCTCGTCTTTTGCAGGTCTTCAGCATCCGCGCCCCATCGACAGGCTCTGGCTCTCCTGCCGCAGTGAGCCAGCCGCCTGACGAAAGCCGGCGCTTTACTTTACCGATGGAAGGATTTTGTTCATATTGACCGTTCTTTTCTTATCCCACGTCTCCGGCTTCGTTTCGTCGTATTGCTCGAGAAACTGGATAACCTCTTTGGTCAGCGGCGTCGGGGTGGACGCCCCGGATGTTACAGCCACCCGCTTTTTCCCTTTCAGCCACTCCAGATCAAGCTCGGACAAGTCTGCGATCCGATATGCCGGCACACCGGCAATCTCTTCCGCTACCTGAGCGAGCCGGTTGGAGTTGTTGCTGCGGGGATCGCCGACGACGATGGTCAGATCGGCCTCGCCTGCCTGTTCGGCAACAGCTTCCTGCCGAACCTGCGTGGCCAGGCAAATTTCATTGTGGACCTCTACTTGCGGATAACGCTTGATGATCGCGTCCATCAGGTGTTTGACATCCCACTGGCTCATCGTGGTCTGATTGGTGACAATCAGTCTGTCGGTCGGCATCGACAGTTTTTCGATTTCGTCTACGGTCTGCACCAAATGCACCCGATCAGGAGCGATTCCTACTGCCCCTTCAGGCTCCGGATGCCCCTTCTTGCCGATGTAGAGGACGTGGTATCCCTCCGCCACCTTTTCACGGATCAAATCATGCGTTTTGGTGACATCGGGGCATGTCGCATCCACGACGGTCAGCCCTTTATCACGAGCTTTTTTTCGCACCTCCGGCGAAACGCCATGCGCGGTAAAAATGACTGTCCCTTCGTCTATTTGATCCAAGAGGGCAAGCCGGTCTTCGCCATCCAGCGTTTTGACCCCCATCTTTTCAAACGATTCAACCACATGGGCGTTGTGCACGATCATCCCAAGAATGTGGATGGGACGGGGCAGATCGAAGTTTTGCGCCGTTTTGAGCGCGAGCACCATAGCGTCAACGACGCCGTAGCAATAGCCGCGGGGGGAAATCTTGATGACTTCCACGTTTACCCCTCCTCCATTTTGCGTATTGCCTTCATTATAACTTATTTGGCCGCTTCACGCTTCAATTCGTACACCTTCAAATTGTTGTAAACAACCTTGAGCATCGGTACGGCAATCCCGAGCTGGTCTGCTTTCTGAATCAAAAATCCTTGCAAGTGGTCGGCTTCCACCGGCAAGCCTTTTTCCATGTCGCGCAGCATGGATGCCTTCATGCGATAGCCTTGCTTCATAAATGTATCCATTTGCTTGTCCTCAACGTCCTCGTCGATCGGAGCTCCCAGCTTGCGCATAACGGCTGCGCTTTCCTCGGCCAACTGGCGTGTCAGCTCCAGTCCGTACACCGCATCGCGGATCGGACCGACTGACGAATTCATCAATGTCGTGATTCCTGACAGCGTGGTGATAAACAAGTATTTTTGCCACATGTCACGCTGAACATCGGCGCTGGCCCGAATGCTCGCTTTCGTACCGGCGAATGCCTGTTTGAGCGCTTCGACTCGTTCGCTTCCTCCACCCTCCCACTCGCCGAAAACCATGTCGTGCGTCTGGCTTGTCTGGACGACATCTCCCTCCGGGTTCAGCGTCGTTTCGATGAAGCACAATCCGCCCAGCACCCGGTCACGACCGAATGTATCCCACAACCGCTCCATGTGAGCGATTCCATTCAAAAGCGGCAGAATGACTGTATTTCCGCCTACATACGGCTCGATCGACTCGATGCTGTCATCCAGGTGATACGCCTTATTGGATAACAAAATGACATCAAACGGTCCTGCCTTTTCTCCCGAGACAATCAATTGGGGCTGCTCCAGGTGAATATCGCCGTGAACGCTTTGTACTCTCAGCCCTCTTTGCTTCAATTGTTCCCGTCTGCGTTCCCTTACGAGAAACGTGACGTCGACCCCTTTTTCAGCGAGCCGGGCACCGAAATAACCGCCTACTGCCCCCGCTCCCAACACCAGCACCTTCACCTAAATCCCTCCACCCTTTTTGTTCGAAATAGTTCGTCTATATTTTACAAAAAAGGAACCGGATACAACACCCGCAATATTATGTTAGAAAAACTAACATTGAATGTCACTAAACCTCTTGACAGCCTCGTTCGTAAACTTTTATAATCCTCAGTATAGAAAACAGAAGAAAGTCGAACGTTTAAAAATGGATTCTTAATAAATATTCGTGAACGGAGTGATTCGAATGGATGCTAAAACAATTCTGTCTCTCATTGAGCTGGAAAACATTGAATATGTGGACTTCCGCATTGTAGATTTGCTCGGTCGCCAACACCATGTCACCATTCCTGCCTATGCTGTCGACGAGGACACTTTTCACAACGGCGTCGCTTTTGACGGCTCCAGCCTTACAGGCTACAAGGGCATCGAGGAAAGCGATATGGTCGCGATTCCCGACCCGGCCAGCGCCTTCGTCGATCCGTTCGTCGAAGCCAAAACATTGAATATCGTCTGCAACATTCACAATCCCGACGGGTCCGCTTATGATCGCGATCCCCGCGGCATCGCCCTGAGGGCGGAAGCGTATTTGCAGGAGCTCGGAGTGGCAACAGATGCCTACTTTGGTCCGGAATCGGAGTTCTTCCTGTTTGACAACGTCCGCTATGCTTCCGGTCCATCCGGCTCTTTCTACCACATCGATTCCGAGGAGGCTTACTGGAACACTGGCGCGGAAGGAAAAAATCTTGGCTACAAGGTCCGCAACAAAGGCGGTTACTTCCCGGTTCAGCCGACGGATTCGCAAGCGGATATCCGCAATGAAATGTGCACCCTGATGTCGCAAGCGGGTCTGAAAGTCGAGCGCCACCACCACGAGGTAGCAACGGCTGGCCAAGGCGAAATCAACTTCCGCTTTGACACGCTGACCCGGACGGCAGACAACCTGCTTCTGTTCAAGTACATCGTGCGCAATGTAGCTGCCAAGCATGGCAAAACTGCCACCTTTATGCCGAAGCCAATCGTCGGCGACAACGGTTCTGGCATGCACGTCCACCAAAGCCTCTTTAACGGCGACACGCCGCTGTTTTTTGAAAAAGGCGGATATGCGAACTTGAGCGAGATGGCCCTCCACTACATCGGAGGCATCCTGCATCACGCGCCGGCATTGATAGCCCTGACCAATCCGAGCACCAACTCGTTCAAGCGGCTGGTTCCCGGCTACGAAGCACCCGTCAATCTGGTGTTTTCCAAAGGAAATCGCTCGGCAGCTGTCCGCATTCCAGTCGCGGCCGTAACACCGAAGGCTTCCCGAATTGAATTCCGCACCCCGGACTCTACAGCCAACCCATATCTGGCGTTCGCCGCCATGCTGATGGCCGGACTGGACGGAATCAAGCGCAAGCTGGACCCTCGCGAGCTGGGCTACGGTCCGATCGACAAAAACATTTACGACTTGTCCGATGCCGAAAAAGTGGATATCAAGAGCGCGCCAGGGTCGCTGGCTGAAGCTCTGGATGCTCTGGAGAGAGATTGTGACTTCCTTCTCGAAGGCGGCGTCTTTACACGCGAGGTAATCGAAAGCTGGATTGCCGTGAAACGCGGCGAAATTCAAGAGGTCGAGCGTACGGTGAATCCGAAGGAATTTGAGTTGTATTACGATCTGTAAGAGGAATGCTCGTATAAAATCCCTTTTGTATGAAGTGTGATCTTGTGTTTCATCTGAAAATTGGGACAGATTGGGGACAAACGGTAAAAAACAACACATAATGATGAAAGGAAGAGAGCCCTTCTCGCTTGAGGAGGGCTTTGTTCATGTATGCGCCCTTTTGGCTATAGAGAGAGTGGCGAAGAGATTGGATAGCGCTTTGATGTCCTGTTTTGCAGAGGATTATTGCGAAAGTCTATCATAAGTTTTCGTCATTTGCGGAATACCTACATTGATCTATGTCTACCAGGGAGGTTTCATCATGGCAACGTTTTACGAAAAATACGGTGGCGAAGAAACAGTTGCTAAAGTCGTTGACTACTTTTATGAGTTGGTTTTAGCTGATGATACCGTGAACCATTTTTTTGCCAACACCGATATGGAGAAGCAGCGGAAGCATCAAACAAAGTTCATCAGCTTTGCCCTGGGTGGGCCAAATCAATATTCGGGCCAATCGATGGCAAAGGCCCATGAAGGCATGAATCTGCAGCCGGTTCACTTTGACGCCATTGTGAAGCATTTGCATGCTGCCCTTGCCCATTTTGGTGTAAGTGAAGAAGATATTGATGATGCGTTGACCAAGGTCGGGTCGCTACGGGATGATATTCTGTACAAATAGGCGTACTGCCACTGTGTTCATCAACTTCCTGGTATTGGTTTGATGAAAAATCCGCGGCTACCATCACGGCACCCAATTTTGATCAATCTCCGCATTCGCCCTTACCCCACACTCTTCTCACGCATAGCTTATTTTGAAGCTTTTTCCAAACCTAGCTAAGGAGTGATTCAGAGTGTCCAGCAGCTGCGGAATTTTTGGCGACAACTTTTCTTTGATTTTGGTTCTGTTCATCCTGTTGGTAATCGTCGGTTGCGACTGTGATTAATTTGCAATGCTTGCGGGCGGCTTTTCCAAGCCGCCCAATGATGGACTTACGAATCAAAGGCAATTATCCTCACGTAAACAAGGAACATAAGAGCAAACAAACCCTTCCCGGGACAAACATTCATGATGCGAACAAGCGAAGCCCTTCTCTGTCGAGGAGGGCTCAGCCTGTAGACAAAGTTCCGTAAGGAACAGGGTCTGCAGGCTTTTTTGTTGAATATAGAACATGTTACGTTTTCAAAAGTTATTTTTTAGAGGTGGCATTATGCTTAATAAGCAAGAGGCCGAAGGGCGTTATCAGATATCTGCATTCTCGCTAGATGAGTTGGTGCCAGAAGATCATCTCGTAAGAAAAATTGAAAATGCAATCGACTTTTCGTTCATCTATGACTTGGTGGAAAGCCTTTACTGTCATGACAATGGCAGACCCAGTGTTGACCCTGTAGTCTTAGTTAAAATTGCTTTCATCCAATATATTTTTGGAATTCGTTCCATGCGACAAACGATTAAAGAGATCGAAACCAATGTTGCCTATCGGTGGTTTATTGGCTATGATTTCAGTCAGCCCATTCCCCATTTCACGACCCTAGGCAAGAACTATGTTCGCCGTTTTCGGGATACTCAACTCTTCGAGTCGATCTTCCTTCGAATATTGGAGGAGGCGGTTCATCATGGATTCGTGAAGCCTGATGTGCTTTTCATTGATGCTACGCATGTAAAAGCCAGTGCGAATAAGCATAAATACGTGAAAGAAATCGTTGAAGAACAAGCGAAGAAATATCAAGAGCTGCTGGACGAAGAAATCAATCAGGATCGTATTGCACATGGAAAGAAGCCCCTTGAAAAAAAGACAGAAACTTCGAAGAAGGAGGTGAAAGTCAGCACAACTGACCCGGATTGCGGATTGTTTGTAAAAGGGGAAAAGGAACGTGTATTTGCTTATAGTTTTCATACAGCATGTGATCGAAATGGATTTGTGCTTGGTGCCAAGGTAACGCCAGGCAATGTGCATGACAGTCAGGTTTTTGAGGATGTTTTGAATCAAGTGCGAAAGACGTTTGCACAGCCTCAAGCTGTGGCAGTGGACTCGGGATACAAGACGCCTTACATCAGTAAAACACTCCTTGATGACCAGATTCGCCCCGTTATGCCCTACACAAGACCACGCACCAAAGAAGGTTTTTTTAAAAAGCACGAATATGTGTATGATGAATATTTCGACTGCTACATCTGCCCGAACGAGCAAATCTTAACATATGAGACAACAAACAAGGATGGGTACCGTATCTATCGATCAAATTCTCAAGTTTGCCGAAGTTGTCCGTTCTTGAAACAATGCACGGAAAGTAAAGACTACACAAAGAGAGTGAGTCGCCACATCTGGGCTGATTACCTCGAAGAGGTAGACCACCTCCGGCATACCGAGGAAAACAAACAAATCTATAGCAAACGGAAAGAAACGATTGAACGTGTATTCGCTGATATGAAGGAAAAGCATGGCATGCGTTGGACGACCTTACGAGGACTGGAGAAGGTCACGATGCAGGCGATGCTTGTTTTCGCTGCCATGAACTTGAAAAAAATGGCGACCTGGCTATGGAAATCAGGTCGCCAAAAGGTGAACGATCAAAACACCTTCGGTATTTTCATCAAATTATTAAACAAACTCCCTCTGCTGTTCGTTCAGCGAGGGAGTTTGTCTGCAACCTGAGCCCTTCTCTGTCGAGGAGGGCTTTCGCTTATAATGGCGCGGATTGTTTCGTCGCGAAGGCAATCGCTGTTTTAGTAACGCAGCTCGTCTGTCAACTGCTCCTCATTTGGGTTCCCGGCCTCATCCTCCACAATCGCCTCCCCCACCCTCACCTGAACATAGCTTCCGTTTGGCAACAAATCAAGGGTAATCACCAGCTTGTTCGCGGAGAATTGAATCGTATCGTCCCGGCCCAAAGATTCGTAAGGGCCTCCATCTACCGAATAACTGATCATACCCTTGACGTCATCAAGATCTCTGCTAAGCGTGACTTCTTCTGCAAACAAAAGCGTTACTTCCAGATGAGGCGCATAGGTCTCGGCTGTCGCCAATTCCGACCGATCATAGCCGCCAGCTACGATGACGCGTCCATCCGGGAGAGGCGCAGCTACTCCTTCCAAGCGTCTGCTGGAAAGCGGAACGGTATACTCCCACGTATCGGTTCGGGGATCATATATTTCCGCCGAGCTCTCCGAAATCCCCCCTGCTACCAGCACTTTGCCATTTTTCAATGCGACTGCTGAAGGCTTGTATCGTTTCTCATACATATCACTTGCATATGTCCACGAATCCGCGTCGGGATCGTAGACTTCCGCGGACTTCAGCTCGTTGCCGGCCGCATCTATACCGCCCATTACCAATACTTCTCCGGTTGGAAGAAGAACTGCGCCAGCACCTTCCCTTCCTGTATTCATGTTTGCAGCGCTGCTCCATTCTTCGGTCTCTGGATCAAATATTTCCGCTGACTTTTGAACGCCTTTCTTTGAAAAACCTCCCACTACGAGAATTCTTCCGTCCTCAAGCGTTGCAGCTGCCGGCTTAAACCGTTCCATTTCCATGGGGATACTTTCGGTCCAGCTATCCGCTTTTGGATCGTACACTTCTGTCGACTTTAAAAATGTACCCCTTCCTTCCGGGTCGCCGCCAACGACCAGTACCTTGCCATCAGGCAGTACGGCTGCAGCCGGACCGTACCGAGGCACGCTCATGTCTTCCAGTTGTGTCCACTTTTCACGACGCGGGTCGTACATGACCACTGTTTTTTTCATACTGCCTCCAGCGACCAGAATTTCACCATCTGGCAAAACCGCGGCTGCTCCACCGATATTCGGCTCCATCATCTTCGCCGTCTCTTCCCATCCTCCAGCTTTTGTCTCGGCATCCTCCGAGACGGGCCCTTCCAGGTCAACAGCAAAAACAATCGGGGTGGGCAGGGAAACAATGCCCTGTTGATCAATTGCATAGAGAACGTATTGTCCTCCATGGGTCAGCTTTGTCTCCCTCGGGGCAATGGTGATCACCGTTTCCGCATCGGCTGCGGTCACATCGGTGCTGCCAACTGCGGCCAGTCGGATCCGGTTCTCATCGCCGGGTATGCCGCTGGGAACGAGATATGCACTGCCAGCCTTCGTGCTTTTCACTACTACATGGAAGCCGTCCTGATATTCCTCCTTGTTTACCCAATGATCTCCACCGGCCGTTTGCTCTGGCATCCAACCGACCACTGGAGGATTGTCGCTATTCTCGCCTTATACCACGCATGGCTTTCGAACGAGCCTACACCGTGCGGGCGCCTTTCAGCGCACACGGCGTTCCATCAACGAATAAGAAAACTTGTACAACGGGCAATGTAAGTCTAGTTCGAAAATCTTGCTCTGTAGACTAACTAAAGTTATAGGGGGGCCGAAATTTCTTTAGACAAAGGCTCTGTTAAAGGCTCTGGCTTGTATCACCTTTAAAATGTCAACAGTCTCCATTCTCGTTTGAAACAATGGATAGACCGCTTTAAAGGCGTGACTACAGCGTATCTCGACAACTACGAAATGACAGAGACATATGACAGTTTGCGACTGTCAAGTTTTACTGTAAATTAGTAAAATTATGGGCGACAAAAATTATTCGTATAACAGAAAGACAGACAAGGTATTTCGGGAGGTATTTTTTTGATAAATAGAGAAGAAATATTTACTTATGTAAAGGAGAAATTTGGCACAGAGCCAGACTACCCTTGGTTCAAGTATCCAGATTATGCGGTATTACGACACAACAAGGATGGCAAGTGGTATGGAGTGATTATGAATGTACCGAGAATCAAATTAGGTGTATCAGGGGAAGGAAGAGTCGATATAATTAACCTGAAGTGCGACCCGGAAATAAATCGTTTATTAAGGAGTCAACAAGGAATTTTGCCTGCATACCATATGAATAAGGAGCATTGGATTACAATTGTTTTGGATAGTCCTTTTCCTAAAGATGAAATCTACGATTTAATTAATTGGAGTTACAATCTAACCAAATAAAACAGAATTCATCTATTCAAATATATAGGCAGTTAGCATAATCCAGAGGCAATATCTGTTAGAGGCGCAGCGTTTTAGTTGCATCTCTTATTTTGATAAAATATCAACACTATATGGCAACGGCAACAGAGCCTAGACAACAAAAACAGCCGGACAAGCATCCGGCTGTTTTTCGCATACAGCAGTTTTCGCTGTATAAAATCAATCATTTTGTCAGCTTTGTCTACGGCCATATGCTGATGAGTATATCACTCGGCCAACAAACACGAGCAAAGCAAAGACGATCAGCAAATTGCTGTAGACGAATGCCGCAGGCTGGCCTACTGTCGGGAGCAAAGGGAAGTCCAGCAGGCTATTCGATAACAAGCCGCCGACAATCGCTGCCCCGATCCCCTCTGACAAGAAGCAAGCCAGGTTGAGCATTCCCATGCCAGCGCCGGCTTCGTGTTCTTCCAGCGTCTCTGCCACACTGGAGGAGATCGCTGTTTTCACAAAGGACAGACCGCCAAATGCCAGCACCAGTGCACCAGTCATAAGCCACGGTGTTTGGTCAGCAAACAGTGCTGTGCCGAGAAAGCTCATAGTGATCAGGAACACACCGAGAGACAATACAAACAGATGCCCTCGCCTATCGGCCAGTCTCCCTCCAACAACACCGAAAAACGCTACGCTCATGGTACCCGGGAACAGAATTCCTCCCCCGATCAAGCCCGTACTCAAATGATGCACGTCTCTCATCATATACGGCACCATGGAAATGAAGCCTGCGGCAGTCCCGAGCAAAATGCATCCCGTCAGAACGCCTTTGACAAACCTCGGTTTCCTAAACAAGGATGGTTCGATAAACGGCTGTTCCACGCGACGAATATAGAAGGCAAACATCCCTAGCAGGAGAAAGCTCCCCGCCAGATACCCCCATTGGTATCCTGTCGTATACAGGGTAAACATCACCATCACAGCCGAAAGCAGCAAAGCGCCCTTCACATCCACTTTCCCTTTGCGAGAAGGCTCGTGCGGCAATACCCGCAGAAAGAAAGGAATGGAGACAAGCGTTACTACCGGGAGCAAAAAAAGGAATGACCAATGAATCGTGTCTGCCACGACACCTCCGATGACGGGGCCGATTCCCTCTCCCATAGCAACCATGGAGCCTACGATTCCAAATGCTTTCCCGCGATCTTCAGGTCCGATATAGCGGGCGATCATGACCATGATCATCGCGGGAACGGCCGATGCCCCTGCGCCTTGAATAAACCGGGCAGCAATGACAGCCGGAAATGAAAATGGCGCGAACAGACCGAGCAGCGATCCTCCGCTGTATATACACAAACCGATGACAAGCAGCCATTTGACGCCGTACATATCGGCCAGTCTGCCATAAATGGCCGAACCGATCCCGAAAGTAATGACAAAGCTGATCGTTACCCAGTTGGCGGTGGATGGCGGTATGCCAAATTGGTTGGCGATGTCCGGCAAGGATACGGTAAATACCGTTTCATTCAATACGCTGAAAAACCCTAGAAAGCCAAGCCACGCCAACACCGCTGGCAAATGGCCGATAGCTCTGGCGGGACCGGCAGCTTCCGCGCCCTCTGTTTGCAAACGATCCTGCTCGTTCCGTTCCTTGTCCACCAAAATGAAAACCCCTTCCCCATTTCAGGGGAAGCTCGCAGTTTACAGGGCAAGTTATGCGTCTTCCCCTTGAATTTGAGCCCTAACCATCATCGTGTACTTCATAAGAACGCCTCCTATGGATTATGTAGAAACCATTATACAAAAGGAATAGTCCAAATTCTAGGTATTTCCAATGAAAAACGAGCCTTGGCAATCACGCCCACAGGCTCGTTGATGTGGTGCAAGTTGGTCCTACGACATCATCCACTGAATGAGTGCAAAGGCCGCTGCTGCGAGACCTCCGGCGAGGGCTCTCCAAACAGCAATATTCTTCATCGCCATTCCCTCCCATCGGCAAGCTTTCCGCTCTTATTAGCTGCATGCCCGATTGGAGTTTAGTGTGCTCCTTTGCCGGTTGAGCTAATCCAATTTGCCCTGTCCTTGCGTCCAGCCAAGCGATGGGAACGCAGACAGAAAAGCAACGCGATCCCTCACAGATACAAGCACAGAACGGTGGCCGTCATCATCACGGCATAGCCGATCTCCGAGATTCCGACGACTTTTATGGACGGCTGCAGCCGGGGCGAAACGATCGCCCGGATCAAAAGCGCGCCGGCCGGCAATAGCAGCCAGGGCGAGAACAGCCAAGCCATCACGGCAATTTGAATGATATGATAGCAAACTGACAGCCAGTAAAACACTTTGTTCCGCTTCTCGCGGATCATCGTTTTGACGTAAAAGACCGTTCCCGCAAAGTAAAGAACACTCAGAGAGAACAGCGACAAAGCGACTCCCCAGTCGTTGCCCCCGCCGATTTTATAGGTGACAAAGACGATAGAGCTGAACAGAAGCACCGCCGCAAAATCGTTCGCAATCGCCCGCTCTTGATTTTTTCGCGCGTAGTAGCAGTTGATCAAGAAGAACGGCAGCAGCGACAGCGCGTACCAGCTCAGTCCCGGCTTTGCCAGCAGCAACGCTCCGGCGAGCGGAGCGAGCAGCACACCATAGAGCATGAGCGGCTTTTTGTAACGGTCTTTCTTGCCGGTGCGAATCAACTGCAGCAGCGGAAAGGTAAACAGATACAGCAGCAGCCAGCCCAAAAACAAAGGGAGGTGAAAAATCACGGGAGCGGACGCAAACACGCCGAACAGAAACGGCACGATCAGCATCGCCCAGGCGCCGTGCTGGTTGGGGATGAACGCTCTCATTTCCGACGCTCTCCTTTCTTTTCCGATTGCACAAAAAATTGCTTACGTCGCTTGGCAAGTTTCTCCGGCATTAGCGCTAATGCCCTCATCATAAGCACAGTAAGGGTCGCTTTCCAGGTAATCGCCCGTTACGCCGTAGGCCCGGGCTCTTGAGCCTCCGCAGATTTCCTTGTATGGACAACGACCGCACTTTCCCTTGAGGAGAGACTTGTCCCGCAACTGCTTCATTACGGGCGCTTCCCGATAGATCTGCCTGAGAGAGCCCTCGCGAACATTTCCCGCCTTTACAGGAAGAAAACCGCTCGGGTAGACATCGCCGATGTGGCTGACAAAGACAAAGCCATCCCCGTCATTGACTCCTTTTGGGGCTCTGCCCAGCCAATCCGGACGCTTCTTCGTCCGCGCATCCCGAGGCATTGTCTCGCGCTGCCTGAGCTGGTTCCAGACACGGCGAAAATGAGGGGCTTCCGTCACTTTTACATCGTACGGCATTTGTTTGTTCACCTGGTACAGCCAGGTCATCACTTCTTCGTGCTGCTCCGGGGTGATCATGTCTGCTTTCATCCCTCTGCCGACCGGGACGAGAAAAAACAGACTCCACAATACAGCTCCCATCTCCCGGACGACCTCTGCAATCAATGGCAAGTCATGAAGGTTGTAGCGCGAGACTGTCGTATTGATCTGGATCGGTATCCCCAGCTCCTGCAAATAGCCGATGCCTCTCTGTGTCATTTCGTACGAGCCTGCCGTCCCGCGAAAGTGATCATGGACCTCGGCAGTCGATCCATCCAGGCTGAATGCCCACCGCGCCAGCCCCGCTTCCTTGGCGCGGCGCACTGCCTGAAAAGTGACCTTCGGCGTAGCGCTGGGGGTCATGGATACGGACAGACCCTTTTCCTGAACAGCGTACTCGGCCAGCTCAAACAAATCTCGGCGCATCAATGGATCCCCTCCCGTAAAAACGAGCAGCGGACGATCCATCTCCGCGATATCGTCAATCAGTCTTTTTCCTTCCTCAAACGTCAATTGCGCCGGATCCGATGCGTACTGCGCCTCAGCCCGGCAGTGCAGGCATTGCAAAGCACACGCTCTCGTCAGCTCCCAGACCACGATAAACGGACTTACAGCGTAATCACGTTCTTTCAACAAGCTCATCGCTCGCCCTCCTGTCCTGCCAATCAGCTTCAGCTGCTCTTATCGTAGCGAAACGGCCGACTGACAGGTGTGAGAAGCGTCACCATGCGTACAAAAAAAGCTGCCTTTTTCGCAGCCTGATTTGCTAAAAGCCATGCGAACGCAGGCCTGCACTTCTCCAATAGTACAGCACCATGAAAATCTGTTCTACTCCAATATTTCAACGACATGAAATCCGTTCTGTCCCAATATTTCAACCACCTGGAGTCTGTTTTTGTTCCGATATTGCACCTGCATGGATGCTGTCTGTACTGCTGCTCCTCCAGCACAAGCGACCGGCTTATGTAATGCAGCTTGCAGCTATTCGCCGCAATCCCGCAGTCAGCTCCTCCACGGACCTCGGCACCCGGGAAGAACCGATCTCTTCCCGCAGGGCGGCAGGCAACGCTTCCCACACATCGAAGACAGCAGGCGTACGAAGCTGCAGCCTCTCCAGAGTATCCCGCCGGGAGAAAACCGCCTCCGGCTCTCCTTCCAGGACCAGCTTCCCTTTTTCCATGACCAGCACCCAGTCGGCCCAGGCAAATGCGAGGTCAATGTCATGCGTAGCCATCAGGATTGTCGTTCCGGCCGCATGGATGCGGTCCAGCTCCTGCACAAAATTTCTCGTCTGCTCTTGATCCAGATAGGCTGTCGGCTCGTCCAGCAGCAGCAGCTCCGGCTCCAGCACCATGACTCCGGCCAATGCCACACGCCGTTTCTGCCCTAGGCTGAGCCGGTGAATCGGCGTTTCTGCCCATTCGGTCATCCCGAATGTTTCCATCGTGCGATACACCTTTTCCCTGACAACGGCTTCCGGCAGCTTTTGATTGCATAGTCCGTAGGAGATATCCTCGGCAACCGTCGCGGCGATCAGTTGCTGCTCCGGGTCCTGAAACACCAGACCGATTTTTTGTTTCAGCTTGAGCAAATGAGCCCGGTCGTAGGAAACGGCCATCCCTTTCCACAGGACTTGGCCCAGATTCGGCCGAAAAATTCCGTTCGCATGCAGAAACATGGTGGACTTTCCGCAGCCATTGTGGCCCAATAGCACACACTTTTTTCCGGCAGGGACACCGAGAGAAAGTCCGTTGAGCGCCGGTTGGGAAGCTCCCGGATACGTGTAGTGAACGAATGAAAATCGCAATATGTCCAAGGCAGCTCTAGCTGTCTGTTCCGCTGCATCTGTCTGTTCTGCTGCATCTGTCGTCACTTCGAATGCCACTCGCGCCTCATCCTCCCATCCACCATTCCAGCATCGCCAGCAGGAGACATCCGGCTACCGCTTCCCATTCGTACCTTTTGGAACGCATATGGGAGGCATGGACCAGGACGCGGAAATCGTCCGTAAACCCTCTTGCCGTCATGCTGATGTACATCTGGCGGTAGCGTGCCATCGTGCGGATAAATAATTGAACGATCAGCCTGCCCGCATCCTTGAGTGTTCCCGCCGTGCCGCGGTGCCCTCCTCTGGCCTTTTGCGCCGTCCAGATTTGCTCGGCTGTCTCCAGAAGAACGAAGACAAAACGGTACATGATCATCATCAGATCAGTCAGAATGGAGGGGATGCCGATCCGGCGGAACACTTGCAAAACCTCGGCAAAGGGAACTGTAAAAAGAATAAAGGAAAAGCAGGAGAGCGCCGCCAGCGAGCGGGCGGCCAGGCTCATGGCCCTGGACAGCCCCTCTGCCGTCACATAGACAACCCAGCTTCCCAACTGCCAGGATGCGATTGCATTGTCATCCCGTGTCCATTCCGCCAGTCTGGATGCCTCCAGGAGCAGCGCCGGGCTTCCGGCGAGCAGGAAGGCGACGGAGGCAGCCACCACGACAAAATAGATCCGCCATGGAGTGCGGGCATAGACGACGATCCAGACGCTCATCCAGACGAACAGAATGCCCTGGACAAGCGGGTGGCTGATCAGTGCCAACAGCAGCATGGCCAGCGAAAAGAGCAGCTTCTGTTCGGGCGGCAGCCTCTTCAGCCTGTTTTCGTAAGCGAGGGAGTCGATCCGTCCAATCATTCTTGCCTGTTTTTCAGGCGGCCCCGGTACAAGCCGATGGCATACCCGATCACGCCTGCTCCCAGAGCAGCCTGCAGGGCGAACAAGAGGCTTTCTGTCTCACCGCCGGGAGGTTCGAGCAAAGGCTGAAACCACGGCTCGTAGTCAGGAGCCACCTCCATGATCGCTTCCTCTGCCGCTCCATCGGCTCCGCCGAATTCCGAATCTTTTACGACCAGCAATGGCACCACCGCCAGTACCGCTGCCGCCAAAATGAGCAGCCAGTTCGTCCAACGCTTCATCTCTTACCCCTCCCTTTTCAGCAGCTTCAGCTGCGACAATTCTTGCGCGTTGTAGGCTTGAAGCCAATTCCACACGAGCACCGTCAGCAGTCCCTCGCTGATCGCCAGCGGCACCTGCGTCAAGGCAAATATCCCCGCAAACTTGACAAAGGAAGCCATAATCCCGCCAGAAGCAGCCGGGAATGCCAGCGCCAGTTGAACGGAAGTGACCAGATAGGTGCTGAGGTCAGCCAGCGCTGCCGCGAGAAAAATGCCGAGCTTCTGGCCACCTTTCTTTCTGGCCACCAGCCGATACACGCCATATGCGACGAACGGGCCAACAACCGCCATGGAAAACGCATTGGCGCCGAGTGTCGTCAAGCCCCCATGCGCGAGCAGCAGCGCCTGAAACAAGAGCACCAGACTGCCCAGTACAGACATGACCAGCGGACCAAACAAGATCGCGCCCAGCCCTGTTCCTGTGGGATGGGAGCTGCTGCCTGTCACGGACGGAATTTTCAGCGCGGACAGGACAAATGCAAAGGCTCCCGCTACCCCTAAAAGCAGCTTGAATTCGGGCTTCTCTTTGACAATGCGTTGAACCTGACGCAAGCCGAGGAAAAAGAAGGGCAGAAAAACAGCCCACCAAAACAGCGACCACCCTGCCGGCAAATACCCTTCCATAATATGCATGGCATGTCCGGTTTGTGGCGTATTGAACAGCAAGTAAACAAGAAATCCGGTTATCAGAAGACCACTGGCAACGGTGCGTCTACCCCTCATTCAGCAACACTCCTTACTCTGATTCTCTAAAGAACACACGCAAAAAAGCTCACCCGATTTGGATGAGCTTGGCACACGGCAACTAACGATACTGCGAACAGTCGTTTCGTTTGGGCTCACCTCTCCTTTCCTCGAAGGCTCATGGGTGTGGCAGCAAGGTAGGTCTCCTGGCTTCCGGATCAATACGCTCTTTTGCCTTCCCCGTCAAATCGACAAGTGGCTTTCGAAAAAAGAGCATTCCCCTGGTTACAGTGGCGGGACCGCTCGGGAGTTTCACCCGATTCCCTGTTACCCCTTACTATTCATAAGGGCACCTTGCTGCATTTTATTCTTTTCCAAAAATTCGCAGATGATTGTCTATTATATACGATGGGTTGCAAAAGAAAAAGGAGAACGTGCCAGTTCTCCCTTTTCTCTTTGGCAGTTGAAAGCTGCAAACCGCCAGATGCCGAAGCTGCTACTCTGAAAGCTGCAGACTGGCTCGCCTCCCAAGCTTTTATCACAAAATTACCGTGCATCTACGCCGACTGCTTCGCTAATGTGCGAAAAGCCGTCGCGCTTCAGGAATTGGAGCAGCTGCTTGTTGATCATTTTGACAATCCCCGGCCCCTGATACGCCATGCCTGAATAGACCTGGACGAGGCTGGCGCCGGCGCGAATCTTGCGGTACGCATCCTCTCCGGTAAAGATGCCGCCCACTCCGATGACCGGCACCTTGTCCCCGACTTCCTGATAAATCTCCTTGACCCAGGCGGTCGCTCTCGCTTCGAGCGGTTTTCCGCTCAAGCCGCCTGCCTCATTCGCTCTCGGATGGTCTTGCACAGGCTCGCGGGACAATGTCGTATTCGTCGCAATGATACCGGAGATTCCTTCTGCCACGGCAGCCTGCACGACGTCGCGCATCTGCTCGTCTGCCATATCGGGAGCCACCTTCAACAGGATCGGCTTCGCCTTGGCTCCCCGCGATTCCAGCTCGGAAGCCTTGTCCTTGACTGCGCGAATCAAGCTGCGCAAGCTCTCGGCCTCCTGCAAATCGCGCAAATTCGGTGTGTTTGGCGAACTGACATTGATGACAAAGTAATGGCCGTAGCTGTACAGCATGTCCAAACACTTGCTGTAATCGCTGGCGGCGTGTTCATTTGGCGTAATCTTGTTCTTGCCGATGTTGATCCCGATCGGAATATCGGCATAAGCGTAATCGATCAGATTTTGGGATGCCAAATATGCCCCCAGATTATTAAAGCCCATTCGGTTGATGATGGCGCCATGTTCCACTAATCTGAACAGCCGCGGCTTCGGATTGCCCGGCTGGCCTTGCGGCGTGATCGTCCCGACCTCGACAAAGCCAAAGCCGAGCGCTGCCAGGGCGTGGTACACCTCCGCATTTTTGTCAAAGCCCGCGGCGAGCCCAACCGGATTGGGAAACGTAATCCCCCAAAGCTTCGTCTCAAGCCGCTCGTCGCGCACCTGATACATCATCTTTAGAAGACTTTTGCCTGCCGCTGATTTTTCTGCCACTTTGAGGAGATGGACGGTTTTTTCATGCACTTCTTCCGCATCCATCTGAAACAGGAATTTCCGCACTAGCTGATACATCGCTGCACTCCTCACTGCTTTTTTCTGCCTAGTAGCATACCATATTTTTTCGTATGAGGCGCACAAAATGAAAGATTCTTTTTTTTCCAGTGGAAATACGGGTGCCGGGTAGACATTACATAACGCCTTTCCTTTTTGTACATAGTATGGACATCCTTTGAAAAAGGAGTGCACCGGTCCGTGAGAAACCAAACAGGATCTATTGGATTTTCGCAAGCTGTGATGATGATCATGTTGTCTGTCGGGATCACCACTCACGTAACGATCATTCCCCTCTTGCTAAGCAAAGCAGGCCGGGACGCCTGGATCAGCGTTCTGTTGGTAGCCATTCCCTTCATCGGATGGCTTTGGCTTCTTTTTCTCATCTGTCGCCGGATGAACAGGCAGTCGCTCTCCGATTGGCTGGAAGCCACCGTCGGACACGTCGGGAGCCGCCTTTTGCTTTTCCCGTTCATGCTTCTTTTGTACTTGATGGCATTCGTCAATTTGACGGACACGCAGACCTGGACAACCGTCAACTATTTGCCGAACACTCCGGAAATCGTAACGGGATTGGTCCTCGTCTTGCTTAGTGTAGCTGCCGCGTATGCCGGAATCCATTCGATCGCTATCGCCTCCGGGCTGCTATTGCCGTTCGTCGTCTTGTTCGGCTTTTTAGTCGGCTTTGGCAATATGCCCAAGAAGGATTACCATTTGCTTTTGCCCTTGTTTCAAAACGGAATGACTCCGGTTATAAATGGCATGCTCTATGCGGCTGGAGGCTTCCTGGAAATTGTCCTGATTCTGTTTTTGCAGCATCATCTGAGAACGGAAACGAAGTTCATGTACCTCTTAGTGCTTGGAGGGATTATCATCATTCTCACACTTAGCCCGCTGACTGGGGCTATCGCGGAATTCGGACCGGTAGAAGCGACCAGGCAGCGCTATCCTTCCTATGAGCAGTGGCGGCTGCTGACCATGGGCAGATACATCGAAAATCTCGAATTTCTTTCCATTTACCAGTGGCTGTCCGGGGCGTTCGTCCGCCTCTCTCTTTGCCTCTTTCTTGTGACCGAGCTGTTGCAAATCAGCAAACCAAAACAGCGCTTGGGGGTTCTCTCGTTTCTTGGCGCATCGATGCTCGCCCTGATGAGCTTGCCCTTTTCGGACATGCAGTTTCTCACCTTTTTATCGAGATGGTATTTTCCCATGTCGGCGATCATCGTCCTGGTGCTTACCATGGTTCTTGCCATCGTCGCCTTGGTCGCGGGAAAACAGCAGAAGGGACGTCATCATGAATCGTGAGCAAAAGCCGTTGCCGAGCTACCAATTGAGAAGCGAGCCTGCTCTCGGCGTTCTGGAAAATCCGGGCGAAGACGAACTGCGGCGAGCTTTTGCCCACTGCGCGGATGTCATGATCCAGTCGGTTTCATTAAGAGATGGCTCCGGATTCATTCTCGTTTATTGCGAGGGTCTGATCGATATCAAGCAGATGCAAGATACCATCCTGCCTGAGCTAAAAGAAATGGACGAAGGATCTGGGCTCGACGCTTTTCTCGCAGAACCTTTGCCTGCTGACTTTACGGAGTGGACAAAGCGGCTATTTGCCGGAGAGCTGTTGCTTTTTTGGCGTGGAAAGGGTGCGTATTCCTGCGGTCTTTCCAACCGCCCGCAGCGCTCGACGGAAGAAGCCAATACGGAGGTTTCGATCAAAGGACCCCGCGACGGCTTCGTCGAGGATCTATCGGCCAATGTCGCCCTGGTCCGCAAAAGGTTGAGGACCACTTCTTTGGCCTATGAATCCTTTACCTTGGGCACCAAGTCAAAAACTCGGGTGGCACTGCTTTATATGACTGACAAGGCTCCCGTAGAGCTTATCGGGCTTTTGAGAGAGCGCCTTGTCAAAAACGAATCGCTTGAGGTCGTAACCAGCGCCAATCTGGAAAAAACGATTACCGACAATCCCTACTCTATTTTTCCTTTGACCGACTACACGGGACGGCCCGATTACGTCACCTATCTGCTTTTGCAGGGAAAAGCCGCCATCCTGGCAGACAACTCTCCCATCGCCCTGCTTGTGCCCAGCAGCCTGCCGGAGCTGGTCAAGGCCCCTGAAGACGACCAATACCCCGTGGCCTATATTTGGCTGGAGCGGGTTTTGCGCCTGTTTGGCATCTGGCTGGCGATCTTTCTTCCCGGCTTTTGGGTGGCGCTGTCGGCATACAATGTCGAGCAATTTCCTTTTCAGCTTCTGGCCACCGTGAGTCAAGGCAGAAAGGGACTGCCCTTTTCTTCGCCGATCGAGATGCTGGGCATTCTCTTTGTTTTTGAATTCTTGCGCGAAGCCGGGGCACGCCTGCCCAAAAACGTCGGGCAAACGCTGGCGTTGGTAGGCGGGTTGATTATTGGGGACGCATCCATTCGGGCAGGGCTCACCTCTCCCTCCCAGCTGTTCATCGGCTCGCTGACGATCGTCGCCTCTTTTACGCTGGTAAACCAATCCCTGAGTGGCGCTGTCACGATCACCCGTTTTGCCGTCTTCCTGCTCAGTTCGATTCTTGGCATGTACGGTTTTGTCATCAGTGTCATCGGTACCGTGCTCTACCTGTCCACGCTTTCCTCTTTTGGACAGCCGTATGTCCTTAGCCGCTCCCCCATGATCTTTTCCGATCTGGCGCAGGTGCTTGTCCGCCCCTTGCTTTCTTTGATCACCAACAAAAAAAGATCCGACTGAGGGAGGAGGTTTCATGAAAACCGGGAGGAAGCTTTTCCCGCTTTTGCTGTGTCTGTTCTTGACGACCGGCTGCTGGGACCAAAAGGTCATTCAGAATATGGTGTATTTGACTGCCATCGGCATCGATTATACGGACGGCCAATACGTTTTTTACACGCAAACGGTGGATTTGGCCAGGGTCGCAAAACAAGAGACCCAGGCAGACGAAAGGGAAGCCCCTGCCGTAATCGCCGTAGGCAGAGGAGATACGCCTCAATCGGCCATCGACAACCTGATCAAAAATGCCCAGATCCCGACATTCACCGGATTTGTTTCTTCGCTGATCTTTCACGAACGAATACTGGAAAAGGGGATTCTTCCGGTCTACGATATTTTGAACCGCTCTGGCCTTCTCCGATATACCAAGTGGGTTTTCGGAACACACGACAAGCTGGAGGAGGTACTGAGTGTACAGCCTGTTTTGGGCTTTTCTCCCGAATCCACCTTGCTTCATCAGCCCGTGGATGTTTACAAGCAGCGCTCTTTTATCCAGCCGATCCGCTTTCACGAATTCATCTCCGAATACTGGGAGCCTGCGAATACGATCTTGCTCCCCTCGATCACCGTCGTGAAGAACAAATGGAAAATGGACTCTCAATTTATTACACGCCTGTCGCTCAACGGCGTATTTGCCATCCATCACGGAAAGCTTAACGGCTTCTTTCCCGAAGACGAGTTGCTCGGCTTGCGCTGGCTTACTCCCAGAACCCAGAGTGCCGGAATCGTCATCCGAAAAAACGGCAAGTCGGTCGCGACAGTCCGCTTGCAGCGCCCGGATGTCGTCATTCGCCCGAAAAAGACCAAAGGTCCTGTTCGTTTTGATATATCCATCAGAGTAAAAGGGTACATCCGGGAGTTGATGGAAGACAATCCGTCTTCGTTTATCCGGAAGGAATCGGAGAAGGAAATAGAGCGGCAGATACGGGGAGCTTTTGAGAAAAGCCTGCGTTCGGGGGTTGATCTGCTGCGGCTGGAA
The DNA here is from genome assembly GCF_038592925.1 of Brevibacillus sp. FSL K6-2834. Lineage (NCBI taxonomy): Bacteria > Bacillati > Bacillota > Bacilli > Caryophanales > Paenibacillaceae > Brevibacillus > Brevibacillus sp. FSL K6-2834. The sequence continues at coordinate 4,644,728 of NZ_CP151945.1, forward strand.
TACGTTTTGTTCCGTGAGGATTATCAAAGGTGGAAGCAAATGCCCAAATCCCAAGCGTTCCCCTTTCAAGCAAACGCCCTGGCAAAAGTCGAGGTCAACGTCGATCTCGCGGATTCGGGCAAGATGAAGCTGGATTGGTATGACTATCCCCGGTTGATCGAGCAGAACTAATAACTGCCCGCCCCGATCGGCAGGGCAGGCAGTTGATCTGCATGTGTATGAAAAGGGCAAGCCTTAGTTTTTCACCAAAAGCACTTCTTCAAGCGCTACATACGGCAGGTTGTGAGCTTCTGCAACTGCCTTGTAGGTTACTTTTCCGTCGATGACGTTTACACCTTTCGACAGCGGACGATTGTCCAGGACCGCTTGACGGTAGCCTTTGTTCGCCAACTGCACCGCATACGGCACGGTCACGTTGGTCAGTGCCAGCGTGGATGTGCGGGCTACAGCACCCGGCATGTTTGCAACGGAGTAGTGAATGACGCCGTGTTTTTCGTAAGTCGGATTGTCATGTGTAGAGATGCGGTCACAGGTCTCGATGGAGCCGCCTTGGTCGATTGCTACGTCTACGATCACGGAACCAGGAGCCATGGTTTTTACCATTTCCTCCGTTACCAGACGAGGCGCACGCGCACCCGGGATCAGGACAGCGCCTACGAGGAGATCCGCTTTTTTCACGGCATTCGCAATGTTGAAGGAGTTCGACATCAGTGTTTGCACGCGACCTTGGAACAAGTCGTCCAACTGACGCAGACGGTCCGCGCTCACATCGAGGATCGTTACGTTCGCACCCAGACCGAGTGCCATCTTCGCAGCGTTGGTACCTACGATACCGCCGCCGATTACGACGACTTCACCTTTCGGCACGCCTGGTACGCCACCCAAAAGCACGCCTTTGCCGCCATATGGCTTTTCCAGGAATTGAGCGCCGATTTGCACGGACATGCGTCCAGCCACTTCAGACATTGGCATCAGGAGGGGCAGAGCGCCGTTGTCCAACTGAATGGTCTCATACGCGATGGCTACCACTTTTTTCTCTACCAGAGCACGCGTCAGTTCCGGTTCTGGAGCGAGGTGCAGGTAAGTAAACAGGATTTGGCCTTCACGGAAAAAGCCGTATTCGCTCGGAAGCGGTTCTTTTACTTTCATCACCATATCGGCTGCCCAAGCTTCTGCTGCCGTGGCTACGATTTCCGCGCCCACTGCGGTGTAATCTTCATTGGTAAAGCCGCTGCCGAGTCCAGCACTGTTTTCGATCCGGACCGAATGGCCGTTTTGCACGAGTGCTGCTACACCTGCTGGCGTAATGGCCACGCGGTTTTCATTGTTTTTAATCTCTTTGGGAATCCCTACAATCATCGTATAAGTCCTCCTTTTGCAAACGCCGAATGACGAGATTACCTACATTGTACAGCGTTTACAAACCGATTTTCCTTGGGGATTCCCTTAATCTTGCCTTCCTTTTATTTGTGAAAATCCACAAACGAACTACCGTTCGCTGTTTAATTTGTCCAGCTTCAACTCCAGGTAGAGCGCCACCCGCTGATTCATGTCTTCGAGATCGACCTGCATGATCTCTTCGATTCTCTTCAATCGATAGCTAAGCGTATTGATATGGATATGCAGCCGATTGGCGGTAATGTTCACCTTTCCGGCAGCATCCAGATACGTTTCCAGCGTTTCCGTCATCGCGGTCTGATTTTCCGCGTCATACTGCTTCAGCCTGGCGAGCCTTTCATTTTCGTACCCCTGTTCCTCGTCCCATTGCTTCAGCTTGAGCAGATACCGGTAGATCCCCAGCTCGCGATAGCCGTGGATGCCCGCGGTTTCTTGCGGAAACAGCCGCTTGATCTTGACCGCATGCAAGGCTTCCCGGTAGCTTTTCACGAGATCGGCGTAGGCTTTGTAGCTGCGGCCGTAGCCTGCCGTCACCTGCCCCTCGCTTACGTGCGATTCCAGTTTTCCCAAGGAATCGGCCAGGAATTGCTTCACCTTTCGAACCAGCGCCTCATCCTGCTGTTTTCCTGCCCCGGCCTGTCCGATCAACAGGACGATTTGGTTGCCATCCACGACCCAGAGCAGCTTGTCTCTCATCAAAAGCGGGTACAGATACTGCTCCAGGCGCGTCCCCGCCGCCTCAATGATACAGATCAGATACGGCGTGGACAGCTGCAATTGCAAACTTTCCGCCTTCTGGCGAATGAGCGTGTCGCTGCTGTGGTTTCCGAGCAGCAGCTCCCACAAAAATTCTTTGCGCCGTTGCTCCTCCGCCTTCCGCTTGCCCTGCCTTTGAACAAGCCGGGAGACGGCAGCCCGTGCCGCTTGGCGCAAGATGTCGTCGTCTTCCTCCGTGATCGGCCGATTGACCTCGATCGCCCATATATACCCCAGGACCTCGCTCCCTTTGCGAATGGCGATGGCTACCCGCTTGCCCAGCCCGACCTCGTCCTTTGCCGGGATGTGCACAGGCTCATCCTTGGTCAGCAGCTCCTGAAACACGCCGTCTTTCCACAGCCGGGTCAGCACCTTCTCAGGCACGCGCCGGCCCATGATCGTCGACCACCTGGCCTGATCGGTGCTCTCGCTGTGAGAGCTGTAGGCGATCAGCTTGTGGTCGGCATCCTCAATTGTGATCGGGTTCTGCAGCAGCTCGCCGATGACATCAGCCAGCTCGTCGATATCGGCATGCTGAAATTGTTGGAAAACATTCGGTTGGTTTGACACGGCTCCACCCTCTTAACGCTCGTGTATTGCTATTTGTTTATTATAACGAAAAGACGTCCCGGTTCGTATCAAAAGTGAACGAAAAAAGCCGCTCCCGCAAACGAGAGCAGCTTTTCATACATTTACACCAGACGGGAAATCGCGTCCAGAATCTGTTCCTTTTGAAAGGGTTTGACCAAAAAGTCGCGGGCACCATTTTTCATTGCTTCCAATACTTTTTGCCGATGGCCGATAGCAGAGCAGATGAGTACCTTTGCTTCCTGGTCGATGGCCAGAATCTCACGCATCGCTTCGATTCCCTGCATTTCCGGCATGGTAATGTCCATCGTGACGACGTCAGGCTTCAGTTCCTTGTACTTTTCAATGGCCTCCACACCGTTGGCCGCCTCTCCGCACACCTCGTGCTTCCCGGCTACCATGTCGGCCAGCATTTTCCTCATAAACGCCGCATCGTCTACAATCAACAAACGGGCCACGTAGTTTTCCCCCTTGAATTGTCTCGCACTTATCCTTTAACTTTTACAAAAAATCAGAGACTTGTCCACGAGAGAAAATGGCTATTTTTGTCGAACGTACAGTTTGCGATCCGGCTGGGTTCCCTGAGGGAAAATGCAGATGAAACACGAGGAGCAGCGGGCTTTTTGACTCTCCTTCTACTCCGCTAAAAAGCCGACGGACCGTTCGGTTTCTCCTGTCTGGACGGAAGGGCTGCTTGGTTTTGGATGTGGGGTCGTCTCGCCAATCTCGGGAAGATCTACCTGCCTGATTTCATCGGGAATGTCGATTTGGGGAATTTCAATCAGATCTTTTTCCACCTGCCGCACCTCTCTTTTTTGTCTTTCGTAATTGCTCACGGTTATCATTCCCTGCCGTCCACTCCCCCATTCCCCTTTCGCATGATCACGCGCCAGTTGGACATAATGTAAAAGGCGAACTGCCGAATTGTTTGCGCACGTCTATTCCATTTACTGGAGGGTATGCAGATGAACAATCGTCATCAATACGATCTGGGACAAGCTCACCAACAATATGCCCACCTGCACCAAAGCCACGCTCAGGCTCACCAGCAGCAAGCGATGTACCATCACCAGCAGGCCGAAATGCACCAGCGAAACGCCCACGCCTACTCGATGCAACAAGGTCAGGGCCATATGATGTATCCGAATCAGCCTGCCTACAACGAGAAAAACACCGCGTACAACGACCAGGTTTCCCCGGCCGCCCTGGTTTTCCGCGGTCACATTTCTCCTGAGGCGATTCAATCGCTCAGCCAGTACCAAAACCCGTATGCCACTCCAGCCAACCCTGCCCTGTCGCAGCATGCGGCTCACGCGGTTGAGAATCAACGCGCTCTGCAAAGCGGCTATCGTTTCTAAATCGGTTTTCTGTAATTCAAAAGGAGGTCTGTACTCTAGGAGTACAGGCCTCCTCTTTTTTCCTGCGGGAGGATTTTTGTCTCATTTTGTAGAAATGTGTTCAATTACGTTTTCATTTTTGTGGAGGAGACACTCATGCCCAAGCTTCAACCGTTTCCCGCTTTGTTTGCCTGCCTGGTGATCGGGTTGCTTTTGCTGAATACAAGTCAATTTTTGACCAGTATGAAGCATATACGGCAAATGGAGGAAAAAGGAGTGCCTGGCCATCGGCTGCACGTCGCCCTGATGCTGGAAGGTCCCACCTACGACCAGGGGTGGAACAGCAGCGCCCTTGAAAGCTTGACAGAGCTGCAGAAGCAATATGGGTTCTCACTGGAAGTAGCAAGCAATCTGGACCCTGAAAAGATTACAGCGGCCGCCGAGCAGTACGCCTCCAATGGCTATGATCTCATATTCGGACATGGTGTCATTTTTTCCGAACCTTTTACAAAAGTGGCTCCGTTTTATCCGGAGACCCGTTTTGTTTCCTTTAACGGAGAAGCTCCACACTCCAACCAGACCACCATCCGCTACGATATGTGGCCCGCAGGATACCTGGTAGGAAAGCTCGCCGCGCAGATGACCCGTACGCGAAAGGTCGGCTATATCATCGCGGACAAGCCCACCGAATACGATCAATTGAATGGCTTCACACAAGCAGTCAAAGACACGAGCGGAAAAACAAAAGTGATCGTCGGCAAGGTTAGCGATTTCAATGACATCGCAGGAGCCACCAAGGCGGCAAAAGAGATGATCTCCAAAGGGGTCGACGTGGTCTACACCACGGGGGACAGCTTGAATCTGGCCGTCATTACCGAAGCGCAGCGTGCCAATATCTACGCGATCGGCTACATCGCTGATCAACGCTACATCGCACCCAATCACGTAATCGCGTCGATGATTCAGGACGTTCGACAATGCTATCGGACGGTCATGTCTCAATTTACTGCCGGAAAATTGCCTTCGGGCAGCGTTACCTACGGGCTGAAAGAAGGAGTAAACCGTCTGAGCTCGTTTGGACCCATGGTTCCCAAAGAAATACGCGAAGAAATCAAGCGGGAGCTGGACAAGTTGATTCAGCGCCGCTAGATGTTTGGAGGATAGACATGATGTCTCCGTTTCGCAGCTTAGGTTTTCAGAAGAAAATCATGCTCAGCTACTTGGTCATGATGCTGCTGATCGGGTGTGTAACGACCTTGTTCAGCTACCAGATGACCAAGGTGACATCCGATGAGATGCATCTGACCCAAAATGTTCTTCCTCAGGCCAGTGCTCTTTTGGATGTGAAAAACCAGCTCTACCTGAAGACATATGCCTTGAAAATGTACACCTTGACGCGACAGCCATCTTTCCTTGATCAATACTACACAAATCTTGTCAACAGTGCCCGGTTCTCCTCTGTTCCCAAAACGGAAGAAAACGGTGAGCTGCTCACGGTCATCGATTTGATCTCGCAGCTCGATTTCATCTTCTTGAACAAAATCAATCCCCTGCTGCAAGCAGGCAACGTAACGGCTGTCAGCTATGTACTTGAGACAGACGTGCAGCCAAAAATCAACGAATTGGAACGGCATCTGACCTATTCCCTCAACCGCCTGGAGTACCAGACGAACAAGGAATTTCAGAAAACGAATGAGACCTTGAAGGTTTCCCTGATCCTGACGTACAGCGTATCTGTCGCTTCTATTTTATTCGGACTGTTTTGCACGTTTTACTTCCGAAGAGAGCTGCTGCGTCCAATCCGGTCTTTGATCGAACAAGTCCGGGAAGTGTCCAAAGGAACATTCGGCCAGCAGATTGTCTACGACACCAAAGATGAATTTCATGAACTGGCGCAGGAGTTTAACAAAATGTCGACCAGCATTGCCCGACTGTTCCAGCAGGACGAAGCCCGCAGACAGGTGCTGGAGGAAGAAAAGAATGTCAGAGAGCAGATTCTCAACTCCCTCCCGGTCGGCGTCATTACCCGCCATTTTCATTCGGAATGGGTACACATCAACCAAAAAGCAAAAGAACTCGTCCGCCTGGATTCCAGTCATTTCCCCATGACCAAAGACCCCGACCTCTGGAGTGGCGGACCGGGGGAGCAGACACCCTGGTTTGAAAATCGGAAAATCTCGCTCTATCGCGAGAATGAAACGCCATTTACTGCGCTTGTCTCCTACGTGCCGCTGCGGAATCAGCACGACCAGGAAGCTGGATGGATGGTCGCTTTTTCTGACATCACCGAACAAGAGCAAGTCCAGGATTACCTTCACCAGTCGGAAAAACTGGCGATGGTCGGCCAACTGGCCGCAGGCGCTGCCCACGAAATTCGAAACCCGCTGACTGTGATCTACGGGTTTATTCAATTGCTCCAGCAAAGGCTGCCTGAGGAAGAAAGAGACCGCCACTACCTCCCTTTGATCTTGCAGGAAATCGAACGGGTCAATCATATCGTGACAGAGCTTTTGATGCTCTCCAAGCCGTCGGAGCCCAACTATCGCGAGGTGTCGCTGACAGAGGTGCTGCACTCCATCCTGCCGTTGATGAAGGGCGAAGCTGCCCTGCACGGAATTGAAATCGTCGACCTGCTGGAAAAAGATACGCGGCTGGAGGTTGACGTCGAGCAGCTCAAGCAGATTTTGCTCAACCTGATGAAGAACAGCATCGAGGCGATGAAGCACGGGGGATCGCTCTGCATCGGAAGCAAGGTGATTGATTCGACTGTCCAAATCCGCGTGGCCGACACCGGTTCGGGCATTCCTCCCGAGCATCTGGTACGCATCTTTGATCCTTTCTTCTCCCTCAAGGAAGAGGGAACGGGACTTGGCTTGCCCATCTCCCGCCGCATGGTTGAAAACCACGGCGGGAGCATGCAGATCTTCAGCGAGCCGGGCAAGGGAACAGAAATTGTCATTTCCCTGCCGCTCTGCCGCCATGGACGCGCTTAGGCCCGAGGAGCTGCCAGCCAGTCAAACATCCGCCTCGTGTACGCCTCCAGTACTTCTCCTTTGAACAAGTGGCTGGCACCCTCCGCCAGCCACAGCTCATGGGGCTTTCCGTTTGCTTTCAGCGCATCGGCCAGGCGCCGGGCGTGCTCAACTCCGACATTCCCATCTTCTGTACCGTGGATGATCAATACCGGACAGCTAATTTCCGCTGCGCGAAAAATCGGCGAGCGCCATCTGTAGGCCTCTTCCTGCTTGCGTGGGTGGCCGACCACACGGCGAAGCATTCTCCTTAAATCAATGCGCTCCTCGTACGTCAAAAACAGATCGGATACACCTCCCCACACAACCGCAGAGCGCAGACCTGGGCACTCGATCGCCGCCAGAAGCGCCATAATTCCGCCTCGTGAAAAGCCATAGACGCTGATCCTCCCGCTGTCTACACCGGGCATCCGGCAGAGCAGCTCATAAGCGGAAAAGACATCGTGCCGATCCTCACCGCCAAACTCGTCTCGCCCCTCTCCTCCTTCATTGCCCCGATAGTGAGGGGCAAGCACGACATAGCCAAACGAGGCCATCTGGCTAATCCGCTCCGGCCGGACCTTGCCCACCCCCTTGATGCCCCCGCGGCAATAAAGCAGCGCGGGCAGGCATTCCCCCAACTGGGCATCGGGCACAGCGAGCGCCGCTTTGACCAGAAGTCCCTGACTGTAATAGCTGACTGTGTAGAGACGGACACCGGGCTCAACAGAAAGCTCCGGGACAGCTTCTACAAACGGCTCCAAATAGTTGCAGGCGGTTTCTGCTTCCACTTTACTCTCCCTCTCCTTTCTGATCCTCGAAGCTGGCGTCAGCCCCGATCAAATCAGCCAAAGACTGCGACAACCATTTCTTATATACTGTCTGCTGAGGACCTCTTTAGATTCCCCACAAGAAAAAAAGACGGGTGCTCCCGTCTTTTTCCTGCTCTGATATGGTTAGGCCCTAGTAGCCGCGTTTTGCGTTCTTTTTGTTGATCGTAGCAAGGTTCTCCTCACTGTGCTTCAACCATTTTTTCATCTTGTCCTCGAAGGAAGCTGCGCTATCGCGTCTTGAATTGCCCCCGCGGTCGCCTCCACGAAATCCACCCCCGCGACGCTCTTCACGCTCTGGACGCTCCGGCGCAGGCAGTGCGGCGCGAACCGAAAGCGAGATCTTACCTGCATCATCAATGGAGAGGACTTTTACTTTGACCTGATCTCCTACGGAAAAGTGATCGTTGATATCTTTGACAAAACCGTTTGCTACTTGGGAAATGTGGACTAGCCCCTGCTCGGTTTCGCTGACTGCTACGAACATCCCAAACGGTTTAATTGCTGTCACTTTTCCCTCGATGATGCTTCCCACTTGTACTGCCATTCAGTTTGCACTCCTTTTATCATTTCCCAAAAATGGTGAGAACCTCTACTAGAAGCCTCATTACATTAGTATAGCAGAGATAATCAATGACTGAAAAGCCTATTCTTTCTAGGAACGCTCTATTACCAGCTTACCCCGTCTGGGATGATCGGTAGAATGCTCCTGCTATTCCGATCTCCGCTATTTTTTTATTTGGCAGCAGATGCAATCATTGGTTCCACTCCCATCTTTTCCTCCAGTCTGTCCTTCATCCTAGGATGGATAACACTTTGCCATTTTATCACCTTGTTTTTCGGCTTCTCCAAAGCGACCATACGGCAATGATCAGCAGCATCGTACACACGCCGATCCCATCCAGGACTACATCGGCGACCTGTCCGGTCCTGTCAGGGGTAAACGTTTGATGCCATTCGTCCAGCACGGCCACAGCCAGGCTTAAAAAAGCGCTCCAGGGCAAAGCCACCATAGCAGTCAAGCGCTGACGCAATACCCGATACCACGCCGCCGCCAAAATGGCAAATACAGAAAAATGCGTTCCCTTGCGGAGAAAGAACTCAATAACCCCTGCTACTCCATTATTGTCAATACTGATCTCTTTTTTTCCATACTGAAAGGAAAAATCCTGCCAATTTTCTGAAGCCGTCCCTTCATCGACAAACTTTGAAATCGTACCGCGAATATCCTGCTTCCCGTACGGTGTCGATGATGAGATGAACAATCCCGCAAGTATGCCCACCAGCAGGATGATCTCAAGCACTCGTTTCGCTCTTCCCACTTGCCTCCTCCTTACCGCCGCTGCCTGTCTTATGCTGCTTTTCTTTCTTTTATCATAACAAAATATAGCAGCGGTCTGCCGCCAGCATGCAAGTTGTTTGTGAAAACGAGAAAATGCCAACCGCTATTGGTTGGCATCTCGCGGCGAAGCCGACAAGGGCAAGAAATCTTCTTTGGACAGCTCTCTCGGTCTCTCCGAAGCCGGCTGTTGCACCGAGTCTTCATACGAGTAAGGCTGCCCGTCCGGACTCTTTCGTTTCCGACCTCGGCTATCCAGACGGCGCACCTTTTCATTTTCCCGCCAGGTGTGCAGATGCTGCCGGATGGCGGGAACGCTCAATGGCTGACTGTACAATCGTCGATACTCGGAACCGAGATAGATGGCCGGTGTCAGAACGATGACGGCGTAGATGGCCAATAGCGTTCCGATCAAAAGAGCAGCCGCGAAGGGCGCGTGCAGATCATCCCCGTTGCCAAGTCCGCAGGCAAACGGCAGGCAGGCAACTGTCAGCGCTGCGAAAACACTGATCAGACCCGGGACAGACCTCGCAGCCTGGGCTCTGATTCCATCCAGAAGCGTTTCAGCGTCCTCTTTTGTTTCAGCAAGCCGGTTCAGGAAGATCACGGCTTGCTGCACCATGATCGCGGCCGCGGCAGCAATGCCGTAAAAGCCCATCACGTTCAGCGGCCGGTCAAACAGCAACAGGCCGAACATCACGCCGCCGGACAGCACAGGCAAAAGGGCAAGCGCAATGATACCGTCACGCATTCTGCGCAGAAGCAGCATGCTTGCCACTAGTATCGTCGCGATGGCGGCAAAGCCGGCGAGGAAACGTCCGGTCGCGTCTGTGTCATTTGTTGCCTCTTCCTGCTCTTTTTTCAATTCGGAAGCGCTTAAAATGCGATACCCCTCCGGAATCGGCGTTTCTTCCTCCATCTGGTGCGAAATCGAGTACGAGATGCCCTCAATCCAACTCTGTACGGAAACGGCGCTGCTTACCAGAAATACGTAATCGCCGTCCTCTCGCTGATAAACAGGCGGTTCATCCGTAAGCGACCAGTCGGCCAGCTCCTGCAGGCGAACGGCTCCCGCCGGAGTGCGGATCAAGATGTTTTTGACCTGGTCGGCATGCTCCATCCAGTTGTCGGGAAAGCGGACTGTCACCGGAACGCTCTGGCTGTTCCAGGTCATATTTCCCGCCGTCTGCTTTCCAAGATAGCTCTCCATCTGCCGCCGTACTTCGGCCTCCGTCACGCGGTAACGGGCAAGCACATCCTGTTTCGGTTTGATCGCGATATACGTACCTGTCGTACCGGAACCGAGACGCTCATCCGTGATGATTTCCTTGCCGTCTTTATCCAGCCAGCGCATTTCCTGCAAAAAGCTGACGACCTGCATCGCGATGCCTTTGGTCGTATGGAGAGACGGCCCCTTTACCGTGACCTCCAGGCGGGTCTTTTGATCATCCGAGACGACCATGGCAAACGGATCGGTACGGGGAATCTCCCTCAAGCTTTTCTCCAGCTCTTTTTCCAGGTCAATGCGGGTCCGCGTCCATTCGTCCTTCTCTTCCAGCTGAAGATGGAAAATTAGATTTTCCTTGGACGCCACCGTATAGACATCCCGTACCTCCTCGAGAGCCAGCAGACGCTCTTCCGCTGCTTTGGCAGCCTGCATGGCTTCATCGATGGTGCTGCCCTTGATCATCGCCAGGGAGAGTGTCTTTTTATGTCCGTCTGTTTTGCTGTACGGATCGACCGGCACAAATGAATGAAACAGAACCACTGCAATCAAGGAGACAGCCAACGCTATTCCAAATGGCAAAAATCTTTGCCCGACGGTTCGCTCCCAGCGGGAAACCAGATACTTTGTCCACTTGCCGCCTCTCCCCTGACGTGCTGGTCCAAAACCTTCGGGAAGCCAGGCAGCAATCAGGATCGGAACGATAAAGCCGTAGACGCCCAGCATTACCACCGTACCGATCAGCGTTACCGGCAGCACGTCATGCAGGAGCGGCAGGTCAGCAGACTTCATGATATCTGTCGTCATCAGCCCGGTCAGGCAGGCTGCGAGAATCACAATCGCAAGCAAGACCGGCTTCATCAACTCTCTTGCGTGATTCAGGCAATTCTCCTGGGAAGGAACCCCTTCCTGTCCGATCCGGTGAAAAAGCGGTACGCCCGCTCCTGCAAACAAAACGGCAAACAGCGCAACCGGCCCGATCGAGGTGAGCGTGAGCGGTATGCCGCAAAGCCACATGCCTCCCAGCAAGGCTCCCGTGGCCATCAGATGGGACAGAAGAGACAGGCTTCCTGCCATCAGGCTGCGGAGGATGATGCCCACAGCAAGCGCGTTGCCGAGTGTGAGCAGCATAACCAGCCAGCCTGTATCGCGAACAGCCGCGGTCAATTTGGCGGCAAAGTCATCCGCCAGGTCAATCTGGTACCGCCCTTTCGCCGCATTGTTCAATTCGCTGACCGTATTCATCACTTCAGCCCGGATCGAGGGAAGCTGGGAGCCTGCTGCTCCGTACACCGTGATACCGACAGCAGGCTCTCCTCTGTATACGTACACGGATTCCCCCTTGCTTCCTCTGAGGTCGCGGATGTCAACGAGCGTCTTCAAGGGGATGTAGCCCCGTTCGGTAGAGATGAGCTGTTTCCCCAGTTCCTGTGGACTCGTCCACTCCGCAGACCATTGAAGGTGAGTCTGATCCGTTCCCGTTCCGACGCTGCCGACTTGTTCCCGGGCAGCTTTTCCCTGAAGCTGGCCGATCACATCTCCGGGGGTCAGTCCGTATACCTGCAGCATCGATGGACGGAATACCAGCTCCATTTCCTGACGGAGGCTGGTATTGTCTACTTCCACACGCGCCACTCCCGGAATCGCCCCGATTTTTTCGGCCACTTCATACCGGGCCGCGTCAGAGATCGTTTGTACATCGGAGCCATGCACAAGATAGTAGCCAACGCGATCATCCGCCAGGTTGGACTGGCTAAGCTTCCAGTCGCTTACGGGGAGAGAGGCGGCCAATTCCCGCAGCTTGCTCTCCAGCTTTTCCCGGTCGTCCTCAAACAGACTGTTGCGTGTCTTGACCGTGATCATTGCTGAACCGGCCTGTGCTCTTGCCGATATTTTCAGGGCGAGACCTGTGGAGCGGATCGCCTCCTCAGCGGGTCTCGCCACTTTTTCATCGACCATCTCCGCGCTCATGCCTGAAGCGGTAAAACGAACCGTATACTCCGGCAGTGGCCGGTCGGGGAAAAGCCTGATCTCCATGCGGAGCGCGGCCCCCACGGCCAAAAGACAACAAACCAGCGCCAAAAGCTTGGCCAACGCAGGCCATGTAGAAGCAAACGTCCGGTTATTCATCTTCCACCTTCACCGCCTCGCCGTCCACCACGTAGGATAGTCCGGAGGAGACGATCTGATCCCCCTGCTGCAATCCTTCCAAGACCTCGTAATGGGTTCCGTACAAATTGCCAACCTTGACAGGCTGCTTTTTAATCGTGTTTTCTACAATTTTCATGACGTAGTAGGACTCCTCGGCAACACCTACGCTTGTGACGGGTACAAACAAGGAGTTGTTGGTCTTTACCTGGTAGACGCAGGTTACGGCCATTCCGCCTCTCCAGTGGTCCGCTTTTTCCCGGACAGTCACTTCCACCGGATAGGTGCCGGTCGCCGTATCCATCACAGGCGCGACAAAGGAGACGACCCCCTCCGCCTCCGTACCGTCCGCTGCCTTGACCACCACCGTCTTGCCTTTCTGCCAACTGCCGATCTGCCCGCTGTCCACTTGCAGCTTGACCAGCCACTGCGATGTATCCACCAGACGGATGACTTCGCTTCCCGGTCCGGTCTGCTCCGACTCGGTCTGCGCAATCGACGCAACCACTCCGTTAAAAGGAGCCTTCAGCACCGCGTCAGCCGCTTCCTGACGAGCTCGCGTCAACTGGACATTGGCCTGCTGGACTTCTGCGTTGGCCGCTTCGATCTCCAGCTTGTCGGCGCCTTTTTTCAGCTCGTCATAGCGAATCTGCTGTTCCTGGAAAGCAATTGCGGCCTGCCTGTCGGCAAGTGCCAATCGATCCAGCTCATCCTTGGCAATCGCGCCATTTGCATACAAAAGCTGTGCCTGGGCGTGCTCTTCGGCAGCCTTGGCAGCGTTCTGCTTTGCTTTTTCCACCTGCAGCCGCTGCGTCTCCAGCTCATGCTGCTCGGGTCCCTGCAAGGTCTTGGCGCGGCGGACGCTGGCACTGGCTACTTGCCCCTGAGCGGCAGACACTTCCTGCTGGAATACCGACGTATCGAGAGAAGCCAGGGTTTGTCCCGCTTTGACCTCGCTGCCCTTTTGCACAAATATTTGCGCGATTTTTCCCGAACGTGCAAATGAAAGCGAGAGTTCTTTCAAAGGCGAGATCACGCCGGAAATTTCCTGTGTCAATCCGTCTTGCGGCGGTTCAACTGTATAAGCGTTTACGGTCTTTACCTTGATGACTGTCTCTTCTTCCAGCCGCTTCAAACTTTGTACGCTCTCACTCAGCTTCCCGCACCCCGTCAGCAACAGCGCAACCAGCGTGAGCCCGATCCATTTTTTCATTCCATCAGCTCCTGCTCAAAACTTTTTTCCCTAAAATGAACATAAAATGACAAAATATATTTTACAGAAGGGTCGGATTATTTGTACCACTTTTCTGTCATTTTTTATTTTTCTTTATTAATCTCCGGCTGCGTTCGTCACTCGTTTGTAACTCTTCCTGTTATTATAGTAGAAAAAGTGGAAATCCTCACGCTTTTCAGTTCGCAGCATCTCCGTTTTCAGAGGGATTCCATTTTTGACAACGCTTTCAGCTGTGTGCAGTTCAATTTTGATGGTGGGAGTGAGCTTCATGGCAAAAATCTACACGTCCTACGCGGACATCGTGGCTGACATCCACGACGGAGCCACCCTTTTGGTCGGCGGCTTCGGTCTCGTCGGAATTCCTGAGAATCTGATCATTGCTTTGCGAGACAAGGGCGTGAAGGACCTGACTGTCGTCTCCAACAACTGCGGCGTGGACGACTGGGGTCTTGGCCTTTTGCTCAAGGAAAAGCAGATCAAAAAGATGGTCTCTTCATACGTTGGCGAAAACAAGGAATTCGAGCGGCAGTTCCTCTCGGGAGAGCTGGAAGTGGAGCTGACGCCGCAGGGTACACTCGCTGAACGGATTCGGGCAGGCGGTGCCGGAATTCCCGCCTTCTACACCCCTGCTGGAGTAGGAACACCAGTCGCAGAGGGCAGAGAGACCCGCGACTTTGGCGGCAAGGAATACTTGCTCGAATATGGCATCACAGGCGATTTCGCCTTGGTCAAGGCGTGGAAGGCAGACAAGATGGGCAACCTCGTCTTCCGCAAAACGGCTCGCAACTTCAACCCGATGATGGCAGCTGCGGGGAAAATAACGATCGTCGAGGTAGAGGAAATCGTGGAGACGGGCGAGCTTGATCCCGATCACATTCACACGCCGAGCATTTACGTGCAGCGCCTGATCCAGGCCCCCTCTTTTGAAAAGCGGATCGAGCGCAGAACGGTGCGTCAATAACGGGAGCCATCCAGTAAGAACGAAGGAGGACAACGCTATGTCTCTTACGCGTGAACAAATTGCGATGCGCGCCGCCCAGGAAGTGCAGGACGGCTTTTATGTAAATCTGGGAATCGGCATGCCGACGCTTGTGGCCAACTACATTCCCGAGGGGATGACCGTCGTGCTGCAGTCTGAAAACGGACTGCTCGGGATCGGTCCCTACCCCACTGAGTCCGAGGTAGACCCCGATCTGATCAACGCCGGAAAAGAAACGGTCACGGCAATACCGGGCGCCGCTTACTTCTCCAGTGCCGAATCGTTTGCCATGATCCGCGGCGGCCACATCGATCTGGCCATCCTCGGCGCGATGGAAGTATCCGCTGCCGGCGACCTCGCCAACTGGATGATCCCCGGCAAGATGATCAAGGGCATGGGCGGCGCCATGGATCTGGTGCACGGCGCCAAGAAAATCGTCGTGATCATGGATCATGTGAACAAGCACGGCGAGCCGAAAATTTTAAACGAGTGCGCCCTGCCATTGACCGGAAAAAGAGTGGTCAATCGGATCATCACCGACCGGGCCGTGCTGGACGTGACCCCGGAAGGTCTGCTGCTGGTGGAAGTAGCGGAAGGCTACACGCCGGAGGATATTCAGGCCTGCACGCAGCCAAAGCTGTTGGTGTCCAGCGTGTTAAAAACAGTCAAGGTCTAGGCAAAGTGAAAGCCGCCGTGAACATATCCCGGCGGTTTTTTCTTGGCAAAATGGATGCGATTTCTACGGGGCTGCCGCGCCGTCAGCGGGCAAACGGAAGAAATGAATCCGACCTTGTACTTACGCTAAACCAAAAAGCGGTTTTCCATTATGTGTATAATAACAAGAGAAAAACATTCGCTTTTTACCGGATCGGAAAGGAGAATTCCCGATGATGCCTGCTGTCGGTTGTCTTGTTTTGCACGGATTCGCTGGAGATATCCGCGATGTACTCCCCCTGGCCAACGCTCTGCGCGCCGAAGGGTATCACGTAGAATGCCCCACACTGGAAGGACACGGGCTGGACAGACGGGTACTTGCCAAAAGCACGCGCAAGGACTGGCTGCGTTCCGCAGACGAAGCCTACAAACGCCTTTCCCTGCGCGCCCAGGAGATCATCGTGATCGGTTTTTCCATGGGCGGCCTGCTCGCCATCAACCTCGTCCACCGCTATCCGGCGCGGCTTTTGATTACCATCAATACGCCTTACGCCTACTGGGATGTCGAACAGGCGCTTGCTTATTTGCGCGAGGATTTTTCTTCCCACTCGCGCAGGTATGTACAGGGACTGGTCAAAATTCCTGTCCGCAGCATGCTGCAGTTCCGTCAGTTGCTTGCCGAGACGAAAGCGATTCTGCCGCAGGTTTCGATCCCTTACGTCCTGCTGCAGTCGCGCCGGGATGACACTGTTCAGGCTCGCAGCGCCGAGCATTTGGCCAGCAGCGTTTCCCCCTCTTGCGCTCCACATATCACCTGGTATGATCGTTCCGGTCATATGATTTTTCACGATGCCGACCGGGATGACGCCATTGCCCGGGTTCTAGCTGCGGTACGCGAGCACTCTCCTGCTCCGCCACCCGAGGGAAACGAGAAGCAATGAGACACCCATGCCCGTGAACAGCAACGGCAAGCCTGCCCTTTCCTCTACCCAGAAGGCAAGCATTGGCCCTAGCGCCGCCCCCAAATCGGTCATGACCGAATAGACCATCATCGCTGACGAACTGTTTTCCCGGCGAGACGCGTCATCCGCCGCCAGTGTGTCCATGACTGTGGTCAAAATGGTGGCGGTTACCTGTATTCCAAGCAGAGCCAGCAAAAAAAGCGGCAAGGACAGGCCCGCTGCGACACAGATGAAAAGAATGGACGTTGCCAGCATCGAAATGACAAACAGCTTGCCGCGTCCGTATCGATCCGACAGCCTTCCAAACCAGGGCGCCAGCCACGGTTCCCACAGCCAGCGAGCTCCCTGCACCGCTCCGGAGATCACCGCCGAGCCGATCAGAATTCCGCCTATCACCATCGTCGGATGAAAAAGCTCAATCAGCCTGCTGAGGGAAGCCGTAAACATGCCCTGGTAGCACATCGCGACAAATAAGCCGGTCAACATCGTTGCCGCCATCCCCTTTGGCCAACGAAAAAGAGAGACAGCCTCAGACGATGGGGCCGAAGACATCCGCGGTTCTTTCACGAACGATGGCCGAATGGAGAAAAGCACCGGGAAAAACGCAAGCAATGAGGCACCTGCAAACACGAGCGCAGCCGTCTGAATGCCGCCCCATGCCGCCAAAATGGCTCCGAGGACCATCCCGACCAGACTGCCCAATCGATACAATCCGTTGTAAAGCCCCATGAAATGCCCTCTGTTGCCGTTATCTGCGACCTCCACGATGAGCGCAAATGCCCCCAGCCTCAGAAACGTCCAGGCAAGCCCCCATACCCCCCGCATGATCAGCCAGAGCCAAAAGCCTTGAAGCGAATAGGCAGCGGTGCTGACAAAGGTGAGCGCGACAGCCAGCAGCAAGCCGGAGCGTCCGCCGGAGCGCTCGTACCATTTGCTGACCAGCGGATTCAGCGGCACGCGCACCAGGCGATTGATCGAAAGAAGCACCCCAACTTCCCAAAGAGATTCCAGCCCTGCCTCTTTCCAATACAGCGGGAGAACGACGTACAGCATCGAGTCTCCCAACAAACAGAGAGCCGTCACGATTGAGAGCATGACGACTTCTTTTTTTCCTGTTTCTCTACTCCTTGAATGATCCATGCCGTTCCCCTTTACTTTCTCTGTCTTCTCTCTATACACTACGAGGTAGAATCAATCAGTTCCAATACATATTTTCGCCTGATTCATAAACAAAATGGATGATTGGAGAGAGAGCGTATGAATCTGCATGCCCTGCGCATCTTTGTCGAGGTGGCTTCCAAAGGAAACGTGACAACTGCGGCCGCTTCCCTGTCGATTAGCCAACCGGCGGTATCCGCACAGATTCGCAAGCTGGAAGCAGAGCTGGGAAAACGGCTCCTGGCCCCGAAAGGCAGAGGCATCGTCCTTACTCAGGAAGGACAATTTTTGTATGCGCGGGCACGCCGCATCTTTGATTGGGAAAAAGAGCTGGAAGCGGAGTGGGAAGACGTCAAGTCTGGCATGCGCGGCCGGCTGCGGGTCGCCTCAACCTTTCTGCCCTCGCTGTATTTTGTTCCCGCCTGGCTGGCCTCTTTTAAACGACGTTATGAGCAGGTGGAGGTGGAAATGCGCACGGGCAATTCCCAGCAATCGCTCCAGCGCCTGCTCCGCAATCAAGCTGACGTCGCCGTGATCACGAACGAGTCCTGGGACGACCACCCTGTCAGAAAAGAGCTGATCACGAATGTAGAATACTGGTTTGTCGTGCCTCGCGACCATCCTCTCGCCGGTCAGGAGGTTCCCCTGAAGGTTTTGATGCGGGAGCCGTTTCTGCTGAGAGAAACGGGCAGCTCTACACGCGAAAAGCTGTTCTCGCTCTGCCGGGAGCATGGGGTCGCCCCGCCGAAAGTCGGGCTGCAGTACCACGGCTTGGTTGAATCCATTCAATCCGTCAAGGCCGGGTATGGCGCCATGCTGGCACCAGAACCGGCTGTCAGCGATTTGGTGCAGCGAGGGGAGGTTGGCCGCGTCCGTATTACCGGCGTTGAGATCGAGCGTCCGGTATACATATGTACACGGCTGGAGGATGAAGAGATTGGTCCCATTGCTGCGCGCTTTCTTGACCTGGTTCTTGGCAGGAATGTTGACAACTAGCTTTAAGTTTGACTGAGCTGGATTTTGCAGGCACCACACAAAAGTTGCACGATGTTCCTTTCATCCTATTTATCGCTTTATGTACGGAGAGAGTTGCAAGCATATTTGAAAAAACTGCCAGGAAATCAACATAACAAAAAACAGGTCTATTATGGCGGTATCTGACCATCATTGACCTGTTTTTTGTTATGCTATTGAATAACTTTCTTTTGTTCTGGATTAAAATAGAACTTGTCAGCCACATCAATCGATCCTCCGGTTGCGGACCACTGGGAGGTCGTGTTGGTCACGACAGCAGGTGTCGCCCTCACGGTGGGCGGCGTGTTCTTTCCGCCGCTGCTTCCCTTTGGCGTCTCGATCCTGGTCGGCGAAGGGATATCCGGTGTGATCGGGTACGCCTTTGGCATGCGCGGCGACGAGCTGCTGCCCCATTTTCCCGCATCGACGACCGCGTCAACGACGGTGGTAGTCGCGACGTCTTTCACAGTATCTACAACGGTGTCAATGGCCGCCGCTGAGCGAAGACAACAAAAACAGGTCTATTATTGCGGTATCTGACCATAATTGACCTGTTTCGTGTAACGCTATTACGTTAAATAGGGATATTTTTTCCAAACATTCTGTACGTACATCAATATTCGTGAATACTTCCTACAGATAGAACAAAGATTATGTTGGTGATGATGAGGTAAAGTGGTTCGTTCGGCACTGGGTAGCCGCCCCTCTATGCTAGGGAGTAATGATTATGACTCAAATGTAGTTTTATCTGGAAATACTCCCCCTTCTTTATACAAACATCTAGCCAGTCTTTGAGCCGCCCTGTCAAAATAAAATTTCGATTCGTGGGTTGAGTTTAATACTGGTTCAATTTCCCTAATAGTTTCGCTCTTTTTGTTCAATTCAATTTTTCCCAATATTTGCTCGTTCGGCCCAAAATGATAAACAACCTTCTCCTCATCCTCATAATCTTTCAGCAATAGTACAAATGACGCCATATTGATACCTCCTAAGGTCTCCATACTCTCCCTGATTTTTCAGCGGCAGAATGTGCTTTTTCGTAATCCGTCTTAAAAATACCTTCAAATTTTGATTCAAAAATTTCGTGATTAAGTAGTTCAATATCCTTTTGAGTATGTGTACCATTCTGTAACCTCTGCCATGCTTGAGCAATTTCATAATCAGGGTCGAATCGTCCATACCCACTTGATTTTGCATGTTCTTTAATAAATACATGTTCCTTAATCCGTTGAATACGCCACTCCGGTATACCAGTATTCTTCGCAATGGTACTAACATCTGATGTAGAATTTCTTATTGAGTCATACATTTTGATAGCTTCTTCTTCTTGACGAAGCCATTCTTTCAGGGACAGTTCTCTACCACCAGTCTGAATTTCACTCGTCCCCTTGGAAGAAAAATACTGTAAATCAATAGGTAACAAGAATTTTGATCCACTCTGCTCAGCCCCACTCTTCACCACAGCCTGCGCCGTTTCCTGCCCGGTAGAATACGCTTTGTTTAGTCCAATCGATCCTCCGGTCACCAGCAGCGCCCCGATGGCCGCAGCAATTACCGCCTTGCGGTAATTCACCTTTTCCCCACGCGCCCGGTCATCCATCACACTAACCGCAAAGCCTTCGCCTGCTCCCGCCGTTTTGCTCCGCAAGACCGTCGTTGCCAAGCTGCGGGAGATCGCACTGCCGATTTGCCGGAAGCCCTGGCTGATTTGTGTGCCTGCTTTTCTCGTGAACCCTGCGACAGCCCGGACAGGTGCCGTCATATTTTTCATCGTCAAAAAATGGTGCATTTCGGTATAAAAAGAGGCTCATTCCTTCTCATTGTTCAAGTTGGAATGCGCCTTTGAAAATTAATCTGCATTTTCTTCCCCGTCTAGATATAGAAAGTATGAATTCACCAGTTCAGTTTAATTTATTTAGGGATTCTATTGCCGATCCAGCAACCTCTATAACATACCAATTTACAGCAATTAGGAAATCCGATTTTTCATTCGATACAAAGTACTCCATACCATATGAGTTTTCCATTAATTCTCCAACCAATTTGGCATCCTTTACTACAACAACTGTATTCCTATCACGACTTTCTTGATCAAAGAAAATGTAAGCAGGTTCACTCTTTAAGTATTTTGAGTATGAAAACTCGTTTCCCTCCAACGGAATAGTCAGAGTTTCTTTCCCAATCGATAAGTGTCCCGTAATTTTAAAAGGAGTAAAAATGTCTATTACTCTGTTAATGTATTGTTTAGAATCTTTCTCATCCAATATAACTACTTCTATACCTAAATTTTTACCAACTTCAGCTAATTCCTGAGTATTTGGTTTAACATTCATAAACTCATCTCCTTGTTGCTGGAACATCATCTATAAAGATATGTCCCCTAATTCTATTAGCGCCTTTTCCGGGTGTTTGATAACCTATGTGAGGTTGATGAGGGCCTTCCTGTATTTTGCAACTCAAAAATGCAGAGTTTGGCGGCCAATTTATGCAGAACACTGCCAACATCAATACAAAAGAATTTAGGAAGACTTCATGCTGGATAGAGCATGGCGCAGTCGGTAGCTTTCTCCGGTAAACGCCAGAATATGGGCGTGGTGGACGAGGCGATCCACAAGGGCTGCCGTCAATCGCGTATCTCCAAACACCGTATTCCACTGCCCAAACTCCAAATTCGACGTCACAATCACACTGTTTCTCTCATAGCAGGCCGAGATAACATGAAACAACAGCTCAGCCCCCGTTTGGTGAAAGGGAACAAACCCAACCTCGTCCAAAATCAACAACTCACAGTCTGCCAGTTCTTTTTGAAACCGCATCAGTGCCCCATTCGCGTGTTTTTCCTGCAAGAGCGCAACCAGATCGGGAACACGGAAGAATCGAACGGCATATCCCCTTCGGCACGCCTCTACGCCAAGCGCTGTTGCCAGATGGGTCTTCCCCGTGCCCACTTTTCCCAGCATCAGCACATTTTCCTTGCGCTCCAAAAAACGTAGGTCGATCAATCCCTCCTTTGTACATGTTTCCGGTAAGGTGACTGCCTCAAAAGCGTAATCTTCCAGTGTCTTCAGTTGGGGAAACGCGGCTTTCTTTATCAGTCGCTTCAGCTTTGTCTCCTCCCGCCGTTGAATCTCCATCCGCAAGACTCCCAGCAAGAAGCTCTCCCGATCTTCAAACGGCACCTGTTCATAGGTTTCCATCACATGCGCCAAATGCAAAGTTTTGCACACCTTTGCCAGCTCTTCTCTCATTCCACCCTCACCCCCAGGATCCGGTCGTACTCATCCAGTATGGGTATCTGCCCGTGAAGGGCAGGGGGTGTATGCGACTCTGAAAACGGTTCCGGGCGGAAAACAGGGTGTTTTATCGCGTAAAGGGCATGCTCCAAGGCAACAGCCAGATGCTCTTGCTGATGCGACAATTCTCCCAGTACTTGCCCGATTTCCTTCAACGTATAGGTGTCGAGCAATCGATGGAGCAGGCGAATTCGTGCTTTTCGTGCATTCATGTCTTCCACCGTCAAAAACGTTTGGAGCGCCTGAGGCATCATATTGGTAAAGGAAGAATACATCACCGCCCGCGGGCGTTTTTCATATCTCTTCAATACCGCCTTCCAATCTACTGGAATGACTTTCTCCGTATAGGGACGAGGCAATGTCACAATCGGGGTGTATGTCCCGTCTGCCGTTAACACCTCCAGCACATCCCACTTGACTTTCACCAAAACCGGCTGCATGGCCCGACACTGCGGCAACGGGAAGAGAGCCGCGTCAAACGACAGCTCAGCGTATTTGTTCAGGTGGCACGTCTCCAGCCGGAAAATCTCCAGCGGTGTCGTCGGCAGCGTCAGCAGCTTGCATTTTTCTTGCTTCCACAACTCGGCAATGGTTTGCTTTTTCACATAGTGAGGGCGCTGCATATCCGCACGGGCAGCTTCCGCCAAATACGTCTCCAGTTGTTCCGGCGTATCGATAACCGGTGGCGGAACACACCAGTTCCGGCGTCCATACCCCACTTTGTTTTCCACATGGCCTTTCTCATGGCCGCTGTATGGATTGCAAAACAGGGGCTCAAAGCGGTAATGGGCGCAGAAACGCCGAAACGCTTCCGTACACTCTCGTTTTCCGCCTTGCTGGATGGACACAACAGCAGCGGACAAGTTGTCAAACCAAATCTTGCGAGGAACCCCTCCCATTTGCTGAAATAGCCGCCCTAAGGCCTCCAGAAAGCATTCCGTGTTTTCTTTCGGAACCGGGAACACAAAGGCGGCATTGCTGTACGGAAACGACAGGGTCAATACTTTCCGCTCCACCAGTTCTCCCGACTTGACCACGTACACCGTCCCAAAGTCAGCCTGGGCTTCCCCGCCTGGATGCTCCAAACGCTCAAAATGTTCGGCTCGTTCGGCTGCCATGGCTTTCTTCCGTTTGGAGACATATTCGGATACCGTTCGCTGCCCGCCAGGGAAGCCGTACTCATCCCGTAACCGCTGAAACATGCGGACGGCTGTATGGCGTTGCTTGCGTGGAAGACGCTCATCATCCTCCAGCCATGTGTCAATAATCTCTAAGTACGGTCCCAACACCGGATGGCGGCCTTTTCGCTTGCATACCGGTTCATTCCAATCGTCGCGATCCGCATATTTCTTGGCGGTTCGCCAATTCACCTGGACACGTTCCGCAATTTCCTGAATCGAACACCCTTCGACTTCCCGCAAAAATCGGATATACTGTTGTTGTGGCACTTTCAACATTCCTCTCACTCCCTCAGATTCTAGCCAAATCCAAGGGTAGATTTTGTAGGGGGATGTTGGCAAGTGCCTTTTTCATGGCCTCAGAATTGCGGTGGAACTCTGCAGTTTTCCGCCGCAATTCTCTGCACTTTTATCCTGCCATAAACACCTTCCCCCAAAGCTCCATTAGGTTTAACATTATTCCATTCTGGTATATCCATGTTTACACTTGCACCTCCAGGTCCTGACCACTCTACAGGCACACTTTTTCCGTTTATATCTTTCCCCCACTTTGTTACTGTAAATTGATCTCTAGAAAGACCTGTACGCTTAAATGCTTCATCAAGTCCATCTTTATAAGTTTTGCCAGACCCACGTAAATCTACATCTTTTTCCGGATCAAACTTCCAGTTATTACCAGTTAAATCTTCCCCCGTCCCTTTAAGCTCCATCCGCAAATCCACAGCTCTTGCCGCCGCAATCTCTTCATCCGTCAAAGTCGTCGGTACGCCATGTTGTCTCAGAAGATCGTAAGGGTCGCCCGTTCCCTCACCTCGCAGCACAGCCTTCAGACTATCCTCGGCCTGCTCAGCACCACTCTTCACCACAGCCTGCGCCGTTTCCTGCCTGGTAGAATACGTTTTGTTTAGTCCAATCGATCCTCCGGTCACCAGCAGTGCCCCGATAGCTGCCGCAATCGTCGCCTTGCGGTAATCCACCTTTTTCCCGCGCGCCCGGTCATCCATCACGCTGACCGCAAAGCCTTCGACAGCCCCCGCCGTTTTGCTCCGCAGGACTGTCGTTGCCAAACTGCGGGAGATCGCACTGCCGATTTGCCGGAAGCCCTGGCTGATTTGCGTCCCTGCTTTTCTCGTGAACCCTGCGACAGCCCGGACAGGTGCCGTCTTTTTCACTGTCTGCATGGATAAAAAACAATGGACAATATAAAAAAGAGGCTTTCCCCCTCATGGTGTAAGTTGGAATAAGCCTTTGAAAGTTTATTAAGTGTTTGGAAGTCTTTATGGTTTGTTAGTCGTATTGTATGATCTACCCTTAGTGATGTTAAGGGCTTGCGTATCTGAGTGTATTCCTTAAATTCTACTCTCATTATTCAAACTATTATCTTGTAGCCATTTCCTGGCTTCTTCACCTACTAGAATTACTGGTTGTTCTGGCGTCCCAATATTGATGCTTTTTATAAACGCCTCTTCTATTCCCCGAATTCCAGTTAATTTAGCTCCTTTTAATAATACTCTTTCAAACGTAGCTAATCTTATATCAGCATTACTTAAAATTGCGCTACGAAAATCCGTCTCATCAAAAAGACCAGCTATTAAATTAGCGTCTGATAAATCAGCTTTAACAAACAGCGTTTCAATACATTCACTATCAGCAAGTCTAGCAGCTTTAATATTGGCATTTGTGAAATTCACATACGAAACATTAGATTTACAGAAATCTGCTCCTTCTAAATTTGCTGATATAAAAGTTGATGAACATAGTAAAGATGATGAGAGATCTTTATGATTTAAATCCATGCCATCAAAGATACAAGCTGTAATATATGCTTGGTCTAGTGGGTACTGGGTTAAATCCATATTTCGCAAATCTATCTCATCCAAACCCAGTTTTTCACCTTGTTCTCCAATAGTTTCAATCCAAAGACGGTGCGATTCTAATTGAACGAGAATTTCTCTTTTATCAGTTGTCATACCTAACCTCCCTTATGGATACCAAATAATCCTATCTGATATTCCAGCTTCCTCTACTGCCCCTTTTAATTGCGCAACATGTTCGGGAATCATGTCACGCGTATCCACAATTACATTATAATTTTTATCCAGTTCTTTATTAATAGCCTTCATTCCGTTACTTACTGTAAATGCCCCTTTCTTAGGTGATGTATGACCATTCGGATAAGATACGAAACTTTTAACATCCCATTTTACATTATAAATTCTGCCCCACCATTACCTTGTGGATCACGTATAATCTTCCCTAATTTGCCTTGTTGCTCCAACTCGAGTCCTATCTCTCTTTCTTTCAAACCTTGATCCCTAATTTTACCACCATGAGAAGGATCGCCTGCTAAATCGTCAAGTTCCTTCTGAGTTCTTCCTCCGGTATAATTTCCAGCTTCATCATAAAGGCTTACCTTACTACCACCATTATCTGTCCCTTTAAGCTCCATCCGCAAATCCACAGCTCTTGCCGCCGCAATCTCTTCATCCGTCAAAGTCGTCGGTACGCCATGTTGTCTCAGAAGATCGTAAGGGTCGCCCGTTCCCTCACCTCGCAGCACAGCCTTCAGACTATCCTCGGCCTGCTCAGCACCACTCTTCACCACAGCCTGCGCCGTTTCCTGCCCGGTAGAATACGCTTTGTTTAGTCCAATCGATCCGCCGGTCACCAGCAGCGCCCCGATGGCCGCAGCAATTACCGCCTTGCGGTAATTCACCTTTTCCCCGCGCGCCCGGTCATCCATCACACTGACGGCAAAGCCTTCGCCAGCCCCCGCCGTTTTGCTCCGCAGGACCGTCGTTGCCAAACTGCGGGAGATCGCACTGCCGATTTGCCGGAAGCCCTGGCTGATTTGTGTGCCCGCTTTTTGTGTGAAGCCTGCGACAGCCCGGACAGGTGCCGTCTTTTTCACAGTCTGGACGATGGACTGCATTTTGCTGCCCGTCGTCTTCGCTACTGTTCGCAAGCCGCTTCCCACGTTGCTTGCCAGCTTCCCGATGCCTTTCCCCGTATTTCGTCCGAGGCTGGCCACTGCCCGGTACACACTGCTGTTTTTCACGGCATTTCCTGCGCTGCTGGCGGCACTTCTTACATTCTTCGCCACAGACGCTGCGCTCTGGGCCAGGCGCGTTTGCCCGATGCGTGCTGTAACTGCTCTCAGAGCGCCGCCTGCTTGTTTCGCTGTGCTTGCCAGAGCGCTGCGAAGAGCATTCTCCGCCTTGCCTGCCGCGCTCGTTGCCGACCGTACCGCATTTCCTGCTTGGGTCCCCAAGCGGGCTGCGGCACGGCCAACCGAGGTTTGCCGCACCCATCTGGCTGCCGCCCCTGCCGCTTGCGCTCCTTTGCCAACGGCGGTCCGGACAGCGCTGGTAGCCCGGCTCGTCAAGGCGGACGCTTTGCCAAGGGCATTTGCCACCGGTTTGAGGCGAGCGACTGCCGTGGCCGCTTTGCCGATTAAAGCGCCAGCACCAAAGCCCGCTGCCGACAGTACGCCGCCAAGCGCCATTTCCCGCAGCAGCTCATCGCCGCGCATGCCAAAGGCGTACCCGATCACACCGGATATCCCTTCGCCGACCAGGATCGAGACGCCAAACGGCAGCAGCGGCGGAAAGAACACGCCGCCCACGGTGAGGGCGACACCTGCTGTCGTGACCAACACGACCTCCCAGTGGTCCGCAACCCATTTTCCTGCATCGACGACCGCGTCAACGACGGTAGTCGCGACGTCTTTCACAGTATCTACGACGGTGTCAATAGCGTCCTTTACTGTTTCTTTTACGCTATCCACGGTGGACTCCCAAAGCTCCAAACCTTTGTCGAGCGCTTCGGAGGCTCCGCCGATCAGCCAATCCCAAAAGCCTGGCTTGCCCTCTTTTGCTTTCAGTTCGTCGCCTTTCCCAACGGGGTCGCCGCTTTTTGGGTCAAGATCGCTGGCTGTAGGATCAAAAGGAGCGCGGGTGTTTTCATGGGCTGGAGTACCGTGCTCCGGGTCTCCGCCTTTGCCTCGGTCATCTCCACCTTTGCCTAGGTCGTCTCCACCTTTGCCCAGGTTGTCTCCACCTTTGCCCCGGTCGTCTCCGCCTCTGCCCAGGTTGTCTCCGCCTTTGCCCCGGTCGTCTCCGCCTCTGCCTAGGTCATCCCCATCCCCGCGCAAATGGCCCGGTATCCGCCCGTCCCACATTCCTTCCGCATATGTCGCGTACATGATCCTGAATCTCATCAGCTCGTCGGGAGGTGCCCCAGCTCTTGCTGTTCCGCCCGAAATCGCATCATTTCGCTCATCTGCGCGCAGCATGTTTGGCTTTGGCTTGTCTGCCGCATACGTGGCCAGCGGCAGACAAAGAATCATTGCCAGAATCAATAACAAATAGTGCTTCCGAATCACCAGTGCTCCTCCTTATTTCTCCGGACATTCCTTTTTCTGCAATCGTTTCTTTTCCATATGGTAGTATTTGGATGAAAAGGCCACATGCAGCAAAAGTATGAAAATCCAGTGGGTACAACGGAGCAAGAGGAGGGCTCTTATGCCTGCGAAACAGGAAAAAGGCCGGAGTTAACAATCAATTAATCATTTTCTCTTTGTGATTAATGGAAGGTAATTTGGAACGCCTGAAGTGCTGGCCACTTCTTTGATACCACTTTCAAGACAGGAGGCGCTCCTGTGAAGACAATCCTGATAAAAAGATTTTTCACAAGTCGGAAAATATAGAATCCGACTCCTCCTCCGTGTTATGATAAACGCCAAAGTCACACAGCGGGAGGTTCGTATGGAGAATTATTCTTTATTTATTCTGATGTCCATTCTGCTGATCATCCTTCCCGGACCAGACACAGGACTGATTACGCAAAATACACTGGCGGCAGGAAAACAGGGGGGCATGAAAACCGTTCTGGGAAGTGCCGGGGGGCTGATGATCCATACGCTCGCAGTTACTCTCGGGCTTTCCTCCATCCTGGTCAAGTCAGCGTTTCTGTTTTCCATCTTCAAATACGTCGGGGCCATCTATCTGATCTATTTGGGGATTACCTCCCTGTGGTCGCTGCGAAGAAAAGCGACTGGCGGGGATGAGACAAGCGAAAATGCCTACAAGCACAAATCTCACTTTTTTCAAGGCTTTCTCACCAATGTGCTGAATCCGAAGGTCGCCGTCTTTTTTCTGACGTTCCTGCCCCAATTTGTCAAGCCGGGTACCGGCGCCTTTTGGCAATTTCTCGCCATGGGACTTACCTATACGGTCCTGACAGTCATCTGGTTCTTCTTTTATATCCATTTCATCAACTGGATTCGGGCCTGGATGAAAAAACCGTCGACACAGCGCGTGATTCAGGGGATGACAGGCGTGGCTCTGCTCGGATTCGGCGTCAAGCTTGCCTTGGAGAAACAGCCGTAAACCGCTGGGGCAAGTTGACATTCGGTAACTGTCATGTCAGAAACGAAGTGAAACGGCAGGCTTTCCAGCATACAGCCGTCCAAGGGAAAGCTGGTTGCTGGTTGCTTGTTTCCTGTCTCCTGCTTCCTGATCCCACCCCAGTCTTTTGCCGTAAAAGAAATGCAGATGGTTCGACCGCAAGCCAAGCTTTTCCAACAAATGTAAACGCCCTTCCTGTCAGGAAGGGCGAAATAGCAAGCTCCCTTCCTTCCTGGAATGGGAGCTTCTCTGTATCTGCGAAAATATAAGCTCACGGATGGAGCGCTTTCTCGCCTTATCCTTTGAGGCCGTTACGGGAAAACAATCGTCTTGTTGCCATACACCAGTACACGGTCCTCCAGATGCCAGCCGACGGCACGCGCCAGCACGGTCCGCTCTACCTGACGCCCCAACTGCTTGAGCGTTTCCACATCCTCCTGATGCGTCACTCTCTGCACATCCTGCTCGATGATCGGGCCTGCGTCCAGCTCCTCCGTCACGTAGTGGGCTGTCGCTCCGATCAGCTTAACGCCACGGCGGTACGCCTGTTCATAAGGCTTGGCTCCGACGAATGCAGGCAGGAACGAATGGTGAATGTTGATGATTTGCATCGGGTACTCCTGCAAGAAGCGCGGGGACAAAATCTGCATGTAGCGAGCCAGCACCAGAAGGTCGACATTGTCCGGCACAGCGGCCAACTGGGCTTCCTCCGCCTCGGCCTTGCGATCCTTGAGGACGGGAATGTGCCGATATGAAATGCCAAAGGACTCCACCGTCTCTTTCATGTCTGGATGGTTGCTGATGACGACCTCGATGTCGGCATGCAGGGCACCCGACTTCCACAGCCAGAGCAATTCGAGCAAACAGTGGTCTTCCTTGGAAACGAAGATGGCCATTTTTTTGCGTCGGTTGGCCTCGACCAGCGACCATTCCATCGAAAAGCTTTCCGCGACCGGGCGGAACGACTCCTTGATCGCTTCATAGCGCTCGGCCAGATTGACGACGTCGAATTCGATGCGCATGAAAAAGCGGCCTGTTTCCGGGTCGGTCGTGTACTGGTCGGACTGAACGATATTGGCTCCCTGTTCGAACAGGAAATGGGATACAGCGGCGACGATCCCGGCGCGATCGGGGCAGGAAATCAGCATGCGGGCCCGATCCTTGTTCTTTTGCCGGTACGCCAGCCATTCTCTCTCTGACAAAAGATGCATGGTTCTACTCCTCCAACTTTGCTTGAAAATGTTTTTGACATTATATCATGTCCGACATTGATGCTCCGAGCGAACTTTTTTGATTGGAATGCAAAAAGAAGGCTTTGCTCAAACCTTAGTGGAGGAGATGAAAAAGGAGAAAACTGCTCAGGATGCTGTTTGAAGAAGTAACAAACCTATTTGAAAAACCTCCCGTTCCCGCTTGTTTGAAAGAGGAATTCCAAATAGCTGAAGCGAACATCTTTTACAAAAATTTTACCGAAGAGGAGAAGCAAAATGCCGCAACCGCTGTTAAAAGGGATTGAAGGTGTATTTATTCCGGTCAAAAACCCTGGATTATCTGCCAAGTGGTACGAAGAAAAATTGGGCTTCAAACTTCTTTATGTGGAAGCGGAAGCGGCTGTTTTGAAGATTTCAGATGAGTCAAAAACGGTCGTATGCCTTGTAAAAACGGTACAACACCAGCCGATGGAGTTTCCCGAAAATAACTTCGGCGTAGGCAAATACTACAACTTTATTTCGGATGACATTGAAAAAACTCACCAGCTTTTGATTGAGCAGGGAGTGAAAGTCAATTCGATTGGCGGTGAAGGGGCTACCCGATTTTTTACTTTTTACGACCCGGACGGAAATCCTTTAGGGGTTTGCCGATAGCTGAAAAAACAAAGTGCTTAACCAGTGTGTTTTTCAACTACCTTCTCAAGATGAACGCTCGCTCGTTTTCGGCCGCTTCATGAAGGAAGAGTCCGCCTCTATGACCGGCAAATGATTGAATTTTACAAAGGAGAAATGAAAGAGCCCCAGGACTTTCTTGGTCCCGGAGCCTTTATCCACCTAAGTTCTTTTCAATCCTGAATCCTGCCTCAGATTGATTTCCATCTGATAAGTCACGCATAGTATGGTGAGATTACCCAGATTTCTTTTAAACATCAGATCCTCTGATCTTTCTCCTGTCCTTCGACCCGCTATACTCCCCCCTGCCCTTCCTCCTCCGTAAAACAGCGCGAACGAGTGAGGAACCTGACGCCGTGAGGAGCTTCCAGAGAAAAGCCGCTGCCCCTGCCGACTACGACGTCGATGATAAGCTGCGTGTGCTTCCAGTATTCGTACTGCGCTGCTCCGATGTAGAACGGACAGCCGCCGATTTCCCCGAGGAGCACGTCTTGATCGCCCACCCGGAACTCCCCTTGGGGATAGCACATCGGAGCGCTGCCATCGCAGCAGCCGCCTGACTGGTGAAACATGAGCGGGCCATGCTGCTCTCGGAGCTTGTCGATCCAGACCAGCGCTTCCGGAGTCGCTACTACCTTTTGGACCATCACTTTGCCCTCCGTATGATGACTTCTCTCACCAATTAGAAAAATCCGAGTGCATTCGGGCTGTAGCTGACCAGCAGGTTTTTCGTTTGCTGATAGTGGCCGAGCATCATCTTGTGCGTTTCACGGCCGATGCCTGACTGTTTGTATCCGCCAAAGGCCGCGTGGGCCGGGTAGGCGTGATAGCAGTTGGTCCAGACACGGCCCGCCTGGATTCCGCGTCCGAGCCGGTAAGCCGTGTTGATGTCACGCGTCCAGACGCCTGCGCCGAGGCCGTAGAGCGTGTCGTTGGCGATCGCCAGCGCTTCGTCAAAATCCGCAAAGGAAGTGACCGACACGACTGGTCCAAAGATTTCCTCCTGGAAAATGCGCATGCTGTTGTTCCCGGCGAAGATCGTCGGCTTCACATAGTATCCGTCCGCCAGATCGCCCGGCAGCACATTTCGCTCGCCCCCGGTGAGCACCTCTGCCCCTTCCTGCTTGCCGATATCGATGTAGGAAAGAATTTTCTCTAGCTGATCGCTGGACGCTTGGGCCCCGATCATCGTCTCCGTATCCAGCGGGTTGCCTTGTTTGATTTGTTTGGTCCGCTCGACGGCTCTCTCGATGAACTCCCCGTAAAAGCTTTGCTGTACCAAGGCGCGGGACGGGCAGGTGCACACTTCGCCCTGATTGAGGGCGAACATCGTGAAGCCTTCCAGGGCTTTGTCGGCAAAAGCATCCTGCTGGTCAAAGACATCTTTGAAAAAGATATTCGGAGACTTGCCGCCCAGCTCCAGCGTCACGGGAATGATGTTCTCGGAAGCGTACTGCATGATCAGACGTCCTGTCGTGGTTTCCCCGGTAAAGGCGATCTTGGCGATTCTCTTGTTGGTGGCGAGCGGCTTCCCTGCCTCGATGCCGAAGCCGTTGACCACGTTGACCACGCCGGGCGGCAGCAGGTCCCCGATGAGCTCCATCAGCACCATGATGCTGGCGGGTGTCTGCTCTGCCGGCTTCAGGACGACGCAGTTGCCTGCCGCCAGCGCCGGAGCCAGCTTCCACGTCGCCATCAAGAGCGGGAAATTCCAGGGGATGATCTGCCCCACCACGCCCAGCGGTTCATGGAAATGGTAGGCGACCGTGTCATTGTCGATTTGGCTGATGGTTCCCTCCTGGGCCCGAACGACACCAGCAAAATAGCGGAAATGGTCGATGGCAAGCGGCAGGTCGGCATTGAGCGTCTCGCGAATCGGCTTGCCGTTGTCCCACGTCTCCGCCACGGCCAGCATCTCCAGATTTGCCTCCATCCGGTC
Organism: Brevibacillus sp. FSL K6-2834; assembly: GCF_038592925.1. Classification (NCBI taxonomy): domain Bacteria; kingdom Bacillati; phylum Bacillota; class Bacilli; order Caryophanales; family Paenibacillaceae; genus Brevibacillus; species Brevibacillus sp. FSL K6-2834. The sequence goes on from NZ_CP151945.1 coordinate 4,677,062, forward strand.
TGCGATCCGGTTTAAAATAAGGGCTCGCTCTGCGACAGACGTACTGCCCCACGCTGTCTTTGCAGCATGGGCAGCGTCCAGGGCCTTTTCAATGTCTTCCGCCCGGGACCGGGCTACCTCGCAGAACACCTTTCCATTGACCGGGGAAACGTTTTCAAAATACTCCTCCTGTACAGGAGCTACCCACTCGCCGCCAATATAGTTTTCATAGCGCGTGCGAAACGTTACTTTGCTGGCGGGTTGTCCCGGCTGTGTGTAGATCATCCTCAAAATCCCTCCCATAAATTACCCGCTTACTCCATCGTCAGAACGACGCGTCCGTTGATCTGTCCTTTTACCATCCGGTCAAACACTTCGTTGATCTTGTCGAGCGGCTGTGTCTCGATAATGGCCTTCACTTTTCCGCGGGCGGCGAATTCAAGCGCCTCCTGCATATCCTTGCGCGTGCCGACAATCGACCCTTTTACCGAAACGCCGTTCAATACGGTGTCAAAGATCGGGATCGGCAACTCGTCATTGGGCAGACCGACGACGACGACTGAGCCCCCGCGCCGAACGGAACGGTACGCCTGTTCAAAAGCCTTTTTGGTAACGGCAACACTGATCGCTGCATGCGCGCCGCCGATCTCTTCGGAAATCGCCTGAACCGGATCGACCTTGGCCCCGTTCACCGTGACATCGGCTCCCAGTTCTTTGGCCAGCTCCAGCTTCTCATCGTGGATGTCCACCGCCGCCACGTTGTAGCCCATCGCTTTGGCATACTGGAGCGCCAAATGTCCCAGTCCTCCAATGCCGTAAATCGCCACCCACTCGCCCGGCTTTACATTTGCTACCTTGAGCGCCTTGTATGTCGTGACGCCGGCGCAAAGGATCGGAGCTGCATCCACATCGCTGATTCCGTCCGGGATTTTGGCTACATAGGCTGCCGGAGCCTTGCAGTACTCCGCATAGCCGCCGTCCACCGAGTATCCGCCGTTCTGCTGTTTCTGGCACAGCGTTTCCCAGCCGGTCAGGCAGTAGTCGCACTCGCCGCAGGCAGAGTACAGCCAGGGGATGCCCACACGGTCTCCCACCTTCAAGGAGGCGACTCCCTCTCCCACTTTTTCGACGACCCCGACGCCTTCGTGACCGGGAATGACCGGAAGCTTCGGCTTGACGGGCCAGTCCCCGTGAGCTGCGTGCAGATCCGTATGGCAGACGCCGCATGCTTTGATCCTTACCAGCACCTCCCCTGGACCAATTTCTGGAACAGGCACTTCCTTCACTTCCAATTTCTCGTGAAACTGATTGACGACTGCTGCTTTCATGAAGAATCCCTCCTTGAAAATTGAGTGGGTCACTCTGGAGTATTCTTCATGCAACCAACATGCCAGTTCTAAATAATACCAATTTTCAGTCAAAATATGCCTGGTTGAGCCAAAATTTTGGCACCCGGGACAAAATAACGGCCCATCAGCCGACGATTTGTCCTTGGAAGCAATTTCAAGCCATATTACAATGAAAACGAGAACAGCTAATTTGGAAATAAAGGGGTGTTCAGATGCAAATATCCAAGTTCGCCACTCCGGAAATCATTTTTGGCAACCAGTCGATCAGCCAGATCGGGGAAAGCTTGAGCCGCTTGGGAGCCAGAAAGGTCTTTCTCGTCAGCGACCCGGGAGTCCTTGATGCCGGATGGGCAGAGCAAGCCATCAAGTATATAAAAGAGAGCAACCTGGATTACCACCTCTGGACCCATGTGACCCCCAATCCGAAAGATTACGAGATTCACGCCGGTGCCGCGGAATACCGTGCCCACGAATGCAATGCCATCGTCGGCGTCGGCGGAGGAAGCGCGATGGATGCAGCCAAAGCAATTGCCCTGCTCGGCACAAACGACGGAAGCATTCTTCAATACGAAGGCGTGGACAAAATCGAACGGCCTCTGCCGCCCATGGTGATGCTTCCGACCACAGCCGGTTCCGGCTCTGAAGTTTCGCAATTTTCAATTATCGTTGACTCTGCCCGCAAGGTGAAAATGGCGATCATCTCCAAGTCGCTGATTCCCGACATCGCGATCATCGACCCGCAGACGCTGATGACAAAGGACGGCCGGCTGACTGCCAACACCGGCATCGATGCCCTGACCCACGCTATCGAATCTTACATTTCGCTGGCCGCCACGCCGCTAACCGAAGTGCTCTCTCTTTCCGCGATGCGGATCATCTCCCAAAACCTGCGGCCTTCTGTTGCCAGCCAATACAATCTCGAAGCCAAGCAAGCGATGGCGATGGCCAGTCTGCAAGCCGGCATCGCCTTTTCCAACGCCATTTTAGGGGCCGTTCACGCCATGTCGCATCAGCTCGGAGGCCTGCTGGATACTCCACACGGCGAGGTGAACGCGATTCTGCTTCCCTACGTGCTGGAATACAATTACATTGCCGCTCCGGAAAAATACCGCAAGATGGCGGAAGCGATGGGTGAAAACGTCGCCGGACTCAGCCTCCATGATGCTTCGCGGCTGATGATGAAAGCCGTTACCAATCTCACCGGCGACCTGCAGATCCCTGTCACTTTGTCCGAATTGGGCCTGCAGCCCGAGCATATCGAGCTATTGAGCCGCAACGCCGTTCAGGACGTATGCATGGCCACCAATCCCCGCGACATGAGCGCAGAAGACGTCAAGGCCCTGTTCCAAAAAGCCATGTAGGAGGACGTATGCATCACAAAAGGGAAATCCTCGAAAAGCTGACCGGCGTGGAATCGTCGCGCAAAACGTACTATAAGGAGCTCAACCTCGTCGTCGATGAGATGAAAAAGAAAAACCGACAGCTGGAGGTTATGAATCGCCTGACCAAAATCCAGGTAGACGCCGACTGGACGGAAGTCAGTCTCTATTTGGCCGAGCAGCTTTCCCGGCTGATCCCGTTCGATCAGTTCATCCTTACCCTGGTCGAGCGAGCGACGATGTTTTCCCACATCGCACAGCGCGAGCAGGATGACTGGCACTGCCGTACAGTTACGCGCCCGCTTCAGCAAAAAACACCTGTCAGCACCGAACAACTGAACGCCCTGCTTCAAACGGAGCATCCGGACTGCCATGTGACATCGGTTGCGCTGCAAAGCAGGCTGCAGCGCGTATTCGGCTTTCTCACGCTGCTGCACGATACGCCTGTCGAAAATGATTCCGAGCACCTTGTCCTGTTCCAGCAAATCGCCGAGCACGTCGGCGTTTCCGTGGAAAACATGATTTTGTTCAAAGATGTGAGCGAGAAAGTGAAAATCGAGGCACAGCTTGTTCAATCGGCGAAAATGGCAGCAATCGGCGAGATGGCAGCGGGCGTGGCTCACGAGTTGAACAGCCCGTTGACGGCGATTCTCGGCAACATTCAGCTCCTGATGAGGGAAATCAAGACAGAGCCGTATTCGCAAATGATGAACGATATATATCAATGCGGTGTCCGTTCCAAGAAGATCATCCAAAATCTGCTGACCTTCTCCAGGCAGGAGGAATATCCCTTCGAGCGGCTGAACATGAACGATCTGGTCGAGGATGTTCTCGGCTTGATCGGCTACCAGCTTACCGTCTCCGGGGTGACCATCGCCAAAAAACGGTCGGACAAGCCGCTGCTTTTCCGGGGCAGCCGGCACCAGATCGAACAGATCATCATCAATCTCTTGCTCAATGCCCGCGACGCCCTTCAAGGTGTGCCGTCACCGACGATCACCATCGAAACCTTCCAAACCTTTTTGCCAGAAGGCCCATTTGTCGGCTTATCCGTTCACGACAACGGCGTCGGCATTGAAAAAGAGCATCTTCCGCAAATCTTTCATCCCTTTTTTACGACCAAGGAGCAAGCCAAGGGAACGGGACTCGGCCTGTCGGTCAGTCTGGGCATTGCCGAGTCCCACGACGGCAAGCTGATGGCCCAAAGCGAGGCGGGCAAGTTCAGCTGCTTCACCTTGCTGCTGCCAACTACAGCTCATGAGGAGAATGACGGTGAATAGGAAAAACGTACTCATCATCGATGACGAAGTGGAAGTGACTTCCTTCTTTACGTATTTTCTCAAGGCGAAAAACTGCCATGTGACCGTCGCCCATTCTGGAAAAGAAGTGGAGCTTTTGCTCGCAGACAACGCTTCCGCCGGGTATCAGTTGGCGCTGATTGATTTGAAGCTGCCCGATGCCAATGGACTGGAGCTGCTGACGGCCATCAAGAACCGGTTTCCCGCGTGCGAAGCCATGGTCATGACCGGCTACAGCACGATCAAATCCGCTGTCACCGCCATGCAGCTCGGTGCCAGAGACTACCTGGAAAAGCCTTTTGACGACCTGGACAGCCTGGAGACGGCCATCTTTTCCGTCCTGGAGAAAAGCACCGAGCGCTATGATCGGCTGGCCCAGACAGCCCGCCACTACGGCATGGTTTACGCACCGGCAAGCCCCATGGTGAAAGTATTGTCCCTCGCCGAGAAGCTGGCCAAAAAGGCAATCAATATCCTGATCGAGGGCGAGACCGGCACCGGCAAGGAGCTGATGGCCCGCTTTCTCCACGGTACAAGCACGCGGTCATCCTTCCCCTTCGTCGGCATAAACTGCGGCGCGATCCCGGAAACGCTGCTGGAGAGCGAATTGTTCGGCCATGAAAAAGGGGCCTTTACAGGAGCCGTAAAGGCGCGGAAAGGCTTTTTTGAGCTGGCCCATAATGGCACCCTGTTCCTCGATGAGATCGGAGAGGCTCCCCTGTCCATTCAGGTCAAGCTGCTGCGCGTCATCGAGACGGGCGAGTTCATGCGCATCGGCGGGGAGCAGACGTTGAAGAGCAACATCCGGTTCATCTCGGCGACGAACCGAAGTCTGGAGCAGGAAGTGGAAAAGAACGGGTATCGCGCCGATTTGCTGTACCGGCTGGAGGGGGTAAAGCTGTCCATCCCGCCGCTGCGGGAGCGGCCCGATGATATACCGTTCATCGTCCAGGACTATCTGGAAAAGAAATTTGGCGGCACACGCCGGGTCGATGCGGAAGCGATGGCCCTGCTTACAGCCTATCACTGGCCGGGAAATGTGCGGCAGCTGCTCAACGTAATGAACCAAACCGCTGCCATACACGATTGCCCGGTTTTGCTGCCGGAACACCTGCCCGCAAATATCGTCGAAAGCTCGCCTCGTTCCCTCGCAAATACAAACGGACCGCTTGCTGTCCACCGTTTTGTGGAGCAGGAAGCGATCCGCTTTGTCGAGAGCGTCGTCGACCGGATTGGGTCGGTAGACGAGATTCATTTTGAGCAGCTAATGGAACGAATTCGCAGGCTGGAGACAGAGATCGGCCGTCACATCATCCTGAAAGGCCTTAAAGAGACGGACGGAAACAGGCAGCTGCTCAGCGAAAAGCTGGGCATTTCCAAGCGTACGCTCCGCTACATCCTCAATGAAAAAGAGTAAGGAACATACTGTCATGGACGGTTGGCGATACCGTACAACAGAATATCCACCGTGGCTGCGACCTGTTCCTCGTCCGTGCGCTTGGCAAACTCGTCCGGATCGGTCACATGCTTGAACAGCACCAAACCAATCAGGGAGGAGAGGATCGCCCGGAACACGGCATCAGACGGGAGCGGCCGCAGCTCGCCTGCCTCCGTCCGATCCTTGATCAACTGGGCGGCAAGCCGCTTGATTTCTTGAAAGACCGTAGACAAAAGCGTCTCGCGAATCTCGTCGTGGAAAAACGCCTCCTGCAGCAAAATGCGGACATGCTTCTCGTTGGCCGCCACCAGGCTCAAGCGGTTTTGGTACAGCTCCTGAAGAATTTCGCCGAACGAAAGCTCTTTTTGTCTGTTGAAAATCTCCCGCACATCACGGAGGATAAACGGGGTGGCAATTTTGACGAGGACAGGCGCCACGACAGCCAGCAAAATGTCCTTCTTGGATTTGTAGTGGCGGAAAATGGTCCCTTCCGCCACGCCCGCCTCCTTGGCGATCTCCGCTGTCGAGCTTGCATGAAAGCCTTTGGTCGCAAACAGCTTGATCGACGCCTGCATGATGCTGCGCTGCTTTTCCGTCATTTCGCTCTCGTCCTTCAGCTCCTCGACGAACTGCAACAGACTCTCTTCAAACGATTTACCAGAATCCACGGCCTCGCTCCTCCATCCTTCTCTATCATTGCACTCGTGCATCTACTCTATTTTTTTGCGGAAACGAAGAATGGCTACACTGATCATCAGCAGGAAAAAGACAACCATTCCGATCATATCCTTCCACAGGGCTTCCAAACCGACGCCCTTGAGAAAGATCCCCCGCAGAATTTCCAGAAAATACGTCAGCGGGACAATCCCGCCTAACCATTGTATCACGACTGGCATCGTCTCGCGCGGAAACATGAAGCCGGACAGCAGGACGCTGGGCAGAATGAAGGCAAAGGCGATCTGCATGGCCTGAAGCTGAGTGCGGGCCACGGTGGAGATGAAGATGCCGAGCGTCAGCGTAGTGACGAGAAACAGCACTGACAGAGAAACCAGGAGTGCAGCGCTGCCTTTTACCGGGACGCCAAACCAGGCGGTACCGAGCAACAGCACCAGGCAAAACGAGAAAAATCCGATGAAGACGTAAGGCGTAATCTTGCCGAGCAAAAGCTCCAACGGACGGATCGGCGTGACGATCAATTGCTCCATCGTTCCCCGCTCTTTTTCCCTCACCAGGGAAAACGCGGTCAGGATCATCGTTACGTTCTGCATGATAAGGCCGATCAGGCCGGGGATGTTGAAGACGATGCTCTCCATGTTGGGATTGAACAGGACGCGGGTGTCCAGCTCAACGGCTGGCTCCATCGGGCCGAGGCCCTGCTTTTGCATGCGCTCCTCCTGTATCGTGATCGCGTTGTTCTGGACGATCAGTTGGGCATTCGAAGAAGCCGTCCGGGCGATGTTCGGGTCGGAGCCGTCGATCAGCATTTGCACCTCTGCCATTTCCCCCCGATCCCGTTTTCTGACGTAATCCGGAGGGATGACGAGCGCTACACTGGCACTCCCGTCGTCCAGCATGGCTTCGATCTCGCTGTAGCTGCCCGCATGCGCCACTACCTGAAAGACGCGGGTGTTTTCCAACTGGCTGACAAGCTCACGGCTGTAGGCGGAAGGGCTCTGATCCCAGACTGCCGTCTTGATGTCACTGACGTCCGTGTTGACCGCATACCCGAACAAAAACAGCATCATCAGCGGCATCGCCAGCGCAATGGCGAGACTGGGGCGGTCCCGCTTTACTTGAATGATCTCCTTTTTCACTACGGACCAGTAGCGTGCAGGTGAAAAGCGGCTCATCTCCCCTCCCCCTTTACCGGCACGAGGACGTCTCCTGTTCCCCCGCCGCCGCCCTTTTGCCCAGCCGCCTGCCGCGCTTCTTCCTCTTTTACCAGCTTGATAAACACGTCCTCCAGATTGTCTGCCCCGTGGTGCTCAATGAGCTCGGACGGCGATCCCTGAACGAGCAAGTTGCCGAAAAAAATGAATCCGATCCAGTCGCAAGTCTGCGCCTCATCCATATAGTGGGTCGTCACCAGGATGGTCATTCCCTGTCTCGCCAGGTCGTGAATGACCTCCCAAAAAATGCGGCGGGAAACAGGGTCGACCCCTGCGGTCGGTTCGTCGAGGATCAACAATTCAGGACGGTGCAAAAGGGCGCAGGAGAGCGCCAGCCGTTGTTTCCACCCTCCGGAAAGAGAGCCGGCCAGCTGTTTTTCCCGCCCGGTCAGACCGGCCATTTCAATCAGCTCCCTCTTCCGCTGGATGCGTTCCGCTTTGCCGAGCTGGTACACACCGGCGTAAAAGTCAAGATTTTCATCTACGCTCAAATCTTCATACAGACTAAACTTTTGCGACATGTAGCCAATTCGTTGTTTGATCGCTTCGCTTTGCGTCATCACATCGTAGCCGAGAACAGTGCCACGCCCCGAGGTCGGCGTCAAAAGTCCGCAGAGCATCCGTATCGTCGTCGATTTCCCGGAGCCGTTCGGGCCGAGAAAGCCGTAAATGGAGCCTTTGGGCACGGAAAGCGTCAAGCTGTTGACCGCGATGCGCTCCTGGAATCGCTTGGTCAGCCGCTCGCAGCTGATCGCGACGTCATTTGGCTGATTGTCGTGCATTTGCTTGTCGGCCTCTCTCCTTTTCATCGCGCTTCCCCCTCTGCGAGAAAGCGGACATCGGCAGGCATGCCGGGCCTCAGCTTATCCAGGCCCTCGGTGATCCGAATCGTGACAGCAAACACCAGCTTGGTCCGCTCATCCGGGGTTTGTACGTTTTTCGGCGTGAATTCCGCTTTGTCGGCGATAGTCTGAATCTGGCCCGCAAACACTTCGTCCGGGTACGCATCCACTCGTATTTCCACCTTTTCCCCGATCTTCACCCGGGCTAATTCCGCTTCCGGGATGTATACCTTCAGCTTCAGATGATCGGTTTTCATCATGGTAAAAAGCGTCGCCCCTTGCTTGGCTACCTCCCCTTCCACTACGGAGGATCTGAGCAGAATGCCGTCAGCAGGCGCTTTGATTACGGTCTTTTCCATCTGCCATTTCGCCTGGTCAAGACGGGCGTCCGCCTGCTGTACCGCGGCCAGCAATGCCCGGATTGAATGGCTCGTGCTTCCCTCCTTTAAAAGCTCCAGATCAGCGACAGCTCCCTTTCTCTGTGCCTCTGCCGTCCCTTTTTGCGCGAGGGCTGCCGCAATGTCCTGCTGAACGGAATCATACCGGGAACGCGCTGCCTCCAACTGTGCCGCCAGTTGATTTGCCTGGGTCTGGGCCTGGTTGACCGCTTCCTGGGCGGCTTCATACTCCTTTTTGGCAATCGCCCCCCGCTGAAACAAGGCAACTGCTTCCTTCAAGCGATTTTCCTGAAAGGCCAGCGTTCTTTTGGCACCTTCCCACTGCATTTCGACCTGGGCAACCTGATCCTTGCTTTGGGCCAGAGCCGCCTGGGCCTGCTTGGCGCGCGCTTCCTGAAGAACAATTGTGGCATCCGCTTGCTGAACGAGGGCAATTCCTTTTTGGATGGACGGATTGCGGCTTCCCGCTTTGGCTTCATCCAATTTGGCCTGCGCCTGCGCTTTGGCCGCCTCGGCTTCGTTTACTGCCGCCTCATAATTTCGCTTGTCAATCTCCGCCAGCACCGAGCCACTGTGAACAACGTCTCCTTCCCCGACCTTGACGCTTTGAACAAGCCCGGCCGCTTCTGCTACGATCGGCACCTCCTCCGCTTCAATCGTTCCGGAAAGCGGCCGTTCATCCGGTTGAAACAGCGAGCAGCCGGATAAAAAGAGAAGCGATACAGCGAGCAAAGAAAACGGCATTGTGCGAAACATCGGATCACCTCATTTTTAATAGTGAGTACTCACTCATTTTTAGGCGAATAAAAAAACATCCTGTCCACCAAAGACAATGGCTGCCTGCTCGGTACGTCCGTTTGTGGTGAAAAAGATGCATGAAATTCCTTGCAAACCAAAAGCGAGTGATTACTCACTTGTTTATACTCGCATTATAGGAGCATCTCCTCTCTTCTGTAAAGACCTATTTCCAAGGATTTGGATAGTCAAACCATTCTCTTTGTCCGGCGCTGTATTTTTCCAGCAGGGCAGCCGCAGTCCTGCAGGCAAACTGATGCTCCTCCTCATCGATGGCCCCTTTCTTCAAGGCATCCTCCAGTTCGTCCTCATCCAGCAAATACACTTCGCCGTTCGGCAGCACCACGATATCGAGATACAGGTCGTCGTAATACAAATATCCTTGCTCATCCTTTCCGTGCCGCTTGCAAATATCGATATACCATTGGATCGTTCTTCCCTGGGCATCCAGCATTTTGGTCACAGCGTAGCCGCAGCCGTCCGGGAAATACTGCAGGTAGCAATACCCCTTGTCGCCTACACACATACGCTTTCCGCCCACCGTCATAAATGCCGGCTCATGCACCTGATCCAGTGTCAAGCGGACAGCATAGCCCGTGAACTCCGCAGATTCCACCCGTTTCTCCAGGTAGCCCAGCTTTTTTACCCGCCGCCAGTTGGGCCGATCGGCTCTTTTTCGTTTCATCCTGCATTCTCCTTTTCCCTAGTTTCCACGTTCACTGTAACATGTTTTCCCTGTTCCTGTAAAAAAGCAAGCCGGCATACAAAAAAAACCGGCCATATCCTGACCGGCTGCAAATGCTCTCTCTTTTATGGTTGAATGAGTGTCCCTGTTTTTGCATCAATGGCAAGCGGCTTCTCGTTCCGCATGGGGTATGGATAAACCAGTTGCATACCTGTGTCTGTTTTCCCCTGGTCATTTGTGCGATAAGCCAGCTCTGGCTTCACCTTCTCCGCGAACACCTTCATGGCCTCCTCCAGCGAAATAACATCCTTTGCGTTTGGCAACTGGGGGAGTGCTTCTCCGAACGGACCAGCCATGCCCGCGATTGTTCCACTGGTTCTGTCTACATATACGTCAAAGCTGTGATTGATCACCGGAATCCCCTGATGCACCCAGGAGAACCGGTACAGCGTTTGTTGTCCGTCCTGCACCTGACTGATCATTTCTATCTCTTCCACGCCGGCAGGCAGATAACGGGCCAGCCTTTCTATCGCGATCCGCCGGGCTTCCTCCACTCCGATTTCTTGATTCCCTGCCTTCGCAGCAGCGTTTCTGGTCGTGAACGAAAGAACATTTCCCTTTTTGTCCATGCGGATTCTCGCGGATTTTCCTCCGTCCCACTCCCAAAGGTATTCGAAGGTTGAACCATTGATCATTCTGACAGGCTTACTTCCATTCTTTATCTTTACTCCGAACTCATCTCGCAGCAGCCCGGAAGCCGCATCGACGTCTAATGCTCGGAGCGGTTTTGCTTCAGGCTGTACGCGGATGGTTTCCGCTGCCTGGCTTCCATGTGCCGCTACTTTTCCGCTAAGGGCGTCCACATAGCTGATTTGCAGCGGCTGATACCGCAAGACAGGCTTTTCGCCTTTGGCATAGACGAGTCGCAGCGTAGTCGCCAGCTTTTGTGCGGCCTCTGCCTGATCGATCATTGGCTTCTGAGCGGAGCCGGAAGAAAATGAATGTTGCTCGCTTGGATAGATTTCCATCCCGACTACTTCCGACCCTTTGTCTATTTTCACAACCAAACTGCTTTCCTCTGCGGGAATTCCCTCTACGACGCGACTGAAAGCGACGATCCCCTCTGCCAACCGGGAGCGGGCAGGGTTGAAACGGTATTGCCTGCTCTCTTGCCCCAGCTTTTCCTGCAAATATCTCTCCGCTTGCCTCTGAAGCCCGCTCGTGCTGACCGACTTCTGGTCCGCTGCCGACAAACCGTCTCCCGTAACTGCTGCCGATCGTTCTGCGGACTGTTCTTCGCTGTGGACGGTTCTTTCGCGCTGCGCCCGGGCTTCTCCGGCTTCTTCTGTTTCCCCTGCTTCCTCTATACCGAGCTTGTGTCCTGTTCCCTGCCCATTTGCCGTCTGCGGCAAAACCAAGCTTTTCTCCCCATCAGAAGAAAGCTCTCCGTTTGTTGAATACGGGGGGACAACCGGGGAGCGGAAAATGCCCGGGACTTGTACGGGTGCCGAAGCTGCGTAGGCGCTTTCCTCCCTTTGTCCGTGATCTGCTGTGGAGGGAAGATTCGCTTTTTCTGTAACTGCTCCCTGCATCCACACGCCGATCAAAATGGCGGCAGAAGTGCCAAGCGAGTAGGTCATTACTCTGGTGATCCTCTCTGTCCGTTTCATCTTTCTCGCCTGCCGGGCCAGCATTTCCTCCCCATATCGGACCCACTCTTCCCGCGGAGCCGGCACCGTCGCCCGGTACCTGCGAAGAGATTTTTCGATCTGTTCTTCATCTGGCAAACTCACTGATCACCCCTCCTTCTTCTCCGCCCATATATTTTTGCAGCATTTTCAGCGCCCGGTGATAGTCGACCCTGACCTTTGCCTCCGAGATGTGCAAAAGCTCGGCTGTTTCTTTGATCGAATACTCTTTGATGCCTCTGACGATCACGATTACCCTGTAGTGCGGCTTCAGCTTTTGCAGCGCTTCTTTTACCATCCGCATCTCTTCCTTTGCCGCAAGCGATTCTTCCGGAAGCCCGTCCTGGGACCTCATGTCATCCAGCAGGGTGGCGGAAAACAGACGGAGCCACTTTTGCTTCCGGTATTGGTCTATGGCGGCATGCCTTGCGATGGAAAACAGCCAGGTTCTCATCGAGACGCGTCCGTCATAGCGAGGCAGAGCTTTCAAGAGGCGCGTAAACACCTCCTGGGTCATATCCTCTGCATCCTCCCGGCGCCCGGTAAAGTAATACAGGAACGTATAAACATCCTCGTAATAGGTCTTGTAGATCGTTCGAATGCGCTGCTCGAGATCGTCCGTCACCGCTTCCCCTCCTTCTCCTCTGCGTGGTCGGATGTTTGCCAGCCATTCCAGGTTGTATATTTGCCAGCCATTTAAAAGAAGCCTTGCGCTTCCTCAAAATTACTCTTTCCAGGAGAGCACTTTGCCCGTAACCGCGTCAACTCTTTGCCCGCGGACGACGTCTGCTGCCTTGTACACAAGCCTTGCTTGCTGATCCGTTTCTCCGAGCGTATATACAAGCGTCAACGGAAATTCCTTCACGTAATGAGCTGCCGCTTCCGCCGGATCAATCGCTTGATCAGCCTTCGGGAAATTCACTTGCTTTCGGACACTGAGCGATGTTTTGATGACTTTTCCTGTTTCCGCATCGACGTTCACTTCGTATCGCCATTCCCGTACCGGAATTCCCTCGTGCAACAGGGCAAATTCTGCGCGATAGGTGTTGCCGTGTTTCATGTAGCGCGGGCTTTCCAGCAGCATGACTTCCTTTTCGCTCGCGGGCAGATACGTTTCGATCTCCTTGATTGCCGTTTGCAGGGCTTGCTCCGCTGTGATCTTTTTCTCTTTGCTTCCTCCGGCAATGACATGTGCCGTATTTTCGTAGGAAAGAAGGCTGTTGGTCTTGGTATCGATGACGACAGTAGCGATCCGTTCCTCGTCTTTCGTCCATTCGATGGTCTTTCGATTGAATTTTTCCATTATGTCCTCGCTTGCGACGGCTCCCTCTGTCTGAATGCCCCGCTTTGCCAGGAAAGCGGCGGCTTCTGCAGCATTTTTTGCGACAGGAGCCTCGCCCTTGGGCTGGACCTGAATGATCTTGTGATAGCTGTTCTCTCCTGTGTCCTTCCCTGTCTTGGCATCCAGCTCACCAGAGAAAGCGAAGGTGTAGCGGAGAGCTGCACTGCCCTCCTTCGTTTCGTACTGCAAACGCAGGTATTGTGCCAGCTCCTTTTCGGCCTGGTCCTTCGTTATCACTCCCTCGGGCTTCGGAAATACATATTTGTCCCGGGAAAGCGCCAGAGAAGCCATAACGGTCTTGCCGACAATTTCACCGCTGCTGTCCACATCGATCATGACACTGTCATTTTGCAAGGGGATTCCATTCACACCCCGGGAAAAAACGATCGAGTCCGCAGAGGCAGTCAAGCTCGGATTGTACTGATAGTCGCCCATGCCTTCTCCGTACCACTTCTTCATAAAAGCTGTCGCCTTTTCAATGGCTTTGTCCAGCGAATATGTGGAAGGAGGAGTCGTCCCTCCGTTCATCCGGTGAAATCCCTTCCACTCTCCCGTACTTCCGTCCACGTACAAGGAAATTCGGGGAAATGGCGTTTCCTTGGATTGCTGCAAGACGACCACCACCTGGCCACCCTCTCCCGGCTCGACTACTTTATAGGGGTATTGATCAAGATAAGGGAGCATTTTTTTCGCTTGCTCCAGCGCTTTGTCCGCCTGCTCCATGAGCGCCGGCACTACCTGTACCTGGACGGTTTTACCAGCCGCAGGCAATGGCTGATTTGCCGATACCTGCAGCGGGGCGGCAACTGCAAGACTGGCCAACAGGGCAACGAACGCGTAGCTTTTTGTTTTCACAATGATTTCCTCCTCTTCCATTCTCCATCATACTTGCTTTCACTCCAATATTCGGGTGAATCTGGAATTTGTTTCAATTTTGCTCAAAAAAAATTCCGGTTCCCTTAAAGGAACCGGACCTCGTCATCAAACGAGAGGGCGTAGCCGCCAGCGAGAAGGTACAAATAGCTCTCCTTCACGCTCCTGCCGACAATCTGCTCGATTGCCTGCCGGTAGAGGCGTATTTGCTCGCCGTACCGCTCAATCATATTCTGTTTCACAGCTTCGGACTTCTCCATCGCTACTCTGTCTGTCTTGAAGTCAAGCAATACGAGCCCGCCGTCATCTTCCTCCAGCAAACAATCGATAACGCCCTGCACGATGATTTGCTCCTCGCTTGCACCGCTCATTTCAGGCTCCACGAGAGAAGCTGGCCTCGCCAGGGTAAACGGCAATTCACGGTGGACCACCCGTGCCCGCTTCATCCGATCTCCCAGCGGCGAGGCGAAGAAACGAACGATCTGCATGAAGTCGATAGCCTGAACCTGCTCCTCCGTCAAAAAGCGGCGGGACAACAGCGAGGCAATCTGGTCGCGGACATCGTCCTCGTCCAGTGATCGTTTGAGATCGATGTTTTGCAGGATCAGATGGGTGATCGTTCCCCGCTCGGCTGCCGTGAGCGTGTGAGCGCCCTCCTCCATCAAAAACCGCGGCTTTTCCACAATCGTCGGGACGCGAAGCGGATAGCCTCTGGAAACAGCCTGTTCCCGCCGCTTCAGTTCGCTGACGGTCCATTTGGTCATCACCTGGGAAGCTGCCTGATGTGGATAGCTCCAGCCCAATTTGCGCTCAATCAGCCGCGCGCTTTCAGGATCAACAGGCCTATCCGGTACGGTCTCGCGCCTGGTGATTCGCTCCCAGTCAGAGTGCTGGCCGGAATTCCGGTCTGCCTCAGCCCTCAGATCGTCCGCGCGGTGGAAGAAAAACGACCATATGGACTCGTCCGGAACCGTTCGCACCATCACTTCGTCGCCGCCTCCGCACTCGCGGGGATAAGACCGGAGGGGACTTGCGAGCGGATGGCGCAGAAGCGCTCTGCCGACCCAATCCAGATAGCCTTTTGCTTGCAAAAGGTCTTCGTCATGCAGCCGCTCGCCGTCCCCCTGGCGTCCCCATGAGACGATGCTCTTGCACAAATCCTTGGCGGTTCCGAGCAGGACGAGCTTTTCCCTTGCCCGGGTGAGAGCGACGTACATTACTCGCATTTCTTCCGCCAGCATCTCGCGGCGCAGCTGCTGGCGGATGCCCAGTGCAGCCAGGCTCGGGTATCGCACCTGCAGCTCAGGCTCTACCGCCATCGGACCAAAGCCAAGGTCCTTGTGCAGCAAGAAGTGGCTTTTCATATCCATCGTGTTGAACTGCTTGCCCATTCCTGCGACAAAGACGACCGGAAACTCCAGCCCTTTGCTTTTGTGAATGGTCATGATGCGGACGACATCCTCGTTTTCGCCGATCGTGCGTGCCTCCCCCATATCGTTGCCCGCCTCCCGGAGCCGGTCGACGAAACGGAGAAAGCGGAACAATCCCCGATACGAGCCTGCCTCGTACTGACGGGCGCGGTCGTACAGGACGCGAAGATTGGCCTGACGCTGCTGGCCGCCCGATAGCGCCGCCACATAGTCGAGATAGCCCGTCTCGCGGTAGATCGTTGCGATCAGCT
Source organism: Brevibacillus sp. FSL K6-2834 (assembly GCF_038592925.1). NCBI lineage: Bacteria > Bacillati > Bacillota > Bacilli > Caryophanales > Paenibacillaceae > Brevibacillus > Brevibacillus sp. FSL K6-2834. The sequence continues at coordinate 4,692,698 of NZ_CP151945.1, forward strand.
CGGCCAGAGAATCTCTTCTGGCCTGCGTGCGCCATTTGTCCAGCTTGCTGAAAAAGCGGCGCAAACGCTTCTCCCAATCCGCCTCTCCCTGCTGCTCCTCGATATACCGATGAACAGCCTGATAAAAGGGGATCGACGGATAGCTGATGCGAATCTGCGACAGTTGCGGCTCGGCAATGCCGACAATCGGTGAGCGCAGCACAGACGCAAGCGGGATGTCCTGAAACGGGTTGTCGATCACCCGCAAAAGCGAGAGCATGACCTCTACTTCTGTCGTGCTGAAATAGCCCTGGTTTTGCTCCGCATAGACGGGGATTCCGGCTGCACGCAGCTCCTCCATCATCGGCTCTCCCCACGCCGAGGTGGCCCGAAGCAGGATGACAATGTCGCGGTAAGCGAGCGGTCGCAGCCCTCCTGCCTTTTTATCGAAAACGAGAAGCGGCGCCTCGCCACTCCCCGGCTCCATCCAGCGGCGGATGCGCTCTGCGATCAGTCGGGCCTCCATTTGGGCCGCGCTCGCTTCTTCCAAAGCTTCTCCCAGTCCCGGAGCGGCTCCTCCGTCTGCGGAAGCTTCTCCGCCCTCTGCGGGGGGATTCGCCTGATCCTCCGCCTCTTCCTGTGAAGTCCGGTCAATCAGATGCAGCTCCACTTGCAGACGGTCAGGCTCCACCTCCGGATAGGAGGCGCGGCAGATCAGCTCAGCCGAACGGTCGTAGTCGATTTCCCCGACGCCCGGCGACATGATCTGCCTGAACAGGAAGTTGACCGCGTCTACGACTTCGCGGCGGCTGCGGAAGTTGGCCGCCAGATCGATCCGCTGTCCCGTCCCCCGGCTGTTTCCCGATGCATCCTGCAAGTCTGTTCCACCCGCTTCGTGCTGCTCCAGCCGGTCGCTCTCAGAGCCGGTCTCATAGCTCAAGTATTTCTCCAAAAACAAATTGGGCTCAGCCAGCCGGAACCGGTAAATGCTCTGTTTGACATCTCCTACCATGAAGCGGTTTGCTATTTCGTGCGAATCCGGTTCACGCGATACCATGCGCAAAATCGTTTCCTGAACAAGGTTGATGTCCTGATACTCGTCGACGAGGACCTCTGCATACTGATCGCGCAACTGGAGGGCAAGCGCTGAAGGCTGCTTCCCGCCACCACCGCTGCTGTCTGACTCCTCCGCCTCAGCATCGGCTCTCGTCAAAAGCCGGAGAGCCAGATGCTCCAAATCACCGAAGTCAACCAGCGCCCGCGCCCGTTTTTCCTGCGCAAAAGCCGCGTCAAACTCCGTGACCAATCGGGCCAGCGTCTGCATCGACGGAGCCAGCCTTTCAAGGTCCGCCAGGTACTGCTCCGCCGGCATGGAGAAGTTTTGCTCGACCAGCTCGCCAAGCGCTTTCTTCACCTCATTGCGAAGCCCCTGCACCTGTTCCTTGAGATCCGGGTCGACATCCTTGACAGACGGCAAACGTGCAAAGGAAATGCCTCGGACTGCCTGCTCCGTCTCTGCCCATCCCTGACGGCACGCCGCTACTGCCCGCTCCAGGCCAGCCGCCTCCGCTTCCAACAGCGGAACGTAAGCAGCAGGCCCTTCCGGTGAAGCAGCCAGGAGAACGGCTCGTCTCAGCTTTCCTTCCAGACCTTGCAATTCCCATCTCAGCGACTGCAGGATGCTTTTCGTCCACTTGAGGCCGTCCATCGACTTTGCGGACGCTGTCGCAAACATCTCGGCAGCTTCTTCCAGCCATCCCTTCGGATCCGGATTGCTGCGTGAAAACTCGTACAGGCGCAACAGCAGCCCGACAAGGATCTGGTCATCCTGTCCGTCCAGCATCAGATCGGCCAAACGTTGAAAATCCGGGTCTCGCTCGTACCACTCCTCCAGCATTTCCTCCAGAATGTCCTGGCGGAGCAGCTCGCCTTCCATCTGGTCGGCAATGCGGAAGTCGGGATCAAGCTCCACGAGGTAGTAATACTGGCGCAAAAGCCCCAGACAAAAGGAGTGAATCGTGGTGATGGAGGCCCGCTGCAGCAGGGCCAATTGTTTTCGCAAATGAGCGGACTGCGGCTTTTCCTTGAGCGCCTTTCGCAACGCTTCGCTGATCCGGTGCCTCATCTCCGCGGCGGCCGCATTGGTAAAGGTAACGACCAGTAATTCATCCACCCCGACGGGATCGCTTTCGTCCATGATCCGGCGAATGATCCGCTCTACGAGCACTGAGGTTTTCCCGGAGCCAGCTGCTGCCGCCACCAGCAAATTGCTTCCACGGCTCGTTATCGCCTGCCACTGCTCGTCGGTCCACTGCTCAGGCTTTGCCTGCGGCTGACTCGATTGCTGCTCCATCGCTATCCACCTCCGCATCTGTTAATTGCCCGCTCTGGAGCATATCCCATATTTCCTTGTTGTTCCACTTGGGAAGCTGGCGCAGCTGATTTGCGTCTCCATCCGGGTCGTATTGGCAGACAGGCTTGTACGAGCATCGATCGCAAGCAGTCAACGTTCCGCTCACATAGGGGGAAATCTCAATGTCGCCGTCTGTCATCCGCGCGCTCAGCTCTTTTACCGTGGTGCGGACGAACTGTTGGAGCGCTTGAAACTGCTCCGCCGTTGCCACAGAGGAACGAGCCGACAAGGTGCCGTCCTTTTTCAATTCAAACGGAACCAGTTCGGAAGCCCCCTGCTCCACCTGTGCGTCCATCATGCGGGCCAATTCCGGGTCGGCCAGCATCAAGCCTTTCATCCGCAATCGCTTTGCCCGCTCCTTGGCCGCTTCATCACTGGTCAAAAGCCGCTTTGCCGTGACAAACGGGTCCGCTACCTGGTAGTAAAAGACACCAGCCATCTCTGCCTTTTGGCCGAGCCATTCCTCTGCATTCGTCACGACCACATCGAGGTAGACCAGAAGCTGCAGATTCAGACCGTTGAACACATCAGACAGCAGGAGCTGCTTCGGACTGGATTTGTAGTCAATCACGCGCAAATACGGGATCTCGCTGTCGAGAGATTGGTCGACACGGTCGATTCGCCCGATCAACTGGACAGAGGAGCCGTTGGCCAGCCGCAGTTCGAGTCCAGGCAGATCTCCGCCAGGGCCAAACGCCACCTCCAGACCTACAGGGGCAAAGCGGCTCCGCTTCGCATGCTCGCCCAGGACGTAGATGGCTCTTCCGACCGCCCGTTTCAGCTTGCCCGACAGGTATCGGTACCGGGCCGTCCGGGTGAGGATGCTGCTGCGGGTCGACGGCACCAGCTCGTCAACTACTTCACCGGCCAACTGCATGCTGTTCGCTTCGGTCAAACGGCTCCATTCCAGATGTTCCTCGTTCATCTTTTCGACTGCGCGCTTGAGCGAGGCGTGGAATAGCTCGCCCACGTCAAAACGCTCCAGCTTGTATAGCTGCCGCTCTCGCAAGCGCAGGCCGTGCGAGGAGTAATGAGAAAATGGACAGGTCTGGAAGCGTTCCAGCCGGGAGACGCTCATCTTGAGACGGTCCCCGTAAAGGGCTTGGCTCGTCTTCCTGTCCAGCGGCATCGGCCGGTTTGTGTAGCGCAAGCCGGACAGAAGCCACTTCTCTCTGCTCGCGTCGGGAGAGTGCCGCAGAAACCAGTCGTATACCTCCCACCAGAAAACGGGCAGGCTGCCGCTCTCCTTCATTTCCCGCACGAGCGTAAGCAAATGGCTGAATACGCGTCGCGGCGAGCCCAGCAAAAAGGAGTCCGCCTCGGCATTCCCGCTCGGCTCATTGTGGAAAAACCGGTAAGGCACATCCGGGATAACTTCCCGGATGCGGGCAAACACCGAAGAAGGCAAAAGCGCTTTCCCCTCTTCATCTGCCAGCGCACAGCTCAAATACAGCCGCTCCGCCGGACGGGTCATCGCCTGATAGAGCAGAAACGGTTCGGCCATCAGCCGCTGCTTGGCTGTCGGCGCGAGCTCCATGCCCATTTCCGCGAGCCTTTCCCGCTCCGCCTCGTCCAGCACGCCGTCTTCCTTCGGCTTGAGGGGAATGACTCCTTCGTTGACCCCAAGCAGAAAGAGAGCCCGTACATCCGGCTGGCGGGAACGCTCCATCGACCCGACCAATACTTGATCCAGCGCAGGCGGCACCAGGCCAAGCTCAATGCTTTCCAGTCCGCTCTCCAGGACGCTGGCAAACGTGTCGATGTCCATCTGCTCCTCGCCCATCACTTCGACGACCTGGTCAAAGAGGCTCATCAGCCCGTTCCAGACCTGCCCGTGCATCTGGGCATCGTCCAGCTCTCCCGACTGCTCTGCCGTTCTTTGCCACTTTTCCAGTATGCCTGGTACGTCGAGACTGACCAAAAAGCGGTAGAGAGCTGTCGCCATCGCGCGGACATCTTTCTTTTCCGCCTGCTTCAACTCTTCTTCAAACCGGCGCAAGGGCGCTGCGTACTGTCTTCGCAATTCATCTGCCGCCTGATCCTCGGCAGACTCTCCGCCAAACCGCCACGGCTTCTCATCCGACCAATAAGAGCCGTATACGCCATGTGCCAGCACATAGTTTTCCAGCAAGTCGACTTCTCGCCGAATCACGTTCAGTGGAACCTGCTCCCCGCTGTCGGAAACGCGTCCCTCCGGTGTGACCAAATCTGTCTTCAGGCAGCGGAATACCGCTTCATACCGCCATCTGGCCGTGACCACCTCCAGAGCGGAACGGACCAATTCCATCAGCGGATGGTGCATGACCGTGCGCTTCTGATCCAGGAAGAACGGGATCCCGTAATCGGTAAACACGGTCGCAAGCTCGTCCGCATAGGTGCCGATCTCGCGCAGCAGTATCGCCATGTCGCGCCAGCGATACCCCTCCGTGCGCGCAAGCTCGAGAATCTGCAGAGCGACCGCTTCCACCTCGGCCCGGCGATTGGCGGCCGACAGCAGACTTACTTCATCCGCTCTTGCGGGAGGCGGAGGAGTACCCGGGTCTCCCCACGCAAAGTAACGATCCTCCAGCTGGCGAAGCCACGGACTGTCGGCAAATCTCCCCGGCCCGGTCAACAGAATCGGGCTTTCGACCGCTACGCCCGCTTCTTTGGCCATCTTCTCCAATGTTTGATAGGTGCGCAGAGTCGGATGAAACAATCCGAGCTCATCAGGGGAGGCATCCCGTTCGGACGGGTCGAGGCAAAGCGCAATCGTGACCTTTTTGGCGCAGACCATCAGTTGCTCGATCACCCGCAGCTCCTGGTTCGTAAATCCGCTGAAACCGTCGATAAAAATCTCGGTCTGGGCGATGTAAGCGGAATCTTTGATCATGACAGCAACGCGGTTCAAAATATCGTCCGCATCCCAGTACCCTTGGGCGAGATGAGCCTCGTACGCATTCATGACCAGTCTCAGATCATGTATTTTTTGATTGAGCGTCCCGCTTCCCCAATCGACGTTTTCCGTATGGGTAAAGCTGACGCCGTATGACTTGCACTCGCTGATCAGACGGCCCAACTGGGACGTAAAACCGGGCTGCAGCGCTGCCCGCCTGAATACCTGCAGCTCTTCCTTGTAGCGCTCCAGCAGCAGGCGCAGGACCATTTGCTTGCCCAGGTCATCGACAGGCACGAGCGTCAAATCGCCAAGCTCCTGCAGCAGCCGATGCGCCAGCCGCCCGAAGCTGAGGACCTGTGTGCCGATCACGCCGTGCAGTCCCGGGATGGAAGCGAGTGCGTACTCCGCTTGAAAGCTGGCCTGCTCAGGAACGAGCAAAATCATCGGCGAACCGAGCGCGGACTGCTTCAGCCGCGCTTCCATTTGGTTCAGGATGGTTTGCGTCTTGCCTGTTCCGGCACGGCCCAGGACAAATTGTACTGCCATGAGCACTCCTCCTCGTCGTTGTTGATTATTCTGTCTCCATCCTGATCGTGCTGCCTTCGCCCATAGGCTCCGCCGGCGTGATGATCAGTCTTCGCGGCATGCGTACACGAATCTCCGGAACATGGCTGATCACGCCAATTGTAAAGTCGTCCATGCGCAATCTCTCCAATGCGTCCATGACCACCTCCAAAAGCTCCGGATCAAGCGTGCCGAAGCCTTCATCGAGGAAAAAGAACTCCAATCTGCCGCCCCGCATCTGAATCTCCATGGACAAGGCCAAGGCCAGCGACAGGGACGTCAGGAAGGTCTCTCCCCCTGACAGCGTGCTGATCGGCCTGCGCATTCCTCCCGCGCCCTCGTCTCTTAAGACAAATTCGCCTTCGTCGCCGATTTCCAGCGCATAGCGGTTTTTGGTCATCCGCATCAGGTGGTAGGAAGCGTCTCTGGCGATCGAGGCGAGCTTTTCCTCGGCGATGAACTGCACGAACGCCTTTCCTTCCAGCAGCTTTTTCAGCTCCTCCAAACGGCTTTGCTCGTCCATCTCCTCTGCGAGCCGTTTTTCGATTGAAAGCCATTTTTCATGGTTCTGCTCTACCTGGGCAAACGTTTGCCGGGTGACTGCCACCTGCTCCTTGGCCGCCTGATGCCCCTCTTCCGCTTCGTCCCAGGCCTGCTTGGCCGCTTCCCATTCCACTTTGGTGACATGCCTTCCGTCCAATGCCTTCAGCAGCCGCTCCTCATCGTACCGCAAACGGGCTAGCTCCGTCTGGTACGCGGAAAGCTGCTCCTGCAAAGACACAAGCCGATCCCGCTCACGGTACAGCTCTCCTGCCCGTTCCGGAGTGCCGAGGCCGCTCTCCGCCAGCGAGCGGTGCATTTGTTCTGCCGCTTCCGTTCGCTGCCGGGACAGTACCGCATAGCCTTCTGACAGCTTGACTACGGCATTTTGCACCTCTTCCCGGGCCTCTCGTGTTTCTTTGCGCTTGTTTTCCGCTTCGTCCAAAGAGGTGCGAAGCTGCTGCAGAGTCTGCTCCACGGTTGTCAGCAGCTTCCGCGCGGGCTGTCCGCCCGTCCGCTCCAGCCACATCCCGTGCTTTTGCTCCCACAGCCGCTTTTTTTCCTCCAGCCGCTCACCAAGCAGCGCCTGCTGCGAGTGCAGGGCGGCATGGCGCGAGACCGCTTCCTGATAGCCTGCCAAAAGCGACTGGTACAGCGACTCCTTTTCCGCCCTCGCTTGCTGCAGAACCGACGTTTCCCGGTCGCGCTTTCCGATCGCTTCCCAATGCTTTTCTATTTCCTCAACCTTGACGTCGCCCAGTCTGTCCTCCAAGCGCCGTTTGGCTTCCTCCGCTTGAACGGCCGCGGCTTCCAGACGGGCTTTTGCGGCTGCTTCTTTTTTCAAAAGCTGTTCGCCGAGAACGGCGCTTCGCTCATACATGCGCTTTTTCTCCGCTTCCCGGTCGCGCAGCCCATCCGCCCATTTTTGCAGGCGTTCCCGTTCCGCTCTGTACGCCTCTCGCGCTTCCGCTTCGCTCTTCAGAGCCGCCTCTTCCTGCTTGTACATCTGCAGCAGTTTGGTGATGTCGCCCACCGCCCATTTTTCTCCAAGGGCAGCGCACTCGCGACGGATCGCGTCAATTCTTTCCATCAATACTGCACGCTCTTCGCCGAGGGAGATCATCCGCTGCTCCCACAGCTTCCACTCTCCCTTTGCCGTCTGCAAGGCCTCGAACGCTGTCCGGATCTGCTGCTCCGCGTGACGAACAGCTTCCTCCGTCTCCCGCATCTGCTGACGGATGCTTTCTCCTGCAGCCTGCTGATTGTCCGACTCAGGCTTTTTCTCCTCCGGCTCTTCCAGGCAAGGATGATGGGACGAACCGCATACCGGGCACGCTTCCCCGGGGTTCAGACGATCACGCAGCATTCTGGCCATATTCACTTCCCGCCACTGCTCCCATTCAGCACGGAGACGTTCGAGTTCGCTCCGCCGTCTCGCCTGGGCTTCCTCTTCCATTTTGACTTTCGCTTCGCATGCGTGCAGACGGGTTGCGGCCTGTTCCTGTTCGCGCTGGGCTGTCTGCCGCTTCTCCTCCCAGTTGGCGAGTGCCTGCTCCTGCTCGCGCCATTGCCTGCCCCATTGCTTGATCTGGGACAGGGCGTCGAGTTTCTCGGTCCACTCGGCTTCGGACGAAGGCGGAGTTGCCTCAAGCTGGGCAAGCTTCGTCCTGGCTTCCGCCAACTGCGAGGCGCTTTTCTCCCATTCCTTTTGTGCCATCTCCAGCTCCGAGGCGGCAGACCTCCGCTCCGATTCAACACCCTCCAGCTCGGTAGCCAGCTCTTTGCGCTTCTGTTCTTCCCGTTCCCAGATCAGCTTGGCATCCCGCAGGGCGACGATGAAATCGCGCCATTCCGGCTTTACCTGGGCCGCTTCCAGCGATTTTTCCAGTTCGGCCCGCTCGCTCTCCAGGCGGTTCAAGGACTCTTTGTCACGGGCCAGCTGTTGTTTTAGCACAGTCAGCTCCTGCGACACCTTTTGCCATTCCTGTTCAAGCACGGTCCATTCCGCGCGCAGAGCGGACAGCTCTTCTTCCCACTCCGCAGCCTGGATCAGCCTGCTTTTCCGCTCGATCATAAGCGGCTCCTCCCGCTGCAGCTCGGAAGCGCATTTCACATACGACTCCTCCGCCTGCAGATGCGCTTGCTGGACGACTTCCTGCTTCTTGCGCGCGTCCTCCAGTTGAACAGCCGTCTCCTTCCACTCAGTGTCCAGACGTTCAAACTGCTGGACCTGCGGCCATAGCCTGACACTTGCATCTAGCTGCTTTGCGAGCCGCTCCCATTCAGCGGCTTCCTCCGTCCGGGCCAACTGCTCTGCGAGGCGCTCGCGGACACGCTCCAGCTCCTCCTGCCAGCGGTATACCTGCTCCAGCTCCTTGATCATTCCCGCGAGGCCATCCCGCTGCTCTGCATAGACGCGCTCCTGCCGAGCGGCTTCCTCCCACGTTTTCCGGGCTTGCTCCAGCGCCTCCGGTCCAGCATCCCCGAGCGCCGCCTTCTCCAGCTCGATTTTATGAAGCCGCTCCCGAGTCGCTTCCAGTCCCGCCCGAACGCGCTCACTCAGTTTTTCACCGTAGATATGTAGATGAAACATCCGCTGCAGCATCTCATTGCGGTCGCTCCCCTTGAGCGTCAAAAAGCGGGAAAACTGTCCCTGCGGCAGCACGACAGCCCGGGTAAAATCCTGCAGCGTAAGCCCAATCAAAGACTCGACAGCCGCCGTTGCCATAGTCGCCTTCGATTCCAGCACGACATCCGGCGTCTCTTCGTCTGTTCCGCACTGGATCAGGCGGACCTCCGGCTGTCTCCAGTTTCCGTTTTTATTCAGGCCAAATTCCCGTTCGATCGTATACCGCTTCCGCTCAGCACCCGATCCCAGCTCAAAGGTGAACGAGACAAATACCCGCTGCTCCAACTGGTTGAGCACATCCTTGGGATGGCTGCCGCCGCCGAGCCTGACGACCTGTCCGTAAAGCGCGAGCGTGATCGCGTCCAAAATCGTCGATTTCCCGCTCCCGGTCGGGCCAAAGATTCCAAAGAGACCGGCTTCGCACAGTTTTTCAAAATCGATCTCCTGCATCTCCCGATAGCTATGCAAGCCGGCAAGCTTCAGTCGTATCGGCTTCATCTCGTTCCCTCCTCTTCACCGATTTGGTTCAGCAGACGCTGAAACAAGGCGACCAGCTTCTCGTCCGGCTCTGCCCCGCGCTTTCGTTCATAGAAGCGGCGAAACAGCTGGTCAGGCAGCAGCTCGCTCAGCTCCGCTCGCTGCTCGCTCGCCGAGTCCGCCGTTTCCTCGCGCACCACAACCCGCTGTACTTTGAGAAAATCATCGCTCATTTTGCGCAGCCGCTGAAATTCAGCCGGGTCGATCACGTCCGATACGTGCAGCTCCAAGTCGATCCATGCGCCGGCGTCCCTGCCTTCCTCCAGCCATTTTTCCACCTGCGCAATCCCTTCTGTAGCCTTCCAGCGCGCCAGCGGCCTGCCGCTTGTCAGGTAGACGATCTCCTCTTGCACTTCCTCTCCGGGAACGACATCCACGATCACGACAGCCTTGCTCTGTCCTGCCTCCGAAAAGGAGTACCCGAGCGGCGACCCGCTGTAGCGAATGAGCGGCTTCTCTCCCAGCTTTTGCAGACGGTGCAGGTGGCCGAGCGCCACGTAATCCGCTTTTTCCGGGAAAGCCGACGGGGAGACGGTCAAGGCTCCGCCGATCTGAATAGGCCGCTCGGAATCGCTTTCCCTGCCGCCCATGACAAACAGGTGGCTCGTCACCAGATTGACCGTATCCTCACGGAAATGTACCGACAGCTCGTCAAGCAGCGTCTTGATCCGCTCAGAAAATGCGAGCTGCATCTGCTCCTGGGTAAACGTATCGCTTAACAGCTCCTTGAGGCGGGCTTCCGATGGATACGGCAGGGCCAGAATGACCGCGTGGTGTTCCACGCCGGGAACGGCCAGCTCCATCCACGATGGCCCTCCGTCCAGTACCCGCACCTTATCTCTGGGGGCGTCGCTCCCCGACAAGATCGGCGTTTCTTTGGGCAGTCCCAACAGAACGATGCCCTGTTTCGACGCAATCGGCGCCGCCGCCCGAACCCGCTCCGGCTGATCGTGGTTACCCGCAATGACGACGACAGCCCGCCGCCCTCCAGCGGACAAGCGCTCCAGCGCCGTATAAAACAGCTCCTCCGCCCAGGCAGGGGGGTTGACTGAGTCATAGACGTCCCCGGCAATCAACACGAGCTGAACGTCTTTTTCCTCCGCAATCCGGCAGAGCTCGTCCACAAAATCAGATTGTTCTCCCCGTCTGTCACGCCCCTCCAACTGACGACCGAAATGCCAATCCGCCGTATGTAAAATACGCATGCTTGCACCTTCTCCCGATCATGTGTTTGCGTTCATTGTATCACAGAAAACCCGGTGTTTGCCGAGCCATTGAACAGTTAACAATAATCGCCACTTCCATGTAACTTTTTCTCTCTCAAACTCGTCCTCACCTGTAGAAAACATGAGAGGGGTTAACCAAACGCGTGAAACCTGCCAACCTGTTCGTCGCTGTCCCTGCCCTCTTGCTGGCGTTTTCGGTTTCTGTCTCTGCCGATGCTGCGTCATCTCCGCCCGGCAACAATCAAGCCGGTACAGCTGCTTTGGCTGATACAGCTTCTGCGGTAGTTCCGGCCAAAGCAGCTCCTGTCGAAGCTCCGGCCAAAGCTTCACCTAAAACTCCATCAGTAAAGGCTGCCTCTTCTGCAAAGGGTGAAATCCGGCAGGTACAGGCATGGATCAATGCCGAAGCGAAGAGGAAAATAGCGGACGATCGACTGGAAGACTTCAGCTATCGCTGGATTCAACTGGATGACGACCCGGAGCTGGAGCTTGTGGCAAAAATAAATGACAGTGTGCGGCTGGGCCACTTCTATGTACTCGACCGCCGCCCCAACGGCACCTATGCGCTCTTGACCGAGCAGCCGTGGAATGTCCCGCATTTGGACCTGGAGCGTTGGGACTACAATCATTTTGACAATCCCAATTGGTCAACCATCCCTTCAGGTGAAGAAGGCAAGGTAGGGGGAAAACGGCTGTTTGAAACGCTTAGCAAATCCGGGGGCACCGGCATAAGCGTCTACTACGCCCATCTGTGGTATATCGAGAACGGAAAGTTTGTGGAGGCTTGGGAAGGGACAATGCTGGAAACGGGCTCCGTACCCGGAGGCCAGTCATTCCAGACGATCGGCCAATATCAAATTGTCCAGACGGGCCCTGTTCCTCTGCTTTACTACTGGAAAACGATGCGTGAGCTGGACCCTGATAGCGGAAAGCCCCTTTCTTCTTCCTCTGTGCAGACAGAAGTTCACGTCTTTCCGTTTGAAAACGGCCGCTTTACATCTGCTGCTGCCGCAAAGAACTGACCAGCGGATTTCTGCCCGCTCAAAGCCCGGCATCTTTGCTGCTCCATAAAAAAGCCGCCTCTCCGGCGGTCCCGGGAAAGGCGGCTTTCTGCTTGCTTGCTATTGTTGCTGTCTTTTTGTCCCCTTCTCCGGTGCCTTCAACGATTGCAGGCACATATAGCACATCGTTCCGAAGAGACATGTAATGACGGCAGAGTGAAAAATCGTCGAGTACAGCGTCAGGCGGGACAAGACAACCCAGCCGCCGCTCAGCACCTGAATGACCACGAGCACAAATGACAAGATGCCCGCACCGTACAAGTCACGCCGCGTCTCTTTGAAGTGGCGCAAAACATAAACCAGCACGGCGGCCAGTAGAATCGCCAACACAATCGCGGCTACACGGTGCATAAAATGAATCCCTGTTTGTCCCGACAGCTCCGGTATGAGCTTGCCCTGGCAAAGCGGCCAATCGCTGCAGCCCAGATTGGAGCCGGTGTGACGCACATACGCGCCCAAATAAACGACACCATATGCGTAAATGGTCACAATCCATATGGCCCATCGAAACCCCTTGGAAACCGTTCCCCGGACCAGCTTTTCCACCTTGTTCCGCTGCAGAACGAAGATGCTCAACAGCAAAACCCCGCTAAAGGCCAGAAGTGAAAACCCAAAGTGCAAGGCCATTACGGCAGAGGACTGCGGCCAAATAACCGCGGATGCTCCCAGGAAAGACTCCAGGATCAAGAAAAACATGCTGAACATCACAAGTCCGCGAACTTCCCGATTCCGCGGGTATCTCCGCCATGCCAGGATGGAAAAAATCCCGACGATGATACCGGTCATTCCGGTGACGAAGCGGTGCATATACTCGATCATTGATTCCAACGTGTATTCGGGTACCCATCTTCCGTTACAGAGTGGCCAGTCATTGCCACAGCCCAAACCCGAATCAGTCTTGGTCACCAGTGATCCACCGATCATGACCATGAAGGTAATAATGGTGGATGCAATGGCAAACCATTTCAGCCATTTGTCCATAATTGTTACACCTGACTTCGAGAGAGAACTGTTCAAAAAGAGGGGTATTTCAGCTTTTTGAACAACCTCCATATTTTATCGTACCAAAATGCTCATGTTGCGTATCCCCACTATCACGATAATAAAACATCCCCTGCCGTGCAAGGGATGTTCCGTTCCATTTTGTGATCGTTACGTGTCAAAAGTTGTCCAGCATCGTGCTCACAACAATTGCAGCGCAGAAAACAGTGAGGTACAGGATGGAATAGCCAAACAGCTTTCTCGCCCAGGGCAGTTCATCTTCCTCTTTAAGCTGGAAGCCCTTGAACAACAGCACCAAATAAATGATGCCCATGACAGCCATGACACCCAGATACAGATACCCGACACTGCTGTAGAAAAAGAGCAGCAGCGAAGCGGGAATGAGTACGGCACCCCAGATAAACATCTGACGTTTCGTCTCGGCAAACCCCTTTACGACGGGCAGCATCGGAATGCCCCCTGCCCGATATTCCTCCGTTTTGAGCATCGCCAAAGCGAGGAAATGCGGCGGCTGCCACAAGAACAAGATCAAAAACAGAAGCCATGCAGCCGGGTCCATATTGTTGGTGACAGCTACCCAGCCGATCACTGGCGGAACAGCGCCGGAAATGCCGCCGATAACTGTATTCAGCGTGGTTACCCGCTTGAGCGGCGTATAAATCAGCACATAAAAGATATGGCCGATTAATCCCCATACGGCTGCCAATGGATTGACGAAATAGGCCAGAACAACAAGTCCAACAAGCAGCAAACCAATTCCGATCAACAATGCCTTCAGCGGGGAGATGCGGCCGGAAGCGATCGCCCGGTCTTGGGTGCGCTTCATTTTTTTATCCAGATCGCGGTCGTAATAGTTGTTCAGTGTTGCACCAGACATGATCACCAGGGCGGTTCCGATCATCGTCCAAATAGCCAGAACCCAGTTCGGGTATCCATACGATGCCAGCCACAGACCCGCAAATGCGGTCATCAGGTTGGACATCGTAATGCCCGGCTTTGTCAGCTGCACATAATCTTGCAATGTGGCCCTTCTTGCCGGTTGGGACTGCGCCGCAGGATCGGTGTTGATCGACTCCTGCATCGTCACTTGCTGGTCCACGTTTTGTACCTCCTGTCTGCTAAAAATCCCTTACACGCCAGACCACCACTTCACAAGGAAGTGGCAGTTTATCACGCAATCTATTCCCTCATAATCATTGCAAGACTTTTCGTACCGTAAAATCATTGTATGATCAGCTCTTCGATTACCAGCCGAAAATGACATCCAGGACTCCCGTCGTCTCGCCGCCTGGGTAGATCAGGTAGAGAAGAGTGTAAACAGTCACGCCTGTGATGGCAGAGGCAAACCAGATGACAGACGTCCACGGACCGATTTTCTTATGCTTGTCGTACTTTCTTTTAAATCCGTAATAAAGCGTGACCAGTCCCATCACTCCCCCTATCGTTGCCAGGATGATATGGAAGATGAGGAAAATCTGATAGAAAATACGAATGTTGTCCGGACCGCCGAACAAAGTATTCCCCAGCAGAGCGGTACGGGATACATACGTAATAAAGAAGATCGTCGCACAGATGGCCGCCCACTTCATCGTCTTGATGTGTTTTTCTGTCTGGCGGCTGCGAATGAAATACCAGCCAAAAGCTACGAGAATCCCGCTAATGGCAATGAAGGACGTACTTATCGTAGGCAGTAAAATGTGCATATCTACACCTCGTATCGCAACTTTCTCTTTCTATTAATACCTTATGCTCTGCCCTGATCGGTCGCAGGCTTCAGCACACCGATATTTTGGGCTGCAGGCTGCTGATCCATCGGCAAGTCGTCCTGCTTTTCGTCCTTGCGCCATTTATAAAAAATGTAGGCCAAAACAGAGCCGTAGACCATTTCCTGAACCAGCTTCATGATGATGCCTCCGGTCCGTTGGTCAACAAAGGCGGTATACCCTTCGAACAACTGTGGCGCATTCATGTAATGCTGATAAATCGGCTCTCCGGCAAAGATAATCAACGCACATGCCGGTGTGATCAAAATCCCGTTGGCAAACAAATACGCCATTTTTTTCAGGCCCGCGAGCTGCTCCGGTTGGCCTGGCAGCGGATTTACGATCGGCCACCACATACAGAAAGCCGTACAGAACAGGAAAGCGTGGAAAGCATTCATCGCATCGTGATTCAGAGAAGCGGTATCAAGAATGAACGGAACGTGGTAGAAAGACAGCAAAGCGTTGAAAACGACAGCCGCCACGATCGGTTTTGTGAAGATTCGCAGCAAGGCGTACATTCTCTTGTTGCTGAAAATCGCCGTCCACAGCCATCCCGGAATTCCTACCATCAAAAGCGGAGGCAATACAAAGAACAGGAGGGACATTTGAAGCATGTGCATGCTGAACAGGTAATGGTGTCCCACGTAGTTGATCGGACTGCCTGCACCCGCATAAAAAAACAGCATGGCCAAAACAAACAGCACCTTCTGTTTTGCCGTTGCCGGTTTTGAATCCGCAAAACGGTGACGCAGCGGCCCTGTTAGCGCAAAGTAAAGGATCGTCAGCAAAATGGTAATCAAAATAACAGTCGGGCTCCACATATCAGAAAACGAACCAATCCCGCCATCAACGGGCGTTCCATGTTGGTGATGATCATGCATCGGATTTTTCAATCCTCCTTTCATATTAGAAAGGGTGCCCTCTATACAATCTTCATTATACCGTTAATTCAGCCCGACTTCCTCTCCTAAAAATGAACAATATGTTGACAAACGGATATGGAAAAATCCCCTCCATGCCAACAGGAAGGAAGATGCAATTTCCTGTCTGCATAAAGGGGATCTGCAATCAAATTTTGGCTGACTCATCGCTTTCTGTCGAACATTTGCCCGTGCCTGTCGTGACTATGCCTGGCCGCCTCTCTTACTTTCCGGTCTGGATCGGGACCTCCCATTTTGCATCGTGATGCTCCGTATACTTTTTGTCGTAGGAGATGATCAGTTCCTTCGGCAGTTTTTTGACGCCCTTTAGGAGAAGTCCACCGTTAATATGAAGCTGTCCGTTTTCATACTTTCTTTCATCGTTGAGGAATGCGCTATCGTATTTCTTGCCGCTTTCATCCGTAATGACTCCGAATGTGGACAAGGGGTTCATCGGTGCCGTTCCGTTCCCAATCGTAGCCTCGACTCTGACGATGTAATGATCAGGTTCGTCGGCTTGGTTCTTTTCATGCTGAAATGTGTAGCGATTGCCTTGTTCCTCTACCGTAACCGGGGCTTTCTCAAGCTTCGCAAGGTCGAGCTTTGCCTGGAACGCTGCCGGCTCCTGTTTATAGACAGGGCCAAGCCTGAGAATCATGTTCTTCGTTTCGTCGATCGGTTGGAAGTAGTGGAAATCCCTTACGCTTTCCCCGATTTCCTCAGAAGGACGCCACTTGCTCCGTCTCGGATCGCTCATCAGATTTTTCCTTTCCCCGTTTTTTCCGTAAATAAAGCCAGGGGCCCAAGCTCCCAGAACAGAACCGTGTTCATCCACAAGCTCAAAGCTGTATTCCATCTCTTTTGTGTTCCGGTCAACGACCAGCTCGACACCGGTTGGCGCAAACGTAATCTGCTTGACGTCCAGCTTCAACCCTTGCGGAGTGGTATAGCTCTTGTTTACAGCATACGTTTTGGTCGCCGCTTTCGCTTTTTTGAGGTCCACCGGAACCTCCAGCTGCCAGTTTCCGTTTGTCTCGCCGATTTTTTTGATGTCGAATGCTACAATCAGCTCATCCGGAAGCCCTTTGCCGCCGTTCAGGCTGCTGAGATCGTGTACCAGCTCCATGTAAGGGCCATCTTCGTTCACGCCTTTACCCGTGCCTTTTCCCGTAAGCCCCCATTTCAAAGCTCCTTTTTCTGTCGAAGAATGCAAAACATTCCCTTGTTTATCCTTGATCGTGATTTGTCCTTCCTGATAAGCATCCCAGTGCGATTCCTTTTTATTGCTTTTATCCTTAATGGAAGTCAGAATGCATATGCGAAAGGGATCTGCTACTACCTCATGGACTGTCAGGGTAAACCCTTGGTCGGCAACACTTGCATTCGGTGTTTGGAGAAATCCTTTCTTGGCGGCTTCCTCAATGCCATCGTCACCCAGCCTGGTAAGCAGGCCGTTGCCCGCAACGCCCACAGGCTCCGCTTTGTTCGTCGGACTGCTGGCAAATACGCCGTTCACATAAGTAGAAAACGTCGGTGAATACATCATGCCGCCGGAAATGACTACTGCCAATGTCGCTGCGGCTATCGTTGTCTTTTTCATAATATCCAGACTCCTCTTTTTCCAAATAGGCAACTGCCTCGTATCGGCAGCCCGGTGCAGCATTTTCACTGGATGCGCGGGAAGGGCGCTGATGATCCTGCGGTCCAAATCCTCGGAAAGGGGTTCTTCCACGAGGGCCTTGCCCGCTTCCTCCAGCTCGTCGACCCATTGCTCCAACTGTCGTTGGCAGTGCTTGCAATGCTCGAAATGCTGCTCCAGCTTTCTTCTGTGTTCCGGAGATAGTTTGTCTTCCATGTAGTCGACCATGAGTTCTTGCGTCAGGCATTTCAAGTGGATTCCCTCCTTATTTTTCGCTTTTGCTCAGGCGGTCTCGAAGCTTTCTTCTCGCGTGGGAAAGGCGCATCCTCACCGTATCGACAGACAGCGACAATCTGCTGCTGATCTCCCTGTAGCTCAAAAATTGGAGATAGTGCATATCCAGCAGCGTCCCGTAGTCTTTATTCAGCGCCATGATTTGCTGCCGCAAAGCGACCCGTTGCTCTTTTTCCAAAAAAACTTCCTCCGGGATCGGAGATTCGTCCTTCAGTTCACTGCTCACCTCGGCTACACCAGGCATTCGTTTTCGCTTTCGCAATTCGTCAATGCCCCGGTTCATGGCGATTCGATAGAGCCAGGCCGAAAAGGAGTGTCCCGGTCGATAGTCGGGCAGACTGTAGTACGCCTTGATAAACACTTCCTGCACGATGTCCTCGACTTCATGGGAATGCCCCATCGCTTTTCGCAGAATCGAAGCGACTTTTCCCTTATACCTGTTGACGATCAGAGCATAAGCTTCTTTGTTTCCTTGAAGTACCTCCGCAATGATCTCCCGATCGTCCTGCATGTTTTTACCTCCTCGCAAAAAGGTTGCTGCGCAGCCGTACCTTTTTGGTTGTACACTACTATAGACGAAAAAGGGAGCTGCCCCCTCTCATAAAAAATTTTAAAGTAGGGAAATTTGTTCATGGTACAAAAAAATTCATGTCACCTTTTGACATGAACAAGCTATTGACGGAGTATAACAGAGCCGTTTTCAAGAAGACTCTTTTTCTCCACAGAATCAAAAAAAAGAAGCAGACGAAATTTCGTCTGCCTCTTCTCTTTTTACCACCAAACCCAGAATACGAACACGATAATCGCGATCAGGATAAAGGTCAATCCGGCGAAAATCGAAATTCGTGCAAACTCGTGTCCCTTTTGGTCCATGTGCATCCAGAAGAACAACTGGAACAGCGCCTGGACAAATGCGAGACCGACGATAAACGGAACCGTAAATCCGACCGGAATCGCTTCAAAAGCTACAGCGGCAAATGCCAGTGCGGTCAAGACGAGAGATGCAATAAACGCAATGACATGCTTTTTCGCACCATCGTGCTTTACCTTGGGCTTACGCGGTTCATCATGTACATGTGCTCCCATCGTCTTATCCCACCTTTCCACCGATCATACCCATGAGATATACCACGGTAAAGATGAATACCCACACGACGTCAATGAAGTGCCAGTACAGGCTGGCTACGTAAAACTTCGGAGCCGTTACCACTGTCAGACCTTTTTTCACGGTCTGCAGTTGAACGGTCAAGATCCAGAGAATCCCGAATGCCACGTGAGCTCCGTGGAATCCGACCAGCGTATAGAAGGCCGATCCAAATGCACCGGAAGTCATTTTATGTCCCATGTGGACGTAGTGCATAAACTCGTAAATCTCCAAAGCCAGGAAGCCGAGGCCAAGGATAACCGTGACAGTCATCCAGGCTTGCATTTTTTTCAGGTCTTTCTTGTGCAAGGCCAGAACCGCAAACACGCTGGTAAGCGAACTGGTCAAAAGGAGCAAGGTAGCCAACGCCACAAGCGGCATATCGAACAGCTGCTGGGAGGTTGGCCCGCCATTTGTCTGGTCGCGCAGCGCGATAAACGTCGCAAACAGCGAACCGAACAGGACGGTCTCTCCACCAAGGAAGAGCCAGAAGCCGAGAATCTTGTTCTTGCCTTCAAGGGTGGCTTTTTCCGGTTCATCAGGCAGAACCGCATTTACGTGATGGGTCGCCATTACGCCTTAACCCCCTTTTCTTCGATTTCATCTGGTTCGATATGGTAGCCAGGGTCGTCTTTCAAAGAACGCATCAGCATGCATCCGAACGTAATTACCATACCAATTCCGACTACAACGTAATTGTGGTACATGAAACCGTAACCTGCGATGAACAGGCCCAGAGACATGATGAACGGCAGGAAGGAGCCATTCGGCATATGAATCGAACCAAGCGGTTCTGCGTAAGTCATGCCTTTGTTGCCAGCCATTTTTTCTACCCACAGGGCATCCAGACCGCGAACAAGCGGAGTTTGCGCAAAGTTGTACTCCGGCGGCGGAGAAGGAATCGACCATTCCAGCGTACGGCCATCCCACGGATCCGCAGGCGCGCGCTTGGAGCTCTTCGCGGAAACGTATGCATTGACAAGGAAGAGAATCGTACCGATCGTCATTCCGAAGACACCGATGGTACTGATAAAGTTGCCCAGTTCCAGACCTTGGCCAGCCAGGTACGTAAATACGCGACGCGGCATACCCATCAGGCCGAGGAAGTGCTGCGGGAAGAAGGTCAGGTGGAACCCGATAAAGAAGGTCCAGAAGTTCCATTTCCCGAGCGTTTCATTCAGCATTTTGCCGAACATTTTTGGCCACCAGTAGTAAAGACCGGCGAACAGACCGAATACGAGACCACCAACGATTACGTAGTGGAAGTGAGCAACTACGAAGTAGCTGTCATGGTATTGGTAGTCAGCAGGCGGAACCGCGAGCATAACCCCTGTCATACCACCAATTGTAAAGGTCGGGATAAAACCAACAGCAAACAGGTTTGCGGTAGGGAAGCGAATTTGCCCGCCCCACATCGTCAAGAGCCAGTTGAAGATCTTGATACCGGTCGGAACGGCAATCAGCATCGTTGCCAGACCGAACAAGGTGTTGGCGATCGGACCCATACCAGTCGTAAACATGTGGTGCGCCCACACCATGAAGCCAAGGAAACCAATCAGTGCTGTCGCAAATACCATGGAGCTGTAACCAAACAGGCGCTTTCTGGAGAAGGTACTTACTACCTCGGAAATGATACCGAAGGCAGGAAGAATCAGAATGTACACTTCGGGGTGACCGAAGATCCAGAACAGATGCTGCCAGATAACAACGTTACCACCTGCATCAGGGTTGAAGAACGCTGCCCCGAACAGACGGTCGAACATCAGAAGTACAAGGCCGACGGTAATCGCCGGGAAAGCAAACAGGATCAATCCGGATGTCACGAAGGACGCCCAGGTGAACAGCGGCATGCGCATGAAGGTCATGCCCGGTGCACGCATGTTGATGATGGTTACCAGGAAGTTGATACCACCGATCAGGGTACCCAGACCTGCGATCTGCAGACCGAGTACGTAGAAGTCGATCCCGAATCCACTATATTGATTCAAAGCAAGAGTTGCGTAGGACGTCCAACCGGCATCCGGCGCGCCGCCGAGGAACCAGCTTGTATTGATAAGGACGCCCCCGAAGAAGAAGAGCCAGAAACCGAGTGCGTTCACAAACGGGAACGCAACGTCCCTCGCACCGATCTGAAGAGGTACGATCGCGTTCATCAGTGCAAAGATCACCGGCATCGCTGCCAGGAAGATCATCGTAGTTCCGTGCATGGTGATCAGTTCGTTAAACGTCTTCGCACCGACCACTTGGAGCTCTGGATACATTAATTGCAAGCGAATAAGCAGGGCTTCAAGACCGCCGGCCAAGAAGAAGATCCCACCGGCGATCAGGTACAGAATGCCGATTTTCTTATGGTCCACGGTAGTGAGCCAATCAGCGATTCCCGACCGCTTGGGTGCATGAGAAGCATGTGCAGACACGGTTTTACCTCCTTTTTAGCGTCACTGCCTCATGACGATTCCATTCATTAACTTTATCTTTTTATTTCCTGTACTTTGAGCGTAGACATGTACTCAACCAGCGAATTGATTTGATCTTCGCTCAGGTTCAGATTTGGCATGTTGTTGCCCGGCTTTTCTTTTTGCGGATCTCTCAGCCATTTGGCCAAGTGTTCAGCATCGTTAGGCATGATACCGGCTACGCGTTGGCGATCGGCGAAGTTTGTCAGGTTCGGCCCCAGTTTTCCGCCTTTGCCTGCGACAGCGTGACAGCCCAAGCAGCTCTTTTCGAAGATTTGTTGTCCTTGGACAGCGTTTGCAGAAGCTGGCGCTGCAGGTTCTGCAGATTGAACGCCCTTCATTTTTTCTGCCCAGGCAGCAAATTCGTCTTGTTCCAGGACGTCAACCTTGAAGTCCATCAATGCGTGAGACGCTCCACAGAGCTCTGCGCATTTTCCGTAGAAGACACCGGTTCTGTCAGCTTGCAGCCACATTTTGTTTTCCAGTCCCGGGTTGGTGTCGATCTTTCCGCCGAGTGCAGGGATCCAGAATGCGTGCATAACGTCAGCAGATGTCAAAGTGAACTGGACTTTTTGATTGACAGGCAATACCAGGTCTTGCGCTGTAGATACGCCAAGGTCCGGATACTCGAATTCCCACCAGAACTGGTGAGCGGTTACACGAACTTGAAGCGCTTCATCTTTGTTGTATTCTTTACCAAGAGTAAATCCTGTAGTAACAGTTGGTACTGCCATTACGATGAGCAGCAGGAACGGAATGACCGTCCAAATGATCTCCAGAGTATGGCTGCCTTCCACTTGTTTGGGAATGCCTTCCTGTCCTGGACGCTTGCGGTAACGAATAAGTACGTAGGTGAGGATCAGCATAACGACGATAAAGACCCCGATCATGATGGAAGCCGACAGCTTCATCAAGTCGAATTGCATGGCTGCAACCGGCCCCTGCGGCTGAAGTGCAGAGAGCTCTCTCATGCCGCAACCGGAGAGCGTCAGCGCCAGCAACCCAAACAGGAAAAGCTGACGCCATGATTGTTGCCAACTCTTCATACCAATGAACCCCTCTTTCTTTCATGTTGATTACGCCCTGTCGTATGTACGGCGGGAGCGTATATTTCGTACTCCTCCGCTGCCAATAAATAGTCGGAGTTGCTACTTTCCTCCACTATGATAACCAATAGCGAAAAGGAATAGCAACATCGGTTTAAAGACATTTAAAGAAGGAGTAAGGGCCGCAGTAAAATACTACCTTTGCGATTAACTCTTTCAGTATACATAAATTTATCTGAATATCGGAGTCCATTTGTTATAATTCTGTTAACAAATTTATGAACATTTTCGTAAAGTTTACTACCAGCAGACGGATATTCAGGTAGTAGAAGGGAGAAATGTGATAGTTTTGGCTACCAACACATCCAAACGAATCGCTTTCCTTACAGGAAGTTCCAGCGGTTTTGGGCTGCACACCTCTGTCGCTCTCGCCAAAGCGGGCTTCTTCGTCATCGCCACGATGCGGGACATCTCAAAGCGTGAAGAGCTTGACAAGCTGGCTGTCCAAAATGGCGTAACCGACTGTCTGGAAGTCGTGCAAATGGACGTGACCCGGCCTGACGAAGTCATAGCTGCAGTCTCCGGCGTGCTCGCGCGTCATCAAAACATTGATTTGCTCGTGAACAACGCGGGCTTTGCCTGCGGCGGCTTTGTCGAAGAAATCGGGCTTGCCGCATGGCGGGAGCAATTTGAAGTCAACGTGTTCGGATTGATTTGCGTGACACAGGCCGTTTTGCCCCATATGCGCGAACGCCAATACGGCACGATCATCAACATAAGCAGCATCAGCGGGCGAATCGGCTTTCCCGGTTTGGCCGCCTATGCCGCTTCCAAGCATGCGGTGGAAGGCTTCAGCGAGTCGCTCCGTCTGGAGATGCTCCCGCATGGCATCAATGTCGTCCTGGTCGAGCCGGGCTCGTACAAGACAAGCATCTGGGAAAAGGGACTCGGAAATGCCCCCTCTCGCCCCGCTTCTCCCTACAGCAGGCAAATGGAGTCCCTGACAACTATGGTAACCAAAATAGCCGAGCGGGCCCCTGCCCCGGATGAAGTGGTAGAAGTAATCGTTCGCGCGGCTCTGGCTCCACGGCCTTCCTTCCGCTACCCTGTCGGGAGCGGGGTCAGGCTTTCCATCCTCGCCAAGCAGTGGCTTCCCTGGCGCTGGTTTGAGACGCTGGTGAATAAGCAGATGCGGCCGCCTCGTTCATGAGGCGGCTGATGGCGATTTCACCGGAGCGGAAGGCTGCTTTGGCAGATGAGAGACATAGCTGTGCAGGACCATGCCGATCATGACGACGAGCATGCCCGTACCGGACCACAGCGAGGGCAGCGGGGCCGCGAGAATCGCGATTTCCAAAAGGACGGCAAAGACGACCTCCGCAGACTGGGTAGCTTCTACCGCGGCCAACTGAACCGGATTGCCCTTGACCAGATCTGTAGCCTGAAAGAACAGCACGGTCGCGATAATTCCCGATGTGATCGCGACGAGCAGCGACTGCGCCAATTGACCCATGCTGGGCATTCCCGCCGTCGTCACGCCAAAGCCTGCGAGGACCAGCCAAAACGGCAAGCTGGCAAGCGTCATTCCGAGAACGCGCTGATACGCGTCAATTCGCCCGCTGGTCAAGGCCATCATTTTCCGGTTCCCGAGCGGATAGGCAAACGCTCCGATCACGACCGGCACGATCCCGTACAGCACCTCCGCCGCTCCCAGCATCTTCGCCTCGTGCAGTTGCATGATCGCCACTCCCGCCAAAATCAGGACAGACATGGCCAGCCCCTTGTACGGGATCCTCTGCCCGAAAAAGGGTACGAGCAGCGACCCGGCGATGATCGTGATTTGCCAGGTACCGGCGATCAGCCAGCCAGGACCGTATGCAGCGGCAAAGCTGAGCGGAGCATAAAACAAGCCAAACCCGACAAAACTCCAGAGCAGCCACTGCCACGGATGCTTCCGCATTTCCTGCCACAGCGGCCCAAGGTTGCCCCGGATGGCCACGATCAGCAGCAGAAACGGCACCATAAATAGATAACGCAGGGATGCGCTCCAGATCCAGCTTCCTCCGTCCAGCTCCATCGCTCTGTTTAATACAAATGTAAAAGCGAAGAAAAATGCAGCGACAATTCCAAGTACAATCGCCTTCAAATGTTGACTCCCTCTTTCCAGTTCCACTCTCTGAAGATTCTCAATTGTAAGCATATAACTCTGCGGTCTCGCTGTCAAAATCCCGAAAAAAATAGAGCACACCTTTTGAAAGATATGCCCTATGTCTTTTCTGCACGTCCGCTCTTGATCAGCGAGACGTGGTGAATGTATTCAACTGCACCAAACAGAATCGCAGTAAAACCGGCACCGATCAGCGTGATTCTCGCTCCCACCAAGAGGCCGCTGCTCAGCCAGACGACCAGAAAAGCCAAAATCATATCGGCTGCCGTACTCATCCACAGCGTCCCGCGCCGAAGCAGCAATAGCTCCAGCATATGTCCGGCAACGGCAAGCACCAGGCCGACGCCGATGGACTGGTAAAGGGTTGCATAGTCTACCTCGGGGAACAGCGCATCGGCCAGGACGACTACGAGCGGAGCAGTAATCAGCTTGACAAGCAATCCGTACACAGGCATGCTTCCTCCTTTTTCAGGTTTTCACAGTATGCCCGTATACAGAATCGCTTAGTCGAAGCAAAAACAGCCGTTTGTTGTGCCGTGGGATGTCATCGAGCCCCTCCCACGCGCCCTATGATTGGCTGGACCGCTTCAACTAGGCGGCTTCCTGCTCTCTTTCTCGCGGGTAAGCCAAGGTTACGATCAGGCTGACTGCCGCCAATGCGAGCAAAATGACGAAAATCTGGTGCAGCCCGCCGGCTACCAGCTCCCTCACTGTTTGCAACAGCTCCTGCGGCAGCAGGCTTGCTTCATGCGGATTCAGGATCTTGTTGACGTCGATGTTTTCCGCTCCGGGTGCGCTCTGTACATAAGAGTTCAGCAAGGTTCCAAACAGCGCAATCCCGAGGGTTTGTCCCAACGTGCGGATAAAGGAGTTCGTAGAAACGGCAACACCGCGCAAATTCCAGGAAACACTCAGTACCGCTCCGGTAAAGGAAGTAAAAGCGAAGCCAAAGCCTAGACCAAACAGGAACGTAATCCCGTACAGCATGACATGAGGTGTCGTCGGTTCAATCATGGACAGCCAGACGGTAGCGACAATCAAGACGCATACGCCAAAGAGCGATGTCGGCCGAATCCCGATCTTGGCCAGCAGACGCCCGCTCAGCGCAGCACCAATCGGCCAGCCAACGGACATCGGAATCAAAGTCAGCCCGGAACCGGTCGCACCCAATCCGTACACGCCCTGAATCCACAGCGGAAGATAAAACGAGACAGCCACCAGCACGGAAGCGAGAAGAAATCCGGCGAAGTTCACGATGCTCATTTTCCGAATCGTAAACAGCTGCAAGGGAAGCATCGGCTCCGGCGATCTTTTTTCCAAGTAGATAAACAGCAGGAGGCCCAAAGCCGAAAAGATCAGCAGACCGACGATCAGCGGCGAACTCCAGGGATGTTCAGTCCCGCCGCTCAACAACGCATACAGCAGCGCGGAAACGCTGATCGTAAAAACTGCTGCTCCGGCATAGTCGATGTGCTTGCGGACTTTCTCGATATTTTCATGCAGGTACAACCAAATCAAAACGATGGAGACAATGCCAAACGGGATATTCATGTAGAAAATCCAGTGCCAGGAAACATAGTCGACCAGAAGGCCTCCGGTCAACGGTCCCAGGATACCGGATATGCCCCAGATGCCGCTCATCCACCCTTGTACCTTTCCTCTTTCCTCAAACGGGTAAATATCGCCGACAATCGTATACGTAATCGTAATGATGGCACCCGCTCCCAGTCCCTGAAAGGCCCGGAACCAGATCAACTGCTCCATCGTCTGAGACAGGCCGGACAGCGCTGATCCGAGCAAAAACAGGATCGCCCCAATGTTGAACACAGGCTTGCGCCCAAACAAGTCGGCAAGCTTGCCGTATATGGGCGTCGTCACCGCCGAGGTGAGCAAATAGATCGAAACGACCCAACTGATCAAGTGAAAGCCGCCCAGGTCGCTGACGATCGTCGGCATCGCCGTACTGACGATCGTTCCTTCAATAGCGGCCAAAAAGGTCGCAATCATAACCGCAATCGTCACATTACGCTTATTTGTTGCAGGTTTCATCCGTATTTCCTTCCCTCCACATAAGCCAGACAACATTCCGATCAAGGGTGTTGTGTATGCCGTTGTTGTTGCTTGAATTGCTTTATGGTACGGGCACTAGAAAAAAAAGTCAATAAAAAAACCTGCGCCGATTGCACTCGGCACAGGTTTACCTTTCCCAAACGGATCAATTACTTTTCGGTGCTTCCGTTTTTGGGGTTTCTGTTTTCTGCGTTTCCGTTTTCGGAGCCTCAGTTTTCGGAGCTTCCGTCTTCGGTTCTTCTTTTTTGGAAGCTTCCGTTTTCTGTTCCTCCGCTTTCGGCTCTTCCTTCTTCAAGGAGAGCGACGGATCGAGATATTGCACCCCAAACTTTTTCTCCAGGCCGTCCAGCCATTCGTCCATGTACTTTTTGCGTTTGGACGCATTCAACTCTTCAACGATCGTAGGACGCAACTGTTCCAAAGCAGGCGCGGGATCTCCGAAGTTGCTCTTGTATTTATTGTAGTAGTCTTGGATTTCTTCGTCCGTTACCGGATATGCTTTTGCGAATACCTTGTCCCTCAAAAGAAGTGTCCGCAGCGTACCGCGGAAGCTTGCTTCGGTGTAGCCCTGTCTTTTCAGCGTTTTTTGATAAACTTCCTCGGAGCCGATCTGCTCTTTCAGCTTGTTGATTTCCTGATCGACTTCGCTTTCCTGGACGGACACGCCGAGCTCCTTGGCTTCTTCCACCACCAGATTGCGGCTGACCAAAATGCCAAGCGTCTGTTTTCCGTAGCTTTCTTTCATATGCTCGTAGAGCTGCCCCTGCGTAATTTGAGATTTGCCCGTAGTTGCAATGACAGGATCATCAGCCGGCTTCAATGCAACGCCGACAATCACAAGAGCCAAAACCAGTATGGCTATGGTTAGCATGGATAAATCGAACTTCTTCATCATTGGTCCTCTCTTTCTTCTCTCATCCCTTGTGCCATTATAATAGACACAGAGTACGGAAGAAAGATGGAATCCTTTTCCACAACCTTTCCACAATGCGAACCAGCACGGATTACATGAAGTATTTGGTGAAAAAAGAAGAGAGAACGGAGGCGATTACCGGTCCCAGGACGGCCCATACTCGTAAAAATCTCTCTTGTTTTCTTTTCTTGTCTCCTTCTATGAGCTGTGTGAGTTTTTCCATATCGCTTTTGTCATTGTCCAACATCTGCAAAATAATTTCCTTCTCTTTCGATCCCCGTTTTAGCTCAAGCTCTGTCTGCAATTTGGTTATCGCTTGCAAAAGTTCTGAGCGCGATTCTTCCATTTTTACCAATCGATGCTCAATCCGTTCCAGCCACTTGGTCGCTACCGTCATCTGAACTTCCAGCTTGTCGATCCGTTCTTCGAATTTGTCCAATCGTTGTGAAATCCGCAGTACATTCTCCTGTTGCGTCTTCTGATGCTCTGGCGTCAAGGTCCCACCCCCTCCGGACTCATACTACTTGTATATGCCGTCTCGCTTTCATTGCTTGTACCGCTGACCAGATTTTTCATTATTTCTATAAAAAATGTGCAACGGAGCGGAATGGAAAGAACACGTTATCCAGTACAAACGGACCTGGTCCAAACGGGCCTGGCACACTTCAAAATGGCAATAAAAAAAGCCCGCTATAGGCGGACTTTCTCCAGCCACTGATAGAGAGGGCGAAGCGACCTCTTCGCATCCTCGTAACCGAGCGTGTACAGCTCCATCAAGCGATTTCGGTTCCTCTCCACACGCCGGATGTTCATCGGTCTGCTCGGCGCTATGACAAAGGCCCGTTGTTCCTCACGGAGTTGCCGGATGCGGGCAAGCGTATCGTTGTAGCGCCGATGGTGATCGAAAACGACCCGCATCAGATGCTTGTAGCGGGGAAATAGCCGGTCTGTGGCCCACGCGAGATTGGCTGGCTGCCGGATGAATTCCTCCGTACCTGTCCGCACGATGATGTTCCGCTCGTTTCCATCCTCTATCGCCTTGCCGATCGGTATCGGATCTGCCAAGCCGCCATCGAGCATTTTCGCCCCTTGAACACAGACCGTTCCCGATAGCAGCGGGATGCTGCACGAAGCGCGAACCGCAAGGAGAAACAGCTCTTGATCGTGCTCGTCCTTGGAAAAGTAGATGCTCTCGCCTGTCTTAAAATCAGTCGCGGCGACAACCAATTTCTCCGGTGCTTGCGCAAGTCCCTGAAAGGAAGAGGTGAGAATCCGCCGGGGAAGCTCTTCAAAAATGAAGTCCATGCCGACCATGCAGCCATGCCGATACAGATTGCGCAGAGAGAAATGCCGCATGTCGCACAGATGCTCGATAAACATGTATTTCCCCACTCCCTTTTCCCTTGCCACGTAAGCAAGGGCATTGCAAGCCCCTGCGGAAACAGCGATGATGTACGGAGCAATCAGCTCGTGCTCCAGAAAGCAGTCGAGAACCCCCGACGTATAGATTCCGCGCATGCCTCCTCCCTGGAGAACCAATCCGAAGCTGTCCATCTTTTCTCCCTCCTGTGAAACAAGCCTCGCATGAACATGTACGGATATAGTATCTGTGGGAACAGGAAGGTAATTCACCGATTTACACCTGAATTTGCCCGGCCCTGCCCCATTCGCTCGTTATTTTGCTTGTGGGCTTTTTCCTTTTTGGAGGCCCTCACTCTGTCGGTCAGTTGCGTGCAATCTGCCATATCACGAGAATCGGTGAAAAACCCGGTTGGCTTGATTTACCAGGAACTTGTCAACGTTTTGGAATAATCTCTTCGTCCCCTGCGTTGGCGTTTCTAGTATGATAGGGCTAGTGAACGCAAAGGGGGCTTTCTTTTTTGAAACAGCGAATTGCCTGGATTACAGACAGCACGGCCGTTGTACCCGATGAATTGCGGGAGAAATACGACATCCACGTCGTTCCCTTGGACGTTATCTTTGAAGACGGCGCCTACGCGGACGGGATTCAATTATCTTCCAGCGAGCTGTATGAAAAAATCGACCACTCCAAAACCGTACCGAAAACCTCGCAACCGGCAATCGGCAAATTTGTCGAGCTGTATGAGCAACTGGCGGAGGACTATGATTGCGCGATCGCCATTCACCTTTCCAGCCAATTGAGCGGCACGTACAATACAAGCAAATCAGCCGCTGCCATGAGCGAGTTTCCCGTCGAGTTCGTCGATTCCCAAATCGTCTCTTATCCGATCACCACCTTGCTGTTGAAAGGGATTTCGCTGGCGGAGCAAGGCATGGACTATCGGGAGATTGCCGCCACCCTGAGGGAAGAGGCGAGCAAAAACGAAAACTACATCGTGATCGGAAAGCTGTCACAGCTGCATAAAGGCGGGCGGTTGTCAAACGCTCAGTTGATCGTTGGCACGCTGCTTCAAATCAAGCCGATCTTTTGCATCAGGAACGGTGTTGTCGAATTGTTCGAAAAAGTTCGAACCGAAGGAAAAGCCTTCCGGCGAATCATGGATCAGCTTGACCTGGCCCGGGGAATCCACAAAATTACCCAAGTGGAAATTTTGCACGGCAATGTCATGGACAAAGCGCTGGAATTAAAGGAAACGATCAAAAGCAAGTATCAGGATATCGAGGTGCTCGTGTATCCGCTCAGTCCGGTACTGGGCGTTCACGGCGGGCAAGGGACCATTGCTCTGACATGGACCAACGAGCCCAAGTCATCTTGAGCGAATGTCATCGATAAACGACGGCAGGCACGCATGAAAGCCGGAATGGGACTGGCAGCAGCAGGCTTGATTGAAAATCAAAGGGTAAACAGAAACAGGCACCGCTCTGATTTGAGCAGGTGCCTGCAATGTTTTGCCTATGCTTTGCTTCTCGCGTGATTACTGGCGGACTGCAGCGACCAGAAAACGATGGCTCGGGATGTCGATATATCCGTCTTTTTCCATCCGACAGTGCATCTCCCACAAGCCGTCCGCGTAGTTCTCCAGCGAAAAGTCTGGTATCTGCCACGGAACCGCACGGAGATAGTAGACTACCGCTCCTACATCGTAAAACCGGGTCGGCACCATCTCCTCGCGGCAATCCTCGATGGCAAAGCCCGCCTCTTTTAGCTGCTTGACTGCGTAGTCTGCATTCCAATGCAAGTATTCCTCTGGAATGGGCGCCCCGAGGAGCCGGTTGAGCAGCAGATCGTTTTCACCCCCGACCTGCTGCGTCAGAAAGGAAGCCCCTGTTTTGGCGATACGGAATACCTCGGCCGCATCGAAAGACTCGTGCCGATTGATAATCAGATCAAAAAATTCTTCTGCAAACGGCAGGGCGTCCTCCCCATCCGCTTCGACTACCGTAATGCCCAAAGGCTCCAGCCTGCCTTTGGCAACCGCCACATTGGGCTTGTAGCCTTCCGTAGCGTATGTTTGAGCGGGAAGCGGCTTTAGCATGGAGAGAAATTCGCCTCCCCCCGTACCCATATCGAGCAGGCTGCCGATCTCCGGCAGCTTGCGCATGACGAGGCCGGTGTAATTCCAGGAAAGTGGCGCTTCCTTCAACCGTCCTGTTTTCCCGACGTAGGAAAAATCCCAGCCTTCAAACGGTACTTTGGCTTCTTCGAGCAACCAGTCAAACCATTTTTGTCGGTCCATTTTTTCCTCCTCTTTCCCCAAAAGAACTTCTATATCCAGGAGTTCAGCGCCAACGCACACTTTCATAATTAATGAATGTGATTACTTTTGCTTTCTCTTTTTGGCGGCAAGCAGCCTGTTGAAGGTCTCTCCAGTCTGCTCCGTCCCCTTGCTCTCTGCTTGAGGCTGGTCCGACTGGGGAGCACTGGACGGTCGTGAGGAATCTGCAGACGGCCCCAGCCCGCTCGCTGGTGTGCCAGTCCCTTTTTTCCCGCGCTCGGTCTTTGCCCTGTCCAGTCTGTCAAAAAGCGAACCGGCGGATGTGCCTTGATCCCGGGCATTCAAGCCTGCGGAGACATTGGCAGCGTTGGAGCCAGTGGCTCCGTTGGAACTAGTGGCTGCATGGGAGTCATTGTCCAATTGTCCTCCGGCCTGATTGCCCAAGTTCGTTTGGCTGGTTGAAGTGCTATGACTGCTCTGGCTGGTTTGGCTGGTTTGGCTGGTTTGGCTGCCTTGCCCGTCTTGACCGCTCTCGCTGCTTCTAAAGCGCTGTCCCCGTTTCTCCCCGAGTCGAGCAAACACGGCGGCGCTTTCCGTCTCTTCCACAGCTTCTGCAGTCCTTCGCTTCCGAAGCCATACAGTCACCCTTGCCCACCAACGCTCAGGGAGCTGCAAGCGCCTGGCCGCAACGTCGAGAGGCCACAGGAGAGCCGCAAGCATCAGCAGCCAGTCGCTGATCGGCTGTGTTTCCCATTTGGACGGAAGCTTGCCGGAAAATACTTCTGACGGTTCGGAAATTCTCGTGCCTCCCCCTGCCAACAGCCACTCCTGCATCCGCCCTTCGCCGTCCTGCTGCAATCCGAACTCGGGAGAATAAGAGACGCTAAGCCCGGCTGTCTGCCCGGCCGCCACCTTTCCGTTTGCTTTCTCTGTCACTTGAATCAGGTAGCTGCCCGGCTCAGCGGCGTCAAAGCTTCCTTCCAGTGTCCCTGGAGCGACAGGTTTCAACCGGACCACTTCCCGCTTCATCTCCCGGTTGACGACGACAGCCTCCAGCTCCTGCGGCAGCTTTTCGCCTTTTGGCAAGGATACCGTCACTTTTCCTCTGGACCCGTCAAGCTGCGTCTCGACCTGCCAACGTCCGGTCTCGACCTGGGGCAGCGTCCAGCCGACGATCTCCGTCCAGAGACGGCTGTTGCCCGGCCATGCGACCCAATCCGGTCCCCATTTGCCTTCCAGATCGCTCGTCCAGGCGACGGCTCGGCCCAAACCGTACTGCCAACGGCTGAGGATCGGGTCGGCGTCCTGGCTCATCAAGACGGGCTCTGCCGTCTTCTTGAGTGTCGTCGCCACATAGGCGCGAAGCAGCGGAAGCGGCTGCCGGAGAGTCCCCCAGTCGCCTGCTCCCGTGCGCTCGGGATATTGCGGCTTCTCGACGATAAACGTCCGGCTGGCGAGGGCCGTTTCCTTGCTGAAAATCTTCGGAATCGAGGTCGCGTCGCTCGCAAAGTAGTAGCGTCCTTTTCCCCAATCGGCGATGTCCTGCAAGAGCCCTGTGTCGGAATCATCCCCGACCGCAACGGTCGAAACCGTGATGTTTTCCCCGATCATCTGCTCCAGCATGCCTTGGTAATTGTCTTCGCGGCCGGATTGTCCGTCTGTGAGCAGGATGACGTGCTTGCGCTTCGTCTTCATTGTCTTGATCCGGTCGTAGGCCATCTGCAGCGCCGGGAATATATCGGTGCCTCCGTCTGCGTATATGCTCCCGATCTGCCCCTGGATCGCAGGCAGATCGGTGACGTTTTGAGGGGCCACCACTTCCCACGGGCTGCCGTCAAACGCGATCACGCCGATCTCGTCCTGGCGGTTGAGCATGGTCGTGGCCCGGATCGCGGCTTCCTTCGCCAGCTCCATTTTGTCGACGCCATACGCATCGGATGCCATACTGCCCGATTTGTCGATGACCAGCATCAGTCCCAGCGTAGGCTGCTCTTCCTTGCTGCGCAAATCCATATGCACGGGAAGCGCCTCTTCGATCGGAGTCTGGAACCAGCCGCCCATACCGAAACCGTCGGAGCCTCCTGTCATGATCAACCCGACGCCAAGATCGCGGACAGCCGTTCTGATCCGCTCCATATCGGCATCGCTGACCTGTGTTGCGGCCAGGTCGGCCAGGATGATGGAAGCGTACTGCTTGTAGCCTTCCAGCTCTTTTGGCAGCAGCGCCACGTCCTTCGTCTCAACCTTGATATTGCCAGCCTGGAGAGCCTGGACGAGGTTGCTGGCGGCACCGGGATGTCCTTCCAGAACCAAAACAGACGGCGTCCCCGTCACTTGCGTATAGGCAAATGCCTGATTGTTGGCCTGCACCGTATCACGCTCCGGATCGATTTCCACCCGGTAGCGGTGAAAGCCCTCATTCATAGCCTTTTGGGAAAAGAGAAAGCGGTTCCTCCCCTTTTCGACCTGAACGACTTGTGTCCCGGCTTCGCGGTTTCCTTCGTAGAGGCGAAGCACCGCTTTGGTCGCAACGGTGCTTTCCAGCTCAACCTTGATCGCGTATTCCTCTCCCGCGTACAGCCGATCCGGCACCTGAACGGCAGACAGCACGACCTCATCGCCCTGCGGCTGCTCGAAAAGGACGCTTTCTACCGCAATCCCCCGCTCTTTGGCCAGCTTGACTTCACGCGCCGTATCTCCGTGCGTGTCCATCCCGTCGGTGATGATCACGATCTTGCCGCGGGCGCCGGTAGGAATCATCGCTTGCGCAAGCCGGATTCCCTCCGCCAGATTGGTGGCGTGGCGGTTTACTTCCACAAAGACAGGCTGGACCTGGCTGCTCGTCGTCAGCGGCTGATCTACCGCCGCGTTGGCCCCTGTCGCGACGATGCCGTACTGATCCTCTGCCCGCTTGCCTTCCACCGCTTCCCTGAGAAAACGGCTGGGCTGCTGATCGTCCTTGATCGAAGCCGAGCTGTCCCAGACGAAAACAACGGTCTCGGCCCGTACTGGGTAGAGAAGCTGGATGCCGGCCAAAGCCAGAATCAGCAGACAAAAGACCGCTGTCCGGATCGCGGCGATAACGCTTTTGCGGCTGACTGGCATCTGCTGTTGCCCGCGCCACCAGTGAAGCACCGCGTATACCGCCGGGAGAAGGAGCAGCAGAAACCACGGTTGCTGTACGTCAATACCCACGGCGATACACCCTCCATTCCACAAACACAATCAAAAGCGCCAGCGCAGCGATCCAATACGTAAGCTCCCTTGCCCCCGTCGCCTGTGCGTTGTCGTCCAGGCTCTGTCCAGCGGCATCGCCCTCTATGCTGTCCTCATCGTTGTCCGTCCCTGCGGCTTTGCCAGAAGAGACACGCAGCATACGCGGAGCGATATCGGACTCCGCCTCGCTCATGTGGACGGCAAAATAGCGTTCGACAGGGGCCGACCCGCCGTCTGTTTCCTCTGTCAGCCGGTACAGCCCGGTCTGCTCGGGAACCTGGAACAGCCAGGTCGTTCCCTGTACATCCAGCGTTTGCGATGTGCCGTCAGGCAGCGTCAGCACCCGCTTGGCCGCGCCTGGCGTCAAGGAGACCGCAAGCGCTTCGCCCGGCAACGCGGGACCAATCGGGACGCTTTGCACCGAAGAGAGCCAGGTGACGGCATTTTGCATGAAGATCGGGAAGGCGGGCCGCAGCGGCAAATCGGAGTCGTGCAGGTCAAAGCCGATGATGACAACTTTTTTGCCCTCCAGCGTACCTGCTGCAATCAACTCGTTCTCTCCCGCCCGCACGAGTGTGCGTAAGCCGGGAATCGAACCCCAGACAGCGCTTTTGGATACATGCACTTCCCGCCAGTCCACGTACTTCATCAGCGGGTCATCCGCCTGCACGGATTCGAGATCACCAGTCACCTCCGCCACTCCCTGGTACGGAAGCCAGTCCGTTTTTTTATCGGGCGCGATCAGCAAGATGTTTCCCTCCGGCAGCTTGTCCGGAACCACACCGTCAAAAATCCACAGATCGGCTGCGCCGCTTTTCCCGCCCGGCAGTGCCGTCTCAGTCTCAAGCTCTACGGTTCCTACCGTTTGCAGGGCTTGATGGAGGAAACGGTTTCCCCCTGGACTCACCAGTTCGGCCCGGCCTTTGCCCGAACCATACGGAACGCTCCAAGCCTCGTTGTCTTCGGCCAGACCGTCCGCCTCCGCTGCAATTACGGCCCGGTACGCAGGCATGGCGGGCAATCGTTCAAAGGCAACCGTCTGGGAAGCTCCCGCCTCGACGGAGAACGTGCCTACGTCGAGCAAATTTTGGTCAAGCCCGAAGATCGAGATATTGCCTTTTTTCGGTTGCGACCCGTGATTGTCGATGCGCAGCAAGCCTTCCGTGCCTTCGCTTCCGGTCTGTGTGACGAAAGCGCCGACAGCCACGTTTTCCGTGGAGCGGCCGGCAGCATGGAAACGGAACGGCCCCGGAATGGAAACCGCTGCAGCGGTGCTCTGCCCCGGCTCGTGCAGATCTTCTCCCCCGCCGTCGCCAAACCACATCACGCCGCTTCCCTCTTCCGTTGAGGCGATGGCTCCCGCCAAGGAAAGGGCTGCGCGCTGATCAGTCTCTCCGGGCCTTGGAGCGAGCGAGTAGAGCGCCTGCAAAACCTTCTCTTTCTCCGTGCTTTTGGACAGCCACACCTTTGGCTCGCGGCCTGCCTCGATCAACGTCACGGCCTGCCCGCTGCCCAGATTTTCCACCGCCTTTTCCGCTTCTGCCACGGCCCTTTGAAAGCGGGTTTGCCCGCCTTCCTTGGCCAGCATGCTGCCCGAAGTATCTACAACCAGAATCGTGTGCTCGGCGATCGCTCCCACCATCGGCACAGCCGGGCGGATCAAGGCAAGCACCAGCAGGATGGCCGCCAGCAGTTGAAGCAGCAAGAGCAGGTTTCGCTGCAGCTTCTCCCAAGGTCGAACGGCCTCCCAGCTCTGCAGCGTCCGCTGCCATAGCAGGGTGCTGGGCACCTCTACATCTTCCACTTTTCGCTTCAGGAGATAGAGAGCCGCGATCGCTGGCACGATCAGTAAAAAACCGAGATTGCCTAAAGCCAACCACTGCATCAAAGCTCCTCCTCCCTAGCGAATCATTCCTGCTTGCCGAAATACTTGAAAGACAACTTCCTCTAGAGGCGTCTCCGTTTTTACATCGACGGAGGAAATCCCCCTGCGGTAAGCAAATTGCGCGAGTGCGGCCTGATAATCCCGGACGGTTTTCCGATACTCGTCCATCAAGGCGTGGGTCACGGAAATTTCCTTGCCCGCCCCCGTCTCGCTGTCGATCAGCCGCAGTTCCCCCTGGTACACGGGTTCGCGCTCTTCCCGGGACAATAGCTGCACAAGCGTGACATCCTGCCGGGTCGCCTGCAGATAGGCAATTGCGTCCTCGTAGCCGGATTCAAACAAAAAGTCGGACAGGACGAGAGAGACGCCCGGCTTTCCGTGGACGGCACCGGGCGAGCGCAGCGCTTGCTCCAGATCGCCAGTCCCACGAACGGAAAGCGAAGCGAGAAATTGAAAAAGCTGTGCCGCCTTGTTTTTTCCCTGCAGATTTCGCAAGGAGGCAACGATCTCCTGGTCAAAGGCGTACACCGAAACGTAATCGAGATGGCACAGGGAGATGTACCCGAGCGCAGCGGCTAGCTGCACGGCACGCTCCAGCTTGGGCGGCTCCCCGTAGCCCATCGATTTGCTGCAATCAATGTAAAGCGTGACGTGCAGCTCCTGCTCGTCCAGGAACTTTTTGACGAACAGCTTGCCCGATCTCGCATAGGCATTCCAGTCTAGCTGGCGCAGGTCGTCTCCAGGCGCGTAGGCCCGGTAATCGGCGAATTCAAGCGAGCTCCCGGTCTGCCTGGAACGGCGTTTCCCGACCTGGGTGCCGCTTGCCAACCGTCTGCTGAGCACCTGCATGCGCTCCAATCGGCTCAGCCAGGCCAGGTCCAGAAGGTGTTTGTTCATGCCCGTTCCTTCTCCAATCCGGCCAGAATCTCCTGGACGATGCTATCCGGGCGAATTCCGTTTGCCTCCCCTTCAAAATTGAGGAAGACACGGTGGCGCAAAGCAGGCAAGGCGACTGCGTCAATATCCTCAAAGGAAAGGTTGAATCTGCCTGAAAGCAGCGCTCTCACTTTCGCCAGGGCGACCATCGCCTGCACGCCGCGAGGACCCGCACCGGAACGGACGTAACGGTTGACGGAGTGGATCGCCTGCTCGCCCGGATGGGTCGCCAGCAAAAGCTTCACCGCATAGCCGAGTACCGCGTCTGCGACGAGAATGTCGCGGGCCGCTTGCTGAATATCGGCAATCTCTCGCGCAGATGCCACCTTCTCGACAGAAGCTCCCTGGCCCGCCGTCGTCCTGAGCACAATCTCCTTCAACTCGTCCGCCGTAGGAAACGGAACTTCTATTTTCAAAAGGAAGCGGTCCATCTGGGCTTCCGGGAGCGGATACGTCCCTTCCTGCTCCAGCGGGTTTTGCGTAGCCAGAACAAAAAACGGATCGGGCAGCGCCCGAGTCACGCCCCCCGCGGAAACGGTTCGCTCCTGCATTGCCTCGAGCAGGGCGCTTTGCGTCTTGGGCGTCGCCCGGTTGATTTCATCCGCCAGAACGACGTGGGCAAAAATCGGGCCCCTTTGGAACTGGAACGACTGCTGTCCCGTTTCATCTACGCTCAAAATGTTCGTGCCGGTAATGTCCGTCGGCATCAGGTCGGGCGTAAACTGAATCCGTTGAAAGGACAGCTCAAACGCTTGCGAAAGCGTCTTGACCAGCAGGGTCTTCCCCAGTCCCGGCACGCCCTCCAAGAGTGCATGCCCTCCTGCAAATACCGCCCACAGCAGCTGGTCAACGACTTCGCGCTGGCCAACCAGAACCTTTCCGATTTCCTCGCGAACTCTCTCCACTCGCTGGAGGCATTCTTCCCATGCTTGTTGCTCTGCCATATGCTCACTTCCCCCTACGGTTCAATATTGCTGAAATACTCTTTCACCACGTCCTGATAATCGCTGGGAATGGAGCTTTTCTCCAGGCTCTCCCGGGCAAACTCGGCGTACTGTCCGTACACTTCCTCGTACGGGAGCGCTCCCCCGGACGATACCTGCGTCGCCCCGGTCTGGCGGGACTGGGAAGCGCCCTCCCCGAGCGGTCCGCCAACCGTGTCAACCGGCCCCTCGCCCCCGATGCGGGCAGACGGGACAGTCACCAGCTCGTGGCTTCCCTGGCCGAGACCTGCACCGGCTCC
The DNA here is from genome assembly GCF_038592925.1 of Brevibacillus sp. FSL K6-2834. Lineage (NCBI taxonomy): Bacteria > Bacillati > Bacillota > Bacilli > Caryophanales > Paenibacillaceae > Brevibacillus > Brevibacillus sp. FSL K6-2834. The sequence continues at coordinate 4,730,857 of NZ_CP151945.1, forward strand.
TTTGCCGGAACCGCTGCCTGAGCCGCTGCCGTTTCCTGAACCATTTCCGTTGCCAGATCCGTTGCCATTGCCATTGCCATTGCCGTTTCCGCTTCCATTCCCGTTTCCGGCACCATTGCCGTTGCCTGAGCCATTGCCATTTTGCGAGCCTTGCCCGTTTGCATTTCCCGAGCCGTCGCTTCCAGCTCCTCCGGCTGCCGTTCCGCCCGCTGCCGCTTGCGAGCCTGCCCCCGTACCTGTCTGGGCGTTTCCCGCCGATGCAGAGACCGGGACAGCTCCGCCCGGACTGCCCGCTGCTCCTCCTGCCGCCCCTGCACCAGCCTGAGCCGAGCCATTGGCCGTGCTGCCAGCGCCAGCCAGCATCATCTGAGACTGCTGCATCGCGGCCATCGACTGTGCGGCCAGGAGTGCCGCCGTGCGCGCCTCTGCCATCTGCTGCATAGCCTGCGCCAGTCCGGTCTCGAGTGGAGCAAACGCCTGCTGGACATTTCCTTGGGCCAGCTGCTTGGCTGCTTCCTGAAGCTGTTCGGCTGCCTTGGCCGCTTCCTCGTCGCCTGCTGCCTGGCCTTCTTTTGCCAGTTGCTCGGCCGCCTTGCCCAACGCTTCAGCGAGAGCCTTCTGCTCTTCGGCCTTCAACGCCTCAACCGCTTTGGCCGATTCCTTCAGGGCATCAACCATCGCTTGGCGGTCCCCGCTGTTCATCGCGGCTCCGACCTTTTGCAGCCCCGGCTGTCCGCCAATGGTCTCCTGGAGCTTTTGCAGCCCGGCCATCTTCCGTTCCTGGGACTGCTTCCACTTGTCCAACTGCTTTTCCGCCGCCTTCATCGCGTTCAGCCGCTCCGCAGGGCTTTTGGCCTCTGCTACCGCTTTTTTCGCCTGTTCAATCATTTCTTCGAGCTGCTTCTTTTGGGCATCGCTCAAGCCTTCCTGGGCTTTTGCTTCCTCCTGGAGCTTTTTCAGCAATTCCTCGGCGGCTGCCTGGGCCTGCTTTTGCTGCGCCATCTGAGCCAGCCGCTCGTCCTGGGCGTTGGGCCAGAGCAGAAGCAGCAAGCAAACGGCCAACGCTCCTCCGGCCGCATACGCCTGCTTGCGGATGATCGGCCAGACCTCGATGCTCTCCAGAATATGCGGCAAAGACTGCCGCAGCCGGTTGACAGCATCCTCACGCTGCGCCGCGGCAAATGGAGAGCTGTTCTCCCGATACTCCAGCGCCGTAGCAACCCGCTCTGCCAACCCGAGACTGTCGGCCAGCCGGGCACAATCCCGCTCCGTCGGCCGCGCCCTCCAGAGGCGCACCATACCAGCCGCAACCCCTGCCAAGGCAGCGGCGAGCACCAGCCACTTGTAGAAGGGAATGGGAAAAAGACGAGCCAGGAGGAGAAGCACAAAGCTTCCTCCCAGCCCCCATAGAGCCCCCGCCACGAGCCAGCGGGCGCTCTCCCGGTATAAGACGCGCTTTTTGATCGGCGCGAGCAGCGTCAGCAGATTATCCTTGTTTTCAGGACCAAACACGCTCATCACTCCCCAGTAGCGGCTTTCCTGCGCCAGCGCGGCTTCACCGGCTTAATCAGATAGATCGACAGCGCCAGACAAATGATCGTGACAACGGCAAAGAACAAGCAGTAAATCGCGTATGGATCAAGCGCCAGCGCTGCGTACTTGCTGCCGGCCATCCGGCGAAGACCGCGAAAGGGCCCTTCTTCAAAAATGCTCATCATGGCAAACAGCGGGTTTAGACTGTGAAAAAAATCGGGCCAGACCGGAAAAGGCCCGGTAATGTTGTTTGCATTGCGCTGGAAACGGATAAACTCCCGGATCACTTCCGCCAGCACGCTGGTCCCTACCCCGTATCCAAACACGAGCGCGTAGCTGAGCACGGTCGCAATACCGGTCCGCTTGATCAGCGTGGACAACAGCACACCTATGCTGCCAAGGCCGAGCATGGTCACTACATAAAAGGCGAATACCTGCAGCAGCTGGGCCGGAGAAACTCCCCCGTACAAAAAGATGATGGCGTACAACGGAATCGTGGCAAACACGAGAAAGCTCATAAAGCTGAGCGAAGCGAGCCACTTGCCGAGCACGAGCTTGGTCGCGCTGACATTGGTCGTCAGCAGGATGCTGAGCGTCTGCCGCTCCCTTTCTCCGGAGATGACGCCCGCTGTCAGTCCCGGGACGACAAAGCAAATCATCGCCAACTGCATGAGCGAAAGCATCATGAACAGCTCCCGGGTCTCGTTGGGATTGTAGTAGCTGCCCGCTCCGGTCATCAAAAAGACGAAGGTCAGCGCCACGGTTCCCAGCACCAGCAAATACAGCGTAATGATCCACGGGGAGCGCTTGGTCCGCATGCGCAATTTCAGTTCGTTCATCAGCACGGGATTGCGAAATCGCCGCAAGACGTTCATGAGCCCACCCCCTTGGTGATTTCCAAAAAGATTTCTTCCAGATTCCCTTCCGCCTCATTGAAAGCGGCTACCGGAAGGCCTGCCAGAGCGAGGCTGCGCAGCAGCTCGACCTGCTGCTGGTCATCGCCGGAAAACCCGACAACGGCCCAGTTTCCTTCTCTCGTCACGTTCGAGACGAGAGGCTGCTGCTTCAGGTGGGTCAGTGCGTCTTCCATCCGGTCGACGAGACGGATGCGCAAAACCCGCTTTTCCTGCATTCTGGCGTAGATTTCTTCCACTTTGCCAAAAGCGATCAGGTTTCCTTCCTCGATCACGCCGATCACATCGCACATCTCCGCAAGCTCGGGCAAAATGTGCGAGCTGATAATAATCGTTTTGCCCATATCGCGCAGCTCCTTCAAAATCTCGCGCAGCTCGATCCGCGCCCGCGGGTCGAGACCGGAGGCCGGCTCGTCGAGAATCAGCACCTCGGGATTGTGCACCAGGCAACGGGCCAATCCGAGCCGCTGTTTCATCCCCCGCGACAGCGAGTCGACGTAGGCATCCCGCTTGTGGCTGAGATTGACCAGCTCCAGCAGCTGAGGGATGATCTGCCGACGTTCCTGGACAGGGATGTCGTAATTGGCGCCGTAAAAGTCGAGATATTCCTCTGCGGTCAAATTGTCGTACACGCCGAAAAAGTCAGGCATGTACCCGATCAGCTTGCGGACCTGGCGAGGATGGCTGGTCACTTCATAGCCGCCCACGTACGCTTTGCCGCTGGTCGGCTCCAATAGCGTAGCGAGAATGGACATCGAGGTCGATTTGCCTGCTCCGTTCGGACCGACAAAGCCGAAAACCGTTCCCTTGTCGATTTCCAGCGACAGTCCTTTCAACGCTTCCATCTTTCCGTATCGTTTTCGAAGTTTATCAATTTTGATCACGGTTTGATCACCTTTCCTTCCACGCTGATCACCGGCGTGCCGAGATGGCGGTGATCTTCAAAGCTGTGCGAGAACTTGATGCGCAGCGTTCCCTCCACAGAGAGGTAGTCAGCCGTCTTGTCCTTGGTCATCACGTTCTTCACAAACGCTTTGTCTAAAGGATCAAACGTTTGTGTTTTCCAGTTGTAGACCTGTTTGTCGAAGGGCGTATTGTCATCCGACCAGGTGTACAAGTTGACTTTTTCGACCTGCAGGCTCTTGTTTTGCGCTTTCGTTTCAAATTCGAGCGTAATGTCGCCTGCTCGCATCATGTAGCCGTCGCCGACATCATCCACCTCTGTGGAGCTGCCTGTTTTCACTGCATCAAACGCGCTGGTCGGGTAATAGACGTAGCCGTCCGGCGAAGGCTTGATAGAAAGCGGTGCCGTGACCAGGGAAATGCTGTACGGCTTGAACGGGCTTCCTTTCATGTCCATTTCCACGACCGGAGCATCCATCCAGCCGACCAGCATGACCGGCGCATTCTTTTGAAATCTCGGTCGGTCCTCCAGAATATCCACCATCATCTCTTCCCTGCTCGGCTCAGGATTGTAATTGCCCTGGTATGGCGAGGGCAGGAACAAGCGAGCACTGCTCCGGCCCCGGCCCGTCACGGTCTGGGAGGACGGGTCGAATTTCAACTCGACCTGTATCGATTGGCCAGGGGCCAGCTCCGGAAAGCTCTGTGTCTGGTTATCCGCCGCCACTACGACATTTCTCAGCGAGTATGGCGATTTATTCGTCACCGTCCCTTTCAGGGCACCATTCGTAAAGACCAGATCAGACTCGAATGTCCCGACATCGGAGAGGTGCTGGTCCGTACCGACCTTGCGCATCGACCAGAATTCCACGTCCTTGAACTGCACCTGGGCCTGGTCCGGCTGGGTCGACACCCATGCTTTCGGCTCCTCCTGGCCGTATTGGTATGGCAGGATCGGCCACGTTCTGCCGTTTCCTTTCACCACGATCTCATAATCGCTGCTGCTCGGGACGAACATCGCTGTGACCGCCTTGGCGCTCGCTTTTCCATCTCCGAGCATTTCGACAAACCCGACCTGATGCAACAGCGGCGTCGTCCCCCGCTGCAGCGCTCCAAACGTGAAAATCCCGATACCTGTCACTACGGCAAGAGCGGGTACTCCCCCCCACATCAGGCCTTGCTTCCGCTTGCGGCGGAGCAGGAAAAACAGGATCGGCCCTGCCACAAACGCATAGATGCCGAAAAAGAGGGCGAGCCATTTCATGTCGGGCATTTTCAGCGCGGGAATCCGGTCAGCCGCATTGTCCAGCGCCCAAACGGAATCCATCGGGTCGCGATGTGTCTGATTCAAATTGGAGCCGAACCCCTTTTTCAAAGCGTCAGCCCAGAACCGGCTGTTTCCGCTCCAACTGGCCACGGGCTCTTCGGTAAGGTCATAGGCGATATACATGACCTTCCCGTTGCCGACAGCACGGGTGGCGAGAAGCGGCACTCCTGCCTCGGTGTAAAGAGCTGTTCCGCTTTTTAGCGCACCTGTACTTACGGTAAACGGACGGTCCAGGGCAGGGGCATTGGTCTTCTCCACCGTCAATGCTTGCAAGGAGGTCAGGCTTGTAACGCCAGTCACCTCGACAGGTGAAAGCTCCTTCAGCTCGCCCGCCGTTTTTCCGTAATGAGCCCCGCCTGCCAGCATCAGCATGCCGCCTGCGGTCGTCCATTCGCGGATCGCCTGCACCTGCTGGCTGTTCAGGCTGTCGAGGGCAAAGTTATTTAGAAGCAAAATGTCAATCATCTGCAAATCAGTGCTTGCCACGGGCATTTGCTCCGCTTTCAACGGAAGGACCCGAACCTGGTTGTTAAACGCCTCTCTGGGCATGGCTCCAAGGAAATTGGCTGTATCCGGATTGGCAGCCAGTACGCCCACGAACAGCGCGTCCCCGCTGTAGCGTCTTCCTCCGATGGAGGTTTTGGCCACAATATTGTCGCCCTGCATAAAGGCTACGTATGTATTGGGGCCGATTTGGTTGCCTGGTACGGACAAGGTCACCTGTTTTGTCGCCCCCTTGGCGACGGAGACTGGCTGGTAGTACGCCACAGAAAAGGAATCCCCTCCTCTGTCGCTGACATTGACCACCAGGTTTCCTTCCACGTCCGAACCGCTATTGCTAACCGTCACCTGGATCGGAACCATTCCGGTTTCTTTGTAATCGCCGCCAATCCCGGCCGTCACGCCGAGCTGCACCGGCACTTCCGCCTGCACGGCTGGCGTCCATCCGCCCGGCGCCCCTGCCACCAAAAGCAGGCACGTCAAAAAGGCCAAGAGCCATTGCTTGGGCTTCTTTCGATTCATTTCTCCTACCTCCACCGACGACATGTCTGATTAGATAACGTGCTACAGTTATGACGTATGATATGGAAGAAAAGCTACAGGTTGTTTCAGAAATGCAAAAAATTAGCGTTTTTACTGAAAAAGATGTGGACGATCACGCAACTTGTCTAAGGTATATTTGGATCTACAGATAGAATACAGTTAGTGACGAGAAACCAAAAAGGAGACTTCAACATGGGACATTCGCTAGGGAAAATCAGTGCCATCCATCGCTATCCGGTCAAGTCGTTTCGCGGGGAAAGCCTGCAGGAAGCTGCCGTATCCCGGTTCGGCCTGTACGGCGACCGCAGCCGCGCATTTTTGGACGAGAAAAGCCCGGTCAGACACCTGACGGCAAAGCATGTCCCCAAGCTGCTTGAGTATCAGGCTGCCTGCGTCAGTGAAGGGGATGAGACGTCTTTTCCCGATGTTCGGATAACAACACCGGACGGGCGGGTAGTTCCTTGGACAGATGAGGAACTGCATAAGGAAATCGAGCAGCTCAGCGGACGGCCTTTGGTTCCCGTCACCTTTACGCCGCAGGATGAGCTGATGGGCGTCGATCAGGCGCAGCTGCTGATCGTGACAGACGCTTCCGTACGGGCATTGGAGCAGATGTGGGGAAAACCGGTGGACCCCCTTCGTTTCAGGCCTAATATCGTCTTGGAGCAAGCAGATGGAGTGCCATTTGCCGAGGAGGACTGGATCGGGCGGCGGATTCAGATTGGCGAGGTAGTCGTGGAAGTGTACAAAAAGTGCAAGCGCTGCTCGATGGTCAATATTGATCCGGGGGATTACTCGATTGACCCTGGCTTGTTGAAGACGCTTGCGACGAGTCGGGAGGCTTGCTTTGGAGTGTATGCGGCTGTGGTTGAAACCGGGGTTGTTCGGGTTGGGGATGTGGCGGGTTTGTTGGGGTGATGTTTCGGAGAGCGTCTGCTGAGAGTATGGGGCGGAATTACTAATATTGGCATGTACATGGCGTGGCTTTCTAGCCGCTGTTGGCTGCAGGGCCACGCCTTAGCTTTATGGACAGTGGACTAAAACGCTTTTCAGCATCACAGCTACTTTCAGTCGAAAAAAGAACGCGGTGTATCGAGTTTCTATGCAGTGCTAAACGCTTTTCAGCATCACAGCTACTTTCAGGCTCTACCTCCGACATTTCCCATGCGTAACGACCTGGTGCTAAACGCTTTTCAGCATCACAGCTACTTTCAGTTGAAATTCCGTGTGCATCCAGGTATGCAAGGCAAACGGGTGCTAAACGCTTTTCAGCATCACAGCTACTTTCAGCAATTATCGGACTGGCATTGCTCGTCGGCGCGGCGTGCTAAACGCTTTTCAGCATCACAGCTACTTTCAGCGGATATGCCGCGCGATGAGAGATACGGGTGCGGGGCGTGTGCTAAACGCTTTTCAGCATCACAGCTACTTTCAGCACCTGCGTGGGTGAAGCGCCGATAAATACCGCAAAGTGCTAAACGCTTTTCAGCATCACAGCTACTTTCAGTCGTTTGGACTGATCACGCACTTTTCGATGCGTTGTCGTGCTAAACGCTTTTCAGCATCACAGCTACTTTCAGTGCGCGGTCGGTCAATACGAAGACCAGCCACGCCATATGTGCTAAACGCTTTTCAGCATCACAGCTACTTTCAGGAAATGTGGCGCGTGGTTGGTGGTTTGGTCGATCGGTGCTAAACGCTTTTCAGCATCACAGCTACTTTCAGCGGCATAAACAAAAGAACGCGCTCCCTTGATTTTCCCGTGCTAAACGCTTTTCAGCATCACAGCTACTTTCAGCCTACGTGTTGGAGAACGTTGTTCATTGCGCTAATGTGCTAAACGCTTTTCAGCATCACAGCTACTTTCAGACGGCAGTCATACTTCCTTTTGCTCAGCAAGAGATGGTTGTGCTAAACGCTTTTCAGCATCACAGCTACTTTCAGTGGAGCCTCTGGAACAACTGATTACGCCAGCCATGCCGCGTGCTAAACGCTTTTCAGCATCACAGCTACTTTCAGCAATCACTGGGAGAAACGAGAGCAAAAGGTTAACGTGCTAAACGCTTTTCAGCATCACAGCTACTTTCAGTATTGAAACCGAATGATGTAGTTGCTATCGAGGGTTTTTGTGCTAAACGCTTTTCAGCATCACAGCTACTTTCAGGGACGAAAACTCGCCCACATACAACTCGCTCAAACAGTGCTAAACGCTTTTCAGCATCACAGCTACTTTCAGAAACTACCTTTACAAAAACGAAGGTAGAGTGGTAGTGCTAAACGCTTTTCAGCATCACAGCTACTTTCAGCGCGGTACGTCTCCAAGCAATTCCGGAACGGTCCGGTGCTAAACGCTTTTCAGCATCACAGCTACTTTCAGCAGTTCCGCCACATCCGCCTTCGCCCGTTCCACGATCTGTGCTAAACGCTTTTCAGCATCACAGCTACTTTCAGAGCCTCCACAAAAAACCCTTGATACATATGGGAAAGACGCCCTTCATTTCAAGCACCTCTGACGAAGCGGTTCACTTTTTACAAAAGGCCCTTTCTTTTATAGGAATGCAATACCCATACTTATTGATTTACCAGTATTCCTCCTAATTTTCAAGCACCTACCTAAACAGGATAATCGTCCAAACCCTGTCAGGAACGGCCTCATCATACTTTTTTCAGGTTCTGTTTCAAGAATGACCTTGGTACTTGAATCGAATTACAATGTTCACCACTACGAGGGTGGAGCGTGTCCAATCCCCTAAATTAGAACGCAAACTCCTTTTTGAGGGTTTCTTACTATTGTTCAACCTATTAGAGGAAAATATTAAAAAGTGATTTTAACACCCAAATGACAATCACAAGAATTGTTTTTGGCAAGTAAGAAATGTAGCAAATGGCAATTAAAAATGTACCACTTGCCAACCCCTAAATTATTTACCGTGTAATAGCGATTCTTTGTATCGATGGCTTTCGCCATTGAAGACGATCAAATGAGAGTGATGAATCAAGCGATCAATAACTGCCTCTGTTAAAATTGGATCACCAAATATATGATTCCATTGGCCAAACTGTAGATTGGTCGTGATAATAATACTTTTTCTTTCGTAGCACATGGAGATAATCTGAAATAGCAGTTCTGCACCTTGTTTATGCAGAGGAATATACCCCAGTTCGTCGAGTATTAACAGATCTAGCTTCTCAATATGGTTAAAGAATCGGCTCAACGAGCCAGTCTCGTGAGCTTCTAGCAGCCGATTGACTAATCCAGCGACAGTAAAGAACTTTATCTTTTTCCCTTGCTGCTGAATGGCATTTAAGCCAATCAGAGTGGATAAGTACGTTTTCCCCGTTCCCACACCGCCATAAAAGATCAGATTTTCTTTCTCCTCTATAAATCCACCATGAAGGATATGATCCTGCGTGAGACCTTGTCCCATCTGAATATGACCCCATTCAAATGGCTTTCCTGTTATTCTTGGCAAGGAAGATTGTTTAAAGAGCAGATTGATTTTCCGTACTTCTCGTTGTTGTATCTCGTTTTCTAGTATTTTGAGTAAGTACTCTTCATTTGTAGTAGCTTCAACCTCATGGAAATGTTGCCGAACCCAACTCAACTTGAGACGCTTTGAATATTCTTTTATCAATGCATCCACTAGTGATGACCTCCCGTTCCCTTAAAAAATTCATTGTAATGGGCTAATCCTCTAGTGGCTGTTGGAACGGCAGGAACAAAACCTTTCGGTTGGATGGTATCCCTTTGTCCACGGCCATTCATGAGTTGATAATAGATCTGCTTAATAGAATCAACGGCTGGGTGACCATTCTCAGAGGCAAGCTGCAAAGCTTGCGTGGGTATTTTCATATCATCGTTTTTTAAAATGACGGATAGTAGCTGGAGAGCTTCTTGCTTCTCTGGGACCGTGCAATTCGAGAGATAGACTTGCCATTCGATTGGCAATTGTTCATAAAAACTTGTGTATTTAATAGCAGTTGGCCGTTTTGCCATCAATATCAAATATGGCTGCCAAATCACTGATTTTGGCTCTTTGCCATACAGCCTGGGATGCTGTACGATCAGCTCATATTCTTCAGTTAAAATATCGACTCGGTCAAATGAGATCTTTGCCAAAACCATACATTTGGCAAAACGGGGAGACGTTGAGTAGAGTTTATTTTCGACTCGGATATATCCGTATTTATCCGCTTTTACTCGTTCATATCGGATACAATCAAACTCTTTGGCAGGTAATTGAAGAAGGTGTTCCTTGTCTGCCAAATATAGTTCGGAAAGCATGGTTTCTTTCACATAATGAGGTCTCTCCCGATCTTTCTCGGCTTTTTTCCAAAGGGTTTCGTTTAGCTGATCAAGATTGTGTATCTGCAACTCAGGAAGCAGGAAGTTGTTGCGAACGTACTTGACCATCGCCTCTACGTGCCCTTTTTCATTGCCACTACCGGGATTGCAAAACTCGTATTCAAAGTCATAATGAAAAACGAAGTTTTGAAATTCCTCCGTCAGTTCACGCTGACCATTTGGCATGATCTTTTTCACCGCTGGTGATAAATTATCAAATCGAATGACCTTTGGAACTCCACCTATATAGTGAAAGATACGCTTTAATCCCTCCAGAAAGCATTCTCGATTCTGAGACTGGAAAACTTGAAAGTAGAACGTGTTGCTATAAGGAAACGAGAGAACGAGGAATGGCAAGGTAACACTTTCTCCCTGATATTTGAATGGTGCTTCTCCAAAATCAACTTGAGCTGATCCAGGTCTCGTTTCCAATGGCAATGCCGCAGCATCACTTGTCTCCGCTAACTGGTGCTTACGTTGGGAAACATATTGTCTGACAGAGCGAGATGATCCTGTAAATTGGTATTCCTCCACTAATTGCGTGAACAAGCGTTGTGCTGTTCTTCGGAACTTCTTTTTCTTGTTCAAGTCCTCTTTGATCCATTGATCAAGAATAGGTTTAACGGGCTCCATGACTCTAGCTTTTCGAATTTGCTTGGGCTTTTCTTGTAGATTGAAATCATCCATTTCTGCATACTTCTGAACCGTCCTTGAATCACGATTCATTTGTTTGGCAATCTTGCTATAAGCTCGCCCTTTTTTGTTTGCCTCATGCCTGATATAATTAATTTCTGCCACTGCTAACATCTCCTAACTTTATACCTCCCGTCGTCTGTAATGCCCAACAGGAGTGTATTTTGATAAGGGGATGTTGGCAAGTGGTTTTTTAATTTATGCAGCCCCTACGGGTCTGCATAAATTAACTGCCATAACCTACATTTTTAGTCTGCCATAAACATCTTTTTTCAGATTGTATCTGAACGATATGAAAAAGGTTCATTGATCTTGACTTCAAACAAATCGTACGGAGCCTGGAGAGAGATTTTCGGAGATACCATTTTGGCCACTGCGATTTTGGACCGACTGCTTCACCATTCCAGTACGATCAATATCAAAGGGGAAAGTTATCGCATTAAGGAAAAGAAAAAAGCAGGTTTCTTTCGACCGGAGCCTGCTGAAGTAAACAACCAGTAGCGACAAAAATGGGGAATTTTCAACCGATAGTTTTGGGGAAAATTAAATCGATATTGACACAGCAGAATTACAGGGGACAATGCGAAAGGCGAGAGCTCGTGCTAAACGCTTTTCAGCATTACAGGAGGTACTTTCAGAATATGCAGGAAAAGACAGAATGAAAGGATATTTTAATTAAGAGAGAAAGGCACCTCAACATGAAGTGCCCTAGTAGCTAATTACTTAACCTTCTCAATTGCTTCTAATAGAGCATCTTCAGCGATAAAAGGAAGTGCATCTACATCAGTGACATTTTCGAATTCTTGAGTAGTAAATTGCTTAGAAGAGAGACTTCTTGATTTATCTGTTTTGAATAGTTGATTGGGTGTATTGGGTATCAAGATCAGCTTCTTTAAATTATCATCATACTGTCCATTTAAGAAAAGTAAGTATTCACCTTGTTCTAATGCTTGATATTCAGGTGAAACTATATTCACCATGTCTTTTCCTTCATTGGTGTCAACACCGACAAGGCGATAAACCTCAACAGTTTCACCTTCAACGATTTCTTGATCAGTGAGGTTGCTATAAACCTTATCGACCTGAACATCATAAACAAAAAATACAATTTCACCAACTGTTTCTTTTCTGTATTCTTTTGGAACGTTACCTTTGATAATAACTTTGGAGTCCTTAACGATTTCTTCAGTTGACTTAAAAGTTTTTGCTAAAGCTGGGCTGTGGTCACTTGGGCCATTCAACTCTTTATATGCTAAAGCTGATCCAACACCAACTATAAGCGCCAAAGCAGTGACAATAGTAATCATTTTTTTCAATGTTGACACACCCTTCCTATTTATCGTCCATATAATTCTCTGATATTACTCTTGTCAAAGCTTGTTGGCCCATCAATATCCCAATCGAATACATCGGCATAATCCATTATGGAGTCAATCTTACTACTACTTACATGCGCTAAACCAAGTGCGTGACCAAATTCATGCACGATTGTATTAATTGTATCGTCTTCATCAAGATCGTCACATAAATAACGGACAATTACAATATCAGCCGACGCATATGGGGAGCGATTCTCTCTTCCTCTGTCATCATAAGGGATTCCATATCCATAAGTGCCGCTCCAACCAAGATAATTATCTGCTTCTCTGGAGAGGTGTCTTACACCAATATATCCAGTTTCATCGTCCGCTGGAGAGAGATCAAAATTCCGACTTATTCCATTCCACTTGTCAACAGCAGTCCAGAGTACATCAGAGTACTTAGATGCTAAATTGATGTCTTCATATAAGATGACTGGGGTTATTGAAGTATCCCATTTCCCACCAAGGAAATTCGCGAATGCACTTGTTGCTAAGAATGAAAGAGAGGCAACAACAGAAAATAAACCTACTGCAACCTTTGTTCTCTTATTTGACATTTCACGTCCCCCTTACATAATTTAACATACTCCAAATATAAATAAAAATGGTTTATTTTGCAAATTCACTCTATAAAGAAACTTGTATGAACTAATAAAAAACTATTTCATTGAAAAAGGAGAGGATTGAAATGGCGAAATACCGAAAGAAACCAGTTGCTATCGAAGCAGAGGTATACCGTGAAGGCTTAGAAGATGACTTTGAATTCTATTCGTTGACAGAACAATATTTTGGATACTACACAAAAGAACAGTTAAAGCATGGGTATCCAAAAGCAAATAGTGTTCCTATGATTCAAACTAGTGAAGGTCGCATTAAGATTTCTGAAGATGACTGCATCATTGACTATAATACAGTGGGAATTTGGGCTTATTCTCAATTAATTTATTTTGCTTAAGTATGTTCAGCAAAAACAATTCCAGTGACACCTTCTTCATTAATACCAGAATTTCTGCAAATTTAATTGGCCCATTCCTTTTCCTTTTCTACGCTTCGCTTTATGTACTCAACCGCAAAATCCATGTTCTCCTTTGTATTTAACTCAGGAAACTCAAACATAATAATCTGAAGTATGGTGCCATATAATACGGAGTACTGAGTTTCATCTTCCTTAATCAAATTAATCATAATTATTCGAGCCGATCATTCTATTTGTGCGTACGAGTGAATGGAAATAAGCAAATGCACCAGTAAAATAAATTCCCTCAAGTACCAAATAAGCAATTAGCGCTTTATACAATTTGCTAATTGATTCGGGATCATCAACGTAATCTTGAATCAAATCGAAAATTTCTTGATTGGATCGGCTACACTGAATTGGACCATTCTCTTAAGTTCTAGTAGATTGAAACCAAATCGAAAGGGAACGGAGAGTATGTCATGGGGAAGCGTGAGCGTCGATCATGTACAGATGAATTCAAACAACAGATGGTTCAGCTTTATGAGAATGGCAAGCCACGTGCAGAAATTTTGAGAGAATATGATCTAAGTGCATATGCAATTGACCGTTGGGTCAAACAAGGTAGAACAACAGGTTCTTTCAAAGAAAAGGACAACCGGACAGAGGAGCAGAAGGAACTTCTTGCGTCACGTAAGGAAATTCAACGATTGAAAATGGAGAACGATATTTTAAAGCAAGCGGCGCTGATCTTCGGACGAAAATAACGGTAATTCAGCAAAACGCTCATAAGTATCCCGTATCGGCCATGTGTAAGATCCTCCAGGTCAATCGGAGTACCTACTACTACGAGAGTAAAGAGCAATCATCTGTCGATGATGAGACGGAACAAGCAATTATCCGTATTTTTGAAGAGAATCAGCGCGTTTATGGAGCACAGAAGCTCAAGGCAAAACTTCATGAAGAGGGAATGACGGTCTCAGACGGCGCATTGGGCGTTTGATGAAGTAAAACGGCCTGGTATCGGTCTACACGGTTGCACAGTATAAACCTTATGTAACGTCATGTAATGAATCGCTGATTCAGAATGAACTGAATCGCGAGTTTGTGAAAGAAGCACCACTGGAAGCCGTTGTAAATGACTTGACCTACGTTCGGGTCGCAAACAAATAGCACTATATTTGCCTACTCGTTGACTTGTTTAATCGGGAGATTATCGGTCACAGTTGTGGAAAATTCAAAGATGCAAGCATTTGCAAGCGTAAAAGGAGATTTACTGTGAATGTCAATCAAAATGTTGACCACCGTGCTCATCAAAAAATTGACCACCATGGCAAAAATCAATCCACCCGTCGGGTGGGTAACTTTTTCATGATCACGATCTTTGAATGCTCTGCTTAAAGCGATAGCTGTCTCCATTCATTGCAAAGATATGGGCACGATGGGTAAGCCGATCAACCAGGGCTGACGTCATTTGCTCATCTTTGAAAATCTGTGTCCATTCCGTAAATTCCAGATTACTGGTAATGATCATGCTTCCTTTCTCATAGCGGGCCGCACAAAATTGGAATAATAACTCCGCCCCGGTCCGACTCAGAGGGACAAACCCGACTTCATCCAAAATAATCAAATCTGTTTTCAACCATTGCCTCTCTAGCTGGAGGATTCGCTTTTGGGACTGAGCTTCCATAAGCTCGTTACATATTTTAGCGGCAGTCCAAAACTGAACGGAATAGCCATGATGGCAAGCTTCCTTCCCGAGTGCAATGGAGAGATGAGTTTTGCCAGTGCCAGAGTTTCCGATAAACATGATGTTCTCTGCCTTTTCGATGTACTCACAACGAGCCAGTTGAAGCAATTTGGGCTTATTGAGGGACGGAATCGCCGAGAATTCAAATTGATCGAGCGTTTTCATAGAAGGGAATTTGGCGTGCTTGATGCGACTCGCGATTTGGTTAGCATCCCTTTGCTGAACTTCTTGCTCTAGTAGGGCTAAGAGGAACTCCTCGTAGGGAATTTGCCGTTCAGCAGCATCATGGGCGATTTCCTTATAGACACGTTTAATCGCAGGTAAGCGAAGGCGTTTCGCGTAGGTTTCAAGCAGGAAACTCGTACTCAATGAACCACACTCCTTTTCTGTAACAAACGATTGTACTGGCTAAGATCTGGGGCCTTTACCTGAATACGTGGAACAGAGCTATCCTCCGCCAACGAGAGTTGGGGCAAACGGTGTTCCGGCAATGTTCGCTGAAACAATAATTGCCTTACGGCATCATACTGGAACATCCCTTTTTGGCAGGCCTCCCCCAGTGCTTCTTCGACGAGAGAAGTATCGAATTCACGGTGCAAAAGCAAGAGTCGAACGAACTCCTTCATCCCTCCTGGTCGGTTACGGCACTTGTCCAAGAACTTTTGGTAAATGGCGGGTAATCCTGCCTGATGCAATGGTCTAGCATAAAGAACTGCTCCTGGGCGAATAAGAAGTAAATCCAGATAATGATCGTATTGCAAAATCTCCTTTCCTTTTTCCAAGCACCGCTCATGCGTCGCAATCAGGCTTTTTCCGTGATACACCTCAATTTTTTCAGCAAATACTCGGCAAATAAGTTGGGTCGATGCATAGGAAACCGGGACGGAATAGGCATTTTTTTCAATGTGGATCATGGATAGCGTATTGCTTTTCACGGGTACAACACGGAAACAATCCAATGGCCGTGGAGGCAATGGAAGCATGATGGGCAACTCTTGAACAAATGCTTCTCCAACCGTTAGGGAAGACCGGGGAACGGTTGTATTCTCGTAAGAGATACATTTTTCGAGGAGGATTTGATTTAGCTCCTCCAGAGAAGAAACACTAGGAACAGGTGCAAAAAATTGCCTCTGGGCAAACTGTACGAGGTTTTCCACTTGGCCTTTTTGATGCCCTTTTCCCGGATCACAGAAATAGCTTTCAAACAGGTAGTGGGCACGTAGCTGAATAAATCGCTCTTGTTCCTCGCGATTTTTGCCTTCCAATACCTTCTTAACGGCTGTTGTCAGGTTGTCGTATGTGATGACTTGGGGAACAGCACCGAAAAATTCAAAAGCATCTACATGACCTTGGAGAAGAGCCTCTTGCTTCTGATGAGCAAATGTCTTGATGAAAATCTTTCTGCTGTATGTGCAACGCATACAAAAGACTTGAACCTTCACTTGTTTCCCTTGTAAATGAACCGTAACCTCACCCCAGTCAAATTGGGCAAATCGCCCTGGCGGGAAATCAAGAGGGACAAATGCTTTAGGAGGAGAAACCCGCAACTCTCTGACGTAGCGTCGTACAGTAGATTCACCGCCGGTGAATCCATGTTCGTCAACGAGTCTCTGGTAAATACGTTTGGCAGTATGACGCTGCTTCGGGGGAGCCTGTTCATCTTGACGCAGCCATTCCAAGATGATGGGCTTGACAAAATCAATGACTGGCTTCGGCTTCGGTTTTGAAAGCTGGTATACAGGGATTTCCGTTGATGTCAAGGCTTTTCGTATCACTTGACGCGAGTAGCCAGTTTCGCGAGAAATTTGACGAATCGACTTCCCTAGCAGAAAGTGTTGTTTCCTGATAAACTCATAATTAGCCATCTGAAGCATTTCCTTTCCTCCTATATCTTGTTGTCTAGACAACTACAAGATACAGGAAAGAGGTGCTCAGGTGGTCAACTTTTTTATGAGCGATGTACCACTAGGTGGTCAATTATTAGATTAGCATTCACAATTTGCGCCAAATCCAGCTTTTTTAAGTTTTTTAATGATACCACAGGATTGAATATATGGTAATAGTTTCCTTGTAAAATAATGGAGAATCGTGGAGTGATTTTTTCTTTTTTTACACAGACGAGCAGCATCTATGACATTAAACCTTCCCACACAAAGGAGGTCATCAATGGACAATTCCAGTAAATAAGCTGCATCCCGCAGCTATTCATCACACAGTATGCAATTGCACTTACAGTAGGACTAGATCTCCACGCGCTTGACGAACTACAAGCAGAAAAGGACATCATATAACGGCAAATTCCTGGCTTTGGACATTGTACCTAGATGAGTGAATCTCCGTCCGAACAGGTTTTGATGTTTGAGCTGACCGAGGAGAGCGAATCGCGTAAGGCGTCATTGTTCAAGTCATTCGCGGACATGCTCATTGGAGTGGCACGATCGCGTCAAAGGGATCGCGAAGAGCGAAAGGTGAACGCACAGGAATGGGGCAAAGGTGTGAAAACGGTTTACAAGGGAGAATAGAATAGTGCCGAGGACTTTCTCAATAAAGGGCTTTGAAGTGAGTTGGTCAAGCTCCTGCAATAATTGGATGATCGATGACAAAAATTAGGTAAATACCCTGTTTGTCTACTGCGAATATCATAGCTTATGAAGGGAACTCCTTTGTTCTGTTTTAGCAGGATGGGGAGCTATACATAGTGCATGGATCGTATATTGTTCCTGCTACGCATTGGAGGGGAAGTGGCATCCAGACATGGCGAGTATTGAGTTTTTGTGCTATCGACTTGTTCTCGGCAGGCTAGGCCGCTGCGGTTTGGGGTGACGGGAACCTGTCCGAAGATGATTTGGCAGCACCTTTGATTGGCTTCCATGTGCTAAACGCTTTTCAGCATCACAGCTACTTTCAGAAGCCTACAGGTCGATACAGAAGCCACTCCAAATACGTGCTAAACGCTTTTCAGCATCACAGCTACTTTCAGTTCTATCCCTCTTGAACCTTTCAATCTGGCTCCTTTTCGTGCTAAACGCTTTTCAGCATCATAGCTACATTCAGCTCGTCCCGTCTGTTACTTCTCTCCATTGGATTTTATAAGGTGCTAAACTCTTTTCAGCATCACAGCTACATTCAGACTATTCAGTCGGTTAAAAACGAACACCTCTGCTTCGTGTGCTAAACGCTTTTCAGCATCACAGCTACATTCAGGGTGGCCCCTCC
Organism: Brevibacillus sp. FSL K6-2834; assembly: GCF_038592925.1. Lineage (NCBI taxonomy): Bacteria > Bacillati > Bacillota > Bacilli > Caryophanales > Paenibacillaceae > Brevibacillus > Brevibacillus sp. FSL K6-2834. Next base: position 4,748,898 of record NZ_CP151945.1, read on the forward strand.
CCTCCCGGCGCTGGCCCGGGCGGAACCGTGCTAAACGCTTTTCAGCATCACAGCTACATTCAGTCTTTCCGTTCGGAAGGATCACATCATTGGAGAAGTGCTAAACGCTTTTCAGCATCACAGCTACATTCAGAACAAACACACAGTACCACTAGAATTATCAGGTACGTGCTAAACGCTTTTCAGCATCACAGCTACATTCAGGCTCCTTCGATGAGTGGGAGTTGCCTTTTGCGAGAGGTGCTAAACGCTTTTCAGCATCACAGCTACTTTCAGTCTAGCCAGACCGATTGCATCTGTTTGCAAGGTAACGCTGTGCTAAACGCTTTTCAGCATCACAGCTACTTTCAGGGTTCACGAATTCCCCGAACGGAAAGTAAAGGGATTCCAGTGCTAAACGCTTTTCAGCATCACAGCTACTTTCAGATGCTGCAGGATATTGAGCGGAAAGTGTTGCGTATGTGCTAAACGCTTTTCAGCATCACAGCTACTTTCAGATCACAGCCATATGCTTTCTGGTAAGCCTTGGTGGGTGCTAAACGCTTTTCAGCATCACAGCTACTTTCAGAGACGAAAAAGCCGAATAAGGCAACGAAGCCTTCAGGGGGTGCTAAACGCTTTTCAGCATCACAGCTACTTTCAGTCGTGTTAAATTGCCTTTCTTCCGACCTTAAACACCATGTGCTAAACGCTTTTCAGCATCACAGCTACTTTCAGCATCGGGATGGGGACGAGTTTTATCGGCTCCGTCCTGTGCTAAACGCTTTTCAGCATCACAGCTACTTTCAGCGCTTCCTGATGTTTGTCACGCGGACAGACAGTTTGGTGCTAAACGCTTTTCAGCATCACAGCTACTTTCAGCCACCTTCCGGTTAATATCGCATAGCTCCGAGTAGCAGTGCTAAACGCTTTTCAGCATCACAGCTACTTTCAGAGCCTCCGCAAATAACCCTTGATACACATGGGAAAGACGCCCTTCATTTCAAGCACCTCTGGCAAAGCAGTTCACTTTTTACAAAAGGCCCCTTTCTTCCACAGGAATACAATCCCCATACCTATTGATTTACCAGTATTCCTCCCGATTTTCAAGCACCTGCTTAAACAGGATATTGGCCCAAACCCTGTCATGAACGGCCTTCATCAAGCTTTTTTCGGGTTCAGTCTTAAAAATGTCCCTGGTGCTTGAAACGACTTACAACGTTTTGAACCGCTCCCGATCCGGACTCCATTCGGCGCTCATGTTCCACTGTATGATTTTATTCTGGTCAGGAGCATAAATCGGGGCAATCAACAAGCTGTCTTCCTTTGACAGGATTTTGGCCAACTCCCAGCGAAGCTGAGCCATGGCACGTTCAGATAAATAGCATTGAAAAACCGAGTACTGGATTCTCTCTCCGTAACCCTTCATGAGTCGAAAACACTTCTTCCACCGCTTGGGCTCACGAATATCGTAACAGACAAGGTAATATTTCATTTTTCCGCTCATTCTCGTTACCTCAACCTGCTTTGCGCAAACAAACCGGGCCTGCCTGACCATTCTTTTTCCAACAGCCGAACTTCCAGCTCGATGGCGCGATCATACGAAAGCGAATAGCCAATCACCGGGTGTTTCCAGGTGTCCTGCTTTCGTCTTTCGTAAGCGGCGATCGCCTTTTTCTTGCCTGCTTCGCTCAGCCATACCTGATCTCCGGCTTTTGTGAAGTCCTCTTCCACATCCCATTGCTTACGGTGTATAGTTCCCATCGCGGTTATGTCACACAAGGAAACGCGGAAAATTTCCATTAGGTCCAGTGCAAGTGGATACGCCTGTGATCTCGGCTGATGATAAAAACCGATCGTCGGGTCAAGCCCCACTACGGTGATGGCCTCCACACAATCCTTGTACAGCATGCCATAGTAAAAAGAGAGGAGGGCATTCGCCGGGTCTTTCGGAGGGCGGCGATTGCGATGGGAAAAAGCCATTCCAGCTTCCAGCTCATCTGCTGTAAATTCCGCAAAACAAGCGAAATACGCTTTGGCCGCACTGCCTTCCCATCCGAGGAGTTCCTCTGTCGTTTTCACTTTTTGGCTGTGAGATACTGCATGCCGTATGGCTTCAACAGCAGTCACTACCGTATTGGAACGCGGTTTTCCACGGGTACACCGCAAAACATAACGAAGCTGGGACTCCATTTTCGCTAAAACCAATTTTTTTGCCAAAGCCAGCTTTACTGCATCATCCGTTAATGCCTTATATTGTCTAAGCCGTCTTTGGACACCTCCAGCCGCCTTTGTTACGCTCCCGATATAATTCCCTCCGCCAGTTAACCAATGGACAGCGATTCCTTTCTCCGCACATAACATCAGAGCCTGGGTGGATAATTGAACGCTTTGTCCATGGATCGACAACGAGTTTATCTGCTCGCTCGGAAATACCTCTTTCTCCCCGTCCCTTTGCTCCACTACGAGAGACAAACCGGAGCGACGAATATATGCCCCGTGACTTGCCACATGAAGATCCAACTTTTCTCGGTCTTCCGGGAACAGACGGATGACTTCCCGTTTCGGTGAATCCAGTAGGCGTTCTTCTTCCGGGAGACAGACCGGCGCCAGAGAACATCTGGCACACAGACGTTCATTTGTTGTAATATGAGGCCTCTCCGTTGAGGCTCTCAATGCTTCTGCCCGGCTGATCGCTTGTCTGACTCTGCTGCGCATCTGCTCATCCACAGGGACACTCACTGTCCGATGATCTGAAGCGTAGTAGACCTTGCCTTCCGGAATGCGTTGACCGAAGTGTTCTTCCAGAAGCATCGCATAGGCCGCAACTTGAATTTCATCGGACGGCCAAGCCTCATAAATACCCCTGGAACTTGACTTTTTGGCGTGTCCTTTTTTGTATTCGTACGGGATCCAATTGCCATCTACAGACCTGATGCAATCCACTTTCCCTCGTATGCCTAAAGTGGGACTCTCCAGTGTAAAATTGGTCAATTCTATGTACTCAGGCATTTCCTCATGAAGTCTTCTGCCGTCGTATACTGCCTGATCCGCGAATCGGATTTCCTCTACCTCTTCCAGAAAAAACAGTCGCTCACAATACTCCAGCGCATGCAAGGCCATGATGCGGGTGAGCGGTTGATCCGCTGCTGCCGACATCCTCAACACCCTCCTGATTCGAAATTTTACTCCAATTTCCAGTATGGGCACTGATGGAATTATTCAAACCGCTCACCCTCGTACTTACGCTCCGATCGTAAAAAAGTATTGCTCCGGGACCGTTTCTTCTATCGGGACAAACTCTGCTTGCGCCCAGCTCGTGTTTGACAAATTGACGTGATCGGCCCAGACCGCCACGCTCCAGTCTCCCTCCTCTGACGGGAGCAGTCCCCAAATAGTTGTATCCGTTTTCTGTTGAGCTGCGAGCGGGTGCTGTACGATATGAATCTGGTCGATCAGATTATGAGATTCGCCGCAGGAAAGCCCTCCGAAACGCTGGATGGCTTCCGGATTTTGCAGCGCATTTGACAGCTCCTGCGCCAATGAACGCTGCTCTCCCTGCCCGCTGCTTTGAATCCCGGCATAAAAGACCAGTCCGGTCAAAACCTCTTGAAAATCCGGCTTGCTGTTCTTATCGCTGGCCATTTTGCGATCTTTAAACCGTCTCATTTTGCGCAGGACAACCGAAGAAGCTGGCAGACCCTCGACCAAAATGGCCAGACCCGTTCCCTTAAATGCGTTGGGATCCGTTTCGCCGATAAACGAGAGGAGCATGCCATAGACAGTGGTAGGTGGAGGAAACGGATAGCTCTCCAGAAACTCCCTCGCCTGCGGAACCGTAAAAGAAGCAATCGGAACCGATACCTTGAGCCATAACGTATCTGCTTGACTCATGTCCAATCCATCGCCTTTACGACGTTTGCGGCTTCCAGTACTCCTTTGTGGACCTTCACTCCGAACTGCTGCAATTGCTCTCTTTCGCCTGCAGCCATTTCTCCTCCGATCACCAGTTCATCCGCAGCAATATCGCCTGATTCCACTCTTTTGATCAAGGTTTGGACAGAGTACAAGTCTCCCTCGGGCTCTGCGACAAACAGGATACGCGGCGCAGGGTCATGTGTAATCCGGAAAACGGCAAGCTGCGGACTGAAGTCGAACAAGAACCGGGACTGATTTCCCCCTACGTAATGCAAGGAGGCCAGCGCTTCGACAACCAGCGCGATCCGCTCTTTTCTTTTTAGTTGTCGGGGTGTCAGGGAAATGCTGTACTGGTAGCTGGTTGCGTGCATTTCTGTACCATATAATGAGGTATTCGTCTTTACGCCCCCTTTTGAATTAAAGCTGGTTTCTCCCAGAAAGGGCAGCAGGGAAACAGCGCGCGATACTTCCAGTGCCCCCCGGCGCACTTTAGCAGCCCCTTTTTTCTTCCCTTTGGAATCCTCACTGCTGTCTGATTTCGGAGCCTTGGCATCCATATAGCCCAGCACATCGTCATCAATGTACAACTCGCCTTCATCGGCAAAAGATTCATCTTTCCATTGATAGGTTTGTCCATCATAGACCCGGTTGACGAGGTATGCTTCATCGCCTGTCCGTTCGTATTGCTGCTGCCAGTAGTATCGGAGCGCAAAACGAATCGCCTCTGCTGACACCGTTGTGTACAAATCGTTTTTCCACATAATCTTTTGCAGGGTTGTGATGTTGCCCTCCGTCTCTCCCCGATTGTTTGCCGCGATTCCGATATGAGTGACAAATGTCGCATGCAGATGTTTAGTCATGCTTTATTCCTCCCCTTGGTCCAAATATTTTTCGGTTTCCTTGCCACGATACGAGGCCAATGCCAGCAAGCATAGGTCCTTTCCTTCCCGCCAATCCGCTTCGCAGGCAAGCAACAGCAATTCGTTTTCGCTCCTCGTGCTATCCGCGGGGACACTCGGTCTCGTTCTTGTAACAAAATCCATCAAATTTTCCCGAAACTTCTCCTGGGTACGGCAGTTGACAAACAGTTGGCGCATTCGCTCGTATTCTCGTTTAAAAAACGTACTTAGGTCACCGCCCGCATGCTTGGCTTCGTTACTCACCTTTCCAAAACGGTTGCGGATCGCAGAATGCATCAAGCCGACAAATTCTCTTCTGCTCTGTTCTTTCCAGATCATTTTTTCCTGTACCAATTCTCCCAGCCTCCTTTGCCAATAGATCATGCTTTTTCGCCGTTCGTCCGTCATATACGCAGAAATTCCCCGGTACCATTCATCGTTTCCAAGCACCAGATTGTCGGCGATTTGGCCCAAAAACGGGCAGTAGACGAAATGTGTGCCCTTTCCCGCTCGATGCAGCTTGTCATGGGCAATTTGATATTTTTGTACGGTTTCCTCAGACAGGCATGTGCTGGAAAACAATGCTGTCCGTGTTTTTTGCTGGGCTGACCAGCTAACGGTACCAAACCGTACTACCGTAAAATCACAAGACAATCGTCTGAGCTTTGGGGTATTTTGCAAATGAAGCAGCATGGCCGCCTGCAGCGCTGCCTCTTTTACTCCCTGGACGCGAATAAGCGGAACCTTCCCGGATGCTCTCTCGCTGCCTGTCCGCTCATAAAATCTGAGGAGCAAGTCAACAAACGAGCGTAACTGGCGAGGCCGTGGCACCGCTACCAATGTCTGTGTCCGCTTGTCCCGCTCTCCATTGGACAATCCGGCGTGCCCTTGGAAAAAGAGACAACCCAGAGGCGCAAACAGCAGAAGAAAAAACTTTTCGGGACTTTCCTTTAAACCGGTTTCTTGCACGGCGTTATGCTTGACGATTCCGCCGGGAAGTGCCCAGCCCGCTATATCCATGCTTTTTTGTTTGGCAACTGCCTCCGCAATTCTCTGACACGTCGCCTGGTCGCGATGGATAAAGTCTCTTAATGGCAAATAGCTGTACTCCAGTTTTTTCTCGTCTAGCGGACTATTCTTTTCTTTTTGTTTCCCCTCTGCCTTCCGCGCACTGGGATGCTGCAAAAAACTGCCCAGATACAACTTCTGCAGTTCCGCTTTCTGAAAAGGGCCCCAACTTTCCAGAACAGGAAAGTCAAACAGGCCATCATCATTCAAGCGGTACACAGCCTGGAGCAGACTATGCAGCGATTCTGCTGTAGGCTGAAAACCGGACATTGAAAGTTTCTGTTCGTCATATTCAAATGAATCCAAAGCCGCGGGAAGTGCATTCCATTTTCCCAGCATGACCAGACTGGCGGTCAATCCGGCAAGCCCTGCCCGATGATATGGTCCCATCCCGGGATCATTCAACCTGAACTCTTTCCACTCTTGCATCCCTTTACCATCCCTCCCCGCTTCTCGTCATAGTCGATCACTTCATCCGGCACAATGTACACATGACGCCATTTCATCCAGTCACCCCGCGGGAGCTTCCCTCGATTTACCGGAAGAACATACTCCATGATTTTGGAGCGGCTGGCTTGCTTTCTTCCGCCTGTCTTTTCAAAATCGCTTTTGACGATCACATCGACCAGCGAAGACTCATCACGCAACGAGCCTGTCAACGTTTCCGGAAGCTCTTCCCACCCGGATAGCATTTGCCTGACTTCCCGTTTTTTCGTGTTCATCGTCGCCAGCAGGATTGACAAATCTGCCTGCGAAAGAGGTTTCTCCGCATTCTCCCGCAGGATTTTCTCTGTCAAGTAAACATCATCACGTTGCTTCTCATACGGACTTATACTCTCGGGCATCCAGAAATAGGCTCTACCTGGAGAATCCCCAGGCTTTGCAGTGCGATTTAATCTGCCTAAACGCTGTATCACCGCAGAAAACGGAGCGATCTCGCTCATAAGTACATCGCAGGAGACATCAAAACTCATTTCCGCGATCTGCGTCGTAATGGCGCAAATACCTCTCCTCCCGCGAAACGCTTCTACGATCTCCTGCTGCCTGGCCAAACGGTCCCGGTACTTGAAACGCGAATGATAGCAAAACAACTCGGCCCCGGGGGTTTTGTCTGCCGCTTCTTTCTTTAGGGTTTCATACAGGTCCATCGCCCTGTCTGTCGTATTCACGATGATGAGAACATTTTCGTTTCGGTTCAGCGCTTCCCACAGCTTTTCCTTCGGCAATGATGGCCCTGCATGCAACCGGTAGCGAGGGATGCTTTGATGAAGTTCGGGGCCCTTGCACCAGGCAGCTCTCCTCCCTTCGTTTTCAAGCTCGCGAAAGAGGCTTTGCAATGCCTCCCGCCGTTCTTGTTGCAATGAGGCTGTCATGAGCAATATAGGCAGATCGAACTCTTTTAGAAAGCGGAGGAACGAAGCAAAGAGGTTTTCGTCGTAGCTATGGATTTCATCGAAGACGATTGCCGACTGGAGAATATGTGGAAGCACACAAAGAGAAGAGTAATAGAGCTGCGTCAAACCAATAACAGTATCGACCGTACAGATGGTCACCGGCTGCAATAAATGTTCCAACGCGCGAAATGCCCCTTCTTTTTGGCCATCCTTTTGATTGAGCAGCAATTCAAAATCAATGTCGGCCCGGGAATGGTGCAGCTTTTTGCCCGCAGATTGCAAATATTGCTGATAGTCTGCATAGCCTTGGGTGGCCGTGGCGGTAGTCGGGTAAGCGAAACAGAGAAACGGGCGGTTTACTTTTTTGGCCCACCGGTAGGCCGCAATCGTTTTTCCGCTCCCGCATCCTGCTTCACAGACCGTGATCTCGTAGGTTGCAGCCGCTTCTACCGTTTCCTGAAACTGCGTAATCTCTGGAGAATACGTATTGACCTTTGCCAGTTTCTTTTGAATCATGTCGCCCAGTTCATTTTGAAGTGGGATTCCTGAAAAGATGTTTCGGATGTCTACACTCTTCCTCTCAACCCAATCCCCTCTAGACAATGATCTGACTGATCCCAAGGCGTCAGCGGCGATAAGTATTCCCCTGATGATCGAGCACAATTTCCGTTCAGAAGCACTCAAACCGACCGCATTCTCCTTCCATTCGCAAATGACCTTTTCTTCGTAATCACCCGCAAATAAACGGCTCCTGGGGAAACTGGAGAGGGGCTGGCTCCAATCCACTGGCTCTCCCAAGGTACGGTCGATTAGCTTCCTGACGTCATCTGCCCTCCTGTGCAGAAGATACAGCTTCAATTCACCCGAACCGTAATACGTCTGCTCGCCATCCGGGAATCTCAAGTGATGTCCAAGGATAGCAGCTTTGACAGCAAGCATTCCCCACATCGTATCCCCGATGTATTGCTCTACAGCCCGAAGCAATGGTTCATAATTTTCCAACATCCAGCAAGACAACAACTCGTGCCGAACTACCTGAGGGCCTGCATCTTTACCTTCTATTAGGTTTACGAAATCTCCTGACAATTTTCCAAGGTCATGAAGCAGAGCCGCGACCCGAACCACTCTTTTGATTGGTTCGAGCTTGTCCTCTTCCAACTGACACACTTGCAGTATTGCCCAGCCGGTCTTTTCGACAATGATCTCGGCTGTCTCCACGACCTGCTCCAGATGCCCTGCTACTGTGGCAGCATACAGGTCGTGTTCTGAGCTTGTAAGACTCTTGGCTAAAAAGGGGGGTTCAATCCCTGGCATCGTCTTTCCCTCCAGCCGGAACAAATAGGCCGCATCCGTATTTTCTCCGGCCAGAAAGAGGCTGCGATTGTACGATCACGGATTGTTCGTCCGTCAATCCTGCAATCCGGATGCCAAAACCGGTAATTTTCTTGCCGTGTATTCGGACAATCCTTCTCCGCAGCGGGGTTATGTCCAGATGAGCTGACTCCTCTCCCAGTAGGTCGAGCAGCTTGCTTCTGAGATTGGAGACGGCTTTTTCTTCATCTATTGCATTTCTCATGACAAATAAGCGGCAAAACAGTGTTCCAGCCGGGCGAATCATCATTAACTGCGGGACGCCAAAGCGTATATGATCGTTGCGGAGCTGAACGGCTTTTCCCGCCAGAGGGAGTACCATGGGGATTTGGGATGCGTCACATTGAACAAAGAAATAACTTTTGCGGCTAAGCCTCAATCGCTTGCCAAGCGCTCTTTCACCAAAAATCGGGGATATCGCGATCTGGTCTTGCTGATGAATTGCCGGTGCAATAGCAGAAATCGCTCCGTACAAGGATTCGGAGTGATCCGTATCAATCTCTTTTCCTGAAATAATCGGCAGCTTGACCCTGATCGCGGCAGGCGTTATCATCCTGATATTTCACCTCCAAAATGTTTTAATTGTTTTGTAAGTGGGTTAAATTGCTATCACACAGAATGCTACCATTTCTGGAAACAATAGGTCAATTGTATTATTACCTTTTTCTTACTCTTTTGTTAAAGTAAAGCTCTTCACCGTAAAACGTGCTTGATCTCCCTCTATCGCAGTTTTTCGTAGTTATGTAGCCGGTTTACACTCCAGTCTAATGCGAATCTTGAATCTCTCTAGATTGCGGTAGCCGTAGGCTCTTCGTTTGATCACCTTCACTTTGTTGTGTGTCCCTTCAATCTTGGCATTCGTTACCCGAAAGGAGAAATAATTCTGAATGGGCTCTCGCCACTGGACAATCGTTTTGGCAATGGAACGAACCGCAGGAGTCGGAGAATAGAGATGGTCGTCAATCCATTTCTGAAGTGCTTCCTCGCCTGCCTCTTGGGTTTGAACGGCATACACGGTTCTTATGTCTTGAAGCGCAAAGTAGAGTCGTTTGAGGTGTGGATCTTCTGCTAACCAATTCTTCAGTTCCTGAAGCTCTTCGGGCTTCAGCTTGTCAGGGATCGTATGGAGCAGGCGTTGCTCATGTCTGCCCCGACGATGTGTTCCACGAGCATGAGTGCGTTTTCGGGTAGCTTCCAACGCTTTCGAGAAAAGCTGGATCACGTGAAATTTATCTGCTACCACAAGGGTATGCTTCCAGACTTGGCGTACTGTTTCAGCCATTCCTGGAGCCAAATCCGTGACAACTACATGGGGAGCCTTACGAAAGGGCCATTGCTGCAGGGCGTTTCGTACCTGTTCACGTGAACGTCCTTCTGTGACTTGCCAGATATGACCGGTTTGAGCATCCATGAGGTTCACGCCGTACTTATGTCCTTTTTGCAACGCAAACTCATCCAGACAGACCACTTCAGGAGCTTCATGTTCTTTTGGTTGAGCAAGGCGTTGGGGGGCCAGTTGGTAGTACCAGCGTTCGAGTGTCGAGTAGGCCACACTCAATTGCTTGGCAACCGAGAGCAAATCCCGGCCGCGGCACATATCCACCGCCATCTCTTGAAAAGCAGAGGTGACCAATCCTCGAGGCGGGATACCGTTCCATTCCACTGTCCATGTAAGCCCACAACTCGCACAGCGCTGGCGATACACGGGAACGGATACCCAGACGGTCCCCCAAGAAGGAACGAAACGATGACGAAGAATACGCCGTCCAGGACGGGCATGGTTGGTACTGGCTCGGAGACAGATCGGACAAAGATAACAAGCAGAATTCGGTTCCAGAACAGCGATCCAATCCGTTTCCGTTGTTTTTTCCCAATGAGTGAGATGGAATGATGGAAGTCTGACAAAGTCTGTGCTAAAATCAAGGCACAACGCAGATTTCCTCCTTTTCAGTGGTTGTCTCGACAACTCCCACGATAGAGGAACATCTGCGTTTTTTCAATGTCTAGCACGGGTTATGGTGATGAATCTAAAGTAAATAAGAACAGAAACCTGAGGCGTTTAGAACTTTTATTTGGTATGTAAAATGATCGAGCCAAGCAGTGATGCCTCATGACGCCACCAAAACAAAGCCTCCTAGCCAACCGGCTAAGAGGCCTGCTTCTTTATCCGTACATCTCCACCCCCGCCCTGCCCGGCTCCAGCATATCTGCCAATGCCCGGTACAAATTCGGCGGGTGCTCGGCAAGGCGGTGGCACAAGTACAAATACCACTCGGTGCCATAGGTGACATACAGGCGTATCGGGATTCCTCCTTCGAGCAGTGCGCGAGCCGCCTCTTCCCGTACACCGAACAGCATTTCCAGCTCCACGTAGGCATCGCCCAGATACCCCCGCTCCAAAACCGCTTTTACAATCTGATCGTCGTGGGTAGCGATGGACAGCGGGTGACCTGCACGAACGATTTGCTCTGCCAGCGACAGATAGCGCTCCCGCAGCTCGGCGGAGCGGGGCAGAGCCACTTCCGGTGCTTCCTTAAACGCGCCCTTGACCAGCCTGATCTTTCCCGGCAGAGCGAGCAGACGCGGAAGATCGTCGATAGTGCGGTGCAAATGGGACTGCACCGTGATACCGATGTTGTGCATACGGCTGGCGAGCTGCTCGTACACGCGGTAAATGGCCGAGGTCTTGGCCGATTCCTCCATGCTGGTCATCACATACTGGCCGTGCTCTTTGGCACATCGGGCCAGTTCTTCGGCATTCTCCAATGCCAGCTTTTCATCGACCAGAAGTCCGATGTGGGAGAGGTCGAAGCAAATGTCGGCGGACAAGCCTTGCTGGCTGCTTTCTTTGATCAGCGCGAGAAATTCGTCTGTGGCCCGGCGGCATTCTTCCGCGTCAGCCGTGTTTTCCCCGATGAACTCCAGCGACTGCCGGTAGCCGAGCTCCCGCAGTCGGACCGCCGCCCTGACTGCCTCGCTCCCCTGTTCTCCAGCCACATACCGTTTTGCCGCCGAATAGAGAATCCGGTACAGCCAAGGAGTCCGCATGACGAAGTCTTTCATGTCCGGATCGCGGGCGATTGTCCGCAAAACGTCTGCGGCTTTTTGTTCGTCGGACAAGATTTCCGGCGAGCCCTTCTCCGTCAATGTGGACGAGAGCCCCAGGCGAGCAGTTACTTCTCCTTTTCCCGGTTGATTTTGATTCTCTAACTTTTGTTTCTCCATCTTCCGTTCCTCCCTCTCTTCGCTTTTCTCCCACACGATAACATGCTAATCTGGCTAGGATTAGGTCCACTTTTCATCGATATGGACAGTACCACTTTGCGAAGGAGAGGGCTTGCCATGCTCTGGATCAACATTGACCGCACTCAGCCGATGCCATTGTTCCGCCAGTTGTACGCGGACATTCGCGGCAAAATTCTGAAAGGAGAGCTGCGTGCCGGGGAACGGCTTCCCTCGACGCGGAAGCTCGCGGAAGAGCTCTATGTCTCCCGCAATGTCGTCCTGGAGGCATACGACCAACTGCTGGCCGAAGGGTATCTGGAGGGACGGCCGGGCTCCGGTCATTATGTGGCTCCCGGTATTGATCTGTCGCTGCTTACGCCGCTTCTTCCGCCCGGCCTTCCTTTGTCTGGCAGGGTCACGGGGCAACGCGGACCAGAGACGCCAGAGAGAGTACTAGAAAATGATGACCGGGCATTCCCATCGGCAACGATTCGAATTTCACTGGATGGGAGCGACTCGGCAATTGGCCGAACTTCTCCAGGTGTGAGCGACTCTGCAATTGATCGAACTTCTCCGGGTGTGAACGATTCAGCGGCTGGTTGTACTGCCCTGTATGGGAGCGATAAAGCAATCGGCCACCCTTCCCCAAATACGATCGACTTCCGCTCCGGTGTCCCTTGCCTCGATCGCTTTCCCCGGGCGCTTTGGGGAAAAATCATGCAGCAGGTATGCCGGGAAGCTCCGCTCGACGCCTTTGGCTATGGACGTCCCGAGGGGCAGGCGGAGCTGCGCGCGATCCTCAGCCGCTATTTGTTCCGCACGCGCGGTGTGCAATGCCGTCCCGAGCAGATCGTGATCACGTCCGGGGCGACCCAGGCGTTCGTGCTGATCGCCAAGGTGCTGCTTTCCAAAGGCGCTAGCGCCGTGATCGAGGACCCGATTACCCGCGATATCCAGACGATCTTTGCCCAGACCGGGGCCGCGCTGCTCCCAGTGCCGGTCGACCAGCACGGGATGATGACGAATCTTCTCCCTGCCGATGCGCAGCCGCGCTTTGTGCTGGTCACGCCCTCCCACCAGTTTCCTTTGGGCGGCACACTGCCGATCCAGCGGAGAATCCAGCTGATCAGGTATGCGGGCGAGCGCGATTGCTATCTCGTCGAAGACGACTACGACAGCGAGTTCAGGTACGACAGTCCGCCTGTCCATTCGCTTCAGGGGCTGGCCGGAGAACGGGTCATCTACATCGGCTCCTTTAGCAAAATTCTCTCTCCGGGACTGCGCATGGGGTATCTCGTGCTGCCCCCTTCTTTGGTGGAACGGTATCAGGCGGCAAAATGGTTTACGGATCTGCACACGCCTTCACTGGAGCAATTGGCATTGGGAAGGTTTGTGGAGGAAGGCCATCTGGAGAAGTACATCAGCCGGGTAAAAAAGCTGTACAAGCGCCGCCGGAGAGCGCTATGCGACGCGCTCCAGGCTCATTTTCCCGGACAGGTGGACATTTGGGGGGCTTCGACCGGACTGCATATTGTCGCTTCTTTCTCTGGCAAAGCGTTCACTGAGGCGAGTTTGTCGGCTCTTTTGCAAGCAGGCGTCCGGGTTTATCCGGTCGAGGAGCATGCGATCCAAAAAGGGCGACATCTGGACAAGGTGATTATCGGGTACGGGAATTTGCCGGAGGAGGACATTGTGGAGGGCGTATTGCGGATGAAACGGGTTTTGGGCTAGGAGTGGGCTTTGCTCTGAAAACTGGCTACGGATTAAAAATAGGGTCTGGGTGGAGCCAAAAAATGACCCACCCAGACAAGTTTCGACTTCAATTACTTTTCTTCAACGCTCTCTACTGTCCATTCTTTTGAGGACTCATTGGCACTAAGGGATTTTGCGTTTCCTTTAAGTGCTAATTCAATTTTAACTGTCTTACCTTTTCCTTCATCATGCTGGAACAAAATAATGACTTTCGATTTATCATCATTAACAAGCATAAGCGGCATCATGTCTCCCACTTTTGAATGCTTCTCCATCGCTCCAAGCATCGCATCATAAAAGCTTGTTTTCTCTTCGTCACTGAGCGTCTGAGTCAAGTGAATCCGGTCGGCATAGTCAATCTTAGTCCATTGGCTATCATCAATCTCGTAGGTTTTTAACGCATCTTCCCATGAACTTTCAATTTTTTTGTTGATTTCTTCGGGACGATAGTCACTCATCTTTTCCTCTTTCTTCATTTCAACCTTTTCTTTTTTCGCATTTACAGGCTCAACACCATAAAAGCCTCCAAAAGCAACACCCGACAAAACAGCAAATGTGAACATAGACGTTATTACTACATTCCGTTTTTTCATTTCATTCCCCTCCATGTTCTAATTACTATAATCTCTTGATTCGTCAAAGACTGAATCGGCATCATCACTTGACCACCATATTCTATGAGCTGCCGTTGTCTATTTTTGTAAATATTTCCCATGATCCCTTATAAGTAAGACGAAGAATTCTTCATTATGTTTCATGGGATACGGATGCCGCTTGTGTCACGTGTAGTGGCAATGGAATTAACATACTCTTTTCAAAAGATATATCGGTACTTCAGAATTGGAAGGGGACTTACTAATAGTACCGATTGTAGCCATAAACGGAGGGCAGACCATGCGGGTAACCTTTCAAAATAAAAGGCCACCTGATTGAGCAGCCCCTCTTCCTTTACAGCTTTTCTACTTCCCATCCCCACTTGCCTGCACTGCCGCCCCGTTCACAAAGCAGGAAACTACCTCAAGCTCCAGCTCCCCCGGCTGACGGCCAAGAGCGGCGGTTAATCCTGACATGATGGCCTCGCGCTCTCCATCTGTGTCCTCCGCAAGCTAACAGACTAGCCCCAGCAGCTCCGCATAGCCCTGATATTCCGCTTTGGACATCGGCATTTCGTGAGACAGGACATACCAGTCGGCATCGTACTTCTCCAGCTTCGAAAGCAGCGCCCTTGTTTTGGCTTCCGTGTAGCGACCATACAAGTCCGCGTACAGACAATCTCCCAAAAACAAGACCTTCTCTTCCGGGATAAAGACGACCGATGAATCCGAGGAATGATCGCCACCAACATGTTCGACTACGACGCGGATGCCGCCGAGGTCAGCCTCCCAGCTCCCTTGAAAGGTGATCTCCGGCAGTCGGATCGAGATATTGCGCTCGGCGCCGTACTCCTTTTTGATCATCTCGGCACAGAAAGCAAACCCGCTGCTTTTATCCTTCCATTGGTCGATGGCTTCATCTGTCCAGGCGAGAGGAACCAGCTTCTCCAGAACGGCTTTCGTTTTTTCATGGGCAACCAGCTTTGCCCCGATCCGTTCACCGCCAAACGTGTGATCCCAGTGCCAGTGAGTCAAAACGGCAACAGACGGTTGCGATAATCCGTGCCGTTCCAATTCCTTCAGAAACAGCTCCGCATGGGCAGGAGAGTTTCCTGTATCGAGCATTAAAGTCTGTTTCGTCCCGGAAATAGCTGCGAGAATCGGCCGATCTGTTCGCTCATCCGGTGGCAGAAAATGAATGCGGTCAGTCAGACATCTCAAGTGTCGGCATTGTTCCACCAGCTTTCTCCCTCTTTCCTTTCCATTTTTAAGGAAAATCTAGCTGTCTCCATAACGGTACCACGTTTTTCCGCATCCAGATTCACCACTTTTTTACAACCTGGTGAAAGTCAGAAAGAACGAGAACTGCGAAAAAAAGCGGCAGATCCTTCCCGTCTACCGCCCTTCCCCTTCTCCTCCCGCCTGATTTTGCTGCATCCACACTGCCAGCTGCAGCGAGACGGCGTCATGAAAAACCTGCGGATCGTAGCCGGTGCGCTCTTTGATTTTTGTCAAACGGTAGATGAGTGTATTGCGGTGGACATACAAATGTTTGGCTGCTTCGCCGATGTTCAGGTTGCTGGCAAAAAACGCCTCCAGCGTTTCGATCCCCTTCGGCGGGAGATGGGCAAATACGCGATCGAGAAATTTTTGTTTGGCCTGGCTGTCCATCCGCTTGATCAGCGCCTTCGTCTCGATATCCAAATAAGAGGTGATGCCCTGCTCCTGGCTTCCCAAGAGCAATGCCAGCTTTGCCTCTTCAAGCGACATGCCGATTTTCCCCGTCTCTGTCACCTGCGAGCCCAAACCGATCTTGAACGGGATCTCCTTTTGCCGCAAAAACAGTTGAATGGCTTCCAGCTTTTTTATGACTGTGCCTTCCTCCAGACCGGAAGTGAGGATGAACAACCGGTTTACGCTGCGGAATCCGACCAGCCATTTCGTTTCGCCGATCAGTTGCTCGACTTTTTGAATCAGCTCCTGATTTTGCATCGGAATTTCACGCATCTCGATGAGAGAGACCTGGAAAGGCTCCTCCAGTTTCATTTTCAGCAGGGCCAGCCTCTGCTCGACGGATTCTTCCTGAATCTCCCGCTGGATCAGCTCTTCAAAAATCATTTCCTTCAGCCGTTGCTTCCACTCGAGCTGGGAGGCCAGAAAGGACTGGTTGATCATCATCTCCGTAATCATTTTGACAAGCTCCCCAAACTCGCGGATCTCATCTGGCTCCCCCGTGATGCCGATGACACCGATCAGCTTGTCCTGAAAGACGATCGGCAGATTGATCCCCGGGCGCGCGCCTTTGTACTGGCGCTCATTGCTGCGGGTGATCATCAGCGGCTTGCCTGTCCGGATGACATCGGCAGCTCCCTCGTGGATTTCACCCACACGCGAAGCGTCTCCCGAAGCGATAATCGTTCCGGTATGGTCCATGATGTTGATGTTGCGGTTGAGGCGGTTCATCGTTTCGCGTACGATCTGTTTGGCAATCTCATAGGTCAGCATACTCAAATCTTATCCTTCACACATCGATTAAGCCAGCGCTTATTTATAATAAACAAAATTATGCGATAATTTGCACAGGATTTTTATGGATGGTAACCGATGATTTCGCGAATGCCCCTTCTCTATAATGAAAAGCAAGTTATGAAAGCGCTTTACAAAGGAGTGGAACGTCAGCGTGAAGGTTGTGATTGCACCCGATTCATTCAAAGGAAGCTTGTCTGCATTTGACGCTGCCCTCGCCATTGAAACAGGCATCAAAAAGGTTCGCCCCGAAGCCCATACCGTTCTGGTACCGGTCGCAGACGGCGGAGAAGGCACGATGGAAAGTCTGGTCGCAGCGACCCGGGGACGCAAGGTACAGGTCACTGTCACAGGCCCCTTGAACACGCCGGTGGATGCCGCCTACGGAATTTTGGGAGACAACGTCACCTGCGTGATCGAGATGGCGAGCGCGTCCGGCCTGTACCTGGTCCCGGCGGAGAAAAGAAACCCGCTAGTCACCACGACATACGGCACGGGCGAATTGATCAGACAAGCCCTGGATGACGGCTGCCGACGATTTATTCTCGGGATTGGTGGAAGCGCTACCAATGACGGCGGCATCGGCATGCTGCAAGCCCTCGGCATGAAGCTGCTCGACGCTGAGGGACATCAGGTCGGATTTGGCGGTGGCGAGCTCGAACGGATCGAGGTGATCGATGACAGCGGTTTTGACCCTCGCATACGCGAAGCGGAGTTTTTGATCGCCTCCGACGTCCAAAATCCGCTGATCGGTCCGGACGGGGCCTCCCACGTGTTCGGTCCGCAAAAAGGGGCCACTGCCGAGATGGCGGAAAGACTCGATCAATCCCTCCGCGCGTGGGCAGATCTGGTGAAGTCCAAAACCGGCATCCGGCTGCATCAACGGGCAGGGGCAGGCGCTGCAGGCGGAATCGGCGGTGCATTTCAAGCCTTCTTTCCTTCGTCCATGAGACGCGGTATCGACATCGTGATCGAGTACACGCAGCTTGACAAGCATTTGCAGGATGCCGATCTCGTCCTCACCGGGGAAGGACAAATTGACTTTCAGACAGCATCAGGAAAAACTCCGATGGGTGTAGCGCAGGTGGCCCAGAAACGCGGCATACCCGTTTTCGTTTTGGCAGGCTCGATCGGACGCGGTATCGATACCCTTTATCAGTACGGCATTCATAGCATTCATAGCATACTAAACGCGCCGATGTCCCTGCAGGAAGCGATGGAGCGGGCACCGGAGCTGCTCACACAGACGGCAGAGCAAGTATTCCGGACGTATCTGGCCAGGCAAAACCACAACTAAGCGTACAAGGGGGATTGTTGAATGAAAATCAAACGGACCATCGAAAAGGTACCCGGCGGATTAATGGTTGTTCCGCTGCTGCTCGGCGCCTTGCTGAACACCATTGACCAAATGCACATACCCGTTGTCATGGACTTTTTGAAATCCCTTGGGGTTGCTGCGACCAAAGACGGCCATTACGAGTTTTTGCGCATCGGCGGATTTTCCGAGGCCCTCTTTAAAAACAGCTCCATCATTCTGATCGCCCTGTTCCTGTTCTGCTGCGGCAGCCAGATGAATCTGCGGGTCGGCGGAACGGCGCTGAAAAAAGGCGTGCTGCTGACTGCCTCCAAGTATTTTACCGGCGTGATCATCGGCTTTCTGTGGGGAAAGCTGTCCGGCGACATGATGAACGGCTTCCTCGGCCTGTCGGCGATGACGATTATCGCCGCGATGACCAACGGAAACGGCGGGATGTATGCCGCCCTTACGTCCCAGTACGGGAATCGCTCTGACGTCGGCGCCGTTGCGGTCCTTTCGCTGAATGACGGTCCTTTCTTCACCTTGATGGCGCTGGGCATGATGGGTGCGAACTTCCCCTTCATCGCGTTTATCGCTGTACTGCTGCCGATCGGCATCGGCATGCTGCTGGGCAACCTCGATCCCGAAATGCGCGACTTCCTGAAGCCGGGCGAGCTGCTGCCCGTTCCGTTCTTTGCCTTTTCCCTCGGTGCCGGGATGGACTTTGCCACCTTCCTGAAAATCGAGGTGCTGCTCGGCGGCTTGGCGCTCGGCTTCATGACGACCATTTTGACCGGTTCTACAGGCATGCTGGTCTTCAAGCTGTTCCGCGAAAAAAGCCATATTGCCCCCGTAGCGGAAGCATCGACTGCAGGCAACGCCGTCGGAACGCCGGCAGCCATCGCGGCAGCCGCAGCCGTAGCCGCCGGTTCCGGCATGATGTCCGCCGCAGATGCACAGGCCTATCAAAATCTGGTGGAAATCGCGACCGCCCAAATCTCCATCTCCACACTGACTACGGCGATCCTCTGTCCTATCGGCGTGATCCTGGTCGATACGTGGCAAAAGAAGCGAGGTATCAACGGAAAGCTGGAAACCCACGAGATATCAAATACCATCCACACGTAACATCTAGTACATCCATGTATGCGTGTGCTGCCCCTGACAGACGTCAGGGAGTTTCACCTTTCGGATCAAGACAATCATGACAAATACGTGTTGAAAAGGAGAGAGCCATGAAAACGACATTGTTGTACGGCAAGCACGGACTGGAAGTAGAAGTGCCTGATCACTCCCTCATCCTGGAGCCAAAAAATCTTCCCGGACTGGCGGACGAGGAAGCAGCGGTACTGGAAGCGCTCCGCAATCCGATCGGAAGCGCCCCTCTCCGCGAGATGGTTAAAAGCACAGACAAAGTGGCGATCGTGATCAGCGACATCACCCGCCCTACTCCCAATCA
The DNA here is from genome assembly GCF_038592925.1 of Brevibacillus sp. FSL K6-2834. NCBI lineage: Bacteria > Bacillati > Bacillota > Bacilli > Caryophanales > Paenibacillaceae > Brevibacillus > Brevibacillus sp. FSL K6-2834. Next base: position 4,768,379 of record NZ_CP151945.1, read on the forward strand.
CAAGCTCGTCCCCTGGCTGTTGAAGGAGCTGTCCCATGTGCCGCTGGAAAATTTCGTCGTGATCAACGGCACGGGCACCCACCGGGACCAGACCAGAGACGAATTCGTCCAGATGCTGGGCGACTGGGTAGTCGAACATGTACGAGTCATCAACCACCATTGCCATGAGAAGGAGGAGCTCGTCAAGGTGGGCGAAAGCCGCTTTGGCTGCGACGTCTACCTGAACAAGGAGTACGTCGAGGCCGACTTTAAAATCGTCACCGGCTTTATCGAGCCCCATTTCTTCGCCGGTTTTTCCGGCGGGCCCAAAGGGATTATGCCGGGCATTGCCGGAATCGAGACCATCCTCACGTTTCACAATGCCAGAATGATCGGCGATCCGCTGTCCACCTGGGGCAATATGGTAAACAATCCGGTGCAGGACATGACGCGGGAGATCAACAGCATGTGCAAGCCCGACTTCATGCTCAACGTCACCCTGAACCGCGAGAAGGAAATCACCGCCGTCTTTGCTGGCGAGCTGTACGAAGCGCATGACCGGGGCTGCGCTTTCGCCAAGGAGCACGCCATGATCCGCTGCGACCACCGGTTTGATGTCGTCATTACCTCCAACTCGGGCTACCCGCTCGATCAAAACCTGTATCAAGCGGTAAAAGGGATGAGCGCGGCGCACAAGATCGTCAAGAAGGGCGGCACGATCATCTGTGCCTCGGAATGCTCCGACGGCCTGCCCAATCACGGCAACTACGCCGACATCCTGAAAATGCGCAAGACACCGCAGGAAATCCTGGACATGATCAATGATCCTTCGTTTAAAATATTCGATCAGTGGCAGGTGCAAAAGCAGGCGGTGATCCAGGTCTGGGCCGATGTGCACGTCTACTCCACGCTCTCCGATGAAGATGTGAGGATGGCCATGTTCGCCCCGACCCATGACATCGAGAAGACCTTGGAAGAGTTGAAGGAGAAGTATGGAGAAGGCATGACGGTGGCTGTGCTCCCGCTCGGGCCGTTGACGATTCCGTATGTGGAGGAAGACGATCATCTGCAAACCGTTTTTTGATTTTTGACTGTTTAGACAAATAAAAAGTGGAAATAGTAAGGATAGGGGAAATTTCCCTATTCCTTTTTTTGTTTGCCGTATTTTGGCTTACCTACAAGACTGATGGGAGAACGGAGGCGGCTGGACGTGGAACAATGCGGTTCTCTTCGCAAAGAGCCGCTGCAGGCTTGCCTTGATGCGAATCTAAAGCGGATCAGGGAAATAAGCGGGGGCAGCACTGACATTATCATACGAGAAGTCAGAATTGGCCGATCAGAAATAAAAATGGCCATTCTTTACACGGAAGGGCTCGCCGATAAAAAAGTGATCACTGATTTTATTCTGGAATCTTTGATGCTTGCGATCAAAGAAACGGAGATTGATCTCAAGATATCCGACCGTTCGCATGTGTCTCGTGTTTTGCGGGATTTTGCACTTACCGTCTCCGACACCAACGAAGTCTCTGATTTTGATGGCTTGTTTGCATTCCTGCTATCGGGAGATGCTGTCATCCTGGTCGATGGTTCTCCCTGCGGGATCGCGGCAAGCTCCAGAGGATGGAAAGACAGAGGAGTTTCAGAGCCCGCCGCACAGACAGTTGTACGCGGCCCCAGAGAGTCTTTTACCGAAACACTTCGGACCAATACCGCTTTAATCCGCAGAAGGATCAAAGACCCTCATCTCTGGCTGGAAACGATTCAAATCGGCCGAGTGACGAGAACCGATGTAGCCATCATGTACATCAAGGGGATTGCCAACGAGAAGATCGTGCAGGAAGTGCGAGACAGGCTCAAGCGAATCGACATTGACGGAATACTGGAAAGCGGGTACATTGAAGAGCTCATCCAGGACAAAACGTTCACTCCTTTTCCCACTGTACATAATACTGAGCGGCCCGATGCGGCGGCGGGTTTGTTGGAGGGCAGGGTCGTGATCTTAGTCGATGGAACCCCTTTCGTCCTCATGGTCCCCGCTCTGTTTGCACAATTTCTTCAAGCGAGTGAAGACTACTATCAACGTTGGGATTTTGCCACTCTAATCCGCCAGATCCGCTATATATCGCTGTTTATATCCCTGCTTGTACCTTCCATGTATATTGCTATCACCACCTTTCACCAGGAAATAATCCCACCCCGCCTGCTCATAAGCTTGGCATCGCAGCGCGAGGGTGTACCTTTTCCCGCTTTTGTGGAAGCGCTGCTTATGGAAATTACCTTTGAAATCCTCCGCGAAGCAGGCGTCAGAATGCCGCGGGCGATCGGTCAGTCCATATCGATCGTCGGAACATTGGTCATTGGTCAAGCCGCGGTAGAAGCGGGCATCGTCTCTCCGGCAATGGTCATTGTCGTCGCCATTACAGCCATTGCGAATTTCGTCATCCCGGCATTCAGCGTGGGAATTTCGATTCGGATGTTGCGCTTCGGCCTTATGGCCTTGGCGGCATCCTTTGGTCTGTATGGCATCATCCTGGGCGTCATTGTCATCGTTCTCCATCTGTGCAGCCTGCGCTCCTTTGGAGCTCCGTACATGAGTCCATTTGCTCCTTTTCATCTGGCTGAACAGAAGGATACGCTTTTCCGCTTGCCGCTATGGGCATTGTTTTCACGTCCGAGAGCGATCAGTCAAAACGATACCATTCGCGAAAACAACGAGCATCCACATCCAGAATCCAAGCAAAATTCTTAAGAGAGGGAGCGATTCGGTTGCGTAAACCTATTACCATGGCATGCCTATTCCTGCTGCTTCTCGTTGTTTTGACCGGATGTTGGAACAGAAGGGAATTAAACGAGCTGGCAATCGCTGTTGCCATGGGGGTTGACAAGAAAGACAACGACTATCTGGTATCCATCCAAATTGTGAATCCCGGCGCGGTGGCAGCACAAAGAGCCGGTACGGACACCGCTCCCGTAATTACCTACTCTACACAAGGGACGAGTATTTTTGAAGCATTGCGAAGAACAACGACAAAATCGCCCCGCAAAATTTACTTGTCCCATATGCAAGTAATTGTGCTGGGCAAAGAGGTAGCCGAAGAAGGAATTGCAAAAGTGTTGGACTTTCTTTCAAGAGACCACGAATTCAGAACCGATTTTTTTCTCGTTGTTTCAAAGGATGCAACCGCCGAAGAAATTTTGAAAACCCTGACTTTGCTTGAAAAAATTCCTGCCAATAAAATGTTCCATTCTTTGCAGTCGTCAAATACTGCCTGGGCGGCAACAGGAAAAGCGACCCTCGACAAGTTGATATCGGACATGACCAGCGAAGGGAAGCATCCGGTCCTGACTGGCATTACACTTGACGGAGCGAAGGATATTGCCGGGACCAAAGAAAATATGCAGCGAATAGACTCGCGCGCTCTCTTGAGGTACGAAGGATTGGCTGTGTTTAAAAAAGACAAGCTCGTAGGCTGGCTCAATGAGGAAGAATCCAAGGGATACAATTACATTCAAAATGAGGTAAAAAGCACAGCAGAATATGTTGCTTGTCCCAATGGCGGAAATATAGCGCTGGAAATCATCCGCACCAACAGCGAGATGAAGGGAAAAGTCGTGCGAAAAAAACCGGAAGTAGCCATCGAAGTCCGCGTGGAAGCAAATATCAGTGAAGTACAATGCAATATGGATTTGGCCAAGGACAAAACGATTCGGGGCCTTGAAGCGAAAGCGGCGGAAAAAATAAAGGGATTTATGCAGCAAGCCATTTCAAAAGCTCAGCATAAGTACAAAGCGGATATTTTCGGGTTTGGGGAAGCTGTTCACCGGGCGGAGCCGGGATTTTGGAAGAAGGCAAAACAGAATTGGGATGAGGAATTTGTCGGCTTGGATGTTGACATGCGTGTAGATTTCAACATCCGGGGCCTTGGCACGATCAGCAATTCGTACTTGGAAACGAAAGAGGAGTAGATCAACATGTTGAAAGCTGCAGCCATCATTGCGGTGGGAATGATCATTGCCTGCATGGAGGTGCCGGCTTTAGTCAAAAACAGGTTCGTCAAGGAAGCATGGGCATTTTCCCTCTTGTTAACGGCCGGGATCACGCTCGGTGTCCTCCAAGTGCTGCATGTGCCGGTTCCGAGTCTTAGCGAAATGATTACCTTTATTTACAAACCGGTCAGTGACGGGATCCTGTCTCTATTTAAAGAGTAACAGCCTTTTCTCCAATTGTTCATTCCAGCAAAGACAATGGCAGAAATGAGAGGTGAGTACCATGCTGGAACAAGGAAAAATCAACATACGTCAATTGACGGTTCTTGTGATTGCCTTTACGATGGGCACCTCCTTTTTGCTGGGACCGTCTCCATTGGCGCTGGAAGCGAAACAAAACGCCTGGATCGCAGCCATTATCGGTATTGTTATCGATTTGGTGTTGATTGTTATGTATGTTGCTTTGGGAAATCTGTTTCCATGACCTTGGCCCAATACAGCGAGAAAATTTTGGGAAAATGGCCGGGAAAATTGATCTCCTTGTTGTTTTTCTCATTTTTCATTTTTCTTTCGGCACTGATGGTTCGTGATCTGGGAAACTTCATCGTGTCAAACGTGATGCCTGAAACCCCCGTAGAAGTTATACTGATTTCCTTCAGTATGGTGGTTGTGATCGCAACGCGATACGGACTTGAGGTCATCGCCAGGACCACGGAAATATTTTTTCCCTGGATATTTGTGTCTCTGCTTTTTCTGACCTTCACACTGCTGCCGGAAATCGAGATCAACCAATTGGAGCCTGTTACGGAAGGCGGAATAAAGCCGCTGCTTGGAGCGGGGATACAATTTTCAAGTCTGCAAGAATTCGTCTGTTTTCTGATGTTGCTCCCGTTTGTCAATCGCCCGAAAAAAGTTCTGCATTCACTCTTGCTGGGCGCTGCCGCGGGTGGTGTCATTTTGATCATCATAACGGCTTTATGCATACTCGTTCTTGGCTCGGATTTTACAGCGAGAAATATTTATCCGTCCTTTGTGCTGGCCAAGAAAATCAGTATAGGCAACTTTTTGGAGCGTGTGGAAGTGCTTTTGGCTGGCGTTTGGTTTTTGTCCATATTTATCAAAACGACGATTACCTTTTATGTTTCGGCGTTGGGACTGGCTCAAAGTCTTGAGTTGAGGACCTATAAGCCATTAACGGTGCCTTTGGGCGTCTTAATGGTCGCACTATCCGTTTTGGCTTACCCGAACATTACCAAACTCCTTGAGTTCGTACCAAAAATTTGGTTTTCTTATGCGTATACGTTTCTGTTGCTGCTCCCTTTATTGTTGCTGCTGGTGGCCTTGATCCGGGGAAAATCCGAAGCGCCTCTTTCCATGGAGCAGAAGGACTAAGGACCAACGCACGATTCGTTGGGAGTCCATGATGTTCCGTCCATGCATGTTCCATCCACTCAGTACAGTCCTAAGCCCAAAGCTTCTGTACTGATTCCCGACCCTATTCATCGCTGCTTTCACGCTCTTCCGCCACCATCTGTTGAAACAACTGCTGAAACTCCCGTGACGCCCGAAAAACATACTGGCTGTCCTCAAATCGAAGCTTCAGATACGATCCGTCAGAGGCGACCCGAAACTCCAGATGTTTGAAGCGGTTGTCCCTGTTATCTGTATCCTGAAACAATTTTAGCTCGTATTCCTCATCCATCCGCTCCCGCAGAGGCAAGCCCTCGATGTAGCGGGATTCCCGCAGAGCGGCATACAGCTTCCGCCCGCTCTCGTCTTTTTCGGTTTTGCTGTAAAAGCGTCGCATGTCCGAACTGGCAACATTCATAGCAAAACCTTTCCCCGTCAAATCCTCATGCAAATAGGTAGACATCTCTGTACGCGGGTACAGCGTGTTTTCGATCCAGTCTGCCACTGGCAAAAAGCCTGCCAGAAACATGATTCCCCCCAGCCAGACGGCCGCAAGCTTCGCCTTCTTGTTTCCATTCGTTCGCTTCACCAGAAGAATGGCGGCGATCAGTCCGAGCGGCATCGAAAGCTGGTTGAACGAAAAACGGAACATCGCAAGCAAGGTATAGCCCATCAGTTTTACAAACAGAAGCGGCTCCCTCTCTTTTGGTGTACGGAACCAGATCAAGGCCAACAGGAGCAGCGTTGTTCCGTACCCGAGCAAACTGACGATCAGCAGGGTATCGCTGCCGTGCTTCATCGTTTCACTCCCCCTCCACTCTCCTTTGCGCTTGCTTGAACGCTTGTTTTTGGCTATGGTAGTACTCGAGGGCACAACCCAGATAAAGAAAGACTCGAGGAGGCTCTGCCGCATGCTGCTGTTGACGGTTGTCACGTTTATCCTCTTGCTTGTTTCCCATATCTTTGTTTATCTTACCATTCAGAAGAAAACGACGACAAAGTCTCTTTCCTTTTTTATCCTTTATATCGCGCTTGCCTGCCCGCTTGTTTTCACCTTGCTCTATGAGCGTTCCAACGACATGGTCGGAGCCAATATCGGCCTCGGCATCGCCTTTTTGTTCACCTGGGCGGCGATTATCGTGATGTGTGCCGTGGGTTTCTTCCGGTTTATCAAAAAGCATATGAAACAGGATGAGATATAGCGGCCATATCTCCCGGAAACGCATTACTGGGAGGCCGCGGAGTCTAGCTGTTTCCCCGCAAACAGACGGTAAAAAAACAAGGGATACAAGAGCAAATACAGATTGGGGAGCCACCAGGCGGGATCGAAGTCCCCTTTGAACCCCCAAAAGGCGATGGCTTGCAGGCCGGAGCAAAAGGTCAGGACGAGCGAAACTTGCGCCATGGGACGCCAGTTTCGGTTTGCATGATAAAAATACAGACTCGTCAGTCCCGTAATGGAAATGAAAAGATCCAGGGGAAAAAACGACAGATTCCAGGCCACCATCAGCGGATTGGCGTAATCCGGATAGAGGTACTCGGGAGGGAGCCATTCGAGGAAGACAATGCTCCAGTAAACGAGAAAGCCGACGTCGGTCAACCAGAAAAAAGGTCTTAGCGCTTTCATTTCACGCATACCTCCCCGGAGACATCCGCGAGGCCCTCCGCTGTGCCTGCGATTTGCCCGGTGGTACCTGCGATTTGCCCGGAGATACCCGCAACTTCCAAACAAATGGCGCCAGACAAGTCCACCCACCTCATCGCTGCCCCTCCTTTTTCCCGCCGCCCGCAATCCCGTGCAGCAATATCTCAATCATCGCGTCCAGGGCATCTGCCATCGTCATGTTTGTCTCCTCTACGACCTGGCGATCCACCAGATGCTCAAGCGATCCGATATACATATGAATAAAGACGGGAATGCTCACCCGCTGGAATGTTCCCTCGGCCATTCCCCGCTCAAGAATATTCCGCACATGCTCCCACTCGTTTTGAAGACAATCCTCAACAAGCGCCCACTGCTCGGGGTAGTACCGCTTGAGCTCGTACCACAGACGGATATGGGTGCTGCCAAAGCCGCTGGGGACAAGTGCCAGCAAAAGCTTCAGTTTTTCCGTCAGATCGATGTCCGTACGCCCGATAATCTCGGCTTCCTTCTGCTGCAGCTCTTTGACTCCGCGCTCAATGATCACGGAGATCAGTTCTTCTTTGGAGGAAAAGTACCCGTACAGCGTTTTCGTGCTCATCCCCGCTTGCCGTGCAAGCTCCGCCATCGTAAACTTGAGCCCTTTGGTGTGGATTTCCCGAATGGCCAGCTGAATGATTCTCTCCTGCACGATTCCTGCCCCCTCTCGAAAATTCAGGAAACGATTTTGTTTTTCATATTTTCCTATCAAGGAGCAGTTTACTCCCAAATCAAGCTCTGCGTCAAGATTTGGAAGCAAACTTGGAACACTGCCCCCACCAAACATCGGCCAGTTTGCGGATACCCGGCTCGATTTTCTCCAATTCAATGCCGGAAAAGCCTACGATAAATTCTTTTTCGGTCGTTTCCGTACGAGGCGTCATCCACGTATAGGCTGCTGAGGCGATATTGATTCCGGCCTTCTTCGCCATCCGGGAAAGCTCCCTCTCCTCCACTTGGTGCTGGACTTTCAGCAGTACATGAAATCCGGCGTCCTCTCCGATCACTACAGTCCGCTCCCCCATGTGCTTCCGGACCGCCTGAACCAGCGTGTCGTGCTTTTTCCGATAGACATTGCGCATCCGGCGCACATGCTTTTCGAAATGTCCCTCCCGCATAAACAGCTCCAGCGTTTTCTGATGCAGAGGAGATGAGGACTGCTCCAGCAGCAGCTCTCTCAGCAAAAGGTCGTAGGACTCAAGCAAAGACTCCGGCAGGACCATGTAATAGGTACAAATGGCCGGGGCCAGCACCTGCGAGAAGCCGCCCATATAGATCACATTGGCTCCCTGCACCAGGCCCTGAAGGGAGGGAACCGGCCTTCCGTGATACCTGAACTCGCCGTCATAATCGTCCTCGATAATGTAGGCGTCCGTCTTCTTTGCCCATTCCAGCAAGCGCAGCCGTTTGGCGATCGGCATGATCATTCCCCGCGGATACTGGTGGGACGGCGAAACCGCGACCAGCTCGACGCCGCTCTCTGCCAGCTCGTTTACATTCAGGCCATCCTCCTCCAGCGAGACGGGGATCACCTCATAGCCGTTTTGGCGGAAGGTCGATGCGATCAACGGATAACCCGGATTCTCGACTCCGACGCGGGCCACGCGAGCTTTCAGGAGCAGAGCGAGCAAGGTCAGCAGCCCGTGCTGGTCAGCCCCGATCACGATCTGCTCAGGTGAACACGAGACGCCTCTCAACTGGCGCAGATAACGGGCCAGCTCGGTTCGCAGTCCATACTCCCCCTGGGGGTCTCCGTAAAAAAGCAGGTCCAGGTGTTCATGCCGCAGCACTCTGTTGAACAGCCGCCGCCACAGGGCAAAGGGGAAGTGGGAAAAATCGTTTTTCGAGAGGTGAAAGTCATAGGGGTACGAGGATGCATCCCGATGCTGCAAGCGAGGGACGGTCAATTTTGTTTCCCTCTCCTCTGCTCTCTCCACCTGCTGATCGGCCAGTGGCTGAACGTAGTAGCCGCTTTTTGGCTTGCTGGCGATAAAGCCTTCCGCGACTAGCTGCTGGTACGCCGTTTCCACCGGGGTCGTGCTGAGTCCCAGCAGATCAGCCAGCTTGCGGACAGAAGGCAGCTTGACATGCTCGGACAACGCCCCTGCGATAATCTGCCGCTTTATCTGCTCGTAAATTTGTACGTAATGGGGAATCCGGCTGGAATCGTCCAACTGCGGTGCGAAAAGCATCGGTGAACCTCCATCTGTCCTTTTACTTTTTGCGAAACTGTCCATTTCCAAGTATACACATTTTCGCTATTGTAAGGTATCAAAAGGAGGCATCGAATCATGCATACATCCGCAAACAAGCCTGTCCGGTTCCTCGAAGGCGAACGCGTCTACCTTCGCCCTGTCGAGCTGGCAGATACCGATCTGTACTTTGGCACGCTCTTTCATCCGGAAACCCGCCGACTGACCGGTACACAGCGCAGCTTTACCCGCGAACAGATTCACCGCTACCTCGACGCCAAGTCCCAGGATTCTTCCAACCTGCTGCTGCTCATCGCCCTGCGGGACAATGACGAAGTGATCGGCGACATTGCGCTCCAATCGATCGATCCGGTCAATCGGAATTGCAATATTCGCATCGCCATCAACGAACTGCAGCATCAGAGCAAAGGCTTTGGAAGCGAGGCAATGCGCCTGCTGCTCGGATACGGCTTTGGCATCCTCAATCTTCACCGGATCGAGCTCAACGTGTTTTCCTACAACGAACGAGCCATCCGCGCCTATGAGAAGATCGGGTTTAAACAGGAAGGCGTCCAGCGCGAGGCTCTCTATTACCATCACCAGTACCACGATTCCGTCATGATGAGCATGCTGGCCCGCGAATACCGGGAGAAATACGGGGCTCCCACTCCCCAGGCGTAAGTTTTTTCAAGCTGTCGAAACGATTATATGGCGGGCAATCCAGCGCTCTTTTATGTGGCAATTCAGCTAATTGGGGCTCTGTTGTACAGATATGTTACTTTTAAAGGATAAACCCGTTTCTCTTGTACGGGGTTACCCTTTTATTTTTCAAGGTGGGGCCTGGGTGGCAACTGCCGCCGAGTCCTGCCGACCGATGGACCGCCAGTTGCCCATGGCCCCTCTCCACAAGCGTGAGCAGTTTCAATCTGCCAGTTTCAGTCCAAGAACAGTCACGATAATTCCCGCCATGCAAAACAGCCGCAGTCGGCTTCGCGGTTCGCGGAAAAACACCATACCGATGGCCGCAGACCCGAGTGTCCCGATACCCGTCCAAACGGTATAAGCCACGGATAACGGGATTTCTTGCATCGCGTGCGTCAGCAGACTGAAGCTGGCAAAGAAGCCGCCGTACAGAAGGAGATTATTGCTCCAGCTATTATGCTCGGCGACTTTTTTGATCCCGATCACGCCGATAATCTCAAGCAGCCCCGCCAAAATCAAATAAGCCCATGCCATTATCCGTCCCCCTTTACACTGCGCGTTTCAGAAGCTTTCAGACCGATGATAAACACGACAAGCAGCAGAACGAAAATCACCTTGACCGCAGAAAGCGGTTCTTTCAAATAGAGCGCTCCCGCCAGGATTGTGCCTACTGAGCCGATACCGGCGAAAACCGCATAAACGGTGCCGACTGGCAATACCTTGGCGGCCCGGATGAGCAGATCGAAGCTGGCAAAAATCGCGATCAGCGTATGAAGACCGATCGATCCGGTCTTGAAGCTGACAGCCCATACGATTTCGAGTATGCCTCCCATGAGGACGTATACCCATGCCCTGCCATGCGATAGCGTTTTTTCCGCGGCTCTTTGGTTCGATGCCTCTTTATTTGCGGCTTGGAAACCTGCCGATGGGGCAGGCATAGGATTGACTGCCCGCTTTTTCGGAAAGAAAGCAAACCACAAAGCCCACAGCGTGTGGATGGTCATGATCGTCGTCCAGACGGAGCTGATTTGATTGCCGAGGGCTTCCCGGTACAAATCAGGCTCCCGGTACATGATCCAGTTCACGATCTGTTCGATATAGGGATTGCCCGAAGGCCCGGAAGCAGGGGCAAGCCCAAACATGTAGGCCATTCCGAAGTGAGCGGCCGCAAAAACAGCAAAATGCCATCGCCAATATCTCCATTGTTGTTTCCCGTACTCATGATCGCCGACGGTCATCCTGCTCATCCCTCTCCTTTCCTCTCTCTTTCTCGTACCACTCAACGATTTGATCGATATAGGCCATCAGCTTGTAATCCAGGCCGTAAACGACGGGAGCATCGCCAGGCGAAGGCCTGATCAGTTCCCAATACTTTTCCATCACCTCCGTATTGCCTCCGAAAAATGCTTCCGCGCAATCCATAACCCGCTTTGCCAGGCGCTGTGCGACAGGTGATTGCGGCGGCTCGTGCATATGGTCCCGGATGTCCCTCAGCAGCTTGACCCATTCGTCGGCCTTCGGATCGTCTGTATCGAATGTCGGCAATCCGTCAATAACCTCGATTTCCTCCGGCGTAAAATGCTCATTGAAAAATTGCTCGCGAGATTCGTCGTTGCTCGGCTCTTTCTCAGGCTGCATCGCCTGAATAAACGAAAAAATGTCGTCGGTGCGAAAATCGCCCGTGATTTCGATCGAATACAGGGTGTGGAACAGCAATCGCTCCAAGCGCCGCAATCGCTCCATTTCTTCCCTGATCGTACCGATTTGTCCCCGGATCGCCTTTTTCCAGCGTATTTCGGCCGGGAGCGCATCCTCGGCATTGAGAATGTCCTTGATGCACGACAACGGAAATCCGAGTTTTTTGAGAGCCGTGATTTGCTGCAGTTTCAATACATCCTCTTTTGAGTAATACCGGTACCCCGTCTCGGTTACCCTGGACGGTTTCAGCAAGCCCAATTCATCGTAATAATGCAAGGTTCTCACCGAGATATTTGTCCTCTTGCGCAGCTCACCGACACTGTACATCGCAGATACCTCCACGAAAGAATTCCGCTTCCTGCTATTTACAATAAACCCTGACGTATGCGTTAGGGTCAATGTTTTTCAGAAGCACTTTCTCATCCAAGGAACTCCGACCGTCCCCTGAAATATGGATACATCCTAATTTTTATTATTTAAGTATTTACTTTATAAAGGTATCGATTTATAATTCAGTTACAACATCAGATTCAACCGACCGTCTTCACGAATACGACCTGGGAGGGAGGAATGTATGCCGAACGATCTGTTTTCCGCTCTCGCTGATCCGACGCGGCGCAGTATTTTGGAGATGCTCGCTGACAATGACGGGGTTCCCGCATCGGCGATCCACGACCAATTCCAAATCAGTCCGCAGGCTGTTTCCCAGCATTTGAAGGTTCTGCGCGAGGCGAATTTGGTACATGTGGAAAAGAAGGCGCAGCAGCGAATTTATCGGATTAACACCGAGACGATGATGGAATTGGAGAAATGGACCGAGAGTATGAGAGATCGATGGACCAGACGCCTTGATGCATTGGATGCTGTTTTGAGAGCCGAGATGGAAAAGAGCGTGAAACGCAAAAAGGAGGATTCCAAATGAATCAACGTACAAATGGGCAAAACCTCGTCATTACCCGTGTCTTCGACTTCCCGGTCGAACTGGTCTGGAAGGCTTGGACGGACCCCAAGCTGGTTATGCTCTGGTGGGGGCCGAAAGAGTACACTTCGCCACGCTGCGAAATTGACTTCCGTGAAGGCGGGAAATACGTATTTTGTATGCGGGCTCCGGAAGAACACGGCGGACATGAATTGTACTCCGCCGGCTTCTACAAGAAAATTGTGCCAATGGAGCGTATCGAATTCACGCAGAGCATGGCCGACAAGGACGGAAACATCATCGATCCCGCTCAGGCAGGCGTCCCGGACTACCCGAAGGAAATTGAATTTGTGATTGAATTTAAAGCTCTGGGCGAGCAAACGGAACTGACGATTACCGAATCCGGTTGGACGCCGGGTCAAATGGCCGAATACGCCGTAATCGGCATGAACCAGTCGCTCGACAAGCTTGCGGAAAACGTAGGCTCGCTGCATCGGGAAATGAAGGAGAAGCAAAAATAAGTACCGAAGGGCCAAACCGTGGCATAAAGCTTATCCCCTGTCGTCCTCCCCTCGCCTTTCCGGCCAGTGGAGGGCGGCCTTTTTACGGGTGCCTGTTTGTGCAAAGCAAAGCGCTACGGCATCGGTTCGTACTCGTATTGTTATAAACACCTGTGTGATCAGAAGCAGAAGTTCTTTTGATTCTTTTCTCTTCTTGAAAAATGGTTTATGATGAACATGCAACACGTTAGTATTCGCTAACATTGATAGAGGGGGGAAAATATGAGCTCGGGCAATCCGCATCTAAGTACCGGAGACAAAATTTTGTTGGCAGCCATCGATTTGATGGCCGAAAAAGGCTACAAAGGCGTTTCCACAAAAGAAATCTCGGCCGCGGCCGGTTTAAGCGAGATGACGCTGTTTCGCCATTTTGGCAGCAAGCAAAAGGTTCTGGAAACCGCAGTCGACCGCTTTTACTATACCGTGGAGATGAAACGGATTTTTGACGAAGAACTGGTGTGGGACTTGCAAGCGGACTTGTTCCTCGTCAGCAAAACGTACCATCAGATCATGGATCGTAATCGAAAAATCGTTTTGATCGCGCTAAAAGACGGCGATTATTTGCCCGGGTTTCGGGAAAAGGCGAACAAACATCCACAGCAGCTAAAAGAATTGTTGACGGACTATTTCGCAGCCATGCAGAAAAAAGGCTTGATGATCACAACCGACCCGGAGGTCCAGGCCATGACCTTCATGTGGATGAACTTCGGCGCATTTGTAAGCAGCCTGACCAGCGGCCAGTTGATAACAAGCACTTCCATCGACGACTTTATCAAATCGAGTGTTCAGTTATTTGTCAGAGCTTTGACGCCATAGTTTTTAAAAACAGCTGTTGTTAGTTAGCGCTAACTATCATTTGCTTTCGCAACGTCAGTGAGGAGGTCATGATAAATGGAAAACAACCCACTTCAGGGGAAAGGGAAGAGAAAGAAGCACTTCTCGCACGATTCTGAAATGCCGATCGGCTGGTATTTGAAACGAGTTGATAAATTCATCACGCAAAACGTCAACGACATGTTCGCACCTATGGCCTTAACACGCACCCATTGGCAGGCCATCAACAACACATACCACGGACGCGTCAAGACAAGGGAGAGCTTGCACGAATTGATTCACGACTTTGTCGATTTGAAAACATTGGACGACGTCATTGATTCCCTGGTGCAAAGAGGCTGGATGATTCGTACGGAAAAGCCGGAGCTGGGCATTACCGAGCTTGAACTGACAGAGGAAGGCAACGAAGCGTTCCCAAGACTTGATGCGATTCTTTTTGAATTTGATAAACAGGTGTTTCAGGGGATCACGGAAGAAGAATACAAGACGGTGATCAAAGTGTTGGACCAATTGATTTGCAATTTAAACCATACTACTCACTAGACTTTCCATTTCCCTCTTCTTTTTCGCATATCGAAAAGGAGCAAGACTATCCCACCCGATCAGAAAATTGCACTTGGAGGCGATTCGATTTGGAGATAAGAACGAGACTGGCAGTAGAAAGCGACGCACAGGAGCTTGCCAGGCTAAACCAGCTGTTCAACGGTGGCGACAGGAGGCCTGTACCGGAAATCGTCGAGAGCATGCGCACGAGCAGCGAGTTGATCGCCGTAGCGGAGTGCGATGGCAAAATCGTCGGATTCGGCTGCGCACAACACTTCCAATCATTCTGTTACGAGGAGCTCCTGGGAGAAATAACGGAATTGTATGTGGAGAAGTCCGCTCGGGGAAAAGGATCGGCTGCTTCCTTGATTGCTTGCTTGGAATCACACCTGATACAGCGCGGAGTCACGGAAGTGAAGGTATTGACCGGCAGACAAAACGCCGCTGCGATTCGGACATATAAGCGCTGCGGCTATGCAGTCGATGACGAGGTGCTGTTCAAAAAACTGCTGAGCGGAGAACCGCCGGATACACAAGCGCTACCGTGAATAAAAAACAGGCAGCAGCTGTTTCGGATTGTATTTTCGAACCCGAATTTGCCGCTGCCTTTTTTGTAATTGCGAGTAGCGAGCGAGTCGAATTTTCGCCTGCTAACTTGTATCGTCCACCTAAGGCGTATTTATAAATTAGCGACTCTCTCCAGCTTCGCCTCCGCTTCGAGCAAACGCTTGTTGAGGACGTCGATTTTGGACTCATGTGTTTCGGTCTTCGTTTTAACAAGCTTGAGCATGCCCAGTACCTCATCCTGCTGGGAGTGTTCGATCCGGTTTACGGATTTTTGCAGTTCGTCCAGCCTCGATTCGACGCGGTCCAGAGAGCTTTCAAAATCTTGCAGCTTGGGTTCTACATTGCCTTGAAACGCTGTCAGCCTGGTATCGAGCCCCACTATTTTCGACTCCATCCGATCTACCGTGCTCTGGAATTCCGTCATTTTCGACTCCATCCGGTCTACGGTGCTCTGGAATTCCGTCATTTTCGTTTCCATCCGGTCTACGGTGCTCTGGAATTCCGTCATTTTCGACTCCATCCGATCTACGCTGCTCTGAAATTCCGTCATTTTCGTTTCCATCCGGTCTACGGTGCTCTGAAATTCCGTCATTCTCGTTTCCATCCGGTCTACGCTGCTCTGGAATTCCGTCATTCTCGTTTCCATCCGGTCCAAGCGGTTCGTCAGCTTCTGAAATTCAGCAAACATCCTGTCCAAAACGTTTTCCAAATCAGACATCCGAAACACTCCCCCAGTCTTCTGTGTTCATTATACAATAGCAGCTATGCTTTTGTACCAAAATGAAAACTATACCAGGCCGCCGCCGTAATCCAGATCCGGGCCCGCCTGCGTTCGCAGCTTCTGTTCCAGCCGCTCGATCCGCTTGCGGTACGCTGCCTCCTCTGCTTTGGACCTGCGGCGCAGCAGCGCCGCTTTCTGCTTCCACCGGTCATACCCGGCTTCCGCGAAGAGAAGCGCCTTCTCCAAGTCCTTTACCTGATGCTCGTACAGCTTGGCCATCTCGATCAACACATCTTCCGGGAGAGTGACCCCGGAATTGCCGAGACCCTCCCATACCAGCAAAGCCCGGCGCCAGTCCTTTTGCCTCTTGTAACAGCTCCCCATCGCGATACGAGCCTTGTCGCGAAGCGGATGAACGCTGTCGGCAACGAGCCGGTACGCCTGCATGGCCCGCTCGGTATCGCCCAGCGCTTCATACCATCGCCCTACCTTGAATCGCTCTTCCTCAGAGATGTCGACCTGCTGCTCGTGTGACAGCAAGAGTGCTGACAGATGAATGTAGAGCGTGATCAGGGAAAGGACGTCGATTTCATTGTGCCGCAAAACCCCTGCCACCGTGTCCGGGTTTTTGTCTGTCAAATAGTCAAAATACCGGATAGGAGCCAGATACCCCGGGACATCGTCTTCCCTCACCACGCCCAGTTTTTCCCGCTCGATCAGGGAAAGCCGGCAAGACTCCAGATCCTCCCGCCACAACCGCCGCGCTCCGTGCAGCAAATCGTAATGGCCAAATGCCGGAAGCCGGGGAACAAGATCACGCAATAGCGTGTGCCGGGTCTTTACCTGCGGCCAGTCAAATGACTTCCCGTTGTACGTCACAAGGTGGGTAGCCGTCTGCGAATCCTCCAAAAAAGAGCGGTAGAGCGCTGCTTCCGAATAAGGAGCGGCCAAAAAATGCTGCCTGACGATGACGCTCTCGCCGTCCATTCGGCTGTGCCCGAGCAGAAAGACCGTGTTTCCCGTCCCGCCGTGCAGCCCCGTCGTCTCCGTATCGAAAAACAGCAGGTCCTCCACTGATCTCCCGGATGCTGACAGGGGGTGTTCAAACCCGGCCCTCTCCCATGCCGCAATCGTCTCGTACAAACCGGCAAATGCATAATGGCCATGCCTCTGGCTGATCGGGTAGCGCACCTCCCGTACCATGACATGCTCGTCTTCCCAAAAGTACGGCTTGGCTCCCAGCTCCATCCATTTGTCCATGAACGGAATTTCTTCCATATTAGCCTGAGAATTGACAGGCGCCGAGTCAGGTTGTGCAGTACCGCGGGCTGGTTGAGGTGCACTGAAGGGCGTCGGTTCCTGGGCTGCGGAAGGTGCTGGTTCAAATAGACCGGAAGACGCCGGTTCATGCCCCGCGGAAGGCGCTGGCTCGAACGGACCGGAAGACGCCGGTTCCAACATACCCCCGGCTCTTCCGGTATCTTTCAACCGGCTCCCTTGCTGCTGAGGCGCTTCCTTGGTCAAATGGTCCTTGAACCGATTCAGCTTGCTTTTAAGAGACATGCAGACTTCCTCCCTGCGCCACCCGCAAGAGCGTGCGCGCCAATTCCTTTCCACCGTCCTCCGCCGCGCCCACACAGGACGGGCAGCCTGATTCGCACGGACAAGAGAGGATCAGCTCCTCGGCCCTCGCGAGAATCGTATCCATCTCTTTGTACACCTGCTCGCTCAAGCCGATGCCGCCAGGGTAACGGTCGTACAGAAAAATCGTCGGTGCCCCGGAATGAATGGCCTTGCGTTGCGGGATGACGTGGAGGTCCATGCGGTCGCACATGACGAACAGCGGAGCGACGTGCTGCAGGACGTGCGCGAGTCCGACCAGACCGCGTTCTACCTCGCTTTTCCCGACTTCATTCATTACCTGCTCGGAAAAGCTGAGCCAAGCGGCATTCGTATGCAGCTCCTCCTCGGGCAGGTGAATCGGACCGGAGCCGATGTTTTCATGCGTCTCGAATTTGATCTTTTTGAAAATCGTCGCCATCGCATTCACAGTGACTTCTCCGTAGGCAAATTCCGTCTCGGCCGCCCGCCGCGTCTGGTCTTCCTCCAGCACCCTCAGTTGGACAGCCAGGTTGGCATCGGTGTAGTAGTCGACCTGGACTTCCCTGACATAGGCCTTCTTCTCCTCGTAGTCCAGCTTTTCCACCTGGTACTGCGTCCCTTGATGCAGGTAAATGGCTTCGTCATGCAGGAGGGTCATCGAGCTGAAGCGGTCCATTTCCCCGATTACCCTTTCGTTGCCCCGCTCGGAAATGTCAATGATCACGACGTTTTCTTGGGAAGCCGAGCGCAGACTGATGTTGTGGGCCGGGAAAGAATCGTTCATCCAGAACCACTTTCCTTTGGCATGGTGCAGGATCTGCTCCTCGGTCAAAAACTCCAGAATCTCCATAATCTCGGCTCGTCCAAAACGGTCCCCTTTGGAAAAGGGAAGCTCGTACGCCGCGCATTTGATATGGTCGACGAGGATAATCAGGTTGTCCGGATTGATCCGCGCGGACTCCGGACTCCGCTCGAAAAAGTACTCCGGGTGCTGGATCACGTACTGGTCGAGCGGCGTAGAGCTGCCGACCAGCACGACGACCGATTCCCCCTGACGGCGGCCTGCCCGTCCGGCCTGCTGCCATGTGCTCGCAACCGAGCCGGGATATCCGGTGATGACGCATACCTGGAGCTGGCCGATATCTACCCCTAGCTCCAGCGCATTGGTACTGACTACACCGATGATGTCTCCCTGGCGAAGCCCCTTCTCAATCGCCCTTCGCTGGCTCGGCAAATAGCCGCCGCGATAGCCCTGAATCGTCTTTTCGCCCAGCTTTCGCTTGATCAGCTCCTGCAGGTATTTGAGCAGGATTTCGACGCGGACCCGGCTGCGGGCAAACAAGATCGTCTGAATGCCATTGGTGAGAAACAGCTCGGTGATGTCCCTGGCCTCCAGCGTCGAGCTGCGCCTGATGTTCAACTGCTTGTTTACGACAGGGGGATTGTAAAAGATGAAGTGCTTTTTTCCGGCCGGAGCGCCGTTGTTGTCCACCAGCACGACGTTTTCCTCTGTCAGCTGCTCTGCCAGCTCGCGAGGGTTTGCGATCGTGGCAGACGTGCAAATAAACTGCGGGCTGCTCCCGTAAAAGGCGCAAATCCGTTTCAGGCGGCGGATTACGTTGGCCACATGGCTTCCAAAAACGCCCCGGTATGTATGCAGCTCGTCGATGACGATGTATTTCAGATGTTCAAAAAAGGAGACCCATTTGGTGTGGTGAGGCAAAATGGCAGAATGAAGCATGTCGGGATTGGTGATTACGATATTGCCGGCTTTGCGGATCGTCTGTCTGATCTGCGCCGGGGTATCGCCGTCATACGTATCCGACTTGATCGACAGCCCCATCTCGTTGATCAGCTCGTGCAGCTCGCTTTTTTGATCCTGGGCCAGCGCCTTTGTGGGGAACAGGTACAGGGCCCGTGCCTCCGGGTTTTCCGTCAGCGTTTGCAAGACAGGCAAGTGATAGCACATGCTTTTGCCCGAAGCGGTAGGAGTCACGGCTACGATGTGCTTGCCTTCGCGGGCATGACGAAAAGACGTCTCCTGATGGGTGTACAAGGAAGGAATCCCTCTTCCCGCCAGGGCCCCCCGAATTCTCGGGTCCAGATCATCAGGAAAAGGAACGGTAGCGGCTTCTCGGGGCGGTATGACCTTCCAGTGCTCTATGTTTGCGCGAAAACGCTCATCCTGTTTCAAGTTTTCCAGTATCTTCGCCAGATCCATTTTGATTTTCATCTCGTTCACCTTCTTTCACTTATTTTACGAATGAATGTTCGGGTTGTAAATGCATGAAGTCCTGGAATCAAAATAAAAGCCGCAGTCCGGATCGTTAAACTGCTGTACATCCGCGAGCATTTAAGTGGACAACCCTTTTTAAAATCGGTAATCTGGAGATGAATCTCTTTCGTCAACGAGATTTTTCCCTTGCAGTTTTGCGACACGTTCGTCTCTCATGTTCGCGCTGAAAACCGGTTCTTACTCGCGTTTTCCTGCTCAGAGCATGATAC
The DNA here is from genome assembly GCF_038592925.1 of Brevibacillus sp. FSL K6-2834. NCBI lineage: Bacteria > Bacillati > Bacillota > Bacilli > Caryophanales > Paenibacillaceae > Brevibacillus > Brevibacillus sp. FSL K6-2834. The sequence goes on from NZ_CP151945.1 coordinate 4,788,279, forward strand.
GGGATTTATACAGACGCGATCGAATGCATGGACGCGGATTCTTTTGGCAATAATAAAAAGTTACGTAGTGTTACAAGGTAGGTACTCAGAGTTACTCGTTACTCAGAGTTAATCAGACTTACTCAGAGTTAATCAGAGTTTACTCAGAATTACACGGAATTGTGGCAGAATTAAGCAGAGTTACGCAGACTAGCACGAGCAACTAGCACTACCACCGGTCCTGAGCCGGGTTCGGCAGTTTCCACCATATAGGAGGTATTCAATCGATGATGAAAATAGGATCGCACGTATCATTCTCCGGGAAAGGGCTGCTGAATGCGGCAGAAGAAGCAGCCACCTACGGATCGAGCACGTTCATGATCTATACAGGAGCCCCGCAAAATACGCGGCGCAAACCGATTGAGGAGCAATTTATCGACGAAGGCAGGGCTGTGATGGACAAAAACGGCATTGAAGAGATCGTCGTCCATGCGCCGTACATTATTAACCTGGGTTCGTACAAGGAAGACACGTTTGAGCTGGCTGTCCGCTTTTTGCAGGAAGAAATACGGCGAACGAGCTATCTCGGCGTACAAAATATCGTGCTTCACCCGGGCGCTTACACCGACAAGGATGCCGAATACGGGATTGAGCGCATCGCGGAAGGGCTGAATGAAGTATTAAGCGGCGTCAAAGACACGGACGTGAAAATCGCGCTGGAGACGATGGCGGGCAAAGGAACAGAGATCGGCCGCAGCTTTGAGGAAATCGCGGCGATCATCGACAAGGTAGACGACAACTACAGGCTGAGCGTATGCATGGATACATGCCATATTCACGATGCCGGCTATGATATCGTCAACGATTTCGACGGTGTCCTCGACGAGTTCGACCGGATCATCGGTCTGGACCGTCTGGCGGTTGTCCACCTCAACGACAGCAAGAACTTCCGGGGAGCCCGCAAAGACCGCCACGCCCCGGTAGGTGCGGGAATGATCGGCTTTGATGCGATGAAATACATCGTCGATCACGAGAAGATCCGCCATTTGCCGCTTGTGTTGGAAACGCCGTGGATCGGAAAGGAAAAAGGCAAGGAACGTCCCATGTACGAAGCGGAGATTGCCCTTTTGCGGGGCGATGTGGAAGGCAGGTTCGGCGACGAATTCCTCGATCATGTGGAGCGTCTGGATTACTTCTTGCGGAAACAAGCGGATGTCGACCACGATTTCGTCCACAATACGTGGAAGCTGCTCAAGGAGGACGCCAAAGCGAAAAAAGCGGATGGCCGCGAACCGATGGAGCGTTTGTACGATATGGTTGCGGAAGCCAGACTCTTCACCGACCTGAGCGAAGAGCAGATCAACCACCGGCTGATCGCCTGGTTTGCAAGCAAACACATTATGTAGAAACTGAAAGTGAAAAAAGGGTCCCCTTTCGTCGAGGGAACCCTTTTCTTTTTTGCTTTTCCTTTTTATTTTTCCGTGTTCCTTTTTCCTCGTATTTCCTGCTTTACATGTTCCCTACCCCGCCTGCTGCGCCATACCGCTTCCGGCAAACTGACTGTTGTACAATTCGGCGTAGAATCCGCCGGCCCGCAGCAGCTCCTCGTGGTTGCCCTGCTCGATGACGCTGCCGTTGTTCATGACGAGAATCAGGTCCGCGTCGCGGATCGTCGAAAGCCGGTGGGCAATGACAAAGCTCGTTCGCCCTTCCATCAGCCCGCTCATCGCTTTCTGGATGAGCAGCTCGGTTCTCGTGTCGACGCTGCTCGTCGCTTCGTCGAGAATCAGGATCGCGGGATCGGCCAGGAATGCCCGGGCTATCGTCAAAAGCTGCTTCTGGCCTTGCGAGATATTCGACGCCTCTTCGTTCAGAATCGTGTCGTATCCGTCCGGAAGCGTTCTGACAAAATGGTCGGCGTGGGCCGCCTGGGCCGCTTGCAGCACCTCCTCATCTGTCGCCCCGGCGCGGCCGTACGCGATGTTTTCGCGGATCGAGCCGTTGAACAGCCACGTATCCTGCAGCACCATGCCGAACAAGCTGCGCAGTTCGCCCCGCGGCAGCTCCCGGATGTCCCTGCCGTCAATCGTAATCCTGCCTTCGCCGATTTCATAAAACCGCATGAGCAGGTTGACGAGCGTAGTCTTGCCCGCCCCGGTCGGTCCGACGATCGCGACCGTCATGCCCGGCTTCACGTCGATATTCATATCCCGGATGAGCGGCTCCTCTTCCTTGTAGCCAAAGGAGACATGCTCGAATCGCACATGGCCCTGAGGCGAGAAGGTCCCTGCCATCGAGACAGGTTCTGCGGACTCTTCCGGTTCGTCGAGAACTTCAAAGACCCGTTCAGCGGCGGCCAGAGTCGACTGGATAATGTTGGCGATGTTTGCCGTCTGGGTGATTGGCTGGGAGAATTGCTGGGCGTATTGAATGAACGCCTGCACGTCCCCGATCCTGATGCTGCCCCGGGTCACGAGCACGCCGCCGACTACGCAGACGAGCACAAAGCCGATATTGGAGACGAGCATCATCAGCGGCATCATGATGCCGGAGATAAACTGGGCCTTCCAGGCGGACTCATGCAGCCGCTCATTGATCGTGTCAAACTTCTCGACAGCGCTTTGCTCCCGGCCAAACGCCTTTACGATTTTATGTCCGGTATACATTTCCTCCACATGGCTGTTCAATTCCCCGAGCGCCTGCTGCTGCCCTTTGAAGTGGGGCCGCGAACGGGAGGCGATCGCCCTGATCACGACGAAGCTGAGGGGCAGCGTCAAGATCAGGATGAGCGTCATCAGCGGGCTGATGGTCAGCATCATCACAATCACGCCGATCAGCGTAATGATCGAGGTGATCATCTGCGTCAAGCTCTGCTGCAGCGTGCCGCTGATCGTATCCACGTCATTTACGACGCGGCTCATCACTTCCCCGTGAGACCGGGCATCGAAGTATTTGAGCGGCAGGCGGGCCAGCTTTTCATCTACTTGCTTGCGAAGCGTATAGACCGTCTTCTGGGCCACGCCTGCCATCAGGTACTGCTGGATATAGGCAAATGCCGAGGAAGCGATATACAGCCCGATCAAGACCATAATGATATGCCAGACGTAGGCAAAATCAATCGCAGCGCCAGGGACGCCGTTTACCTTTGCCATGAAGCCTTCAAAAAGCTTTGTCGTCGCATCGCCGAGCAGCTTTGGACTGACGATGCCAAAAACGGTGCTGAGTGCTGCAGTCAAAAGTACAGCTGTCAGCTTCATGCGGTACGGCTTCAAATAACCGAGCAGCCGCCGCAGCGTCCCTTTAAAATTCTTTGCTTTCTGCCCCGGCATAGACAGCATGCCGGGTCCTCCGAATCCCATCGGGCCTTTGTGGCCGCCCGGTCCCGGGCCAGCCCCGGGAGCACCCGGAGACATGCCGCGTTTTTGCTCGCTCATGCGATCTCCTCCTCCGTCTGCTGAGATGTGACGATCTCCCGGTATACACCGCATGTTTCCATCAGCTCTGCATGGGTGCCGATGCCTGCTACACCGCCTTCCTCCAGCACGATGATCTGGTCGGCATCCATGACAGTGCTGACCCGCTGCGCAACGATAATCACCGTCGCAGCCTGCGTTTCATCTTTCAAGGCCGCCCGGAGTCGGGCATCTGTTTTGTAGTCGAGCGCGGAGAAGCTGTCGTCAAATACGTATACGTCCGGCTTGCGGATGAGAGCCCTGGCGATGGATAGCCGCTGCTTCTGTCCGCCCGACACGTTCATGCCGCCCTGCGCGATGACCGAATCGAAGCCGTCCTTCATCCCCGCGATAAACTCGGAAGCCTGGGCGATTTCAGCCGCATGGCAGAGCTCCTCGTCGGTCGCGTCTTCTTTTCCGTAGCGGATATTGTCCGCGATCGTCCCGCTGAACAGCAGCGCTTTTTGGGGAACGAACCCGATTCTGGACCGGAGCGCCTCCTGGGACAGCTCCCGGACATCGACTCCGCCGATGCGGACGCTGCCGCTCTCCACGTCGTAGAAACGAGGGATCAGGCTGACGAGTGTCGTCTTCCCCGATCCGGTTCCGCCGATGATCGCTGTCACCTGGCCGGGCAGAGCCTCAAAGGAAATCCCGGAAAGCGCCGACTTTTCCGCGCCGGGGTAACGAAACGACACCTGATCGAACACGACGCTGGCCGGTCCATGAGCCGCCGCTGTCGCGCTATCCCGGTCCACAATGACCGGCTCTGTTTGCAGCACCTCCCGGATGCGGGCCGCCGAAGCGGAAGCACGCGGCAGCATGTTGAACATCATCGAAGCCATCATGAGCGAGAACAGGATTTGCATGGCATACTGCAAAAACGCCATCAAATCCCCGACTTGGATATGCCCCTCGCTGATGCGCAAGCCCCCGAACCAGATGATCGCGATCGAAGTGACATTCATCAGCAGCATCATGACGGGCATGATGGCCGCCATGATCTGGGCCGCCTTGATCGAGGTAGCGGTCAGATCCTCGTTGGCCGCATCGAACCTCTCCCGCTCGTGGTCTGTCCGGTTGAAAGCGCGGACGACGCGAATGCCGGTCAAATATTCGCGCAGGACGAGATTCAGTTTGTCAATCTTCGTCTGCATCGCTTTGAAATACGGGATTCCTTTTGATCCGATCAGGTAAATCGCCAAAGCCAAAACCGGAATCACGGCGATGATGACGAGCGACAGTTTGGCGTCCTTGGAAACCGCCATGATAATCCCGCCGATGCACATCATCGGAGCCATAACCATCATCCTCAGCATCATGATCAGCACCTGCTGGAGCTGCGTGATGTCATTGGTCGTCCGGGTGATGAGCGAAGCTGTGCCGAGCTTGTCGAACTCCTGCAGCGAAAACCGCTCGACATGGCTAAAAACGCTGCTCCGTAGCCGCATGCCGAAGCCCGATGCCGTCCGCGAAGCCAGGTAGCTGGCACCGACAGAAAGCGCCGCGCCGACCGCAGAGACGAGCAGCATCAGCCCGCCGATTTTCAAAATGTAAGGCGTGTTTTCTTTGACGACGCCTTCGTTGACGATATCCGACATCAACGTCGGCAGATACAGATTTGCTATCGATTGCAACAGCACAAATACCATCGTCCAGATGATCATGGACCGGTAAGGCCGCAAATACCGCATTAATGTACGCAAAATAACCACCCTCCGGACCTCATTGAACTCGGCTGCAAAGCTTAGACAGGGCGAAGCATCAACGCGCAGGACAACGCCGCATCGCGGATTTCCGTCTCCAGCAGCTCTTTGACTTCCTCCAGGCTATGGCCTTGCTTCAACAGTTCATCGTTTCTCTGCCGCAAATGCGCCATGCCATGCATCATCGCCCCCCAGAACTGGTCCGTGAGCAGTTCCGGAGACATGCGGCGCACTTCTCCCGCATCCATTCCCATCTTCAGCTTCTCAACCATCACTTGCAATTTGGTGTCTCTCCAGAGCAATCCTTTTATTTCCTCTTTGCCAAACAGCTCGCGCAAGTCGTGGCGCATCCGGAAAAAAAACAGCACGTGGTCGGATTGTTCAAACAGGTTGTTGAACATGGTATTGGCAAATTGTTGGCACAGCTCGACCGCGGACCCCTCCTGGCCGAAGTGGGTGCGGATGTGATTGTTGGACAAATCGAACATGTGCAAAAAAAGATCGCGGAACAACGACAGCTTGTCTTTGTAGTAGTAATAGACAAGTCCTCTGGCAACGCCCGCTCGTTCCGCGACATCGCCAATATCGGCGGCTGCGTATCCTTTTTCAACGTAAACACTGAGTGCGCCCCTCATGATCGCTTCTTTGCGCCGGGCACGGATTTCTTCGTTTTGCTCTTTCGTCCGAGGCACGGTTTGTTCACCGCCTTTTTTGATTGACTTTTTTGTCAGTCAAAATATAAACCTATTGTCAGGTTTCTGTCAATAGCCGAACTGCGAGATTCTATTCAGTAGTTTGTTTCAGCGAAAGGCCGCGTTGTTGACAAAGGGGGGCACAAGTTCAAATCCCTGCAACTCCCCGCTCCGAAACATTGCACGAGAAAAGACCAGACCGCCCTGCACAGGCGAACTGGTCTTTTTCTTCTTCCGGTTATTACTTGCTTTACAATCGGCAGCATCGACGGCGATCCTGCTCGGCGCCGGAAACCCTGCTCCAGGCCGGAAACTCTGCTTTCTCAAAGCGGCTTTCTCCGTATCACGATTCCATGCGAAACACGGGTCCTCTGGGCACAAACGGAAGGCTTTTCCCTTTTGGCAAAATGAAAGCGTGGCTCCGTGCGACACGGATGCGGTCACACTCGCCGTCGGTGATGACGAGAATAGGGCCGTCCGGGGGAAAGTCGTGGGCATTTTGCAAAAGATCAATTCCCGGCTGCAGGACCGTCCCGCCCCTGCCCTTTACCCGGACCCGTTCCGCTATATCGTCGGGGGAGAGATACCCGGCATCGTAGGCGGCGGCATCGCAGAAAACGACGCGGGCAAACGGGACATCACGCGACTGGCTGTAGCTGGCGATTGCTCCCAACGCTTTGCCCAGCAGCTTGGCGTCCATCGAGCCTGACGTATCCAGGACGACACCAAACGTACGGCCGGCCTGGTCGGATTCCCTGCAGCTCCATGCCGGACGCGGAATATTCGGCGTAGACATCTGCCGTCTGCTGACACGCGCGTATGTCCTGCTCTTTTCCAAAAGGGGAAAGTGCTCGTCAAACCAGCGCGCCAGTTGAACATCCCAAGGGATCGGCGGCTGTCCCAAAGCGCGAATTTCCTCGACCAGCCCTGCCGGAAGAAGGCCGCGTCCCTTTTCCTGATGATAGACGAGCCCCTGCATCAAAGCGCTGCGGTAAAAGTCATCCAGCGTCGTCCCGTGATTGGCGTCCCAAAAGCGGGGGTCTCCCTTGTCCAGGATATCCCCCATGCCGATCCCGCGCAGCGTAAACAGCTTGCGGTAGGTCCGCAGGTCGGAGACGATGCGGTCGTAAATGGCTTCGGCCGACATCCCGCGCAGCTCCGGGTCCAGCAAAACGCCGACCTGCGGCAGTTGCCCCACGTTCATTTCGACCAGCCATTGGTTGATCACGTAGTCGCAGCTGACATTCCAGTAGTACGGGTCACGCCCCATGCAGCGCTCATGGTGCCGCAGTCCCGCGTGGAGAAGCTCGTGGCCCATGACAAAAATCGCCTCTTCCCGGTCGAGCCCCGCCGCCGGATTCATGTAGATTTCACCTGCGACCACATCAATGGCGGCGACGGATATTTGCAGCCGCTGACACAGCTGCGCATCTTCGATCATCGTAAAATGGCTTGCCAGCGAAGCAAGGAGCGGGAAGTGATTGATAAACCACTGCCTTGCCTCCTGGGCCGGGGACAGCGTGGCAGTCCGGTCATCCAACGCCTGGACGTATCCTCCCGCCACGCTGACGGCCGAATGCACAGCATTGGACAGGCCTGTGCCAAACAGCGCTTCCCAGTTGACATCGCGAAAGCAGCCGCTCCCCTCCAGCTTGCCGGACAAAAGCATGTCAGGCTGTCTATCCCCTCCGGTTCCCCATCCGGCAAACCGCTCGGGGACGCCTTCGTCGCAAAAACGCCTGTACAGCTCCTCCTCGCTCCTGACGGAGTGCTCCAGCTCGCCCGCCCATGCCATCGGCGGCTTTCCGAGCTTCATGCTGGATAGAAAGGAAGCGATGTAGACATCACAGGCGATATTCCACAGAGCCGGCCTTTCTTTCTCGACAAAATGGCCAAACCCGAGGTGCAGCAGATTATGAGCCAGCACGTAGACCCACTCCTGAACGTCCAGTCTTCTCGTAGGGTGGACGTGGATCACTCCGTTTTTGCCCACGACTGCCCACCCGTTTTCCGGGCACTTGCTCCGTTTGTCCCTCACCAGCGAGACACGGCCCATGAGCGGGGAAAACATCGGATGACGCTCGAGATAGCTGACCGCTTCCAGATAAGCGGCAAGGGCGGGGTCCAGCTCCGTCTTGCTTCGTTTCGCCATCTCAGCCGTCCCTTCTTTCCGCAGCCAACCGGGGCAAATCGCGAACCACTTCCACCACAAACCACGACGGAAGCGCATTTCCCTCTTCGTGCTTGGCCACGACCATCTGCGCCATCTCCAGCGAAATCATGCTCAGCTCCTTGAGCAGCGCCTTGGCCCGGTGGGCAAAACGCTTGTGCTGGTCCGTTACCTGCGACTTGTCGGCAGGCAGCTCTTTTCTGATCTGCGCCCGGAACGAGTCGGCGAGGAAATAGAGAATATCCCGATCCTCCGGGGCACTCGGGAAAGTAGCCTCTCCTTCCAGTATCCGGTTCAACTGATACTTTCCCTGGATGTTTTTATGGAAAGCCTGAAACTGCGCCGCATGCTGGGGCGTCAAGCAGCCCCGCGCCAAAATTCCGACCGTTTCATTATCGATCGCTTCGCCGTATTCGTACAAAATGTCCGAGAGCATATGCCAGGAGCGCGGTGTGGAAAAAGGCTCCTCCGTTTTCGGCGGCTGCGACCAGAGGTAGTCGGGGCGCACCTCCAAAAATTGCAGTACATACGGATGAATGCCGTTCTCATACGCCCAGCTTATCCACTCCTGGTACGACACATTGAGCTGGACATGAAACATGCGATTGATCAGGGCGGAGGACATCGGCTTGACAATAGCGCTGTCCTGGGCCCGGTTTCCCGCTCCGATGACGATTGAGCCCTCCGGGAGATGATAATCGCCGACTCTCCGTTCATGGATCAGACTGTAGAAGGATTTTTGGACCTCCTGCGAGCAGGCGTTCAATTCGTCCAAAAACAGGCAGTACGGCTCTTCCCGCGCGATCATCCCGGGAGGGCAAAAACGGCTCTTGCCCTCTACGATTTGCGGAACCCCGATAATATCCTCCGGGGCGAGCTGGCTGCCGAGCAAGGACACGCATGGAAGTCCGACCTGCCGGGCAAAGGATTGCACCAGCGACGATTTTCCAATTCCCGGCGCTCCCCAGATAAAAACAGGCCGCGCAACCGCGACATGCAGCAAAACATCCAACAGTTTTGTTTGTGTTACGTGAATTCCCAGATTCATTCTTGTTCCTTTCTTTTCTCATCAGTTTTTTAAGTATCATCCTCGCTTTTCTGCCTTTTTGACTATGGGCACCCGTCACACCACTAAATATTTCCCATTCTAATCCAGATCAGGAAGCCGAAGCAACCAAAATCTTCAGACCGTTGTAACATTCCTTTTTTTTCCACGTCGAATCAGAAAAGGGGGTATACAGAGATGAAAAAACAGATAGTGGCAAGCGCTTTGGCATTGGTCACCCTAACGGCAGCAGGGTGCAGCTCAGGGGAAAAACAGGCAGTTGCTCCAAGCGAGAAGGCTGGCCGCAGTGTCGAGAGCAAGGCAGAGCATGCCGTACAAAATCAAGCGCAGTACGCGGCGCCTAGCAGTGCTATGGACAGGACTGTTGCCAAAAGGTCAGCCCCGGCGCCGGCAGGGTCTTACAACGGCATGCATTTCAAGAACTACGGCACCAACCCTGCTGTCGATGCGGCTGAAGATCATTTGTCCACCTTTGCCGCCGATGTAGATACAGGTTCTTACTCGGTCATGCGCAATTACATCACGCGAGGCTCATTGCCTCCTGCGGATGCTGTCCGCGTGGAAGAGTTTATCAATTACTTTCCTCTCTCCTACGAGCCGCCCGCCAAGGATGCATTCGCGATCCATACAGACGGAGGCCCCTCGCCTTTTCGTCCGGGCTACGACCTGCTCCGCATCGGGATAAAAGGCAAGGAAATCGCCGTTACAAACCGGAAGCCGGCCAACCTCGTCTTCGTGATCGACATTTCCGGGTCCATGAACCAGGAAAACCGTCTGGAGCTGGTCAAAAAAAGCCTCCGCGTCCTGGTTGACCAACTGGAGGAAAAAGACAAGGTAGGCATCGTCGTCTACGGCTCCAAAGGCAGAAAGCTGCTCGATCCGACATCTGCCCAGAACAAGGCGGCAATTATCGAGTCGCTCGACTACCTCTTGCCCGAAGGCTCTACCAATGCCGAAGAAGGGCTGCGCCTCGGCTACGAAATGGCTGCACAAGCCTTTTCTCCTGATGCGATCAACCGGGTCATTCTCTGCTCGGACGGTGTCGCCAATGTGGGGGAAACCACCGCGGAAGGCATTCTCTCCACGATTGAACGATACGCTGGCGAGGGCATTACGCTCAGCACGTTCGGCTTTGGCATGGGCAACTACAACGATGTGCTGATGGAGCAGCTGGCCGACAAGGGGGACGGAACGTATTCGTACATCGACACGTTTTCCGAGGCGCGCCGCGTCTTCACCGAAGCTTTGACCGGGACGCTCCAGACCATCGCCCACGACGCAAAGATTCAAGTCGAATTCGATCCAAAGGCTGTAGAAACGTATCGGCTGCTCGGCTATGAAAACCGGGATGTGGCGGATGAGGATTTCCGCAATGACCGCGTCGACGGCGGGGAAATCGGAGCCGGCCATACCGTGACAGCCCTTTACGAGATCAAGCGAAAGCGCCCGGAAGCCGAAAAGCTGGGCACAGTCCGGGTAAGGTATAAAGACGAGAAGACATCGCAGGCAAAAGAAGTGGCCGAGCCGATGGCAATTGGAAAAACGCTGCAAAGAGAAGTCCAATTCCTCGCCTCTGTAGCGGAATTCGCGGAAATGTTGCGAGGCAGCGAATGGGCAGAAGGTAACTCGCTGAAGAAGGTAGCCGATTTGGCGGAAAAAACGGCAACGGGCGAGCAGCAGTTGGAATTTGTCCGCCTGGTCAAGGATGCACTGGCCCTGCGGGGAAGCTGAGTTTGCAAAAACCAAAATTGAGTAGGAGGGGGGTAATTAACCTCTCCTACTCAATTTTGAAAACACGGCCAGTATAATTTGTTTGCCGAAATACGGAGGAAAATAGCTTTTGGTGGAATCGAGGCTTAAATACTGAAGGGTTCTTTATAAAAAATACCCCTCAGTTTTTTCATAAACGGATATTTCATTGCTCCGTGTTTTACCACACAGAAATTAATAGAATTTAATGTTGCATAATGAGAAAGTTCTTAGGTTACGTATTACTTTCAATGCAGTACTGAAATGCCCTATCAGGATTGGATGTATTGTATTTTGTAAGTAAATCTTGGTAAGTACCAGCAAACTTAATATTACCTAAATGTAATACAAAAATTTTACATTCAATAAATTCTAGCTCCTGTAATTGATGAGTTGAAATTAACACCGTATGCCTATCTTTTTTTGCTATTTCTTCGATTTTATTGTATATTTTTAGCCTAGCCGTAGGATCAACTCCACTTGTAGGTTCGTCAAATATATAGAAGCTTTTATCTATTTCTGCGAATAATGTTACGAGCAACCATCTTCTTTCCCCGACAGACATCTGACCAAACTTCCGATTCCAAAGTTCACCTAGTAATTCCTTTTCTCTATCATCCGCAAGCGATAAACAAGTCTCAAAATTATTATTAAAATTTTTGTCTGATATATTAAGAATAAGTCTAGTAATATCCTTTCCTTTTAGTATCGGTGAAAAATATAAGCTTTGAGTTTGATAAACAATATCCCTTTGATTTGGAATGTTTATGATGCTGCCTTCCTGGATTGTTAAAACTCCTGTTAATATATCAAAAAGGGTCGTTTTCCCTGCCCCATTTAGTCCAATTACTACATTGACTTTATTCTCTTCTATAATCATTTCTAGATTACTGATTGCCTTTTTGGCATTCTTTGGATATGAGAATGAAATATTTTTTAATTCGATCATAATTATTCACCCACTCTTTTCTCGGCGATTATGTTGAGTAATGGATTATTTATGTTCTTCTTATAGTTGACGTAATCTTAATTCTCGACCATGCTATAGTTCCAATCGCAATATAGACCAGTGATATGAAAAGTAAATATAATTGGTTACTGATGGAATGCAGATTATTAGTCAAAATTGAATAAATAAATACTGAAAAATTAAAAACATATTCAACTGGGTTTAAATTATATAGTGTATTTATAAAAAAATTTGAAGATTCACCACGATACACTGCTAAATACGTTGCAGGAAAAATCAATATATTAACAAGTGTATAAGCGGATGACGCTCGTACGGATAAGCTGGCAACAGATAAGGATAACATAAATAAAGGAATTAAAACTACTAAATATGTGCATGCTGCAGTCAGGAACAAAATCAAGATAGGATAGGTAAAGACGAGAGAGATAGTAACAGTAAATAGAGCTAGGCAAAATATACCAAAAATAATTTGACTAAAAACTAATCCAAAAATAACAGGTGTTTTTGAACCACAAAGAAATACAAAACTTTTCAAAATACCTAGTTCTCTAAAATTGGTTAAAGTTAATCCAACTCCATTAAAAAGTATCAATACTATTGTGAATGCCCAAAAACTAGCAAAGTAAAATACAGCTTTTGATACGTCAGGCTTAGTGTGGAACCAACTATAATTTATGGTAAAAAACAATAAAAGTGGCAAAATAATTGACCAAGCTAATGCAATCTTTTCATCGATCATTGATTTTAAAAATACTATAAAAAACTCATATGATTTTTTTAGCATTTATTACTTCCCTTTCTTTAATTGAGAAAATTTTTTATGTGGATTAAATATAGATACATCTGAGAGGATAAGGAAATGGGCTTATTCAAAAGGGATTCTCTTTGAAAAAGATCATTAAGTGCCAAAGTCAAGGCTTTCTATTATCAAAAAGAAGGAATATGGTCGTTTGCTGGCGGAATATAAATTTTTTCCAATTCCTCAAAATCCTATAAAGCTTAGGGGAACGGAATTAACCTATACAAGTTTTTAAAAATTGATTGATTAAATTTACTAGAGAATTTATAATCCATTGGATTGAGTAATGCTGTATTCATATGTGGATAACAATCACTTGAAAAAACTTTTACTATTTTTGTATTAAAATCCATTCTTTCAGGTATAAATGTTGCATAAACTGAAATATCAAGATCTTCTACCACTTTTCGGATTTTGTTACTTAAATTTATTCGTTCTTGACTAGTATTTTTGTGGAATTGATATGGATTATATTGCGTTTTTGTATCGATGACAAATTTGTACTCTTGTTTAAAAGCCTCTGGGCTTAAAGTGTTACAATATTCATAATATAAATCACCATCGCTGCTTTCACTCTCATCGTTATTCCCCCAAAAGCCAGTCATAAATTGGAAATACTCATTCATAGCTCTTTCAATTGCATTCATAATGTTCCAATGTGCTCCTGCGCCAATACTGAAACTTTCTTTTCCAAAACCTAAAGCTAGTACCACCTTAATTTCGTCTGTTATCGAAATGTCAACCAGATAAAATTCTTGGATACCCTTGTATGTTCTACTCATATTTATTATCTTTTTAAGATCAATATTGTTTAACAAATTTAGCGGAATTAATTTCCCTGCTTTTTTGGTTAACCATGTATGGATCAGTGATTGTCTTTCAATAAATTCAAGAAAAGCTGCTTCAAGTGCAAAATCGCTTGAAGTGTGTGATGCTACTCCACAAGTATCACTAAACGCGTTACTCATATCTCTATCATTAAAGATAGGCAATCCATACTCTAAAATGACATCCTCAAGTGGTATGTTAATTGTCTCCCCTGTCACTAAATTAAAAGCTTCCACATAATATTTTATTCCTTGATTATTTTTAATTAATGGGTTAAAAAGAGCTAATCTTTCAAGATGTTCGCCAATAGCAGCTGCTATTGCTTTTTTGCTATTATTCTTAACCGAATTCCCATATGCTGCTTTATGTAATGCACAATCCACATAGCAATTAGAATATCCGCTTTGAAAAATCCCTTTCTTTATCCAGATTTTATTTGCAACAAAAGGATGTCCACTAATTAGATTATTAATTAAGTAATGCATAGGTATCTCCTTTTATAGTATTGGACACATTGGAATACTTTTTAAAGACTCTTGATCTAGATTGACTGTAAACCGATTGACATCGCTATCAATATTGATATACTTCTTAAGTGCAGCGTGATTGTAAAGATTAGGGGAAATGGCTTTAATAACTATTAAATTTCTATTTACAATTTGATTTAAAACAACTGTATGTAGTTCTTTTACCCAAAATGGTAGGTTTTGAACAATAAGGTCTATTTCCCCTTCAGCATCTAATGTTGAAAATTCGTTATCCTTCCTTTGTTCCTCATAAGTGTCTAGACCATCTAAAATTTCAATATACTCTAGACATTCAGGGTTCATTTGAGAATTTAAAACGATGCCAGAATAGGAATCGGAATCTAGTTCTTCTGTTTGGAACCTAAAAAAAGCGTCATCGTAAACTTCTTTGAGTAAATATGCTTCTGACATAGCTTTATGAATCGCAGTAGTAAGAACAACACTTGAACCTACTCCTGCCATAAATTTAAAAGGAGTAATATGATTTGGATTTATCACAATAATAAACGCAACTTTTAATGGACTGAATGTTTCTTCAACATAAGCTCGTACTTGGTATCCTTCTTTCCGAAAAAGGTCAAAGTATATTGAACTATAACGAGTTAAATCAAGTTTTCTTCCTTGTTTACCATACCAAAAAAGAAAAGTGGAATTTTTTTCCAAAAGTTCTTTTATTGCATTTAACATAGCCACATTACTGTTTGTGTAAGTTGCCGTTCCAGAAGTATCGGAAATAAAAGGAGCTTTGTTATTCAGTCTAGTATAGTATTTTGATATATAGGATACACTCCCACTTATTAGATCAAATGATCTAATCATATCATCTTCATCAGCTCCATTGGCTCCAATTACTAATGCTCGGCGTTCTAAGGATTCAGAAAAACCTTTCATAATTGACTTTTTTTTATCTCGAGAAATTGAGCCACAGTCAACCGGCCCTAGTCCACCATCTTCACTTTTGAATGTTCCGATCCTTGATGTCGATAAATAGATCGTTTTATTAATGAAAATTGATTCTTTATAACCAAAATTTCTTTTAGATACCTCAAACATCATTTTTTTCACCAAACCACTGGATTAATGCCACTGGTGCTAATCTGGGATTTAAACCAGATAAATATGTTAAAGCATTATCATTAAAACCAGCAAAGCAGAAGTCACCTAAGTTATTAAATTTACTAATTGACTCCCTAAAACTTTGGCACATTGCTCCTACTTCTATTAGTGCATATCTATAGCCGCGTTTTCGATATTTAGTTATAGCCCGTTTTAAATCAATAGCGTAACCAATTGCTATATTCGAAAATAAAAAACTGTCAGTTGGATTAATTTGTTTTTTTACTTCTTCAATACTTTGCTCGCTATATTCCTTAAGTAAAATCAACTCAAATTGTGTAGAATTAAATAAATAACACCCCTTAATATCAACGCCTTTTAGTACATTTTTATTAAAAATGTATACGAGTGGTAATATTGGGTACAATCCTCCTGCAGAAGGATAGTTTTTGGATAAAGTGTTAGAAAATCTTCCGAATGAATCACGTAGAATTTCCCCAAAGTCATCCATCTCTATACTCCAATCATTCACAAATGTTCTGCAACTTCTACTGCGTTCGACAAAATCCGGTTCAACACTGAATTGGAAGGATTTCTCATAATAATCTGGAATAATGTCAGTAAATTCGACCAAGCCCATCCATTCAAGCAAATTCTTATCATATTCGAACATAATCTCTGATATCCAACAGGTTTCTTGATGCATTTTTATAACTTCGTTTAGTAACCGGTTATTAAGAACCTCTGCTTGCAAGTGATTCGAAAAATCATCTTTCCTTCTTTTTTGCACTAATAATTCCTGCTTCTCATTCCTTCTATTCATAACAATCACACAGCTCCCAATGAATTGAAGTATCTTCATACTTTTTCAAATCGTCCAACTTCATTATCGTAGCCTTATTAATGTCTTCATGATGAATTTTAGAGTAGGTGAAATCATTTATTAATAATTGAATGCGCTTGACTAAACATGCGGCAATAATAATCCGTTGAGCATTAGTTAATGGAACGCCGATTTCTATGTTTTGATCCAAAGAATAAAGAATATCAACAACTTGTTGATAAGTTAAATTTTCTGCGCTTCCAATCCTCATATGTGATTCAATGTGACCAATATGACAGCAATGGCAAGGATTACACCAATTTCGATTGTAAAGTGAATCCATATAAAATTTATTATTATAAATATAGCTCATCAAAAGATAGGAATTATCTGCTTTTAAATGCCTATCCCTTATCATCTTACCTAAGTTTTTGTTATAAGGATTAAGAAAAACCAGCGATAGTTCATTTTTCCCAATTTGTTGTAAGTCATTTATTTCAATTGACTTAATTGATAATTTGTCTTTGAAATCTTCCGATAGTGTTTTTAACAAAATTTCATCTATAAAAGAATCATTACTCATAACTGTAATTAAATCGATCTTAATCTTTTTTTCTTTTACAGCACTTATTAACCCATTTGTTTCAAGAAATTCAATAGCTTGCATTTTGTCATCTTTGAAACACTCTTCTAAAAACGATTCTGAAATTTCTTTCATGTCAGTTTTGTCCCATAGCAATATTAAATCTATTAGTTCCCTATTGTGAATCTTCATTATTCCATTTATAGTTTGAACAACCAGTTCTCCATTTGGTAAATAATGGCACAAAAATTTATTGATTCGATAGTTTGAAATCATATTTACATTCACCTTTGCCTTCATTCCGTATTTATATCAACGCTGACCTATTTTGATATACCATAGCCGGTTTTAAATGACCCAAACTGCAATTTTTTCTGTTTGTTAGACGGTTGAGGCTCAGCATTTCTTTCACGATATTGTTTAACAGTTTCTCTTAATGTTGAAACGATAAGAGAGTAGTTATAGTATCGCTACAAAATAACTCTATCAATCATTAGATTATCCATCAGTTGTCCCAATTAGTAAGGATTCGGTACTGCTTGTCAATAGGAACCTTTCCACATGTCTTACACTTACTACCTGAAAAGAGATCGGCCTCAAAACTTCCAAACGGTAAACTAACCAATTTCGTTAGTAAACAGGAATCTAGGTCAAACTTTATTCCGAAGTCGTTTGGTAATTATCTAGCCCGTTTACCGTGTATGCTCTTCGCAAATCCTCAATAAACTGCCGGTTTTCGAAGTATATGTACGGATTGATCACTTTAATCCAGGTGAGGGTGAATCAGTTTATCCCGAAGGTGACATTTATGTTTAAAAATTCTTAGCCAAATTCAAAACAGCAAGTAAATATCTTTGCACCAACCTTCATTTTGAATTTGGCCGAATTTACTAAGCCCTACTCCAAAGATATAACAGCATTTTATTTTTTAGCTATAGTAGCAGCACCGCTGCTTGATGATGAAGATGAGGCACAAAGTCGACCGCCGCCTTTTGATTTGTCAGTTAAAGATTGAATAGTGTTGAAATTCGAACCAATACCAAACTTTGAAACTCCTAATCCACCCCCATCACCGATAATTTCTTTGCTGGCACCTCGAACAATCTCTTTTTCCATACTTTTATATACACTCCCAAAAAAAATTAATGATGGACATAAATTCCATCTGTTTCTAATATAAGGTAATTGTGAAATTTTGTAAAGAAAATCAAATTGTTATGCCAATATTCTGATATTTTTGCCAATAATCTCGAGAGTATTTTTGCATTTCCAATTTTAGTCGTTACTACTTTTAGAGCCTATGTGTTATTTTTGGATCTGATGCTAGATTAAATATTGAACACTGAGAACAGAGAGCACACCAAAATACTTAACAAGATATGATAAGGAATTTAAAATACAAACGAATCAACTTATCCAGGAAGGTGTTTCAGTGGACCGGGTAGCCTAGCATGAACACGTTGCAACGCTAGAGCAGCCAATTTTAAGTGAGATGGTTTAGAGGTTATCTATGGAAATCTGTAGGTTATTTAAGTCCTGATGATAAGGACTGAGCAACTTTCAGAAGCCTACTCGTGACCATAGGGAGGAGCATGGAATCTTAATAAAGGCATTGCGCTTCATAGCAAATAACAACATACGAATCAAGACAAAATTAGAAGGTCTGAGTCCAGTAAATTATCGACTCAAACCTTACATGATTTCAAATAACTTTTGGGGCCACTTGCTTTTACCGCCGGTGATTTCTTTTTATTTTCCTTCTACCGGTATTCTCCTTATACCGGCGGGTTTTGGCTGGCAGGAGGATTTTGGTTGTTGTCGCCTGGAGGCTGTTGCTCCATCGCTGCCTGTTGTTCTGCCTGAGCAGCGGCCTGCTTTTTCTTTTTGCCAGTCAGGAATCTCCACAGTCCGCCGATCGCAACTACGATCAGGACCCAGCCCTTTTTCAAAAAGAGCAGCAGACCCGCGAGAATCCCCACTTTCTTTGCAATCGCGACGCCCAAACCGCCGAGGACAAGCCCAGTCAGGCCGTACTCTGCCACTTTGTCTGTCGCTTCATTGAAATCTTCGTAACGATTGCCTTCTTTCAGTTTAAAAGTAGGAATGATTTCATCATGCAGCTTCTTTTTATCGCGTTGCAAATTGTTCGGATCGGAAATCAGCAGAAAAGAAACAAAGCCTTGGCGGGTCAGAACCTGAACGTTGTAGTTGATCAAAGGAGTCTTCTGGTAATCCTCGCCAAGCATGGACCATTCCAGCGTGTGGGTTTTCTCATCGTAGAACGGCTTTACATCCCAGCCGATGACGTGTAGCTGGTCTTCCGGCTTTCTTTCCTTGTTCGCCGCTTCCGTTCCTTCCTTGTAGCTTTCCAAAATGGCATCGGCGTCAATGTTGTTCTTTTCCTCGTCCTTGATATGCCCTACCTCTTCGTACTCCATGACGACGATCCATTGCTCATTTTCATTCTGAGGAAAAATGCTTCCGATTTCATTTTCGGTGGGAATATTGCCGATCTGCTTTTGCAGCTTGATTGTGTCCTCACCACTCAAAAAGACAAAATCCTTGCCCAGATCCAAAGTACCAAGACCTGATCCGACCTCGACGGATTTTCCTCCTTCGATCCAGTTCAGCTCTGGCTCAGCACTCGCTGCAGCGACGACCCCAAACGTCATGGCAACGCTCAGTAAACAAGACAGGATGGTTTTTTTCTTCATTTTCTAGTCCTTTCTCTCTCTAGCCCTTGGTTTTGTAAAAACGAACCTCCACATCGTACCATACAGTTTTAAA
The DNA here is from genome assembly GCF_038592925.1 of Brevibacillus sp. FSL K6-2834. Classification (NCBI taxonomy): domain Bacteria; kingdom Bacillati; phylum Bacillota; class Bacilli; order Caryophanales; family Paenibacillaceae; genus Brevibacillus; species Brevibacillus sp. FSL K6-2834. The sequence continues at coordinate 4,807,469 of NZ_CP151945.1, forward strand.
CAGGGAAAATCATACAATTCTCCCAAAAAGAAAAACGAGCTTGGATTTTCTAGTCCCTATTTACCATGCATTTCCTACCAGTCCCCTAACAAAAGGAGGGATGCCGGAATGGACAAGACCCAAAAAGGCTACGCTATCAAAAAATGCGCAAATCGGGAGCGATACCGCCATGGATCTACATACCGGAACCTTTTACTGGCCAAACAGGCTTCCTGATCCCCCCTCCTATCCCGCTCTGGATTCTGATCTTTCCTGTGACGTGCTGATTATCGGCGCGGGGATTTCAGGGGCCCAATGCGGCTACTACCTAAGTGAGCTGGGGCAGGACGTCGTGATCGTGGAAAAGGGCAAGGCCGGGCTTGGCAGCACTTGTACCAATACGGCAGTATTGCAATATGCCGGAGATAAAATGGCCCACGAGCTGGCAGACAGCTTCGGGGAAACCGCCGCCATCCGCCATTTGAAGCTGTGCCGGGAAGCTATCGATGACATGGAAGCAGCTATCAGGGATATCGGGCGGGACACAGAATTCGAGCGTCGGGACAGCTTGTACTACGCGAGTGCGAAAAAGGATGTCGCGAAGCTTGAAAAAGACTTCGCCCTCCTCACGAGAAACGGCTTTTCCCTTGATCTTTTGACGGAAAAGCAAATCAGGCAGCGCTATCCATTCTCCAAGCATGCTGCCCTCTACATCTACGGCGACGCCGAGATGAATCCGTATGCGTTTACGCTGGGTCTGCTGGAAACCGCCCATGCCAGAGGGGTCCGCATCTATGAGAACACCAAGATTACGGGCAAGAAGCTGAATAAAGACGGGACTGCCTTCATCCTGACTGACGGGAGCTGCCAAATCCGGGCCCGCACAGTGATCGTTGCCGCCGGCTGCGAGAGTCTTGCATTCAAACGCGAACAGAATGCCTCGGTCATCAGCTCCTACGCCGTGATTTCAAACCCCGTCGACGACTTGTCCATGTGGTCCGACCGCACGTTGATCTGGGAGACTGCCCGCCCTTACATGTACATGCGAACGACGAAGGATAACCGCATCATCATCGGCGGTCTGGATGAAAAGACCGCCTCCGCAAACAAGCGAGACTCGATGCTGCCCCAGAAAAGAGAGAAGCTGATCCAAAAGTTCAACGAGCTCTTTCCAGGCCTGAACGTACAGCCCGCCTACCAGCTTGCCGCATTTTACGGAGGGTCGCGTGACGGCCTTCCGATGATCGGCATGTACGATGATTACCCGGGCTGGTACTTTTTGTTCGCCTATGGGGACAGCGGGATTGTCTACAGCATGCTGCTGGCCAAAATATTGCGGGATGTGATCATAAGCGGCTCTCATCCTGATCTGGGATTATACCGTCAGCAGCGTCCTGGTGTTCATGAGCAGCCTGTCATCTGATTGGCTGCCAGCAAACTTCAGCAGATTGCTTTGGGATGCAACAGCCCCGGAATCATAGACTTCAGAAGTTGGAGATCCCATTCTCCATCTGCTCCCTGTACAGATAGACAAAAAAGAAGTCGTCTCATCAACGAGACGACCTCTCTTGTATGCCTTCTGTTTTCGTTACTCCAAAATATCTTTACCTACACTTTAAATCTTTGCACCAAGTCGTTTAACTCCTCCATCATCTTGGAAAGAGCTTCTGCCGACGAAGCGATTTCCTCCATGGCCGCAAGCTGCTCTTCGGTGGCGGCGGAGACATTTTGCGAACCGGAGGCGGTTTCATTGGCGATATGGGCAATCTGGCGGATTACGTCCATGACCCCGTCCATTCCGGCCTTCAGCTTTTCAGCAGAAGAAGCTACACTGTCGATCTGCTGTGCTACCTCGCCTACCGAGCCTTGAATGTGGCCAAAGGATTCCCCTGCGCCATGCACCAACTGGATTCCTTCCCGTACCTCTTGGGTGGCCGACTCCATCGATGTAACGGCCTTCGCTGTTTCTGCCTGAATAGCTGCGATCAAATCAGCGATTTGCTGTGCTGATCCGGAAGACTGTTCAGCCAGCTTCCGCACTTCGTCGGCAACAACGGCAAAGCCGCGGCCATGTTCGCCAGCACGAGCGGCCTCGATCGCAGCATTCAGAGCCAGCAAATTGGTCTGTTCGGCAATACCTGTAATCACCTCGATAATATTGCCGATCTGCGTGGAACGTTGCCCCAGACCTTCGACCACTTCGGAAAGCTCCTCTACCGTGTGATTGATAGAATTCATCTGATTAATCGCGGTCTGGATCGCCTTGTTCCCTTCAAGCGATCTCTCCGATGCCTGCTGGGATGTGTGGGTGACAGATATCGCTGCATCTGTGATCCGCTTCACTTCACCGGCCATTTCATCGACTACGCGGCTGGCGCTGTCAAGCTGATCGGCCTGCTTTTGCGAGCCAGCGGCTACCTCCTGAATGGCAACGGCTACCTGCTCGCCGGCCTGCGTGCTCTGTTCAGCCGAAGCTGACAGCTGCTCCGCGGTAGATGCTACAGACAGCGTGCTGCCCCGCACTTCCCGGATGACCTCCTGCAGGTGGCTGGTCATCTTGTTAAAGTCTTGGGCCAGCTGCCCAATCTCGTCTTTTCTGATGACCTGCACCTGATCAACCGTCAAATCTCCCTGGGAAACCCGTCTGGCGTGCTCTGCTATGTTTATAATCGGACCCGTGATCCGTTTGGCAACGAATATGATGATCAGCGTACCCAAAACGAGGGAGATGCCCAAAATCACCAGGATATAGTAAAGTACCTGATTGGCTCCCTTGTAGAATTCAGACTGGTAAGCGCCAACCCCGACGATCCAGCCCCAATGGGGGTCCTGCTCGACATAAGCAATTTTGGTATCAATGGAATCTGTTGTTGCGACTCGCCATTGGTAGTTGACAAATCCGCCACCGTTTGTTCCCTTTTCCACGAAGGCTTGCACCAAATTGACTCCATCCGCTGAAACCGAATCATTGATATCCGTTCCTTCGTTGGCAGGATTCATGATGCTGATGCCCTCTGGAAGGATAGCCCAAGCGTAGCCCGTTTCTCCCATCGTATATTTCTGTACGAGCGGTCGCTTATTATCGCTCCCTTTTGGGCCCAGGATTTCATCACGCAGCCTGTTTTGCGCGTCTTCGAGCTTCAAATGGCCCGCATCCACCTCTTTTTGCAGCAGGGCAATCATTCCTAGTACCATTTGGACGTTTCCCTTGAGCCGGTCCATCCCCGCATGATCCAGCTCCACCTTGGAACGTTCGTAGCCGACCAAACCGATCAGCAGGCTGGGAATTCCCAGCAACAACAAACAGATGATCAATAAGCGGCTGCGCAAAGACATGGACCGCTTCTCTTTTTCTACTGCCATTTCCTCTCTCTCCCTTCCAAGTCCTGTATTACACGGGTACCTATTCCCTGTTTTCCCCAGTCATAAACAGAAAAATGGGCGGAGAAAAAAAAGGAATAATCCATCAATTGAACCACTGACGAAATTCCCGGAAATATGCGACTTCTAGACACCTTTCATCCCTTCGGCGACTGTGAATCAATCACCGCAACGCCGAATTGCAAGCAATCCCGGCAAATCGAGACGCCCGGCCCCAGGGCCAGCTCGCCGACATCGCTTTTGCTTTTTCCGCAAAAGGAACAGCTATCGGTGTAATTCGCCACGGTCGGGCTGTTTGCTCCCGTTTTCTCCGCGGCATGGCAAAGCTGTTCGACTGCCTCCGCCTCGATGTAGTCAAATTCGCCTTTGAGCTTTAGCGATACCGTCGTGTAGGCAATCGCCATGCCCTCGTAAAAACGCTGCCTGTCCAGACTGTCGCTTTTGTCCCTGTTTTGTTCGCAAAGCTGGATCAGCCGCTCAAGCTCTTGGATGATGTCCTCGATTTTGGCGCCGCGAAATGTTTTTTTACGGAAATCCCGATCCATCTGTTTCTCCTTTCTTCATTACTGTATACATTTGTATACGCGTATTTCTCCGCCAGGAAAATGATTCCTTCCCGGTTTACAAATTGACACAATCAACCGGTCCATTCCCCATTCTTTGACATTTTTCCAAGGACATTCGCCCCGCTTTGTTGAATTAGATCATGTTCGTAAATAAGCTGTATGGAGGCATCGTCCATGAAACCTATCGCCGACATTGCTAAGCTCGTAGACATTACGGAAGAGGACCTGGAGTTTTATGGAAAGTACAAAGCAAAGCTGTCCCCGGATATTTGGGAAAAGGTAAAGGATCGTCCTGACGGCAAACTGATTCTGGTAACCGCGATGAACCCCAACCCGGCAGGCGCCGGAAAGACACTGACCACCATCGGACTTTCCCAAGCCCTCAACAAGCTCGGGAAAAGAACGATTGCAGCGCTGCGCGAACCGTCGCTTGGCCCCTGCCTGGGGATGAAAGGCGGAGCTACGGGCAGCGGAAACGCGCAAATATTGCCCGCGGATGAAATCAACCTGCATTTTACCGGGGACATTCATGCGATCACATCTGCCCACAACCTGCTCGCTGCAATGATAGACAATCATATTTACCACGGAAATAAACTAAGGCTGAATCCGAAAAAGATCGTCTGGAAACGGGCCATGGATATGAACGACCGTTCCCTGCGCAGCATCGTGATCGGACTCGGGGACGGAAACGGGCAAACAAGAGAAGACGGCTTTATGATTACGACCGCCTCGGAGATCATGGCCATCCTCTGCCTGAGCGAAAATATGGACGATCTGCGCGAACGGCTCGGCAAGATCATTATCGGCTACGATCTCGATGACAAGCCGGTTACGCCAGCGGACATCAAGGCGGTAGACGCCATGTGCGTGCTTCTGAAGGATGCGCTCAAGCCCAATCTCGTCCAGACGACGGAAGGCACACCGGTGATCGTGCACGGCGGTCCGTTTGCCAACATCGCCCACGGCTGCAGCAGCGTCATCGGCACCCGCCTGGCTTTGAAGCTGGCTGATTTCGTCGTGACGGAAGCCGGGTTTGGAGCCGATCTGGGCGCGGAGAAATTTTTCGATATCAAATGCCGGAAAGCGGGCCTCACCCCTTCCGCCGCCGTCCTCGTCATCACAGCTCGGGCGATTAAATACAACGGCGGCATCCCTGTAGCCCAGTTGCACGAGGAAAATCTGGACGCCCTCCGTGCCGGCTTTGCCAACGTCCGGCGGCACATCGAGAATTTGCGGTCGTTTGGCATTCCTGTTGTCGTCGCGCTCAACAGCTTCGCCACAGACACGGAAGCGGAGCACAATCTGGTCATTTCCATGTGTGAGGAGCTTGGCGCAGAAGTGGCGCTCTCCCAGGTGTGGGCAAAGGGCAGCGAAGGCGGACTGGACCTCGCTGCGAAGGTAGTGGCAGCAGCGGATTCGCCTTCTTCATTTGACTATTTGTACGATGACCAGCTGCCGGTTCGCGAAAAGATCGAGACCATCGTGAAGAAGCTGTACCGCGGCTCCGGAGTGATTTTCTCCAAAGCGGCTGCACAGACGCTGCGCAAGGCGGAAGAGATGGGGCTTACGCACTTCCCGGTATGCATGGCAAAAACGCCCTACTCGTTCTCCGATCAGCCTGACCAGTTGGGCGCTCCTTCCGATTTCACGATACATGTAAGTGAGATCAGAATATCTGCAGGTGCCGGCTTCCTCGTCGTGTTGACCGGCAGTCTCGTCACCATGCCGGGATTGCCCAAAGTGCCGGCGGCGGAATCTGTTGCCATCGGCGAAGGCGGGCAGATCCTCGGATTGGCTTAATGCAAAGCCGCCAGAACCATGTGAAAGACAAGGCAAAACCGCAGCCGCTGCTCCGGAAACGGCGGCATCACCAATGGCTCGGGAAGCATAAAAAAGGTGCGGGGGAACTGGCTCCCTGCACCTCTTTTTCATCTTGAATAGGGCCAAATCAAGCAGAATACGAAGCCTATGAACGATGCACCTGCAGCCGCCGAGAGGACGAGCTAGTTTTCCTGCCCCGAAAACGCCTCTGCCAGCAGTCTGTAGGACCTTAGCTTGGCCTCAAAATCATGAGTGATGGTCACGATCATGAATTCCGTTGTTTCGTAGGCTTTGCTCATCTCCAGGATTCTTGCCTTTACCTGTGCGGGATTTCCGACGATCATCCTGCTGCGATTGGCCAGGATTCGCTGCCGGTCAAACTCCGTGTACGGATACTGTCTGGCGGTTTCGACGGAAGGAACTCCTTGGGCCGCTCCGCCTTTTTCCAGCAGCAGCAGGGTCAAATCAAGGCTCGATGCCACCTCTGACGCCTCCTCAGCCGTGTCGGCACAGATCACAAAGACCGCGACTATCGACTGCGGGGCATCCCCCAACAGAGACGGACGGAAGCGGCGGCGATACCAGCTCATCGCTGCTTCGCCTCCCTCCCCGTTGATAAAGTGGGCAAACGCAAAAGAAGCCCCTCTCTCCGCTGCCAGCCGGGCGCTCTCACTGCTCGAGCCGAGCAGCCACACTTCTGGCGCCGTCTCTATGTAAGGCGTAGCGCGAAGCCCTGCAAACGGATGGCGAGGATCGAGCGCGTCGTGCAAATAGCCGATCAAATCGTCCAGCAGATCGGGATACTGGTCCAACCCCGGAGCCTTTCCTTCCTGCAGCGCTCTTGTAGCGAGCGGCATGCCCCCCGGCGCTCTCCCTACCCCCAGATCGATCCGATTCGGATGCAGCCCTTCCAACACGCGAAAGTTTTCCGCGACCTTGTAGGCGCTGTAGTGCGGGAGCATCACCCCGCCCGAGCCTACCCGCAGGCGCTTTGTATGTGCAGCCAGGTGGGCGATCAAAACCTCCGGGCTGGAACCGGCGAGACTGTTGCTGAAGTGGTGCTCCGATACCCAGAGTCGATGATAGCCCAGTTTATCCAGCTCCTGTGCCAGCCGTGTCGTTTGCGCCAACGCCTCCACAGCCGTGCTGCCTTCCGCGATTGGCGATTGATCCAAAGCGCTTAATCGTATCACTGGTCCCCCTCCTTTTTTGCTTCCTTATTATGTACAAGTATACACCCTTGCAGAATCCCGCACTCTTTTTCTACAATAAAAACACGTATCCGTTCATCCGCATGAAACAGTTGTCAGTGTGAACAAACTGCCTGTACCAAAGGAGACTTCCGATGAATTCAAAGAAAGTAGAAGAGCAAATCATTGAAAATTACCAGCGTGACGAGGGCATGATGATTCTGGTTTTTGCCCAGTGGTGTGTCAATCACGGTCTGGATGCCCATGAGCTTTACCGCCGCGCATATCCCGGGCAGGCAGAAAATCCGCTGCTGCGTCAAATGACAGAAATCACCGTCCCAAAAGAAGAATCCGAAGAAATCCCGGATGCGCCCCTGCTGGGTGTTCTCTCGCTTTTTGGCAACGACGACCTCGCTTTTGTCGTAAACGAAGAAATCGAGAAACGCCAAAAATAAAAACTCGGCCAGTGCGCGAACATACTGTTTGAAGATAGGCAGAGCCTCCCAGACAACGGGAGGCTCTCTCTTCCTTTACAAGGTAAAGTGGCTGGTCATTCGATTCAATTCCTGAACGTTCTTCAAGCTTCCCTTGGAATACTCTGTGAGCTTGCTGTTCTCCTGGGCAATCGTTTCGGAGAGATGAACAATCGTCTCGATGTCCTGTGAGTTTTCCTGGATCGTCTGGTTTACTCTTCCCGTTGCCTCCGCGGTGCTTTTGATCGATGCGGCCAAATCCTCAAAGGTGCGGTTGAATTCACTCAGGAGCGTCTGAAAATGAAGGGCATCCTCGTTATACGTATCCGAGGTTTCCATCAGCTCGTCCAGGCTCTCTCTGACATTTCGATCCACAAAATCAAGCAGCCGGGTCAGACTGGCAGACAGATTGTGTACGGACTCCTTCACAGTACCGATGATCTGCTGAATATCGGTAACCACCTTGGCCGATTCGGAGGAGAGCTTGCGAACCTCTTCGGCGACGACCGAGAAGCCTTTTCCGCTCTCCCCTGCGCGCGCCGCTTCAATCGCTGCATTCAATGCAAGCAAATTGGTCTGGGAAGCGATACTGTGAATGGCATCTACCAGTACGTGGATGTGGTCCACGGATTTGGTCGACTGCTCTATGGCGACTTCCGCCTGCGCTTTTACTTCGCTGTAGATAAGATTGGCGCTTTGTCTGGAAGCGACGGCTGTCTCCTTCAAATGACCTGCCCGCTCGCTGACATTTTGGGCAACGTGAACGGACTTGTTGGCTTTCTGTGAAACAGACTGAATCACATCGCTTACTTCCGTCAAGGTAGCGTCGATTTCCTGCGAGATCGCGGCTGTCTCCTGCATCCGGCTGGACATCTCTTTCGTTGCCAGCGAGGTTTGGACGGAACGGCTGCTGACATCGTCACTGACGTTTTGCACGGCGCTTGCCTTCTCCACGATGGACTCTGTTACGCTCACCAAGCCTTCTGCCATTTGACGCAGTTCAGCCCGCATCTTCACGATGGCATGGAACACACGTCCCAGCTCGTCCTGCGAGGTCATGAACTTTTCATATCCGTGCTGCTCTGTAAGGTCGAAGGCGGCTGTCCTTTCGATCAGCGCGGACATCATCCGGACCGGATGGGAGATGATCCGGCCAACCAAGTAGGCGATCAGGATCGATCCGATGACGATGACCAATAGCTGAAGCATGAATTTTGACCGGTTGGCGGCTACCGCCTGGTCGACTTCATCATGATTGTAGACGATTTGAATCATCCGCGAGCGGCTCAGATCATTCGACTGTTCGTCCAATTTATACGGAACAAACCGGTACGTGACAGATTTCCCCTCTTGATCAAGAGTCGCTTCCTTCACGGTCTGGGTCTGGTACGATTCGCTGAAAATGGACTCGAGCTCAGGACTGACCCGAAGCGACTTTCCTTCTGCATCCGTCTTGCCCAAAGCATAGCCGTCATGACTGAAAACCGTAATGTCATCAATGGAGGCATAGCGTGTAATCAGTCTGTTTGATACGTCCAGGAAATTGAACTTTTGAAATAGGGGCGTTCCTTGCACATTCATCCCCAGCTCAAGCAAATATTTGTGATCAGGGGTAGGCATATAAGCGAATTTGTTGATCGACCCGGTATTGACGGACACCTCCATGCCGTCTGCGACAAAATCCTTTCCGTCGATCCTTGTTTTTAACAGCTCGGCAAACGCTCCGGCATTGCCAAAATCAAGACCGATATCCCCCGTGTTGCTGGAGTACAGGATTTTCAAGCTTCGGTCGAGCACGAAAATGTCCATTCCGTCAAACCTCTGCTTGTAGCCCGCGAAGTTCCATGCCGAGAAATCGGGGTTCCTGCTGTATTCCTCCATCAACTCCGCCATGTTTTTTCTCATCTCTTCCTCAATTTCCACGTCAAACACCTGATAGGCCACATCGACTGCCTTGATCGAATTCAGCACGCTCTCTTCCACCAGCTTCAATTGCGTGTTTCGTTCTCCGACAATCGTTTGCTCCAACTGCCTGTTGTCGAAAAACGATATTGCCAGCGTACTGATCAGACTAAAACAAAGAATGGCCAGCACCACTTTGTTTCGATACGATATGTTTCGCAGCATGTCTCTACATCCTCCACTGTCCGAAAGCGGGTGGCTCCGGCGATTTTGCTTGCAGCGCCCGCCTTTTTCTCTCTATGTAAACGCCTCTTACAGGCAGGATCGTCGGCTCTGCCGAGCGATTGCCGCTTTGCCGGGCAAAGAAAAAAGGCTTATCCATCTTTGGATGAACCTTTTTATGAAGAAAGGACCAGGATCATAATCCTTTGCAAAATCATTCAATTGGCCCGTTTTTTAGTATATTTGAATTTTGCTGGATGTATTTTCATGTTTATTATAATACTTGAGTCATACAAAAAAGACAAATACGAATTTCCGATCATTTCCATGCGAGGTGGTTATACCCGAAAGGAAGCGACAAGGCAACGGAGCTCTTCTGCCATTTTTGCCAGCGAAGCTGCCGAAGAGGATACCTCCTCCACACCGGCGAGCTGTTCTTCGGATGCGCCAGAAACCGTTTGCGAACTGGCCGCTACTGTTTTCGCCCCCTCTCCAATCATGTGCGCAGTTTGTGTGACATGTTCGCTGCTGGCAGAGATTTGCTTGATCGCCGCGGAAATTGCCTGAATCCGTTCAGTCACTTGTTCTATAAATTGTTTAATTTCACCGAACTGGTCGCCTGCCATATTTACGGTTTGGATGCCTTCTTCCACCTCTGTAATCCCTTGCTGCATTTTTTCCACGGTTTGCTTTGTGTTTTGCTGCATGCTTCCAATCAAGCCGGTGATCTGGTCTGCGGATCGAGCCGATTCCTCGGCAAGCTTGCGAACCTCGTCCGCCACGACGGCAAAACCGCGTCCATGCTCTCCCGCTCTCGCCGCCTCGATCGCTGCATTTAGCGCCAACAGATTGGTTTGGGCAGCAATTTCCGAGATGACCCCGACAATTTTTCCTACCTGCATGGAGTGAGCATCCATTTCCTGTACGGCTTTGGCCAGATGCCCGATCGTTGCATCCAGAGAATCCATTTGCTTGACCGCTCGCTGAATCGTTCGATTTCCTTCCTCCGACTTTTGCGCCGCCTGAACGGACAGAGACGAGGTGGCTTCGGTCTGGTCCGCAATGTGCTGAATGCCCATCGCCATCTGATCCATGGCCGCTACGCTTTCCTCCACACTTCTGGCCTGTTTCTCCGCCGTGACGACCACTTCCTGGATGCCGCAACTGATCGCCTCGGACGCCCGGCTGGTCTGCTCGGCACTGGCTGACAGCTCTTCGGACGAAGCCGCTACGCCCTCTGCGCTCACATTGATTTGCCGAATCAGATCGCGCAGATTTCCCGCCATCCGGTTGAACGAATGCGCCAAATCCCCGATCTCGTCTCTGTTTTTGACGTGAAGGTCCTCACGTGTCAAATCCCCTGTCGCGACCTGCTCGGCAAGCGCAGCGATCTGTCTGATCGGTTTGGAAATGAGCCGGGAGATCAGATAGCCGATCAAAATAGAGAGGATCAAAGCCCCTGCACTAAAACCGACAAGACTCGCCGTAGCCCCGGAAACAGTCCTCTGATTGACCAAGCTCCCTTCGGCCATCAGCTCCTGCTGTCCGGTGACGATCTGCTCAATCGTCGGTTCCAGTTGGCTTGCCAAAGGCAAAATTTCCTTCATGTACGATTCCATCAGCTTCGACCCGTCTTCTTTTTGCTTGACCATTTGCAGAAGCTCTTGGGCCTCCTTCTGGTATTGGTCATAGAGCCGCATAAATGTATCCACTGTCTCTTTATCTTCCTGGCGATGAATCAGGGATTCCGTCTCCCTAATAATCCCGCGCAATTGCTCGTCATCGGCCTGCAGGCTGTTTAAAAATTGACTATCAGCCGTCATCAAATATCCCCTCAGGCTATTTGACTGTTTGATTGTCAGCACCTGTATTTTTAAGGCACTGCTCAAAATGACCGCCCGTCTGCCTACCAAATCCGAATACGAATCATTCACCTTGTCGAAATAGTAATAGGCGACACCGGCAGTCACCGCCAAAAGCAAGGCAACACTTACAAATCCCGCAATCAATTTGGTTCCAATGGTTGTTCTCACACTTCACACCCCGTTGTCATTTTAGGTTCAAATGCCCGACTGCTTGTCAAACCGTTTCATTTTTAAGGGCATTCAACCTATGCATATCGTCCTGGTTTTTTCTCTAAAGTAATCATTGTACGATATTCCAGTGACAATTCGGTCAATCATTTTTCCAAAAAGCAAAAAATTTCCAAGTCCCTCTTGGATTGTATCAAGCCAACCAAAATTGGCCCGCCAGAACGTCACTTTTTACAGTGTCCGTCTAACGGGCCATTGCTGAAATACAGACTGCCCCTCCGGCAATCTGCTTCGGGCCTTTTGCTCCTGCTTGCTGCACAACCACTCTATCCGGCTTTGCGGAACGGTGGCCGAACGGATTGTAGCCGATAACGACGAGCTTGTCATTGGCCGTCACCAGCAAGTGATAGTGGGAGCCGGGGCCTTCAATCGCGTAATCATAGGTGGAGGATATGATTCGTGCCTGATCGCGGATGGCCTCACGCTCAAACGGCTTCCAATCATGCTCGAAGATGTGTCGATCGCGAGTAATCCGCAGCCTGCCGCTGATGGCCAGCACATCGTCCTCCTTTGCGTCACCCGCCCTCGCTTCGATCCGTTCCAGCTTTGCCGCATAGGGCGGCACCCGGTTTACGATGATTTCATGCACGCGTCCCTTTTCATCGAGCGCCCAGACGGATTCCGGCTCCATCGTGTACCGGACGAAATATTCCGGGGCCAATGCCTTCAGCCAAGTTTGCTGCGTTCACGGGCTTGAACGAGTCCAGAGGATCTCCTGCGCTACCCGGATTTTCCGTGTTCCCCATGTTTTCGTAATGGGCCGAATTCTCTGGCGGACATGAAGACATTTGTACCTGAATAGCCTCCTGCTGTCCGACAGCCTGCGACATCACGAACGCGTCTCTTGTTCGTAGGCGTATCCAAACTGGTAGAGCTTTGCTTCCTCTCCGTGCTTTCCGATCAGTTGAAACCCGATAGGCAAGCCATCCTTTGAAAATCCGCATGGCACAGACAAGCTTGGGTTGCCCGTAAAATTGGTCGGGGCTGTAAGCCGCAGCAGTGCCGGACGGACACCATCCTGATAATCGCCGATCATCACTGTTCGCTGACCAATGTCTGTCGGCAGAATCGGCAGTGTCGGCGTCAGCAGGACGTCAACGCCGGCAAACACCTCGTTGTAGCTCGCCGTGAGCCTCCCGCGCCGCTGCTGTACCTGCACGTACTGATAGCCGCGCACTTCCTTGCTGTCCAACAGGCGCTCGCACACCTCCTGATCCAGATCGGCTGCGTAATCCCGCAAGGTTTTCTCGTGAACAGCCGAGGCTTCGGCCTGGACCGTAATGCGCTGTGCTTCGACCAGCTCATCCATCATCGACAGCTCAACCTCCCGCACCTCTGCTCCGAGTGCCCGGTAGACTTCCATCACCTGCTGAAGCGCCTGTACGATTTCCCCTTCCACATGCTGATAATACCAGCGCGGAACTCCGATGACCTTTCCCCGGATCGCTGTGCCGAGCAAAAGGGCGTAGTCCTCCTCAGGCCAGGAGAGCGAATACGGGTCGTTGTGATCGTAGCCTGCCAAAAGGTTCAGCAGGCCGGCGTTATCCCTGACGCTTTGTGTCATCGGCCCTACGTGGTCAAGGGTGTAGCCCAGATCAAACGCGCCGTACTTGCTGACAAGGCCAAATGTCGGTTTCATCCCTACGATGCCGCATGCGGCAGCCGGTATCCGCACCGAACCGCCCGTATCTGTTCCGAGTGCAGCATAGGCGAGATTGGCGGCTACAGCAGCCCCGGACCCGCTGCTGGACCCGCCGGTAATTTTCTGCGGATTGTGGGGATTGCGGGACGGACCGAAATGGGATTTGTCGCCGGTCGGGCCATAGGCGAATTCATGGGTGTTCGTCTTTCCGAGCACAATGGCCCCCGCTTCCTTCCATTTCCTCACGACCGTTGCGTCCTGTTCCGGGACGAACCGCTCGAACACTTTGGAGCCCAATGTCGTCCTCACCCCAGCGGTGAGAATCATGTCTTTGACCGCGACAGGAATCCCGTGCCACATGCCCCGCCACTCGCCGCGCATAATGTCGGCTTCAGCCTGAGCCGCTTCCTTCCGCGCATCCTCGGCGCAGATCGTGATATACGCATTCAACTGATCGTTTTTCGATTCGATCGCTGCCAGCGTTTGCGCGACCAGTTCGACTGGCGAAACCTTTCTCTCGCGAACAGCTTCTGATAGTGCAAAAACATCCATGTAAGTACCCCTCCACTCCTTCTTCATGCCGGCTTGGCCTCGAAAATGCCTCTAGAAGAGACACAAGCATCACGCAGCATAGTTCTTTGACTTTCATCATATACCTTTCAGAATATTTGGTCCATGCCATTCGCGTAGAGCGAAACCGGCATCCCTTTGGGCTCATCCTCGTATCTGCTGTCGGGCTGAATTTATTCTCAGCTTGAACAAAAGGGCCGGTCCCCATAGGAGACCCGCCCTTTTCTTGCATCCGCTGTCCTGTCTTTGCTTGTGCGCCATGAAAAACCAGGCGTTTTGTCTTCTCCGTTACGACCTGTCTTCTATTAGTACCTTTCTCATCTTATCCGCTCTGTGCTCTTTGTTCCTGTCCTTTTTCCCTTTCTATCACTTTTTTTGCTTCTTCTGTCACTCCGTGATCTTTCCGTCCTGCCCTTGGCTCCCGCTCTTTCCTCTTCCCAATGCTTCCAGCTCTCCGGCATGCAAGGCACACAGGGCGTACGTCTGAATCGCGATCGCCATCACGCGCTCGTCGATGTCGAATTTTTCATTGTGATGCCCCGCCGCGAGAGTCGTCCCGATCACCAGGTAGGAAGCGAGGCCGCCGTTGTCCTGCACCCTTTGAAGCATGTAGGTGGCATCCTCGGAGCCGCCCGCTACGACGAAGTCGTGTACGGTGTGCACCTCCGCCAGCTTTTCCGCCTGCGAGCGGATAAACGGGATCAGCTCGCTGCTGGAGTCGCAGCTGTTGGCCATCCCGACGACCTCGATGCTTTCCTGGACGTCGTGCATCGCAGCGGCTCCTCTGATGATTTGCACTGCCCTTTCCAGCATGTATTCATTGATCTCGGAGGTAGCCCCGCGCGTCTCCACCTTGAGGAAAGCCGAGCCGGGCACGACGTTTCTCCCGCTTCCCGCCTGCAGGACGCCCACATTGATCCGGGACGAGCCCTGCGAATGCCGGGAAATGCTGTGCATATTGAGAGCCGCCGAAGCTGCCGCGAGCAGCGCGTTTTTTCCGTCCTCGGGATGGCCGCCGGCGTGGGAGGAATACCCTTTGTAGGTGACATCGAGCTTGGTCGTCGCCAAATAGCCTCTCGCTCCGCAGACGATCTCACCCAATGGCACGCCGCTGCCGATATGGCCGGAAAAGAAAAAGTCGACGTCGTCCAACACGCCCGCCTCGACCATTGCCTTGGCTCCGCGCACCCCTTCCTCGGCTGGCTGGAAGACAATTTTGATCCGTCCGTTCAGCTCTTCCTTCATCGCCATCAGTACTTGAGCGAGGCCAAGACCGATGGTGGTGTGGGCGTCGTGGCCGCAGGCGTGCATCATGCCGGGATTGACCGAGACGTAGCCGTTTGCGGCCGGGAGATGATCCGCCTCCTCCGACTCCTGAATGTCCAGCGCATCCATGTCAACGCGAAAGCCGACCGTCGGACCCGGGCGCCCCGTATCGAGAATGCCGACGACTCCTGTAAAGCCGCCGGAAAAATAGGGCAGCCACTCTTGTTCCGCCCCTTGCTCTACTGCCCGTTTTTCCTGCTGCGCCAAAAACGCCGCTGACGGGACGCCCATCCGCGCTTCATCACGGACCACTTCCTTACCCGCCCGGACCTCATAGCCCCATTCCTTCAGCTTGGCGGCCACCTTGGAGGCCGTGCGGAATTCCACCCAGCCGGATTCGGCGTACTTGTGAAAATCACGCCGCCACGCCGTCCATTCCGGGGTCAGGCTCTCCACCAACTGTTTCATCTGCTGATTCATGTGCGTCTCCTCTTTTCTGATCATGATGCTTGCCTGCGAAAAAGGCAGCGGCCTCTCCAGAGAGATGACGGCTGCCTTTTGAGATGAAAATGTTGTTACTGCTCGAACAGATGGCAGGCGACGTGACGTCCGGGCGACACCTCGCGCCATTCCGGCACAGCCTGGCGGCAGCTGTCCATAACGTATGGACAGCGCGTATGGAAGGTGCAGCCGGTCGGCGGCGATTGCGGATTGGGCACGTCGCCTGTGAGCACGATTCTCTCCCGTGCCGCCTCCGGGTCAGGGACCGGGACAGCAGACATCAGCGCTTTCGTATACGGATGCAGCGGCTCGGCGAACATCTCGGCCGTCGGCGCCATTTCCACCATTCTGCCCAGGTACATGACGCCTACCCGGTCGCAGATGAACTTCACCACAGACAAATCGTGGGAAATAAACATATATGTCAGCGAAAACTGGCTTTGCAAGTCCTGCATCAGGTTGAGCACTTGGGCCTGGATGGACACGTCGAGCGCCGATACCGGCTCGTCGCAGACCACGAATTTGGGCCGGAGCGCGAGTGCCCGGGCGATCCCGATCCGCTGCCGCTGTCCGCCCGAGAACTCGTGGGGGAAACGGCTCGCATGATACGGGGCCAGGCCTACTACGCTCATCAGCTCGGCGATCCGGTCCTTGATCTCCGCCTCGGACAGCTTCAGGTGGGTGCGGAGCGGCTCTTCCAGCGTCCGCTGAACCGTCCACCGCGGGTCCAGCGAGGCGTACGGGTCTTGAAACACGATCTGCATGTTGGTGCGGAATTTCCGCATCTCGTCTGGCGGCAGCTTGCGAATGTCCTGGCCGTCAAACAGCACTTCACCCGCAGTCGGCTCGATCAGACGAAGAATCGTCCGGCCTGTCGTCGATTTTCCGCAGCCCGATTCGCCCACGATCCCGAGCGTCTCTCCCGGCTGGATGGAGAAGGAAACGCCGTCCACCGCTTTGACTGCGCCTACCTGCTTGCCAAACAGACCTTTTTTGATCGGGTAGTGCTTTTTTAGATCCTTTACTTCCAGCAGCGGCTTCACGCTTCCACCTCCTCATACAACAGGCAACGGCATTTATGCCCGGCCTCTACTTCCAGCAGCTCCGGTTTGACGCGGTCGCAAGCGTCGATCCGGAACGAGCACCGCGGGGCAAACCGGCAGCCCGGCGGCATTTCCAGCGGATTGGGCACGTTCCCCGGGATCGACTGCAGGCGCGTCTGATCGCCCGCAAGCTGCGGCAAGGACGCCATCAGCCCTTTGGTGTACGGATGCTTGGGGTCGCGAAACAGCGTCTTTACATCCGTCTCCTCGACGACCTGTCCCGCGTACATGACGACGACACGGTCGCACATTTCGGCCACGACACCGAGATCGTGCGTAATCATCAGGATCGCTGTCCCTTCTGTCTTTTGCAAATCCCGCATCAGATCGAGAATTTGCGCCTGGATCGTCACGTCGAGAGCCGTCGTCGGTTCGTCGGCGATCAGCAGCTGCGGATTGCAGGCCATCGCCATCGCGATCATGACGCGCTGCCTCATTCCGCCGGAGAGCTGGTGCGGATATTCGTCCGCGATCTGCTCCGGACGGGGAATCCCCACTTTTCTCAGCATCTCGATCGAATGCTCCCATGCCGCCTTTTTTCCGAGCTTCAGGTGGAAGCGGACTGCCTCCGAGATTTGGTGTCCGATCTTGAACACGGGATTGAGCGAGGTCATCGGCTCCTGAAAAATCATCGCCAGCCGGTTCCCGCGAATCTTGCGCATTTCCGCATCCGAGAGGGACGGCAGGCTCTTTCCTTCAAACCGGATGTCCCCCGAGGCGATGCGGCTTTGTCCTTTGGGCAAAAGCCCGATGATCGACAGCGATGTCACGCTTTTTCCGCAGCCGGATTCGCCCACGACGCCCAGCGTTTCGCCTTTGTGCAAGACCAGATCGACCCCGTCCACCGCCCGAACCACGCCCGCATGGGTCACAAATTCTGTTTGTAAGCCGGTGATCGAAAGCAGTGGTTGCATAACGAGTCGCCTCTCTTTCCTAATTCTTTGAAACGCCGCCCAGTGTTTGCAGGTGCTTCATCGAGCCGTACAGCTCCTGGATGCGGGCGAACTCCTCCTCGGAGTGGAACGAGCATTTGCCCCTGCCGTACTGCTTGGCCGTCTCAACGGCGAAACGGGCCGCAAGCGCGATGTCGACCTCGTGCGAAGCGCCTGTCGCGCAGCCGGGAACTGTCGAAGCTGCCGTGACGGCTACGCCGACCACAGGAGCCGAGGTGGCCACGGCTGGCTGCAAAATGCTGTTGATGTGGTACAGGCCGTTGCCGTACGGAGTAATGTCCTGCGTCGTGACAGCAAAGGTGACGGCTGGCTGCCCGGTTACGGTCTGAAGAATTTCAACCAGATCCTCGCTGATCCGCAGTACATACCCCTCGCGCACGGTCGGAGAAATGGCGATGCCTTTGTGGTTGATGACGCGGTTACCTTTCGTCGTATCAATGGAGAGAATCGCCTCCATTTCCGGCGATACCTCGTACTTGTTCATGGTCAAAATGTCTGTCGGCGAATCCATAAACGGAACGGGATCATGCGGTCTTGTCGGCGCATCGGGGCAAATGTGGGTGGCGATGATGACATCCCCGTCCAAGGTGTCGCCCTTTGCCTGCATTTCGATCAGCTTGGCGGCAGCGGCGATGGCTGCAGCCGCACCGTCGCCATCGGATACGAAGCCGATTTGTTCAGGCCGGGCACCGATGCCGCCGAGACGGCCGATGATTCCGAGAGTGGGACTTTGTCCGCCGTTTGTCCGTCCGGTCTTCCCCGGGATTTTGATCTGAATGAAGTCGGTGGAGCCTTTCGGGGAAGAAACCGTTTCGACGTGAATCGCTGCCGCTCCCTTGCCTTGCAAGTACGCCTCCACCTTTTTTCCGTTTACTGTCGCGTCATCGAGCAAATCTACTACTTCCAATACTTGTTTTAACAAGGCAGTACCCTCCTTTTACTTGTTGGCATTTGTGGTGCCGAGATATTTCAAGGCGGTCAGCGCGTATACCTTTGCCGCCTGGATCACTTGATCGACCGGCACGCGCTCGTTGAACGAGTGGATGCCAGCAAGCTCGGAAGGACCGTATTGCAGCACCGGAATTCCGTGCTTTCTGAAGTGGCGAGCGTCGCTTGACGCCCATTGCAGCACGCCGTACGCTTCCTTTTGGCTCACGTCCGTAATGCTTTCCACCAGCAGGCGGACGATGTCTTCGGAATCCGATGTCCAGTTGGCGTTGCCCTGGAATCCAAACGGCTTCAGCTCCACATCGATTCCCTCTTCCAAGAGCAGCCGCTTCGCTTCGGCGAGCACGTCCCGATAGTCGAGGCCAAACGGCACCCGCGTATCCACCTGCACGGTGCAGCGGTCAGCCACCACATTTACCTTCGTCCCGCCGCTGATCGTGCCGATGTTGATCGTCACGTGGTCATGCACGGCGCTGACGTCCTTGCCGGGATTGCGCACGAGTGCAAACTCTTTGGAAATGTTGATGATGTCCTGTACCTCTGCCGGAATGTCCGGCTTCAGCTCCCACAGCTTTTGCAGGGCCTGGATCGCCCGGGCCGCCTTCAGGATGGCGCTCTCGCCGTTGAGCGGAGCGAGACTGCCGTGACCGGGGGTGCCTTCAACCGTAAATTCAAACCAGCAGCTGCCCTTTTGCCCGATGGTCGGGTTTTGCGGATGGGATGGCTCCGCGATCACCGCTGCTGTTCCCGCGATCAGACCGCGATCGAGCACCCAGGGCACACCGAGATCGCCGCCGGTCTCCTCGTCAGGGACAATAAAGAGAGACAAATTCCCCGCCAGCGGAACGCCCAGCCGGGCAAACAAGCCCGTGACGAAGATCAATCCGGCAAGACCGCCCTTCATATCGGTTGCGCCGCGTCCGTGAATAAAGCCGTCCTTCACCAGGCCGCTGTACGGGGGTACGTCCCACCGGGAGAGGTCGCCAGCCGGCACTACATCCGTGTGGCCGCAATACAAAAGATGGCGGTCAGGCGACGGGCTGCCGATGGTGGAGATCAGGTTCCACATCGTTTCCCCGGATTCGTGGATCGCGGTGTCGATCCCTTCCTGCTTCAAATAGTCGATGATGAACTTGCTGATCGGCCGGGAATCTCCCGGCGGGTTTTCGCTGGGAAACTGAATCAGCCTGGAGCAAAGCTCAATCAGCTCGTCTTGTCGCTTGTCAATTTCTTCGATAACCAATCGATTCCAATCAGTCATTGGTGCACCCCTTTTCACGGCAATAAGTAGATGTGATGGCCCATCGGCGAAAGGAAACTGCCAGGTACGGAAAGTGAGTGCCCCCGTTGTGCGAACCGGGGGCTGTTGTCTCTACTCTTTGGAGAGCGGGTAGAAGCGGATGATTTCATCCGGGAAGAACGCGTACCCTTTCAGGTTTTTGTTCACTCCGACTACACGGTTGTATTCGTACATGTACGCCCACGGTGCATCAGCCGTGATGAGCTGCTGCGCCTCTTTGTACATTTCGTAGCGCTTGACCGGATCGGCCTCGACATCCGCCTTCTCCCACAGCTCGTCCACCTTCGGATTTTGGTAGTTGATGTAGTTGGAGGAGCCTTTGCCGTACAGCAGGAAGCCAAGGTGATAGCCGGGGTCGTTTACAAACGAAGTCCACTTGGACAGAAACGCCGTCAGATTCTTTTCTTTTTGCATTTGCAGGAACTGCGCGCGAGCCACTTTCTTGATGTTCATTTTTACACCGATTTTTTCCAGCTCGGCCTGAATCAGCACCGCGTCATCTTCCCAATCCTGGAACCCGGAGCCGAGCGTGAAGTCAAACGAGAATCCGTTCTCAAGTCCCGCTTCCTTCAGCAGCTGCTTTGCTTTTACCAGATCGTGCGTGTAGACAAAACCGGCGTCGGTAGAGCCTGGCGTGTTGCTCGGAACGGCACTCTTCAGCTGTTTGGCCTGGCCGTACATGACGTCGTTGATCAGCTTGTCATACGGAATCGCGTAGGAGATGGCCTGACGGACCTTCGGGTTGTCAAACGGCTTTACTTTGTTGTTCATGGCGAAATACAGAATCCGGTTGCTCGGGTTGGAGTGGATCGTGACGTTTTCATTTTGCTTCAAGCTTTCCACGTCTTTGACGGGAATTTCGATAGCCAGATCGACGTCGCCTTTGCCCAAAAGCAGGACGCGGCTGGACGCTTCCTTGGTGAATTTCATCGTGACCTTGTCTACCTTTGGTGCGCCTTGCCAGTAGTCGGGATTGGCGACCAGAACCGCTTCGGAAGCAGGGTCCCACTTTTCCAGCTTGAACGGACCGGAGCCCGCAGCGTTTGTCTTCAGGTAGTCGACGCCCTTCTCTTTGACCACCGACGGGTCGATGATCGAGAAGTTGTATTGCGCCAGGTATTGGAGAATCAACGGATTTTGCTTGCTCAGCTTCAGCTCGACAGTCTTGTCGTCCTTGGCCGTAAAGCTTTCGATGCTGGCCATTTTGAAGATACTGGACTCCCCGTTTTTCAGGTGATCCATCGAGAAGACGACGGCCTCTGCATTGACCGGATTGCCGCTGTGGAACTTCGCGTCATCACGGAGCGTAAAGGTATAGGTCAGCCTGTCGTCGGACACTTTCCATTCTTTTGCCAGCATCGGCTTGACCACTTCGGTATCGGCGACCTGCGTGCCGTCTACCTCTTTGGTTCCGAATTGGACGAGCTGGTCGTAGGTCGCCACGATCAGCGTATCGGAGGTCAGATCGCTCGCCTGCGCAGGGTCCATCGTCGTGCCGCCTTCGGAGTACGCGATGGTAATGCCTTTGCCTGCCTGAGGCTGCGCCTGCTGCTGTTCAGGCTGTTTTTGCCCCTCGGCCGGCTTCTGGTTGGCATTGGGACTGCAGCCCGCAGCGACGAGCATGGCTGACAGTGTTAGTAGAGCTAGCCACTTGCGTTTCTTCACATGAATCTCCCCCTACTTTTGTGTATATGTGTTACCTGCTGGATCGAAGGCGCGGGTCAAGGACATCTCGCAGGCCGTCTCCCAGCAGGTTGAAACCGAGAATCGATGTGGCAATCGCCAAGCCCGGGAAGGTAACCAGCCACCATTCGCCGGAAATGATGTACTCCCGCCCCTCCGAAATCATCGCGCCCCATTCGGAGATCGGCGGCTTTACACCGAGACCGAGGAAGCTCAGACTGGCTGCGGTCAGGATCGCAAAGCCCATCCCGAGCGTCGCTCGGACGAGCAATGGCGCCAGCGCGTTGGGGAAAATGTGGCGAAACAAGATGATCGAATCCTTTACGCCGGTAGCCCGGCACGCTTCGACGAATTCCTTTTCGCGAAGGGAGACGGTCTGTCCGAACATCAGCCGGGCAAACTCGGGAATCCCGACGATCCCGACCGCGATCATCGCGCTGATCAGTCCGGGACCAATTGAAGCGGCAATCGCCATCGCGAGGACGAGCGACGGAAAGGCGAGCAAGGTGTCCATCACCCGCATGATCACGTTTCCGGTCACCCCGCCGTAGTAAGCGGCGATCCCGCCCAGCGGAACCCCGATGCAAAAGGAGATTCCCACGGCGATCAGGCCTGTCCAAATCGAAATTTGCGCGCCGTAGAGAACGCGGCTGAAAATGTCGCGGCCGAAGTTGTCCGTACCGAACCAATGCTCTGCGCTTGGCCCCTGCAATTTAATGGACGTATCCGGGGCATTCGGCGCGTACGGTGCGACCAGCGGCGCCACGAGTGCCGCTACGGTCCACATCACGATAAAAAATAGTCCGAGCGCTGCCAGCCTGTTTTGCAGCAGCAGCCGAAAAGTCGACCTCGGTTTGATTATCTTTGCACTCCCAACGGTTGTGGGCGAACTCTGTGTTGCGCTGTTCATGAAATCCCCCCTTTGCTTCGATGCCTAGTCATAACGGATGCGCGGATCGATAAATCCGTAAATCAAATCGACCGACAGATTGATCAGGCTGTACAGGATGGCGCTGACCAGGGTAAACGCCTGGATGGGAGCGTAATCCGTCGCCAAAATGGACTCAGTCACATAGCTTCCCAGGCCGGGCCAGGAAAAGATCGTCTCGGTAATGACCGCTCCGCCCAGCAGCTGGCCGAACTGGAGTCCGAGTATCGTCAAGGTCGGAATCAAGGCGTTGACCAGACCGTGCTTGAAAATGACGATACGCTCCATCAAGCCCTTTGCTCTCGCCGTCCGGATGTAGTCCTGTCCGATCACTTCCAGCATGCTGGAGCGGACCATCCGTGCGACGATTGCCATCGTCCCGGTACTCAGACAGATCGCCGGGAGCAAGATGTGCGACAGCGCCTGCTTGAAGGCGATCATGTCGCCGGACAGCAGGCTGTCCACGAGGAACAGCCCCGTTACATGGGTAGGCGGATTGATTTCCCCGCCGATCCGTCCCATCGGTGCAGGGGACCAGCCCAGCTTGGAATAAAAGAAGTAGATCAGAATCAGTCCGAGCCAAAAAATCGGAACACAGGCGCCGATCAATGAAAACACCCGCGATATGTGGTCGGTGATCGACTCTTTTTTCGTCGCCGCAACGACCCCGACAGGGATGGCGACCAATATCGCGATCAAAATGCTGAAGAGCGTCAGCTCGACCGTTGCCGGAAAGCGCGTGGCGAAGTCTTCGAGCACGCTGTGGCCGGTGTGCCAGGCAAAGCCAAGGTCGCCTTTCGCAAGGGCGCCCAAATAGTCGAAAAACTGAACGTAGAGCGGATCGTTTAGCCCCAGGTCCTCTCTGATTTTTGCCAGCTGTGCCTCGTCCGCTTGCTCTCCCGCTATCATCAGGGCGGGATCGCCGGGCAGCACCCTCGACAAGAGGAATGTAATCAGGATAATCCCGATGAGGCCCGGAATCATTAGCAGCAATCTTCGGAAAATGTAAATGAGCAATCTCCCAACCCCCCTCATACTTCCGATCCAGATCTGAAATATGAAAATTTTCATATATTTGTGGTTATTGTACCTGTACCGACTTCTTGTCCACTACGTCCGCTCGCAATAAAAAAGAGGCATAACATTTGTCCCCATTGAACAAAGAGCCCCGGTTTCACTCGCTTGCACCCGTGCAAAAAAATACCGAACAAATACATAGCATGAATGGAAAATTGTTTGTAAAAAACAGGAATCTCCAAAGCAACCTGCCATAAAGGCATGCTTATATGGAAGAGAAAGGAGACATTTGATTGTTCCGAAGGACGGTGAGACGGGGAAAATAAAGCCCGGAAGATAGGCTGGCAGGATCAACAGAAACGTATTTTCGAGTCTGGAGTACAGAGTGGAGTAATCCAATATGAAAAAACTCGATTTCCTTCGTGTACAGGAAATCGAGTTCCATCTTGCATCCAAGTCCCTAGTGTTTTTTATGGCATGAGGAGTGTGGCCACGATGGCCACATGAAGTACAAGTCGCAACAAGCGTTTTTACTACTTCTGATTATCTTCTGGAAGTAGCGAATTTTCCAAACCCATAAAACTGGCTACAGAGAGCTCTTCTTCGTTTATAACCTGAAATCGGTAATTGGCAGGAGACAATAGCGCCTGTTTATCAGCTTCCGTCAAATTTTCTTTTAGCTTCAGCTTTTGCGAAATCGTATACAGATTCTCTTTACTGTTTAACTCAATTTGAACGAGTGAAGGAGATTCAGCAAGCAAATTCTTAATTGTCTCGTTACCCGGCAGATCTCCAAACGTAAAGTAAATGGGTTTTTCCGTATGCATCATTTTTTCTTTCAAGGAATCCGAGAGTAAGATTCGTAACGTGAGTTCTACCGAATTATCGCTTTTTTTGATTTGAAGCACGGATGTTTTCAAATTCTCCCCTGTAAATTCTTCGAAATAGTCGTAGACGCTTCCATACGACTTTTCTTTGGGGACTGTTTGCATCATGTCACTTGGTGTTTTTTCCACTGTTTCTGATGAATTATCCCCGCTACAACCACTAAGAAGAACGATAAACAGAAGGAGAAGAACATGGAGAGGTCGGATCATAGATTTTTTGATTTTTTACTGGAATATTCTTTGTACGAATATTTGACGTTAACGTAGTTAGAATCTTTTACTCTCCCTTGGAAATATTTCACCAGGTTTCCGGTTGTTTTTACAGCTTTTGATCCGTATTCAACGGTTGTTATCGTACGCTTTGGTATGACCCAAGTGTGGGTTGTTTCTATAGTGTCTTCTTTTCCGAATGAAATTTCTGCATGAATCCCGACTTTCCCCTCTATTATCCTCCAGTTGACTTTCGTCTCGCCTGACCCACCTATTTTTCCGGTCAAAAAGGTTTTTCTTGTTACCTTTCTTGAAAAGGAATCGTTTTCGTCACTATCATTTTCGATTTCAGCTTCATAAGATTTTGATTTGTATAGATCCTTGGTGGACATTTCATAGACTGTACCAGTCATATCATTGCCTAAGGGACCAATCTTATTTAAATCACTCTTTGCTAGGGCTTTTGTAAAATCATATTCTACCGGGTTTTCATATACCCGTTCAACAATCGTAAGGCTCCCTATTTTAATTGTCTCGCCCTGAGATGCTGCGAAGGCAGAACCAGCTCCAGATACGACTAAACTGCTAACCAAGACAGTCGCAATAGAAAGTTTTTTAATATTCATTTTCTCATTTTCTCCTCCTAGTATTCCCCATAATTTCAACACGGAATGATTCTAACACAAAATCCCAATTATTTACAATGGTTGGGATTTGTAGCAATTCATGGCAATCGCCGCTGGATCATGATTCGTCCAGAAGACGGCTGCAGCGGGCTATTCATTTGCTTTCAAGTAATGATACGTCAGACATAGATGATAGACAAAACGCTGCCTCGGACAGCTCAAGTCGATTGGAATGATTTCGCGAATCCGCTGCAGTCTGTATTTGACCGAATTGCGGTGAATATAGAGACGATTGGATGTCTCGATCAAATTTCCCGATGACTCCAGGAAGTGGTAAAGAGTTCGCAAAAAGTCGCTGCCGTGCTCTTTGTCATGTGCATGGAGTTTCCCCAGCTTTCGCTCGAACAGCTCGGAGAAATGAGCATGATCCGCATACTCTGCCAACAGTTGAAAGGCCTCGACATCTTCAAAGGCCGTGACCTCCATGGGACGGGACAGCTTCATCCCGATCGCCAGCGCTTTTCTCGCTTCCGTATAGCTCTGATGCACATGCCACAAGGGATAGGCTCTTCCGCATCCGATATGGATATCATGCCGTTTGCCCCCTTGCTCGCGCAGACTTCGCTCAATGCCATGCCGCCACTCAAAACCGGGGACAGCTTCGGTTTCCGTGCCTTTCTTGGCCTTTCCTGGCTGTTCTTGGCCTGCCGGTTTGCTGGAGAGCAGAAGCAGCAGCGAATTATGCCTGACCTCCACGTGTGCCTGGAAGCCCCTCTGCTGAGCCTCCTGCTCCAGAGACTGGCGAAAACGCGAAGCGGGCGCCGCGATCTGGCGAACAACCGTTTCGTTGCCTTCAATAATGGCTACCTCCCAATCCTGGCTCGGGTTCAAGCCGAGCTGTCTTCCCCTCCGCTCTACCTCATGTCTGGCGGGGGGAACGGCGGAGAGCAGCTCGTCGATAAAATTTCCTCTCAATCGATTCTCTGTATCCATGGCCGTTTTGGTACGCATCAGCTCCAGGGCGACCACGACTCGCGCCTGCTCCACGCATACCTGCTGGATGTCGTCCAGGCTTTCCTTGTCTATCTGGAGCTTGCCTACTACCTGCTTGTCTACCGCTATATCCCATTCCAGCTGCTTGGACTGCGGCTTCCAGTCCGGCGGGACGGAGACGAGTACGTGTCCGTGGTTGTCCAGCACCCGGACCGCTCCTTTGACCAGCTCCGAAACATTATCTGCCACCGCTTGCAGCCCGCTGTTTTCCAAAACCATCGTCGTCAGCGTCCGGTATACCTCCTCGGAGCGGCGCAGCAGAGCCGCCTGGCGATCCAGCACCTGCTCCATGACGGCATGGGTGATGTCCATATAGGGGATCATCGCCGGCAGCTCAATGATCGGCAGCTGATAGCGATTGCTCACCGAAATCATCTCTTCCGGCAGGTCGTGGAGAAACCTCTCCGGCTTGATCGCCAGTGCCGCTGCTCCCGCCTGGGCCATATGTTCGACGATTTCGGGCAAAAGCGAAGGATCGTGACGGATGGAGTACGCTGTAGTCAAAAGCAGTTCGCCTTCTCGCAGCCACCCTCTCAAATCCGGGACTTCCATGATATCAATAAACCGCACCACACGATCCATGCCTTCAAATCCACTGATAACACGAGCGTCTTTCAAAAGGGGCATCTCCATTAACTCTCGAATGGTCACTCCGTTCACAAAGCTTCCCTCCTTCGCCGCGCTGTTTGAAAAATAGTGTAGCAAAAATATAGTCAAAATAGACAAAAAATTTAGTATTAACGATAAAATTTTCTTTCTGGTTGAAATAGACAGGGGCAGGCGACACTCTCTGTATCAAAAGGGGCAGTCCGATCAAGTAGTTGCCTACGATAGGACTGCCCCAGTTTGCTATCCATTCTTCAGTTCGTCATCCTCTGTAGATTTAGCCCAGCTCTCCCAGCACCCGCGCGACCAGCGTCCGCGACAGGATGACCGGCTTGCCTGTAATCTGCTTGACCGTCCGCTTCATTTCCTCCGTATAGCCCATGCAATCCAGCAAGATCAAGTCTACATCATGCTCCTTCAGCGAAAGTGCCGCCTTTTCGATCTCGTCGCCCGGCAGGTACGGAGAACCGGCTGCCGTGAAGACCTCGAGTCCGTCGCGTTCCCATTTCTCCAACGAAGCTTCGCGCTGCTCGGGTACCGGATTGATGACGCCGAGCTTGCCCTTTGCCAGCAAGCCGTGAACGGCGTTGTTTAGGATGCGGTCCGGCTCCAGCAGTAGAGCGTTGCAGTCAAAAGACGGAAAATGACCGGTGCACAACAGCAAAATAACGTCGACTCCATCTGCTTGCAGCTCGTCGATCCGCTGCTGCATCAGGTGCAGGATGGACTGCTTGGACATCGTAACCTGCGAGCCGTCCCGCAAGCGGCTGACCAGCACATTTTCACCCGGCTTCGGCGCAAGGGCTGCCAATTCTTCCGGGCCAAGCCCGTCCAATGCCCCTTTTTCCACGACCTGAAACTCGGTGAGAAAAGGCAGCATCTCCGGCGTTACATCGACACGCGGTGATTGACCGATGGTGATTGCCCCCAGCTTTTTCATACGGCGGCTCCATCCGGGGAAAGCGAATTCTGTTTTTTCAGAAACATCGAGGCAGTCGTTCCGATCGCCATGATCGGGTCCATGGCGGGCAGCTGCAGCCTCTCCATCAGTTCCTTGGCAAAGCCGATCGTGGCAAAGCCGGTGCAGCACAGCACGATCGATTCTGCTCCTTGTTCTTTCAGCCACTTCGCCGCTTCGAGCGCATTTTTCCGTCCTTCCGGGGTTTGCAGATCAAGAGTAGTTCGCACTCCATCGGGCCTTTTCATGCCGACATAGGCATCCCCGAGGATTTGTTTGACCAGCGGCGGTGCATCATCGAGAATCGTCAATACACCCGCCTTGCGCGACATCGCCATCGCCTGATGGGCGGCAGCCGAGCCCGCTCCGATCACCGGGACACGGACAGCCTGTCTCACTTCCGCCAAAGCCGGGTCGGCCGCGCAGCTGATCCCGATCGCTTGACAGCCCTTTGCCTCCAGGCGTTTGGCCACCTCAATGATTTTCGGGACCGCAATGTCCTCTGTTTCCTGATCGTAGATGCCTTTCGGCTGATCCCAGATGCACTCGCTCACTACCGGAATCTGGTACTGTCGCTCGATTAGCTCCCCGTGACGGTGTACATCGCGGGGATCGGAAAGCGTGAGAACACGAATAATGCCCAGCATGCCAACCCCTCCTGTCAACTTTGCCTTGTGTTTTCCTTACATTATAGGCAGAGCCGTTTGGCGAGGAATACGGCCTGATCAGCTAAAAAGACGGATAAAATTTGTCCCTTATGCACAAATCAGTGCTTGCAGAAAAAAGAGAAAAGCCACCTCTGGGGTGACTTTTCACGTCGTGTGGCATTTCAATAGCTTGACATGGCTTTGACTTCGCTTTTGTACTTGTTCCAGAAATGCTTTTCGTTCTTTCGTTCTCGTTCCTCTACTTCTGTCTGGTTTCTGTTTCCGCTTCTTCGGTAGCCACTTCTATGTGTTCAGTTTCTGCGTCTTTCGCTGTGACTTCTGCTGGTTCTGCTTGGGCTATTTCTGATTCTACGGCTTCTGATTGTACTTCTACTGTTTCTGCTACTACTGTTTCCATAGCTTCTGCTTCCAGTTCTTCTTTTTCAACTACAACTGTCTCCACAGCTTCTGCTTCCACTTCTTCTTTTTCAACTACAACTGTCTCCACAGCTTCTGCTTCCACTTCTTCCGCTTCCGCAGCCTCTTCCGCCTCTTCTTCATCCACAAGCTTCAAATTCCAATCAAGCCTCCGCCACAGGCTGTCCTTATTCAAAACAAGGCTTCGGACATAGTCGGTATGCTGCTTGGCCTTCTCCTCACTGATCGTCCCCAGCCAAAATTGACGGCCAGCCACGTAGCTGATGCCGTACTCCAGCCAGCCCGAATACGATTCCTGGGCCACGACCGCCACTTTCCTGATCAACTCCCATGATGTTTCCTCGGATATGTATCCGACAAAAGCCCCCATCCTGCACAAATCGACATATCTGCCAAAATCCCATGCTGCGATGCCCGCCAGAGGAAGCTTGTGCATGTACGCCTTTACCAGGATGTACTGCATATGCTTTTCCGTATTTTTCGGCAGCGTCTCAAGGAAGGCTGATTGATCCGCCATAGACAGAGTGGACAAGAAGCTACGCATTTCGTAAAAGGAGGTGCGATGCCCCTCTTCCTGAAGCCAGCGCAGGTTGTTCATCAAATCCTCGGTGCTCTCGATTCCCCAGCCTCGTTTCAGAGACCGCCGGATTGCTTCGAGATTCTCTTCGGTTGGCTCGATTTCGTAGTTGTTTGCGGCATCGTAGCCGTTCATCTCAAATAAAACGGCCCCCAGCGCCAATCCCCACAAGTCGGTCGGATCGAGTGTCGCTTGTTTGCTGCTCATCGGCTATTCCTCCCCCTGCCAATAATGTATGTCGGGAACCTCTTCAAGCTCCTGGTGCCATACGAAGGGAAGCGAGGATGGCCACAAAGCTTGGGAGGATTGTTTTTTACGGAACAGACCGAAAAGCCCTTTCTTGCTTTGGCTGACGATTCCCTCGTAACGGCGCTGATACTCGGCATTTCCGGGAACGGCCTCCAACGCTTTCTTGGCAAAAGCAGCAGCCTCTTCCATCCTGCCCAGATCAAAATAGACCATGCTCAAATAACTGCATGTATCGCCGTCCGCTTTGAGCCGGTAAGCCTGCTCCAGGTAAAGCGCAGCTATCTGATAACGCTCCAGGCGGTAATGAACATAGCCGGCATAAAACAGGAGGGTCGGGTCCCACTGCTCCTTCGGTACCACATTGCGGAAATTGTCTGCGATGGCGACAGCCTCTTCCCACTCCCCTTGCTGGATCGAGATGTTGAGCAATGAAGTGGCGGCCCATTCGCGATAGTCCTCGCCCAGCAGCAACTGCTTGAGATACGGAATCGCTCTCGTCTGAGCATTCTCCTTCAGCAGGCTGTATACAGCCATTTTGACCAGATCCTGATTGTCTGGGAACTGGGCAGCCCCGCTGCAGTACACTTCCCGTGCTTGCTCCTCGTCTCCCATCCCGCGATACACGTCGCCCATCACCAGATAGGCATCGGGGTCGTTTTCGTGGCTCTCTTTGTAATATTCAATGGCCCCGAGCGCATTCTCGTAATCTCCCAACTTGAAATGGCAGATCGCGATAAAGTAAAAGGACAGCTCGTTGTCCCCCCACCGTTCGGATTCGTGAAAGCCTTCTATCGCCCTGTCGTATTCGCCCAGACGAAAATGGCTGTATGCCTTTCGATGCCAGGCCCCGGAGAAGTTGTACTCGTGGTTGATGACGATCTGATGGTCATCTCTGGATTCCTTGTAATGATTCAGCCAATAGTGGGCGAGCCCCCTGGTCGAATAATAAATCCAGCGTGTAGGGTTCAACGAAATGGCCTGATCGGACAGCTCCACGCAGCGTTTGTATTCCTTCTGGCAGCGATATGCCTCCGCCAGCTGATGGAGAATCTCGGGATGGTTGGGCATAAGCTCCATGGCGGCGGTCAGGTCTTCGATGGCCGCCTCGTATTGGTTGCTTTCCACATACGTAGTACCCCGCTCCAGGAGAATCGCCCACTCGCTGTCCCCTGCCTGGCGGGCAAGCTCCAACGCCTTATCCAGATGAGCGAGTCCTTCCTCCGTCTGTTCCTGCTTGATCAGCGCCCGGCCCCAGAGCAGCTCCATGTCCACTGTAAGCGGAATGGCTCTCTGAATGCGGTCGAGTGATTCTACGCACTCCTCATACCGTTCCAGATCGAAGCAGACGCTCGCCAAGCAAAACCTGCGCTCGTGATCGTCCGGCGCCTCCTGCAGTTCCTCCTGAAGCTGATCGGCGAGCAAGCCGTTTAGCGCAAGCAGGCGGACTTGTACGTCGATGTCGTACGGACATTGAACGAGTATCCGCTTCAGCACCGCCCTCGCCTCGGTCAGCTTTCCAAGCGAGACATAGCAGCGGGCAAGCCCGCTCAAAGCGAGTTCATTGTCGGGAGAAAGCGAGAGGACATGCTGATAGTCTTCTTGCGCCTCTTCGTACTTGCCAATCTTCCGCAATATGTTTGCCCGATGGATGTAGCCGTCGATCTCCTCCGGAAGCACCTCGGTCAGCCGGTAAAAGGCATGAAAAGCGTTCTCCAGATCGTCTTTGCGCAGATAGAAGTGCCCGATCATCCTCAGCAAATCGGGGTCCTCGGTAAACATGTTGGAAGCAATCGCGAGGTACTTCTCGGCTTCCTCCAGCTCATTGTCCAGCATCGCCCGAAACGCGTGCTCCCGGCAATCGATAAAGTCGTCGTACTCGTAATCGCTGTCCTCGTCTTTTTTCAAAAATTCGTAGCGAAGCTCCCACGGCTTTTTGATCTGGTTGATGACAAAGCGAATGAAATTTTCCGGAAACTCCTGGGAAAGCTCCATCTCCTGATCGGTCCAGAAGAAGTAATCGTTCAACAGCCTCCATATTTGACGGGGCAAATGGTACTTCTCCATCAGGAATGTCAGCATTTCTTTGTTGGTCCGCTGCTTGACTTCCAGCTGCCAGTATTCTTCCTTTTCCAGCAGCGCCACCCATTTCTCGCGGTCAATCCGGGATGGGAAATCAGCGTAGAGCACAGTCACTTGCGAAATAAAATGCTCGGCAAGCTCCTCGGGTGTGGCCGGCTCTTTTCCCGCTGAAAAGCTTCGGCTGGCCAGCCTTTCTCCCGCTTGCTCAGGGCCCCCTGCTTCAAGGGCTTCCCCTTCGCGGGGTCCTTGCTCCCGGACGCCAGTCCATACCGCTTCTGCTGCCGGAGCTGCTTCCTCCTCCGGATCGAGTACAAAAACAGAACCAGCCGCATCGCCTGACGCAGCCGCTTCCTGTAAAAATTTCGCTTCGCGGAGGGCATGCTCATACGCTTCCCGCAGCCGCTGAAACCCTTCCGGATCGTCCTCCGGGTGATAGGTTTTCAACAGTCTGGCATACGCTCGCTTGATTGCCCCCTGATCGGACGTAGGTTCGATGCCCAAAAATTCCCAACTGTTCATATTAATAGTCCTGGCACCTCTCAATCCGATCCAGCACAGCCTTCAGCAGCTCCGCTTCCTTCTTGATTTCCGCATCATTTTGACGCTTGAGGACATTTTCGAAGCGCTGCAAGGCTTGGGCGATCTCGTACCGTTTTTCCGCCAGCGATTCTTCGTACATCCTCTCTCCCCGTGCCAGGAGCAGCCTGTTTTCCATCCTGTCTCGGGGATGGATCTTGATGGCCTCCAGCTCCTTCAGACGTTGCTCGATTTCCTTGCGGGAAACGGCCCCGGGGTTCTCTTCGATAATCATCCGTTTTTTCACGCCCGTCTCGACGACGGTGACCTCTACTTCCAGAATGCCGTTAATATCGTAAGTGTAGCGGACGTCCACAGCCTGCTGGCCAGCGGTGGCGGGAGGAATCGGGATTTCCATCTGCCCGAGCTTGATGTTGTTTTTCGTCAGACGGCTCTCTCCCTGATAAATCTCCACCTTGATCACCTTTTGGTTCTCGTGCACAGGGTAAAGCCGCTCTACCTTGCTGACCGGGATCGTACTGTTGCGTTCAATGATCGGATAAAAATGACCCGACTCGTAGCTTCCCGAGTCCGTCTCGACCGCGACCATAGTGCCGAGCGTGTACGGACAGACGTCAGTCAATACCACTTCCCGCAGCGCTTCATTCCGCTCCTTCATCGCGGCCTGAATCCCCGCTCCCAAAGCCACGGCTTCATCCGGGTGGATATGCGATGCAGGCAGGCGCCCAAACAGTTTGCCGACAAACGAATAGATGAGCGGCATCCGTGTAGCGCCGCCGATCAGCACGATAGCGTCCAGCTCGCGCGGAGTAATCGACGAATCGCGCAGGGCCCGCTCGATCGGAGCGCGGAGCTGAGCAAGCAGCGGCTTTGCAATGACTTCAAATTCATCCCGGCCGATCTGCAATTCGTAGGTCTTGTCATCGATCATGCAGCTCATCGTGCCGTACTTTTCTGTGCCGAGCTGCCGCTTGCACAGCTCCGCCTGCTTACGCAAGGCGTTCATCGCTTTTTCGCTGACATCGCTCGCTGTCAGCAGATGGTGCTGGAGAAAGTGCGAGCAGAGAAGCTCGGTGAAATCTTCGCCGCCCAGGTAGTTGTCACCGGCGATCGCTTTGACCTCCATGACCTGATCAAACAGCTCCAGGACGGAGACGTCAAAAGTCCCGCCCCCGAGGTCAAAGACGAGGAATTTGGTTTCCGGGTCCTGGAGATGCAGACCGTAGGCGATCGCGGCCGCCGTCGGCTCATTGAGCAGCCGCTCCACTTTCAAGCCGGCCAATTCTCCGGCCCTCTGCGTGGCTTTTCGCTGCGCATCATTAAAATAAGCCGGAACGCTGATCACGGCCTCTGTCACGGGTTCTCCCAGAAATGCCTCTGCATCCTCCTTCAGCGAACGGATGACAAATGCAGACAGCTCTTCCGGGGAAAATGTATACGATCCAAGCTGAAAGGTTTTGTTGCTGCCCATATACCGCTTGAATGTCTCTACTGTCAGATGGGGATGTGTAATCAGACGCTCCTTGGCCACTTGTCCGACGAGGATCTCCCCATTTTCATCTACACTCACAACAGAAGGCGTCAGGTTGCTTCCCAAAGCGTTGGGAATGATCACTGAGCCCTCCTCTGTCCAACAAGAAACCAGGCTATTGGTCGTACCTAAATCAATGCCAATAATCGGCATAATACGATCACATCCTACAAAAAATTCTTGAAAGTAATCATAGCATTTGCCAATATATTGAATCAACTTTCACTTTTGGAAAAATCATGAATCGTTTTTCCTATATATAAGGACAAGCAAATGAAACAGGACTTTCGGACCACGCTGCCATTTGCTGTGCGGACCGCAAATGGCACAAACCGGCATTTTGCCTCGTCTCGATTCTTTCTTCGCAAAAAAGCGCAAATCTGCTGTTGAGGCAGACCTGCGCTTCTCGATTTCCTCTATTTTAGTGAAACGATCTCCAAAAATCCCCATTCTCGCCAATGATGTCCGCGATCTGCGAAAAAGGGATGCGGAACGTCGGAAAGCCTGCAGCGTAGGGCGCAATTTCATACGGAGCAAAGTAGAGATACAGGGCGTTTTCCTTGACATAAAAAGGCTGATCGGGACTGATTCCTTTAAAGGAGTCCGGGAAAACGTGCGAGTATTCGGGATTGTTTTTGATTTGGTTGCCGACGATATCGCTCAGTACCCTGACGTAATCGCTGCCCGGCTTAAACAGGTCTTTCAGAGCATAGATCCGTCCGCTGACCAAATCAATCGGGACATAAGTCATGGTCGGCATTCCGTGAGCGGCGCCAAACGGGTAATTGTAGCCGGTCAGCTCCAGCTCCACCAGCCGATTTTTGAAGAACGCCACAGCAAAATCGCCAAAGTAGTTGTAATCCAACTGTGCATTTGGATCAATCGGTTTGATCTGGGACAGCTCACGCAAGCGTTGGTTGACCGCCTCCTGCGCCTGTCTGTTCGCCATGCCCCTGATTTCGGGGTAGTAGACGAGATAATCTCTGTTCGGAGCGTACTTGTGCTCGACAACCCGGTACTGACCAGTCAGCGGGATGGCGGTGTTTTGCTTCCAGACCAGTTTTCCGCTGCGGTCATAGTAGGATATCCGTTGATCGACAAACGCCTTGACCAGCTCCCCTTCCAGCGTCAACGTTCCGCTGCCCGGGACGACCGGAAGATTTCTCGCCACATGTCCCGTTCTGTCGATGAAAAAGGTTCTCTGGCCATCGGTTGCAGATGCTACCCCTTCTTTGTACTCGGCGACCTGGTCGTAGAGAAAATCGGTCAGGAAACGGCCGTCTGTGTCCGTTATCGCATAGGCCGATCCGATGTAGGGCTTGCTCGGATCCTTTGCCCGGCCAACAGCGAGACGCCCTGCTCCCAGCATATTGATGTCGTTGTATTCCGGCTTGATCACGTACGCCCCGGTCTTGTCGATCAGACCGTACAGATTTTCCGAGAAATCCCTGGAGGCATTGACGATGGCTCTTCCCGCTTCGAACGGCAAGGCCACCGAAAATTGCGGCGGGATGACCACCTCGCCGGATTCATTGATGTAGCCCTTGGGGCCGCTCTCCGTCTCCGAGAATGCCAACAGGCCGTCTCCCGGCGGTCCTACATAGGGATGCTGGTAGGAATGAAGCGCCTTCCCGCTGCGGTCGATGAGGGCGAATTCTCCCTCCCTGACCTGCACAAGCGCTCTTCCGTCCTGAAAGTCGTTGGCAGACATATACACCGGCGGGATAATTTCCGTGCCGGAAAGATCCAGGTAGCCGTAATGGGAACGGCCTTGTGCATCGACCTTTGTGAAAACTGCCCGCCCCTCCTTATACGTTCCGATATAGGAGTAAGGCGTGGCCGTTAACATGTTCCCTCTTTCATCAATGACCCGAAAGCCGCGGTCATCGACAACGGCTGCCCGCCCTTCGGAAAAGGGGGCAATCGACTGATAAATAGGACCTACGACAAATATCCCGAGCTGGTTGATCAGGCCGCTGTGGTTGTTTGCTTGCACGACGGCCAAACCGTTATTTTGAAAATCTTCGGCGTAGTCAAAACGAGGTGAAATGATAAAACGTCCGTTTCTGTCAATGTACCCCCATTTTGTACCTTCTGCCGTTTTGACGGGGGCGGGGTACAAAGCAGCCCTGGTTTGCAGCTCGCTGCGGATCAACCGGATAACCGACTGCCATTTTCCGGCGGATGACGGGCGCAGCTTCACCGCTGTAGCGAGCGAGTGAACCGCCTGTGCCGGCAGTCCTGCTTTTTGCTCGGCACTGGCAAGCTGGTACCAGAGACTCGCATCTTCCGGCCGTTCTTTTGCCTGTTCCCGAAGTTGCGCAGCTATCTGCTGAAAATAGGAAGGAAAGCGATCATTGGCTTGCTGCAATCGCTCCCCGTTCCATTTGTATACATCGGCCGTATACACCCCTCCCTCCTCCTGCTGCCAGAGGATGATCTCGGCAATCCCGTCCACTCCCGCAGCAGATTCGAGATCGGCTACTTCCAGCTTGTGATAGGAGAGAGGGGGCATCGCTCTGTTCAAAAGCCCGCGCTGCGTCCACTCATAGACAGCAAGCGCGGCTGGCTCTGCTTCTCCCGCTTCTCTGGTTGTCAGCACAAACGGCCAATCATGCCGGGTTTGAATCAACGCAGCTTCCCCGTCAGCCTGCCAGCCGATGATGACGTCAAACTTTTCGCTGCTGGTCACGGGCGCCGTGTGCAGATCGCAAATGACCGCCTTTCTGCTGGAAAGCGTCTGGACTGCATACCAGCCGTCCGCTCCATTTTTCCATACCGTGAAAAAGGTTTCCCCGACCCACCTGTAGGCGCCAGCCAGCTCTGCCTCTCCATCGCCGTCCAGATCGCGCAAACAAATAAACGGCGAGGGAGCCTCGTCCGACGGCGCCTTCCCTGCTGCTGCGAGGATCTTTGCTCCACAGGGCAAAAGCTTATCTACCGTAAGTTCCAGCTGTTTATCCCACATTGCCTAACTCTCCCATGTAAATGTTTTGAGATATCATATGTGGGCAAATACAGGTGGTGACCCAAAATGCTGGCCATGCGACAGCCGTTACACCGGGGGGATTTCCGGTTCAGGTCCCGGCGTCATGTACTCCACCAAGGCCTGTTGAAGCGTTCCTTTCATAATAGCTTTACTGTCAAACGATATTCCGTTTCTGATCATGACCTTTACGATTTCCGGGCGCATACCGGTGATGACACCCTTGCAGCCCATCATCGCTATGCCTTCGAGCAGGTGCAAGAAGCGTTCCATCACGGCTATCTCCATTTCGGCAACGCCGGAGAGGTCCAAAATCAGCACCTCGATTTTATTCGTGCAGCCAATCTGCGTAATGACTTTATCCTCAATTAAAGAAAAACGATGGCTGTCTATCGCTCCTACCAGCGGCAAAATGCACATGGCAGGCTTTAACGGAATGAACTGGACAGATAAATAGTCGACGAGTTCTCTCTGCTTCTGAATAAGCTGCTCCTTGTAATCGGAGTAGCTGATAAAGAAATAATTAAGGAACCGATCGACCAACTCATTGATTTGTTTTTCCAGCGAGTAGAAGTTTTCCCGGCTGCTCTCGAAATTCTGCAGCTTGTCATAATTGTACAGGAAATCCCAAAGAACCCTGCGGATGGATTGCACCCACTCGAGCTTGAACGCTAATGTCAGCGAATGCTTGGCCCAGACAACCCCTTCCTGTCGGGCGAAGGAAATCACATCGTGCTCGCGGCCATCGACGATGTAAAGGACCAGCTTGTGAGCGTTCGCCAGCAAGTTGACGTTTCCCACCTGCTGTATTTCGTGTATTTTCTCCTTGACGTTGACCGCCTCAGCCAGCAAGCATTGTTCGAATTCGTTCCGATTTTCCAGAAAGAAATCCCGCAGCTCCTGGCCTGCTGTTGAATGCAATTTCAATTCAATCACTCCACGAGTTAACCTTGTTGATTCCTTGGGGATGCTCAGCGTGAAGCGTGTACCCTTTCCTTCCTCGCTGTAAACCTGAATCCTGCCTCCATGTTGATGAATGACAGAAAACACTTGGGTCAGTCCCATCCCGGTCCCGTCGACTTTTGTGGAAAAGAAAGGGGTGCCCAGCATAGACAGCTTTTCCTGCGGAATTCCCGTTCCGGTATCCTCGATGGAGATAACCACTTGCTCCTCTTCCACCTTGTGTTCAATCGTGATGGCTCCCTTGTCCGGAATCGCTTCAAAAGCGTTTTTCAGCAGGTTGAAAAATGCTTTTTTAAGCTGATTCTTCCGTCCATACACGCAGGCGTCCGTATTGTGAATTTTCTTTCTTATCTCCACGCGATACAATTGGTCCTGAAAAAGATGTACCAAGGATTCCAGCTCTACAGAAAGATTAACGGACTGTATGGACTCCTCCTCCAGATCGGGCTTGGCTACATGCAAAAGGTTTTCAAGCGTAGCCAAAGCATTCTGCAGTTCCGATTGGGCAATGTCAACGTATGTTTCATTCGGCTCCTCCTTGAGCAACTGCAAAAAACCCTTTACGGCTGTCAGCGGGTTCTTTACCTCATGTGCAATCCCTGCGGCGATTTGCCCTACTGAGGCTAGTTGACTGATGTGCACATCATTTTTTACACGATGCGTTTCCATGAAGTTCACGTCCTGCTCCTTTCCCCAGCTTGTGAGAGAACTGTTTGCTCCCTTTCTTTCGTTGGATATTTTTTCATGGGTAGTTCTTCTTTCTTTTAAAGCTGGGCAATCTCCTTTTAAATTTGTCGAATTTGTCCCGTTTTTAAACAGGAGAGGCGACAGATAAACGGAATTTTCGTGCAATAGGAGCTGCGAGCACTGACCCCTTCTTCATACAATTGCGGCCTTTTTGTTCCAGGCATAAAAAGGACCGGAGAAGTTTCCGGTCCCGATTTGCAGGAATAGGAGGCTCCTTGTCAGCCCCTTCCTTCGCTGTCTTATTCAACGGCTACGTAAATCCGAACGACTGCATTCTGCGGATCAAAGTCACGGGCATCGTACAATTCAAAGTCTCCGGTAAAGGTACGGCGCTCCTGTGAAGTCGCAGACCATTCCCAGATGCGCTTCCACGCTTCGGTCACGACGGCGCCGACCGGCCCTCTCTCCGAGGTAAAGACGGCATACTTCGCGGCCGGTACCGAAATGACCTCCATCCCCTCTTCTGCCTCGCCAGCTTCCGACTCATGGCCGATCAGCACGGTATATTCGCCAGCCGCTCCATTTTCGTAATTCGCATAAAGCGTGTAGGTGAGATGAGGGTTTTTGACTGCTTTCGCCCGTCCGCTTACATCCGTGGTGAAAAACCGTTCCCACAGGCCCGGAATTTTTCCTTCTCCCCGTGCTTCCCGCTCATTCGTCGTCCTGGCAGCAATCCCCTTTATGTACAAAGCATCCTGAAAAACATAGGCCGGTTCCATCCCAATTGCTCCCTTCATTGTCTCTGTCTTTACAAACACATTTTACGGGTAGAAAGTTGACAACTGGGTGTCATGTTTGATCAGCCAATTCCCGTTTTTTCCGGAGGCGCTTGCACCTGTATATCCCTATGCTTCTTTTTTCTGTTTCCCCTGGTAGCACATGCACGTCACAATATGGTCGTTTACCATTCCGACGGCCTGCATGAACGCATAGCAGATCGTGGTTCCCACAAACTTGAATCCCCGCCGCTTCAAATCCTTGCTCAGCCTGTCGCTTACCTCTGTGGAGGCGGGCACCTCGCTCATCTCTTTGAAATGGTTTTGGACCGGTTTCCCGTCCACAAATGACCAGATGTACGCACTGAATGAACCGAATTCCTCGACAACCCGAAAATACGCCTTGGCGTTTGCAATAACAGCGTTGATCTTCAGCTTGTTTCTGACGATGCCTTCGTTTTGCAGAAGCTCGTCTATTTTCCGCTCGTCATACTTGATGATTTTTTCGGGCTCAAAGTTGTCGAAAGCCTGCCGGTAGTTCTCTCTCTTTTTGAGGATTGTGTACCAGCTCAGCCCTGCTTGCGCGCCTTCCAGATTCAAATATTCAAAGAGCAGACGGTCGTCGTAGACCGGAACGCCCCACTCCTTGTCATGGTATTCGAGGTAAAGCGGATCTTGTGTCACCCACCCGCATCGGTTCATCTGCCTGTCCTCCTGTTTTCACCATTGCAAACAAACGTTCGCAATCCGTTTCTTCTATCATATACCGGAGCCGCTTGTTTATCAATCTCTTCGTTTCGCTCCATCGATTACCTTAGGTAACACCCGTTGT
This sequence comes from Brevibacillus sp. FSL K6-2834, assembly GCF_038592925.1. Classification (NCBI taxonomy): domain Bacteria; kingdom Bacillati; phylum Bacillota; class Bacilli; order Caryophanales; family Paenibacillaceae; genus Brevibacillus; species Brevibacillus sp. FSL K6-2834. Next base: position 4,847,652 of record NZ_CP151945.1, read on the forward strand.
TCAAATCAAAGGTAGCGCCAGTATAATTCCTCCCCTTTTCAGACAGCAGAAATACAACCGTGTTTGCCACATCGACAGGCAGCACCGGGGACTTGATCAGCTCGTGCTCTCTGTATTCGTTCTTTCTCCACACAGGCAGCTTGTCCATCATCGAGGTATCTACCAGTGTGGGTGCTACGCAATTCACCCGGATATACGGCGCAAAATTCATCGCACAGCTTTTGGTCAGACCGACTGCGGCCGCCTTTGACAGACCGTATACGGCATCAGAGCTTCCTTCCAATCCCGAAACGGATGACAGGTTCACAATGACTCCGGCTCTTTTTTGATCAAGCAGCATTCTCCCGAACAGCCTCGAAAAGTAGATGAATCCCTTTATGTTTACGTTGATCACCTGGTCGATTTCATCCACGTCATAATCGAGGATGCTTTTTCCCAGATAAATGCCGGCGTTGTTGACCAGCCCGTTGATTGCGGGATGCCGTTCGCTGGCCCAGGCGAAAAAGCTTGCAACCTCCTCGTATCTCGTGACGTCCAAAGTGTATACGTCCAGCGCGTCCGAGTTGATAGATTGCTTGATTTCCGCAAGCTTCTCGCGATTTCGGTCGCAGGCGATTACGTGGGCATTCTCTTGAATGCATTGTATGGCAATTTCAAGCCCGATGCCTGAAGCAGCGCCCGTAACGATAATGGCTTTCTCTTTCAGCAATGTCGGCTTCCTCCCTTTGCGGAATCAGGAATCTGAATATCCATGCATATCATCCTTGTGCATATGAACATGCTGACGAATTGCCAAGCTTCAACAAGTTCGTTACCATACGATGGAATTCTCTTTAAAATTTACATGTTTCATACTGTCTGTATTCTAATATAATTCAAAGAATAGTTTACTATCATGAAAACTGATTCTTTTTCATCTTTTTCTTCATTGAAAATGATGATGTTTCATGAAATAAACGAATGGAGATTACTCGCTTATGTCCACCGACTCGAAGATCCTGAAAGCCTTGTTTTTCATTCAACTGCTTTCGTCCTTTCTGGTCGTCGCCGGTCATTTTACCGCTTCCGTGCTGGACTTTACCGATCCCTTCTGGGTGCTTGCCTTAAACCAGATCAGCCGCTATGGCACAGTGCTTTTGGCCATCGTGAGCGGATACATGACCGCCTATACGCTTGAAAAGAAAAAGCCGGGCTTTTGGCAGTTCTTTTCGGGAAAGCTCACCTACATCTACGTGCCGTTCCTGGTGTGCGGCGTCTTGTATCATTACTTGCTCAATGACGTGTGGCCTCGCACTTCCACAGATTTTTTCAACATCTTTCTGGGAAAAACGGGCGGCCACCTGTATTTTGTGTTTATGATTTGCCAGTACTACCTGTTCGCCTACCTGTTCCGCAATGTGATTACCAAGAAAAACATCCTTTTTCTTATTTGGGTATTCATGGCGGTTCAATATGTGTACATTAATTACCTCCACCAGGGGTGGCTTGGCTTGACGACTCGCCATCTTCTCCCGACGTGGATCTTCACGTTTTATATCGGCCATCTGGTGTACTGGTATCGGGAAACCATCTTTGCTTACCTGCAAAGGAAACAGTCCTACCTGATTTTGTTTACAAGCGTCTCCGTCATCAGTGCTGTCTTTTTCATCCTATCCAGCAAAATGTATGTGGCGGTTCATCTGTCCTTTGTGATTGCGACACTGATTACCTTTTTGGTCATGGTCGTCTTCTTCCTGGAGCTGGTCGACAAGGTACAGCTCAAGTTTCGCAAAGGTCTTACCTATTTTATCTACCTGTTTCACTCGGCCTTCCTCATTCTCTACAAGGAATGGCTGAAGGATCTTTTCGGAAATGACGTCTCGTGGCTGTTCAGCAACACGTGGTATTCGCTGATGTATTTGCTCGTCGTCTACGCGAGCACGGGGCTTGCTTCCATCCTGCTGGTGCAAATTACGAAAGGCATTGAGAGCCTCATCAAGACGAGGTGGCGGGTCATTCGGGAGAGATATGAATAAGACGACAGCCGAAAAAGGCATCCAAGCTGATGAAGTGACCCCAAAAAGTTAGACAGTCATTTTAATTAAGCAGCAAGTAAGGTTTGAGTTCGGTATTGCACTGGACTCAAGCCTTTTAATTTTGCCTTGATTCGTTTGTTGTTGTAGTAATCGATGTATTTTGCTAACTCTTGTTTAAAATGTTCAATGTTTTCAAACTCCTGCATATATAAAAATTCCGATTTTAAGATACCAAAGAAGTTCTCCATTACAGCATTGTCATAACAGTTTCCTTTTCGTGACATACTCTGCGTAATGTTCTTTTCTTTTAATGCCTGTTGGTACTTGCTCATTTGGTAATGCCAGCCTTGATCCGAGTGAATAAGCAGCTCGTCTTCATCTGTTAGTCGTTTAAAAGCTTGGTCCAGCATCGTTGAAACAAGAGAATACCTTGGTTTTGAATCAATCGTATAGGCGACAATTTCTCCGTTAAATAAATCTAACATTGGCGATAAATAAAGCTTTTCGCCAAATAATTTAAACTCCGTAATATCCGTTACCCACTTCTGATTTGGCTTGTCTGCGTGGAAGTTGCGATCCAAAATATTCGGCGCCACCTTTCCAACTTCCCCTTTATAGGAGCGATATTTTTTCATCCGAACCATGCTTTTTAAGCCTAACTGTTTCATCAATCGCTGTACTTTTTTATGGTTTACCTGATGTCCTAGATTCTTGAGTTCATCCTTAATACGACGGTATCCGTAGCGTCCTTTATGTTCATGGTAAATCGCCTGAATTAATGTTTTTAATTCAGCATGTTTATCTGGACGGCTGAAAGTTTTTACATAGTAATAATACGTACTTCGTGGAATACCCGCGAGTTTAAGTAGCGCTTTTATAGGAAATTCGGTCCTTAGTTCAAATACTACTTGCGCTTTGTCTTGCTTTGTAATTTTTCCTTGCTTTGAACTAAGGCATTCAACTTTTTTAAGTAAGCATTCTCCATGCGTAAACGCTCTAATTCTTCCTGCAGTGCCTCGACTGATCCTTCAACAGGTGTTCCTTTCTTGTGTCTCTTCTTCATGGCTGGACGCCCCTTTTTCTTTGAAATGAGAGCGTCTATTCCTTGTGATTGAAATTGCATTCTCCATTTTCGAATCAATCCAGGAGAGGTGATTCGAAAAATGGCGGCTGTTTCATTCGGAGACGTCCCATAAGTATTCATATAATTGAGTACGTCTAGTTTAAACTGTACCGAGTAACTTGTATAGGATTTTACAAAGGCTTTTTCACCCTGATGCTCGTACTGCAACACCCAGTTTCTCACCATATAGTCAGATGCACCAATGGACGCTGCGATCGAAGCATAACTCTCCACACCTTCTAAGTATCGTTGAACCGCAGCTAACTTAACATCCCCACTAAATTTAGTCATAAAAAAACTGCACCCCCAACTGTTGAATATGTCCAACAATTGGGGTGCAGTTCATGATTGGGTGCCTTTTTATATATTTTGGTGTCCCTGCTTTTTTGCTTTCACTTTCTTGCTCTCAGAAGCAGTCTTCGCTATCCGGGTGCATGGCGGGCTGAGGATGAAATTGGTAGATGCTCAGGTTGATTGATTTTCCGCCGATCACCTCGACCCCTTCCCCTTGCAGCAGAAGCATTTGCATGGTCCGGGATTCCTCTTCCTGCAAGCTGATCTTCCCTTCCGCGTTTATGACGCGATGCCACGGAAGGCGATGCTTATTGCTCATGGAATGGAGGATTCTGACGACCTGCCTTGCCCCCCTCGGACTTCCGGCTAACGCGGCAATTTGCCCATAGGTCATCACTTTCCCCGGAGGAATACTGCGGATGATTGCCACCGCTCTTTCTGTGAATGGCCGCATGCTTTTTTCTCCTTTTCTACTGCCGGGGAAGCCACTGGCAGGTTTGTCCAGTTTCCCCTCTGTTTTTGACAGAAAATTTATGCTACGCTACTCGGTAAGCAATCCTACCCATACTAACGGGATTGCCATCCTGGTTTTTGAAAGGAGCTGAATGGTTATGAGCACATATTTGAACACTCGTTACGATACAAATCATCACCACTTGTCATTCTGCAGGGGGATGCATACCCATTGACTCCCCCCATTTCAGGAGGAGGTACTGCATGCAGCGGAAAACGGCATTGCTTGTCATTGACGTACAAGTAGGAATTGTCGAAGGACCCGAAATCGGTCCGGTTTTTCAAAAGGAAGACGTTTTGCAGACCATAACGAAACTGATTTCCACGGCGAGAAGCCAGTCCATACCTGTTGTTTATGTTCAAGATTTGGATGTAGCCGCCCAAGACTCGGCCGAATTTCAAATACATCCCGAGATTGCGCCGCTTTCCGGCGAACTGGTCATCCGAAAAAAAGCAACAGACGCGTTTCAGCTCACGGAATTGCACAAAGAACTTCAAGCGCGGGAAATCAACCATCTGGCAGTCGTCGGTTGCAAGACGGAATACTGCGTAGATACGACGTGCAGAAGGGCGACCACCCTCGGATATGATGTGACACTGGTGGCAGACGCCCACTCGACGACTGGCAACGATGTTCTTTCGGCAGAGCGAATCATCGCTCACCACAACGCGCTGCTGCATGGTCTGGACAATGTCAGCGGTTTTGTCATGGTGCGCCATTCAGGCGAAAACGTTTTTGAACCGACCCACGATCAGTATAGATAAAAGCGAATGAAACAGCAAACCCCTCCCGACAATGCTGGGACTCGCCCGCTTGTCTGGAGGGGTGTTTTTCTATCGTGGGATCTCTATATGAATGTTGCGTCCGTACTCTGAACGTGTGGCAAACTGAATGTACCCGGCCCTCCGAAAGGCATTGGCCATCGGTTCGTTATGCACGTCGGTATCCGCCCGAATAGGAGTGACCCCCGCTTTCAGCAGGATGTCCGTTCCCCGCCCAAGAAGCTGATGGATGTATCCGCGTCCTCTTTGCTCCGGCATCACGCCGATGTAGCCGATCGTAGCAAAGGCAGGGCTTTTCGCGGGCATCACCAATCCGATGCATTCATCGTCCTGGTTATAGGCAAGCTGCCACCAATGCGGATCATACACCAGCTGCTGCAGGTCCTGAAACAATTCCAGCGCTTGTCCCCTTGCTCCCAGGCGCTCACTGTCATGCAAAATGCGACGGTCCAGCGTTCCTTCAGATACGCGCATGACAGCTTCGATAAAGACCTCGTTGCCCACTTCGGCGAGCGAGCGAAAGGAGAGACCTGCAGGCACGGGAATGTCTGCAATACCCGGCTTCCACTCAAAGCGACAGGTCTCCCGCTCCAGGCGAAACCCCATCTCTCTGAGCAGCTCCCTGCGCTCTGTCGGAAACGTCTGCCACTGGGGGGCCAAAGGAGGAGTATCCAGCACATGCCCCACTTCCTTGACTCCCATGCCGCGCAGGGCTTCCAGCGCTGTTTGCAGCAGTTCTTTGCCGAGAGAAAGGGAATCCTCACTATCCCATGGAATATCGAGCAATACCAAGTCAAGCGGTTTGTCCAGCTTGGGCAGTGTCCAAAATGCTACACGTCCCCGCAGCCGGTTCGCTTCCTCTATGACAAAGCACCATTCCGGGCGCATCGAACCGACTGCGATCATCTTTTCTACGTAACGCTTTACCTCCTGCACGCGGGCCGGATCGCTATTGCCTACTCCTGCGAAATCGTCACTCTTCCGGTCTGATCGGGCGCACTGCGGCCACTGTCATTCGCTTCCCTCATTCCTTTTTATAAAAACGGGTTTTGAAACCGAATTTATGTAACCACCAAAATAACTGTTAATAGTTACAAGCTGATTGTATCACAACCCATCCCAGCCCGGCAACCACATTTTCCCAGCGCCTTTTTGTTCATTTCGCGATCCGACGCGATCCAACAGAATGCTGCCCCTTCTTAACCGAACAGTAAACTGGTTTTGCTTCTCACTTCGCCTCAAGAAACCACACTTTGCTAATCACCTGATCGTTGACCTCATAAATGGCCAAGGCTTCAAATGCTCCGCGATTGTCTCTTCCCGTAATTTCCTCGCGGTCGATGACGTAATTGGAATAGCAAATGCGATCTTTGATAACGCAATGGTTGTTCGGATTTTCCTGGAACATTTTCGCGTAACGTTCTGTCAGCGCTTTTTTTCCACTGACCAACACATTTCCGCTCGGATGCTCCATGATCAAAACATCCTCGGCATACGTGGACACAAATCCCGCCAAGTCCTGGCTGTTGTAGCAGAGCAGCTGCTGCTGCACGATTTCCTCCGGCGTTTTGTTCTTGTGCACAAAAAAGCCCCCCTGCAATGTCTTTCTTATCGCGGCCTGCGGTCATGCAGCCAGTCCTTGCCTTCCACCTTGCCTACGGAAGCCATCAAGACGGAGAGATGCTCCTGGCCGTCAATTCCCAAATATTCATTCATTTCTTTGTCGAACCAGTGGCCGATCGTGGACACGCCCAATCCCAGGCCATTTGCCGCGATATGCAGATTCTGGGCAACGTGGCCGGCATCCCACCAAATGTACCGGTACGCCCGTTCCCTGTATTTATGCCGTGTACGGTTGACCACTGCCGTCCACACGAAATTGACAGCCGCCCGGCGCGTCATTTCCTGATTCTCCGTCAAGGCATAAGCCGTTTCAGACACGTCCTCCAGCTTTAACCCTTCCAGGCACCACTCTTCCACATCCAGGTGATACAATCCTTTTTCCAAGCCCTCGACGTTGTTTACGAGCAAATAGGTCTCGATCGGATACAGCGCTCCCGCGGAAGGGGTCGCGCGGATTTGGTAATCGCCCATGTCGGCGGTGATGCCTTGGGTTCCCCAGAGCAAAATGTTCAATTCATTGAGTGTCATCGGTTCACACAGGAAATTCCGTCTGGAACGCCGATTCTTCATCAGCTCCCAAAGATCCGGGGACGGGGGCAGCTCTCTTGGTCCCAAAGGTATGCGGACTACCGCATCGTCATACCGCATGTAAGTAGGCGGTCTTTTGTCAAAGTCATATTTGGCGGCCCAGCCTTCCTCCAGATCGCCGACTGCGTATGAGGTCGCCTGTAAAAATTCGTTGCATATTCTTTGCCATTCCGGATGCATGGTGTTCTCCTCCTCTTGTGCTTGCGACTGTATCTCGCTAAAATCGAGTATACGAACAACACAACCATTAGTAAAACGATGTTTATTAATATAATTCATTAGATTTTACTAATAATTCAAGGAGAATCCCTATGACACTGGCCCAATTGCAAGTGTTTATCGCCGTGGCCGAAGCGAAAAATTTCACGAAAGCCGCTGAATCTCTCGGTTTTACACAATCGGCTGTCTCTCAGATGATTCAAAGCCTGGAAAAGGAACTGGGCGTTCCTCTGTTTCACCGCAGCCGAAAAGGGGTCGCCACGACCAACATCGGGGAGAGAATGCTGCAGCATGCAAGGGAAATGCTGCGGATCAGCTCGCGCATGCAGCAAGAGGCAAAAGCGGCGCAAGGGATCGAGACGGGTACGCTGCGGATCGGTTCCATCCACAGCGTGTCCAATAAAATTTTGCCCGGCTTGATCGGCTCATTCCGCAAGCTGTTCCCCCAAGTGGACATCGTCTTGTTTGAGGGGGAGTATGAAGAGGTAAACAGTTGGATATCCGGCTCTGTCGTCGATGTCGGCTTTACCACCGTGCCGGGAAAGGATATGGAGTCATACACGCTTGCAACCGACAGAATGGTCGTGGTTGTCCCCGATGACCATCCGCTGCGGAGCGAGCCGTATCTCACTTTCTCCCACATTCGGGACAAGTGCTTTATTATGCCGAAGGACGAATGCATCAAAAAGCTGCTTCACACCAACGGGCTTGCTTCCACCGTTGCTTTTGAAGTCCGGGACGTGACGACGATTCTGGCCATGGTGCAGGAATGGGTCGGGGTCACGATTGTTCCGGAGCTCTACTTGCCGGAAATGCTGCCCAAGGTAGTGCCCGTCCCTTTGTCTCCCACGATTACGAGGGAGCTGGTCATCAGTACCCGCAGCTTTGATTCGGTCTCGCCGATAGCGGCAGAGTTCATTGTGCACAGCCAGCACTACATCAAGCAGCGAGCCGTCGCGATTTAAAAAAAGATCTTGCTCCTGAAAACAGGCAGCAAGATCTTTTCTCTATTAGATATCTTCTCCATCAAACTCAATATCGTTGTTGGAGGCATCTCCGGAGAAGTCGTAAAGGTTGTCATCGTCGTAGCTGTCGATAATTTCACCTTCGATGTCTGCATCGTCAAACTCTTCCCAGATATCGTTGCAAATATCTTTCACCAGGCGTCTCAATTCGCTCTTAGTCAAATCGTCAAAATCATCTTGGTATTCGTCGAGGTCAATCTCAATGTCAACAGTAATTTCGTCCTCGTCGCCGCCAAGCGTAATTTCCCAATCAAGACCTTTGTAATCGCCGTAATCGTCATTCAAATCGGTTTCCAGATCATCGATGCGATCATCGACATCGTCGTCCTTGCTGCTCTTTCTGTCTTTAAGGTCGTCGATTTCATCTTCCAGATCGGCAATTTTTGCTTCCAGATCTTTGATTTTCGCGTCCTTCGTTGCGACTTCCGCTTGCAGAGCGGTTACGCGCGTATCCGGGCGGTCTTTGACATCAATTGTGTAAGTCGTTCCATTCCAAACGACGTCCTTGTTAAAGACGTTGGCCATCATCCGCACCGGGATATAGGTGCTTCCATTGACGATGAACGGCTCGATGGTCGTTGGAACATTTACACCGTTATACATAACTTTGATATTATTGTAGCTAGCCTGCACATTCTTTTTTCCGACAGCCGCATCCGTGGTGACCGGCAAGAAAGTCGCACCCGCGAGTACTACAGACGACAAGATCGGTACCCATTTTTTCTTCCACATACTACATCTCTCCCATCGTATTTTTCTGTGATGCAAAGCATTTATTTCCAATATTCAGTTGACTGGTGGCTTCACCAAAGCTTAATCGCTTTCCCTGCTACTACTGATGCTCCCGCCGGTATGTACTTTCGCGGTGCTTCCCGCATACAGTGCCCTCATCGTTCGTGGCCAAAGCATCATCTTTTACTGTACCTGTGAACGGTGAAAAAACGGTGAAATTCTGCGCCCTCTTCCAACTTTTTTTCATTCATTTTTCACGAAAATACGGTAACATGATCGCATAATGGGTTATGTGAAAAAGGGGTGGAAAGCCGTGCACATACTGGTAGCAGAAGATGATCTGATGCTGGGTCAACTGATTGCCCATCTCTTGAAGAAAAAAGGCGGATATCAGGTAGAGTGGCTGACAACAGGTGACGATGTCTGCGAGTACGCTTTGAAATCGCACTACGATGTCCTGATCCTCGACTGGATGCTGCCGGGAGAGGAAGGCGTGAGCATCTGCAGCCGATTGCGGAAAGAAGGCTATTCGGGGGCTATCATCATGCTGACCGCCAAGGATGCGCTTGAGGACAAGATTAACGGATTGGATGCCGGAGCCGATGATTATTTGATCAAGCCTTTCGAAATTGATGAGCTGCTCGCCAGAATTCGGGCTGTCAGCCGGAGAAACTTCGCTCCGATCCAGGAACAACTGGTCGAGCTGCAGAATATTCGCGTGAACCTGACACAGCGCACCGTTTTTGACGGAGAAACAGAGGTTTACCTTACTCCGCGGGAGTTTCAATTGCTGGACTTGCTCATCCGCAATAAAGGCCAGGTATTGTCCAGAGAATTGATCTACGACCGGATTTGGGGGTACGAGGCCGACGTCTCTCTGAAGACGATCGATGCCACGGTCAAGCTGCTTCGGAAAAAGCTAAACTGGAATAGCGAAAAGGACTACATACAAAGTATTCGCGGGGTGGGATACAAGCTTGATATCTGACTGGTTTTCACGCACTCGTCTTCCTTGGAGAAAGGACGTATTTGTCCATACCCAGACCAAGCTGGCCTTTCAGTACAGCATCGTCATCATGATTTTTCTCTCTCTTTTCATTACGATTGTCTATTTTTGGTCCACTTCGCGATCTTTTTTGAACAGGAAAGACAACTGTACACCATCACCGAGCAACAGGCCCAGATCATCAAGGAATCGCTGCCGGATGAAAACCTCGACCAGCAGGATCTCGATGACCTGAGCACCATTCGCGAAAGCGGCAGGCAATTTTTTTACTATTACATAAAACCGGATGGGAAGCTCTTGTTTGGAGATGCATGGAACCGCCGCTTGCAGCCGGAACTGCTGAAGCTGGTACAAGACTGGACACCCGGCATCCGGGAAGTCCGCTACGAGACCATGACGATCCCCACTCCTCCCAGCAACAAGCGGGGGACCAATGCTTCTCCGAACAAAGTAAAGGTAAAGAACAAAGAGGCGGATCGCGAAATAAACCTGATGATTACCGGCCAGCGCATCTATCATGGCAATGAATTAGCCGGAACGCTTTATACGGGGCGCGAAATATCGTACACCTACGAGCTGATCAAAAGGCTCCTGACGATTTTGATCGTATTGGGCATCCTGTTTCTCGGGGTTGCCGTCCTGCTCAGCTACTTTATGTCCAAACGCGCCATGATCCCGATCCGGCAATCGTTTCAACGGCAAAAGGAGTTTGTCGCTGACGCCTCTCATGAACTGCGGACACCGCTCAGCATTCTGAACTCCTCGCTGGACGTGTTTGAAATGGAAGACGGCGAGCACCTCTCCGACTTTTCAAAGACCGTCCTGGTCAACATGAAGGATGAAGTAAAGCGGATGGCCAAAATGGTCAGTGATCTGTTGACCCTCGCACGTTCGGAAACGGATCGCCCGGCTCTTACGGTTGAGCGGTTTGATCTGGTCCCGACAATCGAGCAGCTGGTGAGCTCCACAGGGCCACTGGCGCAATCCAAAAACATCAGCCTGCATCACCACATGCCCTCTATTCTGATCGTGTACGGCGATCATGAACGAATCAAGCAGCTTCTCTACATCCTCGTGGACAACGCGATCAAATACACGCCGCCAGGGGGAGAGGTGCACCTCACTGTATCTGTTGAAGCACGGGAGAAGCAAACCATGATTCTCATCAAGGTACGGGACACCGGCGTCGGCATCGCGCCAGAGGATGCGGAGCGCATTTTTGACCGCTTTTACCGGGTTGAAAAAAACCGTTCCCGGAAGATGGGAGGAACAGGTCTGGGACTTGCTATCGCCAAGTGGATTGTGGAAATCCACCAAGGCAGCATTCATGTCTCCAGCGTTCCGGGCCAGGGAAGCACGTTCACCGTGGCGCTTCCGATTTCTACAAGCAAGAGCGCAGCGATTTAGTCCGCTGCGCTCTTTCCGTTGTATTTTCGAAAGCATCCACTGGCTCCCGTTATTTCGCTAACAAAACTGAGTCAGATCAACAACTCTGGTGCACAGCCGGTTGATCAGGCTTTTCTCGTGGCTTACCACGAGCACGCCCATTTCTTGCTTGCGGGCATAGTCCAGCACGGCGTGCCAGATTTGCGCCTGGGTGATCCCGTCGAGCATCGCTGTCATTTCATCGGCGATCAAAAAACGGGTTTGCGGCCGGAGCGCCCGCGCTACACAAAAGCGCTGAAGCTCCCCGCCGGACAGCTCGTTTGGCCAGCGGCTGAGCCACTCCTCTTGAATGCCGAGAGCCGCCAGCAGCTGTTCATCCGGCCCCCCGCCCTCCGCAAGCGTTTTGCGCATCCTCCAACGGGGATTGACCGCTTTCTCCGGGTGCTGGAATACAAGCTGGACAGGATGGTACCCGGTTGCGGGGAGCGCTTTGCCATCCAGTGCAACGCTGCCCTCATGCGGGCGCTCATACCCGGCCAGGATGCGCCCCAGCGTTGTTTTTCCGCACCCGCTCGGACCGATCAGACCAACGACTTCACCCGAACGTATTGCAACGCTGACTCCCCGGAGGACCCACTGATTTTTGCTGTATCGAAACCCGATCTCACTTGCTTCAAGAAGCATGGATACACCTCACCATCCCCTCGCGAACCGCTCGCATCTCCGGCCGTCCTGCCGTACATTCGGGCGTAGCCATCGGACAACGAGGCTGAAACAGGCAGCCCTCGGGAAGCGCACTGGGATGCGGCTGAAAGCCCGGAATGGGCGCAAAGTCGTTTTGCGGAAGCGACCTCCACAGCGCTTTTGTATACGGATGGCGGAGCGCTTCGCCACCTCCGGAAAAGTCCTGTACAGGTGCGACCTCGACCGTCGTGCCTGCGTAAAAGACGGCGATCCGGTCTGCGATTTCAAGCGCCGTTTCGATATCGTGAGTGATGAGCAGCACGCCGCGCCCCTGATCAGCCAGCTCCCGAAAGCAGCCGAGTGTTTCCCGGACAGCGGCATCATCGAGACCCGGCGTAGGCTCATCCGCGATCACAAGCCGGGCACTGCTGACCAGCGCAGTGGCTACCAGCACACGCCGTGCCATGCCGCCGGACAATTGAAACGGGAGCAGCCGCTCCACTTCCGGCGCCAGGTTGTACCGGGCAAATGCCTCGCGCTGGATTTTGCGGGCAGCTGCACGGTCTGGAGAGCTCCCCCTCGCAATCTTTGCAGCGTTCCGCACCTGTTTGCCCACCTGCATCAGCGGGTCCAAATAGTTGACGGATTGCGGGATGAGCGCGATCTCCCGTCCTCTGATCGCTTCCTGGTACTCGGCTGTAAGCTTTTGGCCCGCAAATCGGATCGATCCCGAAATAGCAGCATTGCCCGGCAGTATCCCGAGTATGGCATGGGCAAGCAAGCTTTTTCCTGATCCGCTGGAGCCTACCACGGCTACAATTTCACCAGGGCAGACGGATACGCTCAAATCCGCAATCACCTTCAGGCTGCTCTGCCGAAGGCCGCTCGTATACTGCGCAAATGAAATGGAGAGCTCCTCCACCTCAAGGATCGGTTTGCTCTTCGTCTGTGTTGGCACGTACATCCTCCTCTCTTATCCCGCAAACCGGTCGGGCAACTGTTACTGATGGGCACGATGCGGGTCGGTCAGCAGCCGGAGATTGTCGCCCAGCGTATCGAAGGCCCGCACGATGATGAGCAGGGAGATTCCCGGAAAAAACGCCAGCCACCACATTCCCGAAGTCAAGTAGCGCATCGATTCCGAAAGAATGATGCCGATTGCCGGCTGGTGGGGCGACAGTCCAAAGCCGAGGAAGCTGATCGACGCCTCATGCAAAATGGCGTGGGGAAACAGCAGCACCAAGCCGACAAGCAGCTGCGGAAACAGATGCGGCAGAATATGGCGGCTGGCCACCCACCAGCGTGATTTGCCCAAACGGCGGGAGATTTGGACATACTCGGCGGACCGGAGCTGCATGACCTCAGCCCGTATGATCCGAGCCAGGCTTGGCCAATGGGTCAGCGCGATTCCAGCCACTACCCCTTTCAATCCGCCGCCCAGTGTAAACGAGATCAAGATAAGGGCGACCAGATGCGGAACGCCAAGGAACAAGTCGATCAGCCAGCTAATGGCGGCATCGACAGCCTTGCCCATCGTGGCCGCCAGCATGCCCAGCACAAGCGCAATGGCGGCACTGGCTGCAGCGGCGATGACACCCACGCCGATACTTATGGTCAACCCCTTCAGCGTCCTCGTCAGCATATCCCGGCCGAGGTGGTCTGTACCAAATGGATGCTCAAGCGACGGCGATGCGTTTCTTATGTCCAAATTGGTGGAGAGCCGCTCCTCGCCCAGCGTCAATCCGCCGACAACTACACCAATCAACAAGATGGCGGAACAAAAGGTAGTGATCAGGGTTATTTGCCTGCGGTTCACGCCGATTCCCCCTTTCTGATCCTCGGATCAACCACGCGGTAGATAATATCGGCCGCAAGATTGCCGACGAAAACGAGGAGGGCGCTGAAAATGACGATGCCCAATAGCAGCGGTACATCGCTGCGCAATCCGGCCTGAACCGTGGCCTGTCCAAGGCCGGGGTAAGAAAAGACCTGCTCGGCCAGTACCGTCCCACCAATCAGCTCACTGATGGAAGCAAATTGAATCGAAATGGCGGGCAAGGCGACGTTGCGCAAGCCATGCCGCCAAAAGAGCTGCAGTCCCTTTTCTCCCCTGGCCCGGGCAAACAAAATGTAATCGCTGGCCAAAACGTCCACGAGCTTCTGCCTCGTATGCAGCGCAACATTGGCTACGCCGAGAATGCTCAAAGTCAACGCTGGCAGGATGAGATGATAGATGCGGTTTGCCAGTGTTACATCATCGGCAAGCTTTCCCGCCGGCACTCCCAAGCCGACCGGAAACCAGCCGAGCCAGACGGCAAATACCATGACGAGCAGCAGCCCCAGCCAAAATGCCGGTGTCGAAGCCAGCGTAAAGCAGTACCATTTGATCAGCCGGTCCGCCCAGGTGCCCTGCTTCATTCCGGCGACAGCCCCGAGCGCAAACCCCAGCACACCGGACAGCAGCCAGGCCGTACTCATCAAGGCCAGCGAAGCCATAAACCGTTCTCCGATGACCTCCGCTACCGGACGGCGGAAAATCATTGAGGTCCCCAAATCTCCGTGCAATACAGCCGAGCCCCAATGCAAAAACCTCTCCAGGGGCGGCTTGTTCAGCCCCCAGTACTCGGCGATCATTTCTCTCTGCTCGCTGCTTACCCTCGTCATATCGGCTCCGACATACGCCTGCACCGGGTCCAGCGGGGAGTAGCTCACCAGCCAGAATGAGAGTATACACAGGGCAATCAGCAGTGCAGCCATTCGCAGCAGTTTTTTCAGAATAAAAGGTACCAGGCCCATTTGCTGTCACCCAAACTCCTCTTCTCTTTGTCTTTACTTCTTCCAGGACCATTCGACGATATTGTCGGTAATCGGCCACCCATGACCGTGCGGCTGAATTTTCGGCTGCCCGATATCAAGCCCGTCCCGTACCAGATACAGGTGCTGACGGTTGACCAGCCAGGCCCAGGGAGCGTCACCCTTGGCACTGAACCCGGTTTTTCCGTCCCACTGCGCCTTTTTCCAGTAGCCGAGCGCTTCTTCCTCTGTCGTCGCTTTCAGCGCCTTTTCCATGTATTCATCAACAGCCGGGTTCGCATAAAAACCTGTATTGTACCAGCCAATGCCCGCTGTTTTGCTGCTGTACAAATTGTACATCTCCAGCGGATCGTAGCTGCCCCAGCCGAACAGCACCGCATTGGAATGCATCATGCGCGCGATGTCATCCCAGCTGCCGCCTACTACTTTGATATTGATTCCGAGCGGCCTGATCATATCGGCTGCCGCGATGGCGAGCGATTGGCGCGATTGATCATCAGCCTGATAGACGAGCGTAAACTCCGCCTTCAGATATCCTTTCTCCAGAATGCCGTCTCCATCGGCATCCTTCCAACCGGCCTCGGCCAGAATTTTCCCTGCTTGGTCGAAATCAGCATCCTCAATCACGGTATCCGGGTTCCACCACGGCATGCCGTCCGCAACCGAGTATGCGGGCGTGCCGAAACCATCAAAAATGCCTTCCACCAGCTTTTTGCGGTCGATGGCGATATTGATCGCTTTCCGGATAGCGATATCTGCGGTCACGTCATTGCCGACCGGAGCTCCGTCCTTGGTCGCTCCGCCTGCCTTTACGACCGGGAACAGAATCCCGCGGTTATCCACGCTGTTTACCGTGACCAGATGCATGCCCGGCACTTGCTGCTTGGCGGCATTCGGCAGCACGAACGCCATGTCCACTTCCCCCGCTTTGGCAGCGGCATACGCGGCATCTTCCTTCAGGAAAAGGAAGGTCAATTTTTTAAAAGCGGACTTCGGTCCGTAATATTCCGGGTTGGCCTCGACGATCAGCTGCTGGCCCGCATCCCATTGGACGAGTTTATAGGGTCCCGAGCCAATCGGCTTTTTGGCATAGTCCTCGCCATGGGCGTGTTTGGGAACAATCCCGGTGGCGACGAGTATATTGACAAATGTTGATTGCGGATGGACGAGCGTAAACTTGACCGTAAACGGGTCGACAGCCTCCACGCTTTTCAGCACGGTGAGATCAATAACCGATCCACTTTTGGAAGCTGTGTCATAGGTGTACGCCACATCGTCCGCCGTCAGCGGCTGGCCGTCAGAGAATTTTACATCGCTCCGCAGCTTTACCGTCCAGACCAAACCGTCATCGCTTACCTCATAGCCTGTTGCCAGGTCGTTTACGATTTTCAAATCCTTGTCGCGTTTCAGCAGGGTGCTCTGGAACAGCGGCGAGCCGTAACGTCCCCAGCCTGTGGTCGGGTCAAAGCCATCCTCGGGCTCATAGCCGATCGCCAGGATCAGCTCATCTTTTTTCTTTTCTGCCTCAGCACCCGTCCCTTGATTTTTGTCGGGTGCGCAGCCCGCCGCAAGCAGAAGAACCATCGCCATTATCGCCGCGATTGGCTTTGCGTACCATTTTCCAAGCATTCTTTTCTCTCTCTCCCATTCAGCAAGTAAATTTGTATGGAATCATCAGAATTTGGCCTATTTTTTCATCATACCTTATTCCCGGCAAGTTTTTTACCCTCCTCGAACAAAAAAGCAGCGTTCCGATTCAGAAACTTTTTACAATACTATGGCGAAACGAAAGTCCCGACGAATCGTCTTTATCGCAGTAGGAGTGATGATATGGGCAAGATCATAGAGGGATTGGTGATCACGACCATTTTGTATTTTGTGACTCTCTGGAGCGCATTTGCACTCTATTATTGGATTTATCAAATCCCTTTTGATCACGATTGGGATTTGTCCGGAAACTTTATCGGCATATTCATGATTACGATTCCGTATATCACGTACGGTCTGCTCATGCGCTTCATCCAGGACAACCCCGTCAGACAAGCGTTCACAGTCAGCCTGGTCACGGTCGTTTGTGAATTTTGCAGGTGGGCTCATCAGCGTGGCCCTGTGTGTCATCGCCGCCGGGATTCGACGAAGATAGCCACTGCCCGTCCTCCTAAAAAGCCTGGCTGCACTTGGCCCCGGTTCCTTCTTGTAAATCCAAGTCGGGAGGAAAAGTTGGTGCATGTAATTTGAACATTCTGACTAAAATTATTTCATTTCCACTTTCATGAAATATATGGTAGAATCACTTTTGCGTTTCCTTTCATTACCAAAAAATCGTTAAAGGTGGAAAAAACTCAAAATGAAAAAGGTTCTCTCAACAGCCGCACTACTCGCTATGTTGACTGTTTCTGCTTGTTCAAACCAGTCGACAGACACGAAGCCAGTACCACAAAACGAAGCAACAAACGCGACTCAGCAAGCTTCCGGCACGAATGGCAGCGACTCCTCGGCCGCAAAAACTGAGGCGCCTGCGGAAAACGCAAGCAATCAGACAAGCGACAAGCTTGAGCTGAAAAAAGTATTGTCTGACAAAGTCGAAATTCTGATTCCGAAAGGCTTTGACATCATGTCGGAAGAAATGGCAAAAGTGAAGTATCCTTCAGAAAATCGGCCAACATTGATCTACACCGATGCGGAAGGCTCCATCAACGTCGCTTTCAATCATACTGCCACACCGATCCAAGACGGCCAGATCAAGGAACTGAAGGATCAAATGAAGCAAATGTTTGAAGGGCTCTACCCGGATGCGACATGGTATAAGGACGAAGTAACCCAGATCAACGGCAAAAATGTCGGCTATTTTGAACTGTTAACGCCTGCTGCAGATACGAAGGTGTACAATCTCATTTTCTTTACGGAACTGGACGGAAAATTGTTAATGACCACCTTTAACTGTACCGAGCAACAAATGGATGAGTGGAAACCGCTTGCCCAACAAATTTTGCAGTCCTACAAAGTCAACTAAGGCTCTGTTCTCCGACTTGCAGACAGGCAGCCTCTTTCAAGCGGCACGCCTGTAATATTGAACACAATCGCATGATCGAAAATTGCCCTCCCCTCTCCAGAGCGGAGGGCTTTTCCTTATTGAAAGCCCCCTTGTCCATGCAGCAAAAAAGAAAGCCCCGCTAAAAGCAAGGCCTTCTCATAAACCTGAAACAGCTAACCGGTCATTTCCCGTATGAGACGTCGGAAGGAAGTGTTGGCTCCTTTCCTGATTTCGCCTCCGGAAACCTAGCGGATCACGGCTTTCCCGCTGATGGCATCAATATAAATGTATTTATCGGCGTACTTTTTGTCGCTCATCGGTACATAGATCAGCTTCGGCTTGGCGAGCTTTTCATCTTCCACGCCCTTGATTGTATAGGCCAATTGCAGCGGCATGTACGCCAGGTATTCCCGGACAGCCTGCTCCACGGGAACCGCTTTGCTCTTGTCGGGAAGAGCGACTGCTTCCGCCGACGCCGTTCTGTTCAAGAACCCGTTCGCTTTGCCCGTGGAAGGGTCCACCGTTACGATGTAGGCCTCATCGGGATATTGCTGAAGTACGGGTACTCCGTCATGGCTCTTGATAAATTCAAACTGCCAGTCTCCGGATGTGACCGGCGAGGGCTCTCCCGGTTTGATAATCTGGCTCACCTGTACCTCTGTGACTCCCGGATCGACGTATTTTTCCAGGACGCGGATCGCTTCCTTGAGCGCAGCCTGCTCCGATACGGAGATATTCGTATCCTTGCGGGGAATCGTGACATCCACGACCCGCCCTGTTGCGGCGTCCACGACGACCTCCAGCCTTTTTTCGTCTTTTGTCTCCCAGTGGAAGACTTTCTCTTTTCCTTCGCCCTCGCGCTTCTCTTGCTCCCGCTCGCTATACGGCAGGCCCTTCAGATCGGCTCCCCATTCCTCTGTCAGCAGGGCTGCCGCCTCTTCCTTCGTTTTGATGGCGGCCGCCTGCTTCTGCGCTGCAAGCGTGATCGGTTCGTGCGTGCCCAGGCGGTCGTACTCCATTCCGTTGTTTCCGGTTCCGAACTGGATTTTCCCTGTTTCCGCGTCGATATACCAATGAAGCGACCCGGACTGACCCATTTGAAAAAAGGCGACCGCCGGGGTGTAATCGAGCAGCGGCCCGAGGTCTTGCTGTTTTTGGTCAGAGGAGGAGCGCTCAAACAGCCGCTCGATGTAGCGCAGCTTCATGTTTGCGGCTACTTCTTTTTCCGCCGCCTCTCTGGAAACCGCTGTTGACGGATCAGGCAATGCGGCAAGGTCGTACGCTGACGCGTTCTTGGCAAAATCCGTGACGCGTCCCGTCTTGTCGACGACAACGTACAGATCGTCCCCGAGCACAGGCAATCCGTTGTGATAGCGTTGATATCCCGGGATGTCGGAGGAATCCTTTTCCCGGTAGTTTTTCAAGTCTTCACCCAGGACGCTTTGCAGGAACTGGCTTGCCTTTTCGCTTGCCAATGCCTTCGGAGCATGCACCCATCCCTCGTCCCGGGGGGCATCGACGCGGTAGCGGGAAATTGTATCGCCTTTCCCCTGTGTGCTGACCATTACTGTGTTCCCCTGTTCATCTGCATTCGCAAGCGTCAGCGAGGAGCCGTCCTTCCGTTTGTCTTTGTTTACCAAAACGGCCCCGGTGTTGAACTCTGGCAGCGCCTTTGCCAGTTTGTCGAAGGTTGCCTGCTCCTCGCTGTTCAACTGTCCGAACGCGACGATCCGGCCTGCGCCATCCACCCAGAGCGTGATGTCGCCAAACGGCACCGCCTTGCCGTCTTTCATTTGTTTGTAAGTGACATACATGCCGTTTACGTCCAGCTCCAAAAAACCGTTCTGCGGGCGGTATATCTCGCCTGCCGCCGTCTGTTCGTACTGCTTGCGCTGCTCGCCAAGGAGCGCGTCCAGAAACGCATTCGCTTTCTCCGCGGCCGCTTGCTCCGTGAGAGCCTGCTTGCCGGCATCGCTTGTGAACCATTTGAACATTTCCAATTGCTCTGTGCCTGTGTTGACGGCCACTTGGGCGTACTCATTGTCGCTCTTTCTCAACTCGGCCATGACCACGCCCGGCCCGACTTCCTTCACAGTCAACTGATAGCCGCCCAGCTCGGGAATCGCTTTTTGCAGCGGCTGCAATGCCTTTTGAACGAGCGCCTTCGCTTTTTGCCCCGACAGCTCGGCTGCCGCTTGCTGCAAATCACTTGGAAATAGAGACGTCACCGGCTTCCATACCGCAAACGCCAAAGCAATGCTGGCGGCTACCGCACCTGCCGCGTACAGACTGCGATACCCTTTCGCCCGTCTTTTGCTTAGCTGATCATTGATCCGCTTTTCCAATTCGGGAGTGAATTGTATATCCTGTGCCGACTTGCGGCTGACATTTCGGACCGCCTCGCGAAATTCCTTGTCTACGTCCATTCCAGCCCCTCCTCTTCCAACAGCGCCCTGAACTGCTTCCGTGCCCGGGACAGTTTGGTCCGGACCACTTCTTCTGTTACATTCAGCACCTGCGCGATCTCCTTGATCCGCAAATCCTCGTAATAATGGAGCACGATGACCTGCCTGTATTGAGGGGACATTGCCATGACCCTCTCCGCCACCTGCTCCTTGGTCCATTTTCCGATCACCGCATCCTCTACATGCTCGTCGTCTTCGCAGTCCGGCACGTCAGCTTTTTTAAAGGTAGAGAAGATGTGCTTGAAAGACCAGGAGCGGAGGTACTTGTTCGATTCGTTGATGGCGATGCGATACAGCCAGGTTTTCATATTGCTTTCCGCGCGAAAGGTCCGCAAGCCGCGAAACGCCTTGAGAAATACCTCCTGCGTAATATCTTCGGCCATGCTTCGGTCTTTGACGATGAGGTATACGAGCTGGATGATCTTCTCTCCGTACTCTCTCATCAACTGTTCCAAGACAGCCTCATTTGTCATGCGCAGCGACTGATCCGCCTGGTTAGTTTCGGGATACACGTCAGTTTGTCTCCTTCATTTCATCTCGTCCCTTGCTCTGCGCTAGTTCGCCAGGCCGTTTTCCGGCGTCACGAGGAAGCTCCAGAAGGTTCCTTTTTTGTTGATCTGGGCGATAACGGTGGGTTTGCCCTTTTTCGTAAAGGTGTACGTATCGTGCTGGACAGCCATGTTGTATCCGGTCAAATCGATCTGAAGGTGTTTTTTCACCGCCGGGCCTGCAGCGCCGATTGCTTTTTCTTTCGTGTAGAAAGGTTTCGCAAACACTTTGGGGATGTCGCTTTCAAAGACGAAATTGTCGCCGGAGATTTGTTCAAGCATTTTGATGGATACCGGTTTCCCCGTTTTGGCTCCGATGCCCACTACGTATTTTCCGTCTTTATCCGAAAGTCCCCACAAATTGTCGATGTGCTCCTGCGGGTTTTTGTAAAGCGTCGCGGAAGGCGCCAAGGGAACCTGCTTCCCCCCGGACAGTCCTTTCAGCGTTTGCTGAGCAGCTTGAACGACTGCTGCGGGAACCTGTGCCGCTTCATATTCCGCGTTGGCGTGTAGAACTTTGCCTGTGCCGGGCTCAAGCGCCACATTGACGCCTTCTCCGTTAAACGACCAGATGTTTTGCTTTTCCCACTTGATCCGCTCGACCTCACGAATGTTGAACGAACGCTTGGCGTCCATTTCTTTCAGCGTGTTCATGACAGTCGCTTTCAAAGCGGCATTTACTTCGTCGAGCTTGAAGCGTATCCGCATCGAAACAATGTCGCCATTGCTCTTGGCGATGAGGACTTCTCCCCTGTCGTCTTTGGCAGAGAGAACCCAGCAATCTTTATTTTGGCCGCTGACTCTCTCCAGCACAATGGGTTTGCCTTCTGCTAGTTGCTGCATGGCTTGGGCTGCCGCGTCGACAACCTTTTTGTCCAGCTCCGCGATGGTGATCATTTTCGGGGCCGCAGCTGGCACTGGGGCGTTATTGGCTGCGTGCACGGTCGAAGAGATTCCTGGGAACGGCGATGCTGCGGCAGATACCAACAGCGCCAGCATGCTTATGGACAAAAGTGTTTGTTTTTTCATCACGAAAATCATCCTTTCAGCTTTCGAATCACTCATTTGATCCAGCAGCGGCAATTTCGTGACACCTACAAGCAAATATTCCTCCAGAAATTTTGGATGAGTTGGATCCGTCAGGAAATCACCTCCCAACAAATCAGGGAGCTTCCCCTCTCGTTTCAGGGAGCTCCCTTACAGATAAATCCATTGATTTCCCCTACAATTGCAAGTGAACCTATCTGGAACACACCCCGCCAGGCTGAAAGGTTCAACTACTCAAGTCACAAGATGGAGATGACCGTTATGATCGTGAACTGGCTTCGAAACAATGCATACGCCTCCGTGCTGCTGTTGCTCGCGCGCCTATACATCGGATGGCAATGGCTGACCGCAGGCTGGGGCAAGCTGACCAGCGCGGAAGGCTTTCAAACCGCCAAATTTCTGCAGAACGCCGTTGCCAACCCCGTTACCAGCCATAATGAAGTCGTTTACCCGAACTACACCGCGTTTCTGGAGAACTTTGCCCTGCCTAACGCCCACCTGTTCAACTTTCTCATCCCGCTGGGCGAGTTTCTCGTCGGGCTCGGCTTGATCCTCGGCTGCTTGACCACGGCTGCCGGATTCTTTGGGGTCGTGATGAACTTCGCTTTCCTCTTGGCCGGCACCGTCTCTACCAACCCGTGGATGATCTTGTTTGGCATCTTCCTGCTGGTCGGCGGCCGCAATGCTGGCATGATCGGTCTTGACCGCTATCTGTTTCCGTTTTACGACCGCTTGTTTCATAAGAATCCGCCCAAACCGATCCTTCTTACAAACCGGAAGATCATTTAACCGGAGCTCTTGTGTTGGATGCGTGAAAAGGCCCTGACCCTCCATGCGGCAGATTGCTGGAGGGCCAGGGCCTTTTCAAGGAAGTTATTTCTGTTTCTCATAAATGGCAACAGCTATGGAGGTCAATCCAATTACAACGGCCAAAGGCAGAGCCCTTGCACTATGTACTTCACCTATATAATCATGAAACTGATACACTACAAGCAAGGATAAGCATGAAACAACCAGAATGCATAACAAAAGCCATCTAATAAGTTGATTGATCATACGAATCTCCTATTTTCTATCGACAGAGTAGTGGTAGATCGCCGGAACTCCTACAGTGCTAGAGTATTCTTTTGTCCAAAGCTTCCCGTCCCAATTTGATCTGTGTTCCTGAACAATCCGCACCGCATGAGTGTGTCTACCATTTTTGTAATAAAAATCTCGGCTACTGTAACCAGCGTCTGGCCCCGACAGTTTTACTCTTACTGTTACTTTTTTCGTTCCGGATGAACTCAACTCAAAAGCGTCATTAACAGAAGATTTGGCTGCACTTGGAATATTTGTACCATATGAAGCTGTAAAAGTTGAAGAAACCTCTTTAGATTCTTCATATTCCATACCTCGTGCAACACTAATGATAAAATAAGGATTTGAAAGGTAAGACCAGCTTTGGGTTATTCCCTGATCGTACACATACCATACATCGTATTCTCTATAGTCCTGTGGTTTAGATTTGCCTGAATTTTGTACAGGTTCATAGTATCCTAGTAAAACCTCATGCTTCCCGTCATATCTTTTCGTTACAGGCTCATTGTATTCTATAAAGTTGTACCCTTTCAAGCTTTTCCCTGTTAAAAATTCAATATCCTTAATTGGAACTGAAGAATTTTTTGCCTCAACCGTCTTAGGAGAAGCAACTCCTGTAAACAGTATTGCCCCGATTAAAAATAACGAAGACAAAGAAGAAATTAAATTTCAATTCCTATTCCTTTGATGAACGAGTCACTCTATCTATAGCAAATACACCCTACAGAGTCACAGTCAACCGCAAAGTTTTCATTATGTCTCTGTAAGGTGTATCTTACTTTATAGTCTTTAACTTTTTATCTCTTGAGGTATTTTGAATCATTTCCATTGTTGGTTATTTTTTTCTTCCGTCATCTTTACAAACCTATACCCCTGCTTCTGCAGCTCTTCGATGATTCTCGGCAAAGCCTCTGCCGTGTGGATATCGTCCAGCATGTGAAGGAGGATCACGCTTCCGTTTTTCGTCTGCTTCAAAACGGCATTCACGATATCATCCGCGCTGTTTTTCGAATCGTGATCGGACGGTATGACCGAAAACATGGCGATCGTAGAATAACCAGTAGCGGCGATGGCCTTCAGCGATTTTTCGTTTTGCGCTCCAAATGGCGGCCGGAACAG
This sequence comes from Brevibacillus sp. FSL K6-2834, assembly GCF_038592925.1. Lineage (NCBI taxonomy): Bacteria > Bacillati > Bacillota > Bacilli > Caryophanales > Paenibacillaceae > Brevibacillus > Brevibacillus sp. FSL K6-2834. The sequence goes on from NZ_CP151945.1 coordinate 4,871,750, forward strand.
CATCGCAGGCTTTTGCTGAATCGCTTCGGTAATGATCTGGTGAGCCTTGACTACTTCCTCCTGCAGCTGCTCCGGCGTAATTTCGGTGCCAGTCGGGTGCGAGTACGTATGATTAGCCACATCGTGCCCCGCTTCTGCCATCGCCCTGGCCAAATTGGGGTTCTTGACCGTTCCGTCCGCTCGCAGGAAAAAGGTCGCTTTCACCTGATGCTTGTCCAGGATGTCGAGAATTTTCGTGACGTTCGCGTCGCTCCCCCAATCGTCAAATGTCAGGGCGACCTTCTTTTCGTCCGTATCCAGCTCTTTCACGAGCTTGTACGACGCGTTGCCGTAGTCGGGATTGATTTTTGCCGCGTCGTATCCCTCAATGTCTTTGAGCGGCTTTTTCTCTGCTCCATCCTTGATCAGCTTGTCCAGCTTGACGTACTCGTATCCCGCATCTGCCGCGGCCTTGGCGAGCAGCGGAATGGATACGGCCAGATGCTTGTTCTCCTCGATATCCAAGGCGATGATGCCTCCGCGGTTGATGTACTTTCTCACGTAGTGGTACTTTTGCTCATCGGTTTCCTTTTCCCAGTTGTGCAGAAACAGGCTGTATCCGATCACGGCTTCCTCTCCGTTATGTGCGGCAGCCCGGAGGACATCATCCGTGTATGTCCCCAAGCTCGTCCTGACATACCGCGGGACAATACCCGTCTTTTGCTTGATCAGCTCCTGGCTCGCTTTTATCTCCTTGTCCATTTGCTCGTAGGTCAGCTTTGTTAAATCCAGCGAACGCACCGCATTGTTCTCGATTTCATGCCCTCTGGCGACAATTTCCTTTGCCAATGCAGGCTGCTTGGCTACTTTGTCTCCCGGCAAAAAGAAGGTTGCCTTGATCTTGTAGGTGTCGAGATCGTCGAGCAGCCGCTTCATCTTTTGTGCGTCCCCCAAGCCATTGAAGGTGAGGGCCAGCTCCCGTTTCGTGGTGTAGACCATCGAGATCGCTTTGCTCTTTTCGGCAGTATTGCGGGCGGTTTGGGTGGCCGGTTTGTTCAGTGTCTGGGAGCTTGCAGCAGCATTCACCCGGCTTTCCATAGAGCCCCAGCTCGTCAGCAGGACGAGGGCTGTCGCTGCCAATATCGTTCTAGCAAAAATTCTAGTTGTTGCTCGGTTTTTACAGATCGTCATGCTTTCTACTCCTTTCTCGAAACATAATTAATGAAAGTTGGTTTTTCAGAGAGGTTGAGCCCGGGTTTAAGCAATCAGCAGGGGCCATGCGGTTTGGCAAACAGTAAGCCGAATCAGCATCGTTTATCTTAGCAAGCGAAACTGAAAGGATTCTGAACAAGTAGAAATGCCCCAGTGATCTCGCCTGGTCGCCGCGTTTGCCGTTTTTGGAGGACGAATCTCCAAAAAGCCCTGGAATCGCTTTTAGCTGCTGCTGCCAGGCAAAGGCAAATATGATGCATCTAAAGCTAAAGAAGGCAGTCGCAGTGAGAGACCTTTCCTCTCGCCGTGACTGCCTTCTGCTGTTAATCAGCTTCCAACTGCTTTGACCGGTACTTCTGTCGGACGTGCCGCGTGTTAAGCGTTTCCTCTCTATTTTCCTGCTCTCACGATGTCAGCCTGGGCTTCCCGCCATTTTGACAGCGTATCAAAATGAGGAACAAGCGAACGGTACACATCAGAAAACAGCTTATGCAGCTCCTGATACACTCCTGTGTGTTTTTCGTTCGGAGTATAGGTCTCCGTAATCCTGACGATCGAGCGCGTCTCCTCCAAAGTAGAGATAGCCCCGGTCGCCAGCATGGCCAGCATAATAGCCCCGAGACACGCGCTTTCCCGAGAAGCCGGCACGTGGACAGGTACGCCGAATACATCTGCCGTCATCTGCAGCCAGACCGGAGAGCGGACAAAGCCGCCTGTCGCCAAAAGGCTTTTGCCAGATTGTTCTGTCGACATCAGCGATTGGTAGACGCTGAATGCGCTGAAAACGACTCCCTCCAGCACCGCCCGCATAAAATGCTGGCGACGGTGATTCAGCCCTGCCCCGAAAAACACGCCCCGCGCCTGCGCGTTCCAATGAGGCGCACGTTCCCCGGTCAAATACGGGAGAAACAGCAGGCCCTCTGAGCCCGGCTGTATCCGCTCCGCTTCCCGCGTGATGATATCGTAGATTTGCTCCCCCGTCTCCTCCGCCAGTACCCGTTCGTCTCCGGCAAACTGGTCCTTGAACCATTTGAGCGCAATGCCGCCGTTGTTGATCGGGCCGCCGACGACCCAGTAGCCTTCGGTCAGCGCATAGCAAAAGGAGCGCATCCGCTCATCGGTCAACGGCTCTCTTCGCACGGTGCGGACAGCGCCGCTCGTTCCGATCGTGATCGCCGCCGCTTCCCCCGTGATGGCCCCTACCCCGAGATTGGCCAGGACGCCGTCGCTTGCTCCGATGACGATTGGCGTTTGCGGCGGAATCCCGAGCTCTCCGGCCTTGTCCTTTTCCGAGATCTCCAGGATATGTGTCGTCGGAACTGGCCGGGAAAGCTGCCCGGGCGAGATGCCTGCGTACTCCAACGCTTCCCGGTCCCACTCAAGCTGCCTGAGGTTGAACAATCCGGTGGTGGAGGCAATTGAATAATCGACCGCATACGTTTTGCATAGCTGATACAAGACGTATTCCTTGATCGAAATGATCTTGTGGGCGCTTTTCAGCAATTGCGGCCTCATCCGCGACAGCCAGCGCAGCTTGGTCAGCGGCGACATGGGATGGATAGGCGTCCCCGTTTTTCGGTACAGCCCAAGACCTGCGCTGCTTTCCAAAAGCTCTCTCGCTTCTGCCGCGCTCCGGTTGTCCGCCCAAATAATGCACGGTGTCAGCGGCTGATGCGCTTCATCCACGAGTATCACACTGTGCATCGCGCTGCTGAAGCCGATCGCAGCCAATTGCCCGGTCTGTGCCGCCTCTGACCGCATCAGCTGCCGGGCAACCATCCATACGGCCCGGGAGATTTCATCCGGGTCCTGTTCCGCGCAGCCGGGCTGCGGCTGGTAGATGGGATACTCCACCATGCTCTCCGCCAAAATCTCACCGGACAAATTGCTCAGTACCCCTTTGGTGCTTGTAGTCCCGATATCTAAACCCATGTAGATGGTTTGTTGTCCCATTGATGTACCCTCTCAATCAGAAAATCATATGGGGTAAGGCAAGCAAAATGGTCAATACCGCTTTTGGGCAATCAGCTTCCGAACCTTTGCCAGATTGTCGTAGGTTTCTTCTTCCCGCAGCATGGAGACGCCGATAAACAGCGTATCCAGGATGCTGATCTGCGCCAGTCTGCAAGACATCGACTCGGGGCGCAACAGCGTCTCCCGCGACGACGTATACAGCACGATGTCAGAGATTTTGGTCAACGGCGATTTGGTATAGTCCGTAATGCAAATCGTGGTCACGCCCGCTTCCTTGGCAGCCTGTACCGCGTCGATGATGTCCTTGCTGCTACCGGAATGCGAGATGCCCACCACGACACTCCCGGGCTTCAGCAGTCCGGCGGATACGATCTGCAGGTGGGAGTCTGTCAAGGCGATGCATGACAGGCCTGTCCGCACAAACTTGTGATACGCGTCCAGGGCGATGGGCCCTGAGCCTCCGCAGCCGTAGAATTCCACCCGGTCTGCTTTGGCGATCGCGTTTACCGCCTGCTCCAGGGAGTCGGGGTCCAGCACCTGCAATGTATCGCTTAACGTCTCGGCGTTTACCGTAAACACTTTTTTGGCGATCGTCGCCATATTGTCCGAGATTTCGACCTCTTCATGAATCGCCTGCAGCGGCGTCACCAGGTCGGCAGCCAATGAAATTTTCAGCGCCTGGTACCCTTCGTAGCCAAGTCGCCTGCAAAACCGAAAAATAGACGCATCCGCACAATTGGCCATCTCGGCAAACTGTGTAATCGAGAGGTGAATGATATCCTTCGGGTGATTCAGTATATAGTTGGCGATATTCAATTCCGTAGCCGTGAAATTGTCGTACATGTAGCGAATGCGAGCCAAGCAGCCCTGGTCTTCTTTCCAGGGGAAATTCGGTTTGTTCATTGGGAAACCTCCTCAAAAACACGCAAGCGGACTATTACCATGATTTTACCAAATTCCGCTCCCGCGCATAGCAACTTCTTCGGAAACCTGTTGCCCGTCGACACTCCCGCTGCGAAGGCTAGTCGGCTTTTTCCACAGCGTGGCCGCCAAACTGGTTCCGCAGTGCGGCGACGACCTTGCCGTGGAACACGTCCTCATCCAGCGAGCGGTAGCGCATCAACAGGGACATGGCGATGACCGGCACGGATACTTTCAGGTCGAGAGCCGTTTCGACTGTCCACTGTCCTTCGCCCGACGCGTGCATCACGCCTTTGATCGTGGAAAGCCGCGGGTCTTCCGAAAAAGCCTGCTCCAACAGTTCCATCAGCCAGGAGCGGATGACCGAGCCGCTGTTGAACAACCGCGCCACTTTCTCGTAGTCATAGGAAAACGGCCCTTTGTCGAGAATTTCGAAGCCTTCTCCAATCGCCTGCATCATTCCGTATTCGATGCCGTTATGCACCATTTTCAGGAAATGTCCTGAACCGGCAGGACCCGTGTACAAGTAGCCATGCGCCAGCGAAATATCCCGCAGCAGCGGCTCTACTACAGCGTACACGTCCTCTTCTCCTCCGACCATCAGACATGCGCCATTACGTGCTCCCTCAGTTCCTCCGCTCGTGCCGATATCCAGGTAATGAACGCCGGATTGCTTCACGCGCTCGTATCTTCTGATCGAGTCCTTGTAAAACGAGTTTCCGCCGTCAATCAGAATATCTCCCGGAGACAGATGCGGCAGGACGGCCTCGATGACTTGGTCCACCAGCTCACCTGCCGGCACCATCATCCAGATGATCCTCGGGGAGACGGACAGCCGCTCGGCCAGCTCCTGATAGGATTGGCTGGCCATTCCTCCGGCCTGTTCAAACTTTTGCAAAGAATACTGGTCAATATCGCATCCAATTACGTGATGCCCTTTTGCGATCATGCTACATCCTAAATTCAGCCCCATTTTTCCTAGACCAACGAGACCAATATTCATAATTCCACCACCATGCAAGAAATTAAGACGCTTGTGTTCGACGAAAGCCTACTGTGCCTTTGGATCAAGCGCATCGCGCAATCCATCGCCAAACAGGTTGAATCCGATCACGCTTGCCATAATGGCAAAGCCGGGAATCATCACGACCCACGGTGCCGTCGTGATATAGTCGCGGGAGTCTGCCAGCATTTTTCCCCACTCCGCTTCCGGAGGCTGCGCCCCCAGTCCGAGGAAGCCCAGCGCGGCCGCTTCCAAAATGGCGGAAGCCACGCCCAGCGTCCCCTGAACGATCAAGGGAGTCCAACTGTTGGGCAGTACATGGCGAAACAGTATGCGGACCTGCGACATGCCCTGCGCTCGCGCCGCCATGATGTACTCCTCTTGCTTGATACCCAGCACCTTTGCCCTCACCAGACGGCCGTACATCGGCACGTTGACGATCGCAATCGCCAAAAGCGCGTTGAACAGTCCCGGTCCGAGGATCGCGACGATCGCGATGGCCAGCAAAATGCCGGGAAACGCCAGCATGACGTCGAAGATGCGGGAAATCAGCGTATCGATCCATTTGCCGTAAAACCCGGCAATCAAGCCGAGCAGCGTACCTACTACCAGGGAGCCCAGGACAGAGAAAATACCAATCGTCATCGAGATGCGGGCTCCGTACAAGATTCTCGAAAACATATCCCGGCCGGAGTCGTCCGTTCCAAACCAGTGCTCTGCAGACGGAGGCTGCAGCGTGTTGGCGAGGTTTTGCTCGATGGGATCATGCGGCGCGAGCAAAGGCGCAAACAATCCCGTGAGGATGAACAGCAAGACCAGCGCGCCGCCGATGACTGCCGCTTTTTGCTTGCGCAGTCTCCTTACGCCTTCACTCCATGGTGTTCGTCTCCGTACCTTGCCGGCGGACAATTCTTCTGCCGGCATCGTTGCCAAACCCGACTGCATCAGGGAACACCTCGCTATTTGTATTGAATTCTTGGGTCAAGATAGCTGTACAACAAGTCGACGATCAGATTCACGACAATGAAGATGACAGCAAGCACCAAAATGCCGGACTGGATGACAGCGTAATCGCGGTAGCCGATGGCATTGTAGATGTACTGGCCAACGCCCGGCCATCCGAAGATCGTCTCGGTCAACACGGCTCCTCCCAGAAGCCGCCCAACCTCCAGGCCGATGATCGTCATCACAGGAGCGAAGGCATTTTTCAATCCGTGCTTGTAGACGACAAAGAATTCGTGCAGGCCCTTTGCCCGCGCAGTGCGGACATAGTCGTGCTTCAGCACCTCCAGCATGCTCGACCGGGTCATCCGGGCGATGTACGCCATCGGGATCGTTCCCAGCGCCATCGCCGGAAGGATCAGGTGGCGCACGGAGGACCAGAACTGCTCGTAATTCCCCGCCAGCAGCGTGTCGATCAGATAAAAATGGGTGATGGTCTCGACGGTCACCCGCGGGTCATTGCGTCCGAGAACCGGCAGCCATTCCAACTGCAGCCCGAACAGCCATTGCTCCATCAAGCCGAGCCAAAAGATCGGCATGGACACCCCGACCAACGCCAGCAGCATCGGTATGTAGTCGATCCAGGTGTTCCGTTTCCACGCCGATACAATTCCCACATTGACCCCGACGATCACGGCAAAGATCATCGCAAACAGCGTCAGCTCCGCCGTAGCCGCCAAATGCGGGAGCAGCTCTTCGCTGATCGCCTTTCCCGTCACCAGCGATGTGCCCAGGTCTCCCTGCAAAATGTTCAGCAAGTAGTTGCCGTACTGCTGATACAGCGGCAAATCAAGCCCGAGCTCGTGACGCAGCTTCTGTATCGACTCCGCGTCCGCCCGCTCGCCCAAAATGACCTGCGCAGGATCGCCCGGAATCAGGTTGATGATCGCGAAAACGATAATGGATACGCCGAAGAGTACCGGGATTAATTGAAAGATTCGTCTGGCTGTGTACCTTATCACTGGTTTACACCCCATTGCTTCAAAATCTGTCCACAGCCTTTGCGGCCTGAACGGTATCTGTTACACCCGCCTTAGTACAAATGACAGGCAACCAGCTGCCCTTCGTGTGCCTCTCTGAAATCCGGACGGGTCGTCCTGCACACATCCATCGCATGCGGGCACCGTGGATGAAAGGCGCATCCGACAGGCGGATTGACCGGACTTGGCACATCGCCCTGCAGGATGATCCGCTCCCGCTGTTGGCTCGGGTCGGGAATCGGTACCGCTGAAAGCAGCGCTTGGGTGTATGGATGGAGCGGGTTTTCGTACAGCTTGTCGCATTCCCCCTGCTCGACGATCCGGCCGAGGTACATGACCCCCACCCGGTTGCAGATGTGACGCACCACGCTCAGGTCATGGGCAATAAACAAATAGGTAAGCTGAAACTGCTTTTGCAAATCCTGCATCAGGTTGATCACCTGGGACTGGATGCTTACATCCAGAGCGGAAACCGGCTCGTCTGCCACGACCAGCTTTGGCTTGAGGGCAAGCGCCCGGGCGATCCCGATCCGCTGCCTTTGGCCGCCGCTGAATTCATGCGCGTACCGGTCGGCGTGATACCGGTGCAATCCGACTACTTCAAGCAGCTCGCTGACACGCCGCTGCCGCTCTGTTTTGCTCTTCACCCCGTGAACCAGCAGCGGTTCCTCCAGGATCTGACCGATCGTCATGCGTGGATTCAACGAAGCGAAGGGGTCCTGGAAAATGATCTGCAAGTCTCTGCGCTTGGCCTGCATTTCCCTTTCACTCAGCGCAGCCAGATTCTCCCCTTGAAACAGCACCTCGCCATCCGTCGGCTCGGTCAGGCGCAGGATCGATCTGCCTGTCGTCGACTTGCCGCAGCCGCTTTCGCCGACAAGTCCAAATGTTTCGCCCTCATAAATCGTAAAGCTGACATCGTCTACCGCCTTGACAAAATGCTGCTGGCGACCCAGCAGCGATTTGCTTCCGACCGGGTAGTACGTTTTGAGTCCGTTTACTTCCAACAGCGCTTTTTTCATAGTCACTCGCTCCTCGCTTCCGGGTTCGCCAGGTGAGAAGGTCGTTCTTCCGCAAAGAGCCAGCATCGCACTTGGTGCGGTTTGGCGCCGCCCACCTGCTGAAGCACAGGCTCCTCCCCGAGACAGATTTCGGAGGCATGCTCGCAGCGCGGCGCGAATTTGCAGCCTTTGGGCATTTCCGCCGGTATGGGCACGTTGCCCTTGATCGAGTCGAGCCTGTCCTTTCGCTCGTGCAGCGTCGGCATCGACCGCAGCAGTCCCTGCGTGTAGGGGTGCTTCGGGTCGGAGAACAGCGTGTGGACATCCGCTTCCTCCACGACCTTGCCGGCGTACATGACGACGACCCGGTGGCACATTTCCGCCACCACGCCAAGGTCGTGGGTAATCAGCATGATGGCTGTTCCCGACTCCTTGGAGATGCGCTTCATCAAATCGAGAATTTGCGCCTGAATCGTCACGTCCAGCGCGGTCGTCGGCTCGTCGGCAATCAGCAGCTTGGGATTGCACGCCATCGCCATGGCGATCATGACGCGCTGGCGCATTCCTCCAGAAAGCTGATGCGGGTATTCGTCGACCACTTGCTCTGCCCTCGGCAGGCCTACCTGCTTCAGCAACTGGATGGCACGCTCTTTGGCCTCTTTCTTTTTCAGCCCCATATGCAGCTGAATCGTCTCGCACATCTGCTCGCCAATGCGGAAGACCGGGTTCAGGCTGGTCATCGGCTCCTGGAAAATCATCGCGATCTGATTGCCGCGGATGGCGCGCATCTCTTTTGCCGACAGCTTGAGCAGGTCCCTGCCTTCAAACTGGATTTCCCCGCCGACCACCTTGCCGGGTGGGTTGGGCACAAGCCCCATGATCGACAGCGATGTGACGCTTTTTCCACAGCCGGACTCTCCGACGACACCCAGGATTTCCCCTTCGTCCAGCGTGAGATCTACACGATCAACGGATTTGACAACCAGGTCGTCAGTGAAAAAATAGGTTTGCAAACCACGCACAGATAGTAGTGGAGCCATCGTTTTATCCCTTTCTGTCCAAGCTATTTGAGCAGTGAAAGTGCAACGTTCGTAAACGCTTTGACGCCGATGACAAGCGAATCCTCGTCAATCGTAAAGCGGGGGTGGTGATGCGGATGGACGATTCCTTTGGACACGTTGCCCGCTCCCACCCAGAAATACGTGCCGGGCGCCTTCGTAAGGAAAGAAGAAAAGTCTTCTCCGCCCATCGTAGGAATCAGCGGCTGAACCTGATCTGCCCCGAATACCTCGACCAACGTTTCTTTCACTTTTGCCGTCAGCTCATTGTCGTTAATGACCGGGGCATTTCCGTACGTGTAATGGAACTCGTACGACGCTCCGTGAGCCTCGGTGACGCCTTTGATGACGCGTTCCATCAAAGTGGGAATCGTCTTGCGCACCTCGGGATTGTACAAGCGGACTGTACCGCCCAGGTGGACAGCGCCAGGAATGACGTTGTTGGCCGTTCCCCCTGTCACTTTGGTCACAGAGAGGACGAGCGGCTCGATCGGGTCCGTATTGCGCGAGACCACATATTGCAGATTCGTTACGACCTGCGCGGCTACAGCCAGACTGTCTACCGTGTCATGCGGCTGCGCGGCATGCCCGCCTTTGCCCAACACCGTAATTTCAAACGTATCGGCAGCCGCGTGGGAAGGCCCCGCACTGACGGCCACGTACCCTACCTCCAGCGGAGAATGCAGGTGAAGCCCGATCACCATGTCGACTCCATCCATCACGCCCGCCTCGACCATTTGCTCCGCTCCGCCAGGGAACTGCTCTTCGGCGTGCTGGAACAGGAAGCGGATTTCCCCTTTTACCTGCTCGCGCATGCCGGCCAGAATTTTTGCCGTCCCGAGCAGGATCGAGGTGTGTCCATCATGTCCGCAGGCATGCATGACGCCGGGATTTTTGGAAACAAACGAAAAATCATTTTCTTCCGGGATCGGCAATGCGTCGATGTCGGCCCGAATCGCCAATGTTTTTCCCGGCTCGCTGCCGATCAGCCGGGCCATTACGCTCGTTTCAGTCGGCCGCGACAGCTCCAGTCCCTCAAACGTTTGCAGCGTTTCATATATAAAGCGGGAGGTGTTCACTTCCTCATACGAAAGCTCCGGATTTTCGTGAAGGTGACGCCTCCATGCAATGACTTGTTCCTTGATTTGCTCTGCCATAGTCTCCAGATGATCGCGTGTGGTACTCATCGGGCACCGTCGCCTCCTCGCGCTTCGTCATTCTTTCCCCGTAAGGTGACCGCACCTGCACGCGTTGCCGCAAGACATGCAGGTGCAGCTCTCTATTTTTTGCCCTCACGTTTTTGTAAAACCGTGCAGGCGTTTTCTAATTGGTGAGATCTACATCCGTAAACTGCGGACCGTAGGTAACCTGCGGAACGTAATTCGCTACCCTCGCGCTAGCCGCCCGCACCGGAGTCGAGTGCACCAGCGGGTTGATCGGCGCGTCTTGATAGATGATTTCCTGCGCTTTTTTGTACATCTCCGCCCGTTTTTCCTGATCGGGCTCCTGTAGTGCATCATCGAGCAGCTTGTCCACTTCTGGATTTTTATACATTGAGATATTGTTGGTCGGCACGCTGTCCGTGGAACGGTGATGCGTGTACATCATCGTCGTCGGGTCCCAGGTAGCGGAGGACCAGCCCAAGAGAGCCATTGGCGCTTCGCCGCTCTGTACCTTGTCGAGATACGTCGCCCATTCAAACGAAACGATTTTGGCGTCGACACCGATCTGCTTCATGCTCGCCTGCAAGGCCGTTGCGATTTTTTCCGGCTGCGGCATGTACGGACGTGCGACAGGCATGGCCCACAGTTCCGTTTGGAAGCCGTTTGGATAGCCCGCTTCGGCCAGCAGCTGCTTTGCTTTCTCGATGTCAACCGGATAGGTTTTCAATTCCTTGTTGAAGCCCCAGCTCCCCGAAGGAAGAATCGTTACAGCCGGCTCCGCCTGTCCGTAGTAGAAGGCGTCGATCAACGCTTGCTTGTCGATAGTCATGCTGATCGCCTGACGGACGCGCGGGTCGTCAAACGGTTTTTGCTTGGTGTTGAAAGACAGATAGCCGACGTTGTTGCTCGCGCTGGTGTACGTTTTCAGATTGGGCAGCTTTTCCAGAGAGCTGACATCGGAAGGATTGACCCCTTCCATCAGGTCGATCTGCCCCGACTTCAATGCATTCAGACGAGCCGAGTTGTCTTTGATTACCTGGAAGATCAGCTGGTCTACTTTCGGGAAGCCAGGAACGCGGTATTCCGGATTTTTCTTGAGAACGACCTTGTCGTTTGGAGTCCAGCTTACAAACTGGAAGGCCCCGGTTCCGATCAGTTGGTCTTTAAACTGACCATTGCTCTTCTTCAAGCTCTCCGGCGAAACGATGCCGTATTGCGGTTCTGTCAGCATCGCGACAAACGGGGCAAACGGGTGCTTCAGCTTGACCCGTACCGTATGGTCATCTACCTTCTCGATGCCTTCGATCACGGTAGAATCATCGCCTTTGAATCCGCCCATATCCGTTTTGAAGATCGAGAACGTTCCCTGATGGTACGGATGGTTCGGGTCCCACCAGCGCTCGAAGTTGAACACGACTGCATCAGCGTTGAACGGGGTGCCGTCATGGAACTTTACATTTTCCTCCAGCTTGAAGGTCACCGACAGCTTATCGGGTGAAACCTCCCAGCTCTTGGCCAGCAGAGGAGACAGATCGGAGGTCCCTTTTTTGTATGTAACCAGGGTTTCGACGACTTCCTCTGTCACGCGATTTGATTCGTCTTCTGTGGATTGCGCCGGGTCGAGGGTGACTGTGTCTCCGCCCCGTCCCACTACGAGTATTTTCTCGCTTGCGGACTTTTCCGACGATTTATCGGACGGATTGGAACCGGACGAACATCCTGTAAGCGCTAACAGTGCAGCCAATAAAACAACAGACGTCTTGATAGCAAGCTTCTTCATTACAACTCCCCCTTTTTTTCTCCTGAAATTGGTGCCGGGTAACTTCCAAGTTGTCATTCCTGATGAAAGCTGCAAGCCTCATGTCAAACCACTTTTTTGTCAGCTCCTCCTCGCCGAGAGATTTTGATAATGTCGAAAAATAGAAAATCTTATTAATTTGTCGAATTGACTTTAAGGTGGATTATAGTAAATTTTTTTACATTTGAAAATAGTATAAAGAAAATTTTTTTACAACCGGAAGGTCATATTTCGTTAAAATGGCTTCTTTATGCCCTTTTTCGTTACTCTGGCAGTTCAGTCAAGAAAAAAAGACACCTGCGTTCAGATGCCTTTCTCTATGATTTGCAGCAACAGCAGTTTGTCGTTTGTCGCGTTTGCGGCAGCTCGCGACGATTTGTGCAGTTTGTCGCGTTTGCAGCGCTGGCGACCATTTGCAGCGGTTGCGACGTTCGCGGCAGTTTGCAGCGGTTGCAGCATCGGCAATGGTTTGCAGTATTTGCAGTATTTGCGGCGTTTGCTCCAGTTTACGCCAGGTCGCGCCAGTTTACTGCTGTTCACGCCCGGTTGACGCTATTTACGCCAGCCGGCAGCCCTGAAAAAAATTTTCTTTCTGGATTTTCGGCTGCCTTGCTATCCCGAGTCAAAACCTCCTCTTCCATGCGTTTTATTCGTTAAGGGACAAATTGTATGAATTTACTGACTTTTTATGAGCTAATTTCGGCTTATATTTATACATCACGGTGAATGACATAATCATTTTTCCACCTTATCCTTTTAGCAATGACAAAGACAATTTGGGAGGAAAAGCATGAAAAAATGGTTTTCAGCCTTGTCCGCCGCGGCTTTGCTCTTTAGTCTTGTAACGGGTTGCAGCGAGAATGCTTCACAGAATGCTCTGCCTGCTTCCGAAACGTCTTCAACCGAACCGATGGTACTGCATTGGAGCATCACCGGGGAACCGCCGACGATGGACCCGGGCATCGCGACAGATGCGTCTTCCATGGATATGATCAATCTTGCCTTTGAAGGCTTAACCGCTGTGAATCGGCAAGGAGAACTGATCAACGCAGTTGCCGAGAGCTTTACCAATACCCCCGATTTTACCCAGTTTCGTTTTATCCTCCGCAGGGATGCCAAGTGGAGCAACGGCGATCCCGTCACCGCACACGATTTTGAATACGCGATCAAGCGCAATCTCGACCCCAAAACCGCCTCGGCTTACGCCTACCAGCTCTTCTACATCAAAGGCGGCGAGGAATACTTCAACGGGACAGGGACGCCGCAGGATGTAGGAGTCAAGGCAACAGACGACTACACCGTCGAATTCACCTTGCGCTCGCCGACTCCGTTTTTCCGCGAGCTTACCTCCTTCACCACCTACTATCCACTGCATAAGGAAACGGTCGAAAACAGTCCGAAATGGGCTACGGAAGCAGCCACCATCGTTGGGAACGGCCCGTTCGTGATCGATGAGTGGGAGCATAAGGCCAAGATGGCATTCAGTAAAAGTCCGACCTATTGGGACAAGGCCAGCGTCAAGCTGGACCGCATCGAAATCGTTATGATCGAGGACAACAACACGGCCCTTTCCATGTTTGAAAACGGCGACCTCGACTGGGGCGGCTACCCGTCCTTTGGCTTGTCGCCGGACGCGGTCGGACAGCTCAAAGAAGAAGGCCGGCTCCTTGTCGCGGACAATCCCGGCACCAAGGCCGTCATCTTCAACACGGAAAAGCCGCCGTTCACCAACAAAAAGATTCGCCAGGCATTCGCCTATTCCATCAACCGCCAGGAGCTGATCGACAACATCCTGCAGACTGGAGTTCCTCCGGCGTACGGCTGGGTGCCCATTTCCATGGGGCTGAATCCGGACGGCTATTTCAAAGAAGATGTGGAAAAGGCAAAGCAGCTTCTGGCCGAAGGGATGCAGGAGCTGGGACTGAAGGAATTCCCGAAGGTCACCTACTACTATGACACCGGCGAGACGGACAAAAAGCTGGCGCAAGCCCTGCAGGACGGGTGGAAGCGAACGCTGGGGCTCGACATCGAGATCCGCACCTCGGAGTGGAAGGTGTTTAATTCCGACGTACAAAATGGCAAGTACGATTTTGGCATCTGGCTGTGGGGGGCGGATTTCAACGACCCGATCAACTTTCTGGAAATGTACAAGGACAAGGCCGGGGGCAACAACGTAGTCCGCTTTGACAACAAAAAGTATCGCGAACTGCTGAACCAAAGCTACTACGAAACCGATCCGGAGAAGCGCAAAAAGCTGATGTTTGAGGCAGAAAAGATTTTGATGGAGGAAATGCCGCTGGCTCCGCTCCACTTCCGCGGAAACGCCTATGTGAAAAACGACAAGGTGAAGGATTTCGTCATCCTGCCGCTGGGCGGTTCCTACTTCAAGTACGCGTATATCGAAAAGTAGCGTGGAAGCCGGAGCGTCCAGCTCGTTTTTGACGAAGCCGTAGAGCACGCCATTCCGGACATCAAAAACTGCATTTACAAAACGGTGCGGGAAGCTGTCACCAACGGTGTGAAGCACGGAAATCCCGGTGCCTTTCAGATTGAAGTAGCCAAGCGAGGCCATTTCATACACGTCGCGGTAAAAGACGATGGCAGCGGCTGCAGCGAGATATCCAAATCTCATGGGCTCCGCGGCATCGAGGAAAGAATCCAGCTGCTTGAAGGCACGGTCCGCTTTTGCTCGGAAAAAGACCGCGGCTTTGCGGTAATCGCCAAGATTCCTTATGTCACAGCTAGGGAGAGTGTCTAGATGACAGATATCATGATTGTCGATGACCAGAGAATTGTTCGAGATGGCTTGAAAATGATCCTCATGGACCTCAGGATGCGCGTTATGACTGGCGTGGAAGCGACCAAGGCTGTAAAGGAAACATACCCTGCGGCCGAGCAGGTCATGCAGGGCAAGAGGCTATTGACGAGACACTGTTTCTGAGCGAAGGCACCGTAAAAAACTATGTGTCCCATATCCTTGGCAAGCTTCATCTGAACAGCCGCACTGAGCTGGTGCTGTATTTGACAAAAGAGAAATAGCGAAAGCATCTCTCCCTGTTGAGTGCCTCCCACAGCTCGTACCAGAACAAAAAACCACCCGACGAGGTGGTTTTTCTTATGTGCAGCGTATTTCAGGCGATTAGGCCTCATCGACGATCACCTGCATGCGGAAATTGAACACCAGACAGCTAAACCCGGTCTACCGCTGATAGGAACGGAAGAGAAATTTTCGTCATTCTGCCGCTTGTTACTTTCGTAAACGTTCACGATGACTATCGGAATTTCCTCTCTGCAGGGCAGCTCCCCCTGACCAAGCCTCATGCATTTTTGATACGGTCGAAATCAAATCGCCCATGCAAGCAAAAAATCGCCTGTTCCGGTGACCTGACTGAGAGATGAGGCGGACATTCCATACAGCCAAATCCGGGTGAACTAGTCGATTGCGCGGCCTGTAATATCGTGGATAAAGCGCTCCAATGCCGTCACGTCCGTAATCCTTTTGTTGCACTGGGCGCTGTCCGTGCAAATATAGTTGCCAATCGCTTTGTAATAATCGGGCGATACATGAGCCATCCTTGTTTTGCTGATAGCCGAAAACAAAGCCACTTCCCCGTGCCCATTGCATAAGGAGCACGTATTTTTCCTGTTTGCGATCGTATACTTTCCTTCGATCCCAACGACATCTTCCCTTGCAGGGTACACGATGAACAACTTGTTTGTGGCGACATCCATCCAGCCCAGATACGTTATTGCGTGGTAATCAATCGTCAGCAGATCGGGAACCTTGAGCTTTTTATTTTTAGGGAACAGCTTCTTGAGCTGTTTTTCGGTCACCTGCGGAAACGGGATTACATACGGCAATAGCGAGTGTACATACTGCTTGAAATCCTCTGCCTCTTTTAGAGAAGCTATTTTCTTCAACAATTGCACCTGGATTTCCGTAGCATGCGGAAACGCGTTCAATACCTTTGATTCCGCGCTGTACCTTACGGCTTCCAGCACTTTCGGATCGGCAACGGATACGGTCGCCTTCTGCACGATCTCCGCCTGATTTTTAATGAAGTTATATTGATGGTGTCGAATAAACGGTTCAACCATACCGTTCCCTCCTTGCAATCAATTTGTCGTCCGTTCGTTCTCGGGAGCTTTGTTCATTTGCGCCCCCTTTCACTATAAAAAAATGTGCTGCTCGCAAGAAATGCCGGATTTGATTTAGAAACGAACTCGCCATATAAAAAGCTTCCCTTTGAATCCTTTTCGCAGCAGCGGATTCTTTGGCAGCAAAAGCTGTTTATGCGGACCGGAACGCTTACACTGAGCCCTATACACTTGAGAAAAAAGTGAAACGTCCCTGCAAGAAAAAAGCACCGGCAATCGATTCCCTCGATAACCGGCGCTTCCGTCGTCTTTTCCTATTTGTTTGTATACACAATCTTTTTGATCGTCTCCACTGCAAGAAAGTGATCGTCAGCCAATTGATGGATCGTCTTTCCTTTTTTAAACGCTTCTTTAATCGCGCTGTTTCGCTCCTGGATGGCCCTTCTTCCTCCAGAACGCGCCCCCCATTTTTCATAGGTGGTTTTCGGTTTTGGAATATAGATGGTTTCACCCTGGATATATTTCTGAATTTCGCTGATCAGCTCTTCAGGTAAAATCGTGGTTGCTTTTACATATTTCATTTCTGCCCGCTCCTTATTCATTCGAGAATGGAAATAAGGGGCAAAGCCAAATGATTAGAAATGATCTATGCTCATACGGGCGATGAAAAATTCATGTCCGCCCCATGCAAAGTATCGCCTCCAATACTTGGCTTTGCATGAGTGGCTGCCGTATGCGGCAACAAACCCGTTATTGCCATTGCTGCTCACCTCCCCGGACATTTGCTGTCTTTGAAACGATTGTCCGCTCCCTTTCATCATATACATGTACGGATTCGGTGTTCAATAGCAGGCCTGGATTCGGTGAAAATTTTCGTTTCTTCCATTTCCTTCAGAAAAGTTCCCGTACCGCAAACTGTTGCCTGTCGGCCTTTACTGTCGCCACGGCCATTTTCGTTTCCCTGATTTGCAAGACAAGAAAAAACACCCTGGGCGCAGTTCATTGTGGCGCACAGGGCGGTTTGATGGCATCGAATGATTTGTACAAGATCAACTTTTATACTGTTGATCTGGGGCAGCAGCAGCTCTTCGTTCCGCTACGGGCATGGCCGCTGCCTTCAGGCGAATCGTTTAGCAGCGTATTTTTTCCTGCATCCTTTTTCCTCAAGCTTGTTCACATCGACTATACGGAGGGTTCGATCAAGCCAAATCCACCGTCATTTCGCTTGTAGACCACGCTCACCTGATTGGTTTCCGCGTTGGAAAAAACAAAGAAATTGTGTCCGAGCAAATCCATTTGCAGGATCGCCTCATCCACGCTCATCGGTTTGTACTCGAACCGCTTAATTCTGACGACGCTCTCCTGTGCTTCCGCCGGTTCCTCTGCAAACGCCTCAGGCGGAGAGGTCAGCAATTGCCTGTTGCGGGTTTCCAAGCGGTTTTTATATTTGCGAATCTGTCTGTTCAGCTTGTCAATTACAAGATCGACAGATGCGTACATATCCTCGGTGGATTCTTCAGCCCGAAAAATGGCGCCTGGGGTCGGAATCGTCATTTCCGCCGTGTGGCGTTTCTTCGTTACGCGCAGGGTTACCCGGCACTCGTCGGAAGCGGTCAGCAAATCGAATTTCTCCAGACGGCTTACCTTGTTTTCCACATACTCGCTTAAAGCTGGCGTAACAACCAAATGGTCACCGTGAATATTGCATCTCATGAGCGAAAACCCCTTTCGCGGCTTCTGGGGAGCTTTTCTTGTCCTCCCTAGTTCTCATTATGGGCGATAAAAAAAAGAGCGGTGTGAGATAAATCACACTTTGCTCTCGAAAAGCGTCAAATCCCGCTCGGCAGTTGCAATATTTAAAACATTTGCCACAAATAGCCGCGGCCGCAAATAAGTGGCTCCGCCTCTATTCACCTTCCCAAGCAAACGTATATCGCGTGAATGGCTCCGATAAGCCATCTCCGAGTATATCTCGTATATCCTTACAGTTAGTGCCATCATAAAGAACTTCACGTTATCATAAGAATCATTCCGATTACTAATAAAGCGATTACAGAAATGCTTCCTAATGGATTGAGAACTTTTTGGGCGAACCAAGTTTTTTCAAATCGAGGCGTTGTAAAGATGATCAGCAAAATCAATGTTGGCACACCAATGAAAAATACCCCCGTCCATTCTGACAACAGTTTTGAGATCCAGCTCACCAAAAATAGCAGTATTAATTTATCTAACGGGTGAAAAAATCCCTTACAAATAAAATCAAAGAACTTTTTCAACATAACCACTCCTTGAATATGCTCTTAAAAAATAAAACAACCCCTGTGTCATATCCAGGTGTTGTTTCGCAGTAGCTAACCAATCACAGCAATTATTTTATTATATTCGCCGAACCGTCACGTTGTCCCTTTTTCCTTTCGCATCAGGTCGTAAGGCTTTACCGGCTTCTCCACTCTCACCAAAACCTTTTGCATCGGGTGCGGGGCTTCGTCCAGACTGTTCCCTTCTTCATCCCACATCTCGCCGATCCGCTGGATGAACCTCTCCCGTCCCGGTCCGATAAATTCAACCTCTTGCCCCCGTTTGAAATGGTTGCGCTGCTCGATGGTGGCGATGCCCGTCTCTTCATCGTAGGCAAGCACCAGTCCGGCAAAATCATAGGCGGTCATTTTCGGCGGCACGCCAAAGATCTGGTCGTCTTCGGTCGGCTGGTTGAAATAAAAGCCGGTGGTCAGCGGACGGTTGGCCGCCTTCATGATCTCTTCCCGCCACTCCGGCTTGAACACGAACGTTTCCGGGCTGTCCCAGTAGGCGTCAATGACTTGCCGGTACGCGTTGACAACGGTAGCGACATAGTGAATGCTTTTCATTCTCCCTTCAATTTTCAGCGAGTCCACCCCCGCTTCGATCATCTCCGGGATATGCTCCAGCATGCACAGGTCTTTGGAGCTCATCGTAAAGGTCTCATCACCCTCGGCAAATAACGGATGCATGTCGCCCTCTTCCTCCGCAAACAAATCGTACTTCCAGCGGCACGATTGGGCGCAGCCGCCGCGATTGGCGTCGCGGTTCGTCATGTGGTTGGACAGGACGCACCGGCCCGAGTAGGAAATGCACATGGCTCCATGCACGAACGCTTCGATCTCGATATCGACGTGCCGTTTGATTTCGCAGATTTCCTGCAGTGAAACCTCACGGGCCAGCACGACTCGCGGAATTCCCTCTTCCGCCCAAAATTGCACCGCCTGCCAGTTGGTGACGGACGCTTGCGTGCTGATATGGATCTCCAGACCGGGGGCCGCTTCCCTGCACACATCGACGATCGCCGGATCAGCCACGATCACGGCGTCAATGCCAACCTTTTGCAGCATTTGGAAATAATCAGCCATCCCCGCGAAATCTTCGTTATGGGCCATGATGTTCGCTGCCACATACACCTTCGCTCCCCGTTCATGGGCGAATGCCACGCCCTCCCGCATGTCCTCAAACGTGAAGTTTCCCGCCTTGGCACGCAGCCCGTATTGCTGCCCGCCAATGTATACCGCATCCGCACCGTACAGCACGGCGAACTTCAACTTTTCCAAGTTGCCGGCAGGTGCGAGCAGTTCCGGTTTTTTCCTGATCTGATTCGTCATCGCAGTTTCCGTTCCCCCTTTAATAAACCTGCTCTCGAAAGTAAAAGCCGGTACCAAGCGGCCGTTCCGTCGGTTGAACCGCCTTGATCGCATCCAGCAAGGCAGGGTCAAGTGCAGCCTGCGGATTTTTCGCCAGGCAGTCAATCGCCTGCCGATAGACGGAGACAACCTGGCAATTGTACGAAAGCGGTTTGCCCAGCGCCTCTATGTAGAAGGAATCGATGCCGTTTTCGATCAAAACTCCCAAGTGCTCCAGCATGCATATATCTTCATGGCTCATGACATGTGTGCCGTTGTGATCCTCAAAAATGGGATAGTGCTGTCCGCTGCGCGTATTTTCCTTCAAAACCATCAGTTGCTCCTGCTTGCTGTCCCCTTTGCCCAGAATGTGCAGGTAATTGCTGACCAACGGCCGCTTTGAATGAAAGATGCAGGTCATGCCGTGAACCTGGACCTGGACCGGAATCCGGCTTTGCTGTTTCACGCCAATGACTTCTTCTAAAGACAGCTCACGGGCCAGTATCGCCCGGCTCGCCCCTTTTCTCGCCCAGAAATTGACGGTTCTCCAGTTCGTCGACGTCGTTTCCGTACTCCAATGCCGCTTCAACCCGGGCGCTGTTTTCTGCATTGCCACGAGTACCGCTGGATCACCGAACACCACCGCATCCACTTTACTTTGCGCAAGCTGCCGTACGTACTCGTCCAACCCGTTCAATTCCTCTTGATGCAGCAGGGCATTCAGGGCGACATATACTTTTTTCCCTTGCCCGTGAGCGATACGGACAACGTCAGTGATCATCGGCATGGAAAGATTGCCCGGCACGCGCAGCGCATACCGCCCGTCTCCCACGGTTACGGCATCTGCCCCTGCCGAAAGCAGCTTCTCGGCTTCTTCCGGACTGCCTGCAGAGACAACCAACTCCGGTGTGTGGAAATTCATCAGAACCATCCTTTCTTTCAGACAGGCCAACAGAACCATTTTATGGACCCAAGCGCCTCCTCTCAATCAGGGGGTTCCCCCATTTTCTCCGGTGAAATCACTGATTTTCGGAATGACAATGCCAGTTGAAGTCTTCTCCCGGCAGAAGGGTGGCCCGGGCGGATACAAAAACAGAGCCCTGGCCATCCCGCACGGGCGATTAGATGACCAAGGCTCACTTTGTTACTGACGGCTTTTTTTATACACAGACACAAGAAACTTCCAATCTTCCAGAAAATCGGCCCAAAGGTTAGGGCGTCTGCGCACAGCCAATGGATGGTAGGAAACTGCCGTTTTCACACCACGGGGGAAGTGCCACTGCTGCCGCAGCGCCTTCACCTCCGCTTCCCTGTTTGCGAAAAACGCCTGTGTGGCTACATTTCCCAAACAAAAGACGAGCTGGGGCGTTTTGCTTTGCAGTTGGACGAGCAGATGCTGCATGCAGGCTTCTCTCGCTCCTTCTTTGTCGTAGGCCCGGGTCGGACGGCGCTTCAATACATACGTAACGTACACATCTCTTTCCCCGAGCCCTGTCTCGTAAGCCGCCTTTTGCAGCGTTTCTCTCGTGCCGCAAACAAACGGGTTTCCGTGCCGGTCTTCTCTTGCTCCCGGATTGTCGAGCACGACCATGATCGGCGCATGCGGATTCCCTTCGCCCCAAATCATCCGCGAGCCGTGCTCAAACAGTCCGCAATCCATGCAGCTCTCAACGCCCTTTGGCGGCTCCTCCTCAGGCCAAATGGCCGGGCATGTTGCATCCATCGCGATCCCTCCGCCGTCGTTGTCGGCTATCCGCCTATGAATAGGATTGGATGGAGGAAGGAGTTTCAAACGCATACAAAGAAGAAGCAGCTCCTATGAGGGCTGCTCCAGGCTGTCGAGAAACCCCACAATATGTTGGAGTTTCTTCTTTCATAACAATAAAATTGAGCACGAAGTGCTGGAAGTCTTAGATAGCACCACACCTAACATGCCTTTGCAAGGTGGAGTGCTATCTTTTTTATATTTTGAACGGTTGCTGTCAGCAACGCTTGCTCTTGGACATTTTCACGTCCGCGCAACCTACAATAGCGAAGTCCATGCAGTTCTTTGGCATCTGCAAAACTTCGCTCTATCGTTTGGTATCTCAACCTGTATAGGTATTTTCCTGACTTACTTAAGCGGTTCTGTCGAACCCATTCTTTACTCTCTTCCCATACATGCCTGGTTATCACCTTTTGGTGATTTTTTGACCGTGTACACATAGTGAGCATCGGACATGCCTTACATATTTCTTTATTTGACTTATACATTCTGTATCCGTTACGGTCAGTTGTCGAATAAGCAAGCTCATGTTTTTGGGGGCAAATATAGACATTCTTTTCGGGATCATATTTAAACCGCCATTTGGCGATAAGGCCTTTAACAGGTGAAAAAGCTCGATGGCCAATGACGGCAAAGATATTTAGATCGTGCAGAGCCTTGCAGATTGGAGTAGTTAAATAGCCAGCATCCAATGCAACGGCTTCAATGGTATCTGTAAACCCAAACTTCTCAATTTGGTGTTGTAGCCGATCTACATAAGGAACAGAATCATGAACGTTACCCGCAGTCACGTGTACATCAGTTATGATATTGTACTTATGATCGACTGTCCGATGATCGAGATAGAAAAAGCCTTCAGGCTTTCCGTCACGAACCATGTAACCACTGTCCGGATCAGTAGTACTCACCTTGATTTCCTTTTCTTCCTTCACATCCTCTCTAGGCTTCAATCCTTTTTTCCGTGTGCTTCACGGTCTTCATTAATGGCTGCTTCTAAATCACTAAGGTAGGCTCGACTAGATTTTTCAATAACATGCTTCTTAAATTTACGTTTGTTCGCATTTGCTTTCAGATGAGTGGAATCACTTATCAAAACACGTCCGCCAACCATGCGATGTTGGATAGCAAGGCGAACGATTTCATCAAAAATCTCTTGGAAAACATTTGTGTTTTTAAAACGAGTTCGACGATTCCAACTGATGGTAGTGTGGTCTGGAACTCGATCTGTTAGTGAAAGGCCAAGAAACCAGCGGTAAGCGATATTCGTCTGAATTTCCTTTTCGAGTTGTCTTTCTGACCGGATACCGTAAAGGTATCCAATGAAAATCATTTTAAATAAAACCACCGGATCAATGGCTGGTCTACCGTTATCTTCACAATAGTATTGGCGTACTTTTTCTCGGATGAAAGAGAAGTCTACATGCTTTTGAATAACTCGTAGCAAATGGTCCTCCGGGACCAACTCATCAAGGCATACAAATTCATATTGCATTTGTTGCTTTTTTTCATTAGAGGAAAGCACAATAATCACCCGCCAGTAAATGTAATTACAAGAATATTATAACACATTAACGCGGTGTCGTCATAAAATACAGGGAAATAAAAATGGCTGTCGACTTTCTCGACAGCCTGAAGCAGCTCCTATGAGGGCTGCTCCTTTTTAAGTTACCCACAAGGAGAAACTGGATACACTTGGGAATGCATTTGATTACATCTATGTCGACCTGGCTCCCGAATTCCGAGGTTGATCTTTATATCCCAATCAAAAAAGTTCAATAAAGATTGTCCCTTCGATTACAAGGGACTTTTTCTTTTGTCATGCAAATGATGATCTTCCGTTAAGCAGTCATCTTTTGGGAAAGCTAGATGAGGACACTAGCAGAACGGTATTCATAAAGGATGAACATCATTGAAAGACAAAATGTTTACCAAACGGACATTCTTACATGGACATACAAACTCCCGCAACGCGCAGGCTGCACTGAGAGGAGAGCTGTCGGGCGTAAAAAGGCTCCTTCCTTTTCTGGGCCCCGCATTTATCGCTTCTATTGCTTATATAGATCCAGGAAACTTCGCGACAAATATTACAGCCGGCTCAAAATACGGCTATCTGTTGCTCTGGGTGATTGCCGTCTCCAATCTGATGGCCGTCCTGATCCAATCCTTGTCAGCAAAGCTGGGCATCGCGACGGGAAAAAATCTGCCCGAAGTAGCACGTGAACGGCTGCCTAAAGGCGTGTCTTTTTTTCTATGGGTGCAGAGCGAACTCGTGATTATCGCGACAGATTTAGCGGAGTTTATCGGAGCGGCACTCGGGCTCTCTTTGTTATCCGGTCTTCAGATGCCTGCAGCGGCTGTCATTGCTGCTGCAGGCTCGTTTGCCATATTGGAGCTGCAGCGAAGGGGGTACCGTTCCTTCGAGGCGGTTATCGCTTCCATGCTGCTTGTCGTCGTATTGGCATTTGCGGTCCAAATCTTCATGGTAAAGCCGGATCTTGCAGCCATTGCAAAAAGCGTGTTTTTGCCGAGGTTTGCAGATACGGACAGTATCCTGCTGGCAGCCGGCATATTGGGTGCGACGGTAATGCCCCATGCCATTTATCTGCATTCCTCGCTTACACAAAATCGCGTGATCGGACGGAACGATCATGAAAAAAAGCAAATCTTCAAGTTTGAATGCATCGATATTATCATCGCAATGGTCATCGCCGGAGCGATTAATATGAGTATGCTGATCGTGGCCGCCGCAATGTTTTATGCACACGGTCTATTCATCGAAGACTTGACCACGGCCTTTCACGCATTTAACGATTATGTCGGCCCAGTCGCCTCCTTTTCGTTCGGGCTGGGACTGCTCATCGCCGGATTGTCCAGCTCTTCGGTCGGAACACTGTCAGGCGATATTGTCATGCAAGGGTTTGTAAACATGCGAATCAACTTGTATATTCGCAGAGCTGTCACGATGATTCCGCCGCTGCTGCTCATCGTTTCGGGAGTAAACCCTACGAGTGCATTGGTGACAAGCCAGGTCGTTTTGTCATTTGGAATTGCTTTTGCCCTTGTCCCGCTCATTCTATTTACGAGCAACAAGAGCATTATGGGGGGATTGGCGAATCATCGTGTGACAACGCTATTAGCTTGGATCGTCGCTCTTTTGGTTGTCATTTTGAATATATTTCTGCTGGTTGAGACGCTTTTTTAAAAGGGGTTCGCCACTCACTTGCATGGCTTACCGGCAATCCGCGTCTCAGCCATGGATGGCTTGGCCTGTCGCATTCAGTATGGCCTCCAGCAGCGTTTCCGACAGAGTCGGATGGGCCGCGATAAAGTCTTCCATGGCATCTGCCGTCATTTCCGCATGCAGCATGACGGTTCCCTGACCGACCATTTCCGTCGCCCGGGGACCGACAATCGAGATGCCGACGATTTCATTGAATGTCGGCTCGACGATAACCTTCACTTTTCCCGCCTGTTCATGTAAGATCAACGCTTTTCCATTTGCGGCAAAAGGGAATTCGCCAACGCGGACATCCCCGTACCGCTCTCTGGCTTGCAACTCCGTAAGCCCGACACTGGCGATCTCCGGCGAGGTGTAGATACAGCGGGGGACAGCGCGATAGGATGCTTTCTTCTCCACGCCGCAAGCGTTGAGTGCCGCCACTTCGCCCTCGTGAAAAGCGACATGGGCAAGCTGAATGCCGCCAATGACGTCTCCGCAGGCATATATGTGGGAGACGCTTGTCTGCATGGTCTCGTCAACCTGAATGCCTTTCCCGGAATACTGCACGCCAATCCGGTCCAACCCCAGCTCCTCTACCCTCGGCTTTCTGCCAATTGCCACCAATACATGCTCCGCCCTTATTTCTTCCACTCCGGCTCCCGTTTGTACGGACACTGTTTTCGTTGCCGCATCTGCGCCCGACAGGGCAGTCCCGGTATAAATGGTTGCCCCATCCTCTTCCAACCGCCGTTTCAGCACCTCTGCGATGTCGCGGTCTTCTCCCGGCAACAGTTGTTCAGCCATTTCTACGATCGTGACCTTTGCGCCCATTCTGCTGTAGATGCTGGCAAATTCACAGCCAATCACCCCTCCCCCTACGATCAGGAGCGTGGCGGGAATGCGAGAAAGCGACATCGCCTGACTGCTGTGGATGATCCAGCTTCCGTCAAATGGAGCAAACGGCAGTTCGATCGGCTCGGAACCCGTTGCAATAATAAAGCGGTC
The DNA here is from genome assembly GCF_038592925.1 of Brevibacillus sp. FSL K6-2834. NCBI lineage: Bacteria > Bacillati > Bacillota > Bacilli > Caryophanales > Paenibacillaceae > Brevibacillus > Brevibacillus sp. FSL K6-2834. The sequence goes on from NZ_CP151945.1 coordinate 4,897,579, forward strand.
AGCGGCGACTTCTTCCACTCCGTCCGGTTTTTCCACTTTCACGACCCGGTCCGTCAAAAAGGAAGCTTTCCCCTGGATGACTTGCACCTTGTTTTTTTTCATCAGGTATCCTACGCCGAGGACGAGCTTTTTCATCACGCTGTTTTTATATTGCTGGACCCCGTACCAGTCGACGTACACGCCGCTTGCCGGCACGGCGATCCCGAAGGCGGAGGCCCGCTTTACCTTTTCAAGCGTTTCCGCGCTTTCCAGCAGCGATTTCGTCGGGATGCAGCCTTCGTTGAGGCAAGTGCCGCCCAATTGGCGGTCCTCTATGACAATGACTTGCTGTCCTTTGCGTGCGGCTGTTATGGCAGCGACGTAGCCTGCCGGTCCTCCGCCGATAATGACTACAGTTCCCACGAGGTCTCCTCCTTACAATAGCAGACTCAGCGGATTCTCCAGGCAGTCCTTGACGCTTCCCAGAAATTGAGCCGCCGGCGCTCCATCCAGCACACGGTGATCAAATGTGAGGCTGAGCGGAAGCAGGCTGCGCCGTTGCAGCTCTTCTCCCCGGTAAACGGGCACCGCCTCGATTGCGCCGACACCGAGAATGCCGGCCTCCGGAGGATTGAGCACAGGCGTAAAATGCTCTACCCCGTACGCCCCCAAATTGCTGATCGTAAAGGTTGATCCTTTCATCTCGTCGCCGCTCAGCCGGTTGTTGCGGGCTTGCTCGCCAAGCGACTTGATCGCCTTCGATAGCTCCAGCAGCGAAAGTTGGTCAGCGTGGCGGATTACGGGGACCACGAGCCCCTTCTCCAGAGCGACGGCGATTCCGAGATGGACATGTCCATATGTCTCGATTCTCGGCTCCTGCTGATCGGTCAAATACGCGCTGTTCATCAGTCTATGCTTTTTCAGCGAAAGGACAACCGCCCGGGCGATCAAGTCGGTTACGGTAAGCTTCCCTTCCTGGCGCTTTTCCAGTTCGGAGGCAAGCTGTCTTTGCAACGCCAAAAGGTCGGTCAGGTCAGCCTTTGCGGTCATCGTTAGTTGGGCGCTCTGCTGCAGGCTTTCCAGCATGCGTGTGGCGATTACCTTTCGCATTCCGGTCACTGCGGTACGCTCCACCACTTCCTGATTGGAAGCCGTTTTTGAAGCTTCCACGGCAGGCTGCGTGGATGACAAAGGGGCTGCCGCAGGCTGAGAAGTCCCTTGCGGCTGAGGGGCCGTTTCTGCGCGGGAAGCGGCCTCCTTCGCCAACGCCTTTTCCACGTCCTCCTTCGTGATGCGGCCTTGCGGGCCAGTACCTGTGATGGACTCCAGATCCAATCCCGCTTCTTCCGCCATTTTTTTGGCGACCGGCGAAACTCTCAGATTGCTGCCTTTGCGCCCTGCCAGCGCTGGTGTCGTGTTTTCCGTTGTCGGCGCTGGTGTCGTGTTTTCCGCCGTGACTGCTGCTGACACCGGCGCCGTTTTTTCCGCCGCGACTGCCGCTGCGGCCACCTCCTGGGTTGATTCTGCTCCTGCATGGGATGCGTGTTCAATTTGCTCCCCCGACTCTCCGATATAGCCGAGTACGGTTCCATAAGGTACAACTCCGCCATCATTGACGGCGATCGCAAGCAGGATGCCGTCTGCCGGCGCTTCCAGCTCCATTTCGATTTTTTCCGAGCTGATGTCGACAATTCCCTCGCCTTTCGCGATTGGGTCCCCGACTTGCTTTTTCCAGGCGATCACCGTTCCTTCCACCATGGACATTCCCAATTTGGGCATGATCACTTCCGCTGCCATGTTTTCCATTCCCTCCCTCGTTTATTGGGCTGGCAGGCACTCCTTCTCGCTCGGGGAGTGCCCCGCTTTTTCAGGAAACCGCCATGATGGACTCGTCGCCGATCAATTCGGAGACGACCTCGATCACTTTTTTCGCAGAGGGCAAATACAGGTCTTCCAGAGGCGGCGAGAACGGCACAGGCGTATGCGGAGCCGTAATCCGTTTGATCGGCGCGTCGAGCGTGTCAAAGCCTTTGTCTGCGACGAGCGCCGCGATGTCGGTCGCAATGCTGCAGCGCGGATTGGCTTCGTCGATGACGATGAGCCGGTTGGTTTTGGCTACGGAGGAGAGGATGGTGTCTTCGTCCAGCGGCGACAAGCTGCGCGGGTCTACCACCTCGACCTCGATGCCCTTCTTGGCGAGCAGCTCGGCCGCCTCCAGAGCCGTGTGCACCTGTTTGCCGATGGCGACGATGGTCACATCGGAGCCGGTGCGCTTGATGTCCGCTTTCCCGAGAGGAATCGTATAGTGTCCTTCCGGTACCTCACCCGTCATGTTGTAGAGGGTTTTGTCTTCGAAGAAAACGACCGGGTCGTTGTCGGCGATGGCCGTCAGCAGCAAGCCTTTCGCATCGTAAGGTGTCGACGGAACCACCACCTTGATGCCGGGGATGTGGGTGAACATGGCATACAAGCTCTGCGAGTGCTGGGCCGCAGCGCGGAATCCGGCCCCGTGCATCGTGCGGATCGTGATCGGCACCTGGGCTTTGCCTCCGAACATGTAGCGGAATTTGGCCCCCTGGTTCATCACCTGGTCGAGACAACTGCCGATAAAATCGTTGAACATCAGCTCCGCAATCGGCCGCAAGCCCGTTGCGGCTGCAGCCATGGCCGCCCCCACATAACCGGCTTCCGTAATCGGCGTATCGAGTACGCGGTCCCGGCCAAATTCCTGGACCAAGCCTTTGGTCACGCCAAGAACGCCGCCCCATGCTTCATCGTCCTGCAGATGATCGACCTGCGCCCCTCCGGCTACGTCTTCTCCCAGCAAAATGACGTTTTCGTCCTGCTTCATCGCAATCTTCATCGCTTCATTAATCGCTTTTGAAAAACTGAGCTTTCTCGCCATCATTTCTCCTCCCTTCCATTAATAAGAGACGTATACATCGGTCAAGAGCTCGCCCGCTTCCGGGTATGGACTCTGCTCGGCAAAGCGGATCGCGTTCTGAATCGACTGTTCCACCGCTTCCTCTATCTGCCCCAATTCAGCTTCTGCAAGCAGCCGGCTTTCCGTCAGATAATCCCGGAACAGCTTGATCGCATCGCGTTCCTGGATGTGGGCCTGTTTTTCCGATTCCTTTTTATACTTTTGGGCGTCGCCCTCGAAATGACCGTAGTTGCGATAAGTAATGCACTCGATCAGGGTCGGCCCTTCTCCCGCTCTGGCCCTTTTCACCGCTTCTTCGGCGACACGGTAGACCTCCAGCACATTTTTGCCGTCCACGATAACACCGGGGATATTGTAAGCGCTTGCGCGGTCGGCTATATTTGTACAACTGGAGGCATACGTAAATGGCGTCGCCTCCCCGTATCCGTTGTTTTCGGCGACGAAGATCACGGGCAGCTTCCAAATCGCCGCCAGGTTGATCCCCTCATGGAATGTCCCCTGGTTGTTGGCTCCGTCGCCAAAAAAGCAGACGCTTACACTTTGAGTCCGCTTCAGCTTGGCTGTCAAAGCCGCTCCGCACGCCAGAGGGAAGCCTCCTCCCACGATGCCGTTTGCTCCCAGCATCCCTTTGTCCAGATCGGCGATGTGCATGGAGCCGCCTTTCCCTTTGCACAGCCCCGTCGCCTTTCCGTAAATCTCGGCCATCATCCCGTCCAGATCGCAGCCCTTGGCAATGCAGTGGCCGTGCCCGCGGTGTGTGCTCGTAATCGTGTCCCCCACTTCAAGATGGGCTCCGACTCCCACCGCAATCGCCTCCTCGCCAGCGTACAAATGAACAAATCCCGGAAGCTTCCCTTGGCCAAACAGGAGATGCACGGCATCTTCAAACTTGCGAATCTCCAGCATTTTTTGATACATCCATCTCGCCTTTTCCTGTGACAACACCTTATCCTTTGTCGCGGTTATCTTCATTCGAGCTTCCTCCCATCTTTCCTGAGCTTACAACCCGCAAATCAACTACTCGCACACGATTCCCAGCTTCGGCCAGCCTTCCCCCTTCCTTGCCCTATACCCGAAGCAAGTCGTGTGCCAACGCGGCAAACACCGCCGCTTCGTTGAAAAACGGGCATTGTCCGCGCGTCGTCCCATTATCTTGCAATACGAAATGAGACGAATTCCCAAACTGTCTCATTTTGTCTCAGACGTACCCCAGAGCCGCTTTTGGAATCGAGTAGGAGGGGGCGACTAACCCCCGTCCTCTCACACCACCGTACGTACCGTTCGGTATACGGCGGTTCACCAAGCTTGACGAATTTGAGAATATCGTTGCACTAAGCTTTTCAGCCCTTGTTGTTGCCAGTAGGCAATGCCGAGGGCTTTGTGTATATGCGGAGATTTTGTGGTACGCCATGCACCCTTGCGGGTATTTGCAATTTCAATGGCTTTTACGTGAGATATGCCAAGAGAACGAAGTTCTCGATATCTGGTTCTCACGCGTTTCCACTGCATCCACAAACAAAGACGGAGCCTGCGCCTTGTCCATTCCTCAATGGATTGTAGAATGCCCTTCGCGTCTGCAAGGGCGAAATATCCAATCCAGCCCATGAGGTACTGATTTATTCTTTCAATCCGCTTCTCCATCGAGATGCTCCACACCGGATTCGTGATCGTGCGGATTTTCTCTTTTAGCTTGAGGAGGGATTTGGGGTGGATGCGAATCCTTGTCTGTTTTGCAAAGGTAAAACTAAAGCCCAAGAATTTTCGTTTCCATGGTCGGTCTATCGCGCTTTTCTCCTCATTTACTTTTAGCCTTAGTACCTTCTCCAAGTGGTTTTGAATACTCTTCTTTACTCGTTCCCCTGCCCGTTTTGTTTTCACGTAGATATTACAATCGTCTGCGTAGCGGCAGAAACGGTGGCCTCTCTTTTCGAGTTCCTTGTCCAAATCATCAAGTAGGATATTTGCCAAAAGTGGGCTTAACGGCCCACCTTGCGGTGTTCCTTCACTTGATGTTGTACAGACGCCATTTATCATGATCCCCGCATTCAAGTAGGAACGAATCAGTCTTAAAATTCTCTTGTCCTGAACTTTTCGAGCCACACGGCTCATTAGAATATCATGATTTACGCGATCAAAGAATTTCTCTAGATCGATGTCCACCACGAAACGATATCCTTCGGAGATATACGCTTGCGCTTTCCTTACTGCCATGTGAGCGCTACGTTTTGGACGGAACCCATAGCTAGATTCCGAGAAGGTGGGGTCGAAGATCGGCGTTAACACTTGGAGGATGGCCTGCTGAATAAAGCGGTCTACCACGGTGGGAATGCCTAATAACCTTACACCACCGTCAGGTTTCGGGATTTCGACTCTGCGAACAGGTGAAGGTCTATAGGTTCCCCTTTCCATCTTCTCGCGGATGGCTTGCCAGTGTTCACGTAGATAATCGCGTAGTTGTTCGGTTGAAACACCATCGACTCCACCGACACCTTTGTTTTCCTCCACTCGTTGGAGTGCCATCCGTAAGTTTTCCCGTGATAAGACTTTTTCCAGCAAATCCATAATGATGTTCCTTCCTTCGCACATGCGGACTCCGTGCTTGCTGTACGATACTCAGCCCTCTTTTGTACCCTCGGGGCTTCACCCCTGCTCTTCAAAAGTAGTTCCTTGACAGAATTCTGCTTCGACGTACCGTATCAAAAGACATGGATCGCATGCTGACTTGATGTTCGGCCCTTCCCCATTCAAGCGTCCTCTACTCGGGTACTATGGCCTCTGCTGACTTCTGCATGTTCAGCGTCTCCTTACGGAGACGGTTACCAACAGTTGAAGGCGTTTCATGCAGACCTCCCCAGGTAAGAACGATAACTTTCATCCCATGTACCTGCCCAAGTTTACTACTGTATCCCTTGGCTGTATGGGGCTTTGTCTTGTTTGGCAGACTCGCCCGGATACAACAGCCTCAAATTGGGTTCGTGTACCTCAGGTCGGGATTTTGCCGCCGGCTTCCTTCAGATTCGACCTCGCGGTCGACACCCTTGCCTTGAGCTAACGGTTGGTACAGCCAACCCCCGTTCGGGACTTTCACCCTATAGCTATCGCCCATGCTGGGCGCACCAAAAAAACAGCCACCGGTGCGGAAAACACCGATGGCTGCGCTTTTGTTTTTTCCTTACACGTGCACAGGGTACCTCCTGCGGCAATCGTCCACAGCCTGCTGCAAGCCGTCCAGCTCAAACCGCAAGCAGTCGCTGTACGGCACGAGTGATGACAGCGAGGCAAGCTGCTGTGTGAGCAGCCCGACAAAGTCTTCTGCGGTCATGTCCCCCACAAGCTCCGACAGACTCGACATGCGGGCCGGTTCCACGATGGGATGGTCTGCCGCAGACGCTCCCCCGGCGGCGAGATCATAAAACGCTTTGACCAGCTTTCCTCTCGCCTCGCCGCTTCCTTCGACCAGCACAAATGCCTGGACGATGACTGCTCTCGTCTGCCTTCTTTGGGCGATTCCGCAAAACTTTTTCCCCCTGACGCTGACGTCAAATTCTCCCGGACAGTACGAGCCGCTTACTTCCCCGGTTTCGATCCTGCAAGACCGGCTTTTCAGACTTTGCCGGATGAGCTCCGCCATCAGGGCAAAGTGGCGCTGTACATCCAGATCGCCTTGCCGATTGGGCAAAATCAGGGACAGATTGACGACGCCGGGGTCCAGCGGCACTGCCGCTCCTCCTGAATTGCGAACCGTCACGGAATAGCCTTGTCCCTGCAGCCACTGGACAGCTTCCCGGACCCGGGGCAGCTTCCAGTCTCTCGACCCGAGCACAAACGCTCTTTCATGCCTCCATAGATGAACAGCGGGCTCCAGCAGGCCGTGCCCTACTTGCCTTCCGTACACTTCATCGAAAGCAAACGGAACCACGATGTCTCCTGTCATCACGTTGGCTGCGGCATCGATAGCGCCTAGCCGAGCAGGCAAGCTTGCTTTGTCCATTCCATCTCCTTTCCGCGCTGCCTTACAGGTTGTACTTTTGCAATTTCCTGTAAAAGGTGCTGCGTGGCATTCCCAAAAGACCAGCTGCAGCGGAAGCGCTTCCATTCGTTTTCTGCAAAGCCTGGATGATCGATTGCTTTTCAAGCTCCTCGCGGTACGTCAACGTTTCCGCACGGCCGCCCCCGCTCTCGCCACCGCCTTTCACAGCAGTCAGCGATCCAGCCATCAGGTTTGGGGACGCTGCCCCTCCCGCCCCGGTCTGAAATTGTTCATGCAGGAGGTATGGCAGCTCCTCTTCGCCGATAATGCTGAGCCTCTCCAATGTATTGAACAGCTCCCGAATGTTCCCGGGCCAGTCGTATTCCATCAGCTGCCGCATGACATGAGGGATAGCCGGCAGCTCCACTTTATTCTGCTGGCAGAAAAAGCGAATCAGACTGGGGATGTCTTCTTTCCGCTCGCGCAGCGGCGGCAGATAGAGCGGGAACACGTGCAGACGGTAGTACAAGTCCTCCCGGAACTTCCCTTCCTTCACCAGCAGGGCCAGGTCCCGGTGCGTAGCGGCAATGACGCGAATATTTACCGGAATTTCCGCATGGCTGCCGATCGGCGTAACCTTCCTTTCCTGCAAAACGCGCAGCAGGGCAACCTGCATCTGATGCGGAATCTCGCCGATCTCATCGAGGAACAAGGTGCCTCCGTTTGCCTGCTCCAGCTTTCCTTTATATCCGTGGCGCCGCGATCCGGTAAAGGCCCCTTCCGCATAGCCAAACAGCTCGCTTTCGATCAGGTCTTTGGGGATGGCGCCGCAATTCACCGCAACGAAGGGGCCCGCCTTGTACGGACTGTTCAGATGAATGGCCCGGGCGACGAGCTCCTTCCCCGTCCCGCTTTCCCCCCGGATGCATACATTGGCGCTGCTTTTGGAGATGCGTTCGATTTGCCCGAGAACGTGCCGGAACGCTTTGCTTGTTCCTGCTTCGCCCGGGAACTGAATCTGACTGGACGGAAACGGAGCTTGCAAACACCGGATGCTTGCCTCGGACTCCAGCAATACCGCACAGTACCCGAGCAGTCCTCCGTGCTGCCTGGAGTAGACAGGCGTACGCTTTCGTTCCACATAGCGGTACTCGTCCAACAGGTCCTGGTAGTCGCATGCTCCCGGCCACTGCAGCATCTTTTGACGAACAGCTTTGTTGACGAAAACGACCTGCTGTCGCAGGTTCAAAATCACGATCGGCTGATTCGTCTCCGCCAGCTCCCATCCACAGCGGATAAGCTCCAGCTCTTCCAGCTCGCGCCTTCTGCTCCATTCCTGCTCTACGGTATAAGCGATGGAGGAAACGATGGCCAGCATATGGGGATGGCTTCGCTCCAGCGGGCACGAGATATCGAGGATGCCGACCAGTTTGCCTTCGTCGTCGTGAATAGGCGCGGCCGAGCAGCTCCATTTATGGGAAGCCACCGAATAGTGCTCCGGGCCGCTGATCAGGATCGGCTCTCCGGCATGGAGCGCTGTGCCAATCGCGTTTGTTCCCACCTCTTCTTCGGTCCAGCGAACGCCCTCCACGAAATTGATATCTTCGGCATATTGCAAAATGGACTTCTTCCCTTTCATGGAGAGCACATAACCCTCAGCGTCTATCAGGATGGCGATCATCCCGGTGTCTTCAATAAATTTGGACATTTTCTCCACATGCGGCAAGGTAATTTCGAGCAATTGCCGATGCTTCCGCTTCTGGCTGTCAAAAGACTCGCCCTTCAAAATTTCCCGTCCCGTCCCCAGATAGGGATCGACATACCTGTTTTTGCAGCGAAGCCACGATTCAGAGATTCGCTTGTTGATGCGTGCAGAGTCGATAACACCTTCTTGTACAAAACGTTTCCACATTTTCGAAGAAAGCGTTTCGTTATACAAGGAGCCGCCCTCCTTTGCTTTTCATGGATAAGGGAATATCTATAGATTACCTGTTTTCATCCGGTTTCTCAATATTCCGAAAATGACCTCTTTGTCTTGGCTGCCGGTGTTTCCGTCGAAAAGCCAGCTCATTATAGTTTGCCTTTTTCTTTCAATTTTTCTTCTCCTGTAGCTTGGGATAGCGAATGGCTTTCTGTGATTTCTGCTTCGCAAAAAAAAACACCCAGCGAGTTTCACGCAAAGTCTGATAATCATTTATGATGGACAAAACTGTATTTTTGCCCGTATCGACTGACAGGGCATCAGTTTTACACGGAATATGACCTTAACCACAGATTGTTAACCTTCACAATACCGCCAGGATGATGTGGCACTAAATCAGCCAATTCCTTTACCATCAACTGAAACTCATCGCTTCTTGCTTCATCTATTAGCAAATATTGTACGGTGACTGATCCGGCAGAAGGTGAAATGTCCCTCGCACTCAACCGTTTGAAAAAAATTAAGAAGAGACCCGAACCTTTTTCCCATAGAGAGGCAATATAGGGTGTAAGCTGCTTACTCAGGAGGGCCCTCTGAATGCAAAATGAAGAGATGTACCAATTACTCATAAAAATGAAAGAGGGTGATCAACAGGCGTTTCATACGGTGTATGATGCCACCTATAAGGACATCTACCGGACAGTCTCCTTTCTGGTGGATCATCAGCAGGATCGGGAAGATATCATGAATGAGATCTATATGCAAATGTGGACCTCACTTGCCAACTACGATACGAACCGTCCTTTCCACTTTTGGCTGCACGGCTTGGTAATCCGTCAAGTGCAGAGATTTCGGGTCAAGAGCTGGAGGAGATTCCGAATTTTTGAACGCATCCGTGCCTTCTCTCGGGAAGAGTCTTATTGGGATCAACATACTGCTTTGATGGATGGTACAAACCAAATGATATCGCAATCCATACGAAAACTGACCGACAAACAGCGGACAGTGATTATCTTCCGCTTTTTTCACGACTATACCCTTGAAGAAATTGCGACTTTGCTCGACATTCCGCTGGGTACAGTGAAGTCTAGATATCATGCTGGCCTCCAGGCGCTTCGAAAAAACTTAGGGAATCTCCCCCTGGAAAGGATGGAAAAGATCAATGACTATCGAACGCAAAATCCGTGAGCATCTGCACGAAGAGGCAGAAACGATGGAGTGCCCTCCGGCCATTTCCAAACGAATCGAACAATCCTACTATCAATATTTGCAACGAAAAAGGAGCGAAAAACCCATGAAAAAACGAGTAATTGGCGGAATCGTTGCTGCTGCGTTTTTGATTCCAACCGCAGCATTTGCGGCCCCTGCCCTGATTGAAATGCTTACCAGAACACCAATGACTGCTGAACAAGTCAAGGTGGATGAGGTTGGCAAAGCAGCACTGGAGAAGCTGTATAGCGCATTTCCCGAAACAAGATCGTTTGAGATTGTCGATGCAAGCTACCTTGGAGAAGCCCCCGCTGATTCAACTAAAAAGCAAGCGATCCAGACAAGCATCGCACTGCAGGAAAAGGGAGGAGCCGGCAAAAAGATCAGCCTTACCATCGGTGTTACGGGCAAGATTGACAGCGTGATTCAAGAGAATTGGGAGGAGAAGCCCGTCAGTTCTTTAACCAATCAGGAAATCAAAGAGAAAGTAAATAACCTCATTGACAAAATGTATGGCAGCATCGACGGCTATGAGGTTTCTATGGAGCCAATGGGGGAGCCGCATCAAAAGACGTTTCGATTGAATTACATCGAAAAGGGGTCCCAAATACCGTTCTACCAGGTATTTGTTAAGGACAATAGAATAGATGTTACTCTGCACGGAGGCGAGCGTACACCTTCAAACCTTGTTAAAGTAGAAGGCTTTTTCACCAGAGATGGCAAGCCTGATACTTTTGCTGATTCCTTTTTAAATGATGAAAACCTGTTTTCTTTACTAAACATGAGCCCAACAGAATTGAAACAAGAATTAGCAAAAGGCAAATCTGTTGTGGAGGTTGCCGCCTCTAAAAATGTCTCTAAACAACAAGTGATTGATGTGATTGCAAAAACACAGGTTGAAAAAGAGCTACAAGCTGACCAAAATGGAGCAAGTGTAAGCAATCATGTAAAGGAACAAATGATGAAAGCACTTGAACCAAAAGTAGTACATGTTATTGAACACAAATCTGAAACGCCAGCGAAGAACTGACCAGTCACCACAGTATCAATCGAGATTCGTAACAAGAATAAGAGGCCGGTTTCCTTATCGTTCAGGAAACCGGCTTTTTTAGATCAAACGGGGCTTAGCGTACAAAATCCGCAGTTTGTTGGCGGGACCTTTCTTCAACCGCCTGTGAGTGTAGGACAGGAAAAGTCTAGCGTCAAGGGTTGATTTATAAACTTTTCCACCCTTGTTTGAAAGGTTGAAGAAAGGCTTCGTTGCTATTGCTCTACCTGGATCGGAACTTCCCATTTTACATCATGCTGTTTGATTTTCTCATCATACGTGATCGTGAACTCTTTCACGTCTTTATTTTTCGTCCTGATCTTAATCTGGGCATTCAGCTTCCTTGTGCCGTCCTCTGCGATGGTTATTTGGGGACTGAGTAAAAGAGCGTTGGACTCTCCCTTCTCGTCTGTTGCCATCCAGCTTTTCCCAACACCCACAACATCCTTTGCCAAAGTGCCTTCCATATCAATGATGTAAATGGTATCATCCCCACGCTCTTGCTTTTTGACGGGTGTAAACGTAAACGTATTTCCTTCCTCTGTGACCGTCACTGGCTTTTTATCCAGTTCAGCAATCGAAAGCTTCGCACGAAAATCAGCTTTTTCTGCTGTATAGACAGCATCCAGTTTCATTGTTACTTTTTTTGTGTGATCAATCGGAGCGAAGGAATGAACCCAGACGTTTTTATAGGGCAAACGTCCTGCATTATACATTCCACCTCGACTTAAACCCGGTATGACATTGCTGCTCAGCTCTTCACCGGGATAAATCACATGCAAGTCGTCCCAAGAAGCCAAAACCGTTCCCTGCTCATCAATCAGGCTGTACCGGACACCTTTGTCCCGGCCGGTCCCCTCGCTGACGGCAAACTGCAGCTGAGCCGCGCTTGGGCTAAAACGAGCTTCCTTCAGATCGATCCATTCTCCTTGCGGTGTCGTGAGCTTCTGCTGGACGGAGACCGTTTTTGTCGCTGCTTTTGCCGGTCGCAGATCAATCGGGATATCAAAGTTCCAGCTCCCTTTCGTCTCTCCCAATTGCTTTACCCGTACTTCGAGTATCGCTTCGTCCGGCAGCCTGCTCCGATCGTCAAATAGCTCTGCAAAATCACGTCCGATTACAAAATTCTCACCGTTTGGCAGAGGCATCCATCGAAATGAATCTGGAAGCTTTGAATTAGGCGGGTTCAAGACACGCCCATTTTTGTCTTTTAACTGGATGACTCGATACTCTTCCACATTTTCACTGGAAATTCTGCTGAACTGGTCCTGCCAGAAGGTATCCAGCTTTTTCCCCTCCTTGTCGGCAAGCGAACCCAGAACCATGATTCGAGCAGAGTCGGCCAACACTGCCTTCATTTCCATGGTCAGGCCCTGATCCGTCACTTTCAGGTTAAGCGGCTTTACATATCCCTTCTCGGCAGCTACGAGAGCTCCTTTATCTGTCTGCTCTTCTGAATACAAGCTGACAACGCTCTCGGTATCGGTATACGGCCCTTTCAGCGGATTTGCTGCATAGAACAGTCCATTCACATACGAAGCGAAAGTCGGTGACACAAGTGTTCCCAAAGCCACAACCACAGCCAGTCCTGCTACAGCCATCGTCGTTTTTTTCATCAAAGCAACACTCCGTTTTTTCCAGTCTATTTTCTGGGCTCGGTGTCTATCGATCCGTCTCAACACATTCAGGGGATGAGGCGGGACCTTTTCCATGACTTGCTGAATGACTGCATCGGTGTGCCATTTTTCCTGCTCCCCAAGCGTACCCGACTCGTCCAAATACTGCTCGAACAGCCGTTGACAAGCCGAGCAGGTGAGCAGATGATTTTGTACGTTTTGTCTATCCCGCAAAGAAAGTGAGTCTTCCAGATAAGCATCCAGCATGTCTTTGTCCAGGCATGTCATAGATAGCAGTCCCCTCCTTTGCCTCTTCTCGTCAGCGCTTCCTTCAGTTTTGTCTTCCCTCTGGACAGACGCGTACGAACCGTGCTGATCGGAACACCCAGCTTTTTACTGATTTCTTCATAACTCATGTACTGGAGATACCGCATTTCCAGGACGACACGATGCTTCGAATCCAAAGCCTTTATCCGATCCTGCAAATAAGAGTTTTGCTCTTTGACAAGGTACTCCGCTTCGGGCGTATGACTGGTGGCCAGCTCCACTTCTGTGTTCGTAACCATTATCGACCGTTTTCGGCTTCGCAGTTCATCGAAACAATGATTGGTCGCGATCCTGTACAGCCATGCGCCAAATTCGTAGCTTTTGTTGTAGTCGCCCAGATGGTAGTACACCTTGATAAATATTTCTTGAGCGATGTCTTGCTCATGGGGCGGCTGCCCTAACATCTTGCGGATCAGAAGCGTGATTCGCCTATTATATTTTTGTATGATCTGAGCAAAGGCCTCTTTGTTGCCTCGGAGGACCTCGTCCACGATCATCTTGTCGTCCTGCATCTGTTCTCCTCCCATTCAAAAAGGTCGCTGCGCAGCGGTCGCCTTTTTGCTGTACATGTATATACGACGGAAAATGGAGGAAAAAAATCGCATTTTTTTCTTTCCTGACACAAAAAAGCTGCCGGGATGATCCCGGACAGCCTTTACATTCTACTCTTTTTGATCTTACAGATTTTGCAATGGCGGAATGCTATCTTCGGCGCCTGCATGTTTCCCGTAAATCCCCATATCCAACTGTTTCGTAACCTTGCTTGTAAGCAATCCTGCTGTCATGCTCCCGCTTACGTTGACGGCTGTCCGTGCCATATCGATCAGCGGCTCGATTGAGATAAGCAGCCCGACCAGTGCCACTGGCAGGTTCATCGTGGAGAGGACAATAAGCGCCGAAAACGTTGCTCCGCCGCCTACCCCTGCAACACCAAAGGAACTGATGGCCACGACAGCGATCAAGGTCAAAATAAAGGTTGGGCTCGTCGGGTCGATCCCTGCCGCAGGTGCGACCATGACTGCCAGCATGGCCGGATAAATTCCGGCGCATCCATTTTGCCCGATCGAAATTCCGAATGATCCTGCAAAATTGGCGATTCCCTCGGGGACGCCCAATTCTTTGTGCTGTGTTTGGACATTTAGCGGCAGGGTGCCTGCACTGGAACGCGAGGTAAAGGCAAAGGTCAGGACAGGGATCGCTTTCTTTACGTAGGTCAAAGGATTTAAGCCAGAGAGCGCAATAAGCAGCAGGTGAACACCAAACATAATGAGCAGAGCGACATACGAAGCCAGCACAAATTTGCCAAGCCGCCAAATGGCATTCAGATCACTCGTCGCCGCTATTTTTGTCATTAAGGCAAGCACGCCGTATGGAGTCAGTCGCAGAATCAATGTCACGACTCTCATGATGATCGTGTAAAGGGCGTCGGTCATCTTCGCAAACATGTCGGCCTGGTCCGTTTTTTTCCGCTTCACTCCCAGATAAGCCATGCCCAAGAAGGCGGAGAAGATCACGACCGCAATCGTCGATGTCGGACGCGCTCCCGTCAGATCCAGAAACGGGTTGCCGGGGAGGAGCTCTACCAGTTTTTGCGGTGCGGACATGTTCTCAAGATTCCCCAATGTTTTTTCGATTTTCTCTATCTGGGCGACCTCTTTTGCTCCCTGATCCAGCTGCAAGGACTGCAAATCGGCCGCAAGCGATGCCCCTATGCCAATTGCCGCAGCAATCGCAGTCGTGCCAACCAGTAACCCGATGATCAAGCCCCCGATTTTGCCGATATTGTGCGACAGCGTCGCTTTCGTGAATGCGGACAGGATCGAAATGAACACGAGCGGCATGACAACCATCTGCAGCAATTTGATATAGCCATTCCCCGCGATGTTGAACCAATCGACGGACAGCTTGATCACTTCAGACCCTGATCCGTAGACAAATTGCAGCAAGAGGCCAAACAGTATTCCCAGGCCCAATGCGGCAAACACCCGCTTGGTAAAAGAGACGAACCTCTTTTGCATGGAATACAGGATGAATAGAATGATCAGCATGCCCAGGATGTTCAGAAGCACCTGTACAGTCATGAGGACTCCCTCTTTTCATGGTTTATTGGACCCATTTGTGAACGGCACTGGCCATTCTCTGCAAGCCCTCTTCCAGGACAGACCGTGGACAAGCGATATTCACTCTCGTAAACCCTTCTCCTCCCTTCCCAAATTTGTAGCCCTCGTCCAATGCCACCTTGGCCTGCTTTCGAAAGAACTGTTCGAGTGTCTTCGCATCCATTCCCAATTCGCGGCAATCGAGCCATACCAGATAGGTTCCTTCCGGCTGGATCACTTTGATTGGCTTTATATGGGCTTCAATAAAGTCTGTCAGAAAAGCCAGATTGTCTCCTACATACGCGAGGCATTGATCCAGCCATTCATCACCGTGTCGGTAGGCCGTTTCGGCAGGCCAAATGTGTTGGACAGACTCAGATGAAGCATATCCAATGCTTTCGTAAACATCGCCCGTTTCTGTTGATCCGGAATGATGATGTTGGACATTTGCAGACCTGCCATATTAAATGTTTTGCTTGGTGCTGTGCATGTAATCGACCCAAGCGCAAACGGTTCCGAAATGCTGGCAAACAGCGTATGGCGATGTCCATTGTGGATCAGATCGAAGTGAGCCTCATCGGATACTACAAGGATGTCATGCTCGGCACATATTTGGCCCAAGCGTTCAAGCTCCGCTTTTGTCCACACTCTCCCGACCGGGTTGTGCGGGTTGCAAAGAATGATCATCTTTACCTTTGGATCGATTTTGCCGATAAGATCGTCGTAATCCATTTCATACCGGCCATTGTTCAGCATCAGCGGATTTAGCACCAGCTCCCGGTTATTTTTTTGCACAATACCGGGAAAGGGATGGTACACCGGCGGCTGAATGATCACTTTGTCTTCCGGCTCCGTAAAGGTTTGGACAATGATGCTCAATGCTGTTAAAATGCCTGGACTGCAGCGTATCCATTCTTTTTTGATCTCCCAATGATGCCGGCGTTTCACCCAGCCGGCAAACGACTCAAAATAGCTGTCGGACCTCGCTGTATAGCCAAAAATCCCATGCTCCGCCCTGCTGATCAGACGTTCAATGACGGGCAGAGGGCAGCGAAAATCCATGTCGGCTATCCACATGGGCAGGATATCTTTGTCACCGAACAGCTTTTCCGTTCTGTCCCACTTGATCGAATCAGTGTGAAATCGGTTGTGGACTTGATCGAAATCGTAGTGCATGTACCTAACCTCCCCATGATGGCGCTTTCATTTTATTGTTGCGCTGCCTGTAAAAAAGCAGGCAGCCATTCCCTTTCGGCAACCGTCTATTTTCATCGGCCAGAGCCACTGTGATACAGACCTGCCAAACAGGCGAATACAGGCTTCTCGATCCCGAGTGGCAGCATCGTGCTCATAAACCTACCTGGTCCATGTCCATGTTCGATTAGGTTCTCCTTGTCTCTCGCCTTACGATGGGAAGCCCTTGTTTCACCCATTCGTCAAAGCCGCCGATCAAGTTCCGAACATTTTTGAAGCCGTGTGCCTGCAAAAGGCTCACCCCGATGGCGGATCTTCTCCCTGATTTGCATTGGACCAGGATCGGTTTGTCACGGGGCAATTCCTGAATGCTTGCCGGCAAGTATCCAAGCATGATGTGTTTCGCTTCGGGAATACAGCCATCAGCATGCTCTTTTGCATAACGGACATCTAGAACGTATATCTGTCCCGTTTGTACTTGCTCCCCTACCTCCTCTGGCGTTACCTCCTCGTATTTGGCGAACTTCGAGTCATCATGGAGCTCGAACACATCCAGATCCATCGTGGAAGCGACCTGGTCCAATCCGATTGACTGCAAAGCCTTTCGAATATCTGGAACGGACTGCTTGTCGGCCAACAGGTAGATGGGCCGATCATAGTCGAGCAGCCAGCCAGCCCACGTGACGAATGATTGGTCATAAGGAATATTGATGACTCCCGGCAAATGCCTTTGGGCGAACATGCTTGCCGGACGGGTATCGACAACCATGCCTTGCTGCACCCATGCCTCTACTGCGTCTAATGAAGCCTCTGCTTGCAACGGAGCTGCTATCTCTTGCACCAGTTGTGGGCCCATTTTATTGAGCTGCTTCATCATCGCAAAATAGGTTGGCGGCTCGGGCTGCCCCGCCAGCAATTCCTGGATAAAATCATTTTCATGCTCATGCTGCAACGCCCAATTCGTCCGTTTCTCATAGCCGACCGTGGACGATTGGACGGCCCCGATCGCCTTGCCGCACGCGCTGCCCGCCCCATGCCCGGGCCAGACTTGCAGATAGTCAGGGAGTTTTTTGAATCGCGCCAGCGAGTGAAACATTTTCCGTGCCATCTCCTCAGCGGAGCCGCTTACCTTTGCCGCTTTTTCCAAAAGGTCTGGACGCCCCACGTCACCGACAAACACGAAGTCCCCTGTGAAAATCCCGATCGGTTCGTTTGCCGAAGAACCGCCATCTGTCAACAGCAGCGATATGTGTTCGGGGGTGTGTCCCGGCGTATGGAGCACCTCGAACGTCAGATTGCCAATCTGGAAGGTGTCCCCGTCCTTTAGCAAGCAATGCTTGTATTCGCTTGCGTATTGGTAGCGCCAATCCGCCCCTCCTGCATCGGACAAGTACAAGGCAGCTCCGAATCTCGAAGCGATTTCCCGTGCGCCGGAAAGAAAGTCGGCATGAATGTGTGTTTCCGTCACGCCAACGATCTTCACCCCGTTTGCTTTTGCAGCTTTGGCATATGTTTCGATATCGCGGGCAGGATCAATGACGATGGCCTCGCCGGCAGCCTGGCATCCCACCAGATAAGATGCCTGGGCCAATTTGTCATCATAGAAATACTTGAGCAGCATAAGTCAGCCTCCATCCATCTTTTCATTAATTTTTGTCCGATCTGACAAGAGATCGGTAAGCAAAGCGTTTGTGCGGAATGGTTTGGTTTTACATCATCCCTTTGAGCATGCCCTTCCAGTACATCACGGGAAGCAAATCCTTTTTCAGCCAATACATACTGAGCCTTTCACGGGATTGATCAAAGGGAAACGACTCTTGGGGATTGAGCTCATAATCGAATTCCGCCAATATCAATTTTCCATAGCCGGTCACGAGCGGGCATGAGGTATATCCGTTGTATTTGTCGCAAACAGGCTTTCCGCTGATCATGGCCAGCAGGTTTTGCACGACGATCGGCCCCTGCTTGCGGATCGCGGCGCCCGTTTTTGATGTCGGCAAATTGGTGCAGTCCCCCACCCCGAAAACATTCCCAAACCGTTTATGCTGCAGCGTGTATTTATCCACATCGAGCCAACCGTCGCCTGCCGCAAGCGGACTTTTTTTGATAAAATCGGGGGCGCTCATCGGCGGCACGACATGAATCATGTCATAGGGCATGATCACACGCTCGTTGGTATCCATGTTCACAAAGACCGCTTGTTTTTTATCACCGATAATTTCAACGAGATTATGCTTGAACCGTGTCTCGATTTGTTTTCTTTCAATCACCTTCTGCAAAGCATCCGCATACTTTTTCACGGCGAATATGCTCGCTCCGCCGGAGACAAAACGGATGGATGCCCGGGAGCGTACGCCTGATTTGCGAAAGTAATCATCCGCCAAATACATGATTTTCTGAGGAGCCCCGCCGCATTTTACGGGAGTATTGGGGTTGGTAAAAATCGCCGTGCCGCCCGTAAAGCTGCGAATATTGTCCCATGTGCTCTCGACGTAATCATAAGAGTAATTGCTGCAAACCCCGTGTTTGCCAATACTCTCCTTCAGCCCTTTTACCTTCTCCCAATCAATCTGGATGCCCGCTGAAACGACCAGATAGTCGTAGCGGATTTTGTCTCCGGACGCGGTTACGACGGTGTTTTCGTTCGGCAAAAATTCAGTAACGGCATCTTGCACCCATTTCGCGCCATTCGGGATCAGCGATGCTTCCTCGCGCTCGGTAACCTCCTTGCGAACGACACCGGCACCGGCAAGCGTCCACAATGGCTGATAGTAATGCTTCGTCGAGAAGTCTACGATGGCAATCTTTCCGAACAAATCACGCGACTTGCGCAGAAGACGTGCTGCAACCGAGATGCCTGCGCTGCCTCCGCCTACAATCACGATTTTGTAGTGAGCAACTGACATTTCCATCCACCCCATCCCCATGTAAAGTCACATATTCAAGGCCTCTGCATTGAAAAACAGCATGTAAATGGCAACTGCGGCCCGCCAAACATTGACCTGCTCACCAGCAGCACTCGCCTCCTCTTGCTTTTTCTTTGGCATAGACATTCGGACAGCCATGCTCATCATCGAGATGGAAAATAAAAACAATAATTGGTTTTCAGGTATCAATGTACCGGCAAACGATCCGAAATATGCTCCTATTGCACCAAGAATGGCAAAAATCACCGCTGTTTTCCATCGGACATGACCGGCCCTGGCGTGCGGAATGAAATTGGAGCAACGACATGATTGCGAGAATCACGTGAATCGATGTCTGCTCAACCTTCTCCTTCTGACAACATCGGCCTTTTGGACAACACCCGTCCTTTTGATAACTCCCTCCTTCCCGACTCGCTTGCCCTCCCTTCAGACATACTTGACCATGAGTAATAGCAAGCATCGTGCCAATTCGATTTTTCCCGTCAAATCGTCATTTTTCGCTTGTCGCTTTTATGCGCAATTGTCAGCTTTGAAAGAGTAATTAACGGAATATTCAGTCACAATCTGAGTTTGAAGCCTCTTGCAACACTGACAACGGTTTGGCATTGTTGGCAAAAGGCAGGCAGAGATTCGGGAAGCTACGCAAAAAAGCCACCCTTTCAGGTGACCTTGCAAATCTTATACCTCGCCTCTCCCAAAACGGGAACGGGCTCTACCACGCCGGTTCGGCAATTTCCTGTATACACTCCGCTACATCATTTTTTGGACTTCCGACAATATGGGAGACAGGGTAGGCTCGCATCTGCGCCGCATCGTAAGGAGTGAGAAGCGACCTCAGCAATTCAGAGTCGCATGTATCGCGATCCAGCCAAATTGCTTCCTCCTCAGGTCCCTTTAAAATAACGGGCATGCGGTCATGGATGCCTGCGACAACCTCGTTGGCACTGGTCGTAATGATTGCACAGGTATGAAGCTTCACCCCATCTGCATTTGTCCAGGTATCAAAGAGACCGGCAAAAGCAAACGGTTCCTCATTTTTCATCATAATGCGCATGGGCTGCTTGCCTTTTTGCGTTTGCCTCCATTCATAAAAGCCGTCAGCCGGAATGAGACATCGCTTGCGGACAAAGAGCTTTCGGAAAGCCGGCCTCTCGGTTAAAGTCTCGGCCCGCGCATTGATCATTTTATAACTGTTCCTGTCGTCTTGAGCCCATGACGGAACAAGCCCCCAGCGCAATTGTCCGAGTCTTTGGCGCCCTCCGTCAGCTAGAATGGCCGGAATTGGCTGGCCGGGGGCGATGTTGTACCGCGGCTTTAGGTCGAACAGGATTTCCTGCAGTTGAAACCGGCTCATCAGCTTCTCCGGGTCGGTGACAAGCGTAAAGCGCCCGCACATAGGCAATTCCCTCCTGCCACCAGCATTCCTCATTCCCAACAAAAATACCCCCTCCCCGAAGCACGGGAGCGATTAGACGTGTCATCCCCTCTCCTACTCTCCGGTACATAACAAAAAAGCCCCCGAAGGCGCTTTTTCTTCATAATCCCGCTATTCTTTTGCCCCATTTCTCTCTAATAACTCTGTGAGCTTTGCGTCGTTTATTTCCCTTGAGATTTTTAACGGCGAGTCTCCATAAAAATCTTTGATATTGGGATCGGCTTTGTTCATTAGCAAGTACTCCGCTACCTCATGCTTTTTCCCGATGACAGCATGTAAAAGCGCCGTTCTTCCATCATTGTCTGTAACATCGGGATTCATATTATTCTGGATGAACGGCTTTACCTCGTCCACATTGCCGTTTTGTGCAGCACGGATGAACTCATTTGGGTTGAAGGTTTCATCGTAATTGTCATTGTAATTCTTCGTTTGCCCGAGGTGAAAAACAGCGGAAAGCTGAAATAAACCGATTCCAACAAGCACAGTGAATAGGGCAAAAATCAAATATCGTTTATTCATATCGCACCTCATTCTTTATAGACAACCCCTATGAACGTATATGGCAGCAGCAAGCCTAACTCTTTGCATCCTGTTTACGTAACAGAGTCATTTCAACGGAAGGCTGCTTTGCTTATTCCTTTCTGGAACGACAAGCACTTTGGAAGGCCACTCGCCAACTGCCACTTGTTGCTTCTGTTTAAGCTCCTCAGTATCAAACACCGATAGGGTCCCCTGTGTCATATTCGAGACAAGGAGGTTTGAACCATCCAAAGCGATAGAGGAAGGCGTTGGGGATTGCAGCTTTGCTTTCAGCTCCATTTTTTTCAGGTCATAGACTGAGATCGTGTCCCCCGTCATGTCCAGGTCCGTAAAATGATTAACGAAGGCTATGTCTCCCTTTCGCACAATGGATTGAGGAAAGGTTTCTTCCAAAGTGATCTCCTGCAAGACAGAACCTGTTTTCGGATTCAGCACCTTCATTTTGCTCGTATAAGATTCCGGACGTTTCACCCACTTCGGTTTAGGTCCTTTGGCGAACCCGGCATAGACAGCTATATAGTGATCCTGAAATGGAACAACGCCATTGGGCGGAAGTTCTTCCGGAATATCGTTCATGGTTATGATTTGGTACTTGCCCGTCTCGGCTTTGCCAATTTGGACCTTTTTTGCATACTGCCCATAATTATGCGCCCCGCCTGAGTTCACGTACATCGTTATGCCGTTTTCTGCCGGGATCATAGAGCGCACGGCCCCAGGTACGGTTAGCGTCTCGATGAGAGAAAAAGTGTCGAGATCGACAAGCATGAAATGAAAACCCACATTTCGGGATTCCACGGATGAAGCAATATACGCGATTCGATCGTGAATAAAAAGCTTTTGCGGAATGTAGGGCAGGGTCAATGTTTCGTACGAAAGGTCGTATAGATTCACGGCGTACAGGTCTTTTCTGGGCTCCTCAATTCCTGGATCAATCAGATACAGCGTTTGCCCATCGATCTGTGCATCGATCAGGAATTTGCCGATTTTCTTCTCCTTTACTACTTTGTAGTCTTTATCCAAAGTAACAACATTGGATTTTCCTGCTTGTTTGATGACTGCCAGATGCGGTGTTTTATTTTGCAAAGGCATTTCATCCGTATTCTGGCAGCCTGCTATGAACAGGATGGATACGAGCAGAAACAGCATGTATTTTTTCAATTGGGAACTCCCTCCGATCATGCAGAAACGGACCGAGGCAAAATGGCTTCGGTCCATTATGGAACGCAACTACCTGAGCGAAGATTCTGGCGTGAAACGAACTGTATAAATCATCCAAAAAATTACTTAGCCGGACTGATCATCTAACGGATAATGCAACTTTTCATTTGACTATTCCGCAAATTCCACAAAAACCCTTTTCCGCGGGGACGAAAAATGAAACTGGAACTGGGATAAAATTAATTCAATGTAGTTAAACGTATCCGAAAAGAGTATAATTATGTAAATGGCAAGAAAAACCATTAGATGAGCCTTGTACGTTTCTATCAATCCAAAAGGAAGATGACATATGCGGTTGTCATCTTTTATCAAAGCAAGGATCAACTCAAGAAAGAGAGAACGATATGAAAAAAAACCTCTTGATCGTCATGAGCTTGCTCATCATGATGAGTGTACTGACAGGTTTCCAAGCGGTATCCACCAACCCGTTGCAACAGTCGGTGAAATCCAGCCTCGTCCCTGTTTCCAAAATGGCGCTTCCTTCGAAAACCATTATCGGGTTTGGGGAAGCTACACATGGCAACAAGCAATTTACGATGCTAAAGTTGGATATTTTCAAGCATCTCGTAGAAAAGCAAGGATATCGCGTATTCGCCATCGAAGGCGATTTTGGCGGAGGGCAAAAGGTCAACGAATACATACTGGGAGGCAGCGGAACTGCCCAAGATGCGGCAAAGGCAATCGGATTTACCATCTACAATACGCAAGAAATGGCAGCCCTTCTCTCCTGGATGCGCTCCTATAACGAGCATCGGGATGCAAAAGACAAAATTCATTTTTACGGGTTTGACATGCAGCGCTATGACCACAACAAAAACGGGCTGTTCTCCTACTTGAAAAAGGTGGACCCGCCACTTGCCTCCAAGTATGAGACGGCACTTGCGAATCTGAATGACAAGACAGTGTATGATCAAAAGAAAGCCACCGTACAAGACGGGCTCTCCCATATGAAAAGCCTGATGGAGCGTATGAAAGAAAATAAATCCGTTTATATCGCCAAAAGCTCCGAGCGAGAATATGAGCTGGCACTGGCCTTTGCCGAGGCGATCAAGCAAAACGCTACTCTTCGCGGAACCAATGCCAACTATAGCAATACCCGCGATTTCTATATGGCGGAAAAAGTGAAGTGGGTCTTGTCCTACGAAAAGAAATATTACGGTCGCGAAAAACTGTTCATCACCGGACATAATGGACACATTGAAAAAACCTCCACTACCGCAGGAACAGCCACTTGCATGGGGGCCCATCTCGCCAAAGCCTTTGGGGACCAGTATTACGCCATCGGCAGTGAATTTTACGAAAGCTCCTTTATTGCCAATGACGCCTTTACCAATGAGCGAAAGGAGTTTCATGTAAAAAATAGCGGCAACGATCGGCTGGCTGTACTGTTTGCACAGACAAACATGCAGGATGGATTCCTGGATTTTGCAAAGGCCAAAAATAATGAAAGTTTCACCGCCTACCTGAATAAAACGCAGCCCATCAGTGCCATCGGAGCAGTCTTTAGCGGATTGTATGAAAAAATGGAAAAGATGTATACGTTGCAGATGGTTCCGGCGAAAGCTTTTGATGCGCTGATTTTCGTGCGGACTGCTACTCCTTCGGTAATGTTAAAAGAGTAACGGAGCGGGAATTGTCGGGTTCCTTGCTGATCATACCGTAGTTTAAAGAAAGAGAATGCCCTTTTTGCTGATGCAAAAAAGGCATTCTCTTTCCTAATTCTATCTGCTTTCCGTATAAATTTGAAAGGTCACGCCAAATTTGTCAGTTACATCGCCAAACCCTGGGCTAAAAGAGTTTTCTTCAAATGGTATATTCACTTGACCGCCTTGCTGCAGGGCTTCAAAAAATCGTTTTGATTTTTCCACGTCATTCGTTGAAAGGCAAATGGTTACCTGTTTGCCCTTGGGAATAGACGAACCGGTTGGAGCATCGGAAAACATGAGTTCCGTTTCACCCACACGCAGCTTTGCGTGTGCCACAAGATTCTTTACCTCATCCGTAAAAGTATCAGGCATTTCCGGCATATCACCGTAAGTAATGATGGTGAGGACTTCGGCACCTATCGCTTGTTCATAAAACTGAATCGCTTCCCTTGCGTTCCCTTCCAAATTTACATAAGGGGTAAGTTTTACTGTCATCCTAGATCAGCTCCTTTTTTTCCCATCATACCTTTTATCAAATGCGTTGATTTCTTTTCAATTGCTATCTTCAATAACCCAAACATTGTATTGGTTCTTCTGCTCATTTATCAGCCTCTCATTCAAACAAGCTGTGGTGCAAAAAATACTGTTTGACAGGACACCAAATGGTGTCGTATTATCAAAACAGACACCATTTGGTGTCCGAATGACGATTTATTCATTTTGTAAAGTTTGAATCTGAATAAGTTTGACTTGAACCAATTAAAAGAAGAAAACCAATGAGCAAGCTTATTGGTACGGAAACAACTGCGAAAGTAGAAAACCAGTCAGAGGAAAAAAGATTGAAAAAAGTGCATGCTGACGAAATATCGCCTCGTGGACACTGCGTCCGAAGAGTTGCATACTGTAAGGAGGTGGTGAAATCAACGGCTGTCCCTTAGTACACCATAGATTTCTCCTACATAAAATCATATTTTTTGGAGCGGGTAGCTGTGAACGAGAACAACCAGCGGGATGTGTTTGACGCGATTGCAGATCCAACCAGGCGCCGATTGATTCGTCTGTTGGCAGAGGCAGAGGAGATGCCGCTTCATGAGTTAACCACGCATTTTGAAATGGGCCGTACAGCGGTATCCAAGCATTTGACAGTCCTGAAAGAGGCCGGACTGGTACTTGATCGAAAAGTCGGCAGAGAAACGCGATATAGGCTGAACGCCTCTCCACTCAGAGAAATTCAAGATTGGGTGGCTTTCTACAGCAAGTTCTGGAGTACGAATATATTGCGCTTGAGCCAACTATTAGAGGAGGAAGAAGAATGAGTTTAACCTTATCCCTGGATTTTCAGTACAAGACATGATGGAGAAGCTTTGGACCGCCTTGACCGATTCAAGCAAGCTTGCCAAGTGGGTGGTCAACATCCACACCGGTCAGGCAATGGAAAATGATTTTAAACCCGTCGTAGGACACCGTTTTCAGTTTCGTACGGAACCGAACGAATATTGGGATGGAATTGTTGAAGGCGAAGTGCTTATCGTGGACCCGCCACACCGATTGTCCTATACTTGGGGCAGCGGAGAGGAGAAGCATACGATCACCTGGACGCTGCAGGATGTAGGGGACGGAAAGGTTAACCTTCATCTCGAACAAACCGGATTCTCAAATGCCCAAGCACTGGGTGGAGCTAAGTATGGCTGGACCAAATGGTGCGGCGAGCTTGAAAAGGTGTTGGAACAATAAGCGCATTCAATATTTATGCATCAATGGCGACAGCCGTATCGAGGCGATAAACAGCAAAAAACGGAGCACGTAATCGCTCCGGTTTTTTGCTGTGCCATGCCATGGCCCCTCAGACGTTTCGACCACGCTGGTTTCGTTTATTCGATCTCGTTTCGCTGGACGGAAGCGACCGGCTCCACGTTTTCCGTGTACATCCGCTTCACCAGCTCGCTCTCGCCCTCTACTCGATCCCCCTGCTTTGCCAAAAAGTCCTGCGACTCCCGCTGCTGATCATTCGGCTTTTTGTTGTTCGGTCTGGACATGTCTGTCCCCCTCCTGTTCTGCGGTAAACACCCTTCTTACTATGAGTGCCTCTGAGGGATTTTATTCCGGGTCCGTGAGGTTACTCAGCCAATCTTTTTGCCCCGCGCAGGTCCGGTGTCCCGGTTACGCTGAAGCGGATACCTTCGATCTTTTTGCTGTTGAGGTAGTTTTCGTTGTTGAAATAGATCGGGATGACCGGCATATCCTGCATCAACACGGTTTCGGCGTCGTGCAGAAGCTTCATGCGCGCTTCCTCGTTTTGTTCGACCTTCGCTTTTTCGATCAGCTCGTCAAACTTCGGATTGGCCCAGTTGGTAAAGTTGCGGGAGCTTTTCCCCGTGTACAGCTCCAGCATCGCGAGCGGATCGAGGTAATCGCCGTTCCACCCCATGCGGGCGATCTGGAAGTTTTTCTGCTTGAACGTATCGATGTAGGTTTTCCACTCCTGATTTTCCAGCTTCACCTGCACGCCCAGGTTTTTCTTGAACATTTCCTGCAGCGCTTCGGCGATCTTCTTGTGGTTTTCCGCCGTGCTGTATTTCAGCGTAATCGGCGGAAGCTCTGTCCAGCCTTCTTCCTTCAAGCCTTCCGCCAAAAGCTGCTTCGCCTTGGCCGGATCGAACTGATAGTATGGCGCCACTTCTTCCCGGAAGTCCTTGCCCGCAGGAGTTTTCACCCCGAATGGCGTGTAGCCGTACGCCGGGAGCTGGCCTCCCATGGTCACGTTTGCCGTCAGGATGTCCCGGTCGATTGCGTAGGAAAAGGCCTGACGGATTTTCGCGTTGGTGAACGGCTCTTTCTCTACGTTAAACGTGTACGTATAAATGCTGTAGTCCGGGAACGATTTGTACTCTTCTTTTCCCTTTTCCTGCTCAATCACGTCGATTGGCAAAGAGTCGATCAGGTCAAGCTCTCCCGTTTTGAACATCTGGTAGTAGGTAGTCGCTTCGTTCACCATCTTGAAGTGGACGGTCTCCATCGTTACCTTGTCTTTTTCCCAGTAGCTATGGCTTTTGGCGATGGTCAGCTGACTGTTGTGGTCCCAGCTCTCCACAGTGTACGGGCCGTTGGTCACGATGCCTTTCGCTTCCGCTGCCCAGTTTTTGTCCGCTTCCACAACTTTCTTGTTCACCGGCAGATAGGCGCGGCTCATCATGATTTTCGGGAAATAGGTGATGGGGTCTTTCAGTCTGACGACGAGTGTGCGGTCATCCTTTGCCTTGATCTGCACGTCATCCACGCTGCCTTTGCCCGAGTTGTACGCCTCCGCGCCTTGTATGTAGTAGAGCGCAGATGGTTCATAGGCGGCAGTCTGCGGGTTCAGCACACGCTTCCAGGAGTATTCGTAGTCATGCGCCGTTACCGGATCGCCGTTCGACCATTTCATCTCGGGGCGCAGGGTAAACGTGTAGGTTTTGCCATCCGGGGAGACTTCCACCTTTTCGGCTGCGCCTTCCACGATGTCC
This sequence comes from Brevibacillus sp. FSL K6-2834, assembly GCF_038592925.1. Lineage (NCBI taxonomy): Bacteria > Bacillati > Bacillota > Bacilli > Caryophanales > Paenibacillaceae > Brevibacillus > Brevibacillus sp. FSL K6-2834. The sequence goes on from NZ_CP151945.1 coordinate 4,925,155, forward strand.
CCGTTTTGGCCGTAGCGGTACAGTCCTTCGTACAGATGGTCGATCACCCAGTACGAGGTGGTATCGGAAGCGAATGCCGGGTCCAATGTGTACGGTTCACCCCGCAGATTGGCGGTCATGACTTGTTTGACGGCTGCCCCCGTCTGTTGATCGGAAGACGTAGCCGGCTTATCGCTGCCGCATGCGGAGAGCGCAGGCACGGCGAGCGCCAGCAGTGCGGCAAAAGCGAGCAATCCTTTTTTCATCGATGATTTCCTCCTTGTTCTCCTCTGTCTACTGTACAAAATGGCAAGCGATCCAGTGTCCGCGCCTCACCTCCTTCCACTCCGGCGCTGCTTCGGCGCAGACGCCTTGGGCCGCCGGGCATCTGGTGCGAAACGGGCACCCGCTTGGCGGATGAATCGGGCTCGGCATCTCTCCGGTCAGGACAATCTGCTCCCGCTCTTCGCGCTGGGCAGGATGGGAGACCGGCATGGCGGAGATCAAAGCCTGCGTGTACGGATGCAGCGGTGCTGCAAACAACTCCTCGCCCGGTGCCAGCTCCATCATCTGCCCCAGGTACATCACGCCGATCCGGTCGCTGATGTGCTTTACCATCGCCAGGTCATGCGCGATAAACAAATAGGTGATGTCCCGCTCTGCCTGCAGATCTGCCAGCAAATTGACGATTTGCGCCTGAATGGATACATCCAGTGCGGAGATGGACTCGTCCGCCACGATAAAGCTCGGCTCCACAGCAAGCGCCCGGGCGATCCCGATGCGCTGCCGTTGTCCGCCGCTGAATTCATGCGGAAAGCGTTTGGCGTGGCCGGGGTGCAGTCCGACCAGCTCCAGCAGGCGGTAGATGCGTTCTTCCCGCTCTTTTCCTTTTGCCAATCCGTAGGCGTCGCTTCCTTCGGCGATGATGTCGCCCACCCTGAGCCGCGGATTAAGCGAGGCTTGCGGGTCCTGGAAGATTAGCTGCATGTGGCGGTTTGCTTCCCGCCTTTCGTGTCTGTCCATCCTGGCGAGGTCTTTTCCTTGAAACAGGATGCGCCCCGCAGTAGCCGGGTACAGGCCCACGATCGTCCTGCCCAGCGTCGACTTGCCGCAGCCGCTTTCCCCGACGATACCGAGCGTCTCCCCCCGCCTGATGGCAAAAGAAACGCGGTCAACAGCCCTGACCCGTTGGCCGCCGCCAATCTCAAACGATTTGGCGAGATTCTCCACCTCCACGATGTTGTCAAGCATATGTCTCCCTCCCTGCTGCAATCCACGCTTCCGCCTTCGGGGCACGCGGGTCGTTCAGCCAGCAGCTCGCCTCATGAGAATCGGAAAACGATTCGGCTGGCGGCATATGCGCCAGGCAAATTTCCATAGCAAAGCGGCAGCGGGCGGCAAACGGACAGCCGGCTGGCGGACGAAACAAATCCGGCGGAGTCCCTTCGATGGGGACCAGCCGCTCTTTTTTTCCTGCCGCAAGACGCGGCACAGACTGCAGCAGCCCCTGTGTGTATGGATGGCGCGGGTTGTCATAAATCTCTTCCACCCGGCCGCTCTCCACCACTGCGCCCGCGTACATCACCGCCACATGGTCGGCTACCTCTGCGACTACGCCCAGATCGTGGGTGATCAAAATGATCGATGTGTTCAACTGCTGCTGCAGCTCCTTCATCAGCCGAAGGATCTGCGCCTGAATGGTCACGTCGAGCGCCGTCGTCGGCTCGTCGGCGATGATCAGCTCTGGATGGCAGGCCAGCGCCATGGCGATGCCGACACGCTGCCGCATGCCTCCGCTCAGCTCGTGCGGATATTGTTCATACCGCCTCGCCGCCTCCGGAATGCCCACCCTCTCCAGCAGCTTCAGCGTCTCTTCCTTTGCTTCCGCCTTCGTCTGCTTTCGATGCTTGATCAGCCCTTCGGCAATCTGTGTCCCGATTTTCATCGTCGGGTTCAGCGAGGTCATCGGGTCCTGAAAGATCATGCCGATCTGCGAGCCGCGAACCTGCTGCCACTCCTGTTTCGTCAGCCGGGTCAGCTCACGCCCGCGAAACCGGATGCTGCCGCTCTTTACCTGGCCGGATCGGGGCGGAATCATCCCCATCAATGCCCGGGCGGTCACGCTTTTTCCGCAGCCGCTCTCTCCGACAATGGCCAGCGTCTCTCCCTCCCTCACGGAAAAGGACACCCCTCTCACTGCCTGCACCTCTCCGCCGTACGTGCGAAAGGAGACGCGCAGCTGGTCTACTTCCAACAATGGCTTCATGATGAACTCCCCCTCATTTCCTGATGCGCGGGTCCAGCGCGTCCTGCAGACCGTCCCCGAGCGCGTTGCACGCGAACATGGCAAGCGAAATCATGAATCCCGGAAAAAACAGCCGCCACCACTGCCCGCTCAGCACAACCGCCAGCGCGTCGTTGGCCATCGTTCCCCAACTGGCCGTCGGCGCTTGCACGCCCAGACCGAGAAAGCTGAGAAACGACTCGGCGAAGATCGCATGCGGAATCGTAAAGGTCAGGTTGACGATGATCACGCCAATCGTATTGGGCAGCAGATGCCTGATGATGATTTTGGCATGGGAGGTGCCCAGCTTTTCTGCCGCCAGCACAAACTCCTGCCGCTTGATCTGCATGATCTGTCCTCTGACCAGGCGGGCCATGCCCACCCAGCCGGTCAGCGAAAGCGCAATAATGATCGTGGCTAGTCCCGGCTCCAGAACGACCATCAGCAGGATCACCACCAGCAGATACGGGATGCTGTAGAGAATTTCAGCCAGCCGCATCAGGATGTTGTCCACTTGGTCACCCAGCCTGCTCCTTCCTGCCATGTATCCGGAAATGCCGCCGATGCACACACCGATTACCAGGTCGATGGCCGCCGCCACCACACCGATAAACAAAGAGATGCGGCCGCCCATCCAGGTACGCGCCCACATGTCCCGGCCCAGATCGTCCGTTCCAAACCAGTGCTCGCCCGAGGGCGGCAGATTCCCCTGCGTCAACGACTGCTCATGCGGGCTGTGAGGAACGAGCATCGGTCCGAAGATCGAGAGCGCCACCACCGCCGCGAGCAGGAAGAACCCGAGCATCGCCAGCTTGTTGCGGCATACCCGCTGCCATACCTCCTGCCAATACCCGAGGCTGGGACGTTCCCGCTCTTCCCCGGCAAGCCGGCTTGGGTCGACAGGTCGAAACAGCGAATCCAGTTGTGTTGCCTGATTGGCCATAACGCTATCTCCCTCCGCTCGTCAATCTGATGCGCGGGTCAATCACCCGGTACAGCAGGTCGATGATGTACAAAGTAAAAATGAGCACAAAGCTGTAAAAAACAGTCATTCCCAAAATGACCGGATAATCGCGGTTAAAAATGCTTTCCACGAAGTATTTGCCAAGCCCCGGAATGGCGAAAATCTTTTCCACCACAAAGGTTCCGGTCATCAGGTTGGCAAACAGCGGACCGACAAAGGTAAGCACCGGCAGTATGGTATTGCGCATCCCGTGTCTGACGACGATGGAAAAGGTGCCAAGCCCTTTCGCCTCCGCCGTGCTTATGTATTCCTGCTGCCAGACTTCCAGCATGCTGGCTCGTACGAATCGGGCGATAATGGCAAGCGGCCCGATGGCGAGCGCAAGCGTCGGAAGAACCGAATGCTCCCAGCTCCCCCAAGCCGCGACGGGCAAAAGCTCCCATTTGACCGCCATGTATTTGATCAACAGCGGTGCCAGAATAAAACTGGGGACGGAAATCCCGACGATGGCCGCGAACATGGACAGAAAATCCAACGCCCGGTTTTGGTAGAGCGCCGCGACGATTCCGACTGTGATCCCACCTGCCAGCGCGACAAGAAACGCCTGGAGCCCCAGAACAGCCGAGGCGGGAAAGCCCTCCGCAATCAGCGTGTTCACGTCCCTTGTCTTGGACTGGATGGACGGCCCCAGGTCAAATTGCACCAAGCCTTTCAGATAGAGCAGGTACTGCATAGGGATCGGCTCATCCAGGTTGTACTGGGCCCGCATGTTTTTCACGACTTCTTCCGGAAGCATTTTGGCGTCAGACGCGAACGGGTCGCCCGGAATCAGGTGCATGATCACAAACGTCACCGTGACAATGATCCACAGCGTAACCAGCATGAGAAAGCCACGCTTGACCGCATAATGAAGCACGTTGTTTCCTCCTTTGTGCAATTGTAATACTAAGTAAATAAATACGAATACTATGGATTATACATACAGAAAGCCCCTCTCCAGAAAGAAGAGGGGCGATTTGTACGGTTCCCACCTTCTTATCTCTCAGAATAACTCCGCAGGATTTAGCACCGTAAGGTCCATCAGACCAAGGTTGCCGGGTTTCATCGGGCCAGTCCCTCCACCACTCTCGATAAGAATGTTTTATGAAGTTAAATTTCATTCACTAAATTCTTTTTTATCTTATCATTTTACTTGGATATGTCAATGCGGTTTTAGTGCATTTGATTTTTGTTTATTTGTTACAGCTTTCATAGAAATGGACAAAAAAATCAATTTACGAGATCTGACGATAGTTACTTTCTATCTTACTGGAATGTAATAAATATAAAAGCAATAGTGATCAATAGAAAAAGAACAAATAATATCCCAAACACTATACATGTGTTTGCTGCTTTTTTAAATCTTGTCAAATTGGAGTTATTCAAAGACTCGATAGAACTAAAGAAACTTTTCAATGCTCCTATTAAAAAAAGAAATGTAAAGAAAGAAAATAAATACAGCAATATCATCACTTTCCTTTCTTTCTTAACCTTATATGGCATTATCATCATGGAGTCAATCGCCTAATCCGGCAAATTCCCAGACCTCGTCCCAACTTCATAAGAAGCCCGCACATGATCATACATAAGATGCAAAATCATGCCGGTCGCCGCATGATCCAGGTTATGGCAGTGGTCCATCCACATGCCCGGATTGTCCGCGACAAATGCGACCTCATACGATTCGCCGGGCAGCACGTTTAACGTATCGGTAAGCCATGGAGTCTTCACCTTCTCGCCGTTCTTCTTCAAAACCGTCATATGATGCCCGTGCAAGTGCATCGGATGCTCGGTCAAGCTTTTATTCACAAAGGTCGTTTTGACGCTATCGCCTTCTTTGACGACAAAAGTCGGCACCCGGGGATACACCTCTCCATTGATCGTCCACAAAAAATGAAACGTGCCGTTGTAAAATCCCATCTCGTTTCCGAGAATCATCTGGAATTCCCGATCGAATTTTTTCGCTGCCGTGACGTCATTTGTGACGGGCTTACCGTAATCGGACGGGTCGAACTCGGCAGATTCCGCCTTGAAGATCGGTTCCTCCGGAGGGGTTTCGGTATAAAAAATGATGCCAGGATTGCTCGTGTTCTTGTAATCGCCGAGTTTAAAGAGAACGGGACGGTCCGGCATCGTGAAGGTCACGTCGTATCTGCCGCCCGAACCAAGCCGCAACGCTGTTTGATCGGACAATGGCTGCGGGTCTTGAATCCGCATCCCGTCAATGCTCGTGATTCGGAAATCGGTCCCCTGCAGAAGATATTTTTGTGAAAGCTTATGCGTATTGATGATTCTCAGCTTTACTTTCTTCCCCGGCTTTACCTGCTTCGTTTGCCAACCGTCTTCTTTTCCAAAGGCATGTTTATACCCTTGGCTGGTCGTCCAGCGATGGTTGATGACGGTAAACTGTTCGTCAAAGGTTTCCGCGTCCTGCTTCGACTCGACAATCAGCGTGCCGAAAAGCCCTTTCACCACTTGCTCCGACGCTTGCTGATGAGAATGGAACCAGTACGTCCCTTCCTGCTCGGCCCGAAACTTGTAAGTAAACGATTGCCCCGGTTTCACGACATTTTGCGTCATCCCCGGCACGCCGTCCATTGCATTCGGCACGTTATAGCCATGCCAATGAATCGTCACTCCGCTATCGATATCTTTATTGATCAGCTTCACTTCGACCATATCGCCATGCTTCACCCTGAGCTCGGGAGCGATTTCGCCGTTATACGTCCAGGCATCGATCACGGCTCCAGACGCAAGCGGTATCTTCTCTTGCTGTGCCACCAGTTCGAACTTCACATCGGCAGGAGCGGAAATATCTCCGGTCAGAGCTGCTACTTCAACTGTCCCCGTGCCGGTTTGATGATGAGCGCCATGCTGCTCATGACGATGATGCCCGGAGCCTGCAGACATCCGTGTAGCCGCGCCGCCCCCTTCGTCAATCCGGTCGTGATTCATCATGTCGGATGCTTCCGGCAGCTTGGAGGCTTGCACTCCCGCCAGTACGTTTGATACAAGGATGGCGATTGCGACCACGGCGGTTAGCGTACCAGCAGCAACGAAGTTGACCATCCTGTAAACAAGCCCGCGCTGAAGCGGTTCCCCCCGTACAACCTTCGCGTACCTTCTTCTTGCAAAAATCGCCGGCACAAGCAAAAGGAGCGCAACCAGCATCATCCGTTGAACGACCTCAAACGGGCCGGGCAGAACAGGCTGGGCAAAGACGGTGCTGAAAGCAGCAATGCCGGATGCGAGCGCTGCCGCATAAAAGGACAGCGGTACGGATGGATGAGCCACTGTGCGCAACGCTTCCGTCGTCGGTGCATCTCCACCGGAGTCCCGCAAGCTTTTTAACCGGGGCCATACCGTTACCGTCAAATACAATTGAGAAAGCAACGTCAGCGGGATAATCGCTTTGACCGTTCCCTCTACAAACAGCCAGCCGCTCGTAACGAGTTGGCCGATGATGATCGCGTACCACAGAGCACTCAGAAGAAGCGCCGCGCCACCCACCCGCAGAAGGAAAGCTCTCCTCTTTTTCAAGCTGTCGCTGGTTTGCGAGTAAGGAAGGCCTGTTGCCACAATACCGGCGATCCCCCACAACAGGGTCATACAGATCGTAAGCACGATGCTGGAAATGGTTTCAAACATGGTCTCCCCTCCTCGTGATCGGATGCTTCGTCATTTTGCCGCTTCTTGCTTGGGCTTCCGGACGATCGGCTTGATTTTTCCAAACGGTTTGAAATAAGAGATCGCCGTCATAAAGATCAGCGAGACGATATTGGCAATGGCTCCGCCAATCAATGAATAACTAGTGTTCAGGAAGGCAGCATCGCCGAGCGCAAGGAATCTCTCCTGTTCGGCGATCCGAACGATTTGAGACAACCAGTCTGCCATATACCCGATGCCGAAACCGATCAACGATACAGTCAGGATCAGCTTAATCAAGATCCAGTAATGCTTGAAAAGCCCCCAATTCGTCCAAACGGACAAGACAATGCCGGTGAGCAGCGCGACTACAGCGGTGTACCGGATGAAGACAACATCGACCAAATGCATATTGTCCAAGGTGTAATACAGCTGCTCGCCGTTCTCCGCCTTCAGCATATACATACCGAGCAGCAGCATGACCATCGCTCCGCCAAGCCAGCAGACGACCGAAAGCACATGGATGATGATGAGCAATTGCTTTTTCCTGATCGACAATTTGTAACCCATACTCCAATCCTCCCTAACAGCTTCTTTGTTAGCCATCCTACCAACGAAATGTTGCGAACTTGTGGTGAACCTATTTACACATTGTGAGGGCCACAGATATCCGATAAAGTTGGTATTAAATGGGCAGTACTGGGAGGTTGAAAATGGGGAGTAAAGTTCTGATCGTAGAGGATGAAATCAAAATCGCATCGCTCATCGAATCGTTTCTTCAGAGCGAAGGATACGATTGTCTAACAGCGATAGATGGCAAAACGGCCCTGCAGCTCTTTGCAAAACACAAACCGGATATTGTGCTCCTGGACTGGATGCTTCCGCAAATGAACGGACTGGACATTTGCCGGCAGCTCAGACAGATCGGCTCTCCCGGCATCATCATGGTCACGGCCAAATCCGAGGAAACCGACAAAATCGTCGGCCTCGAAATGGGAGCGGACGATTACCTGACAAAGCCTTTCAGCTTGAGGGAGCTTTCCGCCCGAGTCCGTTCCCTCTTGAGACGGATGAACAGAAATGAAAGCGACGGGTCCGGCAGCGTGCTGCGAAGAGGCGATTTGACGATTCACGAGGACAGTCTGCAGGTGTTTAAAGGGACAGAGGAGCTGCATCTCACTCCAACCGAATTCAAAATCCTGCACCTGCTGGCGTCGAAGCCCGGACGGGTGTACAGCCGCATGCAGCTTCTGCAGCACGCTTTCGAGGAGGAATTTGTCGTCGACGAACGGACGGTAGATTCCCATATCAGCAAGCTCCGCAAGAAAATAGAGAACGGCGGCCGGACCTCCGACTACATTCAGACGGTATACGGATTCGGCTACCGATTCGGAGCGGAACATGAAAATTAGAACCAAGCTGTTCCTGACGATGAGCGTAATGATCGTGCTGCTCCTGCTTTTTCTGCTCGGCGTCACGCATGCACAGTTTTATATTTCTCGTGATTTTGCTTATCTGGAGGATAAAGCTGCTTTTGAATCACTAAAGAAAGAGTTCGAACAATTCTATAGGGACCACGGCAATTCATGGGAACATGTCGGCGATGCCAGGTTTGAGTATTCCGCCCCCTTTGCCGGAATCGTTTTGTCTGCAGATGGAAACTTCCTGTATCAGCAAGGAAAACTAAGCGCGGATGAACTACGCAATGACGGCTACAAACTCGTGCTTGCCTCGGGTGACAAGAGGATCGGCAGGCTGTACGTGATGAACGACAGTCAGTTCAAGACGTATGAGTTTAAGAAGATGTGGTACGGCATACTGCCCAATATCGGCATCGCTTCCCTGCTGTTCACCTTTGTCGCGGCTCTGCTGACCATCTTTTTGTTGTCCTGGAGACTGACAAGCCCTATCCGCAAAATCATCGCGGGCATCGAGGCCATCAAAAAAGGCGACGCTGCAGCCATCTTTCCGGAACAAAGGAAAGATGAATTTGGAGCGATTGCCAAGGCTCTTCGGGAGATGAACGATTCGCTGGCAGCCGCGGAACGAACCCGAAAACAGCTGATGTCCGATGTCGCCCACGAATTGAAAACGCCGCTGATGATCATTCAAGGGGAATTGGAGCTGGCTCATGAGACCGGGGCCCCCCTTTCTCCGGCCAAGCAAGCTTCCCTTCTCGATGAAGTATTGCGGCTGTCGCGTTTGGTCCATGATGTACTGGATTTGTCCAGGCTTGAGGCCGGCATGATGGAACTGCACCCGCGAACGGAAAACCTGGTCGTGTTGTTGGAGGATGTCACGGCGAAGACCCGGTTTATGGCAGAGGATAAGCACATACAGCTTTCCGTGCACGCCGAAGAAGAGAATATTCCTGTGTCGGTTGAGAAATCCCGGATTCTCCAAGCGCTGTATAACATCCTGTCGAACGCCATCTACTATACGAATCCCGGCGGCCAAATCCGCCTCCATGCGGAAACCGTACACCTGCCCGACCGGCAGCAGCCATACGCCTGTATCCGGGTGGAAGACAACGGGGTCGGCATACCCGAAGCGGATTTGCCTCATATCTTCAACCGCTTTTATCGAGCGGATCATTCCCGTGCCCGCCCGAGCGGCGGGACAGGTCTCGGGCTCGCGATCGCGCAGCAGAACATCGTGGCTCATCAGGGGTGGATTGAGGTGGAAAGCGAAGTGGGGAGAGGTTCTGTGTTCAAAGTCTATTTGCCGATGTGACGGATGGAGGCAATCTTGTGACAGACTCTGATGGCTGAACAATATCATTCCGACAATGAGGGCCGAGCAAAAACTGCCTATATTCAGCATGTTGTCGACCTGGCTCGAACTAAGCAGGGACTCCCTCTTCAAAAAGTATGGGGATAGTTGCTATCACCCCCGTTCCACTCCCGCTCCATTAGACATTCCTGTCCTCAGTTGAGAAAAAGGCAGCCGATGAACTTGTCGGCTGCCTTCGTGTCATTATTCAGCGATCGATACCCGTTAGTTTCCTGTAAGACGCGTAATGGAGTGTTCGGCGCAAAAGTCGAGCATTTCCTGCGTTTCGCGAATCCCGCCGATCATCGATCCAGCAAACGACCGCCGCTGACCGATAAGAGACAATACATGAACGGACAACGGCTCCGCCGGGGCACGGACGTTGACCAATGTACCGTCCACTGCCAGCAGCGATAGGTAGGCGTTCAGATCGATCTTCGCGCTGACTGTATTTACGATGAGGTCAAACGAACCAGCCAATTTTTTAAATGTCTCTGGATCGTTCGTGGCATAATAATGGTCCGCGCCAAGCCGCAAACCGTCTTCTTTCTACTTTACTGTTTGTGATAAAACCGTAACCTTTGCCCCCATGGCATGGGCGACCTTCACAGCCATGTGTCCAAGCCCCCCAAGTCCAACCACAGCTATCTTCTTGCCGGGAACGCCTATGTAGGGGTAATTGAGTGGTGGATCGAAATGAAATGCCGTACCCGCCGCAAGTTATGGCCAAACAAGTCGGGGTTTTGTTAGGGAGAAGTCTGTAGTTGATATATAACAAGAGCGTCCTCGGTAATTGCCGGGACGCTCTCGATCTTTACTCAAATTTGTTTTTACACCGGAAATGCAACGCTACTTATTTGTTTTCCTCCAAATCATTATGAAACGATCCTGTCCGTGAACGTAATAGCTCGCGAATCTAGAACCACCGGAGGCCTCCGGCGTAGCCCGTTAAAGTTGAGCCCGATCTACGGCACACGGGCCGATGCGGCGCGGCGGGAAGCCTCGCTGGTTATTTTTTCGACAAAACCTTTTTCATAACGTATTTCAATTCCGAATCATCTCTTGGAGAAAGAATCATTGCATGAAGTATTTTCGAGCCTTCAACTTTTGTCCAATCTATCTGATACCCAGCTTGTAAAGCTAAGCATCGAATAAACTCGCGCTGAGTTCTGCCGTTTCCTTCCCGAAATGGATGGAGGACATTAAGTTCGGTTAGATAGTAGGTTAGCTTGTCCACAAAGTTATCAAAAGGTAATTCCTTCAGAAAACCTTCTTGCTGCAGTTTGTTTAGCAACTCATCGGTTTGCTCATGTAAGAATCGTGCCGTGGCAAAACGGAAATTGCCTTTTGAAATGTCTTCGTCCCGTATTTTGCCTGCAAAGGGGTAAACATCTCTAAAAATGAACTTGTGGATATCACATAAATGCTTTTTATCGAACTTTCCTTTTAAGGGTCTTAGATAAAGAGCTCTTAATCGCTCAACTGTCACCATTCGTTCAAATGCATCAAGCTGAGCTTGTTCTTTAAATCCGGGAAGATTGATCAATGCTTCACTGCCGGGGTAACAATACTTAATATGCTCTTGTTCATCCATTTTTTGCGATTTCCTTGGCTCGTGCTAAAAACTCGCTATACGTCATTTTCCCCTCCGCACGATCCAACAATAAACGATCTTCCTGCGGTGTTAAAAAGAGCCCCTCAATCTCCAAGGACGCTTTCGCATTTAATAGAGCACGTCGCAACTTTTGCTGTGAGTATCTTTTCAAGACGATCACCCTTTTCCTGTTGCTTCGCAAACTTACTACATGCATATGCATTTAAGTTTGTCCCCCTTGCAATCTGAATATCCCATTACTCCCATTATAACAAACATATATGCTTCGTTGCGCTCCTTCCCCAATGACTTGATTGCATTCGGATTTATCATCAACATGGTTATAGCAAGGCTAAATGAGTTGAGAACAGGGTGTCTTAAAGCTATATGATATGGTTATATTTATTATCTTAAGGAGCTTAGAAGCACCTTCCAAAATATAAAAAAACACCCTTAAAGGAGAGTCCTGCAAAATACCTCTGTTGAGGTTTGCGGATCGGGTAACGCACAGTATTTTTTTTACAAAAAAGGACTTTAACGAAAAATGCAGTCCATTCTCCTTTAAGAGACGGGCTGCATTTTTTCTGCCAATTTTATCATCCGTTTTACATTTACGACGAAAGCCGTAAGTATTGCCTGTATTCGCATACGAAAGAGACCACGGTACTTGGCCTTGGTCATCCCATGATACCTTTTTAATTCAGCATTTTTGTGCTCAATAATCGGTCTGCGACGAATACGTTCTTTGAACGTATCGCTGTTTTCAAACTCGATTTGCGCCTTGTAGGGTTCCGCCACGATCCGGATGGAGTAGGTCTTGCTCTTTGCTCCTGGTTTGAAACAGCCTTCCCTAAGTGGGCATGTCTTACATTTCTCCGTATCGAAGTAAAAAACGAGAGAACGACTTTTGCCACTCTGCTTGCTTCCTTGGACAGCCTTTCGGATACTATGTTGTCCTGCCGGACAAATAACAAAGTCTGCATCCTTGTTGTACTCAAAGCCCTCTTGCTTCAGTCCCCCATTATGTACGACGGGGTTTAGCGGGACGACAGGTTTAATCCCCTTGGATTTCATCTCGGCCAAGTTATCTTTACCCGAATATGCGGTGTCAGCAATCACTTCTTGTACTTCTATTCCCACGTCAAGCGATTGGTTCAAAAGTTCTTTGAATTGTTTTCCGTCATCCGTACTTCCTCCGGTGACCTCCACAGCCGTAATGATTTCTTCATCCGTCATGGCAATATGCTCTTTGTAGCCAAAAAAGGATTTCGTATTGCTCTTCCATCCAAAGCGGGCATCTGGATCAATGGCCGACATAATGCCTTTATTGGCCAGCAGACGCTCATCTTCCACGATGGCCTTGGCGACCTTGATCTTCTCCGAGATGGAACCCTCATGATCGGGTAACAAAGTCTCGACTGTCTCTCCAAGTTCCGCCAAGTAGTGAAGCATGATCTTCTCGGCACCCTCTTGATCCTTCTTCAACTCCGGTAACCTCGGGAGTTTCTTTTCAAGTTTTGGATGCTTTTTCACCACAATACGGAATAAGCGCTTCGCCGCATCTCGCAGTACTTCAAGAGGCTTTTGTTTTGGCGAAGCTGCCAGTGTATAAGTGGAATCCACGATGATCGTCTTTGATTTCACAAGTCCTTTTTCGATGCACTGACGTACAACCGATTTGAGTACCTCGTCTACGGCTCCGGCTCCTAACCGATGATTACGAAAGCGGGATAACTGAGAGGGGTCAGGAAGGGTATCTTCTGGATTTAAACCTAAAAACCACTTATAAGCGAGGTTTACCTGCGTTTCCTGAATGATGCGTTCATCCGAAAGATTGTAGAGAACTTGTAAAAACAATAGACGAAACAGGAGTTCGGGTTCGTTAGCAGGTCTTCCGTAATGCTCACAATAAGAGGAACGAACCAACTCATGAATGAATGTGAAATCTACGATTTCATTGATTTTACGTAAAGGGTGATCCGCGGGAATTAGTTTATATAATTCGGCATGGAAGGATGCCGTGATTTGTTTAGAGGGCTGTAGCAATGGTTCCAACTCTTTCGTTTTCTTTTTATTGTACATCAAAACCCGGTGTCGAAGCGGCACTGGGTTTCAGCCTGTTGAAAACCTACTGTTTCGGAGGAGAAGCATGTTTCCAGGCGGAGCGACTAGCGGAGTCCAGCCGAGCGGAACAGCGAAGCCCGGGGAGACAGAAGCGCAATCCATGAGTAACCTTCGGAGCTGCGCGCCGTTTTGCGCTTCCCCCGGGATCGCTGTGGAGCGGACAGTTTCACATCCTTGCAGGACGTAGACCGGAGCGCAGATCGGAAACATGCTTCTCCCCACTACAGCTACATTCTCGATAATTGAAACCCCAGTACCTAAGGGCACTAGGGTTACGGTTTACAGATATTAGGTGGACTTTTGCAGGGCTCTCTTAAAGGGTGCCTTATTTTATGTATGGTGGAGGCGGGGGGATTCGAACCCCCGTCCGAAAACAGCGATACATAAGCATCTCCGAGCGCAGTCACTCATTTACATTTCGGTGATGGATTCGCGGAGTGACGCGCTGACCCAGCACCTAGCCTGATTGATCTTCTTCCTTTGGCCCCAGGCGGAGACCTCCGGCGTATCCCACTAAAGTTGAGCGCTAGTCATGCCACATGGGCGATGGAATGGTAGCGCCTCACTGGTTATTAAGCAGCGAGAGAAAGTTGTTTGTTGCCAGTTAATGGCGTTTGCGTTGATGACGAGGTCCGCAACCCCCCGGCTCGCTTCTTATGCTCTACCATCCCCGTCGAATCCAGAACGCCCCCAGAATGGAAAAGATCGCGCCGCCGATTAGGCAAGCGACGATGGTTGTCAAAAAGGCAATGAGAGCCTTCTGTTACGAATTACTTTACAGCTTGGAAACGATTCGTTTTACCGTCAGAAGCTCATTGTCTAACAGCAAGAGCCTCGCTTTGCCAAGCTTTGCCGAGATAAAAAAAGCCCAGGCGAAAACGGTAACGGTTCCACACCCAGACGTTTGATTTGGCATCACTCATTGCTCTCTTACTATAGCATATGATCGATACCGTTCTCAACGCCATATTGGTGGCAGCCTTGGCAGTGTGCGCCAGCTTGGCTGGCTTACATGAGACACAGCCAGTGTTGCATCGGCCTTTCAGGCAAGAGCCGCGTTCCTATGGCCCGACCCGCTGCAGTATAAACCCAGACGGTCCTCCCGCTGCCCCGCAATACTGCCTGCCTTACCAGCTTCCTACACCTTCTGCCGCTCCCGCAGCGCACGCTCCACTTCACGCGCAGCATCCTTCTTCTTCAAATCCTCGCGCTTGTCGTAGTTCTTCTTCCCTTTGACCAGCGCCAGCTCTACCTTGGCCCAGCCGCCCTTGAGGTAAATGCTGAGCGGGACGAGCGAATAGCCGCGTTCCCGGGTGAGGCTGTTCAGCTTGAGGATTTCCAGACGGTGCAGCAGCAGCTTGCGCGTCCGCTCCGGCTCGTGGTTGAAGCGGTTGCCCTGGTCGTACGGGCTGATGTGCACGTTGTACAACAGCAGCTCGCCATTTTGGATGCGGGCAAAGCTGTCCTTGAGCTGTATGCGTCCGGCCCTCACGGATTTGATCTCCGTCCCCGTCAGGGCGATGCCTGCTTCGTAGACTTCCTCGATATGGTAGTCGTGGCGCGCTTTGCGGTTTTGAGCCAGCGTTTTAACACCTGTTTTCGGTTTTGACATGGAGATCACCTCGCTTGGTACCGGATGAAAAAATATGGTATCTGTTAGTATAGCAAAAAACACTTAATACAGCAATACCCATTCCTTCTGACTGCTGCTTTGAGTGGCTTTAAGAGATTCGAGCGGTTTTGAGCGATTTTCAGCCATTGAGCAGTTTTGAGCCTTTGAGTGCTTTTAACTGCTTTTAACTGCTTTTAACGGTTTGACCTCTTTTAACTGCTTTTAATTGCTTTTAACTTCTTTAAACTGCTGCTAACTGCTTTCAAGTATTTCGAGTTACTTCTACAGCCCAGCAAACAAAGAAACAGCGGTGCTTTACCGCCGTTTCCTCTTCGCCTGGCCTGCTATATTTTTACGCTTCTTTTTCTTGGAACGGACAAAGTCCTCCCAGAATGCTTTTTCACGCGGAGCGCCTTGCTCTCCTTCGGCACCTCCCAGCGGGACAACCTCGCCAGCCCCTTCCAGGTCTGCCTGCGGAGTTGCGTTTTGCCGATAGGTTTTTTGCCCCCGTTCCTTGAGCTTCTTGCGGAAAGCAGCCGGGTGCAGCTCTCGCTTCGTTTCCGTCTTTTGCTTTGCAGAGCGCTCCTGCTTTGATTTTCTGCCCGCACGCTGTCCGCCTCTGCCGTCGATGACCTTGGGTCCGCGCTCGCGGCCGCGGAAGCCGCCCGACTTTTTCATCCCGACGATTTCAAAGTCGATGGCGCGCTCGTCGACGTTGACGTTGGAGACCCGTACCTGCACCACGTCGCCGATGCGGAACTGCTTGCCTGTCCGCTCACCGATGAGCGCGTACGCTTTTTCGTGGTAATGGTAGTAGTCGTCGGTCAAAAAGCTGACGTGGACCAAGCCCTCGATGGTATTGGGCAGCTCGACGAATATCCCGAACGAAGTGACGCCCGAAATGACGCCCTCGAACTCCTCGCCGACACGTTCCAGCATGTATTCCGCCTTTTTCAGGTCGTCCGTCTCGCGCTCGGCATCCACAGCCAGACGCTCGCGCTGCGACGAATGCTCGGCGATGAGCGGCATTTGCTCCTGCCAATGCGCCAGCCGCTTCTCGGACAGATCTCCTTCCAGCGACTCGCGGATTCTGCGGTGGACGATGAGGTCCGGATAGCGGCGGATCGGGGACGTGAAGTGCGTGTAAAAGTCCGTCGCAAGGCCGTAGTGGCCCAAGCTTTCCGCGTCGTAGCGCGCTTGCTTCATCGAGCGCAGCATAACCGTACTTATGATGACCTCTTCCGGCGTCCCTTTCACTTCCTCCAAAAGCTGCTGCAGCGCACGCGGATGGACCGTATTGCCCTTTCCGCGAACGGAGTAGCCAAAGTTGGTGATGAACTCCATAAAGGCCTGCAGCTTCTCTTCTTTCGGATCTTCGTGAACCCGGTAAATAAACGGCTGCTTCAGCCAGTGAAAATGCTCGGCTACCGTTTCGTTGGCTGCCAGCATGAATTCCTCGATGATGCTCTCCGCGATGGAGCGCACCCGGAACCCGATGTCTGTCGGGGTGCCCTCTTCGTTGACGTAAATTTTGGCCTCGCGGAAATCGAAGTCGATCGCGCCACGAGCCATTCGCTTCGCCCGGAGCTTGCGGGCGAGCTCTTCCATCTTGCGGAACATCGGGACGAGCTCCTCGTATTTGGCGATGAGCTCCTCATCATTGTCCTCGAGAATTTTGCGGATATCCGAGTAGGTCATCCGTTCGTTGGTGCGGATCACGCTCAGGAAAATGTCGTATTTGACGACGTTGGCCCCGGCGTCCATCTCCATGTCGCAGCTGATCGTCAAGCGGTCGACCTTTGGATTCAGGCTGCAAATGCCGTTGGACAAGCGATGCGGCAGCATGGGAATGACCCGGTCTACGAGGTAGACGCTGGTGCCGCGGCGATACGCTTCCTGATCGAGCGCCGAATTTTCCCGGACGTAGTAGCTGACGTCGGCGATATGGACGCCGAGCCGATAGTTGCCATTGGGCAAAACCTCTACGGAAACAGCGTCGTCCAGGTCCTTGGCATCCGCTCCGTCGATGGTGACCATCATGCGGTCGCGCAGATCGCGTCTTCCCTTGATCTCCTCTTCGGAAATTTGGTCCGGAGCCGCTTCCGCTTCGGCGATGACATCCGCCGGGAAAGCCTCTGGCAGTCCAAACTTGCGAATGATGGACAGAATGTCTACGCCCGGATCGTTTTTATGGCCCAGAATCTCGACTACTTCACCCTCGGGATTGACGCGCCCCTCCGGGTAACGGACGATTTTCACCACAACCTTGTGGCCGTCCACTGCTCCGTTGTACGCCTCTTTCGGAATAAAAATATCCTTCCCGATCCGCTTTTCGTCCGGGATGACAAAGGCGTAATGGTTCTCATCCTGAAACGTCCCCACTACTTCGGTGATGCCCCGCTCCACCACGCGGATAATCCTGCCCTCCGCGCGGTTGCCCCCGCTTATTTTTTCCATTCGCACCAGGACGGTGTCCCCGTGCAGGGCGCCATTCATGTCGTTGGCGTGGACATAAATATCGTCCTGATCTGGCGTTTCGGTTATGACAAACCCAAAACCTTTGGGATGATTTTGCAGTTTCCCCCGGATCAGATTCATTTTTTCAGGCACGCCGTAACGATTGGTCCTCGTCCGGATGATCTCCCCGCTATCCTCCAACTGGTTCAGTGTTTTGACCAGTTCTTTGAAGTCGTCGGAATCCGTGATCCCGAAAGCGGCCTCCAGCTCTGCCACCGTCATCGGGTGGTACGCCTGCTCCCTCATGAACGCGAGTATATCTTGTTCTTTCATATTTACCCTCCTCTGCCGCGAATACGTGTCTCGCCAGCTCTCTTACTATGTAGTATTCGCCGCTCGCGCTCACGGCAAACCAAATAGAGAAAAAGACAGCAAGGTAGCCTTGCTGTCTTCGACAAATCGTACTTTATGCTCCGCTTTTCAAGAAGTACCCGAGCAGGATGGCAAACACCATGAATGCCACTGCAAAGATAACAGTCAGCTTTCCGAGCAATGCGTCAATCCCGCGGGCTTTTTGTTTGCCCATCAGTTGTTCCGCGCCGCCGCCAATCGCGCCAGAAAGGCCGGCACTTTTGCCAGATTGAAGCAGGACGACAATAATCAAGCCGATACTTGCGATTATAAGCAAAATTTTTGCTGCCAATGCCATGTTTATTCACCTCAAGACATATTTCCAAGGCGTAAGAATTGCAATAGATGAACATTCTATAGGAGAATGTTGCTAAGCCTTTTGGGTAAGCGTGTCCGGTTTTTCTCAATTTATATGCCGCAGCAGCGACAACTAAATAAAGACCAGCATCACTACTTTATCACAAACAGGGATGATCATCAACATGCTTTCCTGATTTGATTGTTTCTATTAATAATTGTGTACTTTCTTTGTCTGTTTTCACGTTTCCTTGCATGTGTCACGATTTTGCCGTAAAATTGCATGTGTACTGCTATACTCGCCTTAGGAGGTCTTTGTCAGATGGCTGGTTCGAACAAAAAAGACATGAATCAAAACGACGTAATTGATTCCGCGAAGGCCTTTTTTGCTTCGTTTGGCATCTTGTTTCTTGTATTCCTCATCGCACTTGTAGGTTCTGCTATTTTCCCACCACAACACGGAGAACAGGCAAATGGTGGAGAGGCACCGACTGCTACCATCGACGCGCCAACCGTGTTCAAACAAAACTGCTCCTCCTGTCACGGCCAAAACCTTGAAGGTATCGCAGCACCGGCTCTGACACAGGTTGGCAGCAAGTACAGTGCCGACGAAATCGCAAAGATCATTAAAGAAGGTAAAGGCGGCATGCCTCCTGGCCTTCTGAAGAAACAACCGGAGATTCAAGCGGTTGCACAGTGGCTGTCCGAACATAAATAGTACATAAGTCATCCTGCCACCTGACAAAACACCGAAGCAAGCATGTCTTCGGTGTTTTTCTCGTTTTTGCCGACTATTCATTGGAAGACCTCTTTGAGGAGGAATCATCATGGCCAGCGTTCTGAGCCTGGAACATCTGGGCAAACAACTCCCGACACAGCAGCATACTTGGCTGTTTTCCGATATCACTGTCGACATTGCTTCGCCTGAGATTACGCTGATCATGGGGAAATCGGGGCAAGGCAAAAGCACACTTCTCCGCCTGCTCGGACTTTTGGACACGGCAGATGACGGGACGATTCGGCATTTGGGCAAAACCCCAACGGAGTGGGGCCCGGAAAAATGGAGAATGTCCGTAAGCTACGTCGCTCAGCAGCCGGTCATGCTGCCTGGCAGCGTCGAAGACAATCTGAGAGCGGTCAGCCGTTTGCACAAGCGGCCTTTCGAGACTGAGCTGGCCCGGACCTGGATGGAAGCCGTAGGTCTCGGCGAGATGGACTGGAGCAAGCAGGCGGCGCAGCTCTCCGGAGGCGAACGGCAGCGTGTCGCACTGGTCCGTTCTCTTCTCCTGCATCCAACGGTACTCTTGCTGGACGAGGTGACAGCTTCTCTGGACACCATCAGCAAGCGGGCTACAGAAGAACTTCTCGTAGACCTGCATCGCCGCGAAGGCACTACCCTGCTGTGGATCACGCACGACTGGGAGCAAGCGCGAGCGGTCGGCCAGCGGATCTGGTTTTTGGCGGGCGGCCGTCTGCTCGAAGACTCCCCGGCCGATCGCTTCTTTGAAGGACCGCAGACACAGGAGGCTCAAGAATTTTTATCCGCCCATCTTGTTCAAAAGGAGGATGCCCCATGTCTTCCATGAGTCTGTGGTTTTCCTTTACCTTTGTCGTCATCGCCCTGCTCCTCTCCATGTGGCAAAAGCTCGGTCTGGAAAAGGAAATTGCCATCGGGACGGTACGCTGTGCCGTACAGCTGCTGGCGATCGGCTACGTTTTGCAATTCGTCTTTCACACCGACCATCCAATCTACCAGGCGCTGGTAATCGCCATGATGATTGGCGTAGCCTCCTGGAACGCATCCCGGCGCGGCGATGGCCTTCCGGGAATTTTGTGGCGGGTCGCCGCTTCCTTGACCGTGACCGCAACGCTGACGATGAGTCTGCTGCTTGTGCTCGGTCTGATCAAACCGACGCCCCAGTATTTGATCCCGATCACAGGCATGATTATCGGAAATTCGATGATCGTCGCCGGCCTGTTCCTCAGCCACATGAAGCGCGAGACGGAGACTGCCCGCGGGGAAATCGAAGCCCTGCTCTGCCTGGGCGCAAACAAAAAGCAGGCCATTCACGGCGTGTTGAAACGAGCGGTAAAAGCAAGCATGATCCCCACCTTTGACACAATGAAAACCATCGGCCTGGTCCAACTGCCCGGTACGATGACCGGGATGATCATCGCCGGAGCCAACCCATTGGAAGCCGTTCGCTACCAAATCCTGATCATGTTCGCCTTTTCCTCGTCCGCGGCCATCTCTGCCGCCCTGATCAGCGCACTCGCCTATTCCTCGTGGTTTACACGTGAGTCTATGCTGAGGCCGTGAGTCTGTAGCTCCGCCCACAAAAAGTCGAAGCTCTTCTTTACTACCTTTTCTTTACCGCCGCTTCTTTTCTAAACAAAGGCTGCCGCTACGTGCAGCCTTTCAGGTTGCAGACAAACTCCCTCGCTGAACGAACAGCAGAGGGAGTTTGTTTAATAATTTGATGAAAATACCGAAGGTGTTTTGATCGTTCACCTTTTGGCGACCTGATTTCCATAGCCAGGTCGCCATTTTTTTCAAGTTCATGGCAGCGAAAACAAGCATCGCCTGCATCGTGACCTTCTCCAGTCCTCGTAAGGTCGTCCAACGCATGCCATGCTTTTCCTTCATATCAGCGAATACACGTTCAATCGTTTCTTTCCGTTTGCTATAGATTTGTTTGTTTTCCTCGGTATGCCGGAGGTGGTCTACCTCTTCGAGGTAATCAGCCCAGATGTGGCGACTCACTCTCTTTGTGTAGTCTTTACTTTCCGTGCATTGTTTCAAGAACGGACAACTTCGGCAAACTTGAGAATTTGATCGATAGATACGGTACCCATCCTTGTTTGTTGTCTCATATGTTAAGATTTGCTCGTTCGGGCAGATGTAGCAGTCGAAATATTCATCATACACATATTCGTGCTTTTTAAAAAAACCTTCTTTGGTGCGTGGTCTTGTGTAGGGCATAACGGGGCGAATCTGGTCATCAAGGAGTGTTTTACTGATGTAAGGCGTCTTGTATCCCGAGTCCACTGCCACAGCTTGAGGCTGTGCAAACGTCTTTCGCACTTGATTCAAAACATCCTCAAAAACCTGACTGTCATGCACATTGCCTGGCGTTACCTTGGCACCAAGCACAAATCCATTTCGATCACATGCTGTATGAAAACTATAAGCAAATACACGTTCCTTTTCCCCTTTTACAAACAATCCGCAATCCGGGTCAGTTGTGCTGACTTTCACCTCCTTCTTCGAAGTTTCTGTCTTTTTTTCAAGGGGCTTCTTTCCATGTGCAATACGATCCTGATTGATTTCTTCGTCCAGCAGCTCTTGATATTTCTTCGCTTGTTCTTCAACGATTTCTTTCACGTATTTATGCTTATTCGCACTGGCTTTTACATGCGTAGCATCAATGAAAAGCACATCAGGCTTCACGAATCCATGATGAACCGCCTCCTCCAATATTCGAAGGAAGATCGACTCGAAGAGTTGAGTATCCCGAAAACGGCGAACATAGTTCTTGCCTAGGGTCGTGAAATGGGGAATGGGCTGACTGAAATCATAGCCAATAAACCACCGATAGGCAACATTGGTTTCGATCTCTTTAATCGTTTGTCGCATGGAACGAATTCCAAAAATATATTGGATGAAAGCAATTTTAACTAAGACTACAGGGTCAACACTGGGTCTGCCATTGTCATGACAGTAAAGGCTTTCCACCAAGTCATAGATGAACGAAAAGTCGATTGCATTTTCAATTTTTCTTACGAGATGATCTTCTGGCACCAACTCATCTAGCGAGAATGCAGATATCTGATAACGCCCTTCGGCCTCTTGCTTATTAAGCATAATGCCACCTCTAAAAAATAACTTTTGAAAACGTAACATGTTCTATATTCAACAAAAAAGCCTGCAGACCCTGTTCCTTACGGAACTTTGTCTACAGGCTGAAAGGCTGCCGCTACGTGCAGCCTTTTTCCTTTCTAAAAAAAGAATTCGAGCACCAAAGCTCCTGCCATTATCAACCTTTCAAAGCACTTTTCCCCTCCTATTAATTTTTTGAGGATTTTACCTTGACGGGGCAAAAACCTTATGAGAAGATTATTTCTCCGTTTCGCTTTTTGGGAAAAATAGGGAGGTAAAAGCAATGTCGGTAAATTTTCCAGAAGAGACAAAACATCTTGATCGAATAATCGGGAGGCTGCAGGATGCGTTAAATGAATTGGATGAGCGGGTCAAAGCATATGCAGATGAGTTTAAGGAATCTATGAAGTACCTGGCCGAGAACAGAAGCGGCATGGACGGCATGGAAATCTTTTCGAACCAAACTTCGATCTCGCAAATGATTCGCTCGGGAACCCACACGGTTGAAAGAAGGACAAAAATCGCGAAACTAATCGATTCCCCGTACTTTGCCAGAATTGATTTCAAGCTTGTTGACGAGAATGAGGCGGACCCCGTGTATATTGGGAGGTTCTCGTTTTCTGACGACGATAACAATATGCTCATTTATGACTGGCGGGCCCCGATATCAAGCATGTATTACGATTTTGAACTGGGACATGCATTTTATGAAGCTCCCGCCGGGGTAATAGAGGGCGAGCTTACGCGAAAAAGGCAATTCAAGATTAAAAACGGCCAGATGGAATATGCGCTTGAAAGTTCGATTAGCATCATTGACGAGGTGCTGCAAAGAGAATTAAGCAGTAATTCGGACCAAAAAATGAAGAACATCGTTGCGACGATACAGAAGGAACAGAACAAAATCATTCGGAATGAAAATGCAGACGTGTTGGTCATTCAGGGGGTGGCTGGTTCAGGCAAGACCTCCATCGCCTTGCACCGGATTGCCTACTTTCTGTATAAGTACAAAGAACGTTTGTCAGCTCAAAATGTCGTCATTATCTCCCCAAACAAGGTATTTGCCGACTATATCTCAAATGTCTTGCCGGAATTGGGCGAAGAACCAATCGTGGAAGTCGGCTTTGAGGATATCGCGGCCGAGCAATTACACAATGTATTGGAGTTCGAGAGGTATGCAGTGGAAATCGACCGCCTTCTGGATGGACATGACCAGCAGTTGGCTGAGCGCACAAGGTTTAAGTCGTCTCTGGAGTTTTTGACGCAATTAGATGAGTACCTCGAGTTTGCGAGCGAGCAATACTTTGAACCTCAGGATTGTACGTTTGGCAGGGTGACCGTCTCGAAAGACTTTATCCAAAAGCGATATCAAGCCTATAAAAACCAGCCCATTTCCCAGAGATTTGCCGAGATAACAGAAGATATCATTCTGCTGATCAAAAAAGAAAGCGTGATGGAGCGCAAGATTCCGGTCCCGACAAAAAAAGCGGTTATGAAGAAGCTCCTTTCCATGTTCAAGTTTACCAGCACGTTAGCGCTCTACACCCATTTCTTTACGTTTATTGACCGACCCGAAATGTTTGTTTTCAAAAGCAAAAACACGTTAGAGCATGCCGATGTATTTCCTTACATTTACGTAAAAATATTTTTTGAAGGCATCGAAGGGCTGGATGGCATTCAGCATGTGGTCATCGATGAAATGCAGGATTATACGCCTGTGCAATACGCCGTTATCAAGAAGCTTTACAAATGCAAAAAAACTATTTTGGGCGATTTTGGACAAATCGTTAACCCGTACAATTCCAACTCTCTCCAATCCCTCAAGAAGCTTTTTGAAAACGTCGAATTTATGGAGCTGAACAAAAGCTACCGTTCCACCTACGAAATCATTTCATTTGCGCAGCGTATCCAGCAATCCAACATAGCTCCGGTAGAGCGGCATGGGGAAGAGCCTCGGATCATACCGTGCGATAGCTCGCAAAGCGAATTGGCGTCGATAGAAAAACTTTTGACGGATTTTAGAAACAGCAGCTATTCATCACTCGGGATTATCTGCAAAACAAATCGCCAAGCAAAAGAGCTATATGATGCCTTGCATGAAAAGCATGACGTGCATGTACTGGATTTCAACAGTGAAAAGTTCATCGACGGGATCACCATTACGACGATTCACATGTCTAAAGGCCTCGAGTTCGATGAGGTGATTATTCCTTCAGCAAACGCTGAAAGATACCAGACGGATTTTGACAGAAGCTTGCTCTATATCGCGTGTACAAGGGCTATGCATAAGCTTACTTTAACGGACCACGGGGAGATTACGAGTCTTTTGCCTTTACAAGGCTGAATATCGGGGCCCCTGCTACGAGCCCAATTGCTCTTTCTATTTTACTCATGTACGAAAAGCGGTACTGCTTATCCTTTTGCCTCTATTCTCGTTTTCTCCCAGTTGCCATCCTTCAAGACGAATACGGTCGCAATCCTTCCACAAACACCTCCCTTCACCGAGTACGACCTATAATGAACAAAGAGAAATTGTCGATACAAACGAACAAAGCATCCGGATTTTTTTTATTCAAACGTTCCTTATAAATCATCCAAAGAAAGTCTCTTGATACATTCCCAAATAATCACCAATCCTAAGAAAGCAAGATTTAAATATTCCTTCCCCCCTCTTCCTAGCCCTTTCTTCTTTGCCTTGCCGACAAACACGAATAGCTGTAGCGATGAAAAAAGAGAAAATGCGAAGGTCTTTGGGACACCCGCTCAGGTCCCTTTTAAAAGGGGAACTCGCTTTTATCGTCCAACCCTGAAACCCTTCCTGAACATGCTGCTTTTGGACGCGGTTCCCCTTTTGAAAGTGAGCCGGACAGGCCGACCCCAGCAAAGTGTCCCACCGTCCCCTGGGCATTTTCTCCTTTTTCATCTCCTCCGCCAAAGCCCGATCTATGCCAAATCAGAGGAAAGCTGCGGCAAGGCTAAGAGGCAAAATCTGCAGATGCCCCAAAATTTTCTTCAAAAAAAACTGTAAGATTTAAAAAGCTGCACCGTCCAATTACACAGACAACAACCGTAAAAGGTGGGGAACACGTGGACAAGAAAGCACTCATCGAACAATGGTTCCTGCGCTACGGTGACGAGATATACAAGTTTCTCGTGTACTACACAGGCACCGCTGATGTGGAGGATTTGGTCCAGGAGGTCTTTATCAAGGCCCTGCAAGCACTGGACCTGTTTGAAGGCAGAGCCCAGCCCAAAACCTGGCTGCTGTCGATCGCCCGCAACACCGCCATCGACCACCGGCGAAAACAGCGTTTGCGCAAATGGCTGCCCGACAGTTGGCTGCAAGACGTCCGCGACGAGCGAAAAACACCGGAGGAATGGCTGGACCTTCACGAGGAACAGCACGAGCTCTATCGGTCCCTCCAGCAGTTGAAGCCCGCTTTCCGCGAGGTGTTGATCCTCCGCGGCATCAAAGAGCTGTCTGCCAGGGAAACGGCCGACATTTTGCAATGGAGCGAAAGCAAAGTAAATGTCACCTACCACCGGGCCTTAAAGGCGATGAAAGGCATATGGCAATTCAGGGAAAAGGGAGGATTCGGAGATGCCGTCAAAGCACGATGAACATTGGTTGGACGATTTGCGAAATCTGCCCGACATTACACTCACTGAGCAACAAAAGGAGAAGATTATGACCGCCATTCGCGAAACAGATACCCCTATCGGAAAAAGAAGCTCACGCCACGGACAAAAAAGCTCGTACCGCCTGGCGACGCTGGGCAGAACAGCAGCCGCCTTTTCTTTGCTGGCTGCCACAGTGTGGCTCGGGAGTCAATTGATAACGTGGAATCAATCAGCGACACTTGATCCGACTGTCCAGCCCCCCAATCAGAAGCCCGCCGGAAGTTCCCATCAGGAGGGCGTGTCCCAGGGAACAGGAGGACCGAACGGCACGGGAGGAGAGATTGGCTCAGGCGAAGGTGCTCCGATCGCATCCAGCGACAAGGAAGCAGACCTGAACCGCACCATTAAAGACGTGATTCTTTCCATGAAGGAGAAAGCCGTCCGCGGACAATCATACGACCAAAAACTAACGTTGGAAACATCCATGTTTGACGAGGTCGAGCAGTCTTGGGGCAAGCCAGACCGTACTGATTACGCCAATGGCATTACGTACGCGACCTACAAGAACAAAGGGGTCATCCTTGGGTACAACAAGGGCATGCAAATCGTCGATATCCGCCGGGTATACGGCAACTGGGAGATCGGCAATATAGGCAGCAAGGGCTCCCAGCCTCACTACCTGTCCATGGCAGACGTGACTCGTGTGCTCGGGGAGCCGGACCGCGCCATCCTGTTCGCTGGCCAGACGATTCATATCTACAACGTCACAGACAAATACCAGCTAAAGATTGTCTACCAAGGAGAAGATAACGGCAAAAACGAACTTCGTGCAGTCCGCACCGATGTGTTTTACCCTCGCGGAACCGTCAATCTGATGCAGGCCGTTACCACGCCAGAGCTGGTGCAAAGCATCCGCGATCTCGCCAAAGAAGGCCGACTGTACGGCGTGGAATACCCTGTAGAAACCAGCGTCTTTGACACCGTGGAAAAGGACTGGGGCAAGGCCGACATGCTGGGCGGGGTTAACGGTGTTACGTATGCCAGCTACCGGACGCAAGGTGTCGTATTCGGCTTTAACAAGGGAATGCAGCTTGTCGATATTCGCAGCTATGACACCCGCTTGCAGGAGCTGTCGCTCTCCGATGTAACATCTGCCCTCGGCAAGCCTGACGTTTCCGCCGATGTGTCTGGCCAAACGATTTACACTTACAAGGTAAATAGCAAGTACGAATTGAAATTCGTGTTCTCCGGAACGGCGAACGGTCAAAACGCAAAAACATTGCTTGTCGATCATGTGAATATCGTTTATCCGAAAGGTGCTGTCAACATGATGGCGCAATAACGAGAGACTCTTTGCAAAAAAGCCGCTTCCCGGGTTTACGGGGAGCGGCTTCTTTGCAAGATGTTTCAGAGTGTTCTGTAAAACAGCAAGACAGCCTAGCACTGTAAGCTCGCGTAGAGTTTGGTGCCAAGGTATCTGTCAGCATGGTAAACGGTTATGCCTTTTTGGAACGCCTGTCATGGGACAGCTTCAACGAAGGCGTGACGCTGATCGAATCGCTCGAAGCGTACAAGAGACGCTTCGGCTGTTACCCGAAGGCGGTACTCACCGATCAAATCTATCGCACTCGTGAGAACAGGGCATTCTGCAAAGCGCACGGCATTCGCTTGAGCGGTCCTGCACTTGGCCGTCCGGTACAAGGTGAAGAAGCGGCAGAACAACGGCGAGTCGCCAAGCAAGATGCGAGCGAACGCAACGCCATCGAAGGCAAATTCGGTGAGGGCAAGCGCAAGTATGGGCTTGGCCGTATTCGAGCGTGCCTTGCGAAGACGAGCGAAACCGTCATCGCGCTGCAACTCCTGGTGATGAACCTCGAACGCAGGCTGCGAGGTCTTTTTGTCTCATTGATGAAACAACTGTTTTCTGCAATATTACCAAGCTTCCAGGCAATTTGTGCCCATTAAGAATCGTTCAGCAGACCCTACTTAAGGATAACCGGCTTGAAGCTCTCCGAAATGCAAAAAATCGTTACCTGCTGCGTGGACTGATGAAGTGTCAGTGCTGTGGATTGACTTATACAGGCATAAACTATCCAGGGAGTAAAAGAGCTTTGAGGGGCTATTACGTTTGCACGGGAAAACAGGCAAATCGAGGGCCGCTGCGGGGAAAGTGCCCATCAAAGAACATCCCCTAAGATTGGATCGAGGATCTGGTGTGGAACGATTGCCTTACCTTTATCCATTATCCTGGAGAAGCTCTTAAAGAGATTGCGGCAACGATGGAAACCAATCAAGCAGAAAAACACGATCTGGAGTCCGAACTTAACGTCATCCGGAAAGCTATCGATGACAAGAACATCGAGCGGCAGAGCATTCTCGATCTCTTCCGCAAAAACATCATCACCTTTTCTGACTTGGAAAAACAGATTCAGAAAATCAACCAGGAATAGGCGTTCCTGGAGCAACGGCTGCGTGATGTTCAGAGTTCATTGCAAGCGGACCAGGATTACGCCATGAAAACAACGAACGCGATTCAACTACTCCACGAGTGTCACCGCCGGGATATAATTGACCCAGGTTCGCCGGAATGAAAATGACCCACCCTTAGCGAATATATCCCCTTCGAAAATAGTCCGCCAAGACAACTTCGGAGGGAGACACATGCTAAGGAGTGGGATAGTGATATCGTTACATACCATGAGGGCAGAAGGCAAGAGTATTCGTGAAATTGCCCGTCTAACGGGGCATTCTCGAAATACAGTTCGCCGATATCTCCGGGGTGAATTCTCCCCCGAAAAGGGAACCCGTAAATCTCGTGGTTCCAAGCTTGATCCATTCAAACCGTTCCTGCAGGAACGGCTCCAAGAGGGTATCTATAATGCGAGGTGCTATTCGAACTTCTACAAGAAAAGGGACACCGTGGGGCGTACCATCCCCATCCTGAAAGACTATGTGAAGGACTTCCGTCCTCCCAAACAAGTTCCTGCTGTTCTTCGTTACGAGACGAAACTTGGTGAATACGCCTAGGTGGACTGGGGACTGTGTGATTGCGTAGATCAGGTCGGTAACGTCCGGAAAGTTCCGGTATTCGTCATAGTATTGGGGTACTCTCGTGGCACCTATATCGAGTTTACTGAGCGTTGCGACATCCACAGCTTTCTGCGCTGCCTGATTTACGCCATTGAATACTTTGGAGGGATCCCCAAAGTGATGCTGACCGATCAGATGAAAACGGTCGTACTGGGTATGGGAGACGATCGCCCCCTCTGGCACTCGCTTTTTGCCGACTTTGCTGCGGCGATTGGGCTTGTCCCAAAATATTCTGATCTAATTCTGATGTGCTGCCACATGCCCAACTAAAGAGCGTACGAAGATTTCAATCGAAAGGTCCTTGTTTGGAGTTCGGTACCCACCGTTATTTTTCTGATCCGCGATTAATAGAGCGCACTTATCATATAATTTCTCCTGCACCATTTTCATCATGAGAAGCTCCACTCGTTCCTCATAATTTGCCGGGCGCCCAGTCCGAAAAAAACGCGTATATTCTTCCAACGGAGCAAATAACATAGATACGCGACTTGTACCACTTTTGTTATCAGGATGGTCACTCATAACATATATGTAACCGAGAAACGGCCGCGTCGCCCCAAATGCGCCGTTCTCAAATGCCTTCCAAAAATCATAGCTACTCCCAACTGCCTCCTCCGAACGGTTGTTTAAATTATTACCGACTGATCCATGCATCGACTTAAACTCGATAACAGCTAAAAGACGTTTTGACCCATCTGATAAATTTTTAATAACGACCATATCCCAGTCCTTAGACATTCTGAAGTACCCTGGTAACTTAGCAGAACGACCCATGATGATTTCATCATCTGCAACACCGTTCCGTCGCAATACTTGTTTAAGCATATTCGCAAACCCGTCCATTGTTTGACCACTCAATACACCGTTTGTACGGACACCCCAAAAAGCCTTTAACGCTTCCTGGGTCAACTGTTGAATTTCTGTATGTTTTGGCATCCACATGTGAATCCCCCAAGCTTTATCTATTATTATTCTTCTCTCCCCACAAGCTCATAAATAATCTGAAGCTCATCATCGGTTAGCCCAAATAACCGTTGTGCTAATAAATCAATACTCGCATTATCCCTTCTTTGATGAAACTGCTTCAAATGATAAATGTCTTCTTTCGCAATACCTACTGGCAGTCGAATTTTTTTTAGATACTGTGCTTGATAGCGAAGGTAATCACCCCGCATTTTCGTTGCATAAGACCAGATGAAGAACTTAATAATTGAACTTGTCAACAGAGCTTGCAATGCTTCGATATCCCACGTTCCTGCCGTAATGTAATATAAACTATGCTCCGGATAAAAGTGTCCATCATCTCGTACGATTAGGTTCTCAGATTTAATGTCTGGGATAAGAAGTTTTGGTTCCTTAAGACGTTCTGGAAAGATCCGGTCGATCGTCTTATACCATTTCGCTGGGTTGTTTTTTGCTGTGTTTCGTTCTTTAAGTCGCTTCTCATGACTAAGAAAATAAGTTTGTAATTTCGGGTACTCCTCTAGATTTACGAGAGTACCATCAGGTTTGTATGGATTAATTACATAATAACCGCGCCAATTAATGTAGCCATCCTTAATGTCATCTTTGGTTACAGTTGGTAGAAGTACTTCCGGCTCAATATCAACCTTCTCAGGGTGAACGATGTAAATGTCTTTTGCACCTGTAGCAACCCCAATACCTACAGTTATATTATGTGGCGATTCAGTAAGCAATGGGTGAGACTCCTCTAATTTTCGTAGAATTGATTGTGCACGTTCGCCATTAAGAACCCATGGATCTGATCCTTTAAACCAATCCTTGATTGTGTGTGTCTCGATGCCATGACAAGTTGTCTCGAAACCACCCAGAAGATACTTGCGTGCTTCCTCAAGATGCATGCTGGACACCTCGTCCATCTTCAAGGTTCGAGCCTCGCCTTTTAAACCGTTCTCAATCGTAAAGATACATGGATAAGCAGAGACTACATCCATGAAAGGTTGGGTATTATGAATATCAAGAAAGTGGACGACACGATAGTTTTCATTAATCAGATGGCGAATTTCCTTACCGTAACGATTTTTTGTAAAACGGTCAGTACAGATGAAACTTAACCTTCCACCTTCTGCTAACATTTCGAGACCGTGCTCGATGAATGCAACGTAAATGTCTGCACGATCAAACAACGTTGCATAACGGCGTCGATATTCCTTAGCCATTGTTTCATCGAGGTTCTCGATTCGGACGTATGGTGGATTACCAATAATATAATCAAATCGGCGTTCAACTGGTTTATTCCACAATAAGAAATCAGTCTGAACTATCCATTGGTCTAACAGGTGTCTGCATAGTATCTCGGAAGCTCCATAACCCCTTAGTATTTTATTAATGTTGCTACGTAACCGGTGGTACGTCATGCTATTAAGTTCAATGGAACAGATAGCGTTTCGCAACAAATCGAAAGCAAGATTCTCGTCAGTGAAAAGTTCACCGTCCGAATAGCGCATAGCAGCCGAGATAAGACGCTTGACAGCTTCTATCAAGAAAGCACCTTCACCAGCGGATGGTTCGAGTAATGTACTCTTGTGAAGTAGCCGGTCGGACGTATAACCTGCTAGGTCAAGAATAAGTGAAACAATTTCTGGCTTGGTATAATAAGAACCTTTCCGTTTCTTGTAGATTAAATCTTGTACTGATATGTCACAATTTTCACGTTCAGTATTATCCATTAGTCTCGTTAATGAATGGGCATAAACCAATGGTGCAGATTTTTTATGTAGTTCAAGCTTTTCCAAGCTTTTACTCATAAGAAGGTTCCCCCATCGATAAAAGTAGCATTACTATCATAGCACAATTTTTTACATGAAGCCTTATTACATAAGAAAACAATAACCGGTTATAATAGTTGAGATTTTAAAAACAGAAAAATTGTAATTGTGAAGATCAACTTATAATTTCCAAAATCATGGATCGGCTACACTGAATTGGACAATTCTCTTAAGGTCTAGTAGATTGAAATCAAATCGACAAGGAACGGAGAGAATGTCATGCAGAAACGTGAGCGTCGGTCATTTACAGACGAGTTCAAGCAGCAGATGGTTCAACTTTACGAGAATGGGAAACCGCGTGCAGATATTTTGAGAGAATATGATCTGAGTGCATCTGCGTTTGACCGTTGGGTCAAACAGAGTAGAACAACAGGTTCTTTCAAAGAAAAAGACAACCGAACCGAGGAAGAAAAGGAACTCATAGCGCTGCGTAAGGAAATCCAACGGTTGAAGATGGAAAACGATATTTTAAAGCAAGCAGCGCTGATCTTCGGACGAAAATAACGGTAATCCAGCAAAACGCTCATAAGTATCCCATATCGGCCATGTGCAAGATCCTTCAGGTCAATAGGAGTACCTACTACTACGAGAGTAATGAGCAATCATCTGTCAATGATGAAGTGGAACAAGCAATTATCCGTATTTTTGAAGAGAATCAGCGCGTGTATGGAGCAAGGAAAATCAAAGCAAAACTTCAAGAAGAGGGAATGACGGTTTCCAGACGGCGCATTGGACGTCTGATGAAGAAAAACGGCCTGGTCTCGGTCTACACAGTGGCGCAGTATAAACCGCATATGTCGTCATGTAACGAATCGCCGATCCAGAACGAATTGAATCGCGAGTTTGCGAAAGAAGCACCACTGGAAGCCGTTGTGAGTGGCTTGACATACGTTCGGGTCGCAAATAAATGGCACTATATTTGTTTGCTCGTGGACTTATTTAATAGGGAGATCATCGGTTACAGCTGCGGAAAATTTAAAGATGCCGCACTAGTCTATCAAGCATTTGCAAGCGTAAAAGGAGATCTACGCCAAATCCAGCTTTTTCACACAGATCGTGGCAGTGAGTTTAGAAATCTCACGATTGATGAAGTGATCAACACGTTCAAGATCAAGCGTTCATTGAGTATGAAAGGCTGTCCCTATGACAATGCAGTTGCGGAGGCAACCTTTAAGCTGATCAAAGCCGAGTTCGTGAGAAATCGCAAATTTGAATCGCTATCTCAGTTAAAGCAAGAGCTAGGAACATACGTCAAATGGTTTAACGAAGCAAGGATTCATTCACACTGGGATATCTAAGCCCATTAGCGTACAAAGAGAAGGCACTTAAGAAATCTGTCTAGTCAGGTGTGGACAATCCATCATCTCTGTAGAAGAGCGCCCCCGTCAGGTAGCTATAGTTTCCAAACAATGCCCATGGCCAGCCGACAAAAAAGAGTGCCCATTTCTGGACACCCTCACCCTTCTTGAATCCTATCTCCACGCATGTACATTTTCTTCGCGTGGAAGAACGTCACGTGTGTAGACAAGGTTCTCTCCCCAAACAGTTCATTCAAATAACCAGCCACTGCCTGCGCCGCGAATCGATTTGTAATCAACCGCTGCGGTTCCGATGCAATCACCTGTGAGCAAGCCATTTCAGAGGGAGCGATCTCGTCCTCATCCTCCAATATGTCCGGGAAGCGGCCGGCCAACGGTTCCAGAACTGTTTTTTCGTTCAATCTCAATCCGGCTACTACTTGTCCTGTCCATCCAGTATTAGAGTGGCGCTGCCGCTTCTCCTCCGTCCACTCTTCTCGTGACCGGCCGTCCTGGGGTACCCAAGCTCCACGCCCACATCGATGTAGAGCAGTTTTTCGCGTGAGAAAACCAGCGCCCGATACCGGATCGCTTCCGCCACATGGGCGGCCTCGATCTGCTCCGCTCCCGCCAGGTCGGCAATGGTGCGAGCCCACCTTGACGATCCGGTTGTAGGCACAGCGAGCGTTTAAGGGCAAGCGGTCTGATATCGATAGCATTGAATCACCCTCCCTCCCCTTTGATGCTGACCTCTTCATCTTGGCGAACAAAACACCACAAAAGTAAGCCCGCATTATGTCCAGCTGATCAAATAGGGCCGATTGTATCATGGATATGTTGGCTAACTCATTCTTAGACAAGTAAAAGGAGGTTGCGGCTACTGCCAAGCAACCTCCTCAATATATTCAGGGAAATCATGTTTCGAGTTTCAAACAATCACAGATTCTGGATGCGCTCGCATTTGAGTGGCATCATATGGCACGTGTATCGGCTGTAACAAGTCGGGATCATATTTCTCCCGGTCCAGCCAGATGTCTTCATCCTCCGGCCGCAGAATCACCGGCATCCAATCGTGGATGTCAGCGACGACTTAATTGGGCCGGGTGGTAATGATCGTGCAGGTGTGAAGTTTCTGGCCGTCAGGCGCCGTCCACGTGTCAAACAGGCCGGCAAAGGCAAACAATTCCCCGCTCCGCATGGTTATACGCATCGGCTGTTTTCGACCGTGCATCTGCTTCCACTCGAAAAAGCCGGCCGCAGGGATCATACAGCGCTTGCGTTCAAACAGTCTCCGAAAAGCTGGCTTCTCCTGCAGCGTTTCGGCGCACGAGTTGATCATCTTGTAGCCGATGTTATCGTCCTGTGCCCATGATGGAACCAGGCTCCAACGCAATTGGCCGATTCTGCGGCGTTCACTGTCGGCAAATTAGATTGGTTATCTGTAAATCCAGCTGACATAATAGTTTTTGATTTTTATGTATTAATATGCTATATTATACAAAATACAGAAATTTCATATTGTTTAACAAGGAGGTTTTTGCTCATGGACGTGATAATAATGAGTGTATTTTTTTAGGATGGTTCGTTGTAACTGCGTTTATTGCGATAAATCCTGTTGGTGCTTGGAAACTATTCGGTAAATGGCAGGCGAGAAGTTACCCTTCGCAACAATGCTTTTTCATACTGAGAGTCTTCGGAATTATTGGTTTTGTGCTGCCAATTCTTTACTTAATTAGTCAACATTTTAATTAAAAAGACGAGGAACAGGCCTCGTCTTTTGGTTTCTTTAGTAAGTGCTGCGTCCAGATTTTCTCCAAGAGTCATCACCATCGAAATCAATTTCTGATCCGATTGAAACAACTCCATGAGATACAGAGAAAGAAATCGGTGGTGCATCGAATCCCCACGTGTGTGCATATTCAAAGGTAAGTTCACCATCTGCACTATATTCATCCTTACCGTCACGTGGTGTCAAGATTACCCAAGCATTTCCCCTTTCATTGTCATCCTCAACTTACATACCCACACCACCAATTTCATCCTCGACAATGGAGATATCACTGTCGGCACCCGTGGCATCCCCATAGGCTTCCTCGGTATCCCAGTTTACACCCCATCCGTCATCGGTACCATTAAACAATTCGGTGTCATCCCATTCATAGTAGTAGTCAACTGTAATCCTAATGTCTCTCTCCTCCAAGGAGAGAGTCTGCGATGAAAATGGGGAATTTTCAACCGATTCTATTGGGGATTTTATCGCTGATCTTCACACGCAGGCTGATGAGCGAGCTGGGAATTCATTCCGTTATCCGCAAGAAACGGCCATATGCAGGTCGCAAACCATCCGTAATCTTTCCGAATGTCCTCAACCGTGAATTTACAGCAGAAACCATTTTGAAGAAATTTGTGACTGACATGACCTATATTCGAATTGGTCATGATTTTGTCTATTTGTCGGGTATTTTAGACCTCATTCCTACCAAGGATTTCAATACACAACTAAATCGTACAGGGATCTACTCGAGGAGAAAGAACTTATGGGAAGCCATTCAAGACGCGGGAATTGCTTTGACAACGCATCGCTTCCAGAAAAACTCGGCGACCTCTCCCCGGTTGAATTCCGAGCAGTGATCGCCGTGTAGACGGGGCTATGACACGTTAGGTAGTTGTCTGCGTCTCTTTTTTCGAAGCGAGATTATTCTGAAGTAGTGGAAGGACCGTGCTCATACCAGTAAAGAACAGAAGACCAGCAAAGATGTAGATGGAGGTGATCGAAAGCAAGTCCTTCAACCAGCCAGAAACGCACATCATCAAAACCATCATTCCCATAAACAAGGGGTTTAGGAAGCCGTTGACCCGGCCTAGATATTCCTGGCCCGTCGTACTGACGATGATCGCGCTAATACCAATGTGAATCATTGGTTGAAACAAGCCGTAGACAATCTGAGCTGTAAAGGTAAGCATAACGGACTCAGAAAAACCAATAACGATCAGACTTATTGAATCCACCAACATACCCAGTACCAATAGTTTTTGTGGAGTAATCCTGTTTCGAAGAAGCATGACCAATACGCTACCCAATAAGGTGGATACTCCAGACGCTACCATTAGGTACATTACACTTTCTTTTGGCAAGAACAACTTCTCCATAATAACGAATACGGCGAGCGGCTGGATCATTCCGACCGCCAAGCCGGCAAACATGTAGCAAGCACCCATGATCTTTAACTCAGGCTTGTACAAGATGTAACGAAATCCATCCATGACATCCCTAAACATACTATGATTAGTTGACCGAATCACTTCCTCCTCGTCTCGAGGAATAGTGGACATTGCTAGAGAAGAGAATAGAAACATAAGTGAAGTAATGGCAAGTGAAACAAAGATGCCAAATCTCTCATACACATATGCCCCGACTGCTGGTCCGATTATCATAAACATCGACTGGAGTGTCTGGAACATTGCCAGCGCTGATTGTAGCTTATCTGAAGGTACGTGCCTTTTGTATAATTTCATCGTTGAAGGTTGTGAAAACTGCGATAGGATCGACGATGCCAGAGTCACGACGTAGACGATCTCCCAGATCCCGATCTTCAACGTCACCAATACTAGAAGGACGAAGAGAGAGGAGAGCATGTCACTGATGACCATTGTCTTCTTCGGTTTCCAACGATCAGCCAACGTTCCCCCAATAAACGAAAACAAAAACATCGGAGCGTACTGGGCTACCGATATCATGGTGACAGCGAACGCGTCGTTATTCGTCTCCTTCAGAACGAACATTAGGACTGCGAAGTTACGCACCCAAATCCCTATCTGTAGAAAGAACACCGACATAAGAATAGAGCGGAGGAACGCAATCCTAAAAAGAAAGAAACTATTTTTCATATTTTTCTCTCCTCATGGACGCTCGACCCAAATTGATTTAGTATAAGCAATTTGCATACCAATACGCTGCATGTTTTGCTGACTCACGCTACCGAATACGGCTTGTCCTATAATCAAGTCACATCCTCCTTTACGTGCATCGGCAATACGCCTTTGGATCAGAGCCATATGGCATCCCTTACGTCGCATCTCCGGAACAGTGCACGCAGCCGCAAGATTCCCCACTCCATCCTCCATATAGAGAACACCGATCCCCGCCGCTTGTCCGTCTACAAAGGCGATGTAGAATTTCCAGCCGGGCCGACCATGAAGTACACGGTTGTTGTCTGCGATGCCTGTACTTAGAAGAGCGGGCAAACCAAATCCCTTAACGTAAAGCTCACCGAAGAGCCCGAACTCATCTTCATTTACCTCAAAAACCTCAATTTTTTCAGCCAACGTTAGACCTTCCACTGGGGCACCCCCCTGCTCTTTGGGTGGGACGCCGTAGAGTACTGTGTGAAAACCTGCTTGGTAGAAGCCACGATCGGCCAGGCGGCCAAATAGTTCCGGCGTTACGTGACCGGGTATTAGTTCAAAACGGCAGGGAATACCTTGGTTACGAAACGCTTGAATAATCTCATCCACATGGTCTACATCACTTCCGGTGGCTCCCAAAACCTTGTTGAAGCTCGGCCCGGGGATACCTTTGATGGTGAACAGGGAAGCACCTCCAATTCGCCTGATCTCTACTCCCATCGGGTTGCCTTGCCGTTCCCGTATGGCCGTCAGACGAGACCGAAGTGTTTTGATTTCCGCTTCTTCCACTCGAAGAGCCAGATCAAGCGTCATCACCCGACTCATATTGTCATCCCCTTTCTATAAATGAATGTCAAGAGATCATCCTGTATTACCCGTAACATGTCTTTACTTTTTTGGTGAAGGAAAAAATGGTCTCCTTCGTACATTCGTACGATGCCCGGACCCGTGACCAATTCCCGCCAAGCTTCCAAATCTTTCATCGGGATTTGTTCATCCCGTAGACCACCGAAGACAGTGATTGGACAGCTTAGGCGCGAACCCGGACGGAAACGATACGTGTCGCAAACTTCGAAGTCTGCTCTCAAGATCGGTTCGTACAACTTCATCAGCTCGCGGTTCTCAAGCACCTCCTTGGGTGTACCGTTCAAATCATACAACTTCTGTATGAACTGTTGATACGGGAGATTGTAGATTGTAGGAGAATTTTTCTCGACTTGAGGAGCTGCTTTTCCAGAAACGAAGAGATGGACGGGATGCGTTCCATATCGCTTAGCTAGTTCGCGTGCCAGCTCAAAGGCGATGAGCGCCCCCATGCTGTGACCAAAAAAAGCAAACGGGGTGTTCAGATAGGGATTTATCGCTCTCGACAGCCCAGCCACCAACTCGTCAATCGATCGACAAGGCGATTCTCGAAAGCGCTTTTCACGCCCTGGAAGCTGGGCGGCGAGCAATTCGATCTCTGGCAACAATTCTTCGTGCCAATACCGGTAGATAGTGCTACCCCCTCCTGCATAAGGAAAGCAGAAGAGTCGTAGCTTGGGCCGTTGTTTCGGTTGATGGCAGACAAACCAGGAAGGTTCCTTTGATAAGAGCAGCATGTGGCTCCCTCCTTAGGGGGTAGCGCCAGTATCATCAGTGGATCAATGATTCGAGCGTCCTGGCACTTGATTTGCATGATCTTGGAGAGCAGATGAAATTCAGTGCATCCGAAGATCCAACCGGCGATAAAAACATCGGATCCGGCTGCCTGCAGGTGTTTCCTCGCGATTATCAGGCGTTAAAGCGGTTCGGTCTGGAACGCTCGGAGATTTACTTGATAGATGGTGTTTACAAATTCGGCGGAGGCGAAAGGACCCATACCACCAAGTATGCCAGCCAAGTTACTTGTCATGTGATGCTACCTCCTAATTACGCCCATAATTACATTCCTACGAATGGGCTGCTAACTGTTTAGAGATATAGCACTTATGCAGGATACAGGTGGACACGAGCAACAGCATTATGGAGTCGAGGTTAATGCGTGTTCGGTAATCCATCTTCGGAATGTTGTCCAGGAGGACCTTGATCGCCACCGGATTAATAAAGGGAATTTCCTGCACGAGTTGGCTTCGCAACGTGTCTTGAATCAGTTCAAACAAAGAGTTTTTAGGGTCCAACGTCGAGTGGGGCGCGGTGAAGGGCTGCTTTGGTCTGCGGTAAACAGTTTCTGTGAGATACGGTTTGGCAGCTTCTCGCAGTGCGTATTTCTCCTGCAGTTCGCATATAAGCATGTTCGTCGGCAGGCGGCGAACTACCTCAAACAGTTTGTGGTCGAGCAACGGCATGCGTACTTCCACGCCATGTGCCATTTCGAGACGGTCAGCGAAAAGAATCTGATTCGGTAGTAGCGATTTGTTCCAGAGATACAAGCCCTGCAAGATCGGAGACCGGTTGGTTAGTTGCCCATCGACATCGATGCTGTCTAGCAGGGATTTCACTGGGTCGAAGGAGAGAAACTTGGACAGAAAGCTTTGGTTAAGAAGAGATTTTAACGGTGCTCGGCTGACCTCCATCGCCTGGATCCAGGCCGGGGTCGATCCGATGACCTGCCTGCATACCTTCAGCGCCTGGGTGGTCTGTGACGGAAAGAGAACATCACGGAACGCCGGATTCCGTAGGCTCAGCTCTTCAAGTCGCTGCCGCTGACTCTGCTCACTTAGACCGTCTTCGTTGCTTAGTACATAATCCAGACGGGAGTAGATGTAGCCAGCGAACAGTTCGTCCGCCCCATCACCGGAGAGGACCACGCGGTAGCCCTGTTCGTGTACCGCTCGGCTTTGGAGGTATCGTGCTACCCCGTGAGCATTGTGCCCAAGCGTCTCACTGTGCCAAACAGCCTGTTCTATGTGTGCAGCGAAGTCATCCTGCTTTAGCTCGATGGGCACGTAGTCTGCTCCTATCCATTCGGCTGTCTCCTTGGCGACTCTGCCCTCATCATACGCTTCGTGATCGAAGGTCACGGTAAAAGCCCGGATCTTCTCCGGGAATTGTCGAACGGCGATGCCGAGAACGGCCGAAGAATCGACCCCTCCGCTCAAGAAACAGCCGACAGGCACGTCAGCCTTTAAGCGCAGGCATACCGACTCCTCCAGTACATAGCGGAGTTCTTCCAAGTAGTCTTCTTTGGAGCGGGCAGGGTCTACCTCCTCTCTCGTCGGGTAGTCAAGGTCCCAATACGGTTTAATTTGTACACCTTGACTGTCTGCGATCAGGAAGTGCCCGGGCGGAACTTGGCGGACACCTCTAAACAGCGTACGTTCCTGATCCATGCACAAGAAAAGGTGCTGGTAGTATGACTGCTGATCCCATTCGGCCTGGATGCCCGCTGCAAACAAGGCTTTCATCTCGGAGGCTAAATACAGGATCTCGTTCTTCCACGCGTAGAACAAAGGTTTGATGCCGAAGCGATCTCGAGCGGCGAACAACTTTTGCTCCCGGTCGTCCCAAAGCAAAAACGCAAACTCACCCCGTAAATACTCGAGACAGCCAATCCCCTTCTCTTCATAAAGATGAAGGATGATTTCGCTGTCGGACTTTGTCTTCAGCATGTGGCCTCGCCGCTTCAGCCCCTCTCGGATGCGCTCGTAGTCATACAGTTCGCCGTTCACCACCAGATGCAATTGTTCATCTTCATTGGACAGAGGCTGATCGCCCGTTTCTAAGTCGATAATGCTTAACCTTGTATGCCCCAATCCAATACGGCTGTGGGTAGACACCCACAGCCTTTGTTGATCGGGACCTCGGTGACGTAAAAGATTTGTCGCACGATCAAGTGCATTTACGGAAATCGGCCGTTCTCTCGAATACATTCCCACAATACCGCACATAAGGAATCTCCCCCCTACTAAATCTCAACTCATACTCAGACTCAACGGATCCGACATCGATACAAGGACGTTGCGTATTCCCCTGAATGGAGAGCGTCCATGTGCCATCAGCATGTTGTCGAGCAGCATAATGTCCCCTTGTTGCCACGGGAAGCTGATGCTGACCTGGCGATATGCTTCCCGGATTGATCCAAGCACGTCTTCTTCTATTCTCGTGCCGTCCCCGTAATAAGCGTTGCGTGGGAGTTCTTCTTCCTTAAACATCGCCGCAAGCGAGTGCCGTACTTCCGGCTGAAGATTGGAGACGTGGAAAAGATGGGCCTGGTTGAACCACAATTTCTCCCCCGTTTTCGGATGAACGGAGACTGCCGGTCGAACCTGCCGCGTGCGGAGACGGTTCTCGTCTATCCATTCAAACTCGATGCTCTGTTTCCTGCAGTACGCTTCGACTTCAGCTCGATCGTTTGTCTGGAAGGCTTCCTGCCACGGTAGATCCAATCCGAATCCATAATTGCGTATGTACATGACCTGCTTCCGCTCGAATGTCTCACGAATCTTCGGATCGATCAACTCATACACCTTTCGGCTATCCCCGATCGGTGTTTCCCCGCCGACCTGTGCAGCTGTGTGGCAGTAGAACCAAATCTTCATCGGCCAGACTGACGAGTAGGAGTTTTCGTTGTGCAACGGAATGTGTTGGTCCTCCGGATATTCAGTGGACGTGTAGACGTTTCCGCTCACTTGTCTACGCGGTGTTGAGCGCTCCTTGTATTCAAGCAACTCGGTTGACAGCGATTGAACAAGATTTTGGAAATCGTCCATCGACCGGATGGTGAATCCACGAAGCCGAACTACTCCATACTTCGTCAGCAATTCTTCAATCTCGGGCTGGCGGGTCTTGAGCCATTTGATCTCGTTCAAGTCTTGTACATCTGGCTTAATAATGAGAGGCAGGTTTTGTTCCCACTTATTCGGAAGGCGAATGTCTGCGGTTACCACTTGTACTTTTTTGGGTCTCATGCTCAACAGTCTCTTGCGTTTCTCAGAATCCAACTGTCTATATTCCATATTCTTCCTCACTACCTCCTCTTCAATAAGAGTGTTAACCACGGTCTGAATATTTGCTTCCGGCTGATTCGCGAGTCCTTCGGCAATTCGGTGAAACCCGACCACCATCTCTTCCACAGTTCGGTCTTCAAACAGTTCAGCGTTATACTCTAAGAAGCCGGTGATCCCCTCTTCCGTATTGATCAGTTGCATCTCCATCTCGAATTTGGCTGTTCCCCGGTAAATATCCAGTTGACGCATGGACAGACCTGGAAGGTCCAGCGAACGATGAGGCTTGTTTCTAAGACCAAAGACAACTTGGGTAAGAGGTGACTGGAGCTGTTGACGGTCAACGACTAACTGCTCCACTACACGTTCGAACGGAACGTCCTGATTGGCAAAGGCGTTTAGGGCCATTTTCTTTACCCTTCTCACCAGTTCGAAAAAGGTCGGATTGCCCGAGAGGTCACTTCTCAATGCCAAGGTGTTCAAGAAAAGCCCGATCATTTGCTCGGTCATTCCCCCTTGGCGGTTGGAGATGGAAGTGCTAACGACGATATCCTCCTGCTTCGTATATCGATAAAGCCAAGTGGTAAAGACAGCGAGCATCGTCATGAACAGTGTTGCTCCTTGCCGATTTCCAATCTCCTGAAGCTTGGAGGAGCATTCCTTGGACAGGCGTACACTCTTACGTGCTCCTTTGAACTTGCGACTACCTGTGCGCGGACAGGAGATCGGAAGATTCAGCAAGGTGAGAGGACCCGCGAGATGCTGTTTCCAGTAGCTCAATTGCTCGGTTTCTACCTCCCCCTTTAACCACTCTCGCTGCCAATATGCGAAATCTGTGTATTGGACGGACAATTCAGGTAATTTCGGGTCCTGTCCAGCAACGGCCGCCTTATACAACTCCACCATCTCGTTTAAGAACACTTCAATTGACCACGCATCGGAGATGATATGGTGCATGGTTATAACGAAGATGTAGTCTTTCTCCCCTAGGCAAAACATTTTAAACCGTACAAGGCTAGGTTGTTCCAGCTGGAAAGGAATCCTTACTTCCACTTCAGCAAG
Organism: Brevibacillus sp. FSL K6-2834; assembly: GCF_038592925.1. Classification (NCBI taxonomy): domain Bacteria; kingdom Bacillati; phylum Bacillota; class Bacilli; order Caryophanales; family Paenibacillaceae; genus Brevibacillus; species Brevibacillus sp. FSL K6-2834. The sequence goes on from NZ_CP151945.1 coordinate 4,967,901, forward strand.
CTGCATCGCTACTTCTAAGCGTTTCGACTCCAGCTCGTTGCTCAGGTCAACAATTGGCATTGGTAGCGTCAAATCCGGGGAAATCACCAGTTGCGGTTCTCCAAGATGGCTCTCAAACCCGGTACGCAGCACTTCGTGACGTCGGACGATCTCGTTCAGGCAATCGTGAAAGATCTCCAGATTCAGGTTTCCTGTGAGCCGGATCGCAACCGGTATGTTATAGGAGGAATTGCTTGGGTCCGCCTTGCAAAGGTACCACAACCGCTGCTGGGCGTACGAGAGCGGCAGCTTGCCTCCTCGTGGCACCTTGACGAGCGAAGGGCGTTCTTTGAGCCCGCGAACGCATTTCGCCTCTTCGATTATCCGGGCTAGACTTGCAACGGTCGGCTCTTCGAAGAAGCGACGCGGGGAGATCTCCACGGAGAAACGTTTATTGATCCTTGACATTAGTTGGATGGCGATCACTGAGTCGCCGCCAAGATCAAAGAAGTTGTCGTCCGCGTTCACATGATCTAGGTTCAGCATTTTTTTCCACACTTCAGTCAATTCCTCTTCAGTCTTGGTTAGGGCGGGTCCGGTTTCACTGTCTTTCCCAGGTTGGAACTGCGGTTCAGGTAACAACTTCCGGTTCACCTTACCGTTTGGCGAAAGTGGAACAGCGTCTATTGTCATAATCAACGAAGGGATCATGTAGGACGGCAACCTGTCACGCAAATATCCTTGAAGTTCGGCGGTAACATCGGCAATTGGCCGGTTGAGCACTACATATCCGACCAAACGCTTGTTGCCGTGTTTTTCTCCGATCGCCTTTACGACAACGTTTCGTACCGCATCATGCTGGGACAGAGCCGCTTCAATCTCGCCCAGCTCGATTCGGTACCCTTGGATCTTGACTTGGAAGTCTTCGCGTCCCCAAAATTCGATGTTGCCATCCGGCAGGTATCGGCCAATGTCTCCCGTCTTGTACAAGCGCTCGCCCGTCACCGGGTGCCGGATGAAGCTTGCGTTTGTCTTTGCTTCGTCCTTCCAATAGCCCTTCGCCAGACCGATCCCTCCGATATACAGCTGTCCCGGCCCCCAGGTCGGACACGGCTCCAGCAGTTCGTTTAGCACATAGAAGCGCTGATTTTTCATCGGCTTTCCGTACGGAATGCTCGTCCACTCCGGATCTACTTCGCCGATCGGATAGAGAATTGACCAGATCGAAGCTTCTGTCGCCCCTCCAAGTGAGATGATTTCTACCGTGGGAATTAACTTGCGCAGGCGATCCGGCAGGGAAACCGGGATCCAGTCTCCCGAGAGCAGCACCAGGCGAAGGCCTTTCGGCAGAAGATCCGCTTGCCCATCCGCATAATCGACCAGCATCTCCATGAGCGCTGGTACGGAGTTCCAGATCGTCACCCCTTCGCGCTTCATGATCTCCGACCAATGCGACGGGTCTCGCAGCCCCTCCGGCTCCGGGAAGACGATCGTGCCGCCCGCCGCCAAGGTACCGAACAGGTCATAGACGGAGAGATCGAAGTTCAGCGCAGAGAGCGCGAACACCTTGTCCTCCGGTTTGACACCAAAGCGTTCGTTAATATCCAAAATCGTATTTACCGCCCCTCTGTGGTCGATCATGACTCCCTTTGGCTGACCGGTCGAACCGGAGGTGAAGATCACGTAGGCGAGATCATCCGGGCCTTGTACCACGTCCAACGGGGTGTCTTCATAATCCTGCAGGTCGGCATCTTCGACCGTGAAGACACGGACATGGGACGGCCACGCGATTTTATCCATCCAGCCGGTCTGTGTCAGTGCAATCTCGACTTCACCGTTTTCCAGTAGGTACAAGAGGCGTTCTTGTGGGAGATTCGGGTCAATGGGCAAGTAAGCCGCTCCCGCCTGCAGGATACCCAGTGCCGCCAGCACCTGCTCCCAGCCTTTCTCCATAACGATGGCGATCAGGCGATTCGGAACGGCTCCGGATTCTCGCAGTTTACTGGCAAGTTGATTGGTGCGTCGGAACAACTCCCCATAGGTCAGTGTCCGGTCTGAGGACACGACAGCGCGTTGGTCCGGACGCTGTGCAACCTGCTCCGCAAACAAAGTGTGTAGCAGGTTGTCCGTCACAAGGCCATCTGTGGCATTGATTTCTCCATGCTGTCTGCGTTGGGCCTCAGGCAGCAATTCGGGAAGAGCCCTTTTCCAGGCGTCGTCGTCCGTAGCAAGCCGGACCAATAGATTGTAGTACGCATCGAACATATCTTGTATCATACCCTCTGGGAAAAGCTCTTCTACAACATCCCATCGAAAGATCAACGCACCCTCTCTCTCGGATACGGCATGGTCAAGATAGACTTGAGGAGTTTGCGAAACTCCAGCATTCATGTTCTCCTTCCAGAGAGATGGAAACGCCCCCTCTTCGCTAGTACGCCTATCGACAAGCATGGAGGTCAGTACAATTGGCATTGCCGCGCGAGTGCCCACTCCACCTTGCAGGCGGTTAATCTCACGCAGCACCTGCACTCCACTGAAGAGACTGTGATCTAGATCACTGAAAAGTTGTTGCTGGACCGCCCTTGCACGTTCCTCGAAACAAGTATGATGGAGGTTGACCGCAAGAAGGATGGACGATGTGAAGTCGCCGACAATTTCATTGACCTGATGGTGAATAGGTAGACGGTTAAACTGGGTCAGGTTGATCGTGAAACGCTGGTTCTTACTCCATCTCCCTAGCACCGTTGCGAATGCGGCAGCAATCAGACCCGAAGGTGTTACACCCGCCCGTGCTGCCCGAACGCACAAGGACCTCCATGCGTCTTTCTCCAAACGAGCGCTGTGTCTTATGAAGCGCGGCCGTTTGAGGTCCTCTGGACTCGCGGCAAGCGGAAGATCTGGTGCGGGCGGAAGGTCTGCAAGACGTTCCATCCAATAACCCTTCGCCCTTTCGTAATATTCGGTCCGACGGATCTCATGCTCAGCCAGTACGTAGTCCCTAAAGGAAAGTTCTAATGGTGGCAGTTCAAGATCCGGATCATCATATAGACGGAACAATTCAAGAGCCAAGATCCAGCGGCTCCATGCATCTGCCGCAAAGGAATCGGTACTTATGTGTAGCATGGTACGGCGTTTATCCAGTTTGGTTGCCCGAATGTCGAACAAAGGCCATTTGTCAAGTGGCAACATCTGGTGCGAAAGCTCCTCGCGAATCCCATTCAGCCGTTCTTCTGCCGTCTCGCTATCCAACCTTTGTAGATCAAGAACTGAAATCCGGTATTCCGGTACCTTGTCCAAGATACGTTGCTGTCCGTCGGAAGTAAGAACGGAGCGCAGCATATCATGTCGGTGGATCAGCTTGTTCAATGCGCTATTCAGTCGGTCAATGTCCAGGTTAACCGTTTCCAACTCCAAATAGCTATGAGTCGAGACATTACCAAGCTCGTAGAACCCATTGCGCCCCACCCAATATGCTTGTTGGATATCTGTCAGCGGGAAGGGTTCGGTTCGTTTCTCAAGGTTCGGGCTAATCGTCGGAAGAACGGTTGTAAAGGCTTTCCGCTTTCTTGCCTCCTCTTGTAGTGCCATGATCATCTCAGCCATTCCGGCAACATTTACCGTGTCGAAAAGAGATCGTAGCGGTAGATCCACTCGAAATTCTTTCCGAATTCGTGCAATCAATTGAGCCGCGAGGAGAGAGTGACCACCAAGTTCAAAGAAATTGTCATTCATACTGACTCTTTCTAATTGAAGCACCTGACCCCAGATATCCGCCACTTTCTTTTCCAGTTCCGTTCGTGGTGCGACATACTCCCTTTCTGCTATCTGGAGCCCTAGCTCGGGAGACGGTAATGCCTTCCGGTCAATTTTCCCGTTTGGTGTCAGAGGGAAACGCTCCACTCTCACATATACACCCGGAAGCATGTATTCCGGCAACTTCTCCTTGAGATACTGACGGAGTTCAGCAGGCGAGGGGACTTCCGATCCATTTATCAAATAATACGCGACCAACTGCGATTCTCTAAAACTCCCTTCGGACAGAACCACCACGGCGTTCTGCACTGCTTCGTGCTGGCAAAGCATAGATTCGATCTCACCAAGCTCCACACGAATCCCGCGCAACTTAATCTGGTTATCCATCCGTCCCAGGTATTCAAATATTCCGTCTCTGGTAAGACGTACAATGTCTCCGGTACGGTAAAGGCGATCGCCCTCTGCGGAGAATGGATTCTGTACAAACTTCTTTTTAGTGAGTTCAGGCTGTTTGAAATAGCCGGGTGAGACCCCTCTCCCCCCGATGTACAATTCACCTGGAACTCCAAACGGCACCGGCTGCATTTGGCTGTTCAAAATGTAGAAATCCACGTTGTGGATCGGACGTCCGATCGGTACGGTGGCGGCCCTCGGCGGAAACGCTAATACTGGATAGTAGCTTGAGGTCATCGTACACTCGGTGGGACCATACTGATTGACTAAAGTAGTAGACGGAAATACTGCTTGAGCTTGCTCTACTACAGTCCGGTTCAACACTTCACCGCTCAGCAGGATCATACGCAAACCTTCGTACTTCCATTTCAGGTTAAGGGCAGTCAATGTTAGGTTATTCAGTAGTGTCGGCACAATGCCGAGTAGGCGGGTCACCCTCTTCTCTTCGATTAAATTCAGAAGACGTTCAAAGTCGAAGATATCCTCCTCACGCGGAAGAACCACACAAGCTCCCGCTGTAAGAGGTCCGATCAGATCCCGTATCGAAGCGTCGAAGGAGAATGATGCCAATTGTAACACCACATCTTCCGGCTTCAGTTGATACGCTTCCTTAATGAAAGTTAGATAGTTGACAGGCCCCTGATGGGAAGCCATGACCCCCTTGGGACGCCCCGTTGACCCGGAAGTAAAGGTGATGTAGGCGAGATGGTCTGCCCTTGAATGACAGATGGGGGCGATTCCTTTCTCGTTTGCGTAAAACTTTGGTACTGCATCCAGATCGAGTATTTTCCCCTCAAAAGGTGGCCGTTTGCTTCTAACCTGACTTTGAGTGAGTAGAAGTACAGGCTGAGTCTCTTCGATCATCATTGCCAAACGCTCTTTTGGGTAATTGGGATCCAAAGGGATGTAAACGCCACCTGCCTTCCAGATTGCCAGGATGCCTATTACCAACTCAAGGGAGCGCTCAACGGAGATGCCAACCATGGTTCCAGCTGTTACCCCGTGCTTTTGAATGGCGTGAGCCAAACGGTTGGCCTCTTCATCCAACTCTCGGTAGGTCAGTCGATGTCCTTCGAACTCTACCGCCGTCCGGTCTGGAGTCTTGGCAACCTGCGCTTCGAACAGCTGATGAATGAGGAGTTCACCCGGAATTTCCTTACGTTCTCCTTGAGATATAGCAAACAACTCCTGAACCTCCTCTTGACTTAAAAGTGGCAAGAGGGAAATTGGCTGATCCGGCAGTTCAGACATGGAGCGAACCAGGATGCGAAAACTTTTACTCATCCGTTCAATCGTACTCGAATCGAACAGATCGGTACTATATTCGAAGGTCAGATGCAACCCGTCTTCCCGTTCGGCTGCATAGAGCGACAGATCGAACTTCGAAGTACCTCGCTCAACGTCGAGCGAACGGATGGTAAGATTCTGAAGACGAATAGGATCTGTCGGGACGTTATCCATGTCAAAGAATACTTGGAACAAGGGATGATAGCTCGAACTTCGCTGCGGTTGGAGCACTTCCACCAACTTTTCAAACGGAAGATCCTGGTGTTCATATGCTTCCAATGCGGTTTCTTTGAATTGCCGAAGTGTACAACGAAAGGTCGGTTCACCAGAAAAATTTGTACGCATGACCAGTGTATTAACGAAAAAGCCAATGATCCCTTCCAATTCCCGACGACTGCGGTTAGAAATCGGCGTACCAACCACAATATCTTCCTGTTCCGTGTAACGGTAAAGAAAGGCTTGGAAAGCGGCGAGAAGGGCCATGAACAAGGTAACCCCCTCGGTCCGACTCAACTCTTTTAGCCCCTCCATTTCATCTTGAGGGATGACCAAGTTCAATCTCGCCCCTCGGTAGCTAAGAACGGGCGGGCGTGGCCGTGTTGTCGGGAGTTCCAAGAGGGGGCATGCCCCTCTGAGCTTGTTCTTCCAATAGTCGATATGTTTGTTCATTAAACCTGCATTCATCAGTTCTTGCTGCCAGTGAGCATAGTCAGCATATTGAAGCTGCACCGGAGGCAATGGGGAGGGAAGACCTTTCTCAAACGCATTGTATAAGGCGACAAGTTCCTTCGTGAATACAGCACGAGACCAAGCGTCCGTAATGATGTGATGAGTTGTTAGGAGAAGGACGTTATCGTCCTCCCCCATTCGAATCAAAAGTCCTCTCATCAACGGGCCGGTGCTGAGGTCAAATGGGCGCAACGACTCTTCCCTTACAAGTTCAGCCATCCGAGCTTCCCTGATCTCGGTGGGTAGATAATTCAGATCGATAATCGGAAGCTCGAAAGGAACTGACGGTTGTATTGTCTGGAAGGGTTTCCCGTCGACATTGGTGAATGTCGCCCGCAAAACCTCATGGCGTTCCAGCATCACGGTTAACGCATTCTCCAGAGCCGTTACATCGAGTGTTCCTGTAAGACGTAGTGCGGACGGGATGTTGTAAAGCGGACTGCCTGGCTCCATCTGGTCCATGACCCAAAGCCGTTGCTGAGAGTACGAAAGCGGGTAAACGTTTGGGTTCGGTCTTTTTTGGATCACATTATTCTGATGTTCGGACTGTCTGTTCTCCTTCCTCAACAGCTCCAAAAGAGCCTTCTTTTCGGGAGAGAGTGCTTTCAAACGATGGCTTACGTCTCTCATGCCGATCCCCCTTTTTCAGACAAAAGCTTCTTGACTTCTTCATCGGATAGGCCTTCCACTAGGTCGAGCAAATCCGTAAGATCTTCATCTTCCTCTCGAAGTAACAGTAGCCCCTCAATCTCCTGTGCTAGTTTAGCCACGGTAGAACCTTCTAACAGACTGCGAAGGGATAGGTCCACGCCGAATGCTTCCCTTAATCGGGAAATCAGTTGTGTGGCAAGGAGCGAATGTCCACCAAGGTCGTAGAAATCCTGATTTCGCCCCACTTTTTCATAGCCGAGCACATCCTGCCAAATGCCGGCGATTCTTTTCTCTACTTCGGTTTGTGGTTCTTCTAATGTGTCCATACACTCCAGCGTGTGCCAGTCAGGTGCGGGAAGGGCCTTGCGATTAAGTTTTCCGTTCGGTAGAAGTGGAAACTTCTCCACGGGCACATAAAAGGAAGGCACCATGTAAGCGGGCAATCGTTCTTTCAAGTGGCGCCGCAATACACCTGTGTCTGGTTCATACTCCGGCTTCATTACGACATATGCGACAAGACTTTTCTCTTCGGCCCTAACTTCCCGAAGGACTACTACCGCTTGTTGTACGGCCTCATGTTCGCCAAGACAGGTCTCAATCTCGCCAAGTTCAATCCGAAACCCACGAATCTTGAGTTGGTCGTCCAACCGGCCCAGATACTCTATACTCCCGTCCGGCAAGTATCTCGCCAGATCACCTGTGCGGTAGAGTCTCGCCTCTTTGTTGTCAGAGAATGGATGTTTCACAAACTTTGCTTGTGTCAAATCCGGCCTTTTCAAATAACCACGGGTTACTCCCGCACCGCCGATACACAATTCTCCCGGCACACCAACTGGCACGGGCTGACCGAATGAATCTAGCAGATACACTTCGGTATTACGAATCGGACGACCGATTAAAATTGGACCGTCCATAGAGGTAATCTTGTGCAAAGTCGACCATATCGTGGTCTCCGTTGGTCCATACAGGTTCCAAACTTCTTCGGAGCAAGCGGACAGTTTCCTAGCCAAATCGACAGTGAGCGGCTCCCCGCCACAAAGCACTTTTAGACTTCCCTTATTTGACCATCCCGCTTGAAGCAGTAAGTTCCAAGTCGCAGGAGTGCCTTGCATAACGGTAACCTGTTCCCGTTCCAGGAGCTCTGCAAGTGAATGTCCATCAGCTACCACTTCCTTCGAAGCTAAAACCAATTTAGCACCGGTGATGAGAGGCAGATAAAGTTCGAGTGCCGCAATGTCAAAGGAAATCGAGGTAACTGCAACCATTACATCATGTTCCTGAAGCCCTGGTACGTTTTGCATAGATAATAGGAAGTTGACAACTCCACGATGCGGCACCTGCACGCCTTTAGGTTTTCCGGTAGAACCAGATGTGTAAATAACATAAGCGAGATTCTCCGGTGAAAGGCCGTCGATAACGGGCGGATCACTCTCCTCTTGAATATCATCAGGGAGGAGTACGGAGACCTGCGGGTCATGCAATTCTTGCAACAGTTCCTTCTGAGTCACAATTGCGATCAAATCCGCATCTTTGATCATGAACTCTAGGCGTTCTTTCGGATAAGACGGGTCGAGCGGTACATAGGCAGCACCCGCCTTGAGGATGCCAAGGAGTCCGATTACCATTTCCAAAGAACGCTCCATGCAGAGGCCGACCAGCTTATCCGGTCCTACACCGAGGTTTTTCAACTTAATGGCCAGTCCGTTCGCCTTAGCATCAAATTCACGGTACGTCAGCGTTCGTTCACCTTCTATAACGGCAATCCGGTCAGGGGTACGTGCCGCTTGTTGTTCAACCAACTGATGAACGCATAGCAGGTCCGTCTCCTCATATTCGGAAGTGTTGTTCCACTCTACGAGCATCTTCTGTAGTTCCTGGGGTGAGAGAAGAGGTGCCTTATCATATCTACCAGTAGGATCATTTGTCATTGCGGTTAGAACGTTTTGGTAGTACGCCGCGATTTGATCCATTTGCTCGGTGTTCAGTTCATACGGATTGTAGTCAAGAGCGAGGTGAATATCCCCGCTGTTGACATCAACAGTAAACTGGGCAGTCAGGGTGATGAAGGTATAATCGGTGTGCTCAGCATCCAGCACCTCAAGCCCTGGTAGCTCCGTCAATCCTTTGTATACATGGAAGTGAGTGTAGTTGAAGGCCGTTTCGAATAACTGTTGCCTTCCTCCATAAAGACGCTGTAGCTCAGCAAGCGGAAAGCGCCTGTGAGAAAGAAGGTCGCGCTCTTTTTCAAATGCTTGCCTTGCCAGATCCACCCACCTACTGCCGCTCGACAATTTCGCGCGTAGCGGAACAGTGTTCAAGAAGAGACCCCCCACTTTCTCCCCTTGGTATTGTTCCAACCGGCCGTTTTGAAACATCCCCGTCAGAACGTCCGTCTGACCTCCCAACAAACTAACTACGCGTAAATGTGCAGCCAATAGAACACTTTTCAGAGGTAGCGAGGCCGACTTCGCCATCTGACGGAGACCTTCCGACACATTCTTGGGGATCGGTACCCAAATACGATCTTTAGCTGCACTCGCCTCATCAGGCCTGCGGCCCCAACGAGGTAAGTGAGTCGGCATGCAATCCCTCAGTTCATTCTCCCAATAAGCTTTCGATGACTCGTTCTCCAAAGCATGTTTTTCAGCCGCAACATAGTCACGAAACGTGCTCTCAAGTAACGGCAGCGGCGGAGTATTAGGTTCCTTCAAAAGGGCGAGATAATCGCTGAATAACTCGGTTATCAAGGAAGCTACGCTCCAGCCGTCCAGAAAAGGCTCAGTCATTGTGAACTGGAGGGTCTCGTCCGTCAATCTGTGGACATTGAAACGCAACAGTGGAGCTTCCTTCCAATCAAACTTGTTCCGCTTCTCCGCGTGCAGAAATTCAGTGAAGCCAGCCTCCTGTTGCTCCGGCGTCTTGTCTCTCCAGTCGTTGAATATTAAACGCGGGATTACCTTCTTATGAACAAGCTGCATCGGAACGCTATATCGACTGACGTCAAACGAGGTGCGGAGCATCGGATGCCTGGCCGTTAAACGCTCCAATGCTTGGCGGATGACCTTATCATTGAAGGGGGCTTTTAAACGGAACGTGGTGATATAATTCTTGTAATCGGGGTTGTATTCGCTATGGAAGACGAGACCCGCCTGCAACGAGGTCAATGGGTAGGCATCCTCGATTCCGTCTGGGACTAACCGCCGGTCTTCTGGCTTGAGCAGTGCAAAGGACTGTGAGGTCATTTTCACTTCATAAGACGGATTACTCTGACCAGCAGCGAATGCTAATTCACGAATAGTCTGATAGCGATAGAGATCTTGTAGCGATAAATGAATGCCGAATTCTTTGGCCAAGGTGAGTACCCTTATGCTTCGAATCGAATCGCCCCCAAGATCGAAAAAGTTGTCTAGGGCGCTGATCCGCTCCACTCCCAGCACGTGGGACCATACCGATGCAAGAGTTTCTTCAATCGGTCCGCTGGGGGCAACGTACGGAAATGACGATATGCGATCATTCCATTGCGGAGCGGGCAGTGCTTGCATGTCTATTTTGCCGTTCTCGGTTAGCGGGATGCGATCGAGAATTACAAAATGCGCCGGCACCATGAACTCAGGCAGCTTGGATCTTAGGTAATTCTTCAGTTCTGACGTTTTGAGCACATTTTCCATGTTCCGCAGTACAATGTACGCTACGAGTACCTTTTCACCCCTACGGTCCACGTGTGCTAATACAACAGCTTCCCTTACTTCCTCCCGCTGAAGAAGGGCGGACTTAATCTCTCCAAGTTCAATACGGAAACCGCGAATCTTAACCTGATGGTCAAATCGCCCTACATATTCTAATTCCCCATTCGACAATCGGCGTGCCAAATCGCCGGAACGATAGAGCTTTGCACCTGTGTCGGCGACGAATGGATTGGCGATAAATTTTTCTGCCGTAAGCTCAGGTCGGTTCATGTAACCTTGCGCGACCCCTGGTCCACCAATGAACATCTCGCCGATGACTCCGTAAGGTACCGGCTGCATATTACGGTCCAGTAGATATACCTGGAGGTCTCGAATTGGTACACCAATCAAGCTGTTTTGACGACTCAAATCCTCCAGGGTGATCTGGCGGTAGGTGACGTGTACAGTAGTCTCAGTAATACCGTACATGTTGATTAATTTGGGATGGTCACAGCCATGCCGTTGAACCCATGGTTGGAGACTTTCAGGACTTAGCACCTCTCCACCAAAGATTACGTATCGAAGTAACAAGGGGAGCTTCATCTCTGACCGTTCCTCCGCGTAGATCAGCTGCTGGAACGCTGACGGCGTTTGATTCAGTACGGTAACGCCTTCTCGATGTAACAGCCGGTAAAATTCTTCTGGATGACGGCTCACCATGTACGGGACGACTACCAATCTTCCTCCCTTGAGCAACGCTCCCCATATCTCCCAGACGGAAAAATCGAATGCATAAGAGTGGAACAACGTCCACACATCTTCTTGGTTAAACTGGAACAAGTGATCAGTGGACTCAAACAATCGAACCACGTTTCCATGGCTGACCAGTACACCTTTGGGTTTCCCTGTAGAACCGGATGTATAAATGACGTAAGCTAAGTGATCCGGAGAGAGCGACAAGCGAAGAGGCTGGGTATCCTCTCTACTTATGTCACTATTTACATCTTTTAGCAGTAGGATTGTAGAGGTCCGCTTCCTCAACCGCTCTAGTAGATGTTCTTGAGTGAGCAGTAGCGAGAGCTCAGCATCTTCTATAACAAACTCAAGACGCTCTTGCGGATAAAACGGATCTAGCGGAACATAGGCCGCCCCCGCCTTGAGGATTCCAAGGATCCCTACGATCATCTCTAGTGAACGCTCAACGAAGATTCCTACTTTATCGCCTGGAAGAACACCTTTTTCCTGAAGAAGACGAGCAAGCCGGTTGGCTCGAGCATCGAGCTCAGAATAAGTCAGCGAACGATCCTGGTATGAAATTGCCACCTTCTCTGGCGTTGCCAGCACTTGCTCCTCGAATAGTTCGACTAATGTACGGTGGGGCAACTCGCTTACAATGGGGGTAGGAAGCAGTTCTTGCCTCTCCTCCTCTGTCAGCATAGGCAACCTGTCGATCCCCTCTTCTTCGTTTGTTGTCAGACTGTCCAGAAGCACGGTGAAGTGGTGTAGCATTCGGGTTACCGTCTTCTCTTCGAACAAGTCGGTATTATACTGCATAGTCAAGATTAACCGGTCTTCAACCTCCGTGACAGTCGTGGTCAAATCAAAAAGAGAAGAAGTCTCAGGTAAAGGTACCGTTTCAACCTGCAGACCACCCAACGTTGAAATGCCCCCTGCCTTCCCCGCAATAATTGCTCCTGCTTCTCGAATGGTACCGACATTCTGCATGACAAATACCGTCTGATAGATAGGGGATCGGCTTGAATCGCGCTTCGGGTTAACTTTCTCCAGCAGCATGTGGAACGGATATTCCTGATGAGCGAATGCCCCGAGTACCTTCCCACGTACTTGACTGATGAGGTCGGCGACCTTGTCACCCTCTCGTACAAAGAACCGCAGGGGCAAAGTGTTTGTGACGAATCCAACAAGTTTGTTCATCGCAGCCCGTGTCCGTCCTGCCATTGGAGAGCCGATAATGATCTCATTCTGACCGGTGTAGCGGTACAAGAAAAGTAGGTACGCGGCCAAGAGAGTCATGTATAAAGTTCCATTGTGCTTGGCAGATAGTTCCTTTAAACGTTTGGTTTGTTCATCACCCAGCGTGAGTGTGCAGCTCGAACCGTTGTAGGTCTGGACGGGCGGACGCGGACGGTCCGATGGGAAATCCAGAACAGGTAGTTCGCCTGTGAGCTCCCTCAGCCAATATGCTAAGTGTTCTTCACCGTTGCATTTCAGCCAACTCTCCTGCCAAACTGTATAGTCCCTGAACTGCATGGCTGGCATTGGTAGCAATGACTCACTGTCAGTTCCCTCCAATTCCAGTAAAGTAATGGTCTCCTCTATCAGGACGTCGACCGACCATAGGTCAACAATTATGTGATGGAAAACCCACAAAAGTAGGTGCTCCTCAGTCGAACAGTTTAAGAGTAGCGTTCGCATTAATGGTCCGCTCTCCAGATCAAAGGGACGTTGCGTCTCAGCAACAAGAAGATCCAGACGCTGTTGATCACTCCAAGAGGCAGCTTCCACGTAAGTAAACTCAATGCGGGGCTCGTCAGCAATCTTCTGCAGAAGTCCTCCGTTCTGGTCTTCAATAAACGTGGTGCGCAGTGCAGTATGCCTTGCTGTAAGGATCTGGAGGATATTTCTGACCTTCTCTGTTTGAAGTGGTCCCCTAATCTTGACAGCCCTGGCGATGTGATAAGCTGAACTGTGTGGTGCCAGCTTCTGTAGAAAATACAAGCCTTTCTGACCTCGTGATGCTGGGATCAATCCTGTCTGTATTCCATGGTCGACGGGGAGGATTTTATAGTTCATATCCAACTTGGTTAAAATTATATCTCGTAAATCCTCCAGTTTCATGTCCTGAAGGAATGTAACTGCTGGGACCATGACGCCCCACTCTTCCTCTAAAACATGCTGTAACTCGAACGCCTTCATCGAGTCGATCCCCAGTTCGCTGGGCGACATCGCGAGATCAGCAACTGATTGTGTGACACCAGTTGTTTGCGATAGCAGGTTCAAGAATATTCGCTCGATTTCAGCCCTGCGGTCATCTCCATGTTCGATAGAGACGGATTTCCGCAGATCCTCAACTGAATCCGAGACCTCATTTGAGTATACACGCCTGCCAATCTCGTTTAGTTCACCGGCAAGAAATCTTTCACGGGTCAGCCCCCGTTGAATTTTTCCGCTCGACGTCTTGGGAATTCCGCCGAATTTCACCAAGACGACCGCATACGGCTGAACCCCGTACTCACGCAAGATTTCTTGTGTAATCGCGTCAACCATCTCGTCCTGAACCAATGCGCGGTATTTACGTTGAACCTCCTGCACGATCACCAGGCGATCTTCGTCCTCAACAGTGATTGCAAACGCTGCTGCAGCATTAGGGCGTGCGGCGGGATGGCTCTTCTCGGCTGTCAGCTCAATGTCCTGTGGGTAGAGGTTTCGCCCCCGGATGATGATCAGATCCTTCATGCGGCCGGTCACGAACAGATTCCCTTCATACAAGAAGCCCATATCGCCAGTTCGGAGGAAGGGACCTTCACCAGTCTTCAAAAGATACGCCCGAAAGGACTCATCTGTCAGCTCCGGCATGCTCCAATAACCTTGAGCTACACTGGGTCCTTTAACCCAGATTTCTCCAATTTCCCCCTCTTTGCACTCAGTAAAAGTTGTCGGATCGACAATGCAAACTTTTTGATCCATCAGACTTTTGCCACTGCTGACAAGAACCTTGCTTTTATCCTCCGGTGACGAGTTATGTACCACTCCTATGTACCCTTCTTCGAGAGACTGTCTGTTGCATGTCAGCGTTAATGGTCTCGTCCAACCCCCGGTTACTATCAACGTCCCTTCTGCTAATCCGTAGCAGGGGAAGAACGCTTCGGGCTTAAACCCGCAGCAAGCGAACTCATCGGCAAATCGTTCCAACGTAGATGCCCGAATTGGCTCCGCCCCATTGAATGCTACCCTCCACGAGCTAAGGTCGAGGGTGCGTTTCTGATCTTCGGTTATTCTTTCGACACATAAATCGTATGCGAAATTCGGACCGCCGCTGGTCGTTGCTTTTGTACGAGAGATCGCTTTCAACCAGGAATACGGCCTCTGCATGAAGTCATAAGGTGACATTAAGGTAACCGGGTATCCCGCGTACAGCGGCTGAAGAATACCACCAATTAATCCCATGTCATGATAAGGAGGTAGCCAGATTACACCCCGGTCGTCAGTCCCCTGCTCGAAGGCCGTTTGTATCATCTTTGAATTATGAATCAAATTGCCATGAGTGACCATGACCCCTTTTGGAATTGAAGTGGAACCGGATGTATACTGCAGGAAGGCTAGAGTATCCCAGGTAATCTGAGGTTCTTTCCACAGGGTCTCTAACCTTTTGGGTAGAGCGTCTGTTGCCACCCAGGTCAGCCGATTTAATTCCGGAACTTTCTCAAATCTATCGGATATTTCATCTAGCAGTTTGGAAGATGTTAGGGCCACAACAGCTTCAGCGTTTTTGGCAATGGCCTGCAAACGTGGAATCAAACGGGTTGATGTTGGAGGATAGGCGGGGACTGCAATGCCCCCTCCATAGAGACATCCGAAGTAAGCTGCTACATATTCAAGACTAGGGGGAAACAGTAACAGAATACGTTCACCAGAACAGCCGAAACTTTGTAAAAATGCACCTATTGCCCGCGCCTTGCGATCCAACTCGGAGTAAGTGATTCGAGCAGAAAGTTCATCTCCGTCAAGCAGAAACTCATAAGCGGTTATATTGGGCTGGCGGATTGCCCTTTCGCGTAGGATCTCAACAAAGTTAGATGTTTCCCGAAATGACATCAAGTTGAGTTGACTCATCTTGTGTGCACCTCCCCGTTGTAACTCGATATGTCAATGACAGAAAAGGGAACAATACAATATGGCACTGTATCTACGAACATGTCGTTGATACAAACGGAAGGACGCCCGAGGAATTATCAATTCAATAGAGTAACCACATGAAGATGGTTACGCTGAAGTGCGACATCCAAAGGGATTTCACCGTTATCTTTTTTGATGGTTTTATTTGCACCAAATTCAAGCAACAACTTGATCATTTCTTCATGGCCGTGGAGTGCGGCTTCATGAAGTGGAGTCCACCCACCTTGCTGAATTGCGTTCACTTCAGCGCCATGCTTGAGTAGCAGTTCGGCAACGTCGACTTGGAGAGTGGCTACCGCAGAGTGAAGCGGCATAACCTTCATGTCGTTCTTTGAAGCCCTGTTCACATCTGCTCCCTTCTCCAACAGATATTCGACAATATCTTTGTGACCCAGATACGCGGCCAGCCCTAGAGCTGTAAAGCCATCATTCGCATAGGCGTTCACTAGGTTCGGTTCAGAGTCGACCAGCTCTTGCACTCGATCTAGTCTACCGGAGGCAGCAGCTTCAAACAGGTCCAGCGGGATATCCTGTTCTAGAAGGTATGCAAGCGTAGCTCTTGCTCCGTTGTAGATAGCGGTTAGGACAGGCGATTGGCCGGTCTGAATACGGAGTTGGAGTAGTGTTGGGTTCGATTGGAGCATATCTTTTACACCCCCGACGTCGTCCTTCACAATTGCCTCTAAAAATTCCTGTACCATGTATTCATACCCCCAAATAATAGTAACCTGCGTTGAGATGAACGTTGCTCTATACAACCATTTTAAGGCAATAGCACAAGTTTTTCGATTCATCACCATAACCCGTGCTAGACATTGAAAAAACGCAGATGTTCCTCTATCGTGGGAGTTGTCGAGACAACCACTGAAAAGGAGGAAATCTGCGTTGTGCCTTGATTTTAGCACAGACTTTGTCAGACTTCCATCATTCCATCTCACTCATTGGGAAAAAACAACGGAAACGGATTGGATCGCTGTTCTGGAACCGAATTCTGCTTGTTATCTTTGTCCGATCTGTCTCCGAGCCAGTACCAACCATGCCCGTCCTGGACGGCGTATTCTTCGTCATCGTTTCGTTCCTTCTTGGGGGACCGTCTGGGTATCCGTTCCCGTGTATCGCCAGCGCTGTGCGAGTTGTGGGCTTACATGGACAGTGGAATGGAACGGTATCCCGCCTCGAGGATTGGTCACCTCTGCTTTTCAAGAGATGGCGGTGGATATGTGCCGCGGCCGGGATTTGCTCTCGGTTGCCAAGCAATTGAGTGTGGCCTACTCGACACTCGAACGCTGGTACTACCAACTGGCCCCCCAACGCCTTGCTCAACCAAAAGAACATGAAGCTCCTGAAGTGGTCTGTCTGGATGAGTTTGCGTTGCAAAAAGGACATAAGTACGGCGTGAACCTCATGGATGCTCAAACCGGTCATATCTGGCAAGTCACAGAAGGACGTTCACGTGAACAGGTACGAAACGCCCTGCAGCAATGGCCCTTTCGTAAGGCTCCCCATGTAGTTGTCACGGATTTGGCTCCAGGAATGGCTGAAACAGTACGCCAAGTCTGGAAGCATACCCTTGTGGTAGCAGATAAATTTCACGTGATCCAGCTTTTCTCGAAAGCGTTGGAAGCTACCCGAAAACGCACTCATGCTCGTGGAACACATCGTCGGGGCAGACATGAGCAACGCCTGCTCCATACGATCCCTGACAAGCTGAAGCCCGAAGAGCTTCAGGAACTGAAGAATTGGTTAGCAGAAGATCCACACCTCAAACGACTCTACTTTGCGCTTCAAGACATAAGAACCGTGTATGCCGTTCAAACCCAAGAGGCAGGCGAGGAAGCACTTCAGAAATGGATTGACGACCATCTCTATTCTCCGACTCCTGCGGTTCGTTCCATTGCCAAAACGATTGTCCAGTGGCGAGAGCCCATTCAGAATTATTTCTCCTTTCGGGTAACGAATGCCAAGATTGAAGGGACACACAACAAAGTGAAGGTGATCAAACGAAGAGCCTACGGCTACCGCAATCTAGAGAGATTCAAGATTCGCATTAGACTGGAGTGTAAACCGGCTACATAACTACGAAAAACTGCGATAGAGGGAGATCAAGCACGTTTTACGGTGAAGAGCTTGTTTAAACCAATTATTATAATTCTTTCATAAATTACATAAAATAGGTTTCCTGGGCACAATAAAAAATCGTATGGACATACCTTCTCATTTTCTATGGTCAGTTACAAAGAATTGTTACCTAATCATGTATTTACTTTAGGCTGGTTTGTTCATCGGGGGGAAATTAGTACAAAGAGGCATTCATCATCGGAATTTCTAGCAAACCGTCTTCCCCAAAGGTATCGTTTGCTTTAGCTCAATCTGCTCTAACTCTGTTTCCTTACTCTTCCTCCCTCTCTTTTCTGCTCGCACGCAAACCGAGTATGCCCGTAGCAAGAAAACATCCGGCGATGAGGAACTGCAAAATAAACCAGGACCAAATCCGTTGATGGCTCGGACCATTTCCGACAGGACCGACATGAGGCTGATACGACTCCCATAATCCCAGGAATGCAAATATCATCATGATGCCAGCCATACAGATGATGAATATGGAACGCGTCTGCGACATCTTTACTCCCTCGCCCAATTTGGGTTTTCTTCCGATCACGGTGTAAATCGTGCTTTCAACGTATATTTTAGCATATTCTGTAAACTCATCCTTCCGTTCCCCATGTCCGCCGGTGTGAACGAGAAATAAGCTGCCAGAAAACATATCCGTATAGCTGCTGTCTTCCTCTTTGATAACAAAAAAGACGGCACAGCATGCACCGTGCCATCTCTTTGTTCATAAAACGTTTACTGACCGATAATGTATTTCTCCAGCTCATCCAGAACCATGTTCGCGCAGATTACACCGCCGGAGGTATTCCAGACAACGTCATCCACTTTGAAAGCTTTGTTGTTTTTCACGACATTCAGGTTTTTCCAAAGCGAATCATTTGTCCACTCTTGTTCCAGCTTGCTCGCCTGGCCATCACCGGTTTCGTAGGAGAAGTAGAACATGATGTCGCCGTCCATTTCCGGAATGCGCTCTTTCGTTACCTCATCAGCAAACTTGTCTTGATCCTGGCTTGCAGGACGGGCTACGCCCAGGTCTTTCAAAATGGTTCCCAGGAACGTGTCTTTGTAGTAAATGCGTACTCGTCCAGGCATGAAGCGAACGATCGATACTTTTGTATTCAGCTTGTCGCCGGCTTTTACCTTGAAGTCTTCAACACGCTTGTTCCAATCGGCAATGACTTGCTCGCCCTCGGCTTTCTTGTTCAATGCTTCCGCGTACAGCATGAAGTTCTCTTTCCAGTCGCCGCGCGGCTCTTCCACGAATACAGTCGGAGCGATTGCTTTCAATTGCTCGTAAATTTTTTCGTGACGGAATTTCATACCGAGAATCAGATCAGGTTTGAGCGCCATGATCGCTTCCAGGTTTGGCTGGGATTCGGAACCGACAACCTTAGTGCCTTCCAGGTGCGGCTTCACCGGCTCATAAAACTGAGTCGGATCGGTAAAGGAGCCAACTGCGCCCACCGGCTTCACACCAAGCTTCACCAGTGTCTCGACGCCTTGAGCAGTCAAAACGACGACGCGTTGCGGTGTACCTTTAATTGGCGTTTCACCCATAGCGTGCTTCACTACATATTCCTTGTCGGAGCCGCCGCTTGCATTGCCGGTAGTTTGTCCAGCCGGCTGCGTTTGGTCTGCCGGTTTTTGCTCCGCCTGTTGGCCACCGCAACCGGTGACGATCAGCAGAAGAGCCATGAGAACGGAAAAGAACATCTTTCCTTTGGTCCCCTTGTATGTACGTTGAAACATGATGATGACTCCCTTCGGGTTGTATTCGAATCAATGAGAATGAGAATGTGTATCACTGACACTGAATATCCTACAACCAAGCCTGGGAGGAAGTCAACAACAAATTGATAATGACTCTCAAAATCATTGACAAGAAAAATCCCTACATCTAAACTTATCATTGGATACGCTGTTCGCAATTGATCGAGACAACTCAACCTAAGGATGAAAACCTGTTATGAAAGCTTTGCTATCCAATACTTATTTAAAGATTTTGGGAGTGGGATTCTTCCTCTTGCTTCTGGCGTACTTGAGTTACGCCAGTCTTGTTTTTGGCATCGTGGAAACAAGCTGGCACACAGCGATCGATGCCTTTACACAGTTTAACGGTACCAATGAACATATCGTCATCAAGGAGGTGCGCGTCCCCCGCGTCCTCAACGCCTTGGCCGTAGGGATGTGCCTGGGGATCGCAGGTACGCTGCTGCAAGCGCTGACCCGCAATCCGATCGCCGATGTCGAACTGTTCGGGCTAAACGCAGGGGCCGCTTTCTTTGTGGTCGTGGCCATCACCTTCTTTGGCATCAGCTCTTTGACGCAGTTTACATGGATCGCCTTTCTCGGGTCTGCGGTCAGCGGCGTCGTAGTCTACCTGCTCGGTTCTCTCGGGCGTGACGGAATGACGCCTGTCAAGCTTACCTTGGCCGGAGCCGCCATTACCGCATTGGCTGCTTCCGCACGTCACGGCATGATGGTATTAAATGAAAAATCTGTGGATGAGGTGCTGTTCTGGCTCTCCGGGTCAGTGGGCGGACGAAAGCTGGAATTTTTGACCGCAGTCTTTCCTTATATGATTGTCGCCTGGATCATCGCCTTCCTGCTGGCCCGTCCCATCCAGACCTTGCTGATGGGGGACGACGTCGCAAAAGGCCTCGGTCAACGCACGATGATGGTGAAGCTGGCCGCAGGCGCTACGATCGTCCTGCTGTCAGGCAGCTCTGTCGCTGTAGCCGGTCCGATCGGCTTTGTCGGATTGGTCACGCCACATCTTGCCCGCTTTCTCGTCGGGATTGAGACGCGCTGGGTGATGCTGTACAGCGGCCTGTTGGGAGCGGCTCTCTTGCTTGCTGCCGATATCGGCGCGCGTTTCGTCGCCAAGCCCGCAGAAGTGCCTATCGGCGTGATGACCGCCCTGATCGGCATTCCGTTCTTCATCTACGTGGCACGAAAGGGGCTGGACAAAGGATGAAAGGCTACCTGACTCTGCGCCCCGGCAAGCGCTTGTCTTCTTTTCATTTGCACAGAAAATCGATATGGGTGACCGTGGCCGCCGCCATCGCCACATTGGCTGTCGCGGTGATCAGCCTGGGGATGGGAGAGATGAAGGTCTCTCCGCTGGACGTCCTCAAGGTGCTGATCGGCATGGGCGACGAGCAAAACACCCTGCTCGTTCAGCAGTTTCGCATGCCGAGGGTTGTCGTCGGCATGCTGGTCGGCGCTTCCCTTGCCGGAGCCGGTGCGATTATGCAGGGGGTCGTTCGCAATCCCCTGGCCGCCCCTGATATTCTCGGTGTTTCCGGCGGCGCTTCTGTGGCCGCAGTTGCATTCCTGCTTTTTTTTGAGACGGTGAGCATCAAGTGGCTTCCGCCGGTAGCGTTTCTCGGGGCAACACTGATCATGTTCCTGCTGTACGCTCTCGCCTGGAAAAAGGGGGTGACACCGCTCCGCCTCGTCCTGATTGGCGTGGGGATCAAAATCGCCGCAAGTGCCGTCGTCACCATGCTGATCATGTTCAGCCCGTTCCTGTTGCAAAACAAAGCCATTCTTTGGCTGACCGGCAGTATTTACGGGGTGTCCTGGGCAGACGCGCGGATGATTCTCCCTTGGACAATCGGGCTGCTGCTTCTCGCGGCGCTGATGGCCAGACGGGTCAATATCCAACAGCTGGGCGACGATATTTCCATGAGCGTCGGAAGCACGGTGCAGCGGGACCGCTTTTTCCTGCTTCTGATCTGCGCAGCTTTGACCGGTACAGCGGTCTCCGTAGGCGGTGAGATCGGCTTCGTCGCTCTCCTGGCTCCGCATATTGCCAAGCAACTGATCGGGCCGTCATTTGGCAGCGCACTGCCCCTTTCCGCCTTTATCGGGGCACTGATCGTCTTGATTGCTGATTTAATCGCCCGCATGGCGTTTACACCTATCGACGTTCCGGTCGGCGTGTTCACTTCCGCCGTCGGTGCACCGTTTTTCATTTACCTGCTGTACAGAAACCGAAATCGCTAAATGAAAGGAGACGGATCAGCGTGCATGCTCTGGAGACCCGTCAACTCACTTTGTCGTATGGGGAACGGAATATTATCGAGTCGCTTGATTTGACCATTCCGCGGGGAAAGATTACTGTCTTTATCGGCAGCAACGGCTGCGGGAAGTCCACGCTTCTGCGTTCGCTCGCACGGCTGCTGAAGCCAAAGGAAGGCGCGATCCTGCTGGACGGCGAAGCGATCGCCAAACGGCCTACCAAGGAAGTGGCCAAACGGCTCGCCATCCTGCCCCAAGGCCCGGTCGCTCCTGAGGGACTGACGGTCCTGCAGCTGGTCAAACAAGGCCGCTATCCCCATCAAAGCTGGCTGCAGCAATGGTCCGAAGAGGACGAGAAGATGGTCGTCAAAGCATTGGAGGCGACGCAGCTTACCGCTTTGGCCGACCGTGCCGTTGATTCGCTCTCCGGCGGCCAGCGCCAGCGCGCATGGATCGCCATGACACTGGCGCAGGGAACAGAAACGATCCTGCTGGACGAACCAACCACCTATCTGGACATGTCCCATCAGATTGAAATTCTTGATTTGCTCTACGATCTCAACCAGACCGAGCAGCGGACGATTGTCATGGTGCTGCACGATTTGAACCTCGCCTGCCGCTACGCTCATCACATCGTGGCCGTGCACAACCAGAGCGTATTTGCCGAGGGAAATCCTCATGACGTTATGAACGAGGAGCTCGTCCGGCACGTCTTCCAGATGGAGTGCCAGATCACCCGCGATCCGATCTACGACA
Organism: Brevibacillus sp. FSL K6-2834; assembly: GCF_038592925.1. Taxonomy (NCBI): domain Bacteria; kingdom Bacillati; phylum Bacillota; class Bacilli; order Caryophanales; family Paenibacillaceae; genus Brevibacillus; species Brevibacillus sp. FSL K6-2834. The sequence goes on from NZ_CP151945.1 coordinate 4,990,229, forward strand.
CGCCGATGTGCATTCCTTTCAGCAAAAGCCGTCTGGGTGCTGGTGCAACTGCGGGTTCAGGTGCCAATACAGAAAAGAAAGAGCAAAAAATCGCGGTACACGCCTAATCGGTGAATCACCTGAGTAACGAACGACAATGACTGTCAAAATAAGCAAGGCTTCGCTGTATTACGGCGGAGCCTTTTTTATGCCTGCTTGATTTAGTCTGGGTAAACTTTCTGAAAGTACAAGGAAATCTATGTAAAATGGAGAATCCTTCCTATATACCCACTGAAAGGAGCTGCTACCCTTGCACAGTATCGGCATCCCCGGTCTCATTCTTATGTCGGTTGTCGTCATACTGCTCATACTCTTTGTCATCTCCCTTACAGCCTTTATCCGCAAGCTTCTCCAAAATTCGAGCACGCGCAGCGACGGGCTGAAACAAATCGAAGAGAAGCTCGATCGGCTGATCGAACTCCAGGAGCGCAAGGAAGACCGCGATCAGAACAAATGATTCCCGCTGGCGACTGCTGCTGCCTGCGTAAAATTATTTTTCATGTTCGCATCCGAAAAGAAAATCCGATGTTTCTGCCGTCACTATACGGGAGCACCCGATTTTTTAAATCTCAAGAGATCAACCATCCCTGAAGTTTATTTGCTTCATACTCCAAACCCCTTTTGACTATTTCTCCGCACAACCGTTCATTCGTTTCCGAATCGTCCATCGCCTGTTGCCAATAGTCTCGATAAAAGCCAATTCCCCCTTCTTTGAGAAATAACGGGCCTCCCCCGTCACATAAAAAGAGCTTCCTCCTGTTCAAGGAGAAAGCTCTTTTCAAAAGACTGCAGGAAAGCAACCCTTACTTCTTTCGAGTTGCAACAAAGCTCGCAGCCCTTGCTTCTTCAAGTTGCCTGAAGGACCGCAGCCCTTACTTCTTCAAGTTGTAAAAAGCAGCACGGCCGCCAAAGCGAGCGGTATCGCCCAGCTCGTCTTCGATGCGCAGCAATTGGTTGTACTTCGCCACACGGTCGGTACGGGACGGAGCGCCGGTTTTGATTTGACCCGCGTTGGTCGCCACAGCGATATCGGAGATGGTGGAATCCTCGGTTTCGCCGGAACGGTGCGAGATGACGGCTGTGTAGCCTGCGCGTTTCGCCATTTCGATGGCGTCGAAGGTTTCGGTCAGGGTACCGATCTGGTTTACTTTCACCAGGATGGAGTTTCCTGTGGAAGACTCGATGCCGCGCGCCAGACGCTCGGTGTTGGTCACGAACAGGTCGTCGCCGACGAGCTGCACTTTTCCGCCCAGACGGTCAGTCAGCTTTTTCCAGCCATCCCAGTCGTCCTCGGACAGGCCGTCCTCGATGGAGATGATCGGGTATTTGCTTACCAGATCCTCGTAGAAAGCGATCATTTCGTCTGTGCTCTTCACGACGCCTTCGCCTTCAAAGTGGTAGCTGCCGTCCTTGTACATTTCGGTAGCGGCCACGTCCAGTGCGAGGAAGACGTCCTTGCCCGGCTCGTAGCCTGCATTTTTGATCGCTTCCAGGATCGTGGTAATCGCTTCTTCGTTGGATTTCAGGTTTGGCGCGAAGCCGCCCTCGTCGCCCACAGCGGTGCTCATGCCTTTTTCATTCAATACCTTTTTCAGGGAGTGGAAAATCTCTGCTCCGGTGCGCAGCGCTTCCTTGAAGGACGGAGCGCCTACCGGCATCACCATGAATTCCTGAATGTCGACGGTGTTGTCCGCGTGCTTGCCGCCGTTGAGGATGTTCATCATCGGCACGGGCAGTGTCTTTGCGTTGAAGCCGCCCAGATAGTTGTACAGGGAAACGCCGAGAGATTCAGCAGCCGCGCGAGCGACAGCCATCGATACGCCGAGGATTGCGTTTGCGCCCAGCTTCGCTTTGTTCGGAGTTCCGTCTAGCTGGATCATTGCCATGTCGATGCCGACTTGATCCATGGCATCCATGCCGATCAGCTCAGGAGCGATAATCTCGTTTACGTTTTCGACGGCTTTCAAAACGCCTTTGCCGAGGTAGCGGGATTTGTCTCCATCGCGCAGCTCAACAGCCTCGTATGCACCCGTAGAAGCACCGGATGGCACTGCAGCACGGCCCATCGAGCCGTCTTCCAGATACACTTCCACTTCTACTGTCGGATTTCCGCGAGAGTCCATGATTTCGCGTGCATAAACATCGGTAATCATCGCCATTTGCCATCCATCTCCTTATGATCGCTTTTCATGTATAACCAATTCCGTTACACATACATTCATACCTATTTGAACATCATTCGGTCAAGCTCTTCGTTTTGCAAAATATTTTTCCCGGCAAGTTTATTTCACAGTCAATGGCTTGCCTGTCATCTCTGGAGGCTGTTCTACACCCAGAAGCTGGAGCATCGTCGGGGACAAATCGGCCAAAATGCCGTCTTCCCGCAGCGTCAGGCCTTCGCGCGTGACAATGACAGGTACCGGGTACGTGCTGTGCGAGGTGATCGGACGTCCCGCCTCATCGAGCATCAGATCGGCGTTGCCGTGATCGGCTGTGATGATGGCGACACCGCCTTTGGCGATGATAGCGTCCACCACTTTTCCGAGGCAGGCATCTACCGTCTCGACCGCCTTGATCGTCGGCTCCATCTTGCCCGAGTGGCCAACCATGTCGCAGTTGGCAAAGTTGAGAATGATGGCGTCAAAATTCTCCGCCTCGATCTCTTTCACGACCGCCTCCGTGACTTCCGGTGCGCTCATCTCCGGCTGGAGATCGTACGTCGCTACCTTCGGGGACGGGATCAGGATGCGGGTCTCGCCCGGGAATTCCTGCTCGCGGCCGCCGCTGAAAAAGAACGTGACATGCGGGTACTTTTCCGTCTCGGCGATGCGAAGCTGCTTCAAGCCGTTCTGGGAAAGCACCTCGCCCAGCGTATTGTCCAGATTGGCCGGCTTGTAGGCCACATACCCGTCGACCGACTCGGAAAAATGAGTCAGGCAGACAAAGTACAGGTCGCGCGGCCGACCTTCCCCGCGGTCAAATCCGCGGAAGTCCTCGTTGGTAAACGCCTGCGAGATCTGGATCGCGCGGTCTGGACGGAAGTTGAAGAAGATGATCGAATCGCCGTTCTGGATCGTGGAAACAGGCTTGCCCTGATCGTCCGTGATCACCGTCGGCATGACGAATTCATCCATGATCGACTTCTCATACGATTCTTTTACGGCCTTGATCGGGTCGGTATAGGCTGGGGCATCTCCGTACACCATGGCGCGGTACGCCTTTTCGATCCGCTCCCAGCGCTTGTCCCGATCCATCGCGTAATAGCGGCCCTGCACCGTCGCAATGCGGCCTACGCCGATTTGCTCGATCTTTTGCTGCAGCTCTTCAATGTAGCGAACCGCACTGTCCGGGGCCACGTCGCGACCGTCCAAAAAGCCGTGAATGAAGACGCGGTCCACATCCTGCTTTTTCGCCAGCTCCAAAATCGCAAACAGGTGGTTGATGTGGCTGTGCACACCGCCGTCGGACAAAAGTCCGAACAAGTGCACCTGCTTGCCGTTTTGCCTGGCGTGCTCGAACGCGCCCACCAAGGTTTCGTTCTCAAAAAAGTCGCCTTCCTGGATGGACTTCGTGATCCGGGTCAGATCCTGATAAACAACCCGTCCGGCACCGATGTTCAGGTGGCCGACCTCGGAGTTGCCCATCTGCCCTTCCGGCAGGCCGACAGCCAGTCCGCTCGCCTGAAGGGTTGCATGCGGGTACTGATTCCAGTAGCGGTCAAAATTGGGCTTTTTGGACTGCGCCACGGCGTTTCCGTACGTCTCCTCCCGCAGGGCGAATCCGTCCAAAATGATCAGGGCTACCGGTTTCGGACGTTGTGTCATGGTGTTCCCTCCTTATTTGGCGCCTTTGACCAACGCAAAAAAGCTGTCTGCCGTCAAGCTTGCGCCGCCTACCAACGCGCCGTCGATGTCCTTTTCGGCCATATAGCCGCCGATGTTCTCCGGCTTTACGCTTCCGCCGTACTGAATGCGGACTTTATCGGCTTCCTGCTGCCCGAAGCGCTCGGCAATCACGCTGCGGATAATCGCAATGGTTTCGTTGGCATCCGCTGCCGTCGAGGACTTGCCCGTTCCAATCGCCCAGATCGGCTCATAGGCGATGACTACGTCTGCGAGCTGATCCGGGGTAACGTCTGTCAAAGCGGCTTCCGTCTGTTTGCGAACGACTTCGGCCGTTTTGCCTGCTTCCCGCTCCTCCAGGCTCTCTCCGACGCAGACGATCGGACGCAGGCCGTGCTTCAGGGCTGCCAGCGTCTTCTTGTTCACGCTCTCGTCTGTTTCGTTAAAGTACTGGCGGCGCTCCGAGTGTCCAATGATCACATAGCGGACGCCGATTTCCTTCAGCATCAGCGGGCTGATTTCTCCCGTAAATGCGCCCTGCTCCTCAAAATGCATGTTTTGTGCGCCAAGGGCCACCTCTGTCCCTTTCAACGCTTCGGCCAATGCCGCCAGTGCCGTAAACGGCGCGCAGACTACTTGCTCCACGCCTGCTACAGCATCCCGCTGTTTTACAGCTTCGGCGAATTGCTTCGCCTCCGCAATCGTTTTAAACATTTTCCAGTTTCCTGCCACTATCGGGGTTCTCAAGAGGAATCTCCCTCCTATTCGTTATCCTGCAAAACGGCCACGCCCGGGAGCTCTTTGCCTTCCATGAACTCCAGGGATGCGCCGCCGCCGGTAGAAATATGCGTCATGTGCTCGGCTACGCCCGCTTTCTCGACAGCTGCCACGGAATCGCCGCCGCCGATAATCGTCGTGCCCTGACATGCTTCCATTGCTTTGGCTACGCCAATCGTACCGCTGGCAAACGCGTCCATTTCGAATACGCCCATCGGTCCGTTCCAGACGACGGTCTTGGAGTCGACGATGACCTTGCGATACAGCTCGACTGTTTTCGGCCCGATGTCCAGCGCCATCCAGCCTTCCGGAATGGCATCGATGGAAACGGTCTGCTTGTCTGCGTCTGCGGCAAACCGATCCGCGACCACTACGTCGACCGGCATCAGCAGCTGTACGCCGCGTTCTCTCGCTTGCTCCATCAGCGTGCGAGCCAAGTCCAGCTTGTCATCCTCGCAAAGGGATGCGCCGATTCCGTAGCCCTGCGCTTTGAGGAACGTATTCGCCATTCCCCCGCCAATGATCAAATGGTCTACTTTCGTAAGCAGATTTTCAATCACGGCGATTTTATCCTTCACCTTCGCCCCGCCGACGATGGCTGTAAATGGCCGCTCTGGACGGGACAGCGCGCTGCCGAGGAAGCGGATTTCCTTTTCCATTAAAAGCCCGGCTACGGCCGGTATGTAATCTGCAATGCCTGCCGTGGACGCATGAGCCCGGTGAGCGGCGCCAAAAGCGTCATTGACAAACAGGTCAGCCAACTGCGCAAAGCTTTTCGCCAACTCTGGGTCGTTCTTTTCCTCGCCGGCATGGAAGCGGACGTTTTCCAACAGGATGACGTCGCCGTTTTGCATTCCTGCAACTGCTGCTTCCACCTCCGGACCGACAGAATCATTCAGCTTCTTTACTTCTGTTCCCAAAAGCCCGGACAAATGCTGCGCGACCGGAGTCAGTCTCATCTCTTCGACTACTTGTCCCTTTGGACGGCCGAAGTGGCTGGCCAGAATCACCTTGGCCCCTGCGTCCCGCAAAAACCGAATCGTCGGCACGGCAGCGCGAATCCGTGTATCATCCGTAATCACGCCGTCCTGCATCGGCACGTTGAAATCGACGCGGCAAAAGACCCGTTTTCCTGCCAGATCTGTATCGCGGATAGACTTCTTGTTCATGAACGATCCTCCCCAGTAGAATGGCTTCCCGAAAATAGTAACATCCCCATATGGGAAAAGGGAGAGGCTGCTCTCCCTTTTTCACAACAGTTCTATTTTACGTGTTACAAGCCGCGCTGTGCAACAAAATGGCAGAGGTCTACGACGCGGTTGGAATAGCCCCACTCGTTGTCGTACCAGGAGACTACCTTCACCATGTTGCCTTCGAGCACCATCGTAGAGAGCGCATCGATTGTGGAAGAATCCGGGTTGCCGTTGTAGTCGGAAGAAACGAGCGGTTTTTCGGAATAGCCGAGAATGCCTTTCAGCGGTCCTTCAGCGGCTTCCTTCAGTACGCCGTTTACTTCGTCTACCGTTACGTCTTGCTTCAGCTCGACTACCAGGTCCACGACAGAGACGTTTGGAGTCGGTACACGCATCGCGAAGCCGTTCAGCTTGCCCTTCAGCTCAGGCAGCACCAGCGCAACCGCCTTTGCCGCTCCTGTAGACGTCGGAATGATGTTTTCGGCTGCTGCACGGGCGCGACGCAGGTCTTTGTGCGGCAGGTCGAGGATTTGCTGGTCGTTGGTGTAGGAGTGAACAGTCGTCATCAGACCGCGAACGATTCCGAACTTCTCATTCAGCACTTTGGCAAACGGAGCCAGACAGTTGGTCGTGCAGGAGGCGTTGGAGATGACAGTGTGCTTCTCTGCATCGTATTTGTCTTCGTTTACACCCATAACAATCGTGATGTCTTCGTTTGTAGCCGGTGCGGAAATGATCACTTTTTTCGCGCCGCCCTCCAGATGTTTCGCAGCGTCCTCGCGCTTGGTGAAACGGCCGGTAGATTCGACGACGATCTCTACGCCGTAGTCCGCCCATTTCAGAGCAGCCGGGTCGCGTTCAGCCAGTACCTTGATTTCCTTGCCGTCTACGACCAGTGTATTTTCATGCGCTTCGACTTCAACCGGAAGCACGCCATGTACCGAATCGTATTTCAACAGGTGAGCCAGCGTAGCGGCGTCTGTCAGGTCGTTGACCGCCACGATTTCCACGTTCGGGTTGTTCAGTGCTGCACGGAATACATTGCGGCCGATACGTCCAAATCCGTTAATCCCTACTTTTACCATAAAAAATACCTCCTGCTCTCTACATCGCTTTTTTGTGTGGTAGAAGACTGCCCGGGGCCTGAAAGGTTCGGGCGGTTGCTATCGTCAGTACAGGCAAAACAAATGAGAAGAATAAGTAAGGCAATATATCTAAAGTGGGAATGCCGAGCGTCACCGACATGACCATCGCGAGGCCGTTCCAAGGAATCAGCACAGGCATGACCAGCGTCGCATCAAGCATCGTCCTCCCTAAAAACACGCTTCCTTTTTCCATGCGGCTAAACCGCGGCAGCAATGTCGGGCCCATCACCAGGATCGGAATCGTCTGGTTGCAGCTGATCATGATGACCAATAGGGACAAAAGCACGGCCTTCCCGGCCAGGATGACTGTGTTTTGCGTATCCCCCATCATTTTCTCGACGAGTGGCGCCAGCAGGTTTGCTTTGTTCAGGATTCCGTTCAGAAAGCCCGCCAGCGTGATCACCACGAGGACACTCAGGATGGAGAGCATTCCTCCGCCGTGCACGAGCTGATCCAGCGTTGTGCCAGTGTGCAGCTCATAGCCATAGAGGATAGAGCGCCCCATCTCTGCGAACTGCATCGGTACAGTGGCGATGACTAGTACCGCTGCCGTGACAAGGCCGTACAGGAGGGCCGGAATCGCCTTTACCCGGCAGGCAAATGATCCGACCAGCACCAGCAGCGGCACGAGCGGCAGCAAGCCGATGGAGAAGAATTGCCGCAGAAGTCCTTGGTATTGCCCGATCATCCCGGTCTCGCTCGCCCCTTGCCGGAAGAGGTCAAGCCCCAGAAACATCAGTGCCGTGATCGCGACCCCCAGCAAGGCAGGCCAACTGCTTTTGCGCCCCTCTCCCTCTTGCACGCCAATGGTGCTGAGAATCAGCAGGCGGCTGCTGGAAATCGGAGAAAACCGCTCTCCGACCATCGCTCCGCTGATCAGAGCGCCAGCCACCATAGCCGGAGAAATGCCGGCCGTATGGGAGATGCCCATCAGCGCCAGCCCGACCGTGCTCAAGGTGCCGACCGAGGTGCCCAGCAGATAGCTGGTTCCGGCCGACAGTAAAAAGGAGAGACTCAGCATGTACTGCACGTCGACTACAGACAGTCCGTAGTAAATGATCGCCGGGATGGTGCCGCCCATCATCAGGAACGGGATGAGCAGCCCGACCAAAAACAGGATGATCAGGACCGGCTTCGTCTGTTTAATTCCTTCCCGGCCAAATTCCCACTGCTTGCGCCAGGAATACCCAAGTCTTTTTACACTAACCAGTGTGACCAAGATTGCCAAAACAATCCCCAAAAACAGCGGAAAACCGAATGTCAAACTGAGCGCTATGCCGACAATCAGCGAGACAATGGGAAGGACCGTCAGGAATTTCATCGTGCGCACTTCCTTTGCGTTACAGTCGCTCGGACAAAATCGCCAGTGCTGCTCCTTCGTCCGTAATAAGTACATTTTGGCACGACTGTCTGGCAAAGGAAAGAATCGCTTTTGCCTTGCTTTCTCCTCCGGCGATGGACAGCACCGTCTCGGCCCGCTGTACATCCTCCAGCTGCAGCCCGATCGTGGGCATCCGGTGTACGGTTTCTCCTGCGGCATTGAAGTAGTAGCCGAACGCCTCCGATACCGCGCCAGCCTCCTGCAGCTCTGCCAGCTCTGCTTCCGAGTAGTTCCGCCGCTTCGCCATCGCGAGCGCATCGCCGATGCCGTGAATCACAATCCGCGAATGCTGCAAAAGCGAGAGCACATCCTGCACCTGCGGCTCCTTCATCAGCGTTTGCAGGGCTTCCGGGTGAAGCCGGTCAGGAACGTGGAGGAGCCGGTACGAACTGCCTGTCTTGGCTGCCATGGCGGAAGCGAGGGTGTTTGCCTGCAGCTCTACGCGCTCGCCCAGACCGCCGCGGGCCGGGACAAACTGCACACCCCGAAAGGATGGCGCCGGCGACAGATGATGGGCAACGCTCGCGATCGAGGTTCCCCCCGTCACCGCCACGATGTCTCCTTCGCGGATGTACTGCTTCAGCATCCGGGCGCCGACCCGTCCCAGCTCTTCCTTTACCCAGGGAGAGTGGTCCGCGTTTCCCTGCACTACGATCACGTGCGGGATGCCGAGCAAATGCTGCAGACGCTCAGCCAGCTCGGTCAGCCCGAACAGGTCGCCCATCAGAGGCTCCATCTCCTCCAATATGCGCTGGCCCTCTTCGCTGAGGCTCATGCCTGCCGCTGTCACATGCAAAAGTCCGGTTTCCTTCAACAGCTCAACCTCGGCCCGGAGGATCCGCTCCGTGCTTTGCATCGCTTGGGCCAGAGCCCTTCTCCCGATGGGCTGCAGGTGGTAAACAGACCGCAGCAGCATGTAGCGGCCCCGCATAACCTCGATCAGGTCAGGAAGCAGTTTTTGTTGCATTTCGATAAATCGCCGCATTGTCTGTACGTCCTTTTTGCCAAGGTTTTTCTAATCGGGACATTTTTCGTCCCTGTACATACATTTTACGTCCCGCTTAGGGCAAAAAAATAAAACTTCAGCTTCATTTCGAATGTAGCACAAATGTAAATAACATGCAAGATCCCTCCGCTGATTTGCAGAGGGATCTGACATGACATTACATGATAATATGCCCGGCTCTCGACTGCACGCAGACCGCTTGCAGGTAGCGGACAAAGGATCAGAGGTTTCCGGGCTTTCTGCCTCGGTCTACCTACTTTTCCTCCCCGGTTTTTCTGGCCGCGCGCTTCGCCAGCTCGGCATGCAGCTCCTCCCAAGTGACCACATGCGTTACCGACGGAAATACTTCCTCGCCGTCAATCTCTACTACGGGAATGACAAACATGTACCGCTCATGCAGCGCGGGGTCTTTCTCAATATTGACAAGCCGCAGCTCCAGCGGAAATTCCTCCCGCAACAGAAGGATCAGTTGCTCCACCTGGTCGCAAAGATGGCATCCGGGGCGGCCGTACAGGACGATTTGAAATGGCTTTGAACTCATCGGACCTCTTAGAACCTCTTTCGTTTGGCTGAGGATGGGATCAGCATCTCCTCGCGATACTTCGCTACTGTGCGGCGGGAAATTTCAATTCCCTCCTGCAGCAGCATTTCGGCCAGCTTCTGATCGGACAGCGGCTGCTTCCGGTCTTCCTGCTCGATCAGCGCCTTGATCCTGCGTTTTACGCTTTCCGAAGAAGTCGCTTCTCCGTTCGCTGTAGAAAGCGCCGAGGTAAAAAAGTATTTCAGCTCGAAAATGCCTCGCGGCGTCTGTACGTACTTGTTGCTCGTCGCCCGGCTGATCGTCGATTCGTGCAGCCCTACCCGCTCGGCGATTTCCTTTTGCGTCATCGGCTTCAAATAATGAATGCCGCGGTCAAAGAAATCCCGCTGCATGTCGACGATGGCCTGCGTCACCCGCATCAGGGTGAGACGGCGCTGCTCCAGACTTTTTGCCAGCCACATGGCGGCGTTCAGCTTTTCGTGGATAAACTGCTTCGCCTCTTCCTGGCTCTTTTGCTGGCTCAGCATTTTTTCGTAAAAGCTGTTGATTTTAAGTCTGGGAGTTGCCACATCGTTGACCAGGACGATGTATTCGTCGCCCACCTTTTCAACGGCTACATCCGGAATCACATACCGCGTCTCCACTTGGGAAAAGGCTGCGCCCGGACGGGGATTCAGCGTCCGCAGGAGATCGGCTATCGCCTGAACCTCCTGCACCGTACAGCCCACCTTGTCGGCGATGCGCTGGTAGCGGCAGTCAGCCAGGTCCTGGAGGTGCGAGGTGACGATCTCAACGACATGATCATCGTCCTTCCCCATGTGTCTGAGCTGCAGAAGCAGACATTCTTCCAGGCTTCTCGCGGCTACGCCGGCAGGATCGAAATGCTGCAGAACAGTCAGGACGTCCTCCAGCTCTTCAAGATCGGCGCCCAATCGCTGGGACGCCTCCTCCAGGGTAATTTCCAGGTAGCCTTTTTCGTCCAGGTTTCCGATCAAAAACAGAGCGATTCTCCGCTGCGGCTGCGTAAAGCTTTTGAAATAGCCGAGCTGGCGCTCCAAATGTTCATACAGCGTAACCGACCGTTGCGTAACGAAGTCCAGCGGATTGTAAGTGCTTTCATTTTTGCCCGCCGTATATTCGCCCGTCGCCCGATTGCCTACAATTTCCTTCCAGTCAATTTCCGGCAGCGGCTTTTCCATTTTTGCCGGTGCCAGCTCCACCACCGCTTCCTGCAGCTCGAACACGGGATTTTCATTGGCTTGCTCCTGCAAATACGAGACGAGATCGACGGCCGAATATTGTAAAATCGTAATGGCCTGTCTGAGCTCCGGTGTCATCACAAGCTTGAGTGTCTGTTCTTGATAAAGCCCCAGCCCCATGTTCATCTGCGTCCGCCCCCTCTCAGTATCCAGTTTTTTTCGACATGTGCAGTTTCACTTTTTTTCATTATATTCGCTTTTTCATGCAATTTTCCTGCCAATATCTGAATAAAGAAAAGAACCATGAAAAAAGGCGACTCCAACCATCGGAATCGCTTCTTGAAAAATCTACCCTTGCCGGCTTTTGTAAAGCAGGTACATGAAAAAAGGCGCTCCCACCGCTGCGGTAAACACTCCGGCTGGAATATCGAGCGGAACAAACAGTGTGCGGGCTCCAAGATCTGCCAGCAGTACCAACAACGCGCCCAGCAAGGCCGAAACGGGAAGCAGCGTGCCATATGACGAGCCCACCAGCTTGCGGGCCATATGCGGAGCCATCAGGCCGACAAACCCGATTCCTCCTGCGATCCCCACAGCCGATCCTGCCAATGCTACGCTGACGGCAACCAGCAGCAGGCGCTTACGCTCAACCGGCACGCCCACTCCTCTCGCCACATCCTCCCCCAGCTCTTGTGCATTCAGATTGCGGGCCTGCCCGACAGCGATCAGCAAAAATCCGGCGATCCACGGAAAAACGGCAAGGACATGGTCCCATGAAGTGCCGTACACCGTGCCGGACAGCCACCCAAGCGCCTGGGAAGCCAGGTACAGCGGACCCGCGACCATGAAAAAGACAGTCAATGCTGACATCGCCGTAGATACGGACACCCCGATCAAAGCAAACCGATAAGGAGAGACCCCTCGTTTCCATGCGGCCAGGTATGTAAGGGTGGAAGCGAAAAAACCTCCTGCCAAGGCCACCAAGGGCAGCCACTGGATACTGAACTTTCCGTCAGAAAAAGCGATAAAGGCCACGGCCGCAGCTGTTGCGCCAGTAGTTGTCCCGGTCAAATCCGGCGAGGCCAGCGGATTGCGGATCAGCGCTTGCAAGATGGCACCCGATACGGCCAAAGCCGCCCCGACCAGGAGAGAAACGACTATTCTCGGCATTCGCAAGTTTATGACGATCATTTGATGCGTACTGTCTGCCGCTCCTACTAATGATCTCAACACTTCCGAGACCGGGATGCGAATGCTGCCCAAGCCGATGCTAATGATGGCGACCGCTGCCAGCAGGATGCTCAGCAGCAGCACGATACCGATGTTCCGCTTGTCTATCTGGAACGAATACGAAGGCTTGTGGCTGCGAACAACGGTATATCTATTCATGGGCCTTCCTCCTTACGATGGCAATGATGAACGGAACTCCGATCACAGCCGTTGCCACCCCGACAGGCACTTCCTTGGGCATTAGCAAAAAGCGGGATATAAGATCGGCTGCCACCAGAAAGATGGCCCCAAATACGATACTGTACGGAATGATCCAACGATAATCATAGCCGATCAGATACCGGCAAATGTGCGGGATGATGATACCGACAAAGCCGATCGGACCGGCAAGAGCCACTGCGCCTCCTGCGAGAAGAACCACTACCAGCACGATACCTGCCTTGACCCAGACAATTTTTTGCCCCAGGCTTTTGGCCACATCATCCCCCAAAGACATCAGGTTTAAGGACCCTGCCAGCATCCAGGCAATGATCCACCCGCATACCAGATAGGGAACGATCAGCAGGGCGTGGCGCAAATCGCGTCCCGACACAGATCCAATCAACCAGTTAAGGGCTTCTTCAAGCGCCATGTTGTCTATGAGCATGAGCAGCGATGTCAGGGACGAGGCAAACGCAGCGACTGCCGCGCCGGAAAGGGTCACTTTTACCGGCGACATCCCTCCCCGTCCGGCTGATCCAAGCATGTAGACCATGACAGCCGTCAAGCTTGCTCCGATAAAGCCAACCCACATCAGCTCGGTAAACGAAAACACGGGACCGAAGAGAAACAGGGACAACACGATCATGAAAGCTGCACCGGAGTTGATTCCAAATATAGAGGGGGAGGCAAGCGGATTGCGGGTGAGTGCCTGCAAAAGAGCCCCCGCTACCGCCAGACTCCCCCCGACAAATGCGGCGACGATCGCCCGGGGCACTCGCGCATTTTTGATGATCAAATGCTCATTGCTTCCATTGAAACTGACATAGGCCTCCACCGCCGTCGAAAAACGGAAATTTTGCAGGCCGAGCAAGATACTCGCAACGACGGCCACGATCAGCACCGCAACGGCTGCGACCAGTACGACAGATTTTTGGATTCGGCTGGACAAGAGAAATGGCACACGTATTCCCTACTTTCCCCAATTGCATTGGTAACATTTTAGTATCCCTTTCACCTTCTAGTCAATGAAAATGATAATTATTATCAAAAAACTGTTGACACCTATTTTCCAAATACAGTATGTTGTCTACAATGATAATCACTATCAATCAGGAGGTTTTCATCATGTCGGCAATTCACAAGCCATCGTGGCAGCTTTTGATCGCAGCAGCATTGTCTCTCATGCTTTTGGTCACGGGCTGCAGCGGCGGCCAAAACAACACGGGCAGCCAACCGGCGCAATCTCAGGGCCAGGACCAGGATGCAGCCACTGACACCAAGAGCGACATCCGGAAAGTAAAACACGCGATGGGAGAAGCCGAGATCAAAGGTACCCCGGAGCGCGTCGTTGTCCTGACCAGCGAAGGGACAGAAGCCCTGCTCGGTCTGGGTGTCAAACCTGTAGGCGCTGTGCAGTCCCCGCGCGGAAATCCGTGGCATGACCATATTAAAGACAAAATGCAGGATGTAACCGTACTGGGCGATGAGGCGCAGCCAAACATCGAATTGATCGCGAGCCTCAAACCAGATCTGATCCTGGGCAACAAGGTCCGCCATGAAAAAGTATATTCGCAGTTGTCCGGCATTGCCCCGACGGTATTCTCCGAGGATCTGGCGGGCAAATGGAAGCCCAACTTCATGCTGTATGCCGAAGCGCTTGGCAAAAAAGCCGACGGTGAAAAGCTCCTGGCCGACTTTGACAAAAAGGTAGAAGAGGCGAAAGCAAAGCTGGGCGACAAAACAAAAGCCAAAGTATCATTGATCCGCTTTCAGCCAGGGAAAATCCGTCTTTACATGAAGGATACCTTTGCAGGCGTCATGCTGAGCCAGCTGGGCTTTGCCCGTCCGGCCTCTCAGGATAAGGATGAATTCATGCAAGTGATCGCAAAGGAACAACTGGCTGATGCCGACGGCGATGTGCTGTTTTACTGGGTATCGGATCATGGAGAAAAGAAAGAAGGCTCCAAATATAGAGAAGAAGTGATGAACGACCCGCTCTGGAAAAACCTCAATGTCGTGAAAAACAACAAAGTGTTTGAAGTCAACGACGTCGTGTGGAACATCGGGGGCAGCATTTTGTCAGCCGAACTGTTGCTGGACGATATTTTGAAGCGCTTTGATGTAAAATAACACACACTCGACAGAGCAGTATGGGCCCACCCCTGCTGCTCTGTAAGCTTGTACATGGAACCATTTCCCCTTCGTGCATCCCAACATCCGGGTTGCAATTTTTTCATTTGCATCTGTCCGCCTTATCTTTTATAATTTAAGTTATCCTATTATGCGCCCGTAGCTCAGTGGATAGAGCAGCGGTCTCCGGAACCGCGTGCGGAGGTTCGACTCCTCTCGGGCGTACCATACTGACTTTAAACGACGATATGACGGGATTCTGGCGGTGATTTGCCGGACGGACTGGCGAGCAAATCGGCAAAACCGTTCACCTGCACCGTGTACCCCATACCCGTTATGTACTCGTTCCTGATATGTGCAAGCCTCCGTTACATGAAACGGAGGCTTTTATTATGCAAAAACGACCGTGGACAGCGCTAATACATAGTGCCGCTACGGAAGCACCTAAAAGAGTTACGATTGATGCTGCGTTTTTACGGGCTTCCCCAACGTTAGCCTCACGTTCGACTTTGTTCGACTTTGTTAACCTCACGTTCGACTTCGTTATACTCCGCGCTGCACACCGTTTCATCCTTCAATAAAGTCGCCATATACCGATCGACCTCCGAATTTTATTGCGCTCGAATGCGCCGTCATAGAGATTGCCGCTCTAGGAAGGCGGGTGTGCGGCTTTTTCTTTACATTTTTTACCATAAACCTATTTACTTTTGAGAAACAAAGGTTTACAATTCATTTTGAATTTACATTATTTAGAAGGAATGTTTTATTATGGTTCTTAAAAAATTGAAGAAAACCACTCTGCTGCTAGCCTCTTTAATGGCAATTACTTCGCTTGTACCTTCCATTTCCTTTGCCAAAACCGAGGCAACCGCATCTGCCCAGGGCAATAACCGGCCTTACGTGAGCATCACCACCCCTGCTTCAAACAAAGAGTACAGCCCGACCATTTACTATAATGAGCAGCCAAAAATAACGTGGGTCCAATCTGATCCAGATGACAACACCGTATTTAGTACATTCTGGGTTCTTGTCTATGATAAAAACGGCAGTATTTATAGCTCTGGTGTACTGCCCCAAAACACAAGCAGCAATACGCAGTCCTTCGAAATTCCCGTTTCACTGCCTAGAAATGAAACGCTTGGTGTATCAGTAGGTGTCCAAGACGAATCTGGAAACTGGAATTGGGGAGCTGACGTACACTACATGTACATCCAAACTCCGTAATCTATTTTGGCGCCTGTTGAGCATTCCAACGGGCATCGTCATCTTACTAATACTGAATAACTTCGATAGGCGTCGTTTGCAGCGGAAAGCGTTTTGTATATGGAATTTACAGTATTGTTCGTTCATTTGAAATAAAGGAGCGGGTCTTGATGAAGAAAATGAACCTTATCAGGTCAGGTTTGCTGGCCATTCCCTTGCTTTTGGCAGGACAAGCTGCGGCTAATGCCGAAGCCTTGATCGCCCCATCGCAAGCTGCAGTCGGCGTGGCAAGCGTTACTGAAGTCAATGTGAACCTGGATCTCTATCAAAATCCTATTTACGATAGTCTTCCCAGCGGCCCCAATTACACACACTACATCTCCTACGAGTCAAAACCGGGCGGGATCAGCATCGACTCCCGGGGTCGAGTGATTGCCTCTTCTACAGGCTACTACAAGGTAGATGTTTACTATAGCGGTATGCTTGTTTATACATTCAACTTCAATGTAGGTCCTATGTAAACATTCGCTTGGGACTAACAAAACAAAGCCGATCATCCTTTTTCTGCAAGGATGTCGGCTTTTCATAATAGGCGTTAACTGGAGAGCCGTAAATGTTTCCTGACCAATTGGGCCATAGTAAGAAAGCGTGATGCCAATTTTGGGAGGTGCCGCATGGATTTTACCAAGATGAGCACAAAGGAGTTCGTCGGAAAAGTTCACGAAGCGCAGGCCCATGCTCAGGAGAACAAGGAGCACAATGGCTACGGCCACCCGGAAAAACGTCTCCCCAGCAAACAGCGCATCCGCTAAAAAACGCCCTGGAGATTGCTCCTCTCCAGGGCGTTTCCTTATGCTCCCTCTCAAGGCCTGACCTGCTACTGCGGGTCTTGCCTGTTCAGGTTTTTGTCCTTTTCGGACTTTTGCTTTTGGGACGTTTGCGATTTGCTGCTGTGTCCCTGATTGTTGCCGTATTGGGTGCTGCGGTTGTTGGACATGTGGATACCCCTTTCAAAGGTAGTCGCAATCAACCGTAGTATGTCCTGTACGGCCCTTCCCCATCAGTCGTTACTTCGCTTCCCCTACGAATACCTTTTGACCGTTCTCGTATTTGTACACGTAGACAGACGCGAATTCGTTGTCGCCTTTTTCGTTGAATGTTACTTTTACGAACTGGCCTTGGAAGTCTTTTGTTTTATGGACAGCATCCAGGACTTGCTCGCGAGTCGGCTTTTGTCCGTTGTTCGCTTTAATCGCTTCTTCCAGTCCATGCAGCATGACGTTCATGGAGTCATAGCCAAAGGAAGTGAAGATCCCTACTTTATTGCCTGTGCTCGATTCAAATTCGCTGATCCACTTCTTGCCCTCTTCTGTTGCGGAAAGATCGCCTACAGTGGAGGTAAAGATTACGTTGTTCGCGTTGTCTGCGCCCGCAATTTTCACCAGGTCAGCAGAGTCGTAGCCATCGCCGCCCATGAATACGCCTTTGTAGCCTTTTTCACGAGCTTGCTTGATCAGGATGCCGGCATCGGAGTAATAACCGCCGAAGTAGATCATTTCAGGGTTCGCGGCGAGGATTTGGTTGATCACGGCGCTGTAGTCTTTCTCGCCGGCAGTGATGCCCTCGTAGCCCGCAATGGTTACGCCGTCTTTCTCAAATTGCTTTTTCACTTCATCAGCCAGGCCTTGGCCGTAGGCTTGTTTATCGTGAACGATATAAGCGGATTTCACACCCAACTGGTTTTTCGCGTAAATTGCAGCCTTGGAGCCTTGCTGGTCGTCGCGCGCACAGATGCGGTGAACGACCTTCTTGCCCTCGTCAGTCAGGTTGGAACCTGTGGAGGACGGAGACACCATGACCAGCTTCTCTTGCTCGTATTGCGCCGATGCCGTAATCGATGCACCAGTCGTCACGTGACCGACAACACCGAGGACATCCGGATTGGAGATCAACATTTGGGCTACGGCCACGCCTTGCTTCGGATCGGCCTGGTCATCCTGTGTCAGCATCTGGACGTCGAAGCCCAGCGCTTTAAACTTCTCCTGATTTTGCTTCAGTGCGTACTCGGCACCGGCCTTTGCCGTGCTTCCGTAGTCGGAGTACTGCCCGGACATTGGTCCTACTGCCGCGATAACGATTTTTTGCAGAGCGCCGCCGCTGGAAGAGCCGGTATTGCCGCCGGATTGCGGAGCCGGCTGCTCGCCTCCGCTGGCATTTCCGCCGCCCCCGCCAGCGTTGCCTCCGCCGCAGCCCGCAAGAGCTGTACCAAGCGCTACTACAGTTGCAAGAAAAGCCATAGTTTTCTGTTTTTTCATTCGAAAATCCCCCTTTTACTTTACGGACAAACAATGAGTCACCTTCTCTCATTGTAAAATAAATATGAAAATTTGCAACATATAAAGAGATTGGCAAAATCGATTGATATTGTTCACTTCATCGAAAATATTGATATTCGATACAAGACTCAAGTCCCAGTACAGTTTTGCGGCTGCCTTCATAATCAAAAAAGGCTACCCGGGCCCGGACGGGAAATTTTGCTTACCTGCCAAACGTCAACCCTTGGCATGATTTACCTAACGGACATCAGCAAAAACATGCCAAAACTATCAGGAGCATCCGCTCACAGTGGATAACCTTTGATCTATACCGCGAACAAATGTTTTTGTGCACAACCTGTTGATAAATCTGTGGATAATGTGGATGAGGAGGATTTTGCATGTCAGCCGACCGGTTTTACCTCATATATCAGGAAGCGAGCGATGAAGAATGCCTGCTGACCATCCAGCCTTACGACGACCAACAGGCCCTGGCGGAAGCGATCAACCGCCTGCAATCCCTGCAAGTGGACGAGTACACGATCATCAAAGGAAGAAAGATGAGAGCAGCGTTGCGGCTGGCTGTGGAGCTGCAGGAGGACGAAGATACACAGGCGGAAGCAGATGGGGATAAAGCCGCAGCGAAAGAAAACGGGTGATCCGCTTCGCTCACCTCCCCCGCTTTTCCACAACTTGTGGATAATTAAACCGCAAATAAATAGGGGGGCGGCAGTGAAATTTTTCCTGCCGGTCTTCGTATTTAGTATGGGGAGGAGGGGATACAACCATGGAACAAGAGTTGGCTCGGGCCAATGCAGAAGCGGTCCGGCTCGTGCAGCAGTTTCTCAAAGGACAGTCACGGGCCTTTCCCGCACTCGTCAATTTATTTACCCCCCGTGTCATGAGCATCATCAGAAGACTGGTCTCCAGTTATCATGATGCCGAGGACCTGCACAACGAAATTTGGTTAAAAGTAGCGCAAAATTTACACAAATACGACCCCACCCTGCCCTTTCATTCCTGGCTGTATCGCATCGCCTCCAATGCCTGCATCGATTTTTTGCGAAAGAGACGGGAAATTGCGCTTGAGGATGAGCAGCTGCATCAGCATGTTCACAAGCGTCCCTCCGGTCCCGTAAAAAGTCCGGAACTGTTTCTGCTGGAAAAAGAAAGCTATTCTGAATTGACGGCCTTGCTGGATTGCTTGCCCGAAACGGATCGTCTGATTTTGACTCTCCGATTTGTGCAGGAAATGAGTTACGATGAGATAGGAAGCATCGTCGGCATGAGTAAAAATACGGTCGGGACCCGCTTGTTCCGGGCCCGCAAACAATTGAAAGAGCAGTTGGATAAATACAGGGAGGAAAGGAGAATGTCCGATGCCGCATATTGATGAGCTTACCTTGATGATGTACAGTGACGGTGAACTCTCTAGCGAAGAAGCAGAAGCCGTCCAAAAACACGTTGACAGTTGTCACCACTGCGGCAGCTCGCTTGAGCAGCTGGTCGCGGAGAGGCAATTCGTGGCCGACCGCTTTTTCTCCGACGACCTCCCCCCTATGTCTTTCCAGCTCTACGACATGACCTCTGCACAGATTCATGGAATCGCCATGCTGCACAAGCGAACTCGCCGCCGCTTTCTGTGGCGCATGCTCCTGCTTGGCGGCAGCATTCTGGCCGTCGCTGTTTGTTACCTCGTGTTTTGGCAGCGAATCTGGCTTGAGTGGGTTGCGCCGGCATGGACCTCATGGAAAAGCCATCTTTTCTGGAGTTCGGCCCTATGGCTCAACGACAACGCCCGCGAATTTTTTCATGCTCCCGCATCGTATGTCATGGCGCTTCCCTTGCCGTTTTTCGTACTGGTCGGGCTGCTGCTTATCCTGAATATCCGTTTTTCGCCTCTCCCCCATTCGCGACTGTCCAAGCGGGAGGTGGATTGAATTGAAAAAGCTGCTTAGTCTGATTCTTTTTGTAAGTTTGCTGATTGTGGCCTCTACCGCTTATGCGTTTAGCGGGGTCATCTCTGATCGGTACTACCTGCCCCCTGATACCGCTCACCGCGGCGATCTGGCTGTCAGTGCCACCAAAATCATCATCGATGGCGTTGTCGACGGCGATGTGTACGCATTTGGCGAAAATGTCCAAGTCAATGGACGAATTACAGGGGATCTCCTTACGTTTGCAGCCGTAACACTTGTCACCGGCGAAATCGACGGCGACATCCGTTCAATGACAGACACGCTGCTCCTAAACGGGAAGGTGGCTGGAAGCGTTACCAATCTGTCGCATACCCTGGTTCTTGACCGGAACGGCAGTATCGGCAAAAACCTGCTTACGCTTGCGACAAGTGTTGATTTGAACGGCAAAATCGCGCGGGAAGCAAACGGCCGCATGGAAAACGTCAGGATTACGGGGAGCATCGGAGAGGGCATCTCCATGCTGTACAGTCGTACGATTCATATCGACGGGCCGGCCGTGATCGGCGGTGACTTGGTCTATACCAGTCCCCAACGGGCTGTCATCAGCCAAGGTGCGGCGCTCAAAGGAGAGGAACGCTTCTCCCCTGCTCCGGTAGAGGAACCGGATGAAGGATTCTCCTATTTCCCGATTCTGCTCGGGCTTTCCTCCCTTTTGAGTACGCTGTTGCTCTGGCTTGCCATCCGCTTCCTGTTCCCGGCCGGATTGACACGTGTTTACCGGCAATTGGATCAACGAAAAGGCTCCACCTTTGTTTGGGGAGCGTGCCTCGTCCTGGGTATGCCGTTTTTGTCGCTATTGCTTTTGATCACGGTCATAGGAATCCCTGTCTCGCTTGCGCTGCTGCTGACGTTCCTGATCCTGTCCTGGTCGGCAAAAGTATTCGTCGGCTCATGGATCGGCATCCGAGTAGCCGAGCGCTTTTCGTGGAAGGTTTCTCCGCTCTTGGCCGAGCTGCTTGGTGTCGTCGCTCTGCAGTGCCTGCTGATCATTCCGCTGGTAGGCTGGCTGTTTGCACTGCCTGTCTGGATCGCGTTTTTCGGGGCATTGGTCGGCTCTGTCGCCCAGGCCAATAAAACTTTCCTCGCCTGACATGTTTAGCCGCACGTTTTTTGGAAATTATGGTGAAAGAGGCGTGCAGTTATCTGTTTGACCTTTATTGACCTTTTGTGTATGATATTCTTACAAAGAGAGGAGGAAGACTGAATGCACATGAATTTGATTCCAACAGTCATTGAACAGACCAACCGCGGAGAGCGTGCTTACGATATTTATTCCCGTCTTCTGAAGGATCGCATTATCTTTCTCGGTACTCCTATCAACGATACGGTAGCTAATATTGTCGTAGCGCAAATGCTGTTCCTGCAAGCGGAAGACCCGGATAAAGACATTTCCCTGTACATCAACAGCCCGGGCGGTTCCATCACCGCCGGTATGGCAATTTACGATACCATGCAATTTATCAAGCCGGATGTATCGACGATTTGCATCGGGATGGCCGCATCCATGGGCGCCTTCTTGCTGGCCGCTGGTACAAAAGGCAAGCGCTACGCCTTGCCGAACAGCGAGGTCATGATTCACCAACCGCTCGGCGGGGCTCAAGGTCAAGCCAGCGACATCGAGATCGCGGCAAAACGGATTATCAGAATGCGCGAGCACCTGAACCAAATCCTGTCCGAGCGCACTGGCCAACCTCTGGAGCGCATCCAGAAGGATACGGATCGCGATAATTTCCTTTCTGCCCAGGATGCGATGGAATACGGCCTGATTGACAAGGTCATTTCGACAGAGGCATCCGCAAAAAAATAACCGGCTTCGGCTGATTTACGTAGGACCCTGCCAGAGATGGCGGGGTTCTTTTTTAACCGGGGGTTCTCTATACCAGAGTTCTCTATGCCAGGGGTCTTTTTACCGGGGTTCTCTTTTGGCCTCGGTTTCTTTTTTTGTCTCCGGCTTTTTTTATGGCTGCGATTTACCCGCTGCACCCTGGGCAGATTTCACGGTTGACTGGGCTCGGGGTAAAGCGCTAGTATAGTAACTTGGGTGTCTTTATACCCACGTGGTTCGAAACCATCCCACGATAAAAAACTAAGGAGCTAATTGAATATGAAAGTAAAAACGCTTGTCGCAAACGGTATCCTGGCGGCTTTGTACATTGCCGTCTCGATGCTTATTCAGCCATTTGGTTTTACCAATGTACAATTCCGCGTTTCAGAAATGTTTAATCATCTCGTCGTTTTCAACAAAAAGTACATGTACGGAATTGTCCTCGGCGTCTTTTTTACGAATCTGTTTTTCTCGCCCATGGTCGCCTATGACCTGGTATTTGGAGTGGGTCAGTCTGTGCTGGCGCTGCTTGTCACGATTGTTTCCATGCGCTTCATCAAAGGCGTCTGGGCTCGCATGATATTCAATACCATTGTTTTTACGATTACGATGTTTCTGATCGCGATTGAACTGAACCTGGCGTTCGGTCTGCCCTTCTACTTTACATGGCTCACCACTGCGCTTGGCGAATTTGTCGTCATGCTGGTCGGAGCTCCAATTATGTATGTTCTGAACAAACGGTTGAACCTCGAACAGCGAATTTGAAAAAGAAACCGAGCAATTGCCAGGAGATTCTCCGGCGCTGCTCGGTTTTTTGCCTTGTCCGCCTATTTCTCTACCAATTGACCGACGTCCACCGTTTTGCTGTCCGCCGGGTTGCCCTCTGTATGGACGCGGGCCTGCGCCGTTTTCTCGTCAACTCCGTCGATCCATACCGATTGTCCTTGATACTGTACCTCGATCTTGCTCTCGGAACGGATAATTTCCTGTGCGCGATTTACATCCATGCTCTTCGCTCCTTTACCGTTTATCGATCATCGCGAGCTGTGCTGGCTCCTGTCATGGTTTCGGTAGTGGTCTCTTCGATCAGGCCATTCTGATCGGTGACCTGTCCTCCGCCAAGCCCCTCGTTTACCATCCGGTCAATATCCATGTCGTAATCGTCTCGACCCTCGGTATATGTATCGCGTTCGGTGCTCACTTAAACTCCCCCCTTGCCAGCCATTTTTATATAAGTTAGCAATGCCCTGTTCGTTGTCGAAACATGCAGCTGATCCGGACAAAAAAAGACACCTTCCCGTGAACTGCACCCCAATTGTTGGACATATTCAACAGTTGGGGGTGCAGTTTTTTTATGACTAAATTTAGTGGGGATGTTAAGTTAGCTGCGGTTCAACGATACTTAGAAGGTGTGGAGAGTTATGCTTCGATCGCAGCGTCCATTGGTGCATCTGACTATATGGTGAGAAACTGGGTGTTGCAGTACGAGCATCAGGGTGAAAAAGCCTTTGTAAAATCCTATACAAGTTACTCGGTACAGTTTAAACTAGACGTACTCAATTATATGAATACTTATGGGACGTCTCCGAATGAAACAGCCGCCATTTTTCGAATCACCTCTCCTGGATTGATTCGAAAATGGAGAATGCAATTTCAATCACAAGGAATAGACGCTCTCATTTCAAAGAAAAAGGGGCGTCCAGCCATGAAGAAGAGACACAAGAAAGGAACACCTGTTGAAGGATCAGTCGAGGCACTGCAGGAAGAATTAGAGCGTTTACGCATGGAGAATGCTTACTTAAAAAAGTTGAATGCCTTAGTTCAAAGCAAGGAAAAATTACAAAGCAAGACAAAGCGCAAGTAGTATTTGAACTAAGGACCGAATTTCCTATAAAAGCGCTACTTAAACTCGCGGGTATTCCACGAAGTACGTATTATTACTATGTAAAAACTTTCAGCCGTCCAGATAAACATGCTGAATTAAAAACATTAATTCAGGCGATTTACCATGAACATAAAGGACGCTACGGATACCGTCGTATTAAGGATGAACTCAAGAATCTAGGACATCAGGTAAACCATAAAAAAGTACAGCGATTGATGAAACAGTTAGGCTTAAAAAGCATGGTTCGGATGAAAAAATATCGCTCCTATAAAGGGGAAGTTGGAAAGGTGGCGCCGAATATTTTGGATCGCAACTTCCACGCAGACAAGCCAAATCAGAAGTGGGTAACGGATATTACGGAGTTTAAATTATTTGGCGAAAAGCTTTATTTATCGCCAATGTTAGATTTATTTAACGGAGAAATTGTCGCCTATACGATTGATTCAAAACCAAGGTATTCTCTTGTTTCAACGATGCTGGACCAAGCTTTTAAACGACTAACAGATGAAGACGAGCTGCTTATTCACTCGGATCAAGGCTGGCATTACCAAATGAGCAAGTACCAACAGGCATTAAAAGAAAAGAACATTACGCAGAGTATGTCACGAAAAGGAAACTGTTATGACAATGCTGTAATGGAGAACTTCTTTGGTATCTTAAAATCGGAATTTTTATATATGCAGGAGTTTGAAAACATTGAACATTTTAAACAAGAGTTAGCAAAATACATCGATTACTACAACAACAAACGAATCAAGGCAAAATTAAAAGGCTTGAGTCCAGTGCAATACCGAACTCAAACCTTACTTGCTGCTTAATTAAAATGACTGTCTAACTTTTTGGGGTCACTTCACCGTAGAAAGTGTCTTTCCCTCTTGTTCTTTTGCTATTCTTCCTTGCTTACCAGATTGGTCAGGCTGGTAACCGCTTGAGACGCATCAGGGCCCTCCGCTGATATCGTGATCTCCGTACCCGAACTGATAGCGAGGCTCATTATCCCCATGATGCTCTTCGCGTTTACCTTCTTGTTTTCTTTTTCCACAAATACTTCTGATGCAAACCGGTTGGCCTCCTGCACGAAAAATGCCGCAGGGCGGGCCTGCAAACCGGTTTTCAGCTTGACCACAACCTGCTGTTGAACCATGGGTGGAACCTCCTCGCTCAGTATCTCTTATTACCGTCTAGTATACCATGTCTCTACACGGAAATATTTCGTTTTTCTCGTAATTTGTCAGCGATTTCGTTAATTTTTCGTAGCCGGTGATTGATCCCCGACTTGCTGACTACTCCGCTGGGAATCATTTCTCCCAGCTCTTTCAGGTTGATGTCCGGATGAATCAACCGAAGCTCTGCCACCTCGCGCAAACGCTTCGGCAGATTTTCCAGCCCCATTTCCTCCTGGATCAGCTGGATGTTCTCCATCTGCCTGGCCGCTGCATTTACCGTCTTGTTGATGTTGGCGATTTCACAATTGTGCAGACGGTTTACAGAGTTGCGCATATCTTTGACGATCCGCACGTCCTCGAAGTAGAACAGTGCCTGATGCGCACCGATCAGGCTGAGAAACTCCGTGATCTTCTCCCCTTCTTTGATGTAGAGGACGTAGCCTTTTTTTCGTTCAATGCACTTCGCGTTCAGCTTGTAGCGATTGGCCATTTTGGTCAAAGCCTCGCAAAAATCCTGGTACGAAGTAAAGATCTCCAGATGGTAGCTGGATGCCTCCGGGTGGTTTACCGACCCGCCCGCCAAAAACGCCCCTCGCAAATACGCAGCGCGGCAGCAAGACTTCTTCACAATGTCCTGCGATATCCCGCGCACGAAGGAAAGGCTCTCGTCCATAATTCTCAGCTCTTGCAGTATATCATTGGCTCTGTTGGGGATTCTTACGATGTATACGTTGTTCTTTTTCAGCCGCATTTTCTTGCGCACAAGCAGTTCGGCATGAATATTGAAGATTTTTTTCGTCAACGTGTATATCCGTCTGGCAATCGCCGCATTTTCCGTGGTCACATCCAGTACCAGACGCCCTGCACCGAATTGCAGGCTGCCGTTCATCCGAATCAGCGCCGCCAGCTCTGCTCGGCTGCAACAATCAGGTCCCTCCAGCATCGTCAGTTCCTTTTTCGTCTGTGCGGCGAATGATGACATCGTCCTTCACTCCTTCTCAATCTTCTGCGTCCGGCGCCTCCGCTTGATCAGCGAGACGACCTGCTTGCTGACGGCGGTCGCATCATGACGCAGATACCCCTCTTCAAACGCCACCAGCGGTTTGGCTACGATATGCAGTCCCAACTGGCGTAAGCGCTTTACATCACAAGCAACAGGGGCTGCTCCCTTCTCCGCATATTTTTCCAAGGTTTTATCGGGAATGGCAGCAGAGTTCACTATCACTGTATCCAAAAACGGTCCGCCTACATGATCGTACAGCACTTCGACATGTTTGGATGCGGAAAACCCGTCTGTTTCGCCCGGCTGAGTCATGACATTGCAAATATACATTTTCGGAGCTGTCGAATTCTTTACAGCGGCGAACAAGCCTCTCACCAATAGATTCGGCAAAATGCTCGTATACAGGCTTCCAGGGCCGATCAAGATCGCATCTGCCTCTTCGATGGCCAGCAGCGCTTCACTCAATGGCACAGCATCCTCGGGGTCCAGAAAGACCCGCTTGATCTGCTTGCCGGTCAATGGAATTTGCGATTCTCCCGCAATGATTGAACCGTCTTCCATTTCCGCCATGAGCCGAAGCGACTGTGTCGATGCCGGAAGCACCTCTCCCCGGACAGCCAATACATCGCTCAGCTTCTTAACCGCTGTGACAAAATCTCCGGTAATTTCGTTCATCGCTGCCAGAAGTAGATTTCCCAAATTATGCCCGGCTAATCCGGTACCTGTGGAAAAACGATACTGCATGACCTTTTCCATCAGCGGTTCGGTATCGGCCAGGGCCGTCAAAACGTTACGGATATCTCCGGGAGGGGGCATATCCAACTCCTCCCGCAGCCTCCCGGAGCTTCCGCCGTCGTCAGCGACGGTTACGATCGCGGTAATGTGAACCGGTGCGTGCTTTAACCCCCTTAATAACACGGACAGTCCCGTTCCTCCGCCGATCACGACAACCCGCAGCCGGTTGCCCTGCTGCGATCCCATTCTCCTCGTCGGCATATGTCACCTCATTATATGCTGATACACATACAAAGGCCCTGTTCAAGTACGGATGGCGTTTCTTTCTTTCCTGCCATCCTATGCTTACTTGCTTTTTTCCATGTCACGATGACTGACCCGAATCGCGTAGTCCTTTCCAAAAACCTCGCCCAAATGCTCCGCGATCGCCACCGAACGATGCTTGCCTCCCGTGCAGCCGATCCCGATCACCAGCTGGCTTTTCCCTTCCCGTTGGTAATGGGGCATCGTATAGGCCAAAAAGTCAATCAGTTTATCGACAAACTCTTTCGTTTCCTTATGATTCATGACGTACTCGGCCACCTCCGGGTCACACCCGGTTTTGGGCCGCAATTCTTCCACGTAATGCGGATTGGGCAGGAAACGTACGTCAAACATAAGATCGGCATCAATCGGAGTGCCGTATTTGAATCCGAAAGACAGGACGTTAATCGTCAAGGAAGAACCTTGCTGTGTATACTGGCTAATTATTTTTTCTCGCAACTGTGCCGGCTTCATTTGGCTGGTATCAATAATCTGATGGGCTCGCCCCTTCATTTCCTGAAGCAGCCGACGCTCGGCATGGATTCCTTCCAATGGTGAACCGTTGGGTGAAAGCGGATGGCGTCGACGCGTCTCTTTGTACCTGGAAACCAATGTTTGATCATTTGCATCCAGATAGAGAATATGGAAAGAGATTCCCTCCATTTGATTTAGACTGTCGATGGCTCCCGACAAGTTTACAAAAAATTCGCGGCCGCGCAGGTCAACTACCAAGGCGACACGCTCAATATTGCCTCCCGACTGCTTGATCAGCTCCGCAAACTTGGGGATCAAAACCGGCGGCAGGTTATCGACACAAAAGAACCCCAGATCTTCCAAGCTCTGTACGGCAACGGTTTTCCCCGCGCCAGACATCCCTGTAATGATCAACAGATTAACGGCTCTCTCATTTTCCACTTCTGTCACTCCACTCGCCTCCTACGATTCTGACTTTAGCATACCATAACGGTTGGCATTTTCGCACCCTTTAGGACTCGTCCCGTTAGGACTCGTAACGCTCCCGTGGAGACAGGAAGCTGATATCCGGCCGTTCGTGCATGCCTTGCGGAAAAAAAATGGCGTGGCTATGGCAGCCACGCAAAATGGTTCGTATAGATAAGGGGGTCAATTCATTGTCTTCATCTTACCGCCCAATTATTTCACTCATGTTACAAGCAGGTTAAGAGATTGTGACATTTTGCTCAGCCAGACGTTCGTTCAGCTCTTCGACGTAGTGCTGGGCCGATTGGGCGGCGATCGAGCCGTCACCAGTAGCTGTCACTACTTGACGCAGCATCTTCTCGCGCACATCCCCGGCGGCAAAGACACCTTTCACTTTGGTGTGCATGCGTTCATCTGTCAGCACATACCCGGCTTCATTGGTAATTCCCAGATTGCGAACGCTCTCCGTCAGCGGGTCCATCCCTACGTAGATGAATGCGCCATCTGTCGGGAACTCGCGCTCTTCGCCGGTTTTCAGGTTCTCCAGGAGTACGCTTTGGACTTTTCCGTCGCCGCGAATTTCCTTGACCACCGTATCCCAGATGACCTCGATCTTTTCATTGTCAAATGCCCGTTTTTGCAGGATTTTTTGGGCGCGGAACTGATCGCGACGGTGAATGATCGTCACCTTGGATGCAAAGCGGGTCAAGAATACGGCTTCCTCGACAGCAGAGTCTCCGCCGCCGACTACGACCAGCTCTTTGCCGCGGAAAAATGCTCCGTCACATACTGCGCAATAGGAAACGCCGCGGCCGGAGAGTTCTTTTTCTCCCGGAACGCCCAGCAGGCGATGCTCCGCACCGGTGGCAATGATCACCGATTTGGCCAGGTACTCCTTGTCGGAAGTAATGACTCGTTTATACGGCTCCTCGTCTTTTACTTCCTTGATTTCGCCATATGCATACTCAGCGCCGAACTTTTGAGCATGCTCGAACATTTTTGTGGACAAGTCCGGTCCCAAAATGGAGCCGAAGCCCGGATAGTTTTCAATCTCCTCCGTATTGGCCATTTGGCCGCCTGGAATTCCGCGTTCCAGCATGAGCGTGCTCATGTTTGCGCGGGAGGTATATACAGCGGCAGTCATCCCCGCGGGGCCTGCACCGGCGATGATCACATCGTATATTTTTTGGTCGCTCATATCCACTGCCTCCTCAATCTGCAATCACTTCTTATTTATACTTATTATAAAATGAGAATCTATTTCAAATCAAGGGTTTGCAGTGCTTTTACGCACTTTGCCACAGTTGAGGGGGAAAGCTCGTATTTTTCTGCTACCTTTGCCTGTGATTGCGCATGTTTCTGGTTTTTTACCGCACCGTATAGATATTCGAGTGCAGCCACCCACGCTACAATCTTGCGCACTTGTACAGGCGGCTTCTCTAGCTGCGAGAACCGTTTCCAAACAGATAGACACCAGTTCTTCATGTCCTCCTGTCCGCTACCGGAAAAAAACCGGTTGATGCAGTCTTCTACGCCTTCCGTTTTTTGACTGTCCGTTTCGCTCCCCGGAAACTCTAATTTATGCTCAGTTGCCGCTTTCGTCTTTGCTTTTCGCTTGGGCCTTGCTTCCGGCATCTCTGCTCCCATGTCTGCCAGTGCAAGCAGGGCGAGCTTTTGCAGCTGCGGATCGTCCGTTTGGTGGTAACACTGGCGAACCGCTGCTTCCGCTTCGTCATCGCCGATCAAAGCAAGGGTTTGCAGAACCGCAAACTTAACTTCATCGCGCCCGTGCTGCAGGGCCCACAACAAGGAAGCGCGAATCATCGGATCGTTTTTCAGCTCTTCAACACCGGATGCCGGTGCCTTCTCCCAGGACACTTCCTGCTGCGGCTGATAGTAATGGTAAGGGATGACCTGCTTAGTTTGCCCGTCCTTCGCCTCTTTTACCATCTCCATGTAGTGCTCGGCTACCCCCGATTCCGGGTCCAGCTGCTTTACCTTTTGCCACCAGCGGATGGCTTGTTCCTTATGACCACTCATATAGGCGGATATCGCTGCGTAGTGGTACGTGCATGCTTCATGAGTTCGACCCGATTTAAGCATCTTGGCGTAGAGGCGATAGGCCTCCTCGTGTTGGCCAAGGACGCCCATTGTCGTCGCCAGCTTATACGCATGCTCCGGATGGTAGGGGACGACTTTTTTCAGCATGTTGATGAGTGCCACCAGCTCCTTGGCCCGATTGTGGTGTGACAACAGCACTGCCAGGTTGCAGAGAGCATGCAAATTTCCATGCTCTCTCTCCAGCGTCTCCTCAATCGTTGCCATTGCCTGTTGAAAATCCCCTACATAGTAGTAGGCCAGCGACAGGTTGTTCCAAGCCGGCATAAAGGAAGGGTCCGCTTCGACGATTTCTTTTAAAATGTCCAATGCTTCTAAAAAACGGCCTTCTTCTAAACTGCGCCGTGCCCGTTCATGCTTGCTGTACACGTCCTCGCGTTCACCTGTGAGAAAATGGCGAGGAGGCATGTCCAGCTCAAAGTAGATATAGTCCAGCAGCTCTTCGGCATCCTCTCGGTAAGCCCCATCGCTTTGTTGTTGCAAGTAGCGGATCGCCATCTCTTCTGCCATCTCGTAATCTTCCAGGTTGGCGTAATTGTTCGCCATATAAAAATAGACTTCTACTATTTTCGGTTCGCACTTTTCCAGCACATCATACAAGATGTCGTTGGACGCTTCAAAATTGCCGACTTCGGCCAGAACACTCGCCAAATGGCATTGGTATTCGGCATTTTTCGGCTCCAGCTCGATGGCACGGCGGAAGCTGCGAATAGCTTTATCGTAGTCATAGCGATTTAAAAAACGCAAGCCGCGCTCGACAAAAAAGCGGGCGTCTTGATGAAAATGAACGACTGTCGACTTCTCGATTCTCTTGTTTTGTTTCATAGAACCTCCAGCATCACAGGGCAGTACCTCCATGTATCGTACCAGAAGCGCCCTTACGCCACAAGCTGATGCACCCTTTTAAAGTTTTCTTTCACCGGATCTGCTTCGTTTTGCTAGAGCAGATCCGCTCTCATTTTTTCAAATAAGCGGTTTCATTTCGGGATAAAAGCAGGAAACACCACTGGCTGTACAGCGAGTGGTGTCATTTATCGAACTTCTATATTCATGAATGGAGCGGACGACGGGGCTCGAACCCGCGACCTTCGCCTTGGCAAGGCGACGCTCTACCAATTGAGCTACGTCCGCATATATACTGGTGAGCCATGAAGGACTCGAACCTTCGACCCTCTGATTAAAAGTCAGATGCTCTACCAACTGAGCTAATGGCTCGCAAAAATGGTGGCTCGGGACGGAATCGAACCGCCGACACGAGGATTTTCAGTCCTCTGCTCTACCGACTGAGCTACCGAGCCGTATCAACATCACAGAGAACATGAAAATATTACATGGCGGATGAATCCGTTTCTTGAAATGGCGGAGCTGACGGGACTCGCTTCCACTGGCGACTCGACCTCGAAAGGCTTCCTGTGAGCCAGATCTGAAGTACCCGAGCAATGCTTCCTGTACACGCTGCAAGGGTGAACCCGTTTACGGGTGAGAGACCCGCTGCTTCATTGAAATGGCGGAGCTGACGGGACTCGAACCCGCGACCTCCGGTGTGACAGACCGGCGTGAACTCCAACTTCACCACAGCTCCATGAAAAAAGGTCTCCAGCTACTATCTTCACTCTTGACCGAAAGACGTCACAAACTTTAGAAGGTTTCGCGCCTTCAAAACTGGATATGCATATTGTGCTAAAGGATTTGTGTGGATAAGTCCTCGACCGATTAGTATTCGTCAGCTCCACGCGTTGCCGCGCTTCCACACCGAACCTATCAACCTCATCGTCTATGAGGGGTCTTACCAGCTTAACGCTGTGGGAAGTCTCATCTTGGAGGGGGCTTCACGCTTAGATGCTTTCAGCGCTTATCCCTTCCGCACATAGCTACCCAGCTGTGCCACTGGCGTGACAACTGGTGCACCAGCGGTGCGTCCATCCCGGTCCTCTCGTACTAAGGACAGCTCTCCTCAAACTTCCTGCGCCCGCGACAGATAGGGACCGAACTGTCTCACGACGTTCTGAACCCAGCTCGCGTACCGCTTTAATGGGCGAACAGCCCAACCCTTGGGACCTACTTCAGCCCCAGGATGCGATGAGCCGACATCGAGGTGCCAAACCTCCCCGTCGATG
>NZ_CP151945.1:5027500-5665766 GCF_038592925.1 Brevibacillus sp. FSL K6-2834
AATTGAAAAAAGAACGTGAACAAATGCATTCCTACTATAAAAATAAGGCAGACAAAAAAGAGAGGGATCACCTTTCCCTCTCTTTCTTATACTAACTCCCTATACCTCAATCGTCTTTATACCATTTCTCTTTTTCATAAACTGAAGCACACTGATCGCTATCATGATACCAAGTCCGCTTCCCATCAGGATCGCTTCGGGGAAGATCAGCAAAATCCCGGCCGCAATCAAAGCCAAACGGAAAATCCAATTCATTTTGGCAAAGAGGAACCCTTCCGTTGCTGCGGCCAATGCCAAAACAGCCAGCAGCGTAGCCAAGGCTGCAAAGGCAATATCAGCAACACTGGATTCAAGAATCAACAAGCCAGGCTTGTAAATAAAGATAAACGGAAC
This sequence comes from Brevibacillus sp. FSL K6-2834, assembly GCF_038592925.1. NCBI lineage: Bacteria > Bacillati > Bacillota > Bacilli > Caryophanales > Paenibacillaceae > Brevibacillus > Brevibacillus sp. FSL K6-2834. The sequence continues at coordinate 5,027,894 of NZ_CP151945.1, forward strand.
AATAAATCCGGCCAACGCCAGCTTACACGAAATCCATCCGGTCCGCTGTGGATCTGAACCGGCGATACCAGCTCCGGCAAAGGCTGCCAGGGCAATCGGGGGCGTCAAATTGGCAATCGCACCAAAGTAGAAGACAAACAAATGCGCTGCCAAAGGATCGACCCCAAAGGTGGAAAGGGCCGGTGCCGCCATAGTAGCGGTAATGATGTAGCAAGGGATAGACGGCAGCCCCAGTCCGAGAATAATGGAAGCGATCATGGTAAACAGCAGTGTCATAAACAAACTGCCTGATCCCATCATCAAAATGATATTAGCCAGCTTCAAACCTAAACCAGTCAAGCTGAAGACACCAACCGTAATTCCGACGGCGGCGCACGCCGCTGCTACCCCCAGCGTGTCCCTCACGCCGGTTTCCAGCGCTTGCAAAACATCGCGAAAGCCCATGCGGCTGGAAGGACGAAGCGCAGCAATTACAATCGTAGCTATAATGGTAGCCACAGCGACAAGAGTTGGCGTATACCCCATCATCAACAGGAGGACTAGCAGAATCAAAGGCAGCAGCAAGTGCCCCCGTTCTTTCAAAACGTCCTTTACTTTGGGGAGCTCTTCCTTGGTCAGCCCTTGCAAATTGTCGCGGTCAGCCCGGAGATGAACCTGTACCAGCAGACCGAAATAGTACATGATCGCCGGTATCAATGCGGCGACGGCAATCGTAATGTATGGAACACCGAGTGTCTCCGCCATAATAAAAGCAGCCGCCCCCATGATCGGAGGCAATATCTGTCCGCCAACGGCTGCAGTCGCCTCAACACCTGCTGCAAAATCCGGCTTGTAGCCGACACGTTTCATCATCGGGATGGTAAACGATCCGGTAGTGACAACACTGGCTACTGCCGAGCCGTTGATCGAGCCGTGTACCGCACTGGCGATGACTCCTACCTTGGCAGGTCCGCCCTTGCTGCTTCCCGCCAGCGCGAGCGACAGATCATTAAACAGCGTCCCCATGCCTGATTTGGACAAGAAGGCGCCGAAAATAATAAAGAGGATAATGAAGGAAGCAGAAACGGCCGTAGCATCGCCAAAAATACCTTCAGTGGTGACATACATATAGTTGAAGATGTCGCTAAACGTATAGCCTCGATGCGCAAAGTCTCCCGGCAAATACGGGCCCAGATACGCATACGCGACAAAAATGCTGGCCATCGCTGTAAGCTCCCACCCTGCCACTCGGCGCGAAGCCTCCAGGACAAGCAGGCAGGTGATGGTCGCAAAAGTCACGTCAAGCGTCGAAGGGATGCCGCCTCGATTGACGATATCGAGATAATAAATAAATATATAGCCTGCCGTTCCCAGCGAGGCTAGCGCCAAAACGACATCCAAAAGAGACAGCTTTTTGCGCGACGCTTTCTTCCACCCCGGATATAACAGATAGATCAGGCAAAGTACAACCGCCACATGGAGAGAACGGTGCTTTAGCGTTACAAATGGGATGGCATAGGCAGCGTAGAGATGATAGAGGGCAAAGCAGATGGCAATGACAGAAACGAGCAGGCCTATCCACTTTTTGTCAAAAACCCGATAACCCGCTTCCTTGTCGTACTCCTGCAAGATAGCCTGCGCCTTGCTTTCATTTTGGCGCACTTCTTCATCCGTAAGCATCTGGTTCGAAGCACTCATCTACTCGTCACTCCCTTTCTTTTCAAGCTTGTATACAAACCGGTACCACCAAGGAAACCACTTGACGGAAAGCTCCAACGACGTACCCAATGGCAATACATCGGATAATTTCCACTGTTGACCACTGACTCGCAATACGTAATCGTCCCGGGTAATCAAATAGAGAATGGACTCGCGTCGATCATGCAGATCGGATACCTTGATCCAGCCGTCTTGAACAGTCACTTTCGCATCTGCAAACTCTGTGGGAACTCCTGCTCCGAAGGAACGAAAGGAGGTCTCTGCCAGCTCCATCCCATACAGCCAATGCACGCTGTACGTCTCTCTCCAAGGAGTAAGCTCGACAGAATGCACCCACTCCACTTCAAATTGATCGGTCATTCCAAGAGGCACTGCGCCGATTGTCTCTTGCTGGTGAAAATCGTTTAGAAATAAAAAGGGTTGGGGCCCCAGCGCCGTGAGGCCCACAAAGAGGAGAAGCAGCCTGAATATCCATTTCTTCATGATGTCTCCTCCCTTTTTATCAGGTCGTGCGATTACATCGATTAGTTGAGAGCGCCAACTTCCTTATAGTATTTTTCTGCACCCGGATGGAGCGGTACCACGAGGTTCTTGCCCGCTTCTTTTACGTCAATGTCCTTGGCTGCGTTGTGCGCCTCTTTTAATGCATCGATATTTTCAAAGAAGGCTTTGGTCAGCTTGTACACCTGTTCATCGGAAAAGTCGCTCCGAACGAGCATGATGTTGCGAATTGCGGCTGTTTGGACAGGCTGATCGTTTTTATAGAGACCTGCCGGGATTTCCGCAGAAACGAAGAACGGGAATTTTTCCGCCATCTTGTCGACATCTTCTTTTTTGATCGGGACAATCTCCACGTCTTTGGTCGTCATCAGATCGATCACGGTAGAGTTCGGCAGTCCGGACGTTACGAATGCTGCGTCAATGGCGTTGTTTTTCAACTGCTCGATCGCCTCGGCGTAAGACAGGTAGTCCGCCTTGATGTCGTTGTAGGTAATACCGTGACCAGCCAGCACCATGCGGGCGTTCACTTCGACACCGGAGTTGGGTGCCCCTACACCGACGCGTTTGCCTTTCAGGTCGGCAATCGATTTAATATTGCGGTCTTTCAACGTAACGACCTGCACGTAGTTCAGGTACAGACCGGCCATTGCTCGCAAGTCCTTGATAGCGCCGCTTTCCTTGAAGTTTTCTTGTCCTTCGTATGCAAAGGAAGTAACGTCTGACATGACAAAGGCAAGATCGGCCTTTTTCGTCTTCAACAGATTGATGTTTTCAACAGAGGCGCCGGTAGATTGGACGGACGCATTGTAGCCCAGCTTCTCCTTGTAGATTTTCGACATGGCGCCGCCAATGGTGTAGTAAGGCCCCGAGCTTCCGCCGGTAGCGATTGTGAGGAACTTCTGCTCGGCTCCCCCACCGCCTCCTCCTGAAGCTTCTCCGCCAGATCCGGTCGAAGGCGCGGATTGGTTTCCACAAGCTGCGACAGTAAGGACAAGCAGCGTGGATGATAAGATCGTGAGCATTTTCTTCAACATTGTGATTCCCCCTTTTCTTTTTTGAAACCGTTTACAACAAAATAAAGCAAGAGCCGTGCCACATCATGATTACACGAAAATGACGCTTTTTGCCGTTCCGCTTCGGCGACAAAAGAGAAAAACCGGAAAAAATGTCCGAATCGGGCGGAATTTTTTTCCGGTTATGGGGCCAGCGATTATTTACGACTCGAGATATTGCTTGAGTTTTTGACGCAATCCCCGCTCACTAATCCCAAGCTGATCGGCTGTCTTTTTGCGATGTCCGCCGTTCTTTTCCAGGGTGTGCAGAATTACCAGCCGCTCGGCCTCCTCCAGTGTCGCATTCGCCGGCACGAATACGCCCTCCTGACTCTTCGGAAAAAGGCGTTTTTCTGTCGGCTGGCTGACCAGGGAAGCGGGCAAGTCTTCCATGGTAATGATCTCTCCCGCGGAGAGGGCTACCGCATATTCGATAATATTGGCCAGTTCCCTCACGTTGCCCGGAAATGAATAGGCGAACAGCTTCTTTTTTACATCCGGGCTGCATTCTTTCTTTTCCCTGCCCATGTTGGCTGCATAAAGATCGAGAAAATAGTCAACCAGGAGAGGCACATCCTCCGGCCGTTCACGCAACGCAGGGGTACGGATTGGAATCACATTCAGACGGTAGTACAAATCCTCGCGAAAGGTACCCTTGGCCACTTCCTCTTCCAAATTCCGATTGGTCGCCGCGATGAGACGGATATCTATCTCTTTTGTAGAATAACTGCCCAAGGGAGTCACGGTGCGCTCCTGAATGACCCGCAGCAGCTTGGCTTGCAGAGCAAGCGGCATCTCCCCGATCTCATCGAGAAAGACCGTGCCTCCGTGCGAACGCTCAAACAGCCCGGTTTTTTGCTGCACAGCCCCGGTAAACGCCCCTTTTGCATACCCGAATAACTCGCTCTCCAGCAAAGTCTCGGGTATCGCGGCGCAGTTTATTACGGAGAACGCAGCTTGGCTCCGAACCCCCTGATAGTGAATGGCCCTGGCAACCAGCTCTTTGCCCGTCCCGCTTTCTCCTGTGATCAGGATATTTGAGGGAATGTCCTTGACCTTTTCAATCAACTGATAAATTCGCTGCATTTGCTGGCTCTTCCCGATCATCCCGGCGTAGGACTGCTGCTGCTTGACAGCGGCGCTCAATACCTTTACCCTCTTGTGCAGCTTTTGAAATTCCAGCGCTTTGTTTATCAAGAGCTTCACCTCGTCCAGATGAAGCGGCTTGGTCAGGTAGTGGTACGCCCCCGCTTTCATCGCCGCTACAGACGATTCAATCGTTCCAAAGGCAGTCATCATGATAACCGTCAGGTCCGGACGCAGTTTTTTTAGCTTCGGAAGCAGCTCCAGTCCGCTGGTAGAGCCGAGATTGAGATCGAGCAGCACACAGTCGATCTCCTCTTGCTCAAGGGCAGCGAGTGCCGTCTGCTCGTCCTTGGCTGTAAATACATCGAAATCATCCTCTAACGCAAACGACAGAGAGGCGCAGATTGCCGGTTCGTCGTCCACAATCAGCAAGCGTGTCATGGCTGTCCTCCTTCTATTCCCTACTGAAAAAACAGGGTGAACGTCGTGCCCTCTCCTTTTGTACTGCTGACATCAATCCGGCCTCCGTGTTCCCGCATGATTTTGTCGCTGACATACAGTCCCAGACCGATCCCTTGCGTCTTGGTCGTAAAAAAGGGTTCAAACAAATGGGGCAGCTGTTCCGCACTCATCCCTTCTCCCGTATCGCTGACCGTCAGCTCCACGCCGTCCGCACTTTCCCGAGCCTTGATATGAAGCCGTTTTACGGAACTTGTCGACATGGCTTCCAGCGCATTTATCATCAAGTTGATCAGCACTTGTTTCAGCCTTCTGCGGTCGAGGCATACCTTGATTCCCTGAGGCACTTCAATATGCATTTCGACTTGCTCGTTTACCGCCCGTTTTGCAAACAGCCCCAGGACAGAATCCACCAGCATTTTGAGGTCCGTCTCCTCTATTTCCAACGGCTTGGAACGGGAGTAGTCCAGCAGGTCCTCCAGGATTCGATTCATTCGCTCCATTTCTTCCGGTACATAATGCAGCAGCTCGGAGCGAAAACGCTCGTCATCCAGCTTCTTTGGCAGCATATCGATAAAGGTTTTGATCGCTGTGAGCGGGTTTCTCAGTTCGTGAGCCATCCCTGCTGCCAATTGGCCGAGTGCATGCATTTTTTCCTGCGAAATCAGCCTCGCCTGCAGCCGCTTTTGCTCGGTCCTATCCTGCAGGCTGACGATCCACCCGACATGCTCGGAGACAGCGTTGCCAAAGGGAGCCATATAGTAGTGAAAGACGCGGACAGAAGATTGTTCCAACTGAAACTCTCCTTCATAAAAGGAAGGCTTGTCCGCCGCGAGAGCTTGTTCCACAGGCAGTTGCGGAAGCAGGGCACTGATATGCCGTCCGATCGCATCATCGTCTGTCAAAAGCAGCCGCCGCGTCACCTGGTTGACCAGCGTAATATGTCCGAAAACGTCCAGGGAGAGGATCGCGCTCTCCGTATTGTCCAGAACCTGCCTTTGGAACGCCATCACGTCGGCCAGTGCAGCCGTCTGGCGTCTCACCTCTGCTTTTAGCCGTTTGTTCCAGAAAAAGATCGTCACCAAGGTAATCGACACGAGCGCCATGACGACCAAAAGGCCGATCACTACTTTGCGATACCGGTCCGTCGCATGCGTTGCGTACGGTTCAAAGTAATGGCTGTACAGCCGGGTATAGGTTCCGTCCCGATAGAGCTTGTTCAACCCTTCGTTAATCTTGTCGAGCAGTTCATAATTGCCTTCCCGAACGGCAAAGGCGTAATCGGTCGGATTGATCAGACCGGAGCGCATCACGAACTCGTCTTGTTTGTTCGCCTTCTCCAGAAGGTACTCCGCTGTCCAGCGATTTCCGATAAACGCATCGGCTCTTCCCCTTATCAAATTGTCCAGGGCATCCCGCTGGTTGAAGGATACGAGCATTTTGACTCTTCGGACACTTTCCAGCAAGTCCATGCCGACATTGCCACGCTGTACAGCAACGACTTTTTCCCGCAATTGATTCAGGGTAAAAATCTCACTGTCCTGCTTGGGAACCAAAAGCACCTCGGACATGGTAAAAAACGATTCGCTAAAGTCGAAGACAAGATCGTAGCGGTTCGTATACTTGATGCCGAGAAGCACATCCACCTTTCCGTCCTTCAGATAGGAAAGGGCGTCCTCCCATTCCAGCGGCACATACTCCAGCTCATAGCCGTTCTCTTCGGCAATGGCCTTTATCAGATCAATGTTGAATCCGCTGGCCTTGCCGTTTTCGTCCATATACGCAAAAGGAGGGAGCTCCTTGTCGAAGGCGACGCGAAGCACCTTGTCACTGGCACCCGCCGGTTCAGGAAACAACGATAAGCACATAAACAAAACGGCTGCCCACAAGCAGTGATTCCTCACACTGTCCCCTCCCTCTCGTTTGTTTGCCGCATGCTTTTCCGGCTGGATCAGCATGGAAAAAGCCCCTGCCTGGACAGGAGCCTCAATTATCTTGCAACTGACGGCAAGGCGCTGTCGTCTTCGGTCTGTCAGTCTGCTGGTCTTTTATTTCTGATTGTCTGTCCGGGGGCTTTCTCTTCATTGCCGCCTAATACTCTTCACACAACATACCCTAATTACAATTACATTTTTCCGCGATTGGCAATTTTCCCTCTACATTATAGCGGATCAATCATGCCAAATAATAGTCATCCCGATTATATTACGCGTGGCTTGGAAAAACACCGTCACTTGCTCAAACAGGATCTCCTTTTCAAGATGACTGCGAAAAACACGCTTGAGGCCGCAGAAACGATCAATTTGAGAACAGCTTTTTCAGACAAGCCCATTGAAAAATAGGTCCACGCTTTGTATAAATCGGAAACTCCGGGTACCCATTGAACGGCAAAGGAAAACCCGAAAAAATCAGGCAAGCTGATGATGAGATAGGTAGTGACGAAAATTAGCAACGCTTTCATTTCCTCTCACCCCTTTTCAATAAACAGTAGCGGCTAATCCATCCCCAAACAAAAAAGCGGCTATAAGCCGCCACTTTAACATCTGGCTGCCCAGGCCTCTACTTCAACCTTCAGTTTGGGCTGCGCCAAAGCAGAAACATAAGCCATCGTTGTAGAGGGGGGGTTGCCACCGTGGAATTCTTTCCAAATGGCAGTAAACTGATCCCGATTGATCATCTCTGTTAACCAGATGTTTATTTTTAGTATACCTTCTGACGTAACGCCTTCACTGCTCAAAATGCTGGTTACATTGTTTAGAGCGTTTCTAAGTTGTTCTTCGACTCCTTCGGGCAGGTTTCCATCCCGATCTGTTCCTACTTGCCCTGATAGCACAAGTATGTCTGCCTCTCTTGGCACAATGGTCAGATGTGAATAGGAGCCTATTGGAGGTGCTACATTTTCAGGGTTTTTGCGAATGATTTCCAAACAGCTTCCTCCTCGCATTCCATTTGGATAATAATACCACAATGATAGGAGGGCTGGCGTCAAATTAACAGCATGCAATGTGCGATCTAGCCAGGATGAGAATGGCGAAAATCTATCGGCATTATACCATCCCGATTGCCGTTACCGCCGCTTTTGCAGTTCTGCCAGCACGTCGTCGAGCGGAAGCTTTTGTTCCCGCAGCAGCACAAGCAGGTGATACAGGAGATCAGCCGCTTCGTAACGGAGCTCGTCATGACTGCGATTCTTCGCCGCGATGATCACTTCGGCCGCTTCCTCGCCGACCTTTTTCAAAATCTTGTCTACGCCTTTTTCAAACAGATAGGTGGTGTAGGCGCCTTCCGGGCGCTCCGCTTCGCGTGAGGCGATCAACTGCTCCAGCTCGTTCAAAATGGAGAAACGGTCGGAAGAGACAGCCGATGGTATTTTTTCTTTCGCTAAAATGCTAGATTCAGTTGCCGCAGCAATGCCAGAACCAGCCGCTGCTCTTGCGTCCGTTTCAGTTGCAGTGCTTGCGTTCGCTTCAGTTGCGGCACTCGCTTCATCGCTTGCCGTGATTCCGACGGTTGTCAACTGTCCGGCAAAACAACTGTACGACCCGGTGTGGCAAGCCGGTCCTTGTGGAACAACCAGCACGACTAGGGCGTCTTTATCGCAATCGTATTTGATCGAAACAATTCGCTGCGTGTGGCCGGAGGTCGCTCCTTTGTGCCACAGCTCCTGCCGGGAACGGCTCCAAAACCACGTCTCCTTTGTTTCCAGCGACTTGGCCAAAGACTCTTTGTTCATGTAGGCGAGCGTCAGCACTTCCTTGCTCACGGCATCCTGTACAATGGCGGGGATCAGGCCGTTTTCGTCAAAACGGAGCGCCTCGATGTTTACAGTCAATGTCATGGTCGTATGTCGACTCCTTTCGCGAGCAGATACTCTTTTACCGCCTGGATCGAGGTCTCCTCATAGTGGAAAATGGAGGCGGCCAGAGCAGCATCAGCCTTACCTGCAGTCAGCACCTCCAAAAAATGCTCCCGACTACCGGCGCCTCCAGAAGCTATAACGGGAATCCCTACCGCTTCCGATACAAGCCGGTTCAGCTCGATGTCAAAGCCTTTCTTTTCTCCGTCGGCATCCATGCTGGTCAAGAGAATTTCGCCCGCTCCCAGAGCCTCGGCTTCCTGCGCCCACTCGATCAAATCCTTGCCTGCAGCATTTCGTCCGCCGTGGGTGTACACTTCCCACTTGTTCTCTCCGACCTGCCGTGCGTCGATAGCGACGACCACACACTGGGTGCCAAAGACCTGTGCCCCCTCGCGGATCAGCTCCGGACGCAGCACCGCTGCCGTATTCAACGAAATTTTATCGGCTCCTGCCCGCAGAATGCGCCTCATGTCGTCCACACTGTTGATCCCGCCGCCGACCGTGAAAGGGATCGTAATGTTGGCTGCCGTCTGTTCGATTACGTCCACCATCGTTTTGCGCCCTTCATGGGAGGCCGAAATGTCCAGGAAAACGAGCTCGTCGGCTCCTTCCTCGCTGTACTTTTTGGCCAGCTCCACCGGATCTCCGGCGTCGCGCAGCCCGAGAAACTGTATACCTTTGACGACCCGTCCGTCCTTGACGTCGAGGCAGGGAATGATTCGCTTGGCCAGCATGCTATTCACACTCCCTCAGCCAAGATACAGCCTCGGTCAGCGTAAAGGCTTTCGTATACAGGGCCTTGCCGACGATAGCCCCGCCGACACCTTCCCCGGCATAACGATGCAGGGCAGTCAAATCATCGAGCACGCTCACCCCGCCGGAGGCGATCACTGTTTTTCCAGTGGCACGGGCCAGTGCGAAAATCTCCTCCACATTCGGGCCTGTGAGGGTGCCATCGCGGGCGATATCCGTGTAAATAAAGGTCTCCGCTCCGTATTGGGCGAGCCGGTTTGCCAGTTCAGTAGCACTCACGTCGGTCGTCGTCAGCCAGCCTCGCGTCGCCACCATGCCGCCCCTGCAGTCAAGCCCGATGGCGATCTTTTCTCTGTAACGTCGGAGAATCCTCTCGGTAAATGGCTCGTCTTCGATCGCCGCTGTCCCGAGGATGACGCGGGAAACTCCTGCCTCCAGATAGTCATTGATCTGTTCTTCCGTGCGAATCCCTCCGCCTACCTGCACAGGAACACTCACAGACCGGGCGATTGTTTTGATCAGCTCTCCATTGACCGGCAGCCCTTCCTTGGCTCCATCGAGGTCAACCAGGTGAATCCAGGAAGCGCCTTGGGCCACCCACTCCCTGGCCATTTCCAGAGGCGAGTCGGCATAAACGGTCTCCTGCGCGTAGTCTCCCTGAAACAGACGGACGCATTTGCCGCCGCGAATATCGATAGCCGGATAGATCGTAAAGCTCGTACTCATGCCTTTTCCCCCTTACACAGTTCAGCAAAATTGGCCAGCAGCCTCATCCCCGTCTCGCCGCTCTTTTCCGGGTGGAATTGCATGCCGTACACCTGATCTTGCCCGACGATGGCTGTCACCTGCTGATGGTACTCCGTCGTTGCCAGCAGGACCTTCTCATCGCTTACCCGGACATGGTAGGAGTGGACGAAGTAGACGTAATCGCCGCTTTTCACTCCGCTGAGCAGTGGATGCTCCGCTCGCATATGAAGCTGGTTCCAGCCCATATGCGGCACCTTGTAATCTCCTTCAAAGCGTACGGCCTCTCCGCCAATCAGTCCCAGTCCTGCTGCGACTCCGTGTTCTGTGCTTTGTTCGAACAAAAGCTGCATGCCAAGGCAAATTCCCAGGATCGGACGTCCGGAAGCCGCGTACGAGCGAATGCCCTCTTCCAGCTCCAGCTCACGAATGTTTTTCATGGCATCCCCGAAGGCCCCGACTCCTGGAAGGATGGCTCCCGAAAGGCCTTCTAGCCGCTCCGGTCTGGAGACAAATTCATAGGAGCAGCCGAGCCTTTCCAGCGCTTTTCCCAAGCTGTACAAATTGCCCATGCCGTAGTCGATGATTCCGATCATCTTACAAAACTCCTTTTGTAGACGGGACTCCTTTGACCCGCGGGTCGATACTCGTCGCTTCATCCAATGCTCGCGCCAGCGCTTTGAAAATCGCTTCGATCATGTGGTGGGTATTGTGGCCATAATGCAGGATGACGTGCAGATTGATCCGCGCTTCCAGGGCAAACTTCCAAAGAAATTCATGCACTAGCTCCGTCGGGAATTGCCCCACGACAGGAGACGGATATGCAGCCCGGTATTCCAGATGGGGACGGTTGCTGATATCGATGACCACCTGCGCCAAAGCGTCGTCCATCGGGACAAAGGCGTTGCCGTAGCGCTTGATCCCCTTTTTGTCGCCAAGCGCTTCCCGCAGTGCTTGCCCGAGACAAATGCCGATATCCTCTACGGTATGGTGGTAGTCGATCTCGATGTCTCCCTTCGCCTTGACGGTGAGGTCAAAATGGCCGTGCCGGGCAAACAAGTCCAGCATATGGTCGAGGAACGGCACGCCGGAATCCTGTTTGCTCTCTCCGCTCCCGTCGACCGCAAATGCCAGCGCAATATCGGTTTCGTTGGTTGTCCGCGCGATCTGCGCGTTTCGCTTGATTATCTCGATCATGACTGTTCACGCTCCCCGTCTTCTTTGGCGAAATCATAAAGCCGCTCCTGGATCGCACGTCCGTGGGCATGCAAGCCCTCCTGCCAAGCCAGCGCGACGATTTTTCGGCCGTTTGCCTGCAAATCCTGTCTGCTGTAGGAAACGACGCTCGATTTTTTGATAAAGTCATCCACGGACAGCGGCGAGGAAAAGCGGGCCGTACCATTGGTCGGGATGACGTGATTCGTGCCTGCAAAATAATCGCCGACCGGCTCCGATGAGTAAGGCCCGAGAAAAATCGCTCCGGCGTTCTCCACCCTGCCCAACTGGTCAAACGGGTTTTCCACCATCAGCTCCAAATGCTCGGGGGCCAATCGGTTGACGACGGCAAAGCCTTCATCCAAGTCCTGCACGAGCAAAATCGCGCCAAAGTCCCGCAACGCCGCTTCCGCGATGGAACGGCGGGGCAGATATTCCAGCTGCCGCTCCAATTCGCGGGCCGTGGCCTCTGCCAGCGACGGCGACGGGGTAACCAGCACGGCCGCCGACATCGGATCGTGCTCCGCCTGTGACAGCAGGTCAGCCGCAACATAGCGAGGATTGGCCGTATCGTCAGCGAGTACCACAATCTCGCTCGGGCCGGCAACCATGTCAATGCTGACGAGACCAAAGACTTCCCGCTTCGCGAGTGCAACATAAATGTTGCCCGGACCGACAATTTTATCTGCCGGCTTGATTTGCTCCGTCCCGTAGGTGAGGGCGGCAATGGCCTGGGCACCGCCCACCTTGTAGATTTCGTTGACACCGGCAATGCGCGCCGCTACGAGAATCGCCGGATTTACTTTTCCATCCGCACCCGGAGGGGTGGTGATAACGACTTCGGGCACACCGGCGATTTTGGCCGGGACTGCATTCATCAGTACGCTGGAAGGGTAGGCAGCCGTACCGCCCGGAACGTAAAGCCCGACTCGCTGCAACGGCCGCACGATCTGACCCAGAAGCGTTCCGCTGTCCCTCATGGCAAACCAGGATTGGCGGACCTGCCGCTGGTGGTAGTCGCGAATGTTTTCCGCCGCTTCTTCCAGTGCCGCTTTCACTTCGGCACAGACCAGCTCCTCCGCTTCCCGCAACTCCGACTCGCTGACGCGAAACTGCTCCAATCGTACTTTGTCAAAACGCTCTGTATAAGCGCGGACAGCTTCGTCGCCCTTTTTCCGTACCTCCGCCAGAATGGATTGGACGGCTTGCCGCTGTTCCTCGGTCCCTGCTTCGACGGAACGCCTGGCATCGTATTTGTCTGCTCGCACGATTCGAATCATTTTGCTCCCCTCTCCCTTTCCCGCATCATTACCGGGGGATCACTTCCAGAAATTTTTGGGCAATGTCGTCAACGGCTTCACTTTTCATCCGGTAGCTCGCCCGATTGGCGATCAACCGCGTCGTAATCTCGCATATATGCTCCAGCTCGACCAGCCCGTTTTCCTTCAAGGTCCGGCCGGTAGAGACAATATCGACGATCCGGTCGGCCAGGCCGATCAACGGGGCGAGCTCGACGGAACCGTTCAGCTTGATTACTTCTACCTGCTGCCCCTGCTCACGGAAATACCGGGATGCGATCCGCGGGTACTTGGTCGCTACCCGCGGCGCCTCAGTGGGTGTCCAGTCCTCAAGCCCCGCGACCACCATCCGGCAGTAGCCGATCTGCAAATTCAACAGCTCGTAGACGTCACGCTCCTCTTCCAGCAGGACGTCCTTGCCCGCGACGCCGACGTCTGCCACCCCGTACTCCACATAGGTAGGCACGTCTGTCGGCTTTGCGAGAATAAACTCCAGACTCGTGTTCTTCACAGGGATAATCAATTTTCGCGAATCCTGCAGCTCGGCTGTCACCTCCATGCCCGCCTGCTGCAAAAAGGCAACCGCTTCTTCAAAAATCCTGCCCTTCGGCATGGCAATCGTCAGTTTGCGCTCGTTGTCAGACAGACTCATCTCTCATTCCTCCTGTTCCGTCAGGCTGATCACGCTGTATTCCGCATGCTCGCTCCACACCAATGCTTCTGTCCGGTCCTTTACCCGTCTCGTCTCTACGATCTGCCCCTCCCGGCGCATTCGCTGAGCTTCTGCGAAAGCCTTGGCCCGGTATTCATCCGTATAGAACAATAGCACATGCTGTTTTTCCGGCGAGGCCAACGCAGGCGTCACCTGCAACAGCCGATCCATTTTGATTGCGAATCCGGTCGCTGGCGCAGGACGCCCAAATTGTTCAAGCAGCCGGTCGTATCTGCCGCCTCCCAGCAGCGGCGAGCCCAGGTCGGCCGCATATCCTTCAAACACGACACCCGTGTAGTAATTCATGTTGCTGATCAGGTTGAAATCAAGCAGCAGCGCCTCTGTTACTCCGTATGCCTCCAGTGCAGCCCAAAGCGAAGCAACCGTCTCAACGGCCCGGCGAGCCCTTCCGTTTACCGTCAGCTGGCGGGCCTCTTCGATCTTCCCTTTGCACCCGCGCAGACGTAAAAGCGCCTCCAGCCGTTTCTTTTCCTCTGCTGAAAGGTTAAGACGCTCCGTCAACTGACGAAAGCCGACGAAATCCCGCTCATACAGAAAGCGGCGGAATTGGGACCGGTCTTCCTCGTCAGCGACCGTCTCCTCCAGAAGACCTTCCACAAAGTCAACATGGCCGATCGCGATCCGAAACGTTTCAACCCCTGACGCCTGCAAGCAAAAGACTGCCAACGCAATCGCCTCGGCGTCAGCATCTACGGAAGCATCGCCGATCAGTTCGATTCCCGTCTGGAAAAATTCAGCATTGCGCCCCGCCTCTTTTTCCTGGGCCCGAAAAACATTGGTCTGGTAAAACAGCCGAATCGGCAGTGGAACGTCTTTATATAAGGACGAAACGACCCGCGCTATAGGCGATGTCATATCGGGGCGGAGCACAACCGTATGCCCCTGTTTATCCAACAGCCGAAACATTCTGTCAGTGAGCGTAACACTTGCGGCACCTACCGTATCGTAGTACTCCAGTGACGGGGTCATGATCTCTCTGTACCCCCAGCGCTCGATGCAATCCCGCAGCTCGCGCTCCAAATGCCGTTGTTTGGCCAGTGATTCCGGCAATATGTCCCGCATGCCCAAAGGCTTTTCAAATCCCAACGGCTTTGTCATCGCATGTCCCTCCGAATCCATTCGCTTTACTCTGCTAATATGGTAGCAAACTAAAGTGTTAGTAGAAGATTAACATGTTGCCATCTGTCGGTCAACTGCGGCATTTATAGTCTGAATATTCCGTTTGTTGTTGGCAGTCTTAATCTGAATCAACAGTCCTTCCCTTATTGCTTTGTATGTACGGCTTCCTCTAAAGCGGCTGTGGCGAAGAGAAGCCTGTTTCCATTCTGCGCTCCGGTCTACGTCCCGCAAGGAAGCTATGACTGTCCGCTCCGCAATGGTCCCGAGGGAATCGCAAAACGACGCGTAGCTGCAGAGTGAATTCATAGGTTGCGATTCTGTTTCCTCGTGACCATTGCTCCACTGGGCTGGACTTCGCTAGTCGCTCCGACTGGAAACAGGCTTCTCCAGCGAGCAGAACTGCTTCCCCGAGCTTTGAAAAGCATGCAGGGTCGTTCAGGTTGGCTAAGGTTCATGGCAAGCTTTGTCAGTTGGTGCCTGCAGATTGTCTAAAGGCTCACAACAAACCTGATCCAGGTAAGCTGAAGGGGGCTCTTTGAGACGAAAACTCTTTTCAAACGAACCTTTTTTCGAACGAAGCTCTTTCAAACCAACCTCTTTCAAACCAACCTCTTTCAAACCAACCTCTTTCAAACCAGTTCGGCCATTAGCCCGAACTGGTTTTCGTAAAGAAAACCAACAGTGTAGAGATGAAAATGGAGAAAACCGCGAAGGTCTTTGGGACACCTCCCAGGCAGAATGGAAAAAGCAAAACACGCTTTTAGCGTCCAACTCTGAGACGCCCCCTCGAGCAGGCTGCTTTTGGACGCGGTTTTGCTTTTGGAATGGAGCCGGCCAGTCCAGCCCCCTCGCAGTGTCCCACCGAACCTTGAGCGGTTTTCTCCTTTTTCATCTCTTCCACTACAGCCTGTCCAACCGCCAACATAAAACCCGCAACGAAGTGCAAACGAAAGCCCCGCTTTAATAACAAGTGACGATTACAAACAAAACAAAACCGCCGATTACCCGGCGGTTCGAATGCTTACAGCTCTGCTATGTTGTTGTCTGCTCCACGGTTTGCTGCTCAATCCCTTCCCGAATGATCTGCATCGGATTGCCGCCCACAAACGCTCCGGGAGGAACATCCTTGTGAACGACCGTACCGGCAGCCACGATCGCCCCTTCGCCGACGGTCACTCCCGGCAAAATGGTGCTGTTCGCTCCGATCAGCACTCGGTCTTCGATTCGGACCTCTCCCAAGCGGTACTCATCTACCAGGTACTCGTGAGCAAGAATGGTCGTATTGTAGCCGATCACACAATTGCGGCCGATCTTGATCAGCTCCGGAAACATAATATCCATCATGACCATCAAGGCTACCGCTGTCTTTTCTCCGATTTCCATACGCAGAAAAGTCCGGTAGAGCCAGTTTTTCCAGGAGAGAAACGGCGTGTATCGGGCAATCTGGATGACGACAAAACTCTTGACCACTTTCCAAAAGCTAACGGTTTGGTACAACTGCCACAACGGATTCGCCCCGTGGACGGGAAATCGTTTGGTCTTTCTGCTCATCTGCTCGTCCCTTTCGCGTGTGCCTTCCACAAGATGTTTGAAAAAAGTCTCTCGCACAAGCTCTCTTACAAGTCGGAATCGGTGTCCTCCAAAATCATATCGGACTGCTTTTTGGAAAAATGGACCGCGGCGTTGTACCCCATCCGCTTCAGCCTGAAGTTCATCGCGGCCACTTCGATGATGACCGCCAAGTTGCGGCCAGGGCGGACAGGCACCGTGATGATCGGGATTTCCGTGTCCATAATCTTGATCGTCTCTTCGTCCAGTCCGAGTCGTTCGTATTGCTTATGCGGCTCCCACAGCTCCAGTTGGACCACCATGGCGATATTTTTTACATTCCGTACAGCACCCGCTCCAAACATCGTCATCACATTGATAATGCCCACGCCGCGGATTTCAAGCAAATGCTGAATCAGCTCAGGAGCGCTTCCGACCAACTGTTCACCCTGAGTCTGGCGAATTTCCACCGCGTCATCAGCCACGAGACGATGCCCCCGCTTTACCAGCTCCAGGGCGGCCTCGCTTTTTCCAATCCCGCTCGAACCCATAATCAGTACGCCTACCCCGTAGATGTCCGTCAATACACCGTGAATGGTGGTCGTCGGAGCCAGCCGGTTCTCCAGGTAATTGGTGACTTTGCCTACCAACGTAGTGGTCGCGAGCGAGGATTGGAGGACAGGAAGACCGCGTTCATTGGATATCTCCAGTATTTCTTCCGGCACCTGCAGGTTGCGGGTCACACAGAAACAAGGGGTTTCCTCTTGCATGAGAAATCGCATGCGTTCCAGCCGTTCTTCCCTGGTGAGCGTCTCGAAAAAGTTAATTTCGGTCAACCCGAACAGTTGAATGCGTTCTGCGGCGTAATACGAGTAATAGCCAGCTAGCTGAAGACCAGGACGGCTCAGGTCTGTTACCGTTATCTCTCTTCCCAGTCCTTCTTCACCGCTTAGCAGCTTCATGTTGAAATGATCCATCAGGTGACTTACTTTTGTTTTTCTCACTCGTCTTCCCCTCCAAGTCTATTGCGCTCGTCCCGATTTTGTATCCTCATTGTATCGAAAGAGCCGGCAGCTCTCAACATCGGACTATTCAAACTCTTCTAACATCATTTACATTAATCGACTTATTTCATAAGATAGAATTAGTGTTTCATCTTTGTTACATACTCTCTGCTATACTATAGTTACATAATTGCCCCCGTTTTTCGTATGTGTGTTACAGATTGAGAGGAGGCAAGGCAATTGGATTTCCTGCTCCGTTTCTTCCTAATAGATGTACCTGAAGCCTTCTTGCTTCTGACAATCGGTTTTGCCATATTCAATCAATCTCCGGTTGCTCATCTGAAGAAAACTGTCGTTTTTTGTATGCTGTTCGCTATTGCAGGGGAGTCGCTCAGCTTTCTCAACGTCCCCTATCAACCAAAAATTGTCACGATGCTTCTTTTGACCTATCTGTTTATTCTTTTTCTCTTTAGAGCAAAGATATTTATGGCGGTTTCCATGACGATTGCCTCAATTGGTAGCATGATCCTCGCAGAATTCGTAATTTTGATGCTGTTAAACAGCCAGCAGATTTACGGATTTGACATTCTTACCACATCATTTCTACAGCATTTTGCAGGATTTCTTTATTTATTTGTCTTGGCTCTTTTGGCCTTTTTTCTGCGAATGCTCAAGATCGATTTGCGCAGGATGGTTCCGCAAAACCGTCATAACCGTTACCTGTTCATGCTGATTTTGATTGGTAGCATTGAATTTTTGTTGATCTTGTTTATGAATACTTCATTTTTTATCAGGGGAAACAATTCTCCATTGCTTCAATTCTACACG
Organism: Brevibacillus sp. FSL K6-2834; assembly: GCF_038592925.1. Classification (NCBI taxonomy): domain Bacteria; kingdom Bacillati; phylum Bacillota; class Bacilli; order Caryophanales; family Paenibacillaceae; genus Brevibacillus; species Brevibacillus sp. FSL K6-2834. Next base: position 5,045,791 of record NZ_CP151945.1, read on the forward strand.
ACACAATATCAGCTATTCTTTCAACTTGTCATTCTGTTCTTGTTTATTGTGATCGTCTACCTGTTCCGAATTTACGTCAACCTGACGATTAACCGCGTCGAGACCGAAACGGAGACTCCTTATCTGCAAAGCATCAACGACCTTTTGACCGCGATCCGGTCCATCAAGCACGATTCTCTCAACCACTACACGGCTATCAATGGCTTCCTGAAGGAAGGCATGCATGATATGGGCAAAGAATACGTGCAGCAGCTTCTGCAGGAAACGGTGTCCATCGAGCAAGCAGTAGAAAACAGTGTCCAAGTTTTGGAAGGCATTCAAAACCCGGCCATTTCTGCTCTGTTTCAATCCAAAATGGCTATTTGCATCGCCGAACGAATATCGTGCGACATCAAAATCTTCGGGACTCATCAGTTTTCTTTCATTCGAACGTATGACCTGATCAAGATTATCGGCAACCTTTTCGACAATGCTATCCGAGCCTCCTCCTACGAGCTCGAGGAGAACCGTTACATAAAGCTGGAATGGGGTTATTCCGAGGGTGAGCAATACCTTTATATCGAAAATAGCGGACCTACGATTCCAAAAGAGAAGCTGCAGGCTATTTTCCAACTGGGATATACAACGAAAACCAATGGAGAAGGAGGGGTCGGGCTCGCTGTCGTCAAATCCGTGACCGAACGATATGGCGGCAAGATTCAGGTTCAATCGGAACAAGGCGTCACCAGCTTTCGAATTTCCTTTGGCTTGTAAAAAGGAGTGTTTCCATGGGATGGATGGAAAAGACATCGAAGCGGATCGCAAGAAAAATCATGTCTGAAGATACGATTCATACAGAGGAGGAGCTGTCACACGGAATTGAAATCTTTCTTCTAAATCTATTAAACGTGATGTTTCTGTTCCTTGTCTCAATCCTTCTTGGCATCGTAGGGGAAGTTTTTCTCCTAACCACTATCTACTTTCTGCATCGTCTCTTTACCGGGGGTGTTCACATGAGCACACCCGGGTCTTGTCTCATCGTCGGGACAGCAACTTTGTCAGGAGCAGGATACGTGATGGCTCATCTCCCCGTACTTACCACATCTTTGGCCTATTTCTGGATTGTCATTTCTATGGGGGCAGCCTTTCTGATCAATGTGAAATATGCTCCTGCCGCCCACACTTATTTGCCTACCAATGAAAGAGTCAGACAAATCAGCAAAAAAGTGATCCTATTTCTGATTACGATAGGTTGCACTTTCATACTTTTTCTGGTAGTATATTACCAGAAAATAGCATTGATATATTCGCTTGCTGTTTTTCTGCAGTCGCTGCACCTCCATCCGGTTTCGTATCGTATGGTGGCCGGCCTGGAACAAATGTTAAGAAAGGGTGGTACGTTATGAAGAAATTGCGTAAACTGACGTCAGATTTCTTTGCATCCTTGTCTGCCTTGCATGTTGCCGGTGTATTAAAGGGGGGGTTCCTCTACGAACCGATTCCTCCTTCTCAACGGGAAAAACAGCAGTAGTCTCTTACGATTTTATTACGATCTTAAAAATGCAAGAGGGTGTTCCCGAAGCAAGCGGGGCCCCTTTTTTACATGAAAAAGCGGCTGTCACTTCGGAAAGACTTTCAAATGAAGACAGCCGCTTTCTTTTTCCTGATATCGTTCAGCCAGTCTTCCGGTTTTTCCAGTCAACTGGCGACAACCCGTCGTGTCCTCTCTTTCAACGCTGCCTACTTCTTTTTGCTGAGGACACCTTCAATGATCCATCCAAACAAGCTCATCAGCACCGCTGCCATCAGAACCGTCCAGAATGATCCCGGCCAGTTCCCCACCTCAAAGCCATCGATCAAATAGGCCGTCAGCGCAAAGGTGAGCGTATTTATCACAAACCAAAACAGCCCCAGCGTCAAAAAGTGGAGCGGCAAGGAAAAGAAAACCAGGATCGGCCTGATAAACGTGTTGACCAATCCCAAAATGAAAGCTGCCCACACCGCTACACCAAAACTGGAGAGGGTAATCGCCTCAAACCACTGGCTAATCATCAGCAGGGCTGCACCGTTTAACAAAAGCTTGACTATCCACCGAATCATCCGTCTCCCCTCCTTCCCTCTTGATTCAGAAGCTGGCAAATTTGTCCCTAAAGCATCCCATGCAGTTCTTTCTTCCATTGTGCAAAAAAAAGCTCCATAAAGGTGTGTCGCTCTTCTGCTATACGACGAGCCGTGCTCGTCATCAGTCGTTCTTTTATGCGGCTGAGCTTCCACTCGTACTCCCTGGCTGGAGTGTGCACGGAAGGGTCATCGGAGACAATCGGCTGTCCGATTACTCCCGAGTAGGCGAAGGCACGGGCAATCCCGATCGCGCCGATTGAGTCCAGTTTGTCGGCATCGAATAAGATCTTGTCCTCTAGCGAAGTCGGAGGCCGCTCCTTGCGAAAACGGTGTGCAAGAATCACCTGCTGGACAAGCGCTGCTTGTTCTTCGGAATAACCGTACTCAGTCAGCAGCTCCGGCACGAGGCGTGCGCTGATTTCCGCATGGCACTCTCCCGTCCGCCTCTCTTCCGCACGTCCAATGTCGTGGAGCAAGGCAGCCAGCCGAAGAATTTGCATATCTGCGCCTTCCTCGCGTCCGATCCGCTCACAAAGCCCGATGACGCGCAAGTTATGCTGCCAATCATGGGCCGGGTCCTGGCCGTCGAAAAATCGCTCCGCTTTTTTTACCAGACCCTCTGGCAAGGAAGCCAGCGCTTCTTTCACGAGCTCCATCTCTTTGCACTCTCCCTTTACATCCATCAACTGGTTGAGTGTTTTGACCAGTGACAAAACAATCGATCATTTGAATGGAATCCTCTTTACTTCATCGGAAAGAAAACCCGGAGCGATTACTCCGGGCTGTATCGTGCATCTCTTGAAGAGCGTTCTTATTTCGTTTTCGCCTGTATGTGCCTGCTTGGAAATATAAACACATTTTGTTGATATCTTTGCGCAATCTTGGATGACGCACCTATAGTCCATTATACTCACAAGCACTCCCGCTCATGTCAGTTGCGCTTACTTGGAGACGAGCTCCTCCCATCTTGCGACTGTACGAGCGCGGTCGCGTTCCAGGATAGGCTTCAGGAACTGGCCCGTGTAAGAGCCCTGTACCTCCGCCAACTCCTCAGGCGTTCCCGTCCCTACGATTTGTCCGCCGCGGGTACCGCCTTCAGGTCCCAAATCGATGATGTGATCCACTGTCTTGATAACGTCCAGGTTGTGCTCGATTACCAGCACCGTATCCCCGTTTTCCACCAACCGCTGAAGCACTTTCAGCAAGCGGTCAATATCGTCAGTGTGCAGCCCGGTCGTCGGTTCATCCAGGATATAAAGGGTACGGCCGGAGCTGCGGCGGTACAACTCCGACGCCAGCTTGACGCGCTGCGCTTCCCCGCCCGAGAGCGTAGTGGCCGGCTGTCCCAGCTTCATGTAGCCCAGCCCCACGTCGAGCAAGGTTTGCAGCTTCCGCTCGATCCTCGGCAGGTTGCGGAAGTACTCCAGCGAATCCTCAATCGTCATTTCCAGGACGTCGGCAATGCTTTTCCCTTTGTACTTCACTTCCAGCGTCTCCCGATTGTAGCGCTTGCCGTGGCAAACCTCGCAGGGTACGTAGACGTCGGGCAGGAAATGCATTTCAATCTTGATGATCCCGTCACCGCTGCACGCTTCGCAGCGGCCGCCCTTTACGTTGAAGCTGAAGCGGCCCTTTTTGTAGCCGCGGACCTTCGCTTCGTTGGTCGAGGCAAACAGGTCGCGGATATCGTCAAACACGCCGGTATACGTGGCAGGGTTGGATCGCGGCGTGCGTCCGATCGGCGACTGGTCGATATCGATCACCTTGTCGAGGTGCTCCAGACCCGTGATCCGACGGTGCTCGCCCGGCTTTGCCTTGGCCCGGTTGAGCTCGCGTGCCAGCGCCTTGTGCAAAATCTCGTTGATCAACGTGCTCTTTCCAGAACCGGAAACGCCTGTGACAGCGACAAACAGGCCGAGCGGAATTTTCACGGTGACGTTTTTCAGGTTGTTTTCCTTTGCTCCCTCGATGGTTAGCCATTTGCCGTTTGGCTTGCGGCGCTCCATCGGAACCGGAATGAACTTGCGTCCGCTCAAGTAAGCGCCCGTCAAAGAATCGGGGTTCTCCATCACTTCCTGCGGTGTACCTGCAGCGATGACTTTGCCGCCGTGAATACCGGCACCTGGTCCAATGTCGATGATGTAGTCGCAAGCCATCATCGTATCCTCGTCGTGCTCTACGACGATCAGCGTATTGCCCAGCTTGGTCATATGCTCCAGCGTCTTGATCAGGCGGGCGTTGTCGCGCTGATGGAGACCGATGCTCGGCTCGTCCAGGATATAGAGAACGCCCATCAGACTGGAACCGATCTGGGTAGCAAGCCGGATGCGCTGCGCCTCCCCTCCGGAAAGGGTTCCCGCCGCACGGCTCAGCGTCAGGTAGTCCAGTCCGACGTCGATCAGGAAGTTGAGGCGCGCCTTGATTTCCTTGACGATCAGGTTGGCGATCTTCATTTCCTTCTCAGTCAGATCCAGTGTGTCGATAAACTCGTACGCGTCGGTGATGGACAAATCGGTCAGTTCGGAAATGCTGCGACCGCCCACCCGAACGGCCAGACTTTCCTGACGAAGGCGATGTCCTTTGCAGACAGGACAATGCTTCTGGCTCATGAAGCCTTCGATTTGTTCGCGAATATAGTCGGAGCTGGTCTCCAGATGGCGGCGCTGCAAATTGATCACGACTCCCTCGAAAGGAACGGTCGCCTCTCTGACCTGGCCAAACTCGTTTTCGTAGCGGAACTGGATTTTTTCTCCCTGGCTGCCGTACATCAGGATTTGCTTGTGCTCCTCTGGAAGCTCCTCGTACGGAATGTCCATCCGAATGTCAAAATGACGGCAAGCGGACTCCAGAAGCTGCTGATAGTACGTCGAGGACTTCGGCTCCCAGGCTCCGATGGCACCGTCGGCAAGCGACTTGGTGACGTCGGGTACAACCATGTCCGGGTCCACTTCCAGTTTGACGCCCAGACCATCGCACTCCGGGCAGGCGCCGAATGGGCTGTTGAACGAAAACATGCGCGGCTCCAGCTCGCCGATGGAAAATCCGCAGATCGGGCAGGAGTGCTTTTCACTGAACAACAGCTCTTCCTGCTCCATGACATCGACGATCACCTTTCCATCGGCCAGACGAAGCGCGGTCTCCAGCGAATCGGCCAGCCGCGCCTGAACGTCCGGCTTGACGACAATCCGGTCCACGACGACCTCAATGCTGTGCTTTTTGTTTTTCTCCAGCTTGATCTCCTCGGATAAATCGCGAATCTCGCCATCTACCCGCACGCGGACAAAGCCCTGCTTGCGGATGTCCTCCAGGAGCTTGACGTGCTCTCCTTTGCGTCCCTGAACCATCGGGGCCAAGATTTGCAGCCGGGTACGCTCAGGGTACTCCATCACGCGGTCGACCATCTGCTCAACCGTCTGGGACTGAATCTCGATGCCGTGTTCGGGACAGATCGCTCTCCCGATGCGCGCGTACAAAAGGCGCAGGTAATCGTAAATCTCGGTAACAGTCCCTACTGTAGATCGCGGGTTGCGGCTCGTCGTCTTCTGGTCGATCGAAATGGCAGGGGACAAGCCTTCGATGGAGTCGACGTCCGGCTTGTCCATCTGCCCGAGAAATTGACGGGCATAGGCGGACAGCGACTCCACATACCGCCGCTGTCCTTCGGCGTAAATCGTATCAAATGCAAGCGATGACTTCCCTGATCCCGACAACCCCGTCAGCACGACAAACTTGTCGCGAGGAATGACGACATCGACGTTTTTCAGGTTGTGGGCACGGGCACCTTTCACCACAATATGTTCCAATGGCATGCAATTCCCTCTCCTTAGAGCTCTGACTTCAGCTCAAGAATCAAATCACGCAATTCGGCTGCTCGCTCAAACATGAGGTTGCGCGCCGCTTCCTTCATTTCTTCTTCCATCCGCTCAATCACCTGGATGCGATCCTTCTTCGGCATCTTTTTAAAGTCGGCATGCGGCAGGTAATCTGCCTTCTCTTCCGCTACCTTGGTCGCTTCGATGACTTCGCGGACAGCCTTCTTGACCGTTTGCGGCGTAATTCCGTTCTTTTCGTTGTATTCTGTCTGGATTTTGCGGCGCCGTTCCGTCTCGCTGATCGCCGCCTTCATCGAATCGGTTATTCTGTCGGCGTACATGATGACGCGTCCCTCGGCGTTCCGAGCGGCCCGTCCGATCGTCTGGATCAGGGAGCGCTCGTTGCGCAGGAAGCCTTCTTTGTCCGCGTCCAGAATGGCGACGAGCGAAACTTCAGGCAGGTCGAGCCCCTCCCGCAGCAGGTTGATCCCGATCAGCACGTCAAATTCACCCAGACGCAAGGAACGCAAAATTTGCATCCGCTCGATCGTCTTGATGTCGGAGTGCAAATAGCGAACCTTTATACCAACATCCTTCAGGTAATCGGTCAGATCTTCCGCCATCTTTTTCGTCAAGGTCGTCACCAAAACCCGTTCGTCCTTGGCGATGGTGGCCTGAATCTCGCCGATCAGATCGTCGATTTGCCCCTTGATCGGGCGGACGGTCACAGTCGGGTCCACCAGACCCGTCGGGCGAATAACCTGTTGGACGACTTCCGGACAGTGCTCAAGCTCGTAGGGACCCGGGGTCGCGGAAATGTAGATCGCCTGCTTCAGCTTCGCTTCGAATTCCTCGAATTTCAGCGGTCTGTTGTCTCTCGCTGACGGCAGACGGAAGCCGTGCTCTACGAGAACATCCTTGCGTGCCCGGTCACCGTTGTACATGGCACGTACCTGGGGCAGGGTCATATGCGACTCGTCCATAACGACGAGAAAGTCGTCGGGAAAATAATCGATCAGTGTATACGGCGCGTGTCCTTCCGGCAAGCCGGTCAGATGGCGGGAGTAGTTTTCAATCCCGGAGCAGAAGCCCATCTCCATCATCATCTCGATGTCGTAGCGGGTGCGCTGCTCCAGACGCTGCGCTTCCAGCAGCTTGCCTGCCGCGCGAAACTCCGCGAGCCTCGCCTCCAGCTCCATCTCGATGCTTTGGACGGCGCGCTTCATTTTTTCTTCGCGCGTTACGTAGTGGGAAGCTGGGAAAATCGCTACATGATCGCGCTGCCCGAGGATTTCCCCGGTCAGGACATCAATCTCTGTGATCCGTTCGATTTCATCGCCGAAAAACTCGACGCGGATCGCCTGCTCGCTTTGCGAAGCCGGGAAGATTTCCACGACGTCTCCCCGTACGCGGAACGTCCCGCGAACGAAGTTGATATCGTTGCGGTCGTACTGGATGTCCACCAGGCGATGAAGGATTTCGTCGCGGCTTTTTTCCATCCCGACCCGAAGCGACAGCAGCAGCTCTCTGTATTCCTCGGGCGAACCCAAGCCGTAAATGCACGACACCGACGCCACGATAATCACGTCACGCCGCTCAAACAACGCGCTGGTCGCGGAGTGGCGCAACTTGTCGATCTCGTCGTTGATGCTGGAATCTTTTTCGATATACGTATCCGATTGGGGAATGTACGCTTCCGGTTGATAGTAATCGTAGTAGCTGACGAAGTATTCCACCGCGTTGTTCGGGAAAAACTCCTTGAACTCGGCACAAAGCTGGGCAGCCAACGTCTTGTTGTGGGCCATTACCAGCGTCGGCTTGTTTACCTGGGCAATTACCTGAGCAATCGTAAAGGTCTTTCCCGTACCGGTCGCGCCCAGCAATGTCTGGTGCCGCTTTCCGGCGAGCACACCCTCCACCAGTCCGGCAATGGCTGTCGGCTGGTCTCCGGACGGCTGAAACTCCGATACCAATTCAAAACGGTCCATTCCCTCGTTCATCTCCTTGTCACATCTCATTTCCATTATAACACAATCATTCAAAAAATAAGCCGCAAATTCGAACAAATGTTTGTCTTTACTCTCAAGCAGATTTTACCGATACATTGTAAAGAAGAATGTGAACGTACTGAAGTACCCGTCAGAGACAGGGAGGACAGCCATGTCAGATACAAACACCGTCAATAACAGCACTCACATACAGCCCCATTTGAGCTATAAAGGCAAAAAGGAGTTTTCCACCGAGCTGGACCAGAATGCCTTTATGAAGCTGATGCTGGAGCAGTTGAAACAGCAGGACCCGCTCTCTCCGATGGACAATTCGCAATTCCTGCAGCAAACGAGCATGATGACCATGGTTGAGAAGCTGACCAAGATGGCCAGCCTGATGGAGCAGTCCAACAACAGCATGCTGACCCTGCGGGAATACGAAGCGCTGGTCGGCAGAACAGCCAGCTACGACATGCAGAAAAAGGACGAAATGACGGGCGAAGTGACCCATGAGAAAAAATCGGGAGTCATCGACGCCGTATACCTCGATCAAGGAAAAATCTACTTCCGCATCCAGGGCGAACAAACGCCAGTCCCCCGCGAATGGATCGAGGGTCTGGAATCGAAAGGCTTGTCCGGAAACAGTCTGGACAACAGCCTGAAGTACGCCGAGATGATCGGAAAAGAAGTGTCCTATACGGAGTCGAAGCAGGTGGACAAGGATGGAAACCCTGACACCACGGACGACGTCACTTCCGTCGATGAAGTCAAAAACGGAGTCATTGTCGGATTCACGATGAAAGACAATGCCGTGCAATTCCAGCTGGACAACGGAACCTCGATCAAGCTGGAAAACATCAAGGGCATGTCGGTCAAGCCGGACAATGCGCGAATGGACAATACCCTCCAATATGCCCAGATGATCGGCTATACAATCACCTATACGGACTCGTCCACCCAACCAGACGGAACGGCATCGACCAGCGAGCTCACAGGTGTGATCAAAGCGGTCAGCATGAAAAATGGCCTGATCGAATTCGTTCTCGACGACGACAAGAAGGTAAAGCTGAACCAAATCATCGGGTACGAAGCGCAGGCATATGCGTAAACAGATTATTGTGTGGATGCTAGCAAACTGTGGATGCTAGCAAACGCATCAGCGAACCGTTGCAAGCAACAAGCCAAAAGCCGTTCGGATTCCATTTCCGAACGGCTTTTCCTTTTGTGCACCCTGCTTTTATTCATCCACGATTACTTTTCCGGTCAAAGCGTCAACATAAACGGTCGTATCCACCCGGAGGTCCGGTCCACAGAAGCAGTGGGCACGCGATTGTCGGAACGACAGATCATACACCAGCTTCCACTCCGGTTTGTCCTCCCGCTTTGACTGCTGCTTCACATACACAAGCTCCAGCGGATATGCTTGCAGCAGGGCATTCAGAGCGGCCTGTTCGGAAATGGCTTTGGTCCGCTCCGGAAATTTCACCTGATCGTAAGGCTCTGTTCTCAGCTCGCGAATGGAGCCGTCCAAAGGATTGACCTCAACGACGTATGCTCCTTCTTCTGCGGTTTGCCCGCTTTTTGCCACAGGCAGTCCCCCAATCACCGGATCTGCCAGCCAAATGCTCCGTTCTTCGTTCCCCGCATCAACAACCCGGAACTGCCGAGTTCCTGCTGGCAGCAGCTTTTCGATCAAGGAGAGAGCTGATTTGAGATCTCTGCTCTTGTCGTTTTTTTTCCGGGGAGACGTCCCATCGTTTTGTTTCATGCTGATCAGCTTGCCCGTCTTGGCCTCAACCTCTACGAGCAGATGATATCTGTTCTCTCCCTTTGCATCGTCCGGAAAATTCCCCAGGTGGTACGGCTTCTCCTGATCAGCGACATCTTTGTTAAACATCCCCCAGATATAGAAGCGGTGCTGTTCTCCGTTTTCCATGTTCTTTGAAATAACCGACAACGGCCATTTATCCACGTCTGCGCGGGCGATTTCCTTGGCGAATGCTTTTACCACAGTCTCAGTCTTCAGAGCGGCGTAGCGGCCTTTTCCTGCTAAGGAGACCATTTGCGGCTTTTTCTGAGGGGCCTGCATTCGTTTTCCCGTAAAGGCATCGATGGCACTGCCGGTATGCGGGCCTTCCACGATTCCTCCCTTGATGGCATAAACCAGCCTAGCCTGAGGTTGGCGAGCTTCTGCTTCTGACACTGGCGCAGCTTGGTCCGGCAGCATGTACATCAGCTCCAGCGGCTTGCTTTCTGCAAAGCGCTGGTGAGCCGTGGTCATTGACAACACGCGCTGCGGCGACGGCATTTCCTTGTGATCGATCGGTTCATAAAGGGCACCGTTGAACGTGCGAAAGCCAATGATCCGCCCTGTCGCATCGACCGTGACCAAACAGTCGTACGCATCATTCAGCGCTACTTGGTTATGCTTGCGGACAAACCGAACCGTAAACGTACCGTCTTGATCCATTTCGTCTTGGCGAGTTCCGCCTTGGCGAGTTCCGTCCTGACGGGTGACGTCTCGTGCTTCGTATGATTTTCCAAAAGGATGAAGGCCATACAGAAAGGCGGCAGCCCTCGACCTGACGACCTCCTCGGTCAGCAGCCCTGTTTGGTGGGTTGAAGCACCCGACGGCTTCAGCTCCAGCACCAGCAGATTTCCTGATTGACTGTCAAATATCGCCTGATCTTGCGGCTCCCCATCTTTATTTCCTGCCATGATAAACGAGACTCGATCGCCGCTGACGCCGGGACCGTCAACCGGACCATCGTAAACGACTGAGCCGTTTCGCAGCTCAGGAATCAGCCGGGTTACATTTTGAATCCCCTTGGATATCGCTACCGGTACAGGAGTGACCGCTGCCGCCGCTTTTGCTGCTGACGCTTGGCCTGGAGAGGCGAACGGGAATGAAAGCAGACTGGCTGTTATGACAGTTCCGGCGCATAAGCGCAGCGCATGTTTTCTATATCGGTTCATGCAGATTGTATCCCCCTTTATCCACTATTCTAAAAAGACGCGTGAAGGGGCTGTCTTGTTACAAAGCGAGTGTATAAAAAAACCGGGAAGTCTGCTCACTTTTGCTTTCTCCCAATAGAAAAAGCGCAGAGCCTTTGCCCGCGCTTTTTTTGTTGGATAACAAGCTTTTCCTTGGAAGCTGCCTTTACGCTCCGAGATTGATCTTTTCCAGCTTCTGCTTCACTAGTTGAACAACGCTTGCTTGCTGCATATCGACAAACACTCTCGTATTTGCATCCGGCACCACGATAATCCCCAACTGATGGTGGTTGCCGGAGTATACGGCGCACTGGACGAATTTGACCTCGCCATCCAGGGTGAGCACTTCCATCTTGCAGAAGGCGGGATTAACTTGCAAGGCAGGGTACAAATCCTCTTTGTTTCGCACGGATACGCCATTTACCTTGACGATAATTTCTCCCGGCCTGATCCCGATCTCCTCTGCGGGAGTCCCCGGAAGAACTGCCATTACCTTGATTCCCCGCGTGGATTGGATAAAATATGGAGCCTTTTGCCGCTCCTGCCACTGGCTCAGCCAGAATAGACCTTCGTGGCCGATGAGTGCAAACACTGCAGCCAGAAGGATCAGCGGCATCCACAATGCTGCCAGCGCAGTCAATCCGAGCAGCACAACCGCATACAGCGCCAATTGCCTGGATATTTGCCCCGCCCGCTGAGCTGGCGTCTCCGTCTGCGTCAAAGCAGAAAAACCGGTGACCGAAGGGAGCAGCAGCAACGCAAAGGATGCAGCGCCGGGGGCAAAAAACGGCCAGCCCGGATACAGCGATCCGCTAAAGCTTCCCGCCTCTACAGGCACGAACAGCGCAAGCGGCGTCACCCAAAACGAGTGCAGCAGATAAGCCCCGACAATCCGTCCACGCTGTCCCTCCACGAATAACGGCGACGCATCCCGCCCCCTGTTCCAACGGACCAGAAAGGCCTCAATCAAGTGCATGATGGCTACGAGCGCCAAAAGCGGCACCGGCTTAGCCTGGACGAGCATGCCCCAGAGCAGCCCGATCCCGGGTACGGAAGAGACGTCTGGAAAGACCTTGGCAACTGCGTGAAAAAGCGTCAACAGCCCTGCACCATAGGCAAAACAGAGAAAGCGCAGCCGGATTAGGGCCAACACTGCCGCAAAGCCCCACAGCAGCCAGAGATCCTGTATTTGTACGGCAACCCCAAGTACGGCCGCCAAAAGAGAAATCAGCAATCCTCCCACGATGCCCATGCCGAGAGAGCGAATCGTCTGCTGGAGGGGGAATTGAATGCGAACGGCAAACAGTTGTCTTTCCAGCAGCATCTGGCGTCGGTAGTGCAAATAAATAAACAGCAGAAACACGTAAAAAACAGGGTTAAAAAGAAAACCGCCAAACCCGGCCAGCACCGATAGAACATCACCTTGCAACGCCATATGCCTCACCTCGCATAAACAGCTTTCGAAAACGTGACGGTGCCAAGCTATTGGCAACGTCATCGCAGCACTCTTCTTGTCAGCTTCAGTCAAAAAAGAAACCACGGCCATTCATAGCCGTGGTAACCATTTCTACGGAAGGCAGGAGATTCCCTGCCTTTTCCGCCTGGATTATTTTGCCTTGTTCTGCTGAGCAACTACTTCGAGCGCCTTTTGCAGTTGAAGGTCATTTTCCGGTTTGCGTATTTCTTCACGCAGACTGTCTTCCATCGCTGTCCGCGTCGCCTGATCAACCTTTCCGGTCGCCGGCAGCTTGTGGGCAGTCTGGAATTTCTTCACGGCCTGCTCCGTCTTCTCGTCAAAGTAACCGTCGTCACGGCCCGGAGAGAGCTTCAGCCCGGTCAGGATCAACTGCAGGTTCTTGACATCGCTGCCCGCCATGTCCCTAGAAAGCACTTTGTCTGTCGGCAATTGAGTCGCGTTGAAGTACGCAGGCTGCTCTACTTTCACGTCAGGTTCGATGCCTTTTTCGTGAATCCAATTGCCTTTTGGCGTCAGCCACTTGGCGATGGTCAGCTTCAACTGGCTCTTGTCGGCCATTTCCATCGTACTTTGGACGGTTCCTTTGCCAAAGGATTTCTCCCCGACGAGCTTGTAGCCTCCGCTTTCGCTCATCGCTCCGGCAAGAATCTCCGACGCGCTCGCGCTGCCGCCGTTGATCAGGACCGCGATCGGGTACGGCTTGGCAGCGTCTGTCTTGGAAAAATACTCTTCGCGCTGTTTGTTGGCAGAACCGTATTCAATTTCGACGATCTTGCCCTTGTTTGGTATCAACGTTTCGCCGATTTCCTTCACAGCCAGCAAATAGCCGCCAGGATTTCCGCGGACGTCAATGATCAAACCGCCGATTCCCTTTTTCTCCAGATCAGTCAACTGATCCGTAAAATGCTTGGATGTGTCGGAGGAGAATTGCGTCAGGCTGATGACTCCCACCTTGACTCCGTTCTTCTCCATGATTTGACTCGTCACTGTCTCAATCGGAATATCGTCGCGGACGCAGACGACCGTGAGCGGCTCTGCTACTCCCGGACGGGCGATCTTCAGGACCGCTTTCGTACCTTTCGGACCGCGGATTTTGGTAACGGCCTGATGGAGATCAAGCCCTTCGAGCGACTCGCCGTTTACGCTGAGAATCTGGTCGTTGGGACGCAAGCCCGCACGTTCGGCCGGGGAGCCCTTAAAGGGCGATACCACGGTCACACGTCCGTTCTGCAGCGTCACCTCCGTACCGATTCCCTGGAACGTCGAATGCAGCGTAGAGTTGAATTCTTCCGCCGATGTCGGGTCCATGTAATCGCTGTACGGATCTTTCAGGGAACCGACCATGCCGCCGATAGCCCCTTCAACCAATTGATCCGTCGTCACATCCTGAATGTACTCCTGCTTGATGGCCGAAAACGCATCAAGCAGCTTTTTGAATTCTTTCGGGTATTCCTGGCTCCCGGTGAACAGAGAGCCTGCCGCTGCGGTAACAGCCGTAGCGTTACTCGAACCGGCGGACGTCTTCATCAAACCCATGGTCAAAAAGCTGCTCGCGACCATGGTGACGATCACGAGGGCAAACACGGAACGTCCATTCCATTTCATCGTCACGACACCATCCTTTGTGCTCCCCGGTGGAAAAGGTATGCAGCTAGTGTATGCAAATCTGTCAGGCAATATTTGCCTGAACGTCTCCGGAACGCGCTAGCGAAGGTACGGCATCGGATCGACAGCCACTTCGTTTTTGTACACGGTGAAATGCAAATGGTTGCCTGTAGAACGGCCGGTCGATCCGACCTCGGCAATTTTCTGGCCTTTATCTACTTTTTGTCCCACCGACACCTTGATGCCGCCCTCACGGATGTGCCCGTAAAGCGTGGTAATCTCGGGACTGTGCTTGATCATCACCGCGTTGCCGAAGCCTCCGTAGTAGCCGGCGAAGACGACAATGCCCGGAGCAGCTGCCTTGATCGGAGTTCCTTTCGGGGCTGCCATATCTACTCCATTATGCCCAGCAGAGCGGCCGGTAAACGGGTCTCTGCGCACTCCGAAGCCGGAAGACCAGCGGAACAGCCCATCGTCGATCGGCAGTCCAAGCTGCCCGCCCTTGTAGCCGTTGCTGCTGGAGCTGAGCGCACGTACTCTTTCAGCGTACTTTGCCTCTTCCTGTTTTACAAGGGCCAATAATTGCTGGCCGTATTCTTCCAGGCTCTCATTCAGCTGCTCTTCTTGCTTTTGCAGTTCGGCCTTCACGACAACGCTCCGCTTGTACTGCTTGTCCAATTCGGCTTTCAAATCTTCCGCCTCTTCGTACATTCCTGCGTACACGGTGAGCTGGTGGTCGATCTCTTTTTTCTTCTTTTCAATCGTGTCTTTGTCCCGCTTGTTGTCTTCGAGAATTTTGGTATCCTGCTCCAAAATCAGCTTCAATCCCTGCATGCGGGTTAGAAAATCGCCAAAATCGGACGCGCCCAGCAATACGTCCAGATAAGAGACGTTGCCGCGCTCATACATAACCTTGACACGCGTCTTCAGCAGGGCATCCCGCTTGGCGACCCGGTCGATGGCCTCGTCGAGCTGGTCCTGTGCTTCTGCTGCCTTTACCTTGGTCACTTCCATCTCGTTTTCGAGCTTGTCCAGCTTTTTCTGGGTTTCGTTGCGGCGAAGGTCAATCGCCATCAGCTCGGTTTCCAGGTCTTTTGTCTGCTTCTGGACCGAAGCGATTTGTTGCTTGGTCGCCTCTACCTTCTTTTTCTGTGCTCTCGTTTTTTGTTGAATAGCTTTCAATTCCTGATTGATTTTGTCTAGGGATGACTTGCTTGCTGCCCAACTGACGGTTGAAGGTGCGGCGGAGACAGCCAGAAGGCCTGTCACCAGTATGGATAGCAGTATCTTCTTCCTCATAGTTCTCCTCCCTAGTAAGTGATTACACCCGCAAAAAGCGGCGTACGGACACCAGACTGCCCCAAATGCCGATGAAGGCCCCGATGGCCAGCAGCGCCAATGCCACTTGATAGACGAGCGGGAACAGCGGCAGCAGTTGGAACATTTGCGATGCGATCAGGCTTCCATTGATCGCGTCTACCAGATAGTGATAGCTGATAATCAGAATGACGATCGGAATCAGGGCGCCCATGATGCCCATCAGAAGTCCTTCGACAAAGAACGGCCAACGGATAAACCAGTTGGTCGCACCGACCAGCTTCATGATCTCGATCTCCCTGCGACGAGCTACAATCGTCAGCTTGATCGTATTGGCGATCAGGAACATCGCGGTGAAGCCCAGGCCGATGATGAAGCCGATCCCCACGTTGCGGACGGCCCCGGTGGCGGCAAACAGCTTTTCCACCGTTCCTTCGCCGTAGTTGATGCTGCTGACGAACTCCAGCTTCTTGAGCTCGCTCGCGACAGCGGCCGTTTCCTGCGGCAGCTTGGTCTTGACGACAAAGGCGTCAGGCAAAGGATTCTCCTTGTCCATTCCCTCGAACAGGTACGCCTTTTCGCCCATGCTCTCCCTCAGTTGCTTCAGTCCCTCGTCTTTCGGAATAAACTGAACGGACGCCACTTTGGGAATCGACTTAATATTTTGTTCCAGCGACGCGATGTTGTCTTTTGTCGCAAGGGTGTCGATAAATACGCGAATCTCGACTTGCTTTTCGACGTTTTGGGCGAAGAAGTTGACGTTCATCGCCAAAATCAGAAACACGCCCAAAATCAGCAGGGTAATGGTCACGGCGCTGATGGAAGCGAAGGTCATCCAGCCGTTTCTGACGAGGTTTTTAACCCCTTCACGGGCGTGGCGTCCCAGCGTTCTAATCTTCATAACCGTATTCCCCTCTCTGCTCGTCGCGGGCAATTTGTCCCGCCTCGATGGCAACTACCCGCTTTCTCATGGTGTTTACAATCTCCCGGTTATGCGTAGCCATGACGACCGTCGTTCCCCGCTGGTTGATCTCTTCAAACAGCTTCATGATCTCCCACGAGGTTTCCGGGTCCAGGTTGCCCGTCGGTTCGTCCGCGATGATGATCCCCGGGTTGTTTACCAGCGCCCGCGCCAACGCGACACGCTGCTGTTCGCCGCCGGACAGCTCGCTCGGCAGCATTTTTGCCTTGTGCTTCAGCTTGACAAGCCCCAGTACATCCATGACGCGCGGCTTGATCTGTTTCGGCGAAGCTTCGATGACTTCCATGGCGAAGGCCACGTTTTCGAAAACGCTCAAGGTCGGGAGCAGCTTGAAATCCTGGAATACGACGCCGATACTGCGCCGCACCATCGGAATTTGGCGCTCCTTGATCCGGCTAACATTGAATCCCCCGAGAAAAATCTGCCCCTTCGTCGGCTTTTCCTCGCGGTACATCAGCTTGATGAAGGTCGATTTTCCCGCACCGCTCGGTCCTACTACATACACGAATTCGCCCTTTTCGATGCGAATATTGATCCCTTTCAAGGCATTCGTGCCATTGGGATAGGTTTTCCAGACGTCAAACATCTCGATCAAGCAAATCACATCCTACATTGTCAGATCCATATGTCTATGCTCTCTAGATCCTCGTTTTTATGTACACACGCAAATAAATGAATAACCGTCCTTATCCGACAAAGCTTGCATCCATCCGTCTTATGCTGCCGCGAGATGGTAAAATACGACAGCGCATATAGCCATCCGTTCTATTATACCACCGTGTTTCGAGGATGGTATCCACTAAATCTCTCATTTCTTGTCGAATCGATATCTCTTTTTGTTTTTGATCGGTTTCCTTCGGCTGGATTTGCGGTTTTTCCCTGCACTTTGCTGCCCATCGTCACCTGGTTTGTTTGATTTCCCTTGGCTACAATAAAAGAGTACGACTCGTAAAGGAGGCTTTTTGCGTTGAATAATTTTATTTACCATAACCCGACCGAATTGATTTTCGGAAAGGGACAATTGTCTCATTTGAAGGATAAGGCCGCCAAGCTCGGAGCTTCCGTCCTGCTCGTTTACGGAGGCGGCAGCATCAAGCGCACCGGTCTGTACGACAAGATTATCTCCCTGCTTCAGGAGGCAGGCTGCCAGGTGCATGAGCTTGCCGGAGTAGAGCCGAACCCTCGCCTGTCGACTGTGAAAAAAGGCATCGGCATTTGCCGAGAGCAGGGTGTCAATTGGATTTTGGCTGTCGGCGGCGGAAGCGTGATCGACGCATCCAAAGCAATCGCTGTCGGCGTACCGTACCAAGGGGACGTCTGGGATTTCTACACCCGCAAGGCGACACCGCAAAAAGCGCTCCCGCTCGGCACCGTTCTGACACTCGCCGCAACGGGCTCCGAAATGAACCGCGGCAGCGTGGTGACGAACTGGGCGACGCAAGAGAAGTTTGGCGGCACTACCACGTTCCCGACCTTCTCGATCCTCGATCCGGAGAATACCTTCTCCGTACCACGAGACCAGACGATCTACGGCATGTGCGACATCATGTCCCACGTATTTGAACAGTATTTCAGCCACACCCCGGAAATCCCGCTGCAAACGCGCTTTGCGGAAGCCATCCTGAAGACGGTCATCGAAAATGCCGAGCGCGTGCTGGCCAATCCGGAAGATTACGACGCCCGCGCCAACATCCTCTACTGCGGAACGATGGCATTAAACGGTACGCTGCCGGTCGGAGTGGAAACCGACTGGGCTACCCACTCCATCGAACACGCGGTCAGCGCCGTCTACGACATTCCGCATGGCGGCGGTCTGGCGATTATTTTCCCGAAATGGATGCGTTATGTCTACCGCGAAAATGTGGAGCGCTTCAAGCGCTACGCGACAGAGGTATGGGGTGTCGATCCGGCAGGCAAAACGGATGACGAAATTGCCCTCGCCGGGATTGAGGCGACAGAGGCATTCTTCGCCCGCATCGGTGCACCTACCAGGCTGGCTGACTATCAGATCGGTGATGAAAAGCTTCAACTGATGGCCGAGAAGGCAACGCCGTTCGGGCCGATTGGACGCTTTAAAAAGCTGGCTAGCGAAGATGTGGCCGAGATTTTGCGGATGTGCCTCTAAGCATTCAGGAACAAAAAAAGGGGATAGGAGCCATTACACGGGCTTCTATCCCTTTTTTGCTTTTTTGGGCTGCGGGAAGACGTATGCCCCCATGTCAGAAAAGGCTCATTTCTCCGGTGTCTTGCTCGTTTGCTTGACCGGCAATTCGACGCTCCAGTCGACATCCGCATACCTTTTGGTCACGGCCGATAAGGAAATCGTCAGCTGTTTCGGGATTTGCTCCATCTCTCCCACATCCAGACCGAACCTCATAATTTCTCTGCCTTGGGCATCTTTCCCGATGCTGTCGTAGGAAGCGCCGTTAATCGGATAGGACTTCCCGCTCTCATCCGTAATTACCCACCAGACATACTCAATGGAGGAAATGTCCCGGAGAGCTGCTTCCACCGTAAGAACCGTACTGTTTTCGCGGACCCGAGGGTCTTCCGCTTTCAAGCTTTTCACCGTAAACAGACTTCCCTTGTACTCGACGCTCTTCGGCTCTGCCGCCAGCTTCTCCGGCTGGAATGAAAACGTCAGGTCTGCCGGCTCTGTCACATGTACGGCGTCCAACACAAACGTAAACGGACCGCTATCTCCAAATGGCACATAGGCAGTATTCCACGTAAAGTGCCCGTATCGGTCGCCGGAACCCCGGCCCTCCGTCAGCATTCCCTGCTCTAGACCCTTGCCTTCATTTCTATAGGCAGTTACGTCATTGCCGTTTTTGTCCAGTATCCGATACTCCAGGCGATACTGCTGATACGGGACATAAGGAGCGTAATCAGGGTCTTGCGTTTTTCCCGTCATCTCCCGGGCATATTGTGAAAGCCTCCTTTTCGCTCCTTCATCCCATTTGGTTTCCATTCCCAGCACTGTAGACGAGGGAGCGTCCGTTACCGTGTGAAGCGCAATTTGCAGCCCTTGCGGCGTTGTGTACCGGCCATCGACGGGAATAATGCGGGTGGCGGCGATCGCTTCCTTCATGGAAAACGGCACCTCCAGCTTCCAGTGGCCTTTTATTGTTCCGATTTTCCGCACATCGATGAGCAGCTTCATCTGATCAGGAACCGGCCGCTTATCCAAATCCTCCAAGGTAAAACTGAGGTAACCGAGATGTCTCTCCCTGTCCCCTCCTCCACCGACTCCGCTGGTCAGCCGCTGATTTTTCTCGTCCGTCAGTGCGATGACTTTCTCAAGGTTCTTCCGAATCTCCTGTGGATCGATCAGAGTCCCGTCCGTCTTTTTGATTTGGTAGGATACGAACACCCGGGTAGGATCAGCCATAATCGCCTGGACTTCAATCGTAATGCCTTGGTCGGTAACAGAGGCATTGACCGATCGGGCATGCCCCTCAATCGTTGCCCTCTCGATACCCTTGTCCAGGCTTCCCTGTCCAAACAATGCTCGAACCTTCTCTTGCGCCGCTTGTGCAGCTCCCTCCGGATGCGTCTTGTTCGAAACTCCCTGTCCGATCAATGACTTTACCTGGGCGGAAAAATCCGGTGACACATACGTGCCGACTCCCGCTGCAAACAAGACCGCCCCCGCTGTGGCGATTGACATGGAGGCCCAGCGATACCAATGCCGCTTGCTTTGGCGCGGTCTGGGGCGGATCGCTGCTGTCGGCATCACAAAATCCGGAATCTTCTCCTGCTCAGCCACGCGATGCAATACGGCAGCAATCTCCTGATCGTGCTTACTCATTTGCACTCACTCCTATCTTTGACAAATGGGGTGCGTCATCTCGCCCTTGCAGTTTGGCGGCAATCAGCTTCCGGGCGTGGTGCAGCCGGGATTTCACGGTTCCCTCAAATACGCCAAGCATCTCGGCAATCTCCGCAACGCTGAAATCTCCGTAGTAGTACAAAATCACGACGGTGCGGTGTTTTACCTTCATCTCGCAAATGGCCTTCCAAATCTGCTGCTGCTCCTCTCTTTCGATCACGCTATTCAGAGGATTGGTCGACTCATCGGCCCGTTCCTGATATTCGCTGACAGGTTTGTGTCTGCGAACGGCGTTGAGTGCCCGATGCGTGACGATTTTGGCAAACCAGGTCCGAAACGACACGCCTCTGTCGGGATCAAAGCGATCCAGAGACTGATACAGCTCAAACAAGGCCTCCTGTACAGCATCCTGAGCCAGCTGCCGATCGTGGATGATCAGCAAGGCTGTACGATATGCCATCGCCAAGTGAGGCCGTACCAGCTCTTCGAAGCCGGCACTATCGCCTTTTCGGTACTTGACGGATAACTCCGCTTCCTTCACAACTTGTCCTCCTCGCAGGTTCTTTTGCTCTATATTCACCGCTCAACCAAATTTGGTTCAAAAAAAATTTGTGTTTTTTTCAATTTGTATAACGCATCCTTCCCTGCTATTTTATAGGAAGCTGCAAGAGCAGGCCGTAGTCAGCTCGGACAATCCGGAAAAACTGTTGGAAGCCTTGACGGAAACGTCAAAAAACCTCCAAGTGCCACTGTAATAGCGGACTTGGAGGTTGTTCATCCGGACTTACGCCGGCGACCCTACATCAATCAATGATTCGATCATAACCTTTTGGCTGTTCTTGTCGACCCAAGCGTGTGTCTCCTTGAGCAGCTCGCGGTATGCGGAGATTTGCGCTTCCACCTGGCCACGCGCTGTTCCCCCGAGAACATTGCGGGCATTGACGACAGTCTCCACTGCCAGTGCTTCATACACGTCGCTGTCAATGTCAGCGGAGAACATCCGAAACTCGTCGAGCGACAGGTCCAACAAGTATTTCTGCTGCTCGATGCAGTAGAGCACGGCGCGTCCCACCACTTCATGCGCCTGGCGGAACGGCATTTCCTTGCGAACCAAATAGTCGGCGAGGTCCGTGGCGTTGGAAAAGTCCTGCGTCACGGCCTGGCGCATCCGGTCCGTCTTGACCTGCATCGTCTGGATCATCGGCGTGAGCAGAGCCAGCGCACCATGCAAAGTCGCAACCGTATCGAACATGCCTTCCTTGTCTTCCTGCATGTCTTTGTTGTACGCGAGCGGCAGTCCTTTCAGCACGGTCAAAAGACCAAACAGGTTGCCGTACACCCGCCCCGTCTTTCCGCGGACCAGCTCCGCCACATCCGGGTTCTTCTTCTGCGGCATGATGCTGGAGCCGGTGCAGAATGCATCGTCCAGCTCCACAAAGGAAAATTCCTGGCTGCTCCAGATCACCAGCTCCTCACACAAGCGGGAGAGATGCGCCATCAAAAGGGAGGCGCTTGCCAGGAACTCCACGATGAAGTCGCGATCGCTCACGGCGTCCATGCTGTTCAGGTAAATGCCGTCAAACTGCAGCAGCTCGGCGACGAAAGCGCGGTCGATCGGGAATGTGGTGCCAGCCAGCGCACCCGCCCCGAGCGGCAGCACGTTTACCCGTTTCCAGCAGTCGCGCATCCGCTCGATGTCGCGCTGCAGCATGGACACATACGCCATCATATGGTAGCCGAAGAGGACCGGCTGGGCCCGCTGCAGATGTGTGTAGCCCGGCATCACCGTATCCAGGTGGCTGCTCGCCTGCTCCAACAGCGCCTCTTGCAGATACATGGAAAGCTGGATGATCTCCATCAGCTTTTCCCGCAAATACAAGTGCATATCGAGAGCTACCTGATCATTGCGGCTCCGTCCCGTGTGCAGCTTGCCGCCGACCGGACCGATCTCTTCGATCAGCATCTTTTCTATGTTCATATGCACATCTTCGTGGGCCACGAGAAATTGCACCTGGCCCCGTTCGATTTTTTCCTTTACCTTCTTCAGGCCGGCAATAATCTGCCTGACCTCATCCATCGGCAGGATGCCGCACTTGCCCAGCATCGCCACGTGAGCCAGGCTGCCGACGATATCTTGCCGCCACATCTGCTGGTCGAAAGAAATGGAAGCTGTATATTCTTCTACAAGCTGATTCGTCGGCTTCGTGAAGCGTCCTCCCCACAGTTTCATTGCACAATCGCATCCTTTTCGTCCAAAATCTTGATCGGCGTTTTCATATTTTCATGCAGCACGCCCTCGTTCACCTGAGCGTATACCTTGGTCGGCAGGCCCCACAGCTTGATAAAGCCGATCGCCGCTTTGTGGTCGAATTGGTCACCCGCCGCATACGTAGCCAGCTCGTGGCTATAGAGGGTCGAATCCGATTTTCGGCCGACGACGATGGCATGCCCCTTGTGCAGCTTCACGCGTACTACGCCGGTGACGTATTTTTGGGTTTCTTCGATGAAGGCTTGCAGGGCGTTGCGGATCGGCGAATACCAGAGTCCTTCGTAGATGACCTGCGCTACTTTTTGCTCGATGATCGGCTTGAACTGGGCCACCTCACGCGGCTGGGTCAGGAACTCCAGCTCACGGTGCGCCAGGATCAATGTCGTCGCGGCAGGAGTCTCATACACTTCCCGGGACTTGATGCCGACCAGACGGTTTTCCACATGGTCGATGCGGCCGACGCCGTGGTTTCCGGCGATTTTGTTCAGCTTCAGAATCAGCTCGGAGAGTGGCAGCTCTTCGCCGTTCAGCGCAGTCGGTACCCCTTTGACAAAGGTGATCTCGATTTCCTCCGGCTGATCAGGCGCATCGGCGATGGATTTGGTCAGATCGTAGGCGCCTTCCGGTGGTGCCGCCCAAGGGTCTTCCAGAACGCCGCACTCGCAGCTTCTGCCCCACAGGTTTTGGTCGATGCTGTATGGATTGTCCAGATCGATCGGGATCGGGATGTTGTTCTTTTTCGCATATTCAATCTCTTCGTCACGCGTCCAGCCCCACTCACGGACAGGCGCTACGATTTTGAGATTCGGATTCAGAGCCGTAAAGGAAACGTCAAAGCGAACCTGGTCGTTTCCTTTGCCTGTGCAGCCGTGCGCGACAGCGACAGCGCCTTCTTTTTCAGCAATCTCTACCAGAACGCGAGAGATCAGGTAGCGGGACAAAGCGGACACGAGCGGATATTTGCCTTCGTACATGGCGTTTGCCTGCAGCGCCGGAAGCACGTATTCCTGGGCAAAAGCTTCTTTCGCGTCGACGACGATCGACTTCAGTGCACCGACCTGCAGCGCTTTTTTCTGGACAAAATCAAGGTCCTTTCCTTCTCCTACGTCCAGCGCTACCGCAATGACGTCGTAATTGTATGTGTCTTGCAGCCATTTGATCGCTACAGATGTATCTAAACCGCCTGAATAGGCCAAAACAATTTTATCTTTTGCCATCATTCTTTCTCTCCCCGTGTAGAAAAATTATTTATGAGTAATTATACATACTAACTTATAAAAATACAACGCCTTTTTTGTTTCCTCCTTCTTTTTTTCATGTTACAACTAGAGCAGCAGCCTCGATCCTAGGCAGAGGTTTCCCCGAAGCCTTCAAGCGATCGAGCACGGGCTGCCTGGACCTGCACAGCTTTGATTCCTTCGGTGAAGCGGAGTCTATCATCCGCGAAGCCAAACGGTCAAAGCTGCTGCCACGGTCAGGCGAGGTCTTCAACAAATGAGAGGACTATAGATAAAGCAGACGCATGCCAACCTGTTGGAAGTAATGAATATAAAGAAGAGGCAAAGAAGTGTACCCCGCCTTAGCCTACTCCGTTCATAACAGGTACATGATCCGCCAATTGCATAGATATGCTTTTTCCTTTCATGAAAATGCATACAGGCCGTTGGGGTTTGCCGATCCGAGAAGATACTCCGTGTTCGTCAGAGCCTGGTCCTTTCGCTTCTCTCCCTAGCCATATCAAGGCAAGCGGAGGTCGCCCTGACGTTTTTGAGAAGCAGACAAGCTTTTCCGGAAATTTTTTTTACAAATCCCGTTGACTTTGACGCATACGTAAAGGTGTACAGTGATGGTGTCAGGAGGTGAGCACATGGAATATACGGTGCAGAAGCTGGGCCAATTGGCGGGAGTCAGTACGAGAACGCTGCGGTATTATGACGAGATCGGGATTCTTAAGCCGGCGAGAATCAACTCGTCAGGGTACCGGATTTACGGTCAGGCGGAGGTCGATCGGTTGCAGCAAATTCTGTTTTACAGAGAATTGGGGATTACGCTGGACGTGATCAAGGAGATCGTGACCTCCCCGTCCTTCAGCCGGGCCCAGGCGCTAAAAGAACATCGTGAGCAGCTCCTCGACAGAAGAAAGCAGCTCGATCTGCTGATCAAAAATGTTGAAAAGACAATCGCTTCTATGGAAGGGAGAATGACCATGACCGATCAAGAGAAGTTCGAAGGGTTTAAACAAAAGCTGATTGACGATAACGAGAAAACGTACGGAGAAGAAATTCGCAAAAAGTACGGAGACGACGTTGTAGACAAATCCAATCAAAAGCTGAAGAACATGACACAGGAGCAGCTTGCGGAAGTAAAGCGCCTGGAGAGTGAAGTTGCCACCACATTGGCTGAGGCGTTCAAAACCGGCGATCCGGGAAGCGCTCTCGCCCAAAAAGCGGCGGATTTGCATAAGCAGTGGCTGATGCACTCCTGGAGCGAGTACAGCAAAGAGGCACATGCAGGGCTTGCTCAAATGTATGTAGATGACGAGCGGTTCAAAGCGTACTACGATCAGAATCAGCCAGGCATGGCCGAATTTTTGAGAGACGCGATCCACATCTATACAGGCATGAAACAGTAGGTCTTGCCAAAAAGTGCCACAGGCATAAAACAGTAAACCTGCTGAAAAGTGCCACAGGCATGAAACAATAGACTTAGCCGAATGCCGCGGTAGTGCGAAAGGCTGAAAAACGGGTTGTACCAAGGGGCAAGACCAGGTACAGCCCGTTTTTATCTGTTCATTTTTAAAATGTGAATCACTCGTGTATGATCATATCAGACGATTCTGAATTGACCGGCTTCCGATGTTTGAACGCATGCCTCTCCCGCCGCGCCCCGCTAAGCGGTGCCTGTTTGAAGCTGGCAATGGATTTACCTGCTCTCCTGCCTTCTCGCTTTGACTATCTCTTGAGTAAAGGATGTGACTTCCCTGACACTGTCTCGCCTTCATCCCTTGTTCTATCACCTGCGGGTCAGCCAAAAGAGAATTGGCCGAATGCTGTCTGACCGCGTTTCCGGGGTTCGCTTTGCCCGCCAGCAGCAAGCCCCCTCTTTTTCATTCACGTGCAAAAAGCATCAGTCCTTGCTTCGGAGAAAGCTGGGAAGCTCCGATCCACATCTGCAGGAAAACAAAATCATCAATTTGCGGATTGCGATTCCGTCCATTGACGGACTGCTGATCAGGCCCGGGGAAACCTTCTCCTTCTGGAACCGGGTAGGCAAGACGACAAAGGAAAAAGGCTACGTGGAAGGACTGCTTTTGTCACAAGGAGAGGTGCGAACAGGTGTTGGCGGCGGCCTGTGCCAGCTTGCCAACCTGCTCTTCTGGATGGCGCTTCACACGCCGCTCGAGATTGCGGAACGGCACCACCATCAGTTTGATCCTTTTCCGGACGATCAGCGCGTCCTGCCTTTTGGCAGCGGTGCCAGCGTTTTTTACAACTATGTCGATCTTCGCCTCTACAACCCGACAAAGCAAACCTTTCAATTGCGCGTCAATCTGACAGATAAGCATCTCAAGGGAGCGATTTACACAGATCGCGAGTGGCCGCTCTCCTATCATCTCGAAGAGCGGAATCACAAGTTTATGCGCCGGGGTGGAAAAAATTACAGACGCAATGAAATCTGGAGGCTCGTGATCGACAAAAAAACCGGAAAGCGGACCAGAGAAGAACTGGCGATCCGCAACTTTTCCGAGGTCAAATACACCCTGGAGGAGGTTCCGCCAACTGGTCCAGACTATTCCGGTTAATTGTTTCAACATCGTTATGCATGAATTTTGTATGGAACCTGCGGGACGTATTCCTCTCCCTTGTGCTCTCTGATCCATGCCAGCTCGGCTGCGGCCAGGCGCTCGAAATTTTCAGCTATGTGAATATCGCCCTCCGCTCTCCACCCTGCGATGATCGGGTACATCGGCACATAAAAACCGTTGATATACCACATGTCAAACAGCAGATCGGGGTGGACGAGACCATTTTTGTGGAGAACACCGATCATCTCGAAAAAGCCATACAGCGTGACAAAACGGGCAAATTCCTCGCTCCCGCGGGGATAGCGCCCGATGAACGTATCGTAGCTCCATTCTTTATTTGCGATCGTATGGGAGAACCACTTTTTCGCTTCTTGCATTCGCTCCGATTCGTACTGCTGGTACAGCTTCAAAATAATGTCGGCGTCCTGGTAGGTAGGAATCATCAACTTTCACACTCCTGTTTGGATTCGGGGAAAAGAATTTTCCATTCCCACTATTATCTAGAAAACACATGTTCTTGTCCAAGCTTTTTTACACTCGGCTTTGCGCTTTTGTCCACTTCACTCGCAACGGGAGGTTTCTCTATGAAACATTTTTACCTCGTCAGACACTGTAAAGCAGAGGGCCAGGACCCTGACGCGGCACTCACGCCTTTGGGCTGCCAGCAAGCTGCCGCGCTGGCTGCCTTTTTTACGGACATACCGGTTGAACGGATCATCGCAAGTCCTTATTTGCGTGCACAAGCTACTGCGGAGCCGCTTGCCCGGCATTTCGGACTGGAGATCGAGACTGACAGCCGGCTCGAAGAGAGAGTCCTTTCCGCATATTCGATGCCTGACTGGTACGAGCGCCTGCGAGACACGTTTTCTGATCTGACGCTGTGCTACGAAGGCGGTGAAAGCAGCCAGGAAGCCATGAATCGCGGGTTATCCTTGCTCCGTGATGCGCTTTCCGCTCCCTTCTCTCATACCGTACTGGTCACCCATGGCTGTCTGATGGCCCTCCTCCTGAAGCAGCTCGACGATACATATGGCTTTGCCGACTGGGAAGCCCTGACCAACCCGGACGTCTACCGGATTTCTTCCCAGGAAGGCGTGTGGACGATCAAACGAATCTGGAACGAGCTTGCCGGCTGACCGTTACCGGATGGCAACGCGGGAAAATAAAAACAGTTACAGCGAGGTGTTCTTACTGAAGCACCTCCTGTAACTGCGTTTGGTTATCTTGCTGGATTATTTTTTCAAGCTCTTCCCGGGACAACTGACTGACCACGCGAATGAATTGGTAGGCCAGTTCTGCATCAAACTGTGTCCCTGCCCCTTTCCTGATCTCCTGAAGTGCGTCTTCGACCGGGAGTCCTTTCCGGTAGGGACGATCCGCAACCATGGCGTCAAATGCGTCGGAGATGGCCAAAATACGGGCCATCAGCGGGATCTCGTCCCCCTTCAAGCCATCCGGGTAGCCCTTCCCGTCGATCCGTTCGTGGTGGGAGCGAATGGCGGGCAGCAGTTCGTGAAACATCCCTGCCTGCAAGATAATTTCATATCCAATCACCGTATGCTGCTTGATCTTGTCGTACTCTTCCGGTGTTAATTTTCCTTTTTTATTGAGAATGTGATCCTCGATACCGATTTTTCCGATGTCATGCAAGATGCCGCCAAAATAGACTTCATCCACTTTATCCGGTGGCATCCCGATAGCACGCGCAATTTCCCGTCCCCAGTGGGCCACACGCTGCGAATGGCCGCTCGTGTAGTGGTCACGGGCATCGATCGAAGCTGCCATTGTCGTCAGAAAGCTGTGGTTAAAGGTTTGGATTTCGTCCATTTTTTGTTGGAGCTTGTTAATGTTGCGAAAATATTGGCGGAATACAATATTCAAGGAGATAAACGCAGCCAGCAACGGAATGAGCGAAAGCCATCCGTATTGTGCTACCAGCCTGGCTCCAATACCGCCGATAATCATGAGCATAATGTACGTGTTTGACCCACCTTTGACCATGCTCGCAAAGGTGTCCAGCCACTTTACATGAAAGAAATAGGAGATTCCCGAAGCCACCAGTGACGTGTTGACAAACCAATAAACAAGAATCAGCAACAGGTCCGAAAACATCCACGGGATACCGGCCGAGTCGGCGGCATGATGTAAAAATCCTACCAGCCAGAGAGTCAGCAGGATTTGCCCGCAGTTAAACATGGCCTTCTTCAAGGAAGAACGGCTCAGTACGGTCACAATCAATAATTCAACGACTGCGGCCCAGACCGCAACCCATGTGCCATACAAGAGAATTCCCGAAAAAAACAATGCATTATTGACAGTCAGTCTCGCGTTAAATGTGCTAATAGGGGCAAAAGCCCCTACGATGGTCAAAAGCGTAAAGATGAACAAGACGCTCCAGTGATTGCGTGGCTCCCAATCCGGCAGCACCGAAACAAATACGGCGATCGCTGCAAGAGGGAGAAAAAACTGAATAAACAGATGTTTGAAAAAACGGGTGAGGTCAATATTTTTCTGCATAATTTTTACCTTCGCGCAATCGTATTAAAGAGATAGGCTTGTTTGTAATGCGCTGAACAAGAAGGAACGTCCCCAACATAATAAACAGGTCGCCAATACTGATCAGCCTCGGAATAGGGAACGGCATATGCATAATATCTGCAAGGAAAGGGAACACCGTTTGATCCGTCAAAAGCGAGTGCTTGAAATCCGTGCCATTCAACAAAGGCTCTATCGGGTAAGGAAGCTGTTTTGCCTGCTCGATATCGACAGGCATGCGCCCTCCATTCAGCCAGATGACCAGCGCGTTCAAAAACCACCCGATCATAAAAATCCTGATGTCTTCATGCTCCCTGTTGAAGTAAAAAAAGAGCAGCAGTGCCAGATAGGCAACGGATACAAATATTCCACCAATCGACGGGAAAAAGCCTGATGTAATCTGGAGCAAAATACAAATCACCAGAAAGGCCAATCCGTTAAAGGTAGGAATGCTCTTTACCCGTCCGCCCCTGAGGAAAGCGATTAAAAACGAGAAGGCTATCACGTCAAGCAGCATGTTTCGTTACCTCCGAAAAAGCAATGAAAAACACCACTTTGAACAAGCGGTGTTTCTCTAGTTTTCCTACCTTTAGCCAACGTACCAGTTAGCAGAAGTTGCAGCAACGATACCTGCTACCAACAGAAGTGCTCCAAACCATTTTTTCATGCCATTCCCCTCCTTAAATAAATAGTGGAGAAAGCTAGTTTCGCTACTTAGCTCTAACGTACAGGCCAAGCGACCAAATACAGCCTGTACAGCTTCCCTTTTCCCGAGGGAAAAGGCGGATTCGCTACTGGCTCCATACAGACCAAGCGACCAGATACAGTCTGTACTTCTTCGCGCTTTCATGCCTATATTTTACACACAAGTGACAAAATTCGGCAATAATAGATTCATAGTCTATAAGCTTCAATTATAAATAGGAATTTGTACCTAGAACTATATTCACACAACAGCAGCCAACACTGCTTTCTGCGCATGCAGCCTGTTTTCCGCCTGATCAAAGACGACGGAGTTTGCACCGTCGATCACGCCGGCAGATACTTCTTCCCCTCTGTGAGCAGGCAGGCAGTGCAGGAAGAGGTATTCCGGGCTGGCGTGGCTGACCAGGTTTTCGTTCACCTGATAAGCAGCGAACGCTTGCAGCCGCTGCTCGTTTTCCGCCTCGAAGCCCATGCTGGTCCAGACATCGGTGTACACGGCATCAGCGTCTTTGACTGCCTCGACGGGATCGTGGGTCACGAGCAGCTTTCCACCGTTTGCCTGCGCATATCCTTTTGCCTGCTCGACGATGGCCGCATTCATTTCATATCCAGGCGGCGTGGCGACGCGAACGTCCATACCCAGCAGCACAGCCGCCAGCACGAGCGAATTGGCCACGTTGTTTCCGTCTCCTACGTAAGCCAGCTTGATCCCCTTCAGCTTGCCCTTGTGCTCCCAGATCGTGAGCATGTCGGCCAATGCCTGACACGGGTGGAAGTCATCCGTGAGTCCGTTGATGATCGGGATCGAGGCGTGCTCCGCCAATTCCTCCACACCTGCATGGGAAAACGTCCGAATCATGATCGCGTCAACATAGCGCGACATGACTTTCGCCGTATCGCTGATCGGCTCCCCCCGTCCGAGCTGCAGTTCTTTGCCGCTCAAAAACATCGCCATGCCGCCGAGCTGGTACATGCCGACTTCAAAGGAAACGCGGGTGCGGGTGGATGACTTGTCAAAAATCATTCCCAGCGTTTTCCCTTGCAGGGGCTGGTACGGCTGACCGTTCTTCTGCAGCTTTTTGATGTGAGCCGCCAGCTCCAAAAGCTGCATCAGCTCTTCTCCACTGAATTCATCGACCCGCAAAAGGTCTTTCCCCTTAAATTTGGCCCACTGTGCGTTTGGAAAGCGATCCAATATCTTCACAGGCTGCATGCCCGTCACCTCTTTTCTCCGAAATGGCTTGCACATACAAAGCGAATGTCTCACTGGAAGTAAACAACGGTAATCCTTGTTGGACGGCCCGGCTGCGGAGGGCAAAACCGCTGCGCCCGCGACTGTTTCCTTTGGTCGCCGTAATCAGGGCAAAGGCCACACCCTCGGTCTGAACCAGCTCCACAAGCTCCTGCTCATCCCCGATCACGTGAGCGACGCTCAAGCCGTTTTCCTTGAGCCATGCGGCCGTTCCTGGCGTTCCTGCCAATACGCCGCCTTGCTCCTGCAATCGCTTCAGCGCAGGCAGCACCTCTGCCGTTTTGTCTCCGTCCGCCAAAGATACCAGGCAAATCTGTCCTGCTTGCCAGCTTGAAAAAATGCTGTCTTTATAAGCAAACGCCTTTCCTGCCGCTTCAGCGAAACTATGGCCCAGACCGAGCACCTCTCCCGTCGACTTCATTTCCGGGCCGAGCGCAGGGTCCACACCGGTCAGCTTTACGGTCGAGAAAACAGGCGCTTTCACTACGGCAAACGGAATGTCAGGCAAAAGACCTGCTTTGTACCCCATCTCCGCCAGCTTCTCTCCCAACTGGGCGCGGACGGCCAGCTCGACCATCGGAACGCCCGTCACCTTGCTCGTAATCGGCACGGTACGGGAAGCGCGAGGGTTTACCTCCAGCACGTATACCGTATCGCCGCTGATGACA
The DNA here is from genome assembly GCF_038592925.1 of Brevibacillus sp. FSL K6-2834. Taxonomy (NCBI): domain Bacteria; kingdom Bacillati; phylum Bacillota; class Bacilli; order Caryophanales; family Paenibacillaceae; genus Brevibacillus; species Brevibacillus sp. FSL K6-2834. The sequence goes on from NZ_CP151945.1 coordinate 5,077,133, forward strand.
AATTGAATGTTGATCAGGCCTACCGCTCCCATCTCGCGGGCAATGGCTTCGGTGTAGCGTGCGATCGTGGCTTTGACTTCGTCAGTCAGGTACGGTGCCGGGAAAAGGGCAACGCTGTCGCCTGAGTGAATCCCGGCCTTCTCCACGTGCTGGTAGACGCCCGGGATCAATACCGATTGGCCGTCACAGACGGCATCTACTTCCGCTTCCATGCCCGGTACGTATTTGTCGACGAGAAGCGGGAAAAAGTCCTGGCTGTTTGGCTGGCTCAACCATCCCTCAATCGTGGCGGACAGCTCATCGATGTCATGTGCCACGACCATGCCCTGCCCGCCGATGACGTAGGAAGGACGCAGCAGGACCGGGTACCCTACGGTAGACGCTGCTGCAGCCGCTTCCTCCAGCGTGGATACACCCTGCCCCGGGATATGCGGAATATCCAGCCCTCTGAGCATGGCGTAAAAGAGCTCGCGATCCTCTGCCCGCTCAATCGCTTCGAGCTTCGTTCCCATCACAGTCAAACCTGCTGCTTCCAGCTTGGCGGCCAGATTGATCGCCGTTTGTCCGCCGAACTGCACCATGACTCCGTCCACCTGCTCCCGCTCCGCTACGTGCAGCACGTCTTCCGCGTGAAGCGGCTCGAAGTAGAGATGGTTCGCTGTCTCGTAATCGGTGCTCACCGTCTCCGGGTTGTTGTTGACGACGATGGCCGCGATCCCCTTTGCCTGCAGTGCTTTTGCGGCGTGTACCGAGCAGTAGTCAAATTCAATCCCCTGTCCGATCCGGATCGGCCCTGAGCCGAGCACCAGCACTTTTTTGCCGGTCAGCTCCTCGACCTCATCGGCACCCTGCCAATCAGAATAGTAGTACGGCGTTTGCGCATCGAACTCTGCGGCGCAGGTATCGACGATTTTATACGTCGGCTTGATGCTGTACTGCACTCTGAGCTGCTTTACTTCCGCTGCCGTGCAGCCGATCAGCCCGGCGATCGTCTCGTCGGCAAATCCGCGTCGCTTCGCTTCCGTCAGCAGTTCGGGGGTCAGCGTTTCGCATGCAGCCAGCTCTTTTTCCAACGACACGATCTTTGCGAGGCTTCGCAGGAAAAACGGATCAATCCCTGTCAATCCATGCAGCTCGCTTTCCGTAAAGCCTTTTCGGATCGCTTCGGCTAGTGCAAACAGCCGCACATCGGTCGCTTCCTGAACGAGCTGGACCAATGTCTCCCGATCACACGCTGCCAGATCGGGACGGCTCAGATGCGTGCAGCCCTGCTCCAGGGAGCGCACAGCCTTGAGCAGTCCCGCTTCCAGATTGCGGGCGATCGACATCACTTCACCGGTCGCTTTCATCTGGGTCCCCAGCTGCCGGTCCGCCAGCGGAAATTTGTCAAACGGCCAGCGCGGGATTTTCACTACAATATAGTCCAGCGTCGGCTCAAAGCTGGCATACGTATAGCCGGTAATCGGATTCAACACTTCGTCGAGATTGTAGCCAAGCGCCAGTTTGGCCGCGATCCGGGCGATCGGATAGCCGGTCGCTTTGGATGCGAGCGCACTGGAGCGGCTCACTCTCGGGTTGACCTCGATCAGGTAGTAGCTGTCCGAGTTCGGGTCGAGGGCGAACTGGATATTGCAGCCGCCTACCACGCCCAGCGAGCGGATCACCTTGGTGGATACACTACGGAGCATCTGGTACTGCCTGTCGGTCAGCGTCTGGGAAGGCGCGACAACGATGCTGTCTCCCGTGTGGATACCCACCGGGTCCAGATTTTCCATGTTGCAGACGATGATGCACGTATCGCTCGCATCCCGCATCACTTCGTATTCGATTTCTTTCCAGCCTTTGACGCTGCGTTCGATCAGCACCTGACCGATCGGGCTTGCGGCGATTCCGTTTGCCGCTACTGTCCGGAGGGATTGCTCGCTGTCCGCGATGCCGCCGCCCGCTCCACCCAGCGTATAGGCAGGACGGACGATAACGGGATAGCCGATGGAGTCGGCAAAGGCGACCGCAGCCTCGACAGATTCGACAGTGGCGCTCTCCGGCACAGGCTCGCCGATTTTTTGCATCAGCTTCTTGAACAGCTCGCGGTCTTCACCATTTTGGATCGCTTCCAAAGGAGTTCCCAGCAGCTCTACATCGTACTTTTCCAATACGCCCGCTTCCGCCAGGGACACGGCTAGGTTCAATCCCGTCTGACCGCCCAGCGTTGGCAAAAGGCCGTCCGGACGCTCCTTGGCGATAATTGCTGTCACGGACTCTACCGTCAGCGGCTCCAAATAGACTTTGTCGGCAACTTGTTCATCTGTCATGATCGTGGCCGGGTTGTTGTTCACAAGCACGACCTTGACCCCCGCTTCCTTCAGGGAAAGGCAGGCCTGTGCTCCGGCATAATCGAACTCCGCCGCCTGACCGATCACGATCGGTCCCGACCCGATGACTAACACTTTTTGAATGTGCGGCAATTTAGGCATATCTCTTCGCTCCCACTACACGCATCGACTGCAAGAATTGTTGAAAAATATGTGAGGTGTCGCTTGGCCCCGGATGGGCTTCCGGATGGAACTGGACGCTCATGACCGGCAGCAATTGATGGCGAATGCCCTCTACCGATCCGTCGTTTACATTGCGGTAGGTAACCGTGAGCAGCCGTTTGTCCAGCGACTCTTCCTTTACGACATAGCCGTGATTTTGCGAGGTCATGTATACTTTGCCGGTCGCAAGCTCCTTGACCGGATGGTTTCCTCCGCGGTGGCCGTATTTCAGTTTCTCCGTCTTTCCTCCGAACGCCAGCGCGAGAACCTGATGACCAAGGCAGATACCGAGCGTCGGATACTGCTCAGCCGCTTTTCTCCATTCACTGCAATAGGCATGCAGATCTTCCGGATCGCCGGGTCCATTGGAAAAGAGCAGTCCGTCCGGCTGCAGCGCTTGAATCTGGGCGTACGGCGTGTCGAACGGCACCACCGTCACCCGGCAGCCAAGCTCCAGCAGCGCGTCCAGAATCGATTGCTTCATCCCCAAATCGACCAGCACCACATGCTCCTGCGAGCCCGGGTAGCGTTTTATCTCTTGGCAGGATACTTCTGCGACCAGCGACTTTTTGATGTGTTTGGTCTTGAGTGCGGCTACTTCTTCCGCTGCCAGGGGTTGATCGGAAATGGCTCCCCACAGCGGCCCGTCCTGGCGCACTCGCTTCGTAATCGTCCGCGTATCGATACCCGCCAGGATCGGAAAGCCGAAATCCTCTGCCGTTTCCGCCAGTGTGCGAACCGATTGATAGTGGCTGGGCTCCATGCACAGCTCACTGACGACCATCCCGGCCAAAGCGGGCTTGGCTGCCTCGTAATCGTTGTCGTTGACTCCGTAATTGCCGATCAGCGGATACGTAAACGTGACGATCTGACCGGCGAAGGACGGGTCGCTCATCACTTCCTGATACCCTGTCATTCCTGTATGAAAAACCACTTCCCCGATTCCTTCCAGCGGCGCTCCATACAGCGTTCCGGCGAATACTTCACCTGTCTCCAGCGTCAAATAACCTGGTCCCAATCCCTGTTTCTCTTTATCCATCTATGAAAGCCACTCCTCTCCAAAGGGCACTCACTTGCGAAAATTTATGCAACTTACTGTATTAATATACATTTATGATTATAAAAATGCAACGAGTTTTTTATCTTTTCCTACTCGTTGCAACTATTTTCCTGCTGTCTTTTGCGTGGCCATAAAGCTTCTCTTCACTGGCACGCGTACACGTCTTGCCCACCGTCCCCTCTATTTGAAAGCTACGCTTGGGCGATCGCTTCCTTTAGCACCGCTGCTGCCTGTGCCACTTCATTTTCCGTTGTAATAAACGACGGCAGCATCCGTATGACCTGAGGTCCCGCGAGCAACAGCAGCAGCCCTTTTTCCCGCGCGTAATCCAGTACAGGAGCTGCCGGGATCGAAAGCTCCATCCCCAAAAGCAGGCCCTTGCCTCTGATTTCGACCACTTTGTCCGGAAAGGCTGCCTTGATTTGCTGCAAGCTGCTTACCAGCAGCTGATGCAGCTCGTTCACCCGCTCCAGCATTGCGTCTTCCTCGATGGTTTCCAGCGTGGCCAAACCTGCAGCCATAGCGAGCGGATTGCCGCCGAAGGTCGTCCCGTGGGTGCCGGGGGCAAATGCCTGAGCCGCTTCCTCGGTAGCCAGAACGGCGCCGATCGGGAATCCGCTGCCAAGTCCCTTTGCAAGCGAAATCGCATCGGGCAAAATGCCGTATTGCTGAAAAGCAAACCAGGTGCCGGTCCGTCCGATGCCGGTCTGCACCTCATCGATCAAAAGCAGCAGGCCGTGTTCGTCGCAAATCTGGCGGAGCCCTTTGACAAATTTCTCATATGCAGGATGCACGCCGCCTTCCCCTTGCACCAGCTCAAGCATGATCGCGCATGTCTTTTCATTTACGGCCTCATGCACCGCCGCCAAATCATTGTAGGGAATAGTTACGAATCCCTCGGGAAGCGGCAGGAAGCCGTCTTTTACCTTCTCCTGGCCTGTGGCGGTCAGGGTCGCCAGCGTCCTCCCGTGAAACGACTGGCCAAACGTAATGATTTCGTAGCGGTCTGTCCCTTTCACCTTCTGTGCATAGCGGCGTGCCAGCTTGATCAGGCCTTCGTTCGCCTCGGCGCCGCTGTTGCAAAATAGTGTCCGTGAAAGACCCGACAGCTCGCTCAGCTTTGCCGCCAGCTTCTCCTGGCCGGGAACGTGGAACAGATTGGAGCAATGCCAGAGCATATCCAGCTGTTCATGCAGCTTGCCGGCTACTTTTGTCGGCACATGTCCCAAGGACGTAACGGCAATCCCCGAGATGAAGTCCAAATATTCCTTGCCCGCCTCGTCCCAGACCCGGTTTCCCTTCCCTTTTACGAGGTGTATCGGCCATCTTGCATAGTTATTCATCAAATGGAGTGGAGCAGTCGTCGTACTCATGGTTTCTCCTCCTCAACGTGCTGCTTGATTTTTTTCGGCTGCGGCAGCCACGATTGCCGTGCCGGCCGGTTCACCCTGACAAACCTTAAGCAAATCTTCCGCTGTGCCGCGGCATATGACGACCTGCGCTACCCCGGCGGAAAGCGCATCGAGCGCAGCCTGCACCTTGGGGATCATTCCGCCTGTGATCATTCCCTCGCTGATCATGCGTCCGATTTCAGCCTCATCCGTTTTGGAAACAAGCGCTTTGGTGCCATCCGCCTCCGGCTTTAAAATGCCCGGAACGTCCGTCACCATGATCAGGCTTTCGGCTCTCAATGCAGCGGCAATCGCTCCTGCCGACACATCGGCGTTTACATTGTACCTCTCTGCCCCGTCAATTCCTGCGGCAAGCGGAGCTATCACCGGCACGTACCCCTGACCGAGAATGGTCCGCGGGATCGCGGCATCTACCGCCTTCACTTCGCCTACCCAGCCCAGCGGCTTTTCCGTCCGTACCGCCGTGAGCATGCTTCCATCCATCCCGCTCACGCCCCACGCTCTCGCTCCGTGTTCTGTCAGGCGTCTGACCAGCCATTTGTTGATCTGGCCACAGAGCACCATTTCCACAACCTCCAGTGTATCCTCGCAGGTCACGCGGAGGCCGTCCACGAATACGGAAGATATCGCCAGCCGCTCCAGCATGCTGTTGATGGCGGGTCCCCCTCCATGGACGATCACGAGCTGCTTCCCCATTTTCTGAAGCCGTGCAATTGTTTGAAAAAAGCCCCCGGGTAGCTGCTCCATCGTGCTGCCCCCGCATTTTATGACGACAATGCCCTGCATTTTATACCTCCTCTACGGGAAAAGCGGTACGAGCGGCAAACCGGCTGTCTCCGGCAGCCCAAGCATGATGTTCATGTTTTGCACCGCCTGACCTGCCGCTCCTTTGACGACGTTATCGATTACGGAAAGCACAATGACCCGGCCGGTTCTATCATCTACATGCAGCGCGATGTCGCAATAGTTGGAACCATACACCTCTTTGGTGCGCGGATGACTGCCCGGCTGACGAAGGCGGACAAACGGCTTTCCCGCATAGGCGGACTGGTAAAGCTCCTGAAGCTCGGAAAGAGCGGCTGCCTTCTCCAGTTGTCCATAGGCCGTCACCAGGATTCCCCGCGTCATCGGCACGAGATGGGGTGTGAACTGGATGAGCTGCTCCAGCTCTGCCTGCCCCGTCAACTCCTGCTCAATCTCGGGCGTATGCTGGTGGGACGAGACCTTGTATGCATGGATGCTTTCATTGATTTCACTGTAGTGAACCCCGAGCGAAACACCCCGTCCTGCCCCGGAAACACCTGATTTGGCGTCGATGATCCAGCTTTTCGGGTTGACCCAGCCCGATTTTGCCAGCGGAATCATTCCCAGCAATGCAGCAGTCGGATAGCAGCCCGGATTGGCGATCAGCTCTGCTCCCGCAATCTCTTCCTTTTTCCATTCGGACAAGCCGTAGACTGCTTTCTGCAGCCATTCGTCCGCCGCCGGCTGCCGCTTGTACCATTGCGTATAGGCAGCACCGTCCTTCAAACGGAAATCACCGGACAGGTCAATCACTTTCGCGCCGTTCTTGACCAGCTCTGGCGAAAGCTCAGCACTGACACCAGCAGGGGTAGCGAGAAAAATGACATCGTTGTCCGCTCCCATTTGCCCGGCATCTATTTTTGCCAGGACGGGAAGCTCAAGCGCCTGCACGTGGGGGAACACGCTTGCAAGCGATTCTCCTTCTGACGTGCTGGAATATAAATTGGCCACCTTCACGTGAGGATGGCCGGCCAAAAGACGTATCAGCTCGACACCGCTGTAACCAGTTGCCCCGACAATTCCGACCCGGATCATAGTCCCTCTCCCTATCTGTATTTTTATACAAAAATAATAATAAACATTCATCCAAAAAACAACCCTTGCCATAGAAAAAGCGCCCGACAATTTATCGGACGCTTTGTTCCATGCATGTTTTTGCAGGTCCCGAGCGATGCATATGTTCGACTACCGCCATGCAGCGCTACAACGTGTGCCGAGTGAAGCGCACGTTCTGATTGATATGACAGCTATTTCTTGTCGGCGAGCCAAGCAGCCACCGTCTCGGCGTCTTGATCCTTGACTAGGCCGCCGGGCATGCCGCCTTTTCCGTTTTTCAGGATCTCCAGAATCTGCTCCTTGGTGTACTTGCCGCCAACCTGGGTCAAATTCGGACCGACTGAGCCGGACAAATCCTGTCCATGGCAGCTGGCGCAATTGTTTTTAAACAGCGTTTCAGCCGTCGCCGCATCGTACCCGCCAGTAGGAGCGGTTGGGGTCGTCTCTCCGGCTGGCTGATTGGCAGGCGGCTGGGCTTGGTTGCCTCCTCCGCCACAAGCACTCAAAAATAGAACAAGCGCAACAGTAAGGACAGATATTGGGAAGCGCTTCATGGCTGTTCCCTCCTTATTGAAGAATATTTCTTCGCTAAGTATGCCTCTGCTGCGCTCTATTCATTCTCCATTTGGTCAACTTATCCCAGAGGAAAATTTAAAGGATTCCATTCGCGCAATTCCAGCGTTCGAGCTCCTTCCTTCACCACCGGATCAGCCTGAGCCAATCGAAGCGCTTCTTCCTGCGTATCCGCTTTATAGATGACCAGACCTCCCTGCTTGTCCGTAAATGGGCCGGCCATCACTACTTTTCCCTGCTTGTACAAATCGTTGATGTAGTCCAAGTGGGCCGGACGCACTTTTGCGTTCAAATCCTGATCGATGATGGACAGCATAGCGACGTAGAGCATTTTTTTCTCTCCTTCTTCCTTTTGCTTGTCTCTTTCCATGCGGAAGCGCATTAGATCCGAGGTGAAACCCGATGCCCGCTCATTTGCCGCACCTCGCGAGGCTTGTTGGTCATGATCGCATCGATGCCGAACGCCGTCAGCCTGGCCACTTCCTCCGGCTCGTCGACGGTGTAGGCAAAAACGCGAAGGCCAGCCGCGTGTGCCTGCCGGGCGATTTCCGCTGTAATCAGACCATGCCAGAGATGCAGCGAATATACCGGGTACGGCAGCGACCGCACGTAGGCAACCGGGTCGTACAGCCTCGCTTCGTACAGCAGCCCCAGATACAAGGCAGGCTCCCGCCGATGCACCTCTTCCAGAACCTGATGGTCAAAGGAGGATACGATCAACGAGAGCTTGTTTTTCCACATGCATAATTGTTCGGCCACTGCGGTGCCGATTCCTTCGTACCATGCAGGACCGTTTTTTATCTCTACATTCACAGTGGCTCCCTCGGGCAGAAGCGCCAACACGTCTGCCAGCTCCGGAACCTTTTGTTCCGAGAACTCGGGACTGAACCAGGCTCCTGCCGACAGTGCGGAAAGCTCGGCCATTGTCTTTTCGCCAACGGGGCCAAAGCCGCTGGTGGTCCGCTCCAGAGTGTGATCGTGAATAACACAAAGACGCCCGTCTGTTGTCAGTTGGACGTCTAGTTCTACCCCGTCTGCTTGTTGCTCCATGGCCATGGAAAAGGCAGCACAGGTGTTTTCCGGGGCATCATGTGATGCCCCGCGATGACCGAGAATCAACGGCTTTCCCTTCATGGAAGCCTCCCCCGCTTCTTGCTGTCCGAAAAGAGTCATGCCTGTTCCGGACGGTTGATTTGCGAACGGAGATATGCATCGATAAACGAATCGATGTCCCCGTCCATGACAGCCTGCACGTTTCCAACCTCCACATTGGTGCGGTGATCCTTGACCAGGCTGTATGGGTGAAACACGTAGGAGCGAATCTGGCTGCCCCAGGCGATATCCTTTTGCTCCCCCTGAATCGCCTGCAGTGTTTTCTCCTGCTCTTCCCGCTTCTTTTCAAACAGACGGGCTGCCAGCATTTTCATCGCCCGCTCGCGGTTTTTGATCTGGGAGCGCTCCGTCTGGCAGGTCACGACAATGCCGGTCGGAAGGTGCGTGATCCGGACAGCGGAGTCGGTCGTGTTGATGTGCTGACCTCCCGCACCACTGGAACGGTAGGTGTCGATCTTCAAATCTTCCGTACGGATGTTCACCTCTGTGTCATCCTCGATCTCAGGCAGGACATTGCAGGAAACAAAGGAGGTGTGACGGCGCCCCGACGAATCGAACGGGGAGATTCGGACCAGACGATGGACGCCTTTTTCCGATTTGAGGTAGCCGTATGCATTATGCCCCTTGATCAAGAGCGTAACGCTTTTAACCCCCGCTTCATCCCCTGGCAGGTAATCCAGCGTCTCCACCTTGAAGCCCTTGGATTCCCCCCAGCGTGTGTACATGCGCAGCAGCATGGACGCCCAGTCCTGGGATTCCGTACCGCCTGCACCCGGATGAAGCTCGAGAATGGCGTTGTTTTTATCGTACTGGTCGCTGAGCAGCAGCTCCAGCTCGAAGCTTTCAAATTCCTTTTTCAGCGCCTGGGTGCTGTCGTACACATCCTGAATCATCGAATCGTCGCCTTCTTCGATGATCAGTTCCAGCATGACCTGCAAATCCTCGTATTGGGCATCCAGCTTGCCCATGGTCTCGACCAGACCCTTCAAGGCGTTCAGCTCGCTGATCGTCTTTTGGGCAGCGTCGTTGTCGTCCCAGAAGTCCGGAGCCAGCATGCGCTCCTCCAGCTCACCGATCCTCTCTTGCTTGACTGGGAGGTCAAAGAGACCCCCTAATATCCGCTAAACGTTTAGCCATGCTCGACATCTCTTGCTTGATGTCCGCAATATCAATTAATGCCATGTGCGAATCACCTACTCTTCATTATGCTATGTATCATTGTACCGTAATTCGGCGGATTCGCAACATGACCGGTGATCACGAATTGGGACCCAAATAACGGAAGCCTTGGCTTCCCGGCAGATTTGGCGGTGCCGGAGCGGATCTTGTCTCTTGCGGCTCGTTCGGGCTTGCAGACGCTTTTTCCGGTCGAGCCATCCTGCCTAGCAAATGGAGGATCGACAACCCTGCACGCTTCTTCTTTTGCCTTGTTCTCACGCTGTTTGTGCTGCGGGAGAATAATCCGTTCCCCATCTGGCTGCCTCTTCCCGTGTCCGTGATGAATGCAGCTTGCAAAGGCAGCTCAATGCCCCAGTTGGGCTCGGGAAGCTCGGTTGTCAGCCTGTGATCGTCAAAGACCGGGCTTTGGACACCGACCAGCACCTGATTGTGAGCATCTGCTTCCCCGCCCCCCTCAGCCGAAGCAGCCTCTGCTGCTGTTGCAGCCGCATGCGCTTTGTCTGTAAACAGGTACCCCCCTTGAGCGTCCTGCATTCTCCGCTTTAGTATCTTCCACGTCTCGTCGATTCTCTCGAGGATGAATTGCGCCTGAACACCCATTACGTTTCCTGTCGTTCTCATGCTTCATTCCCCCGTTCAGCATCTAGTTTTTCAAGCTGATGTAAACCATTGTTTACTCCGTCAGCGCGTTGTAAATATTTGCTTCCCCAGCCCCGAAGTACTTGTCTTGTCCTCGCTTCCCGAAGTCCTCCGCTGTTTTCTTGATCAACGCTGCCACCTGGGACGGCTTCATATCCGGATGTTCCGATTTGATCACGGCTGCAATTCCGGCCACCTTGGGCGCTGCCATCGACGTGCCGTGCATAAATGCGTACCCCTTCAGATTAGAGGTAAAGTAAGGCGGCAAGTACGTCGGATAGGTGGAGAAGGCGCGATAGCGGAAGTCGCGTTTATCCAGATAGTCTCCTTTCGGGTCTTGACGGTACAGTCTGTCGTATTCCGGTCCATTGTCTCCGCCCGGTGCAGCTATATCGATCGGGTTGCCGTAGTTGGAGTAAAAGGCGATTTCGTCTTCGGACCATTCATTGGACGACGATACGGTGATCACCCCTGGGATTTGTGCCGGTACTACCCGGGATGGCCCTTTGATATCGAGGCCGTAGGTTTCCTTCCAATATTCCTGCATATCGTGCAGACTTCCCAGGTTTCTTGAGTCGTTGCCGGCAGCGACGACGACTGTGACACCTTTTTTCACCGCGTACTGGACAGCCCTGTGGTAAGCCACCATCGAGGCGGAGTCTCCTTTTTCACCGTAGTTGTGAGCCATCCACCTCCAGCCGCCGAGGCTCATATTGACAACGTCCACCCCATCATTGGCTGCCTCCACCAATGCGTCCGTAATCCAGGACTGCTGGGCGCCGCCTGTTGCCCCGAACACCCGGTAGGCTCGCACAGTCAGGTTGGGGCCCACCCCGAGCATCTTGCCATTGGCTGCGATGGAACCGGCAACATGCGTGCCATGTCCGTTTTGGTCCCATGCGTCCTTCGTCCCCGGCACAAATGTCTTGCTGCCCTCTTCATCCGCATTGTCCCGCAGGTCCGGATGGTCGAAGTCCAATCCGGTATCGATAATCCCGACAACCGTTCTTGAGTTTCCTTTGCTGATCTCATGGGATTTGAAGTTATTGGTGATTCGCTTGATATCCCATTGCAAATCGTAATAATTCTGATCGGGATCATCCCAGTCTGGCTGAGGTATATCCGTAATCGGCTGTCCGTCCGCCGCTTCCGGCTCCTCCTCGTCGAGGAAGATTTCCAGCTCCTCCTCCGCTGCCAGCACTTCCTTGTCTTCCCTGATCTTCTCTAAAAAGTCCGGATCATCAGAGGTGGCGGATACGATGCCGACTTCATCGATGACAGTCTCCACTGATCCTCCCGATTCTTCGATTCTCTCTTCCAAATCACTCGGGATGTCGTTTTTATAAGCGATGAGATAGGCCCTTTCCTTGCTTTTCCCCGAAGCCGGGGTCTGTACCACAGAGAGGGCGGAAGCTGCCAAGCCCAATACCAGTGTTGTGCTTAGTACCATTCTCACTGCTCTATTCATCGCTATCATCCTCCATCGAAAATTTGTTGTACTACCGATTGTAAAGATTTTCCCTATTTTTTCTATCAAAATCGTTCGATACAATCCTGCAGTGTCAGACAAACAGCGATCATTTTTCCAACGAAGAAAGCGGGAAAGGGACGAAGCCTGTCTGACGGTCAGGAAGAATAACGAAAAAAACCCACTCTCTCCGGCTTCGGAAAAGAGTGGGTTTCGTTGTTTTCTAGCAAAAATGACAGTGAATCTATCGTTTTTATTGATTCCGTTTCATCTGACGGCGGCGCTCCTGTTCCTCGGCGCGGCGCTGAGCGCGGTTTTTCGGATCGGCGTCACCGGAGGTCTCGCTGTCAGGACGCTCGGATGGACCGGACGTTTTCAGTTGAGACTGATCTGCAGCCTGACCGCGGATCACTTCCTGACGCTCCAGGTTTTGGCTGACCTCTGCTTTCATGATGTACATGGCCACTTCCTCTTCGACGGCAGCGACCATCGACTGGAACATTTCGTAGCCTTCGAATTGGTACTCGCGCAGCGGATCGTTTTGTCCGTAAGCGCGCAGGTGGATACCTTGTCGAAGCTGTTCCATCGCGTCGATGTGATCCATCCACTTGCTGTCGACAGCGCGGAGTACAACGACCTTTTCAAACTCGCGCATCATCTCGCCGATTTCCACTTCGCGCTGCTTGAACTGCTTCAGGACCTCTTCTTTCAGAAGCTCGACGATTTCCTCGGCTTCTTTGCCCTTCAGTTTGTCCGCAGTCATGATCTCATCGTGCAGGAAGCCGTTGTTGGCTGCTTCGGCCAAGCCTTCGAGGTTCCATTCTTCCGGTACCTCTTCCTTCGGACAGAAGTTTTCCACAGTGCGGTCGATGACGCTGTAGATCATCGGCAGGACAACTTCGCTCAAATCCGATTGCTCCAAAATATCGCGGCGCTGCTTGTAAATTACTGCGCGCTGCTGGTTCATGACATCGTCGTACTGGAGAACCACTTTACGGGCGTCAAAGTTGGAGCCCTCCACCCGTTTTTGCGCGGATTCGACAGCACGCGTAACGAGTCTGCTTTCGATCGGCATATCCTCTTCCATTCCGAGGCGGTCCATCATGTTCATGATGTTGTCCGCTCCGAAGCGTCTCATCAGCTCATCCTGCATGGAGAGGAAGAACTGGGAAGAACCCGGGTCGCCCTGACGTCCTGCACGTCCGCGGAGCTGGTTGTCAATCCGGCGGCTCTCATGGCGCTCGGTACCGATAATGTGCAGACCGCCCAGCTCGGCTACGCCTTCGCCCAGCTGAATGTCCGTACCGCGGCCGGCCATGTTCGTCGCGATGGTGACAGCGCCGTACTGACCCGCACGAGCGATAATCTCCGCTTCGCGCGCATGCTGCTTCGCGTTCAACACGTTATGCGGTACGCCCTTTTGCTTGAGCAGCTGCGAGAGCATCTCGGAGTTTTCGATGGAAATCGTACCGACCAGGATCGGCTGGCCTTTTTTATGACGCTCGACGATATCGGCCACGACCGCACGGTACTTGGCCGCTTCGGTTTTGAAAACCAGGTCCGGCAAATCTTGACGGATAACGGGTTTGTTGGTCGGGATCACGACTACATCCAAGCCGTAAATCTTTTTAAACTCTTCTTCCTCTGTTTTGGCTGTACCGGTCATACCGGAGAGCTTTTGGTACATGCGGAAGTAGTTTTGCAAAGTAATCGTCGCCAGCGTCATGCTCTCGCTCTGAACACGGAGCCCTTCCTTGGCTTCAATCGCCTGGTGCAGACCTTCGCTGTAGCGGCGTCCTACCATCAGACGGCCGGTAAATTCATCGACGATGACAACCTCGCCATCCTGCACCACGTAGTCCACGTCGCGCTTAAAGAGCACTTGCGCTTTCAGGGCGGCTGTGATGTGATGGTTGAGAGTCATGTGCGCGGTATCGTACAGGTTTTCAATGTTGAATGCCTGCTCGACCTTGGCCACGCCTTCATCGGTCAATGAAACGATTTTTAATTTTTCGTCCACCGTATAGTCTGTTTCCGCCTCCAGACGCTTCACAAAATGCGAACAGATGTAGTAAAGTTCTGTAGTGCGGTTGGCAGCACCGGAAATGATCAACGGCGTACGCGCTTCGTCGATCAGAATGCTGTCCACCTCGTCAATAATCGCAAAGTAAAGCGGGCGCTGAACCATCTGTTCTTTGTACAGCACCATGTTGTCGCGCAAATAGTCAAAGCCAAACTCGTTGTTGGTACCGTACGTAATATCGCAGTTATAAGCTTCACGCTTTTCTTCCGCAGTCAGACCGTTTTTGTTCAGACCGACTGTAAGTCCGAGGAAATTGTAGAGCTGACCCATGATGGTAGAGTCGCGTTCAGCCAAGTATTCGTTGACGGTTACGACGTGTACGCCCTTGCCCTGCAGCGCATTCAGGTAGGTCGCCAGCGTCGCGACGAGGGTTTTCCCTTCCCCTGTCTTCATCTCGGCAATACGTCCTTCCTGGAGGACCATACCGCCGATCAGCTGCACGTCAAAGTGACGCATGCCCAGAACTCGCTTGGATGCTTCACGGACGACCGCAAACGCTTCGTTTAGAATGTCGTCCAGTGTCTCGCCCTTCGCGAGCCGATTTTTAAATTCCTCCGTCTTCGCCCGCAACTGCTCATCGGACAGTGCTTGTACAGTCGGTTCCAACGCGTTGATCTTTTCTACGCGCTTAAACATCTTTTTGACTTCACGCTCGTTGCTGTCGCCAAAAATCTTTTTTACGAGTCCCAGCATAAGGACACCCCTTCCTAGTGGCAAAACTGCTTCGAATAACTTCCCTTGCGCAGCCACATCTGCAGTCCCCGTAGGGGGCTTCCTAGTGGCAAAACTACCTCGATTATGCTTCCCTTGCGCAGCCACATCAGGGTCCTCGAACGGAGGCTTCCCAGTGGCAATCTGCTTTCTATTTCATGTACCCTCCCGCCGAAAAACCATTATAGGCCTTCAGGGGCGATTCCTACTTCCACTTCCATAAAAAGACACTTTTACATATGCGTCTTCCCTAAATTGATATTTTATCAAATGAGAATAGGAGTGCACAAGTAAAGGGAGTTGCCAGAATAAGCAACTCCCTGTTTGACGGGCTTTATTTCGGTTCAATCAATCCGTAGCGACCATCATTTCGGCGGTAAACGACGTTGACGTCGTTCGTGTCGCTGTTTTGGAAAACGAAGAAGCTGTGACCTAGCATATCCATTTGCATGACTGCTTCCTGGGCGTCCATCGGCTTTAAGTTAAAGCGTTTGGTCCGAACAATGTCGATGTCGACATCTTCCCCCTCCTCCAGGTCTTCTGTCAATACGGCGACCGCCTGGCGGCTATTCCCCGCTGCCTTGTTGGTCGATTCGGTACGGAGCTTGCGTATTAATTTGGTTTTATGCTTACGAATCTGTCTTTCCAGCTTTTCTACCACCAAATCAATGGAGGCGTACATATCTTCATGCGTTTCTTCGGCGCGAAGGATTACTCCGCTGAGAGGGATCGTCACCTCGATGGTCCCTTCTCCCTTTAGAACTCTCATCGTAACCTGTACATCTGCAGGGCTAGAGTTTTCAAAGTACTTTGCAAGACGGCCCACTTTCTTTTCTACATACTCTCGAAGTGCTGCGGTAACTTGAATGTTTTCTCCACGAATTTGAAATTTCATGGTTCAAACCTCCTTCCGTCTTTCCTAATACCTATTCCTTACATATGTAAAAAATCCTCCCCGCCAGCTTAAAAAAACCTTTACAAAATGTTTACATCTCTACAAGTTACGACAATTTTCTAGTAAAGCTTTCAAAAACAGCTATGATATACTACGATCATTAGGGAATAATTACCGCGCAAGACAACTGAATGGAGGAATCCTCATGGAAGAGGTAAACCCTTCGCATTCCATTACGGGAAAGACGCTGGCACAAGACGTATACAACGAGAAGGGGCTTTTGCTCCTGCCGGCTGGCGCGGTCTTGCACCAAAGCGATATCCGCTTGCTTTGTGCACACCAGGTCGAACGGGTATATGTAGCCAAGGATGGCGACTTACCAGACCCACCTTCTCCCCTGCTCCATTGGAATGAAGTGGAAGCAGCTCGTGAATACATGGAAGCTGTCAAACAAACAGAGGAGTTGTTCATCCGGATCGCGACCGGTTCCATTCCTCCTCTGCATCAATTCAATCATGTGTTTTATCCGTTGCTGGACGAAATTCTGCAGCGTTGCGGAGTTCAGCGTTTTATTTACGTAAAGGAAGGAACCGCCCAATACACCTACCGCCACTCCCTGCATGTGGGCATTTTGGCTGCATTAATCGGCAAGCTGATGGGACACACGCAGGAAAACATTGTGTTGCTGGGGCAGGCGGGCCTTTTGCATGACGTAGGCAAAATGCTGATACCGGAAGAAATCCTGCTCAAACCGGAGCGGCTGACCGACGAGGAATACGAAGTGATGAAGCAGCATGCCCGGCTCGGGGAGCATCTGCTTCGCCAAATGGAGGGAGCAGACGAGCTGATTGCTCTCTGTGCGCTTCTTCATCACGAACGGCTGGATGGCAGCGGCTATCCCGAAGGACGCACACAGGAGCACATTCCGATCGAATGCCAAATCGTCAGTGTCGCAGACGTATTTGACGCCATTTGCACGGACCGGGTGTATCGCAAGGGAACCTCCCCTTTCGAAGCTGCATCCGTGTTACAAGATTTGGCCTACTCAGGCAAGTTAAACGCCCAGGTTGTCACCCGTTTTATCCATTATGTCGTGATGCTGTATGTAGGGGCAGAAGCTTACCTCAATTCAGGTGATCGCGTGGAAGTCATCATGATTCATACAGATGAGCCGCTGCGGCCTCTCGTACGCCGCAGAGGGGAGTACCTCGATTTGCGTCAACACCGTTCCCTGCACATCCAGAGCATCATCGGCTGACAACAGGCCGTACATGAAAAAATCCCCCATACCATTTGGTACAGGGGGATTTGCTTTTATCGGTGGCTGGCGTTTGCAATCAGTAGCTACGCGATAACTACGTTCGCTGCTTGGGGACCGCGATCCCCTTCCACGATATCAAATTCTACGGTTTGTCCCTCTTCCAATGTACGGAAGCCTTCTTTTTGGATAGCCGAGTAATGTACGAAAACGTCTCCGCCGTCCTCACGCTCAATAAAGCCAAAACCTTTTTCTGCATTAAACCATTTTACTTTGCCTTGCATGCTGATGCACATTCCTTTCTTTTGTAAAAACTTGGGATTTCAAATCCCATGTGAATGACTATATCATCCGCCAAAACGAGAGTCAAATCATCCCTCATTTGGTTGAATATTTCTTCTCCAGTCCTCTGACGACGATTCTCGACAAGAACAGCGTAAGCACCAGATAGACGGCTGCTTCCGTCAAATACGGAGGGTAGCGCTCCAAGGTGCTTTTGGCTACGCTCATCGCCGCGTAGTTTAATTCCGGCGTGGCGATGACCGCAGTCAGGGACGAGTCTTTCAACAGCGAGATGAATTCATTTCCCAGTGCGGGAAGCATGCGGGTGAACGCCTGAGGAATGACGATCAGCCGCATAGCCATCCCTTTGGTCATCCCGAGAGATCGGGCCGCCTCCATCTGGCCGGGGTCAATGGACTGAATCCCCGCGCGAAAAATTTCAGCGATATACGCTGCTGCATTCAAGGACAATGCAATCATACCGGAATAAATGGCTTCCGGGCTGCTCTGGCCCGGGAAGAATACCTCCCAAATGGAGGGGATAACAGCAAAGTGAATCAACAAAATTTGCACCAGCATCGGAGTTCCCCGAAACAGCTCGACGTAAATCGCGCTGGGAATCCGCAGCCAGGCCTTGCTCGATTGCTTCCCCAAACTGATAAACAGCCCCAGAAGCGTTCCCACGACAGTAGCGATGGCCGTCAGCAGGATTGTATTGAGAATTCCGCGAATGAACAGTTCCCGATAATCGTAAACGACACTCCAGTCCAGAGTTGTATCCTCCCTCCAAGTTGTTTGGCTGTGGACGAAAAAAGCAGCAGGGTACGCCTGTTGACGTACCCGTCCGCGCTTCCCTCTTACTCTTTATTAAAATACTGGTTGTAGATTTCTTGCAGCTTACCGTTTTCCTTGATCTTCTTCAACCCGTCGTTGATCTTGTTCAGGATCTCGGTGTTGCCTTTTTTGACCATGATGCCATAATACTCCTTTTCAAAAGAATCGTCTTTGATCAGTTTGAATTTCTTGTCCTTGATTTTTTTCACGTAATATTGAATGACGCCATTATCGCCGACTACGGCATCCACGCGCCCGTTAAAGAAATCATCCACAGCGGAAGGCATGTCGTCGTATTCCTTCAGCCCTTGATACGTGTCGCCAAATGCTTTCTTTACCACTTCTCCGCCCGTGGTTGCGCCCTGCACGCCGATTTTCTTGCCTTTCAAGTCATCGAGCTTGTTTACCGGTGAGTCCTCGGCAACGAGAATCAACTGGTTGGCTTCGAAATACGGTTCAGAAAAGTCGTACTTTTTCTTGCGCTCTTCGGTGATCGTAATCGACGAGATTCCGATGTCTACGGTCCCTCTGTCCAGACCGTCAAACAAAGGGTCCCAGCCGGTATTCTTCCATTCGACCTTGAAGCCGCCCGCTTCGGCAATCGCGTTTAACACATCGATGTCGTGGCCGGTGATCTTGTTGTCGGCCTCCAGCATTTGAAACGGCGGATACGCTGCGTCGGTACCAACCACGTACACCTTTTCCGCCGTACCTCCTCCTGCCGTGCCGCTGCCGGACGAAGCCTGATTCCCTCCCGTTCCACAGGCGGATACCAACAGCCCTACCCCGACAGTCAAGACAAGCGACGTCAACCATTTCTTCTTCATCTTCATCTTCATCTGTTCATGTCCCCCTTATCTGTGTCTACCTTGAAAACCTTTTCCCCAGCCTTTGTCCACATCGGCACACCTTTTATTTTGCGTCATCCACAGAGTTGTCCACATTATCCACAGGCCGTTGTGCACAAGCTGGGCATAACTCACCCTTATGCTCGTTCTCCCCAATAAATATGTTTTTTGGCAAGAAAATAGAACAAGGGTTCGTACAAAAAGAAAGAAGGATTCCTATCAGAAATACTTCTCTCTGATGCACGGGAATCCTTCCGGAAACTCATTTTATTTACAGAAAATTTTATTTATTGGCTCTTGTCTGCCAGAATGACAATTTCTACGCGTCGGTTGCGACTGCGATTCTCGGGAGATGTGTTATCTACAAGCGGTTTATACTCTCCCCAACCGGCAACGGTGAATCGATCTGCGGCCAGCCCATGCCCGTCCACCATTTCCCGCATGACCGCAATCGCCCGGGCAGAGGACAGCTCCCAGTTGGACCTAAAAGAGCTGTGCGTAATCGGCACGTCGTCCGTATATCCTTCGATCCGGACCTTGTAAGAAAAGCGCTCCAGGACCTGTGCGACATGATCGATCACCTGCTTTCCATCCTCCCGCAAATCCGCGGAGCCGCTGGAAAACAGAATCTTCTCCGGCAGGCGGACCCTCAAGCCTTCTTCCGTCTCTTCATAGTCGATGTTCTGCTCCTCCAGAGCCGCGGAAAGCGCTGTTCGCACTGTCTCCATATCCCGGTCACTCTTGTCCTCCATATCTACCGGAACGGCCGGCTTGGGCACCGTCTCCCCTGTCTCTCCACCTACTGCAGCCTCCAGCACTCCGCGTCTTGCTTCCAGCTCGTGGACCTGGCGCTGAAGCTCCAGCTTCTGAATGTTCAACAGGTCCAGGCTTTCGTGCACTTTTTGCAGACTTTCCTGCTGGCGGGCCTCCTCTTGCTTGATTTCCTGCATATCGGTCTTGAGCTTGGCCGAATGGGCGGCGGCAACGATGAGGATGATCACGAACAGCAGGGTAAACAAGTCACTATAGCTGATCAGCCAGCTTTTTTCCAGCTCTTTTTCGTCGTACAAGCGATCGTCATGCATGGAGATCCTGCCTTTCGATCGTCCCTTTCATGCTGCCAGGGGTTTTGATGAGAACAAGCTTTTTGTCTCCGGGCAAAAACGAGTTCAATTTTTCAAACAGGACACGCGGCGTCTCCATTCGCTGCAAACCGATGCAGCCTTCCAGATAGAGCCGCTTTTCAAACATTTCCTGATCATACAAGTCCATCAGCCGGTAGTAGCACGGCAGGGCAAACATGTTGGCCAAAAGCGCCCCGTACAGCGTCGCTACGACCGCCGAGCTGAGGCTGTATCCCGTCTGGGTCAAATCATTCAGCGTCTCCAGAACACCCGTCATTCCGAGGAGCGTTCCCACCAGACCCATGCCGGGGGCCAAAAGGCTGACCAGGCGGAAAAAGCCTGCCGCCTGCTGGTAGCGATGCTGTTCGCCCTTCAGCTCGTTTTCGAGAATCATGCGGAGCTCCTCCTCCGGTACTCCTTCGATGGCAAGCAGACTGCCCCGACGGACGAAGGAATCTTTTTCATTTTGCAGCTCTTTTTCCAGCTCAAGATACCCTTGTTCCTTTTGAACCAGTGCGTAGTAATAAAACCGCTTGATCGTCTCCTCCACGTTTCCCTCGCGCCCATGGATCAACAGACGGACGATTTTGCGCACCTCCAGATGCTTGCGCTTGATCGCATACGAGATAAGCACTGACAACCCAACCAGCTCGATAGCCGTCAGGTTCAACAGATCGGACAGGTTTCCTTTCAGGTAAACCGCATGTGTAAAAATAAGCACTACTGCTCCCACCAGCAGGAGCGAGCGTCGTTTCGTCGACAAACCTGTCACCTTCCCACTTGCTTTCTTCTCTTCCTTTATCGGAAATGTTCAGTTTGATTATAATACCAAAGCTTTTCCAATCCGATAAAAAAGTGAAGGGACCCAAATGAAAAAGGAGGGAAACCACAATGGATATGAGTTCTATGATGAGCGCGCAACTGAGCCAGTTGAGACACACTGTCAGCCTCAGCGTCATGAAAATGGCGCAGAACACGATGGCAGCAGGTGCGACAGCGATGATCCAGGACTTTTCTAATGCGCAGCAAAGCGTGCAGCAAGCCGCTCAAGCAGCGCCTCATCCGACAGCCGGAAAAACGATTGACATCAGCGTGTAGGAAAAGAGCAACGGACGCAGGGATCTTCTCCGCGTCCGTTTTTTCTTCATGTTATGCTTTTGAATAGAACGAAAGTCATTGCGCTTTCTTGCGCAGCTGGCGCTTCGCGTATACGACCCGGTGGACCGCACCTGCTTCATTTCGCACGAACAGCACGGGGATATCCGCTCCTCTGCGGCGAAATACGAACAGATCATTCCCGACCGGCCGCAGCGCATAAGTCGTACCGTCCATTGTCATCTGGCATACTCCGTCTTTTGCTTCCACACTCATTTCCATCCATTCCTGACAAGTATACTCTCCGGCATAATCAGCGAGCTTCTCTGCCGCCAGCGGCTGGTCCGCAAAGCGAAACAGCGGAGTCTCAAGCGGTCTATCCAGGACCAGGTTAAGCGCTCCTACGGCTATCTCGCGCACTTCCACGCCGTCGACATTGGTCAGGATGACTCCGGTGATGCCCTTTTCCGGCAACACAAAAATCTGCGAGCTGACCCCTTTTAGCGACCCTCCGTGATCGATCAGCGGCCCGCCAACGAAGTCTGGCACGATCTGCAAGCCGTACCCGTAGTGCCAGCAAGCATCGCATTTCACATGGGGAGTCGTCATCTCGGCCACACTCTCCGGAGAGAGGATGCGCGTCTCTCCTGCCATTCCACCTGTACGGAAAATGTCCAGATACCGGAGCAAATCAGCCACGCTCGATTTCAAAAAGCCTGCGGCCCGCATCGCCGGAGCATCGTGCAGGACTGGGGCGTGGAATACCTCGTTGGCTCCGTTCCGCGTCTTGCGGGTAAACAGCTCTGCTACGTCCCTATGTGCTGCAAGCTGCTCCGGAGTAAACACGCTGCGGTTCATCCCCGCGGGGAGCAGGATGTGTTCCGTCACATACTGTTCAAAGGACATGCCGCCGACGCGCTCTACAATAGCTCCCAACAGCCCGTACACATCGTTGTTGTAGCTGAACGCCTCTCCCGGCCGCCCCAGTACCTCCTCCGGAAACGAGCCGATTTGCTCCATCAGTTCCTCGTACGTATCCACGACAGGGACCGACTCGTCTACACACTCCGGCTCCGTCTCCAGAACCGCGGGGTCTTTTTCCATCGACCGCTTCATGGCGGATGTCAAAAAGGGCAAGGGCGGCATTCCCGGCGTATGGGTCATGAAGTGATGAATCGTCACATCCCGTGTGAATTGGTCTTGCGGCATTCGAAACTCAGGCAGATAGTCCACGACAGGATCGTCAACAGACAGCTTGCCTGCCTCCTGCAGTTGCATAATGGCCATACAGGCAAACGACTTGGTCACGGAAGCGATGCCAAATATCGTATCCGGCGTGACCGGCTGCTGCTTCTCCACATCGCTGAAGCCAAACGAGCCAAAATAGACCAGCTCTCCGTCCTTGCAGATTCCGATCGCCCCTCCAGGCACCTGGGCTTGCTCCATTCGAGCTTGGGCAAATGGTTCAAACTCCTGTTTCCACTCCTGATGATTCATATCGAAAACCTCCTTTCTGCACTTCTATTTGCAGCTATTTGGTCAGGGAAAACATTCTCTGTCACTGCTTTCTACACCTCTATTCCTTGTAGCCCCACTTCATGTCGATATAGCCAAGAGGGTCTACGGTCACGCCTTTGAGCTTGTCGTTTTGCACCCAGACGTTCACATTGCTGTACAGTCCCGTGACTGGCATCTCGTTCATCAAAATCGACTCCGCTTCCTGCAAAAGCTGATTCCGCTTGGTTTCATCCGTTTCCTTGTAGGAGCGGTTGATCAGGTCGTTGTAGGCTTCGCTGTGCCACAGTGTACAGTTGTTGTCGCTGTACTTTTCCATCAGCAGCTCGAGGAAATTGACAGAGTCGTTGTAATCGGCCGTCCACGCTGTTACCGAGATCATGTATTTCCCCTGGGCCTGCTCGTCAAACATCACGTTCATGTCCTTGTTGATCAGCTTCACTTCAATGCCGAGCACTTTTCTCCACTGGCCCTGCAGAGCTTCGGCAATTTTCTTCTGGGCGTCGGAATTAAAGTACAGGTACGTAATTTCCGGCAGCTTTTCAATCCCCAGCTCCTTCATTCCTTCCGCCAAAAGCTGCTTGGCTGTTTCCGCATCGTTGTCCTTGAAATAGCCCTCCGGCTTGAGGGAAGCCGACTGCGGCACCAGCCCGGTCAGAGCTGTCTGTCCGCCCTGCAAAATATTGTCCGCGATCTCCTGGCGGTTGATGGCATACGCAAACGCTTTGCGGATCTTCTCGTTTGTAAACGGCGCCTGCTCCGTCTGGAACAGCAGGTAGTAGGACTGCGCCTTTTGCATCGCCTGCAGCTTGCCCTCTTCTTTCATCGCCGGGATCGCATCTACCGGCAGACTGCTGATCGGCCCGCCAGCCCAGTCCAGCTCGCCCTGGTTAAACATCTCCAGCTCGGTATTGGCGTCCTCCACCATAGAAAATTCGATTTTGTCCAGCTTCACGGCTTCCTTGTCCCAGTAATGCTCGTTTTTCACCAGGACGATTTTGCTCTTGTGCTCCCAGGTCTCGATTTTGAAAGGACCGTTGGTGACGATGGTGGCGGCTTCATTGGCCCACTTCTCGTTCCCCTCCACGACCTTTTGGTTTACGGGGTAGTAAAAGGTTGCCAGCGTTAAAAAGTAAGGCGTCGGGTTTTCCAGCTGCACTTCGATCGTTTTGTCGTCGATGACCTTGATCCCGACATCCTCTTTCTTTGCTTTGCCCAGGTTAAAAGCCTTTGCATTGACGATCGGATAGTATTTGTACGCGGAGCTGCTGGCCGTCTTCGGATCAAGTGTCCGGAACCAGGCGTAGGCAAAATCCTTGGCCGTCAGCGGCTCGCCATTGGACCATTTCGACTCTCGCAGGGTAAAGGTATAGGTCTTTTTGTCCTCCGAGATCTTGATGTCGGATGCGACGGAATTGACCGGCTTGCCGTCCTTGTCCAACCGGACCAATGCATCGTAAATGGCCCGGATGTAGACACCCGAGGCGACGTCGTTGGAAAGACCCGCATCCAGCGTTTTGGGCTCCCGGCCATTCATCTGCAGGATTTGTTCCGCTCCGCTTCCTCCCTCTTGCTTTGTGGACGCTTCGGGTTGCTGGGATGAACCGGCCGGCGCAGGCGGACTGCTGCTGCATCCGACCAGTGCCGCGATGAGCAGAAGTGTGGAGCAGAATGAAAAAAAGCTCTTTTTCATCAGATGGACCCCTCCGTATTTTTGATTTTTTCAAATTATCTTGCAATTTTTGTGCCATTTGCAGTGGGCTTGTTGCTTTCTCACGGTATAGGTGCGGTTGTAACGGCGCTTGGCCGTTGTTGAACCATAAACTTTTTTCCTTTTATTCAATATTGAATACAGGTGCAGACAAAAATGAAATGAGCTTTTACTTTCCGAGTCTTGCTGTTATGTCAACGCCGGAATTAATTTGACCCACGAGCGCCGGTATAATTTTGACCCACCTGTGCGCCTGGTGTCGAATAGATTCCGGTTTTTAGTTTTTCTTTGAGCCGGTAGCTGTTCCCCCGGATGTTCACGACGTGGGAGTGATGCAATAAGCGGTCGAGAACAGCTGTAGCAAGAACGGGATCGCCCATGAGTTCGCCCCATTCGCCAAAGCTCTTGTTGCTAGTCAGAATCATGCTTCCTTTCTCGTAGCGTGCACAAACCAACTGAAAAAACAGGTTTGCAGCGAGCGGATCGAGGGGGAGGTAGCCCACCTCGTCCACGATGAGGATGCGTGGCCTGAGATATACCCTCATTCGTTTGTCCAGGCGATTCTCTTCATAAGCTTTTCGTAAATCGCCCACGAGCTGCGCGAGAGAGACGAAATACACAGGCAATCCTTGTCCAATGGCCTCCATAGCGATAGCAACGGCTAAATGCGTTTTCCCCACGCCGGGAGGCCCGAGAAACAACACGTTTTCTTGCCTCCCAACGAACGTCAGCGCAGCCAGTTCACGAATCAGTCGTTCATCAATCCCCGGTTGAAACGAGAAGTCGAATTCGTTGAGCGTACGCCGATAAGGGAGGTGAGACAGCTTCATGCGGACCTCTACATTTCGGCGCTGGCGATCCTGAATCTCAGCGTCCAGTAGATCATTGAGGAAAGAGAGATACGTGCTTTGGCTCCGGCTGGCAGCTTCCAGCTTGGCATCAAGCGATTGGGCGGCTTGACCCAAACCAAGTTCCTCCAGACGCTGGCGGGCTTGTTCGAGCTCAATCATGCGCCCACCTCCACAAGACGTTCATACACGTCCAACGGACGCACTTCCACGTCTTGTACAGGAATCTGAACGCCTTGCGGCTTTGGATAAGCATATCCCTGAGCTGTACTCAAATTCGTGTATTGGTCCTCACACATCACTAGCCTTCGGGATTGGTACTGCTTCTCGTGCCGGGCGATGAGCTGCTTCTCGCAGTATATTTCGACGAATCTGTTTACCTCTCGTACCTTTACTTCACGTCCGCTATACCGCCATGGAACGCCATAACGAACGCCGTCGTAGCTCACAAATCCGTCACGGCTTACTTTCCTCGGTTCAAACCGGTACTTTGCCCATCGTTCCGGAGACGGAAGCATACCGAGCTTCTCTTGTGCCAAGCGATCGATCGGTCTTTCCCCAGTTGTACCGTGGATACGACGGTTTTGCTCATCGCACCAGTGTCTGGCTTGGCGATTTAGGTCACCAAGATCGGTGAATGATCGCCCTGGCATGAAGTTCTGCTCGATGAACTGAACGCTTCTCTCGACCTTTCCTTTCGTTTGGGGACGTCGTACGCGGCAAACTTTGGGGATCAAGCCGATAGCCGCAGCAAAATCTTCAAACAACGGATGCCATCTCGGCTTTCGATCATCGCCCATGCCAAGAATAACGGTCTTCATTTGGTCGGTTAGCATGGTCTTTGGAACACCGCCGAAGTATTCCAAACCGTTCATCAAGCAGCGTAAGAAACTGTGGATGTCACAGCGCTTTGTAAATTCGATGTACATCGCTCGGGAGTAACCCAACACCATCGTAAAAACGGGGATTTTACGCACTTCACCGTTTAAATCGATGTACTCGCAAATCTTCCAGTCCACTTGGGCTTGGTGTCCGGCTTTTGTCTCATAGCGTTGCACCGCAGGTGCCTGTTTTGGAGGTCGACGGGGCTTCACATAGTCCTTGATGATCGTAATGCCCCCCGTGTAACCTCGCTCTTTCAAGAGACGCAGCAGCACTTCACAATTGAAAATTCCCTTTTCGAGGTATAGATCCAGCAAGGCTTTGAACGGATCGAGTTTTGAGACTCTCTTCTTACGCGGACGAGGTTCCGGAATTCCTTCTGCGCGGAGGTATTTTCGTATGGTATTACGGGAATGACCCGTTTCCCTTGTGATTTCGCGGATACTCTTGCCGCTCACTTGAAGTTCGTGTAATCTGATCACAGTCCCACTCCTTAGCATATGTCTCCCCTCTGAAGCTACTTTGGTCGGTAATTTCAGAGAGAGGTATTCTACAGGGGTGGGTCATTTTCATTCCGGCGAACCTGGGTCAATTTTAACCCGGCGGTGACAGTTATTCAGTTTGTAATGGAGTTATTCTGTTTTGAATAAGTTGTGTCGGCTGTAAAACTGGTTATGCTCTTCCTTGTAATGGAGTGACTTGGTGGGAAACGACAACATAACGATGATAGAAAAACCAACCTGCACTTTGTTACAAAGGCGGTTGGTTATAATGGAGTCCCCAATTCAGTTCATTTTTCAAACTATTAGGCGTAAATGTTTATCAGCATTCCCTTGATTTCTCCTACACGCTCGAGAATGCGGAGACCCGGCTCCTGCTTTTTCAATACTGCATCGGTAAGTTCAAGCAGCTTTTTATCTACTTCCTTTACAATCTTGTAAATGCGTGAGCGTCCCCTGCGGTTAAATCCTTGACGCTCTTCCAAACTGAGACCATTTTTCACAGCATCGTCGAGTAGACTTTTTACGAGCGATTTGAATTTGCGCAAATCTCCGACAGTCCTAGATTCAGCCAGTATCTTCCCCTGTTCCTCGATGTCGGAGATTAGCTGTTGAAATCGTTCGGCATTCAGTTGTTCTCTTCCCTTGCTCATCAGTTCGGAGAACATCACTTTATCTGCCGGGACCTCTTGTTTTGCCTTTACTTTTTCGGTGGACACTTGTCCGATTTTATTTACTTCCATTCTTTATCCTTACCTTTCAGTTGTTAAGTAAAAATCATGAGCGGTTATATTTTTGTTAGTTAAATTAAGGACAGCATAACACAGCTTGTGAATGTCAATCAAAATGTTGACCACCGTGCTCATCAAAAAATTGACCACCATGGCAAAAATCAATCCACCCGTCGGGTGGGTAACTTTTTCATGATCACGATCTTTGAATGCTCTGCTTAAAGCGATAGCTGTCTCCATTCATTGCAAAGATATGGGCACGATGGGTAAGCCGATCAACCAGGGCTGACGTCATTTGCTCATCTTTGAAAATCTGTGTCCATTCCGTAAATTCCAGATTACTGGTAATGATCATGCTTCCTTTCTCATAGCGGGCCGCACAAAATTGGAATAATAACTCCGCCCCGGTCCGACTCAGAGGGACAAACCCGACTTCATCCAAAATAATCAAATCTGTTTTCAACCATTGCCTCTCTAGCTGGAGGATTCGCTTTTGGGACTGAGCTTCCATAAGCTCGTTACATATTTTAGCGGCAGTCCAAAACTGAACGGAATAGCCATGATGGCAAGCTTCCTTCCCGAGTGCAATGGAGAGATGAGTTTTGCCAGTGCCAGAGTTTCCGATAAACATGATGTTCTCTGCCTTTTCGATGTACTCACAACGAGCCAGTTGAAGCAATTTGGGCTTATTGAGGGACGGAATCGCCGAGAATTCAAATTGATCGAGCGTTTTCATAGAAGGGAATTTGGCGTGCTTGATGCGACTCGCGATTTGGTTAGCATCCCTTTGCTGAACTTCTTGCTCTAGTAGGGCTAAGAGGAACTCCTCGTAGGGAATTTGCCGTTCAGCAGCATCATGGGCGATTTCCTTATAGACACGTTTAATCGCAGGTAAGCGAAGGCGTTTCGCGTAGGTTTCAAGCAGGAAACTCGTACTCAATGAACCACACTCCTTTTCTGTAACAAACGATTGTACTGGCTAAGATCTGGGGCCTTTACCTGAATACGTGGAACAGAGCTATCCTCCGCCAACGAGAGTTGGGGCAAACGGTGTTCCGGCAATGTTCGCTGAAACAATAATTGCCTTACGGCATCATACTGGAACATCCCTTTTTGGCAGGCCTCCCCCAGTGCTTCTTCGACGAGAGAAGTATCGAATTCACGGTGCAAAAGCAAGAGTCGAACGAACTCCTTCATCCCTCCTGGTCGGTTACGGCACTTGTCCAAGAACTTTTGGTAAATGGCGGGTAATCCTGCCTGATGCAATGGTCTAGCATAAAGAACTGCTCCTGGGCGAATAAGAAGTAAATCCAGATAATGATCGTATTGCAAAATCTCCTTTCCTTTTTCCAAGCACCGCTCATGCGTCGCAATCAGGCTTTTTCCGTGATACACCTCAATTTTTTCAGCAAATACTCGGCAAATAAGTTGGGTCGATGCATAGGAAACCGGGACGGAATAGGCATTTTTTTCAATGTGGATCATGGATAGCGTATTGCTTTTCACGGGTACAACACGGAAACAATCCAATGGCCGTGGAGGCAATGGAAGCATGATGGGCAACTCTTGAACAAATGCTTCTCCAACCGTTAGGGAAGACCGGGGAACGGTTGTATTCTCGTAAGAGATACATTTTTCGAGGAGGATTTGATTTAGCTCCTCCAGAGAAGAAACACTAGGAACAGGTGCAAAAAATTGCCTCTGGGCAAACTGTACGAGGTTTTCCACTTGGCCTTTTTGATGCCCTTTTCCCGGATCACAGAAATAGCTTTCAAACAGGTAGTGGGCACGTAGCTGAATAAATCGCTCTTGTTCCTCGCGATTTTTGCCTTCCAATACCTTCTTAACGGCTGTTGTCAGGTTGTCGTATGTGATGACTTGGGGAACAGCACCGAAAAATTCAAAAGCATCTACATGACCTTGGAGAAGAGCCTCTTGCTTCTGATGAGCAAATGTCTTGATGAAAATCTTTCTGCTGTATGTGCAACGCATACAAAAGACTTGAACCTTCACTTGTTTCCCTTGTAAATGAACCGTAACCTCACCCCAGTCAAATTGGGCAAATCGCCCTGGCGGGAAATCAAGAGGGACAAATGCTTTAGGAGGAGAAACCCGCAACTCTCTGACGTAGCGTCGTACAGTAGATTCACCGCCGGTGAATCCATGTTCGTCAACGAGTCTCTGGTAAATACGTTTGGCAGTATGACGCTGCTTCGGGGGAGCCTGTTCATCTTGACGCAGCCATTCCAAGATGATGGGCTTGACAAAATCAATGACTGGCTTCGGCTTCGGTTTTGAAAGCTGGTATACAGGGATTTCCGTTGATGTCAAGGCTTTTCGTATCACTTGACGCGAGTAGCCAGTTTCGCGAGAAATTTGACGAATCGACTTCCCTAGCAGAAAGTGTTGTTTCCTGATAAACTCATAATTAGCCATCTGAAGCATTTCCTTTCCTCCTATATCTTGTTGTCTAGACAACTACAAGATACAGGAAAGAGGTGCTCAGGTGGTCAACTTTTTTATGAGCGATGTACCACTAGGTGGTCAATTATTAGATTAGCATTCACAACAGCTTGTATTAACTTACTCTAATGTTTCCGGGAGTGAATCTATATCTTACTCCTATTTATCACTTCCTGAAGAATTGAACAAGAGACCATTCTCTATCAGTGTTATCGACAGAATGGAACAGGGAGTTTAATTTGTCAGTATAGCCGATGTAAAAAAACCAACCTTCGCTGTAAACAGACGCTGGTTGGTTGATAAAATAAATTATTAAACCAATTCGATGGTTTGCATTTCCAATCTATTTCTTGGTGTCAAAAAAAGCCCCATAAGCCGCTGCTCTGTACCCTAAATACTGATTGTTAACCGTTTTGCTCCGCTGCACCTGATTCATCTTATCCGAAAGATTTTGTTTCTTCTCTTCCATGATTGGGAGTAGTCGCCGATTCAATTTAAATACTGGCTCCAAATACTGCTTCGTCCATTCTTCTTGGACCGCAGCTCCTGCCTTCATCTCACCCGAAATTTGCACGATTACTTGTTCCCGTTTCTCCAGTATGTTGATCCATAGGTCGGGGTCTGCATCGTCCTGAAGCACTGCCTGTTCCCATTCGAGAGAAATCGACAATAACTGTCTGAACAGGTTTTCCAGGTTTTCCAGGTTCTCCATCTGGTTCTTCTCTGCCATCTCTACAGTGCCTGTCCCTGTTTTTTTGCTAATACGACTGCTTGCTTCCATGCATCCCGAAATTGGGCGATAAAGTCTTCAACTTCATCCAAAATTGTAGTATCTTTTTTCACATTTGCTTCGATCAATCGCTTGTGAAGATACTCATACAAGCGGTTCATCTGCTCCGCAACCGGATATTGGTGGTCTAAAGTCAGCATCAATTCTCGAATAATATCCTGTACTCTTATATTGTATTCGTGGGCTGTGTTATAACGTTTCTCCGCAATTTCCATTTTAGTTAACTTAATGAATTTTAACGCGCCATTGTACAACATCAATGTGAGGTCAGCAGGTGACGCTGTGTTGACTGAATTGTTTTGGTAAGCCTGCGCAGGTTGTTGATACGCCATTTCATACAACTCCTTTTATTCTCACATTCCTCCACCAAATTGTTGCGCAAGCCAGCCGCTTTGCGAATTGGCTTTTTGGATTGCTTGTTCCATAGCGGTGAATTGCTTCCAATAACGAGCTTCAATTTCCTTTAATCGCTTCTCCCAATTATTTATATCCTTATTGAGTCGAACAAGTCCTTTGCCGATGACACTATTATCTACTTGGTAGGCATTACTTCCCGCTTTTTCTGTGATTTTTTCCATGGATGCATTCAGTGAATTATATAGACGCGTTGCAATTCCAAGGTCTTCAAAAGTCGCCGGATCGGTGTTCGGAGTTTTAGTGAACAACTCAACTACTTTGCTTCCGTTTTGGCTGATGGCTTCGCGCAATTTTTTTTCATCGATATGCAATTTCCCGTTTTCTTCATAACTCTTGGTGGTGATACCTATTTCAAAGAGTGTATCGAATTTCGGATCAGATACACCGGCAACTGGCGTGTACAAGGCACGCCGCATATCACTAAGTGCAGATGAAAGAATCGTATCGGAGCGCATAAGGCCACTTTTTGCCTTTTCTTCCCATAATTCGATCTGCTTTTCCGACATTTCTTCTTTTTGCTCAGCCAATAAAGGAGTGTAGTCCCGATATTGTTTTTCTACTAATTTAGAGTTGACCTTCTCAATGATCTCATTGTATTTATCGACAAACCCTTTGATTGTATCATAGATGCCATCAACATCAGTTGCAGTGGAAACAGTGGCGTCACCTGGTGATTTCAGGGTATATTCCATGCCGTTAATCGTAAAGGTATTGGAGGTTCGCTCAGTATCCAGACCATTGATAGTGAATTGAGCGTTCTTCCCTGTGTTTGCATCTGTAAGGCTTAATGCTTTCGTTAAAAAATTCCCACCTACAATAATCTCGCTGCCGTTCTTATTGTCCCCGGTATGATTTGTGGCCATCGAGATCTTATCCGAAGAAGCATCATAAAACATAGTAACACCCAAACCAGATGCATTCACTTTTTTCAATACATCATTCAGTGATTCTGTCTTAGGGTCAAACGTAAAGGTGGTTGGTTTGGACATCGTGCCATCCGGTTGAAAAACCTCAAGTGTAAAAGAATAGGTGCCGTCAGCTGCCTGTGTTCCAAAATCGGCATTTTTAAATTTACCGTTATTTATTTCATCAATCAGCTTCGCGTTTGGATCAATTTTTTTATTAGGATCGGCTGAGAGGTCATCAGTACTCTTTTGACTTGATATTTCGGCTAACGAGCTAACCTTCATTTGGGATGTAATATTGGTACCTGTGTTAACGGCCTTTGCGCTGACGACAGATTCATTGGAAGAGGTTACTTTATATTTGGAATACGTGCCTTTGAGTTTCATGTCGAACATTTTGTTCTTTAAATCCAGAAACATGGCGTTTATTTCCCGATAGCTGTCTCGTCTCCACTCTTCCTGTTGTTTTTTTTGCAGAAGCTTATCTAGCGGGGCACGCCTTACTTTCATAAGGTCCTTGACCATTTGTTCCGTATCCATACCTGATGCCAGACCACTAATACGCATAGTGCTCATGATGTATAGTCCCTCCTATCTCTTTTCATCTACTAATAAACCGACCATCTCATGCATTTTTGCAGCAATATCGAGAACTTTTTTTGACGGGATCTGTCGAATCACTTCGTTTGTTTGGTCATTGACTACTTCTACGTAGTATTCATTCAACTCATCATGTAGGCGAAACTGAAGATGGGTACTTTCCGTCTGTATCCACTTGTTCAACCCTTCAATTACCTTTTCCAGATCTTGTGATGAATTCTGGTTTCCCGGTTCATTGCTCATCTCATGCTGTCGATCAATTGGCTTTTGTCCTGATTCGCTTAATCCTGTACCAGTTGGTTTTGAGACAACGGCAGCTGGTTGATTAGGCAAACGAACTTCCATTGTTACTCCCCCTAGAGAATAGTTGTTACTAACTATATCGGAAAAGGGAATGGAAGATATTAGACTATTGCCCATTGATCCCTATAACACTCAAACTGCTAAATAACTTTAGGAAGCGAAAATTTAAAGGAGATAAGCACAAACTTCAACTTATCTCCCTGTACCCAATTATTTCAACAACTGAAGAATTCCTTGCGGCAGCTGATTTGCTTGGGCAAGCATAGCTGTCGCAGCCTGATTAATAATATTGTTTTTGGTAAAATTGGTCATTTCCATGGCCATGTCAGCATCGCGAATGCGCGACTCGGCAGCAGTCAGGTTTTCATTGGCCGTGCTAAGATTTGTAACAGTATGTTCCATCCGATTTTGGTAAGCACCTAATTTTGAACGTTCTTCGGATACCCTGTGAATTGCATTGTCAATAATGGAAATTGCATTTTTGGCGGCCTCTTGATTGGAAGAGACATCAATACCGGCTACCGCATTTGCTCCTGGAGTAGTGATCTCTGTCTTGTGGTCAGCAGCTCTAGCCAAGCCCAGAGCAGCCGCATCCATTACACCAATAGAAACTTCCATGCTTTCGGAAGCATTTGCGCCAATCTGCATGTTTAATTTCAACTCCTGGCCAGCCGTGGATACAAAGTCCTTGTCAAAAATTCGAATATCCAAGCCGTTGCTACCAGCTCCAAATGATTTTCCATCATCAGTTTTTTTCGTAGACAATACTAGGCTGTTGCCGGATATAGAATGAGAATTAAGCGCAGCCAAATCATTCGGATAGTTTGACGTGATGTTTGTCAACTGTTTATCGAGGTCTTTTAAAACTTCATCCATAGTCTTGTTAGCAACATCAACAGTCAATATTTTCGCGGCAGGGTCGTAACCAGTAGCAGACTGGTCATCAAAAATGATCGTCACACCGTCGATGACAAGCATATCTCCGGCCTTTGGCGTCTCTGTAAAACTAAGCGAAATGGTTTTCTCTGCAGTCGCGTCCGTATTGGCTTTCAACGTAGAAACGGTTGTCGTTGGTTTGCCTTCTTCATAGAATTTGGCTCCAGATAGAGGGGCACCCGTATTGTCCTTGGCACCCACATTGACCGTTTCAGCTTCATCCGGTGTCATGTTCTTGACTGTTTTCAATACGAGCTTTCCTGTATTTGAATCAAAGGCACCATCACTTGGTGTAGTGTTGACGGCATCAACAACGGTACTTGCCGCACTGTCAAAAGTAGGATCATTTTTCATGATCGCATCTTTTAAGGCTGCCAGAACAGCGTTCACATTTGTTTTGGCATCTTCATCCGGATCGGCTCCTCCTGTTGCCCAAGAACCAATATTTACAGCAACATGCTTATCCCCGACCCCAGCGGTAGTACCTGTGCCTGTTACATCTAATTCATAGATTTTTCCGTTAATCTCAAAGGTAATTCCATCTGCCTGTGCTTCTGTCAAGTTGCCAAAGCCTGGTTCCAAAAACAGCTCCACTGCTCCCTTGGAAGTAGAATCAGCAGTGATTACTCCCTCCCAAGTTCCGTTGTTGGAATTGGTGTATGTAACAGCATCTGAGCTTGCGAATGCTCTTCCTTCTTTTGCTCCCCGCAGCAACGGCTTTGAATTGAATTGGGTTGTCGTCGCTATCCGATCAATCTCCAACGTCAATTGGTCAATCTCATTTTGAATGGCGGCTCTATCTGGCTCCTCCAAAGTGCCGTTTGCGGCTTGAACCGCCAATTCCCTCATACGCTGAAGAATTTCATGCGTCGTTCCAAGCGCACCTTCGGCTGTCTGAATCAGAGATATTCCATCCATTGTATTTCGTTCTGCCATAGCCAAACCCCTGATTTGCGAGCGCATCTTCTCGGAGATAGCCAACCCGGCAGCGTCATCGGCCGCTCTGTTAATCCGCAGTCCGGAGGACAGCTTTTCCAAATGCTTAGAGACGACACCTTGATTTTGGGATAATTGTCGATAAGCGTTTAAAGCTTGGATATTATGGTTGATCCTCATAAAGTACACCTCTCCTTTTTTTCAAATTATTCCTTTCGATCCACCGTTCCATAATCATAAGGAAAGTCCTGATCGTAGATGGCTGTTTTTCTTCTCAAAGCAGGTCCATGATTGTCTACTCCCTTTTCTAGAGCCGCATTCCATGCGTCAGCAATCATTTTTAATAACTGAAGGACTTCTTCAATGAGAGCACTGCTTTTTTTTAGATTGGCTTCAATTAATCGGTCCGCCATATAGCTATATATCGCTTCCAACTGATCTGCAATAATTCCAGCTTCGTAATTAATCCCAGCTCCCAAGCGATACAAAATGTCGTTGCAGTTTTGCAGAAGTTGGTTCGCTCCCTCGTAATTTTGCAGCTTAATCGCAGAGGAAGCCTTTTCTAGTTTATCAATACAAGCCTGATATAAAAGGCTTGTTAATTCTTGTGACGATTTTTGATGCAGGGCTTGCTGTGTAAGCACTTCTATCACCAGTCTCACCACCAATGAATGTCCTGTCTTTTTATTTATCGGTATTATTAGTACTTTTTTTCAGTGTTTTTCTCCATTTCCTCGATAAGCAATAGTACCTCAGCGACCACTGCATACAGTTGAGGCGGTATGTTGTCACCTAGGTCCATATCGATTAAATTCTCCACAAGCAGTGAATCTTCTTGAAGTGGTATGTCATTTTCTTTGGCCATATTGATTATATGCTGGGCAATTTGACCTTTCCCCTGGGCAACGACTACCGGGACCTGGTCACGATCCTGATCGTATCGAATTACTGCAGCTACGGGACCGTTCATAGCCCGCTTTTGTTTTTGGTTAAACCACTTCCGGATCATATTTTAAAATCAAATCCTTTCAGGCTATTCAGGCTGGCTGTTAATCGATTTACCTTAGCCGGATTTTGAGCCTGTAGCTGTTGGTGTCCTGCTTTCTCCTCCGTTAATCTTGTAAAGGTTACACCAGCTATGTTATAGCCTATCCCTTGCAAATTTTCTTTGCATTTCATTACTACTGGCTCCAACCTTTCCTTCATTCCCTGTTGGTCATTTTTAATAGTAATGGATAGATTTCGATCAACCGTAGAAATGAGAATGCCCGTCGGTCCCATTTTTTTCGTCTCAAGTAAGAAATAAAGACTGCAGTTTTCCCAATCGATTTTTTGTCCTTTGTTTTTTGAGTTTACATAAAGTTTAACGCTTTCCAAACGGTCTCCCAGCATTGCTGGCAATTGAAAGAACATGCTTTGCAGATTGCTTCCCGCTTCCGATTTGCTAAGCAACTGCTGGCCGTTTAAATTATGGAGGGCCTGCTCGGCAGAATGATGGTTATTCAGGGGAGAAAACGCCCCATCTTCTGATTTTGCAAGCTGCATTAAAGCGACTTTTAAATTTTTGTGAAGGTCCTGGTTGCTACCCGGTTGTCCGGAAGACAACGCCTGTGCCACTTCGCTTTCATAGTTCAGCCCCAATGAACGAAAAAATTCAAACGTGTTCCGCGGTGAAGGCGGGTGGTTTTGGAAGTGATTCGTAATGTCAACTACCTGATTAGCGAATTGATGTGTTGACGGGGCTTCCTCGGAAAAAATACTGCTTCTTGTCAAAAAGTGCTGTATCCTAACATTGGAGGGCTTCCATTGTAGTGACTCAAGCATTGCTTTGACCCCCTGCAAAACATCTATTGCCTTGCCGTTTTCCCCTTTTGTCAAAAGGCTTCTCGCCTCTGCCAATTGACTGCTTGCTTTCATCAATTGCTTTTCAGTCTCCATATCAGTCAACATCGTGATCTCGCTTTTTAAAATTGACTTGTCGAGCATGTCTATCGTAGATTCCAGGAGTGGCTTAACACCAGAAAAAACATTACTGTTGTTTGTTTGTATAACCTGGATTACGTTGCTGATATTTCTCGCCATTTCTCTTTTTACCGTTTGAAATTCACTAGCTGCTTGGCTCAACTTCTTGGTAATCTCTGTAACAACTAAGTCCCTCGTACCAAGAAAAGCTCCTGCTTGCAGGTCAGAAATCCTTTCGTAATCATACTGGCCCAGAAGTAAAGTATCTTTATCTAACCCTACACGGAGATCGGCAAAAAGATCTGGTCCTACTTGATCCAAAACTTTGAGAACTTGTTCTCTTCCGACCTGTTCCCAACCGATCTGTTGCAAGGTAACTGCTTGAGCAAGTGCTTTCTCGACTTTTGATACTGCGTCAGGGTTTCCTTTTGCTTGGTCTCCAAATTGTTCCGTAAATAACCGCAATGCTTGTTCCATGGAGGGCTCTTGTTGGACCAAATTTATTAATTTGTTCAACAGTGCGTCTTGATGATGATTTAGATCTGATTGAATGAAATTCACGTTTCCTTCATTCAATAAAGAGATACCAGGAGTTGACATTTGGTTTTGCGATTGAGTTGGAATGTCACTCTTTCCAATGCTTTTATTGAACTGGCTCAGTGTTTGTAGAAGAAGCTGCCTGGCTGCTGTCTCCTGACCCGCATGTTGCAGCTTTATAGCTTCTACCACGGCTTTTTCCACTTTAGTCGCTACTTCTGGCGTTACTCTAGGATTGTTGACAATATGATCACGAATGTGCTGAATAGCCTTATCAAGATTCGTTTCCGTCTGTAATATGATCTTTGCAGTCTTGTTTGTTGTTGGCTTATTGCCAAAGTCCGTTAACACGTTAGTAAGTGGGGGGCCATGCAAAGCTTCATGCACAGAACGCAGGTGTGTACTTGTAACGCTCAGTTTTTTATTTGCTATCATTTGGATCGTATCCAGTTTCTGTTGCACTGTACCTGACGCTCTCTCAAAAAATTCTTTTACATCGCGTAAGGATTCTTTACTAAGAGGGATACCATTATCCAATAATATTTTGGCAGCTTGTTTCAGTTCTTGTGTGGCCTTCTCGCCCATACTGGTTAATACTGTTTGCACATCTGGCTCACTGGCAGTATTTCCAGCAGCGACCAAAACCGTTTTGACTTGAGGGAACTGCCCTTGGCTGTTTGTTACCTGGATGGTTGCTCGTTCTCCGGAAGGAACCTTCCCTTCGAATTGAACGTGAACATCTTTACCCCTGATCTGGACGATCGCTTCTTTATCAGAAATCCGTTCTTTGACTTTGACTGAATATACTTCTCCCTCTTTTATTTCCAATGGCTGATCGTTTTGTATAAGCTGGGTACCTGAAGTAGATTGAATTATTCTCATCTATCATCACTCCCTTGGGATGAGGAACGGTTAATTGTCTCTATCTCTGTTATCGACAGAAACAGAGAGGGAGTTAAGGATGCAATTTCTTTGTGACGTAATTCGAACTTTTCAGTTATGATGCCCCATTATTTGGTCATCTGGCGGACAGGGGCACGCTTTCTTGTGGCCAACTCGGAAAACAAAATTGGTAGTTCGTAGTTCAAACAAAATAAAATCTCCCAACCTTGTTTTAAACTAAGTGGTAGTTAATCGGTTGAGAGATTACATATTATTATTAAAAATGAGCAAATTATAACTTCAACTTTTCTTTTAAATCTTCCCTTAGAATATTTTGTTTTGGGTTTTGAACCGTATCTATTATTGCTTCCGCTGCTCTTACACTCGATCTTCCATCCCTAAAAGCAAAGAAATTATCAATAAGGCTTTGCATCATATCAACTTCCAAAGGTTCCTCTGAAAAGATAGATTGTAAACTTGTTTCTAAACTACATCCTATGTCATAGGATGTAACTATTTCTCTTAACAAATTCGCTTCCGGACTTTTACTCTTATATTTATCAGATCTATCTGTGTTTAAAATGATGGTTTTCTTGCCAGCCAAAAGTGAATCGAAAATCATACCACTCGTATCAGTAATGACAATGTCAGCAATTTTCAATAGATCTAGAGTATTCGTTCTATCGTCTCTTACATTGTCAAACATCGAGTAGATTTTTTGTCTTCGGGAGAACTCAGATTGTAAACTTGTTGTACCATGATGTAGTTTAACAATAACATTATATTCTTTTTGAAGTAATTCGAGCTTATCTAACCATTGGTCAATAGACGAATGTTCCCCATATGTAGGCGCATAGAGTACCGTTTTCTTAGACGGTTCGTAGTTTTTCATACTCGATAATACTAAATCTACATTGATTTGATTATTAAACCATCGATCAAATTTTGGATTCCCAATAATTCTCCCGGAGTTGAATATATTTGTCCGTTCGTAATCATACTGACCATAATTTAGAATCATGTCATAAAACACATTCCAATAACTAAAATTCCAAGATTCTTTTTCTAATCCAAAACCTACTCCGTACATCATTCTTACATTGAAGATACCTAAATCGGAAAGTTGC
The DNA here is from genome assembly GCF_038592925.1 of Brevibacillus sp. FSL K6-2834. Taxonomy (NCBI): domain Bacteria; kingdom Bacillati; phylum Bacillota; class Bacilli; order Caryophanales; family Paenibacillaceae; genus Brevibacillus; species Brevibacillus sp. FSL K6-2834. The sequence continues at coordinate 5,116,146 of NZ_CP151945.1, forward strand.
GAAAAATAGTACGGACTCACGACACAGTTATACTTTATTCCATTCAACAGCAACACTGAGCAAGGAAAGGCTTCTAAATCGTCCCGTTCAATATTTTCTATAAACTCAACTGTCCCGTTATACATTTCCCTCCATTCTTCATTGTGCGATATATCATCATTTAAAATTAGATCGCAAGTATAGCCTTTCTCTTGCAAAGAGTTTATTGTATCTTCATACAAGTAGTAATGAAATGGTGTATTGATAAAAAAACCAATTCTGTCGACAACTTGAAGCATTTATGACACTTCCATTTCATGATTCTGATATAGTGTTTCCAATGAATATAAATTCATATTTTTTCGGGAGCGTACGTATTCAAATATACTGCCCCAAGCTTTTCTGCCATAAGGTCGTCCAATTTATATTTTCCAAGCAGAAAGGCAAGATCCTCAGCTAATTTGTACTGACCTTGTTCTATTAAATAATCAATTAACAGGATTAGCAGATAAGACTCTATATTTTCGGTAATACGATGAGGTGCAGCTTCAATCGTTTGTATAGCAACGTCTAATGCAATTGAAAACTCACCCAGTTCCGCATAAAGCGAAGCCAGCATCCCTTTTAAAAATAAATTATCAGGCTCCTGTCCATAATATCGGTCTAATAATGTAATGGCTTCCGAATGCTTATTACAGATCTTTAACAGAAAAGCTTCAAGATAATACTCTTCCTTTTTACAAAGCAGATATTTATTTATATAGTCAAAGTTGAGTTCGTACTTTTTCCTTGCTTGTGGCTGAATCAGTTTTTGCAAACAAATAACAGCCTTTTCTTTTAATCCGCACTTGAAGTAAGCCAATGCTAATTCGTTCCATTTTACTTGAAGATCATTCTGAACCAGATATTCACCTATCTCGATAGTTTCTTTGTATAAATTGAGACGATTGCACATAATCATGCGTTCGTTTAATATCATCCAGTGATTTCCCGCTGCTCTGTAGAGTTCCAGAGAATCTTTTATAAAGGATTCGGTATCCTTTGAATAGTTACGGTCCCTATCATAGGCCATCCAATCATCAATAAGCTTTTCCCAAGCAAACTTATGACTTGCTTCTATTATTTCACTTCGTAAACTTTTTTTGTTTTTTTGCATTTCCAAGCAGTAATCAATTTTCTCGACGAATTCCGAATAACTGTTCGCAATGAATGCGCCTGGTATGCCAAGCAAATCTGGTAGCATTGTAGAAACTACCGGAACTCCGGCACTGATATACTCAAAAAATTTTAAGGGGGTAACACTGGCTGTTAATTCATTCTCTTTAAAGGGGATAATTGCAACATCGGACTGATTGAGATAGTTTACTAACTCGTAATATTTTTTTTCTCCCAAAAAATAGAGATTGTTGCTTTTGGGGAGTCTTTCCTTTGTTGTCCATGATGGTCCCACAAAAACAAAAGAATAGTTTGGACGCATTTGAGCAATGTAAGCAATTAACTCTTGACTTACCCAACCGGCAATGGCTCCCATAAAAAAAACAATGGGACCTGGGATATTTTTTAAATCCTTTGGTATTTCAATAACCGTCTGACGAAAGTCATCTACTTTTACACCGTTAGGAAAATAATGTACATTATTATTGTAATATGAAGCCTTTGTGTATAATCTTTTGGCCGTCGCAGTAACATAATCACTAATGCAAAATAACTTGCGCTCTTTGTATATTAATATTTCTTTCAAACCTACATCTAAGTCTTGAGCGAATTCTTCCCAATCATCTAAGCAGTCATAAACAAGTAAGGATTCTGTGGAGATATCATCCAAATAATCAACCCACTCAGGAAACGTAACTAGATACATACAATTGGTGGAACAAAAATATCCCCCTAGCTTTGCAATTAATCGGGAAATAACACTCTTCTCATCTTTTGTTACAAAAAGGGTTTGGTCTAATACATATAAGTTGTCACCAACTTGCTTTAAACTCTTGATATTCTTCTCTACTGCATTTTCAATATTATCATCCACGTAATGATATCTTGATTTTAAATCAACAAAAATAACTATTTTCCCTCTTTGAGCTAAATCCTCCGCTAAATGCTGCGGCCTTTGTTTCATGCTGTCATAAGAAATTGCAGCCAAAACAATTATTGTTTGCATCATATCCCCACCGTAATAAAAAGACTCACTATAAAAAAGTGATATTATAGTGAGTCTTTCAAAATAAATATTAGATTATCTCAGAAGCTGCAGAACACCTTGAGGAGTTTGGTTCGCTTGAGCCAGCATAGCTTGAGAAGCTTGAGTCAGAATGTTGTTCTTCGTCAGTTCCATCATTTCTTTCGCCATGTCGACGTCACGGATACGAGACTCAGCTGCTGTCAGGTTTTCTTGAGCTGCTCCCAAGTTGTTGATTGTATGTTCCAGACGGTTTTGGGTTGCACCCAAAGCAGAACGCTGTGCGGAAACAGCTTTAGTTGCCGCGTCGATTTTTGCTACTTCAGTATCAAAGCTAAAGGTAGCTGCATCAACTTTGACATCTTTAACTGTCAGTGTAGTAGCATCCATTTTACCAATGTTAAGAGTCAATTGTTGACCAGCGTTCGCACCGATTTGGAACGTAAATCCAGAAGCTTGGCTTCCATCCAACAGTTTTTTACCGTTGAATTCTGTACGGTTAGAAATTCCATCAATTTCTGTAATCAGCTGATCCAGTTCGTCCTGGATAGATTTCAAATCCTCTGTTTGTTGAGTACCGGTGTTACCTGCTTGTACAACAAGCTCACGCATACGTTGCAAAATAGCGTGAGTTTCAGTCAAAGCTCCCTCAGCAGTTTGGATCAAAGAGATGCCGTCTTGGGAGTTCTTTTGAGCCATTTCCAGACCGCGAATTTGTCCGCGCATTTTTTCGGAGATGGACAGGCCTGCTGCATCATCGCCAGCACGGTTGATGCGAAGACCGGAGGACAGTTTCTCCATCGATTTCGCAGCCATCCCGGTGTTTCCAGTCAGTTGACGATGAGTGTTGAGAGCAGAAATATTGTGGTTAATACGCATATTAATTTCCTCCTTGATTGTCACCACCACGTCCCTGTGGTTGGTTCATTGATTTGTGGAAAACCAACTCAATCGCGCGCTTGGGTCGTTTTCCTCTACATTTCTATTATCGGAAACCTGATTCATGTTTTTTAGGACTTTTTCGTCCGATCTCTATATTTTTTTTGACTGTCGTCTACAAAAAAAATCTGATACGTTATTTCGTATCATATCCGTTGTTCATCCACTCTTTTAGATGGGCAAAGTCTAGTTTACTTTTTGAAGCAAGGCGGTTTTCTTCCTTAATCGCCAAGTAAATTTCTTGACGATACACTTCTACATCACGGGGTGCCTCGATCCCGATTTTTACGACATCTCCTTCGATCGCTACCACTTTGATCTCAATATGATCCCCAATAATCACCGACTCGTTCTTTTTCCTGGATAATACTAGCATGATCCACCTGCTCCACTGGTTGCATTCACTTGAATTTTCATCAGAGGCTGGCGAATTTCATACTGATCCCCGTTTAAAATGATTTGCTTGGCCATTTGTGTTGCTTCATTTACAATGATGGGCGCCTTTAAATTAACAGTGATCTGGCCCTCGTCTCTCATAGAGACCACATTACATACAAATACAGGAGTATCCTCCTCAATTTGAAGCTGTGCTTTTACTTGCTCTGAGAGAGTAAACTCGTACTGAGGAAAAAAGGGAAACGGATCAATCGCCCAAAAACCTATCTGCTCATCCTCCAATGACTGCAAGGAAAAAAATGGCCCATCTGGCTCCACTGTGGTCAGTTGAAAACGGCGGAGCTGGGGAAATCCGGGGACTCCGTCCTGAAATACCAAGCTTCTTGCCTGCATCCCATGTTCTGTCATCTATACCGCTCCTTTTTCAAAACAACTGGTCTACATTCAAACCGATCACTTCGATCTTTAAACTATTCTTTTGCAGAATGTATCCGTCAATTTGCCCCCGTCTATAATCAAGAATCGGTTTCTTGATTTCAGGATTCATCCTCACGCCGCGTGCTTGTACATCTATTGTTGTTTTTCCTGGTTCATATTGTATCTCGATACCGTCTCCAATAATCGATCCCGCTGCAATGATCTCTGTATTTTGGTAAATACCGCTCTCTGCAAAAGCGATTTCAGGAATCGGATCCGCCCCTCTTTGCTCAATGGACGCCAGCCAATCACCATCCATACTGATCCGTCCAATCGCTTCCATTGCCTTCTGCTGTCCGTATTTTGCGTAATCCATCATTCTCCGCAGGGGACCGCGCAGGTCGAGATTGGCTTGGGCTTCACTGGTATCAATGGACAATTTACCGGGCTCACGCCGAATCTCCAGAATAGCCCACTCCTGCCGCATGTTCAACTCGGCCTGGGGCTGCCTGATTTCCTGTACTGGCTTCTTAATATCAAGGCCTATCTTCGCATTTGTTTGTGTCATGCTTATATGAGGAAGTCGCATAAAATTTCGCTCCTAAAGCGATTACCGCAAGAAATCAAGCAATGACGGTTGTATTATCCGAGCGCCCGCTCCAAGCGCAGCTCTATGAACATTTTCCTGTGTCTTGAGATTTGTAATGACTTCAGCAATGTCCGCATCTTCGTTTTTGGACATTCCTTCTGCCACGGTAATCTCTTCTCTTTCCATACGATCCGAAATGAGTTCCACACGGTTTGTTCGAGCGCCTAATGTTGACCTAACCGCCAATAAATTATCGATTTGTTCATCAAGATTACCCAACTCGTTGTTAACCGGTTTACCGTCCTTTAAATCGGCTACAATCTTGTCCAATAATTCGAATACATTTTTTCCATCTGTACCCGTATGGTTAAACACAGACTGGCCTGTCACGTTGATAGGAACAAGGATTCCAGTGCCAACCTCCAGCATCATCTCGCTGTTGTTATTGCTCACATACTTTCCCTGATCTACATCATAAGGCGGTGTCATAATGTCGCTGCCACCAAAGATAAACTTCCCGCCTAATGTCTGGTTGGCGACGCTGCCGAGATGTTCCTTCAACTGTGCAATCTCTTTACTCATGGCTTGAAGAGAATCAGGTCCAAGTGCACTATTACCTGAGTTGACTGCCAGTTCCCGTACACGATGCAAAATGGAACCCGCTTCATCTAGAGCTTTATCGGACAACTCCAACCATGACTGGACCTCAGTTATGTTTCTTTGATACTGTTCGTTCTCCATTAAGGATGATCTGTAAAACATCCCCCTTGTAGCTACGACAGGGTCTTCGGAAGGGCGGGAAATTTTTTTACCGGAAGACAGTTGCTGCTGCATTGTGTCCATACTGTACATGGATTTGTGTAGATTGCGTAGCATATTGCTGTTCAACATGTTTTGTGTAACACGAATCGCCATATTCCACTCCCTCTTTTCTCTAAAACGTTAATCTAATCAGAGTCCGACACGACCCATACCGTTAATAACCTTATCCAAAATCTCATCCATACTGGTCATTACACGGGCAGATGCGTTATACGCATGTTGATACTTTACCAACTCTGCCATTTCATCATCAATGGAAACTCCAGAAACAGACTGCCTTTGGTTATCAATCGTTCCTACAATCATTTCCGAGTTCGTGTGATTCCGTGCTGCTTCCTGAGAATCAACTCCCAGTTGTCCAATAGTATAGCGATAAAAGTCATCTAGCGTAGAACTTTCTTTTAGGTCGTTTACTCCCGTTCCAGCTTCCAATACCCTAAACTTGATCGCCGCGATAGCCAAAGCGTTTTGGTTATTGCCCACCGCAGTATTTCCTTGTTCCGGCTGTGCTGCCGCAATCGAATCCAGACTAGCCAAAATGGCCGGGTTAATGGCAATGCTGCCTGCACCTTTCGGATAGTCCTTCGAGCCCGCCGCAGCATTGACATCCACAAAAAACGGGAGATCTTGGGGTTCACCGCCGTTTTTGATATCACTCAAACTACGACCATTTCGATGTACTTCGTTGATTTCCTTTGTAAGATTAACCGCCAACACATCCAAGCGATGCATCATGTTGGTAACGATCTCTCCTCGTGATTCGTAGACACCAGCCATATATCCCGTTGTTGGGACAAATGTTTCTCCCCCGATAGTAAGATCCAAAAGACCGGTATCCGGATTTTGTTGTGTAGCTACAGGTTGAGATTCCGATCCAATTACAAAATCACGATTCTCGACAGAGACGTTCACCGCTCCGTTAGGACCTGGAGTTACTTTTATTTCAACCAATTTAGATAGCTTGTCCAGGAGGACATCACGCTGGTCATACAAATCATTGGGTTGATATCCATGTGGAACTATATCTGAAATCTGACGATTAAGACCGGCAATTTGCTTACCAAGCGTGTTAATCTCCATGGCTTTGATGCCGATCACATTGTCCAGATCACGCTGTACTTCCTCAAGGTGCCGATATAAACCGTTAAACGTATCGGCAACCGCCTTCGACCGCTCCCTGACGACAGCTCGGGCCGATGTGTTCGTCGGATCCTTCGCTAGGTCCTGCCAAGCCTGCCACATTTGATCCATAACTTTTTGGAGTCCTGTATCGGACGGCTCATTCATAATGCCTTCCAGCTTCTCCAGGGTCTCCATGCGGCCTTCCCAATAACCCTGACGTTTGTTTTCATTTCGATATTGTACATCAAGAAAATCTTCCCGCAATCGTTGCAAGCTTACGACATTGACCCCTGTTCCCAGCAGGCCTGGTTCAATCGTTGCCATCATTCCAGGGTACGGAAGCCCCGTGGTCGCCTGCATATTGGCTCTCTGACGCGTATATCCTTCCGTATTCGCATTTGAGATGTTGTGTCCCGTCGTGTTCAGGGCAGATTGCTGCGCGAACAATCCGCGCTTGCTTACTTCTATTCCGTGAAAGGTAGAGCGCATATCGGCACCTCTTTACTTTATTTTCATCATGCCTTTTTGTTAAAAAACGTCCGTGCATGATTTCGATACCCATCCGACCTGGCAGTCCTGCCGTAAAAAAAGTCATCCTCCGGCGAGTCTGTCACCAGATCCAGAGTCATATTTACAAATGAAAGAGACTGCTCCAGCAGCTGCTGATTCAATTCGTTCGCTTTACGCAGTTCGGAAATAATTCGCGTCAACTCATCCCGAGCCTTCATCAAGCGGGCCTTCTCTTCCGGGCTGGTCGTCAGCTTGATCAATTCCGCCAGGGTGCCGTTGTCGCGGTGAATGCCTTGCTCGGCAAACATTTGGGCAACGAGAGATTGGCGCGTGTCCTCGGCCGCACTCACGGCTTTGATCAGCTTTTTCTCCTGAGTGGTAATGGCCAGCAGCTGATCCACGTCGCCTTTGATTAAGACTTCCTTTTTTTGCACCGCCAACGTCTGCAACGCCTTATGCAGCTCGATCAAGTTGTCGAGCAGCTCGTAGAGGTTGCTCCATTTCGCCATGCTGCTCCCTCCACTCCGTTGATCTCCTCAGCCCTACAGCTTGCGCCAGAAGGAGAGGAACTTCTCTGCGATCTTGTCGCTTGGGACCTTGTACGTTCCCTCTTCCACCTGCTTCTTCAGGTTGTTTACCTTTTCTCTCCGTTCAGGAGACTGGGGGTCTTCCACCTGTTTCAACATTTCCAGCGCTTCATTCGAAATGTTGACCTCGTCCTTGCCCATCGGGATACGCCCGTTTTTGGCCGCAGGAGCCTTTCCCGTGTTGTTGTATGCTTTGATCATGCCTGTACGATTAGGTTCGTTAATTCGCATCTATTACCCATCCTCTCAAACCGAAAAAACTTGGCAATCCATTCGTCTCCGCATTGCTGCCGTTTCATCATATGGAGAACGAAAAAAAGAAAACCGACGATACTGTCTCTTAGTAGTATCATCGGCAATTTCCCTTTGGTCGATTAGGTTTTTTCGCGAAAACTATTCGCCAGGTTTCGCCCTTCTTCGATAAGCGGCCTGTGCTAGTTTTTCCCGTCTTTCCTCTTCCAATCTGCGGTCTACTTCACTTTGCTGGGTAATATCGTGCTGCAGACTGCGAACACACGAATCGCAGAGGTTTCCACTGCGGATTAAAAACCCGCAGCTTTCGCAAGGATAGCCAAGATTGGGGCTTCCCTCGATAGAGATGCGCCCTTCTTTAATAAATTTGGTAATCTGTTTGACGCTGACACCTGTTGCCTCGCTTACCTGGTGAATGTTGGCTCCCCGATTTTCTCGTTTCCGTAAAAACTTGGCACACTCTTCGTATTCCTTTTCCACTGCCTGATAGCATTTGGGACAAATATCACGGACAGTCTGTACAAACAGGGCATCGCAGCGCGAACAGTTGGAAAGTTTGCCCAGAGACATAAAGACAACTCCTTTAACCGATCCGAGTCTCATTTGTGATAAAAACTGGATATACTACCATCATATCGAAAAATGACGAATGTACAAGAAGAAACGCTGATTGTTCGAAAAAGGTCAACTAAATTGCAGGGTTATCGAAAGCAGGTAAGAGCAGACACCTGACAGGTATGACCCAGCGCTTCCCGAATCGCTGCAGCACACGCTCGCAATGTGGAACCAGTCGTATAAATATCGTCAACAATCAAGACTTCGCGAACCTGTTTTCTGATGATTCCACCGATTTGGCTGCCTGTATACATACAGGTAAAGGCCCCTCGCATATTCTCCTCCCGCTCTCTCTTGCCGCGCTGCTGACTGAGCTTGGCCGTCTGCTTTGATCGTTTGAGCAGGGGAATGTACGGTATGCCAATCCGTTTTGAAAGTCCATCCGCTACCAGCTCCATCTGATTGAACCCTCTATCAGACAGCCTGCTTTCATGCAGAGGCACTTCCGACAGGCAGGAGAATCCCGCTGAATGATAGCTGCGATAGTATTCAATGGCCAGCAAGGCGCTAAAGAAAGCAGCCATCCGCTCGTCTCCGCGGTATTTAAAGCGACTGAGCATTGCCTTTCCACACTCGTCATAGGGCAGCAGCCCTCTGTTTCGCAGAAGAGAATTCCCTTTCTCCTGAACAGCCAGGCAATCCTTGCACACCCTCCTCTCCTGCTGACTGAAGTCAGCTCCTATTGGGGACTGATACATCTTTTCCCCGTTTCTCACCTGATTAACCATATCCCGACCGCAACACTCACAGATGAGAGTGCCAATCACTTGCCATTCTGCCAGACAACTGCTGCACAACGGCAGACTGTCGACCAGCCGATAGATCCGGGGGTATGTGGCTGGCCGTGACAGAGCGCGACTCCATCGCCCGACGAGCTCTTCACGGCGTCGTCCCGAAACGATTCCACCGCAGCTTACACAGGCGGCCCCGCTCATGACTGTCCTCCTGCCTGCTGCAGACTGGCAGCAAGCTGGTTCATCCGATTGATCTGCCGAATCGCCGCTCGGGATGCGGATGTCCGGTATTCTTCGATAAAAAGCACTGTACCGCTTGGCGCGTCGCTAGACCTGCCCACTCGACCCGCAATTTGCACGAGTGATGCCTCATCAAAGACAGGAGCTTCCGTACCGACGACAATGACATCGCTGCGTGGAATGGTCACCCCTCGTTCCAGAATCGTCGTCGTTACCATTACCAGCAATTGCTTGGCCCGAAAGAGGCGAACCTTCTCCTCTCTCTCCGGATCTGCCGCATGGACTCCTGCCATCGCTTGGCTGTATCCCGGCAGTCTCCGTTGCAAATAACCGAGAACAACGGGCACCTGGTCGACTCGCGGGACAAACACAAAGACCTGGCGTCCGCCATCCAGCGACGCAGCCAGCGTCTCTAGCAAAGGCCGAATGGAGCGGCCGGCTGACAGATGTTTATGCAATCCCCTGACCGTACAAACGAGTGGGACGGGCAGCGGCGAGCCATGATACCTGCCCGGCAAAAGAACATGCGTCCGGGAATGCATATGCGATTGAGCTCGCTTGGGCACCAAGCGCTTTTGCAGGTAGCGCGGAGGTGTCGCGCTCAAGTACAAAATCTTGCCGCCGGGCTGCACCGCTCGCGATACGACGCGGTACAAGACCGGATTATTGTGGTAGGGGAAGGCGTCCACTTCGTCAAGCACAACGAGCGGGAATCGATGATAAAACCGCATGACTTGATGGGTGGTCGCTATCGTAATGTCGCTGTCCTCCCATTTTTCTGTACTGGAACCGTGGACGGCAATCACCCGGGCATTTGGAAAGACTTTCGCGATCCGTGGAGCCAGCTCGAGCACCACATCTTTTCGCGGAGTAGCAATCAATACCTGTCCACCAGCTCGCAAGGTCTCAGCCACTGACGGAAACAGCAGCTCCGTCTTGCCCGCTCCGCATACGGCCCAGAGCAAGAACTCGCCGAGGCCCGGCCTGTCCGAGGCAACGAACTGGCGCGCTTTTTCCGCAGCCATCTTTTGCATCGGCGAGTAGGTGCCTTGCCAGTCGAGAAGAGCTGCTCTCCGTTCATAGCTTGTGCCCGCCATTCGCTCTCCGGTGAAACCACGATTTACCGTCCGCTCACAGAGTTTTCCGGGACTTACAGCTTCATAAGCTTGGCTTGCCTTTTGCCTCGGGACACAGAAATACGGTGTGCAGCATTTGCTTCGCCCCATATCCAGACACTCTGTACAGTAGGCACACCCCTGTCTGCATGAATGGCAGCGCGTCAGCACGATCGTTTGCTCCGATCCGCACCTCGCACACGTGAACAGCATGCGATGTCGCAGCCAGCTCCTCCTTATTCTCCACTCAATTCCCGGCCTCCGCTCTGCTTTTCCCGAGAGAATCATCCACTGAAAGCAGTACTCCAGCGACCTTGGTGCCCATCCCTTTTTGTTTAAAAGAACACCGACCTCGTCCCACAAAAGAGCGCGCCCGCTCATCCATGCAAGCAGCCGTTCGGATTCGCGTTTCAGTTCATCGGTGTCTTCCAAAGTATCTTTGCTTGAAGGCGACAAAGGAAGCGTGTCTGCTTGTTCTCCGCTCCCCCCCACACTTTCAAGCGATAACCATTCCTTTTCAATCGGAGTCATGCCTGCTGCCTGCTTGCCGTATAATACAGTAGCCTCTCTCACGTGAGTGGAGGCGAGAGCGCGATAGCTGTCCACGCTTTTTTCCGTAAACGCATGATCTCCAAGCGCATTGTTCAATTCTCCGCGCAGGGAAAAAGCGAGAGCCAGTGACTTGCTTTTGCCGATCACATACAGCTGTGCCCCCTCCCTTTCCCGCCAAAATGCCTGATCTACCTGAAAGCACGGCGTGATATGGGCTTGCGCCGCTCCCCCCGACACTTTGATGTAGAGCAAGTATTCCCGCATAGACTCAACCCCCGCCGATTGTTGTTATGGACAGTTTGCAAAAAGACTGCAGGGGATGCAAAGAAATCTCTACGGAAATCCCATTGGAACTCTCATAGAAAAGCAAGAGCCCTCTGAAAACGCAAAAAAGCGCGCTATTGCGCGCGCTCCTGTTCGCCCTTCTGGCGAAGATCTATGGTCATGACGGGCTCGCCGAACGCGCCTTCCCGATCTTCCCTGCACGGGTAGTCTGTCCGTTCCAACACCGTCATGATCCGGATGGTATCGTCAACCGATCCATCATCTTGATACGAAATGCAAATAGGGGTTCCTCGCAAATACGAGTGGAATTGAAGCTTCCTGACAGCTTGCTCCACCACATCCCCCGAATTGAACAGCAGCAATCGATAGTGCTCGTAAGTCGGAGGGACATCTTTTGTCGTCCGCCTGATCCAGAAATTCGCCAATCCCACAAGTAAAGAGGAGCACCCATATGCCGCCAGCAACCACACGACCAGCTCTTCCATCACGGTCATACCTCCTCTTACGATCAAGGTATGCGGGATAGCTTGGACACGGTGCTGCCAAACGGCAAATCACAAGCAGAAAAGAAGCTGCTCTACAGTTTTACCCAGCCATTCTTGATGGAAATAACTACAGCTTGCGTACGGTCCTGCACGCTCAGCTTTTGCAAAATGCTGCTGACGTGGTTTTTTACCGTCTTTTCACTAATAAACAGGAACTCCCCGATCGCACGGTTGCTCTTCCCTTCCGCCATCAGCTGGAGAACCTCGCGTTCACGGCGGGTGAGCGACTCAATTACCTTCGGATCGATTGGTTCCGCATCATCCACGGCTATACCGCGATCATTCGTTCCTTCCTGCTCGCTCAACCGGCGGAATTCCTCGATCAGCTTGCCGGTTACCTTTGGATGTATGTATGCTCCACCCGAAGCGACGACACGCACCGCTTCGACGAGATCGTTCGTGCCCATTTCTTTCAGCAAGTAGCCTGACGCCCCCGAGCGAAGCGTACGATATACGTATCCTTCATCGTCGTGGATCGACAGCATGATGACGCGAGTGCCGGGACTTACGGAAATAACTTGTTCCGCAGCGGAAACACCGCTCACATTTGGCATGTTGATGTCCATCAGGACTACGTCGGGCTTGTGGTCCTCGGCCAGACGGAAAGCTTCTTCTCCGTCAGCGCCCTCTCCCACGACTTGAAAGTCCTTTTCCATTTCCAAAATACGCTTGACACCCTCACGGAACAGTTGGTGATCATCCACAATAACGATGCGAATTTCTTGCTGTACCTTCTCCATATTTCATCCTCCCTGTACACTCTTGCTTCAGAATTTGACTGGTATTTGAAACATGACCTTTGTTCCCTCTCCAGGGGAAGACTGCAATTCCATCGTTCCCTCAAGCAGCTGGGCACGTTCTCTCATGCCGAGCAGCCCGTAGGAGCCTCCCTTGGCCTTTTGTGCTGCCTGATCAAAGCCGATTCCGTCATCCTTGACCACTAGGCGCAACGTATTTTCCTGAAATTCAATTTTTACCTGAACCATACTGGCCCCGGAATGCTTTTCAACATTGTTCAAGCACTCCTGCACCAGTCGAAACATCGCAGCCTTTACAGAGCTTTTCAGCGGCTGCTCTACGCCAAAGACAACCAGATCCACGGAGATTTTCGTGCGGTCCTCATACGTCTGAATGTACTTCTGCAGCGTCGGGACCAGCCCCAGATCATCCAATGCCATGGGCCGAAGGTCAAAGATAATCCGTCTGACGTCAGCCAGACTGAGGCGGACCATTTCCTTCAATTCGTGCAGCTCCATCTGCGCTTCCAGAATGCGTTCATTTTTCAGCATCTTTTCGACAATTTCAGACCGCAGCACGACGTTTGCCATGGATTGAGCGGGCCCGTCATGGATTTCTCGCGCTACCCGCTTCCGCTCTTCTTCCTGCGCCTGGATTACTTTCAGACCCATCAGCTGATGCTGTTTGGCCTCCTCCAGAGCTTCCCCTACCTTGCTCAGGTCGCCGGTCAAGTACCCCAGCACAACCCCCATCTGCGTAACCAGCTTTTCTGCTCGCTCGATTGTTTCCTCCAGCGTGCGAAGCTGCCTCTCCAGATCGTTTCTCCGCTTTTTCAAATTGTCTTCCCGTTCCCGGTAAATGGACAATTCTACCTGAATACGGTTGGCTTCTTCATAAGCGATGCGGATGTCTTCCTCTGTGTATGTCTGAAAATTACGGCTAACCAACACCAGGCGCGCTCGCGCCCTTCGGTAGGAGAGCTCCAGTTCATCTACCTTGCTTATCACTTTCGCTATTTCCTGCCGCAATTCATGCAAATCATGTTTTAAGGAATTTCCTTCTTGCCTGGCATTTTCGGCGATCTCGAATATTTGCGATTTGCTCGTCTCTACCGTCTCGATCGTGCGATTGATCACACCATCCAACATGGTAATACTGATCGCCTGATTCATTATTGATCTCCTTCTACCTCGTTTTTGACCGTCTGGAACAGCGCCTGCAGCTTGGGCACATCCATTTCCCTGATCCCGACATCGTATCTGGGGATGGAAAGCGGATTCACCTGGGCCGTTACCACACCTCGATTTGAATTGAAGACAAATCGGTAGCCCGCTTGCTTGGCTATGTCCAGTACGATGTCATTGCTGTATCCAAACGGCAAGGAAATAGCTTGCACCTGCTTGCCCACCAGATCGCTCAAGCCTACCCGCGACATCGTAAAATCTACGTAAAGGCGATTGCGGTATTCTTGTTCGTCTTCGAGCCGTTTGAGCTCCTCCATGTACACAGGTGCTGTCTCCGGTCCCAGATCTCCCCATTCGTTGCGGGCCCTCTCGTCGTGAAGACTGTATGTATGAGAAGCGATCTCCACCAACCCGGTCTGCAGCATTTCCTTCACTTGCGGACGGGATAGCGGCGTGGTCATTTTTTCTCTCTTTCGCTCCTCGGTATCCCGCAATCGTCCAAGTATGGCAAAGTTGACCGATGGGAACCGATACTGCTGCATTACGGGAAAAGCATGTGTGTAATAACTTTCATACCCATCATCAAATGTAAGCAAGACTGCATTCTCAGTGGGCAAAACTCCTGTCTCGACAAAACGCACAAATTCCGCCAGTGATATCGGATGAAAATTGTTCTCGAATAAAAACGTCATATGCTCTCTAAACTGCTCCGCCCCAATAACATAGCGCTGGTCAGAATCGTCGGTCACATGATGGTACGTCAATACGACTACCCGATCTCTATACCAGAGCTTGGAGGACGCTGCTTCTTCCCGGTTTTTTTCTGTCTGTGGTGCAGCCGATTGCTCCTCGCTTGTGCTTATAGACGTAGTGACATGGGGGAAAGGTTGCACTTTTGGAGCCTCCTCTTTAAAAAAAGAGGCAGTATCGGGCAGTCCGGCAGTCACAACGAGCCCTAGCGCAATGAAAAATACGAGAAAGAAGGGCCACCTCTTCGGCACAAAAAACTCCCTCCTTTATGCCTATATAGGAATTTCGACATATACGAACGGATTCCTTTATGAACTGAATTCCAGCAGTTTGCCGCAAGTCTTAAGGCCTAGTCTTCTTAAAAATATAGAGGAAATCCGTTTTCAATGACAGAAAAAGAGCCTAGTGTGTATCACTAGGCTCTCGCGCTTGGTCTTTACTTGGACAGCCCTGCTGCATCCTGCTTGAGCGCTTCTGCCTTATCTGTACGCTCCCACGGCACATTCAGATCGTTGCGGCCAAAATGGCCGTATGCCGCTGTCTGCTTGTAGATAGGACGACGCAGGTCAAGCTGCTTGATGATACCTGCAGGACGAAGATCAAAATGCTTGCGGATTAGTGTTACCAATTGGTCCTCGGCAATCTTGCCGGTCCCAAATGTATCTACGCTGATGGACACTGGCTGTGCGACACCAATTGCATAGGCCACTTGTACTTCGCATTTTTCAGCCAAGCCGGCAGCGACGATGTTCTTCGCTACATAGCGGGCTGCATATGCGCCGGAGCGGTCCACTTTTGTCGGGTCTTTTCCGGAGAAAGCACCACCGCCGTGACGAGCGTATCCGCCATAGGTGTCGACGATAATTTTGCGGCCTGTCAAACCGGCATCCCCTTGTGGTCCGCCAATAACAAAACGGCCAGTCGGGTTGATGAAGTATTTGGTCTCGGCATCCAGAAGCTCTGTTGGCACGACAGGCTTGATCACGTGCTCCATCAGGTCGTTCTTGATTTGTTCCAGAGTGGTTTCCGGAGCGTGCTGGGTAGAAATAACGATCGTATCAATACGAACCGGCTTATCGCCGTCGTATTCTACAGTCACCTGTGTTTTACCGTCTGGGCGCAGGTAGCTCAAAGTGCCGTTTTTACGCACTTCGGTCAGACGGCGAGCCAGCTGGTGAGCCATGCTGATCGGCAAAGGCATCAGTTCAGGAGTCTCGTTGCAGGCGAAACCAAACATCAGACCTTGGTCGCCGGCACCAATCGCTTCAATCTCAGCATCAGTCATTTTCCCTTCGCGGGCTTCCAGCGCCTGGTCTACACCGAGGGCGATATCGGCAGACTGCTCGCCGATAGCGGTCAGAACACCGCAAGTGTCGGCATCGAAACCAAACTTGGCGCGATCGTATCCGATTTCACGGATGGTGTCACGGACGAGCTTTTGAATATCCACGTACGTGTTCGTGGTGATTTCCCCTGCCACGAGTACCAGACCAGTGGTAACGGAAGTTTCGCATGCTACGCGAGCATTTGGATCCTTGGACAAAATGGCGTCCAGGATAGAGTCGGAAATTTGGTCACAAATCTTATCCGGATGACCTTCGGTGACGGATTCAGAAGTAAACAGACGACGACCTTTTTGCAAAGACATGTGTACTACCTCCTTTGACCTCATACAAATAGTGTGGTAGCCGAAACAGGTTCTTATTAGACGAAGGCACAAGCAAAAAAAAAACCTTTTCCTGTTTTAGAGGAAAAGGTGCTTGGTGTTTGCGTTCCCTACCCTCTTATCGGCCAGAACAGGTATCCGTTCTGCTGGTTAGCACCGCTCGAGTCGGTTGCCGGGCTTCATGGGGCCAGTCCCTCCGCCTGCTCTGGATAAGAGTATCCATTACGGATAATAGAATAATCGTTTTTATAGCCGGTGTCAATAAGCGCTTAGCGCAATTCGTATTTGCCGCGAACCATAATGTGCGCGACACCATTGTAGTTTGCATTCAAGCGCAATCCGCGATTGTCCGAACGGGCGATCAAGAGCAGATGATTGGCAGCCACCTGAGCTCCCGCTCGCAGGTCCTTGCCCTCGGTAATATCTGTCAAGCCATCGCCTTTATCGCCGGCTACTGCTTGTACTTTTCCCGTACGGACGATAAATTCCGTACCCTCAAAACCGTACAGCGTCTGCCCCGGGTGCAGCTCAACCACTGTCAACCCCGTCGAGACGGATGCACCGCCTGTGCCTGCGCCTCCGCCAAGAGCTTTTTGAATTTGCTGATCCACATAGCTTTTGGTGACGACCGGATCATCCGCTGAGCCCGGGACACCGGAAACGCCGTCTGCCATCGCCTGCGAAGCAAAGACCCCCATCCCGACAATTGCTATGGCGAGGATTCCCTTGGTTGCTTTTTTCATTTATGTTCTCTCCTTTTCCATAGAGTTACAAACTGTAAGCCTTCGCCAGCAGGACGACCACCTCTGCACGTGTAGCTCTTCCCTGCGGCTTGAACGTCCGTCCGTAACCGCTTATCCACTTTTTCGCCGTCAGCGCCTCAATGGCGGGAGACGCCCAGTGACTTGTCGGCACGTCGGTAAACGATGACCTGCTGCGATTATAGAGCACGAGATTATTTGCTCTGGCTACCATCAGTGCCATTTCTGCCCGTGTGATCGATTGATCCGGCAGCATGGTGCTGTTTGGATAGCCGCTGATGATGCCGAGCTGGTGGGCAGTCAGCAGATTGCCATAGGCCCAGTGATTTTTAGAAAGATCCTTGAACGGATTTCTGCCTGTATACGTAACGATATTCATCCCTTTGGCCCGCATGGACTGGATCAGCATCGTCGCAAACTGGCCTCGAGTCACCGACTGGTCAGGCTTGAAGGTCGAATCATCAAAGCCTTTGACGACTCCCTTCGTGCTGAGTCTGGCGATCTCGTTGCGGGCCCAGTGCGTGGAAATATCACGATAACCCGCGATCAAAGGCTGCTTGGTCAAAGTCAGCCGGTACGAATCGTATTTAAACGGCAATGTGGTTGTCAGACGGATATAATACTTGCCCGGCTTCAGCTTCATGCCAAGCACCTCTTTGCCCAGATCGGACAGCTGCGCTACGTCGTTCGTGGCAAAGAGCGAGTAGTTCAATGTATCCGAACCGTACAGCTCCAGCCGCATCCCTGTCGATACGGGAACGAACGGAGCGCGTATGCTGACGTAGGATTCGGAATCGACCGTAAATTGGAACCAGTCCTGATCGGTATGAGTAGGCAAGGTTCCTGTCATCAGCGTTCCGTTGGCCAAAGGTGACGCCTGGCGATATGTATCGTTGGGCTCATTGGTATCCTTCCGAATCGGCGTATAGGACACGTCCAGCTTGTACTCGCCGTTCACCTGATTTCGCCAGTACTCGGTCAGCCTGATGTAGTATTTGCCCGGCGATACTTCCTTTTGGGCGCGCTCGGTCGGGTCATTCCGGTCGCCTTTGTCAAATTCTTCAAAGGCTTGTCCCTCTTTGCCGATCTTCATGTTCAGGTCGATCCGCTTGGTATCGGCAGTGACTGTTACGTTTAGCCGGCCGTATTCGCGGACATAGTAAGAAAACCAGTCCTCGTCGCCCTCTTCATGGAAGTTCCCGATTACGGAAATTTGGTTGCCTACCAGCGGGCGGGCCGTATCCATTGTATTGTTGCGCTCATACTTGTCCGGATTGATCGTAAACCGGCTGGTCAACAGATAGGTAAAGCCCTTCACACCGAAGCTTCGCTCCATCCTGATGTACATTCTACCAGCTTTCACCGGTACAGTCAGCGTGTCTCCGTTCCCTATGTAATAGGTAGAAGCTTCGCGATTTTCAGGGAAAAAGGTAGCAGCCAGCGCGGTTGTATTCGTTGAAGTGACAGTTGCGACCAGTGTCACTTTTCCGTCATAGGGAATATCCATGAAATACCAGTCCATTTTGTCGGACTCGGACAAACTCGCCCTCAGCTGTGATTCAATCGGAAAAGCCTTGGCCTGACTCCGAGTATTATTTGGTTCATGAAAATCCATAGACAGCTTTTCGGTAATGGCTCGATTGACATCGACCAGTCCATATCCTGTTTGCCGGTCCCACCCTTTCTCACCGAGATCCTCAGCCGTCTGGTACAAGAGCTGGCGTACATCCAGCGGCGTCATATTCGGATTGCGCTCCAGCACCAATGCCGCAGCGCCCGCTACCTGAGGAGCTGCGGCTGACGTGCCGCTAAATGCTCCATATTTCCCCTTGGGCTTGGTCGTGTAGATATTAAAACCCGGAGCGACGAGATTCAACTCCGGCCCTGTGTTTGAATCATAGAGCGGCTTCAGGTTTCCTTTTACAGCTCCAACTGCAATTACGGTTGGATAAGCAGCCGGATAGGCAACCCGGTTCGCTTCGTTTCCGCTGGCGGCCACTACAACTACTCCACTAGCTTCTGCTCGCTGGATGGCGGCCGTCAACGACTTTGAATAGGAGAGACTACTCACGGACATCAGAATGATTTTGGCTCCTCGATCAATCGCGACGTTAATTCCTTTTGCAAGCAGCTCTACATCTGTCTCGCCGTACTTGTTCAAGACCTTGATAGGCAAAACCCTTGCATGCCTTAAAACCCCCGAGACTCCGATGCCGTTATTCCCTCTGGCCGCCAATATGCCAGTAACAGCGGTACCATGTCCGTTTTGGCTGTCATCCTGGGCAGATTTCCCCGGCTCAACCAGGTTGATTCCCGGAAGGATGTTTCCTTTCAAATCGGGATGGTTATGGTCTACTCCCGTATCAAGGACGGCAATAGTAACTGTGCTCCCAGTAACTTTTCTCCAGGCCTGATCAGCTTTGATTTGCCTCAAATGAGTCTGATTGTTGATATATTCGTCATTGGTAATGGCAGCCTTCGCCCTCTGGCTTCCCCCAAATGCAGCCATTAACCCTACTGAGACAGCGACAACTGTTAAAATAAATTTCCTCATGTAACTACAGTCCTTCCTCCCTTTTCTCAACCGAAAAAGGAATACAGGTGTTTGAGCTTGTTTTTACAAAAAAGCCCGCTCCCTTGTAGCCTATTCTATTCATTTAGCATAGCGGAACGATAGTGTGAAACGCAACCCTATTCAGGGAATCACTGGAAATCGGATGCGATAGAAAAACCCCTTTTCGCGATGCGAAAAGGGGAGGGTTCTTACTGCAGAAATCCGTTTGACTTGGTTGACTTGGTTGCATCATACACTTTGGATTCCTTCTGCTTCTCGTAAGCTTTCGGAATAAAGACCGTGCACTCTTCCACGGAAAAATCTTGTTTCTTGATCGACGAAGCCGGGATCTGGAACGCAATTACGCGGAAAGCCTTTGGATCTACCTTCATGTTTTCCAATGTGTAGCTGACACGGGCGATATCTTCGCCGTTTGCATCATGAACAACAATCGGAACTTCGGTAAAGTCCAGGCGTTTGTCCAAGCCGTTTCGAAACAGTACAACTACTTTAAGACCGCCGTTTTCCCCTTTTTTCAGTCCCAATGCCTTCAGGTCTACCTTGCCCTCTTCGACTGGATTGGCAGCAAGCTGCTGACGGTAGTATTCCATTTCATCCATTTCCAATTCTCCTCCTGCTACTACAGATTCACCCGATTGTTTCCCCGGTCTTTGATAGCCCAGCGTAAGCGGGACCTCCTCCTCCGGCAGATCGGAAAATTCATCCCAGCGGAACAAAAACTCGCACGGGCGGCTGGACTCATCGCCAATCGGTCCAAAAGTCATCATGTCAAAGCCCTTGCTGGCTACAACCTTTCCCTCGGGTGTCTTCAGGTCCAGCCGCAGTCGGTCCAGCAAAATGCTTTGCTCCGTCGCGTTGCGAATATAAGTGAGTACGAGATAACCATCCCTTGTCACCTGTGTGTAGAAAGGAAAAATCCCGACCTCATCCCGAATAATTGGCGGGAGCTGATCATGCACAAAACGGAGCAGCTCCGCTTCTTCTTCATCGAGGTTATCCCAAGGACCATTAAGGCTGAGAAACAGCTCCTTCGATGGTATACGGTTAGAAGATTGCTCAGGATCATCAAGACCAGACACGCCGAGATAAATCTCCTTGTGCAGATTCTCCTGGATTTCTTCTCTCACCGCCTCCAGGCTCTCCTTGGAGCCAAACCAGTTTTCCAATAACCAACTCATGCAGTATCCTCCTCATACGACAGCTTCAATGATTGCCATTGCCCTTGCTTTACGTAACCTCCAGCGTCCACTGCTGAAGATTTGCATCTGGCTTTTTCACCATATCTGCCGGGAAAACAAGTACCCATGGACGACTCGTTCTAGGACGAACTTGCATTCTGCTGGCGTCAATTGCGCCAGAGGCTACTACTTCGCCCTCCGAATCAGTAATCTTGATTCGCAAGATGTTCGGGCGAAAATCTTCCTCGAGCCCGTTGCGAACAAGTATTCCGGCGACCAATCGTCCATCCTTTGCCTTTGTAATATCAAACCCGATAATTTCTACTGTACCCGGCTCTATAGGGGAGATGTCAAATGTAAGTTTCTCCAAGAGCTTTTTCTGGCGGTCCGTCATTCTAGCTTCCATTTCCGGATCCAATTCAAGCTCTTGCGGCCATACATACGGGTTTTTGTTGGCCTTCATCATGATTTTCCAGTTCTTGAATGTAAAATCTTCATGCAAATAGGATTCTGGCGGAAAATGAACTTCCCAAGGTCGGCTCGTGAACGGAGGAATGGTTCCCACTTCGCTCAGATCAATACGTTGCCGGGCAAATGGGTTGCCATCAAAGTAGATGGCCAATTGAATCTGTTTAAAAGTCACAGGCAGATGTGTGCCATTGCGAATAAAGAAAGCAACAGTTACACCGCCAGTCGGCTGCGGCATCAAGCTAAACCCGGTAACGCCGACAGAGCCAAATGCTATCTCAGGCAGCTCCGCCTGCAAGAAACGGAGTGTATACTTTTTTTCGTTATCCAGCAGTTCTTCCCACGCCGGATGCAAAGAAAGCTCTGTTCTTACCTTACTCTCAAGCACCTGCTGAGTATCCTGCTGTTCCGATTGCTCCTTGACTACTTCCTGATCATCAAAATCATCGAGGTCAAGCGCAGATTCTTCCCGGAGTTCTTTTTTCAAGTCTTCCTGGGGAGCCTCTTGTCCTGACTTTTTGTCCTTAAAGTTTTTAAAAAAGGATAACATGTACATCCTCCTCACCTGTCCGAAGCACGAACGATGACTATTTTCTATGATAAAGGTTTTGGCCGATCGGGGTCAAATCGGGAATTTACTCCACCTGCGCTCCCTGCGGGATACTTACCCTCCAGCGGGACAGATCCGGGTCTTCTATCAGTATGCTCTCTTTTGGGAAGATGAACATCCACGGTTTGCTTGTGTTTGAACGTACAGTAAGTCCACCGAGTTCAAACATGCCGACGGCAACCGTCTGTCCGCTGGCATCGTAGAGGGCCAAAGGAAGCTTTTCGAAAGAGAGCGACTGCGTGGAACCATTGCGGATCAGCAACATCGCATGCAAGGCTCCTTCTTCAGAACGGCGAACCTGCACACTCTGAATATTGACCTCACCTTCTTTCAGAGCCGGCAGTCGTTTCGCCAGATCGATCAGGGCTTCTTTTTGAGAATCAGAAAGCTCGCGAATCCAGGATTCTTCCAACTCCAGCTGCTGCGGAAGCACCATTTTTTTCTGAGCCAGCTCAAACGCAATTTTCCAGTTGTTCAACAAGACATTTACTTGCTGGAAGTTTTCGCTCAGAAACACAAATGACCATGGCCGTGCTGAATGGGCCGGTATTTCTCCTATCTCCGAGAAGTCAAACTTCTGGCGGGTAAACAGCTCATCCTCGCCGAACAGGATAACGAGCGTCATCTCTTGTAAACGTACGGGATGGTCCATACCATTTCGCAAAAAGGCAGTTACCTCAATCCCCTGGTCATGAGGTACCAGAGACATGCCAGCCAGCGATATTTTGCCAGGCTCCATCGGCGGCAGTTCCTGTGCCATGAAGGACAACGCATACTTTTCCGAAGTATTCAAGCTCTTCTCCCATGATTCATGCAAGGAGAGCTTCGTAATTCCACTTCCAACTGCCGATTTCTTGGCAGTGCTTGCCGATTTGTCTGAAGACAGTCCCGTATCCTGAGCGGAGAGGACCGATTCCTCACGCAAATGTTCCTTTATTGCTTCCGGTGTCGGCGTTTTTCCCATCAGATTTTTCAAAAAGGATAGCATGTCTTCGCTCCCAACTTTTCTCTACATCTATATAGAGATTCTATTCGTTTTCAACTATAGCACAGTGAAACTCCAATGCAACATCGAAAACTTGGTATTCTGATACATTGCAGATAATTTTTCCATTATACTATTTGACGCAGCAAAGACGAAAGAGTCGCGGTTAAAATGAACAGAAAACAATCATTGTATTTGTACAATATCTGAATAAGTACGACACAAACATTGACAATGACCCGGACAAAATTGAAACAAAAAGGGCCGTCTAAAGACAGGCCCTCTCTGAAAAAAGCTATAATATAGAAAGTAATTACTGATTGGTGGCATCCGTTTCCGTATTCACGGTCGTTGTACTGCTTCCAGAGATTGTCGTTGCCGCATCGCCTGCCGGCTTCTCGATATCGACCGTTCCAGCACTTGCAGCCGTTCCTGTCGCAGCGGCAGAACCATCGGCAGTTTGTCCAGCGGAAGACTCTGTAGTTGATGGGGCTTTGGTTCCTTCTGCAGCCGGCGCTTCTGTACCCGTTGCCGTTTCAGTCGATTGCTGATCTTCGATGATGATGATGTCGCCTGTCTCTTGATAGTCGACTTTCGCGTTCAGCTTTTCACCGATGAACCGCAGCGGCAGGAAGACGCGGCCGTTTTTCACGATTGGCTTGGTGTCCAGCTTGATCTTCTCACCGTTTACGACTGCTTCTCCCGAGTCGAGATGAAGAACGATCTTGTTTTCGCCGCGCACTACTTCGACTGTGCGGGTTTCCGGGCTCCAGTTCACTTCTGCCTTCAGCGAAGCGCTAATCGCGCGTACCGGCACCAGTGCACGTCCTTTTTCAAGGAAAGGAGCTGTATCCATTACGACCTCTTTGCCGTTGATGAACGTCTTCAGTCCCGCTTCACCTGATTTTTGGTACAGCTCGCCCAATTTTTGATAGACTTCCTTGTCACCGGGCCTGTAGAAACGGTCGAGCAGCTCCTTCTGGACCTCAAGCGCCTGCTTCAGCTCAGACTGTGCTTCCAGCTGCTTGGTCAGCTCCTCGTATTTCGCTCGCAGCTCTTCGGTCACTTCCTGGCTTTTTTTCAGTTGAACCCGCAGCTCGATCAGCTCTTTTTTTGTTTTTACCGCTTGCTGGATCGCTTCTTTTTTGCCAGCTTGGCTACTCGGAAGCCCTGTGGCCGGATCGATCGCACCGGCTGCCTTTTCCGCTGCTTTCTTGGCAGCTTCTGCCGCCTTTTCTTCGGCTTTTTTTGCTGCTTCTGCGGCCTTTTCCTCAGCCTTTTTCACAGCCTCTGCTGCTTTTTCCTGTGCTTTTTTTGCATCCTCAGCAGCTTTTTCCTGTGCCTTCTTGGCATCTTCAGCAGCCTTTTCGGCAGCTTTTTCAAGCTCCTTCTTGGCTTTCTCCAGTTCCTTATTCGCTTTTTCTTCTGCCTTTTGTTTATCTTCTTCGGCCTTCTGTTTTTCCTTCTCGGCCTTTTCCTGTGCTTTTTCCTTTTCCTTCTCTGCTTTTTCTTTCTCTTTTTCAGCTTTCTCTTTTTCCTCTTTTACCGGCTTATCAGCGTGCACCGCGCCGATAGGAGCTGCAACGAGCAGAGCCAGGATCAAACTTGCGGAAACCAGTTTTTTCATTGGATGTCCCCTCCGTGAAGTAATGAAAAATTGTATTATCTTTTTATATCGGCGAGAGCCGCGACAATTATTACAGATGGCGAAATATTTTGAACCGGAGATATCTATTTATGACTGCAAGCTATCATTTCCCGCTATTTTTCAGAAACCTGGCAGGCGAGCTGACCATCAGAAATCTGACCGGTTTGTCCGTTCGATTGTACCAATTGTGCGGCGTGGATGATTCCATATGGACGCTGTCGCCCGGATACAAGTCGTGTTCTTCGCTTCCCATCAGGAGCGTAAGTATGCCCTCCAACACATAAAGAAATTCTTGCCCTTTGTGTGCAAAAGGGGCCCCTTTTTCGTCATCCGGAAGCAGCGTGACCAAGATCGGCTCAAACAAAGGTGCGGGAAGATCGGCTGACAAGTCTTTGTACATAAAACGCGATTGCTCTGAGTGAAGCTCGTCCCCGCTTCCCTTGCGCAAAATGTATGATTTCGGACTCTTTTCCTGCGGGAAAAAATAGCTGGGGCTCACATCCAACGCTTCCGAGATTTTCGTGAGAGACTCCAAAGTGACTGATGACTTGGATCGCTCCACCTGGGACAGAAAGCTGATGGACAATTCTGTCTTCTCCGCCACCTGCTTGAGCGTCAGCTTTCGTTCCAGACGACGCGCTTTCATTCGTTTTCCGATGTTTTGTTCCATAGACTTCCCTCGCAAGGTTACTGAGTTATCCCTATCCTATCACACCTGACTCTTGAAAACAGTGCAAGAAAACGGGTGCCCGACAGATCGTTCTCCTTTTTCACAACTCAGAAACAAAAGTTTCTCTCGATAAAATATTTTGATTATTGAAACATATATCAACAAGTCTTATAATTCTTTTAACGCCGAATTGAAGTGACACTTCAATTTATTGCTTCTCAGTCTGTACAGCAAGAGATGGCCGCTCATTCTGACCTCATTCAGTAGCGATTACAGTACAAAGGAGGTAGCTGTCAAGATGGCACAAGTTCAAACGGAGGTTTCCAAACGGTTGCAAAACAAAGCGTTAGTCGCAAGCCTGGTCGGAAGCTCCATCGAATGGTTCGATTTCTTTCTTTACGGTACGATGGCCTCGCTCGTATTCAACAAGCTGTTCTTTCCATCCACAGATCCAACCGTAGGGCTTCTGCTTTCTTACCTGTCATTCGGTCTTCCTTTCTTTATTCGGCCGCTGGGCGGAATCATCTTTAGCCATATCGGCGACAAAATCGGACGGAAGAAAACATTGGTTCTCACCTTGTCCCTAATGGGCGGAGCCACTGTCCTGATCGGCCTTCTCCCCGATTACAACGCGATCGGCGTGTGGGCTCCCATTCTGCTGGTCACGATGCGCCTGATCCAGGGCCTCGGCATCGGCGGAGAGTGGGGCGGCGCACTATTGCTCGCCGTGGAATATTCGGGAAAAGGGAGACGCGGTTTCTTTGGCAGCATCCCGCAAATGGGCGTACCGATCGGAATGCTGCTCGGAACACTGGCCGTCACGGTCATGAGCTCGCTGCCGGATGAACGATTCATGTCGTGGGGATGGCGCGTACCGTTTATCCTGAGCGCCGGACTGGTATTTCTCGGCTTGTGGATTCGCAACGGGCTGGATGAGACACCCGCTTTCCAGGCGGCGAGAGAAAGCGGCAATATCGCCAAGGTCCCGATCATCGACACATTCCGCTATCACTGGAAGTCCGTCTTGATCGCTGTCGGCGCCAAAGTCGTGGAAACAGGGCCGTTCTACATCTTCTCCACCTTTGTCATCGCCTATGCGACAGGGTATTTGGGGTATGACCGCGTGACTGCGCTAAATGCCGTGACCATTGCCACTCTGGTGACGACGATCATGATCCCCTATATGGGCAAGCTGTCCGACAAACTCGGCCGGAAGCCGTTGTACATCGGCGGAACCATTTTGATCATCCTCTACGCCTTCCCTTATTTTTACCTGCTGTCGCTAAAGTCCGGCGAAATACTGACGATTGCGACCATTATCGGACTGGGCATTCTCTGGGCGCCGGTCACGGCCGTTCTGGGGACGATGTTCTCGGAAATCTTCAGCACCAATGTTCGCTACACCGGTGTGACTGTCGGCTATCAGCTGGGAGCCGCGTTGGCCGGAGGGACGGCTCCGCTGATCGCTACCGCCTTGCTGGCCGCTTTCGATAACTCATGGGTACCGGTGGCCCTCTACATTGTATTGACAGGTGTCATCTCCCTGATCGCCATCGGAGCGACCAAGGAGACAAAGGACTTGGACCTGGATAATCCGTAGAAAAATATAGCTGAAAAGCCACTGATTCGTGAGGACCGCACCGACACTTCTGAGCCCCGCTCTGCAGCCTCCCGGAGGTCCTCCCCTATTTCGCCAGGAAAGGATGATCCACATGCTCGTTTTGACCCAGAAGGATATTCGCCAGCTCTACACGATGCAGGATTGCTTGCGGGATGTCGAACAAGTATTCCGGGACAATGCCGCCGGCCTCGTCCACACCCCGGTGCGTACTGCCATTGACCATCCAAAGTACGGGGCGACCAGCCTGTACATGCCCTCCTACCTGGAAGCGGCTGATTACGTTGCGGTAAAGGTGATCAGTATTTTTCCGGAAAACCATGCGGCCGGGATCAAGGCGCTGCAGAGCGTCATCCTGTTGACCGAAGCCAAGACCGGCCAGCATGTCGCGATGATGGATGCCAGCTATTTGACCGTTCTGCGGACAGGCGCGAGCAGCGGCGTGGCAACCAAGTATCTGGCACGCGAGCAGGCAAAAAGCTGTGCTGTTCTCGGATGTGGTGCACAAGCTGTGGGGCAGATTCAGGCGGTCATGGAGGTGCGAGCTTTGGAGGAGGTCGTGCTGTACAACCGCACGATAGCACGAGCAGAAGAAATGGAAAAAATACTCCGGACCCTGTATCCGGACTGGACCGGGGAGATCCGCATCGTCGAAAATGCCGATCAAGCAGTGAAGAACGCGGACATCGTCATCTGCAGCACCAAGTCGGAGTCGCCCCTGTTCGACGGGGCCAGCCTGAAGCCAGGCGCCCACATCAATGCCATCGGCGCTTTTTTGCCGCATATGCGGGAAGTAGACCTCACCACCTTGCAAAGATGCAGCAAGATCGTCGTCGATACAATAGAAGGATCACATCATGAAGCAGGCGATTTGCTCATCCCCGTCAGCCGAGGCGAATGGAGCTTTGACCAGCTTCACGCCGAGCTGGGGGAAATCCTTTTGGGTCATAAGAAGGGGCGCGAGAATGAGGAAGAGATCACGTTGTACAAGTCGGTCGGCATCGCCTATCTGGATACGGCTGTGGCCAAGTCTGTGTACGAGCTGGCGAAGGATAAGGGAATGGGGACAGAGATTGTGTTGTAATTTTATTTTTGCTTGCAAAAAGGAAAGCGGAGTGAGCTGCTGCGTGCTCAACTCCGCTTTTACTTGTTGATTGGTAAATTTGCACTTAAAAAACCTGTGCTATGGAGTGTTTACCGTTATAGTGCCTGAAACCTTTCCTTGTCTACCATCTATTGTAATCAGGTAGGTCCCTACCGGGCATACATTCTCACTTGAAAAACTAAATGTTCCGTTACCTGTGAAAGTTCCGCTTCCCATTCTCGTTTGATAACCGTCTGGTTCCAGCTTTGCCAAACGGTAGTATACTTTGGCTTCTCTCGCCGAAGACGACTGCTGATTTACTGTAACATTGACGTAGCCTGGAGTGTTGACATATATGTAACCAGTCTCATCATATTCACCCGCTGCCACAGCAAATCGAAAGGTTTGTGTTGCCATTGCCTGCTGTTCTGTTTCAGTACTTGAAACCCCGGAAGTCTTTGTTGGTTCATTGTTGGCTAACGCATTTGAAGGCAAAAGCAAGGCAGCGGACAAAAGAGTAAACAAAGCCCATTTTTTCATAGTCACCAACTCCCAAATTTTGTATTTTTTCATTATATTATCATTACCTTATCTTTATGTAAATATTTGTATTTTTTACATTTTGAGACTACTATTCGCTTATATTCTTGAAAGCGAATCAAGCCTTACTTACCCAGACCGGCTTTTATATCTTAGTACAGTGTATAAATACCTTACGAGTCAGGTGAGCTGCTGTTTTTTACCCAACGATTCATAATTACGATGAGAGAGCCTTGAACAGCTTCGCTCCGAGCCTGGAAGACATTCTCTCCGGCCAGAAAGGAAAACACCTCGCCGGTCCCCTAAAAGTAAGTAAAAAATTGAAAGGCCCTTCTCTTCTCCACAGCGATGCGAAGAAAAGAAGGGCCTTGCTTACATTTATCAATAATCAAAGTCTACCGGAGAACTCTCTGTGGCACTCTCCCCGACGCAAGTCTTGCAAACGAGCTTGCCTTTGAAATAGAAGGTATCATTCATCAAGGTTCCGCAGAATACACAGCCCGGAGCATATTTCCGGAGAATGATCGTGTCGTTGTCCACAAAAATTTCCAAAGAGTCCATTACTTCGATATTCAGCACTCTCCTGAGTTCAATCGGCAAAACAATTCTCCCCAGGGAATCCAGCTCACGAACCACACCTGAGACCTTCCCGACCAATGGCTTTCCGCTTTCCTGCGTGACGCTTATCTCATGTCTTGCCGCCGTTTTCACCGACTGCAGCCTGTTTCTTTGGTAGTGTGTAGCGCACAACCCTTTGGCCACCTGCTTTTTGTCACAACCAGGCTCCTGGCAAATCCGTTCTTTTACAGTCTGTCTCTCCATACCCGGCTGTGCACTCATCACTGTTTTTTGCAGCAGCCTGTTTTTTTGGTAGTGCTTCATGCAAAAGCCTTTTGCGTAATAGTTATTGGTGCAGCCCTCGATCTGGCAGCGTCGATTGTTCATGATTTCGCCCCTCGCTTATACGTAATCGCATATTGTACAAAACCTGCTATTTATAATGGAACGGTTGAGTAGAAACCTGCGTGGCGTACAGTTTTTGAATGGAACCCATCACTTTTCCCTGATGACAACGGCTCTGCGAAAAACTTTTTCTCCGAACCATTCATCGGCAATCCCTCTCAAGATATGGTAACAGTTTCAGTTTATCACAGACAGGAAAGGATACAATCTGAATTTTGTAGAGAAAGGCAATGATTTATTGTTTGGCGCTGCGGTAAAAAAGTTCAACAATAAAAGCCTCCGCGATAGCAGCGGACTTAGAGCGTTCATGACTCCGCAAATGTATAGGGAATGAAGCTCTTACTTAGCAATCCAACACTTCCATATTGTAGGGATTTCCATTGCTTAGGTAAAAGATACAGCCATATTCCTTTTTTCTACAAATGGAAAGTCAGCGAGTAGCTGGAAACCACATGGAAAATAAAGGGTGGACCTAATTTCCAGACGATTCCAAATACTAGTAAAGGTTTGTGCTATTAACGCTAAGACTCTGGTTGTAGATTTTAACAAAGAGCTTACTGAAGAAGAAAAAGCAGCAGTCACCTATGAAGTTAAAAAAGGTG
This sequence comes from Brevibacillus sp. FSL K6-2834, assembly GCF_038592925.1. Lineage (NCBI taxonomy): Bacteria > Bacillati > Bacillota > Bacilli > Caryophanales > Paenibacillaceae > Brevibacillus > Brevibacillus sp. FSL K6-2834. The sequence goes on from NZ_CP151945.1 coordinate 5,146,064, forward strand.
GAGCTGTTCAACTTTTCAAGCTCGATAGCTACGATGCTGACAAAGCTAAGCTCGTTAGAACTAGCGGTGCTGCCCTGGAAGCAGGCACTTACGAAATCACTGTAAAAGGCCTTAAAGATGGTGTTACTAACTCCGGTACCGTAACTGTTGAAGCTCAAAAGGCTACTACACTCGAAGTTACCGGTGAAGCTCTGACAGATGCTACTGCAAAAGCAAAAGTTGCGGTTGAGCTTAAAGACCAATATGGTGAAAAGCTTGCTCTTAGTGGTACTGACTTTACAGTAACTGCGTTCAACAAAACACAGAACGCCACTGTAAAAGTAGAATTTGATCCAACGGATAAATATTTCTACATTAACACTAAAACCAGTGCAGATGCTTTCAAAATGAACGACGAGGTTAACGTTGTTATCATGCACAACAAATCTGGTTTGAAAGCAACTAAGACACTGAAAGTTTCTGCTGCTGCTAACGTGTCTACCATTACGTTCGGTAACATCGAACTGCCAACTGGAAAATCCCTGTTGACTGAAGATCTTACCAACGTAAAAGTTCCATACACTGCTAAAGACCAGTACGGTAATGACATTCCGTTGAGCAAAGGTGATAATGGAAACGTTGAAGTAATTTCTTCTGATGCAACTGTAATTGCAGCTGCTGATGTAGACTTTATCTCAGAAAACAACGTTAAGAAGGTACAAGTAGCGAAGTTCCTTAAGGCTGGCAAAGCAACTATTACTCTTTTCAACAAGGTCACAGGTGATACTTCCTCTATTACATTTGATGTTCAGGAGAAAGCCGGTAGCATCTATGATGTTGAATTGGAAAAACCAGCAATTGACCTTCCTGAAACTGGTTCTGCAGTTGCTGTTGGTTTGAACGTAACAGACAAATATGGCACAAAAATTGAGCCGAAAAATTATGTGAATAATGTAGAGGAAGCATTTACTGTAAACTCCTCTAACACTTCCGTAGTTGTTCCTACCATCAATACAAATGCGAAAGATAAGAACTACGGTAAACTGATGCTCGAGCCTAAGGGTAAGAAGGGTCAAACTGCTACAATTACTGTAACTGTCAACGGTACAGGGGAAACTGCATCGCTTAGCGTAACAATCGGTGAGAAAGCTGTTCTTTCTATCATGGATGTATCTGCTGATAGCAAGCACAAAACCTCTCTCGTTAAAGGTGCTAAAACAACTGTTGTCTTTGCTGTTAAAGATCAATACGGTAATGTAACAGAAAAAGACAATGACGAATACACTATTGAGTACAAAGTGAAAGATTCCTCCACAAACATCACTTTGAGCGGCGCTAAAGTTGGAGAGTCCGCACCATCTGTTGATGTAACCGCTGCTAAAGTTGGTTCTGCTACACTTGTTGCTACCTTGAAAAAAGGTGAAGAAGTAGTTGCAACCAAAGAAGTAGCATTCACTGTTGTAGCTAACGACTCCACTAACCTGACTTATGAAGTTGCAGATGTTCCAAAACTCTACAAGGGCGGTGCCGCTAATAACGTATATGCAGAAAAGCTTTCTATTTCTGCTAAGGATGCTAGCGGAACAGTCTTTGCCATCCCAACAGAAGAAATCATTAATGTGACATCTTCCGATAAGGCAGTTGCGGATGTTGCTAAAACAGCTAATGGATGGGTTGTATTCGGTAATAAAGTGAAAGAGGAAGGTAAGGATTCTACAGTAACTTTGACTATCGTTTTGAATAGCGATAACGAAGTTAAGACAATTACTAAAGATGTTGTAGTTTCCTCAGAAGATTTGGCTGCAGCTACAGTTCGTTTCATGGATAAAGATCCTGATGGTAAGACTGACGAAGCTGTGACAGTAACCGAATTGCCAAAGGATGCTAAGGATGTTACGGCCTTCCCAGCTGAAAATCCATCTGATTTGGATGAGGTAGACCTTTTCGTAGTAGTACAAGATCAATTTGGTCGTTATGTCGAAGCAATTTCTGCCGATGAAGTATTAAAGGATGGCCCTGACTACCATGTAATTACCTTCACATCTAAAAACTCGGTAGGTATTGAAGATGTAAACAGTGATGATGATATCACAATTGCGAAAGGTGAAGTTGACTTTAAGACACTTGCTGACAACCTGATTATTGAAGAGGGAGCTTCTTTCCGTCTGGTTGGGACCACAGCAAATGGTAAAGTGGACTATGTAACTGTTCAACTCACTGGAAAAAAAGCATCTGATGATACATTAGCTTTGACTGATGCTACAAAAGCAGTAAAAGCACTGTTCGTTGATTACTCTAAGCAAGATGCACTTGCTAAAGATGTAGATCAGGCGAAAATTGACGCTGCCAAAGCTAAAGTTACAGCATTGAAGAATTCTGCCGATAAAGCTACATTGCTAAATGATATTAAAGCAGCACAAGATCTGCTGGACACTGCAGATGTAACTGCTGAGGTAGCTAAGTATGAAACTGCTGCAACCATTGCAAAAGCAGTTAAAGTTGGCGACGACGTAACAGCTACAGTTGTTGCTTTGAAAAAAGATGCAATTGCTAATGACGATGTAAAAGTAGAAGTAACTGCTGTTGCTGGTCAAAACGCCGCTGGTGAAGATCTCCTGAATTTGAAGGATGGTAAAGTCACTTTGGCTAAACAAGCAGCAAAAGGCGAAACTGACAAAGAAGCAACTGTAACTATTACCCTTACTAAAGGGAATGCTACCGAAGAAGTTACTGTAATTGTTACACTTGAAGAGCAAGATGTTTAGGATTCAGCGGGATTAGTGCTTGTCACTACCTGAAGAATGTCGAAAGGGTCTACCTCAAAAAGAGGTAGGCTCTTTCCTTTTGTAGGGAACTGACTACAAAACTTTCTGCTAGATCACTGCTTTTCCTTTCCTCTTACATTCTCACCAGCGACTTTCCCGCAACGCCAAGAAAACTATTCATTCTTCATTCACTGTAAACTATAAAAACTGTAGTCAGCCATTCCCTCACCACTCCCCCTTCGTCCCCCCTCTCATCAAAAATCGATTCAAACGCAAGTTCAGATATTTAATATTATTGTGACGGTATAAAGGAAGGAGGTTTGAACGAAGGCAATTCATAAAACATCCCTGTGTCCAATCGACGGATGCAGGGCCGTTTTTGTGTTTCAGGAGGTGTTTCAAATGGACGTGATTCAGCAGTTCGAAGAGTATCTTGTGGAGAATGGGATCGCGCCGAAAACGATCGAATCCTACGTGGGCGACGTCAGGGCGTTTTGTGCGTTCCTGAGTGAAATGGGAGTGGATCAGCCTACCGATCTCAAGCGCTTCTACGTCTCCAGCTACAAGAATCATCTAATGGAGCAAAAGTACGCGGTGGCAACCATCAACAAGAAGATCAACTCCCTGCAGGCGTTCAACCTGTTCCTGATCGATCGCAAGTTGACCACGGAGCAGGTCGTCACGCTGCGTAAAGACAGGATCAAGGTGGCAGCCGGAAGCGAGGGAGAAGTCGAGGTGTTCAGCGAGCAGGAAGTCAATCAGCTTCTGTTTTTCGTCCAGGACAGGACGAAGGTCACCTTGCGGAACCATCTCATCGTTTGGCTGCTTTTGTACACGGGCGTTCGGGTGAGCGAACTGTGCGGCATCCGGCTCGGTGACATCGACTACCTAACCAATACCCTGAGAGTGACGGGCAAAGGAGGGAGGTACCGAGAGATTCCGCTACGCCCCGATCTGGTTGATCTCATCAAGGAGTACGTCAGGACGGAACGGCAGCGGAGCAAGCATCGGGAGAGCCCGTTTCTTCTCGTCAGCCAGCGAGCGGAGAAGATGCACAAAGACGCGGTGAACACGATGCTGGAGGGCTTGGAAAAGCGCCTTGGCTTCCGCATCTACCCTCACAAGTTCCGGCACACGTTCTGCACGCGGCTGCTCCAGAAAAACGTGCCGCTGACGACGGTGAGCAAGCTGGCCGGACACGCGCACATACAGACGACCGCTCACTTCTACATCAATACCAGCAAAGAAGAAAAGGAGCGTGCGGTGAATCTACTGTAGAAAGGAGATACAAACGTGAATTCAGTACGGGAAGAATACGAAGCGTTGATTTTGCGGGAAGACGGCGTGGTTCGGAGCGTCCAAACATGCGAACGAGCCCTGTTCCTGCTGGTGGACGAATTGGTCTACAGGGAGAGCGAAAGCTCCTGCCTGGAGACAGCGGAGGCGATCTGCGAGGCGATCCGGCAGAAAGAAGAAGAATTGCGCAAGCAATGGCACCGGATCAGATGGGAAAAGGCGCGTCTGGCCAGCCAGTTCTCGGACAGACAAGCGAAAGCGGAGGTGAGATGACATTCATCGCTCACTTCCGCTTTTCTTCTTCCCAGCTAAAGACGGTTTTCATGAGTGCCAGCACCAGCGAATGGTCGGCAACGGGACGTTCAGACAGCAGCATGACGATCTTTCCGAGCTCCGTTTCGGGGCCGAGCGGATCGACGGAGTGGAACAGCTGCTCCAAAGGAATGCCGAGACTGCGGGCGATCTTGGAGAGACTTTCAATCGTCAGGTTCTTCTCTCCCCGCTCGATCTGGCCGACGTAGTTAGTGTGCAGGCCGGAAAGCTCGCCGAGCTGTTCCTGGCTCAGGCCCTTGTCCATACGAAGAGTGCGAATCCGTTCGCCCAATCTCTTCGCCAGTTGTTTGGTGTTCGCTTCCATTCAACCCCACCTCACCACAAGCGTACAGGAGGTAGTTTGGTAGTAACACACACTATAGATGTTAGTTGACTATCAGATAACACCCGTAAGATAATGTAGGAAGAATTTGCTTATTCCGACGATATCTTCTATGATTCGACAGTCATAAACGGAGTGTTGACCTAGTAGGAAAGGATGAAACAGACAATGAAATTTGGAAAGGCCATAACAAGTGGATTTAATAAGCTCCACGCCGTCTTGTCTGGAGTAGGATTGTTCATCGTTGCACTTTGGATGATATCTTACTGGTTGGGTTTTGATATTGAAAGTGCCATCGACAAAAAACTTAGGCCAGAAAACGTCTACATTGAATCGGTCAAAGGTGGCTCACTTCAGCAATACTCGCAAGAGCCATTAGGGAAAGTGCTCGATACCGTATTTACAGATACCAAATGGTCGTACTACGAGGCAGACGGAAAGCACTTTGTTCAATTTGACGGGTTGCACTACACGGCAGAGGGAAATAACGTGGCAAAAATTAAATTCGAGGTCAAAGAGGGTGACATCTTTGAGGTGTCTTCCATAGCAGTAGACGGTAGAGAATTCTTTGAATTTGAATACGTCCCATTCATGAATATCGTCTTCAATGAGTATCAGAGTATAGGCATATAGTACAGTCATTCAAAAACGCTACCTAGCGAAGATACTGATCAAAATATCAACTTATAAAAAAGGAGTGTACTATGCAAAAGATATTCAACGGTTTGTTGGGTTTGCTCGTTCTGTTAGCGTTTGGAATATACCAATTTGGAATCGTGGGAGTCGCCCAGCACTCCTACGAGGAAAAAGCCTTGTATGTCGCCAAATACAATAGTGAAACTCCCAACCCTGAGGATGAAGTCGATACCGCGTTTTGGTTAGCAGAACGTGACATCCGCTATCATCTGAGGGTAAACAAGGATACGTTTTTGGCGGAAGAGCTAAGCGCAACAGCTAATCTATCGTACAATTTGTCCTACATTTTGAATCTTCCAGCGAAACTGATTCACAATATTCGCTTTGACGTTCAACTCGCGAATGAAATAAATCGATCCACGCTGGGTACAATCACAATGGCTACGGCAATTCTGTTTGACGTTGTGTATGCCATTGTCGGCTTTGTCGGAGCATGGCTCATGCTGCTAGTAGGAACAGTAGTCGGACTAGTCCTCCATCCCATCAATACGTTTCTGGACATACCCGCTTGCATTTGGGGACTCCTGAAGACGGTTTTCTATGCCATCTATCATCTTTTTGCGTGGTAGTCATTTTTCGTTTTATTAGTTGTTGTCAATCATTACAAACCAATAAAATTCATGAAGGCATCTTTCCTGAACAGCTCAGGGAAGGTGCCTTTTGTTATGGAGGAGATAAACATGCGGACAATTAAGACGATACAGGACATACACATCCTGCGGGAAGCAAGTGTATTTTCAAACGGCTTTATGAACTTCCTGGAAGAAGAATTTCTTGGGCTGAAGGAAGCGTTTGACTTTGACGGTCTGGATGAAGCTTTCACTCTAGAGTACGGCTATTTGGTGATTTTGCAACGTGGAGACAACCTGCGAGACTTGAGTGTGGTCGGACTGAAATGGGCACAGAATGGATTGCTAGGCTGCATGCCAGAGTATATCGAAAGAAATGAAAGAGCAGGAGAGGTTTGGTACAAAGTAGTGGTCGTATTCTCCAATGATGACGGGATGATCTTCTATGTTCCTGAGGAAACCGTTGCGAATGACGATGAAATAAAGACGTGGTTAGAGGAGAATGTGGAATGAAAACAGCCAAAGAAGCAGCGAAACGGGTCAACATTGTCCGACTTCAAATGGTGCGGAGTCCAGTCTCCTTTACCCGCAACGGCGAATCAGAATGGCAAACGATGCTGTAGGACTGTTCCTGAAGTTTCTTCAAGAAACGGATCGGGAGCAGTTCCTTTTGCTTTGCCTCAACGCCAAGAACGAGCCAACAGCCATTCACACCGTTTCAGTAGGTTCTCTGGATGCAAGTATTGTCCACCCAAGGGACGTGTACAAAACTGCCATTCTTGCGAACAGTGCAGCAGTGATTGTTGCTCATAACCATCCCAGCGGTGATCCCACACCCAGCAATCAAGACCTGGAAGTAACAAAGAGGCTCCAAGAGGCTGGGGAGCTGCTGGGGATCGCTGTGCTGGATCACATCATCGTAGGTACGGAGGGTGCCTATGTTAGCTTGAGAGAAGGAGGGTACATGTAGGGATGGAAACACGGAAACCGTTTTGCTCAGATCGATACGTGTCAATATCGATTTAATTTTCCCCAAAACTATCGGTTGAAAATTCCCCATTTTTGTCGCTACTGGTTGTTTACTTCAGCAGGCTCCGGTCGAAAGAAACCTGCTTTTTTCTTTTCCTTAATGCGATAACTTTCCCCTTTGATATTGATCGTACTGGAATGGTGAAGCAGTCGGTCCAAAATCGCAGTGGCCAAAATGGTATCTCCGAAAATCTCTCCCCAGGCTCCGTACGATTTGTTTGAAGTCAAGATCAATGAACCTTTTTCATATCGTTCAGATACAATCTGAAAAAAGAAGTGAGCAGCAGTTTCGTCCATTTTGCGGTAACCAATTTCATCGATGATCAACAAGTCTGGTTTGGTGAGCGCCCGCATTTTTTGGGCAATCGTGCGATTGCCATGGGCCGTCTGAAGCGACTGTACCAGATCGTGGGCAGTGATAAAATAAACCGTATAGCGTTGCTTGATTGCTTCCAAACCAAGCGCTACGGCCAAATGAGTTTTACCGACACCGGGTGGCCCCAAGAAGATGAGGTTTTCCTGATGCTCAATAAAACCTAGAGTCGCCAAATCACGGATACGTCTTTCATCAATGGAAGGTTGGAAAGAGAAATCAAATTCGTCTAGTGTTTTTTTGAACGGAAGCCGTGCTAATCGAGTTCTTGTATGCAAAAATCGTTCGTATTTAGCCGCTAATTCCTCCTGCAGAAGCTTGTCCAAAAACTCCAAATACGATATGTTGTGTTTGGATGCTTCTTCGGCGTGATCGTGGAGGATCTCGGGGATGCGTATCCATCCAAAATGACGGGACGCTTCCAACAGGCGTTCTTGCAAGATCATTGCAGCGTCACCTCTTCTTCCGCCAGTTCTTCATACGCCGTAAGAGAGCGTTCCAACACTTCGGGTGTTGAATTCGCCATATAACGAGGTGTAGGTTGGGGAACCGGTTTGCTCGTAGATGTGCGAATTCCTTCGAAGTGTTTTTTTATGCTTACGGTCTGATGACGCCCCCACTGTTTGGAGTGTTCAGCGATTAGATGGCCATTGCAATAAAATCGCAAGACTCCATTTTTCTCATCTTGAATTTCTACTACTCGACCGATGTGCTCCCATGGAACAGAGTAACGATTGGCTTCAAAAGAAACATAAGCATCACTCATCACCTTCCGGTAATGCCGGTCCACAACAGCAAAAGGCACGTGGTTCAAAGGTTGGAGGTCTTCTACTTTCCATCGTTCATTCGGCATTTGATGGGTGGTTCCGTGAAGGCGACAATTTGCAACGGTGTCCAGCCAATAGCGTACTTGTTGATTGAGATCTTGTAGCCCGGTAAAAGTGCCGATGCGAGGCCAAAAGTTCTTTCTGAGATAACCCACCCCATTCTCCACTTTTCCCTTCGTTCGAGCCCGATAGGGCTTGCAGCTCAGCAGCTTGCACCCATAGTGGCTGGCAAAGCGGGCGAAACGCTCGTTCCAGATCACCCTACCATTGTCATCTCGACCAGAAACAACTGTTTTCATGTTGTCGTACAAACAACTTTGAGGGACACCCCCAAAGTACTGCCAAGCCCGAAGATGACATCCGATGAGAGTTTCCAGCTTTTCGTCCTCGGTAAATTCTACATACATCATGCGTGAATAACCCAGCACCATGACGAAAGCGTAAAGACGCTTTTGTTTTCCGTTGACATTTGCTCGAAAATGTCCCCAGTCTACTTGCGCTTGTTGTCCAGGTTTCGTTTCGTATCGTACGGTTACTTTTGAACGAAAGTGGGGACGCAGCGGCTTCATGAAGTCTCGTAAGATGGTGTCCTTTCCGGTATAGCCACGGGCTTTTATTTCTTCGAAGATGATGCGGGCATTTTGACAGCCCTCCGCCATACGAGTACGGATGAAATCCTTAAAAGGATCCAACTTGCTGGGACGTGGTTTGCGAGTAGGAAAGCTCTCTGGCGTATCTTTCAGGAGCCATTTTCGAATCGTTTTTCGATCCCGTCCCATCTCTTCAGCAATTTGGGTAATACTCATACCTTTCAGACGCATTTCTTTGATCACAAAAAACTCCCCATTTTTCACCATATTTACTCTCCTCCCGGAGAGTATGTCGGCTTTTTCTGGGGAATTTTAAACCGCTGATATTGGGGATTTTACAACCGATTTTGACATACGTGACACGTGGAGTCAATGAAGCTGTACCGTTTGAACTGCAGCTTCTCCTGTGGGGCATCCTTGAGAAAAGGCAGGAACGTGGAGAGCAGTTGGACTACCTACAAGTGTTCGAGCTTTCAGCAGAGTGGGTGGACGAAGAGCCAGTGCAGAAGATATTGAATCGGCAGGAGCAGCCATTCCATCAGGAAGTGTTTTACGTCAACCACATCGAGAATTTGGCCATTGGAGTAACCGTTTGGGGCATCGATTCGGGGGAGTACGCAACCATGCTCCTGCCGGAAGAATATTGAGAGGAGAGACAGAATGGGCCGATTAGTCATAGAGATTGCCATTGTCGTTTTGGCTGTTGTACTGAAATACAAGAAGTAAAAGAAAAGAGGAAAAGGCCAATGAATGCTTCACTAACGGACATAATATGGTTGATAGCCAGACTGTGGTTAGATGGAATGAGCAAAGAAGAGGCCATTGCCTACATTGCGGAAGAACAAGGGATAGATCATGAAGAGGTGCTTAGAATTCTGCTGTAAAAAGAAAGGATTAAAATTAGTTATGGAAATTGCGAAATAACGAGGAAACGAGAGAAAAAGGCTCGATTTTTGTTGGCGCTCGGGCGAATCGGCAGGGGTCGCTGCCGAATCCAAAAATGCTCCTCCAGAGACGGACTTTGATGGCTTCTAACTATTACTTTATACTAAATTCATCGGGGCCCTGAAATAACAAAAGTACTTAGTATAAAGGAGGAACAAGAAGATGTCATTCCAACTTATCAAAGGCTATCCAATTCACCCACAAGGACTTATCGTAGCTGAAGTAGCTAAGATTTGGATGGAGAAAAATTGCGAGGTGAAGATAAAGGAAAAAAAGAGAATTTCCGACCTTATATGGATTGAGTTTGCCACGGAGTTTAGTAAGATCACACAACGATACTTCCCCATTATGGAAGAGGACACAGAACTGGGGAAAGTAGTGAAAGCTATCACCGGAGGGTACATACCGGATCGTATTGACGATCCCGAAGAGTTTTTCGTCGGCAAAGAGGTTAAGATCGAAGTGAAACATAACAAGTCTCGGGACACGGGTCGTAAATTTGCCAATGTCGCTAGTGTCTACCCACTGGAAGAAGAGGATGACGAAAGCGATGATGATGACGACTTCTCTGATAAAAACACTGAATATTCCGATAAATATAGTGATGACGATGATCTTGATGTAGACGATCTTGAATTTAATGATCCTGATAGATTCGGCGATTCCGAGGAAGACGATGACTCAAATGACTACGATAATGACGACGATGACGTGGAGCCGGATGATGATGTAAACGATGAAGACCTTGACCTTGAGGATTAAGGAATACAGCATTGCTAGTTAGCGTGTAAATCACCAAACCTTGGAGATTCATGCTAGAACTAAGTCCAGTCAACCACTACTACTAGTAGATCATAGGGAGGTTGTTTATTGCACAATAGAAATGCCTAATATTGCAGCGTAAAAATGCTCAAAACAAATACAAAAAAGGCACTTGTCAGCATCAATAATTCCTCCTACCGTTAGGTTTGGGACAACTTAGCGAAGGAGAATGGAAAGGATGCTGAAAATGCCTCAACAACACTATATCAGGTTTTTACGCGAAGTAGAAGGATGCTCGGTAAACGAGATTGCAGGACGCGTAGGTGTTCACTGGCGGACTGCCAAAAAATATGCCGATAAAACCGATTGGAATGCCTCGATGACAAAACGAAAGGGCAGAAGTCCTGTCATGGGTCCATTTATGGAGATCGTCGATACCTGGTTAGAGGAGGACCGTTTGGTCCCCCGTAAGCAGCGACACACAGGTGTGCGCATTTTCCAACGTTTGCGCGATGAGCATCAGTTTACAGGTGGACAACGTACAGTATTGGCCTATGTGCAGAGACGAAAAAGTGAAATGGAACTGGACCGTGCCAAAACGTACGAACGGCTTGAACATCCACCGGGTGAGGCACAAGTGGACTTTACAACCATTGAGGTATGCCGAGATCATCGATTGGTCACATACAAACTGCTGGTAATGTCTTTTCCGTACAGCAATGCCGCTTTCGTCTATCCGACACCAGCGGAGAATCAGGAATGCTTTTTGGAGGCGATGAAGCTGTGCTTTGAACAAATGGGAGGTGTTCCTCAGCGAATCTGGTTTGACAATCTCTCCGCTGCCGTCGTTCATATCGAGAAGCAGGGCGAACGGCAATTAACGGATGGCTTCCAGCGATTCTGCGCTCACTACCGGTTTGAAGCTGTCTTTTGCAACCCATACAGTGGTCATGAGAAGGGGCACGTGGAGAACAAATGCGGGTACTCCAAGCGCAATTGGGCAGTGCCGATTCCCATCTATGAAAGCCATGAACAGTTAGTTGCCTACTTCGCCGAGCAAGCTAGCCGTGATCGTGGTCGTCAGCATTATGCCCTAAATCGTTGCATCGCAGATCTATGGGAGGATGATCGCCGTAAATTGCTTACCTTGCCGGAGCATGGATTTGAGGCTTTTCGCTTGGGTGCTGCAGTGGTGAATAAGTATGGAGAGATTCGGAAGGATGAATTGACGGTTCCGTTGCTGGGGATGGCAACGCCAGGCAGTGAGGTACTGATCCAAACGTTTTGGGATCGCCTTGTCATTCTAAACGGCCAACACCAGCTAATTCGGGAAGTACCCAGACCTTATACGGGACGAAATGTAGACATTCCGTGGTCACAAGTATGCGCTGGATGGCTGAAAAAACCACGTAGTGTAACGCACTCGCAGTTTCTCCGTATGCTACCGGAGATCTTGCAAGGGTATGTAACCGTGAAGGATCTAACAGAGCGAAAAGATCGTCTTCAGGCAATGTCGCACTGGTGTGATATTTACACCATCGAACAGATTCAAGAGGTAATTGCTCTACTAGGCCAAGACACACCGATTACGCGCATCACGGCCGTGCTAGGCGTAAAATATGGCAGTCGTGACCTCCCTGTCACGTGGGAGGAGACGTTGTCCCCTCCGGGAACTCGCGTAGAAGGTTCTCTCCAACGCTATGATCAACTTGTGGGGGTGAGCTGAGATGCCGACGGCATTGGGAGATTTGTGCCGACAACTCCGATTGGCGCATGTCGTGGACTACGTATCCGTTCAACAGAATGAGCAGATTCGTAGCATTGTGGAGCAAATCCTTGTTGCGGAACTGGACGGCCGCCGCCGTGCCAAGTTAGGTAAGCTTGTTCAGCAGGCGGGGTTCCCGCATATTAAGACTTTCGAGGGGTATGTGTATGACCATATCTCTTTCCCTAGTGGCAGTAGTCCGGAGCTGCTCCAGGAATTGGATTGGCTCGAACGCAAAGAAAATTTACTCTTAATGGGTGCCGTCGGCACAGGGAAAACCCATATGGCAACGGCACTGGGCGTGGAGGCTTGCCGCCGGGGCAAGGCGGTACAGTTCTACCGGGCTTCCGATTTTGTTTCTGTACTTCAGGAAAAATTTGTGGCGGGAACACTCAGCCGATTTCGCGAGAAATTGAAAAAGATAGATTTACTTATTCTCGATGAAGTCGGCTACGTGCCGTTCAGCCAAACCGGTTCTGAGTTATTGTTTAACGTGATTGCGGATTGCTATGAGCAACAGAGTGTGATCGTTACATCTAACCTGGAGTTTGGCCAATGGACATCGGTGTTTGGAGACACGAAGCTCACGTCGGCGCTCGTTGATCGTCTGGTACACCACGCTCATATCCTCTCATTCACAGGTGAGAGTTTCCGCTTCAAACAGGCAATGGATAGGATTCCTTTGTAGTTTCAAACGGCTGGCAAGTGCTTAGGCAATTTTGGCTGCAAAGCTGAGCATTTTCTACTTGCAAAACACAGGAGGTAAGTTCAATGTCACAATCTAACCAACCAATTGCGATTCATATTCACGTTCAGCAACAATCTGGAAAGGAAATGCCGGAGGTATTTGTTAGTCAAAATGTGTACGAGGATGTCGACATCATAAGTAACGGCAGTGAGTGGTATAACAAAAGCAATTGTTATACGGATGAGATGAGGAAGGAGGCGCTAGAATTCTTTAAGAATCATTTCTTTGCTCACGGAATGGAAGCTTGTTTCTCCGATTATAAAGGAATTGAGTTAGCTACACTTCCTAAGGATATGGCAGCACAATATATAAAGCAGATCGCAAGTGCATTAAACCAACTTCCGGTTCCACCGAATCATGTCCTAGAGTGTGAAGATATTGTCTTTGCAACATGGGATGTCCCCGCTGAAAGGAAATTCATTCCGTTTAGCATAGAAGAGTTTCGGCAAATGTGGAACAACTTCTTTGTTACACTTAGTGCCATTGAAATTAGTACTCCACGACATTGTGAAGAGCCGGAGTTATATGAGCTGGATATGTCTGAAGAAGAACAAGTTTTTTACTATTATCAAAATATCAAACCGATTCTTGTTTTTGACCGGATGTGCGGCCTACAACTTGGTGTGAACGAAAAAGGGAAATATAAAGAAAAATTAATCGGGTAAAGGATTTAGATAAAGGAATTATTCAGCCGGACTACATTCAATATTTGTGTAGTCCGGTACAAAAGTAAGGGAGGTTCCTTCATGCGATTTGTTGAAGCAACTGAACAGTTCATCAATCACTTATTAGCATCCGAACGTAGCCAGCAGACTATAAGCGGGTACGGGAAGGACCTGCGTATGTTTAATCAGTTCCTGACCCAAAAGTACAACTGCCAGCCGTATCTGGATGAAATCACGTCAGTAGACATAGAGAACTACTTGGTTTGGCTAAAGGAAGTGCGGAACAACGCTCCTGCAAGCCGTTCCAGGCATTTTCACACGTTGCGCTCGTTCTATGCTTATGCCTACCGAAAGGAGTGGGTGCAGCGTGACGTATCGCTTTCAGTGGAGGGAGTAAAAGTACCACAAAAGGAGCGAACCTTCCTGTCCGAGATTGAAATTAAACAGTTGTTGAAGGCGATCGACCATCCCTTGATTCGCCTAGTAGTAGAAACTATGTATCGAACGGGATTACGTATTTCCGAATGCTTGAATCTTACGATGGAGACAGTTGATATGGATAACAAGGTCATCCATGTCGTTGCTGGGAAAGGAAACAAAGACAGACTTGTTCCGATTTCATCCACCCTCCTGCCAATTCTTCAGAGATATGTCAGAGAGGAACGGGTCATCACTTCTTCTCCCTACTTCTTTGCCACAAAGAAGACAGGCAAAGTATCTCCAGCCTATGTCAATCATCATATCCACAAAGCGACGAAAGAACTCGGTTGGAAGAAGCATATATCGGCGCACATCTTACGTCATAGTTTTGCTAGCCAGTTGGTAAAAAAAGACGTCAATTTAGTACAGATTCAAAAGCTATTGGGCCACAGTTCATTAAAAGTCACCAGTGTCTACACCCACAGCAATCTCGAACAGCTAAGCGAAGCCGTAAACGAGTTATAAGGGAGGGGAAACATACATGGCTATTGTACAGGAGAACATGCCCATCTACGATGAGCGGGTCAAGGAAATCTTACAAGGGCTGACGGAAGGAAAAACTCGGGAGCAACTAGCTGAACAGTACGAATACAGCGACTATCGCTCATTAGACATGTACATGCGGCGACGTAACTTCACATGGGATCGGCAACGGCAGACATACGTCCCGTCCCATTCCCGATTAGACGGGCAAGATCTGGATTCGCTCGTCAGTACATCTTCTAAAGCAGCTCATGTCATCTCCCTCTTCAAGAAAGAGGGAGCGGATGCCAAAACTATCGCTAAACGGATGGGATTCGGGGATCACCGGGAGTTAGCAGGGTACATGAAAGGGAAAGGGTACGTTTGGTCGGCTGAAAAAAGTAACTACGTCAAGCAGATGGGCATCCAGCACGATTCGGAAGCATCGAGTGAAGGAAGCGACGAGGCCCATGAAAATCCTTTTCCATCCCCGAATGTCCCGATGATAGACCTTCCGGGAACGACTCGCTTTCTTCCGATCTTAGAAATACTAGAGCGAAATCGGGACAGGCTGATTGATATTCTTACACCAGCCTCTGTAACCGGAAACATTCCCCGCTACGTAATTCCAGGCGTGTTCGTCACCAAGTCAGTTCATATGACTAATACACTGGATCAACTTGTACGGGACTTTAGCAGGGAGAAGAACATGAGCCAGCGTGATATTTTCGTTGTGGCACTCGTAGAGTTTTTTCGTCGATACGGGTACGAGCGGGAAGTGGAAACACTCTTGGGTCAGCGGTAAGGCGATTGTCTTTGTGGCGAAACAGACGGTGCGGTCGGTGCAAAAAACCTTGAACCAAGTGGTGCCAAGGGTTGCTACCGCCCCGCTCACCGTCTCGCAGCCAAGGGTCAATTGTTGGGAGGGTCATTTTTTTTCAAGCAATGCAAAGGGGGAGAATTCAGGTGGCGAAAGAAGAGGGCAAGATTGGGAGAAAGAACGGGAGGTTGGTGTGCGTCAGCAATGGAAAAATGGTAGACCTGGGAGCAGCGATTGACGTAGACCAATACGTGACTAATTTGGATACAGGAGAAGTGACGCTTCAGCTATCATTTCTGGATAATGAAAAGCGCGTCCGTAGATCACTGAAACGAAACGAACTTACTAAAAGTGGGATGAACCAATTAACGCGATACGGTGCAGACTGTTGGCAAGAAGTGGCTGACGCATATGTGTCCAATTTACGGAAGCAGATCACCAAAAAGAAGCGGAGTTATGAGCATAGCAACGTCGGATGGGGAACATACGAGGATCAACCTATATTCAAGTTGCACAAGGGGATTGGCTTTCCATCTACATACGATGGGGTAAAGTATGATCTAAAACCGAAAGGCTCACTCGATGCGTGGTGCCAGATGGTGCGAGAAGAAGTGCTAGGGAATCCTTGGCTGGAGTTTGCACTTGCTGCTGGGTTCACAGCTCCACTACTTTCTATTCTCAAAGAGGAAGCACATATGGATTCCTTGTTTTTCAACTTTTTTGGTATAACCAGTACTGGAAAAACGCTCACCACCCGATTGGCCGTCAGTATTTTTGGCTTACCCGATACAGGGAGAAAAGGATTGCTGGTTACTTGGTACGGAACCGATCAAGGGATTTTGTATAATCTACATGGGAATTACGGTGTTCCCATTGTGATTGACGATACGTCCATGATGGAAGAAGGAAAAGATCTAACGCAATTCGCCTATACTGTCGTAGCAGGACTTGCGAAAATGGCACTCACGTCCCAGGGAACGAAGCGGGAGCAGGGTGACTGGATGACCACCATTTTCTCAAGTTCCGAGAAGTCTATATTTGGGGAGACCGATCAACGATCTGGGATTCGTGTTCGTTTTTTTGAAATCAATGAACCCTATCTGACACGATCAGCGGAAAACGCAGAGCGTATCGAGCAAGTGATCCTCAAAAACTATGGTCAAGCGGGACCGATTTATGCGGAACATTTGCTGAAGATTGGGAATGAAGAGATTCAGCGTCGCTGGAGAAAAAGTCGTCAGGACTTGTTGGCTCGATTGGAGGAGAAGGATAGCTTTTCAAAACGAATTGCCGGTAAACTAGCGATTGTGAAACTCGCAGGTGAGTTAGCAAATGAAGCCCTTGATTTGGGCCTAGACCTAAATGAGTTGACGGAAAGTTTGTTGCACATTGAACGAAAGTCGATGAGTGAGCGCAATAAGGGAGACGAAGCCTACCAGTTCATCATGGAGTACTTTGTCCGTAATCGGCACAAATTCTTTCGGGACAAAAGTGACTGGGATAAGGACAAGCCCATTGTCGGAAAATACGTAGAGAAAAATGGGCTCGTGACGCAAATCCAGATTCCTAAAGAAGAATTTGAAAAGCTGATGAAACAGGGAAAGTTTAATGTTGAGCAGGTCGTTTCCAAGTGGAAAGAGTCTGGTCGACTGATCCACGAAGCTGGAAAGAACACCCTGTCGCGTGTGTTCCAGCCAGGTGTCCCAAAGATGCCGCAGTACGTCTTCAAAGTAGAGACAAGCAAGAGAGATGAAATGCAAACCAATGCACCGGAGAAGTCTGCTGTCCGTAAGCAACCATCTGATAAAGGGGTACGATCGATAAAAAGCAAGGCTCCTCAAAGACAGGTGAAGCGTACCTCTACTCATAGCGGGTTTTCACTCCAAAAGGGGGCGATCCCCGAATGGATGATGGATACGGAACAAATTCTACTGGAAAGTGAGTAAATGGAGAAGGTCTACCGATGAGGTAGGCTTTTTTGTTTTAGAGGGGTGCCTAAAGCATAGTGAAGGTCATCCGATCCTTTCTTTGGGATCGAACCGGACAAATCAATCGGCGGTGCGATAAGCGGATCGGTAAGAATCGTTGAACCACATGGGATGGGGTCCAATCGCACCGACCGATCCGCCAATCAGGGAAGCGAACGCGCCCAATGCTCGCTGGTTCACAATGAAGCTACGCTAGCGGTTCGATAAGCGGGTCGGTGATAACCCTTGGGTCGCATAGGATGGGGTGAAATCGCACCGACCGCCCCGCTAATCAGGGAAAACGAACGCGCTCAATGTCTCGCAGAGAAACGGAACAGTGACTCCCCTTGTAGGTGCAGTGAGCGGGACAGAGCCAATCGATGAGGCACATGGTCTTTCGTGAAAATGCACCGATTGTACCAATAGCGCAGACGGGAAAGGGAGGGCAATCCTCTAACGCGATGGCTTACAACGCATAAAGAAGGATTCGATGACAATCATGGAGGAATCAAAGCTAACTGAAAGCAGGATGAGAAATCGTAATCTAACCATATCTCCCTTATAATCATAGGAGGAACGAAAGACGAAAGGTGGCTACTTGAGCCACCCAGACAAAAAAGAACAAAAACGAGGGGTGGAGAAAGAAGCTGCCTTTCGGAAAGAGTGGAATAAGGTTGTATAGTATTATTATGAATATATTTTATTATATTATGATTGTTATTATATTTATATATTATTTAATATACTTATAAATAAGATAATAACTAAAATATAAGAACAAACTCGTCTCCGCTCTCGTTCTTGTCCCTGAAAACGGCGGTGCGATCGGTGCGTTTTTGCGAAATCTTATGGGAGACATGGGTTCTCAGCGACCCGATTATTGCACCGGATTGGGAAATTCTGCGTTTTGAAAGGAAGTTTACCAAAACCCTTAGAAAACCAAAATAAAGATGTCCTACTTTCCAAAACATGTATACTTCCATTCTTTTGAGTTGAGTTTCTTCCATTATATATAGTTCAACAAATGATGTGACATGAGGGTTATAGAATTCAATGGGAGGCAAGGAGTTTGAAAATATGGCAGCGATAAAGCGGATGTCATTGACCTTGCAAATGCTAAGCTGGCTGTAGATAACAGCACTTTCGCACTTAAAGTTACCGACCTGGCATTTAAAGCAGGTACTGATACGCTTGTAATCAAGAACAAAGGCAATGCAGTAGTTGGCACTGTTTCTGTTCAAGTAGTAGATGTTGCTGGACAAGAGCCAGACAATTACAAACTGGTTCCAGCATCTTCTACCGAAGATTTGAAACTGGATATTTACCCAACGAAAGAAACAGTGGATCTTTCCATCGAGAAATATGTTGGCGATGTTAAAGTAGGAACCGTTGTTGAGGCAGAAGAAGGTTTCACCTTTGTTTCCGATAACGAAAAAGTTGCTACTGTAAATGCCAAAGGTGAGGTAACTGCAGTCGCTGCCGGTAAAGCAGTGATCTCCTACAAACAAGGCGGTATCACGGTAGCAACCGTTGAAGTAGAAGTAACAAACTCTACTCCACAAATCACTGATATCAAACTGAAAGAAGGCAAAACTCAGGTTGAGGTTGCAGGCGGAGTAGAAACAGCTGACGCTGCTACATTTACCGATCTGATTGATGAACTGCAATTTATCGGTGCAGACGGTAAAGAAATCGCTCTGTCTGTGAATAATTCCGATGAACTGACCGGTATTGAGTTTAAAACTATCGTTGATTCTGATGACTTGGTAGCAGTTTCCGACCTTGGTACTGTAGCGAAAGCTGCAACTAAAGCTGTTACTAAAGACACCAAAGCAACATTGGTTATTACTCTCGATGCGGCTTACGGCGGCAAAGAAGTAGTGCTTCCGATTCTGGTTACTGCAGCTGTTGAAGGCGGCACAGACACTGGCGCAGGTACTGACACTGGTGCAGGCACAGACACTGGCGCAGGCACAGACACTGGCGCAGGCACAGACACTGGCGCAGGCACAGACACTGGCGCAGGCACAGACACTGGCGCAGGCACAGACACTGGCGCAGGCACAGACACTGGTGCAGGCACAGACACTGGCGCAGGCGCGTAAATTATTAGTCAGGACGTCTGTCCATAAGAATTTTCAACTAAGAGTCTAACATCGAAAGGTGTTAGACTCTTTCTTTTTGTTTTCATTGAACAGAAATGATGACACAACTCTGGAATCATTCGTTACCGAGTTCAGACAGAAAATCACTATATGAAGAAAACCAGCAGCACAAACCATATGTTGAAAATACCCAAAGATGTAATCTTGTCTACACTGACTTCCCAATAATATTTGAACTGCAACCGTTTCCAAGTTATACGACCTATAAAACTGGTTAGAATGTTTGATATGACAATATGTCCATAAGATGAAGCATGTTTCGTTACTAAAGGTGGGCAGATAGCCATGCTACTCATAAATGCGATTCAATTGTTTATGCAATACTTGTCCTCTATAGATCGAAGCCATGAGACGATTACCGGCTACCGCAAGGACCTGATTTTTTTCACTCGCTTCCTTGAAGCCAAGTATAACGTCGAGCCCTACATTGATGAAATTACAGCAAACGATATAGAAGATTACCTCACCTACCTCAAAGAAAAACGAAATTATGCACCCGCCAGCAGGGGGCGCAACCTTCATACGCTGCGTTCTTTTTTTGCATACGCTTACAACAAAGAGCTGGTGAGCCGCAATGTAGCGCTTTCTGTGGAAAAAATTAAGGTGCAGCAAAAAGAAAGAACCTATCTGACGGAAGAAGAAGTCGAGCAACTAATTACAAAGATCGACCACCGTTTGATTCGCTTGGTGGTGATCGTCTTATACATGACGGGAATGCGAATATCCGAATGCCTGAATCTGACGGTCGACAACGTAGACTTGAAACATCGGGTAATCCATGTCGTCGCCGGGAAAGGGAACAAGGACCGACTCATACCCATTTCCAATAGACTGCTTCCCTTACTTGAGGATTACATTCGCAACCAACGCCCTGAAACCGAATCTCCGTTGTTTTTCTGCACCAAGAAAACGGGAAAGCTGTCCCCTGTCTACGTCAATCGAATCATATCGCAGGCAGTCAATGAGCTGGGCTGGAAAAAGAAGGTGACAGCTCACATCCTGCGCCACAGCTTCGCCAGTCGGCTGGTCAAAAAGGATGTGAATCTCGTGCAAATACAAAAGCTGCTGGGACACTCGTCTTTGAATGTGACGAGTATCTATACACATACCGATTTGGAGCAACTGAGCGAGGCAATCAATACCCTGTAAACAAGATAGAGAAACGATAAAGAAATGGGCATGGAAACATGCAAGGGAGTTTAATAGGGGTGTATAAAACAATGGATGTACAAGCAGATCAAAAGCCCATCTACGATGAACGTGCAAATGCCATACTCCGCGGTCTCGTGGAGGGGAAGACTAGGAATGAACTCGCAAAAGAACTAGGCTATAAAAACTACAAAACCCTCGATATTTACATGCGGCGCAAGAATTTCAAATGGGACCGGGATAAGCAAAACTACGTGCCGGCCTACAGTCGCGTGGACAAACAGGATATGGATCTGGCACTGCTTCGTTCGTCAAAAGTAGCCACGGTCATTTCCCTGTTCCAAAAAGAAGGAGCCGACGCCAAGACGATTGCCAAACGCCTAGGCTTCGCCGATCACCGTGAACTGGCCAATTACATGAGAGCGAAGGGCTACAGATGGTCGTCCGAGCAGGGGAATTACACGAGAGTATACGGACAGCTCCAGGAGGAGGCTGAGGGCCGTCCAGAGGCCGTAGAAGAGCTGCAGGATAGTCATGGAGGGGATGAGGCTGTAAACACATCTACGGCCCCCAGATTGAGCCGTGCGGACACAGTCCAATTGGAGCGCTATTTGCCCCTTCTGGAGATGCTGGAGCGAAACAAGGACCGGCTGATCGATCTGATCGTGCCGGGGGCAGAAAGCGGAAAGGTGCCGCGCTACGCAGTTCCAGGGATTTTCGTGACCAAATCCGTACACATGACCAATACGCTCGATTCACTTGTCCGGGAATACAGCAAGGAAAAGAACATCAGCCAGAGAGACATCTTCGCTGTAGCGCTGATCGAGTTCTTTCGCAGGTATGGATATGAGCGTGAAATAGAAACTTTGCTGGGAAGGACATAGCTTGGGGCTATGTCTTTTTGCTGTCTTGACGAGGGAAAAGAAAAAGGGCCAACGCTTGTAGCGGTCGACCCACTTTTATCGATTCATGGCAGTTTTCTGGTGTTTACTCCCATTGGAAAGACGGATACTCACCCATCTGCCACACGTCCGTAAAATCCCAGTCTGTAAACGATTCCTGCTCCTTCATTTGTTCAGATGCAAGCGGCGTTCCCTTGCCCGTGTCATTTTGTCCAGTCTGATCCTGATCGTAAAAAGAGTTGGTCACTGTGCCGCCGCTGTCCAGCTTGCCGACCAAGCCGCCAACTTCTTTGGCGTTGCTGTCTATGGTTCCGGCAGCATACGTTCTGGTAACCTCTTTATGATTGATTCCCACCAACCCTCCGATGACAACATCCTCTCTATACTTTCCTGCAGTGATATCGGAGCTAGCATACGCATCCGCTATCACTCCCTGATTTTCTCCCACCAATCCGCCTACAGCCATGGACTCAGTATCAATCGTTGCTTTTGCATAAGACTGTTCGATGGTTCCTTTGCTTCCATTTAGTCCGGCAAGGCCCCCAACATTATTCGATCCGCCCGTGACGTCCGTCAGTGCATACGACTGCCAAATCTCCCCGTAGTTTTCCCCGACCAGTCCGCCAAGGTGGGAAGCGTTACTTTCTACGCTGCCCTTGGCAAAGGATTGCTCAATGGTACCGGCGTTTGCACCCACAAGTCCTCCCGTTGAAACGAAGCCGTTAGTCGTTGTGTCTGCGGATGATCGGCTCAGGGTAGCCCCTGGCTCCATTCTTCCCACAAGCCCGCCTGTATACCAAGAGAAATGGTTGTCAATTCTTCCCGAACCGGAGCTGTCCGCAATCGAGCCGCGTTCCATATACCCAACCAATGTCCCGACGTTGTGGCTATCGGCTTTGATAGTTCCGGAAACGTGAGTATTTGTTATGGTTCCTCCAAGCATTTGTCCGACCAGGATGGCAACTCCGCTCTTAGTCGTACGAATGTCCGCATCTTTGAGGGTGAGGTCGCTGATTTCCGCTTTGCCCTCAATGGTTCCGAAGAGACCGAGGTTTTTCCCTTCAAAGATATACAAACCGCGGATGGTGTGCCCGTTTCCGTGAAACGTTCCGGTAAAAGGGGTCGTTTCGGTGCCGATCGGCGTCCAACCATTGCCTGTGTTGTAAGGAGCCTTGCTCAGATCGATGTCTGCATCCAACACGAAAGCGGAGTCAAGGTATTCTCTCACATGGTTCAAGTGATCGGCGGTTTTGACGACATAGGGGTCGTGGATTGTCCCCTCGCCGCTTGCAAACTTGGGATCGCTATGCTCGCCTTATATCCCCGTCGGATTGTTCTCCCCAAGGAAATTTCGAGTCGAGCCTACACCGTGCGGGCACCTTTCAGCGCACACGGCGTGCCATCAGCAGAGAGAAAAGAGGAATCACCAAAAAGGACTGTAAATACGGTTTGTATTTACAGTCCTCACGGGTACTGCGAGAAACTACAACGCCCATTGTACGTTCTCATATCCTCTTATCCGCTGACTGGGTCCCTTCGCTCCGGCCCATTTTCCCCTCCCCGCCTGTGTTGCCACTACGGGTACAGACGGCAAGCCATCATCACTACTACGAACCCGCCGCCATCTTATCAGCCTCGCCGGCGCTAACCCGCCTCTTCTGATAAGACTTCAAACGTTCCGCCTTGTCTATCCCTTCTTTTGCTGACCGTAGGTCTCCACTATACAATACGAGAAAAACAGGTTTAACAGCCCGAATTGTTCCTGTTTCGCCTGTGCGATCCCGCGCACACCGACTGTTGCCAAAACCCTAGCGCTTTTTACCTGACAACAGCTACCTCGTATTGGGTCCACATGGATTCGTCGCCTGACCATAGCCAGCTTTTAAGGAGCCCCGCAGTACTTGGCAATGAACAATGAAGAATGAAAAATGAAGAGTGAAAGGGATATGTTTCATTGTTCCTTATTCTTTATTCATTGTCTTTTTTACTTTGTACCATATTTGCTTCACGGATGTTTGCGTCGATACTGGTTCCTGATCGAATGATTTGCTTGGAAATTACGTATTCTTTTCGTTCATCCGCTAGGTATCGGTAGAGTTTTACGATCCGTATTGCAAACGCAAATGCTTTTTCGTCGACAACGCTTTTTTCAATGAATAGTTAACAAGGAATGATGAATAATTGCGGCTCTTCAAACCGTGATATTCTTCCCTGTTTCCCTTTCTTGAAATCTTACGATTTCATTTTTCATTTCATTATTCATTGTTCATTGCCTTTCCTTACGACTTCACCTGACTTCACGCCGTTGGTTGATTAGGGCCGCTGGCGTGCAGGAGGATTAGGCACGCGATAATGCAATGAATAAGGATTAGTGTATAATTGTTCATCATTCATTTTTCCTTGTTCATTGTCATTTTCCGGCTGTTATCGCGGATTGGGGTTGCACCAATCTATTTGACAAGACAGTTAGAGAAAAGCCCCCTGGACGTAGCAGGGTTGCTTTGTCTGGGGGCTTTCTCCACTTCTTTCACTCATCACTTAGGTGAGTTTATGAAGTAACGTTTCGTGATTTTATTAAGGGGTTTGTTCTTTTACAACAACAGTAAATTCTTTAGTTTCAGTTGCGGTACCCTTTTTAAGAGTAGCTGTCAATTTTACAGTTGCATCACCAGAGCCGTTAGCTGGACGAGTTACTTTACCTTCTGTACTTACAACGTCTTCTTTATCGGACGCCCAAGAAATAGTTACACCGTTTTCTCCTGTTGTTGGCAGTGTCAGATCGGAAGTAACAGCGCTTGTGTCTCCGAGATCCAGCGCATCTTTTGCAGCAGCTACTGCATCTGCGTCTGTAATTTCTCCTGGTGTTTTATCACCATTTACCAATTTATCAATCTCTGGAATTACATAGAGTGATCCTGTTCCATCCAGATCATAAGTCAATTCAACTTCAGATGGAGAGATGAGACGGTTGCCTGCTGCATCTTCCAAACGCTTATTAACGTTCAAGATATGCGGTTCACTAAATTTACCAATTATCTCATCGCTAGTATCTCCAAGGAATGTCTTCGGCAGAGTTATAGTAACTCGTGTTCCTTTCAAGCCACTATTTGTGTACTCAGCCTCTGTCGCAGTGATATTCACACCTTCTGGTAATGGCTTACCATTAATAGTGTAAATGGAAGAGCGATATGCATCGAGAGACATTTCTGTACCAAACTGGATTACAACAACATCTTCAGGTTTGATTACACCGTCTTTAAGAGCATCAATGTTGTCGATTGCTTCAGCCCAGATGATTTGAGCTTTACCTTTTTCTTGCTCCGTTGGGAGAATTGTAAGATCTTGCTTCAGTGTATCCGATGTATTTCCGATATCGTCGGAGATAGAACGGATGTATACTGTCCAATCACCTGCAGTCAGTTTATCAGGTTCAATTGGTTCAATTTCAAACTGGGTATCATCTTCAGACAAGCTGCCTTCAACTAATTTACCCAAAATGGTTGTTTTCTTGTCTTTGCTTACAAACTCAAACGTTGGTGTAGGTACCTTTTCCTGAGTTTGAGATTTTGTTGTGCCCTCAGTATTGGCTGCATCCCCATTAGCTAAAGCCATTTGGATAGGCTCACTCATAGTAATTGCAACTCTCTTTTGAGGAACATTTTTCTCAACTACTTGTTTAGCAGTGAATGTTGGCGCCGTATCATCCAGTTCCATTTCAATGACTTTTACTACATCCTGATCATATTTGGCACCAGTTCTCTTGCTCTCAATTTGATCCTTTTTGAGAGTCAGTCGTACTTTGTTATATCCAGGAGTGTAGTAGTTAATGTTGTTCTTTTCGGTATCGAGAATTACAGTCCAGTCATCTTGCAATTCGAAGTAGTAAACAGAGCCGTTCTTTTTATCCTTAGTCAGCATAACTGGGAACTGAAGGTTAACAACGTCGGTATTGTAAGCCACCCAAACAGGGTTTCCGTCTTTATCAAAACCATGTTGACGCTCAAAATTAAAGTTAGCCAGACTCAAGTCTCCGCCGCCAACTTTTTGTACTGGCTCGTCAAACTTAATCTTGAACTGCTCAGGAGATTGGAGAACGAAGTCAACGGAACCAGCTTCAGGTACAACAGGAGTGATAAATTCGAATTCCTGAGTAGTTGCAGTGTTTTGACCTGTTGTATCGGTTTTGCCCGCATAGTCGTGAATGTTATAAGCTTGAAGCAGGTTTTTTGCACCTTGCTGCTTATAGTAGTTCACGCCATTACCTTTTGTTTCTGTCAGTTTGATGGTTACAAAATGACGATTGTCAATTGCTTCTGTTGTAGCTGTAGGACGTACATAGGACTCAACATTACCGTCCTCATCCACAATGTTACCAACCTTAATAGAAACGATGTCTGCATCGGTCAAACGGTGTCCATTCAGCACCCAGTTCGATGGTTTTTCAGCAACAGCCGCACTCACTGGCTCGTTAAACTCTGCAACAAGAGTTTTATAATCTGGAGCGGTTACTTTTACAGCTTTAGGGGCATCGGAATCAACAAGGTTGAATGGATACTCACTCTTTTGCAGAAGACCTTTAATTCTCTCATCGTTAACCAAGATTGTAACTGCGGAGTTATCTTTTAGAGCTTCTTCCTCAGCTAGAACCAGTTTAATAGTCCTATCGTCAACTTTTACAATGTCCAAGACTTCTCTATCGACATCAGCATTACTAGTCAGGCCTTTGCCTCTTACGATAATTTTTGCTTCACCTTTACCGTAATCCCAGTCGGCATAAAGCTTGTTAAAATCAATTTTATCATTGAACTTCACATATACGTCGCTTGCACGATCAGACTCAGCGGAGGTGATAAATACCTTTTTATCAATATCACCGTTGCCATCTGCTGGTACATATTGGAGATTTACCGCGATGCGTTCCCCGATAAAGTCAGGATCTTCAGCCTGTGAAACGGTAGCAATAATTGTGTCGTTAACAACTATAGGTGAAGAGATAGAAGTAACTTGGACTTGCGCTACCCCTTTGTCAAAAGCCACTGCTTCTTTTGCAAACTTAGCACCTTTCAAGGATTGGAATTTAACTTCACCTTTAAAGTTTTCATCAACTACACCATCGCGCTTAACTGTAATTTTAATGATAGTATTGTCAGCGCCGTCAGCAATCAGTCTGTAATCTTCATCAGCTACATCTACAGACAGTTTCAATCCAGCAATTGTTGTATCAAAATCTTTGGTCGCTTGAGACTCTCCATGTTTAACTGTGAGAGTACCTTTTCCTTCAACTGCAGTTCCCAGTGTCAGCTTGTACTCACCTGGTACTGTGGTAGCGGCGATATTAGTTACAGCATATACTTTGCCGTTGCTGTCTGAAACAGCGAACGTACTTGGCAACGGAAGAGTTGCTGGAACATTAGCCAGTTTCACAATAACTTCAGTACCGTTAATAGCACAACCTTAAGCTGAATTATCTTATTTTTTACTATCACTAAACTCCATGTGTTTCAAGGAGTTTCAAAACCATGTAATACTATCTACAGGTAACCTATATATAATGGAAGAAACTCATTTCAACAAATAGGCTTTCTCTCTCTAATGGTAAAATGGAGGTCTACCCCTAGAAGTCCAGTAGAGCCCCTACAGTCGCACCCACAGGAGCGGTAGCCGGTGCAGTAAAACTCCATGTCGTACATGGATTCTCATGGAATCGCACCAATCGCACCGCCAATTGTACGGAAAAGATAATAACATCAAGCAAACTTGTTTATAATTTAATAATAATTTTAAATAATATTATAATTTATATTATTTTTTATGATTTTATTAAATAACGATAAATGAAAAATATATATAAGGGGCTTTGGATCTCTGAAAAGAAAGGTTCGTGAATGCCCGTTGTTTTTGTCTTGGGATATTCCTTTTTTCTCCTTGTGCCTGTCCTCTTTATTGTTCACTGGAAGGGCCTTTTTCGGGATTCCCGAACCTTTCTTTCCCTCGTTCCAATGCCTCCTAATATGAGCCTATCATTTGCAGATTTTGGTCCATGATGGGATGAGATGGTTTACGACTACTGTTGCGAACAGTGGAGTATCACCGATCCATCAAGAATTAATGAAAGCCAACGTACCCCTTACTCTTGCTGTGTATTTAATAATGTTTCCTCATTCAATACGCACTAGAAAGAATAGCTTGGTTGTGGAATAATATTCCTGGGGATAAAACCACCATCTCTACTCTGGAGGTAATTATGTATACGGTTGGATTCGTTTTTGCGATTGCTATACTTTTTCTTATGGCAAATTGGTTGAATAATGAGAGGAAAATCACAAAATTTGTTGAAAAGTGCTACCCTCCAGATATTTTTAGCAGAAAAGATATCAAACATAAAAGAACCCTCTTAAAAAGAATGAACAGAACTTTTACACTGCACTTCAATTTCATAAAACGCAAAGGAAAGGATTTCCTCCGCTGGAGTTCACCTTTCTTCACTCGCGCAGAAGGTTTCGAAGTCTACAAAGATCAAAATATTCATGATGCAGCATTGGCCAAAATCAAACAGCTTCTCCATATAAAATACAGTTTGAAAAAGGGAGTAAGTTTTTATAGTGATCGAATATCTAAATTAAGTTTTACACTAGCTTTGTTAGAAAGAGAGTCCGAATTATACGGCTACGAAGAATATTTTCCTTACATTTATCAGAAACGAATACATCACCTCCAGACATTATTAAAAATTGCTATTTCTGCAAAGAAGAACCTGGAGGATAAGATCGCCAAATGTGATGAATTTATACATACCCTTAGCTTAGAGAGAAAACCCACCTTTGTGGACTATATCATCGACTTTATTACAGCACCTATCTCGCGTGTGTTTAATATGATTGAGGGTTTCATTACAGGCGATATTAACAAGGTCTTAAAAAGTGGATCACTCCTTACGATAAGTTTAACTGGAGCGGGCCTTGTTGCAGATGCCCTCGATGTCCTTGATGCAATTGACCCATTTAACTCCTTAGACAGCATAGACTTCGTTCACGTTGATCCTCATGAAGTGAGTGGTTATTTTAGAGACGATGGGACTTACGTAGATCCGTATTGGCGTGATGGTGACCATAATCCGCTCACTACGTTAACAAAAGAAGAGGGAGGAGGATATTATAGACGAGTATAAGAATTCGTTTGTCGATTTGAACTCAACCTTCCCTTCGATGAAAGTGTTGCCACTGTCCGTATACTTCAAAAATGACGGTGCGTTTGGTGCAGTTCCACCCAACCCTTTGCCACCCAAGGGATTTTACCGCACCTCTCACCGCACCGACCAGAGCGTAGCAGGGACGCTTCGAGTCATTAAACTACCTAAGCTGGGGCCGTTTTGCACCTGTTACACCGTTTCGTTCCCATTATACCCTCAAACTGCGGTGCGTTCGGTGCAGTATCAGTTGAATGCTTACCACACAAGAGTTTTCACCGCACCAGCTAACGTACCAACAGGAGCGCTCACAGGGACGCTCGTATCCCTTCTGTCCCTTATGCTGAGACGACACTGCACCTATTGTACCTCTGCTTTTTTTGAACAAAAAAGAAAGCGATCAAAAGGGCTGTCACTCTTGCCTGGCTTCGGCACAGGATCAGCCCTATTGATCGCTTTCGTTCAATCGGTTTCCTACGCAATGTTTTCGTAGTCTTCTAGTTCTTCCTCCTCGAATTCAACGTCATCGTCAGGGTCGACCTCGTACTCCATCTCATCGTCGTACGTTTCCTCGTACAGTCCCTCTTCGCCAGCCACATCGTACAAGGCGTCCTCTTCGGAAACATCCTCTTCCGCTACCTCATCTTCGTACTCTGCCTCTTCACCGCCAGTCCCTGTATACTCCACATCCTCGTCTGCAAGGAAGGCGAGCATTTCGTCACCAAAGACTACCTCAAACGACTCGGGGGTATCTTCGTCTAGTTCCCTCACTTTGATGGCGTACAGGGGAACACGAGGCATCCCTTTTTCAAACACGCGGTTCACGTAGTTTTTTCCAACGTCGCAAACCAGGAGATCTTTTTGCTTCCAGCTTTCAATGATGGACTCCAGGTCGGTAAACTTGCCATCCGCCATGACCTTCGCAAAGTTCCCTTCCTTCGGGATGCGAATCTCCGTGACGGTATCCCCGTTCGTCAGGTACTTTCCGAGGCACTCCCCGCGCTGTACGATCCCTTTTTGGGCCCTGTCCTCGAAGAACTTGCTTTTATTCCGCATGAAGAATTCCATCAGGTAGCGGTAGGCCGTATCACCAACATCCCTGGATTCAACTGACTTCTTCTCGATGTGCAGGAGAGTTTTGGCCAGCTGTTCCAGGTCAAGTGCAAGACCTAACGCCGTTCGCACCAGCTTCCCTGTCAGCAGAACAATGGCAAATTTCCCCGCAATGCGTGCAGACAACCGATCCTTTTCCATGTATTTGAGCAGCAAGTCCTTTGCCAGCTGCCACTCTGCCACCAACTGGTCGACAGAATAATTTTCCATCAGGTACTCCACAAACTTGGGACCAGCATGGCCGTAGTTTTCCAGGACGCCACGTTCGATTCGTTCTGCATTCTCCGCCGAACTTGTCCAGTACGGTGCCACGACTTCAGTCAATCTTACACGCAGACCGGCTCGCTGATCGGTTCCATCAAACATGGACAGCTCTGAACTGGAGATGATGGTGGTATTCCACTCCCCGCGCTGACGGAGCGTTCCGTCCGCGTTGAGCGCTTGCTTTTCTTTTCCCACTACCAAGCGGTAGATGAGCGCCGTGTAGTCTTTATCTTTTTCCTGGAGCGAGGTGTCGTCGATCCCAATCGGAATCCCGAAGTTTCCTGTCAGGTTGGAAAGAATCCCCTGATCCGTTCCAAACCAAAGCTTGAGTAATCCATTATCACGTGAATCCGGCAACCCCCACGGACTTAGTCCGAGGCGTGTGGAAGTTGTTTTACCGGATGTAGTCTTCCCGACGAAGTTGAAGAACAGGGAATCGATGTGAACCTTCTTCCCGATGAGACTCACCAGTGGTGCAGTGAAGCCTACTACGAGGGCAAACTCCAACCACGGATTTCCCAGCACCTCGGCTTCAACAAGAGCAAACCACTTATCGTAGGAGCCTTTTGGCTCGATGTCGTGCTGGGAACCGACGTAGCTAGAATGCAAGCCGACTGCTTTATAATGTTTGAAGAACAGTTGGCCCTCGAACTCATCCCATCCTACCATCGAATGAACGTAGGTGCGCGGCATTGTTTCTACTTGCTCCCGCAGGTATTCGACGTAGTGTTCGACCACCTCTCCCCACGTATCGGCTCCGTAGCGGGTGAGCTTGACGAGCCCTGACTTGGTGAGATCACTGCGAAAAATCCGTCTTCTGATCGTTTTTCCGTTATCCTCAAATTCAAGGAAAATGGCGACTTCGTTGGTGTCGAGATTGGTTTGAAACGCCACCACACGAATGTCCCTGCCGATGGGCTGATCTCCTACGTACACCATGCCATCTCGTACGACAAATTTTGACTCTTGCGGCTCTTGCTTGCTTGTCATGCTTTGGTTGTTCATGTTCGTTCCTCCTCGTTTTTGGTTTGGGGAAAGGTCGCTACCCCTTTTCACACATGAGGTAGCGAGCCTCCTGTTATTCCGCAAAAAGCTGATCAATTTCCGCTTGACGTTGTTCTGCCTGCTCCAGTGCAGCTTGCTCTCGCACCTTCTGTTCGTCATCAATCGGATATACATCGGTTACGTTGACCCAGACTTTACCGTCGGGGGTGCGGTTATGCTCGATCTTCACCCGACAACGCATCCCTTTCAGCTGCTCCAGATCGACATCGTGTCCAACGTTCCCCAAAAGATTGATGACCACTTGCCCCAGTTTGCTGGTTTCGCTCAGGTACCAAATGTACTTCTGTTTCACGATATGACCATTGTCAAGTTCGTACGTGTTCTCAATGCGGTCAACGGTACGGCCCTGAGTGTACACGTTATACTCCGCAGTCACTTCTGTAATGGTGCCGTTGTAAATTCCCTCTGGGGTCAGCTGACGGAGATTTCCTCCATGTGCGGTATTCCATTTAGCAATGAGTGGCATTGTACATCTTCCTTTCTTTATTCATAGGTATTTCGGTTTCCAGGTACCGAGTTTTTGCCAAAAAAATTGGGTAGTGGGGAAGCCCCTCCCCCGTTCGGGGAAGGGATTATCTTCCCAGCAGTTGTTCCACTTCCCTCTCGTAGCCGTACCGACGGAAAAATTCGATTAACGCACACTCGAATATCTCCCGCTGGCTGATGTTCTTCTCCCGGCTGAAATCCCGCACCATCTGATCCAACAGGTTGGTCATGTGGACGGTCTTGGTGGTGAAGATGCCGGGAACGGCATACCGTGGGATTTGGCCCGTAGTGGAAGCCGGGACGAGCAGGTCAATGAGCCGATCCCGGTTTCGCTCCAGCATGTCAAGAAGCGGAAGGTATCGCTCCAGCCCTTCCCCTGTCAAACGTGGGGAAACAGGGCTCGCTCGTATCTCGTCTTCCTCGGTTGGCTTCTCGGGTAGCTCCTGTTTGCGGTCTGACTCTTCCGACAACTCGCCAGTGTACTTCACGTAGTTCTGCTTTTCGTTATCCCACACGTACCCTTTGCCTTTAATGTAGCTGGCCATCTCCCTGTGATCCGCAAAGCCGAGTCGTTTGGCTATCTCTTTGGCATCCGCTCCCTCTTTTGCAAACAGGGACAAAATCTGCCCCATCTTGGAGGAGGATGGAATAGCCTGATTCACCGCATCGTGGTACTGGGAATATGCGGGGACGTAGTTCTTTTTGCGCTCATCCCAGACAAAGTTTTTGCGGTTCATGACGGTGTGCATGGAGCGAGTATTGCTATACCCTAGCTTGGCAGCCACTTCGTCCCGGCTCATACCTTCGGTCAGCATTCGCAAGATTTCGTTGCTTCGTTCATCGTAGACCGGTTTCTTGTCAACGGGCATTGCCATTTCGTTCGCCTTCTTTCATCCTGATTTCTCAACCATGCCAGTCCCTTGAATTTTCGACGCTGATCCAGGTATACCAGTCGCTGGATTCAAGTTGCAGCAACAGACTCCGGAAAGATGTCGCTTGATGCAACCACTGCGGGTTGTCTTCTATGTCTCGAGAAAAGAACAGGATGTCACCTGCCTCGCAACTGAGCATCGCATCTGTTTTTTCTTCCAGGAACTCCTTCAGTTTTTGTTGGACGACAACCAACTGATTCCACGAAAATGGTTCATTTACACAAACCGGAAACGTGACCTCCACTTGAATGACGCCATCATCTACTTCTCTGGATACCACGCCTGGTATCGAGTGGAGCATCCCTGCAATTTCCCATCGAGCCCCCTCGTAAAATTCACCCCCGTCTTCCTCGTTCATGTCCTGAAATAGGACTTGGTGGTACCCATAAACATAGTACCGGAACCCGACATACTGTACTTTTTTAGATGGTGCGAGAACACGCTTGTTTGTTTGATTCATTGGAATTTCCTACCTTTCATTTGATGTTTTTCGCTACAACACACTGACCGCTTCTTTTAACTGGTTGGTGTTGGCGTGCGTGTACACACTGGTCACTTTGATCGAACTATGCCCGAGGAGCTTGGAAATGTTGACGATGTTCACATCCTTTTTCACCAGCTGACTGGCGAAACTGTGACGCAAAATGTGTGCAGTGACTGTCTTTTTCCAACCCAGTTTTGTGGTAGCGTCTGCCAGCACACTGTTGACATATACCGCTGAGAGCTTCCCGGTCTTCTCGGTCGCAAAAAACCGATCCGTGCCCTGTGGACGTTTCTTTTCGAGGTACGCCCGAAGTGGTGGAACAATCTTTTCTGAGAGGGGAACCACTCGGTCTTTGTTCCCTTTGCCGCCACGAACGTGAACCATCTGGCGCTCCAGGTCGACATCGTCTACCGTCAGGTTCAGGCACTCGGAGATGCGAAGTCCCGTGAAGTACAGGAACTTGACCACCAATCGAATGAGGTCGTGGTCAATGGCCTGCACTAGCTCATTGACTTCCTCTTCAGACAGGTACTGACGCTCTTTGTGCGGGAGTTTGATGTTCTCCAGCGACAGCGCGATGTTTCGAACGACCAGTTCCTTCTTGTAGCAGTAGTTGTAGAAGGAGCGCAGCGTGTACAGGTTTCGGCTGCGGCTGGCCGGAGCGTACCCCTTCTCTTCTTTCAGCCAGCTGAGGTACGCTTCCAGATCGGCCAACTGGATGTCCTCCAGGTACGGTGGGCAGTTGTAGCGCTCTTCCAGAAAGCGGTGAAGTTGTGTCAGGTCTTTCTGGTACCCTGATCTCGTTTCCTCGCTCCGGTCGATCGCCGAGAGGTACTGGTCGAACTGTTGGATGGCTTGTGACAGCAGCATCCGTTTTCACTCCTTTCATGTGAAGTTGTCAAAGAGCAGAGATGGCTTCTCCATAAAACAAAGTAAACCAATGTTTTTACTTTGTTTTATGGAGGTGTCGGGTACTCCCTTGCCTGTTTGGTGTCACAAGCAAGGGATGGAGGAGTACCTGACTTTCACCCGAATGACATTCTGCATTAACTTTTTATTCATCGTTTATGCATCGTGTCATCCGGTGTGTTTCGAATATATCCCATTAAAATCAATAGGTCAACACTAGAAAAATCACCATGATATGCACGAGTTGCATTTTTATGCATTTCAATCGGTTTTATATACGATGTTTTTGGTTTCACACCCAATCTCGAGTTTAAAACCTATGCATCCCTTTTTCCCTTGGAAAACGAGCATGAAAGGTTTATTTTCTCAATTAGACAAGATGATTCTCAATTAGATGTGAATGTTTGAACAATTTGTGACAAATCAAATTTTCATTTTTTGCTCTTCCCCAAAAGCAGAATTACTTCCGCAATCAAGACAACAATTTGAGCTATGGTTGCTGGCTTCACCTCATCACCTCCTAGTACTCGTTCGGGAACAACATGGTGCAGTACTCACCGGAGTCGATGACCCAAAGCGTGATTCCGTCTATCGGTTTGGAAACGTCCAGGTAGAACGTTTCCTCATGTGGTGGCTGCTCCTGACAGTTCCGTACAACCTGCAAGGGCTCTCCATCTACGTGTTCGACGGTTAACTCAAACAACTGGAGGAAGTCGAGGGTGTCCCCCCTTTGTTTTCGCTTGTCCAGGATGCTCCACAGGGCCAGTTGAATGTCCAGCGGCACTCGCTCGCTGACTCCTCTTGTCGCGTACTTGTCGGACGAAAATCTTTCGTTTGTTGTCATGTTACATCAGTCCCCCTTCTTTGAGGCTGGTGTAGGCTCCCTCGGTACCCACAATGACGTGATCCAGCAGAGTGATGCCTAGCAACTCTCCGGCCTCTTGCAGTTTCCTCGTCACCTGTATGTCCTCCTGGCTTGCTGTGGGATCTCCACTGGGATGGTTGTGTGCGACAATGACCGACGCGGCGTTGGAGAGGATGGCGACCTTGAACACTTCTCTTGGATGGACAATGCTTGCGTCCAGGGAGCCGATCGACACAGTGTGCAGCGCAGTCGGCTCGTTTTTGGTGTTCAGACAAAGCAAAAAGAACTGCTCCCGATCCGTTTCTTGCAGAAACGTCTGGAACAGTTCTACGACATCCCTTGCCATCCTAATGCGGCGCTGCGGGTACAGGAGGCTTGCTTCCCGTACCATTTTGACTCGGACGATGTTGACTCGTTTGGCGACTTCTTTGGATTGACTCATTCTACATGCTCCTCCAACCGGTTTTGGATTTCGTTGTCGTCAGAGATTGCTTTTGCCGGGACGTAGAAGGCCATCCCGTACTCGTTGGTGTAGATCACGACCACCTTGTACCAGCACTCACCGTTTCGTTCCACTTTCTCGACAAACTCCGGCAGGCTGCCGAGAAGTCCCCCGTCCTCTCTGCTTAGGCCGACCACGCTCAGATCCCGCAGGTTGTCTCCCTTCTCCAGCACAACCATGAAGCCGTAGTGATCCAGCGCAAACTCTTCGTCCAGACCGTCGAAGTCGAACGCTTCTTTCAGTCCCAAAAACTCTTCCTCCAGGTACGACAGAAAAGTTGGAGAAAACACTTTGGCTTCCTTTAAGCAGCGTACATCTGCCAAGGTTTTGATCGTTCTCATGCTACACGTCCCCTTTCCGTTTCATCTGGTGTGCGAGCAGTGCCTTTTGGATTTTGATGGTGAGCCATTCTCCCCTCAGTCGCTGTTCGACTTCGTGAATGATCTTGAGAATCTCGGTGTAGGTGTCTTGATTCTGTGCCTCTCCGGTGTGGTAGAGATTGTCCAGCAGCAGCGTGACACAATGTTCGCATGTCTGGATGCCGAACACGACTCTGTCTTCTTCCCCTACCAACTGCTCGTACTGTTCCGCTGGTGTCTGCATGTGTGCCCTCCTCGTTTACTGGCTACAAAATGAGAAAAGGCATCCCACCGTCCCTGTTACGGGCGGCAGAATGCCTTACTGACGCAAAAGATGGTTATTCTTTTCCTGTACCGTTGCAGGCCGGGCAGGTATGTACACCTGAGCCGCCGCACGCGTAACAATCGTCATCGGCGGCGTGTTTTCCAACTCCGCCGGTGCAATCGCAAAGAACTTTCTTCTTGCCTCCGCATTCACTGCAAAGCGCCATCTTTTTCACCCCCTTTCCGGTACGATCTTCTATCTCATCACCTGCAGGGGTACCTAAATTGAGGTGACATCCTGTTCCCTTGATTCGCGCGGCTTTCTTCGGAACAGGCGAAAGATTGCTCCAATCAAACGAAACGGCAATGTTACGACCCAGAACGCCACTTTGATGATGTTCCACAGAAGTTTGAACACCCCGAGCAGGAAGGAAAAGATGAGCTCCAGCCATCCCCTTACAATGAGCCAGGCAAAAGAGAGAAAGCCGAGTGCCAGTAGAATGATGATGCCGTAGAAAAGAATTGCGTCCATGTTTCTTGCCTCCGTTTTTGCTAGATTGGGTTACCACTACACACTATTGATTGGAAAACTTCATTAATTATTATCTTTTGGTGTTATCTTTCTGTCAATTCACATTTATAGCTTGTGTTCCCTTTTCTTTTCCTCCCGTAAGCTTGTCTTGAGGTGGTTTCCATGACCGAGTTGGTCAAGCGATTAGGCAATCGAATCCGCTTTCTCCGAAAAGAGAAGGGGATGAGCCAGGAGCAATTAGGCGAATTGTCCGGTTTACATACGAACTACGTGGGGCAAGTAGAGCGAGGGGAAAAGAACGTCACGGTGGAGAGCCTGGAGAAGATCTGCCGAGGTCTTAGCGTTTCGATGGAAGATCTGTTCCGTCACATTGACCCTTCCCCACAACCAGACGAGCTACGTCAACTAGTTGATCTCTTGACGGAGCGCTCCAAGCACGATCGCGCTTTGGCCCTGAAACTTTTGAAGGCCGTGTTCGAGTGGGAGCACGAGAAGTACCAGTAGCCAACATTAGAGGAGGTTGACCGCTAGCTCTTTTTCCTGCTTGCTGGTGTTGATGTAAAAAGATGCGGTTGTTTGGATGTGGGCATGGCCTGCGAGTTTGGAAACCGTTGTCAGCGGGACTCCCTTCTTTAGCAATCGGGAGCAGAACGTGTGCCGGAACTTATGCGGGTACATCTTGAAGCCGAGTTGCTTCTCTAGTCCTTCCAGCATGGTGTTGACCGCGTCCTTGTGCAGTTTGGGCGCACGCTGGCTGAGTAGCAGGTAGGGACTGTCCTTGTACTTGTTCTCCTGCCGTTCTGTCCGGACATACTCCCGGATGAGTTCCGCTAGGTCAGGCCGAAGCGGAATCTCACGGTACTTCCCTCCCTTGCCTGTGACCCTGAGCGTGTTGGTCAGGTAGTCGATGTCTGCCAACTGAATTCCGCACAGCTCGCTGACCCGTACTCCCGTGTAGAGCAGCATCCAAACAATGAGGTGGTTTCGCAGGCTGACCTTGCTCCTGTCCTGGACAAAGAAGAGGAGTTGGTTTACTTCCTGCTCGGTGAACACGTCCACTTCCCCTTCACTGCCAGTGGCCACCTTGACCCGATCCCGCTGCAGGGTGACGACCTGTTCCGTCAAGATGCCTTTTTCGATTAGGTAGAGGTTGTACGCCTGAAGTGAGTTGATCTTCTTGTTGATCGTCGCAACGGCGTACTTGTTTTCGACGAGATGGTTTTTGTAGCTGACCACGTAGAAGCGTTTCAGGTCAGTCTCGCTTTCCACGCCCATCTGCCGCAGGTACTCGCAGAATCCTCTCACGTCCCCCACGTAGGACTCTATCGTTTTCGGCGCAATGCCGTTTTCCAGAAGGTACTGCTCAAACTGCGTGATCTCGTCCACGTTTCCTTCCTCCCTTCCAAACACAACACAAAAAGGCCCTACATCCGCTCAGGGACGTAGGGCTGTGGGTTGCATCACTTTTTCGTTTTTGCTCGCGTACAAAGCGTTCTGCGCGGGATTTCGGGCTACTCTTTGCTGCCGTACCCGTAGTGTTTCATCAAGTACAGCCTGACCGCCGTGTTAACCAAGTTGCTGATCCGGTCGATCTCTCCCGACTCGTACAGCTGCTGTACCTTGTCGTACACGCCATTCTCCAGGTACGTTGTGACCCTTCTGTACCGTTTCTCGAACGGGGCTTGTCTTTTCGGGATTTTCATCGAAGACAGCTGCTGTGACGGTGGCTGTACAGTTTCCGCTTTGAAAGCTTTGTCTGTGCCTTCTGCCTTGTTTGTTTGCCGTGGTTTTACTCTCAACGGCTTGGCCTGTTGACCTTCCAGCGGTTTCGGTGCATGGTTCCCCCTTTCCTGGATTTTTTGTTCCGCTGCCTTGAGAGGTACTACATTTCCTCTCTCTGTGGAAGCTCCCTGCTGTTGGTTTTCGGCTGCTTGTGCGGCTTTTTTCGCTTCCTGCTGGGCAAGTACTCTAGCAAGGATTGATTTCGTGTCGTTCATCTCGTCCACTCCTGCTCTGATGTTTTGGTTTCGTCAACGCCTACGTATACGTGTGCGTTGATGTTGACGTCTATGTAATTGTTTTGAAAATGGTGGAGCGGACGGTAGTCGGATTTTCTGCCTCCTTTCGGACTGAGGACTCGTTTCATACAAAAGAGAAAACCCCTCGTCAGATCAGGACAAGGGGCAAGGTACGTTTAGTGAAGTTGCTTTTTCAGTTGTTCGATTTCTTCTGCCGACAATCCCGTTGCTTTTGCAATCACTTCCACAGACATGTCCATCGCTAACAGGTTTTTCGCTACTTCCATTGCTTTTTGACGTTCTCCTTCAGCCAAGCCTTCTTCTCTGGCCTTCTGCTGCCGAATCTCCGCTTCCCTTACAGCCGCCATCTCGTCCAGAATCGCCTTCCGACGAGACTCGTACTCGACCCACTTCTTCTCGTCACGGCTCAGGTCTTCCCATTCGTCAAACGCCCGTTTCATCACCGGATCTCGCATCGCTATCGCCTCCAATTCCTTGCGAATTTCTTCGTGATCGTCCGCCTCCAGCAGCAGCAACCATCTCTCCAGCTCATTGTCATGCGGATTGACCGCACGCTGTTCCCACTTGTCCATCAGCTTCGGGATCTCCATGAAGTGAATCTCCATCACATCTGTCAGCGGAAACTGCTCCTGATCCTCGTACAGGTGGAATGTGGTGTGGAACCGCTCAGTTTCCCGCAGAAAGCGAAAATTGAGGATGTTGATCGTGATCGTCTTCGCCAGTTCCGTGTACGGCATTCCTTTTTGCATTTGGGCCGAGTAGATGCGTGACCAGTAGTACAGGGTACGCTTCTCCATGTCGAACTTGTTCGCCAGCTGAATCTCGATGTTGACGTGCTCCCCCTGCTCTGTCTTGGCGTGGATATCCAGCACGGATGCCTTATCCTCGATATGTTCCCGATTGATTTCCGGATTGAGGATTTCCACCGAAGAGAGCCGCTTTTCCTTCGGCAATTGGAGCGCGGCATTCAGAAAGGCAAGGAGAATCGGTTCGTTTCCCTCTTTGCCAAACACCTGCTTGAACGCGAAGTCGATCTTCAAGTCCATTAGTTTGGTCACGTCATCACTCTCCCTTCTCCGTCCGTTGTCTGTACTACCATTATACCACTGGAATGCGTGTTCGACACTCCTACTGGAACCTCCTTTCTATCCGAGATCAAGGGAATAATATATGTTTGATTTTACGGTCATTACGGCTGGGATGGCGTGAAGAAAAAAGTGAGGGGAAAGGGAAAACGTGGGCGGGGAAGAGGGCTTCTGACTGCAGTTTTTATATTATGCAGGATGTTCAGTTATTTATATTGATATGATGTTATTTGAAAGTACGTAGTGGCAATCCCTCAGGAAGTGTCACCGCCGGGTTAAAATTGACCCAGGTTCGCCGGAATGAAAATGACCCACCCCTGTAGAATACCTCTCTCTGAAATTACCGACCAAAGTAGCTTCAGAGGGGAGACATATGCTAAGGAGTGGGACTGTGATCAGATTACACGAACTTCAAGTGAGCGGCAAGAGTATCCGCGAAATCACAAGGGAAACGGGTCATTCCCGTAATACCATACGAAAATACCTCCGCGCAGAAGGAATTCCGGAACCTCGTCCGCGTAAGAAGAGAGTCTCAAAACTCGATCCGTTCAAAGCCTTGCTGGATCTATACCTCGAAAAGGGAATTTTCAATTGTGAAGTGCTGCTGCGTCTCTTGAAAGAGCGAGGTTACACGGGGGGCATTACGATCATCAAGGACTATGTGAAGCCCCGTCGACCTCCAAAACAGGCACCTGCGGTGCAACGCTATGAGACAAAAGCCGGACACCAAGCCCAAGTGGACTGGAAGATTTGCGAGTACATCGATTTAAACGGTGAAGTGCGTAAAATCCCCGTTTTTACGATGGTGTTGGGTTACTCCCGAGCGAT
Source organism: Brevibacillus sp. FSL K6-2834 (assembly GCF_038592925.1). NCBI lineage: Bacteria > Bacillati > Bacillota > Bacilli > Caryophanales > Paenibacillaceae > Brevibacillus > Brevibacillus sp. FSL K6-2834. The sequence goes on from NZ_CP151945.1 coordinate 5,186,586, forward strand.
GTACATCGAATTTACAAAGCGCTGTGACATCCACAGTTTCTTACGCTGCTTGATGAACGGTTTGGAATACTTCGGCGGTGTTCCAAAGACCATGCTAACCGACCAAATGAAGACCGTTATTCTTGGCATGGGCGATGATCGAAAGCCGAGATGGCATCCGTTGTTTGAAGATTTTGCTGCGGCTATCGGCTTGATCCCCAAAGTTTGCCGCGTACGACGTCCCCAAACGAAAGGAAAGGTCGAGAGAAGCGTTCAGTTCATCGAGCAGAACTTCATGCCAGGGCGATCATTCACCGATCTTGGTGACCTAAATCGCCAAGCCAGACACTGGTGCGATGAGCAAAACCGTCGTATCCACGGTACAACTGGGGAAAGACCGATCGATCGCTTGGCACAAGAGAAGCTCGGTATGCTTCCGTCTCCGGAACGATGGGCAAAGTACCGGTTTGAACCGAGGAAAGTAAGCCGTGACGGATTTGTGAGCTACGACGGCGTTCGTTATGGCGTTCCATGGCGGTATAGCGGACGTGAAGTAAAGGTACGAGAGGTAAACAGATTCGTCGAAATATACTGCGAGAAGCAGCTCATCGCCCGGCACGAGAAGCAGTACCAATCCCGAAGGCTAGTGATGTGTGAGGACCAATACACGAATTTGAGTACAGCTCAGGGATATGCTTATCCAAAGCCGCAAGGCGTTCAGATTCCTGTACAAGACGTGGAAGTGCGTCCGTTGGACGTGTATGAACGTCTTGTGGAGGTGGGCGCATGATTGAGCTCGAACAAGCCCGCCAGCGTCTGGAGGAACTTGGTTTGGGTCAAGCCGCCCAATCGCTTGATGCCAAGCTGGAAGCTGCCAGCCGGAGCCAAAGCACGTATCTCTCTTTCCTCAATGATCTACTGGACGCTGAGATTCAGGATCGCCAGCGCCGAAATGTAGAGGTCCGCATGAAGCTGTCTCACCTCCCTTATCGGCGTACGCTCAACGAATTCGACTTCTCGTTTCAACCGGGGATTGATGAACGACTGATTCGTGAACTGGCTGCGCTGACGTTCGTTGGGAGGCAAGAAAACGTGTTGTTTCTCGGGCCTCCCGGCGTGGGGAAAACGCATTTAGCCGTTGCTATCGCTATGGAGGCCATTGGACAAGGATTGCCTGTGTATTTCGTCTCTCTCGCGCAGCTCGTGGGCGATTTACGAAAAGCTTATGAAGAGAATCGCCTGGACAAACGAATGAGGGTATATCTCAGGCCACGCATCCTCATCGTGGACGAGGTGGGCTACCTCCCCCTCGATCCGCTCGCTGCAAACCTGTTTTTTCAGTTGGTTTGTGCACGCTACGAGAAAGGAAGCATGATTCTGACTAGCAACAAGAGCTTTGGCGAATGGGGCGAACTCATGGGCGATCCCGTTCTTGCTACAGCTGTTCTCGACCGCTTATTGCATCACTCCCACGTCGTGAACATCCGGGGGAACAGCTACCGGCTCAAAGAAAAACTAAAAACCGGAATCTATTCGACACCAGGCGCACAGGTGGGTCAAAATTATACCGGCGCTCGTGGGTCAAATTAATTCCGGCGTTGACAGGAAGAGTTATGCAGCGAGTTTTCTTAGTGTTTTGCAGCTAGTCCAGGCAAAAGAAAGAGCCTGCCTCCTTTTCGAGGCAAGCTCTTTTTCTAACATCTTTGAACACAGCAGAAGTGTTTGCCCTATTAATGAACAACACCTGTCGCTTTGCTGGTTACATCACCAGACAAATCCTTCACTTGATTCGAAACAAAATGTGAACGGCACTGTTAAAATCCTCAATAACGGCACTTGAAAATTCCCCACTTTCGGCAGAAAATCTCTCCCTGGAGGAGAGAAAATATGCTTAAGAATGGGGAGTTTTACTTGATCAAAGACATGAGACAAAGAGGAATGAATATCACACAAATTGCTGATTCATTAGGGAGGGATCGAAAAACAATTCGTAAGTGGCTGAAAAAGGATGAGCCTTCGAAATACCAACGATCTGTTAAAAAAACAAGCATTCTCGATCCATTTAAACCCTATATCAAAGCGAGAATGGAAGAAGGCTGCTTCAATGCTGTCGTTTTGTTTGATGAGATCAAAGCCCAAGGTTATCCAGGGCAAATTCGGCTCCTTCGCTCATTCATGGAACCATTGCGCCCGGTTGTTAAGACCAAGGCAACGCTCCGTTATGAAACGGCACCCGGAAAGCAAGCGCAAGTAGACTGGGGACATTTTAAGGTAGAGTGGAATGGTGGATATAAACGGCTGTACGCCTTTGTCATGGTTTTGGGATACTCGAGAATGTTGTATGTGGAATTTACAGAGAATGAACGGCTTGATACCCTCATCGGCTGCCACTTGCGTGCCATGCAATACTTTGGCGGCAGACCGGAAACATGCTTGTATGACAATATGAAAACCGTCATTGTCGGTTACGACGATCAAGGGCATGTATTGTGGAATGAACGATTTTCCCAGTTTGCAAGCCATCACGGTCTTACGCTGCGACGCTGCGCTCCCTACCGTGCACGAACAAAAGGGAAAGTGGAAAATGGAGTAGGATATGTTCGCAAGAACTTTTGGCCTCGGGTGCAGACGTTTACCAGCCTTCGTGACTTGAATCAGCAAGTACGTCATTGGTTGGATACGGTGGCTAATGTACGGGTACACGGCACCACGCATGAAAAACCAGTAGATCGATGGAAACACGAACAGTTGAAGCCACTTAACCCGATCCCATTCGAAGAGGTAGAACGCCATACTCGAAGAGTATCGAATGATTCACTCGTTTCTTACGGAGGAAGCCGGTATTCAGTCCCCTATGTTTATGTAGGTCATACGGTAGAAGTACAAGATCTCCAGAATGGCCATATCCGGATCTATCAGGGCAACATGATCATCGCTGAACATCCTAAAGCTACTCGTACCAAGCAAGTCATAACCAATAAAAAACACTTCGAGGGGATTCAAAACCAAATTGGCGCGAAGGCTCCCCAACCTATGCCGCGTTTGGTTCCCAATCCAAGCCCCGAAGTGGTGGAACGTGATTTGTCTGTCTATGAGCAGTTTGCTGACGAGGAGGTAATCGTACAATGATACTCCAGGCCCGTTTAGAAGAAGCCTTTGTACAGATGGGATGGGTACGAATCCCGGAAATTATTCACCACCACGCAGAAGAAGCTGCTGCTCAGAATATATCGTATTTGGAGTTCTTGGACAAGCTTTTGCAAGAAGAAATCATGGCCAAGAGGGATCGGTTTATCCGCATGAAAACGCGATTGGCTCATTTACCCTACCATAAAACGTTGGAGCAATTCGATTTCAGTTTCCAGCCCTCCATTGATGAAAGACGGATTCGTGATTTGGCAACCCTCCGGTTTGTACAACAACAAGAGAATCTCATTTTACTTGGTCCGCCAGGGGTCGGCAAGACTCACTTGTCTGTTGCTTTGGCTCTCGAAGCTATCAAACAAGGGTTGACGGTTTACTTTACAACTGCTCATGATTTGGTTCAGACGCTCCAGATTGCTCATCAAAACAATAGCATCAAACAAAAAATGCGAGCATTTATAAAACCGAATGTACTCATCATTGATGAAATTGGATATCGCAAAATGGATGAAACCGCAGCTCACTTTTTCTTTCAAATTGTATCAGAACGTTATGAATCCGGCTCAATTATCCTTACTTCGAACAAATCCTATGGTTCGTGGGGAGAGATATTTGGGGATACAGTACTTGCTACAGCCATCCTTGATCGATTATTGCATCACTCCCACACGATCAACATTAAAGGGGAAAGTTATCGCATAAAGGAGAAGAAAAAAGCAGGTTTCTTTCGACCCGAGTCAACCGAAGATAAAACAGAATAAACGGAATTTTGGTCGCCACCCGCCCCCCTCAGAGGGGGCATCATTCAGACAAACCTATTGCCTATAATGGGGAAAATTCGAGTGCAGATAATGGGGAATTTTCATTTGCAGTTGACAAAAAGTCATTTCCAATTCGAAATAGCCTTGACCAAGAGCTCTCGGTTCAGTCTCAAGATATAATATTGGACGATTACGATTGGAGAGATCCCATCTTATGGACTTAACCTTGATCGTGTCTGTCGTATCATTTACAGGATAGTAAAAATCTACACGTGAATTTACAATCAGATCCACAATGTTGTTTATAGCTGTGGTCTCATCATCTAAAGGCTCGTCAAACGTAACTTCTAACTCTGTAAACCATTCATGCCCAGGATCGGTTATTGTTGCCTTAGCAGGTGTTGAGTTCGTAACTGTAACGATAAACGTCTGAGAAACGGTACCGCCCTTTTGATCATCTGCCGTCAGCGTTATATTTACGATCCCAGCAGCTACCGGTGTTATGGCCAGGTCTGTTCCCTGGATGTATACTGTTACGACAGATGAATCACCCGAAGCAGCTGTCAACTTAAGCTGATCAGCGTCATCATCACGAAAAGCGTGACTGGCGTCTATGGTGAATACTCCATTAACTACTGACGCAAGCTGAGCTGGGATCAAATCTTGAACGGTTGGTGCATGGTTGCTATTCTCGACTTATAACCTTCTATTTTAGAGGGCTTTCGATTCGAGCCTACACCGTGCAAGCGACTTTCATCGCACACGGCGTTCCATCAACGAATTAAGAAGGAACCATATAAAGAAAAAACAAAGAGGATTGCAGAAACAATCGCTCTGCAATCCTACTTTGTTGTTCTTCATTTGTAGACTTGAGAAACTACAATGCCCATTGTAAGTTCTCTTATCCTTCTTATCCGCTGACTGGGTTCCTTCGCTCCGGCCAGTTTTCTCCTCCCCGCCTGTGTTGCCACTACGGGTACAAACGGCAAGCCATCTACACTATTACGAACCCGCTGCCATCTTATCAGCCTCACTGGTGCTATCCCACCTCTTCTGATAAGACTTCAAACGTTCCACCTTGTCTATCCCTATTTTTGCTGACCGTAGGTCCCCACTATACAATCCGAGAAAAACAAGTTTAACAGCCTGAATTGTTCCTGCTTCGTCTGTACGATCTCGCGTACATCGACTGTTGCCAAACCCCTAGCGCTTATTTACCTGGCAACAGCTATCTCGTATTGGGTCACCATGGATTCGTCTCCTGACCATAGCCAGCTTTTAAGGAGCCCCGCCTTGCTTCTGGCAAGTACGACTTCACCTGACTTCACGAGAGCAGCTGGTATAGGACTGCTTCCGTGCAGGAGGATTAGGCACATGAGCTTATAGGCTGTTCTCATGGATTGGAATTTCGCCAATCTAATTCGACATGGTAGTTAGAGAGAAACCTCTTAGATTTTGAGCTGTTGCCTAGTCTAAGAGGTTTTCTCCACTTCTTTCACTCAGATGAGTTTATGAAGTAACGTTTCGTGATTTTTTTAAGGGGTTGCTTTCAGCTCAGCGATTTTGTCTTCAGCTGCTTTCAGATCCTCCAGCTTTGTTACCAAAGCTTTTTGAGCGTCTGTCAGAGCTTCGTATGCCGCACGAGCTGCTTTCACAGCATCTTCGTCAGTGAGTTTCAGATCAGCAACTGCTGGCAGTTCTGCAATTTTAGTGTCTACAGCTTTAGCTGCTTCTACGTCAGCTGCATTGCCTTTCAGCTCAGCGATTTTGTCTTCAGCTGCTTTCAGATCCTCCAGCTTTGTTACCAAAGCTTTTTGAGCGTCTGTCAGAGCTTCGTATGCCGCACGAGCTGCTTTCACAGCATCTTCGTCAGTGAGTTTCAGATCAGCAACTGCTGGCAGTTCTGCAATTTTAGTGTCTACAGCTTTAGCTGCTTCTACGTCAGCTGCATTGCCTTTCAGCTCAGCGATTTTGTCTTCAGCTGCTTTCAGATCCTCCAGCTTTGTTACCAAAGCTTTTTGAGCGTCTGTCAGAGCTTCGTATGCCGCACGAGCTGCTTTCACAGCATCTTCGTCAGTGAGTTTCAGATCAGCAACTGCTGGCAGTTCTGCAATTTTAGTGTCGACCGCTTGCGCTGCTTTGAGATCTTCAGCTGCATTGCCTTTCAGCTCAGCGATTTTGTCTTCAGCTGCTTTCAGATCCTCCAGCTTTGTTACCAAAGCTTTTTGAGCGTCTGTCAGAGCTTCGTATGCCGCACGAGCTGCTTTCACAGCATCTTCGTCAGTGAGTTTCAGATCAGCAACTGCTGGCAGTTCTGCAATTTTAGTGTCGACCGCTTGCGCTGCTTTGAGATCTTCAGCTGCATTGCCTTTCAGCTCAGCAATTTTATTCTCTGCTGCTGTCAGAACATCCAAATTTTTAACCAGTTTTTGTTGAGCTCCTGTCAAAGCGTTGTATGCATCACGTGCTGCTTTTACAGCTGCTTCGTCATCTACAGTAAGCTTATCAACTGCTGGCAATGCTTCAATCTTAGTGTCTACAGCTTGAGCTGCTTTGAGATCTTCAGCTGCTTGTTTATCATAAGCAGCACGAGCTTCCTTAACTGTCTGCTCTGCAAGTGTTACTTTTGCATCAAGAAGCTTCTTCTCGTTTGCATCAGCTACCAACAGCACTTTAGCTTTTGCAGTTTTCAGAGCATCTTCTGCAGCTGTTACTGTATCTTCAGTTGGATTATCTTTAGCAGTGTTAGCGGCTTGTTCAAGAGTATCAACTGCAGCTATAGCCTCTTTAAGTGCTTTTTCTGCATCAACTTGACCTTGCTTCAACTGGTCAATTTTCTCTTTAGCGGCTTTCAAAACGTGATAGTTGCTAACGAGTTTCTGTTCTTCAGTAGACAATTTATCATATTCGGTCAGTGCTTTGGTAACATCTGCTTCATCAGCCAAAGTCAGTTTGCTCAAAGCTGGAAGATTGTCGATCAATGCTACCACTTCAGTTGCTGCCAAGCCGGAGCCTTTTCCAACAGCTTTAAAGCTAATTTCGTACTCGCCAGATAGTTTAACCCCATTTACAGATTCAAGGCTCTTACCAAGCGTAATTACATGGCTAGCTGTTGAAGAAAGGGTGCCGTTAGGCAATTTGATAGTGACAATGTCAGGAAGTGTACCAACATCATCAGAGTCACTAGCCGTAATTACTGTGTCATCTGGAAGTTTCTTGCCATCAAGTAGGTAGTTCGACGGGTTAACTGCGTTCTTGGTTGTACCAGTTACTTGAACGTCAGAGGTGAAGTCGAGAATAATATAGTCTGCATCGCTTCCGTTCAGATAGCCGTAAGCTTTATCGTTGTTGTTATATACATCGCCGTTAGGCAACTTACCTTTTACCATAAAGACTTCTTGTGCTTGTTTAACTTCCACTTTGAAGTCATAGGTCAAGGATGCAGCTGTGTTGCCAACATCATCGGAAATCGAACGAACTACCAGAGTCCAGTTTTTATCGCCGCCGTCTTTAACAATTTGCTCCAGCTTAGGTTGATCGTCGTCCACATTAACAATTACTTTATTGTCGGACTTGTCTTTACCAGCATAGCCTTCAACTTTCCCTTTGATGGTTAATGCATTGCCATCCTTGTCTTTTCCTAAGAACTCAATGATAGGCATTGGAACAGTGTCACCTTGGATTTGAGAAGGCGTGTTTCCAGCATTATCATGGGATTTGTTAGAATCAGGTATTGGCAATTTAACAGGTTCACTCATGCTGACAATGAAGTGTTTAATGCTATCCAGTTCTCTTACTACTTCAAAGCCAGAGATTTCAGGGCTAGAAGTATCGGCATAGTTCATCTTGGAACCACTGTAATTTAAAGGAAGAGTAATGTCAGCATTCTTTTTGCCATTTGCAGGGTTCGTTACAGTTTCTTTGGCAATGACTAAACGATATTGGTCATTGTAGTAATTCTTTTTGGTTTTTGAAGTATCGTAAATCTTAGTCCAGTCTTGGTTAAGTTCAACAACAAATTGAGAAGCCAATCCAGCAGCTGCATCCTTAGCAGTGTCATAGACAGGGTCTATTGACAGCGTCGGTGTTTCACCATCCCAAACCAGTTCATCTACTGGTTTCCATTCATCAGCAGCCCCACCAGTACCTTTAACCAGCTTTTGGAGAGTCACTTTGGAAGCAGCATCCAAACCGGTCACTTTTTTGTTGAAAGTAACACGGTATTGCTCTGGAGATTCAACAGTTACAGTTGCCGTTGGAACGGAAGGATCAGCTTCTACTTTGAAATCCAAAGTTTGGTTAGTCGAGATATTCTTCTTATCGCTCAAACCTGCAAAATCCTTAATGCCATATAGCTGTACTGAGTGAACACCTGCTGACATGAAATCTTGGGTTGTAATGGTGATCAGATCTCTAGTGTCTTCAAGTGTTTCTTGGTTGAATTCACCATACTCAACAGGCTCTTCGATCTTGGTGAGACCACCATCGAGTTGTACACCCGAATAAATAACAGGCTCAGAGAATTTAACAACTACAGTTTTCAAGCCTTGAGCAATTGCGGAAGTCGCCTCTGGCTCACGTGCATCAGTCAAGATGAAATCATCTTGAGTCTTTTTCTCACCGTTGCTGCTAGGTTGAGTAAATTCAACAAAGACGGGCTTGTTGTCTTCAAGGATGTTTACATAAGTTTCTCCAACCTGTTCTTTTTTATCAAGAACCAATTCAAGAGCCTTGGAGTTGCCTTCTACAGGTTTGAATCCACGAACCTTTTTAGCAATAGGTTTGCCGTCGTTGTCTTTATCTTGATAAACAAGTACCTTAACGCCTTCTACTAGCACAGCATTACCTTCATCATCTACAACAAACTTTTGTGTTGTCTCATCAAACTTTACAAAATCAGCTACTGTTACATCTTTGTTGAAGTACATAGTAATACGGTCAGCCTGGTTGGATTCTGCATTTTCGAATACAGGCTTGTTATCACTCGGGTTATCTCCTATTTTTAACTTAAAGTATACATTTTTGGTTCCGACTACTTTACCAATCAAATCCTTGTAGTCACCGGACGCCTCAATAATTTGAGCATCGATTTTAGAAACAAGGTCTTTTTGGCTGAACTCGGAAGTCAGAGTTACAGTTGCAACCCCATCTTGAACAACTACACGATTGTTTGCCAAGCTACCATAAGTAGAGCTAAATGAAACAACGATGTTATCTGCATTCGTGTCCACTTCGCCTGTAATCTTGTCTTTCAATTTGGCTGTGATAACCATGTTGTCAGCACCATTAGCCCGGATTTCATCATTCGGTGCATCAGTAGTCAATTCAAGGTTATAAACATCAGTTACAGCAGGAGTTTTAAATTTCTTGCCTTCTAGAGTAACTGGTTTGCCATCAACGAGTACGTTAGAGGCTACAACTGTATACTCAGTTTCATATGCCATTCCAGAGACATCCAGAGTAACAGATTTTTTGTCTTCACTCAGTACTGCAGCATTAACTGTTGCACCAGCAATAGAGAAGTTTTCTTTGGATACGGAATCGACTGATTTGTTAAATTGAATTTTAACTGTTGTTTTCGTAATAGCACTTACGCTTTCAACAGTCAGATCTCCAGGAACTTCTGGCCATTCTTCTTTCTTCGGATCCCATTTTTCACCAGTTGCTACATTCACATATTCGTTATCTTCGAACATGCTCTTTGTAGCAGGCTTCAGGAGCTCCTTGTAGTTCTTATCGGAAAGCATAGCTTCCATGAAGTTTACCGCTTTACCGTCTTCATCAACAAAGACAGTTTTACTTGGGTTTTTCATAATATCTTTGGAAGCTTCTTTAAAGTTCTTAATAAGGAAATCTGTGCTGTAGATTTTGTCAACGTTACCACCGACGTAATAACCACTCGGTGCAGCCATGGCGGAAGCGGCCATGCTAGTCAACACAGCTGTTGAAAGAACAGAAAGTACCAGCTTTTTATTCACGTACTACCCCTCCAGATATTGATAGGTTTTTGTGTATTGAGAAACACTCATGTTGTATGTCTGGATGAGTGTGTTCCTCCATATCTAGATATGCAAGTGTGATATTCAGTGAATGACAGGGCAGAGGGACCTCCCTCTGCCCCAGGCCATTCCATGACAAACATTATGTTTGTACTTAGAAACCTGTTTGAACCTTTAAAATCAACAAGGTTTCTTATTCAATAGTACCAGTGTAAGTTGTATCTTCGTTGCCAGATTTGGAAGCTACGATTTTGTATTTCTTAGCGCCTTTTGGTCCTACCACATTTACGGTGAATTTGCCATTTTCAACTACTACTGGCTCTTCATTTGTATAGGTGTCATCTTCAGTTTCAATAGTTACTGTCACTTTTGCACCATTTACACCTTCACCGGAGATAGTGTACAGGTAGAATCCAGGCATTTTCTCTTCAGATTTAACCTTCAGAGAGTCTTTATCGAACAGTTTTTCAGCTGGTTCTCCACCATCGTCTGGTGTTTTTGCATCTTTCGCTTGTTTCAAGAACTCAGCGATGATCTTCTCAGAGTCTTCTTTACCGTGTTGACGTTTCAGATCATCTTTGTTACCTACGACGAATACGTAGTCATACGCAGTACCTTTGTCTTCTTCAGAGTCAATCAAGATGATCAGATCGCCATCGTTTACACTGTCGGTGACTTTAACGTCTGTAGCATCCACGTAAGCTGTTTTGGACTTAACAGTAAAGTGGTCTGTTTCGCCTTTTTTGTTAATATATTCGATTCTGTTGCTGGTCGCTTTTTTAACAACCGCTACATCCAGCTTGGTGATTTCAGCTTCTTCCAGCTGCTCATCGGTTGGCAGTCTGTAATCTTTATTGTTGAAGAGTCTTGCACCAGTAACGGTGTTGCCGTCAATGTCAAGATCGTCTGCCGCTTGGACTACTTTGATAACATCGTCGATAACAACTTCTCCGTCGCTGTTAAAACGATAAGCGATGACGTCACCATTAGAGATGCCTGCGTCGCGGAGATCGCGAGCGTCATCGTCCAGTTTGTAGGTTTTTTCAACTGCACCGGTGCCGTCCTCTTCTTTTGTGATGAGCTCGATAGTATCCTCGGTGCCTCTGCTCAATTGTTTAACCTGACCATAGAACATTTTGCTGGCCAGACCTTTACCTTTGACAACAAAGATTGCTTCTACTTCATCATCTTCAATAGAGTAGAATACCTTCAGATCTTTCTTCTCGGCAATATCTTTAAATTTAGCAACGCCCGGTTTTTTCAGCTCATATGGTTTTTCATCAAGATCAAGTTCACCAGTCATGTCAAAAATCGCGGTATCGCTGGTTACTTCGTACTTGTCAACCATTTCATCTTCTTTATCGGCAACGTTGAGCCAGCTAGTGCCTTCTTTTTCAATAAGCTTGGAATCCAGGACTTTTACCTTTTCTACCTCGCCCTTAGAGTCGAGAGACACTTCAAGCAGAGCAAGTTTGTCCTTCTCTTTGCTTGGTTGAAGGATATTTGAAACTTCTGCATTGGATTTGTCTTTCTTCTCAAAAGACTTACCGTCTGCATCGTAAATATCCTTTTTAGTCAGCTCAATATTATATGTCTTACCTTTTTGAGACATTACACTGAAGGTAATCTTGCTGCCTCTGGTTTCTGCTCCTGTAGTCACAATCGCTTTGAAACGACGGCTATCGAGACCATCCGTAGTCTCAATGTGACGAATACGTCCGGATGCATCCAGGTACAACTTTACAGTTTCACCAGTAAGACCGTCAATTTTATCCCAGTTGCTGGAGTCCAGCTCAGTAATATCTTTGTTTTGGTTGTCGGAGAAGGTTGCGCCGGTACGGAAACGGTACGTTTTGTCACCGATTACGATACGGTTGTCAGTCTCGCTACGCATAGTGATCTTGTCAACTTTACCTTCAACTACAGTGCTAGTAGCGAATACCAGCATTTTTTCTTTCTTACCGTCAGCATAGTAAACGCTGTATACGTCCATAGGCTTCAGGTCAGCCAGTTTGGCAGGCTTGTTGTCGCGGAATACGAGGAAATCCTTGCCTTCATCCAGATCTTCGAGCTTAGCGAAGGATCCGCCACCCAGGTTGGTGATTTTCTTCTTGTCTACATCGACTTTCTCGATTACTTTGGAACCGTATTTCTCGCCTTCTTTGGATTTGTTCAAAGTTTGGTCATCAATTACGTGGATGTAGCTGATGTCACCTTTGTCATCCAGTACCACTTTGGCGGAGAAAGAGTAGCCATCATTTGCTGCAATAATTTCCTTCAAACCTTTGGTAGCATCGCTGAAAGGCTTGAAGTTGTAAGTTACTTGGGTGTCTTTTGTAAAACGATAAGTTTTTCCGTTTCCATCAAGCTCGACTTCCACATCTTCGAGATCACTGTCTTTCTTGATGTTATCTGTTTTACCGTTTTTGATTTCAGTATCGTTGAAGTAGAAAGTGCTCAGACGATCCATGATTACTTCTTCGTCTTCGGAACCTTCCATCCATACGATGGTGTTTTCTTTATCGTCTTTGATCCACACTTGTACGTGTTGACCAGCGAACTCGTTCGGGTTGATGCTTTCGGCTACTTTGTAAGTAGTAGTTCCCAGTCCGGCGTTTTTACCGTTCAGGGTAACTTCGTTAGCTTTCAGAGTGCCCAGACCGATAACTGGTACGTTGGTTACCAGCGGCAGATCTTCGGAACCGTTCTTCTCGTCTTTCGCCCACTCCATGTCGCGAACTTTCACTTTCATGTAGCGAGTCAGAAGAGTTTCGTTGGTGATTTGGAAGTTGAAGTTAACTCCGTAATCTTGTTGCTCCATCAGTTTTACGCGGAGAGCGTTGTCGATCATTTTGAAGATGTCGCCGCGAGTTGCTGCGTTGTTAGGAGCAGTGATGCTTTTCGCGATGTTCAGCTCGGAAGCTTTCGCGATCATGTTGTTTGGCCATACGCCTTTAACAGATGGCTCATAGCCCAGAGCGCGGATCAGCATAGTTACTGCTTCTGCGTAAGTTACATCGTTTTTAGGTTTGAAGGATTTGTCCGGGAAACCTTTGATGATCTCTTGGCCGGATGCTACGTTTACGAAACCAGCAAACCAGTCAGAAGAGTTTACGTCAGTGAAAGTGGATTGGTATTGAGCAAATTTTGCACCTTGCTCCAGTCCACGGATACGAGTGATCAGGGTAGCGAACTCAGCGCGGTTGATTGTTTGATCAACTTTGAAATCGCCATCGCCATAACCTTGTACAACACCCAGTGCATTCAGTCGGTTTACAACCTTCTGAAGTTCAGCATCCATCTTAGGAGCTTCTGTTTGAGCTGCTTCTTCTGCGCCCACTACCATAGGAGCAACAGTCAGTGCGAGTGCACTAGCCAGTACGCTGTTAACAACCTTTTTCATAACCTTGGGTTCTCCTCCTCTAGTACAAACAAATTGTTCTTGGGGAATATTATTTAGTAATCTATCTTTCTTTTTTGAGCCCGAATCCTGCAAGCGCGTTTCACCTCCTTTCGCAGGATTGCTCCGCTTTTTTCAGTGTGAAAGTTCTAGTATATTCAGTATTGTGTAAATGCAACAATCCCTAGTGTATCACAGGTGCTAGAATTCGTGAATCTTTTTTACACAATTCCCCGTATTTCGTGTGACATCCTATTAAACGCCTCAGCTCGCAAAAAGTTGCGGTGCCTTCGAAAAAAAGTTTTAAAAAATTTTGTGGTCGTTTCTTCACTTCATTATGTATATGGTGACATCCGCCACAATTCGTATTATAGAGCAGGTTGGGCGGGCTGTCACCAATGAACCTTTTTCCAGTTCTTCGGTCAAGTTTACAGCTGCTGGCTATTTATTTACACCCAGCGCATTTTCGAAGTTTACTACCGCCAAATTGTAGTTGCGGATCGCCTCCAAATGCTGGTTTTCCTTTTCCGCCAGCTCTTCTTCGGCCTGGATTACTTCCAGCGTGGTAGCAAGACCGTTTTCAAAGCGGAGGTTCGTCAGACGGTAGCTTTCCGCTGCAGCCTCCATCGCTTTTTTCCTGAAATCGATCGCTACCCTGGCGGCATTCAGATTCAGGTAGGCTTCCGCTACCTCCGTCTTGATTTGTCGATTTTGTTCTTCGATAGCCAGCTTGGCTTTTTCCACATTGTTTTTAGCAATACGCCCATTATAGGTGGCTTGCATCGACCAATCCTCCAGAACGTTTACGGTTGTATTGGCCAGTTCCAGCTCACCTTCTTTTTGGACGATCTCATGCCGCTGTTTAAGCGCCTGCTCTTGAGCTTGCTGCAGGTTCATTGCAGGAGCCGCGATCTGTTTGTTTTCGGGTGTCAGTTTCCATTTTTTATTTACATCCACACCGATGATCTCGTTAAACTTCATGCCGTTGATTTCCAATGTGTTCTCTGCAGCCGCCAGAGCTGCCTGCGCACCTGCTACACCCATTTCGGCCTGAAGAATATCCGTCTTGGCCTTGGTCCCTACGTCGAATGCCGCCTTTGCTACTTTGAGCTGGGTTTGGGCACGATTCAGGCTTTGCTTTTTCAGTTCAAGATCTGCCTGCGCATGCAACAGATTGTAATAGGCCTGCTGAACACCCAATTTCACCTGATTCTCTGTCACCTTTACGGCCAACTGGTTCAATTTCTTTGTCAAATCTGCCTGTTTCGTTCCGATATACTTTTGTTTCGAAGCTTCCAGCGATCTGTCAAGAAGCCCTCTCATGTCTGCGGCAGAGTCATAGGCCAGGCTCTGGTTAATATCGGCTGTTTTGGCTTCGAGGCGAGCTGTCTGAATCTTGGAGTTCGTCTGCATCGCTTGTTCGATCGCTTTAGCCAGTGTCATTTGCTCTGTAGCAGGCGTTGAATCGGATGCATTTGTAGTACCTGTAGTGCCCGAAGGCGATGTATTTTTGGCGTCTGTTGCCTTTGCGTCTGCCGTACCGTTCGCAGCCGCTTTGTCTTCCGTTGCGGCGGTATCCGCTTTTGTTGCGTCTGTCTTGTTCGCATCTGCCTTGCTGTTGTCCGCAGTTGCTGCAGTCGTCGCTTTGTCATTCTGCTGACTTCCTTGTGTTTGCGAAGCAGGAGCTGCTGTTCCGCTTTCAGAAGCGACTGCACCTACACCGATCGAGGTCGCCATGACGGCCGCTATGGAAAGCGTCAGCCATTTCTTCGATGAATATGGAAAGTTCATTCTTTTCCACTCCTTTTTGCCTGGATTCATAATGTTTTCACTAGCAGGAAGCTTACAGTTTGTCCCACCAACACTATATCACACCGAATAATGTTTCGTACACGAAGAATCGCCAGTTTCCAAATCTTTCACCTTATCATTGCACCTTGCCATCTATATGCACCCCTCCCCCCGTTTATCACACCTGCCATCTCGTGTTACTACGTTTAAGTCGCCGAAAAATTTCATCTATATAGCGTGTTTGCCATCCACTATTCGAAAACCTTTGGCGGACATGCTATTCTTATCCTTGAGGTGAAAGAGCATGCTACAACAGTACAAAACGATTGCGGGATACGGGGAAGACGAGATTGTCATCGAGCGCTCCCGTTTTATCGGATATGCGCAGCGCGTCACCAGCGAAGAAGAAGCTGCGGCATTTATCGCTATGATTAAAAAGAAGCATTGGGATGCGACCCATAACTGTTCGGCTTTTGTCATCGGGGAGAACGATCAGATCCAGCGCTCCAGCGACGATGGAGAGCCGAGCGGAACGGCTGGCAAGCCTATTTTGGAATGCATCAAGAAAAATGGGGTAAAGGATACCGCCGTCGTCGTGACTCGTTATTTCGGCGGGATCAAGCTGGGTGCCGGCGGTCTGGTCCGCGCCTATACGGCAGGCACGGTGATCGCGCTGAAAGCGGCCGGAATCGTCGTCCATACGCTTCATCAGAAAATCTCCGTCAGTGTCGACTACACCTGGTGGGGCAAGGTCGAAAACGAGCTGCGGATCGGCCAGCAGCGAGTCGTCGGGACGGACTATACGGACAAGGTCACCGTGCATGTGTTGATTCCGGACGGTGAGCAGGACGATTTTGTAGCGCACTTGACGGATGTGACGAATGGCCAGGCGCATATTGTTCTCGGCGAAAAAGAGTATGTGGAAGTCCCTGTGGAGGCTGTCGGGTCGGAAGATGTTTAAGGTGCGGTTGGATTGGTTTGTTGCGGGTCAATCAGCTTGTCCGGGTTAACCGCTTAGATGTAAACCATCTGGATAGAAAGACTACAGACAGAGCTTTGACGTCATTTCACTTGATGGGCTGGGGCTGATTACAGTTTTGCTAAACTCATTTTACCTTGTTGCCCTCCTCTTTCTTCTATTAATATAGAGAGACAAGTGCAGGAACCCATACTATCCAAACAATCGGGGGGAATGACGGTGGGCAGGTCATTGGATGAGCTGTTTGACAAGCTGGAAGCACTCGGCGAGAGGATGGAGCATGGTTTTCAAGCGATTGATAGGCGATTTGAAGAAGTAGACAAGCGGTTTGAGCAGATCGATAGGCGATTTGAAGAAGTAGACAAGCGGTTTGAGCAGATCGATAGGCGGTTTGAAGAAGTAGACAAGCGGTTTGAGCAGATCGATAGGCGCTTTGATGACGTAGACAAGCGGTTTGAGCAGATCGATAGGCGGTTTGAAGAAGTAGACAAGCGGTTTGAGCAGATCGACAGGCGGTTTGATGATGTAGACAAGCGGTTTGAGCAGATCGACAGACGGTTTGATGATGTAGACAAGCGGTTTGAGCAGATCGACAGACGGTTTGATGATGTAGACAAGCGGTTTGAGCAGATCGACAGACGTTTTGAGCAGATGGACTTGCGGTTTGCGAATGTCGAGAAACGATTGGACCGACATGATGGCATGCTGGGAAGCCTTGAAGAGATGTATGCATCTCTGGTCCAAATGGTGGGACACAGCAACGCCCGGATGGACGAGATTCAGTCCGATCTGCTTGAGCTGAAGCGATTGTGGGAACAGACGGACAAATCGACCGCTTTTTTGGAACATAAGGTCTTTGAACATGAAAAACAGCTGTTTCTCCTGCGGGAGAGATTCGAATCATACATTCAGGAAAGACGAGATAAAGAAAGCTGAAGAGGATTTCGCCTCTTCAGCTTTTTGTGTTTGTTGCCGCTTTTATACGTTACTGCTTAGGCAGCTTCTTCAATTGCGTCATTACACGAACGGTGATAACGGCCATCTCTGCACGAGTCAGGTTGTTGGCCGGTTTAAAGCTGTATGTTGGTCTTTTGGCGGTCGGATCATCGGCCTCGCCATTCATCAGTTTTGCTTTTGCTACTGCCAGGACGGAAGCCGTGGCGTAGTGTCCGACGTCTTTTCCATCCGTAAACATTTTATTCAGAGCTTGCTTCGAAGCCTCCGGTGTACCGGTTTTCAGATTCAGCGCACGGGCAATCATCACCGCAGCTTCTTCACGGGTCAGCGGATCATCCGGTCTGAAGTATCCGGGCACCTTCCCGCGAATAATTCCTGCACGAGCTGCAGTTTCCACGTACTTATACTCGTAATCCCAGTGAACAGGTCGCGGACGGACATCGAGGAATGTCGGGTTTACCGGGTCGGTTTCATCACTGTCATAGTAAGGTCCGGCCTTGATCGGCAAATCCATCGCTTTTACGAGCATGGTCGCAAACTCTCCGCGAGTGATATCGCGATTTGCTCCAAAGGTGCTGTAGCTGTATGCCGGCATGATTCCTTTTGAGTAGAGTGTTTCCATCGCGTCACGGGCATATTCATGGAACACCACGTCGTCGAAGGACTCGCGGTTTTTCATGACCATGTAATAACCAAAGCCTCTAAACGGAACCGTAACGGTCTTCTTGCCGGTATTTACAACGCCCCCGATATTTTTCCACTCAAAGCCGTTGTGATAATAAACGGTGAGAATGTTGTTTGCCGCATTCACGATGGAAGAGTCGTATTGAATCGACAGCGTCCCTTCCCGGCTCGGGATGAGATTGTCATCATAGCGTCCTCTGAATTCTTCCCCATCGTCTTCATCATAGTACGGGTCTCGTCCACCTGGATTTTTCACGTCGCCAGCGTCAATGTAGTAAAGCGGGCTTGCGTAATTGAACTTCTCATCCAATTCCAGTCGGCTCTTCATCGAGCTGCCAGACAAGTTCACCTGGCCCGTGGTACGGTCGGCAATACCAAAATACAATGGTACATCGACAAAAATGTCTTCGGTTGGATTCTTGACTTCTTCTCCTGCACGGTGATTGCTTGGCGAAAGAAGTACGGTTCCTGCAGGGAACTTCAATTCCAGCCCCTTGTTAAATACCGAGAATGACACTTTCTTGCCGAGGACTTCGCGGTATTCTGCACCATCTACCGTCGAATTCGCATTAAAGATTTGAATCTGGTCGTTGTAGGTGGTATCTCCTACCTGAACCGTGAATTTGATCGTGTTCAACCCGTTTTTCAGCGGGACAGTCGCCGTAAAGACGTAATAAGTCTCCGGTATCGCTTTTGCGAAATCAGGGTCGAATCTAAAGTCGGGTTCAGTCCTGTTGCTCGTTTTCGCTTCGATTTTGCCAAACATGACCTTGTCCGCTTTTTCAGCGAAAACCTTGATCACGGCACTGTTGCTGTTTACAGTAATGTACTGGTCTGTCGACCTGGCTTTGACCGGACTCAAAACCTCCCAGTTGCTTGTTCTCTGGTTGATCTTGATGTTGTATCGTACGACTGTACCGCTTTCATCCTCTGCAACGATCGTGTATACCGTCGAGTTGTTTTTCCGCAGAGTCAGCGGCAACAACGCCAGGTACTTTTCCTGCTCTTCGAGTTTTTGATCGCCTGTTCCCTTTACCGCCTGCTGCACTTTATCGAGCATGCGATTGTACTTGGAGGAAGATAGCGACCCTTCGAAGCTCGTGCTGGATTTGTCGTCAATGTTGTAGCTGGAATCAAAGAAGTTTTGCAAACTGCTCGGAAGCTCGCCAATCGCATCATTGTATTCCTTGCTGGCAGGGTCTGGCGTCTTCCAGCTTCCGGAATCCTTTTCAAATTCCACAATCCGCTTGCCGTTTTTCTCCACATAGAGCTTGGAGGCATCTTTTACCTTAAAGGAGAATTTGCTCAAGAAAGCAGCACCGGTTTCGTATGTTCCGCCGGTAGAACCAGTCAGCTCATTTTCCTTCCCATTGAAGATTCCCCACAGCTTTACCTCTTCGATGGAGGGAGCCTTGGCCGTAATGTACAGGATATTGTAGGTAAATACGACAGGAGTAGCTCCCGGTTTTGCCGTTGGATTCAGTGTAATTTTCAGGGTGTTTGTACCCTTTTTCAATATGGAAGAACCGTTGACCGACTTCTTCAACTCTGAACTTGAAATGCTGAACTTGCCATTCGCGGCGTCGACACTCGAAAGGGCTAAGTCCTGTTCGTTCAGCTTCACAGTGAGATTATCCAGCTTGGAAGAATCGCTCGGGTTTGCTTTCAGATCAAAGTTGTACACGCGTCCGTGCAAAGTCGGTACATCGCTGTCGCTATTGATCTGGAAGCCATCATAGAAGCTGTTGTCTTGCGAACCGGTTTTGTAGGTAAGCTGTACGTAAGGGGCAATTTGCCACTTGATCGGATACATTACAGACGTGCCAGCTCCGCCTGTATAAACAATTTTTAGATTTCCCGTACCTGCGTCGGGATTTTTCAAGCTGATCGTTGCCACATATTTGTTTGCAACCGTGTTTCCTGATGCATCTTTAAAGGGATCTACCTTCAGGGCATAGTTGCTGCTGTCCAGTGCATTCTCGTTTAGGTAGAGTTGATACTTGCTGGAATCGCCAACAAATTCACCGGTTACGAGAAGCTCTGCAGGCACTCCCAGCAGAGTATTCGTCCTGGAAGTAGAGAGCGGCGCTCCCAAATAGCTGCCGGAGATAAACTGCGGCGCATCCTGCTCTACGGTCTTGATGGTGTACAGATACCGTTTTACCTCAAAGGAGCTCGGTGTTGTAGACGGATCTGTGTCTTCTTTGTACTTGTAAACAAGCCATACAGTGTATTTCTTTCCAGATGCCAATGCCGATTGGGGCACATTACCGCTGAGTTCGTATTGCGTAAAACCGTCATTGGACGCTTTTTTGTCTGTAATGGTAGCCGTATAGGAGGTTTCCGCCGAAGCCCCGTCTTCTTTGATGACAAAAGACATTGAATCAAATGGCTTGTTCGGATTCGCCGTATCGTATTGCAGCAAGGCGGAAGATTTCAGACTCAGGTTCGCTGAGCTTGCCGGATCGACTCTCACAATGTTGTTTCCGACCTCATCCTCTGTGTCCGGAGTCAGCCGTTCATTGTTGATGCTGAGATTATAGAGCAAATCGGCTTCACCGATCGACGTCGTGACAATCAGAAGCTTTCTCTCGATGGCGCCAACCGTTTTGTTTTGGTTCAACGCCGTGAAGCGAAGCGTGTTTTCACCAAACATGACAGGAATTTTCAGGCTGAAGAAGCCTGTGTTTTTGCTGACCGAACCGCGAACTTCCTCGCCCTTGGAGATATTCTCCACGACAACGGTATCCGCATTCAACGCCTTGCCGTTGAGATTGACAACCATCCGGTTCGAGGCAGGCAAAGAATAATAGGTGACTCCACTCGGATTGAGCTCGGTATCCTCAACAGATATTTCCTCAATGATCGGGGTGTCGTTATAGTTCACGTAAAACTGCAAATGATCCTTTTCCACACTGCCCACATTTTCGTAAAAGCTGATCTTGTTCAGACCTGGCTGCAACGAAATGTCATAGAACGTAAACTGGCTCCCCGACACGGTCGGTGTTATTTTTTCCATCCCGGGGACTTCGGTTCCATTCCCCAAAGTGATTTTGACCCGCAAATTCCGGCCGGATACGCCAGCTCCCACGGTACCACTGATGGTAATCTTTGAACTTCCATACGTATAAGCGTCCACAGGGCTTGTGCCCTTGCCGTTATACGCATCTTCCAGAATGACAGGTTTCTCAGTAGCAGCAGCAGCCATGGACGGGAGCACTCCACTGACTACAAGTAACAGTGCCAAACTTACAGCCAACCACTGCCGCATCGTAGCGAACATCTTCTGCAAAAGGTTTCACCTCTCCATATAGTCTGTATTTGGCCCTGCCAATTTTTGTGCAGGGGATGCCTTACTCGTCTTTACTGTTATCGGCAAAATCTTCTATCTGGTTAAGGATAAACTGCAAAAATGTGGAGAAAAAAAGCCCCTGCTGTCCACCAGCAGAGGCTTTGCGTACGTTATTCATTTCTAGTGACTGCGGCGCTGATCGGCGTTCTTCACCTTCAGCTTGCGATACGTATTGATCAGCGGACGGTGGCGGCGGCCGACGAGGCCGACGATCTCTGTCGCCATGTGGGTAGCGAAGAGCAGCAGCACCATCACGATGATGGTTGTCCATTTTGTCGTTTTTGTCAAAACGATCGCCATCGTCCCGAAGAAGATGCTGATCATGTAGATCGTCAGTACTGTCGCGCGGTGCGACAGTCCCATGTTCAACAGACAGTGGTGCAGATGGCCTTTATCCGGGCTGGAAATCGGCTTTTTGTTGACGATCCGCCGGACGATGGCGAAAAACGTGTCCCAAAGCGGAACGCCGAGCACCACGATGGGGATGATAAAGGAGACGAACAGCGCCTCTTTGAAGCCCATGATGGAGAGCGCCGCCAGGTTGAAGCCCAAAAACAGCGAGCCGGTGTCTCCCATGAAAATACGGGCCGGATGGAAATTGAAATAGAGAAAGCCGAGTATGGCTCCCAGCAGAACGAAGCAGTAAATCGCGATCGTGTCATAGTGAGCCGCCGCGCCGCTGCCGGACATAACCAGTGCCACGATGGCCATCGTAGCTGTCGCGATCGCCGATACCCCTGCGGACAGGCCGTCCAGGCCGTCGATCAGGTTGACGGCGTTGGTGACACCGACAATCCAGAAGATCGTGATCGGTACGCCGAGCCAGAGCAGCCAGCCGCTGGAGAAATCGATGCTGCCTTCATAAGGCAGGTTGACGACGCCTATTTTGAGGCCAAACGGAATGACGACGACTGCCGCTGCAAGCAGTTGGCCCATCAGCTTCCACTTGGGAGAGAGCTGGTATTTGTCATCCAGCATTCCTGTCGCCATCACGATCGTACCGCCGATGAAGATGCCGAGCATTTCTTTCATCGTAGTAAATGGAACAAATATGAAAAATGCAACAAAATATCCGAGATAAATCGCCAGACCACCCAGTCGCGGCATGATCCGCTTGTGAACCTTGCGCTGGTCCGGCGTGTCTGTCGCTCCGATGGATTCCGCCAGTTTTTTCACGTATGGTGTGGCTATAAATGATACTATCAGCGAAGTCAGTAATCCGAGGATTAGTGTAGACATCGACTGTTCTCCTCTCTACGGGTACGTTCAGGAGCGGCTTCCCCTTTTTTCCTTCAAGACTGTCCAGACAAACAGCGGAATAGCCAACTGTCTTCTCCAGCGCGACGGCTGGGCCAACAGTCGATACAGCCACTCCAGATGCAAGCGCTGCCACAGCTTTGGCGCTCTCTTTACTTTCCCGGCAATGACGTCAAGGCTGCCTCCGACTCCCATCGCGAGCGTAGCCTGAAGCTGATCGCGGTAGGCGGCGATCCATTCGTCCTGCCTGGGCGCTCCCATCGCCACGAACAGGAGATGGGGCTGTTTTTCGGCTATGTCTTGCACGACTCTTTGTTCTTCGTCTCGTTGAAAATAACCGTCTCGATACCCGACGACGCGCGCCCCCGGAAACCGCTCGGACAGCTTTTCCGCTGCCAGCCGGTTTACCTCCGGTGACGCTCCCAAAAGATATACTTTCCACTTTTCTCTGTCTGCCGCTGCCATCAATGCTTCCAGCAGCTCCACGCCCGTAACGCGCTCGCGAATCGGCTCTCCCGTCCACTTGGCCGCATAGACAATGCCGATCCCGTCCGGAACGACATAGGCTTGGTCCAATAGATTCAGAAAGGAGCGATTTTCCTTCGCCAGCATGACAATTTCCGGGTTGGCCGTGACGACGTGCGTCTGTTTTCCTTCCCGGATCCGGTCGACAAGATGTGCCACCGTCTCGTCAAAACCGCGTGTAGAAAACGACACACCCAATATGTTTGCGACCTGTTTGGTCAACGTTTTCACCTTCATTACGTGATAGACGCAGAGCGCCTAAGAAATGTTGCACATACATTAGCCATTCTACCCCAAATAGGCCTTACATACAAGATGGGCGATTTTCTAGTCCTTTTGTGCTGCCGACAGGGCAAAAAGAAGTCCGCCCTCAGCCACGACCTTGCCGTTTACCTTGGCTGTTCCGTGTCCCTTGCCGATCGAGCCGCGCACTCGCGTCAATTCGACCTCAAGTGTCAGGGTATCGCCCGGCTTGACCTGATCCTTGAAGCGAAATTCGTCGATTCCGGCAAAAAAGGCGATTTTGCCTCTGTTTTCCTCCATGCTCAGTACCGCGACGGCTCCTACCTGGGCCAGCGCTTCGACGATCAGCACACCTGGCATGACCGGGTAGCCCGGGAAATGACCTTGGAAAAACGGCTCGTTTACCGTAACGTTTTTTAACCCGACTGCCCGCTTCCCCGACTCCAGCTCGGTAACCTTGTCCACCAATAAAAAAGGATAGCGATGGGGGATAATCGATTGAATGTCTGTTACGTCCAAAGGCAATTGAAATTCCATAAACAACGCTCCATTTCCATTCTTTATATCACTCATGCCATGCATGAAGAACATACTCGAAACTGAGAATAAAGACAACCCCCTATCTTCCACATGGGGAGATCGGGGTTAAGATAGAGGGGCACTTCCTGCACATGCGGCGGAAGTGCTCTTTTCATCCCTGGTTTGTATTAGTACACGCGATTCATCAGACGAAACTTGACCAGGTAAATGGCGGCGGTCACAAACGAGAACAGGATAGCCGTCCATAAGATAAGCTCGCCGTACTGAAACCTGTACATGACCATCGGGAACGCGATGTAAAACAAGACCGTCGTTATTTTGCCAAACGCATTGGCTGGCACTGTCTTTTTCCCACGGAAGTGGAAAAAGGCCGATGCCACGATCATTCCGGCGTCGCGAGCAAAGAAAAACAGGGCGGCCCATACACTGATCCGCTCTGTTAAAAACAATGAAGCGATCACTGCCATCATCATCAGCTTGTCTGCAAGCGGGTCCATCATCGTTCCAAACGTCGTTACAAGCTTGTGCTTTCGCGCGATGTATCCATCTGCAATGTCAGTCACTCCCGCGAGAATCAAGATGCCGAGGGCAACCTCAATATGAAACGGGAACTCCCGAAAAAACACGTACAAATACAAAGGGATGAGAACGATGCGAAAAACGGTCAGCGCATTTGGAAGATTCACGGATATCCCTCCGGATCAAATCGTCACTCCCTTTTTACCACTGTTCCATTATACTCTTTGGACAAAGGGCACAACAAGTCCCCGGAAGAGAGCCGGGAAGGCTTGCAAGCGATCAAAAAAATACCCCACACCTCCTGCGGCTGGGGTCTGTATTTTCTACGTGCCAGAGAACATCAGATCATACATATGCTTATACGTGTTGATATCAAACACTTCTGACGCCGGCTTGTGTCCGACCATGCTGTAACCGATGACCAGGCCGATGATCAGCGAGAAAAACAGCAGAAATGGGACGATCAGCCACTTGGCCAGCTTTATTTGCCAAGCGCTGCCGACACGCTTCCTTTCTCTCTGTTCGGCTCCCTGGCCATCACGCGGGGAACGTTTCCCCTTTCCTTGATCCATTCGCGTATCCTCCGACATGCCAAGTGTATTAACGGGACCTGAGCGAATTGGCGATCCCCATCATTTGGTCGGTGATTCCAATCGCGCGGGAATTCAATTGATAGGCTCGCTGCACATTGATTAATTGGGACATTTCTTCCTGAACATTGACATTGGATGTTTCCAGTGCGCCTTGCTTGATCCGGCCGTCGGCAAACTGCATAAAGTCAGGTGCCTTCTGGTCGTCCAGCACAGGGGCCAGCAGCTGGTTGTCTCCTACCTGCTGCAGCTGGTCAGGGTTGTCCACTTTGTAAAGACGCATCTGCGCCACTTCATTTCCATCCAAAAACACGATGCCCTCAGGCGTAATGGTCAGCTCTCCGGGATTCTCAAAGCTGATGGGAAGCCCCGCTTCATCCACCAGGTACTCGCCTGTAGGAGTAGCCAGAGCATACCCGGGCAGCCCGGCCATTTGAGCAAATTGAAAAGCTCCGCTCCGAGTCAGACGGTATTCATCGTCCAGCTCCCCGTCTGCGTTGCGAAACGGACGAGAGACCAGAAAATAGCCGTCCCCTTCGATCATCAGATCGGTCGGTACATCCGTTTGCTTCATGTTCCCCGGGGACACGTCCATTTTTGTCAAGCCCAGCCTGGAACCGCTGCCGATGCGCAGACCGGGCGGAGAATTGCGCTGCCTGCTGTCGACTGCGGCCTGCTCGTTCATGGAGTCTGACAAAAGCTCGGAAAATGACGCAGTCCGCCGTTTGTATCCGACTGTATCGGCGTTGGCCAAATTGTTGGCAGTGTTATCCAATGCCTGCTGAACGCCGCGCAGAGCTGCCGTGGAGATGTTTAGTGATTGCATGCGCTCTTCCTCCTATCTTACCCGTTAACCCGTCCGATTTCATTGGCTGCTTTTTCCATCGTGCCATCCACTGTCGTAATGATGCGCTGGTTCGCCTCGTATGCCCGAAGAACCGTCATCATATCCGTCATCGTCTGGGCAGGATCGACATTGGAGCGTTCCAGCCAGCCTTGCTTCACGCCGTAAAAGCCCGTATTTTCCGGGTCATCGCCCACATTTGCCGGTTGTCCCTCGCCTGTGTAGCGGTAGACGTTGGTTCCTTCCCTCACCATTTGCTGTGGATTGGTCAGCACTTTTATGCCCAGGCTTTGATCGTTCAACGGCACCTGTTCGCCAGCATCATTTCGATAAAAGAGGGCTCCGTTGGCGGTAATCTCCAGCGTATGGCCCGCACTCTGATCAGGAAAGTCCGGATCGTTGACACGGATCGCCTGATTCTCATTATTCAGCACATAATAGCCGTCTGGCGTCACCAGATAGCCGTCTGCATTGACGCTCCAGTTGCCGTTGCGGGTGTATCGCAGCTGCTCAGGCTCTGCTGTATCCGTAGCGGGATCAGCCAGTCTCGCTACGCTGAAGAACAGGCGGCGCTCGTTGCCTTCTTCATCCGGCTGGATGTTGTCCATGAGCGCGACATCGTACGGATCGCGCGTCTCGGCGATATCCCCCTGGCGAAACACAGGAAGCGCCTCCGACATGTACACACCCGTATGCAGACGACCGATCGGGACTGCTTGTCCACCCATTTGCGGCATCCCCTGAATATCAGGTCCTTCCTGATCGCGGATGCGAGACAGGAGCTGCTCGGGGAAAGCGCGCATGACGCCCACGTCCTGCTTGTAGCCAGGCGTATTGATGTTAGCCAGATTGTTGGCCAGCGAATCCTGTTTTCTCTGCAAAGACAACATGCCCGATGCGGCTGTATACAAGCCTCTGATCACACGGCATTACCTCCCGAAAAACTTTTTCTTCCGATATGCCGGCACTTTGTCCAGATAGTCCAGCATCATGCCGGTTCCTTTGGCGACGCACATCATCGGATCTTCCGCTACGAGCACCGGTACTTTCAACTCGTCCGCCAGCAGCTGGTCGAATCCATGCAGAAGCGCGCCTCCTCCAGTCAGGAAAACTCCCTTATCAATAATATCGGCAGAAAGCTCCGGAGGTGTTCGTTCCAAAACAGATTTGGATGCTTGTACAATTGCGCTAACCGACTCAGCCAGGGCTTCCTGGACTTCGTGCGAGCGAATGGTAATGGTTTGAGGCAACCCGCTTACCATATCCCTGCCGCGAATATCCATTTCGTCCTGGCGTCCGCCGGAAACCGTACCGATTTGCATTTTGATATCTTCAGACGTACGTTCCCCGATCAGCAGCTTGTATTTCGTTTTTATGTATCTCATGATGGCCATGTCAAATTTGTCGCCCGCAACCTTAATGGAGGAAGATGTGACGATATCGCCCATGGACAGTACCGCTACATCCGTTGTACCTCCGCCGATATCCACTACCATGTTGCCGGATGGCTGGAAAATTTCCATGCCGGCTCCTACAGCGGCTACCTTCGGTTCTTCTTCGATAAATACCTCGCGTGCACCGCCGCTGCGCTCAGCCGCTTCACGAATGGCTTTTTGCTCTACCGATGTGATGTTCGTCGGACAGCAAATCAAGATGCGCGGACGGGCAAACATTTGCTTCCCGCCAATCTTAGCCAAAAAGTGCTTCAACATCGCTTCCGTGATATCAAAATCGGCAATAACCCCGTCACGCAACGGCCGGATCGCCACGATATTTCCTGGAGTACGTCCCACCATGCGGTGAGCCTCATTTCCTACGGCTAGCACTTTTTTCGTATGATTATCAATTGCCACGACAGAAGGTTCATCCAGGACGATGCCTTTGCCCTTTACAAAAACCAGGACATTGGCCGTACCCAGGTCGATTCCGATATCTTTGCCAAACATGAAAAGGTCCTCCCTGTACCAGTTACATATCTACCCCTTATCATAGGCTGTTAGACGTGAGAGGACAAGGAAATTCTTATGGACTTAGGAAATAATTGTTTATGAATTGCATATTTTTATACGCTTTCCTCCTGTTCTACCCGGACTTTCTTGCTCCTTCTCTTGTACTTGATCTTGGTTGCCTCTCCTCCACGCAGATGACGGATCGCCTTGTGGTACTCCAATATTTCCTTTACCTGGTTCGCCAACTCCGGATTTATCTCAGGCAGCCGCTCTGTCAGATCCTTGTGTACCGTGCTCTTGGAAACACCGAACTCTTTGGCGATCATGCGAACCGTATTTCGCGTTTCTACAATATACCGGCCGATCTTTATGGTTCGCTCCTTGATGTAATCGTGCACGCTACTCGCCTCCCTGTTTCAACATTGTCTGTTACAATATATGGGTGGGTGCGGACACATATTCTACGTTTCCAAGCCTGACAAGCCAGCACGACCACATCTTTTTTGGAGGGCGTGTACACATCGGCCTGTTTGTAGAGTAGAGAACTGAAACTTTCGGGCGACCGTATGGTCGCCTTGCTCATTTCAGCTCCCCCTCATCAAACCGTACGTGAGGTTTTCCCTCATACGGCTTTCCGATGTTCTTCTTTCTTTGGCATTCGGCTTACTTTATCCGGCTAATTTCAATAAACTACCCTGCGTGTTTTGTATGACCTTCAGCTTTCCGGCATGTTTATTCCGCTTGCTTCTTTTCTTGTTGCAGAAGATTGTAAGGCGTTCAATCACATACCAGTCTATCCGTCTTGCCCATCGTTTGGCGATGGGCGAGATGAAGTAGTAGTTCTTGAACCCCCTTAGCTTGCGATTTAGCCCTTTCACTAGCTCTTCTAGAGACAGAAACAGTTTGTTCCTTGGTGCAGTGTATTCCTTAATTTTACGTCTCATTTCCTTCATTGCTTTCTTAGCTGGTACATGAGACATAGCAAATACCTTGCTCCCCCCTTTGTTGAACACGGGGAATTTGCGATGGTGCAGCCCAAGAAAGTCAAACCCAGTGGAATTGTCCCAAATATTAACGAGTCTAGATTTCTCTTTACTGAGACTAAGCTCCAGCTTGTTTAGAATAGCCATCAGCACTTGAATGCTTTCCAATGCTTCTTGTTTGGTTCTGCACATGATAACGAAGTCATCCGCATAGCGGATAAGTGTGCCAAGATGGGAGAATTGATTTTCCCAAATGGTGTCCATGTAGTTTAGATAGATGTTTGAAAGAAGAGGCGAGATTACCCCTCCTTGCGGAGTTCCCAGTTCTGTTTCATGGAATTGATCATTTTCCATGACCCCAGCCTGCAGCCATTGTCGGATAAGTTTCAGAACACGTCTGTCGCTGATTCTCATTTCGACCAGTTTCATCAACTTCTCATGGTTGATGTTGTCGAAATACCCTTTAATGTCAACATCTACGACCCAATAACACCTCTTGCTTGCTTTGCGTATCTGTGCAATTGCCTGGTGAGCATTTCTTCCTGGCCGAAAGCCATAAGAACAGTCCCGAAAATCAGCTTCAAAGATCGGTTCAATGACTAGCTTAGTAGCCATTTGGACCACCCGATCCTTGATCGTCGGGATGCCGAGTGGACGTTTCTTGCCATCCGGTTTAGGGATGTAAGTTCGACGAACCGGATGTGGACGATACCGCTTTTCTTTTAAATCTAGATAGATCTCGTTAAGAAAACGGCTCTCCCCATACTCCTCCACAATCTGTGCGATGGATTGTCCGTCGATTCCTCCGCTCCCTTTATTTGCTTTTACTCTCCTCCAAGCTGTCGCTAGAATATCCGGGCGGTAGATTTTGTCATACAAGGCATGAAATCGCCGTTTTGAGTTTGCCTTGGCACAAAGATATAGGGTTGTCCAAAGTTGTCGAGCTTTTACATCGGTGTAGTTAGCAAGTTTACTTGCATTCACTCACTCTTACCTCCTTCGACCCGTGAACAAAGCAGGGCTCCTTCCCTCCATAAGGTTGTGTTGTCCTTATGTTCATCGGTACTATGAACCCCTCCGACTCCCTCTCTGCCATCCACCACTTCCCTTACGGTTATAGGTTTCCGTTTTACGCTCCTGACGGGGCGTGCAGAGTAGGGTCTCCCCAGTTCCGTTAACTACTTTCTCAACATACCGCTCCCCATACCCCGAGGGATTCATAGGTGCTGTATTCCAAGTTCTCCACACCGTCCTTGGCCTTCGCCCATATGAAACAAGCTCGGCTTCCCTTTGTCCACCTCTCGGTGGTCTTTCTTAACGAGGCTGCAGGATTCACTTTATGTTACGGCCTGCTGATTTGCTCGCACTCTTTCGAGTTACTTTGTCACAGGGCTTCAACCTTAGGATTTCTCCACCAGTTGCCTGTCAGCTACGAGGTGACTTGGCTCCTGCCTCGGTTGGACTTTCACCAACTAGCAATTAACAGCTTGCTGGGCACGCTTCATAAAAAAAAGCCTGCAGAGCGAACCTCTCTACAGGCTTGTCGGCATTTCTGAAATTCCTGGAATCGTTATTGATCCTGCATTTCCGATTGGAGCAGGTATTGCTCCGGATCGACAGACGCACCGTCAACGCGAACTTCGAAGTGAAGGTGAATACCGGCATCCTTTTCATACACGCTGCGCCCCGCTGTACCCAGCACCTGGCCTTGGGTTACTTCATCGCCAGGCTTGACATTCACTTTGTCCAGGCTTTGATACACGGTGACCATCTTGTCGGCATGCTCGATTTCCACCACGCGACCGACGAGCGGATCGTTTTCCACCTTGCTCACCTTGCCAGGCAGAGCGGCGGTTACATCAAAGCTCTTGCCGTCAGTCGACTTCAGGTCGATACCGGTGTGCGGCATAAACGTGTTGTCATACTTGACGAGAGCTTTTTGCTGTACATCCTTGGACGCTTGCTCGTCGAAGAAATTCATTCCCTTTTCGTACTGAACTCCTTTGGCTACAGGCCAAGCAAGCTGTTGAACGGTTCCAGATACCGGAACAGCGCTGTTTTCGTCAGCTTCAGACGGATCTTTGGCGCCTTCCTGCGGTGTCGTGATCGCAATGCCGCCCTCGGCTTGGCCGGGGAGATTGTCGGTCACGCCGCCGCTCTGATACCACATCACAAAAGCGAGAATAATTGCTGCGGTGCCGATGTAGATCGCCGGAAACGCCCATTTTTTGCCCAAAACGTTTTTCCAGGAGCTTGCCTTTTTGAATGGAATCGGTTGATTTTGATTTTTTTGATCTTCCATTGTATTCATCACCTCATCCCTCAGTATCGCCAGATTTTCGGCGGATAAACCTGAGAGAGAGGGGAAACTTGTAAATTTGCTGAAAACAGCCTTTTTTCTCTTTTGCCTTTATCCTTTCAGGATGAGGTCGCAATTTTCCAAGGCGATTCCCTGGTAAAAGTATTTGACGATCTGCTCGGCACTCTTCCCTGCCTTCGCCATTCCGTTGGCCCCCCACTGGCTCATCCCGACACCGTGGCCGTATCCTTTGGTCGTAATATGGACTTCATTGCCTCGCAGCTCCAGCGTAAAGGCGGAAGATTGGAGTCCGAGCTTCTCGCGGAATTCCCTGCCGCTGAACTCTTTTCCGCCAATGCTGATTTTGCCCACGCGATTGCCCGTCGTCCGCTCCACGATGCGATACCAGCTGCCATTGCCGGAGGCTTCCTTTGTCAGTTTGATTCCGAGACGCTGCTCCAGGTCCGCTGCGGCGATTTTGACGGTTTTTTCAAAGCTGGGCGATTGAATGTCCCAGGGGCTTGCCACGCTTTTCAAATAGGGGACCGGCTCTTCAAAATACTCGTTGGCATTTTCCGTAAACCCATTGCTGGTGGAGAAAAAGGTCGCGTCGATCGGCTTGCCTCCGTAGGTCAGAACGACCCCGGCCGTCGCCTGCACAGCCTGGCGGATGCGCGCGTTTTTCCACTCGAATTGGTCCCCCCAGTTCTGCTTGCGCTGCGCCTCGTCGAGAAAGACCTGATGCTTCACCGTATCGGTGACCTGTGCTCCCTTGGGAACGTCATCAAATTTCTTCGCATCGAGCCTGCGGATGATGTAGGTACGGGCTGCCATCGCCTGGGCCTTGAGCGCCTCCAGCTCGAACTCTGCCGGCATCTCCGCCGCCACTACGCCCTCGATGTACGTTTCCAACGGCATCGTTTCCACAGCCTGTTTGGCGGTCCGATATACCTTCACCTCAATCGCCGACTGATGAACAGCCGGGTTGTTCGGGGCAGAGACTTGCGGAAGCCCCTCGCTTCCGGGTGGAGAGGAAAAAAAGTAGACCAGCGCGGCAGGCAGCATCACGAGCAGTATCGGCAATCCGATGAACCACGCCACCAGGTAACGTTTCATGCGTCATATCCCCCCTCTTGTGCTGGACTATTTCAGTCTATGTCCAAGCCTCGGGAGGTAGAACGAGAGAATAAGAGAGATGGAAGAGTTTGCTGAAAATGAAAAAGACTTCCCCGCTTACAGGGAAGTCTCGGTATGTGTTTACGCAAAATTGGGAGAAAACTGGACTTTGATCGGTTCGGTTTTTACCTGTTCAACCGCTTCTGTCTCGACTTCTTTCGCTGGCGAAACACGCTCTACAAGAGCGCCCAGGCCGCGAAGCTTTTCCGTGAACTGGACATAGCCCCGGTCGATATGGTGAAGGCTGCTCACTTCTGTTTCGCCCTCGGCCACCAGGCCCGCCAATACGAGCGCAGCTCCTGCTCGCAAATCCGTCGCCGCCACTTTGCTTCCGGTCAGCTTGGCGCCGCCTTCCACGATCGCGCTGCGTCCCTCAATCTTGATATTGGCATTCATCCGGCGGAATTCTTCCACGTGCATAAAGCGATTTTCAAAAACGGTCTCGGTAACGATGCTGGTGCCTTCCGATGCCAATAGCAGCGCCATCATTTGCGACTGCATGTCCGTCGGGAAGCCGGGATACGGCAAGGTCTTGACGTCGACAGCCTTGAGACGGCCATTGCTTCTCACGCGAATGCCGTTCTCCTGCTCGTCCACTTCCACGCCCATTTCTCTCAGCTTGGCAGTAACGGACTTCAAATGATCACAGATTGCACCTTCGACAAAAACGTCCCCGCCTGTAATCGCGGCAGCTACCATGAAGGTACCCGCTTCGATCCGGTCCGGAATCACGCAGTGCGTGCAGCCTTTCAATCTCTCCACGCCTTCGATCCGAATGGAACCGGTACCCGCTCCGCGAACCTTGGCTCCCATCCCGTTGAGGAAGTTGGCCAAATCCACGATTTCCGGTTCTTCGGCTGCGTTTTCAATAACGGTGGTTCCCTCAGCCAAAGCAGCAGCCATCATAATGTTTTCGGTAGCGCCTACGCTGGCGATATCCAGGTAGATTTTCGCTCCCTGCAAACGTCCCTCGACACTGGCTTCGATAAACCCTTGTCCGATCTCAATCTTGGCTCCCATCGCTTCAAAGCCTTTGAGATGCTGATCGATCGGGCGGGTACCAATGGCGCACCCTCCCGGAAGTGCTACACGCGCCTTGCCTTCTCTGGCCAGGAGCGGTCCCATTACCAAAAAGGACGCTCGCATTTTACGAACCAGTTCGTAAGATGCTTCCACACTCGTCACACGAGAGGCGTTGATGGTCAGCACTTCTTTATCGTATGTAAGGGTGATACCCAATGTTTTCAGGAGATCGCATATGATCCTGACGTCTTCCAGAGCGGGTACGTCGTGAATGACGTTGGTTCCCTCTTCGGCCAGGATAGCTGCTGCAATAATAGGGAGTACGGCATTTTTGGCGCCGGAAACTTTCACATTCCCCGCCAAAGCCTTCCCACCGCGGACAATAATTTTATCCAATGTGTACCCCTCCGCGTGCTAATATTCCGCTGTGATAATCGGTGTACCTGCTGTAATCCACGTACCGTTCAAACTGTCCCGGTGAGTGGCGACCTGCAGATTCATCCGAGCTTGTCCGTTTAGTGATAAGAACGAATTCCACTCAGAAGTGTAACCAGATATGCTGACAACCGTCTCATCTTGTAAACGTTCCAATTCTTTTGCATGGAGGGCGTCAAATATCGACAAAATTTTCCCCTCCTGTTGATCAACACTCAGTTTAACATTGTACAATCCGCGAATACAAGTGCTAAATTGCGGAATGAAGCCGGCTTGCTTCAGGGCTTGTTCGTGCTTGTTCTGTATCAAATCAACATATGGTAGAGAATCGCGATTTCCTTTTATGGACAGTACTAGATATGTGTCGATACCATCTTTGTGAGGTACCCCGGTAACCTGATAATCGAGCTGAACCCCGTACAGATTGGCCGGGACCTGATAGGTAAACAGATGGGATGATTGCGTCCATTTTGCTTCGGATAGCGGCATGTCAAGCCGATCCGCCCATTTCGCAGCCAAATCCTTCATTTCTTCGGTGCCGGACAGTTTCCCCAAGGAAATGCGCGTACGCACCTCCACGCTTGCCACCCTGGCTCCCGAGCCTTCCAATACGTCGAACAATCGGGCAGATGCCCGCGTTTCCTGCTGCTCCTGATGTAGCTGCCTTTCGTTCTGCGCTTCTGCCGGCATCCACCACGCCGTACCCAGTGCAGCCAATCCTATCAAAACAAGCCAAACGTTCCGTTTCCCCATTTTTATCCCTCTCCCTTTTTACGCGCTTCTCTTTGTACTTCTCAGTTTGCACGTAAAACTGGTGGGATATACCAATCAATTCCTGTCGAATCCTGCGGTCAGGAAAAGATTTGCCCGAAGATCAAGGACCAGCCGAGATATTCCATGAGAAAGCTCGCCATCTGGTATCCGAGAAAGATGGACATGATGATTTGCAAGAGCTTTGCTTGCGGCCCTTGCGGATTTTTCAGAAAGAGGTCAAATCGAAAAGCCTGCAGGGCCCACCAGCTGACGCCGATCAGGGCGACTGAGACGATAATGCTTACAAAACCGTACATACCTTGCGACACGTTTGTTTCCTCCTTGCCTTTCCGTTCATCGATTTTTCACTGGGATCAAACCAAAGACCGCTTTATACGTGGCTGTAGCGAGAAGAAGCACGGTGCCGTTCCTAACCGAAACTGAGTAAGTCGGAACTGAGTAAACCGGAACCGAGTAGCCGTACCGAGTAACCGGAACAGAGTAGCCGGAACCGAGTAGCCGTACCGAGTAGCCGTACCGAGTAGCCGTACCGAGTAGCCGTACCGAGTAGCCGTACCGAGTAGCCGGAACCGAGCAAACCAGAACCGACCGCACCACTTGCCTCTGCTCGCCACGGCAACTGATATGTAAAAAGGGGGCGGCTCGCAAGCCGTCCCCTCTATTGTACCTGATCCCTGACCGCAATTCATTGAAAGTTCGGTGGCAGCATGTCGCCAAAATTAAACCCGTGATTGAGGTGCGTTTGGACATAATCAGTCACAAGCCCCGGGAATGCGCCGAACACCACTGTGGCCAGCGCCAAAATCAGGACCAGCGCCCCAATCGTTTTCGGTACGGACAAAGGAGCCTCTGTCGCTCCCGGGCGCATGTACATCTGCCGAATGATGCCAAAGTAGTAGTAATACGACACGACACTGGTCGCGATCATAATCGCTGCAAGAACATAGCTCTGCTGCGCGATCGCCCCCATAAAGATGTAGAACTTCCCGAAGAATCCGGCGGATACCGGAATGCCGGCAAGCGACAGCAGGAAGATGCTCATCGACACTGCCATCAGCGGCGAGCGGTGATAAAGTCCTGCAAAGCCCTTCAGATCATCGGTTTGTTGATCGCGAGCAACCACCATGATGACCGCAAAGGCACCAAAGCTGGCCAGCAGGTAGGCGAACAGGAAGAATGTCACTTCGCCGAAAAACAGGATGGTCGGCGGCGCAAACGCCACCAGCATATAGCCCGCCTGCGCAATTCCGGAGTAGGCCATCATCCGTTTTACATTGGTCTGACGCAGAGCCATCGTGTTCCCGATAATCATCGAAGCCCCCGCTATGATCGCCAGGTAAAGCGCTCCCTGATCGAAAAAGAAACGCGTATCGGTCTGGATGTTGAAGAAGCCGATCAGCAGCAAGCGGAAGACGAGAGCAAAGCCGGCAGCTTTGGAGACGACCGCCAGGAAGGCCGTGACCGGAGTCGCCGCCCCTTGGTACACGTCCGGTGCCCACATGTGGTTGGGTGCAGCAGAGATTTTGAAGGCAAGCCCTACAGCCAAAAAGGCGAATCCCGCATACACCATAAACTCATAGCCGGACATCGCCGCTTCGGACAGCCGTACGGAAATTTCATAAATGTTTGTCGTTCCGGTTAATCCGTATACATAGGACATCCCGAAGAGCGTCACCGCCGTGGAGATCGATCCCGAGACGATGTATTTAAACGCCGATTCATTGGACTGCAAGGAATGCTTGCGCAAGCCCACCAGAACGTACGAGGACATGGACAACAACTCCAAACCGACGAACATGGTGATCAGATCGGCAGAAGAAGCCATCACCATTGCGCCCAGAAGACCGGTCAGCAGCAAGTAGTAATACTCGCCGCCATGCCTGATTTCGTCCTGCTTCATATAAGAGAGAGAAAGCAGCACGGTAAAGGCGACTCCTCCGAGGAACAGCAGCTTGAACGCATTTCCGTAATCATCGATGCGAATCGTATCCGCCATGTATGCGTACGGTTCATCCAGTTTCCCTATGTTTACAAAGACGAAAACGGCAGCCAGCACCACTCCCGCCAGCGTCAGCCACCCGATGACGGATTTGCCCAAACGCTTTCCGGCAAACAGATCGAGCAGCGACAGGGCGGTCGCGAATCCTAGAATGATGAATTCGGGCAGAAGGTAGCTCCAGTCATACGAGAAAATATCTTTTACGTCCATGGATTACCCTCCTATTCCCGTAACGATTGGGACGATCGTTTTCAACGTTTGCTGCAGAGGATTTGCCAAAACGGCCGGATAGACGCCGATCAGGATAATAAATCCGAGCAGGACGACCAGCGGCACAACCTCCATAGGCTGGGCATCTGCCACACCTGCAAACCGCCCCGGAGTCGGTCCAAACGTCGTTTTCAAAACAGCCCTCAGCAGATAGACGGCTGTGAGTACGATGCCAAGCGTACCGATAGCCGCCAGGATCGGCATTTGCCCAAACAAGCCGAGGAAGGCGAAAAATTCGCTAATAAAGCCGGACATCCCCGGCAGTCCCAGAGAAGCCATCGCTCCCGCCAGCATGATTCCGCTGGCGAACGGCATGGATTTCGCAAGTCCGCCCAGCTCGTCGATCATCGAGGTCTTGGTTCTCTC
This sequence comes from Brevibacillus sp. FSL K6-2834, assembly GCF_038592925.1. Classification (NCBI taxonomy): domain Bacteria; kingdom Bacillati; phylum Bacillota; class Bacilli; order Caryophanales; family Paenibacillaceae; genus Brevibacillus; species Brevibacillus sp. FSL K6-2834. Next base: position 5,223,424 of record NZ_CP151945.1, read on the forward strand.
CCAAATCATGCCGATCAGGAAGAACAGCAGCGCGGAAATAAAGCCGTGCGAGATCACCTGGAACATCGCCCCCTGGAAGCCGATCGTATTCATCGCGGCAAATCCAAGCAGGACAATTCCCATGTGGCTGATACTGGAGTATGCCATCACCATCTTCAGATCCTTTTGGACAAAGGCCAGCACGGCACCGTATAGAATGTTAATTATTCCGAGCACAGCCATCCACGTCGCGAACTGGTAGGCTTGTTCAGGGAAAAAGCCGATACCCATGCGCAAAAGTCCGTACGCACCCATTTTCAGCAAGATGCCGGAGTGGATCATGACGATCGCCGGCGGAGCCTGCACGTGGACCTTCAGCATCCAGGTATGGAACGGAAAGACCGGCAGCTTGATCGCAAAGGCGATAAAGATCGCCAAAAACAGGCCGAAGCGGAACTCCGGCGACATGGCCGCTGATGCCGGATTGCCTGATGAGGCGAGAATCTCGGCGATTTTATCCATGTTCATCGTGTTCAGATACATAAACAGCACGATAAAGGCGATCAGCATGACTGCCGAACCGATACCATTGTACAGCAAAAACTTGTTCGCAGCCTTTTCCCTCTCTCCGTAGCCCCAGATGCCGATCAGGAAGTACGTCGGTACCAGTGTCAGCTCGAAGAAGATGAAGAACAAAAACAGGTTTTGCGAAGCAAACACGCCAAACATTCCGATCAGCAGGAGATGGAACAGGATGAAGTACTCCTTCAGCCGCTTCTTTTGATTCCATGAGGCTACAGCGGCCAGAGTCGCTATGATCGCGGTGAGCACGATCAAAGGCATCGAAATTCCGTCCACGCCCAGCTCGTAGCCAAGGTCAAACGAGAAGATCGCGCCCGACTGCTGCAGTCCGACCGGAATCGAGATCCATTTCGCCGTCTCGGTGAATTGCAAGCCTGAAGATTCGTAGTTGAATGACGCAAACAGCATGAGTGACAAGGCCAGCGGCAAAAGTGTGCCCAGCACGCCAATTTTCTTGATCACGCCTCCTTGATGCCGGGGAACGAACGCCAGTATCAAGACAGCCAAAAGCGGTGAGAAGACGATCAATGTAAGCAGTATACTATTGGCCAATCCCAAGGACTCCACCTCCCTGCGCCGTCAAAGTGATGGCGACAATCAACAACAGCAAGCCAAACAGCACCATGGCCCCGTACGATTGCACCTGACCGTTTTGAGCACGTCCATGCAGTGCGCCGATGCCTCGGGCAATTTTCGCTATCAAAGAAACCAGGCCATCAACGATATACTTGTCGAACAGATTGAGCAGGTAGCCGAGCCAGCCGAGCGGAACAACCACTACATAATGATAGAACTCGTCTACGAAATACTTGCGATAGGACAGTTGGTACAGCCACGGCATCGCTTCCGGTATGGCATCGGAAGGAATAGCCCGCTTTCCGTACATCAGCCAGGCCAAGAGGATTCCCAGGATCGACACCCCGAGCGCCGCGATTTGCAGCCAGGCTGCCGCGTGGCCTTCTCCTGCGCCAAACACGTCCTCAATGATCGTGCCTACTTCTCCGCTCAAGAGCCAGTCGCCAAAGACCGGCGCATACGGCGTATTGATGAAGCCCGCAACAATGGCCAGAAGCGCCAGAATCAACAGCGGTCCGGTCATGACTCCCGGCGACTCATGCGCTTCATGCTTGCCCCGCGCTTCTCCGGCAAACGTCAGGAAGAACAGACGGAACATGTAGAACGCCGTAAAGAACGCAGCCAGTATCGCGATAAACAACAGATCGTAGCGATGCGCTTCGTAAACCGCGCCGAGTATCGCTTCTTTTGACCAGAATCCGGCAAACGGGAAAATTCCCGCAATCGCCAGACAACCAATCAAGAAGGTCAAGGCCGTGATCGGCATTTTCTTCCATAAGCCGCCCATTTCAAAGACATTCTGGGTATGTACGGCATGGATCACGCTGCCTGCCCCCAAAAAGAGCAGCGCTTTGAAAAAGGCATGTGTCATCAGATGGAATGTACCTGCCACGTAACCGGCTGCCCCGGCTACCCCCAGCGCCAGCATCATGTAGCCGAGCTGACTCACAGTGGAATAGGCAAGCACGCGCTTGATATCTTTTTGTGTCAAGCCGATGGATGCCGCAAAAATGGCGGTGAATCCACCGATATAGGCAACGACGTTCAACGCCGCATCCGAAGCGATAAACAGCGGGTACGTCGCTGCTACCAGATATACCCCGGCCGCTACCATTGTCGCCGCGTGGATCAACGCAGACACAGGTGTCGGACCTTCCATCGCGTCCGGAAGCCACGTGTGCAGCGGAAACTGACCCGATTTCCCGATCGCGCCGACAAAAATCAGGATAGCCGCCAACGTGATCATCCACGGCTCCAGTTTTCCGAGCGCAATGCTGTCAAAGATTTGTGACAGTTCAAAGCTGCCGGTCCACCAGAACAGCAGACAGATCCCGATGAAAAGACCCAAATCGCCGATGCGGGTGACGATGAACGCTTTTTTCGCCGCAGCTTTCGCTTCCGGCTTGAAATAGTAGTAACCGACAAGCAGGAACGAACATACTCCAACCAATTCCCAGAAAATGTATATTTGCAGAAGGTTGGGGGCAATCACCAGACCGAGCATGGAGAATGTAAAGAGCGCCAGGTACTGGTAGAACACCGGAAAACGCTCATCCCCGTGCATATAGCCTTTGGAGTAGATTTGTACGAGCAAGCTGACGAGGGTGACAATCAACAGCATCAACGCATTCAACTGGTTGATTTCAAACCCCATGGTAATGACAATATCCCCAACCTTCAGCCAATCGATCGAGAACTTGTAGTCAGTCGCTCCCTCCTGAAACCTCTGCCAGAAGGTCAGTACCGCCAATCCGAATGAAACGGCAGTAAAGAGAATTCCGACAGCAGCTGCTCCTTCTTTCAACTGACGGCCAAACGAGACGATCACGATGAAAGCAAGAAGCGGAAACAGAGGAATCAACCAAGCGTATTGCATAAGGGTATCCATCTTTGTCCTCCTTTTCGAATCCCTGTCCTAGCGTTTCATCGAATCCATCTCATCGACATTGACTGTTTCCTTGTTGCGGTACAAAGCTATCAGGATTGCCAGCGCGACCGCTACCTCAGCCGCGGCCACCGTCATGGTGAACAGACTGAAGATATGTCCCGTAACCGCCGGATACAGCCCGTATTTGGAAAAGGCAACCAGGTTGATATTGACCGCATTGAGCATCAATTCAATCGAAATCAGGACGACGACGGCATTCCTTTTGGTCAATGCACCGTACAAGCCTACGCAAAAAAGGATCAAGGCCACTAACAAATAGGAGGTAATGCTTACGCTCATTCCTTGTTCCCCTCCTTCTTCGCCATGATGATTGCGCCTACCAAAGCCACTAACAGAAGTACGGAAATCAGCTCGAACGGGATCACGTACCTTTTAAATACGTCTAAACCGATCTGCTTTACGTTGCTGACATCTGAAGCAGCCGTTTCCGGTGGTGCCGGCCATACGGAGCTCTGGATGCCCCAGAACATCAATCCGAACAACGCCGCCACAAAAATGAGGCTCAGCCAGTTTTTCCACGTGTTTCCCGTGCCCTCATCAGAAGCGTCGTGCTTGGTCAGCATGATCCCGAACAGCATGAGGATCGAGATCGCCCCGGAGTACACGAGAACCTGTGCCACCCCGACGAACTCTGCCCCCAGCAGGACGTACAATCCGGCGATGCTGATAAACGTAATCCCGAGCGAGATGACCATGTGCACGACGCGCGTAAAGCTGATCATGAACACGGCTCCGCCAATCGTCAGGAGGGACAGGACAAAAAAGGCAATAAACTCGCCAGTCATCGCTAGTTCTCCTCCCTGACATTGGTATTGTTGTCGTCGAGCCAGGTCAGGTTCTTGTACAATTCATCCCGGCTGTACGTTGCCAACTCGAAATTGTTCGTCATCACGATCGCTTCTGTCGGACAAACCTCTGTACACAGGTCGCACAAGATGCATATTTCAAAGTTGATATCGTAGGTGTCGATAATTTTCCCCTTTTTCTCCGGATCAGGATGGGGCTTGCCCGTCAATTGAATGCACTCTGTCGGGCAAATGCGCGCACACTGGTTGCAAACGATGCACTTCTCCGGCGAAAAATGCTGGATGCCGCGAAAGCGGGGCGGCATGGGAAAGGGCACATCCGGATAAAAGTGAGTCACCTTTTTCGCGGTCATTCTCTTAAATGTATACCCTAGGCCTTTGGCCAGTCCTAGCATGTGTGTCACCCCTCTTGGTCAAAATAGCAGTCATACCTGGCTTTTTTAGATCATGCCGCTTTGGTAGGAGATCACTACCGCGGTGATGAGAATATTCAACAGCGCCACCGGCAGGAGCACCTTCCAGGCAAACGACATCAGCTGGTCGACGCGGGGACGCGGCATCGTCGCACGCAGCCAGAACTGCAGGAAGACGTAGAGCAACAGCTTGACGGCAAACCAGACGATACCCGGAATAAAGCTGAGCGCCGGATGAATCGGCAGCCAGCCGCCGAAGAACAAGATCGTGACCATCGCACCCATACCGAACATATAGACGTACTCAGCCAGCATGAACATGGCGAAACGGAAACCGGAATACTCTACGTGGTAGCCCCCGACCAGCTCGGATTCGGCCTCCGGCAGGTCGAAAGGCGTACGGTTCAGCTCAGCCTGGGCCGCTACGAGGAATACGGCGAAGCCGAGAAACTGCGGAATGAAGTTCCACATATCCTGCTGGGCCAGAACGATCTCCCGCAGGTTCATGCTGCCCGTCATCAGGACAACCCCGACCACCGACATAACCAGCGGCACTTCATAGCTGATCATTTGCGCCGCGGAACGAAGTCCCCCGATCAAGGAATACTTGTTGTTGGAAGCCCAGCCCGCCGTAATCACGCCTAAAACGGTAATGCCCGACAGCGCGATGTAGTACAGGATCCCGATGCCGAGATCGGCAAACTGCAGGGTCTCTGTAAACGGCAAAACCGCCAGGACGGCAAAGGCAGGCGCGTACGCCAGTATCGGAGCAAGCGCATAAAGAGCCTTGTCAGCATGCTTGGGCCGCGTATCTTCCTTGATCAGCAGCTTCGCAACGTCTGCCACCGTCTGCAAGAGTCCCAAGGGCCCTACACGGTTCGGGCCGATCCTCGCCTGCATCCACCCGATTACTTTCCGTTCAAAATAGATCGCATATGTTACAAATCCCAACAAAATCACAAGCAACACTACAGCAGCGAGGAAAAACCAAAGTGCATTTCCCAGTGAAGGCGTCTGTTGCAACAGGTCTCGCATCAACAATCTACCTCCCCAAGCACGATGTCGATGCTGCCAAGGATTGCCACCATGTCGGAAATATTCTCTCCCTCAAGCAATTTCGGCAAAATTTGCAGATTGGTAAAGGAAGGGCGGCGGAATTTCAAGCGCCACGGCTTATCCTTTCCTTGGCTGGCAATGTAGCAGCCGATCTCGCCCCTTGGCGATTCGATCCGCACATACGTTTCCCCTGCAGGCGGACGAATGACGCGAGGGACTTTGCCCATTACTTCGCCTTCGCTTGGGAATTGGTCGAGTGCCTGCTCAAGAATACGCAAAGACTGCTCGATTTCGGCAAGCCTCAGATGATAACGGCTCATGCAATCCCCATCGGTCGAGACCGGTACGTCGAAATCAAACCGGTCGTAAATGCAGTACGGCTCATCCTTGCGTAGATCCCATTTGATTCCGGTCGAGCGGAGCATAACGCCGGAAAGCGAATAGTCAAGGGCTGTCTTTTGATCAAATTTGCCGATGCCCTTCAGGCGGTTAATAAAAATTTCGTTGCCTGTAACGAGTGCATGGTAATTGTTCAGTTCCTTCTTCATGTAGGCGACGAATTCCCGCACCTTGTCGATCCACCCTGGAGGAGCGTCCCATTTTACGCCGCCGATGCGCATGTAGTTAAAGGTCATCCGGGCGCCGCACAGCTCGTTGAACAGGTCAAGGATGGTTTCCCGATCCCGAAATGCATACAAGAACGGCGACATGGCACCAAGGTCGAGAAGATAAGTACCCCACCAGACCATGTGGCTTGCCACACGATTCAGCTCCATTGCGATCAGGCGCAAATACTGGGCTCTCTCCGGTATTTCCAGTCCCATCATCGTCTCCACAGCATGACAAATGACATAGTTGTTGGTCATGGCTGCGAGATAGTCCATTCGGTCTGTATAAGGAATAATTTGCGTATACGTAAGGTTTTCGGCCAGCTTCTCCGTACCCCTGTGCAGGTAACCCATCACCGGAATCGCTTCCTTGATGGTTTCCCCATCGATCTTGACTACCAGACGAAATACTCCGTGCGTACTCGGGTGCTGCGGGCCAATGTTGAGAAGCATCTCCTCTGTCCGAATACCGGTATCAGAAGAGATGGTTGAATTCGTAGTAAGAATGCCTTGGTTCATCTTCTACACCTCCTCGTCGTACTGCACGTAGTCCTTTCGAAGCGGATAACCGACCCAGTCATCCGGGAGCAAAATTCGACGCAAATCGGTATGTCCCGGGAAATGAATTCCCAAAAGGTCATAAGTTTCCCGTTCGTTCCAATCGGCGCCCTTCCATATGTCCACTACAGAAGCAACGGTTGGCTGCTCCCGATCGGTTTTTACCTTTACGGCAACGCTTTGTCTATTTTTGTAGGAATAAAAGTGATAGTACACTTCCATCCTGTCTTCGTAGTCCACACCGTGTAGATTGGACAGGTACTCAAAGCCCAATTCTTCGTCATCCCTCAGAAATTGAGCCACCTCGTGCCAGCGCTGGTTCTTGACGACCAGTGTCGGCACTTCTTTTGCCAATTCATTAATATAGGAGGATTCCAGTACCTCTGCACCAAACCTTTCGGAAATACGGGCCACGTATTTATCCAGAAAAGGCTGATTTTTCGACGGCTCTTTGGGAGCCACGGGGGCTGTCTCTGTATCTGCATCACCAGCTTTGGCAGCCTTGGCTTTCGCTGCCGCCGCAGCCGCTGCTTTTGCCTTGGCTGCTGCTGCTGCCTTCGCTTTGGCATCGTCTCCGCCAGCTTCGGCGGACTCACCACTCTGGCCAGCAGCTTCTCGCGCCGCTTTCGCTTTGGCTGCTGCTGCGGCTGCTGCCGCGGCCTTTGCCTTGGCTGCCGCTGCTGCTTTTGCCTTCGCATCCGCATCATCACCGCCGGCTCCGCTCTCAGCAGAACCTTCACGAGCCGCTTTTGCCTTCGCCGCTGCTGCTGCCGCTGCCGCCGCTTTGGCTGCTGCTTTTTCCTCCGGTGTCATTTCAGACACGGGCTTGCTCGGCGCTGCGGACTGGTCGAACGCTTTCGACTCGACCGCGGCTTGAGTGGGGTTATCTGGCTTAGCTCCAGCTTGGGAATCTCCAATCGGCTCCGCTCCAGCTTGGGCAGGTTCGGCTCCAGCTTGCTCGGCTGCCTGCTGTTCTTCTTTTGCTTTCCGCAAAGCTTCCGCCTTGGCTCTGGCTTCTGCTGCAGCCTTTGCTTTTTCTTCCGGCGTCGGTTTGCGTTTTTCTTCTGTCATTGATTCGTCACCTGCTTTCCAGTCTTAGCTTCGTAACGAATTTTTTCTTGAAGTTTGTTTATTCCGTAAATAAGAGCGGCGGGATTAGGTGGGCATCCAGGGATGTAGACATCTACGGGAACGATCTGATCAACACCTTTTACTACACTGTACGACTTGACGTAAGGTCCGCCGGCTGTAGCACAAGAACCCATCGCGATTACCCACTTCGGTTCTGGCATTTGATCGTAAAGTCTGCGGAGTAGGGGGGCCATTTTTTTCGTGACTGTTCCGGCAACGATCATGACATCGGATTGCCTGGGAGAGGCACGGAAAATGACGCCAAAACGGTCGAGGTCATAACGTGCGCCGCCTGTACCCATCATTTCAATGGCGCAACAGGCAAGACCAAACGTAAGCGGCCAAAGCGAATTGCTTCGTACCCACCCCTTTATCGTTTCCAGCGTCGTAAACATGACGTTGCGATTCAACTCTTCTTGCAATTCAGGCGCAATGCTCGTCAGATCTAGTTCCATTCCAGCACCTTCTTTCTCCATGCGTAAATCAGTCCAACCACCAGCAAGCAGATAAAGATCACCATCTCTACCAGGGCAAACAGTCCCAATTCCTTGTAGGCTACAGCCCATGGATAGAGAAAGAGTGTTTCCACATCAAAAATGACGAAGAGCAAGGCAAAGATATAATACTTGACGTTAAACCGTACCCAGCTGTCTCCGACTGGAATGTTACCGCTTTCATAGGTTGTCTGTTTTTCCGCTGTCGGCTTTTTCGGGCGCAGCATGGGTCCGATGATGCTGACTGTCGCCACAGGCAGCAACACCCCGAGGAACAAGAAAATCGCCACAATGACATAATTGTTGGTATAGATTTCACCCACTGACGTTCCCTCCGCTCTGTGAACATTAGAAAAAAATACCTTTATCATTATAGCAAATCGCCTACATGGTGTCTAACGAACTCATTCCATATGTACCAATAAAAGGAAAAACTTAGAGAATTTCTCCCTAAGTTTTCCATTCTGTGCATATTTTATTTTATTGAACGTTCGGAGAAAACTGCTGGCCGAGGAAGTCTTCATAGACGCGCTCCCAGACGATTGAGAACGTCATCGGCTCATCTTCCGGGATTTCCAGCATGTTCTCGATCGCCTCTTCCATGTAAGGAGTCAGCTTGATCAATACTTCTGCCAGCATCGAATCGTTGGTATTCAGCATTTCTTTCAGTTCCGCCTTGGTAAAGGTAAAGGACTCATCGTCACGCTCATGGAGCGTCATCACCAGACGGGCAAAGAACGGATGCACCAATGCTTCAAATCTTACATATCTCAATGCATACTGTTCTGCTTCAGTCAATTCGAATGTGTCCAGAGCGTCCGGGAATGGGTTGATCGGAATATCCCACACATCTCCTTTATCGATGAGCAGTCCCCATCTTTCAAAGAGAGCAATCGCTTCCTCGCGAGATTTCGGATACTCGTAGCCGGAGCGGACGATTACTTTTTTATGTCTTTCCAGCAGGCTCTTGTAGTTTTCAAAATCCTCTTTGGAGTTGAACATGTCTTCGGTCGGTTCGGCAAACAAGCCTTCCAAACCTTCAAAGCCATCTACGATCTCACGCATCTCTGCTTTGCTTTCTCCTTTGGTGACTGCATAGCACAGCGCTTGGAACAGCACATTCATTTCATGCGGAAGCACGTTGCTCCAGCCATGGCCCGCATACGCGCCAGGAATAGCAACGCCTTCGCTGCTGCTATCACGAACGTCTCTAACTGTTTGCATATGTTACACTCTCCTTTATCCCGATAGCCAATTCGCAATCCCAGTACCTAGTATCCCGCCGTCTTTGCTGCCGAGGCCGGGCATTAGGTTTATTATACACGGAATCAATAGGCGATTACCAACTCGAAAAAAAAATTGGGGGAAACTACCCCTGTTCCCTGAAAATGCTGGGGCCGCTCACTGTCCGTTCGATATACAACAAAGCCCCCGTCGCCAGAAGCGCGGGGACTTTTGTCATCTACTTATTTGTAACCTGAAGACGAGTGATTGCGCGTTGCAGTGCACGCTCAGCCCGACGCAAATCCAGGTCCGGATGTTTTTCGTTCAAACGCTGCTCGGCACGCTCTTTTGCTGCCTTGGCGCGGCTTGGATCGATATCCTCCGGTCTTTCTGCTGTCTCGGCCAAAATCGTCACCTTGTCGCCGCGTACTTCCATGAAGCCGCCGCTGACAGCCATCACGAGCTCCTTGTCGCCTTCGGTCTTGATCCGAACAGGTGCGATTTTCAGTGGAGTCACCATGGGCATGTGATTCGGCAAAATACCGAGATCCCCTTGTACGCCACGGGCAATGACCATGCTGGCTTCACCGCTGAACAAAACCCGTTCAGGAGTTACGACTTCTACTGTCATCTTACTCACTTACTGGTCTCCCCTTTCCAGGGTGTTACGCCATGGTCTTTGCACGTTCTACAACGTCTTCGATCGTACCAGCGTACAGGAATGCACCCTCAGGCAGGTGGTCGTGCTTGCCTTCGAGGATTTCCTTGAAGCTGCGAACGGTTTCCTTCAGCGGCACGTATTGGCCCGGGTTACCGGTAAACTGTTCGGCAACGTGGAACGATTGAGACAGGAAACGTTGGATGCGGCGAGCGCGTGCTACGATTTGCTTGTCTTCATCGCTCAGCTCGTCCATACCCAGGATCGCGATAATGTCTTGCAGTTCTTTGTAGCGTTGCAGGATTTTTTGAACGCCACGAGCCACATCGTAGTGCTCTTGACCAACGATGTCAGGAGACAGAGCGCGGGATGTGGAAGCGAGCGGGTCAACCGCAGGGAAGATACCCAGCTCGGCGATGGAACGCTCCAGGTTCGTCGTAGCGTCCAAGTGAGCAAACGTCGTAGCCGGTGCCGGGTCAGTGTAGTCGTCCGCCGGTACGTAGATCGCTTGAATGGATGTAACGGAACCTTTTTTCGTAGAGGTAATGCGCTCTTGCAGCTGACCCATCTCGGTAGCCAGGGTCGGCTGGTAACCTACCGCAGACGGCATACGTCCGAGCAAAGCGGATACCTCGGAACCTGCTTGGGTAAAGCGGAAGATGTTGTCGATGAACAGAAGCACGTCGCGGCCTTCTTCATCACGGAAGTATTCCGCCATGGTCAGACCTGTCAACGCTACGCGCAGACGCGCGCCAGGCGGTTCGTTCATTTGTCCGAATACCATCGCGGTTTTCGGCAGAACGCCAGCGTCTTTCATCTCATGGTACAAGTCGTTACCTTCGCGGGTACGCTCGCCAACGCCGGCGAATACGGAGATACCGCCGTGCTCTTGCGCGATGTTGTTGATCAGCTCTTGGATCGTAACGGTTTTACCTACACCGGCACCACCGAAGAGACCGATCTTACCACCCTTGATGTAAGGAGCGAGAAGGTCAATAACCTTGATACCTGTTTCCAGAATTTCAACTTCAGTCGCTTGCTCCACGAACTCGGGAGCTTTGCGGTGAATCGGGTCGCGGCGCTCTACTTGACCCAGTTCTTTCAAGTCGATCGGCTCGCCGAGTACGTTAAATACGCGGCCCAGAGTAACCTCACCGACTGGAACGGAGATAGGCGCTCCTGTGTCTACAGCTTCCATGCCGCGCACCAGACCATCTGTAGTGGACATCGCAACGGCACGAACCAGGTTGTCACCCAGGTGTGTAGCAACCTCGACAGTCAAATCGATGTCGCGCTCACCGGCGCTTTGTGCTTTATGTTGAATTTTGATCGCATTGTAAATGGCAGGCAAATGTCCGCGGTCGAACTCGATGTCAACGACCGGACCCATTACCTGAACCACGCGTCCTTTCGCCATCTTACTTCTTCCCTCCTGTGAAACTGAATTGGGAGTCAACTTTCGTCTTTACGCCTGTGCGTTGGCACCGGAGACGATCTCGGAGATCTCCTGCGTAATCGCTGCCTGACGGGCACGGTTGTAGATCAACGTGTAACGTCCAATCATGTCCGTCGCGTTATCTGTCGCATTGCCCATCGCTGTCATGCGGGAGCCTTCTTCGGAAGCCTTCGCCTCGAGCATGGCGCTGTAAACAAGCGTTTCAGCATATTTCGGTAACAGATCAGCCAGGACTTCTTCTGCATTCGGTTCGTACTCGTAATTCGTCGTACGCCCGTTGCTGCTCTCGGGAGCCTCAAGCGGCAAAACACGCTTGATCGTAGGCACCTGAGAGATCGCGCTCTGGAACTTGTTGTAGCACAAGTAGAGCTCGTCGATCTGCTCGTCCGCGAACAGCTGCACGGCTGCACTGGCGATCTTCTTGATATCAGCAAAGGCAGGGTTTTCTATGCCGGTTGCCTCGTCAATGACGGGGTAATTGCGCTTCGTGAAAAAATCACGGCCTTTACGTCCGATTACGAAAATGCCGTATTCGTCCTTGGACTTGTGCTTCTCGTTAATGGTCTGGATCACGGTACGGATCATGTTACCATTGTAACCGCCTGCGAGACCGCGGTCAGAGGTGATGACAATATAGCCGGTCTTTTTCACAGGGCGGGATTGCAGCATCGGATGCTTGGAACCGGTGGTGCCACCTGCGATGCTCGCAATCACTTCCTGAATCTTGTCGGCGTACGGACGGGCCGCTTCCGCCTTCTCCTGGTTGCGGCGAAGCTTTGCAGCCGCCACCATCTTCATCGCCTTTGTGATCTGACGGGTATTTTTCACGCTTTTAATACGGCGTCGAATCTCACGTATTCCTTTAGCCAATCGTTTTCACCACCTTGGGGACACATGCCGAACTTTTCGGCCCGGCATGCATCAGTTGTCTATTGGATTAACGTTTAGCGAGTTACCGAAAAGCCTTTTTTGAACTCTTCGATCGCTGCGTTGAATTCTTTTTCATCCGGAAGCTCTTTCGTCGTACGGATGTGCTCCAACAGCTCAGGCTTGTTGGACTCAAGATACGACATCAGTTCCTTCTCGAAGCGGCCTACAGCCTCTACCGGAATATCATCGAGGTAGCCTTTGGTTGCGGTGTAGATGATCGCAACCTGCTTCTCAACCGGAATCGGCTCGAATTGGCCTTGCTTCATTACTTCCATCAAACGCTCACCGCGAATCAGACGGGCTTGCGTCGCTTTGTCAAGGTCGGAACCGAACTGGGCAAACGCAGCCAGCTCGCGGTATTGAGCCAGCTCAAGCTTGAGCGGACCGGCAACCTTTTTCATCGCCTTGATTTGCGCCGAACCACCTACGCGGGATACGGACAGACCGGTGTTTACCGCTGGGCGTTGGCCGGCGTTGAACAAGTCTGTTTCAAGGAAGATCTGACCGTCAGTGATGGAAATCACGTTGGTCGGAATATATGCGGAAATGTCGCCCGCTTGGGTTTCGATAAACGGCAGGGCAGTCAGTGAACCTGCGCCCAGTTCATCGGACAATTTCGCTGCGCGCTCCAGCAGACGGGAGTGCAGGTAGAATACGTCACCAGGATACGCTTCGCGGCCTGGAGGACGACGGAGCAGGAGGGACATTTCGCGGTATGCAGCAGCCTGTTTGGACAGGTCATCGTATACGCACAGAACGTGTCCGCCTTTGTACATGAAGTACTCACCCAGCGTAACCCCAGCATAAGGAGCCAGGAACAGCATCGGAGCCGGATCGGACGCAGTCGCGGAAACGACGATTGTGTAGTCCAGAGCGCCGTGCTTGCGCAGGGTTTCTACGATGTTTGCAACGGTCGATTGCTTCTGACCGATCGCCACGTAGATACAAATCATGCCATTGCCTTTTTGGTTGATGATCGTGTCGAGCGCCACAGATGTTTTACCTGTTTGGCGGTCACCGATGATCAGCTCGCGCTGTCCGCGGCCGATTGGAATCATCGCGTCAATCGCTTTGATACCGGTTTGCAGCGGTTCATGAACAGATTTACGCGCCATAACGCCCGGAGCCGGACTTTCGATCGGGCGGAATTCGGTCGTATGGATTGGGCCGAGGCCGTCAATCGGCTGACCGAGCGGGTTTACTACGCGGCCCACCATTGCTTCACCTACAGGCACCTCCATGATGCGGCCTGTACGTTTTACTGTATCGCCTTCTTTAATGTCACGGAACGGACCAAGAATAACGACACCCACGTTATCTTCTTCCAAGTTGAGTACCATACCCATTACGCCGTTTTGGAACTCGAGGAGCTCCCCGGCCATTGCTTTTTCCAAACCGTGAACGCGTGCGATACCGTCACCAACCTGGATGACCGTTCCTACGTCCACAACTTCAATTTCAGATGTAAAATTAGCGATCCGCTCTTTAATGAGGGAGCTAATCTCTTCTGGTCTGATTGCACTCACTTAACATTCACCCCATTCGTCCAACATCTTAATAGAGGGTGTTTAAAGCTTATATGAATGCCTGGCCTTTCGGAAGTTGACCAGGATTCCCGCTTTAAACGGCATTTATGCTTGATGCGCGAAAAGTTCCAACTTCGTCTTAATGCTTCCGTCATACAAACGGTCGCCGATCTTGATCACAATTCCACCGAGGATGGACGGATCCACAACGGTTTGCACGCGCAGCTTCTTGTTCAGTCTTTGACCGAACTTCTCGGCCAGCTCCGCTTGCTCTTCGGCGCTCAATGGCTTGGCGCTGGTGACGATGGCGTCGGCAATGCCGCGCGCTTCGTTTGCCAGCTTCACGAAAGCCTGCTGGATCTGTGCCAGCTGCGCTTCCCGTCCGCTTTCAATCAGGACGGTCAGGAAATTGTGAGTCTCTTCGCTGATGTGACTTTTGAACAGGTCATCCACCAGCGTTTTCTTCGCTCCCGCCGCGATATGCGGGTGTAGCAGGATTTTGCTCAAATCGGCGTTTTGCTCAACCGCTTGCACGACTGCGCCAAGGTCAGCTTCCACCTGATCGATTTTCCCACGCTCGCTGGCCACTTCAAAAAGGGCGCGGGCGTAGCGCTTTCCTACTGCGCTGCTCATAGGCGATCTCCCACTTGAGCGAGGAATTTGTCAACGGTTGCTTTTTGCGCTGCTTCGTCCAGTTCTTTTTCAATGATCTTGGAAGCCAAGAGAACGGACAGACCTGTCATTTGATCGCGCAGCTCCGCTTTCGCTTTTTCTACTTCGCGAGCCAGTTCCTTGCTGGCATCAGCCTTCATGCGCTCAGTTGCAGCTTGCGCATCGGCAACCAGCTTCGCGCTTTCGTCCGCAGCTTGTTTCGTAGCGCGGTCGATAATTGCTTTTGCTTCTACACGAGCCTCGTCGAGGACGCGGCGTTGTTCGGCGAGAAGAGCTTCCGCTTCTTGGCGGCTCTTTTCAGCCGAGGAAATTTGGGATTCGATATGCTGACGGCGCTTTTCCATGATTCCTACGATAGGGCCCATGGCCAGTTTTCGAACAACCAGCAGCAACACCAAGAATACGATTACTTGGGTAAGCAAGTCTCCAAGGTTAAGGGAGACGGCACCAAAGTCGAGCATTTGTTTCACTCCTTCCTTACAAACAGGAGAATGTATATCTACGGATTAAAGCCGCTTCTTTCCTAGATAACCCGGCTGCGCCAGCTAAAAAGGCGGACGGAGCCACAAGCCACCAGGGCAAAAATAAGTTCTGATGACTAAAATAGAGGCGAAGGTCAAGCCCCCGCCCATCAAACCTATGCTTTTTACAGACGACCGAAGAGGATGAAACCGATCGCAACTGCGATAATCGGAACCGCCTCGACGAGACCGAGACCCAGGAACATGAGACCCATCAGGTTGCCGCGCGCTTCAGGCTGGCGAGCTACGCCGTCAATTGTACGGGAAATAACGAGAGAGTTACCAATTGCTGCACCAAGAGCAGCCAGACCAAATATGATACCGATTGCAAGAGCCAAACCTTCCATTGTAAAAAAACCTCCTTAGTGTGTGTAAAAGATAGAAATCTACAGTGAATTAATGTTGGTCATTCACTTGTTGTGAAATGTATACCATCGCCAACGTGGTGAAGATAAAGGCTTGGACAGAGCCGACAAAGACGGAGTAGCCCAGCCACAGGAACAACGGAATGCTTCCGAAGATTCCTACGCTCAACAGGAAGGCGATCAAAACCTCACCGGCAAAGATGTTACCGAATAGACGCAGAGGAAGCGTCAACGGCTTAATAATGAACTCTTCCAGAATGTGAATCGGGTTCAGGAATGTATGCTTGAGCCATCCGCCGAAACTCTTCTTCATCCCCAGGTAGTGCGCGTAGAGCAGCACCACAAACGCCAGCGCAAAGGTTACGCTCGGGGTAGCAGTCGGCGATTTCCACCAACCGATGACTACGCCGTGGCTGTGAGGATCGGTAGCGTTCAACTCTTCATTCAGCTTTTCCAGCTTCTGCTTCTTGGCTTCATCGTCGCTCGCCAGCGTCAGCGCATCGACTACCGTCTGGCTCATTTGTTGACCCGTATTCGGATCGTTGTGATGAGACGTATTCACGTTAAACACAAGGCCCAGCTGGTTGCTGATAAAGATGTAGAGGAACAGGGTCAAGGCTAGCGTAACAAAATGCGCTGCCTTTTTCGGCTCGATATAGCTTTTGGTGATGCCTGTGACGAAATCGACAATCCACTCCATCACGTTTTGCCCGCCTCTTGGAGCAGCGGTGGTCAGGTTGCGGGTCAGACCCACACACAGAAGCAGAACCACCAGGGAGCTTACCAAAATCGCAATGATGGTCGAGACATCAAAAACCATGCCCAACCACTCAAATCGCAGAGAATAATGCATGTATTTCACCCCTTTCTTCCGCGCGAGTCTATTACCAAGTCATGTACAGAGTAAAAAAATGCTGCAAAATCTATTTTAAGGAGCGGTAAACGAAAAAGAAGCCTAACACTTGAAAGAGGAAAAGGCCGATCAGCACGCCCGACAAAACAAACAGATGGGGGAAGCGGATCGTCAGAAATACGGCGAATCCAGCCAAGAGGAGGCGTTGCAGCATGCCTGTTCCTTTTGGACGGACGCTCGGGTCGACAGCCATCTGGCCGATGCGCCAAGTCTTGCTTACGAGCACGGTGCCGCCCAGTAGGCTGCACCCCATTCCAAGCAGGAGGCTCTGCAAAAACAGCCGATATGGAGGCAAAACGGCCCAGAGTATAGCAACCAGGGCCACACAGAAAAAAGCATAGCGAAAGGTTGCTCGCATAGCCGAAGTAAACGTTTGCATGTTCTATCTCCCTACAAATACCCGCGAACTATGCGGTAGACGCTATACACGCCAATTCCCAATCCGAGAAGGAGCCCAACCATCAAGAACCAAGGTTTGGTAGACAGAAGACTGTCAACGTATCTGCCCAGATAGACGCCGCCAATGACACAAACGGCCATGTCCGCACCTATCAGGCTCACTAGCGTGACGGCTCGCCACGGATTATCGATTTTCGGCACATAACCGTCCCCTTTCATACACAAGGAGAGGGCAGGTTGTCAAGTGCCCCTATGCCCTCATTCATATTAACGAAGATTTATTCCATTTGTCAACGTGCGATAGGTTCTGTACACAAAGCGTTCACATTTGAAAATGACGCGGTTTTTTTGCAAAAACAGCCCTTTCTCTCCGGCCGTCAAAACTGGAAAAACTATCTCTTCTACTGATTGATTTTTTCAACAACCGTGGCTACTCCTTGGCCGCCGCCGATGCACAGAGTCGCTAACCCATATTTTGCCCCTGAACGCTTGTTCAATTCATGTACAAGCGTCACCAGTATTCGGGCTCCGCTCGCGCCGATTGGATGGCCGAGAGCGATCGCTCCGCCGTTCACATTCAGCTTCTCACGCGGAATCCCGAGTTCTTTTCCGACTGCCAGCGATTGCACGGCAAACGCCTCATTGGCTTCGATCAAGTCCATTTGCGCAAGCGTCAGACCCGCTTTTTCCAGTACGCGGCGCGTCGCCGGAACCGGTCCGATGCCCATGATGCTCGGGTCGACACCTGCACTAGCATTGGCGACAATCCTGGCCAGCGGTATTACACCGAGCTCGCGTGCCTTTTCTCCCGACATGATCAAGAGAGCAGCCGCTCCGTCGTTGATGCCGGAAGCATTCCCTGCTGTAACCGTACCGTCCTTTTTAAACGCGGGGCGGAGCTTTCCGAGTGCTTCCGCTGTTACACCAGCCCGCGGGAATTCGTCGACGCTGAACATGATCGGTTCGCCTTTTTTCTGCGGAATCGGCACGGGAACAATTTCATCTTGAAAACGTCCTTCGCTTAGCGCACGCTGCGCTTTTTCCTGGCTCCAGGCGGCAAACTCGTCCTGTTCTTCTCTCGTCAGCCCATACTGCGTGCACAGATTTTCCGCTGTAATCCCCATGTGATAGTCATTGAACGCACACCAGAGACCGTCGCGGATCATGCTGTCGACCACCTTTTGATCGCCCATCCGGTAGCCGCCCCGCGCCCCTTCCAGCAGATATGGCGCCTGACTCATATTTTCCATGCCCCCGGCAAGCACGACCTCGGCATCCCCGGAGAGAATCGATTGCACCGCCAAGTGGACCGCTTTCAGCCCGGATCCGCACACCTTGTTGATTGTCATGGAAGGTACCTGCTGAGGCAGCCCAGCCCGGATCGCCGCCTGTCGGGCAGGATTTTGCCCAAGACCGGCCTGAAGCACATTGCCAAGTATCACTTCATCGACAGCTTCTTTGGCGACGCCAGCGCGTTCGAGTGCCGCTTCCAGCACAACGGCTCCCAACTGTGTAGTGCTTACCCCTGCCAGCGCTCCCTGAAAATTGCCGATAGCCGTCCGAACGGCGCTTGCAATTACGATTTCTCTTTGACTCACGAAAAATCACTCCTCGCAAAACTGGATGAAAGCATCTTCATACCATTCCATTTCTGATCGAAATATTCCTGCATTTTTGAACAATCTGCCTGGAAAGCTGTCCCCGCTCAAACTCCGAAGCTGCAAGAACCCGACAAGAATCTCTTGCTTGTGCTAGAGGTCTTAATGATTTTGAGAGACAACGGTCCATATTTTCAGTTTACAAATAAATTTAAATTTTGTATATTTTATCCATGGAATCGAATACCAATTTATGGAGGTACTCTATTTATGAAAAAATACTTGAACCTCTTCCTTGGACTTGCTCTCGTATTTACGTTTTCCAGCTCCGTTTCTGCAGCAGGAAAGCAGCAATCACCGCAGGTACATAAGCTTTCAGCAGCTCCTGCGGCAACGTATCCTTTTGAAAGCGAACCGAATAATACAAGACGCGAAGCAAACCCGATACTTGAAGATGGCATCAGAGGCACCATCAGTTCGGCCACAGATGAAGATTGGTTCTCGTTTGTCGCTCCGATCAACAACGAGGAACGGCTGCTGCTGTTGATTCCATACGGAAGCTACGACTATGATTTGTACGTTTATGAATTGGTAGGAAAAAATCTCGATCAAATCGCTTCGTCTACCCGCGCCGGAAATTCGGACGAGTCTCTCCGTTTCGATGCGGAAGAAGGAAAGACGTATTACATTCTCGTAAAATCGTACTCGGGCTATACGGATACCGATCCATATACGCTCTACTTCGACTTGAAATAAACGAGAGAGTTTTGCGAGACTTCGCGCTTGATCCGTTAGCAAAACCCGTCCTGATCCATTGCCAGGACGGGTTTTTTGTCGTCGTGATCGGCTCCCTGTGCAACATCGAATCCGAACAGGAAAATCAGCCGGATGCCGCATTTTGGTGCAGGAAACACTTGAATTCGGATCTGTCTTGGTTTTCACTTTATCTTGGATTCCGCTCTATGTTTAAACAAACGGTGAAGGCTGTTTCTTTCCAACAACGCAAGGGCTATGCCTTTTTGGCCCGTATAAAGACAAGCTCGTACGTAACCGGTACGCCTCTTTCATCCCCGTACAAGCGTTGGTACTCTGCCATCATCGCGGTCAATAATCGCCGCTGCCCCAATCCAGCGCCGCTGCTCTTTCCTCCCGCATTTGCCCCGATCGCTTTGACAGCCTGCAAAAAGCTGCGGACGTCGGGGTAGTAGAGCGTTCGCCTGGTCCGCTCAGACTCCACGGACGCAAACCCTGCCCCCAGACAAATATCCCGCCATTGTTCCGGGGTCAGATAGGAAAGACCATGCCGCTCTGGAGGCCGATCAAGCAGGCGGTAGGCGGAGTCAAAGGAGCGATGCAGCTCCTGAAAGGTTCCCGGCCCAAACGTAGAGAAGAACAGCTGCCCCCCGGGTCTTAAAAGCTTGTATAATCCCGCTGCCGTTCGGGCTGGCTGCTGGAGCCATTGGAAACAGGCGCTGGAGGCGGCCAAATCGTATGTCTCGGATCGCTCCTCCCATACCCATCGTTCCACATCAGCCAGCTCAAACCGTATGCGCGTATCTTCCCTGAAACGCTCGCGTGCCTGCTTTACCATCCCCGGCGCGATATCAAGCGCCACATACTCGCATAGGGGAAACTGCGCTCGCAAAAGCCGGGTCAGCCCGCCGGTGCCGCTCCCGATCTCGAGCAGGCTCTGCACCTGCCGGGTCCCGGAGAAAATTGACTTGGCCAGAATGGAAGCCATCTCCTGCTGGACGACGGCGTACTGATCATAAGTGGCTGCCTTTGCGCTGAAACGTTTGCTGACAAGTTCATTTGCCATACCTGCCCACCATCCTTTTGGCTTCTTCTATGATGATTTCCGGATACAGGAGCGGGATGGCGTGGCCGCCGCCCGGAACAGACACCAGCCGGGCAGAGGAAAGAGCGGATGCGGAAAGGGCGGATGCAGATAGGCCGGATGCGAGCTCCACTCCTGCCCGGTAGGGACAGATCCCATCCTCTGTTCCGTGAATCACCGTGACGGGACAGGCAATCTCCGGCAGCAGCGGACTGCAATCCTCCTTTTGCAGGTAGGATAGACCGGCAAGCAGTGTCGGCTGCGGCCATTTGTCAGCCAGTCTGACCCCGACATCCGCAATCCTCTCCCTTTCTGCCTGCGTGAACATCGAGTAGTGAAAGTCGCCGATTACCTGTTCCCGGTTTCGGGTCAGCTTTCGACTCATGAGCCGCAGATGGGTGTCCTGCCATCCGCTGCTCCCATCGCCACGGCTGCCGACAAACCTCGCTGCGGTGCCAATCGCAATCAAACCGTCCACCGCGGATTCTTGGGCAAGGCGAAGCCCAAGCATGCCGCCCATCGACCATCCGATCACGATGAGCGGCATGGAGCGCAACGGTGAAAGCTGCTCGCGGACAGCCGTGTAAAACTGCTCGGGGTGAACAATCCGCGAGTAATCCGGTCTTCTATGCTCACAATCATCCAAGGCGTCAACAATCGGCTCCCAAACCTCATCGGGCATGGCCCAGCCATTTATCCACAGCATGACGGCTTTCATCTGTACGCCTCCTGTTCCGCATAAGCCACCTCACGTATCTGTTCCAGCACTCCAGCAAGTTCGGTTTTGGCATGGGTGGCCATGAGCGAAAACCGAATCCGCGCTTCGCCCTCGGGGACAGTGGGAGGACGGATCGCAACCGCCGATATGCCCCTTTCCGCCAGAGCACGGCTGATGCGAAGCGCACGGTCGTTGCTGCCGATCAACCAGGGGACTATCGGCGAATCTCCCTCCATCACGGATAATCCCGCCTGGCGCAGCTGATCCCGAAACCACCTGCCAAGTCTCCGCAGCCTCTCTCTTCGCCAGCCTTCCTCCTGCACGATCTGCAGGGACGCCTGAACGGAAGCGACGACCATCGGCGGCAAGCCCGTCGAGTAAATCAGCGGCCTGGCCGTATTGACCAGATAGCGGATCAGCACTTCATCCGCACAAACGTACGCGCCGTAAACGCCAAACGCTTTGCTGAACGTCCCCATGATCACGTCTACCCGCCCGTGCAAGCCGTATTCATGGCAAAGACCTTCTCCGCGCTCTCCACGAACACCGCCGGAATGGGCTTCATCAACCAGCAGCAAGGCGTGATAGCGGTCCCGGAGCTCCACCAGCTCGCGCAGAGGAGCGCTGTCACCATCCATCGAAAAGACAGCGTCGGCGACGATCAGCATGCGCCTTTTGCTTCCGCTGTGCTTCTTTAGCAGGGATTCCAGATGATCCATGTCGTTGTGCCGGTACCTGTAATGGTCTGCTCTGCTGAGAATGATGCCATCCACGATGCTGGCATGGTTGAGCCGGTCGCTGAACACAGCATCGCCTCGTCCCACCAATGCTGAAATCACACCGAGATTGGCCATGTAGCCGTTGGCAAACACCAACGCGGCTTCCCGCCCCTTCCACCTCGCCAGCTCTTCCTCCAGCTCGCTGTAGCAGACGTGATTGCCGCTGACGAGACGGGAAGCAGTCGCTCCCGCTCCAAGCCGCATGGCAGCGTCGGCAGCTGCCTGAACAAGCCTCAGATCCCCTGACAGTCCCAAATAGTTGTTGGACGAAAGGTTGAACAGCTTCTCTCCCCTGATCGACAGCCACTTGTCTGCGTCGTTTTCAGCCAGGTCGAAAACAAAATCCTCGCGCTGATCAAACTCGTCACGCAGGCAAGGCATGCCGGAAGGTGCAAGCGGCGAACAATCGATCTTATCGTGTTTTTGCAGCTCTCTGTACAAGAAGCTTTCCTTTCGTTTCGTCAACTCCGCTTCCATCCACGAATATCCGCTGTCTGCCGTCAACTGGGTCACACTCCTACAGCGCACACTGCTCAATCTCAAAGCCAAGGTCCTCAATCATTTGATGATCAAGCGTTACCTCTTGCCCGGGCGTCGTCAAGTAATCCCCTACAAAAATGGAGTTGGCGGCATAAAGGGCCAGCGGCTGAAGCGTACGCAGATTTTTCTCCCTGCCTCCCGCGACGCGGATCTCCTTTGAAGGGCAAATGAAGCGGAACAGGGCCAGCACCTTCAAGGCCTTCATTGCCGGTGTCCGTCCGCGATTTTCCAACGGAGTGCCTGGGATGGCGTTGAGAAAATTAACGGGGATCGAATCTGCATCGATGCTCCTCAGGGCGACAGCCATTTCCACAATTTCTTCGTCCGTCTCTCCCATCCCGATGATCACTCCGGAACAAGGCGACAGCCCTGCCTGCTTGGCCGCCTCTACGGTTTCTACCCTCTGGTCGTAGGTGTGAGTGGACGTGATCTGACCGTAATTGGACCGGCTGGTGTTTACATTGTGGTTGTAGCGGTGGACGCCTGCCTCTTTCAGGCGGGCCGCTTGCTCCGGCTTGAGGATGCCCAGGCAGGCACATATTTTCAGCGGCATCGTCTCGCGGATCTCCCGTACTGCTTCGATCACCTGTTCCAGCTCGCGTTCCGTCGGTCCGCGGCCGGATGCCACGATGCAGTATGTGCCCGCTTGCCTGTTCTGCGCCTCACGAGCACCGGCTATCAGTGTTTCCTTGTCTAAAAAGGCGTACTTTTCAATCGGAGCATTGGACACGATGGACTGGGAGCAGTAACCGCAATCCTCCGGGCAAAGACCGCTTTTGGCATTGATGATCATGTTCAGCTTTACTTTTTTTCCATAGAAATGCTTGCGGACCTGAAAAGCCGCCTGCAGGATCGGCAGCGCCTCTTCATCGTCTGCTTGCAGAACGGAAAGCGCCTCCTCTTGTGTCAACAAATCTCCCTGCAGCGCTTTTTTGGCCAGTCGGCTCCAGTGCACCGTGTTCAGACTCACGCTCATGCTCTTTCTCTCCTCTTCTTATCGTGTGGAAATGGAAAACAGCTCTCGAATCTTTTCTGTATCGGCGTAAGCTCGTATCGCTTCTGTGACGGAGGTCTGCGAGATTTCCCCCTCCATCCAGGGGATTTGTCCCAGCACTTGCACTCCGGCGTACTCTTCGATCAAAGCGGCATTGCTCTCCATGCTTTTATCGCTGTCATTCGGGCGATAACCGTTCAGGATGACGCCTGCTACCCTGAGACCATGCTGACGGGCATAGGCCACAGAAAGAATCGTATGGTTAATCGTCCCTAGACCGGCCCTTGCCACAAGCAGTACCGGCATTCCCAGATAAGCCGCAAAATCGACGATCAGCTCTGTCTTTGTCAGCGGCACGGCGAGTCCGCCCGCCCCCTCCACAAGAAGAGCCTTGTATTTCTGTTTCAGCGGTTCTCCTGCTGCTGCGACCCGGGGCAATGAAAGCGCAACTCCCTCAGCCTCCGCAGCGAGCAGAGGAGCAAGCGGAGCGGAAAAAGAAAAGGGAGCAATCTCTTCTGGTGCATCACTGACACCCGAAATGGCGCGGAGCAGATAGGAGTCCCGCATTTCCTCGGTTTCTCCTCCTGACTGAACCGGCTTGTAAACCCCTATTTCAAGTCCGTCCGCTCGCAGGACGGCTGCCAGACCGGCGGTGATTATCGTTTTTCCGACACCCGTATCCGTTCCGGAAACAAAAAGTCCTGTCCATTTCACCGGCTTATCGGCTGCGACATCCCTCATCCTTCCGTCACCTCCCGGACCGAGGCCGCCAAAATGTCGACCATCGCGGCCAGGTCATCCTCTGTGCTGACCAGCGGCGGTATGAGCACGATCACGTTCCCGAGCGGTCTTGTCAGCAGCCCTCGTTCGCGGGCCGATTTCGTCACCCGCACACCGATGCGCTCATTCCAGTGGTAGCTTTCCTTTGTGTGTTTGTCGCGTACAAGCTCGATCCCGACCATGAATCCTTTTTGCCGGACCTCGCCTACGTGCGGGAATGCCGCCAGCGGCCTTAGCATTTCCCCCAGCTTCTCCGATTTTTGGGCTACCTCATCGACAAGCCTCCGCTGTTCCATCAGTCGCAAATTGGCCAGGGCGACTGCGCAGCCGAGCGGGTTCCCCGTGTAGGAATGCCCGTGGAAAAAGGTTTTCTGTTCTTCGTAATCCGCGTAAAAGGCTTGGTACACCCGCTCTGTGGTCATTGTGGCAGCGACAGGCAAATAACCGCCGGTAATGCCCTTGGCGATCGTCATAATATCCGGTACGATCCCTTCATGCTCGCAGGCGAACATTTTCCCCGTACGGCCAAATCCGGTCGCCACCTCGTCCGCGATGAGCAGCACATCGTACTTCTTCGCCAGTTCCGCCATTTTTTGAAGGCAGCCATCCGGCATCAAAATCATCCCGCTCGCTCCCTGGACGACCGGCTCGACGATCAGCGCTGCGATCTCGTCCGCTTTTTCTTCCAGGAGCTGCTCGAGACAGGCTATTGTCGTATCTGCTGCCGATTTTTCGCCCTCGTGGCGATACGGGTACGGATACGGAATCGTGTACGGGGAAAACAACAACGGTCGGTATACCTCGTGGTACAGCGGGATTGCCCCTACGCTGACTGCACCGATGGTATCCCCGTGATAAGCGTTTTTCATGGTGATAAAGGAGCGCTTGCCGGTTTTGCCGAGATTTTGCCAGTATTGAAACGCCATCTTGATCGCGATCTCCACTGCCGTAGCGCCGCTGTCGGAGTAAAACACCTTGGTCAAACCTGGAGGCGCGATCCGAACGAGCTGCTCAGCCAGCAGGATCGACGGGATGTTCGCCATCCCCAGCAAAGTGGAATGCGCGACCTGGTTCAGTTGGTCGACAATGGCCTGATTCAACTCCGGCACATTGTGTCCGTGGACGTTGAGCCAGACGGATGAAAACCCGTCGTAGTAGGCCTTTCCCTGGACATCGATCAGTTTGATGCCTTCTCCTCTGGCAATGATCACCGGGTCATCCGCTATGTAATCTTTCATTTGGGTGAACGGATTCCAGAGGTACTCCTTGTTTTTCCGCGCGAGCTCTTCGTAGCTGTACGGTGAAATAGACATGGAACAGCCCTCCTCCAAATTTATTTGTTAACCATTTAGTAAAATTAGTTAACAAATAAAGTATACCTGCCTCCTTTGTTTTCCTCAATAGACTGTTAGGAGCAGAAACAATCGAGTAGGAGGGGGCGACTAACCCCCGTCCTCTCACACCACCGTACGTACCGTTCGGTATACGGCGGTTCACCAAGCTTGACGAATTTGAGAATATCGTTGCACTAAGCTTTTCAGCCCTTGTTGTTGCCAGTAGGCAATGCCGAGGGCTTTGTGTATATGCGGAGACTTTGTGGTACGCCATGCACCCTTGCGGGTATTTGCAATTTCAATGGCTTTTACGTGAGATATGCCAAGAGAACGAAGTTCTCGATATCTGGTTCTCACGCGTTTCCACTGCATCCACAAACAAAGACGGAGCCTGCGCCTTGTCCATTCCTCAATGGATTGTAGAATGCCCTTCGCGTCTGCAAGGGCGAAATATCCAATCCAGCCCATGAGGTACTGATTTATTCTTTCAATCCGCTTCTCCATCGAGATGCTCCACACCGGATTCGTGATCGTGCGGATTTTCTCTTTTAGCTTGAGGAGGGATTTGGGGTGGATGCGAATCCTTGTCTGTTTTGCAAAGGTAAAACTAAAGCCCAAGAATTTTCGTTTCCATGGTCGGTCTATCGCGCTTTTCTCCTCATTTACTTTTAGCCTTAGTACCTTCTCCAAGTGGTTTTGAATACTCTTCTTTACTCGTTCCCCTGCCCGTTTTGTTTTCACGTAGATATTACAATCGTCTGCGTAGCGGCAGAAACGGTGGCCTCTCTTTTCGAGTTCCTTGTCCAAATCATCAAGTAGGATATTTGCCAAAAGTGGGCTTAACGGCCCACCTTGCGGTGTTCCTTCACTTGATGTTGTACAGACGCCATTTATCATGATCCCCGCATTCAAGTAGGAACGAATCAGTCTTAAAATTCTCTTGTCCTGAACTTTTCGAGCCACACGGCTCATTAGAATATCATGATTTACGCGATCAAAGAATTTCTCTAGATCGATGTCCACCACGAAACGATATCCTTCGGAGATATACGCTTGCGCTTTCCTTACTGCCATGTGAGCGCTACGTTTTGGACGGAACCCATAGCTAGATTCCGAGAAGGTGGGGTCGAAGATCGGCGTTAACACTTGGAGGATGGCCTGCTGAATAAAGCGGTCTACCACGGTGGGAATGCCTAATAACCTTACACCACCGTCAGGTTTCGGGATTTCGACTCTGCGAACAGGTGAAGGTCTATAGGTTCCCCTTTCCATCTTCTCGCGGATGGCTTGCCAGTGTTCACGTAGATAATCGCGTAGTTGTTCGGTTGAAACACCATCGACTCCACCGACACCTTTGTTTTCCTCCACTCGTTGGAGTGCCATCCGTAAGTTTTCCCGTGATAAGACTTTTTCCAGCAAATCCATAATGATGTTCCTTCCTTCGCACATGCGGACTCCGTGCTTGCTGTACGATACTCAGCCCTCTTTTGTACCCTCGGGGCTTCACCCCTGCTCTTCAAAAGTAGTTCCTTGACAGAATTCTGCTTCGACGTACCGTATCAAAAGACATGGATCGCATGCTGACTTGATGTTCGGCCCTTCCCCATTCAAGCGTCCTCTACTCGGGTACTATGGCCTCTGCTGACTTCTGCATGTTCAGCGTCTCCTTACGGAGACGGTTACCAACAGTTGAAGGCGTTTCATGCAGACCTCCCCAGGTAAGAACGATAACTTTCATCCCATGTACCTGCCCAAGTTTACTACTGTATCCCTTGGCTGTATGGGGCTTTGTCTTGTTTGGCAGACTCGCCCGGATACAACAGCCTCAAATTGGGTTCGTGTACCTCAGGTCGGGATTTTGCCGCCGGCTTCCTTCAGATTCGACCTCGCGGTCGACACCCTTGCCTTGAGCTAACGGTTGGTACAGCCAACCCCCGTTCGGGACTTTCACCCTATAGCTATCGCCCATGCTGGGCGCACCAAAAAACCGGCCTCTTCACTTTAAGAAGAAGCCGGTTTTACAGGTGCTACGATTTGTTCAATATCCGATACAGCGCGACGACAGTAACTGCCCGGGTCGCCGGTTTATTCGGTTCAAATTTGCTGCCCAGCGGGTCTATCAGTCCCTGGCCTACCGTGTTGTTGATCGACTGGGTCGCCCAGGATGGCCACGACTTTTTGTCCGACATCGCTTTGGCAGGAGTCGCCTTTTTCTTCAGTACACGGTCCAGAATAACGGCTGCCTCTGCCCGGGTCACAGGCTGATCCGGACGGAAGGTGTTGTCCGGGTAGCCTTTTACTAGCCCTTTGGCAATCGCTACTTGGACTGCTCCCTGGGCATAGGCCGGAACTTTGTCCTTGAAGCTCAGCTTGGGCGACGCTGGCAGCTCCCAGTTAAAGGTACGGGCCAAAAGCGTGACGTACTGGGCCCTGGTGAGGGCGACCTCGGGACCAAACGTCGTTTCCGTCAGCCCCTTTACGTACCCTTTTTCAGCCATCCAGGTGATTTCCTTCTTGGCTGCGTGTTTGGAAATGTCCGTAAAGGCTGCACTGCCGCCCGCACCATCCAGATAGTACGGAATGTAGGTACCGTAGTCATTTACCTCGTAGACCCACTGTCCCTGCGCATTTCTCGTACCGAGCAGCGGGTCAAACGTCTTGTTGATTTCGTTTACGTACAGGAGACCTACTCCTTTGCCGGCGATCCAGTTCTTCGGCGTCAAGGTCAATGTCAGCGGAGATGTGGTGATTCTGTCATCCTGACCGTCTTTGTACGTCTCCGGCTTGATCGTAAAGGAGTAGTCAGCCGGGACATAGCCTGGAAGCGGCTGCGGCACGATCGAATTTACTTTGATCGAAGCCATGTCCAGGAAAGGCGCTGTACGCTCAAACGAGTAGCCCAGATCGAGCTCTGCTCCCAGCGAGAGCGTTCCCGGCACCTCTGGAACGACGTTGGTTCCTTTCGGCGCTGTCCCTGCGGAGCCTGGCATAATGAGCGAGACTTCGTCAAAGTACAGCGTGCCTTTGTCTTGCTGGTGGCCGTCTTCCGGACGATCCACAACGTAGATGCTCTTCAACTGCAGCGGATAGGCCACGTTTGCCGGGAAGTAGCCTTTTACCTGCTTCCATCCGGTCCAGTCAATCTCTTGGGCCAGATCGACGTAGACAGGCTTGCCGTGGGCGTCAATTACTTCGGCCCGCAGCCAATGCTTGCTGTTGTCGCCGTTTACCCACAGGCCCAGACCGATCGGCTTGCCCGGGATCTGCTGCGGCTGGGCGGCGATCCGGCCGTAGGCAAAGCGCAACTGGCCTTGAGGCGCTCCGGTGAAGTTGTACGCCAGCTTGGCTGACTTGTGCGTCCGGAATACAGGATCGGATACTGCCGTAAACGAACCATGCGAACTCAGCGACTCAGGGATGGATGCGTGGTGCATGCCTGCCTGATTGTCAAAGGTGATCCACGGCTGTTCCAGCTGACCTACGGTAAACGGAACATTGGTCGCTACGCCATCGTATACGACGGTCAAGGTGCCGTTGCCCGTCTCTTCGCCTGCGATCAGCTGCAGCTGGTCGTTTACAGACGCTACCTGGGAATCCACGCTGGTCTGGACGCTGAGCGGCGTCGCCTGCACCAATTGACCTTTTTTCGTCTTGATTTTCACGTCGAGTGTGAGCGTTTGGCCCGGTGCGACAGAAATCGGGTTAGGCGACACGACTATCTGCTGCACTTCGCTTCCGGAGATTACGTGAACCTCTTTTTGCTGCGCGACGCTTCCCGATCTCGCCGTAAAGGCAATCTGCCCGGATTTCATCGGCGTGAACTTGTTGCCGGTAAACGAACCGGCATCTGGTTGGTTTGCCTGCCAGGAGATCATCGAAGGATCAATGGCGTATGGCTGGTAGTGAGTATCGTACGCTTTGGTTGTAAATTCTGCCGTTTGGCCAATCAGCATCTCGGCCGGGCCATTGATGACAAAGCCCTTCAATTCTCCCGGAGGAGCTGTATTGTAGACCGCCAGTCCCGTAGGCACTCGCCGCTCGGAACCTCCTGTCGTCTTGATTGCCAGGTTGGCTTGCGTATCGCCAAGCATCCGTACAGACATCGTGGTGGAGCCTCCACCGTCGAAGTTGACGGCCCGATATGAGCCAAGCTCGGCCATGATTTTGGCCAGCTCGTCCAAATAAACGCCATTGGTGCCGTCAATTGTCACCATCAACAACGTTTTTCCATCCTGTGTGATGCCGACAGCCGTCCGCGCATTCAGAGACACGATCGATTTGTCCGCCTGAAACGACGTAAGCGCCCTGCCCTGGTCAACCAGCAGGACGTTCCCGCCAACCGCCTGCGCCCAATCGTGGCTGTTCGGAGTAGTCTGATACTCGACATGAGCCGTCGATCCGACCGGGAAGTTCTGTTTCAGGAAATTGGCTGCTGTTCCATGCCCCCACAGCACATAGCCGTTGTAAGGGATGTAGAAGCCCGGTTGATTGATGCGTACTTCCTTCGCCACGTTGTCCACAAACAAGACCTCGACGACATCCTTGTAGCCGGGAATCGTACCCAGGCTTGTCTGGCCGAACGAAGGCGTGTACATGTTCAATTGGTTCATATGGCTCTTGCGATTGTCGCTGGGATTGTACTCTTCCTTGTTCACCCCTTGCAGCGGGAACGCATTGCCGTTTGGCGCCGTTACTTTGCCGGTAAACCCAAACTTTTCGATCAGAGCCGTTTTGTCACTGGTAATCCCGAGGCCGTACCAGTAAGACACCAGCCCCATTGACGACACCAGTTCTTTGTCTTTCATGACGATTCCGAATGGTGCGCCACGTTTGGACATGTTGAAAAAGTCTGCATTAATCGCGGCAACCGCTCCTGTTTCCCGGGCCATCTGGGTAACGGTTTGACGATCTGTCAGCTTTCCTTTCGTGCCATAGACCGGCTTTACCTCGACATAGGGGTTGGTCAAATCAACCTTGGTCACCATGACATTGATTTGTTTATCTGCAAAGGACTTCGTATATTTATGTAAGGTAGTACCTTCCCCAATGGTCGTTTGCCACATCAATTGCAGCATACTCGTCTCCGCCCGCGCCTGAGCCACATTGCTTGCCAGCGGCGCAAACGGAGCAAAAGCTCCCCAGGCCACAGCGGCAGCCGTGAGCAGCGACAAAACCTTCCGCGCTCTCATGTTGATAACTCCTCTCCCATTTCCTTCTCTGTGTCTGCTTATGTACACAACTATATAATAGACGCTGTGACAGGGGGGATAGTTTCGGTCTTCCATGCAGATTCCGCATTGGAAAAACGAACCAATGTAAACATTTTACATTGACATCGAAAAAGAGGCGCTGAAACCACGCGCCTCTTTGTTGTCCGTTCTCGTTGGGGTATGGAATTGGAATAGCGTTAGCGGCCGGGCGTAAACGGCTCGGGACGCTCCTGTCTCATGCCAAAGTGGTGAAGAATCGCCTCGACAATGCGGCGTGACGCTTCTCCGTCTCCATACGGGTTGGCTGCCTGCGCCATCTCATGGTAGGCGGCGGCATCGCGCAGCAGGTGATCAGCCATCCGGTACACCTGATCTTCGTCCGTTCCTGCCAGCTTCAGCGTTCCAGCAGCGATTCCTTCCGGCCGCTCCGTCGTGTCGCGCAGCACCAGCACTGGAACACCGAGAGATGGAGCTTCTTCCTGGACTCCCCCCGAATCCGTCAGGATCAGATGGGCACGGCGGGCGAAGTTGTGAAAATCAAAAGCATCCAGCGGCTCGATCAGATGAATGCGATCGTGACCGCCCAGCACCTCCTGCGCCACATCCTGGACAGCTGGGTTCAAGTGAACCGGATAGACGACAGCGATATCCTCATGCTCGTCGATCAGGCGTCTGACCGCACGGAAAATGCGGCGCATCGGCTCGCCCAGATTCTCGCGGCGGTGAGCGGTCATCAGCACCATCTTTTTCCCCTGCACCCGATCCAGTACCGGATGGGTGTAATCGTCCCGGACTGTCGTTTTCAGTGCGTCGATCGCCGTGTTTCCGGTAATGTAGATGGACTCCTCCGGCTTGTTTTCCCGGCGCAGGTTGTCTGCGGAGCCTTCCGTCGGCGAAAAATGGAGATCTGCCATGACGCCAGTCAGTTGGCGGTTCATCTCCTCAGGGAACGGGGAATACTTGTCCCACGTGCGAAGCCCCGCCTCCACATGTCCGATCGCCACCTGGTTGTAGAAGGCTGCCAGGCTGGCTACAAAGGTCGTGGTCGTATCGCCGTGAACGAGGACAATGTCTGGTTTTGTTTCCTTGATCACTTGGTCGAGCGCTTCAAGTGCCCGGGTCGTGATCTGCACAAGCGTCTGCCGGTCCTTCATGATGTTCAGGTCGATATCAGGCTGAATATGGAAAATCTCCAGCACCTGATCCAGCATTTGACGGTGCTGCGCTGTCACGCAAACAATCGGTTCGATGTGCTCTTCATGCTTGCTGAGCTCATGGACGAGCGGCGCCATTTTGATCGCTTCCGGCCGCGTCCCGAAGACAGTCATCACTTTTAGCTTCTTCATCGGATTCCCTCTCCTACTTTGTCCCAAACAGTCGGTCGCCGGCGTCGCCAAGACCCGGGATGATGTAGCCGTGATCGTTCAGGTACTCGTCAATAGCCGCTACGTAGATATCGACGTCAGGATGCTCGTCCTGGACCAGCTTGATGCCTTCCGGAGCAGCGATGAGGCACATCAGCTTCATGCTTTTCGCTCCGCGCTTTTTCAGGGCATCAATGGCCGCGGCAGCAGATCCGCCGGTCGCCAGCATCGGGTCGATTACGATCAGTTCACGCTCCGCGATATCGGTCGGCAGTTTTACATAGTACTCTACGGGCTGCAGTGTTTCCGGATCGCGGTAAAGACCCACGTGGCCTACCTTCGCAGCCGGGATCAGCTGCAGAATCCCGTCCACCATTCCCAGGCCTGCGCGGAGAATCGGGATCAGCCCCACTTTTTTTCCGGCAATTACGCGCGCTTGGCAGGTTGCCACCGGCGTTTCGATGGTTGTCTCCTCCAGAGGCATATCTCGGGTGATCTCGTAAGCCATCAGTGTGGCTACCTCGTCCACCAGCTCGCGGAACTCTTTGGTTCCCGTGTTTTTGTCGCGGATGAATGTTACCTTATGCTGGATCAGCGGATGATCTAACACGTATACGCGGCTCATGTATGTTCCTCCGTTTCCACTTGTCAATATATCCTTTCCATAATAGCGGAGGGAGGGGCGGACGTCAATTTGCGTAATCTTTCGTCATTAGGTGCTTTGGTTCGACACCATTTGGGAAAAGCAAAAAGTGAAAAGACCTTTGTTCGTGGCTTTGGTGGAGGAGATGAAAGCGGAGAAAACGCTCAGGGTTCGGTGGGACACTGCTTGGGGGTATGCGCTGTCCGGCCCTGCTCCAAAAGCGGAACGCGGCCAAAAGTCGTTGATTCTGGGGGTGTCTCAGAGGTTGGCCGCTAAAAGCGTGTTCCGCTTTTGGACCATGGCCTGGGAGGTGTCCCAAAGACCCTTCGCTTTTTTCTCCGCTTTCATCTCTACATCCGTTGGGGTGGATCGGTCTTTGGGCTTTTCGTTGGCAAGATCGAAGAGGTGGAGGATAGATCGGACGGATGTACCTTGGCCGTTGCTTCTGTGTGGGCCTCGTAGCTTTTGGATGATTGGAAGGTTTCTATAGACGAAAAAAGGCCCCGCTTATGCTTGCGAGGCCATTTTACTATGTTTGCTATTTGTAATTTGCTAATGATGTCGCTTGATGTACTTGCAGGTGTACCGACCTTATCTTTCCAGCCTTCCCGCTTATACAGTCAGACCTTCGTACATCGGGAAGCGTTGGCAGAGGGCGGAGACGCGTTGTCTTGCTTCTTCGTGCTTCGCCGCATCTTCCGGGTTTTTCAGGGTGAGTGCGATGATCGCTGCTACTTCCTTCATCGCTGCTTCGTCGAATCCGCGGCTGGTCACTGCCGGGGTACCCATGCGGACACCGCTGGTGACAAACGGGCTTTCCGGATCGTAAGGAATCGTATTTTTGTTGGTCGTGATATTGACTTCGTCAAGCAGATGCTCTGCGACTTTTCCAGTCAGACCGAGGTTGCGCACGTCTACGAGGACGAGGTGGTTGTCCGTTCCGCCGGAGACGAGCGTCAGTCCCTCTGCTTGCAGGGCTTCGGCAAAGGCGCGGGCGTTGTTTACGATTTGCTGGGCGTACGCTTTGAATTCAGGCTGGAGGGCTTCGCCAAATGAAACAGCCTTGGCCGCGATGACGTGCATCAACGGCCCGCCTTGCACGCCCGGGAATACGGACTTGTCGATAGCCTTGGCAAATTCCTCCTTGCACAGAATCAGACCGCCGCGAGGACCGCGCAGGGTCTTGTGCGTGGTCGAGGTAACGAAGTGCGCATGCGGCACCGGATTCGGATGCAGTCCAGCCGCCACAAGTCCGGCGATATGGGCCATATCCACCATGAAGTACGCACCGACCTCGTCGGCGATTTCACGGAATTTGGCAAAGTCAATCGTGCGCGGATACGCGCTGGCTCCTGCCACGATCAGCTTCGGCTTGTGCTCAAGCGCTTTGGCGCGCACATCATCGTAATTGATCAGATGGGATTGCTCGTCCACTCCGTATTCGACGAAATTGTAGAGAGACCCGGAGAAGTTGACCGGGCTGCCATGCGTCAAGTGCCCGCCGTGAGACAGGTTCATCCCCAGCACGGTATCGCCCGGCTTCAATATGGTGAAGTAGACAGCCATATTGGCTTGGGCGCCGGAGTGAGGCTGTACATTGGCGTGTTCGGCACCAAACAGTTCCTTGATGCGGTCGCGCGCGATGTTTTCCACGATGTCTACATATTCACAGCCACCGTAGTAACGACGGCCTGGATAGCCTTCAGCGTACTTGTTGGTCAATACCGTTCCCATCGCTTCCATGACGGCACGGCTGACGAAGTTTTCAGATGCGATCAGCTCGATTTTGTCCCGCTGTCTGCCCAGTTCCAGACCGACCGCTTCCGCTACTTGTGGGTCCTGTTTGCGCAAAAACTCTAGCATGGTTTTTTCTCCTCCTGGATCTTTGTTTTAGTTATGAAAAGGGGTTCCCGCAAAGGGGAACAGCCATAACTGGCGAAAATGCCACAGTCACATGCAGCTTTGATTGGACGAGGTGCGCTCATAGACGGCACGGGAACCGCCGATCAGCTTCGGACGGGTGCGCGCTGCCGTTACATGCGCCTCTCCGATCTGGCGAATGGTCGGCCGGACCGGTACCGCTACATGCTTCAGATGCATTCCGATCAGGGTATCTCCGATGTCGATGCCCGCGTGAGCCTTTATGTGCTCGACAACAACGGGAGCTGCCATCTGTTCAAAGGCGCAAGCTGCCATTGAGCCGCCCGCGCTGGGAACAGGCACGACAGAGACCTCCTCAAGCCCGCATTTCTCCATCGTCTCCCGCTCGACGACGAGAGCTCTGTTCAAATGTTCGCAACATTGGAAAGCCAGCGAAAATCCCCGTTCTTGCGCCGCAGCGGAAATTCCCCGGAACAGGGCCTCCGCCACCTCCCGGCTGCCCGCTTTGCCAATGTGTTTGCCGGCCACCTCGCTGGTGCTGCAGCCGATAACAAGCAGCATGCCCGGCCGAAGCTCGGCCAAGCCCGCTACCTCGGAAACGACTTCCCTGGCTTGCTGTTCGATGCGAAGCAGGTCCACCTTACTTCACTCCCGCATGTTTGGCTTCGATCTCGGTGATCTTCTCCACGCGGCGCTCGTGGCGGCCTCCTTGGAAATCGGTCTCCAGCCAAATCTTGACGATGTCAAGGGCAAGGCCGGGGCCGATAACCCGCTCACCCATTGCCAGCACGTTGGTGTTGTTGTGCTCCCTCGTCGCTCTCGCCGAAAATGTGTCATGGACAAGTGCGCAGCGGATGCCGGGAACCTTGTTGGCTGCGATCGACATCCCGATCCCTGTCCCGCACACCAAAATGCCTCGGTCAAATTCTCCTGCCGCTACCTTTTCCGCAACAGGAAGAGCATAGTCCGGGTAGTCGACCGAGTCTTCGCAAGAGCAGCCGAAATCGGCCACTTCCACGTTCATCGTCGCCAGCAGCTTCTTGATTTCCTCTTTTAATTTATATCCACCGTGGTCGGCACCAATCGCCACTTTCATCAGTATCCCTCGCTTACGCTTTTGCTATTTTTATTATAACTCAGATAACGCCCGGTAAAAAGTGAACATTTTTACTAAAAACAAAGATAATGTTCGTCCATTAGCAAGGTTTAGGTAAAAGTCTACCAAAAACTTGCGACAATTGCTATCGGATTGGATCCGGGCATCTTTTGTCTGGTCCAGCAATCTACTGCTGCCGGGACAAGTGAGCCCAAAGCTTGTCCAACAGGACCTGGATTTCACGGGCACATTTGCGGTATTCCTCGACCGTACCGCCGAACGGATCGGCAATATCGCCCCCGTCATTGGCGCCGACGTATTCTTTCAAAGTAAACACTTTTTGCTGCGCCTCAGGAAAGTAGCTGACAATCAGCGACTTGTGACTGTGGGCCATCGTCAGAATCAGGTCAGCCCAAAGGATCAGGTCACCGTTTATCCGCGTAGCCTGATGGTTGTGATCGATTCCGCACTCCGCCAATACTTGAACAGCCTGCTGAGAAGCCGGCTGCCCTTCGTATGCAGCCACGCCCGCAGACCTCACTTCCCAATCGCTGCCTGCCGCAAGTGTCCGAAACAACGCCTCTGCCATCGGACTGCGGCATGTATTTCCCGTGCATACAAACAAAATCCGTTTCATGCTTTCAACTCCTTCCTTGTGCGCTGCCTTTCGCCTCCCGGAATGGACAAAAGGGCAAAGCCGATCCGGGCTGCCCGCTTCAGGAGAAGCTGCCGGGCCATAGTCGCTTCACAGGATAAATTTCAACCCAAAACCAAGCAGGATAAGTCCTCCTAATACTTCGCTGTATTCCCCCAGCCATCCTCCCATACTCCGCCCGATCAGCAGTCCACAATAAGACATCGTTCCTCCCATTATGCCAAACAATGTGACTGCCAGAAACCGGTTGATCTCCATCAGTCCGAACGAAAACCCTACCGTCAATGCGTCCAGGCTGACGCTGAAGGCAAACAGAAGCAGCCCGAAGCCCTTCGTCCGCAGCATGCTTTTTTCGTCACCGTTGGCAAACCCGTTCCAAATCATATGTACGCCGATGCCCATCAGGACAGTTCCCCCGACGAAAACCGCTATATCCCCGATCATATCGGATAAGTAGCCGCCCACTGCGATCCCGACCAATGGCATAGCGATGTGGAACAAGCCGATCGTAACGCTCACTTTCAGTATCTCTCTCAGCCGAATGCCAATCATGCCCACGCCTACTCCGAGTGAAAAGGCATCCATACTCAAAGCAAGAGCAATCATGAGCAGAGTCAGAAACTGACCCCAGTGAAATAAGGCAAGGTCCACGTCGCTCCCCTCCTGTCTTCACTTTTATGCGGACAAGAGGGAGTTTAGACATGCTGATAAAAGCCAAACCTTTCGTTACACAGCCAAAATGCGTCCTCCCGCAGCTTTTTCCAGCCTGTTCATGACAGCCATGCCGATGCCTGAGCGCGGAAATGTCTCGCCGACGATAAATTGCACCTGTTCGTCGTCAAACTGCCGGAGAACACCGTACAAGTGCTGGGCTACCTGTTCAAGCTCCGAGCGCGAACCGACAGAAATGACCACATCTGCTACCTGCTGCTGCCGCCAGTAGGGGAGCGATTCCATTGTTGCCATCACGCCCGTCTTGCGCCCGTGCCGTTTTGCCTCGGCGAGCATGGCTCGCATCTGCTCGTACACCCGGGACTCCTCGCCATCGACGAGCCACATTTCCCCTTCTGGAGCGTAGTGCGTGTACTTCATCCCCGGCGAGCGCGGAGCTTCTGCCGCATCCGGCAGGAAGGCCGGATCGATCGCCACCTCTCCGATGACTTCCTCCAGTTGCTCGCGCGTAATTCCG
This sequence comes from Brevibacillus sp. FSL K6-2834, assembly GCF_038592925.1. Taxonomy (NCBI): domain Bacteria; kingdom Bacillati; phylum Bacillota; class Bacilli; order Caryophanales; family Paenibacillaceae; genus Brevibacillus; species Brevibacillus sp. FSL K6-2834. Next base: position 5,260,857 of record NZ_CP151945.1, read on the forward strand.
CCCGGTCTGCAAATAAGCGGAGGCTCTACCGTTACATCAAGCACGGTCGACTCTACACCCACGCCAGTCGCTCCGCCGTCTACTACGCCGACGATCCTGCCTGCAAGGTCTGCCATGACATGCTCAGCTGTCGTAGGACTGGGTCTGCCCGAGCGATTGGCACTGGGAGCCGCCACAGGGACCCCCGCCTGTTTAATCAGCGCCAATGCCACGGGATGATCCGGCATACGCACGCCCACCGTATCAAGACCCGCCGTCACCAGCGAAGCCACTCTCTCTGTTTTTGGCAGGATCAAAGTCAATGGTCCCGGCCAAAACGCCTCAATCAGGGCAGCGCCTTTCTCCGGAAGAGACGATGCAATATCGTTAACCTGCTCTTTATCTGCAATGTGAACAATCAGTGGATTGTCGCTCGGTCTTCCTTTTGCCATGAATATTTTTTCCACAGCCTCGTCAGACAATGCATCGGCCCCCAAACCATATACGGTTTCCGTAGGAAAAGCCACGGTTTCTCCAACACGCAAAAATTGGGCTGCATCCACAATCTGTGTACAAGCTTGGAGATTTTCCACATTTTTATCCACAATCCATACCTTTGTTTTCCGTTTCAAAGCCATCTGTCAAATTCCTTTCCAATACGCATCTTCGTATACGATTTGTGCCTTAAGTATAGTGTTGGAAGCAAAAGTTTTCAACAGCCTGTGAATAACTTGTGAATAACTTGTGGCAGTCGGTGGAAAACAATCCTGTTACTTTTTTTTAACCTTCGCCCTTGTTTCCTTGTAGTATCATTTATCTATCAAATAACATCCATTGTTTTTCCGCGAAAGGATTGAGGAAGCATGAAAACCCCGTCCAAGTCCATTGTCACCAGCCTTGTTGGCGCAGCGTTCTTGCTCGCCGCTGTCAACGCCCCCGCTATGGCTGCCGCCACATCGGCAACAACGCCAGCCATAGCGGCGCCATCGGCTGCACCTGCACAAAAAGCTCAGGTACAGGGAGTCGTTTTCACTCCGAAAACGATTCAGGCCAAAACGGCCGAGTATGAAGCGAAGATTTCTATTCCTGTCATCAGCGGACTCAAAGACAAGGCGTTTGAAACCAAGCTCAATGCTGAACTGCAAAAACTTGCCCAGGACTCGCTCAAAGAAACGCAAGACATGGCCAAGGAAGATGCCGCCACCGCCAAAAAATACGGATACGAGCTTCGGCCCCATGCTCTGGACATCTCCTATGAAGTGCACATGAACGGCAAGCTCGTATCGTTCGCCGTTCAAACGTACCGCTACACAGGGGGCGCCCACGGGATAACAGATGTTGTCTATTACAACCTCGCCAATGTGGAAAAAGCGAAGAACCTCCAGCTTTCCGATCTTTTCCGCCCTGGATATGACTATCGCTATGTCCTGAGCCATTTGATTGCCCAACAAATCAAAGCAGACCCGGATTTGAGCGGGATCGCGGACGGATTCCCCGGCGTTTCCGAAAACCAGTCGTTTGCTTTCGAGAATGGCAAGCTTGTCATTCATTTCGGCCAATACGAAATCGGTCCCTATGCCATTGGAATGCCTGCTTTCACCATTCCTACCGGGAACGTCTTTAACCTGTATAATCCGGAGGTTGCCCAATTGTTGAAGTAAGGCTTGTTTGTATCGTGCAAACGGGATGAGTTATAAGCAAGGAAGAGCCCAGCCATTAAAAAAAGCCTGCTCCATAAGGAACAGGCAGGAGAGGGGCTTGGTTAGAAGAGGGAAGCCAGCTTGTCCCAGAGGTAAAAACGGACTTCCACTTTTGGCTGTACAGGGGCAGTCTCCTCGCTTTGGCCTGCGTCTTCCCGAGACTGCTCTTGTACAGAGACACTTCCTGAAAAGGCTTGTACAGATATGTCACCAGCATCCTGATGATCGTTGGTTTCGGCTGTGGCTCCCATCCAGCTTTCTTCCATGCGAGACAGGCGCCACTGCTGATGGGACGCGCGCTCTTCTTCCAGATCGTTCAGAGGAGCGTTTTCCCCGGTATTTTTCGATATAGGTTCCAAGTCGGCAGTCGGTGCTTTGGCATCGGCTGCTGTTTTCGTTGGGAGTGATTCACTTTCATTTTCAACTTGAGCGGACGCGATCGCGTCGCCGTTGGACATGTCGATAAAGCAGAGCGGCGGAAACAGTACGCACCACCAATTTTGTCCCTGTGCGTCGCCGATGCGGACGCGGAGCGCTTCGTAATCACCTGCGGGATAGACGTAGGAGCCGTACAGCTTCGTTGGAAACGGCACCCGTCCAAAATCAACTTCTGCTTTATACGAGAAGCCCCGTTCGCGCATGGTCTTATCGACAAGTGCCTGCAGCTCCGGCAATTTGCTGGCGACGACCGCCTTCGCTTCATCGTAGGAACGGATGTCTTTTACCCAGACGTTCATTTGATCGACAATGGCATCGCGGACTTCCCGCTTCAGCCACTGGTCTTGTATGGAATCGCTGTTGGCGATAATTCGCAGTCGGATAGACTCCTGAGGGATCGGTCCATTGTCGAGCACGTTGGCGGATGTAAGCTGTCCCTCCCAGCTCATCATCAGTGTCACAAAGCTAAACGCTACGAAAAAGAACCGTTTCATAGATACCCTTCTCCCTCTCATAACTGATTTCTCTTCTGTCTCTCTTTAGAAATCAGTATGGACAGGGAGGCTTGGGAATATACCTATCGATTTGAAAGATTCAGACGAAGATCTGCAGCTGCCTATTTTTGCATAGTTGTTCACGCCATCAACCAACCATATAATACCATATTTTGCAATTATAACAAAACAAAAAAACGGCTGCTTGAGCCGCTTTCTTTGATTTATCTTCGATTTCTTCTACCCCTCTGTTTCCTCTCTATTCCTTCCGACCCGTTCTGATCCCGATTACGACGCGGTCGATTCCAGCCAAATCAGCGACGATCTCTACCTGGTCAATCACCCCTGAAGCCTTCATCAGACTGGCGACATCACGGGCTTGATGTATTCCAACCTCAAACCCGACCAGAGCTGTCTGCTTCAAAAGGCTTGGCAGGGCATCGCAGAGACGGCGATAACAGTCCAGACCGTCGTCTCCCCCGTCAAGCGCGAGCCGAGGCTCATATGCCTTTACTTCATCATCCAGCTCATCTACATCGCGGCTTGGTATATAAGGCGGATTGGACACGAGAATGTCTACGCGCTCATGGGCCTCCAAAAGCGGCTGTACCAGGTCCCCTTGCAAAAAGCGGACCCTGGCTCCGAGCTGCTCTGCATTTTCACGGGCAATGGCCGTAGCATCGGGAGAAAGATCCACTGTGCTGACCTGCCAGTGAGGCCGTTCACAAGCAATGGTGACACAGATGGCTCCGCTGCCTGTGCCGATATCGACGACCTGCAGCGATTGATCGGCCGGCCATAGCTTCTCCGCCCGGCAAAGCAGCTGCTCCACGAGTATTTCCGTCTCGGGACGCGGAATCAAAACACCGGGACGGACGTGAAAGGGACGTCCGTAAAACTCCTGGGTTCCAAACATGTACTGAAGCGGCTCGCGGCGGCTCCGCCGTTCGCACAGGGCCGCAAGCTGGTCGCGCGCTGCCACCGGAATCGGTTCGCCCATCGAAATCAAAAATCTCGTCCGGTCCCAGCCCAGACAGTGCCGTACCAGCAGTTCCGCTTCAAACATAGGATCGGCTACTCCCTGTTTGCGCAAAAAGGAAGAAGCCCGCGAAAGGGCTTCTCGTATCGTCACGACATCGGACCAATCAAGCTGTGTGTGCATGGCTTTTCAACTGCTCCGTCTGTTCGTGCAGCATCAGGTTTTCAATCACTTCGTCGATCTCGCCCTCCAGGATCGCCTCGAGACGATGCAGAGTAAGGCCGATTCGGTGATCAGTCACGCGGCTTTGCGGAAAGTTGTACGTGCGAATCCGCTCACTCCGGTCACCCGTTCCCACAAGGCTTTTGCGTGTAGCATCCTGCTCCGCCATCTGCTGCTGCATGTGGTAATCGTACAGGCGGGCGCGCAGTACGCGCAGGGCTTTATCCTTGTTGGAATGCTGCGATTTTTCGTCCTGACAGGACACCACGATGCCTGTCGGGATATGCGTAACACGAACAGCGGACTTGGTCGTATTGACGCTCTGTCCACCCGCACCGCTGGAACAGAAAGTATCGATGCGTATATCTTTTTCGTTGATTTCCACTTCGACGTCTTCGGCTTCCGGCAGTACCAGCACCGTAGACGTAGACGTGTGAATCCGGCCGCCCGACTCGGTTGCCGGAATACGCTGCACGCGATGTGCACCGCTTTCAAATTTCAGCTTGCTATAGGCCCCACGGCCGCTGACAGAAAAGACAATTTCCTTGTAACCGCCGATGTCAGTCGGATTGGCTTCCAGAACTTCCACCTTGAAACCGTGCCGCTCTGCATAACGCGTGTACATGCGGAACAGATCGGACGCGAACAGCGCCGCTTCATCACCACCGGCAGCTCCGCGAATCTCCACGATAACGTTTTTATCGTCATTCGGATCTTTTGGCAGCAGCAGGATTTTCAACCGATCTTCCAGTTGTTCCTTGCGTTTGGCGAGTTCCGCGATTTCCATTTTCACCATTTCGCGCATCTCGTCATCCAGCTTTTCTTCCTGCATCGCCTTTGCGTCCTCATACTGAGATACTACCGATTTGTATTCACGATAAACGGTCACAGTCTCCTCCAGAGAAGACTGCTCCTTGGACAGTTCCCGCAGCCGTTTGGTGTCACTGATGACATCGGGGTCGCATAGTAGATTGGTTACCTCTTCATAACGCTCTTCAACCGCAGACAAGCGCTCGAACACTGTCATTCACCCCATTACGAAAAATTAAGTACTTGCTTTCACTAAAAATCCTATGAAGAAAGCTTCCTGTTTTGCACTGCAGTGCCATCGCCAGGAAGCGAAGCCTGCCAGTAAAAAAATATTGAAAGTAACAGAATAATTATAGGGGGAAACCCCGAAAAAGTCAAAGAAATACATGATCTGGCGGTGTTTTCCTGCTCATGAAAAACAGCCCGGACAAGCCGAGCCGTCAGATGGTTATCGGTGATACGCGTCGTTTGACGTGACGTGGAAATCATAGCGGGGTATTTTTTGCCGCAAGGCCGCGATGACTTCTTGTTCGATGGTGCGAGCCTGATTGGCCGTTACATTCGGGATCAAGTCCAACGTAACGTATGCGTTCCCGCCCACAAGGGTAACCCTTGCATCCTCCACACCGGATACCGATCTAGCCATCCTCTCCATGTTGTCCATGTCAACCTGGGTATTGCGAACGTTGGCGTGGCCGATGATCAGATTCGGGTTCTGGTTTCGTCCCATCAAGGGATCGCGATCCTCCATCGGCGGAGCCCCTCTGTCGATGATATCTCCGCTTCGGTCACTCTTGATCGTAGCGTGCTGTTGCGGGTCGTAGCTGTTGGCGCCATAGCTTTTTTCCTGCGGCATCGTCCGGCCGCAGCCGACCGCAGCCACAAGCAACAAAGCTGCAGCACCGAATGCAGCTGCCGCGCTTTTTCCATAGGGCAGGCGTCGCATAAAAAAGCCACCTCCTGTTTGTCATAGTGTGCGCAGCAGATGAAATCTCCATGCACAGACAACAGGAAAGCGGCCATACGCCAGCCTATTCCACCGGCGGGTGGTAGTAATGGCGACGGCAGACGCTGCTGTAGGTGTCGTTTCCGCCGATCTCGATCGTTTCGCCGGTATATACCGGTTTGCCGTTTTTGTATTTCAGAATGTGCGTCGCTTTTTTATTGCAGTAGACACAAACCGTTTTGATTTCCTCGATCTTGTCCGCTTCGCTCAATAATCCGGCGCTGCCTGGGAATAATTCGTTTTTAAAGTTCTTCAATAAGCCGTACACGATCACCGGTATATCCAGCTCATCGACGATCCGTACCAGCTGTTGAACGTGTTCCGCATGCAAGAACTGTCCTTCGTCCACAAGAACGCAATCAGGATAAGGCTCCTCGGCAGACACAACCGCATATATATCGGTGTCATCCCCGATCGAAATGGCTTCGCGGCTAATCCCCACCCGGGAGGCTACCTTCCCGACGCCGTAGCGGTCATCGATGGCGGGTGTGAAAACCAGAACTTTTTTTCCTGACTGTTCGTAATTATGGGCCACGGTCAATAACTGAATGGATTTGGAAGCGTTCATTGCTCCATAGCGAAAATATAGTTGCGCCACGTCTATTGTCTCCCTTTGCTTTTGTTAAACGTATTTATCTCGGGCACGGTCTGGGTCTCCCACAGCCTATACATCTATTGTATGGGTTCATTCCGGCAGACGGGAAGAGCATTTTTGGTGATCGGGGTAAAAAAACAAAACCAGGCAGATTGCTCTACCTGGTCGCTCCAATCTCCGATTAGGAAAGATTGTATTTGCGTTTGAAACGGTCCACACGGCCGCCAGCATCGACGAATTTTTGTTTACCAGTGAAGAACGGGTGGCAGTTGGAGCAGATCTCCACGCGCAGCGCTTGCTTCACGGAACCGGATTCGAATTCGTTACCGCATGCACATGTTACTTTCACTACATTGTAGTTAGGATGAATTCCTGGTTTCATCTCACATACACCTCTTTTCCGCCCTGAATCGTTTGCCGAAACAGAGTTATATAGAAAATACACATAGAAAATAGTAGCATGGCCAGCATCGAAAAGCAACTGAATTTACTTCTTATCCAGCCTTTTCCTCCGCTGCAAATCCTCCGGCGGAACATGTGTAAATGAACCGATGACGACGTCAGGCAATTCCTCCTGGTAAATTTCGATTGCCTGCTTCATGCCGAACACCTCTCCCTTGGCTGGCGGGATCATTGCCAGATAGCTCTCGGGATCGATATTCAGGTTGCGAAGCTGGATCAGCTTGATGCCTGTCCGGCGGATAAACTCGATCATCGCTTCCATTTCCTCTTCGCGGTCGAACACGCCTGGGAAGCACAAGTAGTTGATGGACGTGTACACACCTTTGGAAGCGGCGTACTCCGCCGAGCGGGCCACATTTTCCAGCGTGTAGTTGCGCGGACGATAATACGCGTTGTAATGCTCGTCAATCGCGCTGATGATGCTCACCCGCATCAGGTCAAGACCGGCATCGACGATCCCCTTGATGTGATCGGTCAGGCCCGCATTCGTGTTGATGTTGATAAAGCCCACATCTGTCTGTTCCCGCACCCGGCGCATCGCCGGAACGATGATGGACGCCATCGTGGAAGGCTCCCCTTCACAGCCTTGTCCAAAGCTGATAATGCTCTCCGGTGTCTGCAAATGATGCAGCATCACCTCGACCAGCTCGTCCTCTGTCGGCTTGAAGTTCATCCGCGTCTGCGGAGACGGAAAACCGCTGTCCTCAGGCTGCTCGGAGATACAGCCATAGCAGCCGGCATTGCACGTATACGAGACAGGCAGGCTTCCTTCCCAACGATGGAAGAAGTTGTTGGAAGCTGTCAGGCATTCGTATTCCAATGCACAGTGTGACAGGTGGTGGAGAATCCGGTTTTGCGGGAACATCTCCAACGTCTTCTCTACGCGCTGACGAAGCTCGTCCATCGGGAAATGCAGCGGGTTCCACTGGTGCGGATCATCGCTCTGACGGCCTGCTACCCAGAAACGATCGTCTTTCCATACAACTGCTGTATATCCAAACAGCGGAAACTTGCTATTTTTGTCGGTCTTCACGTAACCAGGCAGCAGCAGCCGTGTAAAGCCTTGAGGGATCAAGGCTCCTACCGACGTATAGCCGTCGAGCTTTACCATCTCGCCTGTGTCCGGGTCCATCCCGACCGGAACGGTATCGGGCAGGCTGACGAGTGTAGCTCCCTCTGGCAGCGGAATCAATTCTTCTTCCAATACTTCCGTCAATATATCTCCATTGCGAGCCACCGCGAGCAGCTCGGGGTGGTCGTATACATTGCCTTTTTCATCTGCGTACACTAAAAACATGGTACAATCGCCTCGCTTTTTTCGCTCAGCCCATTGTAACGCAACGATCAGACAATGTAAATGTGAACGGTTACCTGCTGAGGTAACGAAGCGGATTCATGGGGACGTTATCCTCTCTGACCTCAAAATGGAGATGGTAACCCGTCGAATCGCCGGTACGTCCCATGTAGCCGAGCATTTCTCCCCGCTCCACGTGCTGTCCCGGCTGCACGATGATTTTGCGCATATGGGCATAATACGTCTGCAAGCCTTCCCCGTGATCCAGAATGACGATGAAGCCGTAACCGCCCCGATTTCCACCCGCTTCCACCACAACGCCTTCTTTCGCAGCGTAGATCGGGGTCTGCCCTTCGCTCTGGTTCCACATGTCCAATCCTTTGTGCATCCTTCCCCACCGCGTACCAAAGCCGCTTGTCACAGTCGCTTCCTTCACCGGCCAATCCATAGCCCGCGAACGGTTGGCTTGGCGGCTGGCCGTCGTAACCGCATTACGCTTTCGCTGCCACTCTTTGGCAGTCAGCGAATTCATGTCAGAGATGGGGATATGAATGGTTTGACCTATGTAGAGGTTGTCCTCCATCAGCCGGAGCAGCGGGTTTCGCTCCAGCAGCATTTCTTTGCTTACACTGTAGCGTCTGGCGATGCTGTCCACCGTTTCCCCTCTCCTGACGGAGTGGGTAATCTCTTCTTTATTCAAAACCAGCTTCATGCCGATTCCCATCAGATTCGGCTTTACCATCCTGTTTAACTCCAACAGTTGTTTTAACGTCAATCCGTAGCGTTCGGCTATTTCCGACATCGTGTCCCCGTATTTTACGGTGTAGGTCATCACTTCACTTCTATTCGTCGAAGTCGGTTTGTCCAGGGAAGCAAAAGGGTTAAATGCTTCAAACAGGACCTGTTCGACTACGGCCTGTTTCACTTCGTCGCGACTCCCCCACCCTGCCGGCAGCTGCTCGTAATCCACTGACATTCCTCCTTCACGCCTGCGTTTCTGGCAGATTTGCCCTCAGTATCTGCACGAGCACTCTTTTATACGATATGCCTCGTCCGCATAAAAAATGACGGCGAGTCTAAGAACCCGCCGTCACTGTGCTTTGTTTTCCACGTGTCTGTTTCGTTTCGATGCTTTGCAAAAATTCTTCGTTTGTTTTGGAGTCTGCCAGTTTCCTCAAAAAGGACTCTACGTATTCCGAGGTTTCGTTCATGCTTTTGCGAATCGCCCACAGCTTTTCCAATTCTTCCTTGGAAAGGAGCAGCTCTTCGCGCCGGGTACCGGAGCGGCGAATATCGATCGCCGGGAAAATGCGGCGTTCGGACAGCTTTCGGTCCAGATGCAATTCCATATTGCCGGTTCCTTTGAATTCCTCGTAAATGACATCGTCCATGCGCGAACCCGTCTCTACCAGTGCAGTCGCCAAAATCGTCAGGCTGCCGCCTTCCTCGATGTTGCGGGCCGAGCCGAAGAACCGCTTCGGACGGTGGAACGCGGCGGGATCAATACCTCCCGAAAGCGTACGTCCGCTGGGCGGGATAACCAGGTTGTAGGCCCGTGCCAGACGGGTAATCGAATCGAGCAGGATGACGACATCTTTCTTATGCTCGACCAGCCGCTTGGCTCTTTCCAGCACGAGCTCCGCTACCTTGATATGGTTTTCGGGAACTTCGTCAAATGTGGAAGCGATTACTTCTCCCTGTACAGAACGCTGCATGTCGGTTACTTCCTCCGGGCGTTCATCGATCAAGAGAACAAACAGGTGGATGTCCGGCCGATTAGCAGTGATGCTGTTCGCGATTTCCTTGAGAAGTATGGTTTTGCCGGCCTTGGGGGGCGCTACAATCAAACCGCGCTGGCCGAGACCAACAGGGGCGATGAGATCCATCAGGCGGGCGGAAACGCGTTCTGGCGACGTTTCCAATACGAGTTTGTTTTGAGGATATAACGGTGTCAAGGCGGGGAAATGAAGTCGTTCGGCTGCCAATTCGGGGTCTTCTCCGTTTACAGCCTCTACTTGCAATAATCCGAAATAACGTTCATTTTCCTTGGGAGGTCGCACCTTACCAGATACCAAGTCTCCCATCCTCAGATCAAATCGGCGAATCTGCGACTGGGAGATGTAAATGTCCTCCGAGCTCGGGAGGTAGTTGATAGGGCGCAGGAATCCGTAGCCTTCCGGCAGGATTTCCAGCACCCCTTCCATAAACATCAGACCGTCTCTTTCGGCTCTGGCTCGAAGGATGGCGAAGATCAGCTCCTTCTTCTTCAGCTGGGAGTAATAAGGGATTTGATACTCCTTCGCGAGCTTGTAGAGATCGGTCAACTTCTTTTCTTCTAGTTCTGAAAGTAACATAATTCCACCACTCTTTATTTACTCTTCATCTATCTTCGTCTATTTGCTGCATTACAATACCAGACGAGGCTTGCGTTCCAAGCGGTGGGTTCCTTCGATGAAACGGATTGTTCCTGTCTTGGCTCGCATCACGACGGAATGAGTCGTAGCGCGCGTGCCCTGAATCCGAACGCCTTGCAGCAATTCACCGTCGGTAACGCCTGTGGCGGCAAAGATAGCATCGTCTCCTTTGACCAGATCATCCATGTGCAGCACTTGATAAGGATTGACCAATCCCATGCGTTTGCAGCGTTCCACTTCCTCTGCATTTTGCGGCAGCAGCTTGCCCTGGATCTCACCGCCCATACACTTGAGCGCTACAGCAGCCAGAACACCCTCAGGAGCTCCTCCAGAACCGAACAGGATGTCTACACCCGTATCCTCAAAAGCCGTGTTGATCGCTGCGGCTACGTCTCCGTCGGAAATCAGCCGGATGCGAGCACCTGCTTCGCGGATTTCATGAATAATCTTCTGGTGACGGTCCCGATCCAGCACGATCGCGACCAGGTCGCTGATGTCTTTGCCTTGCGCCTGGGCTACCGCCTTCAGGTTATCCTTGATGGGCGCGTTGATGTCGATCTTGCCCACCGCTTTCGGGCCAACGGCGATTTTCTCCATGTACATGTCAGGGGCGTGCAGCAGGTTGCCTTTGTCTGCAACGGCGATAACCGAGATAGCGCCCCACGTTCCCTTGGCAACGATATTGGTGCCCTCAAGCGGGTCTACGGCTACATCGACTGCCGGGGCGACTCCCTGGCCCAGCTTTTCACCGATATACAGCATCGGGGCTTCATCCATTTCGCCCTCGCCGATGACGACTGTCCCATCCATCGGTACGTTTTCAAATTCTTTGCGCATTGCGGTCGTGGCCGCATCGTCAGCCTCATCCTTTTTGCCGAGACCCATCCAACGCGCAGAGGCAAGTGCGGCTGCCTCCGTAACACGTACCAGTTCAAGCGTTAAACTACGTTCCATTCTGGAAGACTCCTCTCCTGGCAATGAGTTACTGCTGTTGACGTTCCTTTTCTCCCAAGCTAACCCGCCGAACATTCGCTCCCAGGCTTTGCAGCTTGCTGACAAGGTTTTCATACCCGCGGTCGATATGCTCTAAACCTTCCACCTCTGTCACGCCGTTCGTAGCCAAACCGGCGATGACTAAAGCCGCGCCTGCCCGCAGGTCGGAAGCAACTACCTTGGCGCCGTTCAATTGGCTGCCTCCCTCGATAATTGCCGAACGGCCCTCGATCTTCAGGTTGGCACCCATACGGCGCAGCTCGTCTACATGGCGGAAACGGGCGCTGTAAATGTTGTCGGTCACAATGCTGGACCCCGAAGCCAGAGTGAGCAGCGTCGTGATCGGCTGCTGCAAGTCCGTCGGAAAGCCTGGGTACGGACTCGTCTTTACATCAATGGATCGGTACTGCCCATTGCCGTTCACCTGAATACAGTCGTCCATTTCCAGCACGTCCACGCCGATCTCCCGCAGTTTGGCTGTGACAGACTCGAGATGCTTGGGAATCACATTTTCAAGCGTGACGCTGCCATTGGTCGCTGCTGCCGCTATCATATACGTTCCGGCTTCGATCCGGTCGGGAATGATCGTGTGGCGACAGCCGCGCAGGCGGTCTACCCCTTGGATCCGGATGAGATCGGTCCCGGCTCCCTTGATGTTGGCCCCCATATTGTTGAGCAGGGTAGCTACATCGACGATTTCCGGCTCGCGAGCCGCATTTTCGATAATCGTGACACCCTCTGCCTTGGAGGCTGCCAACATAATGTTGATAGTCGCCCCCACACTGACCAGGTCGAGGTAAATACGGGCGCCCTTCAATCTGCCATTCGGGGCTTGAATCGTCATTACACCATTTTTGTTCGTCACTTTGGCGCCGAGTGCTTCAAACCCTTTAATGTGCAGGTCGACTGGACGCGGCCCCAAGTCGCACCCTCCCGGCAAGCCGACGCGCGCTTCCCCGAACTTGGCCAGAAGCGCCCCCCACAAATAATAAGAAGCGCGCAATTTTTTTACGCGTCCATTGGGCATCAGCATCGACTTCATCGGGCGGCCGTCCACTTCCATCCAATCATCTTCGAACAACACATCGGCTCCCATTTCTCGCAGGAGTTCGTGATAGATTTCCACATCTTGAATATGCGGCAAATTCTCAATCACAACCGGCCCGTCTGCCAGCAGCGCAGCAGGAACCAGGGCAACGGCACTGTTTTTTGCCCCGCTGATGGTAACCGAGCCCTGAAGCGGGGTTCCCCCGTTGATGATCAGCTTTTCCATGTTTTGCTCTCCTCAGGCTTAATCGGGAAATGAGCACCTTCCCCAGCGGAAAAGGTGCTCTTATATTTATACGTACAATACGATCAGTTGGGACTTACTTTTGCATTTTTGCCCAGTCGGACAAGAACTTCTCCAAACCGCTGTCAGTCAACGGATGCGCAATCAACTGATGAAAGACCTTGTGGGGAATCGTCGCAAAATGGGCTCCGCGACGAGCGGCTTCCGTCACATGGACTGGATGGCGTACCGAAGCGGCGATAATTTCTGTCTCGATACCGTGAACAGAGAAAATTTCCGCAATATCTTCGATCAACTGCATGCCGTCATGGCCGATGTCATCCAGACGTCCCAGGAACGGAGATACATACGTCGCTCCGGCACGTGCTGCGAGCAGCGCTTGATTGGCCGAAAAGACCAATGTCACATTGGTGCGAATCTTCCGCTTGGCAAAATACTTGACTGCTTTCAGGCCTTCTGCCGTCATCGGAACCTTGACGACAATGTTTTTGGACAAAGAAGCAAGCTTTTCGCCTTCTTCGATCATGCCCTTGGCATCAGTGCTGATGACCTCTGCACTGATCGGACCGTCTACGATGTCGATAATCTCTTTTAAGGTCTCGATAAAATCGCGGCCTTCCTTGGCTACCAGAGAAGGGTTGGTCGTGACCCCCGCCACTACGCCCCACTCGTGAATCTCGCGGATTTCATCGACGTTTGCCGTATCAATCAAAAAGCGCATGATGGACCTCCTTGGTTACGCACGATTGCTGCTGCCGAACAGGCGCATTTTGCCTTTGACAACTTCCTTGATCGCCTCGCGAGCCGGACCGAGATATTTGCGCGGGTCGATCTCGTTCGGCTTGGCTGCCAGCACCTTGCGTACTGTTTCCGTGCATGCGACTTGACTTTCTGTATTTACGTTGATTTTTCCGACACCGAGAGAAATCGACTTGACGATCGCTTCGTCCGGAACACCGGAACCGCCGTGAAGAACGATCGGGGAACCGATGCTGTTTGCAACCTTCTCGATAATGTCGAAACGGATTTTCGGCTCGCCTTTGTACATGCCATGCGCTGTACCGACAGCAATAGCCAGGTAGTCTACTTTGGTTTCTTCCCAGAAACGGATCGCTTCTTCAGGATTTGCAAGAGTAGCGTCTTCTTCGTCAACAGACAGATCATCTTCTACTCCGCCAATGGTACCGAGCTCGCCTTCAACAGAGACGCCAACTGCGTGGGCAGCCTCCACAACCTGTTTCGTCAGGCGAATGTTGTCCTCGAACGAATGGTGAGATCCGTCGAACATCACGGAAGAAAAGCCGGCACGGATACATTTCATGACGATGTCAAAGTTGCTGCCGTGATCGAGGTGCAGCGCAACAGGAACGCCGGAGCGCTCTGCCGCTACCTTGGCAATCGCGACCGTGTAATCCAGGCCCATGTACTTGAGTGCGCCTTCAGACACGCCGAAAATGACCGGGGATTTCTCTTCCATAGCAGCTTCCGTAATCGCTTGCGTAAACTCCAGGTTATTGAGGTTGAACTGTCCGACAGCATATTTATGCTTCTTGACGTCTTCGGTAAAAGCGGTCATAGGTACTAGTGGCATATGATAATCCTCCTTAGCAGACTCTGTAACGTGGCTTATTATACCACAGACATCTGCTTGTTAACAGGTACGCTTGTCTTGATAGATATATCCAGGATTGCTCAACAGGCCAACTGCTGATGAACAGCGAGGCGAAGCTCGTCAATATCAAACGGCTTGGTGAAGTGTGTCAACGCCCCCAGCTGTGTCGCTTCTTTAATCATGTCCAGTTCGCCGTAGGCCGTCATCATGATAACCTTGATATCCTGATTGATTTTTTTGATGTGCTTCAAAATCTCGATGCCATCCATCCCGGGGATTTTCATATCCAGAATGACCAGATCCGGAGACTCTTTTTCGACGATTTCCAGAGCCATCTTCCCATTCGCAGCCTGGAATGTTTTATAGCCTTCCTTGCCAAGAACCTCGTACAGCAGGATTCGTATGCCGTACTGATCATCGACAACCAACACTTTTTTATCCCGTTTATCCTGCATGTTTCGTCCATCCCCCTGCTTATAAGGCCGTAAACTTTATAACCTTGATTCGCCTAAATTCAGGAAAATCCTGCTCCTGTCCTTGAAATTTTCCCGCATCCCCGTCTTCGAGTATAATAATTGGCAACCATTCGTATATGTGAGGAGACCCCACTGCCATGAACATGGTTTGGATTATTTGCCTGTTTACCTTCGTTATCCATACATCGGAGACGCTCTCCTACGCGCTGCGGTACGCTGGCATACAGACCGGGAGGCTCGCCGTAGCGCTCTCCCTGACCGGAATTATCGTCCTCGTCTCCCGCACCTCCAACATGATACAGGCTCCGTTCACCGGGGGACTGATCGACCATGCGTCTGCTGAAAATACGGATGTCCTTCCCTTTCTGCACATGATCATCGGTATGGCGTCACTGGGGACATTGGCGGCTATTCTGCTGTTTCCGACACTCGTGCAGCTCTCAAAACGGCTGATTGCCCACCTGGAGCTGACAGGCTCGCTTCCCCAGATGCTAAAGACGACTGTTTCCATCCATAGTATCCGTCAGGTCAAGCATCACATCCGCTTGCCGCGCCTGCCTGACCTCGCCCGCTTTCGGATCAAGGGCATCCCGTACAGGCTGCTGCTTTTAAATTGTATGGTTACCGGAATCTACACGACCGGCGTGCTAGCCACCCTTTACGCTTCGCTGCTTGTGCCCGAGTTCAAGGCGACAGTCTTGTCGGCATCCGGGACCATCAACGGCATCGCCACGATCATCCTGACCATTTTCATCGATCCGCAAGTGGGACTCTTGACAGACAAGGCGATGCAAGGGCAGAGCGAGATGACACATATCCGCGACATCTATTTGGGACTGATGATCTCGCGCTTTTTCGGCACGTTGCTGGCACAGCTTTTGCTCGTGCCCGCCGCATACTGGGTCGCCTGGATCGCTCCTCTGTTTCAGACGTAGAGGGAGGGCGAAAAGGTTCCACGCGCACTGTTTTTTGGAAAATTAATCCAGCTCCTGCACCTATCCGGGCAGACTGGTTTGGAGCATGCAAAAACGCACCAGCGGAGGCTAAATCCGCTCGTGCGTTTTTCTTTGGCTTACTATCGTTTATTGGTCAGAGATGCGTGTACAAAATCGCGGAACAACGGCTGTGGACGGTTCGGACGGGACGTGAACTCCGGATGGAATTGGGTCGCCAGGAACCATGGGTGGTCTTCCACTTCCACGATTTCTACCAGACGTCCGTCTGGAGTCGTACCGGAGAAGCGCATGCCCAGCTTAGCGAGCTGCTCGCGGTAGTCGTTGTTTACTTCATAGCGGTGGCGATGGCGCTCGTACACCATGGTGCTGTTGTAAGCACGCTCTGCCAGGCTTCCTTCGAGAACTTTTGTCGGTCCGCGGCCCAGACGCATGGTACCGCCTTTGTCCTCGATATTCTTTTGCTCAGGCAGCAGGTCGATGACGGGGTATTTCGTATCGGGGTTGATCTCGGAGCTGTTGGCTCCGTCCATGCCAGCTACATGGCGGGCAAATTCGATCACCGAGATTTGCATCCCCAGACAGATTCCCAGGAATGGGACCTTGTTCTCACGAGCGTAACGGGTAGCTGTAATTTTGCCTTCGATACCGCGATCCCCGAAACCGCCCGGTACGAGAATGCCGTCTACATCGCCCAGCAATTCGTGCACGTTTTCCGGAGTAACTTCTTCTGCGCTTACCCACTTGATCTTGATCGCCGAGTCATTGGCAAAACCGGCATGATGCAGAGCCTCGGCTACAGACAGGTAAGCATCCGGCAATTCGACGTATTTGCCGACAATGGCAATACGGGTTGTCTTGGACAGGTTTTTGATCTTGGCCACGAGTGCTTTCCACTCTGTCATGTCCGCTTCCTGGCAGGTGAGTCCGAGATGACGGCAGACATAGTCGTCAAGTCCCTGCGCTTGCAGCTGGAGCGGCACGTCATACAACGTTTCCGCATCTACGCACTCGATCACAGCGTTTTTGTCGATGTCGCAGAACAGTGCCAGCTTGTCCTTCATGTCCTGGGACAGAGGCTGTTCTGTACGGGTCACGATGACGTTTGGCTGAATGCCCAGGCTGCGCAGCTCTTTCACGCTGTGCTGGGTCGGTTTTGTTTTCATTTCGCCAGCGGCTTTGATATACGGGACCAGTGTCACGTGAATGTACATCACGTTTTCGCGTCCAATATCGCTCTTGATCTGGCGGATCGCTTCAAGGAACGGGAGACTCTCGATATCGCCGACGGTTCCGCCGATTTCGGTAATCACGACGTCAGCTCCGGTCTCTTGTCCCGAACGGAAAATGCGGTCCTTGATTTCGTTGGTAATGTGCGGAATAACCTGCACGGTTCCGCCCAAATAATCGCCCCGGCGCTCCTTCGCGATTACGGTCGAGTAAATTTTTCCGGTCGTTACGTTGGAGTTGGCGCTCAGGTTGATGTCGATAAAGCGCTCGTAGTGGCCCAAGTCCAGGTCCGTCTCTGCCCCGTCATCGGTCACAAATACCTCGCCGTGCTGATACGGGCTCATCGTACCCGGATCGACGTTGATGTATGGGTCACATTTTTGAATCGAAACCTTTAACCCTCTGTTTTTCAGGAGTCTGCCCAGAGAAGCCGCAGTAATCCCTTTTCCTAACGAGGATACGACCCCGCCTGTCACAAAAATGTACTTCGTCATCGTTTTACGTCCCCTCTTTCCCCTGTTTCCTGGATCAGTTGATATTGATGAATGCACGAATGAAGACGGCTCCCAAAAAAGAAAAAACAAAAGCGAGTCCTATCCCGAACGAATCGGGTAGGGGCACTTTTGTTTTGTAGTTTCCCATATAATATCCTTCTTCATGTGAAGCCCAAGGAGTATTTTATCTTGTCTTCCAAGCGTAAGTCAAGAATTATAAATCTTCATTTTCATCGTCGAATTCATCGACAGGATCTTCGTCTGCCAAATCGTCGTCTTCCTCTTCAAAAAGCTCTTCTTCCTCAAGCTCTTCATCTTCGTCGAGGTCGGGATCAAGCTCTTCTTCGAGATCGTCTCCATCTTCTTCCGTGAACTCGTCGTCTTCGAAGATCGCGATCTCGTCCTCTTCGTATTCCTCGACAAGCTCTTCCTCTGCCTCGTAATCGTCGAAGTCGTCGTCGAGGATAACCTTTTTCTTTTTGCCGCCTTCTTGTGTCTCTTCGACGGTATCCGTCGGGTACCAGCGCTTCAGTCCCCAGTTGTTGTCGCCCAGGCAGACAAAACGGCCGTCAATGTTCACTTCGGTATATACTTGAGCGATGATAGCCATTTTTTCTTCTTCGTTCATTCCGCGCAGCTCGGCCAATTGATCCATCAAATCGCGAAAATTGTGGGTTTGATTGGTTTCACGCAAAATTTCGTATGCGATATCGACCAAAGCCATTTCGTTTAGTTTTTCACGTTCCAGATGTGCAAGTATTTGACTCACCCAAGGCACGTCCTTTCATTTAGAAAACTTGGGCCACTGTCAAGCTTTCGTGAAGCCGACCGAGCCTTCATGATAACCGATGCTAACTGATAACCCACGGCCACAGTTAACCAACAATAAATTGGCTATGATACAGTATTCCTTATTTTAGACGAAAATGCAAGGGATTCAAACGCCGGTTTTGGGCAAATCTCCCGTTACGCTTCAAATCGTTGGGAAATGCCGGCAAAACCTGTTGGGGAATCCCGGAATAACCAGACGGAAAAGACGGGAAGCGGCTGCCGCCTCGGGAGGGACAACCGCTTCCGCTATGTGCGAGATCCTTTGTTTTTACATGTTGCGGCGGTACTGCCCGCCCACTTCGTACAAAGCGGCGCTGATCTGTCCGAGCGACGCCACCTTCACGGTCTCCATCAGCTCGGCGAAAATATTACCACCGTTCATCGCCACTTCCTGCAATTTTTTCAAGGCGGCGGGAGCGGCGTCGCGGTTGCGCTCCTGGAAGGCCCGCAGGTTTTGAATCTGCTGCTCCTTTTCTTCTTCTGTCGCACGGGCCAGCTCAATCTCGTAGTCTTCCTCGGAGGCATTCGGATTGAGGAAGGTATTGACCCCGATAATCGGCAGCTCCCCGCTGTGCTTTTTCATCTCGTAGTACATCGACTCATCCTGGATCTTGCCGCGCTGATATTGCGTTTCCATCGCGCCGAGCACGCCCCCGCGCGAATTCAGCCGCTCAAACTCCTGCAGCACTGCTTCTTCGACCAGGTCGGTCAGCTCTTCGATGATGAACGAGCCTTGCAGCGGATTCTCGTTTTTCGCCAGCCCCATTTCCTTGTTGATGATCATCTGGATCGCCATCGCGCGGCGGACGGAATTTTCCGTCGGCGTCGTGATCGCTTCGTCGTAGGCGTTTGTATGCAAGGAATTGCAGTTGTCGTAAATGGCGATCAAAGCCTGCAGGGTCGTGCGAATGTCGTTGAAGTCCATCTCCTGGGCGTGCAGGGAGCGGCCCGATGTCTGAATGTGGTACTTCAGCTTTTGGCTGCGCTCGTTGCCGCCGTAGCGGTTTTTCATCACCGTCGCCCAGATGCGGCGGGCAACCCGTCCGATCACCGTATATTCGGGATCGAGACCGTTCGAGAAGAAAAACGACAGGTTCGGCGCAAAATCGTCAATGTGCATGCCGCGGCTGAGGTAGTACTCCACATAGGTAAAGCCGTTCGCCAGGGTAAAGGCAAGCTGTGTGATCGGGTTGGCACCCGCTTCCGCGATATGGTAGCCGGAAATGGAGACCGAGTAGTAATTGCGCACCTTGTGGTCGATAAAGTACTGCTGGATATCGCCCATCATCCGCAGGGCGAACTCCGTGGAAAAGATGCACGTGTTCTGCCCTTGATCCTCTTTCAAAATGTCCGCCTGGACCGTCCCGCGCACAGTAGAGAGGGTGTATGCCTTGATCTGTTCATACTCCTCCGGCGTGGGCTGCCGCCCCTCGCGCTGGGCAAACTTCTCCACCTGCTGGTCGATCGCCGTGTTCATGAATTTGGCCAAAATCATCGGAGCCGGTCCGTTGATCGTCATCGACACAGACGTCGTCGGAGCACACAAGTCAAAGCCGGCATACAGCTTCTTCATGTCGTCCAGCGTACAGACGCTGACGCCGCTTGTGCCGATTTTCCCGTAAATGTCCGGCCGGTAATCGGGGTCTTCCCCGTACAGCGTCACCGAATCAAATGCCGTGCTGAGCCGTTTGGCCTCGTCGTTTTGCGAAAGGAAGTGGAAGCGGCGATTGGTCCGCTCCGGTGTTCCCTCGCCGGCAAACTGGCGCTTGGGATCCTCTCCTTCCCGTTTGAACGGAAACACGCCTGCCGTATACGGATACTCGCCGGGAACATTTTCCTTGAGCGACCATTTCAAAATTTCGCCCCAATCCTGAAAATCCGGCAGGCTCACTTTCGGTATGCGGGTGCCTGACAGCGATTCCGTAAACAGCTTGGTCACGATCTCCTTGTCACGCACTTTGGTGACGAACTGATCCTGTTTGTACATTTCCTTCAGCTTCGGCCATTTGTCGAGAATTTGCTTGCATTCGGGATGAAGCTTGCTTTCAAAATGGGCGATCTGTCTGTCCAGAACCTCAGACACCTGCCGCGCATCCTCGTCTCCCGAGGCGAGCAGCGTCTCCTTGGCCCCGTGGAGCTGATACAGCTTGCGGGCGATGGCCGACTGCTCCTCGGTGAACTTCCGATGGCCGCGCACCGTGTTGGCAATTTCCTGCAAGTAGTTGTTCCGATCTGCTGGAATCAGCGACGGCTTGTGGGTTTTGACCGGAGTCGGATCGAGC
Organism: Brevibacillus sp. FSL K6-2834; assembly: GCF_038592925.1. NCBI lineage: Bacteria > Bacillati > Bacillota > Bacilli > Caryophanales > Paenibacillaceae > Brevibacillus > Brevibacillus sp. FSL K6-2834. The sequence continues at coordinate 5,281,412 of NZ_CP151945.1, forward strand.
TCGGACACCTGCCAATCTGCGCCCGTCTTTTCCACGATCTTGTGCATCAGGGCCGCAAACAGCACATTGGTTCCCGGATCGTTGAACTGGCTGGCGATGGTCCCGTACACCGGGATTTTTTCATCCGGCAGTTCAAATAGCTGGTGGTTGCGGCGATATTGCTTCCGCACCTCCCGCAACGCATCCTCCGAGCCTTTCCGCTCAAATTTGTTGATCGCGATCAGATCGGCAAAGTCGAGCATGTCGATTTTCTCCAGCTGAGACGGCGCACCAAACTCGCTGGTCATGACGTACATGGAGACATCGCACACGTCGGTTACCTGTGCATCCCCTTGGCCGATCCCGCTCGTTTCCACGATGACGAGATCGAACCCTGCGCTGCGGACTACACGGATTGCGTCCTTTACTGCAGCAGAGAGCTCGGAGCCGGATTGCCTGGTCGCCAGGCTGCGCATGTAGACGCGCGGCGTGTTGTTGGCGTTCATGCGGATGCGGTCGCCGAGCAAGGCACCCCCTGTCTTTTGCTTGGAGGGGTCGACAGAGAGGATCGCTACCGTTTTGTCTGCGTACGTCCGCAGAAAACGGCGAACCAGCTCATCGGTCAGAGAGCTTTTGCCGGCGCCGCCCGTACCGGTTATCCCAAGGACCGGCACTACTCGCTCCGGCTCGGCGAGACGCTCCTCGACAGGCGCGAACAGCTCTGGGTCTTGCACAGCGTACTCCGCCAGCGAGATAAGGCGGGCGACAGCCTGATGATTTTGCCGCTGAAGCTCTTCCACTTCATTGGTAAGCTGTTTGACCGTCGGGAAATCGCATTCGCGGATCATCATATTGATCATTCCCTGAAGACCGAGTCTCCGCCCGTCGTCCGGAGAAAAAATCTTGCACACGCCGTACTCTTCCAGCTCCCGTATCTCGCGAGGGACGATAACGCCGCCCCCGCCGCCAAAGAGCCGGATGTGCCCGGCGCCGCGTTCTTTTAAAGAATCGACGATATATTTAAAAAATTCAACGTGGCCGCCTTGATAGGAGCTGATGGCAATTCCCTGCACATCCTCCTGGATCGCGGCGGTCACAATGTCATTCACGGATCGGTTATGTCCGAGGTGGATTACTTCCACCCCGGACGACTGCAAAATACGGCGCATGATATTGATCGATGCGTCGTGACCGTCATACAGGCTGGCTGCGGTGACAAAACGAACCTTGTTTTGCGGGCGATACACTTCCGTTTCCATCGATTTCACTCTCCCCGAAAAATCAAGTGACGCGCTCACCGAGCAGCTGCATAAGACTACTCGGAAACGCTGATCTCGCGCAGAAGCAATGCCGTCTGTTTGTCTGTGTACTCCTCCAGCGTATAGTGGCGCTTTAGCGCCCAGCGGCGGAATACCCACATCTCCCCGAGCACCATGATGTTGTCTGCCATCAGTTTGACGTGCTTTTCATCGATGCCGATGGAGCCGTCTGCAATGCCTTTGCGCAATATCTCTTCAAAAATTTGCGTGATTTCTTCCTCGCGCCTCAGCACATAGCGAAGCGTTTCTTTCGGCAATGACTTGGATTCTTGATAGATCAGCAGGACGCGGTCGCTCATCTGGTCCATTACGCGGAAAAAGCTGCGCAAGGCAAGCTTCAGGTTTTTCAGGCCCGTTCCGTTAAAGGTGATGGCTTCACGCAAGCGGCTCTCCACTTCACCGTGAATCGCGTCACATACCAGATACAGGACGTCTTCCTTTGATTCGATATATTCATACAGGGTGCCGATGCTAAATCCTGACGCCCGGGCAATTTCACGCGTCGTTGTTTTGTGGAACCCCTTGTTGATAAACAGATCGACGGCAGCCTCGATAATCTGTTCGCGCCGTTTCTCGATCAGCTTGGGGTCCTTCACTAGCGACGGTATGTTTTTCTTCTTCTCCACGACATATCCACCTTTCCAACCGACTGAGCGTTTGGTCAGACAACATTTGGAAAAAGAAAGACCAAACGCGCTCTCTATGTTGATATCCACGTTATTATACGCCTGGAGAGCGCGGAAAGCCAATCTTTCTTTTTCCTGTCCGCAAGGTCCTTGTCTTTTCAGGATTTTTGCCCCCACCATTGCAGGATGATGCGTTCGGCGGCGCTGTAAGGGTCCTCCGCGCGGGAAGCCACCCGCTCCAGCGCTTCTGCGTGCCGACCGCTCTGAATTCCGGCTTGCAGCCGTTGAAAGAGACGGTCCCGGACGATATCCAATACTTCTTCTTGCAGATGGCGGGAACGGCGGGCATCCGCCTCGCCGGACTCGTGCAGAAACTGCTGGTGGCGGTCTATTTGCTGCCACAAATCAGCCATCCCCTGCCCGCTGGTGGAAACCGTTTTGACGATCGGCGGACGCCAAGGGGCGTCGTGCTTGGCAAGGTCGAGCATCTGCTCCACTTCGATCTGCAGCTTTTCCGTCCCCGGCAAATCTGCCTTGTTAATGACAAACAAGTCTGCGATCTCCATGATGCCTGCTTTGAACGCCTGCACCGAGTCTCCTCCGCCGGGATTGAGCACCACCGCTGTCGTATCGGCGATGCTCATCACGTCCAGCTCGGATTGGCCTACGCCGACCGTTTCGATCAGGACCACATCACAGCCGTAGGCGTCCAGTACCCGGACAGCGTCCCGCGTATTGGCGGAAAGGCCGCCGAGACTGCCGCGTGTTCCCATGCTGCGGATGAACACCCCTTTGTCCAACGCGTGATTTTGCATCCGCACACGGTCGCCGAGCAGCGCCCCGCCGGTGAACGGACTGGTCGGATCGACCGCGACCACCCCGATCTTCATCTCCAGCGAACGCAAATAGCCGATCAGACAGTCAACCAGAGAGCTTTTGCCGGCCCCAGGCGAACCCGTAATGCCGATCAGCCTGGCCCTGCCCGTATGGGGAAAAAGCTCTTTTAAAATCTGGTTCCGCTCCGGATAGTCGTTTTCGATACAGGTAATGGCCCGGGCCGCCCCGCGCACATCTCCTGCGAGAATGCGTCTAGTGATTTCGTGCATGAAACGCCCTCATCTCACCCTATACTGTTCGCTCTACTCCTTCAGCAGATAGTTGCTGATCACGACGCGCTGAATTTCGTTGGTTCCCTCGTAGATTTGCGTGATTTTCGCATCGCGCATGAAGCGTTCCACCGGGTACTCGCGAGTGTAGCCGTAGCCGCCGAATACTTGAACAGCCTCGGTTGTCACTTCCATCGCGATATCGCCGGCGAATACCTTGGACATGGCCGATGCTTTTCCGTAAGGCAGACCTTGATCCTCCAGCCAGGCAGCCTGATAAGTCAGGAGGCGGGCCGCTTCGATCTTGGTCGCCATATCCGCCAGCTTGAACTGTATCGCCTGCAGCGCCGCGATCGGCTTGCCGAACTGGTTGCGCTCCTTGGCGTAGTCGCGGGCGTGGTCAAAGGCACCCTGCGCGATTCCAAGCGCCTGGGCAGCGATGCCATTGCGTCCCCCGTCCAGCGTCATCATCGCGATCTTGAAGCCTTGCCCCTCTTCACCCAGCCTGTTTTCCAGCGGTACACGCACATCTTCGAAATTGACCGCAAGCGTCGGCGAGGAACGAATTCCCAGCTTTTTCTCCTTCTTGCCCATCGTGAAGCCTTCCATACCTTTTTCGACGATAAAAGCGGTAATCCCTTTATGCTTGAGCTCCGGCTGGGTGACGGCAAAGACGATGTAGATTTCCGCTTCCCCGGCATTGGTGATAAAAATTTTGCTGCCGTTCAGCACGTAGTGATCGCCGTCGCGAACGGCAGTAGTCTTCATCCCTGCCGAGTCAGAGCCGGACCCAGGCTCAGTCAGACAGTACGCCCCCATCTTTTTGCCTTCGGCGAGCGGGCGCAAAAATCGCTGCTTTTGCTCCTCTGTGCCGAATTTATAGATGGGCCAGCTTGCCAGCGAGACATGTGCCGACAGCGTAACGCCGATAGAAGCGTCTACCCGAGACAGCTCTTCTACCGCAATCACATAGCTGAGGTAATCGGCACCTGCGCCTCCGTACTGCTCCGGCCACGGAATGCCTGTCAGTCCCAGCTCGGCCATTTGCTCGAATATCGCTCTGTCAAACCGCTCTTCCTCATCCCGCTCTGCTGCAGTGGGAGCTACCTGGGTCTCGGCAAAATCGCGGATCATCTTGCGCAGCATCTCTTGTTCTTCGGTCAATTGAAAATTCATCGCTTCCACTCCCTGCGTCTCATTGTCCTAATCGCACAGCAAATGCTTGCCGATCACGATGCGCTGAATCTCGTTGGTTCCCTCGTAAATTTGCGTTACCTTGGCGTCCCGGAACAGCCTTTCAACCGGGTACTCGCGCGTGTAGCCGTACCCGCCGAAAACCTGCACAGCCTCGGTCGCCAGCTTCACGGCAGTATCGGAGGCGAATTTTTTTGCCATCGACGCCTCCATGCCGCACGGAAGTCCTTTGCTTCGCAGATCGGCTGCCCGATAAACAAGCAGTCTCGCCGCTTCCGCCATCGTCGCCATATCGGCCAGCTTGAAGGCGATCGCCTGCTGTTCGATGATCGGCCGTCCGAACTGCTTCCGTTCCTTGGCGTACTGCGTTGCGTACGCAAAGGCGGCCTCCGCGATCCCCAAAGCTTGGGCGGCAATCCCGATCCGGCCGACATCCAGATTCGCCATCGCGATGGTGAAGCCGTCTCCTTCTTCGCCCAGCAAATTTTCTGCAGGCACCCGGGCGTTGTCAAAAATCAGCTCCGTTGTGCTGGAGCCGTGCAGCCCCATTTTCTTTTCTTTTTTCCCTACTGAAAAACCGGGTGTGTCCTTGTCGACGATAAAGGCGGAGATTCCTCGCGTCCCCATCGACGGGTCTGTAACGGCAAAGGCGATGTAGACATCGGCTTCCCCGCCGTTGGTGATAAACACCTTGTTTCCATTCAAAACGAATGCGTCTCCATCCCGGACAGCCGAGGTGCGAATGCGCCCGGCGTCCGACCCGGCATTCGGCTCAGTCAGGGCAAAAGCCCCGAGCATTTTGCCCGCTGCCAGTTGCGGCACGTATTTGCGTTTTTGTTCGTCGGTGCCAAAGTACAAGATCGGGTTGGTACAAACCGACGTATGCACGGACAGGATCACCCCGACTGTCGCGCTCACTTTGGAAATCTCATGAATCGCCAGAATATACGACTGAAAATCAGCACCTGCACCGCCCCATTCTTCCGGAATGGGAATGCCCATCAAGCCGATCTCCCCCATCTTTTTCACGATCTCGCGGGGGAACTGTTCTGTCTCTTCCATGACCGGGATGAACGGAGCGATTTGCCTCTGGGCAAAATCACGGACCATGCGACGCATCATGTCCTGCTCTTCATTGAGTCGAAAATCCATGTCAGTCCTACCTTTCCCTATATGAATCCTCTCAGTTGTACACGTAAAACCCCCGACCGGATTTTTTGCCCAGCCAGCCTGCTTTTACGTACTTGCGTAGCAGCGGGCAGGGGCGGTATTTCGAGTCGCCGAAGCCTTCGTACAGCACCTCCATGATGTAGAGGCAGGTGTCCAGCCCGATAAAATCAGCGAGGGTAAGCGGCCCCATCGGGTGGTTCATGCCCAGCTTCATCACTTCATCGACAGCCTCCGGCGTAGCCACACCCTCGTATACGCAATAGATCGCTTCATTGATCATCGGCATCAGTACGCGGTTGGAAACGAAGCCGGGAAAGTCGTTGACGCTGACAGGCACCTTGCCCATCTGTTTGGACAAATCCTCGGTAAGCTGGTACACCTCGTCCGCTGTCTGAAGTCCGCGAATAATCTCCACCAGCTTCATGACCGGTACCGGATTCATAAAGTGCATTCCAATCACTTTCTCGGGACGGCTGGTCACGGCCGCAAGTTCTGTGATCGGCAGCGAGGAGGTGTTGGAGGCGAGAACTGCATGTGCCGGGCATACCGCATCCAGCTTTTTGAAGATTTCCGCCTTCACAGCCATGTTTTCGGTTACCGCTTCTACCACGAAATCGGCCTTCTCGCCATCGGCCAGATCGGTAGAAAGGGTGATGCGGCTGAGAATGTCCGCTTTTTCTTGCTCGCTCATCCGTCCCTTTTCCACATTGCGGGACAGGTTTTTATGGATCGTCCCAAGGCCGCGGTCCACAAACTCCTGTTTTACGTCGCTCAGGATCACTTGAAAGCCGGCCTGCGCCGATACTTGCGCAATCCCGCTGCCCATCTGCCCTGCTCCCACGACCATGATCGTTTGTACGTTCATATCCGCTCCTCCGTTTCGGCTATTCTACTTTGATCAAAATGGCGTCACCCTGGGCTGCCCCGCTGCAGATCGCTGCGACGCCAAGTCCGCCGCCCCGCCGCTTCAGCTCGTGAGCCAGATGGAGAACAATCCTCGCGCCGCTGGCTCCGATCGGATGGCCAAGCGCGATGGCTCCCCCGTTCACGTTTACCCTTTCTTCATCCCAGCCGACGATTTTTCCGCTGGTCAACGTGACAGCGGCAAAAGCTTCATTTACTTCAAACAATTCAATCTCTTCCAGGCGGGTGCCCGTCTTCTCCAGCAGCTTCTGGATTGCCAGCCCCGGCGTGGTGGCAATGTAGGGGGCTTCTGCTCCTGCCTGCGCGTGTCCCAGAATCGTGGCAAGCGGCTTGACCCCCGCTTCCGCGGCTCTCTCCTCTGACATCAGCACCATCGCTGCCGCGCCGTCGTTGATTCCTGGCGCATTGCCCGCAGTGATGGTTCCGTCCTTTTTGTAAACAGGAGGCAGCTTCGCAAGGCCTTCCAAAGTCGTGTCGGGCCTCGGTGCCTCGTCACGGGTGACCAGGAGCGGCTCTCCCCTTCGCTGGGGAACAGCTACCGGCACGATTTCTTCGTCAAACAAGCCGGCATTCATCGCCTGCACAGCACGCTGCTGGCTGCGATATGCCCAGCGATCCTGCTCCTCGCGCGTAATGCCGTACTCTTCGGCAACATTGCTGCCGTGTATCGCCATCGGGACCTGATCGAACGGACAGGTAAGGCCGTCGTGCATCATCAGATCCTGCAGCGCGGCGTCGCCCATCCGCAGTCCGTATCTCGCTCCAGCCAGCGCGTAAGGGGCGTTGCTCATGCTTTCCATGCCGCCCGCCACGATAATCTGTCCGTCGCCTGCGCGGATAATCTGGTCGCCCATCGTAACGGCCCGCATGCCGGATGCGCACACCTTGTTGATCGTCTGGCTGGCTACGCTCCACGGTACACCCGCTTTGCGCGCCGCCTGCCGGGAAGGGATTTGCCCTGCGCCAGCCTGCACGACCATGCCCATGATCACTTCATCGACCTGCTCTGCGGATACGCCTGATCGCTGCAGCGCTTCCCTGATCACGATCGCACCCAGATCTACTGCCGATACATCCTTCAATGAACCGCCAAGCTTTCCAAACGGAGTACGGGCTCCACCTGCAATCACCGTTTTCATCATCCGGTTCCTCCCTGTATGGTGACATCCAGAAAACCAAACTGAACGAGCGGTCGCTCATTTCTCTTCTCTCTTCATTTTGCCCCCTTCTTTCCGAATAGTCAATGAATATACAGCAGAAAACCTCGATTTTCGTCGAGTCCAATTTGCGCCAAGCCGGAACGGACTGGAAAAGGCTGGCCAACGCTCAAAAAACAGGCCTGACCGTAAAGCTGGGCAGGCCTGTTGTCTGTATGGTCTGTATGGTCTGTCTAGTCGGTATGTTGCTATGTCGGCTTATTGCTAAATTGCTATGTCGCTTTTGTCAGTTTTGTCTATATAGCTGTTACTGAATCGGCATCCAGCTTACCTTCCAGACGCCTTCTTGATTTTTGACCAAGCGGAAAGGGAGTGCTTCCCTGCCGTCTGAAAACTGCATGTAGACGATCGCTTCTGCCAGATACTTGGACTTTTGTCCGGAAGGGCTTTCCGGTTTTTGCTCCTTTGTCTCGAAGCCGATCACATGCGCTCTCAGATCTGCCAGCCGTTTTTGCGTGTTCTCCGCTCCTGCCGGGTCGTTTTTGACATCCTCCAGAAACGCCTCCAAAGAAGGCTTTGCGGAGTCGTCGCCGCCATCAGCGTAGAACGCGTATTGTGTGAGGAGGTCCCCTTCTTCTTCCGCATGGAGGTACAGCTTGAGGATGTCTGCCGGCTTCAGCCCGTACAAGACCCCATCCTTCTTTGTCTCCACAAACCCGAAATACGCGTTTTTTAATGAATCGCCAAGGTCAAGGACAGAGGGGGATGGACGCTCATTCAAAATCTCCATGCCGACGGTTCCGTTTGGCCGCATCATGTAAAAATAAATGTCGTTTTTCTCTCCCTGTACGTACTGAATCGAGTACATATACAGTTTTTTCTCTTTCCACCCGATGAAAAGATTGAGTCCGACCTTTCTGGCTTTTAGTCCTGTTTCATCGACTACGTATTCCGGCTCTTCGGGAACATATCCCTCCTGCTTGAAGAAGCTGATGTTCCAAAATTCATCAGCGCCATTTTCCAAATCCCCATTGTCATCAACGACATTGTAGGGCGCCTGGATTCGCTTTTTTACCTCTTCCTGCGTCAGTCCAATGCGCAAAGCCTCTTTGATCTCCTGCACCTTGTTTTGAATCTCCTCGTCGCTGGGGCCGCTTAGCTGGTCAGTGCCCGGCGGCTGTCCAATTCCCGGGGAAGTACCCGGTGCAGGTGGTGTTGGCGCCGTTCCTGCGGGGAGAGAAGGTGGATCGGCAGGAACCGGATCCACTGGACCAGGCCCAGTCGTCACATGCCCGCCGGGAGCCGGGTTGGATGGTCCAAAGAGTGGGCCAGAAAATAGCAGGAGCGATGCTGCTGCCACTGCCGCAGCCCCAACCTTATACAGGGAGCGATGCCCGAACTTTCGCTCGGCCGTTTTCTGTCCGCCCCGCGCCTTGCCCAAAATACGCTCCTCCAGCTCGGCGGTATCGTCCATTTCTCGCAGAATCGCCTGGTCAGCCGTCTGTTTAAATTCCCGCAGACGTTTTTCTAGATCCATTCCAGTCCCTCCTTTTCCAACTGTTCTCTCAGCTTTTGGCGCGCCCGATGCAAACGGGTATGGATCGCTCCCGCAGAAATATCCAGGATGTCGGCCATTTCCTCAATCGACAGCTCTTCATAGTAGTGGAGCACAATGATTTGCCGATGGGTGGGCGGCAGGCTCATCACCAGTCTGGCAAAGCGAATGCGGCTGTCGCTTTGCAGCACGGCGGACTCCGTATCCCCGACCACCTCTACATCCACCTCTGCGCGGAAAAACAGATGGCGAAAAGACCAGGAGCGCAAATATTTTTTCGATTCATTGACAGCAATTTTGTATACCCACGTCTGCATCGAGCTTTCCTCGCGAAAGGAAGAGAGATTCTTGTACGCTTTGAGAAAGACCTCCTGGGTAATGTCTTCCGCCAGATTTCGGTCTTTGACGATTAAGTAAACCAGCCGCAATATCTTTTTTACATAGCCGCGAACCAAACTTTCAAAGACAGCTTCCTTTGTTTTTTCCAACCGAATGTTGGCCTGTTCCAGCTTTCTCACTCCCCTCTCCTTTATTGATCCGGCTGGCGATGATTTCTTACATCGAACATACAGGTTTTTGAAAAAAAATCTCCTTGGCCCCCGTTTGAAGGGACAAGGAGATTGCAGGCCTCGCCGATCCGCTAGATGGCATCCGCGAGAATTTCCGCGATGTCGCGTGTCTTTACTTGCTCTTCCAGCTCTTTCATTTTTACGCCGTCGTTCATCATCGTCAGGCAGTACGGACAAGCGCTGGCGATGGCTGTCGGTTTGACCTCGAGGGCCTGCTCGGTGCGGGCGACGTTTACCCGCGTTCCTTCGTGCTCCTCCATCCACATCAGGCCTCCGCCTGCTCCGCAGCACATGCTGTCGCAGCCGCTTCGCTTCATCTCTGCGATTTCGACGCCCGGGATGGCCTCCAGTATTTGGCGGGGCCTGTCGTAAATCTCGTTGTAGCGGCCCAGATAGCAGGAGTCGTGGTAGGTGATCCGCTCTTTCACTTCTTTTGTCGGCTTGAGGCGGCCTTCGCGCACCCATTCGGCGAGAAGCTCGGAATGGTGGTACACCTCGGCCTCCAGGCCAAATTCCGGGTATTCGTTTTTAAACGTATTGAACGCATGCGGGTCGCAGGTGACGACCTTTTTCACGCCGTACGCCTGGAACAGCGCGATGTTTTCCTGCGCCAGCTGCTGGAACAAAAATTCGTTTCCGATGCGGCGGGCCGTATCGCCGGAGTTTTTCTCCTCATTGCCGAGAATGGCAAATTTGACGCCTGCCTCATGCATCAGCTTGACGAACGCCTGGGAAATCTTTTGGCTGCGAATGTCAAAGGAGCCCATCGAGCCTACCCAGAACAGGTATTCAAATTCTTCCGTGTTTTGTACGGTAGGAACTTCATATTGCCCGTTCAAGCCTTCGATCCATTTCATCCGGTCCTTGCGGTTGATCCCCCATGGGTTGCCCTGCCGCTCGATGTTGTTCAAGGCGCGCTGGGCTTCCTGCGGCATGCTGCCCTCGGTCATGACCAGATAGCGCCGCATATCGATGATTTTATCTACGTGCTCGTTCATCACCGGGCACTGGTCCTCGCAGTTGCGGCAGGTGGTACAAGCCCACAGCTCCTGCTCGGTAATGACGTCGCCGATCAGGTTTTTGTCGTAGATCGAAGCTGCTGCCCCCTCCGAGGCTGCTGCCGCTTCGCCAGCCTGAAACGCCAGCTGGTTTGCTGTCGCATTGGCGAACGCGAAGCTCGGCATCCACGGTGTGCGGGAGGTTACAACTGCTCCTTTTTCCGTCAGGTGGTCGCGCATCTTGGTGATCAGATCCATCGGGGAGAGCATTTTACCCGTGCCGGAAGCGGGACACATATTGGTGCAGCGGCCGCACTCCACACAAGCGTACAAATCGATCAGCTGCGTCTGGGTAAAGTCTTCGATTTTGCCTACCCCGAATACTTCTTGCGTTTCGTCCTCAAAATCGATGCTCGACAGCTTGCCTGCCGGCCCCAGCTTTTTAAACCAGACGTTGACCGGAGCAAAAATCAAGTGGGCGTGCTTGGATTGCGGCACGTAAACGGCAAAGGCAAGCAGGATCAGCAGGTGCAGCCACCAGAATACGTAAAACAGTGCGGCAGCCGCTGTCTCCGAGATTCCCGCGAATATTGCCGCGATGGCGGACGAGATCGGAGCAAAGCCGGATGCTTCGTGACCGAGCCAAAGCTGCTCAAAGGCCAGCGACAGCAAAACGGTAGCCATCAAGGTAGAGATGAACAAAAGCACCAGGCCGGACTTGAAGCCGCGTTTCAAGCGCTTCAGTTTTTCGACGTAGCGGCGGTAGAAGGCGTAGCCGACTGCTGCCAGAATCAAAAACGCCGTGATCTCCTGCATCAGGCTGAAGTACTTGTGAGCGCTGCCAAACGGCAGCTCGAAGCCTTTGACCAGCCCCTTGACGATCAGCTCGATCGCCCCGAACTGCAGGATAATAAAGCCGTAAAACATGACGACATGCATTACGCCGCTCTTCTTGTCCTTGAGCAGCTTTTTGTGAAAGACGACGTTTTCCAGCATCAGGTTGATGCGTGCGCCAAAGTCGTCCTTTACATCCGGCTTTTTCCCCAGTTTGATGAAGAGATACCGGCTGTACACCACATGGCATGCGAGGTACAAACCGTATGCGAGCACCAGAAAAAACGCGATGAGATTGATTAGAGCCAGCACGGTTCTCAGCTCCCCCTTTTTCGTGTTCGACTGTTGTTTTCTATCTTATCAGAACTGACAGAAAAAATGAATGACCATTCACTCATTATTTTTTCTTTCCTGAAGCTTGTCCAGACTGAGCGTTCGTTCAGGATAGCGTATGCACTGATCTTAACACATATGCTGCTCTCTCGTCATCTCCCTTTCTCCGGACGAACCGTTCCAGATGATGGTCGTGGCAAAGAAAAATCGCCTTGGAGCAAGCGAGCTGGACGGCTTCGCTTTTCCAAGGCGGTCTTTTGTACAAGAGCGGGTCGGGATGCTTTTTTCCGCTCGGAGCTATGTTTCATCAGTGTCCTGCTTCCGTTTGCCGATACTGGTTTTATGATCGGAGCCTGTTTTAATCCTCCGACGCTTGCCTCTCAGCCCACGGGCTACTGCAATCTCTCGTAGTTTGTTTCTCTGTCACGGCCCGCTTGCAAACTCCCGACGTTTGTTTGGCCGTAGCGGCCCGCTTCAGTCCCCAGACGCCTGTTTCTCCGTCGTGGCCTGCTTTTTCTCGCGCTGCTCCTGCCGCACATCGGCCAACGACTTGACCTTGGTCGCCTTGATCCGCTTGTTGCGGGCGAGACCTGTCGGCTCCAGATTGTCGGCTTCGTCTTTCATCAGCGCTGCAATGCCGACCGCTTTTCCTTTGGCCGCCTTGCAGTATTCGCAGTTCTCCTCGTCGTGGGCGTGATACTTCTTCGGCTCCGGATAGGACGTGATCACACCCTCAAAGTTGCGCAGCACGACTTTGTCGGCCGACTGTGAAACGATGTAGTTCGGCATGACCGGAATTTTGCCGCCGCCGTGCGGAGCGTCCACGACAAAGGTCGGGACGGCATAACCGGATGTATGGCCGCGCAGATGCTCGATGATTTCGATCCCTTTGCTGACCGGCGCGCGGAAGTGGCCGATCCCCTCGGAGAGGTCGCACTGATAGATGTAGTACGGACGGACACGAATTTTCACCAGATCGTGCACGAGTTTTTTCATCGTGTTCGGACAGTCGTTGATTCCGGCCAGGATAACCGCCTGGTTGCCCAGCGGCACGCCTGCGTTCGCCAGCATTTCACAGGCCTGCTTGGCTTCCGGAGTAATCTCCTTGGGATGGTTGAAGTGCGTATTCAGCCAAACCGGATGGTATTTTTTCAGGATGTTGCACAGGTTTTCCGTGATGCGCTGCGGGAAAACGACCGGAGCCCGCGTACCGATGCGGATGATTTCCACATGCGGGATTGCCCGCAAATTGCTGATGATATATTCCAGAATGCGGTCATTGATCAGAAGGCCGTCTCCGCCGGAGAGCAGCACGTCCCGCACTTCTGGCGTATTGCGGATATAGTCGATACAGGCGTCGAGCTGCTTCTTGGGAACACCCATGCCGATCTGGCCGGAGAACCGGCGGCGTGTACAGTAGCGGCAGTACATGGAGCACTGGTTGGTTACGAGAAACAGCACCCGATCAGGGTAGCGGTGAGTCAGCCCCGGCACCGGCGAGTCGGTATCCTCGTGGAGCGGGTCTTCCATATCGTATTTCGTCCGGACCATCTCGGAGGACAGCGGAACGGACTGCATCCGTACCGGGTCCTTCGGATCGTCTGGGTCCATCAGCATGGCGTAATAAGGGGTGATGTTGAGCGGAATGGTCTGGTTGGAGATGCGAACCCCTTCTTCTTCCTCCGGTGTCAGGTTGATCACTTGCTTCAATTCGTCCACGGTGCGAATGGTGTGGGTCAACTGCCACATCCAGTCGTTCCATTGTTCTTCCGTAACATCCTTCCACAATTCAATCTGGCGCCAGTCGCGCTTGGTGGCTACCGTCATGTCTGTCATCCCCTCTCATCGCGTGTCGATAACACGTGTTTCGCTCGACAAGTACGAGATGCAACACTCGTGCCAACCAAATCAAAAGATTCGGAAAATATGAAATACGCCTTAGTTATTGAACCAGCGATCCCTTACAAAACCGGGCTTTGCTGGCAATGCAATGAGTCTTTTCTTTTTGTTCTCCCAAGAGCCTGGACGGGTCTGCCCTCGTCTTTTCAGTCAATCTTGATGATCTCAACTGCCGAAAATTCGGCGCTGGGACGTTTGCTATCGATTCGCCCCGGATCGTTGCGACAGTTTGTACTGCAGCGTTTGGCGCGGAATCCCGAGCAATTTTGCTGCCCTCAGAATGTTCCCCTCCGTCTCTCGCATCGCCTGCTCGATCATCTGCTCTTCCACATCGCGGAGCACCTCCGGCAGGGAAAGCTGGCCGGTTTTCGGGACTAAACCCATACCTCGGGAGCTTTTTTCTGCGGGGAATAGAGCGATCCCGGACATCCTGTCGAGCAGATGGAGCGGCAAGTGCTCCGCTTCGATCAGATCGCCCTCCACCATGTTCATCGCCGCTTCGATCACGTGCTCCAGCTCGCGTACATTCCCGGGCCAGTCATATCTGGAAAACAGCGCGGATACTTCATCGCTTATCCCCTGCACCCGCATCTGGAATTTCTGATTGTACTTTTCGAGAAAATGACGTACCAGAAGGAAAACGTCCTCTCTGCGGTCACGGAGCGGCGGCAGCTCAAATGAAACGACATTGATCCGGTAGTACAGGTCTGTCCGCATCGCTCCCTTGCTGACCAGCGCCAGTGGCGGCTCATTGACGGCGGCAATTACCCTCACATCCACCCGGGTCGAATGGCTGCTGCCGATCCTGCGTATTTCCCCGTCCTGCAGTACGCGCAACAGCTTCGCCTGCAAATCGAGCGGCATGCTGTTCAGCTCATCGAGAAACAAAGTTCCTCCATCTGCCAGCTCGAACAATCCGGGCCTGTCATCTGCTCCGGTAAAGCTGCCTTTCACAGTCCCAAAAAGAAGACTCTCCAGCAGGGTAGCCGGGAGCGCCGCACAGTTTTGGGCAATAAACGGCTGGCTGCTTCGCGCAGATGCCTGATGAATCGACTGGACAAACAGTTCCTTGCCTGTCCCTGTCTCGCCATAGATCAACACAGGAGACGAGGTTCTCGCTGCCCGCCTTGCCCGATCGATCAGCTGCATCATCCGATCATTGTCGGTCAAAATATCGGCAAAGTGAAAGGAGAGTCCGTCTCCGACGGCTTTCTGCCCCCGCTTTGCCTTTTTCGGCTTGCTGATTTTTGCCTGGAGATCCAGCAGCTTTTCCGAAAGCTCCTTGAGCTTCCCGATATCCTTGGCTACCTCCACCGCACCCACGAGCCGTTTGCCGACCCGGACCGGGAGCGTCGTATTGATCGTCTCCACTCTCACGCCCCGCCAGTTGGTGTACGCCTGAGGCTTGTTGAAAATCGGCTCGCCGTTTGCAATCACTGTCAGCAGTGTGCTGGAGTGCCGATCAAGCGACGGGAAAACCTCAAGCAGCGGCTTGCCCAATACCTCTTCTGGTGTAAGCCCGTCCAGCTTTGCGGCGACGTGGTTGTAAAAAATCGAGATGCCATTGGCATCGACGACGTGAATTCCTTCATCAATAGCTCCCAAAATGGCCTGCAGCATTTCCACCGTTTCCGACATTGGCATCCGCCCGCATACCTCCTTTTACACAAGCTGCCAAAAAATCATCACTATGCCGAATATTCAGCACTTTATCGTTGGCGTTCAATCTGAGCCGCGACGACAATCGTATAGAGAACATGCCCGACGATCCAGATGAGAAACGCGACAAATGACATCGGTGTGCCGCTAAGCAGACTGAAGGGCAGGTAGGCCACCGTAAAAGCTAGTGCCCAATACAGCAGAAATCGAACTGTTGCACGGCGATCGCGGGGGTAGAAATACGCCATGAAAAACACGACGACCACGCTGATCAGCAGGTGAATCAATAATTCGATGACGGATGGAAGCCCGGCCATTCCCGGCACATAGCTGACATCGATCAAGACGGCAAACGTGGATGTTCCAAACAGCCCATCGCACAAAGCCAGAAATGCTGCAAGAATCAGACCGGCGATCAAGCCGTTGACCAAGACAAAGGTCATTTTCTGTTCCCTCCTCTGCCGCAAGCTACCCCTATTGTACAGGAAGAAAGACCGCTCATGAAAGGGCGGTCTTCGTCATCAGCACGTGTCCGTCCGGTTTCTTGTTCATTGCCAGCTTATCTGCAGGGAAATTTCGTGGTCTCCCGCATATTGCTCGTTCAACCAGAGCTGGTAAGAGATTTGGATCACGGACGGTCGTTCATTTTCATCATTTCTTTTCATCTTGTACACATTGATTTCCATAGAGAAAATCCCGTGGGGACTGTGGTACGTCGTGCGGTCCGTTTCTCCCTTTTGAAACCGTTGCTTCGTCTGTATTGCCCCCTGCCGCAGGAGGGAGATGCTCTGCTGCGAAAATTTCCAGACGGTGTTGACCTCTCCGGCGCCCTCCATCTGTTCTTTATAGGTAAGATACCAGTCGCTTCCTTTTTGCGTGCAGCGACCAAGGTATTGATGGGTATCTTCTTGCCATTCATCGTACATTTTATGCCTGGATGTCAATTCAACATTTACTTCTTGCATGTTCAGACGGTCCTCGCTTTCCGGACAGCTATTTCCTCGTCCATTCTACGCCCCGCGCTCTTTTGTTGCAACCATCGATTCCTCCTGCGGCAGTCTGAGCAGGTAGGGCATGGATACGCCAACTCCAACTGCTGCCAGCAGCAATAGCCCAGCCAGGACGAGATAGCCGACGCCCGCTCCCGTACTGTCGACCATAAAGGTGAACAGCCCGATCAGGAGCAGACGCATCGCCATCCCGGCAGAGTTGAAAAAGCTCATCACTCTGCCCATCACCTGTTTCGGCACTACGTTCATATAAAGCGTCTGGCGGACCAGCCGCACCGAAGCATTGCACCAGCCGAAAAATACGGAAGCAGCTACAAACCCCCACCCCTGCGCGATTGCTACCATCGCTATCGTCGCTATCGCAAACAGCAGCGTGTTGCCCACCATGGCAGACAGCTGACCCGTTTTTTTGACGATGACGGAGACGAGGAAGCCTGCTCCTACAGCGCCTATCGCATACGTGACTTCACCCATCGAGAAAATATCCACTTCCGCCCTCAAGGACTGATTGACGTAGACAGGAGCCAGCAGGTTGCTGGCCATGACCGCTATGAACGGCATCATGGCAGAGAGTCCGAAGATGAGAAAGCCGCGCTTGGAGCGGATGTACTCCCAGCTTTGATACAGCTGGCCGGTCCAGGAGACGCTGCTGTTCTTTTTCGCCTCTGCTTCCAGAGTAAAAGTATAGGACATCGTCGACATCAGCAGGTAGGCGATCAAATATGTAAGTGCATTGATTAAAAGGACGATGTGAAGGCCGAACAGGTTTAGCAAAAACCCCGCAAAGGCGCCAGCCAGTACGGTCGCAGTCTGTCCTTCTACCTCCAGCAGGCTGTTGATGTCGTTGTAGTGCCTGGGGGAAAAGCTTTCCTGCACCAATGCGGCCTGTGCGGGATAGTGAATTTGATACATCAGGGTGGTCACCAGATAGACGGTGATCAGCATCCATTCCGCATAGGAACCGTAAAATCCCCAGATGGCGAGAATTCCCAGGACGGTAAAGCCGATGGCATGCTCTGCCAGCATCATCCTCTTTCGGGACAACCGGTCGATCAACGTGCCGATATACGGTCCGATAAAGAACATCAGCACAGCGGAAGTGAACATGGTCGTTCCTAACAGCTCGGCTGAGCCGGTGGACTCGACCAGGTACCAGGCGATACCGATCATGGTCATTCCTTGGCCGAATCCGGAAAACAGATTGGAGAAAAACAGCTTTTTGAATTCGCGGTTGCTGAATACCTCTTTCATGGCTGACAGCCCCTTTTTTCTTCGATCCTCTTTTTATCATAATAGCTAGAATATTCTATTTTGTAAATAAAAATGTTTATTATGTGCGCTGGTCTTGCTTAAAAACCCCTTTATTCCGGCTTTGGGGGAGGAGATGAAAGAGGAGAAAAACGCTACAGGTTCGGTGGGACACCTGCTGGGGGTTTGACTGGCCGACTCCATTCCAAAAGTGGAACCGCGTCCAAAAGCAGCTCTTTCAGGGAGCGTCTCAGAGTTGGACGCTAAAGGCGTGTTCCACTTTTGGAATGAAGTCTTGGATGGTGTCCCAAAGACCTTCGCGTTTTTCTCCTCTTTCATCTCTAGAGCTGCTTTCGTTTATAGGGGCTGGTTTTCATGAAGCCACAGGAGAAGGACCTTGGTTCCTTACGTTTTTATAATCAAATTAATATAATCGAAAACGCCTCCGGCAAAAAACCGAAGGCGTTTCTGGTTGACATCATGGATGAATCGCATCCATATGTTATCGCTTTGCTGTGATTCGCAGCAAAACTTTATTTGACGAAGCCCAAAATCAATTCGCGCAGGATTTTGGACGCGACGATTTGGGTCATTTCGCTGTGGTCGTAGACCGGTGCTACTTCGACCAGGTCGCAGCCGATGACGTTGGCTCCGTTTTTGGACATAAAGTGGATGGTGTCGAGCAGCTCGCGGGACGTAATGCCGCCCGCTTCTGTCGTTCCCGTTCCTGGCGCATGGGCAGGGTCCAGCACGTCGATGTCGATGGTCAGGTAGATCGGGCGGTTGCCGATGGTCGGCAGCACTTGCTTCACCGGTTCCAGGACATCGTATTTGTACAGGTGCATGTTTTCCTTGGCCCATTCGAATTCTTCCTTCATGCCGCTGCGGATGCCGAAGGAGTAGACGTTTTTCCCGCCGATGAGATCGCACGCCTTTTTGATCGGCGTAGAGTGGGAATACGGATAGCCCTCGTAGTGATCACGCAGGTCGGTATGGGCATCGAAGTGGAAAATGACCAGATCGGACTTGTACTTTTCGTAAACGGCTTGAAACACTGGCCAGGAGACCAGATGCTCGCCGCCGAGCCCGATCGGCATTTTGCCGTCTGCCAGCACTCTGCGGACAAACTCGCGAATCGCGTCGAGGCTTCCCTCGACATTGCCGAATGGCAGCGGAATATCGCCCGCATCAAAGTATTTTACGTCTTCCAGCAGCCTGTCCAGGTACGGGCTGTACTCTTCAAGGCCGATGGAGACCTCGCGAATGCGGCCTGGGCCAAAACGGGAGCCCGGACGGAAGCTCACTGTCCAGTCCATCGGCATGCCGTAGATGACTGCCTGGCTTTCCTCGTAGTTGGCGTGGCTGCGGATAAACACGTTGCCCGAGTATGCTTCGTCAAAACGCATGAATTCAGCCCTCCGTCCTTAGTCGCGAGTCAGCTCAGCCACGAAGTTAGGCAGCTTGAAAACAGCGTGGTGAATCTCCGCATTGTAGTATTTGGTGCCCAGATCCTTGATCTTGCTTGCGTCCACTTCCAGAGGATCATGCTGTTTGGAGCCGATCGTAAAGCTCCACAGACCGGATGGATAGGTCGGGATGCTGCACGTATACAGACGGGTCACAGGGAAAATGGAGCTGATATCTTTAAATACGCGCTTGATCAGGTCACGGTTGAACCATGGGGATTCTGTCTGAGCCACCATGATGCCGTCCGGTTTCAACGCGTCGTAAATGCCTTGATAAAAGCCTTTTTCAAACAAGCCTACTGCAGGGCCAACCGGTTCGGTCGAGTCGACCATGATGACGTCATATTCACCCTTGTGGTCGTGGATGTGCTTGATGCCGTCAATCACTTGCACGTCGACGCGCGGATTTCCGCTCAGTTCGCTTGCGATCTGCGGGAAGTACTTTTTGCTTGATTCAATAACACCGCCGTCGATTTCAGCCAACACGGCTTTTTCCACGGAAGGATGCTTGACGATTTCACGGATAGCTCCGCCGTCTCCTCCGCCTACGACCAGAACCTTCTTCGGGTTCGGGTGAGTATTGAGGGCCACGTGAGAGATCATCTCATGATAGACGAACTCATCCACGTCAGTAGTCATGACCATGCCGTCGAGCACCAGCATACGTCCGAATTGCTTGGTGTTAATAATGTCCAGCTGTTGAAAATCCGTTTTTTCGCTGTATAAGGTCTCGGTAATTTTTGTTGTAATACCGTGATTTTCCGTTTGTTTTTCGGTGTACCACAGTTCCATGTTCATGATTATGTACCCTCCTTTTAATAACCGCATTGGTTGAAAAAAGCGACCAAATCCGGGCCAGAGGCCGTTCTTGCCGTAATGGTCTACGACAGAAGCGAATGTTTCATAATTCGTATCTGCCAAGAAAATTATAGTAGCTGGCCCCCAAAATGCAAGATTTTTTTCAAAAACAATCATCCCCGGCAGGAAGCCAAGTTTATCCAGGTCCGTTTTTTCCCATACTAGATAGGAAAAACGATTCGTTTGTTTAGTATGCCCCGAAGAGCAAAATATTTTGGGAGGAAAGGACGAGATGTCATGGAAGTGATGCGGGAAGCTCCGCTGATCCGATACCTTCGCTTGGCAAAGAAATTCGTAAAATTTCTCATACTCAGCCTATTGTGCTGTTCGTTTGCTGCCCTGATGCTCATTCTGTACCTCCGCTCGCAGCCGCTGCCCGAGGTGTTCATCAATCAGACCACCACGATTTATGCGGAAAACGGCGAAGTCCTCGATACGCTGCATCGCGGGCAGAACCGGATCGTCGTACCGCTCAAGGAGATGGCGCCCTCGCTCGTCCAAGCGACAGTAGCCATCGAGGACCGCTCTTTTCACGATCATTACGGAATCGACTGGAAACGGTTGGCGCGCGCTGCCTATGTGGATGTCATCCATATGGAAAAGGTGCAGGGAGCCAGCACCATTACCCAGCAGCTGGCGCGAAATCTGTACCTGACGCTGGACAAGACCTGGGAGCGAAAAATCAAGGAAGCGCTCCTCGCCATCCAGCTTGAGCTCAATTACAGCAAGGACGAGATTCTGGAAATGTACATGAACCAGATATACTACGGCCATTCGGCTTACGGCGCCCAGGCGGCAGCCCAGACGTATTTTGGCAAAAACGCCAAGGACCTGACATTGGCCGAAAGCTCCATGCTGGCCGGAATTCCGAAAGGTCCATCCTACTACTCCCCTTATGTAGATTTTGAAAAGGCCAAATCCCGCCAAAAGTTGATTCTGCAAGCGATGCAGCGCTCTGGATACATTACGGCGGAGCAGGCAGAGAAAGCCTTTGCCGAACCGATCAAGCTGAAGGACCGGGCTCAGGAAAAAGCGGTTGAACAAGCCCCCTATTTTCTTGACTACCTGGCAAGTCTGGTCAAAAACAGATACGGGATTGATGAGGAAACCTTTATTCACGGGGGCTTGAAGATTTACACGACACTTGATCCGGCGATGCAAAAGAAAGCCGAGGAAATCATCGCCGCCACCTTGCCCAAGGACAACCCGGACTTGCAGGTCGCCCTGGTAGCCATGGACCCCAAAACCGGACACGTCAAAGCGATGGTCGGCGGGAGAGATTATCAAAAAAGCCAGTACAACCGGGTTCTTGGAAAACGTCAGCCAGGCTCTTCCTTCAAACCGATTCTGTATCTGGCTGCCCTGCAAAACGGGTATACGCCGCTGACGATGATGAAAAGCGAGCCGACCGTCTTTACGTACGACAAGGTCAAGCAGTATATCCCGCGCAACTTCGGAGAGCGCTACGCTCACGACTTTATCAGCATGAGGGAAGCGATCAAAACCTCTGACAATATTTACGCTGTCAAGACGATCGACCATTTGACGCCGCAAAAGGTGGTCGAGCAAGCGAAAAGCCTCGGAATATCCAGTCCGCTTCAAGCGGTTCCTTCCCTGGCACTGGGCACGTCACTGGTTTCGCCTTTTGAGCTGAATGCAGCATACGCTGCGTTTGCCAACAAGGGCGAGTATGTAAAGCCGATCGCGATCACGCGCATTGAGGACAGCCAAGGGAACATTCTCGTGGAAGAAAAAACGGAAAGAACCCGGGTCGCTGATCCTGTCGCATCCGCGCTGCTCACCAACATGATGCAAAGCGTGTTTGAACGGGGCGGCACCGGTTACCGCGTCGCCAACATACTCAACCGCCCGGTGGCGGGCAAGACCGGCTCGACCGATTATGACGCGTGGTTGAGCGGCTTTACCCCTCAGCTCGTCAGCACGGTCTGGGTAGGCTATGACCAAAATCGCAAGGTAGATGACGTAAAGGAAGGCTATCTTTCCAAAAAGATCTGGGCCGAATTCATGGAAAAAGCACTGCAGGATCAACCGCCTGCCTTGTTTGAAATGCCCGCTGGGGTCGTTTCGGTCTATATTGATTCCAAATCGGGGAAACTGGCCACGGAACACTGTCCCGACCCACAGCTTTATTACTTTGCCAAAGGGACGGAGCCGCAGGAGTTCTGTACAGATCACCTTCCGCCAAACGAATCCCCGACTCCGCTCTCGCCTCCCGATTCGCCTTCCTTCTGGCAGCGAATGGGCAGTTGGTGGAGCCCGTCACAGTGATAGGGGAAGCTGCCGGTTTTTCAAAAAAAAGGGCCACACCTCATGCAGAACATCTGCAAGGGTTTGGCCCTTTTTGCTACTGTAACGTTGGCCGGGCAGCTTCGCCCTCTCCGGCCGTCTGTTCGCCGCCACCGACCACGCCATTTCCGTCCGTAAACAGGTGGTCGTTGTAAATGGTGATCATTCCGGCTTTTTCTAATTGATCCAGCACCTCAAACAGACTCTCCCGTTTACCGGCTGGCAATCGACCGATAAAGGTATTGATCTGCTGCGGAGAAACATGCGAGCGAAAGTGGACGCCGCCATGTCGTACAAAGTGATCGTGTTCACCTTGTGTTCGGGTATGATCGGTCAACCGAAACGCCCCCTTGCTTCGACAATTTGGCCGTGCACAGTTAGTTTGTTTCGTATCCCTCGGGCGGATGCCCTGAAAATATTGTGTGAGCGCCTTCAAAAAAAGACAAACAGGGAAAGAGTGACGGCTCTCTCCCTGTTTGCTAACCTAGTGTAAATGTATACAGCTATGGAATTAAGTTTACCTGACTTCAATATTACTAACAATTGATTTCCTCATTTGTTCACATACCGTTCAAGATTTCCAACTCAGGCCAATCCTTCCTTTAACTCTGCGGAAGAATTGTTCCACATTTCTTCATTGTGCTCGATCAGCATCTTTTTCAATGCTGCTTTTTCTTTTTCGTTCAATTCAGAGACCATGATCCGCCGCTTCATGGAGTAGTCCATCCGATTGACGTGGTCCGCCAAAATCTTGTAGCCACGGCGCGCTTCCCGATCAATTTCCATATAGCATGCCGTTACGCCTGCATAATACGGACCTGCTTCATTGCGGTCTACCGTTACCCATACGACCCAGTAAGGCTTTCCGTTCGGAACCTCTTCCTTGTTCGTCGTCCATTTGATGCCTTTTTCAACGGAGCTTTTGGCATGAAGCGCTCCCATATCAATATAGGCTTCGTCCCCGTCGATAATCACAGACGATACGGCAGACAAGTCAAGGACGCCCTGACCATAACCGCCATGCACGTCAGTTTTGCCGCTGACGATCGTAAATCCGCCCTTTTTGCTATCAAAAATATCCATGCGTAACACCTCTTTGCTCACAGACTCTTGAGGATATTCTACCCCGAAACCACGCTGCACGCAATTTGTCCGCTTGCCCTGCTTTGACGGGCAGCACATTGCCAAAGATCATTTGCGTTCATACATCGGGCTCAGGAGGGGCACATTATGCTTATGCAACTGCATTGAAGGAGAATTACGCGATGACCGAAATGAACAATACGCAATCCCATGATCATCCAAGAGAACGCGATATCGAATTGAATAGACAACGCCAGCTGCAGGAGCCTTATCCTGCCGCAGCCAGAGCGGTAGACCAAATCGTTGCGGAAAAACGCGCTGAATCCCCACCTGGAGCCGGGCTCTCGAATGCTCCGGAAGAATTGGCGGGAATGGGCGACGGACTGGAAACGGATATCCCCTCCAATTACCAGGCCAGCTTTGGCCGATTGCCGAAGAGTCAATCCAGTTTCTCTGTAAAAAGAGACCCCGGGAGATTGTAGATTCAGCTTTGGAAAAGTCTCAAAATGAAACAGTCAGAAAGCGGAAGAGTACGAAAGCAGATTCGTACGAAAGTGGAACAGTACGAAAGTGGAACAGTACGAAAGTGGAACAGTACGAAAGCAAATCAGTACACGAAATCAATTCAGTACGAAAACAGTGGGCCGCCGTTTTACAGTAGGCGGCCATGCTACTTTTTAACAGGATCAATTGATCCCTTCCTGGATAATTCCTTTTACCCGCCTGTTTCTTTTTGGTTTTGGAAGGCTTTGACTGCTTTCTGGATTAGCCAAATAAGCAGTTGTACATTCCACGCGGTGTTGATGGCCAGAACAAGACTAAATTCCCAATCCAAAACAATCCACCCTTCCTTTGGACGGGCAAGCTCGTAGAACAAGAATGAAAGAGGCAAAGCTACGAAAATATTGATTAACGCTCTTGTTTTGAAAATGATCGTCGAAAAACCGCATATGGTTAATACTAATAACGGAATTCCGGTTGACCAGCCATAAATGATCGGACCTAAGACAAGGATAAAAAAGTAATCCAAATTTGCCCTCTCCTCCATTTTTAACGATTACTTTTATGTTTCACGCTTTAAAGCGTCTTCCTCATTTTTATCATCTTCTTCGTATTCCGCTTCCTCATTCACTTCTTCATCGTCAGAATTTTCATTCCCCTTTGATGAGTATGTGTCTATTAAAAAGGGAGAGACTTCCATGCCATTGCGCAATTGCAAACGGTCTTCGAACACCAACGGTTCCAAATCCAACACATGGATGACAACGATATTTCCGTGATACTCTACCTGAAGATTCTCCCAGTGTTCCTTTTTATCTGCTAAGATCGTCATTGTTTGTCCCGACTTTGTAAATGTAATCTCAGGAAACTCGCCATCCTCCCGCGAGATAATATAGTACAGATAATCCGGCTTCTGCGGTTTCTTTCTAAGGCCTGCCTGTATTTTTTCTACGCCTTTCAACAACTGGACAACTTGTTCAATTACCAGCGGGTCCTTGGGCAAAGCTGCATGGGCTGCCACTGCGTAAAACTTTTTAGCAATATCGCTTTGACCGTATTCGGCGCTTATATAGGGCACTGTTCCATCTCCTTCTCCACTATCATAAAAGGGCTTTAGAATATTTCTGCTTGTATTGTATTCGTAGCCAAGCAAAGTTTTTTGTCCGGTTCCAATAATGGAGTATTGCTGGACCCTCAATGTCCTCTTGTCCCATTTATTGTGTAGTGCCTCGGCCTGACGAACCAATGGGGTATAAGCAATCTTGACACGGCTGTCAGTCACCATGTCTTCATAGGTAAAGCTGTAAATCGGGTCTCTTTTTAAAACGATCGCCTTGTCAAAGTAAGTCGGTGATGGCAGCAGCTCGTAGACAGCGGGGGCATATTCTGCAATCACCCTCCCTGTTTCTTCGTGTAAAAAAGGCACTCCGAAGTTATACCCGAATTGGATGGCCTGATAAGCTCGAGGTGAGCCTAAAAAGGGGGTGCCCATATAAATGATTCGTTTTACCTTCGGCTGATAGGAAGCGTTTGATAGCAAGGTTTCTCTTGCCAACAGACCACCCATGCTATGGGCAACCAATTGAACCTGGCTTGCGCCTGACGCCTTTAGGGCCTCATCGATTTTTTCCTTCAGATATTTGGCATTGTCCTTGTTGCTGTAACGCCAATCATAGGGCATCGCAAACATGGTAATGTTTTTTCTGTATCCTTCTGATTCCAGACGTTTAACCATGCTGGCGTACTGCTCCGTCTCTTCCTTCACTTTATCAACTGGAAAGTAAGACAAATATTCAATCGCACGAAATCCCCCGTCTTCTTTCTCCGGGTAAACGGTAAATCCTTTGTTGAGGGACTCTACCTCGACACTGTTTTTCGCCACTGGCTTCAAGGGAAGATACATGCGATGGCGTGGATCGCGAATTCCAAAAACGATGTTATCCAGTGAAAGCCATGCTTCTAAGGTCAGCCTTTTTTCCTTTGCTTCCAGCCTTGATCCGCCAATCCCCGGAATCAAAATGACGGGGATCGTATTGCTGGTCACCTTCAAATGGTAGGAGTGATTCTTGAAGCCGGAGGTGCGGCTGGCAGCAACTTTCAGGTAGTATGTGCCGGGGTCTGCGTTAAACAAAATCTCCTCGTCCTTATTCTTCGGCCTGTCCGAAAACGCGATCTGCTTGTTGTTGCTGTCGAACAGGTACAGGTCCAAATCCATGCCCTCGGGAATATCCCAAAGCTTCGCTTCAATTGTTGAAGCCAGGTCTAAAGTAAGCTTGTAATAGTCAACATCACTTCGGTCATGGAGATTTGCAATGATTTCGCCATTATCAAGGGGATGTGCGTCTTTTATCGTGTTATTCGGCTCATACTCGTCCGGCTTGCCTTCCTCGCCAGTGTAAAAATCGCCCC
This sequence comes from Brevibacillus sp. FSL K6-2834, assembly GCF_038592925.1. Classification (NCBI taxonomy): domain Bacteria; kingdom Bacillati; phylum Bacillota; class Bacilli; order Caryophanales; family Paenibacillaceae; genus Brevibacillus; species Brevibacillus sp. FSL K6-2834. Next base: position 5,307,616 of record NZ_CP151945.1, read on the forward strand.
GCAACAAGTAATAGCTCGAACGGTCAAACGTTCCATTATTCCCCATTATTTGAACATAGTACAATCGGTTTTTCTCAACTGCAATCTCCTCGACCTTTTGATCGGCCTGCCCTGGTTTGGTGGATCTCCCAATTTCCCTTTTCTCATCATCGAATACAAACAAGTGATAGTTCGCATTGGATGGCACCTGAGTCAATGAAAATGTTAGCGTCCCGTCTTTGGCAGGCTTGATCTTCCACGTATCAATATCGTCGCCAGTCGAAATTCTCCCGTGGGCATTTTTCCCCGCAAACATCCAGTCCGCTTTGGCAAACGTATCGTTCCGTTCCACCTCAAAGGTAGCTGGCACCCTGCGCAACGCGGATTCACTCGGTTTTTTCTTTCCTGCAAATCGGCGTTGGAAATCTTCATCCGCCTCCTCCAACTCTGCCTGTTCCAGCAGCTCCTCTCCGTCCGCATTTTCCCCGTCTAGGTTCGGCGGCGCTTCAGGCATATCAGCGGTCTCATCTACATCTGTCTCGTCTCTTACATCTGTCTCATTGCTTACATCCGTATCTCCCGGTACATCAGGTATTTGGGGCACCTCAGAGCCATCCTGATCCGGCTCCGATTCAACGCCATCCCCTGCTGTCTCCTGCGGCGGATGGTCCGCCTCGGCTTCTGCGACAGTCCCAGTGTCTTCATTCCAGCCAACGGGTTGACCCATCCTTTCTTTGGCTATACCGGCTGGAACAATACTGGAAAGCAAAACTGCAACCATGACCAACATGCTCGCGATCCTGATTCGCTTATTCACATAAAACCCCCCTAGCTTGTTCTTCTTCCACCGTAGGAAAAGACAGATAGGGGGTGCAAATATATTTGCCTATCGAGTTGTGTGATTGCGGATTCCCTGACGCTCCCAAGCATTTGCTGTCACGGCAAATGGCACACGATAATCGGTCAGTTCATGACCTTGGCCATTCTGTTTGTTCGGAAACGCGAATCCCTTTACGACACCAAAGCGGAACTGCACAGAGAAATGAACAGCGTAAGTGGAATCCTTTTTAAACCCTTTTTGCTTGTCTCCCATCAAGGGAGTATCGACCCCCATTTCCCGCACTCCCAATTTGGGAACGGCATAAGACGGCCCCTGCCACCAAATCGGTGTTGTCTTTTTCAGCGAAAGGGTCGATTGGAGCGTCGTGTTCCGGAGCCCCGTTTCGGAGATCCAGGATTGCGCCGCTGCAATGTCGGGATAGAGTGCGCTGACTGGGTGGCGATGGCGAGGTTCCAGCACGACATGGGTCAAAATTCGTTCGCCAGCGTAAAAGTCATCCGGCTTATTCGCCGGATAGCGGTCCCGCGCGGTGTACTCCTGCCACTCGCTTGTATGGCGGAGTACCCCTTTGGCATTTGGCTCAAATACCCCAAATTGACGCTCACTGCCTTTTACCGTTATGGTGTAGCGCCCCGACATGCTTTGATGCACGGTATTGGACTGGCAGGTCTCCTCTCCTTCTTCTCCGTCCTCCCCTGCGCTTTTGGCACAACGGTCGTACGAGAGGGCAAATTGCACATTGTAGTCCATCGTGATGACAAATCCGTTGATTTCGGCTTTGTATTTCATCGGGTTCAGAACCTGTCTCCAAGTCGTTTCTGTCGGCACAGTCGTACCGGTGTACAAGTAATCGCCGCCCATTGAGGAGCTGCTCACCTTCCATTCCTGAGGCGTCCCTGGACCCGATACTTTCAGATCGAGCTGCGCCGGGCTATACACCGCCAGGCTCTTTGCATCAGCAATGTACCCAGGGCTGACTGTTACACTTGCATTCTTGATTCCTTCCCCGCTGGCTGATTGCAGCAGCTGCGACTTGTATGTCTCGATATTCTGATTGATTTCCCGTTTTACTTGATCAAAGCCTTGATTAATCCTGGTTTGGTCAATGACGACGCGAATCTTCGCCGGCTCTCTCTCCCAGACCCCATCCACATTGACCTGCAGTCTCTGCAGTTGGCGGCCATCACTGTCATAGATGTCGAGTCCAATTTCACCGCCATCGAAGTCTCCTCCTCCAACCGGCGGATTCGGTATCTCCGGTTCTTTCGGCCCGTTGCCCCCGCCTTCATCACCTGTTACCTTTACGGGCCAAACTGCGCGGTTATCCGGCCAAATGGTCTCGTTATCAGGTTTGTCTTTATCCGGGTTGATATGGGCGATAAAATCCTCCGATTTTTGCGGATATTTGGTTGGAACGGTAATCTTCCGCACCTCTCCGGGTTTAAACTTGGCCACTTCCAGCATTGTTGCTTTGTCTGAGCTTTCCCAGCGGACGGCCAGCTTGGTATCGTGTTCCTGCTTGCCGTCATTCTTCACATCAAAGGTTATCGTCGCATCTGATCCGGCTGCTTGCGGATCAGCAGGGGTTATCTTGAAGCTGCTTTTTACGATGAGCAGGTTTTCTCCCTCGGGTTTTGGCGGCCCTTCCCCGATCTGTACAAAGAAAAAGCCATCACAATCCGCTGCTGTGCGATCCTCTGCATAAAATTCAACCTTGTACAATCCGGAAAGAGGAAAATAACCATCTGTGGCCGGGTCCATCGGAAAGATGATTTTTTGCTGGTATCTTGCATTCGTTGAATCGGAAAGCCATTTCCCATCGCGTTTTCGCTCCCAGGAACGTTTGTCTGGATCGAAATAATAGGTAACAAAGTCTATCTTTTCATCAGCAAAGAGTGTAAAGGAATGCCAGGGATCGGTCCATTGCTCCGGACTCATTTCCAGCGTCTCGCCGCGTTTAACCGGCTTGCTCCAAACAACGTCATCATCGCCGTATTTGCCGCCCGCTATCTTTGCTGTAAGAATGTAGCATCTTCTATCAGACAGAATCGGGAAGGTCATTTCTACGACACAATCTCTGTCACTTATGAAGACTAGTGTTACATCATCCCCGGCGTCAATCGTTTTCGGTAAGATCAACCGGAACCTTTCATTTGCTGCAAGCTTGCCAGACAGCGGTTTGTTCCTGTCCCCCTCTTTTATAAACCAAGAACCAGCGACATCGGCAGAAATATCCGTATGGGTATCGTACCCGTCCCCTGTAGCGGTCAGATTGGAGAAATAGAGATACTTCAAACCATTGTAGAGATTCTCTCCTGCCGGTGGATAATAGCTCGGAGGCTCACCATAAGCTTTAAATCCTATGCGTTTTTGTTCGTCGATCGTACAACTTGTATCCTTTACTTTGATTGTAATCGTCCACTCACATTCTGGGCGCTTTTCAAAGTCTGTTCGCTTTAGTTCCAAGGACAGCTTGTACGTTTTCCCGCGTTCCAGGGGAATGTCATAGCTTCTATCCGGACCTCGGTAAGGCAAGGAAACATGATCGGAGACATACGGACGCACGCGGCCATTGTCTCCCTCATCCAACGGGATTACCCTTTCTCGGCCATCAGGCATCGTAACATTCCACGTAGTATGAAACGGTTGCGCTTCACCGCCGCTATCTTTGTATGAAGCTACAAATTTCAGACTTTCTCCGGGCATAACTTCAATGACTCCACCCCTTGGAATGGCGTCTCCATTCACTTTGACGATGGGACAGCTATCGTACTTGTCGTTTGGAGAACCAGCATAAAACTGCTTGTCCCAGCATAGCGTACCGTCGTCGCTTACGTATTTCACTGTAAAGGAGCCTGATGAGGGAACGTACATGATCCCCACCTTCCTGTTGTTCCCGGAGCCTATTTGCATCGGGGTGCCGTTGTAGGAAAAGGTGCCGGGCTTTGATGCGGTGAAGACGACCCTTGCATCTCTTTCAATGCGTTCCGTATCTCCTCCGCTCGGTACACCCTGCCGTTCCGTATCGTTTTTCTCTCCTTCGATTCGTATTTCCATGGTCGTTTTTTTGCAACCGGTTGGTGGTGGATCGGGGTCTTTGCCCCCGCCATTGTCCTCACCGGGAGGCGGTGGTACCTCGCCAACAACAAAAGGTGCTGCATAAGCAACACCTTGTCCGTCTACCGCGGGAGCATTTTTTGTATTTCTTGCATGGGTATCTGTGAATAGGATTCGTGCTTCATAGTTTCCAGCTTTAGTGGGTACCCATGTTTTCTGTGGAAAGTTTACAGATTGGCCGCTGCCGTTTCCTTCCCCACTAATCGGATACTCTGTAATCGCCTCAGAGAATGCCTTTTCGGTCTGCCCTGTATCTAGATTGTAGATGTAATAGTTTAAGACTTTTAATCCGCGATTGTAGATACTGTAGTCTTTTCCTTGGGCAGTTATCGTAACAGTTTGTCCGACTTCATATTTTGTCTTGTCGGTTTTGATACTTCCATCGGGGCGCTGGGTTGTGGTGAAGCTGGTTACCCCGACGTAGACTCCTTTCTCATGGCTCTGGGCTGCACGGTAACTATAAGGATTTCCCCTTCCACCGGACATTTCTGCTACTTTAGAAAGGAGGTATCCAGTATACTCTCGTCCTCCCCCTTCAGTAATACTTCCACCATAAAGTCCATTGTTGCTAGTCATGAAGGAGGGATTGCCGTTAAAGAGTCTCGCCCAGTCTCGCGCTTCGTCTAAATCGACAATTGGATAGCCATTGTCCGCTTTTGTTGATGCTTTTGAATAGTTGGCTACTTTACCGTTTCCGCTTGTAGCTCCTGAAAATTGTACGTCAGCTATAGTAAGAGACATCTTTTCACGAAACCCGAAACCATCAATGTAGCTTTCCTCGGACCCTTTTATAGCATAATGCTTATCGATCCATCCAGGTATTCTATCATAAACATTTGGATTAAAAGTGGTTGCATCTACTACAGGTGTGAAAGGAAAAATGTTTAAAGCACATGCAAAGACTGTAAGAATTGCAATTGTCCTATCAACATTTTTTCTCATTTAATCACCTACTATTTTCACGCTCAAGAGTAGGTAACTTTCCATAAAGATAATTTGCTAAAGATTCTGCCTCTCCTTTAAACTTAACCAAGAACCTAACGTATTCCACTTGACTAGTGCTAAATGAAAATTTCCCGGAGTCTATAGTATCGGTCTTCCCATTCTTAAACCGTACGTAAAGACGAGTATCATAACCTTTGACTGTTGGTAAAGCGCCACGAATAGTTTCACCGGATATTTTTAACGAATTATGAAATTGTGTAGCTATTTTTTCTGCTTCCTGTATACCTTGGTATTCCCTATGTAAGGATTGGAGTGCGAATGCCTGCTCACCACGGCTTACAGTTCCAAAAGAATCATAAAGAGTTGTTGAAACACCGTTGGGAAATTTTCCAGGCTTCCCAGCGATCCAATTGGAGCCTACAGAATAAATAATGTTGTACTGCTGCTTCCACGGATACCTAGGAAACAAACTCTTCCAGGCATTAACCATCAATCTGCTAGCTTCCTCTCGATTCATAACTTTATTTGGATTGATCTCAACACCATCAAGAATTCCATCACGCTTTGCACGTTCATAGTAAACTTTCGCCCAATGATTTTCAGGTAATTCTTGTACAGGCTCACCCGAAGTCAACCCTTTAACATTTACCAGACCTGCAACCAAATCCGCCTGAGTAATTGGTTTGTCAGGCTGAAAACTCCCATCCGGAAAAAGCCACATCAATTTATTTTTCACAACATAATCAATCGCATCGCGATGTGGATGATTCTGATAATCACTTAACTTGGCCGGTACTTGGGCTGCATTGGTTACCGGCACAAGAGCGGATAATCCTGCACCAATTGTCAGGACCAAAACAATTACGCTTGAAAAAAGTTTATAGAATCGCTTCAAGACACATCCTCCTTTTTCGCCATCTTCCCACACCTTTCTACCTTCCAATTATGGTATAAGTTACCTGTATAAGCAATCAAGAAGAATATGCGTCCATCTGCTTCTGAATAAACCGGTCAAGCACTTCCCCGGAAACATCCCCCTCCAGCTTATCCACTACCTTCCCATCCTTCACAATAAACACCGTAGGCGTAACCTCCGCACCCAGCTTTTCCGCCTCATCCAGCTCTTTTGGATTATGGATGTCGAGCCTTTCTACCCGCCAGCCAGAAGAAATATCCTGCACAGCTTCATCGAATTTAGGGGCGAATGTGGTGCAATATCCGCAACTGTCGCTGTACACGTACACGACCCTCCCTTGCTCCGCTCCCATCGTGACAGACATGAGAGCTGCGGCGAACATGCACCCGAGCACAAAGGTTATCCCCCAAATCCAGCGCCAGTTCTTTCCTCGCTGCTTGTATCCTGTCTTCATGAGGGTTCCCTCCCGAACAAGCTTTATAGTGTGTGTTGCTAACACTGTAATGGCGATATGCGTTTGTCAAAGAACGGTGAGTCCATTATGCCGTTTTCTCCTGGGACAAAAAAAAAGCCGGTCATCTGACCGGCTGGTTGGCGAAAGGTACCGCAGCAGGCGCTAAAAACCCCGCTGCGCAAAACGTATTCATCATGGAAACAAGAAAGATGATTGCATTTTTTCCAACACAAAAAAACTATATCAACGGGGTATGACCAGCTTTCGTCAGCTCGCGGAGCTCTTCGATAAAAGCCAACCCCTTTTGAATCTCCTCTTCGGTATAGCGCTGTTTGCTCTTAAAGGTAAAAATCTTCGCTTTCATTTCTTCATAGGGAAGATGATTGAAGTAAAGGATGGTCGAGACCAGCTCAAGAAAACGGGAGTTCTCCTCGTTCATCCGCCGGATTGCTTGCTCGCCCAGTCCGAAATCGACTTCGTGAAAACGCAAAAAATCACGCCCGGTGTCATTCAGCGTATACCGGTACATGTGAATGGCCCCTTTGGTCTCCACCTGCTCGTCCAGAAGTCCCATGTTGCACAGCTCGTCCACGCGCAAGGTCAGCTCCTCCGAGTAAGGACCGTACATATGAAACTCGAACCGCTCATCGAAGTCCATATCCAGATGTTTCGCTATGTACACCATCTTTTGCAGCTTTTTGCGACCGCTCACTTCGCCCACGGTCTCGATTAAACGTATGATTTTGGCGTGACGCCTAAGCATCCTCCATCACTCCCAGACGATCTCGTATCTTTCCGGAGAGCTCCTCCGGCAATGCCATAACCTTGTCCATAGGAAAATACAGCTTGTAGTCAAACCGGCGTTTGCCGCTGATCGCCTGCACGATCTCCGACTTCTCCGACAGCTCGGTCAGCTCGCCTGAAGGCATTACCAGCATGATCGGAATCCGCTCTTCATCTTCGCCAGCACGGTAAAAATCATACGGAAGATCGGAGGTCGTGTCCACTTCCAAATAATAGGCCGGATCAATATCCGCAGACTGGAACAGCTCTTTCAAGTCTGCCAGCAAGCGGAAATCTCTTGGGTTATATTCGACGTATTTAAAGAGATTCCTGTCGAGAAAACGGGCGCATAAATCTTTCAGAACGGCATCATTTTCATTGCGCCAGAGCTGCATGTAAAAGAGAATGACCGACTCATCGAGGGACAAATAATCGGCAAGCTCTACTTGTTCATTTAGAAACGGCAGCAGGAGAGTCGGCTCCTGACGGAAGGGAAAGCCTTGCAGAAACAGCTCTTTCGCACGCTGAAAAATTTTGCGCAGAACCACTTCCGCACTGCGCGTCACCGGATGAAAATAAACCTGCCAGTACATCTGATAGCGGGACATGATGTAGTCTTCGACGGCGTGCATGCCGCTGTACTTAAAGACAATTCCGTCTTCGCCCGGACGCATGACGCGAAGAATCCGCTCGATCTCGAAATTGCCGTAATTCACGCCCGTGTAATACGCGTCGCGCAGCAAATAATCCATCCGGTCAGCGTCGATCTGGCTGGAAATCAGACTGACGATCAGCTTGTTGTCGTAAGTCTTGGCGATAACCTCAGCCACCCGTTTCGGAAAATCTTCACCCATGCGCTTCAGTATCCGGTTGATCTGGGTATCACCCTGCAGGATCGCCCTTGTCCAATCCTCATGATGATAGCGGAATACTTTTTCAAACGAATGGGAAAACGGCCCGTGCCCCACGTCGTGAAGCAGAGCAGCACAGAGACAAAGCAGCTTTTCTTCATAGGAAAGATGAATTCTCCCCTCGAACGTCTCCAGGATGCGGCGCATGATCTCATAGACGCCAAGCGAATGATTGAAGCGGCTGTGCTCACCGCCATGAAAGGTAAAAAAGCTCGTACCAAGCTGCCGGATGCGACGCAGACGCTGGAATTCCGCCGAATTGATCAAATCCCAGATCAGCTTGTCCCGTACATGTACATAGCTGTGCACCGGGTCTTTAAACACTTTTTCTTCGTCTAAAAGCTGGGGCTGTTTCAATCTGGTCACTCTCCCTTCCGGCTCGAAAAAATTCCTGGTTAAGTGGGCCAGTTCAAAAAGTCCGGGAAAACCAGGCCGTTTCAGTTCAAGGCACGGCAGACCCCAGCAGCGGAGCACAGGTGCGGCTGTGTATGCTGAGCCTGTATGTGCGGAGCGCAGGTGAAGCTGTATATGCAGATGCTATGTATACGCGGATGGGTGGACAACAGCTTTTTCGGACGTGCGCCTCTCCCGCATACGTCGCGGCATTACATGACAGTAGTCGGACCACATCATAAATTCGCAGCTTGCTTTTCCCGGACTTTTTGAACATCCTCTATCGGGATTATATCATATGCCTTGGGATGAAAATAACAGGCTTTGCCATTGCTATTTTCCCTTCGACATCCAGCGAGCTATGTACTTGTGTGCCTTCATTCGGGGAGGCTCGCGTTTGAAAGAGAAACGGACTTCTGTCCCTTAGGAGCAGAAGCCCGCCGCAAAGTGATAAAAGCATCTTTGCTGTATTCGGTACTTGTTTGTTTACGGTACTAGTGTATTCGGTGCCTGTTTGTATTCGATGCTTTTACGTATCGACACTTCGTTACCCTTCCAGCTCCGCCTCCGGCCCGTACAGATCAGGCCGCTTGGCTGCCAGTCTGGCTTTCCGCTTGGCCTTCCGTTCCGCCAGCACTGTGTAGAAAGACGGAACGACGATCAGCGTCAGCAGCGTGGAAAAGATCAATCCGAAGATGATGGTGACCGCCAGCGGACGGAACAGTACGTCCCCAAACAGCGCGAGCGGCGTCAGGCCCGCCACAGCCGTAAGCGAGGTCAGCAAAATCGGACGCAGACGCGCCTCTCCGGCCTGGATCACGGCCTGCTTCAGTTCCGCGCCTGCATGCCGCGCTTCTTCGATAAACTCGATCAGCACAATGCCGTTTCGCACCACGATCCCCGATAGCGAGATCGCCCCCATCATCGTCATGAAGCCGAGCGGCGTCTGCGTGACGAACAGCCCGATCAAGCTTCCGGCAAAGGCCAGGTACACCGTACTGAGAACCAGCACGGGAATGCTGAGCGAATAAAACTGCATCGCAATCAAAATCAGGATGAGGAAAAGGACGATGACCGACAGTTTCCCCATGTCGATAAAGATATCCGTCTGCTCCGAAGTCTCGCCGCCGATTTCCCAGCGATACCCCTCAGGGAATGAAATGGATTCGAGCAGCGGCTTGATTTCAGCCATGACCTCTGTCGCCGTACGGCCTCGCAGGTCGCTCGTAATCGTCACGGCACGCGAGAGATTCCGGTGCGGGATTTTTTGCGTGCTGAAAGTGGGCTTGACCTCTGCTAGCTGGGACAGCGGAATTTGCTCGCCTGCCGCATTGGTTACGGTCAGTCGCTGGAATAGGACGGTCGGATCGGCCGCTCCCTTTTGCATAAACAGCTTGATGTCAAGCAAATCCGTCCCCGTATCGAACTGGCTGACGGTGATGCCTTCGCTGGCGAGGCGGAGCGTCTGCGACAGTTCGTTGTAATTGACCAGCTTTTCCTTCATCAGCTCCCGGTTCACCACAAACTCCAGGGTGTACCGCTCGATTCCGAAATCGTCCTGAATGTCGTACGTGCCTTCCAGCTTGGCGATCCGGTCCTTGATATCCCCTGCTAACGAACGTAGCGTAGGAATGTCTTCCCCATATACCCGGATCACAACAGGCTTGCCGACCGGGGGACCTGCTTCCAGCTGCTTCGGCAAAATGCTCGCTTCCGGATAGAGCTTTTTAAACTCCTCGCGCCAAGGCTCCAGCATATCCTCAATCTTTGCCTTTGACTTGTCAAAGCGGACGACCAGTTGCCCAAGCGTGATGCCCTCGCCGATTTCGGTATCGCCGCTGAACATTTTGGGGGCGCTGCCGCCCGCGTAAGCGGCGACCGACTCGATCCCCGGCTGCTTTTGGATCCAGTCCGACACTCCCCGTACGACCCGGTCCGTCTCCTCCACACTGGTCCCGACCGGCAGACGGACGTTGACGAGAAATTGCGGCCGCTCGTCGTTGGGGAAAAGCTGGATCGGTGTCAGCGGGATCAATCCGTAGGCGCTGGTGCCGATCAAAACGCCGACCATGCCCGCGAGCACGGGCCGTTTTAAAATCCGCGGCATCAGCTTGCCCGCGTACCAGTTCGTCAATTGGAAAATTTGCTTGCCGAGCAGCCCCGGCGGCTTCCGGTACCCTTCGACTCCGCCTCTGCGGCGATGTTCGTACCACTGCCGGAATATCGGGATAATCGTCAGCGACATGAGCATCGAAGCGAGCATCGTCAAGGAAATAATCACAGGCACGGGCCGGATAAACTGTCCGACGTTTCCGCTCATGAACATCAGCGGACCGAAGGAAGCGATTGTCGCAAGCGTTGCCGTGACGATGGAGATGGACACCTCTTTTGCGCCTTTGACTGCTGCCGGGAGCGGTTTTTCGCCCAGCGTGGACAGCCTCCGCTCGATGTTGTCATTGACGACCACGGCATCATCCACGAGAATCCCCAGCACGATGATCAGCGAGACAATCGAAATCATATTCAGCGTGATGCCCATGGAAGGCAGGAACAACAACCCCGATGCAAGCGAGATCGGGATCGCCAGCGCTACCACAAAAGAAGTGATCAGGTTCAATCCCAGTGTACATACCAACAGTACAGCCAAAACGGCGATCAGCATCTCGCGTGAAAGATCCCCGAACAGCTCATCGACGCGTTCCTTTTGCGAGTAAATGGAATGCTTCTGCGCCCATGCGGGAAGCGACTTCTCCAGCGTTTTCACCATCTCGTCGACGCGCTTTTGCAGGGACGGTACGTCGCTGCCTGTCTCGGCGTTGATGCTGATCGATACAGACGGCTTGCCATTGAAGTAGGAATACGACTCGATCTGCTCTGTGGTGAGCATGGCGCTACCGACATCCTTCAGATAGATCGGGAAGCCCTGCTGCGTCCGCGAGACGATGACGTCGTTTAAAGCCTCCACATCCTGGCTTTCCGCCAGCTTGAGCTGGTACGTGCGGCTATCGGCCGTCAAGTCTCCAAGCGGAATCCGTTCGTTTTCCTTTTTGACCGCCATCAGCACCTGGCCCCAGGTCAGCCCGTACTGGCTCAGCCTTTGCGTATCCACCTGAATCTGGATCTCCTCGTCCGGCAAGCCTTTGATGGTCACGTCTGCCACATTGGGAATCGTGCGGAGCTGTTCTTTCCACGACTTCAGGGTGGACCTGAGGCTGTACAGCTCTTCGCGGGTGTCAGCGGTGATCGCGAGCGTCTGGACGAAGGTGCGGTTCAAGTCGTCATTGATGATCGGCTGTTTGGCATCCTCCGGCAAATCAGCCTCGGCATCCTTTACCTTTTTCCGTAATTCGTCCCACTTTTGCTTGGGATCGACATCACCGTCTGTTTCCACGATAATGCTCGACACGCCCAGACCGGAGACAGACGAGACGTATTTCAGGCCTTGAAGCTCGTTGATTTTTTCCTCCAGCTTCTTGGTGACCGTCTGCTCCACTTTCTCCGGCGAAGCACCCGGATAGATCGTGGTGACGGTGGCAAGATTGACAATGATGTCGGGCTGCTCCTGCTTGGGCAGTTGAAAAAAGCTGAGAGAACCGATCAGGACGACCATCGTAAAGAACAAAAGCGTGATTTTTCGTTTGCGGACGATGTATTCAATCACTGTGGTTGTCCTCCTGCCGCCTCGATCGGGTCGCCGTCAAACAACTGGTCTACTCCTTTGACGACGAGTCGATCCCCTTCCTTCAACCCGCTTGTGATCTCCAGTCTGTTGCTGTTGATCTCGCCGATCGTCACCGGGGTTTTCACCGCCCTCCCAGCGTTTTCGACAAAGACGTGAGCCTCGCCCTGCCCGCGGCTGATCACCGCTTCGACCGGCACGTACAGGCCTGCTTTTCCTTGCACCGTTTTGGTCGCCTTCACGACCTGACCGGCGAACCAGTCGTGCTTCTCGTTTTTCACTTGTACCTCGACACCGATGGTCCCCGTGCTTTGGTTCGCGGCCGGGTGAATTTTCACCACCTTGCCCTCCCGCTTTTGCCCGTAAAGCTCAAGCGTAATGGTCTCACCTTCCGTCCAGGCAAAAATCTCCCGGTCTGGAACCGGCAGCACGACCTTCAACGTATCGATCTGTCCGATCCGGTAGACGGGGCTTCCGACACCGACCAAGGAGCCCGCCGATCCGAGCTTGGCGATAATCGTGCCGTCGATCGGAGCGCGCAGCTGGGTTTTGGCCAGCGTGCTGGCAGCCAGTTCTTTGCCGATCACGGCCTGATGGTAGCTCGCCTGGCTCAGCGTCTTGTCCTCGGCGCGAGCGCCCTGCGTAACCAGCGACAAGGCTTGCTGGGCGTTTTGCAAATCCGTCAGGGCAACATTTACGCGATTTTGCGCAGTCTCGTACTCGCTCTGGGAGATGGCCTTTTCCCGGTACAGCGCCTCAATCCGTTTGAAGTCGTCCTCCGCCTGTTGATGGGCGATCGTCGCCTTTTCCACAACGAGTCGCGCCTGCTCGATCTCCTGCTCGCGCGCTCCCTTCGTTACCTTTTCCAGCGTGGCTCCCGTTTGCTGAACGGTGGCACTGGCGGAAGCGACCTGAAGCGAATAATCGCTGCCGTCCAGACGAGCCAGGATGTCACCCCTTTTGACAGTGTCACCTTCGTTTTTGGCAAGCTCGGTGATCCGTCCCGCCACCTCGAACGAGACGAGCGCTTCCTCCAGCGGCTGCAATGTGCCGGAAAGCTCGGTTACCTTCACCGCCTGCTCCTGTTTGACCACGGCAAGCTCTACTTGCTTGACTTCGGACACAGCTTCCGCTGCAGGCTCCTGACTGCTGCAGGCCGTCGTCGCCAATAGCCCGGCGATTGCGAGAAAAGACAGCCATTGTTTTCTCATGTGACCCTCCACTCCATTCCCCTATATGTCCGCTCATCTACGTGCTTTCATCATATACAACTGAAAACTGGCAAAATTTCATCGGCTGCCGATGCCGCGCAGCAGAATGTCTGCACTGCTTTCCGTCATTGTCGGTATATCGATCAAGCTGTCGCAGTCTACCTTCACCCAATGCCTTGCCAAAAAAGAGTGGAAGAATGCCGAGACAAACATGTGGGCTGCGGTCGCAAAGTCTCCTTTGGGAAGAAGTCCCGCCTCATGCATCTCCTGCAGCTTTTCGCTCAGCATCTCATCGGCGATCTGCGGCATGCGGCTGAGCAGGTTGAAAACCTCTGGGTGATTCTGCGATTCGATCAGACAGATGATGAGAACTTCCTTTCGCTCCACAAGCGCGTTGTAGTAGGCTTCGCCGTAGTGCATGAGCATCGCTTTGACGTCGTGGCCGCAGGCGTGAATCGCTTTTTCCAGCGCAGGGCGAATCTCGGTCATCTCCTCCAAAAGCTCGATGAGAATCCGCTCCTTGTTTTTGAAATGGCGGAAAATCGTCACTTCATTCACGCCGGCCAGCTCGGAGATTTTGCGAGTGGTTGCGCCCTTGTAGCCTTTCTGGGACATGAGCTGGCGGGCAGCAGCCAAAATCCGTTCCCTCGTTTCCTGTTCATCTCCTTTCCCGCTCTGGATTTTTTCGTGATCCGGCTTATCCATTTTGTTACCTCCGTATCATGCAAGCACTTGCTTTCACATGGCAATAATTAGCAAACCCATTATAACGGAGCTTTGCATGCATGTAAATACTTGCATGCGTTCCAAATGGGTTTTTGGACCCGGGCTTTTTTAGCGGAGCTGTAAGCCATACGTGAAACGTATAAATGCAGGGTCTCTTTCATTTCCTGTCAACATCAATGAAAAAAGCTGCTGACCGTATGGGTCAACAGCTCCAAAAACTAACGATTTGCCAGATTGTACTCCCTTTTTATCAATTCGTTCATGTCATCTGGTAGCGGCGCCTCGCAAGCGATCTCCTGCCCGGTAATCGGATGCGGAAAGGAAAGCTTGCTGGCATGGAGGGCCTGACGCCTGAGCAAGTCCCTTCTGCCGCCATACATGCCGTCTCCTGCAAGCGGATGCCCGATGTGGCGAAAATGAACGCGGATTTGATGCGTTCGCCCGGTCTCCAGCCATACCCGGACAAGACTGGTATCCGCAGAAGAGGCCTCCAGCTCGTAATGGGTGACAGCCTCCTCCCCCCGTTCCGTTACCTTGCGGCGGGTAGGATGGCGGGGGTCTCGCCCGATAGGAGCGCTAATTGTACCGTTCGCCTCCTCCAGACGCCCGCAGACGACAGCGAGGTATTCCCGATGCAAGCTCCCGTCGCGCAGCAATCGATCAGCGAGCTGATGCCCGTAGCTGGTCTTTCCCACCAAAATAGCTCCCGAGGTCTCCTTGTCAAGCCTATGTACCGGATGGACGCGGTCCGGCTCGCCCTTTTCCCGCAAATACTCGGCAAGGGCATGAACCAGTGTGCCTTGTTGATCTTGCTTGACGGGATGGACCATCATGCCTGCCGGCTTGTTTGCGACCAGCAGATGCTCATCCTCGTACAAAATCTCTACAGGTAAAGCCGCTTCAACCCTCTTCCCCTGCTTTCGCTGGGCTGCTTGCTGCGGTGAAGCATCCTGCCCGGGCTGATCTTGAACCCTGACCGCTACCTTGTCCCCTGCTTTTACCACCCTTTTTAGAAAAGGGGGCTTCCGGTTCAGGAGCACTCCCTTGCTCCTCGTTAGCCGTTGCAGCATTCTCCCCGAGACATGGAGTTTTTCCCGGACGATGCTCTCGACAGTAAGCCCTGCGTCCGCTTCTGCCACCTCATATTCCAGCCAGCCTTTTTTGCTCAAGCCCATCTCCTGCTTTCGTTCTCATTTCCTCCTATTGTATCGGAAGATGATGAGCAAGCGCCAGTTGACCGCTTTGTTCAAAAGCGGAGTACAACATCGCTTATGCACCGGTCAAAGTCGACGGCTGCTTTTGCCTGCCCCATTTCCAGGCATTGCGTGACATATCCTTCTTCTGCGTGGTACTCCCGACCAATGAGGTTTCCGTCAAAAAACATATGCAAACGATGTTTCCAAAGCAAGCGGGTCATGGTAAACACCTCTTTTTTAAACTTATTTGTATATTAAGTATATTTTAGAGGTGTTATTTTGTAAACATTTTTGTTTATAAAGTTACAAAAAGACTTTGCCGGGTCGTGACAGCCATTGGCCACTGCTTGAACCTGTAGAATCGATGCCCCATATGCAAAAAACAGAAAACCCCTTGCTTTCACAAGAGGTTTTAACCAAGCTTCTCGCCGAACAGCCACTTGGATGGCAGCATCCGGGAGGTTCCGTATTTGGCTTTGAAATTCATCAGAGAAATGGCCATGCGTTCATTTCTGCACCTGCCCGCTTACCCTTTCAAATTCTCCGGGTTTAATCCTTGCAGTTCAGGCAGTACAAACAATCCGTCTTTGCGAATCAGCACGTCATCAAACCAGATTTCACCGCCGCCGTACTCAGGGCGCTGAATGTTGACCATATCCCAATGCACCTGGCTGCGGTTGCCGTTGTCCGCGTTTTCATAGGCGCGGCCGGGAGTAAAGTGAAAGCTGCCAGCGATCTTTTCGTCAAACAGAATATCGTTCATCGGGTGGAGGATATATGGGTTTACCCCGATGGCAAACTCGCCGATATAACGCGCTCCCTCGTCACTGTCCAGGATTTCACCCAGCCGCTTGGTGTTATTGGCGGTTGCCTCTATGATTTTCCCGTTTTCAAAGGTCAGCTTGACGTTTTCAAAGCGGGTGCCCATATACGATGTCGCTGCGTTAAAGGAAATCGTTCCATTGACCGAATCACGCACAGGCGCCGTATATATCTCCCCGTCCGGGATATTGAACTCCCCTGCACAGATGATGCTTGGAATTCCCTTGATGGAAAACGTCAAATCTGTCCCCGGTCCGGTCAATCTCACCTTGTCTGTTCTCTCCATCCGCTCTTTGAGCGGCAGGAAAGCTTCGTGCATCTTTTGATAATTCACCGAACAGACGTCAAAGTAAAAGTCCTCAAATGCTTCCGTCGACATATTGGCGCTTTGGGCCATGGACGGGGTCGGGTAGTTGAGCAGTGTCCAGCGCACGTTGGAAACGATGTAATCATTGAGCGGCTGCACCACTTTATGATGGGCGCGGCGGCGATCTACGGGAACATCAGCGGACTCGCTGTCATTCGTCGGACCGTTGATCACAATGTAGGCCTGGATGTCTTTGAATTTGGGCTCATTCCATTTGAGCATGTACGACGCTCGTTCCTCATCCGTCCCCATCATCAGCTCCCGCTCGATAGACGGATCGATGATCTGGACAAACGGATACGCTCCCTTGGCATACGCCTGTTTAACCAATTCCTTTGCCAGCGGGTGCCCTTCTCCTCGAATTTCTATCAACAAGCATTCCTTCTCCTGCAAACGAACAGAGTGATTCAGCAGGTTTTCCGCCAGCTTGACTATGCGTGGGTCCAGCATCCCATCTCCTCCTGCACCATAGTTTGATAAAAATAACTTTACCGAACTGGCAGATATTTTTCAATTAGTGCCTGGATGCTTTTTCCTGCTGCTTCCAGATCGGCGGCATCTACGCACTCGTGGATTTCTGTTACGTAATCCCTTTGCTTGTTTTGGTACCTAGGATCGTAGTAATGGACCAGCAGCGACGCGATCGCCTGGCGATAATCACCGGCTTGCAGAGCCTCCGTCAACAGCTTTGCCTGCGCGGTAGGAATGCGGCGGGCGATTTTTAGATAGGCGTCTTTTATTTTTTCCGCAAAATCCGGTCTCCAGGAAAAGGGAGTCACGTATTCATCATAAAGACGCTGAACCCGCACCTCCAGAGGAGCCGTCAACAAAATGTGGACAGCTTGCTCCTTGGCTTGGAGCAAAAACGGCGGGAGCAGCGCATTGCCGATCCGCCGGCTTTCCGCTTCCATGACAAAGTACGGCGCATCCTTCAGCCTTCGCAGCGTTTCAAACAAACGCGCGTCAAACATCTTCTGATTCGCCGGCTTTCCTTTGCCGATGTGCCCAAATACCGATCCGCGATGGCCTGCCATTCGCTCCAGGTCGAGGACAGGCAAGCCGGATGCCTCCAAATGGCGCAGCAGCTCTGTTTTCCCGACTCCTGTCATGCCGTGCAAAAGGAAGACCGGCCGATTCAGCTCATACGGCTCTATGGTGCCAACCACATGCTTGCGGTACGCACGATAGCCTCCGATCAGTCGGCGGACCGGGACACCGGCAAACGTGGAGAAGGTCGCCATCGCCCTGCTGCGCATCCCGCCCCGCCAGCAAAAAATCACCGGCGGTTCCCCCGTCTCCTCTCCCCTTTGCCGGATGGCTTCCATCAGCGTCTCCATTTTGGGAGAGACAATTTGCATGCCGAGCCACTGAGCCGCTGCTTGTCCCTCACGCTTATAGGCAGTTCCGACCTGTGCGCGTTCACTATCACTAAACAATGGAATATTGACCGCTCCCGGGATCGTGTCGCGGGCAAATTCCCCGGGGGAACGGACATCGATCAGATTGGCGTATCCCCGATGCAGCATCTCTTCTACGGTTATATCTTGCAATGTCATGTCACCCTTGCTTCTGGTATCCTGAATGTATCAGCTTGTTTGTTTTTTCTATCTTATCATTATTCCTCGCTGGTCAGGAGGTCATAACATGTCTGGAACCATCAAGCTTACTGCTCTTACCCAAAAGGGAGGCTGCGGCTGCAAGATCAGCCCTGACGCCCTTTCGTCTGTACTCAAAAATCTGCCCAAGCCTGCAGAGCGCGATCCGCGTCTCTTGGTCGGCGTGGAGACTTCGGACGATGCCGGCGTCTACCAACTGACTGACGATTTGGCTATCGTACAGACGCTCGATTTTTTCACCCCGATCGTGGATGATCCGTACTGGTTCGGCCAGATCGCTGCTGCCAATGCGATCAGCGATGTTTTTGCCATGGGCGGAAAACCGTTGACGGTCATGAACATCGTCGGCTTTCCCATTCACAAGCTGGACCCTTCGATTCTGACGGACATCCTGCGCGGCGCCGCTGAAAAGGTCGCAGAGGCGGGTGCCGTGCTCGTCGGCGGCCACTCCATCGACGATCAGGAGCCAAAATTCGGTCTTGCGGTTACCGGTACCATCCACCCTTCCCGCGTGCTGACCAACGCCGGGGCCAAGCCGGGTGACGTGCTGATCCTGACCAAGCCGATCGGTGTGGGTATCCAAACGACCGCGATCAAGCGCGAAGCTCTTTCTCCGGAGAAGACAGAGCTGGTCATGGAAATCATGGCTAGGCTGAACAAGCGGGCCGCTGAATGCATGCACGATTTTCCCGTGCACGCCTGCACGGATGTGACCGGCTTTGGCCTCATGGGGCATGCGCTGGAAATGGCGGAAGGCAGCAAGGTCGGCATCCGCATCCGCCAGTCACAAGTGCCCGTCTTGCCTGGTACCCGCGAGCTGGCTGAACAGGGCATCGTCCCGGGCGGCAGCAAATCCAATTTCCGCTGGGTATCGGACCGCGTCCGTTTCCCGGAAGCATTGGACGAAACAGACCGGCTGATCCTCTGCGACGCCGTCACCTCCGGGGGATTGCTGATCAGCCTGCCTGCTGCTGATGGCGAGCGGCTGCTGCAAACCCTGCATGCAAATGGAGTAGAGTGGGCCCGGATCATCGCGGACGTCGTAGAGGACCATCCAGGTATGATCGAGGTTCACCCGTAGAACAAAAAAATTTTCTTGCATTTTTTCCCGACAGTGGAGTATTCTAGTCAACAAGAGTCAATCTGGCAAAAAATTTTTGAAAGACGGGAGTGTTGGTTCATGTTGCTTTCTGTAGTTTCTACGATTTAGATTGGGGACCTTGTCCAGGGGTCCTCACCCCTGACAAAACCCTATCTGAATGCAAGAAGCTGCAGGATGCCTGAACCCGCTTCCGTCTTTTCTGATATGGGACTTTCGGTTGTAGAATCGAGACCTTTCATTTGTCGATTCTGCGTACGGGATACGTGCCTCTGTTTTCGCGTACCCCAAGACCCCGTCCCAGTATCCCGACCCAGACGCAAAAAGCGCAAGCGGAAGAGGTTTTCACACTCCTCCGTTTGCGCTTTTTTTCATAATCCAAGCCGAACCAGGAGAGAATCAGCCCCTCACAAAGGCGGGGCACCTGCAGATGCGAAACGAGCTTCTTTGAGAGATTGGAGGAAATTTTCATGTATTGGCGTTCTTGGGACCTCAACCTGAAGGTCCGCCTGTTCGGCGAGTTGATTACGCATACGTTTTTCTGGATGTACTTTCCCTTTATGGCCCTATATTTCAGCGATGTTTTCGGCAAGGATGTAGCCGGACTGCTGCTGATGGTTCCTCCGCTGCTCGGCATCGTCGCCAATCTGGCCGGCGGGTATCTGGCAGACCGGATCGGCCGTAGAAAGACCATGCTGATCGCCATTTTTTCATCATCCGTCATGTTTGCACTGTTTGCATTTTCGTCATCTCCATGGATGACTTACGTGGCCTTTATCGGCATTGGGATGGCCGGCTCGATGTATTGGCCCGCCAGCTCTGCCATGGTGGCCGATCTGACAACGGAAGACGAGCGCCGCGTAGTCTTCGCCACCTTTTACACAGCAATGAACATCGGGGTTGTCGCCGGTCCCGTGCTCGGTTCCATCTTCTTTGTCCACTACCGCTTTGAACTGCTGCTCGCCTGTACCATCGTGGAATTTGTCTACGGGGTCTTGCTCTTCTTTTTGATCCGGGAGACGCTTCCTTCTCTCATCGGCAAGGCAGAGGCCGCGCCGGCCAAGCGTTTTTCGCTGAAAGAACAGTTCCGGAGCTATGCGGTCATTTTTACAGACAAACCGTTTGCCATCTACATTCTGGCCGGCATTCTGGTAGCCATCGCCTTCATGCAGCTGGACCTGTACATGGCGCTGTACGTAAAAGAGCACGTGCCCAGTCAGCCGCTGGTCTGGTGGGGAGATTGGTCCTTTTCTATCGGGGGGACATCCGCATTTGGCTGGCTGATGGGATTGAACGGTCTTTTGGTCGTGCTGTTTACCCTGCCTGTCACCCGCTGGTTTCAGCACTGGAGCGACCGGAACAGCCTGATCCTCTCCTCCGTCCTGTACGGCTTTGGCCTGTTCCTGATGGCTTTTACGAACAACATTTGGCTGTTGTTCGGCTGTATGTTCGTACTGACTCTGGGCGAATTGATCCGCACGCCGGTCGTGCAGAGCTTTATCAGCAAATATGCGCCTGAGGACGCCCGGGGTCAGTACATGGGAGCATCATCGCTGCAATTTTCCATCGGCCGGTTTATCGCGCCGCTCGCCATCGGTCTGTCCGAGTGGCTGTCGCCGCTCGGCGTCTTCTCGATTATCTTGGGTATTTCGCTGTTGAGTGCTTTGCTGTATGTGTATATGTTCCGGTTGATACCGGAGGGTGGTGGTATTGAAAGAACATCGGGGTATGGAGGGTAAAAGACGAGCAAAGCAAAGTAGGAATATAATAAGAGATGCCAGGCGTGTCCTGTAAGATGAGGCTACTAGATTAAAACAAGAGGGTTTGTCTTCCGAGGGAGTTAGTCCCTCTTGTTTCTACTTAACTATCTTACCTTGTAAATGGTATCCTTTCTACTTGTCCGAGACAAAGTTAACGACTTGTAATAAACAAATCAAGTAACAAAATGCTAATTGAAAATTATACAATAAATGGTTTATATTGTTGTTTATTACCAATATTATACAATTATAAAATATTTTTTGGAAAGGGTGTTTAGTTCTCTCTTGATGAATATAGTGAATCTGAAAATAAATATAATTTAAGCGATGTTACTTAAGAATATGTTAATTCTCATCCCCGTGAGTACAAAGAAAGAATTCGCAATCTAGACAAAGCAGTATGGAAAAAGGAATTAGTTGCTTTAGCAAAACAAGCAGATAGAATGGAAGAGGCCCAGAAAATAATTGATAGGGATAGAAAAAAAGGAAAACTTAAAGATCAATATGAAATAAAATTTGCTGATGGTACCATTTTTAGAGCTAGTTTTAACACATCTGAAACAGACCCTCAAAGATATAAAGAACTAACAAAAGATCTAGCAGCAGCTCAATTACTACCTCACATTGCTGGTCCGTGGAATTATTCGACATATATTGACACACATACAACTCCTGATAAGTCGGGAAACTATGTCACAGGTCCATCGTGGGAGTTTCAACAAGGTATTAGTTACTCTAGAGTAGCGATAGTCCATCACTTTTATTTAAACAATAACAATACCCCCGGAAATATATTAGATGATGCTGTAAGCACGAATACATCAGCAACTAGTGGTGCCGCAGCAGGTTACGGAGTTGTAGAAATTACAGAAGAGTCTGTAAAAAACCCTTTTACTTATGCCAAAGGGATCTCAAGTTACATTCAATCCTACCAACCAGCGACAGCAAGAGTATCTAAGGCATTTTCTGCTAGTTTTCTGGGATTATCCATTAACGCTGGAGCCTCGGCAAGCTGGAAGCAATACGCAATTAGTGAGGTTGAAGGACCCGGTATTATTTACATGTTTGCCGCTATGTATAAATAAAAGTAGGGGAAACCCCACTTTTATTTAAGGAGGAAACCAATTTAATGAAAACTAAATTATTTTATACTGTACTGTTATTTCTGCTTTTATTAGGATGTCAACCTAAAGAAATAAACACCAGTCCAGAAACGATTAGTTTTACAGATGAAGACCAAGCGCTAATTTCATTTGTTCATCAAAAGACAGACGAAAAAATAGGTTCGAAAGTTGAAGATTTCAAAGTTGTGAAGGTTTCATATATCGAACAATCTGGATTTGGACAATTTATTTTTAATAAGAATGAGGAACGATTTGAAGGTTCATTCTATGCTGAACATAACAAAAACAACTGGGAGATTGTTCATCTGGAAATAGCAAAGATGGATGTTAACTCGCCGTTTACAAAACTGCAAGTAGTAGGAGGCTTGCGAAATAAAGACACTAATTTCCAAATCATTTGCGGAGTAATTAATGACAGCAGGATCAAATCGGTTCAAATTACATACCCAAATAATGAATCTTCCATAATAATGATCGATAATTATAAATACTACTTTGATGTTAGACTCGGTGTTAAAACGTTTTCCACAATCGTAGCGTACGACGAAAACTACAATGAAATCAGCTCTTATTAAAACTTGCTAAAAGGTCTGCTTCCCTTCGGAGGCAGACCTTTTTCAGCGTTCACAAATCTACTTGTTCACCGGAATTTCTTCCGGCAGATAATACTCATCCTGCTCAAACTTTCCTCGCATCCACTTATACGTGTCATCATAGATAGCGCGGATCACAGGATCATCGCTGTTCGCGGCGATCAGCAGCGTTTTCGATCCAAAGTAATAGGCGTGAATATTATTTTTGTCCATTCCGGCTTTGCGCGCCGCAATCAACTGATTGTAGTACAGCTGGTAGAACTTCGGATCGCGGTACATCCGGTCGTCTCCTTCAATCTCAACGTCCATGCTGTACTTTTGCATCACTTCCACCGTTCCCTGGATGCGCTCCAGTGGAACCGGCTTGTCGGTGTAGTAGGTCGGCTGCAGGAACGCATTGTCAAAATACAGGGACTTCCACTCGCTGAGCCCTGGCGCCCCGAAATAAGGAATCCAGTAATATCGCAGCGAATCGTTGTGGACCATGCTGCCCATGTGGCGGATCAGGTCTCGTTCCTTTGGAGCGCCGTCTTCCACCAGCTCGTGGAACCAGTAGATGCCGTCGAGTCGCAGGTACTGGAAGCCAGCCTGATCCCAGCGCTTCTTCAGCTCTCCATAGTACCATTCCAATGCCTGCTTGCGGTTTTGGTACGCTTGCTCCTCGCCCACCTGCTTGGCGTTGAAGGAAAGCGACCCTTTTTTCGGATCGATCACGCCGAAGTCCGTTTGCGCCGAATTGGGGTACGGCAGCGCCAATACGACATTTTCTATCGTCGGCGATGCATACAGCGTTCCCCGCAAGCGGTTGAACTCCCGCATCGCGCTGTTCAGCGCGTCGAGCTGCTGGTTGGAGCGGTACAAATCATCCAAATACTGCTTCCACCTGTCCTTGGTGGCCGGCATGGTCTGGTACGGCAGGAAGAGGATCGTATCAAACATCTGATCCCGCATGTACCCGTCTGTGGTTCGGTAGCCGACCATCGGGAGGAATTCTTCCTTTGTCCAGGTTCCCCGTTCGCCGTGTTCACCGGTATAGGCGAGAAGCATGTTCTCGACTCGGCGAGGCAACGGTTTTACCGCCTGGGGATCGGTCTGGTTGGCAAATGGCAGCAGCACCGGCGGCGCTGCGCTTCCCTTGCCATCCCTGCCCCATACTTCGAGCTGTCTGGCGAAGGCAAACACCTTTACCGGGAAGGATACCCGTACATAGCG
This sequence comes from Brevibacillus sp. FSL K6-2834, assembly GCF_038592925.1. NCBI lineage: Bacteria > Bacillati > Bacillota > Bacilli > Caryophanales > Paenibacillaceae > Brevibacillus > Brevibacillus sp. FSL K6-2834. The sequence continues at coordinate 5,331,360 of NZ_CP151945.1, forward strand.
GGTCTCCACCTGCGGCAGCGTAACGGCCAGCGTCCGCTCAACTACAGCGTCCTCCGCCTGAGATACATCATGCTTTGCTTTTCCGGCAAAATACCATGCTTTCCCGTCAGGGGACACTTCCACGTCCATCCACTCCGGAATGGTGATTCCTGAGGTTCTTTGATGCTTGAGCGTGAGCGTTACTCTCTCCAGCTGTTTGGCTTCCGGCAGCACAACCGTCACCTTTCGGCCAAATTGGCGATTGTAGCCCGTCCATGTCTCGGAAGGCGTGACCAAGCCGCCGACTGGGCCGGGATATTGTTTTTCGACTTCCTGGAAGAATGCATCTGCCATTCCAAACGTTTTTACGGATGTGAAGCTCCCCGGGGCGAGATTGACCAGCTCGTCCTCCTCGGAAGGCTGATCGACATCGCTGTCGGTGTTTTCGCTATCATTATCGTTGTTTTCGGCATTTTTGCTTTCGGTATCTTTATTTCCAGTATCCATGCTGTCGGTTTCTTTGCTGCCTGTTTCTTTGCTTCCAGTATCCTCGCTTCCGGCAGCTTTGCTGTCGCTACCCTTGCTGCTGGCTTCCTGGCCGCTGCCCGGCTGCGAACCAACCGCTTCATTTTTTTTGCCGTTCTCCGCCTTTTGGGACTGGCTGTCTCCCGCAAGCTCGGATGCTGCCGTGTCGGTTGTACTAGCTTGTTCTTTCTTTTCCGAATCAGGCGTTCCCGTTTTCTCGGATGCCTGTCCATTTTTGGATTCCGCCTGCTTTTCATCCGCATCCGCTTTTTTCGCGGCGTTGCCAGATTCCTTGGCGTCAGCGGCTTGCTTTCCTTCCGCCGTTCCCTTTGCATCCTGTCCTTTTGCCTCGTCTTTCTTCGGCTCGACAGGCGCATTCGTTATTTCCACGGGAATCGTCACTTGTTTGAAACCGACGTTTACCGTCAGTGTGCCTTTCCCGGCAGAGGGACCGGCGACGAAGGTGCCGTCCGGCAAGATCGTACCGAGCTCCGGGTGGTCAAACGCGAAGACCGGGGTAAACGGCAGGGCTCCTCCGCTCGGGCGTGTGACCTCTACGCGCTCGCTGGTGCCAGCCATCACCGTCAGCTTTGTCTTGCTGACGGCAAAATCGACTTTCTCCGCCAGCTGATAACGGGCATTCCAGACGCGCTCCGCGATGACAGCAGCGTCTCCTCTCGTCACCTGTCCCTGTGGACGGAATGCGCCATTGGCTCCCTTCATCCAGCCTTGGGCGGTGACGGATGCTACCGCTTCCCTGGCATAGTCGGCGATTTCATCCTCGTCGTCGTACGCTTCCTTCCCCAGTATTTGCTTCGGACCGCTGCCCGCCTTCCAAAGCCTGTCTAAAATGACGGCCATCTCCTGCCGGGTCAGGGGATCTGCAGCCCCCAGCGTGCCATCGCTGCGTCCGTTCAGCACGCCAAGTTCCGTCAGGCCGTAAATGTACGGCGCATAAGGACTGTTCATCGACACATCCTCGTATTTCTCTTCTCTCGGCAGCTTGGGCTGTACCCCCATCACCTTTGCCAGCAAAACGAACACGTCTTGTCTGGAAATAGCCTCCTGCGGCAGGAACAGATTGTCCTTTTTCCCGCTGATCAGTTGAAGCGACGCCAAATGATTGACCGACTCGCGGGCATAGCTGTTCGTCAGATCGCTAAAGACAATCGCCTGTTCACCAGGCAAGCGCTCCGCCTCTGTCTTTTTGTCCGGCTCAGGGGCGGTGCCGGTCGGAACAGTCGGTCCCGTGGCGGCGGCTGCCGAGGTGGCCATCAATGAAAATGCCAGGAAAGCAGCCATTACCCTCCCTGCAGATCGTCTTACACCCATGTTTTCTCCTCCATTGCGCTTCTTTCTGCTTTGTGTTTGATTTGCTTACGTTACCCCACAAGAGACGTCCCGGTTCCTTTGAACAAACGAATCAATCCGCCGGGGTTTCTGATTTGTTCGGACGGGGCGGCCGCGGTCCAAAGAACTGGTAGTAGTCGACCTTGATATTTCCGTTGTACAGCTTCCGCTTCTTGCTCGCCTTGCGTCCAAAATGCTCCTCAAACTGCTCGTCCGAGGTCAGCATGTAGATGGACCATGTATCCAAGGTCCGCAGAGCCTCCGCCATCTCCCGATACAGGCGGGCGGCTTGCTTCCAGTCTCCGAGCCGTTCGCCGTACGGCGGGTTGCAGATCAGGTAGCCGTACTTTCGCTTGGTGCGGACATTGCGGACGTCCATCTGTTGAAAATGGATGTGCTCATCTACGGCTGCTTCGGCTGCATTCCGTCTCGCGACCCGCAAAATATCCTCGTCAATATCGGTTCCGATAATCTCCAGCGGCTGGTCGTATCTGGCCAGATCATGCGTCTCGGCCCGCGCTTCCCGCCATGCCGTCTTCGGTATCGTCGGCCAGCTTTCCGAAACGAATTCCCGGTTCATACCCGGCGCGATGTTTTGCCCGATCAAAGCCGCTTCGATCGGAATTGTCCCCGAGCCGCACATCGGGTCCATCAACGTCCGGTCCGGCTTCCAGCGTGACAGCAGAATCATCGCCGCCGCCATCGTCTCCTTCAAGGGAGCTGCGCCGATCAGGCTCCGGTAGCCGCGCTTGTGGAGCCCCGGCCCCGTCGTGTCAATCGTCAAGGTCGCGATGTCCTTCAAAAGTGCTACCTCGATTTTGTACAACGGCCCCTTTTCTTCAAACCAATCCTGCTTGTACGTCTTTTTCAGACTTTCCACGACTGCCTTTTTGACGATCGCCTGGCAGTCCGGTACGCTGAACAGCGTTGATTTTACCGATTTTCCTTCGACGGGGAATGTCGCATCTGCCGGTATCCAATCCGACCACGGAAGCGCTTTTGTCTGCTCAAACAGCTCGTCAAACGTCGTCGCCCGAAACTCCCCTATCTTTAGACGCACGCGATCCGCCGTTCGTAACCATAAATTTGTCCGGGGAATCGCGGAAATATCTGCCGTAAACTCAACTTTTCCATTTTCTACTCTGACATCCTGATAGCCCAGTGCCCTAACTTCATCGGCTACCACTGACTCCAGGCCAAATGTCGCCGTTGCGATCAATTCCACTTTTTGCATTCCATAATCTCCTGTCCGTGCGTAAATGGGAGGGTCTTTCCCCCTATACTATATTACCCGATTCTGCTGGTGTATTGGTAATCTTCTACAGGGGCAAACCAAAAAGTCCCGTCCAAACGGAAACGGGACTATGATCGTACGGTATGAAACGGCTCGCATTTGTCTGTTTCTTGGCAATTGGCGGCCTGCGGAGGAACCAATTGATCAGCCTTACAATGCCCGGGCCAGCAAATCCATGATGTGGACCGCTTCCATCTGCCCCTCCAGCCCTGCGCGCATGATGCCTTTTTTCATTTGCAGGAGACAGCCGGGATTGGATGTGACGATTACGCGGGCCTTTGTTTCCTTTACATGCTCCATCTTGCCGTCGAGAATTTGCATCGACATGTCGAAGTTGGTGATGTTGTAAATTCCCGCGGAGCCGCAGCAGCTGTCCGCACCGGTCATTTCAATCAGCTCGACGCCGGGGATGCTCCTCAGTAGCTGGCGCGGCTGGTTGCGAACGCCCTGTCCGTGAGCCAGGTGACAGGAATCCTGATAGGTGACACGGACGTTGAGCGGCTTGGAAAAGGTCAGCGGCGGCAGCTCGGCCAAAAGCTCGTTTGCGTCTCTCACCTTGGAGACAAACGCCATGGCCCGCTCCTTCCACTCGGGATCGTCGTGGAACCAGTGGTGGTACTCCTTCAACGCCGCGCCGCAGCCGCCTGCGTTGTTGACGACGAAGTCCACTCCGGCCCGCTCGAACGCTTCCATGTTGCGCTTGGCAAGCTCGACTGCCCCTTCCTTTTCTCCCGCATGAGCGTGCAGCGCCCCGCAGCATACCTGGTTTTCCACGAAAACGACCTCACAGCCCGCTTTTGTCAAAAGCCTTGCCGTCGCCTGATTCGTCTCGAAAAACATCACGTCCATGATGCAGCCCGTAAACATCCCGATCTTCAGGGCGGCCTTTCCTTCCGCTTTCATTACTTTTTCCCGCTGCTTGCGCTCCCTCGGGGAAGCGATTTTGTCGACCGCTTGCTGCATCTCTGCAAGCTCCCGCGGCAGAATGTTGATCAGCCCGGTCTTGTTGGCCATTGTTTGGAGTCCTGCGCTTTGAGCTGCCCATAGAGCCGTACCCAAGGCTTGCATCCGCTCCGGATAAGGAAATACCTTGTCGAACACGAGCTGGCGAAGAAAAGGCGGTGTGGCTTCGCTTTTTTTGTTGTCCTCGACTACTTCCCGCGCCGTTTCCACGAGACTGCCGTAAGGGACCCCCGCCGGACAAGCCGTCTCGCACGCACGGCAGCCAAGACAGGCGTACATGTTTTTCTCGAATTCCGGGTCTACGGAAAGCTGGCTGGTGGCAACGCCTTTCATGAGAGCGATGCGCCCGCGGGGGCTGTGCGATTCAAGGCCCGTTTCCCGGTAGGTCGGACAGGCCGGCAAGCAAAAACCGCAGTGCATGCAGTTCATGATCTCGTCCATGTTGAATTTCGACAGCAGCTCCTGACTGGTCGTCTTGCTCATCGTTTCACCACCACTCTGCGCCGGCCGCTGCTTGCGAACATTTTGCCGGGATTCATGATGTTGTTCGGGTCAAAAGCGGCTTTGATCCGCTTCATCAGCTCGATGCCGCCCGCACCTACTTTCAGGTCGAGGTAGTTCCTCTTGGCCATCCCTACGCCGTGCTCCCCGGTTATTGTTCCGCCCAGGCGAATCGCGGCGTGAAAAATTTCTTCAAACGCCTGCTCTACCCGGTGGATCTCTTCCTTGTCCCGCTCATCGGTCATGCAGGTGGGGTGCAAATTCCCGTCCCCTGCGTGACCGAACGTACAAATCTGCACCTGGTACTTTTCAGCGATTCGCTCCACTTCTTCGACCATCTCGGCCAAACGGGAGCGGGGCACTGTCGCGTCTTCGAGAATCGTGGTAGGACGCAGCCGGGAAAGCGCCGCCAAAGCTGAACGTCGGGCCGCCAGAAGCTTGGCTCCCTCCTCGGCTGTTTGCGCCAATTTGACTTCGGCCGCCCCCTGCTGCCTGGCGATCTCCGCGATCTGTTCCATATCCCGGACGACCAGCTCCTCCGGCCCGTCCTGCTCGATCAAGAGCATCGACTTCATCTCCAAAGGCAGGCCCAGCTTGGCAAAGTCATCGACGACCTTCATCGTGGACTGATCCAAAAACTCGATCGTCGCCGGAATAATCTTGGAGGCAATCACTGTTTCCACTGTCTTGGCTGCGTCGACGAGGTTGGTATAGTAGGCGACCAGCGTCCGCTTCGTCTCCGGCAGGGGAAGCAGCTTTACCGTAATCTCGGTAATGACGCCGAGTGTACCTTCGGAGCCGACCATCAGTCTCGTCATATCATAGCCGGCCACGTCCTTCATGTTTTTTCCGCCGCAGCGAAGCACTTCTCCGGACGGCAGGACGTATTCCAACCCCAGTATGTAGTCCTTGGTGACCCCGTATTTCAGTCCTCTCATCCCGCCTGCGCACTGGGCCATGTTTCCGCCGACAGTGGATATCCGCATACTCCCCGGATCGGGCGGATAAAACAGGCCCTCCGCTTCGACTGCCTGATGCAGGTCGGCAGTCACGACACCGGGTCCCAGCGTTGCCGTCAGGTTTTGCTTGTCGATTTCGTAAATGCGGTTGAACCGGTTCATATTCATGACGATGCCGCCCTCGACAGGGATTGTCCCCCCTGCAAGGTTCGTCCCCGAGCCGCGTGGTATGATCGGTATGCCGTGAACGTTTGCCAGCCTAAGCACAGCCGACACCTCTTCTACGCTGCCCGGCATCACCACCGCATCCGGCATGGCTTGGTGGATGGGCGTCGCGTCATAGGAATACGCGTACAGTTCATTCGGCGTGTCGAGCAAATATTTTTCTCCTACAATCGCTGACAGCTTTTTGCGAATTTCTGTATCCAGCATGTCTAATCCCCCGTTTTAGTGATCAGGTCATCTGATGACTTTTGTCAAATAGTAACGCTTGGCAAGTAGAAACACCAAGTCTCCAGCCGTTGTCCATCAGGCAGCGAACGCCGATACTGCCTGGCTTGCTTCTGAAAAACCCTTGCTACATACCAGTTTATCATATATACCTAAATATTGAATCTATTTTAAAGAATCACAAAGTCAATTTTTGATACTTTGCTCTCGTCTTCACTCATCTGATGACTATACGACTGAATATTCCCAAAATATAGTTTCGAGACAGCTTCCAGCATCCAGCCATGCTCTCCTCGAAAAAAGATGTGACGGAAGCAAACCAACTATACGCGGCTGTGATCTTTTTCCGCATCGACACTGTTTTACTAGACAAACCTGAGGCAGATGCTTCGGGGGTTCCCGTATAGTAAAATGATTTCAGCACAAGGTAAAGGGTGGAAGCACATTGCCAATTCAGCAAATATCCAACAAAAAGATATATGAAGCCGTCACCGACGAGCTAAAGCAAATGATAATGGAGGGGCAGGTAAAGCCCGGGGATAAACTGGATTCCGTGCAGGCTTTGGCGGAAAAATTCCAGGTCGGACGATCTGCGGTCAGAGAAGCATTGAGCGCCCTGCAGGCGATGGGCCTGGTGGATATAAAGCAAGGCGAGGGCACCTTTATCCGCAAGTTTGAAACGTCCAGCCTGACCGCTCCCCTCTCTACCATCCTGATGGGTTCCGAAGACATTCTGGAGCTATTGGAAGTCCGCAAAATCCTGGAGGTCGGGAGTGCCGGTCTGGCTGCGCGAAAATGGGAAGAAGACGACCTGGCTGCGCTCAAACAGGCATTGGATGACATGAGGGCAGGCACCGATTCGGAAGAGGCGAGCGAACAGGCCGACATCGACTTTCACCAGGCGATCGCGCGGGCCAGTCACAACCGGCTGTTGATCGACATGATGAAGACGATCTCCGGAGCCATGACGAAGAGCATGCGGAACACCCGCAAAATGTGGCTGTTTGGCGAGAGGGCGAGCACGGAAAGACTGTACGAGGAACACGTCTTGATCTACATGGCAATCCGCGAACGCGACGCCTTGATGGCGCAGCAGAGAATGCTCCACCATTTGCTGAAAGTCGAGGATGTGCTGCTAAACCGCCTGGAGCTTGGCAACGACGAGTAGCACGCAGACGCTCTGAGGCAGGACGCAGAAGACAGACGCTTTGAAACAGAACGGGGAAAACAGACTGGAGGGATATACGAAAATGCCGGAGCTGCCGGAAATGGAGACCTATCGCAGACTGCTGCAGGAGCGTTTAACCGGACAGGCGATTACAGATGTCAGCGTGCAGCGGGAGAAAACGATCAATATACCCGCAGCGGCCTTTGAAGAGCATGTGAAAGGCACTGCTTTTTCCACGGTCGAACGCAGAGGAAAGCACATCTTGTTCCGGCTGCAATCGGGCCGTGTTTTGTTGCTGCATCTCATGCTCGGCGGTTTTCTGTACTGGGGGACCGCGGAGGACAAGCTCGACCGGACTGCCCAGATGACGATCTCAGTGGGACGGCACGTTCTCTACTTTCACGGGCTGCGCCTCGGGTACTTGCATCTGCTGACGCAGGAAGAAGCGGAAAACCGGTTGGCGAAGCTCGGTCCCGAGCCGCTCGACCCCCTGTTTACCGCAGAGCAGTTTACCCGCTTGATACAGAAAAAGCGCGGCGTTCTGAAAGCCGCGCTGGTCGATCAGCATGTGCTTGCCGGCATTGGCAACTGTTATGCCGACGAGCTTTGTCATCACGCAGGGATCTTGCCGCTCCGCCGCATCCCTTCCCTCCAGCCGGAAGAGGAAAAACGGCTGTTTCACTCGCTGCAGGCTGTCCTCCACGATGCCTTGGAGCACGGCGGCTACATGGAAACGCCGTTTTTCCGCGGAGACGGTCTGACGGGCGGCTACAATGAACACTGCCGCGTCTATGATCGCGGAGGCGAGCCGTGCCCCCGTTGCGCTCATCCGATTACACAGGACGTATGGTCATCCCGCAAAGTGTTCTACTGCACAGGCTGTCAGCAATGAAAAAGCCAGTCAGCCTTTTCTCTCCATCTGACGGGTCATGAATACCTGCTCATTGCCTGATGGGGCAAATCCCGCTTCCTCCAGTACCCGAAGAACCGTTTCCTGTGAGGCCGGGAAATTAAAGGTTCCCCTACGGCACGTATAGTCAAGCGGCCCGTAGGCATGGGCGAGCGCAAAACGAACGATGTCCTCCGCATCCGCTCGGTCAGGGTGATAAGCACACTGACGCAAGGTGATCGCAGCCAGCTTTCCTTCCTCGTCGAAGGTCCGTTTGTACAAGGCGTAGCCAAGCGTCTCGCCCAGGGCATCCTCCACAAATACAGCCTCACCGTCGCGGAGGCTTTGCCACTGATTCTGCCAGGGAATGCTCGCCGGGGAAAAGGAAAGCGAAGCGGACTCCTGCGGAATTCCCCTGCGAATCCGGTACGGAAGCGAGGCCGGATCGCCGAACGGATGCGCGCTGGCAAACGCTTCATTATGCTGCCAGAACAAGAGCTTGTCAACCACTTCATAGCCGAGCTGCCGGTACAGCGAGATCGCCTTGTCGTTTTGACTGACTGCCTCCAAAGTGGCCACCTCCACCTCCGCTTCCCGGTACAGGGCAAGTGTGGCTTCCATCAAGCTTTTGCCCAAGCCCTGACGCCGGTACTCTGTCGCTACTCCGGTGCCGCCGTTCCAGGCCACCTTTTTTCCGCCAATCGTTCTCACACCGCTCGCCACAACCCCCACCGGCGCTCCGTCTGCAAAGGCAACGACGGAAAGGGAAGCAGCATACCCTTCGGTTCCCAGCCTTTGAATCATGTTTTCCACCGTCATATTGACAGGGAAAAAGTACCCCTCAAATCCTCTGTTCCAGGCCTCGGTAATTTCAGACAACGTACACTCCGGAAAACGCTTGATGGAAATCGTGGACACGGGTAATCACTCTCCGTCTTTTTTATAAAAAGCTCGACTTCACCCATCCTTCGGCGAGATTTGCATGGATGCAGGAAGCAAGGAGTGGAATGGTCTTGGTTCGACAAAAAAATTTTAATCAATAAATTCGCAAGATTCAATCGTTTTGTTTTGGTTTCGATCATCCTGGCCATATCGCTTCACTCGAAAAGAAAACCTCTTGTTTACGTGGCTGAAGAAGGAAGAAAGCTGTGTCAGCCTACTCTTCCTTCTTGCTGTTCAGCTTCTCATCGATCTCGGAAAGTTCGTCCAGCACTTCCGTCCCGAACCAATCCGTCAGCTTGCCGCGGGCCTTTCCTTTGACATCGTCGTCAATATAGACAGCGACCATGAGCAAGGCTCCGATCAGCGTTGTCAGGTCATCTCCATATCCCACGACCGGCGTAATATCCGGCACCACATCCAACGGAGTGATGAAGTAGCCCAACGCCCCTAATATGACCGTTTTCGCCCACGCAGGCGTTTTGGGATTTTGCAGGGCGTAATAGAGCAGCAGCGCTACGTAAACTACTTTTCCTCCCGCTTTTTTGGCGAACTTCTTCACTTTGTCCCAAAAGGATTCTTCCGTGTACACCTTCGTATAATTATCGGACATGCTCTCGCCTCCAATAGTCATCTATCTTGGATAGTAAAAGTATCGTAGTACGTTTCCGGCATAGAAAGCAAGCGGGAGGTAGTACCTGTATTGCTTGAGTGCTTGCAGTGTTTGCAGTGTTTGCAGTGTTTGCAGTGTTTGCATTGCCTGCATTGCCTGCATTGCCTGTATTGCCTGTATTGCCTGTATTGCCTGTATTGCTTACAGTAACTGCAATGTCTGCCCCTCCTGTCTCTTAACCGCACCTGCATGGTAAGATAAAGAAAGATGCTGTCAGGCTTGGCCGCTCAACAAATCAGCCTTTTCCTTTGACAGCCGCGAATCCACGTAAATGAGGGAACATCATGGAGAAATCGTCCAAAATCATACTGTTTGCAGGAGGAAATCTGGGCAGTTGGGCTTTGGAAGAAATAGACGAGGATGCCTTTTTGGTCGGAGTCGACCGAGGAGCGTTATTTTTGATACAAAACGAGAGACGTCCCCATCTGTCCATCGGGGACTTCGACTCGGTCACACCCGATGAGCGGGAGATCATCTGCCAAAACAGCGAGGAAATGCGTTCCTGCGACCCGGTCATGAAGGACTTGACTGATACGGAGATGGGCCTTCTCTGGGCGCTGGAGCAGCAGCCGGCTGAGATCGTTCTCGTCGGAGCGTTGGGCTCCCGGTTCGACCATACGCTTGCCAATGTTCACTTGCTGTCAAAAGGGCTGAAGGCTGGCGTGCCCTGCCGGATCGTGGACGAAAAAAACGAGATCATGCTCGTCACCGACCGAATCACCCTGCGGAAAAGCCGGTATTCCCACGTCTCCCTGCTGCCGCTCACAGAGACGGTCAGCGGAATCACCCTATCCGGCTTTCAGTACCCGCTGGACAAGGCGACTCTGCGGATGGGCGACACGCTGGGCATAAGCAACGTACTGGTTTCGGAAACCGGAACGGTTTCGATCGAGGCCGGTTGCCTGATTGTGATTCAGAGCATGGATTAGACAGTGAATCTCTCTGGCTGCGGGGAGAAGCTTTTTTTCTACTTTCAAAAAGCGGCTGCGGTGGAGAGAAGCCTGTTTCCACTCTCCGCTCCGGTCTTCGTCCCGCAAAGAAGCTGGGACTGTCCGCTCCGCAATGCTCCCGAGGGAATCGCAAAACGACGCGCAGCTGCGAAGTGTATTCATAGGTTGCGATTCTGCTTCCTCGGGATCATTGCGGAGCTGGGCCGGACTTCGCTAGTCGCTCCGACTGGAAACAGGCTTCTCTGGCGAGCGGGATTTGCTTCTCCCAGCTTTAAAGAGCATGTGGGATCGTTCAAAGGTGTCTAAGGTTCACCTGTCAGTAGGTTGGCTTCTAATTGACTACGGATTTCGAGCAAAAAGTCATGACCACAACTCTGGCTAAAAACCTCCGCAAGCATTTATCAGCAACTGACTTCATGTTGTTTAAGGCCCACGACAAGCCTGATCTCAGCAATCTGACGGATGTTCATTTATACGAGCTTCCTTGCAAACCAGCCTCTCTAAAAACAGTTCGGGCGTATGTCCGAACGGTTTTTTACGAGAAAACCAACAGATGTAGAGATGAAAAAGGAGAAAACCGCGAAGGTCTTTGGGACACCTCCCAGGCGGAATGGAAAAAGCAAAACACGCTTTTAGCGTCCAACTCTGAAACGCTCCATCGAGCAGTCTGCTTTTGGACGCGGTTTTGCTTTTGGAATGGAGCCGGCCAGTCCAGCCCCTTCGCAGTGTCCCACCGAACCTTGAGCTGTTTTCTCCTTTTTCATCTCCTCCACTAGAGCCGGTCCAACCACAAAAAAGAAAAGCGACTGCGTTTGAAGAGAAGCCTGTTACCGCTCCCCGCTCCGGCCTACGTCCTCCAGAGGAACGGTGCCTACCTGCATACTCACATCATTCATGGCTCGCTCATTTTCTAAAGCTTACGACCGAGCCGCAGTCGCCTCTTCCAGCTCCGCCTGCAAAGGAAGCTGCCAATCGATCTCCTGCATTCCCTGCGAACGCAAAAACTGGTTGGTCCGCGAAAAGGGGCGGCTGCCAAAGAATCCGCGATTGGACGAAAACGGGCTTGGATGCGGAGACGCAATGATGAAATGCTTGTTCGTATCAATAAATGACGCCTTTTCCTGCGCATGCCGTCCCCACAGAATAAACACCAGCGGCGTTTCCCGGTCGTTCAAAGCGGCGATCACCCGGTCCGTAAAAATTTCCCAGCCTTTGCCTTTATGAGAGTTGGGATTTCCTCCCCGTACCGTCAACACCGTGTTGAGCAGCAGCACGCCCTGCTTGGCCCAATTGACCAAATACCCGTGCTGCGGGATCGTACAGCCCAAGTCGCTTTGAAGCTCCTTGTAAATATTTTGCAAGGACGGCGGCGTCGCTACCCCCGGCTTGACAGAAAAACTGAGTCCATGTGCCTGACCAGGACCGTGATACGGGTCCTGGCCGAGGATGACGACCTTGGCTTCCCGATATGGTGTGAGGTGAAGCGCATTGAATATATCGTACATGTCAGGATAGATTGCCTGGCTCTGGTATTCTGTTTTCAAAAATTCACGAAGCTGGATGTAGTATGGCTTTTCAAACTCGTCCGCCAATATCTCAGCCCAATCGTTCCGCAAAATAGACATGCTAGACACCTGCCTTTTCTCAGTAAAGCTTTCCCTCTATCATACCTTCTTCTCATTTGCTAGAAAAGAGACCGGGAAATCATCCCGCCATCAGACGGGCCTTCTTTCCTTGCCTGCCCGGGAAAACCATCCCCCTGCTAGGACCAACGCAGAGGGAACAGAATGCCTTTTTCCCGGTTTCTGGGCGTTCGCTCCTATGACCCTTGCTTGATAGCTTGGTCCTATGTTTTTTGTCATAATATCCCTTGGAATTCATTCATAGAAATAGAGATGGGAAAGAGGGTTTTTCATGAAGTGGGATGTGAAGTCATTTGTTGGGGGAATTGTCGTGGGATCAGCACTGTTCTCCGGACTGGCCTTGGCGGCACCAGCGTACCCGGATTCAAGCGAGATCAACAAGACACCGTTCACCTATTATTTTGACGGAGTGCCAAAATCACCAGCGATGGACGTACAAGGAATATTGTACAAAAATTCAGTCTATGTACCCATCCGTTTTGTCGCGGAAAATCTCGGCAAGTCAGTCATTTACGACGGAAAAACCAAATCGATCTATCTCGGCAAGCTTCCTGCCGGGAAAATGTATTCCAAAATGGAAGCCGTCGAGCTGGTCAAAAAGAAATTCGCGGGCAGCCTGACACCGCAGCATATCGTCGAATACGATCATGACGACGAAAAAGGGCACTACGTCATCCAGATATACCAGACCGTAGTGAACAACTTCCAATCCGGCGACAGCTACACGAGCACGTATGGATGGTTTGTCGTCAATCCGAATACGGGTGAAATTCGTTCATTGCTTCAATAGCGACAGCATTCATTTTTACGTTTGGCCAAAGTCGCCTTCTGTCCGTTTATTTGGCGCTTGGCAGGCAAACCATGCAATGTCGCAGGAGTTTGTACCGGTCTTTTATTGACATAATCGACCATTCATGCAGAAAGCAGCGGCCCCAAAAGGGACGCTGCTTTTTTGCGACCCCAAGGCTGCTTTTCCCGGGGCTGGCGCTCGTAGAATAGGCCAAGACTGAGGTGACTGACAAGCATACACTCCGCCGAACCACAGTCAAATCAGCCTGTGCTTCTCCAGCTTTCGGTAAAGCGTGGACAGGCTGATTTGCAGCTCCTCCGCAATCCTCGTCTTGTCGCCCCCCCATTTGGGCGAGCGAAAATACTGCTGCAAAATATCTCGCTCATACATGGCTACCATATCCTCCAGGCTTCCGCTGGCCGCCTCGCCTCCCGTCTGTTCAGATACTGCCGGCAGCTCAAGCTGCGCCAGGTATTCCGGCAAGTCGCCAGCTCCGATCACCGTATCCTCGGCCATATTGACCATGTATTCGATCGCGTTCTCCAGTTGTCTGATGTTTCCCGGCCAATCATAGCCTTTCAACCGTTCCATCACGTCCAGATCGACCTCTATTCGACCTTTTTGCAGGAGGGCTCCATACTTGTTCAAAAAATGGTGAATGTAGAGCGGAATGTCCGCCCGCCGCTCCCGAAGAGGCTGCAGCCGAAGCGGAATGACGTTTAGCCGGTAGTACAAATCCTCCCGAAACGCACCTTCCCTCACCATGCTTTCCAAATCCCGATGTGTCGCCGCGATGACCCGCACGTCCACAGCGACAGGCTTGACGCTGCCTACGCGGTCCACCGTCCGCTCTTGCAGCACGCGAAGCAGCTTGGGCTGGAGCGAAAGCGGAATATCTCCGACCTCGTCAAGAAAAATCGTGCCCTTGTGCGCCAGCTCGAATTTCCCCGGCTTTCCCTCTCGTCTCGAACCGGTAAAAGCTCCTCCCTCGTAGCCAAACAGCTCGCTCTCCAGGAGGGTTTCCGGAATCGCCGCGCAGTTTACAGCTATAAATGGATGCGCAGCGCGGTTGCCTTCGCTGTGAATCGCACGCGCCAACAGCTCCTTGCCCGTCCCGCTTTCACCGCGAATCAGCACTGTAGAGAGGCTGTCTTTCACCTTTTTCGCTTTGCGGATGACCTCCTGCAAGCCGGTTTCCGCTCCGATCAGCTGGGCGAAATAGACGGCCTGGGCAGGGTCATAGGGCAATTCCTCCTGGATATTGCAGCCTTGTCTGCGCTCTTCCTCCAGCTCCAGCAGCTTGTGCACGATCAGAGCACTGGTATGGTGCAAAAACGTCATCAGCTTTTCCGAATGCTGCAGCATCTTCTCTTTTTGCTCGGGCAAAAAACCGATGAGGCCGATCACACCAACGGTCTTTTCCCGTTTGTGAACCGGAAACCCGATCGTCGCGAGCTCCCTGCACTGCAGCAGAAACTTGCAGTTCATGCACTGGGATTCGTTCTTCTTCATGTCGTAAATGATACCCGGCTGCCCGGTCTGCAAAATCATCCGAAAAAACGAACCTTCCGGGGCTGGCAAACCGATCAGGTCCCGGTAATCTCCGGTTCCGCTGACCCGGATGCCCTGTTCATCCAGAATAGTGACATCAAGCCCCAGCACCTCCGCAATATTATCCGCGTACCCCTGAATAAATGTGCGGATGCGAGAAAATTCCGTCATGCCCCGACCTCCCTGCCATTTCCCGGTCAAACGTTACACGCCGGCAGACACGTGATTCGCAAGCGGCCGAAGCGCCTGCTCCAGATCTTCGATAATGTCCGACACATCCTCCAGGCCCGTAGACAGCCGGATCAACCCTTCCGTAATATGAAAGGCTTCCCTCTCCTCTGGCGGTATGGAAAAATGCGTCATGGACGCTGGATGCTGAACCAGTGTTTCCGGATCTCCCAAGCTAAACGATATCATAGCCAGGCGCAGTCCGTTAATGAAAGATTTTGCTGCTTCGTATCCGCCCCTTACTTCAAACGAAACAATTCCGCCCATCCCGCTCATCTGCCTTTTCGCCAGCTCGTGCTGCGGATGCGAGGCAAGACCCGGATAATACACCCGTTCGATCGCCGGATGCGCCTCCAGATACCGGGCAATCGCCTCCGCGCTCTGGCAGTGCTGGCGAATCCGCAAGCCCAGCGTCTTGAGCCCGCGCAAAATCAAAAAGGCATCCCAGGCGTTCAAATTTTGGCCCAGATCACCCATGATATTTTTCCGAATAAACCGGATCACATCCTGTTTGCCAACGATGAAGCCAGCGATCACATCGCCATGGCCGTTTAGATACTTGGTCGCGCTGTGTACGACCACATCGGCCCCCAGTTCCAGAGGCTTTTGCAGGTACGGCGTCATGAACGTATTGTCGACAATGACCGTAAGTCCGTGCTCGTGGGCCAGTCGGGAAAGCTCCCGGAGATCCAGGACTGTCAGACATGGATTGGAAGGCGTCTCCAGATAAAGCACCCGCGTGTTCGGCTTGATCGCCTGTTTCACAGCAGCGAGCTTGGTACAATCGACAAAATCGACCTCAATCCCGTAGCGTGGAGCAAGCGAAGTCAAAAATTTATGGCTGCCGCCGTACACATCCTTGGTACATACGACGTGGTCACCCTGCTTCAAAAAAGCGAGCAAAGCCCCGGAGATCGCCGCCATGCCGCTGCTGACGCCCAAAGCCGCCTCGCCATTCTCCAACGCGGCGATCTTCATCTCCAAAGAAGCAATCGTAGGGTTGCCGTAGCGTCCATAGTACGTTCCCTCCCTCTCCCCGGATACAACCGCAGCCGCGGCATCCGCATCGGAAAACGCATAAGCCACCGCCGGTACAACTGCCGGAGCTACCGCCCCCGTCTTATCGCAAGGCTGATGCCCGGCATGAATCAACGCTGTATCCATCTTCCATTTTTTTGCGTCCATGATGCTTCTTCCTCTCACTGTTCGTTTGCCTTTTACTTTTGCAAGGATTGTGCCAATTCTGCAATTAACTTAAATACCGAAACTAAGCGTTCCAAAACCGCCTTATTTTCCTTACCAACACGGTGTTTTTCCCTATTGGAGAAAAAGGCCGGAAACCGACCCGCAAATTTCCCTAACAAATCTACACCCGTTTTTTCGCATTTTCGCTAAACGTTTTAGCAAAACTGACAATTAGTGTGGAGAATGGACTTTGAAAGTGAAGAATGAAGGCTCGGGTGTCTGACTGACTACTGCGTACTCGAGCGTTTGAGTGGGCGCTGCGACCAACCGATAAAACCTAAAAGCTGTAGAGATGAAAACGGAGAAAAACGCGAAGGTCTTTGGGACACCAACCCAGGCTCCATTCCAAAAGCGAAACACGCTTTCAGCGTCCAACCTCTGAGATACCCCCTGAAACCGCTGCTTTTGGACGCGGTTTCGCTTTTGGAATGGAGCCGGACAGTCAATCCCGAGCAAGTGTCCCACCGAACCTGTAGCGTTTTTCTCCGTTTTCATCTCCTTCACGAAAGTCCGGCCCAGGTACGCTAGAGTCCGCCCCAGATGCGTATCATCAAGAAAAAAGAAGGAAGCGCCCAAGACGCCCCCTTCTTCAAACAGCCAGGTCCCTCCATCGAAAGACCAAACCACCTACACAAGCAGCCCTCCGTTGCCTTTCGCGTACTTCGCAATCCCCTCTGCCGCCCGGTAAGCAAGCGCCCCCACAGTATCTGTCGGGTTGTAACCACTGTTGTGGGGGAAAGCCGACGCACCGACTACAAACAAATTCTCCACATCCCACATCTGCAAGTAGTTATTCACGGCAGAAGTGTCAGGCGAGGCACCCATGATAACTCCACCCGTATTGTGAGTGGACTGATACGGGGTAATGTCGTATGGGCCAAGCTCGCGCCTCACATCGATATGGGTCGCTCCCATTTCCTTTAAAATTTGTCCACACTTGTCCGCCGTGAAGGCAGCCAATTGACGGTCCTGCTCTTCAAAGTCAAAGGTAATGCGCATCAACGGATCGCCAAAGACGTCCCGATATGTCGGGTCAAGATCGAGGAAGTGGTGCCTGAAGGGCATGGACGCCCCCTGGGCTCCGACTCCGAGGGCCCTGTTGAAATACTTGAGCGAAGCTGCCTTATATTCCTTGCCCCAGTTCGGCGTACCTGAAGGAACCGGGTTGTTGGCGATCGGACGCTGTCCGGTCTGCGAAAGGCTGATGCTCGCTCCGTGCAGGAACTTCAGATCGGAGTGATCAAAGTTGTCCCCGTTGTAATCGTCCAGCGTCATGCCGAGAGAGCCTGCTCCTGCGTACAGGTTAAACTCCTTCTCTTCAAAGAAGCCTGTCGCTCCCCCGCGGATTACCTGATACGCATAGTTCTTCCCGATTACTCCTCTTCCGGTAGCCGGATCGTACGGACGGCCCAGCTTGGACAAGAGCAAAAGACGGGCGTTGTTGAACACGTAGCTGGTCAACACGACAATGTCCGCCGGCTGTTCGAATTCCTCTCCGGTCGTCACGTCTGTGTAGAGAACACCTGTCGCCTTGTTGCCGGTATGTAAAATTCTCCGTACATGGGAATGCGTCCGGATCTCAAACTTGCCCGTCTTTTTCGCCACAGGAATCACGGTTACGACCGGGTCGGCTTTGGCTCCGTACTCACAGCCAAACCGCTCGCAATATCCGCAATATTGGCAGGCGGCCCGCGATACTCCATCCGGGTTCGTATACTGCTGCGACAAGTTGGCCGAAGGCATCATGTAGGGGTGAAGCTTCAGCTTTTTAGCCGCTTCGGCAAACATTTTCATGGCCGGTGTCTGCTTCATCGGCGGTGTGGGGTATGGACTTGATCGTTTTCCGGCCAGCGGATTTTCCTCACCGGAGATCCCGCAGAGTTTTTCAAAACGGTCGTAGTACGGCTCCAACTGATCATAGGTGATGCCCCAATCCTGGATGGTCATGCCTTCGGGAATTTTCTTCTCGCCGTACCGCTCAATCGTCTTGCTGCGAATCTCGAAATCATACGGCAAAAAGCGGAAGGTCTGTCCATTCCAGTGGACACCGGCACCGCCCAATCCCGTCCCCAGCAAGAAGGAACCGTAGCTCCGCATCGGCAGCGCTCTGATCCTCGTATTGCTTCGGAAAGTAATCGTTTCCTTGGATAAATCCTGCATCAGCTCGTAGCGGAGAGCGTAGCGCAGCTCGTCGTGGACCATGAAATAGTCCTCCGTTTTTCGCTCTTTCCCTCGCTCCAAACCTACTACAGTCATGCCTTGCTTCGTCAATTCCGAGGCGATGATTCCTCCGCCCCAACCAACTCCGACAA
Source organism: Brevibacillus sp. FSL K6-2834 (assembly GCF_038592925.1). Classification (NCBI taxonomy): domain Bacteria; kingdom Bacillati; phylum Bacillota; class Bacilli; order Caryophanales; family Paenibacillaceae; genus Brevibacillus; species Brevibacillus sp. FSL K6-2834. The sequence continues at coordinate 5,349,769 of NZ_CP151945.1, forward strand.
TCACGACATCTACCTTGGGCAGTCTTCTGGGCATGTCCGATCCCCCTCTTATCCGTGCTGATGGTCACGCAAGCTTTTTGGTTCCATTTTGACAAATTGGTCTTGCTCGATTACCTGGGTATAAGCCATCTGGTTCCCCGGGTAATTTTTCAGCCTCCAGCCGTCCATGTTTTTGTTGCCGCCGTAAAGCGGATCAGCGTAGACGCCCTCCATCGTGCTGGCACGCAGCATCTTGAAGAAGCCGCTGGCAGAGATGGTGGTCAACTTCACTTCGTCCGCTTCAAAGGCTTTTAATACAGCATCTTGCTGATCTGCCTCCAATTCGTAGAAACGCTTCCCGTATTTCGTTGTACTGTAGTTGTTCATTTCCTGAATCCCGATATCAAAAATTTCCCGCCTTCTGAGCCGGCCTTGATATCCTTGGGTAGCTTCACCGGGATAAAAAGGGCCTTGCATATAATCGCGGGCATTGAATCCCCAATCCCCTGCCAGTTGGTGGTCGATAAAATAAGCTGCACCAAGGGTTCTGGCTCCGGGGCCGTTCTCATCCTCAGGGAAAATCCTCTCTGTCGCCGCATCAACCACCCGGAATTGCTCCGGTGAAAAATACATCAGAGCCTGATTGAAGTCGGCCGGTGCAGGAGCTGCCGCAGGTGGGGGCGGGGCCTGTGTCCTGAGCAAGCTGCCCGCAACGCCGCCTACTACCAGACCGCCCAGAACCAAACCGGAGTTTTTCAAGAATTTCCTTCTTGAAACGGCTTGCTCTTGTCCTTCGTTTGTCTGTGCCAAAGCTACCACCTCCTGAATGTATATCTTTTATGTGTGCAATTCTTCGGCAAAATAACCATTTTCTCCAAAAAAATTTCCAACTGCGGACATCAATAAATAGGCAATAATCGGCAAATCATATCGGGTAGCTGGCAAACACTAATCTGGAGGGATTTTGGATGCGGATACGAAAAATGATCAGCGGGATCGGTGTCATTTGCCTTTTGACTGCGTGTACAAACCAGGCGACACCGAATCAAGGAGGGCAAAACCAAGGAGCAGCGAACCAGGGAGCGCAAACCCAGTCCATGCACCAGCAGGCAGCTCCCGGACACGACCACACGACTGTCATTCCCAGTGTTGACCGCGACAAGAAGCTGACCACCAATCAGTACGGAGCAACAAACAGCGGCATGGGGACAGCCACCTACAGCATGATGGGCAGCTCCGGCTTAAACGACGGCGGACCTTCGTCGAATCTGGAGGCTCGTCTGGCCGCTGCGGGAGTCAACGGAGTCAATGTTCTGGTCGTTCATGACTGCGTCTTCCTCGCTCCGGCAGACGGAAAAACCCTTTCCACCAACTCTATGGACGAGACACAAAACCACCTGCTAAGCCCCTATGAAGGAAGCTCCTACCGCGGACCTTCGCGGCCGACGGACAAAATCGGCACGATGGGCGCAAGCGCTCAAGCACAAACGCTGTCCAAAGCCAAGGATCAAATCGAACGCATTTACGGCGGGGGCGTAGAGATCCGGACTGTCACCAACCCGCAAGCGATAGCCGCCATGGATCGGATCAAGCAAGCGACAAGGCCGGGAAAAGAAAGCGCCAATATCGGGGATGACCTGGCTCTCCTGTTCCGCTCCGGTTCCAAACAGCCGTAAGGGCGGCTTGTGAAAGAAGCTCGGCTTCGTCAAGCTATCGGGGACGGCATCGCGCCCCAAGAACTCCAGCTTCGCTATGTGCTCCGGCGCGATCAGCCTTTATTGCTATGCGTTCCGGTCGTACACATGCAAAAGGGACAGGCTGATCTGGCAACCCAGTCAGCCTGTCCCTTTTCTAGTGGACAAACGATATGATTCTCTCCACCGTCTCTCGCGGGTGGGTAAGCATGAGCAAATGCTGTGCATGGGGAATTTTTTCGCATACAGCACGCGGAACCTTTTGTCTGTATTCGGCTGCTGCCCTCTGAAAAAAACGCTGCTGCTCCCCGTCGGACAGCGTCATCTCGTCTGCGAGCAGCAGCAATACCGGGCATTTCAGCGAGGCAAACAAGGCTTCCTTGTCAAATGCGGCATATGCCCGAAAGTAGCCGTCAAACGCTTCCCGCGGCAGCCTGTAGCCATAAGCGCCGTCTTCCTTTTGCTCCAGCTCGCTCTCCGGCAAGGACGACGGAATGCCGCCCTTTCCATAACGGGCGATATAGGACTCCCTCGCTGCAGCTATCGAAGGAAAGCGGGTTTCTGCCAGTCTGTCTACTGTGGACGCTCTGTCAAAGCCGGGCATCTCTCGCAGGCTATAGAAGCCGCCGTCCAGCAAAATCAAGTGTGTGACTCGTTCCGGGAAGGCTGCCGCAAACATTTGTGCCGGGACTGCCGAGAAAGAGGCGGCAACGATGGCCGCGTGTTCCACTTCCTCCGTATCCAGCAGGGTACGGATATCCTCAGCCAGCTGTTCAAATGTATAGGGCCCCTCTTTGACCGACTCTCCGTGTCCGCGCAGATCAACCGCAATCACCCGGCAACGCTTCGCCAGCTCCGGAAGGATGTGGTCAAATAATCGACTGGTGTTGCGAATCGCATGAAGCAGCAGAAGAGCAGGAGCCTCTGGTCTCCCTGCGACCGTATACGCCAGAACAAGTCCGTTTTTCACCAGCTGCTTTCTTTGTTGTCCGGCCATGATTCCCCCTACCTTCCGCAATGATTCAAACCCGGCACATCCGCATTTTGTGCAAATCAAATCCTCCCGGGTATCAACACGCCCAAATGTTCAGGATGAATGCGGGCGAAGTAAAGCAATACGGCAACGACAACAAAACCGCAAGCCAGTACGACGAGCTCTTTGGATTTCCATTTGGGCATTCGGTAAAAGCGATGCTGGCGATTTCTCATCCGGAACCCTTTCGCGTCCAGCGCATTGGCGATCAACTGCACGCGCTTGAGCGAGCTGAAAATGAGCGGAACCAGAACGAAGCCATACTTTCGCATCCTCTCCGGAATGCTTCCTTCACTGAGCTGCAGGCCCCGCACCATCTGGGCTTCCCGGATCGTGACAAGGTCATGCTTGACGAGAGGGATAAAACGAAAAATCAGCGAGAGCAAATAACTGACGGAAAATGGAACACCGATCCCCTTCAGTCCCATCGCCATTTCCCGGGGACTGGTTGAAAACAGGTAATACATCGACAGCAGAGCCACGTTTGCCAGCCTTAGTCCCATGCCTAATGCCCACAGGACACCTACGTCCGTCACTTGGATCGGATAATTGACCAAAGGGATCCTGCTGCTCCAATACGGATGGCCGATGCTGGTAAACGGCAGCCACGTGATCGCCGCAAACACGGCCCCGATTCCCCCGATCAACAGGTAGCCCTTCAACATCGATCGGCTCCACCCCAGCTTGGCGATCAACAAGGCATTGATCAACAAAACGACTGCGAGAAATCGCGGGTCTTGAAACAGAAACGGCAACGTCCCCAGCAAGATAAACGACAGCAGTACAAAACTAGGATGAGCGTGTTTCATGCAGCATTCTCTCCTCTGTCACCCGCACCTTAGCCTGCTCCAGTGTGAGCGGTACAGGCTCGCTCCAGCCTGCGGCAACGCCGAAACGATAAACTGCAGGGGCCTCCACCTGGGCTTTCATCAGCACTTCCTGTCGGGCAAAAACCTCTTGTGGCGTCCCGTCGCACAGCAGCCTCCCCTGATGCATGACCAGCACGCGCAAGGCGTATTCTGCCACCAGCTTCATGTCATGGGTCACGACGATGATCGTATGGCCGGCCTGGTGCAGCTTTCGCAACAGCGCCATGATATCCCGCACGCCGCGGTAGTCCAGCCCTGTCGTCGGCTCATCCAGCACGATCGCCTCCGGCTTCATCGCCAAAATAGAGGCCACCGCAATCTTTTGCCGGGTCCCTTTGCTCGAAAAATACGGCTCGGCTGAGCGCATCTGCTCAAGTCCCACAGCAGCCAGAGCTTCTGTGACGCGCTGTTCTATCTCAGTCTGCGGCAGCCCCAGGTTTTTCGGCCCGAAAGCGACTTCTTCGAAAATGGTTGATTGAAAAATCTGATGATCAGGATTTTGGTAGCAGTACGTCACGGTGCGAGACAGCTCAGCAACCGATTGTTCACGCGTATCTCTTCCTTTTACTGTGACTGTCCCGCTCGTCGGTTTGTACAGACCGTTGCAATGCTTGGCCAGCGTCGTTTTCCCGGAGCCATTTCCGCCGATAATGGCGATGAGTTCGCCTCGATCCACGTTCAGGGAAACATCCTTGAGCACCTGCTTGTCAGCTTCATAGCCAAATGAGACGTTCTCAAAACGGATCAAGCTGCTCATGTCTCATCCCTCCTGCCGCTTATGCGAGCTTCGCGGTACCACTCGGCCAACTCATCCACATGGAGCGGCACCCCGTCTTTGTTCGCGGTGATGACGCCTGTCCGGCACATCTGCAAATACAACTGTATGACATCGGGGACGAGAATTCCGTGCTTCTCAAGCTCCTCCACCTTGCCAAAAAACGGACGTACGGGCAAATCGAGTTCAATCCGCCCGTCCGCCAAGAGCAAAATGCGATCGCAAAATTGAGCCAATTCCTCTGTCGCGTGGGAAGAGACGACTATCGTGATTTCCTGCTCCCGCTTTAGCTGTGAAAGCAGTTGAAACACTTCCCTAGCTCCTTTTGGGTCCAGCTCGGAGGTAGGCTCATCCAAAAGCAAGATTCGGGGTTGATGGGCCAATGCCGAAGCGATGGCCACCCGTTGCTTCTCTCCTCCGGATAATTCAAAGGGAGAGCGGAGAGCAAAGCCTTCCAGACCGACCAGCTTGAGGACTTCACCAATCCGCTGCTCGATTTCCTCATCCGCTTGCCCGCTGTTTTCCAAACTAAAGGCGATCTCTTCCTCTACCGTAAGGCCGATAAACTGTGTCTCCGGGTCTTGAAAGACGATGCCCAACTCCCCGCTGACCCGGCGTTCGCCGGAAAACTGCCCGGAATAATTGCGCGGTACCAGCCCGGCCAAAGCCAAAAGAAGCGTTGTTTTGCCCGCGGCAGAGGGGCCGACGATTCCCACCACTTCGCCCGGATAGAGGGAAAGATTGATGTCGGATAGCGCATGCTTGGCGCTATCCTCGTACTGCCAACGAACGTTTTCCAAACGGAGCAGCGGCTGACCGGTCACGGACGAAGCCCGCCTTCTTCAATGGAAAGCAGTCCATTGCCGTGTGCTCGTCCCCGGTACAAGCCTGCCCGCTTCACAAACGGATACAGCAGCTTTAGCAGAACTGGCCCCAGTATTGCCGTCGATACTGCCTGATTCAAAAAGACGGTCGGAATAAACAAGGTTGCGATGGCCATCGGCGTAAAGCCAAGCGCCACATTGATCAAAATCGAGCAGGCCACCACTGCAGAGGCAATCAATACAACAAATATGTAATATTGCAAGATGCTGCGCCCTGTTTTCAAGGCCGGATGACTGACAGCCAAATAACCGATCAATCCTCCTAAAAAGTTGCCGATGAAGCCGACGATGACTGCATGCGGCGGTGTGCCTCCCGTCAGCAGATCGCTGGCCACGTTTCCAAATGCTAGACCCAGGCAGCCGGGAATGCCAAACAAAATGCCGAAAACAGGCTGCAGCGCATTCGCCGGTCGAAGCGGTACGGATGGAGCTAATTTGATGTTAGCGAGCATAATCAAGGCGACCGCGTACAAGGCCGCCGTGACGACGATCAGGACAAAGTCGACAGTCGTCCACTTTCGCCGAAAGAGAGACGTTCCCATCTCTAGTAACCTCCTTTATCTATGAAAACGGTTTACATGATCATGATGCTAGTTTACCCCTCCGCGCTGACTCTCGCAATGGCTTGAACAGGTTTATAGATGGACTTGGGTACAGCAAATCTTCTTTAATCTGCTAGGGCCATTTTGATAAGAACGTCAGATGGATACCGAGGGTAGCGATAGTAGTTTTTTAGAATGAGCGTTGTTCGGGCTTTGGGGGGAGGAGATGAAACAGGAGAAAAACGCTCCAGGTTCGGTGGGACACTTGCCGGGGGTAATCCTGGCCGGCTTCGTTCCAAAAGTGGAACCGCGTCCAAAAGCAGCCCGTTCGCAGAAGCCTCTCAGAGGTTGGACGCTAAAAGCGTGTTCCACTTTTGGAACGAAGCCTGGGTATGTGTCCCAAAGACCTTCGCGTTTTTCTCCTGTTTCATCTCTACAGCTTTTGTTTTCTCCCCGAGATACCCGAAAGAACCCGCGACGACAGAGAAGCATATTTCCAGGCGGAGCGACTAGCGGAGTCCAGCCCAGCGGAACAACGAAATCGCGGGAATCAGGAGCGTAACTCTGATTGGGCTTCGGAACGGCTGCTGCTTTTACGCTCCCCCGCGAATCGTTGTAGAGCGGACAGTCTCGGCTCCCTTGCGGACGCAGACCGGAGCGCAGCCTGGAAATATGCTTCTCTCACTGCAGCCACGTTCCTAATCCTATGTAGCCAATAAAAAAAGCTGTTGAACGCCTCAATGAGACTTCAACAGCTTTCTGCTTTGCATTCTCTGTTATCCCTGCTGCTTCGGCAGTTCAAACGAGCTCTTCAAGGAAACAATCCGGTTGAACACCAGCTTGTCTTCTGTCGTATATTTCGGGTCGACATTAAAGTATCCGTGACGGAAGAATTGGTATTTGTCGTGGGGCTTGGTCTCTTTCATGTTAGGCTCCACGTATCCGTTCACGATCTCCAAAGAGTTTGGATTGATATTGTCAAGGAACGTGGTTCCTTCCTCCTGATCATCCAAAATCAGCGGTTCATACAGGCGGAACTCCGCAGGGAGCGCATGCTTGGCGTCTACCCAGTGGATCGTTCCTTTTACTTTGCGACCGGTAAAGCCGCTGCCGCTCTTCGTTTCAGGGTCATACGTACAGTGGATTTCGACGACATTGCCTTGCTCATCCTTGATCACGTCCGTGCACTTGATGAAGTACGCGTGCTTGAGCCGTACTTCATTTCCCGGGAACAGGCGGAAATACTTGCTCGGCGGGTTCTCCATGAAGTCGTCCTGCTCAATGTAGATTTCGCGGGAGAATGGAATTTGTCTGGTTCCCATTTCCGGATTTTCCGGGTTGATCTCCGCATCCAGCAGCTCGACCTGGTCTTCCGGATAATTGGTGATGACCACTTTCAGCGGGCGCAGTACAGCCATCGTCCGCGGCGCTTTCAGCTTCAGGTCCTCGCGGATGAAGTGCTCCAGCATTTTTTCATCCACGGTGCTGTTGCTTCTGGCCACACCGATTTCCCGGGCAAATGTACGGATGGACTCAGGAGTAAAGCCGCGGCGGCGAAGTCCCGAAATGGTAGGCATGCGCGGATCATCCCATCCGTCTACTACCTGTTCGTCGACCAACTGTTTCAGCTTCCGTTTGCTCATTACCGTATTGGTCAGGTTCAACCGGGCAAATTCGTATTGTCTCGGCACGTTTTCCATTTCACATTCGCGGACAACCCAGTCGTACAGCGGGCGATGATCCTCGAACTCAAGCGAACAGAGAGAGTGGGTTACGCCCTCGATAGCGTCCTCCAGCGGGTGTGCATAATCATACATCGGGTAGATGCACCATTTGTCTCCCGTGTTGTGGTGGGTAGCATGCGAAATCCGGTACAAAATCGGGTCACGCAGGTTGATATTGGGGGAGCTCATGTCGATTTTGGCGCGCAACACCTTTTCGCCGTCCTTAAACTCGCCGTTGCGCATCCGCTGGAACAAATCCAGGTTTTCTTCCACCGACCGGTCGCGGTAAGGGCTGTTTGTACCCGGCTCCGTCAAGGTCCCTCTGGTTTGGCGGATTTCTTCCGGGGACAGATCACATACGTAAGCCAGTCCTTTTTTGATCAACAGAACGGCGCGATTGTACATTTCCTCAAAATAATCCGATGCAAAGAACAGTCCGTCCCACTCAAAGCCAAGCCATTGTACGTCTTCCTTGATCGCTTCTACGTACTCCGCGTCTTCTTTCACCGGGTTGGTGTCGTCAAAACGAAGATTGGCTCTGCCATTGAATTCCTTTGCCAGTTCAAAATTAAGGCAAATCGCTTTGGCATGTCCGATGTGCAAATACCCGTTTGGCTCCGGAGGAAAGCGGGTAACGATTTCCCCGACTCGGCCCTCTCGCAGGTCTTCCAGGACAATGTTGCGGATAAAGTTGGATGATGATGCCGATTTATTTTCCACAGAAATTCAACCTTTCCCTTCACCTTTACATTCCATAATACTGATTCCCCGGCGATAGTTCAACAAATTCGCCCGGCTTCTGATGTTGGGCCGATGCATCATCGTTATCAGTCACCCCTTGGCCAACCGGCTTGTAGCAAGAATCACCTTCTCTGGACCAGGCGCTTTTACAAACCGCCCTTCAGAGGGTTTTTACTATCATAAGCAGGAGAGCCCCCGTGGGTGTTCACACGATGTATATAAATTGAAGTTGTTTCCAAAAGATTCCCATTTTATCCTACAGGCAGAAACATATTTTATGATTGGGGTGATCTGTTGTGAGTGTGCTTGAAAAAATCAATACACAATCCTCCTTTTTTACATTGGCAGAAATTGCGGAAGGTGTTTTTGCCGCCGTTATCAAAGCAGGCACAGGAGCCATGGGCAATGCCGCCATCGTCGATCTGGGCGATCGGACGGTCGTTTTTGACACCATGTACACGCCCAAGGCAGGGCTTGCACTGCGAGAAGCAGCCGAGCAATTGCTTGGACGCCCTGTATCGTTGGTTATCAATTCCCATTTCCACTTTGACCATGTGGGCGGCAACCAAGTCTTTTCCGATGCCATTATCCTCTCCACAGAAACCACCAAAAATCTCATGCTCGAGCGTTGTACAAGCCTCGTCCAATTCGCAAAGCAGCACCCCGAATACCCTGACAAGGTTCGCCAATCTTTGGAAGCCGAATCAGATCCGGAAAAGCAAAAGGAGCTTCGCACCGACCTCGGAGACATTCTCGCCCTTGACGCTGCACTGCCTACGTTCTCCGCGACCCCTGCCTCCCTGACATTTTCTGATTCTGTCACGCTCCACGGCTCGAAGCGAACTGCCGTACTGACCGCCAAAGGAAACGGACACAGCACATGCGACTCTGTCCTGTACCTGCCCGAAGACCGCGTTCTTCTGGCCGGCGACCTGCTTTTTGTGCAAAATCATCCCAGTATGCAGACAGGAAATCTTTCCCACTGGGTCTCCGTTTTGAAGGCTTGGAAAGACCTGCCCATTTCGGCAGCAGTCGGCGGCCACGGCCCGGTCGGAGACCATCAAACTGTGGATAGCTGTCTTCACTATTTGGAAGCTTTGTGGGACCAAGCCAAGCATCTGGCCGAGAACGGCTCCACACCCGAAGCCATCGAAGCAATCCCCATACCCGAACCATATGCCTCCTGGAGCTATCCCAGCCTCTTTGCTCGCAACCTTCAACAGCTTAGCCAGCAGATCTTAGCCGTTTCGGAGTAAGAAAGAGAAACGGAAGACGGATATGCATCTGTTTGAAAAAAATAAATAAATTTTTCACTAAAGTACTAGTCCAATATTACCGAATATAGGTAATGGATAGATATTTTTTGCATCTATGGAATCAGATTCAATCTTACGAATCTTTTCCCATATGTACAATTTTTCATATGTACTAAGTTTCACAAATTGCGTTCACTATCTTATTTCACATTGATATCGATAATGGCAAACCCGGGGAAATCCGGCGACGCAAAGCTACAGGGGCTACCTCCAGCAAATGGACAAGCCAGCCAGCTGCCGAAGTATTGATGTAGGACCAAAGACCAATGATCCTATGTCATTGGTCTTTTTGTGTTGTTATGCAAAGGAGGTGATGCCAATCGATTTTGACCCGAACCGTTCAACCTTTCATGCTTCGACCGTACACAACAAGGAGGATGGAAAGTGAAAAAGTCAATCTGGAAGAAACTCTCTGTTTTAGCGCTGACCGCGACGATCGGTCTGTCCAGCTTCACAACTGCCGCAGTGGAGGCGGCAAATCGCCCCACAACAATGTCGCCAAACGGCATGGTTACGGCTCCTCACTACCTGGCTACAGCCGCAGCTCTCAAAACACTCGAGGAGGGCGGAAACGCAGTCGATGCCGCGATTGCCGCCGCGTCTACGCTCGCCGTTGTTTACCCGCACTACACGTCGATTGGCGGCGACAACTTCTGGCTGATCTACAATGCAAAGACGAAAGAAGTAAGAGCGCTGAACGGAAGCGGTCGAGCTGGTGAAAAGGCAACGATCGAATATTACAAAAAGAAAGGCTACGAAAAAATTCCTTCCCGCGGGTACGAGTCCGCCAACACGGTCCCTGGTGTCGTTTCCGGTTGGTGGGAAGCGTACAACTACGCACACAAGGAATTGGCTGGAGATAGCAAGCTGAAATGGGACAGACTGTTGGAGCCGGCGATTGGATATGCGGAAAAAGGCTATCCGGTCTCTCCCAACCAAGTGTACTGGACCAAATACGCGATCGATCCGACAGACAACGATCTGAAAAATCTGCAGCGCTTTGAAGGGTTCCGCAAGACCTACCTGAAAGCGAACGGCGAGCCGTACCAGGCCGGCGAAATCCTCAAGCAGGAGGATCTGGCGAAAACGTTGAAAGTGATCGCCAAAAAAGGCGCAGACGGTTTTTACAAAGGCGAGATCGCCGAAAAAATCGTAAAAGACATGCAGGCAAACGGCGGTTTGCTGACTCTGAAAGACTTTGAAAAGCACACGTCCACCTGGGCTGATCCGATCACCGTCGACTATCGCGGATACCAAGCCTACAACGTACCGCCCAACTCTCAAGGCATGGCCTCATTGTCGATTCTGAACATATTGAACAACATTGACCTGAAGAGCATGGGCGAAGGCACGCCGGATTACTACCACGCTATCGTGGAAGCGACGAAGCAAGCGTTTGCCGACCGCGACAAATGGCTGACAGACCCTGAGTTTGTTGACATTCCGGTAGACGAGCTGCTGTCCAAGCAGCACGGCAAAGACCTTGCTGCCCGGATTGACATGAAGCAGGCTGCCAAAACCGTAGAACCGCTCGATCCCAAGGGCGACACTACCTGGCTCGGTGTAGTCGACAAGTACGGCAATGCCGTTTCCATGATCCAGAGCCACTACTTCGATTGGGGCTCGGGCGTCGTCGCGAAGGACACTGGTGTTCTCTTGCAAAACCGTGGAAGCTACTTCTCTCTGGACCCGAATCATATCAACCACCTGGAGCCAGGCAAGCGCACCTTCCACACGATCAACCCGGCTATGCTCTTGAAAGACAACAAGCCTTACCTGCTGTACGGTACACAGGGCGGTGAGGGGCAGCCGCAGACACAAGCCGCTCTCGTCACGCGCATTATCGACTTCGGATTCACGGTTCAAGACGCGATTGAAGCACCGAGATGGCTGCATGGCCGCAACTGGGGCTCCTCCTCCAACAATCTGAAGGTAGAGAGCCGCATTCCGCAGGAAGTCCTCGACGAGCTGGTAAAACGCGGTCATCCGGTTGAGAAGCTGGAAGCCGCTTATACCGATGCGATGGGTCAATCCGGTGCCATTCTGATCGATCCGAAAAGCAACATCAAGTTTGGCGGTGCAGACCCGCGCGGCGAAGGGGCTGCCATGGGCTATTGATTTATAATACGTGCAGACTGCTGGGATTATCTCAGCAGTCTGCATTTCCAGCTTTATACTCTGTCCCTTCCGGATTCCCAGCATGAATTATGAAAGGATGCTGCAACGATGCGTCTGTTCAGCAAGCTTCGGAATAAAATCATTATCTGGTTTTTGCTTGTGGCCGTACTCCCCTTGATCGCCTGCTCTTATCTGGTACTGACCGAAAGCACCAGAATTTTGATCGACAAGCAAAAGGATTCCTTTGTTCATTTGACGGAGTCGACTGCAAACGCCATGGACCAATGGCTGGACAGGAGACTGTCGGAAGTAATGATTCTGGCACGATCCTCGGACATCCAATCCTTTGACAATGAAGCAAAGAACAAGTTCATTCGCAAATTTACGAACGAAATCAAAATCTTTGACGGAAATACATTTATTTCCCCGGACGGGAAGGTAACAGCGGACACGTTTGAAGGCAGCGTAGGGATCAACCTGGCGGAGCGTCCGTTCTTCAAACTCGGCATGGAGGGAAAAACCAGCTACTCTGACATGCTGATCGCAAAAACGACCGGAAATCGGTCGATTGTAGTCGCTTCTCCCGTTGTGAGCAATGCCGGAGAAAAACTCGGCGTACTGACCGGGCTTGTAAACGTGGATTCGTTCACCTCGACCTTTTTGGACAATGTACAACTGGGTGAAGGCGGTTACCCGATTTTGGTCGATAACCAAGGACTGATCCAGGTACACCCCAACCCCGACCTGATCGGCAAAACCATTGAGGAAGCAGCTCTCCCTGAAGGCTTGAGCAGCATTCTCAAAAATAACGCACCCGAATCGGGCTCCTTTACGTATCTGGACGGCGGTACCGAATACGTCGTTACGTACGCTTCTATCCCCAAGACTCATTACAGCCTGTTTTTCCACATCCCGATCGAGTCCATCACCTCTGAGGTAACAGCGCTGACACTGAATGTGATGTTGATTGTAGGTATCGTAGCAGCCATCGTCATTGCAGCCGCCTACTTTGTGTCTCGTCAAATCAGCCGTCCCATCGTTGAGGTTGCCGCCGTGGCCAGCCGAATTTCCGATGGCGATCTGGCGGTAGATCCGCTGGCCATCAGAAGCCGGGATGAAGTAGGGCAGCTCTCCGAGTCAGTCAACCATATGGTAGGCAATCTGAGGTCAATCATCGAACAGGTAAACACAGCAGCCGAAGAGCTCGCTTCCTCTGCAGAGGAGCTGTCGGCCAATGCCGAGGAGACCAGCAAGGCAACGGAACAGATCGCCTCTTCGATTCAGGAGGTGGCATACGGAGCGGAACAGCAGGTACAAAGCGTGGCGGAAAGTGTAGGAGCCATCAATGAAGTCTCAACGGGCATTCAGCAGATAGCCGTTAACGCACAAAATGCAGCTGACTCTGCCGTGACTGCTTCGGAAATTGCTGTCGGCGGCAACAAGGCGATCGACACGGTCATGAGCCAGATGCAGTTGATTCACAGCACAGTAAACGAGATCGCTGGCATCGTCAAACGCCTCGGAGACAGCTCACAGGAAATCGGACAGATCGTCCAGGTGATTACCGACATCGCCCAACAGACAAACCTGTTGTCGCTCAATGCTGCAATCGAGGCAGCAAGAGCGGGAGAGCAGGGAAGAGGCTTTGCCGTGGTCGCTGACGAGGTGCGGAAGCTGGCCGAGGAATCGGCGAAATCAGCCCAGCAGATTGAACAACTGATCACAACGATTCAGACCGAATCCCATACCGCCGTGCTTTCCATGGAAAAAGGAACGAAGGAAGTGGCACTCGGTATTGAAGTGGTTAACGAGGCTGGCAGCTCATTCGTTCAGATCAGCGAATCCGTCGCTCAGGTCGCCAGCAAGATTCAGGAAGTGCAGGCCTATTCCCAGCAAATGACGGCAAGCACGGAACAAGCCGTCTATTTGATCGAGCAAATATCCAAGGTGGCAGAAAACTCGGCAGACGGTACACAAAACGTTTCCGCCGCAACCGAAGAACAACTGGCTGCTGTCGAGCAGGTCTCTTCTTCTGCCGAATCACTCGCGAGGGTTGCCGAGAAGCTGCAGGACCAAGTCCGGAAGTTTACCCTGTATCGGTAACGCGGAACATCCGATTGTCCGGCATGCACGCTGTTCGTTTGTCTTTGGCAAATCCCTTGCCCGCAAAAAAAGAGCACGGTATCGATAGACATAAACCGATACCGTGCTGACTTGAATGGTTTCCAAGCTGTCTTTTTGTCCGTTACCACTTGTACTTTTTCGCCATGCCGATGACAGCGCGATCGAGGATCGCAGCCAAGGCTCTCCAGATCATCTGTCGCCGGTAAGGAAGATGCTTTATATACACTGCCGTATACTCCGCAGTACCCTCTGCCCCGCGATCCGCTTTGAACGCCCCGACTCCGGCGCTTTGATGAAGCAAGAGGCCCTTTTGTTCCGCCTCCGACACCAAAAGGCTGGAGAGCATCCGGTACAGCCCCAGTTTTTTGGGAAGATCGGTATCGTACCCGAACAGGGGAGTGGTCATCATGCCGTTTCGCTGAAAATAACCGAGAATCCCGTCCAATCTGCCTTCCTTTTCCAGACCAATCAAGGTCAGTATCTGCCTGTGCAGCGCCAGTCGGACAAAGGCCGGCGTCAATTGCGGATTCAGTTGGGAGTATTTGTCCAGGTAAAGCGCTTGGTAAAGTGCGGCGATCCTCTCTGCATGCTCCTCCCCAAGCTCCTCGTGCCGAAGGATGCGATAACCGCTTTTCTTCAGCATATCCCGGTCCCGCTTTAACGTATTGCGAACGCGCCAGCCCTTTTCATTAGCCTGTTTGGGGTCAAACAGGTACACATACCGACTCGGCACCATCACATATCCGCTCCGCTCCAGGCCGGTCCATGCCCCCGGACAGACGATTGGACTTACGGATCGAAAAGCCACGGCGTGGTCCGGAAACCTCCTGGTCAGGAAGCTGGTGATTTCCCGGACCTGTTCAGCCGTCAACGGGTGATACAGATTGGTGGACAGAAGCCAATTGTTCACGAACACAATCCGATTCACACGGCTAAGCTTCATCAGGGCACCTGCCCCGGACAACAACGGCCCGCCGAGAGAAGCTATCATGGAAGACGTGACCAGCTTCATTTCCTCGCGGGCATAGCTGATGTAGTGTGTATAGGGCGAGCATACGTATGAGTTGTCGTACTCCTCGTCATTGACAGTTACAGGCAGTACGAGATCATCGATGACAAGCGCCCCCATCCGCGTGCGGACATTAGACATGTACGCCGGGACAGAATCGAGAATCAGCGGCTCCAGATAGGCGCGGGCATACTCTCCGTCCTTCATCCTCTCCCAGGCAAGCTCTGCCAAATCCGTTTTCTCATACAGGCGGACGCGTTCAGCGTTCATCAGGTTGGAACATCCTTTCCACGCGCCGGAGCTTCCTTCCCCGCTCCGGTGGTTGATAAGGAGAAAAAACGATTTCGGGCCCTGCGTACCCCTGCCTCTCTATTTCCCGCTGCAGCTTCCGACGGACGTCCTCTTCCACATCCTCCCGCCGATATCCCGGCGAAATGACAAGCGAGACTTCTACGTGCTCGGGACTTTTTTGACGGACGATGTACTCCTCAATTCCCTGTGACGCAGTCATCACTGCCCGGCGGACAAAATCAGGGAAAAAGGGGCGGAGCCCCTCGCCTCTTTCAGCAGAACCATCAGCGCCTTTGGCAGATGGAAAATAGAAAATGTCATCTGCCCGTCCCTCGATCTGTTCGAGAGCCAAAAACACGGAGCCGCAGGGACAAGGGTCCTTCCGTTCCGTCAAGATGTCGTTCAAACGGTATCGGATCATCGGCTGCGTGTACCGGGAAAAGTCGGTAATAATCGGATGGAACCGGGTTTTTTCCTCGTCCAGATACTCCTTTTCCATTACCAGGATGTCCTCGTTTACATGCAGAGTGCCATGCGAGCAGGTCGCCGCCAGGAAGCCTTCCGTACATTGGTAGATCTGGTGGACGGGCCCGCCGAATGCCTCGCGGATCACCTCTTCATCGATCGGGTCCAGCACCTCCGCTACGGAGATAACCTTGCCTGGCCGGATATCAAGGGAGCCTTCCTGCTTGGCGACGGCCAGCAACCGAAGCATGGAGGGAGGCGCTACCAGTATCGTCGGCTGGTATTGCTGCAGATGGGCAATATGCGCTTCCAGCGAAAGAAGCAGGTCGAAAAAGGCGAATTGCAGCCGTTTCCGTTTTACCGATGTATACAAATTGCTGTTGGCCCGCAGAAAAAAGGCGACCCGCTGCTTCTCCCAGAGCGGCCCCGGCAATGCCTTCGCCAGTATGGCACCGGCCCATCTGACCCGCTCATCCGGCCCGACCAGGAAAATACCGCGGCTGCCGCTGGTTCCTGACGATAGCCCAACCGTAACCTCTCCGATTTTCGGGGTAAAATCCCGTGTCTCCTCGGCCTCCTCCGCAATCCGAAGCGCTTCGTCACGCTTGATTCCAGCCGTGTTCAGAAGATCAAAATGCTCCATCATCTCCCGCTTTTCAATCGGAGAGATCGTTTTCCAACCGTGCAAAGGATCGCTCCCGATTCGCTCGCGGTAAAAAGGCGAACGGGGCAAAACGTAGCGGAGCAGCTTCTGGACCTGCTTCTCCTGCCAGCAGGCAAGCTCCTGGCGGGTGTGAAACCGCTTGGCCAGCCGCCTGGTCTGGATGTACTGCCAGAGGGTACCGATCAGCTCCATGCAAATTCCCCCTTGCTCAGCTCATGTACTTCTGGACAATGCGTAGGCAGGATGTACAGCTCCGGCCAGCTCCGGTGAAGCTCATGGAGGCGCCTCAGATTCCGCAAATAGGAAGCAGCGTCCGCCTTGATCAGGTGTGCAACAGGATGTGGTGGCCGATGCTTCCGGTACGCCTCGCTGGACCAGGCCGCATCCGCGCAAAGAAAGATGTCGCGGTCCTGCGTGTCGCGCAGGAAAAGGCCGAACTGTCCTTTGGCGTGTCCGCTCAAATCGACTGCCAGCAGGCTTTTGTCTGCAAACGGATCGTACGCTTCCTCAAACGGATGGTACTCCCCGGACAAGCGTATCTTTGGACCATCGTCAATGAAAATGGCACGCTCCTCAAAGTCTTCCGGCATCAGCTCCGGCAAAAATCCCCTTCTGACGGCGGCGATTCCTTTAAGTCCCTTGACCTCCTCATAAGCCGAACGGAAACAGTACAGCCGGGCCCCCGGAAAATCGTGCAAGCCGGCAATATGATCCGCATGGAAATGCGAAATGAAGATGCCAGTGACCTGTTCCGGTCCAATCCCTTTGCTTGCCAGCTGTTCCTTCACACACTGGCTCCGCTCAGTAAAGACCGGAGTCGCTTTGGCGTAAAGAGAATAGGGAAAACGTGCGGCTGCTGTAAAAAAATGAGGGGCGTACCCGGTGTCAAACAACAGCAAGCCGTGGTCCGGATGATGCATGCACCCTGCCACAGCGTGAAACCGGATCGATTGGAATCGCCCTCCGCCAAGCGAGATGGCCTCCAACTGCCGGCAAAAGCCCGTATCAAGCAGGGTCAGTGTTACGTTCATGCTCTTGTCGCCACCAATTCGCAAAGATTTCGATTCCTTCTTGCAAGCCGACCCGCGGCTCGTACCCCAGCTCTTCCCGGGCTCGGGTAATATCCAGCGTCTGACTTTTCGCCAAGACACCCACCGTGTAACGAGTCAGCATCGGCTCTCTGTAGGCGAGCAGCGTGCGGGACAGCAGCTCCAGTACGGACGCAATGCCGTACGCTTGCCTATAGGAGACCTCCTTGCTATTAAGCGGCATGTCCAGCTTGGCAAAGACCGACTTCAGGACATCGATGAGCATGACCGGCTCTCCATTCGTGATGTTGTACACCTTTCCCAGCGTTTTTTCGGAAGAATCCATGCACAAAAGAAGCGCATCCACCACGTTGTCCACATACGTCAGGTCGATGACGGCCCGGCCTCCCTCAATAATGGGCACAAACCGATTTTTGTTGGCCCGGATCAGTCTGGGCAGGATTGCATTGTCCCCGGGTCCAAACAATGCCCTCGGGCGGATCGTAATCGTCGCCAGGCCATTTTCAAAGGCGTTGTCGACTTCCCGCTCGGCGAGGAACTTCGTCTCGGCATACTCATTGGCAAAGCGCTGCGGCAGCGGATCCGATTCCTTAATGCCCAGCCTGTCTTCAAAAGCGAAATACAAGCTCGGAGTCGAAACGTGTATCAATCGCTCTACATTGTGCTGCCGGCAGCCTTCGATCACATGGCGTGTGCCTTCCACATTGGCGGCGTACATATCGCGGTACCTTCCCCACGGTGAAGAAAACGCCGCCGCATGGATCACAATCTGCTTCCCGTAGCAGACGTCCCGAATGGCCTTTTGATCCGTGATGTCGGTGCAGACAAAGCGGATTCCTTCCTTTTGCAATGCCTCGCCCACCCGTTTGTTCCGGCCCAGCACCGTTACCTCTGCGCCCTGCTCATGAAGCCTTCGCGCCAGCTTCTGTCCCAAAAAACCGGTGCCGCCCGTCACCAGTACACGTCTGTTTTTCATTCGTCACCATTCCATTCAATATCGCTTGTGGAGCACTCGATCATGCTCATCCCGGTCTTTCTTTTCATATCTGCCAATATCCACAGTAAACGCAGCTGCTCAAAGGCGGGGAGGGGGTCGCTCCAGCGAAACACAACATCCCGCGACTTCAGGAACTCCCCCAGCCAGCGCCTTCCTTCTCTCCAACTGCGAAGGGAAGGCAGTCCGTAGAAGAGCATAGCCATCGACAACGCTGCCGATGCATTCGCGGAAGGCACAACTACAGGCTGTTTCTCCGCGTGCACCGGGAGAGTCGCTCGTTCCGGCTTTTCCAAAGCCTCGTTATTGTCGTTTCCGTCATGTTCCCCGCCAGCTCCGCGACCACCAAAAAACGCCTCTGCCGCCTCCCTTTTTCCCCTGAAGAGGTGGATACCGCTGGTCAGGCGCGGGTTGCATTCGATTGGGTACAGCTCCCCTGTGCGTGTCTCGATAAAATCAAAGGCGATCTGCCCGGTAAAACGGCGGAGCCCGACCATCTTTTCGACAAACGTTCGCACTCCGGGATGGTCCGCAAAGCTGAAAGAAATAGACGCCCCCTGCCCGGCCGTGAACGTCGTGGCATAATCGGCGTACAAGGCAAGGCGGCCTTCCCTGGCTACCGCATAGCTGCACAGCTGCCTGCCCGCGATGAACTCCTGCACGAGCCATGTTTCTCCCTCTCTTATAGCAGGGAGTTCGCTCGCTGTATACCAATCCTTTCTTGGCGAAGAGCGGCGCAAGATATGGACACGGGAAGAAAACCGGGAAAAAGCAGGCTTCAACACGACGCTTTTTCCCGGTTCGACATCTTGGAGAGCTTCCAGCAGCCCGGCAGCCGATATAACCGATCTCGTCTGCGGGACGGAAAAACCGGCTTGCTCCGCCAGCCTGACAAACGCTGCTTTATCATGCCAGATGCGCAGTTCTTCAAGGCTTTCCACAAACGGTTCCACATAATGACGGAGACGCTCTCTGCCCTTTGCGACGAAAAAAACTTCCTCGCATGTCGGGACGAGCAGGTCTGCTTTTTCCCTTTCTGCAATGCGGCAAAGCTCTTCGATATATTCTTTTTCCTGCTGTCGGGGAGGGGGCACGAGGTAAGAACGGGCAACCGCTCGGGATACCCGGCACAGGTGAGCGGGCAAGCTCTCCGCCACCACAACGCAGTGTCCCGCCTCGTCAAACAGCCGAGCCAGCTCCAAGGTAGCCGGTGCTCTTCCCCCTGTCAGCAGGATCGTCTTCCTCTCAGTATTCAAGCAAAACCCCTCCCAGGGACAGTCCTGCTGATGTTCCTAGCAGAAGCAGTAAGTCCCCGCGGGCCACTTTTTTCTCTTGGATGGCTTCGTGCAATGCCATAGGAATAGAGGCAGCGATCACATTTCCGTGATTTTCAATAATATTGATCATCTGGCCCGGCGCAAGCCCCAGCTTTTGTGCCATGATGCGCATCGCCATACCGCTGGCCTGATGAGGGACGACCGCCTTGATTTCGGAAAGGGAGATAGTCGTGTTGGACAACAACCTCTCGATAAAGCCCTCAAGAAGCTGGGAGGTCATCCGAAACAGCTTGCGTCCATCCATGTCAAACATAAAGTCGCTCTCATTTCCCTTCCCGTACTCGCTTGGATGGATCAAGGTCCCGCCGCCGCGAATCTCGGAGTAATGCGCTCCTTTGCTGTACGTCTCCATCCGGGAGCAGAGAATCCGGGAAGAAGAACCGTCCGGCGCAAGTCCGATGACAGCCGCCGCTGCCCCGTCTCCAAACAGGATACTGCTCTCCTTTTGCTCCCAGTTCAACCCTACTGAAGAAATTTCAGTAGAGACTATCAAAACCCGCTTATACACGCCAGCAGCCATCGCAGCCGACATCACATCCAGCGCTGTGACAAAACTGAGGCATGTGGAATTGATATCAAAGCACGGGACGCCGGAGTCCGACTCCCCCAGTTCCTCCTGGAGCAGCGCTGCCGTACAAGGAATTTCCTGCTGAGCCGTCCCGCTGGCGCAAACCAGACAGTCGATGTCAGCAAACGTAAGGCCTGCATTCTGAAGCGCTTGTGTAGCTGCCGCGGCCCCCATTTGCGTAGAAGTTTCATCTGTCACAAAATGCCGAACCCGCACTCCCGATTTCTTTTCCACCCATCCAGCCGGCAATCCCAGCTTTTGGTCCAACTGCTCTGCCGTCACTTGCCGCTTGGGCAAATATTTGCCTGTCCCCAGTATTCTAACCGGTCTCTCCATCATTCGTTTGTCTCCCCTTGATGCTGCCTCTTTTTTCATTCGCATCATCATTTTACCAGATGATTGCAAACCCTCCGAACAAAATTACACCGCCAAACGGCAAAGAAAGGGATGATGCGGCCTCGCTTTGCCTCTTGGAGCTTCCAGATGTATCCTTCTATGTATTTACGTTTCCGGGCAGCTTTTGTTTCATTCCCCCCAGACATACAGACGATTGCCCCAAACATGAAAACCGGAAGGGGCTCTCCCTTCCGGTCCATCCATATAGCCGCAGCCTTTTATAAGGTTCTTCTGAACTTTTTGCCTGTCCTTAGCAAACAGCCAACATTCGATCCGGGTGGTTGGTACAAATCTGCACACGTGGATAGTTCTTTACAATATGGCGAATTGTTTGGGGATCATCGACTGTCCAGGCGATTACCTCATAGCCCTGCTCAATCGCAGCCGCAGCGAGCTCTGGCGTCAGGTACGGATAGGCCATCGACAAAATATGGACTCCTGCTTCGCGAAGCTGCTCCAGCATCAGTACGGGATTTCCGAGGACGATCAGGCCGGTCTTCACTTCGGCATCGAGCTGGCGGACATGGCGGATCTCTTCATGGTCAAACGACGTCACGTACACGTCCCGCTTCATGTCATGCTTCTCCAGCAAAGCCAGTACACTTTCCGCCAAACCGGGGTACATGCCGGGCGCTGTCTTCAATTCAATATTCAGCGTGCATCGCCCCTTTACTGCTTGCAAAACCTCATCCAGCGACGGGATTCTCTCACCCGCGAACCGCGCGTCAAACCATCTGCCCGCATCGAGTGTCCGCAACTCCTCAAAGGTGTGGTCCCGAACGAGTCCGCTTCCGTTCGTCGTGCGCTCCAGCGTAAAGTCGTGGCAAAGTACAGGTACGCCATCCTTGGACAGTTGCACGTCAATCTCCATCGCCTTGATTGCCGGTTCTGCCAGCGCCAGGCGGATCGCTGTCATCGTGTTTTCCGGCGCTTTTCCGGACCAGCCGCGGTGTGCCATACAGACGTTCATCATGTTCCCTCCGTTTTTCCCGGTCGCTGCTTGCTCTCAGCCCAGGCCAAATTCCTTTTTCACGAAAATGCTGCGGTTACTTTTTCAACAGCTTCTGCCCTTTTTCCATCGCTTTGCCGATCGCCTCGTCCACGGACGCCTGCCCCAATACCGCACGCTGGATTTCGGTCATGATCACTTCCTGCAGCTCCTTGTAGCCTGGCACCATCGGGCGCGGCTTTGCGTACTCCAACTGCTTCACTGCCACCTGGAAGTTCGGCTCCTTCTCGTACGCTTTTTTCATTTCTTCCGACTCGACTGCTTCTTTTGTCACTGGCATGTACCCGGTTTCCAGCGACCACGGAATCGTTTGCTTCGTATCGGTCATCCACTCGATGAACTCCCAAGCGGCCTTTTTCTCCTCTTCGGAGGACTTCGCCAGCATCACCAGATTGGCTCCGCCCGTAGGAGCGCCGTAGCTCTTGTTGGCCGGCAGGAACGCGGCGCCCAGGTCGAATTTGGCTGCTTCCTTCAGTCCGCGCAAATCCCCGGTAGAGGTAAAGATCATGCCCACCTGCTGGTTGAGGAAGTCTTGCTTGGCTACATCCCATGCATTGTATTTTTCACCCGGAGGCGCCTTCATCACGCCTTCTTTCAACATGCTCGTCCAGAATTCGAGTGGTGCCACTCCGGCTTCTTCATTGATCAGCAGGCTTTTGCCGTCTTCACTCAAGATGTTGCCTCCGCTCTGGAACACCAGCGCTTCGTAGAACCAGATGTCGATCGGGGTGGAGAAGCCGTATGTTTTGGTCTTGTCACCCTCTTTTTTGGTCAGAGCCTTGGAGAATTCACGCAGCTCCTCCCAGCTTTTCGGACCGTTCGGATCGAGTCCGGCCGCCTTCAGCATGTCGCGGTTGAGGTACAACAGCGGAGTGGAGCGGTTGAATGGGATCGCGTACAGCTTGTCTTTCCAGTACGAGTTGCCCATCAGTCCGGGAATGTACTTCTCTTCGGCTCCGTTCGTGTAAGGCGTCAATTCCTGCAGCACTTTCGCGTCCGCAAACGCCCCGATGGAGCCTACCTCGACCATCGTCACGTCAGGCTGGTTTCCGGCAGACACAGAGGCCAGCACCTTGGCGTGGTTCTCATAGTAGCTGCCCTGGTAGGACGGCTTCACCACAATGTGCTTGTGGGATTCGTTGAATTGTTTTACCATGCTTTCGATCATTTCCCCGTTGCGGCCGCCGAGCGCGTACCAGAAGTCGATCTCGATTGGCTTGCCCGCATCTGCCGTCTGCTGCTGCGCTCCGGATGCCGCACCGCTCGTCCCGCTTGTCTGCTCTGTGGCCGCCTGCTGATTGCCGCCGCCACAGCCTGCCAGGATAGCCGTTATGCTCATTGCGCATGCCAGTAAAGATACACGAACTTTTTTCACCACAATTGCCTCCTTTAAAGTAAGGGGTTTTCCCCCTGTTTCCCGGATAGGTAGGGTTCCATGAAATGCTGTCCTGCCCTTTTGCCGAAATGGGCAAAGCTTCTGTCAAAGCAGGTTTTTTCTGGTCAAGGTTCCTTGTTCCCTTTTCATTGTCCCTTGTTACTTGGACTGATAGACAAACGCGCTGATGATGTGCCGCTGGGCGAAGAAGAAGATCGCCAGAATCGGGAGGACGAGAATCATATTTCCGGCCATAATCACATTCCACAGCTTGCCGCCCTCCGCCGCCTTCAGCATGGAGATCCCGATGGGAAGCGTCCGGACTTCATTGCTGTTGGTCATGATCAGCGGCCAGAAATAGTCGTTCCAGTGGTAAATGAAGCTGAACAGGCCAAAGGTAACGAGTACCGGCTTTGCCATCGGCACCATGATCGTCCACATGATTTTCCACTCGGATGCGTTGTCGAGCCGCGCCGCTTCGATCACTTCATCCGGCACCTGCATGAAGGACTGGCGCAGCAGGAAGATGCCGAAAGCGCTCGCCCCGTAGGGAAGGATCAACGCCCACAAAGTGTTCACCAATCCCCAGTGGCTCATCTCCACATAGACCGGCAGGAAAATGACCTGCGCCGGAATCATCAGCGCGATCAGCGTCAGCCCGAACAAGGCTTCTCTCCCGCGAAAGCGATAACGGGCAAACGCGTATGCGGCCGGTACCCCTGTCAAAAGCTGCAGCACCAGAATCCCGGCTGCCACGAGAAAGCTGTTCCAGACGTAGGTCAGGAATGGCCCGGAGCTCCAGGCAATTTCAAAGTTTTGAAACTGCCACGATTCCGGCCACCAGGTCGGCGGAAATTGGTATACCTCCGGCATCGTCTTGAAAGCCGTCAAGAACATCCAGAGAAACGGAAACACGAAGATCAGGCCCACAGCCGCAAGCAGCAGCCACTCCACCGTTTTCCACGCCGTCAAACCGGCTTGTCGCATGTTGTCTCCTCCTCTCTTCCACTATCTTCTCTGCTTTTCTTCGTTCATCACTTGCATTTTTTAGCGGTAGTGAACACGCTTTTCCATCACCCGGAAGTGCAGCAGCGTCAGCAGTCCAACGATACCAAGCAGGATGACAGAGGCTGCCGAGGCGATGCCGCCGTTGTAAAAGTCCATGCCTTGCTCGTAGATGTAGAAGACGAGCATATTGGTGCTGTTGACCGGTCCGCCCTGCGTCATGATGTAGATCGTATCAAACACCTGGAACGAGGAGATCGTATTGATCACCAGCAAAAAGAACAGCGTGGGCGAAAGCATCGGGATCGTGATGCGGGTCAGTGTCCGCCACCACGGCGAACGATCCAGGGAAGCCGCCTCGTATATGTCCCGGGGAATGCTTTGCAGCCCGGCGATAAAGACGAGCGTATTGTAGCCGACTCCTTTCCAGACGCTGACGATGATCAGTGAAAGCAAGGCGCTTTTTGTATCAGACAGCCAGGTGTAGCCGGGCAAGCCGATAAATTCCAGCAGCGCATTGAGCAGGCCGTATTGCGGGTCCATCAGCCACATCCAGAGCATCGCCACCGACACCAGCGAGATGATATGCGGGCTGAAGACCGCCGCTTGCACGAGCCCAAAAATCTTGGCTTTGCGGTTTAGCCAGAGCGCCAGGAAAAAGGCGATCCCGATTCCCAGTGCAACGGTACTAAGTGTATAGATGAGAGTCGTCCCCAGCACCTGGCGAAAATCCGCGTCCTCGAAAAGCGCAGTAAAGTTGGCCAGTCCCACCCACTCGATCTCGTCCAAATTCAGCAGAGACCAGTCGTGAAACGAGAGGTAGATCACATAGGCGATCGGAAAGAAGAAAAAGACGCCGAAGAAGGCCAATGCCGGTGTGACATACAAATAAGGACGGATCGTCTCAAACAGATTCAGCCTGGCTTTTGTCGCCTCCGTTCTCCCAAGAGCATGACCGGAAGCCGTCATTTCGTGTGCGGCCGCTGCCTTTCGCATCAGACCACCCCACCTGCCAGGATTTGCTGCCTGACACCGTTTTCTGCCCGTGCTATCCGCTTCCCGGTCGCGCGGTCAAACACGTAGATGCTCGAAAGCGGCACCGTTACGTGTACGGCCGATCCTGCATCCAGAAGAGATTCGGTGTCCGTCTTGACCACGACCCGTCCTTTGTCCGTCTCGACGTGATACAGCGTGTCCGATCCGAGAATCTCCCTGGAGACGATATGTCCGTGCATATCCATTGCGTCAGCGTGACCGACAGAGGAGACTCCTGCGTGGCGGAGCAGCGCTTTTTCCGGGCGAAACCCCCAGACCTGATCCTCGCGCTCTGCCGCCGGGACGATGTTCATAGCAGGAGAGCCGATAAACTGGGCAACGAACAGATTGTCCGGCTCCTGATACAGATCCATCGGCGCCGCCACCTGCATGATCTGCCCTTCGTTCATCACGACGATCTGGTCGCCCATCGTCATCGCTTCCACCTGATCGTGCGTTACGTAAATGAAGGTGCTGCCAAGCTGCTTGTGAAGGCTTGTCAGCTCTACCCGCATCTGGTTGCGCAGCTTGGCGTCGAGATTGGATAGCGGTTCGTCCATCAGGAAGACCTGCGGTTTTTTGACCATGGCCCTGGCCAGTGCGACCCGCTGACGCTGGCCGCCGGAGAGCTGCGAAGGCTTCCGCTTCAAATAAGGAGCCAGTCCCACGACCTCGGCGATTTCCTCTACCAGCACCTGGCATTCCTTCTTGGAATAGCCGCGGTTTCGCAGACCATACGAGATGTTGTCATAGACGCTCATCGTCGGATAGAGTGCGTAGTTTTGGAACACCATGGCGACGTCCCGTTTTCCCGGCGGCAGATCATTGACCGGCTGTTCCCCGATCAAAATCTCTCCGCCCGTCGCCTGCTCCAAGCCGGCGATCATCCGCAGCGTCGTCGACTTTCCGCATCCTGACGGCCCGACCAGTACGGTAAAGGAGCCATCCGGGATCACCAGATCAAGGCCCTTGACCACTTGCTGGC
The DNA here is from genome assembly GCF_038592925.1 of Brevibacillus sp. FSL K6-2834. Lineage (NCBI taxonomy): Bacteria > Bacillati > Bacillota > Bacilli > Caryophanales > Paenibacillaceae > Brevibacillus > Brevibacillus sp. FSL K6-2834. Next base: position 5,375,750 of record NZ_CP151945.1, read on the forward strand.
CGTTGAACTCCTTCGTCACCTGTTTCAACACCACTTTTGCCACCTGTCATTCCCCTCCCTGTGCCTTCACAGCCAGCATTTCCTCGGCAAAGCTGCGAAAATCCGCATATCGAAAGTCCGGAGAAACGTAGTTCCATTCCTCCGCACCGTACCATTCCAGCACCACTGATTTGACGCCCGCCCCTACAGCAGCCAGGACATCATACCGGCTGTCGCCAATCATCAGCGCCTGCTCCGGCTCCATTCCCAGCAAGGACAGCGCTTTTTCAATCGGCTCGGCGGACGGCTTGCCACGCGAAACATCGTCCACGCTGACAACAGCCTCGAACAGCTCGGATAAGCCCGCCAGCTCCAGCCCGGCAACCGCAAACTCGCGCTGTTTATTCGTCACGACAGCGAGACGGAAGCCCGCTTGTTTCAACCGTTCCAAATCTTCGCGAACATGGGGAAACAGCCGGACATGCTCTGCATGGTGAGCGCGGACATACGAGAAGTAGCTGTCCATCACTGCTTTGCGGTCGTACTCCTCCCCAACTGCGGCGGCCAGAAAATCATCAAAGGACTCTCCGAACCGCCCCACCAGATCTTTCCTCGTAAAAACGCCCGGGGCGAAGCGTTCCGCCGTGTGAGCTACCGCGTCAATGACCGCTTCTCTGCTGTCCAGCAAGGTACCGTCCAGATCAAACAACAGGCATGGATACATCGGCAAGACACTCCTTCCATAGTGAATAGCTGCCCACAGAAACGGCTGCGGCCCCGTATTGCAAGGCGGTCTCCATTTGTTCACGTTTACGGATCAGCCCACCCGCTATAATCGGCGTGCCCTTCAGCTCCTGCGCGTACTCCGCGATGAATTCCGGGAGCAGCGCCGGCATGAGCTCTACGGCATCAGGCTGTGTTTCCTTGACCGATAAAAGGCCGGACTTGAGCGCGTCGCTGTCTACCAGAAAAAGCCGCTGGATGGTCAAAAGCTTCTCTTTTTTCGCCAGCTTGATCAGCGTATTGCGCGTGGTCACGATCCCGTCCGGCTTGACGTAATGAGCGACAAACGCGACTCCTTCCCGGTCGTAGCTGATTCCCCCGATCCGCTCCAGATGGAGAAAGACCGGAACATCGTGACTTTTGAAAAAGTCGACATAGCGCTTGATGACACCGATGTTTCCCGTAGACAGGACCACCGCGCCTACCTTGGCTTCAGCCGCTTTTTCCAGATATTTGGGTTCTTTGACTGACGCGATCATTTTCTGCCGGGTCAGCCGCTCGAAAAATTCCGCCTGGTTCATCTCGGTTCTCCTCCTTTTGCAAAACAAAAAACCCCGCGACAAGACAATTGCCAAAGACTTTATGTGAAAGTGCTTGGTAATGAATGTCGGGGGTTTCTCCAGGGCTCCAACCGAACGATCTATTCACTTGTTAGTTAGAATGATACCGGGGTTTCGTTAAGAGAACGTGAATGCAGGGTTAATGTTGTGAAAGGAGTCTGTTAAGAAAAGTGGTAGGTCTGGCTTTGGGGGAGGAGATGAAACAGAAGAAAAAAGCTCCAGGCTCGGTGGGACACTGCGTGGGGGATTCACTGTCCGGCTCCATTTCAAAAGCGGGACCGCGTCCAAAAGCAGACTATACAAGGGGGGATCTCAGAGGTTGGACGCTAAATGCGTGTCCCGCTTTTGAAATGGAGCCTGGGATGTGTCCCAAAGGCCTTCGCTTTTTTCTTCTGTTTCATCTCTCAAGCTTTTGTTTTTTACGTTCTTTTTTGAGTGAATCTGAGAATAGATTCTCAGATTTTCACCTAAGACCAATAAAAAACATATAAATGAACCCCTCCTGCTAGAACAAACGATGGTACTACGCTATTTACACTCCAGGTGACTTCCAACAACGGCCGTTGATCCTTCAAGCTGTCAATAAAAAAGTGCATCCACATCGGATGCACGGGTGTTAAGGGTGGTCGGCTTATTAATCGTAGCCGTACTGTCCTTCCACAAAAAGAAGTAGATCACCCCTGAGTTTGGCAACCTGGTGATCTACTTCCCGCAGGTTTGAGCCGCTCCTGAAAAGAGGACGACTAATGTACTGCCGTCGGTATTGCAGCACCGACGGTCTTTTATTTCATTACCTAACTGCCTACTCGACCGCCACAATCGCATCCAGCGCGATCCGGGCCTCGGCTTCGATGGCTTTCCGGGTAAAGTCTGTGTGCGGGTCGTACGTCTCCAGCAGGTTGGCGTCAGCGTACCCGTCGATCGCCAGGATCGAGCCGGCCTTCATGCCGCGCAGCGAAGAGATGACAAACAGCGCGGTGTTCTCCATTTCGACGGCTAGCACGCCCGCCTTTTGATAGAGCTTGTGCGGGAAATCCACCACGCCGCTGTAAAACACATCAAGCGTCAGCGTGATGCCTTCGGCGACATGAAGACCGGTATTTTGCTTTTCTGCGGCTGTGACCAGGGCGTCTACCACACGACGATTGGCTACCGCAGGAAAGCCGGGAGGAACGAGCTGACTGGTCAGTCCGTCCTGGCGTACGGCTGCCGAGCTGATCACCAGACTGCCCGGCTCGACCTCCTTTTGATAAGAGCCGGCGGTGCCGACGCGGATGATCGTTTTCACCCCGCCCTTGGCCAGCTCCTCAAAGCAGACCGCCGCTCCCGGCGAGCCTACGCCGTGGCTGACGACCGCTACTTCTGTTCCGTTCCACTTCCCTTTGTAGCTGTGGTACTCGCGGTTTTCCGCGATCAGAGTGCTCTCTTCCAGCAGCTCGGCGATGCGGGCAGCCCGCTTCGGGTCTCCGCACACAATCGCTCGCTTTGGCAGTTGCTCCGGATCAATTTTCAGATTGGGCAGCATCTCAATCAAACTCCTTTTTCTCCCACTCGTCTTCCGGGATCGGCAGCACTTCGCCGGAGAACCGCTCTTCGCGGAACGGGTCTCCGTTCAGATGAAAGCCGTTCTGCTCCCAAAAGCCGGGCTTGTTTTCGTTGGTAAATTCGATTCCCCGCAGCCATTTCACGCTTTTCCAAAAATAGAGGTGAGGCACGATCATGCGCAGCGGCCATCCGTGCTTGTCCGTCAGCGGCTCCCCGTCGAAGGAATGGGCCAGCAGAACGTCATCCCGGTCCAGATCGGACAGAGCCAAATTGGCCGTATACCCGTGGTCGCCGTGCAGCATGACGTAATCGCTCTTCGGCACGATGCCCGCTGCTTTTAGAAAGTCGCGGAACCGGACTCCTTCAAAGCGGTTGTCAAACCGGGACCACCGGGTCACGCAATGAATGTCGCACGTCAGTACACTCTGCGGCATGGCCCGGATTTCCTCGTAGCCAAGCGTCACTTCCCGCTCCACTTCTCCAAACACCCGAAGCGTCCATGTTTGCAAATCGTAGACCGGGACCTCTCCCTCGTGCAGGATCGGAAATCTCTCCGTCAGCACCTGGCCCGGCGGCAGCCTTTTTGCCAGAGCAGGGTCTACAGCCGGCACCTTCATCCGTTTGATACGATCAGCCTTGTTCATCCGAACCTCTCCCCTTTATGTCGTAAATGAAAATGTTCATACTCCGCTTTATTATCAGCTATCGCGTGCTTTGCTGGCTGGAGCCGGCTGACGAAGCGCCCTTGTCCTTTAAAAAGAACATCGCCGCGATCGTCAGCACATACGGCAGCATGGCGGTAAACTGCGTCGGCAGCGAAAAGCCTTGCAGACGAATGCTCAGCGCGTCCATCAAGCCAAACAGGAAGCTGGACGCGAGGATGCCGAGCGGATGGGCTTGCCCCAGCATCATCGCCACCAGTGCGATAAAGCCGCGTCCGGCTGTCATGCCTTCCGTAAACATCGTCACCTGGCCGAGCGATAGCTGGGCTCCGGCCATCCCGCACAGCACGCCGCACATGACGATCGCCAGCACCTGCAGGCGAGTCGCTTTCAACCCAAGGCTGCGGGCCGCAGTCGCGTTCATGCCGACAGCCAGCACGCGAAAGCCGGTAACGGTCCTGGTAAAGAAAAAATGCAGCAGAACTGCGGCCAAAAAGGCGAAGTACACGAGCGGCGAATGCCCGGAAACGATGTCTACCAGCACTGGAATGTCTTTGATTAGCGGGATTTGCCACTGCGGCAGTCCGGCCATGTCCTTGTCGTAAAACGCGCCCTTTACGTCAAAAACGGCACGCAGGGCAAACGTGGTCAGCCCCAGCCCGAGAAAGTTGATCGCGACGCCGACGACGATCTCATTGGCCCGTAGACCGATCGTCATGTAGGCAAACAGCAGCGAGAACAGAACGGTTACGAGAGCTGCAAACAGCAGCGCCAGCAGCAGGCTCCCGGTAAAGTGATTGCCGACGATGGCGGAAAAGGCGCCAACCAGGATCAACCCCTCCAGACCGACGTTGAAAATGCCGACGCGCGAACAGAGCGCACCGCCCAGGGCTGCGAGCAAAATAGGCGTCACCATGCGGATGGTGGAACTGACGAGGGACCAATCAAACAGCTCCATGAGATTCCCTCCTCTTGTTGTTGCGATTTTTCCACCAGTCGTAACTGAATTTAGCTGATATAAACAAAATTAAAACAGCTTGAATCACACTGGCCAGTTCAAGCGGCACATCCGTATTCCGCTCCACTCCCATGGCACCTGTCTGCAGAGCCGCGAGCAGCAAGGAAGTAAACACAACGCCAATCGGGTGAGAGTTGGCCAGCAGGGTCGCCATCAGCCCGGTCCAGGCGAAATTCGGAAGCGTCAGGGCGCCTTCCACATACCGATAATGCGAGCCCAATACCTCGACAGTCCCGGCCAATCCGGCCAGTCCGCCGCTGAAAAACATGCCGGTCAGCATCACCCGAACTCTGTTCACTCCGCCATAGCGGGAAAAGAACGGGTTTTGCCCGAGCATTTTCACTTCGTACCCGAACGGAGTATAGCGAATGACGAAAAAGATCAGAAGAGCAGCAGCCAAGGCAAACAAAAAGCCTGCATGGACGCTCATCCCGGCGAACAGCTTTGGCAGCCAGACGCTTTTTTCCAGCATCGGGGTCTGGGCCATGGCAGCGGACCCGGTTTTGTCCTGGAACGGCTCGCTGACGAGATACCCTGCGAACAAAACGGCGACATAATTGAGCAGCAGCGAGGAAATCAGCAATTGAATCCGAAAGCGCGCCTCCAAATACCCGGCAAAAAGCGACCACAACCCTCCGGCAAGCACGCCCGTTACCAGAGCGGCCACCATTTTGACGAAGCCGGGCGCGGGCAGATAAAGGGCCACCAACGTCGCACTGATCGCTCCCGTTACCATCTGTCCCTCGGCCCCCAGATTGAATACCCCGGCGCGAAAAGCGAGCGACAGTCCCAGTCCGATCAGCATGATCGGCGTGGCCCGGGCCAGCGTGGAGGTCAGGAAGTAGAAGCTGCCAAAGGCTCCCTTCCACATCTCTTGATACGTACCGATAATCGATTCGCCCACGGCGGCAATGACCAGCGCACCTGTCAACAGGCCGATGATCACTGCCAGCAGCGGCTGAACCAATGACTTACATAGCTGCTTGACTGCTGCCATACACGCTTCCTCCCGCCATCAATACGCTGATTTTCTCCTCTGTCGCTTCCGAGCGTGTCAGCTCCCCGGCGATCCTCCCTTTGTACATCACCAAAATCCGGTCGGACAGCGCCAGTATTTCTGTCAATTCAGACGAGACGAGCAAAATGCCGTCTCCATTGTTCCGCTTTTCCAGCAGAGCCTGATGGATGTATTCCATCGCGCCGATGTCAACGCCGCGAGTAGGCTCGGCCGCGATCAACAGTGGTGTATTCTGTCCCAGCTCGCGGGCGACAATCAGCTTTTGCAGATTGCCTCCGGAGAGGTTTCCCGCCTGCTCTTTCAAATGAAGAGAGCCTGTCTTGATCGCAAACCGCTCGACCCACTCTTCCACGACACGGCGGAATTTGCTGCGCAAAACGACACCGCGACGCATGTACTCCGGCTTGCGCTGATAGCCCATCAGCGCGTTTTCCTCGACGCTTTCCAGCTTTGCTGTCCCCCACAGGTAGCGGTCTTCGGGAATGTGGGCCAATCCTGCCTCGCGAATCGCTGCCACCGACTGGCCAGTCACATCCTTTTCTCCGAGATAGACTTTCCCTTCCGAAACAGCCCGCAGGCCGGTCAATGCCTCCAAAAGCTCGGATTGCCCGTTGCCGGAAACCCCGGCGATCCCGACGATCTCCCCGTGGTGTACGGAAAACGTCACGTCGTCTACGAGCGTTTGTTTTTCCCGGACGCTCAGGCCCTGCACCCGCAAAAGCGGCTTTCCTTCCAGGCGGACCCGGTCACTGAGCTGCTGAAGCTCGCGGCCTACCATCATACGGGCGAGGTCGTCCGCATTGGTTTCGCTTCGGGAAACGGTTCCGGTCACGCGCCCCCCGCGCAGGACAGTGACCCGGTCTGCCACCTCCATGACCTCCTGAAGCTTGTGCGTAATCAAAATGACGCTTTTGCCGCTTTCGGCCAAATGGCGGATCGTCTGCAGCAGCTCCCTTACCTCCAGCGGCGTGAGCACCGCAGTCGGCTCGTCCAGCACGATAATATCTGCACCCTGGTAGAGCACCTTCAGGATTTCTACCCGCTGCTGCTCCCCTACGGAGCAGCTGGATACCTTGGCGTTCTCGTTGATCGGTATCCGGTATCGCTCACTGAGCGAGCGGACTGCACTCGCCGCTTCTTTTCGCTGAAACAGCCCTTTGCGCTGCGGTTCGTAGCCGATCACGATATTTTCCGCAACGGTAAAGTCGGGAAACAGCATGAAGTGCTGGTGAACCATGCCAATCCCGTGGCGGATCGCATCCTCCGGGCCGCGAAAGACGACGGGCTTGCCATTTACTGCGATCTCTCCGGCAGTGGGCTGCTCCATACCGTACAGCATGCGCATCAGCGTGGTTTTGCCCGCTCCGTTCTCGCCGACGATCGCATGGACCTCCCCCTCTTTCAACGTAAACGAAACGTTGTCATTGGCGGTAAAATCGCCGTAGCGCTTGGTCATGCCTCGCATTTCCAGTCGGTTCGCCACCTTTTTCCCCTCCCTCTTTTGTCTTCCCGGTAGAGCAGGAAACCGACTACGCTCATGTAGCCGGTTTCCGAATCAGCGCTCTTGCTATTGTTTCAGCGGGTCTGTCACGGTTCTCGTCCCCGCGACGATCTCATCCTTGATCGCCTTTACCTTGCTGACGACTTCTTCTCCAATGAACGGGTTCAACGGAGTCGGGCTGTCATGCGTAACATAGGTCACGCCGACGCCGTTCTCCTTCAGTCCGTAGGCGACGACACCCGGCTTCAAGCTGCCGTCCACAAATGCCTTCACCGTTTCATACACAGCGGAGTCCGTTCCTTTCAACTGGGACAGGACGATATGCTCAGGGTCGATGCTGGTCCGGTCAACGTCTTGTCCGGAGGTGTAGAAGCCTTTTTCCTTGGCTGCTTCAAACACGCCAAGATCTCCTACAGCCGCTGCGCCGTAAATAAAGTCCGCTCCTTTGGAAGCCTGCAGCAGCGCCAGCTCCTTCGCTTTTGCCGGGTCGCTGAAGCTGCCGACGTAGTTGATCTGCACTTCCGCGTTCGGGTTGGTCGCCTTGAGCCCTTCCTGAAACCCGACTGTCCATTTTTTCAGGATCGGAATGTCCATTGCTGCGACGATCCCTACCTTGTTGCTTTTGGTTGCCAAACCGGCAGCCGCTCCGACCAGGTATGCAGCCTCTTGCTCGCGGAACATGACACTGCGGACGTTGGGCAAATCGACTTGCGTATCGATGATGGCGAAGGTGCGGTCAGGATTTTCTGTCGCTACCTTTTTCAGCGCATCCTCGGCTTCAAAGGAAGACGTGATGATCAAATCGTATTGCTCGGCCACTGCCACGCGGATATTTTCCTCGATAGCCCCGTGGTCTGTGGATTCAATCGTCTTGACATCCACCCCGAATTCCTGGGCGGCTTTCTTCGCTCCATCGTCCATCTGCTGGAAGAACGGGTTAACCCCGATTTTCTCGGGCAGCACCAGCGCGATCCGCTTTTTCGCTGTTTCTTGTCCGCCTGTCTGGGCTTGTCCCTTGTCTTCGGGGGCGCTGCTGTTTGTCGAGCATCCGGCTGCCAGTACAGCGAATGTCGTTAAAGCCAGAAGCAATTTTTTCATGATGTCCTCTCTCCTATCAATATCCCGAACGATATTATTCGTTTTTATAACAAAATATCGTTGGTTTATGGCGTGTATAAAAAATCAATTTGAATAAAATACGAATATTATTATATTTAATTAAATTAACGTTCGTCAATAACCTCCTTTGTACAAAGAAAAAACTCTTCCCGGAGGAAGAGTTTGCGGTATATCGCCAACCTCTTCCTCATCTCTCAAAATCCAAATGGATTTTGTAGGAATTGGCACCTTTCTGTGCACGTGTGCACAGTGGTTGCCGGGCTTCATCGGGCCAGTCCCTCCGCCGCTCTTGATAAGGTAAGGTGAAACTATTTAATTGATATTGAATTCATTCTAGCAGATCAATTGAAAAATGCAATTCTTTTTTCTGCAATTTCAAACATTACGATTATCGCTGAAATGATTGCTGCAGCTTTGTCGACAAGGCGTTCAGCTCGCCGAGCTCCTCGGTAATCTCCCGCACCTTTTGATGCTGGTTCTCCGCCGTCGCAAACAATTCCTCCAGGTTGGCAACAGACTCCTCGGTGACCGCTGTAATCGTAGACATCTCGGCCGCCACTTCCCCGGAGCGCATTTTCACGCGATCCATGCTCGTCCGCACATGCTCTACGGCCTCGAGGAACGCTTCCATGCCTGCACGAACCGTCTCGATAGACGCCACTGTCTCTACCGCCAGCTCCTGCCCCTTTGCTACCGACACTTCGCCCGTGCTCATATGCTTCACCGCATTTTCACTTTCTTGATGCAGCGACTGCAAAATTCCGGCGATCTCCTGCGTAGCCGTCGCGCTTTGCTCAGCCAGCTTGCGCACCTCGTCCGCCACGACGGCGAAGCCCCGGCCGTGCTCACCCGCACGAGCCGATTCGATCGCGGCATTGAGCGCGAGCAGGTTCGTCTGTGTCGCGATCTGGTTGATCGTCTGGACGATTTCCTCGACCTTGTTGGCTTGCTTGTTCAGCTCGCGGATCGTCGAAGACGCCACATTGACCGCCTGAACGATTTGCTCCATTTGCTCGGAAAGCTCGCTCATCATGCTGATGCTTCCTGCCAAGCGGCGGCTGTTCTGATCCGCTTCCGCCTTCATGACGGCCGCTTGCTCGTTGACAGTCACAATTTCCTGGTCGATCGATTGCACTTCTTCCTCGATTTTGACAGTGGAATTGGCTTGGGATTCCATTCCGGTCGCCACTTCCTTGAAGGCGACCATCATCTCGTCCGTGTTGCGCCTTGTCGTCTCGGCATGCTCATGGACATGCACGGATGTGCGCTCCACCTGCTCTGTTACCATCTTGATATTCCGCAGCAGCTCTTCCAGGCGCTGCTCTTTGTCTTCGGCTTCCCGTCTCGCGCTGTCCGCTTTTGCAAGCGACGCTTGTCCAGCCAGACAGAGATAGGTGAGCCCCGCGATCATCAGCACGAAAGCGACAATGCGAAGCAGCAAATTGACTTCCGAAAAATGGCCGTCAAACAACTGGTAAGAACCGGTGTAAAATCCGATTAATGTCGCCGCAACCTGCATCGCCCCCGCCGATACAATCAGCTTCCAGTCCAGATAGGCTGCCAAAAAGCCCAGGACGATGAACGCGAGAAACGAGATTTCCTGAAACGGTGTATAGTGGTCAAATGCAATCGAGTAATAGAGAAGACCAATTCCGACCAGATACCGGATCAAGTAGCTGTCCTTGCGAATGAAGTACAACGGAGAAACGATCAGTGTTGCCAGCAAGCCTGCGGAGGTGACCTTCCAGAAGTTCACATCCATCTGATACGCGATCCAGCCTGCAACCCAGAGATGATTCCATAAAATAAAGATCATAAAGCCTTCTTTGTTCGTCAAGGTGTTGCGGACCAACTGAAACATATGTACCCCCTCTTGCCTGTCGTACTTGCGAAATGCTCTTGATGCCATTATAGACTGAGAAAAGTCCCAGCGACTACGAATAATGTAAGAATGTGTGAAAAAAGTTCCATCATTCGACTGGTTCTGAAGATGCACAACTGGTCGTTTTCGGCCTCGCATGCTGGCCAAACAATCTGCTGTCGAATTTCGTACCCATGCCCGCCACTCCCCTATATGCAATGCAAAAGCAGGTGCCCCGCTGTCTGCTTGAGACTTTGGAGCACCTGCTTTTTCCGATTTATAGACTATGCTACTGCAACGATTTTTTGATGATATTACGGGCGATCCATACGCCTGCAGCCCCGGCCTGTGCCAGTCCGCGCGTAATGCCCGCACCGTCGCCGCCGCAGTACAGCCCTTTGATTTCCGTCTCGAACTCCTCGGTCAGCTTTGGACGGGCAGAGTAAAATTTGGCCTCTACGCCATAGAACAGTGTGTGCTCGGAAGCGATTCCCGGTGTCACCTTGTCCAGCGCCTCGACCATTTCGATCAAGCTTTTCATCGTATTGTACGGCAGAACCAGGCCCAAATCGCCGGGAACGGCTTCCTTGAGCGTCGGCTCCAAAAACCCTTCGCGGATGCGGGACTCGGTAGAGCGGCGTCCGCGCAAAATGTCTCCGTATTTCTGGACGATGACGCCGCCATTGGAAAGATCGTTGGCGCGTTTGCAAATTTCGCGAGCGTATTCGTTCGGCTTGTCAAACGGCTCGGTAAATTTGTGCGAAACGAGCAGAGCAAAGTTTGTATTCTGGGAGCCCAGCGCAGGGTCCTTGTAAGAGTGGCCGTTTGCCGCCATGACGCCGCTGTGGTTTTCCACGACGACGTGACCGGACGGGTTGCTGCAGAAGGTGCGCACCCTCGTCCCGACCGATGTGTTGAAGATGAATTTTCCTTCGTACAGATGCTCATTGATCTCGCGCATCACCACGTCGGACGTCTCGACCCGCACGCCTACGTCTACCTGGTTGTTGTACATTTTCAGACGGCGCTTTTTCAAAATCCCCGTCAGCCAGGCGGAACCGTCACGGCCGGGCCCGATCATCACGTTGTCGCTCAAATATTCCTCGCCGTTTTTCAGCACCACGCCTCGAACGCGGTGACCGTCCGCTTCCTTGACCGTCAGGATATCTTCGACCTCGGTCTTGAACATCATGTCGATGCGCGTTTTCAAGTATTCATAAATCGACTTGAGAATCTCCAGGTTTTGCTCCGTGCCCAGGTGGCGCACCTCAGCTCTCAGGAGCTTCAGCCCTGCTGCATATCCGCGCTGCTCGATGCTTTTGATCGTTTCGGTCGTCGGATCGGTAATTGCTGTCGTCGCACCGTGCTCCAGGTTGATGGAGTCGACGTATTTAATCAGATCCAGCACCTGGGATGGAGCCAAATAATCGGTCATCCAGCCGCCGAATTCGGTGGTAATGTTGAATTTCCCGTCGCTGTACGCGCCGGCTCCGCCAAATCCGGCTGTGATCGAACAGGCCGGCAGACAGCCTGCGAAATCCTTCTTTCCTGCCGGGGGCGGGCAAAGCTTGATTTTCTCCTCCAAAATCGGGCAGCGGCGCGAGTAAATGTCATGGCCTTTATCAATCAACAGGACTTTTGCCTTCGGCGCTTTCAGTGTCAATTCATAGGCAGCGAAGATTCCTGCCGGTCCGGCACCTACCACAATCACGTCATATTTGTTGTTTATATTACTCATGTTCATATCCTCCTCGCAATAAAAAAACCCAACAAGCGAACGGGTATAGCGATACACCCATTCGTAGTTAGGAATTTACGGTTCCTTGTAGAGACCCTCAAACCTTATTTCTGAGGATATACGAATCTGTCGGATTTTTCGTTTTTGAAACTCGCAACAATTTGCATGATAACGCAGATAATGAATTATGTCAATCAATTGGATAATTTTTATTCGCCTTTTTATTGGTTTGGGCATAAAACCATCGAAAGATCAGTCGTCTGACAACCTAAATCCGAACATTAAAACCGAACATTCGTGATTTAACTGTGGGATTTTCGTACATCAGCAGCTTATTTCCTTCACCGGACAGCGTGCCAAGAATTCTCCAAAATAGGACCGGCTGCTCCGGACGCCTCGTACACGATCAACAGTCCTCGTGAAAGCCCTGCATGTTCTGGTATGTTAAATATCTTTTTTGTCCTTTTGATTTGCCTGAAGCAATTCAATAATCTGTTTGTTTTGTTTTACGAGTTCTTTTGAGTTCATTGCGATAGAGAGTAAACAAGCAAAACTCAGCATACTGAGGATAAATATACCTAAAATCACATGATCACCTTCCCCTTTTTCCCACAATTATACAAGACCACGCATCATTCATTACAATTTCTCTGATTTCGACGAGACAAAGTGAGGAGGGTTTCAGGGTTTTACATAATTTGAACAATACATACTTAACTCATTGACTCAAGAAGGCAGACAGACCCCCATTTTGCAGGTTTTCCATATCTGTCGTATTCACCCTAAGGAAAAAAATCATATCCTATCTGGAACGTTCGGACACACTAGCCGACCTGTTCAGACACATATGCTTGAAAGTGCTAAGCGAAAAGGAGTTGAGAAGTTGACACATTCAGCAAACAGGACCTTCAACAGCTCTATCAAAATTGATGTCCTGATCCCGGCTATCGAGAAAGACCTTGGCACTCTTCCCTATGTCATTGACAGTATCCGTACACAAGTAAAGCATCCGATCGGCAAGATCATGGTTGTATCGCCACCAAGCAAGCGAATCCAAGCCCTTTGCCGGCGTAAAAACTGCACCTTCATCAATGAAAAACGCGTCCTTCCGATTACAAAAAAAGACATTCGCTACCAAACCAAACGCACCAATCGCTCAGGCTGGCTGCTTCAACAATTGTTGAAGCTGGCGGGAGGAAACCTGTCCAAGCGAAGGTATTATCTTGTGATCGACGCCGACACCATTCTCATCCGCCCTCATGTCTTTCTCGTCAACGGGAAAACCGTTTTTTACTGCCGTAACTGGAGTCGTCCCGAGTATTTTCGCACCTATAAGAAATTGCTGGGGACCAAGCCAACCGCCTCGCGCTCTTTCGTTGCCCACTATATGCTGTTCGACAAATCGAAGCTCTCCCGACTGAAGTGGAAAATTGAGGCCAGGCATAAGACTAGGTGGTACTGGGCGATTATCAAGAAGACCAACAAACAAAGTTATGCCGGCTTCTCCGAGTTCGAAACCTACGGTAACTTCGTGAAAGCTCACTACCCCGGTCATCTGGTTGCAAGAAGTGCCCTTAACAAAAGCTGCTCCTCAACACCAGCATCACTTACTCGTGAGCAACTCTTCAGAATGGCCCAGAAATACAGGTCTATCTCCTTTCATAAACGCCGCTGGTATATCCGGAAGACCGGCTTGAGAAAATGAAGAGCCCGGTTTTTTATCAACAAAAAAAGAGCGGTCCCCTGTTTAAGGACCACTCTTCCATATCCGTTGCCAACGTTATGATACTGCTTTTTTCTCGCTCGCTTCCTCTGACCAGCACTCGACCTTCGGGAGGCCTGGGATGGAGCTTGCGTGAAATACCGGATTCTTGCCGGCTTTCTTTTGCTTTGTATAATCCTTCAGAGCGGCAAATGCGACTTTCCCCAGCACGGCGATTGCAAACAGGTTGAGGAGCGCCATCAAAGCCATGAAGAGATCGGCGAGATCCCAGACAATGCTGATTTTGGCTACCGATCCGAACATGACCATGCCCACTACCAGCAGGCGGTAAATCGTCAGCCACTTCTTGTCCGACTTGATAAACTCGATGTTGGTTTCCCCGTAGTAGTAGTTGCCTACCACCGAGCTGAAGGCAAACAAGAGGACGATCAAAGCGACAAACGAGCTTGCCCAGCCGCCTACATGCGAGCTGAGCGCGGCCTGGGTGAGGGCGATTCCGTCCAGTCCTTCTGTCGTATACATGCCGGAAAGCAGCACGATAAATGCAGTAGCACTGCAGACAAGCAGGGTATCGACGAAGACACCAAGCGCCTGAATGAGCCCTTGCTTCACAGGGTGCGTCACATCAGCTGTAGCTGCAGCGTTGGCTGCGCTCCCCATACCCGCTTCGTTGGAAAACAGTCCTCGCTTGATGCCCTGCATGATCGCAGCACCAAGACCGCCGCCGACCACCTGCTCCATGCCGAACGCCGACTTGACGATCAGGGCCAGCACGCCCGGAAGCTGTCCGATGTTGGTCACGACGACGAAGAGCGCAACGAGTACGTAGGCCCCAGCCATGAACGGCACGAGGAATTCAGCTACCTTCGCAACCCGTTTGACACCACCAAAAATGATAATACCAGTTACAACCGAAAGAATTACTCCCATCAGAGTACGGTTGACGCCATAGGCAGTCTGAAACGCCTGGGTGATCGTATTCGCCTGTACGGCGTTGAACACAAACCCGAAACAGAGCGTAATCAGGATGGCGAACAGCACACCCATCCAACGCTTTTTCAGCCCTTGCTCCATGTAGTAGGCAGGGCCGCCGCGAAAGCCGCTCGCATCCTTCACCTTATAGATCTGCGCCAGTGTGCTTTCCACGAACGCAGAAGCGGAACCGATCAGGGCGATCAGCCACATCCAGAAGACAGCCCCGGGTCCTCCCACAGAGATCGCCATGGCTACACCGGCCAAATTCCCTGTTCCGACCCGTGACGCGGTACTGATGCAAAAAGCCTGGAAGGAGGAAATGCTCTCTTTCTTCTTTCCTGCCCCTTTTGCTCCTTCGCCCAGGAGGCGGAACATTTCTCCTGCCATTCGAAATTGCACGAATTTTGTTTGAAAAGTAAAATAAATACCTAAAATAATGAGCACTGCAATGAGGATTTTCGACCACAGGAAATCATTGAAAATCCCAACAAGATTCTCTAAAAACGCCATCAATGCACGAGCACCCCCAGTTGTCTATATATCAACAAATTATACGTCAGTTAGTTTATCACAAAACGTTCAAAAAGAAGTGTGCCAAATTTTCTATTTTGTGCTTCCCTGGCAAAACACAAATATTTCATGAATAAACGGAATATTTGTACTATGATGAGTGTTAGCAGTGCATTGCGGGAAGGTGGCTGTTCCGTGCGCGATTACCGCTACTATCAAACGATATTTGCTGGAATCCCCAAGCCTTTTGCCTTTGTCGATCTGGATCTACTCGGGATCAATGCCCAGCAGATCCGCCTCCGCAGCCAGGGAAAAATGATTCGCATTGCCAGTAAATCGATTCGCAGCGTCGAGCTTTTGAAGCATTTGCTGGAGATGGATGACTGCTTTCGGGGAATCATGTGTTATTCGGCCCCGGAAGCTCTTCATCTGGCTAACCACGGTCTGGATGACCTGTTGCTGGGATACCCGATATGGGAGCCGGTTTGGCTGGAGAAGCTGGCTATAGCCGTCAGGGACGGACACGCCATCACATTCATGGTCGACTCGGTCGAGCATGCAGAACACCTGGAAAAGTTCGCTCGTCAGTTCAAGGTAAGACTGCCTGTATGTCTGGATGCCGACATGTCCACCGACTTTTTCGGACTCCACTTCGGTGTCTGGCGTTCTTCTGTGCGGTCCATCGAACAAGCCCTCTATGTCCTGCGCCGCATTGTCGCGTCCAATCACCTGGAGGCAGCAGGCTTGATGGGGTACGAAGCGCAGATAGCCGGGGTAGGCGACCGCGCGCCAGGAAGCATTTTCAAAAATATCGCCGTCCGTATGCTCAAGCATGTGTCTCGACGTGAAATTCGCGACCGCCGCGCCTTGCTCCTGGAAACCGTCCGACAGATGGGAATTTCCCTCCGCTTTTTTAACGGCGGCGGCACCGGAAGCCTTCATTGGACGGGAAAAGAAGACGCAATTACTGAAGTGACAGCCGGTTCCGGATTCTTTGCTCCCGGCCTTTTTGACCACTATATCGATTTTCGCTGCCAGCCGGCGGCCGGTTATGCAGTCGAGATCGTTCGCAAGCCTGCTGCTGGTATTTTTACCTGCGCTGGAGGTGGCTTCATCGCTTCGGGCTCAGCCGGGAGAGACAAACTCCCCAAGCCTTACCTGCCGAAAGGTGCTTCTCTGCTTCCAAACGAAGGGGCTGGCGAGGTACAGACACCGGTTCGCTACCGCGGAGGGGAGACTTTGCAGTTCGGCGATCCGATCTTTTTCCGCCACGCCAAAGCGGGCGAGCTGTGCGAACACTTCACCCGGCTCTACTGTGTGTCAGATGGACGTATCGTCAAAGAAGTGACGACTTACAGGGGGGATGGCTTATGCCAATCGTGAGCAAGTCCGGAAAGCTGTGGAGAAACTGGGCCGGCAATGTGCAGAGCCGGCCTGACCAGATCGTTTTTCCGGGAAGCATTGCCGATGTCGTCGCCATCGTGAAGCAATGTGCCGGGCAGGGGCTGCGCATCCGTGTAGTCGGTTCCGGCCACTCGTTTACAGGTCTGGTCCAGACCGATGAATGCCTGTTGTCTCTTGACCGTCTGCAAGGTCTGGCAAGCGTAGATGCCGAAAAAGGAGTCGCCGAGGTATGGGCAGGGACCAAGCTGAAAGCGCTCGGCGAACTGCTTCACTCCCACGGCCTCTCTCAAGAAAATCTGGGGGATATCAATGCCCAATCCATCGCTGGAGCAGTCAGTACAGGAACACACGGCACGGGCATCCGGTTTGGCAGCCTGTCCACGCAGGTTGTCGGCCTGACCATCGTAACTGCAGCAGGTGAGGTGGTGGATTGCTCGGCTGAGAGCCATCCTTCCTTGTTTCCCGCCCTGCAGGTATCGCTCGGTCTGCTCGGAGTGATCGTCAAGGTACGCCTTCGCGTCATCCCGAAGCTGCAGCTCCGATACGAGAGCATGCGGCTTCCCGTGGAAACATGTCTGGACCAACTGGACAAATGGACCGCAGAAAACCGTCATTTTGAATTTTTCCTGTTCCCCTACTCACAGCTCGTCCAGGCCAAACGCATGAATGAAACGGCTGACCCCCCTAGTCCATATCTGCGCTGGAATCATTTCAAACAACTCATTTTGGAAAACGGCTTTTTCTGGCTCCTCTCCGAGAGCTGCCGCCTATTCCCGCCCCTGTGCCCGTCCGCAAGTCAGCTATCCGCCAAAGCTGTGCCTTCCGTCTCGGGAACGGGTTTGAGCCACCGTCTCTTTGCCACCCCTCGTCTGGTGCGCTTCCACGAGATGGAGTACAGTGTACCCGCCGACCGGATGAAGGAAGTAATTGAGGAGATCCAGACAGCGATCGAGCGGCACCGTTTCGCCGTCCATTTTCCCATCGAGTGCCGTTATGTAAAAAAGGACGACATCTGGCTCAGTCCCGCCTACGAACGAGATTCAGCCTACATTGCCGTCCACATGTACAAAGGCATGCCTTACCAAGCCTACTTTTCTTGCGTCGAAGAAATTTTTTGGAAATACGGAGGCCGTCCTCACTGGGGAAAAATGCACAGGATGGACACCGCAGGATTGCACAAGGCTTTCCCTCGCTTGAAGGACTTTCTGGCTGTCAGAGAAGAGTGGGATCCGCAGGCCCGATTTGCCAATGACTATCTGTCGCATCTCCTGGGCATAGCATCCGGCTCTCCGTGACCGTCTATTACGCATGTTTCGGCCTATTGCTTTATTGCTTCTTTGTCCGCCATTGGGGCAAGGCCCCCGGTTCCATCAGTGACCTTTACTCCATTTGTACTTCTTCTGTTCATCCCGGACAGCTCTTTCTTTATAATGGGAGCAGACAAATCAAAGCGAGGAGGCTTCCCTTTCATGGAATTCACGGCCAAGGAACACGGTTTTGTAGCACATCTGTCTTATGGAGATCTTCACGTTTCCGGTGACGAACAGTACGGGTTTCGCCCGTTTCAATTGCTCGTTTCCTCCATTGCGGTCTGCAGCGCGGGCGTATTGCGGAAGGTGCTGGAAAAAATGAGGATGCCCTGCAGCGACATGAAAGTGACTGCGGACGTGGAGCGCAACGAGGACAAGGCAAACCGGGTGGAAAAAATCCATCTTCATTATGTCATCACGGGGGAGCAGCTTCAGGCGGACAAGGTGAAGAAAGCGATTGATCTGGCTAGGAAAAACTGCCCGATGGCGCAATCGGTCGAAGGCAGCATTGTGATTACGGAGACGTTTGAACTGGTTTCATGAGGTAAATCTCGAAGCTTCTTAATGAGGAGGTAGGACGGGCTTTAGTGGAGGAGATGAAACAGAAGAAAAAGGCTCAAGGCTCGGTGGGACACTGCGTGGGGGATTGACTGGCCGGCTCCATTCCAAAAGCGGGACCGCGTCCAAAAGTAGATTTTTCAGGAAGCATCTCAGAGTTGGACGCTAGAGGCGTGTCCCGCTTTTTCCACTCCGCCTGGGAGGTGTCCCAAAGGCCTTCGCCTTTTTCTTCTGTTTCATCTCTACAGCTTTGTCCTTTACTGTCTTTTGGCAGGTCAATCAGAGAAGAAGGCTTAAAAGAGTTCCTTCTTTGTTTCGTCCCCTTTCTTAGTTTCTTTGTTGTTCTTTGTTCGTTGTTCTCTGTACTCCTATCTTCACCCCTCGTTTTTCAAAACTTGTATCAAATTGAATTTCTGCTAATCAAATTTTCCTCCGCTACAAAATTAGGGTGCCCGCGTTTTTGGGGGCACCCTTTCACATATTTGCCTTTCTTTAAAGGCAAAGCGTTTTTTTATGATCTGCTCTCAGCCGGGACTCCTTGCTTGGCCCAGCTTTTTTTGTCCGGGATGACTTGGTTTAGGATCAAGGTTGCCAATGCGCCTACGGTAATGTTGGAGGACAGGATGTAATTGACGAAGTCAGGGGCGCCCTGGAGTGCGTCCTTTGGCAGCACTGTGACAGCGATGGTCAGCAAAATGGGCAGGCCGATGACCATCATGTTGCGCTCGTCGATGGTGATATGCTGAATGACTTTTAATCCGTTGGTCACAATCGCTACGCAGACGATGCCGAAAATGCCGTTGATTACGGGCTCGGGGATGCAGGTAATCGCTGCGGACAGCTTTGGCACCAGGCCCAGCGCGATGAGGATGATGCCTCCGGCCATGATTGCCATTCGGCTGGCTACTCCGGTTACCGCGAGCAGCCCGGCATTGGAGGAATACCCGGTCATCGGCGTTCCGCCAAACAACGCGCCTACAAAGCAGCCGAGACCTTCGCCCAAAGAAGCGCGGTTCAGCCTCTCTTCCGTCAGCTCCTTGCCCGTGACAGAGGAAACGACAAACCATGTACCCGTCGTTTCGATCATGATGATCAAATAAACGAACACCATGGTGAGAATCGCGCTGATGTCGAACACGGGGGCACCGTACGGGAAAAACTTGGGCAAAGAAAGCCAGGCGGCGCTTTTGACCGAGCTGAAGTCAACTCCTCCAAAGAACGCTGCCGTCACCGTTCCGACGAAGATCGCGATCAACACGGATACGAGGCGGAAAAACGTTCCTGCTTTCCCTGCCTTTTGTCCCAGCAGCATACAAGCGACCAATACTGCCGCCGAAACGGCTGCAATCAGGCTGTTTGTCCCGATGCTTCCCGGCGAATTGTAAATATTGGCCATCGCCGTAGGCATCAGTGCAATCCCGACGATGACAATGACCGTCCCGCCTACCAACGGGGGAATGAACCTGCGTACGGCTTTCGCAAACCACTTCAGCGGATAGCCGACAAAAGCCATCAGCAATGCGCCGGGGATGATGCTTCCGATCATCGCTGCCATACCCAGTTTGCTGCCGATCGCTGCCAAAGCGCCAATCGGAACGTAAGAGGGGCCCTGCACAACCGGCAGTCGAATTCCGAAGCCAGTCTGGATCAATGTGCCGATACCGGTAGCCAAAAAGCACATTTGAATAAAGAAGGACGTACTGGAAGTATCCAATGTCAAAAGTCCTGCAATGATAATCGGGGCAATGTACAAGTCCATGGCCAATACATGCTGCAAACCGAGCAAAAAAGCCTTTCCCACACTAATCTTGTCATCGACGCCCACGACAAGGCGAACGTCATCCCGCTGTTGTTCCACCCTTATGCCTCCCTATGTTTTCTCAGCTATTAACGAATGTTATACGCCAGATTATAGGATAATCGAATTGTTTTGTACACAAAAATCGAATGACTTTCTCCTAACTAAAAATATTGTTCGTGTTTTTGTTGACTCTCTTTATCTACAGGGGCTAAAATATGAAGAAAATGTCCGCAAATAAACGTTGCACGGAAGTTGAGAAGGAAGGGTGTCCCTGACAATGGTTCAAGATACTGTACTGAAAAATGACTGGATCGTCGCTTGCCGCTCCACCGATTTGCAGGATCAGCCGAAGCAGATCGTGATCATGGGCGAGCGAATCGTCCTATTTCGAAACGATGAAGGTGTTCATGCCTTCAAGGATTTGTGCATCCACCGCGGTGCGGCCCTTTCCCTCGGCTGTGTCCGGGACGGCAAGCTCGTCTGTCCTTATCACGGCTGGGAGTACGAGTCCACAGGGGCCTGCGTCAAGATTCCTCAGCTTCCCGAGGATCAAGCCATCCCCGGAAAAGCGCGTGCCCTGTCCTACGGCTGTACGGAGCGCTACGGCTTTATTTGGGTCAACCTGGGGAACAATCAGCCCGAGATGTTCCCGCTCCCGGAGTTTGGCGAGCCCGGTTTTCGCAACGTCATCTGGGGCCCCCAGAGCGTCCATGCAAAACCGCCGCGCGTCGTAGAGAATTTCCTCGATGTCGGGCATTTGGCTGTCGTTCATGAAGGCTACCTGGGCGTGGCCGAGCACAGGGAGATCGGCGATTACCGCGTTCACCGGACGGAAACATCCATCTACTCGGACGAGATCGCTGTCTTTCAGCCTGACCCGGACGGGAGCGGACAAGCCAAGCACGTCTACTACACATATGAAATTCTGCGTCCGCTGTCTGTAAAGTTTACGAAACGCGACCGGGAAACGGGTCATCTGATGTCCATTCTCCTGACAGTCGCACCGACGGAGGAAGGGAAAACAGTCGCCTACGGTGTCCTTTCTTTTAACTACGAGACTGGTACCACCGACGAGGAAATCGTCGAATTCCAAAACATGATTTTTGCCCAGGACAAGCCGATTGTGGAAAATCAAAAGCCGGAGGATTTGCCGCTCGATTTGCAGATGGAGCTGTCCCTGAAATGCGACCGGGTCAGTATCGCGTATCGGCAGTATTTGCAGGAGTTGGGCGTGACATTGGGGACTGCGTAGAAGCATACGCTCGAGATAGCTATAGAGGTTTGTGAGGTCGGCTAGATGGGGATCTGGCCGATCTTTTGTTTGCTGAAGTTCGGGCTTTAATGGCGGAGATGAAAAAAGGGGACTCTTCACGAAGTCCCATTTTATTTTGCAAAAAGTCATAATAAAAGCGTATCCCCATGGCCTTTAGTTCGTTTTATCAGTTGGCTTTTTTGCAACTGCACTTTCCTCTGTAACCTTGACGAATACACCCTCGCTTTTTTCAAATGCAATATGATCACTCGGATCAACGTTCTTGATCGTGAAAAGCTTAGTCCCTTTCTCCAGGTAATTAGAGGCAATAGTTGCTTGCGATGTTTGTTCGTCCCCTTCAAAATCGTATTTCTCTTCTACTGTTCCAATTTGTTCTCCGATATTTTCTTTCTCTACAAGTTCGACTTTGTTTTCATCGCTCTCAATTACATAAACACGGTTTTCAACTTTCACATAAGGGTATGGCCAGCTTGCGATTTCATTTGTTGTTTTTTGTGTATCTGTGGATAGGGAGTTGTTAGCACATGATGAAAGCAGTAAAACGGAAAGGATCAACTTGACTGTGAGCAGAATTCTTCTCATTCTGAGCCCTCCTTACTTCGTACGCTAAATGACTCAAACCATTGAAAATCATAGGTTCGGCGATCGCTAAGACATGACCACATACACGTTTGATGACCGCTAATGTAGCTGAGATGGGCTGAAAATCATCTCCTCTAATGCTAAGCGTACGTTTTTGTCAAAATGTTGGCGGTACCACTTACCTGTAAAAAAGTAGAATGCGGGTGATTTTATGATATCACCCACACCGCAATTGGTAAATATTTACTATTTAGTCCTCCAGGCTCGGTGGGACACTGCTTGGGGGCTTTACTGTCCAGCTGCCATTCCAAAAGCGGGACCCCGTCTAAAAATCGATGACTCGTGGAAAGCATCTCAGAGGTTGGACGCTAAAAGCGTGTCCCGCTTTTACCATTCCGCCTGGGAGGTGTCCAAAAGGCCTTCGCATTTTACTTCTGTTTCATCTCTACAGCTTTTGTGTTTGTCGAACTTTCTTAAGGTTTTTTAAAGAAGAAAGGTTGTTGCTGCCGAAAATCTTCCGTACAGAAGCGCTAACCCTCATTCGCAAAAAAGGATCGAGCAGCATTGCAACGCTGTTCGATCCTTTTTCCTCTCCACTACTGTTATCGTAATTTGACATACTGAAAATCGCTTCGATAGCCGCTTATACCAAAAGCTTGCCGTCCTTCATGATCAACTCATCGTCAGCGTACACATCCGGCGCTTTGACGACCAAATCGATATGAACCCCCGCTGCAATGGTTCCGCCGAAGGTGTTGTTGCTGCCAAAGGCGACGTGGATCGTGCCGTACACTTTTTCGTCCTCCAGCACCACGCCAGTGATCCGCGCTTTGTCATTCGTGCCGATCCCGAATTCGCCCAGCAAGCGACCGTCTCCGTCGCCAAGCGTTTTCAACAGCCGGTCAGCCTCGGCCCCCTCTGCCTCGACAATGCGCCCGTCTTTTACAGTCAGGAGCAGCGGACTGTCGATCTTGCCGATTCCGGCGATCGAGCCGTCTACGACGATCTGGCCCTCGGCTGTTCCTTCCACTGGGGCGATATATGCTTCGCCGGATGGCAGGTTGCCCGATTCACCCGGATTGACGTAAACGCCTGTGCTCGGTACGCCGTTGCGTCCGTTGATCGAGAAGGTCAACGCTTTTCCTTCCTTTTCGATGCGGATCGTGTTTGCCCTGGTCAACAGCTCGGTCACCTTTTCAGTCAATGCTTTTACCTGGGAGTAGTCGGCAGTGATCGCTCCCTCCAGGAACATGTCCTCGGTGATGGCAGGCATGGTGGCAAGCCGTGTGCCGTTTGCGGCTGCTTCCTTGCGCGCTTTGGTATGCGTCAGCGAATGCTGGGTCACGCAGACGACCACATGGGAGCGTTTCATCGCTTCGCTGATGGCTGCCGGCGGCTCCTGGCCGGATTTTTCGCGTTGATTCATGACGACGAACATCGCTTCGGCGCCGAGTTGACGGCCTGCTTCCCACAGCGCTTCGCCCAGCTCCCGCTTGGCGTCGTCGGCTACCACCAAAAAGGACTCCCCGGCTTTCAGTGCCATGCAATTGGTCAAAATTCCTTTACTGATTTCGATCAGCTTCATCTTTGTTCAACCCTTCCTAAATCATTTCAGACACCAGTTTCGCCATCATCGCATTGGACAGGATGACCGGCAATCCAGTCAAGTCGGAGACCAGCTCGCGGGCTTCCTCTGTGTATCCCATACAGTCCAGCAGTACGATGTCCGCCTTTTCCTTTAATTCCGCGCAAGCCTCCCGGAAGCTTACCACATCATTTTTATACGGCGATGCCGCGGCAAAGACGGGGAACAATCCGTGCGGATGATATTTGTCCTTCAGTGCTTCCTTTTGCTCCACGAGCGGTACGAGCACCCCGAGACGGCTTCCCTTGACCATCGCGGCCACCGTCGGAGGAATGACGTAATCCGGTTCGATCAGGAACGCTTTTTTGGCGGACAACCCCGGGAAAACACCTGTACACAGGAGTAGGATCGTCTGGATGCCGCTATTCTCCATATCCTCGATCTTCCGCTGCAGGATCGGCTGGATTTTCTCACGCGACATGACCGCCGCATCTCCGTTAACCATCCGGGACGTCAGCACGTATTCGCCCGGTCCGGGAGACAGGCGTTCTTCCACTTCTTGCTTCGTCATTCCGTCCAATACTCCTGCCTGGACGAGCTCGGCTCTTCCTGCGAGATACTTCTCTACGATTGGCGCGACATCCGGCCGTGGCGCTTGCCCGATCGTAATCATCCCAATGCGTTTCACGGTCATCCTCTCCTTCTTTTCGCGTGTGAAAAAAAGCAAGGGGAAAGCTCCCCTCGCCTTGCTTATTTGCCCAATGTTTGCAGCACTTTCATGGAGCCGTACAGCGATGTGATTCGGGCAAATTCATCGGTGTCGTAAAAACGGCAAGTACCATTGGTGTATTCTTTTGCCACCTCGACAGCGTATTTCACTGCGAGTGCGATGTCCACCTCGTGGCTGGCGCCGGTTCCGCAGCCTGGGACAGCGGACTGAGCCGTCACCGCCACCCCGACTACAGGGGCATCGGTCGCTACGCATGGCTGCAGGATGCTGTTGATATGGTAGAGATCGTTTCCGTATGGAGTAATGTCTTGCATCGTGATCGGGAAGGTAACCGGAAGCTGCCCGGTCGTCATTTCCATAATCCGCAGCAGGTCGTCGCTGATGCGCAGGATGTAGCCTTCTTTTACGGTTGCCGAGATCGCAATCCCTCTGTGATTGATCACTTTGTTTCCTTTGGTCGTGTCAATGGACAGGATCGCTTCCATCTCAGGTGTAACCTCATACTTGTTCATGGTCAAAATGTCGACTGGCGAATCCATGAAATCGACCGGCTCATGCGGACGGGTAGGTGCATTTGGGCAAATATGAGTGGTGATCACCACGTCGCCTTTCAGCACATCACCTTGTTTTTGCATTTCCGCCAGCTTTAGCGCACTCGCTACGGCTGCAATGGCACCATCGGCATCGGATACGAGACCGATACGGCTCGGGCGCGCGCCGATACCGCCAAGTCGTCCGATGATTCCAAAGGTTGGCGCCATCCCGCCCTTGGATTTCCCTTCCTTGCCGGGAATGACGATCTTCACGAAGTCCGTGCTGCCCTTTTGCCCGGTAACGGTCTCAACGGTTACTTGCACATCGGAATAATCGGCAAACAGGTTTTTGATCGTTTCTCCACTTACATAGGCACTGTCCATAGCTTCAAATACAGTAATGGTTTGTTTCAACGACATGAAAGATCCCTCCGTCTTGGTTGTTGGTGAGCGTTTTGTTTACAGGTAGGACACGATTTCTTTGCCGATCACGCCTTCAATCGGCTTGAGCAGCCCCTCATTGCGCATTGTAGTGCTCAGGATCAACTTTTCGGCAGGCACGTGAATCACCGCTACATGCTGCCCTTTTTCCATCGCCGCCGTGACAATCGGGCGTGCAGTCCGGGCATCCAAGGTCATGATCAGGTCGGGGAACGTCGCCAGGCGCTTGCCGTCTTGCTCCAGCGTCATGTACTCATTCCAGAACGTCATCTCCGTACTGCCAACGGTGACCCGGCCAACGTCAAAGCCGCCTGTTGTCTCCAGCGAGAACTCGCTCACTTCCCCTTCGATGACGACACGGCCGCCAAGTGCGGCGCATACCGCTTCAATCGCCGCTTCTCCTTTGCTCCCGAGAAGCGCCTCGCCTACCTTGATCGCCTGGGAGATGCCGCCGGGCGCGCCGTTTGCTCTGGCATACGCAACGGTTACCGGATTCCGGGCAACAGCCACCAGGCCGCCTGCTTCCACGGACACCTTTCTGATCATGGACGCCGCTTTTTCAATGGAAGAGGAAATGCTCATTTCCACATAACGGTCTCCCTTTCCGCCAGCAGCAGCCTGATGGGAAACGTAATCCGGCAGCTCATGCAGATTCAGCGACCCCATCGTTCCTGTCGGATGCGCCCGACCGTTGCAAGGCAAATCGACGATCGGAAGACCGGTGACTGCCGCCTGGAACCAGCCGTTTACGCTTGTCCCTGCTCCGTTTTCGTTCGTATGAATCCCTCTGAGCGGTGTTTTTACCTTCTCCGACAAAAGCTCCAGTGCCCGAACATAGTGGATCGGCTTGAGGAATTTATCCTTTGCTGCCGGAGCTCCGACCAGCGAAACGGTGACGAGCAAATCGTCGTCCGCCATTTCGTCGTCGGAAACCAGCACCGGTTGGCCTACCTCCAGAGCAAGCCGCCCGATTTGCAGCCCCTCCTCGATCCAGCCTCCACCACCTCCGCCGAGTACGGCTCCACCGTACACGGCTGCTTCCATCATGCGTTCGTTGAGCAGGATCTTCGTCATTGTACACCCTCCTATTTTTGACTGAATTTGAAAATGGAGCTAAAGAAGCTGTAGATCGCGTCACCGGCGATAAAGCCGGCTGCAAGAATGCTCATCGAGCTTTCTGCCTCTTTGCCTTTCAGCTTGAGCACGATGACACGGATCAGAATCCCGACCAGAACCGCCCAACCGGCACCCGGATTCAGGATAAGCAAACCTGTTGCAAACAAGACGCCAAGCTGACGGCTCGGACCGCCTATAAACTGCAGGATGGCGCCCGGAATGGCCCAGAGAAGCAGTTGTTTCGCGACTTCAGCGGACGCTCCCGCTTCGATCGTCTTCACATAGACGGCGTCCACTGGCGGGACAAGCCCACTGGCAAAGAAGCCTTTATAGGTGAACATGACCGTGATCAAAGCAACGCCGAATGCAATCATGCCCGTGATGTACTGCTGCTTGCGGCCGTGAAGTTCAAATTCCTTGTCCTGTCCGTTGCCGCGAAGAATATAGCCTGTCTTGAGGTCGTACCCCATATCGGCAAAGGCAGGACCGGTCGCTGCACTAAAGCCGACCAGCAGGGCAAGCGCTACCGGCGGAAACCCTGCCAGCAGCCCGATGATCAAGGTGATCAACGCCACCGCAAACGCCGGGAACCAACCGGAGTGCATCGCGGCAATCCCTACAATCAGCTCGTGCAAATAAGCGGCAAAAGCGGCGAAGATCAGAAAGCCGATAAACATGCCTGTCGACATTTCTGTCATCAGTCCACCCAAAATCGCGAGGACCAGAGAAATGATCAAATAGGCCACAAATCCGATTCCGAGTACACGTGTCGTCTGCTTGTCGCTGCGCGTGTACGTTTCCGCAGCTACTTCACTGCCATTTCCACTATCTGTCTTCTTGCGCTTCAAAATAATCATCGTGACCTGGATCAGCGCCACAACACCGGCACCGATCATGAAGCCGTGCGGGATGAACATCTGGTTTACATCCATTCCAAACATCGGTATCGAATACTGGCGAAGCAAGAGCCCGATCCCGAACATGGACAGCGCCCAAATGTTTCCGATGAAAGCAACACCAAACGCCGACATCGAAATGCCGAGCCAGGAGCCGAGCAAACCGCCCGCCGCACCGACACCGAGCAGAGCGGCACGTTTGCCCCCTTTGTCCCCGGCGATAATGGCTTCCGCAGTAGCTACACCTGCCGGCCATGTACCGGACGCAGGGAAGACGCGAGAGTCAAACAATTTATAAAGAAGAGCAGCATCGACAAACATCGCCAGAGCCGCACCGATCAGCATCGGCATGATCAATTCTGGTTTTCCCATCACAAACGGAATGCCGATCGGAATCAGCAAGCTGTTGGCCGCCCCGAATGTCGCGGAAGAAATCGAGGTTTGCACCAGATTTTGGCGATGGACCGACTTGTACTTGGAAAAGATGGTGATCGGCAGACGCGCGATCAGCATGGCGATAAGCGCACCGATAATGGCCGTATTTGGAGTAATTCCGAGCGAGGCCACCAGCTGCATCCCGATGACCGCCCCGATAACAGCGGTAACAATATTCAGAATCAACGCAAAAGGTTCAAAAATGGAAGGGTGTTTTTCCTTTTCACTCTTTCCGTTGTTTATGTTGTTCATGCAAGTCCCCTCCTTTGTGCTAGAAAATGCGTTGCAGTATGGCCTGTACTTCTTGCTGTGCAGTCCGCAGCTCCCTCAAGGCTTCCGGTACTTTTTGCTCCGGCATGCGATAGTCCGGCCCGGCAATGGTCAGCGATGCCACGACCTGCCTGTCCCCGGAAAACAGCGGCACCGCGATGCCAAACACCGTATCGGTGTATTCACCTACGGAGTAAGCCCATCCGTCTTCTCTGATCCGTGCCAGGTCCTGCAACAGCTTCTCCTTGTCATGAATCGTATGTTCTGTTCTTGGCCGCAGCCCCTTTTCGATGATGGCTGATTGGGTGCTGGCCGGCAAGTAAGCCATAATCACTTTGTTGGAGGCCCCAGCGTACAAAAGCGTCCTGCTGCCGATAGACATCGCGTACTTCACTTGCTGCCTGCTTTCGGCGATCTCCAGACAAATGCCCTCCAAGCCATCCAGCCAAGTCAAGAAAACGGATTCATTTGTTGCTTCGGCAACCCGTTTCATGACCGGGTAAATCAGCTCGGTTATGTCCAGATTGTCCTTGACAGTGGATGCGTACTCCAAAAAGCTAAACCCCAGTTCGTACTTCTTTGTTTTAGGTTCCTGTTTGACAAATCCGTATCGTTCAAACGTAGCCAGCATCCGATACACAACAGTGTGGCTAATATTCATTTCCTTGGCCAGTTCACGAACTCCCCATTGCGTTTTTTCCCGGGTAAAGTGTTTGAGTAAATCCAGAGCGTTATCCAGTGTTTTTAGCATGCTTGGCCACCTATCGTCTCAAGGTTTTCATAAAATGGAATGCAACCGTTTGCGGTCAGCACTTTGTTTTCCCAAGAGGAGAAAACGGTGACGACCTTTTTGTTTCTAATAGCGAACCACTGGTTCTCTCATAGTCCGAAAAAAAACGCAGGGAGCAAGATTGCTGACGTTCCGATCACTGAAGATTTTCCACCCCCGTTGTCAAACAATTTTTTATTATTGCGTTAATTGCAACTATAACAAAAATGGGTCTTTTCCCCCTATGGGAAACGACCCAAAAGAATGCGTTTATTTTTTGGCAGCCTCACAAATCCTCAGGATTCGCTGGCAAATCTCTCATTTTCCAAACCCTCATTACCAGATCGAGACGGAACCGCGTTTCCGCATCGTGCAAATCCACCCCCAAAATTTCCTGTATTCTCTCTAATCGATACAAGACAGAATTCCGGTGGATAAACATCTCTTCTCCTACCTTTTTCGTTTGTCCGCCTGTTCGCAAAAAGGAATCGAGCGTAGACAGCAGCTCGGTCCCGTATTCGGCGTCGTATTTGGCAAGCGGCTCGATAAACATGCCCGACAGAGCAGTCAGCGACGGATGGCCCGCTGCATCTTTGAGCAGGTCCTCGACCAAAATGTCCTCGAAGTGGATCACCGATTGTCCCGGACGGACAAGGCGGCCGATTCGCATGGCCCGTTTTGCTTCGCGGTAGCTGTAGCGAAGATCCTTCATGTGCTCGCGGATACAGCCGATGCCGCAAATCCAGCCGCCTCGCTCCTCCTTCCCGGCTCCCCAGCCGGCCAATTCCTGGAGATAGTGTACCGCTTCCTCTCGCTGTTTGGAAATCTCCTGCTTGTCGGTATAACAAATCACTGCAATTTGATCATTGATCAGGACGCCTTTTCTGGCATGTGGGTCGCCTTGATTCATTTCCTGCAAAAGCCGGAGCAAAGCTTCTTCCTTCCTGGGGTTCGCTTTCCCTGTTTCACTCGGCTTGAGAACCATCACGTACAGATGACCGCTATGCGATATTCCTACCTGCTTGGCCCGGTGGCGCAGCAATTCTTCCTCACCGGCTGTACCTGACAACAGCTCTATCAGAAACGACTCCTGTTCCCGCTCCCGCTGAATCTGCAGAGACTGCCGGATCGTAAATTCGATCGCCAGAACGGTAACGGCCTGATCCAGACACTGCTGCCCAAAGCGATCGTCTTCCTCGATTTTTTTTGTAATCGCCAGGTAGCCGACGACTCTGTTGCTGACCAGGATGCTCCGCTTTTCCGCGATAAGCTCTTTCGTAAAATGGACGGTGCTGCTTTCAACCTCTCCCTGCTGGTTCAGCACAGCTACGTCGCAATGAAGCAATTGCCCGACCATCACCACCAGCTCGGGCGTCCGCCTGTTCAGCACCAACTGCGTGAACTGCTGATTGACCTCCTGCATTCCTCTCATGACGACGACTTGGCGGTTTAAAATATTCTCCATGACCGAGTGCGTCAGGTCTATATAAGGAGTTTCCGCCGGGACATCAATCAAAGGGATGCGATACAAATCACTTTTTCGCAATGCTTCTTCCGGAATTTCCTGCAAAAACCGTTTGGTCTTGATCGCGACAGCCGCGCCTCCCACCCGGTGCATCTCTTCCAGCAGACGGCTCAGCCGGTACGGTTCGTTCCGCAGGGCATAACCGGTTGAAATAATCAGCTCGTTTGGCCGCAGCCAGCCGGTCAGATCGGGAATTTCCATGCTGTCCACATAATAGATTTCATTTTTCAGGCCTTCTATGCCCGCCATGATTTTTGCCCCTTGAAAAGCAGGCAGCTGCATCAACTGTTCTACGGTAAACGGATCTTTTGCCACACGCTTTTGCTCCCTTTTTACGCTCTTGCTATCATGATACCCTTTTTGGAGCACGATGAAAAAAGTCAAATGAGAATAAAGAATGCCATTGAAATCAAACAAATAATTATGTATTCTTTATAAAAGTCAATATTTTCAGACGATGATAGTCGTTTACCTGTGGAAGAATCCGTCCACGGGTAGGCGGCTTATTTTTTTGAGGAGGTGGAGAGACAAGGGAAACTGCCGTATTGCATTTCGTGACATTTGAGAACGTGAGCAGAGAGAGGATGAGGACGAATGTCGATCAAACACACAAAAAGCATGAAATGGGGCTTCTTTGCGCTGTTTCTCTGTTTGGCCCTGGTGAGCGTACAAGCCCCGGCGTGGGCCGCAAAGGAACCGCTCCAACAGCTGCAGGTGCTCGACAAGGGGAAATGGGCGCCGGGAACGTACCAGGCTGTGCAAGATTTAATTGATAAGCACGGGGTGAAAAGCCCTTCCTATAATCCGGCAAAAAAGCCTTACGCCGTGTTTGACTGGGACAACACCAGCATCATGCACGATACCGAAGAGGCTTTGTTTGTCTATCAAATCAATCATCTCGCATTTAAAATGACCCCGGAGGAGTTTGCCGGCGTCATCCGTACCGGTGTACCCGCAGGTCCTTTCTCCGACGATTACAAAAACGACGACGGCCAGCCGGTTACACTCGATGACATCGCCGCCGATCTGGCAGCGGACTATACCTTCCTCTACAATCAGTATAAAGGCATGAAGGGAACCAAATCCCTCGATGAGGTCAAAGCGACCGAGCAGTTTGCCGATTTTCGCGCCAAGCTCTATTTCCTCTATGAAGCGATCAATGGCACGCACGGCAGCAGTATCGGCTATCCGTGGGTCCTCTACCTGTTTGCCAACATGACAATCGACGAAGTGCATGCATTGGCCGAAGCGTCGAACGATGCCAGCCTTGGGATGGCGATCGAGAAAGTTTCGTGGACAAGTCCGAAAGCGCTTTCAGGAAAAGCGGGAGTGATCACGGTGTCGCATACGACCGGACTGCGTTTGACTTCTGAGGTCGCCAATTTGATGAACACCTTCCGCTCCAACGGAATCGATGTGTACGTCGTCTCCGCTTCTCTGGAAGAGGTCGTGCGGGTATTTGCCACCCTGCCCAAATACGGATACAACCTGCCTGCCGAAAACGTCATTGGCATGCGTCTGCAGGTAGAGAACGGGAAGATCAAGCCCGTGTACGAGAAAAACTATCCTTTCACCGTTCATCATGGGAAAACAGAAGTGATCGAATCGGTGCTGGTCAAAAAATACGGTCATGGTCCGATCTTTATCGCGGGTGACAGCATCGGGGACTATGAAATGATGACGGAGCTTGACAGCGTGAAGCTGGTGCTGGTCGTGAACCGGGTCAAGGGGGGAACGATTGGACAAGCTGCCGCCAAGGCTGCGTCGCAAATGGGCAAGAACAATCCGGCATTTGTTCTGCAGGGGCGGGATGAAAATACAGGCATGTGGATTCCTTCGGAGTCTACGGTCAAGCTGGGGAAAAAGGAAGCGCAACTGCTGGCGGATTAAGGCATTTCTGGAATGCGGGGCTATGCATGCATGCTATTGGCTGCATGCATGGTTCCCGCTTTTTTGTTTGTCTCGTTCGGAAGAACGTTATTTTGTTTGTTTCGGTTGGACGGGCTTTGGTGGAGGAGATGAAAAAGGAGAAAACGGCTGCAGGTTCGGTGGGACACTGCTTTTCAAAGCCCGTCGAAGCCGTTCTGCTCGCCAGAGAAGCCTGTTTCCATTCGGAGCGACTAGCGGAGTCCGGCCCAGCGGAGCGATGATCCCGAGGAAACAGAATCGCAACCTATGATTACGCTTCGGAGCTGCGCGCCGTTTTGCGATTCCCTCGGGATCATTGCGGAGCGGACAGTCCACTCTCCCTTGCAGGACGCAGACCGGAGCGCAGAATGGAAACAGGCTTCTCTCCACTGCAGCCGCTTTACGGGCAGACCGACTAACCATGCAGTCGCTTTAGAATCTCCAAGTCCAAGCCCTTCGCTTTAATTCAGCGCAGCCATCACATTGCGGACGGAAGCAACCGACTTGTCCAGTGCCGCTTTTTCATCGGCTGTCAGGTCAAGCTCGATGACTTTTTCAATGCCGTTGCCGCCGAGCAGGGTAGGCACGCCGAGATACAGGTCATGGTAGCCGTATTCGCCCTCTAGATATGCAATCGACGGGAGAATGCGCTTCTTGTCTTTCAAAATCGCCTCCGCCATTTGGACGATAGATG
Source organism: Brevibacillus sp. FSL K6-2834 (assembly GCF_038592925.1). Lineage (NCBI taxonomy): Bacteria > Bacillati > Bacillota > Bacilli > Caryophanales > Paenibacillaceae > Brevibacillus > Brevibacillus sp. FSL K6-2834. The sequence goes on from NZ_CP151945.1 coordinate 5,408,572, forward strand.
CAGCCGGAGCGTAGTAGGCCGAACCGTTGCCGAGCAGAGCGACGATCTCGCCGCCGCCTTTGCGGGTTCTTTCCACGATAGCTTCCAGACGGTCGGCCGGGATCAGCTTGTCGAGTGGAATGCCGCCAGCGTAGGAATAACGGAGCAGCGGAACCATATCGTCTCCGTGTCCGCCAAGCACGAATCCGCTGACGTCTTCTACGGACACGTTCAGCTCCATCGCCACGAAGGTGCGGAAGCGGGCGGTATCAAGGACGCCAGACTGGCCGATAACGCGGTTTTTCGGGAAACCGGATGTTTTGTAGAAGGTATAGGTCATCGCATCTACCGGGTTGGACAAAATGATCACGGTCGAATGCGGCGCGTGCTGCTTTACTTGTTCCGCTACAGAGCGCATGATGGCCGCATTGGTGTTGACCAGATCGTCACGGGACATGCCCGGTTTGCGGGCGATACCCGCTGTGACGATGACCAGATCCGCTCCGGCGATATCCTTGTAGTCGGAGGTTCCGGTAATCGCGGCATCAAAGCCTAGCACAGGGGAAGATTCCATCATATCCAGCGCTTTTCCCTTTGTCGGGTTTTCCAACTGAGGGATGTCGACCAATACGATATCACCGAGTTCCTTTTGCGCCAAAATAAACGCGGTCGTGGCCCCGGTAAAACCGCTGCCGATCACAGCGATTTTTTTCCTTTTGAATGTCATGTTGAATCCTCCTCCAATCCTGTTCATAGTTTAGAGTTGATCGTTAACGCCTTATAGTTTGTAGTTTGTTCGTTTATAGTTCACTGTTCTTTGTTCTTTGTTCTTTGTTCTTTGCTCGCTGTTCATCGTCCTTCGACTACAAGACCAGCTTCACGCCGCTCGCCTTCTGCTCCAGCATCTTGCTCAAAATCGTTCCGATATGAGCCCCCGCCTCTACAGGAGACGTACCCTGACGATGAATGTTGGAGATCACGGTGCGCTCGGACTCGACCATCCCTTTGCGCGGGCGATAGCACATGTAGGCGCTCATGGAGTTGGCCGTGACCAGTCCCGGACGTTCCCCGATCAGCATCACCAATACCTCTGGCTGCAAAATCTCCCCGATGTGGTCCATGCTGGCCACACGTCCCCCCTTTACAAAGAAAGGGGTTCCCCAGCTAAGGCCGTAGCTTTGCAGGGAATCGTAGAGGGACGGCAGCACATCTCGCAGGTTGGCGTCGACAGCGCTGGCGCTCAGGCCGTCAGAGACGACGATTTGCACCTGCGGCTTCTTCTGGCAGCGCTCCTCCAGCAGCCGTACGCCTTCGTCATTGATGATCCGCCCCATGTCGGGACGCTTCAAGTAGTTTTCCGTATTGTCGTATTTCGTCTCCACCGTAAACAAGGAAAACTCCTTGAGTGTCTCCTCGCTTACCTCTCCGTATACGGCATCCACCGCAGCGGCATGGTCGCGGCGCAGCTGGAGCATCGTCTTGGTCAACGGCCTGACGCCTGCTCTCCATACCCCGATCCGGGCCGGTGTGCTGGCCAGAAGCTCCTGCATGCCTTCCCTGTATTTCGGATTGGGCACATGAGAGACTCGTTCTGGCTCTGCTGACGCTTGGGGAGCAGCGCTTTCGCCGGAATTCGCTTGGGAAAAGCCTGTGGAAATTGCTGCTGAAGCGGACGCAGATCCCCCTGTTGCTGCTGGCTGATCTGCCGTTTGCAAGCTGCCTGCTTCCTGAGCCGCCGTTTGCTCTCCTGCCGCCGCAATCCCTGCATGACTTGCCCCCGAAGCTTGCGACTTCGCGCTGCCCGATCCCATCTCGCCCAGCTTCTTTTCCAATTGCTCAAGAACCTTGTCGACTAAAAAGTCTAGCTGTCGTTCCATCCGTCCTCACCTCCATTCCTTACATAAAAATCGTCGGATCGCCCGCAATCGGGGTCAGCTTGCCATTTTCCATGATGCCCATTTTTTCCAGCCACTTTTCAAATTCCGGGGCTGGCCGCAGACCGAGCACCTCGCGGAAAGCCGCGATATCGTGAAAGCTGGTCGACTGGTAGTTGAGCATGACGTCGTCGGCCATGGCCACGCCGATCACGAAGTTGACGCCGGCTGCCGCGAGCAGAATGCCGAGATTGTCCATGTCGTTCTGGTCTACCTTCATATGGTTCGTATAGCAGACGTCGCAGCCCATCGGCAAGCCGTGCAGTTTGCCCATGTAGTGGTCTTCCAGACCGGCGCGGATCACCTGCTTGCTGTCGTAGAGGTATTCCGGTCCGATGAAGCCAACGACCGTATTTACGATAAACGGATTGTACTTCCGGGCCAAACCGTAGCAGCGGGCCTCCATCGTCACCTGGTCGATGTCAAAATGCGCCTCCGAGGAGAGCTCCGAGCCCTGCCCGGTCTCGAAATACCAGAAGTTTGGACCTGTAGACGTGCCTTCTTTTCGCATCAGATCATCTGCTTCATCGAGCAAAGCGACGTCGATCCCGAAAGCCCGGTTGCCCTTTTCCGATCCGGCCAGGCTCTGGAACATCAGGTCGGCCGGAGCCCCCTGGCGGATCGCCCGCATTTGCGTCGTGACGTGAGCCAATACGCAGTTTTGTGTCGGGATGCTCCATTTGGTCATGACATCCTTGGTCATCTCCAGGATGTCCTTCACGCTGTCGGACGTATCGATAACCGGATTGATGCCGATCACTGCATCGCCGATCCCGTAGCTGAGACCCTCATACAAAGCGGCCTTGATTCCCTGCACGTTGTCGGAGGGATGGTTCGGCTGGACCCGGGCAGCAAGTACGCCTGGTTGACCAATGGCGATATTGCAGTGCGTGATATTTTTGATCTTGGCCGCAGCCGTGATCAGGTCCAGATTGGACATCAGCTTGGCGGTCGCGGCGATCATTTCGCTCGTCAGTCCGCGGCTGATCCGCTTGATTTCGCTGTCCCCCGTCTGATGGCTCAGGATATATTCGCGCAGTTCGGCAACGCTCCAGTTTTTAATTTCACTATAAATTTTTTCATTGATGCCTTCCTCAATCACCCGGGATACTTCGTCTTCCTCGGGCGGCAGCATCGGATTGTTGCGTATATCGGCCAACGTGAGATCAGCCAGCACCTGCTTGGCCGCCACCCGCTCCCGGGAGTCCTGGGCGGCGATTCCCGCCAGCTGGTCGCCCGATTTTTCCTCGTTTGCTTTTGCGAAAATCTCTTTTAAATTGCGAAACTGGTAGGTTTGCCCCAGAACAGTCGTCTTCGTATTCATTGTTACACCCCTTTTTGCGGCGCTTCATCAAATGCCAGCGTTTTGACGATGACCGGGATGATGCTTCCCGAGATCGGCTCTCCCAAGTCGATGTAATCCCCGTACTCGACCCGCACCTGATCGATGCAGATGATTTCCGGCTGGCCCTTGCACCTGAGCGCCAGCGCCTGGCCCAAGGCCTTGGCCATATCCGTCTCGCACACCACGATCATGGTCCGGCTCTCCGCGAATTTCTGCCTGTATTGCTGCGAAAGCTCTTCTGCGATCGTCTGCAGCAGGGAGTACGAGCAATACGTGATGCCGGAAATGGCAAGAGCAAACGGGCTTCCCGTCGTCTTTTCAAACAGGCGCAGAGCCAGGTCGTACACATCCGAAACTTCCCGGCGAAGCTGCTGCGGGTCGCCCAGATGCCCCTCGGTCAATTCCAGCTTGACGATCGGCACATTCCGGATCGGCAGCAGCTCCGCCTTGATATGCACCGTCGAACCGCTGATCTCCGTGCTTTGCATGCCTGCCCCGATGACCGTAGCCCGAACTGTTTGTTCCGGGTCGATCCACTGCATCGGATACGTCCCCGCTTCCCTCTCCTGCCGCAAGGCCCAGGCAAGCATCGGGCCGAAATCGCCGTATCGGCTGACATCGGAAATCGTCTCCGGTGTGGGGGCCGACATCAGCTGTCCGACTCCGCCAGAGATCGAGATCTCGTCGACTGACACGTTTTCCTTCAAAGGCTGGCCCAGCACAAGCAGACCGGAAACTTGTCGTTCCCGCCCGCTCAAATAGTCGAGCATGCCTCTGGCCATCTGTATGGAAAAGTCCTTGATCCGCTCGTACGTCAGCACTTCTCCGACGGTAATTGACAGGCCCTTGGCATTCAGCCACGCCTGGATGTTTGGAGAGACGTATTGCACCTCTCCTTGCGGGCCGAGACGCAGCAAGCGTCCGCCTACGTGAAACGTCACCGTCGCGATCGCCTTCCCCCGGTGAAAGCAAGCGGCATTCGCCGTGCCTCCCCCGATGTCGACGTTGACAATCGTTCCCTGGATGGCGACCGAACGCCTTTCCGCGCCCGAGCCTTTCCCCGCGAGCACGCCTTCCAGATCGGCCCCTGCCGTCGCCACCACGAAATCACCCGATCTTTCCGCGAGCAAGTGCAAGATATGCTGCGCGTTTTTCTTGCTGGCCGTTTCTCCGGTGATGATGACGGCACCCGACTTGATGTCGCCGAGGCTGATTTGTGCCTGCTCGTATTCCTTTTGCAAAATCGCTCCAATCGCGTCCGCGTCGATCTCGTCAAAGCCGTGCAGGGGAGTCGTGTGAACCTTGCTCGCATACAGCAACTGGCGTTCCACGATTTGATAACGCGGAAGGGAGAATGTACTCGACATCCTCCCGAGCCGCAGCCGGCTGACGATCATCTTCGTCGTGCTCGTCCCCACATCTATACCCACGCTTTGGATCCATTGTTCATCCATCATGAACCTCCTTGAAGCAGTGGCATTCCAAACAAAAACAAAAAGGCGCCTGAAAACCGCCGGATCGAATATGGAACCGGCCGATTGTCAAAGCGCCATTGCTTTTCTATTCATTTGCGGATATTTCTGGTGCAGAAGTTCGGAGATCGTACCGTCTCCATCCATCCCTGTTTCTTCTACACGGAAGCAGAATACACCTGTTCTCCTGCGAGAATTTCTTCCGCCAGCTTCACCAGGGGCATGCGCCGTTGCATGCTGACTTTCTGCATCCATTTGTAGGCGACATCCTCTTCCAAGGCGTGTTGGGTCATGATCAGCCCTTTTGCCTTCTCGATCTTCTTGCGGTCCTCCATCTTTTGCTGAATATCCTTGATGTCCTTTTTCAGAGAGACTACCTTTTCTTTCTGGCTCAAAGCGATCTCGACGGCAGGGATCAGGTCATCCTCTGACACCGGCTTTACCAAATAGGCGGTTACGCCAGCCTTGCGGGCATCCTGCACCAGCTCCCTCTGGCTGTACGCAGTAAGAAGAAGAATGGAACAATCAGAAAAGGAACGAATGATGTTGCTAGCCTTGATGCCGTTCATGACCGGCATTTTCACGTCCATAATGATCAAATCCGGCTTGTGGCGGTGAGCCTGGGCTACGGCCTCTTCGCCGTTTTTCGCTTCGGCCACCACAAGGTACCCTTCCGCCTCCAGCATCTCGCGCAAGTCCATGCGGATAATCGGTTCGTCATCAACCACCATAATTTTCGGCTGTGTCATCCTGTTCATCTCCCTTATGCAGCGGATAGAGGATCGTTACCTCTGTTCCATTGCCCGTGTTCCTGAAATGAATCGTTCCCTCCAGGTCTTCCTTGACCAGAGTGTCCACGATCTTCAACCCCAGATGCCCTTTTTTCAACAGTTGTTCTGTATCGCCCATGCCGACACCGTCATCGGTTACGGACAGGCTGACAAAATCGTCCTTGGGAACAAGCGAGACAGTGATGGTTCCTTCCTGCCGATCCCGAAAGCCGTGGATCATGCAGTTCTGTATCAGCTCCGTCACGATCAGGGCGAAGGAGGTCGCCTTGCTGGACGGCAAACATACGGATTCACCCGTAATCGTTACTTGTATACTCTGCTCTGAACGCCTCATGGAAGAGACGATTATTTTCGATATTTTGGTCAAAATGTCTTTGAAATCGATTTGCTCCAGCCCATCCTGGGCCAGATATTCATGAATGATGGCAATGCTGTTGATCCGGTTGATGCTCTCCCGGTATACTTTTTCAATTTCTTGCGATTGCGAGCGGCGCATTTGCAGCCGCAGCAGACTGGATATCGTCTGCAGGTTGTTTTTCACCCGATGGTGAATTTCTTTGATCACAGCCGATTTGATCATCAACTGCTTTTCTTTTTCGCGGATGTCGGATATGTCTCGCAGGAGTACAATCCCTCCCCTGTCGTCTGGCTTGCGGGCAACCGAAACCGCTTTCAGCAACAGAAAGGTTTTTCCTCGCGACAGCTCTTTCTGGATAAAGCCGCCGCTCCTGACGAAGCTTTCCGGAGAAAGCAGCCAGGAAAAGATGCGCTCGACGCTCTCCCCTTTTTCCGGCTGGGGATACCCGATGGAAGCCAGCAGCTCATGCGCCCGCCGGTTCGCGTAGGAAATATTTCCCTGGTAATCAAACAGGATCATCCCCTCGTGCAAAAGCGAGGAGATCGGCATCTCCGGTTCAGCAAACTGCATCAGCGTTTCGCTGAGATGCTCCGTAGTCTCTCTCAAAAGCTCGACGCTCCGCTCCTGCTCCACTTGCTCAGAGATATCCTGTTCGGTAATGAGCGTCCCGATCGTCTCTCCCTGGGCATTGCAGATCGGGGTGACGCTCTGTCTCATCACGACCTGCTCCTGGGAAACTCCTCGCGAGCCGATGACCGGTTTGCCAGTAGTCAGGCAGTACATCACAGCCGGCTCATTGATTGCGGTGGCCAATTGTCCGACGACCGATCCTTTGTACAGCGATTTGGCCGTACGGGGAGATGCTTCGGCCACTACCAGCGCGGAACTTCGATCTGCCGTCAAACAGTCGATAAACATGTCCGCTTGGTACAAGTCCGAGAAAATTTGCAGCTTGTCAGCCAAATCCTCCAAAACCCGAATATCCTCTTCGCGCAGCGTTGTTTGTGATTGGCAAAGCTCTCGTAAGGTTTGCATCTGATCCCTCTTTACCGTCCGATAATACCCATAATTCGATGAAATCAATTAAATTTTCTCACATAACAACTCGGACGAAAAGGAAAACTAGCGAGTTTCCAAGCTTTTCAAATGCTCCATCAGCTCGGGAATGCCTTCCTTCGTATAGGCGGAAGTGGGAAAAATGACGGCATTTCCGATGGATTGACGGAGAAACGCTTCCGCCCGGGCCACGTTGGCAGCGGGATGGTCGATTTTCGTGATGACGCCGATGCACGGCTGAGGAAAACCGGATGAAAAACCCGGCGGAAAGTAGTTTCGCTCACGCGTCGCGTCCTGTACCATCAGGATTGCTCCCGCTTCCAGAGACGTCGCCATCAGCGTCCGGTAGTACATCGGATTTTCGCTGTACTCACCAGGCGTGTCGATCAGCCAGTCGCGAAACTCCAATGCTTGCGTTTTCCTGGCAGGCTGCTCGTCGTTGAACAGCGCTTTGACCAGAGAAGACTTGCCCGCCTCGATCGCACCGATGATCATGACCCGCTTTTTCATGACTTCGTCACCAGCGCAGGGGTAAAGCGCAGTTTTTCGCTCAGTACGCGATTGACGGCGTCTACCGCCATTTCCACCGCAGAGACGTCGCCGACGACGATCAGCGAGCCGGTAAAGCGGTCGAGAAAGCCGAGCTCCACATTGGCTGCCTTGGTGGCGATGTCGGCCGCGATGATCGCGGTCTCCGTCGGAGTGAGGGTCAAAATGCCGATGGCACCCGCTTCGTTGATACCGAGCTTGGTGTACAGCATTTTGTCTGGATTGGCGATCACGTGGGCCAGCGTTACCTGTTTCCCCGGCACAAATTCCTGTATGACGCGCGAACGTTCCTGTTCCATACCCTATCCCTCCCCTTCGGTCGCTCCCGGCACCTCAAACGAATCGACGATGCCCACGATTGCGGCATCGATCGGTACGCTGTTGGAGCCAAACAGGATGCGGGCAGGCGTGCCTCTGGAGACAATCACCTGCTCGCCGATTCCTGCTCCGATCCGGTCTGCGGCAATCACGGTTTGGCCGTTTTCCCGCCCGTTCCAATCAACAGGCTGAACGACCATCAGCTTCAGATTTTCCATCCCGCTTTCTTTTTGGGTGGCCCATACGCTGCCGATCACTTTTCCCAAAAACATGCGATCACCCTTTTCCCAGATAGGAGACTGTTACCCCGCGTTCTCTCAGACTGTCGTAAGCCAGGGGAGAAACAATCGATCCCTGCTTGACGTACAGCGTGGTATTGCGGAGCTGCGGCTGCGAGCGAATCCAGTCAGCCGTCAGCAAGCGTCCCGAAAATACCGCTTCGGTCTCGTCCAACGCTGTCAGTACTGGCTGCCCCGGGGCCGCTTCCTCTTTTTTCTTTCCTGCGTTCAGCTTGGCGATGACTCTGTCGGCCAGCCGCTTTTGTTCGGCAAACTCCACACCGAGCTCCTTCATCTCCTGCACGTGGCGGTGAAACAGCTTTTCGTACGCAGGCGGCAATGTGAGCGTAGCCAGCGTACGGCGGTCCGCCCGCTTGATACCGGGAACATCGGAGCCGACCAGCACGAACTTGCCCGTCACCAGCGCCGAGAAAACCAGCTCGGCCTTGATCGTTCCCTTCAGACCGTTCGCCACGCGGGCGGCGTTGTCCAAATCAATTTCCGGAATGACAATCCCCGCGTATTCCTTGGGGACTTCAAGCGGGATCGGCGCGTATTCATCCGCCGTCAAAATCTTTCCGGCTCCGCCGCACTCGATCTTGTGCATGCCCAGCCAGCTTGACGTCTCGCCGTCCAGGAAGAGAATATCGTGGCAAATGCCGTGATTTTTCAACTGAATAAAATGATCCGCAAACGCTTCGTGCGCCTGGCTGTCGCAAAAGACGTACAGGACGCGCGGAGCTGGCGGCTTCTTCTCTTGGTTCATCGATTGCAGGATTTCCTTGGTGATGGATGCCACCATTTCCCTGATATCCATGGTGTATTACCTCCCTTGACGGGTGTAGAGCTGGCCGTTCTTGCCGATGACCTTGACCCGGTCGCCCGTTTTCAGGTTGGCTGCGTTGCCTTCGTCCAGATCGACGTGAAAATCAAGCGCAAAGCGCGGATTCACGCGAACCACCACATCCGGATAGATGATGGGACGCTCGCCGGTCGTCTCCAGAATCAGCGTGTCGCCATCCTGTACCTGATACTCCTGCGCCTCGGCTTCGGACATGTGCACATGCCGCTTGGCTACGATCACGCCTTTTTCCAGAATCCGCGAGCCCTTGGCCGTCACCAGCACCAGGCCGGGTGTCCCTTCGATGTCGCCTGACATCCTTACAGGTGCGTGAACGCCCAATTGAAAGCCATCCGTGCGGGAGATTTCCACCTGGGTCGCGCCACGGGCCGGTCCCAGGATGCGGACGCCGTGAATGGAGCCTTTGGGGCCGACGATCGTGACCGTTTCCTGGCAGGCAAACTGGCCAGGCTGCGACAGTTCGCGAAGAGGGGTCAGCTGATAACCGGGACCAAAGAGTGCCTCCACATCTTCCGGCGACAAATGCACGTGCCGGTTGGATACACCGACCGGGATATATCGTTCCGGCTGACTTTGGACGGCAGGCTGCAGATGTTCTTCAGACGATTTCACTTCAATCCCTCTTCCCTTTAAAAAATCGGCCGCTGCCGGGGTTAATTTGTCCCCTTTCTCCAGGAGAAAGGGGTTGGGAATACCGCTTTTATGCATAGCTCGCAAGGATGTTTCTGTAATGACCGCCATACGGCATTACCCTTCGAGCTTCGGCAGAATCAGTTCAATGTCGCCGTGCGGACGCGGGATGACGTGAACGGATACGAGTTCGCCTACTTTTTCTGCTGCTGCTGCGCCTGCGTCAGTGGATGCCTTTACTGCGCCTACATCGCCGCGGACCATAACGGTTACCAGACCGCCGCCGACATGCACCTTGCCGATGAGCTTCACGTTCGCTGCTTTTACCATTGCGTCTGCAGCTTCCACTGCACCTACCAGACCTTTTGTTTCCACCATGCCCAATGCTGCCATTTCTCCTGCCATTTTCTATTCCTCCTTGGATATTGTCTTTGGATTTATATGGATATTGATTTTGTTAACTTCGCTTATGCCTTTGCGGTCATTTCCGCCAGCACCGACTTGATGATGTCTTTGATCTCATCCCGGCTGAGGCCGACGTTGAGAGACGATACCGCCTCAAGAGCCGCTGCTTCCGTCGCGGCAGTTGCCGCTACTGGCTGGGACGGGGGCATCTCGCGGATGCCAAAGGCGACGCGCTTGACGTTGAGCAAATGCTGCGGCCCGATGTTGTCGGACGTGATGTTGTTCCCAAACGAACCGCATCCGAGCGTCAGCGACGGCTGGATTCCGGTCGTCGCGCCGATGCCGCCAAAGGTGGTGCCGGTATTGACCGCGATCCGCGATGCCGGCTGGGCGAGGCCAAATGCCGTGATGACGGCTTCATCTTGGGCGTGAATCCCCAGCGTATGGCCGAGTCCGCCCAAATCCAGCAGCTCCCGGCAGCGCTTCGCCCCTTCTTTCCAGTCCTGGACCGTATAAAATCCGAGGATCGGAGAGAGCTTTTCCACCGACAGCGGGAACGCCTTGCCCACCTGTGTTTCTTCTCCGATCAGCACGCGGGTGCCCGTCGGAATGGAGATTCCCGCCAGCTCTGCGATGGCTTGCGGGGAGCGGCCCACGACCTTGGCGTTGAGCGAGCCGTTGATCATAATGACAGCGGCCACTCTTTCTTTTTCCTGTTCATTGAGGAAATAGGCGCCTTCCCGCTGCAGTGCGGCAATGACCTGCCGCTTGATCGACTCGTCTACGACCAGTGCCTGCTCGGAGGCGCAGATCGTGCCGTAGTCAAACGTTTTGCTTTGTACGATATGCTTCGCTGCTGCAGCCACGTCTGCCGTGTGGTGAATGTAGACCGGCACGTTTCCCGGTCCGACGCCAAAGGCGGGCTTGCCCGAGCTGTAAGCCGCTTTTACCATCGCCGTTCCGCCTGTAGCCAGAATGACGTCAGTCAGCTTGTGCTTGATCAATTCATTCGTCGCCTGCAGAGTCGGTTTGGTAATGCAGTGGATCAGCCCTTCTGGGGCCCCTGCGCGTACAGCTGCCTCGGCCATCAGCCTTGCCGCTTCCAGCGTGCATTTTGCCGCAGACGGATGCGGGCTGAAGATGATCGCATTGCGCGCTTTGAGCGCGATCATCGACTTGAAGATCACCGTCGAGGTCGGGTTTGTGGAAGGAACGATTCCCGCTACAATCCCTACGGGCTGCGCTACCTCCCAGACCTTGTTCTCCTCGTCCTTGCGAATGATCCCTACCGTTTTGCGGTCCTTGATCGCTTCGTAGACGCGCTGTGCGGCAAACAGGTTTTTCATCCGTTTGTCCGGCACATTCCCAAAGCCGGTCTCCTCCACAGCCATCGCAGCCAATCGCTCAGCAGCTTCCTCGCCCGCCTTGGACATCGCCGCAACGATGGCATCCACCTGTTCCTGGCTGAAGCTCTCCAGCTTGGCCTGCGCTTCTTTGGCTTTGGCGAGGAAAGTCCTTACTTCCTGCACCGAGTACAAATCAGCATCCAGCATCATTTGTCTTCACCTCCATCTTTCCGCTTGGCTTCCAGATGGCGAATCAGGTCTTCTTTTTTCGCCGTGTTGATCTCTTGCTGGGAAAGCGGGAATTCCGCATACGAGCGGGCCAGCTTTCTCAGATCGTTGATCGACATGGCGTCAAGCTCTGCAGCTTCGGTATTGTCGACCGCCGCCTTTTCTGCAGCCGATTGCTCCTGGGCAGCAGCCTGCGGAGCGGATTCCTTTTGACTAAACATCTTTTTGATCATCTGGGGCACAGACTCGTCCGGGCGCGGTATGACGTGGGAATGCAGCAGGCGTCCAACCCGCTTTGCTGCGTCCGAACCCGCGTCGACTGCGGCCTGCACCGACGAGACATCGCCGATGACGTAGACGGTGACGATTCCGGCATCTGCTCCTTCATAAGTTACTACCTGGACATCTGCCGCTTTGGCCGCGGCATCTGCGGCAGCGACTAGTGCCGGAAAGCCCAGCGTCTCGATCATGCCGAGCGCATATGCATGAGCACGCATTTACGTTTCCTCCCGCTTATCGTTTTACTGGCGTTGCAGCGACACTTCGCACCGCTTCGGCAAATGCCTCTGCCGCAGCGCTGCACGCCGACTGGCTGCCGGTCAGGAGCGCTCCCCCGAAGTTGGTTTCTGTAGGCGGGCCAAAGAATTGCTTGAGCTCCACATCCGCCGCCTTGAGTGCGGCGTCGATGCCGTACATGGCTTCGAGGGGAGGGGCGATCAGATAGGCCAGCGGTTCGCCCTCGGGAATACCCGCCACCTGGGACAGATAGCTTCCTGTCCGCGATACGACGTGAGCGTAGTATGCGTGCGTTCCTTCCTCATTGAGCGAATAAAAGCAAGCCCCGTTCGCCATGAAAGCAATCGCCGCATCGAGGCCGCTTTCCACTTCGGAGGGAGTAGCGCCTCCGATCACTCCGATAAACTCACCCGACAACGGACCCGAGGCGTGGGCCGAACCCGCGTAAAACGAACGGGCATAGACCACTTCCACTGCCGCTTTCTTTGTCGCTTCATCAATGGCTGTGTAGCCTACATCATCGATCGTTGAGGTAAGCAGCCCCAAGCTTCGGATGTGGGGAGCCACATTCAGCTTCTCGGCCAGCCGGGGATCCACATTGGGGATCATCCGTACGGCCAGTGGCGTTGCTCTGATCGGTTTTTCCAATGCCAGTCACGCTCCTTTCCGGTAAAGGCACCAACCCTTTGCCAAAAAACGCAAAAAAGGTGCCGAAACACATGGGTGTAACCCTCGTGTTCTTGGCACCTTTGCCTTTGATTGTTCACTTGTCATAAAAAAGAAAGAAGTGGGGAAATTCTGTTTACTCCCCGTGTTTTCACTTTATTATAGCCCACCCGAAAATGCAAGCGTTTTCTTCCGTTTTTCCTGTGATTTCCGTACGTAACGGCTTTACAGACCGTTTGCCTTTTCAGAGAGCAGCGGTCTTTTTTTGCCCCAAAATAACGCCTTACTCATACCGCAGGAGAAGGAACACTGATCACTTCCGCTCCAGAGAATCGGGGAGCACATCATTTTTCCGCAGCAAATCGAGAAAAATATCGAGTGCTTTCGTCCGAAACGGATTCGCTTGCGTCACCAGGGAAAATTTCCGCATGATCGGCGTTTCAGATAGCTTTACGGTGCTCAGCGACCCCAAGGTAAGCTCTTTACGAATCGCCCAGGAGGAAAGCAAGCTGACGCCCATTCCCGCCTCTACCGATTCCTTGATGATCTGCGTGCTGCCAAATTCCATCAGGTTTGCCGGAGACAGACCGAGTCTGGCAAACATTTTTTCGGCGGCTTCCCTCGTCCCTGAGCCCTCTTCCCGCACGATCCACGTTTCTTCCTCCAGCTCCTCTACCGTCACCTTTACTTTTTTGGCCAGCCTGTGGCTGGACGAGACGATGATCTGCATTTCGTCGTCGGCAAACGGCTCAATGCTCAGCTTTTCATGCCGGCACTCTCCTTCCACGATGCCCGCATCGAGCTGTCGTCTGGCAATAAGATCGACAATCTCTTTTGTATTGTGGATTGTGATTGTCGGCTTGATTTTGGGATAGCGGTCGCGAAGACGGGCAACCACGTGGGGAAGCACATACTCGCCAAACGTATAGCTCGCACCGATGATCAAATTGCCGCTTGGCGTATTCATCAGATCGTCCACCAGATCGCGCATGCGCGTGTGAAGTCCGAGAATCTCCTTGGCATGGTGATACACGATCTCTCCCGCTTTGTTCAGGCGTACATATTTGTTGCTTCGCTCCAGCAAGCGAGTGCCGAATTCGCGTTCCAGCGCTTGAATATGCTGGCTGACTGCCGGCTGTGTCATGTGAAGCTGCTCGGCCGCGCGGGAAAAGCTTTCTTTTTCCGCCACTGTTACAAAAACAAGCAACTGCTGATCCATTCTGCCCCCATCCGTTTTCGTGTGTCTTGGCCCCATTATACTATTTTGCTTATCATCATTATCATAATGATTTATTTTTCTTATTCACCGGTTTGCCGTATGCTGGAGTTGGTTGTAAAACAGTTCGGAGGAAGCCTCTCTTTTGGAGAGTGCGGCACGAGGGTCATTGTCTTTTCCTTCTGCAAAAAAGTAACGGAGATGATGCAATGTCTACTCAATTGAAAAACAGCATGCCCACGGATGACGAAGCCGCTTTGGCAAAAGGCAGGCCCGGCGCGGCAAAAAAAGCGCCGGCAGCCTGGCTGTGGCTGGCGGGGGTGGGGTTTACCTTTATCGTGGCCCTGCTCGGATACGGCCTTGCACAGGTTCCCGGCTTTGACCGCGTGGGCCAACTGGCATGCGCGATCCTGATTGCGGTGGCTTACCGCCAAATCTGGGGATACCCCGAAGCGATCCGGCCCGGTATTCAATTTTCCGCCAAACGGCTGCTGCGTCTCGCCATCATTTTGTACGGACTGAAGCTGAATATCGATGTCGTCATGTCGGATGGCTTGGGGTTGCTCGTATACGATGCGGGCGTTATCGCATTTTCCATCTTCCTGACCCTGCTGATCGCCAAATGGCTGAAAGCGGACACCTCGTTGTCGCTCATGCTCGGAGTGGGTACCGGTGTATGCGGAGCGGCAGCCATTGCAGCGGTGTCCCCCATCATCAAGGCAAAGGACGAGGATACGGCGATCGGTGTAGGAATTATCGCACTCGTCGGTACCATTTTCGCTATCACCTACACCATCCTGAGGCCGATTCTGCCTTTGTCGCCAATCGAATACGGCACCTGGTCAGGGGTCAGCCTGCATGAAATCGCACACGTCGCACTCGCAGCGGCTCCAGCCGGACAGGACGGTCTGGCGATCGGGCTTTTGGCGAAGTTGGGCCGCGTTCTCCTGCTCGTTCCGCTCTGTTTCATCCTCATGTACTGGATGAAGCGGACAGGCAAAGCAGATGGAAACGCCAAGATCGAGTTTCCCTGGTTCCTGATTGGCTTTATCGCCATGAGTATCTTTGGCAGCTATGTACTGGGCAAGCAGATTCCCGTTTCCGACGGTTTCAGCAGCGGAATCGCCAGCCTCACTACTTTTGTTTTGACGATGGCCATGGTCGGCCTCGGCCTCAATGTCAACCTGCGCGATCTGCGGACCAAAGCATCCCGCCCGCTCATCGCCATGGCGATTACGTCCGTTTTGCTTTCCGTGTTGACGTTTGTACTCGTGTAGATGTGGATGTCGCCTAAAGGAGCATGGTGACTTGATGGCAATCAGCGGGCACGTCCTGGCGCAGCTTTAGAGCAAAAACGGAAAAGACGGCTTGCTGCGAACCCCTCGCCTAAGCCGTCTTTTTCGATCACACGTCTTCTCTTTCGACCTTGCGCACTTTCCCTGTCACCGCATCGATTTCCACTTCATACGGCTGATTTTGCTCGTTGATCACGATGACCTCATAGACGGGCACGCCATCTTCCGTTTCCAGCTCTACATGGACGACTCGTCCCTTTATCTGCTGCAATGCGATTGTCTTGGCCTGCTCTACGGTGATAAGCTGCCGCGCCGGAGACAGGTTGGCAGGCTGGTCCACACGACCGGAGTCATTCGCCGCGAAAGCTGGTTGGCCTGCCAAAGCAATCATGCAGCACAACCCCAACACGCCCAACATCCTTCTGGTCGTCGTCTTCTTCATGTTTCCTACCCCCTTTCCACGGCTTGTTACGCACATAGTTTGTCTCCGGCCCGCGCCTTTATTCCTCCAAATCCCTTTTCTTGCTTATCGTCCCAAATCACCGCATCCAGTCTATCCGCTGCACTTCCCCCGTCTCCAGCGACCGCTGGATCGCCGTCATGACCCGGAGAACCTGAACACTCTCCTCGGGAGTGACAACCTGGGGTCTTTCCCCGGTTTTGACACAGTCCACGAAGTACTGCAGCTGATTGACAAAGGGGTCACCCGGCTCGATTGCAACAGGCTGTCTGCTCCCCTCGCCATACCAGAAAAAATGGCTCTGTTTTTTCCCGGAAGCTCTGTCAGACGTATAGGAAAAGTCGAGCGTTCCCACTGGTCCATTCACCCTCATCGCGACGGAAAACGGGAAGTCCTTCCCCATCAGGTGCGAGCCTTCGACGACTGCCTTGCTTCCGCTTGCAAACACGAGATTGGTCACCACGTGATTCCAGGCTCCATTTTCGCTTTGCTTGCCGACAGCGTATACCGAAGCGACCGGCCCCAGCAGGTGGATCAAAAAGTCGATATCGTGCAGATGCAGGTCAAATAAAGCCCCGCCGCTCTTCGCCGGGTCCTGAAACCACGAACTCCAGTCAGGCGGCTGCGAAAGCCGCTGGGCATAGATCATCTCTGGCCGACCGAGCCGCCCCGCATCGATCCACTGCTTGATCGCGACGTACTCCGGCCAAAAGCGCAATACCTGCGCGACCATAAAGAGTACATTTGCCTGCCGGACCTCCTCCAGCATCCGTTCAGCCGCAGCGGGCGTGAGAGCGATCGGCTTTTCACACAGGACATGCTTGCCGGCCCGGGCAGCCTGTACGACATGCTGTTCATGCAAATCCGTAGGCAGGCAAATGTCGATGATGTCGATCTCCTCCTGCTCCAGCATAGCCTCCAGAGCAGGATAATACCGGCAGGCGTATTCTTCAGCCATCTGCTCCCCTCTTTCCCGATTGCGCCCCGCGATTGCCACCACCCGGGCGCTCCTGACTTGCCGGTAGGCGTTCAAATGCGTCTGGCCGATATTTCCGGCTCCGACCAGTCCTATCTTTACGATTCTGTCTTCCTTGTCCGAAATCTGTTCGGATTCAGAGGCTGCCATATGCAATCCCCTCCTTCTTTTGGCATTCTGCTTGTCCCCCGCATTCGTGATATGATAAAGAGGGCCTTATCCGTATATTGGAAAAAAGCACGGCCTTTGAGGTGAAACCAAATGCTTACATTGGAGAGAGTCACAGGGGGCTACTCGACGGGAAAGCCCGCCATTCACGATATTTCCTTTTCCGTCCAATCCGGTGAAATCGTCGGACTGATCGGCTTGAACGGAGCAGGGAAAAGCACC
The DNA here is from genome assembly GCF_038592925.1 of Brevibacillus sp. FSL K6-2834. NCBI lineage: Bacteria > Bacillati > Bacillota > Bacilli > Caryophanales > Paenibacillaceae > Brevibacillus > Brevibacillus sp. FSL K6-2834. The sequence goes on from NZ_CP151945.1 coordinate 5,425,642, forward strand.
ATTTTGAAGCACGTCCTCGGGTTTTTGCAGCCGTCTTCCGGGACGATCGCCTTCTCCACAGATCAGCCGCTGCTCGCCTATGTACCGGAAATGCCGGAATTGTACGAAGAGCTGACTCTGTGGGAGCATCTGCAGTTCATGGCAAAAGCGTACGGGCTAGAGGAACAGCAGTTTCAGGAACGGGCCAAACGGCTGCTGGAGCTATTCAGACTGGACAAAAGGGCGCATCATTTTCCCGGCTCCTTTTCCAAAGGCATGCGGCAAAAGGTGATGATCCTCTGCGCCTTTCTCGTAAAGCCGGATGTCCTTGTCGTGGATGAGCCGTTCGTCGGCCTGGACCCGCTTGCAACCGAGACACTGCTGAACCAGCTTACAGAAATCAAGCAGGAAGGGACGGCGATCTTGCTGTCGACACATGTGCTGAGCCTTGCGGAGACGTATGTGGACCGCTTCGTCATCGTCCACGGCGGGAATATGTCGCTTCACGGCACGCTTGAGCAGATGCGCCAGCAGGCGGGGCTGCCGGATGCTACGCTTGAACAGTTGTTTTTGGCTGCGGTGCGGGGGTGATGTGCCATGGCGTTTGATCCACTCTACGCGACAAGGCTGCAGGCCGCCTGGCAAACAGGGCAGAGGTACGCCAAGAGAGCAGTAGCCGGAAGCAACTCGCTCGGCCTGGTGGTGCTTTATTTTCTGGCCGCTTTCCTGTACATGAGGGTTGCCGAGTCCCTGACCGGCACCTTCTGGACCCAGTTGGCCGCCTGCCTGTTGACCGCTGTGTTTGTGGCTCCGTCCTCCGTTCGCACTTTTTTGCGAAAAGCCGATCTGGCCATGCTGGCGCCTTCTCCTTACCCGATGAAACACTATTTGCGGTCTGCGTTTGTCTACAGTCTGCTGGTGCAAGCTGCCGGCATGCTGCTTTTGGCCGCGATCGTCTATCCGGTGTATAAAAGGACAGCCTTGTCTCCGGGCTCATGGGCGCTGCTCGCCGGCAGCCTCATCCTGCTGAAAATGTGGTGCAGCGACCTGTACTGGCGGCACGTGCGACTGGAGCGCGATTCTTTTCTGCTCCTTGTCGCCAGATGGGGGATTGCCGCCCTGTTTCTGTACGGCTTCTGGACAAGCAATAGGGTGTACGCGGCCGCTGCGCTTGTGCTCATGGTGATCCTGACCGCCATGGCGATGAGCAAGGCCGCTCGATACCACCTGCCGTGGCTTTTCCTGATCGAAAAGGAAAACAAGCGTATCGACCTGTACTACACCATCCTGAATATGTTTATCGATGTCCCCCACAAGCAGAAAAAGGTGCGCCCCAGAACGTGGGCCATCCGCCTTTTTGATCGGTTGACCGGAGACAAGGGCGATGCGTATCTCTATGTGCTCGTCCGCCACGTCATTCGGACCGGAGAGACATTTGCGATTTATCTGCGTTTGGCATTCTTGACGCTCGCCCTGATCGCATGGGCAAAAGCGCCTCTTTTGCTGTACGCGCTTTGCCTGCTTGGCCTCGCTGCTGCCGGAAAACAGGTAACACAGCATATCCGCACCATCGTGCATCCTCCGTCCATCCGGCTTTTGCCGATCGCATCGGAAGAGCGGCAGCGGGCAGCTTTCCGGCTTTGCCTGGCCATGCTCGGGCTGATGACCGCCGGAATGACCGTCGTTATTTTGAGCAAGACGGCGCCGCTTTTGGACAAGCTCGCGCTGATTGCGATCTGCTGGATATGGACGTATTTGCTGACGGCGTATTTTTTCCGTCGCAAGAAAACGGCGGCTAACTATCAAATCCCTCTAAAACGCTGAAGAACTGCTTGAGAAAGTCACAGAACAATTTCTCCGTGGGCGGCAGCTCCCGGTCAGCCGGGATAATGACGCCCACGGTGCGGGTAACGGTCGGCTCCGTCACCGGGATCATGACGGTGCTGCGGGGCCGATTGTCTGTCAGCGTGATTTCAGGCAGCAGCGTGACCCCCAGTCCGGCCGCCACCAGCCCTTTGATCGCGTCAATGTCCTCCCCTTCAAACGAGATGGTCGGCCGAAAGCCGAGCTGACCGCACGCCTGTACGACCAGCTCTCGCAAAATGAACCCCTCCGGGAACAAGACGAACCCTTCCTCGCGAAGCTGACTGAGCTGCAGCCTAGCCTCCCCTGCCAATCGATGGTGGGAAGGAAGCAGCGCCACGATCTTCTCCAAAAACAGCGTATGGCCAATCACCTGCTTTTCATCCTTGGGAACCGGTCCAAGGAGAGCCAGATCGATTTCTCCCTTGATCACCGCATCGATCAATTGCCGGTACGATCCCTGGCGCAGGTGAAACTGCACATGCGGATGCTGTTCGCGAAAAGCGGAAATGACGGTGGGCAATGTGTAGGCCGCCAAGCTGCTGGGAAATCCGATGCGGATCGTCCCGCGCTCCGGGTCCAAAAATTCCTCGATCTCCCGTTTGGCTTTGTCAATCACCTTCATCGCCTGCTCCATATGCTCCAGAAACACTTTTCCGATCGGGGTCAGCCGTACGTTGCGTCCATCGCGGATAAACAGATTGACGCCCAATTCTGCCTCCAGATTGACGATCTGCCTGCTGACCGCCGATTGCGCGATATGGAGGGCATGGGAAGCTTCCGTCACATGCTCCCGTTTGGCTACCTCGATAAAATACTGAATCTGCCTCAGTTCCACCGTTCTCCCCCTCTCTATTTTTATTCATCTCATTTCGGCATTAATCTCATCTATATTCTATATTGTTTCGATTAATCCTTACAGATAAAATACTTTTGTATTCCGTTCATCTTTTTTTGAATTGTTCTGATTACTATTACTGCTCTATTTAAAATTATTTAAAAATAAAGAAAAAAGAGGGAGAGAACTATGGCGATTTTCCAGGAGGTTCAACAATCGGCGGGTGAAGTCCTCAATCCGTATGAAATTGTGCAGACCCAAATTGAAACTGCAGCATCCCTGCTCGGATTGGAGCGCGGCGTGGTAGAAATACTGAAAAAACCGAAACGGGTATTGTACGTTTCTTTCCCGGTCAAGCTCGACGACGGCAGTATCCGCGTATTCGAAGGCTTTCGCTCCCAACACAATGATGCGATCGGACCGACAAAAGGGGGCATCCGCTTTCACCCGGATGTGACCCTGGATGAGGTAAAGGCGCTGTCGATGTGGATGACGTTCAAATGCGGCGTCGTCAGCCTGCCCTACGGCGGCGGCAAAGGCGGTGTTATTTGCGATCCCCACGAGTTCAGCAAAGCGGAAATCGAACGGATCAGCCGCGGCTTTATGGAAGCGATCGCGGACATCGTCGGTCCGGAAAAAGACATCCCGGCCCCGGACGTTTATACGAACCCGCAAATTATGGGGTGGATGATGGATACGTACAGCCGGATCAAAGGTTCTTACAGCCCCGGCGTCATTACCGGCAAGCCCCTGATCATCGGCGGATCGAAAGGACGCAGTGAGGCCACCGCACGCGGCTGTGTATACACCATCGAAGAAGCGATGAAGGATATGGGCAAATCGCTGCAGGGAGCGACCGTCGCCATCCAGGGCTTTGGCAATGCAGGGCGCATCGCGGCTGACCTGCTGTCCGGGCTCGGCTGCAAGATCGTAGCTGTCAGCGACTCCAAAGGCGCTCTCTACGACCCGGCCGGGCTGGATCTGGCCCAGGTGGAGAAATTGAAGGATTCGTCCACCATTTTGGATTACGACGCCCGTTTCCACCTCCAGCAGCCAGAGGAGCTGTTGGAGCTGGATGTAGACATTTTGGTCCCCGCTGCGCTGGAAAACGTGATCACATTGAAAAATGCCCATAAAGTCAAAGCGCGCATCATCGCCGAAGCGGCCAACGGCCCGACTACGCCCGAAGCAGACAAAGTGCTGCACCAAAACGGCGTCTTGGTCATCCCCGACATTCTCGCCAATGCAGGCGGCGTGACCGTCTCGTACTTTGAGTGGGTGCAAAACCTGATGAATTACTACTGGAGCGAAGCCGAAGTAAACCAGAAGCTGCGCGACGTCATGACCCAGTCTTACTGGGCCGTTCGTTCAATCGCGCAGGAGTACAAAACGGATTTCCGCACAGCCGCTTACATGATCTCTCTCAAACGCATCGCAGAGGCGATGAGAGCAAGAGGCTGGGTGTAGAGCTCCTGCACATTCCGGATCAAATAATCAAAGCCGCCCGGCATCAGCGCTTGGCGGCTCTTTTTGTGGCCTAGAGTCGGCGCAGAGGTTGCTCTGGCGCTGCTCTAGTCTCTATTGCGGTCACGGTCGCGATCCCGATCCCAGTCTCTTCTGTTCCTGTTGTGTTGGGCCGGTCTTCCTTTTCCATGCCCCGCTCGCGAGAAGCCGCCTCCGCCTCCGCCGCTCCGCTTGGCTCCGGTACGAGGGCCTCTGCCTCTGGACTGATCCATCATTTTTCTCTTGCCTACGCGCAGAGGGGCTTCCTCTGTCAAACGGACAGGAGTGGTGTCGGGTTCCTTGGTAAGCAGCTTCAATGCAGCGGCTACCAACGTTACGGAATCGACCTCATCCAAAAGCTGCTCAGCCAGCGACTTGTACATGCTCAGCTCGCCGCTGCCTGTCGTCTCCATCAGTTTGTCCACTGTCAGACGCTGTTGTCCCTCGATCGCTTCGGCAAGCGTCGGAACAGGCTTTCTTTCCATCTTGCGGTTGGTAGCCTTCTCGATATAACGCAGGTGGTCTGTTTCTCTCGGAGTGACCAGCGTAATCGCCAAGCCTGTTTTACCCGCACGCCCGGTTCTGCCGATGCGGTGGACATAGCTCTCTGAATCCTGCGGAATGTCAAAGTTGTACACGTGGGTAACCCCGCTGATATCCAATCCGCGAGCGGCCACATCGGTAGCGACCAGCACTTCGATCGTGCCTTCCTTGAACTTGCGAAGCACGCTGTCGCGTTTTGCCTGATTCAAGTCGCCGTGGATGCCTTCCGCACCGTATCCGCGCTTGTTCAGAGCCTCTGCCAGCTCGTCTACGCGGCGTTTGGTCCGTCCGAAGATAATCGCCAGCTCAGGCGAATGGATGTCCAGGAGACGGCACAGAACATCAAATTTCTGCTTCTCCGGCACTTCCATATACTGCTGCTGGATATTGGGAACGGTCAATTCCTTCGCCTTGATCGAAATGGTAACAGGGTTTTTCATGAAATTGCGGGCAATTTCATGGATCGGGCGCGGCATCGTCGCCGAGAACAGCAAGGTTTGCCGCTCTTCCGGCATCTCTTGCAGAATCGCCTTGATGTCGTCGACAAAGCCCATGTTGAGCATTTCATCCGCTTCATCCAGTACGACCATTTCCACACCGTGCAGACGAATCGTCTTGCGGTTCATATGGTCCATGAACCGGCCCGGAGTAGCAACGATAATTTCAGGGCGCTTTTTCAATGCCCTGATCTGGCGCTGGATATCCTGTCCGCCGTAGATCGGCAGAGCAGTCACTTTTTTGTGCTGGGCAATCTTGTTCAGTTCTTCAGCTACCTGAACAGCCAGTTCCCGGGTGGGAGTGAGGACTACCGCCTGGATCTGTTCCTTTTCGCTATCCACTCTTTCCACGAGCGGGATGCCGAAAGCAGCGGTTTTCCCTGTACCGGTTTGTGCCTGCCCGATTAAATCCTGTCCCTGCAGGACGGTGGGGATCGTCTCCGCCTGAATCGGTGTCGCCTCTTCAAACCCCATGTCACTCAGGGCGCGGGCTACCAGATGATGGAGCCCAAAATCATAAAATGTTGCCAATGCGCGTCAATCTCCTTTGCTTAAATCTAAATGTCCTACCACTTAAAATGACCGAAAAAGAGGGCTGTATTCCTGTTGATGGAATAAGCCCTCTTTTCGCGTCTATATCAGAAGGATTTACAGTTTGTTTACGTTTGCAGCTTGTGGACCGCGATTGCCTTCCACGATGTCAAATTCAACATTTTGTCCTTCTTCCAGGCTTTTGAAACCATTTCCTTGGATCGCGGAGAAGTGAACGAATACGTCGTCACCATCTTCACGCTCAATGAAACCAAAGCCCTTTTCAGCATTAAACCATTTTACTTTTCCGATCACGATTGTGGCCTCCTCATGTAAACAATTGATAAAAAGCAAGAAAACCTCAAAACCGTTTCCGCTTGAAACCTCATGAGAGGCCGCAAAATCGTTCCCGGGTATTCATGTCTTTTTAACATAGATAATATCATACCATCATTTTCGTCAATTAGCAAACATCGCTGCGTGCCTACACGCAGCGATATTTCCACTATAGCAATATTTGGCTATTGGAGCCACTTTTTGTACAGCTCATCAAATTTGCCTTGCAGCTTCATTTCATCCATCCATACATCCAGATAGCTGGCAAAGATAAAATCTCCGCGGTGGATCATGTACGCTTTTTCGCTTTTGGTGAAAGGATTGTCAGTCAAAGCCGCATACAAGCGCGGGTCTGCCTTTTGGTAAACCATGGCTTCCAGCGTGTCCGTAATCATCACATCATAAGTGCCGTTGGCTACGAGGCCCGGAATGTCGAGGTTGTTTTCCACTACTGTCACCTTCGCGTTTGTCAGGTGCTCGCGAACAAATTTTTCGTTGGTTCCGCCTGGATTCACGCCAATGCGGACAGTCGGCTTGTTGATGTCTTCAACGGTTTTGTACTTGTCTTTATCCTCTTTGCGGATCAGCGGAGCCTTTCCGAATTGGATGTAGCCTTCGCTCATGTGGGCCTTTTTCTGTCTTTCGGTATTGCGAGTAACGCCGCCAACAGCGATATCGAATTTGTCAGCCAAAAGGTCATCCATCAATGTCGGCCAGGAGGTTTGGACGAAGCGGGCTTCTACGCCCAGACTTTTCGCAAACTCTTTCATGGCGTCGATATCGTAACCTTCAAACTCGCCAGTCTTCGGATTCAAATATGTGAAAGGTTTGTAGTCACCCGGTGTGCCGATGAGGATGTACCCCCGCTTAATGATCGCATCGAGGCGGGACTCAAACTTTTTATTTTCCTGTTTCAGATCGGTATTTTTCGCGTATACAGCATTTTGATTGGCCGCCGCGACAGAGCTCATCGCCGAAGCATTGCCGACTGTGCCTGTCGCAAGCAAAGCAGCGGCTACAGTACTTGCCATCATGAGTTTTTTCCAGTTTTTCATCTTCTTCTCCTCCAGATCCAATGCTTTTGTCTTTGTTTCTGCCTCAACACTTTCCAGATGTTTCCTGCTATCTCCCAGAGGCATCCCCCCTTTCGCAGGAGGCTTTTCCTACTGATATCCAAAATGGCCACAGCGTATGGCTACAGCGTAAATTTCCCAAGCCTCTTCTGCATTTCATCCACCACATCTTGCAGCTTGCCGACGGATTCGGCAATATCTTCAATCGTACGCAGTTGTTGATGTGTCGCTTCCGCCACATTTTTTGCATCCTCGGATGCATGGTTGGCGATGGCGTGCATTTCTGCCACCGATGCGCTTACCTCTTCCGAACCGGCCGACATTTCTTCCGAAGCGGCGGAGACTTCGAGGATGTGGTCTGCTACATTGCGCGATGCGCTCATGATGCGATCAAAAATGGCTCGCACTTCCTCGATCAGCTCAACACCGTCTTTCACGTTTTTATTCCCGGCATCCATCGCCTCGACTGCTTCCGCGGTATCCTGCTGGATTTCCTGGATCAGCTGAGCGATTTTCGCCGCCGATTCTTCAGACTGATGCGCCAGACTCTTCACTTCACCCGCTACAACCGCGAAGCCGCGGCCATGCTCGCCTGCCCGTGCCGCTTCAATCGATGCGTTCAAGGCGAGGAGATTGATCTGTGAGGTCAGCCCGCTGATCGTGTCAAGAATGCTTTCGATTTCCTGGGACCGCGCATGCAGTTTTTCGATGGCTGTCGACACCTTGGCAGTGCCCTCTCCGATACTCGTCATTTGCTGCACGGCGTGATCTACCACCGTAGCGCCCTGCTCCGCCTGTTTGGCCGCCTCCTGCGCAGATTCCGATACCCGCGAGGATGTCTCCGCAATCTTCACGATGCCGACGGCCATATCATTCATCGAAAGCGCGACTTCCTGCGCACTGCCAGCCTGCGCTGCGGCGCCGTCAGCAATTTGTTGAACAGAGCTGCTGATCCGGTTTACTGCCTGGGTCGCTTGATCTATCCCGGCAGATACTTCCTTCGTGAAGGAGAGCACCTCATCCGAAGACAGGGAGACACCCTGGATCAAGTCCTTCAAATGATTCACCGTTTGGTTGAAATCGCGGGACAACACGGCGATCTCGTCTTTTCCTTGCACGGTCACGCTATTGGTCAAGTCGCCCTTCGCCACCACCTGCACCACCTGGTTCAGACGCTGAATAGGCCGGACCATGCTGACTGCCACGGCATAAACGACGGCGATAGCGAGAACGATAGCGACGCCGGAGATGATCAACAGCTTCACCATCAATTCAGCGATAGGGGCATGCAGCTCTTCAGATGGAGCGGCAATAAATACCCCCCAGTGTTGGTCAGTAGACGCGTAGGATGCGAACATTTCCTTGCCATCCGCCTCGTACTGAACCGTTCCCTCTCCGCCGCTCTGGATCGCTTGGAAAGCCTCCTGCAGCTGCGGAATATCGGTAGTAGCCAGAGACTCCTTCAGGATCAACTCTTCATTTGGATTCCAGACATAGGTTCCTTTTTGACTGACGAGGAAAGCGTAGCCTGTCTGCCCAAAGGTTTCCTCGGAAACGGTTGTCTGAATTTCGTTGATCGGGATGGTAGACCCCATGTACCCGTACTGCTTGTTGTTTTTCATCAGCGGTACGATGATCGTCACGATATTGTTGCCGGTACGCTTGGAGACGACCGGCTCCGAGATGATCACTTTCCCTTCGCCTTTTCCCGCAGCCTGAAAGTGCTCCCTGTCGGAAACCTGTGTCACTTCGCCTTTGAAGTTGATGACACGGTTTCCGGTCAGGTCGTAGGAAAAGAAGAAGGTTTCAAACTCCGGGTGTTGCTTCTGGGCGTCCTGAATCAGCTTCAGGTCCTTTGCCTGATCGTTGTCTTCCGAGATCATTTTGGAAATCGTTTCGAGAATGATAATTTTGCTGTTAAAAAACGTTTCAATCTGTTCAGACAGATTTTTTGCGCTCAGCTCGGCTTCCTTGTCAAGGCTCGTTTCCAGAATACTCGAGGAGCTCCAGTAACTCGCAACAGATACAGAAATCAAACTGATAATTAGCAGGATGCTCATCACCACAATCAGTTTTTGCTTGAGACTGTTTCCCATGGATATGATCCCTCCCTATCCCCCTACACGCGACGACCTGCCTTCTTTTTTGGGCACAAAAAAAAGAAGACTGCCATTCCGACAGCTTCTTTGCTTCGGTCTGGCAACCCGGCTGTCGTAGCCGCATTTTTATGCAGCCTTAGACCCGTGGCTTTGCGTCCCCGCCTTTCAGTGGGTTTGCCTTTTTCAGAATTTTTAATTAGGTTAAAAATACTATAGCAAAATTATAATAACATACTCGCAGCCTATCGAGCGTAGTAAATGAGGACTATTTTACGAACGATAGAAAATCATACAATCTGTGACAAATCGCAATTTACTATCGATACCGGTTGAATAAGCCGACAAATAATCATAGACTTATATATAGACGGAAAATAAAAAGGAGATGACTTTTCCTATAATGAAAAAATTACTGATGTTGGTCATTGCGTTTGTCCTTGTACTGGCTCCAACTGGCTTTGTAACCGATCACGCCGATGCCAAAGGCTACAAATCCGGCAAAAAGTCTATCGCTCCTACAAAAACGACGCCGAACAAAGCGGATTCCAATGTAAATGCGACGACGAACAACAACACCACGAATTCCACAACACCGGTAAAAAATACATCTACTGCTGCACCGAGCAAAGGCGGTTTCATGAAAGGCCTGCTCGTCGGCGGTCTGGCAGGATTGCTGTTTGGCAGCCTGTTCAGCGATTTGGGCGTACTCGGCTCCATCCTCGGATTTATGATCAACATCCTCGCGGTCATCGTGTTGATCGCTGTGATCCGGAAGGTTTACTTGCTCTTTAAAAACCAGCGTAAAAAGCAGGAATGGGATACATGGAAACGATAAAAATTCTTGAGCAGGACATTATAAACGCCATTTGCATGCATGTGGCGAGCAAAAAGCAGATTCAGCCGCAAGAGGTTGCCGTCGAGCTGATGTGGGACGAGGACTACGGTTTTTCCGCTGAAGTGTACGCCAACGACCGCAAGCAGATCTTTATCAAAATCAACATTATTGAAGCGATCCGTTATTGGCTGCAGACGTACATGCACCGCGATCCTTATTCGGCCAGACTGGAACTCGTTCTAGACGAAGAAGAAGGCATTATCGCCTATGCGAGCTACGGCTGATAAAAACGCAGCACAATTCTGCACGATCATTGTTTGCCATAAAAAAGCATCATCGGAAAATTGCTGAGCTATGATCCGAATGCTGAGCTTTGACCCGCAAGCCGGACACTTTACCAGGTGCCCTGTCTTGCGGGTCATTGTTTTCTTTTTCGCCTATCATTTCTTTTCGTAAGAATTTTGTAAGGATTTTCAAAGCCCTTTTGTAAAAAGTACCCGGTATGATAGAAATATCTCCTCGGTTCGGGAAATGAACAGACACAAGAAAGATTCGTAAGGTGGGAAGCTGGCGTGTCCAAGTATAATGTGCTTGTCGTGGACGATGAAGCAGAAATCCGCGACGCGATCGAAATTTATCTCAAGAACGAAAACATCAAGGTATTCAAAGCGGAGAACGGACTTCAAGCTTTGGAAGTGTTAAACAGCGAGGATTTGCACCTCATTATCATGGATATTATGATGCCGCAGATGGACGGGATCAAAGCGACCTTTGCCATCCGGGAAAGCCGAAACATTCCGATCATCATGCTGTCGGCAAAATCGGAGGATACGGACAAAATCCTCGGGCTTAACGTCGGAGCGGACGACTATGTAACGAAGCCGTTTAACCCGATGGAGCTGGTAGCGCGGGTCAAATCGCAGCTGCGGCGCTATACCCATCTGGGGACGTATGTTGCGGGCGAAGACGAAATTCACGTCAGGGGGCTAGTCCTCAACACGACCTCCAAGACGGTTTTTGTCGATGACGAGGAGGTTCGCCTGACCCCTACGGAGTACAAAATCCTCGAGCTGCTGATGAAAAACAAGGGCCGTGTCTTCTCCATTGAAGAAATATACGAGCTGGTCTGGAAGGAACCGTACATGAACGCCGAAAATACGGTGGCTGTACATGTGAGAAGAATCAGGGAAAAGATCGAGATCAACCCGAAGGAACCGAAATATTTAAAGGTGGTATGGGGAATTGGATACAAAATCGAAAAATAAGCTGGGGCTGATTCTGGTTTCCCTGCTGTTCCTGTGTATGACCTCTCTTTCTTTCCTGGCGTCGGCGGACATCGCTTTGCGGACCGATTACCTTCAACAGGACCGCTACTACAAGACAAATGGCTTCCAGGAGGAGCTCAGCCAGTTTATCGACATGGTCAAAAGGCTTCATTTCAACTACCGGGGGTATCCCGACAAAACAGATATGGAGAAGCTCGGAGAAGATCAATACGAGCAGCTCAAGAGCGATTTCGCGAGCAGCTCTGCGGGGCAAATGGAAGAAATCAACCAGCATTACGCTTCACTGATCGCGGAAGCCGAGGCTTCCGGAAAAGCGGCGAATGTCCCCAAGCTGGAACAGGCAAGAGACCAGGAACTGCAAAAGATACGCCAGTCTCAGGAAGAATCGTTCCGGCAAGCGGTGAAGCAAGCCGTTGCCGCAAAGGACCAGGAATACAGGGATCTGGAGGACAGCATCGCTTTGCGGAGCGGGTCATTCCGCTACTACATCGTGAACAAGAACAGGGACGAGGTGTACACCAATGTACCGACCCCTCCTTCGGTGGAAGAACTGAAATCCAACTCTGTCTATTCCATCCGCTTTCCTAACAGCGACAACGAAACGGATAACAGCTTCCGTTGGATCAATCACTTTTTTCAAACCAATCACTGGGAAGGGATCATCTACGTCCCGAAAAATGTGGAAGGATACAGCCTGATCCACTCCAACGCGCAGTATTATGCGGCGATCCGCGAAAGGCTGTTCAAGGAATGCGCCCTGCTCGTCATCACCGCTGTAGCTGCGGTCGGACTGTTCCTGTATTTGCGCAAGCGCGCAGCCGAGCTCTCCTTTGTCGAAGGCTCGCTCTTCTTGCTGCGGCGCATTCCCGTTGACCTGCGAATCTTCGTGCTGTTCTTTGCCGTCTTCTGCGCGGTTGTGCTGGCCATCTCCGTCTCGTTTTTTTCGCTGCCTCTTCGTCCCGAGCAGCTCATTATCCTCGGGCTGGAATCGTTCGCCGCAGCCTACGTTACGCTCTGCTTGATAGAGGCCGCTCGGATGCTACGGGACCGAGAGCTGTGGCAGCGGCAATGGCAGAAAAGCTGGTTTGTCAAATACCGTGAACTGCTCACGGATGTATTGGCCAATCGAAACATCTTGGTCAAGCTCATCCTGATGGTTGGCCTGTCGCTTGCCTTTCCCGTGAGCGCATTGGTCGCTCTCATTTCCCTTGATCGTCGCGAAGAGCTCTTCCTGTTGGTTTCAGGAGCTTACTGCCTGTTTTACGTCACTATCGTGCTTCCGTACATTCTCAGGAGAATCAGCCTGATGAACAAAATCTTCCGCGGTGCCGAAGAGATGGCAGCCGGAAATCTGGACCACCAGATCATCGCGACAGGCAAAGGAAAAGGAAACCTGTCCCGCCTGGCCGACAACCTGAACAATATCAAGCAAGGCTTCAAGGAATCCGTCGAAGGCCAGATAAAAAGCGAACGGCTCAAGTCGGAGCTGATCACCAACGTCTCCCACGACTTGAAAACGCCGCTCACCTCTATCGTCAACTATGTCAATCTCTTAAAAGGGGAAAATCTGAAGCCTGAAGAGGTCGCAAGCTATATCGAGGTGCTGGACAGAAAGACCCAGCGGCTTAAGGTGCTGATCGACGATCTGTTCGAGGCGTCCAAGATGGCCAGCGGAGCGGTAGAGCTGCAGGTGGAGAACGTCAACGTGGCTTCGCTTTTGAATCAGGCCCTGGCGGAGTTCAGTGACAAGATCGAGGAGTCCTCGCTCACCTTCCGCGTGCAGGTCGAGCAGCAGCAGATGTTTGCCAAGCTGGATGGCAACAAAACGTGGAGAGTGCTGGAAAACCTGATCGTCAATGCGCTGAAGTATTCCATGCCGAATACGCGCGTGTACGTCTCCCTGTCCGAGCAAAACGCAGAAGTCATCCTCACCATGAAAAACGTCTCCGCCTACGAGATCGACTTCGATGCCGAAGAACTCTTCGAGAGGTTCAAACGGGGTGACAAATCACGGCATACCGAAGGCTCCGGCCTCGGTCTGGCGATTGCCAAAAGCATCGTAGAGCTCCAGAGAGGACGTCTCGAGATTGAGATCGACGGAGACTACTTCAAGGTCACGGTCGCGTTTCCGAAGTAACCCGGGTAGGTCGTGTTCCGTGTTCCTTAGCTTCCTCACCTCTGCAGCTTCCAGGTCTATAAATACAAAAAAGTACAGCCCTGCACCCGAATGAATCGGGAACAGGGCTGTCTTTCTTTTAGATACCTTGCTTGCATCTTTGTTTGCTTACTTACTCACTTACTTGCTCACTCTTACTTGCTTACCCGCTAACTTATTTGCTTTTTTGCTTATCCGCTTCCCTACTTGCTCGCTTACCTAGCCTTTTCTCACCGGATTTGTCCTTACTTCTTCAAATCCTCAATCGAGTCGATGTCCATATAAGCAGGAACGACGAGTCCAACCTTGGTTCCTTCCAGATTCGCGCCCAGGTCTTCGACGTCTTTACCCAGCTTTTCATAGTAATCGGCGTGAGTGGTCGGCAGCCATGCCGCTACCATTCCGTCCACATCGCCATTGGCTACGCCAGCCCACATCGGACCTGCTTCCACCTGGCTCAGCTCGACCTGGTACTTCAGCTTTTGTTCCAGAACGGTCTTGACGACATTCGTGCTGGCAATTTCCGAATCCCACGCTACATACGCCAGGGAAATCTTCTTGCCGTCCGCAGGCTGAATGCCCTCAACCCACTTGTTTACCTTTTCTTCGTTGTTTTTCACCCATTCGGCTGCTGCTTCCTCGGGCTTTTTCCCGTCTGCAATGTCCAGCATCACTTTTTCCATGTCCTCGGTCGTCCAATGGAAATTGTCGAGGAAAGCATACGCGCTTGGCTGATCCTCCTTCAACCCTTTACGCACAACCGTATGAATCTCTTCACCTGCTCCGAACACGCCTTTCGGGTCCTTCAAGTATTTCAGCTCATACTTGGAGAACTTCCAGTGCGGTGTCCAGCCTGTGATGATGATTGGCTTTTTGTCCTTGTACGCCTGTGTCAAAGCGGCGGTCATCGCGGCACCGGAGCCCTCGACCAGCTCCCAATCCTTCAGGTCGTATTCCTCGATGGCTTTTTCTGCCGCTTTCATAATGCCAGCACCCGGATCGATCCCGATGATTTTGTAGTCGACCTGGGCTCCGACACCGCCGGAACCGCCGGTTGAACCTTCTGCGGACTGGCCGCCCTGGCTATCTTTTGGCAGCTCCGCGGATGGCGCTCCCGAGCAGCCTGCCATCAGCAAGCTAATTCCCAATACGGCTGCGATTCCTGTGCTCCATCTCTTTTTCATGAAGACCCCTCCTAGGCGTTTTTCTTTTTCCCCATGCTTTGGGTGATCCTATCCAATAAAATGGCCATGATGACGATTGCCAGACCGGCTTCGAAGCCTGCACCGATCTTGATCTGGGTAACGGCGCGGTACACGTCCGCCCCGAGTCCTTTGGCACCAATCATCGACGCGATCACGACCATGGACAGCGCGAGCATGATGCTTTGGTTGATACCTGCCATAACGGTTGGTCTGGCAAGCGGCATCTGTACTTTCACCAGCTTTTGCCACGCCGTGGAGCCGAATGCATCCGAAGCCTCGATCAGCTCGGCTGGCACTTGTCTGATCCCCAGATTGGTCAGCCGGATCGTCGGCGGCATCGCAAAAATAACGGAGGCGATGACCCCGGGCACTTTGCCCAGACCAAAGAAGAAGATCGCCGGAATCAGGTAGACAAACGCCGGCATCGTTTGCATGAAATCCAGAACAGGCGTCACAACATTGCGGACGCTATCCGTTCGCGCACACCAAATCCCGACAGGAATACCGATAATGACAGAGATAAGACCAGCAGTCATAACCAATGCCAGGGTATCCATGGCGTGCTCCCAATACCCCAGATTTTCGATCAGAAGAAGTCCGATAAACGAGAACAGGGCGATTGGCCATTTTCCTGCACGATAAGCGAGCAGCACCAGGACGATGATCAAAAGCCACGACGGCAACCCCGAAAACAACAGGGCAAACAAATCGACAAGACCGCCGATCACTGTCGTAATCATGTCAAAGACGATGCCCAGATGATCATCCAAAAAATCAACCACATTTTCTATCCAACGGTCTACCGGCAACTTAGGAAAAAGCTCTCCCATCCTACTTCACCTGCCTTTCTTCCGCGAAAGCATGATCCTCATCCGTTTTCACGTCCGCGGCAGCCTGCTTGTTTTCGCTTTTGTTCACACCGATATTCACACGCGTATTCGCGCTTGCATTCAAGCTTGCAGGATTCATCGCATTCGTCCCTGCATTCTCACCGCTATTCGCACCTTCCATCGCAGCGGCAGTCTGATCGGCATGGGGAGTGCTGCCCACTTCCGGATTTACCTTCCCTGCCAGACCTCCCAACACGCTGCCCTTCACGACAACACCGAGCAGGCGGTTTTGTTCCCCGACTACTGCTACCGGAATGTCTGAAAAAGCGACCAGGTCAAACAGCTCGTGAAGCAATGTCTTTGGCGAGACCGTCGGAATCTCTTTTCGCATCACAGACTCCAACGTCAAGGACTCCTGCTTGGCCGTATTCACCGCATCGGCCGTCACTACGCCAAGCAGCGTTTTTTTGCGGTCCACCACATATAGGCTGGAGACGCCGCTGTCTCTCATAAGCTGCAGGGCGACCCGCGGCCCCTTGTCTAGCGTAATCGTTTGGGCCCGCTTCATCACGTGCTCGGCAGAAAGAACCTTGGAGCGGTCCACGTCTTCCACGAATTTCTCCACGTACTCATTGGCCGGATTGGTCAAAATTTCTTCCGGCGTTCCGATCTGAACGATCGCCCCGTCCTTCATCAGCGCGATCCGGTCCCCGATCTTCAGCGCCTCATCCAGATCGTGCGTAATAAAGATAATCGTCTTTTGCATCGTCGCCTGCAATTCCAGAAGCTCATCCTGCATGTCTTTGCGAATGAGCGGATCAAGCGCACTGAACGCTTCGTCCATCAACAGCACATCCGGATCGTTTGCCAGCGCTCTGGCGAGTCCCACCCGCTGCTGCATCCCGCCGCTCAACTGATCCGGGTAGCTGTCTTCCCAGCCGGCCAGCCCGACAAGCGACAGAGCTTCACGCGCTTTCGGCTCGCGCTCAGATTTTGGAATATTCTGTATTTCCAAACCGAACTCTACGTTCTCCAATACGGTCCGGTGGGGGAAAAGGGCAAACTTTTGAAAGACCATACCCAGTTTTTTTCTTCTGACCTCTTGCAGCTGCTGTTCGTTCATCTGCACGATATCCGCATGGTCAATCAGAACTTTTCCCTCTGTAGGCTCAATCAGCCGGTTCAACAGCCGCACCAGCGTCGACTTCCCGCTCCCGGACAATCCCATAATGACAAAGATTTCGCCCGCCTCTACTTCAAAGCTGGCCTGGTTGACCCCGACGGTCAGACCGGTTTCCTTCAAAATCTCCTGCTTGGTTTTACCCTGCTTTACAAGAGGAAGGGCGCGCTGCGGCTGACGCCCGAATACTTTCGTCAACTGCTCTACCTTGATTTTTGGCATAACGTCACCTCCGAATAAATTGTTCGCACGAATCTGACCCTCTTATTGTATCGGTCGGCCCTTTGTTTCCACAAATTTGGTAAGGGGCCATATTCGAGCGTAATCTTTGTTCAGAAAAAACTTTACGTACTTTTTGTTCCGTATTCTCAGTATATCTAGCATATACGGTAAGATTCGTTTATTTACTTTCGCAAACTTCATTAGTACAATCGTTAACAGGTAAATTGACCAGAGGAGCTGCTCTTTTCAAAATGGAAGACAAACATGAAGAAAAATTGAATAAGGCCCAGGAACGGGTCATCGAGACACTAGCCAAGAACATGGAGCTGTATGGGATTACGATGTCTACTGGTCTGTTGTATGGCACAATGCTGTTTCAGGATAAAGCCATGACCTTGGACGAGATGGGCGAAGCGCTCGGCATGAGCAAAACGAGCATGAGCACAGGTGTCCGCACCTTGATGGATTTGCAGATGGTGGACAAAATCTGGAAAAAAGGCACACGGAAGGATCACTACGAGGTCAATCTGGATTGGCACCAGACCTTTATTGATTTCTTCTCCTTGAAATGGAGAGCTGCTTCCGAGCAAAATGTGCATGCGATGAAAAAGTCCCGGCTGGAGCTCCAATCCCTGCTCCAGAACGAAGAGCTTTCCGAAGATTTAAAGGCGCGCGTGGAGAGAAGCATCACCCGCATAGACAACGCACTGGCTTACTACGACTGGCTTTCCCGGTTCATCGACACGATGGAGTCGCATGAGATTTTTGAGCTTGTTCCGAAAGATCCGGTAAAAAAATAGAGAAGCACGAAGCAAAGGAAAAGGCTCCTTTCTCTACTTATCATGTAGAAAAAGGGGCCTGTTTTTATTTGTCCATCAGAAAGCTTGAAGCGTTTTGCCGGCGCTTTTCCTTTTCTCTGTCAGCCATGCTTGTTTCCGCTTGATTTTGGACGGGGCGAAGCAAAAGTTTCCGCAAAAGAGAACCTTGCCAATAAGGCGCCTGCCGCTCCGGTACGGTATAATGGAATCTATACAAATGACAGGAGAAAAGCCGCCATGATGGTTCTCATCTTATTGGCCATATGGGCCTTCGGGGCCTTTGTCTTGTACACGGATCCGAAAAACACGTCTACACGCTGGGCCAGCGCCACCGCATTCGTCGGAGGATGCGGGTTCTTGTCCGCCGTATTCGACGAGACGCTCCTGCCGCTCGTAAAGGACTCGTTTCCGCTTTCCGCTGCCCTGTCCGCCGCGCTGCTCATGGCCAGCAGGGTCTCGTCCTTTATCTGTCAGGTGGGCTTGCCTTACGCGTTTCTCATGTTCGCCGTACACTCCGGAGATTTTCTGCGGCAAAAGACCAAGACCATTCTCCAGTATGCGGCTCTGCTCCCGCCCCTGATCATGCTGCTCATCACACCGATCTACCCGGTGCTGCAGTTTGACTACTGGCTGATGGTGGCATGGGTGATTCCGTATTTTATCGCCGCCAGTCTGATCCTCATCTTGCTGTACAAAAAGGAAAAAGACCCGCTCGTGAAACAGAGCAGGTTGTTTACCAATATTCTCGTCATTTTCCCGGTGCTTCTGGTGTTTATTACCATTTACGTGATGCGGACGCAAAACCACTATGAAGCCTGGAGGTACAACAGTCTGATCGTCGGAATTCAGTTTCTTCTGATTTTGGTGATCAGTGTCAAGTACGGCTTTCTCGGAGTCAAATGGCGCGTGGAAAAACGTCGTCTGGACAGCACACTCCGGGCGATGACGTCAGGGGCGCAAATCATTAACCACACCATCAAAAACGAAGTGGGAAAAATCTCGCTCTACACGGAACGGATGCAGGATTATGCGGAGAAAACCAACCAGCCTGCCCTGCAGGAAGATATACAAGTGATCAAGCAGTCCACTTCCCACCTGCTTGATATGGTCAATCGCATCCAAGGGCAGCTTCGGGACATTGCCCTGCGCGAGGAAACGATTCAGCCCGCCGCCTTGATCGAGCACGTCCTGCAAAATTTGCGCCCCCTCGCGGAACAACAGCAGGTGGATATCCGGACAGAGCTGGACGACCAGTGGCTGCTTCGCTGCGATCCTGTGCAGGTCCGCGAGATTTTGATCAACCTGACCATGAACGCCCTGGAGGCGATGAAGCAGGGCGGCACGCTAACGCTGCACCTGTTTTTATCCAAGAAACACCTCGTCATCGCCGTAGCCGACACCGGCGTAGGGATCGCCAAGGAAAACCTTCCGCATGTACTCGATCCCTTCTTCTCGACCAAGAAGACGGGGACAAACTTCGGGCTCGGGCTTTCCTACTGCTACAACGTGATGCAAAAACACCAGGGCACCCTGGAAATTTACAGCGTCAAGGACGAGGGAACAAATGTCTTCTTGTACTTCCCGCACCAGCGGGTGGAGTCAGTCGAATAAAGAAAGCACCTGTGAAAAGGAGGGAGACCCATGGAACAAATCCGCGTCTATATCGTGGAGGACGACCCTGTGTGGCGAAAGGGATTGATTGATTTCATCAGCAAGGAGGCCGATCTCTCCATCGTCGGCGAGGCCGCCGCCAAGAACGATGCGCTCGCCTGGTTTCAGGACGGCGAAGCCGACGTCGTGCTGATGGACATCAACCTGACCGAGAACAATCTCGACGGGATCGAAACCGCGCTGGCGCTGACGGAGATGGGCCGCGAGCTGGCCATCATCATGCTCACCTCGCTGACGGCAGAGGAGGTCATCGTCGAATCCTTCTCCGCCGCGGCGGTCGTCAATTACATCAGCAAGTCCAATTTCAAGGAAATACCCGGTGCGATCCGCGCCGCCTATCAGCGCCAGTCCGCCATCCATCCCACCGCCGCCGCCGCGCTTCGAAACGAATTCATGCGGCTGAAAAGCGGCGAGGACCAGAAGCTGCTGTCCCCGGCGGAAAAGGACATCCTGCAGCTCATCCACCAGGGCCAGACGCAATCCCAGATTGAGCAGACCCTGCACATCACCAAGCGCACGATCAAAAACCACATCAACCGCATCCTGAAAAAAATGGGCGTCAAAACGAGCAAGGAAGCGGCGGCCAAGGCCAAACAAAAAAAGCTGTTTTGAGCGGCTTTCCAGCTCCTCACAGCCTTATCCGGTAGTCTTATGACCAGGTACCAATGAAAGTTGGTACTTTTTTTACTTCTGGCGCCGCGTAGAATGAGAACTAACAAGACCGGTCCTTATCACAAGAAAAGGTGTGGTTCAGATGGTTCTCATTTATACCTTTATCAAATGGCTTCTGATGCTCTGGTTTCGCCCGCGTGTCCATGGCCTCGGCAAGCTGGATCTCTCCCAGCCGGGCATCATCATTCCCAATCACGTCTCTTTGTTGGATGCGGTGCTCCTGTCCTTCTGCCTTCCATCCAACACGACCTTTGTAGCCAATACAGAGATCGCAAAAAAGTTTTCACTTTTCCTGCGTTTCCGAAAACATATCACCGTTGACCCGATGAATCCTTATTCCATTCGCCATATGATCCGCGTCGTCAAAAACGGCGATTCGCTGGTCATCTTCCCGGAAGGCCGCATCACGACAACCGGCGGCTTGATGAAGATCTACAGCGGCGTAGGCTATCTGGCGATGCGAACCGGCGCTACCGTTTACCCGGTCATCATCCAGGGCCTCGAGCGCTCCGTATTCTCGTATCTGAAAGGCAAGCTGCGCATCGTCTGGTTCCCGAAGGTAGACATCACGGTCGGCACTCCATTTACGATGCATAAAAAGGAAAACGTCTCGATGCGGGAGCAAAAGGCAGCCGGAAGCGACCTGATCCTGCGCACGATGCAGCGCGAGCTGTTCCAGGCTCGGATGAAACAGAATGTAAACATGTTCAACGAAGCGCTGGAGGCTTCCAGGATTCACGGCAAAAAGCTCGTCATCGCCAAAGACATGACATCGTCCATCAACTACCGGACGCTTTTCATCGGCAGCTATCTGCTCGGCGACAAAATGCAGAACCTGTTGAAAGGCGAGCGGACGGTAGGTGTGCTCCTGCCGACATCCGTCGGGCATCTGGTTACACTGTTTGCCCTGTTCCGGATCGGCGTGACCCCGGCGATCCTGAATTTCTCGCTCGGCATCCGCTCGCTTCTGGATTGCTGCGAAACGGCCGGGATCAAAACAGTATTGACCTCCCGCGTGTTTATTGAAAAAGGAAAGCTGCAGCATCTGATTGACGGACTGGAAGGGCGCGTACACATCGTTTACCTGGAGGATGTCAAGGCGTCCGCTACGACAGGCAACAAGCTTTCCGCCCTGGTCTCCTACCTGACCGGCAAGCGGTCAAAGGCTGAGACAAACGAGCTGATCCTGTTTACCTCCGGCAGCGAAAGCAAGCCGAAGGGCGTCGTCCTGACGCATACCAACCTGTACGCCAACATCATGCAGGTAAAAAGCGTGATCGATCTGACGAACCAGGACAAGATTTTAAACGCGCTGCCGATGTTCCACAGCTTTGGCCTGACGGCGGGTTCGATGCTGCCAGTCATCGCGGGCATTCCGGCCTATCTGTATCCGAGTCCGCTTCATTACAAGGTCATCTCTGAGCTGTGCTACGACCAGAACATCACGCTCATGTTCGGGACATCGACATTCCTCGCCGGCTACGGCAAATATGCTCATCCGTACAACTTCTACTCGCTCCGCTATATTTTCGCCGGAGCGGAAAAGCTGAAGCCCGATGTACGGCAGATGTGGATGGACAAATTCGGGGTACGCATTTTCGAAGGCTACGGTGCGACAGAGACATCCCCGATCCTCTCGCTGAACACGCCGCTGGCCAACAAGCCGGGTACGGTCGGGCGTCTCTTGCCCGGCATGGAATACCAGCTAGAGCAGGTAGAAGGCATCACCCAAGGCGGCGAGCTGCTCGTCAAAGGCCCGAACGTCATGAAGGGCTACCTGATTCACGGCAAAGGGTTTATTCCCTGCGAGGAATGGTACCACACAGGCGACCTCGTGGAAGCCGATGCCGACGGATATTTGACCATTCAGTCGCGTCTGAAGCGCTTCGCCAAAATCGGCGGAGAGATGGTTTCGCTCAATCTCGTGGAGGAGCTGGCTGCCCAGTGCTTTGGCCATTCCGATTTTGCCACCGTCACGATCAGCGACGCTCGCAAAGGAGAGCGCATTCTCCTCTACACGACAGATGAAACGGCAAAGCTGGATCGGCTTCGGGCTTACCTGGCGGAGAAGCAATTCTCTCCCCTGCTGCTCCCGTCCTCCATCCGCTGGACCAAAGCGCTGCCCTTGCTTGGCAGCGGAAAAACGGACTACGTTACGCTGAAACAAATGGCTGAAAAAGGAGAACCCGCATGATGAAAAATCGAATGCGACCGCTGCAGGCCCTCTACTTTACCCAGTTCCTGTCTGCCTTTGCCGACAACATGATCCTGTTTGTCATCGCCAATTTGCTGCAGGACAACGGCTTTTCACCCGTGATGCTGGCGCTTGTTTCGATGGCCTTCTTTCTTCCTTATATCGCTTTGGCCCCGCTCGTGGGGCCTTTCGCCGACAAGCATCCGAAGTCGCTCGTGCTGGTGGTTGGCAATCTGATCAAGGTGCTGGGTGTCCTGATTCTTCTGGTTATTGACCAAAGCAGTATCCTGATGCTGATGCTCGCTTACTTTACCGTCGGGGTGGGGGCGGTCGTCTACTCTCCCGCCAAGTACGGCATCCTGCCGGAGCTGACGCAAAATGAAGACCAGCTCTTCCATGCCAACGCCCGCATCGAAGCGTATACGATCATCGCCATTTTGACCGGGATCGGGGGCGGCGGCGCGATTGCCGCCATGACCCCCACCCTCGTATCGTCCGCCATTTGTCTGGTTCTGTACGGCTTGTCCGTGTTGATGACGTTCAACATCCCGAGGATCAACGGAAACGCGATGATTCGCTACGGCACGGAAACCCGTTTGTTCTTTGCACACTTCCGGCAGCTGCTCAGAAAGCCGGAGACCGGATTCGCCATTGTCGGAACAGGCGCCTTTTGGATGAGCTCCTCGGTCCTTCGCGTAGCGGTTATCGCCTGGATTCCGATCGCGCTCGGGATCGATCCGAAAAGCTCTGCGGTCTCGCTGATTTTGGCAACGACATCCATCGGGATTATCGCCGGTGCGTTTCTCGCTCCCAAGCTGATTCCGCTGCAGCGGTTTTACCGCTCGATCATGTACGGCTTTCTGATGTTTGTGCTGATCCTGCTGTTCCCGCTGTTTCATATCACGGCGGTTGCCATCCTGTTTTTGCTCCTGGTTGGCTTTATGGGCGGCGTGTTTATCGTCCCGATGAACACCGTCCTGCAGGAGGAAGGAAAGAAGATGGTCGGTACGGGAAAAACGATTGCCATTCAGAACTTTGTCGAGAACGCGCTCATGCTGGTTGGATCGGGTATCTACTACGTCATCATCTATCTCGGCACAACCGTCAGCGGCGCGATCATTGCCCAGGGTCTTGTTCTGCTGGTGTTCCTGCTGTATCTGGCCGGGCAGACCAAACGGCTGGCGGCAACGCGGATGTAGGGCCGCCAGCGTGCATCCCTGTTTTACAAAAAAAAGAAAGCCGTGACTGTTCTGGTCACGGCTTTTGGCTTGCTGTTTATTTGGTTTTGCGATGACGTAGTGCTGCTTCCATTCGAGCTTGCACGTCAAAATGGGCAGCTTTGGTTTGTGTACGGTATGTTTGCTGGTGCGTCTTTTTGCGTATAATTTGCTGTACCGGCGGTTCGTGACGGATTGTTCGTACGTTTGTTTACCGCTATCCGGAGCCTGTAGGCAGTGCCTAAGGGGTCGACGGCGAGGACTGCCCGTCGCCTGTTTTTGGCGTCGAGCTTTTATTTGTACCGTTTTCCCCGGTGCCGGAGCTTCCGGCATTTGACTCATCCTTGGTAGTACCGGCACTTCCGGTTTTGCCAGTATCCCCGGGACTGTTCGTATTTTCGGTATTACCGGTATTTCCCGTGTTTTCAGCGTTTCCGCTATTTCCAGAATTTCCGGTACTTCCAGAATTTCCGGTGGTACTTCCACCATTTCCGGCATCCCCGGTATTTCCAGCATTCCCGGCATCTCCCGCTGGGGTACCATTTCCAGCAGGCAGCATCGGTCCGTAGATCCGAACAGGCGGATTTGCCTCACCGCTGCCCGGCACGGACACGCCTGTACCGGGGTTGCCGGTCCCGCTTCCAGATGCAGGGTGGCCTGCTTCTCCGGTGGCTGGCGTCGTTTGTTTTGACGTATAGAGCATAACACCGCCGACAGAGCCTCCGGCTACAAGCAGGGCCGTGCCGATGACCATGATGCCTGTATGCCGCCGGAAGAGGCGCACCAATCCATTCGAGCTCTCGTTTCGCACCTCGTCCAGCACCCTCCGAAAGTCGGCGTTTCGAACGGCGTACCATTTCTTCCGCCAAGCCTTGTCGCGCAGCCTTTGTCCCTTGTCTTCGAGGAAATACCGCTTTAGCGCCGCTCGGTAACCGGGCGCGAGGGCTTTCCCGTGGAAGAAGCTGCGTTCCGTAATCGTCCACTGGACAAACGGATACACGCTTTCTTCCCCGCCCTTTTCATGGACAAAGGAAAGCATTCTGTCATACGGCGTATCGTGGATCGACTGGGAGTCTGCCTGATAAAACGCAAGCCATACCATCGGAAAGCTCCGTTGGTCCAGCTTTTCCCCCAGGAGCCTTCTCAAGAGGCGCTGCTGTTTGTCGATCTCGTCCGGGTCAAAGGAGCGGAAAAACTCCTCGGGGGGCGGAATCACCTCGGCCTGCTCCAGCGCAGCCAGATTCATCAGCAGATCGTACGTTTCCCTGCTTTCCAGATCGAGCTCTCTGGCAAACGTTTGCGGCTTATCCTCCAACAGTTCGACGATCCCCTCAAAGTCTTCGCGGGACAGCGTCTCCAGGTTGACGTATTTCAACAGGCAGCGGTCGATCTCGTCCAGCGTTTCCCGGGCGTAGTCGCTGCTCTCCCGCGACTTCCGGAAAAATCGGTGGATCTGGGATGCTGCATCAGTTTTTTGCCCGCTTCCGCGAAACTGCGCGAGCAGCTTGTTGCGCGTCGCCTCCTTGAAGAACGGGTTTCGCAATGCCTCCGGCGCATGTTCAGCCCAGAAGCCGATTTCCTTCAATACGTCCTCGATGCGGAGCGCAGCCTCCAGCCGTTTGGCCAGATACTCCTCAAACAGCGGCTTCACGAATTGCTCATGCCGCAACGCCGTACTCATGACCAGCGAAAACATCTCCGGTTCGGCGGCCAGATGCTTGTACACCTCGCCTAAGTACTTCCCGGGCTGCATCAGCCTGCCTTTCAGCAGCACGTCCATGAGGTACAATACCATCTCTTTTTGCTTGCTGCGGGGCTCGACGACGCGGCCGGATTGGATGATCAGCCGCACGAGCTCGCCAGCAGGCAGCACGCGGGCCGCGACAGCCGCTTTTTCTTCGCGAAACAGGCCGACGAGCAGCTCTTGCAGCCGCTTTTTGTTTTTCAGTTGGCCATTCTCCACATAATTCAGGATGACCTGCCATACAGCTGCGCGGTTCTTTTCGTATACGGCCATTCTGCCCTTTTCGATCAGAAACAGCGGGCACAGCTCGTAATACGTAGCCAGCCGCAAGCCAGCTCCGCTCTCGTCGCCAGCCAGCACTTCTTCCGCGAACTGATAAAAATCCGCCAGCACACGCGGCTCATTCAGATACATCCAGGCAAAATCGAGATATTCGTGTTCCCCTTCCTGCAAATCGGCATTCCAGATGCGCTTGTTTGGCAGATCGAACAGAAATTCCTTGTCGATGTGGCCGGCTCCGGGGCGGATACTGCCTTTTTGCACAAACATGACATTGATGTGCTTCTTGCTTTGCGGCTCGTTGCTGTAGGTCAGAAAGCCGATGTGCCGGCGCATCTCGTAAGGCAGGCAGCCGTAGAGGATTTCCATCAGCTCCCTCGCGGATGCGGCTGCTGTTCCAACCTCGCCGTCCAGGCTGACAAACACCTTTTTCTTCGCCGAGAGCGACATCATGACGGCGTACAGCAATTGCTTGAAGGTCCGTTCATCTACGCCGAGCCGAGCCAGTGCCCGTTTCCTGTCTCCCGGATCGCCCTCCCGGTACGGGATGTCCTCAAGCGATGGCAAGTCCTTCCCCGCTGTCTCGTCATGCTTGCGGTCAAAGCCTTCGATTCCGAAGATTTTGCGGGGGCGCAGGCAAAATTCGTCCCGGCGAAGGGCCGGGATCACGTAGTTGTGGGAAAAAAACGTATTGCGCTGTCCGGTAAAATCGGCGCCGGCATACACGCTTTGACCGATCACCAGCTCCCCCGTCTCGGCCCGGAAGCAGATCAGCGCATCTGGGTACTCCCGCGGGTCCGCTTCTCTCTCCTGGAGCTCCCGCGGGGCGTCGTATACGCAGAACGGGTGGAGCGTCTTCTTGATAAACGAATTGTCCAGCCTCGGGGATTTGGCGACGGTATCGTACCCCTCGTTGGAGCGGAAAATGCCTTGGCGCCCGCGCGTGTAGTATTGCTGCTCGATCAAATGCCGCGTCACAATCACTCTCTCCCCTCGATGTAGTCCAGTTGGTGCAGGAGCCAGATAAACGGCTCATCTACCCGGACAGGCGTGACGACTCCGCTCACCTTCTGATTGACTGGATTGCTTCCCAGTGCGGATACGGCAAAAAAGGCGGTATTGGTGAAGTAGACATCCAGCGCGTCCTTGAACGGCCGATCCACTTTTTCGATGAACCGGCGAATCTCCCCGTTGATATTTTCAAACTCGGTCAGATTCAAATGCTTCTCATGAACATAGTTGCGGAACACATTGCTGTTGGATTTGATGTACTCCCCGTCCTCTTCCTTCAGGAGGTGCAGCATGTCGCTTTTGGTCAGCACGACTGCCGTCGGGATGTGCGTCTTGCTTTCCTGCTCGTACCCGATGAAGTTTTCAAACATGGTGATGACAACCTCGCGCGGCTCGTCGTACTTGGCGGTAAACTCTCCGGGCTCATCCCCTGCATTCAACTGGATTTTGTCGCGAATCTTCCGGATCTGCAGCGGGTCTACGAGGAACAGGATGCCCGAGGAATTTTTCACGTGGGCCGCATAAATCTCCAGATACTCCCGGTCGACCATGCCCTCGCCTGCGACGTCAAAAAAGACGAGAATCAGCGGTGCGCGCTCATTGTCCTTGAAGATGAACTGGAATATAAACGGCTCCTGCCGCTTCTCTTTTTGCGTTGAGTCAAGAAGCTGCCCGCGTTCGAACAACGGTGCCTCGTAGTTTTCCCGGAACTTCCGGCTGATTTGGGCATTCAGCGGCATGCAGGCGGCGTTAAAGTGATTGGCCGTCGTGTTTTGCAAGGTATGGATCAATGACGTCATGTAGACGGATTTGCCCACCTGGGAGGCACCCACGATGGAGATGATGTTGCTGGGGGCTTTGCCGGCCGTGATCGGCAGCTCGTTGTGGCATTTGGGGCAAAGCCTCCGCTTGGTGACGACACCGTACTTGTCCGTCAGGCCGACCAGCACGTTGTCGACGACGATCCGGTTTTCCTCGGGAATTGTCTCGGGGTGGATCACGGCCTCGATCTCCTCGATGTCGTCCAGGCCGAACTTGTTTCGATACTGGTTGAGGATCACGTCCTCCTGCAGGGCGTAGTCCTCGTCGTCCTCGCGGTGGTGAGCCGCGCGAAAGACCACCTCTTCCGGAGAATACTTGGAAAAGCAGTACGGGCAGACGATATCGTAAAACGGAAGCCTTTCCTTCTGGGGCGGCTTTTTGTCAAACATGTTTTTGAGAAACGTAAGCATCTCCGTTCCCTCCTATTCGGGAATCAGTTCGTAGAGTTCCCCGTATTTTTTTCCGTCGGTAAAAAACAGCCGGATGTAGTCGTTTTTTCCGATTTCGATCTCCGGCATCAGGTTCTCTCCGGGCTCCAGGTCGGAAATGAACGCGTACTGCGTCCCGTCTTCCTTGTTTGCCGGGTAGGAGCCTTCTTTTTTGACGTAGCAAAGCACGTCCCTGGAGATCGGCAGCTCGGAAAAAATCCGGATCTGAATCGATTGATACGGGCGAAACCAGCTCTTCCTGCGCTTTACGGAATAATAGATTTTCGCCTTTCCCGTGCTGACGCGGCCGATATGATCCTCCCCTGCGGGAATGAGCATGACCGGCTTGCCATCTCTCAGCTCGCAGGGGAAAATCCGATAGGCGTAGCGTCCGATTCCTTCGACTGGCTCCCGGTAGCCCCTGTTTGCCTTGTATTCCTCCCGGGTGTACAGCTTTACATCCCGTTGCGTGAGCAAAAAGGGATCGAACGGTTCATCCAGCCGCGATTTATGCACGTAGACACAGGGAACCGACTCTGGCCAATGCCAGTTGATGACGCATTCGCTCCCCTGCACCTGGCAGGAGACGGACTTGATCAGCCGGTTATCCGTTTCTTCCATTTGTATCATCAGGCATCATGCTCCCACTCTACTAGTCAAACCGCTTCAGGCCTGGCGTTTTCGCATCGAGGCTGCTATTTGGCGAATACCTCCGCCTCGAAAAGCTTCCCGCGTCAGAAAGCTGGCCGCTTACGGGCGCCGGAATGTTTATGGTGAACAGCGTCAATACGAGCGCCAGCAAAATATCCGCAACCAACCGCAGCACCGGACCAGGCAGGCCGGTGGAGGCAAAGCCCATTTCCAGCACCAGACCGGCCAAAAGTCCGGCGACCGCGCCGCCGATGGAAAAGCTTTTGGCGATGTGCTTGTTATCGAATATGAGTCCAAGTGCGAGCCCGAGCAGCGCGCCAGTCGCGGTCAACAGCAGAACCCGTTCTACCGCGTACAGGAGACGGCCGCTGTCGCTTCCGTTCCGCTCACCCATCAGGTTGCGGTCCTGCCTGTTCAGCTCGTAAATCTGGCCGAAAGCCGAAGTCAGCTGCTCGGCGTTTTGCACATCGGTATACGTACCGCCGGTCTCTGTCGCAATCTGTTTCAAAAGCCCGGTTCCGTCAGCGCTGACCGCACTCATCCCTACCGTATGGATGGGAATGTGCTGGTCGCGGAACGGAGGAAGCGTTTTGTCCGTATCTACTCTGCTAAACCCGTCCGACATCAGTACAACGGTGCTGTTGCCCGCTCCCGAAGCAGGGTCCCGGATCAAATTCAGCGCCGTTTCCAGAGCCGCGTCAATGTTGGTGCCGCCGCCTGGTCCATCGTGATTTTCAAGCTTGTCGATCACGCCTTGCCTAACCTTGCTGTCTCCGAGCGAAACCATCGGCTGCAGGACGCTGGCCTCGTCGTTAAAGCCGATGATGGCGACCTGCATATCGTTGTCCATCCGGTTTACGACATCGGCTGCCGCCTTGAAAAGCTGGCCGTCGGGGTCGGTCTCCCGCATGCTTCCCGAGGTGTCCAGCACCATGACGATGCTGTCCGCGCCGCTGGAGCGCTGGATGTTGGAGCCGTACAGCAGTTGGAACAGCAGACCGGCCACGCCCAGCATGATAAATGTTGCCGGTACGAGCATTTTCCAGGAAAAACCGGCATAGCGCTGCCTCCAGCCCGTACCGTTCACTCTGGGTGAAATCATTTCAGCAATCAGACAAAACAGTCCGACGAAGAATGCGAACTGTCCGATATACAGGCCCATCAGCAGCCATTGCGGCATCTCGCCGGACAGCTGGTGCAGAATGATTTCCCCCACACCAAACCCGATGAGACCGCCAATCGTACTGAGCAAGACCATCAGCATGCTGATTCTTTTTTGACTCATATGGATACCCCCTTTTCCCGGCGGTGAAAAACAAAGCCGTTCGCCACATAGGAGTCGTAATATTTCTTGTTGTTGCGGTAGTACATCAGGTCACCCAGTCCGAAGCCGCCCATCAGGTTCAGCTTTTCGATGCCGCTTGTGCCCGCTTCGTGTATACACCCCTGCTTGCAGGTCCGCAGTCCCTGACCCTTCTGCATCACGTATTGGATAAAGTCGCTGTCGATGTCCGCGAAAAAGTACTTTTCTTCGTAGCGGTGCTTTTGCGAAAAGTGGAAGACCTCTACATGCACCGATGCTCTCTCCTCCAGCGCGCGGTCGAGATCCTCGAACAGCTCTTCCTTGGTCAGAACGTCTCTGTTCTCGTAGGCAACCGCCACATTGGCCCGGGCCAACAGCTCGTCTTCGAACGCCAGGGCAAACAGCGGGCTGCTTAAAATCTCCTGGCGGCACAGCGCGGAGAGCCGTTCGATCAGAGCCGACGATTCCGTTTGTCCGCCGTTTAAGATGCTCGCCTTTTGTCCAAGATAGCGATCCTCCCAGTAAAACAAGGGCCCTTTCTTTGCTTCGAGAGAGCGGATCGCCTCCCGGACAAGTGTGCCGTAATACTGGTCGATGTTTTTCCCGAGGTAGTCGGTCGCTTCCTTGACGCTTTTTTGCGCGAGCTCGCGGAGCTGCTTCTGCAGTCTTTCGAGCTGTCCCCATTCCTCCGCAAGCTGGCGGTGCAGCTCTTCTGCCTGCTGCTCGCAGTCCCGCAGCAGCCGAAGCTCCATTTCCAGTCCGAGCATTTCGTACCGTTTTCCGTAGACGAGCGGCAGCAGGTGGCGGATGAAATTTCTGACCCGGTCTTTTTCCCTTGTGAAAAACCCGCCCTTTTTAAAATCCTGCTCCTCGACTCGCTGCCGGTACAAATCCTCCCATTCGGCTCTCGTTTCTTCCAGCAGGCGGGCCGTCTCCCTGATTCTTGCCAAAAGCTCGCCGCGAATGGTGGGGAGCATCTCGTTTCCCGAAGTGAGCTGACAGGCCGCATACGGGCCGCAGCGCGGATCTTCCGCGACGTTTTCCCAAAACAGTCTGGCGAATTTCTCCTTGATTTGCAGGCTCTCCAGCTGTTTGCGGGCACGCTGCTCAAAATGCGTCTCGAAAAACGCTTGGCTGCTCCCTTGAAACAAGGCATGCTCCGCTTCTCTGAGCGTCATGCTCCTAAGCTCGGCGTAGCTGACTCCCGTCGCCATCAGGCCCGTCATTTCGTCAAGCTTGCCGCCGTCCGGCAAAATCGACTGAACGCTGCGAAGGATGTGGCGGGGTGCCAGCTCCAGCCGTTCCATCAGCCCGGCCGGATCGGGCAGGGGAGACGTCTTCATTCTTTCCAGAAGGTCGTCGTACACGTGCGACAGCACCGTCAAGGCGATCGCATCCTTTGGCTGCTTGACCTTGGAAAAACCGGCCGTGGCAAAGGCTGTCTGCACGTTGTCCACGGTGATGCTGCGGGTAAACTGGTGCTTGTTGTAGCTCTCGTTGCCTTCGCCCAGCTCCGGCTCTGCTGGTTTGTTGTTCAAAAGCACGAGACGGCTGATGATTTCGTAGTTGTCCTTTTGGCCGTTCTCGGCAAACAGGCCCCGCTCATTTTTGTCGCTGAGCAAATAAATCAGCGAAAACAGCGGGCTTCCAGCGTGAGCCACCTCAAGGGTCACGTGATCCTCCGTCACCTGCAGCGATTCTTTGAACCGGTAATCGCTCCGCTGATAATTCGTCAGCTCCTCCAGAAAGCTGACCGAAAGCGATGCGGAAAATCCGAAATCGTCGCCGCTGCTCTTCTCCTGGATCAAGGCGTAGAGATCGATAGAGACGTATTTGAACACCTCGGACAAATAGCTTTTCATCAGCAGGACAAGCTCCGGCACCAGCACGTTGGCCGGGTCATCGGCCCGCGTCACGACCGCAATGTTTACGTGCTGGACGGATGGGCAATGCCCTCCCGCCTCGGCGAGATGAATGCTGACTTTCTTCATGACCTTGTTGATCTCGACGCGCAGCGGCTCCTGCTGGTAAAACTGGCTGTATATGTCGCTTCGCAAGGTTTGCCTGCCTGCGAGCGGCTCGGGCAGCCGGCAACCGTACACACGGGGTTCGGACAGCGTTTTGCCTGAGCTCGCGTGTAAATAGAGCGCCCCTGCGTGGTTTTTCCACTGCCGTTCATTCAAGGAATAAACAGCCTGGAGCGCTTCCAGGCTGTTATCCCCGATGAAGAGGAACAGCACGGGGTTTTGTATGCTTCGCTGTCCGTTTCCGCTATCCAGTTGTGTGTCGAGGTCCGAGGCGTACTGCGTTGCGAGCTGTTCGATCAAATCCCTCATGCTACCTCCTCATGTCCGGCTATTGCAGTGTTTTGCGCATGTCGTTTACTTTTGCCCACACTTTTTTGTAAAAATCGTAGAGCTCCTCGCCATTGACGTACTCATCCCGGTCGTATTCCAGATCGTTCTTCACTTCCTGGAAGGTGGCGGCGATCTCATCCAGCTTGCCGATCAGGGCCTGCGTATCCTCGGAGAGCGTCATGGCGTCGCTTCGCTTGCTCGCCTTCCGCTGCAGGCTGGTCAGGCGTTTCGGCTCCAGACTGCGGAGCTGCTCGTAGATCGCGTACTCCACGTGCTTGTTCACCTTCATCAGATTGACGAAAGGCTCCCACGCCTCTTCTTCCTCGTCCTTGTCGTAGACGTACAAGGCTCCCTTTTTGCAGATCGTGCTGGTGTACATCGCTTCGATGAACAGGTTGAGCAGCTCTTCTTCGCCCTGCATCGCGCTGACGATGCTCTCCAGCTCGCCGATTTTCCCCTCGATCTCTTCGTATTTGCGGACTTCCTCCTGCATCAGGCGGATCAATTCCGGGTAGCGGATGAAGTTTTCCTTCGCCATCTCTTCATTGGTGCTGCCGAAGATGTCTTTGGTGTACTCTTTCTCCAGTCCGTCCTTCATAAAGCCTTTCAGCTCGGCCAGGCAGCGCTTGATCTCGCCCGGGCTTGCCTTTTTGGCTTCCCCGTCCATTCCGCAGCCGGCGAGGAATGCTTTCAGCTCAAACGGCTTCGTGATGACGCACTCGTATCGGCTGCTTGTTTGGCTGCCCGTTCCCTTTTCGCGGATGCAGCCGTAGCGCACTGCATGGTCGAACAACTGCCGCACTCGCGCGTTGTACTCCCGCACGCGATTGTTGACGTAGACGTCTCCCCAGGATTTTTCCGGAATCGGGGACGGGAGGTAGGTCCAGTTGTTTTTCTCCGTCTGCACGAGGTGGCGGCCGATGCCCTCTTTTTCCAGAATGGTGCGCTCGTAGCTTTCCTCGTACACCTTCAGCGGCGTGTAGACAAACAGCGGAATCCCGTTCTTCGTGTTGAGCCAGAAAATCCGGTTTTTGACCTCGCTTTCCTTTACCGTAAAGCGGGAGCCGCTGATCGAGGTGTTCTGGTAGTTCTTGATCCCCTTCAGGATGCCCGGAGCCTTCACCGGCACCGACACGAAGCCCCAGGACGGGAAGTGCAGGTTGCCCAGATTGTTGCTCAGGTGGAACACCGGGATCGCCTCTTCATCCAGCTTGCCGGCAATCTTGCGCTCGACGATGCGGTCCAGCGTCTCGTCCTGGCCGTACTTGATCACGAGGAAGTCTTCCATCGACTTGGTGATCAGGTCGCCGAACTTCTCCGACAAAAACTCGCTGATCGCGCTGACGATGTCCAGCTCCTGCTCCTTCACCCACTGATCGGAGCGCTTCAAAAGCTCGCTGGTGAAGTCGCGGATCAAATCCTCCGCCTCTTTCTCCTCCATGATCTTGTTGATCACCTTGGCGATGTCGGGAACGCCGACAACATTCCAGTAGTACGTTTTGTTGCCGGTGCGGTCGACCTCTTCGCTGCCGTTGATCAGGATGTCGCCGTTCTTCTCGAAAATTTGGTTCAGCGTGTTGAGAATTTCCGTAAACACGTTGTAAATCCGGTTGTTCTCGTCGTTGAGCAGGCGGTACAGCTCTTCGTAGAACTCGATCATTTGCTCCAGCTTTTCCTGGTCGGCCAGAAGCTGGTATTCGTTGATCTTGGCTTCGATGTAGGCGTTCTTTTTCTTTTCCTTGGAGATAAAGGCGCTGCGGGCGTCGCCCAGCTTTTCGTTGGCGTTCTCTCGGGCGCCCTCGATCTCGCGCGGATAGCTTTCCAGATTTGCCTTCAGTGTCTCGATGTAGGACTGGATCATTTTCAAAAGGCAGTAGCCTTTGTCCGAATGGATCAGCCGGGATGCGTAAAACGGTCCCTGCTGCGGGTGCAGGAAGACGCGGGTGATCATTTCGCCAAAGGTGGCGGTCAGCTCTCCCGGAAGCTGCTTCTTGCTCTTGATGTACTCCTCGCGTGCTTTAGCCAGATAGCCCTGCTCCAGCTCGTGGTCGATGCTGACGACCTGCTGGCTGATCACGTTGCTGTAGCTCAGCCGTTCGCTGTTTTCATAGCCGGGCAGCGGTTCGGGCACGCGCTCCTCGAACTTGCGGGAAATGGAGTCGACGTCAATGCCCAGCTTGCGGGCAAACTTCTCGGCGTCCTCCTGAGTCGGAGCGACGGTAAACATGTTCTCCATTTTCTTGAACAGGCGGTACGCCAGATAGGTCGTCATCTCTTCGATCGGCAGCACAGCCGATGATGCGCCGATGACGTTGTACTGGTAGTTGGCCGCGTATGCTTTTGGCATCTGGTTGATATTGGTGCGAATGTTGCTGATATAGTCGTGAATGGCGAATTCCTCGCCAGACCGTTTTTCCTCGCTGGCCATGAAGTTGGTGATGTTCTCCGCCGTCACGTTCATGCAGTAGTCGTAGGCGTTTTCCAGCGCCTTGCCTTCCAGGTTGGTGGCGGAAATCAGATGGCACAGGTTAAACGGCGGCATTGGCGACTGGACGGTCAGCACATTGCCGTACTGCTGGCGGAAGCGCTCATTCCGCTCGTCCGCGTTCATCCAGTAATCCAGCTCTTTCAAGGCGGCGTAGCCGTTCTTCATGATGTAGTCGCGGGTGTGCGAGCTGAGGCTCTTGTTGGACAGGTTGACGTCCGGCGTGAACAGATAGCCGAGCGTGTTGACCTTGTCGACGCCCGCGCTGCCGAAGTCTCGCTCCATAATTCCGCGAACGATATAGGCGATGTCGAGGAAGCAGCCGCTGCCTGTTCCGCCGGAAATACCGGTCAAAAGAAAAACCATCAGCTTTTTGTTGGTGCCTTCGGACAGCATTTTGATCTTTTTCTCGATCGTCTGCACGACCTGCGTGATCTTGGTAAACAGAAGCAGGCGGCCAGCCTGACGGACGCCGGACGCGCCGCTGATCCCGTCGGTGATCGTCAGCTCGGGCGAGAGCCAGTCTGTGATGTACGGCTCCAGAATGCTCCTGTTTTGCAGGACGCCGCCGATCTCCGGATTGGACAGCAGGACGAATTCCGTAACCGGATCGAGACCGATGCCCTTGTATTTTTTGTTGCGGTCGTGCTCGTTTGTCTCAAACGCGATGAACTCGATGTTGTCCGGCTTTTCCTTCCGCTTCTTGGAAAGCGGGTCTACCGGCAGCTTGAAGCGGCGGTTTACCTGGTATTTCAGGCGGAGCAGCGCGTCGATCCCCGTCCCGCCGATCCCGATGACGAGCATCGGGTTGTCGATGGTATCGACACGAATCTTGTCGCTGACAATTCCTCCGCCAAGCGATACGTCCAACTGTTGGATATGTTCTCTCACTACTGCTTTCATCTTCGATCACTCCTACACGATGTAATCTACATAAACGGACTTGTTCACGCTTGTCAGTGATATTTTGATGCGGTCGTTCTTTTTCAGCTCTTTGCCCTTGCTGGCATCGAGGACGCGTCCTGCCTTCTCGATCCGGCAGCCGGAGCGGTTCTCAATCAGCAGCGTATCGTTTTTGCCCGGTAGGAAAACCACCTTCTCGGTCTCCTGGAACTCCGGTGCGAGCTGCAAGAGCTGGTGGAGCTTGACCTTTCCTTTAAATGCACTCAGTTTTTTGTACTGCGGGCTCGACTTCTCGCCCGTATCCTCATCGACAATCTCAATGGCGACCTGGCCCGTAAAGCCTTTGTTCGCCTTTTTCCAGGCAGACAGCAGATAGATCGCTCCGGCAGCCACGAGTATCAATCCGACAGCCCCCACGATCACCGCCGTCCACGGAAATGGGCTTGACTCCTCTGTATGTGAAGACGCTGGCGGCTGCGGACTCGTTGCTTTTCCTCCACCCTGCGACGCATCTACGGTAACCGGCTTCGTTTCCCGGTAAAAGCTGGTCTCCTCCGCCCTTACCTTGATCTCGTACCGGCTTGCGGCCGGGATGGTGTAGCTGCCTTCAAACCCGCTGCCGGTGTTCGTCAGATCGATCTCGCTGGTCTGCTTGCTGCTCATATCCTGGACGATCAGCTTGGCCTTCATTTTTTTGTAAAGCTCAGGGCTGACCGGCTGGCCGTTGGTCGACAGCGCCGCCTTGATCGGAATCACATCGCCCGCTTGGTACGTCTTGGACGGGAGCGGCTCCATCTCCAGCCCCACATCGTAGTTGAAGATCAGATTGATGTTGATTTTGTCCCGGTCGGCACCCTTTACTTGCAGCTTCCATTCCCCTTGGGCAGGCTGCACGAGCTTGAGCAGCGAATACGTGCGGGAGCGGGAGAGCAGGATGTCATTGGACGGAATCGTCAGCTCCCCTCCTGCGGGGTCGAAGAGCTTCAGCTCGACCGCTTTCCCGGACGTGATCGAGATGTTTGCCTCCAGCACGCTTCCATTCGGAATGGAAATAGGTACCTCCTGGAACTGTCCGTTGGAGGTGAAGTTTTGGACCGGAACGACTTTTACCTTCGCGTGTTTGGCAAAAATTTCGCTTAGTATTTGCGGCAGACTGTCTGCTGTGCTCGTTTCAAAAAACGCGCCGCCTGTCTCCGCGGAAATTTGCTGCAGCGGAGCACGGTTCAGCTTGCCGTCCGCATTCAGCCCGATCGTATAGATGGGATAGCCTTTGTCCTTTGCGGTCTTGACCGCCGCCGCCAGCTCCTGGTCGGATTTTTGCTGTGTACGGCTGCTGGCCTTGTTCAAATAGTTGTTGCCGTCGGCCAGCAGCACGATGATCGGAGAGTGGGCCTGGTCGTGCCCGTCCTCCAAAATTTTTACCGCTTCGCCCACTCCGACCGCGATATCGGTATACGCCCCTTTTTGCAGGCTGTCGATAAATGCCTTGATATCCTTTTTGTCCTGCTCGGAATTGACATTGACCAGCGCCTTTTCCCGCTCGATCTTGTCCGTGTAGGCAACGACCCCGATCTTGTTCCCCTGGGCCGAGGTCATATCCACGAACATTTTCATCGCTTCCAGGCTGACGCCGTTTTTGTCGCTTTCCGACATGGAGTTGCTGACGTCCACCACCAGCACGGCGTCCATTTTGTCTGTGCCCGCTTGCGCAAAGCCCGTGGTTCCTCCCGAGGTCACCAGTCCCAGCAGAAGCCACAGACACAGGATGTATCGAAAGAGTGCTGTTATACGTATCATCTGTTAGAACCTCCGCTTATGTAGATTTTTGTCGAATTCATAGACCGAACGAATTTGGAAGTATTGCAAATGAAGCAATATTATGACAAGATTACCACTATATTCTACACTAACTTGGATGAAAAAGAATCCTTCGGCCTATATAACGTTATACGGGCTACTTCATTTTTTGTTACATAACTCGACAAACCAAGTTGGGAGAATGATAGAATGCTTACCTATTATATCCTTGCCGTGATCCTGCTGGTTTTGGCAGCGCGATACGTCGTGCTCCTTTTGCACAAACGAAAAAACCTGTCTGAAGCGGAAGTCGACCAACATCTGCTTACCTTGTTGAATGACGAGAGGGAACCCTATGAAAAAAAAGCTGGGCGTCCAGTTCAGGAAAAGCCGGAAAACCACACACGCCTTTGAGCGCTTGAAGTACTGCAAGCACTGCGAATCGTACACCGTGCTGGAGCACGGGGAGTGCGATGTCTGCGGCAGAAAAAACAGCTTCCTTTCTCTGCGTCAGCTCTCGCACATCCTGAGCCGCCGCCATTTTCAGAAGCAGCTGCTGATCCTGGGCCTTCTGATCTGTCTGGCCATCCTGAGCGCAGACACGCTTTGGCAGCTCGCAGCCGCAGCCGTTGGCGGAGTCGTATCCCTGCTGTTGTATGCGCTTCTTCAGAAAAAATATTCCATTTACGAAAAAACAAACCATTTTATGAGGTTGATCAGCAAGGAACACGACAAAATCAAGAGCGGTCTGACCCGGAATCTGGTCGAAGTGAACGAGGACGTCGAAGCGGAGCGTTTCAAGGACGCCTACGAAAAGATCAGGGAGGTCGGCTGTCTGTTTCACTCCGATGCCGTCAAGGTGTGCAAAATCATGCTCCTCAATCGCTTCGTCCTGCGCAAGGACATGGAGCTGGAGCTGGAGACGCTGATTCCGTCTACGTATGACAGAGATTTCATCGAGTATCTCGGCGAGGTCCTCAAGGTGCAGCCGTGGCTGTTGAAGAAGTCCGTCATCGACTACGTCATCCGCTACAAGGGGAACATCTTCCTTGAAGAAAACGGCACGCGTGTGATCGGACAGGTGGCGGGCGCCGCGCTGCGGATGAAATCCTATGTCGTCATGTACCAGGATTTCATTTCCGAGTCGCTGGAGTACATCCCTCGGGAGCGCCTGCTGCGTCTGGCCAAGCTGCTCAAGGCGAATCCGGACGAGAATTGGGGCAGTCTGCGCGAAGCCGCCTCCAGCCTGATCGAAACGCGCTATTCATTTGATCCCGACTTTAAAGGTGTGCTGTGAAGGAGTTTGGTGGCATGTTTGTCTCTTCCTATCGAAAGTCGCTCTGGGTCCGCAATGCCCTCCTGGTTCTTTTCATCATCGCCGCGGTCGGGGTCGTCTGGAAAATCGGGTTCAGCCTGTACAAAGTCAGCCTGTATGAAAAGGCGCGGGGCTACTATGAGGAAAACAATCTGCTCCTCGCGGAAGAGACGTTCTCCAAAGCCAATGGCATCACCTCCATCCAGTACGGAGATGAAGCTTGGAGCCGGTCGTTGTCGGGACTGACCACGATCAGGCTGGAGCTGGAATCGCTTGCCCGTCAGGCAGATGCTGCCATAAAGGAACGGGATGACGCGCGGATGCTTGCGATATACGACGGTTACCATGGCATGAAAAGCAAATATGTGAAGCAGCAGGAGCCTCAGACTGTCTCCTTTTTCAAGGCAATATCCAACCGTCTTTCGCTGGAATCGAATATAAACAGCTACTTTTTGCAAGCCATGGAGCTGGCAAAGGGCGCACTGGAGAACAATCTAGTGCAGAAGCGTTACCGCAACGAGGAGTTTATCGCCTCGCTCGCCGCCATCCCCGACGAATACTACGGCGGTACGGACAAAAAAAAGCGGGAGTTGACCCGCTTGTTCCGCTCCTATGATGAAGCGAAGTTTGCTCATTTGACCGCTGCCGGCAGCTTTCCCGAAGTGACGGCAAGCGCGGCGAACAGCTTGCGTGCCTACAAGCAGGCAAGCATCCAGGCAGATTGGCTGGTCGCACTTCTGGAACGGTACGCAAAGGAGGAAATACGCTCGGCCATCCGTCAGGACGATTTGCCTGCCTTCATTGCGCTGGCCAAGGCATATCGAGAGATCCGGGACGTGCTTCCTTCCCGCTCCGAAGCCCTCGACCAGATCGACCGTTACATCAGCAGCAAGCTTCGTCAGGCGGAGCGGTATGTCGACGCTCGTCAATACGAGAAAGCGATCGAGCTGTATCGGGAGCTGAATGCGCTCGAAGACACCTCCACTCTGATCGCTGAGGCGGAAAGCCGCTGGGTGGACAATGAGCCCGTACGGCTCTTGAGGGAAAAATACCCGGACAAGGCCTATCGGTTCGTCATGTCTGGAGAAAGCCTCTGGGGTTCGCAGGTTTACGCAGTCGGACTCACTGAAGACGACGATCCGCAGCTTTACCTCGCGGCCAAAATGCCGGATGGGAATGTGCTGTATCTGGAGAAATCGGTTGGCTCGGGCGTTGCGCCATCCAAGCTGAGCCTGTCCGAAGCGCTTGGCGAAAAGGAAGCCCCGCTTATCTTTTTGGAGGCCCAAGGGAAGGAGCGCACCTACCTTTACACAGGGTTCGCCCCAGACTTGTTCAGCTCGCGACTTGCCAAAGTCTTTGAAATCGAAGGAGAAGGCTTTGCCGCAGAAAGCCCGGAGCTGATCATCGTTGACAACCCGACAGGCGAAGGGGAAGGCGAGATTGCCTTTTTCAAGCTGGAAGAAAAGGGCCTCGTGTACGAAGGCAAGAAGGATGATTACCTGTCGGAGACGGCGGAAGGCGAGGACAATGCATCGGGGGAAACCGGAGACGATGCTCAGGATGAGTCGCGGCAAGATACACCTCAAGATTCCCGGCACGACCCGCAAAATCAGGGCCGGGGAGACAGAACGCCGACGCCCGGCAAAACATCAGACGGCTCTCCGGCCGCCGAAGAAGCCCCGCCCGATATCGCAAATGCCGGAAATGCGATCAAGATGTACGCAGGTCCTGGCGAACAGTATGAGCAGGTCGGCCAGATTCCCGCGAACGGGTCGGTCACGATTCTCACGGAAGCGGATGGCTGGTACCAGGTGTCGTTTGAAGGGAAAAAAGGGTGGATCAACACGGTTCCTTAGGGACGCCTTCTTGCTTGGCATGGAAGAACGCAGAGATTATTCTGCGTTCTTTTTTTGCTCGGTCGCTTGGCTCCGGCCCTATCGGCATATTTCCCCTTATCGCTTGATCTGTCCCTCCATCCTTTAATTTATAGTGGTACCGGCTTCCCTGTTCTTTACAAAGTTTGCGTGCTCTTGCTCTGTCAAATATGGCTTAACTCGCTCTGCGATTAGTACTGGACACCCGGGGTTTTGGAAAAGCCGGAATGCCTGGAGGCGGTACGGTTTGCTCCGGCTCACTGCGCTAAAAAACAAAAAACTACCGTTTGCACGGCAGTTTTTTATCCTGTAATTGAAAGATCAGTATGAAACGATGTTTAACACTGTTTCTTACTGAAGTTTCATAGTCAAAATATCCTTATAGCCGTCAATCCCGCCTGTTGCGAATAAATTATTGCGAACCTACTCCCGCCTTTGCTTGCGCATAATCCTGCAGACAATCCAAAAAAGCCTGGCCGTACTTCTCAAACTTGGCCGCCCCAACCCCTTTCACGGTCAGCATCGTCTCTCTATCAGTCGGACAAAGCTGGCTCAGCTCCTTTAAGGTGCTGTCGTGGAAAATGACATACGGCGGCACGCCTTCCTTCTGCGAGATTTCTTTGCGAAGCTGTCGCAGGCGCTCGAACAGCTCGTCGTCCTCCTCACGCTTGACCGGACGGATGAGCACCTTTTGCCACACCTGCTCTTCCCCTCTGAGCACAGGCAGTGCCCTGTCGCCCAGGGCGAGGGTCGGGTACTTGCTTTCCGTCACGCGCAGGTAGCCCTCGGCGATAAACAGCTCGATCAGGTCGACGATCTGCTTTTCCGTGTAATCGCTCATCAGGCCGTAGGTCGGCAGCTTTTCAAAGCCGAATTGCAGCACCTTTTTGTTGCGGGAGCCCTTCAGTACCTGGGCGACGAGTGAAGCCCCGAAACGCTCGCGCATCCGCTTTACGCAGGAAAAGACCTTCTGGGCCTCCAGCGTGACGTCGGCCAGCTCAGCGTCATTGGTGCAGTTGCCGCATTTGCCGCACTCCGGCGCCGAGTGGTCGCCGAAGTACCTTACGATGTACTGCTGCAGGCAGCGCGGCGTCCGGCAGTAATCGATCATGGCGTACAGCTTTTTGTATTCGTGCTCTTTTCTCTCTTCCCCGAGCGGATTCTGCTCGATGAAGAACATCTGCGTCTGGATATCCTGCGAATGAAAGAGCAGGATGCATTCGCTCGGCTCTCCGTCCCGTCCGGCGCGGCCCGCCTCCTGGTAGTAGGCCTCCAGGTTTTTCGGCATGCTGTAGTGAATGACGTACCGGACATTGGACTTGTCGATGCCCATGCCAAATGCGTTGGTGGCGATCATGACCTTGGCGTCGTCGAAGAGAAACGCGTCCTGATTGCGGGCCCTTTCCGCCTCGGACAGACCGGCGTGGTACCTGGTGACGGAAAAACCCCGCCCATCGAGGAATTCATACAGCGCATCGACGTCTTTGCGCGTAGATGCGTAGACGATCCCGGATTGCTGCCGGTTTGCCTCCAGGTAATCGAGGATAAACCGGCGCCTGTCTTCCCCCTTTCGCACGGAAAGGTGGAGGTTGTCCCGGCCAAACCCGCTGATGTAGACGCGCTCATCCTGCAGCGTGAGCAGTCTTTTGATGTCCTCGGTGACCTCGGGCGTAGCCGTAGCCGTCAGGGCAGCGACTACAGGCCGGACGGGCAGCGCTTGGATGAAGCGGGAAATCGCGAGATAGCTCGGGCGAAAATCATGCCCCCATTGGGAGACGCAATGCGCCTCATCGACCGCTACCATGGAGATCGGCAGCTCGCTTGCAAGGGATAAAAAGCTCTCCGTTTCCAAACGCTCCGGGGCTACGTACAGCAGCCTGTACGTCCCTTCCCGGGCTTTTCTCATCCTGTCCCGCACCTCAGAGGAATCCAGCGTGCTGTTGATCTCCGCAGCCGCGATCCCCATGCTGACCAGCGCGTCCACCTGGTCCTTCATCAAAGAAATCAACGGGGAAATGACAATCGTGACTCCGTCAAACAAAAGGGCCGGCACCTGATAACAGATCGACTTTCCGCCCCCGGTCGGCATGATGCCCAAAGTGTCGTGGCCGGAAAGAAGACTCGCGACAATCGTTTTTTGTCCTTCGCGAAAGGCAGTGTATCCAAAATAGTTTTGCAAGACTTCTTCAGCTT
Source organism: Brevibacillus sp. FSL K6-2834 (assembly GCF_038592925.1). Lineage (NCBI taxonomy): Bacteria > Bacillati > Bacillota > Bacilli > Caryophanales > Paenibacillaceae > Brevibacillus > Brevibacillus sp. FSL K6-2834. Next base: position 5,468,351 of record NZ_CP151945.1, read on the forward strand.
GGTGCAACAAAGAGAATTCACCTTCTCTTCTGAGTTTTTATCCTGTTATTTCTATTAGTGTATAGAAAGTGTTTGAGACAAAACAAGAGAAGGTCGGAACTTCCAGAAAAAAAAGCACCGCATTGGGTGCTTAAAAATGTTCTGTTCGCTCCATCTCGTTTGGGGAGCCGCGCCGTTTTTAAAAGTCCACTTTTTTCTCTACTTCGTGCTTTCCACTTTACTCCCTGCTTTCCACTTCTACCGACACAATATGGTCGACTTCTTTCAGGGAGCGGTAAATATCTGTCGTGTACGTATCATCCTCGGCAGAAATCACCATTTCGAGCTTTTGGTGGCCCTGCTCCACATCCTTGACCTTTACCCGCTTCACACTCATGTTCATACGCTTGATTTGTTTGAAAATCGTATCGAGGTCTCCTTCCCCCTCAACGATGATCTTGACGGCCAGATCCCTTTGCCGCAACGTGCTCGGGCCTACCCATTTCAAGATGAGCGGAAACAGATTAATCGCCAAAATGATCAGGATCGTGGCCGAAACGGCTTCAAAGTAAAAGCCCGAGCCAACTGCGATCCCAAGGGCAGAGGCTGCCCATACCATGGACGCTGTCGTGAGGCCGGAGATCACATCGTTGCTTCTCCGCAGAATCACCCCCGCGCCCAAGAAACCGACCCCGCTGACGATTTGTGCAGCCAAGCGCATCGGGTCCATATTGGTGTGTCCGGGCAAGGAGAATCGGTGAACGGATTCGATCGACACAATCGTGATCAGACAACTGGCTACCGAGATAACCATGCTGGTTTTTACCCCCAGAGGCTTGTGCTTGAGCTGTCTGTCCACACCGATCAGCAGGCCTAAAAACATGGCGATGCCCAGTTTCACCAAAAAATCATAAGCCATCATCATTCTCCTCCTCTCTATGTCAATGTAAGGTTTTCTAACATGAAAAGCCTTGTAGAAAGTATAAACGTTTTTTCGTAAAAATTGGAGAAAAATTTCGGGACATCTTCCTTCCCTATTGTAAACGCGCCCCGGTTTCTTCATACAAAAAGCGGAACGCCTTGTAGAAGGCATCCCGCCGAAGCGAAAATCGGTATGAAGCTCGCTAGGTTCCTCTGATTTTCTGCTTCTGCAATGACAGGAGACGGCCAAACAGGAAGATCGCTCCCGCCGCCAGGCCTGTAATGAGTCCGATCCAGTATCCGAAGGCTCCCAGCGACGTCAGCTGGGCCAGCGCAAACCCGAGCGGCAGACCAATTACCCAATACGATACAAGGGCCACGATAAACGTCACCGTCACATCCTTGTACCCCCTGAGCACTCCCTGAATCGGTGCGGCTACCGCATCGGACAGCAAGAAGAGGATGGAATACATCAGGAAATGCTGGGCCAGCTCCAGAACGCTCGGGTCATTGGTGTAGAACCCTGCCACTTGTTCACTGAAGAAATAGAGGCCTACAGCGAACAGCGAGGCCATTCCCACGGCTGTAGTGATGCCCATGTAGCTGTACTGACGCGCATCCCGAAACCGCTCTGCCCCCACTTCAAAACCGACCACAATCGTCAGTGCCATGGAGATGCTGAGCGGCACCATATAAATGAAGGAGGCAAAGTTCATCGCTGCCTGGTGGGCGGCAATGGTGATCGTGCTGTATTCGCTCATCAAAAGCGTAACGGCGGCGAAAATGCTGACCTCGAAGAAGATAGAAAACCCGATCGGAACGCCGAGCTTGAGAAGCTCCTTCCAGGCAGCCATCGAGACGCGGTAAAACTTGCTGAACATGCCGTATTCCACAAACGGTTCTACCCGGTGCACCACGTACAGACTGATCAAGACGATGATCCAGTAAGTAATGGCCGAGGCCAATCCGGCACCGATACCGCCCAGCCGCGGAAAACCGAAGTAACCGAAAATCATGACGTAGTTGAGCGCGACGTTGATCGGCAGCGACATCAGTGTAATGACCATGGTCACTCTGGTCATGCCCAGTGCATCTATATAGCATCTGAGAACGGTATAGACAAACAAAGGAATAATGCCAAACGAGATTGCCACAAGATAGTAGTAGGCAATATGGCGAACTTCCGTCTCCAGACTCATCCCGTCCAGTATGGGACCGAGCAGCAGCGCGCCGAGTATGACGACCCCAATCGCGATGACAACAGACAAATACAGCGCCTGCATGACGGTAAACGGCACTTGATCCTTTCGCATCGCTCCCGCCATCTGCGCCACCATCGGCGTGACGGCCAGCAAAATTCCTGTCAGACCGGCCTGTACAGGCGTCCACAGGCTGGAGCCGATCGCAACCCCCGCGAGGTCAACCGGGCTTGCCTTTCCGGACATGACCGTATCAAAAAACGTCATGCTGAACAAAGCCAGCTGCGTAACCAGAATCGGCAGCAGCACTACGAAAAGCTGACGGAGTTTTTCCTGAAACGTATTCGTTTGTTGCATGGTTGTCTAACATCCTTGTAGTACAGATTTTTAAAACGTACTGACTGTTATTATAGAGACAGCTGTAAGGAATAGTAAAGAAAAGAAGTGCACGCCAGCTCCCGGCTGATAAAAAAGGTGCACCGCTTGGGGCACCTTTTATCATACATTTATTTTCTATAAAGCAAATTTTTGCATTGTCCTTTTCAGCTCATCGGCCAACTGATGCAAGGACGCCGTGGAAGCGGCAATCTCCTCATTTGTCGCCAATTGCTCCTGAGAGGAGCTGGCTACGCTTTGGGCTTGAGACGACGCTTCGACTGCCAGATTCAGCACTTCTTTTACGGCCTCGTCCACTTGCTCCGAGCTGGCGGAAAGCTGCTCCGCAGAGCTGGATACCTCGTGGATTTCTTCGTACACCTTTTGAATGGAGCGTTGGATGCGCTCAAAGGACTCTCCCGCGACATTGGCGACAAGTGTACCGTCTTCTACGACCCGGGCTACCTTTTGCATCTGCTGGACGGCTTGTTCCGTGCTGGCCTGAATGTTGCTGATCAGCATGGCGATCTGTTCCGCCGACTGCTTGGAGTCCTCGGCCAGCTTGCGTACCTCATCGGCTACAACCGCAAATCCTTTTCCATGCTCGCCTGCGCGGGCCGCCTCAATCGCTGCGTTCAGCGCCAACAGATTGGTCTGCGTCGAGATCGCCGTGATCACCTCGACGATTTGCCCGACTTCCTTGGACTGCTCACCCAGTTCTTTGACGATTTCTGCCGTCTGAGCCACACTCGAATTGATCAGCTTCATCTGGTTGACTACGTTCTCGACGGAGCTGCTGCCTTCGACGGCCTGCTCCGAAGCTTCTTGGGACGAGACCGATACGAAGTTGGACGACTCGGCAATCCGTCTGATCCCCTCCGCCATTTCGGAGATCGATTGGCTGCTCGTCTGCGCCCCGATCGCTTGACGCTCGGCACCGGTCGCCATCTCCTGCATGGCGCTCGCTACCTGGTTGGCCACTTGAGCGGTTTGCTCCGAGCTCATCAGCAAGTCATTGGAGGAGGAAGCGATTTTATCGCTGGAGTCACTGACAACGCTGATGACTTCCCGCAGGCTTTTCGCCATCTTCCCTACGGACTGGCTCAGTTGAGCAACCTCGTCTTTTCCGCTAATAGACAAATCCGGTACGCGAAGGTTGCCGGATGCGATGAGATCGGCTGTCTCCGTTACGACCGATAGAGGTTTTACCTTCCGATACAAATAGAGAATCGTTCCTATCGAGTTGAGTGCCATAATGACCACCAGGGCAATCGTTACCCACATGAACAAATACATTTGATTGGTCATGCTGTCCGCCAGATCCGTGGCCCATGCATCCAGCTCCTGCTGGAATTCCTCCAGCTTCTCGATGACCATTTGCTTCTTTTGTTTGTATTCTTCACCGAACGAAACCTTGAGTGCCAGCTCATACTCTCCGGCTTCTGTCAGCTGGAATATCCTTTTTTCAAGCCCGACCAAAACATCGGAGCTTTGCTTGGCTTGTTCTACCTTGTCCACCAGGTATTCCGGAACGTGCATTTCCGTCATTCGTTCGAGGACTCTTTCCCGAGTCTTGGCCTCGTTAACCTCCCGCCAGTAGTTATCATAATTTTCTTTATCGCGGGATTGGACGTAGTTCCTGAGTTCATTGGTCAAGTATTCGCTGGAGTCGAGCAATTCGTCACCGAGCTGCTTTGCTTCCATTTGCATTTCGACTGCCCGATCCTGTTTTTGAATCGATTCGGCCAGCATATACAGGCTGCCTATGGTCAGAACAGAAAACAACAGGAAAAAAACAATGGCCACCTTTATGGCTTTGGCTATCTTCACAGCGGTTTCACTCTCTCTTTCTGTAGTTGGTTCCGTATAGCTGCACTCCTATCTTTTGCTTCCACCTCTTCTTTCCCACTGATGGTTTACCCGTTTACTTACTCCTATTGGAAGGTAGAGCGAAAACATGACTTTCCCCTCAGCGAAACGATCGTCTTACTCCTGTTAAAAAATAGACCCAATTTATGAGTACGTAGACTTATCGCCTGATGGCAAGCCCTTCAATAATTCCAGAGCTTTTACCCTATTGAATTTTTTTCCATGTAAGTAAAAAGGCTTGCTTCACCAATATATACCAAAGTATCGCTTGCTGCCTAACACTTTTTTTGCAGCTTAAATTTTTACCTTTTTATGGGTAGTGTGTTAATATAAAGGATATTAGAAAATTGAGATTTTCCATACCGGAGCGAGGGGACCTAGTATCTGTCCATTGGGGAGTAGGGGGTATTTTCTCATGAGGCTGCAAGAGACATTGAAACGGTCGTTGCGGTCAGAAATCGAAAAAAACTTAAAGGAAAATGGCTATACACTAAGTAAATTCAGTGAATTGACCGGTATTAACCCTGGAAGTTTGAGCGAAATTTTAAACGGCAATCCGCCGCGTGCTTTAACGATATGCCATCTCGACAAGATGGCTGAAGCTTTTGGTTACCCTCCTGGATGGTTGTACGAATTGTATCCAGAAGAATGTTTGGGCGAAGGGAAAATTTCACGGCCGCGCTTGATTCCGTATCTGGTTCGTTGTGCGGAGATCGGCAGACAAGATTGTATCGATGCTGCCGTTTCCCGGCTGCTGGATAACCCTAAGAACATTTCGATTCTATTTACCGTAGCAGAGCAGCTATTTGAGAGTGGAAAACGGAGAGAATCCGTTCCTTTTTACGAGTTCGTCATCGATAACGAGAAGGACAGCTACTCAAATCAGTTTGTCATCAGCCAATATCGACTGTTCCGAGCGGTGGAAGGAACGAACTCTGAGGAAGATTTTAAAGCTGTCATTCGTTTTGAGCCTTATCGCAAGCGGCTAGCTGAAGATTACCAGTTGGATGCTCTCCTGCATTTAGCAAATGTATGTTACACCCTACGAAGGTGGAAAGATGTTGAGAAGTACGCTGACGAACTAAGGGAGCTGGCAATGATCGTCTATGAGGACGAGCTTCGCCGACGAAAAAACAACAGGCCCAGCGAATTGCCAAAAACGGAACGCCCTTTGATTGTTTACTATGGACAAGGTTTTCTGTTAAAAGCGGTAGCATTAAAAAATATGGGAAGGTACGAGGAATCGAAGCATTATACGAACGGCTATGCCGATTTGAGCTGGTTCGAGCTTCTTGATGAAGAAGCTGAAGCAGAGGTTGAAAAACTGCGATTATGGGCATTGGCTAATTCGTACACCTTGTCCATGAGTACAGGAAGTATAGAAGTGCTGCCCGATTATTTGGATTTCCTGTCTGAACATCCAAGTGAGGTGCTTCCTGGCCTGGTAACGATCATGAAATCTGCGAATGAGTTCGGCTTTCCCGTTGAATCTGTGTTGGAGCGGTTTTCAGAAGACATAAAACGTTTTGAAGAGTACCAAGATGCTGTTGATAAAATTCTCCATCTTCACTTTCTGTACCAATTAGTGGTATACTTGTTTAAAAAAGGCGATTACTCCACAGGCCTGGACGAAACCTTACGTTGCCTTGTTTTGTCCGATGCATCCAAAGACTTCGACTATTTCAAACGATGCATTGGGTTGTTTTGGACACATCTTCAGCACGCATCGGACAAGCAAAAGAAAACATTTCAAACCCTTGTAGACGAAAGGAGCAGGAAGGTATGAAGAGCTTTATTTTATCGGTATGTTTGGTATTGGGGTTAGGGATCGGCATCAATGGAGTATCTGGAGAAGTCACCATAAAAAAACCTCCAACAGTAATCCAATACGATCATGGGGTAGGAAAATAAAAGAGGGTGTCTCAAAAGTAAACTCTGGAACACCCCCATCAGCAAAAATTAGATGAGTTTGTAAGAAACCAAGGAGCTAAGCGGCCTGTTCTCGCTTAGCTCCTTGGTTTTTAGCGTCTACCGCTGCTTTCTTGAGCAGATTGTGGGCAAGGGAAAGCCACCCGACCTCCAGACTTACTTTTGGTAAGCCTCGAAGCAGGAACCTTTTAAAGCCTCGGTTGTTCTTCATATCGCCAAATACGGGCTCCGGCTCGATCATGCGTCTCACGGCCAGGGCATAGCCTTCTTCGCTGCGGAGTTTTTGCCTTGCTTGGTTCTTTAACCGCAAATACTTCATGCTGACTTTGATCTCACGATCTCCTTGGGCTTTCGTACACTGCGGCTTTAGCTGGCACCCCTCACAACCGGCACTTCGGTAATGTCGGTATTCGATTTCATACCCACTTTCCGTTTTCTCCCTACTCATCCGGCGGAAATGGAGCGTTTGACCCGCCGCACATGTCCACGTATCCTGTTCGCTGTTGTAGGTCCAGTTGTCCATCTTGCTGATGTCCTTTTGCCATGCCTTACTTTTTTCGTGGTGGTACGTGCTGTATTTGACGATGGCTTCGACTTCATTCTGCTCCAAGTAGTCATAATTCTCCTCACCGCCATAGCCCGCATCAGCAATGACGGTGTTTGGCAGCTTGCCGAACTGTGATTTTATTTTCTCCAGATGAGGGATGAGGCAGCGTGTATCAGTTGGCCGCTGGTGGACACTGTAGCCGAGAATGAATTGATTTTCGGTACCGATCTGAACGTTGTAACCCGGCTTGAGCTGGCCATTTCCCATGTGGTCCTCTTTCATCCTCATAAACGTAGCATCATGGTCCGTTTTGCTGTAGCTGTTTCGCTTGCCTAAAATCGATTCATGCGCCTCATACTTATGGAGGCGAGGAAGCAGATCCTTGCGGATTGTGCGAACTGCCTTCTTTAGTGGCTTGTCTTTCGGCGTCTGCTGCAGACGTTCTTCCAATTGTTTCACAGCATACTCTAGCTTTTCGCTGGTGATGGTAGAAGACTCGCCTAATTCACGAAGATCCTTGCCCTCGTGTGTTCTTTCATCATGCTTCTCGGCTTCCTCAATAGCGGCGAACAAGGTTTGGACTTTCTCCTGAAGCTTGGCTTTCTGCTTCACGACAGCCTTTCCCCAAACAAACGTATACCGATTGGCATTGGCTTCGATCTTGGTGCCGTCCACAAAGTAGTGCTCCAGCTGCACGTAGTTCTCCTCAACCAGAAATTGAAGCACCGCGGTAAAGACGGTCTCCAGAACGGTTTTCATGCGCTCTGAGCGAAAACGGTTGATGGTACGAAAGTCTGGGCGCTGCCTGCCTGCGATCCACATAAACATGATGTTTTCACGGACGGCCTTGGCAATTTGGCGAGAGGAATAGATACGCTGCGTGTAGGCGTAAATGATAATTTTGGTGAGCATCTTGGGGTGATAGCTGTCTCGTCCGCCACCGGGGTAAGCCGCATCGAAGATGGCGTCGTCGAGACGATTGACGGCGGCATTGACCACACGAACGAGGTGATTTTCGGGAATGTCTTCTTCTAAATCCATTGGTAAGCAGAGTTGATTCATGGTATATTGAATGTACAAAGAAACCGACTCCTTTTTGTAAATGGTGGGTGGTACTTCCATTTTAACAAAGAGCGGTTTCTTTTTGTTTACCTGAATGAAAAGAGGGCCGTCCCTCAGTCATTTATGATGACTTTTGGGACAGCCTCTTCAGGTTGCAGACAAACTCCCTCGCTGAACGAACAGCAGAGGGAGTTTGTTTAATAATTTGATGAAAATACCGAAGGTGTTTTGATCGTTCACCTTTTGGCGACCTGATTTCCATAGCCAGGTCGCCATTTTTTTCAAGTTCATGGCAGCGAAAACAAGCATCGCCTGCATCGTGACCTTCTCCAGTCCTCGTAAGGTCGTCCAACGCATGCCATGCTTTTCCTTCATATCAGCGAATACACGTTCAATCGTTTCTTTCCGTTTGCTATAGATTTGTTTGTTTTCCTCGGTATGCCGGAGGTGGTCTACCTCTTCGAGGTAATCAGCCCAGATGTGGCGACTCACTCTCTTTGTGTAGTCTTTACTTTCCGTGCATTGTTTCAAGAACGGACAACTTCGGCAAACTTGAGAATTTGATCGATAGATACGGTACCCATCCTTGTTTGTTGTCTCATATGTTAAGATTTGCTCGTTCGGGCAGATGTAGCAGTCGAAATATTCATCATACACATATTCGTGCTTTTTAAAAAAACCTTCTTTGGTGCGTGGTCTTGTGTAGGGCATAACGGGGCGAATCTGGTCATCAAGGAGTGTTTTACTGATGTAAGGCGTCTTGTATCCCGAGTCCACTGCCACAGCTTGAGGCTGTGCAAACGTCTTTCGCACTTGATTCAAAACATCCTCAAAAACCTGACTGTCATGCACATTGCCTGGCGTTACCTTGGCACCAAGCACAAATCCATTTCGATCACATGCTGTATGAAAACTATAAGCAAATACACGTTCCTTTTCCCCTTTTACAAACAATCCGCAATCCGGGTCAGTTGTGCTGACTTTCACCTCCTTCTTCGAAGTTTCTGTCTTTTTTTCAAGGGGCTTCTTTCCATGTGCAATACGATCCTGATTGATTTCTTCGTCCAGCAGCTCTTGATATTTCTTCGCTTGTTCTTCAACGATTTCTTTCACGTATTTATGCTTATTCGCACTGGCTTTTACATGCGTAGCATCAATGAAAAGCACATCAGGCTTCACGAATCCATGATGAACCGCCTCCTCCAATATTCGAAGGAAGATCGACTCGAAGAGTTGAGTATCCCGAAAACGGCGAACATAGTTCTTGCCTAGGGTCGTGAAATGGGGAATGGGCTGACTGAAATCATAGCCAATAAACCACCGATAGGCAACATTGGTTTCGATCTCTTTAATCGTTTGTCGCATGGAACGAATTCCAAAAATATATTGGATGAAAGCAATTTTAACTAAGACTACAGGGTCAACACTGGGTCTGCCATTGTCATGACAGTAAAGGCTTTCCACCAAGTCATAGATGAACGAAAAGTCGATTGCATTTTCAATTTTTCTTACGAGATGATCTTCTGGCACCAACTCATCTAGCGAGAATGCAGATATCTGATAACGCCCTTCGGCCTCTTGCTTATTAAGCATAATGCCACCTCTAAAAAATAACTTTTGAAAACGTAACATGTTCTATATTCAACAAAAAAGCCTGCAGACCCTGTTCCTTACGGAACTTTGTCTACAGGCTGAAGCATCCAAATCGGATGCTTTTTTCTTTTATACAATTTTTGTCAGTCCCTCATTTTTCGCATAACAGATTATATTTAAAATAATTGTTCTTACAAAAAAAGGGGGTATTGGTATAGCTGTAGCTGCAAGCAAGAGAGCGTACACAAGCAGTACATTTGAACCCCATTCAGATAAGTATATATTCAGGGTGATCGAGCCAAAAGAGAAGGGGTTCCAGGAAGAAGATAAAGAGTTAATAGAGGTCACAGAAATGCTGCGAAGGCAATTGGTCGAACTGGCTTGCGAAAAGGGATTTTCACATAGGGAAGTAATAGAGCTGAGCCAGCGCCTGGACAAGTATATTGTCCAGTTGCAAAGCAGAATGAATGTGAAGAAATCGATAAACTGAGATCGAGCAGCAGTATACACCTTCCTGTCGGAACCGGGCGCAATCTGAGCGCTGCCGGTTCTTTTTTTGTCCAAATCAAGGAACTGGAACGAGCTGGCCAGTTGTTTTATATAAAGAAGGAAAGCTGGTCATGAAAAAACGGCCCTGTCTTCTATACAGCGGCCGTTTTTTGTTATACCGTTTATATTCGTTCTCGTTCCGTATTGACAATCTTACTGGACCAGCAGCGGAACAACCTTGCCCTGGTTTACATCGATCAATCCGAGGTCCGTAAGCTTGAGGGCCGGACTGACCGGCAAGGAATGCGTGCTGATGGACATGATCGGGTTGTAGTGTCGATAGCCGAGCGACAGCATCGCTTTGCGCAGCTCCTCCACTTCTTTGGCCGTCTTCTCCAGCGGTTCCTCGGTCAAAATCCCGCCTACAGGCAAATGCAGATTGGCCAGCACCTCTCCGTTGTCGACCACACAGAAGCCGCCCTGGTTGCGGATGACTTGATTGGCTGCCATCACCATGTCTTGCGGATTGTGCCCAACTACGAGCAAATTGTGATTGTCGTGGGAGTAGGTAGTGGCCACAGCTCCCCGCTTGATGGTGTCGCCGCCGATCAGGCCGTAGCCCCGGTTGCCGTTCCTGCCGTAGCGCTCGAATACGGCGATCAGACCGTAGCCGCTCTCCTGCCAGCAGAGCTCTCCCCCGCGGATGTCGACCGGGGCGTGATGCTCCTCGGTGAAGGTGGAGCCGTCTTTTACCAGCATGACCCGGGCGGTGTATCGTCCATCGGCCGCATCCGCATCCATGCGCACCTTGAAGTCTTCCTCGGTGAGTGGCGAAAGCTGCACACTTTGATAAAAATGGGCCGGGAACTGATTGGGCACTACCTGCTGGCGATATGCTTCATTTTTGTCGTATACCTTTTTCCCATTCTTGTAGACCTCATCAATCGCCAGCTCGCGCAGATCGGACAGCAGCATGAAATCGGCTACCTTGTTTGGCGCAATGGCTCCGCGGTCGAGCAGCTTCATCCTTCTCGCCGGGGTAAACGTGGCGGCATAGATCGCCTTCTCCGGCTCCATCCCCATCTGGATCGCCTTTTTGACGATGTGGTTAAGATGTCCGCGATGGTAGAGCGAATCAGTCATCACATCGTCCGTGACGAAGCAAAACAGCTCGGATACGTCGTTTGTGACGAGGTAGCTCATTACTTCCTCCGTCATCGACTTTTCCTGAATCTCGATGAACATGCCCGCTGCCATTCTGGCCTCCATCCCCTCCAATGTCTGGTGGGTGTGATCGGAATCCACACCGGCGAAAATGACGCGGTGCAGGTCGAGATCGAGCAGCTTCGGACAGTGGCCTTCGATGACGAGATCCGGGTAATGGCTGCGGATATGCTCCAGGATGCGATTGGTCTTGCAATCCGGATCGGTGATCACGTCGACGTAGTTCATGATTTCGCCGAGGCAAATAATCCGCTCGGAACGAAGCAGCTCGTCGATGTCCTCGATCTCCACAGCCCCTCCGGTCGTCTCCATCGATGTCGCCGGCACCGAGCTGGGAATCGCGTAAAACATATCGACGATACAGTTCTGACTTGCCCGGATCATCTCCCGGATGCCAGAGATGCCAAACACATTGGCCATCTCATGCGGCTCGGGAACGATCGTCGTCACTCCGTTTTGAATCAGTCCAAACGAAAAGGTCTCCGGCGTCACCATCGTGCTCTCAATATGCAGATGGATATCGACCAAGCCGGGAATCATGTAGCGCCCTTTTGCGTCGATCACTTCCCTGGCTTCAAAGCTTTCCGCGCCGCGCTGCCCGATATAGAGAAACCGTCCGTCCAGAACGGCGACATTGCCTTTCGTGAACCGTTTGAAATAACTGTTGTATACGTTTGCCTGCAAGATGAGCAGATCAACCTGCATGGATACCCCTCCTGTCTGCTGACGATTAGTCGACCAAAACCAGCTTTTCTTTGGGAAACATCAGATAGACCGGCTGGCCTGCTTTATAAGGGGAATCCATTTCCTGATTGACCGTAAAATCGCCCAGGTCGGTCTCCACGACATACTGATAGCTTCTGCCCAAAAACGTGCTTACTTTCACCTTGCCCTTCAACACATTTCGTACCGAATCGGCCGGTTCTTCCGCGCTGACCACCAGGTCGTCCGGACGGATCGCCCCTTTTTTCCCGGAATGGTTGGCTGTACCCGGATTTTTGGCAGCCCGGAACGTATGGCTGCCTGCAGTCAAATGGATCTCCCCGTCCTGCTCCGTTCTTTCGCCAAAGTCGATGAAGTTGTTGAAGCCGATGAACCGGGCGACGAACTCCGTCCGCGGATACTTGAAAATAGTCGCCGGATCGTCAAGCTGTTCGATAATCCCCTTGTTCATGATCGCCACCTGGTCGGAGATGGAGAAGCACTCCTCCTGGTCATGGGACACATAAACCGTCGTAATGCCCAGCTCCTGCTGGATGCGGCGGATTTCCACCCGCATGTTTACCCGCAGATTGGCGTCCAGATTGCTCAGCGGCTCGTCAAACAGGAGCAGATCGGGCTGTATGACCAGTGCGCGGGCAATCGCCACACGCTGCCTTTGCCCCCCGGAAAGCTCCTTGGGGAAGCGCTTTTCAAAACCGTTCAGGCTGACAACATCGAGAATGTGGCGGACGCGCTGGTCGATTTCGGCTTGATTGACCTTTCGCAGCCGAAGTCCAAACGCGACATTGTCAAACACGGACAGGTGCGGAAACAGCGCGTAGCTCTGGAAGACAAAGCCGAAGTTGCGCTTGTTTACCGGCACACGGGTATAATCCTTGCCGTCGAACAGGAATCGTCCCGCTTTGGCCTCCAGGAACCCGGCGATCAGCCGCAGTGTCGTCGTTTTCCCGCAGCCGCTCGGACCAAGGAGTGAAATGAGCTGGCCCTTTTCGATATTCAAACTGAAATTGTCCAGGATGTTCTGATTTTCATAGGCGACCGATACGTTTTCCAGCGTGAGCAATGCCATGAATTGATGCCTCCATTATCGTTTGGTAAAGTAGGACAAACCCATGAGACGTTCAATGATGAACATGAAGATAGCCGTAATGATCATGAGCAATACCGAGATGGCGGCGATCGTCGGATCGAAGTAGTTCTCCACGTACGTCAGCATCTGGATCGGCAGTGTGCTGACCCCTGGCCCCGTCATGAACACGGAAATGTCGACATTGTTGAACGATTCGAGAAAAGCGATCAGGACCGCCGCGATAATCCCCGACCGAATGTTGGGGAGTACGACTTTGAAGAAGGTTTCCAGCCGTCCGGCCCCAAGACTGAGCGAGGCCTCTTCGATGGCAAAATCAAAGTTGGACAGGCTGGATGCGATAACCCGGATGATAAACGGGAGCATCAATACGGTGTGCCCGACCAAAAGGCCCGCGTAAATCGGCAGTTGGTACGTGATGATGACGTATTTGAGCATGGCAAATCCCATGACGATTCCCGGAATCAGAACGGGAGAGATGAAGACGCCGTTTAGAAGCGACTTCCCCTTGAACTGAAAGCGGCTCAGCGCATAAGCGGCCGGGATGCCCAAAGCCAGAGCCAGCAAATTTCCCGCCAGCGACACAATCATGGAGGTTTTAAATGTCTCCATGAACATTTCTACCTCAAAAATGTTTTCATACCATCTCAGCGAGAAACCCTGAGGCGGAAATTTCAACACCGTGCCGGGCTCGAATGAGGTAACCGAAATAATCAGCAACGGCCCGAGCAAAAAGAGAAAGATTAAAAACGTAAACAGGGCGAGCCCTCGATTTTTCTCCCGCATGCCTCTTACCCCTTCGGATTTAGTTTCGTAGCCAGTTTGTTCATCAGCCCGATCACGATAAAGGTGATTGCAATCATGATCGTGGCGATCACGGAGGCCATATGCCAGTCATTCAAGGTAATCGCGTTTTGATAAAGGAACGTCGAGATCACCCGCTGCTTCCCTCCGAGAAGCGCCGGTGTCGTGTAGGCGGTCAGGCTGCCCACAAAGACCAGAATGCTGCCGATGATCAAGCCCGGCACACTCAAAGGAACGATCACCTGGCGAAACGCCGTAAACTTGGATGCACCCAGGCTTTCTGCCGCTTTCAGCAGGTCTGGATCGATATTTTCCATGACCCCTACCAGTGTGATGATGATCAGCGGGAGAAACAGGTGAATCAGGCCGATCATCATGGCGCTCGGCGTATAGAGGATTTCCAGCGGCTTTTCGATCAGCCCCAGCGAAAGCAGCGAGCTGTTCAACAGCCCCTTTTTCCCAAGGATGATCATCCAACTGAACGAACGGACGACAGAGCTGGTCAGCAGCGGGAAGATCGCCAGCGCGAGCAGAACTCCCTTTTTCCGCGGTCCGAGCTTGGAGATATAGTAGGCTGCCGGGAAGCCCAGCAGAATGCATGCAATCGTCGTTACCACGCTTACCTGCAAGGTTGTCCACAAGATCTTCAGGAAGTACGGGTCGGCGAGAAAGTGCAGATAGCCCTCAAGCGTAAAGCTTCCTTCCTGGAAAAACGTAGACAGTACCGTCATTGCAATGGGAATGACCATAAACAGCGTTAAAAACAGCAGTCCAGGCAGCAGCAACAAATACAAACCCAGTTTTTTCATCACATGTACTCCTGTTCCTGATTTCGCTACGACTGCAGCGTGCGGATAAATAGGTCGAGAAACGCTTTGGAATCTACCTCAAGGCAAACGTCCATGTTCGGCGCTTTGGACAAGCGGTTTTGGAAATCGCATACTGTCTGGCCGTCGCACAGCTCGCTCCGGGTCTCCACGTCCACAAAAAGCTTCCGGGTCCCTACCAGGTCTTTTTGCAGCGCGACCCCGACTGCGAGCGGGTCGTGCAGGGCACATGCACGTACGCCATTCCTCTCAAAGTAGCGCTGCATGTAATCAGCCGTGCTTGTCTTCACGTATTGGCCGACAGGAGTGTCTCCAAGCTGGCGGATATGCTCCTCCGTCAACAACGCTTTGCGCGTCACGTCCAGACCGACGAGTGTGAGCCTTTGGAATCCGGCGTGAAAGACGATCTTGGCCGCTTCGGGGTCGACGTAGATGTTGTACTCCGCCGTCGGGGTAACGTTTCCGAAATCCTTGACCACGCCGCCCATCACAATCACTTCTTTTACATGGCGGACGATCTCCGGACATTTCCGCACCGCCAATGCGAGATTGGTCAGCGGCGCCGTCATGATCAAGGTGATTTCTCCGTCATGGCGCAGCACGTTCTCGATCAGGAAGTCAGGGGCAAAGCCGACTGCTGCTTGTGTCTTCACGGAAACGTCCTGCAGCGCTCCGCCAAGCCCGTCCTCTCCATGGACCCGGTGTTCAAAAAAGGTCGGTCTGAGTACAGGACGGTCTGCTCCACGGATCACCGGAATTTCCTTCTCCACGCCCAAAAACTCCAGTACCTTCAAGGTGTTCTCCGTCGCTTTTGCCAGCGACACATTTCCGTTCACCGTCGTGATCCCGAGAATATCGAAGCGTTTGCTTTTGACTGCCAGCATGATGCCCAGGGCATCGTCAATTCCGGTATCGACATCGAGGATGACTTTTTCTTTCACGGCAGGGTCCTCCTTTGGCATGTACAATTGCCAGCGTTTACTTGTCCTTTTGACAGAAAAACAAGGGCATATGTGTGTGATATACCCTTGTTTTCGTCTTAGCGATCTATTGGGCGATTTCCCGGTTCCAGCGGTCAATCCATGCTTTGGATTGCTCGTTTACGGCCTTCATGTCCAGCTTGCGCAGCTTGCCGATGACCTCTGCACCGTAGGTGACGCCTTTTGCTTCCTCGTCGGAAAGCTGTACGTTCGTATTTACAGGAGAATCGACTTTGGCTTTCGCCGATTTTTCCTGGACTTCCTTGCTCAGCTGCCAGTTGATGAACGCTTCGGCCAGCTCTTTGTTCTTGCTTCCCTTGACGACGTTCACGGTGTTCATGACCGCGTAGCCGCCTTCCTCAGGGGATACGAATTTTGCTTCCGGTACGGCAGCCTGGATGTCCTTGAAGTACATTTCCATGATCGGACCGATTGCGATTTCGCCTTGGCTAAACATGTTCACATATTCGGAAGTTTTGTCGTAGTATTTTACGACGCCCGGATTCACTTCTTTTACCTTGGCAAACGCCTTGTCTTCATCGAATGCTTCGCTGCCCGCTACAATTGAAGCAGCGTCCAGCAGCATTGGACCGGTGGTCGACGTGATGTTCGGCAGTGTCAGTTTGCCGGCCATCTCCGGATTCCACAGGTCTTTCCAGGATTTCACCTCGGTCTTGATGACGGTCGGATTATAGGCAATGCCAAATTGGCCGATGGTATAGGCTGGGCCGTAGTCCTCGCCCAGCGGCGCTTTGGCGATGTCGTAGATTTGGTCAATGTTCGGGATCTTGCTGCGGTCGATTTTTTCAAACAGACCGGCATCGATGCCCTGCTGAGCATAGTAGTCGGAGAGGTAGATGACGTCTACTTGCGAGCTGCCCTGGCGGATTTTATTGAGTCGTTCCGCATTGTTTCCGATTTCCACGACGATTTTTACGTTGTGTTCTTTTTCAAACGGCTCGTACACTTCTTTGCGGAAAAAGTCCTCGGAGAAGCCCCACGTAGAGATAACCAGCTTTTTCGGTTCGCCTTTGTTTGAACCGCCTGCTGCTCCGTTTTCCGCTTGTCCGTTTCCTCCGCCGCATCCGGCCAAAGCCGCGGACAACAGGGAAATGGTCAGAAAGCCACCAAACAGTTTCGTTTTCTTCATCGCTATATTCCTCCACCCATTGCGTTATTCACTAAAATCGAACATTAATATAATAACATCAAAATACGTTCGTTTTTTTAATTGTTTTTTAGTAAAAAAAAACAAAATAATGCTTATCATTGTCCTGTTTGCTAATCTTCAGTTGTGTTTGGGTTCGCTCGGCTGCGTTTTTCTACGTTTTGTTTTGCTTCATTTCGCTTGTTTATCTTGCGCTGCAGTCTCACCGCCTTGCCATTTGTATTTTTTTGCCAAATAGAAAAAGAAAAGTACCCTTGGTAGAAAACTTGCTTTCTAACAAGAGCACTTTTCTTTGTAAACAAAGAACAGTGACGCCCGTTTCAGCCACGCTCCGGTCATCTCTTAAGATAGATCAAAAGGGATAATCCGTTCACTGGCGGTTTCACGTATTCGATTATGGCGACTCCAACAAAATCACATTGGTGATCGCCCACAACGTCGGTGCATCATAATCCCGCAAGACTGCCTCAATGCGCAGACCCATCTCTTCCTCCAGCCGCTCGCGGAGTCTCTTTTTGTACAAAAGCGACATCCGGAAATCGACTTCCAGCTTGAGCGTTGGGGCTTCACCTTCCAACGCTGCTGAACGAGGCGACCTGCGATGCTTGGCTTGAAAGGTAATGATCTGCTTGTCAATCTCCACTCGCAAGAGCGTTGTGCCAAATCCGAATAATTCCTTGGAGATCTCGTTGTAGATATGGCTCAGCTTTTTTTTACTCTCATTCGAGTCCAGTAGGCTCATGATATCACCTGCTAGAGCGATGTTCAGGTATATTCATTGTCCTCATTATACATATGATCTTGTCTTCGGGCAAGTAAACATTCGTATTTTCGCACAAATAATAGACGATGCGAAACTTTATCATTCGGAATGGGGGATTTATTCTGAGGCTTTATCCTGGCTTTATCCTGGTGTGTACCTGCTTTATGAGGATAGCCGTTGCTGTCGTGAAAACCTGTATAAGCAACGGGACTGCAGGGAAAGAAGCATGTTCCCAGACTCACTTCGGCTCCGCCCTGCGAGGAAGCTAAACTGTCCGCTTCGCAAGCAATCGCGGGAAAGCGCAAAACGACGCGCAGCTTCGACGCTTATTCATAGGTTGCGCTTTGTTTCCCCGCGATTGCTTGCGAAGCTGGGCAGGGCTCCACAGGCGTTCGTCTGGGAACATGCTTCTTTGACGAGTAGGGGGTTTGCTTCGGGTTTTTGCTTGGGGAGTCTTAAGGGAGGTAACGGATTTTGTAGGAAACTCAGGATGAGAAGGGAGTCTGAAGTGTTCAAGGATGACGGCTTATCCGATGGTTGAGATATGATCTGATGGCGAAGAAGGTGGACGCTTGCATAATAAGAATAAGGTTGCAATTCTGATTCAGACTCGGAATTCATTTCTTATTCCTCTGTCCTTTATCCTTCCCTCTTTGATTTACCCGGAAAAAATGTCTGAACGAACCCCAAAGCTGTAGAGATGAAAAAGCAGAAAAACGCGAAGGTCTTTGGGACACCTCCCAGGCGAAACGGAGAAAGCGGAACACGCTTTCAGCGTCCAACTCTGTGGAGCTTCCCTGAGTCGCTGCTTTTGGACGCGGTTCCGCTTTTGGAGTGGAGCCGGACAGTGAATCCACCTAGCAGTGTCCCACCGAACCTTGAGCGTTTTTCTGCTTTTTCATCTCCTCCACCAAAGCCCGACCAACGTCTTTTCTAGGTAACCTCTCTGAAATCAGGTTCAGACTCATTTTCCGTTCCTTTTTCCGATTATCTTTTCCCCCTTTGGTTAACCGGAAAAAATGTCAAAACGAACCCCAAAGCTGTAGAGATGAAAAAGCAGAAAAACGCGAAGGTCTTTGGGACACCTCCCAGGCGGAGCGGAGAAAGCGGAACACGCTTTTAGCGTCCAACTCTGAGAAGCTCCCTGAGTCGCTGCTTTTGGACGCGGTTCCGCTTTTGGAGTGGAGCCGGACAGTGAATCCACCTAGCAGTGTCCCACCGAACCTTGAGCGTTTTTCTGCTTTTTCATCTCCTCCACCAAAGCCCGATCAGCGGCCTTTCGGGCTGTACCCATTGGAAAGAAAAAGAGCCCCAGTTGCCAGACGCCGACCAACCGATTACAGTGAAGGAAAATCACCTGCGGAGGGAAGCTGAACACGATGAACAAGACGGACCGCCTGCTCGCCATCGTACTCGAATTGCAGCGTAAAGGAACATTGCGTGCCGAAGATCTGGCAGCCATTTTCGAAACAAGCGTAAGAACCATCTACCGCGATGTCCAGGCGCTGTCAGAGGCTGGCGTTCCGATTGTCGGCGCTCCCGGGCAGGGATATTCCTTGATGGAGGGCTACTTTTTGCCGCCGCTTCATTTTTCGGCGGACGAAGCGGTAACCCTGCTGCTCGGACTCGACTTCGTCGAACAGCAGCTCGATCCGCTCTATCTCGCCAAAGCGAAAGCCTCGCGCAAAAAAATCGAAGCGATCCTGCCCCAAGCTGTACAGCGGGAAGTGGAGAAGACGCGATCCGGCATGAAACTGCTCACCGCCCAATCGGCAGCAGATGCCGATTCCCGGACGATGCTGCAATTGCTCCGTCAAGCAATACAAGAGGAAAGGAAAGTGCGGTTTCTCTATACGAAAAAGCTACCTGAAGCAGATGGAAATCGCCAAAACCTCCGTACCGTCGCTCCTTATGGCTTGGTATTCGTAAACGGCTCATGGGGACTGCTCGGGTACTGCGAGCTGCGGGCGGACATCCGCCGTTTTCTCGTAAAGCGAATGCGTGATCTTACCCTGTTGGATGAAAAAGCGGTGCGGCCTCCCGATTTCAATCTGCAGGACTATACCCCGGCAGATGACCGAACTATGACAATCACTGTCCGCATTGCGCATGACGTTTCCGACAAGGCAAGGGAATCGCGTTTCTATTATATAGACGCTATTCAGGACCATCCGGACGGCCTGCTCGTCACGCTCCGGGTCCGGCAGCCCGAGGAAGTGCTGCCATGGGTGCTCGGTTGGGGAAGCAAGGCGGTGGTCGTCGAGCCGGAATCGTTTCGGCTGCACGTGCGTAAAGAAATCGAAAACATGCTGAAACACTACTGACATACTGCTGTCAGGAGCGCTCTCGTATAGTAAGGAGAGTAGATCGAGAAAACGAGAGGAGCTGTCTGATATGCTTATGAATACGAAAGAGACGTTGAAAAAAATGGAGGAAATCACGGAGCTGTACGTGAGGGAACTGGACCGCTATGATATGGAGCAGCTCACCCGCAAACCAAGTGAAGACGAATGGTCGCTCGGACAAATGTATATGCATTTGATCCGCGCCGCCCTGTTCATGCAGCTTCGCCACGTGGATACCTTCAAAGCGCAGAGCGAGCAGATTGAAGCCGCAAACGGCGAAGCTGGCAGCGAGTCCTTGTCAGGCGGAGATACGCCAGGAGAAAAAACGGAAGCAGGGCAAGCGGTATTTGCCCAAGGCAGCCTCCCTCCTGTGCGCATTCGTGTCCCGGCCTCCCCGGAATATACGCCTCCGCAGCCGGAGAGCAAGGAGCAGCTTGCAGAAGGATTGCGCCAGGTTTTTAGCAAGATGCGCGAGCTGGAGCCGGTTTTGGCTGACATTTCTCCCGTCTTTACGGCTCCCCATCCAGCCTTTGGCCACTTGAATGCGACGGAGTGGTTCGCCATCGTAGAGATGCACTACCGCCACCACCTGCGGCAAAAAGAACGTCTGGATGCTCTGCTGATGCAGGTATGACCGACTGCTGCGAGAGACCGGCCGGAAGAAACTGAGGCACACGGTCCGAAGGCATGGGACCAACTCCAAGTGCCCAATAAGCAAAAAAGGCTCTTTCCTCGACACACGTTTCGCCGGGAAAGAGCCTTCCGCTTTTTTAAGACGTTCACTTGCTTCGAGTATGATACAGCACCCATGCGGCAGGACTCGGGCTATTGCCGCCCCTCCTCGCTACAGCACCATCTCCAGCCATTCCTCTTTGGTGACCGGCCCGAAATAATACGCGAGATCCAACGTATCCAGCACCTGCTCCAGTGCTTCCCGGTCATACCTTACACCCACCAGCTTGTCCGTAAACTCCGAAGTTTCGCCCAAGCCAAAGAAGTCTCCATAGACGGAGGCAGATTTGATCAATCCCTTTTCCACGTACAGACGGACATCGAAGGTCCCTGAGCCAAGCCGCTTCACCCGCTTGACGTTGAAAGCCGGCGACTTGCCGTAGTTCCAGTCCCAGTTCCGGTAGCGCTCCGCCGAGATCTGGTCGATGCGTTTCCAGTCTGCTTCAGTCAGTACATACTGCTGCACTTGTGATCCGGCAAAAATCGAGTTGAGAATGTGCTGCCGAAATTGTTCGATGCTCATCGGCTCACGCAAAAACTCGGAAATGTTGGCCACGCGGCTGCGAACCGATTTTACCCCTTTGGATTTGAACTTTTCCGGGTTCACATTCAAGGCTGAGGCTACATTTTCCATCTGGGAGTCAAACAGCAGGGTCCCGTGCGTAAACATGCGCCCTTTGGTGGAAAACTGGGCGTTGCCGGAAATTTTCCGCTCCCCTACCTGAATGTCGTTGCGTCCCGTCAGTTCAGCTTCGACGCCCAGCTCGTTCAGCGCTTTTACGACCGGCTCCGTGAACTTGCGGTAGTTGTGAAAGGAGTTCCCGTCGTCATTGGTGATAAAGCTGAAATTGAGATTGCCCAGATCGTGGTAGACAGCCCCTCCACCGGACAGGCGGCGGACGACGTGAATGCCGTTCTTGGCTACATAGTCGGCATTGATCTCTTCGGCCGTATTCTGGTTCTTGCCGATGATAATAGACGGTTCATTTATGTAGAAAAGCAGGTAGTCGTGATCGGCGGGGAGATATTTCAATGCGTATTCTTCGATGGCCAGATTGATCCTGGGGTCGGTTATGTTTTGATTGTCGATGAAAAGCATCAGGCTTGTCCTCCTGTCACTCTTTTGTCTTTTGCTTTTATTTCTGCCTCTGTCGAAGGCCGGGAAAACGGATGCACTCTCTTGTACTATAACCGATCCGGCCCTTTTTTCCTATGAGTCTGCTCTCTGTATGGCACACTCTCTGTCACTTCCAGGCAAAAAAAAAGAGAAGCGTCCGGCCTCTCTTTAAAACGAACGCCCCTCCGCGTCCGTTTGTCATTGTTTTTCAGAGGACACGATCGTCTTCACTCTGCCGACCTGCCCATCCTGCAAGCGAACCTTTATCCCGTGCGGGTGAGCCGGAGAATTGGTCAGAAGATCTTTGACGATCCCCCGCGTCGTCTTTCCGGTGCGTTGATCCTGTTTGAGAACGATCTCGACCTCAAGTCCCGGATATATGTTTTTTCGCTGCTGCCCCGCCAGGCTGGTTGGCAGCGGTTGATTCGCTTTGTCTGCCATTGTTCGCAAAACCTCCAGTTGTCTGTATCCTTCCTTGTCTTACAGCCTTCTTTTGAACCTGCTCTGTCGACAAGCTCAACCCAACATCCTCACTTCGTGCAAACCGCCACTCCGATAAAATAACGAACGCCGTTTCTCGGCTTCTCAAAGGTAACACCCCGCTGATAGTAGATGTCTACATCTGAGAAACGGACAAACAGCTCCTGGAACTCTTCCGGCGTCAGCTGATGGACATGAAAAGGCTCGCTGGTCGGCATGCCTCTCCCCCGTCCGAACGGACTGGACAAAACAAGCGTCCCGCCCGGCTTCAGCAGACGATAAAGCTGGTCCATGAACCGAACGTCATCCGCTACATGCTCAATCGTTTCGAAACTGAGGATCGTATCAAACATCCCGAGCTTTTCCGGCAGGTGCGGGTCAAGCGCATCGCCCTGCTGATAGACAACCTTTTGGTGATTGTACTCCCGATTGGCATACTCGACCGTTTCCGGATCAATATCCACCCCGACAATCTCGGTGACTTCGCGCTTTCGGTCCTTGGCCACCATATGACAGCCATATCCAGTGCCGCATGCCAAATCCAACACCCTTCCGCGGATGTACGGAGTGGCGAAATAATAGCGGGCGATGTGCTCCAGCAGCATGCCATTTGTCGGCTTTAGCAGCTTGGGGATAATCCTTTCTCCTGTCCATGAAAGCATACCCGTCACCCCTTCCTGCATGATTTTCTCCCATCTTACCGCATTCACAGGCAAATTCATAGAAACGGCTCGGAAAGCACCCAAAGTCATTATTGACATAAAATATTTTCATGTGGTAAGATTATTTATTTTTACCGAATATCAAATTTGTGTTATACTAGATGTATTACAAGATCGGGGGTGGGGTTATGTTTCACATTGGCGACAAGATTTTTTATCCGATCCACGGAGCCGGAGTGATCGAAGCCATTGTTGAGAAAGAATTTCTCGGCGAAAAACAGCCATACTTTGTTTTGGACATGTTGCTTCGAGAACTGCAAATCATGGTCCCGCTGCACAAGATGGACGATCTGAACATTCGCCCGATTGTAGAAGAGCATACACTGGAAGCTGCTTTTGTCGCCCTGAACGAGGGAGAGCCTGACTTGAGCGTCACCGCTGCCCAGAGACACCGCATCAATATGGAGAAGATCAAACGCGGGGATATTTACGAGGAGGCCGAAGTCATCCGCGATCTGACCTGGATCTCGAGAACAAAGGTGCTCGGCACAGGAGACAAGCTTATGCTCGATCAGGCACAGCAATTATTCATCAGCGAAGTAGAACTCGTCAAAGGGATTGCAACAGAAGAAGCATCCGCCCTATTGATGCAGGCCATTCATCGGTAATTTATCACTGGCTATAGCAATACCCTCCACTACCTCAACGAACCTGTGAGGCAGTTTTTTTATGCGATACGCAAACAGGGGCTCCCCTCGTCTTTTCAGACATGAGGGAAAGCCCCTTTTTTCTATGTTTTTTGATAGACCATGCAGTATTGTTCCAGATCGCTGTTTGGCCATTTGATGATGTCCACGATCGCGAACTGGTTTTGTAAAAATTTTGGGTCAGGAGAGATTATTTCACGAGCTTTTCCGCGATGGCGAGCAAGTCTTCCTTAGCAATGTCCGGGGAAGAAGTCGATACAAAGACCATCAATTTTTTATCTTCCTTGTAAAATTGAATGGACTTGTCAACCCTTACTACACTTCCGTTTTCTCCCTTGAGATTAGTCAGTTGGTAAAGGGCCTCCTGGCCGCCTACTTTTACATTTTCCACAGTATCGTCCGGGCCTGCTTCCGCGGCAGAATACTTGACTTTTTCAAAGTTCTCGATTCTTACCGTAACGTCACCTTTGCTATTGGAATAGGTACCTGCTATCAGCTGGAATGTCGGTTCCACCTTCAGTTCTTTTACGATGACATCCTTCTTTGTTTCCTCTGCCTCTTTATAAAAGTCTTCCTTGTTGTAGTCACGAATGACTTCGTGTTGAACCGAACCATCTTTAAACGTGAAACCGCCTGCCAATTCGGCCGGGAAAGTAAACTTGTCTCCCGCCTCCTTCTGTATTACTGCCCGGTCAGTCGAGGTAATCGGGATCTGGAAGAAGCTCACGATCTTATTCGGATTGTCCGGGACGATATAGACCGCAGCAGCATTGCCCGGTTTGACAGATTCACGGACTTCATTGAACAATTGGCTGTAGGTTTTATGCTGACCCTCTCCCGGTTCTGCTGTCGTGTGGGTGATCTGCGATACGACTTCGCCTTTTTCATTTTTCAACTCGTACACTTTTACCGCCCCATACGCTGTTGTCACACTGAATACCATACACGCCGCAATGATCAATCCCATTCTTTTTTTCACTCGAAATTCCTCCTTTTTATTTTGCCGCTCGCGCAAACGATCCAGCACCTGATCCTTGACATCAATCTGGGGAACTGGTGTATCCGTTATCAGCTGTTTGACTTCATCGAATGAGTCTGAACGCTTCACTCATTTCCCCACCTTTCTGCGAAATTAGTTGGTTTTTGCACTTTTTCATTGCCCGCTCGTATCGTTTTCTCAAGGTTGCCGGCTTTTCTTGGAAAAGAACAGATAACTCCTCATAGCCTTTTTCTTCGATTACCCGTAAAAGGATCAAATTTCGTTCCTCCGGGGATAGAGTCGATAACGCCCGATGGAGGGGAGCGCTCAACTGGCCCTGTTCCACCCGGGCTGCTCCTTCCTCTCGGTCATCCGCCGGCACCCGATTGTTCAAAAAGGGAACCAGGCGGTAAATCCGCTTTCGCTTGATCAAGTTAAGACAGTGATGATAGGCAATCTTGTAAACCCATGCGGAAAAGGAAACCACTTCCGTGTACTTTTCCAGGTTTTCATAGGCTTTAATGAAAACCTCCTGAACCGCGTCCTCCGCCTCCTGCCGATGCCCGAGCATGTGGTAGCAGTAGGTGAAAATAGGCTGCTGCAATTGCTCAATGACCATTCCGAACCCTTCAAGCGAACCGGAGGCCTTGATCTCCACGACAAGCCGCTCGATTTGCTCTTTATCCAAGAGCTTTTCACCCCCTTTTGCCCTTCTATAACAATCAACGATCGCACTTTGTGACCGTATCCGAAAAATTTTTTTCGTTTGCAAAAACTGTCTACTGGCAATTGACCATAAAAGTGCGTCTATGCTAACGTAAGGTAGTGATAATGATTATCATTATTGAAATTTGGAGGTTTCCAGCTTGGAATATACCCCTGACCATACACAATCTGTCCAAAACATTTTAAACGACCTGTGGCTGAAGCTGCAGAGCGCCGAACTGATTCGCGTCGGCAGGATGGAACAACAGCTCATCGAGTCGCATATTCTCTTCGTCTCCAAAGCCGGAGAGGGGCGTTTGATGATCGATTTTCACGATTACCGATTGCGCCCGGATGCGATTCATTTCGCTTATCCCGGTCAAACCATCGGGGTGTTTGCCGAGTCTGAAAAGGAAGTCGAGCTATATGCGGTCAGATTCGCGGTTTTGGAAGACACAAAGACCGCTAGTGTCTTCCCCTTGGCGGGCGAGGTGCCGGTTTACCCCGAGCCCAAGGCTTTGCTGCTGTGCGATCTGGTTACCGCTTGTTTTCGCAGCGACCAACCGTTGGAACATTTTCGCGGGCAATCGGCGTTTTTGGAGCTGATGTATGTGCTGCTGAAAAAGATCCGGCTTCTCCCCGAGCGGGACCCGCGAACAACGCTGGACAGCATCAAGACGTATATCGAAGCTCACTACCAGCAGAATCTGACGATTGAACAGTTGGCCCGCATGGCCGACATCAGTCCGAAGTACTTTGTCGACTTGTTTAAAAAGACGTACGGAAAAAGCTGCATTGACTACCTGACAGAGGTGAGGATCAACAACGCCAAACGGCTCATGCTGCAATCCGGTATTCGGCTTCGCGATCTTGCCCACCAGGTAGGCTATAGCGACGAGTTCTACTTTAGCCGAAAGTTCAAGAAAGTGGTAGGAGTTTCCCCTAGCATTTACATAAAAAACCGCCGCCGGAAAATCGTTGCCTATACTCCGTCCATTCTCGGACATTTGCTCGCGCTGCAGATCACGCCCTACGCCGCACCGCTTCACCCGAAATGGACGCATTACTATCATCGGCGGTATCGGGCGGAAATTCCGCTGCACCTGAGCGCCTATCGGTTCAACCGGGACTGGGAAGCAAATATGGAAATGCTTGTCCATGCCAAGCCGGATATCATCGTGTGCGACAAGGACAGCCTGCACACCAGGGAGCGGGAAGAGCTGGAGCAAATCGCGCAGGTCCTCTACATACCCGGAGCGGGGATGCACTGGCGGGATCAACTGAAGCTGACGGCCCAGTTGTTGGGGGCGGAGCATGAAGCCGACTGCTGGCTGCGCAGCTACGACCAAAAGACAAAGTCCGCCAGGGAGCGGCTACATCGGGAACTGAAGGATGACAAAGTGCTCGCCATGAGTATCTACAAAAAAAGCTTCTACGTATCTCCGGCTCGCGGGATGATGGATGTCCTCCGCCGCGATTTGATGCTGAACGTCATTCCCGGCCCGCGTCCTGACGAACACCGGCAAGCCATTTCCGTGGAGCAATTGGCCGATCTGGACCCCGATCATATTTTGGTCAACGTTTGCCAGGAGCCGGAATCGCTTGGGGAATGGCACCATTTGCAATCGTCCGCAGTTTGGCGGGATTTGAAGGCCGTCCGCAAGAACCGGGTGCATCTCATCTCCTCCGACCCGTGGCGAGAATACTCCGCCTATGCCTGCGACCGAATGGTGGACGACCTTTTGATGCGGCTGCATGGAGATCGTCCAAATGATTTCCGGATATAGTCCATGTTCCGTTCGCGGGAGCTGGTTTATACTCATTGTTGAGAATGATTATCAAACGCATTTCCTGGAGAGGAGAAAAGCAACGATGCTCAAAAAATATTGTGCGGTACTGTTCGTTTCCCTGATGGCAGCGGCGCTTGCGGCATGCGGAGCCGACAAGGCGGCGACAACGGCAAACGGTTCATCGACAAGCCCTGCCGTGGCCCAGGAAGCTGGCGGCAAGCCTGCTGCCAATCCGGCAAACGCTACCGCCGAATCAAGGACAATCCAATATCTCGGGAAAGACTACACGGTTCCGGCTGTCGCCGACCGGATTGTGATCACCGGATCGGTCGAGTCAATGGAGGATGCTCTCGTGCTTGGCGTGAAGCCGGTTGGGGCGATGACGACCGGAGGCAAGTTCGCTCCGATGTTCGCCGAGATTACCGAAGGAACCGTAGGGATCGGGGAGAAAACACAGCCGGATATCGAGGCGATCTTGAAGCTGAAGCCGGATGTGATTCTGGCCAGCACCAAATTCCCGGCAGAAACCATCGAGAAATTGAACAAAGTCGCTACTACCATTCCGGTCTCCCATATATCGACAGACTGGGAAGCCAATCTGAACCTCTTGGCAGAGCTTGCCGGAAAGCAAGACAAGGCCAAGCAGGTGCTGCAAACCTACAAGGAACAAGTGCAGGAGCTCAAGGAAAAAATCGGGCCGATCTTTAAAGACAAAAAGGTTTTGGCCATTCGCGTCCGGGCAGGCAGCACGTTTATTTATCCGGAATCCGTATTCTTCAACCCGTCCCTTTACGCCGACCTCGGTGCGGAAGCTCCTGCGGAGGTCAAGCAGGCGAAGGCACAGCATCTCATTTCCCTTGAAAAGCTGTCCGAGATGAATCCGGATTATCTGTTCGTCCAATTTGCCGAGAGCGAAAACAAAGACACCCCCCGGGTTTTCGAGGAGTTGCAAAACAACCCGATCTGGAAGAGCATCAACGCCGTTAAAAACGGCAATCTCTTCGTGAATATCGTAGACCCGGTTGCCCAGGGCGGCACAGCCTACAGCAAAGTGGCCTTCCTCAAGGCGGTAAAAGACAGTGGCATCCAGCAGACAAAGTGAGCAGAATACGATGCGTTCAAACAAGCTTGCATCTGCCCTGATCCTGGGGAGCTCGCCGGTTCTCATCGTCCTTGCGATCCTGCTGTCAGTCCTTTATGGGGCCAAGGAGATTGATGTGGATACGATTCGCGATGCGCTGTTCCATTTTGATCCGGGCAATGTCAATCACCAGATTATCATGCACTCCAGATTTCCGAGAGCAATCGGGGCCCTGTTGATCGGGGCCTTCCTGGCTATTTCAGGGGCGATCATGCAGGGGATTACACGAAATTATCTGGCGTCGCCTTCCATTATGGGGGTGACCGACGGTTCGGCTTTTGCCATCACGATCTGCATGGTGTTTATGCCCAACTCGTCCTCGATGGAGATGATTCTCTTTTCCTTTATAGGATCGGCCCTCAGCATCTTTCTTGTTTACACACTGTCCACCCTGCTGCCGGGGGGGCTCTCCCCGGTGCGCATGGCGATTCTGGGGACGATTATCGGCACGTTTTTGAGCAGCGTGGCTACCGCTGTGGCGACCTACTTTCAGGTGTCGCAAAGCATCAGCTTCTGGTACAACGCCCGGCTTCACCAGTTGGACCCGACGCTGGTCAAGCTGGCAGTCCCGTTTGCGGTGGTCGGCATACTGGCAGCGATCTGGCTCTCCAAGTCCATCTCGGTCCTGTCTCTCGGAGAGGAGATCGCCGTCAACCTCGGGCAAAAAACGACCGCTATCAAGTTTATGGCTACCGGAAGCGTGGTCATCCTGACCGGCATATCCGTAGCGCTGGCAGGAAAAATCGGCTTTGTGGGACTCATCGTTCCCCATATCGCCCGCTTTTTGGCCGGCGCCAACTACAGATGGATCATCCCGTGCTCCGGGGTGCTTGGCGGCATCTTTCTGGCGCTATGCGATGTGCTTAGCCGGTTTGTCAACTATCCGTACGAGATGCCGATTGGCGTGGTCACTTCCTTGCTTGGCGTCCCTTTCTTTCTCTATCTGATCCGGACAAGAGGGGGCGAAAAGCGTGCATAATGCTTCCAAAGGCCGTTACGCTGCCGTATTGGCCGCCGGGATCGGCGTGATTCTGGCCGCTGCTTATATCAGCCTGACGAACGGCTCTTTCGATATGACTGTGATGGATATTGTTCGGACGCTTTTGCGTATCGACCCGCAGCCGGAACATGATTTGGTCATCCTTGAGTTTCGTCTGCCGCGCATCGTCATCGCCGTGCTGGTCGGAATCGGGCTTGGCATTGCCGGAGCGGTCATTCAGGGAATTACGCGAAACGGCCTGGCAGATCCCGGCATTTTGGGAATCAATGCGGGGGCAAGCGCGGCCATGGTGATCTTTCTGTTTTTTTATCAGGGACAGGTAAAGGGAACCGGGTGGACGGCGATTTTGACCATGCCGCTGTTCGGATTGGCTGGCGGTCTTCTGGCGGCCCTCCTGATCTACCTTTTTGCCTGGAAAGACGGGCGGCTGGAGACGCAGCGCCTGCTTTTGACCGGGATTGCGATCGGTTCCGGGCTCGGTGCGCTCACCCTTTTTCTGACCTTGAAGATGAACGCGAGCGATTTTGAGATGGCCGTCGTCTGGAACTCGGGCAGCATTTACAACGCCAACTGGAAATATATCGCCTCCATCCTCCCGTGGCTTGTCTGTCTGATTCCCGTCATTGTCAGCAAGTCGGCCATCCTCGATGTGTTCAAATTGGACGAAGACATCGTCATCGGCATCGGTGTTTCGTCGGAAAAAGAAAAGGCAATGCTCATCCTGTGCAGCATCGGCATCGTGAGCGCCTGTGTTTCGGTGTCGGGTGGCATCGGTTTTATCGGACTGATGGCTCCCCACATCGCGAAGCGCCTGGTCGGTCATTTCCACCGGTACATGATTCCTGTTTGCGGACTGGTCGGAGCGGCGCTGGTGCTGGTCTCCGACACGATTGGCAAGCTCCTCTTTGCCCCGGCCGAATTGCCGGTCGGAATCGTCATTGCGATCATCGGTGTTCCCTATTTCATCTTTTTGCTTTCCAGAAAAAAAAGCCGTTGAGTCCGAAAAAAATACTGCGAGAGGAAGTAGATACAGTGGAGAGCCAGCAAAAGGAGCTTGAAGAAGTGAACGTGTGGGAAGGCGGAGGCGGGGTCTTTCTTCCCCAAACCGAACAGTACGCCATGCGCTCCAGCGTCAGCAGCCGGGAGTATCGCATTCTCATTTACAGGCCAAGCGAGGCTCCGCCACCCTCGGGGTATCCGGTGATCTATTTGCTCGACGCCAACGCCTTGTTCGCCACGATGGCGGAGGCCGTACGCATTCAGTCCCGCCGCTCCGAGAAGACGGGCGTTTTTCCGGCGGTTATTGTCGGGATCGGCTATCCTGAAGAAGCGCCGTTTCCGCCCGCCCGCTTTTATGATTTTACGATGCCAAGCCCCCTTGCCGAGCTGCCTCCTCGGCCCGATGGGACCGCATGGCCGGAGCATGGCGGCGCCGAAGCCTTTTTGACATTCATCGAGGAGGAGCTCAAGCCGAAGATTGAAAGCCGCTGCCCTGTCGATAAAAGCAGACAGGCCATCTTCGGGCACTCTCTTGGCGGTCTTTTTGTCCTGCAAGTCCTGTTCACCCGTCCGCAGGCCTTCCAGACTTATATCGCCGGCAGTCCGTCCATCCATTGGAACAAGGCCTTTCTGCTGGAAGCCGAGAAGCAGTTCTCTTCCCTTGCAAAGCAGCAGGCAGTCGGCGACATCGGCATCATGATCGCGGTAGGAGAGCTGGAGAAGGGCCACCAGAGCCGCATGAACGAGAATGCAAAGGAGCTTGCAGAGCGTCTTTCCGCCTTGGCAGACTGCGGGATTCGCACCGAGTACAAGGAGTATGAGGGAGAAGGCCATGTTTCGGTGCTGCCGGGCTTGATCAGCCGCGCCGTGCGGTTTGTATCCCGCCCTTTATAAATGGGGCCGCTTCATAAAAGGGAGCCACTTTTCTTTATAAGCATAACGCCGAAGCCAACTTACCTGGACAACACCGCTACAGCCAGTCCAGCTTCTGCTATACAGGTACAACCATTTGCAGCGGAAAAGGAAAAAGCTGACGTATGCAAACTAGCTTGCAAACGTCAGCTTTTGTTTTCCTCTCAAGCAGCATGGAGGCGGGGACTCACTTTCCTGACAGCCTGACTTACGCTTTTGCTTTGAGTCCGGCCCCTTCGCCAAAGCCGCATCCCTCACATTACTTCCACGGAATCAGCTTTCGCTCCAGCCACTGCAGCGTGCGGTTGAAAATCAGACCGAGCAGGGACAGGAACAGCACGCCCACCATCAGCTTGGTCGTTATCATCAAGTTTCCGTAGTGCAGCACCATGGAACCAATCCCCTGCTGGGCCGCGATCATTTCCGCAGACACCAACAGGAGCAGCGAGGTTCCGGCCGCCAGCTTCAGACCGGCAAAGATCATCGGGAGCGCCCCTGGCAGGATCACTTTTCGGATGACATTGAGATGGTTGGAGCCAAAGGTGACAGCGGCCTTGATCAAAATGGGATCGACCGTTTTCACGCCCGAATACGTATTGATCACGACCGGGAAGAACACCCCGAGCGCGATGATTGCGACCTTGGGCAACTCGCCAATCCCGAACCAGAGGATGATCAGCGGCAGCAGGGCAATTTTCGGAATCGGATAAATCGAATAAACGATAGGGGTCAAAATGGCATCGGCCCACCGGGAGAACCCGAGGATCAGGCCAATCGCGATTCCACAGATCGCTCCGATGGCGTATCCCGCTCCGATCCGGTACATACTGGTCAGCAGATTCTCGATCAGCTCGCCGTTCACGAGCATGTCCCATGCCGCTGTCAAAATAGCGGAGGGAGCAGGCAAAAAGAGCGGGGGTACGATGTTCATCCGGCAGACGATTTCCCACAGTGCCACCAGTCCGGCAATCCCCAGTGCGGCGGCATAGCCCGGAATTTTTTGCTCCAGAAAGGCGACGCGGTTGGTAATGACTTGTCTTTGCTCGTTCATCTTGCTCACCCCTCCTTCAGCGCTTCCTGGGCATCGTGTTTGATCAGCTGCCAGATTTGATCGGCGTATTGCTCGAACTGGCTGCGGTACTCTTCTTTGTCCCTTCCTATTTTCGGAAGGTCAATGCGAATAATCTCCTTGATCTGGCCCGGATGTCTGGACAGGACAATCACCCGGTCAGCCAGGTAAACGGCCTCTTGAATGTTGTGCGTTACATACAGCGTGCTCAGTCTGGTCCGGTCCCAGATCGTCAGCAGCTCCTCCTGCATGAGTGTGCGCGTCTGGGCATCCAGCGCGGAGAAAGGCTCGTCCATCAACAGCAGATCCGGCTCGACCGCAAGCGCTCTGGCGATCCCGGCCCGCTGCCTCATCCCGCCTGAGAGCTGTTTCGGGTACGCCCCTTCAAAGCCCTGCAAGCCGACCATGTCGATGTAGTGCTTGCCCTTTTCCTGCTGCTCCTGTTTGCTGGCGCCGCTCTCTTCCAGTCCGTAGATGACATTTTCATAGACCGTCCGCCACGGAAACAGGGCAATTTCCTGAAAGACAATGCCTAGTTTGGGCTTTTTCCCCTGGGTTCCTTCAAAATAGACCGTCCCGCTGCTGGGCGACATCAAGCCTCCGACGATGTTGAGCAGCGTGGACTTGCCGCAGCCGCTCGGTCCGACCAGCACGACGAACTCCTGCTCTTCAATGGAAAAATTGATGTTCGTAAGCGCGGTCACTTCTCGTTTTTTTGAATCAAGAAACGTCTTGCCGACATCTTCGATGACAATTCTCATGCGATCACTTCCCTAACTTTTGCAAAGCATCTTCCAATAGCTGCGTATTCACGATTTCGCTCGTATCGATCGCTTTGTCGATCAGCTTTTCCTTGGCATACCACTCTACCTGGGTCTTGATGTCGGACTCCAGCAGCTTGCCGTCGCGGTCAATGTAAGGCAATCCTTTTTTGATCATGTCCGGCTCTTGATCGGTGTACTTGGCGATGATTTGGACGACTTCATCGTAATGCTCGCCAGGGACGATCTGTCCGTCTTTCTTTGTGAGAACGGCATCGTAGTAGTAACGGGTCGCTTTTGCGTATGCCTTCAGGAAGCGTTCGGCCACATCCTTGTTCTCAGCCAGCTTCGGAGAGAAGAAGATGCCCGAAGTCTGGTACTCGATCTCGTCGCCTACCTGGGCGATTACCTTGCCGTAGCCCTCGTCTACAACGGTCGAGATATTCGGCTCGTTCAAAAGAACAGCATCCACTTGTTTGCTCTTGAGGGCTTCCATCAATCCTTTGATGCTGTTGAGCGGGACGAGCTCCACGTCGCCAAGCCCGAGGCCGTGCTTTTCGAGCATTCTGCCGGCCATGTAATGATAGGTCGATCCGGTCTGTGTGATGCCGATTTTCTTGCCCTTTAATTCTTCGATGCTTTTAAGTGGTGAATCGCCAGGTACTAATAAAGCAGAGGAGGAGTAGCCCTGCTGTTCCCTTCCTTTATCGGCCACAATTACCAGTTTTTGTCCGCCAGACACCATATTGTACAGGCTCGCCGTAATCCCGGTCGCTCCGACATCCACGCTTCCCGCAGCTGTCGCTACCGCGATCGGCTGAGCAGCTTCAAACCACTTTGCCTGCGCATCAATGTTTTCTTCTTTGAAAAAGCCTTTCTCAATCCCGATAAACAACGGTGCAGAGCTTGTCAGCTTGAGCATCCCGATTTGGACAGTAGCGGCTTCCGCCTTCTGCTGCCCGTTTGATCCTCCGGCTGCGCTTTCCCCTTCCTGCTTTCCACAGCCAGCGAGAGCCAGGGATAGAGTCAATAGAGTGCTTGCAACTAGCATTGCTGATTTCTTCACGTAACGCCCCTCCATGTCGTGATCTTTTGATCGTCGTAAAATTACCATTATATTTCGACAAAGTAACACAAAAAGTGACATAGATCAATGCTTCCAGCTCAATAAATGCTCATCGCCGTCCTGTAAAAGCTTGGTCATGTAGACAATTTGACCTGTATGATACGAATAATGGGCAGTCGTATGGTACAGGATTTCCAGCAAATGACGGGTGTACGAGGCGATTCCCGCGTCCGGCGGATAGACAATCGTCACTTCTCTTTCCATATCTTCTGGCGAGAGCGATTCCAGTATCGCCCGCGTCTGCTGGCGCACGCCTGTCAGCTGCGCCAAAAGCTCGTCCGGACTGACGCCGCCTTCCGCGAGAAATTCTGCCGATCTTTCCCGGATGAACGGCTTTTGGCCGATCCCGCTGACGATGTTTTGATATTCGTTTCCGGCCAGATGCAAACAGAGATTGCCGACGCTGTTGGTGCTCCCGCGCACTTTTTTCCACACCCGCTCCTCCGGCAATCGGTCCAATGCTTTCCTGATCCGTTCCAGCTCCGTGTCCAGGAGCTTTAGCGTTTGGCTGTAAAACCGGTGCATGTTGGCTTCTCCCCTCTTCCCTATGTATTTTGATTCATACTCCATAGGATACCACAGGTCTTCCGGGAACTGGCGCAATGTCGGCATCAAGCGCCTGACGCCCCCTTTTGCCTTTATGAAAATGGGCTTCGCGAAACTTTGTTGGCCAAAGAAAAAACGGCCGGAAGCCAGCCGTTTTTTCTCCCTGCGGTGCTGTATGGCAGTAGTCGGACCACATTGTCTACCATTGCGACGACCCGGAGGATCTCCCGCTGTTCGACGACCCGCCTCCCCAGCTCGAGCTTCCCGAAGAGCGTCCTCCTCCCGAGCCGCCGCCAAAACCTCCTCCGAAGCCGCCTCCAAATCCGCCAGAATTGTTTCGTCGGCGCTCCTCATCCAAAGCTCGCCGGTACTCCCGATCCATTTCGCTGAGGATCGTTTCTCCTCGGGAGATTTCCTGCATGGCCTCGGCAAAGGCCCCCTCCCTGATCGCCAGCTCCACCTGTTCTTTTAAGCGATCGTACTGGGAGGAATAGCGGGAAAGGCGGATTCTTCTGCCGTATCGATTGCGTCTGCTCGAATAGGCGTCCTCGAACCTCCGGAAAGCGCGCACCGTCTCTTCCTTTTTCTGCTTGACCAGCTCCACCCGGTGAGCAAGCTGATCGACAAGCATTTCAAATGAAGTCAGCGCCTCCTCGATCTGATAGACGTCGAGCAATTGACCGTTCATCAGGCTCTCCAGCCCGTTGATCTCCTTGTCTATCTCGGCGATCATCCTGGCAATCTCGGGAATTCTGACATAAAGCTGCTCAAAAGCAGACGCTGATTGATAGAAACGGCTTTGGAACTGCTGAAAACGGTCGCCTGCCGTCTGTACCCGCTCCTCCAGAGCCATGCGATAGCCAAGGCTCTGCTCCCGGACATTTTTTATCTGTGAAAGCAGGTGCTCTGACAGCTCGCTCCGTTCGTGGGCCAGCCTGTATTTTTGCACGCGCTCGTCAAGCGCCGACTTTATTTCGATCAAAAGCCGTTCAAGCTCTTCCTTGTCCCCCATGATTTGTCCGTAACGCTCTTCCTGCTCACGGAGATGAACTTCGGCAAAGCGTTCGCGCAGTCTCGCGAACTCCTGACTGTACGCGGAGTCATATTCCCGCAGTTCAGCGAGAAGCTGTTCCGTACTGCGCACTGTCGTCTTTGCCCTGTCCCGGTGCCGAATCATTTCTGCTACGACGTCGCTCGCCTGCTGCAAGTCATTCTCCAGGCCATCGACACATGCTTTTGCTTCCTTGCTGTCGCCTGCTTCAATCAGCGCTCCGAGGCGAGGCACTTCCGCTTCCGCCGCTTTCAAAATGGCAAAGGGGTCGGCATCGACAAGCAGCAGTTGTTCACGTCCTACCACTTGGCGAAGCTCCTCCTCCTTCGCTTTGATTCGGGCAGGAAGCTTTCTGTGCTTTTCGATCTGGGCTCTGATCTCATCGACAGCAGCCAGCAAGCCGTCAAACATCTGGTGGACCTCTTTCGCCGGTCCTTCGGCTTGCAAGTAATCAAATTCGTCCATGCTGTCCGCTTTGTTCAAAATGGCTTCCGCCTGCTCCAGCTGCTTCCTCATGACGGTCAAGGAGAAGGACGTTTCCCCGGCGAGCGCCTCGATGATTGCCGACGTCTCTTTTGCTCTGTCTTTGGCCTCCTCGACGAGACGCCTTACCTCGACGGACAGCCTTTCAATCTCTTTCAATCTTGCTTGATTTTGTTCAATCTTCGTGCAATACTCCTCCACTGTATCCAGAAGGTCCTGTATGGCCTGTTCCGTTTTGGCCCCGGAGAAAAAGGAAACCTTTTGTCCCGCCAACTGCTCCTGCAGCTGCTGCGATTCTTTATGCAGTTGGAGGGCGGCTTGTTCAAGCTGTGCAACCTGCTTTTTCGTTTCCCCCTCGATGAGGCCGACCTCCAGCTCGCGGAACAGCCCGGAGACGATCATCTGGTCGACGGCAGGCGTCGCTTTCGCATGGCTCTTTACAGCCCGGTCCAGCATTTTCTTTAGACGGGAGCGATAGACAAGCTGTCTGATCGTGAAAAACAGAGCCGCTCCGATGCATAGAAAGAGCAGAACCCAGACGATGGAGTTCTGGGAATGAGCCGATGTCGCCGATTTGGCCTGTGCAGGAGCCGAACCGGATGGAGCGGATGATGGCGGCGGAGTCGCAGCGTGCTTCGATGTTGCCGCATTGCCGGAGGGTGCCGTTGAAGCGCCTGAGGCCGCGGGCGATGCTGACGGTGCCGTCGTCGCATTTGCCGGAGACGATGCCGGGGTCGTCGCAGTGACTCCCGCATTCCCCGCAGACGCCGACTCGGAAATCTCATTGACGTAGTCGCTGACCGCAATCACTCCTGCAGCGACATTTCCCTCTCGCGCCAGCGGTACGAATTGCAGGTCGAGAATCCCCTTTACATCCCCCGCATCGCTTTGGGCGACTTGACTTGCCAGCTCCTTGTTTTCGAATACGAGATGCACGTGATTCGGATTCACCGTCACGACCAGCATCAGTTGATTTTTTCCGAGCTTCCAGCCGTCGTAGGCCTCGTTGGCCAAGCGCTCCCCTTCCGCCTCATCCAGCCCGCTGGCGGTAAGGAGCAGCAGCTCGTACTTTTTGTCCTTCGTACTCTCTTTGATCTGCTCGGCTTCATCGGATGAAAACAACCCGACGGGGTCGGTCACGACTCCATTCCGCTCCGGGAGAGCGGCCGCGGAGGCGATGGAGCCCGAGACAAGCCACAGGATCGCCAACATAAACAAACTGATTCTCTTCATTCTTTAATCCTTTCCTGATATGTCGTTCATTTCCAAATTATACAGTAACGAGAGCTGTCGCGCTTGCCCGGCTTGCTTTTCCATTTTTCTCCTCCGCAATCGAAAGGCCAATTGTGGAAGTGGCTCTAGACTCGCTCGTCGGCTGCAAGCAATACTGTGGGTATTGACGAGAGGAAGATCATGAAGGAGGCGATACCCATGTGTTCAGAAAAAAAGCTGGCGGTTATTACCGGTGCGGCTCAGGGACTTGGCTACGCGATTGCAGAGGACCTCGCTGCTTCTGGTCACCGCGTTGTTTTGCTGGACCGCAATCCGGATAAACTGCTTGCCGCCGTCGAAACGCTCCGCTCCAAAGGTCATACAGCAGATGGGAAACAAATCGATCTGGCGGAAACAGATGCGATCCAAGGCCTGCTCTCCCAGATCGTTCAGGAGCACGGGGCCTTCCACGTTTTGGTCAACAACGCTGGCGTCAATATCGTCAAGCCGATGGATCAGGTCACAAGCTCCGACTGGGACCTGGTGATGAATATCAACCTGAAGGCTGTCTTTTTCATGATACAAGCCGCCGCTCCATTCCTGCATGACGGCGGCTCCATCGTCAATATCGCCTCGGTTGCGGCAAACAGCCCGCGCCCGCTCTCCGCAGCCTACGCGGCTTCAAAAGCGGGGGTTTTGAGCGTGACAAAAACTGCATCGATTGTCCTTGCCCCAAGACGCATTCGCGTAAACGCCGTTTGTCCCGGTGCCATGGAAACAGAGCTGTTGGCGAAAATGGCTGACGACATGAGCGCTCTCTTTGGCCAAAGCAGCGAAAGGTCCCTGCAAAATTACATCGGTAACATCCCGCTCGGGCGAATCAGCTCCGCGCATGATGTAGCAAAAACCGTTTCATTCCTGGCATCCGACGCCGCTGCCTATATAACAGGCCAATCCGTAAACGTCTGCGGCGGGTGGACAGTTACATAGCCGGGAGGACCGCCTATGCTTCGCTTTTTCCAAGCCGCCGTCACCAAATTGTTGCCCTTGTGGATCGTCTGTTGTGCGCTTCTCGCCTACCACTTTCCCGGCCACTTTCTGTTCTTGAAAAATTGGACCGCCCCTGCGCTCGCTTTTATTTTGTTTAACATGGGACTTACCTTGTCGCAGGAGAGCTTGAGACGGGTCATTCGGCAGCCAAAGAACGCCTTGCTTGGCGTAGCCGGCAAATGGACGATCACGCTGGGCATTTCCATCGGGCTCGCGTTTCTGTTCTTCCGGGATCAGCCTGATCTCTTGGCGGGGACAATCCTCGCAGGGGCGGTGCCCAGCGGGACATCAGCCAATCTGTACACCTTTATGGCAGGAGGAACGCTCGCTTTGAGCATCATGATGTCCGCTGTGGATACGCTGGTGGGCCCCGTTTTGACCCCGCTGATCATGAAAGCGACGGTCGGCAGCGTTGTCCCCGTAGCTTTTCTGCCGCTGTTTTTGCAAATGGTGTACGTCGTCCTCCTGCCGATTTTGGCGGGCCTGGCGATCCAGTGGAAATGGGAGTCGCGGCTGGCCCCTGTCAAGAAAGTCATTCCCCTGCTCTCTGCTGCCGCCCTCATCGTTGTTGATCTCGCTGTCGTTTCTGGTGCGCAGACTATGCTTCAGGAGAATCTGGTCCTGCTCCCCTGGCTGTTTCTCTGCGTATTTCTGCAAATAACCGTTCCCATGGTGCTCGGGTACTGCTTTGGCGCCGGTTTCCGGATGCCGGAAGCGGATCGACGGTCCGTCGTCTATGAATTCGGGATTTGCAATACGGCCCTGGCTGCGCTTCTTGCCATGGAGCACATCAGCCCGATCGCTGCGGTCCCTGCTGTAGCGAATATGATCACCAATACGTCCCTCGGCGCTTTCATCGCCGTTTTGTGGGAACCGGCCCGCACCCGCTGGCAGCGATACAGATCGAGCTCAAGCTCTGCGGCACAACATCAGTCAACGCAGTAAGGCCCCTTTTGTCTGCGAGACAAGGGAGCCTTTTTTTGTCTGTTTAGGTTTCTGCAAACCAGCCTTTTCCCTGGCGTGTACGGCAGTGCCTCTTGGCAGGCATGCAAGCCGCAGCCTCCCTGGACTAGGAGAGGTGAATTGCTTGCCCCATGATGCTCATCGCGGCTTCCTGGATGCCTTCCGCGACCGTAGGATGCGGATGGATCGTTTTGACCAGCTCGTCGAGCGTAGCCTCGAGCGTCAGACCGAGCGACGCTTCCGCAATCATTTCGGTCGCGTGCGGAGCCAGCAGATGAATGCCGAGAAGCCGCCCGTACTTTCTGTCCGCTACCACCTTTAAAAACCCGTCCGTCTCTCCCCCAACCAGGGCTCTGCCGCTTGCCATCAGCGGAAAGACCCCTTCCTGAACGTCGAATCCCCTGTTTCTCGCCTCTTCTGCCGTTAGGCCTGCCATAGCCGCTTCCGGATGAGAGTAGACGCAGTGAGGGACGAGGTCGAAGTTGACTGGCTGTGTGGGGAAGCCCAGGGCATGTTCAGCCGCTACCCTGCCTTCTGCCATCGCGACATGCGCCAGCATGATCGGACTTGCGCAATCCCCGATGGCGTAGATGCCCGGCTGATTCGTCTGTTGATACGCATCTGCCTTTATTTTGCCGTTCACTACCCGAATCCCCGCCTTATCCAGCCCGAGCGGTTCCAGAACGGCTGCTCTGCCCACCGCCGCCAGCACCAGGTCGGCCTGTACCGATTTGCCTTCCGACAATTGCAGCTCCAGCCCTTCCGTTTCCTTCTTGATGATTTTTACGACCTTTTGGCCAAGGCAAAAGGCAATGCCTTGTCTTTCCAGCAGCTCTTTCAACTGCCGGGACAGTTGCGGGTCCATATTCGGCAGGATGCGCTCTGCCGCTTCGATGACATGCACATCCACGCCCAGCTCGGAAAAAGCGGTCGCAAATTCCACGCCGATGACCCCGCCTCCGATGATGGCAAGGCGTTTGGGCAGCTCGGCAACGGAGAGCAGCTCATCGCTTGTGACTACTCCCGGCAGGTCAATGCCTTCAATCGGCGGAACGACCGGACGGCTGCCTGTCGCCAGGATAATGGCATCCGCCTCCAGCAACAACTGCTCTTCTCCCGCAACAGCCACCCTTTTCTCTCCGGCAAGCGAAGCTGTCCCTTTTACGACCCTGATCTGCCCCTTCCGAAGGAACCCTTCTACGCCTTTTCGAAGCTGCATGACCGCTTTTTCTTTCCGCTCCAGAATGGACGGCCATGGAACTTCACCAGCTTTGTTCTCCGGGAACCACTGACTGCTTTTCGCCCATATGTGGGAGGACTCCAGCAGGCTTTTTGTCGGGATGCAGCCGACATTCAGGCAGGTGCCGCCGAGCTGTCCTTTTTCAATCAGGGTGACGTCCGCCCCCAGCTGGCCCGCGCGCAAAGCTGCCGTATATCCTCCCGGCCCTCCACCGATGACGATCAGCCTTTTTTTCATCCTACCGCCTCCCCTTTACAAGCAGCCGCAGCGGCTGCTGGATGTAGTCATGCACCGTCTGGAGGAACCCGGCTGCCTCCGCCCCGTCGAGTGCCCGATGGTCAAAAGAGAGGGACAGCGTCAGCATGGAACGTCGAGCGAGGTCATCACCGATCCATACGGGCTTTTCGACGATCCTGCCGATCCCCAATATCCCGGTTTCTGGCGGATTGATGATCGGCGTAAAACCGTCGACACCCATCATGCCGAGATTGCTGATCGTAAACGTGCCCCCGCGCATTTCATCGACCGTCAGGCGCTGCTCGCGGGCGCGCGTCGTCAGATTATGCAAGGCTTCCGCTATCTCGCCCAAATCTTGTTTGCACGCGTGAGGAATGACCGGAACGAGCAGCCCGTCTTCGACAGAGACAGCCACGCCGAGATGGACGTCCGGGTGGATAGTGATCGCCTGATTTTGGCACCAGGCGTTCAGACTGGGGTGCTTTTGCAGAGCCATGGCAACGATTTTGACCAGAAAATGGGTAACGGTCAGCTTGGTCCCCGTACTCGCCAAATCTGCGGAAAGAATGGCATGTGCGGCCAGCAGCGGAGTTACATCGACTTCCCTGGTGAGTGTAACGTGGGGGATCTGCTGCCAGCTTCGGGTCATCCGCTCCGCGATCACCTTGCGTGCGCCTGTCATCGGGCGGGTTGCGGCTGCCGACTCCGCTTCCCGTGGCGGATGCGTCCACTGACCTCCCGCTTGCTTCAGTTGTTCGGCAATCACGTCAGGCAGCATGATCCGCCCCCGCTGGTCGATCCTCTCCCAGGCCACACCTTGCTCCTCCGCATATTTTTTGGCTGCTGGCGAGATAGCCGGCTGCTTTGCCCCAGTATCCCCGACATCGCGGGAGACAACGATGCTTCTCGGGCCGGATGCACTGACTTGGCCTATATCGATTCCCTTCTCCCTGGCGAGCTTGCGAGCGAGCGGAGTCGCGAGGCGAAACCCCTCAGAAAGGGTGTGATCGCCTGATTCGAGACTCGAAGCATCGTTCGAATCACGGCTAACAGCATCGTTGGATTTGTGATGTGAACCCTCGCCTGCCCCCTGCTGACCGTCTGCTCCCAGCAACCCGCTAATATCCTCGGACTCTTCCGCCACGATCGCAAGCGCTGCCCCGACCTGTGCCGCTGCGCCTGCGGGCGTAAAAATATGGCGCAAAACCCCGGTTCCTGGTGCCGTCACTTCATTGGTGATCTTGTCTGTCTCCACCTCGAACAGCACTTCGCCGCTCTCGACACGCTCGCCTACAGCTTTGCACCAGACGGAAACGGTCCCCTCTGTCATCGTCAAACCGAACTTGGGCATGGTGATTACGAATGCCATGTTATTTCCCCCTTCCTTCAATTTGTTTACCAGCGTGCCCGCAGAACAGCTTCTACGATTGATTCCACTTGTGGAATCACCCGCTTTTCCAGAGGCGGGCTGAAAGGAATCGGGGTAAAGGCGGCACCTACGCGGATGATGGGGGCGTCCAGGTACTCGAGGATGTTTTCGCTGACCGAGGCGGCAATTTCTCCCCCGACACCGCCTGTTTTGACAGCCTCATGAGCTACGACAAGACGATGTGTCTTTTTGACAGACTCGTAGATCGTCTCCATGTCCATTGGAACAATCGTCCGCAGATCGATCACCTCCGCCTCGATTCCGTGCAGGCTGCCAAGCTGATCGGCGGCCTCCAGACATTTCCCCAGCATGGCCGAGTACGACACGATGGTCACGTCCTTCCCTTCGCGCACGACCGCCGCTTTGCCGATCGGGGTGAGGTAGTCGCCGTCCGGAACAGGTCCTTTTTTGCTGAACAAGTCTTTGTGTTCAAAATAGATCACCGGGTTTTGGTCGCGAATCGCCGCT
Source organism: Brevibacillus sp. FSL K6-2834 (assembly GCF_038592925.1). NCBI lineage: Bacteria > Bacillati > Bacillota > Bacilli > Caryophanales > Paenibacillaceae > Brevibacillus > Brevibacillus sp. FSL K6-2834. Next base: position 5,511,094 of record NZ_CP151945.1, read on the forward strand.
TTCAGAAGCCCCTTGGCATCCGCGGGATTGGACGGAATGACGACCTTGAGGCCCGGAATATGCAAAAACCATGCTTCCAGCGATTGCGAGTGCTGCGCCGCCGCTGAGCGTGTCACGCCGTCAGGTGCCCGCAGCACGAGCGGCAGGGTCGCCTGGCCCCCGAACATGTAGCGTATTTTGGCCATCTGGTTGAGCACCTCGTCCATCGTCACCCCGATAAAATCGGCAAAGTGCATATCGACGACCGGCACAGCTCCCGCAAGAGCGGCGCCAATTCCCGCTCCCACCAGCGCAGTTTCCGAAATCGGCGTATCGCGTACACGCTCCAGGCCGAATTCCTTTGGCAAGCCCTTGAACTGCCCAAAAATGCCGCCCTGGCTTGCGATGTCTTCTCCCATGATGAAAACTCGCTCGTCCCGGCGCATTTCTTCCTGCATCGCTTCCAATGTTGCCTGAGAAAAGGATATGTTACGCATGGCTGGCCTCCTCCTCTACGTACAGATCATCAAATGCTTCCTCCGGATCAGGGTAAGGGCTCTCCTCGGCAAAGCGGATCGCCTCTTCGATTTCTTCCGCGACCCGCTGCTCGATTGCTTGGAGCTGCTCTTCGGTCAGAAGCTTTTCCGGGAGAACCCGCTCGAGGAATTTCTTGATCGGGTCGTTGCTCTCCATCTGGCTCATCACTTCTTCCCGCGTCCGGTACTGCTCCGGATCGCCTACGAAGTGGCCTTTGATCCGGTACGTTTTGCACTCGACAAGTGTAGGGCCCTCGCCTCGCCTGGCTCGTTCTACGGCTTCTACTGCGGCTTCATACACGGCAAAAACATCATTGCCATCCACCATCGCGCTCGGCATGGCATAGGACGACGCTCTTACGCAAATATCCGTGACGGCCGTCGCTTCGTGAATCGGCGTCGTCGATGCCCACTGGTTGTTTTCGCAGACAAATACGACGGGCAGCTTCCAGACGGCTGCCATATTCAGCCCCTCGTGAAAGGTACCCCGGTTGCTCGCCCCATCGCCGAAAAAGCAGACGGCTACCTCTGAGCCTTTGCGCAATTGGACTGCCAGCGCGGCTCCGACGGCCAAATTAAACCCGCCGCCCACGACGCCGTTTGCCCCGAGCATGCCAATGCCAAAGTCAGCAATATGCATCGATCCGCCCTTTCCCTTGCAGTAGCCTGTCTTGCGCCCGTACAATTCGGCCATGCACCGTTTTGCTTCGGCGCCTTTTGCCAAGGTGTGGCCGTGCCCCCGATGTGTGCTGGTAATGTAATCGGTGCGGTTCAAGGCGGAGCAAACGCCGACTCCGGTCGCTTCCTCGCCAATGTACAAGTGAACAAAACCCGGAATGTCCCCGGCTAAAAACTTCTCGTTGATCGCCTCTTCAAAGCGTCTGATCAAGAGCATGTGGTAATACCAATCCTGCAAGAGGTCCGTCGATATCGCTTTATTACCCACCAAAAAACACCCCTTCTGGTAAGATGTGAGAATTCCCACCATCAGCATAAGGGGTGTGCAAACGTTTTCATATAACCATTCCCGTGATTGGTCTTACTGATATTCGGAAATGGCCTCACGAATCATTTCGAATCCGGGTTTCAACAAGTCCAGCGAGGGCTGTGTATAGGCCAGGCGGAGATAATTTTCTCCCAAGCCCACGCCGCTCATCCAGTTCCCCGGCACAAACGATACGCCTTTGCGCAGGGCTGTCTGCAGCAGTCTCTCCGCCCGGACCTGGCTGGGGATCCTGCACCACAAAAAGACACCGCCCTCCGGCATGCTGCAGCGGATTTCAGGCATGTCCTTTACGATTTCCCTGATGAGGGACAGACGCGCGCTGTAGGCCTGACGGAGCCTGGCTGCGTGGACCGACAGGCGCCCTTCCGTCAAATAGGCATGAACGGCAATCTGCGTCAGGTTGTTGCTGTGCAGATCGATCCGCTGCTTGATCGTGGATAAATTGGAGATGATTCCCTCCGGGGCTACCAGGAGAGCTACCCGCAGGCTCGGAAACAAATACTTCGAGAACGACTGGAGGTGGATGACATAATTGTCCTGATCCAGCGCTTTGAGCGGCGGCACCGGTTTTTTGCCGAAATAAATCAAGCTGAACGGATCGTCCTCGACGATGGGAACCCTGTATTTTTTCGCGAGGACGAGCAGGTCCTTTCTCCGTTTCAGGGACATGGTCACGCCAGTCGGATTGTGAAACGTCGGGTTTACGTAAATAAACTTCACCGGAAACTGCATCAGGAGATTCTCCAGATTGTCAATGCGAATCCCTTCCTGATCCAGGGTGATGCGCAATATTTTGGCGCCGGTCGCCGTAAACGCGTCAGAGGCGGCGAGAAATCCGGGGTCCTCCATGATGACGTAATCGCCCGGAGCCAGGAACAGCCTGCTGATGAGATCCAGTCCTTGCATCGCTCCGGAGACGATCATGATCTCTTTCGGGTCGGCGTGAATGCCGCTCTCCTCCAGCCATTTGCAAGCGTCTATCCGCAGAGGCTCATAGCCCTGCGTCGGTGCGGGCAACTGGAGCAGGATCGGGTTTTTCCGCAAATGCTCGGCAAAGTATTGGCTCAGCTCGATTCCCGGGTGAACCTCGGGGGCCGTGCCGACACCCGCGAAATTGATCAGGCGCGGGTCTCGGCCAAAACGCATGATCTCTTCCATCGCATGATTGACATTCCCCGTCTGATAGGCGAAGTCGGCATGCCAGGTGACAACCTGCTCTGTCCGCTCCATCTGCGGTCCGCGCATGATATATGTGCCGCTCCCCTGCTGGCTGCGGACGATCCCTCTTGCTTTCATGTCTTCATTGGCAAGCGTGATCGTCATCCTGCTCACCTTCAACAGCTCAGCCATCCGCCGCTCGGAAGGCAGCCGCGTCCCGGGCTTCAACTTCCCTTCGTGCACCATTTGTTCTATCTGCCGCGAGATTTGCTTGTACAAGGGCTCTTTTTCCACCGCATCCAGAACAATTTGATCCCAATGGGTCGCTGACAAAAGAGATCACTCCTTATTTCATGTTCAACAGTTCAGGAAGCCACAGTGTAATAGACGGAATGTAAGTGATCACGAGCAACGCGAGTATGGATGCGACAATAAACGGAATAACCCCTTTCGATATCTCCTTCAACGAAATTTTCGCCAGTCCGCAAGCAACGTAAAGATCGAGGCCAACGGGCGGTGTGACCAGACCAATGGCGAGGTTCATCGTCATCATGACGCCAAAATGGACAGGGTCAATGTCCATCATGGTGAGAATCGGCAAAAAGATCGGCAAGAAAATATAAAATGCGGATATGGCATCCACAAACATCCCCGCGATCAGCAGGACCAGGTTGATCATCAGCAGCATCGTAATCGTGTTGGGGGCGATGCTCATCAAGGAATTGGCCAAATCCTCCGCAATCCCCTCAACCGTGATCAGCCAGGCAAAGGTGGAGGCCGAGGCGACGATAAGCATGATCATCGCTGTCGTTTTCGCAGATTCCACCAAGAGGCTTGGCAAATGTTTGATTTTGATTTCCTTGTAGATAAAAATTCCGACAAACAAACCGTAGAATACTGCCACAACGGCAGACTCTGTCGGCGTGAAAATCCCCGTGTAGATTCCCCCCAGGATGATCACAGGGGCCATCAAGCCCCACGAGGCATCCTTCAGAGCAGCCACAATGTCCCTGGCGCTCGCTTTCGGAAGCGTAGGGATCTTTTCTTTCCTGGCGATCATGTATCCCGTCAGCGCCAGTATGGCACCCATCAAGAGGCCGGGGACAATCCCCGCCATAAAGATTTTACCAATGGAAACCTCCGCGATTACACCGTAGATGATATAGGCGATGCTGGGCGGAATGATGATGCCGATGCCGCCTGCCGTCGCGAGAAGCCCTGCCGACATATCCTTGCGATAGCCTTGCTTGACCATAGCCGGTATGATAATCGCGCCCACGGCGGCCATCGTAGCGGGACCGGAACCGGAAATCGCCGCGAAGAAACACGCTGCCACGACTGACACGATGGCAAGCCCGCCCGTGAAATGGCCGGTAAGCGTCTGAGCTAGCTGGATTAGCCTTTTGGAGATGCCCGCCCTCTCCATGATCAGCCCGGCGAGGAAAAAGAACGGAATCGCGAGCAGCGTAAATTTGGTCAACGATGAATACAAGGTCGGCGGCAGCGACTGGATGGGCAGATCAAACAGCAGCAGCGTAATCGCGGTAGAGAGGCCGAGGGCTACGGCGATAGGCATGTTTAAAAACAGCAGCAGAAAGAAGGACCCGAATAGACAAATCGCTGTTGCGCTCATTGGTTTGCCTCCTCTCTTTTATGCCTTCGTATCTCCAGGACGTACCCTTCCCAGAAACGAAACATGCACAGCAGCGCACCGAGCGGCACCGACAGACCCATCAGCCACTCCGGCAGGCCCATGGCCGGCGTCTTCTGGTTGTACTGATACTGCTGCATGACCATTTCCCAACCGTACCAAAGCAGAATGACGAAAAACACCGTCGTCAAACAGCCGACAATCACGGTACAAACGATCCGGAAGCGGGCGGGAAGCTGATCGGTCAAAAGCGCAAAGCCGAGGTGCCCGTTTTCCCTGGCAAGCAAGGCCGCTCCGATAAAAATGATGAAAGCGAAGATGTTGGTGGTCAGTTCTTCCGTCATGGAAAGCGAGCTGTTGAAAAAATATCTCGATAATACGTTGACCATTGTCAAAACGCAGATGATGCCCATTAAGACTGCCAGAATCCACTCTTCCAGCCGAACCCAGAATTTCATGACGATCCCCCCGTAAAAAGCAATTGCCCTGCGATTGGGATGAAAAAGGGGGCTTTATCGCCCCTTTTTCCACCTGTCGTGTTTACTTGCGGAATGCATCCAAAAGATCCTTGCCGATGATGCCCTCATATTTGTCGATAACCGGTTGGACTTTTTCCTGGAATGCCTTGATCTGCTCAGGTGTCAGCTCGACGACTTCCATCCCTTTTTCCTTGAGCTGCGCCAGCACTTCTTCGTTCTCTTTGCGATTCAGCTCGATCTGGTATTTGGCGGCTTCTTGGGCCGTTTCTCTCAGCAGCTTTTGCGTGTCCGCGTCCAGACTGTCATACAGCTTTTTATTGACGCCAAAAACAATCGGATCGTACATGTAGTTCCATACAGTCAAGTACTTTTGCACCTCGTACAGTTTGGAGTTGAGAATGATCGGAAGCGGATTTTCCTGTCCGTCGATCACACCTTGCTGCAAGGAGGTAAACACCTCCGAGAAGTTCATAACCGTCGGATCTCCGCCAAACTCCTTATACGTAGCCACCATCGCTTCCATGGAAGGCGTTCTGATCTTCAGTCCGTTCAAGTCTTCCGGGGTGAGAATCGGCCTCTTGCTGTTTGTAATTTGACGGTAGCCGCTTTCCCCGAATGCGAGAGGCTCGATCCCTTTGCTGCGAACGAGCTCCATCAATTTTTGCCCGGCTTCTCCGTTCATCGCTTTGTCAGCCTGTTCGTAGCTTGGTATGAGCCAGGGAAGAGAAGGCGCGGCAAACTTCGGGTCGAGTACGTTGTAGATAATCGTAGAGTGGAGAGAAATGTCCGTCGACCCGTTTTGGACTGCCTCCAGACCTTTTGGCTGGTTGCCGTTGGAGAGAGATTCATTTGCATACATTTTCATTTTGATCCGGCCATTTGACTTTTGCTCGACGTCCTCCATCCACTTCTTCACCGCAACTCCCCAGGTGTCTTTCTCCGAGACCGTAATGCTCACTTTGAGCTTTAATTCCTGCGACGCGCCTGCCCCCTGGCCTTGAGAGCTTCCGTTCGATTGCTGGGAACCGCAGGCTGCCAGCGCTGCCGCCATCAATACAGAGAGTCCAAAACTTACGAGCCTTTTCATATGTCCTCCCCCGCGTTGTATACGCTTTCAATTTTTAATTTTTAGAATAGTGACAATTGTGTTAAGGGTATATATCCAATAATCAAATTGGCCTTATATTTTGGGCGTTATTTGTAAACATCCCTTTATTTGGATAGCGATTTTCCTTGCAATTCCTTGATTCCATATATCCACTTTCAAGATTTGCCCCTTGCCTTTATCTCCTTTTTTGTGAACTGGATTCGGAACGAAACAGCAAAAATCGATCAATTATGTTACTATTTGTTGGTAATTGTCGTCTTACCTTTGGTAACATGCTACATAGTAAATAGATTGGAGAGTCATATGGGATTGCCGAATTCTGTGAAAGTAAAAGCGCAAACAGCACCTGTCCAAAATGTTTTGGTTTTGTTGATTCGTCAGCTGCGGCCTCAGCAATGGACAAAAAACCTGCTTGTTTTTGCTGCCCTTTTGTTTTCTTTCCGCCGAGTGGATATGGATGTTGGCGGCAAAGCTATTCTCGCCTTTTTCCTTTTTTGCTTCGTATCCGGCTGTGTCTATATATTGAATGATTTTGTAGACATCAAAAACGACCGGAACCATCCCGAAAAGCGGTTCCGGCCCATGGCTTCGGGGGCATTAAACCCGTTTTTGGCACTGACTTTCGGTGCTTTGCTGCTGATTGTTTCCCTTTCTGTCGCCTTCTCTGTCAATACGCTCCTCGGTTTTGTGCTGCTGGTTTACTTTTTGCTGAACTGCGCGTATTCACTCAAGCTGAAGCATGTAGTCATTCTCGATGTGATGATTATCTCTGCCGGTTTTGTCCTCCGTGCGATCGGAGGCGGCCTCGCGATCGGAACCCCGCTGACCCCGTGGTTTTTGCTTTGCACCATGCTGCTGGCTCTCTTCTTGGCCATCAGCAAGCGGCGGCACGAGCTTCAACTGCTGCAAGCGGAAAAAGGTTCCCACCGGAAAGTACTGGAGTTCTACTCGACAGAATTGTTGAATCAATTCAATACGATCGTGACAACGGCAACGATCATCAGCTACTCGTTGTTCACCTTCACATCCGGGCGGACGATCCAGTTGATGTGGACGATTCCGTTCGTGATTTTTGGCATTTTCCGCTACCTCTATTTGATTGCGATGAGCGGCAAGGGAGGCAGTCCGGAAAAAGTGCTGCTGGAGGACAAGCCGATCCTGATCACGGTGCTCTTGTATGTGGTTACGGTGGCCGGCATCCTGTATTTTTTTGAATAACAGCACAGATAGGTGGATGAAGGGTATGCAGGCGCACGTCCTGATTTTTGTTTCGATCCTGCTCAGCGCATGCGGGCAGGTCGCCATGAAGCTGGGAGCCTCGTCTCTGGCGGGAAAGAGCGATCTGTTTTTGCTGAAAATCTTGCAGTACATCACCAACGTACCGATCGTCGTCGGACTTTCCCTGTACGGAATCTCCGCATTTGTCTGGATAGCGGCCATCGAAAGGGTACAGCTCTCCTACGCCTACCCTATGGCCGCCTTGGGCTATGTCCTCGTAGCGATCCTGTCGGTTTTTCTGTTTCAGGAGCCGATGTCTGCCACGCGGATGGCGGGCCTTGCGATCATCATCATCGGCGTCATTGTGCTGGCACAGTCCTGACACATCCCGCAGCTTGGCAGTTTATCTTATCGGAGGAATTCACATGTTGTACGCGTTGGCACCGTTTATCGGATGGCTCGTCTCGGGAACGGTCAAATTTTTTATCAACTACCTTCGCTTTGGGAAGGAAGCCCGGTCAAAAATAGGAAACGGCGGATTCCCCAGCACCCATACGACTGTGATGGTCACCAGCATTGCCCTGATCGGCCTGCGCGAAGGCTTTGACCATCCTGTATTCGGGCTGGGAGTTGCGGTTACGTTTATCGTCATCATTGACGCGATGGGATTGCGCAGGGCCGTCGGCAAGCATGCGGAAGCGCTGAACCGGATGGCGACAGCGCCGTACCAGTCGGTCTCTGCAGAGTCGAGTGTCACAGCGGATTCGCCTGCTTCCGTCGCAAAGCCGCTGCGCGAAAGCATGGGGCATACCAAAGGTGAGATTGTAGGAGGGATTGTTCTCGGCGTGCTGCTTGCGAAGCTTTTGCACGTGCTTTCACAAGCAAGCCCGAGTCTATTTGGCTAGGAATGGGAGAGAAAGAGAAAGTATGAACGAATCAACAAATATGAACAAGCTGGGGAACTATTCCTTTATTCTGGGGATTGCGTTGATCCTCTTTTTAGCCTTTATGCTGTTTTTCACTTCGGTCCTGTTGTTATGCGGAATACCGATTACCGGCATCAGCCTCTGGCTGTCCCTGGCTCTCGGCCTTCTTAGCATGTGGGGCATGACGCGCTCATTCTTTCCTGCCCGCACAGTGGCCGCGTTTCTCTCCACTCTCGCGGGGCTTGCGCTCGTTTTGGGAATCAGCTTGTATGTGAGCGCCCACACCTACGACCTGTCATGGGATGGGCAAACGTATCACCAGGAAGCGATTATCCTTCTGAAGGATGGATGGAATCCGGTCTATGAACAGCTGGAGGCGCCCACAGATGCAGAGCTTGCGAAGCTGCAGGGACGCGAGCTGCTGACGGTGTTCGAGCTGTGGATCAACCACTACAGCAAAGGCTCTTGGCTCCTCGATTCTCTGCTTTACAAAGTGACCGATCAGATTGAAGTGAGCAAGATCTTCAACTTCATCCTGCTGTTTGCGTCTTTTTTTCTGTCTGCAGCCGCCATGCTGACAGCTTTTCCAGCGAAGCCGAAAAGAGCGGTTATTCTCTCGCTCCTGTTGGCCTGCAATCCTGTGGTGGTAACGCAGCTGATCACCTTTTACATTGACGGACAGCTGGCATCGCTCATTTTGTGCATCTGTGCGCTCGGCTATCTTTTGTACAAACGGTATCACCCGTGGACGCTTGCCGGGCTTTGCTCGGCGCTCATTCTGCTCGGCGAGGTGAAATTTACCGCCCTTGTTTACGCCGTCCTGCTCGGCTGCGGGCTGCTGCTGCTCTTTTTCCTCTACGACAGCGAGAGGCGGTGGAAAAGTCTGCTTGCCGCATTCACGGCCAGCTTGCTCATCTGCGTGGCGCTCGTTGGCTACAATCCGTACGTAACGAATACGCTGACGAAGGGCCATCCGTTTTACCCGTTGGCTGGCGAAAATGCGGTCGACATCATGAAAACCAACAGCCCGCATGATTTTCTGGACAAAAACCGGTTTGAAAAGTTCTTTGTTTCTCTGTTTGCGACGACCGCCAACGTCGGAAACGACGGAGAAAGTCAGCTCAAATGGCCGTTTTCGGTCACGCCGTACGAGATAACGGCGTTCATCTCTCCCGATGTGCGGGTAGCCGGATTCGGTCCCATGTTCGGGGGAGCCGTGCTGCTCGGCTGCCTGGTCATTTTTGGCCTGCTGCTGCAAAAGAGACGGGCGCATCGGCCAGTTTTCCTCGTCATGGCTATCCTGCTGTTTACGGTTTTGATCAATCCGGAGTCGTGGTGGGCCCGGTATGTCCCCCAGCTTTGGATCATTCCCGTCCTGATTGCCGTGATGGGACTGGAAAGCGGAAAAGCGTGGATTCAAAATGGAAGCAGGCTTTTGCTCTGCGCTCTTATAGCAAACGCGTTTTTGGTCGGCTTCGGTCATTTTATCGGACAGAGCTATTCGCATCTGCTGCTCAAACAGCAGCTGCAGGCGATGAAGCAGAGCACTCAGCCAGTGCTGGTCGATTTCCGGCACTTCAATGCCAACCGCGTCCGGCTGCAGGAGGAGGGAATCCCGTTTGTTGAGACCAAAATCGACGAAAAGCAGGCGAAAGGTTTGTCTTCTTCCCGGACGCTGTACATTATTCCGTAAGTAATAAGGGAATCTCGAAACAAAAGCGCCTTCCTGTCATCAGGAGGCGCTTCGTTTGTTTAATTGGCTGCGATTTTCTATATTGTCGAGGTTTCTACCGGATCTTTGCTGTTAGGAAAGCCCGTTGTTCTTCCCCTGTCTGCTAGGCAGGGTCTCTCTGTGCAAGCTGCTCCAACTGCCCTTTCACATTTTGATCGCTGCGCCCGCCGTGGTAGCAAATGACCGACTCGATCTCATAATCGAGAAGCTTTGCAAGTGAGCGCCGGGCTTCTTCCATGTCCAGGGTTGTCCGGGCTACAGGACCTTGCAAAGTGCCGTTCACACAGATCAAGGCATCGCCTGCAACCAGCGTCTTGCTTTGGACGAGATAAAGGCTGATGTGCCCATCGGTATGCCCCGGTGTGTGAATGACGCGAATCCCGCCGCCATAGGGCAATTCGTCGCCGTCATCAAGAGTATGGTCCACCTTGGCCTTCGGCGGATTGCCAAAAAAGTCTATCGCCTTCTGGCGTTCTTCTTCCGGGAGCATCTCCAGCAAAGGAGCCATTGCTTCGGGACTCGTTTTTATGAGAGGCAGCGTCCCCTCGATGTAAGGCTGATCGAGCTTGTGTGCATACACTTTTGCTTGCTCCGCCTCAGCGATGATCTCGGGTACGCTGCCGATGTGGTCGAAATCCTGATGCGTCAGAATTACTGCTTTCAATATGGCAGGAGAAACACCCACCTCCAGCATGGCTGTGCGGATTCGCTCCCATGATCCGGGCATACCGGTATCGATCAGGACAGCTGCCTCGTCATCCCAGATCAGGGTCGGGTGCAATGCGGTACTGCCACCGACAGAATTCTCATGCAAATGAAGCATGTTTACACCAGTCTGTTTGCTCAAAAAAGATTCCCCCAATGTAAAAGTGGATGCAGGAGATTGTCAAAGTATGGATTCTCCTATAAGCTACACAATATTATGTATCACACTTTCAAAGTTGAGGTCAATTCCATAAATTATAATGATAACACAAATATTTATTTTTGTCAACAGATATTTTTCCGGTAATCATGCCAACATTCTCCGTTCATTCATCCACTTGAGATCCGTCAAGATTTGCATATTCGTTAGTCCTTTTGCAATCAATTCCACAGCTCCGACCTGCTGAGCGATACCGCATCCGCTCCGTGGGCAAGCGCTTCCTGCACCTGCTTCCGGGTCCAGATCAACCCGCCCAAAATAATCGGCTGGGAGAGCTGTTCTTTGATATACGGAATGATCGAAGGCGCGATGCCCGGCATGATTTCGATGGCATCGGGCTGGTTTTCCTGCACATTTCTGATCGTATTCTGCAAAGAGCTGGAGTCGATCAAGAAGACGCGCTGAATCGTCAAAAGCCCCTCCTTTTTCGCCACGCGGATCATCGGTCCTTTGGTTGTGACAATGCCTGCCGGGCGTATGTGCCGGGATAAAAAACGGCAGGATTCCTTGTCATTGGAAAGACCGTTCATCAGATCCGTGTGAACGAAAATCGGCTTGCCCGCTTGCGTGAAGGTCTCCGTCTCCTCCATCAGCCGGGTCAGCTTTGCGTACATCAGCAAAATGGCGCTGACCGGAGATGCCATCGCCGCTGCAAGCTGGTCCTGCTCCGTGGCGGCAATGACCGGATTTGCCTTCAGTAACGTCCTTATGTCCATCGGTATCCCCTCGCCTTCTGACATTGTTCCCTCGCAACCTCCCTCATCGCTGCTGGCTCAACCGCGAGATACTCAGCTCGGCATCCGCGACGCATGTCGTCTCAATGACCCAGCTGCCGGCAAACCCCTTTTCCTTGAGTAGAGACAATATCGCGGCAAAAGGAACCGTTCCTTCGCCTACAGCCAGATGATCGTCCTTGATCCCCCGGTTGTCGCTCAGGTGAAGGGCCTGCATATACGGAAAGACCTCCCGGAGACCATCCAGAGCGTAGCCTTTGCGGATCAGATGAGCGTGACCGATGTCGTAGACAATGCCCACCGATGGCGAAGCCACTTGTTTGCAGATGGCGATCAGATCGGAGACAGTCCAGCCGAGCACCTTGGGGTAGGGAGGCACGTTTTCCAGAAGAAGCCGTGTACGTGAACTCCCGATATGTGGCAGAAGCGGTTCGATAAACTGCGCGACCCGCTCCACTCCCCGCTCGCGCTCCGCCCCATCCAGGCGATCCTCTACCTCTCCGGCGTGCATCACCACATGCGTGCAATCCAAAAATGCAGCCACCTCCAGACAGCGCTTCATCGCATCTGACGTCTGCTCCCTCAGCCCGCCTGCTGCCGCCGGGTTGCATCCGTCGATAGGCGCGTGGATCGACCAGACGATCCCCTTTTCGCTGCCCAGCGCCCGCAGATCGTTCAGCTCGCCAGCCGACCACTCGAGAAGCTCCCTGTGTCCTGCTTCGCACATGATTTCGATCGACGTCCAGCCGCCGTCGGCAAGCCGCTGGATCGCTTCCCTGAGCGGCTGGTCAAACAGCGCGTACGTTGAGATGGCATAAGAAGCTTTTGCACTCATCGCTTTCCCCCCTCGTCATTTCACACCGGAATGGATGAAGCTGTTGATAAACTGCCGCTGAAACAGCAAAAAGGCAAGCAGCAGCGGGAAAATGACCATCACTGTGGCGGCGCTCACCTCGGCCCACTGCGCCCCTGTCTCGAACGACTGGGCAAAAATGGCGAGTCCGACGGTCAACGGACGGTTTTCCACCGAATTGGTGACGATGAGCGGCCACATGAAATTGTTCCAGTGGTAGCTGACCGACACCAGTCCAAACGCGATGTAGGTCGGCCGGGCCAGCGGAACGTACACCCGCCACAAAATCTGCCACCACGAGCAGCCCTCCATACGTGCGGCTTCCTCAAGCTCATGCGGGATCGTCTTGAATGTCTGCCGCAAGAGAAAAACGCCGAACGCCGAGGCGAAATACGGCATCATGATGCCCAGCTTCGTATCCAGCAAGGACAGGTCCCGCAGCACGTTGTAATTGGGAAAGATGAGGATGTCTGCCGGCACCATCAGTTGCACCAAAAACAGGATGAACAGCGCGTCCCGCCCCCAAAACCGGAGCTTCGCAAAGGCGTAGGCAGCCAGCGTGGCGGTCACGATTTGCACGGCGAGCACGCCCGTTACGATCAGAAATGTGTTGAGATAATACTGGGCAAAGGGAGCCGCATTCCATACCTTGATCACGTTATCCAGCGTGAAATCGGGACTGAGCGTCCAGGAGATCGCCAGCTCTCGCGGCCGGAATGCCGTCCAGAAGGCCCACACAAGCGGAAACAGCCAGAGGGCGGCCAGCCCGTACATCGCCACCCCCGTTATTTTGCGAAACATCTGACTCCCCCTCAGTTGTAATGAATCTTTTTATCCAGACCAAAAAATTGAATCGCGGCAACGAGCAGCAGGATGACCACCATGACGACTGTCAAAGCGGAAGCCATGCCCTGATCCCAGAAGGAAAACGCCGTCTCGTAAATGTAGTAAAGCAACAGGTTGCTGGCGTTGTCCGGACCGCCCTTGGTCATGATGACGAGATGGTCGACCAGCTTGAACGAGTTGGTAAACGCAATGATCAAGACGAACATCGTGGTGGGCATCAACAGCGGAAACGTCACTCGCCTGAACACCGTCCACGGCTTGGCTCCGTCCATCGAGGCGGATTCGTACAGTTCCTTGGAAATATTTTGCAAGCCGGCCAGATAAAAAATCATGAAGTAGCCCGCTTCCTTCCAGATCACCATGAAGATCATCGCAAACATGACGTTCGTCCGATCTCCCAGCCAGTTCATCCCGCCGTGGCCGAACCATTCCATGACATGGCTCAAAGCCCCGTACTCCGGCGTGTAAATGAACAGCCATATATTCGCGACGGCAATCATCGGGACGACCGTCGGATAAAAGTAGGCAGTGCGGACAAACCCTTTGCCGCGCAGCGCCTTGTTTGCAAACAAAGCCATCGCAAGTCCCAGGGCGATACTCGTCGGCACCGTCCCCAGAGCAAACCACAAGTTGTTGGTCAGCACCTTCCAGAACACGTCATCTTCCAGCATGATTCTGTAGTTGTCTCCCCCGTTAAAAAACGGCTCCGGGGAACCCAGATCCGCTTGGTAAAAGCTCAGGATAACCGTTTGAAGAACGGGATAAAAGGTAAACAGAACAAGGAAGATGAGGGAGGGAAGGAGCAGAAGCCAGGCGTAGATGTTGATCCTCCATTTTGCGCGATGTTCCAACCCCATTGTCGCTCCCCCAATTCATCTGCTGCTTTTATTTGTTGAACGGCGCGAGGATTTTGTCCGCTTCCTCCTGCGCTTTTTTCAATGCCGCGGCAGGCTCCGCCTGACCGGTAATCACGGCTTGCAGACTGTCGTTCAGCGCTTTGGTCACCTTCCCGTTGTTATGTGTAGACAGCTCGGCGTGTCCGTATGCCAACTGGTCGCGGGCGACTGCCGCCACCGGGAATGTTTTGACGTACTCTTTCATGCTCTCGGTTTCGTAGGCCGATTTGCGCGTGGCTACGTACCCTGTATCGATGCTCCATTGCGCGGCCCTCTCCGGCTCAGTCATGAAACGGATGAACTTCCACGCCGCTTCCTGCTTCTTCTCGTCGATGCCTTTGAACATATAGAAGTTTCCTCCGCCTGTCGGGCTGCCAAAGGTCTTTTTCGCGGGCAAAAACGCTACCCCAAAGTCAAACTTCGCGTTGTTTTTCACGTTCGTCAGGTTTCCGGTCGTATGGTACATCATCGCCGTCTTGCCCTCGAGAAAATCGGACGGCACCGTCGCCCACTCAATCACGCCCTCCGGCATGACCTGATGCTTTTTCGCCAAATCGACCCACAGTTGCAGCGCTTCGACGTTTTCCGGCGTATCGAAGAAGACCTTTTTCCCGTCTTCGGTCATCAGGTTTTTGCCGTTTTGCAGAGCAAAGGACTGGAACATCCAATACGGAAACCCGGATGTCGGGATTTCGACACCCCAGCGCCCGTCTTTTTTCAGCTTTGTCGCATACTCCACCAGCTCATCCCAGTTTTGCGGCGGCTTTTCCGGGTCAAGGCCGACTTCTTTGAACGCTTCCTTGTTGTAGTAAAGGACGATGGTGCTGCGCTGGAACGGGATGCTGTACGTCTTGCCGTCTACTTGCGAGTTGGCCATGAAGCCCGGATAAAAGTCGTTTACGTACTCGCTGCCGCCATCCTTGGCGATAAAATCGTCCAACGGAAGGATCGCGTCCATGTCCAGCATCGTGTACAGCTCCGTCGAGAGCATGACCGCAACGTCAGGCGGCGTCTTCCCTTGGACGGCGGCCTGGATTTTCGTCGTCGTATCCTGGTAGCTTCCGGTGTAGACCGGTTTCACGGCAATATCGGGATTCGCCTTGTTGAATTCCTCCGCCATGCCGTCGACGATCTTCGTCAGCGGACCGCCGACCGCTACCGGATAGAAGAAGGTAAGCTCTGTTTTTTCCCCGCTTGCCTTGCCCGCTCCCGATCCGGCCGCGGCTTCCGATCCTGCTCCTGCTCCAGCCTGACTGCCCGTCGCCGGGGCATTCCCGCTCGAGCAGCCCGTGATCAATGCCATGCTCATCAGTACGGAAAACAACCCTTTCACAACTGTACGCATCGGTTACTCTCTCCCTTTTCGCGTCTTTTAGATGGCGTTTATTTGCAAAACGTTTTGGTGGATGGTCTTTGACTCCGAAGCAGTCAGATTTTTGCCCGACTGCGGGTCAAACAGGCAAATTTGGCCCGGGTAGAACCCGACTCGGACCATTTCTCCCCTCCGGCAAGGCCATTGCCCGTTCCATTTGGCCTTCCAGCGGGCGCCTGCCAAAGCGAACTCGACGATCGTCTCCGAGCCGAGAATCTCGACAGCCTCCACCCTGACGGGCAAAGTGATGGCTCCGGCACTCGCATCCGAGCCTGCCGCCGGGCTTGCAACCGGATTTGCAGCCAGGCTTGCCAACTGGCTTATGCCCTGGACCGCCCGCTCCGCTTTGCCCTGACCGGCTCGCTCGCTCGCCGTATGGTCCGGGATGCCGACGGTCGGTTCCGCTGCGAAGGGCTGCAGCGCCTCGGGACGGATGCCCAAGACCACCGGAGCGCCCTCCCTGATCCCCTCGCGATAGCCAATCGGGAGAAATGCTTTTTCATTGCCTGTCCCGATCACCACGCCCTGGCAAGAACCGTCGCCTGCCCACGTTCCGTTCACCGTGTTCATCGGAGGGGAGCCGGTGAATTCGGCGACGAACAAATTGGCCGGCTGGTTGTACACGTCCAAAGGCCGGCCGATTTGCTGGACTTGCCCGTCGCGGAGCACCATCATCCGGTCCCCCATCGTCATTGCCTCCACCTGGTCGTGCGTAACGTAGATCATCGTGATCCCCAGCTCCTGCTGCAACTGGCGGATTTCCGTGCGCATGTGGCCCCGCAGCTTGGCATCGAGATTGGACAGCGGCTCGTCCATCAGGCAAATCGGATGCTGGCTGACGATCGCCCTCCCGAGCGCTACACGCTGGCGCTGCCCGCCGGACAGCTCGCGCGGCTTTCGCTGCAGCAACTGAGAGATCCCCAGCATTTCTGCTGCATGCGCAAGCCTTTTGGCCTGCTCCTGCTTGTCCACCTTGCGCACCTTCAGGCCGAACAAAATATTTTCTTTCACCGTCAAATGCGGGTACAAGGCGTAGTTTTGAAACACCATCGAGATGCTCCGGCCGCTCGGCGGGACGTGATTCATCTGTTTTCCCCCGATCAGCAGCTCCCCGGAGCTGATATCCTCCAATCCGGCAATCATGCGCAGTGTGGTCGACTTGCCGCATCCCGAGGGACCCACCAGGACGAAAAACTCGCCCGGCTCAATCAGGGCGCTCACCTCGTGGACGACCGTTTGCCGGTCAAACGTTTTGCAAATGCGCCGCAATTCTACTTCGGCCATGTCTCTCCCCCCTTATCTCTGCTCTTGTGCTCCATCGTTCTCTGCATGCCCCTCCCATCATAGCAATCGCTTGCGAAGGAATAATTTGGTTTGTGTAAAGGTCCTGTTAAGCCGTCATGAAACGGCTCCCGTTCCGGTTCCCGCAATCGAAAACAACTGCCCAATCGTCGGCAGGATGTAGTCCGGAACAATTTCTGGGGATTCAGCAGCGCATCTGTCCGTTACCCCCGTCAAGACGAGGGCCGTTTTCATGCCGCTTTTTCGTCCGAGGAGGATGTCCGTTTCCAGCCGGTCCCCTACCATCAGGCACCGTTCCGCTGACAGCCCTGCTTTCGCCAGCACCTTCTCGGCGTAAAAGGCGGAAGGCTTGCCGATCATCGCCCAGGCGCTCTTGCCGCTGGCGGTCTCAATTGCTTTTGCCAGCGCTCCTGTATCGGGAATGGAGCCGCCGGGAACGGGACAGACCGGGTCGGGATTGGTGACGATCAGCCGGGCGCCGCTGCTGACGGCTTCCATCGCGGCCTGCAGCTTCGCATATGTAAACGCGCGGTCCATGCCGACCAGTACATGCGTCGCCTCCGCTGGATTTTGCACCTGCTCAATTTGAAAGCCATCCACTTCCTCTTTCAGCGCAGACTCGCCGATGATCAGCACGCGCGGCCGGGCTTCCTGTTCTCTCAAGTACAGGCCTGCGGCATAGGCGGCCGTCATGATTTCCTCCAGCTCCGCGTCTACGCCCAGCTTGTGCAGGCGCACCTGACAGCCCTCCCGCGTCTGGACGGAGGTGTTGGTCAGAAACATCACTTTTTTGCCGCTTACGCGCAGCCCCGCGAGTGTCTCTGCCGCTCCGGGAAGCAGCCGGTCTCCGAGAAAGACCGTCCCATCCAGGTCAAAGAAATACGCATCAAACAACGTTGTGTCCAGCAAAGCCTCCCGCCTGCTCCTTTCCGTGACAGCATCGGCTGTACGCAAAATGCCCCCATGCAGCAATAGCACAGATAAACATCCCTGCAAAAGCCAGGTCTGTCTTTTCTCCACGCTATTCCTGTATGGGGGCTTTCTCCTCGTCTCAACCCGCGTACAGTCGGTATCAAATGATTGGTTGCAAGATGATCGTACCAACCGATTGTTAAGCTGGTGTTGAAGAATCGTCTCAGTTTTGTTAAGCCGCGTCAAAAAACAGAAAAAGTGGCCTCACAAATACATAAGGCCACTCCATTATCACCGATAGCAAACGATTACTGATCGCGATCGTTGCGAATGAATCATTAATTGTCCAGCTTCAGCTTGGCAAGCGCGTCTTTGAGTGCCGTATTCATCATGCCGTCGGCTTCCTTTTCCTGCTCCTTCAAAAACTTCGCTACCTCCCGCTTGGACACCTTGGTGTTCTTTTCCTTGCTCCGCCGCTCGTTAAAGGTCGACAGCTTCTCCCGGTGGCCGCAGACGCAGACGAACGTCTGGCCTTCTCCCTCGCCCCGCAGCTCCAGCCTTTTGTGGCATTGCGGGCATCTCGCATTCGTCACCTTGGCGATTGTTTTCCGGTGGCCGCATTCCCGGTCCTGACAGACGAGCATCTTGCCTTTTTTCCCGTTTACCTCCAGCATGAACTTTCCGCACTCCGGACATTTGCTGCGGGTCAGGTTGTCGTGGCGGAATTTCTTGTCGCTATTCTTGATTTCCTGAACGACGGTTTTGGCATAGCTCTTCATCTCGCCGATAAACGCTTGCTTGTTCAGCTTGCCTTTGGCGATCGACCCCAGCTTCAGCTCCCACTGGGCTGTCAGCGTCGGCGATTGCAAATCTTCCGGGACGAGCTCCAGCAACTGCTTTCCTTTCGAGGTGATATGGATGTGCTTGCCCCTTTTCTCAATCAGGAAGCTGTTGAACAGCTTTTCGATAATGTCGGCGCGCGTCGCGACCGTTCCGAGCCCGCCCGTCTCGCCGATGGTCTGGATCAGCTCTTTCTTTTCGTGCGCCATATATTTTGCCGGATTTTCCATCGCGGACAAGAGGCTCGCTTCGGTAAACGGCTCCGGCGGCTTCGTCTCCCCGGTTGTCTGCGTCGCTGAACTGATGCGCAGCCGGTCTCCCTTGGAGATGCTTGGCAGCAGTTGATCGGCTACACCTTCTTTTGACTCCTCTTCCTCGTAATCGTGATCGTACACTTCTTTCCAGCCGGAAGCCGTGACCCTTTTTCCTTTGGCTGTAAACAAATGAACGCCGATTTTCGCCTGGATCGTCGTCTGCTCGTACTCAAACGGCGGGAACAACACCGCCAGAAAGCGTTTTACCACCAGGTCAAAAATCTTTCGCTCCCTGTCGCTCAAGTCTCCCAAAAAGACCTTCTGCTCGGTCGGAATAATCGCATGGTGATCGGATACCTTGCTGTCATCGACAAAGGACTTGTTTGCCCTGATTCCGGACCGCAGCACCTTCGCAGCCAACTGGGCATACGGCTTGATTTGTACCGCTTTGATCCGGTCCGCCAGCGTCTCAACGATGTCAGAGGACAGGTAACGGGAATCGGTTCGCGGATAGGTCAGCACCTTGTGGTTTTCATACAGGCTCTGCATGATGGAAAGCGTCTCTTTGGCCGAATAGCCGAACAGCTTGTTGGCATCCCGCTGCAATTCGGTCAAGTCGTAGAGCTGCGGAGCATAGCTCTTTTTCAGCGTTTTCGCGACTTCGACGATTTCGGCCTCCTTCCCCTTGATGTCCTTCAGGATCTGATCGCTGGCATCCTTGGAAAAGGTTCTCGTTTCCTTTGTTTTCGGGTCCTGCCAAATCAGCCGCAGGTTGTTTTCAGCGACAGCGGCAATGCCGTAATAAGGCTTTGGCACAAACCGGCGAATTTCTTCCTCTCTTTTGGCAATGATGGCGAGCGTGGGCGTCTGTACCCGTCCGCAGGAAAGCTGGGCATTGTGCTTGCAGGTCAAAGCCCGCGTCGCGTTGATGCCTACTACCCAGTCCGCTTCCGCGCGGGCAGCCGCAGAGGCGTATAGATGCTCGAATTCCTTGCCGTCTTTTAACCGTTGGAAGCCCTCTTTGATCGCTTTATCGGTCACGGACGAAATCCAGAGGCGTTTGAGCGGCTTGTTTGTCCGGACCATTTCGATGATCCACCTGGCCACCAGCTCTCCCTCGCGGCCCGCGTCTGTGGCGATGACGATGTCTTTTACGTCTTTGCGGAGCATTTGCTGTTTCACCGCATGAAATTGCTTGCTGCTCTCCCTGATCACCACCAGCCGGAAGGAAGGCGGCAGGATCGGCAAGTCCTCGATCTTCCACGAACTGAACTGCTCGCCGTACGCTTCCGGATCAGCCAGGGTAACAAGATGGCCCAAGGCCCACGTTACGATATACTTGTCTCCCTCGAAAAAGCCGTTTCCTTTTTTATGGCAATGCAGCACTCTTGCTATATCCCGACCAACGGAAGGCTTTTCAGCCAGTACCAACGTTTTGCTCATTGATGACATCCTTTCTTGAGAAGTGAAGAGGGACCGGTGTTTGTTTGCCATGATGTTCTTTCCTCTTCAGAGAATCCTTCCCCCATCATAATCAATTCTCTGTCTCTTGAACAATGTTTGTGAGGGATCCATGTCCATTTTGCGCCCGCCAATGCTCGAAAGGCATTTTATTCCCCCCCTGAATAAAAGGGATTGTATCGCCTAAATCGAATGGCATACAACCTTTTCGGCAATCACAGCGGACCCGGACCGAAAGCCGATCACGCCTTTATCGCCGATCTGGCCCGCAGGATGGACAAGCTGCCCGGCGAACCCTTCATCGCGTTTGCTGCCGGAGGATTTGACTGGGCGGAATCGGGCAAGGTCGCTTCGGTAACAGAAGAACAGGCAGCAGAGCTGTCGCAGCTAAGCCAAGAGGCTCCCAGGCGCGACGCCGGCAGCGGAAGTCTCTACTTCCACTACACCGATGATAACAACGTAAAGCACACGGTCTGGTATGCCGACCATGTCACCCTGGCCCAGTGGATCGACGATGCGCGTCAGGCCGGATATGAGAAGATCGCCCTGTGGAAGCTCGGAGGCCTGGGGCAGGAAACGCTGAAGGAATTGAATCGCTATTAGGTATCAACCATTGCAAATCAGACTCTCCCATTGACCACAAAAAACCAGACGGCCTGCTGTTCGGGCCGTCTGGTTTTTTCATAGGGCAGAAATCGTTGCTTCTGTCGTTCTATCTGGCCATCCAGCCGCCATCGACAACCAGCACATGACCGTTGACATAGTCGGATGCTTTCGAAGCCAGGAACAAAGCCGCTCCGATCATATCGGCAGGCCTTCCCCACCGTCCTGCCGGAATCCGCTCCAAAATGGACTGCTGGCGTTTGTTGTCATTTCGAATGGCTTCGGTGTTGTTCGTCTCGATATAGCCCGGGGCAATCGCGTTCACCTGTACGCCATGCCCTGCCCATTCATTGGCAAGGGATTTGGTCAAACCGGCTACCGCGTGCTTGCTCGCCGTATACGCCGGAACAAATACGCCGCCCTGAAAGGAAAGCAGAGAAGCGATATTGATGATCTTGCCCGATCCCCGCTCGACCATCCCTCTGCCGATTTCCTGCGAGAGGATAAACACAGCGTTCAGATTCACATCGATGACACGCATCCATTCCTGTTCGTCGTAATCGACTGCCGGTTCACGGTAAATAATACCCGCGTTGTTGACCAGGATGTCGATGCTGTGTTTTTCCAGCACCGGCTTGATCTTTTCCCGAATCTGCGACACTTCGCCCAAATCAACCAAAACCGTTTCGCAGCTGCCGCCCGCCTCGTCGATCTTGGCTTTTGTTTCATCGAGATTGTCGCGATGGCCCAGCAGCAGCACATGCGCCCCCGCAGATGCCAGTCCTACCGAGATGGCTTGGCCGATCCCCGTCCGCGCCCCCGTCACCAGGGCTGTCTTTCCTTTTAACGAAAACAGATTCTGAATCATGTCCATACCGCTTCTCCCCTTCTATGACTCGATTTCCTCAGTGGCTCGCCGCAATACTGCTCAAGCCCTCCAGCAGCATATAAACCCCGGTGAACAGCAAGATGACATATGTAAAAATACGAAAGAGCTGCTGGTTAATCCTCTTGAACAAGATCTGGCCGAGAAATAGTCCCAGAAAAACGAGCGGCAGCGCATAACCGCTGGAAATCCAGATCGTGTCTGTCGTTCCGGCAAAGAGGATTTGGACGAGCAGGCTCATCGAATAGATGAACAAATAGAAGGCTAACGTCGTGCCCCTCAGTTTTTCTTTTTGCGTGTCTGTCCCGGAAAAGTATAAAAGCAGCGGCGGTCCAGGCATGCCTATGCTAGTGGTGAGGATCCCCGACAATCCTCCAACGGCGTAATCCCTCGCCTTGGTCTGGTCCATGCGAAGTTTTAGAATCAACAAGACGGTTAAAAGCAGGATGATGATGCCAATGCCAAGCTTCAGCATGCTGATGTCTGCCGTTAAAAAGACGGTGATCCCTATCGGCAGTCCGACCGCACTGCCGACCACAAATCTTTTTAGGATTCCTTTATCAATGTCCTTTTTTATCTTCGTGATAAGCGCGACGGAGATAACAAGCGACAAGAGCAGATTGATTTGAACCGCTTCTTTTGGCTCAAACAGAAGGAGCAGAAACGGTGTCGCCATAAGCGAAAAGCCAAAGCCTGTGCTCGTTTGCAGGACAGAGGCTACCAACATGATCGCAATAAACAGCAGTACCGTACCCGTGACAGTCTCACCTCCCCGCTACATTCCCTGATTGGTCAAGCGAATCACGTCCATGACAGCGACCTTCCGCTTGGTCGCCTCGTGGTACAGCCACTGGTCCCGGACATGGTCTACAAACAGGATTCCATCCAAGTGGTCCACTTCATGCTGGATACAGCGGGCAAGATACCCTTCGGCCTCAAGCGTGAATTCCTCTCCCTGCTTGTTCAGGCTCTTTACTTTTACTTGATTGGCCCTTTTCACATATCCCCAATAGCCGGGGAAGGATAAACAGGCTTCCGGTCCGAGCTGTTCTCCGCTCATGGAGACGATCTCGGGATTGATCAGTTCAATCAATCCATCGCCGCAGTCCATGACGACCACTCTTCGCAATATCCCGATCTGCGGCGCAGCCAGACCGGCTCGGCCGTCAGTGGCGTACAACGTTTCCACCATATCATCCAAAAGCTTGATCGTAGCGGGAGTAACGGAATCGACCGGCTTAGCCTTTTTCCGCAAAATCGGTTCTCCGAACGGCAAAATCTGTTTGCTGGCCATCGTTATGCGCCTTCTTTCTGTTTGGGTGGTGTATGTACCCATAAATCGCTTGGTGTGCATTCCAAAGCTGTGCACAATGCGTCAAGCGTGTCCGCTTTCATCTGTTTGGGTTGACCGGTCAGCAAGGCGCTGATGGAGGCAGCCGACAGACTGTACCCCGCTTTTTCTTTCAAAAGCCTCGCCAAAGCTGCGCCTGTCCAGATTCCTCTCTCCGCCATTACTTTGCGTAGCATCCATACAAGCATCTTGATCGCTCCTTATTGGAATATCCGTTATGAACCGGCAGTTAATAAATTAAGGTATTACCTAAATAATTAAGGTGTAACCTACTATATCACAAAGCAATGCTGAATCAAACCCTTTCGCTTTTTCACATAAAAAAACACGTCTCCATTCGGCAAGGAGACGTGTCAATCTGTACATGGCTGTTAAATCAAGCCGTCTTACAGGAACACAAAGTAAATCACAGCCGCGAGCACCAAGCGGTAAATCGCAAACGGAACCAGCTTGACGCGGTTGATCAGCTTCAGGAAGAAGCGGATCGAAATAAGCGCAAAGACAAACGCGCTGATAAACCCGACGATGAAAAAAGGAACGGCATCGAAGGTGATGTATTCCCATCTTTTCAAAAGCGACAGGAAGCTTGCTCCCGCCATGATCGGCACTGCCATGATAAACGTAAAATCGGCAGCCGCCCGGTGGCTCATCCCGAGAAGGACACCGCCAGAGATCGTGGACCCGGAGCGGGAAAAGCCCGGCCACAGCGACAAGCATTGGATCAGTCCGACCATCAGCGCCTGTTTATAGGTGATTTGGTCGACTGTCACTACTTTCGGTCGGCCCGGACGGAACCAGTCCGCCGCAATCATCAGCAGCGCACCGATGACGAGGCCGATGACGACCGTCTTTGTCGAGAACAGGTATTCATCGATGTAATCGTCAAAGAGAACGCCAAAAATCCCGGCTGGAATGAGACCGATCAGCACGGTCAAAAGATTCAGGCGCGGTCCGGTGGTGGACTGGCCCGGCATCTTTTTGAGCCCGAGCAGGTTCATGAAGCGGTCCCACATCAGAACGACGACTGCGAGGATCGACCCCAATTGGATCACGATTTTAAACGTATTGGCGACTTCCGGGGAATACAGTTCTTTGGTCTGGAACAAGAAATCGTCGACGATAATCATGTGGCCGGTAGAAGAGACCGGCGCAAACTCGGTAAGTCCCTCAACCAGTCCGAGGATCAGGGCGACAAACGCTTCCCATAAGCTCAATGGATTCACACTCCTACTAGATGAAAACTATTAGACCCTACTGCTCTGTATCTGGGGACATAATCGTTGCCTCGATGAATAACTCCTTTATTAAGGTACACGATTGCGGCTGTGAATCCAAGGATTATAGGAGAAAAGATAGCAAATTCCTATCAAAACGAATTGCAAAAAAGAAGCTGTCCTTGTGCGGTACAGCTTCTTTCTGGTTTGCTTGTGTACAAGAAAATAGCGAGGCTGCGATGGAAAAGGTTATGTCCTTTTGTTGGAATCCTGCTTCTCCAGCAAAATTTTCTGCAGCTGCTCAATCTCCTTTTCGGATAGATGGGCATCTTCCAGAAAGTTGCTCACCATGAGATGAGCTGCTCCGCCGAACACTCTTTTGAGAAAAGACTGGCTTTCGGCTCGGATACATTCTTTTTCCGATACCAAAGGGTAGTATTTGTAGCTTCTTCCTTCTTTCTCGAACCCGATGGCTTTTTTCTTCAATAGTCGATTTATAAATGTGCGGACTGTCTGATCGCTCCACTCGATCTCTTTCGGCAGCTGCAGAGTAATTTGGTCGGCCGTTATCGGGTTGTCCTTCCAGATTATCTTCATGATTTCCCACTCGGATTCCGATATTTTCGGCGTATTGGCCATATGGTCACCCTGCTTCCCTTTATAATTCCCATTTACACTCGTAAACAAAAGAATTTGTGAGTCATAATCGTACAGGCGTAAACGCAAGCTGTCAATGTTATTTGAAATTGACCAAATCGATGGGCTTTTCATTCATCAGGAATTGCAAAATCCTGTTCCGCTCGGGACTGTCATCGGCTGGGCCGTCATTCCAAAAGGTGACCTTCAAGCATACATCGTCTTCTTTCCAGAAGTAGACGACCAGCTCCGCCTCCCTCGCGCTGCTCAATGGTCCGTCTGTTTTATGGTTGACCGTCTTGAGCAGCTCTTTTCCCGCTATGCTGACCGGCTGCAGCTTCACTTCATTTTTTTCGCCGTCGATCCGCTCAAAAGCGACGGTACCGTTCTTCTTCATCGTTTCGTACATGCTGTTGTTTTTGATTTGCTGAAGCTTTACCCTTTTGACTCCCGCCTTGGTCTCATCCTTCGGTTTATAGAAAATGGTGAGATCCCTGTTCTTTTTGTCTGCCTCATTTTCTGGAAAACTGAAGTTCATCTTGTCGCCAATCCAGGCACGGTCGGCTTGAATCGCTCCCGGGAGCTCAAAGGGAAACTTGGGCACAAAGCCAATCGCTTCAGGCAGCCGCTTTACATCTCCTGTGTCGTAAATGCCTTCGTTCAACTGTTCTTCGCTGATAAATCGCTTGTACAGCTCCTCATCAGGATATTTCATCGAGCCGATGATGCTGATAATCTCGTCATCCTTGAACTTGAAGTTTGATCCGGAATTTGTGATCTCATACTGGACGCCTTGGTCCTGCCAAAAATAATGCCGCTGAAAGTCCTTTTCGTCCCCGTGCTGTATGGTGAATTTTACGATTTTCTGCCCGTTAACGTTGAAGGTCTCTTTCTTCTTCTCCAATTTTTCTTCGGTCTTTTTATCGCCATCCATAATCGTTATCGTTGTAAAGTCGTTTTGATCGAAATCGTCGGTCACGGCTTCCAGATCAGCCTCGGCAGGCTGTGCCTTTAACCGAAAGCTGCCGTGGTTGATGCCCTCGACAGTTTTGGCAAAGCGCAATGACGCCAAGCTTGTGCCTGCTTTTTCCTTCGGGGCAAAGTGGATGACTGTAAAACGGTACCCGTCAGGCAAGGCTGCCGGAACCTTAAATTTGAAGCCGGAAATCTTGACGACCTTTTCCAGACTGGCATAAGGCCGCTGAAAATCATAATCGAACAGAATTCGTTCCTTCTCAACCGACTCCGTGCTTGCGGACTGGCTCCCGGGAGTTTGAGGAGCGCTGGCGGGCACCGGGCCAGTCGAAGGCACCGGACTGCTGGCGTTGGTCAATGTGGCTGCCCCCAGCATCCCTACGCATAAAACGGCAGCGACAGACAGTTTATACGATCCCTTTTTAAACGACTTGATCATGTGAATCCTCCTCTTCATTTCCATTTGTTGATTGGGTCCGAAAAAATACAGCAGCTCAGACTGGCGGCCAGCGGGCGAAAAGCGCTTCAGGCATTCGATGATCGTCATCCCATATGGCACCGCCTCCGCTTCGCCGAGCACCTCCAGAACACAGGCGTCGCAGGCTAGCTCCCTGTCTGCTTTCATCCGCTTCATGCCAATCCACACCAGCGGATTCATCCAATGGATCGCCAGCGCCAAGCTCCCTATCGCATTCCACATGATGTCTTTTCTCTTGTGATGGGCCAGCTCGTGCAAAAGGATGTGGGCAAGCTGGGAAGCGCTCAGCTCCCTGGCCATTTCCTGAGGCAAATAGATCCACGGGCGGAAAAGTCCGGAGAGGTACGGGCTTTTCCCCTGTCGTCCGGTATAGACAGGAACAGGTTCCCTGATCCCCAGGCGCAGTCGGCAATCCTCTATGATTGACACGATTTGGGGATCTGTCAGCAGCTCCAGCCGTCTGCGCTGGCGACCCATTTTCACTGAAAATGCGGCCACATACAGAATCAGGGCCGCCGCTCCGGCCAGCCACGCGACAGCGGCTAGTCGCAAAGCGAGTGAATAGGATAAGCCCGCTTGTTCCGTCCCTTCATCTGCTTGACGGGCAGGGACGTTCGCTGGCTGCTGCGAGCCTTCCATAAGCGGCGGATGCATCTGAGTCTTTGGAAATGCAGCATAGTGGAGATTTTCAACCATCTCCGAAGGCAGCCGGTTCTCAGCCAGCGGTTCCAACACGACGGCCTGTTTGCTTGCCTTGCCCAGCTGCAAGAGGTGGAAAATGCTCACCGGACTGTCCGGAAAAACAGGGACTAGCAGCCTTAACAGCACCAGCAGCCACAAAGCATGCACAAGACGGGGACTCAGCCTGCGGCGCAGCAGTCTTTGCACAGCCAGCACCAGCAGCAGGACGACGCTCGCCGCTGCGGTAGCATCCAGGAACCAAAGAAAAGCGCGAATCAAAATATCCATGTTTTCCCCTCTCCGGCAATTTGGGTTTACCATTTACATTTGTAAAAGAAACTGACTGCCTTTGATATTACATTTGTAAATACAAACTGTCAATAGCTGGTTTCTGTGGAATTTTATTTTTTGCCCGTGGACGTTCTCAGAAAAAATAAAAGCCAGCATGCTCCGGTCGAACCCCGAAACACACTGGCTCCATTATTAATGCCCACTCTACTTGTCCAGATGCTTGATCACTTCATCCAGCATCAGGTTTCGCGACAAAATCCCCATCCCGCTCAGCCACGGGTCAGTCGATACCTCATACACATTCCCGGCCTGAACTGCCTTTAATGTCGCCCAAAGGGGATTTCCCTTCAGTTTGGTTGTCATGATGTTTTCCTGGTCGCGGCTGAACCAGAAAATGACGTCTCCGTCCATATCGGCGATTTGCTCCTCGGTTGCTTTCTTGGCAAAGTCTTTCTCCGACTGGGCCTTCGGGCGAGGAAATCCAAGCTCCTCGATAAATTTCCCGCTGTACGATTCCGACAGGTAAATGCGAACGTGGTCCGCATTCATCCGCAACACGGAAACTTCTGTTTTCCCGATCTTATCGCCCATCTTTGCTTGAAAGTCAGCCACCCGCTTTTCATAATCGGCTATCAGCTTTTCCGCTTCCTGTGCTTTCCCCACAGCCTCGGCATGCAGCTTCAGGTTTCCCTTCCAATCCAGCCCCATCGTCTCAACAAAAACAGTGGGGGCCATTTGCATCAGCTTGGAATGAATCGCTTCGTGCTGGTCTTTGGTTCCCAGAATCAAATCCGGCTTTAATGCCGCGATGGCCTCCAGATTCGGCTGGTCGATCGTTCCCACCTTTTCGATTCCGCTCGTTTTGTCGCCCAGATACGAGAAAAACGGTTTGTCGAGAGACACTGTGGCAGCGCCAACAGGTGTTACGCCGAGTGCCAGAAGATTATCCAGAGCGCCATTGTCCAGAACGACGATGCGCTTGGGTTCGGCCGGCACCTTTACTTCTCCCATCGCGTCCTTTACGGCATGCGCTTGCGTACCTTCCTGGCTTGGCGCATTCTCCTGGGGCGAGGTACTGGAGTTCGCAGCGTTGGACGCCGGTGCTCCCTGAGCGGATGGCGCAGCCGAATTGCCGCATCCAACCAGGAAAAGAGAGAGCGACAGTATCAGTAGAAAAAAGAAAAGGGCATGTCTTGACATGGAATACATTGACAGATTCCCCCTTGCTTTGTATATTTTTCATGAGAATGATAACTATTCTCACAATTACGAATCATATACTTGATAAATAAGGTTGTCAAGGATATTTGTGTAAATCACATCCGGATTGCGAGTGAACGTTGTGGGCAAATCGCGGAAACATCTCCGGCTGCTTGCCGGGCTGATCATGGGACTTGTTGCAGTCCTTCTCTTCATCGGGATCAGCATTTCATTTGGGATTGTGGACATCAGTATGCTGACGGTTGTCGAAGCATTCCTGGAATTTGACGGGTCCAGGGAACATCTGATCATTTCTACCACCCGTCTTCCCCGGGCGTTGATTGCCGCGGCGGTAGGAGCGTGCCTCGCCGTAGCGGGGGCTATGACACAGGCTCTGACCCGAAACCCATTGGCTGCTCCCGATCTGCTGGGCATCAATCACGGAGCCGCGCTGTTGGTTGTCCTGTCCCTGTTTCTCGTCGGCGGGCATAATCTCACCCTTTATGCATGGGCAGCCTTTCTCGGGGCGGGGGCGGTGTCCATCCTCGTCTTTCTGCTCGGTTCTGCCGGGCGCGGCGGCATGACTCCTCTGAAGCTGACGCTGGCCGGCGTCTCTGTCACGACCCTCTTGTCCGCGTCCACCCAATCGATCCTGATCTTTCACGAGCGCTCCCTTGACGAAATGCGCTTTTGGCTGGCAGGGTCGGTCGTAGGGCGGGATCTTGCGCTTCTCGTTCAGGTGCTTCCCTTTATGACAGCCGGGCTGTTGCTTGCCTTTTTCCTGAGCAGGGAAGTCGATACGCTGCAGCTCGGAGACGATGTAGCCAAAAGCCTGGGACAGCCAACGAAAATGGTGCGAACGCTCGCCTTCATTTCTGTGGTGCTGCTCTCTGGCAGCAGCGTGGCGGTGGCCGGTCCCATCGGATTTGTCGGGCTCGCTGTTCCGCATCTGGTCAGGTCCATCGTCGGCAAAGACCACCGCTGGATTTTTTCCTACTCGGCGGTAGCGGGAGCTGCGTTGCTGCTGCTTGCTGACGTGGCGGCGCGCTTCATTTTGGACAACCAGGAGCTGCCTGTCGGCGTGATGACAGCTATCATCGGGGCTCCATTCTTTATCTACCTGGCGCGGAGGAGGGTGCACAAGCTATGAGAGGGGAAATGATGAATAGGCGCCCGACAACGCTTTTTGCCCTGCTCATCCTGCTTGCCATCGCTTTTTTTATGGCCAATATAGGGGCGGGCGAATACGAGCTGTCTTTGTGGGAAGTGGTTCAGACGCTGTTCGGACTGGGGAGCGGGGAACATTCGTTTATCGTCAATACGCTGCGTCTTCCGCGTGCTTTGATTGCTTTTCTGGTAGGGGCGGGACTGGCTGTTTCGGGAGCGATTTTGCAAGGGATTACCTCCAATCCTCTCGCTTCTCCCGGCGTCATCGGACTGAATGCAGGGGCATCTCTCGCCGCTGTTCTCGTCATCGTCGCCCTGCCGGCGGTTCCGCTCGGCTTTTTGCCGCCTGCCGCCTTTGCAGGAGCGCTGCTCGCGGCGATTCTCACCTACTGGCTCGGCTGGAAGGAGGGGAGCTCGATGTACCGGATCATTTTGGTCGGAGTGGGCGTCTCCGCAATCGCGCAAGCCTTTATTACGATCATCATGATGTCGGGAAAGATCATGCTCGTGACGCAGGCCCTGATCTGGATGACGGGAAGCGTCTACGGCAGAGGCTGGGAGCACTTCTATGCCCTCCTTCCCTGGATGATCCTGTTTCTCCCGCTGGCGTTTCTGCTTTCCCGCCAACTGAACCTGCTGCAGCTCGGCGACGACGTCTCCAAAGGGCTCGGCAGCAAAATCGAGTGGGTGCGGGGCGGGCTGATTCTGGTCAGCGTCGCTTTGGCAGCAGCTTCCGTGGCGACCGCCGGAACCGTGTATTTTGTCGGCTTGATGGCTCCCCATATCGCCAGACGGTTGTTCGGTCCCTCCCATACGACGCTGCTTCCGGCCTCTGCACTGACCGGCGGGCTCCTTGTTCTTGCTTCCGATTTTGTAGGCCGGACGATCGCTGCTCCGGTAGAGCTTCCCTGCGGATTGATTACAGCGATGATCGGGGCCCCATATTTTATTTATCTGCTTCTGACGGAAAATAAAAAATCAGGAAAAAATGTAAGGAAAAGACATTATTGACAATGATTATCAATATCATCTAAAATGGGGTTGCCCACGGGAGAATTGGACGGGAAAGGAGGTGATTTTCTGATCGGTGAGGGTGAAGTGAAACTGTTTTCGCAAAAACACGAAAAGCCGTCAACCAGACAGACTTTGGCCGGTACAGCCTGGTCACGGCGTTCGTTTTCGCACCCCGTTTTTTGCTGGGCAAAGTAGGGCGCCTTTTCTGAATGTAGCAAAATCAAGCATGGATATAAACGCAAAGGGATCTTCCTATCAGGCAAATCCTCATTTTTTTGAACGACAATGATAATGATTATCATTTTTGTTTGAGGGAGGGCAACCGTATGCCTTTTGCAGGAACACGACCCACTATCGCATCCTCCATCGTCGATTGCGTCGGACACACTCCTCTCGTTCAGCTCAAACGGCTTTTTGCGCGTCCAGGGCTGAGCGTGCTGGCGAAGCTTGAGTTTATGAACCCGGGCGGCAGCATGAAGGACCGTCCCGCCCGCTACATCGTCGAACAGGGGCTGCGGGATGGGACGATTCGTCCCGGCACCCACATCATCGAGAGCACATCCGGCAACCTCGGCGTCGCGCTTGCAATGGTTGCCAGAGTCTACGGCTTATCGTTTACATGCGTCGTCGATCCGAAAATTACGAAGGCAAATCTCCAAATCCTGCACCAGCTCGGCGCAAATATTGACATGGTGGATCAGCCTGACGACCAGGGCGGATATTTGCAGACCCGTATCCGCAGAGTAAAGGAGCTGTTGACCATACTCCCCGACAGCTTCTGGATCAACCAGTACGCCAACGAGCTGAACTGGAAGGCCCATTATCACGGGACCGGCAGCGAGATCGTGGAACAACTGGACGGGCCGGTAGATTGCCTGTTTGCCGCCGTGAGCACGACAGGCAGCATCATGGGCAACGCCCGTCGCCTGCGGGAAGCTTTTCCGAGCATCAAAATCGTGGCAGTGGATGCAGTCGGCTCGGTCATCTTCGGTTCACCCTCCGCTCCCCGGGAACTGCCGGGCATCGGCTCCAGCCGCGTCCCCGAGCTGTTGAACCCGGACGAAATTGACGAGGTCGTGCACGTGAGCGATCGCGAATCCGTGCAGGGCTGCAGGGACCTGCTGTTCCACGAGGGGATCTTCGCCGGAGGTTCTTCCGGTTCGGTCATCGCCGCTGTTCGGAAGCTGCTTCCCTCCTTTCCTCCCTCCTATCGCATCGCCGTCATCCTGCCGGACAGAGGGGACCGTTACCTCGACACGGTTTACGATGACGATTGGGCATCCGGTTTGCCTTCGCTTTAAACACTACGCAAAACGAAAGAGGTGTGTCCCGTGATCCACGCAACCAATCAGCAAAACGCGCTCACGAACCATGCTGCTTCCCATGCTCCCTCCCTGCTTTATCTCAACAGGGAGGCCATCGCTTCACTGGGCGGGAACACGTCCGCCCTCTATGTCGAAGCCATCGCCGAGGTGCTCGCCAAGCACGCCCGCGGCCAATACGTCCAGCCGTTGAAGCCGTACCTGCGGACAGACGAAAAAGACGGCCATATCGCCGACCGGATTATTGCCATGCCTGCGCATGTCGGCGGGGAGGATTCCGTCTCCGGCATTAAATGGATCGGCAGCAAGCATGACAATCCGGAAAAAAGAGGGCTGGAGAGAGCGAGCGGTCTGATTATTTTGAACGATCCTGTCTCACGCTACCCGATCGCGGTGATGGAGGCGGGCATGATCAGCAGCATGAGAACGGCGGCGGTCACGGTCGTGGCTGCCCGCCACTTGGCCAAGCAAGGGTTTGCCACCGTATCGTGCATCGGCTGCGGACTCATCGCCAGACGGCAGCTCCAATCCCTGCTGGAACAATTCCCCCAGATTCAATCCGTCCATTTGTTCGACCTGCACGAAAAGGCGGCCCGGCAGCTCGCCCAGGATATGGCTGAAGCCTTCCCGGCTGTCGCTTTTGCCGTGGACCGATCAGCCGAGCAAGCGATTCGCCAGGGAGAAGTCGTCGTGACGTGCACCGTCGCGGACCAGCCCTACATTCCGTTTGAATGGCTGCAAAAAGGGGCCTTTGTCAGCAATGTCTCGATTATGGACTTGCATAAAGAAGTGTTTATCCGCGCCGACAAGGTGGTTGTCGACGACTGGGAGCAGTGCAACCGGGAGAAAAAAGTGATCAACCAGCTCGTGTTGGAAGGAAAATTCTCGCGCGAGCGGCTGCATGCGGAGCTGGGCGAAATCGTCATCGGCGAAAAATGCGGCCGGGAGACAGACGAAGAAATCATTATCCTCAACCCGATGGGCATGGCTGTCGAGGACATCGCCTGCGCCCAAAAAATGTATCAGAGGGCAGTGGAGCTCGGGGTCGGCCTTCCGCTTTCCTTGTATTGACGCTTTGCTTTCCGAGCAACCTTTTCGGAATTTTTGAAAACGAAAGGCAGGGGATCCGGCAATGAAACATGCAGAGGGTACCGTTCACCAAAAGCGGCCGCTGGAGGCAATGGAGGCACCGGAGCCATTGGAGCCGCTGGAGCCGCACAAGCCACTGGAGGCGCGGCTGGCCGAACATGCGGCAATCGAGCGGATTTTGAACGCCTATCTTCGCGAAAACGGCATTTTTGACCCGAGAGTCCAGCCTGATCAAAAACAGCTATCCATTCCGCTCACGGACGGGGCGATGTTTCGCCTTGACTTGCCCAACACCGGCGTTTCACTCGCAGGGGAGATGAGCTTTTGGTCCAGAGGGGGGCAACACGCGTATGGCACCTCTTTCTATCAAACAACGGGGTCTTCCTATCAAAAGGTGGAAGGCTGGCAGCTGATTCATTTTATCCTCGATGAGCTTTCCTGCCTGGAAAAGAACGAAGACATTCGCCTCCAAAAGAAAGGCGAACTGCTTCTGAACATCCAAAACAGCGTGCAAAAAACAGAAAGCTACCTTCGGCATTTCCTGCTCCAGCAAAAGACTCGGCATCCGTCCCACGGCTTTCTTCCGTCGGAACAATCGCTCTTTCGCGGCCATCCGTTTCACCCGACCCCGAAGAGCTCGGAAGGATTCGCCAAAGGGGAGCTGCACAGGTTCGCACCGGAGCTGGGGGCGTCATTTCAGCTGCACTATTTGGCTGTTTCCCCTGAGCTGATCGTGGAGGAGTGGATTCAAGCCCCTGAAGGGGACAGCCAGGAAGCTTGCATCCCGCAAGGTGTTCGGAAAGCGGCGGCATCAAAAGCGGAGAGGGGAAGAGAACATTACAAGCTGCTTCCTTGCCACCCGTGGCAGGCACACTACCTTTCCTCGCGCGAGCCATTCCGGAGCCTTTTTCTTGCGGGAAAAATCACCGATCTGGGGCCGCTGGGAGAGCGCACATATCCCACTTCGTCGGTGAGGACCGTCTGGGAGCCTGGACACTGCTGCCAATACAAGCTGCCGCTCCATGTGCGCATCACGAACTTTGTCAGAGTAAACACGCAGGAGCAAATCAAGCGGACGATGGATGCGGCGAAAATCGTCCGGCACGAACAGGAAGCCTTTTATACCGAGCGCTTGCAGGTATTGATGGAATACGGGTATCGGAGCATCTCCCTGCCGGATGTTCCCCCTCAGGAAAACGACCTGTTCATGCAGGAATGCGCCGTTGTCTTTCGGGAAAATCCGCCCGAGCTGATGGGCAAGGAAAGTCCTGCCTTCGTCGTCGGCTCCTTGATGGAAACGCCGCCCGGCGAGACCGAACCCGCTTTATTCCGTGCCATGCGGGACCACGAAGAGAGCCGTTTGCCCGATCTGGGCGATTGGTTCCGGCAGTACCTTGCGATCAGCATGCTGCCAATCCTCTCGCTTTTTGCGGAAATGGGAGTGAGTCTGGAAGCACACGCCCAAAATTCGCTGGTCAAGCTGGAGAACGGCTGGCCCGTCAAGCTGTACGTGCGCGATCTGGAGGGCATCAGCGTAGACCGGCAAGTCGCCATTGGCAAGGGCTGGGTCGGCGGACTGGTAGATGCGGACAGCCCGGTTCTCTATACGCGGGAGCAGGCGTGGCTCCGTTTGCAATACTACTTTTTTGTCAACCACCTCGGCTATGTCGTCCGTACCCTTGCCAAATACGGCGGGCAGGACGAGTCCGCGTTCTGGAGCATAGTCAGAAATACCCTGCTGGAGCAGCGCCAGCGCCTCTTGTCCAAGCGAATGGCAGACTGCATCGATGCTTTGCTGCATGACCAAACCTTGCCGGCAAAAGCCAATCTGGTCAGCATCTTTCAGCGGAGAGGCGAATCGCCGCTCTATGTCGACATTCCCAATCCGATACGCTGCTGAAGAGCGACAAACCGTACACGAACTGCCTTTACCACGAAGGGGTGAAACCATGGAGAACGTTATGAGCAAATCTTTTGATCCCGCTCTCCCGATGCAGGATTGGGAGGCCGCCTTGCGCAGTCCCGAATACGCCAAGGTACGCAGACGGATTTTCCGGCAGATCGTGGAATCCCTGATCTACGAAGAGCTGGTCGAGGAAAAATCGCTGGCGCTTCCTGACGGCGAGAGGGGATTCGTGCTGGAGGGCCGCACCCGGACAGGAAAACCGGTGCAATATCTTTGCCGCGGCCAAAGGAAGCTGAGCTACGCGAGGGTCCGTTTGACGGCCGCACCCATCATGAGAAGGGTAGACGGCAACGAGACGGAAGCCGTTTGCCTGGCAACCTTTCTCGAAGAAATCGGCCCGACCGCCAAAGAGGAGCCGAAGCAGTTGGAAGGCTTTCTCAAGGAAATCCGCCAAACGCTGCTTCATGACACGCACGCCAAGTTTCTGCAGACGAAGCGTCCGCCCGCTTCCCCGGCCCACAGCTATGCCGAGCTGGAAGGAGACATTCTGGACGGCCATCCGTACCACCCTTGCTACAAGTCAAGGATCGGCTTCAGCCCGGCGGACAATGCGGCCTATGGCCCCGACTTCAAGCCGTTGTTCAAGCTCTTCTGGGTAGCCGTGCACAAGCAGCGCGCCGTCGTCTCCTCCTCGGCGGGACTGGATGTTGAGGAATTTCTGAGAAGCGAGCTGGGAGAAGCTTTGTACCGCACGTTCGCCGAGCAAATCCGAAGCCGGGGATACGATCCAAAGGAGTACGCGCTCGTGCCTGTTCACCCGTGGCAGTGGGAGAGGAAAGTTGCGGACGCCTTTTTCGAGCAGATCGGCAGCGGACAGCTTCTTCTTTTGGGGGAGGGTACCGATGCTTACAGCCCCCAGCAGTCCATCCGCACACTGACCAACCGGACGTCTCCCGGGAAGGCGTACGTCAAGGTTTCGCTGGGCATCCAGAATACGTCGGCAAGCCGCATTCTCGGCCATCATCATGTGGAAAACGCCGCGATTGTCTCCGATTGGCTGGAGTCGATCCGCAAAAGCGATCCTTACTTGCGGGACGAACACCGTGTGGTCTTGCTGCAGGAGGTGCTGGGCGTCCACTTTTCCGATCCGGATCTGCCCGAAGCCGTTCAAAGGGAGATGTACGGTTCATTGGGCGCGATTTGGCGGGAAAATGTGTCCCTTTATCTGGACTCGGACGAAAGCGCCGTTCCCTTTACGGCGCTGTGCCACATCGGTGCGGACGGCATTCCTTTCATTAATGCATGGGTCCAGACATACGGCTTGCCTGCATGGCTGAAGCGCGTGCTGGAAGCCTCCATTCTCCCGCTCGTGCATTTCATGTATGCCCACGGCATCGCCCTGGAATCGCATGCCCAAAACATGGTGCTGCTCCACCGCAACGGAATGCCCACGCGGGTCGCTCTGCGCGATTTTCCCGGAGGCATCCGCTACTACACAGGGGAATTGGCCGATAAAGCGTCCCAGCCCCATCTGAAGGCTCCGCCTGCCTTCCATTCCAATATGATTTCGTCCATGGCCACCGAGCAGGCTTCCGAGGTCACCGACTTTTTGCACGATGCGTTTTTCCATATCAACCTGTCGGAGTTTGCCATGTTCCTGGAGGACCAGTATGGTTTTTCCGAGCACACCTTTTGGGCGATGGCTGCCGAGATTATTCTTGCTTACCAAAAGCAATTCCCTCAGCTTCGCGAACTGTTCGCCAAGCTCGATCTGTTCCAGGAGAACGTGCTGGTCGGGCAATTGACGATCCGCCGTTTATGCGGAGAAACCCTGTACCGGGAGCATGCGGTTCCCAATCCGCTGCACAGCGCCTTGAAGGAGCTGATGGTATGAATCTGCCGTATCCACCAGGTCCCCTGAACCAGTTAAATCAACTGGCTCGGATCATCGAGGAAAAAAAGCGCACCCAAGACCAGCCGATATGTGCCTATTTGTACGATCTGGAGGGACTTTCCCGGCATGCCGAGGAAGTGACACGCGCACTTCCTCCTTCCTGCCGGCTGTTTTACGCGATGAAGGCCAACTCCGACCCGGAGATTCTGAAAACGCTCAGCGGGCGTGTGCACGGCTTTGAGGTGGCTTCCCTCGGCGAAGTGATGAAGGCGCGGGCCGTAAGTGAACGGATCCCTGTCATCTTCGGCGGGCCAGGGAAGACGGATGAGGAAATCAGGGGAGCGATTGAGCAGCGGGTCACGCTCTTGCATGTGGAGAGCATGCACGAGCTGAAAAGAGTCGAACACATTGCCGCAGCCATGAACAGGACCGTCCCCATCCTCCTCCGCATCAATCTGAGCGGACCCTTCCCGCAAGCGACTCTCGCCATGGCAGGGACGCCGACGCAGTTTGGCATCGACGAATCGCTCGTCGGAGAAGCGATCCATCTGGCGTTGTCCTGCCCGCACATTTCGCTGGAGGGCTTCCATCTGCACTCGCTGTCCAACCAGCTCGACTGGCGCAGCCATCTGGCGCTGCTCGCCTATTATTTTGACAAGGTGGATGGCTGGTCCGGGCAATACGATATCAACATCTCTACGATCAACGTCGGGGGCGGGATCGGGATCAATTACGCTGACATCGGCAGCCAGTTTGGATGGAGCGAGTTTGCCGACGGCCTTTCCCGTCTCATCAGCGAGCGGAACAAAGAGGGGACCTCGATTCTGTTTGAATGCGGGAGGTTTTTGACAGCAGCCTGCGGCTACTATGCCGCGGAAGTGATCGACATCAAGAAAAACCACGGCAAGCATTTTGTCATCGTCAGGGGAGGGACGCACCATTTCCGTCTGCCGGTGTCCTGGCAGCACAACCATCCATTCGCCGTCGTGCCGCTGGACATCTGGAACTATCCGTTCGAGCGGAAGGAAATCAAGGACAGCGATGTGACCATCGTCGGCCAGCTTTGCACGCCGAAAGACGCATTTGCCAGGGATGTGCCCATCGACCGCATCCGTATCGGTGACGTGGTTCTCTTTTTGTACGCCGGGGCGTACGGGTGGGCGATTTCACACCACGATTTCCTCAGCCACCCTCATCCCGAGCATATGTATTTGACAAACACATCTGTTCTCACATAGCCATCCCGAGTGGCAAGGTAAAAAGGAGGCACTCATGTCAGAGGTTTTGCTGTCACTGCAATTGATCGAGCTGGACAAAATGTCGCTACACGAAGAGCATGAACCGTCGAGGCTTGAACGTGTCAGCCAGTCGATGCGGGAGGATGGGTTTTTGCGCCATCCGATCCTGGCGACGGAAATGAGAGACGGCCGCTATCTGGTGCTGGATGGAGCCCACCGCATCGGCGCTCTTCGGCTGCTGGGGTATTGCAAGGTGCCTGTACAGGTAGCGAGGCAGGACGATTTCTCCATCGAGGCGTGGCATCATCTCGTTCCTGCAGACGCGGGGGTACAGCAGCTTTTTGAGGACCCTTCCCTCCACTGGACGGCGGGGAGCGGAGCTGCTGCACAGCGACAAGGCTGGCTGGAGATCGTGGATGAGCACGGCAATGTGCGGGCCCTGGATTGCGGAGTTCGCCACGACTTTCTGGAGGCTTGGCACAAGGTCGTTTCCGCATACAACGCCCGCGGAGCGGTCAAACGGGTCCCTGCCAGAACCTGCCTTCTGCCGGACAGCGGGATGCTATTGATCAGATTCAAGCCGCTCTCGTACGCGGAGCTGGAACGCGTGATGGAAGCAGGGCGGGTGCTCCCGGCAGGGGTCACCCGCTTCCAGATCAACGGTCGCTTGCTGAACCTGAAAATCCCTCTTCACCTGCTGCACAGAGATTCCGACGTTTCGGAGTGGGAGAGGCTGCGGCATGTTTGGCGTCGCTCTCTGCGTTTATATACTGAACAAGTTTATTTATGTGAAATATAAATAACATGCCGCTACAGCCACAGACGACAAAATAGAAACGGATCATCAGGCGCTTGACGTCCTTGATGATCCGCTTTTTTCTGTCTGTCCCGAACAGTTGGTGCTTGTACCGGGCAGCGCTTTTCCGGGTAGTTTATGCTAGTACCGGCCGAACAGTTCATGCTTGCATGTATCACATGCTTGTACCTATAAGTTGATGCCGCACCTTTCGGCCAAATATTCCACCAGGTGGACGGCCCGCATCCGGTCGTTCAAGTTTTCCCGCTCGATGCCGAGCTTCATTTGCAAAAGGCAGCCCGGGTTTGTCGTGACAATCGTGGTGGTCTGCGTATCTTTGACGTGCTTCATTTTGTAGTCGAGGATTTCCATCGAGGCATCGTACTGCACGATGTTGTAGATCCCCGCCGAACCGCAGCACATATTGGCCTCTTTCATCTCGACCAGCTCCACGTTTGGCAGGCCTTTGATCAGCCCCAGCGGGTCTTCGGTCACTTTTTGGACGTTTGTCATATGACAAGAACGCTGGTACGTGACTCTCTCTGCCGGTCTCTCCT
Source organism: Brevibacillus sp. FSL K6-2834 (assembly GCF_038592925.1). Lineage (NCBI taxonomy): Bacteria > Bacillati > Bacillota > Bacilli > Caryophanales > Paenibacillaceae > Brevibacillus > Brevibacillus sp. FSL K6-2834. Next base: position 5,550,580 of record NZ_CP151945.1, read on the forward strand.
GTCCCTTGATCCCGCCGCACAGGGCGAGCACCTGGGAAATGTCTTTCGTTTTCCCGGCAAATTGGCGGGCCCGCTCAGCCCATTCCGGTTCGCCCGCGAGCAGGTGGTCGTATTCCACCATCATCGCGCCGCAGCCGCCGGCGTTGTTCACGATGAAATCGACTTCCGCCTGTTCAAAAGCGACAATATTTTGCTTCGCCAGCTTTCTGCTTTCGTCCAATTCCCCCGTGTGGGCATGCAGCGCGCCGCAGCACGTCTGCTTCTCGACTACGATCACATCGCAGCCGACCTCGGCCAGAAGCTGGACGGACAGATGATTGATCCTTCCGAACATGGCGTCCATGACGCAGCCGACAAAGAAGGCGACCGTGTATTTCTTTTCACCCTTGGCTCTCGTTACCGCAGGCAAGCTGGAGCGCTCGCCCGGCGATACCGGAGCCGGCATGATTTTTTCAAATTCACCCAGATGAGCAGGCAGCTTCTCCATCAGCCCGCTTTTTCTCGCGAGCTTTTGGACACCTGTTTTTTCATACAGCCACATGGCGTTGCCGATCAGCTTCATCGCCCTGCGGCTGGGGAAAACCTTTTTGAACAGCGTGTTTCTGAGCGCTTTTACCGGTACGGAAAACTTCTTGCGCCGCGTCACGGCTGCACGAGCCGATTCCAGGATCGCGCCGTATTCCACACCTGTCGGACAGACCGTTTCGCAGGCCCGGCAGCCGAGGCACAGATCCAGCGGCTCCTCCAGTACCGAAAGATCCTTGATTTTCCCCTCGCCGGCCATCTTGACCAGGTTGATCCGGCCGCGCGGGGAATGCGTTTCCTTGCCCATTGTCAAATAAGTCGGACAGGCGGGCAGACAGTAGCCGCACTGCACGCATTTGCTGGTTTTGTCGTAATTCAGTTCCGCACGCAATGCTGCAAGATTCTCACTCATTCGCTCAACACCAACTTTTGTCCGGGCTCCGGAAAAATCTTGCCGGGATTCATAATGTTATGAGGATCCCAGGCTTGCTTGATGCGCTTCATCATATCCAGGCCCGCGGCTCCCAATTCCATTTCCATAAACGGCGCCTTCATCGTTCCGATGCCATGCTCTCCGGACAGCGTGCCCCCTAGCTGCACAGCGGCTTCGAAAATTTCCGCAACGGCCTTTTCCACGCGGGCCATTTCTTCCTTGTCCGCTTTGTCCGCGATGATGTTCGGGTGGAGATTTCCGTCGCCCACGTGGCCGAATACAACGAGATGGATATTGTACTTCTCCTTGATCTCCTGCAGGCGTCGGCACATCTCGGGAATTTTGCTGCGCGGCACAGTGGCATCCTCGGAAATCTTCGTCGGCTTCACTCTGACGATGGCCGGAGAAACCAGCTTTCTCGCCTTCCAGACATCTTCCTTTTCCGCCTTTGTTTGCGGCACGCGCACTTCCCTCGCGCCAATTTGCTTGCATACCTGCGAGACCTGCTCGGCTTCATCTCGTACCGCCATCGGGTGGCCGTCCAGCTCGATCAGGATCAGTGCCTCCGCATCTGTCGGCAATCCTGACGGCTGATAGTTTTCCACTGCCACCATGGAGGCCTGATCCATCAGCTCCATTTTGGACGGCAGGATGCCTGAGGTGAGGATCTGGGAAATTGCTCTCCCCGCGTCAACGAGGCTGTCAAAGACCGCCATCACTGTTTCCGAAGCGGGAGGCTTCGGGATCAGCCGCAGGATTGCTTTTGTAATAATGCCAAGCGTGCCTTCCGAGCCGACGATCAGCTTGGTCAGGTCGTAACCGGTCACGTTTTTGACCGTTCTCCCGCCCGTGCGGATGATCTCGCCCTCCGGGGTGATGACTTCCAGGCCGATGACGTAATCTTTTGTCACGCCGTACTTCAAGCCGCGCGGTCCGCCTGAGTTCTCCGCCAGATTTCCGCCGATGGTAGACACATGGGAGCTGCTCGGGTCAGGCGGATACATGAGTCCCTTTGCCTCCGCCGCTTTGTGTATGTCGGCAGTCAGTACACCCGGAGAGACGACCGCGACCAAATCTTCTTCGTCGATTTCGAGCAAATCGTTCATGACCGATAAATCGATGACCATGCCTCCCTTGACCGGGAGAGGACCACCGCTCAAACTGGTCGATTGGCCGCGCGGATAAACAGGGATTTTCTCGCGGTTGGCGAATTTCACCAGCTCGGCTACTTCCTCGACGCTCTTCGTCTGAATGACTGCATCGGGAAGAAAGGTTCCAAACGAGGCGTCAAAGGAGTAGCTGAACCGGTCGCTTTCATCGGTAAGCACTCTGCCTGTTTTGACAATGTCAACAATCTGTTTGATTTGCATGTCCGTCATCGTCTCATTTTTCTCCTCTTGTTGTTGGACTAAGAGAACAGGTCCAGCTTTTTCTCCGCATTTTTGAGGTGAATGGCGCATTGGATTTTCGCCAGTTCCGGTTCCTCCATCTCAATGGCCGACAGGATGTTCAGGTGCTCCTGATAGACCGCTTTGCGCTTCTGTTTCAAGCCCAGGTTGGACTGAAGAGTGATCTGCAGGGCACGCTCGTAGAGAGAAGACAGGTTTTCCATCGCCTGGATCATGACCGGGTTATGCGTGGCCAAAAACATCGACCGGTGGAACTCCATATCCGCTTCCATGCCAATCTTGCTGTCGTCGGCCAATTCTGCCTCCAGCCACTGGAGCGCCTCTCTCATTCGTTCCAGTTGTTCAGGCGTTCGCCTCAGGGCAGCCAGATAGGCGGCCTCAGGCTCAAGAATCTTCCTCATCTCAAAAAGGTGTCTGATCAGCTCGGCATCGTCATTTTCAATCTGGATGTTGCTGAATATGCTGGAACCGTTTCGCTCTTCGACAAAGCTCCCGCCCCCCTGGCGAGAGTTGATGACACCGGCTGCCCGCAATACGCTGAGCGCTTCCCGGATCGGGATTCGGCTTACGCCAAACTGGGCAGCCAGCTCCATTTCCGTCGGCAATTTCGAACCTGGGGGATATTTGCCCGCCTCGATCAACTTTAACAACTCACGTGAAATGATTTGCGACAGTTTTTCTTTGGACATCGTACATCTCCGATTCTCATTTTGGTTTATTTGTAATACAAATTGTAAATTATTCAGATGGCAAAGTCAATTCCGGTCGACTCTTTACCATTGTTTTGCAGACAAACTGAGCAAAAGAAGGACAGGAAAAGGAGAGCACTTGTTCACTCTCGCAATAATTGTAATACAAATAACAAGGAAAAAGAAAAGTTCATGATGGACTCCTCATCCACAATGAACTTTTCTTGTCGACAATCGATTGTCTATGTGCAACTGTATGCTAATTTAATTGCTTGCCCATCGTTTCCGGCAAGAACAGCAGTACGAGGATTGCCGCCAGCGCAAACGAGATGGCCAGGAACCCGAATGCCGCACCGAGCCCCATGCCGGTTGCCATAAATCCGACTACAGTCGGTGCAGTTGCAGCGATTCCGCGTCCAAAGTTGTAACAGAACCCTTGTCCGGTCGCGCGAATCTCAGTCGGGAACAGCTCGGCCAGAACCGCTCCAAAGCCGCTGAAGTAGCCCGATCCAAAGAAGGCGACAAACGGACCGAGGATCAGCAGTCTGGTCGCGTCGCTGGACATGCCGTAAAACGGAACAAGCAGCGCCGCCAGCGCGAAGAACAGGATAAAGGTCTTTTTCCGTCCGATCTTGTCCGCCAAAAAGCCGAAGGAGACGTAACCCAACCAGGCACCTGCCTGCATGATGACAATCCAGGTCGTCGATTTCATAATATCCAGACCGGCCCCGCCTTGATCGACTGGCGTGCCGAGGTAGGACGGAATCCAGGTGAACAGGCCCCAGTAGCCAAATTGCGCGCAAACGCTCAATGCCGCACCGAGTATGGTCCAACGGAGTACCTTCCCGGAAAACAGCTCAACCAGCTTGGGCTTGCTTTTCTTTTTCTGCGTGGTGGCCTCCTGCTTCATTTTTTCCCAGATCTCAGGCTCTTTTGTGCCTTTGCGGATCCAAATGGCGACCAAAGCCGGAACAATTCCGAAGAAAAACACTCCGCGCCAGCCCCACAGCGGAATGACCAGACCGGCCACAATCGCAGCCAGCGCGTAACCAATTGCCCAAGCACTTTGTACGAGACCCATCGCTTTTCCGCGATGCTTTGCGTCCCAGGTTTCCGTAATCAGGGCTGCGCCCGCAACCCACTCTCCACCCATTCCGAGCCCGAGCAGCAAACGGAATACGGCCAATTGTGTAACCGTTTGCGAGAATCCACAGAGGAATGTAAACAATGAGTACACGATAATACTGATCATCAATGATTTCGTGCGGCCATACCGGTCAGCAACCATCCCGAACAATAGTCCGCCGAAGGCAGAACTGAGCAGGGTAAGCGTTGCCAAAAATCCGCCGGCCGTCTTGTCCATCTGCAACTCCTGCATCACTTGCACCAGAACCATGGAGTACAGCATTACATCCATCGCATCCAGAGCCCATCCGGACCCGGCAGCGATTAACGCCCGCCATTGGTTTTGCGTAACCTCTTTATACCATGGCTTGTTTGACAACTGTGCTTGCGCCATACTTTTTCAACCCCTTTTCTCTTGTCTTACGTAAGCCCGATTAATTCCGCCGGGTTGAAACAAGCCATTTGCTCAACCTCTTTCTCTGTCATGCCCTGTTCCAATAAGATTTGAATAAACTGGTTGTACCCTTCCGTCGGCACCGGATGGTTGGCCTGCCCGAAATCGGTTTGCAAAATGCACTTTTCAATGCCGATCTGGCGGATGCCCCGCACCAGCTCGTCCGGCTCGATCGACTTCCACAGCGGCATCAGCGTCAGCATCGACTTCTCGACGTACGCGCCCATTTTGACGAGTTCGATTTGCAGCGAAAGATCCATTTTGTTGATTTTCAAATCAGGATGGGCGACAAGCACCTTTTCCACCCCGCGCTTCGTCGCGACTTCCACGAGCTTCCGGGTTTCCAGCGGAGAGAGATGACCCGTTGCCAATACGGCTCCGGTGCCCTTGATCAAATCGATGATGTCATAGACGACGGGCAGCAGCTCGCCGTCCTCCGAAAGGATCGTGATCCCTTTCTGGGGCAGGAGGCGAATGGTCGATTTCTGTTCCTTGTAGTCGCTCTTTCCGCCGTAATGATCCAGATGATGCTTGGCTGAGCCGGTAGGCATCCAGATCAGCTTTGCCCCCTGCTGAATCGCCATGTCTACGGCGTAAGGATTGAGACCGCCGACGTACTCATTGAGCACCAGCGAGCCGTAGACCTCGATTCCTTCCACCACTTTGCTGACCAGCTTCGCTCTGGAAACGGTCGATTCTTCGTGCGCCTTGAGGACGATTGCCCGCATCCCCGCTTGCTTGGCTTGCTCCGCCAGCTCCAGATCATTTACCGAACGGGGAAAAATGCTGGGACTGGAGTGGACGTGTATATCAATGGCACCTTTTAGATCGTTCATTTCAACCACCTTCTGTCATTTCAGATTTTGAGCGAGAATGTCTCGTCCTTCCAAGGTACGATAATTTGTACAGCGCTTTCATGCAACGGGTTGACGACGATTCCCTGGCCGGTTCTCTCGATCTCCAGCAATCGATCATGGCCGGGGACGACAACATCTGCCCACTGGGCGATCGCCCGGATACTCTCTTTGCTTTTGGCGTCATCCCATGTCATCACTGCGTCGCCACTGGTCAGCTCCAGGATGTTTTTCACCGCGTCTGACACCAACGCCCACTTTCTCCCCTGGTATTCAGTCAGAATGGAAAACAAGCCCGGCGTATGCCCCGGTGTAAGCAGCCACGGAAGTCCTTCGACGACGCCGGACTCTCCGGACAGTAGCGACAGCTTCCCGGAATCGCGCAAAGCCGGAAACATCTCGCGAGGGACGGCGAGGTCCTTTGTCCCGTTCTCTTCTATATGTTTGACTTCCTCTTCGTGCAGGTAAAACGTAGCGTTCGGAAACAGCGGATAGTTGACAGCGTGATCAAAATGAAAGTGACTTAACAGGACCGTACCGACATCTTCGGGGCCAACCCCCAGCTCCTTCAGTTTGGCCAGCAGCGAATATCGCTCATGAAAGCCCACGGTGTCATACAAAATCGGCGCTTTTCCTTCTCGGCGAATCAACACGCAACTGCTCCATCCAAGAAAACCACGGCTTGATCTTCCCGGAAAGCCTTGATACAAGACGGTAATTTCCATGTTGGTTTCCTGCCTTTTCTGCGTCGCATTTTGTTTGCTGTATACGCCCTGCTCACGGGTTTGGATTCAAAGGGAGTCTCTTGTCCGCATGCTCAACCCGATTGCGCAAGCATTTGTTTCTCAACATTCTGTTTTTGCCAGAATGACCGATAAGTTGTTATAACAACTTGTACTACAAAAATACAAGCTTTTTTCATCACTCCCTTTTGTACAAAACCCGATTTGATACGTTATATATGGTGATATAAAGAATACAACACGATTATAAGTTTGTCTATATTCCAAATAATTTATTTCTTTTGAACTCATTTAGGTTGATTTGTATTACATGTGTATTATAATTGTAATACAACTTCTCATTCATGCTTGTACATTGCAGAGATATTCAGGAATGCTTAGCGGAGAAAGGTGATATCATGTATGACTATGTCATTATCGGGGGCGGTATCGTAGGTCTCTCTACCGGTTATGCGCTTGTCGAAAAGTACCCACAAGCCAAAATTGCCGTCGTCGAAAAGGAACGCACCCTTGCTTTTCACCAAACCGGCCATAATAGCGGAGTAATCCATTCCGGCATTTATTACAAGCCGGGCAGCCTGAAAGCAAAGCTTTCCAGGGAAGGCGGCGACTTGCTGCGCTCATTTTGCAACCAGCACGAAATTCCTTACGATATGTGCGGAAAAGTGATTGTGGCAACCGACCAGCATGAGCTGCCCCTGCTTGAGAATCTATATAAACGCGGTCTTGAAAACCAGCTCGACGTATCCATCATTGATGCGGATCAGCTTGCAGAGATCGAGCCCCATGCATATGGCCTCAAAGCCATCCGGGTCAAGGAAGCCGGAATCGTCAATTACAAGCGCGTCGCCGAGTCACTTGCCAAGGTCATCCAGGAAAAAGGCGGCGATATTCTTCTGGGGACAAAAGTCGAAAATATAAAGGAAAGCAGCTCCGGAGTCGAGATCGAATGCACCAACAAGACGATCCACGCCCGCTATCTGATCAATTGCGCCGGCCTCCATTGCGACCGCATCGCAGCGCTTCAAGGATTGAAAACCGATATGAAAATCGTCCCTTTCCGCGGCGAATACTACGAATTGAAACCGGAAAAGCACTATCTAGTGAAAAATTTGATCTATCCGGTTCCGAATCCGAACTTTCCCTTCCTCGGCGTCCACTTCACCCGGATGATGGATGGCCACGTGCACGCCGGGCCGAATGCGGTGCTGAGCTTTAAACGGGAAGGCTACCGCAAGACAGACTTTGATCTCAAGGATATAACCGAAGTCCTGACCTATCCCGCCTTTTGGAAAATTGCCTACAAGAACCTGGGCGAGGGCTGGAAGGAAATGGTCCGCTCATTCAGCAAAAAGGTGTTCGTCCAGAGCCTTCAGCGCTTGATACCGGAAGTTCGCGCCGAGGATCTGGTCGAGTCCCAGAATGGCGTCAGGGCCCAAGCGCTTACAAAGGACGGGAAATTGGTCGATGACTTCCTGATCGTCACCAATCAGCGCTCCACCCATATTTTGAATGCGCCCTCACCTGCGGCGACAGCCTCGATTGCGATTGGGCGCAACATCGGGGAGAGAATTCCGGAGCCGGCACAGATTTAACCGCATGCCTCTGACCGGGCTTTCAGATCACAGAAAGCGAGTCCAGTCACCATACAGAAAAATCCCGTCTCACTTTGCTGATGAGACGGGATTTCTTTTTGGCAGGCCTATGCGAACATCGATCCTGGCTGATTGCCAGCTTGTCCACTATTGATAGCTGGGCAAACGGTTGGGGACAAAAAACGTTTTTTCCACCTCACTGGCAGACAATGGGCTGCTGAAATAATACCCTTGAATTTCGTGGCAGTCATTTTCCGTGAGAATGTCGAGCTGATCCTTGGTTTCGATTCCTTCCGCGATCACATCCAGCTTCAGATGCTGTGCCATGGAAATGATCGTCGCGACGATTGCTTTGTCGTTGTGGTTTTCGGATATATCGGTGATGAAGGAACGGTCGATTTTCAATTTGTGGATCGGGAACTTTTTCAAATAGCTAAGCGAGCTGTAGCCCGTTCCAAAGTCGTCCAGACTGATCCTCGTCCCGATCTTGTTCAGCTCCTCCAGAATGCTGATCGATACGGCCGGGTCCATCATCATGCTCTCGGTAATTTCCAGCTCCAGGTATTGGGGCTCCAGCTTTGTTTCCTCGAGGATTTTGACGATGTACTCGACCAGGTTCGGCTGATGGAATTGATGAGAGGAGAGATTGACGGAGACAGGTATCAAAGGACCGCCTTCATCATGCCATTTTTTCATTTGCCGGCATGCTTCGCTCAGAACCCATGTACCGATTTCGTAAATCAAGCCGGTCTCCTCTGCGATTGGAATAAATACGCCGGGAGACAGCATCCCTCTGGTGGGATGATTCCATCTGACCAGCGCCTCCACTCCGATCATTCGGTTGCTTTGGGCATGGAATTGCGGCTGGTAGTACACGACCAGCTCGTTGCGTTCAATCGCTTTTCGAAGATCGCTCTCCAGGCCGATATTCTCCAGCAGTTGAACGTCGAGATCCGGCGAGTAAAATTGATGTCCGTTCTTGCCCTGCTTTTTCACCTTGTACATCGCCGTATCCGCTTTTTTCAGAAGCTCGACGGCATCCCTGCCATGAACCGGAAACAGTGCGGTTCCGATGCTTGCAGATATGTAGAAGTCGTTGTCTTTCAAATGGAAGGGCTTCTTCAGCGCTTCGATGATCCGTTCCGCCAGCTCTGCCGCTTCCTCGCCTTCCGGGCCGGTATTGCAGAGGATGATAAACTCATCTCCCCCCATGCGGGCAATCGTTGCTTCGAACCCCTCGGCGCTCTTGACGATTCTGTCGCTTACGCCCTGCAAAAAGATATCTCCATACGTATGTCCGAGTGAATCGTTGATCATTTTAAAACGGTCAATATCCAGAACCATCACGGCAAAGGTGGATGAGTCCCGATTGCTTTGCTCAATGGACTGATCCAAGCGCTCATTGAGCTTCCTCCGATTGGGCAAGCCCGTCAATTCATCGTGATAAGCCAAATGTTTGATTTTCTTTTTGGCTTTGCTTTCTTCCGTTATATCCTTTATGAAAATATGATTTCCGACTATTTTGCCATCTATCTCCACAGGGATATTCATTACGCTCAGCTCGACCAAATTACCGTTCGGTTGAACAAAAGAGGTCTCAAAGTCTTTGGGCAGCAGCCTGGATGATTGCTCATCCACTGCGTCTGTTTTCGTCTTATCTTTGGCGCTCATGTCCAACCCGATCGCAGAAAAGTGCTTGTTGAGGTAATCTTCTGCCTGAATGCCGATCATTTTGGGGACAGCAGGGTTCATATTAATGATGGTCCCGGCCTTATCCAGAGAAATAATGCCGTATTCGTTATTTTTATATAGCGAACGATACCAGCTTTCATTTTCCTGGATGACCAGGTCCTTTTGCGACAGCCGTTTGTTGATGAATACGCCTGCCAGTGTAATGCCCAATAGCAGGAAGGTAGCAAGGACAATGATGTAGGCAAGCGTTTCCGTTTCGATTTGCACCTCGACACCATACTGGTGCTCGCTCGCATGGAAATGGGCCGCAACCATGCCCGTATAGTGCATCCCCGCAATCGCCGCCCCCATAATGAGCGAGCTGCCGAGCTTGTACAAGTAGGCAAATCGGGATTGGTCCTTGCGGAAATAAAACAGGAGCCACAAGGCCGCAAACGAGGCCGTAGCGGCAATGACAACAGAAAGGATAACGAGCCCCTTGTCATAGGTAATGCCGATCATCATCGCTGCCATCCCGGTGTAGTGCATCCCGGATATGCCGCCGGCCATCAATACGCCGGCGATGGCAAGCTCCTTGACCTCCAGCTTGTTTCTCGATACGGTCAAAAGGGCAATGCCTGAGACAAAAATGGCGAAGAGAACAGATAGGATGACAAGCGAAAGGTCGTAGAGCACTTTGACGGGCAGGGCAAGGGCTAGCATCCCGACAAAATGCATGGACCAGATGCCCAGCCCCATCGACATGGCGCCAAAAACCAGCCAAAGCAATCTATGCTTCCCGCGGCTTACATTCACCCTTCCGGCCAGATCAAGCGCGGAATACGAGGCTGTGACCGCAATTAAATAGGAGAGGATAACCAAAAACGTGTCGTACGTCCCATGTATCTGATGATCCATAACTTCTCACCTGCTTTCTTTGTTCAGCTGACCATCAGGCAGAAAACCACTCTCGAGTATACGGATCGGACTCACACAATTAGACGCTTGCCGCCGCCCTTTGTAACATACCTGCGGAGGCAACCACTTGGTCGGTTGCCATTCCAATCTCTTCAGCCATTTGAAATGGCTAGCAGACCTTTTCTTTCCTCCAAAGACATGTATAAGGCTTGAAAATGGACAGGTTCCCATTTATTTTACCAACTCCTTTTCCCCGTTCAAAACGCTTTTCTGAAAAAGACGTTTTTTTCACTGATGACTGGTTGCGGACTTATCATACAACACCGTTCTGAAACTTTTATGAAAGTCACAGCAGAATGAAAAAGACCCCGACTGCTTTACAGACGAGGTTCGTGTATGTTCCCATCTTTTTCGCTGCTTTCGGACGTTTCCTCTCCCGGCAAACGTACCGGCGCTGCATGGCGCTTCTGAGCCCCCGGAACGGTTTCCCGCCAGACCTGTTCCCATGGAAAAGCCCGATCAGCCATGCTCGCGCGGGTGTTTGTTTTTGCCCCTCCACTCCTCGAAAAGATTCTGGGTAAACCGGATCCATTCCCGTGCGGCAAACGAAAGGTACCGATCCTTGCGCCAAATGATGACCAGGTGCCAGGGGATCACGGGCTGATCGAGAGGCAAAACCCGAATCCGCTCCTCATCAAGCTCGCGACAGATCGGTTCGGGGAGCAAAGCAATGCCGAAATTGGCCGCCACCATCTCGCTGATAAAATCCCACTGGGAGCTTTCATAGATGACCTTCGGTTGAAACCCCGCTTGTACGCACTCTGCCGTAATCCGGTCATGGAGGGCAAAATCCTCGCGAAAGAAAACGAAATCCTCTTCAGCCAGTTCGGATAACGACACCGCTTTTCTGTCGGCCAACCGATGAGAGGGATGGACGAGCAGCATCAGCTTCTCCTTTACAAGCGAAAAGGAATGAAACAGCTCCTCATTTGTCGGCGACAGCACGACTCCTATATCCAACACGCCGGTTTCCACATCCGCTTCCACTTTCTTTGCCCCGTCTTCCACGAGCTGAATCGTGATAGCGGGATAGTGCTCCCGGAACTTCCCCAGCACATTGGGGAAAAAGCTCGACCCGATCATCGGCGGCAATCCGATGCGAATGTGCCCCTTTTTCAGGTTCATCAAGTCCCCGAGTTCGGCTGACAGGTTTTGGAAGGAATGCACAATATCCTGCGCCTGAACGAACAGAATTTCCCCGGCATCCGTCAATTCCAACTGCTTGCCCAGGCGGTGAAACAGCACAACCCCCAGATCCTCCTCCAGGTTTTTGACCATTTTGCTGATGGTCGGCTGTGTGATGTACAGTGCCCGCGCTGCTTTCGTAAAGCTCTTGTATTGAGCCACCTTTAGAAAATATTGCAAATGGCGAATATCCATGTACGGTCTCCTCATTTATGCATAGATAAAATGAATGTCAGTCATTCTATCTATTCATTTTACCTATGCAAACAGATCATGTAAACTTTTCACAGAAAGGAGGGAGCGATGTGGCAACCCTGCTGAAAAGCGCGGGACAAGTGATTCTGCTTTGCGCATTTTCCCTGCTCCTGCACAAGCTGGTCGATTTCTTTCAACTGAAAATTCCGGCCAGCATTTTGGGCATTTTGATTGTCTTCATCCTTCTGCAAGCAAAATGGATTCGCCTGGACTGGATCGAAGCAGGCGCCCAATGGCTGCTGGCGGAGCTTTTGCTCTTCTTCATTCCCTCCGCTGTGGGCATCATGAAATACAAAAGCGTCTTGCTCAGTGACGGCGTCTACGTCACGTTGGTGATTGTCGTCAGCACCGTCATCGTCATGGCCAGCGCAGGACTGGTCGCGAAAAAAATTGGCGAGAAAAAGGAGAGGACTCCGCTGCCATGATTGCTTTTCTGAGTCTCATCCTCACCATCATCCTGTACTGGGGCGCAAAGCGGTGCTACCGCCTCAAGCCAAAGGTTTACCTGTCTCCACTGCTGACGGCACCGCTATTGATCGTCGCGTTACTAGTATGGACAGATACACCCTATGACTCTTATCAGACGGGGGCGAAATGGCTGAGCGACATGCTTGAGCCGGCTACGATCGCTTTTGCCGTCCCGCTGTACAAATATTTTCACATTCTGAAAAAACATGCGGCCGAGATCATCGTCAGCGTGCTGTCCGGTTCGGTTGCAGCGATTGTTTCTTCGCTGTTCATCGCCCGGCTGCTCCATCTCAACATGCAAATTGTCGACAGTCTCATTCCGCGCTCCGTCACCACCCCCATCGCGATGGGCGTATCGGCGAGCATCGGCGGAGTTCCGGCGATCACTGCGGTATTTGTGATCATGACGGGCCTTCTCGGGTCTGTTATCGGACCGATGGTCATCCGCTTGCTGCGGATCGAAAACGACATTGCCCGCGGCGTGCTTCTCGGCACAGCGGCCCATGGAGCCGGTACGTCCAAGGCGTTCGAGTTTAGCCCGATCACTGGCACGATTTCCAGCTTGTCGATGATTTTAGCAGCGCTGATGACGCTGGGCGTGGCCCCGTGGCTCGTGCCCGTTTTGGCCGGCGTATTTTGAACGACAAAAGCCGCTTCGATGTCGAAGCGGCTTTCTTGTTTTTCGTGCAGACCTTTAGATCTTCTTCACAAATTCCGATTTCAACTGCATCGCTCCAAAACCGAATCAAAAAAACCCCATCCTCGTAGATGTACGACGAGCTGCATTTCGGGCAATTCGGCAATGTCGACATGTTTCCTTGGTTTATAGCCCCCATTGTAACAAAAACGGCTTCAGGAATATAGCGCCAATCCCGTTTAACAAACCAAGAGGCAAAGCACGGTAGTCATGTGCCTGCTCCTTTCCTCAAGCCCCCTGGCAAGCATTTGGAAAAAGGGAAACATGTGAAGTAAAGCGAATCTATTGGCACATGATGCAAATTCTCAAAAAACCCATATTCAAATACGTTTTGACAACTCTCTTTTTTATCTCTGTCCTCCTAAGCCTGCGGTCGCTCTGGTCCGAAGTGTTTCGTACCGCAGAGCATCCCGATGCAGTACAAGGCGTGCTTGACATGCGCGGCTGGCCTTTCGAGGAATCTCCCACCATCGCGCTGAATGGGGAATGGGAGTTTTACCCCGGGGAACTTGTCTCGCATGAAGATATAGCACGGATGTCAACGAAGCGACCGCATTTTATCCAGGTTCCCGGAGATTGGCGAAGCGCTTTCCCGGCAGGTTCGGAATCGTCGTTTGGTTACGGGACTTACCGGCTCCGCATCCTGATCGATAAGCCTTTGGATCAGCCTTATGCCTTTTGGTTTCGCGATCTCGAGGCTCATCCGCCGTTGAAATCAACGGTAAGATAGGAGCTGCCATAGGCCAGCCTGCGGAGAAGGCGGAGGGGTATTGGCCAAGGAATGTCTCCTATACAGCTTCCTACACGTCAGAAGGAGAAAAAGAAATCGAGCTGCTTATTCGTGTGGCTAATTTTGACAACCCAATTGAAGGAGGTATCGCCAAATCCATCCGCTTTGGATCACAGGCGGCACTGGATACCGAACGCTGGTATTCCATCGGCTTTCAGCTTGTTACGTTCATCGTCTTGATCCTGCATAGCATGTACGCCTGCATCCTGTTCCTGTTCAATCCAAGACGGCAAAAGGCGTTCCTGGTTTTCTTCTTTCTGCTGGTAGCATCCTCTATTTCGGTTGTTTCGGATCACGACCAGTTGCTGCCGCTGGATTATGCCGGGGTGCTGAAAGCCAGACTTCTTTCCTATATGTGGATGTCCTTTTTCATCCTGCTGCTGGCCAGAATATTTTCCGGTCACGCAGGTTTCGCCAAACTGTTTCGGACGTATACCGCTATTCTCGTCCTGTATTCAACTGTTGTGCTGGCTGGGTCTCCAGCGCTCATTTACTATACGTTCGAAGCCAAAGTGTTCACCGTTCTTTATTTGTTTCCATTGATCTGGTTTATCTTTATCATCGCGAAAATGATCATCCAAAACCAGCAGGATGCTATTTTTCTGCAGCTCACCGCCACCAGCATCATATCGAGCGCTGTGTGGGGTGCGTTTAATTTTTATATGGAAATAACCAGCGTCTACTATCCCATCGATGTGTTCGCAGCCATTGTCGGATTCTCCGCTTACTGGTTTAAAAAGTACTTTCGCAACTCCGAGGAAAACATCAAGCTGAACGAACAGCTGACCAGAGCGGACAAAATGAAGGATCAGTTTTTGGCCAACACATCGCATGAGCTGAGGACACCGCTGCACGGAATCATGAATATCGCACGGAACATCGCAACCAAGCAGAAGCACGCGATGGACAACGAAGCCCTGGAGGATTTGGAGCTGCTGATCACAGTCAGCCGTCGAATGTCCCATCTGCTGGACGATCTGCTCGACATCGTACGGATTAAGGAAAACCGCATCTTGCTGCAAAAGGAGCCGTTGCCTGTTCAATCTGTTGTCTCCGGCGTGTTCGGGATGCTGAGATTTATGGCGGAAGGCAAGCCCGTTCAGCTAAAAATGGACATTGACGAGTCGATGCCCCCCGTTTTGGCGGATGAAAAGCGACTCGTTCAGATCTTGTTCAATTTGCTGCATAACGCGCTCAAATTTACCGAAGAAGGGACCATTTCCGTTTCAGCCAGGGTTCTGAATGGGCGTGCCGTTATTCACGTGTCCGACACGGGTGCGGGTATGGACGAAGAAACGCAGGCACGGGTTTTTCTGCCTTACGAGCAGGGAGCCCGCGGAAAAGGCGATAGCCGCGGAATCGGGCTCGGCCTCAGCATTTGCAAACAGCTGGTGGAGCTCCACGAGGGTGAATTCACGGTTCGCTCAGAGATCGGCAAAGGCTCCGTGTTCAGCTTCTCGCTCCCTTTGGCCGACTCGCAAAGTTTGCCCGCTGTGAAAAGCTCTCCTCCTCCCCGGACAGAAGCTTTTGAGGAAACCGCAGTCTCCCGTTTTTCTACGGAAGCTGCGCCCAACGAACGAACTTCCGAGCCGCTTGCCTTGCCGTCTTTCGGGGAGGAAAAAGCAAACATACTCATTGTCGATGACGATCCCGTCAATTTGAAGGTGCTCGCTGGCATCCTCTCAGCAGAGGCGTACCACGTCAGGTCGGCTACTTCGGCTCGCGAAGCGCTGGAAATCCTGTCTACGCAGCAGTGGGATTTGCTGGTCACGGATGTCATGATGCCGCAAATGTCCGGCTATGAATTGACACAAAAGGTACGGGAGCGCTTCACTGCCGCCGAGCTCCCCGTTTTGCTGCTGACGGCCCGCAGCGAGCCGGAAGACATCTATACCGGATTTATGTCTGGGGCCAATGATTACGTCACCAAGCCGGTCGACGCTCTGGAGCTCAAATACCGGATCTGGTCTCTTATCGCATTAAAGCAGTCCGTCAATGAACGGCTGCGGATGGAGGCTGCCTATTTGCAGGCCCAGATCCACCCGCATTTCCTGTTCAATACGCTGAATTCGATCATGGCGCTGAGCGACCTGGATATAGAGCGGATGCGCAAACTCGGAGAGGCCTTTACGTCCTACTTGCGGATCAGCTTTGACTTCCTCAGCACAGGAAAGCTAGTGGCGCTTTCTCATGAACTGGAGCTGGTGCATGCCTATCTCTACATCGAGAAAGAGCGGTTTGAAGAAAGGCTGTCCGTCCAGTGGGAAGTTGATCCCCACCTGGATTTGCTTCTTCCTCCCCTTTCGATTCAGCCACTGGTCGAAAATGCGGTCAGACATGGTGTCCTGAGACGGGCCAAGGGCGGGAACGTACTGATCCGGATTGTTCGCCAAACAGATTCTACGCTCATTGAGGTAAGAGATGACGGCGTCGGGATGGAGCAAGAAAAAATCCGCCACATTTTGGACCCGGTCCAAAATTCCAAAGGCGGCATCGGACTTTCCAACACGAATCGCCGGTTAACCCAATTGTATGGACAAGGACTCTCTATTCAAAGCAAGGCAGGCGAAGGCACCTCTGTGTCTTTCGTCATTCCGGATCGCAATCGCCAATGAAGGTGATCCGGAATGAGAAAAGAATGAGAAAAGAGATTCCTCTCAGCCATGGGGGTTGTAGGGAGAAAAACCCCCATGGTTTTCCAATGCAGAGACGAGGCGAAAACACGCAACACCTCATTGACAACGTTTACAACGAATAATAAAATACACGTAATGACAAGTTAACTATGATGGAGATTCGGAGACTCATACTTTTTGGCACTTTCAGTTATGAAAGGGCTTTTAAAGTATGAGTTTTTTGCTGTGCATGGTTTATCTTTGTTAAATTTTTTTAGAGGAGGAGAAAAAATGCTATCACTATTTCGGCCTGCGCCACCTATCGAAAGACTGCCTGACGAGAAAATTGATTCTGAGTATAAAAAGTACAGGCTGAAAGTTTTTCTGGGAATCTTCATCGGTTATGCAGCGTATTATCTTCTTCGCAAAAACTTCTCGCTTGCCATGCCGTATCTGACCGAGGAAGGGTTTTCAAAATCCGAGCTTGGCTTCGCCCTGTCAGCCATTTCGATCGCCTACGGGATCAGCAAATTTGTCATGGCTATCATATCGGACCGAAGCAACCCGCGAATGTTCCTGCCAGCCGGTTTGATTCTTTCTGCCATCATCAGTTTACTGATGGGATTCGTCCCTTTCTTCACTTCTTCTGTGACGATCATGTTTGTCATGCTGTTCCTGAACGGTTGGTTCCAGGGTATGGGATGGCCTCCATCCGGGCGTGTCCTTGTCCACTGGTTCAGCATTAGCGAACGCGGAAACAAGACGGCCATCTGGAACGTAGCCCACAACGTCGGCGGAGGGTTGATGGCGCCGATTGCTGTTGCGGGTGTGGCCCTGTTCGCCGGGCTTTCGGGAGGCTCCTCCTCCGGGTATGAAGGCGTGTTTATCCTGCCTGCTCTCGTAGCAGTTGTCATGGCTTTTGTCACGTATGCGCTGGTGCGCGATACTCCGCAGTCGGTAGGTCTGCCGCCGATCGAAGAATATCGCAATGACTATCCGACCAAAGAAAAGAAAACGTTTGAAACGGAATTGTCTACAAAGGAAATCCTGTTCAAATATGTACTGAATAATAAATGGGTCTGGGCAATCGCGATTGCCAACATTTTTGTCTACTTCGTACGTTACGGCGTTCTGGACTGGGCACCGACCTACTTGAGCGAGGAAAAAGGTTTTGACATGAGCAAGTCCAGCGTCGCCTACTTCCTGTACGAGTGGGCAGGCATCCCGGGAACGCTCTTGTGCGGCTGGATCTCCGACAAGCTGTTTAAAGGACGCCGGGGACCTGCAGGGTTTGTCTTCATGCTGGGCGTATTGATCGCTGTTCTTGTTTACTGGTTCAACCCGCCTGGACATTCCGTAATCGATATGATCTGCTTGATTGCAATCGGTTTCCTGATTTACGGTCCAGTCATGTTGATCGGTTTGCAAGCGCTTGATTTTGTTCCGAAAAAAGCTGCCGGAACCGCTGCCGGCCTTACGGGTCTGTTTGGTTACCTGGGCGGTACGGTTACAGCCAACGCCTTGATGGGTGTCATCGTTGACGCGTCCGGCTGGGATGCAGGGTTTATTTTGCTCACGGTTTCGTGCGCTTTGGCAGCTCTCGTATTTGCGCTTACATGGAATGTACGCGGACAAGAGGTTGTAAAAAATCAGTAAAAAACAAGCAATAACCAATAAATAAAAGGCTTCACTCCTTGAAGCAAGACGTCTTTTCAAAGCTCAAAGCCAGCATAGTCAAGGGCGCAGGGACAAATGAGCGCCCTTGACGCGATGGCAAAGAGAAACAGACGCTTCTCAGGGATGAAGCCTTTTTTATGTGCGGACGTACAGCCAGGCTGCGTATGTTTTCGTTTTACGATCTCATCATTTGTCTCACCAATTCACGATTGCGCTGTTTAAACACCTCATTGTGGGAGGAGACCATTGCGCTTTTGCCGGCATCCGGCTGGACAAATTGCTTTGCTTTGTTTACAGCGTTCGCAGCATCCTGGAAAGCCCCCGCGATCAAGTGCAGCTTCCCGTCGTAGTGCAAAATATCTCCGGCAGCGTAAAGTCCGGCTACCGAGGATTCGGAGTTGGCATTGCCGGAGACATAGAAGTCATCGACCAAGTCGATGTTCAGCGTGCTGTTTTTCAATAAGCCCGAATCTCGTTCATAGCCGTGATTGATAATGACTTCATCGACGGGCAAATACGAAACCTCTCCCGTTTCATGGTTCGTCAGCTCAACACTCTCGATTTCTTCGTGATTCGCCGATGCGACCAGCTTCGTAATCGACGTATGAAAAAAGCAGACAGCAGAGCTGTTCAAAAGCTGCGTGACCTGCGCTTCATGGCCCTTTAGCGCGTCCTTTCGGTACGTCAGGTACACTTTTTTCGCGATCGGCTCCAATTCGTTGGCCCAATCGATCGCAGAATTCCCTCCGCCGGAAATGATGACGGTCTTATCCCGGAAATACTTCAAAGACTTTACCGTGTAGTGCAAGTTGGCTACCTCAAATCTCTCGGCACCTTCGATCTCCAGCTTTTGCGGAGTCAATATCCCGCTTCCGACAGCGACGATCACTGTTTTTGAGTAGTGCTTTCGGCCAGAGGCCGCATGCAGGACAAAAATCCCTTCCTCGTCTCGGGTGATTGACTCTATTTTCTCGTTCAACACAACCTCCGGATGAAACGTCAATCCTTGCTTGACCAACTGCTCGATCAATTTCTCTCCGGTTATCGGAGTCAGCCCTCCCACGTCCCAAATCATTTTTTCCGGATAGACGTGAATTTTGCCGCCCAAATGCGGCTGGTATTCGATCAGCTTTGTTTTCATCTCCCGCAGCCCGCTGTAAAAAGTGGAGTAAAGCCCTGCCGGTCCCCCGCCTATCACTGTCACATCGAATAGTTCCTGACGCTCCATGTCCGATTCACTCCTTGACCAATAACATGCAATTGATTATCATTATCAACGAAGTATACACGCATTTCTTTGTTTTTACAATCCAGTGCAGCTATTGACAACAAAAAAGACGGATACTATATTATTTTTGGAAGCGATACTGATAATCATTATCACCTATTTCCATATTCCTGTAAACGGGGTGTGACACATGGTTCGGCTGTATACGGATAATGTAAGCATTGGCTACGGAGAGCGCTTGATTGTGAAAAACCTCAGCGTTCAGATTCCCGACAAAAAAATCACCACCATCATCGGTTCAAACGGCTGTGGAAAATCTACGCTGCTAAAAGCAATCACGCGCATTATTTCACATCAGTCCGGCGCAGTCATTCTGGACGGAGAAAGCATCGCCAAAGAAAACACCAAGCTGTTGGCGAAAAAAATGGCCATTCTTCCGCAAACGCCGGAGAGCGCCAGCGGACTTACGGTCGGCGAACTGGTCTCCTATGGCCGCTTTCCCTATCAAAAAGGCTTTGGGCGCTTGAGCAAAAGAGATTATGAAGTTATTGACTGGGCACTCGAGGTGACTGGAACAAAAGAGTTCAAGTTCCGTCCTGTCGACGCCTTGTCAGGCGGCCAGCGCCAAAGGGTGTGGATCGCCATGGCCCTCGCACAGGAAACGGAAATTATTTTTCTCGATGAGCCGACAACCTATCTGGATATGGCCCACCAGCTGGAGGTTCTGGAGCTGCTGCAGAGACTGAATGCGGAACAGGAGCGCACGATTGTGATGGTACTGCATGATTTGAACCAGGCCGCCCGCTTTGCCGACTTCATCATCGCCTTGAAGGACGGGGAAGTCGTGAAGGCGGGAGATTGCGAAGAAGTGATGACACCCGAGGTCCTTAAAAAAGTGTTTCGCATCGATGCGGAAATCGGGCGCGACCCGCGTACGAACAAACCGGTTTGCGTCACCTACAACCTGATCAAAGGAGATTAACGCGATGAAAAAGTTTTTGTTCCCCTTCTTTCTGCTGCTCTCCCTCATCGTCAGTGCCTGCAGCGGACAGCCGACTGAGCAAAAGGGAGCCGCATCCCCCGCGGAAACCGCTTCGGAAACGATTACCTACCAGTCGGAAAACGGGCCTGTTCAGGTGCCTGCCCACCCCCAGCGGGTGATCGTGCTGTCCAACTTCACCGGACACGTGCTGTCTCTTGGGGTGAACGTCGTAGGCACCGATTCATGGTCGTTAAAAAACCCTCGTTTTGCGGAAAAACTGAAAGACGCTCAAGAAGTGTCCGATGAGACGCTGGAAAAAATTATTGAGCTGCAGCCCGATCTGATCATTGGCCTGTCAAACGTCAATAACGTGGACAAACTGAACAAAATCGCGCCTACGGTTATCTACACGTACGGAAAGGTGGATTACCTGACGCAGTTCCTGGAGATCGGCAAGCTGTTGAACAAGGAAAAAGAGGCGCAAGCGTGGATCGATGACTTCAAGCAGCGGACCCAAAAGGTCGGAGCCGAGATCAGAGCGAAAATCGGTGAGGACAAAACCGTTTCCGTGCTTGAAAAATTCGACAAGCAGCTATATGTATACGGCAACAACTGGGGCCGCGGCACAGAGATTCTTTATCAGGAAATGAAGCTGAACATGCCCGAAAAGATCAAGGAAACAGCTCTCAAAAGCGGCTACTACGCGGTTTCATTGGAAGTTCTCCCCGAGTTCGTCGGCGATTACCTGATTCTCAGCAAGAACAAGGATACAGATAATTCATTCCAGGAGACCGAAACGTATAAAAACATTCCGGCGGTTAAAAACAATCGCGTTTTTGAAGCGCCTATGATGGAATTTTATTTTAACGATCCTCTAACACTGGAGTATCAACTGGAGTTCTTTACAAAAAGCTTTCTTGGCCGCTGATTGATCCTGCTTATCGTGCTGAAGGTTCCTATCAAGAGGGTTTTCCCTGATCGCCTGTCTCCTGTCAGGCCCCCTTTAATCCAAACAAAGAAAAGATGGTAGACAGATGACGAAAGAAAACCAACGCTCGATCCCATTTGGATACAAATTGATCGCGGGCTTGCTTTCATTTGCCGCCATGTTTGTGATCGCCATGGTATTCGGGGCCGCTGACACGACTATCGGCGACGTATGGCTGGCCATTGCTTCCGATGCGACTGGCGATACGCTCTCGATGATTCGGGAAATTCGTCTTCCGCGCGAGATTGGCGCCATTTTCGTCGGCTCTGCACTGGCGGTGGCCGGTGCCATCATGCAAGGGATGACGAAAAACCCGCTCGCTGACCCGGGTCTGCTCGGTTTGACGGCTGGCGCCAACGCGGCTCTGGCCGTCGCGATTGCCCTGCTCCCGTCCGCCAATTCCTTTCATCTGATGATCGCCTGCTTTATTGGCGCAGCGATCGGAGCGATACTGGTTTTCGGGATGGGTGCGATGAAAAAAGGCGGCTTTTCTCCACTGCGCATCGTCCTGGCCGGTGCTGCCGTGTCCGCGTTCCTGTACGCAGTCGCGGAAGGCGTCGGCATTTACTTTAAAATTTCCAAAGACGTTTCCATGTGGACCGCTGGCGGATTGATCGGCACGTCGTGGAGCCAGCTCGAAATCATTGTTCCGTTTATTGTACTCGGCATTCTTCTTGCGGTTTTCCTTTCCCGGCAGCTGACGATTCTCAGCCTGAGCGAAGAAGTGGCCGTCGGATTGGGTCAAAAGACGATGCAGATCAAGACGGTTCTGTTTGTTGTCATCATTCTGCTTACAGGCGCATCTGTGGCCCTGGTCGGAAACATGACCTTCATCGGACTGATGGTTCCCCATATCGTCCGGGCCATTGTAGGAACGGATTACCGCTTTATCATTCCGATGTCGGCGATAGCCGGGGGCTCATTCATGCTGTTTGCCGATATGCTCGGACGGACCATGAACGCCCCGTATGAAACGCCAGTGGCGGCTATCGTTGCGATGATGGGGCTTCCGTTTTTCCTGTTCGTCGTGCGCAAGGGAGGGAAAGCATTCTCATGATTCATCCCGCTTTGCTCCGAAAACAGCGCGTCGTGCTGTCTGTTCTGCTCGCTCTGATTATCGCGACCTTTGCCATCGCCATGGGTATCGGGTACTCCTCCCTGTCTTATGACCGGCTGATCCCGACGCTTCTCGGCCAAGGCACGTTCAAAGAGGAATTCGTGTTGTTTTCCATCCGTTTGCCCCGCATGATCGTCACCCTGCTTGCGGGGATGGCGCTCGCGTTGTCGGGCTCCATTTTGCAGGGCATCGCCCGAAATGACCTGGCCGATCCCGGAGTCATCGGCATCAACTCGGGAGCAGGCGTCGCCCTGGCCGTTTTCTTTTTGTTTTTCCCGGTGAAGGCCGGCACTTTTGTCTATTTGCTTCCGCTGGTCGCGTTTGCCGGGGCTATCGTCACGGCCTGCCTGATCTACCTGTTTTCCTACAGCAAAAAATCCGGTCTGCAGTCCGTGCGGCTCGTGCTGACCGGGGTTGGCTTTTCGATGGCATTGTCAGGCGTCATGATCGTGCTCATCTCATCTGCCGAACGCGAGAAGGTGGATTTTATCGCCAAATGGCTGGCGGGGAATATTTGGGGCTCGGACTGGCCTTTCATTTGGGCCATTCTCCCGTGGCTGGTGATCCTGGTTCCGTTTGCGTTCTACAAAAGCCAGCGACTGAATCTCCTCTCGTTAAACGAGCCTGTGGTGATCGGCGTCGGGCTGGAGATTGAAAAAGAACGTCTCGTGTTGCTGGTGACGGCTGTCGCGCTGGCTGCTGCGGCTGTTTCAATTACGGGAGGGATCGCGTTTATCGGACTGATGGCCCCCCACATCGCGAAGGCTCTCGTCGGCCCGAGACACCAACTGTCGCTCCCCATCGCGATTCTGATCGGCGGATGGCTGCTGTTATTCGCAGATACCATCGGGCACAATCTCGTGGACCCCGAAGGCATTCCGGCAGGGATCATGGTTGCTCTGATCGGAGCGCCGTACTTTATTTACCTGTTGCTGAGAAAATGACGCAAAACCGTTCAGTCAACCGTTTTGTTGCAACCAAAGGCTCATCCCCCTTACCTGAAAAATGGCGGATGAGCCTTTTCCTGCCCAACCTGTACCCCGTTCGTTTTCCTTGCCCAGGCAAGCAAACAGCCCGCACATACTCCCCTACTCCCGCCACGCGCTTTACAAGGAACCAACAGCCTCTTCAACAGGTGTTTCTCCCGACAGAAGTTCAAAGGTTTTACGGTATGTGTTTTCCGCATTGATGACTGCAACTATTACTTGGGCCACATCAGCACGGGGGATGCCGACCGTTCGATCTCCCGTTATCCGCTCGTCCGCTTGGATTTTCCCCGTTCCCGGAACGTCCAGCAGCCTGCCAGGCCGGATGATTGTATAGCTGAGCCTGGTTGATGCCAGCTTTTCATCGGCGTCTCCTTTTGCCTGATAGTAATGTCTCATCGATTCCGGCCCCTTTTCGGGCGTATCGGCGTTCATCGAGCTTACCATGATGAATCGGTCAATGCCTTTCCGCTCCGCCGCTTCAATCATTTTGATTGCTCCCAGGCGATCGACGAGCTCCGTTTTATCGCTGCCCGTATGCCCTCCCGAACCGGCTGTAAAGACAATAGCATCGACATTTTCCAGTGCATGGCTGAAATCTTCTTCTAGATCGGCGACGACCACTTCGCCACCCAACGCTTCCATTTCTTCCGTTTGATTTTTATCGCGAATCATCGCTACGGGATGGAAGCCTTTTTGGCCAAGCAAAGACACGACCTGCTTTCCTATTTTTCCGTGCGAACCTACCACTAACACATTCATATTGGATTCCCCCTTTGGGCGTATGCGGATTACTTTTGGCTATACCGATTATTGCCTGATCTGCCAAAGAAAATGTGCATTTTTATCAGGCAGCTTTATCTTCCACTCTCCACCGGGAAGCTGCCTTTCTACAAGGACAAGCGATAGCGTTACTTCTTTTGCCTCTTTGGGCACTTCTTTGACGATCAGGGTCGTCACCGTATGACTTCCCTTCTGATCCGAATAGCTTCTTGTTTTCTCTACATCAAACTCCGCTTTATACACGTTTCCCTCTTTATCCGTGACCAGCCATTCTGGAGGATCGTTGCCAATAGATTTCTGGATAGAATCAACCGTAATCCTGTAGGTAGAGAAGGCAGAGTCCGTTGCTTTTTCTTCCCGAACGTCTAGTACCTCGTAGTGATTCCCTTCGTATTCCCCTCCCCGTAAGCCTTCGCCATGAAGAGGAACAACCAGCGAGAAATCTGCCCTTTCGGTAATGAAGACGTCTTCCAAATGGAAAAACACGTCTTCTGCCGGTTCTTCAAACGGTGCGAAGTAATAGGTCATTTTGTTGCTGCCCGCTTGCTGCTCGTTTGAGCCGGGAAGTGTATAAATCAACCCCGACTCGAATTGATAATTGCTGTTTTGGCGGGAATCTGCGAGTATGTTGCCTTCTTTATCACGGATCGTAAATTCCGGGTGATGGGATGAGAGCAGTCGAGTGGCCACCTCTTCCCTTGCGCCCTTTGCTTTCAACTCTTCCACTTGCCGCACTATTTTCTCCCTTGCTTCCAAGGTCCACTCCGTCTCTACTTCCAATGCGGTCGCACTTGGCGCATATGTGATTTGTCCCAACTTGACGGTCATTCCCTTTGGGCTTGTGTACTGCTCTTCAACCTTCAGCTTTTTGGTTGCAGCAATACCTTTGCGCAAATCAACAGGAATCTCCATATTCAGATGGGTCTTATGCAGCTCCTTGGAACCGATGCCCTTAATCTCCAGATGGACTGTGACCTGCTCAGGGGGATTTTCGAGAGGAAACACCAGGTCTGCATACTTATCTGTCCTACGAAACAGCGGGCTTCGCCGGATTACCTTGTCATTTGCGTCCACAACATATACGTTGTTTGCTCCATAGGCAGGAAAAAACTGGTCCGGGAGTATCCGTCCTTGCGCATCCTCCAGGACATACGACAGCACAATCCTGGTGGGATCGGCTATGACTTCCTTTACCCGCAGCGTTATTCCGTTGTCCGACACCGCTTGATTCAGCTCGGTGGAGAAGCCTTGTTTTGCCGCTTGTCTCAAGCCTGCCTCGCCTGTGATGGTCTGGAAAAAGGAAGACAGAAAAGCAGCAAACGCAGGAGAAACCTGGGTACCGATCGCCATAACCAGCACAGCCGCCGCGACAACAGATGAGACTAGCAGTCCTCTCCTTTTGGCTGGCCCCCCGCCCTTCTTCAGCACTGGATCAGATTTTTCTACTTCTATTCCTTCGTCTTGGATTTGCTGCATCACCTCGTTTGCAAAATCGTCAGGGAGCATCTCCATCATCCATCCGTCCCGGATCAATTCAACCTCTTTACTCACCCTCGCATAGACAGCCTGGCATTTCCTGCAATGGCGCAAGTGAGCCTCCACCCGCAGAGTATCGGCCGCGTCTGTTTCCCGGTCTGCATAGGTGGGCAGAAGCGCTTGGCATTCCTCACATTTCATACGGACCACCCCTTTGGCGAGCAGCGCATGGTATTCGCTCGTAATTTTTGTTTGGCGCGATGCAGCTTTACCTGGATTGTACTGACGGGGATGCCAAGGATGTCGCTGATTTCCTGGTAAGAAAGGTCATTGCTATAGCGGAGAAGCAAGACAAGCCGATAGCTCTCTGGCAACGCGTCTAGCATTTCCCGCATTTCGGAAGCAAACTCCTTTTGAATATAGGCGCTTTCCGGCGTTTGTTCATTCGTCATCGAAAGCTGATCGATTTCATGAAAATCTACAGTCTGAAGCCTTTGACTTTTCTGCATATCAATGCAATGGTTGATCGCGATCCGACAGAGCCACGGGTAAAACTTTCTGTTCAGATCATAGCTGGCGAGCTTTTGAAACGCTTTTATAAAGCATTCCTGCGTCAGGTCTTTTGCCTCTTCTCTTGAGTGAACCATGCGGTACAGGACGTTGTATATTCTGTCTTTATATTTGGTAATGAGATGCGCATACGCCTGTTTGTTGCCGTCCAACACCTGAAGGACCCAGTTCCGATCTTCATCCATCGATGTTCCTCCTTTTCACGCTCCCTACCCAACCAATACTGAAAAACCAAACAAAAACTTACACCTTTTTTCCACAAATCGTCGAATGAGCCAATCAATCGTTTTTACTGTAAGATTCACAAGCGCAATTCAGTAATGAGGAGTGTATGCCAAATCATGTAAAAAACAGGAGGAATTCTGAAATGGAAAAGAAAACGAATCTCAAAAAACAAATTTCTGCGTATGCACTTGGAGCGATGTTGATCGTGTCGATTTCTCCGGCAAGTGCGGCGAGTGATGCAAAATCACCGCTCCCGCCATCTTCAGCACCATCCCTAAACCAAACGCAGTTGCCGAAACAACCTGCCTCTTCCAAAGCGGAAGACAAGGCTACCGTCATTTCCAGGCAAGCCGGATTCGAGCTGCACTTCCCCAGCTACACTCCGGGAGACAGGACGTCCGTTACTCTGATTTTCTCGGAAAAAACCAAACATGTCGCGAGTTCTTTTTTCAGTCAAACAGGATTGCCGTTCTATCTGGAAATGTGGAAAGGCGATATCGCCGCAGAAAGCAAAGGCTTGACCAGGATTGCAACCAAGAAGGGACCAGCTTACCAAGGAGCGCAAAAGGACGCGCACGGCGATGTACATGTGTTGATCTGGGAAGAGGAGAACGGAATCCTTTATCGTTTAACCAGCAAGCTTTCGCCCGAGGAATTGGTCAAAATCGCCGAGTCTGTGGAAAAAGGCAATAAAGTAAACGTCATTGAGGATTCGGACGAGGAGCAAGTACTGGTACATGAGCTAGATACCGCCAAAGCCTCGGAACTGTTTGGCGCGGCTGTCAAATTGCCTGCCTATCTACCCGGCAACGTGAAAAAAGAGTCCGTCAAAATTAGCGCCAACATCTACAAAGGCAGCTCGACCATCACGATTTACGATGGGGCAGCCGGAATAACAGGAAGCTACTTCTCTCTGGTGCACGAAAAGAGAGCTCTCTCGAAAGAGGATACTGCAGACATGAAGCCTATTCAACTGCTCCAGGGAACTGCCTTCGTCGGAACGGCACCTCTGTCAAGCTTTATGCATCCTGAATTAAAACAGCTCCCGGTATTGGTATGGGAAAAAGACGGCGTGGTGTATAGCCTGAAAGCGAACGCCCCCATTGATGAGTTAAAGAAGATGGCCGAGTCGCTGTAAACTTGCCTCCTGGTCTTGTGCGTAATCAATGTCCCCGGAGAATGGGCGCGATAAGTGTTTTCTTTACATGAACTTGCCAAATGTGATAACAAATACGAAAAGCCAGGCTCCCTCACCGGAGGAACCTGGCTTTTGGCGTAAAAACTGCCTTCACTGCGTTCTTTTTATAATGATGCGCGTGCAGGAGACGCTCACCGCTCAGCAACGTATCAGACACTCTGGAACGTATCAACATTCCGAAACGTATCAGACACTCAGGAGCTGCGCAACGTCCGCTTCAAGAATTCTCTCGTCCGCTCTTGAGTCGGATGGTTGAAAATTTGCTCGGGACTTCCTTCCTCTGCGATGACTCCCTTGTCCATAAAGACCACGCGATCGGAGACTTCCTTTGCGAACTCCATTTCATGCGTGACGATCAACATCGTCAGACCGGATTCGGCAAGCTGCTTCATCACCTTCAGCACCTCGCCCACCATTTCCGGGTCAAGCGCCGATGTCGGTTCATCGAACAGCATCACATCCGGCTCCATGGAAAGAGCCCGCGCAATGGCCACGCGCTGCTTTTGCCCGCCCGACAATTGATTCGGCCTGGCGTTCACATACTTGTCCATCCCGACAATTTTGAGATACTTCATCGCGACTTTTTCAGCTTCATCCTTGGATCGCTTTAACACCTTTACTTGCCCGACCACGCAATTGCTCAGCACATTGTGATTATTGAACAGGTTAAACTGCTGGAATACCATGCCCAGCTTTCGGCGGTAGGTGAAAATGTCGTGCTTCTCGTCTAAAATGTTTTCACCCTTATACATAATTTCCCCGCCGCTCGGCTTTTCCAATAGATTGATGCATCGAAGCAGCGTTGATTTGCCCGATCCGGAGGAACCGATAATCGTGACGACTTCTCCTTTTTTGACCGAAAAATCGATGTCCTTTAATACCTCGTGACTGCCAAAGTATTTGTTGACGTGTTTAATTTCTATGATGGCCTCCATATGCTCGCCTCCTTCCTCGATTATTTCTTGCCTTCTACCTGCACGGGATTCGCCATTACGGCGTAATTGTCCGGGCCTTCCAGCTTTCTTTCGAAATAGCGCAAAATTTTCGTGACGATCAGGGTCATGATGAAATACATCACACACGCAACAAAAAAGGACTCGAAATATCTGAAGTTATTCCCGGCAATCGATTTGGTCGTGAAATACAATTCGGTGACCGAAATGACATTGAGTACGGAAGTATCCTTGATATTGATGACAAACTGGTTCCCCGTTGCCGGCAGGATATTGCGAATCACTTGCGGCAGCACGACATTCATCATCGTTTGAACGTGATTCATCCCAATCGCATGGGCTGCTTCAAACTGTCCCTTGTCAATCGAAATAATCCCGCCGCGAACAATCTCGGCCATGTACGCTCCCGTATTAATCGACACGACGAAGACGGCGGCCAGAATCCGGTCCATATCAACCCCGAATGCCAAGGCGGAACCGTAGTAGATGACCATCGCCTGCACAATCATCGGTGTTCCCCGGAAAAATTCGATATACGTAGCTAGAATGGCATTGACTGCTTTCAAAATCGCCCTTTTGGCTCCCCGCTCCGGAACGGGGATCGTCCGGATAAGCCCGATCAATAGGCCAATGATGGCTCCCAAAATCGTTCCGAGCAAAGCGATGAATAGGGTCATTCCCGCTCCGCGAAGGAACATGGGCCAGTTTTCGGAAATGATTTTTACAATCCACTCGAAGCTCATCGTTCTCCTCCGTTCATGCAGGGAAGCTCCCCTGCCCTATGCGCATAAAACCGACTGCATGGAGATGCAGCCGGTTCGCAAGCGATTATTGTGCTGCTGGTTGATTTTTGATGGCTGTATCCATGATCCTGGTACGCTCTTCCTCCGAAATGCCGGATAAAATCTCATTGATTTTTTTCGTCCATTCACTGTCTTTTTTCACGCCGACAGCGATGGCCGTATCATCTTCCGAGGTCGTAAATCCATCCGTAAACTCGACCATGGCAAAGTTCGGGTTGGCCGTGGAGGCACTGACGGCTTCCGGACGCTCAGAGACGTAACCGTCAATCATTCCGGATTCAAGCGCTACGCGCATCGCCGGGAAGTTGTCCATCGCAGGCTCCTGAACGACGCCCTCGATTTGATTGATCACGGAATAGTGGAATGTATTCAATTGGGCAGTCACTTTTGCCCCTTTGAAATCCTGGATCGAAGTAGCGTTCTCGTATTTTCCGCCTTTTTTCACGACCATGACCAAATTGGATTTATAGTAGTTGTCCGAGAAATCGATCGTTTGTTTGCGCTCTGCAGTTGGAGACATCCCTGCAATGATCGCATCGATTTTGCCGGAGGTTAATGCAGGAACAAGGCCATCCCACTCCGTTTTCACGATGACCAATTTTTTGCCCAGGCCATCCGCAATCTTTTTCGCAATTTCTACATCGTATCCGCCTGCGTACTCCGCATTGCCGTCGATTTTCACAGCACCGTTGGAATCGTCCATTTGGGTCCAGTTGAACGGAGCGTATCCCGCTTCCATCCCTACCTTGAATGTTCCCTCATCGGTTGAGGCAGATTGCGAGCTGCCTCCGCCTGTCCCACATCCTGCGAGCAAAAGTACAGCGGATAGAAACATAGCTATGAATGATGACTGTTTTTTCATGGTTCATTTTCTCCTTTGGCTTCTGGTTTTTTGGCTGAAAAAATGCAAAAAGCGACCTGAGATAGACTCAGGTCGCACTACAAACATAGTTGCCCAAATACCTCTCTTTTCCCAGATGAGATAGCACAACTCAATAAATCGGGTCATTTATTGAGACAGTCCTGCAGCTCTTAACTGCAGACCCAGCAATGCAATACCGAGAAATATTGCAAGCTTCGGCGACATTTCCTTCTCCCTGGCATCAACGCTTTCTCGAACTCCGCCAAGGACTGTTAAATATCGCAACCTCTACCTCACTGTTTTAAGTGAGGTCCATATTCAATTATGTTTTTGAGTTTACAATGTTATGTTAATTCTGTCAACCTGGGTCTTTTCTCCAAATGATGCTGGCAGACTATTTTTTGCGTTCCTGTATGCGCAAAAAGACTTATTCCTCTCATCAATGTATGGGGGCGAGGCTCTCCATGAATGTTTTCCGCTCTTCTTCGTTGCTGTTTGACTGCAGATGATAATAGCGAAGCTCGTTGTATTTCGTCTGACTGTCCAAGTCTTGTTTCGGCAGAAATACTGCTTCCCACACACCTTGTTTGTTTAACGAATTATCCATATCGACCACATAATTGCCGACTATCTCAAACCGATCATCGGATTTCTGACTGTTGCCTTTATTTGCGTACCACTCGATCATCGGATGGTAGTCGTATGTTGATTTCTTCATTTGCAGAAGTTCAATGTACGTATCGCTGTTTACGTACGAGATTAAGAGAGACCCTTCATTTAGATCCAAGAGCGTTTTTTGTTCAGTATAACCATCCGGCAGAGACTCCGGTAAGAATACTTGAAAGCTCAGTTTTTTTATTTTATCAATGCTTACAGTAGAGCTCGCACAAGCAGCCAGCAGGAAACAGACGACGAACGGTACCAATCTCCTTATAAACATAGCATCACCCGTATTTTATCATTTGTTACTTACCATAGCGGGGACTCCCATCCTCTTCCTGTCCCTTGGAAAACAGCCTTGAGCCAATTCCACCAGCTGAGGCCGACCAGCAAACGGCTTGATTTGATTGCTTGTTACAAACTTTATGACACGAGTCATAAACATCTCTTTACAGGTGTGAATGTTCCCTCGCTCTTTTCATGGCTACACTAAGACTACATGAAATTCATACGCAAAAGGGTGAGGGATATGGAACAACGCAAAGAAAGAATCCGTCTTCTTGATATTCTGCGAGGCTTTGCAATCCTCGGGACGTTAGGGACAAACATATGGATTTTCGCCCATTTGGGGGATCTTACCTACCTTACGACATATGATTATTCTGGGTGGTGGGCAAAAGACGATCTCATCAGGATGATCGTGTTATTTCTCGTCAACGGGAAGCTGCTGGGATTGTTGACAATCATGTTTGGAGTAGGACTTGAGCTAAAATATCAGCAAGCCATTCGCAAAGGGAACGCTTGGCCTGGAATCTATATTTGGGTATCCTCGCTATTATTCCTGGAAGGCTTGCTGCATTTTACCCTGGTCATGGAGTATGACATCTTAATGAGCTATGGCATAACTGCAATGATCGTCGCCTACATCGTCAAAGGCGGCGACCGCTTGATATCCATAACGATGAAAGTGCTTGGAAGCCTGCATGCAACTGCCATCCTGGGGATCCTGGTGATTAGTCTGATTGATGCCAATATGACACTGCGCGGTTCTGACGAAGTCATCGCTCTTTATAGAGACGGCTCTTGGCTGCAGCAAGTCCATTATCGCCTGTCTCATTTCGTCCCGCTTAGATTGGAAGCGATCTTCACGATTCCCATGAATGTCTTTTTATTTTTGCTTGGTGTTCGCTTCATGCGTGCGGGGGTCTTTTCTCAAGATGAGAACGGCAAAAAACAGCGCGACAAGCTTTTCAAACTGGGAATGTTTATCGGCTTGCCTTTAAACCTGTTGATTTTTATCCCTGGAGGCGTTTTTGATCTCCCTGTTCGCTATTTATTCGCGCCCCTTCTTTCCGTAGGGTATTTGGCGATTATTGGAAGAATGATACAATATACGAAGTTGAATTGGCTTTGGGGCCTTCTTGAAAATGCCGGAAAAATGTCTTTAAGCTGCTATGTCATGCAAAATATCATTTGTTCCATTCTTTTCTACGGTTGGGGTTTTGCTCTTGGCGGAAAGCTGGATTCCGTGACAATTATCGTAGTTTGGATCGGAATATCCGTATTCCAAATACTGTTTGCAACGGCATGGCTTCAAGGTTTCAGGTTTGGACCTATGGAAACGCTCCGTAGACGTGCAATAGGGATTTTCGATACGAGATAACCGCTCTGGAGGCTATCAATGATAAGGAAGCTCTACCCGAGAGAACAAATCAAAAACTATCTGCTCTTAGATGTCATATCGGTTGTGTTTTTGTTTTATTATGTTCTACGTTCGAATTCAACGCTTGGTCTCTCGGGAAGCTTCATTCTTCTGCTGGCATTCCTCGTTTCATTTTACATGGGGCTTTGGTATCGGAATCTATACCTTTTGGCGGCCGTTCTCACCGGCTTTGTTACGCTTGCTCTGCTCGGTATGTATGTCGGTCCGAATCTCCTGTTTTATGGGTTCATCTTTGCTGATCTTCTGGGAAGATCAAAGTCCAAATGGCATATTGGTGTAGGGATTGCAGCCATCGCCCTCATGTTTATGGCTGTTTTCTGGAAGAGAACGGGCAACCTTCTCGATGAGAATTCGATCCTTCTCCCGTTTATGATTATTCAAATGTTTTTTCCGATTGTGATTTATATCAAAGAAAAAGCGAAGACCCTGCAAGGTGAGTTGGATGCCGCAAATAAACAGCTCGGAAAATTTATCCAACAGGAGGAAAGGCAGCGTATCGCGAGAGATCTGCATGATACACTGGGGCAAACCCTGACCATGATCAAATTGAAAAGCGAGCTGGCTACAAAATGGATAGACAAAGATCCCTCGCAGGCCAAGGAAGAGCTGAAGGATATCCTGGCCACATCGAGAATCGCTTTGAAACAAGTCAGAGAACTGGTCTCTGATATGAAATTCACCTCTCTGGCAAATGAAATAGAGCATTCCCGAGAGCTGCTGCACACAGCGGGTATCGAATTTGAAGTCGTGGAAAAGGGGAAGCCTCCGCTGTTATCCAGTGTGGAGGAGACGATGGTCGCTCTCTCTATCCGCGAAGCCATGACGAATATCGTCAAGCACAGCCGGGCCAAGCGGTGTACGCTACAATTGGAAACCATGGACAATCATTATTGGGTAACGATTACCGATGACGGAGTCGGGCTTGTAAACCAAAAAAGCGGAAATGGAATTCAGTCGATGAACGAGCGGATGCAAGCTCTTCACGGAACCTTCATCGTAACTGATTCGCCTACGGGCGGAACCGTTGTTTCCATGAAGCTTCCGCTCCGTCGGCAAGGAAAGGAGGACCCTGCGCTATGATTCGCGTCGTCATTGCAGAAGATCAACAAATGCTTCGCGGCGCCTTCGCCTCTTTGTTAAAATTTGAAACCGATATTGAGGTGCTGGCAGAAGCTTCGGATGGGAAGCAAGCCTGGGAGGCAATACAAAAGCACCAGCCTGACGTGTGCGTGCTTGACATCGAAATGCCTCTTATCAGCGGTCTTGAGTTGGCCGAGCTGATAAGAAGAGCCAACCTGCCCTGTAAAATCATGATTGTCACGACCTTTGCCCGTCCCGGCTATTTAAAGAAAGCGATCGATGCCCAGGTGGATGGCTACTTGCTAAAAGATGAACCGATTGATTTTCTGATTGAATCCATCCGCAAAGTGATGAAGGGAGAACGCGTGGTCAGCACGGATTTGGCGGCAACACTCTTTATGAAAGAGGAAAATCCGTTAAGCGAACGGGAAATCGAAATGCTGCGCCTGACCAAAATAGGAATGACGACAGATGACATCAGCAAGGCCCTGTACTTAACAAAAGGAACCGTGCGAAACTATTTATCTTCGGCGATACAAAAGCTGGAAGCCGAATCGAGACAGCAGGCCGTGCAAATTGCCGATGAGAAAGGGTGGCTTTAAATCCCTATACCGAGAACTTAAGCGCCTTGTTGATCAGAAACAAGTACTCCCGCAGTTCTTTTTCCATGCTGAAATGGGACAAATATCTCTGTAAATGGTTCGCAACGATACCTCAAAATGCTCTGCAAGCTCTTTGCCTGTAACCGTCCCTTTTTTGGAGATGATCAGGACCATGGAAAGTAATCGATCTACCCGCATTGTTATGTATCACGTTGGTTGCCAACGCTTCCTCCCTTGTTTTTGTGCGGCCTGCGCGCTTGTTTGGAAAGCTTTTGAGAATACTTTTTCGCCAAAAGCACCGCTTCTGCCTTCGATTGAGAAAATAAAATCGGGACATCGCTTACCAATGTCCCGATTATCGTGATTATTCTATTTTTGCCCGATACTCTATCAGTTCGTGTGTTCATCATCCGTGTCCGCAGCCAATGGAGCGGCCTTGCTGACGCCAAAAGCGTAATAGCTGATCACGACAATACCCAGGAAAACAATACCCGCAATCAGGGAGACCCGTGTTTCATCGTTAATCCACATGCCGATCAGTACCATGATCAAAAATGCGATCGTCGCGTAGTTTGTCACCGGAGCAAACGGCATTTTGAATGGATGGTTGGCCATTTCCGCTCCTTTTGCTTTTCTGAAACGGATTTGACTGATCAGGATGACAAACCATGGAACCATACCGGGAAGCACGCTTGCGCTGTACACATACACAAACAGATTTTCCGGCGCAATGTAGCTCAGAACAACGCCTACGAACAAGCCGACCAGAACGCCGATCGTTCCGAGCAAAGGCACGCCGTTGCCGGACAGCTTCGTAAATATTTTGGGAGCCTGTCCGTTTACACCGAGCGTATACAGCATGCGTCCCGCACTGTAAATGCCGCTGTTGCAGCCAGACATCGCAGCCGTAATGACGACGAAGTTAATAAGCCCCGCCGCAGCCGTAATCCCCACTTTCGCAAAGGTTGCCACGAACGGACTGCCGATCGCGTCCAATTGATCCCACGGGTAAACGGTTACAATAACAAAGATCGCGCCAATATAGAAGATCAAAATGCGCCAAATGATAGTTTGAATCGCGCTCGTCAACGTTTTGCGCGGGTCCTTGGCTTCCCCTGCTGTAATCCCGATGAGCTCGACACCCTGATAGGCCCCGATCACCAACGAGAGCGCAAAGAAAAAGCCTGTCCAACCGCCAGTAAAGAAGCCACCGTGCTCCCACAGGTTCGATAATCCGATCGCGTCTCCTCCGTTGCCGATACCAAAGAAAATCAAGCCAAACCCGGCAACGATCATCAAGACGATGGTGACGATTTTGATCATCGCAAACCAAAACTCGAATTCGCCAAATGATTTCACCGAGAACAAGTTCGCTGCACCGAGAATCACCATCGCGATCAAACCCGGTATCCAGGCGGGCAAATCCGGGAACCAGTACTTCATATACGTCCCGACCGCGATAATCTCCGACATCCCGACAATGACCCACTGGAACCAGTTGCTCCAAGCCGTCAAATATCCGGCCAAGGGATGGATGTACTTGTGGCCAAAGGTCGCAAACGAACCTGTGCTTGGCTCCAGATACAGCATTTCTCCCATCGCACGCATGATGAAAAAGATGAAAATCCCAACAATTGCATACGCAAGCATAACGGACGGACCAGTCCATTTGATCGTGCTTGCCGACCCCATAAACAAACCGACACCAATTGTCCCGCCCAAAGCGATCATCTGGATGTGACGCGCTTGCAGGCCCCTGTTCAATTCTTTGTTTGCCACTCCGGTTCTCTTCCTTTCTGCTGCCTCTGGCTGAATTCTCGGGAAAGCTCTCGATACCCTGGGTCCGATCCGCAGTGAAGAGGCGGGTATCCGTGTTTGTACATATAGTTTGTACGTAATAGAAAGAAACCGTTCTACTTCATGATTGTGCATTTTTTACTCAGCATTCCCAATAGTAAGAAAACTGGAACATCTATTCCCCTTGGGTTCGTTGCTGAATTGCTTTTATTGTAATATGTTTTTTTGGTGAACACAATTATATTCGGTGGAAAAACATTTGGTAAATCAATGTGTCTCGTGTAAATATAAAGTAAAAAATATGTTATTGATCAATCGTTTTTTGATTGAAGCTAACAAAAGTCAGCCTAGTCATACGCTTACGTTTATCCTTTGAGACTGTACAGCCCCATGAAAAAAAGAGCAGCACAATGCTGCTCCTCTCAACCCGAGATAGGCATAAAACTCTCACTCAAACAAGAAACCCAGCCATAATCTGCTCAATATCAAACGGAGTTACTCCGTTTTCCACGGAAAAAATCGCATCTGCCAGCTCCGGAGTATTCACTTGCTCCCCTCTTGCCTGGGCATGGAGCGTAAATAAATCGTACAGGTCTGGCTTCCGCAATGCAGTCATGGCTTTCCCCATCAAGACCATCCCTTTTTGGTTCCCCTCTACGTTGTTGTAGTAGCCGGGATTGCTCGTCAGCGCCAAGTCGGCCCAGATGATTGTGCGTTCCACCAGATCGAAAATGACGGGGATCGCAATCTGCGTATCGGCTGCGACATCGATTTTATTTTCCACCGTCGCTGGCTCGAAGATCTCGCCAGACCCCGGTTTCTTTCTCATCATCCAGCCCACGAAACACTCCGGCAAGTCGCAATAAGGCTGATCGGTAAAAGAATGAAGCGCAGCCACAATATAACGACCGCCATAATCGACAATGGACGGAATATGCAGATCAATGAACTCGCACGCTCCCTGGGGAGCTGCCACGATATCACCGCTGTGCACGGCCCGATACTTGGAGGATCGGAGATTGGTATAGGAAATATGCTCGACATACTCCCAGTTTCGATCATACATGACAGCGGACAAATCAATATCTACACGATCCGTAGGCTTGCCGTCAACCATGCCCTCCTTCCACCAGTTGAAGAAACGAATCGTATCCCCCTCTGGCATCGGCAAACGGCTTCCCCGGACAATCGTACGCAAGGCTTTGCTTGCCGATCTTTGGGAGAACGGGACATGGTACCACTTCAAGCGTTCATCGATATACGTCTTCCCGAGCGGAGCCAGCGCCGAAAACCGCTGGATGAGCACCTGATCGCACAACTGCACGATGTCTTGGCATACCGCTGCATCTATCTCGGGGAGAGCATTGGGGATCGCAAACGCTTTGGCCACAATTCCTTTTGGGAAAAAGATTCGCAGATCGTGAGGCTCATGGCGATGTGCAAAATGAGACTTCACTTGCAAGAGCACAGGCGTCGATACTTGGCTCGCGACCTCGCCGAATGCCAGCACTACATACTGCGTCTCATCGGTTGATCTTAGCAACTGATCCAATCTTCTTGCAAACTCGCCCGGACGCTGCATCAATAGATCGATCAGTGACCACACATCACGAGATTGGAAGGCCAGTTCAACGCTTGCGTTGAAGGTCGCAAATGACTTGTTATTGCGCAAAATATCGAAGGCTTCCTGACATCGCGGAAACTGATGCTTGTATTCCGATGGATGCAGGATTTCGCCCAATCGAATCCAGCGCTGTTTATATCTCAGCATATCCTCTGTTATCGGGTGGCATTGTTCCAGCAAGCCAAGCAGCAGCCGTCTCTCTGAGCGCTTGAATTTGCGGAAACGCGCAGCCTCGGCGAGACTGACATCGCCTTGTGACCAGGCTACAGCCAGACGAAGGACATCTGTTGCGGTCTTTATGTAACGCCCGATAAGCTTTATATCTGCCTTGTCATGCTTTAATAGGGAACCGACCACGAATCCGACATTCTCCTTGAACGGAATTTCCGAAGGGAGAATCTCATCCAAGTCAGCCGAATCCGCCCACCCGATCGCCGCATCGATGTCTTCTCTGTCTGTCTCGGAGATCGACACCTTGGCTTGAATCAGCCGGCGGATCATGGCATGAAACTCCGCTTTGGTTCCAAAATCGATCACTTTCAGGTTTCCTTTATTCAATAAAGGCTGTATGTGCACCGTCTCGTACTCAGGCAAATCCAGAGTCAGATAGTGATAGATGGCATTCAGGTAAAGCTCGGCATCGTGATACTCCATCACTTGCATCGGGAAGCCCGGGTACATCGGCTTGTACTCCACGTGAGCGCCAACCAGCAGCTTTAGATCGACTACCAATTGATGATAGAACGCTTCGAACTGCTCTTTGGACAAGCTACGAACGGTGTACATGAATTGAGGCGAGAACGTAAACCCGAGATGTTCGATATTTTTCATGGCCGTAGCCAAATAAGCTTCCGAAAGTCGGGGAGACCCTTGCACCGCGTTTTCCGTGTTCACAATCAGTTTGTTTGCTCGCCGCAAATAGATGGTATTGATCATCGCAAAGACTCCAGGCAATTTTATATCCGTACTCCGTGTTAGAGAATGAAGGATAAGGTGGATATGAAAGCCCGGATGCCTCCTCTCCTGATGATCCTTCAGGAAAGCTGCGACCCTACTTTTCCAATTTTGTCATAGAAGGAAGGATCGCAATAGCCTGAAGGCCAAAGGCCGAGGTCAAAGCGCGAAGCCCGGTGACATCGAACCCTTGATGGATTCATCATCGCAGACTTCTGGAGGTGCGAACAGGGTGAATGTATTACGACACCTCCATTATCCCAACTACTTGTTATTCATCCTGCTGTGGACACGAAAAGTTACCGTTGCCCCTGTACCTACCGCACTTTTAAACAGAAGCCCCGTCCCGGAGTGACCGTTTTCATCGCCGATCTGTATATATCAATCCAACCCCTGACCTGCCATCTGCTTTTCTGTCCAATATTCGTTGCAAGAAAACGTCGTCCATTCCGACTCCATCGTCTTCAACCGACTGCTGCGTTTCATGGACAGAAATCGGAATCATAATCTTTCTCCCGCGAGCGCGCTTCATAGCCATGCCTCGTAACGGCCAGTTGAAAAGGCCATCCTTGCGGGACGGCCTTTTCATCACGGGATATACATTACCCCTCGTATGCTTGCTCTAATGATCTCATATCGATTTTCGCTTTCGTTTGAAGTAATGCCTTCATCACTCCTTCTGATCTTTCCGGATCGGGGCTGCATATCATTTCGGTTAAATTGCTTGGGACAATTTGCCACGATACTCCGAACTTGTGTTTCAACCACCCGCACACCTGCGCCTTCTCGTCTCCACCCTCGGAGAGCTTGTCCCAGAAGTAATCCAATTCTTCTTGATGATCACAATGGACAATAAAAGATATAGCCTCTGTGAATTTGAATTGCGGACCGCCAAGCAGCGTCAAGAATTTGACTCTCGTGCTTGTTCTTCGTCAAGCTGAAGAAAAGAGTGGGACGTCAGCTTGTTCATGAAATCCCTGATGAACTCCAGTTGTTCCCTTGTATACCCGGCCATAAAGTGGGCCGCAGCGGCCTGGATGCGTTCTTCCAGCCGCTCATGTAGCTTATAGATCGTCTCTCCCTGCGGTGTAAGCGTAAAATACAGTTCCTTTTTATTGCCCGGAATAGTCTCGAACGCGATCAAGCCGAGCACCTTAAGACGTTTCGTTAGTTTAGAAACGGTTCCCTTAGGAATGCCGAATTGGCTAGACAGCGTGCTTCCATTCGTCCGGCCGAGCTTGCCGATTCCATCCAACACATGAAGCATCATAAACGTCATCTCGCTCAATATGGCCTGTACTTGCTCATCCGAGGTTTGCGCCAACATCCAAGCCTTTTCCTCATCGTCCTCTTCCTGTATTTTTTTTGCAAATCGTGTAAATACCTCAAACACTTCCCGGAGCAACCGTTCATCGTGAGGCTGATTCATGTTCCCTTTGTTCCTTTCCTTTTCACCGTAGCATTGTCCTCAGTATAACAAATTAAATCAAGATTCGTAAATAATGTTTCCTGGAAACAATATTGACACCCGAAATCCCTTCTGTTATATTGTTTCCAGGAAACAAAAGTGAATAAGGAGTGCCTTGCCATGAATAAAACCTTTAATGAAGTGCTGGCAGCTATTATGAGTCATCGCTCGATCCGCAAATTCAAAAACGAAAAGCTGACACCATCCCAGATCGAAACTATCGTTCGGGCCGCCCAGATGGCCTCGTCATCCAGATTCATGCAAGCCTACTCGATTATCGGGCTTACCGATTCCGCCCTGAAGCGGGAGTTAAGCGAAATCACAAAGACGCCGTATATTGAGGAGAACGGACACCTGTTCATTTTCTGCGCGGATTTAAAACGACTCACGGTTATGGGTACCGAGCAAGAGAAGCAGGATATGCGAATGATGCTGGAAAGCTCTGTTTTTTATCAAATCGCTGTCACCGACACAGCGCTCGCCGCTCAGAACGCCGTACTGGCTGCAGAATCTTTAGGGCTTGGCGCCGTTATTATAGGATCAGTCTCCAAAGATATTCGGCGGCTTGACCAGATGCTTGCACTGCCGGAATATGTCGTCCCGCTCTTCGGCATCGCTGTCGGCGTACCCGACCAGCAGCCTGAGATTAAGCCCCGCCTTCCGCTAGAAGCCGTTTACTTCGAAAATAGGTACCCATCCGAAAGCGATTTGAAGGAACGAATCGAAGCGTACGATCATGACATGAGACACTACTACCAAACCCGTAGCGAGAATAACCGCGACGCCGGCTGGTCGCGAAGTCACATCGACCTGCTCAAATTGCAATTGCCGCTCAGCGGCATGACGGAGTATTTGCATGGCAAGGGTTTAAATGTAACCTGAAGAGATATAGCATGGGTACTGTGGATATAGCATGGGTATTGTGGGGGGAATATTTTGCCCTACTGATGGTACGGCTCTCCGTGCTGCCTGTAACGGCAAGTTTTCTCCGTTATGACCTTGACTTTCTTTGACTAATTCCTGCTGCACTTTCCAAGACCAGCAAGGCTTTTCAACCGCCCTTGACCTGCACTGTGTCGCCCTTTCGATGCGCTGCAGTCATAACAAAAAAACTTCCCTGTCGGAAGGTCGCCTTGTGTTATGATCGAGATATCGGACCGATTCGGTCATTCGGGTTCCGCCTATACCTTGATTCGGGAGGCCGGAAGATGAACGTCATGCTGTGGATATTCGGTTCGCTCGCCGCAGTCGCAATTCTATTCGTGGCGGCGGCGGGAACTTACGCGGTGCTCAAGGGAAGAAGCAACGAATTCGACACCAGGCGGGACGAGAACGGCAACGTGATCCTGCTCGATACGCCCAGGATGCGCATCTTTGCCGCCTCCTCGTACGACCAGACGATCGAGATGGAGAAGCGGGGACACGTGAACTCCGACGGCATGAGCTGGAACGACCGCTGGCTGGGTACGATTCGCTCGATCCGGAAAAATACCGAGAACCCGGAGTGGTACGTCCAATATATCATCGAGCAGCGGCGCAAGGCGGGGCTCCCCGAGCTCGAAGGGGTCGACGAAGCCTGGCCGTGAGGCGGTTTGCGGGCTATGCCCGGACCCACGTTCCTTTCCTACTGCGAAGCGTCGGATGGTAAACTGCCGATAAGTGACGTAGCGTAATCAAGCTTGAGTTTGACCCGACTGTCCAAAAGCATTTTTTGAACTGGCCCCTTCCGCCAAGACGGCGGAGGGGGACTTTCGCTTTCCGCAAGCGAAAGTCCCCCTCCAGGTACCGCATCGTTCGGTGGACCCCAAAACGCTTGCAGAAACCCGTTTGCGCCGACTTTTCAGCCGTGCGTGGCCCTTCCCAAACCCATGCCCGGCAATGCGCTTTTCCAAGACCGCTGCGAGATTTTCCGAAAAAACTTGCCGTCACTTATGATACGGTTCTGCGCGCCCAATCCGAAACGCCCGATAAACGAGCTGGTGCGGTGGTACAATATCCAAAAATTACCCGAACAGTGATAATCCATGGGACTCCCCCGGATGGGAGACAAGCACAACATCATATTCTTGGATCTGGAATTCATCAATTATCAATGTTCCTCCAGTTAACTCAACTGGAACCACTTGGATTCAGGCGTATGTAAAAGCGGATATCTATTACGACGGCTCTTTTCAAAAGACTATAAATACAAGAACTGAACCAACAGGATTTTAAAAAGTGAGGGTAGAATCTCCTCACTTTCTTATTTAGTTTTTCCTAGAACCAGTTCTTCATGGAAACTTCCCCAATAAATATTTACCGTAATTTCTTCGTCTGGGACTTGAGTGAGATCACCCCCTGATCCACCACTTATAAACGTAATTGATTGATCTTTTCTAAGTCTAGCTCCGGCTACCTCTCCGCCACCAAAGGTAGTTTTAAAAGAAAAATTTATGGGAGTATCGGGTGCATTAGCATCTTTAAATGTCAAAGTCAGTTCTTGATCAAGTTGTTGTCGGTCTCCTGTAATCTTAAGATTCCCTTTCCAGTGGTCACTTTCCCCATTGAAAGTCAAGCTACTATTTTGAGTGGCATAAACCCAAATAGTCATAAAGACCACCGCTAACCCAAAAATGAGTAATACTGATTTCTTGGTCACTTTAATCCCCTCCCCCTTACCTTAGTTTTATTAGTAAGTATCACAATTTTATTCAGCTTTTTACTTTCGTGATTTTTCACCAATTATCTGTTTTTGATATTTTTTCCGTAATATCACAAAACGTGCAAATCCATCTACAATCCCTTTACCCCTGCCTTAGCCTTCCTCTGTAGTAATGTTTGACCGTTTATGTCTATCTGATTGAATAGCGTAAATGTAACCGTCCAAACGCTGACTCAGCTCTACCACAACTTCATCCGTAAAGCTTCCCTTCTCCTGCACCAGTCGAACAAGTTCGCGCCGTAAATCTTCTATCGTCTGGTACAAGTCTCTTTCCTCTACGAAACACAAAGGGTTGCAATGTATAGAAACGATATATGTTGTCGCTCGTGGTGAAGGCGTTCCTTTTGCTTGGCAGCATAGAGGAACGTCCTTTTTACGTTCAACAGCTCCCATGTTGTCAACCTCCTTCGAGTCGCCAGAATATGTTGTACACCAAGCAATCCGGTTATCTGGATCATCTCCAACTGTAGTTTACAAGAAGGGGCAAGAAAACCTTGGAAAAAAATGCCTTTGACCCACCCGTTTCTCTTTGAAAATAAAAAGGAACGCCCTTGAAAAGAGCGTTCCTTTTGAACCGAGTTTTGATCATATAGATCATTAAAGTAGGAATCATGACTGGTTTATTATCCCTGTGGATTGTCAGTGTATACAACAACAGGTTTGTCTTTTCCGACATTCTTTCCGGCATCAATAGAACCGATAAAAAAGGCGCAGGCAATTACCAATGTGACCGAGGAAAAAATATGGAAGAATTTCTTCATTTTACATCCCTTCCTTTTTCTTCAATTTATATTTACTATATTATATACCTCATTAAGCCTTTTCAGAAGTCCCAAATGTTCTTTACCGAACTCACAGTGATGCTTATTGATTTCTACCGCGCAAGACAAGATTTTGTCGCGATCATTTATTTTCCCAAAGTACATAATACTTTGCAAATAGGCCTCCATCCCCTCATCAAACAAACCACGCGAGACCAGAAAGGAACCCTTATAGCGAAAAAATTTGCCTAGCTCTGAAAATGTGTATGTATTCTGAAAATCAAACGCAAAATGTTTCTCCTCGGTGTCGATGATCTGTTGAATCGAGTCTGTATCGTTTATGCCTAGCAATGCCTCTAGCAGCTGATTCACCCGATGGATCCGATTGTTCTTGGTTGCCTCTGTTACACACTCGCGCAATAACGGTATAGCCTCGTTGTAGTACCCTTTTTTTGATAAAATGATAGCCCGGAGGTATTTGGAACGTACCTTGATAAATTCATAGCCCAAGCTCTCATACTGTTGAATATGCTCTTCCATCTCATCATATCGGCCTAAATGAAAGTAAGAGTTGCATATAGCCAGAGCGACCCGCTCTTTCACCTCATTGTTTGTTGGATCCTCGGCATGTCCCGTTTTTCCGTACGCAATACATTCCTCGTATTTTTCCATATCGTGGGCATCATACGCCATCAGATAGTAGAGCGTGATCTTCTCTTCCTGGCTTAAAAAGTCTGTGTAGTATAGAACCTCTTTTCCAAGACGATAAGCTTCCTCCAGTTGACTGACCTCTGTCCGATCAATGCGGTATTTTTGATATAAAGCCTTCGCTGTATAAGGTTGAATACCGCGCAGCCTGCAATACTGTACGATATTGTTGAAAAGCAGGCATTTCACATCTGTATCCTCAACTGAAAGTGCAGTATGGTACAGCTCTTCGACGATCTCCTCGCTTTTCGCTTGGGGGCATTCCAGCAAACGAACGGTTGCTTTCTCGATGAGGTTTGCGTTTACTAAATGAATCGCTTCCGACAATAATTCACGCAAAACGGACAACCGATTCTCCGTCATGATGCAAGTTTCGATTACTTCTTCGCGTGGAGCGTTTAGCGCTTTGAATATAGGTATAATTGTTTTTAACTCGGGTC
This sequence comes from Brevibacillus sp. FSL K6-2834, assembly GCF_038592925.1. Lineage (NCBI taxonomy): Bacteria > Bacillati > Bacillota > Bacilli > Caryophanales > Paenibacillaceae > Brevibacillus > Brevibacillus sp. FSL K6-2834. Next base: position 5,595,432 of record NZ_CP151945.1, read on the forward strand.
TCTTTGTGTCGCCGTTTTCAATCTTTCTGATGATGCTTTTTTCAATGCCTGTTAGCTTTGACAACTCCCCCCAAGATAAGTCGCCCCTGTATTTCTTTATGAGGTCGCCTATCGTTGTATATGTTCCAATCGTTGAACTCAAAATAAATCGCCCCCGGAAAAACTATCCTATATTTTACAAATTTTACAATGACGAACTGGGTAATTCAAGTTTTCTTTGATCGATAAAAGTTTCTTTTGGTGTTTCGACAGGTTAGTCGCTGTAACTTTCCTCGCAGGTACCGCCATTTTTTCCCTCCTAGCAGGAACATAGGTATTATTTATTACACTCTGGGACTCAAGTGCTAGTAATGGAAACAATTCAAAAAACCGTTGCGGTTATTTGTAGTAGGGCTCACCGTGTTGTCTGTTACGAAAAGTTTTGAGGCCATCCTTTTGGGATGGCCTCAGGTTGCAGACAAACTCCCTCGCTGAACGAACAGCAGAGGGAGTTTGTTTAATAATTTGATGAAAATACCGAAGGTGTTTTGATCGTTCACCTTTTGGCGACCTGATTTCCATAGCCAGGTCGCCATTTTTTTCAAGTTCATGGCAGCGAAAACAAGCATCGCCTGCATCGTGACCTTCTCCAGTCCTCGTAAGGTCGTCCAACGCATGCCATGCTTTTCCTTCATATCAGCGAATACACGTTCAATCGTTTCTTTCCGTTTGCTATAGATTTGTTTGTTTTCCTCGGTATGCCGGAGGTGGTCTACCTCTTCGAGGTAATCAGCCCAGATGTGGCGACTCACTCTCTTTGTGTAGTCTTTACTTTCCGTGCATTGTTTCAAGAACGGACAACTTCGGCAAACTTGAGAATTTGATCGATAGATACGGTACCCATCCTTGTTTGTTGTCTCATATGTTAAGATTTGCTCGTTCGGGCAGATGTAGCAGTCGAAATATTCATCATACACATATTCGTGCTTTTTAAAAAAACCTTCTTTGGTGCGTGGTCTTGTGTAGGGCATAACGGGGCGAATCTGGTCATCAAGGAGTGTTTTACTGATGTAAGGCGTCTTGTATCCCGAGTCCACTGCCACAGCTTGAGGCTGTGCAAACGTCTTTCGCACTTGATTCAAAACATCCTCAAAAACCTGACTGTCATGCACATTGCCTGGCGTTACCTTGGCACCAAGCACAAATCCATTTCGATCACATGCTGTATGAAAACTATAAGCAAATACACGTTCCTTTTCCCCTTTTACAAACAATCCGCAATCCGGGTCAGTTGTGCTGACTTTCACCTCCTTCTTCGAAGTTTCTGTCTTTTTTTCAAGGGGCTTCTTTCCATGTGCAATACGATCCTGATTGATTTCTTCGTCCAGCAGCTCTTGATATTTCTTCGCTTGTTCTTCAACGATTTCTTTCACGTATTTATGCTTATTCGCACTGGCTTTTACATGCGTAGCATCAATGAAAAGCACATCAGGCTTCACGAATCCATGATGAACCGCCTCCTCCAATATTCGAAGGAAGATCGACTCGAAGAGTTGAGTATCCCGAAAACGGCGAACATAGTTCTTGCCTAGGGTCGTGAAATGGGGAATGGGCTGACTGAAATCATAGCCAATAAACCACCGATAGGCAACATTGGTTTCGATCTCTTTAATCGTTTGTCGCATGGAACGAATTCCAAAAATATATTGGATGAAAGCAATTTTAACTAAGACTACAGGGTCAACACTGGGTCTGCCATTGTCATGACAGTAAAGGCTTTCCACCAAGTCATAGATGAACGAAAAGTCGATTGCATTTTCAATTTTTCTTACGAGATGATCTTCTGGCACCAACTCATCTAGCGAGAATGCAGATATCTGATAACGCCCTTCGGCCTCTTGCTTATTAAGCATAATGCCACCTCTAAAAAATAACTTTTGAAAACGTAACATGTTCTATATTCAACAAAAAAGCCTGCAGACCCTGTTCCTTACGGAACTTTGTCTACAGGCTGAGGCCATCCTTTTGGGATGGCCTTTTTGTAGAGTACTCTTTTTGCAGATCTTAATATATTGAGATATCCGTTCCATAAAAGTGAAGTTGAAGGCGTTTTGCAACAGACTGCGACGAGTAATTTTCCCATGATGTACTATATAAAGGGATTCTTTGAGACTGGCGTATAGCGTTAGCCCAGGAAGATGCCAATCGAATTGCATATCCTTTTCCTCGATAGTCCTCCAATGTCTCCACCCCGACCTCCGCTGCTTTCCTGTGTATTCTCATCGTAATCCCAAATAAACACCCAGTTTTTCTTTTACAATATCTATAAGCTCTGCAGGAATGAGTACAATCTCATATCTAACCTGATCCGTACGCTTCGAAGATTTATTCAGTGGATTCATCCGGAATTGTCACCGCCGGGTTAAAATTGACCCAGGTTCGCCGGAATGAAAATGACCCACCCCTGTAGAATACCTCTCTCTGAAATTACCGACCAAAGTAGCTTCAGAGGGGAGACATATGCTAAGGAGTGGGACTGTGATCAGATTACACGAACTTCAAGTGAGCGGCAAGAGTATCCGCGAAATCACAAGGGAAACGGGTCATTCCCGTAATACCATACGAAAATACCTCCGCGCAGAAGGAATTCCGGAACCTCGTCCGCGTAAGAAGAGAGTCTCAAAACTCGATCCGTTCAAAGCCTTGCTGGATCTATACCTCGAAAAGGGAATTTTCAATTGTGAAGTGCTGCTGCGTCTCTTGAAAGAGCGAGGTTACACGGGGGGCATTACGATCATCAAGGACTATGTGAAGCCCCGTCGACCTCCAAAACAGGCACCTGCGGTGCAACGCTATGAGACAAAAGCCGGACACCAAGCCCAAGTGGACTGGAAGATTTGCGAGTACATCGATTTAAACGGTGAAGTGCGTAAAATCCCCGTTTTTACGATGGTGTTGGGTTACTCCCGAGCGATGTACATCGAATTTACAAAGCGCTGTGACATCCACAGTTTCTTACGCTGCTTGATGAACGGTTTGGAATACTTCGGCGGTGTTCCAAAGACCATGCTAACCGACCAAATGAAGACCGTTATTCTTGGCATGGGCGATGATCGAAAGCCGAGATGGCATCCGTTGTTTGAAGATTTTGCTGCGGCTATCGGCTTGATCCCCAAAGTTTGCCGCGTACGACGTCCCCAAACGAAAGGAAAGGTCGAGAGAAGCGTTCAGTTCATCGAGCAGAACTTCATGCCAGGGCGATCATTCACCGATCTTGGTGACCTAAATCGCCAAGCCAGACACTGGTGCGATGAGCAAAACCGTCGTATCCACGGTACAACTGGGGAAAGACCGATCGATCGCTTGGCACAAGAGAAGCTCGGTATGCTTCCGTCTCCGGAACGATGGGCAAAGTACCGGTTTGAACCGAGGAAAGTAAGCCGTGACGGATTTGTGAGCTACGACGGCGTTCGTTATGGCGTTCCATGGCGGTATAGCGGACGTGAAGTAAAGGTACGAGAGGTAAACAGATTCGTCGAAATATACTGCGAGAAGCAGCTCATCGCCCGGCACGAGAAGCAGTACCAATCCCGAAGGCTAGTGATGTGTGAGGACCAATACACGAATTTGAGTACAGCTCAGGGATATGCTTATCCAAAGCCGCAAGGCGTTCAGATTCCTGTACAAGACGTGGAAGTGCGTCCGTTGGACGTGTATGAACGTCTTGTGGAGGTGGGCGCATGATTGAGCTCGAACAAGCCCGCCAGCGTCTGGAGGAACTTGGTTTGGGTCAAGCCGCCCAATCGCTTGATGCCAAGCTGGAAGCTGCCAGCCGGAGCCAAAGCACGTATCTCTCTTTCCTCAATGATCTACTGGACGCTGAGATTCAGGATCGCCAGCGCCGAAATGTAGAGGTCCGCATGAAGCTGTCTCACCTCCCTTATCGGCGTACGCTCAACGAATTCGACTTCTCGTTTCAACCGGGGATTGATGAACGACTGATTCGTGAACTGGCTGCGCTGACGTTCGTTGGGAGGCAAGAAAACGTGTTGTTTCTCGGGCCTCCCGGCGTGGGGAAAACGCATTTAGCCGTTGCTATCGCTATGGAGGCCATTGGACAAGGATTGCCTGTGTATTTCGTCTCTCTCGCGCAGCTCGTGGGCGATTTACGAAAAGCTTATGAAGAGAATCGCCTGGACAAACGAATGAGGGTATATCTCAGGCCACGCATCCTCATCGTGGACGAGGTGGGCTACCTCCCCCTCGATCCGCTCGCTGCAAACCTGTTTTTTCAGTTGGTTTGTGCACGCTACGAGAAAGGAAGCATGATTCTGACTAGCAACAAGAGCTTTGGCGAATGGGGCGAACTCATGGGCGATCCCGTTCTTGCTACAGCTGTTCTCGACCGCTTATTGCATCACTCCCACGTCGTGAACATCCGGGGGAACAGCTACCGGCTCAAAGAAAAACTAAAAACCGGAATCTATTGTATTTTGCAACTCAAAAATGCAGAGTTTGGCGGCCAATTTATGCAGAACACTGCCAACATCAATACAAAAGAATTTAGGAAGACTTCATGCTGGATAGAGCATGGCGCAGTCGGTAGCTTTCTCCGGTAAACGCCAGAATATGGGCGTGGTGGACGAGGCGATCCACAAGGGCTGCCGTCAATCGCGTATCTCCAAACACCGTATTCCACTGCCCAAACTCCAAATTCGACGTCACAATCACACTGTTTCTCTCATAGCAGGCCGAGATAACATGAAACAACAGCTCAGCCCCCGTTTGGTGAAAGGGAACAAACCCAACCTCGTCCAAAATCAACAACTCACAGTCTGCCAGTTCTTTTTGAAACCGCATCAGTGCCCCATTCGCGTGTTTTTCCTGCAAGAGCGCAACCAGATCGGGAACACGGAAGAATCGAACGGCATATCCCCTTCGGCACGCCTCTACGCCAAGCGCTGTTGCCAGATGGGTCTTCCCCGTGCCCACTTTTCCCAGCATCAGCACATTTTCCTTGCGCTCCAAAAAACGTAGGTCGATCAATCCCTCCTTTGTACATGTTTCCGGTAAGGTGACTGCCTCAAAAGCGTAATCTTCCAGTGTCTTCAGTTGGGGAAACGCGGCTTTCTTTATCAGTCGCTTCAGCTTTGTCTCCTCCCGCCGTTGAATCTCCATCCGCAAGACTCCCAGCAAGAAGCTCTCCCGATCTTCAAACGGCACCTGTTCATAGGTTTCCATCACATGCGCCAAATGCAAAGTTTTGCACACCTTTGCCAGCTCTTCTCTCATTCCACCCTCACCCCCAGGATCCGGTCGTACTCATCCAGTATGGGTATCTGCCCGTGAAGGGCAGGGGGTGTATGCGACTCTGAAAACGGTTCCGGGCGGAAAACAGGGTGTTTTATCGCGTAAAGGGCATGCTCCAAGGCAACAGCCAGATGCTCTTGCTGATGCGACAATTCTCCCAGTACTTGCCCGATTTCCTTCAACGTATAGGTGTCGAGCAATCGATGGAGCAGGCGAATTCGTGCTTTTCGTGCATTCATGTCTTCCACCGTCAAAAACGTTTGGAGCGCCTGAGGCATCATATTGGTAAAGGAAGAATACATCACCGCCCGCGGGCGTTTTTCATATCTCTTCAATACCGCCTTCCAATCTACTGGAATGACTTTCTCCGTATAGGGACGAGGCAATGTCACAATCGGGGTGTATGTCCCGTCTGCCGTTAACACCTCCAGCACATCCCACTTGACTTTCACCAAAACCGGCTGCATGGCCCGACACTGCGGCAACGGGAAGAGAGCCGCGTCAAACGACAGCTCAGCGTATTTGTTCAGGTGGCACGTCTCCAGCCGGAAAATCTCCAGCGGTGTCGTCGGCAGCGTCAGCAGCTTGCATTTTTCTTGCTTCCACAACTCGGCAATGGTTTGCTTTTTCACATAGTGAGGGCGCTGCATATCCGCACGGGCAGCTTCCGCCAAATACGTCTCCAGTTGTTCCGGCGTATCGATAACCGGTGGCGGAACACACCAGTTCCGGCGTCCATACCCCACTTTGTTTTCCACATGGCCTTTCTCATGGCCGCTGTATGGATTGCAAAACAGGGGCTCAAAGCGGTAATGGGCGCAGAAACGCCGAAACGCTTCCGTACACTCTCGTTTTCCGCCTTGCTGGATGGACACAACAGCAGCGGACAAGTTGTCAAACCAAATCTTGCGAGGAACCCCTCCCATTTGCTGAAATAGCCGCCCTAAGGCCTCCAGAAAGCATTCCGTGTTTTCTTTCGGAACCGGGAACACAAAGGCGGCATTGCTGTACGGAAACGACAGGGTCAATACTTTCCGCTCCACCAGTTCTCCCGACTTGACCACGTACACCGTCCCAAAGTCAGCCTGGGCTTCCCCGCCTGGATGCTCCAAACGCTCAAAATGTTCGGCTCGTTCGGCTGCCATGGCTTTCTTCCGTTTGGAGACATATTCGGATACCGTTCGCTGCCCGCCAGGGAAGCCGTACTCATCCCGTAACCGCTGAAACATGCGGACGGCTGTATGGCGTTGCTTGCGTGGAAGACGCTCATCATCCTCCAGCCATGTGTCAATAATCTCTAAGTACGGTCCCAACACCGGATGGCGGCCTTTTCGCTTGCATACCGGTTCATTCCAATCGTCGCGATCCGCATATTTCTTGGCGGTTCGCCAATTCACCTGGACACGTTCCGCAATTTCCTGAATCGAACACCCTTCGACTTCCCGCAAAAATCGGATATACTGTTGTTGTGGCACTTTCAACATTCCTCTCACTCCCTCAGATTCTAGCCAAATCCAAGGGTAGATTTTGTAGGGGGATGTTGGCAAGTGCCTTTTTCATGGCCTCAGAATTGCGGTGGAACTCTGCAGTTTTCCGCCGCAATTCTCTGCACTTTTATCCTGCCATAAACAATCTATTCGACACCAGGCGCACAGGTGGGTCAAAATTATACCGGCGCTCGTGGGTCAAATTAATTCCGGCGTTGACAGAATTACCTCTTACTGATCTTCTTATTAGCCACCTTAGCATATTTTGAAGCCTTTCAAACGGATATTGGTATCAACGCTGATTTTATATCGTTATAAAGTTGATCCACTAGTGATTCCTGATATACCGGGGTTCGCTGTTGAAGAGCTGTTTTAACGGTCTGGACAAATGGGGTGGGAAATCCTTGGTTTTCCACTTCAACAATCAGCTTGTGAAGATTGTTCCACCTCCACTCCTCGATATGAATATCTTGGGTCACGGAAGCGTAGTCCTCCGGGGTGTATCGCCAGAATAGTATGTTCCCTGTTCCATAGCGACGCCATAACCGTACGGCCATCTGAAAGCCTTCAGGATCGAAATCTCCTGAATAATGCAATTGACAACCTGCAGATACCAGTCGATCACATAAAGCAAGAACCGCCAGGGAGAACTGCCCGGAAGAACAGACCAAAGGAGGTAATGGTCTCTCTTTAAATTCATGTTCCCATTGATCCAATAATGATGAGAATACTGAGGGATTCTCCACTATCCACACATGTTTGGGCGATTCTTCCTGCAAATATGGCTCAAAATCCGTACATCTAACAACTGTGCGAAGAGGAAGGCTAACTACTTCTTTTTTGCTCCCCACTTTACTGCTTCCCCAATCATTTTTACCACGGATCCCGCTAACCACAACCTGTGAAGACAGATCATCCCGCAATATACGATGATCGTACAGAATTTGCATGGTATCCTCTGAATTGGTTGGAGCGTTTTTCCCTCTTATGTAACAAAGGGCATAGAGCAACAATCTTCCCAATGGTGAATTCATGTCAAAAGCATGCGGATTTCCTGTCATATGAGTAGACAGAACGGGCAGGCGTATATATGCTGTCGGCTCCATGCGATCAAGATAGTACATCGCCTTTACTACTAACAGCAACCATCGCTTGATATCTTGGGGAGACGTATTCCACCATTGCCGAACTGCCATCGCGCCTACTCCTTCGTGTTGGGACAACCCCTGTATCCACTCTTTCGCTAAGGGATGGTTGTAAGCACTTGTTTCAACTAATACTTCCTCCCAGAATTTATTCCAAACCTGGAGATTCTGGAGTTGTTCCTCTTTTTTACTGATCAGAGACTCGCCGAAATACCCCTCCAAAATATCCAGCAGTGGCACTTCAGAAAACTTAGTTTTCGTTAATCCCTGTTCTATATCTGTTACACGGATGATTTCATTAGTACCGGTATCTAATGGACGATTCAGCAAGCCTGTCAGTGCCTCTGCTTCTGCCGGGGTCATGCTCCGTATCGATACTTTCCCACCAAGGTAACCCAAACTTCTATATTTTCGCTTTAGTTCCCGAAAAAGTCGATCATAACCTTGGGATTGTGAACGAAAATAGGCCACCGCTTGCTGCAGCAGTTTATGGTCTGTCATCATCATCCGTATTCTCCTCTTCCAAGCTAACTGCCACCTCAGTCTGGCTCCAGTCCTCCCATTCTTCATTCAATACATACAAGGTGCTGCCATCCCACAGGTATCGGGCTACGGATACAAAAGCGGCATTTTTGGGCCGTATCAATTCGCAGATAGCCAGACGAGAGACCGTGTCATAATCTCCCCAAAGCGCTTGCGAGTTCATGATATAATTAAAACCTAGTTGTTCAACCAGCATAAACATGTCACGTATGTTGTTTTCGTCCACTCCGGCAAATGCTTCGTCAAGTGAAATGACCCTGGGTGCCTGCGGGTCAGCTTCCATATATCGGGAATAGGCAGCCGAAAAGAGCGGGATATACATGGCCATTGCCTTTTCTCCGCCGCTAAATGTGAAAAAGATGCGATCTGTCAGCTCTTTGTTTGCTTCTCCTTCCCGCTTATGGAACAGTTTAAAGGTGAACCAGTGGCGATAATCCAGAATCCTCCTCATGATTTGGTGGAGGGTTTGTCCGCCACCTTCCGCAGAGTCTGCCAGATCTCGCTTGGCCCGCTCGATACGGGAACGGAAATGGTTGGTGATTCGCTCGATGTCTTGATCCCTCATCAAGGCTGGGTCTTTTCGCAAATACTCGACCAGCTCAGCCGTGTCTATCTGAGACTCGTCTTCCGCAGTTCGGGGTATCCATTTTAAGGAGAAGGTGAGGCCGCTCGAACTGTTCCGCTGTCTCATCAGTTCATTCATTCTTTCAACCCATTTTTCCGCACGGTGAATTCGATGTTTGATCACCCGTCCAACACTCTGCAGGATTACCTCTTCAAAGATTTTCCGATCCTCTGCGGTCAGATACAGGCGGTGCAAGTCAATCTCGTGATCCAGCCTTTCCAGCAGCATGTACGGGTGGCATCTCTTTCCTTCATACTCTAACAGCACCGTGCGACGTCTTGCTCTTGTTTTCAGCTCGGTCCAAAGATGGGACAGCGACAGCGCTTCCGCTTGTTCCTCCCATCCTTCTTCCACCTTGAACTGTAGCGCGTAATCGAGTGATGGCTGATACTCAAGCAAGTTGATTTGCCGTTCTGTTTCAAAGATCCTTTGCAGTTGATTGTTAAAAGTTTCTCGCTCACGACTAGTCATTACTGCTTGCAACTTTTTCAGTACGCGAAATGCCACGTCATCCAGCCTGTGCATTTCACCTTCTGCCGGATCACCATCTTCCTTAAAGCCGTCGAGATAACCCCAGAGCCCAAGCGCATATTCGTCAGAGAAAACTTTCCACCAAGCGGTCTGAAGTTGTTCTCGCACTTCTGCGACCTTTTCCGCTTCGAGCAGATTTTCCTGAAGTTGCTTACTGCTGTTGTCGGCTTCCCCGATTGCCCTCGATGTGGCTTGCAACTCGTCGGGCAGCCTGTGTAGTCTATTCTTACAATAGCGGATTCTTTCCCGGATCTCTTCGGCTCCCTGAGTGGCCAGCATGCGGTCAATCGCTTGCAAGCGTTGCTTCTGCTTTTCCACTTCCCCCTCAGCGACATTAACCTCTCCGCGCAACCGATCCCATTCATAGTTCGTATCTTCCAGCATCTCCTCGGTCTCTCGCTGCCGTAGGAGCAGGTTACACTTTTCGCGGTAGGCGGTTTCCAGTTTGCGCAGATCGTCCATGTAGTCCTGCATGGACAGAAGGGCATGGCGAAGCGTATCTACATCCAACGGGATCGTCAGCCCCTCTGCTGTTTGTTTCAGGAGATCACGTTCCTTATAAAGCATTTCGATCGCTTCTCGCACTCTTTGGTTGCGTCTGTGTACTTCCTCCTGCCATACTGTCAACCGCTGTTTTGATTGTTCCACCGCTTGCAAAGCGTCCAACAAATCCTTTTCGGAGGGAATGCCCTGAAATTCTTCGGCAAGAATCTGGAGACGTTTTTCTATATCACTCATTTTTTCCTGAAGGCTTTCCAGTTCCTTGTCCAAATCCTCCAAACGCTGTTTCCAGAGCGCCAATTGCTCCTCACGATACCTGCGTCTCGCTTCGCGTCCCACATATACCGACTTCTCAATGACAGGAGCATGTCCGCTCAAGACGCCCACTCCAAAGCTTCCGCTTGCTGTAACAAACGCAGGTAAGGATGACCCGGTAGTTCTTTCCGCCAAAATTGTATGCAGTACCGCTTCAATCTCCTCTTGAATAATTCCTGTCCCTTCCGTAGGGGTTGGTATCAACCATTCGCTGATCGTATACGAAAGTAGTTGAGGATCCGGCACGATCACTTTGTCTTTTACATATTCGGCCCAAACATCTATGTGATCCAGATATGACGTGGGAATGATCAATGCGTCCAGCAGTCCCGCTTCCGACAAAGCAGATTCTATTGCAGCGCGTACCATCTCCGGCACTTCCTGTCGAAACTCCACTGCAGCATAGAGCGGCACATGTGGAATTCCCTGCTCACTCAGCCACTCTCTCGCTCTGGTTGTTTGCTCATGGCGGGGTGGTTCTGGATCTTTTCTAGTTTGCCACATGCGATACTCTTCTTCGGCTTGCTCACGCTCCCGTTGCTTTTCCTGCACCTGCCTTTGCACATTCCCATGGAGATCGCGCAAATCCTGGCGCAGTAGCTGATAGGCGTAAACGATCGGATCTCTAACCGTTTCAAAGCGAACTGACGATTCGAACTGAGCAATCTGCCGAATCGTTTCACGCACCGTCTCGGGTGATAGCAGAAGCTCGCTCACCTCTCCCTGCCATTGGTGCATACGGGCGATCAATTTCTCTTTTTCCTCCTCTACCACAAGTTCCCATTTTTCTTTTTCCCGTTGATATTCATCCACCTGCTTTTGAGCGTCACCCAGCGCACGCTCCGCTTCCATGCGAATCCGTTCCGCCTCTGCTGTCTTTACGGCCTGATGATGAGTCAGCTGTAGTTGGTTCCGATATTCCCGCGACTCCTTTTGCCACAGTTCCATCGAATATCCTGGCTGCGCCTTTTCAAACTCCCTGCGGGCCATCTCATGCGCAGGAAATTCGTTTTCCTCCACCGCCTGCTCCATATCTTCGAGCAGATCGGCCATTTGATCTTCGGCGTTTTTGATATTCACACCGATATCTTCAATGGTCAGTCGCAACTGATTGACCTTTACCCGTTTGCCATCGCTTTCTTTCTGCTTATCCTCCAAGCGACGCTGTTCCTGCTGTAGCTGCTGCTTAACCTTGATCCGTTCTTCTTCCGCCTTTGAGATGTCGTGATCCTGTAAACGCTCATGTTCTTCTGTAAGGGTTTGCTGTTCTATTCTGAAGGTATCCAGTTGGGATTGCAATCGAATTCTTTCATCATCCTTTTGGACTAGCAGGTGCCGGTACTCCTCCACCTTGTTTTGCGCAGCCCGAGCTGCGTTGACAGCATCGGCCAACCCCTTCGCTTTATCGTACCAGATATACCGGTTGTATTCGGTGTACTCCCTAGCAATCCTCGAGAGCGCCTTCTGGTCCCGCTCCAATTGTTCCAGTTGCAGTTTCGTACGGTCCATTGATTCAATCGCCTCGGACAAAGGGCGCAGCTCTTCATCAGAGAGACCCGGCAACGAATTTTCCAGGATATTGTAGATCACAGTCGGTTTAAAGTCTTTGGACAGTTTGGGACTCCGCAAATGAATCAGAAGCTTGATCAAATCTTCATAAGCTTCCAGTGAAGGGAACCCAAAAAGAAGTTTGTTCACCATCTCCGCGTAATCGCTTTGCGAGAAAACGACCCTGCCCCCGGGGCCGATCTCCTTCTCCAGTTCCCGTTTACCCAGCGGAATGCGCTCTTGCTCCTGCTTTTCCGCATTGTATACCAGCCGGTACAAAAACAGGTCATGCCCAATCCTTCTGTTGTCCTGAACGGAAAAGCCCCAGAAGTCCATCTGCGCATTGCGCTTGGCTCTTAAACCGATCCCGATCGTCATGAATTGATTCGTGTACGGTTTGCAAAATTCCAAATACAGATAGCCGGTTCTCTCATCACGGCCGGTTACTTCCTTTTCCCCCAGCAAGTAGTCTTCCATCCGCCTTGCCTTGGAACCAAAAGGGTCCAGGCGATCCGGACTTTTTTTGCCGTCCAGTACTACCGGCAGCAAACTTTGCATCGTTACCGACTTTCCAGAGCCGTTGGTTCCACGCAGCAACAGCTTGCCATTGGCAAATTCAAAACACTCGTCATCGTAATACCAGAAATTGACCAAACCCGCTCTGGACAACTGCCATCTATTCGCTTCCATCCTGCTACTCCTCCCCTTCCTTTCGCTTCTTCAGGTAATCTTTCGGATATTGGGACATAATTCTCCCCAATCGTGGCATGATCGCGATCAATTGTTCCATTTCATCCCGATAAGCCAATCTCCATGCCTCCATCTCTTCCAGTAACTGATGCGCCAACTGCCTGGTCGACATCTCACGCAACGCTTTTCCCCAGCCATGGCCATATTCAGCCTGGCATTGATCCAAAAGCATCTCATAATCCACTTGTGTCAAGAGCAGACGGCCGTCGTTCTGCAGGGGAAAAGAGCCTGCTTCAACCGCTGCGCGAACAGTCCCGGCAAAAAAGAAAACCACATCGCTGATCGCTCTGGTATCAGGATAAAGTGTGCTTCCCAGGCTTCTCCCATGATGCACCAGCATTGCATCTTGTCCATAGATCTCCAAATCAAGTCCCACTGTCTCTTCAAAGTCTCGCATTATTACATTTCGCTGGTTGCGAAGATACGTCCAATCCCCATCCGCCATCTCTTCCTCCCGTATTCCGGGAGTTAGCAACAATTGGCGGTAAACACGATGCCTCCGCGCCAATGTTTCGTTTTCGGTGTCAACGATTTTCAAAAGATCCTCTGTCGTCTGGAATTGCATCAAGTCACGCGGATATGCTCGTAGAAAATATTTCACCAAAGGGGTAGACTCATACAAGACATCCGATTGTTCTGAAGCCGCAAACCCTTGATCGTCGCCATCCACAACAACCAGTAGCTTCCATTCACGGGCAAGCTGCAGGACGCGGACTAGCGACTTGCGATGGTTGTAATTGGTCCAATCCACCGTACCGGGGCCCGAGTAGGTGACTTTTATTTCCTCGCATATATCGGAAAGCAAGAATTGATCGTCGATGCTTTTTGCCTCCAAATACGCCATCAACAAAGAAAAAAACGTATAATCCCGGACTTCCACAAACCCAGGCAATCCCATGCACGGTTCTATTTGCCTGCTCACAAACTTTTCCAATTTGACAAATTCGTAATGTATCAGCAGACGAAACCCCAGCTTTTCATTAAAAAAGGGTCTTAGCACATGCTCGCGATCTCGAACCGCCTGATACCAAACCATGTCGCTGCGTGGAATCCAGAATCTCTCCAGCAATTCCCACGCCGCTTGCTGAGCCAACTCATCAAAACGAGGTGTATACTTCGCGTCGGTTCGCTCAACCTGGCTCATCTCTTCACCTTGCTTTCATCAAGAAAGTAAAGCACATAATCGGGCATTTCCAGAATGCCGTCTGTGCACCGCAAACGCACCCGTTCTCCTGTACCAGACTCGACCACTTTGAACCGTCTGCCGTCGTCTGTCTTTCCTTCTCTTCCTGGTGACGCCATACTTTTACCGATCCATCCAAGCAAGGTTTGCCGTACAAATGGTTCGATGACCGGAAGCTCCCGCACACTCACCCGATACCCTGCAAATATCTGATTCAATCTGGCTTGCCGCTCCGCCTTCTGTTTCAAATATTCAGCCAACATCGCTTTTTTCTCCTCTTCTTTCGAGTCGATTTTGCTTGGTCTCGTTCTCTCGCGGTATTCTTGCACGCGCGGCTTCACCACATATTCGGCTGGCTTCATGTCCCAGATGGTGGAGTAGATGTCTTCCGTAACCTTCGGTGTATCTACCCACATATGCCTCATCCGGGAAATACCGAATACTGCTGCCGATAAACAATGGGCCTCTTTCACATCTTCTAAAGAGGCAAACCATTTTGCGAGATACAGGTAGTCTGCCCTGCGGCTCCGCATGCTGGATTGCCGTTCCCCCATGCGCTGAGCATAACGGGTGATGCGGCGTATCGCTTCAGTAGTCTCCCGCTGCAAGTCTTCCAGATCACTGCCCCGACCGCTTCCGTCTCCCAGAAACCATTGCCAGATTCCTTCCCACTGATCGTAATAGCGCTTCACAAGATCCTCTTTTACCAGGGGTGTCGTTTCAAAACGAGGGATAGAGACTTCGTAATCTGCTATCCTATGGAAAATGTCATTCAATAAGGCCCGATTCACTTGTTCGAGCAAGCCTTCTATCTGGTAAGAGCTTCGCTGCAATCCCATCATGAAGCGTCTCAGGTAGTCGGTCACTTTATCTTTGTAAAGAAGAAACTGTTCCGTCATCATTACATCTTCAACTTGAACGCTATCTAGGTTCGCCATATAGTCCCGGGCGTTATTGGTCACCTTACGAAACAATTCGTACAATTCCGTCCACCAATGGTACATTTTCTCATCTGTCCAATCTTCTATCTCAAAACGCGGACGCTCTCCCGGTTTGTGAAAGGAGGTACGAGCCAGTCGTGTCAAGAATCTCAAGGTTTCTACCAGTTTATCAAACTGGGTAGACTCCAGAGAGCCACCGTATGTATCTCCCATTTCTTCCAACTCTTCGATCAAACGCTCGAACTTAATTGTGTACGGGCTCGCTTGATAGCGATACCTTTTTTTCTTGAAATCTTCTATTTTGTTCACCTTGCCCGATTGTTTTCGCTGCAAGTTTCCCCAATCGTGCAACTGTTGTAAATCCAACTGAAGCAAGTCTTCGGTGTATACGGATGCCTCGCTTGGCTCCATCCGTTCTTTTACCGCTTGCAAAATTTCTTCCGGTCTTAGCCAGTAGCGAAGTCGCTGTTGTTGCTCGTAGAAATAGCGCAAGATTGGTCGGTAGCGGTATGCGTTTTCTACTGACAGGTATTTGGCTTCGGTTATGGCTTTATAGTTGGCAAGGGAATGATTATTCGACAAAAGAGTACCTCCCCCATGAATGTCTATATGAAGTAACCTATTTGGTTGGCAAGCTTTCTTTTATTATCTCGCCGTTGGTTATGTATATCTCTTTTGGTTACATAGCTCATTCTTATCTTACCATCTTTGCTAAAAATTGTTTGATAGTTTTGCGAGGAAATGCTTGAAATAATTGAATAGGAATTTTACAATATCACAGGAACGTATGTTCTATATTATCTAAGGAGTATTTCTACCATGGCAATTGGGGATCGTTACAAAACCGGACAAAAATCCTCGGCAAATGGGTATTATGCATGGGATGGTTACACCGATGGGACTTATTCACCGAGACCTATAGATGAGGAAATAAAGATTAAACTGGAGAATGATGAAGTTTTTCCACCTATCAATTCTGCAGATATAGGTGCTTATTGGAAGATGACGTTGTATGCTAAGTGGTAACAAATGGAAACAGGAACAGCCTTCAGGTTGTCCTTGTTGTGTTAAAGTCGTGTATTTTTGGGGGTCTGTCAAGATTTTTGTGTAAACTCAGTCAACCGAGATATGAAAAGATTTCATCCCCCTAATTGGGGCGTCTTTTTCGAAACCAATAGAGTCAAGGGCGTAAGGCGAAGTGAACCCTTGACGTTTTGGTGGGGAGAAAGATCACCCCTTCGGGGATGAAGCCTTTTATTTGTTAACTGGAGGATATCTAAAGAAGGTGGCAATCTCGTCCCAGTTATCCCCACCAGAAACGAACCATCAAGGGATATTTACTGCCCCAGATTTGTTCAAACTGCTCGAGTTCTTCCAACGCGGCTTGCTACGTTGGAGCTTTATAGATGAGTTTTAGCTCGGACGTGACCTTTTTGAGATCCTTATTGGAAACATACTTGATGGAGCTTCGGATTTGATGGATGGGATTACATATTTCTGAATCTCCGTTGTCGGATAACATTCTAAAATGGCTTCTGTAAAGCTGCGAAGGTTATCGACCCTTGTAATGAGAATATCCTGGACCCCACGATTTTTCAGTTCATTGGGAACATTCATCCAGAATTTTGCCCATTCATTCTCCCCAATCCAGATCCCAAGTACACCTTTATGACCGTCAAGGTCAATACCCATTACCATAAGGGCTGCTTTGTTGACGATAGCTCCGTCCTGCTTTACCTTAAAGTGAATGGCGTCGAGGAAAACAACAGCATAAACCGCTTGCAAGGGGCGATTTTGCCACTCTTTGATCAACGGTACAATCTTATTAGTTACATTCAACATGAGCGTTGGTGAGACTTCGATGCCATAGAGCTGCTGCAGATGGTCTTGGATAGCGCGAGTGGGTACGCCTTTGGTATAGAAGGCAAGAATTTGATCTTCGATCCCTGTAACATTGGATTGATGTTTCTTTACAATGTTCGGTTCAAAAATGTCAACATCCCCGTTCTCAGAACGGACGGTTTTCTTGCCATACCCTTTGCGGCTGTTGGTTGTCGGCTTGTTTTTCATGTCATGCTTGGCGTATCTAAGAGAGGACTCTATTTCAGCTTCCAGCATTTCTTAGATTGTGTCTCCGAATAGATCCTTTAACGCTGACTGTACATCGTCCACTGACTTCATGTTTTTCTCTTTGATCCACTGCTTGATCTGCTCTTTGACATAATAAAAATCTCCCAACCTTTCTATTTCCTAAATGTAGTTTAGAGGTTGAGAGTTTACACAAAATATTTTACAGACTCCAAAAAAAGAACACTATTATAACTATTCTCCTTTAATTTTTTCCTGCAGGAACAACACGCGGTTTTTTGGAGGGGTTTGTCGCTAATTAACAACCCCCACAGACATCTCGGTCGTTGGAGTTAGTTTCTTGAGTACATCTTCTTTAAAAAAGTCATTAAGACTTTCAAAAACAGGAGGCGGCTGAATTACTTCTTTGGATAATGAAGTATTAAACTCCTCTACATATAGATAAGATATCTCTGATTTCTTAGATTCAATAAATGAAACTAAATTATTCTTCCCTTCACTAGCTTTATGTGACTTACAAAATAAAAACTTTGTTTCTCCTCGAAGATTGGTAAAAAAAGATGTTTCTATAAATTCGTATTCATCAAATAATATGTCCTGATACTCTCCCCTGTACTTATCTATAATGAGTTCAATTACTTTCTTGTATATCTTCGGGATTAGGACATCTTCAATTCTTGTAACCGTATAAACCATACTTGGATTATAACTGTCAAAGCTAACCAAATCTACTTTATTACTCTCATGATTTATTTGTATACGTTTCAACTGTATTTTTCCAGAAGGATCTTTGCCAAAGTCTGTGCTGTCCGTAAGATTCGGATCAGTATCAGTCAAACAAAGAACTCTCTTAACACTATTCGCTCTCTTGTCAATTTTAAGGGGCATAACTAATAAATTGTAAAGGTTCCTTACATTGTTAACTCCCCCGACCGGTAAAACCCTAACTTTCTCCACGTTTAGAAATGTTTCTAAATATCTCTTATCTGTTCCTCCTTCACACAAAATTAAATGTTTTGAAGATTCTTTTCTAATATATGCTGAGAGACTTATCGCCAAATCATAGACACTTTTTAATTTTATCTCATCGGGGAAATACTCTTGATTATCAAGATAATTATAAAAGTCGAAAATTGAAAACTTCCCCTCATAATTTGACTCTTCAGTATCAGCTAAATGCAATAAAGTTCCATTCTCTATTACTGGTAACACACCGTACCAGTGAGTTGTTACCAAAACTTGATTTCCAAGTACATTCGAAAGCTTTTCTAGCCTTTCAAATTGTTCAAAGCAGTGAGTAAGGTCTTGTGAAACCTCAGGTTCATCAATAGCTAATATTACATTCCTACCCTTTGACTCTTCTTCTTTTCCTCTATTACTTAAAAATGCATATATTACATCAATAAGTGCTCTCCGCTGTTCTCCCGAACTCAATTCTTCAATTTCTTTTTGAGAACTTTTTAGTGTTCTCTTAGAGAAGTATCCTTCTAATATATTATCAACAATATCAGAAGGAGTTATATTTTGTTTTCTATTTCTTACTGCTTTAAATTCATACTCAGGGTTTACCGACTTTATGACACTATTAATATCATTAATAAACACCGACAATTGACTATTTATATGATCAATTAATGATTGATTTTTATCGTCTACATTCATCTTTTCCCTTAGAAGCTGTTCGATTTTTAGAATAACATTTTGATTCATTATTTTTTGCATTTGTATATTCTCAATTCGAAGGGTTGAATTTGCCTGCTGTTCTACGGGAATATAAATATAGTTATAGTACCCCTCTATGAGATTGTTAACCTGGTCTAACGAAACTGAACCTAAATCCTTAGCTATATTTGAGAACGGCTTGCTTGTGCTTTTAGAATCAACGTCCCGACCTACTACTAACAAATAGTGGGATTCAGAATAGCTTACTTTAAGTTTTTCAATTTGACTAAAAAACTCAACTATATTTGCCCTCCGTGTAGCGCCTTTAAACGAATCATTTGCTTCTTTCCAAAGATAATTACTCACACGTTCTAAAGCAGCCTTAATTTCCTCAGCTTTTGATTTAAAATCGGAATTCTCTAACCACTGCTCTAAGGATTTTTTTTCCATGAGGAATACAGGGGATATAAATAAATCCTCTCTGTTTTTACTTTCTCTATTAATATTCCATATTCCCTGTTTAAAATAGTAGTTTAAAGCCTCCAATATTGCGCTCTTACCTGTTCCATTTTTCCCAACAATAGTTGTAAATTTATAATTTTCATTTATGCACAGGTGAATATATGCTGTTTGAGCATAAGATTTGAATCCATTAATAAATACGCCCAATATCATTCTTTGACCATTCCCTTAGTTATAATTCACTCTATATTAACATAATTCTAAATCACTTGTATTTCTGGGATATTTTTCGCCCTCACTTATGATACGGTTCCCCCCGCCCAATCCGAAACGCCCGATAAACCTGCTCCACCAGCACCAGCCTCACCAACTGATGCGGAAACGTCATCTTCGAAAACGACAACTGCACATCCCCCCGCTTCAGCACCTCAGCCGACAGCCCCAGCGACCCGCCAATGACAAACGCCACCTGGCTGCGCCCGTGCAAAGCCAGCTTGTCCAGCTCGCTGGACAGCTTCTCCGACGACCACATCTGCCCGTCGATGGCGAGCGCGATCACGTAATGATCCGGCTTGATCTGGGCCAGGATGCGCTCGCCCTCCTTGCGCTTGACCTGCTCCATTTCGCTTGCACTCAGCTCTTCCGGTGCTTTCTCGTCGCTGACCTCCACGATCTGCAGCTTGCAATACGCCGACAGGCGCTTGGTGTACTCCGCGATCCCTTCCCGCAAGTATTTCTCCTTCAGCTTGCCCACCGTTACGATCGTAATCTGCACGCCCTTACATTCCCTTCTCGCGCAACAACGCAAAATCAGCCGGCGCTCCGCACTCACGGCAACGCTTGTCCAGCTTATCGTCTTCAATAGAAGCGGCGCGGTACGTATCCGGCGCAGCCTCGAATTCATCCACATACTCATCTATCTGCGTATCCGCATGCTCCATGCAGGCAAAGCGCACCGGATGCTCCGGGTGCAGCACTACGTCCTTGCCCTCGATGCGAATCGTTTTTTCTTTCTTGTCCATCCGTAAATCGTCCTTTCCGTTCCTGTTTGTCGTCCTTATTCTACCCCAGAATGCCTCGTTTTCAAATGGGGCCGGTCTGCTGCCTCACATGTCGTTTCCCCATTGGAAAAAATGAGCGTTCCCCGGCATATGCTACCCGAGAATCTCATCCCCATAAAAACACGTCTCGGAATGCTCTCCCACCCCTCCAGCAAATACTAGTGGGGACAACATCACGAGGAGGTCTGTAAAATGAACAAGCAGCGCGCCAAGGAAATCGCGGCTTCCCCCGTCATGGCGAATGTCACCTTGAATAAGGTGCCGGTCTATATCCAGCACGTTGATGAAGAAACCGACATGGCCAGAGTCTATCCGCTGGACGAGCCGGAGCGCGAACAAAGCGTTCCCGTAGACAGCCTGGTAGAGCATCACTAAAAAACATCCCGTTCCACTGCAAAATAGTGGGTCGGGATGTTTTTTACGTTGTTATTCTTTTTGTCCATTACCGCTGTTTCAGCAAGTGGGACAGCGGTATGCGATTGTACGTGTGCAGGTAGCCGTTGACATCCACAACGATCTGAAAACGTTCGCCTTTGTAATCAAATTGGGCAGTACCCGTTTGTCTTTCCACGGTCTTATTGTAGGTTCTCATGCTTATTTCCAATGTTCCGCTCTTCTGATACTGCTTCACATGCTCATCGCCGAGCAGCTTCTGAAAAAATTCGGCTGCTTTTTGTCTGTAAAAAGCCTCCGTTTGCGTGCTTTTTTTCGGCTCTTCCCTGAAGGTGGGAGAACCAAAGGAGCCATAATCCAATAGCTCTCCTGTCGTACTGTCAAACTGCATCGAGGCAAACATTTTCCCCTTGTCGTCAAAATTCCCGGTTTCATGGAGCACGATTCCCCATACTCCGCGAATTTGCCTGTTGTCTGTCATCGGGCTTTTGGAATACCCCGTCATTTTCAGGCCTTTCAGCAGCGGTTCAGCCTCCAATAATTTTTGATAGTTTTGCTGAACATGCTTGGGCAAAGGCTCCTTTGCTTCGTCAGGCGCTGGCGTTGCCGAGCCCCCTGCACCGCTTTGCCCGGACGGAGACCCTTTGGGAGAAAGCCCTGCGCCAACTCCCGACTTCTGCTGTTTTGCCACCGGAATGTCCAGCTCGCCCGTTGTCTTTGGATCTGTCACATCATTGCCAAATGCCACCTTCGCATGCAAGGTAAACTTGTCTGGCAACGGCTCCGTGATTTCGATATTCCTGATCCCTTTAAACTGGTTTCCGTTTACCCGCTCCACTTCTTGACTGCCTTTGTAAGGAACGGGCTTGTCGGAATTGTCCACGGTAAATTGCCAAAGCTTGATTGTTTGGGCCATTTTGAGAGCTTCTGCTTCATTCTGGGTTTTGGGCATCTGGATGGCATAACCGATATCCATACGCGAGCCGTCATAGAAGACTTCGTTCACCGTCACTGTCATTCCGTTCACCGTCACACTTGGACTGGCCTGTGCGGCTTTTGTCTGTGCTCCGGTTGCGGTTTTCGCAAGTGCCGCTTGCACGGTTGATGTCTCCCCCGGAAGCGCTGCCGTTATGCCCGCGACTGTGACCACGCCGGCCAAAACTAGACCGCCGATTGTTTGCGGTGTCCGTTTGTTTCCCATCATGATCTCTCCTCTTTTCATTTATTTGTTTTGACTGTCCGCTTTGAGCGGAATGACTACGGCCTTCTCCGTTTCCTCGACGCCGTTCATGCTCGGGATGAGCTTCACGGACTCCGGTCTTTCCCGGAGTGGAATGACAAACCTTCTCCAGATTCCCTTTTCGTCCCAAGTGAGGGTTTCTTCCGCCTCTTCGATGGCTTCTCCCTTGTCGTTCAGCAGCCTGTACGCAGGGTCATACGGTTTATCGTCCGGCGGAATCTCTTTCAGCAAAATGGTCGTCGACGCCGGAGTAAGCGTTACGGATTCCACTTCAAATACATAGCCGCTTTCCATGGTCTGGGAAATGTCCGGGGACAGCTTTGCGCCGTCTCCCGGCTTCATCTGTTTTACCACCGGAATGTCCAGCTGCCCCGTTGTCTTCGGATCTGACAAGTCGTCACCAACCGATACCTTTGCATGAAAAGTAAACTTGTCAGGCAACGGCACTGTCACTTCCATATGCTTCATCCCTGCAAACAGGTTTTTGTCCACCCGCTCCACATCTTGACTGCCTTTGTAAGGAACAG
This sequence comes from Brevibacillus sp. FSL K6-2834, assembly GCF_038592925.1. NCBI lineage: Bacteria > Bacillati > Bacillota > Bacilli > Caryophanales > Paenibacillaceae > Brevibacillus > Brevibacillus sp. FSL K6-2834. The sequence continues at coordinate 5,617,723 of NZ_CP151945.1, forward strand.
GCTTGTCGGAATCGTCCACGGTAAATTCCCATATCTTGATATTGCGGGCGATTTCAAGGGCTTCTGTTTCGCTTGCGGCTTCGGGCACCTGGATGGCATACCCGATATCGATACGCGAGCCGTCATAGAAGACTTCGTTCACTGTCACGGTAATTCCGTTCACCGTCACGCTTTGACTGGCCGGTGTGACAAGCCCCTTTTCCCTGGCGATATGCAAGGTTTCATCCTTGAACAGGGAAAACACGGATCGGATTAGCGGAATGCTTTTCAGCTTTTCGGCCATCGTCGGCGATGAGAAACCGGCAGCAATCAAGATGACAAAGAAAAAGCATGCAGCGGTTGCTGCAAACATCCATTTTCTCGCGACCCTTCGCTGGCGAACGGGAGCTTTCGTGGTCCCTGCCGTTTCAAACAATGTTTGTCTGATTCTCTCTCGCGTGCCTGAACCGGGGGAAAGCGCCTCTCTCTCTCGTTCAAGCCCCTGTACGACCTCGATGAAGCCGGGAAATTCTCGTTCAAGATCATCGCTTTGCAAATCCGTCCGGGGTTTCATCATCTGCTTGGCAAGCTGCTCCGTCTGCTCAAACGAAGCTGTTTTTCTCCTGTCGCCGTTCATTCATATCCCCCCATCCGCGTAATTTGCCTTTCAGCTTTTCCAGAGCCCGGTAGAGCCGGTTTTTCACTGCGCTTTCGCCCATCTCCAGAATTTGTGCAACCTCGACGAGCGTACAGTCCGCGAAAAATCTCAGCATGATGATCTCCCGCTCAGTCTCGGGCAACTGCTGCAAAGCGGATAACAGATCAAGCTGAATCGCTGTCCGCTCGGCGTGCCCCTCTGTTAGCTCGGTCTGTATAATATCCAGCTCCGTCTCCTTCGGCCGCCGTCGAACCCTCCGGTTTTCGTCCAGCAGCACACGCTTTGCAATCTGAAACAGCCAGGTGGAAAAAAGCGATTCTTCCCGGTAGCTCGACAGTCCATTCAGGGCTTTCATAAAAGTGAGCTGTGTCAAATCTTCTGCATGCGACCTCCCCACCTTGAATGCAAAATAGCGGTAAATTCGCTCAAAATAAAAATCGTACAGCGGAGCAAAATCCTCGCGCTTCCGTTTGGCTCGCGAAACCCAGTAGGCCGGATCAAAAGGCGTCGATTCTTCCACTTCCCTCCCTCACTCCCTTCACATGAATTAGACGCCATCCTTTCGGGGATCGACACATCATTTTTTGAAAATCGAAAAGAATGCTGAAAACAAAAAAAGCGGCCGATGAAACGGTCGCTTTTTCCTGTCAATTCCTGCTGTGTACTTTGCTGCCTGCTACTGTTCGCCCGCTCTGCCTATCTTCTCTGTCTACCTGCTACTGCTCGCAGGCTCTGCTTATTTTCTCTGCCTACCAGCTGCTGCTCGCCTGCTCTCTATGGCATGCGGTCAGCTCCGTTTATCTGCTATCTGACATTACAGTCCCTCATACCGGCTCACCAACACACCGGCTGCCCCGACATGCAGTCCGATCCACCACAGCCAGCCGCTTTGCTTTCCCCCTTCAACGCCCCATCCATTTGTGCCCTACAAAATCGGCGACAACAGCCTCGTCAGCGACTCCTGCAACCGCGCCTTCAGCGGCCTGCTCTCATACTCCTCCCGTGTCACCTCATGACACTCAGCCAAATCCTCAAGGAAAATCTGCTCCAGCCGCTCCGCCGTAGCCGAGTCAAACAAAAAGGCGTTCGTCTCAAAGTTGATCTTGAAACTCCGTATATCCAGATTGGCCGTGCCCACGGAAGCGATCTGTCCGTCCACGACCATCGTTTTGGCGTGCAGGAATCCTTTCTCGTAGCGGAAGCAGCGCACGCCGCTCTTCAACAGCTCGCCCAGATACGACTGGGACGCCCAGTAGACGAGCTTGTGATCGGCCCGGCCGGGTATCATGACCCGGACATCGACGCCGGACATGGCGGCCATTTTCAGTGCCGTCAGCAGGCTGTCGTCGGGGATTAGATAAGGCGACTGCAAATAAATGCGCTCTTTTGCCTTGTAAATCATTTTCAAATAGCCGTGCTTGATCTGCTGCTTCTCGGAGTTGGGGCCGCTGGAAACGATCTGGATGCCGACGTTTCCGGTCCTCTGACTCGGCGGGAAATAGCGCGGCTCGTCCTCCATCCTCCGCTGTACCTGGGCCGACAGATTCCAGTCCAGGTAAAAGCGCGCCTGCAGCAGATGGACGGCGCTGCCGGTAATCCGCAGATGGGTGTCCCGCCAGTACCCGAGCTTCCGATCCATCCCCAAATACTCGTTTCCGATGTTAAAGCCGCCGATATAGCCGACCTCGCCGTCGATGATCACCAGCTTGCGGTGATTGCGGAAGTTGACCCACATGTTTACATATGGAATCGGCGATGAGAAAAACGCGGCCACTTCTCCCCCCGCTTCCACCAGCGGGCGGAAAAAGCGCGGCGTCAGCTCGGACGAACCGATCGCGTCGTACAGCAGCCTCACCTTTACGCCCGCCGCCGCCCGCTCGGTCAAAGCGCGGATCAGCCTCTCTCCCAGCTCGTCTTTGCGGATGATGTAATAGAGCAGGTGGACATGGTCTTCTGCCTTGGCAATGTCGGCAAACAGCGCTTCAAATTTTGCCTGCCCCTCGGTATATATGTCAATGTGATTATCCTGCGTATACAGCGCGGCATCACTGACGAGATTCATGTGGATCATATCGCGGTGGTCGACGATGGCTGGATCGTGGAAGCGGATGGTCCCGCTTTCCATCTTCCTGATTTGCTCCTCCAGCACCACCTGATAACGGGAAAATTCCCCTTCCCTCAGCTTGTAGAGCTTGCGGCGCGACAGCCTTTGGCCAAACACCAGGTAGATGACAAAGCCAATCCCCGGCAAAAACAGCAAGACCATGAGCCACGCCCAGGTAGAAGCGATGTTTCGCCTCTCCATGAATATTAAAACCGCTGCCAACAGCAAATTGACTATCGACAGGCCGGTATAGATTTGTTGAAACAGCTCCATTTCGCTGAACCACCCCTGCCCCTGAGCGTTGATCTCTCCTGTATGTTGACGTCCCGTCACAGAGTTTCTCCTTATCCCGTTTGATCTCATTGTACACGATGCCGCAGCACTTACCTAATCCTTTGTAAAAGTAAAAATCGGCGACATCTCATCCAAGCATGTTTCAATCCCGTTATCCAGTGGGTACTTACTATGTATGACACCGCAGATGGAGAGGGGAACAACGATGACCATACGGAAAAAGGTTTTAGTCGGTTTTATCGTGTTATTATGTTTATTGCTGCTCGCTTCCACAATATCGTTATTTCTGATGGGGAAAATCGGAAATAAGGCAGAAGAGATAAATACAAACTGGATGCCAAGCGTTTTGGTGCTCGGCGATCTGGATGAAGACATCACCAACCTGCCGATGATTATCTCACAGATCGGCCTTGAAACCGATCTCGATAAAATCAATGCCCTTGAAGTACAGGTAAACAATGCTCTGAAGGACATCGAGCAAAAACGGGCGGAATACGAAAAGCTCATTTCTTCCGATGAAGAAAAAGAAATCTACAGCAGTTTTTCAACCCACTGGGAAGCCTATGCCCAGCAAATTCCGGCCGTACTGCAAGTAGCCAGAAACACGGATACCGCAAAAACCGTAGCGGCCATTAACCGCACGCAAGCTCAATGGACTGATGCGAAAAAGGTTATCTCATCGCTCGTCGAATTAAACGGAAATGGTGCCAATGCAGCGACATCGAATGCTGTCTCGCTCAATAACACCGGATTTATTACGGTGATCGCGATCAGCGTGATTGCAATCGTCATCGGCATTCTCCTGATCCTCATCATTATGCGTGACATTCAAAAGGTCACGCAGCAGATCCAGCAATCCTCCGAGAGCGTTGCCAGCTCCTCGGAAGAAATCTCGGCGAGCGTCGAAGAAATCGCTTCCGGCAGCCAATTCCAGGCCAGCACCGTAACGAATGTCTCGGAAATGATCGAGCAGATGAATCAGGCAATTACCCAGGTTGCCGTAAACATCGAGCAGACCAATGAGTTCGTCAACAAAACGGTCGATGTCGCGCACAGCGGCGTACAGATGATGGCAAACTCTATCGAGGGCATGAAAGACATCACGCTCAAGGTAGACGAGCTGCTGGCGAACTCCCAAAAGATCGACAGCATCATCAGCTCGATCCAGGATATCGCCAACCAAACCAACCTGCTGGCCCTTAACGCTTCGATCGAGGCGGCACGGGCCGGCGAGCACGGCCGCGGCTTTGCCGTCGTAGCCAGTGAAGTAGGCAAACTGGCTAAGCAAAGCAGTATCGCCACGAAAGAAATCATCGAACTGATCGGCCAAATGCAGACGAGCACACAAAAAACAGTCGATACGGTCAACAACGGCAGCGCCCTCGTATCGCAAGCGTATCAATCCTTTGATGAAATCGTCAGCTACGTAAGAGAGACGTCGACCCGGATTGCGGAAATAGCCGCGAGCTGCGAGGAGCAAAGCGCCCAGACCTCGGAAGTTCTCAAGGCCGCGCAAAACATCGCGGCCGTGACCGAGGAAACGTCAGCAAGCACCGAAGAAACCTCCAATGCCGTCGTTGATCTGGCTAGAATGGCGGAAAACCTCAATCAGCTTGTTGTCAAAATTTAAAGCCGAAAATCGAGTAGGAGGGGGCGACTAACCCCCGTCCTCTCACACCACCGTACGTACCGTTCGGTATACGGCGGTTCACCAAGCTTGACGAATTTGAGAATATCGTTGCACTAAGCTTTTCAGCCCTTGTTGTTGCCAGTAGGCAATGCCGAGGGCTTTGTGTATATGCGGAGATTTTGTGGTACGCCATGCACCCTTGCGGGTATTTGCAATTTCAATGGCTTTTACGTGAGATATGCCAAGAGAACGAAGTTCTCGATATCTGGTTCTCACGCGTTTCCACTGCATCCACAAACAAAGACGGAGCCTGCGCCTTGTCCATTCCTCAATGGATTGTAGAATGCCCTTCGCGTCTGCAAGGGCGAAATATCCAATCCAGCCCATGAGGTACTGATTTATTCTTTCAATCCGCTTCTCCATCGAGATGCTCCACACCGGATTCGTGATCGTGCGGATTTTCTCTTTTAGCTTGAGGAGGGATTTGGGGTGGATGCGAATCCTTGTCTGTTTTGCAAAGGTAAAACTAAAGCCCAAGAATTTTCGTTTCCATGGTCGGTCTATCGCGCTTTTCTCCTCATTTACTTTTAGCCTTAGTACCTTCTCCAAGTGGTTTTGAATACTCTTCTTTACTCGTTCCCCTGCCCGTTTTGTTTTCACGTAGATATTACAATCGTCTGCGTAGCGGCAGAAACGGTGGCCTCTCTTTTCGAGTTCCTTGTCCAAATCATCAAGTAGGATATTTGCCAAAAGTGGGCTTAACGGCCCACCTTGCGGTGTTCCTTCACTTGATGTTGTACAGACGCCATTTATCATGATCCCCGCATTCAAGTAGGAACGAATCAGTCTTAAAATTCTCTTGTCCTGAACTTTTCGAGCCACACGGCTCATTAGAATATCATGATTTACGCGATCAAAGAATTTCTCTAGATCGATGTCCACCACGAAACGATATCCTTCGGAGATATACGCTTGCGCTTTCCTTACTGCCATGTGAGCGCTACGTTTTGGACGGAACCCATAGCTAGATTCCGAGAAGGTGGGGTCGAAGATCGGCGTTAACACTTGGAGGATGGCCTGCTGAATAAAGCGGTCTACCACGGTGGGAATGCCTAATAACCTTACACCACCGTCAGGTTTCGGGATTTCGACTCTGCGAACAGGTGAAGGTCTATAGGTTCCCCTTTCCATCTTCTCGCGGATGGCTTGCCAGTGTTCACGTAGATAATCGCGTAGTTGTTCGGTTGAAACACCATCGACTCCACCGACACCTTTGTTTTCCTCCACTCGTTGGAGTGCCATCCGTAAGTTTTCCCGTGATAAGACTTTTTCCAGCAAATCCATAATGATGTTCCTTCCTTCGCACATGCGGACTCCGTGCTTGCTGTACGATACTCAGCCCTCTTTTGTACCCTCGGGGCTTCACCCCTGCTCTTCAAAAGTAGTTCCTTGACAGAATTCTGCTTCGACGTACCGTATCAAAAGACATGGATCGCATGCTGGCTTGATGTTCGGCCCTTCCCCATTCAAGCGTCCTCTACTCGGGTACTATGGCCTCTGCTGACTTCTGCATGTTCAGCGTCTCCTTACGGAGACGGTTACCAACAGTTGAAGGCGTTTCATGCAGACCTCCCCAGGTAAGAACGATAACTTTCATCCCATGTACCTGCCCAAGTTTACTACTGTATCCCTTGGCTGTATGGGGCTTTGTCTTGTTTGGCAGACTCGCCCGGATACAACAGCCTCAAATTGGGTTCGTGTACCTCAGGTCGGGATTTTGCCGCCGGCTTCCTTCAGATTCGACCTCGCGGTCGACACCCTTGCCTTGAGCTAACGGTTGGTACAGCCAACCCCCGTTCGGGACTTTCACCCTATAGCTATCGCCCATGCTGGGCGCACCAAAAAACGGAGGTCCCGCAAAGGGTGCCTCCGTCTTTCATTTGCTTTTGCTCTTGCCAGTATGGATAACCGGTGTTCCCGCTTTAATTGCTGGAAGGTTGATTTTCCAGTGTCACCGTCGTGGTTTTCATAAATCCATCGCGGTAGAAGGTAACTTCCATTTTTTCTCCCGGCTTTTTGTTCAGCGTCAAGTATTTGCGCAATTGCGCGCCGTTGTCGATGTCTTTGCCATCCAGCTTGACGATGACGTCGTATTGCCTCAGATCAGCCTTGCCTGCTGGCGAAAATCTGCCCGGCTGTTTGCTGATCACGACGCCCGCTTTCACATCGTTTGGCAGGTTCAGCGTCTCTTTCCAGTGGTAGCGCGGCACACTGGTCAAATTGTACGGCTCGATGCCCAGATAAGCCCGTTTCAGCTCTCCATACTGCATCAGGTCGCCGACGATTTTTTTCACGTCGTTGATCGGAATGGCAAAGCCGAGCCCTTCCACACCTGTCTTGGAGATTTTCATCGTATTGATGCCGATTACCTGTCCCTTGATATTGACCAGAGCGCCCCCGCTATTCCCCGGGTTGATCGCCGCATCCGTTTGCAGCACGTCCAGCTCCCAGTCATCCTGGCCGTCTTCGTTGATATCCACCGGCATCGAACGATTCAGCGAGCTGATGATCCCTTGCGTTACCGTACGGGAAAATTCCAGTCCGAGCGGGTTGCCGATGGCGATCGCCGGCTCTCCTACCTTCAGCGTACCGGAGTCGCCCAGCTCGGCTACCTTTTTCACCTTGCTGCCGTCGATTTCCAGAACGGCCAGATCGGTAAACGGATCGGCTCCCAGTACTTTGGCGTCGACAGTGTCGCCGTTTGGCAGTGCTACCTGGATCTTGCTTCCTCCGGAAATAACGTGATTATTGGTAATAATGTGCGCTTTGCCGTTTTTGTTTTCAAAGATGACGCCAGAACCCTCGCCGCGCTGAACCTGTTCTTCATTAAACCAGTTCACGACCCGGCGCGTATTGATGATCCCCACGACCGCATCTTCCGTTTTTTCCACCGCATCCACCGTAGCCGAAGTAACCTCGACCGATACAGGCTGGGCGAACAGATTGGCGGCCGGATTGCTCATGGCATTGGCCGTACCCGGCTCTACCATGGAAATGTATCCTGATTTGGAGAGAGACGGCAGCATCAAGAGAACTACCATCCCTCCAATCGCCGCGGAAGTAATGGAGGTCATCACCAAGCGCCCGATTCCATTCGAACGCTTTTTCCGTTCCACTTGTGCCATGTCATCGTAAAAACCCATGGTTCACGCTCTCCTTTCTCTATTACCTAGCTTTGCAGATTTTGCTATCGCGTATACCATTTCACATCCTCAGTATACGACCTGTTTTCGGCAAAATGGCGTGAGAAATATGGAAAGGTTGTGGAACTGGCGGCAGGAAATCCATACGGGTGCCGTCTATAAAAACTCCAGCTTGGTCGGGCGGTCCGGGTACGTTTCCCGCAGATGGACGTCATCTCCGACCTTGAGACCGCTCTCCTCCAAAATCCCTTTTACGGTCAGACGCGCCAGATCGATCATGTTATTCTCTTTGCTCAGATGCGCGAGGTATACCCTCTCTGCCCGTCCGCCTAAAACGTCAATCATCGCTTCGCCAGCCGCTTCGTTCGACAGATGGCCGACGTCGCTCAAAATACGCCGCTTGATGCTCCACGGATACTGCGACATGCGAAGCAATTCGACATCGTGATTGGATTCAAACACATAGGCATCCGCACCGCGAATCGTCTCCTTGATCCGGTCGCTGACGTAGCCGAGGTCGGTCGCCACACTCAGCTTCTTGTTATTGTGGTAAAAGCAAAAGCCCATCGGCTCGACGGCGTCGTGAGAAATGCCAAAAGACTCGATTCCCAAATCCTCCAGCTCTTTTTTCTCGCCTACCTCAAACAGCTGCTTCTGGTCCTCCCGAATCGTACCGATCTGGCCATCCAATTCAGACCACGTTTTTTGATTGGCATAAATTGGGAGATTGTACCTGCGGGCCATGACGCCAATTCCTTTAATATGGTCGACGTGCTCGTGCGTTACCAAAATGGCGCTCAGCTCTGTCGGGTCCACGCCGATCTCGCGCAGAGCCGCCTCTGCCTGTTTGCCGGTAATCCCCACATCGATCAACACCGAGATGCGATCCGTTGCCACGTAGATCGCATTGCCGGTACTCCCGCTTGCCAATACACTAAATCTCACTACAAATCCCTCTTCTCTCGCTTGCACGCACACAAGGGAGCCGCAGTGGAGCAGTTTTGTCCCTTCCATCTCCCCACACCGCGGCCGTGTACCTGCTTCCCTTGCAAAATGTTGTCTATATCTAACATGCTGTCTATAGCTGTGAAACTGCTGCCCTTTTAACGATGGCTTTTCGGTCTGTCTTCCAACACCTGCTTGTCCGCTACTTTCGCCATCCCTATTTCCCCGGGAAATAATTCGTGACCAAAGGGCGTTCCTGGGCTCCTGTAAATCCGTTGACAAAATGCTGCTTCCCATCGTGAATGATCCGCCATACCGGAGCCAGCCCCTGAATTTCCGCGTCATAGGAACCGTAGTAGCCCAGCGTTACATTTTCGATACGCTCGCCCTGATGGATCACCTGTTTTTCCACCAGCGAACGGATCGCTTTATATGCAGAAATGATCGGGCGGCTCGTACCCTGGCTGCGTATATTCAGATAGGTTTGCCGATACCCGAGAATCGAGCCATCGGCCAAGTAGACTTCGAGCGGCGCGATGAATATCGGCACCTTATCGTACACCTGCCAATACAAAAGTCTTCCCTGATTCGATTGGTACAGGTCAGCCGTGTACTGATCGGAATACATCATGCGCGGTCCGATTTGGCGCAACAGCTCGTTGGGGGTGATCTGGCCATTTATGGCGATCGGCGGCTTCAGTCTGGCCGCCAGGGCCATTTTTTCCAGGGTAGCGTCAATGCCTGCCATCCCCTGCAGCTCCAACGCTCCGATCCCTACATACTCTGCATTGAGATAGGTCATGTCCGGCGTGTCCGACGGCACCTCTGCGTCAAGTGTGACGTTGTGCTGTCTGAGATAGTCATCCATTTCCCACTTTTCGCTCTGGGACGCCTCGGGATTTTGCCAGTAGCCGCCCCTCGTCGCGTATACCTGATAGCCGAGAAACACGTCCAGCAGGAGAAAGGCCCAGATCAAGATCGTTTTCGTTTTACTCCAATCCATGCTCCGGCCCTCCTCCCTGATTCAATTGGGCAGGAATGTACAGGTTGGGATAATTGTTCACTTCCACTACCCAGATCGGGATCAGCTCCACATAATCCTCGTGTGTAACCGTCTGATACGACAGATATGCGTTTCTGATCTGCTCTGTATTCGCCAATCCCTTTTCGCGGATGTATTGAAACAATTCCGGTCCCGACATCGCCGTCCACCCTTTGTTCTGGATGTAGCGGTCCAGATCGATCAGTGAGCGGTCCATCGTCACTACCTGGCCCGCCTCCATCGTCACCCGGATGGTGTCGATCGGATAGCCTTCCTTGCTGTAGAGCGGATACGCTCCGACATACTGGCGGAAGGTAACAACGTCTTTGTCGTTATAGCTTTTTCTGATTGTCTCGAAATGAAAATCATCCGTCCATCCCAAATGTTTGTTAATAAATGAAATGGCTGCCTTTACCTTCTCCTCATCCGTCAGCTCCGGTGCGACTGACAGGATGGCCGGGTCCGTAAACGTAATGGCCTGCTGATCCGAACGCAACTGGATGGAGCGGCTGCCATCGGTGTAGATGATCGTCTTGTCCCGCTCCACGATTTGGCGGACCAGTGTCCGATCGAGAAAATACGCATCCAGTAGCTGATCGTTGTCGATCGTCCGGAATGTAAAGCGAAAGGCCTGCATTTTCACCGGGTTTTTCGGCAAATAGTAAATCGTCCCTGCCGCCCTCCCCTGCTCTATGATCGGGGGGACAGGATTCGGCTTGACGACCTTCATGATTTGTTCCGGCATCAGGTTGCCCGTCGGCAGATAAGACTGCCGCAAATCCTTTGGACTGATCGAGGTACGGCTGCGAAGCACCATTTCCTCGCCGGAGAGGATAAACAAGGCATAGACCACGTCTTCCTCTTCCTCGTAATAAAGCACCAGGCGGTCGATTCCCTTTCCTTTGTCGCTGACCTCATCGCGAAATGTCACAAGCCGTCCAACGACAGAAAGAGGGACACTGTTGCGAAAGCGTATTTCAATTCCTTGCTTCTCCCGGGAGATTTTCTCCCACTTCTCAATCGGCAAGGAAAATGGCGCGAAATCGAGGAAGATCCATTTCTTCATCTCTTCTTTGACGATGCGATACTGGCCGTCTGTCGCTGTCGCCTTTGTATGCCGGTCCTCCCCGTAGTGAAAGATGACCGATTCCGGTGCGATCAAGTCCTCCAGTTGCCTTTCCTGTACCGGCTTTGATTCCTTGTACTGAGCAGGCTCGATCAGTTGAAATTGGGGCTGGTTTGTCCACAAAAGCGCGGTCAACAGAAAGCTGGACAGAACCAGCAAGGTGAGCAGCAAGGTTTTGGCCGGCTCCTTCCACCGTATCATCCCGCCGTCCCTCCTTTTGCAAATGGCACCCAAAAGGTGACCGTCGTGCCCACATTCAATTCGCTGGAGATCTCGATTTCCGCGCCGTGAGCCTGTACCAATTCCCGGGCGATGGCGAGGCCGAGACCGGTTCCGCCTTGCCCGCGCGAACGAGCCTTGTCCACCCGGTAAAAGCGTTCAAAGATGCGCTTTAAATCCCGGCTGGGAATCCCGATCCCGGTATCGGAAATGGAGATGTGGAGACGCTTTTGGTGCCGGTTGACCTGTGCCATGAGGACGACCGTGCCTCCCTCGGGCGTATACTTGACTGCATTGGACAGCAGATTGTCCAGCACCTGGTTGATCGCATCCTTGTCCACGTATATAGGAGGCAGATTTTCCGGCACCTCCAGCTTTAGCTGGACGCCCTGCTGTTCCCCGAACATGGAAAAGCGGTCTGCCGCATAACGAAGCAGCTGATCGGCGTCTACCTCTTTGTAGTGGAGGTGAATGCCCTGCGAGTCAAAACGGGACAGCTGAAGCAGGTCGTTTACGAGACGGATCATCCGCTCTGTCTCTGACATGGTCACCTTTAAAAAGCGGTTGGACAGCTCCGGTTCCTCTACTGCGCCGTCCAACAGCGCTTCCACATAGCTTTTGATCGTCGTCAACGGCGTCCGCAGCTCATGCGATACGTTGGCGACGAACTCCTTGCGCTGCTGGTCCAGCCGCTGCTGCTCCGTCACGTCCTGCAGCACCGTAATAATGCCGCCCCGCTTCCCGCTGTCATGCTGAAGCGGTGTAAATGTCACACGCAGGATCAGGACTTCGCGGTTCGGCAGCACCATTTCAATGATCAACGGCTCCACCTGCGAATACAGCGGCATTTCTTCCTCCGGCGGCAGCTTCAAGAGATCGTACAGCGTCAATCCTTTGGCCATGCAGTCGTCCATGGTGACCTGCAGCATCTCTTCCGCCGACCGGTTCATCAAAATGATCTGACCGTTGCGGTTGGAGGCGACTACCCCATCAGACATGTTGCGCAGGATACCGGCCAGCTTCTCCCGCTCTTCCTCCTGCTGCATGATCGCCTCTTGCAGCCTGAAAGTCATATGGTTGAAGGCCATCCCGAGCTGCCCAATTTCATCATCACTATACACACGTACATTTCTATTAAAATCTCCATCGGCAACCGCCCGGGCCTGACGAGTCATTTCCTTCACCGGCGTCGTAATCGTCCGGGCCAGCACGACACCCAAGGCTGCGGTGAAAAGCAGTGCGATCATCGTCCCGGAAGCGAGAATCCCGTTCATCTTGCGGATCGTCGTATAGGTCGCCTCCATGGAAGCAGCCATGTATACTGCCCCGTAGACGATGTTGTCTCCTTTCACCGGCAGCACGAGCACCTTGACCCGATCGCCTGTCCGCGGATCGATCCGGGTCGACTCGCTGCGTGTCCCCAAAAGCGCAATCGTTACCTCTGGCTGAGTGTTTCGCTGCCCGATCGTACGCTTGTCTTCCGTCGTGCTGATAACCGTCCCGTTCGAGTCGATGACGCGGACATTGGCCCCGTTCAGCTTCACCAGATGGGTGATCAGATTGTCGATTCCCTGCCGGACCTCATCCTGGCTTTGCTCCTTGCCTTCGTTTGGCCGCAGGTATCCTTGGGAAAGCGTCGCCAAAAGGCTCGCCTGCGCATTCAACGTCTCCGAGAAGTTATTGATGTAGTAGCTTTCCACTTCCCGGGCAAAGTACGCCCCGATAAACTGCATCGCCATCAGGATCAGGAGCATGTAAATGACGACCATTTTCCACTGGACCGTCTTGAACAGGCGAAACAGACGAAAAAGGCGAAACGGACTCATCCGGGAGTTCCTCCCGCTCCCGGATTACGCATGGTATAGCCAAGTCCGCGCCTCGTGATGATATACTTCGGCTGGCTCGGATCGTCTTCGATTTTTTCACGCAACCGGCGGATCGTCACATCGACTGTCCGCACATCCCCGAAGTAATCAAATCCCCAGACGGATTGGAGCAGATGCTCCCTCGTCATGACCTGTCCCTGGTGGCGAGCCAGATAGACAAGCAGCTCAAATTCCCGATGGGTCAGCTCAAGCTGCTCCCCGATCTTCTCGACGGTATAGGAATTCAGATCGATCTCCAGTTCATGAATCCGCAGCAGATGATTGTCCTGCTCTTCGCTCTTGGGCTGCTGGCGGCGGAGCTGCGCTTTGACTCTGGCCACCAGCTCCCGTGCGCTGAATGGCTTGGTCACGTAATCATCCGCACCCAGCTCCAGGCCGAGCACCTTGTCCACCTCGGAATCCTTGGCCGTCAGCATGATGATCGGCACATCGCAGCTTTTCCGAACGGAGCGGCAGACATCCATGCCATCCCGGCCCGGAAGCATCACATCCAATAAAATAAGGTCCGGTTTTTCATTCTGCACGAGAAGAAGAGCTTCCTCTCCGTCATAGGCGCAGACTACCTGGTACCCTTCCTTTTCAAAGGTAAACTTCAAGATATCGGCAATTGGTTTTTCATCGTCCACAACCAGGAGTTTTGCCATAGCGCTCTCCCCCTTCTGTACGTAATGGATTCCACGAAACGTCCGTGTTTTCCTCCACATCTGATGCTTGGTAATGTTTCCTGCCATCTCCACATGCTCTTATTGTATCAGACAGCCGCCTTGGACGCTTCCCTCGATCCAATAGGAAAAGGGCCCCCTCATTTGAGAGAACCCTTTATTGTAAGAATCAAAGAAAATCATTATTTTGATTTTCCTATACTTTCCTGCTTATTTTAGGAAACGAACCGGGTTTTGCAGTCGTCCATTTTGTATAACCTCAAAATGCAGGTGGACACCGGTAGAGTCTCCGGTAGAACCCATGACCCCAATTGCTTTTCCTTGGGAGACGACATCTCCTACTTTGACGCTGATGGAGCGAAGATGCCCATAACGGGTCTTCATGCCGTTTCCATGGTCGATCAAAATGGAATTTCCGTAATCGCCATCCCATCCAGCTTGTACGACGCGGCCGTTGTCGGCAGCACGAACAGATCCGGAACCGGCAATGTCGATTCCTTTGTGCAAACGGCCCCAGCGCATGCCAAAACCGCTGCTGATAGAGCCTCTGGCCGGCCACGAAAGACGGCCTGTCCCGCGAGACGGAATGACTTTGGTTCCGCGCTCGACGATTTTGACCAGCGGCTGGTCAATGACTTGCTGATCCAGGATGCTTTTGTCGACAACTTGTCCATTTTCTTTCACAACGAGATAACGGACGGTTTTGCTGCCCTCTTTTCCTTCCTGGACAACCTTTGTTTCGCCTTTTGGCAGCTTGTCGTTATTCCTTACCTGCGTGGCAAACGGAATGGTTTCTTTTTGACTGACCTCTTCTTTCACCTGTACAGTCACCAACGGGCGAAGCGCCGTTACATTAATCTTTTGTCCCAATTGCAGCAATGTATTTTCCGTTATGCCAGGGTTATTGGCATAAATATCTTTCGACGTAATGCCGTACTTTTTGGCGATGCAGCCTACGCAGTCGCCCTCGACTACGGTATGGGTTACTTGCTTGAACGTACCCTTGGCCAAGAGTTCCTCCAGCTTGTCCACCGGAAGAACCTGAGCAGCGGTTACCGAATCGCTTTCCAGCTTCACGTCTTCCTTGATCGACACTTGCACCGCAGGAGGAGCTTTCGGCTGGTCTATGGATGCGGCTGCTACCGCCTGTTTCTTCACGTTGTTTGCGGGTATTCCGGAGAACTTCTCCTTCACAGATTCCAACGCTTTCTCGGCTGCCTCTGCATTCTCGGCATAACCGACCACTTTTCCGTCAACGACCAATTTGACAGCCTCTACCTTGATGTCGGCAATATCCGACAGAGCTTTGATGGCTGCCTCGTTATCGTAGTGTCCCTTATACAGTTTTTCTTCAGTAAATGTGATATAGTCGGACAACGTCAGGTTCAAGCCGTGCTTTGCCTTTTCCTCGTCCAGCTTGGCCTTTGTCCACGAATGGACAACCTCCGGATTGTTGACGACACCAATCTCCTGTCCATTCACTGCTACATGATAAATCGAAATAATGTTGCTCTTGTAATAGAAGTAGGCGGATGCCCCGATTGCTGTTGAGAGTACGAGTCCTGCTGTGATCGTTGCCGTTTGCTTTTTGTGAGTGCGGACAAACGTGCTTGCTCTCTCGACCGCCCGCTGTGTAGCTCGGCTGCTATTCTCGACGATGTGCTTCGTCTTGTTTTGCAGCTTGGCCATCCATTCGGCCCATTGCATACCTTGTCCCTCCTGAAAACAGATACATCTCCTTCATGAACGTAACTATTTTGAATTTTTTTGCGATATGTACTAGGTCTAATAACCCGGATATTCAGTTTCAATTATCTGCCAAATTGCCTAAAGAAACCAACTATGTCGACTTTACCACAAAAATAACGACAACATCAAGTGTAAAATGCTGTCGAATGGATTTTGGGTTTCTTGCTCATAATAGGTACACCATATTTGACGGTTATTAACAAAAGGGTACGAGAGGAGCGGCAGGCAGTGAAGGAACGCAACATTTTGGCTGGTTTTAAAACGATTGAAGCGGCAGAGAAAGCGGCACAATCCCTTCGTCAGGCAGGCTTTGAAACCATTCAGATCGCCCATATTGGACAATACCCGGGCGACGGACTGGAAGAGATCACAAATCCGATTACAAGCGATTTCCCCAGCCTGGCCACACTGACCCAGGCCGGTGACTTTCCGAATGGCCGGGATGCCAGCGTCCTGGCAGCCGCAGGTCCGGATGCCAGCGGGATGGCTGATCGCGGAGTAGAAAACATCGGAAACATTCTACTGACAGCAGTCGTACCGGAAGAACGAGGCGATGAAGCCGTACAGATCATCGAATCGTTCGGAGGCACCATCTAAACGATTGCTTCCTGCAGGCAGCAGCAAAGGAAACCAAACACAACAACAGAGCCACCTCCCCTCTTTCGGGACAGGTGGCTATATGCCGTTACACATCTACACCTCTACCATCGACGTGATGTCTTTGACCGCCAAACGGCGAATCGTCGTTTTTTGGTCGTCCCGCTGTTTGTACGTGGTAATAAAACAAAGATAGCCGTTGTTAAAATGAGTCATGGTTCCTTTGATGACGACGCCGTTAAACATCTTAACCTGAACATTCTTGCCCAGAAGCTTCATCGCCTTCTGATCAAATCCCATCATCGTGACCACCTCATTTTTCCTTGATATGCCTTACCATATGCCCAGAAGTCTGCTTTTCGTGTCTGTCCTTGCAAAAAAAGAAGAAGCCCTGTCGTCCATTTTTGCTTCCTGATCGTTTTCGACCACTGCCATGCAGCGCCGCAACGTGCGCCGGGAGAGGTGCATCCTTCCTACTTTCAATAAAAAAGCTGCCGAACCAGGTTCGACAGCTTTTTCGCATAGAGCCAATTGTTTATCCGTAGATACCGCGAACAACCACGGTTTGTTCGCGATCCGGTCCAACCGAGAAGATGGAGAGCGGAATGCCGGTCAGTTGCGTGATGCGCTCGATGTAGTGACGTGCGTTTTCAGGCAGCTCGTGAAGGCTGCGAACGCCAGTGATGTCTTCCTTCCAGCCTGGGAGCTCCTCGTATACCGGCTCGCACTTGGCGAGCTGGTTCAGATTCGCCGGGAAGGACTCGATCACTTCGCCGTTGTATTTGTAGGCTGTGCAAATGCGCAGCGTGTCAATGCCGCTCAGCGTGTCCAGCTTGGTGATCGCCAGTCCCGTAATGCCGCTCACACGGCGTGCATGGCGGACAACTACGCTGTCAAACCAGCCGACACGGCGCGGACGGCCTGTCGTCGTACCGTACTCAAATCCTACTTCGCGGATATGATCGCCTGTCGCATCAGTCAATTCGGTCAGGAACGGACCATCCCCTACGCGAGTGGTGTACGATTTTGCCACACCGATAACCTGGTTGATCTTGGTCGGTCCTACACCGGAACCGATAGTGACCCCACCGGCAATCGGGTTGGAAGAAGTCACGAACGGATACGTACCTTGATCGATGTCCAGCAGAACGCCTTGGGCGCCTTCAAACAGCACGCGGCTGCCCTGATCGATGGCATCGTTCAAGACGACAGACGTATCGGTGACATAAGGGCGAATGATCTCGGCATAGCCCAGGTATTCTTCCAGCACTTCGTTCAGTTCAAAGCCGCTGGTATTGTACATTTTCTCCAGCAGAAGATTTTTCTCAGCGAGGTTGCGCTCAAGCTTGCGGGCGAACTCTTCTTTGTCCATCAGATCGGCAATGCGAATACCGATACGGGCAGCTTTGTCCATATAAGCCGGTCCGATCCCTTTGCGGGTCGTACCGATCTTGTTTGCGCCGCGGCTGTCTTCTTCCACAGCATCCAGCTTGATGTGGTAAGGCAGAATCACATGCGCGCGATCGCTGATTTTCAAGTTGTGCGTCTTGAAACCAAAGCTGTGAATGTAATCCAGCTCCGCCACCAGCGCTTTCGGATCGATAACCATGCCGTTGCCGATGACGCAAGTTTTATCTGTATAAAAAATTCCGGATGGAATCAAGTGCAGCTTGTATTTGTTGCCACCAAAAATAATCGTGTGTCCAGCATTGTTGCCACCCTGATATCTGGCCACCACTTCGGCGCTTTCCGCCAGATAATCGGTAATTTTCCCTTTACCTTCATCGCCCCATTGGGTTCCGACGACAACTACAGTTGACATCGAAAAACACCTCCTGATTTCATCATTGCCTTACTGGGCCTGAAACAATCTAAGTGTACTAAACGATTTTGTTGCTGTCAATGAAAATACGAACGTTAACAATTTAGAAAGTTTATACGTTCGGTATTTTCATAATAGAAAAAAAGCCGGAGTATGTTCCGGCTTTTCCGTAAAAACAGGCGATTTTTACCTGGGTAGAACTTATTTTTATTATTGCTTTTTACCCCGCTGCATCGCGATAGCGATTGTCCAGGCTGACAAACTTGTTGTATTCCTTCAAAAATGCCAGCTCCACCGTTCCGGTCGGGCCGTTACGCTGCTTGGCAATGATGATTTCGATGACGTTTTTGTTCTCTGTTTCTTTGTCGTAGTAGTCATCGCGATAAAGGAACGCAACAATATCGGCGTCCTGCTCGATCGAACCGGATTCACGGATGTCCGACATCATCGGCCGCTTGTCCTGACGCTGCTCCACCGAACGGCTTAGCTGGGACAAGGCGATCACAGGCACGTTCAATTCCCTGGCGATCCCCTTCAAGGTCCGGGAAATTTCCGATACCTCCTGTTGGCGGTTGTCGCCTTTTCCCCGTCCGTGAATCAACTGCAGGTAGTCGATCAGAATCATGCCCAAACCGCGCTCCGCTTGCAGACGGCGGCATTTCGCCCTGATGTCCTGTACCGTCACACCCGGCGTATCGTCGATGTAGATCGGCGCTTTCGCCAATGTCCCGATGGCCATCGTCAGCTTTTGCCAGTCATCCTCTTCCAGCCAACCCGAACGCATGCGGGAGGCATCCAAATTGCCCTCCGCACAAATCATCCGCTGTACCAACTGAGAAGCGGCCATCTCCAGCGAGAAGATGGCCACTGTCTCGCCGGCGCGAGCAGCTACGTTCTGGGCTACATTCAAGGCAAAGGCCGTTTTCCCTACAGACGGACGGGCTGCCAGGATAATCAGGTCGCTTCGTTGGAAGCCGGCTGTCATCTTGTCCAAATCCGGGTATCCCGAAGGAATCCCCGTCACATCCCCGCGCCGCTGACTGAGAAACTCAATCCGTTCATACGTCTCCAGCAGTACGTCGCGGATCGGCGTAAAGCCGCCGCTGTTCCGGTTCTGGGCAATTTCGAGGATGTATTTCTCTGCATCCGCGATGATCTCCCCGACCTCGTCTTCACGGGAGTACCCTTCATTGGCAATTTTCGTCGCCGTCAGGATCAACCGCCGCAAGAGCGACTTTTCCTCGACGATCTTCGCGTAATACTCAATGTTGGCCGCAGTCGGAACCGAGCTGGCAATCTCCGTGAGATAGGGAACGCCGCCCACCTCATCCAGCAGCTTGTGGTCCTGCAGCTCTGCCGTCACCGTTACGAGGTCGACCGGCTCCCCCTTGTCGTAGAGGTCCTGCATCGTTTTAAAGATGCGCTGATGGGCGGTTTTATAAAAATCTTCAGGTCGAAGAATTTCAATTGCCGTGATGAGAGCTTCCTTCGATAAGAACACGGCCCCCAGAACTGACTGTTCCGCTTCGTTGTTTTGCGGCGGCACACGGTCCAAAAACAGGTCGCTCACGTCACACCCCTCGCTTATCCCGTATTAGCATGAATTACTGCTTCATTATTCTTCCACTACATGAACCTTGAGCGTTGCCGTCACTTCATTATGCAGCTTCACTTTCACCTGGGTAACGCCCAGTGCGCGGATCGCTTCCATTTCCAGCTTGCGTTTGTCCAGTTTGATTTGGAACTGGTCTTCCAAAGCCTGCGCGACCTGCTTGCTGGAAATAGCCCCGAACAAGCGGCCGCCTTCCCCTGCTTTTCCCGATACCTTTACGGTGATCTCGTTCATCTTTTCAGCTAGCTGCTGAGCTTCAATCTTTTCCTGCTCTTTACGCTTGGCTTCGCTGCGCTGCTGCGCGTCCAGCGTCTTCATATTGGCTTCGGTGGCTTCCTTGACCAATCCCCGCGGCAGCAGGAAGTTGCGTACGTAGCCTTCCGACAAATCCTTGACTTCGCCTTTTTTCCCTTGACCCTTTACGTCTTTCAGAAAAATAACTTTCATCTGTGCTTCCTCCTCCTCTAGACGGCTGTTCTAGACGACTGCATCGATAGCTTCCTTCAGACGTCTGACGGCCTCTTTTAAGGAAATTCCTTCGATCTGGTTGGCTGCTGCGGTCAAATGGCCGCCTCCGCCCATGTGTTCCATGATCGACTGGACATTGATGTCGCCCAGTGAGCGGGCACTGATCAGCACCGTATCGTCAGCTCTTCTGGCAACGACAAAGGACGCCTGAATGCCCGAGAGCGTCAACAGCTGCTCGGCTGCCTGGGCCACCTGTACCTGCGTGTACTCCTCACTGGGGTCGCCCACGGCAATCGCCATGTTATCCCGATAGGTCTCGGTATTCATGATCACCCGAGCACGTTTTACATATTGCGTCAAATCCTCTTTCAGCAAGCGCTGGACGGCCGCAGTATCCGCGCCATTCCGGCGAAGAAACGAAGCTGCCTCAAAGGTTCGCGAGCCTGTGCGGAAAGCAAAGCTTTTCGTATCGACCACAATCCCCGCCAACAAGGCCGTAGCGATCAGATTGTCGATGTTCAGACGGTCGCTTTGATATTGCAGAAGCTCTGTAACCAGCTCGCTTGTAGAAGAAGCATACGGCTCCAGATACAAAAGCACCGGCTCGATAAATTCTTCCGAGCGCCTGTGGTGGTCGATCACCACAATCCGGCTTGTTTCGCTGAGCAGGCGCGGCTCGATTACCAGCGACGGGCGATGCGTGTCGACGATTACCAAGAGCGTCCGCCCGGTAATCAGACGTATCGCTTGCTCCGGTGTTATGAAAGCCTCGGCCAGTTCCTCATGCGCGTAAATTTCCTTCATCAGACGCTCCACAGACGAATTGCCTTCATCCATCACGATATATGCGTCTTTTTTATGAAGCTGTACGGCTTTCAGTACGCCCAGGGAGGCGCCGATCGAATCCATGTCAGGCTGCTTGTGTCCCATGACGATGACGTGCTCCGCTTCGTGAATCAGATCGCGCAGCGCATGGGCGATCACGCGGGCACGTACACGAGTCCGCTTTTCCACGGCATTGGACTTGCCGCCGAAAAACGTCAGCTTGTTTCCGATCTTGACCGCTGCCTGGTCTCCGCCGCGGCCCAAAGCAATGTCCAAACTCGATTGGGCCATTTGTCCCAGCTCGATATAGGAATTGGCTGCAGCTCCGGCTCCGATGCTAAGCGTGATCGGTATCTTGTTGTCTGCAGTCATCTCCCTGACCACATCCAGAATGTCAAAGCGGCTTTCTTCCAGTTTGTCCAGCGTCTCCCGCTCCATCAACGCCAGGAATTTATCTGCGGAAATGCGGCGCAGATAGATGCCGTGCCTGTTTGCCCATTCGGTAATGACCCCTGCCACACTCGTAGAAAGCAGTGTCCGGCTTTGATCGTCCATCACTTGTCCGACCTCGTCCAGGTTGTCGAGGTGGATGATGGCAAGCACAGCCTTTTCACGGTGGTAGCGAAGCGTCAATTCTTTGAAATTCGTGATGTCCGTAAAGTAAAGCAGACGCTCCTCTGCTCGGACAAGCACTTCATAGGTCCGCTCGTTGTAAACAAACTCCAGCCGTTTCTGGTCCGGTTTCAGAACGAGCTGCGGGAATACATCAGGCAGTGTTTTCCCGATCAACATTTCATCACCGGACATATTGGTCATAAAGGGATTTACCCATTCGATGGTCTTTTCTTCGTTGAACAACAAAATCCCGATCGGCATTTCCTGGATGACGCCTTCGCCCGCCTTCTTCACCCGGTGGGTAACCGTAGCCAAGTACAGACGAAGATCCCGCTGGAAGCCTTTTTCGGCCTGCAGCGCGTAAACCACGAGCCCGATCAGGCAAATGATCCCGATCGCCCCGTACATCCAGTGATGAAGCGTCAAAATTCCCAACAGCAACAAGCTAAAGCTTAGAGCCAAGACCATGTGTAGCCCGTACCAACGCTTTAACAGGAATTTGGGCATTTCCTCAGCCCCTCTTCACTCTTGTTTCCAGTCTCTTTCGCAAGCCTAAACCCAAATCAAAGATGCCTAATAAACTAAGTATAGTGGTTAGCGGGGGAAAAATAAATAGAGAGACAATAAGCACGGGGGCCAATCCCTTCCTGTTGTACAAATGAATGGCAAACAGACAGAAAGCAAGGCCCTGCAACGTCAGGATCACATCCAGGATCACCTTTACGTTGAGTACGGCGCTTGTCCAAAATGTTCCCTGCAATTCTTCTCCCATCAAAAGAATACTTACCATGGAAATAAAATAGTAGTAGAGGATCGAACGCGGAAAAGACCACTCTCTGGCAGGAGGCAAGGCCGGAACCGACAATCTCATCCGTTTGCCCACCAGTCGGGCTATCCAGTGCGTAATCCCGCTTTGTATAAAACTCATCATGACTAAAAAGGCCGGCATGACCATTTTGATGAGCTGCATTCCCTGTTCAAATTGCTCTTTGGGCACGAAATCAGGCCTTAGCTTCGTTGCCTCCTGAATCATTTCATTCAAGCCCATCCCGATGACGTACGTGGAGAGAGCGAGCATCGCCACATACCCGAGGAAAACGACTGCAGCTCCCGCGACAATCGCGGACATAGCTGTCCCTCTTTTGGCGTACATGTGACCCATTACTGTTCCCCAGAGCGCGATCATCAAAGCCATCATAGCCGAGAATATCCCGGTTAGCACTCCAGCTAAAAACGTGAACACGACGACAATCCATATGGAGGATGAAATCGGCCGCCGCATCCCGAGGATGACAAACGGCAACGGCAAAAGCAGGCTGGTGACCATCCCTGCAATTGTGTATGTACTGATAAACAGCAGCACTAGTGCAATTCCCAGCAAAAGGGCGTTTTCCGCCAATTGTTTTGTTTTTGAAGGCATGGCGACACCTCATCGTGTATCTTCAAAGTAAAAGCAATACGACCAATAAAAAATATGGAAAAAAGAGGGCCACGCGATTGTGTCCCCCTTTTTTTGCTTGTAACAATTATTCAGTGGTGTACGGCAGCAGTGCTACTTGACGAGCGCGTTTGATCGCTACTGTCAAAGCACGTTGATACTTCGCAGAAGTACCAGTTACACGACGAGGCAGGATTTTGCCGCGCTCGCTGATAAATTTCTTCAGCAGATCGGTATCTTTGTAATCGATATGCTTGATTTTATTAACCTTAAAGAAACATACCTTGCGGCGTTTATTTGGACGTCCTTTACGTGCCATGAAAGTCCCTCCTTTTATCAGGAAATGTGAACGTTATACGATCGAGTGTCCTTCAATCAAAACGGCAAGTCATCATCCGAGATGTTGATCGGCTTGCCTGTATTCGCAAAGGGATCCCCAAACGCATCCATCTCATCTCTCTGACCGCCCGACGGCTTCATGCCGCCAAAGCCTGGATCGTAACCGCCGCCTTCTCCGCCTTTTCCGCCCAAGAACTGGACGTTTTCAGCGACGACTTCCGTTACGTAAACCTTTTTTCCTTCTTTATTATCATAAGAGCGCGTTTGAATACGGCCCTCCACAGCCGCTTGTCTGCCTTTGCGCAGATAGGTAGCGCACAAGTCAGCCAGCTTCTGCCATGCGACGATGTTAATAAAGTCGGCTTCGCGTTCGCCTGCCTGGTTGGTACGCGGACGGTTGATCGCCAGGGTAAAGGTAGTAACGGCCACGCCGTTTGGCGTATAGCGCAGCTCCGGATCTTTTGTCAGGTTGCCGATGAGAATGACTTTATTCATCTTGGGTCCCCCTCTGCCCGAGACGACAATTACTTCTCTTCACGTACGAACAAGAAGCGGATAATGTCGTCGTTGATTTTCATGAGACGATCTGCTTCCGCAACAGCGTCAGCATTCGCTTTGAAGTTCATCAAAACGTAGTAACCTTCACGGAACTTTTGAATCTCATACGCAAGACGACGCTTGCCCATTTCTTGAAGCTTGGTTACTTCTCCGCCAAAGCTGGTTACAACTTCGCTGTAACGTGCAACGTTAGCTTTGATTTTCTCCTCTTCAAGGTCTGGACGCAATACGTACATCACTTCGTATTGACGCATACCTTTTCACCTCCTTATGGACTTAGCGGCCCGCAAGCGGGCAAGGAGCGAGTGCTGCGAAACGCATGAAACATGCACTCCATAAATACTCGCATTATCGTATTATAGCAAAATGCCTAGTTCGAAGCAAGGTTGAGTTCTATACGTTGAACCGGAAATGCATGACATCTCCGTCTTTGACGAGGTATTCCTTGCCCTCCAGACGGTATTTTCCTTTTTCCCTCGCTGCTGCTACAGATCCGGCCTCAACCAGGTCGTCGTAAGCGATCACCTCGGCACGGATAAAGCCGCGCTCAAAGTCGGTGTGGATAACGCCTGCAGCCTGGGGAGCCTTCGTTCCCTGACGGATGGTCCACGCACGCACCTCTTGCACGCCAGCCGTAAAGTAAGTGATCAGGCCAAGCAGTTCATACGCAGCCCGGATGAGGCGGTCGAGACCGGATTCCTGCAGTCCCAGCTCTTCCAAAAACATCTGCTTGTCCTCGCCCTCCAGCTCGGCGATCTCGGCTTCGACCTTGGCGCTGATGACGACTACCTGTGCGCCTTCTTCCGCAGCGTGCTTGCGGACAGCCTGTACATGAGGATTGTTGTCGGCATCGTGAATCCCGTCCTCGGCCACGTTGCAAACGTAAAGTACCGGCTTGATTGTGAGCAGGTGAAGCTCGCGGATCAGCTTGAATTCGTCATCGCTGATCTCGACGCTGCGCGCGGACTGTCCCGCTTCAAACGCAGCCTTCAGCCGCTCCAGCACGTCAAGCTCCAGCTTGGCTTCCTTGTCTCCCGCTTTTACCTTGCGGCCAATCCGGTCGATCCGGCGCTCTACCGAGTCCAGGTCGGCAAAGATCAGCTCCAGATTAATCGTTTCAATATCGCTTAACGGATCTACCCGTCCCGCTACGTGTGTGATGTTTTCATCCTCAAAGCAGCGAACGACGTGAGCAATTGCGTCCACTTCCCGGATGTGTCCGAGAAACTGGTTGCCCAAGCCCTCTCCTTTGCTGGCTCCTTTTACGAGACCGGCTATATCCACGAACTCAAACGCCGTCGGAACCACTTTATTCGGAACGACGATCTCCGTCAGTTTGTTCAGGCGCGGGTCCGGCACCTCGACAATCCCCACGTTGGGATCGATGGTACAGAACGGATAGTTGGCCGATTCTGCGCCCGCCTGCGTAATCGCGTTAAACAGAGTCGACTTGCCTACGTTGGGAAGTCCTACAATGCCACAAGATGCACCCATCTATATACAACTCCTTGTACCTTTTTTCATTCACATCCTTTCTAGTATAAAAACTTGCGACGCGGATTACAATCGAATCCATGTGGAAACTCGTTCTTCTTTCCTCTTTCTTCTATTATTTATATCTTTTCGAAAGACAGAGCTCTTGTCAAAAATTTCTCGGCTCCGCCAAAATTCGTGCTCCCGCTTGATTTTTCCGGCAATGAAAGGCATGTACGCAAACGAGTTGCACCTTCTCCTTATTTACGAGAGGGCATTGGCGGTTTATTTGTGATATTATGGGAATTGCTTGTCATCCCTCTTTTTGAAAGGACTGAATTATGCCCAGGTAGAGACTGCAGTTTTTCAATTTAGTTGCATCAATAGATGGGAGGACACGCAATGAATATGAATAAGGTAACAACCGACCGCCTGGAATTGAAGCCAATGGAGCTGACGGATGCTCCCGCGCTGTTTTCGTTTTGGTCTGATCCTGCTGTGACAAAGCACATGAACATTGAAGCTTTTACAGATGTGGCGCAAGCGGAACAGATGATTTCGCTTCTGCAAGAACTCAGTCAGGAAGGAAAAGCGTGCAGGTGGACGATTACGCTGCGGCAGCCATTTGAAATTATCGGCTCTTGCGGATTCAATTACCTGGATCACGAAAATAAACGGGCGGAAATCGGCTATGACCTCGGACGTTTCTTTTGGGGCAGCGGCTATGCCTCGGAGGCCATCCGCGCTATGCTCGGCTTTGGGTTTGAACAGTTGGGTTTGAACCGGATCGAGGCCAAGGTCGAACCGGAGAACGTCTCTTCGATCAAGCTGTTGAAGCGGCTGCAGTTTACGGAAGAAGGACGACTGCGGGAATACGAAATGTCGAAAGGAAAACTCGTTGATGTCATCATGTTCTCCCTGCTGAGGAGCGAATGGCACGGGTGAATACAAAAAAGCAGGAGAGATTACTCTCCTGCTTTCCTGCTTTTGCCCGCTCTCTACTTCTCATTCACCAGTTTTTCCAGCTCGTTCAATGTCTCTTCAAAGATTTGCATAGCCTGTTCGATCGGCTGAGAGGTAGACATATCTACGCCCGCTGCTTTCAACACTTCGATCGGCGGCGCGGAGTTGCCTGCTTCGAGGAAGTTTTTCTGAATGCGCTCTACGGCTGTTTCTCCCTCGTCCATCACTTGCTTGGCCAGCGCCTGTGATGCGGCAAAGCTGGTCGCGTATTGATAGACGTAGTATTTGTAATTGAAGAAATGAGAAACGCGTGCCCACTCCATCGAGATTTCTTCGTCAGAAACCATATCCTTGCCATAGTACTTTTTGTTGATGTCCAGGTAGATCTTCTTGATCGCTTCCGCGTTGAGGGACTCTCCCGCCTGCTCCTTCTCGTGGATCGCCCGCTCGAATTCGGCAAACTGCGTTTGTCGGAACAGGGTCGAACGGAAGTTTTCCAGATAGTGATTCAAGAGATACATTTTTTCTTCCTTCGTTTTGGCCTGAGCGTACATGCTCTTGAACAAAAGCGTCTCATTCATCGTGGAAGCGACTTCCGCGGTAAATGTCGGATAGTTGGACGTAATATACGGTTGGTTTTTGTTCGTGTAATAAGACTGCATGGCATGCCCCATCTCATGAGCGATGGTGTAAACATCGTCGAGCGTGCCCTGGTAGTTCAACAGCACGTAAGGATGAGTATCGTACGTTCCCCACTGATACGCGCCGTTCCGCTTGTCATCTGTGGAATAGACATCCACCCAGCCGCTCTCCAATCCCTCGGCCAGCACTTTGACGTATTCGTCCCCCATTGCTTTGAGGCCATCCACGACCATTTTCTTGCCTTCCTCATACGGGATGTACTTGTCGTCGGACGGTACGATCGGCACATAGATGTCGTACATGTGCAATTCGGGAACGCCAAGCATTTTCTTTTTCAAGGAAATATAGCGGTGCAAAAGCGGCAAATTGTCATTGACAGTCTCGATCAGTTCATCGTACACCTTGGTCGGGATATTGTTCGGATTCAGGCTCGCCTCCAGAGCCGAGTCGTAATTGCGGACATCCGCGTAAAAATTGTCCGCCTTTACCTTGGCTGCCAGCGTCTGAGCGAACGAGTCCTGAAAATCGATCAAGGACTTGTAGTAAGCCTGATACGCATCCCTGCGCACCCGCTGGTCCTTGCTTTCCAGATACGAAACGAAATTGGCTCTCGTCAGCTGCACTTCTTTTCCGTTTTCATCCTTGATTTTCGGAAAACGGACGTCCTTGGAAAGCATGCCGTAAATGTTGGTCGGCGAGCTGCCCAGTGGCGACGATTTGGCCAGCAGCTCTTCGATTTCTTTTGACAAGGAGTGCGGCTTTGTACGAATCATATCCTCCAACATCATTTTGTAAGCAGCAAGATCCTTTGCCTCAAGCAGGTTCTTCATTTTGCCATCCGGTATCGCGACAATTTCCGGCTGCATCCAGGCTGTCTTTTCCGAGACCAGAGTGTACATTTTTTCTGCGCGGTCTGCCAGCTTTTGCAGATCGGCATTCGCGGAGTTTACATCCAGCGCCATATTGGCGTATACATAGGCCTTCTCAGTGACACGCATGAGATCGCTGTAGTCGTCGAGCGCCTTTTTCAAAGAATCGGCAGACTGGCCCAGCTTGCCTTGATGCTTGGTAAAGGCATTTGCGAGGTCTTCCGCTTTCTTCACATCATTTTCCCAATCCTTCACATTCGCATAAATGTGGTCGAGCTTCCACTTGTAGGCGTCCGGTATTTCGGAGCGGTCTTTGTAGACGGGTGCTTTCTCTGCTGCCGCAACCACTTGTGTACTGTAAGGGATAAACGGTGTGCTGACGGTTGACAGCGCAATTGCCATCGCTGTCAGTGTGATAAATGCTTGCTTTTTCAACAAAATCGCCCCTTTACTCTCTTTTCTACCGTTTGCTATATAGTCTAATTATATCCATCTCCAAAAATCCCTTCTTATTAATAAAAATTTTTTAAATATTACGGAAAAGGGGTTGATTTATCCAAAGAATTTTCTGTTTTGTGAATAATTTTGTGGATAACTTTTCATCGAACAAACTATTATCCACAGTTGATTGTTGGATTAGCCCAATTCAGCATCAAGTTGTCCACATTTTCTGTGGATAGCATGTGCATAACTTATTTTTACCCAGACCCGTGACAAACGCCCATACCGCTTTTGCCTCTGCGACATAGCATAGGTATTGAATCCATGGTAGGAGGTGTCAGCTAGTGGGTCTCTTCAACGGCAACTTCGACGATTTCGCGCTCGTGCTGGTTCTCTTTATCCTGCTTGTTATCGTTGGTTGTGATTGCGACTAACCATCCCTCTGCCATCCAGCCAGTCGAAGGGGTGTAAGGTTACCTTTCATCACCGACTAGATGAAAAAGGATGCACGCCCAGTATAGTGGCTGCATCCTCTTTTCGTCTCGCTATTCGGTTCTCTTTACTCTTCCGGGGTCCCTTCGGCGTGGATCAGCACTTTTTTCATCTTGCGCTCAAATTCCAGCCGCGGAATCATTACACTGTGCTCACATCCTGTACATTTGATCCGGACGTCCATCCCCATCCGGATCACCTTCCAGGCGTTCGTGCCACAGGGATGGGCCTTTTTCATCTGGACCACATCCCCCAATGTAAATTGCTTTCTCTGCATGTTGGTGCCCCCTTGTTTCTCTTTATCTGCCGCTCCAGCTGCCTCGCCGGCTGCTTGTTCTTTCCTTGTTTTTTACGACTGCGACTGCTTTTGTTGCCCCTGTTCAAATCCTCTCCCCGGCATGGTCACCACACGCGGATAAGGAATCTCTATTCCCTGCTTGCTCAGGTCCTGTCTAATCATCGCTCGCAGCTTCCGGTTTACGCCGTGATGCGTATTTGGTTTGCATTCGGCAGTAATCCGCATCGTAACCTCGGACGGACCCAATGCGTGAACGCCCAAAAACTGTGGTTCGGCCACGATGTCTTCCAATTCCTCCTGTGCCTTTTTCAATGTCCCCTTGATGATTTCTTCTACCCGATTCAGGTCTTCCTCATAAGCGACAGACACATCGACCACAGACAACGTGTTCTGCAGGGAAAAGTTTGTGACCTGATTGATGGTACCGTTGGGGAAAATATGCACCTCGCCTGTCCAGCTTCGAATCCGCGTAATGCGCAATCCGATCTCCTGAACGGTTCCCGTCATATTGTTAATAGTCACCACGTCACCGACCGCAAACTGGTCTTCAAAAATAATGAAAAATCCGGTAATGACATCCCTCACCAGGCTCTGTGCACCAAAGCCTACCGCCAGCCCCAGCACGCCCGCGCTGACCAATACTGGCCTCAGATCCACTCCTAGCTGCTGAAGGACAAGCAGTATCGCCAAAAAGTAAATCCCGTAGCGTACAACATTGTTTACCAGTACACGCAAAGTATCCACACGGCGCTGCTCCATCTGGAGCTTGCTTCCCTGCCGGTGCTGAAACACTTTGTTGACCGCCGCATTGACGATCGACACAACAATCCTTGATACAACCACAATCAGCAATATTTTCAACAGGATCAGCCCGATCCGAACCCACATCTCCGGGTCCGTCACATAGGCCACGGTTTTCTCATATACCGATTCCAACCAGCTTCCCTGTTTTGCGATTTCTTCGTTCATCTATCCTGCTCCTTCCTGTTTCCGCATTCGTCAATTTCATGGTAGCAGTCGGAAAACAAGCGAAAGTAGCCGCGTATCTCAACATGCTGCTCAGAAATGATTTCCCGGGCCTGTTGGTAATTGTCCACGGGAAATTCGATGGAAAGGGCACAACCGGCCGTGATCTCTTTCGGGGTCGGACGGGTATCAATGTCGATATCGGCATACTCCAGCAGCATTTCCGCCCGCAAAGCCTGCTGAGTCGAATCAAATGCGATCAAGACCGTATCCTGCTCCACGCCTTTCCCTCCCTCTTTTTGCTTGGCCGACAGGAAAACACGATGTGATATCGGCAATAGGGTACCGCTGCGAGACTTTGATCGCAAAGTGAGCAAGCAAGACTTCTGTCGTCGGTTACCAAGCCCCCGCCAAAAAAGCTCTGTGGAGCCCGCATGTGCTACTCCTTATTTTACTTGTTCAGCCCTGTTCGCGCCAGTTCTCTTCCCCTCTGCATCATCCGTTCTGTTTCCATTGTTCATGCTAATGAGAGTCGCGATAGTTGGCAAACTGTTCGAAACCTGCCCAACGTTGGCATTTGCGGGTATAAAAAAGCTCTCTCGGTACTATACTGTGAATACTCTTTTGATTTCGGCCGTGGCCAGGATTGGGGGTAGTCATGAATCTCTCTGATAACTGCAAGGAACAATTGCTTCCGCCGCTGAAAGTGGATTATCGCAATGAGACTGCTGTCGACCAACTGGCTCAACATCTTGTCCAGCGATTTCATTCGCATATGTACAGCGATGAGATTGTCATTGTTTGTATAGGTACCGACCGTTCGACCGGAGACGCGCTCGGCCCCCTCGTGGGCAGCAAGCTGTTGTCATACAAGCCCCTTCCGTTGCATGTCTACGGTACCCTGGAGGATCCCGTGCATGCCATGAATCTGAGCGAGAAGCTGGAGGCAATCCGCCAGGAGCATCCGCACTCCTTGATCATTGCCATCGATGCCTGTCTCGGGCAATTCAGCAATGTCGGAAATATCAACGTGATCGATGGCCCGCTCAAGCCCGGTGCCGGTGTCAAAAAAGAGCTTCCTGCCGTCGGGACCTTTCACATCACAGGAATCGTCAATGTCGGCGGGTTTATGGAATACTTTGTCCTGCAAAATACCCGGCTGTACGTGGTCATGCGGATGGCTGAAATCATTGCGGCCGGTCTGTTTAAAGCTTCCTTGCTTCACTCGTCGGGCGACTCCCAGCGGGTGAGCGCTTTTCCTGAGTAAGGCACAGAACGACAGCTCCGCCACGTCTTTTAACGGTGCTTGCAAAATTATGATCAAACCGAAATGAAATCATGGCGATCAAAGAAGACTTGCCTCCCGTACCGCGGGATTTCCAAGTCTTTCTTCTTTTTGCGCTTATAAAAATGAACGGGTGACTTGGAGCTCTATCCACATATCAACTGGCTTCTTGGCTCTACTTCTACCGTAATCGGCGTTGATGCCGATACTTCTCCGTCTACGTGCACCTTCAATTCTCTATCCGCCTCTATCACAATCTGTTTTCCCCGGAAAAACCGAACGCCAGGGTGGCGTACATGGGAACCGTTAAAAATCATCGGAAAGGCCCTAATCAGTGACCATTTTGATACATTGCTCACTACACATACTTCTGCCATCCCGTCATCAGGTACAGCTTTCGGACAAATCAGCATCCCCCCGCCGTAATTCGGAATGTTTGCCACCGCCACCAGCCAGACCTTCTCCAATCTTGTCTCTTTTCCG
This sequence comes from Brevibacillus sp. FSL K6-2834, assembly GCF_038592925.1. Taxonomy (NCBI): domain Bacteria; kingdom Bacillati; phylum Bacillota; class Bacilli; order Caryophanales; family Paenibacillaceae; genus Brevibacillus; species Brevibacillus sp. FSL K6-2834. Next base: position 5,649,406 of record NZ_CP151945.1, read on the forward strand.
TCAACCGTCAGCTTTACCCGACTCGTCCGATAAGACAAAAATACCCGAATTACAGAAATGATGTAGGACATCCTTCCAAGCCGCCAACGATTCAACCAGTTTTTATAAGCAGCTTCATTGGTTACCCGGGCTACCTCTCCGTCGAAACCGGCTCCTACCGCGTTTACGGCGATTTCTCCGTTTACCCGGAACAGGTCAATCGCTTTGCCCTCCATGCCGGACAAGATATGTTCAAGTGCGGCAACCGGGTCACCCGGCAACGAATGTCCGCGGGCAAAATCGTTTCCCGAGCCAGCCGGAATATGACCAAATATGCAAGGAATGTTGGCTTTTTTCATCCCGCTGATGACTTCGTTTACTGTGCCGTCCCCCCCGACCGCAATAATTTTGCTTACTTCCTCTTTTTGCAGCAGCTCGACAGCCAACTTTTTGGCTTCCCCCTGCTTTGTTGTCATTTTTACTCGAAAAATGGCTCTGCGCCTCTCCAGTTCCTTCTCAAGGCGCTTCCACACCAGCAGCCCTCTTCCATTTCCCGACACTGGATTTACGATAAATCCGAGCATCTGCACTCTCCCCGCGATCTGTGCTGTTTTTTCTGTATTATTACATGCTGCTTTTTCTTTGCCTAGCAAAATCCTTCTAATAAAAACGGACTCCTTTTTCAGGGAATCCGTCTGCTTTTGGCTTCACGCCTTTTCTTTTAAGGAATTTCTTTCTCTCTGCCCCTCACCCAAACCACACTGCCAACCAACGTACGATGGGCACTCCTATGGCTGCAATAACCAAAGCCGGCAGCATATTGGCTACATTGATTTTTTTCAGCTCCAAAATATTGATGCCGATCGCGATGATCATCAAGCCCCCAACGGCTGTCACTTCAACCAGCATGGCATCGAGTGTTTCCTGACTGACAAAGTTATAAATCTGTGTGGATAAAAGCGCAATCGCGCCCTGGTACAAGAAAACGGGCACTGCAGAGAACAAAACGCCAATTCCAAGCGTCGATGAAAAAATAATCGCAGAGAAGCCGTCCAGCATTGCCTTTGTGTACAATATTTCGTGGTTGTTTCTGAGTCCGCTGTCCATCGCCCCAAGCACCGCCATGGCGCCAATGCAATAAACCAGTGTCGTAGTGACAAAGCCAGTCGCAATGCTTCCCTGGCTCCTTCCCCCCATTTTGCTCTCCAGCCACTGTCCCAGCTTGTTTAAGCCTGACTCAATGCCAATGAGTTCTCCCAGAATCGAACCGATCACGATACTCAGGATAACGAGCAAGAAATTTTGTGTTTCCAGACTCATTTTGATTCCCAGCAAGACAATCGCAAGCCCAATTCCTTGCATGACGGTTTTCCGAATTGATTCTGGTATGCCTGACAGCAGGCGTCCCAACAACGCTCCTGCGATAATGGCAATCGCATTAACCAGAGTCCCCAACAAAATCACTTACTCCACTCCCCTGCGAATCATGAAGACTGAAAGGCGGATGCGATTTCCCGTACCGCGTTCAACAGTGCTTCCACGTCCTGTTCAGTGTTAAATACGCCAAAGCTGGCCCGCACTGCTCCACGTTGCTCTGTTCCGGCTGTCCGATGTCCCAGAGGTGTGCAATGATATCCTGCACGAGTCGCAATTCCGTACTGCTGATCGAGGATAAACGATGCTTCTGACGCATCGACACCCTCGATGTTAAACGAAATCACACCGACTCTTTCGACCTCTTCTCCCGGTCCGTAAACTTCTACGCCTTTTATTTGGCGCAAGCCTTTGATTGTTTGTTTTGTCAGCTTCCATTCATGGGCATGGATGTTCTCTACCCCTTTTTCCAGGACAAACGATACACCTGCTTGCAATCCGGCCAGTCCCACTGTATTCGCTGTACCGCTCTCATAGCGATCCGGTCTCGTCGTCGGTTGATCGATGGCCTCTGACTGACTCCCGGTGCCGCCGTGAATCAACGGTTCCAAATCGACAGAAGGATGGACGTACAGTCCGCCAGTTCCCTGCGGCCCATACAATCCTTTGTGCCCGGGGAAAGCAAGCATGTCAATCTTCATCTCTCCTACATGAATGGGCAAAACGCCTGCCGTCTGCGAAGCATCCACGAGAAACAAAGCCTGATGCCGTTTTGCCAGTTCTCCCAGCTCTGCAATCGGAAGAATAACTCCGGTCAGATTCGATGCGTGACTGACTGCCAACAGTCTCGTATTCGGCTTCATCGCCCGTTCAAAGTCTTCTGTGTAATACAGTTGATCTTCACGCGGTTCTACAAACGTAATCTCGACCTTTTTTGTACGTGCCATATATTCCAATGGACGCCGCACCGAGTTATGCTCGATTGAAGAGGAAACGACATGGTCTCCCTCTTTCAGCAGCCCTTTGATCGCCTGATTTAGGGCTTGGGTTGCGTTCATATAAAAAAAGAGGTCATTCGGGTTTTGAATCCCAAACAACCGTGAAAGCTCGACCCGCGTTCGGAACACAGCCTTGCTCGCTTTCATTGCCAACGCATGACCGCCCCGTCCCGGATTGGCTGCAAAATGCTCGATTACCTCTGCCATGTTTTCCTTTACTGCCGGCGGTTTAGGCCACGTTGATGCAGCATTGTCCAAGTAAATCACTCGCATGGCTTCCTCCTTGTGATCTTACTCCTGCTCCAATATTTCCAGGATCCTCTGCAAATCTTCTTGGGAGTAAAAGTCGATTTCGATTTTTCCTCTTTTGGTCCCTTTTTTGATTTTTACCGAGGTACCCAGTCTGCTTCTTAATCTTTCTTCGAATTGAATAAGCTGGGGCTCCTTTTTCAGCGGCTTCTTTTTCGATGTTTCACGTGAAACATTTGCCTGTTTCACCAGCTCTTCCAGTTGCCGTACGCTGATCCCCTTCTTTACTGCCTCTTTGGCGAGTTGAAGCTGAAGCTCTTCCTTTTCTACCCCAAGCAAAGCACGCGCGTGTCCCATGCTTAAGTCTGATGCCGAGACCATCTTCCTGATTTGCTCGGGCAGCTGCAGCAAACGAAGCATATTGGCGACATGCGGTCTGCTTTTGCCGATTTTTTTGGCCAGCTGCTCCTGCGTATAAGAGTGATGGCTGATCAATTTCTCATAGGCTTCCGCTTCTTCCAGCGGATTCAGATTTTCACGCTGCAGGTTTTCAATCAGCGCAATTTCCATCAACTGCTGGTCAGAGTAATCCTTTACAACAGCCGCAACCTTCTTCAGCCCTAGTGATTTGGCTGCACGAAGCCGTCTTTCCCCTGCAACCAATTCATATCCTTTTATGCTCTTTCTGACGATTAGCGGCTGAATGATGCCATGCTCCTTGATCGATTGAGCCAATTCCTCGATCGCCGACGATTCGAACTCCTTTCGAGGCTGATACGGATTGGGCCGAATATCTGCGACAGGAATTTCCAAAACATGCTCTTCTTCTTCAATCATGTTGGACGTAATCAGTGCATTCAGACCTTTTCCAAGCCCTCTGCTCATACACCTACCACTTCCTTCGCCAAGTCAGTATATACCTCCGCCCCTCTGGAACGCGGATCGTACGTAATAATGGCCTGTCCATGCGAAGGAGCTTCACTTAACCGTACATTGCGAGGGATGATTGTCTTGTATACCTTGTCTTGAAAGTACTTTTTCACTTCCTCGATGACCTGCAATCCGAGATTGGTCCGTGCGTCCAGCATGGTCAAAACGACACCTTCAATAGCCAACTGAGAATTCAGATGTTTTTGAACCAGACGAATCGTATTGAGCAGTTGGCTCAAGCCCTCCAACGCATAGTATTCACATTGAATCGGGATCAGTACCGAGTCGGATGCGGTTAGAGAGTTTACCGTTAAAATCCCCAATGAAGGCGGACAATCAATAATAATATAGTCGTATTTATCTTTTACAACTTCCAGTGCTTTTTTCAAGCGAACCTCACGCGAGATGGTTGGGACTAACTCGATTTCCGCACCGGCCAATTGAATGGTAGCAGGAATGATCTTGAGACCATCGATTTCAGTAGGCAAAGTAGCATCCACAGGACTGATGTCGTTAATCAGCACGTCGTAGATGCAATAACGCACGTCTGCTTTGTTCACGCCAACTCCGCTTGTAGCATTTCCCTGGGGGTCTATATCCACCAGCAGTACCTTTTTCCCCAGGGAGGCCAAACATGCGCTCAGATTGACAGATGTGGTTGTCTTTCCTACGCCACCTTTCTGGTTTGCTACCGCAATGATTTTACCCAACTTCTCCACCTCATTTTTACACCAATCTACTAAACATGTTACCAGATTTATTGTTGACATACCCTGTTTTTTGGAAGAGAAATATTTCCCAAAGTGCTTCTATCGTCATCCAATCGGGACTCAGGCTGGCTGCAGGTTGCCAAAAAACACTGCATCTGCGGTAGACGATGCTTGAAACGTATCGTTTGTACAAACGTTTTTTCATGTGAGTCAGCCTGTTGATTAAAGCGGAAAAAAGGCACCTCTCCCAGCGCCTCTTTTCTCTATCCATCCCACTTACTTCTCTTGAATTGAGCATTTTTCCTCATGACAGCAAACCTCTTGGACAAATGTCCCGCCAGATAGAAACACTCCCTGCGAGCTTCGGCTGACGCTTGAAGAAGGCTTCCGCGAAAGCTCGGCCAAAAAGAAAGGCGGCCTGCTGTGCCACCATCTTCTCCTTTTTTACAGCCCCTGCTCCCCACTATAGCTCCTTTTTTTGGTCCTGCTTCCTATCAATTATTTTCCAGCTTGCTGCTATGCCAATGGTTGATTGTCTTGTCATTCCGGATCAAAACAATCGTTACTTGCCGTCCCTGCGTTTGGGAATGCGGATCGTAAATTGGTAAAACTCCTCGTGGTCTTCCTCGTCTGTTTCTACAGGAAGACCCGTTTGCATGACCATATCGATCGACTGTCTCACCGTATTGATTGCAATCCGCGTATCTCTGGAAAAAGCTTTCCACTTTGGTTTCGGTTCTTTTTCCGGCTTCGGGTTTTCCGATGCTTCCAACAGCTGCTTCACTCTCGTCTCAGTCTGCTTAACGTTCCAATCCCGCTCCAGAATCTCTTGCAGAACTTTCAACTGAAGCTCGCTGTCCTTCAATGGGATTAACGCGCGAGCATGCCTCTCCGTCACATGTCGAGCCAACAGCGCATCCTGAATTTCCTGAGGGAGATTAAGCAAACGAAGCTTGTTGGCAATCGTGGATTGCCCTTTTCCCAAACGCTGTGCCAGGCTTTCCTGGGTCAGATCATGCAAATCGATCAACTTCTGGTAAGCTACCGCTTCTTCAATCGCCGTTAATCCTTCCCGCTGCAGGTTCTCGATCAGCGCGATCGAAGCTGTTTGCGTATCGTTAAACTCTTTAACAATCGCAGGTATTCGTTCCAATCCCAGCTTCTTTGTCGCACGCCAGCGACGTTCACCGGCTATCAACTCGTATCGGTTATCTCTCATCCGTACAACGATAGGTTGAATTAAGCCGTGCGTCCGAATCGTCTGGCAAAGCTCATCAAGCTTTTCATCGTCAAACACCGTACGAGGCTGATACGGATTGGGAACAATCTCATCTACCGGTATTTGCCTGATCTCCTCATTTTCTGTCTTGTCCGTCAACCCGAAGATACGAGAAAACGAATCCTTTACTGCCATGGTAAAATCCCCCACTTCCAACCGTTCCATCAGCCGTTGCGTTCATTAGCTTTCTATGGCAAAAATCGCGACAACTTTTCTGTTTATATTCGTAATGAAATACTTCTGCATCAAAGGGCCAATTCCTGCTGTGAAAAGCGTGTTTCACGTGAAACATGTGCTACTTTCACCCTAGTGCCACAATTGCGGGGATGGTTGGATTTGGAAGTCAGTTGAAAGTAACGTCACCAGTACGGAGATCCTTTTTAGGCGATTATTTTTTACCGAGAAGGTGCTGATAGGGAGTTTTGGAATGGCCATTGGTTTGGGAGAAATTATATGACACAGTCAATTATAGAAGTAGGAATCTGCCCCTGTTACTGCTATAGTTGGGTATAGCTTAGCTATGGCTACTGTCTATGAGTTACTGTCTTTGTCTTTGTCTTTGTCTTTGTCTTTGTCTTTGTCTTTGTCTTTGTCTTTGTCTTTGCCTCTGTGTCTGCTTCTATTTCTGTGACTGTCTCTTATTCTTACAATTCTCCGCCCCTACCTCTTTCACTTTCACTGTCTTTATTACTATCAATGCCTCTGTCTTCTGTCCCCTGCCTTCTGTCTCTCAGCCAAGCCTTGGCTATTGACTTGTCGCAAAGTCGCATTCGATACAATAGAAAGAGACTAATGATAGATGTATCATAGGAAAATCTCCATCCACCAAAAAAGGTAGTCTCCCCAAGACCTGTCGGTTATGTCATCATTCTGGATAGAAATGGAACGACACTTTGGAAAATCACCGACATTAAAACCAAATCATCTGTCATCCCCCCGAAAATCGTCCTTTTAAAAAGAAATGGGCCATGATGATAACACCATAGCCCCTTCAACGTACATTTGTACGGAAACACCTTTCTCCCTTTGTGGCTTATCTCTTGCATTCCCATATCGGTATCCCCGAATCAGCAGCCTCCTAGCCTTTTTTACATGCTCCAATTTCTCCAGCTAAATCGAAAATAGCACAAGAGAATGAGTTCCTATGTTTCACGTGAAACAAATCGCATATCAACTATCCTCATCCGGATGCCTGGCTCGATCCTCTCCTTTATGCCTTCGTTCATCTTCCGAAAAAACATCATCATCAGCGTCATGCGCATCATTTGAAAAAAGAAACAGATGCGGGAACAGACGATGAAAGTCCAGTGTGAGGTAAGCAAAAAAAGCAGCGACGATAGCCGTAATGTACATTCCAGCGCTGAACAGCAAGCCAATCGCAGAAGCGACCCACATGCCGGCGGCCGTTGTCAGCCCTTTTACATTTCCATTTAGCTTGATAATGGCCCCCGCTCCCAGAAAGCCCATTCCAGTGACCACTTGGGCTGCTACACGTCCCGGATCGTTATTTACTCCGCTTGACGAAAATCCGTAGATGGATGCCAAACCGAACAGGCAGGAGCCGAAACAGACCAGACTATACGTCCGAAAGCCAGCCCCGCGTTGCCTGTTGACCCCTTTCATAAAACGCTCCCGCTCCAATCCCATTACAGCACCGGCAATAAAAGCCAGAAACAGTCGCAATAGTATGGTCGGCAATTCCGGTGGAAAAAATGTCGTCAAGGCAGTATTCATTCCTATTCCCCCTCTCCAACATTCCTTCATTCCTGTATGCTCCATTACGAATCCTGCCTTAGTTACATGTATGCAGACAAGACTCCATTTATCAGTTCTCCGAATAAAACAAGCGTTTGCCCACAGCTCTCCTTCCGGGTTACAAAGGGGACGTTTTGCTCGATTTGCCTGCGGCTTACTTCCATTTTGCCAACGGACAGCCGTTTGATTTACCTGAGCTTACCTCCCAGTTTGCAAAGCGACAGCTTATTCGATTTGCTTGCAGTATTTCCTCCATTTTGTTAAAGGATCACTTGTTCAACTTAAAAAATTGGGCATACGGCCTTTTGAACGATGCCTTTCGCCTGAAGAACCACGCGTTCCGGTGCTCTGAGGCGGTTCAGCCCACATTCATTCTGCAGTTGGCTGCATCAGACATTTGCCCAAAAGGCCACTATTTCCATACAAAAGACCAGCATTTCCATACAAAAAAGAGCTGCGGCAAAAATGCCACAGCCCTTGAACGTACATATATAACGGGATCAGCCCTTACAAGATGGCGTATCCCTGTCACCAATCAAATCAGAGGTTTTTTTGCCGGGGTTCCGGCTTTGCGCGGATATCCCTTTGGCGTATTCTCTACCTTTTCCATGATGACAATGTTCCGCTCTCCCGCATCCTCCATAAGCTGGAATGTCTCTACCTGCTTGGTCTTGCCTCCGAGCGTTTTGATCGCTTTTTTGGCTTCATTTAGCTCTGGGGAAATGTCCGCTCCTTTCAAAGCGATGAAGTGCCCTCCGACACGGGCAAAAGGAAGGCAGTATTCGGACAATACGTTTAACCTGGCGACCGCACGGGCAACGACCAGGTCGAACGCCTGCCGGTACTGGGGCTCCTGTCCCCGATCCTCGGCCCTTCCGTGTACGGGGTAGAGGTTTTCCAATCCCAGTTCGTCCGCTACATGCTGCAAAAAGTTCATCCGCTTGTTCAGGGAGTCAATGATGGTCATATGCAGGTGGGGAAAGACAATCTTCAGCGGAATGCTGGGAAAGCCCGCTCCTCCCCCGATATCTGCCACCTTTTCTACCTGATCAAAGGGAAAGTAGAAAGCCGGTGTGATCGAATCGTAAAAATGCTTGTTGTACACCTGTTCTTCTTCGGTGATCGCCGTCAGGTTCATCTTCTCATTCCATTCCACCAACAAACGGTAGTATCCATCAAATTGCTCCCGTTGGCGTTCAGAAAGCTCGATTCCCCTGGCAGACAAAGCTTCGGCAAATTGCTCCTTGTTCATACGCTATACTCCCTTACCCACTGGCTTACTCGCAGGTTTATACGGCTAAGCACGTTTTGACTGGTTCAGACTGGTTCAAGCTGTTCCAAGTTGGTCCAGCCTGGTTCAAACTGAACAAAACGGATCCAATCTGATCCAAGCTGGTCCAAATTGACCAAATGAGGCCCAATCTGGCCAAATCAGACCCAGCCTGCGGCTTACTCCGCTGCCGTCCCTGCACGATTGTATTGCTCCAGATAGACCATCAGAACGGAAATGTCTGCCGGGTTTACGCCCGAGATACGAGAAGCCTGGCCGATGTTGAGCGGTCGGATTTTGCTCAGGTTTTCGCGAGATTCCTTGGACATGCCGGAAATCTGGTGATAGTCGAGCGATTCCGGTATGCGCCGCTCCTCCATCTTCTTCATCCGCTCGACTTGCTGCAATGACTTGCGGATATAGCCGTCGTACTTGATCTGGATTTCAACTTGTTCTGTCACATCCTCCGGCAGAGGCTCCGGCGACGGCGCCATTTGGGCGATATGCTGATACGTGATCTCTGGACGACGCAAAAGCTGCGCCAGCTCGATTACCTCTGTCAGTTCCGGAGAACCTGCCTGACGCAGGACTTCCTGCACTTCCGCCATGTCTGGGCGAACACGGGTATTGGTGATCCGCTCCTTCTCCTTTTCGATCAGCTCGCGTTTTGCACAGAACTTCTGGTACCGCTCTTCGCTGATCAAGCCGATCTCATGGCCAATATCGGTCAGACGCAAATCTGCGTTGTCGTGACGCAACAGCAGACGGTATTCCGCCCGGGAAGTGAGCAGACGATAAGGCTCACTGGTGCCTTTTGTGACCAGATCGTCAATCAGAACGCCGATATACGCTTGCTCGCGGCCGAGGATGACAGGAGTCTTGCCCTGGATCTTGCGGGCAGCGTTGATCCCCGCCATCAAGCCTTGTGCGGCAGCCTCTTCATACCCCGAGGTGCCATTGATCTGGCCTGCTGTAAACAATCCTTCAATTTTCTTTGTCTCCAAAGTCGGCCAAAGCTGTGTCGGAATGATCGCATCGTACTCGATGGCATATCCCGGACGCATCATGCGGACGTTCTCCATCCCAGACAAAGAGCGCAGCATTTGAACCTGCACTTCCTCCGGCAAGCTGGTAGACAAGCCCTGAACGTACATCTCTTCCGTATTGCGGCCTTCCGGTTCCAGGAAGATCTGATGGCGCGGCTTGTCGTTGAAGCGAACGATCTTGTCTTCAATGGACGGACAGTAACGCGGCCCTGTCCCTTCAATCGTGCCGGAATACATCGGCGCGCGGTGCAGGTTGTCGTTAATCAGGTGGTGCGTTTCTTCGTTCGTATACGTCAGCCAGCAAGGGAGCTGGTCCATGATGAACTCGGTTGTTTCATAGGAAAACGCACGCGGAACATCGTCCCCGGGCTGAATTTCCATTTTGGAAAAGTCAACGCTGCTCTTGTGGACGCGGGGCGGCGTTCCCGTCTTGAATCGCACCATGTCAAAGCCGAGCTCTTTCAAGTGGTAAGCGAGCCGGACAGAGGGGCGCATGTTATTCGGGCCGCTTTCGTACTGCAAATCACCCAAAATGATTTTTCCGCGCAAATAAGTCCCGGTCGTCAGAACGACAGCCTTTGCCTTGTAACGAGCCCCAGTCTGGGTAATAACTCCTTCGCAGACGCCGTTATTAATGATCAGCTCTTCTACCATCGCTTGGCGAAGAATCAGATTTGGCGTGTTTTCAATCGTCTTTTTCATCTCGTGCTGGTAGGCAATTTTGTCCGCTTGCGCTCGCAGAGCATGTACAGCCGGTCCTTTACCGGTATTGAGCAAACGCATTTGAATATGCGTTTTGTCTGTATTTTTCCCCATCTCACCGCCCAGGGCGTCGATCTCCCGGACTACATGTCCTTTCGCCGGACCGCCGACGGACGGGTTGCAGGGCATATACGCAACGGAATCGAGATTAATGGTCAACAGCAGCGTGCTGCACCCCATTCGCGCAGTTGCCAGAGCCGCCTCGCTTCCGGCATGCCCTGCTCCAATGACGATGACGTCATACGATTCCGCTTCATAGGTTGGGATCATGAATTCTCCTCCTCTTGGGTGAGTCAATTCTCTAAAGCTGTTTACTTGCCAAGACAAAATTGAGAGAAAATCTGGTCAATCAAATCCTCTCCTACGCTCTCTCCGATCACTTCACCGAGCAATTCCCAGGCTTTCTTGATATCGATCTGGACCATATCGACAGGCATTCTGTCTTCAATCCCGTTTACCGCATCATCAATGGCCTGCTCCGCTTGCCGCAGCAGCTGGATATGTCTCGCGTTGCTCACATAGGTCAGATCATCCTGCTGAACGCGACCGGAGAAAAACAGATCGGCGATCGCCTTCTCCAACAGGTCAATGCCGGTTTCCTCCTTGGCAGACGTCATGATTAACGGCTGGTTGGGGAAATGACGCTTAACCTCCTCCAGATCGATGCGCTGGGGCAAATCGAATTTATTGATGATCAGGATCACTTCAAAGCCTTTGGCGGCTTCAAAAATCCGATAGTCATCCTCTGTCAATTGTTCATTATAATTGAGTACAAGCAGGACGAGGTCGGCTTTTTGCAAAAGCTGACGAGATTTTTCCACGCCGATTTTCTCGACGATGTCCTCTGTTTCCCTGATCCCGGCAGTATCGATCAAGCGAAGCGGCACGCCACGGACATTTACGAATTCCTCGATGACATCCCTCGTAGTTCCCGCCACGTCTGTGACAATCGCTTTTTCCTCTTGAACGAGGCTGTTCAACAGCGATGATTTCCCTACGTTAGGACGCCCAATAATCGCTGTGGAGAGCCCTTCCCGCAAAATTTTCCCCTGTCTTGCCGTCTGCAGCAAGCGGCCGATCTCTGCTTTTACCTCCAGGCACTTGTCTCGAAGCAGCTTCTGGGTAACATCCTCTACATCATGCTCCGGATAGTCCAGCGTAACTTCAATATGGGCCATTGCTTCGATCAGATTTTGTCGCAGGCTCCGAATCAGTCTGGACAGCTTGCCTTCCACCTGGTTCAACGCTACCTTCATCGCCCTGTCCGTCTTTGCCCGGATCAAATCGATGACCGCCTCCGCCTGAGACAGATCGACGCGTCCGTTCAAAAACGCACGCTTCGTAAACTCGCCCGGCTCGGCCAGCCTTGCACCGTTTTCCAGAATCAGCTCGAGCACCCGCTCTACAGAAACAATTCCACCATGACAGTTGACCTCTACCACATCTTCTCGTGTAAACGTACGCGGCGCCCGCATGACCGACACCAGCACCTCTTCCACCAAATCCCCTGTCTGTGGATTTCGCAAATGTCCGTAGTTTATCGTATGGCTATCCACAGTGGACAGCGTTTTTTTCCCTCGATAAATTTTATCCACAACTTCAATCGCCTCCGGTCCACTGACCCGGATAATCGCGACCCCACCTTCTCCCATCGGAGTCGCAACTGCTGCGATCGTATCAAAATTCATGTTGTTCACCTCTAGCTTTCCAAACAAACGAGTCAGCCACTAACTTATTAGCATAACAGAACACCTAGAAAAATTCCAAGAAAAGAAACAATCCTGATGCACTTTTCCCGGAATTTATCCACAAGCTCGACTGATTGCCCTGTTTTTAGCGTTATCCACAGTATGTTCGATTTGATTTGACTCCAACCCATTATACTTTGGTTATCCACATTTACTAGCTCTTCAATGATTCGATTCTTTTATCATTGTTGTTCGTTGCCTCGACCCGGCGGGTTGACCTCTACCAGTTGATAAGAAAAAGGAAGCACGATAAGCGTGCTCCCTTCCTGACTATAGTCCCCTGAATAGAGACAGATATAGATCCATGTCTTTTGTGCGTTGACGCCTATTCCCATTGCCTTTTACTCGGTAGACTGTCCATTCCATTCCGCCGGTCTCTGGCGTTTTATGAGCAAATGGGCAAAAAAAGAAGCCTACGACGAGGCTTCTTTCGGTGCGATGACAATATAGCGGTTGGGCTCTTCACCCTCGCTGTACGTTACCACATCCGTACGCTTTTGCAAAAACGAATGGATGACTTTTCGTTCGGCTGCAGACATTGGCTCCAGACGGACGCTTCGTTTCATCGCCAGCGCCTTTCTGCTTACGCGCTCGGCAAGCTGCTCCAGTGTTTCTTTGCGGCGCTGCCTGTAGTTTTCGGCATCGAGTACGATTCGTACATGCTTGTCCGCATGGCGGTTTGCTACGACGTTTACGAGATACTGCAGCGAATCCAGCGTCTGTCCCCTGCGGCCAATGATAATTCCCAGGTTGGCACCTTGAATGTCAAACAGCATGCCTTCTTCTCCACGGCGCATTTCTACTCTGGCGTCCACGTTCATGTTGGCAAGTACGTCCTGAAGGAAAGCAAGCCCTTGATCAACCGGATCGAATTGAACTTCTACTTCCACTTTGGCATCGCGGGAACCGATCAGACCGAACAAACCGCGGCTCGGTTCTTCCAGGATGCGAACGCTAACTTTTTCACGAGGCACACTCAGCTCTTCCAAGGCCTTTTGCACAGCATCGTCAATCGTTTTAGCCGTAGCTACCACCTTTTTCACTTGGAGGTTCCCTCCTTCGGACGGGGCGCTTTATTGGTATCGCGATACAAGAAATATGTTTGCACAATGGTAAACAGGTTGCCGTATACCCAGTAGAGAGACAGAGCGGACGGCAAGGTGACGGCGATCGCCAGAATCATCAGCGGCATGATTACCAGCATCATTTGCATTTGCGGGTTGCCTTGAGTGACCGAACCCATCATTTTGGACTGCAAATACGTGGTAATCCCGGCGATGATCGGCAAGATGTAATACGGGTCCTTCTCGCCCAAGGACATCCACAGGAACGTATGTGTCTTGATATCTTCTGTCCGGATAATCGCGTGATAGAACGCAATGAGGATCGGCATTTGCACGAGCAGCGGCAAACAACCGGCCAATGGATTCACTTGATTTTTCTGGAACAAAAGCATCGTTTCCTGTTGGGCCTTTTGCGGATCGTTCTTGTGTTTTTCGCGGATTTTCTGCAGCTCAGGCTGCAGCTCCTGCATCTTCTTGGAACTTTTGATCTGTTTCACCATCAGCGGAAGCACGATCAGCCGGATGATGATGGTCGCTACCAAAATTCCCAAGCCGTAGCTGCCTCCGAGCAGCATGGCACTCTCTTGGATCAGCCAGGACAGCGGGTAGACAAAATACTTGTCCCAAATTCCTTCTGCGTCCGGCCCAATAGGTGCTGCCGCTTGAGGATTACAGCCCGACAGGATCAAAACCAGCAGGGCCAGCATGGATATGCTGAGGATGCGTCTGCTCAAGGGATGGTCCTCCTTTTCCCTGTAACGGTTATCGGTTATATTTCATCAAAACTGCTAATGATTGCGGCGTTCGGGTACAGGATCGAATCCACCCGGATGAAAGGGATGGCACTTCAGTATGCGGCGAATGGCCAGCCAGCTTCCTTTCCATGCCCCAAAACGGCGAATAGCCTCTATCGCATAATGGGAACACGTAGGAGCGAAACGGCAGGATGGCGGCTTATACGGCGAGATGAACAACTGGTATCCTCGTATCAGCCATATGAATACGCGCCCCATGACCGCCTCACCCTCTTTTGTGGTTTTGTACCGGTACCTGCCTGATTACCTTGGCCCGCTTCATGACATGGACCAAAGATTGCTCGATGGCATCCAATGACATCGCTTCCACACCAGGACGGGCGATAATGATCAAGTCAAGTCCGGATGGGATCTTGCTTTCCAAACGGGAGAGCGCCTCGCGAATCAACCGTTTGACCCGATTGCGGATAACCGCGTTACCTATTTTTTTACTGACAGAAATCCCGGCGCGAAAAGCGGCTTGTCCCTCCTGTTTGGCAGAATAGAGAACAAACTGCTTGTTGGCTGCTGAGTTTCCTTTTTGAAACACTTCCTGAAATTGCTCATTCTTTCTGAGCCGATGGGAACGATGCAAGGTAAACAACCCCTAACATCATAATTATAGTAGAAAACGTATGCAGCATCTACCAGTATATCCTTGTTTCGACCACTTTTTTCCCAAAAACGGCATCTATTCTTCAATTCCTTCTTTGGAAAACAGCTTCGACAACCTGATCGGACAACCTGCCGACGTGCCGGATCATGTCTGCATTTGCTTCGGAAAACCCGATTTTCCCCAGCTTTTCTTGCAAAGGCAGCGGCAGTGCGGCGACATGCTCATCAAGGCTCTCCTCTTCGGAACAGGACAGATACAGCCAGGCTGCTTCGGTCAGCAAAAGCCAGCGGGCCGCTTCTTCGTCTCGTTGCCGGACAAGGCGCTCGAGTTTTCGCTCCATCAGCAGATCCTGCAGCTCGGAGCAAGCAAATTCGTCCCCTCCTGCCTCCCTGAAGTAGCGACGATAAGCCGCGACGGAATGAAAGCGCTCCCACAGATCATGATCATCTCGGTACATGGCCGGAAACAGTGAAACGAATTCACCGTAGGCCGCCAGCTCCCTCATCGCCGGGACGAGCTTCCCCGTTGCAAGCGTACGCTTCTCGAACCAGGCGTACATGATGACTGCATCCAGCCATGCCGAAACACCGGCCAGCCATGCTGTCTTGGCAAGTCCGCCAAGCAGCGATTCCTCCGCCCATCGCTTCCTCTCGTCCACGACCGTGCGGGCTTGAACCAGCATTTTGCTTTTTCCTTCCTCCGACTCCAAGAAACGAATCGCTTCTTCTTTCCACGCCCGGTAGCAGCCATCTGGATCATAAACGCAACGGGCTTCGTACACGTACCGGTACGCCCCTGCATACGCACAGATCATTCCCGGAAACGGGTTTTGCTTCAGATATACATCAGCCAATGTAAGAAAAAAGTCGGTGAAATCCCCTTGGCGCTCCATGCTAGCCTCCTCATCAAACCCTCTTTTTCTGCGAAACAATCCGGGCATCGATCTATAAAACGATTCCAACGCCTGAAAGTTTCACAAATCTGAATGATAAAGAAGCACATGTCTCTCCCCCCAGGGAGCCTGCGCACAAGGAGATTTTCCCGACCGATATGCAGCAAAAAAGGCCACTGAAGTTGTGGCCTATGCGGAAAGTACCTTTCTACCTTTACGACGGCGGGCAGCCAAGACTTTACGGCCGTTTTTCGTGCTCATACGCTTGCGGAACCCGTGGTCCTTTTTACGTTTGCGATTATTTGGGTTAAACGATGGTTTCATTTCTATACACCTCCGTCCTCAAAAACCATTACCTACGCATTATAAGGAGATTCGCCTAAAAAGTCAAGAAAGGCTGGAAATCAGGGATCTCGGTAAATATCCCCAAAGAGATATTTCCCAAGACTGTGGATATCCTATTATCCACATTTCCATCTTTCGACAAGATTATCTACAGCTTGTACACAAAATATTGGGGTGTGAATATGTGTAGTATACAATCAGTTGTGTTTGTGGATAAGTATGAAAAAACCATTGCTGTCATGCCTTTTATCTGTTATTATGTTTTTGTTTTGGAACGTGAATAACTTCAGCCGAACATTTTACTTTTCCACAGCGTGTGGATAAGTTTGTGGACAGATTTCCTCATCTGTGAATCATTTTATTCACAAAGGTGCGGATAACGTCTACTTTTTTTCGCTTATCCGAGCGGAATCCCTTTTTTTCGACTTTTTTTATCCACAGTCGATTCTTTCATTAACAGCTGATTTCATACACGTTTTCTTTTGATCTTCTTTTGATCGTTGGCTCTTATTATCATTTCTCTATATGTTCCCGAAAGGAGGGATTCTGG